>NZ_OY769915.1:160000-5717500 GCF_963669205.1 uncultured Roseibium sp.
GAAAGCGTTTGGCGTGAGCCAAATGCGTGCGACTGACCTAAGTGCAAATAACTTGTTTTTGAAGAGAGTACCGTTTTGCGATGATTGTTCTGATCATCGCTTGTTCTTGACATCGTTGAAGAGAAGATTTTTTGGACTTCTTTGAAGTGCACTACCGCCCTTTGGGCTACTTGAGTGCGTTTTGAAGGAACCGGCATTCAGTTGGTAGTCAGCTTGACCGCATGACTGTTCGGAAGATCTCGTGAAACTGGTCTTAATTAATCAATGATCGGTTTGTTTTGAAGCTTGCAGGCTCTCGAGTGTAAAAGGTACTCGGGTGTTTTGCTTGTGGATTGCAGGCCAATGATGATCGTTTGTGCTCAAGTAGTCTGCCCGCGATCCCCGCAGCCCGTGAGGGCGAGGAGACGCAAGAGGGGAGTGCTACGGTAGTGCACACTTGTGCTCAAGTAGCCGACAGGCGATAGCACAGGAAAACGATCATCTTTTTTGCGCCATTGGCGCGAAAAAAGATGAGCATTGATAATGAGAGTGATCAAGTGTCTTAAGGGCATTCGGTGGATGCCTTGGCGACAAGAGGCGATGAAGGACGTGATACGCTGCGATAAGTCATGGGGAGCTGCGAATAAGCTTTGATCCGTGAATTTCCGAATGGGGCAACCCACTCCGTATGGAGTACCCGAAAGGGAGCAAACCCGGGGAACTGAAACATCTAAGTACCCGGAGGAAAGGACATCAACCGAGACTCCGCTAGTAGTGGCGAGCGAACGCGGACCAGGCCAGTGGCTATATTTTAAGAACCGGAACCGTCTGGAAAGTCGGGCCTTAGTGGGTGACAGCCCCTTACGGGTAGAAAGAGATATAGTCCTTGAGTAGGGCGGGACACGTGAAATCCTGTCTGAACGTGGGGGGACCACCCTCCAAGCCTAAGTATTCCTTGTCGACCGATAGCGAACAAGTACCGTGAGGGAAAGGTGAAAAGCACCCCGACGAGGGGAGTGAAACAGACCCTGAAACCGGATGCCTACAAACAGTTGGAGGGCTTCGTGCCTGACAGCGTACCTTTTGTATAATGGGTCAGCGACTTAATTTAACGAGCAAGCTTAAGCCGATAGGTGTAGGCGCAGCGAAAGCGAGTCTGAATAGGGCGATGAGTTCGTTGGATTAGACCCGAAACCGAGTGATCTAGCCATGGCCAGGTTGAAGGTGCGGTAACACGCACTGGAGGACCGAACCCACGCCTGTTGAAAAAGTCGGGGATGAGCTGTGGCTAGGGGTGAAAGGCCAATCAAACTCGGAAATAGCTGGTTCTCCGCGAAATCTATTTAGGTAGAGCGTCGGATGAATACTCTCGGGGGTAGAGCACTGGATGGGCTATGGGGGCTTACCGCCTTACTGATCCTAACCAAACTCCGAATACCGAGAAGTACTATCCGGCAGACACACAGTGGGTGCTAACGTCCATTGTGGAGAGGGAAACAACCCTGACCGCCAGTTAAGGTCCCTAAGTTATGGCTAAGTGGGAAAGGATGTAGGACTCCCAAAACAACCAGGATGTTGGCTTAGAAGCAGCCATCATTTAAAGAAAGCGTAACAGCTCACTGGTCTAAATAAGGGGTCCCGCGCCGAAAATGTACCGGGGCTCAAGCCATACACCGAAACTGCGGGTGCATCTTATGATGCGCGGTAGCGGAGCGTTCTGTAAGTCTGCGAAGGGATACCTGTGAGGGGTCCTGGAGATATCAGAAGTGCGAATGCTGACATGAGTAACGATAAAGCGGGTGAGAGACCCGCTCGCCGAAAGTCCAAGGGTTCCTGCGCAACGCTAATCGGCGCAGGGTTAGCCGGCCCCTAAGGCGAGGCCGAAAGGCGTAGTCGATGGGAATGCAGTTAATATTCTGCAGCTTGGTGGTAGTGACGGATGCAGTGTGTTGTATCTCCTTATTGGATTGGGGGTGCAGCGAATGTGTTCCAGGAAATAGCTCCACCGTATAAACCGTACCCGAAACCGACACAGGTGGACTGGTAGAGAATACCAAGGCGCTTGAGAGAACTATGCTGAAGGAACTCGGCAAAATGCTCCCGTAAGTTCGCGAGAAGGGAGACCTCGGTCCGGGCAACCGGATTGGGGTGGCACAGACCAGGGGGTGGCGACTGTTTATCAAAAACACAGGGCTCTGCGAAGTCGCAAGACGACGTATAGGGTCTGACGCCTGCCCGGTGCTGGAAGGTTAAGAGGAGGTGTGCAAGCACCGAATTGAAGCCCCAGTAAACGGCGGCCGTAACTATAACGGTCCTAAGGTAGCGAAATTCCTTGTCGGGTAAGTTCCGACCTGCACGAATGGCGTAACGACTTCCCCGCTGTCTCCAGCATAGACTCAGTGAAATTGAATTCCCCGTGAAGATGCGGGGTTCCTGCGGTCAGACGGAAAGACCCCGTGCACCTTTACTACAGCTTCACACTGGTATTCGTCACGACATGTGTAGGATAGGTGGTAGACGTTGAAGCCTTGGCGCCAGCTGAGGTGGAGTCACCCTTGAAATACCACCCTTGTCGTCATGGATATCTAACCGCGGTACAACAATATCCGGGACCGTGTGTGGCGGGTAGTTTGACTGGGG
The DNA here is from genome assembly GCF_963669205.1 of uncultured Roseibium sp. Lineage (NCBI taxonomy): Bacteria > Pseudomonadati > Pseudomonadota > Alphaproteobacteria > Hyphomicrobiales > Stappiaceae > Roseibium > uncultured Roseibium sp. The sequence goes on from NZ_OY769915.1 coordinate 162,620, forward strand.
CGGTCGCCTCCCAAATGGTAACGGAGGCGCGCGAAGGTGGGCTCAGAGCGGTCGGAAATCGCTCGTTGAGTGCAATGGCATAAGCCTGCCTGACTGCGAGACTGACAAGTCGAGCAGAGACGAAAGTCGGCCATAGTGATCCGGTGGTCCCTCGTGGAAGGGCCATCGCTCAACGGATAAAAGGTACGCCGGGGATAACAGGCTGATGATGCCCAAGAGTCCATATCGACGGCATTGTTTGGCACCTCGATGTCGACTCATCACATCCTGGGGCTGGAGCAGGTCCCAAGGGTTTGGCTGTTCGCCAATTAAAGTGGTACGTGAGTTGGGTTCAGAACGTCGCGAGACAGTTCGGTCCCTATCTGCCGTGGGTGTAGGAGAATTGAGAGGATCTGTCCCTAGTACGAGAGGACCGGGATGGACGTACCTCTGGTGGACCTGTTGTGGCGCCAGCCGCATTGCAGGGTAGCTATGTACGGAAGGGATAACCGCTGAAAGCATCTAAGCGGGAAACCCACCTCAAAACCAGTTCTCCCTGAAGAGCCGTGGAAGACCACCACGTCGATAGGAAGCGTGTGGAAGTGTGGCAACACATGAAGCTTAGCTTTACTAATAGCTCGTTCGGCTTGATCGCTCTCATTAATCAATGTTCATCTTTGCCAAAGCGCCCGTGGCGCTTTGGAAAGATTGGTTTTTATGTTCTCACGGACGTTCCGGTCCTTCGGACCTGTCCTGCGAACCACGCGGCCAAAAGTGGCCGGCGCGCACTTGCGCTTGCGGAGCAAAGCTCCGGTTCTTGTCCCTTGAAACACTCCGGAACAAGAAGAAAACCAATCTGAAAACAGATAATTAAGAAAAGACCAGTTCTCATGAAGGCCTTAGGCTCCGGACCCGCAAGGGAAAAGAGCCCGAACCGCAGGTTCGCAAGGCCGACCGGCCGCCGCGCATGTTTGCGCGCCCCGTCCGGAGGTTAGGGCGAAGCCCGCTCAACCGTGAGGACAGATCTAACCAGTTTTGCGACAGCATAAACTGCGCTTCGCCGGCCTGGTGGCCTCAGCGGGGAGCCCCCACCCGATCCCATCCCGAACTCGGCCGTGAAACTCCCCAGCGCCAATGGTACTGCATCTTAAGGTGTGGGAGAGTAGGTCGCCGCCAGGCCTGCTAATCGCAGTTTGAAACTCTTCAACATAGCGCTCACGGCCGCATCGGGCTTCGCCCTGGCCTCCGCGAGGGCGGCCAAACGTGGCCGGCGCGCACTTGCGCTTGCCTTCGCTGCGCTTCGGAACTCTTGTCCCTTAACGGCGCAGCATCAAAGGCTAAAATAGTCCAGGGCATGCCCCAGATGGAGCAGGCCCGCGACGCCCGCAGATCCGGCAGGATCGAGGACGCGCAAAACAGAAATCACCGGGCAAGCACAAGCCCGCGCCGGAAACCTAGGTTCCCGAGCAAACAAAAATAACGCGGGATGGAGCAGTCCCGCGACGCCCGCAGATCCGGTAGGATCGAGGACGCGCAAAACAGAAATCACCGGGCAAGCACAAGCCCGCGCCGGAAACCTAGGTTCCCGAGCAAACAAAAATAACGCGGGATGGAGCAGTCCCGCGACGCCCGCAGATCCGGTAGGATCGAGGACGCGCAAAACAGAAATCACCGGGCAAGCACAAGCCCGCGCCGGAAACCTAGGTTCCCGAGCAAACAAAAATAACGCGGGATGGAGCAGTCCGGTAGCTCGTCAGGCTCATAACCTGAAGGTCGCAGGTTCAAATCCTGCTCCCGCAACCAAATTCGACAACAGCCTCATCCCGTAAGGGGTGGGGCTGTTGTCGTATTCGGGTGGGTGATACAGGCGAGAACCTCCCCGGGCCCCATCAAGGAGGGCCAAAGCCCGACGCAGAAGGGCAAAAAAACTCCCAAATCCTGCTCCCGCAACCAACAAAAACAGCCGCCCCTTGGGCGGCTTTTTTGTTGGAAGGGGTCGCCGATTTGCACCTGACCGGGGTCCACGGAAGGAGGACAATGCCCGACGCAGAAGGGCAGAAAACACCCAAATCCTAACCCCGAAACAATAACGAATGACCATTTGGGGAAAAACGTGGGTTTGCGAGGTAGGTGGCATCTGCATCAAGCCACAACGGGTGCCCTGGTCGATGACCTATAAACCCAGCGCCCGCATCTGCTGAGACATTTGCGTGAATGAGCCAGATACATGCTTGTTGATGGCAGCTTCCGCTCTTGCGGCATCGTGGGTTCGGAAAGCTTCCAGCAATTCCTCGTGTTCTTCCATGATTGTCTGATAGCGCACCGGGCTGATCCGCAATTTGGCCCCATGAACGTTCAACGCCACACGAAGTTTCTTCCATAGGTCGGCGGCCACGCTGTTATAGTGGCGTTTGCAGATCGCCCAGTGAAACTCCAGGTCCAGCTTTCGGAATGTGATCAGCTCTCCGGGTGGTAGCGCCAGGATCTTGCGCTGGATCTCTTCCATCTCTTCAATCATTTCCGGCTGTGCATAGTCGGCGAACCAGGTCACGAAATAGGGTTCCAGAAGCTGCAGAACTTCAAATGTGTTCTGGATGGCATTGGCGTCCGCCTGTTTGACAACAGCACCGCGGTTGGGGTGGATCTCAACAAAGCCTTCCCCCTGAAGCAAGCGCAAGACCTCGCGGACGGGGCTGGTGCTGACGCCGAACTTGTTTGCCAGTTCCGATACTTTGAGCCTTTGCCCGGCTTCAAGGCGTCCTGTCGAGATTTCCTCCAGAACAGCGTCATAGAGAGACGCTTCCTGATCGTTCGCTTTACCGCTGGTGTTCATCAAATTTCCCTAAAGCGCGTCATTTACGCGGCTTAATCTTTGCGAAAAGGATGTCGGGCCGTTTTCTTCGGCGAATTCTGTTTACCTTCAAAACCGTTTCAATTGCCCCGAAGGGCCGTTTTCTTTCGGTCATCAGCTCCAAATCTCACGTCTTTTGGTAGCAGCCAAGCGCGATTGCCTCAATTGCTTCTTTTTGTTTTTCGCCCGTTTCAGCTGCTAATCCATGTATAAAAGTGCCTCAAAAAGAAAAGAAAAACTACAAAAATAAAAAAATAGTCGACGATTTATGAAAGATCGTGTAGCTTTCCTCGTCGATTGGAAGAGGAATGGACTATGTCAAACGCCCCGGGAGCACTTGCCCTTGACGAAACACCGGCATCGAAGGGCTGGGAAGACAAGGCTGCCCGTATCAAGTCGATCTCGCCGGTACTGGCACGCGTCGGCAAACGGAATCAGCTCCTTGTAAAGGTCGTCACAGAAGACGGCCTGTACGGGTGGGGTGAGAGTGGGCTGTCCGGTCGCGAAAGCGCAGTGTCCGCCGCGATCGATCACTTTGCCGCATTTCTGCTCGGGCAGGATTCCCGCCGAATCGGGCGTATCTGGCAGGAGTGTTATCGCAGTCAATATTTCGAAGGCGGGCGGGTGCTCACCGCTGCACTGTCTGCCATCGATATCGCGCTTCATGACCTGCTTGGAAAACGGCTAGGTGTGCCTGTCTACCAACTGCTCGGTGGCCGCCAGCGTGATGTGGTTCCAACATTCGCAAGTACCATGGGTGAGAGCCAGGCTGAACTGCTTGATCAGGCGGAGTTGCTTGTCGCCGCCGGTTGGGACTGCATTCGCATCTACCCGTCGAATTTCGACAAGGGAGAAATCTATGACCCGCGCTCCGGATTGGGTGACGTCGCGGATGATCTCATGGCGATCCGGTCAAGATTTGGAAAAAAGCTGACGCTTGGTATCGATCTGCACCACCGTTTGAGCGTCGCTGAGGCTGCCAGTTTCTGCAATATGTTGCCTGATGGCACCTTGGACTTCCTGGAAGAACCCATCAGAAGCGAAGCTCCGGAAGCCTATGTGGCACTCCGGCGCATGACGGATATTCCATTTGCCGTGGGTGAGGAATTTGCTTCCAAATGGCAGGCCGCTCCGTTCCTGGAGCAGGGGCTCACACAATTCATGCGGCTCGATATCTGCAATATCGGCGGGTTCACCGAAGCAATGAAAGTGGCCGGCTGGTCGGAACGTTTCTATGTGGACCTGATGCCGCATAACCCGCTTGGCCCGGTCTGCACGTCAGCGACCGTGCACATGTGCGCCGCCTTGCCAAATTTCAGCTGGCTGGAAACCAGGCAGTCACCTGTCGAGAATCTTGGATTCCACGACCCGGATCTGTTTCCCGAACAAGTGAAACTCGAAGGCCCGGTCTACGTCGTTCCCGAAGGCCCGGGCCTCGGTGTTGAAGTCGACGAAGAAGCGATCTCCAGCCAGGAGCCAGTTCACGTTGAAGCGCCCCACTTGAGGCGTCCTGATGGCTCGGTTACCAACTGGTAGCCGGGCAATTCTCATTCAAAACAGAGGAGGTGTGAATGAGTAAACATGAGAATCTGAAGTCTGCGCTCATTGGAGGCGTTGCAGGCTTGGCCCTTATCGCCGCGACGGGACATGTCGCCTTCGCAGCCGACTACAACGAAGCCCCGGAGCTCGCGGAAAAGGTAAAAGCCGGGGATCTGCCTGCTGTTGAGGAAAGACTGCCAAAAACTCCGATGGTGATGCAGCCGCTGAAAAGCGTCGGCGAATATGGCGGCACGCTTCGCCGTGCGATCCTTGGTGGGGGGGACCAGCACAATATCGTTCGCCTGATCGGGTCGGAGAACCTGATCCGCTGGAGCCCGGACTGGTCCACCATTGAGCCGAATATTGCCGAGAGCTTTGAGGTTTCTGACGACGCGACAACCTTCACATTCAAGCTTCGTGACGGGATGCGCTGGTCTGATGGCGAGGCCTTCACCGCCGATGACATCATGTTCTGGTACGAGGTTCTGCTCGATGAGCGTCTGACACCTTCAAAGCATTCGAATTTTGTTGAAGCTGCCGGCCCGGTGAAGGTCACCAAGATCGACGATACAACGGTCGAGTTCAAGTTCCAGGAACCCAACGGGCTGTTCCTGCAGAACATGGCCTACGGCTTTGGCTACTATGTGGTCAACTACCCAAAGCACTATCTGTCGCAGTTTCACATCGAGCACAATCCGGATGTCCAGAAACTCGTCGATGCGGAGCCGGCTGCGACTGACTGGGTTCAACTGTTCAATCTGAAAGCCGGGCCGATGCACACGCCGATTTTCTGGCAGAACCCGGACCGCCCGACATTGCATCCCTGGCATCTGGCAAACGCCTATGGTTCGTCAGGCCGCGTGGTTGCCGAGCGCAATCCCTATTTCTGGAAGGTTGACCCGGAAGGCAATCAGCTTCCCTATATCGATCGCATCACCTGGGATCAGGTTGAAGATGCCGAGAGCATCCTTTTGAAAGCCTTCAATGGCGAGATTGATTACATGGCGCGCCACATTGGGCGTCCAGTCAATTTGGCGGCCCTTACCGACAACAAGGAGCGTGGCAAATACGATTTCTACCAGGTCGGGGACATTCCTGGCAGCCAGACCACGATCATGTTCAACCTGAACAATGCTGATCCGGTCAAGAACGAGATCGTGAACAACGTCGACTTCCGTCGCGCCGTGAGCCATGCGGTTGATCGCGAGGAAATCAACGACATCGTCTATCTGGGTGTCGGACGCCCTGTTCAGACAGCTCCGCACCCCTTGTCACCCTTCTATAACGAGGAATGGGCGACCCGGGATACGGAATTCGATCCGGAACTTGCCAACAAGCTCCTCGATGAAATCGGTCTCGACAAGAAAGACGACGAAGGTTTCCGGCTTGGACCGGACGGGAAACGCTTTACCCTGGTGTTCATGATTGCCGACGTGTTCGGTTGGCAATATCCGGATGTGATGGAGCTGGTTGCCGGATACGCCAAGGACGTCGGACTTGACTTCCAGGTGCGCGCAAGCGACCGGTCCCGGTTGTTTGAAATCGTAAGCTCCGGCGACCACGATGCCTATATCTGGAACTGCCCGGGCGGTCTTGTCGATGCCTATGCCAACCCGGATTGCTATCTGCCGAGAGGGCAGGCTGTATTCTGGGCACCTAAATGGGCAGCCTGGGGTGCTGACAACTCCAAGGGAGAAGAGCCGCCGGAGCAAATCAAGAAGCTCTTCGAAATCTATCGTGGTGTAACGTCAACGGCTGATCCCGAAGCGCAGGAAGAAGCTCTCGTCGAGCTGATCGACAATGCCAGCAAGCAGCTTCTGACCCTGGGTCTTATTCAGAGCAACGGCGCCTTCGGAATCGCACGGAACAACCTGCAAAACTATGCGGATCCGATGCCGATTGCCGGACAGCTTTGGACGCCAGCCCCTTACACGGCGCAATTTTACTTCGAAGGCGGGAAGAACCTGCCTTGATACGTTGCGTGATCCGGCCCGGCAATTCGTTGCCGGACCGGATACACTCCACCGCGAGGCCTGCCTAGTCCTCCAGGCAGTCGCCTCGCGGCCGGATGTTCCTATGACACCAGATGCCTATGACAGGCAGGACCGGAAATGCTTGGCTTCTTATATCGCCGCATCCTTTACATGATCCCGACCGTCTTTCTGGTTTCGGTCGTGACCTTTGTCATCATTCAGCTGCCGCCTGGAGACTATCTCGATACGCTCGCGGCTGAAGTCAGCGACTCCGGCGGCCTTGATGAAGGCACGATGCAGGCGCTGCGTGACCAGTACGGTCTTGGGCAACCCATGTATATCCAGTATCTGAAATGGATATCGCAGATCCTGCTTCATGGTGATTTCGGCATTTCCTTCGAGAAAAATGTCCCGGTGAACGACCTGATCTGGGATCGCCTGGCCTGGACCTTCGGCATCTCCCTGATGACCCTGCTCTTCATCTGGATGACGGCTCTGCCCATCGGCATCTATTCGGCGGTTCGCAAGTACTCTTTCGGCGACTACGCCGCGACTTTCTTCGGTTTCATAGGTCTGGCGGTTCCCAATTTCCTGCTGGCGCTGGTCATGATGTACATCGCCTTCAAATTCTTCGGTCAGAGTGTCGGTGGTCTGGTCAGTCCCGAGTATCTGGACCAGCCCTGGACCTGGGACAAGTTCCTCGATCTGCTCGCCCATATCTGGATGCCTATTGTCGTGGTCGGCACATCAGGTGCCGCAGCCCTCATCAGGATCATGCGCGCCAATCTGCTTGATGAGCTCTACCGTCCCTATGTCGTTACGGCCCGGGCAAAGGGCATGTCGGAAGTCCAGCTGCTTTTGAAATATCCGGTGCGTGTGGCGCTCAATCCCTTTGTCTCGACCATCGGCTGGATCCTGCCGACCCTCGTCTCCGGTGAAATCATCGTTGCCGTCGTCATGAACCTGCCAACCACCGGACCGCTCCTCCTGAGAGCCCTGCTAGTTCAGGACATGTATCTCGCCGGTTCCCTCATCCTGCTTGTCAGTATTCTGACGGTTTTCGGGACCCTGATTTCCGATCTGCTGCTTGCCTGGATCGACCCGAGGATCCGCTATCAATGACCCTGGAAACCACAGCAACCAACACGGAAAAAGAACGCGACGGTGCTCCGGATCTCCTCGGTCCATGGGCCCTCATGTGGCGGAAATTCAAGCGGCACCGGATCGCCTATTTCAGCCTGTGGCTGACGGGATTGATCTATTTCATGGCCCTATTCGGCGACTTTCTGGCACCGGCTGCCTTTGACGAAACCAATCGCAGGGGCATCTTTGTGCCACCTCAGGGCATCCACCTTTTTACGACCAGCGAAGACGGTTCGCGGGAGTTTCTTCTTCACGCCAAGGCGTTGAAGATGAAAGTGGATCAGGCCACCATGCGCCGCAGCTATGTCGAGCGGCCCGGCAAGGTGGTTCCGCTCGGATTCTTTGTGAAAGGCTATAGCTACAAGATCCTTGGCCTGATTCCGTCAGATATTCATTTCTTTGGACCGGTCAACGCGAAGGACACTGTCTATTTTCTCGGTTCCGACCGTCTGGGGCGCGATGTGCTCAGCCGGATCATCATCGGAACCAAGGTTTCCATGTCTATCGGCCTGGTCGGGATCGCGGTATCGCTTGTAATCGGCGTGTCGCTCGGCGGTCTGTCGGGTTATTACGGCGGCTGGGTTGATACGCTTATTCAGCGGCTCATCGAGTTTCTGCGTTCGATCCCGACAATTCCCCTATGGATGGGTCTGGCGGCCGCCATCCCGCTCGGCTGGCCACCGCTGCGAACCTATTTCGTTGTCACAATCATCGTTTCGATGATCGGCTGGACCAGCCTCGCCAGGGAAGTACGGGGCAAGTTCCTGTCACTCCGCAACGAGGACTTCATTACCGCCGCGCGGCTGGACGGGCTGACGGACTGGGAAGTGATCCGCAAGCACATGGTGCCATCCTTCTCCAGCCATATCATCGCTTCACTCACACTGGCCGTGCCGCTCATGATCCTTGCGGAGACGAGTCTTTCGTTTCTCGGGATTGGCCTTCAGCCACCGATTGTTTCCTGGGGTACGTTGCTGAAGGAAGCCCAGAACATTCGGTCCATCATCGAGGCACCGTGGCTGCTTGTGGCTCCGGGCTCCATGATCATCATCGCCGTACTGGCCCTCAATTTCCTGGGAGACGGCCTCCGTGATGCCGCAGACCCTCATGCACACTGACACGACAAACCGCGCGCAGGATCAGCACCCTCTGGTGGAGATCCGTGGATTGAAGACGCATTTCTTTACCCATGATGGCGTCGTCAAGGCCGTGGAGGGGGTAGATCTCGACATCAACGCCAATCGGACGCTTTGTATTCTCGGTGAATCGGGTTGCGGCAAATCCATTATGGCCAGATCGATCCTGCGCATCGTGGATGCCCCGGGCAAGATCGTGGAGGGCAGCATCACCTACCGGCCTGATGCCGGACGCAGCATCGATCTTGCCAACGCGCGTGCCGGATCCAAGGAGCTGCGTGCAATCCGCGGGCAGGACATTGCGATGATCTTTCAGGAACCGATGTCTTCGCTTGGCCCCATCACCAAGATCGGTAAACAGATCGTCGAAACGATACTCCTTCACCGCAATGTCACCAAAGCCGAGGCAAAAGAGCAGGCGATTGAACTGCTGGACAAGGTTGGTATTCCGCGTCCTGCTGAACGTTTCGAAGCGTATCCGTTTGAGCTTTCCGGCGGCATGCGCCAGCGGGCAATGATCGCCATGGCGCTTTCGTGCCGCCCCCGTTTGCTTATTGCCGACGAGCCGACCACAGCGCTTGATGTGACAACCCAGGCCCAGATCCTGGATCTGATTGCGGAACTGAAGGAAGAACTGAACATGGCCGTTCTTCTGATCACACATGACCTGGGTGTCGTTGCCGAGGTCGCGGAAGATGTGGCCGTCATGTATATGGGCAAGATCGTTGAAAAGGCGGATGTCTTTTCCATCTTCGAGAACCCGCAACATCCCTATACGCGCGCGTTGCTGAACTCCGTTCCCAAGATCGGCATGGAAAAACAGCATCGGTTGCCGGCGATCCAGGGCATGGTGCCGCATCCGCTTGCACGACCAAGCGGATGTGCTTTCCGGACAAGATGTGACAAGGCACAAAGCGGTGTTTGCGATATCGATCCGCCTGAACTGAAACGGCGTGGGGCCAGTGAGGTTGCCTGTTTCCTGAGTGACCGGGAGGTGAGCAATGTCTGAAACGGTTCTCAAGGTTCGCGATCTCGACATGCATTTCCCGATTGGCGGTGGCTTCTTTGGTAAACCGACCAGCACCGTGAAGGCCGTCGACAAGGTCAGCTTCGATGTCAGGCGCCGAGAGACTTTTGGCATTGTTGGCGAAAGCGGCAGCGGCAAGACAACGCTTGGCCGGTGCATCATGCGTGTGTTGACCCCATCAGCCGGAAGCATCGTTTTGAAGCGGAACGAAAAGCCGGAATCGGATCTCTGCCAGGCCGACAAGACGGTGTTGCGTGATGTCTGGAAAGACATGCGCATGGTGTTCCAGGACCCTCAATCTTCCCTCAATCCGAGACTTCGGGTCATTGAACTGATTGGCCAGAGCCTTCGGAAATCCGAAGGCTTGAGCGGACAGGCCCTGTCCGACCGTGTCGCGCAATTGCTGCGGCAGGTCGGGTTGAGACCCGAGTTCCTGATGCGTTATCCGAACGCCTTTTCCGGCGGTCAGCGGCAGCGCCTTGGCATTGCTCGTGCGCTTGCAACCAGCCCCGAGGTCATAATCGCCGACGAGGCAGTGTCGGCACTGGACGTTTCGATCCAGGCCCAGATCCTGAACCTGATGCAGGATCTGCAGGAACAGTTCGACCTGACCTATGTGTTCATTGCCCATGATCTCGCCGTGGTTGAGCATTTCTGCGACCGGATCGCGGTCATGTATCTCGGTCAGATCGTCGAACTGGCTGATACGGAAACCCTCTTCCGGTCTCCGAAGCACCCCTATACGCGTACGCTGCTCGATGCCGTCCCGATTCCAGATCCGCGCTTGCGCCGCAAGCGTGCAAGGGCTGCGAAACTGGCGGATGGGTCTCAGGCCGGTGCGGGCTGCCGGTTTGCAGCACGCTGCGCTCACGCGACGGATCTCTGCCGCTCAACAGTCCCTCCGCGCAAGGAAGTCGGCGGGGCAGACGTGCTGTGCCACTTCGCCGGTGAAATCTAGAGGTTGAATGAAGTGTCTCAACAAGTGCCCGGATCCAAGCCGAACGTCATCCTCATCTCCACGGATCAACAGCGGGGCGACTGCATTGGTCTGGACAGGCGGGGTGTGAAGACACCGAATATCGACCGTATCGCGAGCCTGGGGACCTGGTTCACCAAATGCATCACGCCGCATCCGATGTGCCAGCCCGCACGGGCGTCCATTCTTACCGGAAAGCTTCCCTATACGCATGGCGTGCGGGACAATGGCCGCAACCTGGACAAGGTGGTCGGTTCGCAAGGTCTGGGAAATGTCTTTTCCGGTGCGGGCTATGAAACCCGGTTCATCGGCAAGGCACATTTTTCTTCGAACGAGACCTTCGCACCCACCGGCTCACCGGAATGCTATCATAGCACGGCGGATTTTCCGGCAGACTGGGGTGGTCCCTATTTCGGGTTTCAGCACGTGGAACTGATGCTCCGGCCGCACCATCATTGTGGCTGGCAGGAAGCCCCTTACACGCTGCATTACGAGAATTTTCTCGATGAGGACGGTGGTGGCCGTGTCCGTTGGGAGCGCGCAAAGCAGCACGTGGAACCCGATACCTCCCACTTTCAGGCGTGGCGGTCGGCTCTTGAACCCTCCTGGCACTCGTCTCCCTGGATCGGGGACCGCACGGTCGACATGATCCGGAATGCCTCGGGCAAGCCGTTCTTTGCCTGGGTGTCGTTTCCCGATCCACATCCGCCATTCCTGGCACCGCGCCCCTGGTGCGACCTTTATCACCCCGATGACGTCGACCTGCCGCCGCACTGGCAGCTGGATCTCGACAAGAGGCCCTGGTGGCACAAGGAATTTCTCGGTAGTCCCGTGCGGCACAATCTGAAACGCGAACATGCCGAGGCAGGTATCAACTGGGGGGTGACGGATCCGTTGAGCGAGCGTCAGCTCCGGGACATCACGGCCATCTACTACGGCATGATCGCGTGGATCGACGCCCAGGTCGGAAGGATTTTCGAGGCTCTGGAAAGTTCGGGAAATCTTGAGAACACGATTGTTGTTTTCATCAGCGACCACGGCGAATGGCTCGGCGACCACGGCCTGCTTCTGAAAGGTCCGATGCTCTATGACGGCCTGTTACGTGTGCCTTGCCTGATGAGTGGTCCCTCAATTCCGGTTGGCCGCAAGGTCGAGGATCCGGTTTCAGCGGTCGATCTGCGCCAGACCCTCGCGGACCTCTGCGGTATTGAAGCTTCGGCAGACAATGGCAAGTCCCTGCGCTCGGTCATGAACGGCGAGGATACGCGAGACTTTGCCCTCAACGAATGGGAAGTCGACCCGGCCCGGAGCGGTGTCGACATGGATCTGACAACGGTCCGCAGCGGCCGCTATCGCATGAGTGTCGACCTGAAATCAGGTAGCGGTGAGTTATACGATTTTGACGAGGATCCGAACGAGATGCGCAACGTCTTCGATGAGAATGCCTATCGAACCGTTCGCGATGAGCATATGGACATGATCCGATCTCGGCCAAACGACCAGGTGCCGGTCTCACCGCGTGTCGGGTGGCATTAAGTTTAGTTGTTGCTGCTTTGAATAGCTCAAGTCTCGGTGCAATCAGGCTCCCGCAACCAATAAAACAACCCGGCAACAAGCCGGGTTTTTGGGCTGAAAAATCTAAAATACCAAGCGCAAACGAGGGCTCGATAAACTGGCGGGGGCAAAATCCGTGAGCGGCGCGCAGATCCGGTCTATTTCAACCATCCGAGCGTGTCTTCGGTCTTTTCCGTCGGCCGGTACTCTGCCCCCAGAGGCTTTGTCCATCCCAGGGCTTCAATCTCCGAAAAGACCGTTTGAAAGTCGATTTCACCGTGATCGGGGGCACCCCGGTCGGGTACGGATGCAAACTGGATGTGTCCGATGATCGGCAACAGGTTCTTCAGCCGGGTGATCACGTCTCCTTCCGTGCGGCCGACGTGGTAGCAGTCGAACATCAGTTTCAGATTGTCTGCGCCGACGTCAGCGATGATCTCCGCGGCCTGTTGCGTTGTGCGCAGATAATACCCGGGAGCGTCGTGATCATTGAGCGGCTCGATCAGCATTGTCAGGCCGTGCCCGGCACCCCGGCTGCAGGCATAATCCAGGTTGTCTATGAAACAGTGTCCACCCGCGATGCTCTGGTCGAACCCCGCCATGACATGGATGCCGCTTGCGCCGATCTCCGCGGCATAGGCGATCGCTTCGTCAATCGCCGCACGGGCCTCTTTCTCTCTCCCTGGGATCGCCGACAAGCCGTTGTCGCCATTCGCCACGTTGCCGCGCCGCGTGTTCAGCCCGAGCATGTCCAGGCCGGTTTCGGCAAGAGCCTGCCGCACGTCGGATGCGGGTGTATCATAGGGCCAGTGACACTCGACTGCGTGAAATCCCGCGGTTTTGGCGGCGCGGATCGCATCAGGCAGCGGCCTGTCGCCAAAGAGGAAGCCGAGATTGGCGGAAAACCGGATCATCCGTCCCACTCCACATCGAATTTCGTGACAATTTGCCGGATCTGGACTTCGCTCAGTGACCGCGCATTGACACCACGCAGCATCATGGCCAGCCGGGCGGTTTCCTCAAGTTCCTCGATCGCGTTGCAGGCGGCTTCCACGTCGCTGCCTGCGACCACCGGACCGTGGTTGGCCAGCATGACGGCGCTGCGCTTGCCGGCCAGTCCGCGCACCGCCTCGCCCATTGCCGGGTCACCCGGCAGGAAGAAGGGCAGGAGTTTGACCTTGCCGAGTTGCATGACCGCGTAAGGTGTCAGCGGTGGCAGGAAATCATCTTCGTCCGCATCCGGCATCATCGACCAGGCCACCGAGTGGCAGGCGTGAAGGTGGACGACCGCGCCGGCGCTGCCGCGCGTCTCGTAGAAGGCCGTGTGCAGCGGCATCTCCTTGGTTGGCGGGTCGCCGGAGATCAGGACACCTTCAGCATTGAAGCGGCTGAGGCGGCCCGGATCCAGGCGTCCGAAGCTCGTGCCGGTCGGGGACACCAGCAGTCCGCCGTCCTCGGTCCGGGCGGAGATGTTGCCGGTGCTGCCATGCGTGAGGCCCCGGTCGAAGAGCGATTTTGCCAGGAGGCACATCTGTTCGCGAAGGTTGCTCTCGCTCATGCGTCACCTGCGAGCAGCCTGTCGGCCTTTTCGAAAAAGTCCTCGGACCCGAAGTTCCCGGATTTCAGGGCGACAACAAGGTCAGGGCGGGCCCGGAGCGCTGGAACACCTGGATCGATCTCCGGCCCGATTTCAAGACTGTCCAGACCAAGACCCTCGATGACGGCGCCGGATGTTTCGCCACCCGCGGTGATGATGCGGCACGCGCCTCCCTGCACGGCCAGCCTTGCGACTTCGGCGAAAAAACTTTCCAGTGCTTCGGACGATGCCGCGCGGCCGTGCGCTTCCTGAACCCGTGCGACCTTTTCCGGATCGGCGGAGCTGTAGGCGAGAGGCAGCCCGTCCGTGCCGAGGAGCCAGCCGGCAACGTCTTGCGGGGCAAGGTGGCCATTGATGACATCCGCGGCGTTTATTTCCCGGGCGGGATGCCGGGCGGCGTGGTAGGCAACTTGCGCCCGTGTCGCAACGGAGCAGGATCCGGAAAGAACAACCGGTTTTCCCGCCTGGCCCGCCCATGGGGGCCGGGAGGCCGTGCAGCCGAAATTGCCCGGAAGCCCGAGAGCGATGCCGGACCCGCCGGTGATCAGCGGCAGACCCCTTGCCGCCCTGCCGATCTCGATCAGGTCCTCGTCGCGGATCGCATCGACGACGATATGCCGGTGCCCCGCATGCTGCTGGTCGTCCAGGGCCTGCTTGATCTGAGCAGCCCCTGCGAAGACCTGTGCGGCGGCAACGTGCCCGACCGAACGCCGTGTCTGCTGGGCAAGCCAGCGGCGGATGTCGGGGTCGGTCATTGGCGTCAGAGGATGGTTCTGCATGCCGGATTCGCTGAGGAGCCGGTCTTTCACGAACAGGTGACCTTGGTAGACAGACCGGCCGGTCCCGGGGAACGCCGGACAAACGATAACCTTGGCCGCGCCCAGTGCGTCCGCCAATGCATCGGCGACCGGCCCGATGTTGCCGTCAGCGGTGGAGTCGAAGGTTGAGCAGTACTTGAAGAAGAATTGCTCGCACCCCTGGCGCTTCAGCCAGTCCAGCGCGGCCAGCGACTGTTCGACGGCCTTGCCGGGATCGATGGAGCGCGACTTCAAGGCGACGACCCCGGCCTGAACGTCATCGCCGGCGGGTCCGTCTGGAATGCCCGTGTACTGAACCGTGCGCATGCCACCCTTGGCCAATGTGTTGGCCAGGTCGCTGGAGCCGGTAAAGTCGTCGCCGATACATCCGAGCAGCATCATGCTTCTCCCGGCAGTGTGAGCCCTGCATTGCGGGCATAAACCTTCGCCACTGCCGCGTCGTCTTCGCGGCCCAGCCCCATTCCGGCGGCTGCGAGATACTGCTGGAGCGCCGCTGCCGTGATCGGCGCGCTGAAACTGGCCGACTTCGCGATATCCAGCACGATGCCCAGATCCTTCGGCCAGATATTCACCTGGCTGAGCGGCGTGTAGTCGCCTGACACGATATGGGGCGCCCGGTTTTCCAGCATCCAGCTCGTGCCCGCACACTGGCTGATGACCTCGACGAATTTCTCCGGCGGCACGCCTTGGGTCATGCCGAATGTCAGGGCTTCGGCCATCGTTGCGATGTGGACCCCGGCGAGCAACTGGTTGACAGCCTTCATCGCCGAACCGGCTCCCGCGGCGTCTCCCAGCTCGAACACGGTTTCGGCGGCAGCGTCCAGAACCGGGCCGGCAGCGGTAAAGGCGTCGGCCGATCCGGAGGCCATGAAGGAAAGCTGGCCCTTGTCTGCCTTGGCCGAGCCGCCGGAAATCGGTGCGTCGAGATAGTGGATCCCGGCGGCATTGCACCTGGCCTCCATGTCCCGGGCGAATTCCGGTGGTACCGTTGCGCAGGCCAACACGACGGATCCTTTGCGCATTGCCGCCACGATACCCTTGTCGCCGAACAGGACCTCTTCTGTCTGCTCGGCGTTCAGGACAACAGTGACGGCGGCGTCCAGATTTCCGGCGATCTCGGTGAGCGAACCTGCAGCGCCACCCTCGGAATGAAACCTCTCGGCCTGCGACGCGACAACGTCAAATCCATGCGTGACCAGGCCGGCGCGCAGGCAGGACCGGGCAATTCCGTATCCCATCGACCCAAGGCCGATGACGGCAGTTCGGAACGGACCTGTCATTTCGTGAACCTCATTCCAGAGAGAATATTTACAATCAGCCTCATGACTGGTATCGATACCGGTACCGATACCAGTTGTCAATTGGGGATGGTCACATGGCCGGCCGATTGTGCCGGAAGCCCTGAGGCGTTAGATCCGTCAGGGGCAGAACCCATCGGGGAGAACAGGCGTTTGGACGAAAAGAACCGCATTACGCTTGCGGAAGTCGCCACGGCGGCGGGAGTCAGCAAGATGACGGCATCCCGCGCGCTGCGCGGTGCAGGCGACGTGTCCGGAAAAAATGTCGAGAAGGTCCGGCAGGCGGCGCGGGAGATGGGGTATGTCGGCAACCACCTGGCTTCGTCGCTCTCGGGGCAGCGGTCCAGCCTGATCGGTGTTGTCGTGCCCAGCATGGCGAACATCGTCTTCGCCGAGGTGCTTGCCGGGATCGCCGAGGGCATCGAGGGCAGCGGCATGCAGCCGGTTTTCGGGGTCACCGACTACGATCCGGAGAAAGAGTACGAGGTCATCCGTAACATGCTGTCCTGGAGCCCGGCGGGTCTGATTGTCACCGGACTTGATCAGTCGGACGACGCACGGCGCATGCTGGAAAAGGCAAACATACCCGTGGTTCAGATCATGGACCTTGACGGTACCCCGGTGGATGCCTGCGTCGGCTTTTCCCAGCACGCCGCCGGCGTGGCGATGGCCGAAGCGCTGCTTGGCCTGGGCCGAAGGCGATTTGGCTATGCGGGTTGTGGCCTGAACGTGGATTTTCGTGCCCGAAAACGATTTGAAGGGTTCAGTGAGGCGCTTTCGCGTGCCGGACTGACTTTTGAAATCACCCGGATCGCCGAGGGTCTTTCGAATGTGAAGGCGGGGCGGCAACTCACGTCGCAATTGCTTGAGACCCGGCCCGATCTGGACTGTATCTACTTTTCCAATGACGACCTGGCCGCCGGCGGGGCGTTTCACTGCATCTCGGCCGGTCTGTCCGTGCCGGACGCGTTGATGCTCGCCGGTTTCAACGGGCTCGAATTCGTGGAAAGCCTGCCGGTGAAGGTGGCGACCTCCCGGACCCCGCGCCGGGAAATCGGCCAGGCGGCAGCCAGGATCGTGCTTGGATCGACCGGGGACGCGCAGACTGCAACACCAGCCCGGATCGCGTTCCAGCCCGAAATCGACCTTGGTGTTTGATCAGGGCCGCGCGGTGTGACGGCGCAGACCGGACGGGTGACGATCTGAGCCTGCCTTCGACACGGCCGCGCACCTGGCCAAGTCCTGCAAGCGGCGCGCTTCGGGTAGGTCCATCAGCGAGCCTGTTTCAGAAAACCGTTCACGGCATCTTCCCAAAGGGTTGGTACAGACAAGGCCCAATGACCGTTGCCCTGGCCAGGGACCTTGACAACGTGGAGCCGGTGATCCGCACCGAGCGTTTCCATTTCGGCGAGGTAAGACTTCGAATATGCGACGCTGTAGTAAGGGTCTTCTTCGCCGTAGACTGAGAGGATTGGGCCGCGAAAAGCTCCGATGCGCCGGAACAGGGCCGGATTGATCTCCGCATCGCCCCAGCCTTCGCTCACCCAGCCTCCGACAAAGTTGAGCACGCCGGAATAGGCTTCTGGCCTGTCACCGGCCTGCAGGATGGCGACGACACCGCCGCGAGACATGCCGCCAAGCAGCGTTTTCCCGTCTGCGACGTCCGCGCGGTTCTTCAACGCTGCAAGGGCGGCGTTTGCGTCCATCAACGCCCGATCCGCTCCGGCGAGCGAGATCGCCGCATCGGGTGAATAGCCAAGCGTACGGTCTTCGGCGAAACCCTCATCGTAGCGGCCGTCGGAAAGGCCGCGGCCGCGCCTTTGAGGGAAGGCAACCAACCAGCCGTTTGCGTTCAAGATGTCGGCAAGCCAATCCGCGGACCAAACCTGGTCAAAGGCTCTCGGGTTTTTTCCGGATCCTGTCGACCCATGATGGATGAGCGCGAGCGGAAACGGTCCTGATCCCTCGGGAAAATAGAGCATTGCCGCGAGGCGAACGGCTTGCCCCTCGTCGATGAGGTCAGTGTTCAGATATTCGAAGGTGCCGAGCGTAAACCAATCCCTGGCCGGTGCGGCAAGAAGCTCCGGCAGCCCTTGACGCTGCAAGACGGCGAAGCCCTTGTTTCCGGCGAAAACACCACGCATTCGGCCAGACGCCGACAGGGAATAGCGGGCGTCAAATCCGCCATCATCAAAAGTGAGCGTGCGACCTTCGATGCGGGCCTCACGCCTGAACCAGCGTCCGCTATTGTGCGGGTCACGGCCGACAGCATAAATGACGCGCGCGCGCCCATCTTCGCGCACGTTATCAATGACAAGAATGTGGTTCTTTCTGTTGTCCCACTTTCCAACCCAGGTTCCGACGAACGGATTTTCCTCTGCAGCCGGTGAAACGGCATCGTCGGGCAAGGGTACGTCGCCCACGAACACACTGTCCTGAGCGTTGGACTGCAGGACGAACGCGAGCAGAACAGCGCAGGCCTGCAGCTGGCTTCTCAGCAACCTTGAAAGAAGTCTTGTTCCGTCTTGTCGCATCAGCGCCCCCAAACCGGTCTGGAGATTGTCTTCCGCAAGTCGGGTTCCCGTTACTTCTCCCGCAGTCTTATTTTCGAACACCTGCACGCAGACTGCAACACGGGTTCGACCGGTCTCCAAAAGCCGTTCATTTTTCAGGAGGAAGCGGCGGACACGCCGGACGCCTGGCAGGACAAGCGGCGTTGGCAAAAGAAGCCGAGCGACCAGACATGCAGCGCCAACGAAACGATCAGTCATTTTGCTTTGGGGAATTTTTACAAAAAAGTCTTAGGGTGGCAATCGTTTGACGATGCCCGTTATGGTGTCGGTCAGCCGCCGACCAACCGATGGAAACGCCACGCGGAACATGCCGATACCACCCAAGACCCAGCACTTTCTGAAAAAGCTGAAGGCAACCGCCGACCCGGCTGACATTGCCGCACGCCTGAAACCGCGTGAAGACGCGCCGCCGCCGCTGATGACCATGCCGAAACCGTCCAGGTCGGCAATCGCCCGGATCTGGTCGCGGTTGATCAAGTCCGGCGTTCCGGACACCGCCAGGACCGTACTGGCGGATGAGCAGACGCTGGCTGACGCCGGACACTATGTCGGCAATATCGAGAACATGATCGGCACCGTGAAGGTTCCTGTCGGCGTGGTCGGGCCGCTTCGGGTCAATGGCGTCTTCGCCAGGGATGATTTTTTCGTGCCGCTGGCGACGACGGAGGCCGCGCTTGTGGCGTCCTATGCGCGCGGCGCGAAGGCGGTCGGCAAGTCCGGCGGCGTCAGTGTCGCGACACTCGGCGAAGGTGTCCTGCGCTCGCCGGCGTTCCGGTTCGCCTCGATTGCGGAGGCTGGTCTGTTTGTGGAATGGGCGATCGGATCGGCTGAAAAGCTTGTTGCCGCTGCCGAAAGCACGACCCGGCACGGCAGGCTTCTGTCCATCGATCCCGTGATAGACGGTGAACTCGTTTTCCTGATGTGCCGCTACGAAACGGGTGACGCCTCAGGCCAGAACATGGTGACCTTCGCAACGGAAGCCTTGTGTAAATTCGCGCTTGAGTCTTCTCCAGTCACGCCACGATCGTGGTTCCTGGAGGCGAATTTTTCCGGCGACAAGAAAGCGAGCTTTCTCGGTGTCATGCTCGGCCGAGGGCGCCGTGTCACGGCGCAGGCCGACATTCCGGAAGAGGTCGTTGAAGCAACGCTCGGGTCGCCCATCGAGCAGATCCTGGAATATGGCCGCGTTGCAAATCTCGGTGCGCTCATGACGGGCCAGGTCGGGGCGCAGGCGCATTTCGCCAATGGTCTGGCAGCGCTTTACCTCGCGACCGGTCAGGATGTCGCCTGCGTCGCCGAATCCGCTGTCGGTTTCACGCGCATGGAACGCAGCAGCACGGGTCTTCTTGTCACCGTGACCCTGCCCAATCTGATCCTTGGAACCGTCGGCGGGGGAACGAAGCTTCCCGCGCAATCGGCCGGTCTGGATGTTCTCGGTCTCAAGGGCACGGGTCATGCCCCGGCGCTGGCTGAAGTCGCGGCTGCGCTGTGTCTTTGCGGGGAACTGTCGCTGACGGCTGCCGTGGCGGGCGGCCAGTTCGGCAGCGCGCACAAGCGTCTGGCACGCGGAGACAAGTCGTGACAGGCACGCCGGAACGGGACGCGTCCCTTCTGGCGCGGTTGTGGATCTACCAGGGAGAACGGTTTCCCCTGATCCAGACGGTTCCGCTCCTGGGAGCTTTTTCCGCGGCATCGGTCACGGCGTCCGCCCGATTGGCCGGGCGGCCGCTGCCGGACCTCGCCACCTACCTGGCCGCCTTTCTGATCGTCATGGTGTTTTTCTGGCAGATGCGGGCGCTGGACGAGGTCAAGGACGCGGAGATCGACCGGCGCTACCGGCCGGAGCGGCCGATACCGCGCGGCCTGGTTTCGTTGAGGCTGATCCTCTGGCTCGCCGCGGTGGCGGCAATACCGGCGGCTGCCGCCGCCTACGCGCTTTCCCCGGGCGTGTTGATCCTGGTGCTTGTCGCCTGGGCGTGGCTGGCCCTGATGGGGGTCGAGTTCTTCGTCCCGGAATTCCTGAAGAAAAGCCCGGCGCTCTACCTGATTTCGCACATGGCGATCATGCCGCTGATCGATCTTGTCCTGACCGGGTGCGAATGGGTGCCCGCAGGCTCCGTACCGGAGGGTATCTGGACCTTCCTGCTGATGAGTTTCTGCAATGGCTGCGTCGTCGAGTTCGGCCGCAAGATCTGGGCGCCGGAGCAGGAGCGCGAAGGGGTGGAGACCTACAGTTCATCCTGGGGGATCCCGCGGTCTCTCACGGCCCTGGCGGCGATGACCGGGCTGGCCTTTCTGTCGTTGGTCATTTGCGGCTACTATCTTGACCGGCCGTTGCTGACGACGGTCTGCGGGCTGGTGTTTCTGCTGCCTTTCCTGTTCGTTCTGGCCGGTTTCTGGAAGACACCAGACGGAAAGCGGCAGAAACGGCTGGAGACCCTTTCCGGGATCTGGGTGCTGGCCTGCTATCTGATCGCCGCGTTCACACCGGTTCTCGGGGGGCAATCGTGACCGCACTCGTCAATGACAAAGACGCCCGCACAAAGTCGCCGCAGGCGATTGGCGGCAAGGCGCTGGCGCTCGCCGAGCTTGTGGAAGCCGGCTTCAAAGTGCCGCCCTTCTTCGTGATCCCGTCGGGTGTTTTTCAGGATGGCCGTCTGCCGGAAGACCGGCGGTCGGCGATTGATGAAGCCTGCAGGGCGCTGGCGGGCGCGCGATTTGCGGTCCGTTCCTCCGGGGCCGCCGAAGACGGTGTTGCAGAGTCCCATGCCGGACAGTTCCTGTCGCGCCTCGATATTGCCGCAGGAGAAGTCCCGGCAACGGCCGAGGAGGTGTTCGCATCCGGGCTCGCTGACGGCGTGACGGCTTACCGCGAAGCGCGCGGGATTGCCGATGTGAACATGCCGTCGGTGATCGTGCAGGAGATGGTGGATGCCAGGGCTGCCGGTGTGGCATTCGCGGCCGATCCGGTAACCGGCCGGCGTGACCAGGTGCTTGTAACCGCCACCGAAGGCCTCGGCGATGCGCTGGTTTCGGGTGAAGTCAGCGGCGAAATCTGGCGGTTTTCGTGTCCACGGCTGGAACCCCTTGAGCGGCCTGGTGACAAAAGCGCGCTTTCGGAGGACGAGGCACGCGAGATCGCCCGGCTGTGCCTGTCGGTGAGCGAGTTGAAAGTGGCACCGCAGGACATTGAATGGGCTTTCGCAAAGGAAACGCAGGAGCCGTATCTCTTGCAGGCGCGGCCGATCACGACGCGCCTCCTGCCGGCCGGCGCGGCCGAAGAGCGCCTGCTTGTCTTCGACAATTCCAACATCGTCGAGAGCTATCCGGGGATGGTGTCGCCACTGACCTACAGCTTCGCGGTTGCGGCCTATGCGCGGGTGTACAGGTCCTTCCTGCAACTGATCGGAACACAGCCCGGCGTGATCAAGACGCATGCCCCGGAACTCGACAACATGCTCGCCCGCCTCGACGGGCGCATGTACTACAATCTGGGCAACTGGTACCGCCTGTTGTCGCTCCTGCCGTTCTTTTCCAGCAACCGGGAACACATGGAGACCATGATGGGGGTCTCCGAGCCGTTGCCGGACGAAGTCATGGCCGGGATTTCGCCCGCAACGGGCCTCGTGTCCGGGGTGAAGATGGTCGCAAGGCTTGTGCTTGCCGCCCTTCGCCTGAATGTAACGAAATCGCGCTTCATGAACCGGGTCACCGCAACCGTTCCGCCGCGAAAGGAGTGGACGTCGCTTACGCGGCTGCCGCTCTCTGCCCTCGCCGTGGAATACCGGAGGGTTGAAGCGGCTCTCCTGGACGATTGGGATGCGCCCATCGTCAATGATTTCCTCTGCATGATGGCTTTCGGCGGATCCCGCGCGCTCCTGCTCCGTTGGGCGGGCGAGCCGGGTCTCGCGCTGCACAACGATGTGATGATCGGCCAGGGGGATATCGTGTCCGCCGAACCGGCCCGCCTCATCCGGCAGATGGGCGAGCGCGTTCGGGCAACGCCCGGCGCCGCCGAAACGCTGGCATCTGGTGACGGGGATGCGATCTTCGCACTTCCCGGGATCGGACCGCTTCTGAAGGCCTATCTGGAAAAGTTCGGCGACCGGCGCATCGGCGAGCTGAAACTCGAGGAACCGGCGCTCGATGAAGCGCCCCTGCCCCTCTTCCGCGCCGTGACGGCGGCCGCGTCCCGGTCCGGGGCCGAACCGGAACGGACGGAACCGGATGTCGAGCTTGAGCGCCTGTTCAAGGGCCGTCCCGCAAGGCGCCTACTGGCACGGTGGGCGCTCGGCTACGCCAAGGCGCGGGTCAGGGATCGTGAGAATCTGCGCTTCGAGAGAACACGGATTTTCGGCTACGCGCGCCGGGTCTTCCTTGCCATGGGGGCGTGCCTAACGGCAACAGGACATCTCGAGCAGCCGGAGGATGTCTTTTTCCTGACGCTGGATGAACTGCTGGCTGCCGGCGAGGGGTCTGCCTTGAACGCGGGGCTCACGGATCTCGTGGCACTGAGGCGGAAGGCGCAGGAAAATGCGGCGCGCCTGCCGGATCCGCCCGAGCGGATTCTGATACGCGGATCGGTGCTTGACACCGCGGGCAGGTTGGCGCTGGCGGCCGGATCCGGCGAGGCCGGAGTTTCAGAGGATGACCGGCAGCGCAAGGGCACGGCTTGCGGTGGCGGCCTCGTCCGGGGAACGGCGCGGGTGATCCACGATCCGGCGGAAGAGCAGGTTCAACCCGGCGAAATTCTCGTTGCCCGACATACAGACCCGGGCTGGATTTCCCACTTCGCCAATGCGGCTGCCGTGATTGGAGAGCGCGGCAGCGTGTTGTCCCATTCCGCGATCGTTTCGCGGGAACTCGGCATTCCCTGCGTGGTCGCGGTCCCGGGGGCTTGCGACTGGATAAAAACCGGAGATCAGCTTGAAGTGGACGGCTCCGCAGGTTGGGTGACAAAGACCTCATGACCGCATCGATTGATCAGCGCGCCAGTTTCGAGGCGGTCCGGTATGCCCAGGCCTGGGAAGACGCCGATGTTCTGCTGGGAGCCTTCCACAAACGGCCGGGGCAACGCTTCCTGTCGATTTGCGCGGCGGGCGACAACGTGCTGGCGCTTCTGCTTCTCGATCCGCGGGAAGTCGTTGCTGCGGACCTGTCCGACGCCCAGATCGCCTGCCTGCGCCTGCGCATGGCGGCCGTCCGCGTTCTGCCGCACGATGCGTTCCTTGAGCTGTTCGGCGCGCGTCCGTCTTCCCGCAGGGTTGCGTTGCTCAACGAGGTCCTTGTTGCCTGTGATCCGGATACCAGGGCATTCTGGCAGGCGCTGGAACCGCAGGTCGCGGAATTCGGTGCCGGCAACGTCGGCAAGTTCGAGAACTATTTCCGTCTCTTCCGCCGCTATGTCCTGCCGCTGATCCACTCACGGGCAACCGTAGAGAGCGTCTTCGAAAAACGCGACAGGGCCGCACGGGTCCGGTTTTTCGAGGAGCGCTGGAACAACCGCCGCTGGAACCTGTGCACCAGCCTGTTCTTTTCCAGGACCGTCATGGGGTGGCTCGGCCGGGATCCGGCTTTCTTCGATCATGTGGAAGGCAGTGCCGGGGCGCATGTCCGGAACAAGGTCCGCTTCGCCGCGGTCGACCAGGACCCGAACGAAAACCCCTATATGCGCACGGTTCTGACCGGCCGCAGCGCCGCTGTCCTGCCGACGGCCTGGCGGGAAGAAACCTTTCAGGCGATCGCCGATCGCGTCGACCGGATATCGGTGGTGAAAGGACCCGTTCAGCGCGCCGCCGAGGGTCCGTTCGACGGCTTCAATCTTTCGGACATCTTTGAATACATGTCCGTGGACGAGACAGCGCAGATTTATGCCGAGCTGTTCGCGCAGGCGGCTCCCGGCGCACGGTTTATCTATTGGAACATGATGGCGCCGCGCTCCGCGCCGCCGTCTCTGGCCGGCAGCATCGCAAGACTTTCCGGTCTGGAAGCGGAGCTCAAGCAGATCGACAAGGCCTTCTTTTATGCCGACCTGATTGTCGAGGAGAAGACGCCTTGACGGCGCAGGTGCTGATCGCGGTTGCGTCCGTTGTTGCGCTCTTCGCGCTGGCCACGGGCATCCGGCGGATTGCCGGCCGGTTCGTCATCGGCGCGGAAAGTCAGCGCAAGGCCGTTCATGTCGGCGTCGGCATTCACGCGATGCTTCTGCCGCTTCTGCTCAACCGGGAGGGGTTCCTTGTGTTCGCGGGACTGGCCGCCGCCGCGCTGCTGGTGCTGCGCTTGCCCGGGATCGCGACGGATGGCATCGGCGCATCGCTCCACTCCGTGCAGCGCCGGTCATGGGGAGATTTCCTGTTCCTGGTCGCCGTGACGCTGCTGTTCGTGCTGTCGGCCGGACACCCCGCGCTCTACACGTTGCCGATTGCCGTGCTCACGCTCTCGGATGCCGCTGCCGCCCTGGTCGGCACCAAGTACGGTCAGCTCAGGTTCGGCGGTGACGACAGGATCAAGAGCGTCGAGGGCAGCGTCACGTTTCTGGTCGTGACCTGGATCGTTGCCGTCGTCATCCTGCAACTCGGCACCGAGATCCCGCGGGCCAACGTCATCTGGCTCGCGACCCTCGTGGCGCTGTTCGCCACCTATGTCGAGGCCGACAGCTGGCGCGGACTGGACAATCTGTTCGTGCCGGTCGGGATCTTTGTCCTTCTGAGAACCTGGTCGGACTCCTCCCCGGTCATCTTGGCTCTCATCACTTTCGTCTGGCTGTCATTGCTCGTGGCAGCGCAGCTCTATGCGCCGCGCCTTGGCATGACGGCGCACGCGGCCAGAACCGCGCTGGTCGCGCTGATCCTGTCGACGATAGCGGCTTCCCCGATCAACTCCGTCCTGCCGGTCATGGCCTTTTTCGCGGCGATGATGGCAAGATCCGCGGTCGAGGACACGGAGCCGGTCCTGGACTTCGTGGCGACGCTGGTTCTGACCGGAGTCATCTGGCTTCTGACGGGCAATGTCTTCGGAGACAATGCGGTCGCCTATTACTCGGCGACCTTTGTTGCGGTCGGGTCTGGCTATGTTGCATTTGCCCTGCGCAGGACCGGCGTGCGGTTTCCGGCGGGAGCGGCCGCAGCCGCCGCATTTCTTTGCGTCTATTGGATCCTGCTGCCTCACATCGTTGATTTCATCGGCTGGAACCCGGACATCCCCTTGTTGCTGGTGGCCGGGATCGTCACGATCGTCACGTTGCTGAGCGAAGTTTTGCGGCCGAGATCCTGGGGCAATCGGAACCCGGGCCTGCGGCTGGCGATCACTGCGCTCGTGATGCTTCTTCCTGTTTATGTCTACGAGGTCCTGTCATGACAAAGCCGCCGAAAATCCACCGGGACGTTCCCGCCTGGAAGGGATTGCGCACCGCGGCAGTCGGAACGGGTGCTTTTGATGATGCGGAAAGCGGTGCTGCGTTTCTGGACGAGGCCTGCGACACGCTGCGCGGCGAAGGTTTCGAGGCGGTGGTCGGCCCGATGGACGGATCGACATGGGGGACCTACCGGCTTCAGACATGGTCGGACGGGAGCCCGGCGTTCCTGATGGAACCTGCCGGCGGTCCCGACGATCTCGCTGCCTACGAACGCGCGGGTTTCGAGATCGCGGAGCTGCATGTTTCGGCGACGGCAGCGCCCGGATCGCGCGGGTTTGCCGAAAGGGTCCGGCGCGTTTCGGTTGAAAGCTGGAACGGCAAGGATCCCGAAGCATTGCTCTCCGGTGCACATGCGCTCGTGATGGAAGGTTTCCGCGCGACACCCTTTTTCACGCCCGTTCCGCAGGCCATGTTCCTGGAGCGTTATGGACCGTTGCTGGCACACGCCGATCCGCGTTTCATCCTGCGCGCGCTAGACCACGACGGGAACCTGCGCGGCCTGACCCTCGCGTTTCCCGATCCGATGCGTCAGGGCGCCATCGTGCTCAAGACCTATGTCGGAACCGTCCCGGGCGCCGGGCGGGCGATGGCGGACCGCATTCATGCCCTGGCCGGTGAACTCGGCTTCAGGGAAGTCGTCCATGCATTGATGCGCTCGGGGATCGCGTCGGAAGCGCAGAGCCGGAAATTCGGCGGAACGGTTTTTCGCCGCTACGCGCTGATGGGCCGTCTGCTGTGAATCTCATCAACGACTTTCTGCGTGAAGCGGAGCGCCATCCGGAGCGCACCGCGATCATCGACAGGTCGGGTACCGCGATCAGCTACGCAGACCTTGAAAGCAAGTCCGCGCGCCTTGCGGCGGCCTTTGCCGCAAAGGGTATCGGCAAGGGAGACAGGGTCCTCGTCGGAACCTTCCCGGGCATTGGTCTTTATGCAGGTCTCGCCGCGCTCTGGCGGCTCGGCGCGGTCGCGGTCTTTCCGGAACCGGCAATGGGTCTCGCCGGGTTCCGCCACGCGGCAAGCGCTGCGCGACCGGCGGCGCTGATGGCGAACTGGAAAATCGGGCTGCTTGCACGTCTCCTGCCGGAGACCCGGCGCATTCCGCTGCGACTGTCCCCCGAGGCGGAGGGGCCCGCTTCCCTGGATCATTGCGAAGCGCTCGAGCCACCGGAGCCGGCACTGATTTCCTTCACCAGCGGCAGCACGGGCCTGCCCAAGGCCATCGAGCGCTCCCACGGCCTCATGCGTGCCCAGCACGTGGCGCTGGGACCCGTCATAGCCCCCGGTGAAGGCGTCGAGATCGACATTGTCGCCTTTCCGGCCTTTGTCCTGACTTGTATCGGGCATGGCGGCACGGCGGTGATGCCCAACTGGAACCTGCGCCGTCACGACAGAACGCCTCCGGACGCAGTCTCCCGGTTGGCCGAAGAAACCGGGGCGACACGGCTCCTGGTTCCGCCCGTCGTCGTCGAGCGCCTGCTCCGGACCCGGCTGCCAAAAACCGTCAAAAGGGTCATGACCGGGGGCGGGCCGCTCTATCCGGATATCGCGCGCCGGTTTCTCGACGCTAATCCCGGCAAGGGCCTGACGGTGGTCTACGGATCGACGGAGGCGGAACCCGTTTCCCACATTCATCTGGAAGAATTGAGCGATGCCGACTGGGACGCCGCGGCGTCCGGAAAGGGGCTGCCGGTCGGAACACCTGTCGACGAGGTGTCGCTGAAATTCGCCGACGACGAGATCCTGGTTGCCGGCCCGCATGTCAATCGCGGCTATCTCGACCCAAGCCGTGACCGGGAAACCAAACTGATCGAGGGCGGCACGGTCTGGCACCGCACCGGCGATGCCGGCCGCCTGGACGGGCGCGGCCGCCTCTGGTTGCTCGGACGGCACAGCGCCTTGAACGCGGACCATTCCGCCTTCTCGATCGAAACCGCCGCGCGCCTCTGGCCGGGTGTTTCCGGGGCAGCCTTTGCCGTCGATCCGACCGGAGCGCCGGTCCTGTTTCTGGCCGGGGATGTGCGGCACCGGGAAGAGTGGCGCGACCGCGTTGCCAAGCTCGGGGAGATCGACTTGCAGATCGTAAGCGAAATCCCAATGGATCGCCGGCACCGGTCCAAGCCGGATACGGCGAAATTGCTGGCGGAGTTCCGGCGCTGCCGGGAAACGGGCTAATCCGCAGCCGGCTGCCAGCCCGATTGAAACACCTATTCAAAATTCGACCGTGATCTGGACCCGGGTAGATGACAATCTAGATGTGCAGGGGAGACATGTTTCCGTTCACACCCTGGCAGGCAGGAGAGCCGCCCGATGATCACGCTTCCACCGCTTCCCTATGCCGACTGGTCCGATACCAAGGACACGCTCCACCTCTTCCTGCAGATCATCGGCAAGATCAGGCTGAAAGCCCACCCCAAGCTGAACCACTGGTGGCATGTGACGCTCTATCCGCATGCGCGCGGCCTGACGACAGGACACATTCCGTATGAGGACAGCGGTTTTGACATCCTCTACGACATGTTCGACCACGAGATCATCGTCAGCCGCAATGACGGACGGCAGTCCTCCTTTTCCGTTCCCGGACTTAACGTTTCGCAATTCTACGAAACCCTGTTTTCCCACCTGAGTGATCTCGGCATTTCCGTTGCGATCGTGGCTGTTCCCTATGACAACAAGTCGAAGACCCCGTTCCGGGAAGACCACGCGCCGCGTGCCTACGACACGGCGGCGGTATCCGCTTTCTGGAAAGCGCTGTGCGCGATCTCGAGCGTGTTTGAGGACTATCGCTCCCGTTTCGTCGGCAAGCAGACCCCGGTCCAGCTCTACTGGCATTCCTTCGATCTGGTCGTCACACGCTTTTCAGGGCGTGCCCACCCGCTTGAAGGCGGCACCCAGTCCGACAGGGAAGCCTATTCGCACGAGGTCATTTCGATCGGTTTCTGGCCGGGCGATGACAGTTTCCCTGAACCCGCGTTCTACGGCTACGCCTATCCGGAGCCGGAGACGATGAACGAAGCGCCGCTGCGACCTGCAAGTGCCTTCTGGGCCGAAAAGAACGGCGGTGCGCTGGCCATCCTCAAATACGAAGATGCCCGCACGGCGGCAAACCCGGCAGAAGCGATCTCGGATTTCCTTGAAAGCCTTTACGATGGGGCAGCGGAAAAGGCGAACTGGCCCGCCGAAGACCTGAAGCACATTTACCGCTGACACATCCGGCCGTAGGATAGCTGCATGAGTGAACCGCACCCTGCCATTTCCGGTTGCCGCGTCAGGCCCGTGCTGGCGCCCCTTGCAATACCGCACAAGACCGCGTCCGGAACCCTTGAGGCCGCGCCCCTGGTGCTGATCGACATCACGGCGGAAGACGGCGTCACCGGCTCCGCCTACATCTTCGCCTATACGCCGGCGGCGCTGGAGCCGCTTTCGGTTCTGACCCGGAACATCATCGACGGCTTGTCGGGTGAGGCCGGCGGCCCGGCAGAGATAAGTGCCCTGCTGGATGCCAGGTTCCGCCTGCTCGGCAATCAGGGCCTGGTTGCAATGGCGATCGCCGGGATCGACATGGCTCTATGGGATGCGGCGGCCAAACGTGCCGGCAAGCCGCTGTCATTGCTGATCGGCGGCAGTTCCGGTCCCGTGCGTGTCTATGACAGTCTCGGTCAAATGCCGCCGGACGAGACCGCGCGCGAGGTTGAAGCCTCGCTGGAGCGTGGCTTCCGCGCCTTCAAGGTCAAGGCGGGTCATCCCGATGTCGGTGTCGATGTCGCCGTGATCCGTGCGATCCGGAAGGTGGCAGGGGCGGGCACCTGGGTTGCGGCCGATTTCAATCAGGCGTTCGGCGTTGAGGAGGCGGTGCGCCGCATGAACACGCTCGACGACGAGGGCCTCGCCTGGATCGAGGAACCCGTTCACGCGACCGACCACGACGGACACGCCGCCGTGCGCGCGGCGATCCGGACGCCCGTTCAGACGGGCGAGAACTGGTGGGGCGTTTCGGACATGCGGAAATCCCTTGCCGCGGGCGCGTCGGATATTGTCATGCCGGACGTGATGAAAATCGGCGGTGTGACCGGATGGCAGGCAGCGGCCCACATTGCGCAGGAACAATCCCTTCCCGTTGCGAGCCATCTTTTCCTTGAGATTTCCGCCCATCTCCTGACTGCGACACCGACCGCCTCGATCCTTGAGTGGTTCGACGTGGCAGGAACCCTTCTCACCAGCACACCGGCGGTGAAAGACGGCCATACCGTTCCCTGGGGCGAACCGGGCATCGGCATAGTCTGGAACGAAAACGCTATCTCGAAGCTGACCGGGTGATCTATCCTCCGGCAGAAAACGGCCGCAAGGGCGCGGTGCATCAGGAGAACCGGCATGAGCGTCACAATCAACACCGCAGCGGCGACGCTGACCTTTGAGGAAATCGAAGCATGGCGGGAGATCGCCGTCAGTATCGCCGTTGACCTTCTGCCTGAGCAGCAGGTTGATCCGGCAATCCGCCCGCAGACCTTCGGCGGACAACCCGTGCATCTTTTGGGGACGGCCCTGACGGTTGCCGTCTCGCCGCCCGATTTCGGAGCCGTCATACATGCGCTTGATCACGTGCGCGCGGGTGACGTTTTGGTCATAGCCGCCGGCGGCCAGACGGAAAATGCCATGATCGGTGAGATCCTTGGCGGTCATTTAAGGGAAAAAGGATGTGCGGGTATCATCGTTGACGGTGCGGTTCGCGATATCGACATACTCGGAAACTGGCCGGACTTTCCCGTCTTTTCGCGCAGCATCACACCGCGCGGTCCGGTCGGGGCCGAGAGAGGTGAAATCAACGGTTCGGTCAGTTTCGGCGGGTGCACGATCAACCCTGGCGACCTTGTCATCGGAGACCGGGACGGCCTGATTGCCCTGCCGCCGGAGCTTGCACGCGCCCGGCTTGACGATGCCCGTGCGAAGCTGGCGCTTGAAGACAACTGGATCAAGGGCCTCCGAAGCGGCAAACCGGCAACGGAGGTTTTCGGGCTTTAGGGTACGGACCCATAAATGACGCCGATTTGGCGGCAGAAATGGGTCCGTCACCTAGGTGACGGACGTCAGCTCCGCAGCCGCGAGAATTCCGGATCGTAGGGGCTGGCCGGGATGACCGTGGCATTTGTCAGGTCGCCGCACAGGTCCAGCTGCATCGGCGTCCCTGCCTCCGCAAGCTCCGGATCGACAAACGCGTAGGCAAGGTTCAGACCGACGCGGTGCCCCCAGTCGCCGGACGTGACGGTGCCAACCACCTTGCCGCCCAGCATCAGCGAGGCACCACCTGGTGCGGGGGCGCGCGCCGTCTCCACCTGGAGCGTGACCATCTTCCTTGCCGGGCCCCTGGCGGCCAGCGCTTCCAGCGCCGCTTTTCCGACGAACTCGCCTTTCGACAGTTTGACGAACCGGTCGAGACCGGTCTCGAAGGGATCGAACTCCGTCAGAAGGTCGGCCTTCCAGTGGAAGAAACCTTTTTCCATGCGCATGGACTCGACCGCGCGCGCGCCGAAAAGAGACAGGTTGAACGGCTTTCCCGCTTCCCGGATCGCAAGATAGGCGGCGTAGAGCGACGCATTCGGAACATGAATTTCATAGGCCAGCTCGCCGGAAAAACTCACGGACATCACGGTTGCCGGTGCAAATCCGATGAAACATTCCCGCACACTGAGCCAGGGGAACGCCTCCTTTGACCAGTTGCCGCGCGCGCAGGCTGACAGGACCTGGCGCGCGTTCGGTCCGGCAAGAACCAGGATCGTCTGATCGTTCGTCAGGCTCCGGATCGCAACGTCCTCGCCGGCGCGCAGATGCGCCGTCAGCCAGTCCATGTCGTGAAATTCGCTGGCGGCGGCCGACCCGTACCACACCCGGGCCGGGCCCCTGTCGCCGGCGGGAAGATTTGCGAAGGTGGCCTCGCACTTGATCCGGCCATGATGATTGAGCAGGTATCCGAGCCCGACTCGGCCGTCGCGTCTCGGAACCGTGCCGCAGGCAAGCCTGTCGAGGAACGCGTGCCGGTCCGCACCGGTGATTTCGAACCGGTTGAAACCGTTGACTTCGCACAGGCCGACATTGTCCCGGACGTTTTCCACTTCCCGCTTCACAAGGTCGAACGCTTCGTCGAAGTCGAAGCTCAGGCTCGGGTGGAAGTCGGCGCCGGGCTTGATGTAGTCGACGCGTTCCCAGCCGTTGACAACCGTGAATTCCGCGCCCTCGGCTGCGAGCACCGGCGTGAGCGGTGTCGTCTTGGCCGGCCGGCCCGCCGGGCGGTATTCGTGGGGAAAATGGAAGCGGAATTCGTTCTGGTAGTCTTCGATTGCCTTGAGCGATGTCAGTTCCACATTGGCATGACCGGTGAACCGGCGTGGATCAAGGCACCAGGTGTCGTAGCAGGCTTCGCCGTGAACGATCTGCTGGGCCAGCAGCCAGCCGTGTCCGCCGCCTTCGCCGAGACCGGCGCGCAGGCCGATGATGCAGAACGCGTTGCGCTTGCCGGGGATGGGTCCGACCAGCGGTGCGCCGTCGATCGTATAGGTGATTGGGCCGTTGATCACCGACCGGATCCCGGCTTCCATCAGTGCGGGCATACGGGCAAAAGCGCCTTCCAGCACATCGGTGATGCGGTCGAGGTCATCCGGGCAAAGCGCGTTGACGAAATTCGGATCGATCCCGTCCATGCCCCAGGTCTTGCAGCCCTGCTCGTAGAAGCCGATGAGCAGGCCGTTCTTTTCCTGTCTGCAGTAATAGTCGCTGATCGGGCACCGGATCAGCGGCATGCGGTGCCCGGCCTGGACGATCTCCGGAATGTCCTCCGTCAGGAAATACTGGTGCTCCATGGACGCCACCGGATGGTGCACATTCATCATTGCCGCCACTTCGTTGACCCGGTAGCCGCAGGCATTGACCACGATGTCGCAATCGATGTCGCCGTTTTCGGTGTGTACCGTCCAGGTATCATCCCGGTGCTGCGTCAGCGCCGTGACGGGCGTGTTCCGGTAGACCTCCGCACCGGCTTTCCGGGCGTGGAAGGCAAGCGCCTGGCACAGCTGCGCCGGGTCGATGTCGCCGTCGAGCGGATCCCACAAGCCGCCCAGAAGATTGTCCGTCGATACCAGCGGATGCCGGCGCGCGCATTCGTCCGCGTCGATCACTTCGAAATGCACGTCCATCCCGCGGGCCATGGAGGCGAAGTGCCGGTAACCCTGCATCTGCGCCTCGGTGTTGGCCATGCGGATGCCGCCGTCGCCATGATGGTAGTTGATCGGGTAGTCCGGGTTCTCGGCCAGTTCCTTGTAGAGCCGGATGGAGTGTGTCTTCAGGCCGACCATCGTCTGGTTCATGCCGAAATTCGTCACCTGCGCGGCGGAATGCCAGGTCGTGCCGCTGGTGAGTTCGTTGCGCTCGACCAGGACGACATCGCTCCAGCCCTCGCGGGTCAGGTGATAAAGGGTCGAACAGCCGGCAATACCACCGCCTATGACAACGACTTTTGTGCGGGATTTCATCAAACGTGACTCCAGGTCTTTACTGAAATCGCATAGAGCCCAAGACCGGGTCACGTCACAATACGGTATTCATTAAATTCGAAAAATTCGAAATTTAGCGCTCAAAAATATGAAATTACTCTATTTCAGTTGCGCGAAATGCACGCATCACCTTGAGTGGCGCAGCAACTGATTTGGGAGAATGTCACATGAGCGGTGGCCGCGCGAAACGGGGAGGCCGGAAGGAACGCCTGGCGATGCGGGCCGCCAAGCCCCAGGTCGATCCGTGCCCGCCGGGGCAGGCGGGAGGCAGATACAAACCGCTTCTGGACGATGAGCTGCAACAGATCTACCGCACGGCGCTGGATCTCCTGAGCCGGCTCGGCATGGGGGAGGTCCCCGACCGTCTGAAAGAAGACCTGCTCGCGGCAGGTGCCAAGGCCGGAGAAAGTGACCGTGTCCGGTTCCCTGTTGAACTGGTCGAGACCGCCATCGCGGCGGCTGCCAAGACCTTCACCTTTCACGGCCGTGATCCGTCGAAATCCATCACAGTCGGCGGCAGCAATGTCTATTTCGGCACGGGCGGCGCGGCGGTTCAGACGCTCGACATGGAAACAGGTCTCTATCGCCCGTCGACGCTTGAAGACCTGCACAATTTCACCCGGCTTCAGGACGTCCTCCAGAATGTCAGCTGGTTCACGCGCTGCTGCGTTGCAACGGACGTGCCCGATACCTACGATTTGGACGTGAACACGGTCTACGCGCTTCTGAAGAACACCACCAAGCCCGTTGCAACTTCGTTCACGCTGCCCGAGCATGTCACACCGATCGTCGGCATGCTCGACATCGCTGCCGGCGGCGAGGGGGAGTTCGCCAGGCGGCCGTTCCTGAAGGCCCATATCAGTCCGGTCATTTCACCGCTGCGCTACGGCGAAGATGCGGTCGGTGTCGTCTACGAGTGCATCCGGCACAACATCCCGATGTCCTGTATCACCGCCGCACAGGCCGGTGCCACGGCGCCGGCAACGCTTGCGGGCTTTCTGGCACAGTCACTTGCCGAAACGCTTGCCAGTCTTGTGATGGTGCACGCGATCCAGCCGGGCTTTCCGATGATCTTTTCCAACTGGCCGCTCGTCATCGATCTGAGAACCGGCGCCTTTTCGGGCGGGGGCGGCGAGACCGCCGTCCTCAACGCGGCGTCAGCCCAGTTGACCAACTGGCTCGGTCTTCCCTCCGGCGTCGCCTCGTCGATGACCGACGCCAAGGCGATCGATGCGCAGGCCGGGGTTGAGAAGGGCATAACATCGCTTGCCGCCGCGCTGGCCGGCGGCAATCTGATCTATGAAAGTTCCGGCATGACCGCATCGCTGTTGGGCGCCAGTTTCGAGGCGTTCGTGCTCGATGACGAGATGCACTCCATGACCTATCGTGCGCTCAGGGGTATCGAGGTAACGCCGGACACGCTGGCCTTCGACGCAATCTGCGAAGCGGTGCTGGGAGAAGGCCACTTTCTGGGTGGCCAGAACACCTACCAGGCCATGGAGCGCGATTATTTCTACCCGTCGCTGGCCGACCGGGACGAGCCGAGGACCTGGGCGCAGAACGGAGCGCAGGATGCCTGGACGCGCGCCCGGGCCCGTGCGGGCGAGATCCTGGCGAGCCACCACCCGGCCTACCTGTCCCCGGAGCAGGACAGGACCATTAGGGACCGTTTCAACATTCTCTGAAGCCGTCCACACGGTCTAAGGCGCTCAGTCGATCAGCTTCAGGCTGTCTTTCAGCCACGGCGTCTTCTCAAAGAACGGCGTGAGCAGGGTATCGTCAATGAGGGTTCTTATGGACTCGTCGACAAGATTGAGCACCGATCTGGAACAGTCGGCATTGGCGAGGATCGCCAGCGTGCGCGCAAATCCCTTGCCCGGAAACCGGTGCATCTCGACCTCGGGGTGAAAGCGCCGAGCCCGGGAAAACAGCAGCGGTGTGGTGATGGTCCAGCCCGTTCCCGCCGCCACCATGGCCAGAAGCGTCTGGTTGTTGCCGCATTCAAAGCGGTGCGGCGGTGAGATGTCCATGCGCCTGAGCTGGGCTTCGATATGCTTGGCCATGATGAGATTGCTCGTGAATCTCAGAAACGGAAGCTCGGCCTTTCCCTGGATGATTTCGCCCGGTGTCCTGTCCAGCCCCTTCGGAACGACCATGACGTAGGGATCGCGAAGAAGCGGCCGCTCGATGAAATCGCGCAGGCGTTCGTTTGACGTTGCCGCAACGCCGATGTCGAGTTGCCGGTTGCGCAGCATCTGCACGATCATGTGACTGGAATCGGTGTGATACAGGAAATCGCAATTTGGCATCGCCTCGAACAGCGAGACGGCGAGTGCCGGAAAGATATCGCTGTCGAAATCCTCGATGGTGCCGAGCCGGAGATAGCTGGCCTCGGCCATGGTCCCGCCGGCCGCTTCCGCCCTGGCCCGGCGCAGCGCGTGCAAGGCATCGTCGATGTCGCGCAGGAAGATCTTGCCTTTCGGCGTCAGCACGAGGGGTCGCCGGGAGTGGTCGAAAAGCTCCACGCGCAGCGCTTCTTCCAGGTTGCGCAGATGGTGGGAAACGGTGCTTGCCGAAAGGCCGGATTCTGCCGCGACGGCCTGAAGCGAACCGCTGCGTGCGCACAGCTGGAACAGCTCCAGTCCCTTGAGGCTGAGATCCTTGATGTCAGGGCGTTGCGGCATGGGTATCCCGGGTGCTTTTCATTACAAAAAATTATGCTGATTTTTTCGAATTTGTACTGCAAACTTTTCGAAATTTCCTGTCGTTCCTGTTTTTGTTGGAGAAAATGTGGAAGCGTTGTAGGAATTATATTCACAGGGCCGGAAAAAGGTCTGAGCCAAAAACAGAGGTGAGAACACAAAAAACAAAAACAAACGCGTTCGTGCTTCGGTCGATCAGGACAGTGTTTGAGCTCAATCCGGCGGCACGACTTCAGCGAAACAAATCAAATTCCGATAGGGGAGCCTGACAATGAGTGATGGAAAGTTTTCAATAGGATCGATGAACCGCCGCAGGTTCTTGCAGACAACCGGTGCAGCCACGGTTATGGCCGGCAGCACGTTGTCGCTGACCGGTACCGCAAAGGCGGCACCGAAGCGCGGCGGCACGCTCCGCGTCGCCAAGGGTCACGGACAGACCACGGACACGCTTGATCCGGGCACATGGGAACATGGCTTCGTGATCGCGCTGGGTTATGGGTATTGCGGATATCTGACCGGTGTTGCCCCCGACGGCTCCGTTGAGCCGCAGCTTGCCGAGAGCTGGGAAGCGGACGACGAAGCAAAGGTCTGGCGCTTCAAGATGCGTCCGGGAACAACGTTCCATTCCGGCAAGGCCGTCACGCCGGAAGACGTGATCGCGTCGATCAATTTCCACCGCGGCGAAGATTCGACATCTGCCGCCAAGCCGCTGCTGGCCGCCATTGACGACATCACTGCCGAAGGCGACACGGTTGTCTTCTCGCTGTCCTCCGGCAGCGCCGACTTCCCGTTCACCTTCACCGATTACCACCTGCCGATCCAGCCGGCCAAGGACGGCTCCGTCGACTGGAAGTCCGGCGACGGCGCAGGCCCGTACAAGCTGACGGATTTCACGCCGGGCGTCTCCGCAACGCTGACACGCAATGAAAACGACTGGAACAGCGATCGCGGTTTCTTTGATACGATCGAGCTGCTGGCCATCGTGGATCTGAACGCGCGCACGACAGCCCTGATTTCAGGCGATGTTCACGTCATCGACAAGCTGGACCTGAAGACGATCGGACTGATGGGGCGTCGCCCCGGCCTGACGATCCACGAGGTCGCCGGCAATCAGCATTACACGTTCGCCATGTCCACCAACAAGGACCCGTACACCGACAGAAATGTACGCCTTGCGCTGAAGCATGCCGTCAACCGCCAGGAAATGGTCGACAAGATCCTCTTCGGTTACGGCGCGGTCGGCAACGACCACCCGATCGGACAGGGCCAGCAGTTCTTCAACAGCGAACTGGAACAGCGCACGTATGATCCGGACAAGGCCAAGTTCTATCTGAAGGAAGCCGGTCTCGACAGCCTGTCGGTGACCCTGTCTTCAGCCGACGCGGCCTTCCCGGGCGCGGTCGATGCAGCTGTTCTGTTCCAGCAGTCGGCCAAGGATGCCGGGATCAACCTGGAAATCAACCGCGTACCGAATGACGGCTACTGGTCGGATGTCTGGATGAAAGATCCGTTTACCGCGGTTTACTGGGGCGGCCGTCCGGTCGAGGACGCCATGTTCTCGACAGCCTACGCCAAAGGTGTCGCCTGGAATGACACCTTCTGGGACAATGACCGTTTCAACGAACTGCTTGTCACGGCACGCGCCGAGCTCGATCCGGACAAGCGCCGCACGATGTATTACGAAATGCAGACCATCGTGAACGAAGACGGCGGCGTGATCATTCCGATGTTCGCGAACTACGTCTTTGCGACGTCGAACGACATCGTTGTCAGCGACAGCATGGCGTCCAACTGGGACATGGATGGCGAGCGCTGGATGGAGCGCTGGTCCTTCGCCTGAACCTGACAGGGTTGAATAAGACGGGGCGGGATTTCCCGCCCCGTTTTTTTTGGGCCTCGGTCAACTGAAGCCGGCCGCGGCCGCTGTCAGCGCTTCGCCTAAAGACCCGGCAGCCACAGCGCGATCTGCGGGAACAGCACCAGCAGCGCGACGAGCAGGAGCGAACAGCCAATGAACGGGAAGGCGGAGGTATAGATCGTCCGCATGGTCGTTCCCGGCGGCGCCACGCCCTTCATCACGAACAGCAGCAGCCCGAACGGCGGCGTCGTGAAGCTGATTTCCAGAGCCAGCAGCATGATCAGTCCGAACCAGATCGGGTCATAGCCGAGATTCATCGCCAGCGGAAAGAAGATCGGCACGGTCAGCAGCATCATGGAAATCTGTTCCATGAACATGCCGAGAAGCAGCAGCACCGCAAACATCACCAGCAGCATGGCGAGCGGTGCCAGTTCGAACGAGATGGCCCAGTTCACAAGGCCGCGCGAGGCCCCGGAAAACGCCAGCAGCTGGCTGAACGTCGCCGAGCCGAACACGATCAGGTAGGCCATCAGCGTCACCTTGAGCGCGCCTGTCACGGATTTGCGCATCGCCTCCCACGTCAGGCACCGGAACACCGCCGCCAGGATCAGCACACCAAGCGCCCCGAAGGCAGCGGCTTCGGATGGCGTCACGAAGCCGTTGATCATCAGGATGATGATGACGACCATCACGCCGACCATCGGAACGACCTCGCGCAGCAGCAGTCCGATCTTGCCGGCAAATGACATCGGCTCGACGTCATAGGCAGGTGCTGCGGCCGGATCGAGTTTCGTCTGCAGCCAGATCGTGCCGATATAGAAGCCGGCGAGGATCAGTCCGGGTATGACCCCGGCAATGAGCAGGGCGCCGACATCGATCTGCGCCAGCGTGGCGAGCAGGACCGCAAGGGCCGAGGGCGGAATGATGATCGCAAGGCCGCCCGTGCCGAGGATCGGGCCGATGCTCATGTGCGATTTGTAGCCGCGCTGGCTCATCTCCGGAACCATCAGCGACCCGAGCAGCGCCGTGGATCCCATCGACGAGCCGGACAGGGTCGAAAAGGCCGTGCCGCCGAGAACGGTCACGTAGCTCAGCCGGCCCGACAGTCTGCCGAGCAGCTTGTCGATCGCGTTGAACATGCGCCCGCCCAGCCCGGTATGAAAGAAGATCTCGCCCATCAGCAGGAAAAGCGGGATCGGAACGAGCGCGAATTTGGTCAGCGATCCGAGACCGTTGTTCAGGAGCTGGCCGATCCCGCGTTCACCGCCCATGAACACCCAGGCACCGACGATGTTGGCGGCAAGGAACGCGAGGGCGACCGGCATGCCCATCGCCATCAG
Source organism: uncultured Roseibium sp. (assembly GCF_963669205.1). Lineage (NCBI taxonomy): Bacteria > Pseudomonadati > Pseudomonadota > Alphaproteobacteria > Hyphomicrobiales > Stappiaceae > Roseibium > uncultured Roseibium sp. The sequence continues at coordinate 201,939 of NZ_OY769915.1, forward strand.
AAACACGATGACACCCAGGAGGAGGGCGAGAGCCTCGTACCATTCCATTATTCGTGTATCCCCGCTTCACCGGTATGCATCAGCTCCGAGCCGACGACGAAGCGCATGAACTCGACGGCCATCAGGCCGAAGCTCAGCGGAAAGGTGACCGTCAGCAGCCAGCGCGGGTAGTAATAGGCGCGGGTGTCGTAGTCGCCCCGCTCGATGTTCTTCAGAAACAGTTCCAGGCCCTTCCAGGCCAGGATGACGCAGACAAGCACGCAGGCCAGCGCGACGAGGCGGCTGACGACGTGGCGCGGACCTTCCGGCAAGGCGGACGTGACCAGCTCGATATGCACGTGGCCCTTCTCGCGCACCAGCCACGGAGCGCCCAGCATCGTCATGTAGAGCAGCCCGTATTCGGACGATGTGAACAGCCAGGCGAAGGGCTGCAGTCCGAGGTTCCGCATCACGACGGAGATGACGACGGACACCATCAGCCACACCAGTGTTGCGCCTGCAAACACCGCCATGGCGTCAATCACGTGCCCGTAAATCCTGGAAACAGCTTTCATGCATCAGCCCCGGGGTCATTCGTGATCAGGCCCGCCGGGGGCGGGCCTGTCTTTTTCTTATTTTGCTGAATCGAGATCGTAGAAGAGTTCGATCAGCGTGTCGTAGTTGTCGGTCCCGCCCGGCTGTTCCGCCATGAGGCCCTTCATGCGTTCCCAGGTTTTTTCGCGCGCGGCGGCCAGGTAGTTGGCTTTCGCCTCGCCTTCCAGCGAGACCACCGTCATGCCGGCAGCGTCCAGCGCGGCGAAATCCTCGTCGCGCTTGGCGCGCAGGGCTTCGACGCTGTCCTTCTCGTGCTGGATGGCAACGTCCTGAAGGATCTTCTTGGATTCGTCCGACAGCGAGTCCCATTTCTCCAGGTTGACGATCACGCCAAGGTCCGTGGAGAAGAAGCACGGCTCGATCCGGTAGTTCAGGAATTCGTTCCATTTCAGGTCGATCAGGCCGATCTGAGTCCAGCCGGTGGCATCGACAACACCGCGCTGAAGCGCGGAATAGACCTCGCCCGTCGGCAGGTCGATCACCTGAGCGCCGAGATAGTTGGTGAAGAATGCATTGTAGACGTTGTTGCCGCGCAGCTTAAGGCCTTCGACTTCCAGGTTGCCCTTCTCGTCGAAGGTCGGCTCGTTCCGGGTCCAAAGGTTGTAGCAGACGCCGCTGTCGAACCAGCCGAGATACTTCAGGCCCATCTTGTCCTGGTGGATCTTGTCGATAAGCTCCGTGCCGCCATTCTGGCGTGTCTCGACTGCGGTCAGGTTGGACGCGACCATCGCATCCTTTTCCGGCAGCGCACCGCCATAGAAGGAGCCCGGCGTGTAGACCATGTCGACAATGCCGTCGCGGACCGCGTCGGGCTGCTGGAACATGCCGATGGCTTCCGGCCCACCGCGCACCTCGATCTGCACGACGCCCTTGCCGGCCTCGTTCACCTTGTCCACGAAGGACAGGAAGCTCTTGGTGTAGATCAGCGTTTCGGGAAACGCATGAACGGCGGTGATCTTGTCTTCCGCCTGTGCGGACGCTGCCATCAGCGCCGATCCGGCAACAAGGCCGGCGAATATCATCCTCATCATTTTCTCTCTCCACTTCACAGGATGGCTTTTGCCTTTATCCCTCTGGTTGTTCAGGCTGTGCCCTGATGCATTGTGCCCTTGCGGTTCAAGAGCCGGTTTGTCGCGCTATTGGCCGGACCCATGGCATGCCGCTTTCCAGGTTCCGCTTGTGATGCCCGATTGCTTCTGCGTGCCGCATCGTCAGGTCGATGTCGTCCCAGCCGTTGATCAGCTTGGTGCGCCAGCCCGGATCGATGTGAAATCCGATTGTCCTGCCATCGATGTTGAGGTTACCGGCCTCCAGGCAGAGATGCGCCGGTCTTGAGCTGTCTGCGAGCACGCGCAGCAGGACATCGAAATCCTCTTCCGAGATGCGTGCCGGCAGAAGTCCGTTGTTGACGGCATTGCCTGCGAAAATGTCGCCAAAACTTGGAGCGAACACGGCCCGGATGCCCGCATCGACAAGCGCATAGACAGCCGCTTCGCGCGACGAACCGCTGCCGAAATTGCGCCCGGCTACAACGATTGATGTGTCCTTGTGCCGGTTCAGCGGGAAGTGCGGATGTTCGCTGCCGCCCTCGTTCCTGCGCAGATCATGCAGCAGAAACCCTCCGTAACCCTCGCTGCGGGGCGTAGACATGAAACGGGACGGGATCAGCTGATCCGTGTCGATATTGTGAAGCGGCAGGGCAACGGCCTGTCCGCTGTGTTTCGTCCAGCCGCTCATGCTGCACGTCCATTCAAGAACGGCCGTACGTCCGTGATGGTTCCTGTCACCGCCGCTGCCGCGACCATGGCGGGAGACATCAGGTGGGTCAGTGCGCCCGGTCCCTGCCGTCCCCGGAAGTTCCGGTTTGTCGAAGAGGCGCAGCGTTTGCCGGGGTCGACGAGATCACCGTTCATGCCGACGCACATGGAACATCCGGACGCGGCCCACTCGAGCCCAGCATCGACGAAGATGCGGTCGAGGCCTTCCTGCTCCGCCTGCGCCTTCACGAGGGCCGACCCTGGTGAAACCAGACCGGACACCCTCGCCTTGCGGCCCGACAGGACGGCGGCCGCCTGCCTCAAATCCTCGATCCGGCCGTTCGTGCAGGACCCGATGAAGACCTGGTCGACCGGGGTGCCTTCAATAGGACGTCCCGCCGGCAGCCCCATGTAGTCCAGCGCATCGCGCACGGCCTGTGCCTTGCCGTTGGCAAGGGTTTCCGGGTCTGGGATGGGAGATGTCACCGGGATTGCGTGTTCCGGGCTGGTGCCCCAGGTCACGGTCGGTGCAATGTCACCTGCGTCGAGCCGGATGTCCCGATCAAACGGGGCCTCGTCGTCAGATGCCAGTTCCGCCCAGTGTTCCAGGGCGGCGTCCCATGCGGACCCCTGCGGCGCATGCGGACGCCCCCTGACATAGGCAAACGTTGTTTCATCCGGCGCGACCATCCCGAAGCGGGCGCCGCCCTCGATCGACAGGTTGCACAGGGTCATCCGGCCTTCCATCGACAGGCCGCGAACGGCGCTGCCGGCATATTCGATCGCATGTCCCTGGGCACCGTCCGCGCCGAGCTTTGCGATCCAGTTGAGCGCGATGTCCTTCGCGCTCACGCCCGGACCAAGTTCCCCGTCAATCCGGATGCGCATGGCGGCAGGTTTTTTCTGCCAGATCGTCTGCGTTGCCAGCACATGCGCCACTTCCGTTGCACCAATGCCGAATGCAAGCGCGCCGAATGCGCCGTGGGTCGAAGTGTGGCTGTCGCCGCAATTGACCAGCAGACCGGGGAGGGTCAGACCCTGCTCCGGGCCGACGACGTGAACGATCCCCTGTCCCGGATCGTTCAGGTCGAACAGCTTCAGACCATGTCTTGCGGCGTTGTCCCGCAGGGTCTCGATCATGTGGGCAACCGGGGGAGCAAGATCGGCATCGCGCGCACGCGTTGGGGCGTAGTGATCGACCACGGCGAAGGTCAGTGCCGGTTCCGCGACCGGAGCTGCGCGCTCCGCCAGCTTTGCGAACGCATGGTGCGAACCTTCGTGAACAAGGTGCCTGTCGACCCACAACAGGGAGGACCCGTCTTCGCGCAGCACGATCTCGTGCGCAGACCAGAGCCTGTCCAGAAGTGTGCGCGGCGCCGTCATGCAGGATCACCCGGCGGTTTCCCGATCGCAGGTTCCCAATGGCGGGTGTTGCCGTCGCCGACCCTGGTAAGCGGCATTTCGAGCCGGAACATGTCGGGCCGGTAGAGCCCGGACAGATATTCAACCCCGTTGCCGTTGACATCGCGCACCACCCGCCGCAGCGAAAGCAGAGGCGATCCGACGGCAATTCCGAGCGCTTCGGCAACGTCCGGGCCGGCAAGCGTGGCCGAGACAGACTGATGGGCGTCCTTGATCTGGACCCCGCTCAGTTCCAGAAGCTTGAACAGGGGGGTGGTCGCCAGATCGTTTTCGGAATAGTTCGCGGCAATCGTCGCGGGCACGTAGGTCGTCAGATGCGAGAACGGCGTTCCGCCGGTGCTGCGTACGCGCGTTGCGATCTGAACCTGTTCCTTTGGCTCGAGCCGCAGCGCACTGGCAACGAATTCGGGCGCAGGTCCGTAGGAAAAGGACAAGAGGCGGGCAGTGGTGTTCTGTCCCATCTCGACAAGCTGGGGCATCAGCGTGGCGAGGTTCATCGCCATCGGTTTTTCCCGCTGCCCTGACGTGCGCACTGTCGTGCCGCTGCCGGCACGCCGGACGATCAGCCCGGCCTCGGACAGCGTATCCAGGGCCTTGCGGATCGTCACGCGGGAGACGCCGAACAGCTCGGCAAGCTTTTGTTCGGGAGGAAGGTTCTTGCCGTCTTCAAGCCGGCCGTCCGCGATCTGGTCGCGGAGGGACAGATAGACCTGCCGTGCCTTGGCCCCTTCCGGAAGCAGCGATTTTGCAGGCTTGTTCACGACCAAAATTCCTCCCTGATCCTCGCATAATGTTATCGCCGGTTTTAAAAAGATCAAGCTTCGGTACGATTGATTTGTCTTTTTCTGTCTTAACAACATATACAAATTAGTATTATAAAAAATACAAATATCGGGAGGGAGGCGAAATGCCGATCGTTGAACTGCATCTCTTGAAAGGCTATGGGGCCGACGAGAAACGCCGTCTCCACGAGGCGCTGACGGATGCCGTCCGCCTTGTCGTGCCGGCCGGGCCGGATGCCATCACGGTCATGGTTCACGAGATGGAAGCCGAAAACTACTCCCGCGGCGGCAGGCACCGCACCGGAGCCCCGGCATTGCCGGACCCGGTCGACATCGTCCGCCGGTTCCTCAATGCCATGGAGGCCCGCGAGATCGAAAAGGCCGAGTCGATGCTGGCGGCCGGCTTCTCGATGCGCTTTCCGGGAACGGCGCCGATGCACACCCTGCCGGAACTGCTTGACTGGGCCGGGCCGCGCTATCGGTTCGTCAGAAAAACCTATGACGGATTCGACGCCATGCAGAGCCGTGACGAGGCCGCAATCGTATACTGCCGGGGCACCCTGTCCGGCGAATGGCCTGACGGGACGCCGTTCGAAGGCATTCGTTTCATCGACCGGTTCGAAATCGAAGCGGGCAGGATCACGCGGCAGGACGTCTGGAACGACATTGCGGAGGTTAGGGCGCAAGCATGAGCGAAATCGATGCCATCACCTTGTCGGTCCTGTCCGGCCGCATGGAACAGATTGCCGACGAGATGGACGCGACGCTGTTTCGGGCGGCCTTCAACCCGATCATTGCCGAGGCGCACGATGCCAGCCACGGGCTCTACAGCGCGGCGACCGGCGACACGCTGGTGCAGGGAAAATCCGGATTGCCGATTTTCGTCGGCGTGATGGCTTTCGCGGTCAAGGCCGTCATTGAAAAGGCCGCCGCCGACGGGGATTTGCAGGACGGTGACATCTTCATCTTCAACGACGCCCATATCGGTGGCACGCATCTGTCAGACATGCGCCTTGTCCGGCCCTATTTTCGCGATGGAAAGCTGTTCTGCTATCTCGCATCCGTCGGCCACTGGCACGATGTCGGCGGTGCTGTTCCGGGCAACTACAATCCGGCGGCAACGGAGGTGTTCCAGGAAGCCTTTGTTCTGCCGCCCGTGCGCCTCGCCCGGGCCGGCGCAATCAATCAGGACATCATTGACATCCTGCTCAGGAACACGCGGCTGCCGCAATCGGCAATGGGCGATCTCAACGGCCAGCTCGGTGCGTTGGATCTCGGCGTCAGGCGTATGGACGAGTTGCTCGATGAATACGGGGCGGAGACCGTATCCGCCGCGCTTGATGCCCTTGGTCACCGTGCTGAAGCTCTGATGCGCTCGGAACTTCAGGATCTGCCGGACGGGCGCTGGGAGGCGGAAGACTTCCTCGACAATGACGGCATCACCGACGAGCCGCTGGCAATTCGGGTCGCGCTGGAAATCAGCGGCGACCGGATGACGCTCGATTTTGCGGGGTCTGCGCCGCAATGCGCCGGGCCGGTGAACATTGCCTTGCCGACGACGGTCGCCACCGCCTATGTCGCAATCAAGCATATCTTCCCGGCGCTTCCTGCGAATGCCGGCGTGATGCGGCCGATCACCGTGGAAGTCCCCGAAGGCTCGCTGCTCTCGGCAGAGTTTCCAAGCCCGACGGGCGGATACACCGAAACGATCCTGCGCATGATCGACGTGATCTTCTCCGCCTTTGCCAAGGCGGCACCCGAACGGGTGGTCGCCAACGCCTACGGCACGATCAACGCGCTGTCGATTGCCGGCAAGCGCAGCAATGGCAAGCCTTGGGTCATGTTCAGCTTCTACGGCGGCGGCCATGGCGGTTCGCCGGAAAGCGACGGCCTCAATCATGGCAACGCGCCGATTTCGACGGCGACGATCCCGCCGATGGAAATCCTTGAAGCCGCCTATCCGGTGATGTTCCGCACCTGGGCCCTGCGCCCGGACAGTGCCGGCGCGGGACGGCACCGCGGCGGATTGGGCGCGGTCTACGAGATCGAGGTGCTTGAGGAAAACGGCGCAGAAGCGTTTCTTTTCGGCGAGCGCGGCCGGTTTGCGCCCAAGGGGATCGCAGACGGCGGCGATGGTGCCTTGAATCGATTCTCCTTTGAACAGGATGACGGATGGGAAACGCCGCCGCTCGCCTCGAAGATGCGCGGCATCAGGCTGCGCCAGGGACAGGCCGTGCGTCTGGAAACGCCGGGTGGCGGCGGCTATGGCAAGGCGGAAGAGCGCGCCCCGGCAGACGTCGCGCGCGACGTTGCAAGAGGCATGATGGACGAGCGCAGCGCTGACGAGCTCTATGGCAACAGCTGGCGGGAGGTGTCCCGATGAGCGGTCGCATGATTGGGGTTGATGTCGGCGGCACTTTCACGGATGTGTTCGTTCTGAACGAACAGGACGGAACCGCGGAAGTCGCCAAGGTGCCCACCACCCGGCCGGATCAGTCCGGTGGCTTCCTCGACGGGATCTCGCAGCGGGTGTCCGATCTGTCGGAAATCTCCGTCGTGATCCATGGAACAACGGCCGGTACCAATGCCCTTTTGGAGCGCAAGGGTGCAAAAACCGGCGTCATCTGCACTGAAGGCCTGCGTGATGTCCTGGAAATGCGCCGCCGGGACCGGCCACGCACCTGGGGTCTGCGCGGTGATTTCGAGCCGGTCGTTGATCGCCGCGACCGGTTGGAGGTTCCCGAACGAACCCTTGCGGATGGATCGATTCGCACCCCGGTCGACCTTGACGCTGTCCGCAACGCCGCGCGTCAATTGCGCGAGCAGGGTTGCGAAGCCGTGGCAATCCTTTTTGCCAATGCCTATGCCAATGCGCAGAACGAGGCAGCGGCGGTGGAGGCCGTGCGCGAGATCTGGCCGAACCCGCATGTGTCGGCTTCCTTTGAAATCCTGCCCGAGATCCGGGAGTTCGAGCGGTTTTCGACTACGGCGCTGAACGCCTATCTGCAGCCGGAAGTGTCCGGATATCTGCACAGGCTGGAAAACGCGCTGAAGGCGGGCGGGTTCGACGGCGAGTTCATGATCGTGCAGTCCAATGGCGGCGTGATGGCGGTTGAAACCGCGTGCCGCCTGCCGGTGCGTACCGCCCTTTCCGGTCCCGCCGCAGGCGTCATCGCGGCCGGCTATATTGCCTCTTCCGCCGGATTTCAGAACGTGATCACGGGTGACATGGGCGGTACAAGCTTCGATGTTTCGCTGATTTCGGACGGGCATTCGATGCTGTCGCCGCAGACCTCGATCGATTTCGGCATGGTAGTGCGCACGCCGATGATCGAGATCACCACCATCGGCGCGGGCGGCGGTTCGATTGCCTGGGTGGACAAGGGCGGCCTGCTCAATATCGGGCCGGAAAGTGCCGGATCGGACCCCGGCCCGGTCGCCTACGGTCTCGGCAACACCCGGCCGACGGTGACCGACGCCAACGTCGTCCTGGGACGCATCGATCCGGACAACCCGATCGGCGGAAAACTGACGCGGCTTGATGTCGAGGCGGCGGTCGCCGCGATCGACACGCATGTGGGAGAGCACCTTTCGCTGGATACGGTCCAGGCCGCCGAGGCGATCCTCCGGGTCGCCAATTCCAGAATGGCAGGAGCGATCCGTCTCGTCAGCATCGAGCGTGGGTTCGACCCGAAGCATTTCGCCTTCATGCCCTTTGGCGGCGGCGGGGCATTGCATGCAGGCGCCATGCTGAGTGAAGTCGGGATCGCCCGGGCCATCGTCCCGCGCTATCCGGGCGTCACCTCGGCCATGGGTTGCGTCATTGCGGACATGCGCCAGGACTTTGTGCAGACAATCAACACGCTGGTTGAAACGCTCGATGAAACCGCGCTGGGCAGGTTCATGCAATCGCATGTCGACCAGGGCATGTCGCTGCTGGATGCCGCCAGAACCAGATTTGAATCCCGCAGGCTGACATTTGAACTCGACATGGCCTATGTCGGCCAGACCCACACCGTGTCCGTCCCGCTGAGCGTTGCCACCGAGAACGGCAAGGTGACGCCACCGACGCGGGCCGACATCGAAAGCGCGTTCGATACAGCCTATCAGGCAACGTTCGGCCGATTTCTGAAGGGCGGGGTGAGACGGATCCTGAACCTGCGCAGCTCCGTGACCGGTCTGCGTCCGAAATTCGATCTCAGGGCGCTTGCACCTGTTGGAACCGATGCGCCCGAACCAAAGGCACGGCGCAAGGTGCATTTCGGCAATGAATGGCACGAGACGAGGATTTTCGACCGGCTGTCGCTTCCCGTCGAAACAGTGATCGACGGCCCGGCGATTCTGGAACAGCCGGATACGACGGTGCTCGTCGAGCCGGGCCTGCGGGCCAGGGTCGACGCCTTCGGCAACACCATCATCGAACCTTCGGAGGGCCAGTCATGAGTGAACCGACCCAGTGGGACCTGAAGAGAACCGCCCTGCTGACGATCGATCTGCAGAATGACTTCCTCCATCCGGAAGGCGCCTATGGCCGCGCAGGTCAGCGCGCCGACAGCATCGCGGCGCTGCCCGCCCGCATCAGGCCGCTTGTCGTCGCCTTGAGAAAACGCGGCGGCCACTACATCTCGGCGCAGTTCACGCTTGTGCCGGATGCCGACGGCGAACCGTTGATCGCCCCGCACCTGAAGAAGTTGAGGCCCTTCCTCGGCAAGGGCGACTTTGCACCGGGCAGTTTCGGCAACACGCTGGTGGATACGCTCTACCCGGCGGATTTCGTTGTCGAGAAAGTTGCCTATTCGGCCTTCTACCAGACCCGCCTGGAATACATCATGCGGGCCGTTGGCATCGACACCCTCATCGTCGGCGGCATTGTCACCAATGGTGGTGTCGCGTCGACTTTGCGGGACGCGCATTTGCGCAACATCGACACGGTTCTGCTCACCGATGGCAGCGCGGCCTTCGACAACAAGGTGCATGAGGCGACGCTGCTGTCGCTTGGTACGGTGACCGCTGAAATGTCGTGTGAAGAAGTGCTGGCCTGGCTGGAGAAAACGTCATGAGCCTCAAGACCCGTCTCCAACAGAACAGGATCCTTGTCGCGCCCGGTGTCTATGATGGCCTGACGGCGGCAATCGCGGCGTCGGCGGGCTTCGAGGCGCTCTATCTCAGCGGCGCGGCGGTGGCCTATACGCGTCTCGGCAGGCCCGATATCGGGCTGACCTCCGTGACTGAAATGACGGAAACCATGGGCCTGATAGCGGACCGGACCGACCTGCCCGTCATCATCGATGCGGATACCGGCTTCGGCAACGCGCTCAATGCGCAGCGCACGATGGGGCTATACGAGCGGGCGGGTGCGTCGGCGCTCCAGGTCGAAGACCAGACATATCCGAAACGCTGCGGTCACCTGTCGGACAAGTCGCTCATTCCGGCCGCGGAGATGGCGGGCAAGGTGAAGGCGATGGCGGATGCGCGCCGGTCAGCCGAAACACTGATCATTGCGCGCACGGACGCGATCGCAGTCGAGGGATTTTCGGCGGCCATCGACCGAGCGGAAACCTACCTTGAGGCCGGTGCCGACGTCCTGTTTGTCGAAGCGCCGCAGTCCCGCGAACAGCTTTCCGGCATAGCAAAGCACTTTGAAGGAAGAGTTCCGCTCCTGGCCAACATGGTGGAGGGCGGCGCGACCCCGATCACCGGAGCGGATGATCTGGAAGAGCAGGGCTATTCCATCGTGATCTTCCCGGGCGGGATCGTGCGCGCCATCGCGCGTACGGCGGGTGACTATTATCAGAGCTTGCACGAGAACGGCAGCAACAGGCCCTTTGCCGCACGTATGTATGATTTCGACGGCCTCAATGGGGTGATCGGAACGGCCGAGATGCTGGCGAAAGGGGCCGCCTATGATCGCGACGAAAGCTGAGGTCGCCGCCCCGCCAGAAGCCTTCGACCTGGACTGTGAAACCCTGATTATCGGCGCGGGCGCGGGCGGTCTCGTTGCAGCGCTTGCCGCGCATGAAGCCGGACAATCCGTTCTCGTGATCGAGGCGGACCCGATCCCCAGAGGCTCGACGGCGCTTTCCGCCGGCCTGATACCGGCAGCCGGAACGAAGGCACAGGCGAAGGCCGGGATCGCCGATGATCCTGCCCAGTTTGCCGCCGATATACAGGCGAAGGCTGGAAGCGAGAACGAGCAGGTGCTGGTTGACCGGCTGGCGGTCAACTCCGCTCCGGCCATCGACTGGCTGACCGAAACCCATGGCCTGCCTTTCACGGTAATTACCAATTTCGACTACCCCGGACACAGTCGGCGGCGGATGCATGGCCTGCCGGCAAGGTCGGGCGCCGAGCTGATTGACACGTTGCGAGCAACCTGCGAACGGGCGGAGATCGATATCATCTGCGAGCGGCGGGCGCTGCGCCTCTTTCGCGGCGGCGAACGAATTGCAGGCGTTGAGGTTGTGTCTCCGGACGGCGGCGCCGAAACGATTGGCTGCCGGAAGCTGATCCTCGCCTGCAACGGCTTTGGCGGCAATCGAGAACTCGTCAAAAGACATCTCCCTGACATAGAGAACGGGCTCTGGTTCGGACATGACGGCAACCGCGGCGAAGCGGTCCTGTGGGGCAACGAGCTGGGCGCGGATCTTGTTCATCTCGGAGCCTACCAGGGGCATGGAAACGTCGCCCATCCGCACGGGATCCTCATTACCTGGGCGGTGATTACCGAGGGCGGTGTGCAGGTGAACAGGAATGGTGAACGGTTCTGGAACGAGGCACAGGGCTATTCGGAAGCCGCGCGGGCGGTTCTTTCCCAACCCGGCGGCGAAGCTTTTGCGATATTCGACAGCCGCATTGCGGAGATCGCGCGCCAGTTCGAGGATTTCAAACAGGCCGAAACCGCTCGGGCGATCAAGACGAGCACCACGCTCGAGGGATTGGCGCTGGAACTGGGTTTGCCCGAGGCGCCCTTTGTGGAAACAATCCGCTCGTTACCGCAGGACGGTACAGATGTTTTCGGCAGAAGGTTTGGAGACAGCCGCCTGGAGCCCCCCTTTCGCGGTGTCCGCGTCACGGGTGCGCTGTTTCATACGCAAGGCGGTCTTCGCACCAACGATCAGGCGCGCGTCATGCGCAAGGACGGATCGGCGTTTGCCAATCTCTTTGCCTGCGGCGGGGCCGCGTGCGGCGTCTCGGGATCATCCGACAGCGGCTACCTGTCCGGCAATGGTCTTTTGAGCGCCGTTGTTCTGGGACGTATGGCGGGGGCTGCGCCGCTGGTCTGACGAAATCGTTTGCGCTCGGTTCCGCTGTGCCTTCACGTCGCCTGCAGGAGTGCCTCGGCCTCAATTTCCACCTTGTGGTCGCCGATCAGCCCGGCAATGACGACAAGCGTGTTCGCCGGCTTGATGCCGGAAAAGACGCGCCCATGGGCTCTTGAAATGTCGAGCACATCCGCCTCGTCGACGATGTAAATCCGCGTCCTCACCACGTCATTGGCGCCGGCGCCGAGTGCGGTCAGCGCCGCCAGGATCTTGTCGAGAATGTAGGTGGTTTGCGCACCGGCATCACCGGGCGCGACCGCCCGGGCAGCGCCTGCGACCGCCGTCGTGCCCGAGACGAGGATCCTGTCGCCGATCTTCTGGGCACGGCAATAGCCGGCGATCTCTTCCCAGTCGGACCCCGTGAGCACCTTTGTAGCGTCCGGGCGATGGGGTGCGGCAACGGCATCATGGGCGAGCGGCATGCCCGCAAGATGATGGCTCAAGTCCCCCGACGCGGTCAGGAAAGGCGGTTTGCGATACTCGTCGCCACAGTCTCCGGGAACCTCCCCGGTCGCGCGAAAGGCCTGCTCGAGCCGCTGGTGATCTTCGGGGTCCAGTGCGAAGGAAAAGGGCTTGCGGTTGTCGGCGATATGCTCGGTTTCGCCGATCCGGGCGCCGACGATGATCCCGGCGACCGCGTCCTGTTCCAGCACCCAGCGCGTTGCCACATTTGCGATCGAAACGCCGTGCTTTGCGGCAATCTCGCTTGCAGCGGACAGGATACCCTGAAAGCCTGACCAGCCACCGGCAGCGTCGATGAAACGCTTGTATTTCATCTTCGACCAGTCGCTGATCTCGGCGGGTTCAGGCTTTCCGAGCCAGCGATCCGACAGGAAGCCGCCGCACAGCGTGCCGTATCCGAGCAGCCGGACACCCCGCTCGGCGCAAAGCTGCGACAGCGGACCGCGGGCGCGCCGGTCGATCATGGAAAACGACACCTGGTTGGTGACAAGCGGAATGCCGTCCGACAGCGCAAGACGAAGATGCGCGGCATCGAAATTGGTGACGCCCAGGGCCTTTATGAGACCTTCCTGCTGCAGGCGCGTCATCTCGTGAAGCGCGTCCAGCCAGGCGGGATGTTCGAAGCTCCACCAGTGGAACTGCAGCAGATCGATACAGTCCGTGCCGAGCCGGTCCATCCGCTCCTGCACGCCCCGACGCACGATGTCTGCTGTCATCGGACCGGGTTCGGGGCACCACTTGGTGAAGATCTGGGGGCGGTTGTCCGCGCCGTACCTTGTCAGCAGCCGGCCGGAAATGATCTCGGCGCTGCCGTAGTGATCGGCCATGTCGAAGGTGGAAAATCCGGCAGAAAAATAGGCCTCCAGATCGTCGGCGGCTTTGTCCGGATCAAGCGTGACCCCGTCCTTTTCCATGTCCGCCACCTGCCAGAGTCCGGTCAGGATGCGGCTGATCTCCAGTCCGTCTGCAAGTTTTTGGCGGGGCGGCGGGGCTGTCATCACGGTCCCTCAGCTTTCCGGCAGCAGCAGTTTGAAACTGCGCTCGATATCCAGTGCAAGCGCCCGCTGCGCGGCGTTGCGGTCGGACTGTCTCAGGGCGGCGATGATCTCCTCGTGATGAATGTGCTCGGGGATTTCGTTCGCAGCCCGCTCCTGTACCACGAGATTCAGAAAGGCGCCGTATTGAAGCCAGAGCGCCTCGACGAGCGGCAGGATCACCCGCGACCGCGCGTGGCTGTAAAGGCTGAAGTGAAAATCGTAGTTCTGTTTGAGATCCGGCATGCCGCTGTCGGTGCGTGGTGCCGAAATAATCTCTTCAAGCGCGTCGATGCCGATCGCGTTCAGGTGATCCATCGCCTCTTCAAGCAGCAGCGCCTCCAGGGCAAGACGCGCGGATTTCAGTTCGCGCATCCGTGCCGCGTCGAACGGCGGAACTTCCAGCGTCCGGCTCGGCGTATCGACCAGCGCACCCTCGGCGACCAGCCGTCTGACCGCCTCGCGGACCGGTGTCATGGAGGTGCCCAACTGGTCCGCCAGCGTTCGCAGGCTGACCGTCTCCCCGGGCGCAAAAGCGCCGCGCGTGAAGGCTTCACGCAGAGCGTCATAGGCGCTCTCGCGCAGTTTCGACTGGTCTATCCTTGCGATTTTCGGCGCACTCATCTCCGCCCCACGGACCCGTGCCGGGTTTCTTTCCTTGACAACCATATTTTGTGACATGGTATAAAATATCACAGATCACACGCAAGGCGCCAAACTTAAAAAAGTGGGGAGTGGTGGCTGGCGAGGGGAACGCACATCTGGATGACATGATGTCCGAGCGCGAAGACGGATTCTGGCTTTATGACCTGAAGGTCGAAACGGTTCTCGATGGCCGGACGCCAGTCTGCCGCCACATCGAAGGCGAGAGTTTTTCGGTCGAGGGCGAGGCGCTCGTGTTCGACAAGTGTCAGCGTGTCTCCATGTATGCGCTTGCGGCGGTTCTGCCGCTGTTGCCGGCAAAGCAGCGCGACACGCATCCCAATGACTGGATGTCGACGGATGCCGAAGTCGCCTGCGCCGATCCGTATTGCGGCGGCCGTTTCCGGATAACACGCACCGCCAGGCGCTGGTTCTCCCACTCTGAAACGACAGGCCTGCCGGAGACACGCAGCACACCCTACTGGCAGAAGGAAGACGCCGAATGAGCGTGGAAACCGCAGCGCTGCGCCCCGGTTACGAGATCTCACGCGTCATCAAGGGCGGCTGGCAGCTCGCCGGTGACCACGGCCCGGTTGAGCGGCAGGCAGCGATCGCCGACATGGAAGCCTTTCTGGACGCCGGCATCACGGCATTTGATTGCGCCGATATCTACACCGGTGTCGAGGACATGATCGGCACGTTCATTGCCGACCTGCGCAGGCGCCGCGGCTCGGAAGTCGCTGACAGGGTACAGGTGCACACGAAACTCGTGCCCGATCTTGAACGCCTGGAAAACATCTCCGATGCGGAAATCGAGGCAATTGTCGACAGGTCGCTGAATAGGCTAAGGATCGAGCGTCTGCATCTGGTGCAGTTCTATTGGTGGGACATGTCGCTCGGCAGCCCGGTCCACGCGATGGAAGTCCTCAAGGGCTGCCAGGAAAAGGGCAAGATCGCCAATCTTGGCGTGACCAACTGGGATGTTGCGGAAACCGCGCCTTTTCTCGACGGCGGGATCGATCTGGTATCGACGCAGGTGCAGTATTCGCTGCTCGACCGACGGCCGGCGGAGAACCTCGTGCCATGGTCGGCAGAGAACAATGTCGGTCTCCTGTGTTACGGCACCCTGGCCGGCGGATTTCTGACCGAAGCCTGGCTCGGGCAGCCCGACCCCGGATACACCTTCGAAAACAGGTCCCTGGTGAAGTATCGCCTGATCATCGATGAATGCGGGCCGTGGTCCGCGTTTCAGGCCTTGCTGCAACTCCTCAAGGAGATCGGCGACAGGCATGGCGTTTCGCTGAGTTCCGTCGCAACCCGCTGGGTTCTGCAGCAGCCCCGGGTGGCGGCCGCGATCGTCGGCGCGCGCTATGCGCGGCATTTGCCGAAGACGCTGGAGGTCTTCCGGTTCCAGCTTGACGAGCAGGATCTCGCGCGCATTGCAAACTGGCTCGACGCGGCACCGGGTCCCACCGGTCCGGTCTTTGCACTGGAGCGTGACAGAAACGGCCGCCACGGGCGGATCATGAAGTACAATCTGAACACGAGACCCGACGACGCTGTGCTGGGGGCGTCCAATGGATGATGCGATCCTCACGCTGAACGGTGTCAGCCGGTCTTTCGGAGACTTCAAGGCGGTCGATGACGTCACGCTGAATATCCGCGAAGGATCGATCACCGGCCTGATCGGACCGAACGGTGCAGGCAAATCAACGCTTTTCAACGTGATTGCAGGCGAACTTGCACCGTCATCCGGTTCGGTGAGCCTGTCCGGAACGGACGTGTCCAGACTTCCGCCGGACCAGCGGTTTGCGCTCGGACTTGGCCGGACCTTCCAGATCCCGCGTCCCTTCGCCCGCATGAGTGTCCTGGAAAACGTCATGCTTGCGCCGCTTGCGCAGACGGGAGAAACGCTGCTGGGTGCCGTGTTCGGCAAGGCGCGCATTCGCGAACAGGAAAAAGCCATCCGCAACCGCGCGCTCGAGGTGCTGGACTTTCTGACGCTGCGCCCCGTCTCGGATCAGCCCGCCGGCAAGATCTCGGGCGGCCAGATGAAGCTCCTGGAGCTTGCCCGCGTTCTCATGGGTGACCCGACGCTGATCCTACTGGACGAACCGGCCGCAGGTGTCAATCCGGCCCTGACCGAAGTGCTGATTGAAAAGATCGAGGAGCTGAACAGGGGCGGCAAGACCTTCCTCATCATCGAACACGACATGGACTTCGTGATGCGCCACTGCGATCCGGTGATCGCGCTGGCCGAGGGCAAGGTGGTGTTCCAGGGCACCTCAGCAGAAGCCCAGACCAATCCGGTTCTGCTGGAAGCGTATCTGGGGGCGCCGGTCGATGCCTGACGCGTTGCTGCGGATCGAGACACTGACGGCAGGATACCGGCCGGACCTTCCGATCCTGCGCGGCGTATCGCTGGAAGCGCAAGCCGGGAAGCTGACGGCGATCATCGGTCCGAACGGGGCCGGCAAGTCGACCCTGATCAAGGCCGTTGCCGGTCTCTTGTCGATCACCGAGGGCCGCGTGTTGCTGGAAGACAGGGAGATCACCGGCCTGGCGCCGGACCGCCTGTCGCAGGCCGGGGTCGCCTATGTTCCCCAGACGGACAATGTCTTTCGAACGCTGACGATCCAGCAGAATCTCGATCTGGTCCTGAAGTCTCATAGCAATCCGGCGGAACGCGTCCGGGCGCTCTTTGAGCGCTTCCCCGTGCTTGGCGAAAAAAGGCGCGACAAGGCGGGGTCGCTCTCCGGCGGGCAGCGTCAGTTTCTGGCCGTCGCCCTGGCGCTTGCGGTCGAGCCGCGGCTGATCCTCATGGACGAACCCTCCGCAGGTCTCTCACCGAAAGCCGCCGAAGAGGTGCTTGATCACGTGAAGCAGTTGACCCGTCAGGGCGTTTCCGTGCTCCTGGTCGAGCAGAATGTAAAGCAGGCCCTCAAGCGCGCCGACCATTGCTACGTGTTGGCCGAAGGCCGGAACCAGATCGACGGTCCGGCGCAGGACCTGCTCGCGGACCCGGCGCTTGGGCGGATCTATCTCGGCGGCGAACGGAAGGGGGCGGCATGATCCAGCATCTTGTCGACGGCATCTTGGTCGGCTCGTTCCTGTCGCTGGGCGCGATCGGACTGACGATGGTGATGCACATCCTGCGGTTCGCCAATTTCTCGCATGCCGAACTCCTGTCGATCGGCGCCTATTGCGCGCTGGTCTTCGACAGGCTGTTCGAGAGCCTGCTGCCGGTGCTGGCGGCCAAGATCGGCCCCTTGTCCATGACGGGTGCGCTCCTGCTCTCGATCCTCATTTCAATGGGGGTGACGGGCCTGTCCGCAGTCCTCATCGACAAGCTGGTGTTCCGCCGGGTCCGGCAGAAAGGCGGCGAACTATCGATGGTGTTCGCCTCCTTCGGCATGTCGCTCGTCATCCGCAATGTTATCGGGCTTGTCTTCGGCCTCTCCAGCGAACTTTATTCCCGCGACATCGCCTTTGCCATGGTCCTGTCCCGCGATCCGCTGCTGCTGGTGAAGCCCGACCAGGTGTTCGTTCTGGTCGCCGCGCTTGTCATCATGTTTGCGCTCTATCTTCTCTTCTCGCGCACCACGATCGGCTTTGCGCTCAGGGCGATTGCGGAGAACCCGAGCCTTGCGCAGGTGCACGGCGTCAACCTGAAGAAGATGATCGCGCTGGTCTGGATCATGGGCGGGGCGCTGGGCGCGATTGCCGGTGTCTTTTACGGCCTCAGCTACCAGATCACGCCCGTCATGGGGCGCGACCTGGTGCTGCCGATATTCGCGGCGACGATCGTGGGCGGGATCGGCAGCGTCTACGGCGCGGTGCTCGGCGGGTTCATCGTCGGCGTCGCCTCCAACATTGCCCTCGTGGTTCTGCCGTCCGGCTACAGCCCTTCGGTTCCCTTCCTGATGATCCTTCTCGTGCTCCTCATCCGGCCGAACGGTCTTTTCGGGGAGGCGCGGGCATGATCGGCGTTGTCTCCTATCTCGTGTTCTTTACGACGGTCGCGGCCATTCTCGGCATCGCGGTGCTCGGCCTGAACCTGCAATGGGGCAACACCGGCCTCTTCAATGGCGGTGTCGTCGCTTCCTTCGGGGCCGGCGCCTACGGCACACTCATCCTGGGCGGCGCGCCGCAGGACAGTCAACTGGGCGGGTACGAGCTGTTCTACCCGCTCGCGCTTCTGGGGGGCATGGTTGCTGCCGGTATTCTGGCCTGGGCGGTGGGCAGGCTCACTTTGCGGCTGCGGCACGATTATCTGGCGATCGCCACATTCGGTGTTGCGGTCGCCTTTGAAAACGTCATGCGCAATGCGACCAGCATCACCGGCGGCGCACAGGGCATACGCGGTTTCGAGCGTCCGTTCAGGGAGATGCTCGGAGACGGCTTCACCTACAACGTGGCATTCCTGATCGTCGTCCTTCTCATTCTCTGCGCGGTCTACATTTTCCTGGAGCGCCTGACCGTCTCGCCGTTCGGCCGGTTGCTGCGCGCCATCCGGGAAGACGAAACCGCGGCAAGATCGCTGGGCAAGTCACCGGACAGGATCCGTCTGATTTCCTTCGTGACCGGTTCCGTTATCATCGGTCTTGCGGGAAGTCTCTACGGCACGTTCTACGCCTTCGTCAGTCCGCAGGACGTTCTGCCCATCCTGACGTTCCAGATCTGGGCCATGCTGATCGTCGGTGGCGCCGGAAACGCGAAAGGGGCTCTCGCCGGCGCCTTTCTGATCTGGGGAGCCTGGACTTTTTCGGGCTGGGCCCTGTCCCGCTTCGCACCTGTCGAAGCACAACTCTACACCGGCTCGATCCAGTTTGTGCTGATCGGTCTGGTGATTGTCGGCATGCTGCTCTGGAGGCCTCAGGGCCTGTTCCCCGAGCGGCTGATTGTTTCCCAACCCGGCCGGAGCCGGGAGAAAACACAAGCAGAGGGGTTCACATGAGAACGTTACTTACGATTGCGGCCTTCGCGGCCGGAGTGTCGGCTCTGGGTACCGGAGCACACGCACAGGACTGCACGACCAAGATCGGCGCGACGCTGCCGACCTCGGTCGACTGGGGCCGGCCTATTGCCGAGGTTGCGCAGTTCGCCGTGGACCAGGTGAACGAGGCCGGCGGTGCCGCGGGATGCCAGATCGAAATGGTTCTGCGCGACACCCAGGTCGATCCCAAGGTCGGTGTCGATGCCGCCAAGGCACTGGTCGATCTGGAGGGTGTCAATGTCCTGCTCGGCGCGGTCTCGTCGGGCGTTTCGATGCCGATTCTGACTTCCGTCACGGTCCCCGGCGGCGTCATGCAGATGTCCTGCTGCTCGTCCTCGACAGCCTTCACCAAACTGTCCGAGGAAGGCAAGACCAACGGCCTCTGGTTCCGCACATTCGCAACGACGGCCGTCCAGTCCGCGATGGCCGCCAAAGTGGCGTCCGACAAGGGCTACAAGAAGATCGCCGTCCTCTACAAGAATGACGACTGGGGCCAGGACATGGCCCGCCTGATCGCGGCTGACTTTGCAGCGGCGGGGATCGAGATCACATCGTCCGTCGCCATCAACGATGCCCAGCCCTCCTACCGCGCCGAAGTGACCGAGGCGATCGGCGGCCAGCCCGAGGCGCTTTACCTCGCGCTTTACCCGAATGAAGGCACATCCGCGGTCCGCGAATGGCTGTCGCTCGGCGGGACCCAGGACATGATCCTGGCGAACTCGCTCAAATCCGACGAGTTCCGGGACAATGTCGGCCTGCAATATCTCGGCAATGCGCTTGGTACCGACACGGCGTCGCCGCGTGTTGCCAGTGCCGATGCGTTCAAGGCCGCCTATGTCGAGAAATTCGGTTCCGAGCCGAACGGCCCAGGTCTGGCCAACAGCTTCGATGCCGCAATGCTGGCACTCCTGGCGATGGAAGCGGCAGGCAAGGACGCATCCGGCGCCGATATCGCTGCCGCGGTCGCCAAGGTGACGGATCCGAACGGCACCCCGGTTACGGCGGATGTCGCCGGTTTCACCGCCGCCAAGGAGGCGCTTGCCGGAGGCGGAACGGTCAAGTATCAGGGCGCCACCGGCGACGTGCGCTTCGACGCAAACGGAGATGTCTCCGCGCCGGCGGTTGTCTGGAAATTCACCGATAGCGGCACTGAGGAAGTGGAATATCTCTCCCTCACCGATGTCGATGCGTTCATCGCGTCGTTGAAGAAGTAGACCAAAAAGACTGCCGATACCCGCCATGCACGATGGCGGGTATCGACCAAAGATCTAAAGTTCGTTCACGGGCACTTTCAGAAAGGTCTTGCCGCTGTCGTCCGCGGGCGGCAGCTTGCCCGCGCGCATGTTGACCTGGATGGACGGAATGATGAGTTTGGGCATGGAGAGCTGCGCATCCCGTTCGGTGCGGAACTTTACGAACTCTTCCTTCGTCTTGCCGCCGCCGACATGGATGTTGTGTTCCTTCTCGTCGCCGACGGTTGTTTCCCACTGGATGTCCCGCCCGTTCGGGCCATAGTCGTGGCACATGAAGAGGCGCATGTCCTCCGGAAGCGAGAGCACCTTCTGGATCGAATCATAGAGGATCGCCGCGTCGCCTCCGGGGAAATCCGCGCGGGCCGAACCGCCGTCAGGCATGAACAGCGTATCGCCGACAAAGGCCGCATTGCCCATCACGTGTACCATGCAGGCCGGCGTGTGGCCGGGAGTTGCCATGGCAAAGGCTGTCATCCCGCCGATCTGATAGGTGTCGCCATCCTGAAACAGGCGATCGAACTGACTGCCGTCGCGCTGGAACTCCGTGCCTTCGTTGAAGACCTTGCCGAAGGTTTCCTGGATGACCGTGATCTGGTTGCCGATGCCGAGCTTGCCGCCGAGTTTCTGCTGGATATAGGGGGCTCCAGACAGGTGGTCGGCATGGACGTGGGTTTCGATCAGCCATTCGAGCTCAAGCCCGTTTTCCTCGATATAGGCAATGATTTCGTCCGCATTGTCATAGGTGATGCGGCCGGCGGCCATATCGATATCCATGACACTGTCGACAACGGCGCAAGCCTTTGAGGCCGGATCCTTGACGACGTAGCTGATCGTGTTCGTCGCCGGATCGAAAAAGGCCTTCACGTCCGGCACGACCGCCATGTCGACAGGGTAATTGGACCTGATCATCTGTGTCTCCTCTGACAGGTGCCTGCCCCTACGATATTTTTTAAGAATCGCGCATCCGAAGGATCGATGCAACGTCTTTCGCCCGTCATCGGGCATCAAAATCGTCACAGGAGAACGTGAAGTGACAGCGCCGTCGCAAGCTGCTCAGGCTCCCGTCAAATGTGTTGCGCAATGTCGTCGGCATGGATGCCGGCACAGTCGACAACCGGAAACGCCGACTCATCGGCTGTGAATACAGCGTTCAGATCCGTGCCTCCCAGCAGCACGGCCTCGGCTCCCCGGTCGACAAGCGCGCGGCCTGCGCAAAGAAAGACGTCTTTCAGTTCGTCTTTCAGCTCCCGGCTCGGCACTCCCGCCTGTACCAGCGTCACATAGGCCTCGTGGACATGTTTCAGGTCACTCCCTGCCGGTGCCAGGACATCGACGGGCGCGAGCTTGCCGTACATGCCGGAGCGCATCACCGGTTCCGTGCCGAGGATGCCGACACGCGCCATGTCCTTGGCACTCAGCCAGCTGGCAAGGCTTTTGGTGAGATCGAGGATCGGCAAGGGGGAAACCTCCGCAAACGCATCGATGCAGAAGTGACCGGCGATGGAGGTGACGACGACGTTGTCGGCGCCGGCTGCCTTGAGTCTTCTGGCAAGGCGCAAATAGATGTCGCACTGTGCAGCGCCGTCGCCCGCCGTCAGATTGGCGAGCAGGGTCGGAGCGTCGGCGTGAACGATGGTCAGCTCCAGGTCGCGGCCCTTCTCTGCAGCCAGCCTGATCAGCCGGCGGTAATAGAAGTCGGTGGCGGCCGGGCCGATGCCGCCGATCAAGCCTATGTGCAAGAGATGCCTCGCGATCAGTTTGTGTGCGTTCGCGGAACCTTATCCGAGCGTGTGGCAATCGCAAGTCAGGTTGTTTCGATCGGTTTGCTTCTGAGCCGTCCGACGGTTTCCGGTTCCGCACGCCGGCAGGCAACCGGGGGCAGGCCTTTTGCAATCTGCGTCATGTCTTCAAGGACGAGCGCGCCGATTTGCTGAAGGGCTGAGGTCAGGGCGCCCGCGCGATGGGCGGAAAACAGAATGCCCGGAACCTTGCGGATCGGGTCGTCCGCAGCGACGGGTTCTTCCGGGAACACATCCGTCGCGATGCGCAGGCGGCCGCTGGAGGCTTCTTTCGCAAGCGCGTCAAAATCGGCAATCGCCGCCCGGCTGAGCAGAACCAGCATCGCCTGATCCTGCATCAACGAAAGCTGTTCAGCATCCAGAAGATGCGCATTCTCGGTCGTGATGGAGGCAACAACGAAAACCACCCGGTTCTGCTGCAACAGGTTCTCCAGCGAGACCGGTTCGACACCCAGACGACGCAGGTGATTGTCGGGCAGCCAGGGGTCGTACGCTGAGACCTTTGCCTGGAACGGGGCAAGCAGCTTGTGAAGGGCGCGCCCAAGGTCGCCGAAGCCGATGAAGCCGATCCTGCTTCCGGTCAGCAGTTCGGCCTGCGTGTTGCCCTCAAGGCCGTATTGTTCGGCTCCCGACAGAAAGTCGCTGTGGCTGGAGTGAACGCCGCGCGCCAGTGACAGCGCCATGCACAGCCCCATTTCTGCAACGGGCAGCGCAAACACCGAGGCCGGTGTCAGAACGTGCACGCCGCGCCGCAGGCAGGCGTCATAGTCCACATTCGGGAGAAAATTCGTCTCGACATTGATCAGGGCCTTGAGCTTTGCCGCCTGTTCCAGTCTGCCCGCTTCCATGGCCTGCTGACTGATGACGATGTCGGCCTCCGGCAGATGGCGGTCATAGGCTGCTTCCCGTTCGGCGGGATCTATTTCGATCACGTCGAACTCGGAAAGGAATCTGTCCCGGTCGTCGGCACTAAAGATCTCGTCCGTCTGGCGCGGGTCGGGATCGTAAAGAACGCGCATGTTTCGTTTCTCCCAAAAAACGATTTACAACATAAAACGTTTTTTCTAGCATTGGTGCAAGGAGGAGTTTGTCGATGCCCGACAAGGCTGCGCAAAAGCAGCGGGGGGCGAGGCCGTCCATCCGCGATGTCGCGCGGCGGGCGGGCGTTTCACCCGGTTGCGTTTCCAATGTGATCAACGGCCGCCGCAAGCTGGACGATCCCATCGGCCGTGCCGTGCTCCAGGCCGTGCGCGATCTCGGATACCGCCGCAACACCATGGCCTCCAATCTGCGCCGCAGCCAGAGCCGCATCATCGGCCTCGTCATTCCCGATTTCGAAAACCCGTTTTTTGCCGAACTGGTCGCAAAACTCGAGCATCACGCCGAGGCCACCAATTACCGTATCGTTGCCACCTCCAGCCGCGAGGATGCGGATATCGAGGCGCGGGAGATCGATGAACTGGTGGGCTGGCGCGTGGCCGGCGTCTTCGTTATCCCGTCGCTCTATTCCCGTGCCGCGGAGCTTGTTGAAACCAACGAAACACCTTTCGTCTTCCTGGACCGCATCCAGCAGGACGCGGCGACCGACGGTGTCGGCGTCGACAACGCTGCCGCCAGCGCGGCACTCATGCAGAAACTGTTCGATGCCGGGCATCGCCGCATTGTCGTCGCGTATCTGGGAGACGGCATCGCCAATGTCGCCGAGCGGCTGGACGGGGTGCGTGCCGCCGTCGACAGCCATGCGCAGGACGTCAATGTCGACTACGTTCCGACCGGTGACAGCATCGAGGGTGCGCGCGCCGCGCTGGCCGCCCATCTCGACGGGACCCCGCCCCCCGATGCCGTGTTCTGCCTGTTCAACACGGCAACACTGGCCGCCTATGGCCTGTTGCAGGAACGCGGCCATGTCATCGGGAAGGACACGGCCCTGGCCGGTTTCGATGACAGCGCCTGGATGGCCCATGTGCACCCGCCTGTCGCAGCCATTGTCCAGCCGACGGAGGAAATAGCCCGGGTTGCATGGGAGCGGCTCCTGGCAAGGATCGAGGGTGGCAACGCCTCCCCGGAAACGATCCGCATAAATTGCCGGCTCGAGGCAAGGCAATCGCTCGGACCGCTTAAGACGTAAGCGGGCGCAAGCAACAGCACCGGTGCGTGAGCGCCGGTCAGAAAACAGAAGGTGACGAAGAAGCGCCGGTACAGCAGAGACGAAAAGTGGAGGAAAGCAAATGTTCAAGCAATTGACTGTAACTGCCCTCGTGGCGCTGCTGGCCGTGCCAGCACAGGCCGAAACTTACGGTGTTCTGATGAAAACCCTGTCCAATCCGTTCTGGGGTGCCATGGAACTCGGTGTCCGCGACGGAGCCGGCGAAGCAGGTGTGGAATACTATCTGCAGGCCGTCGAGAGCGATCAGGCGGCTGAGCCGCAGCTCAATGTCTGCAACACGATGCTGGAGCGCCAGCCGGATGCGATGATCACGGCCGCGATCAACTCGACCATTCTGCTGCCCTGCCTGAAACGGGCAACGGAGATGGGCATTCCGGTCGTCGACCTCGACGGCAATCTCGATCACAAGATCGCAACGGATGCCGGCGTCGACATTGCCTTTTCCATCGGCTCCGACAACGTAGCGGCCGGTGCGCAGGGCGCCGAGTGGCTCGTCAGCCAGGTCGGCGCGGATGCCAAGGGACCGGTTCTGGTCATCGAGGGCCTGTCCGGCAACGTGACCGGGCAGAAACGCGCCAACGGATTCTCCGAAAAGCTTGCCGAACTGGCGCCGGGGCTTGAAATCGTCGCCTCGCTGCCGGGTGACTGGGACCGGGGCAAGGCGGCCAACATCACCAACGATATCCTGACCGCCAATCCGGAGCTCGTCGCCATCTTCGCCGCAAATGACGGCATGGCCCTCGGTGCGGTCGAAACGGTTTACGCAGCCGGCAAGGGCGATCAGGTCACGGTGATCGGCGTTGACGGCAACTCGGATGCGGTCAAGTCGATCAAGTCCGGCCGCCTGAACGCCTCCGTCGCGCAGTTGCCCTACCTCGTCGGCAAGCAAGCGGTCGAAATGGTCAAGGCGGGCGGCGACCAGCCGGACTGGGTCTATGTTCCGACCATGGTGCTGACCAAGGACGTGCTGGAAAACGGTTCCGACCCGATGCTCGAATACGTCAAGTAACAGCGGCAGGGCGGGCCGCCGGATCAGCGGAAGGTCAACCGGGCTCGGTTGATCTTCCAGACCTTGGTCTGGCGGCCTGCATTTACCGGGTGGGCATATGCTGAAAATTCTTGAAAGAACCCATGTTCGCGCAGAATCGCTCGCCGTTCTCCTGGTGCTGATCGTTGTCATGGCGATCCTGTCGCCGGTGACGGGCTCCGGGGTGCGGGTGTTCCTGACCGCGAACAACTTCTTCAACATCATTCTCGCCAGTGCCACTTTCGGCATCTTGGCCATCGGGGCGACCTTCGTCATCAGCGCGGCGGGGATCGATCTCTCGCTCGGCTCCGTTCTGGGCCTCGCGTCGGTCACGGGCGCTGCGCTTGTCGTCACGCTCGAGCTGCCGTGGTACTTCGCCATCATCGGCGCGCTTGGGGCCGGCGCGGCCGCCGGCGCGGTCAACGGCTTCATCATCACAAGGGGGCACGTGCCCGCCTTCATCGTGACCCTTGGCATGCTCGGCATCGCCCGGGGTCTCGCGCTGATCATCTCCAGCGGACGCGGTATCTACGGTCTGCCGGAAGAGATCCTGTTTCTCGGACAGGCGCGCCCGTTCGGAGTGCCGACGCCCGTCTTCATTCTCCTATTCGTCGCACTGGCCTCCCATTACGTGCTGGCGCATACCCCGTTCGGGCATCACACGCTGGCGCTCGGCGACAATGAAAACTCGGCGCGGGCGACCGGCATCAACATCCGGCGTCAGCGGATGCTGCTCTACACGATCTCCGGACTGATGGCCGGCATTGCCGGATTGATCTTCACCGCGCGCGTGAACACCGGTGATCCGACCGCCGGTCTCAATTACGAACTTCTTGCGATTACCGCCGCCATCATCGGCGGGACCAATCTTTTCGGTGGCCGGGGTTCGATCCTCGGCACCATGATAGGCGCGCTCATCATGGGTGTGCTGCAGAACGGTCTCAATCTCATGGCCGTTCAGGCCTACTACCAGCAGATGGCGATCGGCGCCGTCCTGATTGCCGCCGTCTGGCTCGACCAGATCCGGACCCGTGGGAGGTCGCTGCAATGAGCCTTCTGGAGCTTTCGGGCGTGGAGAAGAGTTTCGGTCCCGTGCAGGTCCTGCACGGCGTTAACCTGACGGTCGATGCGGGCGAGGTGATCGGTCTCGTCGGCGACAACGGCGCCGGTAAGTCGACGCTCATGAAAACGATCACCGGCGTTTACACGACCGACAAGGGACGTATCAGTTTCAACGGCACCGATGTCACCGGCCGGAACCCCGGCGAGCGCCGTGAAAGCGGCATCGAGATGATCTACCAGGATCTCGCGCTCGCGCCGCAACAGGACGTTGCCAACAACATCTTTCTCGGACGCGAGCCGACCAAACGCTTCCTCGGACTGCTGCCGGGCTTTGTCGACAAGTCGAAGATCGATGCCGAGGCCCAGCACATGATCGACCGGCTGGGTGTGCACGTTCCCTCGATCCACCTGCCGGTCGGCATGCTCTCGGGTGGCCAGCAGCAGACCATCGCGATCGCACGCGCGCTCACCTTCAAACCCAAGCTGGTGATCATGGACGAACCGACGGCGGCCCTGGCCGTGCGCGAGGTGGAAAGCGTGCTGAACCTGATCCGGCAGATGCGCGATGAAGGCATTGCGACAATCCTGATCAGCCACCGCCTTAACGATGTCTTTGAAGCCTGCGGCCGTATCGTGGTACTTCGCCGTGGAAATGTCATTGCCGATCTGAAACGGGACGAAACCGACATGGCGGAAGTCGTTTCATACATCGTCGGCGCACACGGATAGGATTGCGATATGCCCCGGTTAGGACTGCATGGCCTCGCCTTCACACCGCTCTGGAACCCTTCGGAGGCGGACCGCCTGCTTCCGCCGGTCACGGCGCATGGCGTGACGGTCATCGAGACGCCTCTGCTTGACCCGAAAAACTACGACAGCGTCGGAACCCGGCGCGCCGCCGAACGCAATGGCGTGGAAATCGTCTGTTCGCTCGGTCTTCCGGCCGAGATCGATATCCTGCGCAATCCGGGCGATGCGGTGGACTATCTGGGTTTTGCCCTTCAGGTGGCCCGCGATGCCGGCGCTGCTGCGCTTTCCGGCGTAACCTACGGAACCATCGGCAAGACCAGCGGCGCGCCGGTCACCGGGGCGGAAAGCGATGCCATCTGCCGGCTGGTCGACCGCGTCGCCCAGAAGGCACGGGATCTCAACATGCGTCTCGGGCTCGAACCCTGCAATCGCTACGAAACGCACTTGCTGAATACGGCCCGGCAAACGGCCGAAATCATCGAGCGCGTCGGCGCGCCCAACGTCTTTATCCATCTCGACACCTATCATATGAATATCGAGGAAGCCGGCATGGCCGAGGGATTCGCCGATGCGGGCGAGCATCTGGGCTATGTGCATCTGTCGGAATCCAATCGCGGTGTTCCTGGCAGGGGCACGCTCGACTGGGCGGCGACGTTCAAGGGACTGGCCGACGTCGATTTTCAGGGAACCATGACATTGGAGAGTTTTGTCTATCTGGCGCCGGAGATCGCATCCGGACTTGCGGTCTGGCGCCCGGTGGCTGACCGCGCGGAGGATGTTGTGGAAGTCGGCCTGCCCTTCCTCGCCGAACAGGCCGAAGCCGCGGGGTTGAGCCTGTCGTGACCGCTTCGCAGGACATTTCGGTCGAGGATCTCGTGGCCCGGATCGTGGACCGCGGACAAACGAACCGCAGCATAACCGCCGTCTGCGGCCCGCCCGGAGCGGGCAAGTCGACACTCTCCGACGAACTGGCTGCAAGGCTGAACGAGAGAGATCCGGGCAGTGCCGCCGTCTTTCCGATGGACGGCTACCATTATGACGATCTGATCCTCAACGCCCGTGGATGGCGCCCCCGGAAAGGCGCGCCGCACACATTCGATGTCGGCGGCTTCCGGCACATGCTGATGCGGCTCAAGCAAAACGAGGAAGACGAAATCGCCGTCCCCGTCTTTGACCGCAGCATCGAGATTGCGCGCAACAGTGCCCGCGTCATTCCGAAGACGGTCCGGCACCTAATCGTCGAGGGCAACTATCTGCTTCTTGACGAAGCACCCTGGCGCGACCTGGGTCCGCTTTTCGACACCACCGTCTTTCTGAGCGTGCCGCTTGCCGAACTGGAGCAGCGTCTTGCCGAACGCTGGCAGGACCTGTCGGAAGCGGACCGCAAGGCGAAGCTGGAAGAAAACGATCTTCCCAACGCCCGCAAGGTCGCCGGCGGCAGTCTTCCAGCGGAGTTCCGGATCGTCTTCTCGCCCTGAAACGGATCCTGAAACGGATCCTGCAACTGCCGCGCGCCGCTATCGGCCCATCCAGCCACCGTCTACGGTCATGACGGTGCCGTGCATATAGTCCGAGGCGGCGGAAGCCAGGAAGACGGCCGGACCGGCAAAGTCTTCCGCGTTGCCCCAGCGCCCGGCCGGGATACGTTCCAGGATGGACTTCGACCGGACGGGATCGTTGCGCAGCGCCTCGGTATTGTCCGTCGCGATGTAACCCGGGGCAATCGCGTTGACATTGATCCCCCTGGCGGCCCATTCGTTTGCGAAGGCCTTGGTCAACTGGCCGATCGCGCCCTTGGAGGCCGCGTAGCCCGGCACCGTGATGCCGCCCTGGAAGGTCAAGAGCGAGGCCGTGAAGATGATCTTGCCGGAACCGCGCTCCACCATACGCGCGCCGATCTCGCGCGTCAGCACGAACTGGGAGGACAGATTGACTTCGATCACCTCGTCCCAGATGTCGTCACCATGTTCGGTCAGCGGCGCGCGCTTGATCGTCCCGGCATTGTTGATGAGGATATCGATCACCGGGTGCGCTTCGTTGACCTTGGCCGCGAAGGTTTTCAGGGCCTCGCGGTCGCCGAAATCGCAGCTGTAGCCGGTGAAGTTCCGTCCGAGGGCACGGACCTCCTTCTCGACGTCGCTGCCCGTGCTTTCAAGGCTGGCGCTGACGCCGATGACATCCGCGCCGACATCGGCGAGGGCGACGGCCATCGCCTTGCCGATCCCGCGCTTGGCGCCCGTGACAAGCGCCGTTTTTCCGGCGAGGCTGAAACTGTCCAACACACTCATTCTGCATTCCCGCTGATCTGGATCATGGATTTGATGGCGCTCGGGTTCTGGGTAAGCGCCTCGAACGCGCCCTGAATATCCTTGAGCGGCTGGATATCGGTGATGAAGGAGGAACAGTCCACGACACCTTCAGCCAGAAGCTGCATGGCCTGGTCGTAGTCCTCGGGCCGGTAGACACGCGCACCGAAGAGTTCCAGTTCCCGCCAGAAGAACCGGAACATGTCGACGTCCGGCTTCTTGGCGTGGATGGCCACCATGACGATACGGCCGCGCGCGGCGGCGGCATCGGTCATAAGGTCGACGCCGGGCTGGCTGCCCGAGACCTCGAAGACGACATCAGCACCCTTGTTGCCGGTCAGCGCGTTCACCTGCCCGGCCGCGTCCGACAGTTTCGGGTTGATCGTGGTGAAGCCGAGCTTTTCCGCGTAGGCAAGACGGCTTTCGCTGATCTCGCTGATCGTGACCTTGCCGCCTGCGTGCCGCGCGACGAGCGCGACCAGAAGACCGATCGGACCGCCGCCGATCACGAGAACGTCTTCCCCGGGTTTCACCTGTGCGCGGTTGACGTCGTGACACGCGACCGCCAGGGGTTCGATCAGCGCCGCGTGTGCAAGATCGAGGCCCTCGGGAAGGACGTGGATGGTGTGAGCGGGGACGTTCCAGTATTCCTGGAACGCACCTTCGGTATCGATGCCGATGAATTTCAGGTTGTGACAGATATGCTCGTGACCGGCGCGGCACGCGGGGCACTCGCCGCAATGGTCCAGCGGCCTGACGACAATCCGGTCACCCGGCTTCAGGCCATCGACGCCGGCACCGACCGCGGAAATGGTTCCGGACATTTCGTGACCGATCGTGCGCTCGAACCCGACGCGCTGGTCCATGTGGCCGAGGAAGATGTGCAGGTCGGTCCCGCAGATGCCGCAATAGGCGACCTTGATCTGAACCTCGCCGGGACCGGGATCGGACACCTGCTTTTGTTCAAGGGAAAACGTCTTGTCGCCGCGATAAACGGCAGCGTGGCTGAGCATGAGGACCTCTAGAGTGTCAGGACTTTGTGGGGGTCAAGGAGCGTCCAGTCGAACTCGACGCCCGTCCCGGGGGTTTCCGGCGCAACGGCAAGGTGGTTTGCCACCTGCAGCGGGCGCCGTGTGTATTGGTCGATCGGGAACGAATGAACTTCGATCCAGCCGGCATTCACCTGCGCGGAAACGAGACTGACGTGTAACTCCTGCATTCCGTGACTGCATACCGGGATCTTGTGTTGACGTGACAGATCAGCAACCTGGAGGAAGCCGGTCACGCCGCCGCAGTTGGACGCATCCGGCTGGATGAAGCTGAGTTTGGACTGATCGAATGCATATTCGAATTCGTGGATAGTATGAAGATTTTCGCCCATGGCAAGGGCACATCCGGTTGCATCCGAGATCTCGGCGTATCCCTTGTAATTGTCCGGTATTGTCGGTTCTTCGAACCAGAGAATGTCATAGGGGGCGAAGGCCCGTGCCGCGGCGATCGCTCCGTCCACGGACATGGAGTAGTTGGCATCGACCATGAAGGCGACATCGGGACCGATGAGTTCCCTGACGGCTGCGATCCGCGCAACGTCCTCTTCGAGGGTTGGCTGGCCGATCTTGATCTTGACCCCGTTGAACCCCCTCTCAAGATAGCCTCGCACACTCTCCAGCAGTTTCGGCAGCGGGAAATTCAGATCGATACCGCCGCAATAGGCCTTGCACCTGTTGTCGGCACCGCCTGCCAGCTTCCACAGCGGCCAGCCGCGCGTCTTGCCGCGAATGTCCCATAGGGCGATATCGACGGCCGAGATGGCGAACGACGCGATCCCGCCCCGTCCCACATAATGGATGTGCCATTGCATGCCTTCATAGAGATTTTCCACCTCGCCGGCATCCTGACCGATCAGGAAGGGTGCAAGATCATGGTGGATCATGGCCGCGATCGCCGACCCGCCCTTTCCGCCCGTATAGGTGTAGCCGGTCCCTTCCGTGCCGTCGGCCAGGACGACGGTCGCCGTCACCAGTTCGAACAGGGTATGGTCGCCATGTTTGGCGTCCACCAGGACCTCGGCCAGCGGCACATGGAACAGCTGCGTGCGGATCTCCTTGATCGCGGTCATTTGGCGAACTCCACGCCCGACTGCCGGTTCATGACCC
The DNA here is from genome assembly GCF_963669205.1 of uncultured Roseibium sp. NCBI lineage: Bacteria > Pseudomonadati > Pseudomonadota > Alphaproteobacteria > Hyphomicrobiales > Stappiaceae > Roseibium > uncultured Roseibium sp. The sequence goes on from NZ_OY769915.1 coordinate 233,470, forward strand.
GCGTCTGGAACAGGATGACCGCGAACAGGAACGCTCCGCGGATGACCATCTGCCAGTAGGCGCTGAAGCTGATCCAGCCCTTGCCGTTTTCAAAATTCAGGATGTTGAAGACCAGACCGAGCAGAAGCGCGCCCGCGACGGTCGCCGGGATTGACCCGAGACCTCCGGTCAGGAGGGTTCCGCCGACAACCACCGAGGCGATCGCCGAAAGCTCCCAGCCGACGCCTTCGAGCGGCTGGCCGGCGCCGAATCCGGAGGCAAGAAAGACACCGGCCAGTCCGGCGCAGCCGCCGGACAGCCCGTAGGCGAAGATCTTCGCCCGGTTGACCTTCAGGCCCATCATCACGGACGCGTCCTCGCCGCCGCCGACGGCGAGAATGGTCCGGCCGAGGCTGGTCATTTCCAGGACCACCCAGAGACAGACCACGAGAATGCCGACAAGGACGATCGTCCAGGGAACGATGCCCATGGCCTTTTCCATGCCGAGCTGGGTGAAGTTCGAGCCCCAGTCGACGGCGATCGTCTGGGCGCCCGAGATCACCAGCGAGCCGCCCTTGGCGCCGAGCATCGTGGCAAGCGTCGCGATGAAGGGCGGGATGCGCCCGAAGACGATGCAGACCGCGTTGAAGAGACCGAAGCCGACACCCGAAAGCACCGCGAGCGGAAGCGCCACTTCGATCCCGTAGGGGCTGAGATAGGCGGCAATGACGGAGGTGAACGCCGCCACGGACCCGACCGAGAGATCGATGCCGCCGGTCAGGATAACGAAACACATGCCGACCGAAATCGCGATGAACATCGCATTGTAGTTCAGGAACGAGGTGATGTTGTAGGCACTGCCGAAATTGTCGTAGCGCAGCAAGCCGAAGACGATCAGAACGAAGAGAGCGATCCAGACCGCGACCGATTGCGGGTTGCGGGAAATGTATTTCCGCATGTCGAAGGCATTTTGATCAAGCACGGCTTTATTCCTTTCGCGCTTGCTGAATGTAGACGGCAGCCAGGATGATCGCGGCCTTGGCAATCAGTGCGACTTCGTCTTCAACGCCGTTTGCCAGAAGCGTGTATTTCACCAGCTGGATGATGACGGCTCCGAGGATGGCGCCGAAGATCGGAGCCTTGCCGCCCTGAAGCAGCGCCCCGCCGACAACGGCCGCCGCGATCGCGTCGAGTTCCATCAGGTTGCCGTTGCGGGCCGCGTCGGAGGCCGAATTGATCGCGACGACGATGAGTCCGGCGAGGCCGGACAGGACCGAGCAGATCACATAGGCGCCGATCTTGACGCGGCGCACCGGGCCGCCGGCGAGTTTGGCGGCGCGCTCGTTGCCGCCGATCGCAAGCAGGTAGCGCCCGAAGACGGTGCGGTTCACGACCCAGAAGAGAAGGCAGGCAATTGCAAGCGCCAGCCATCCCTGAAACGGGAAGCCGAGAATCTTTCCGGTGCCGAGATAGCTGAACTCGGGATAGGAGAAGGTCTGCAGGTTGCCGTTCGTCAGCACCTGCGCGATGCCGCGTCCCGAGATGAACAGGATCAGCGTCGCGATGATCGGCTGAACCCGCAGCACGGCGACGATCACCCCGTTGAAGAGCCCGCAGACAAGGGCTGCAACCAGTGGAAGGAAGAGCGCGCCGATCAGCCCCAGCACAGGGTAGGCCTGGCCGAAATCCGACAGGAAGATCAGCGGCGCCAGCGCTCCGGACAATGCCATGACCGCGCCGACCGAGAGATCGATCCCGCCCGTTGCGATCACCAGGGTCATGCCCATGGCGACGATGGCAATCGTCGCGACTTGCGAAATGTTGACGGCCAGCGTCTGCGTATGCAGGAAGTTGGGCGTCACGATGATGTTGAAGATGAGGATCAGGCCGAGCGCGATCAGACCCCCGTGGTTCTTCAGCTTGGCGGTGACGTCGGTTCGCATCGTGTCTTCTGATGTCAGGCTGGTCATGCGGTGCCCTCCTCATGGTGGGCAAGCGCCTTGACCAGGGCGTTTTCGGTGATCCCGGGATTGGTCAGTTCGGACACCGCCTTGCCTTCATGCATGACGACGATGCGGTTGGCGCCTTCTACCAGTTCCTCGAATTCGGAGCTGATCAGGATGACGGCATGTCCGTCGTCGACAAATTTCCGGATGATGGACTGGATCTCGCGCTTCGCGCCGACATCGACGCCGCGTGTGGGCTCGTCGAGGATCAGGATGTCCGGCCTTGTCGCCAGCCAGCGCGCCAGCAGCACTTTCTGCTGGTTGCCGCCCGACAGTTCGCGGATCGGCTGATCCATGTGCGACGTCTTGATCCCGAGCTTCTGGATGAACTCGCCGACCAGTTCCTTTTCGCGGTCCCTGTCGATCTGGCCGTTCTTGCGCAGATTGGGTAAAAGCGCGAGCGTGAGGTTTTCGCGGACCGACATGTCCGGGACAATCCCCTCCGCCTTGCGGTCCTCGGTCAGGAACCCGATCCGGGACCGGATGGCCTCGGAGGGCTCGGACGGTTCGAATTCCCGGCCCTGCAGATGCATGGATCCGGCGGTCAGTTGGTCCAGTCCGAAGATGCTTCTCGCCGCCTCGGTCCGCCCGGACCCGAGCAGCCCGCCGAGGCCGACGATCTCGCCGCGGTGGAGCGTCATGGAAAAATTGCTGAGGCGCGGTCCCGTTGCGACCTTGTCGACTTCGAGAACCACCTCGTCATAGGCGGCGCGGCCGCCGGCCAGTTCCGTCAGGCCTTCGGCGGCGATCTCTTCCGCATTGCGTCCGAGCATGCCGGCGATCAGATCGAGTTTCGTCGTCTCCGGGATGGACTGGCAGCCGACCGTCTGGCCGTCGCGCATGATGGTGACCCGGTCGCAGATCTGGAAGAGTTCGTCCAGAAAGTGGGAGACATAGAGGACCGAAACGCCCGAGGACTTCAGCTCCCGGACGACGCCGAACAGGATTTCCACTTCCGAGCTGTCCAGCGATGAGGTGGGCTCGTCCATGATGACGAGCTTCGCGTCCATGGAGACGGCACGGGCAATCGCGACAAGTTGCTGGATCGCCGTTGAATAGCTTCCGAGCGGGGCCGTCACGTCAATCTCGATGCCGAACCGGGAAAGGATTTCGCGTGTGCGCCGGTGTGCTTCGGGCCAGTTGATCATGAAGCCGAAGGACCGCGGCTCCTGTCCCATCACGACATTTTCGCTGACGGACCGGAGCGGGACCAGGTTCAGTTCCTGGTAGATGGTGGCGATCCCGGCATTCTGGGCCTCGCGCGGCGAGGCGACGTGGCTGGGTTCGCCGGCGAAATCGACAGTGCCTTCGTCTCGGCGGTAAAGGCCCGTCAGAATCTTGATGAGCGTTGATTTTCCTGCACCGTTCTGACCGATGAGTGCATGGACTTCGCCGGGTTCGACCTCAAGAGATGCACTTCGAAGAGCCGGAACGCCGCCGAAGTGTTTCTTGATCCCGGCCATGGTGAGCAGAGGTGCCATGGTGGCTCCTGTCAGCATGAGAGCATCGCGCGATCGCGGGAACGCGCCTGGATGCCCGATCACATCAGAACCGATCAGCCGCGGGATGTTCAGGCAGGTTCGCCTGAACATCCGCTGATCTGGGAGAAAGCAGCCGGAAGGGTTTCCCCTCCCGGCAGATAGCCTCAGTAGGCTTCGTCAATGTGCTCCGGGGCATTGGCAGCCGTGAAGATCCGGTCTTTCACCTGCACCCAGGGCTCGATGGTTTCGCCGGCGGCATAGCGTTTCATGGTTTCGCAGGCGAGCGGTCCGAAGAACGGGGAACTCTCCACCGTGACGCCCATCTTGCCGTCGATGATGGCCTGAAGCGCATCGCGCGTTCCGTCGATGGAGACGACCAGAACGTCTTCGCCCGGCTTGCGTCCGGCAAGCTCGAGTGCCTGGATGGCGCCGATCGCCATTTCGTCGTTATGTGCGTAGACGATATTGACGTCCGGATGCGCTTGTAGCAGCGTTTCCATGACCTGACGGCCGAGATCGCGGGCAAAGTCGCCCGACTGGGACGCAACGATTTCAAAACGCTCGTCCTGAACGATGCGGTCGTCGAAACCGCTCTTGCGGTCATTGGCCGGCGAGGATCCCGTGGTTCCTTCCAACTCGACGATGATGCCCTTGTCGCCCTTGAAGTTCTCGATGGTCCATTCCGCGACGCGTTTGCCCTGGTCGATGAAGTCGGAGCCGAGGAACGCGACGAAGTCTTCACCCGGCTTCGCTGCATTCGGGTCAACGGAACGGTCGACGAGGAAGGTCGGAATGCCGGCGGCCTTGGCCTTCTTCACGGCGGGAATGAGCGGCTTTTCTTCGCGCGGCGGCAGGAACAGCACGTCGATACCCTGGGCGATCATGCTGTCGACATCGGCAACCTGCTTTGCTGCGGAGCCGGCGGCATCGGTCGCGATCAGATCCCAGCCGCAGCTTTCGGCCGTGTCATGGAAAGACTTGGTTTCGGCGATCCGCCAGGGATTGTTGGACTCCATCTGCGCAAAACCGACCTTGTAGCGGTCTTTCTGCTCAAGCGGCGGCAGCCCGGCAGCCGAAGCGATGGAAGTCACTGCGCCAAAAGCAACCGCAGTAGCCAGCAAGAGAGTACGTTTCATCATTTCCTCCACTATGGTGCGACCAGAATCCCCCCGGTCGCAAGAGCTTGAGGCGCTAACCCCAATTCAGGTAGGCCGTCTGCTTGCGCAGATAGCCATCGAAGCCGTAACGGCCGTCTTCTCCCCCCAGCCCGGACAATCCCCACCCGGTGTGGAAGCCTTGCACGGCCTCTCCGTTGGAGCGGTTCAGGTAGAGTTCTCCGAACTTCAGGCGATAAGGAGCTTGTGCGAGACGCTTGTGGTCCCGGGTGAAGAGATAGGCGGACAGCCCGAAAGAGGTGTCGTTGGCAAACCGGACCGCCGTGTCGAAATCATCGACCCTGACCGCCGTTGCGACGGGGCCGAATACCTCGTTCTGGACGGCCGGGTTGTCGTTCTTTGACGCTTCCAGGACTGTCGGTGCAAACCAGTGGCCCTTGCTGAACGGGCCATCCTCGCGGATGCCACCCTCAAGATGGATATCCGCGCCAGCACGCACGGCCTGCGCAACGATATCGGCAACCTTGTCCCGTTCGACACGGTTCACCTTGGGACCCATGTCGACGCTGCCGAGCGGGTCTCCGAGGGTCAGCGCCTTCGAGGCGGCAACGAATTTTTCCAGGAATTCGTCTGCGATGGCACGATGCAGATACATACGTTCATTGCAGGTGCAGATCTGCCCGCAATTCGTGTAGCGCGCGGCGACCGCCGCCTGGACGGCGCTGTTGATATCGGCGTCATCCATGACCAGGAACGGCGCCTTGCCGCCCAGTTCCAGGCGCACGACCTTGATGCTGTCGGCACCGGCCCGGTAGATTTCGCGTCCCGCGCGGGTGCTGCCGGTCATGGTGACGAGATCGGACATCGGGCTCTGCACGAGGCCTGCACCGACGACGGGGCCGCGGCCGGTCACCACGTTGAAGACCCCGGCGGGAAGACCGGCCTTTTCACTCAGACTTGCAAGGGCGAGCCCGGAGAGCGGCGTCGCCTCGTGGGACAGCAGTACGAACGTGTTCCCGGCCACCAGCGCCGGTCCGAGCTTTCTTGCTGCCAGCGCGAAGGGATAGTTCCAGGCGGTCAGCCCGACCACGACGCCATAGGGGTGCCGCCGGATGTGTATTTCCTCGTCCCGGTTGTCGGACGCAACGATATCGCCTTCGATCCGGCGCGCATTCTCTGCCGCGTATCTCAGGAAGGTTATGGCGGCGTCGATTTCCTGGTTCGCATGAGCGACCGGCTTGCCCTGTTCAAGGGTAACCAGACGTGCCAGATGCGCCTTGTGCGCTTCGACTTCGTCCGCAAGGGCTGCGATCAGCCGTCCCCGCTCGATCGCGGGTCGGCCCGCCCACGCGGCAAAGGCACGGCGCGCGGCGTCAAGCGCTTGGGCCGCGTCTGTCTCGGTCCCGTCGGTGATTGTCGCGATGATGGTCTCGTTTGCCGGGTTCTCCACTTCAATCGCCGCCGATGAAGGCGCGCGCGTGAGCCACTGTCCGTTGACGTACATCCCGGCAGCGATCGGACTTTCCGAGGAGAGGGTAATATCAAACACGAACGAGTTGTCCTTTGGTATGACCAAACTGATCAAAGTAAGTTAAGAAAAGAGACCAAAGTCAATCCTTAATCGAGAAATTTAGTACGTAAAAATAATAAACATATGAAAAATAAGGGAAAACTGGCGAAAATTTCTGACCATCTGAAAAAATTGCTTTACGAACATCAAATTTATGTCGTACCAAAAACCTGAAATTGATGACAAGGGAGACGTGACGCCCAATGGACATCGGCAACGAAACGGGTCGGGCAGCGGACAATGTGGTCGCAATGCTGGAAGCGAAAATCGTTTCCGGTGAGCTGGAAGACAGAACGCCCTTGCCCGCCGAGCGGGAGTTGATGGAACAGTTCGGCGCAAGCAGGACCGTGATCCGCGAGGCGATTTCCCAGCTGTCCAGCCGCGGACTGATCGAAACGCGGCCCCGCTTTCGCCCGATCGTGCGCAAGCCGGACTACGCGACCGTCCTCCACGCCTGTGGCAACGTCGTCCAGCATCTCCTGACGGACAAGACGGGCATCAAGAACCTCTACGACAGCCGGGTCTTCATCGAACGCGCCCTTGTGCGCGAAGCTGCGTTGTCGGCACGCAAGGAGGACATCGCAGGCCTGCGGGAAGCGCTCGAGGAAAACCGGAAGGCCATTCCGGACTCGAACGAATTCTACCGGACGGATGTCGCCTTCCACGGTGTTCTCTACCGCATTCCCAGGAACCCGATTTTCCCCGCCATGCACGAAGGTTATACGTCCTGGCTGGCGCCCCAGTGGGACCGCATGCTGCGCTCTCCTGAGCGCAACGAAGTCAACTACCTGGCGCACAAGTCCATTCTCGACGCGATTGTGGAGCGCGATCCGGTCGCGGCGGAAGAAGCGCTGAACAACCATCTGAAGGCGGCCTGGGAATTCGTCCGCGTCACATTTGACTGGGGGGACGAATGACCTTGGAATACGACTACATCGTCATTGGCGGCGGTTCGGGCGGTGCTGTCGCGGCAGCGCGGCTCGTCAGCGAGGCCGGCGCGCGCGTGCTCTTGCTGGAAGCAGGCTATTCCCATCGCCACCCGTTGCTTGATATGCCCCCTGGCATTTTCAAGATGATCAACGGTTCCAAGTACATGCGGTATCACAGGACGACGCCGCAGCCGCATCTCGACGGCAGGGTTCACGACATCCCGCAGGGCAATGTCCTGGGCGGTGGATCTTCCGTCAATGCACAGGTCTACATGCGCGGCCGCCCCGGCGACTACGATGCCTGGAACGATGTCCTGCGCGCGAACAACGACAACCCCGGCTGGGGTTGGGCGGACGTCCTGCCCCACTTCAAGGGAATGGAAGCGAACAACCGCCTTGCCGGCGACCTGCACGGCACGGACGGCGACGTCATGGTGTCCGACCCGGGTTATGTCGACACCATGTCCCGCTGGTTCGTGCAGTCGGTTCAGACCCTTGGCGAGCCCTACAACACGGACTTCAACGGCCCGTCGCAGCGCGGCGTCGGTTTTTACCAGTTCACCAACCGGAATGGCCGCAGAAGTTCAACCGCCTATGCGTTCCTCGAACCGCTGCGCAGCAATCCGAAGCTGACCATCAAGCTACAGGCGGCGGTGGACAGGATCATCGTGGAGAACGGCCGCGCGGTCGGCGTGTCCTACACCGATCCCTCGGGGACACACACAGTCCATGCGTCGGCGGAAATCATCCTGGCGGCGGGGGCGCTGGTGTCGCCGAAGATCCTCATGCTGTCGGGGATCGGTCCCGCTGATCATCTCGGCGAGTTCGGCATCCAGGTTCACGCCGACATGCCCGGTGTCGGCCAGAACCTGATCGATCATCCCGAAGTTCCCATCACGGCCTATGCCAGCGGGCCGCACGGCTACTACCGTCAGGGAGAAGGCTGGCGCATGCTCCTGAACGGGCTTCAGTTCAAGCTTTTCGGAAGCGGCCGCATTACCTCGGCCGGTGTCGAGGCCGGGGCTTTCGTCAACCCGCGCAACCGCGACGGCGAACCGACGATCCAGGCCTTTTGCGTTCCCATCGTCTATCTGGACCGGGATGCACAGTCTGAGCTGAAAGACGGCTATGGCGTGACGGTCACGACGGTTGTCGTCAAACCCAAGTCCCGCGGCGAAGTCAGGCTGGCCTCCGGATCGCCTGCCGACATGCCCATCGTGTGTCCGAACCTTCTGAAGGACGAAGACGACATGCAGGAAATGATGGCCGGCCAGCGCTTCTTCCTTGAGGCCCTCCAGTCGAACCCCATCGCCTCGAAGCTGAAGAAAGTCGCAATCCCCGACCCCGGCAAGTGTTCCGACGAAGAGCTCAGGACCCACTGCAAGCGGTTCGTCAAGACCAACTATCACCCGGCCGGAACGGCGCGCATGGGGGCGGATGGTGACGATATGGCCGTGCTTGACGGCAGGCTTCGGGTCCGGGGTGTTGAGAACCTTCGAGTCTGCGACATGTCCGCGGTCCCGGACATCAACGCGGGCAACACCAATGCGCCGGCCATGATGCTGGGCTCGCGCTGTGCTGAGTTCATTCTCCGGTCTGGCTGACCCGCTTTCCATGACATGTCCGGACGGGCCACACCTGCGGTCGCGGAGCCATCACTGTCCTGACCGGCGGTGTTGGCCGTGTCGCCGGGTCTGCCTTTCCTGCCTCCTTCCCGGCACAGATGCCACGCCATCGGCAAGGGCTTTAAAAACAATCTCAGATAGAAGTACTTCACATAATACAATCTAGAAATGTTTTGTTTTTCACATAGTGGTCCAGGCGCTTGAAGCCTGAAATCAGAAATGTAGTCAATATTTCAATCTGTTAAAGGTATTTGCAGTCAAGCAAGCATTGATATGGACAATCAAAACATCTGATGTTTAGTATTTTCATATGAATGAGCTACTCTACTACGATCTCAAAGACGCAAGCGGCATCACGCCCGGCCTTGCAACACAGGTATCGCGCGAATTGGGGCGCAGGATCGTTGGCGGTCACTACCGCGAAGACGAGCTGATCGAAGACGAGACCAAACTCTCCAGCCGGTTCGGCGTCAGCAAGTCCGTCATACGGGAAGCGGTGAAGCTCCTCGTCGGAAAAGGCCTTCTGGAAGTGCGTCGCGGCAGCGGCACGCGGGTCCGCCGGCGCGCCAGCTGGGCCCTACTGGATGACGATGTCCTGGCCTGGCATCTCTCGGTCGAACCCAAGCCGGGTTTCCTGCGCCAGCTGATGGACATTCGCCAGCTGATGGAACCGAAAGCGGCGGCGTGGGCGGCGGTCTGCGGAACGGAAGCGGAGCACGCCGAAATCATGTCGGCACAGCTCAGGATGGAGGACGAGACGAGCTCCGTTCAGGAGTTCGTCGTCGCCGATGCCCTGTTTCACCGGTCCATTCTGCGCGCAGCCAACAACGAATTCCTGAGAGCGATGGAGGGCGTCATCTTCTCCGCACTCCTGAGCTCCATCCGCCTCACAAACGCCGATCCGCGCGAAAACGAAGAATCCATTCCGTTTCACCGGGAAGTCATGGAGGCGATTCTGGAGCGCGATGCGGATCTCGCGGAAAACCGGATGCGCCGCTTGCTGAGCGACACGACCGACCGCTTGTCGGGTGCCATCAAGGGCTTTGCGGCGTCCGTCTGAAGCGGAAAGATCATGGATTTGACGGCCGGATGGAGGAACCCGGCCGTTGCACGAAACGGCTCCGGCATGGTGTCGGGTCGATGACGGCGTTGCGAGTTGGGTTCAAGCAGACTCGCAACGCCTGGCTTTCTGCAACCTGCAGGAAACCGGTTGAAGTCAGGCGTCGGAAAACGCCTTAACATCGGACAGGAGGATAGGATGTTTCCCAGCAATAAGAAAGGCTTATTGATAGCAGGGACGGCTCTGGCCACACTTTGTGGTGCGGGCATCGCAAATGCGGAAGAAATGGTTGCGCTGCTGCTGCCGGAAAACGTGAACCCGCGTTGGGAACAACAGGACGCGGCGGCGTTTGTGTCCACGATGAAGGAGATCGCACCCGGCGTGAAGGTGGAGGTTTTCAACGCCAATAACGACACCTCCGCGCAGCAGCGTCAGGCGGAACAGGCGCTGACCCAGGGCGCCAAGGTGCTCGTGGTGATCCCGATCGATGGGGAAAGCTCCGCGATTATCGCGGATACCGCCGCGGAGGAGGGCGTCCCGACGCTTGCCTATGACCGCATGATCAATTCCGCCAACACCTCGTTCTGGATTCAGGCGGACATGTTTGCGACGGGCGCTGCACAGGCTCAGCACGTGGTCGACAACACCGGGGCAGGCGACACGCTCGTCCTGCTTCGCGGATCGCCGACCGACCCGAATGCAGGCGTCATTGCCGACGGACAGATGTCGGTTCTCCAGCCGTTGTTCGATTCAGGCGAAAGGGTCATGGGCTACGCGAACTGGACGCCCGGCTGGGATCCGGCCATCGCGCGCCGTTCGATGGATCAGGCACTGACCCAGTTGAGCAACAATGTCCAGGGTGTCGTCTCATCCAACGACGGTAATGCAGGCGCTGCTATCGCGGCGATGGAAGAACAGGGCATGGCCGGAACCGTGCCCGTGTCGGGCCTGGACTGTACGGTACAGGCGCAGCAGTTGATGCTGCTCGGCAAACAGACCCAGTGCGGCTGGCGCCCGCTGCATGAAATGGCGGCGGCTGCCGCCGAAGTGACCGTTCGTCTGTTGAAGGGCGAAGACTATGCGGATCTTGCTACCGAAACGGTTCAGAACGGTGTTGGTGCCGATGTCGCCTTCGTCCCCGTGGACAGCTATTCCGCCGTCGGTGCGGAAGGGGTGGCCTATGTCATCGAAAACGATCCGTCGATAACCAGGGAAATGGTCTGCCAGGGCGAAGCCGCGGCAACCGATTTCTGCAAATAATCGGGCAAATCATGTCTTTTTCCGATGATCAGCAGGTGGGGCCGCCGGCCCCGCCCCCTCACTTGCGCGTCTCCGGTATTCACAAGAGCTTTGGCGGTGTTCATGCGCTCAAGGGTGTGGATTTCGAAGTCGCGCGCGGCGAGGTCATGGCACTCGTCGGCGACAACGGTGCCGGCAAGTCGACACTCATGAAAATTCTCGCCGGGGCACTCATCTCCGACAGCGGTGATTTTTTCATCGACGAGGAACCTGTCGTGATTGCCAGTCCGCACGACGCCGGTGCGCTCGGTATCCAGATCGTCTATCAGGACCTTGCGCTTTGTGAAAACCTCGACGTTTCCGCCAACCTGTCGCTGGGAGCAGAGCCGGTCAAATCCGGCTGGGGCTTCCTGCCGCATCAGTTGCGGCCGCTGGACGACCTGGAAATGGAGGTCAGGGCCAAGGCCGCCATCGACCGGCTGCGCGTGCGCACCCTGAAGTCCGTGCGTGCCAAGGTTGGCGGCCTGTCCGGAGGGCAGCGGCAGGCGATCGCCATTGCCAGAGCCGTCGGTGCGGATTGCAGCGTCGTGATGCTCGACGAACCGACCGCCGCGCTTGGCGTTGCCCAGACCCGGCAGGTTCTCGATGTCGTCAAGCGCCTGCGCGATACCGATCACGCTGTCGTCTACATCTCGCACAACATGCGCGACATCTTCGAGGTGTCCGACAGGATCTGCGTGCTGCGCCACGGCGCAAATGTCGCGACCTGGGAAACATCACGGACAACGCCGGACGAGATCGTCGTCGCCATGACGGCCGGTCTGGACAACGGGGCGAACAATGCAGCCTGAAATCTCACTGTCGCTGATCGAGCGGTTGCGGCAACTCCGGGAAACGAGCCTGGGGTCATTCGTGCCGGTCCTGCTCGCGCTGGCCGCGATCTGGATCTATTTCGGTCTCGCGCTGCCCTTCTGGGAATACTGGTCGGATCCGGATGCCTCCGCGCCGCGCTTCATTTTCCTGTCGCCGCGCAACATCTACAATCTGTTCATGCAGTCCGCGGTGATCGCGACGCTCGCCGTCGGCATCACGGTCGTTCTTCTGCTCGGCGAAATCGACCTGTCCGCCGCGGCCACGGCCGGTGTCTGTGCCGCGTTGCTCGGTGTGCTCGTGCTCGCCGGCGTCCCGGGCTGGGCGGCCTGCCTCATCGTGATGGCCGTCGGCGTCGTGATGGGCGCGGCGCAGGGATTGCTCATTGCCTATGTCGGCATTCCGTCCTTCGTCGTGACCCTGGCCGGGCTGCTCGGCTACCAGGGCCTGATGCAGAAGATCCTGCCGACCGGAAACCTGAATATCGGCGATCCGTTCGTGAGAGCGATCTCGCGCGTGCTGATACCCGACGTCTGGGGTCTCGTGCTGGCCGGACTGCTGGTCTTAACCGTGACCGCGCTGTCTTTGCGCAAGCAGGCGGCACGCAGGGCCCGGGGTCTCGAACTGGAGGCCGGTGCGGTGCTCTGGGGGCAGGTCGCCTTTTTCGCGATAATCGTCTTCGCGGCCGTCCTGACGATGAATGCCTACCGGTCCGTCCCGCTGTTGATCATTCTCCTGACGGGCGTGACGGCGATCGTCGGCTGGGTGACCACATCGACGCCGTTCGGCCGGTCCATCTTCGCCGTTGGCGGCAACGCGGAAAGCGCCAGGCGCGTCGGCATGGACGTCAAACGCATCCGTGTGGTTGCCTTCGGTATAGTCGGCCTGCTGGCCGCGATCGGCGGCATTTTCGGCGCGTCGCGATATGGGTCGGTGTCCTACACCGCATTTGCCGGCGGATCGCTTCTGCTTGAAAGCATCGGAGCGGCTGTCATCGGCGGCACGTCTCTCTTCGGTGGCCGCGGCTCGGTCTGGAACGCGATCCTGGGTGCACTCGTCATAGGGTCCCTGGGCAACGGCCTGGATCTCACCGGCGCAAGTGCTGCCGACAAGCTCATGTTCTCGGGTGCCATTCTTCTCCTTGCCGTCGCGATCGACGCCTTGTCGCGGCCGCCGGGCAACACGGTGCGATAGGAAGCTGCCATGCTCACTCAGGAAGACAACGCGCTGTTTTTGGCGGTCCTTGATGAAATCATCCCGGCGGGTGGTGTACGGCGCATGCCGTCTGCCGGTGTGAAGGCAGTTGCCGAAGGTGTCCTCTCGGCAACTGCCTACTCCGAACACCCGTCGAAAACGGTGATGGTCCTGCTTGAATCGCTCAAGTCGAGCGTCACCGGTTTCGACACGCTGTCAGCGCAAGACCGCGTCGCCGCGCTGAAGGCGGTCGAGGCGCGGCATCCGGCTGAATTCAACGAATTCGTCCGCCTCGCATACATGGCCTACTACAGCCGCCCCGAGATCCGCCCGATGCTGGGTGTCGGCGCGCATCCCGTCCATCCGGACGGATACGGCGTGGAGCGCGAAAGCGAAGAGCTGATGCGTGAGCTGACGGCACCCGTCCGCGCACGCGGTATTGCCTACAGGCGGGTTTGAGAAACAGGAAGATGCACATGTCACACGATCCCGTCGACGTTCTCATCATCGGGGCCGGTGCGTCCGGCGCCGCCATTGCCTGGTCTCTGCTCGAAACGAGAATGCGCATCCTGTGCCTGGAACAGGGCGACCATCTGCATGACAAGGACTACCCGAGCCGCCAGCGCGACTACGAGCTTTCCCGCTACGGCGCATTTTCCTGCGATCCGAATGTCAGGAAGCTGGAGCAGGACTACCCGGTCAACTCGGAAGACAGCTGCATCACACCGGTGAACTGGAACGGTGTCGGTGGATCCACCGTCAACTTTCTCGGTCACTGGCCGCGCATGAAACCCTCCGATTTCAGAACCAGGTCGCTGGACGGGGTGGCCGAGGACTGGCCGGTCGACTATGAAACGCTGGCCCCCTTCTACGATCTGAACGACGAGAACACGGGCGTTTCCGGTTTGGCCGGAAATCCTGGATATCCGGACTATTCGCCGCCGCTTCCGCCCATCCCGATCGGCAGGCTGGGCCGGACGCTGGCGAAGGGGTTCAACGAACTCGGCTGGCACTGGTGGCCGTCGGATGTCGCGATCCTGAGCCAGGACAGGGACGGACGTCAGAAATGCGTGAACGCGGGCACCTGCGATCTTGGATGCGCGGCGGGCGCAAAAGGCGGCACCAATTTCACCTACTGGCCGATCCTGGAAAATGCCGGCGTTGAACTGAGGACGCGATCCAGGGTTCGTGAAATCACGATCGATCCGGAAACCGGGTTCGCCACGGGAGTGCTCTATCATGATGCGGAGGGCCGGCTTCACGAACAAAGGGCCGAACTGGTCATCGTTGCGTGCAACGGCATCGGCACGCCCCGACTGCTGTTGAACTCGACGTCAAGTCTCTTTCCCGACGGGTTGGCAAACCGTTCCGGTCTGGTCGGCAGGAATCTGATGTTCCATCCCCTGACCGGGGTCGCCGGTGTCTTCAAGGAACCCATGCTCGGTCACGAGGGGCCGATGGCATGTTCGATCCTGTCGCAGGAATTCTACGAAACCGATCCGGAACGGGACTTCGTGCGCGGGTACGGTCTGCATTCGGGCCGTTCGACCACGCCGATGACCTTTGCGCTTGGCGGCTATGGCATCGACAGTCCCATCCCCTGGGGCGCGGAGCACAGGGACATCATGGACAATGTCTATCCTTATCTCGCCGGTCTGACGGTTGTGACGGAAGATCTGCCGGAGGAGACCAACCGGGTCACGCTCGACCCTGACCTGACCGACAGCGATGGCATTCCCGCGCCCTGCATCACCTACAGGCTCGGTGAGAACACCCGCAAAATGCTGCGTCACGGTCAGGAAAAGGCAACGGAACTCCTTCTGGCGGCAGGCGCAGAAAAGATCATCGACAAAGGCAGCGATGAAGTCTGGTGGCGCGCCGGCTGGCACCAGATGGGCACATGCCGTATGGGCGACGACCCGGAAAAATCCGTTGTGAATGCCTGGGGCCGCTGCCACGATGTGAAGAACCTGTTCATCGTCGACGGATCGATTTTCGTGACATCCGGAGCGGTCAATCCGACATCGACGATCCAGGCGCTGGCGCTCTACGTGGGAGACAGCATCAAGACCAACATTGCCAACCTGTTTGACTGAGGCGTGTCATGGATTTTCCGACGAGACTGTACATAGATGGTGCCTTGTCCGAGGGAAGCGCCCGGCAGGACGTCTTCAATCCGGCGACCGAAGAACGGATCGCAACGGTGCACACCGCAGGACTTGAGGACGCGCAACGTGCGCTGGAAGCGGCCCGCAACGCCTTTCCGCGCTGGTCCGCAACGCCGATCGCCGAGCGTCAGTCCTGGATGCGCAAACTGCGCGAGGAGGTGGTCGCGCAAGAGGAGTTTCTGCGGGACTGCATTCACCACGAAATGGGAAAGCCCTGGGCGCAGACCCTGGAGGACTGGGACCGGCTGGTCGTATCGCTCGACTTCTACGCCGAAGAGATCGCGCGCATCCACGATGTCGGGCTCGCAGACCGCGCCGGAACCCACACACACAGGATGGTGCACGAGGCAGCGGGCGTCGCGCTGGCCTATCTGGCCTGGAACTTTCCGCTCCTGAACCTGGCCTTCAAGATCGGACCGGCGATGGCGGCCGGCTGTCCGATCATCATCAGGCCTTCCGAGCAGACACCGATATCCGCCTATGCGGTGGGCGTGTTGTGCGAAAGGATAGGCCTTCCGCGCGGCGCCGTGCAGATCCTGTGTACGGACGGCTATGACGTTGCCGATGCAATGACCGCATCAACGATCCCGCAGGTGATCACGCTGATCGGTTCCACCGGGACCGGACAGCACATCATGCGGACCGGCGCAACGTCGATCAAACGCTATTCCATGGAACTGGGCGGAAACGCACCGGTGCTGGTCTTCGAAGACGCGGATCTGGACCTCGCCGCCGACATTGTCTGCGGCGTCAAGTTTTCCAACGCCGGGCAGATCTGCGTGTCCCCGAACCGTGTCTTTGTCGCAAGCGCGGTTCACGCGGCCTTAGCCGAGAAAGTGACGGCCCGCGCAAAGGCCGCGAAAACGGGTTTCGACAAGACAGCCGACATCACCACCGGCCCCGTGATCGACGGCCGTGCCTGGACACGGATCAAGGGGTTGATCGACCATGCCGTTGCCGAAGGTGCGGAACTGCTTGCCGGCGGAGACCGACCTGCGCATCTGGACAAGGGGCACTATCTGGCACCGACTGTCCTGGACCGGGTCACCGAAACGATGGCCGTCTATCGCCAGGAGACATTCGGACCGATTGTCAGCCTGATACCGTTCGACAGCGAGACTGATCTGGCAACGATGGCAAATGATTGTGAGGAAGGCGGGCTGACGGCATATATTTTCACGCGCGATCTTGCCAGGGCGGAGGCCTATGCGGCAAAGCTGCGTTACGGGGAAATCCAGATCAACGGCGTGAAATACGACATCGACCTGCCGCATGGCGGGATTGGCCAATCCGGGATTGGTCATGACTGTTCGGCGCTGGCGCTTCGGGACTACCTGATCGAAAAGAGAATAACCCGTGCACTCGACGACACGGACTTCGAAGGGTTGAACGCATGAAGATAACAGGCGTCAAAAGCCATGTGCTGCAATACGACCTGCCCGGCGAACTGGGCTACTCCCAGCAATATTACGAAAAACGCACGGCCCACCTGGTCGAGGTTCAGACCGACGAGGGCGTGACCGGCTGGGGCGAGTGTTTCGGTCCGGGCAATGTCGCGGTCGCAAACAAGGGGATCGTCGAGAAGGTCATCCAGCCGATCATACGCGGCAGCGATCCGATGGACCGCGACGTGCTCTGGCACAGGGTCTACAATCTCATGCGCGATCACGGCCAGAAGGGCATGCCCTTGCAGGCGCTCTCAGGGGTGGATATCGCGCTCTGGGACATTGCCGGCAAGGTTGCCGGACTGCCGCTTCACAAGCTGATTGGCGGGGCGCACCGCGATCGCATTCAGGTCTATGGCTACGGCATGATGCTCAAGCGCGAAAGCGTCGATGATCACGTCGCGCGCTTCCGGGACGAAGCGGCTGAGATCATGGACATGGGATTCGCCGCGGCCAAGATGAAAACCGGGCTTGGTCCCGAAAACGATGTCAGGCTCTGCCAGGCGGTCGCCGAAGGCGTGGAAGGCCGCGGCAAGTTCATGGTCGATGCCAACCACTGCTACACCACGTCCGACGCCTTTTATGTCGGCCGGGCACTGGAGGAACTGGGCGCCTACTGGTTCGAAGAACCCGTTGCGCCGGAAGATCTTGACGGATACCGGGAGCTGCGCAGCGGTCTGCGCGTCAACATTTCTGGCGGCGAAGCGGAGTTCAATCGCTGGGGCTGGCGCCAGATCCTGGAGAACCGTGGCCTCGATATCGCCCAGCCCGAGGTCTGCGCGCTTGGCGGTGTCAGCGAGTATCTGCGCGTGCTCGCCCTGTGCCATGCCCATTTCACCCCTGTGATCAATCACGTCTGGGGATCGGCCGTCGCGGTTGCCACAAATATCCAGCTCCTGGCGGCAATGCCTGCCCTTCCAGGCGGTCTACATCCCTGGGAGCCGATGCTGGAATTCGACACGACGGACAACAGGTTCCGGGACGAACTTCTGCAGGAGCCTCTGGATATCCAGGGGCAGGTGAAATCGTCCGGCGGATATGTCTCCATTCCCCCGGGTCCCGGGCACGGCGTGACCCCGGATATGGATTTCATCCGGCGCTTCGAACTGGATCTCTGAACGGGTCAGGCCCAGACCTGGTCCGGGTCCGGCAGCGGTATCGCATCCAGCAGCGTGCGCGTATAGTCCGCCTGCGGATTTGCGAAAAGGTCGGCGGTTGCCGAATTCTCGACGATCTCGCCGTGGTGCATCACAAGAATGCGCGAGCACAGTCTGCGGATCACCGACAGATCGTGACTGACGAAGGCGAGCGTCAGGCCGAGGTCGCGCACCAGTTGCTCCAGCAGGTTCAGAACCTGAGCCTGCGAGGAGACGTCCAGGCCCGACACGATTTCATCGGCCAGAATGAAATCCGGTTTGAGGGCGATGGCGCGCGCAATGCCGACCCTCTGCCGCTGGCCGCCCGACAGCTCATGCGGATACCGTTCGGAAAAGCTTTTCGGCAGGCCGACCATGTCGAGGGCCTCATCGACCCGCGCCGGAATGGTGTCGAAGCCCTGCAGGCGCAGCGGCCCGGCGATGATGCCGCCGACGCGCCGGCGAGGATTGAGCGACGACATCGGGTCCTGAAAGATCATCTGGAACCGCTTGCGCAGTGGCCGCAGGGCGTCCTCGTCCAGGTGCGCGATTTCGGTTCCTTCGAACAGGATCGATCCCGAGTCCGGCCGGAGCAGGCGGATCATGGCACGTCCGAGGGTCGACTTGCCGGACCCGGAGCCGCCGACAATGCCGAGCACATCGCCCTTGGCGACATCGAAGGTCAGGCCCTTGAGCACCTGTGTGCGGGGTGCGGAACCGAACAGCGGTTTGTGTGCCAGATCGGGGAAGGATACCTTCAGGTCGCGGACTTGATAGACGGGATCGTTCATGGTGCCGGTCACTCCGTCAACTGCGCATCAAAGGCGGCAACTTCCTGCTCCACCGCGGAAATGATGCTGTCCGGAACCGGCATGAGCGAGCCGTCGGGGTCGGTATATTTCGGCGTCGCCGCCAGGAGGGCCTTCGAGTAGGCATGTTTCGGCGCGGCGAAGAACGACCTGACATCCGTATCTTCAATGACCTTGCCGGCGTAGAGGACGGTCAGAGACTGGCTGATCTTCGAGACGACACCGAGATCGTGGGTCACGAAGAGAAGCGCCGTGTCATGCCGTTCCTGCATCTCCCGGATCAGCTTGAGGATCTGTTTCTGGACCGTGACATCGAGCGCCGTTGTCGGTTCGTCGGCGATGATCAGTTTCGGTTCGGCCGCAAAGGCGGAGGCGATCAGGATGCGTTGGCGCATGCCGCCGGACAGCTCATGCGGATAGGAGTTCATCACCCGCTCCGGCGACTGGATGTGCACCTCTTCGAGGAGTTCGACCGCGCGGTCTTCTGCCCTTTTGCGCTGCCATCCGAGAATGTCGACGAGACGGTCCGTGATCTGCGGGCCGACCCTGCGCGACGGATTGAGCGCCGTGAGCGGGTCCTGCGGGATCAACGCGACCTTTGCTCCGATCTTTGTCCGCCGCACCCGCGGCGGCAGCTTCAGAAGGTCTTCACCGTCGAGCAGGATTTCGCCACCGGTGAGCTCCGCGGCACGCGGCAGGATACCGAGCACGGCCTTGCCGATCATGCTCTTGCCCGCGCCGCTCTCGCCGACCAGCGCGCGGACTTCGCCCGAATTGACGCTCAGCGAAACCTTGCGCAGCAGCGGCGCACCGTTCTTCAGCCGAACCGTCAGGTCTTTGATCGTGAGATAGCTCATCGCAGCACCGGGTCGAAATAGTCCTTCAGGCCTTCACCCAGCTGCGAGAAGCTGAGCACCGTCAGGAACAGCGCGGCAAGGGGGAACACCAGAACCCACCAGGCCTGATAGATCGATGTGCGCCCCTCGGCGATCATGCCGCCCCAGGTCGGCTGGTCGGTCGAGATGGACAGGTTGACGAAACTCAGGATCGCCTCGACGATCACGGCGATGCCCATTTCAAGCGTCAAGAGCGCAACGATTGTCGGCAGCACGTTGGGCAGGATTTCGGCGAGCGCGATCCCGAGCCGGCTGCGTCCGGCGACCTGCGCGGAGGCGACGTAGTCCATCGCACCCTGGCTCATCGCTTCGGCGCGGACCACGCGCGAAAACCGCGTCCAGTCGATCACGACGATGGCGACAATGATGGATGTGAGACCTGTTCCCAGAACGGCAATCAAGAGGATCGCAAACAGAACCGGCGGAAACGCCATCCAGATGTCGACAAGCCGGGAAATCACCAGATCGGCCCAGCCCCGGTAGTAACCTGCGATCAGGCCGAGCGTCGCGCCGACGATGCAGGTGAGTGTTCCGGCAACCAGCGCAACGGTCAATGCCAACTGTGCCCCGTACAGCATCCGGCTCAGGAGATCGCGGCCAAGGGAATCGGTTCCGAGCAGATAGGCGGGATCGGCACCCTGCAGCCAGAAGGGTGGCAGTCTTGCTGCGAAAAGATCCTGTTCGAGCGGATCGTGCGGACTGATAATCGGCGCGAACACCGCTGCCAGAATGAGGATAAGCAACCAGCCGCCGCTGAGCCAGAGGCGAAGGCCGGGCAGGCGGCGGATCTGACCACGTGCGTCACGCATGGCGAAGCCTCGGATTGAGCGCCGCGTAGGTCATGTCGACGAGCAGATTGACGAGCGTGAACAGAAGCGCGAACACCAGGACGATGCCCTGGATGAGCGGCAGGTCGCGGTTGATCACGGCATCGATCGCCATGTTCCCGAGACCTTCATAGGAAAACAGGCGCTCGATGATGACGGTCCCGCCAATGAGGAAGGTGAACTGGACGCCGACGAGTGTCAGCGTTGGCAGGATGGCATTCGGCAGGGCATCCCGGGCGATGATCGATGTTTCCGAATAGCCCTTGGTCCGCGCCAGGGTGATGTAGTCGTCGTGCATGCATTCCTTCAGGGACTGTTTCAGCAGCTGAAGAATGATCGCCGCCAGCGGAATTGCCAGCGCAAGCGCGGGCAGGAACATGTGACCGAGCAGATCGAGCACCACGTCGAAGCGAAACCGCAGCAGCGCCTCGATCAGGTAGAAGTCGGTGTTGAAATCGAAGCCGAGGGAAGGTGACACCCGTCCGGAAATGTGAAACAGCGGCCAGACGACACCAAGCACGAGGATGAGCGCGAGACCCCAGAGAAAGTCCGGCAGCGAAAGGGCAACGCCTCCGGCGACGTCGATACCGCCCTCGACCTTCGTGCCGCGGTAGAGCGTGGCGGTCAGTGCGGCCGAGCCACCGGCGACAATCGCGATCAGCAACGCCATCACCGACAGCTCCAGCGTCGCCGGAAGACGTCCGATCACGAGATCGAAAACAGGCTGCCGCGTCGTGATGGAGGTTCCGAAATCGCCTTGCAGGACGTTCCCGATCCAGATCAGGAACTGTTCGACGATGCTCTTGTCAAGGCCGTACAGGGCTTCCAGCCGCGCAATGTCGGCATCGGTTGCGCCGGGCGGCAGCATCATCGCGATCGGATTTCCGGGCACGACCCGGATCACGACGAAAACGATGATGGCAGCCCCCAGGAGGGTGATGAGTGTCGTCGCCAGGCGCGTCAGCAGGGTACGCACGATTTGCATGTAAAGCTTCGCAGCCCTTTGTTCAGGAAAAAGAGCCGCCGCAGCACCCTAAGGAGCAAGCAGGAAGGGCACTGCGGCGAAGGTGAGGTAACGGTTTTCCTGACTTAAGAACGGGTCATCAGATGCGGCAGCAAGGCACCCGATGCGTGCGGTGTAACCTTGACCTGATCGCTGTGCAGGATTGGCTGCACGTACTGGATCAGCGGCAGCACGAGCGCGTTTTCGGCAATGTGCTTGTCGACCGCTTTCCAGCCCGCGATGCGTTTTTCCTCGTCCGCTTCGCCCCACAGCGGCAAGATCATCTGCATCAGGTCCTCGCCGTCCCAGACGGAGTGCGGCGACGGGCCGAACATGGCGAACCCGGTGGATGTCGTCGGGTCGCCGATCGCATTGCCCCAGTTGTAGAACGCTGCCGGAGCCAGCTGATCCGCTGCCCGCAACTCGAAGTGCTTCGCGATTTCATAGACTTCGATCTCGGCCTCGATACCGACCTTGCGCCACAGCCCGACGATCACCTGGATGATCTCGTAATCCTTGGGTTTGAAGCCGCGCGTGGTCTGTATCTTGAAGGTGACCGGATTGTCCGGACCGTAGCCGGACGCGGCCAGCAGTTCCTTGGCCTTCTCCGGATCGTAGGGAACGGTGATGGACGGATCATAGGCGGTGTAATCCGGTGTCTGGAGCGTATCGATGGCGACCCCGTATCCGGACAGCAGCCGCTCGATGATGGTTTCCTTGTCGATGGCATGCGCCATCGCCATGCGCACGTTCGGGTCGTTCATCGGCTCGACATCGTTGATGAAGATCATGCCGATATCGGAAATCGGCGCGGCGGTGCCGACAATGCCGTCCTGTTCCTTGAGGCGGTCGAACTCCTCGTAGGGCATTTCCAGCGTCACATGCGAGTTTCCGGAGCTGACCTCGAAGGTCCGGCTGGACGCATCGGTGACGAACTTGATGGTGACGGTCTTGAATTCGGGTGCGCCGCCCCAGTAGTTCTCGTTGGCTTTCAGGCGCACGAACGCATTGCGTTCGAAATTGTCGACCATGTAGGGACCGGTTCCGACAGGTTTGGCTTCAAATCCCTCCGGGCCGACTTCCTCGTAGTATTTCTTTGGCAGGACATACCCGGTCAGGAAACTCATCCACTTGAAGATTGTCGGCTCGTATTCCTTGACATCTGCCGTGACCCGGTTCCCGTCAATCTGGAAGTTGCCGATCTTGCCCCAGATGAACTGGATTGGGTTGCCCGTATCGGGATTGCCCGCCCTTTCCAGCGACCAGACAACGTCCTCCGGCGTGAGCGGATCGCCGTTGTGCCAGGTGACGCCTTCGCGCACTTCCAGCCAGATCTTGGATTTGTCCTCGGTCCATCCCCATTCGCTGACGATGCCCGAACCGAAGCTGAGATCCGGGTTCTGATGGATGAACATGTCGAAGACAGACTGATAAATACCCTGGATTGTCGGGTTGACCGCGGACGGGCCGACCGTTGGATCCCAGCTGGGCAGATTGACGTTGTAGGCAATCACCAGTTCATCGATCTCGTTCGCAAAAGCGGGTGTTCCAACGGCTGTCATCACTCCGCTGGCAGCGGCACTTTTCAAAAGCGTGCGTCTTGATACCTTCATTGTCCTGTTCCCCATGTTTACGTTGGCCGGATGTGTTTTCGTTGTTGCTATCCGGCGAGTTTTTGCGCGAGCAGATATCCGGGCCCGGCGCCGGTGCCCGCACCCGGCCAGACGGCCGCCCCGGTGTGGAACAGGTTCCTCACCGGTGTGATGCCGTCGGCAAAGCCGCGTACGGGCCTGAACATGAAATGCTGCGTGAGGTGGTGACTGCCGCAGATCTGGTCGCCGCCGACCAGATTGGGATTGTCCGCCTCCAGCATCAGCGGTGTGACGACGTGCCGTCCGAGGATCTTCGGCCGCGTGCCCGGCGCATAGCGTTCCAGGATGTCGAGCACCCGCTCGGCGTATTTGTCTGCGACGAGCGACCAGTCGGTCTCCTCGATCTGCCCCGCCGCATCTCCCTTGATCTCGGCCGGAACCATGCGCACCTGAAGCCAGAGCACGTGCTTGCCGTCCGGCGCCCGGCCCGGATCGATCACGGTGGGCTGTCCGCAGACGATCACCGGCTCGTCGGGCAGCAGGCCCGCCTGCGCCTGGGCATAGGTGCGTGCCATCTGGTCGACACTCGGTGCCAGATGAACATAGGCGAATTTCTTCAGCTCCTCGCCGGCACTCCAGTCCGGCAATGCATCAACCGCAAGATGGATCATCATGGTGCCGGGCGCGTGGGAGAAGGTCTTTAGCCCTTTGTCATAGCGCTGATCCCCGGTCTGCCCGGCAAGCTTCAAAAGGGCCTGCGGCGCGACATTGGCGATGACGGCATTGCGCGCCATGACCTTGCGCCCGTCGGCAAGTTCGATGCCTTTCGCTTCGCCGTTCTCGACAAGAATGCGTGTGACCTCGGCGTTCAGCGTGACGCTGCCGCCGCGTGCTTCGAGCGCGGACACCATTGCATCGATCGCAGCGCCTGCACCGCCTTTGCCGAGAACCATGCCGAATGCCTGGTTGGCCATGCCTTCCAGATACGGAAACAGCGCCCCGCCGGAGATGTCCGGCGCGAAATCCAGATGCATGCCCCAGGCGCCGAGCAGCGCTCGCACCTTCGGCGAACGGAACGTCTCGTTGAGCCAGTCGCGCGGTGACGACAGCAGGAAGCGGCTCAGGTCCAGCACGCCATCCGTGCCTGACTTTCGCCAGTGCTTGTAGAGAATATATGCAAATGCACGTTTCTTGGCTGGGCTGCCGAGAAGCCCGACGAGCGGTTCAGCCATCGCCGGAAACTCTGCCGTCAGTTCCCGCCACGTCTTCCCGTCGTCAGCGTCGATGGCTTCGATCCGCTTTGCCGTCGTCTCAAGGTCGTTGCTCACACCAAGCCATGAGCCGTCGGGAAAAACGGAAGAAAAACAATCGGATGCAGGCGCAAATTCCAGTCCGTTGCCGCCCAGCTCGTCACCGTATTTCTTGAAAAAGGCAGAGCCGGCGAAGAGGGACAGGTTCATGGCTGCCCAGTCGTGACTGTATCCGGGGAGCGTGTATTCACCGGTCTTGACCGCACCGCCGGCAACCGGTGCGCGTTCGAACACACCGACGTTCCAGCCCTGCGCTGCCAGATGAACGGCGCAGGCGAGACTGTTGTGTCCGCTGCCGATTATCACGCCGTCCAGAGTGTCATCCATGGTCCAAGCCTTGCCTCCCTCGAAATAGATAATTGCAAATACAAATAAATCTGTCTAGCATCAAAGTTGCGATAAGGAGCCAAGCGGCCAAGACGTAGAGAGGGAGCAGCAGATGTCAGCAGAGAACGCGCTCAGCGGACTGGGATCAAAGATTTTGTCCGGTGAAGTCGAGGTGGTGGACTGCACGGGCGTATTGGGCCCCAACACGCCGATCATCCAGTTGCCGCCCGATTTCGCCAAGAACACGCCGAAGGTCGAAATTCACAAGATCAGCGAATACGATTCCGACGGACCGTTTTTCGCCTGGAACTGGATGGTCCTGGGAGAGCATTCCGGCACCCATTTCGACGCACCGCATCACTGGATCACCGGCAAGGACTACGAGGACGGCTTCACCGACACGCTGAATGTCCAGCGCCTGGTTGCACCGGTCAACGTGATCGACTGCTCGAAGGAAAGCGCGGAAAACGCAGACTTTCTTCTGACCGCGGACCTGATCAAGGCGTGGGAAGCAGAGCATGGCGAGATCGGTGCCGGGGAATGGGTACTCATGCGCACCGACTGGGACAACCGCGCCCATGACGAGGATCTGTTCCTGAACACGGATGAAACCGGTCCGCACAGCCCCGGTCCGACACCGGATGCGATCGAGTATCTGCTGTCGAAAAAGATTGTCGGCTGGGGCACGCAGTGCATAGGGACCGATGCCGGCCAGGCCGGCGGCATGGAGCCGCCCTATCCTGCGCACAATCTCCTTCACCGGGACAACTGCTTCGGACTGGCTTCGCTCACCAACTTGAGCAAGCTGCCGGCAAAGGGAGCGATCCTGATCGCCGCGCCGCTAAAGATCGAGCGGGGAACCGGCAGCCCGATCCGCGCCCTGGCGCTGGTGCCCAGGAGCTGAGGCCGATCCCGTGACCGCGCCGCATGTCATTATCGGGTCCGGGATCAACGCTCTTGTCGCGGCAGCGCTGCTGTCGCGCAAGGGTGAGAAAGTGCTCATGCTCGAGCGCTCGGAGCATCTGGGCGGATGCATGCGGACCGAGGAAATCACCTTGCCCGGATTTAGTCATGACGTCCTGGCCGCGACCTTCGTTCTGTTCCTGACGTCTCCCGCCTATGCGGAACTTGCCGAGGATCTCGGCCGGCATGGCCTGGACTTTTGCCACACGCAAAACCCGACCGCCGTGTTGCGGCCGGGCGGGCAGTCTGCGGTGCTCACCATGGACCGGGCTGCGAATGTCGCGGCTTTCGATGCGCTTTCAGCCGGTGACGGCAGACAGCACGGCGCCGATGTCGGCGGTGTCGAGGCGGATGCCGAATTCCTGTTCGCCCTGCTGGGCAGCCCGTTGTGGTCGGGCAAGATGGCGCGTCTGATGGCGAAGCAGGCCTGGAAGCGCGGCCTGAACGGGCTGAAGACCTGGTTCGGAGATGCGCTGCAGCCGGCGCGGGCCTGGCTGGAGCACGGATATGGCAGCGAAACGGTACAGGCGCTCTGGGCGCCCTGGGTGCTGCACACGGGCCTGACGCCGGAAAGCACCTACTCCGGTCAGATGGGCCGTGTGATCGCCTTTGCCCTTGAGGCCGCCGGCGCCCCGGTGGCCAAAGGCGGCGCAGGGGCCGTGCCGGATGCCTTCCGCAAACTGATCGAGGAAAAGGGCGGGGAGATCCGCACAGGCGTCGACGTCACGCGCATTCTCGTGCAAGGCGGCAAGGCAGTTGGCATCGAAACAGCGGCCGGAGACAAGATAGACGCGCAGTCGGTCATCGCGTCGGTCACGCCGACACAGCTTCACCAGCGCCTTCTGGGCGATGAACCGCCACCGGCCCACGCCGAACGCTACAGGTACGGCCGCGGAAACTTCCAGCTTCACTATGCTCTAGACGCCGAGCCGGAGTGGATTGCGGACGGGTTGGAAGATGTTGCCCTGATCCACCTGACGGACGGGATCGACGCCGTTTCCAAATCCTCGAACGAGGCCGAGCGCGGTCTGCTGCCGGAAATACCGACCGTTTGCGTCGGGCAGCCGCACAGGCTTGATCCTTCGCGCGCGCCGGACGGCAAGGCCATCCTGTGGGTCCAGATCCCGGATGCGCCGCGCGTGATCAAGGGTGACGCAGCAGGGCAGCTTGAAACCGGTCCAGACTGGACGGAGACCATCCGGGAGGCCTTTGCCGATCGCATCGAAGCCATACTTCAAAAGCGCATCGGAAACTTCGACCGGATCAAGCTGGCAAGGCGCGCTTATTCTCCGGCGGACCTGAACCAGCTCAACATCAATCTCGTCGGCGGAGACCCCTATGGCGGATCGTGCAACATCGACCAGTTTTTCGTCTGGCGTCCGTTCACCCGTTCCGTCAACAGCGCCACCACGATCGGCAACCTCCACATGATCGGGGCTTCGACCCATCCGGGTCCGGGCCTGGGGGGCGGGTCCGGCTACAACCTGGCGAAAGGGATGGGGGCATGAAGAACGAAAACGGGTTGGAGCTGGCGGAACAGAAGACCCCGGTGCCGCGCCTGGGCGAAATCGGCCTCGAGAATTTTCCGCCCTATCTGATGAACCGCATCATGGGACGGTACAACGGCGCCTTGCGGGACGAGATGGCAAAACTCGGCCTGACGACGCCCAAGATGCGGACGCTCGCCGTTTTGTCTGTCCTCGACGGTCTGCTGATCCGCGACCTCTCGGTCTACGCCGTCGTCGAAACGTCCACGCTCAGCCGTGCGCTGGATGCGCTTGAACGGGACGGGCTTGTCAAGCGGGTCACCGACAGTGAAGACAGCCGGGCCGTGCGCATTCACCTGACAACAAAGGGCCGCCAGACGCACGACATGCTCTGGCCGCACCTGGCGACCGCGTATCAGCAGATGTTCCGCGGCATCAGCGACGCCGAGCAGCGGGCCTTTACGGCGACGCTGCAGGCCATTTTGAAGAACATACGCAAACATCCGATTTAGCACCTGGAAACTGTGCAGGGAGGGGCCGATGGCCGAAAGGTCGTTCAAGGCTGAGGTAGAGCATCTTCGCAAGGGAACCGGTGACGTCTTCACGGGCGAGGGTATCCTTGCGATTACAAAGGCGCTTCTGGAAAACGGCGTCGGGTATGTTGGCGGCTATCAGGGTGCACCCATCTCCCACCTGATGGATGTGCTTGCCGATGCCGAAGACCTGATGAGCGAGCTCGGCATTCGTTTCGAAGCCAATGCATCGGAAGCTGCCGCCGCGGCCATGCTGGCCGCCTCGGTGCATTATCCGATCCGCGGTGCCGTCACCTTCAAGGGCTCTGTCGGCGTCAACGTGGCCTCCGACGCCCTTGCCAACCTGTCCTCCTCCGGCGTGAACGGCGGCGCGCTTGTCATCGTCGGCGAAGACTACGGCGAAGGCTCCTCGATCATGCAGGAGCGCTCCTACGGTTTCGCCATGAAATCGCAGTTCTGGCTGCTCGACCCGCGCCCGAACCTGCCCTCCATCGTCAAGGCCGTTGGGGACGGCTTCGCCTTGTCTGAGGCCAGCAACACGCCCGTGATGCTGATGGTCCGCATTCGCTCATGCCATGTCACCGGCAGTTTCGACACTTCCGACAATGTGCCGCCACCGCTTTCGGTCCGGGACGCCCTGTCCAACCCGCAGCGCGACTTCAAGAGGGTGGTGCTCCCGCCCATGTCCTATGCCCACGAGCATGACAAGATCGACAATCGCTGGCCGGCCGCCGAAAAATACATCCTGGAAAACAAGCTCAACGAACGGTTCGGCCCGGAGGACGGCAAGGTCGGGATCATGTGTCTCGGCGGCATGTACAACAGTGTCATTCGCTCCCTGCAAAGGCTCGGCCTTGCGGATATCAGCGGCAACACCTCGTTGCCGCTCTACGTCCTGAACGTGACATACCCGATCGTCAAATCGGATGTTCTGGATTTCTGCAACGGCAAGGAAGCAGTCCTGCTGGTGGAAGAAGGACAGCCGGAATTTATCGAGCAGCAGCTCGGCGCGATGCTCTACAAGGAGGGGGCAACCACGAAGCTCGAAGGCAAGGGCATCTTTCCAAAGGCTGGGGAATATACCGGACAGATCATGTTCGATGGTCTGGAGGCCTTTGTCCGCCAGTTTGCGCCCGAACTTCTGCCGGGCAAGGTGCTGGCGCCGAACACGCCGAAGACGGAACTTCCCGATCTCAGCAAAACCGTGCCGATCCGGCCCCCGGGCTTTTGTACCGGCTGTCCCGAGCGGCCGATCTTTGCTTCCCTGAAACTGGCGGAACAGGAACTGGGGTCCCGGCAGATCACCGGCGATATCGGCTGCCATCTGTTCGCATGCCTGCCACCCTTCGAGATCGGCGGGTCGACAATGGGCTACGGCCTCGGACCGGCATCGAACGCCGCATTCGATGGCGGCGGCGAAAAACGCGCGATTTCCATTCTGGGTGATGGCGGTTTCTGGCACAACGGGCTCAGTTCCTCCATCGGCAACATGGTCTTCAACAAGTCCGACAGCGTCGCCATCATTGTCGACAACTATTACTCGGCGGCGACCGGCGGGCAGGATGTCATGTCCAGCCGCGCTGACAACGACACGAAATCGACCAACAATCCGATATCCAAGGCTCTCGCCGGTGTCGGCGTGGAATGGATCCGCCAGATCGACCGCACCTATGACGTCACCAAGATGCGGGACACGATCCGCGAAGCGCTGACGACGGACTACAAGGGACCGAAGGTGATCGTTGCCTCTTCGGAGTGCATGCTGAACCGTCAAAGGCGGGAAAAGCCGCTGCGCAACAAGGCCATCGCCGACGGCAGGCGGGTCGAGCTGCCGCGTTTCGGTGTCGACCAGGATGTCTGCACTGGCGACCACGCCTGCATTCGCCTGTCCGGCTGTCCGTCGCTCTCCCTGAAGAAACTCGACGATCCGCTCCGGGACGATCCGGTCGCCCATATCGACCAGTCCTGTGTCGGCTGCGGCAATTGCGGCGAGGTTGCCGACGCAGCGATCCTGTGTCCGTCCTTCTATGAAGCCAAGGTGGTGCACAACCCGTCCGGATTCGAGACGTGGTACGCGGGTTTTCGCCGGAAAATCATCACGTGGCTGCAGAACCGGCGGTCCGCCAAACGGCTGGTCTTGTCGGGGGAGAATGCCTGATGTCGCTCGCCCTGCCTCTCGACGCCCAGCCGACGGATCCGGCCCTGGAAGGCATCATCAAGCTCGCGGTCATGGCCGTTGGTGGCCAGGGCGGCGGTGTCCTGACCAACTGGATCGAGACGCTCGCACGGTCCGGGGGCTATCACTGCCAGGCGACAAGCGTCGCCGGTGTCGCCCAGAGAACCGGCGCGACCATCTACTACATCGAGATGGCACCGGGCGACGTCGCTTCGCCGGTCTTCTCGCTTGCGCCCTCCGCCGGTGACGTCGACATCACCATTGCAGCCGAGATGATGGAGGCCGGCCGCGCCATCATGCGCGGTTTCGTGACCCCCGACCGGACCACGCTGATCGCGTCGACCCATCGGATGCTGGCGGTTTCGGAAAAGACCGTGCCCGGCGACGGCATGGCGTCTTCCGAAGAGGTCAAGGCCGCCGCGGAAGTCGCTGCCCAGAAGCTGATCCTTGCGGATATGGATACGGCTGCCGTTGCTGTCGGTTCCGTGATTTCAGCGTCTCTTTTCGGTGCCCTGGCGGGCTCCGGGGCGCTGCCCTTCAAACGCGAAGCATTCGAGGAGGCCATCCGGACAGGCGGCAAGGGGGTCGAGGCGAGCCTCAGGGCCTTTGCTGCAGGCTATGAACTGGCGCAGAACGGCGAAGCGCCGAAAACGCCCGAGCCGGAACCTGTCGAACCGGAGATCGTCGAACCTTGGGGGCCGGCGGCCAGCCAGACGGCCTGGGCCGCGCTTCAGGCGCGTGTTGCTGCGCTGCCGGAAGACATTCAGGACATGACAAGGGCCGGCCTCGCGAAGGTGGTCGACTTCCAGGACTGCGACTACGGTTCGGAATATCTCGACCGGCTGCAGACACTTGCGGATGCGGACAGCGCCGGGAAGAACTACGAGCTTTCGCTGGAGGCGGCGAAATACATCGCCAATGCGATGACCTACGACGATGTCATCCGGGTCGCGGACCTCAAGACCCGCGCGCAGCGTTTGCGCCGCATCGAGGATGAGATGCGCGTCAAGCCGGAGAACCTGATGCACCTGACCGACTATCTGCATCCGCGCGCGGAGGAGATCGTCGGCCTCATGCCGGAAAAACTGGGCCGGAAACTGGAAAACGACCCGGCCTGGATGAAGCGCATCGACCGCTGGTTCAATCGCGGGCGCCGGATACGGACGGACAGCCTGCGCGGGTTTGCAATGCTCTATGTCCTCGGCGGATTGCGCAAATGGCGGCTGAAGACTTTGCGGCACAAGATGGAACAGGATCACCTTGATGCATGGCTGAAGATGGTCTTCGGCTATCTTCCCGACCGGTACGACATGGCCGTGGAGGTCCTGCGCTGCCGGCGGCTGATCAAGGGCTATTCCGACACCCATGCGCGCGGCCTGTCCAAGTTCGACAAGGTGCTTTCCGGCGCCCGCCTCGTGGAAAACCGCGAGGACGGCGCCGCGTGGGTCGCCCGGTTGCGCGAGGCAGCACTCAAGGATGAGAAGGGCACGGATCTCGACGGCGCGTTGAAAACGGTCGAGAGTTTCGCCGGCTGAGCGTCAGCTCAGGGCGTGTGCCCCTGCAAACACGTCAAGAAGCGCGCGCGTTGCCTCTTCGGTAGTCTGAACGCCTGGGGAAAGACGGAGCGCTGCGCCGCGCGTGTCTGCGGAGTACCCGGCCCGGTTCAGATGGGCGAGCATCTTTGAGGCTGCCCCGGTCGTTGTCAGGTCCAGCATCAGGCTGCCGCCGCGCTCGGCGCGGTCGCGCGGTGACAACAGGCCCACACCGAGATCATCCATGCCGTCGATCAGGATGTCGCACAGCAGTCTGTTGTGGTGAAGAAGCGCTGCACGATCCGTTTCCGCGTGCCACTTCAGCGCCGGCACGGTGGCCGCAGCTGGCAGAATTGCGGGCGTGCCGTTGTCGAACCGGCGGATGTCGGGTGCATACGCAAACGAATCGATGTCCCAGTTGAACGGATTGTCCTGGCTGAACCAGCCGCGCAATTCGGGCCGGCAGTCTCCGATCAGGTCGGGCCGGACATAGAGCATGCCCGCGCCCGGCGCGCCGCACATCCATTTCAGGCTTGTTGAAACGGCGAAGTCGATCTGGGGCTCAAGAACGGAAAAGGGCAAAAGCCCGGCCGCCTGTGTAATGTCCACGCCGATGAGACTGCCCATTGCGCGGCCATGCGACACCAGTGCGTCGAGATCGACCTTGTGCGACGTGGTCGAACTCACCCAGGTGATCAGGGCAAGGGCGACGTCGCGGTCCCACTCCGCGATCATGTCCTCGTCCGCTACCCAGCATGCGCCCTGTCGCGCCTGAACGGTTTTCAACTCGAAACCAAACCGTTCCTGAAGCCTTGAAAGCAGAAAGTGGTTCGAGGGAAAGCAATCGGCGGCGACCAGAACCTTCCGGCCACGCAGAAGATCTGCAGGCAGCGAGGTTGTCAGCATATGCACGCCCTGCGTGACATTCTCACAGGTCGTGACCGAGCCTTCCGATGCTCCGATCAGCTGGCGCCACAGATCTATGAACTGCGCGCGCTTGCCAAGCATGTAGGGCCACTGCTGGTCGTCTGATGCGCTCCAGACGGACGCGAGCTCCGCCATCGCGTCGCTGAGATCGGCCTCTTTTCCGGGATACTGGCCAATGGAGTGGTACAGGAAGTAACCCGCATTCCTCTCTGTCATGGCTGTCTCCCGAAAATCTGGTTCTTGAACCGCATACCCATATTGACCGGGCGTGGAATATTCGTATACAGTTTTGAGGTTAGTTCAAGCTTAAAAGACCTGAAAATCGCTAGATTTGTTGGCTTGAAGCAAGGCTGGGAGCGTTCCGCTCCTTTTTCTGTATACGGTTTTGCGGCTGAAATGGGGAGGGAAACATCGCGATCTTGAAATCCTCCCCGGCCTCCAGCGCACCGCCGGGCACCAGCGTCCAGATCCACGACGTTCTCATGGCCCGCATCCACAATGGCGAAGTCGACCCGCAGGCACGGCTCGTGGATACGGCAATAGCGACCGAGTTCGGCGTGTCGCGAATGCCCGCGCGTGACGCACTGATGCGGCTCGCCCACGAAGGATATCTGGAGCAGACCACCAAGGGCTTTGTGCTGCCGAGAATTGACCATCGGGAAATCCTGGAAATCTTTGACCTCCGGCGGCTGCTTGAACCGCGCGCGGCGGCCCTGGCGGCGCAGTCTCTTTCAGTGCAGGAGATTGATCAACTTGAAGCGGAATTGCGAAACGCGCGTCAGGCGATGACCGGGCGTGACCGGCAAAAGCTGTTCCGGTCCTGCGAGATTTTCAGAAACGGCTGGATCAACGCCGTCCCGAACGTATCGCTCCGCAAGGCGGTGCAGCGCTACATGACCCAGGTCCAGGCTGTACGCATGATGACATTCGCCGATCCCGCGAACCATCCGGTTATCGTCGACGGCAACAGGGGGCTCCTGGAAGCCTTTCGCCGCCGGGACGCCGTGGCGGCTGCCGACCGCATATTGCGCTTTGTCTTTGACGGAGAAAGCGCCTATCTCGCCGCGCATGAGGTCGCGGAAATGAACGACCAATCCGAAACACGGGCCGCCGCCGGTGCCCGGAAAGACACCACGCTGACGGGACCGCGATAATGGAAACGCGCGCAGAAGTGCGACTGCCCACCGAAGATCTTGCGAAGGATCTGCCGTTCTTCACCCGGACGCTGAAGATGCGTCTCGACATGATCTATCCCGCGGACAATCCGGAAATTGCGGTCTTTTCCGGTCACGGATTACGGGTGCGGATCGAAAAGGACGCGCCGGAGGGGCCGGGAACGCTGCGCATCCTCACGGATGCGCCCGACGACTTTGCAGACGGCGAACGTGTTCTTCTTGCACCCAACGGCACGCGGGTGGAGATCGATGAACTGGATCCGCCCCTGGTCCTGCCGCAGACCAAACATGCCTTTGTCGTGCGGAGGCTCGCCGACCAGGCCCCATGGGTGATCGGCCGTGCCGGGATGGAGTACCGGGATCTGGTGCCGACGCGTCTGGGCGGGGCCATGATTGCCTCCCACATCCGGGTGCCGGATGGCCCGGTGCCCGATATGGTTCATTTCCACAAGGTCGGTTTCCAGCTGATTTACTGCGTGCGGGGCTGGGTCGACGTTCTTTACGAGGACCAGGGCGGCGTGCGCCGCCTGACCGCGGGCGACTGTTTCATCCAGCCACCCGAAATCCGCCACAGGGTCATGCATGCCGCCGATGGCATCGAGGTGATTGAGATCGGTGTTCCTGCCGAACATGTCACCGAGATCGATCACGATATGACGCTGCCGACGGAAACCGAGCGCCCGGACCGGGAATGGCAGGGCCAGAAATTCGTTCACAATCTTGCGAAGGACGGGGTTTTCAACCCGTTCAGGATCCCGGGCTTCGAGGCCCGTGACACCACCATCTCCGACAACACCAGGGGGGTGGCATCTGTTATGGTGGCACGTGCGACCGGAGAGACCTCTCCATGGACGCGGCACGATTGCGACATTCTGTTCAACTTTGTGCTGGCAGGTGAAATGACACTCGAGGGCGAAGGAAAAGACCCTTACCGCCTGTCCGCCGGAGACGCCTTTGTGATCCCGCCTCAAATGGCGACACGATACACGGGCGCGACAACCGACCTTGAGCTGCTCGAAGTCAGCCTGCCGGGACGGTTCAAAACCGAAGTTCTGGAAGCGCCCGGGAGGTAGGGACGGGCGTATCGGACACAATGAAAAAGCGATGAGGGGAAGTAGCATGAAAAAACTGACGACACTTGCAGCCGCAGCACTGATGCTGGGCACCAGTTCGCTGGCTTATGCCGAAACCAAGATCGGCATTCTGATGGATATCACCGGACCGATCGCGAACTTCATTCCACCGCTGCAGAACGCGGCGAACCTTGCCGTCAAGCATGTGAACGACCAGGGCGGTCTGCTCGGCGGTGAAGTGGTCGCGGTCTATGGTGACACGACCGGAACCGCGCAGGGTGCCGTTGATGCCGCCCAGAAGCTGGTCAACATCGAGAACGTGCCGATCGTGATGGGGTCCCTGATGTCCGGGACCACCATCGCGGCAGCCGAAGCTGCCATCATTCCGGCAGGGGTCGCACAGATCTCGCCGACGGCAACTTCGCCGGCCATGACGGACCTTCAGGATGACGGCCTCGTCTTCCGGATCGTGCCTTCCGACAACTACCAGGGCGAAATCCTGGCCAAGATGGTTCTCGACGAAGGCCTCAACAAGGTTGCCGTCACTTACGTGAACAACGACTACGGCGTCGGCATCGGCCAGACTTTCATGGACGCCTACAAGGCAGCCGGCGGCGAGATCGTCGCGGAAAACAAGCACGAGGAAAAAAAGGATTCCTACCGCTCTGAACTGGCAAGCCTTGCCAAGGGTGATGCGGACGCGCTGGTCGTCATCGCCTATGCGGGTGACAGCGGCGGCAAGATCGTGCGTCAGTCGATCGAGGGCGGTCTCTTCGACAAGTTCGTTGGCACCGACGGTTTGCGGGACGAACTCCTGATCCAGAATGTCGGCGCGGACGCGCTCAAGACCTCCTTCTTCTCATCGCCGACGTCGCCTGCGGAAAACCCGGCTCAGAAAACGCTGCATGACGCGTTCAACGCCGAATATGGCGAAGGTGCGGACAAGGCCTTCGTTGACCAGACTTACGATGCGACCTTCCTGGCTCTGCTTGCCGTTGAAAAGGCCGGGTCCACGGATCGTGCCAAGATGGCGGAAGCCCTGCGCGAAGTTGCCATGGCACCGGGTGAAAAGGTCGGGCCGGGCGAGTGGGCAAAAGCCGTTGCGCTGATCAAGGAAGGCAAGGACATCGACTATGATGGCGCCAGTGGCTCCGCCGAGTTCGACGAGAATGGCGATGTCGGCGGATTCATCGGCAAGTTCGTCGTCGATGGCGACGGGTACAAGCAGATTGCAATCGTCGAATAAGCCGCGTCAGACGTGATCCGGCTGGACGAGATCTGCGTCGATTTCGGCGGTTTGCGGGCGGTTGACCATGCAAGCTTCGAAATCGGCGCAGGCCGCATCACAGGTCTGATCGGACCCAATGGTGCGGGCAAGACGACGGCATTCAATGTCATCGCGGGGGCGATCCGGCCGAGTGCGGGCCGTATTTTCTTCGACGGCGGGGACGTCACCGGGCTGAAGCCTTACCAGAGGGCCGAGGCGGGCCTGGCGCGCACGTTCCAGATACCGCACGAATTTGCACAGCTCTCGGTGCTTGAGAACCTGATGGCGTCCGCGTCCGCGCCGCAGGGCGAAAACGTGCTGAACGTGATTTTCCGGCGGGGGCGCTACTCCGCGGAGGAACGCGCGATCTACGAGACGGCGCGCGACACGGTGCGCCTGCTCGAACTGGAACATGTCATCGACGAAAAGGCCGGCAAACTCTCCGGCGGCCAGAAGAAGCTGGTCGAACTCGGCCGTGCCCTGATGCGTGACCCCAAGATCATTCTGCTGGACGAGATCGGGGCGGGTATCAACCGGACGCTGCTGGGAAAACTCGCCGACAAGATCCTGATGCTGAACGCGGAGCGCGGCCTGACGTTCTGCCTGATCGAACACGATCTCGACTATGTCTCGAGGCTGTGCGACCACGTGCTTGTGATGGCGCAGGGGTCTCTCCTGACGGAGGGGCCCGTCGACGAGGTGAAGCGGGACGAACGTGTGATCGAAGCCTATTTCGGCGGTGGCAAATACGAGGCCCAGCTATGACCGAACAGCTTGCCGTATCCGGGCTGTCGGCCGGCTATGGCGGCCCGCCGATCATTGAGGACATCTCGTTGACCGTGGAGGCCGGTGAAATCGCCGTGGTGCTCGGACCGAACGGCGCCGGCAAGTCGACGCTGCTGAAGTCCATCTTCGCACTGACGACCGTTTCGGCCGGGTCGATCCGGCTCGGGGAACGGGAACTGGCCGGGTGCAAGACCTCGGCTCTGGTTCCCCTTGGTGTGTCGGCTGTGCCTCAGAACAAGAACGTGTTCGCCTCAATGACGGTCGACGAGAACCTCGACGTCGGCACCTATGCCGCACCGCCCCCCGATCAGAAGGCGACCCGCGAGAAGGTGCTGGCGTTGTTTCCCGACCTCAAGGACAAGCTGAAACAGCCGGCAGGTGAATTGTCCGGCGGTCAGAGGCAGATGGTCGCAATGGGCCGCGCGCTGATGAGCGAGCCCAAGCTGGTTCTGCTGGATGAACCGACCGCCGGTCTCTCGCCCGCCTATCTTGAACGCATTTTCGACCTGCTCCTCGACATCCGCAAGACCGGCATAACGGTGCTGATGGTGGAACAGAACGCGCGTCAGGCGCTGCAGATTGCAGATCATGGACATATTCTGGTGAATGGCCGCAATCATCTCAGCGGCACGGGCGCGGAACTGCTGGCCGACGAGGACGTGCGCCGCCTCTTCCTCGGAGGCACGGCCGCATGAGCGAATTCGTCAATTTCTACCTGTTTCCGGCGCTCACCATCGGCAGCATCTATGCGCTTGGTGCAGTCGGCATCTCGATGATCTTCGGCATCCTGCGCTTCGCCCATTTCGCCCATGGCGACCTGATGACCCTCGGCGCCTACGGCATCATGGCGGCGACGGCGCTGATGCCCGTCAATCCCCTGCTCCTTGTCCCCTTCGGCATGGCGCTGACGATCTTCTCCGCGCTCTTTGTCGACCGGTTTTTCTATCGGCCGCTAAGGGATCTGCCGACTATTTACACGGTGATCTCCTCGTTCGGGATCGCGCTCGTCTTCCGTTCCATGATCCAGCTCATCTGGGGGTCGGAGAATCAGGTGCTCGTTGCAGGCGTGCGTCCGCCGCTGGTGCTCTTCGATACGTTCCGCGTGTCCGTCCTGCATCTGCAGGCGATTGTCACGACAGCCATAATCGCCGTCCTGCTGCATTACTTCCTGACGGCCACGAAGACGGGCCGGTCGATGCGGGCGGTAGCCGACGATCCCGAACTTGCGGAGGTCTCCGGTCTCGACACGGCCAAGGTCGTGCGCTGGACCTGGATCATCGGCGCGGCGCTCGCCGCGGTGGCGGGTGCGTTCGCCGCGCTCAACACCAGCGCCCATCCCAATCTCGGCTGGAACCTGCTGCTTCCCATGTTTGCCGCCGCCATTCTGGGCGGGATCGGCAAGCCGATGGGGGCGATGGCGGGCGGCTTCATCATCGGCATGGCGGAGGAACTCTCCTCCTATCACTGGATCGGCGATGACGCGCTCATCCCGCCTTCCTACAAGACGGCCATTGCCTTCGTGATCATGATCGGACTGCTGATCTTCCGGCCGCAAGGGCTCTTCAAGGGGAGGTTGCTATAGGTCATACCCTCATAAATCAGGCCGAAATGGTAGGGATGAATTTGTTCGGAGACGCGGCGCGAAGCTGCAGGAAACCGTCCGGTTTTCCAAGCTTCGCAACAAAGTGTCCGGGCAAATTCACCTTATCCCGTAAGGACGCAGAAACGGCTTCGATCTGCTGCGTCAAAACGCTCGACCGGGCGGGAAGCCCGCTTTTCGCACTTTTCCTTGCATCTCATCGCCGTTTACTGCGCCATTGCGACCTGTTTTGTGAGGGTTTGACCTAATGGAACTCACCGGCCTCTTTTTCTACATCGTGAGCCTGCTGATCCTGGGCGGCATCTACGCGCTGCTCTGTCTTGCGCTCAATGTGCAGTGGGGCATGGGCGGGCTGTTCAATGCCGGGATCGCCGGCTTCTACGGTGTCGGTGCCTATACGTCCGCGATCCTGACGACGGCGGCCTCCGGCAGGCACCTGGGCGGTTTTTCCATGCCCGTCCCGATCGGTCTTGTGGGTGCCGCGATAGTCGCTGGCGTGACCGGCTGGGCGGTTGCCAGGATCTGCGTGCGCCTCAAAAGCGACTACCTTGCCATGGCCTCGATCGGCATCGCGGAGATCTTGCGCCTGGTGTTCGTCAATGAAAGCTGGCTGACCAACGGCAGTCTCGGCGTCTCCCGCATCCCGCGGCCGTTTGCCGATTTTACCACCGGCCGGATGTCGGACGTCGCTTTCCTCGGCTTTGTCTGGGTCGTCGTCCTCCTGGTTTATGTCGCGACCACCCGGCTCTACGACAGCCCCTGGGGACGCAGCCTGCGCGCAATCCGCGACAATGAAACCTCCGCCTCTGCCGCCGGCAAGAACGTCGAGAAATTCCGCGTCCAGACCTTCGTCATCGGCTGCGCGGTGATGGGAATCGCCGGCGGTCTTTCGGCGCATTATTTCCGCTTCCTGTCGCCGACGGCAACGGACCCGTTGCTGACCACCTTCCTGGTCTGGGTGATGCTGATGGCGGGCGGGTCCGGCAACAACAGGGGCGCGATCCTCGGCGCCTTGACCATATGGACGATCTGGTCCGTGACGGAAATCTTCACCAATCGCCTGCCGCCGGAATGGGCGACACGAAGTTCCTTCATCCGTATGCTTCTGGTCGGCCTGTTGCTGCAGGTTGTGCTGCAGCGGTTCCGGGCGGGGCTCTTGCCGGAAAAATCACCGCCGGTCAGGTTCAGGAAGGACTAAGGGAAGACGTCGCCAATGAAACGCCGTTCGTGACATGCGCCTGGTCTTCTGGAACTGCAACATGGCGCTCCACCGCAAGGCGGATGCCCTCTTGTCCGAGCGTCCGGACGTTGCGGTCATATCCGAGTGCGCGCGCCCCGACATACTCGAAAAACGCGGCGAAACGGTCTTCTCGGCTGCCTCGGCTCTCTGGATGGGAACCAATCCCAACAAGGGCCTTGGGGTCTTTGCTTTCAATGACTACACGATCACGCGGTTCGAACCCTTCTATCCGACGCTCCGCTTCATCCTGCCTGTGAGGGTCGAAGGGCCGCGTGCCTTCAATCTGATTGCGGTCTGGGCTCAGAACGCCAGCGCCGGCGTGACCCGCAAGCATCAGAGCGGGCCGCTTCGCCGGTCGTTTTCGAAGTATCGTGATTTCATAGAGTCCGGTCCGACGGTGATCGGCGGCGACTGGAACAGCAACAGGATCTGGGACAAGCCCGGCTGGCGCATCAATCACATGGCCAAGGTGGACATACTGGACCGGCTCGGGATTGGCAGCGCCTATCACAGCGTGACGGGTGAAAGGCAGGGCGAGGAAAAGACGCCGACACACTATTGGCGCGACCGGCGCATCGACGGCCCGACCTATCATATCGACTTCGTCTTCGCGCCTAATGACTGGTTGAGCGGGATCAGGGACTTCTCGATCGGAAGCTTCGAGGACTGGGTCGGAAACGGCCTGAGCGACCATGTTCCGATCACGATCGAGTTCTGACGCTCACGCGGTATGCTTCGGGCTGAACAGCAGTTTCAGATAGGTGCGGAACAGCATGATCTGCTCGGACGCATTGTTGTGTTCGCGGAGCGCACGCTGCAAGACGAGGCCGCCTTCGACAACGCCTGACACCATGTCGCCGAGCGCGTCCAGATTGACCTCTTCGCGCGGCTCGTAAAGGTCCGCGATGTCCTCGAACATGCCGCGAAACCGCTTGCGCCAGCCTAGAATGGCCTGCCGGTTCAACTCCCGCACGCCTTCATCGAACAGCCGGTCCTGATAGGCGGTCGAGGCGATCACGCAACCCGGATGCCCGGTCGGCATTTCCTCCAGCATCTCCGCCAGAAGCTTCAGGCCGATGAGCATGCAATGGAGCGGATCGTCATTGAGTTCCCTTGCGCGGGCGAACAGGTCGTCGTAGAGCGCATTCTCGACCTCGATATAGCGTTCCAGCATGGCCCGGGCGAGCGCGTTCTTGTCCTTGAAATGATAGAAGAAACCGCCCCGGGAGATCTCGGCTCCGGCAACAATCTCCTCGATGGAAGTTGCCTCGAAGCCTTTCTCCAGCACGGCGGCTTCCGCGATGTCGAGTATCCTCGTCCGTGTATCGGTTTTCCCGGTCACTGCTTCCCCCACTGTACCGCGAGTCCAGTTGACGCCCTCCCGGGCGCAAGTCAATCGAGACAACCACGCCTTACGCACTGAAACTAAAGCGGAAAATGAATCCTCGCAACCGGACCACGCGACCACTATCTGCTTGACGGCGGAACGCATATCTCTCCTGACATCGAAACAGGAGAAAAGTGCAATGCGAATTCATGACCTTATTCATGCCGAACGGTTCTATCTGTCCGATGGCGGACTGGAGACCTATCTGATCTTCGAGAAGGGCTACGAGCTGCCATGCTTTTCCGCGGCGGTTCTGCTCGATAGCGAAGACGGACGTCGGGACCTCGCCGAGTATTACGAACGTTTTCTGCAGATTGCCCGACAATCCGGCCGCGGATTTGTCCTGGACGCGCCGACCTGGCGCGCCGGTGTCGCCTGGGCGGGACCGCTTGGCCAGTCGGTCTTAGAGGTTCTGCAGACGAATGAACGGGCTGTGCGTTTCGTCTCCGAGATCCGGGACCGCCGCGAAACGGAGGCGCTGCCGATCCTGGTCAACGGGCTCGTCGGGCCGTCCGGCGACGCCTATGCTCCTGATGAGATGCTTTCGTATCAGGACGCCCTTCTGATTCATGCTCCGCAAATTCATGCGCTGGGCCGCGCCGGTGTGGACATGATCAGCGCCATGACGCTGACGCATGCCGGCGAAGCCGTCGGCATCGTGCGCGCCGCGGCGGAAATCGACATCCCCGTCGTGATCGCCTTTACGCTCGAAACCGATGGACGGCTGCCGTCCGGCCAGTCCCTGGCGGACGCGATCGGCGAGGTCGACGCCGCGACAGGCAATGGCCCCGCCTATTACATGATCAACTGCGCCCATCCCGACCATTTCCGGAATGTTCTGGAAACGGGCGGTGCCTGGACGTCTCGCATCGGCGGCATCCGGTCGAACGCGTCGCGCATGAGCCACGCGGAACTGGACGAAGCCGAAACGCTCGATGACGGCGATCCGGGCGAACTTGGCCGGCTGAATGCCGAACTGATGCGCTTCCTGCCCAATATCCGCGTTGTCGGCGGGTGCTGTGGCACGGATCACAGGCATGTCGGCTGTATTGCCATACATGAACGGTGCCGGCCGGCTGCCTGAAAGGCTGGGGTCCTGACCCTGGTCAGGCCAGGCAATTTTTTAAAAGAGAGCAAACACAATGAATTTTCAGTCCAGTCCCCTGATCCGGCAAGCAAGCGCCGAGGATGCAGCGGCTCTTGCCAGGTTGATCGACATTGCAGGCGAAGGCATTCCGAACTGGCTTTGGAGCCGCGCCTGCGAAGGCGACCAGACACCGCTCGATGTCGGTACGGAACGCGCAAGGCGGCCGTCGGGCGGATTTTCCTTTACGAATGCGCTTGTGTCCGAAAGGCAGGGAATGGTCACCGGCATGGTTCTGAGTTACCTGATCGATGCCATGCCGGAAGACGATCCCGACGCGCTCCCCGCGCCGATTGCGCCGTTCGTGGAGCTTGAAAGACATTCGGTCGGAACCTGGTACATCAACGCCCTGGCAGCCTTCCCGGGATATCGGGGACAGGGGCTGGGCAGTTCCCTGCTGGCTGCGGCGGAACGCCTGGCGCGGGAAAACGGCACATCTGCCATGAGCATTCAGGTCTATGCCCAGAATGACGGCGCGGTGCGCCTCTATCAGCGCCTCGGATATGAGCTGCATGAAAAGGCACGCGTGCGGTCGCATCCGTGCCAGCCCTACTACACGGGCGATGTCCTGCTGCTGATCAAGGATCTTGCCTGACGGCGGAGGGGCGCGGCCGTCCCGGCCGCGCCTTCTGCTTTAGGGTACGGACCCATAAATGAAGCCGATTTGGCGGCAGAAATGGCAAGATCTCGCGAGGAAGCGTGTGCAGAGCGGGCTTTTTGCCCGGTCAAGCGCGGTGACGCTGCGAGGTAAAGCCATTTTGCCGTCCTTCGGATTTGGCCGTTTTGGCCATCTGCTGCGTCGCGAAAGGCTTGAAAATGGACCACATTTCCTGCGCTTTCGCTCCTCGCAGTCGGTCAAAACGATCCAAACCAAATTGACTTCATTTATGAGTCCGTACCCTAGAGCGCTTTCCAGAACACGATCTTGTCGTCGCCGGGCCCCCAGAAGTCCCGGATGCGCGCTTCTTCCGTGTAGCCGCACCTGAGGTAAAAGCGGCGTGCTCCGGAAAAACTCTCTGTCCCCGACGTGTCCACGATAAGCACCCTGTTGCCGCCGGACTGCAGCAGCCTTTCGAGCGCTGCGACAATGGCGCGGCCAGCGCCGTTGCCTTGTTTTTCGGGCAGGACGGCGAGCGCCAGCATGTTCCAGGTTCCTTCGGTAAATGTCTCCGCGACGGCGTAGCAGAAACCGATCGCCCGGCCGTCCTCTTCACAGGTCAGCCACAAGCTGTTCCCGTCTCCTTCCAACAGGAAGCCGCCCATCATCTCCGGCAACAGGTCGGGTGGAAACAGCCCGGTGCTGTCGCCAATCTTTTGCAGGGAAGGAATGTCGTTCGCGACGGATGGTCTGATATTCATTTTTGATGCTCTTTCACGATGCCTGCGCTGCGGCGATTGAATCGCCTGGCAGGGGTCTGTGCCGGCCGTCCAAGCATAGGTTCTGATGCAGGAATACCGGCAGCACAATGGTGGGCGGTACCCCGTCAGGGTTCCGCCGATCCTGATTTGCTGTCTCAAAGGCAGAGATCAGCAGTCGTGCGCATTCGTGAACATAAAGTCTCCGCAGCCTGTCACCGTGACAGGCGCGGCCAACGGTAGCACCGGCCAGGTCGAACGGCAAACGGGTTTGCGCACCTGGGCGGGACTGTGCCGGGGCGGTGAAACCGTTACCCCGACGGGCATAAGTCACTGAAAAACTGACGTTGCGTCGTCCCGAGCCATGACCTTGCGCGGCTCTGAATGATGTTGTGAAGAACACTCATTTGATGCAGATCTTCACGCGCTGTTAACCATAAATTGCAATGACTGACTGCACCTATTACGCGAATTCAGCGAAAAATTTCCACTTGGGGCAGGGCCAATGTTCAGGGCGATTTCAGCTTTTTTGTGCTTACTCTTTCTACCACAGGGCGGTTATGCCGCAGATTACAATTCACCGGTGCCAACGGAGTTTCAGACCTCGGTCCTCAGAGGCAGTATCGGCCTTCGGTACTGGTACAGCCAGAACAACTCGGAAATCGACACCGGCGACCTGAACTGGAACACCGTGAATGACGTCACCTCGCACACGGCCGAGATTTTCGGCGAACTCGAGGATACGACCACGAACATGTTCGTG
This sequence comes from uncultured Roseibium sp., assembly GCF_963669205.1. Classification (NCBI taxonomy): domain Bacteria; kingdom Pseudomonadati; phylum Pseudomonadota; class Alphaproteobacteria; order Hyphomicrobiales; family Stappiaceae; genus Roseibium; species uncultured Roseibium sp. The sequence continues at coordinate 277,460 of NZ_OY769915.1, forward strand.
CGCGCCTATCTGGGGCTGGGCCGGAACTTTGGCGGCGAAGGCGATTTCTACATTTTTCCGAGTGGTGATCTTGAGTCCAGCGCACTGGGATATGTGGTTGTCGACGGCGGCGTCCGCTTTGCCGAATTCGCCAACAACCAGATACGGCTGAAGGGCTATGTCGGCTACCAGTATCTCAATGACAGCATCGATGCGGTTGATGGCCGGTTCATTGCCGAGCAGACCCGCCAGTGGCATGCCCTGCGCGTCGGGTTGACGGCGGAAGGTGACATCGGCGAACGCTTCGGCTGGATGGTCGATGTTGCCGCTGTTCCCTGGAGCTACAACCGGGTCGAGACCTGGGAAAGCGACTGGACCCACGGTGTCGAAACCGATGTCATGCTGAATTTTGATCTGGCCCGGAACTGGAATGTCGGCATCGGCGGGCGCTACTGGTGGCTGCAGTCGAATTTCGATCGCCGCTGGGTCTCCGACGGTTCGAAGGCCGTTCTGGAGCAGAACTACCAGCGCTACGGCCTGTTGCTGGAAAGCAGCTACAGGTTCTGATCCGCTTCTCCCGTCAGGCCGCAGCGATCTGTTTCGGCAAGGTGAAGGTCCTCACATCTCGCGCAGAAACTTGGCGACGATGCGATTGAAAAGTTGCGGTTCTTCAAGATGGACCGCATGCGCGCAGCCCGGCACGACCGCAAGCCTGCAATCAGGTATCGTCTTCCAGAGAACCTCCGCCTGTGGCCACGCATAGGTGCGGTCGCCGTCGCCCCAGATCACCAGGGTCGGTGCGTTGATCGCGGCAAGGGCATCTTCGCCCGACCAGTCACGCATGGCCTCCAGTCCGGCCATGATCGCGGCCAGGCTGCTCTTTTCTGCAAGTGCGGCGCAATCGGGATATCTCTCGTCGTCTTCCCCCAGCGTGAACCAGGTTGCGGAAATACGGCGGGCGGTTGCCGAAGGTCCGTCCTCCTCTGCCCGCCGCATGGAAGTCTCGATCGTCTCGAAACGGCCGGGCAGGACCCCGACCGGGCCGGTGCCGTAGAGAATCAGCCGCTCGATGGATTGCGGTTGCCGCCGCATCATCTCCTGAACGATCATGCCGCCCATCGAATGTCCGAGCAGGTGAAAGCGGTCCATCCCGAGGCTCGCGAGATATTGCAGCACCCAGTCCGCGAACCCCCCGATGGAATTGATCGGCGGCAGGTCGGCATTGTCGCCGAAGCCGGGCAGATCGATTTCGACCATTTGCCCGTCGTTTGCAAGTGGCGCTTGCAGGCGCCACTGGTCGCTGCCCCCCATGAACCCGTGAACGAGTACAAGTGGGATCATTTACGGGCACCCTGCACGATCCGGTCGAGGATCATGGCGCAGAACAGGATCGAGAAGCCTGCGAGAATGCCCTGTCCGACATTGGCGTATTGCAGGGCTTCGAGAACGTCTTCGCCCAGACCCTTGGCACCGATCAGGGAGGCGACCACAACCATCGCCAGGGACAGCATGATCGTCTGGTTGATCCCGGCGCGGATCGACGGGCTGGCGAGAGGCAGATCGACCCGCGTCAGGAGGTACCATTTGTTGGCACCGAAAGCGATCGCCGCCTCGCGCACGCTTTCCGGGACACCGCGCAGGCCCAGCACCGTCAGGCGGACGACCGGCGTGCCGCCGAAGATCATGGTCGTGACGACCGCGGCGGGTTTGCCGGTGCCGAAAAAGGCGATGACCGGGATCATGAAGACGAAGGCCGGCATGGTCTGCATGAAATCCATGATCGGCTGGATGAAGGCGTAGAACCGCGGTCGCCGCGCCGCGAACATGCCGAGCGGGATGCCGATGACAATCGAAAGGCAGGCTGCGGTGCCCAGCAGCGCCAGCGTCGTCATCGCTTTGTCCCAGAACCCGAGCAGGCCCATATAGGCCAGGAACGCACCTGACCAGATGGCGGTCCGGATACCTGCCGTCAGCCAGGTCAGGAGGATGATCAGGCTGGCGACGACGATCCACGGCGTGCTGACGAAGACCAGCTCAAGCGCATCCAGCAGCAACCGGATGCAATAGGTGATCGCATCGAACAGTGCTTCCCCGTTGGCGACACAGAAGGCGAAGAACGCCTCTACGCCCTCGATGCTCACGATCCGGAATTCCGGATTGGTCGGGAATGCATCAAGCAGCGAGAACCGTCCCGGGAAGCTGTAGTGCAGAACGGACGCAAGCACGATGACGGCCATGAACACGGCGCTGAACGCGATCTGCGAGACCGGCATGCCCGAGCGGATGGAATTGTCGGAGAGCCACTCGGAGAACCGTTTCTCCAGTGCCCAGTTCGCGGAGACGGCCTGGACAAGTTTGGCGATCATGAGTAGCACCACTCCGGCCAGCGCGATCCAGATGCCCTGTTCGGCGAGAGCGTCCGCTTCGGCCCGGATCCCGCCGATGCTTGCTTCCAGCGAGTCCACCGTTCTCCGGTAGACGTCAGCCTTGTCGGATCCGCTTTCGATGGCGGCGGCAAGCTGCTCGCGGCGCAGTTCGAGTGTTCCCTCGATCGAGGCGATCCGCTCCCTGGCCTCTGCCGCAAGATCACCAAAGAGCCCCCGCGCGATCTGGACGATTGCCAGTGTCTCGATGATCAGGAACGGCAGCGCCCAGGACCACAGGCCGCGGGCGCCGAACCAGACCGGTCCGAACAGCCCGGCCATCATGTTGAAGGTTGCGGTAAAGCGGGAGCTCGCGCCGATCTTGTCGAAGTTTTCGATGTAGTATTCCGGGTTCGTGCGCACGAACTCGGCGATGTTCTTGCGGCGTTCCTCGGTGTAGATCCGGGCCGCTTCCGCTTCGTTGTCGGTCAGGGGCGTGTTTATCTGGTCCATCATGATACCTCGGTCCCCTCAATAACGGTTCTCAGGATGTTTTCCCGCGTGATCACGCCGACATCGGCACCGTTGTCCTCGACGATGATGGCATCGCCCGTGTCGATCGCCATGTTGATGAGCGTGCTGAGTGTTTCGCTTTCGCCGACACGCGGCGCGCCCTCCGGAACGGGGCCGTTTGCACCGGTATAATCCGCCAGCGGCTGCATCACCGCATGAGCCCGGACAACCTTCAGCCGCGAGATTCCGGCGACGAAGTCGGCGACATAGTCATCGGCCGGATGCATCACGATGTCCTCGGCGGTGCCGATCTGTACGACCCGTCCGTCGCGCATGATCGCGATGCGGTCGCCGATGCGTACCGCTTCGTCGAGGTCATGCGTGATGAAGACGGTTGTCTTCTTGAGGATCTGGCTGAGCCGGATGAACTCGTCCTGCAGTTGGCGCCGGATCAGCGGGTCGAGGGCGCTGAACGGTTCGTCCATGAGCAGGACATCCGGATTGGCCGCAAGTGCGCGGGCAAGGCCGACACGCTGCTGCATGCCGCCGGACAATTCATGCGCGTATTTCGACCCCCAGGCGCCCAACTCGACGATTTCGAGAAACGCCGCTGCCTGGCGCATGCGTTCGTTCTTGGAAACTTCGCGGATTTCGAGTGGCATGGCGACATTGTCCAGAACGGACCGGTGCGGCATCAGCGCGAAATTCTGGAACACCATGCCGATCTTGCGGTTGCGGAAGGTCTGAAGGTCCCTTGTGCCGAGCGCCATCACATCCGTTCCCTCGATCAGGATCTTGCCGGCGGTCGGCTCAAGGAGACGGTTGAAATGACGGACCAGCGTGGACTTGCCGCTGCCCGACAGGCCCATGATGCAGAAAATTTCGCCGCGATTGACGTGCAGGCTGACATCGGCAACGCCGACCACGGCATTGTATCGGGCAAGAACCTCTGCCTTGGTCAGCCCTTCTTCCAGGATGGCGCTCAGTGCAGCCTTCGGGTCGGTGCCGAAGATTTTCCAGACATTGGAGATCTCGATGACGGTCTCATCACTCATGGATCACGGCGCCCCGCAGGATTGGAAAAGATTTGATTGGTCACGGCCGAGCGGCGCCGGTTGGACCGGCACCGCCTTGTTTGCAATGTCAGAAGATCAGAGCCCGAGCCAGGCATCGACGCGATCCGGGTTCGCTTCGACCCACTCACGCGCAACATCTGCCGGATCCTTGCCGTTCCCGCTGATCTCGAAGGCGAAACCGCTGACGTCATCGGAGGTCAGCGAGAACTTGGAAAAGAACTCGGCAATGGCCGGGGAGCGATCCGCAAGGGAATTGGACCAGGCGATCTGGACCTTCTTCAGCGCATCCTTGGTTTCGACATTGGACTTTTCGAACCAGTCGGCATCGTCGGACGGCTGGACCATCACGTATTTTGCCGGGTCATATGTCGGCTCGCTCAGCATCTCGACGTCGAACATGTACCAGATCGCGTGCGGCTTGTAGCAGTAGAAGGCATAGCCCTCGCCCTTGGCGATACTGTCCTTGACGCGTGCGGTCTTGACGCTTTCCTCGGCGCGGACCGGTTCGATGAAGTCCATCAGACCGTAGTCGCGCACCTTGACCTCGTTGACATTTGCCGATGCCCATCCGGGTGCGCCGATCCACATTTCGCCCTTGCCGTTGCCGTCGCTGTCCATCTTCTCGGCAACGTCCGGACGGCCGAGATCGGCAATATCGGTGATGTTGTTGGCTTCGCCGAAATCCTTGGAGACGCAGAAGCCCTGATTGCCTTCATAGGGGTTGGACGAGAGGGTCACCGTACCGGCTCCGTCGACATACTTCTTGGTGAAGCTTTCCTGGTTCGGCAGCCAGACGTCGGGATGGACGTCAATGTCGCCCTTGCCCTGGTCCATGGCCTGGAAAATCGTTGCGTTGTTGCCCGGAACCATTTCCGCCTTGCCGCCGATGCGCATTTCGACAACCGCGGCCAGCAGGTGCGCGATTGCCTGAGCGCCGGTCCAGGACGGAACGCCGATCTTCACTTCCTCGGCCGCAAATGCGGGAACGGCAAAGACGCTCATCGCGGTTGCGACGGTAAGACACTTAAGACTTGATTTCATGACTAACTCCTCTGGTGGATGGTGCCGGTGACCTGTTCTTTTTGGGTTTTGATGGTTTCGCTTACGCCAGGTCCTCGGAAATCTGATCTTCATAGGCAAACAGGGACGTTGATCCCCCGGTATGCAAAAACAGGACATTGTCCTCCGGTTTGAAAAAACCGCTGCGGACAAGACCGATCAGGCCGGCCATGCCCTTTGCCGAATAGACGGGATCAAGAAGAATGCCTTCCTGACGTGCCGTCAACCGGATTGCTTCAAGTGTGGAAGGAGCCGGGATACCGTAGCCTTCGCCGACATAACCGTCATCGACCAGGATCTTGTCCGGTGCGATTTCAGGTCCTCCCAGATGCGCCAGCGTTTTCTGCGTCGTGGCAAGAACGGCGCCGGTCTGCCGTTCCTTCGGCTGGCGCACGCTGATCCCCATCACCGGCAGATCATACTCCAGAATGTGGAAACCCGCGACGAGCCCGGCCTGGGTGCCGGAACTGCCCGTTCCCATGACCAGCCACTGGAAATGGAGGCCGCTCTGGACCGACTGGTCGACGATCTCCTGCGCGCAGTTCGCATAACCGAGTGCGCCGGTGGCATTGGAGCCGCCTCCGGGGATGAAATAGGGCTTATGTCCGGCGTTCCGGAGACCCTCTGTAACCGCGATCGCCTCGGCATTCATGTCGAGCCCGTTTGGACGGAACTCGAACGTCGTTCCGAAAAGCTTGTCTAGGAAGACATTGCCGGTCTTCTCATAGCTTTCGTCCCGGTCGGGCACGCGTCTTTCAAGCAGAACGTGGCACTTCATGCCCAGCTTGCAGGCTGCTGCCGCGGACTGGCGCACATGGTTGGACTGGACCGCGCCCTGGGTGACGATCATGTCGGCGCCCTCGCGCAGCGCTTCGCCCATCAGGAACTCGAGCTTGCGCGTCTTGTTGCCGCCCGTCGCAAGTCCCGTGCAGTCATCGCGTTTGATGTGGAGCTTGGGTCCGCCCAGAAGCGCGCCGAGGCGCGGCATTTCTTCAATGGGCGTCGGCTGATGACACAAATCCACCCTCGGGAACCGGTTGAATTCGATCCGCGTTGTTGCGTTCGACTTTAGTTTTTCAACGGACATGTTATGGCTCTGCTTAGATTTTCCTCAAGCTCAAAATTGAGGCAAATTCAGGCGCAAATCCAATAGTATGTTTGCATGACATTATGCAAATTTTGCAATACCTTTTGACCTCATGGATATCTATCTGTTCCGGGACCTGTCCCGTCTGCACAAGACAGGCAACTTTTCCCAGGCGGCGGACCTGAGCAACCTGAGCCAGTCTGCCTTCAGCCGGCGGATCAGGTCCCTGGAAAGCTGGATCGGCGTGACGCTTGTCGACCGGTCGCGGCAGCCGGTCCGTCTCACGGCCGCCGGGCTGCAGATGCTTGAGGCCGGGCAGCAGGCCCTGGACAGGATCGAGCAGGAACGCAGTCAGATCCTCGAGGCGCAATCGCTGCCCGACAAGTATGTCGTGACCTTCGGTGCGCAGCATTCGATCGGATGGCGCTTCTATCCGGCCTGGTTGCAGGATTTCGAGGAAAGTTTCGGCCCCATCCTTTCTCGCCTGAGAGCGGACGATCTTCCCAATTGCATGCGCGACCTCAAGAACGGCGACGTCGATTTCGTCATTGCATATGAGAGCCGTCACATTCGCTACAATGGACAGGAAGCGGGCGCTGCCAGGGGCAGGAGCGAAGACGCCGACGCACTCACGATCGGCTATGACAGCCTGATCCCCGTCTCCAAGCCTCAGTCGGACGGCACGCCCCTGTTCAGTTTCAGTGCGGACAAGATCGAGATGCCATTCCTGAGATTCGGCGAGGACGCGCCGATCGCGCGCCATCTGGAGCCCCTGTTCAAAGCCGAGGGATTGGGTGACCGGCTCCGGATCGTCTACGAGAATTCCATGGCAGGTGCGCTTCGCATCCGCGCGCGTGACGGCATGGGGGTGGCCTGGCTGCCACGAAGCCTCGTTGCGCCGGACATGAAGGCCGGCATTCTCGTGCAGACCGGCGCGCCGGACTGGGAAGTGCCGCTTGAAATCAGGCTGTTCCGGCACAGGCCGCATTCAAACCGCGTCACCAGGGCGATTTGGTCCTTTCTTCAGACGAGGCAGTCCGGGGATCTGATGGTCGACGCCTGACGCCAGTCCTGCTTATTCGTTCGAAATCAGAGACGAGTCCAGAGCTTCCAGAAGCCGGACCAGCGACGGTTTGATCCGCTCCGCATCAGCCGGGCTGAGGGCCGACAGCAGTCTCGTCTCATGATCCTGCGCTTCCGCGACAAGCTCCGCGCTCAAAGACTGGCCTTCTTCGGTGAGATAGACCCGGACCCGGCGCCCATCGCCCTCGTCGCTTCTCCTGGCAACCAGTCCGCGCTTTTCCATCTGATCGACGATGCGTGTCATGCGCGACTGCTCCATGAGCGAGAAGCGCGCCAATTGGGTGATCATCAATCCGTCCTGGTCGAACAAACAGGCTAGGACGCGCCACTCCGGCACACGTAGCCCCATCTCGCGCACGCGCGCATGGAATTGATGGCTGGCCGCCTCGCTCGAGGCTGCCAGCAGATAGAGCAGGTATGAAGAAACGAATTTTCCCGGTGCCTGTGCCAATGAATGTCCCCGACGTGCGCAAATTCAGCTCAAACCCGGAGGTTCTTTGAAAGAAGACGAACTGCAACCCGGCCTCATCCTGAGGAGGACCAATCGGTCCGTCTCGAAGGATGTGCGGCGACCGCATCGGATCGCGTCCCATCTTTCGAGGCTCCGCTACGCTGCGCACTTCAAGATGAGGTTTGCAGCTTGGTGGCCGGGGTTGTCTTCAGTCGCAGAAGCCTCGGGGAGCTCCCATCCTGTCGTTTAGCCCGGAACATTTCGGAAAAAAAGAGGCTTGACTCAATTTATATGAAATTTCATATTTATTGACGGGAGGAGCCGCCGGTGAAACTTGTTCTTGAAAGCGTGGAGAAGGAAACGGATCTGATCTCCGTCTTCAGGTTCGCGGCGGCGGACGGGTCTGCGCTGCCCGCTTACGAACCAGGCACACATGTCGATTTCGATCTCGGGCCGGCAGGGACCCGTTCCTATTCCCTGATTGACTGGCCGCAGGCGTCCGGCACGTTTGACGTCGCCGTGCAGCGCGAAGACGAAGGCCAGGGCGGTTCGAAAGCCATGCACGGCCTTGCTGCCGGACAGGAACTGTCCGCAAGCGGGCCGAAGAACGACTTCCCGCTTGCCGGAAATCCCGGTTTTTCGCTCTTGCTGGCCGGCGGCATCGGCATCACGCCGCTGATCTCGATGGCAACGCGCCTTCAACAGGACGGCTTGCCCTTCGAGTTGCACTACGCGGCCCGCACCGCGTCCAGAATGGGCTTCGCCGACAGTTTGAGGGCGGCGTTCGGGGCGGCCGTCAATCTCTATTTGGACGATGCAGAACCGATCGACCTCGCCGCACTGCTCAAGGCCCAGCCCGGTGGGACGGATGTTTACATATGCGGCCCGAAAGGCATGATCGACGCGGCACGCAGTGCGGCGTCGGATGCCGGAATTCCCGATGGTTCGGTTCACGTCGAGCTTTTCACATCGCCGGAACAGCGAGACGGTGACACGTCGTTCGAAGTGGAGGTTCACGAAACCGGACAGGTCGTGACCGTCGCTCCTGGCCAGACGATCATCGAGGCCCTCGAAGAGGCTGGTCTCGACGTCATATATGATTGCCAGCGCGGCGATTGCGGCATTTGCCAGACGGACGTGATCAGCGGTGAGCCCGATCACCGTGATGTGGTGCTGTCGGATGCGGAAAAGGCATCCGGCAAGGTCATGCAGATCTGCGTCAGCCGGGCAAGGTCCGCCCGCCTGGTGCTTGATCTGTAACCGCTACAAACGGTCAGCGGCGCAGACCGGAGGAGGAGCCAGCATGCGGACAGCCAGCGAGATAACCGCCCTTTTCACCGGGCCCCAGGTGCACCGGGACGTTTACACCAGTCCGGAGATCTACCGGCTGGAAATGGCGCATCTCTTCACGAACACCTGGGTGTTCGTCGGTCACGAAAGCCAGACGCCCAAAAAAGGCGACTACTTCACGACTCAGGTCGGCGATCAGCCCGTCATTCAGGTCCGGCATTCGGATGGCGAAATTTATGTCCTGTTCAACCGGTGCCCGCACAAGGGCACCAAGATCGCCATCGACCGGGAAGGCAACACCGGCAAGTTCTTCCGCTGTCCCTACCATGCCTGGTCGTTCAAGACGAATGGCTGCCTTCTCGCGATCCCGCTGAAGAAGGGCTACGAGGATACGGGCTTTGAGAACAGCGAAAGCGCGAAGGGCATGACGCCGGTCGGGGCCGTGCGCAACTATCGCGGTTTCGTGTTTGCAAGGCTCGCACCTGAGGGTATCGGTTTTGAAGACTATTTCGGAGGAAGCCTGAGTTCGATCGACAACATGGTCGACCGGTCTCCGGAAGGGCGCCTGGAGATTGCCGGGCCGCCCCTGCGCTACATGCACAAATGCAATTGGAAGATGCTCGTCGAAAACCAGACGGACACCTGCCATCCGATGGTTGCCCATGAGAGTTCTGCCGGAACCGCGGTCAACATCTGGAAGGAGATGGGCAACCCGGAGCCACGTCCGCCGGCAATGGAAATCATCGCCCCCTTCATGTCGCCCTACGAGTTCTTTGAAAAGATGGGGATCCGCACCTGGCCGAACGGCCACGGCCATACCGGCGTTCACCATTCCATTCATTCCGACTACTCCGCGATCCCCGGCTATTTCGAGTCCCTGTGCGAGGCCTATGGCGAGGACCGCGCCAAGGCGATCCTGGACGAGAACCGGCACAACACGGTCTATTTCCCGAACATCATGATCAAGGGGCCGATCCAGCAGCTTCGGAACTTCATTCCGCTCGGGCCGGACAAGACCCTCGTGGAGAGTTACATCTACCGGCTCGTCGGAGCCCCGGATCAGCTGCTGGCGCGCACGGCCATGTACAATCGCATGATCAACGCGCCGACATCCATTGTCGGGCACGACGATCTGGAAATGTATGAACGGGCGCAGGAAGGCCTGATGACGAACGGCATGGAGTGGGTCAACGTCCAGAGGCTCAGGACCGGAGACGAGGACTTTGCCGAGGAGGCCGTCGAAAACGGCACCACCGAGCGCCAGATGCGCAACCAGTTCGATGCCTGGGTGAAGTTCATGACAGTCTCGATGGAGGACGCGTGATGCCGGTTTCACGGGAACAGGTCATCGACTTCATTTATGACGAGGCGCGCATGCTCGACGAGGGCCGCTATGACGAATGGCTGTCCCTCTGGCTCGAGAACGGCCACTACTGGATGCCGCTCGACTACAAGCAGACCGATCCGCACCTGGTGACGTCATTGCTCTACGAGGACATGTTCATGCTGCGGCTGCGGGTCGAGCGGCTGAACGGCGCCAGGACTTTCAGCCAGAAGCCCAAGAGCCGCTGCCACCATGTCATCCAGCGTCCCTTTATCGACGAGATGAGCGAAGACCGCGTCGTGACCAACACCTCGATGCACTATGTCGAAACCCGCCTCGACGAGCAGTTCCTGCTGGCCCTGACCGCGGTCCACGAGCTTGCGGTCGTGGATGGTGCGATCAGGATCGCGAACAAGCGGGTCGACATCCTGAACAGCGACGCTGCGTTCGGAAACATCCAGCTTCTGCCGTGAGCCTGCCAGACCTCAGTCTGCTTCAGGGATACATGCCAGCAGCGCTGCCTTCACATCATCCGGCCAGGGGATGGATGTGTGTTCATCCAGGTTGCTGGCCGCCAGCACCTGCGTGCTCGACCAGCGTTTCTGACCCTTGCAGCTGATTTCATGATGAATGGTGACCGACGACCGGCCGACACGTTGCACCGTGACCTCGAATTCGAGCTCTTCGCCGAAGAAGGACGGGCTTGAGAAGTCGCTGGAGATATGGACCGTCGGCGTCCCCCAGCGCTCTTCCCAGATGATCTTGTGCCAGGGGTAGCCGAGTTCCAGCCAGAACTCCTCGTTCACGCCGTTGAGGATATTCAGATAGGACGGAAAATAGGCGGTCCCGGAGATGTCGCAGTCGCCGAAATTGAGCATGCGTTTGGTTTTGAACGGTATTTCCAATGCGTTCCTCCCTCGTCTTTGTGCCACCTATACAATGGATCGGTTTCCGGATGCACCGGATTTTGCCAAACACAACATTTGTGTTTGCATTTATCGTCCGGTCGGTCAATAATACACCTATGCCTGTCTGACGGACTTGCACCGGGAATTTCATATCCGTTTGCACCGGATCGAACGGGTGATGCAAAGGAAAATGATTGTCTTGTCATACGCTTACGTAAGGGCGTCAGGATATGGACAGGCAATGCCAACATGAAACATACGCTTTCTCGCGCTGCGAAAAATATATGCAGTTTCATATTTCTTGACAAGCAGCGGCGTTGAAGGGAAGATTTGAAGGTCGGTCTCGGGCGCGGAGGAATTGCCGTTTTGAGACATATTCCGAGGGAGAGGAAAATGAAGTCGCTTATCAGGATCGCAGGTGCCACGGCTGTTTCGCTCTGCCTGAGCGTATCTGCGCTTTCGGCTGAAACTGTTCTGAAAATTTCAAGCTGGCTGCCGCCCACGCACGGCATCAACACGGAAATCTTCGCTGGCCTCATCGACATGATGGAAAAGTCGACAGACGGCGAGGTCTCCGGTGAACTGGTCTTCGGTCTGGCGCCGCCGCCAGCCCAGATGGACCTGATCCTTGATGGCGCCGCAGACATTGCCATCATCTTCCACGGCTATCAGCCCGGCCGGTTCGTGGCGACGAAGCTGATCGAACTTCCCGGTTACGAAGGCAGCGCCGAGGCAGCCTCCGTCGCTTACTGGCGCGTGCACGAGGAACATCTCGACAAGCTCGACGAACACCGGGGTGTGAAGGTTATCTCTCTCAACACGCACGGTCCCGGTCAGATCCATTCGAGCAAGGACGTCGCAAGCCTTGCCGACATGGACGGCCTGAAGACCCGCATCGGCGGCGGTGTTGCCGGTGATGTCGGAGCCGCGCTGGGCCTCATCGGCATCAACGTGCCCGCGCCCAAGGTCTATGAGACGCTCGATTCCGGGGCGGCGGATGCCGTTGCCATGAATGTCGGCGAACGGGTCGGTTTCAAGCTGAACGAGGTTGCCAAGAACCTCTACGATATGCCCGGCGGGCTCTATCGCGGTTCGTTCGCGATCATCATGAGTCAGGAAAAGTTCGACAGCCTGCCCGAGGAAGTTCAGAAGGCGCTCGATGAGAACGTCTTCGGTGAACCGGCGAGCCGCATGGCCGGCGCTGCCTGGGACAAGTCCGACAAGATCGCCTATGAAGCGACCAACAGCGCTGAAGGCACCAAGATCACGCCTGCGAGCGAGGACGACGTCGCTGCGTTCGAGAAGATCGCTGGCGAAGTCAAGGCCAAGGTGCTGGCGGAACTGACGGAAGCCGGTCTTGACGCCGAAGCGGCCTATGAAATGGTCAAGAAGGAAATGGCGGGCAACTGACCGCAACAGGTGGTCCGGAGCCCTCCGGACCACCGGCTTTCCAGAGGAACAGACGTGTCGCAATTTCTGAAGCTTGCAGCCAGGCTGCCGGCCCTTCTTGCCGCGCTCGCGCTTTTTGTCCTGATGGTCATGACATTCTGCGACGTCGTGCTGCGCTCGGTTTTCAATGCACCGATTGAAGTGGCTGCGGACATGACCCGCCTTCTGATGGCGATCACGGTGTTTTCGGTGTTGCCGGTCGTGTCGGCGCAGGGGGGCCATATCAGCGTTGACCTGCTCGACGGGGTCTTCAAGAGAAACCATCTCACGCGCTGGCGGGATGCCTTCACCAACCTGTTCTGCGGTGTCATCCTGATCTGGCCGGCGGAACGCGTTTATGTTCTGGCCGAGCGCAGCCGCTCCTATGGCGACGTTATGGAATATCTCAGGCTGCCGCTCCATTTCGTCGGCTGGTTCATTGCTGCCGTCACCGCGATCACCGCCGTCGTTCTTGTCGTCCGGGGCCTCGGTTATCTGTTTGCACCGAAACTGATGGGCGGGTCGGATGCTTGAAGGTCTTCTCGGGTTTGCGGCAGTGCTCGTTCTGGTCATGCTGCGCATTCCGATCGCGTTCGCCATGGGCTTTGTCGGCATGGTCGGGTTCATGTTCGAGACCAGTTACCGGGCCTCGATCTCCATGGCGGCACGCCTGATCATCGACACCAGCCAGGACTACGGCCTGTCCGTGGTGCCGCTGTTCATCCTCATGGGTCTGTTCGTGAACAAGGCCGGTATCAGTCGCGAACTCTATGCCGCGTCGAACGCGTTTCTCGGTCACCTGCGCGGTGGTCTCGCCATGGCGACCATCGTCGCCTGCGGCGGTTTTGCCGCCATATCGGGATCCTCGCTTGCCACGGCCGCAACCATGTCCAAAGTCGCCATGCCCGAGATGCGCCGCTTCAATTACAGCGATAAGCTGTCGACGGCCTCGATCGCCGCGGGAGGGACGCTCGGCATTCTCATTCCGCCTTCCGTCATTCTCGTCATCTACGGTCTTCTGACCGAGACCTCCATCGGCAAGCTCTTCGTCGCCGGCGTCATTCCCGGCCTGATCGGCATCGTGCTCTATCTGGTGGCGGTCAAGTTCACGGTCTGGCGCGATCCGGACGCCGGCCCTGCCGGGCCGCGCGCGAGCGTCGCGGAAAGACTGGCCGCGTTGAAGGATGTCTGGGCGGTTCTTCTGCTGTTTTTCCTGGTCATCGGCGGTCTTTATGGCGTCTTCGACATTCCCCCGCTCAACCTGAGTTTTTCTCCGACGGAAGCCGCCGGAATGGGCGCGATGGGGGCGTTTCTGATTGCGATCGCCCGTCGCCGCCTGTCGCTGTCGGACACGTTCGACGCCCTGCGTGAGACCGCCATGACAACGGCCGGGCTGTTTGCCGTGCTGATCGGAGCGTGGATCTTTTCCAACTTCGTCAATGTCGCCGGGCTTCCGGCCGCGCTCAGCAACCTGGTGACGGCCTATGACCTGCCGCCTTGGGTGGTCATGTGCATCATTCTCCTGATCTACATCGCGCTCGGCTGCGTTTTCGAGAGCCTGTCCATGCTGCTCCTGACGGTTCCGATCTTCTTTCCGATCGTGACCGGGCTCGGCTACGATCCGATCTGGTTCGGCATCATCGTGGTCGTCGTGACCGAGATCAGCCTGATTACTCCGCCGGTCGGCCTGAACGTCTTCGTCCTACGGGCCGTGGTCCGGGATGTTCCGACCGCGACCATTTTCAGGGGTGTCACGCCGTTCTGGATGGTGGACATCATCCGCTTGCTGTTGCTCCTGTCGCTGCCGGCCCTGGTCCTGTTCCTGCCGAACCAGATGTAGCCGGACCGTCTTCGGGTTGCCCGGAAGCGCCTGATATCAAACAGGCTCTTGACCTGGCGCGAAGTTCTTTTCCATCATCGCCAGACCGGTTTCGGAAATTTCCGCGACCTTGCGCCGCTTCGGCGGATAACCCGAGTAGCCGCATGAACCTGCATTCTTCCCCGCTCGCCGCGGACGCTTTCATCAAGGCAAGACATCGTATTGCAGGCACGGTCCTGCGCACGCCTGCCGTTCCGTCTCCATCTCTCACGCAGATGTGCGGGGCCCCTGTCCATTTGAAGCTCGAGCATCTGCAAACGACCGGCAGTTTCAAGCTGCGCGGCGCCACCAACGCGGTCCTGTCACTCGACGAGGTCTCCCGCAGCAAAGGTGTCGTCGGCGTTTCGACCGGCAACCACGGTCGCGGGCTCGCTTATGCGGCCAGACAGGCCGGCATCAGGTGCGTCATCTGCATGTCCCGCCTCGTGCCGCAGAACAAGGTCGACGGGATCAAGGCGCTCGGAGCGGAGGTGCGTATCGTCGGCGTCTCCCAGGACGAAGCCCAGGTCGAGGTGGACCGCCTGGTGGCGGAAGAGGGACTAACGCTCCTTCCCCCCTTCGACCATGCGGATATCATCGCGGGACAGGGAACGGTCGGGCTCGAAATCCTCGAAGACGTTCCGCAGGTCGAGACAGTGCTCGTGCCCTTGTCGGGTGGCGGGCTGATCTCGGGCGTCGCCGCGGCCGTCAAGGCCGAGCAACCGGACGTAAAGGTTATCGGCGTGTCCATGGAGCGCGGCGCGGCGATGGCCGCTTCGCTGGACGCAGGCCATCCGGTTCAGGTGCCGGAGTTGCCGACACTTGCCGACTCGCTCGGCGGCGGCATTGGTCTTCACAACCGGTACACGTTCCGCATCACCCGCGACCTTGTCGATCAGGTCGTGCTTCTGAGCGAGGTGGAAATCGCTGACGGTATCCGGCATGCCTATTTTGAGGAACGGCAGGTGGTCGAAGGCTCAGGTGCCGTCTGCCTGGCGGCGATCGCAGCGGGGAAAGCGCGCCTGTCAGGCCCGGTCGTGGCATTGCTGACCGGCTGCAACATCGACATGAACATGCACAGGCGCATCATCTGCGGGGAAACCGTCGATGTGATGCACGAAGGGGAGGGCTGAGGATTGCCCGAGATCAAGATACTCAACGAGGCAGACCTGCGTGACAGTGTCAGGCTGGATATCGAGGCCGTCGACTGCGTCGAGCGCGCGTTTTCACTTCTGGCTTCCGGCGGTGTCGAGATGCCGCCGATCATGTCCATGTTGATCCCCCCCTATCACGGTGAAGTGGACGTGAAGACCGCCTTCGTACCGGGCATCGACAGCTATGCGATCAAGATGGCGTCCGGGTTCTTCGACAATCCGAAACAGGGACTGCCGAGCGCATCGGGACTGATGGTGCTGTTCTCCGCACGCACCGGCTTCGTCGAGGCGCTGCTTCTGGACAACGGGTACCTGACGGATGTCCGCACCGCGGCTGCCGGAGCCGTGGCCGCAAGGCACCTGGCCCCCGAAACCGCCCGGACGGCCTGTATCGTCGGTGCAGGTGCGCAGGCAAAACTTCAGCTTCAGGCCCTGTGCCTCGTGCGTCCCATCGAGAAAGCCTCCTTCTGGGCAAGGGACATCGCGAAAGCGCAGGCGGCTGCCAGCGAGATGGCTGCCGCGCTTGGTATCGAGGTCAGTGCCGCGTCGGACCTGGAAGGGTCGGTCCGGGAAGCGGATGTCATCGTTACCACGACGCCGAGTGCCGAGCCGTTGATCCGGGCCGATTGGCTGCGCGCCGGGCATCACGTGACGGCGATGGGATCGGATCAGGAGCACAAACTGGAACTGGACCCGGCCTGCCTCACCGCTGCCGACCTCTATGTCCCCGACAGTCAGTCGCAGACAGAATTGCTCGGTGAACTGCATCATGCGATCTCAGCCGGCATTGTCCCGGCAAGCCGCAAATTCGATGAACTCGGCGACATCGTCGCCGGAAAGGCGAAAGGCCGTACCGATGCGCAGCAGATCACCATCTGCGACCTGACAGGGACCGGCATTCAGGATACGGCCATCGCGACATTCGCGAGGGAACGCGCAGAAGTGGCCGGAGCCGGTACACTGTTCAACGCATAACGCATTTGGAAAAGCGACATGATCGAACCCACGCTTCATTTCAGCAGGCAAGAGTACCAAATCAGGATTGCCAAAACGCGCCATGCGATGGAGGCTGCCGGCGTTGAATTCATCATCGTCTCCGACCCGTCCAACATGGCCTGGCTGACCGGGTATGACGGCTGGTCATTCTATGTGCATCAGGCCGTGTTGCTCGGGCTGGACGGAGACCCGGTCTGGTTCGGGCGCGGCCAGGATGCGCAAGGTGCGTTTCGAACCTGTTTCATGCATCCGGACAACATCGTCGGCTATCCGGATCACTATGTGCAGTCGACCGAACGCCATCCGATGGACTACCTGGCCGCGTGCATTGAGGAGCGCGGCGCCGGATCATTGCGCGTCGGCGTCGAGATGGACAATTACTGGTTCAGCGCCGCCAGCTTTGCCGCGCTGCAGAAAGGTTTGCCAAACGCGACCTTTCAGGATGTGACCGCCCTGGTCAACTGGCAGCGGGCCGTCAAATCCGATCAGGAACTTGCCTACATGCGCACGGCCGGAAAGCTGGTGGAAAAGATCCACGCCCGCATTCTCGACAAGGCGGAACCGGGCCTGCGCAAATGCGATCTCGTCGCGGACATCTATGACGCCGGCTTGCGCTACGACCCTGATCTGGACGCCGGCGGCGACTATCCGGCGATCGTGCCCCTCCTCCCGTCAGGCAGCGACGCTGCGGCCCCCCATCTCACCTGGGACGACAAGCCCATGAAATCCGGTGAGGGGACGTTTTTCGAGGTTGCGGGTGCCTACCACCGTTACCATTGTCCGCTCTCCAGAACCCTCTTCCTCGGCAAACCGACGCAAACCTTCCTTGATGCGGAGAAGGCCGTTCTGGAGGGCATGGAGGCCGGGCTGGACGCGGCAAGGGCAGGCAATCGTTGCGAGGACATCGCGCACGCTTTCTTCGCGGTTCTCAAGAGATACGGCATCACCAAGGACAATCGGACCGGATATCCCATCGGCCTGTCTTATCCACCCGATTGGGGTGAGCGCACCATGTCGTTGCGGAGCGGTGACACATCGGTCCTTGAGGAGAACATGACCTTTCACTTCATGACCGGGCTCTGGATGGAGGACTGGGGGTTCGAGATCACCGAAAGCATTGTCATTCGCAATGGTGCGCCGGAGTGTCTCGCAGGCGTCCCGCGCAAACTGTTCGTGAAGGACTGATCATGGCGCAGAATCCGATCGTTCCGACAATCCCGTTTGACAGGGACGGTGTCCATCACGGCTATCTCCGTCTGCCCTACAGCCGCGACGATTCCGCCTGGGGTTCGGTCATGATACCCGTGACCGTGATCCGCAACGGGGACGGGCCGACCGCGCTGCTCACCGGCGGCAATCACGGCGATGAGTATGAGGGGCCGATCGCGCTGATGGAACTGGCGCAATCTCTGACCCAAAATGATGTTCAGGGGCGGGTCATCATCGTGCCCGCGTTCAATTATCCGGCTTTTCAGGCTGGAACGCGAACTTCTCCGATCGACAAGGGCAATCTGAACCGGTCTTTTCCCGGGCGGCCCGACGGCACGGTGACGGAAAAGATCGCGCATTATTTCGACAGCGTCCTGATCCCGATGGCCGATGTCGTGCTCGACTTCCATTCAGGTGGCAAGACCCTGGACTTCCTGCCGTTTGCGTCCGCGCATGTTCTGGACGACAAGGACCAGCAGGCTGCATGCGTCGCGGCAGCCCGTGCCTTCAACGCGCCCTATACGGCGATCATGCTCGAGATCGACAGCACCGGCATGTACGACACGGCGGTCGAGGAAAAGGGCAAGATCTTCGTGACGACCGAACTCGGCGGCGGCGGCACGGCAACGGCCCGTTCGGCTGCGATCGCGAAAAGGGGTGTTCGCAATCTTCTGAAACATGCCGGTGTCCTGCGGGGCGAAGTTCAGCTGGACGCGAGCATTTCCCTGGATATGCCCGACGGCGACTGTTTCGTCTTCAGCGAAAGCGACGGCATGATCGAGCCGCTGGTCGATCTCGGTGAAACCGTCTCGAAGGGAGACGTGGTCGCCAGGGTCTGGCCGGTCGCCAGGACGGGCGTTGCTCCGGCGGACTACCGGGCCGGGCGGTCCGGCATTCTCATGGCCCGGCATTTTCCCGGGCTCATCAAGTCCGGGGATTGCCTCGCGGTCGTCGCAGTCGTCATGTGAGGCTGCCCGTTTGTGCGAACCGGCACCCTCCACTCTGCACTAAAGGACAGTTGCGTCAGCTGAGCCGTGCGGAAAAACTGCGAACCATGGAGGAGAGACACCCAGGAACGCGAGGGACGGGTCGCGTGCTGGCGCAGCTGTTGGCTTGCGCGGCCGCGATACTCCTGTTTGCCGTCTCGTTGGCGGGCGCCCTGGAACTGGAGCGGGAAGACGCCGCCCGCTATATCCAGCCACCTTACCAGTTGGGCGATCTCATTGAGGGCGATGTCTACGAACTGATCAACCTCGACGGCCGGGTGGCAGGCTATGCCTTCGAGACACAGCACCTTGCGCCGCTGCCGGGCTTTTCCGGCGCTCCGATCAATCTCTTCGTCATACTGACGCTGGAAGGGCGGCTGATCGACGTCGATATCGTTTCCCACAACGAGCCGATCTTCGTCTCCGGCCTCGGGGAGGCGCCGTTTCAGGATTTCATCGCGCAATACAAGGGCTATTCCATTACCGATAGCCTCGTGATTGGTGTTCCCTACGGCGACGGGGGAAGCGGTTCATCACTGGTCTATCTGGACGGTGTCACCAAGGCGACGGCCAGTGTGCGGATCGCCCATGAAACCCTTCTTGCTGCGGCCCTCAAGGTCGCCCGCGAAAAGATGCAGGGCATTGGCGGCCGTGCGGCGGCCGAGCCGGATCTCGACTACACCGAAGAGCTGACCTGGGAACAATTGGTCAAGGAGGGAATTGCCGGCCGCCGGATCGTCACCAACCGGGAAGTCGATGAGGCGTTCGCGGATACCATCTGGGCCGATGACGACCCCTTGGCAAAGGACGAACCGGACGCAGTCTATCTCGATCTCTGGGTGGTTGATCTCGGCCCGCCTGCAATCGCCGAAGCGATCCTTGAACCGGACAGCCTGCGTCAGCTTGAAAATTTCCGGGAGCTGTCTCCGGAAGATGAGCCGCTCCTGGTGATCGACGCCGGGCGCCATGGTCTGGTGACGGAGGATTTTGTCCGCAACACCAGCCCCGACCTGATCACGGCAAGACAGAACGGTTTGCCGATCTCGCTGCGCGATGCCGATCTCGATGTCGAATTGCGTGACGGCATCCCCGGCGAATACGCCATGATCCTGCGCACGGACCGCCGCCTCGGTTTCGATCCGACCAGCGAGTGGTCCTTGTCGGTACGCGCGGTGCGGGAGCACGGGTCCTTCAGGCCGGAAGTCGGAACGGTCGACTTCAGCATTCCGCACAAGACCGACGAACGTTTTTTCATTCGCGACGAACCGCCGGCGCCGGTGCCGGTCTGGCGTCAGGCCATGGATGCCCGCTCCGGGGACCTGATCGTTCTGGCGGGCGGTCTTGCCATGCTGGTGCCGCTCCTTTTCCTGGGTCAGTCGAAGCTGGCGGGTTTTCGCTACTACACGGCCTTTCGCCTCGCCGTTCTGGCGGGGGTGATCGGTTTCGTCGGCTGGTGGGGCCAGGGCCAGCTTTCGATTGCGACGGTGCTTGGTGTCGTGCGCGGTGTGTTTGACGGGCAAAGCCTTGCGTTCCTCCTCTACGACCCGTTTTCGCTGCTGATCTGGGCCGTCGTGATCGTGACCTTCGTCCTGTGGGGACGCGGCTTCTTCTGCGGCTGGTTGTGTCCGTTCGGTGCCATGCAGGAATTCATGCACCATATCGGCCGTCTGTTGCGCTTGCCGCAAATCCGGGTGCCGGACCGGATCGACCGCTGGCTGGTGAAGCTGAAATACGTCATCCTCGCCTGCATGATCGCGCTGATCTTCGTGGCCCCGTCCTATCTTGACGCCGCCATCGAGGTCGAACCGTTCAAGACGGCCATCACGACATTCTTCGTGCGCGAGTGGTACTACGTTCTTTATTGCGTCGGTTTGCTTGCGCTCAGCATGATGGTGTTCAAGGGCTTCTGCCGTTACATCTGTCCGCTTGGGGCGGTCATGGCCATCGGGGGTTTCCTGAGATTGCGCAGCTGGATCCCGAGGCGGGCGGCCTGCGGCAGCCCCTGCCAGCTCTGCCGCGTGAAATGCAATTACAATGCAATCAAGCCGACGGGTGGCATTCGCTACGACGAATGTTTCCAGTGCCTGGATTGCGTGACGATCCATGACGACGACAAACAGTGTGTCCCGCTGATCCTGGCCAGGCGCGGGAGGCAGCTTTGATGACGACCCGGCGCCGTTTCCTGACGATCATGGCCGGATGCATGGCGTCGGCAATCCCATTGTCGGCCGCGCGCGCCGAACCGGTCGTCTGGCGCGGGCGCGCGCTCGGCGCGGAGGCGGAGATCAGGCTGCACGGCGCGGACCGGGATCGTGCGAAACAGGCCGTCCTTGCCGCCCGCGACACGATCCGGCGCATGGAAAACCTGTTTTCGCTTTACCTGCCCGCTTCGGCGCTCAATCGGCTGAACGCTGGTGGAAGTCTAAGAATGCCACCTGAATTCGCGCGCCTGATGGGGATTGTCGACACGATCCACGGGGCGAGCGACGGCCTGTTCGACCCGACAGTGCAGCCTCTGATGGTGGCCCTTGCAAGGACTGAGCAAGAGCTGTCGCTGAAAGAGCGTCAATCGCTTGCCGAACGGATCGGCTGGACCAAGCTGCGCCGGAACCGCACGGAGCTCTCCTTCTCGATACCCGGCATGGCCATGACACTGAACGGGATCGCCCAGGGTTTTGCGACGGATCGTGTCAGCGATGTCCTGAACGCGCACGGCTTTGATCCGCATCTTGTCCATGTCGGTGAATACCGCGCCGGCTCGAGATCCGCCCGTATCGGCATCGGTGGCGCAAGTGGCGCCGTGCTCGACATGCTGGAACTTCGTCATTCAGCAGTAGCGACATCTTCGCCTCGGGGAACACGCTTTCAGAACGGCAGCGGCCACATTGTTCAGCCCGGCCCCGGCGGAAGCGAGCCGCGGTGGCGGTCGGTCACCGTCCATGCGGAAACGGCCGCAGCGGCCGACGGATTGTCGACGGCGCTGGCGCTCACGACGACACCGGACCTCGCGGAAAAGACGGTCGCCGAAGGGCTTGCAACAGCGATCTGGTTCGAGGATCAAGATGGCCGGGTGATCCGCCTCTGACGGAACCGAAAATGATCGCACGCCGGAACGGCCTGCCGGTCACCAGTCCGGCCTGGTATAGCTCAGACCGTAGTCTTCGAAGATCTTTGCCATCCGTCCGTCCTCGACGGCATAGCGGATGGCGTCATCCACGGCATAGGACAGCGGCCGCCAGTTGTGTCTGACGGCGAGGCCAAGCGTCCAGGAAGATTTCGCCAGGCCGGGAAAGGGCGGCATGTGGACCGCCAGTTCGTCGGTGAGGGCATGTTCGACCTGTGACAGCGGCGCCATGACGGCCATGACCTCGCCGTTTGCCAGCGCCGCCATGGCCTCGTCCGTTGTCGGGAACCGCTTCATGTTGGCGACAAGCTGGCCGCGCGCGAAGCTGGAGAGATAGAAATCCGAAATCGTGTCGTTC
The DNA here is from genome assembly GCF_963669205.1 of uncultured Roseibium sp. Classification (NCBI taxonomy): domain Bacteria; kingdom Pseudomonadati; phylum Pseudomonadota; class Alphaproteobacteria; order Hyphomicrobiales; family Stappiaceae; genus Roseibium; species uncultured Roseibium sp. Next base: position 299,706 of record NZ_OY769915.1, read on the forward strand.
TCGACGCCGACCGTGTCGAAACGGAAATAGGCCGGAACAGGCGGGTCTTCCGGATAGGCGTCCTTGCGATAGGCGATCGCCAGCTGCTCATTGTAATATTGCCCGTTCAGCACGACCATTTCATTCCGGCAGCCAAGCTCTCGGTCATAGGGAACGTGCAGCATGACGTTGGCTATCTGTCCGCCGATGAGTTTTCCCCGCCAGACATTGTTGCGCAGATCGCCGTCGACATTTTCGTCCGCTGCCGTTGCAATGAACCGGGCCTCGACGCCGAGATCGGCCGCAATCAGCTTGCCGATCTCGATATCGACGCCTTTTAGGACGCCGCCTTCCTTATAGGAAAAAGGCGGGAAATCCTCGTAAACCGCTATCTTGATCGTGCCGCGTTCCTGAATGTCATCAAGACTCTGGCCGACGATGTCTCGGCCGACATTCTGCGGCCTGCGTTCGGCCTCGTCGCCGAAGCGCACATTCTCGCAGTTCTGCGCAAATGCACTTGTCCCGGCCATGCTGAACATGGCCAGGAGCGCGAGTGCGGCTTTTTGCGCAGGTCTGATCATTATTGGGCGGCCGACAGTCCGATCGTCAGTATCTCTGCAGTCTTCTTCAGACTTTCATCGGACCCGTCCAATTGCAACACCGCACGCGAGGCAACGGAATCGGCTTTCGGCGCACCGGATCCCGTTTCCAGCGAATCGGCGATTTCCGACATTTCAGTTCGAAGCGGTGCAACGGTGTTTTCCGCGTCCGCTGCCGAAGTCGTGTCCGCCAGTTCCTTGATCTGGTCACGTATCGCTTTCAGCCGCTCCGAATGCGGGTCGAGCGCGCCCTCGTCCGGCCGTGTCTCAACATAGGTCCGGATGGCCCAGGCAGCCTCCTGGCCCAGCAATTCGCCAAAGGCCGGCATCTTGGTGATGCCGTTCTGCGTGTAACCTTGCTGGTAGCGTTCGAGGTACCATTCGTCACCGTAGTCATCGGCTTCGAGATAGCGCAGATCGGGTGCAAGCCCGCCGGAGATCACTTCCAGACCGTGGCAACGCGCGCAGTTCTGGTTGTAGCCGGATGCGCCAACCTTGATCGCGAGCGCCCAGAATTCACTGTCGGGATCGCGCCAGGGATTTTCGGCAAGCCACTCCTCGCCGAGATCGGGAAGGCCTGCCGTGTCGACGGCCTGCGGGGCGACATCGCCGTGCGCTTCCACCCGGCCCATCGGATCGAGCGAGGTCAGGGAAAGGGCGGTTCCGGCCGCAAAGATGCCGAGCAAGCATTTGCGCAAATTCATGAGTTCTCTCCTCCCGAGATCATCGCGGTTAGATACGCACAGCTCTTCCGAAGGCGCTATTGTACCAAGGGACAAGTCCCGTTTCCTTGCCCTTCGGACAGTCTTCAGACTAACCTTTGAACAAGTAGAAGATCGCGTGTATTCGGAGTGCCGGGAACCGTCTTATGGTCGTCAGGACGATTGCGAATTATTTAGTAATATTATGGATTTGTTGCAGTGCGGCATATGCTGAAGTCGCGGTGACTATTGGATATCTTGAAAAGGTTGAACCGCAGCCGCCGGTGCTTTCCAATCTCGATCCGGTGCCCGAAGACGAAGGTCTGGCGGGGGCGGAGGTTGGCCTAAAGGACAATGCGACGACCGGCCGGTTCCTCAAGCAGATTTACAGCCTGGAAACGAGGATCGTGGAAGAGGATGGCGATTTCCTCGCAGCGGCGAGCGAGCTGCTTGCCGTCACCCCATTCATCATCGTCAAGGCGCCGGGAGAGGACCTGCTCGCGCTGGCAGACCTGCCCGAAGCAGGCGCGGCGGTTCTCTTCAACGCCGGGTCGCCGGACATCGGCCTGAGAGATGCATCCTGCCGTGCCAACGTTCTTCACACGCTGCCCTCGCGTGCGATGCTGACGGATGCACTGGCCCAGTTCGGTGTCCGCAGGAAATGGGTGGATTGGGTCGTGCTTGCCGGCCCCAATCCGAAGGATCAGGCCTTCGCCAAGGCGCTTGAAGCCTCCGCTCAGAAGTTCGGGATCAGGATCCGCGCAAGCAAGATCTGGGATGTCGATGCCGACATGCGCCGCACCGCCTTTCAGGAACTGCCCCTGTTCACGCAGGATTTCCCCGAGCATCATTTGCTTGTCGTTGCCGACGAGACCGATGACTTTGGCCGCTATGTGCCCTTCAATGCCTGGCAGCCGCGTCCTGTGGCGGGCACGGAAGGACTGGTTCCGGCCGCCTGGGACCGTACGGTAGAGCAATGGGGCGCCGCCCAGCTTCAGAACCGCTTCCAGGAGACGGCGGACAGGCCGATGCGGCCCGTGGACTATGCCGCCTGGGCGGCCGTGCGCGCCATCGGCGAAGCCGTGACGCGGACCAATCAGGCCGAAGCCGCCGCAATCCGCGACTACCTGTTGTCGGAAGATTTCGAACTTGCCGGATTCAAGGGCCGGCCTCAGACCTTCCGGACGTGGAACGGGCAGATGCGCCAGCCGATCTCCCTGACGCATCCCCGGGCGGTCGTGGCCCAGGCTCCGTTCGAAGGGTTCCTGCATCAAAGAACCGAGCTCGATACGCTCGGAATAGACGAGGCGGAAAGCGCCTGCACCGCATTCAGGGAGTAAACCATGCGTACGTACTTGACGGTTGCCGGGCTTGCGCTCGGTCTGGGACTGTCTGCCGCCGCAGCGGATGAGATCTGGGTCTCCAACGAAAAGGACGACACCATCAGCGTGATCGATATCGACACGCTCGAGGTCGTCCGGACGATCGAGGTGGGGGAGCGTCCGCGCGGGATCACCTTCGCCATCGACCATTCGGTCCTTTACCTGTGCGCGTCCGACAGCGACACGGTCCAGGTGATCGATCCGGAAACAGGCAAGGTCCTGCACGAACTGCCGTCTGGCGAGGATCCCGAACAGTTCGTCCTGCACCCGGACAACAGGCATCTTTATATCGCCAACGAGGATGATGCGATCACGACCGTGGTCGATACCGAAACCCGCAAGGTCATCGCGCAGATCGACGTCGGCATCGAGCCTGAAGGCATGGCGGTTTCGCCGGACGGCAAGATCGCGATCACCACCTCCGAAACCACCAACATGGCGCACTGGATCGATACGGACACGCAGGAGCTGTTCGCCAACACGATTGTCGATCAGCGTCCACGCCACGCCGAATTCACCCATGACGGATCGGAGCTGTGGGTCAGTTCGGAAATCGGCGGCACGATCACCGTTTTCGACCGGGAAAGCCAGACGGAAAAGGCCAAGATCAATTTCGAGATCCAGGGCATTCACCCCGACCGGGTGCAGCCGGTCGGTTTCGAGATGACCAGGGACGGCAAACATGTCTTCGTGGCGCTCGGACCGTCGAACCACATCGCCGTCGTCGATCCGAAAACCTATGAGGTCACCGATTACATCCTGGTGGGCCGCCGGGTCTGGCACATTGCGTTCAACGGCGATGAAAGCCTGCTCTTTTCGACGAATGGAGTCTCCGGAGACGTGACCGTGATCGACGTCGCGGAGCTGGCTCCCGTCAAGACGATCAAGGTCGGGCGCTTCCCGTGGGGCGCGGCGTACCGGCCGACGAATTAATTGAACCGGGAGGAAACCATGAAATTCTTGCTTGCCTGCGTCACCGCCTTCGCGCTCGTGTCCGCTCCGGCTGTCGCCGATGGAGATGATGACGACGACGATGCACCGGCCTTCGGAGCCGCCGGGATCATGTCGCGAGACAACCGCGAGGATCTTCCACCCCTGACCTTGTCCGCAGGAACACCGCTCAATGAAAGCGGCACTTTGGACCTGAAATCGGGAACCTACTACGAGATCGAGATCGAGGCCGATGGCAGTCAGGAACTGGCCCTGGCGGGCGCTGATTTCTTCAGGGCGATCTGGATCGACGAGATCGTCATTGAGGGTATCGAAATTCGCCCGCTTGGCGTCGACAGTCTTGAATTCGACGAAGCCGGAACGGTTGAAATCAGTTTTCTTGCAATCAAGCCCGGAACCTTCCATTTTGGCGTTCCCGGCAGCGACCTGCAGAAACTGGAGATCACCATCAAGTGACAGCGCGCCTGAGCGTTCAGGGCATCACGCATTCCTACGGAAAGAAAGCGGCGCTGAGCAACGTCGGCTTCTCTCTGGGAGAGGGGACTTTTTGTGCTCTTCTCGGCCCCAACGGCGCAGGGAAAAGCACGCTTTTTTCGATCCTGACACGCCTTTTCGTGCCTGACGCGGGCGATGTCAGCTTGGACGGGCACTCCCTGTCGCGCGCGCCGCGAAAAGCCCTGGCGCAAATCGGCGTCGTCTTCCAGCAGCCGACCCTCGATCTGGATCTGACCGTCGGGCGCAACCTGAAATATTTCGCGGCGCTCCACGGAATTTCGGGTGCGCTTGCCGACAGGCGCATCCAGGCCGTGCTGGAGCGGGTCAGCATGAGCGAGCGGATGAACGAGAAGGTCCGGGCACTCAACGGAGGGCACCGGCGCCGCATGGAAATCGCCCGCGCGCTGATTCACGAACCCAAGGTGTTGTTGCTGGACGAACCGACCGTCGGACTGGACGCTGCGACCAGACAGGCGATTACCGGACATGTTCACGACCTGGCAGAGGAGCAGGGCCTGAGCGTTCTTTGGGCGACGCATCTCGTGGACGAAGTCCGGGATCACGACCGCCTTGTCGTTTTGCACAAGGGTGTTGTTCTTGCCGATGGCCATGCTGCCGACATCGCCGCAGGCGTGTCCTTGCAGTCGCGGTTCCTGGACATGACGGGAGGCGTCGAATGAAAGCGGCGCTGATCTGCCTCGTCGCCATCGTGCATCGGGAAGCGTCGAGATTTGTGTCTCAGCGGGGCCGTTTTCTGGCGGCGATCGTCCGGCCGCTCGTCTGGCTGATCGTGTTCGCTGCCGGGTTCCGCGCGGCACTTGGATTGTCGATCCAGCCGCCCTATCAGACCTACATTACCTACGAGGTCTATATCGTTCCAGGCCTGTGCGGCATGATCCAGCTGTTCTCCGGAATGCAATCATCCCTCAGCCTCGTCTACGACCGCGAGATGGGATCGATGCGCCTGCTCCTGACCAGTCCGATCCCGCGCTGGTGGCTGCTCTTCTGCAAGCTTTTCGCCAGCACCGCCATATCGATCTTTCAGGTCTATACCTTTCTGGCGATCGCCGCGCTGACGGGCATAGATTTTTCATTTGCCGGATATGTCGCGGTCCTGCCTGCGCTGATCCTGAACGGGCTGATGCTGGGTGCGCTCGGGCTTCTGCTGTCCAGCACCATCAACCAGCTGGAAAACTTTGCCGGGGTGATGAACTTCGTCATCTTCCCGATGTTCTTCCTGTCGACGGCACTCTATCCGCTCTGGAAGATGGCGGAGGCTTCGCCGTTGCTGAGGGACATCTGCGCCTTCAACCCGTTCTCCCATGGCGTCGAACTGATCCGCTTTGCGCTTTACGGCCAGTTCAACGGCATGGCGCTCGTCTGGGTTCTGCTCGCCTTCGCCGTGTTTCTCGGGTTGAGCATTTTGGGGTATGATCCGGCACGCGGTATCGTTCGGCGCAAGGCATGAGCGCATTGGGCATGGTTTGAAAACATGGAGGCCCGGACATGAAACCGGTTTTTGTTACGGCTTTGCTTGCGGCGGGATGTCTCGCTCAGGTGGCGCAGGCTGAAGAAATCGACAGCGGCGGTACGCTCAATCCTGATGAAATGAGCCTGAACAAGTCGCTTTCCCGGGCGCTTGAGGGGGATGTCGACATGGTCGTCTGTGCGCAGGGCTACCTGATGACCAAGAAGGGTGACCACGAAGCCGCGCGCAAACTTTTCCGGAACTGTGCCGACAAGGGCTGGACGGGAACAATGACCTGGATGGCCTACATGGACCAGAATGGTCTCGGGCAGGACGAAGATCCGGAAGCGGCGGCCGCGTGGGACAGGAAGGCTGCGGAAGCGGGCGATCCGGTTGGCGAATTCAACTATGGCCTCGACCTGCTGCGCGGATACGGTGTCGAGCAGAACATGGATCTCGGCAGGGAGTTTATCGACCGCTCGGCCGAACAGGGGTTCAAGACGGCCGAAGAACTTCGCAGCAACGGCTACGACTGGAAGAGCGTGACACCGGATTCAGACGAATGGAAATTCCAGAGGATCTACTAGAGCATCGGGCGACAAGTCTGCATCATTTGATGTTGGAAAGCAGTTCATTCGGCAAGGCGCGTCGCGCAGAGCGATGCGGTTCATCGGGCAAGCGGCGCAACGCTGCCGATGGGCTGCTTTCCATCACCCGAAGGGCCGGTCTCCTTTGCCCGCTGACATCGTTGGATTGCACTTGTGGTGGGAAACACCGCGGCGCGCAATCCGCCTCCTCAGCAGACAAAGGAGATTCGGTCAAGTGGTGCACACTTATCGCCCGATGCTCCAGGATCCCGGTGTTCCTGTCATTTGGCAAACAGTGGCGATGAAACCGTTCTACGTTGATGTTGTCGCCAAGCTAGATCTGCTCCACCTGCTTGCGGAGTTCGATCCGATCGTCATCGGAACACCGCCTCTTGGTATCGCGACGGCCACGAGCGACATTGACGTTGCCTGTTCCGCGCCAGATCTCGGCAGGTTCGATCACGCTGTGCGCAGCGCATTCGGAGCGATGAAATTCTTTTCGATCCGGACTGCGGATCATCTGCCCGACCCGGCGGCCATCGCATCGTTTTTTGCCTGCGGATGGGAAATCGAGATTTTCTGCCAGAAAACCGCGACAGAAAAACAATGGGGCGTTCGCCATTTTCGCGTCGAGGAAAGGCTTTTGGCACTGCAGCCACGGTTGCGCCAGCAGATCATCAGCCTGAAGCGGGGCGGTATGAAGACGGAGCCTGCATTCGCGAGAGTTCTCGGTCTGACCGGAGATCCCTACGAGGCAATCCTTCATCTCGAAGGGCTCTCCGATGAGCGGCTTCTGGAATTGCTCGACGGAGGTTGATTAGTTCGCAAGCGCTGCTGCGCTGGCACTGTCCGGCTCCCTGGATTTCGAACCATGGACCCCGGGATTTAGCCTGTAGCGTTGAAGCGCAAGGTCCAGCGCATTGTCGATCCAGCCCTTTGGAACGATATGGCCGCGGTCATGCACGCACAGCATCACCTCCTTGCCACTCTGACAGCTGTTTGACCACGTCCGGCAGTCATGCCCGTTGACGATCTCGCTTTTGTCGGGTCCGGCAGCACACAGATTGGTGCGGCGCCACAGGTCGACGGCAACATTGGGGTCACCGTCCTGCCCACGCGGCATTTTCATGACATTGTCCTTGAAGCCGTGTACATGCATGACATTCACAGGCCCGGTCGGGCAACTGATCGCGTCCTGTCTGTAAAGCGTACCGGCCGCAGGCAGGATGCCCGCGATCAGATCGCCGGCATCGCAAGCGACACGCCAGGCCATCGCGGAGCCGTAGGAAAATCCTGTCGCGTAGATCCGGTTTCCGTCGATCGGGAAGCGTTTGGCAACGTCTTCCAGAACGGCGCGGACAAAGGGCACGTCCCGATTGTCCCGCTCCCAGAAATCCCAGGTCCGGTGCAGTCCTTCCGGTGCGACCAGCAGGGCGCCGTTGCCGTCAATGGCATTCAGCACCTTCGGGTTCTTGAGCGGATGTTTGGAATCGCGTTTCCATCCGTGAAAGTGGATCAGGACGGGCAGGGGTTCCTTACCGTCCCATCCTTCCGGCGCTTTGGCGCGGTAGACCCGTTCGCCGACGCTGCAGGCTTCGTCGAGGCCGCATGGCATGGTGTCGGCGGTTGCGATCAGGGTGGCAGAAGCACCGGCGAGGACAAACAGGATGGCAAAAAGCGCCGTGGATTTCATCGCGAGTTTCCGGTTCGTCAAGAAATGTCGACGGCACGTTAGAGCGCACCGGCACGGGAGCCAATTCAAAACGCCGTTAGCGGAACTTGATGCTCGTGGCGTCCGGATCTTCAAAACCGGCCGACCGGCTTGAATCCCCGGACGTTGCTGCAGTGCACTTTCAAAATGTCCCGGGTTTCTGCCCTTTATGAGGTGCACTATGGTGCAATTCTCCAGCGATGACACTTCCACTAGACTGAAAATCAGGGAGGCGGCGGCAACGTTTTTTGATCTGTGATCCGGACGCGCCGTTCTGTCCGAACTGAATCTGGGAGGAGACAGGATGAGGAAGTTTCTCGCAATGGCGGCGGTCAGTGCGCTCGCGATGACCGGGGCGCATGCCGACGTTACGGAAGAAGATCTGGCGAATGACGCGACCAACACCGACAGCGTTCTGACAAACGGCATGGGGCGGCACCAGCAGCGCTTTTCACCGCTGAAAATCATCAACAAGGACAATGTCAAAAACGTCGTGCCGGCCTGGGCGTTTTCGCTCGGCGGCGAGAAACAGCGCGGTCAGGAAACCCAGCCGCTGATCTATGACGGCGTCATGTACATTACCGGTTCTTATTCGCGTCTTTACGCGATCGACGTGAAAACCGGCGAGGAGATCTGGCAGTACGACGCGCGTCTGCCGGAGGGCATTTTGCCCTGCTGCGATGTCGTCAACCGCGGTGCGGCGATCTACGGCGACAAGATCTATTTCGGAACGCTGGACGCGCGCATCGTGGCGCTCGACCTGAAAACCGGTGATGTCGTCTGGCGCAAGAAGATCGCCGACTACAAGGCCGGATATTCCTATACCGCGGCTCCGGTGATCGTGAACGGACTGATCGTGACCGGCAACTCCGGCGGCGAGTTCGGCATCGTCGGCGAGGTTCAGGCTCGTGATGCGGAAACGGGTGAACTGGTCTGGACCCGGCCCGTCATTGAAGGCCACATGGGCACGTTCAAGGGCGAAGAAAGCACCATGACCGGGACGCTGAATGCCACCTGGCCGGGTGATATGTGGAAGACCGGCGGCGGGGCTACCTGGCTCGGCGGCACCTACGACAAGGACACCAATACGCTTGTCTTCGGCGCTGGCAACCCTGCTCCCTGGAACAGCTGGCTGCGCGCAGCCGGAAATCCGTCGGGAACGGAAGGCGACAATCTTTACGCGGCGTCCCGGATCGGCATCAATCCGGAAAACGGCGATATCAAGTGGCACTACCAGACCACGCCCCGCGAAGGCTGGGACTTCGACGGCGTGAACGAAGTCATTCCCTTCGTCGACGCCAGCGGCAACAAGCGCTACGCGACCGCGGACCGGAACGGCTTCTTCTATGTCCTTAACCGGGAAGACGGTGCTTTCGTGGACGCATGGCCGTTCGTGAAGCAGATCAGCTGGGCCGAAGGGATTGGCGAGGATGGCCGCCCGAAATTCGTCGAGAACAATCGTCCGGGCGACCCGAGCAAGGCCGCCGACGGCAAGAAGGGTGAAGTGGTCTTCGCCGTTCCCTCGTTTCTTGGCGGCAAGAACTGGATGCCGATGGCGCACAATCCGGATACCGGCCTGTTCTACGTTCCCTCGAACGAATGGGGCATGGACATCTGGAACGAGCCGATCACCTACAAGAAGGGCGCTGCCTATCTCGGATCCGGCTTTACCATCAAGCCGATCTTCGAGGACTATATCGGCTCCCTGAAGGCGGTCGATCCGAACACCGGTGAAATCAAGTGGGAGCACAAGAACAATGCCCCGCTCTGGGGTGGCGTCATGACCACGGCCGGCGGCCTGGTGTTCACCGGGATGCCGGAAGGCCAGTTCAAGGCGTTCGATGCCGATACCGGCGAAGAGCTCTGGTCCTTCCAGACGGGCTCCGGTATCGTCGGTCAGCCGATCACCTGGGACATGGATGGTGAGCAGTACATCGCGATCTCGTCCGGTTGGGGCGGTGCCGTTCCGCTTTGGGGCGGTGAAGTCGCCAAGAAGGTGAACTACCTGAACCAGGGCGGATCGATCTGGGTGTTCAAGTTGCCCAAGCAGCTGGCATCCTCGAACTAGGCCGGTATGATCTGTTGCTTCCGGCGGGCTGCCCGCCGGAAGCGAACCGTTCTTCGCGCCGGGCTGCGCGGTCGCGGGTCTTCAATGCATCCATCGTCCGAAACCGGGAGGCACACGAAAATGTCTATCGAGGCTGAAGGTGCAACCAAGTTCCTGATCATCGACGATCATCCCCTCTTCCGGGAAGCGCTTCACAGCGCCGTGGAACTTGCCTATCCGAATTCCGACACGCTTGATGCCGCGTCGCTGGATGATGCCTGTGCACTGCTGGATGACGATGCCGGATTTGATCTCGCCCTTCTGGATCTGTCGATCCCCGGGGTGAAGGGCATGGATGGCCTGCTGCATTTGCGCACGCACTATCCGCGGCTCCCCGTCGTGGTGGTGTCTGGCGCCGAGGAACCCCCGATCATCGCGCAGGTCATGGCCTACGGGGCCGCCGGTTTCATTCCCAAGTCTTCCAAGAAGACAACGCTGGCCGAGGCGATCCAGCAGGTCATGAACGGCGCGACCTACCTGCCGGAAACCTACACCGACCCGGACGACGAGCCGCTCGACGATCAGACCAGGAAGATGATCGAACGGCTGTCCAGCCTGACGCCCCAGCAAATCCGGGTCCTGCGCATGATCTGCAACGGATTGCTGAACAAGCAGATCGCCTATGAGCTGCAGGTAGGCGAGACGACCGTAAAGGCGCATGTGTCGGAAATCCTCAGGAAATTGTGCGTGGCCAGCCGGACACAGGCGGTGATCGAGGTCAAGAAACTCGAGGCACTGGGGTCCACCGGTCCTTTCGACGCGATGATTTCCGGAGAGGCGCAGACGCCTTCCAGACATCACAGCTGAGCGCGGATGCCCTGAAGCGGGACATCTTGGTGCACCCTACTTGTTCGAATTGACCAGATGCGTCGCCAGGGCGCGCAACTGTGCAGGCTTCACGGGCTTTGGCAGGTGCTCGACACCCAGATGCTTGGCGCGTTCGCTGAGGGCCTGCGAGGCATCGGCCGTTGCCAGGATCGCCGGGACACGCGCCGGGAGGATATCGAACAGCCGTTCGAGCGTGTCCGTTCCCAGGTCGCCGAAATCCAGGTGATGGTCCGCAATGATCAGGTCCGGCAGCCAGTCGCCGCCATCAAGCGCCGCGATCGATTGCGAGGTCGAGCGGGCAATCCTGTAGAGGCAGCCCCAGTTCGACAAAAGGCCCGCCATCGCTTCCAGCACCGCCGGGTCATTCTCGATGACCAGTATTTTCTTTCCCGCGAGATTGGCATTGGAATGCGCCGAAACCGGCGCCACCGGTGCGGCGTGGATAACGGAAGGCGGCGCGTCGGTGCGCTTGGCGCGGATGCGGAACACGCTTCCCTTGCCGGGCGTCGAGCGGACGCTGACCTCGTGATTGAGCGCGGTCATCAGCCGCCGGACGATGGCGAGCCCGAGCCCGAGCCCTGTTCCGTGTTCGGCATCGCCCTGAGGCAGCGGTCCCCGGTGAAACTCCTCGAAGATCTTTTCCTGCTGGTCCTCGTGAATGCCGGGTCCGGTATCGATCACTTCGATTGCGATGTCGTCGCCCTGCCTGCGCGTCCCGATCAGGACACCGCCCCGGTCGGTATAGCGGATCGCGTTGCTGATCAGGTTCTGCAGGGCGCGCCGCAGCATGAGCCGGTCGGTGTAGACGCAGTCGTTGGTCACGGCCACGCGAAGGCGCAGGCCCTTCTTCTCGGCGATCGGGCGCAGGTCGGACAGAAGACTGGAAAGGATCGGCGGGATCGGCACGGACGCGAACCGGGGCATCGTGACCCCGGCGTCGAGCTTGGAAATGTCGAGCAGTGTGCGCAGCAGCTCGTTCATCGTGTCGAGCGAGCGTTCGACCTGGTTGACCATGGACCGCGCCTGGTCGGATGCCTGCAGATCGTAAAGGGACGAGATCGTCAGCTGGGCTGCATTGAGCGGTTGCAGGATGTCATGGCTCGCAGCGGCCAGGAACTGTGTTTTCGAACGGTTGGCGCGCTCTGAAATGTCCTTCTGGCGGGCGAGCTCGATATTCGTTTCTTCAAGACGGTGGAGGGCGGTCGTCAGTTCGTCCGTGCGGCGCCTGACCTGTCCTTCCAGCGAGATCGCGGTCTGGAAAAGCGAAAACGCGTTCCGCTGCTGGTCCATGGCCTGTTCGACCCGGTCGACCAGGGCCGCATTGATCTTCTGCAGGCGGATGACATCATCTATGTCGGACAGGCTCATGACTGATCTCCCGCGCTCGATTCCTGCCTCGCAAAGGCGATGCCGGTGAAGGTCTGGTTGAGATGCATCGACAGGTACTGTTCGCCATAGGTGTTGAAGCCGACGACGTTGTATTTCTGGTAGATCTTCTGAATTCTCTGCGTCGCCTGGCGGTTCTGCGCATCGATCCGCCGGAGAACGCAGTCGAAGCCGAGAACGAAATCGACACTGCCGATCTCCTGAACGACATTCTCGAACGCGGTGTTGGTCGAGCGCGTCATGCCGGTGGGTTCCGCGACGGTGAGAACGATGCCGTCGTCGATGGCGCAGAAGAAGGACAGGGACCCGTCGGGGTTCACTTTCTGAACCGAGCGGCAGTAATATTCGCCGCCGACCCGGACAACAAGCGGATGGGACGCGAAACTCATTGGCGACAGGGCGCCGGGGTCGATGCCGACGGCGCGGGCATATTCGGTCGCCGCCTCGGTGGCGTTGAACTCGTAGATGATGCGCCGTTCCGGATCGGACCGGGTGACCACGAGCTTGCGGTCCGTCGGAACGAAATTGTCCGTCTTGAAGATCTTGAAGGGCACTGTGCTCCTGAAAAAGATCACGATCGCGCAGTCGTCGCCACACGCACCGTTGAGGATGAGCGATGTGCGCGTGAACCGCATGCTGTCCCCGGCCGAGCCGCCCAGAAGCGGAATATCCTCGAGCGCCCAGTGAAGGGCGGCCGTGACCATTTCCTCCACGACCGACATGCCGTCGATCAGGCAGATGGCGAAAATGTCGCCGTCCTGCGCGCCGTTTTGAAGCTGCGCGCTCGCGTTTTCAAAGGTCTGCCGGGCTTCCTTGACCTGCGTCACGATCCGGTCGAAGCCGATAGAGGTGATTCCCTGGATCCGCAGCGGCACCGTCAGGAACCGGTCTTTCGGAAACAGCACGGCAAGGCACTGCCCCGTGTCGCCGCCCGGAACACCGATTTCACCCGCGGTCGAACAGGCGGCGTAAGGAAGGCCATCCGCGAATTCGCTCATTTTCGACGTGATCAGATCCGGCGGAAACGTTTCCTGCGAGAAAAACAGCAGGCAGAGGCCGAACTGCTCCGACCGTGCGGCCGCGCCGATATCAACCCAGAATGAGTGGTCGTGCGGCTGGCTGGTCGTCACGACCTCCACACCGCACGCGTGCCGCGTCCCTGATCTCGGGTTCAATGTCTCCTCCCGGCGCCGGCATCTTCTTGGGTCGCGATGTCCGCCGCCAAGGCCAATTTGTAGCTCTTGAAGGAGAAGCTTGTAAAGCAGGCCTCACCCGGGCCTAGGATCAGGACCCATTCATTTGATTGAATTGGCGCAGCAAACGGCGATGAGCTGCGAGGAAAAGCGCGAAAAGCGGGCTTCCTGCCCGGTTGAGCGGTTTGACGGTGCAGATCGAAGCTGTTTTTGCCTCCCTGAGGGATAGGGTGAATTTGCCCGGCAACATCGTTGCAAATCCTTGGAAACCGGACGGTTTCCTGCAGCTTTGCGCCTCGTATCCGAACAAATTCATCCCTACCAATTCATCCAGATGAATGGGTCCTGACCCTAAAGTACACTGTACAGCCAACCGCCACTGTTCTTTTCTACCATGCAAACAATTTGAAGATATTCGGGTGGGAGGACACTATGGATATTTCCGGTACCAGGTTGATACCGGCCGGCAGGCAGAAGGTGTGGGAAGCCCTCAACGATCCCGAAGTGCTGAAGGCCTGCATACCCGGTTGCGAGAGCCTGGAAAAGACATCCGAGACGGAAATGAATGCCGCCGTGACGACGAAGATCGGACCGGTCAAGGCGAAGTTCAAGGGTGCGGTGACGCTTGAGAACATCAATGCGCCGGAGAGCTACACGATCGTGGGCGAGGGCAAGGGCGGCGTTGCCGGGTTTGCCAAGGGGGCAGCCGACGTCAGGCTTGAAGACGCGGATGGCGGAACGCTGCTCACCTACGAAGCCAAGGCCCAGGTCGGCGGCAAGCTGGCGCAGCTCGGCAGCCGCCTGATCGATTCGACGGCGAAAAAGATGGCCGAGGACTTCTTCACCAAGTTTTCCGACACGGTGGCGGATCAGGAAGCGCCCGCGTCCGGCGCGGCCCCGGCGGAGGAGCCAGCGGCATTCGCGGAAGACAGCGCTCCGGAAGAAGTGTCCATGCCGGCCGCCGCGGCGGTGGAAACGCAGCCCGCCAGGCCCATGGAACCTCAGGCCGCGGCCAACGAGCGGGTCTTCGGCGGCCCGCTGATCTGGGGTCTTGTCGGTCTGGGCGCCGTGGTCATCATCCTGGCCGCCGCGTTCTGAAGGTGCGCGCGAATTGAACACATACCGGCGCTGAGCCGGATTTTCGAGTTTCGGGCCTGCGATCGGGGCCCTGGAAGCTTCTACTGGGAGAGGAATTTATGTCGAAGGTATCGATGGTTTTGAACGGTAAGTCTGTTTCTGCTGATGTTGAGGACCGGACGTTGCTTGTTTCTTTTATTCGTGATGTTCGTGGTCTGACCGGGACGCATGTTGGTTGTGACACGTCGCAGTGCGGTGCGTGTGTTGTTCATGTTGACGGGAAGGCTGTTAAGTCGTGCACGTTGTTGGCGGCGCAGGCTGATGGGTCTGATGTTGTGACGCTTGAGGGGATCGGGTCTGCGGCTTCGCTTCATCCTGTTCAGGCAGCGTTCCGGGAGCATCACGGTCTTCAGTGCGGTTTCTGCACGCCGGGTATGATCATGAGCGCGGTTGACATGATCAACCGTCACGGTGCCGGCAATCTGGACGAGGCGACGATCCGAGACGAGCTTGAGGGCAACATCTGCCGGTGCACGGGCTATCACAACATCGTCAAGGCGATCAAGGCGGCGTCGGACCAGATGGCGGGGATGGCGCAGGCTGCCGAGTAGGGTTTTCGGTTTGTTTTGAGTGCGGTTTTTCCGCGCTTTTGAGACGGCGGGACGGCCCGGTTTGCGAGGCTCTTGAGGAGAGGGTGCGTTTGTCTGGTGTGCGTTTCCGGATTTTGGTTTTGGGAGAGAGAAGATGGCGATTGAGGGGATTGGCGCACGTGCGCTTCGCAAGGAAGACAAGCGCTTCATAACGGGCAAGGGCCGGTATACGGACGACATGGTTCTTCCTGGGATGGGTCACGCGGCGTTTGTGCGCTCGCCGCATGCGCATGCGAAGGTGACGGGGATTGATGCGAGCGCGGCGCTTGCGATGCCGGGTGTGGATGCGGTTCTGACGGGGGACCAGCTTGTCGGCGACGGGATCGGCAACCTGATCTGCGGCTGGATGATCCATTCCAAGGACGGCACGCCGATGAAGATGGGCGGCTGGCGGGCGCTTGAGCCGGAGGTTGTTCGCCATGTTGGCCAGGCTGTCGCAGTTGTTGTCGCCGATACGGCTGCGCAGGCGCGCGATGCGGCGGATGCGGTTGTTGTCGATTATGAGGAGCTTGCGGCTGTTGTTGACGGTGTTGCCGCGCTTGCGCCAGGTGCGCCTCAGATCCACCCGGAGGCGGAAGGCAACCTGATCTACGACTGGGAGATCGGGGATGCGGCAGCGGTTGATGCGGCGTTTGCGGGTGCGGCGCATGTGACGAAGATGGAGATCCGCAACAACCGTCTTGTTCCGAACCCGATGGAGCCGCGGGCAGCGCTTGCCAGCTACGACGATGCGGAAGAGCATCACACGCTTTACACGACCTCGCAGAACCCGCATGTGGCGCGTCTTGTGCTTTCGGCGTTCTACAACGTGGCTCCCGAGCACAAGCTTCGGGTGATTGCACCGGATGTGGGCGGCGGCTTCGGGTCGAAGATCTACATCTATCCGGAAGAGATGGTGTGTCTTTGGGCGTCCAAGCGTGTTGGCCGTCCTGTGAAGTGGGTGTCGGACCGGACGGAAGCGTTCCTGACGGATGCGCATGGGCGCGACCACGTGTCGGAGGCTGAGCTTGCGCTTGATGCGGACAACAGGATTGTCGGTCTTCGTGTTAAGACGGTTGCCAATCTGGGCGCGTACATGTCGCTGTTCTCGTCTTCGGTTCCGACCTATCTCTATGCGACGCTGTTGTCGGGCCAGTACAACATTCCGGCGATCCACGCGAATGTGAAGACGGTCTATACCAACACGACGCCGGTTGATGCCTACCGGGGTGCTGGCCGTCCGGAGGCGACGTATCTTGTTGAGCGGATCATGGAGACGGCGGCGCGGGAGGTGGGTCTGTCGCCTGCGGACTTCCGGCGCAAGAACTTCGTGCGGGCGTTCCCGCACCAGACGCCTGTGATCATGTGCTACGACGCGGGCGATTATGACGCGACGCTGGATGCGGCGCTGTCGGCGGCCGACTATGCGGGCTTTGCGGCGCGCAAGGCGGAGGCGGCGTCCCGCGGCAAGCTGCGCGGGATCGGTCTTTCCTGCTACATCGAGGCGTGCGGGATTGCGCCGTCGGCGGCTGTGGGGTCTCTGGGGGCCGGTGTTGGTCTCTGGGAGTCTGCCGAGGTACGTGTGAACCCGGTGGGGACGATCGAGGTTCTGACGGGCTCTCACAGCCATGGCCAGGGTCACGAGACGACGTTCGCACAGCTGATCTGCGAGCGGTTCGGTCTTGACAGCGACGCGGTGTCGATCGTTCACGGGGATACGGATAAGGTTCAGTTCGGGATGGGGACCTACGGGTCGCGGTCCGGAGCGGTCGGCATGTCCGCGATCGTGAAGGCGCTGGACAAGGTGGAGGACAAGGCGAAGAAGATCGCGGCGCATCTGATGGAGGCGTCGGAAGGCGACATCCAGATCGAGGGGGGCGAGCTGAAGGTCGCGGGCACGGACAAGAAGCTGTCGTTCACGGAAGTGGCGCTTGCGGCCTATACGGCGCACAATCTTCCCGAAGGCATGGAGCCGGGTCTGAAGGAGGGTGCGTTCTACGACCCGACCAACTTCACGTTCCCGGCGGGCACCTATGTGTGCGAGGTGGAGGTCGACCCGGAGACGGGCAAGACGGAGATCGTGAGCTTCGTTGCGGCGGATGACTTCGGCAAGGTGATCAACCCGATGATCGTGGAAGGCCAGGTTCACGGGGGTCTTGTCCAGGGGATCGGGCAGGCGCTTCTTGAGAACGCGGCCTATGACGAGAGCGGCCAGCTTCTGACGGCGTCCTACATGGACTACACGATGCCGCGTGCGGACGATGTTCCCTCGTTCAGCCTGTCGACGCACGAGACGCTTTGCCCGGGCAATCCTTTGGGCATGAAGGGGTGCGGGGAGGCCGGTGCGATCGGATCGCCGCCGGCTGTGATCAACGCGATCACGGATGCGATCGGGTCGAACGATCTGACGATGCCTGCGACGCCGGAGAAGGTTTGGCAGCTGTGCCAGTCTCAGGAGAAGCAGGCGGCCGAATAAGGTTCAAGAGATCATCTTCGGGCAGGTTGGCCTGCCCGGTCACCGGATAAGAGATTTTGGGGAGACCCGTCATGTATGAAACAACCTATCACCGCGCCGGTTCGGTTGCCGAGGCATCGGATCTGATGTCGAAGGCGGAGGACGGCAAGGTTCTTGGCGGCGGCCAGACGCTTCTGCCGACGATGAAGCAGCGTCTTGCGTCGCCGAGCGACCTTGTGGATGTGACGAAGATTGCGGAGATGAACGGCATCTGCGAGGGCGATGGCAGCCTGTCGATCGGGGCTGCGACGACGCATGCGGAGGTTGCCGCGTCCGATCTCGTACGTTCCAGACTTCCGAGCCTTGCCGGTCTTGCGGGCGGCATCGGCGATCCGGCCGTGCGCCACATGGGCACGATCGGGGGTTCGATCGCCAACAACGATCCTGCCGCGGACTATCCGGCGGCGCTTGTTGCGCTGGGGGCGACGGTTGTGACGAGCAAGCGGACGCTGTCAGCGGAAGACTTCTTCGTGGGCATGTTCGACACGGCGCTGGACGAGGACGAGGTCGTGGTGTCGGTGACGTTCCCGCTGATCGAGAAGGGGGCGTATGCCAAATACCCGAACCCGGCCTCGCGCTATGCGATGGCAGGGGTCTATGTGGCCAGGCACCGGGACGGCTCGGTGCGGGTGGCGGTGACCGGGGCGGGCCATTATGGCGTCTTCCGGGTCGACGGCATGGAAGCGGCGCTGGCGGCGAACTGGTCGCCGGACGCGGTCGCAGGCATCAAGGTCGATGCAGGCTCCATGCTGCACGACCTCCACGGCTCCGCCGCCTACCGCGCAAACCTCGTCACCGTCATGGCCAAACGCGCCGTCCAGAAAGCAGGCTGACAAAACAGACAAAACGTCATCCTTTGGCGGCGTCTGCATTGCAGGCGCCGTTTTGTTTTGGAACCCGCTCACGTCTCAGTGCGCACTAAATGGTGCGCCCTGTGCCGTGCGTCACAGGTCAGCGGACATCCTGGTCGCTATCTTTTCAAGTGTCGGAAGGGCAGGTCGTGCACCTGTTCAACGGTATCTTCAGTCAAACCTGTCAGGATGGCCGGATACCGGGGACCCTGATACGGGCAACAGGAGAGAGAGATGTCAGCGCACATGACGGCAAACGACCAATCGGTCCAACCGCGGGATTTGACCATTTCAACGCCCCGTTACGGGTCAGCTGCCCGATTGCTTCATTGGGCCGTGGCCGTACTTGTGCTTTTGACCTGGCCGCTTGGTCTCATGATCGGCTTTGCGAAAAAGGACGTCGTCTCCAGCTTTTACCTGCTGCATGAAAGCTTCGGCTTCGTGATTCTCTGGCTGATGCTTCTGCGGGTCGGCAACAAGCTTGTTTCCAGGGCCCCGCCTCATGAAGGCCCGGCCATCGAGCGCATCGCCGCAGCCACCGTTCACGGGCTTCTCTACGCGTTCCTGATCATCATGCCGGTGTCCGGTTTCCTGGCGACCAATGCGCACGGGTTTCCGCTGAACTGGTTCGGGATCGTTCAGGTCTGGAGCCCCATCGGCAAGAGCCCCGACATCGCCTGGACGCTGTCCGCCATTCACGAATGGAGCGCCTGGATCCTGCTCGCCCTGTTCGCGCTTCACATCGGTGCGGTTCTGTTTCACCACATGATTAAAAGAGACAAGACACTTTACAAGATACTTTAGCCCTTGAGGCTGCACCGAGGAAGCGCGTGGGCGGCCGGTACATTGGAGTGCCGGCCGCCACCTGTTCTTGCCCTGCATGATAAACGGCAGGTCCCTTCATCCGGTTCCACCGGGCGCAACGAAGTCGGGCGGGATTTCGCCTGATCGCCACAGGCCGACGGTCAGCTCCTGTTGCCGTCCGCGGATCGCAACCGTCGCCTGGCGTGGCGGCGAACAATCCACTTCGGTCATTGCCGAGGCGGCTCGTATCAGGTCGGAGGAAAGCACGACCGACGCGTCGTGGTCCTTGGCGACTTCCAGCAGGCGGGCGGCCACGTTGACGCAGTCGCCGGTTGCCGCGATCTGCTGCTGACTGTCATGGCCGAGGCGTGACAGAACGACCTCTCCGACATGCGCACCCACGCGCACGCGGCTGATACGCCCGCTCATGCCTGCATCCGCGATCCACTGGCTGACACGGCGCTCCAGCTCAAAGCAGCAGCCGGCAGCATTTGCAGGATCTTCTACCGAGGCATCTGGAATGCCGAAACCGAGCATGGCGCCGTCGCCCATGAAGTCGAGCACCACGCCGTCACATTGGCTGACGACGTCCACGACGATGGTGTGAAACTCCTTCAGGAAGTCCCGGGTTCTGACGGGACCGAGTTCTTCGCTGAGCCCGGTGTAACCCGACAGATCGACGAACAGCATCGCGGCGTCCTGCTCCTTCGGGGCGGCAAGGAAAGAAGGGTCTTCGGCAACACGGCCGGCCAGTTTCGGCGACTGGAACCGGCTCAGAGCGGCGCTGGCACGCGCCAGCTTCTGGGAACGGAGACGTTCGAAAACCTGTCTTGACAGAAGCAGGGCGATGACCGGAGGCAGGCTCGCGGCAAAGGGAAGAGCCGCATTCAACCACTGCCCTTGCATGAACAGGATCATCGTGACGGCAAGCCAGCCGGTGAGCAGGGCGATGTAGAAAAAGACGGCTGGCGCGAGCGGCAGAAACGCAATCGCGGCGAGCCCCAGAAGCGTGATTGTCAGGGCCGCTGCAGCGTCGGTGAGGCGGATTGCGCCAGTGCGCAGGAGCGCCGATCCGTCGAGAAGGTTGGCAATGCCCGTTGCCTGTATCTCGACACCGGGCATGACCGGATCGAAGGGGGTGGCGAACCGGTCGCCAACGGCCGTCGCCGTGACGCCGAGAACGGCGAGACGGCCGCGCAGGTCGACCGGGTCACCGTCAAGGAGACGCGCCGCGCTGATCGTTTCGACGGTCTCGGCCGGGCCGTAGTAATTGAGGGCGAGATGCCATCCGAGATCAAGCGGCTGGACGCGGTCGCCTATGCGGACACCGTCTTCGGAGATGCTCGGCGTCCGCCCCGAAGCGAGTTCCAGTGTCTTGAGGCTGAAGGACGGTTGCAGGCCCGATCCGGACAGGAACAGGAGAGGGATGTGCCGGGGTGTGCCGCCGTCATCTGTCACGATATTCACCAGTCCCACGGTGGCGGCTTCCGCGAACCGTGGGTCGGGAGCCAGCGCTTCGCGAACGACGGGAACCGCGCTTGCTGTTTGCTGTGCATCGGCGACCCGTGCAGCGGCGGCAATCACCGCCGGGAGGCTCTCAAGCGTTGCCGCAAGTGCGGCGTCATCCGTTTCCGTCGATTCCCCCGACAGCAGAATGTCGATGGCGATTGCGGCCGCGCCTGCCTCGCGGATCCCGCTTACCAGTTCTGCCAGCGTTTTCCGGTCCAGGGGATAGGTTCCGACCTCCGACACGGTCCGGTCGTCGATGGCGACGATGGTGATGTTCTCCGGGGCGGGCCGTTCACCGGCAAGCGAGATGCGCAGATCAAGCAGCACCGTCTCGAAACGATCGATGACGCTTGCCGTGCCGGCAAGATGCTGCTGGCAGAGCAACGCCGCCCAGACCAGGCCCGAAAGCAGCGCGAGAGCGGCAACCCAGCGCGGCAGCGCAGACGTCATCGCCCGAAGCGGTTCAACAGGCCCGTGACGCGCTGAGCGCCCCATTCGCGCACCACCAGCGGTTCGCCCGCGGTGACGTCGACCCCGAACCCGGGACCGAGAACGACCGTGTCGCTGCCATCGGGCCTGGAGACCGCCACCTCGCCCTCGGCGACGAAGACCGCCGTCTTGCCGTCTTCCACGTCGACGGCGTATTCCGTCCCGCGAACGGCGGCGATCGCGTGCGGCGTCCGGATCTGGAACGGGCCGGCGCCCGGTTCAACCTCGATCAGGACCGCATCGGACGACACCTCGATATCGGTTGGCCGGCCGTCGGGTGCGGCCGTCACGATGCCGAGCGCAGCTGCAGCTTCCGCTTCAATGACAAGACCGCCCGGGCATTGATAGGCGATCCGGGGCGGGTCTGTGAGGTCAGCCGCGGTGCATCCCGCGAGCGTTTGCGCCGCCGTTACGCGAGGCAACACGATGACCAGAAGCGAGAGCAACGCTGGCAGGACGAAGTTTCTCATTGTCACCTCTTCGGAAAGTGCTTTTCAAACGGGTTCAATTGGTAGCATACCTGCATGTCGGTAGCAGACCGTACGTAAAGTTGTAAGAAGCCATTTGCGTCAAATATAGGCAGAAAGAGGTTAGAACATGGAAGCCGATCGCGAATTCGACAAGGAGAAACTGCTCGGCAAAAGTTTCGTGTTCGACGCGCTCGATGACCAGGCGCGCCGCGAACTGGCGGCATTTGCCTATGTGAAACGCTTCCGGTCGGGAGACGTGATCTTCTCCATGGGCGATCCGGGCCAGAGCATGATGGCGATCGCCGAAGGCTCGGTCCGTGTCAGCATGCTGACGCCGAGCGCGCGCGAAATCACGCTGAACGACCTGCAGGCCGGAGACGTTTTCGGAGAAATTGCCTTGTTGGATGGCGGGGAACGTTCGGCAAGCGTCAAGGCGCTCACGAATTGCGCGCTGATCGTTCTGGAAAGAAGATCCCTGCTGGATGTGCTTGGCCGCAATCCGGACCTTTCCATTCACCTCATCGAGCTGCTGTGCCAGCGGGTGCGCCGGTCCGATGAGCGGATGATTGAAATCGCGTTTCTTGATCTGCCGGCCCGTCTGGCGCGGCTCGTCATCCGGTTGACCGAGGCCGCTCCCGGCTCGCCGGAAAAACCGTTGAGGAAACTGTCCCAGTCTCAGTCAGAGCTGGCGGGCATGATCGGCAACACCCGCGAGAACGTCAACCGCTGCCTCAGGAGATGGCAGAAGGCCGAACTGGTCACGCTGCGCGACGGCTGGCTGATCGTCGAAAACCGTGACGCCCTGCAGGATCTGGCCGAAGGCGACTGACCATCCCTGCGCGCGCCGCGGTACCGGTCTTTCGGTCTTGGGCAGGTCGGTGAATGCCCGGAGATTTTCCAAGGATCGATATTTCTGTATACAGGTCTGCGTTCAAATTTGTATATTTTGAAACCACGGTTCACGGAGTGGGAAGGAAGACCCTTTGAGACCACAGCGCGGCGGCAAGACCGTCTACGGTGCAAATGTCGGAATACTGATGCTGGAAACACGCTTTCCGCGCATTCCGGGAGATATGGGCAATGCCCTGACCTGGCCGTTCCCGGTTCAGTACCGGGTTGTCCGCGGCGCGTCGCCCGATCTCGTGGTCAGGTCCGACGCGCGCCCGCTTCTCGATGTCTTCATTGCAGCGGCAAGGGATCTTGTTGCCAGCGGTTGCGACGGCATCACGACGAATTGCGGTTTCCTGTCGATCCTGCAGGATCAACTGGCCCGGGAAATCGACGTTCCCCTGGCGACGTCGTCGCTGATGCAAGTTCCCATGGTCCAGTCGACGCTCGCCCCCGGAAAACGGGTCGGCATCCTGACGATTTCGAGTAAAACGCTGACCCCGGATCATCTGAACGCCGCAAATGTGCCGCTGGATACGCCTGTTGTCGGGACCGAAGGCGGCAGGGTGTTCACCCGGGATATTCTCGGCGATGCGCCCGAGATCGACTTTGCGGCCTGCCGGGAGGACATGCGCGACGCGGCCCGGGAACTGGTTTCGCAACATGAGGGTATCGGCGCGATCGTCCTGGAATGCACCAACATGGTGCCCTACGCGGCCGATATCCGCAGGCTCACGGGCCTGCCTGTCTATTCGATCTACAACTACGTGCTCTGGTTCCAGCAAAGCCTTGCCCCGGCACGGTTCCCCGAAGAGCTGGACGACCCCCGCTTGGGGTGAGCAGGGATTTTCGGCCGGGTGAAAGTGTCAGCCGGGCGCTGCTTCAAAGGCTCGGCACGTAAAGCTGCGAATAGGCGAGGCGGACGAGTTCGATGGTTTCCTCGCTGCGCCGTTCGATGTGGCTGCGCAGGGCCGTCACTGCGGTGTCCGTGTCCCTGTTTTTCACCGCGTCGACGATCTTGCGGTGCGCGGGCAGGGACGGATCTTCATGTGCCCCGTCTTCCATCTGCTCGCGGATCTGGCGGAAATTGATCAGGCGGACGTAACGTATCCGTTCATTCAGGTTGCTGAGCAGCCTGACCAGTTCGCCATTGCCGGACAGCGCGGCAAGGCGGAGATGAAACTCTTCGTCCTGCTGCAGCACTTCGGTGAGGTCCGTCGAGGTGAAATAGGTCTTCTCGAAGTCGTCGAGATAGTCGCATAGCGCCTGAATCTCGTCGTCACCGGCGTTTTCGATCCCCCGGATGATGCCCTCTGTCTCAATGGCGCAGCGCGCCTGATAAAGCTCCAGCACCTTGGCCGGTTCCAGCGGGCGGCAGAAGAAGCCCTGTCCCTTCGCAAGCGTCAGGAAACCTTCCGCAACGAGCCGGTTCAGCGCTTCACGCAGCGGTGTGCGGCTTGCGCCAAGCCTTGTGGTGAGCGCGGATTCATTGATGCGCTCGCCCGGCTTGAAGTCGAAATTGATCGCCATGTCGCGCAGCGTCTCGTAGACGCGGTCAACGCTGCTGAGGCGCTTTGTCATTGTGGTCCCGCCGTGCACAGTCTGTTCCTCCGCCCCCTGATAGATCAAAAACCGCGCTTTGTGAACATTTGCGCCTTCACATTTGCCTACAGAGCTGTATACAATATTGAGTGCAGCTGAATTTGCGTACGTGGAATGCGTCTTGTCTGGGGGATATGGTGCGAAATACGTTGAACGGCGCTGAGGCGATGGTGCGGTCCCTGGAGGCCCACGGGGTGCGCCATATTTTCGGGCTTTGCGGCGACACCACGCTGCCATTCTACGACGCCATGCACAATCTTGACCATGGCATCACCCATGTCCTGACGCGCGATGAGCGCAGTGCGGCCTATATGGCCGACGCCTATGCGCGCGTCACCGGGCGCGTTGGCGTGTGCGAGGGCCCGTCAGGTGGCGGTGCGACCTACATCCTGCCCGGCCTGATCGAGGCCAACGAAAGCTCCTATGCGGTGATGTCGATCACGACCGACATCTCGGTCGGATCCTACGGCAAGTATCCCTTGACGGAGGTCGACCAGGAAGCACTGATGCGGCCCCTCACCAAGTTCAACACGGTCATCAGGCGTGCCGATCACATCCCGCGCATGGTGCGTCAGGCCTTCCGCGCCATGACGACAGGCCGTCCGGGCTCGTCGCATCTCGGCCTGCCCTATGACATTCAGTACGATCCGGTTCCGGCCGATGACATCTGGGCGGACCCGAAACTCAAATCGTTTCCATCCTATCGCGCCGCGCCGGAGCCCGGTGCGGCAGAGGCGGCCGTCGAGGCAATCCTGACGGCGAAGTCGCCCCTGATCGTCTGTGGCGGCGGTGTCGTGATTGCCGGGGCAATGGATGAACTCGACCGGTTTGCAAGCCGGCTGGATCTCGCGGTGGCTACGTCTATTTCAGGCAAGGGGTCTCTTGCCGACACGCACCCGCTCTCGCTTGGCGTGGTCGGGTCGAACGGCGGAACCGACGAAACCTGGGAAATGATGGAAGCCGCCGACCTCGTGATCTTCATGGGATGCCGCGCCGGGTCCACCACGACCTCGCGCTGGGAAGCACCCAAGCCCGGTCAGCGCATCGTGCATTTCGACAGTGACCCGATGACGATCGGCGCAAACTATCCGACCGAGGTTGGCGTGGTCGCGGACCTGAAGCTGGCTCTGGGCGCGGTCAACGCCTGTCTCGACACGCGCGAAGGCGCGGTTCCTTCCTTCGGCGGCGCGGCAAAGGTCGCGGATATCAAGGCCCGCAAATTCGCAAAGTTCCAGGCGCTGGCGCAGAGCGATACGGACCTCATCATTCCCGAACAAATCATTGACACGTTGAACAAAACCCTTCCTCATGATGCGATCGTGGTTTCGGATCCTGGAACAAGCTGCCCCTATTACAATGCCTATTCGCAGCAACAGCATGCTGGACGTCAGTACATCACCAACCGTGCACACGGCGCGTTGGGCTATTCGCTGTCGGCTGCCCTCGGGGCGTGGTACGGGCGGCCGGACAAGAAAGTCGTTGCCATGATGGGGGACGGGTCTTTCGCGTTTGCCTGTGGCGAACTGGAAACGGTCGTGAGATCCGGAGCGCCGATCACCTATGTCGTCTTTTCCAATTCCGCCTTCGGCTGGATCAAGGCGAGCCAGTATGCAGACTGCGACAAGCGTTACTACAATGTCGATTTCAATCGGACCGACCAGGCCGCGGTTGCCGCCGCATTCGGCCTGAAGACCTGGAAGGTCGAGAAGGCCGAGGATCTGGAAGCCGTCATGCGCGCGGCCATGGCCCATGACGGGCCGACGCTTGTCGACGTGATCTGTCAGCCACTCGAAGAAGCCGCCGCTCCGGTGCGGCGCTGGATGGGGTGAGCGATGGGCCCGGCTGCGTCTCCCCATGTCGTTGTGATCGGTGCCGGCGTTGTCGGCGTGTCAACAGCGATCTGGCTGCGCCGGGCGGGTATCGACGTCACGATCGTCGACCGCGTTGAAGCGGGCACATCCGCTTCCACCTCTTACGGCAATGCCGGGGTTCTCGCGGCCTGTTCCGTTGCGCCCGTGACCGCGCCCGGCCTGGTTCGCAAAAGCCCGAAGATGCTCCTCAATCCGGACTTTCCGCTGTTCCTGCGCTGGTCCTACCTGCCGAAACTGACGCCCTGGCTGCTGAAATACCTGTCGCATGCCAATGACAAGGACACGCGCCGCATTTCCGAAGGCCTTGCGCCAATCCTTTACGATTCCCCGTCGCAGCACGATGCGCTGGCCAGGGGTACGGGCGCCGAGGACTGGCTGGTCCATTCCGACTACAGTTTCGTCTATCCCTCGCGCGCCGCGTTCGAGGCGGATGAATACACCTGGATGATCCGGCGGATGGCCGGTTTCGAGCCCGAGGTTCTCGAAGGCGATGCGGTTCGTGACTTTGAACCGAATCTTTCGAGCGACATGAAACTGCTGGCGGTCATGCACGATCACGGCTTCGTCCGCGATCCGGGCCACTATGTTGCAGCCCTTGCAGAGGAAGCCGGGAAACTGGGCGCTGTCTTCATCCGGGCCGAGGTGAAGGATTTCACCTTCGCGGATGGCCGGGTCACGCAGGTCATCACGGACGGTGACGACATCGACTGCACCCAGGTGGTCCTGGCGACCGGCGTCTGGTCCGGTTCTTTGGCAAAGAAGCTCGGTCTTGCCGTGCCGCTGGAATCCGAGCGCGGCTACCACATCGTGTTGCAGGCCGCCGAAAACGGCCCGGCAACACCCATGATGGTCACCACGGGCAAGTTTGTCGCGACACCGATGAAGGCCGGGCTGAGATGCGCCGGCGTTGTTGAATTCGGCGGGCTTGAGGCGCCTGCCTCCAAGGCACCGCTTGACCTTCTGCGCAGGACGGTTGCACAGACATTTCCGAAATTGACGTTCGAAAAGGAAGAGAGCTGGCTTGGTCATCGTCCGGCTCCTTCCGACAGTCTGCCACTGATCGGAGAAATCGGGGCATCTGGCGTCTTTGCCGGCTTTGGGCACCATCACGTTGGCCTCACGGCCGGTCCCAAGACCGGGCGCATTCTGGCGGGTCTCATCTCTGGAGACCGTCAGAACATTGACCTGTCGGCCTATGATCCGCAACGGTTCTGAGCCGGCGATACGAAAGCAGCGTGTCCCGCAAAAGCGGGGCATGAGGGGACACAATAACGAGGAGGTTCTTCATGTCCGGAATAACGAAAATCCTTATGGCCGGCGTCGCCGTTTCCACATTGGCGGCAGGCTCCGTATCTGCGGAAACCTGGGACATGCCCATGGCGTACGCGGCGACCAACTTCCACTCGGCAACCGGTGAGAAATTTGCCGAATGCGTGACACTGGGCACCGGCGGCGCGCTGGAAATCAAGACGCATCCGGGCGGTTCGCTTTATTCGGGTGCCGAGATCAAGCGTGCGATCCAGACAGGTCAGGTTCCGATCGGTGAACGGCTGCTGTCGGGCCACCAGAACGAGAATGCGATCTTCGGGTTCGATTCCGTGCCGTTCCTTGCGACGTCATTCGAAGATTCCGAAAAGCTCTGGGAAGTGGCCAAAGAGCCCCTGACCGAAATTCTCAAGGAGCAGAACCTGCACCTGCTTTACTCCGTGCCGTGGCCGGCGCAGGGCCTTTACTTCGACCGTGAGGTGAATTCCCTGGAAGACGTCAAGGGCCTGAAATTCAGGACCTACAACAACGCGAGTGCGCGGATGGCGGAACTCGCCGGCATGCAGCCGGTGCAGATCGAGGCTGCCGAAATCAGCCAGGCCTTTGCCACAGGCGTGGCCCAGGGCATGGTGTCTTCCGGATCCACGGGTTACGACCGCAAGATCTGGGAAAGCCTGTCGCACTATTACGCCGCCGATGCCTGGCTGCCGCGCAACTATGTCATGGTCAACATGGACAGCTGGAACGCGCTTGACGACACGACCAAGAACGTCATCAACGGCTGTGCGGCGATGGCGGAATATGCCGGTGACTGGCGGTCCATCCAGTACAACGAGTTCACCGTCAACGAACTTGGCAAGAACGGCATGACCACAGGCCGCGTGAGCGACACCATGGCCGAAGAACTTCGCGCCATCGGCGAGACCATGACGGGAGAATGGCTTGAGACCGCCGGTGATCAGGGCAAGGCCATCGTCGATGCATTCAAGGCAAAACAATAGTCTACCCGCATGACAACACCTGCCCGGCGGTCACCGCCGGGCACACTTGCCTATGAAGGGGGACGGCGGTGGCTGTTTTCAAGCTTTTGCGCACCGGTCTTGATGCGCTTTACAAATTCGCCGGGTATCTGGCGGCGGTTTTTCTGATTCTGATCCTCTTCTTTGTGGCCTCGCAAATGGTCGCAAGGTGGGGTGGCGGGATCATCACCGGCGCGCCCGACTTCACCGGCTACTGCATGGCGGCGGCATCCTTCCTGGCCTTGCCTTATGCATTGAACAGCGGCAGCCACATTCGCGTCAGCCTGTTGCTGACCGCGCTCGGTCGGTACCGCAAATTCGGCGAGATCTGGTGCTGGGCAATTGCCAGCTACCTGACCTACCTGTTTGCGCGCTATGCCATCAAGTTCACCTACGAAAGCTACCGTTTCAACGAAATCAGCCAGGGGCATGATGCCTGGCCGATCTGGATACCGCAGATGTCCATGGCCATCGGAACGGTGCTTCTTGCGATCTGCGCATTCGATAATCTTGTGACAACGCTGTTCACGGGCCGGGACAATATCCATGCCCCCGGCGAGAAAGTGCAGGGGGATTAGCACATGGAAGAGATCTACCTCGTTCTCATTTTCCTGTTCGTCCTGTTCCTGCTTCTGGGAACCGGTGTCTGGGTCGGGCTCGCCCTGTTCGGCGTTGCCTATCTCGGGCTGGAAATGTTCACCTCGCGCCCGGCCGGCGACGCGATGCTGACGCGCATCTGGACCGGCTCGTCCAGCTGGACCCTGACGGCACTACCACTGTTCATCTGGATGGGCGAGATCCTGTTCCGAAGTCGATTGTCGCAGGACATGTTCCGCGGCCTCAGCCCGTGGATGCAACGCCTTCCGGGCGGCCTCGTCCATGTCAACATCGTCGGCTGCACGATCTTTGCCGCCGTTTCGGGTTCGTCCGCGGCAACGCTGACCACCGTCGGCAAGATGTCCATTCCGGAGCTGCGCAAGCGTGGTTATCCCGAATACATGACGATTGGAACGCTGACCGGCGCGGCAACACTGGGTCTGATGATCCCCCCGTCGCTGACGCTGATTGTTTATGGCGTTGCCGTCGAGCAGTCGATTTCCAAGCTGTTCATGGCCGGTATCCTCCCGGGTATCGTGCTGGCAGGCATGTTCATGGCCTATGTTGCAGGCTGGTCCTTCCTGCGGCCAGGTGAAGTGCCGAAGATTGCCAATCGCATGAGTTTTTCCGAAAAGCTGCGCGAAAGCCGGTTTCTGATCCCGATCATTCTGCTCATCCTTGTTGTCATCGGCTCCATGTATGGCGGCTGGGCAACGGCAACCGAAGCGGCCTCCATCGGTGTTCTCGGGGCGTTCATTCTGGCGGCCGCACAAGGGTCACTCAACAGGAAGACCTTTATCGACAGCCTGCTCGGAGCCACCAAGACATCGGCGATGATCGCGCTGATCCTGATGGGGGCGACGGCCCTGACGCTTGCGATGGGCTTCACCGGACTGCCGCGGGCCTTGGCGGAATTCATCGAAAGCCTGCAGCTGTCACAGTTCTCGTTGCTGATGGCGCTGATGCTGTTCTACATCGTGCTCGGCATGTTTCTCGACGGCATTTCGTCCGTTGTTCTGACGATGGCGATCGTTCAGGAAATGGTCATTGGCGCGGGCATTGATCTGATCTGGTTCGGGATCTTCATCGTGATCGTGGTCGAAATGGCGCAGATAACGCCGCCGATCGGCTTCAATCTGTTCGTCATGCAGGGCATCACCAATCACGAAATGGGCTACATCGCGAAGACCGCGATCCCCCTGTTCCTGATCATGGTGCTCATGGTCTTCGTGATGATCTTCGTCCCCGAGCTGGCCACCTTCCTGCCGGACAACATGCGCGGTCCCCGAGGATGACATTTGCCGGAGATGGCTGAGCGCTGCCTCCGGCACCAACAGGAATACTTTCCAGGAGGATGTCGTCATGGCAAACGTCAAGATCATTGCCGCTGTGGACCTGCACCACAGGGAAGCCGATGCGTGTGTTGTCCGCGAAGCCATCATGCTGGCGCAAAGCCATGATGCCGGGGTCGAACTGGTCTTCGTGATCCCGGATCAGCAGAATACCTACGTCCAGGCCTATATCCCCGACGACATGCGCGACCAGGTGGAAACGGATGCCCGCAAGGATCTGGCAGATTATGCGGCCGGGTTTGACTGGAAGTCCGTACCCTGCTCGACGGAAGTCCTGCGCGGCGTCGTCTATGAAAAACTCATCGAACATGCGGACAAGCTCTCTGCCCGGTTCATTGTTATCGGCGCGAACCGGCCGAGCGTGAAGGATCTCTTTATCGGACCGAACGCAGCACGCGTGTCGCGATTTGCATCCTGCTGCGTTCTGGTCGTCCGGCCCGAATAGTGCTGTCCCGGCCGGCCATCTCAAATTCTGCTCGGAGGCGCGCGTGAGCGACCACAAGATTGAACAAATCCGGGTTCACCGCATATGCATTCCGGCGAAGGCGGTCCATTCCCATGGCAGTGGCGACGTTGCCGGGATCAACGTCGCGATCCTGGAGATGACAACCGACACCGGCCTCACCGGCTGGGGCGAAGCCTCGCCCTGGCCGGTGTTCACCGGCACGGCTGAAGGGTGCGCCGCAGCCCTTCATGTACATTTGCGGCCTCACCTGATCGGCGAGGATCCCGTGCAGGTCGAAAGGCACATGTCGAAGGCGGACAAGATCATCGTCGGGCATCCCGAGGCCAAGGCGGCCCTCGAAATGGCGCTCTTGGACATCACCGGCCAGCTTTGCGGGCTTTCGGTCGCAGAACTCGTCGGCGGCAGACAACGCGACGACATGGGCATGAGTTTTTCCATTGCAAATCCCGACTTTGCCAGGGATCTGGAAGACGTTGCAGCGATGTGGGCAGACGGTGTCAGGATCTTCAAGTTCAAGACCGGGTTTTCGGACCATCGTTTCGACCTCATGCGCCTGGAAAAGATGCGCGAGATCTACGGCGCGGAGGCCGATATCCGTATCGACTACAATCAGGGCCTGCCGGCCTATGATGCCGTGCGGCGGGTGCGCGACCTTGAAGTCTTCCGGCCAACCTTCGTGGAACAGCCGGTCAAGATGCACGAGCGCGAGGTAATGGCGCATATCACGCAGGTGATCGATGCTCCGATCATGGCCGACGAAAGCGTCTTCGACCCCAAGGGCGCGCTCTATGCGGCGCAGATCCGCATGGCCGATGTCTTCTCGCTCAAGATCATGAAGTCAGGCGGCATCCGACGCGCGCTCGAGGTCGCGGCGATTGCCCGCGCCGCCGGGATCGAGGTCTACGGTGGCTGCATGTTCGAGACCGGCCTGGCGCACGCCGCCGGCGCGCATCTCATGGCGGCCGTGCCGGACCTGATCCTTCAGTGCGAATTCTACATGGCGACCTATTACGCCAAAGACGATATCCTGACCGAACCGTTCCCGGTCAGGAACGGGCGGGTCCATGTTCCGAAGGGCAGCGGTCTGGGGGTCCAGGTGGACCCGGAGAAGCTCGCAAAATATGCGGTCGCCGATGTGCTTGAGTGAGGTGAAGCCGCTCGCCGTGCAATCGAACCCTGACAGGCGCTCAGTGCCCGGAAGCATGGCAAGTTGCCGATCCGTTTCCTGCCGGTAAAGTCTTCGAACCCGCGTTGAGCTTCAGTTTGGGATTGTGGTCTTGCTGGTTGCTTCCGCCCAAGTCCGGTAGTCGAGTTCGGCCGCCTCGATCGCCTTGCCGTTCACGAGCCGCCGCAGAAACGCAATGCTGACGGCCCGTGACCGGCTGTTGTAGATCGCTGCCCCGTCCGGATCGCGGTCGGTATCCTGATCAAGCCCGAGTTTTTCGTAAAGCGCCTGAAGCCGGCTTTGCACGCTGCGTAGTGAAATACCGCGCCGCCTGGAAATCGTCCTGTCCGTCAGTCCGAGGGCGATGTCGATCAGGACCTCGTATTCGGCGTCGGTCAGACCCTGCAGCCGGTCGTCGGCCCGCTGCTGAACGCCGCGCACCGTCCTGTCGATGATGCACTGCTCTTCCACGAAGACGCCCTGCAGGGCCAGTTTCAGGCGGTCTTCGGAGGCGGATTTCAGAATGTAGCCGTAGGAGGCGCCGGGCGGAACGATCCTGGATATCCCCCGCACGTAAGCCTCGTCGGCATAGTTGGACCAGAACAGGATGCGCGTTTCGGGTTCCTGCCGCCAGATGGCGCGCGCCGCTTCGACTCCGGTCCTGTTCGGCATCTGCAGATCCATGACGATCGCATCGGGGCGGTGTTTGGCGGCAAGCGCGATGCCCTCGTCCCCGTTCTGCGCCTCGGTCAGTTCCGTTACATCCGGCAGTTCCCGTTCCACGACTTCCCGCAGGAAGGAGCGGTGCAGGACATCGTCTTCAACTATCAAGATACGCATTGCTTTGCTTTTGTTCTGGCAAGGGGAATGTGGGCGGATCGCCGAGCGGAAGGGACACGCGGACGCGGGTTCCCGACAAGTGGGTACAGGGTTCGATTTCGAACTGTGCCGAAATCAGCGTCGCACGCGTGCGCATGTTCTCGATCCCGCCGAGATGGTCGCCGTCGTCGCCCGCGAGCCCGCAGCCGTCATCGGATATGGCAAGGCTCAGCAGGTGCTCGGATTGCGAAAGCACCACGCGGATCCGGGACGCATCGGCATGTTTGATCGCGTTGTTGACCGCCTCCTGTGCGATCCGGAAGAGGGCGATCTGGTGCGTCTCCTGCAGCGCGTTGCCCGCCCCGTCTGTCTCATCGGAAAATTCCACCGAGATCGGTCTTGCCTGCGAGGCCACCGCCCGCTCGAGCAGGGCTTCGATGCCCTGCTCGAAGCCGAACAGTTTCAGAACGCTCGGCCTGGCGTCTTCGATGATGCTTCTGAGTTCCTGCAGGCATCCTTCCAGCCGGTCGGTGAGCGTGGTCAGTGTCTCGCCATGTATCTTCGGGGCTTGCCTGAGCCGGCGCAGTTCGTGGCTGAGCCGGGTCAGGTCCGCGAGGGTCTGGTCATGCAGGTCCATGCCGATCCTCTGCCGCTCCAGTTCGAGCGCTTCCGTCAGGCGCAGCGCACCGGCGCGCAGACCTTCCGCGTGAGCATGGATCTCCGCCTGCCGGATGGCAGCCTTGCGGGCGCGTTCGCCCTGGTTCAGGGCATGGATATAGGAAGACAGCAGGTCGGCGACATACTGGGCGATCGTCACGTGGCTGTCTTCGTAGATGCCGCGCGCATGACATGAATAGGACAGCGCGCCGATCACCTTGCCTTCCACCTGCAGCGGCACGTGCAGACGGCTGCGCAGGCGCGCGTCGAAGATCGGATCGCTGAACGCGCCGTCGAAGTGGAAACGTTCGTCCAACTGGGCGTCTGCGGTCAGAATGAAATCTTCCTCGCCGCGCAGAATGCTGCGGATCGGGCTGACGGAAATCGGAACCGGCTCGGGAGCGTCACCCCAACCCGTATGCAAACGGGCTTCATAGGCGACATGCATGTCGCCTTCGCCGGTGAGGATGCAGACGTCGATGTGATCATGGGGCAGAAAGTAACCGACCTCTTCAGACACCTTCTGGATCAGCGACTGAAAATCCAGTTGTCCGGCCACTGCCCGTGAGATCAGCAGAAACCGCTGCAGCATGGCTTCGGTGCTAATGGCGTTCGCTCCGGTATTTGTTTTTTTGTCCGTCAAGGATACCGGTCTCCGGATATTCTCTCCTGCGCCATTTCCGCTTTGTCGCCGTTGAAACCTGCATTCAAACCTGCGGGTTCCCGCAAGAGGTTTGTCGAAACTACAGCATACAATGTGCGGGCGGCATGGAAAGCTCTCTGAACAACAAAGCAATTGCTGCCGGATCAGAATCGCGAAACCGGCGGACCAGGGAGACAGCGTCCATTGCATGATGGAGTCGAAATCGCGTGCGAACGCATGCGGGATCTTGTGATCCCGATCTGCGGTCTGGAACGCCTGTTCGAAAACTGCCTGTGGGCGGAAGGGCCGGCTTATTTTGCCGCAACGGATTGCGTCGTCTGGTCCGATATTCCCAACAATCGCATTCTGCAATGGGTCGAAGGACTGGGAACGCGGCCCCTGACGACGTCGTCCAACCACGCCAACGGCAATACGATCGATTGCGAAGGCCGGCTGGTCAGCTGCGAGCACCTGACCCGTTCGGTGACCCGTCGCGAGCACGACGGCTCCCGGACCGTGCTGGCCTCGCATCATGACGGAAAACGATTGAACTCGCCGAATGATGTCGTGGTGAAATCCGACGGTTCGATATGGTTCACGGATCCGACCTACGGCATCCTGACGGATTATGAGGGCGAGCGCGCCGCACCCGAGCAGGACGGTTGTTATGTCTACCGGCTCGATGCGGTAACGGGCGAGGTCGAGCCGGTTATCAAGACCATGGTAAAACCCAACGGCCTGGCTTTTTCGCTTGATGAAAAACGGCTCTACGTCTCCGACACGGGCGTCTCGCATCTTGCTGGCGGACCGCATCACATCAAGGCCTTTGAGCTCGGCGCTTCCGGCCGTCCCGAGAGCGAGAGTGTTTTCGCCGAAGTTTCACCGGGCGTGCCTGACGGCTTCAGGCTGGACGAGTTCGGCAACATCTGGACCAGTTCCGGCAACGGTGTTCAGGTCTTTGCGCCGGACGGGTCCTATCTCGGGCGCATCGTCATTCCCGAAGCCGTCGCGAACCTGACATTCGGCGGCGCAAAAAACAATCGCCTGTTCATCACGGCCACGACGTCGCTCTATGCGATTTATGTCGGCGTCCGTGGGGCAACCAGGAGGAGAGCTTTCTGACTATCCGGAATTAAGGACTGATGATTGGGAGGAAATCATGAGAATACGTCAATCGATACTTCTTGCGACCACTGCTCTGGCCCTGACGGTCGCGGCCGCGCAGCCATCCGTTGCTGACACGTCCGGCAAGCGGATCGCGCTTTCGAACAACTATGCCGGCAACAGCTGGCGCCAGGCCATGCTCAAGTCGTGGGGAAAGAACGCCGAACAGGCGGTCAGCTCCGGCACTGTCGCCGCCGGTGACGCCTTTACCACCGCCGAGAACCAGGCGACGGAACAGGCGGCCCAGATCCAGAACCTGATTCTGCAGGGCTATGACGCGATCGTCGTCAATGCGGCGTCGCCGACGGCGCTGAACGGCGCGGTCAAGGAAGCCTGCGATGCCGGTATCGTCGTGGTCTCGTTCGATGGTGTCGTCACCGAACCCTGTGCCTGGCGCATCGCGGTCGACTTCAAGAAGATGGGCGAGATTCAGGTCGACTACCTGTCCGGCCGGCTGCCGGATGGCGGCGAGCTTCTGGAAATCCGCGGCCTTGCCGGTGTCTTCGTCGACGACGAAATCCACTCGGGTATCGAGGCAGGCGTCGCCAACCACGACAAGTTCAACGTTGCCGGTTCCGTTCACGGCGAATGGACACAGACGGTCGCGCAGAAAGCGGTTGCCGGTATCCTGCCGAGCATGCCGGAAATCGTTGCGGTCGTGACGCAGGGCGGCGATGGCTACGGCGCGGCCCAGGCCTTTGCGGCTGCGGGACGGCCGACACCGATCATCATCATGGGCAACCGCCATGACGAGCTGACCTGGTGGAAGGAACAGAAAGATGCCAACGGCTATGAAACCATGTCCGTTTCCATTGCCCCGGGCGTCTCGACACTGGCCTTTTGGGTTGCGCAGCAGATCCTCGACGGACAGGATGTTCCCAAGGAACTGATCGTGCCTTTCCTGCAGATCGACCAGGCGGACCTTGAAGAAGGGCTGGCCAACACCGAGCCGGGCGGCGTCTCCAACGTCGAGTACTCCCTCGATGACGCCAAGGCCTACCTGGAAAGCGTGAAGTAAGGCGTGCCGGTACCGTCCGTTCGATTTCCGGAGGAGCAATGACGACGGAAACTGTGAGCCCTCTGATTTCCCTGACGGGAATTCAGAAGGTCTTCGGGGCGGTACAGGCCCTGAGCGGTGTGGATCTCGATATCCGCACCGGAGAGTGTCTTGGACTTGTCGGCCACAACGGCGCCGGCAAGTCCACCTTGATGAACATCCTGGCCGGGACCCTGGAGGCGAGCGGCGGCAGCCTGTCGATCGCCGGCACGGATCTCGGCCGGGGGTACGCCGTGCAGGATGCCGGCAGGCTCGGCATCCGCTGTGTCTTCCAGGAACTGTCGCTCTGCCCCAACCTTTCGGTTGCCGAGAATACGCGCATCATTCACCCGGTGCTCAAGGGGTTTGGCTGGAGACCGCGCGCGGCCGCGCTGATCATGGAAAGGCTCGACCTGATCTTCCCCGGGCACGGCGTGAGCGCTTTCGATATCGTCGGCGACCTGTCGATTTCCAAGCGCCAGATGGTCGAAATCGCGCGTGCCTTCACGGTTACCGACACGGAAATCCGGCTTGTCATTCTGGACGAACCGACATCGTCCCTCGATGCGCGGGTTGCCGAACAGCTCCTGGACTATGTCGGACGGGTCACGGGTGAGGGCATCAGCGTGATCCTCATTTCCCATCTGCTGGGTGAAATACTCCAGGTATCCACCAGGATCGCCGTCATGAAGGACGGCCGGGTCGTTGCCATCAGAGACGCATCCGGGTTCGACCGCGGCAGCCTGGTCGAGGCCATGGGCAGCACCGTTGTCGCTGGCGTTGCGCCGCGCCGGGATGCCGAGGCACGCAAAGCCGTGAGCGAGGAACGCATCCACTTGCGCCCGCCCGAGCAGCCCGATGACCAGAGCATCAGGGCGCAGGCGGGGGAAGTCGTCGGCTTCGCCGGCCTGGCCGGTCAGGGTCAGACGGAAGCACTGCTGCAGATTTTCGACGGTCAAGGTGTTCTTCCCTCCGGTGCGCAGGATTCGGGCTGCTGCTTCATTGCCGGGGACAGGCAGGTTGACGGCGTCCTGCCGCTCTGGTCGATCCGCAAGAATATCGGCATCTCTTCACTGAAAAGACTGTTGTCGGGCCTTCTGATCCAGAACGGGAAGGAACGCGAACTCGCCGAGGCCTGGAAGGAACGGATCGGCATACGGGCACCGGATGTCGAAGCGCCGATCTTGTCGCTCTCGGGCGGCAATCAGCAGAAGGTCCTGTTCGCCCGCGCGCTCGGGTCCGCGGCGGATATCGTCCTGATGGACGATCCGATGCGCGGCGTCGATATCGGAACCAAGAACGAGGTCTACGCCATCATCCGTCAGGAAGCGTCGCAGGGGCGCACCTTCCTCTGGTACACGACCGAAATGGAGGAGCTCGATTACTGCGACCGTGTCTATGTGTTCCGGGACGGCGTCGTGAGCGAGACCCTGACCGGTGCCGAAATCACGGAGGAGAATGTTCTCAGGGCGTCCTTCAAACAGGTGAGCGGGGCGGCATGACCGGATTGGGATTTTTTGCTTCGGCCCGTTTCTGGCGCGGAGCGCTGCCGGCGCTGTCGCTGACATTCGTCCTGCTTGGCGTGTTCTGGCTTCAACCGCGGGCCATGAGCTATTTCGGGCTGAACCTCCTGTTCAACCTGGCCGTACCGATCGCGCTTGCGACGATCGCGCAGATGTTTGTGATCGCGGTCAATGATCTGGATCTGTCTATCGGAAGTTTCGTGTCGCTTGTCGCCTGTATTGGTGCGACCTGGCTGAACGAGACGCCGCTTCTGGGCATTGCCGCCCTGCTCGGATGCATTGCCGTTTATGCGGCAATCGGTGCGCTGATCTATATCCGGCAGTTGCCGAGCATCGTGGTGACACTCGGCATGTCGTTTGTCTGGTCCGGATGCGCGGTTCTTCTGTTGCCGACACCGGGGGGCAGTGCGCCCGACTGGATCCGGTCCTTGGTCACCCTGAAACCGCCCTACATCCCGATGCCGCTGATCGCGGCGGCGGTACTGGCGCTTGTCGTTTATTTCGCGCTGATGCGCACCTCATGGGGGGTTCTCATGCGCGGTGTCGGCGGCAATGAACGGGCGATCACGCGCGCGGGCTGGTCCGTGCTCAAACTGAAGATGACCATGTATGCCCTGACCGCGGTCTTCGGCATTCTCGCAGGCCTGACGCTGGTGGGGCTGGCAACATCGGCGGATGCCAACATCGCGCTCCGCTACACGCTGCTTTCCATTGCCGGGGTCATTCTCGGAGGCGGCGAATTCGTCGGTGGCCGGATCTCTCCCGTCGGCGCGGTTCTCGGCGCGATGACCCTGACCCTGACGGCGTCGTTCCTGTCCTTCCTGCGCATCTCTCCGGACTGGCAGATCGGGGCGCAGGGGGCCGTGCTGATCATCGTTCTGGCGCTCAGGGCCATCGTCAACCGGCTGGAGGCGCGCAAATGAAACAGCTTCAGATGTTCATGCGCCAACACCCGTGGAGCTGGTCTTTCCTGGCCGCGTTCCTGACCTGGGCCGTCACGGCAGCTTATATCAGCGGCACCGGGGGATTGGCGCTGGCCTCGACCGCGCTCTCCTTCTCGACCTTCTTCGTGATGGTCGGCATCGGCCAGATGTTCGTTATCACGCTCGGGCCCGGTAATGTCGATCTTTCTATCCCGTCGACGATTACATTGTCGGCGGTCGTGTCGATGATGGTTATGGACGGAACCAACGCGATGATCCTGCCCGGCATTCTGGCCGCGGTCGGGGTCGGTGTTCTGGTTGGCCTCTTCAACTACAGCCTGATCCGGGTGCTGACGATCCCGCCGATCATCGCCACCATGTCGTCGAGCTTTCTCGTGCAGTCGAGCGCCATCGCGCTGGGGCGGGGTGTCAAGATCAAGCCTCCGGCAGCGCTGGAATGGATTTCGACGGCGAAGATGATGGGCGTACCTGTTCTTTCGCTCCTGGTGATTGCGTTTGCAATCATCATGGCCGTCCTCCTGAACCGGACCGTCTACGGACGCTCGGTCACGGCCTTCGGCCAGAACACGCGGGCCGCACGGCTGGCCGGTGTGCCGATCGAGCGTATCCGCTATCTGACCTACACGCTCTCCGCCGTGCTGGCCGCCGTGTGCGGTGTCTTCCTGGCCGGGTTCTCAGGGGGCTCGTCCCTGAACATGGGCGAGGAATACCTGCTTGCCTCGATCGCGGTCGTGGTGATCGGCGGATCGTCCATCGCGGGCGGCAATTCCAACGTCCCGGGCATCTTCGGGTCCGCGCTGTTCCTGTTCCTGCTCGTGGCGATGCTGAACACGTTCGGCGCAGCCGCCGGTTTGCGGCTGATCCTCACCGGGCTGATCATCGTCGGCGTGGTGACATTTGCGGGCGGACGCAAGGAAAGTCGTTAGCGGGACGGGCGCGCAAAAAAGCCGGAGCCTCCGAAAGGCCCCGGGGTGTCTTCAAGCGTTGCAGGCAGCTCAGAGCCCGAGCATCTTGCGGATCTGCTCCTGGTCGGTATCCCCTCCGGCGAAGTCGTCGAATGCCTTGTCCGTGACCTCTATGATGTGGCTCTCGATAAAGGGCGCGCCTTCGGCCGCCCCCTGCTCGGGTGACTTGAGGCAGCATTCCCACTCCAGAACTGCCCAACTGTCATAGCCATACTGGGCGAGTTTGGAGAAGATGCCTGAAAAGTCGACCTGGCCGTCGCCGAGTGAGCGGAAACGGCCGGCACGGTTCACCCAGCCCTGATACCCGGAATAGACGCCCTGGCGGCCGTCCGGATTGAATTCGGCATCCTTGACGTGATAGGCGCAGATCCGCTCGTGGTAGATGTCGATGAAGGCCAGGTAGTCCAGTTGCTGGAGCAGGAAGTGGGACGGATCGTAGTTGATCTGGCACCTCGCATGGCCACCGAGCGCCTCAAGGAACATTTCGAACGTGATCCCGTCGAACACATCCTCGCCCGGATGAATCTCGTAGCCGACATCGACGCCGTTGTCCTCGTAGACATCCAGGATCGGTTTCCAGCGTCGGGCAAGTTCGGCAAAGGCTTCCTCGATCAGCCCTGCCGGACGCTGCGGCCAGGGATAGAGATACGGAAACGCCAGTGAGCCGGTGAAGCTGACCGAAGCGGTAAGACCAAGCCTCTTGCTGGCAACCGCCGCCTTCTTCATCTGATCGACCGCCCATTCCTGGCGCCCTGCGGGATTGCCGTGAAGGTGCGCCGGAGCGAAGCCGTCAAAGGCAAGGTCATAGGCCGGGTGAACGGCGACCAGTTGGCCTTGCAGGTGGGTCGACAGTTCGGTGATCTCCACACCGGCGTCCGAACAGATCCCCTTGACCTCGTCGCAATAAGTCTGGCTTTCGGCCGCCTTGTCGAGATCGAACAGCCGGCTGTCGAAGGTCGGGATCTGGATACCCTTGTACCCGAGATCCGCTGCCCATTTCGCGATCGCAGGCAGACTGTTGAAAGGCGCTTCGTCGCCGCCGAATTGCGCCAGGAAAATTGCGGGTCCCTTGATCAGTCCTGCCATTCTTGTCCTCCCAGTTTATCTTGAACGGTCAGCGTGTCCGCGCCGTCATGTTCCTTCAGGTGCATATGTGAACCGGTCGAATTCCGCTGTCCTGCCCCCTCCGCTCACGTCGAAGGCAATCATGCCCACAAAGGCTCCGGTGAAGGATGCATGTTCTCCCCGGCCACCTTCGTCCGAAATGACGCTTGCATCAAGCTCCGGCCCGACGGGTTGCCAGCCGCCCTTCTGACGCCAGTGGAATTGCTGGCGTGCGCCGTCGACCGTTACCGCAAGATCGACCGGGCCATCCTCGACCGGGACAAACGCCGCCGGAAAAGTCATGCGCCCGTCGGGCCAGTCGCCGGGACAGGACATCAGCATCAGACAGCGGCCCTGCTCCTCGGTCCGGCTGACCGCAAGCAGGTGAAACTTGTGCCGGTTGTAGTAGGTCGTCAGCCCCGCCGCCTGCTGATAGGTATCCGGTTCGAACGTTGTCAGCGTGGTCTCCGCACGATAGGCGTGGTGTTCCTGTCTTCGCGCGACCAGCGCCTGTTCGTTCCAGCTGCCGATGCTTTCCCGTCCGATGAGACGCAGGGCTGAGCCGGTCAGCGAAAACAGCCGGTCGGGATAGGGTGTCCTGAGCCACTGGAACTCCTCGGGCAGGATTGTTCCGTTGAACAAACGCTCAAGTTTCCGGACCGGCCTCGGGCTTGCGCTGCCGAGACCTTCGACGTCGACCTGGGGCCGCGGGCCGTCATCTGCCAGGTAAAGCCAGTCGTCCTTCCAGACGCATTTCTGCAAACCCGTTTCCCGGCCCATGGGAGAGAAGCGTCCGGGCAAGGGACGGGAGCAAAGATGCGTGTGATAGGCCTGGCCATCCGGCGTTTCGACGATCTGGCCGTGGCCGGCCCGCTGCAGCGGCCAGTCCGGTGCGTCCTTTGCCGTGATCAGATGCGTGTCGGGATGCAACTCGTAAGGGCCGTCGATCGAACGGGACCGTGCCATGGTGACGGCATGATTGTATCCCGTTCCACCCTCCGCGACCGTGAGATAGTACCAGCCATTGCGCTTGAACAGGTGCGGACCCTCGGTCAGACCGAGCGCACTGCCGGAGAAGATCTTCTTCGGCTGCCCGATCAGGCCTTCCTTTTCCGACCATTCCTGCAGCAGGATACCATCAAAGGCGGAGGCCTTCGGTTTGCCTCCGACGGAACTTGAAATGTGGTTCCACTGGAGCACGAGGTACCATCTGCGGCCGTCGTCGTCGTGAAACAGGGACGGATCGAACCCGTGCGAGGAGAGATAGATCGGATCGCTCCATGGGCCGTCGATGGAGGCGGACGTCACCACGTAGTTGTGGGCGTCCTTGAAGTTGCCGTCCAGGCGCTTGACATCGGTATAGACCAGCCAGAACCACCCGTCCGCATGGCTCAGGCAGGGCGCCCAGACACCGCCGCTGTCCGGGTTGCCGCGCATGTCGAGCTGTTTTGCCCGGTTCAGCGGCCGGCCTGCTAGGGTCCAGTTTACCAGGTCTTTCGACTTGTGGATCTGGACGCCCGGATACCATTCGAATGTCGATGTGGCGATATAATAGTCATTGCCCACGCGGCAGATCGAGGGATCCGGATTGAACCCGGGCAGGATCGGATTGCGGATCATTTTCGGGACGGTCCCGGGCGCTCGGACGAGGCCGCCCAAAGGTTGACATTCGCCTCGACCGTCGTTGCCTCGATTTCCTGCAGTTCCGCTTCGTTGAAATCCATGTTGTTGACGACCGCAGCGCAATCGGTCACCTGCTCGGGCCGGCTGGCGCCGATGAGCGCCGTGGTGACGCGCCCGTTGCGCAGAACCCAGGCGAGGGCCATCTGCGCGAGCGTCTGTCCGCGCCGCTCGGCAATCGCGTTGAGGGCGCGGATCGCTTCGAGCGTCTCCTCGCTCAGAAACTCGTCCCTGAGGGACTTGCCCTGCGTTGCCCGGCTGCCTTCCGGAATGCCCTTGAGATACTTGTTGGTCAGCATGCCCTGCGCCAGCGGCGTGAAGGCAATGGAGCCGATGCCGAGATCGTCCAGCGTGTCGAGAAGGCCGTCCTCTTCGACCCAGCGGTTGATCATCGAATAGCTCGGCTGATGGATCAGGCACGGTGTGCCGAGGTCCTTCAGGATCGCGGCCGCTTCCCGGGTCCGTTTGGAATTGTAGGAGGAGATGCCGACATAAAGCGCACGCCCGGACCGGACGATATGGTCGAGCGCCATCATGGTCTCTTCCAGCGGCGTATTAGGGTCGAAGCGGTGCGAATAGAAAATGTCGACATAATCGAGCCCGAGCCGCTTCAGCGATTGATCGCAGGAGGCGATCAGGTATTTCCGGCTGCCCCATTCCCCATAGGGACCGGGCCACATGCCGTAGCCGGCCTTGGACGAGATGATCATCTCGTCCCTGTAGGGCGCGAAGTCCGTTTTCAGGATGTCCCCGAACGCTTCTTCCGCCGAACCCGGCGGTGGACCGTAATTGTTGGCAAGATCGAAATGTGTAATGCCGTGGTCGAAAGCGGTGCGCACGATATCGCGTTTGCTCGTATGCGCCGTGTCGCCTCCGAAATTATGCCAGAGGCCGAGCGAGATCACCGGCAGTTTCAGGCCGGATTTCCCGCAGCGGCGGTATTCCATGGTGTCATAACGTGCTTGTGCGGCTTGCCAGGTCATGAGGATTCCTATTACGCCAAGAGGTCCCGCGCCGCCTGGGGTCCAAGAGCCTCGGGCCGGTCGCATGTGGTGAGAATATCCTTGTACTCACCCGTCTCGCCGGAAGCGAGAATTGATGTCATCACATCCACGACATGCAGGGAAAATTCCAGCGAACACCTGTGCGGCCGGTTCTGCAGGATGGCGAGCGCCATGTCCGCAAGACCGGCTGCCCGGTAGTTGGCATGCGATCCGTCATTGGCGACGGAGAACGGATGCTTCCAGTCTTCGGACACCGTGACGAAACTGTCCCGGGCGGTCATGCGGATCTCCCCGCCGAAGAAATTCGGGTCCGGAACGTGCAGGGTTCCGTCGCGGCCGTAGAGCTCCATGTTGGAATGGCCGTGCTGCCAGACGTCCCAGCTCGCGCAATAGGTCACCTGCGCACCGGAATGGAACTGCATGATGGCGTGGATTGTTGTCGGGGTCTCGACCTTGATCTTTTCGCCGTTGCGCGGCTCGGAGGTGATCGTGCGGTACTCCGAACCTGAGGAGCTCATGGCCGTGATGCGCTTCACCGGGCCCAGCAACTGGACGAGGTTGGAAACGTAATAGGGGCCGAGGTCAAGGATCGGGCCGCCGCCCGGTTTGAAGAAGAAGTCCGGGTTCGGATGCCACATTTCCATGCCGGGGCTTTGCACGAAGCAGGTACCCGAGGTGACGGCACCGACGGCACCACTGTCGACCAGATGTCTGGCCAGCTGGTGCGCCCCGCCCAGGAACGTGTCGGGTGCAGAGCCGACGCGAAGCCCTTTTTCGGCTGCCAGCTTCTGAAGGGTCTGACCTTCGTCGACGCTGAGCACGAACGGTTTTTCCGAATAAACGTGTTTCCCCGCTTTCAGGATGTTGCCGGAGACCTCGTAATGCGCGGCAGGCACCGTCAGGTTGACGATGATGTCAATGTCGTCCGCAGACAG
This sequence comes from uncultured Roseibium sp., assembly GCF_963669205.1. Taxonomy (NCBI): domain Bacteria; kingdom Pseudomonadati; phylum Pseudomonadota; class Alphaproteobacteria; order Hyphomicrobiales; family Stappiaceae; genus Roseibium; species uncultured Roseibium sp. The sequence continues at coordinate 344,137 of NZ_OY769915.1, forward strand.
GAGACCGTCGACGGTTTCGGCCCTGAGGTTGAATTCTTCGGCACGTGCCTTTGCCGCATCCTCGTTAAGGTCGGCGCAGGCGCGCACTTCGATCCCCTTGAAGAGAGGCGCCAGACGCATGTAGGCAGCGGAGATGTTTCCGCATCCCAGGATGCCGATACCAAGCTTGTCTGTCATATCTGATCCTTAGAATTTCCGGAATGCTTCGATCGAACGGCTTGCAAACCGTTCGACGTCGGAGGGGTTGTCGTGTTCCATGACGAAGAGATCAGCGCCGGCCTTGCGCAGGGCGGCCGTGAGCCCCGTCCAGTCCATGACGCCATGGCCGACATCGGCCCAGCCGTCTTCGTCGGTGCACTCGCCTTCCGGTGCAATGTCCTTGACATGGGCGGTGGTGATGCGGCTGGCGTAGCGCTCGATCCAGCTCAGCGGGTCCTGTCCGCCGCGGACGATCCAGGCAATATCGGCCTCCCATTCGATCGACGGCGCGCTTTCAAGCAGGATGTCCATCGGCAGCCGTCCGTCTGTGCACGCAATGAACTCGAAGTCATGGTTGTGCCAGCCGAAACGAAGCCCGGCATCCCGAAGCTTTTTCCCGATGTTCTCCAGGTTCTGGCCAACGCCGACCCAGGCATCCGGATTGGTGACACGCTGCTCCGGCGGAAGCGCCGGGCAGAACAGGCGTTCCATGCCGAGGGTCTTTGCCGTCTCGATGACGCGACCGAGATCGTCGTTGAATTGTTCCAGAGGGAAAAAATGCCCGGATGGCATTGCAAGACCGTTCTGGTCGAGCAGGCCCTTGAAGGCGGCAGCGTCTTCGTAATTGCCGCCGAAGCCTTCCACCTGCGTGTATCCGAGGCTGGCCAGGTTTGCGAGCACCTTGTCCCAGGGGGTGAAGTTGCGGGCCGAGTAGAGTTGGAAAGAAACGTCCATGACGGGAGTCCTGAAGGTTGGAGCCTGAATGTTTTTAAGTGTCTGTCAGAGTCGGTTTTCGGTTGTCTTGTCGAAGAGATTGGCACGTTCCGGATCGAAACCGATCGCAACGCTGTCGCCGTCGTGCACGCTCGCCTGTCCGTCCATGCGGACCCAGAGGGATCGGCCGCCGCTGGAGACACGTGCGAGCGTGTCCGATCCGAGCGGTTCGACCAGTTCGATCTGCCCGTCCAGCCGGATTTTCGCTTCCGCCGCTTCCGGGCCGGTGATCATGTGTTCCGGGCGGATCCCGAACCAAGCGGGTCCCTGGACCGGTGCGGCGTCCCGAAACCCGTAGCCGTCGAGCGGAAACGCGTGATCGCCGGTGGAAAAGCGTAGCCCGTCTCCTGCGATGATTTCGCCATCGAAGAAGTTCATGGTGGGCGAGCCGATGAACTCGGCGACATACTTGCTCGCAGGCCGGTTGTAGATCTCGTGCGGCGTTGCAAGCTGAAGGATCTGGCCGCCGCGCATGATTGCGATGCGGTCCGCAAGTGTCATGGCTTCGATCTGGTCGTGGGTGACGTAGATCATCGTGTTGCTCAGCTTCTGATGGAGCTGCTTGATCTCGACCCTGAGATCGGCACGAAGTTTTGCATCGAGGTTTGAGAGCGGTTCGTCGAACAGGAAAACGTCCGCATCGCGCACGAGAGCCCGGCCGATCGCCGCGCGCTGCCGCTGTCCGCCGGACAGAGCCGCGGGTTTGCGCGTCAGCAGGGGTTCGATCTGCAGGATTCTTGCGGCCCGGTTCACCCGTTCCTCAATTTCCGCCTTGGGCAGGCCGGCATTTTTGAGGCCGAAACTGAGATTGCCGGCAACGGTCATCTGCGGGTAGAGCGCATAGCTCTGGAACACCATGCCGATGCCGCGTTTCGACGGTTCTTCCCAGGTGACATTTCGGCCGCCGATGAAGATCTGGCCGTCCGAAACATCCAGGAGCCCGGCAATGCAGTTCAGCAGTGTTGACTTGCCGCAACCGGAGGAGCCGAGCAGAACGAGGAATTCACCGCGCCCGACATCGAGATTGAGATCCTTCAGAACGTCCAGCGCGCCGAAGCTGAGCGCCAGGTTCTTGATGGAGATACTGTGATTGGTTTCCATGGAACGCCTCTTCAGCCTTTCACGGCGCCTGCGGCGATGCCGCGGACAAAGAGTTTGCCGGAGATGAAATAGATGGTGAGCGGAACAAGTCCGGTCAGGATCGTCGCCGCCATGTTGACGTTGTATTCCTTCACGCCCTGCGTGGAGTTGACGATGTTGTTGAGCTGGACCGTCATCGGATAGAGATCCGGCTTGGTGTAGATGACACCGAACAGGAAGTCGTTCCAGATGCCGGTCACCTGCAGGATCATTGCGACAACGAAGATCGGCAGGCTCATCGGCACCATGATCCGGAAATAAATGCCCCAGAAACCCGCACCGTCGACGCGGGCAGCCTTGAACAGTTCCTGCGGCACCGACGCGAAGTAGTTCCGGAACAGGAGCGTGAGGATCGGCATGCCGAAGATGGTGTGCACGATCACGAGGCCCGTAAGGCTGCCGTAAAGCCCGATTTCGCGCAGCATGATCACGATCGGATAGATCATCACCTGGTAGGGGATGAAGGCACCGACGATCAGGATGGTGAAGAAGGTCTCCGAGCCCTTGAAGCGCCAGTTTGCAAGTGCGTAGCCGTTGACCGACGCGATCGCGATAGACAAGAGGACCGAGGGGATCAGGATCCGGACCGAATTGAAGAACCCGCGCGACAGCCCGTCGCAATTGAGACCCGTGCAGGCTTCGGCCCAGGCCTTCACCCACGGCTGGAAGGTGATCTCGACGGGTGGCGAGAAGATGTTCCCCAGGCGGATCTCCGGCATGCCTTTCAGCGACGTGACGATCATCACGTAGAGTGGCAGCAGATAGTAGAGCGACACAATGATCAACGTGCCGTAGATCATGATGTTGCGGCGCGACAGGGGCTTTCGCGGTCTGCGTCCGCGTGGTCCGGTCATCTCCGGCTGCGCCGAGGCAAGCTGGATGTCCGCAGAAGTCTTGGTGACGTCACCCACGGCGTTTCCCTCCGAATTCGAGATAGGCCCAGGGCACGACGATTATGATGACGGAAAGCAGCATCATCGTCGATGCGGCAAACCCCTGTCCGAGGTTCTGCGACAGGAACATGGCGTCATAGACGTATTTCGCCGGCACTTCAGAGGCGATTCCCGGGCCGCCGCCGGTCTGGGCCACGACGAGATCGTAGACCTTGATGATGCCGGATGCGATCAGCACGATGGCCGTGATGAAGATGCCGCGCATCATCGGAATGACGATGAAGATATAGGTCTTCCACATAGGAATTCCGTCGATCTTCGCCGCCTTCCAGATGTCCTCGTCAATCCCCCTGAGACCGGCCAGCATGAGACACATGATCAGGCCTGTGCCCTGCCAAAGGCCCGCAATGAGAATGCCGTATATGACGATTTCCGGATCGTAGAGCGGATCGAAGGAAAAGGTCTCCCAGCCGAGATTGCGCACCACCTGCTGCACGCCGAAATCCGGGTTGAGGATCCACTGCCAGGCAAGGCCGGTCACGATGAAGCTGAGTGCGAACGGATACAGCAGGATTGTCCGGAATGTGTCCTCGAAGCGGATTTTCTGATCCAGAAGAGCCGCCAGAACAAAGCCGATCAGAAGAGAAAAGATGAGCGAAAACGCGCCGTAGATGGCAAGGTTTTCGATGGAGATCAGCCATTTGCTGCTGCTCCACAGCCGTTCATACTGGGCGAACCCGACGAATTTTTCCTTCGGAAGAAGTTTCGAGCTGGTGAACGAGTAGAGAACCGTCCAGGCGGTTCCGCCGATAAAGACGACGAGTGCCGTCGTGATCATCGGTATCGCGGCCACTTTGGCACTCAGGTTCTTGTGCCACCTTGTCGGCCCTGTAGCTGCAGCCATGGCATTGTGTCCTTGTCGAAGAGGTCATCCGGCACGCACCAGGGATTCCCTGCGCGCAAACTTGCGCGCAGGGCTGGAGGACGCCACCCGGGCGAGCGTTGACGACGACTGTCCGGGTGGCGGAGCGCTACCGGATCAGTCGGCGCTGCTGATGATGGACGCGAACTGTTTCTGCGCGTCCTCAGCAGACATTCCCGGGTTGTTGAAGAACTCGACGAACAGGTCGTTGACCTGGGTCAGGCTGTCCGCCGAAAGCAGCTGGTCCGGTGCCTGGATGATGTTGCCGCCGGCCAGGATATCGAGGCCCTTGCGCATGCAGTCGTTGGCGGCATTGAGGTCGACATCGCCGCGCACGGGCAGCGATCCCTTCTTCAGGTTGAACGCAACCTGCGTTTCCGGCGAGATCATGACCTTGGCCAGTTCACCCTGGGCGGCCGTGACGTCGGCATCATCCACCTTGGGGAAATAGAACGCATCGCCGCCGGTCATGATGACTTCGTTGACGCCAAGGCCCGGCAGACAGGAGTAGTCCTTGCCGGCCACCTGTTCGGCAACGGCAAATTCACCTTGCGCCCAGTCACCCATGATCTGGCCGGCGGCCTTTCCGGTGATGACCATGTTGGTTGCGTCGTTCCAGTTCTGGACATTGGAGTTTTTCGCCATGTCGCGGGCCTTGTCCGCCGCGGCGAATACCTTTGCCATTTCCGGCCCACCGGCAAGTTCGGCGTCTTTGCCGCCGAAGACGGCGGTATAGGCTTCCGGGCCTGCCAGGGCGACCAGAAGCACCTGGAATGCCAGTGTCGTCTGCCAGGGCTGCTGCCCCATGGCCAGGGGAACGATGCCGGCTTCCTCGAGTTTCGGAGCGGCCGCGACATACTCGTCCCAGTTTGTCGGCACGGCAAGTCCGGCATTCTCGAACACGGAATTGTTCAGCCAGAGCCACTGCTGGGAGTGGATGTTGACCGGAACGCAATAGATTTTGCCGTCAAGCGTGCAGCTGTCCAGCAGGCTCGAAGGGCGCACGATTTCGGTCCAGTTGCCTTCCGCGGCGATGTCGCTGAGGTCGCGCATCAGTCCGGCTTCGACCAGTTCTTCAGCCTGGCGGCCATGGTTGAATTGCGTGGCGCCCATCGGGTCACCGCCGGTGATGCGGCTGATCATGATCGGCCGGGCGGTGCCGCCGGAACCGGCGATGGCGCCATCGACCCATTTGTTTCCTGTCGCGTCGAATGCCTTTGCAAACTCGGCAACGGCCGCGGCTTCGCCGCCGGATGTCCACCAGTGCGTGACTTCAAGATCTGTCGCGTGCGCGGCAGTGGCGGCACAAAGAGCCGTGGATGCGGCAAAGATTACGCGTAGTGCTTTCATATTGTCCTCCCACCGAACCGGAAAGTGTTCGATTGATCTCTGAATGTGGCTTTCGCCTCATTTTGTAATCGATTACATTTTGGTGTATCATTCTCATGTAATCGATTACATCAATAATTCTAGGGAAATGATCCGATGTCAACCCGGAATGTGCGCAAAGACAAAACAAACGACCCGGGCAAGGCGTTTCCGCAGAAGAATGTCCGCATCCGCGACGTTGCCGTCGTGGCTGGCGTGTCGACAGCGACCGTCAGCCGTGCGCTCAGCAATCCGGACCTCCTGACCGAAAGCACCCGCGACACCGTTTTCGCGGCCATACATGCAACGGGCTATCGCGTGAACAAGGCGGCACGCACGCTCAGAACGCGCCAGGCGGGCGCCGTCCTGATCTTGGTCCCGAACCTCGGCAACCCGTTTTTCTCCCAGATCCTGGCCGGTATCAGCGAGAGATTTGGAGACCATGACATGTCGGTCCTGATTGCAGACACCAAGGATCTTGTTACGGCGGGCAAATTCATGGTGGACCACTTCTTGAACTCGCAGATCGACGGCGTCATCTGCCTGGACGGGTCTTTGCCCGAAGCGGAACTGGAGCAGTTCCGAAAAAACGGCGTTGCCGATCGGATCGTGTTTGCCTGCGAATGGGTCCACAGCGCGGGCCTGCCGTCGGTGAGAAGCGACAATGTCGAGGGCGCGCGTCTGGCTGTGCGGCACCTGAATGAACTCGGACACCGGAAAATTGCGCATGTGACGGGGCCGGGTGACAACGTTCTGACCCACGAACGGCGGCGGGGAATGCTCGAAGAACGCGCCAGGCTTCGGCTCCCCGTGCGCGACGACTGGATTGTGCGAGGGGATTTCTCGCTGGAGTCAGGCCGGCGCGCTGCACTGCGCATTCTTGAACTTGAAGAAAAACCGACTGCCGTGTTCTGTGCGTCGGATCAGGTGGCATTCGGTCTCATGTCAACGCTCACGGCGCACGGACTGAGCGTCCCCGAAGACATGTCGGTTGTGGGTTTCGATGACATTGAACTATCGGACTATTACATTCCGGCCTTGACGACGATCCGTCAGGACCGGCGGGCACTCGGGACAAAGGCAGCGTCTCTGCTGCTGGAATGCATCGAACCGAAAACAACGGGTCGCGCGGAAAGACTGAAACCGGTCGTCGTCGGGGTCGACCTTGTCGTTCGCAAAAGCACGGCGCCACCACGGCGCGGGCCCGGATCTTCCGGAGAGTAGTCACCACAGGTTGTTGACTATTGGGCCGGGCAGCGACACGCGCGCTGATTTCTGCGCGTTCTGCGACTTCTCCGATTTTCCGGCAGGTTTCATGGCCGGTTGTATTTGGTGTTGCAGATGAAACGCAAGCCACATCGGTATTTTCGAGAATCGTTCCAAATTGTCTTTGATTGCAATCTGCGAAACGGATTAGGAAAATATTACCCAGGGTAAAATAGTTCACATTGTAAAGTTGTATTCAAGTTGTATTGGCCTTCGTATTTATTGCATTCATTAAATCTGACAACATGTTAATTGTAAAAATTATCGGTACTTTAGCTCTTAATTAACTTGGCGAGTGCATCCTGATTGCCAATATTAACGTGGGTGGCCTGAATGCAAAGATCAATTGTTGGCCTGGTGGTGTCGCTGGGCATGGTGTTTTTCCACACCGGTGGTGCCGTTGCCGAATCCGGCCTGAAGGTCGTTGGCACAGGTGACGGTCTGGAAATGCTGCGCGAGATCGGCGACGGTTTCAGCGCACAGCATCCGGAAATCGACCTGTCGATTCCGCCGAGCATCGGATCAGGCGGTGGCATCGCCGCGGTCAGTTCCGGAGCCGAGAGGCTCGGGCGCGTCGCGCGGCCCCTGAAGGAAAGCGAAGTCGCTTCCGGTCTGGTGTATCTGCCGATTGCGAAAATTCCGAGTGCCGTCTTCACACACCCGTCCACGGGCGTTTCCTCCCTGTCCAGCGAAAATCTGGCGAAGCTCTACTCGGGCAAGATCACGAACTGGTCCGAACTTGGTGGCGCCGACCTGCGCGTCAAGCTGGTCCGGCGCGAGGATGCCGACAGCACGCTACAGGTCTTGCGCGGTTCGATGCCGGGCTGGAAGGATCTGCAATTCGCACCGCGGTCCAAGACGGCAGTGACGACGCAGGACGCGATCAACACGGCTATGGACGTGGAAGGCGCGATCGCGTTCGGACCTTATTCACAGCCGCTGGAAACCGGTCTCTCTGTACTGAAGATTGATGGGCACCATCCCACCGACGAAGCCTATCCGAGCGCTGTCACGCTGGCCCTGATCTACAAGGAGGGGACCCTGGATGGCGAGATGGAAGCCTTTGTCGATTTCAGCAGATCGGATGAGGCGCATACGCTGATAGAGAATTACGGTGGCGTTCCTGTAACCAAATAGTGCGCTGAGCAAAAATGATACGGCACTCCTCACTTTTCTGGCATTTCACGTACGGCGCTGTCTTCACAGCGCTGTGCGCCTTTGCCGGCCTGATCGGTCTGGTGGCCTATCAGCTTGAGGACAGCATGACCCGACAGCAGGGGGAACTGCTGAATCTGTCACAGACACGGCTGCTGGACTTGCTTACGGCAGACGTCAAACTGGCGGGAAAGCGGCTTGAGTTCCTCTTCGAGGACAGGGTGCGCAGGGTCAGTGCCATCGCCGCCGATCCGAACATCGTCAAGGCGATAGAATCGCGCAACAACGTCGCGATGTCCGAGTTGCTCGGTCCGTTCGCCGAACTGGACGACATCGATGGGATTGTCGTTCTCGACGACAAGGCCCGGGTCATCGGGGCGTCGTCCTATGACAGCGATCTGGTTTCGCTGGGGCTGAAACTTCCCACACTGGTCTTTTTCAACGAGATCGAGCGGTCTCTTGCCGACAGTCTGCCGGGCGAGTCCCTGACCTATTCCGGTGTCCTGCCCAAGGAAAAGTCGCAGGTCTTTGTTCCCGGCAAGAATGTGAATGCCGTCTCGCAGGTGATGTTCGTGCCGGTCTACGACGATTTCGGATACGTCATCGGCGGTCTTCTTGCGCAGCGGTGGCTGCGCGAAACCGAACCCATGCTGACCAATCTTACCGAGATCAACGCCTTTGGCCTGGCGGTCGTTCACGATGGTGAAATCATTTCCAGGGCGAGCTTCGACGGCAAGATCAGCGACATCGAGCGGTCGCCCGAAAATCTCAACATCACCTCCAATGGCAGCAATGTCATCAAATGCGGGATCCCCATAAGCCCGATATCGATCTGCGCCTTGTTGCCGATCGAGCAGCTGACGGAAACGCAGAACGAACTCACAAGGATCGGCACGGAAGAAGAAGCCAAGCTTCTCAAGCGCCTGTTCTTGTTCGGACTGTTGGCCCTCGTGGCATTTGCCGCCGTTGCTTTCCTGATCTCGCGGCAGATCACGCGCCCGCTGACCAAGATCACGCGCGTCCTGTCCGGTATTGCCGCCGGAGACTTCGAGAACCAGGTGGTCGGCACTGAGCGTCTCGACGAAGTCGGAGATATCGCAAGATCGGTCGTTTCCCTTCAAAGATCCGTCAAGGAACGGGATGCCCTGCGTGTCAGGGTGCACGAGAAGAACTCGATCCTGAGATCACAGGAAGCCAAGTTGAGAGAACAGAACGTTCTGTTCGACGCGGCCTTGAACAACATGTCGCACGGCCTGTGCATGTTCGATTCCAAGGGCAAGCTGATCGTGTCGAACCAGCGTTATGCGGAACTGTTCGAACTGGACGAAGACACCGTGAAGCCCGGCATGACGGCGGCCGAGATTGCCGACGTTCTTGACGTCGAACTGGTGGAAACGGAAGCGCCTGTGCCTTCGACGCTCAGCTTCTCGCTCGTTCGTACGAAGGGGGCGACGCAGAGCACGGAGATGGTCAAGATCCGCTCCGGACGGATCGTTCTCACGACACGGCAGCCGCTGTGCGATGGTGGCTGGGTGGCGATCTCCGAGGACATTACCGAACGCCAGGAGGCGCGCGACCGCCTCGCATTCCTTGCGCGCCATGATATGCTGACCCAACTGCCAAACAGGATCGAGTTCAAGGATCAGCTGGAAGCGCTGTTGAAGCGCCAGCAACTTCAGGGCGGTGAATTCGGGATTCTTTGTCTGGACCTTGATGAGTTCAAGACCGTCAATGACTCGCTGGGCCACCCGATCGGCGATGAGCTCCTTCGCCAGGTCGCCGAACGTCTGAGAGAACTGATCAGCGAGCGTGAACTCGTCGTGCGGCTTGGCGGAGACGAGTTCGCGATCCTTACCAACCTTCCGGCCGACCTTTATGCGATCGACGAACTTGCCCAGTCGGTCATCTGGGAACTCTCCAAACCCTTCCAGGTCGCCGATCATGACATCGTCATCGGGGTCAGCGTCGGCATCTCCGTTTCGAGGGGCGGCGTTGTCGAGGCCGATGAACTCTTCAAACAGGCGGATCTGGCGCTTTATCAGGCAAAAGAAGACGGCCGGAACACGCATCGGTTCTTCGAGACGGAAATGGGGACGGCGGTCAACGAAAGAAGAGAGCTGATCACGGACCTGCGCTACGCGATCACCAATGGCGAGCTCGAGCTGTACTTCCAGCCCCAGTATTCGCTGGCAAATCACACGGTGACCGGTTTCGAAGCGCTCGTGCGCTGGCATCATCCCGAACGTGGAATGGTTCCGCCCATGGAGTTCATTCCCCTGGCCGAAGACACCGGGCTGATCGTGCCGCTCGGGGAGTGGGTTCTGAACGAGGCATGCCGGCAGGCAGCGCACTGGCCCGATCACCTCAGGGTCGCGGTCAATCTGTCGCCGCGCCAGCTGAGGGGACATTCCTTTGGTCCGGTCCTGATCAGCGCATTGACAAAATCCGATCTCAGGGCGGATCGCCTTGAACTCGAGGTGACCGAAAGCGTTCTTCTGATCGAGTCGGAGGAAATTCTCGACGCGCTGCATCAGGCCAAGACGCTCGGCGTGAAGATTTCCATGGATGATTTTGGAACCGGCTATTCGTCGCTGAGCTATCTGCGCCGGTTCCCGTTCGACAAGATCAAGATCGACCAGTCCTTCGTCAGATCCATGGCGTATTCGGACGAATCCGTTTCAATCGTCAAGGCGGTCATAGACCTGGCGAAAAACCTCGACATGACGACAACCGCCGAAGGCGTTGAAACCGAGCTCTTGCTTGAAATGCTGAAAGACATTGGCTGCACGGACGCACAGGGATACTTCCTCGGCCACCCGATGCCCGTATCCGAGCTTGAAGAACTCCTGTTCGAATGCCGGGCCGCCATCTCCACCGCCGCTCAATAATCCGCATCTGATCCGCACCGGGCAACCCGTGGGACTGCGCGCAAGCGCCGGACGCCGTGGAATACCGGCACCTCCGGTGTCGGAAGGCCTGTCCTATTGTAGGGAGGCGCGTATAGCTTCGCTCGCCCTCCAGTAAAATCAATTGATTAGGAGGTGTTTTGTTCGCATGTGTTTTCGCGGTCGTGGCGAAAACAATTTCGCCTACGCACGGCTAACGGCAAATCCTGGGAATTGGTTTTTGATACTCCCAGCCACGTTATAATTGGCAAAAAGGCCCTGACATAGGGGCTAATTGTGTATTGCACCGAACTCGCAAAATGGGCGGGAAGCGGACATTCGCTGCACTTTGTGCCAAGGTCCGGTTTACAGATTTGGTAGTTATCGAATCCCGGCCCATAGCGGTGCGAGTGGATCCCTCGTACTGCGGCACGTGGCAGCATGGTCAATCAAAGGTGGCAACCGACATATGGCAGTGTGTTTCAAAAGCTTTGTCGTCGGTTCAATGTCTCGTTCGGCAATTCACCGAAGATTTCTTTGTAATAGCCCGCCATTCGTCCAAGCTCATAGAAACCGTGCATATGGGCTATTTCTGCAACCAGCATCTCTTCGCGCTCGGCAGCTTTCAGGCTAGCTCGCAAAGCGTGGAGCCTCTTCAGGCGATGAAACGCCACCGGGCCAATTCCCAGACTTTCCCGAAATGCTTGATAGAGACTTCTGCGTGACGCACCAAGTTCACGACAGAGATTTTCGATTTCCAGTCTGGCCTCCGGGTCCCAGTCATTCATGATCGCTTCTGCGCGTGAGATTATCAGCTCGCGGTTTAGAGTTGTCGCACTTGGTACAAAAGTGGAAAAAGGTGCCGCTTCTAGTACTCCACCAAGTGCATGGAGAACCTGTTCTGGTGTCACAGAATTTTGAATTTCCCCTCCTTCTGACAACATAAACGCCTTTTGCAACAAACCATTCAGCTGGTCATGTGCCGCCTTGGTCGGATTGAGAAATGCAACGATACCGTTCGGGAGCCCCACATCGTCGGCCAGTCCTTCACTCAATACGACTTCGTATGATTCAAAGTCTGGTTCCGTAACCGAGGCCACAGTGCCAGGACCAGCGCGGCAGAATAGATTTGAAGCCGTGTAAGATTGCCCATTTACGGTGGCTCCGGAGCGGGTATTTTTTGCCGGAACCACAAGATGAACAGAGCGGTCGGTTTCTGTGTCGATCCATCGGTGCCGGGCGCTAAATTTGGTTCTTACAAGCCGTATATCAGCAAACTCAAGCAACGAAGCACTGCACGCTGCTTCACCGGCGGAGAGCTGAAGAACATCAACCTCATGGCTTTGCGAACTGACAACAACATCAGTTATTTGTTCCAATCCGCGGAGTGTTGCATGGGTCAGCATCATTGATATCGCTCAGAAAGAATGCACACGCTTCTTTTTCCTAATTTTGCACAAACTGCATAAAAGAAAAAACCGACGCATGATTTAGTTTGGACCTTATAAGTGGTGCTTTGCCAAATGGAGGCCGAATTGAAATTTTCCGTTTCTCTGATAGCTCTGACCGTCGCCGCTCTTGTAGCAGTTCCCGGTACCATCCACGCACAAGAGAACAGCGTCAACGGCATTCCATTCGAATGGGCGCCTTGGAAAGATCCGAACAACCCGAATGTCTTGATTTACAAAGACAGTAAGGACGATCTGTTTGCTCGGCGTGACACGTCTGGAGACCCGGAGCGGGAACCAGGACTGTTCTTTCCGAACCGTTATGTTACCGGGCCTATGTGGAACGCAATTCCAACTTTTATGGGGGCGCCAATCGCACTCTCGCCCGCAGACCTTACAGCTGGCGAAGTCGACGTTGCGCTCGTGGGGCTGTCCATCGGTGACCAGATGCTGCCGGGTGGTCGGTTTGCTGCGATGAAGATGCGGTCGCTTACCGATTATCTGTTTTACCCGTTCCAAGGCACAGATCAGGCGCTTGGTGTCGATATTTCAGAGCTCGTGGTGGCCGACTACGGAACGATTGCTGCAAACTGGATGGCTGACAACCAGACCAATCTCGATGAAGTGCATAAAGTGCTCTCTGAGATAATCAATGCCGGGGCGGTTCCTATCGGGATTGGTGGAACGCACATCCAAAGCTACGCATTCATGACAGCCCTCGGACAGAAACACGGCCCAGGCGAGGTTGCGGTCCTGCATATCGACGCGCATTACGACGCCTACAGCAAAGAAGCCGGTAACTTTGTTCACAACGGATCGTTTTTCAAACTGGCGGTTGATAGCGGCTTGCTGGATGGTGCAAAGCTTCACCACATCGGCCTTCGCGGATCCACGCCGGATTCCAAAGACCTGAAATGGATGCGCGAAAACAAGCTGCGGTTCCACTTCCAGACAGAGATCGAAAAGGATGGATGGGACGCGGTGCTGGCCCGGTTGCTTGGCGAACTGAAGGGCATGAAGCTTTATGTCTCGTTCGACATGGACGGTGTTGATCCGGCCTATGCACCGGGGGTTGGCACGTCGGAGCCCGGCGGTTTGACTGCTGAACAAGCCATTCAGTTGATGCGTGCGGTAGGGATACAGAATGAGATCGTTGCAGCCGAGTTCAACGAGTACAACCCGTTTCTGGACGATGCCCACCAGTCCACGGGTATACTAATGGATCGACTTGCACGTTCGCTGATGGCTGGTATGCAGGGGCGGCGTGAAGGCATCGAAGATCCGCTGTATTTTGATCCCGAGCGTATCCTGCACAACGGCGGTAACAACTAGAGTACTAAACTGCCGTCCTTCTAATGGCTGACATGTGGACTGTTTAAGTTGAAAACTAAAGCGTCTTTCTGGCGCGAGCCCTTGTTTCATTTCCTCATCTTGGGGGGGCTCGTTTTTGCCGCCGACGCTTTTTTCGCGTCGGCGCGCAAAGAACAAGTCATCGTCGACCAGAGCACCATCGACTACCTCGTGGCGCGGCAGGAAAATATTGAGCTGAGGGACATAGCCCCACAGGAGGTGGAAGACCTGATTGCTGCGCATGTTGAAGACGAAATTCTCTACCGCGAGGCCTATAAGCGTGGCCTCAATGAGGGTGACAGTCGCATGCGCCGCAATATGATCCTTAAAATGAGAGGTCTCCTGGTCGCCGAACTGGACACGCCGACTGACCAACAGCTCAAAGACTTCTACCAGAGATCCCTAGAACGCTATACATCGGAAGAGCAGTTTCAAGTCGATCATGTCTATTTCCGTGACGAAGCATCTGTCCCGGACAATCTTCTGGAGCAATTGAACCAAGGTGCGGATTTCCGGTCTGTTTCCGAGCGCTATACGCCAACCTTTGGCCGATCATCGGTACCTGCTACTCGCAGCGAACTCGCGGAAATCTTTGGCAGGGAAGCCGGCCAGACCGTTGTCAACGCCAGGTCCGATGCATGGATGGGGCCGTTTTCGTCTTCAAATGGTATTCACTTTGTGCGCCGAACCGGGCTGATCCCACCGCAACTTGCGAAATTTGAAGAGGTGGAGCCCTATCTCCTCATGGATTGGCAGTCAGAAGAAGCACGCAAACTCATTGAAGTTGAATTGGAAACTGTCCGAAACGACTATGATGTTGTGGTGGAACGGGAATGATCAGGGGGATTGCCTCTGCAAAAGAGGGCGAGCGACTTGAAGAAAAGATCTGGAAACCCCGGTTCAAGTTACAGTATTTGAAAGCGATGTCTGCGTTAGCGCTGCGCCGTCAATTCCTGTTGGTGAGATGCACAAATACCGCGGCTGCAATTCTTGCTTTCACAGCGATGTTCTTTTTTTGCGGGATAGTGCTTGCGCACGACATCGGCGTTTCAAAAACGGAACTTCATGAGCTGTCGGGAAACAAGTACACTTTGCGCGTTCTGACGGGGGCGTTACCGGAGGCCACGTTCCCGGCACCAGAGTTGCCTGAAGGGTTTTGGTTTACAGCCAATCCACGCGGTACCCAGGCTGGACCATGGAAGCTCTTTGAATTTACTGGCGAGCGCACCTTGACGGCGGAAGATACCCTTCGTCTTCCGTGGCGCCGAGATGGGGTCATGATCAATGTCGTCTGGGCAGATGGCAGTGAAGTGCGCGGTCTCTTTAAGAATGAATCCGGGTTCATCGACCTGCCGATGAATGAGCTCAGGGCGGGCTCCGGCTCCTGGTGGGCGGCGTCCAAGCGCTATCTGTTTCTTGGCTTTGAACACATCTTGGAGGGCTTTGACCACCTACTTTTCGTTTTAGCGCTCATGATCCTGGTAAGAAACGGCTGGATGCTCGTCAAAACAATCACAGCTTTCACCGTGGCACACTCTATTACACTTGGTCTTGCCACTTTCGGCTATGTGAAACTGCCCTCGGGACCGGTCGAGACGGCTATCGCACTTTCGATCGTCTTTTTATGCGTTGAGATAGTTCATGCAGCACAAGGGCGCGTCAGTCTTACCAACAGGTTTCCTTGGATCATCGCATTTGCGTTCGGGTTGCTGCACGGTCTCGGTTTTGCTGGTGCTCTGTCAGAGATCGGTTTGGCTACGGGAGAAATCCCGATCGCTTTGTTGTTCTTCAACATCGGCGTTGAACTTGGCCAACTCACCTTCGTATTCGCCATTTTGACCGCGATTAAGATGGTGGACGTACTTGGGGCGCGGATTCCCCGCAGAGCTGAGTTGGTTCCGGCTTACCTCGTTGGCACTTTGGCCATGTACTGGACACTTGAGCGCTCTGCGGCGATTGTCGGTCTTTAGCAGGCGCTCGAATATTCGAATATTTCCCACCTAGTCGTGCACTGGCTACTGACGAAGGATGGAGTAGAGCTTTGCGGAGGTTTTTTTCCGACTTTTGGGCCGAAACGAAATCGGATCCTGAAGACAGTGGTCCAACGAAAGCCGCCGACCTGACGCGCCGGATGAAACACGCCGCGAAACCGACTGTGCCGTTTTTCATAATGCTGTCTTTGAGCGCCATCCTGGCGACGTTGGGCCTCATCTCGAACAGCATTGCAACTGTTATCGGCGCGATGATTATCGCGCCTCTGATGTCACCCATAATGAGCGTGGCCTTTGGTGTTGCCGATTTCGATTTCCGGGTGATCTTAATTGCATCCCTGACCGTTGCGGTCGGCGTTCTCAGCGTCATCGGCATCGGATTTCTTGGTACGATACTGATCGGCGCTTATGTTGTGGGCTCAGAAATCCTCTCACGCACAAGCCCGTCGCTTCTTGATCTTGTCGTAGCGCTCGCTGCGGGCTGTGCGGGTGCGTACGCACAGACGCGACCGAAGATTGCCGACTCTATTGCTGGTGTCGCCATTGCCGTTGCGCTTGTTCCACCCCTTGCGGTGACAGGTATCGGATTGGCGTTAGGGGCAGATCTTGGATTTGACGTTGGTGTCGGCTTTGACGGATTTGGACTGCAAAATGGAGGCTTTGATATAGCTGCGGGAGGGTTTCTGCTCTTCCTGACGAATTTCGTCGGTATCATTTTTGTTTCGACAATTGTGTTCGTTGTTCAAGGTTATGGACAATGGAAAAAGGGGTTGGCCGTTCTGTCTGCCCTTGTCCTTGGAAGTTATGTTTTGCTGCCACCGCTCCAGGACGCGTTTTACAAGATTTACGTCAAGAACCGCGTCATCAGGCTGATAGACAAAAATCTGGATACGGATCGGTTCACTGCCATAAAGCGCAAGGGCTTGTTAATCCACACGATGGGTGTGGATTATCGTGAGGGTACGGTTTTTGTTGCCCTTGCAATTACAGCAGGCCGAGACGGTCTCGAATCTGCACAGGAGGACTTGGACCAGTTCGCTTCTCAAATCGCGCGCGATGTAAAGGAACCGGTTCGCATTAAAGTCGATGTCGGTGCAGTGGACATCCTTACCTTCGAGGCAATAGATCGTCCAAACTAATTGCCAATTCTTACAATTCATACCGGACGGTTTTTTGGATACTGGTACATTCTGTGTACGAGCTCAAATTGAGTTGCAGTTCTGCTAAACAGCAATTTAAAGAAGTGGCGCCAAGCCACGCCATAGAAAGTCTGCCAATGATCGACCTGCTCGCTTATATCGGTGGCATTTTTGCGATGATCAGTTTTTTCCCGCAAATCCTGAAGGCACTGGTCACCAAGTCGACCGACGACATATCTTGGATGATGCTGGCGACAACACTCATTAGCGTTGTAGCATACGAGATTTATGCAATCGCTCTTGGGCTTTTACCCGTTGTTATCATGAACGCCATCTTCTTGGTCACGGTGGTCCTCATGATGATTCTCAAGTACAGATTTGATAGTCTTCGGCCTAAACTAGCCTTTCAACATAAGGCTAGCGAATGACCGTTCAGGGCCGAAAATGGTCCTTGTTCAGCGAATGTTGGGCGATGTAAAACGCCTGACTTTCCGGCTCGATTCGAAATCCGCAAACCCATTTCGGGTCGAGGTGAAGCTCATGTCGCAACAACTTGGACAGATTGTCGATTTCTGTCTAAGTCGTTGTAATTTTTGAAGACAGCTGGATGCCAGCCCAACGCTTCGCGAAGTCTTATGCTCCTCGCGAACCTTTCTACGCTTCCCTATACCTATCCGGCGGTGGCGGTCGCAAAAGGTGTCTTTGCCTTGCGAAGCAGGGACGACGCAAGCAGCTTCAGATTGCTGCTTTCCTCCGCCACGAAGAACGGGTCCGCATAGAACGTCGCGCCGGCCTGCCGGGCGACGTCCCGTGTCGCTTCGACATGGGAGGGTGCACCTGCGGAATAGATCACGTGGTCCGGTGTCAGCTCCCCGAGCAATTCGTAGGGCCGGGCCGCCATGACGGTGTCGCCGTCTCCATCGCTCGCCGTCAACGTTACGGAAACACCGCGGTTGCGAAGCCAGCGGACGGCATCGCGCATGTAAAGGCCGTCCCGTGTTCTGGAACCGACGATCAGTCTGAGGTCCCGGTCCGGCTGACCGAGGATGGCGGCCACTGCGATCGCCCAGATCGGCGCGAACCCGGTTCCGGTCGATGTAAGCACCATCGGTTCGGGCTGGCGCCGCAAAAACCCGTTACCGAACGGGCCGCGCAGCTTGACCTTGTGCCCCGGCGCGATCTCCGTGCCGAGTTTCGAGGACACGATGCTGTTGGGATACACCTTGATGTGAAAGACGACCACGTCCTCTTCCGCATCGAGGTTGAGCGGCGTGGTCGGGCTGTAGTCCCGTGCCGGGTAGCCGGAAAACGTCGCCCGAAGGTATTGCCCGGGCAACCAGGTGACCGGCCTGACCGTCTTGACCCGGACCTCCAGATAGTCGTCCTTGATCGTGCGGATGCTCGCGACCGTGCCTTTCACCGTCTTCACGATTGGCACCGGGTCGTACGAAATCTCCGCGTCGCCTTCCAGAACGGCGAGACATCCCAGAACGGTACTTTTTTCTTCCGTCCCGAAGGCATCGACGTTTCCGTTGAGCACGCGCACGCGACAGGTCTCGCATTGCCCCGAGCAGCAGTCATGCGGCAGGACCAGCCGACCGCCGAGCCCCGCGTCAATCAGTGTGTCGCCGACATTCGCCTTTATCTTCTTTCCGTTGATGGTAACGGTGCAGGTGCTTTTCGACATGAGGGGTGTCCGTGCTGGTGCGTTGCTTTGTCAGTTGAATGTCAGGCGAACCGGCCGGGAATGGCGCGTGTGCCGGGTCTGATTGTGATCGAACACGGAGAGCCAGACGAAAAGACCGTCTTCCATGGGCAGATCCTGGTGGTTTCCCGTGTCCATGTCCCTGATCACTTCAAGCGTCCAGAAGCCGTCCTGCCATTTGGCGCCGCCGTCGAGGTCGGCACGGCTGCCCAGATATTCACCCGTGATCAGAACGCCGGGAATGACGGTGCCGATCGGGATATCAGCGTCTATTTCCTCCGAATAAGGAACGCTCTCGGCATCGAACATCCACCACTGCGACCCTTCGTCGTCCGTTGCTTCGATCGACAGGTCGAGATGCCCCATCAACTTTGCCGTCTCGACGTAGTCGGCAGGCAGGCGCAGGACATCCACCGTGCCCTCGTAGTTGGATCCCGGCTGTTTCTTGTAGTTGTAAACGTAGAACGACTTGCCCTCGTCCGCGCCGTACCCGGCGCTGTAGCGCTTCTTGCCGGCGACCTGGGCTTCATTCGGTTCGATCGGTGTGCCGAACCACATGTCGTCGACCTTGCCCAGCATGCCGCCGCGCGCGGCCTTCCACTGCCAGACATCGATGAGACTGCCGTCGGTCGTGTAGTGCAGGCCGCGTTTGTGCAGGGAAGCCGGCTTGTCGCCCAGGGGCTTGGGACCCATATGCGTGGAATCGCCGCCGCCAAACGCGTCCGTTTTCGAAAAGGCGACCGAGAACTTGTCTTCGTAATAATCCGTCTCGTCGGAAATGTCGGCCCGGTTGTTGAGCATCCTCCAACCGTCCTCTTTCTTGACGAGTGGGTGCCTTTTCAGGGACCGGTTCGCATCTTCCCATCGGAATGCAAAGGCAATCTTGTTACCGACCTGTGCCGCGCGAACCTCGACGGTGGATTCGCCCGTACCTTCCAGCCCGGCGCCCTGATGCGTGCGGACGAAGACCGGCCGCGCGTCCTGCCACGCAGCATCATCGAGCACGCCGTCGAGTTTCGGAAGCGCCGATGCCTGAGTGACATAAAGATCGCCGCGGGTGCCGAAATCGAGCGCAACGGCGGCGGCGATCACCACGGCGCCGAGTGCCAGCGATTTCAGCAGCGGATGACGCCCCATTCCGGGGAAATACCTGAGAGGTTGCGGCCTGAACAGGCGCAGAAGTTGAGCGAGGCCACCATAGAAATAATGCAGGACGACATGCGCCACGATGTAGCCCAGGACGGTCAGTGCGGAGATGTAATGCACGGTCACCCACAGGCCGCCATGTCCGAGATAGAGGAGAACACCCGTCGCGGTGAGCGTGAGAACGGCGCCGAACAGGATCCAGTACGCGATGACGTTGACGGCGGCGATGCGCAGCTTGTTGCTCGCCGGGAGAGACAGAACAACGATTTTCTTGGAGGAGATGCGCCGCTTCAGCCGCGCCGCCGACATGTAGGCCGCATAGGCAAATATCAGCGCCAGCACAAACACCGCCGACAGATAGTGCCAAGTCCAGATCTCGCCCTGGGGCAGGATCGGTTCGAACATCTTGGAGAACCAGGCACCCTCTGCATCCGCAGACAATCTCAGTCCGGTAACGAGACTGGTTACGATCGCGACGACCAGCGTCCAGTGAAGCAGGATCGTGCCAAGGTCACTTCGTACAACAGCTTTTTTGTCGTCGGGGCCGCCGGAAGACTGGCCCGTTTGTTCGCGGTGCGGACTTGAAAACTTGCGTTCTGTCGAGGTTGGCGGCGGGGTAAGTTCCAGGCTGTGATCGTTGGCTTGGTCCGTCAATTTGCTCTCCACACACGCAGCAATAGCAAGAATCCTGGAAACATCCGGATTCGAGCAAAACCGATTTTTTTCTATAGCAGCAAGTTAACAGAACATTAATTCAACAAAAAAAGAAATAGAAAAGTGAAGAGCATGCCCAAGAATATGCAAACCAGAATTTAATGAATGCATTGTCTGAGTTCTGGAATTACCTATGGGAAGTTATAACCAATAATTGTATATGAGGTTGTATTTGTTTCTGGAGAAATGACTATAGTTTTGACGTGATTTGTGTGAATACATCTGTTTTTCTGCGCGAACTCCGGGTTGGAACTTTCCGTTTTGACAACATCCTGCAGGGCAGATGCGGCGAACGCCGGATGCGGCAATCGCTGCCGTGTTGACCGGAAAGTCGAGGTGTCCGGGACCGCGCAGCGGGAGGGGTGCATATTCGGGCATCGCCTGCGCGACCAGGCACGTTTTGGAAATGATCCAGGTCATACACGTGTCGTCGTTTCTCGGTTAACTTCGTTCAGGTTGATGTCTGAAGTATCTGGTTTTGGTGCCCCAGGTTGTATCGAAACTCCAATGGTGCCTAAGATATCGCTCCAGGGTGGGGTCTGAAGAGTTCCTGGACCGCTCACCCAAGGATTGAGTTTCAACGCTTTTCATCTCCGAGGGAGTATCAATGCTCGTCTCTCATACCCGCATTGTCGACATTGTAGGCGACATCATCCGGATAAAGGTGTCGGCATCCGGATCCGACTCGGAGGGGCGGCCGTGTCTGGGGGATCTCGCACTGGTGGAAACGGGCGAGGGTGCATCGTCGCTGGCCCAGGTGATCAACATCGAATCCGACATGGTATCGCTGCAGGTCAATTCCGGTACCAAGGGCCTTGCCAACAATGCGTCCGTCCGTTTTCTCGGAGAAGCCGCCAAGGTCACGTATTCCGACAATATTCTTGGCCGCGTGTTTGACGGCGCGGGCCATCCGATCGATCAGGGCCCGGATCTGTCAAGCGACCCGACCGTGCCCATCGGCGGACCGTCCGCCAATCCCATGAAGCGTGTCCTTGCATCCCGCATGATCCGCACGGATGTGCCGATGATCGATATCTTCAATTGCCTGGTTGAAAGCCAGAAAATCCCGATTTTTTCCGTGTCCGGTGAACCTTACAACCCGTTTCTGGCGCGTATCGGAATCCAGGCGGACGCAGATATCGTCGTCTTCGGTGGTCTTGGACTGATTTTCGATGACTATGCTTTTTTCAGAAAGCAGTTCGAGGATGCGGGCGTCTTTCCGCGCACGGTGATGTTCATCAACCAGGCATCCGATCCCGTCGTGGAACGGCTGCAGGTTCCCGACATGGCCCTGGCGGTCGCGGAAAAATTTGCCGTTGAGGAAGGCAAGCGCGTGCTTGTGCTCCTGACGGACATGACTGCCTTCGCCGATGCCATGAAGGAAGTGTCGATCGCCATGGAGCGGGTGCCCGCGAACAGGGGATATCCGGGAGATCTCTACTCCCAGCTTGCACGGCGTTACGAAAAGGCGTGTGACTTCAAAGGGTCCGGTTCCGTGACCATCCTCACGGTGACGACCATGCCAGGTAACGACGTCACGCATCCCGTCCCGGACAACACCGGCTACATTACCGAAGGACAGTTCTATCTCCACAGCGGTGTCATCGATCCCTTCGGCTCGCTGTCCCGTTTGAAACAGCACGTGATCGGCAAGGTCACCCGCGAAGATCACAACCAGATCATGAACACGATGATCCGCTTCTATTCCGGTGCCCGCGATGCTGAACAGAAGCAGACCATGGCCTTCGAGCTTTCGGACTATGACCACCAGCTGCTCAAGTTCGGCGCCCTCTTCCGCAAGCGGTTCATGGATATCGAGGTGTCCAGGCCTCTCGAAGAAGCCCTCGACCTGTGCTGGCAGACGCTCGCCGAATGCTTTGAACCGGAACAGCTCCTCATGAAACAGGGGCTGATCGACAAGTATTTTCCGAAAGAGACTTCGCAGACAGTCGGGACCGATGACGAGGCGGTCGCCTGATGGCCCGGCTCGCGCTGAACAAGTCCTCGCTTGCCCGGGAGAGCACACAGCTTGCCGAATACCGGCGTTTCCTGCCGTCCCTGGAACTGAAGCGCCTGCAGATCATGGCAGAGCGCGCCAGGGCGAAGGAGACCCTTGCCCGGCTCGAACGCGATTATGAGCAGCGGTTCACGGATCTTGCGGCGTCCTTGCCGATGATCGCAAACAATCACGTTCCGCTTGAAGGGCTGGTGACGCTGAAGCAGGCCGAGCGCGGTGAGCAGAACCTTTCGGGAACCATCCTGCCGGTTCTTGACGGCATCGATGTCGAGACGAAACCCTACTCGCTATTGGCCCGTCCGCACTGGGTCGATCCCTATGTCGAGGGCATGCGGGATCTCCTGCGCCTGAACCTAGAACGGGACGTCGCGCGCGAGCGTATCGCGAAGCTCGTCGAGGCCGAGGCGGTGATCTCAAGAAGGGTCAACCTGTTCGAGAAGGTCCTCATCCCGCGGGCCGAACGGAACATCAAGAAGATCCGCATGGCGCTTGCCGACGCGGAGCGCGACGCGGTTGTGCGTGCCAAGATTTCCAAACGCAAGACAGCGGCCAGGAGCGCCGAGGAAAGGATGGCTGAGCTGTGACCATCGTTCCGCTCACAAAGGTCAGTCTGGTCGGCATCCTGGACGACAAGGACGACGTGTTGGAAGCGGCCCAGTCGTTCGGCATGCTTCACCTGATCCCGTTGAGTTCGGCGCAAAAGGAACTTGAGGCGGTTCCTGCCGGGCTCGGCCGCGAATCCGTCGAGGCCTTGCGCTGGCTCGTGGAGTGTCCCGTTCAGCGCCGCCCCGTGACCGAACCCGATGATTTCGATCTGGAAACGGTGGTCGCGCAAACCCTGTCCAACCGGAAGGCTCTGAAGGCATGCCGGGACCGGCTTGAACAGCTGGACGACCGGATCCGGGATGTCGAACCCTGGGGTGAGTTCAGCTTTTCCGAGCTGGCGGAAATCGGCGACAACAGGCTGTGGTTCTACGTCGTGCCGGCCGGCAAGCTGAAACAGGTCGACCCGGCGGGCAAGATCATGGAAATCGTGCACCGGGACAAGTACCGGGCCTATGTCGTCCTGCTGTCTCCGGAGGAACCGCCGGCCGGCGCCATGCCGGTGGCGCGCGTTCATGTCGGCGCGCTGTCGCTCTCGCAACTCAGACGCCGGTACGAACAGGCCGCCGTCGAGCTGGAGGAACTGGAGCTTCAACGGCAGCTCCTGACGAAATGGCGTTTCCTGCTGGCCCGGAATCTGGACGCCGCGCGCGACCAGTCGCGCCGCCGGCGCGCGGCACTGGAGACCGCCGACAGCGAGCGGCTGTTCGTGATGCAGGCCTGGGCGCGGGACGACCAGCAGGACGAGATTCGGCATCTTGCCGATAAACTCGGTCTCGCCGTCCTGTTTGATGAGGTCTCCGATGAGGACAAACCTCCGACCCTTCTGGAAAACGCGCGGCCGATGGAAGGCGGGGAAGACCTGGTCGAGTTCTATCAGACCCCCGGCTACCGAGACTGGGACCCGTCCGCCATCGTCTACGTGTCCTTCATCCTGTTCTTCGGCATGATCATGACCGATGCCGGCTACGGGTTGCTGCTGCTGCTTCTGCTTTTCCTGTTCCGACGGCGCTTCACCGGATCTCCGCTCGGACAGCGGCTGTTCCGCATGTCCGCCTGGCTCATGATCTCTACGACGGCCTTCGGTGTCGCGACCGGCAGCTATTTCGGCATTGCGCCACCGCCGGACAGTTTTCTCGGGCACCTCAAGGTCATGAACCTGAAGGATGTCGACACGATGATGAAGATCACGCTGACGATCGGCGTGGTCCACATCGTCCTCGCCAATCTCATGCGCGCGGTCCACGAAACGACACCGAGCGGGCGGTTCCAGCCCCTGGGCTGGTGCCTCGTTGCGCTGGGCGGGCTTGGCACCTTCCTGGGGCAGGAGACGATCCTGGCCAAACTGGGCCCGGCCGCCGTCGTTGCCGGATTGCTCATGGTCGGTTTCTTCGGCAGCGACCGCAAGGTGGATTCGGTCAAGACCGGCGGCTTGCGGCTCTTTGACGGTCTGGCGGCGCTTGCGCGCATCGTGAACATCTTTTCCGACGTCCTCAGCTACATGCGCCTGTTCGCACTGGGCCTGGCGGCTGCGTCGCTTGCGGAAACCATCAATTCGCTGTCCGGGCAGCTGAACCAGGCGGTGCCGGGGATCGGCATTCTGATCGCCATCCTGGTTCTGGCCATCGGCCACGCCATCAATATCGGGCTTGGCCTGATCGCGGGCTGCGTCCACGGACTGCGCCTGAATGTCATTGAGTTTTTCAATTGGGGTCTGAAAGACGAGGGCAAGCCCTTCCGGTCTTTCAAGAAAGAGGAGACACGCCTGTGAACGAATTCGTTGTGGCTCTCGGTTGGTTTGGACTTTACGCGCCGGTGGCGCTCGGCGCGATCGGCAGCGCCTGGGGGTGCGCGCTCGGAGGTAGCGCGGCCATCGGCGCCATGCTGGACAGTGACGGCGGCTATGGCCGGTTCATCGGTGTCTCGCTCATGCCGTCGTCGCAGGTGATCTACGGCATCGTCATCATGTTCTCCTTGCAACAGCCGAGCGTGGACGCGGCGAACGGAGCGGCGCTGTTCGGGATCGGCGTGCTGTCGGGTTTCACCATGATGATCACCGGCATCCGCCAGGGCGAGGTTCTTGCATCGGCAATCCATGCGTCCAAGGCGAAGCCGGAGATCTTCGGCATATCGCTGGCGCCGGCGGCGGTGCTGGAGGGCTTCTCGGTTTTCGCACTGGTCTTCGCGCTGGTTCTAGCCGGTTCGATCCCGAGTTAGGAGGCGGTCATGTCCAAGGAAAACGGATCGGCAGATCTTGAAAACGCAGCCGGGGCGGGCGTTCAGGCCCTGATCGACCGGCTGAAGTCGGAAGGCGTCTCCGCCGGACAGTCGGAAGGCGACGAGATCCTGTCAAAGGCCAAGGCCAAGGCGGACGAGATCGTCTCGGAGGCAAAGAAACGCGCCGACGCGCTGCTTGCCGAGGCAAGGGCAGAGGCGGCAAAGGAAAAGGCGGCGACCGAAGACGGCCTCAAGGTGGCGGCGCGCGATCTGGTGCTGAGCCTCAGGAATGAACTGGGCGACCGGATCCAGCAGGAAGCCGGACGCCTTGTCGGCACGACGCTCGGCGACGAGAAGTTCCTGGAAAAACTCATCCTGGCAATGGCAGCCAACGCGAAGGAGAACGCCTCGGTGGTCGACACCGAACCGATGGAGATCGTCCTTCCCGAGAAAGTCGTTACCTTTGAGGAACTGAAGCAGTCGCCGGAGGCGGTCGAGCCCGGGACCCTGACGCATTTTGTCATTGCCCTGGCCGGAGAGGCCTTGCGCGACGGCGTTACCTTCTCCACGGCCCCGGGCCTTGACGGGATCAAGGTGAAGCTGACAGACCGGAATGTCTCGATCGATCTCACCGAAGAGGCGATCGCCACCTTGTTGAAGCGCCATCTGCAGCCGCGTCTGCGGGCGGTGATGGAAGGGGTGCTCAGGTAGTTATGTCCCACCCGCACCAGTACATTTCGCTTGTCACCAGCCTGCCGCATCTGGGAGAACTTTTCACGCGGAAGGAAGTGCCGATTTCACAATTCCGGTTGACGCAACGTCTGTCGATGCTCGAGGACGCGCACGAGCGTCTGCTGAAGGAACTGGTCGAAATCACGGCCTGGGCGGGAGTTGCCAGATACAACGCGGACCTTGAGGTCATCGCGCGCGCGAAACAGGTGATGGCCGATCTCAAGGACTATCCGGACCTTCAGCACCTGGTCGGCACCCGCATGGAAACCCGCACGCTGATTGCAGCCTTGCGGCGGCGGCACGCGGGACAGGAAACGGCGGGGGATGTTGCCGCGTGGGGTTACGGCCGATGGTCGGGCCGGATCAGGGCCAACTGGAGCGATCCGGCCTTCGGCCTCGGGCATTTCATGCCCTGGATTGCGGAGGCGCATCGGCTGATGCGGGCCGGGGACCACATCGCCCTTGAAAGGCTGACACTGACCCAGGTGTTCCGGCAGCTCGATCACTATGGCGCGCTGCACGAATTCGATTTCGAAGCCGTTGCCATTTATGTGCTGCGCTGGGTGATCGTCGAACGCTGGTCCAGATACGGCGAACAAGAAGCCAAGGTACGGCTGCAGGCGCTGGTAGCGGCAGCGCTCGGCGGCACGGAAACGCCGGAACCGGTCGCAACGGAAAATGATTTTCTTTCAGACAAGACACCATCTATGGAGGGAGCCACTTCATGACAAGCCATGTCCAGCTTCCGGAGCCGACAGCCCAGATCATTGCTGTTCAGGATGATCTGGTGACGCTTGCCCCGCTTGGGGATGCGCCGCTGATCAAGAACGAAGTGGTCTATATCATTCCGCATGGTCCCGAACGCGACGGCAAACCGCGCGAGTATCTCAAGGCGGAAGTGCTGCGCGTACGCGGCAAGTCGGCCGAGGCCCAGGTCTTTGAAAGCACGGCGGGCGTAAGGGTCGGTGACAAGGTCATCCAGAGCGGCGAAATGCTGTCCGTGGCCCTCGGCCCGGGCCTGCTCAGCACCGTTTTCGACGGCCTGCAGAACCCGCTCGCCGACATAGCCGCCGAACACGGTTTTTTCCTGCCGCGCGGCGTCCTGACCAACGTGCTCGACGAGAAAAGGAAATGGGCCTTCGAACCTGCGGTGAAGTCCGGTGACCCGGTCAAGGCGGGCGACACGCTCGGCACCGTTCCCGAAGGCCGTTTCGAACACAGGGTCATGGTTCCCTTTGCCCTGCGCGGAAACTGGTCGGTCGAGCGCATTCGTGAAGGCACCTTCACGATCAGCGAGATCGTCGTCACGCTGAAAAACGACCGAGGCGAAACCCGGGACCTCACCATGGTGCAGCACTGGCCGGTGCGGCGCGCGATCCCGGAAGGACTGGTCAAGGCCGGGCAGAGCGAACGTCTTTATCCGAGCGAACCGCTAATCACGACATTGCGCCTGATCGACACGTTCTTTCCCATCGCCCGCGGCGGGATGGGCTGCATTCCCGGCCCCTTCGGTGCGGGAAAAACGGTTCTGCAGTCGCTGATCTCGCGGTTTTCCGCGGTCAACATCGTCATCGTCGTTGCCTGCGGCGAGCGTGCGGGTGAGGTCGTCGAAACCATTACCGAGTTTCCGCATCAGCCGGACCCGTCCGGCGACGGCACGCTGATGGACCGGACCGTCATCATCTGCAACACCTCGTCCATGCCGGTGGCCGCGCGCGAGGCGTCGATCTATACCGGCATTACCCTCGGCGAGTATTACCGCCAGATGGGCTATGACGTCCTTCTGATCGCGGACAGCACGTCGCGCTGGGCCCAGGCAATGCGCGAAACCTCGGGCAGACTCGAGGAAATTCCCGGAGAAGAGGCCTTTCCCGCCTATCTCGATTCCTCGATCAAGGGCATCTATGAGCGGGCCGGTGTCCTGAAAACGGCCACGGGCGATACCGGCAGCCTGACCATGATCGGCACGGTGTCGCCTGCGGGCGGTAACTTCGAGGAGCCGGTAACCCAGTCGACCCTCGGAACTGTCAAGACCTTCCTCGGGCTCTCGTCGGAACGCGCCTACAAGCGTTTTTACCCTGCGGTCGATCCGCTTCTGTCCTGGTCCCGCTATCACGCACAGCTTGGTGACTGGTTCGCCGACAACATCGGCCCCGACTGGGTGCCGAGGGTGGAGGAGATGATCGAACTCTTGCGCAGGGGCGACGAGATTACCCGCATGATGCAGGTGACCGGGGAGGAGGGCGTTTCCACCGAGGATTTCGTGCTGCAGCAAAAAGCGCTTTTCCTCGACATGGTCTATCTCCAGCAGGATGCGTTCGACGACGTCGATGTCTCTGCGCCCCTGACGCGCCAGCAGGAGACGTTCAATCTCGTGTACAGGATCGCGACCACCGGCTTCGCATTCGAGGACAAGGATGCGGTTCGCAAGTTCTTTACCGAGCAGACATCCCTGTTCAAGAACCTCAACTACTCCGCAGACGGCAGCAACGAGCGCAAGGATATGCTCGGGCGCATTGAAGCATTGCTGCAGGAGGCTCCGGGCGTTCTGGACGCAGCCGCGTCTGCCTGATCACAAGGGCAGTCATGGGTGTCCGGGTGGCGGGTGGATCCCTGCACCACGTCGTCCGGCGTGCAAAATTGCTTGGAAATGGGGCTTGATCAAAAAATAATCTTGACCAGTGGTGCGGCACCTTTCTAAATTTTCTTGACCATTTGGTCAGATCGGTTGTCGAGAAGGCAGAATGCCCCTACGGTCGGGTTTGGCCAATTTACTGCGGTCACAGCAAACGGTTGGGACCCGTTTGACGGAACGGCTTGCAGAGGTTGACAAAACCAGAGAAGGGCCCGGCCAGCAGCGCAGGGTTCAAAACAAGTAGGGGAATGGCAATGAAGACGTTGAAAAGTCTTGCGCTTGTATCTGCATTGGGAGCAGGCCTGATTTCAGGTGCGGCCCAGGCGGCGGACGAGCTGACTTTGCAGCTTAAGTGGGTCACTCAAGGCCAGTTCGCGGGTTACTACGTCGCGAAAGACAAGGGATTTTATGACGAGGAAGGGCTTGATGTGACCATCAAGCCGGGTGGCCCGGACATCGCTCCGCCGCAGGTGATCGCCGGTGGCGGCGCCGACGTGATCATCGACTGGATGCCGTCGGCATTGGCCTCGCGCGAGAAGGGTGTGCCGCTCGTCAACATCGCACAGCCGTTCAAGAAGTCCGGCATGATGCTAACCTGCCGCAAGGACACGGGCATCGCGTCGCCGGAAGATTTCAAGGGCAAGACGCTCGGTGTCTGGTTCTTCGGCAACGAGTATCCGTTCCTGTCCTGGATGAGCCAGCTCGGCATTCCGACCGATGGCAGCGACGGCGGCGTGACGGTTCTGAAACAGGGTTTCAATGTCGATCCGATCCTGCAGAAGCAGGCCGACTGCATCTCGACGATGACCTACAACGAATTTTGGCAGGTGATCGACGCGGGCATTCCGGAAGATGAACTCGTAGTCTTCAAATATGAAGACCAGGGTGTCGCGACACTGGAAGACGGTCTTTATGTGCTGGAAGACAGCCTGGAAGATCCGGCCATGGTGGACAAGCTCGCCCGCTTCGTGCGCGCGTCCATGAAAGGCTGGGCCTACGCGGCTGAAAACCCGGAAGAAGCTGCGGAAATCGTCCTTGAAAACGACGCAACGGGTGCCCAGACCGAAAAGCACCAGATCCGCATGGTCGGCGAGATCATCAAGCTGGTCGATGGCTCTGACGGGACGCTGGACATGAGCGCTTATGACCGGACGGTCAAGTCGCTGCTTGCCGGTGGGTCCGATCCGGTCATCACCAAGGAGCCGGAAGGCGCGACGTCCACGGCGGTGACGGACAAGCTCTGAGACGGGTTTAAAACCTGACATCAGCGACGAAAAGGCCGCCTGCCCGGGCGGCCTTTTTGCTTTATACAGGTTCACGCGCGCAGCCGGACGATCATGCACACACCGCCGTGGGGGCAATGCCGATGAAGAAGACTGCTGTTGTACTCGGTGCCTATGGTTTCATTGGAGCGGCCTGTGTGAAGGCGTTGCAACGCCGCGGCTTTTCCGTCACGGGCGTTGGCCGGTCGAAAACGGCGGCGGCGAAGATTTTGCCCGGCATCGACTGGGTGTTCAGGGACATCGCCGATATATCCGCAAGCGACTGGACAAACATTCTTCGGGATGCGGATGTCGTCGTAAATGCATCCGGTGCCTTGCAGGATGGTGCGCGCGACAATCTGACGGCCATCCACGAAACGGCGATCCGGAATATCTGCGAGGCGCTAAAGGACAGCGGCACACGGTTCGTCCAGATCTCGGCCGCCGGTGTCTCCGAAGAATCACCCACCGACTTTTTCCGCAGCAAGGCGCGCGGCGATGCGGTCCTGATGGCGTCCGGCATGGACTGGATTGTCCTGCGTCCGGTTCTGGTGATCGGGGCGCAGGCCTATGGCGGCACGGCCCTGCTGCGGGCCGCGGCCGCCTTTCCGCTTGTTCAGACCATGATCGCGCCGCAAGCGGTGATCAAAACCGTGAGTGTCGAGGATCTGGCAGCGGCCGTTGCCGAGGCATCGGATGGCAGGCTCGGCAGCCGGTTCGTTGCCGACCTCACCGAAGACGGGGTACAGACCTTCGCGGAGCTGACGCAGACCTTTCGCAACTGGCTCGGATATCCGGCCTGGCGGTATCGGCTGGCATTGCCGGCCTGGTCGCTCAGGCTTGCGGGCAGGGCCGCGGATGCCCTTGGCTGGTTGGGTTGGCGTTCGCCGCTCAGGACGAATGCACTCCTGTCGCTCCAGGGAGGCATTACCGGAGATCCTGCCGCCTGGAAGGACCTGGGCGGTGTGGCTCTCAGACCGTTGAGCGAGACGCTGGCGGACTTGCCGGCAACGGCACAGGAACGCAGCTTCGCGCGGCTCTACCTGTTGCTTCCGCTCGCGATCGGATGCCTGTCGCTGTTCTGGATCCTGTCGGGCGCATTCGGTCTTGTTTCGCTGGGGGCCGCAAAAGCCGTTCTGACGGATCAGCAGGTTTCTTCAGCTCTTGCGGCGACGGCCGTCATCGGCGGCTCGATCATTGATCTGATTCTCGGCATAGCTGTGCTTTTCCGGAAGTGGACCAGGGCCGCGTGCCTCGGCATGATTGCAGTTTCCTTCGGCTACCTCGGCGCAGGGACGGTGCTGACGCCGCATCTCTGGCTGGACCCGCTCGGGGTCTTCGTTAAGGTTCTGCCGTCCATCGTGCTGGCACTCGTCGTCTCCCTCGTTCTGGAGGAACGCTGATGTGGTACGAACTGCTCCGGTTCGCACACGTGCTCGGGGCTTGCGTTCTGCTCGGCACGGGTGCAGGCATCGCCTTTTTCATGGTCATGTCGAACCGGTCAGGCAATCCGGCGCTGATCGCGCATGTCGCCGGTATCGTCGTTCTCGCCGACACGGTGTTCACTGCAACGGCTGCGGTCCTGCAGCCCGTCACCGGATACCTGCTGACGCGCGAGGCCGGCTGGCCGCTTACGGAAGGCTGGGTGCTGCTGTCGCTCTGCCTTTATGCGGTTGTCGGTGTTTTCTGGCTGCCCGTTGTCCTGATCCAGCTGCGGATGCGCAACCTGGCCGTAATTGCCGCGCAGAATGCGGAAGCGCTTCCCGCTGCCTATCACAGGCTTTACCGGGTCTGGTTTGCCTTTGGTTTCCCTGCCTTTTTTTCAGTGCTTGCCATTGTCTGGCTGATGCTGACCCGCCCCGACCTGTCGGGCTGGCTTTGAACGGCCTAAAGGCGGTCAGCCGGAAGGCCGGCGCATGAGGATCCAGACCATGGCACCGATGAAGGCGAAGGTCCCCAGGTTGAGAAACGTGTCGACGGGATCACCGATCAGCATGGTCCAGCTCCTTTTTGCTGTCCTGCAGGAGTGCCTTCGTCAGGCAGACCATCAAGAGCACGGTAATGAACACGAACGGCAATGCGCCGAGCGCGATCAGCGTTTTGACCGCACTCATCGATCCGGACAGGATCATGGCAGCCCCGAGAACCCCCAGAAGCCCGCCCCAGATGACCCGCACTTTCGCGCTCGGGTCGGGATTGCCGCCGGTTGAAAACATGCCGAGCACGAAAGCGGCACTCACCACGCTCGTGACGATGAACAGGAAGGCCGCGGCGATCGTCGCAAGTGTCGTAATCGTCGAGAACGGCAAACGGTCAAGCAGCGCGAAGGTCATGCGCTCCACGTTGGTCTGGGTCATCGCGAGAAGTTCGCCCTGGCCGTTCAGCGTCTCATAAAGGCCGACGCCGCCGAAGGCACCGAACCATATCGTCGAGAACAGGGTCGGCCCGATCAGGACCCCCAGCACGAACTCGCGGATCGTGCGGCCCTTCGAGATACGGGCGACGAAAACGCCGACAAACGGCCCCCAGGCAATCCACCAGACCATGTAGGTCAGCGTCCAGTCCCGGAACCACTGTGTGGTCTCGTCGCCAAAGAACGTGAACGTCTGCAGGCCGCGCGGGATTACCTCGGCGACATACATTCCGATGCCGCTGACGACGGAATTGAGCAGAAACTCGGACGGCCCGAGAATGATCGTGTAGGCGACCAGCGCGATCGCAAGGCTCATCGCGATATTGGAAAGCCTGGCCATGCCGCTGCCCAGATCGACCAGCAGCGGCGGGATATAGGCCGCGATCATGACGAGGAAAACACCCCATACCAGATAGGCGGGTGTCGTCCCGCCGCCCAACAGGACGGTGACGCCGTCGGCGACCTGGAAAACTCCCATGGCAACCGATCCGCCAACACCGATGGCAATCGCCGCGATCGCCATGAAATCGGAGAACCAGCCGACCGCGTTCGCCCATGTTTCACCCGGAAACAAGTTCTTGACCGGCGCGCTGACCAGCATGGGCGTCCCGCGCCGGAAGCTGAAATAGGCAATCGTCAGTGCGGTTGTGCCGTAGATCGCCCAGGCATGAATGCCCCAGTTGAAATTCGACGCCAGCAGCGCCTGTTCCGCCGCGATCGGTGCAGGGATGGTCTGACTGGCGAGATAATAGTGCGTAAGCGGTTCCGCGACGGCCCAGAACAGCAGCCCGACGCCCATGCCTGCGGCGAACAGCATCGCGATCCAGGTTGGCGTCGAGTATTCCGGTCTGTCCGTATCGGCGCCAAGACGGATGTCACCGAATTTCGTTACCGTGAGACCGAGACAGAAGAGCAACATGATCGTCACGGACAGCATCACGAACCAGCCGCGGCTGATGAAGTACTGGTCGACGATCTCCTTGGCCATCGTCTGAAGGCTGGCCGGATCGGCGACACCCCAGATGCCGATAACGGCACACAGGCCGATCGAAGCTGCGAGGAGAACACGGGAATCGTTCATGAAGGCCCACCTTGACTATTCGCAGACTAAGCTAAAGGGCTGATCGGCAGACTTCAATCTTGCTACAAACGACAAAGCGCAGGCAAACGAGGGGTTTGCCTGCGCCCAGGATCTTTTGGACAACGTCACTCGGCCGCGTCTTTGACGGCCATCGGGTTGTTTGGGTGCGTCGTCCAGTTGGCGTAGTCCTTCTCGACCGGTTTCTTGGTGCGCGGGTCGATGCTGCCGGCGGCCATCGGCTCCATGGTGATGCAGTTCTCGACCGGGCAGACGTTGACGCACAGGTTGCAGCCGACGCATTCCTCGTCGATCACCTCGAAGCGGCGTTCGCCATTGACCATGCTCGTGATCGCCTGGTGCGAGGTGTCCTCGCAGGCGATGTGGCAGCGGCCGCACTTGATGCACAGATCCTGGTCGATCTTGGCCTTGGCGATGTAGTTCAGATTGAGATACTGCCAGTCCGAGACATTGGGAACCGCGCTGCCGATGAACTGGTCGACGGAGGTGTAACCCTTGCGGTCCATCCAGTCGCTCAGCCCTTCGATCATGTCTTCGACGACCTTGAACCCGTAGGTCATGGCCGCTGTGCAGACCTGAACGGACCCGGCACCGAGCGCCATGAATTCGGCCGCGTCCTTCCACTCGGTCACGCCGCCGATGCCGGAGATCGGCAGACCGTGCGTTTCGGGATCGCGGGCGATCTCGGCGACCATGTTGAGGGCGATCGGCTTGACCGCCGGGCCGCAATAGCCGCCGTGCGCACCCTTGCCGTCGACTGACGGCGACGGGGCCATCTCGTCCAGGTCGACACCCATGATCGAATTGATGGTGTTGATCAGTGACACCGCGTCGGCTCCGCCTTCCTTGGCGGCGCGCGCAGGCTTGCGCACATCGGTGACATTGGGCGTCAGCTTCACGATGCACGGCATGCGCGAGTGTTTCTTGACCCAGCGCGTTACCATCTCGATGTACTCGGGCACCTGGCCGACGGCGGAACCCATGCCGCGCTCGCTCATCCCGTGCGGGCAGCCGAAATTGAGTTCCACGCCGTCGGCTTCCGTCTCTTCGACACGCCTGAGAATGTCGATCCAGTTCTGCTCCTCGCACGGCACCATCAGCGAGACCACAAGCGCCCGGTCCGGCCAGTCGCGCTTGACCCGCTTGATTTCCTGAAGGTTGACCTCCAGGGGGCGATCGGTGATCAGCTCGATATTGTTGAGGCCGATCAGTTGCCGGTCCTTGCCGTGAATGGCCCCGTAGCGCGGGCCGTTGACATTGACCACGGCCGGGTCTTCGCCGAGCGTCTTCCAGACAACGCCTCCCCAGCCGGCCTTGAAGGCGCGGACGACGTTGTATTCCTTGTCCGTCGGCGGCGCGGAGGCCAGCCAGAACGGGTTGGGCGATTTGATTCCGATGAAATCTGTACGAAGGTCAGCCATTCTGCCTCTCCCCTAAATCCGAAACGCAGCGCACTGTTTACGCGCTCAAGGCGGCGTTGATGCTTTCCGCGGCGATTTTCCCGTCTTCGACGGCGGTAACGGTGAGGTCTTCACCACCCAGAACGCAGTCACCGCCGGCCCAGACGTCGCCAAGGCTTGTCTTGCGGTCCGCATCGACGACGATCCGGCCCTTTTCAAGCGAAAGCGAGGCGTCGAGGTCGTCATGGACGAGCGTCTGGCCCACGGCCTTGAACACCATGTCGGCGCGAAGCGACACGATCTCGCCGGTTCCCTGAAGCGACCCGTCTGCACCGGTCGTCGTGCGCTCAAGCTCGATCGAACTGATATGTCCGTCTTCGACCGAAAGCGCATGTGGCTGGGCATTGGTCAGGATTTTCACACCGGACGTCTGCGCAAGATCCTGCTCGAACTTCGAGGCGTTCATACGGTCCTGGCCGCGCCGGTAGACGATCGTCACGTCCTCGGCGCCGAGAAGCTTCTTTTGAACGGCAATGTCGACCGCCGTCATGCCGCCGCCGATCACTACGATATGCCGTCCGACCGGCAGCTTGCCGAGTTCTTCCGTCTGCCGGATATCGGAGATGTAGTCGACCGCGTTCAGAACACCGCCGTGGTTCTCGTTCTCCTTGCCGAGTGCATTGACACCGCTGAGACCGACCGCCAGGAAAACGGCGTCGTGTGTTGTCCGCAGTTCCGCCAGGTCGAGATTTTCACCGAGACGCATGCCGGTCTTCAGCTCGATGCCGCCAATGGTGAGAATGAACTCGACCTCACGTGCGGCAAAGTTGTCGACCGATTTATAGGACGCGATGCCATACTCGTTCAGCCCGCCCGCCTTGTCGCGGGCATCGAAAAGCGTGACATCGTGGCCATGGACCGCGAGCCTGTGCGCGCAGGACAGACCCGCCGGGCCGGCCCCCACGACGGCAATCTTCTTGCCCGTCGGAGCGGCCCGCGTGAATGGCGTCTCGTCATGTCCGGACATGTAGTGATCCGTCGCGTAGCGCTGCAGCTGCCCGATCTTCACCGGCTTGCCTTCCGCGACCTCGCGCACGCAGACCTGCTCGCAGAGCGTTTCCGTCGGGCAGACGCGGGCGCACATGCCGCCAAGGATGTTCTGCTCGAAGATCGTCTTGGCCGAACCGTCCGGATTTCCGGTTGATATCTGGCGGATGAACTGGGGGATGTCGATGCTGGTCGGACAGGCCTGCATGCAGGGCGCGTCATAGCAGAAATAGCAACGGTCCGCTTCAACCTGCGCTTCGTGCGGTTCCAGCAACGGGTGAAGGTCG
Organism: uncultured Roseibium sp.; assembly: GCF_963669205.1. NCBI lineage: Bacteria > Pseudomonadati > Pseudomonadota > Alphaproteobacteria > Hyphomicrobiales > Stappiaceae > Roseibium > uncultured Roseibium sp. The sequence continues at coordinate 379,943 of NZ_OY769915.1, forward strand.
CTGAAGTTCTCCGCGTATGCATCCTGGTGCAGGCGTCCGGCGGCAATATCGGGGCCGGCTTTGGTCTGGGTCATTTCGATCTCCGGAAGGTTGGCGATCACATGTCGGTTTGGCCTCCTTCTCTTGAGGAAGCTCTGAAGGTATTGGGCAAAAATTTGAACAGTTAGTCAAATTTTTTTTAGAACAATTAAAAACTTGAAGAAAAAAGTCAGAAATAAACTGCTTTAGCCGCAGGGAGTTAGGCCAAAAGTTCAGCCTGCACAAATATACGGCATGGAGCCGAATTGGATAGGAAAATCAGAGGAGAAGACGCAATTTCGGGCTCATGCCGGCGAGGCTGGATGGCGCAGCGGCCGCTGTGCATTGATGCGGCGCCGGCTGAAGAGCGTTTGCCGCACAGCGGCAAGACGAGCGGCCAGACCGCGCGCGGCCACAACCGGCAGGCTCAAAGGCCAGAACACGGAAACGCAAAAGATCCGGAGGAAACGGATGTGCGTGCTCTGGAACTCGTCCAGAAACCCGGATGTCGAACGGATCAGTATAGCGAGTGTCACCGCGCCATAGACCATGGCGCCGATCATAAATCCGATAATCATTTTGCTACCCACTTACGGCGGAACGCAATCGCAACACGGACGATTCACCCACGGGCCCTGCTGCGATCATCCACCGACCACATTGCACCCGAGAACATTATCGCGGAATGTGGTTCAAGTGCCGCCGGGTAGGATTTACGCACGGCTGTTTTGAATTTATGCACAGAAAAGCCGGGATTGTTTCAGGTGGCCGGGCGGCCGTTTCGGCGGCTACTCCGGATACCAGAGCCGGGCTTTTTCCGCGCCGCGGTCTATGATCACATGCCCGTTGGCGAACACGCGGTAGGCATGGCTCCAGTCGCCGTCCGGCCATCTGATCCGGATATTCGCCCTTTCCGCGACGCCCAGGCCGAAATGCACGAAGCCCATCTGCCCGGATGCGTGCCCGCCGCCGACCTGGATGTCCTTCACGACCGTCCGGTTGCCGGTTTTCACGCTGACTTTCGCGCCGACTGCACGCGTGTTGACCTTGCCCGGCTGACGGACATCGACCGCCAGCCAGTTGCCGAGCGGGCGCGGACCGGTTGCCGACCCGTGCCCGAGATTGCGGAACAGGCTGACGGGCGCGGCGCGGTTGACCACCACGAGATCGAGCAGACCGTCCGCGTTGAAATCGGCAAGTCCTGCACCGCGTCCCCTTCGGTCCAGTCCGATCCCGGAAAGATCGCCCGCTTCGACGAATTTGCCGTTCCATTGACCGATAAGCAGGTTGTCCGGATCGAAGGCCGCAAAATCCGGCATCGCCTCTACATTGCCCTTGGCAATGTAGAGATCCCACAACCCGTCATTGTTGACGTCCTGAAACTCGGAGTGCCAGCCGGTGGACGGCTTGAGATCCTCGCCCGCATAGGGACGATGCGCCGTCACGCCAAGGTCGAAGGCGATATCCTGGTAGACGGGAACGGTCTCATCCGATTCCGCGTCCAGTTTCTGAAGCTTGGTGTCGCCCATGCTGGTGAGCGCGTATTCGGGAAAGCCGTCCACGTCCAGATCGACGGATGCGATGCCCATGCCCCAGATCTTCAGATGCTGCCAGCCGTCCGTCTTGCGGTAGGGGCGTGGCGGCCGATTGGGGGGAACCGCCCAGAGCTGCTCCTGGCCGCCGCGATAGTAGTGACGATCGTTGGAGACCCTCAAGGATGGTTCTCCGGACCGGTTCCAGTCGGTGAAGAGGATCGAAAGCGCACAATATCCGGGCGAAAGGCGCACCGGCTCCGGGTAGGAAAGCGCGCCATTGTCCCCCTTTTCCGGACGGAACAGGAAATTGTCGTGGCAGGTGCCCCAGGGCGCACCGGGCTGCGAGCGATCCACATAGTTGCCGAAGGCGAGCGTCGGAAACTCAAGACCTGCTTCATAGGTCGCCGAGAAGGCCGTGGTCCACTCACGTCCGCCGTTGAACGACAGGGAGCGGTTTGCGACATCAAAACTGCAGTCGCCCTTGCCCTTCAGCAGCAGGTTCTCGCCGAGCCGCAAAAGCACCAGATCGAGAATGTCGTCATTGTCGAAGTCGAGGGGATAGGCACCAAGGACCTTCGCCGCGCTCTTGCCGTCGATCGACAGGTCGGTGGCGGAAAAGCGCAGGGCGCCGCCGGTCGGGCTCCGGTTCACGAACAGCTGTGCCGGGTTTTTCCCGCCAGCCAGAAAAAGGTCCGGCCGCCGGTCGCCGTTGCAGTCGAAGATAGCGGAGCCGCCGCCGACGAAATATTCCCATGCGCCGTCGTAGCTGTGATCAATGCCGGCGCTTCTTGCCTCTTCGACAAATGTCGGCACAGGAGCCACGGATCCTCGTGGGTCCTCTGCCTTGGACGGGAGCGCCATTGCGAAACAGGCGGCGAATGCCAAAAAGGCCAGCCGGCCTTGAGCGATGGGTCTCATGGCGCAATCTCCAGACTGCGCAGGAAGGCGACAATCGATTGGCGTTCGCTTTCCGCTAGATTTGCATAGGCATCGCGGCTGGCTTTCGCAGCCCCGCCATGCGCCAGAATGGCCTCGTCAAGGGTCGTCAGGTCACCCCGGTGTCCATAGGGAGCCGTGCTGCCGATGCCCCAAAGCTCCGCGGTGATGAAGACATCCCTTGCAACAAACCGCTGCGCCAGCAGTTCGTTGCCGAAGGTATCGTTTTGCGCGTCCGCGATCCGGTGTCGTTTCAGGTCGCCGAAAAGCGGAACCAGCACCCGGCCCTTGTCGTCCTTCGGCAGCGCCTGGACCCAGTCCAGCGTCGCAAGATCGAGGGCCAGGGGGTGTTCCAGGTCGCTCTGGCGCAGCGTGCCGGCCGTGTCGAACGGGCCGGGATCGTGGAAAACCAGTGAGTCCAGCGGCAGGGACGGCCTGTGGCATGAGGTACAGCCGATGTCCGTAAAGGCGCGTTCGCCTTTTGCGCTGGCGCTTTGCCAGACGTCGGGCAGATCGCTTTTGCGCGTCGGCGCGGGCAGTGTTGCCTGCCAGGCCACAAGCGCGGAAATCTGACCGGCTGACATCTCGGCGGAATAACCGTCGGCGTCGAAATCGTCGGTGCCGGTCCAAATCGGCCCGAACCGCTCGGTCGGCTGGATTCCGTGGTGATGGTTCATCGCGTTGACCGTGAATTGTCGCAGAGACACGATCACGCCCTTCTGGCTGAAGGGCCGGATCGTCAGGTCATCGTCGACACCGTCGAGCGCGGACACGTCCAGCGTTCCGTCCGGATAGGCGGTGATGCTTCCGAAAGAAACATCCTTGCTGGTGAGCGAAACCGTTTCCGGCTCTCCGCTGGACCGCGCGGTCTTCAGTGCGGCCCTTCGTTGCGCGCGAAGCTCGGTCGTCATTTCCCGGGCCAGCAGTTCGATCAGGCCGGCCCCCTGGAGCGCGTTGGTGTTGCGTTCGTTTGAAAACTGCGGGTCGATCGTGTCGAAATCGGCGCTTTCGAACCCCTCCGACACAAACACGTTGGCCGTGAAGGACCCGGCCCCGCCGACAACCGGTTCGTTATGGCAGGACGCGCAGGCATTGGCGTCGGGGCCCGCGAGCCGCTGGAAGGTTAGGTGGGACTGGCGGCGGACCTTGGTCGGGACAATGGCCCCGGTGGCATCCGGCCGGCCGGCCCCATCGAGGCTGGTGAACTTGGCGGAAAAGAGGTGTTCCCCGAGCGGCTGCAGCACGCCGATGGGGTCCTGACCGGAAATCGCCAGCTGATTGATGTCGATATCCTCCTGGATCGCCTTCTCGCTCCACGGAGGCAGGTCCGGATCGGCAATCGCCGGTGTTTGCCAGACAAGCCCGGAAAGGGCCGCCGCCAGGGCAAGTCTCGATAGGCCCGTCACGCCGGTAACTCCTGGCTGTCTTCACGTCCGGCAGGATTGCCGCGGGGTGACGCCGCACCGAGAAAATCCTTGTCGAGACGTTCCATGGACTGAGCGATCAGGCCGCTGCGAATGAAATCCTCGTTCCAGGGCATGACATCGAGCGAGAAATTGTTCCTGAGATCGGCGACGAGCGCTTCTTCGAGCCCCTCCCACATGGATTTTTCCATGAAGGAGAAAGCGCGCACGGCAGCACCGGTCAGAACGACGCGTTTCGGGTCGATCATCGCGATCACCCGAGCGATCCCGTAGCCGAGAACCCGGCCAGCGTCCTGAAAGGCTTTGAGAGCATCCTGGTCACCTGCGCCCGCGCGCTCCAGAAGATGCGCAAGGCCGCGGACCCCGGCCCTGATGCTGACCGGGTCGGTGTCTTCGGGAAGATGGCTCGCGGCCCGGATCAGGGCATAGTCCGAGAGATAGGCTTCCAGGCAACCGCGCTTGCCGCAGCGGCAAAGGGCACCGCCCGGAATGTGATTCGCGTGCCCGAACTCAGCGGCGGTGCCGCTGGCTCCGGAGAACAGCTGGTTGTTGAGATAGAGGCCCATGCCGACACCGTAGTCCAGCATGATTACCGCGAAGGTGCCGCTGTAGCGATTGGGATCGGACCAGTGCAGGGCTTCCGTTATCATGTTGGTATCATTGGAGATGTAGCACTCGGCACCGAATGCCTCCTGCAACGGTGCGACAACCGGAATACCGCGTCCCGAAAAGGCGGGGCTCCAGGCGACCTGCCCCGTTTCCGTTTCGACGACACCCTGCGCCGCGACGCCGATCTCGCAGACATTCGAGGGATCGACCCCCGCCTCATCGAGGAAACTTCGGATCGCCGCAACGATGGTCTGCGGAAAACTGCCGGCATCCGCAGCCGTGCTGTCGAACTTGGTTCGCCTGTCCAGAACCACCTCGCCGGCGAAATTGACCAGCGAAAGGTCGATGTTGTTGACCGACAGGCGGGCGCAGATGATGAAAACGGCCCCTGGTGAAAGCTTCAGGAGAGTTCTCGGCCGCCCGCGCGCCTGCGGTGCCTTGGGTTCTTCGCTTTCCAGACTGACGATCAGTCCCTGATCCAGAAGATCGGAGGTGATCGCGGTCACGGTTGCGGGGCTCAGGCGCGTGATCTGACCGAGATCGATCCGCGCCATCGGACCGCTTCTGCGCAGCGCCTGGAGTACAATACTTCGATTTTGCCGCCGGATCTGGTCCCGGTCCGCCTTGCGTGTCATGCTCGCTCAGCTCTTCTCAAGGTGTTTCCTCTGCCCGGGTTTCTCCCGGTTTTTCTCTGTTTCGACGACAATTTATAGCCTCTTCGAACAGAGTTTTGCAAAACCATGTTGACAGGAGCGACGCTTTCCTGCAACTTTTTTTCGGACACCAAAAAAAATAACAACAAGGCTGTCCCATATGCGGCACTGCAACAAAGTGCCGGCTGACTAAATGCATATTTCGGCTCGGCTGACACGCATGCCGGGCCAACTGGAGGAAACATCGCGATGCGTAAAATAACCACTTTGCTGGCGGGCGCCCTGCTGTCCGCGACCGCTCTGACCGCCGCCCAGGCGGATGACATTGTTGTTGGCGTGAGCTGGTCGAATTTCCAGGAAGAACGCTGGAAGACGGATGAAGCTGCCATCAAGGGCGCTCTGGACGCAGCCGGCGCGAAGTACATTTCTGCCGATGCGCAGAGCTCTTCCGCGAAGCAGCTGTCCGACGTTGAAGCTCTGATCGCACAGGGCGCGACGGCCCTGATCATCCTGGCGCAGGACGCCCAGGCGATCGGCCCGGCTGTTCAGGCTGCTGCCGACGAAGGCATTCCGGTCGTCGGCTACGACCGCCTGATCGACGACTCGCGCGCTTTCTACCTGACGTTCGACAACGTCGAAGTCGGCCGCATGCAGGCTGCTGCTGTTCTCGCGGCTCAGCCCAAGGGCAACTACGTCATGATCAAGGGTTCCCCGACCGATCCGAACGCGGACTTCCTCCGCGGCGGTCAGCAGGAAGTCCTGCAGGCAGCGCTTGATTCCGGCGACATCAAGATTGTCGGCGAAGCCTACACCGATGGCTGGCTTCCGGCGAACGCGCAGCGCAACATGGAGCAGATCCTGACGGCAAACGACAACAAAGTCGACGCCGTGGTCGCTTCCAATGACGGCACCGCCGGCGGGGTTGTCGCTGCACTGACCGCACAGGGCATGGACGGCATTCCGGTTTCCGGCCAGGACGGCGATCATGCGGCCCTGAACCGCGTCGCCAAGGGTACGCAGACCGTGTCCGTCTGGAAGGATGCGCGCGAACTCGGCAAGGCAGCCGGTGAAATCGCCGTTGCGCTCGCCGGCGGTTCGGAAATGTCGGCCGTCGACGGTGCCGGCAGCTGGACGTCGCCGGGTGGCACGGAACTGACCGCCAAGTTCTTGGCGCCGCTTCCGATCACCAAGGACAACCTGAGCGCTGTCGTCGATGCGGGCTGGATCACCAAGGACGATCTGTGCCAGGGCGTGTCCGGCGGACCGGCTCCCTGTAACTGATAGACTTGCCGAAAGCGCGGCCCCGGACGTAAGATCGGGGCCGCAATAAAACGGGTGCATCAAGGCACCGCGGGCAGACCTCCCGGCACAGTTGCGAAATGGTCTCCAAGCAGGAGTTACCCTGATGTCCGACACCGCTCTGCCCGGCTCGAACCGCCCGGCGGCCCGAAACTTGTTTGCCGCGTTGCAGCTCGACACGCGTCTTTTGGGCATGATCGGCGCGTTTGTTGTCCTGTGCCTCGTCTTCAACGTGTTCACAGACGGCCGCTTTCTGACGCCGCGCAATATCTTCAATCTGACGATCCAAACCGTCTCCGTCGCGATCATGGCGACGGGCATGGTGTTTGTCATCGTAACCCGTCACATCGACCTGTCTGTCGGTTCCCTTCTGGCGACCGTTGCCGCTGTCATGGCGGTGGTGCAGACCGATCTTCTTGCCCATCCCGAGGTGCTCGGACTTGGTCATCCGGCGATCTGGGTTCTCGCGTTGATCGCCGGGATTTGTGTCGGCGTCGCGATCGGCGCCTTCCAGGGCTGGATGATCGGCTATCTCGGCATTCCGGCTTTCATCGTCACGCTTGGCGGTCTCCTGGTGTGGAGAAACGTGGCCTGGTTCATTACCTCCGGTCAGACAATCGGCCCCCTGAACGAGACGTTCACCATGCTCGGGGGCATCGGTGGAACCATGGGTGAAACCGCATCCTGGATCTTTGGTCTTCTTGCGGTCGGCATCGTGTTGTGGCTTCAGATTGCCTCGCGCCGCCGCCGCGCCTCCCATGGCTTTCCGGTCAAGCCGGTCTGGGCCGAGCTTTCTCTGGGCGCAATCACGACGGTCGCCATTCTCGGGTTTGTGGCGATCCTGAACGCCTATCACATTCCCCCGGCACGCCTGAAACGGATGTTCGAGGCGGTCGGCGAGACGATGCCGGAAGGGCTTGAGGTCGGCTACGGCATTCCCTACTCGGTCGTGCTTCTGATCCTCGTGGCGGTTGCCATGACGGTGGTCGCGCGCCGCACGCGTCTCGGGCGCTACATATTCGCAACGGGCGGCAATCCGGACGCGGCAGAACTGTCGGGCATCAACACGCGTTTCCTGACGGTCAAGATCTTCGCAATCATGGGCGGGCTGTGTGCGCTTGCCGGGGCAGTCGCCTCTGCACGCCTCGGGTTTTCAACGAACGATATCGGCACGCTCGACGAACTGCGCGTGATCGCGGCCGCCGTGATTGGCGGGACAGCGCTCGCCGGCGGTGTCGGCACGATTTACGGCGCGATCCTCGGGGCCCTGATCATGCAGTCCCTGCAGTCCGGCATGGCGATGGTGGGCGTCGACGCTCCGCTGCAGAACATTGTGGTCGGCGTGGTGCTGGTCGTGGCCGTCCTGGTCGATATCATCTACCGCAAGCGGACGGGAGAGTAAGACATGGCAACACCTCTCGTAGAAATGAAGGACATGTGCATTTCCTTTGGCGGGGTGCACGCCGTCGATCACGTCACGGTCGATCTCTTCCCGGGTGAAGTCGTCGGGCTTCTGGGCCACAACGGCGCCGGCAAGTCGACCTTGATCAAGATCCTCTCCGGGGCCTACAAGGCCGACAGCGGCCAGATCCTGATCAATGGCGAGGAAGCGCAAATTCACTCGCCGAGGGATGCGCGCTCCTACAACATCGAAACGATCTACCAGACGCTTGCGCTGGCGGACAATCTCGATGCGGCGTCGAACCTCTTCCTCGGCCGTGAGCTGACGACACCGTTCGGGTTCGTGGATGACGATGCCATGGAAGCGGAAACCCGCAAGATCATGGGCAAGCTCAACCCCAACTTCAAGAAGTTCCATGCTCCGGTGAAGGCTCTCTCCGGCGGTCAGCGCCAGTCCGTTGCCATCGCGCGCGCGGTCTACTTCAACGCCAAGATCCTGATCATGGACGAACCGACCGCTGCGCTCGGCGTGCACGAGACGCAAATGGTGGCCGAACTGATCGAGGAACTGAAGAAGCAGGGGCTCGGCATCTTCCTGATCAGCCACGACATCCACGACGTCTTCGCGCTCTGCGATCGCCTGGCGGTGATGAAAAACGGTCAGCTGGTCGGCAGTGCGAAAACCACGGACGTGACCGACGATGACGTTCTTGGCATGATCATCCTCGGCAAGTGTCCTCCCGGTGCAACACCGGGTCCGGGTGCTCTTGTGGAAGAAGAGGCGGCAAGCTAAACCGGACCGGTCTGCGTTCAATTGTACGCAGGCCGGTTGCATTCATGCATTTTGGAGCCGTGACCTCATGTCGGGGACCGGCTTTCCTTTGGGCGAATTCTGAGGAACGCACCTCATGTTTATCGGTCTCGATATCGGCACAAGTTCCGTTAAAGCCATTCTGCTCGGCGACGATCAATCCCTGATCGCCTCGGCGACGTCTGATCTCACGGTGGAGCGGCCGCATCCCGGCTGGTCCGAACAGGATCCCGACAGCTGGTGGCGCGCCTGTGAAATCGTGCTCGATGCCCTGAAGGCCGAAGCTCCGAAGGCGCTCGCTGCCGTCAGGGGCATCGGCCTTTCCGGTCACATGCACGGCGCAACACTGCTCGACGGTGACGGCCGCCCGTTGCGGCCCTGCATCTTGTGGAACGATGGCCGGTCCGGGAAACAGTGCGAGGAACTGACCGCGCGCGAACCGAAGTTTCAGACCCTTGGCGGCAATCTGGTGATGCCGGGCTTCACCGCCCCCAAGCTGCAATGGGTCCGCGAAAACGAGCCTGAGATTTTCGGCAAGACGGAAATGGTCCTGCTTCCCAAGGACTACGTGCGCTTCAAGCTGACCGGCGAGTATGCAGGGGACATGTCCGATAGCGCCGGAACACTCTGGCTGGATGTCGCCAGGCGCGACTGGAGCGATGAACTCCTTGCCGCAACCGGCCTCGACCGCAACAAGATGCCCCGGCTCGTGGAGGGTTCTGAAAGCTCCGGAACGCTGAAGCCGGATCTCTGCGCGCGCTGGGGATTTGAGGCACCGCCGGTCGTTGCGGGCGGTGGCGGCGACAACGCGGCATCGGCCTGTGGTGTCGGCGCGGTTGATCCCGGATCCGCCTTCGTCTCGCTCGGAACCTCGGGTGTCCTGTTCGTGACCAATGACCGGTTTTCTCCGAATGTCGATGGCGCGGTGCATGCCTTCTGCCATGCCGTGCCGCAGACATGGCACCAGATGGGCGTGATCCTGTCGGCAACTGACAGTCTCAACTGGCTGGCGGGGATCCTGAAGAAATCGCCCGGAGAGCTGACGCAGGCGCTGGGGCGTGTGTCCGGACCTTCGGCAGTGTCGTTTCTTCCCTATCTCGGCGGCGAACGCACGCCGCACAACGACGTCGATATCCGCGCCGGTTTCGCAGGCATTTCGCACGAAACCGATGATGCCGTTTTGACCCATGCCGTCCTCGACGGGGTCGCCTTCGCGCTGAAGGACTGCCTGGAAGCGCTGAGCGTCGCAGGCACCCGGATTGACCGGGTTCTTGCTGTGGGCGGCGGCTCGCGCTCGCAAACCTGGCTGGAGATCATCGCCAGCCTCTTGAATGTGACCGTCGATGTTCCGGTGGACGGCGATTTCGGCGCCTCGCTGGGGGCCGCACGTCTCGGGCAGGCTGCCGCACTCGGATCGACGGACGAGATCTTCGGCAAACCGGCGCTTCAGACAAGCATCGATCCGGTTCCGTCCCTTACTGAACACTACGCCGAGGCCTACGGGCGCTGGCGCAAACTTTATCCGGCATTCAAGCAAGCCGGCTTCTGAGGAGCAAGACATGAGCACTGGGTTCTTTGGCGATCTGCAGCCTATTCAATATTCCGGACCAGACAGCCGCGATCCGCTGACCTACCGTCATTACAACAAGGACGAGGTCGTTCTCGGCAAGCGGATGGAAGATCATCTGCGCCTTGCCGTGTGCTACTGGCATAATTTCTGCTGGCCGGGTGGTGACCCGTTCGGCGGGGAAACCTTCATGCGTCCGTGGATGGCCGCCGGAGGCGACCCGATGGAGCAGGCCCGTTTGAAGGCGGATGTCGCTTTCGAAATGTTCCAGATCCTCGCCATGCCGTTCTTCACCTTCCATGACCGCGATATCGCGCCGGAAGGTGCGACGCTGGCCGAAAGCAATGCCAATGTGAACGCCATTGCCGATATTTTCGAAGCGAAGATGGCCGACACCGGCATCGGCCTTCTCTGGGGCACGGCAAACATGTTCTCCAACCGGCGCTTCATGGGCGGTGCCGCGACCAACCCGGACCCGGACGTCTTTGCCTACGCGGCGGCCCAGGTGAAGAACGCCATGGATGTCACCTATCGGCTGAAGGGGCAGAACTACGTGCTCTGGGGCGGCCGTGAGGGCTATGAAACACTGCTCAACACCAATGTGAAGCAGGAACTCGACCAGCTTGGCCGGTTCCTCAACATGGTCGTGGAATACAAGCACAAGATCGGCTTCACCGGCACCATCCTGATCGAGCCCAAGCCGCAGGAACCCAGCAAGCACCAGTACGACTACGATGTTGCGACGGTCTACGGCTTCCTGCAGGCCTACGGCCTTGAAAACGAAGTCAAGATGAACATCGAGCAGGGCCATGCGATCCTGGCCGGCCATTCCTTCGAGCATGAACTCCACATGGCGCGTTCCTTCGGAATTCTCGGCTCCGTCGACATGAACCGGAACGACTACCAGTGCGGCTGGGACACCGATCATTTCGGCATGAACGTGCCGGAACTGGCACTTGCCTATTACGAAATCCTGATGGACGGCGGCTTCACCACCGGCGGTACCAACTTCGACGCCAAGCTGCGCCGCCAGTCTCTCGATCCGGTTGACCTGATCCAGGCCCATGTCGGCTCTGCCGATGCCATAGCACGGGGCCTTAAGACTGCAGCGGCAATGATCGAGGACGGCCGTTTGAAAGGCTTCGTGGATGATCGCTACCAGGGCTGGAAAAAGCCGGAAAACGCGGAAATCCTGAACGGTGGTTCCTCGCTTGAGGCCCTGGCGGATCGCGTCCATGGAACCGGTCTGGAACCGCAACCCAAATCCGGTCGCCAGGAATATCTGGAAAGCCTCGTCAACCTGTTCGTCTGAGTTCGGGTATCGTCCCGGTTTGCTGCGCATGCAGCGAACCGGGACGAGAATAAGTGCGACCGACGAGGTCAGTTTTTTCTCCCATTCATTCAAGCCACTCCGTCATTGCAGGGCCCGACCCTGCAATCCACTCCGTTAGCTCCCGGTTCGGGAAACCCATCGAGTGGCACCTGATCGGCATGGATGCCATGGTCGAGCCATGGCATGACTGGCCGTGGTGTTTCAGCATCGGAGACCTCTCCCTCCGGTGGTCATTGCAGGGCCTGACCCTGCAATCCATGCCGTTCGCGCTCGGATCGGGAGGTTCATCGAGTGGCACCGGATCGGCCCGGATGCCATGGTCGAGCCCACTGCTGTCCGGTTTAGAAAACACTGTCGAACTTATGTCGTTGAGAAAGCAGCATAGTTCCGTGCAGTGCCAAACCGGGATACGGAATTGTTCCCCCGATTTGTCGTCCCGGTTTGCCGTGAAAGCGGCAAGACCGGGACCCAGTACCCATGTGGCCAGAGACTGAAACACGACGGAAAATCAGGTGATTACTGGTTTCCGGCCTTCCGCTGCGCTTCAGCCGCAATGACAAGTTCAGTGACTCGAGATGGCCTTGCTCAATCAATTCCGAGCTAAACCGGACAGCAATGGGTCGAGCCAAGGCATGACTGAGCTTCGCTTTTCTGCGTTGGACACCTCTCCCACCGGTGGTGGTCAATGCAGGGTCAAGTCCTGCTATGACCTCGTAAAATGGATGCCGGGCTCGCCATTCACGCTGCAGGCGGCTTTTGTTGACCGCGCGCGCACCGGCACCTGTCCGAGCAGTAGCGTACGTCCTCCCAGCACCGTTCCCACTTCTTCCGCCATGTGAAAGGACGCCCGCAGGAGGGGCAGATCTTGCTGGGCAGGTCGGATTTCCTGCGCATCTTCATGAAGATCCCTCGAACAGGTCAGCCTGATCCGGTGAACTCTGCGCGCGTGTTCGCCGTCGCGTGCGTTCCTGCCCGCGCATGGGTATGCCGCTCTTGCGGCTGCCGTGTTTTTCCTGGATGTTCGCCGCCTTGCCGCGAAACGCCCGCCCTTTCCTGATGGCCCAGACCTTCTCGCGCGCTTGCTTCGCTGCGCTCAGGTGATCGACGATCGGAAACGGGTAGGTTTTCCCGAGAATTTTGCTGGCGCCCTCTGCTTTCCACGGCTCATGAATGCGCCTGCCTTCGAGATCTGCAAGCTCCGGCACCCAGCGGCGCACGAACGTGCCGTCCGGATCCTGATCCAGTCCCTGTTTCACCGGATTGTAGATGCGGATCGTGTTGATGCCGGTGGTGCCGGATTGCATCTGTACCTGGGGCCAGTGAATGCCGGGCTCATAGTCCGTGAAGAGCCGCGCCAGGTGTTCCCCAGGTGCCCGCCAGTCGAGCCAGAGGTGGTAGCTGGAAACCGCGATCAGCATCGCCCGCATGCGGAAATTCATCCAGCCGGTTGCGGCAAGGCAGCGCATGCAGGCATCGACGAACGGCAGGCCGGTTTCGCCCGCCTGCCAGGCCGCAAGGCGGGCCGGGTCAGGTGAGGACGGACGCAGGCCGTCATAGGCGCCGTGCAGGTTCTGGTGCTCCAGCCGCGTCTCGTCTTCAAGCTTCTGCATGAAATGGCAATGCCAGTGAAGGCGGCCCGAGAAGGACCGCATGGCGCCCTGCCAGGTCGTGCGGCCGGCAAAAGTGCCTTGCTTCAGCTCGCGCTGCCGCGCCCAGGCCGCATGCGCGGTTTCGCGCATCGAGACCGTGCCGAAGGTCAGGTGGGGCGACAGTCTTGAACACGCATCGAACGCGCGCACGGGCGTTGCCATGGCGGCGCGGTAGGTCTTGCCGCGTGAAAACAGGAAGCTCTCCAGCGTGGAGAGCGCACGGGACCGGCCGCCTTTCTGGCGTCCCGGGCAGGGAACGTCGGCAAGTCCAAGCTCCTGAAGGCCGGGTAAATGACCGGGATCGATCCCCGGAAGCGGCTCCAGATGGGGCGGTTCGACCGTCGCCTCGGCCATGAACCCGTCCCACTTGCGGGCCCAGCCGTCGCGGTCTTTCAGGCCGCGCAGCACACCGGTCTGCCGGCATTCGGTCCAGGCGATCCCCTTCGACCGGCACCAGCCGGCAACACGCTTGTCGCGCGCGAAGGTCCAGGCATTCCCCGTTTCCTCATGAGACCACAGACCTGCGATCGGATGCGCCCTGGAGAGCTCCTCGATAACGCCGGTGACGTCTCCGGTTCGAATGATCAGTGTCTGGCCGAGCTGGGCCAGTTCCCGCCTGAGGTCTTGAAGGCATTCGAGAAGGAAAGCGAAATGCCGGGCTGATGCATCCGGCAGCTGCCAGAAGTCCGGTTCGAAGACATAGAGCGGAACAACGGGGTCGCCGCGCAGGCTGGCGCGCTTGAGCGCAGCGTGATCCTGCACACGAAGATCCTTTTTGAACCACACGACCTGTACAGCTGTGCCCAAGGCTACTCCGCTTGAAAGTGGGTTGCGACGATCTTTCTACGCACGAGTTCGGCAACGGATCGCAGCTTCTCCGGCACATTAGGGGCCTGGATCAAAGACCCTCGAAAAAGCGTTTCCCGTCCGGATCGGAGAGATCATGCAGCCGGTTCGCAGCGTGGCGCGCAAAGCGATGGGTGACCGACTTGCGCGTCGCCGCGGCGAGCTTGTGTTCCGGCGCGTCCCGCAGGATCTCCGCTCCGAACCCGTCGGAAACAATCAGGCCGGTATCTTCGGGAAAAATATCGAGCGGCACATCGGGATGTGTCGCGAAAAACAGGCGGTCGCAATGCTGCCGGTAGTCGGGCCATTTGCTGTCGGCACGAAGGTCTGCGATCGATGATTTGACCTCGACGATCCAGAGCTCGTGTTTCGGGCCGATCGCCAGCAGGTCGGCGCGCCGTGCGGAAGCAAGCGTGACTTCCGCCAGGCAGGAAAAATCAAGCTGGCGCATCAGCCGCGCGGTGCCGCGCCATACCTTGAGAGCCGTTTCCGATTGCCGCCCGTCAACCAGGGGATCGTCCAGTCTCAGGCGTCCGGCAGCGGGATGCGTTTCCTGTGTCATATGGAATTTGTTCCATCTTTGTTCACATATTGCAAGAGCCGTCATCTGGAAACTTCCGCAGCGGTCCCAATTTGACTGTTTCAGGATTCAGGCCGTGTCGTTATGCTGCAGTTGCCAGGCCAGGAGGGGGAATGCGCTTTAATCTGATTTGGCAGGGAGTCCTGCTCGCTGCACTGTTTGCTTTGCCATCGACAACCGGCTTTGCCGCCAAGGGAGACCTGAAAGTTCAGGTGCCAAGGTCCGCACCCCTGCTCCAGGGGCGAACCCTCGAATTGCGGTTCGCCGATTTCGCACAAGGTATCTGGGTCCGGGATCCGGGTGATTGTCCGCCGCCGAGCATAGACCGGAGCGCGCCGGGCAGTGCCCTTGCCATTTATCGCGGCCTCTGGGAAATGCCGGACCGCATCTGTCAGGTCTATGGGGCCGAACTCGGAGGCAGCGACACGCAGCGCGCGGCGATCAACTGTCTCTTGAACAACGGCGCGGAGTCGATCGAACTGGTCACGGTTCAGCCGAGGGGAACCGGCGGCCTCATGGTGCAGGAGGGGGAGCGCCCTCCGGTCCATTTCCGCTTTTGCGAAAAGATCACACCGGTCCTGAAAGCGACGGACGAGTAAGCTCCGTCGCGTCGTTTACCGGACCGGGTCAACCGGGTACACCGGCGCGCCTTGCCGGTGCGCGCGCGCCAGCCATTTGCACAGCCGGCGGATCGAGTGCGCGCAGGGCGTCATACTGGCTCAGAAAGACGCGCCCAGTCAGCTGATCCGGAAAATCCGACCGGTTCAAACGGTCCATCACGGGTCCCTTGACTTCGGATAGGTGGAATGTGACGCCTGCGTCACAGAGCCGGTTATTGATTTCCTCAAGGCTTTCAAGTGCGCTTGCGTCGATCGCGTTGATGGCCGAACACATCAGGATGACGTCATCGATCTCGGGGCGTTCTGCGACGAGGGCGTAGATCCGGTCTTCGAGAAAGCGTGAATTGGCGAAAAACAGGCTCTCGTCGACCCTGACCGTCAGCACCTTTTCCCCGGTTACGACTGTGTGCCGCTCGACATTGCGGAAGTGCTCGGATCCGGGAACGATGCCGACGATGGCCAAGTGCGGGCGGCTGCTCCGGTAAAGATGAAGGGCAATGGACAGGGCCACACCGGAGATCACGCCCGGTTCCACGCCGAAGAGCAGCGTGACGGATATAGTGGCCGCCATGGCCGAAAAGTCGCTTTTTGAATATCGGAATGTTCGCCTGACCGCGCCGAAGTCGACCAGGGTGAGGACCGCGACGATGATGGTTGCCGCGAGCGTCGCCTGCGGCAAATGTGCGAGGAGCGGCGTCAGGAAAAGGGTGGCAAACGCAATTCCGGCCGCGGTGAAGGCGCCTGCGGCCGGTGTCGCCGCCCCGGCATCGAAATTGACGACGGAGCGCGCGAAACCGCCGGTCACCGGATAGCCTCCGGACAGGGCCGAGGCGATGTTTGCCGAGCCCAGCCCGATCAATTCCTGGTCGGGTTCGATTCTCTGACGTTTCTTTGCCGCCAGTGTTTGGGCGACGGAAACCGACTCCACGAAACCGATGACGGAAATCAGCAGCGCAGGGCCGGCGAGCGCCAGCCAGAGCTCGCTGTCGAAAGCGGGCAGCTGCGGCACCGGCAATCCGGAGGGGATATCGCCGACGACGCGCACACCGCGGTCGCTCAGATGCAGGGCGTTCGAAAGAACCGTTGTTGCAACAACCGCGGCCACCGGACCGGCCTTGGTCAGGATGTCGGACAGGAACAGACCCAGTCCGAGGCCGAGCAGCGTGGTTTTCAACCCATTGCGCACCCAGAAGAGGAACGCTGTCACGGCTGCGCCGATGAAGAAGGTGATCCAGTTGACGGCGTCCAGGTGCTGGGCGAGCGACAGCAGGATTTCGGTGAGCGTGTGGCCGTGTGCCGGGACGCCGAGAACATGTTTCAGCTGGCTTGCGGCGATCAGAAGACCCGAGGCGGTAATGAACCCGGAAATCACCGGGTGGCTCAGGAGATTGGCCAGGAAACCGAGGCGCAGAAGGCCCATGGCGATCAGCATGAGGCCGGAGAGGAACGCCAGCACGATCGCGGCGCCGAGATATTCGGGCGTTCCCTGCTGCGCGAACTCGCCGACCGCGGAGGCGGTCATGAGCGACACCACGGCGACCGGCCCGACGGCAAGCGCACGGCTGGACCCGAACAGCGCGTAGGCAACCAGTGGCAGGATCGAGGCATAGAGACCGACCTCCGGCGGCAGACCCGCCAGCAGCGCGTAGGCAAGTGATTGCGGTATCAGCATGATCGTGACGATCAACGCTGCCACCAGATCGTGTGTCGCCGTTTCTCTCGTGTAGGATTTGCCCCAATCGAATATGGGCAGATAGCGCGTGAGCCGGATCATTGACGGGCCTTGATGGAGACGGCCGGTTGGGGCGGTGGTTATTCGGTTTGGACGGTCGCCGGATGTCCGTCGGGTGTTTCCTGCAGCGCCATTGCAACCTGGTTTATGAGGGTATGGCCTAGAGCGCGTTGACCGGCACTTTCAGAAACGTCCTGCCGTCCTCGTCCGCCGGCGGCAGCTTGCCGGCGCGCATGTTGACCTGCAGCGAGGGGATGATCAGCTTTGGCATGTCCAGTTGAGCATCACGTTCGGTTCTGAACTTTATGAATTCTTCCCGGGTCTTGCCGCCGCCGACGTGAATGTTGTGAGCCTTCTCGTCACCGACCGTTGTCTCCCACCGAATTTCGCGACCGTTCGGTCCGTAGTCGTGGCACATGAAGAGACGCAGATCATCCGGCAAGGCCAGTACCTTCTGGATGGAATCGTAAAGCTCGGCCGGATCGCCGCCCGGGAAGTCGGCGCGTGCCGAACCGCCATCGGGCATGAAAAGCGTATCGCCAACAAACGCGGCGTCACCCATCACATGCACCATGCAGGCCGGTGTGTGGCCGGGCGTTGCCATGGCAAATGCGGTCATATTTCCAATCCGGTAGGTGTCGCCATCCTGGAACAGCTTGTCGAACTGACTGCCGTCGCGCTGGAACTCCGTGCCCTCGTTGAAGACCTTGCCGAAGGTTTCCTGAACGACTGTGATCTTGTCACCAATGCCCAGTCTGCCCCCGAGGCGTTGCTGGATATAGGGCGCGCCGGAAAGGTGGTCGGCATGGACATGGGTCTCGATGAGCCATTGAAGGTCGAGTTTGTTGGCCTCGACAAAGGCGATCATTTCGTCTGCGTGATCGTAGGTGATACGGCCGGCTGCGTAGTCGATATCCATGACGCTGTCGACGATTGCGCAGGCGTTTGATGTCGGGTCCTTGATGACGTAGCTGATCGTGTTTGTCGCGGCATCGAAAAAGGCCTTCACGTCAGGCTTTACGTTCATGTCGACCGGGTAGTTGGAACGGGGCATGTCGATCTCCCTGAAAGCGGTTGAGCGCACGGGTTGTCAGGCTCCGGCAGGTTGTTGTCTAGAAACGATGCGTGTTGTCCACCTGGCGGCGAGCATCCCGGCGGCAATGGCGGCAGCCGTCACGAGCGGCTCGGCCATGCCCAGTCCAAGCACCGGCACAAGACCGCCCGGGCAGAAGCCGCTCATGCCCCAGCCGATGCCGAAAACAGCCGAGCCGCCGATTAGCTTCATGTCCAGATCCTGCCGGTTCGGCAGGGAGAAACCTGTTGCGAAAAGCGGGTCGTTCATCCGGAAAACCAGCCGGTAGCCGACAGCGGTGACCAGGAGTGCTCCGCCCATGACGAACGCGAGGCTGGGGTCCCAGGTTCCGGCAACGTCGAAGAAGTTCAGAACCTTGGCGGGATTGCCCATGCCCGAGACCAGAATTCCGGTACCGAACACCAGGCCGATGGCAAATGCGGAAAGGACCTTGAGCATATCAGCCTCCAATCACGTGACGGATCAGGAAAACGGTGCCGCCAGCCGTTGCCATGAATGTGAGCGTGGCAGTGATCGAACGTATTGAGAGGCGCGACATGCCGCAGACGCCGTGTCCGCTGGTGCAGCCGGAGCCGAAGGTCACGCCGGCTCCGATGAGGAACCCGCCGGCGATGAGAAGCGCGGGTGACGACGGAATGCTGATTTCAGGAAGCTGTCCCGTCAGTCCGAGAAAGACCAGCGGACTGAGCACCATGCCGGCGACGAAGGCGGCGCGCCACGCCCAGTCCTGGTTCAGCCGGAGTGTCAGAAGTCCGTTGACCACACCGCTGATGCCGGCGATACGGCCGAGCGTTGCCATCAGCGCAACGGCGGCAAATCCGATCAGGATGCCACCCGACAGGCTTTGAAGAGGCGTGAATTCAGTCATGGTTCATCCCTTTGATCTTATATTTTCGAATATATGAATATATAAGATCCACTTCAAGCCCTTTTTGCGCTTGGCACCGGTATCAGGGGCCGTGAAGGGGAGGTTTGACGCGAAAGGGATATGGTCACGTCCCGGCAAAGCTCCGCAACCCAGGCCGATCTGCGGCCTACTTCTTCGGATCGTCGTCCTTCGTGTCTGTGCTGGTGGTGGCGCTTTTCGTGTCGACCAGACCCAGAACGACCTTGGTGCCGTCCGTGCGGATCTTCAGCGCGGCGCCCGGGACGAGCAAGGCCGGGTTTTCGGAATCGGGCGGCGAATAGAGATCGGTTCTGGGACCGGAAAACTCGCCCATCGGCCTGAGGATGTTCTCGTGGACCACGCTTCCGAGGAACAGCGGCTGCAGGCTGCCATCATCGAGAACCTGGTACCGGCTCGGCCAGAGCCGCAGGACCCAGCGCCCGCCTTTCTCCTCGTCCGGATCCTTGTGAATAAGGACAAGTTCCGGCTGTCTGCCGTTCTGGGTCCTGGGCAGGATCGGCAGCGAATCCGGCGGCGTCTGTCCCTCGACGAAACCGCCCGCGGTTGTCAGGTTCCATTTCGGCGGGCGCTGCCACCCGTCCTTCTCCGCGATCGCGGCAAATGCATCCAGCGGTCCCGCATACTGGATCACGAGCGGCTCCTCCCGGTCACCGTTGAGTTCGATGCGCCGGTCCGGAAGTGACCGCCATTTTGCGCCGCGCCACTCCGATGCCGTCAGCATCTCCTTGTGAACCTGTGGCTGATAGGTCACGAGAGCCTGGTTGAACGACGACCAGATATGCCAGCCGCCAAACGCCGTCAGGGTCGTGACGACAAGGACGGCGAGTGTCGTCCGGCCGATTTTCTCGTTATGGATCGGGCCGAAAACGAACGCGAAGGCGGACACCATCGCTGTTCCGAACAGGAGGCCGGCCAGCACGTCCGACATCCAGTGCGCGCCGAGATAGATCCGCGAAAAGCCGATGGTGATGACGAGGGTTGCGGACACGGTGAAAACCGTTGCCTTGAGCCAGCGGTTCAGATCATGCGCGATCAGGACGGCGCTGATACCGAAGAGAACCGCAGTCAGCGTGGCGTGACCGCTGGGAAAACTGTAGGCATCTGCGCCGGCATAGAGTTCGATCGGCCGGGAACGGTGCAGGATCAGCTTGAACAGCGGCACGAACATCGCCGTTCCGGCCATGGCGATAATGAAACCGATGCCCCGCCGCCACGCCTTCCGGACAAACAGATAGGCGGCAACAACGACGGTCACCGCCGCGACGACAATGCCGTCTCCGAGCATGGTGAAGAAGACCATGATCTTGTCGCCGGCCGTTGAGCGCACACTGTCGAAGAAATTCAGGATCGCAAGGTCGGCGCGCACCATAGGTTCGCCCGGCGACACTTCGCCCACGATCCAGAAAAACGCCGGCATGGTGATCAGCAGCAGGATCGCGGACGCAAGCATGCCTGCCGATCTCGGATGCGCGGGATCGAAATTGCGGGCAATCCACTGCGAAGCCCGGTCCGGCCGTTTCGCGAACCAGGACACGATAACCGCATGCGCATTGGGAAAAAGCGGCAGGATGATGAGGATCAGCCAGCGTCCCAACATGACGATGAGGAAGATGATCAGCAGCAGCGCTCCGAGAACGAAGGCAAGCCGTCCGCTGATCTGACCGATCGCATTGAGTGCGGACCCGGCGATGATGCCGGGGCCCATGTGAGCGATTGTCCAGGCGAAGGCGGATGTGACGTTCACAACCGAAAACCGGGTGAAGTTCATGCCTGCCATCCCGGCAATGCCGGGGACCACGGACTTGACGCCGGGCACGAAGCGGCCGAAGAACACGCTCTTGCCGCCGTGGCGCTCGAAAAACTTCTCGCCGCTGACGATCATGTGCTCGTACTTGTTCAGCGGCCACATGCTCTTGATCCGGTCCTTGAACCGGTAGCCGATCCAGTAGGAGATGGCATCGCCTGCCGTTGCCCCGAGCGTCGTCCAGATGAACAGGGGCACCGGATCGAGTTTTCCCAGCCCGACCAGCGTTCCGGCACCGACCAGCACGACCGTCGTCGGCACGAACAGTCCGATGATGAAAAGCGCTTCGCCCATGGCGGCGAGAAAACAGATCAGGCCCGCCAGCCCCGGGTTTTCGGCAATGAAGGTCAGAATGGGGTCTATAAAGTCTGTCACGGACGCCTGTCAGTCTGACTGAAAATCAACATGTCAATGCTCGCATGTCATTCCGTACAAGGTTCCGCAACGGTATCACCTGCGGACCTGCATACGCAGCCACATATAAGGGCCGCCACTCACAACCAACAGGAAAAATTGTCTTTTCAGGGTTTCGCGCAGTTTGATCTGCACCATGGTCTTTTGGTGCCGGCTGGGACAAGATGCACTCAGCACGCTTTTTCAGGAGCCGTCGATGTTCGAATCTGCCCGCCTGCCGCAAAAGATGTCCAAGAAGGAATTCAAGAAGCTGGAGCCCGAACTCAGGGAACAGCTTCTTGCAGCTCAACTGCCGATGATCGAAAAGCAGCCCTTTTCGACACTGATCCTGGTGGACGGTCTGGATGGCGCCGGCAAGGGCGAGGCGGTGGCCCGGCTGTATGGCTGGATGGATGCCCGTCACCTCGTCTGCAATGCCTATGGAGAGCCCACCGACGAAGCCCGGCTGCGTCCGCCGCTGTGGCGCTACTGGCGGGACCTTCCCGCGAAGGGTGAAACGGCGATCGTGTTCGGAAGCTGGTATCAGGCCGTCCTCAGAGACTGGATCTACAAGAAAATCGATGAAAACGCCTTTGAGAAGGCGCTCGTGCGCATTCGCAGGTTCGAGGAGATGCTGTCCAAGGAGGACATCCTCATCCTGAAATTCTGGTTCTACCTGCCCAAGGACGTTCAAAAGGAGCGTCTGAAGACCATCGAGAAGAAAAACAGCGCGCGCCACGTGCTCGCGGACTGGGCGGCGCTCAAGCATCACAAGAAGGCAAGCGAGGCCGGCGAAAAGATCGTGCTGGAAACCAGCAAGGGATATGCGCCCTGGTTTGTCATCCCGTCCCAGGATGCCGAGTATCGCGATGCCGCCCTGGCTCAGACGGTCGCCCGCAACATGAGCCTGAAGCTGGAGGACGGCGAGCCCGAGTCCATCGCGGCCCCGCCGGTTGTCGGCGGTATCCGGAAGGAATCCGCCGTCGACAACATCGATCTCACGGCGTCGCTCGAAAAACCCGAATACGAAGAAAAGCGCCGGGAGTATCAGGGCCGGCTGTCGGAGCTTTCCGATCGCAAGTCAATGTCGAAGACCGGCGTTGTTCTGGTGTTCCAGGGCAATGATGCCGCGGGCAAGGGCGGCGCGATCCGCCGCGTGATCCGGCCGCTTGACCCGCGCATTTACAAGGTGCACCCGATTTCCGCCCCGTCGGACGAGGAAAAGGCGCGGCCCTATCTCTGGCGGTTCTGGCGGCGCGTACCGCGCAAGGGGCATTTCGCCTTCTTTGACAGGTCCTGGTACGAACGGGTCCTGGTCGAAAGGGTCGAGGGGTTTGCCGGGCACGACGATTGGCTCCGCGCCTATAACGAAATCAACGAGTTCGAGCAGGAACTCACCGATTTCGGCTACATCATCTGCAAGTGCTGGCTTGCGATCTCGGAAGACGAGCAGCTCAGGCGCTTCAAGGCCAGGGAAGACACGGCTTACAAGCAGCACAAGATCACCGACGAGGACTGGCGCAACCGGCTGAAATGGGATCAGTATGCGATTGCCGCCGGTGACATGGTCGACCGGACGTCGACCCATTATGCGCCCTGGACGCTGGTCTCCTCGGAAAACAAGCGGCACGCGCGCATCGAGGTTCTGAAAACGATCTGCGAACGCCTGGAAGAGAAGCTCTAGGGTGCGGACTCATAAATGAGGCCGAAAGGGTTTGAGGCGGATTGCTTCTCCTCAAGGAGCGGAAGCGCAGGAAATGTGTTTCATTTTCAAGCCTTTCGCAACGCCGGGGAGGCGCAATCCGGTCAAATCCAAAGGACATGGAAATGGCTTCACCCCGTGTCGTCAGAGTGCTTGACCGGGCAGGAAGCCCGCTCCGCACACTCTTCCTAACGGGATTTCGCCATTTCACATGCCATTTCAGTCTCATTTATGAGTCCGTACCCTAGAGCGCACCGGCAAGATAGTCGATTGCGGCCTGAACACCGCCCTTTCCATGGGGAATGCCAAGTCGCTCGAAGCCGAGTTCGATGGCCGACAATGTCCCCAGAAGCATGACCGCGTTCACATGACCCATATGGGCAATGCGCACGCCTTTTCCGGAAAGGTCCCCGATCGTTCCGCCGATCGTGACGCCGCAGACGGTTTTCGTGAAGTCGCGAAGCGCGTCAGCGTGCCCGTTCTCCAGCCGGACGACGGTGACGCTGTTGGAACGGGCGTGCGGTTCGCTGATATTGAAATTCACCGCGCCCGCCTCGGACCAGCGCGCGACAGCCCTGCGGGTTGCTTCACCCAGAAGGGCGTGGCGGTGCCAGGCTTTCTCAAGCCCCTCCTCGAAGATCAGCTCCGCCGCCTTCTGAAAGGCGTAGAGCAGATGTTCCGGCGGCGTACCGCAATATTTCTGATAGTGCTCCGGTCCCTGCCGGAAGGTCCAGTCGGTGTAGTTGGTCCTGAGATCCGCCGTTTCATGGGCCTTGTCCGCCTTCGGGCCGGCGGCGACGAAGGAAAGGCCCGGCGGGCACATGAGACCCTTTTGCGAGCCGGTCAGGGCCACGTCCACACCCCAGGCATCCATTTCGAAAGGCATGCAGCCGAGGGATGCGATTGTATCGACCATGAACAGGGCCGGATGTCCCGCCGCGTCAATGGCTTGCCTGAGGGCCGCGATGTCATTCCAGACACCGGACGCCGTGTCGACCTGAACCACCAGGATCGCCGCAATTTCATGGGTCGTGTCCCGCCGGAGCCGGTCTTCCAGTTTTCCCGGATCGACGCTTCGGTCCCAGGATCCTTCCAGGACTTCGGCCTGAAGCCCTGTAATTTCCGCAGCCTCGCCCCAGCCAAGGGCGAATCTTCCCGATTCCAGAACGAGGATCTTGTCGCCCCGCTTCAGGGTGTTGCAAAGCGCGGCATCCCAAGCCCCGTGGCCGTTGGCTGCGTAGATGTAGGTCCTGCCCTCGGTGCGGAACAGGCGTTTCAGGCTATGCAGGCAAAAATCGGTCGTTTCGAGCAGTGGGCCTTCGTAAATGTCGACGGCCGGCCGGTGCATTGCCCTGAGCACTTCCTCCGGTACGTTTGTAGGTCCGGGAATCATCAGAAATTCTTTGCCGTGGCGAAGTGGCATTCGGTTTCCTTTTGCGAAATACGGGTTCTTGCCGGAACAGGCCGCCGTGTCGAAACCCGATGGAAGGGCAACTGACAGAAAATTGCCCGCTCCTTCGCAAAGGTCAAGGGAGCCTGCCAAGATCGTGAAGGCGACGTGCAGCATCCCGGAGGGCAGCCGTTGCCTGATTGGCGCAGCGGGGGCAGGAAGCGCCGCCGAAGTGCATCAAAACGACATCAGCTAGGGTTATGTTAACGCCGGTTGATGTAATGATTTTGCGTGCTGTCTCGCTGGATTCGCGTTTTCCTGCAAGACAGATGTCATGAAGTCGCAAAGAAAATGTCTTGTTTCCGCTAGGTAAATTATTCAGTTTGGCGGTAACCTGGTGTCGTCGGTTAGGCGTTGCAGCATGATTTTGGTTGAAGAAGGACAGAGCCCGCTGATCCTGTGCCTGCCTCACAGCGGCACGGACGTCCCGAAACCTGTGTCTTCCAGGTTCAATGCGACCGGGCGCCTGCAGGCCGATCTGTCGTGGCGGCTGGAGCAGCTTTTCGGCTTCGGAACGGATCTGGGTCTGACAGTGCTGCGGTCGTCGATTTCGCGGTATGTTGTCGACGTTGACAAGGATCCGGCAACGCCTCTCTCGGCTTCTGCCGACCCTCTGGCCGCTCTGTGTCCGGTCACCACCCTTGACGGAAAACGGATTTATCACGACGGGGAAGAACCGGGACCGACCGAAATCGAACAGCGGCTTCTGCTGTTTCATTCCCCCTTCCACAAGATGCTGCGGCAGCAGATTGACCGGCTGATGCGCAGGCACGGGGCCGTCGTGCTTGTCGACTGCCAGTCGATGCGCTCGCATATCAAGGGTGTCACGGGCAAGGGCTTGCCCGAATTGAGCATCGGCACCGCCGATGGCGCTTCGTGCAATCCCGATCTGCGAAACCTGTTCGTTGGAACGCTGAGCGGGCTGAAAGGTCTTGATCTCGGTGTCGACGATCAGACCAGGGGTGGCTTCATCGTCGGTTCCTTCGGCAGGCCGGAACGCGGTGTGCATGGGCTGACGCTGCTCATCGCCCAACGCGCCTATCTGCGTCATGAATCGCCGCCGTTCGAGCCGGACAAGGCGCACATCGCGCGCCTGCAGAAGGTGTTGTCGGAGTGCTTTTCCAGTCTGATCGACTGGACGGAAGATGCAGGGCGCGAACGCAAGCGCACGTCGGCAGACGTGCGGCCCGCCGATGTGCCGCACCAGGACGCCCCGGCGCCGGATGACCCCGGCGAAGACGGCAACACCGTTACGCAAGCCGGCAATGATGCTGTTGCGGAGGAAGAAGACGAGGTGTCTGCCGAAGCGCCGAACACGGAAGCGGACCAAGACGATGAGGTGTCCGGCTCTGAGCCGGTGGTCAAGCAGGAAGCTGCGTCCGACAACAATCCGACGGTTCCCCTGCTCGTCGCCGAATGAGGCGCATGGTTCCGCTGGGACCAAAGCCGCAACCTGACAAACAGGGAACACCACGGCCGGCCAATCGGACATCATCCGTTCACTGCCCGTGTATCTGAATAGTCTTGGCGCGCAGCCAAAGCGCGGGGTGAACCCGCGCCGTGCTTCCCAGTTCGATCAGAAGAAGGCCTGGAGACCGGTCTGTGCACGTCCGAGGATCAGCGCATGGATGTCGTGCGTGCCCTCGTAGGTGTTGACGGTCTCAAGGTTCTGGCTGTGGCGCATGACATGGTATTCTTCCTGGATGCCGTTGCCGCCATGCATGTCCCGCGCCTGACGCGCGATATCGAGCGCCTTGCCGCAATTGTTGCGTTTGATGATCGAGATCATCTCCGGCGACACCTGCCCGGCATCGAACAGCTGGCCGACCCGCAGGGCCGCCTGCAGTCCCAGTGCGATTTCCGTCTGCATGTCGGCCAGTTTTTTCTGGAACAGCTGGGTCTGCGCCAGTGGCCGTCCGAACTGTTCGCGCTCCAGCCCGTACTGGCGTGACCGCATCCAGCAGTCTTCCGCTGCGCCCATGGTTCCCCAGGCAATGCCGTAGCGGGCGCGGTTGAGGCAGCCGAACGGCCCCTTGAGGCCCGACACGTTCGGCAATAGAGCATCTTCGCCGACTTCGACGTCGTCCATGACGATTTCGCCGGTGATCGATGCGCGCAGCGAGAGCTTGCCGCCGACCTTCGGCGCGCTCAGGCCTTTCATGCCCTTGTCCAGCACGAAGCCCCGGATGGCGCCGTCATGGGCCTCGGACTTGGCCCAGACCACGAAGACATCCGCGATCGGCGCATTCGAGATCCACATCTTGCTGCCGGTGAGCCGGTAGCCGCCGTCGGTCTTGATCGCGCGGGTGCGCATGCCCGCCGGATCGGAGCCTGCATCGGGTTCGGTGAGGCCGAAACAGCCGACAAATTCACCGCTGGCCAGTTTCGGCAGATACTTCTGCCGCTGCTCTTCCGAGCCATAGGCGTAAATCGGATACATGACGAGGGAGGACTGCACGCTCATCATGGAGCGGTAACCGGAATCGACCCGTTCGATCTCGCGGGCGACCACGCCGTACGAAACATAGGATGCGCCTGCGCAGCCGTAGTCTTCCGGCAGGGTGACGCCGAGCAGCCCGAGTTCACCCATTTCGTTGAAGATCGCCCGGTCGGTCGTCTCTTCGCGATAGGCATCGATCACGCGCGGCAGCAGCTTTTCCTGGGCGTAGGCGCGGGCCGTGTCCTGGATGAGCTGCTCGTCCTCCTGCAGCTGGTCGCGCAGATGAAAGGGGTCCTGCCAGTCGAAGGCTCCGCCCCCGGATGGGCTGGATTTGATCTGTACGGGTGCATTCATGGATCTTCTCCTGTGCCGGATGCCGGCAATCGTAACGATGGCTGCGCGCGGTCGTGCAAATCGCGACACGACCCGAGATCATTCTGATTTTGCCAGTGTGTCCTGTTTTACGTTTGCGTTAAAGCGAAACCTGGTTCAACATTCATGACAAAATGGAATGAACCAGGATTTTGAATGAGACGCGCCTTTATTCCGTCTGCCGACACGCTGATCGCCTTTGAATGTGCGGCCCGCCATTTGAGCTTCACGCGCGCGGCCGAGGAACTGCACCTGACGCAAGGTGCGATCTCAAAGCAGGTCCGGCACCTGGAAACCCGGCTGGGGGTGGAGCTTTTCAGGAGGGTGCGCCAGCGCATCGTCCTGACCGATGCCGGGCGCATCTACCTTCACGACATTCGCGGTGCCCTGGAGCAGATGACATCCGCGACGCGGCAGGTGATGTCCTATGCGGGCAGCGCGGATGTCCTCAATCTTGCGGTTTTGCCGACATTCGGAACGCGCTGGCTGGCGCCGCGCCTGGCGGAATTCGGCCGAAAATATCCCGATGCGGGCCTCAATCTGAGTGTCCGTCTGCAACCGTTCGATTTCGATGAGGAACCGTTCGACGGGGCCATCCATCACGGTGATCCGGTCTGGGCGGGCGCAATCGCGGAACGGCTCTTTGCCGAGGAAGTCATTCCGGTGTCCTCGCGCGCTTTCAAGGAGCGGCATGACATCCGCTCACCGCAGGACCTGGCCCGTGTCCCCCGTCTGCAGCTGGCGACACGGCCGCTGGCATGGCGGCAATGGTTCGATCTCGCCGGGGTCGAAACCGATACCGCCTTTCAGGGAGCGCGTTTCGAACAATTCGTCATGATCTCGGAAGCGGCGATACATCATGCCGGGGCAGCCCTGATGCCGAAACTGTTCATCGAGGATGAACTGGCATCCGGCCGCCTCGTGCGCCTGTTCGATCTTTCGCTTGATCAGCAGACCGCTTACTACTTCGTTTATCCCGAGGGCCGGACCATGCGACCCGTCGTATCCGCCTTCCGGAAGTGGTTGACGGAAGAAGCCGAAACCGCTCGGGTAAGACGGGAGACAATGCTACCCGAATGAGCTGTGGCTCGACGAGGCGCGATGTGACTGGAGCGTTATGAGACAGACGGAAAAACAGCATCTCCGGGTGATCCTGAACGGAAAGTCCGCGGGCCGGAACGATATCCGTGCGGCCATCAGCGCGGTGCGCGACATGGGCCATGAGGTGTCCGTGCGGGTGACGTACGAGGCCGGCGACACGGCACGTCTTGCAAGAGAGGCCCTTGCCGACCACGGGTCCGAGCGGATCGACACGCTGGTGAGTGGCGGCGGCGACGGCACCATCCACGAAGTGATCGACAGTGTTCTGCATGAACTCGGCACCGGGGACAGGCCCCCGTTTTCGTTCGCCGTCCTGCCGCTCGGAACAGCCAACGATTTTGCGCGCCATATCCGGCTGGACCCGGCGGATGTTTCCGCCTGCCTGCGCTTTGCGGCGCGCGCGGGCGCCAAGCCGACGGATGTCGGTGAGGTCAATGGATGCTGTTTCGTCAACATGGCAACCGGCGGCTTCGGGACCCAGGTGACGTCACAGACCGACCCGAACCTGAAACGGGTGCTGGGCGGGGCTGCCTATCTGTTCACCGGCCTGCACCGGTTTTCGGAATTGTCGGCATGCGAAGGCCGGATCGAGGCTGAGGATTTTGCCTGGGAGGGGGCCTTCATCGCGCTTGCCATCGGCAATGGCCGCAGGGCCGGTGGCGGCATCCGGCTTTGCCCGCGCGCCAAGCTGGATGACGGTCTGCTCGACCTCACGATCATTCCGTTCCCGAAGTCCGGAAAGGTGTCGGACCTGCTGGCGACGTTGCTGGAGAGCGGCGTCGACGGCATGAAACACGGCATCGTCCAGCGCAAGGCGCGCAACATCGAAATCCGGACAGCGAAAACGGTTCAGTTCAACCTGGATGGTGAGCCCATGAATGGACAGGACTGGAAGATTGGGATAAGGCAGCACCAGATAGACATGCGGCGCTAACCGCACCGGAACGGCCCGGCCGACGAAGAAGATCCAGACGCCAACATGGACGAGTACCAGCTCAAGAACCTCCTGAAATTCGCTCTTCCGCGTATCGGGATCGTCCCCCGGAAACACCTTCTGGTGCACATCCCGAAGAACGGCGGCATGGCAATCCGGGAGGCGCCGGCGCTGAAGGACAGGATCGTCATCGCCCATCGAAGACGCCTCGTCAGCAAGGCCTATGCCGATGACCTCAAGGGCTATATGGCATCAAACGGCATGCACCCCGGATACGAACACGCGCGCTTGAGAGATATCGACATATCCGTTCGCAAGGGCACGATACCCTTCGCCGTCATCCGCAACCCGTGGGCCCGGACCTTTTCGCGTTTCAAGTTCTACATCCAGACACGGCAGAGCCACGAACTCGACTTGCAGATGACCAGGGGCGATTTCGCTCGATTTCTCGAGACGCGGCACGAGTGGGGGCAAAAGGATTATTTCTGGCACCGGGCATCGCTGGGCTGGTACCCGCAACACGACTATGTGGTCGATGAGGCGGGAAGCGTTGCCGTCGACATACTGCGCCAGGAACATCTCGGCCGGGAAGTGGCAGACTATTTTGGCATTCCGGATACCCTGGAGCGCAAGAACGTTTCAAAGAACGCCGGCGCAGACTTCAGGGATTTCTACGACAAGACCAGCATTCAGGTCGTCGCCGACTGGTACGCCACGGAAATAGATGTGTTCGGTTTCGACTTCGATACCCCGGCACAAAGGGCGACCCGGTTCTCCTAGCGGTCGCCGCGCAGGACATCCACCGTCCGCTCAGCTCTGCTCGGGCTTGACCCAAACACTGGATCCGTCTTCGACCGTCTTCGTGATACCGCGTTCGTCGCGATGCTGCCGGCCGATGTCACGTGCCACATACTCGCGCCGTTTGCCGATAAACCTGTTCCTGAATTTCGACGTGAAGCTGTTTAGGGCCGGGTTCAGATAGTTCAGCTGCTTTTCGGGATCCAGCGCTTCGTCCATCAGCTCCGAGCAACGCACCGCAAACTCCCTGCGTACGAAACTCGGGCTCGTCGTGAAGATCGGGCGTTTCTTGTTGACGCTCTTGCCGAAGTCGCGCCCCAGCACCACGAACCGGCTCGGCTCATAGTGAAATCTCGACCGGTACCCCCAGTTCTTTTCGCGGGTCATGAGCGTGATCTGGGTGACGCGCCGCTCGTGTGCAGCCTTGAATTCCTCGCTTGTCACTTCCCGTTCAAGCATCCAGTCGTCTTCCAGATGGAAGCACCACGCACTCCGGGGCTGGGTCCAGAGCCATCTTACGGCACGGGTAAAGTGCGGCTTTTCAGGCTTGCGGGTGACGACGTTGGCGAAGACATCCCGGCAGATTGCCTCGCAGGCGGCCACTTCATCGGGACCGCCTTCAAAGGGGTCGATGTTGACGAAGCAGGTTTGCAGTTCGAAATTCTTGAACAGAAGCGCGGAAAAGCTCTTGAGCGTCGTCTCGAGCAGCGCAGGGCGCGCGCCGGAAACGAGAGTGACATCCAGATCTGGTTTCAGGGACATAAATCCATCTGGCGAAAAACGGGTTGGGGCCGGTTCGTTCATGCCCGGCCGCAAGGATGACCACGTTATGCCAAGGGCAAGAAGAGAAATCCAGCGGAACTTGTGAGGGTCGCCGGCGGCAGGCAGAGAGGTATCTGGGCAGTCGTTGACGGGCGGATGTCCGGCCAACCGCGCTTGCCTGCGGCGATTGAAGGCATGCGGAAGGGCATGCTCATGCCGGGTTTTGTTGCTTCTGAAGGCTGCTTGCGTTAACTGGGCGGACCGAGCCGAACGCGAACGTGTGTTCCAACGGATCGGCGACCTGAAGCGGACCCAACGAAAAGCAACGAGCAAATGACCAAAACCGCCCTCGTGACCGGAATAACAGGCCAAGACGGTGCATATCTCGCGGAACTTCTGCTGGGCAAGGGATACACCGTCCACGGGATCAAGCGCCGGTCTTCGTCCTTCAACACCGGCAGGATTGACCACCTGTATCAGGACCCTCATGAGTGCGATGTCAGGCTGCACCTGCACTACGGCGACATGACGGACGCGACAAATTTGATCCGCATCATGCAGGAAGTCCAGCCCGACGAGGTCTACAACCTTGCCGCCCAGAGCCACGTTCAGGTGTCCTTCGAGACGCCGGAATATACCGGAAATGCGGATGCGCTCGGAACACTGCGGCTCCTCGAGGCGATCCGGCTCCTCAACCTGACACAGAAGACCCGCTTCTATCAGGCATCCACATCGGAGCTTTACGGCAAGGTCCAGGAAATTCCGCAGTCGGAAACGACGCCCTTTTATCCGCGCAGTCCCTACGCCGCGGCGAAGCTCTACGGATACTGGATCGTGGTGAACTACCGCGAAGCCTACGGCATCCATGCCAGCAACGGAATTCTGTTCAACCACGAGAGCCCGATCCGCGGCGAAACCTTCGTGACCCGCAAGATCACCCGCGCGGTCGCGGCCATCAAGCTCGGGCTGCAGGACCAGTTGTTCCTGGGGAACCTGGACGCGGAGCGGGATTGGGGACATGCCAGGGACTATGTCGAAGGCATGTGGCGGATCCTGCAGCAGGACACATCCGACGACTACGTTCTGGCAACCGGAGAAAAGCACTCCGTGCGCGAGTTCGTCGATATGGCGTTCGCGGAAGTGGACGTGACGGTCAGGTGGGAAGGAACCGGCGTTGACGAGAAGGGGTTCGACGCGGACACCGGCAAGCTGCTCGTCTCTGTTGACCCCCGCTACTTCCGCCCGACCGAGGTCGACCTGTTGATCGGCGACGCCAGCAAGGCCCGGCGCGTGCTCGGCTGGGCCCCGCAGACGTCCTTTGAAGATATGGTGCGGCAAATGGTGCGCTCCGATCTGGAAGCCCTGCCGCGGGAGCTGAGCGGCCGCGGATTGCCGGCGATCAAGGACGGGCAGTGAAGGGCAGGCTAAATGCAGGCGAATGACCGCAAGGGACATGAAGGCCCGAACAAGTGCGGCCTTGCAGGCAAGCGCATCTTTGTCGCCGGCCACAACGGCATGGTCGGCAGCGCGATCGTGCGTCGCCTTCAGAGCGAAAACTGCGAGATCCTGACGGCGGGCCGCAAGGAACTCGATCTCAAGCAGCAGGCCTCCGTCGACGACTGGATGGAGAAGGCGCGGCCCGACCTCGTGTTTCTGGCAGCCGCGAAAGTCGGCGGCATCGCGGCCAACGACGCGCGTCCGGCAGACTTTCTCTACGACAATCTGATGATCGAAGCGAACCTCATCGAGGCCTCCTTTCGCGTCGGCGCCGAGAAACTGCTGTTTCTGGGTTCGTCCTGCATCTATCCGAAATTCGCCGACCAGCCGATCGTGGAAGGCTCTCTCCTGACCGGTCCGCTGGAACCGACCAACGAGTGGTATGCGATCGCAAAGATCGCCGGCATCAAGCTGGCACAGGCCTATCGCAAGCAGCATGGCTGCGATTTCATCTCTGCAATGCCAACCAATCTTTACGGACCGGGCGACAATTTCGACCTGGAAACCAGTCATGTGCTCCCGGCTCTCATTCGCAAGGCGCATGAGGCGAAGCTGCGGGGAGACAAGGAACTTGTCATGTGGGGAACCGGTTCGCCCAGGCGGGAATTCCTGCATGCGGACGACTGCGCGGATGCCCTGGTTTTCCTCATGGAGAACTATTCCGGGTATGAACATCTCAATGTTGGCAGCGGAACCGACTGTTCCATCCTGGACCTGACAAAGCTGGTCTGCCGTGTTGTCGGGTTCGAAGGCGAGATCACGCACGACCTCAGCAAGCCGGACGGCACGCCGCGCAAGCTCATGGACGGCAGCAGGCTCAAGGCCATGGGTTGGCAACCGCAGCGCACCCTGGAAGACGGGATCAAAACAACCTACGAGTGGTTTCTGCAGGCTGAACAGGTCCGCACTGCGACCGCTTAGAGCGAGACCAGAAACGGCGTTTTTTAAAAAACGCGCGCCGGGGAGACAGGGCAGCCGTGAACCGAAAGTGTGAATTTAAGGTCAGGAGGCACGCTTGATCAGGGCCGGGTTCGTTTCATCGGCGCCGCAATGGCATTGGGAACGCCAGTTTCCCGGATCCCGGCCGGTCTGGGACGATGTCGAATTTGTCTTTTCTGGAAACTTCGATAACTGCGACATCGTCTTCGTCTATGACGCGATACCCGATGACCTGTCAGGCCGCTTGAGCGCGCCGCGCAGCATGTTCATCGCCTCCGAACCGGCAAGTGTGAAAACCTACCACCATGCCTTCCTGGCGCAGTTCGACCGCGTCCTGACGACGGACAGAAGCACGCGGCATCCAAACGTCATTTTCGGGCAATTGGCATTGCCATGGCATGTCGGTGTCCGGGACAAGGCCGGTGCCATGCTGGCGGAACCGATGACACTGGATGATTTCGAGGGGTTTCAGCCCGCCAAGACGAAATCGGTCTCCGTCGTCACATCGAACAAGGCATTCACGGAAGGCCACCGCGCCCGTCTGGAATTCGTGCGCAAACTGAAGTCCTATTTCGGAGACGAGATTGACTTGTTCGGCCGGAACATAAACGACTTCGGCGACAAGCTGGAGGTTCTCTCCGAGTACCGGTATCACATTGCGATCGAGAACAGCAGTTATGACGACTACTGGACGGAGAAACTGTCGGATCCGTTCCTCACGAATACCTACCCCATCTACTACGGGTGTGCGAACATCTCGCAGTATTTCGACCGGCGCGCCGTTTCATCTTTCGATCTTGCCGACGAAGACGGCGCAATCGCAACGATAAAGCGGTTGATCGAGTCCGACGAGGCCGGGCAAGTCGGCGAGCACATGCGCGAAGCGAAGCGCAAGGTTCTCCGCGAGTACAATGTCTTTGCGGTTCTGGCCGAGGCAGCAACGACGGGATGGAGTGACACGGCCGGGCGAAAGCACAGTCTCTTCGCCGAAAAGGAGCACGTGAAAAACAAGGCGCGCTTCAAACTGAGAAAGATGATCAGCGCGGCGAGAAACAGGCTTTGATCCGCCGTCCCGGTGCAATCTCTGAACCGGTCGCCAGTGTCCGGAACACCGGTTACCTGCTCCAGTTTTCCCAGACGAACGTGTAGCACCAGTCGCATTTGTGGGTTTCGCTCAGCTTCTTCAAGATCACCCGGCGCATCTTCTTTGCATCCTTGATGAAGGTATGAAACTGCACCTGGATGTTATCGATTTCGGTGATCATCGGATCCGACATCATGTGCGGCAGAAGATCAAACTCGCCGCCCTCGATGTTGATCTTGATGAGATCGATATGCTTGATCTCCAGTTCCCGCACGACCTCCGAGAATTTCCGGATGGAAACCGACGTTGACGCATCTTCCGGCGGGCCAAGTTTCGTCGAGGACGCATCGGCGGCATCCGAAAGACTGACCGTCTCGTTCAGGTGGCCCAGGCCGAAATTGAAACATCTGACCTTGTCGTTGTTTTCGAAACGCGCGACGCACGCGTCGTAGAAGTCCTTGCTTGGCTCGAACACGAAGACATGGCAGTTGTAGCGGTTCGAGATCTTGTCCGCGAAATCACCCTGATAGCCACCGACATCGAAGACCACCGAGGTTTCGTTCAGGTCGTAGTCGAGCCGCAGCGTTTCGTCTCCCTTGTCCGCGAACCACCTGCGGACTTCCGTCGGGAACGGGTCGCGCAGGATCCAGACGCGATACGCCCGCTTCGCCTTGTTGGTCAGCTTGCGGACCTTTCGCTGCAAGTAGGTCTCGCCGGCATTGCCTGAAGTGTTGGACATGGACGTCGCGCTCGATGCTGTCTTTGATACTGCAGTGGGTGAAAGGTGTGTCTCGCTACGATGGCAATGAGCTGCGATCAAGTGATTTTTTGAAGATTGTCTGAAGATTTGGGCGGTCAAGCCATCTGCAAAAGCGCTCGTCCAGGCACGTGTTGGGCAACACGTGCCTGTAGGGAGTTGAACGCCGCAGCACGGCCCAAAACGAAGGCCGCGCCGGTCTCGAACGTTCTCCAGCGGCAATTTGCCGACAATTCGGGGGAAAGGTAGTTGACAAGTCGCGCGCGAAGAGGCCTAAGCACAGGCTAATCTGTCCCCGCCGGTGCAGGTTCCATCCTCGGCGGCGCGAAGTCTTTTTCACACGGTGTATGAAAAGCGGGTGCAGCGGTCGCGAACGCACTGTCAACGACATATTGCTGCGCATGCCGGAAATGGAATGTCGAGAACGAGCGATTCATCGGAGATTTTTCTCCGCCGGATGATCACGATTAGAAAACTCGAAGAGCGGCTTCTGGAGCTGTTTTCGAGCGGACGGCTTGCCGGCACGGTGCATACCTGCATCGGGCAGGAGGCGTGCGCAGTCGGCATCGCATCCGCTCTGGATCTTGACCGCGACATCGTCTTCTCAAATCACCGCGGCCACGGTCACTACATTGCATATAGCGATGACGTCGAGGGCCTGATCGCAGAGGTGATGGGTCACCCGGACGGGGTGTGTGGAGGCATCGGCGGCAGCCAGCATGTCCAGCTCAGGAATTTCTACACCAACGGGATACAGGGTGCGGGTGCCCCGATCGTGGTCGGCATGGCGCTGGCCGAAAAACTGAAGGGGACCGGCAGCGTCGCCGTCGTAAACCTGGGGGACGGAACCTTCGGCGAAGGCGCCCTGTACGAGGCAATGAACATCGCTTCGCTGTGGGACGTCCCGATAATTTTTTCCGTTGAACACAACCGGTATGCCCAGACGACGCCGTTTGAGCTGCAGCATGCCGGTGATCTGTCAGGCCGAGGCGAAGCCTTCGGCATCGAGACCCATCGGCTGGACGGCATGGACGTGCATGCGGTCGCAGAGGTGGCATCCGGCGCGGTGGCACGGGCTCGCTCCAGCATGCGCCCGCAGCTGATCTTCATGGAAACCTACAGATTTGCGCCGCACTCCAAGGGTGACGACTTCCGCGACCGGCGCGAGATCGACCGGTACCGCAAAAGGGATCCGATCATCCTGCTCGCCAGGCAGGCCGGACTGGAGACGCATGTCGGCGAGATCGAAGCCGAGGTCAAGGAACGCCTCGACAGCATCGTCCGCAGGCTTTCGGAGGATCGCCCGTGACGCTCTACATCGACAGCGTTCGAGATGCGCTGGACCGCTGTCTCGCTTCGGATCCCGCGGTGCATGTGATCGGCGAAGATATTCTCGATCCCTACGGCGGCGCGTTCAAGGCGACGAAGGGGCTGTCGACGAAGTATCCGGGGCGCCTGCACACGACCCCGATTTCCGAAAGCGCCATTGTCGGCGTCGCGACCGGCATGGCAATGCGCGGCTTGCGGCCGGTGGCCGAGATCATGTTCGGCGATTTCATGACGCTTTGCGTCGACCAGATCGTGAACAGCGCAGCCAAGTTTCCGCTGATGTACGGCGAAAAGGTGAAGGTGCCGACCGTGATCAGGACGCCCGTCGGCGGCGCGCGCGGATACGGGCCGACCCACAGCCAGAGCCTTGAAAAGCTGTTTTTCGGCGTTCCGGGTCTCGATGTCGTCGCCCCCAGCCGCCTTCACAATCCAGGCGATCTGCTGGAGAAGGTGATCCTGAAAAGCGAGGTTCCGACGCTTTTCGTGGAAGACAAGGGGGACTATCCGCAGCACCTTTATCCCGACGCTTTTTCCGGCTTGTCGGTGACGGAAATCGAGGGCAAGGGCAAGCTTCCGACGGTGATTGCGGCCAACTTTCCGGAAAACGCCGTTCCCGACGTTGCAATCATCGGCTACGGGGGCGCTGCCTCGTTGTCGGCTGCCGTCCTCGATGAGCTGGCGGACGAGGAAATCTACGGCGTCCTGATCGCGCCTGCCTGCATCAACGACATCGGGACGCTTGACAAGGCCATCGGGCAGATACCAAGGAATGTGCCGGTTCTGATTGCCGAACAGGGGACGCTGGGATTTGGCTGGGCCGGCGAGGTCATGGCGCGCATGCTGGAAAGCGGAGCAGCGCCAAAGAAGGTTGTCCGCCTTGCGGCCAGGCCTGTCGCCATTCCGGCCGCCCGGCATCTGGAAGCGGATGTGATCCTGAATGAAGCGGCGATCAAAAACGCGATTTTCGAGGTCCTGACATGACCACTGACATTTGTGTGCCCTTTTTGGGGGTCAACGACACGGAAGCCCAGCTTCAAGACTGGCTGGTGAACCCCGGAGACAGGGTTTCTCCGGGAGATGACCTTTGTATTCTGGAAACGACGAAGGCGACGATTGAAGTCTCCGCGGAAGCCGAAGGCTTCGTCTTCCCGCTCGCGCAAGAGGGAGACACCCTGAAGGTCGATCAGGTCATCGGCTTCTGCTCGGAAGATCCCCATTTTGATCTTGAGGGCCACCTGGCGGCTCTTGCCGAGGCATCATCGTCGATCGCGGCGCCGACCAAGAAGGCGGAACTGCTGATAGCCAGAAACGGTCTCGATCTCGAGAGTGTCCAGAAATTCGCGGGCGACAACCGGGTCACCGAACAGGCCGTCCTGGATTTCATGGCCAAGGACGTTGGCGACAAGGCGCGCCTGGGGTTCGATACGGGGACACGTGTCGGTATCATCGGCGGCGTTTCCGGGGGCGGTGCACTGATCGTTGCGGACGCGCTCGCCCGGATCTCCTCACTCCATGCGGCGGCAATCTACGACCGCGATGAACGGTTTCACGGCAAGACCGTGCTCGGGCTGCCGGTGGCCGGCAATCTGGACATGTTCCTGAGTGACGTGTCGGACGGAAAGGTCGACGCGGCGGTCCTTGCCTTCAACAGCAATCTGGAAGAACGCGATCGCGTTTTCAATTCACTGGTCGAACAGGGCGTGCGTTTCGTCAACGTCATCGATCCGAGTGCCGACATCCGGTCCGGCGTCGAACTGGGCGTTGGAAACGTCATCCTGGGGCATGTCTATATCGGTGCGGGAAGCCGCCTGAAGGACAACAATTTCGTGTCGGCGAATGTTGCGCTTGAACATGGCAACGTTCTGGGATCGAGTTGTGCCTTTGGTCCGGGTGTCTTCACCTCCGGAAATGTTTCGATTGGCGACAGGGTAAGATTCGGAACGGGTATTTTTGTCGAACCGGGTCTCAGCATAGGCGACGACAGTGTGATCGGTTCGGGCCGGACGATTGTGACCGGCATCAAGGCGAATACCAGGCTCACCTCACAAGCCAAGGCTTGAACTGCAAGGAACGACAAGGTGTCGAACGAAGAATTCTCCCTCCGCGATCCAAAGAACCAGAACTCGAACGAGCATCAATACCGGGAAGACATCGGCCCGTATTTCGAACACTCGCGCGGGACGACGTTGAACAAGCTCGAAAACTTCACCCGCTTCGTGCCGCGGCAGACGCTTGCTCTGTTTCTGGCGAAGAACGCGCTCTTCGAGCAGATCGTCAACGTGCATGGGTCGATCGTCGAGTGCGGCGTGTTCATGGGCGGCGGGCTGTTTACCTGGGCGCAGCTCAGCGCAATCTACGAGCCGGTGAACCACAACAGGAAAATCATCGGCTTCGACACGTTCGACGGGTTTCCCGAACTCACGGAAAAAGACGGGGCGAACGAGACCGGAGACGGGGAGTTGTCTCATCGCAAGACCGGGGGCTATCGTTTCGATGGTGAGGAGGAACTGCGCGAGGGCGTCAAACTCTATGATCAGAACCGCCTTGTTGGCCACGTCAACAAGATGGAACTGGTAAAGGGGGACGCGCTGCAGACGATTCCCAAGTATGTCGAAGACAACCCGCACACCGTCGTATCGCTGCTTTATCTCGATTTTGATCTGTTCGAGCCCACCATTGCCGCACTGAAAGCCTTTTTGCCCCGCATGCCGAAAGGCGCCGTGATTGCGTTCGACGAATTGAACCAGTCCTACTGGCCCGGCGAAACACTTGCCGTGATGGAAGCTGTCGGCCTGAACAATCTGCAGGTCAGGCGCTTTCCGTTCACACCGGCGCTGTCCTACGCAGTCATCGATTGATCGTTAAGAGGAATTCGAGGTTTCCATGTCCGATCCGTATCATCAGTTCCTCAACGAGGTCTCCGGGAACATCGCCGCCCTGGGCGAAGACCGCGCGTTGCATCAAAAGACCCGTGACTGGCTGCTCCACTCCGCCATTCACAAGTACTCATATAACTTTTCCTGGCTCGGCAGGCCGATTATCCAGTATCCGCAGGATATCGTTGCCTTTCAGGAACTGGTCTGGCAGGTCAAACCCGACCTGATCATTGAAACGGGCATCGCGCACGGCGGATCACTGATCCTGTCCGCGTCCCTGCTGGCAATGATCGATCTTTGCGAGGCGACCGAAAGCGGCGAGCTCCTCGATCCCCGCAAACCCAAGCGCACCGTGCTCGGGATCGATATCGACATCCGGCCGCACAACAGGGCCTTCATTGAAGCCCACCCGATGTCGGCACGGATCGATATGCTGGAAGGGTCGTCGGTTGATGAGGAGATCCTGTCGCAGGTTCGCGCCGCAGCCGGCGGGAAGGGAAAAGTCCTCGTGTCCCTGGACAGCAACCACACCCACGAGCATGTCCTCGCCGAACTTGAAGCCTACGCGCCGCTGGTCACCAGGGACAGCTATTGCTGCGTTTTCGACACGGTGATCGAGGACCTGCCGCCCGAGCTCATTCATGACCGGCCCTGGAAAAAAGGCGATAATCCCAAGACAGCGGTCTGGGCGTTCCTGGAACAGCATCCCGAATTCGAAATCGACAAGTCGATCGAGGACAAGCTGCAGATTACCGTCGCGCCCGACGGGTTCCTGCGCAGGTCCGCAGACTAGCGCTCATATCTGCTTGATGGACGGGCTCGGCGCAACAGCGTGAAGGCGCCGCCGGCCGCCCTGTTCCGGTCCCGGACGGCCTGGCAGGCTTCAGCGAAGAAATGACCTGACAACGTCGGCCACGCGGTCTATGTCCGCGTCGCTCATGTCGTGATAGCTGGGCAGGTTCACGGCCCTTTCCGGAACATCCCATGCGACCGCGTTTTGCTTCTCCGGCGTGAACATCGGCAGGGAGGAAAGCGGATAGAAGAAGACCCGCGCATCGATGCTGGTCTTCTTGAATTCTTCCAGAAGCATCTCCCGCGTGACGCCCAGATCCCGGTCGAACACGACCGTCGGCATCCACGCGCCGTTTACGGTTCCGCGAGGTTCGGGGTTCAGCTGAAGGCCTTGATAGGTCTCCAGCTTTTCCCGATATTTCGAAAAGATCTCGCGTTTGCGCGCAATCAGGTCGTCGATCCGCTCCACCTGGGCAAGCCCGATGGCTGCCTGGATGTTGGACATCTTGTACTTGAAGCCGAGTTCGTCGGGCCAGAACTGCTTGGTCTGGCCCCTCGACCTGCCGTGGTTGGACAGTGTCAGCACCTTTTCGAAGAGACCGGTGTCCGACGTCACGAACATGCCGCCTTCACCGGTTGTGAGTGTTTTCGTGCCGTGAAAGGAGAAGGTGCCGAACGTGCCGATCGATCCGGCGCGCTGACCCTGGTACTGGCTGCCGATGGCCTCTGCTGCATCCTCGATCAGGTAGAGGCCGCGCTCCGTTGCGATCTGCCTCAAGCGCCCGACATCGCAGAGGTTTCCGTAAAGGTGCACCGCGAGAATTGCTTTCGTGCGGTCCGTGATGGCCGCCTCGACCTTGTCCGGGTCCAGGCACCAGCTCACGGGATCGATATCGACGAACACCGGCGTCGCGCCGAGATGCCGGACGGGAGCAACGGAGGCGATCCAGTTGGTGTCGGCCAGGATGACCTCGTCCCCCGGGCCGATGCCGAGTGCGGCAAGGCCCATGTGCAGTGCGCCGGTACAGCTGGATGTCGCGATTGCGTGTCGCGTTCCCAGGTGCTCTGCGAAGGCCGCCTCGAATTTCTTGAGATAGTCATAGCAGTGCTCACCCCAGCCGTTTGCGGCGGCGTCGGTTGCATAGGCGACTTCCCGGTCCGTGATGGACGGCTTTGTATACGCAATACGGTTTGTCATGAGAGTCTGAGTTCTGGAACTGCCGTTACGAAATTTACCGTGCCGGGCAGTTGCCCGGCAAGTTGCGCACGCACCTCGGCGGCAATGTTCCAGGGCAGGATCAGGATGTAGTCGACATGCCGCTCGTTGAGCATGCCGGGCGGGAAGATCGGGATGTGGCTGCCGGGCAGGAACTTTCCCTGTTTTGCAGGAGCCGCATCGCAAACGAACGAAACCAGGTCCGGCCGCACGCCCGAGAAGTTGAGCAGGGTATTGCCCTTGGCCGCCGCTCCATAGGCCGCAACCTTCTTGCCGCTGCGTTTGGCGTCCAGCAGGAACTCCAGCAGCTGGTCCTTGATGTTCTCCGCGCGCTGCTGAAAGTTCTCGTAGAAGTCCGGCGTGGTCATCCCCCGGTCTTTTTCTTCCGCAAGGAGACGCTGCAATGCGTCGCTATCGCGATGTCCGCTTTCGGAGTGACATCCGTAGATCCGCAGGCTGCCCCCGTGGGTCGGCAATTCCTCGACATCGAACACCCTGAGACCCGCGGCGGCAAAAATCCGGCTGACGGTCCCCAGCGAGAGATAGGAAAAGTGCTCGTGATAAACCGTGTCGAACTGGCAGAATTCGACCAGCCTCATCAGGTGCGGAAATTCGAGCGTGATGACGCCTTCAGGTTTCAAAAGCTGTTTCAGGCCCTTGGTGAAGTCGTTTATGTCAGGAACATGGGCATAGACGTTGTTCCCGATGATGAGATCGGCTTGTCTGCCGTCATCAGTGAGTTGCTGGGCAAGGGCCTCGCCGAAGAACTCCTGCAGGACATCGATACCGAGGGCTTCCGCCGCCTGTGCCGTTGAACGGGTCGGTTCGATCCCCAGGGATGGGATGCCGGTCTCGACGAAGTTGCGCAGCAGGTAACCGTCATTGGACGCGACCTCGACAACGAAACTGTCCTGTCCGAGGCCGAGATGCTTCGTGATCATCGCGCTGTATTGCGCCGCGTGGGTCAGCCAGCCTTTGGACGTCGACGAAAAATAGGCATAGTCGTTTGCGAACAGGCTTTCGGCGTCCGTGTAGTCTTGCGTCTGAACCAGAAAACAACTGTCGCAGACCATCAGCCGGAGCGGATAGGTGACCTCCGGTGCGGACAGATCGGAGGCTTCGAGATAGGCGTTCGACGGTGGGGCATACCCAAGGTCAAGAAATTCGCGGTGAAGCTTCGATCCGCAATGGCGGCAGGTTTGATTCATGAAATGGGTTCCACCTGGGAAAGGGGTGGCAGGGATTTGTCGCGGTCTGACAGGGTGCCGATCTCCAGGGACCAGACGATGCCGACATCCGGATCGCTGAACAGCAGGCCGCCTTCGTGTTGGGGGCTATAGCTCTTGGAATGAAAATACAACAGCTCCGCACCATCGGTCAGGGTCTGGAACCCATGGGCGAAACCTTCGGGAACATAGATCATTTCGCCCCCCTCTGCGGTGAGCGTCACCGAGGTCCAGCTCCCGTAGGTTGGCGAGCCTTGCCGCAGATCGACAATCACGTCGAAGACGGCCCCTTGCATGCATTTGACCAGTTTGGCGTCGGCCTCAGGGGGGCGCTGGAAGTGCATGCCGCGCACCGTGCCTTTCGCGGCGCTGTGCGAGACGTTGCATTGCGGCCAGTCTGTTGAAAGCCCGTGACCGGCAAACTCCTCTTCGCAGAACAGGCGGGCAAAAAAGCCGCGGCTGTCGCCCTTGCGTTCGAGATCAAGCCTGTAGGCGCCTTCAAGGGGAAGCGGCGTGAACCTCATGATCCGGTCTCGAAAGCTGCAATCTGCGCCCGGCAGACCTCGGCTGCGTCGCGTCCGTTGGCGACCTGCCGGTACCATTCGACCGTCATTTCGACCGCGCGCTCGAACGACCATACGGGTTTCCAGCCGAGTTCGCTCTTTGCCTTTTCGATCGTGAGTGACAACCGGCCCGCCTCATGGGCTGCCCCGGGATCGCTCGCATCGATCCATCTGCCCGGCCAATGAGACAGGATGGTTTCGACCAGCGTTTCGACCGGGCTCACATCGGATAGCTCCGGCCCGAAATTATACGCGGTTTCGAATGCCGCAGCGGGTTCTGAGCCATGCAGTTTTTCTGCCAGCAGCAGGTACCCGTGCAACGGATCGAGCACATGCTGCCACGGCCGTATCGAAGCGGGATTGCGGATCTCGATCGGGCGCCCGGACATGAGTGCGCGGATGATATCGGGAACCAGACGGTCTTCCGCCCAGTCGCCGCCACCGATCACGTTGCCGGCACGCGCGGTCGCGATCTTCAGATGAGTGTCACCAAAGGATCGGCGCCAACTGGCCGATACCAGTTCGGTTGCGGCCTTCGAAGCCGAGTACGGGTCATGGCCGCCCAGGGCGTCGTTCTCGCGGTAGGCGTGCGGCCATTCATGGTTTTCGTAGACCTTGTCTGTCGTCACGATGACGGCAGTGACCGGGGCGGACAGGCTTCGCAGCGCCTCGAGGAGATGCGCCGTGCCCATGACATTCGTCGCCCAGGTTCCGACCGGGTCGCGATAGGAGCGCCGGACCAGCGACTGGGCCGCCAGGTGCAGGACGATCTCGGGCCGTGCCGTTTCGACGGCCGCGGCAACAGCGGCT
Organism: uncultured Roseibium sp.; assembly: GCF_963669205.1. Lineage (NCBI taxonomy): Bacteria > Pseudomonadati > Pseudomonadota > Alphaproteobacteria > Hyphomicrobiales > Stappiaceae > Roseibium > uncultured Roseibium sp. Next base: position 423,801 of record NZ_OY769915.1, read on the forward strand.
GCATCCCGCACGTCAAGGAAGTCGCCGGGCATTCGCGACGTGAGTTGCAACCGGGTAAACAGACTGCCGTCATCTTCGGGCGGGAGGGCCAGCCCGGTGACGTGAGCGCCGCGCTCCAGGAGAAGTTCGCACAGCCAGGCTCCCTTGAAGCCGGTGTGACCCGTGACCAGAACCCGCTTGTCTTGCCAAAAACCCATGCGCGTCACCAGACCTTCCAGGGAGCGGTTCCTGACTGCCAGAGCTTTTCAAGTTGCATCTTGTCACGAAGCGTGTCCATTGCGGCCCAGAAGCCGTCATGCCTGTAGACACCGAGTTGTCCGTCTTGCGCAAGGCTCTCCAGCGGTTGGGCTTCCCAGGGAACATCGTCCCCGTCGATCCGGTCGAGCACACCTGGCTCGCAGACGAAATACCCGCCGTTGATCCATTGGCCGTCGCCCTGAGGTTTTTCAAGGAAATTCGTGACGCGGCCGTTCGAAATCTCGAGCGCTCCGTACCTGCCGGGGGGCTGGATGGACGTCACGGTCGCGTCCAGGCCGGAGGCCCTGTGATGATCGACCAGCCTTGCAATATTCACGTCCGCGACCCCGTCGCCGTAGGTCAGGCAGAAGGTGTCGTCGATATGGTCCGCGACGCGCTTTATCCGTCCGCCGGTCATGGTTGCATCGCCGGTATCGACCAGCGTGACCTTCCAGGGTTCCGCCTGCTGCCTGTGCACTTCCATCCGGTTTTCACCCATGTGAAAGGTCACATCGGACATGTGCAGGAAGTAGTTGGCGAAATATTCCTTGATCACGTAACCCTTGTAGCCGCAGCAGATGACAAACTCGGTGAACCCGTTGGCGGCATAGATTTTCATGATGTGCCAGAGGATGGGGCGCCCGCCGATCTCGATCATCGGTTTGGGCCGCAAATGAGACTCCTCGCTGATCCGCGTTCCAAGTCCGCCCGCAAGAATCACAACTTTCATGGCCATCCCACATCCAACTCGATGGAGGCGACTTGTACATGTTTGCTTTTGAAAGTAAAGCGCGGCTCACGGGCGCAAATACGGCCCGAAATCGGTGATCCGGCGGCATTTTTAGCTGGTATCGCGGTCATGACCTGCGCTATTTCACTCGTCATTGATGCGGGTCCGTCGAATGGCCTGCACCACCAGCCAAGACGGGTCGCGATGCCAGTATGAAAATCAGCATAATCATTCCGACGCGTGAGAGGGCGACCTATCTCGGCGCGGCAATTCAGTCCGCATTGGCAGTCGAAGATGACAACATCGAGGTGATTGTCAGCAACAACGCGAGCAGCGACCACACGGAAGACGTCGTGGAGGCGTTTGAAGATCCGCGCCTGATTTACATCAGAACGGAAAAACGCATTTCGATGCGTCAGAATTTTCAGTTCGCGCTGGATCGGGCGGCAGGTGACTACATCCTCTTCATCGGGGATGACGACGCGGTCCTGCCGGGCCAGTTTCCGGCGCTGCGCAAGATACTCGAGACTCACAGGCCGGACAGCCTGAGCTGGCCGCGACTGACGTACAAATGGCCGCAGGACATGTCGGTTGCCAAGTTCGGCAGGGTGCTCATGACCGACGGCAACACGTTCGGCGCTGTTCGCAAAGTGTCGGCCAGGGAGCCGAAAGAGGCCTTGCTGTCTGCGTCGGTGACCTGGGATGACAGTTTTCCGGCGCTCTACCACGGCATCGTGTCGCGCGCCTGCGTCGACAGGCTGACGCTGCCGCAATCCGAGTTTTTCCAGTCTCACGTACCGGACATCTATTTTTCCTATCTCGGAATTGTCGAGGAAATCGACCATGTCCACGCGGATCACCCGTTCACGCTGAGCGGATCGAGCCCCGCAAGCACCGGTTCCTCGACGCGGAATCAGAAGAATGATTTTTCAAAAGGCAGTCCCGCCGCAATGTTCGTCAGCGAAGCCTCCCGCGATCCGTTTCAGGACCCGGTCGTGATCGGAAGCGGTATTCCTGCCGGTGTTTTTCAGGTGCTCGAAGCGGTGCTGGCCGCCTTCCCGGAGGAAGCGGACAAGGTGGACAATGTCGCCTGGTACGAATTCGTCTTGAAAGGGTCCGCGTCTCATCCCGAAGCAAGCCGGAAGGTGATCGCGGCCAACCTCGCGGAGCATGCACGGCGCAAGGGATTGTCGGCTGACCTCGAGCGCATCGTCAGCGAAGTCGACCGGGAAGCTAAGCACGCAGCCGAAGAAACCGCTAAAACTGCTGAAAACGCGAGCAAGGGCTGGTTTGAAAAGAAGATAAACAATTGGAAGGAAAAGAGAAAAACGCTCAAGTTCTTCGGAGCGGAGACAGCGCTTAGCGCTGCGAGTAAGGTCGATGAGGTGCTGACCAAGGATTACCAGAGCGTTCTGGAGGGAAACAAATCCCGCTCGAATGCCTGGAAAGACGCGAAAAAAAGATCACGGGCCTTGCGGGCCGGGCGATGAAGTGCGGCCGCGGCGGCCCGCTTCCGGCTAGTTTGGTGTGGTGCCCGGAAACTCCAGGGGGTAGTTGAACCTGGTGAAGTCTTCCCGGTAGGCGCTTTGGACCCGTTTGACGAGATCGCTGGTCCACAGGGATCCATATGCATGCGAGCCTGTTGTATTGACGGCCGTTTTTCTTGGACTGAACATCTGCGCGTCGATGCCGAGCCTGTCCGCGACCGGCTTGATGTCCTCGTGCAGCGTCTCAAGCTTGGCGACATGAATGGAAGGAACCGATTTCGGCACGTTTGCCGACATCAGGTTCCAATGATTGTTCACCATCTTTTTCGATGTTGCGCAGGCATATTTTATGAACTGATCGAAAGTGATTGCATTGTTGGAAACATAGGTATCCGGCTGCGTGAACTGGTTGTTCTTCCGGTATTGCTTCAGGTAATGGTTGTCCGGAGCGTCCCAGGGAACGCCCGCAAACTTGTCCGAATAACAGGATTGCAGCCTGAGATACGGGTTCCTCACAACCGTGAACATCAGCGTTTCGGGATCGCGTAACATCTTGCAGAAGCCTTCCGGACCGATCATCTCCGGCGATTTCAGGTCGGAAGACTCCCTGCGGTGGTAAAGGTAGAACTGGTCCTTGAAGTCGTGGCCATAGCACACGTTCGACAAGATCGACTTGACGGTGCTGCATCCTGCCTTTGAAACTTCAACATAGATCAGCTTGTACTCCGGAACGACATTGAAAAAGTAGTTCATCCCATAGACATGTCTGTCGATGTAGTGATAGTCGCGGGTGGCTGCATCGGCCGTCAGCAGGTTGTAGAGGTTTCTGCTGTAGAAGATACGTCTTTGCACGAACGTCGGAAAGTTCGTGTTCTTCTTGATGTATTTGCCGATTCCCAACATCAGGTTCTGTTGCCGCGCGTCTTTAAAGGGTGCCAAGCTGCGCTTCTAGTTCAATCCCGACATGAGCGTCCACTGTTTTTTGTGCATTGCTGCAATGCCGGGATGCTGCATGCAGACGCGGGAAATCGGCAACATTCCGGGGGATCTCGAGAGGACGGGCTACAAGCTGAGGCGAGGTTGTTTCGCAAGCGTATGAACTCGCTTGTCTTCCAGGTTCAAAATTTGAAGTGGATTGGATCTGCGACCGGCAAACCATGGCCTTGGAGGTTCGCCGGTCACGGATCAGGAAGCCGCCTGAAAAAGATCGGATGGGTCTGGCACCGGCGCGGTCAGGGGAACGCGGGCTGCCTCAATCGACATATTCCGCATGGTCCATGTGAAAGGCGCGTCCCTCGAGCTGCCCAACGGGCCATCCTCTCTCGATCGCGTCCTCATTGTCGAAGTTGCCCATGCGAAACTGGGTCGTAACCCGCACCGGTTCGGTTTTCTGCGGCACGCTCCTGTGAACGGTCAGACCGGAAAACACCAGCATGTCTCCCACGTCGAGACTTGGTATGGAACTGGCGTATTTGGAAAACTCAATGTCGTGGTTGATCGACAGGGTTTTGGCGCCGTTCTTGTTTTCGTTCATCGGGTCCAGCATCTTCGCGCGTCTCAATCCGTCAAGATGTGATCCGTCAAGCAGTTCGACCGCGCCGTCCTTGTCCAAGTCGGTAAACGGGATCCAGAACACGATGGAATCCTGCGAAAGCTGGATGTAGTGGTAGTCCTGGTGCCAGTCGAACAGAAACCTCTCTTCGCCGAGAAAATCGATCCGGGTGCCGGTATACGGGCACACATTGATCATGCCGATATCCTGGTAGAGCTTCCGGTAGACCTCTTCGAACTTTGCCCCCAGCTGCATTTTCTGCAGCGATTGCAAGTGCCTCAAGGACCGGTACACCGCACCCAGACCGGCACGGTCTGTCTTGAACAGATCGACAAGCAACTCGAGATCGACTCGGTTTTCAAGTGGTTTGAGTTCGTCCTGCGTCTTGCCCGCTTTCAAAAGCAGGAGCCGATTGAAATCGCAGTAAAAGGACGAAAGCTCTTCGGCACTCAGAAAGCCTTTGAGAACGGCCCATCCCTTTTCCTGAAAATGCGCGACGTCGCTGTTTGAGAGGGTCAATGTCAGCTCCAGGGTTTGAAGAAATACGCAGACGGCGTGGAGGTCCAGGAAAACGTCTTGATGTCGGGCTGCGGCAGTTTTCTTTCTTCGAAGAAGACTTCCAGCGCGGAACTCTCTCCGCCCCACTCCATCATGGCGTATTCGTCCAGAACGATAAGTCCGCCCGGAACGACGCGGTCGTAGAGGTGGTCCAGCGCGATTTTGGTCGGTTTGAAGACATCGACGTCGAGATGGAGCAGGGAAATGCGCAGCCCGGGGTTCTCTTCAACGTATTGGGGAACCGTTTCAAGAATGTCCCCGTCGATCAGGAAGCATCTCTTGGAAGCCTGTACGAACTGGTCGTTCTGATGAAGCATCATCAGTTCGTCGAAGGCACCCTTGAAGCCTTCCGACTTCCAGCCTCCATCCACTTTCGAGCGGCCCGGATATTCCGGCCCGTCCTCTTCCGTCAGGCGCAGGCCCTTGAAATCGTCGAAGCCGATGACGTGCCGGATGCGGTCGCCCGGATGGAAGATCTCCAGGAACTTGTGAAAGGCGAAGAAACTGTTGCCCTGGTAGACACCGCATTCGACGATGGAACCCGGTTTGTCGGCGATGAGCTTGTACAGTTCGTAGTGGGCAAGGAAACGGGTGACATTGATCCGGCGTGTATAGATCGCAAAGGATTCCAGAACGTCGCGGAGCGGAATGTCGTATTTTGCAATGATTGCCTCGAGCGTTTTCCAGTTATCCTGGCCTGCTTTCCCGCCGTAGAGTTCCGCTTCGGGCTTATCAACTGCCATTGTTTTCTCCTGTTTCGAATTGTTTCCAAGTGGGTTTTGTTCACATGACGCTTGTCTGATGGCAGTCAGTTCACAGTCTTCTATCTCTTCGTGCGATGGAAGCGGCAAAAATCAGCCAGAGTCAATGGGTGTTGGGGGCGCTCCCCAACAAGCGCAGAGCCGGATGTTCCTGCGGGGAATGCATTCGCTTCTCACGTTGGCGACGCACCCCGGTTTCCGTCAGGTCTGCCTGTCGATGATTGGGCGAAGTCAGAGCTCCATCGCGTAGATCTTGTTCTTTCTCAAGAAATCCTTGGTGAGGTTCCTGGCGCAAAGCTTGCTCAGCGTTTCGTTTCCGCGAAACTTGAGCGCGTAAGCCAGGACGCCCCACACGACATCGGTAAACTCGCCGTTGAAGTGCGCATGGAAGTGAGGCCGTGCAACGAACCAATCACAAACCAGTGCCACGTTCTCCGCGATCTGGTCTTCCGTGTAGTCGAAGGCAACGTTCTGATCAACGATGTTGGCGGGAATCTTCTCAGTCAGGCGCAGATGAACCGTGCCGCCTTCGTAAACGGAGTGAATTTCGGCGATCCCGTTTCTCAGAAGGTCCGCGGTCACCATCCAGTGCCATGGCAGCCGGCATCGCTCGAAATCCTGGAGGATCAGCCACGATCCTTCAGGAAGCAGGCTTTCCGCGATGACCGGAAATGTCGCCTGCCACAAGTCCATTGATTTGGCCGAGTCCAGGTGAACGACTTCAACACTGTCGGTTTTCGTGTACGGCGCGAAATCCAAAGACAGATCCAGTTGCACCGGATCAACAAACCCCGAAAAGTCGCGGTTCAGGTGCCGAAACAGGTCCAGGTCGTTGGCAGCACCACGAGATTTCTTGACGTATTCCTTGATTACGGGATGCTTCGCGAAAGCCTCCAGCGAATACCCGCCGAAGAGATCAAACCCCTTGATCGCACGATGTGAAACGGAGGCGTTGTCTTTCAATCCGCGCGCCATGCAGTAGGTAGACCCGCCGGCGGCGGTTCCGACATCCCAGATCTCGCCGTTGCCACGATAATGCGTCGCGCAGAGCCGATACAGACCCATCCGCTCGTTGAGTGAGGTCTGGCTCGGCAGTTCCTCGAGCTCCGATGCGACCTCGTCATTCGTGTGCAAGTTGTCCAGTTTGCGGCTCAGCGCGTCAAAGGCTTGCATGTCCGCCCGACCGCCCGGAAGCAACAACCGCGGATTGGCGAACTTTTTCAGCGTGTCCGATACTTTCTTGTTCGTCATTTTGAAGCTTACCCCACAAGCCCGGTTGCGAATGTCCCGCGTCAAATCACCAGGTGTCTATGATGTCCAGAATCTCGTCATAGGTTCCGTGTTTTGCGATCAGACCTTGCAGCTCGCTGACGAGTTCGGGATCCCGCTTGCGTCCAGCCTTGCGATTCAGGCTGTCTCTGGACAGGGACAGGACTGTCTCGGTGTCTGCCGGATCCAGGTTTCCATCGGCTCCCAGCTTTTGCGAAAATGCCTGTGCAAACGCATATCCGTCTCTGGTAAGATCTTCGTATTTAAGGTGAATTCTTGGCCGCCCCTTCCACGCGAGATAGGCAAAGACGCAGCTCAGGTAGCTGTTGTAGTTGTTCCTGATTTCCGCCGGCCAGTTGAATTCCTCCCAGGTTTTTCTTCTGTGCTTGGCAAAGAACAGTCTCTTTTTGTCGAGCTTGGATTTCCATCTCTCGTAATTCGGATAGAGCTGCGACACGATCGCATCCGCCGGGTCGCGGGTGATCAGGATCAACCCGAACGGTGAGGGCGACCTTGCCGCATTCTCGACAAGTCGTTGAAGAGAGTGAGCCTTGTACCCTGCCGGATCAACATCGTCGATCTTGATGACATCCGCCGCCTGGTTCGCGCTGCGAAGGTAGATCGCCTTGTCCGATTCCGATGCCTCGAGCGAAGCGACCGTCGGACGTTTTGTTATGTATTCGACCAGGGCACGCACGGCGTGGTTTCCGCTTCGTGGATAGGAAACAATGTGCCAGTTCAGTCGTTCCGGAAAGGGCGCTCCTTCTTCGGCCGCTCCGTTTTCGTTCATTGCCGATCTCCAATGATGCACCTTTCCAGGGATGCCGTTTGTTCTGCTTTGATTGCTGAATTGCGAAGGCGCTTCAGCGGTGCACCGGCACCGCACGGCCATTTGTTTGGCCGGTAATACGGCATGTTTCCGTGATTTAGCAAGGCAAGGCGGTGCAAAACCGATCCGGGCAGATATCCCGGACACCGATGTCACGCCCGGGGTGCATGCAATCGGGCCGGTCTTTCGTGGGTTCCGGCACCGTGACGGAGTGCCGGATGCGCAAGATCGGGCCGCGTTTCGCGCGTGGCGGCGCTGTCGCGCGGCACCCAGGGGGGGCGTGCTAACTGAAGGCTTGCAACAAGTTCTGCACCTTTCCCGAGACCTTCAATCGTGCGGGGACTTTAAGGGAGATGGAGAGCTTCTTGAATGCCTTGAATTTCTTCTTTTCAGATTTCGGAGAATTTGGATGGCAGATGATCGCGTGTTCCACGCAGTCCCGGTTGGTGCCGTGACGCTGGAATTTCGCGTGGGGCAATGCCGCCAGTTTCAGGCCGTTGAGACGGCTCTGTCCGGAAACAGGCGTAACCCAGCCGGTTTCCAGATCGCAATGCTCCCACCCCTCGGGTCTTTTCTCCCATTCGAGATCGTAGTTGTCCAAAAGATGCTGGTTCATGCAGATCTGATCGTCCCCCGCAAAGGCGTCCACCAGTTCCGCGCATAACTGCCGCGTGGCATCGTTCGCCCGAAGCGCAAAAAAGCCGGTGCAGATTGCAAAGCCCCAGGCCTCCTTGTTGCCCCTTGGAAAGGATCCGGGCTGAAACGCAAGATCGAACGCGGTGGAGGGCAGCTCCGGGAACGGGTTTTGCAGCCAGATCGCGTCCGCATCGCTGAAGATGACGTTCTGTCCCTGTTCCAGATACGAAAGCGCGGAGGGGAACTTCAGCGAAATCGCGTGTGTGGCGCTGTCACTGTCGAAGCCGCTTTCTTTCCAGACCGTTTTTTTCCGGTCGGAATAGGCGCTTGAAACGAACTGGTCGTCACATCGGAAACCGGCCTTTGTGAGCTGACGATAGGAAGCCGGATCCGTGCAGATCAGAAGCGGATCGAGACCGGTGCTTTCCCTGACGCCCCTCGCCCAGGCCGCGGCGAGGCGGACATATTGATTGTTCACGACAGTGAAAACGACCGTATTTTTACTGTCGAAGGTAGAATGATCCATGACGTCAGGGCTTTATCACTTTTTGATTTCGGCTGCGTTATTGCCGTTTCCTTGAAGGTTCTTCCCGCATCACGTTGCGACGACAGGTTTGAACGGCCGCGCGCCGCCGATTTGCGGCTTCGTTCTAGCACGGCTCGTGGGTCTTGAATCAAGGTCTGGATTGCAGCGCGGTCTTGCCGAACATGAATACTGCCTTGTCAAATCCAGCGTCGCTGTTCGCGCCTCTGGCTGATGCGTCTCGCCTGCTTGCGGGTGTGTCGCGCACGACGATATAGATTGCAGATTTCCGCGTCAAAGATAGCAGCGAGGCAAGGCATGTTGTGAGGCATCGGGACAGGCGGCTCGGTTGAATGCCGTTGCAGCCTGATGTATCTAGCAAGGCCGGATATGGCGGCGAACTGTGAGTGACGTTTTTTGCTGGAAATACACGTAGTCAATATGGCCCGGTCAACAGACCGCAAGGAGAGAATGGACAAGCTTCTCGTCGGGAAAGGCCTTGAATTCCGGTACTTCGAAGCGATTGACGGGAAGGCCGGCGATCATCCTCTCTTCGCGAAGCATGACCGCAGGCTGGCCGAGATACGCTATGGATTTCAGCTGGCTCCGGGCGAGTTGGGCTGTTTCGCCAGCCACTATCTCCTGTGGGAAACATGTGTGCGTGAACAGCGCCCGCTGCTGATCATGGAAGATGACATCGAGCTGGCCGATGACTTTGACGAAAGTTTCCGGATCGCCGGCGAGAAAATCGAGGACTACGGCCTCTTGCGGCTGTCGTCCCACAAGCGGCGTGATTTCTTCATCCGGGAGGACGTCGGGTCCCGTCACAAGATCATCCAGTTCGTTCAGAACCCCTCCGGAACGTCCTGCTATGCGATCGCCCCCTGGGCTGCGGCGCGGTTTCTGGAACATGCCAACGTCTGGTTCGAACCGGTTGACTGCCTTCTGGACAGATACTGGGATCACGGCGTCGGTTGCTGCGCAATTTATCCCTTCGCGGTCACGCACATCGCCCAGACAAACGAGCAATCGGAAATCTGGGACGGTGTCGGGCGCGGGCCCCGGTCCAGCCGCTCCAGGCGATTTCCCGTCGAACGCAGGTACTACCGGCTGAAAGACAACGTGAAGCGGAAGATTTTCAAGATCAGAAACGGACTGAACCTTGAAAAAGACCTCCAGAAAGCCGGAAAACCAAGTTGATAATCTCCAGGATAGAGGGCGGCGCGGGCAACCAGATGTTTCAATACGCCTGCGGCCGTGCGGTTTCGCTCGCGTCACAGCAGAGTTACAGGCTCGATCTGACCGACATGAAGAAAGACAGGCTGCGCGACTATGTGCTCGACCAGCTGTCGATCACCGCGGAGCCGCTCAACTGGCTGGAACGGAGGGTGTGGTCCAGGCACCGGCATCAGCCCCTGGCACGCATGCTGTTCCCGTCGGCGCGCTGCGTCGAGGTGAAGGAAACCGGGTTGCCGTTCGCCCCTGAAATCAAGTCGATCTGGAACCCCTCCTATCTGTTTGGATACTGGCAGTCCGAGAATTACTTTTCCGATGCGGCGGAGGTCATACGGTCCGACTTTCAGCTGAAATCGGGCTACACACCGGCGCGGCAGGAAACCCTTTCGAAAATCAGGGCGGCCGAGACTGCGGTCTCGGTCCATGTGCGGCGCGGAGACTACGTTTCCAACGCGAAGACAAACGCGATACACGGGACCTGCGATCCTGACTGGTATGCTGCCGCGCTGTCGGAGATGGCATCGAAGTTCAAGGACATGCAGCTTTTTGTTTTTTCCGACGATATCTCCTGGACCAGGGACAATCTGCCCACCTATCCGTCGATGACGTTTGTCGAGCCCCAGGATGACGGCAAGGATGTCCAGGACATGCATCTGATGGCCTCCTGCCGGGCGCATGTCGTCGCGAACAGTTCCTTCAGCTGGTGGGGGGCTTGGCTCAACCCGCGTCGGGACAAGCACGTCATCGCACCGGCGCAGTGGTTCAGGTCATCGACCCACGATGCGCGCGACCTGATCCCGAAGAGCTGGCAAAAGCTGTAACCGGATTTGCCCGGTGAGCCGGTGAAGGAAACCGGTGGAGCCGCATCGGAAAGTCGCCCGGCTTCAGATGATCTTGCGTTTCTTCAGCGACCGTTTCAGCTTCCACATGCGTCTGCTTTGGCGCACCTTCAGGCCCTTTGGCTCGTTGAGCTGAGTCATGAAATCCGAGCGCTTGTCCAGTCTTGCCAGCCCGGTCCAGCCCCGGTGGATCGACAGGTCGAGCCGATCCATGTTGGCCTCGAAAACGCAGTTGATGAAATTCAGTATCTGTCGATTCTCTGTTTCGACGTAGAAGCTGTCCATCTCTTCTCCTTCCGCGTAGGGAGCGCTGTCGACATCATCCATGAAAATGACGCCGCCCTTTTTCAGATACGGAAAGAAGCCGTAAATTTCCTTGTAGACATGGTCCACGGTATGCAGGGAATCGATGAAAAGAACATCGATCCCGTCCTTGAGCCAGGGGGCATGGTTGAGGATGTTGTCGGTGTCCGCGGAGTCAGACCTGATAAAGGTCCATTTGGGCGAACTCGCAACCGTCGAGCAGTCGGCGATGTCCACCGACACGAGTGTTCCGCGGTCGCTGTCATGCAGTGCGTTCAGGAACAGTTTGGTCGAGTTTCCCGATTGCACCCCCAGTTCGAGCATGGTGGGGTTCTCAAGCTGCGTGATCAGCGCGTGCATGCTCAAATAGTGCTTGGCTCTGAAATGCTTGTCGTTGCCAGAGTTCAAATTCGCTTTGTATTCGTTCAGTTTTTCTTCGTACATCTTTGAAGTCGGGCTTTGCTGGGTGAAACGGGGTCTCGAAGTTGCATTTTCGGGCAATTGGACGCCGGCAATCGAACCGTCGCGTCCGATGCCAGACTAGTAAAGTCACGTGTCCACTTCAATCGGCAGCCACGAAGCGTGCAATCAGTCGGTTGGGCGAGACCTTGTCGAACCTGAAGCCGCGTGCCACCAGGAACTGGCACACCGCCGGCAGTGTCGGTTCCTTCGCAAGGCCGCGCTCCGGTCCGCAATCGACACAGATGTATTTGACGCGTTTCAGCGTTTCCTCGGCGCCGCGCAGGATCTCGGGTTCCGCGCCTTCTCCTTCGATCTTGAGCACCTTGACCTCTTCGATCCCGTTTTCAAGACAATAGGCATCCAGTGTCGTCGTTTCGATTGTCGTGACACTCTCGTATCCGGAAAACTCAATGAGTGAGGAATCCGCCGTGTTCGACTTTTCAAAGAACTTCAGAGTGGTTTTCTCGTGCCAGAGTGCGAGCTGTTCGCAAGTGCCGCCCGGGTTGTTCAGCCGGCAGCGGGACATCTCGCCCTCACCCGGTTCGAAGGCAATGTAGCGGATCGACTTTCCTGAGAGTTTCAGTCCGAGACCGACTTCGCCGATATTGGCACCGCAATCGATGACGACATCGCCGTCTTCGATCTCGTCCGGAAAAATGAAGTAATCGGACAGGAGGTCCGTGACACGCCTTTTCACGCCGTACCGGTAAAAACCCACGCGTCTCTGGTGCAGGATCGAGATACTGTCGTTTTCGTCATCGGTGACAACAATCACGCCGTTCCTGATGTTCGTTTCGACCTGCCAGGGGCTCTTCTTGTTCAGGATCCGGCTGGCGCGCGCATAAAGATTGAAGAGCCGTGAGAAACTGTCGAGGTGTTCGCGCCCGAAGATGAAGTTCAGCAGTCTTTTCTTCTTTTTCATGCTTCAACCTCCCTGGTTCCAGATCAGCGACTCGTATTGTGCGCAAATGCCTTCTTCGGAATACCTATCGTTCAGGCGCGCCGCAGATGCCGTCGTGAGGCTTTCGGCTTCAGCCGGGTTTTCCAACAGGTGCACGAGATGCCGCGCCAGACCGTCCTCATCGCCGCACTCGGACAAAAGCCCTGTTTCACCATGATCGATCAGCCAGCTTGGTCCGGGCGATGCGGTCGCAACGACCGGCAGGCCGGCGTTCCAGCCCTCAAGAACCACATTTCCCAGCGGTTCGTCATCGGTCGGGCAGACGAGAATGTCCGCAGCTTTCAGGAAAGGGGACGGGTCCCTCTGCCATCCGAGAAAATGCGTGCGGTTCTCAACGCCAAGGTCCCGCGCGAGGCGGCGCATGTCTTCCTGCAGGTCGCCGTCGCCGATCAGCCAGGCGTGTACGGTTTCGGGCAGCCGGGCAAGGGCCTTGATCAAGAGGTCGAAGCGTTTGCGTTCAACGAAACGTCCAAGCGCGATCAGGACGGTTGCGTCGTCCGGCGTATCGAAATGCGCGCGGCTGACGGGTGCGAGCGTGTCCGGAATGGGATCCACGAAATTGCTGATCACGTGGGCGCGCTCTGCGGGCCAGCCGGCCTCAACCGCCTGCCGGATGATTTCCGGTGTATTGCCGATCAGGTGCTGCACGTTGCCATAGGTGTGGAAACCGTCGGGGAAGTCACCGAGGCGCAGGAAAGTGCGCATCTCGGGACCGGGCTTCGGCAACCACTTGCTGGCCGGGCTCATCCAGCCGAGGGTTGCCTTTGCACCGAAATTCCTGATGTCGCGGGCGATGCCCCAGCGAACGAAATGCCGCTTGAAATGCGAGCGGCTGAATTTCAGCTCACGCACCTCGCAATGCTCGGCAAGCTCGTCCCGCCACGGTCTGTCATGCCGGATGAAGGCGATCTGTTCGACACCGCGTTTGGCGAGCGCACGGGACAGGCGCACGAAAAACTTTTCCGCGCCGCCATCGACGCCGAGGTGGATATGCGCGAGTTTGCGTTGAGCGGGCACCGGGTCAGTTGCCATCGATGACATCATAATAATTGTGTGCCCTTCCGAAGAGACCACGCAGGTTGCCGGATCCCTTCATCAGGCGGATGAGACCGTAGTAGTAGAGTTTCTCGCCGCGTTTGTGCGCAAACGGTTTCAGGACAAAACCAATGATCGTGGCAAGAAGACCGAAGAACATGCGCCGTGCGCTCTTCGGGATGAAATGCATCGCAGCCTTGCCCCGGCCTTCCCGCAGAACGATGTTGAAGGCACCGGAGGTTGCCGCCATGTGCATCCGGCTCAAGAGCCGCTTCGTGGTCACCCGCGACGCCGGAATGTCCTCTTCGACAAAGGCGTCGTCTACCCAGATCATCCTGGCACCCGCCGCGTGGGTCCGGCGGAAGAAGTCGATGTCCTCGCTGCCGAAGGTCAGTCTTTCGTCAAACCTCAGACCCAGTCCGTCCTTCCGCACGATGCGGGCGCTGATCAGCACATTGTTGGTCGGCGCTTCCGTGATCTCGGTTCCGGTCGGCCGCGGTTTCAGCAGCTGCGACTTCCACCAGTGCGGTGCCGGCTTTTCGTAGATCCGCCGCACCGGGCCGTTGGCGACCTCCGCATCGAAGGTCTTGCAGGCATCCAAAAGCTTCTCGATCCAGTCGGGCTCGGCGCGCTCGTCGTCGTCGATGAGGGCGATCCAGTCCGGGTCGTGTTCAAGCGCCGCTTCCAGGGCCGTGTTGCGGGCGAAGGGAATGCCCCGGCGCGGCTCGTGGTGGAAAGAAACCGGTATGGTGAGCGCTTGGCGCACCGCGTCTGCTGCCTCGCCGGTGAAAAACGGCACGGCGTCGTTTTCGACAACAACAACGGAAAGTTCTGTTGCCTCCGGCCGGTCCAGCTTGTCCAGGCTGTCGAGGCACGCCTTGAGCATATTCGGACGCTGCGCCGTGCATACGGCGATGACCAGTTTCTGGGCCATTGGGTAAATTCAATCCTCGGGTCGGCAGTCTCGCGGCTCGAGCAGGGGTTTGGCGCAACAGACGCTTGCTGTCAAAGGAATTCCGCAAACCCGGCTTTCCAGAACGCGACATGCGCGCTACGGTTTGGAGTACATAAACTAACCCTTTGAGCGATTGCGAAAACGCAACGGTGTTTGGGAGGACACGAATGAAGGGACAGATGATGCACCGTCCGCTGAAGATTGCGGACATCATCACCTTTGCCGCGGCCAACTATCCGAACGGCGAACTCGTTTCCGTGCGAACGGAAGGCGATATCCACCGAACCACCTATCGGGAGACGGCGCAGCGCGTGGCGCAACTGGCCCACGGGCTCCGAAAGCACGGCATCAGCCCGGGCGACAGGATCGCGACGCTTGCCTGGAACGGGTACCGGCATTTTGAGCTCTATTACGCGATTTCCGGCATCGGTGCCGTCTGCCACACCATCAACCCGCGCCTGTCCGCGGAGCAGATGATCTATATCGTCAACCATGCAAAGGACAGGGTCCTCTTCTGCGATACCACCTTCGTTCCGATCATCGAGAAACTCAGGCAGCACCTGCCTGAAGACCTTCTCGTGGTCATCATGACCGACAGGGCGCACATGCCGCAGACGTCGCTTGAGGGAGCCCTTTGCTACGAAGAGCTGCTTGAAGGACAGCCGCGGGAGATCGACTGGCCCGATTTCGACGAGAACCAGGCGGCAGGCCTCTGCTACACGTCCGGGACGACGGGCAATCCGAAAGGCACCCTTTTTTCGCATCGCTCGACCCTGCTTCATGCGCTCACGCTGTGCATCACCATTCCGAAGGTTCTGCAGGAGGGAACCCGCATCCTGCCGGTCGTCCCGCTCTTTCACGTGAACGCGTGGGGCTTGCCTTACGCCGCGCCGTTGTCGGGCGCGAGCCTGATCTTTCCGGGCGGCGCGCTGGACGGAAAGAGCCTGTTCGATCTTCTGGACCGCGAAAAGGTCTTTTCCGCGTGGGGAGTGCCGACGGTCTGGCTCGGCCTGATGAACGAGATCAATCAGCGGGGCCGTCTCCCGGACGGGTTCGGCGATGTTGTCATTGGAGGCTCCGCCGCCCCCCGGACGCTGATCGAGGCATTCGAGACCAGGGACGTCAATGTCTGTCATGCCTGGGGCATGACCGAGATGAGCCCGCTCGGAACCCAGTGCAATCTGCCGCCTGACATGGCGGACCTGCCGCAGGAGCAGCGCATCGATCGCAAGCAGTCGCAGGGGCGCCGTGTCTTCGGCGTCGACATGAAAATCGTTGACGACGCCGGAAACCGGTTGCCTCACGACGGCAAGTCTCAGGGTCATCTCTACGTGCGTGGCAACACGATCACCTCTGGATATTTCGAGGACCCGGAAGCCTCCAGACCCGTTTTCGACGCGGAGGGCTGGTTCTGCACCGGCGACATTGCTGTGATCGATCCGCAAGGCTTCCTGCAGATCACCGACCGCTCCAAGGACCTCATCAAGTCCGGTGGCGAATGGATCAGCTCGCTCGACCTTGAGAACATCGTCATGTCTCATCCCGATGTTGCCAATTGCGCGGTGATCGCCGTGCCCGATCCCAAGTGGGACGAGCGTCCCCTGCTGATCGTGGTCCCGCGCGAGGATGCCCAGCCGCAGGAAGACGAACTTCTGGCGCTGCTGGCGGAAAGGCTGGCAAAGTGGCAGGTGCCCGACGAGATCGTGTTCGTCGATCAGCTGCCGCTGACGGCAACCGGCAAGGTCTCCAAACTGACCCTTAGGAAACAGCGCGCCGAGGGGGGGCTATGACCCCGGATGTTCTCTTCGGCCTCACCGGCAAGACGGCGCTTGTGACCGGAGGGGCGACCGGCATCGGCCGGATGGCGGCCGAAGGTCTGATGGCTGCCGGGGCACACGTGCTGATCGCCAGCCGCAAGGAAGGCGCCTGCCGTGCGGCGGCCGAAGAGCTGAACGCCGCCGGGTACAGCGGCAAGGCGGAAGGGTTCGGCGGGGATGTCGCGAGCGAGGAAGGCATAGACGCGCTGAGTGCCGAAGTCGGCAAGCGTTGCGGCAGTCTCCACATCCTGATGAACAATGCCGGCACCAGCTGGGGCATGCCCCTCGGCGAATTCCCCTATTTCGCCTGGGAGCGCGTTCTGCAACTCAACGTCACCGGCCTGTTCCACCTGACCCAGAAGTTGTTTCCGCTCCTGGAGCGGGCGGCCAGCGATGACGACCCGGCGCGTGTGGTCAATGTCGGCTCGGTGATGGGCGAACTGCCCCACGGCGACCGGGCCTACAGCTATGCAGCCTCCAAGGCCGCTGTTCACCACCTGACGAAGATCCTCGCCAAGGAACTGGCGCAGAAGCGCATCACGGTCAACGCGCTTGCACCGGGGCCCTTCGTCAGCAAGATGACCGCATTTGCGACCGCTGATGAAGACGTCAGAAAGAAAGTGGGCGCGCAGGTTCCCCTCGGACGGGTCGGGCGGCCGGAGGACATTGCGGCCGCGCTGCAATATCTGTGCGGCCGTGGCGGCTCCTATGTGACCGGCGCCATTCTTCCGATCAGCGGCGGCATCAACGTGGAAACCGGACCGGACCTGTTTCAGGAGGCCTATGAGTGAGCGCAGGTTTGGAAGCGCGCGTGCTATCGATTGATGAGCTGAGACGGTTGATCGGGCAGGAAGTCGGCGTTTCGTCCTGGTATCATGTCGATCAGGCGCGGATCGACAGGTTCGCGGATGTGACGGAAGATTATCAGTTCATTCACGTCGACCCTGAACAGGCATCCCGGACGCCGTTCGGAGGGACGATCGCGCATGGGTTTCTGACCTTGTCGCTGCTCTCGGCCATGGGACAGGAGGCGCAGCCCAGTGTCGCGGGCGCGCAAATGGGCATCAACTACGGCTTCGACCGGATCCGGTTTCTGCACCCGGTCAAGGCCGGGCAGAAAGTCCGGGGCCGTTTTGCGTTGGCGCGCGTAACCGGCGAGCGGCCCGGTGAAGTCGACCTGCACTGGCAGGCGACCGTCGAGATCGACGGCGAGAAGCGTCCGGCGCTGAAGGCCGACTGGCTCAACCGGTTCTATCTGGCTCAAGATGGTGAAAGGCAGACGGCATGCTGAAGACGCGACGGCTTCCCCCTGTCCTTCAGAACCTGCGGATACCGGCAATTGCCGCTCCGCTCTTCATTGTATCCTGCCCCGCTCTGGTGATTGCGCAATGCAAGGCCGGGGTCATCGGCAGTTTTCCCGCGCTCAATGCCCGCGACGAACCGGGCGGGCCGGTGATGCTCGAACTCTGGCTCAAAGAGATCACCGAGGCGCTCGATAAGTACAACCAGGCCAATCCCGACACACCGGCCGCACCCTTCGCCGTCAACCAGATCGTGCACCGGTCCAACCAACGGCTGGAACGGGATGTGGAGACTTGCGCGCGGTGGAAGGTTCCGGTCTGGATCACGTCCATGGGCGCGCGCGTCGAGGTGAACGAGGCGGCGCATTCCTGCGGCGGCATTGCGCTGCACGACGTCATCAACAACACCTACGCGAAAAAGGCGGTCGAAAAGGGCGCTGACGGACTGATCGCCGTTGCGGCCGGGGCCGGCGGCCATGGAGGTCCGCAATCGCCCTTTGCGCTCGTTCGCGAGATCCGCGAATGGTTCGACGGTCCCTTGCTGCTGGCCGGAGCCGTGTCGACGGGAGAGGCGCTGCTCGCCGCCCGTGTGCTCGGTGCCGATTTCGGCTATGTCGGCTCACCCTTCGTGGCGACGGACGAAGCCAATGCGGACCGGGTATACAAGGACATGATGGTGGCCGGTGCGGCGGAGGACGTCATGACATCGTCGCTCTTTACCGGGCATCCGGCCAACTACCTGAAAGGCTCCCTGACGCGCGCCGGGCTCGATCCGGACAACCTGCCGAAAGAATGGGACGTCAGCGTCATGCCGGACGACAGCCCGCTGCCGAAGGCCTGGCGGGAACTCTGGGGCGCGGGACAGGGCATTGGTGCGATCAAGTCGGTCGGGCCCGCGTCGGCGGTGGTCGACCGGCTGGAGCGGGAATATCGGGCCGCGTGCGAAAACGCAAAACACATCATTTAGGGAGACGTCATGGATCTGGGCATTACGGAGCGGGTGCGGCCGCTGATCGAACAGGTCCGGCAGATGGTCGAAACCGAGATCGCGCCGCTGGACATCGAGTTTCATCATGAGGTCGGCAGGCATCCTTCCGGCGACCGCTTTCAGCACACGCCGCGCCAGCTCGAAATTCTCGAAGGCCTGAAGGCGAAAGCAAAGGAACGCGGTCTCTGGAATTTCTGGCTGACGGACAGCGAAAGGGGCTTCGGCCTGACCACGGTCGAATATGCCTATCTCGCCGAGGAAATGGGCAAGGTCGGCATCGCGGCCGAGGTGTTCAACTGCAACGCGCCCGACACCGGCAACATGGAAGTGCTGGAGCGTTACGGCACCCCGGCTCACAAGGAGCGCTGGCTGAAACCGCTCCTCGAAGGAACGATCCGCTCCGCCTATCTCATGAGCGAACCGGATGTCGCCTCGTCCGATGCCACCAACATTGCGCTGAACGCTGTCAGGGACGGTGATGCGTGGGTGCTCAACGGCGAGAAGTGGTGGGCGACCGGCGCGGGCGATCCGCGCTGCCGGCTCTACATCGTCATGGCCCGTTCCGATCCGTCGGCGCACAGGCACAGCCGCCATTCCATGTTTCTGATCCCGAGCGATGCCGACGGCATCGAGGTGCTGCGGCCGATGCAGGTTTTCGGCGCGGATGACGCCCCGCACGGGCACATGCATATCCGCTTCACCAATGTCCGGGTGCCGTCGGAAGATCTCGTGCTCGGCGAGGGGCGCGGGTTTGAAGTGGCGCAAGGGCGGCTTGGCCCGGGACGGATTCACCATTGCATGCGGGCGATCGGCCAGGCGGAAACGGCGCTGGAATTTCTGTGCAAACGGGCGATGCAGCGCGAGGCCTTCGGCAAGAAGCTCACGGATCTCGGCGCCAACTACGACATCATCGCGGATGCCCGCATGGAAATCGAGATGGCGCGGCTTCTGTGTCTCAAGGCCGCCTGGATGATGGACACGCAGGGAACGCGCGCCGCGCAGCCCTGGATCAGCAAGATCAAGGTGGTGGCACCGCTGACGGCGCTGAAGGTGGTCGACGAAGCCATGCAGGTTCACGGCGCGGCGGGCATCAGCCAGGATTTCCCGCTTGCCGCCATGTGGACTCATCTGAGAACGCTGCGCTTTGCCGATGGCCCGGACGCCGTCCACCGGCGGCAGGTTGCCCGAACGGAGCTCAGGAAATACACCAACGACAAGGTCTGAAGATGACCGGTTTGAATTGCGTGTTTCAAAACTGGAAGGAAAACCTTGGCCGTATCCACACCAACCTCATCCTGAGGAAGCGCACAGCGCTGTCTCGAAGGATGGGTGGCACACGCATGAGCAAGCGGCCCATCCTTCGAGACGCTCGCCTTTGGCAAGCTCCTCAGGATGAGGTCGTGGTTCGGGTTGGCGTTATTTCGAAAACACTGCTGAGGCGAAATGGTCATGGGTGAGAACAGATGACCGGCACAGCTGATCTCGATCTGGAACGCCTGGGCCGCTGGCTGGAGGGGAACCTCTCCGGGTTCGCCGGTCCGGTCCTGGCTGAAAAGTTCAACCGTGGTCAGTCCAACCCGACCTTCCGTTTGCGCGCCGCCTCCGGCGACTACGTTCTGCGCCGCAAGCCACCCGGTGTCCTGTTGAAATCGGCACATGCGGTCGACCGGGAATTCCGGGTCCAGAAAGCGCTTGCCGGTTCGGACGTGCCCGTCGCGAAGATGAACGTCTTGTGTGAAGACGACAGCATCATCGGGTCCGCCTTCTATGTCATGGAACTGGTGCGCGGCCGTAATTTCGACGACCCGCGATTGCCGGGTCTCGACAAGGGCCTGCGCACCGGGATCTACGACCGGATGAACCGTGTTCTCGCCGCGATCCACGCGATTGATCTGGACGCGCGTGGCCTGTCGGATTTCGGGCCGGAGGGAAACTATTACAGGCGGCAGATCGACCGGTGGACCAAGCAGTATCGGGCGAGCGAAACCGAACCGATCACTGAGATGGACGAATTGATCGATTGGCTCGACCGGAACGTGCCCGATGACGATGGCCGCCGTACGTTGGTACACGGCGACTACCGTATCGACAACATGCTGTTTGCCGAAGACGGTCCGGACTGTGTGGCGGTCCTGGACTGGGAGCTCTCGACAATCGGCCATCCCTTCGCCGATCTCGCCGCGCTCATCATGCAATGGCAGCGTCCTCCGGGGGCGGAAGGCAGGGGTCTTGCCGGGGTCGACCGGGCTCCGCTCGGCATTCCCGGGGACCAGGCGTTCATCGATACCTATTGCGACCGCGCAGGACTGCCCGGAATCCCCGACTTCGGCTTCTACCTTGCCTTTGCGTTTTTCCGCATGGGCGCGATCCTTCAGGGCGTGAAGAAACGCGCCCTCGACGGCAATGCGTCCAATCCCGAACTGGGCTTGAAGCTCGGCGCAAGTGTGCCGGACTATGCGGCAGGCGGGTTGAAGGCGGCGAATTCGGTCTGAAGCGCATGGATGCCGGCAGCTGACAACAAATCCATCTGCGTCATTGCCAAGCCCACTGCTGTCCGGTTTGGAAAGCGCGTTCGAATGTAAGTATATAAGAATGCGGCATAGTTCCTTGAGGTGCCAAGTCGGGATATAGAAACGTTTCCCCGATTTGTCATCCCGGTTTGCCGCATGCGCGGCAAGACCGGGAACCAGTACTCCAAGTGGTTGGAGGTTGTAAAAAGAAAGAAAAACAAGTGGTTACTGGGTTCCGGCCTTCCGCTGCGCTTCAGCCGGAATGACAAGCAGATGGACTGGGGGTCACCTCACCAGTGCTATTTCGACTTGAACCGGACAGCAGTGGGTCAAGCCATGGCATGACCCGGTAAACGGAGACAGGCTTTCTTGCTTTTTTGCTCTCACAGACACGTCATTCCGGACAAGTGGGGCACCGCCGAACGCAGATTCGGAATCCAGTTGTCAGCGTGAGCGCAGCGCACCCGGAGCACGTTGTTCCAGTCGAAAGCCGTGCTCCATGTGTCCGCTGCCAAGTCAGGATGCGAAGCTGTTTCCCGAGTTGTCATCAACTCATTGTCGTGATTTCGTCTCTTGCCCTTGCGTTTAGGATTACGATTATCTTTCTCATGATGGCAGCGACGGCGACGATCGGTTTCTTTCCGTTTTTGATAAGGCGTTGATAGAAGGTACGTAATGGTCCTTCTACCCTTGCTCCGACCAGGGCTGCCATGAAGAGGTTTTGACGCACTTGGGGCCGACCTCCTCGCATTTTCCTGTAACCCTTCAATGTGCCGCTGTCTCTTGGGTGTGGCGCAAGACCTGCCAGGGAGGCGGCCTGCCTTCGTGTCAGGGTGCCAAGCTCCGGCATTGTTGCCAGCAAGGCAATGGCCGTTCTTGGTCCGACACCCGGCAGGGAGCGGTAGATCCGGGCGCGGCGGGTCAAGGTTTGACAGGCGGCAATCATCTGCTCGATGTCATTGTCGATCTTTTCAATCTGACGGCAAAGACAGGCGATCACAGTCTTGCAGGACCTTGAGATGAGTGGATTTCCTGGAGCCTTGGAGCGGTTTGTTTCCGCAGTTTTGATCGTCAGGAGGTCCTGGCGGCGGGCGACCAGGGCAGCCAGTTGGGCCTGACGTTTGTCTGCTGGCTGATAGAGACCCAGGAGGTTCCAGCGTTCCCGGCCATAGTGGGCCAAGGCCTTGGCGTCGATCGCATCGGTTTTGGCCAGGCGGCCGAAGGACTTGATAAAGGCTTTGACTTTCAAGGTATCTGCCCGGTGGCTCGCAATGCCTTGCGCGGCCAGCTCTGCTGCCAGCAGCGCCTCAAAGCCGCCGGTGGGCTCAAAGATCACCATCGTTCCAGGGGCGAGACCGGCGATCATCTTGCGAACGGCTGCCGGGCTGTTGCGCACGGTGGACAGGCACTGGCGGGCCTCGTCAAAGACGGCCAGGGTGTCTTTGGAAACATCAATTCCGGCAACCGCGGCCGGAGCTCTTTCAAGACGGGTCATGACAGTGGTAACCTGTTCGTGCTTCGGATTGTTTGCGGGCGTGCTGTCACAGAGGCCCAATCAACTCTCCAAGCGGGAAAAGGAAGTGGCAGGGAACCATGATGACAACGGGTGAAAACCCGATCCCGGAACGGTCGCCTGTCACTGGCCATCTGGCTATTGCTCAGCCAGATGGCCACCTACAAAAATACAACAAAAAGCAGAAACAATCCCGGTTTGCCGCACGCGCGGCAAGACCGGGACCCAGTACGCCGTGTGGCCGAAGATCGATGCAATAAGGAGAAACAAGGGGATACTGGGTTCCGGCCTTCCGCTGCGCTTCAGCCGGAATGACAAGCAGATGGACTGGGGGTCACCTCACCAGTGCTATTTCGACTTGAACCGGACAGCAGTGAGTCAAGCCATGGCATGAGCCGGTAAACTGCCTGCAAAACGGGGTCATTCCGGACAAGCGAGGCCGCGCCGAACGCTGATCCGGAATCCAGATGTCAGCGTGAGCGCAGCGAACCCGGAACTTGCAAAGGCATCGCGGATACCTAACGCCCTCCGTCGACATATTCGCCGTCATATCGGAACACCGCGTGCCCGCTGTTGCTGTGTTGCGGCGGAACGCCGACACGCATTTGCAGGAACAGGGCACCGTTCGGATCCTTGTAGAACGGCGCGCCGTTCCACAGCTTGATCAGGAACACTTCGGCATTCTCGACCTTGAAGGCCTTGATCAGCATCTCGGGAACATCCGTGACCAGCTGCGGGTGAAATCCGGCGGCCTGCGTGAAGGAGATCAGGTCCGCGTCGTTTTCCATGATCCGTGGCCGTGAAAAGCCGCGCGACACGCCGCTGCTGCCGAGCGTGTATTCCACCACGTTGCCGTTGGCCTCGGGGTCGGGCAGCACGATGCTGGCCCGATCCTCCCGGAACGTCATTTCAAAGAACTTCACGTCGGTGCCGAGAGTCCCCTGAAACTGAACGAAGGCCTCCGACATACCCTTGATCGAAAGGTAGCTGTCAAACGCGCGCAGGCTTTCCGGCAGCGCGACCGAATAGATGCTGGCATCGGGACGCACGCGCACCACGGCCTTTTCGCGCCCGCCGGATGCATTCTGGAACCTGATTTCCCAGAGCACGCCCGCTTCCTTGCCCGCCGGGGGCGGCCGGGTTGCCACGACGTCATCGATATGGCTCCAACCAGCAGGCACTTCCGAGCGCGCCGCGTCGAGGATCTGTGGCAGGCGGGCCAGACCGCTCTTCGTGATGGAAAATGGCTGACTACGGCCCGTCAGCGTGTACATCGAAACCGGCCTGCCGCCGATGCCCCGCCGGTAGCTGCCGCCGTTCCAGCGATAGTCCTGGATCGCTCCCGGATCGGCCGGCGACACGGCGTCGATTTCGACGCCATGGGTCAGAACCTTGATTTCGTAGACGTGTTCACCGGTGCCGATGACGTCTGCAAAACGGGTCTCGGCCTCATCGAATGGCCAGTCGGACTGGGTCCGCAGGTTCATTGACCGGCCACGCTCGGTGTGGCTGATATCGGCGCCGTCGAACCGGCCGTCGGCCAGCGCATAAACCTGGCCGTGCTCGCGATCGCTTCGGACCGAGATGTTCCACTTCAGGGACCAGTGTGCCTGGCCGAGGACCGGGCCGAGCGAGGCTGCAGCAGCGGTCACTGTTCCCGGTTTTTTGGTTGGCAGCTTGTCCGGTGCGTCGCTCAAGATCGACCACACCTTCGAAATCTGCAGCTCCGCCTGGCTGAAACGCTCCGGCGAGACGATGAATTTCGGACCATCAGCCATATGCATCGGACCGTGGAGTTCATCCACGGAGCCCGGATCGCCGAGGTTGCGTCTCACGGACCAGAGGTTGAATTCTTCACCGTCCCGCCCTGTCGCGGCAATCACCGAGAAACTGTCAGGCTCGATCCTCAGCCACAAAAGGTCGCTTTCGCCGATCTCGCTGGTCAGCGTCGTCCATGCGATGTCGAATGATTTCTTGTCGTTGAGATAGGTGGATTGCGCCCAGGCGGGCAATGAAAGCGCCAAAGTAACGAACAAAACAAGCGGCGCGACGCCGCTGCGCAGACGCAGGTAATTGGCCATGATGCACCTCGAAATTCTATGAATAGGTCCATCATGCCTGCAAAACGCTACGTAAGCAAAGCCCGGCCCTCAGAAGCGCCGGGCCTGTAGGCTCAGCTCTCGTTCATCTCCGCAAACGTGCCGCCGCCTTCGGCGAGCTTCCGGAGCAAGGCCGGGACCTGCCAGTAATAGTTGTCTTCCTGCGCATAGGTTTCTATCCGGCGCACCAGTTCCGCCGCACCGATCTGATCGGCCGTGTGCATCGGTCCGCCGCGGAAGCGCGGGAAGCCGTAGCCGAACAGGAACACCGCGTCGATATCGACGGGCCGGAGCGCGATGCCTTCTTCCAGGATACGCGTTGCCTCCAGGATCATCGCCGTCATGAAGCGGCTGACGATTTCATCTTCGGAAAATGCGCGCGGTGTGACGCCCGCCTTGGTGCGCTCTGCACCGATGATAGCAAGCGCCTCCGGATTGGGACGCGTGCCGTCCTTATCGTAGATGTAGAAACCTTGTCCGGTCTTGCGTCCGAACCAGCCCTTTTCGCAGATCTCGTCCGCGATCGGGATGTAGCGTTCCTCTACGGGCCGCGTTGCCGCGCGGCGCTTGTTCGCCGCCCAGCTGATGTCGATACCGGCAAGGTCTGCGACCTGGTAGGGACCCATGGCGAAACCGAACCCGGTGATCGCCTTGTCGATCTCCTCAGGCGAAGCGCCGTCCATCATCATGTAGTCGGCCGCCTTCTTATAGAAGGTCATGATGCGGTTGCCGATGAAACCGTCGCAGACGCCGGAGCGCACCGCGATCTTCTTCAGCTTTTTGGCAAGGGCAAAGCCCGTGGCCGCGGTATCCGCGCCCGTCTTGTCGGCTACAACGACTTCCATGAGCCGCATGATGTGCGCGGGCGAGAAGAAATGCAGCCCGACGACGGCTTCCGGCCGGTTGGTTGCTTCCGCAATCTGGTTGATGTCGAGATAGGAGGTGTTTGACGCAAGCACGGCTCCGGGCTTTGCTACCTTGTCCAGCGTTTCGAAAATCTCGCGTTTGACGCCCATGTCCTCGAACACGGCCTCGATGATCAGATCGGCATCGCCAAGAGCGTCGAGTTCCGTCGCCGTCGACAGTTTCTGCGACAGGATTGTTTCGCGGGCCTCGCCGGTCAGCTTGCCGCGCTTCACCGCGCCGTCGAGATTGGACGTGATCGTCGCTTTCCCCCGGTCGAGACCGGCCTGATCCCTCTCCGTCATCGTGACGTCGAAGCCGGTCAGAAGTGCGGCGGTTGCGATACCCGAGCCCATTGTTCCACCGCCGATGACACCGATTTTCCGGACATCCTGTGGCGTGGCGGCAGCTTCGGGGATTTTGGCAACTGCGCGTTCGGCGAAGAACGCATGGATCAGACCGGCCCGTTGCGGGCTGTCCATGCATTCGTTGAAGAGGCGGCGCTCTTCCTTCAGGCCGTCGTCCCGCGGCAGCCGGCTCGCCTCGACCGCATCGACGCATTTGTGCGGCGAGTAGAGAAGCGGCTGGGTTTTGGCGAGTTTCGCGCGCACGGCGGCGATAGCGTCTGCGTCTTCCTCGACGGGCAGATCGCATGTGCGTCTTGCCACCAGTTTGCCTTCCAGACAGTCTCCGGCAGCAGCGATGGCGACGTCGCGCGGGTCTCCGGCATCGATCCGGTCGACAAGACCGTGCTCAAGCGCCGTCTCGGCCGGGATCGGCTTGCCGCTCGTGATCAGCTCAAGGGAAGCCTGAATGCCGGCAAGACGCGGGGCGCGCTGGGTGCCGCCCGCACCTGGCAGGATGCCAAGCGTGACCTCCGGCAGCCCGACCCTTGTGCCCGGCAGCGCAACACGAACGTGGCTTGCAAGCGCGACTTCCAGTCCGCCGCCAAGTGTTGTCCCGTGCAGAACACACACAACGGGCGTCTTGCTGTCCTCGATGAAGTTGCAAAGGTCAGGCAGCCAGGGATCTTTCGGCGGTTTGCCGAATTCGCGGATGTCCGCGCCTGCAATGAATGTCCGCCCCTCGCCATAAAGGGCGATGACCTTGACGTCCGCATCGTTCTGCAGTGTTTCGATGGCTTTCCAGATACCCGACCGCACCGCATGGGAAGCTGCGTTCACCGGCGGATTGTTCAGCGCGACAAGCGCGATCGGACCTTGCCGTTCAATCGACACGACGTCGTTGATACCGGTCATTCCGGTCTGAGATCCAGATTGCATGGGTTCCTCCAGAAAGCCGCCCGGGGCGAGCAGAATTGCGCTGGAATGTTCAATTCCGGGAGAGGCTTGTCAAGCCGACGAAACAGAATGGGAAGGTTCCGGAATGGAATGGCTAGGTGCGCGTTCTAGTTCTTGGGAGCTGCCTTGGGCGAGAATGCGCAGCGGTCGGGTTTCAGGTCGATTAGCGGTGTCCCGTTCAGGCAGTCGAGCCCGCGAACGATCAGGTTCGGCCCGTCGACGCGGATCAGTTTCGCGCCGACCGTACCGATCGGATTCGGGCGAACCGGAGAGCGCAGCGCGAATGTTCCGAAGGTCCTGTCGCTGTGTCCCGGGTTCTGCACCACGAGGTCACGGCGGGATTTGTCGAGCCAGTACAGCACTTCGATCTGGTCGTAGTCCTCGATGCCCTTCAGCGCCGGAACCCAGGGCTCGAACACCTCGATCCGGCACTCCGGTCCATCCTGTTTGCCCTGGCGCGGGCAGTCCTTTCTGTCGGTCCACGGCGTGTGGATGCGCCCGATGAAATGGAGCCGCGCGTCGTCCGGCTCGGAGGTCGGCACCATGATTTCGTGGGGGCGAATGTCGCTCATCGATAAGTCCCTTTGCGGAGGATCAGTCGGACAGCCAGCGGACCGACCCGAGATCTGCCAGGTCATAACCGCCGAGCGCGGCCGCTTTTTCGTGAAACTCGGGTGTCCGGGCGAAAGAGAGCAACTGCTGCACCGGCTCCGTGAAATAGGATTTCCGGTCGATCAGGAGATCGAATTTTTCATCTGCAAGCGGCAGGAACGACAGTTTGAACCGTCTGGCCATTGCCTCGATGCCGAGAGACGCATCCGCTTCGCCCGATGCGACTGCAGCCGCGGCATCGCTTTCCGTGTGGGCCCTGTCCTTGCAGAGGATCATGTCGTTTTCCGAAAGACCTGCATCTTTCATGAGCGCCTCGAAGAGCAGGGCAGCGCCGGCACCGGCCTGACGCTGCACGACGCGCCTGCCTTTGAGGTCCCGAACCGTCTTTACGGAAGAGGCATCATCCGGAGACAGAAGCAGGCCGCGCTTGCGCACCGCCCAGTTGATCAGAACGCAATTCGCGCTGCCGCTGTCCGAAACGGCGGCAACGTTCCAGCCGTCTTCGCCGGGCAGGTGCAGTCCGGCGGCGAGCGCGCTGCCGGCATTGAACTGGTCCAGGCCGTCCCGGCTGCCATTGCACAGCGTTGCAAGGCCGCATCCGGAAGCCCGGATGGCCCAGTCCAGGAGCGGATCGTGGGACCCTGCCAGTACATTGGGCCTGTCCGGGGCGGCGATCTCGTTCTCGCCGTCTATCCAGCTGCGCAAGGCCTGTGCGGGAAATAGAAGCTTCCCTGTAATCCGGCGGTGCGGGATCTCGTTGGCGGCGGCCAGGTCGTAAACCTTGCGCTCCTTTACGCGCAGAATGTCTGCAACCTCTTTCGTGGTCAGAAAAAGCGGGTCGTTTTTCTCGGCTTCGAACAAGACAAATCCTGCATTTTCGGAAAGCGTAAACGAGAGGCACCGATCCGTTCAAGAGCCCGGGACGATGGCAATCACCGGGTTATACGGTGTTCCTGCCCGCGTCAAAGAGACATTTGGCGGGCTGACCGGTCGTTTCAGTGGCATTCTGCGACGATTGTAGGGTTTCACGGCAAGGCGATAAAGACGATAGTCCGACTATGGCGGAAAGCCAGCAGGTTGCCGCATTGCGTCGAAACAGGCCGGAAAGAAGATTTTCTTTCCGCTGAACCCGTTGTTCTGAGTGGAATTTCCCGCTTTTCTCCGTGCTGCAAAATATTCAGCCGGAACATGAATAAAAAATATCCATTTTTTTTCACAAGCCCCTTTCAAAGAAGCTTCTTTTTTGTTTTTCTAGCGCCGATGGTTTGGCGAATTCCTGAACGGTGACGATCGTTATCACAAGAGTTCGCCTGGCGATCCACAATAACGATAGAACCGGATTTGGGGACAATATGGCGAATGCAAGGGGCGCTGCTGTTAAGTATGACAGCGTTCAGAAGAGCTATGACGGGGAATCCCTGGTCGTAAAAAACCTCAATCTCGATATTCCGCCCGGCGAATTTCTGACAATGCTCGGGCCTTCCGGTTCCGGCAAGACCACCTGTCTTATGATGCTGGCCGGCTTCGAACCTGCCACGCACGGTGAAATCTATCTGAATGACCGGCCGATCAACAACGTGCCGCCGCATAAGCGGGGTATCGGCATGGTGTTTCAGAATTATGCCCTGTTTCCGCACATGTCGGTCGCTGAAAACCTCGCGTTTCCGCTCCAGGTCAGGAATGTTTCGAAAGCGGAGCAGCAACAGAAGGTTCAGCGCGCGCTCGACATGGTCGAGCTTGGCGCGTTCGGCAACCGCCGCCCGGCGCAGCTGTCCGGTGGACAGCAGCAACGTGTCGCGGTGGCCCGCGCCCTCGTGTTCGATCCCGAACTCGTTCTGATGGACGAGCCGCTCGGCGCGCTTGACAAGCAGTTGCGCGAGCAGATGCAGTATGAAATCAAGCACATTCACGAAAACCTGGGCGTGACGGTCGTCTATGTGACGCATGATCAGACCGAAGCGCTGACCATGTCCGACCGGGTCGCGGTGTTCAATGACGGGGTCATCCAGCAGTTGTCGACCCCCGATGACCTTTACGAAGATCCCCAGAATTCGTTCGTGGCGCAGTTCATCGGCGAGAACAACAAGTTGAGCGGCAAGGTTGTCGGCATCAATGGCGAGGAATGTCTCGTCGAACTGGACGACGGCACACAGCTCAAGGCCGACAAGGTCAACGTGTCCGCGGTGGGCGACCGGACGACCCTGTCGCTGCGCCCGGAGCGCGTTGAATTCGACACCAATGACTCCATGGACAATCTGGTCGATGGCCGGATCGAGGAACTGATCTATTTGGGAGACCATATCCGCGTTCGCATGAACGTGGCTGGCAATGACGAGTTCATCGTCAAGGTTCGCAACCGGGGAGAGCGGCGCAAGCTGCATGTCGGTGAAACCGTCCAGGTCGGATGGGCACTTAACGACTGCAAGGCGCTCGACGCGGTTGCCTAAATTCGCGAGGCGGATGCTGCAGTCCGCCCGCGACAACGACGGAAAAATCCGTTCAATCCTAAAAGAGGGAGCTAGCTAAAATGAAGCTCAAGACTTTAATTCTCGCGGGAACCGCACTGGCGTTTACCGGTAGTTCGGCACTTGCCACGGATCTCACGCTCGTCTCCTGGGGCGGCGCGTACCAGGCGTCCCAGAAGAATGCCTACACCGATCCCTACACGGCGGAAAACCCCGGCATCACCGTGATCTGGGACGAATCCTCCGCTGAAGCTGTTGCCAAGCTGCGCGCCATGAACGAAGCCGGCAACGTCACGTGGGATCTCGTGGACGTGGTTGCGTCCGACGCAATCCGCCTCTGCGACGAAGGTCTGGCCATGGAAATCGACCCGGACGTCGATCTTGCAGCCGCACCTGACGGAACCCCTGCTTCCGAAGACTTCGGCGACCTCCTGGTGTCCGAGTGCTTCATCCCGCAGATCGTTTATTCCACCACCTTCGGCTTCCGTTCCGACATCGACGAGTGGGGCGGCAAGGAGCCGACCGAAATCTGCGACGTGTTCGATCTGGAAACCTTCCCGGGCAAGCGGTCCCTGGAAAAGCGCCCGATCAACAACATGGAATGGGCTCTTCTGTGTGACGGCGTTCCGAAGGAAGAAGTCTACAACGTTCTGGAGACCGAAGAAGGTCAGAACCAGGCATTCGCCAAGCTCGACACCATCAAGGACAACGTTGTCTGGTGGTCTGCCGGTGCTGAAACACCGCAGCTTCTTGCCGACAAGGAAGTCGTGATCGGCTCCACCTACAACGGCCGCCTGTTTGCCCTGATCGAAGAACAGAAGCAGCCGGTCAAGATGCTTTGGGACGCGCAGGTCTTCGACCTTGACGGCTGGATCATTCCGGCCGGTCTGCCCGAGGACCGCCTCGCCGAAGTGAAGAAACTCGTCAAATACGCGACAGACACGCAACGTCTGGCCGACCAGGCGAAGTTCATCTCCTACGGCCCGGCCCGCAAGTCCTCTGCACCGCTCGTCGGTCAGCACGCTTCACTCGGGATCGACATGGCTCCGCACATGCCGACCGATCCGAACAACGCGAAGAACACCTTCCTCTATAACTACGAGTGGTGGGCAGACTATCGCGACGACATCGACGCCAAGTTCCAGGCCTGGCTCGCACAGTAAGCCATTCGGCTCCGGCCCGGGCGGATCATCCGCCCGGGCCATCCCTGACATTTCCCGGAAGACTGTTTCATGAGCGATACCACCGACGGTCAGGTTCTGACGACACAGGACGGAAAGCCGCTGAAAGCCGCGCTCAGGCGCGCCTTGCGCCGCGAAAAACTGCGCGCCTTCCTTCTGATCGCACCCTTGCTGATATTCGTGCTGATTACCTTTGTCGCCCCGATCGTCGATATGCTGTTCCGCTCCGTCGAAAACGGCATCGTTGCAGACACGCTTCCCAAGACGGTTATCGAACTCAGCAAGTGGGATCCGGGGTCCGGACAGGTTCCGGACGAAGAGGTTTTCGCCGCGCTTTATGACGACATGGTCATCGCCGTGGACCAGAAAACCCACACGCGTCTCGGCTCCCGCCTGAACTATGAGCAGAGCGGTATTTCCAGCCTGTTCCGCAAGACCGGCCGCCGCATCAAGCGCATGGACGAGGACGGCCCTTTCAAGGACCAGTTCATCGGCGCCGACAAGAAATGGGACGACGTTGCCACCTGGCAGGTCCTCAAGCAGTTTTCGCCCCGTTACACCGACGGCTATTTCCTGAATGCCTTCGACGCCAAGCGCGGTCCGGAAGGCATCGAAATGAAGCCGGATGATCAACAGATCTACATGTTCCTGTTCGGCCGGACGCTGTTCCTGTCGATCGTGATCACCCTGTCGTGCCTGCTTTTGGGATACCCGATCGCCTTCCTGCTTGCATCCCTGCCGCTGCGAACGTCCAACCTTTTGATGATCCTCGTTCTGCTGCCGTTCTGGACCAGTCTGCTCGTGCGGACATCGGCCTGGAAGGTGCTGCTGCAGCAACAGGGCGTTATCAACGACTTCCTGGTCTGGACCAGGCTGATCGACGATGCGAGCCGCCTGGTGATGATCAACAACCAGACGGGCACGATCATCGCCATGACGCACATTCTGCTGCCCTTCATGATCCTGCCGCTCTATTCGGTGATGAAGACGATCTCGCCCAGCTATGTCCGCGCGGCCAAGAGCCTCGGCGCGAATGACTGGACCGCCTTCTGGAGGGTGTATTTCCCGCAATCCGTGCCGGGAATCGGCGCCGGCGCCATTCTCGTCTTCATTCTGTCGATCGGCTACTACATCACGCCGGAGCTTGTCGGTGGCACGTCGGGGATCTTCATCTCCAACCGGATCGCCTATCACATCTCGTCGTCGCTCAACTGGGGCCTGGCCGCATCGCTCGGAACGCTTCTGCTGGTTGCGGTGCTCATTCTCTTCGTTGTCTACGACAAGATCGTCGGCATCGACAACGTGAAGCTCGGATAGGAGGAGGACATGAGCGCACTACCACCCTATGCGTCCCCCTTGCAGAGAACGTGGTTCTACACGTTCCGCGTCATCTGCGGGCTGATCTTCTTCTTCCTGATCTTTCCGATCCTGGTGATCCTGCCGCTGAGCTTCAACGCGCAGGACTTCTTCACCTTCACCAAGGAGATGTTGTCCTTCGACCCGGCGGGCTACTCGTTCAAGCACTACAACGACTTCTTCACCAACCCGGACTGGCAGCAGGCGCTCGTAAACTCGGTGCTGATCGCCCCGGTCGCAACGCTGCTGGCAACCGCGTTCGGGACGATTGCCGCCGTTGGCCTGTCGCAGTCGCATGTGCCCTACAAGCCTGCGATCATGGCAATCCTGATCTCGCCGATGATCGTGCCGCTGATCATTTCCGCAGCGGGCATGTATTTCTTCTATTCGCGTATCGGCCTGCAGGGCACCTACTGGGGCGTTGTCCTGGCCCATGCCGCGCTCGGCACGCCCTTCGTGATCATCACGGTCACGGCGACACTGGTCGGTTTCGATCGAAGCCTCGTGCGCGCCTCGGCGAGCATGGGCGCTAACCCGGTCACCACCTTCTTCAAGGTGCAGATGCCGCTGATCGTGCCGGGTGTCGTCTCCGGTGCGTTGTTCGCCTTCATCACTTCGTTTGACGAAGTCGTCGTCGTCCTGTTCCTCGGTTCCGCCGGTCAGAAGACGCTGCCCTGGCAGATGTTCACCGGCCTGCGCGAACAGATCTCGCCGACGATCCTGGCCGTCGCTTCGCTGATGGTTGCGATCTCGATCGCGCTGCTGACGGTGCTTGAACTGTTGCGCCGCCGTTCGGAAAGGCTTAGAGGTTTGACACCGGGCTAGGAACAGCCCCGCAGCTCACCTTATGTGCCGGTGGCGGAACGCCAGCCACCGGGCGGAGACAAGAGAGTCTCCCGGTTGCAAGACAATTTGGATTTGGGCCTGGCGGGCCGGCTTCTTCTCGGAAGCCGGCCCGTTTTGCGTTTCGGGCCCCGGAAATGAACTGAACACGGAACCGGCTCACTTCGGGAAAGGAGATCTTCCATGAGCGACGACATGATCCGCATTTACGAAATGAACAATGGTGAGAAGAGCTTTTCGCCGTTTTCGGAACGGGAAATGGACCGGCGGCAGGCCAATCTCCGCAGGCTGATGGCGGATCGCGGCATCGATGCCGTCATCCTGACATCCTATCACAACATCTGTTACTATTCCGGCTTTGTCTACTGCCAGTTCGGCCGCAGATACGGCCTTGTCGTCACGCAGGACAAGGCAACCACGGTTGCCGCCGGCATCGATGGCGGCCAGCCCTGGCGGCGCACCCACGGCGATACCCTGATCTACACGGACTGGCGCCGCGACAATTATCTCCATGCCCTGCAATCGCTGACCGGCTGGCCGAATGCGCCGGCCCGGCGCATCGGCATCGAGTTCGACCATGTCTCGCTCGACTTTCTGAAGCAGATGGAAGCCGCGTTTCCAGGCGCTGACTTCGTTGATGTCGCCGCCGATGCCATGAGCCAGCGCACGATCAAGAGCGCGGAAGAACACGTCCTCATTCGCGAGGGTGCGCGCATTTGCGACATAGGTGGTGCCGCCGTCGCCAGGGCCGTTCAGGCAGGCGTTCCGGAGCACGAGGTCGCGATCGCCTCGACCAACGCCATGATCCGGGAAATCGGCAAGTCGTTTCCCTTCGTCGAACTGATGGACACCTGGACCTGGTTCCAGTCCGGCATCAACACCGATGGTGCCCACAACCCGGTCACCAACAAGGCGGTCGAGGCCGGCGATATCCTCAGCCTCAACTGCTTCCCGATGATCTTCGGCTACTACACCGCGCTGGAGCGCACGCTCTTCTGTGAACACGCTTCCGACGAGCACCTGCGCCTTTGGGAAATCAACTGTCACGTCCACCGGGAAGGCCTGAAACTGATCCGGCCGGGCGCACGCTGCTGCGACATCGCCGCCGCCCTCAACGATATTTACCGCAGCCATGATCTCCTGAAATACCGCAGCTTCGGCTATGGCCATTCCTTCGGCGTGCTCAGTCATTATTATGGCCGTGAGGCATCGGTGGAACTGCGCGAGGATGTCGAAACGGTGCTGGAGCCGGGCATGGTGGTCTCCATGGAACCGATGATCATGATCCCGGACGGCCTTCCGGGCGCCGGCGGCTACAGGGAGCACGACATTCTCATCATTGGCGAGGACGGCGCCGACAACATCACCGGCTTCCCCTTCGGCCCGGAGCACAACATCATTCCGGCCCGCTGAGGCGGGGGTGGGGGCAGCTGCACGGTGGGAACCCACTGTTGTCTGCTTCGGAAGATGCAGCTGTACTTCATCCATGGTCATGCCGGAATGAAGGATTGTCATCCCGGTTTGCCGTGTCAGCGGCAAGACCGGGATCCAGTACTCCGTGCGGCCAGCGTTTTAAGGAAAACGGAGAAGCAAGTGGGTACTGGGTTCCGGCCTTCCGCTGCGCTTCAGCCGGAATGACAAACTCATTGACAGGGGATCGCCTCACGAGATCCATATCGGGTTGAACCGCACCGCAGGGGCGTAAGAACCGGCTACGCAGGTGCTCCGGTTCATTTGCCCGTGGTCAAAGCCATCTCTGAAAATCTCCGCCCGTCGGCGAACACTTCATATCTCTCCCCGTTTTGCCTAAGCTGTTGGGCAAGGCGAGGGTGGAGATGACATGCACAAGATCCTGATCCCGGTGGACGGCTCCGTCCACTCGATAAAGGCGCTGAGAATTGCCTCGGATCTGGCGGCGAAATATCAGGGGCGGCTTCTGATTTGCCATGTCCTGCTCAGGGGCAAGGATGCCACCGATCTGATGGCGCTGGACATTTCCGGCCAGTTCGACGCGCCGCTGCACAAGATCCTGAACAAGGCGGTCTCGGCCAATCTCGGCCCGGCGCCCGACAAGATCCTCCACAAGATCGGCCAGATCGTCCTGGATCACGCCGCCGAAAAGGCCACCAGCCACGGCGTCGATTTCGAAACCCTGCCGATCCTGACCGGCAAGCCGGCAGACGCGATCATCAGGGTGCAGAAGGAGCTTGAGGCCGCCACGATCGTCATGGGCGCCCGCGGCGTCACACCGTCGGACAGCTCCACCTTCGGCAGCGTTTCGCAGGAGGTTTTCAGCCGCGCAAGCTGTACCTGCATCTCGGTGAAATAGGCCGTTGGCGAGGCCCGCTCGCCTGCAATCCCGAATTCCGGGTCCTGAGCCTAGAACAGCGGTGCGAATTCACCGATCAACTTGTTGGCGCCATAGACGGACAGGTGATCGTCATCGAAGTAGAAGACGCCCTCAGTGTCATAGACTTGGCACGTGCCGTTGGAGCAGAAGACCTGATGCGGGTAGATGACGGTCGCGCTGCTCCTGTCCTCAACCTTCCTCAGAACATCCAGCATGTTCGCGTTTAAGGACAGGTAGCGGTCCTCCGTCGGGCCGAAGCTGTCCAATGCGTCGGCGTCCCACATTTCCATGCGGGCAATGATGGACGGCACGTTCTGCAGCCTGGTTTCGATCAACGGAACCTGCGCCAGCACGATCACTTCGCGCCCGGCATCGGTCAGCTGCTCCACGTAGTCGAGCAGGGTTTCCAGGCGCAGTTTCCAGATCTCGCCGGCGGCCACGCCGGATTTCGTGTGCCAGCCTGCGGTGCGCGCCTGCCAGCGCTGCGCGATCACGATGGTCTTGAGCTCGGGGCGCTCAAGAATGTAGCGAAGCTGCTCCCGTGTGGCGTCGACGCAATCGCTCAGCTCCCGGTCGGTTTTCAGTTCCTCGAAAGTGGCGAAACAGGAATTGCCGAGCCGGATGACGCTCCGGTTCTTCGTCTCCGCGGCCGCCGCGACGGCCCGGTGAACGGCTTCCGCATGCGAGTCGCCGACAAGCAGCACGGACGCGTTGACTGCGTAACCGGAACCGTCAAGCGTGATCACGGTCTGCCCCGCCTCGTCCGTGACCGTCTTGAAGTTCTGCAGCCGCTCGGCGACGGCCAGGGTGGCGATATTCTCCGGCATCCACGGCAGGACGCCGTTGGTCCGCAGGATCGACACGCTGCAGATCAACAGGATCAGTGGCAGCGCGCAGGCCCCGGCGGCGCTCCATCTCAGCAGCCTTCTGGACCGTGAGCGCCGGAACGGCTCTTCGATAAATTTCCAGGAAAGTGCCGACAGCAGCAGCGACAGCAGGATCAGCCCGACCCTGACCGGGTCCGACAACCTGCCGAAGCCGTAATAGGCGGCGAAGACGAAAATCGGCCAGTGCCACAGGTAGAGCGAATAGGAAATCTTCCCGATGAACGTCACGTACCTGAGACTCAGAACCCGGCTCAGGAACGGTTGGTGTGCCTGCCCGCCGAGAGCGATGATGAGCGCGGCGCCGAGGACTGTCGGCAGCGTCTGGAAGACGTAAGGCACCGCTTCCGGATAGCGCGGCAGGAACCCCGCGAGGATCAGCAGGACCGCAAGGACGCCGAGACCTTCGCTCAATCTGCGCCTGTCCGGCAGCTGTGGGAAAAGGCCAAGCGCGAGCGCGGAGCCGGCAAGGAGCTCCCAGGCGCGCACCGGAAACATGAAGAAGGCGAAACTGTTATCGGTGAAGACGCCCGGAAAAAGCAGGTTCCACGTGAGCGACATCAGGAAAAGCAGCGCGATGATGGCCTTGGCCAAGGTGGGCCCGCGTCTGAGGGCAAAGAGAAGCAGTAAAGGGAAGACGATATAGAACTGTTCTTCGACCGAAAGGGACCACGTGTGCAGGAGCGGTTTCAGCTCCGCGTCCGCATCGAAATACCCCGATTCACTGTAGAACAGGATGTTCGACACGAAGAACAGCGTCGCGATAACGCTCTTTGCGTAGAGCTTCAGTTCGCTCGGCAGAAACAGGAGCAGCGCGGCCACGGTCGACACGGTCAGGACGACCAGCAGAATGGGGATGATCCGCCGGATGCGGCGCATGTAAAACCCGCCGAAGGTGAAGGTTCCGTCGGCGACTTCCTGTTTTATGATCGCGGTGATCAGGTAGCCGGAAATAACGAAGAAGATATCGACGCCGAGATAGCCGTTGAAGCCGACGCTGTTGCCGAGGTGGTAAACGACAACGCTCAACACTGCGACGGCGCGGAGCCCGTCAATATCCGCACGATAGTTCAAGATCTGATCCGGCCACCGGGTTTTGTCGTTCCCTGAGCCCTAGCTTCGTTGAAACATGCCGTCAAGCGATGGATGGCCGTCTGCGGGAATGCCGATGGGCGGCTTTCCCGCGGCCGCACAATCGCGGACTTTCATCTTGATCCCGGCTGTGTGATCGTGGCGCAGTTCATGAGGGAGGCAAAGGCGGCATGAAACATGCCCTGGTGACAGGCGGGACCCGCGGCATCGGCTTCGGGGTGGCGCAGACCCTGCTGGAAGACGGCTGGACCGTGACCGCAACCGGCGTGTCCGAGGCGGAAGTCGCCGCGTGCCCGCACATTGAAAATCTCGACGCCGTCACTCTCGATGTCACGGATGACAGCGCCATCGCGGAGCTTGTCGGCACGTGCGACCGGCTGGACGGCCTGGTCAATTGTGCCGGCATCCTGATGCGCGAGGCGGAATACGAGATCGAGACCTTCTGCAGGGTGATTGACGTCAATCTGACCGGCACAATGCGCATGTGCCTGGCGGCCAGACCGCTTCTGGAGGGTTCGGGCGGTGCGATCGTCAACACGGCCTCGATGCTCAGCTATTTCGGCGGCCCGCTGGTGCCCGCCTATTCCGCTTCCAAGGGCGGGGTCGCCCAGTTGACCAAAGCGCTGGCTGCGAAATGGGCGGAAGACGGGATCAGGGTCAACGCCGTTGCGCCCGGCTGGATCGAGACGGAAATGACCGCCGGTCTGCGCGAACAGTCCGAGCGCGAGCGCACCATCCTCGGCCGCACGCCCATGGGGCGCTGGGGCCAGCCGCGGGAAGTGGGCGCGCTGGCCGCATGGCTGCTCAGTGACAGGGCGAAATTCGTGACGGGTGCGGTCTACCCGGTGGATGGCGGCTATTCCGCCGTCTGACGGGGCACGGAACGGGCCAGGGACAGGGCCAGGAACAGCGAAAGAGGAGTGGAGCCAGGAATGCCCTTGAACGAAAAAGACGAGAACCCGCGCATCCCGTATCAGCTGCCGTTTCCCAGGGATGCCCAGGCGGAGATCGTGGTGCCATCAGTGATCCCGGAGGATGAGCGCGTCTGGGTGCCCCAGGCGGACAATGTCTGGTTCCGCCCGCTTTGCCTCAACAGGAGCCAGGGCTACTGGGTCAATCTCTTGCGGGTGCGCAAGTCCGGCGTCCTCTCGCGCCACCGCCACCCCAACCCCGTGCATGGCTATGTCATCAAGGGCCGCTGGCACTATCTGGAGCATGACTGGGTCGCCGAGGCCGGCGGCTATGTCTACGAACCTCCGGGCGAAACCCACACGCTGGTCGTTCCGGACGACGT
The DNA here is from genome assembly GCF_963669205.1 of uncultured Roseibium sp. Classification (NCBI taxonomy): domain Bacteria; kingdom Pseudomonadati; phylum Pseudomonadota; class Alphaproteobacteria; order Hyphomicrobiales; family Stappiaceae; genus Roseibium; species uncultured Roseibium sp. The sequence goes on from NZ_OY769915.1 coordinate 462,683, forward strand.
CGAGGAGATGATCACCCTCTTCCAGGTCAATGGCGTCATGTACTACGTCGACCCCTACGGCAAACCGCTCGGCTATGAAGACGTCTTCACCAAGATCGACATGTGCCGCCAGCACTACACCGCCGTCGGCCTCGGCGAGGATTACGTGGAGCAGTTTCTGCGGTGAAGGGGGGTTAGTATACGGGCTGAATACCGCGCGTTGAATGGCGGTGTGAGTGGGATGCAATAGCGGAGAAATTGGCGCACCCGAGAGGATTCGAACCTCTGGCCTCTGCCTTCGGAGGGCAGCGCTCTATCCAGCTGAGCTACGGGTGCGTGCCATGCGCGCGAGCAAGGTGCGCGGTGGATAGAGCGTTCTGATACAAGATCCGGTTCGTGCGGGCAACGGCTTTTTGGGGATTCCGACAAGATATCATGTGGCGAAGGGGGGCGGGTGCGCAGCGGCGTGCGGCTTTGCCCAGCTTTACCCGGCTTCGCCCTGATTTGCCCAGGCCCGCCCTGACTGGCTCGGGCGCGAAGCAACTTGCAGCTTTTCGCGGGTTTGCTCGGATCTGCGCAAGGGAGCCTGGGTGCGCCGCGGCGCAGAGCTGTGCCCGGGTAGGCGCTCACGCGCGCAGTCTCGCCCGGATTTGCGCTCGCTTGCGCAAAAAATGCGTCCGGGGCAGCGTGTAGGGTGATAGGAACGGTGCGCCGGTGCGTATAGGGAGCACGACCGCTTCAGATACCGGATACCCATGACCCGAAAGACCGGCTGCCGACATCTCGTCCTGATCCTTGGCGACCAGCTGACACCCGCCATCTCGAGCCTTAGCAACGCCGATAGGGATCGTGACATTATCCTGATGGCCGAGGTGCACGAAGAGACGACCTATGTGCGCCACCACAAGAAGAAGATCGCCTTCCTGCTGGCGGCCATGCGCCATTTCGCGCAGGAGCTGCGCGAGGACGGCTGGCAGGTCGACTATGTCCGGCTGGACGATGGCGCCAACACGGGCAGTTTCCGCGGCGAGGTTGCGCGGGCCTGCGCCGCGTGGGCGCCCGAGGCCATTGTCGTCACCGAGCCGGGCGAGTGGCGGGTGCGCGCGGACATGGCATCCTGGCAGGCACTGACCGGTGTCCCGCTCGACCTGCGCGAAGACACGCGTTTCGTCATTTCCGAGGTCGGTTTCCGGGCCTGGGCAACCGGCCGCAGGCAATTGCGCATGGAGCATTTCTACCGGGAAATGCGCCGGAAGACCGGGCTCCTGATGGAGAACGGCAAGCCGGCCGGCGGCAAGTGGAACTATGACGCCGACAACCGCAAACCCGCCCGCGGGGACCTGTTCATGCCGCAGCCGGCCCGTTTCGCACCCGATGACATCACGCGCGCGGTGCTGGAGCTGATCGATGCGCGTTTCAGCGATCACATCGGCACCCTCGAACCCTTCTGGTTCGCGGTCACGCGCAGCGACGCGGAGGCCGCCTTCGACACCTTCCTGGAAGAGGCGCTTGCCGGTTTCGGCACCTACCAGGACGCTATGCTGACCGGGGAGAAATTCCTCTATCACTCGGTCATCTCCGCCTATCTCAATGCCGGCCTGCTGGACCCGCTCGATCTCTGCCGCAAGGTCGAAGCGGCGTACCGGCAGGGCAGGGCACCGCTCAATGCGGCGGAAGGCTACATCCGCCAGATCCTCGGCTGGCGCGAATATGTGCGTGGCATCTACTGGCTGAACATGCCGGACTATGCCGCCTCCAACGCCCTTGCCGCCTCCCGGCCGCTGCCCGGTTTCTACTGGACCGGCGACACCGGCATGCATTGCCTGTCCGAGGCGATCGGGCAGACGATCGGCGAGGCCTATGCGCACCACATCCAGCGGCTGATGATCACGGGCAATTTCGCCCTGCTGGCCGGCGTAGATCCGCACGAGGTTCATGAATGGTATCTCGCCGTCTACGCCGATGCCTATGAATGGGTCGAACTGCCGAACACGATCGGCATGAGCCAGTTCGCCGATGGCGGCCTGCTTGCCTCCAAGCCCTATGCGTCCAGCGGCAACTACATCAACAAGATGTCGGACTATTGCGGGTCCTGCTCCTACGATGTCCGTCTGAAAACGGGCGAGAAGGCGTGTCCTTTCAACGCGCTCTACTGGGCATTCCTGGAGCGGAACCGGGAAGTCCTCTCGGGCAATCCGAGACTGGGTCAGCCCTATGCCACCTGGAACCGCATGGCCCCCGACAAGCAACAGGCGTATCGGGAGAGCGCGGCAAGGTTCCTGGAAAAGCTCGACCGGCAGGAGCGCGTCTGAACACCCGCGTCACGGGCCTGACAGGACATGCCCGGCGAGGCGGTGAAACGGCGTTTGACCGGCCGATATTAACGGCTGACAAAAAAAACGCGCAGCCAAGAGACTGCGCGAATAAAGTTACTGTGCACGTGGCCCCATCGACCACGGCGGCAACTCTAGCGATATCTCCATGTAATGTCATTACCGTAAAATATTTTATTTTTTGATTCACTCTAATGCGACTGATCGTTATTCATACTGAGTCACGCCACGATGCGCGTTGTTCGGGAAAAAGACGCCGGTTTTCATGATCATAGCGGTGGCGCGGAGGCGAATCCGCAGCCGTGTGGAAGCGGCAGAGCCGGCACCCAATCAAAAATTATTGGCATTTCTGCGTATGGTTTGCACTACGCGGCGTGTCGGCATTGGTCACATGCACCTTCGTGATGCCCTTGTTGACGAAACCGAGCTGTCTGGCGGCTGCCAGGGTAACGTCGATCACGCGGCCTTTCGCAAAGGGCCCCCGGTCGTTGATCCGGACTGTAACGGTCTTGCCGTTCGACAGGTTGGTCACGTCGACAAGGGTGCCGAACGGCAACGTCCTGTGGGCAGCGGTCAGGCCCTGAGGATTGGCCCGCTCGCCGCTGGCCGTGGTCCCGCCGAGCTTGTACCAGGACGCTTTTCCGCATTGCTGAAAGCTGCTGTTTGCCTGTGTGGCGGCCGGAATGAGAAGCATCGGAAGGCAGACGCTCAGCGCGAAAACCGGGCGGAGCACCCGTGCAGAAATGGTTAACATGACAAACCTCGTCCTGTGGCCGGCAGTTTTTTTACGAATTGGTAAATCGGCGTTTCTGGCCATTAGCCGGGTGCCCTTACGGCACAGGCATGATCAAAATAAGGCAAATTCAGCAATTTAGGATAATAAGAGTAGAGAGAAATATAAATTTGAAATAAATTTGAAAGTTATTGGTAAAATTAATATTAACCATAAAATTTTTAAGACCTGTGAGTTATTTTGCTTGCCGGATTTTTACAGTTAAACTGTGGTAACAATTTTCAGGGGTGACGCATGAGTATTTCAAACGGCGTCAGTTAAAAAGACTTTGTCGAAAGGGTTGTCTGGTGCAAATCAGCCATCGGTTGGCGGCTGATCGGGGAGATCACTCCGGTCTGACGCAGAGCAATATATTGTCTGCCTTTCACACTTCCCTGCTGGAAGTGCTGCCCTTCGCTGCTGCCTATGTCGCCAGGGATGGTGGCATTCTGGCCTGCAACGGTGTGTTTGAAAACGCTCTCCAATTGCGGGGTCTTGCGCGCGTTCCCGTCCGGTTTCAGGAAGTCTTGTCCGACGAAAGCTGGAAGCGGTTCGAGCGTGTCCTGTTGGCTGCCTTTGGCGGTGTTCCCGCGGAGGTGAGCGGTGAGATACGGCTCACGTCCGGTGACGCGTTTTGCCGTCACTTCATGTGCACCTCCCGCGTTCTGCTGCAGAAAGGCTGCGAGGCGGTCCTGGTGCAGTTCGGGGCGGAAACCGGCGTTCAGGAACAGGAAATGGCAATCGTTGAGGCCCAAAGACAAGATGACAGGGACCACAGGACCGCGTTCGCGCGGCACATGTCGGACAGCCGGGTTCTTGAACACTTTCCCGATGAAATACTCTACTTTGACGGCTCCGAGAGCCATGCGGACATGGCGCTGACGCTGCTTGAGAAGACAGGCGGCGCTCAAGACGCAGACGGACTGACGCGAACGCTTGAAGAGGCAAGGCAGTCCCTGCCGCAGACCCTGCACATTCCGGAGGCCTGTGCCTCGGCACGCGAGGCCGGAACCGGTGGATCGCGCGTCAGCGAGGTCAGGCTGGTCGCCTTGCCGCGCGACCACGAGGGCAAACCGGACGGGAATCCGTGCATGGCCATTGTCAGGCGAAACGTCGACAATCCGGCGGAGATCGCAGAGAACAAGCGTCTTGCATACGAAGACCCTCTGACGGGGCTGGAAAACAGGCGGGCTTTCACGAGGGCCTTGAAGCGCGAATTGGAACGCATGCCATCCGACGGGGAATCCGGGCTCGCGGTCTATTACATCGATCTCGACGAATTCAAGAAGGTCAATGACCTGGGGGGGCATGATGCCGGCGACGACATGCTGTTGCGCGTTGCCTCCTGTCTGAAGCTGGCACTTGGCGATTTCGGAACGGTTGCAAGGATCGGTGGTGACGAGTTCGCCGCGATGCTTCCGGTCACAAGCCGGGAAACCGCCCACGAATATGCGGAGAAGATCCTCGAAGGCTTCGGACGGATAAGGCTCGAAATCAAGGAGCGCGTTTTCACGATTTCAGGCTCCGTCGGCGTGGCTTATGCCGACGCGGCGATGCATCGCAAGTACACCGATGCCAATGCCCTGCTGGGGCTTGCAGACACGGCTTGCCTGCGCGGCAAGCGGAGCGGCGGGAGATCGGTTCAACTGCACGGGGTGGGCGCGGAAGATGATCCGGCGCATCTTGAAGAGAACGACAACCTGCCAGAGGCGGAAAGTTTCTGCGGCAAGGAGCTGACGCTCTATGCCATGCCGATCGTGTCGCTCAACAACAATGAAACCTGTGGTCACGAGGTCCTGCTGCGGCTCCAGGGCGACCGGGCGAAGGGACTTTCGTCTCGCGCCTGGATTTCGGCGGCCGAACGTTCCGGCTTCATTGCCCAGGTCGATGCCTGGACCCTCGACAGGGTACTGGACGCAGCCGAGCGCAATGCCAACAGATCCCTGCTGACGATGAATGTCTCGGCGGAATCGGCGCGTGATCCCGGTTTCCGCGACAGCCTGCACAACCGGCTGTCGGTCAATCCGCTGCTCGCCTCACGCCTGTGCCTCGAAATTGCGGAAAAGGATTTCCTGCGCGAACCGTCGACCGTCGAATCCTTCTTCGGTTTCGTCTCCGAGTTCGGGTGTCAGACGGCGATCGACGACTTTGCCGGTCACTGGCCGGTTCTGTCACGCCTGCCGGGCATGCGGGTGGAGTGGCTGAAGCTGGAAGCGGGCCTGACACGGCAGGTGCTGCGGGAGCCCGCAAGGGCGGAGATCCTGCGCGGCCTGATCGGCGCGGCGCGCAATCTGGGGATGAAGGTAATCGCAAAACATATCGAATCGCCCGCCCAGGCCGATCTGCTTCGCACGCTGGACATCGAGGCGGCGCAGGGTTTCCACTTCGGACGTCCCGCGCCCTGGATCGAGATCCGCTCCTGATTTGTGCTGCGGCGGCACAAGTGCTGCAATTTTTCTTGCTGCGCCGATGCCGCGGCCATGCGGCTTCTACCTCGATTTTCCGCCGAGCATTTTTTTAATGACCACTTGGCTCTGGCGCAGCGCCAGGCTGAAAGGCCGCCAAACTTCCTTGGGAATACTGTTGGCATGTGTGCAGATTTCAATCGTGTGAAAACCCCTTTACCGGTTGCGATGGGTTTGTGTTGTGAGCCGGGGCGAGCATGCCGGAAAACCTTTGCAAACGCTCGGAGTTCATCGTCTCGTGCAATGAGAGGGTGACCCGTCTGGAAACGCCGAGCGAGCTGTATTCCCTGCTGAAGGAAACGGCGACTGCGCTCGGCTTCGCCAACGCCGGCGTGGTTTTCCTGCCGGATCGGCAGGACCGCCGGATCCGGTCCGCATTCGTTGCAACAAACGTGTCTTCCGGCCTCGTTGCGGAGTATGACCGTTGCAGGTTTCTCGAAAGCAGCGTGATCATGTCGGCTTTGCGCACGGACAGGAAACCGGTTGAATACGACGTTGAGCATCTGCCGCTGCAGCGCTCGGAGGAACAGACAGCCGTGATCCGGGAGCTCTTCGTCCGGCACAAGGTGCCGCGCGGGGTCTTCCTGCCGTGCTACGACCATGTCGGCAGAAAAGGGGCAATCGCCTTCATGGGCGAACGGCCGCTGCCGACAAGCGGGGAAACGGCGATGCTGCATCTCCTGTGCCACTATGCATTCGGGCACCTCCACCTGCTTCTTTCGGCCTCGCAGCGCACGAAGGAGCTGACACCCCGCGAAATCGAATGCGTCGAGCTCGCTGCCCTCGGCAAGACAAATCTCGAATGCGGGCTGATCCTGGGCGTCTCCGAAACCACGATCGCCGGGTATTTTTCTTCCATTTCGAGAAAACTGAACGCCGCCAACAAGACCCACATCGTCGCGCTCGCCTTTGAACGCGGGCTGATCGCGCCAAAGGGAAAGGAAGCGAAAGCCCGTCTCAAGGCGCACCTTCCCGAGGGCAACCTGACCTGATCGGCCACAGGTCTTGAGACGGGGCCATCCAGGCCTCAAACAGCGGCGCGGCGGATCGCAGGGCGCACTTGAGCCCTGGGACAGCGTATCGGCGAGCCATGCCCCGGAGCAGCGTCAATTGAGTGCTGCCGGCCCAGCCGACCCATATTCAACCAGGTAAGTCAATCACTTAAACGCTAATTTGTTCGCGGCAAAAGACTCGCGAACATGCGCGCACGCCCTTGCGCTCGACGGAAGCATCGATTTGAATTTCAAACTTTGTCAGACATAATGTTTACAATGTCAGACAAAGTGATATGGTTCGGCCGGTCAAAGGAAAGGTCGACATCGGTCCATGGCGGAAAAAGCCCCGACAAAGAAACGCGCTCCCGAAGATGAGACAGCTGAAGAGCCGCGTGATGTGCCCCACGCGCTGATCAGGCTGATCGAGGATGAAGGCCTCCAGGTCGGTGACCGGCTGCCGCCGGAGTTGGACCTGGTGCGGCGTCTCGGCTTTGGCAGGTCGACCATTCGCGAAACCCTGAAGACCTGGGAAAGCATGGGAGTCGTCAGCCGGAACAAGGGAGCCGGGACCAGGCTGATCGGCGAAATGTCCAGGAATACCCTGCGGGTGGCACTGACGATCAAGCATGAGGCAGAAAGCCTGATCCGGATGCAACAGGTCCGCCGTCCGCTCGAGATCGAGGCCGTTCGCCTGGCGACGCGGCTTGCGACGCCGGACCAGCGCCGCGTCATCAATGCGCGCGCGGCCGAACTCATCGCCGTTTACGAGGCCGGCGAAGACTGGCGCCCCGCCGACCATCGCTTCCACAAGGCGATCCACGCCGCGACCGGAAACCCGCTCTTCGAACAGATCATCGACCAGATCCTGAAGTGCTTTCACGACATCTACGAAACGCCTTTCGGAAAGCCGCATCTGGGCCAGGATTCCATCCCGCTGCACAGGCCCCTGGCCGACGCCGTCATTGCCGGGGACGAGGACAAGGCGGTCGAGTTCACGGAGCAGATCATCGACATGGTGTGCGCTGAAACCCTGAAGATCGCCGAGGCATGCAATGACTGAACGGCGCCCTGGCGACTATTCGATCGAAACCCTGCTTGCGACCGTCGCCGAAGGTGCGGGCGGTGCGGTGGTTCCGCCAATCGTACAGACGTCGCTGTTCACGTTCGACAGCTACAAGGCCTTCGAGGACCGGATGGCCGGACGCTCGGATGATCCGCTCTACAGCCGGGTCCAGAACCCGACGGTCGCCGCGTTCGAGGGCCTGATCGCCGCCGCCGAGGAAGGCGAGGCGGCCGTCGGTTTCGCATCCGGGATGGCGGCGATTTCCTCCACCGTGCTGGCGCTGGTCAAACCGGGTGACCGCATTGCCTGCGTCGAACATGTCTATCCGGATGCCTACAGGTTCTTTGAGCGCCTGCTCAGGCCCTTCGGGGTCGAGATTACCTATCATCCGGTCGCGGATTTCGAGACTGATCCGGACCTGCTGGACGGGGTCAGGCTCGCCTATCTCGAAAGCCCGAACACGGTCGTGTTTCAGGCAATGGATCTGCCAAGGGTTGCGGCCCACGCCCGGCGGCACGGTGCGCTCACGGTGATTGACAATTCCTGGGCGACCCCTGTCTTTCAGCGTCCGCTGACGCTTGGCATCGATATCGTGCTTCACTCCGCGTCGAAGTATCTGTCGGGCCATTCCGACACGGTGGCCGGGGTCGTCATTTCCAGCGCGGAACTGGTCGGGCGGATCCGTGATCTTTCGCTTTCGCTGCTCGGTGGCAAGCTCGCGCCGTTCGAGGCTTTCCTGCTGACCCGAGGCCTCAGGACCCTTGGCGCCCGCATGCGGCAGCATCAGTCCGCGGCGGACCGGTTTGTCGACAATCTCTCCGGGCATCCATTGGTCAGGACGGTGCTGTCACCGGGTCCCAATCAGGTGCCGGGGCTGACCGGCCGCTCAGGTCTGCTGTCGGTGGAGCTCGACGACAGTGTCAGCATCCCGGACTTCGCCGACGCCTTGAAGCTGTTCCGGCTCGGGGTGAGCTGGGGCGGATTCGAGAGCCTGCTCCTGCCGACCCAGATCGCACTCAACCAATCCGGGGAAGAGAACTCGCTGCAGCGGTTCGGCGTTTCAGGCCGGATCGTCCGTCTGAGTCTCGGACTGGAAGATCCCATCGACCTTTGGGCTGACTTTGATGCGGCTCTCAATCTAAGCGCCAACCGTAAATAAGGCGTGCCAACCAACTGAACTCAAAAGAGGTGGAGATATGAAAAGATTGTTCAGCGCCCTCAGTGCGTTAGCTGTTCTGGCGGCAACGTCGGCGCAAGCGGAAACATTGAAGCTGGTGGAAGTGATCACCAGCCCGGAACGTACCGAAGTCCTGCAGGGACTGGTCGATGAATTCGAGGCGGCAAACCCCGGTACGGAAGTCGAAATCGTGTCGCTGCCCTGGGGCCAGGCTTTCGAGAAGTTCGCGACCATGGTTGCCGGTGGCGACATTCCTGATGTCGTTGAGATGCCGGATCGCTGGGCCGGCATCTACAAGGACAGGCTGGTCAATCTGAACGACAGGATTGCCGGTTGGGAGCACGGCAAGACACTGACAGGCAAAACCATCGACATGGGCCGGCAGACCGACGGCAAAACGGTGCGGATGATCCCCTACGGCTTCTATCTGCGCGCCCTTTTCTACAACAAGAAGCTGCTTGAGGAAGCGGGTGTGGCGGGGCCGCCGAAGACCATGGAAGAGTTCATGGCGGCGTCCAAGGCAGTCTCCGAGCTCGACGGAAAATACGGCTATTGCCTGCGCGGTGGCCCGGGTGGTCTGAACGGCTGGATCATGATGGCGGCGACCATGAACGGCGACAACACCTTCTTCGACGAGGAAGGCAAGAGCACGCTCAACCAGCCGGGGTCGGTCGAGGGTATCCAGTTCCTGATCGACCTCTACCAGAATGGCTACGCGCCGAAGGATGCGGTGAGCTGGGGCTTCAACGAGATCGTGGCGGGCTTCTATTCCGGCACCTGTGCGTTCCTCGATCAGGATCCCGACGCGCTGATCGCCGTGGCCGAGCGCATGGATGCGGAAGACTTCGCGGTCGTTCCGATGCCCGTCGGTCCCGGCGGCAAGGCCTTCCCGACCATCGGCTTTGCCGGATGGGCGATGTTCGACACCACAAGCGATGAAGATCTTTCCTGGAAACTGATCGCGCACCTGTCCGATCCGGAAGCCAACAAGACCTGGGCGAAGCGTGTCGGCGTCATTCCGATCCACGAGGGTGCGGAACAGGACCCGCACTTCAAGACGGAGCAGTTCGCCGGCTGGTTCGAAACGCTCAATGGCGCGCAGTACATTCCGACTGTCATGCCGACCTACCTGGAACAGTTCGGCTATTTTGCGGACTCCATCGCGCTGGAAACCAGCCAGGAGGCCCTGCTTGGCCAGCTCAGCGCACAGGAGGTTGCCGATCAGTGGGCTGAATTCCTGACGGAGGAATACGGCCGCTGGAAAGCAGCTCAATGACAGCTCAGACTGACAACGCGCCCGGGAAGGACCGGGCGCGCGGTTCCTTTTACCTCCGCTACATGGTGGAGCCCTATCTCTATCTGTCGCCGGCGGTCATCGTGATTGCACTCGTGATGCTGGTTCCGCTGGTCATCGGCATCTCCTACGCCTTTCAGGCGGTCAACCTGCTCCGGCCGTTTCAGACCGGTTGGGTGGGGTTCGAGAATTTCCAGGCGCTGTGGAGCGACAGGAAGTTCTGGCTCGCCCTGACGAACACATTCTGGTGGACGCTCGGGTCGATCACCTTCCAGTTCTTCCTGGGGCTCGGGCTGGCGCTCTTGCTGAACACCCGGTTCCACGGCAAGCGGCTAGTCCAGGCCCTTGTGTTCCTGCCTTGGGCCGTGCCGACATTCCTGTCCGCCCTGACCTGGGCGTGGCTGTTCAACCCGACGATCGGTCCCCTACCGCACTGGCTGGCAGCGCTCGGCATCCTGTCTGAACCCTACAACATTCTCGGCGACCCCAATCTGGCCATGTGGGGACCGATTACCGCCAATGTCTGGTTCGGCATTCCGTTCTTTGCCATAACGCTCCTGGCGGCGCTGCAGTCGATACCCGGCGAACTTTACGAAGCGGCCGAGATCGATGGTGCGTCTTCCTGGCAGATGTTCACCAAGATCACACTGCCGTTTCTTGCGCCGATGATCGCCATCACCGTGATGCTGCGCACGATCTGGATCGCGAATTTCGCGGATCTGATTTTCGTCATGACGGGCGGCGGCCCCGCCAACTCGACGCAGATCCTGTCCACCTACATCTTCACGACCGCGTTCAGGAAACTCGATTTCGGCTATGCCTCCGCGATTGCCGTTGCGCTGCTCGGTCTGCTCCTGATCTACGCGGCCGTCCTGCTCGTTCTGCGCCGCAAGCTCGTCAAGATATGAGGGTCACCATGACTGCCCTGCGTCAGACGCCGCCCTGGGCGGTTGCCGGAAAATACCTTGCCCTCGCGGGGTATGTCGCCTTTGCGCTGTTTCCGCTCTACTGGCTTGCCAAGATCGCGGTGACGCCGGACAAGCTGATCTTCAGCGAAGGCACGGCACTGGTCCCGAGCCGGTTCACGTTTGAAAATTTCCAGACGGTTCTCTTGCAGACGGATTTCGTCGCCTATTTTCGCAACAGCCTGATCGTGTCGCTGGGAACCGCCGCGATCACGACGATGATCGCGGCCGCCGCGGGCTACGCCTTTTCCAGGTTCGACTTCCGCGGCAAGCGGCTGATCATCGCGCTCATGCTGATCACGCAGATGTTTCCCCTGCTGATGATCATCGCCCCGATCTACAAGATCGTCGCAACGCTCGGCCTGCTCAATTCCCTGACCAGCCTGATCATCGTCTACACAGCATTCAATATCCCGTTCGCCACTTTCCTGATGCAGTCCTTCTTTGACGGCATTCCGAAGGATCTGGAAGAGGCGGGCATGATCGACGGCTGCACGCGGTTCGAAGCCTTGCGCAAGATCGTGCTGCCGCTGACGCTGCCCGGGCTGGGGGCGACCCTCGGCTTCATCTTTACCGCGGCGTGGAGCGAACTCCTGTTCGCCCTGATGCTGATCAATTCCAACGACGCAATGACATTCCCCGTGGGGCTCTTGACCTTCGTGTCCAAGTTCTCCGTGGACTGGGGGCAGATGATGGCGGCGGGTGTGCTCGCGCTGGTGCCGTCCTGTCTCTTCTTCATCTTTATTCAGCGGTACCTGGTCCAGGGCCTGACAACCGGAGCCGTGAAGGGCTGAGGCCCCAGGAAGGACGATATGGCACGCATCGAGTTGAACAATATCGCCAAGTCCTACGGGGCCGTTGATGTTCTCAGGGATGTCAACCTGACGATCGACGACGGGGAATTCATTGTTCTGGTCGGACCGTCCGGCTGCGGCAAGTCGACCCTGCTGCGCATGATAGCGGGGCTGGAACCGATCACCGGCGGGGAATTTCAGGTCGACGGCCGGCGCATGAACGACGTGCCTCCGCGCGACCGCGACATGGCGATGGTGTTCCAGTCCTATGCGCTTTATCCGCATATGGATGTTGCGCGCAACATGGGCTTTTCGCTCGAGATCCGGAAAGCGCAGAAGGAGGAACGCAGCCGGAAGATCGCCGATGCGGCAAAGACGCTCGGCCTGACCTCCCTGACCGAACGCCTTCCCCGGGCGCTGTCTGGCGGCCAGCGCCAGCGGGTCGCGATGGGACGGGCGATCGTTCGCGACCCGAGCGCCTTCCTGTTCGATGAACCGCTCTCCAACCTCGACGCGGCCTTGCGCGTGGAAATGCGCCTGGAAATCGCGCGTCTCCACCAGCGGCTGAATGCGACCATGATCTATGTCACCCACGACCAGGTCGAAGCCCTGACGCTGGCGGACCGGATCGTTGTGCTCAATGCCGGCGATATCCAGCAGGTGGGAACGCCGCTGGATCTCTATGAGCGGCCGAGGAACAGGTTCGTGGCACAGTTCATCGGCTCGCCGACAATGAACATTCTGAGTGTCGGCCAGGCGGAAAACGGTGTGACGCTGAAGGACGGAACCGTTCTTCAGATCGGGTCCGGGAAGACACGGGGCCTGGCACGTGAACTCGGCGTGCGGCCGGAGCATATGGACGTGGTCGCCGACGGCGCCGCCCACCTGAAAGGTGTTGCCGAACTTGTCGAGTATCTGGGATCGGACACCAACATCCACGTCAGTGTGCCCGGTGTCGGTCCGGTTCTTGTGCGCCGGCACGGGCATTTCCCATTAAAGGCCGGAGAGGCCGTCAACATCGCGCTCGACCTGGAAAAGGCACACCTCTTCGGGGCCGACGGGATGCGCGTGCACACGTGAATACCGGGAAACCGGCACAGGAAAGGGGCGTCCCCGTTTGGTGGATTGCCGCCTTGCCGGCGTCTTGCTTCGGGCGGGTCGAACCTTGGCCAGGCGGAAGACCCTGATCATGGCTTGATCGCCACCGTCAAACCGCGTTCGCGAAGTCCTTGAAGCGGCTCTGAATGATGTCGGTCCAGCCGGTCAGATAGTTCCCTCTGATCTCGGTTGCCTTGTCGCCTCGTGCCTCCCAGCCACTGTGAACCAGCGTGACGATCGTCTTGCCGTCGTCTGCAAGCTCGAACGCGACAGAAACCGTCGTTGCTTCACTTTCCGGCGAACCGGGATGCCAGCTGAAAGCGACCTGCTTGCCTTCCTGATAGTCCAGGATGGTGCCCCAGATCCTGTGCACTCCGTTCGTCGAAACTTCGAAGATCTTTCCGCCCTCATGTCGCTCGATCACAACACTCTCCGGCGCGGGCTCGCCAAGATACGGGCTGACCGAATGCGTCTCCAAAGGCCACCAGTGCGAGACCCTGGACATGAACGCATCGAAGGTTTCGCTCGGGCTTCTGTTTATTCTGGTCACGATCTTGACCGGATCGAGAGACATCGGACTACTCCTCCTGTTCGTCAATTGAAGCCAGCAGATTTGACCAGTGCGCAGTCCAGAACGCGCGCATTTCGTCCAGCTTGTTCTTGTTGATGCAGTAGATGTTCCGGGTTCCTTCCGCGCGCGCGTGGACAAGGCCCGTGTCCTTCAGGACCTTGAGATGCTGCGACATGACGGGTTGCGAAACGTCAATTTTCGACGTCAGTTCGCTTACCGACATCGGCTGCCGCGCCAGCTCATCGATCACGTTCTGGCGGATGGGGTTCGAGAGAGATTTGAGTTCATCTTCATAAGGCATTTCTAATGATAAGATGATCCTTATGAATGAGGCAAGCCAATTTCCCGCCGGCCATCTCACGATTACAAAGCGGGCCCTTGGGCCACGCGCAGCACTACGCGCCTAGGTCTCGAAGTCCAGTTTGGCGCCTTTCCGGAAAAAACGATTTCGTGCTGGCGAACCGGATGGGCGGGTCTTCAGGACGGGAACTGCTGCTGTCTCGCCTCAAGAGCAATTGCGTGACCGCTGTCACAGCAACGGGAAAGCCCGCTGATTACAATCTGCCCCATAGAGACAAACCCATATTTTATTGAAGGAATTTGGACATGGGCAAGGTTCGCATGGAAATGATTTCGATGATGAAATACGTCGACAATGCAAACTCCACAGAAGAGGACACCTTTCAGTTCGTGTCCGGTCCCGAAGATGACAGGGAGCCGTCCGGTGCGTCGGATGACCCGATTCCCACGGAAACGATCTCGTTGAACTACGAGGAAATCAAGGTCACCTACGACGATGCCGCCGTTCTCGACTTTGCCTTGACGGGCGATGGCGACTTTTCACCAAACGGCGCCGACGATTTCCTGTTCTGACGGTAAATCGGGACAGCAAGTTTGTCACCGATTGCGGGCGCAGCATCCCGATCATCGCATCTGCGATGATCGGCTGATCGCAAGCGAAATGGCGTCATATGAATCAGTGCCGGACACACTGACGTTCATCGAACGCTTCTACAGGTGAAACAGAGACCAGGTTTGGTAGGTCTTGTTGGCGTCGTCACAGGGCTGGAGGGACAAAGGGCGCATCACATGGACGGGAGAGCCGCCGCGCCCTTCCCGTTTTTCCGTACTGTTGACTGTTACGCATAGCTTCGGGTCGGCCTGGGTAACCAGCTGTCCATTGTCTTTCAGGGTGAATTTCTGTGCGTCCGTACCGGCACATGAGCCGAGAATAACCGGCGCGCCGGCTTCGACGGATGGGACTGCCATACAGACATCGAAGTAGGGAATGCGGAACTCTCCCTTGACGATGAGCGCCTCGTCAAAGCCCTGGTCTTCGAGAATGCCGCCCGTGTAGTTATAGCAGGTGTGGGCCTGCAATCCCTTGTCCAGCGGCGCGTTCTTGCCCTGCCCGCCAGCTATGTCCAGACAGTATCCCCGTGCATCATCCAACCTGTCGGCAAGCTGGATTTCAACAAGGTTTTCAGCCGATTGGGCCGGCACGGCAATCACTCCCAGGCCCAGGGCTGCAAGCGCAATCCTGAAAATGGATTTCATGATGATACTCCTTCGAAAACTTGGAAGTGGCATTTACAGGTATCAAAACAGTTCTAATCCAAACTGTTTACATCAGGACATTGCGGCTGTTAAGTGACATGATCAAAGTTTTTGCAGCACAGTCAGGCCATGAAACGGATACCGGTAGACCTCCACCCTGTTTTGCATTCAGCCACTTTGTTGGAAAAGCGGGTTGAAATGCTGCTGAGACCAACCGGAGTCCGTCACCGGCAGGCTCTGATTCTGGATGCCTTGTCCCGGATCGGGCCAAGCTCGCAGAGGCATCTGGCAAAACAGTTCGATGTTTCGGCTGGCAGCATGAGTTCCATGACAGAACGGTTGGTGGCGCTGGGCTTCATCACGCAAAGCACAAATCCCGAGAACCGCCGCAGTGATATTCTTGAACTGACACCGGACGGCCGGGCGGTTCTGCAAAAAGTGCGGATTGTGTGGCAAGAGGCGACCGCCCTGATTTCCTCCGCACTTGGCGACACTCGGGCCGAAACATTCACGGCACTTGCCACAAAGCTCAGGAACACTTTGGGCGGGTCGAAGCCGGAGAAAGAGCAGCGCGGGGCCTAGGCGGGCCTCCGGGAATGGTGTTCAGTCGCATTGAAGACCGGAGACTGGTTGGCGACCAAACCACATCAGTTTCAGGAGAGCAGGATAGTTAGCTCTTTGCGCTTCGTTGGTTACCTTGGGCTCGGACCGAACCTTCATGTAGGGAGCACCGATTCAGTTTCAGCGCTTTCCCGACAAAAGATCAGATATCCAGGTTCGCCACGGACAGCGCGTTGTCCTGGATGAACTCGCGGCGCGGTTCCACTTCGTCGCCCATCAGCTTGGTGAAGATGTCGTCGGCGTCGTCCGCCTCCTTGACCTTGACCTGAAGCAGGGAGCGGACATTCGGGTCGAGCGTCGTTTCCCAGAGCTGTTCCGGGTTCATTTCGCCCAGCCCCTTGTAGCGCTGAAGGGAGATGCCCTTCTGGCCGAAGCTGTAGACATGGTCGAGCAGGGCCCTCGGACCGCGGATTTCCGTCGGCACGTCCTTGCGGCGCAGCACCGCCGCCTTGCCGTAAACCTCGTTGAGATGGTCCGCATAGGCTGCAAGCCGGCGCGCATCGGCACTGTCCAGCAGCGCCGCGTCGATCGTGGCGGCCTCTTCGACGCCGCGCACCGTGCGCCGGAAGACCAGGCTGCCGTCGTCCTGCGCAACACCCGTCCAGCCGCGCTCGAATTCATCTGCCAGGATATCCATGCGGCGGGCAATATAGGCGGCGGCCTCTTCGGCCTTGGTGCGGTCTTCAAGGATCTCGGTGTTCAAGGCGCCGGCGATCGCGGCCTGCTCTACCACATCGCGATTGTAGCGCGAATGCAGCCCGTCGAAGATTTCGGCGAGCTTGCGCGCGTTCTCAACGACGTTGTGAAGATCCTGGCCCATCCGGACCTCGCCGTTCGCGAGCGTCAGCGTAGTCTCGTCGAGACCCTGTGCGATCAGGTAGTCTTCAAGGGCGGGCTGATCCTTGAGATATTGCTCGGACTGGCCGCGCTTCACCTTGTAGAGCGGCGGCTGCGCGATGTAGACATAGCCGTTGTCGATCAGTTCGGGCATCTGCCGGAAGAAGAAGGTCAGCAGCAGCGTCCGGATATGGGCACCGTCGACATCCGCATCCGTCATGATGATGATCTTGTGGTAGCGCAGCTTCTCGATGTTGAACTCTTCCTTGCCGATACCGGTGCCGAGCGCCGTGATCAGCGTGCCGATTTCGTTGGAGGAGAGCATCTTGTCGAAGCGGGCACGTTCCACGTTGAGGATCTTGCCGCGCAGCGGCAGCACCGCCTGGTTTTCCCTGTGCCGGCCCTGCTTGGCCGAGCCGCCCGCGGAATCACCCTCCACCAGGAAGAGTTCGGCCTTGGACGCGTCCCGTTCCTGGCAGTCCGCGAGCTTGCCGGGCAGGGAAGCGACGTCGAGAGCCCCCTTGCGCCGGGTCAATTCACGTGCTTTCCGGGCCGCTTCGCGGGCCGAGGCCGCCTCGACCACCTTGGAGACGATCGCTCTGGCCGGTGCCGGGTTCTCTTCCAGCCAGTCGTTGAGAGTCTGGGCGATCAGGTTCTCCACGACGGGCCGGACTTCGGAGGACACCAGCTTGTCCTTGGTCTGCGAGGAGAATTTCGGATCGGGAACCTTCACGGACAGGACACAGGTCAGGCCTTCCCGGCAGTCGTCACCCGACAGCGAGACCTTTTCCTTTTTCATGAGCCCGGTCGCTTCCGCATAACCGGTCACCTGGCGGGTCAGCGCCGCGCGGAACCCGGCAAGGTGTGTGCCGCCGTCGCGCTGCGGGATGTTGTTGGTAAAGCACAGCACCTGCTCGTGGTAGCTGTCGTTCCACCACATGGCCGCTTCCACGGTGATGCCGTCTTTTTCGGCCTTCATCGTGACCGGGTTTTCGATCAGCGGATGTTTGGCCCGGTCGAGATAGCGCACGAAGGCTTCCAGGCCGCCCTCGTAGAAGAGTTCCTCGACAACGTCCTCGACGCCGCGCTTGTCCGTCAGGATGATCCGCGCACCGGAATTCAGGAAGGCCAGTTCGCGCAGGCGGTGTTCGAGCGTGTTGAAGTCGAACTCCGTCTTGCTGAAGGTTTCCGTCGACGGCAGGAACGTGACTTCGGTGCCCTTCTTGCCATTGGCCGGCCCGACGACTTCCAGGGAGGCCTGTGCCTCGCCATGCGCGAAGCTCATGAAATGTTCTTTGTCGTCGCGCCAGATTCTCAGGTCGAGCCTTGTCGAGAGCGCGTTGACAACCGAGACGCCGACGCCGTGCAGACCGCCGGAGACCTTGTAGGAGTTCTGGTCGAATTTTCCGCCGGCGTGCAGCTGGGTCATGATGACCTCGGCCGCCGATACGCCTTCTTCGGGGTGCAGGTCGGTGGGGATGCCGCGTCCGTTGTCCGACACGGTCACCGAACCGTCCGGGTTGAGCGTGACCGTCACGTGGTCGGCATGTCCGGCCAGTGCTTCGTCGATGGCATTGTCGACCACCTCGTAGACCATGTGGTGCAGGCCGCTGCCGTCGTCCGTGTCGCCGATATACATGCCCGGGCGTTTGCGCACCGCATCAAGCCCCTTGAGGACCTTGATGGAGTCCGCTCCGTACTCGGCTCCGGTATCAGCTTCAGGGGTCGGAATGGGGTCTGACGTGGACGTGTCGCTCATGCGAATCAATTACCAATCGGTTTGTCTGTTATTACCCCGTTATACGGGGTTCCCCGGGGTGTTCAACCGCACGCGGCCGCTCGTGAAGCCAGCGAAACGATTATGGTGGAAAACCACAAGATTCAGGCGGTTTTATGAGGTTGGGCCGGGCGCGATCCGCCTGACTTCACCACTGTCGATTTCAAGGATCTCGGCCTCTGCGGGCAGGGCCTCGAAAAGCGCCCGGTCGGTGCCCGTCATGAAGACCTGTCCGCCAAGCAGGGCGAGCTTGGCAAAGAGAGCGGCCCGCCGGTCGGGATCCAGATGTGCGGCGACCTCGTCGAGCAGCAGGAGGGGCGTCATGCCGCTGACCTTCGCGGTGAGTTCGCAATGGGCAAGGATCAGCCCGATCAGGAGCGCTTTCTGTTCACCTGTCGAGGCGAGCGCGGCCGGCATGTCCTTGGCGGCGTGGCGGACCTTGAGGTCGCTCAGGTGCGGGCCGGTGAGCGTTCGTCCCGCTGCCCTGTCCCGTCCCCGGCCGTTTGACAGTGCAGCGCGGTAATGCTCTTCGCGATCGGCGGCGTTCATGCCGGCGGTATCGCGTTCGAACGTCCCCTCCAGTTCCAGCGCGGCGCTCGGAAACGGCTGGCTCTGGGTTTGCTGGTCGGCAATCGTCTGTGCAAGAAGATCGACCGTTTCCTGCCGGGCGAGGGAAACAGCCGTTCCAAGCTCCGCAACCTGTTGTTCCAGAGCCGTCAGATAGGTATCCGTGCCGCCCTGTTCCAGCAATTTGTTCCGTTGGCGCAGGGCAGTTTCAAAATTGCCGACGCGGCGGCCATGACCCGGGTCAACCGACAGCGTCAGCCGGTCGAGAAACCGGCGCCTGTCCGAGCCCGGGCCGGTGAACAGGCCGTCCATCGCCGGTACCAGCCAGAGCACGCGCACGTAGTCCAGAAGCGTTTCCGAGCCGCGCACATCTTCCCCGTCGATGCGGACTTTCCGCCCGCTCGCGCCTTCCACAAGCCCTGTACCGAGTTTCGTTTCCAGCCCGTCGAGGTCCACCGTCGCGGCAACGCTCCAGCTGCCCGGACCCGAGCTGCGCGCAACGTCCGCGAGCGCGGCGCGGCGCAAGCCGCGGCCCGCCGTGAGGAAGGAAATCGCTTCGAGAATGTTGGTCTTCCCGGCACCGTTGGCGCCGACAAGGGCGACCATGCCGGACCCGACCGGAAACGACAGTCTTTCATGGTTGCGAAAGTCGGTCAGGGACAGGCGCGTCACATTCGCCGTCCTGAATTGGCTCATTGACCTGCGTCCGCTTCAGTTCAGGCCGACCCGAGGTCAGACCCGCATGGGCATGAGGACGAACAGGCAATCCTCGACCGTGTTGTCCTGGATCAGTGTCGGCGAACCGGAATCGGCGAGACGGAACAGGGCCGTGTCACTGCCGAGTTGATTTGCGATGTCGAGCAGGTAGCGGGAATTGAAGCCGATTTCGAGGGGTTCGGCATCAAATTCGACGGCCAGCTCTTCAGTCGCGCTGCCCGAATCCGGATTGTTGACGGTCAGGACCATCCGGCCTTCGTCGAGCGACAGTTTGACCGCGCGTCCGCGCTCGGAGGAAATTGTCGAGACGCGATCGACGGCCTCCTTGAACTCGTCCCGGTCGACCCGCATTTCCTTGTCGTTGTTCTGCGGAATGACCCGCCCGTAGTCGGGAAACGTGCCGTCGATCAGCTTGGACGTGAGAATGATCGACCCTGTGGTGATGCGGATTTTGGTTTCCGAAAGTTCGATCTGGACGTTGGCTTCAGGGTCTTCAAGCAGTTTCTGGATTTCGCCGACCGTCTTTCGGGGCACGATGATACCCGGCATGCCGGAAGCACCCTGCGGCGCGATCACTTCGGCCTGGGCCAGCCGGTGTCCGTCGGTGGCCACGGCACGGAATTGCTGACCGTTGGGAGCGTCCACGGTGTGGAGGTAGATCCCGTTAAGGTAGTACCGGGTTTCCTCGGTCGAAATCGCAAACTGCGTCGTGTCGATGAGCTTCCGGATGTCGGCTGCACTCAGTGCGAAGCCGTGGCTGAAGTCGCCTGCGGTGAGATCCGGAAAGTCGGTTTCAGGCAGCATCTGGAGCGTGAACTTCGACCGGCCTGCCCGGATTTCAAGAGTGGCGTTGTCGCCCGTGGTTTCCAGAACGACCTGCGACCCTTCCGGGAGCTTGCGCACGATGTCGTAGAACATGTGCGCGGGGACCGTCGTTGCGCCGGGCAATTCGACCATGGCCGGGACGGATTCGACGATTTCAAGGTCCAGGTCGGTTGCCTTGAGATTGATCGCGTTGCCGTCGGCGCGCAGGAGAACGTTGGAAAGAATGGGAATGGTGTTTCGCCGCTCGACCACCCGGTGAACGTGGG
Organism: uncultured Roseibium sp.; assembly: GCF_963669205.1. Lineage (NCBI taxonomy): Bacteria > Pseudomonadati > Pseudomonadota > Alphaproteobacteria > Hyphomicrobiales > Stappiaceae > Roseibium > uncultured Roseibium sp. The sequence continues at coordinate 483,356 of NZ_OY769915.1, forward strand.
TCAAGGACTTGAGGAGGTCGGTCCGTTCGAGGGTCGCTTTCATACGCTTCTTCCGTACTCGTGAAATGTCGGGCGCCACGGCCCGGGCAATCTGGACAAGTGGGCTCCTATCGGGAGCGGGGGGAAGACACTGCCCTTAACCGTCGCCAAAAGCAAGGGGGCGTCCGCGCGGAACGCCCCCAATTTCGATCGAAAATCGTGCAGCGGCGAGGTCAGGCGTCCAGCATGCGTTTCAGCAGCTCGAGCTCCTGGGCAAGCGCGTAGTCAGCCCGCGACAATTCCTCGATTTTTCGCACCGCATGAAGAACCGTCGTGTGATCCCTGTTTCCGAATCGGCGCCCGATTTCGGGGAGCGATCGGGGGGTCATCACTTTCGCAAGATACATGGCAATCTGCCGGGGGCGCACGATCGTCCGGGTCCGGCGCGCGGACAGCAGATCCGCCTTGGTGACGTTGTAATGCTTGGAGACGACGCGCTGGATGTCCTCGATCTTGACGCGGCGCGGTTCGCTGGACCGCACCAGGTCGCGCAGGGTCATTTCCGCCATTTCCTGCGTGATCGGCTGATTGGTCAGCTGATTGTGCGCGATCAGGCGGTTGAGGGCCCCTTCGAGGTCCCGGCCGGAGGAGGCAACGTGACGGGCAACATAGTCCAGCACGCTGTCGGGTACCGCGAATTGCGGGTAGGACCTCTGAGCCGCCTCGACACGGGACAGGAGAATGTTGCGGCGAAGCGTGAAATCCGGCTCCTGGATGCCGACAACCAGCCCGCCGGACAGGCGTGAGCGCACGCGGTCGTCAAGGGTGTCGAGTTCGGAAGGCGCCCGGTCGGCAGCCACGATCACCTGGCGGGCTCCGTCGATGAGCGCGTTCAGGGTGTGGCAGAATTCCTGCTGAACCTGTTTTCCGTGCAGGAACTGCATGTCGTCGATAAGCAGCAGATCGATCGTACGCAGCGTATCCTTGAACGCCAGCGCGGACTGGGACTTCAGGGCTGCGACGAACTTGTACATGAAGTGCTCGGCGGTGAGGTAGAGCACCTTGTGACCATTGGCGCGCGCCTTTGCGGCGACCGCCTGCATCAGGTGGGTTTTGCCGAGCCCCACCGAAGCGTGAAGGTAAAGCGGATTGAAGGTGACGGCACCTCCGGCTGCAACCTGCCGTGCCGCGGCCAGGGCCAGGTTGTTGGACTCGCCTTCAACGAAGGTTTCGAACGTGTATTTCGGATCAAGCGCAGCGCCCTGCAGCACATCGCGCGCGCTGTCCGCATTGCTGTCACCGCGTCCGAGAGCTGCTGTTGCCGCCTGCGCGCGCGTCACCTGCGACGCGTCAGCGAGCGTGTCGGAACGGCCATCGGCACTGATGGCTTTGACACCGCTCGGAGCCGCCAGCCCGGGCTGGGCAACCGGGGTCTGCCGGGGGCGTATCGCACCGCGCACGGTCAGCTCGATGCGATGAACATTGTCGCATTCACGCTGCCAGAGACCCATCAGCTGGTCATTGTAGTTGTTTTGAATCCACTGCTTCAGGAAACGGGTCGGAACCGACAGCCGCACTGTGCCGTCCTGGTGTTCCTCAAGGTCTACGCGTGCAAACCAGCTGGTAAAAACATCATCGCCCAATTCGGCACGAAGCTGCTTCTTTACCCGTTTCCAATGTTCGGAGCCACCGGCCTCCTGAACCTGCATATCATTTGCCTCCTGTTTCATGAAGACCGGTCCGCCACAGCCGATCTTCGACGCCTTGCTGCTTTTGCAGCGCTATTTTGTCCCTTTTGGGACGGTTATTTCGTTGGCTGCAGTTTTACGCCTGCCGCCTTTCCCCGTTATGCGAAGGGAAACTAACTTTGAATCCAAGGCAGTCCGGTGGCCTTCCAACCGGACTGTGTTCCGCGATGACGATCCGCGTCCAGCGGTCCCTCGAACCCGTCTGAGATGTTGAAACAACGCGTGTGCCCGGCCTGTGTCAGGACTGTTGCTGCCGCCTGGCTCCGGGCACCGGAGCGGCACAAGAAATAGATTGGAGCGTCCAGGTCAAGCCCTTTTTTCGAAAGGTGGCTAGACACGGCATTTGCGAACTCGGGATTGGGACCCGACGAGGGGAAGCTCTGCCACTCGATCAGCAGGGGCTCCTTGCCGATGGGACGAAGATCCGGCACGCCGACAAACGACCATTCAGCCTGCGTGCGCACATCGACGAGCACCGCATCAGCCCGCTCCGAAAGTGCGTCAAACGCCTCCTGCGACGTTACGTTTCCAGCGTAACCACCCACGCTATGCACAACTGCCCCCTCCGATAGCGAAATGCTATCGACTTAAAGTATAATCAAGAATTTCGAATGTGAGAATTAGTCCGGGAATGAACTAAGAACCCCGTGAGTCGAATACATTCATGTATCCAATCCACGATCTGGAAACCGCGTGCTCAGCTGTACATCGTTTAGACTTGTTCATGGTTGTTCCAAGCACCGTTTTTACGTTGTGTGCTGGTCTTCGTCGCCAGCCGTGTGCCTAATATACAGACGGATTTAGAGGGGGCAACAGCGACTTTTGACGATTTCAGGAAAAGCCTCGATTTTGCCCCAGCGTCAGAGATTTTTTGCCTGTTGTGGGCGAAGTGGCAAATACTTTTTGCCGCAATAGCTTTTCGCCCTCGGGGCTGCTGTCACAATTCAAAAACGACTGTTTCAAAAAAAAATTCAAACAGGATCTATTGACTCGTATCGAATCCGGTTCGATTGAGTTTCCCGATTCCTACATATCTGTAAGATATTGATTAAAAACATTTTTTTGTGTCACCATGTCGGCTGTTAAAATTTACGATATGGAACGCGAAGAATGCAAAAAGATGTCATCCACAAAATTGCACGGCTAAAAAAAACCCGGCAGTGATGCCGGGTCTTTTTAACGGTCTGATGACGCTGCGATTCAGGCGCTGAGCGCCTTGATGCGTGCGTTGAGCCGCGAAACTTTCCTGGAGGCCGTATTGGCGTGCATGACGCCTTTCGAAGCCGCGCGCATGATTTCCGGCTGGGCTGCCTTGAAGGCTTCGCTTGCCGCTGCCTGGTCACCGGAAGCAATAGCTTCTTCAACCTGGCGCAGGTAGGTGCGCACACGGCTGCGGCGTGCTTTATTCGTGGCCGTCCGGCGGGCAATCTTGCGGGCCGCCTTCTTGGCCGATGGTGTGTTGGCCATGGGCTCAATCCTGATCGGTAATTGGGACAAGTGTCCGGTGGCGATCGGGATCGAAGCGCATCGGCGTTAGGACCCGATCAAAAAACAAAGGCGGCGGAAGACCGCCACCGATTGGGCGCTGCTTATAATCGCGCTTTGAGCTGCCGTCAACGGCTTTATCAGGGACAATGCCAAGATTATTTGTTGCGGAACTGGGGGGCGCGCTTTTCGGAAAACGCGGTCATTCCCTCTTTCTGATCCTCCAGCGCGAACATTGCCTGGAAGACGCGTCGCTCGAAGCGCACGCCTTCCGAAAGCGTTGTTTCGTAGGCCCGGTCGACGCTTTCCTTTGCCATCATGACGACGGGCAGCGAGAACTCCGCGATCTTCTCGGCCACTTTCAGCACTTCTTCCAGGAGATCGTCTGCCGGCACGATCCGGCTGACGAGGCCGCTCCGCTCGGCTTCTTCGGCATCCATCATCCGTCCTGTCAGCACCATTTCCATCGCTTTCGACTTGCCGACGAAACGCGTCAGCCGCTGCGTGCCGCCGGCACCGGGTATCACGCCCAGCGTGATCTCCGGCTGACCGAACTTGGCCGTGTCCGCCGCGATGATGAAATCGCACAGCATCGCCAGTTCGCAGCCGCCGCCCAGGGCATATCCGGCAACCGCGGCAATGATCGGCTTGCGGTTCCGCGAGACGCGGTCGAACGGTGTGATCAGGTCTGTCTGATATGCGGACGAAAAGTCGTGCGGCAGCATTTCCTTGATATCGGCACCGGCGGCAAAGGCCTTTTCCGAGCCGGTGATGACAACGCAGCCGATGCGCTCATCCTCATCGAAGCCGTCGAGTGCCGTTCCGAGTTCGGCAATCAGTTCCGAATTCAGCGCATTCAGCGCCTTCGGTCTGTCGAGTGTGATCAGGCCGACCTTGCCACGTTTCTCGACACGGATGTTCTTGTATCCCATTTCGCCTGCTCCCAGTGCCAGCACCTGTCAGTGTTACGCGACATGCCTAACCGACCGGGGCCCGGTCTGGCAAGCTTGGCAAAAGGTGGAACGCAGCCGCCGGGATTCCGGGTTTCAGGTCTGGCAGGTCGGGCAATGAAACGTCGATCGGTTGGACTGGACAACGCGGTTGACCGTTCCTTTGCAGCCGGGCGTCCGGCACGGCTCTCCCTCGCGGCCGTAAACGGCAAAGGAATGCTGGAAGTAGCCGAGTGTTCCGTCTGTCTGCGCATGATCGCGCAAGGATGAACCGCCCGCCTTGATGGCGTCGTGCAGCGTTTCCCGGATATTGGCTGCCAGAAGGTTGGCCTTCCTGGCGGCTCTACCGGTCTTCGTCACAAGCGATCCGGCCGGGCGCAGCGGGCTCAGTCCGCTGCGCCACAGCGCTTCGCACACATATATGTTGCCGAGACCGGCGATCAGTTTCTGATTGAGCAGGGCTGCCTTCAACGGCATCTTGCGGTCCTTGAACAGACGCGCCAGCGCATCACTGCTCAGATCGTTGCCGAGCGGCTCGAGCCCGAGGTCCCTGAACAGGGGATGATCGCCAAGCTCCGCGCGCGGGATCAGATCCATGAAACCGAACCGGCGCGGGTCATTGTAGATGATACGCGCGCCGGAGCGGGCGCCGGTCTGCAGGTGAAAGACCACATGGTCGTGTTTGGGGTCCTTGTTCCGCGGGTGCTCGAAACTTCCGGGTGTGTTGCCGGACGCTTCGTTTTCGATCCGGAACGAACCCGACATGCCAAGGTGCATCACCAGAACATCGCCGCTGTCGATATCCGCAAGCAGGTATTTCGACCGCCGGGACAGCGCGGAAACGGTTTGCCCGGTAAGGCGGGAGGCGAACCCGTCCGGAAACGCAAACCTGAGATCCGGTCTATTCTGGTCGACGGACACGATCCGGGCGCCTTCGAATGTGGGCGCCAGACCGCGTTTGACCGTTTCGACTTCCGGCAATTCGGGCATTTCCGATTGTCTCCCCACTGGTGTCGGCGTCTGTGGCGCGCTATAGCCCTGCGGCAAATGGCTTTTCGTGGCCGGGAAAGATAGCGCTTGTGAAGTGCTTGTACTATTGTCCGGCGCGATTTGAAGCAAATTTACGACAGCATCCGCCAGGAGGCGCATTCATGACGCAACAGGCTCACAGGCAAGCGGGAGGCTCCGGCCGGTCGCCGGAAGACATGCCGACCAGCTTCGGTTTTTCCAAGGTCGCCGAAGGTCAGAAGCAGCTGTTGGTCGACGATGTCTTTCACAAGGTCGCGGAACGCTACGACCTGATGAACGATCTGATGTCCGGCGGATTTCACAGGATCTGGAAGGACGCGATGGTGTCCTGCCTCGCCCCTCCGAAGACGGCGCGCGCCGGCTGGCGGCTTCTGGACGTGGCCGGCGGGACCGGCGACATTGCCACCCGTGTCGTGCGCAAGTCGGACGAGGCCGTAACGGCCGTCGTCTGCGACATCAACGACAGCATGCTCTCCGTTGGCCGCGACCGGGCCGCGAAGGCGGGTCTTGGGGACCTGATCACCTTTTCCCAGGGCAATGCCGAGGAGCTTCCCTTTCCCGACCGGAGCTTCGATGCCTACACCATCGCGTTCGGCATCCGGAACGTGCCGAACATTCCGAAGGCCCTGCGCGAGGCGCGCCGGGTTCTGAAGCGCGGCGGACGGTTCCTCTGCCTTGAATTTTCCGAGGTGGACGTGCCCGTTCTCGACAAGGTCTATGACGCGTTCTCCTTCAACGCGATCCCGCCGATCGGCAGATGGGTGACCGGCGATGCCGACCCCTATCAGTACCTTGTCGAATCGATCCGCAAGTTTCCGAGCCAGGAACGGTTCGCGGACATGATCCGCGACGCCGGTTTCGAACGCGTCGGTTTCCGCAACTACTCGGGCGGCATCGCGGCCCTGCACCACGGCTGGAAGTTTTAGACGCGATGCCGCTGATGCCTTTCTTCCGTCTCGTGCGGGCCGGGTTCGTGATGGCGCGCGAAGGTGTGTTCGGCCTGGTGTCCCTGCCGGATCTGCCGGCCGGGCCGCGTCTCGGAATTGCAATGGCGCGCCTGCTTGAACGGCGCGCGGTCAAGGACAAGAGTGCAGAGCTCCGGCTGTCGGATGCGCTCAACAAGCTGGGTCCTTCCTATGTGAAGCTGGGCCAGTTCCTGGCGACGCGCGCAGACGTTGTCGGAAAGGACGCCGCGCGGGAGCTGTCTGCGCTGCAGGACCGGTTGCCGGCCTTCGACCACGAGGATGCAAGGGCGGCCGTTGCCGAACAGCTCGGCCGTTCGGTCGACGAGATCTTTGCCGAGTTCGGGGAAGCGGTCGCGGCCGCATCCATTGCCCAGGTGCATCCTGCGGTCATCCGCCGGAACGACGGCACTGAGAAGAAGGTCGCGGTCAAGGTGCTGCGGCCCGGTGTGTCCCGCCGGTTCCAGCGCGATCTGGAAAGCTACTATCTGGTGGCGCGTCTTGCCGAACGCTTCCACGCCCCCTCCCGCCGCCTGCGGCCGGTTGCCGTCGTCGACACGCTGGCCCAGTCGGTCGCCATCGAGATGGATTTCCGCCTGGAGGCGGCGGCCCTGTCGGAAATGGCGGAAAACACGGCGGACGATCCGGGTTTCCGAGTTCCCTCCGTGGAGTGGCTGGATACGGCAAAGGGCGTCCTGACCATGGAATGGATCGACGGCCGCAAGATGTCGGATGTCGACGGCCTGATCGAGGACGGCCACGACCTTGAGGCGCTGGGTGCCGCCGTGATCCAGAGTTTCCTCCGCCACACACTGCGCGACGGCTTCTTTCATGCGGACATGCATCAGGGCAACCTGTTCGTTCAGGAGGACGGCACACTCGTTGCTGTTGATTTCGGCATCACCGGCCGGCTGAACAAGCGCGAACGCAGGTTCCTCGCCGAGATCCTGTTCGGCTTCATCACCCGCGACTACCGGCGCGTTGCGGAAGTGCATTTCGAGGCCGGTTACGTCCCGGCCAACCAGGATGTCGACATGTTCGCCCAGGCCATCCGGGCGATCGGCGAGCCCATTCATGGTCACGACGCCAGCGAGATTTCCATGGCACGGCTGCTGACGCAGCTGTTCGAAGTGACAGAGCTGTTCGAGATGCGGACCCAGACCCAGCTGATCATGTTGCAGAAGACCATGGTCGTGGTTGAAGGCGTTGCCCGTTCGCTCAATCCCAATCTCGACATGTGGCGCACCGCCGAACCGGTCGTCGGCAGCTGGATCAAGGAACATCTGGGTCCCGTCGGCAAGCTGCGCGATGCGGGTGACGTGATCTCCGCGCTGACGCGGGCTGCCAACGACCTGCCGATTTTCGCCGATCGGATCGGACACATGTCCGAGGCCCTGGAAAACATGACCCGCGACGGGCTCAGGTTCGACGCCCAGACCGCCGAGGCCATCGGCCGGGCGGAAGCCCGGCATACGCGCTCCGGCCGGATCGCGCTCTGGGTGATTGCCGCCTGCGCGCTGGTCCTGACCTACCTGGCGATCTGAGTGTCACCTGACCACCATATACGCCGCACCAATCAATCCGGCTTTGTGACCCGCCTCAGGGTCAGATTGATCCGCCCGCCGTTTTTCAACAGCGTCGACGTTCCTTTCAGCACCCGGTCGATGCCGTGAAAGGCGAGGCGGGCGTCACCGCCCAGCACCACGACGTCACCCGACTGCAGGCGGAACGACTTCGTCGGGTCGCCGCGCGTGAGCCCGCCGACCCGGAAGGTTGCCGTATCGCCGAGCGAGACCGACACGACGGGGGCCTCGAAGGTCTGTTCGTCCCGGTCCTGGTGCAGGCCCATCTTCGCGCCCGCTTCGTAGAAGTTGATCAGGCAGGCTTCCGGGGCTGGGACTGATGAGGCAACCTCCTGCCAAAGCATCTTGAGCCGGCCGGGAATGTCCGGCCATGGCCGGCCGGTTGTGGGGTGGCCGTGCTGATAGCGGTAGCCGTCGATATCCGACACCCAGCCGAACGGGCCGCAATTGCTCATCCTGACCGAAAACGGTTTGCCTGTCTTCGGCATCACCGGCTGAAAGAGGGGGGCTTCGGCGACAGCCGTGCGGATCTCTTCCAGCAGTGCTTCCTGCGCTGCTCGGTCGAAATAGCCCGGAAGATAGGAAAGGCCGCTCAGGCCGTTGATCGGAATGTCCTGCATGGTGTCTTCATACAGGAGTTCCTCAGTCGCCGCAGCCTCCGCAGCCGGAGCCGCCGCCGCCATCTCCGCAGCCTGCGCCGCATCCGGACGCATTTCCCGATGCCTTGCTGAGGATTGCGCGCACCGCGATGATCAGAACGACAATGCCGATCACGAAAAAGGCGGTGTGCTCGCTTGCCCAGTGCCAGACCATGTGGCGCATCTTTTCCAGGAAAGTGTCCCCGGCCGGCTGTCCATGGGCAAAGGCGAGCCCGGTGCCGTAGAGAAGCGCAAAGAGGGAGACCAGCGCAGCGTAGGCGCGTGCGGGGACGGATCTCAGATGCCGCCATGCGTGCAAGACCCAACCGGGTGTGGCCGGTTTGGGGATGATCCAGACGTCTTTCGTGTTGACCCGCTGAAAGTGCGGCGCCTTGCCGAAGCGGATGTCGGCCGACGGCCAGATATCGGCCGGAGGCGCCATGCCGAACTCGGTCCGGTAGAGATCCAGAGTTTTTTCGTAGGCCTCCCGGAAGAGCACCGCCTGATTTGCCCCGCCCTTGGTCGGCATGTGATGCAGGGCTCCGCCGAGTGAGTCCTTGAAGGCACCCCAGTAGTGGCGCGTATAGGTCAGATGCAGGTGCCAGGCCTGATCGACCTCGTCGCTCGGGGTCACCATTCCGGCTTTCATCCGGCTGAGATAGGCAAAGCGCTGGTACTCGGTAATGACGCGCAGGGCGTAGTCATGTGTCCAGCCATTGTCGCGGGCCAGCCGTTTTGAAAACGGAAAATCAGCCTCCACGTCATCCGGGTGGCAGGTGCTTATGCGTGTCCACAGTTCAGGGTCGTTCATTCAAGCCTCCGGCGCCCGACGGAAAGGAACGGGGCGGAGCCTATATCCAAAGCCTGAAGCAATTCCGAAACCGGCCGGAAACCTTTGCATATGGTTGCCGATTTGCTATTGGCCGCGTCAGAGTAACCATCTGGAAGAATTATCCACCTGCGCAGGACATTGTCATCGCTCACATGTCTTGCAGGGAATGTTTCATCCACCTATATAGCGGTCAAGCTTTGCGCCAAATCCCGAGCATCCGCTCTGGCGCATTGTCCGGGACCTCCCGGAACCCAAGTGAGAGGAGCCGGACTGACGCCTTCATGGGTCTATCCGGTTTGCTAGAAAGAGAGGCACATATGGCAAAGGTCATTGGTATCGACCTCGGCACGACCAACTCGTGCGTCGCCGTCATGGACGGCAAGGATTCCAAAGTAATCGAAAACGCTGAAGGCGCTCGCACCACACCTTCGATGGTTGCGTTCTCCGACGACGGTGAACGGCTGGTAGGCCAGCCGGCGAAACGCCAGGCGGTCACGAACCCCACCAACACGCTGTTCGCGGTCAAGCGCCTGATCGGGCGCCGCTACGACGACCCGACTGTCGACAAGGACAAGAAGCTCGTCCCGTTCGAAATCGTCAAGGCCGACAATGGCGACGCGTGGGTGGAAGCCAACGGCGACAAGTATTCCCCGTCCCAGGTCTCCGCCTTCATCCTGCAGAAGATGAAGGAAACGGCCGAGAGCTATCTCGGTGAAACGGTGACCCAGGCGGTCATTACCGTCCCGGCATACTTCAACGACGCCCAGCGCCAGGCCACCAAGGATGCCGGCAAGATCGCCGGTCTTGAAGTCCTGCGCATCATCAACGAGCCGACCGCGGCAGCGCTTGCCTACGGTCTGGAAAAGAACGACGGCAAGACCATCGCGGTTTATGACCTTGGCGGTGGTACCTTCGACGTTTCCATTCTGGAAATCGGCGACGGTGTCTTCGAGGTGAAGTCCACCAACGGTGACACCTTCCTCGGCGGTGAAGACTTCGACATGGTTCTGGTCGACTATCTCGCGGCCGAATTCAAGAAGGACCAGGGCATCGATCTGAAAAACGACAAGCTGGCTCTGCAGCGTCTGAAGGAAGCTGCCGAAAAGGCCAAGATCGAGCTGTCGTCTTCGTCCCAGACCGAAATCAACCTGCCGTTCATCACGGCCGATGCATCCGGTCCGAAACACCTGACACTCAAGCTGACCCGTGCGAAGTTCGAGTCGCTCGTGGAAGATCTGGTCAAGCGGACCAGTGCCCCGATGAAAGCGGCCCTGAAGGACGCGGGCCTTGCGGCCGGTGAAATCGACGAAGTTGTTCTGGTCGGCGGCATGACGCGCATGCCGAAGATTCAGGAGACCGTGAAGACCTTCTTCGGCAAGGAGCCGCACAAGGGTGTGAACCCGGACGAAGTTGTCGCCATGGGCGCAGCGATCCAGGCCGGCGTTCTGCAGGGCGACGTCAAGGACGTTCTGCTTCTCGACGTGACCCCGCTGTCGCTGGGCATCGAGACGCTTGGCGGTGTCTTCACCCGCCTGATCGACCGCAACACGACGATCCCGACCAAGAAGAGCCAGGTCTTCTCCACGGCCGAAGACAATCAGACGGCAGTGACGATCCGGGTCTTCCAGGGCGAGCGTGAAATGGCCGCGGACAACAAGGTCCTTGGTCAGTTCGACCTGGTCGGTCTTCCCCCGGCGCCGCGCGGCGTACCGCAGATCGAGGTTACCTTCGACATCGATGCCAACGGTATCGTCAATGTGTCCGCCAAGGACAAGGGCACCGGCAAGGAACAGCAGATCCGCATCCAGGCCTCCGGCGGTCTGAGCGACAACGATATCGACCAGATGATCAAGGACGCCGAATCGCACGCGGACGAGGACAAGAAGCGCAAGGAACTGGTCGAAGCCAAGAACCAGGGTGAGTCTCTCGTGCACTCCACGGAGAAGTCGCTCAAGGATTACGGCGACAAGGTTTCCGAAGACGACAAGTCCGCGATCGAAAGTGCCCTTGAGGCACTGAAGTCCGCGCTTGAGGGCGAAGACCTTGAAGACATCAAGGCCAAGACCCAGGCGCTTGCCGAAGCGTCCATGAAGCTGGGTGAAGCCATGTATCAGGCGGCTCAGGCGGACGCCGAGGCGGAAGAAGGCGGCAGCGAGGAAGCAGCCTCTGAAGCCGAGGACGACGTTGTCGACGCGGATTTCGAAGAAGTCAAAGACGAGGACGACAAGAAGTCCGCTTAAACCACGAAACTTCAGCCAGCCGGTCATCCGGCTGGCTGTTCAATTTTGGCGCCGGCCGCAGGTCTGTCCGATATTACGGACACTCGTGTCCGGCGCTTTCGCCATGATTGGCGCCGGAATGATCCTGGCTGCCGTCGGCGCAACAACAAGACCGAGAGATCTTGATGTCCAAACGTGATTTCTATGAGGTGCTGGGCGTATCACGCGAAGCGGACGAAAAGGCGCTGAAGAGCGCATACCGCAAGATGGCAATGCAGTATCACCCCGACAGGAACCCTGGCGATGGCGAGGCCGAAGCCAGGTTCAAGGAAGTCAACGAAGCTTATGACACCCTGAAGGACGGTCAGAAACGCGCCGCATACGACCGGTTTGGTCATGCTGCATTCGAAAATGGCGGATTTGGTGGCGGCGGTGGCGCCGGCGCTCACGATTTTTCCTCCACCATGTCAGATATCTTCGAGGAATTTTTCGGCATGGGGGGCGGCCGCCGGTCCGGCGGACGCGAACGCGGTGCCGACCTTCGCTACAATCTGGACATCACCCTGGAAGACGCCTTTACCGGAAAGACGGTCGAGATCGAGGTGCCGACGAGCGTCACCTGCGATACCTGCACCGGCTCCGGAGCCAAGCCGGGCACGAGCCCGACGACCTGCCGGACCTGCGGAGGCTCCGGCCGCGTGCGCGCGGCACAGGGGTTCTTCACGCTGGAGCGCACCTGTCCGAGCTGTCAGGGCAAGGGACAGGTCATCACCGATCCTTGCGAAAGTTGCGGCGGTAGCGGCCGGAAAACCCAGGAACGGACCTTGTCGGTGAACATTCCCGCCGGCATCGAGGACGGCACCCGCATCCGTCTTGCCGGGGAAGGTGAAGCCGGCGTACGCGGCGGCCCTGCCGGCGATCTCTACATCTTTCTGACGATCAGGCCGCATGACCTGTTCCAGCGCGACGGGGCGGACCTTTATTGCCGCGTCCCGATCTCCATGTCGACGGCAACGCTCGGCGGCCAGTTCGACGTCCCCACCGTGCAGGGCAGCACGAGCCGGGTGAAGGTTCCCGAAGGCACGCAGACCGGAAAACAGTTCCGCCTGCGCGGCAAGGGCATGCCGGTGATGCGGTCCAGCCAGCACGGCGACATGTATATTCAGGTGACGGTCGAGACGCCGACCAACCTGACCCGCCGGCAAAGGGAACTTCTCGCGGAATTCGAAAAGGAATCGTCCGGCGAAAACCACCCGGAATCAGCCGGGTTTTTCTCCAAGGTGAAAGACTTCATCGATAATCTGGGGACGTAATCGACGCATTCGGTGCACCTGTCTATGGCAATTCCCCTACGGCGGCTATATATTCGGATTCTGGGGACAGGTGAGGTAACATGCTGAAACGCAACAGTATTCATGTTGAGCGTCTTCGCGAGAAGCTGGACAAGGCCGCAGCCGTCCGGGCCAAGGTTCTCGATGAAATGAAATTCATACGGTCCTGGGCCCAAAATCCGTTGAGGACCGGGGCAGTTGCCCCCTCCGGCCCCGAACTTGCCGCGAAAATGGCATCCTACCTGACGCCCCGTCCGCATTCGCGTGTCGTTGAGCTCGGCCCTGGAACCGGGGCGGTGACAAGGGCGCTGTTCGAACGCGGGTTCTCGCATGGCCAGTTGAACCTCATCGAATATAGCGCCGACTTCTGTGAAATGCTGAGTCTCAGATATCCTGGCCTTCCCGTGTTGCAGGGCGACGCCTACGCGCTCGAGAAAACGCTCCGGTCTTCCGGAGGATTTCTTTCCGGCGAAAAGCAAACGGCTCACACCCTCGATGGCATCGTGTCCTCGCTTCCCTTGCTCACCCGTCCGGAGGCCGTGCGACGGAAACTTCTGAACGAGGCGCTCACCCTGCTGAAACCTGGTGCACCCTTAATTCAGTTTTCCTACGGCCTGGTGATGCCGGTGACACCGGGCAGCCGCGCAGTCTCCGTACATACGTCGGAATGGGTCTGGAAAAACCTGCCACCCGCGCGCGTCTGGGTTTACAGAAAAGGGCATTGAGCCGCGCCGGGCCCACCTTCGCACAATCTTTTGGAGTCGCCTTTCAGGTTTGCCGCAAGAGCGGCATGACCGCGAGAAAATGCGCCGTGTGACTGTTGGTGACCGGAGACTGCCCTGCACGATCACGACTGCGTGCCGGGCAGCGGTGACACGTAGAGGTCTTCTGTTCCTATCGCATTCCCGGATTTTGAGTTGAAGAATTCAGCGTTTCGCCGGTTTCCGGGTGATTCTGATCACAGAATTATTGCGCAAAGCGCGTTAGCTTTTGCGGCTTCGCAGATATTTGAATTAGATGATTGGGTGTCTTCAAGATGATCAATTCCAGTATTGGCATTGCAGGCTCCGTGGGCCGGTTCGGAAAAAATGAATACCTGGACGTCACGGCCATTCAGACCAGGCTCAATGCGCTCATGGGTACCTCGCGCAAGACACTGGCTGTTGACGGCAAGGTCGGTTCAAAAACGATCGGCATGATCAAGGATTTCCAGGCGAGCGTCGTGAGGCTGCGCCGGCCGGACGGCCGTGTCGACCCCGCCAAGCGGACCATGATGGCCATGAACGATCCGAACTCCGCATCGGTCTGGCAGCGGATGTGCATCCCGCCGGAAGCGAGCCCGGCAACAGTGTCAAACGATACGGCGCGGGATGACAGGATGTCTCCCGGTGAGAAGCTGCTGGCAAAGGAAGCGGCCAGTCTCGGTGAAAGCACCGCGTTCGACGAGTTCCGGCGGGAGCTCATCGACAAGAGCATTCCCAACATGAAGAAGTTCCTGGGCACGATCGGACGGGCCGACGATGCGCGAAAAGTCATTGCCGCCTGGGCTCAGTTGCGCAAATGGGGGTTTTCCGTCGACGAGGCCCGCGACGTGATGAAAACCATCGCGGGCATGCGCGGGCGGCAATTCGGTGCGCTCGATGTCATCGGCAAGCCGACATCAAAATTTGGCCGTTTCCTTGGAACGCTCGGCGGGAAAGCCGGTGCTGCCGGACACGTCATCACGATGATCGAGGTTGCCGACAAGTTCGAACAGGGAGATTACCTTTACGGCACTTCCGAACTCTACAAGTATTACATGGGCAAGGCGATTCCCTGGGCCGGCATGGTCGAAGGGCTCCAGAGCCTCGTCGAGGCGATCGCTCCCGGAGCCGCCAAGAACAGCAAGGTCTTCCAGGTCATTCGCGCCTGCGATCCGATCGGTCTGGGTGCGTCGGGTGTCGACAGCATGACGACGCTGGTCCTCGGGACCGTCCATCTCATCCAGACGGGGAACATCGACATGGCCCGCCTGAGCCGCCTTGTCGACCGCATGAAACAGGGGCCGACGAAGCTGTTTGCCGAAATGGGCGAGGATCTTGGCGATTCGGTCTACGAAATGTCCAAATGGCGCAAGGACGACTGGTCTTATGCCGTCAAGTCGATCCCGGGCTTCATCGCGAGCCTGTTCTGAACGAAACGCGGGACGGGTGCGGCGCAGGCCGCGCCCGCCGCCGATCGTTTCCGGATACAGGGGCTGGATAAGCTCTCCCTGTTTGCCATATCAAGGTGATCTACCTGGCCACTGTTGTTCGAAAAGGGTCTCTTGATGCGCAATCCGAAGATTATCGTCTGTTCAGGTTCGGTGCGGGGCGGATCACACAATGCGAAACTTGTGGCCCTGGTGGCCAAGCGGCTGTCGATCCTCGACGCGGATGTGACACATCTGTCGCTGAAGGATTACCCGCTGCCGATCTATGATGGCGATCATGAGGCGGAAAACGGTGTGCCTGAAAACGCCAGGCGACTGCATCGGCTTTTCGCCGGCCATGACGGCGTGTTCCTCGCCTGCCCGGAATACAACGCCGGTATCACGCCGCTCCTGAAGAACACGCTTGACTGGATCAGCCGCGTCAAGGAACCGGGCGAGGCGTACCGGAACAAGGTATTCGCCCTCGGTGCCGCATCTCCCGGTGGTTTCGGAGGTCTGCGCGGCCTCATCGCGATGCGGACCATCCTGGAAGTGGGGCTCGGGGCGCTCGTGCTTCCGCAGATGGTGTCCGTTCCCAAGGTGACCGGGGCCTTTGACGACAAGGACGACCTGATCGAGGAGCGGATAAGCGGCCAGCTCGACAAGCTTGTCGAAGCCCTCTTGAGAATGACCAAAATCGAGATCTCGCATTCGCTTTGAAGCGCTCCGGACGGGAACCCCGCTGCGGCGAACCGAATTGATTTCTTGGAAAAGCCGCGAAGGCCGCCTACATAGGTCGGCAGCATTGAAATACCAAGAAGCTTGATGAACCCAAGAGGAATGAATGAGCGAAACGCGCGAACCGGCCCAATGGCACGGGACGACGATCATGATGGTGCGCAAGGACGGCAAGGTGGTTATTGCCGGTGATGGCCAGGTCTCTCTTGGCCAGACGGTGATCAAGCATTCCGCACGCAAGGTACGGTTGCTCGCAAAGGGCGAGGTGATTGCCGGATTTGCAGGTGCGACCGCGGATGCCTTTACCCTGTTCGAGCGCCTTGAAGCGAAACTGGAGCAGTACCCGGGCCAGCTGATGCGGGCCTGTGTCGAACTCGCCAAGGACTGGCGCACGGACCGGTATCTGCGCCGTCTTGAAGCGATGATGCTGGTAGCCGACAAGAACGTGTCCCTGGTCCTGACCGGGACCGGCGACGTTCTGGAGCCGGAAGGCGGTGTCATGGGTATCGGGTCCGGCGGCAACTATGCCCTGGCCGCGGGCCGGGCTCTGGTCGACACCGACTGCGATGCGGAGACGATCGCCCGCAAGGCGATGGCGGTGGCTGCCGAGATCTGCGTCTACACGAACGAAAGTGTCACGGTAGAGACGCTCGACACGGCCGGGTAAACCGCCGTGATCTCGTTCCGCCCCGTTCTGGAAGAAGATCTTTGCCTGCTGGCGCGCTGGCTCGACAAGCCGCATTGGCGCAAGTGGTGGGGAGATCCGGACACGGAGCTCGGCTACATTGAGGACATGGTGCAGGGACGCGACACGACACGCCCCTACATCTTTCAAAAGGACGGCAGCGACAAGGGTTACATCCAGGTCTGGTTCATAGGAGACCAGCAGAATACGGACTATGCCGCTGAGTATCCCTGGTTGTCCCTGCTGCCTGAAGAGGCCGTCGGTGTGGACCTGTCGATCGGATTGCAGGAGGATCTGTCGGCCGGACTGGGAACAGAGGCGCTCCGGGCCTTTGTCCGGATGCTCCTTGAGGAAGGGTACGGCCGGATCCTGATCGATCCGGATCCGCAGAACGAACGTGCAGTCAGGTGTTACCGCAAGGCCGGGTTTGAGGTGATCCCCGAACTTGTCGGAAAAACGGACGACTGCTTGCTAATGGAATTCAAGAACACGGAAGGCAAGTCATAAGACATGACGGATTTTTCCCCGCGTGAGATCGTTTCGGAACTCGATCGCTATATCGTTGGCCAGAAGGACGCCAAGCGCGCCGTGGCAATTGCCCTGCGCAACCGTTGGCGCCGTCAGCAGCTGCAAGGACAGATGCGCGAGGAGGTTCTGCCCAAGAACATCCTGATGATTGGCCCGACCGGAGTCGGCAAAACGGAAATATCCCGCCGTCTTGCCAAGCTGGCGAACGCGCCTTTTACCAAGGTCGAGGCAACCAAGTTCACCGAGGTCGGCTATGTCGGCCGCGATGTTGAACAGATTGTTCGCGATCTTGTCGAAGCCGGCATCACCCTGATCCGCGACAAGAAACGCGACGCGGTCAAGGCCAAGGCTCATGTCCTGGCCGAAGAGCGTGTTCTCGACGCGCTTGTCGGAGCAAACGCGAGCCCGGCAACGCGTGAGAGCTTCCGCACGAAATTGCGTGAAGGCGAGATGGACGACAAGGAAATCGAGGTTGAAGTCCGTGCCCAGGCGCAGATGCCGAGCTTCGACCTGCCGGGCATGCCGGGCGCAAGTGTCGGCGTCATGAACATGTCCGACCTTCTCGGCAAGGCTTTCGGCGGCCAGACCAAGACCAAGCGGACCACCGTGAGCGACAGCTACCAGCTGCTGATAAACGAGGAATCGGACAAGCTCCTTGACGAGGACAAGGTTGTCGAAGAGGCGATTGCGCTCGTGGAAAACTCGGGCATCGTCTTTCTGGACGAGATCGACAAGATCTGCGCACGTGAAGGCAGGGCCGGGGCGGACGTTTCGCGCGAGGGCGTGCAGCGGGACCTGTTGCCGCTGATCGAGGGCACCGTTGTGTCGACGAAACACGGCCCGGTCAAGACGGACCATATCCTCTTCATTGCCTCCGGCGCGTTCCATGTCGCCAAGCCGTCCGACCTTCTGCCCGAATTGCAGGGGCGTCTGCCGATCCGCGTCGAACTCAGGGCGCTGAACAAGGACGACTTCAAGGCGATCCTGACGGAGCCGGAGGCCAGCCTGATCAAGCAGTATGTGGCCCTCATGGAAACCGAAGAGGTCACGCTTGCCTTCACCGAGGACGCCATCGACGAAATTGCGTCCGTTGCCGTCGATCTCAATGCGTCTGTTGAAAACATCGGTGCCCGGCGCCTTCAGACCGTCATGGAGCGCATTCTTGACGAGATTTCCTTCACCGCACCGGACCGTTCGGGCGAAGTTGTTGAGATCAGCGCTGATTTCGTGAAGGAAAACATCGGCGACCTTGCCAAGAACGTCGACCTCTCGAAGTTCATCCTTTAAGCGGGCAGGTGTTGCAGGCGGCCATTTCGCCGCTTGCGATGCGCGCGCGCGAATGGCAGCATGCAGCCATGGTAGCTATTCGCAAAAGCAACGAGGAAGGCCATCGCCGGAAATTTCTGGTCGTGGTCGACGAAACGCCCGAGTGCGACAGGGCAATTGTCTATGCGGCGAAACGGGCGGCGCGCACCGGCGGTGTCGTGACGCTTTGTTTCGTGATTGCGCCCGGCGATTTCCAGCACTGGCTCGGCGTTGAAGATATCATGCGCGCCGAAGCGCTGGAAGAAGCCGAAGCGACACTCGCGAAAACGGCGGAGCGGGTGCGCTCGGTCGCAAGAACGGAACCCGAGACAGTCGTTCGGGAGGGCTCCAAGTCCGAAGAGATCCTTGAATTGATCGAAGCCGATGCGGATATCGCAATTCTTGTGCTCGCCGCGAGCACGGGTTCGGAAGGACCGGGGCCGCTGGTCTCTTCCATTGCAGGCAAGTCCGCGGGCACCTTTCCCATCCCGGTGACGATTGTTCCGGGGAATCTGGACGATGATTCGATCGCAGCGCTCGCCTGACGTTAGCCGGTTGGACGGCTAAAGTGGCGGTGGAACTTGATCGCGCGGGACAAAGACCTATCTAGTTTTTAACTATTCCAAACTGCTGCGAGATGGGTTACAAGAACCCATCGGTGTTTTGCGATGAGGTTGAGGCGCGAGGCACCTGTCGAAACGGACGCGTTGTTCAAACGCAAGGACAAGAAAAATGTTCATTCAAACCGAAGCGACGCCGAATCCGGCCACGCTCAAATTCCTCCCGGGCCGCGTTGTCCTTCAGGAGGGAACCTATGATTTCCGGTCCAAGGCAGATGCCGGCGCATCGCCTTTGGCAGAAAGGCTCTTCGATGTACCCGGCGTGGCCGCGGTCTTTTTCGGCCACGACTTCGTGACCGTGACCAAGGACGACACGGATTGGCAACACATGAAACCCGCCATTCTTGGGGTGATCATGGAGCAGTTCATGTCGGGTCAGCCTGTCATGGCGGCAGGTCAGGTCGAGGATATCGAGGAAGGTGAGTTCTTCGATGAAGGCACCGAGGAAACGGTGAAAACGATCAAGGAACTGCTGGAAACGCGTGTTCGTCCGGCGGTGGCCCAGGATGGCGGTGACATCACCTTCAAGGGGTTCAAGGAAGGCATTGTCTATCTGTCCATGCGCGGCGCGTGCGCCGGCTGCCCGTCCTCGACCGCAACACTTCAGCACGGCATTCAGAACCTGCTTCGCCATTTCGTGCCGGAAGTTGAGGAAGTTCGTCCGATCTGAAGCGATTTTCCCCATGTTTTCAAAGGCCCGGCTTTTCAGCCGGGTTTTTTGTTTGTGTTTCAGCATTCACTGCGCACCGCAAGCCCGCAATTGGGATTAGGCCCAAAGCTCGGCTCGACAGCGGCGGCGCGGCGGGGTAGGTGCATTGACATGCGTGTACTTGCGATCGACACAGCACTGGCCAATTGCGCTGCCGCGGTTCTCGACGACGGCACCGATAGCGCCTGCTTTGAGGCCTTTGGCGAGGAGATCGGCCGGGGCCATGCAGAGCGGCTGATGGACATGATCGGCGAAGTCATGGCGGAGACATCCACTGCTTTTTCCGATCTTGACCGTGTTGTCGTTACGATCGGTCCGGGAAGCTTCACGGGTCTTCGCGTCGGTCTGGCCGTGGCGCGCGGTTTCGGTCTCGTTCTGGGCAAGCCCGTTGTGGGAATCACGACGCTGGCCGCGATTGCCCGCGCATCCGCACCGATGGACGGAGGTGCGCCGCTTCTGGTCGCTCTCACCGGAAAGGGTGACGAAGTCTATTGCCAGGAATTCGATGCGGCCGGCTCGAAAACCGGCGAGGCGTCGGTCCGCACGATCTCCGATCTTGCGGCCTCCATGCCGAAATGCATAAGGTTGGCGGGATCTGCTGCCGACAGGGTTGCCTCCGAGCTTGACCTGCCTGGCGAACAGATTGTCTCCCGGGCCGGATTTCCGGGCATTCGCGATGTCGCGGAACTCGGGCTTCTCGCCGATCCGGTCACGGCTTCACCATCACCGCTTTACCTGCGGCCGCCGGATGCGACACCGCAGACCAGGGGAAGGATTGAACGGCAATGAGTTTCTGGTGGTTCTGGACCCAGCCGCCGGTCGTGGAAGTGGCGCTGGACGAAGACCTGCCGAAGATTGCCGAAATCCACGCAGCCTCTTTTCCGAACAAATGGAATGCCGAGGAACTTGCCCGGATGAAGGCGCAGGACGGTGTCACCATGCTCGTTGCCCGTCGTGCCAGTCCCTATGGAACCCGTGCGCCGCTCGGCTTCCTTATCTTGCGCACGGCAGCGGACGAGGCGGAAGTGATCACAGTTGCCGTTCATCCGCGCCAGCGCGGTAGGGGGATCGGCAAGAAGCTGATGGAAGCCGGCCTGTTCCGCCTCTACGCGGACAGGTGCAGTCACCTGTTCCTGGAAGTCGACGCGTCCAACGAGTCCGCGCTTCTGCTCTACAAGGGCCTGGGTTTCCGCGAGGTGGGCCGGCGAAAGGGATATTACGGCGACAGTGAAGGGGACGGGACAGCGCTTGTCATGCGGATCGATCTTCGTTAAGCGCTGTGCTACGAAAATTCCGATCAATCATCAGGCGGCGACCAAATGACGGACGAGCGGCAGACAACGCTGACGGAAATGTGTGTTGCAAAGGGCATGCGCATGACCGAACAGCGCCGCGTCATAGCAACTGTGATCGAGGCAGCGTCCGACGAACATCCCGACGTCGAGGAACTCTACCGCCGCTCTGTTGCCATAGACCCCGGCATTTCCATTTCCACCGTGTATCGTACCGTCAAGCTGTTCGAGGATGCCGGCATGATCGAACGTCACGATTTCAGGGACGGTCGCTCACGCTATGAAACGGTCCCCGACGAGCATCATGACCACCTGATTGACCTGCGCAGCGGACAGGTCATCGAGTTCCGCAACGAGGAAATAGAGGCCCTGCAGGAATTCATCGCCAGGAAGCTGGGATACAAGCTGGTCGATCACCGGCTCGAGCTCTACGGCGTTCCCCTGGAACGGCCCCGGGATGAAAAAGGCGATGGCTGAGGTCAAGGCCGTCTGCATCATCGCTGTTCTCACGATTGTCTCGCTTGTCCTGATACCGCTTCAGTGGCTGTCGATGAAATTCGGTCTCCGCAGCCAGGAAATACTGCCGGAGATCTGGCACAGGATCGCGGCGCGCCTCGTCGGCATCAAGGTTCTTCAGATTGGGCACCCGGCCCGGGACAGGCCGCTGCTCATCGCGGCAAATCACGCCTCCTGGGTCGATATCACGGTGCTTGGCTCGCTCGTTCCGCTTTCCTTCATCGCCAAGTCCGAGGTCTCCGGCTGGCCGGTCTTCGGCCTGCTGGCCAGACTGCAGCGCACCGTGTTCGTGAACCGGACAAAGCGAACGGAGACGGGCCAGGCCGCGGACGAGATTGCCGAGCGTATGGCCGCGGGTGACGTCATGGTTCTGTTTGCGGAAGGCACGTCGAACGACGGCAACTGTGTTTTGCCGTTCCGCTCCGCGCTGCTGGGTGCGGCCACGCGTGCAATCGGCGATGAAGACGGCGCAACCGTCTGGGTCCAGCCGCTGTCCGTCGCCTATCAGGGGTTCTATGGTCTTCCCATGGGGCGCGCCCATCGCCCGCATGTCGCCTGGTATGGCGACATGGAATTGCCTGGCCATTTGTGGGGGATATTCACGCGCGGCGCGCTCGATGTTGTCGTGACCTGGGGAGAGCCCGTGCTTGTCGACAGGACGACAGATCGCAAGGCGTTGACCCGGAAACTGGAGCGCGAGGTGCGCGCCCTTACGATCGCTTCCTTGCTTCAGAAGCCGGTCGAGCCGCCGGAACAGGCAGCTGCCGACGAACCGGCATCCTTCTCAAACGACGAAAAACCCGATAAAGCTGGCGCCGGAAATTGAATGCCGCTATACGGCGGTGCTGTTGAGGCCGTGTCGGATTGAGCGGACCGGCGATTTGCCGTGTCAATGACCCGGACGAAAGACCACCTGGACATTTTTGCCGCGAGAGCGAGGCGACGAGAAGCGAATGACAAGCCGCCCTGAACAAGATCAGGAAATGAACGGAAAAGCCGTTTCCGAAAACGATGCCGGACCGGCTGCCGGGGGCAACACGCGCAAGGTGTTTGTCCGCACCTACGGCTGCCAGATGAATGTCTATGACAGCGAGCGCATGACCGACGTCCTTGGACCTGAGGGATACGAGGCCACAAACACGCTCGAAGATGCCGATCTGGTCATCCTCAACACCTGCCACATTCGGGAAAAGGCAGCCGAAAAGGTCTATTCCGAGCTCGGCCGAATCCGAAAGGTCAAGGAAGCACGCGCAAAATCCGGCAAGGACATGATGGTCGGCGTTGCCGGCTGTGTCGCGCAGGCGGAAGGCGAGGAGATTTCCAGGCGCGCTCCGATCGTCGATCTGGTGGTCGGACCGCAGAGCTACCACCAGCTGCCCGGTCTTCTGGACAAGGCCCGGAAGGGCACCAAGGTTGTCGAAACCGAATTCGACATTGATGCGAAATTCGGCCATCTGTCCGAACGCGCGCAGACCCGGGTTCTGAAACGTGCGCCGTCGGCCTTCCTGACGGTTCAGGAAGGCTGTGACAAGTTCTGCACCTTCTGTGTCGTGCCCTATACCCGGGGAGCGGAGGTTTCGCGCCCGGTCGAGCAGATCGTTTCGGAGGCCGAGCGTATGGCGGCCGCGGGCGTGCGCGAAGTCACGCTTCTGGGACAGAATGTCAATGCCTATCACGGCGAAGCAGCGGACGGATCGAGCTGGGGCCTTGGCCGCCTCCTGCGTCGGCTCTCGGAAATCGACGGACTGGATCGGCTCCGTTACACCACCAGCCATCCGCGTGACATGGATGATGAGCTGATCGACGCGCACCGCGACTTGAAGAGCCTGATGCCTTACTTGCATCTTCCAGTGCAATCCGGATCCGACAAGATTTTGAAATCCATGAACCGCCGCCACACCAGGGACGAGTATTTCCGCCTGATAGACCGGATCCGCGACGCGTCTCCGGAGATTGCCCTGTCGGGAGACTTCATCGTCGGTTTTCCGGACGAGACGGATCGGGATTTCGAGGACACCATGGACCTGATCCGGCGGGTTGGATACGGGTCGGCCTTCTCCTTCAAGTATAGTCAGCGTCCGGGCACGCCGGGGGCGGCGATGGAGAATCAGGTTCCGGAGGAGGTCAAGTCCGCACGGCTTGCCGAGCTTCAGGCGCTGGTGAACGCCCAGCAGAAAGCCTTCAACGAATCCAGGTTCGGAATGGTCTGCGACGTTCTTCTGGAGAAAACGGGCCGCAACGAGGGGCAACTGGTGGGCAAGTCGCCATGGCTGCAGCCGGTGCAACTGGATGCGCCCGAGGCTCTCATCGGCAGCATACAAGCGGTGGAAATCGTCAGGATCGGGTCTAATTCGCTGTTCGGGCAACTGATTGGCGGGCACAATGGTCGTGAAAATGCAGAGACGGTCACGGCCGCTACGGCTTAAAGGAGACGTCATTTGACGCGCGAGAGTTCTTCTTCCTCACGCAAACAGTCTGATCAAGCAGCGGCCTCGGCATCCGATGCAACCCATGTTGTCCTTGCGTTTGAAGACAACCGTCTGATCGGTGATCTCTTCGGCCAGTTCGACCAGAACCTTGCCTTGATCGAGCAGCGGCTCGGGGTCGACGCCATCGCCAGGGGCAATCAGGTGACCCTGAAGGGGTCGCAGGCCGGGTGTTCACAGGCGAGAAGTGCGCTCGAGGCGCTTTATCAGCGGCTGCTGCAGGGACAGGAAGTTCACCCGGGCGACGTGGACGGCGCGCTGCGCATGGCTGCCGCTGCCGAAGCGCAATTGCCTTTGCCGACCCTGGAACCGAGATCCCGGCTGGCTTTTGCGCAGATCGCCACGCGCCGCAAGACAATCGTCGCGCGTACGCCGACACAGGACGCCTATATCCGCTCGATGGACCGGGCGGACCTGATTTTCGGGACCGGTCCGGCCGGTACCGGCAAGACCTTTCTGGCTGTCGCCTATGCCGCCGCGCTGCTGGAGCGCGGTGACGTCGCACGCCTGATCCTGTCCCGCCCCGCGGTTGAAGCCGGCGAACGCCTCGGGTTCCTGCCGGGCGAAATGAAGGACAAGGTCGATCCCTACCTGCGTCCGATCTACGATGCGCTTTACGAAATGATGCCCGCGGAGAAGGTGGATCGGGGTCTCCAGTCGGGGATGATCGAAGTCGCGCCGCTGGCTTTCATGCGCGGTCGGACATTGTCGAACGCCGTCGTTCTCCTCGACGAAGCGCAGAATACCACGTCGATGCAGATGAAGATGTTTCTGACGCGCCTCGGCGATGGGTCGAAGATGATCGTCACCGGCGATCCGAGCCAGATCGATCTTCCCGCGGGGCAGAAGTCCGGTTTGCGCGAGGCGCTTGGCCTGCTGACCGACATTCCGGCCGTTGCCCATGTTCGCTTCAATGAGACCGATGTTGTGCGTCACGAACTCGTCGGACGGATCGTGACCGCATACGACAATGCGTCCCGTGAGGATTCCGAAGCACGCGAGCGGCGCTATGCCGAGCGGCAGCGCGAGGAACCTGCCGCCGGTCCCCGTAAGGCGGCAAGCTCCTGAAACGGCGGCAAATGACCTCTGCTCTCCCGGAAGGATTTGTGATCGATGTCTTCCTGGAAGCCGGCGGCTGGCCGGGTGAGGAGGATCTGGTCCGTCTCGCCGATGCGGCAATTCGGGCAACCCTGTCGACGGGCAAGCTGCAGGTCACGGACAACAGCGAGGTGTCGCTGCTGTTCACGGACGATGAAGCCATCCGCAAGTTGAACGGTCAATGGAGAGACAAGGACAAACCGACGAATGTTCTTTCCTTTCCCGGAAGTGATCCGGTCGATGACGTCTACGGTCCGCTTCTGGGGGATATCGTCTTCGGCTTCGAGACCATAGACCGCGAGGCGCGCGATATGGGTGTTGATTTCTCCGATCATCTTTCCCATCTCACTGTTCATGGTTTGCTACACCTTTTCGACTATGATCATCAGACCGACGAAGAGGCCGAGTTGATGGAAGGCCTTGAGAAAACCATACTTGCGTCGTTAGGCATTGATGATCCTTACGCTGGCAGCCCTCTTGTGGTTGACGGCAATTAGGTGGCATCATGGGGCACAAAGTTCTTGTATTGATAAATGATGAGCGCAGTTGAACCGCAAAGTCCGGAGAGCGAGTCCACGACCGCGACTTCCGGGCAATCTTCCGACGGAGAAGATCCGCAACAGCCGAAGCCGCAGCGCACTGCGGCCTTTCTTGAAAATCTCAAACGCATTTTGCGCTTGGGGCGCCAGTCATCGAGCCTGCGCGAAAATCTGGAAGACGAACTCGCGCGCGACGGCAGCGGCGATACGGCTTTTTCTCCCGAAGAACGTTTGCTGCTTGGCAACATCCTGCGCCTGCGCGAGCTGCGTGTGGATGACGTGATGATCCCGCGTGCGGACATTGATGCGGTCGACCTGGATACCAGCCTGAGCCGCTTGATGGAATTGTTTCAAAAGAGCGGTCATTCCCGTATGCCCGTCTACGAGGATACGCTCGACGATCCGCGCGGCATGGTCCACATCAAGGATCTCATGGCCTTCATTGCAGAGCAGGGTGCAAAGAGTAAAAACACAACCACTGTGGAAAATGCTGATACCACAGACGCCAAAAATGAGCCTCTGCCAGGCACGGCAGCCCGAAAGGGGCACAACACACCGGATCTTGATCTCTCCTGCGTGGACCTGTCGGTCACGCTGAAGGAAACGGATCTGCTGCGGAACCTGCTTTTTGTACCGCCGTCCATGCCGGCGACGGATCTCATGGCAAAGATGCAGGCCGGCCGAATTCAGATGGCAGTCGTGATTGACGAGTATGGCGGGACCGACGGTCTTGTCTCGCTCGAGGATCTGGTTGAAGAGGTTGTCGGCGACATTGAGGACGAGCATGACGAAGACGAAGAGGCCATGCTCGTCTCTGCGGGTGAGGGTGTCTGGATAGCTGATCCGCGGCTGCCGCTGGAAGACCTGGACGAAGTTCTTGGAACAAAATTGTCGGGCGGTGAAATCTCCGAAGACGTCGATACGCTCGGTGGGCTGCTTTATGTGTCGGTCGGCCGCGTCCCGGTCCGCGGCGAACTGCTGTATGTCCCGGACGAAGTGCCGGGATTCGAATTCGAGGTGATGGATGCCGATCCGAGACGGATCAAGCGTCTCAAGATCCGCCGCAAGCGGGCTGAAGCCCGGCCCCAGGAGTTGCGCCGCCGGACGAAGAAACCCGGAACGGGACAGCCGGAAAACAGTCAGGCCGGGCCCGGTGACACCTTGGCGGATCGGTAGGAACCGCTGGAAGGCTAGAGCATTTTCCGACCAATTTGGATCATTTGATGAGGATATCCGGTTCACTCGGTCAGGCGAGTCACGAAGCGCGATGCGGTGCATCGTGCAAGTGGCACAACGCCGCCGATGGGCTCGATATTCTCACCTATTGTGGAACGTATTCAAGCGACAAACATCAAGATTGGCCGGGCCCTTTTCCGCTCTGGCATCGTTGGTCCACCCTTGTGGTGGGAAACACCGCGGCGGGCGAACCGTCTCGCCAGCGCGAAAAAGGGCCTCGGTCAAATGACCCAAATTGGTCGGAAAATGCTCTAGGTCCGGTCTTCATAATTGTACTTGACCGGCCTGCCATGAGCCGACGACTCTCCAGTCCTCACCTGGGGATTCGGATTTGATGCACTGGCTCACACAAAGACTGACTTTTCTGCCGAACACGTTTCTGTTGGCCTGGGGGTGGCAGCGCCGGCTTCTCGCCGTCCTTTGCGGTGCGTTGACCGCCCTTGCCCTCCCCCCGTTCGGATGGTCGCCGGTTCTGTTGCTGACATTTCCCTGTTTTGTATGGCTTCTGGATGGCGCTCTGGAAGTTGACGGACAGCAGAACGGCACGCGCTTTCGCACGGGTTTCTTTCTCGGCTGGCTGTTCGGTTTCGGTTATTTTCTCGCCGGCCTGTGGTGGATTGGCGCGGCATTTCTTGTCGAAGCCGACCGATTTGCCTGGCTGTTGCCGTTCGCAGTGCTGGCGATGCCGGCCGGTCTGGCGTTTTTTACCGCGCTGGGCGTCGCGCTTGCGGCCCTGCTCTGGAGCGACCAGTTCCGCAGGATCTTGCTGCTGGCAGCCTGTTTGACGCTCTCCGACTGGGTCCGGGGGCATGTGTTGACCGGGTTCCCATGGAATGCATTCGGCTATGGCGTTTCCGGCAACCTGGGCCTGTCTCAGGCAGCAAGCCTGTTCGGCGTCTACGGAATGACCTTTCTCGTTGTCGCGATCAGCGCCGCGCCCGCCATGCTCGCCGACGCGAGGCCCGTGGGTCAGCGCTTGCGGGCCGTGTCGCTTGCAGCTGTTGCCTTTCTGGCTGTTTTGACCTTCGGGTTTGTCCGGACCTGGACGGCGGAAGTGGAATACACATCCCTGGATGTCAGGATCGTGCAGCCCTCGATCGACCAGAAGGACAAGTGGCGGCCGGAACTCAGGGACGAGATTTTTCAGACCTATCTCGACATGACGGAAGCCCCTCTGGGGGGCGCTGCACGTGTCGGGCAGCCCAGGCTGGTCGTCTGGCCCGAATCGGCTTTGCCGTTTCTCCTGACGCAGGAGCCGGGAGCCCTGTTCCGCATCGGACAGGTCCTGGGAGACAACACGGAACTCGTCACCGGGGCGGTGAGAGTTGAAGCCGGCGCTTCCGGACCGGTCTATTTCAACAGTGTTTATGTCGTGGGTGGCGATGGCACCGTCAAAGGCATCTATGACAAGGTCCGGCTGGTCCCTTTTGGCGAATACGTTCCGTTCAGGACGCTGCTTGAAAATATTGGTTTTACGAATCTTGCCGGGCCGATCGAGGGTTTCGAGGCCGGCTACCACCAGCGTGTACTCTCCACCACCAGTGATTTCAGTTTTCTACCATTGATTTGCTACGAAGCAATTTTTCCGGGTTTCGTTTCTGCAACGCCTGATGACCCGTCTTTCCTCTTGAACGTGACGAATGATGCCTGGTTCGGGCGCACACCCGGTCCCTACCAGCATTTCGCACAAGCGCGCATGCGTGCGATTGAGACGGGATTGCCGCTTGTGAGGGCAGCAAATACGGGCATTTCGGCTGTCGTAGATGGATATGGAGCCGTTGTCGATGAATTGAAAGTTTTTGAACGAGGTATCGTAGATGCCGGTCTACCAAAGCGATTGGGCACAACTATCTATGAGATTTTTGGCGATGTGCCGGCACTGATTATTTCAATAACACTTGTCGGATTTGCAATATTTGCAAAATACAACCGCTACTCGCGTTATAATTGATAATTTTTGTTTGAGTTGAGTGATCGAAGTGTGATACAACCGTGAAACAGCCGATTGAAGGCTGATTCATGTACAAGCTAGGGGTTGCGGGCTTGCTTCAGTCTCTTCGGTCTTGTGGGAGGACCACGGAGAGCTTGTACGATCTGATATGAGCGGACATTCGCCGCAAAAAGAAGAAAGAGCGACGTACATGCCCAGTAAAAAGTCTCCAAATCCGATCGATATACACGTTGGTAGCCGTGTTCGCCTGAGGCGAATGATGCTTGGAATGAGTCAGGAAAAACTGGGTGAAAGCCTCGGCATCACCTTTCAGCAGATTCAAAAATACGAAAAGGGTACAAACCGGATCGGCGCCAGCCGGTTGCAGCATATTGCGACAATACTGAAAGTTCCGGTGTCGTTCTTCTTCGAGGATGCTCCGGGCACGCCGGAAGAGGCCGAGGGCTTTGGCGAAACGCAGCCGACGTCATATGTCGTCGACTTCCTCTCGTCCTCGGAAGGGCTGTCCCTGAACAAGGCGTTCGTGCGGATCGAGGATCCGAAGGTGAGGCGCCGGATCGTCGATCTGGTTCGTTCTCTAGCCGGTGACGAGTAAGAATAATTTCAAAACGCGCTTGACGCGACGAAAAACTTCAAAGATTGATGCACCCGAAGCGGCGAAATTACTCGCCGCTTCATTCATATTCATTCCCAGAAGGACGATCGCCAATGGCACGTCAGAATTATCTTTTTACGTCCGAGTCCGTTTCAGAAGGACATCCGGACAAAGTTTGCGACCGAATCTCAGATGCCGTCGTCGACGCATATCTTCGTGAAATGCCGGAAGCACGCGTCGCGTGCGAAACGCTTGCCACCACGAATCGTGTCGTGATCGCCGGCGAAACCCGGGGACCGGCAGGCATCACCAACGAGTATATTGCGCATCTTGCGCGGATGGCCATCAAGGACATCGGCTATGAGCAGGATGGGTTCCATTGGGAGAACTGCGACGTTGCCGTTCATCTTCATGGCCAGTCGGCGCATATCGCCCAGGGCGTTGATGCGGGCGGCAACAAGGACGAAGGCGCGGGCGACCAGGGGATCATGTTCGGATACGCGTGTCGCGAAACCGAAGAACTGATGCCGGCTCCCATACTCTACTCGCACAAGATCCTCAGCCTCCTGGCCGACGCCCGCAAGTCCGGCAAGGAACCGGCGCTGGGCCCGGATGCGAAAAGTCAGGTGACCGTTCGCTATGAAAACGGCGTGCCCGTGGCGGCGACGTCGATCGTTCTGTCGACACAGCACCTGGATCCGGCACTGACCTCCGAGGATGTGCGCCGGATTGTCGACCCCTATATCCGCACAGCGCTTCCCGATGGCTGGATCACCGGTGAAACCGAATGGCACGTCAACCCAACCGGCGCTTTCGTGATCGGCGGTCCCGATGGCGATGCAGGTCTGACCGGCCGGAAGATCATTGTTGATACCTATGGTGGCGCTGCGCCGCATGGCGGCGGTGCATTCTCCGGCAAGGACCCGACCAAGGTTGACCGGTCTGCTGCATACGCTGCGCGCTATCTGGCGAAAAACGTGGTGGCCGCAGACCTGGCGGACCGGTGCACGATCCAGCTGTCCTACGCGATCGGCGTTTCCGATCCGCTTTCGGTTTACGTTGATCTGCACGGCACGGGACGGTGCGACGAAGCCAGGCTTGAGACCACGCTCCGTGAGGTCATGGGTCTGAGCCCGCGCGGCATTCGCGAGCATCTTAAGCTGAACAACCCGATCTACGAACGTACCGCTGCTTACGGTCATTTTGGCCGTCAGCCGGATGCCGACGGCGGCTTCACCTGGGAAAAGACGGATCTCGTCGACGCTTTGCGCCCACTTGCCGGGTAACGCCGCGCCGTTCATTGGCTTGTGAAAATACAGGCCGCCGGTCCCGTACCGGCGGTCTGCCGTATGTAAAGACTGCACCGGCAAACCATGACAGATCGATACGAAGGGTCCTTCTTCGGCCGCCGCAAGGGTAAGCCTTTAAGCCCGCGCCGCGAAGCGCTCATGGAAAACGCACTGCCGCGCCTGGCGCTTGACCTGAGTGTCCCCGCACCCCGGGACCTGGCGGACCTGTTTGAAGCGGACGTGGCGACCGTTTGCCTGGAAGTCGGGTTCGGCGGCGGCGAACACCTTTTGCACCGTGCCCGGACGGAACCCCAGACCGGATTCATCGGAATCGAGCCGTTCGTGGGCAGCATGGCGAAAACGGTTGCCTCAGTCGTGTCGGAAGATCTGCAAAATGTTCGCCTTTACGCCGACGATGCGGTCAATGTCCTCGACTGGCTTCCCGACGCCTCGCTGGATCTTGCCTATCAGCTCTACCCGGACCCCTGGCCGAAGAAGCGGCATTGGAAGCGGCGCTTCATCAACGAACAGAATCTCGATCGCTATGCCCGGGTCCTGAAGCCGGGCAGCGCGTTCCGGTTCGCCAGCGACATCGATACCTATATCGACTGGACGCTGCGCCACTGCCGGGACCATGCGCAGTTCGAATGGCTGGCCGAAACGGCGGCCGACTGGAAAACGCCCTGGCAGGGCTGGCCCGGTACACGCTACGAGGCCAAGGCAATCCGCGAAGGCCGCACGGGCCGGTATCTTTCGTTTCGCCGGATTTGAGTGTGCTTGGCAGCGCGCCGCCAACGCTCACGCCGGTCCGCAGCTTTCAAGTTCTTTGGACGATTTCAGATCGGACACTTGCGCTGGCACTGCCTTTGGCGTTATACAGCCCGTGTTTCACCTCAAACGGCTTCATCAGAGCATTTGAGAGTGGGCCCGACGGGGACCCGCTCTTTTTTGTTTAGGTGCCGGCCAGAGGCAATCGACCCAAGCAGGATAGCCTTAATGTAGACCGACAATCGGGCGCATCCGACATGAAAGACCGGCAACGGTTTAGCAGGAGCCAAGTGTGAGCGCACACGAACCAAGAATAGTTACGGAACAGGGCCTTGATGCCCGCGTTGCCGCGATTGTTGAGCCGGTGATCGAGGATCTCGGTTATCGTCTTGTGCGCACCAAGATCAGCGCTGCAAACGGCTGCACGCTGCAGATCATGGCCGAGCGCCCGGACGGTACGATGACCGTCGAAGATTGTGAAACGATCAGCCGCACCGTCTCTCCGGCACTGGATGTGGAGGACCCGATCAACCGGGCCTACCATCTGGAAGTGTCGTCGCCCGGTATCGACCGCCCTCTGGTTCGCGCCGGCGATTTCAACCGCTGGGCCGGCCACGAGCTCAAGGTGGACATGGCTGTGATGCTTGAGGGCCGGAAACGGTTCAGGGGAACATTGATCGGGACCGAGGACGGCAACGCGAAATTACGGCTTCCCGATGTTGCTGCAGGCGAAAACGACACTGTGTCGTTGCCGCTGGAGAATATCGGCGAAGCCAAGCTCGTTCTCACGGATGATTTGATAACCGCGGCTCTTCAGGCGGAAAAGGCTGCACTTGCGGCAAGAAGCCAGGAAGAAGACCTGATACAGGACAACACGCCCAACTGAGTCTTCGGCTCGGCGGCGAAAGGACACGCGCCAAAAACCAGGACGAGAACCTGGCGCAAGAGGAGTGGAATATGGCAATCAGCGCAAACCGGCTGGAACTGCTGCAAATTGCTGATGCGGTCGCCCGGGAAAAATCCATTGACCGGATGATCGTGATCAATGCGATGGAAGACGCAATTCAGAAAGCTGCCCGCTCCCGATACGGCACCGAAACCGAGGTCCGCGCCGAGATCAATCCGAAGACCGGTGAAATCCGTCTGCAACGGCTGCTTCAGGTCGTGGAAGTCGTTGAGAACGTCTCCACCGATATTTCGCTTGAAGATGCCCAGGCGCGCAACCCGGAAGCAAGTCTCGGTGACTTTATCGCCGAGCCTCTGCCGCCGCTCGATTTCGGACGCATCGCCGCGCAATCCGCAAAGCAGGTGATTGTGCAGAAGGTGCGCGAAGCCGAGCGCGACCGCCAGTACGAAGAGTACAAGGACCGCGTCGGCGAAGTCATCAACGGCGTCGTCAAGCGGGCTGAATACGGCAACGTGATTGTCGACCTCGGGCGCGGCGAGGGCATCGTGCGGCGGGACGAACTGATCCCGCGCGAGATTTTCCGGACCGGTGACCGCATCCGGGCGTTCATCTACGACGTGCGCCGCGAACAGCGCGGGCCGCAGATCTTTCTCTCCAGGACGCATCCGCAGTTCATGGCCAAGCTGTTCGCGCAGGAAGTGCCGGAGATCTATGACGGCGTGATTGAAATCAAGTCGGTCGCGCGGGATCCCGGTTCGCGCGCGAAGATCGCGGTGATCTCGAAAGACACGTCCATCGACCCGGTCGGCGCCTGCGTCGGTATGCGCGGCAGCCGTGTTCAGGCCGTGGTGGGCGAGCTCCAGGGCGAAAAGATCGACATTATTCCCTGGAATGAGGAAGCCGCCACGTTCATCGTCAACGCGCTGCAGCCCGCAGAAGTTGCCAAGGTTGTTCTCGACGAGGATGCGGAGCGTATTGAAGTTGTCGTTCCCGATGACCAACTGTCACTTGCGATCGGCCGTCGTGGCCAGAATGTGCGCCTTGCGTCGCAGCTGACCGGCTGGGCCATTGACATCATGACCGAGCAGGAAGAATCGGATCGCCGCCAGAAGGAATTCATGGAGCGGTCCCAGCTCTTCATGGAGGCGCTCAACGTGGACGAAATGGTCGGCCAGCTGCTGGCGACCGAAGGTTTCAGCTCTGTCGAGGAAGTCGCCTATGTGGAGATCGAGGAAATCTCCATGATCGAGGGCTTCGATGATGACACGGCGGTTGAAATCCAGGCGCGCGCCCGGGATTACCTGGGTGAGCTGGAGGCCAAGCTTGACGAGGAACGCCTCGAACTCGGCGTGTCCGACGATTTGCGGACAATTGACGGCCTGACCACCGCGATGCTTGTTGCGCTGGGCAAGGACGACATCAAGTCGATGGAAGATCTTGCCGGATGTGCGGCTGACGATCTTGTCGGCTGGACCGAGCGCAAGGATGGCGAGACCAAGCGTTTCGATGGCGCGCTGACTGGTCTTGATGTCTCCCGCGCGGAAGCTGAAAACATGGTGATGGCGGCGCGTCTCGCAGCCGGCTGGATCACCGAAGAAGAGCTTGCAGCGATGTCCGCCGAGGCCGAAGAGGTCGAGGAAGACGTTGAGGCAGTTGAGGAAGTGGCCGAACAGGAAGTGCCTGCCGGCGCCATTCTGAACGGCTGAGGACGGCGGTAGCCGCCTGAAGGAAATGGATCGTGCGAAAGCGCACCGGCCGCGCTGGGGTGACTTTCGGTTGATCTGAAGGAGTGGCGGCGTGCCAAGGAAGAATGAACCAACCGAACGGCAATGTGCCGTGACCAGGGAGGTTCGGCCCGTAAGCTCGCTGATCCGGTTCGTGCTTGATCCCGATGGACAGGTGGTGCCGGATCTGAAACGGGCGCTGCCTGGACGCGGCGTCTGGGTGACGGCAACGGAAGAAAGTGTTGCCGTTGCCGAAAAGAACAGGAAGAAGGTGTTCGGCCGGGGGTTCAAATGTGAGGCCCTTGTGGAACCGGGCCTTGTGGAACGCGTCGGAGCGCTCCTCGAAAGGTCGGCGCTTCAGGCACTTTCCCTGACGCGCAAGGCTGGTGAACTTGTCACCGGCTACGCGAAAGTTGAAGCGGCCCTGCGGCGGGATACTGTCGTCGGGTTGATCCATGCCTCGGACGCGGCCGGGGACGGTGTGCGAAAACTGGCGGCTGTGGCAGCCGGTAAAGAAGAACTCGCAAACGGGTGCCAAATCGTCCGTTTGTTCGATTCGACCCAATTGGATTTGGCATTGGGCCGGTCAAATGTGATACATGCTGCACTGCTTGCGGGGCATGCGAGCGAAAACTTTCTTGCACGAGTGCGTGACATGGAGCGTTTTCGCGGTTATTCCGCTGCAAGTGACGAAAATAGCAACGCATAGCAGGGCGGTTGCGCAGGACTGAAGGCAATATGAGCGATACGAAAAATCCGGGCGACAAGACAATCAGCGTTGAGCGTGGCAAGACGCTTGGCCTAAAGCGGGGCGGTGGCGATCAGGGAACTGTTCGGCAATCCTTCTCGCACGGCCGGTCGAAGGCCGTTGTCGTGGAGAAGAAGAAGCGCCGTGTTGTCATCCCGGGGCAGGAACCGAAGGCCGAGGCTCCGGCGCCGACCACGCAGCGCCTTGAGCGGCCTGCGGAAGCTCCGCGCAAGCCGCAGCAGCCTGACGCGCAAGCGGCAAAACAGGCGCGCCGGTCCGCATCCGGGCAACGCCAGAAAGGCAACGGCAACGTGCTGCGCACCCTGACCAAGGAAGAGGCAGCGGCAAGGGCCGCAGCGCTTCAGATGGCCAAGGAGCGTGAAGTCGAGGAACGCAAGCAGCGCGCCGAAGACGAAAAGCGCATGGCCGCCGAAGCCGCTCAGCGCCAGGCGGACGAAGAGGCGCGTGCAAAGGTTGAAGCCGAGGAGCGCGCCAAGCGCGAAGCCGAAGAGGCACGCCAGGCGGAAGAACAGGCACAGGTCGCGGAGAGCACGGCTGCTGCCGGACAGGACGCAGGTGCTGACGTCGCGCCTGCAGGCGACCGTCAGCCCGCTGCTGCCGACGCCGGCAGGCAGCCCGCCCGCAGGCCTGCAGCGCCGAATGCCGGCAAGCCGCGCAATCTCGACGATATGGGACGACGCGCTGCCCCGGCGGCGCCCCGCGCCAAAACGGAACAGCAGCCGGCTGCCGAGGATGACCGGGCGAACAAGGGTCTGCGCGCTGTCAAGCGTCCGAAGCAGGCGCCCGCACCGACGACGCGCCCGCGCGGCGGAGAAGACCGCCGCCGGTCAAAGCTGACCATTTCCGCCGCAACCGGCGGTGATGACGGACAGCGGGCACGGTCGCTTGCGTCCATGCGCCGCCGGCAGGAGAAGGCCAAGCGCGGTCAGCAGCAGGTCGTGCGTGAAAAGATTTCGCGCGAGGTCACGCTGCCTGAGGCGATCACGATCCAGGAACTCGCCAACCGTATGGCGGAGCGTGCGGTCGATGTGATCAAGCTGCTGATGAAGCAGGGGCAGATGCTCAAGATCAACGACGTGATCGATGCCGATACCGCGGAATTGATTGCCGAGGAAATGGGACACACCGTGAAACGTGTCTCCGAGGCCGACGTTGAAGAAGGTCTGTTCACCACGGAAGATGACACTGCGACAATGCAGCCGCGTCCGCCGGTGGTGACGATCATGGGTCACGTCGATCACGGCAAGACCTCCCTTCTGGACGCGATCCGCAAATCCAAGGTTGTGTCCGGCGAAGCTGGGGGGATCACCCAGCATATCGGCGCCTACCAGATCGACCAGGACAGTCAGAAGATCACTTTCATCGATACGCCCGGCCACGCGGCGTTCTCGCAGATGCGGGCACGCGGCGCCAAGTCGACGGACATCGTGATCCTGGTTGTCGCCGCGGATGACGGCGTCATGCCGCAAACGAAAGAGGCAATCGCGCATGCCAAGGCAGCCGATGCCCCGATCATCGTTGCGATAAACAAGACCGACAAGCCGGGTGCCGATCCGAACCGGGTTCGCACGGAGCTTCTGAGCGAAGAGCTGGTGACGGAATCCATGGGCGGTGATGTCATCGACGTGGAAGTCTCCGCGCTCAATGGCACCAATCTCGACAAGCTGCTGGAGATGATCCTGCTGCAGGCCGAGGTTCTCGAACTCAAGGCCAACCCGAACCGGACTGCGGAAGGCATCGTCATCGAGGCACAGCTCGACCGCGGACGCGGGCCGGTCGCGACCGTTCTCGTCCAGAAAGGCACGCTCAAGCCGGGCGACATTCTGGTCGC
This sequence comes from uncultured Roseibium sp., assembly GCF_963669205.1. Lineage (NCBI taxonomy): Bacteria > Pseudomonadati > Pseudomonadota > Alphaproteobacteria > Hyphomicrobiales > Stappiaceae > Roseibium > uncultured Roseibium sp. Next base: position 519,868 of record NZ_OY769915.1, read on the forward strand.
CGGGTCCGAGTGGGGCCGCGTACGTGCAATGCTCGATGAAAACGGCAAGCAGGTGAAGGAAGCCGGGCCGGCCAAGCCGGTTGAGGTTCTCGGGTTCCAGGGAACGCCTGCCGCCGGCGATCTCGTCGCGGTTGTCGACAACGAGGCCCGTGCCCGTGAGATCACGGACTACCGTCAGCGTCAGATCCGCGAGAAGGCCTCCGTGGTCGCCTCCGGTGCACGCGGGTCGCTCGAGCAGATGATGAATCGCCTGCAGGAAACCGGCCGCAAGGAATTCCCGCTGGTTCTGAAGGCGGACGTTCAGGGCTCTGCGGAAGCGATTGCGCACGCACTGAACGAGCTGGGAACCGACGAGGTCGGTGCACGCATTCTGCTGTCGGGTGTCGGCGGCATTACCGAGAGCGACATCACGCTCGCGGCGGCCTCCAACGCCCCGATCCTGGGCTTCAACGTCCGTGCCAACAAGCAGGCCCGCGAAGCTGCGTCCCGTGACGGTATCGAGATCCGCTACTACAACGTGATCTACGATCTCGTCGACGACATCAAGGCGGCCATGTCCGGACTGCTTTCGCCCGAACGTCGCGAGACGTTCCTCGGAAATGCGGAGATCAAGGAGATCTTCCACATCTCGAAGGTCGGCAAGGTCGCGGGCTGTCTGGTCACCGAAGGGATCGTGGAGCGCGGTGCCAATGTGCGCCTGATCCGCGACGATGTCGTGATCCACGAGGGCGAACTGGGAACGCTCAAGCGCTTCAAGGACGAGGTCAAGACCGTCGAATCCGGACAGGAATGCGGCATGAACTTTGTCAAGTACCAGGACATGCGTCCCGGCGACATCATCGAATGCTTCCGCGTCGAGCAGATCGCGAGGTCGCTCTAGAGCATTTTCCGGCCAATTTGGATTATTTGATGAGGATATCCGGTTCACTCGGCCAGGCGCGTCACGTAGTGCGATGCGGTGCATCGTGCAAGTGGCACAACGCAGCCGATGGGCTGGATATCCTCACCCTTTGTGGAACGCACTCTTGCGAGAATTATCGAGATTGGCGGGAATATGCTCTGACCGCCGGAACGGAAATACAGGCAGAAGCGCCGGCGGGATTCAGATGGATCGCGCCGGCGCTGCCACTTTCAGGGTCAACGATGGCCCTGGTCAGGAACACAAATGGCTAGACAGAATGCTCAGGACAGCCGTGGACCGTCGCAACGCCAGTTGAAGGTCGGCGAGACGGTGCGCAAGGAACTGTCCGATATCTTTACACGCGGCGAGTTCTCGAACCCCGATCTGGACGGTGCGATCGTGACCATCCCGGAAGTCCGGATGACGCCCGACCTGAGGCTCGCGACGTGTCTCGTCATGCCGCTTGGCGGCAAGAACGCGGAGCGGGTCGAAAAGGCGCTCAACCGCAGCGCCAAGTATCTGCGCGGTCAGGTGTCCCGGCGCCTCACCATGAAATACATGCCGGATCTGCGCTTCGTGCTGGACACCCGTTTCGATGACGACGACCGTATCGACACGCTGCTGCATTCGCCCGGCGTATCGCGGGATCTGGGCAACGACGACAACCGCGAGGACTGAGTTCGGCGGGGACGCTCTGATCCTTTCAGTTTGTCATCCCTGCGCAGGCAGGGATCCGGTACTCATCTGTTCGATTGTGTGGCAGAGCGCAAACACAGGGAATACTGGACCCCGGTCTCTCGCGCTGCTCGAACCGGGGTGACAAGCCGGTGGCTGCAGGTCCACCAAGTTTACTTTTCTACAAACGAATCCGACATGGCACGCCAGAAACAGATCAAGCGAAAGAAGAACGCCATCAATGGCTGGCTTGTGCTCGACAAGCCCTACGGCATCACCTCCAACGAGGCGCTCGGCAAGATCAAGCGGATCTTCTCGCCGCAGAAGGTCGGTCACGCCGGCACGCTCGATCCGCGCGCATCCGGCCTGTTGCCGGTCGCCTTCGGCGAGGCCACCAAGACGGTGCCCTTCGTGATGGACGGGCGCAAGGTCTACCGGTTCGAGGTGACCTGGGGGACGGAGACCGATACGGACGACACCGAGGGCGAGGTGATCGCGACGTCGGAGGCAAGGCCGGAAGCGGAGACGATCGCGGCCCTCCTGGCCGACTTCACCGGCACCATCATGCAGGTACCGCCGAAGTTTTCTGCGATCAAGGTGGCGGGCGAACGCGCCTACGACCTGGCACGGGACGGCGAAGAGGTGGAACTCGAAGCGCGCCCGATCGACGTGCACCGCCTGGATCTGGTGGATTGCCCGGACGCGGACCGCGCCGTCTTCGAAGCGGAGTGCGGCAAGGGCACCTATGTGCGCGCGCTGGCCAGGGACCTTGGACGCCGCCTCGGCACGTATGGCCACGTGACGTCCCTGCGCCGCCTTCTGGTCGGACCGTTCGGGGAAGACGATCTTGTCGACTTTGACGACATCCTGGAAGCATCGGAGGAACGGGGCGAAGGCGAGGGCATCGAGGCGCTCGTCGAGGAATTTGTCCTGCCCGTGCGCGAGGCGATGGACGCGCTGGTCGAAGTGCCGGTCTCGCTGGATGACGCGGCCAGGATCCGGAAGGGCATGGCGGTGCTGCTGCGCGGCCGCGAAGCACCGCTGAATACGGAAGTCGCCTTTGCCAGCCATGCGAGCGTGCCCGTCGCGATCGGATCGATCGACAAGGGCCGCTTCCAGCCGACGCGCGTGTTTCATCTCTGACATCAGTTGGGCGCCGCGACCGGGAGGGTGACGGTTCAGGCTGACCTACAGGCAGGAAACCGCAAGAGGAATAGAAGGCGACATCTGAAAGATTCCTCTGGCTTTTCCCGCTATTTTCTGCCATATACCGCCGCCATTGGGCACTGAGGCCCAATTCGTCCGGACGGATCCTTTGCTGAACGACATCTCGGCTCTGGAAACTTCCGGATCAGGCCGGTTTCCGGCACTTCAACGCGTCCGGTCAACGGACCCCCCTCTTCGAAAGGAAAGAGCGATGTCGATTACTGCAGAGCGTAAAGCTGAGCTCATCAAGGAATTTGCGACCAAGGAAGGCGACACCGGCTCTCCGGAAGTCCAGGTGGCGATCCTCACCGAGCGCATCAACAACCTGACCGAACATTTCAAGGGCCATGGCAAGGACAATCACTCCCGCCGCGGTCTTCTGAAAATGGTTGCGCAGCGCCGGTCCCTGCTGGACTACACGCGCGGCAAGAGCGAAGACCGCTACAAGACGCTGATCGAGCGTCTGGGCATCCGCCGCTAAGGTCTTGAACAAACGAAACGCGGTGGGCTGGTTCCCGCCGCGTTTTGCTTAAAGGCGTCTTCGGCCGTATGCCTGAAAACGGACGGTTTGACGGCCCGGAAACGCGCATTGATAGAGTGCGTTCCCATTTGATGGCAAACACTCTATAGAAACCTCGTGACAAGTCATGGGGCAGGATTGCCGGCTTCTTTCGGTTCCGATTTGCGGAAAGCAGCCCGTTGTCTTGCCCGTGACCTGTCCGCCGGTAACCGGCCCATCCGGGGCCGACCGGGAATGTGCCTGTCCGATGGCGTTGCAAGGAGTGCAGCGGCGGGCGGGCGACTACGTAAGGACAGATGATGTTTGATATTCATCGTGTAGAAGTCGAGTGGGGCGGTCGGCCGCTCGTGCTCGAGACGGGCAAGGTTGCCCGCCAGGCCGACGGCGCCGTCATGGCGACCTACGGCGAAACCAAGGTTCTGGCGACCGTTGTCTCCGCCAAGGAGCCGCGTGCCGGACAGGATTTTTTCCCGCTCACCGTGAACTACCAGGAAAAGGCATTTGCCGCCGGTAAGATCCCGGGCGGGTATTTCAAGCGCGAAGGCCGCCCGTCGGAGCACGAGACGCTCACCTCCCGTCTGATCGACCGGCCGATCCGCCCGCTGTTTGCCGATGGCTACAAGAACGACACCCAGGTCGTGATCACCGTGCTGTCCCATGACATGGAAAACGCTCCGGACATCCTTGCAATGGTTGCAGCCTCTGCTGCGCTGACGCTGTCCGGTGTTCCGTTCATGGGTCCGATCGGTGGCGCGCGCGTCGGTTACATCGATGGCGAATACGTTCTGAACCCGGCAGTCGACGACATGCCGGAAAGCGCGCTCGACCTGGTGGTTGCCGGTACGAACGACGCCGTCCTGATGGTGGAATCGGAAGCCAAGGAACTGGACGAAGCCACCATGCTCGGCGCGGTGATGTTCGGTCACACGGGCTTCCAGACCGTGATCGACGCGATCATCAAGCTGGCCGAGACCGCCGCGAAGGAACCGCGCGAACTGTCCATTCCGGACCATTCCGCGCTCTTCGATCAGGTCAAGTCCCTCGCGGGCGAAGAACTGACCGCAGCCTACAAGATCACCTCCAAGACCGATCGCAAGAACGCGGTGGATGCCGCCAAGGCAAAGGTTGTCGAGGCCCTGATCACCAACGCGGCGGAAGGTGAGGCACCGGAATCCAACGTACTCGGCGAGCAGTTCAAGAAACTCGAAGCCGAAATCGTTCGCGGCGCCATCCTCGACACCGGCACGCGTATCGACGGACGTGATCTCTCCACCGTGCGCGCGATTTCCTCGGAAGTCGGCATCCTGCCGCGCGCCCATGGTTCTTCCCTGTTCACGCGTGGCGAGACCCAGGGTCTTGTCGTTGCGACGCTCGGCACAGGTGAAGACGAACAGTTCATCGATCTGCTGGAAGGCACCGTGAAGTCCCACTTCATGCTGCACTACAACTTCCCGCCTTATTCCGTTGGTGAAACCGGCCGCATGGGTTCCCCCGGACGGCGTGAGATCGGCCACGGCAAGCTGGCCTGGCGTGCGATCAACCCGATGCTGCCCCAGCACCACGATTTCCCCTACACGCTCCGCGTTGTCTCCGAAATTACCGAATCCAACGGATCGTCCTCCATGGCGACCGTTTGTGGCACCTCACTGGCACTTATGGATGCCGGCGTTCCGCTGAAGGCTCCCGTTGCCGGTATCGCGATGGGTCTGATCAAGGACGGCGAGCGCTTCGCGGTTCTCTCCGATATCCTTGGCGACGAAGATCACCTCGGCGACATGGACTTCAAGGTTGCCGGCACCGAAGGTGGCATCACTTCGTTGCAGATGGACATCAAGATCGACGGTATTACCGAAGAGATCATGAAGGTCGCTCTGGAGCAGGCAAAAGGTGGCCGGATCCACATTCTGGGCGAGATGGCCAATGCCATCACCGAAGCCCGTTCGGAGCTTGGCGAACACGCACCGCGCATCGAAATGATGAAAATCCCGGTCGACAAGATCCGTGAAGTCATCGGTTCGGGCGGCAAGGTCATCCGCGAAATCGTGGAAAAGACCGGTGCCAAGGTCAACATCGAGGACGATGGCACCGTCAAGATCGCTTCTTCCGACGGCAAGGCGATCAAGGCGGCCGTCAACTGGATCAACTCCATCGCGGCTGAGCCGGAAGTCGGTGTCATCTACGAAGGCACGGTCGTCAAGTGCGTCGACTTCGGCGCATTCGTCAACTTCTTCGGCGCGAAGGACGGTCTGGTGCATATCTCGCAGCTGGCTCCGCGCAAGGTCGGCAAGGTGACCGACGTCGTCAAGGAAGGCGATAAGGTCTGGGTCAAGCTCATGGGCTTCGACGAGCGCGGCAAGGTACGCCTGTCCATGAAAGTGGTCGATCAGGACACCGGCAAGGAAATCGAGAAGGAAAACGCCGAGTAATCCCGGCCCGATCTCGAAACGGGAAACGCGCGAAGGACCTCGTCTTTCGCGCGTTTTGTTTTGGCTGGGCCGGGACACGGCCTGACAATCGCCGCGCGTGTACCAGCGCATTCGGTAACGCAGATTTGCCTCTGGTGCCGAAGCTGCTATACCCGCGGTCGAATATCGCAAGAGAGGATCGACATGGGGCAAATGCGCTTGGTTGTCGTTGGTGCCGGCGGCCGAATGGGCAGGGCATTGACCAGGGCCGTGACAGAGATTGACGGCGCCACCGTTGCGGCCGCGATCGAACGCGAAGGGTCCGATTTTCTCGGCAAGGACGCCGGTGAACTCGCAGGTGTCGGCCCTCTCGGCGTTGCCGTGAGCGACGATCCCCTGACGGCTTTTGCCAATGCCGACGGCGTCCTGGATTTCACCGCGCCCTCAGCCAGCCTCTGGTTCGCGGAACTGGCCGCACAGGCGCGCATCGTCCACGTGATCGGAACCACCGGCTGGGCCGAAGGCGAGGACGAGCCGCTGAAGGCGGCAGCACGCCATGCAAGGATCGTGAAGTCCGGCAACATGAGCCTCGGTGTCAATCTGCTGGCAAGTCTCGTGCGTGTCGCCGCTGCAGCTCTGGACACGGACTTCGATATCGAAGTTATTGAAATGCATCACAAACACAAGGTCGATGCCCCATCCGGAACGGCGCTTTTGCTCGGGCAGGCAGCCGCGGACGGCCGTGGGATTGATCTCGGTTCGCACGCGGTGCGCGCGCGCGACGGCATCATGGATCCCAGGAAGACCGGTGACATCGGCTTCGCCACGCTCCGTGGCGGCTCGGTGATTGGCGAGCATTCGGTGGTCTTCGCCGGTGAGGGGGAACGTATCGAGCTGACCCACCGTGCCGAAGACCGTCAGCTTTTCGCACGTGGCGCGGTCAAGGCAGCGCTCTGGGGATACGACCAGAAACCGGGACTTTATTCGATGGCCGATGTCCTCGGCCTCAACGCATAACGATCGCCTAGGTGATGGATCAATAAATGAGACTGAAATGGCATGCGAAATGGCGAAAGCCCGTCAGGAAGGGTGTGCGGAGCGGGCTTCCTGCCCGGTCAAGCACGCTGACGCCGCGGGGTGACGCCATTTCCATGTCCTCCGGATTTGACCGGCTTGCGCCTCCTCCGCGTTGCGAAAGGCTCGAAAATGAACCACATTTCCTGCGCTTCCGCGCCTTGATGAGACGCAAGCCGCCTCAAACCATTTCGGCCTCATTTATAGGTCCATCACCTTGAGCCCTTTTGAGTGATACGGAGTCATTTGATGGAACCAATTCAGCTCATATCCAAGGCGCGGAGCGAAGCGCGATGCGGAGTATCGAGTAAGCTCTGCAACGCTGTAGATGGGCTGAATTGGCTCACCGAAGGCCCGGTTTTCGGGCTCGCCGGACGTCGTTGCGCTCTGCTTCCGGTCAACCAGACCGCCACACAGAGCGCGCCTGGCCGACAAACCCGAAAAACGGGTCAAATGGCCCCGAATCACTCAAAAGGGCTCTAGTTTAAGGAGAACGGCATGGAACGCCTTCTTGTGCTTGTCCGGCATGGACAGAGCGAGTGGAATTTGAAGAACCTGTTTACGGGCTGGAAGGATCCGGGTTTGACCGAACAGGGCGTCGCGGAAGCACACCGGGCTGGTCAGCAGCTGCGGGACCTCAAGCTTGAATTCGACATCGCGTTCACGTCCGATCTGTCGCGCGCGCAGAAGACCCTCGGCATCATCCTGGACGAACTCGGGCAGTCCGGCCTGGAAACGCTGCAGGATCAGGCGCTGAACGAGCGCGACTATGGCGATCTGACCGGCATGAACAAGGACCAGGCACGCGAGGAATTCGGTGAGGAACAGGTCCATATCTGGCGCCGGTCGTACGACGTGCCGCCGCCGGGTGGCGAAAGCCTGAAGATGACGGCGGAACGTGTTCTGCCCTATTACAGGGAGGAAATCCTGCCCCGGGTCCTGGAAGGCAAGCGCACGCTCGTTTCCGCACATGGCAACTCGCTCAGGTCGCTGATCATGGAACTGGAGGGGCTGACCCCGGAGGAAATCCTGAAACGCGAACTGGGGACCGGAACGCCGATCGTCTACCGCCTGGATGAGAATGGCGGCGTCGTCAGCGTTCAGGATCTCGCCGACTAGCCGGACCGATCGTTTAAGGAAAAAGGCGGTCGCAATGACCGCCTTTTTTGTGTCCGATCAGATTTCAAAGCCGCCTTGCGCAGCGATGTTCTTGAGCGGTTTTTCCGGTCTTGCACCGACATGGCTGATCACGTTCGCCGCGCACAGGCAACCAAGCTCGGCGGCGTCACCGAGCTTGTAGTCGCGCGCCAGACCGAACAGGAAACCGGACGCGAAAAGATCTCCCGCACCGGTCAGGTCCACGACATTGCTGACAGCCTGTGCGGAGACCTTGACCGTTTCGTTGCTGTCGAAAGCCATCGCTCCGTTTTCGCCGAGCGTGAGCGCTGTCAGGGCGCCGGAGTCCCGCGCTGCGGAAATGGCGGTGTCGAGATCCGCCGTCTCGTAAAGCGCTTTCAGTTCGTGCTCGTTCGCGAACATCAGGTCCACGACCTTGTCCTTCAACAGTCCCTGGAATTCACCCCGGTACCGGTCGACGCAGAAGGAATCCGACAGGGTGATGGCCACTTTCCGTCCGTTGGCGTGCGCCACTTCGGCGGCCTTCAGGAACGCTTTCTTCGCCTCTTCCGGATCCCACAGATATCCTTCCATGTAGGTGACCGCGGAGGCCGCCACGACATCCTCGTCGACGTCGCTCGTGCCGAATTCGACACAGGCACCGAGATAGGTATTCATGGTCCTTTCGCCGTCGGGCGTGATCAGGATCATCGACCGCGCCGTCGGGTTGCCGTCGACGAGGCGCGGCGTGTTGAAATAGACGCCCGTGCCGTTCATGTCGTGGTAGTAGCTGTCGCCGAGTTCGTCTTCGGCCACCTTGCCGAAATAGGCGGGATTGCCGCCGAGCGAGGCGATACCTGCCGCCGTGTTTCCGGCGCTGCCGCCCGAAATACGCACGGTCTGCCCCATCTTGTCGAACAGCCTCACGGCCTCGTCGGTATCGATCAGCCGCATGGAGCCCTTGACGAGGCTCTCGCGCACCAGGAAATCTTCTTCGACATGCGCGAACACGTCGCAGATCGCGTTGCCGATGCAAAGCGCATCAAATCTCGTTTCGGTCATGAATTCCTCTGAATATGAAAGCTGTTGTTATGTCAGGAATGCGGATTTGGGCGCAGCGCGCGGTTGGCTTCCGGTTCCTTGATCTTGTCGCGGAACGGGCTGGCACGGTAGACGCCAAGGATATTCAGTTCCGCGCAAAAGAAGGCAAGCTCTTCAAGCGCGAGGCCCACGGCGGGGTCGTCCGGATGGCCTTCGACATCGGCGTAGAACATCGAGGCGAAGAACTGGCCCTCCAGCTGATAGGATTCCAGCTTGGTCATGTTGACCCCGTTTGTCGCGAATCCGCCGAGCGCCTTGTAGAGAGCCGCCGGCACGTTCCGGACGCGGAAAATGAAGGTCGAGATAACGGGTTGGCCGTTATGGGCCGCTTCCATCTTCTCCCGGGATAGGATGACAAACCGGGTCGTGTTGTGCGCGGCGTCTTCAACGTCTCTTCGCAGGATATCGAGACCATAGATTTCAGCCGCCATTTCAGGGGCGAATGCGGCCACCGTCGGGTCGTTGAGATCTGCAACCTGGCGCGCTGATCCCGCGGTATCCCCGCCGACAACGGCGGTGAGGCCAAGTTCACGGATGATGTTGCGGCATTGCCCGAGCGCGTGGATGTGGCTCTGCACTTTCTCCAGCTTGTCGATGGAAGCGCCCCGGGGAGCCATGAGCTGAAACCTTATCGGCATGAAATATTCACCGATGATGTGCAGGTCCGACTTGGGCAACAGGTGGTGAATGTCGGCAACGCGTCCGGCGACGGAGTTTTCGATCGGGATCATGGCAAGGTCCGCCGATCCGTCCGCCATTGCGGAAAAGCAATCCTCGAATGTCGCGCAGGGAATGGCCTCGTAGTCCGGGTAGACACTCCTGCAGGCCATATGGGAATTCGCCCCGTTTTCACCCTGGAATACAATTCTCTTTCTGTCGGTCATGGATCTTTCGCGTTCTGGCGGTTGGGGTCACTGGGTCTGGAGCGCAGCGCGCGCCCGCTCCAGGTCTTGAGGTGTGTTCACGTCCAAGGGGGCGCTGTCAATGATGGAAACGTCGATTCGCATGCCTGCCTCCAGCGCACGCAGCTGTTCCAGCCGCTCGCGCAGCTCCAGAGGCGAAGGCGGCATCTGAACGAAACGCTCAAGCGCTTCCCTGCGATAGGCATAGATGCCGATATGCTGGTAAAGCGGTCCGTCGCCGGTGGGGGCGGTCGCCCGCGTGAAATAGAGAGCCCGATGATGTCCGTGTCCGTTGGGCGTCGTCACCGCCTTCACGAAGCTCGGGTCATCGCGAAACTCCGAATGCGTGATTTCCGTCATGATCGTGCCGATCGAGACATCCGGGATCCCGAGCGGCGAAAAGGCCGCACGGATCGCCTCCGGCTCGATCTGGGGCACGTCGCCCTGGACGTTGAGCACCACATCATAGCGGCCGTCCGGGTCGAGACTGCGGGCGGCTTCATGGATGCGGTCGGACCCGGAGACATGGTCCTTGCTGGTCAGGACCGCCTGACCGCCGTGGTCCTTGATCGCCTCGGCAATGGATGCATCGTCGCAGGCAACGGCGACCGGGCCGATATCGGCGTGCTGGGCCTGCTCCATGACCCGGACGATCATCGGCTTCCCACATATGTCCGCAAGCGCCTTGTTCGGCAGTCGCGTTGCCGCCAGACGGGCGGGAATTATCACCAGTGCTGCTGTCAATCCGGTCTCCATTCGGGCGGTGCGCGCAATTTTCGTGAAAAAAAAGCCTGCCGCGTCCGTTTGTCATATCAATTGCCCTTTTAAAGCTATGGACAGCAAGGTCAAAAAATTTGTAGGTTCCGGCGAAATTACATAAAGCTGATAGGGGTCCCGTTTTTCGGGAGCCTGGGCGCGTATGAGCTTGGAGCCGGAGAGAATGGATTCCTTCACACTGAACAAGGCCGCCGGTGCGGTTCTGATGGTTCTGATTCTGACGATGGGTGTTGGAATTGTTTCCGACGTCATTTTCCATCCGACGATCCCCGGAAAGCCGGGATACGAAATCGTGGTGGAATCGTCCCCGGATGCGACATCGACCGTACAGGCGGAACCTGATGTCGTGCCGATTTCCGAGCGCCTCCTCGCAGCGTCCGCTTCCGACGGCGCCAATGTCGCGAAGAAATGTGCGGCTTGCCACACGTTCAACGAAGGCGGTGAAAACAAGTCGGGTCCGGCCCTTTGGGACGTTGTCGGCCGCAAGCCGGGCGGACATGATGGCTTCCGCTATTCTTCCGCGATGACGACCTACGGCGACGCCAATCCGGAATGGACATACGAGTCGCTCGACAATTTCCTTGCCGGTCCCAAGAAGTACATCGACGGAACGTCGATGGGCTTCGCCGGTCTGCGCCGGCCGGAAGAGCGCGCCAACATGATCGCGTATATGCGCGAACAGTCCGGTTCGCCGCAGCCACTTCCAGCGGAGTAAAGACCGAGATCCGCAAGGTGATTTTCATTGGTAAAAGAGCCGGGTGTGCAGCCCGGCTTTTTTGTTGCTAAATGAAATATTAACCAAGGTGGGTTCCGTTGGTGGACGGCGTTGGGTTGACGTCTGGCAGGGTCCACATGGGCAGACGCGCGAATCTAAAACAAGTTTTACAGCCAAGTGGGACCTGGGTGGCTTCCATTGCGGCCGTCTTTTGTTTCCTCGTGGGAATTGCGCTGACGGGCTACGTCGGACTGTTCGTGCGCAGCGAGCTTGTCTACCATCACAAGAGCGACGTTCTGAGCGAGGTGAACGGGGTCCGTGCGCGCCTTGAGCTCGAGATCGGACGGGCGGTCGCCCACGGGCTCGGCCTTCGGGACTATCTCGCGTTATTCGAGGGCCGTGCCTTCGAACCGGACAACTTCCGCAATATCGCCACGGAACTGATCAACGCAAACCCCGGCATCCGCTCGATCGGCATCGCGCCTGGAAACATTCTCCAGGCCGTTTACCCGCTCGCACCGAACGAAGGCGCCGTGGGACTCGACTACCGCTCGAATGCGGCCCAGTGGCCGGCGGTCGAACAGGCGATGCGTTCCAGGGAAATCGTTGTATCGGGTCCGGTTGATCTTGTTCAGGGCGGACGCGCGCTTCTGGTCCGCATTCCCGTCTATCCGGCAAGCTACACCAGCCAGCCGCTTGCGGAGCGCACATACTGGGGCGTTGCCACGCTGGTCCTGGACGAGGCGAAGCTCCTGGCGTCCGCCGGCGTCCAGTCCGTACCCGACGGCATCCGGATCTCGGTGATGTCGAAACCGGAAGAAGGGGGTGAACCGGAGCTGTTGTTCGGGGACGCGATCCCCGGCGGTACGGAGCCGGTCGGCGCACCGCTGCTCTTGCCCGGCAATGTCGAGTGGCAGCTGCTGGGCTATCCGGTCGAAGGTTGGCGGAGCGCCGGCAAGGAAGTGTGGATCACGCAGTTTGTCGGCAGCGTCCTGGCCCTTGTTTTCAGCGTCATGACGTTCCTGCTTATCAGCGAAATCTACCGGGCGAGGTCGATTGCGTTGCACGATCCGCTGACCGGGCTTGCCAACCGGCGCCTTCTGGAAGAGCGCATGAACCAGCTGGTGGCCATGTGCGACAGATCCGGTGTGGGCTTCGAGATCTTCTACGTGGACCTGGACGCTTTCAAACCGGTCAACGATCACTACGGGCACTCCGTCGGCGATCAGCTCCTGAACGAGATTGGACGGCGACTGCAGAACCAGACGCGTGAATACGACACGGTGGCGCGCGTGGGTGGTGATGAGTTCATCGTGCTGACCCCCGGCAACATGCGGCAGGGGGAAAAGGAAACCTTCGTTGCCCGACTGTCGGAGCGCCTGAATACCGCCTTCCAGTTTTCCGGCACGCAAATCGACATAAGGGCGAGCATCGGCAGTGCCAGCTTTCCGATGGATGCCGCGACCATCAGCGACCTCCTGCGCGTCGCCGACGCGCGCATGTATGCGCAGAAGGCCAGATCGAAGCCTTCCGCGTCGAATGTTCCCGAGGGCGGGGTTCCTCAAGCTGGTTAAATTTCTGTCATAATGGCATCCAGCAGGTGACGTTTGATCGGCTGATCCCTACACTGTTTCACAAGTAACCCTATAAATCTGGGTCTGAGGAACGGAAACGGGACGGAGAAACCGATAGTGTTTTCATGGCGTCTATTTAATAACGCGGCCGCGGCGGTCGGGTTTGTCAGTGTAGTTTCTTTTGCAGCGGTGCCGTCCGGACTGGCCAATACGGCCGAGCCTGAATGGCAACACGCAACGGCATTGACCGGAACACCCGGCTACGGTGCGGACGCCGCCCATTTCGACTATGTCAATCCGGACGCCCCGAAAGGCGGTCTGCTGCGCTTGTCGACGAGCGGTGGCTTCGACACGTTCAATCCGATCCTGCCCAAGGGCAACGTCGCACCGGGCATAAATCTCATTTACGACAGCCTGATGGAACAGGCGCTCGACGAGGCCGACATCAGCGCCCAGTACGGTGTCATTGCCGAGGCGATGCGCTACCCGGAAGATTATTCCTGGGTCGAATACCGGCTCAACCCGGACGCTAGGTGGCATGACGGCAAGCCGATAACCCCGGAAGACGTCATCTGGTCGTTCGAGAAGGCAACCGAACTCAATCCGCGCCAGCGGTTCTACTACCAGAATGTGACATCGGCAGAAGAACTGCCCGGCGGCGTCGTCAGGTTCGAATTCGATACAGCGAACAACCGCGAGCTGCCCCACATCGTCGGGCAGGTGCTCGTGATGCCGAAACACTGGTGGACCGGCACCAACGACAAGGGTGAAACGAGGGATATCGGCACGAGCACTCTGGAGCCGCCGCTGGGATCGGGGCCTTACGCGATCAAGAGATTTGAACCGAACCGTCAGGTCGTCTACGAGCGGGTGGACGATTATTGGGGCGAAGACCTTCCGATCCGGGTCGGCACGAACAATTTCGGCGAGATTCGCTACGATTCCTATCTGGACAGCACGGTTCAGCTCGAAGCCTTCAAGGGTGACCAATTCGACTGGCGGTCGGAAAACGTGGCGAAAAACTGGTCGACGGGCTACCGGACACCGGCGGTTGATCAGGGCAGAATTGTGCTGGAAACCTTCCCGGACAAGGGCAGCGGGCTGATGCAGGCCTTCGTTCCGAACCTGCGGCGGGAGAAGTTCCAGGACGAACGCGTTCGCCGCGCCATGAACTATGCCTTCGATTTTGAATCGACCAACCGGACCGCGTTCTTCGATCAGTACAAGCGCATCGATTCCTACTTTGCCGGAACGGAACTTGCCCACGCCGGCCTTCCGGAAGGCAAGGAACTGGAAATTCTGGAAAGCGTCCGCGATCTGTTGCCGGCCGATGTTTTCACCGAAGCTTACGAAAATCCCGTCGGCGGCGATGCGCAGACGATGCGCGGCAATCTGCGCGAGGCCTTCAATCTCCTGAAGGAAGCCGGCTACGAGCTGAAAGACGGAAAACTTGTCAGCAGCCAGACCGGCGAACCCTTCACCATCGAGTTCGTTTCCAACGATCCCAACTCCGAACGGTACGTGTTGCCCTTCGCGGCGAACCTGAAGCGGCTCGGGATCGACATGTCCTACCGGGTGCTGGACACACCGCAATACATCAACCGGATCCGCAGCCGCGATTTCGACATGACGACACTCGGAATGGCCCAGTCCCTGTCACCGGGCAACGAGCAGCGGGATTTCTGGGGGTCGGAAGCCGCCGACAAGCAGCAGTCCTACAATTATGCTGGGATCAAGGATCCGGGCATCGACGCGCTCATCGAAAAGGTGATCTTCGCCGATGACCGGGAAACGCTGGTGGCAGCGACACGGGCGCTCGATCGGGCCCTGATGCACGGCAATTACGTCATCCCGCAGTGGTATATCGACACCTACAGGACCGCGCGGTGGGACCGTTTCGGACATCCGGACAACATTCCGGAATTCACGCACGGCTTTCCGACGATCTGGTGGTATGACGAAGCGAAGGCTGCGAAGACGGGGGTGGCGAAATGAGCGCTGTCTCGACCCCGACCCGGAGGCAATTGCTCAAGCTTTCGGGTGCTGCGGCGCTCGCCGGATCCTTGCCCGTCGGGACCACCTCCGCCTGGGCCGCCGCAACGTCTGCAGGCAAGCCCCAGCACGGCTTGTCGGTTTTCGGAGATCTGAAATACGGTCCCGATTTCACGCATTTCGACTATGCGAACCCCGACGCGCCAAAGGGTGGAACCTTCATTTTCCAGGCACCTTACTGGTACTACAATCAGAACACCCTGACCTACAACACGTTCAATTCCTTCATTTTGAAAGGCGATGCGCCTCCGCGCATGGAACTTTGCTTCGACACGCTGATGGTTCGGGCCTATGACGAACCAGATGCCATGTACGGCCTTCTTGCCGAGACGGTGGAGGTCTCCGAAGACGGCAACACCTACACGTTCAACCTGCGGCCGGAAGCACGTTTCCACGACGGCTCGAAGCTGACGGCCGAGGACGTCGCGTTTTCACTGATGCTGCTCAAGGGAGACGGGCATCCGCAGATCAGCCAGAACATCCAGGAACTGATGGATGCCGAGATCCTGGACGAATACCGCGTTGCGCTGCATTTTTCCGGCAATCAGTCGCGGCAATTGCCGTTGCTCGTTGCCGGTCTGCCGATCTTTTCCAAGCGCTATTACACCGCCTACGATTTCGAGCAGAGCACCCTGACGGCGCCTTTGTCGTCGGGCCCGTACAAGGTCGGCAAACACGCCGTCGGGCGCTATGTCGAATACCACCGGGTCGAGAACTATTGGGGAAATGATCTGCCGGTCCTGAAGGGACAGAAAAACTTCGAAGTCATCCGCGTTGATTTCTACCGCGACCTTCAGGTGTCGTTCGAGGCCTTCAAGAAAGGCGAAATGACCTATCGCGAGGAGTTCCGGTCCAAATTCTGGGCGACGGAGTACAACTTCCCCGCCGTTGTCGAAAAGCGCGTGGTCAAGAAGGAGTTTCCGGACGGACGTCCCTCCGGCGCGCAGGGCTGGTTCATCAACACGCGCCGGGAGAAGTTCAAGGACCCGCGTGTCCGCCGCGCGCTCAGCTATGCGTTCGATTTCGAGTGGTCGAACAAGAACCTGTTCTACGATCTTTACCAGCGGACCGAGTCCTTTTTCGAGAACTCGGACATGAAGGCGGAAGGACTGCCCGCGCCGGACGAACTGGCGCTCTTGGAGCCCTACCGTGACAAGCTGCCCGAAAGCGTCTTTGAAACAGCGTATATCCAGCCGGTCAGCGACGGCTCCGGTTTTGACCGGGCCTTGCTCAGGCAGGCCAATGACCTCCTGAAGGAAGCCGGCTACACGCGCCAGGGCACCAGCCTGGTCGGACCGGACGGTCAGCAGCTGACAATCGAGTTCCTGAACAATTCGCCTGCTTTCGAGCGCATCATCAATCCGTTCATCAAGAACCTGGAACGGCTCGGGGTAAACGCCACCTTCAGGCTTGTGGACCCGGCGCAATATCAGTCGCGGCTGAACGATTATGATTTTGACATCTGCTCGCGGCGCTATTCCCTGAACGCAACGCTTTCCGAGGCCATCCGGACATCGTGGGGGTCCAAGGCGGCGGCAACGCCGGGAACCTACAATATCGCCGGTATTTCCGATCCCGTTGTCGATGCTTTGATCGACAAGGCCCTGGAAGCCGATACCCGCGAGGAAATGGTCGTCGCGGCCCGTGCGCTCGACCGGGTTCTCAGATCCGGGCACTACTGGGTGCCGCAATGGTTCAAACCTGTGCATAACGTTGCGGTATGGGACATGTTCGGACACCCGGACGTCACGCCACGCTATTTCTTTCCCGTGGAAGATCTCTGGTGGATAGACCAGGAAAAGGCCGAAAAGATCGGCAAATCCGGGTAGAACCTGAATGTGGCAATGTCAGTGCGCTTGATAAGTCCAAGGAAAAAGGGAACGAAATAACCCCATGGGCGCCTATATCCTACGCCGTGTCCTGTTGATGATACCGACCCTCGTCGGGATCATGGCCATAAACTTCATCATTATCCAGTTCGCGCCCGGCGGGCCCGTGGAACGTGTGATTGCGCAGCTCCAGGGAACGGATGTGTCGGCGACCGCCAGGATCAGCGGCGGCGGCAGCGACTTTTCCGCTACCGGCAACGAAGCCTCGGGCGGCAGCGGGACCGCGGGTGATGCGGTCACGTCCAAGTATCGCGGCGCCCAGGGGCTCGATCCGGATTTCATCAAGGAACTTGAAGCGCAGTTCGGTTTCGACAAGCCGCCGCTCGAAAGGTTCCTGACGATGCTCTGGAACTACGCCCGGTTCGATTTTGGCGAGAGCTATTTCCGGGACATCCGCATCATTGATCTCATCAAGGAAAAACTGCCGGTTTCCATATCGCTCGGGCTCTGGATGACCCTGATTTCCTACATGATCTCGATCCCGCTCGGTATCCGCAAGGCGGTCAAGGACGGAAGCCGCTTCGATATCTGGACGTCCGGGATCATCATCATCGCCTACGCGATCCCCGGGTTTCTGTTCGCGGTGCTGCTTATCGTCCTGTTCGCCGGCGGGTCGTTCTGGGATTTCTTCCCGCTGCGCGGGCTGACCTCGGACAACTGGGCGGAGCTGTCCTGGTTCGGAAAGATCATCGACTATTTCTGGCACCTTGTCCTGCCGCTGATCGCCCTGTCACTCTCGGCTTTCGCGACCCTGACACTGCTCACCAAAAACTCGTTTCTCGACGAGATCCGCAAGCAGTATGTCATCACCGCGCGTGCGAAGGGGCTTGGGGAAAGCCAGGTCCTCTACGGCCACGTTTTCCGGAACGCGATGCTGATTGTGGTGGCCGGGTTCCCGGGCGCCTTCATCTCGGCCTTTTTCGCGGGATCGCTCCTCATCGAGCAGATCTTCTCGCTGGACGGACTGGGGCTTCTCAGCTTCGAATCGGTGATCAACAGGGATTACGCGGTCGTGTTCGCAACCCTCTACATCTTTGCCCTGATGGGTCTCATCGTGAACCTGATCTCGGACCTGACCTACACCTGGATTGATCCCCGGATCGACTTTGAAAGCCGGGAGGTGTGATCCATGGATACACGCCTTAACAAGGATCTCGAAGGGGCAGGATACGATGTCCTGAATCCGCTGCCGGAAGAAACGGCGCCGCCGCCGGTCAAGCGGGGCCTTTCGCCGATCAACCGGCGCAGGCTTGAGAATTTCAAGGCGAACCGGCGCGGCTACTGGTCCTTGTGGATCTTTCTCGTCCTGTTCTTCATGACCCTGTTTTCCGAGTTTCTGGTCAACGACCGGCCGATCGTGGCCATGTACAAGGGCGAGTTCCTGACACCGGTCTTCACCGAGTATCCGGAAGAGAAGTTCGGCGGGTTTCTGGCGACCACGGATTTCCGCGATCCGTTCATCCAGGAAGAAATCAACGCCAACGGCTGGATGCTCTGGCCGCCGGTGCGCTACTCCTACAACACCGTCAACAACGAGATACCGGTTGCCGCCCCGTCTCCGCCGACCTGGATGCTTCCAAAGGCAGAGCGCTGTGTCCAGTACCCGTTGGGAGACGAGGACCCGAACTGCACCCTCGGGAACTGGAACTGGCTCGGTACGGACGATCAGGGCAGGGACGTCGTCGGCAGGTTGTTCTATGGCTTCAGGCTGTCCGTTCTGTTCGGGCTGGCGCTGACGCTTGCTTCGTCGGTCATCGGCATCGCGGCGGGGGCCACGCAGGGTTACTACGGCGGATGGGTCGATCTGGGCTTCCAGCGCTTCACCGAGATCTGGTCTGCGATGCCCACACTCTATCTCATCCTGATCATTTCATCGGTGCTCACACCCGGTTTCTGGGTGCTGTTCTCTATCCTGCTCGCCTTTTCCTGGATAGCTCTTGTCGGTGTGGTCCGGGCGGAGTTCCTGAGGGGGCGGAACTTTGAATATATCTCCGCCGCGCGGGCGCTCGGTGTCTCCAACCCGGTGATCATGTGGCGGCATCTGCTTCCCAATGCCATGGTCGCAACCCTCACCTTCATGCCGTTCATCCTGAACGGATCGATCTCGACGCTTACGGCGCTGGACTTTCTCGGTCTCGGTCTGCCGCCCGGGTCGCCGTCACTCGGCGAGCTTCTGCGGCAGGGAAAGAATAATCTGAATGCGCCCTGGCTCGGCCTTACCGGCTTCTTCGTTCTGTCGATCATGCTGAGCCTGTTGATCTTTATCGGCGAAGCCGTGCGCGACGCCTTCGACCCGCGCAAGAGCCTGGCGCAGGGAGGTGCCAATGGCTAGTCGCACGCTCATCTCCGTCAAGGATCTTTCGGTCGCCTTTGCCCAGGGCAAGGGCCAGGCGCTCGCCGTCGACAGAATTTCCTTCGACATCGACAAGGGCGAGACGATCGCACTCGTTGGAGAAAGCGGCTCCGGCAAGTCCGTTTCCGCGCTCTCGATCCTGAAGCTGCTGCCTTATCCGGCGGCGTCCCACCCGTCCGGCGAAATCCTGATGAACGGTCAGGACCTTCTGAAGGCGAGCGACAACGAGTTGCGCAAGATCCGCGGCAATGCGGTATCGATGATCTTTCAGGAACCGATGACCTCGCTCAATCCGTTGCACACGGTTGAAAAGCAGATTTCGGAAGTGCTGCGCATCCACCGGGGCATGGGGGAAACGCAGGCGCGCCAGCGGGTTCTGGAATTGCTCAACCAGGTCGGCATCCGCGAGGCGGAGACCAGGCTGAAATCCTATCCGCACCAGCTCTCCGGCGGACAGCGTCAGCGTGTCATGATCGCCATGGCGCTCGCCAACGAACCCGACCTGCTGATTGCCGACGAACCGACGACCGCGCTCGACGTGACCGTGCAGGCCCAGATCCTGGAGCTCCTGAAGAAACTGCAGCGCCGTGAGGGCATGGCCATGCTCTTCATTACCCACGATCTCGGCATCGTGCGCAAATTCGCAGACCGCGTCTGCGTTATGACGGACGGCAAGATCGTGGAACAGGGGCCGGTCGCCGACATCTTCGACAATCCGCAGCACGACTACACCAAGCATCTTCTGGCCGCCGAGCCGAAGGGAGAGCCGCCCGAGACGGACAAGTCCAAGCCGGTCGTGGTGCAGGCGGAGGATCTGAAGGTCTGGTTCCCGGTCAAGCGCGGCCTGTTGCGCAAGACCGTCGATCACATCAAGGCCGTCGACGGCATCGATATCGAGGTCAGGCAGGGACAGACGCTGGGGATTGTCGGCGAAAGCGGCTCCGGCAAAACGACGCTGGGCCTTGCGATCCTGCGCATGATCTCGTCGACCGGCCGGATTTCGTTCGACGGCAACGAGATACAGCAGAACTCGTGGAAACAGATGAAGCCCCTGCGCCGGGATATGCAGATCGTTTTCCAGGATCCCTTCGGTGCCTTGTCGCCGCGCATGTCCGTCGCCGATATCGTCGGCGAAGGCCTGCAGGTCCACTTCCCGCAGATGTCATACGAGGAAAGGGACCGAAAAGTTGCTCAGGCCCTGGTCGAAGTCGGGCTTGAGGCCGGCATGCGGCACCGGTATCCACATGAGTTTTCCGGCGGTCAGCGACAACGGATCTCGATCGCGCGGGCAATGGTTCTGGAACCCAAGTTCGTCATGCTCGACGAACCGACCTCCGCACTCGACATGAGCGTGCAGGCCCAGGTTGTTGATCTGCTGCGGGATCTGCAAAAGGCGCATGGCCTTGCATATCTGTTTATCTCTCACGATCTCAAGGTCGTGCGGGCGCTTGCGAACGAAGTGATCGTGATGCGGCAGGGCAAGGTCGTGGAGGCCGGACCGTCGGAGCAGATATTCGATGCACCGGAAACCGACTACACCCGCGCGCTCATGGCCGCCGCTTTCCGCCTGGAAACGGCACCGGAAGGCGTCGTGAGCGCCTGATCTAGAGCATCGGAAACTCAACCCGCTCTCGAACCGGCGCGATTGACGGCAAGACGCAGGGCATAGGCAAGCGCCGCGCTCTCGTCCAGCGGTTCGGAGAAGAAATATCCCTGGCCGAGATCTGCGCCGGTTGACTTGGCGAGGTCCAGCTGGGCCTGGTTTTCAATCCCTTCGACGACCACTTCCTTGTTCAGGCCCTTCGCCATTTCCACTATTTTGACGAACAGGAAGTGTTTTTCACTGTCTTTTGCGATGTCCTGAAGGAAGGAGCGGTCGATCTTGATTTCGTCGAAGACCAGTTGCTGCAGGTAGCGCAGAGACGAATAGCCGGTTCCGAAATCGTCCAAGGCAACCCGGATGCCGTTTGCGCGCAGGCTGCTCAGGCTCTCGTTTGCCGACGTAATGTTTTCGACAAGCACACTTTCCGTCACCTCGATCGTGAGACAGGCGGGAGACAGGTTGGTCTGTTTCAGGCAGTTGACGATCTTGTCCGCAATATTGGGTGTCCGGAAACCGAGCGCGGAAATGTTTGAACTGATCCTCACGGGTGCACCGGTCCGGGATGATGCCGTGACGGCGAAGCGCGCACCGTTCATGAGCGTCGCAAGATCCAGGTCGAGAATGGTGCCGGTTTCTTCTGCGATCCTGACAAATTCGCTCGGGCAGACGGATTTCGAATTCAGGTTCCAGCGCGCCAGGGTCTCGAACTCGACGGCGCTTCCGCTTGAAAGACAGACTTTGGGCTGAAAGACGACATTCAGCTCGTCACGCTTGATGGCCTGGGGAAGCGCCGAGGTGATGAGCGATCGGCGTTTCAGGTCCTGAAGGATGTTTTCGTTGAATTGGCAGAACTGGTTCTTGCCACCATTTTTTGCGGCGTAGAGTGCTGCATCGGTGTGTTTCAGCAGTCCTGAAATGTCATGGTGGCGTCCCGGCACATAGACACAAAGACCAACGGACGAGCTTGGCCGGATCGCGCAGCCGTTGTGCGTCACCTGGCAACCGATGAATTCAACGAGCCGCGAGCCGAGTGCATGCATGGACGGGAATGTCGCTGACAGCGGAATGATCATGGCGAATTCATCGCCACCCAGCCGGGCGGCCAGGCCGCCGCCTTCGACGGCAATCTGTTTGAGCCTCGTTCCGACCGCGACCAGCAACGCATCCCCGGCATCGTGGCCCATGGTGTCGTTGACTGTCTTGAACTCATCGAGATCGATCAGAGCGACGAAGAAGACCGTTTCACGATCCCCGGCACACAGTTCCTTCAGCCTGTCCATAAAAACGGAGCGTCTGGCAAGTCCCGTCAGGGAGTCGTGCGACAGGACGAAGTTGGAGTGGGCTTCGGCCTCTCTTTGCTGCCGCTCCAGTTTGACCTGACTTTCGAGTTCGACGATCGCTCGCGTCCGACGGTGTTCCCTGTTTGCCAGCAGTTGGTAGCCGAACAGCAGGAGCCCGAAGGCGACCCCTGCGTAGCCGAGGCCACGCACGACATAAGCTGTCAGATCCGATTCAACAACGAAGGCACCCATCACGTCGCCAACGGCGTAACGGTTGGTGCCCAGCTCCTGGTTGTGACAGGAAACGCAGACCTCTGAACGGGCAAATGTCGGAAAGATCGAGCGACCGATCACGCGCCAGTCTTCAATCCGCAGCTCTTCATGAATGCTTGCATCCCTGATCCCGGCAATGCGATCGATTTCTTCGGCGACATGCGGAAGATGTTCCGTGAGGCCAAGTTCGGCACCCGGTCGGCCCGGGACCCTTACCGTTACGGGCGCATGGCTGGTGTTGCCGAGCCGGGCCTGGAGAAAGGTTTCCAGTCCCATGCGCCTGAATGCCGCCGGTAAAGGCATGCCTTCGGAGTGTTCTTCCGCATACTGTCCGACGAAAGCCTCGGCGAGTTGGACAATTCGGGCCCTGTCATCCGCTTCGGTGCGGCTGAATTCCCAGAGGGAAACTGAAAAGAAGGAAAGCGCGAGCACCAGCGCGCCGGTGAAAACCAGAGACGCAGATCCAAGAGACTGGTGCCGAAAGGGTCCCATACGAGCCAGTGTCGCTAATAGTATCAGTATTTCGGCTGATATTACCTAGGTCTCATTACTGAATCATTGAACGTTGATCAGATTTTTCTTAGTGCTGAAAAAGATTACTTAAGGGTATTTTTACCCAACCCAGCAGGTCGCAAAGAAGCCGTTCTTTTCCTGGTCCTTGCCGATGGACCGCCGCGTCTTGAAGCCGATCAGGCCGTCGGCGCCGCCGACATCGTGCCCGAGCCCTTCAAGGCGAACCTGGAGATTGCGCACCGCCCCGCGGGTCGTGTCCTTCATCGGTTTCCAGCTGGCGATGAAGGGCTTGTTGCTGCCGTAGCGGTCAGCGAGGTGGCCGACGAAAAGCGCGTAAGTATCGCTCTCGTTGTATTCCTTGAGGACGTAGAAATTTTCTGTGGCTATGAAAGCCGGACCGTAGCGGCCTGCCGGCAGCAGAATGTTGCCTGGACGGTTGATCTCATTGTCCGGGAAGGGTTTTCCGCTGACACGCTTGACGCCTTCACCGACAAACCGGGATATTTTCTGCCGGTTGTCCGGGCCCTCGCGGGTGCACGAGACCGTTTCCGGAAGATGGACTTCATAGCCCCAGTCGCGGCCTTTCTGCCAACCGTGTGCGGCCAGGTAATTGGCGATCGAGGCCATCGTGTCGACCTGGGACGTCCAGATATTGCGTTTGCCGTCACCGTCGAAGTCGACGGCATATTTCAGGTAGGAAGACGGCAGGAACTGCGGTTGACCCATCGCCCCGCCCCAGGAGCTTCGCATGGCGCCGCGGGAGACGTCGCCCTTCTGAAGGATCTTCAGCGCGGCGATCAGCTCGCCCTTGAAGAAGTCGGCGCGCTGGCCCATGAAGGCCTGCGTTGCCAGCACCCGAAGCGCGTCGTGCGGGATCTTGGCGCCGCCATAACCGGATTCGCGGGCCCAGATCGCCAGGATGATCCGCTTGGGAACACCGTATTTCGCCTCGATTCTCTGAAGCGTTGCCGCATGCTTCTGCATGAGGCGGCGGCCGCCGGGGACCAGCGAATTGAACTGGCTGTCCCGGAAATAGCGTTGCGGCGACCGGAATTCGGCCTGGAAATTGATCTTCGGCGGAGGGCCCTTGCCGCCCGGTCCGACAAGGCCCGGCAGCGACGTATCCGGTGTGAGACCCGCCAGTTCCCTGTCCAGCGTTGCCTGCGACACACCGGCCCGTTTCGCCTCGGGGATGACGGTCTCGTTCAGAAACTGACGGAACTGGGCATCGTATTTTCCCGCATTGGCACTGCCGGGAAAGGCAACGAGCGGTATCAGAAGCGCGGCAAGGGCAAGTGTCAGACCACGGATCACGGCAGGCTCCAGCAATTGAATCTCCGCGGCAAGCTTAGCACGGCGCGCGGCGAAGTCCGACCGGCATCAGACCTCGATCCAAGCCAAATCAACCGCCGACTGTGTCATGAGCCAGTCTTTCTCGAACCGGTACCAGCTGCCGCCGCGCTTCTGGTCATGCGACCTGGATATCGCCGTTCCCATCAGGTGGCACATCAGCAGTGTGCCTGCCGCGCCGTGACCGGCAAAGAGAACGGGCGTCTCCGGCGCGATGCCCGCAAGGACCTCCTTCACGCCGTTCAGGATGCGTGCCTGTGCGTCGACCGCCCGCTCCCAGCCACGCACGGAGGTTGCGGGTTCGGCGAAGAACTGGTCCGCAACCGCCTCGAATTCGGCCGGGGGCAGGAAGCCGGTTGCCGATCTGTCGTTCTCGTGAAGGTCCGCGCGCACGAGCGGTGTGAGCTTCTGTTTTGCGGCAAAATACGCCGCGGTCTCGATCGCCTTGGTTTCCCCGCTGGAGACGACCGCGCCGATCCCGGAGGCGAATGGCAGCCCGGCCGCCTGTTGCGCGCGCGCGCGGCCAACCTCAGAAAGGCCCCATTCCGGAACGGGGACCTTCGGGTCGATCGCGACCTCGGGATGGGTCAGATAAATGCACCAGGTCATCACAGACGCTCTTCAAGCCAGCCGACGATCAGCTCGTAGGCGATGGAGATGGATGGCGGTATCCGGTGTTCCTCCGGGTGGGTGCCGTCGATCATCTGGCGCACCTCGTCCCGGTCGCACCATTTGCACGCCTCCAGTTCGTCATCGGCAATCTCGATGTCGAGGGACGTTGCCGTGCCGATGCAGCCGAGCATCAGATTGGCGGGAAACGGCCAGGGCTGGTTGGAAACCAGAGCGACCTCGCCGACCCGGATCCTGCTTTCCTCGAACACCTCCCGCCTGACCGCCGCCTCGATTGTTTCCCCGGGTTCCATGAAACCCGCCAGCGTGGTGTAGACGCCTTCCGGCAAACGAGCGGGCCGCCCGAGCAGGGCACGGTCTTCATGTGTGATCAGCATGATCACGCAAGGATCGGTGCGCGGGAAATGGGGTGCGCCGCAGGACGGGCAGTCGCGCCGGTATCCGCCTTCGGCCATGTGGGTCTTCGCGCCGCAGCGCGAGCAATGCTGGTGAGTCCGGTGCCAGTGGATCAGCGCGCGCGCCTGGGCAAGGACGCTGAGATCTTCGCTCAAAAAGGCATTCTGGAGCGCAAGGTTGCGCAGGTCCTGAACGAGCAGGTTCTCGTTTGCTTCCAGATCCTCGTCGCTGCAGGGCAATGTCGTCGCAAACAGGGCCTGGCCGCTGTCCGGGCGAAGGCCCAGGAACACCATTTCGTTGGCGCTTGCGCCGAGCGCCAGCGCCGCGTCAAGATCGTGTCCGATGCCCTTGTCCGCTTCGTTCCGAAACACAAGCGTCTTGTCCGTGGACAGCACGATCCGCGTTTCGGGAAGGTTCAGAAGACGTTTGAGATAGGAGCTTTCTCCGCGCCGTTCCGACTGCCTGTCGAGGGTGTTGTCGATAAAGCTCATCTCCATTGCCTGGAGACTGGCGGCAGCTGGTCGCATGGTAGGGTCCCTGAAAATTTTTTGGGCAGGAATGCATTCGCGCGGACTTTAGGGCTGCGCAGATGGTGTGTCCAGCAGGCCTATTGCACGTCGGCGAGAGCGTCCCTGAGATCCCCGATCAGCCTGTCGGCCTGCTCGGTCTCATATTCTGCCGGCGGAACGACGCCCCAGACCGGACCGGGCCATGCGCTGTCATTGCGAAACCGGGCGATAACATGCACGTGGAGCTGTGAAACCTGGTTGCCAAGCGCACCGACATTCAGTTTCTCGCACTCTGTCACCTTTCTCAGTGCCGTGCTGCAAAGCGCAATTTCCCGCATCAGCTGCATCTGGTCGCCGTCATCGAGATCGATGACTTCAACGAGGTCGGATTTGCGTGGCACGAGCAACAGCCACGGATAATTGGCATCCTTCATCAGCCGCACCGAGGACAGCGGCAGATCGGCGACGAAAAGGCTGTCACCTTCAAGGCGTGGGTTGAGGGCAAAGGAAGTCATGGTCGGGTGTCCGGTTGCTTTGGCCTGCGGACGCCCGAAGTCGGGAAGCCCGCGAAAATTGCATTTGTCCAGCATATGGGTAGATTGCTTGCGAAGCGAAGCCGTTTTCGTGAAATTTCCCGCCACCCCGACATTTCCGGACGACGCCATGCCCCTTGAGACATTCCTCAGTTTTGCACTTGTCGCCGCACTTCTGGTCATGTCGCCCGGACCCAATGGTGTTCTCATAGCGAAAACTGTGCCGACATCCGGAAAGGCAGCAGCGGGCTTCAACATCGCCGGTTTCGTCGCTGCATTCTTCCTGCATGGAACTCTCTCCATCCTGGGCATTTCCGTGATTCTCGTGCATTCGGCAGAGGCGTTTTTCGTCGTCAAGATGCTCGGTGCGGCTTATCTGGTCTGGATCGGCCTGAAGGCGCTGCGCGATGCCCTGACAGGGCGTGTGCTTGCTGCCGGCCCCGTAGCCCCTGCCCGGCGCCGGCGCACCATGATCCGGGCCTGCGGCGAGGGTTTTCTGACCAATGCGCTGAACCCGAAGGTCTCCATGTTCTACCTCGCCGCTTTTCCGCAATTCATTCCCGAGGGTGCGGGTGCCGTGGCGGCTGCGTTCTCTCTGGTCGCCGTACATGCGCTGATCAACGTCATCTGGTTCGGGGCGATGGTGCTTCTGCTCTCCCGGGTCTCGAAAGCAGCCGGGAGCCCGGCTTTCCAGCGCTGGCTGAAAGGCGTTACCGGACTTGTCTTCATGGGATTTGGCTTGAAACTGGCAACCTTGCGGCCCTGACGCGGCCGCTTCCCCGGCAAAGAAAAAACCTCAGGCAGCCTCTTGCCAAACCCCAGGGGGCATCTGATATAAGGCGCTCGGGAGGTTGGTGGTGGACGAGCCACTCGCCAACCGGGTCAGGTCCGGAAGGAAGCAGCCCTAACGAGCCTCGGCACGGGTCGCCGTGCCAGCCTCCCACCCTCATGATTTCGCACGATTTGCGGCCGCCGCCTTCGGGCGGCATTTTTGTTTCTGCAGGCGCCAGCGTCACCTTTGACAGGTCCCGGCTTGTGCCGATCCGCATTTCACAGAAAAACGCAATCTTGCCGTCCCCATTTTCGAAAAAGACGGTATGGTGCCGCTCATGGACGAGTCAGGTTTTCCGCAGGAAGGTGCGTCCGCACCGGCGATGAACAGCAATTCCGGTTCCGGCGATCACCGCCAGGACGGTGCGTACCGTGTCCTGGCGCGCAAATACCGGCCGGAGAATTTTGAGGATCTGGTTGGCCAGGAGCCGATGGTGCAGACGCTGGAAAACGCGTTTGAAACCGGGCGGATCGCCCAGGCCTGGATGCTCACCGGGGTGCGCGGCGTCGGCAAGACAACCACCGCACGGATTGTGGCGCGTGGCCTGAATTACGAAATTCCCGGAGAAGCGGAAAAACCGACCGTCAAGCTCGAACGCGAAGGCACCCATTGCAAGGCGATCATGGAAGGCCGCCATGTCGACGTGATCGAGATGGATGCGGCCTCCCACACGGGCATTAACGACATTCGCGAGATCATCGACGCGGCGCGCTACCGTCCGGCAACGGCGCGCTACAAGGTCTACATCATCGACGAAGTGCACATGCTGTCCAACGCGGCTTTCAACGGCTTGCTGAAGACGCTCGAGGAACCGCCCGAGCATGTGAAGTTCATCTTTGCGACGACCGAAATCCGCAAGGTGCCGATCACGGTTCTGTCGCGCTGTCAGCGCTTTGATCTCAGACGGATCGACCAGTCCAAGATGATCGGCCTGTTGCGCCGGATCGCCGACGCGGAAAGAATCCGGATTTCAGATGAGGCGCTTTTGCTGATCGCCCGCGCCGGCGAGGGCTCCGCGCGCGATTCCCTGTCGCTGCTCGATCAGGCCATGGCCCATGAAACCGGCGCGATCGAAGCGGACGATCTGCGCCAGATGCTGGGGCTTGCCGACAGGGCGCGCGTCATCGATCTGTTCGGGCACCTGATGTCGGGCAACATCGAAGCCGCGCTTTCGGAACTTCAGGCCCAGTATGATGTCGGTGCTGACCCTGCGATCATGCTGACGGATCTCGCGGATTTTACCCATCTGGTCACCCGCATGAAGGTGGCGCCCAAATCGGCGGACGAGGCCACGGTCACGGAGGCCGAGCGCGCGCGCGGCAAGGACTTCGCCGAAAAGACTTCCGTGCGCCTGCTCTCACGCGCCTGGCAGATCCTGCTGAAGGGTGTCCAGGAGGTTCAATCCGCGTCGAAACCCCTGCAGGCCGCCGACATGGTGCTGGTCCGTCTTGCCTACGCGATCGATCTCCCCGATCCGGGCGAGTTGCTGACCCAGGTGAAAAACGGCCAGAACCCGCTGGCCTCGGCGTCAGGTTCGGCCGGACAGGGCGGTCACGGGTCCGGCCCTTCCGGCGGCGGCGGCGCACAGGCAATGGCGGTCGGCATGCCGCCGCCGTCCGGAAATCACGGCCCGGGTGACGGCGGCGGCGCACCGTCAATGCAGGCGGCCGGCAGGCCGCAGCTTGCGGCGATTAGCGGCGGCTTGCCGGACCAGGCCCCAGTCACCGGCAAGGCCGAAACGCAGCCGCAGCATATGCCGGAGACAATGCAATCCGCGCTGAAGAACCTTTACGATTGCGCCGCCCTTGCCTCGGAAAAGCGCGATATTCCGATGAAGGTCGCCATTCAGCGGCAGATGCGACTGGTGAAGTTCGAGCCCGGCAAGATCGAGATCCAGCCGACGGAAGACGCGCCAGCCGACATCGCCGGAGAGTTCGGCCGCAAGCTGACCGAATGGACCGGCCAGCGCTGGTTCGTCGTCGTGTCGCGCGAGCACGGCCGGCCCACCATTCACGAAGAACAGGAAGCCAATCAGCAGCAACTTCTGTCCGACGCCAAGTCGCACCCGACGGTTGCCGCCCTGCTTAGCCAGTTTCCGGGGGCAAGGGTCGTCGACGTGAAGGTGCAGGTCACCGCAGAAGACGAGGCGGCCCTGGCCGACCCGATGGTGAGCGACCCGTTGCTCAACGAGGCCCTCGGTGAAGACGAAGACGATTGATCGGACGCTGTTGTTCTTCTAAATGCTGACCCCAGATAATGGACACGCGGCGCATCGCGCCTGAGAAATTGCAAGGAGAGATCCCATGGACTTCCTCAAGATGATGAAGCAGGCCAAGGAGATGCAGGAGCAGATGGGCTCGCTGCAGGAACAGATCATTGATATCGAGGTCGAGGGTGTCGCGGGCGCCGGTCTCGTGAAAGTGACGCTGAACGGCAAGAGCGACCTGAAAGGTCTCAAGGTCGATCCTTCGCTTCTGAAAGAGGACGAAGGCGAGATTCTGGAAGACCTGATCATGGCCGCGCATACCGACGCCCGCGCCAAGGTGGAAATGGCCATCCAGGAAAAGACCCAGGAGCTTATGGGCGGTCTCGGTCTTCCGGCCGGCATGAAACTGCCGTTCTGAGGTTCACCCTTCGGTCGCGAGGCTGGTGAAAGGAATATGGGTACCTGCCGCTCATCCGGCCTTTCAGGCCACCTTCTCCTCATGGGAGAAAGGTCGGCAGCAAGAACTGGCAAAGTCAGAAGGATAACCTCTCCCGCCGGGAGAGGCCGGGTCGAAGACCCGGTGAGGGAGCGAACCTCTTCGAGCCTCCAGCCCGTCAAAGAAGATGAGAACATGGCACAAAAGAGCGTAGCGGGACCGGAAATCGAGCGGCTGATCCAGCTCCTCGCGAAGCTGCCCGGTCTCGGGCCGCGGTCCGCGCGCCGGGCCGCTCTGCATCTCATCAAGAAGAAGGACCAGCTTCTGGTCCCGCTTTCCGAGGCGATGGCTGTCGCGGTCAGTGAAATCGGTATTTGCTCGGTCTGCGGCACCGTCGATACGTCGGACCCCTGCACCATCTGCGCCGACCCGAAGCGCGACGAAACGGTTCTTGTCGTTGTCGAGGACGTCGCCGATCTGTGGGCACTTGAACGGGCCGGCGCCGTGAAGGCGCGCTACCATGTTCTCGGCGGCACCTTGTCGCCGCTTGATGGCATTGGCCCAGAGGACCTGAACCTTGCGTCCCTGATCGACCGCTGCGGCTCCGACAGCTTCAACGAAGTCATCCTGGCCATCAGCGCAACGGTCGAGGGACAGACCACGGCGCACTACATCATGGATCAGCTTGCGCCGCTCGGTGTCAACGTCACCAAGCTGGCCCACGGCGTGCCGGTTGGCGGTGAACTGGATTATCTCGACGAGGGAACGCTGGCGCAGGCCTTGAAGGCGCGCACGCGGTTCTAGACACTGGGCCGCCGGCGCGGCGTGCGTGCGAGCCGGATAAACGCCTCGTTCAGAACTGCCGCCGTGCGTGCTCTTGCACCTTCTTTCCGCTGCACCTATGTCGGTGCTGTCGCTCACAAAGACTTGAAGGTTTCATGTTCCAAGCAGCTTCCCGCGCCATGTCGCAGGTATTCGAGCAGCCGTTTCGCAAGATTTTCTGGAAAATGCTGGGGTTCACGCTCGCGATCCTGATCGTGATCTGGTTGGCCCTGCAGGGAATCGTCAGCCATCTTCTGGGCGTCGCAGCGACCGAGTGGGGCGACGGCAGCGCCTGGATCAGCTGGACGGAATGGTCGATCTCGATCCTGACCGGCATTGGTGCGGTTTT
This sequence comes from uncultured Roseibium sp., assembly GCF_963669205.1. Classification (NCBI taxonomy): domain Bacteria; kingdom Pseudomonadati; phylum Pseudomonadota; class Alphaproteobacteria; order Hyphomicrobiales; family Stappiaceae; genus Roseibium; species uncultured Roseibium sp. The sequence goes on from NZ_OY769915.1 coordinate 550,860, forward strand.
CGTTCTCGGATTTCTGATTGCGCCGATATCGGCACTGCTTGCGGGCCTTTTTCAGGATGACATCGCCGACATTGTCGACGCACGTGACTATCCTGCGGATCGTCCCGGCAGCGCCCTGCCGCTTTCCAAGTCCCTGGTCCAGACCATCAAGTTCACAGGTGTCGTGGTTATCGGCAACCTGTTCGCGCTTTTTCTGCTCCTGGTGCCGGGGGTCAATCTTGTCGCGTTTTTTGTCGTCAACGGCTACCTGCTCGGACGTGAATTCTTCGAATTCGCCGCCATGCGCTACATGCCGCCTGCAGAGGCGAAGGCCTTCCGCCGTGCGCGCGGCGGAACGGTTTTTCTCGCAGGTCTGATCATCGCCTGCCTGCTGGCCGTGCCGATCCTCAATCTGGTGACACCTATCTTCGCGACCATCTTCATGCTGCATCTCTACAAGAGGCTTGCATCCGGGGCGGCGATCTGACGAACTGCTGCCGCTGGGTAAGTGGATTTGCGCGAACGTCCGCCGGAGGAAGACAATGCAGGATTTGTTGCTGGAAATCGCCGAGGCTGCCGCAAACAGTCCCGACAAGGGCAAGGTGGCGACCTATATCCCCGAGCTTGCCAGCGTTGACCCGGATCAGTTCGGCATTGCCGTCGCGCTCGAGGACGGGCGCCTCATGACCGCCGGTAACGCCGACGTCCCGTTTTCCATCCAGTCCGTTTCCAAGGTGTTCGCCCTCGCGCTGGCGCTCGGGCGCGTCGGTGATCAGCTCTGGTACCGGGTCGGCCGGGAGCCCTCCGGGCTGTCCTTCGACTCCATCCTGCTTCTGGAGCGTGAAGACGGCATTCCGCGCAATCCGTTCATCAATGCGGGCGCTCTTGTTACGACCGATACCTACCTCGCCGGATCGAACCCGCGCGAGGCGCTGGGGGAACTGATCCGTTTCATCCGGGCAGCTGCCGACGATGACAGCATTCACATTAACGACAAGGTGGCGCAGTCCGAACTGGCGACTGGGCACCGAAATTTTTCGCTGGCGCATTATCTGGCCTCGCACGGCAACATGCGTTCCGACGTCGACAAGGTGCTCGGCACCTATTGTCACCAGTGTGCGATCGAGATGAGTTGCCGCCAGCTTGCGCTCGCCGGACGGTTCCTGATCGAAGCAGAAACCGTGCCGGCACTTGTTGCCGTCCAGCGCCGCCGCCGCATCAACGCGCTGATGATGACATGCGGTCACTATGACGGCTCCGGCGATTTCGCCTTTCGCGTCGGACTGCCCGGGAAAAGCGGCGTGGGCGGCGGCATCCTGGTGGTTTCGCCGGGCCGGGCCTCAATCGCCGTCTGGTCGCCAGGCCTGAACCGCTACGGCAACTCCAAGCTCGGCACGGAAGCCATGGAAACCTTCGCCAAACGGACCGGCTGGTCCGTGTTCGGCTGAGTGCCCGCTCACGGACCGGCAGCCGGCGTCAAACCGGCTGCAGTCTCAAGCTCTAGCTTTCTTCTTCCGCTGCAAGCATGCCGGACTTGAACAGCAGGCCGGCGGCGGCCCCGCCGATCAGCGGAGCGACAATGAACAGCCAGACTTGCCCCAGCGCTGCGGGATTGCTGGCAACGCCGATGATCGCCGGTCCGAGAGATCTTGCCGGATTGACGGAAACGCCGGTGACGTTGATCCCGACGATGTGGATGACGACTAGCGTCAGACCGATCGCCAGACCTGCGAGATGCGCAGGTGCGCCCTTTTGCGTGACCCCAAGAATGCAGACGAGAAACAGGAAGGTCGCGACGATCTCAAAGATAAGCGCCGACAGCATGTTGTACTCGCCGAAATTGCCTGCGCCCCAACCGTTCTGTCCGAGGCCGCCATCCCACCCGTCTGCCTTGCCGCTCAGGATGATCGCAAGAACCGCCGCGCCCGCCAGGGCGCCGAGGACCTGCGCAATCCAGTAGGTGATGAGCTCGTTCGCGGGCATCCTTCCGGCCAGGTAGACACCGAGACTGACGGCTGGATTGATATGGCATCCGGAAATCATGCCGATACCGTAGGCCATCGCCACGATGGACAGGCCGAACGCGAAGGCGATTCCCAGGACATCGATGGCGGTCGGACCGGTTCCCATCCCGGCAATGACGGCTGCGCCGCACCCGAAAAGCACAAGGGTGAATGTTCCAACAAATTCTGCGATTGCTTTCTTCATGAAATTTGGCTCCTGTTACCGCCGGCCAGCGGCCCCGCATCACCGGAATTAAGATGACGTAGGGGAGAGTTACGCAATTTTGATCCGATGGGAAGTGCGGAGTTTTGTGCGCCGCAGTACGTAAAATCCGGGATCTGATCGATTTAAGTCCGCAACGGGCAAAGTAACTTTCCAGATTCTCCTTTTTGATGTTTTGACGCGACGCCATCTTGGCGCTAGAACCTTTCTAGACAACGCACTGATTTCCTTACGTTTGCGTAAGCGTAAGATAGCGTCGTACGGGAGAGGAATTCCATGTCGAACGCCGATATGCGGGGCAATCGCCCGCTGTCACCCCATCTTCAGATCTACAAACCGATTCTGACGATGGTCATGTCCATCCTGCATCGCATCACCGGTGCGGCGCTCTACTTCGGGACAATCCTGCTGGCGTGGTGGCTGATCGCCGCCGCCGCCGGACCGACCTACTTCGACTTCGTGAACGGCATTTACGGCTCCTTCATCGGACGACTGATCCTGTTCGGCTTCACCTGGGCACTTGTGCACCACATGCTTGGCGGCCTGCGCCACTTCATCTGGGACATGGGTGCGGGGTTCGGCAAGGAGGCCCGAGAGTGGCTTGCCAAGGCCACGATCATCGGTTCCGTCTCACTCACGCTGATCCTGTGGATCATCGGCTACATGGTTCGCTAAGGAGAGTGTCATGAGCGATATGCGCACCCCTCTCAACAAGGTCCGCGGACTGGGCTCTGCCAAGGAAGGCACCGACCACTTCTGGAAGCAGCGCCTGACGGCCGTGGCCAACGTTGTCCTGATCAGCTTCTTCGTGATCCTTGTCATTTCTCTTCAGGGATCGAGCCACGGCGGCGTGATCGAAACGCTCCGTAACCCGCTGGTCTCGATCCTGTTCCTGCTGGTGATCCTATCCGGCGTCTATCACATGAAGCTGGGAATGCAGGTGATCATCGAGGATTACATCCACGGTGAGGGTCTGAAATTCCTCACGCTGATGGCAAACACCTTTTTCTGCGCCTTTATCGGCTTCGGCTGCATTTTCGCAGTTCTCAAGATTGGCTTTGGAGGCTGACCCGGATGGCCAAATCCTACGAATTCGTCGACCATACCTATGATGTGGTTGTTGTCGGCGCCGGTGGCGCGGGTCTGCGCGCAACGCTCGGCATGGCCGAACAGGGTCTGCGCACCGCCTGCATCACCAAGGTCTTTCCGACACGCTCCCACACGGTGGCGGCCCAGGGCGGCATCGCCGCATCCCTGACCAACATGACGCCGGACTGCTGGGAATGGCACATGTACGACACGGTCAAGGGATCCGACTGGCTCGGTGACACCGATGCCATGGAATACCTTGCCCGCGAGGCGCCGAAGGCGGTCTACGAGCTTGAGCACTACGGCGTGCCGTTCTCGCGCACCGAAGAGGGCAAGATCTATCAGCGCCCATTCGGCGGACACATGCAGAACTACGGCGAAGGCCCTCCCGTGCAGCGCACCTGCGCGGCGGCCGACCGGACGGGCCACGCCATCCTGCACACGCTCTACGGCCAGTCCCTGCGCCACAATGCCGAATTCTACATCGAGTATTTCGCACTCGATCTGATCATGTCCGAGGACGGCGTCTGCCAGGGTGTGATCGCCTGGAACCTCGATGACGGCACGATGCACCGCTTTGCCGCCAAGATGGTGGTTCTGGCAACCGGCGGCTACGGCCGGGCCTATTTCTCCGCGACCTCCGCACACACCTGCACCGGCGACGGCGGTGGCATGGTCGCGCGGGCGGGACTGCCGCTCCAGGATATGGAGTTCGTCCAGTTCCACCCAACCGGCATTTACGGCTCCGGCTGCCTGATCACCGAAGGCGCCCGCGGCGAGGGCGGTTATCTCGTCAATTCCGAGGGCGAGCGGTTCATGGAACGCTACGCCCCGTCGGCCAAGGATCTGGCCTCTCGCGACGTTGTCTCGCGCTGCATGACCATGGAAATCCGCGAAGGACGGGGTGTCGGCAAGAAGGGCGATCACATCTTCCTGCATCTCGATCATCTCGACCCGGCCCTGCTGGCGGAACGCCTCCCGGGCATTTCGGAAAGCGCGCGCATCTTCGCGGGTGTCGATGTGACCAAGGATCCGATCCCGGTCCTGCCGACGGTTCACTACAACATGGGCGGCATCCCGACCAATTACTGGGGTGAAGTCCTGAACGCGGACGGCAAGAACCCCAACCGCATCCAGGAAGGCCTGATGGCGGTGGGCGAGGCCGGCTGCGCATCGGTGCACGGCGCCAACCGTCTCGGCTCGAATTCCCTGATCGACCTTGTAGTGTTTGGCCGCGCTGCAGCGATCAAGGCCGGCGAGGTTGTCGACCCGAAGGAAGCGACGCCAGCACCGAACGAAGCCTCGTGCGACAAGATCATGGATCACTTCGACAAGCTCCGCAACGCCAGCGGCTCGATCCCGACCGCTGACCTTCGTGACAAGATGCAGCACGCGATGCAGGAAGATGCGGCGGTGTTCCGCACGCAGGAAAGCCTGGAAGCCGGCTGCAAGCGTCTGAGCGATATCTGGAGCGACATGAAGGACATCAAGGTCTCCGACCGCTCCCTGATCTGGAATTCCGATCTTGTGGAAACACTGGAACTGGAAAACCTGATGGCGAATGCGATCACCACCGTCTATGGCGCCGAGGCCCGCAAGGAAAGCCGCGGTGCCCATGCGCGCGAGGATTTCAAGGACGGACCGTTCTCGGGCCGTGACGACGAAAACTGGCGCAAGCACACGCTGGCCTGGGTCAACGAGGAAGGTGACGTGAAGCTCGACTACCGTCCCGTCGTCCTCGATCCGCTGACCACCTTCGAGGAAGGCGGCATCGACCCGAAAAAGATCGCGCCGAAAGCGCGTGTCTACTAGGGAGCGCGCTGCGTGAGCCAGTCGGCGACACTTCTGGACACAAGAAGCCCGTTCGGAACCTACCCGGCCGAACGGCTGGTCCGGGCTGCCTGGCGTCTGGCCGACCGGCATGATCTCTCACGGGGCCTGCGCAAGCGCATCCGCGCGCTTGTCGCGCGGGTTTTCAAGGGCCCGTACGATCTTGAGGCGGACGGCCTGAAATTCCGCATCTACCCCGGCGAGAACTACGACGATCGCAAGATCCTTGCCAAGGGACGGCTGCCGGAACGCGCCGAACACGGTCTTCTGGAACCGCACCTGCACGAGGGGACGGTCTTCGTCGACGTCGGTGCGAATATCGGCTCCTATGCCGTATTCGCCGCCCGGCACGGCGCAAGGGTGGTCGCCATCGAGGCGAACCCGCAGACCGCGCACAAGCTGAGTTTCAACGTCCGTGCCAACGACCTGGAAAACGTGACCGTCGTCAATACCGCGGTCGGGTCGAAGGATGACACGTTGCCGCTGTGGCACGAACCCAGCAATTGCGGTTTCGCCACTTTCGTGACCGACCTGACCCGGGGCGAGTGGGCCGGCAACTGGACCCGGACCTATGTGACCGTTCGCCCGCTGACCGACATAGCGGACCAGCAGGGCCTTGAACGGATCGACATACTCAAGGTGGATGTGGAAGGGTACGAGGACCGGGTGGTCCTGCCGTTCCTCCGCCACGCGGACAAGGCCATGTGGCCCCGCGTGATTCTTCTCGAAACCAATTGCCGGCCTTACTGGTCCGAGGATTGCCTGAGCGAACTGGCAAACCGGGGCTATGAGGTGACAGGCTGGACGGATGACAACATGGTCTTTGAGCTCACGACCTGAGCGAGAGGACGTTTTGGCCCTCGTGCCCCTGAAGGCATGGCACGGGCCCAACGCGGAGCAGTAACGAGATGGTTCAGCTGACGCTACCCCGGAACTCCACGGTGACGGAAGGCAAGGTCTGGGACAAGCCGGAAGGCGCCACCAACCTGCGCGAATATCGCATCTACCGCTGGAACCCGGACGACGGCCGCAACCCGAGGGTTGATACCTATTTCATCAATGCCGATGACTGCGGGCCGATGGTGCTCGACGGCCTGATCTACATCAAGAACAAGATCGACCCGACGCTGACCTTCCGCCGCTCCTGCCGCGAAGGCATCTGCGGCTCGTGCGCCATGAACATCGACGGCACCAACACCCTTGCCTGCACCAAGGGCATGGACGAGATTGCCGGCGACGTGGTCAAGATCTACCCGCTGCCGCATATGGCGGTGGTCAAGGATCTGGTGCCTGACCTGACGCGCTTCTACGCCCAGCACCGTTCGATCGAGCCCTGGCTGCAGACGGTGTCTCCGGCACCCGAGAAGGAGTGGCTCCAGTCCCATGAGGACCGGGTCAAGCTGGACGGGCTGTATGAATGCATCCTGTGCGCCTGCTGCTCCACCTCCTGCCCGAGTTACTGGTGGAATGGCGACCGTTATCTCGGCCCGGCGATCCTGCTGCAGGCCTATCGCTGGCTGATCGACAGCCGCGACGAGGCGACCGGCGAACGCCTGGACAATCTGGAAGATCCCTTCCGCCTCTACCGCTGCCACACGATCATGAACTGCTCTGAGGCCTGTCCGAAAGGCCTGAACCCGGCCAAGGCGATTGCCGAGATCAAGAAGATGATGGTCGAACGGCGGGTCTGATCCCCCGATTTCTGAGCGAGTTGCGAAAAGCCGTCCTTCGGGGCGGCTTTTTTGTGAGCGATGATCAGGGTTCTTAACCGTTTCTTCCCGCCTCCCTGCACAGGATTTGCACAAAATCCCTGAAATCCCTGCCCGGTTTCATCATGGGTTCTCCCAGCTGTCAGGCAAGACTGTCCTTCGCATCGGGTGCGCAGTCCGGTTTGCGCCCACCTGGCAGAGGGATCTTGCATGACAGACAACACAGACCACGGCACCTCCTACGGCCCGGCAGCGCCGCAGCAACCTGCACCGACAAGGGTCATGGCGTTCCTGGGCTCTCCTGCGGTGAAATTCATCCTGATAGGACTGCTCTCCTTCCTGCTGCTCGTTCCCAGCATTTTTGTCTGGGTGCTCGTGGAGGAACGCGCGCATCGGGCGAAGGACGTCGCCCGCGAGATTGCCCGCTCGTGGGGTGGAACCCAGGAAATCAACGGCCCCTACCTGGTGATCCCTTTCACAGAAACCTACACGACAGGCTCGGGCGAAGACTTTGAGACCAAGACTGTCCGCAGGACGGCGGTGCTGTTTCCCGAGCGGCTGACGGTGGGTGGTGATATCGCGGTCGAGGAACGGAAGAAGTCCATCTATACGCTTCCCGTCTACAATGCACGGCTCGACCTCGACGGTACGTTCGCTGCACCTCCCGACGACATGTTCGAACCGAAGCACGGCGGTACGATCGATGTCGCGGCCGACAAGGCCGTTGTCGTTGTCGGCATCCGGGATGTCCGGGCGCTCAGGAGCGAGGTCGCGCTTGCCCTGGCCGGAACGGGAGCCGTCCCCTTCGAACCGGGTCTCGGGCCCCTGGCACGTACGGACCGCGATCCCCGCCGCTCATCCGGCCCATCCGGGATCAATGCAGCCGTGTCTCCCCAGGCCTGGCAGAACGGCTTTTCCTTCGACGTGAAACTGCAGCTCAACGGCTCGACGGCGATCTATGTCGCTCCGGCCGGCCAGACTACGAAAGTCGCCGTTCAATCGGATTGGGCGCATCCCGGATTCACTGGTGCCTTCCTGCCGGAAACGCGGACGATCACCAGCTCGGGTTTCGACGCCGCCTGGACAATTCCCTATCTTGCGCGCGGCATCCCGAAGGTCATGGAAACGAGCCATCTGCCGCTCCAGGACAAGCTCTTGGGCGTGAAGTTCGTCGAACCGGTGAACTTCTATCAGACGATCTCGAGATCCCTGAAATACGCGATCGGCTTCATAAGCCTGACCTTTCTGGCGGTCTTCGTCCTGGAGATGCGTTCCGGCTGGCGGTTCCACTGGATCCAGTATGCGCTCGTCGGCCTTGCCCTGATCGTCTTCTACGTGATGCTGCTGGCCTTCGCCGAACACGTCGGCTATGCGCCGGCCTACCTGATTGCGGCCGGCGCGGCGACCCTGCTGAACGCGGTCTACATCGGGACATCGCTCAAAAGCAGGCTGGCCGGTCTGGTGATGCTGGCGGTGCTCGGAAGTATCTTTGCCGTTCTGTTCGCCCTTATGCAGGAGCAGGATTACGCGCTACTGATCGGCTCCGTCATCGCCTTTGTCGCCCTGTCCATCACGATGTTCGTGACCCAGAGGATCGACTGGTCGGGGCAGAACAGGCCGGATACGGAGCCGGCCGGAGCAGCGGTCTGACCGGCGTCGACCGGGCCATCCGGCCGCCGGACGTCGTTAACCTCTCCCGTCGGGAGAGGTCGGCGCGAAAGCGCCGGGTGAGGGGACGAACCCGGTGAGGCACGCGAACGTCTGATCCCTCACCCTGACCCTCTCCTACCGGGAGAGGGGACGTTCGCTTCGGCTCGCGCGTACCAGCTCTGCGCGCCTTTCCAGGATCGGGCTTTGCCCTTCCCCGAGCTTCTGTCCAATGCCAAGGCGGGACACGGACTTGTTTCCAAGACTGTCGTCCCGGTTTGCCGCGCGAGCGGCAAGACCGGGAACCGGTACGCCGTGTGGCTGAAGTCAAAGGAAGGGGGCGAAACAAAGGGTACTGGTGCCCTGCCTTCCGCCGCGCTTCAGCAGGGATGACAAGTTTGTATATGCGCGCTCGCCCTACGGGACCCATTTTGCATGAAGAAGTTGAATTTGCCCGTTTCAGGGACACGAAACTCACCCATCCCTTGCTCTTGAATTTTATTTGTTCTACCTTTGTTCTAGTTTCAGTGAAGAGTTGGAGGCGCGTATGCACAAGAGCCGATTGGGAGATCTGGTCATCGACTGTGAGGGTGGCGACATTGACGAGCACGCCGCGTTCTGGGCGCAGGCACTCGGGCGTACCCTTGAAGTCGAACCGAAAAACCCGCGCTACCGGAGGCTGTTCGGCAAGGACGGAGAGATCGGCATTCTGCTGCAGGCGGTCGAGCATCCCGCGCGCGTTCATCTGGATATCGAAACCGACAATCCGCAAGCCGAAGTTGCCCGTCTGGAAAAACTCGGCGCGAAGATCGTCAGGCGCTTCGACAGCTGGGTGGTGATGGAAGCGGCGAGCGGCCACAGGTTCTGCGTGGTCAGTCCGCAATCGCCCGGCTTCGAGGAAAAAGCGACAGCCTGGAACGACTGACCCGGTTCAACTGGTTCGATTCACTAGCGCCTTGAGGAGACGCGCATTCCCCTCAAGGATGCCGCTTGCGACGGCTCTGGCTTCAAGAGCGCACGGCTGGTCTCCGATCGGGTTGAGAAAGTAAACGGGCTTTCGCAAAGCGTGTGCGCACGCGGCCTCCATGAGAGCGTTCGCACCGATATAACCGCCGACATCGTGTTTGGCATAGTTGGCGATCAGGACGAGGTCGCAGTCTCGAATGACGTCGAAATAGTCATTGAGGAAAGTTTGCTTGCGCGATACGGCTTCCGTCTCTGAAAGCGTGTTCCAGTCGAGGCCACTTTCTTCGCGTGCCGGTGTTGTGGCGATGAACCCGTCTTGGCGCAGTGTTGCCGCGAGCCGCTCAATCTCGTCGATCGCAGACATCGAGCCGCAGATGACGACACGGAGAAGGGTGTCTGAAGCATTGGCAGAAGGGGGAACGGTCACGGTCATCTCACGGCGTTGTGCGGGGGTGCGAACGGAGTTGAGTTGCCTCGGCAAGAGAATGCGTTACCTCTATCTGCAATCGATGGAGGATCCAACATGAAGCGTTTGTTGCGGCAGACTTTCCTTGCTGTACTTTTCGGCGTCGCCCCCGTTGCCACGGCACAGGCCGAAACGGCCATCTTTGCCGGCGGCTGTTTCTGGTGCGTGGAATCGGACCTTGAAAAGCTGCCGGGTGTCCGGGACGTCAAGTCCGGCTATGCAGGCGGCAAGAGCCAGAACCCCACCTACAAGAACTACGAACGCGGCGGACACCGCGAAGTGGTTCAGGTGGATTTCGATGAAAACCGGATCAGCTATCAGGACCTTGTCCGCATCTTCCTGCGCACGGTCGATGTGACCGACCCGGGCGGTCAGTTCTGCGATCGCGGCTATGGCTATTCGACCGCAATTCATCCGCTGGACGACAAGCAGGCCAAGGCCGCGAAGGCGGAAATCGCCAAGGCCAACAAGGTTCTTGGCGGCCGGGTCGTGACACCGGTCGAAGGTGCAGCGGTCTTCTGGCCTGCCGAGGATTATCACCAGGCCTACTACAAGAGCAATGCGCGCACGCTGACCCGTTTCGGCTATGTGACGCGCGCGGAAGCCTACAAGGGCTACCGGAAAGCCTGCGGCCGCGATGCCAGGGTAAAATCCGTATGGGGTGCCGAGGCCTACAAGGGACTGCCCAAGGCCGGTTCCTGACGGGGGATCTGACCGGCGGCCCGGTTCAGCATCGGGTTGCCGTCAAACACCGGCCTCGAAGGCTTCGACAAGCTCCAGAAACGTCTCGCCGTATTTTTCCAGCTTGGACTGGCCGACGCCGGAAACGCTCAGCAGCGCATCGGGCGTGACAGGCCGGGCGGACGCGATGCCGGCCAGAGTGGCATCGGGAAAGACCACGTAGGGCGGGACATTCTGGTCGCGTGCAATCTGGGTTCTGAGGCGCCGCAGGCGCTGGAAGAGCAGCTTGTCTTCCTCGTCCAGTTCGTCGGCGACCGACCCCGTTCGCGAGGAGCGCGTCTGTTTCAGACCCGCGGCGTTCCGGTCTTTTCGCAGTGAAATCGTCTCGTCGCCGCGCAGAACCGGACGGGCCGCTTCGCTCAGGACGAGCGCCCCGAACTGCGCATGGTCCACATCAATGAAACCCGTGGCAACCAACTGGCGCGCAATGGACTGCCAGGTTTTCTGGGAATGCTCCTGTCCGATGCCGAAAACCGACAGTTTGTCATGCGCGAACCGGGTCACCTTCTCGCTGGTCTTGCCAAGCAGCACATCGATCACGTGGCCGGTTCCGAAGCGCTGCCCGGTCCGGTAGATCGCGGACATCAGTTTGCGCGCCGATTCGGTTCCGTCCCAGGTTTCCACCGGTGACAGGCATGTGTCGCAGTTGCCGCAGGGCTGGGGATAGGTTTCCCCGAAATGCGCCAGCAGCGCCTGCCGTCTGCATCCTGAGGTCTCGCAGATGCCGAGAAGGGCGTTGAGCTTGGTGTTTTCCGCACGTTTGATGTCGTCAGGCGCGTCGCCTTCCGCGATCATCCGGCGCCGCTGCACGAGATCGGCCATGCCATAGGCCATGAACGCTTCCGAAGGAGCCCCGTCGCGGCCGGCACGCCCCGTTTCCTGGTAGTAGGCCTCTACCGAAGACGGCAGGTCGAGATGCGCGACATAGCGCACGTCCGGCTTGTCGATCCCCATGCCGAAGGCAACTGTCGCGACAAGACAGAGCCCTTCCTCAAGGAGAAAGGCGTCCTGGTTGGCGGCGCGTTGATTTGAGGGCAATCCGGCGTGATAGGGCAGGGCGCGGATCCCCTTTGCCGTCAGCCAGTCCGCGATCTCTTCCACCTTGGCGCGCGACAGGCAGTAGACGATGCCGCTTGCACCCTTGTGCTTTCCCAGGAAATCCAGCAGCTGCTGGCGCTGGTTGGATCTTTCGACGATTTCGTAGCGGATGTTGGGCCGGTCGAAACTGGTCGCAAAAACCTGGGCGTCATCCAGTTTCAGGCGCGCAAGAATATCCTTTTGCGTATGCGGATCCGCGGTCGCCGTCAGGGCCACCCTCGGCACGCCCGGATAACGTTCGGCGAGACAGGACAGCGACATGTATTCCGGACGGAAGTCATGGCCCCACTGGCTGACGCAATGCGCCTCGTCAATCGCGAAGAGCGCAATCTCGAGCGTATCCAGAAACCGGCGGAAGCTCTCGTTTCCAAGACGTTCCGGGGTCACGTAGAGAAGCTCGATGTCACCGCTGCGCAGTGCGTCGCGAAGGCGGTCCTGTTCTTCCGGCAGAAGGGTGGAGTTGAGCGCCGCGGCCCGGACACCGGCGGCCGTCAGCGCGCCGACCTGGTCCTTCATCAGGGCGATCAGGGGAGAGACCACGACACCGACGCCGCGTCGGCACAGGGCCGGTATCTGGTAGCACAGCGACTTGCCGGCGCCCGTTGGAAACAGCACGACGGCGTCCCTGCCGTCGATCAGCGTGTCGATCACCTGTTTTTGCCGGCCGCGAAACGCGTCATAGCCGAAGACGGTCTGCAAAACCGCCAGCGGTTTCGCCTCCGGGCGCACCGACGGCGGGTCATTGAGGTGAAGATGTGGTGCGTCATCCGCGAGGAGGGCGGGCGAGACTGGCATGAGGCGGCTGATTCCCTAAAGTCTCCCGCACCATGTCCTATTCGCCAATGAAGGGCAAACCGGCCTGTGGATGATTTCACATCAAATGCGGATCGGCGGTCAGAATTCCGCGTCCGGATCCACCGCCAGGGTCTCGGCGCAGTGAATGCGCATCTGCTCGGTGAGTTCGGTGAGGTCGCCCTGCAGTTTCTCGGGACGGATCGGCTTGCCGAAATGCACGTTGAAGGCGGCGTCCTTCTTGTTGAGTAATTCGTTGAAGACCGTCATGTCGCGCAGTTCGGTCGACACGCGCGCCAGGAAATAGAACAGGCCGGAGTTTCTCCCGCCCATATGCATCGGAATGATCGGTGCCTTGTTCTTGCGCGCAAGGGCGAGCGCGGAGGTCATCCAGGGCCGTTCGGTCAGCTTGCCGTCGTGCCAGTAGGCAAGGCGGCCGGACGGAAACAGCACGACGACCCGTTCCGTCGCAAAGGCGGATGAGGCGATCTTGATCGTCTCTTTCGATTTGGCCCGGCTTTTGAAATCCGCGCGCCACTCGACCGGTATGATCATTTCAGCCAGGCGCGGGTTGATCCGGATCGCATCCCTGTTCGCGAAGATCGCGAGGTCCGTGCGCCGGGATTTGATGGCGTCGTAGAGGACAATGCCGTCGGCGATACCCGTCGGGTGATTGGAAACAAGCACCACCGGGCCGCTTGTCGGCACGCGTTCGAGACCGAGCGTGGTCACGTTGAGCGTCAGAATTTCGCTCAGATGCGCGAAGACATCAACCGCTTCCATCTGGGCAATCGTATCTGCCATCTGGACGGCGGACCGGTATCTGAGAATCTTGTAGGCAAACGGCTTTATGAACGGCCACCAGGGGCTCGCCATGACGAGTTTACCGCGTTCGGCGATGAGGGCGTCGACGATATGCGGGTCCGCAAGCTGACGCTGTAGCGTCTCCTGACGGCGTGCCGGCAAGGTGTCTGTCGTCTGATCTGTCGTGCGCACAATGCACCTCTGCCCGTCGGTAACCTGTACTATTCACTTGCATCGTTAGCGAAATCGGCCGCGTGGTGCAAATGCTCCCTGCAATTAATTTTCGACCGGCGGGAAGCTCAGCTCCATAGTGAACTCGTGAAAAGCGCCACAATTGTGATGAAAGACGCCGCCCAGGCCAGCGACCTGGGATTGGACCGGTCGGTCCAGTAGCAGAACACGTAAATCAGCCGCAGGAGGATGAAAAGCACCGCCAGCTGGTCGATCCAGTAGGGCGAGGCGCCCTGGCTCATGGCGACGAAAACGGAGACGGCAAAGAACGGAAAGGCTTCGAAGCCGTTCGCCTGCGCGGCCTGCGCCCGCGCCCGGAACCCGTCGCGCCAATAGTCCGGGTTTCGAGGGTTTGAATTGTCGAAACCCGTGTTGAGCTTGGCCGGAAAGGCCGACAGGATGGGCAGGATTGCAGCGGCGAGAATGCACCAGATTGCGATTGGCATGGAGAGTTCCTTGTTGTCCCGGTCACCGATGACATAGGGCAATGCGCAGGCAATGCGCAAAAAGAATGCGTTTGGCCGGCCGGGTCCCTGGAAGGGCGTGCCCGGGTTTCCGGCATCGCTTCTGGCGTCAAGCGCCACGTTGCCGCCATTTTGAAATTCTAACACCGCTGACGAAAAGTGGTCTCTGAACAACGAACAAATCCGTGGCGATGGCCCGGTCCGTGATGGGGATGCCGGGAGAGCGTGCTCGGGAATGCGGAAATACGGCCGCCGAGGACGGCGTTTCACACTGAAATTGCGGACAACTGCGCTGTGTTTTGGATTTTCAGTAAATAGTAAGTTAAGAGATGCCACGATGGTGAGGCGGAGATTAAGGGACTGATTCGTCATGAAACGCTCGGGAAAGCTGGTTTTGGTTTTGGGAATGGTGGTTCTGGCCGCCGGGTGCCAGAGGCTCTCTGGGGGGCCCAACTATGCTGCGCCGCTGCCCGCGACTCCGACGACACCCGTCGGCTCGGCCTCGCTTGATCCGTTGGATCCCAATGCCGCTCCGCCTGTCGGCACGACGACGGACGGAACGGGGGCGCCGGCCGACCTTGCAAGCAACCCGGTTGCAGCACCGGGCAACGCCCAGCAGGTGGGTCGGACAGACCTTCTGGGTGGCTGGAAACTGGCATCTTCGGGCGACAACTGCCAGGCATTCATGACCCTGACGACTTGGTCGGGCGGCTACCGGGCAAATACCAGGGGTTGTACCACCCCGACACTGTCCGGAATCTCGGCATGGGATCTGAACGGCAATCAGGTCGTTCTGAAGGATGGTTCCGGCGTGATCGTCGCACAGCTTTATTCCAGCGAACCCGGGAAGTTCAACGGTCAGACGTCGACCGGATCACCGATTTCCCTGTTCCGTTAAACGGCATCAGTAATTCTGCTAGACACTGCGCGTAATAAGTGTATATTCACGTTGCTACCGGAAAGGCTGTGCAATGTCGAAATACGAACCTTTACGCGAACACCTTGCTCGTCTTGAAGATGTCGTCTGGGCCGCAAAGCTCGACGAACTCGAGGACATTCTGGGAACCAACCTTCCGAAAAGTGCACGTGAGCACCGTACCTGGTGGGCGAATTCAGGCGGCAGCCTGGTTCATCAGAACTCCTGGCTGGATGCCGGCTGGCGTGTCGAGCGCACCGACCTGATGCGGGACGTGATCGTCTTCAGGCGCCTGCGGATCGGTGGCACTATCGCCGTTGGTAAATCCCAATCCGCCGAGCGCGCCGCCAAGAACCCGAAACGCGCGGCTGAAAAGCGGCTCGCCAGGGAAATGCCGGCATTGCGCCAGCCTGCAACGGTGACACTGCGCTCCGAATGGACCGCGCTCGGCGATGTGCATCACACACCCTGTTCCAGCAACTCGATCCCGCAACAGGGCGGCGTGCTGCGTTTTACCGCGATGGAGGGAGAAAGCGTCGTCACGGCCATTGTTGCAACGCTCGGTGTTCAACAGGTTTACCGTGGTTTGAGAGCCCGGATGAAAGGGCTCGATGCGGAAGACGAGTCCCGCGTCGGCTCCGAACTGATCGACAAAGCGGGTCTTAGTGCGAGCGACCCGGTCGAGTGCGACGTCGTCAAGGCCGGCAATGCCTGGCTCCTGACCGACGGACGCGGCCGCAAGGCGGACCTCGACGAGCGCTCCGAATGTTACCTCGTCGCACAGCTCCTTTACCTCCAGGAGCTGCAAAGCGGCCGCAAATCGACTCTCCTGTTGCGCTAGAACCCTTGTTGCTCAAAGGGGTTCTGGTCTCCTCCCGCACAGCGTTCCCCCTCCCTGTGCGTTGCGCCCGCATCCGGTTTGCCGGTTGCGGGCGATTTTGTATCCTTTGCCCTGACGCGGGTGCGTTCCAGACGCTTGGCGAATAAGGATGAACCTGTCGACATGAAGGCGGGTCCAGCAGGTCTGAACTCATTTTGCCGGCCCGGTCAGGCGCTTGACGATCGCGCGCGGGCTGCGAAGATCTTCCGCATCCGGCCATTCAATCGTTTGAAAGTTGTTGACGTGAAGAAGTGTAACAGATTCAAACCATAACTTGACTTGCATCCAGGGCGCATTGACCTTATTCCGCCGAGCCAACAGTCACGTCCAAGGCCCCATGAGTCCTCATGGAGGGAGCAGCACCTTTGAAGATGGAACTGCCGGTCAATCGCGCGCTCAGCGCCCGCTACGATGCCCTGATCGCATCGGGCGAGATCACCGAGGATCCTGTCCAGCGGGAAGCCGTCAGACATCTCGATCTGCTCAACACCCGCCTCGCCGAAACACGCCTTGCCTCCAAGAAAAGCTCGCTCGGCTGGCTCTTCGCCAAGAAGAAGAACCAGCTCTGGGCCTCCGTGAAGGGCCTCTACATGTGGGGTGGCGTCGGCCGCGGCAAGACGATGCTGATGGACCTCTTCTATGAAGTGACGGTCATCCAGCGCAAGCGCCGGGTGCATTTTCATGAATTCATGAACGACGTGCACGAGCGCATCCATGAGCACCGGCAGGCGCACAAGCGCGGCGAGGTGAAGGGCGATGATCCCATCCCGCCGGTGGCAAAGCAGATCGCGGTGGAAACGCGCCTGCTGCTCTTTGACGAGTTTTCGGTGACCGACATTGCCGACGCGATGATCCTGGGGCGGCTGTTCACGCAGCTCTTCGAACGCGGCGTGATCGTGGTTGCCACCTCGAATGTCAATCCGTCCAATCTCTACAAGGACGGCCTCAATCGGCAGCTCTTCATTCCCTTCATCACCATGCTGAAGTCGCAGGTCGAGGTCCTGCATCTGGATTCGCCGACCGATTACAGGCTCGAAAAGCTCGCCGGCGCGCCGGTCTACGTGACCCCGCTCGGGGAGGACGCGGACGCGGAGATGGACCGCCTCTGGACCAAGCTGACCCACGGCATGGCGGCGCATCCGGAGGAACTGGAAAACAAGGGCCGGACGATCCCGATCCCGAAGGTCGCCTCCGGTGTTGCCCGGTTCACCTTTGACGACCTGTGCATGCAGCCGCTCGGCGCCAGTGACTACCTGAGGATCGCGAGCGCCTTCAGCACCGTCTTTGTCGACAACGTGCCGGTCCTTTCGAAGGCGCGCCGCAACGAGGCCAAACGTTTCATCAATCTCATCGACACGCTTTACGACAACGGCATCAAGCTGGTGGTGTCAGCCGAAGCCGAGCCGCCCGATCTTTACGTCTCCGAAGGCGGCACCGAGGCATTCGAATTCGACCGGACAAGTTCCCGGCTGATCGAAATGCGCTCGCAAGCCTACCTTGCGGGTGACAGACGCGATATGCACGTATAGGTCTGCATTCCGTATAGGGGAATTATGCAGACGGGAAGAATTGAAAAATTTTGCCGCCTTGACCGCAATATTCTTTTGGCGAACTTGCGCAGGGACGGCAAAGGGGGTAGTGCCATCTGCAGTCATCAGCGGATGGCACATAGTTCCATCTTACGTAAAGGGAAACTTTCGATATGGCGCGGAACAAAATTGCCTTGATCGGCTCTGGTCAGATCGGTGGCACGCTCGCTCATCTGGCAGGTTTGAAGGAACTGGGAGATATCGTTCTCTTCGACATCGCGGAAGGTGTTCCGCAAGGCAAGGCGCTGGATCTCGCTGAATCTTCCCCGGTTGACGGGTTCGATGCCAAACTGGCCGGTGCCAACAGTTACGAAGCGATCGCAGGATCGGACGTGGTCATCGTGACCGCCGGCGTTCCCCGCAAGCCCGGCATGAGCCGCGACGATCTCCTGGAAATCAACCTGAAGGTCATGGAACAGGTCGGCGCTGGCATTGCCAAACACGCGCCCGATGCCTTTGTCATCTGCATCACCAATCCGCTCGACGCGATGGTCTGGGCGCTTCAGAAATTCTCCGGTCTGCCGAAGAACAAGGTTGTCGGCATGGCCGGCGTGCTCGATAGCGCCCGCTTCCGGTATTTCCTTGCCGATGAATTCAACGTCTCGGTCGAAGACGTCACCGCCTTCGTTCTTGGCGGTCATGGCGACACGATGGTGCCGCTGACACGCTATTCCACGATTGCCGGCATTCCGCTTCCTGATCTCGTCAAGATGGGCTGGTGCACGGCAGAGCGTCTTGAAGAGATCGTTCAGCGCACGCGCGACGGCGGCGCGGAGATTGTCGGCCTTCTGAAAACCGGTTCCGCTTTCTACGCACCCGCATCCTCTGCGATCGCGATGGCGGAAAGCTACCTGAAGGACAAGAAGCGCGTGCTGCCATGCGCGGCTGCTCTCGATGGTCAGTATGGCCTCAAGGACACCTATGTCGGTGTCCCGGTCGTCATCGGCGCCGATGGTGTCGAACGCATTATCGAGATCGACCTTCAGGGTGAGGAAAAGGCCAATTTCGAAAAGTCCGTCGGCTCGGTCGACGGTCTGGTTGAAGCCTGCAAGAAAATCCAGCCGGCGCTCGCCTGAGCGTCGACTGTCTCGGATAAGCAGCAGCCGTTCCTTCCGCGATCGAGGGAACGGTTCTCCGACAACGGGGGAAACACATGAATATTCATGAATACCAGGCGAAGCAGGTGCTGAAGGGTTTCGGCGCTCCTGTTGCAGACGGCGTGGCCATCTTTTCTGCCGACGAGGCGGAAGCGGCAGCCAAACAGCTTCCCGGCCCGCTCTGGGTCGTCAAGACGCAGATCCACGCGGGCGGACGGGGCAAAGGCAAGTTCAAGGAACTTTCCGAGGATGCCAAGGGCGGTGTCCGTCTCGCCTTCTCGCTCGAGGAAGTCACCGCGCACGCGAAGGAAATGCTCGGCAATACGCTGGTCACCAAGCAGACCGGCGCAGCAGGCAAGGTCGTCAACCGCCTCTATATCGAGGACGGCGCCGACATCGAGCGTGAACTCTACCTCTCCATCCTGGTCGACCGCACCGTCGGACGTCCTGCCTTTGTCGTGTCGACTGAAGGCGGCATGGACATCGAGGCCGTTGCAGAGGAAACCCCCGAAAAGATCATCACCCTGCCGATCGACCCGGACACGGGCGTCACCGGGGCGGATGCCGCAAAGCTCTGCGATGCTCTCGCGCTTGACGGAGCGGCCCGCGAAGACGGCATGACGCTGTTCCCGATCCTGCACAAGGCGTTTGTCGAAAAAGACATGAGCCTTCTGGAAGTCAATCCGCTGATTGTCATGAAGGACGGCCGCCTGCGTGTTCTCGATGCCAAGGTTTCCTTCGATGGCAACGCCATGTTCCGTCACCCGGACATCATGGAACTGCGCGACATCACCGAAGAGGACGAGAAGGAGATCGAGGCCTCAAAGCACGATCTTGCCTACGTTGCGCTCGACGGCGACATCGGCTGCATGGTCAATGGTGCCGGTCTGGCCATGGCGACCATGGACATCATCAAGCTCTACGGCGCCGAGCCGGCGAACTTCCTCGATGTCGGCGGTGGCGCTTCGAAGGAAAAGGTGACGGCGGCGTTCAAGATCATCACCTCCGATCCGAACGTGAAAGGCATTCTGGTCAACATCTTCGGAGGCATCATGCGCTGCGACGTGATCGCGGAAGGTGTTGTCGCGGCCGTCAAGGAAGTCGGCCTGCAGGTTCCGCTCGTTGTCCGCCTGGAAGGCACCAACGTGGAACTCGGCAAGAAGATCATCAACGAAAGCGGTCTCAACGTGATCGCCGCCGATGATCTCGACGACGCAGCCCAGAAAATCGTGAAAGCCGTTAAGGGGGGCGCGTAAATGTCCATCCTCGTAAATAAAGACACGAAAATCATCGTTCAGGGTCTGACCGGCAAGACCGGCACGTTCCATACCGAACAGGCACTTGAATATTACGGCACCAGGATGGTTGCCGGTGTGCACCCGAAAAAGGGCGGCGAGACCTGGGGCAGCGTGGAAAGCGCGGCGCAGCTGCCGATCTTTGCCTCCGTCGGCGAAGCGAAGGAAGCGACCGGCGCGGATGCGTCCGTGATCTACGTCCCGCCGGCAGGCGCGGGCGCCGCGATCATCGAGGCGATCGATGCGGAAGTCCCGTTCATCGTCTGCATCACCGAGGGCATCCCGGTTGCCGACATGGTCAAGGTCAAGGCGAAACTGGACAAGTCCAGTTCCCGCCTGCTCGGCCCGAACTGCCCCGGCATCCTGACGCCGGAAGAATGCAAGATCGGCATCATGCCGGGTTCCATTTTCAAGAAGGGCTCCGTCGGTGTTGTCTCGCGCTCCGGCACGCTGACCTACGAAGCCGTGTTCCAGACCACCAATGCGGGCCTCGGCCAGACGACGGCGGTCGGCATCGGCGGCGATCCGGTCAAGGGCACCGAATTCATTGACGTGCTGGAAATGTTCCTGGCCGATGACAAGACGGAATCCATCATCATGATCGGCGAGATCGGCGGTTCTGCGGAAGAAGAAGCCGCACAGTTCCTGACCGACGAGGCAAAGAAGGGCCGCAAGAAGCCGACAGCCGGGTTCATTGCCGGCCGGACCGCGCCTCCGGGCCGCACCATGGGCCATGCGGGTGCCGTGATTTCCGGCGGCAAGGGCGGCGCGGAAGACAAGATCGCGGCAATGGAAGCGGCTGGTATCAAGGTGTCGCCGTCACCGGCCAAGCTTGGCGAGACGCTTCTCGAAGTCTTGAAGGGCTAAAAACGCAGGAAATTGTGCTGACAGCAACGGAAACTGTTTACCTTTCCGTCTGCATGATGAAAGGATGGGTTGCGGCGCCAAGTGTGCCGCGATCAATTTCGAGGGGCCGGTGGTTCATCGGTCTTTGTAGGGAACCGGCCGCGGGTCTTTTTCGGCCCGCGATAACAAAAAGGGCGGAGCAGCCCTCCGCTAAAGGACATGGCACGGCAGGAAGCGAACAACGTATTCGCACTGACGTCGTTGCTTTACGGCGCCAACGCAGCCTATATCGAAGACCTCTACGCCCAGTACAAGACGGATCCGAATTCGGTCGATGCCGAATGGCAGGACTTCTTCGCGGCCTTCCAGGACGAGAAGGAAGCCGTGCTGAAGGAAGCGCGCGGGGCTCCCTGGAAGCGCAAGGACTGGCCGATCGAAGCCAATGGCGACCTCGTCAACGCCTTTGACGGCAACTGGGGTCCGATCGAGCAGAAGCTTGGCGAGAAGATCAAGAAGAAGGCGGAAGCAACGGGCGCGCCGGTGTCCGATGCGGAGGTGCATCAGTCGACCCGCGACAGCGTGCGCGCGCTGATGATGATCCGCGCCTACCGGATGCGCGGTCACCTGCATGCGGACCTCGACCCGCTCGGTCTTGCCGGCAAGGGCGATCACGAGGAACTGCATCCCTCGTCCTACGGCTTCACCGAAGCCGACTGGGATCGCAAGATCTTCATCGACCATGTTCTCGGTCTGGAATACGCCACCATCCGCGAGATGATGGATATCCTGAAGCGCACCTACTGCTCGACGCTCGGTGTCGAGTTCATGCATATCTCCGATCCGGCCGCGAAGGCCTGGATCCAGGAACGCATCGAGGGGCCGGACAAGCAGGTCGCGTTCACATCCGAAGGCAAGAAGGCGATCCTCAACAAGCTTGTCGAGGCGGAAGGCTTCGAAAAGTTTCTCGACGTGAAATACACCGGCACCAAGCGCTTCGGCCTCGATGGCGGCGAGGCGCTGATCCCGGCGCTGGAGCAGATCATCAAGCGCGGCGGCCAGATGGGCCTCAAGGACATCGTCCTCGGCATGGCTCACCGCGGCCGCCTGAACGTGCTCTCCCAGGTGATGAACAAACCGCATCGCGCGATCTTCCACGAATTCAAGGGCGGTTCCTACGCGCCGGACGAAGTCGAAGGCTCGGGCGACGTGAAATATCACCTCGGCGCGTCCTCCGACCGGACCTTCGACGGCAACAACGTGCACCTGTCGCTGACCGCCAACCCCTCGCATCTGGAAATCGTCAATCCGGTTGTGCTCGGCAAGGCGCGGGCGAAACAGGATCAGCTTGCCGCCGACAAGAGCGGCAATTTCATCGAAACGACTGAAGTGGAACGCAACACCGTTCTGCCGCTTCTGCTCCACGGTGATGCGGCCTTTGCCGGCCAGGGCGTCGTTGCCGAGTGTTTCGGCCTGTCCGCCCTGCGCGGCCACCGCACCGGCGGTTCGGTGCACGTCATCATCAACAACCAGATTGGCTTCACGACGAACCCGCGCTTCTCGCGGTCCTCGCCCTATCCGTCCGACATGGCGAAAGTGATCGAAGCGCCGATCCTCCACGTCAACGCGGATGATCCCGAAGCGGCCGTGTTCGCCGCCAAGATCGCGATCGAATACCGCCAGACGTTCCAGCGTCCGGTGGTGATCGACCTGATCTGCTATCGCCGTTTCGGTCACAACGAGGGCGACGAGCCGGCGTTCACGCAGCCGATCATGTACCGCAAGATCCGCAAGCACGCGACCACGCTGCAGCGCTATTCGGAACGCCTCATCAAGGAAGGCGTGCTCAGCCAGGAAGATGTCGACCGGATGAAGGCCGACTGGCGCAAGCACCTGGATGGCGAGTTCGACGCAGGCCAGGCGTTCAAGCCGAACAAGGCCGACTGGCTTGACGGCAAGTGGGCCGGAATGCGCCGCGCCGATGACGAGGAAGACCCGCGCCGCGGCGAAACCGGCATCCCGATGGGCGAGCTGAAGGAAATCGGCCGGGCGCTGACCCATGTGCCGGAAGGCTTCAACATTCACCGCACCATCGCGCGCTTCATGAATCACCGTGAGCGCATGATCGAAACCGGTGAGGGGATCGACTGGGCAACCGCGGAAGCGCTCGCATTCGGATCGCTCCTGGCTGAAGGCCACCCCGTGCGACTGTCCGGTCAGGACTGTGAGCGCGGCACTTTCTCGCAGCGCCACTCGGTGCTTTACGACCAGGAGAACGAAAGCCGCTACATTCCGCTCAACCACGTGTCGCCCGACCAGCAGCGCTATGAGGTCATCAACTCGATGCTCTCCGAAGAGGCCGTGCTCGGGTTTGAATACGGCTACTCGCTGGCGGAACCGCGCGCGCTCACGTTGTGGGAAGCCCAGTTCGGCGACTTCGCCAATGGCGCGCAGGTCCTGTTCGACCAGTTCATCTCCTCGGGCGAACGCAAGTGGCTGCGCATGTCCGGCCTCGTCTGCCTGCTTCCGCACGGCTACGAGGGGCAGGGACCGGAACACTCTTCCGCGCGGCTTGAGCGTTTTCTGCAGCTTTGCGCCGAGGACAACATGCAGGTTGCGAACTGTTCGACGCCGTCGAACTACTTCCACATCCTGCGCCGCCAGTTGCGCCGCGATATCCGCAAACCGCTGGTCCTGATGACACCGAAGTCGCTTCTGCGTCACAAGAAGGCGGTGTCCCGGATCGACGAGCTTGGCCCCGACACGACGTTCCACCGCGTGCTCTGGGATGACTGGGGTGCAAACCTCAGTTCGGAAGGCAAGCTGGTTTCCGACGACAAGATCCGCAGGGTCGTGATGTGCTCGGGCAAGGTCTATTTCGACCTGTTCGAGGAACGCGAGAAACGCGGCATCGACGATGTCTACCTGATGCGCGTGGAACAGCTCTATCCCTTCCCCAAGAAGGCGCTGATGCTCGAGCTGGCCCGCTTCCCGCATGCGGAGATGGTCTGGTGCCAGGAAGAGCCGAAGAACATGGGCAGCTGGTTCTTCGTCGAACCCTATATCGAGTGGGTCCTGGAGCAGATCGATGCCAAGCATCGCCGGCCGCGCTACGCAGGCCGTTCGGCAATGGCATCCACTGCGACCGGCCTGATGTCGGTCCATCTTGCGCAAATGCAGGCATTCCTCGAAGAGGCGCTTGGAAACTGATCTTGAGAGGGCGGCATCGCCCTCTTTCAACAAATTGGCCGGGTAATTTTAAGAGAAGGCGACCATGGCAACCGAAATTCGCGTGCCCACTCTGGGTGAATCCGTTTCCGAAGCAACTATCGCACAATGGTTCAAGAAGCCCGGCGACGCCGTCAGCCAGGACGAACCGCTGGTCGAACTCGAAACCGACAAGGTGACTGTCGAGGTGCCCGCCCCGGCCGCAGGCATACTGGAAAGCATCGTCGTCAAGGAAGGCGACACGGTCGAAGTCGGTGCCCTGCTTGGCCAGATCGCCGAAGGCGCCGCCGCCGCTGCAGCCCCTGCTGCCGCTGCGCCCGCTCCGGCCGCCGAAGAAACCGCGCCGTCAGCCGGTGCGGCCCTGGTCGATGTGGTCACGCCGAGCGCCGGTGAATCGGTAACCGAAGCCGAAGTCGGCGAGTGGAGCGTCAAGGTCGGCGATGTCGTCAAGGCGGATGACACGCTCGTTGAACTGGAGACGGACAAGGCGGCTCAGGAAGTGCCCGCACCCGTCGGCGGAACGGTCGTGAAGATCGCCGCCGAAACCGGCGCCACCGTGGAGCCCGGCATTCTGCTCTGCCAGATCGATCCGTCGGGCGCAGCCGTTGCCGCTGCTCCCGCAGCCGCAGCTCCGGCGCCCGCACCCGCTCCAGCGGCTGCCTCCGGCACGTCGATGCCGCCGGCGCCGTCCGCGCAGAAAATGATGGCGGAAAACAACCTCTCCGCGGATCAGGTCGCAGGCTCCGGCAAGCGCGGCCAGGTTCTGAAGGAAGACGTGATCGGGGCGATCGCCTCCGGCGTGACGGCAGCGTCCTCCGCCCCGGCTGCGGTACCTGCCGCCCGTGGCCCGGTCGTGGCGCAGGACGAGGCACGCGAAGAGCGCGTGCGCATGACCAAGCTGCGCCAAACCATCGCGCGCCGCCTGAAGGATGCCCAGAACACGGCCGCCATGCTCACCACCTATAACGAGGTGGACATGGGCCCGGTCATGGAACTGCGTAAGCAGTACAAGGACCTCTTTGAAAAGAAACACGGCGTCAAGCTCGGTTTCATGGGCTTCTTCACCAAGGCGGTGACCCACGCGCTGAAGGAAATTCCGGCGGTTAATGCCGAGATCGACGGCACAGACATCATCTACAAGAACTTCTGCCACATCGGGGTGGCCGTCGGTACGGACAAGGGTCTCGTGGTTCCGGTCGTGCGCGATGCTGACCAGATGTCCATTGCCGAAGTCGAGAAGGAAATCGGCAATCTCGGCCGCAAGGCGCGCGACGGCAAGCTCGGCATGGCCGACATGACCGGCGGCACCTTCACCATCTCCAACGGCGGTGTCTACGGCTCGCTGATGTCCTCGCCGATCCTGAACGCCCCTCAGTCGGGCATTCTCGGCATGCACAAGATCCAGGAGCGGCCCATGGCCGTGAACGGTCAGGTGGTGATCCGTCCTATGATGTATCTGGCGCTCTCCTACGACCACCGGATCGTCGACGGCAAGGAAGCCGTGACATTCCTCGTGCGGGTCAAGGAAAGCCTGGAAGATCCGCAGCGTCTGGTTCTGGACCTCTGATCCGGGTGCGGTTCGTTTCGAGGGCTATGGAGGCGGCCTCATGAGCCTGGAGTTTCTGATAACCGCGCTGATCGTTGTTCTGGTTCCCGGAACCGGGGTGGTCTACACGGTGGCGGTCGGCCTCGGCAAGGGGCGGCGCGCCGCTCTTGCGGCCACGATCGGCTGCACGCTCGGGATCGTTCCGGCGATCCTGGCATCCGTGGTCGGGCTGGCGGCGCTCATGCACACAAGCGCGATTGTCTTCCAGGCGGTGAAATATGCCGGTGTCGCCTATCTGCTTTATCTCGCCTGGCAGACATTGAAAGACAGCGGCCCGGTGGAACTGAAGGCCGACAGGCAAGTGCGCAAGAGTTTTGTTGCAACGGCGCGCACCGGCTTTCTGATCAACATTCTCAATCCGAAACTGACGGTGTTCTTTCTCGCGTTCCTGCCTCAATTCGTCAGCGCGTCCTCGGCGCATCCGACGCTTGAGATGCTTGCACTCGGCGGCATCTTCATGGCGATGACCTTCGTCGTCTTTCTCGGCTACGGTCTGTTTGCCTCCCTGGTCGGCGAAAAGGTGCTCAGGAGCGACCGTGTCATGGTCTGGATGAGACGCACCATCGCGGCGGCCTTTGCCGGCTTCGGGCTGCGGCTGGCTGTTGCGGAGCAGTAAATTCAAATACGGCGGATGACGTCCGCTCAAACAGGTTCTGGAGTTTGAATGTCTGACAGTGTTGTCATCGTAACGGGCGGAAGCCGCGGCATCGGCGCGAGCGTCTGCCGCAAACTGGGACGTCTCGGGCATACGATCGTTGTCAACTATGCGGCCAACCAGGCGGCCGCCGACAAGGTTGTGTCTGAAATCGAGGCCGAGGGTGGCAAGGCCGTTGCTGTTCAAGGCGACGTTGGCAGCGAGAGCGATATCCTGACCCTGTTTCAGGAGGCCGACAAGCTCGGCCGCCTTGCTGGGCTGGTCAACAATGCCGGCGTTGTCGATATGTCCCAGCGCGTTGACGAAATGAGCGTCGAGCGTCTGAACCGGATCTTCACCATCAACGTCGTCGGCTCGTTCCTGTGCGCGCGCGAAGCCGTGAAACGCATGTCGACCAAACATGGCGGCGCAGGCGGCGGCATCGTCAATCTGGCGTCTGCCGGGTCCAAGCTCGGATCGCCGGCGCAATATGTCGACTATGCCGCCTCCAAGGGCGCGATCGACACGATGACGGTCGGTCTCGCACTCGAGGTTGCTGACGAAGGCATCCGGGTCAATGCGGTCCGCCCGGGCATCATCGATACGGAACTGCATGCCTCCGGCGGACTTCCCGACCGGGTGGCACAGCTTGAATCCAAACTGCCGATGAAGCGTGCGGGCAGCGCGGACGAAGTCGCGGACGCAATCGTCTGGCTCATGTCCGACCAGTCCAGCTACACGACCGGCGCCATTCTGGACGTGTCCGGGGGCCGGGCAATCCTACCGTAATCCGTCAATGGACTTGAAACTGAAAAGGCAAAGGCGACCAAAATGTCCCAATATGATCTTGTCGTCATCGGAACCGGCCCGGGGGGGTACGTTTGCGCGATCAAGGCGGCGCAGCTCGGTCTTAAAACCGCGGTTGTCGAGAAACGGGCGACGCTTGGCGGGACCTGCCTCAATATCGGCTGCATTCCCTCCAAGGCGCTGCTTTATGCGTCGGAAATGTTCGAGGAAGCCGGCCACGGATTTGAGAAACTGGGCATCAAGGTCTCCAAGCCGAAGGTCGACCTTCCGGAGATGATGAAGCACAAGACCGACGTGGTGGATGCCAACGTCAATGGCGTTGCCTTCCTGATGAAGAAGAACAAGATCGACGTGCACACCGGCACGGGCAAGGTTCTGGGAACGGGCAAGGTGGAGGTCACCGCGGATGACGGCAGTGTCACCGTGGTCGAGACGAAGAACATCGTCATTGCGACCGGATCCGATGTCATGCCCCTGCCCGGCGTCGAGATCGACGAAAAGCAGGTCGTCTCTTCGACCGGCGCGCTTGAGCTGGACAAGATCCCCGGCAAGATGGTTGTCGTCGGCGGCGGTGTCATCGGCCTCGAACTCGGGTCCGTCTGGAACCGTCTCGGCTCCGAGGTGACCGTCGTCGAATTCATGGACAAGATCCTTGGGCCGATGGACGGCGATGTCTCCAAGAACTTCCAGCGCATGCTGAAGAAGCAGGGCATGACCTTCAAGCTGTCGTCAAAGGTCACGGGTGTGGCCAAGAAAGGCAAGGGACTGTCCGTCACGATCGAACCCGCCAAGGGCGGAGACGCCCAGGAGATCGAGGCCGACATCGTTCTTGTTGCGATCGGCCGCCGTCCCTACACGGAGGGCCTTGGTCTCGATGCGGCCGGTGTCGCCCTGGACGAACGCGGCCGGGTGCAGATCGATGCGCATTACAAGACCAATGTCGAAGGCATCTACGCCATCGGCGATGTCGTCGCCGGTCCCATGCTGGCGCACAAGGCCGAGGATGAGGGCGTAGCGATTGCTGAAATCCTGTCGGGTCAGGCCGGTCACGTGAACTACGACGTCATCCCCGGCGTGGTCTATACGCAGCCCGAGGTCGCCTCTGTCGGCAAGACCGAAGAGGAGCTGAAAGCCGACGGGATCGAGTACAAGGCCGGCAAGTTCAATTTCTCCGCCAATGGCCGTGCGCGCGCCATGAACCACACCGACGGTTTCGCGAAAGTTCTGGCCGATGCAAAGACCGACCGGGTTCTCGGCGTTCACATCGTCGGCTTCGGGGCCGGCGAAATGATCCACGAGGCGGCGGTGCTGATGGAATTCGGCGGATCTTCGGAAGATCTCGGCCGCACTTGTCATGCGCATCCGACCATGTCGGAAGCCGTCAAGGAAGCGGCGATGGGGGCATTCGCCAAACCCATCCATTCGTGACCGGGAACTGAGTTGAGCTGTCCGAGCGCTGCAGGAGACCTTGCCTGCGGCGCTCTTTGCATGTTAGCGGCATCGCGAGGTTCAAACAGGGATCGGCTTTGAACGCTGAACACGGGAGATCATTTGTGCAGGGCGCGGAAACCAGCCGATTCACGATGCTGCAGTCGGGGCTCTGGCTGCTGCTGGCAACCGCAGCCGCGCTTGTGTTCTTCTGGCCGGAACGAACGATCGCGCATGTGGACGACCTGTTCTTCATCCCTTGGGCGGCCGAGGTTGCGGCGACCGGGAACCACATAAATCCGCTCTTGTCGGTGCAGTTTCCCGGTCTGGAAAACTACCATCTCTACACGCGATTCCACCTGATCCTGTCAGGCATCTACCTGGACCTGTTCGGCGTCAGCCGCCTGAGTGTCGTCGGCTATGAGTATCTGTGTTACCTGCTGACAGCACTTGCCTTTTCCGCCATGTGCCTGGCGATCCGGTTGCCGAAAGCAGCGCTAATGGCACCGCTCCTGTTCGCGCCGATGTATGTCGTGACCGGGTTCCGGCTCGAGATCACCGCCTGTGTCTTCTGGGCCTTGGGCTTCTTTCTGCTGTTCTGGCCTGCAAGGGAGCGGAATGGGGGAGACGCTGCCGCGCGCGTTTCGGCGATCAGGACCTTCGGCAAACTCGCACTTGCCTTTGCACCGCTCGCCTCGCCGGCTGTTTTCGCCTGGAGCCTCGGAGCGATCATCGTCCATGACCTCTGGCGGATCGCCTTCCGCGATCTGAAGATCGTGACGCTGGCGATTGAAAACGCCGTGGCGCTCTGCGTGGCGCTGCTGATCTTTTCGCTCAGCATCGACTTTCAGTTTCGCGAATTCTTCGATCAGATCGTCTTTCACGCGCAAAGGTCGACCGGACACGGGATCAACGACGAAGCACTTGGCCGGGCGGCGATCTTCGCGGTTACCGGGCTTGTGCTGACGCGGTTCTCGCGGCCTGCGGCGCTTGTCTGTCTGATGCTGTCTCTCGGGCAGGGGCTCGCAGCTTTCCTGCATGACAAGGTACTGGTCCGGAACCTGGCTGCGACCATGGTGTTTCTCGTCGGGCTCGATGCCGTCACGCGGAAACGATTCCGGAGAGTGGCATATGCCGTTTACACGCTGGTGTTCCTGGTCGTTTCGGCCAACTTCCTGATCTTCTACGTCCTGTCGGATCGTGCACCGGGCCAGGAGGCTGCTGCACGCGATTATCTGGACGATGTCGCTGCGCAAAAACAGGTCTTCATCGACGAGACCATGGCGCACCACTATCTCGATCATCAGACCCGTGACGCTATTTCCTGGACGTGGGGACGGAAATTTCCGCTTGCCCGCGCCGAGGAACTGGAGGAACTGCGCGAAGGCGAGGTCTGGTACCTGAGCCCGTATACGCTGTTCGCCTATCTCAAGGGCCACACGGCCATTGCCCGGGCGCTGTCGAATGACGTCGCCTACAGACGCACACCTCAACTGCCCTGCGTGATGGGCCGTCATTCCTGCCGCCTGCCGGCGGATGGCTGGACAATGCTGCGCCTCGAACGCGACGGGGAAAGTGTGCGGGTGACGGACTACGCCGATGATCGCGAATTCGTCGTGCCGGATTGATCCGGCTTACCGGGGCAGCGTTGCCGTGATCACGAAATGGGTGATGGAGAAAAAGAACCGGCCTTCGCCTGCAAGCCGGACCTGTTCTTCCGCCCAGGCGTCTGCCTCCTCTTTTGAAAAAGGGCCCTTGGCGACGGCATAGGGTTTCATCAGATGGATCAGCATGTTCGCCAGTCCGTCGGGATGGAGACTGGTGCTGCTGAACGGGACGGCCGTGACGCTGTCTACCCGGTAGCCCGCTTCGCGCAGGATCGGCGGCAGAACGGCGGGAATGCGGCGCTCGACAAGGTGTCCGTCCCATGCATCCAGCATCGTCTTCATCCGATCCGGCTCATCGCTGAACCAGGTGATGGTGTCCCAGTGCATGTCCCCTATGACAAGCCGGCCTCCGGGTTTGAGAATGCGCTTTATCTCCGTGACGGCACCGGGAAGATCATCGAGATATTCAAACACCTGAAGGGAGACCGCCTTGTCGGTGGACGCCGTGTCAAGCGGCAGGTCCGTAACCGTACCGCTGAGAATTTCGGCATTCGCGCAGCCGGCGCAACGTTTCTCCGCCGCGCCGCGCATGTCATCGCTCGGGTCGATCCCGATGACCTTGCCGGTGTCGCCAAGGGTCCGGGACAATTCAAGCGTCAGCAGTCCGTTGCCGCAGCCGATATCGGCGATGACGTCGCCGGGCGACGGGTTGAGCGCGTCGAAGGAAGCGCGTCTTCGCCGGGAAAAGTCCGCACCGAGATAAGCTTCCTCCAACAGTTTGGTGGTGCGTTCGTCGAACTGCAGCATAGGAATTTCCCCGCTTCAATGCGCGTCGAGGCATTGGCCGTGATCGCCAAAAGCCTTGAGAACGTTGCATTCCGTCACCGTGTGATCGCCTTCGCAGCTCGAGGCGATCCGAACGAGTTCCGCTTCCAGCTTTTTCAGATGCGCAATGCGTTCACGGATCGATGCGAGCTGATTCTTTGCGATCCGGTCCGCGGCGAGGCAGGGCCTGTCGGGGTGCTGACTGAGTTCGATCAGATCGCGGATGGCCGGCATCGGCAGGCCGAGATCGCGGCTGTGCTTGATGAAGCGGAGGCGGTCGCGATCCGTCTCGTTGTAGCGCCGCTGGTTGCCTTCTGTCCGGAAGGGCGCGTCGATCAGGCCCTCCTTTTCGTAGTACCGGATGGTCGGGACCTTCACTCCGGTCTGCTTCGACAGTTCCCCGATCGAAAATTCCATCGGACACCCCCTTGAACCTCTAGTCGCTATAGGAATTAGACTGTCCCTGTTCGAATAAATCAAGAGGCTTTGAGGAGCAGGACATGGGCGCATGCTGCGCGAAGACCCAGGCCCCGTTTGACGGTATGTCAAAAGACTATCGGCGCCGTCTCTGGCTGGTGATCGGGTTGAACGCCGGCATGTTCGTCGTTGAAATGGCAGCCGGCCAGGCCGCCGGTTCGAAGGCCCTGCAGGCCGATGCGCTCGATTTTTTCGGTGATGCCGTCACCTACGGGATTTCGCTGGCGGTGATTGGAGCGTCCCTGAGGACGCGTGCGCTTGCGGCGCTGGGCAAGGGCGTGAGCCTGCTTCTGATGGGACTCTGGGTGGCAGGATCGACGCTTCATCAGGTGTTTGTGCTGGGCGTGCCCGAGGCGGCGGTCATGGGATCCGTCGGCTTGCTTGCCCTTGCGGTCAACCTGGCAAGCGTGTTGGTGCTTGTGCGCTACAAGGACGGCGATGCCAATGTGCGTTCCGTCTGGCTCTGTTCGAGGAACGATGCCATCGGCAATGTCGCGGTCATGATCGCCGCGATGGGTGTCTGGGGGACAGCAACCGCCTGGCCCGATCTCGCGGTTGCCGGATTGATGGCAGCGCTGTTCCTGAGTTCCGCCATTCAGATCCTTTCACAGGGCGTTCGCGAATTCCGGCAAAAAACGCCGGTAACGGCCGGAACCGGTTGAACCGGCGAAGGACCGTCAGGCCGCGGGGGTGGCCGCGTTGCCGCCGAGATGCACGAGAGTGATTTCTGGCGGGACGCCAAGGCGCACGGGGAGCAGGGAACATCCAAGCCCGCCCGACACGACAAGGTGCCGCTGGGGCTCTGATCCCGCTGTGTCGACGATGTGGCCGTAGGAAAGGTTCTCGTCCGGTTTCAGCAGGTTGAAGGGTTTCAGGCCAAAGCAGTTGATCTGGCCTCCGTGCGTGTGGCCACTCAAGGTCACGCTGACGCGCGGTGGAACGGAGTGAAAGACATTCGGTTCGTGGGCCATCAGCACGATCGGTGCGTCATCGGTGACCTGCCGGAGTGTACCGTTCAGATCATCGAGGCCTTGAGTTCCACGGCGGTTGAGTTTCCTGTTCGGAGCAAGGGCAAGCTGGTCATCCAACCCCGCGAGCCAGAACGGCTTGCCGTCCTTGGTGAGCCGGACAGCCCTGTTCTGGTAGAGCGCGATGCCGGCGCTCGCCAGAGCGGCACCGTATTTCGTCGGGCCGCTGCCCGAAAGCTGCGCCTCCGCATCGTCCCACCAGTCGTGGTTCCCGAGGATGGCATGGGTCCCGAGCGGAGCGTCAAAAGCGGCAAAGAGGTCGGCCCAGGCCTGCGCCGGTATCTGTGCCGATTGCCAGCGGTGGCTTGCAACATAGTCGCCGAGCATCAGGATGATGTCGGGCTTCAGCGCGTTGGTGCGCTCCACGATGAACTGGACCCGGTCAAGCCCCATCCATGGTTCACAGATGTGCGGGTCGGCGATCAGGGCGGCTTTGAGAGACAGGTCCCGGGGCCAGTTCGGCGGTGTCAGGTAGTGGCTCTTTATGCGCAGGCGGAATGGTTCGATGCCGATGGCGTATGCGGCGGTCGACATCGAACTGAGGGCGGCAACGCCGAGACCCTGCAGGAACAAACGTCTGGAAATCATCTGGGGACACTGCCTTTGCGACGGAACACAACTTTATGAAGCCGCAATGTCTGATGTTCGTTTGACGCGGGTGCGGAGGATTTCAGCATTTTTTCTGCAGACCGGTACCGGCAAAAAAAAAACCGCTGCCGAAGCAGCGGTAAGATAGATTGGAGCAAAAGAAACTTGGATTACTCGGTCGGTGCCTCTTCAGGCACCGGCACGATGACGTCTTCCTGCGTGATCTCTACGCTGAGATCATTCGTCGCGATGGCAACGTCGGTGTCGACTTCCGGAACGATGGACGTGTCCGCGACAGTCATTTTTTCGTCGGCTTTGGCAGTTTTTCCCCACGAACAGGCATGTGCCGGTGCGATCGCGAATGCCGCGATGGCGAGCCCTGCGATGGCTGCACTGATCAGACGCATGATGAGCCTCCGTCTGTTGCTGCGCGGGACTGGCGCAGTAACGTCTAAGGTAAAGCAAAAATGAAATCGGACAAGGAAAAACCGGGTAGAGATTGATACCAAGGTTAAGATTGGCGCATTTACTTTCTGTTAAGGTTGTAGGTCTTCTGAGTCTTCGGCTCGGACAAGTCGTTGACAACGTTGACAACACGGGCATCGAGAAGATCTCCGAAAGCCTTGAGCGTGATCTTCTTGCTGCTCAGGAATCCGATCAAAAGAACCTGTATTGCGCCGTCCGAACGCAACTCGGCTTTTGTCCAACCCCATTTGCAATCGCGCGGAATGCAGGAGGTGAAGGCTCTCACGCGCACCAGCACCTGCTCGTTTTCGCACGTGCTTTCCACCTCGATGCGGCTGATTTCCTTCGGTTCGGCATCGGGGTTGATCCAGACACCGTCCTCCGGCAGCGGGCAGTAGATCCGTTGCGCCTGTGCCGGTACCGTCGACAGGACGAGAAGTCCGGCAAGGAAAAGCAAGAGACGAGACATGATCAGTTCACCCTGTGTTTCACCCGCATGATAGAGCATTTTCCGACCAATTTGGTTCATTTGATGAGGATATCCAGTTCACTCGGCCAGGCGGGTCACGAAGCGCGATGCGGTGCATCGTGCAAGTGGCACAACGCCGCCGATGGGCTGGATATTTTCACCCTTTGTGGAACGCATTCAAGCGACAAACATCAAGATTGGCCGAGCCCTTTTCGCTCTGGCAGCGTTGGTCCACCCTAGTCACCTGAATCTGAAGTTCGACTCATTTTGCAGCGGGCTTCGAACGAACTTCAAATTTACCGCACTAGTGGTGGGAAACACCGCGGCCGACGAACCGTCTCGCCAGCGCGAAAAAGGGCCTCGGTCAAATGATCCAAATTGGTCGGAAAATGCTCTAGCTCACTTCGTGCCGTTGCGCGGATGCGCCCGGTCATAGGCAGCCAGCAGATGCGCGCTGTCAATCTCGGTGTAGATCTGCGTGGACGCGAGGCTGGCGTGTCCGAGAAGCTCCTGGATTGTCCTGAGATCGCCGCCTCCGGCGAGCAGATGCGTGGCGAAGGAATGTCTGAGGGCGTGCGGCGTCGCGGTGTCCGGCAATCCGAGCGCCCCGCGCAGCTTTGCCATGGCCAGCTGGATCAGGCGCGGGTTCAGAGGACCGCCGCGTGCGCCGAGGAAAAGAGGGCCGTCCGCCTCGATGGCGAAAGGACACAGCTTGACATAGTGCGCGACCGCGTCGCAGACCGCCGGAAGGATCGGCACGATGCGTTCCTTGCGGCCCTTGCCGACGATGCGCATGGTCTTCGTGCCCGGCACCGGCGCCATCTTGCCCGTCAGGGATAGCGCCTCGGATATCCGGAGGCCACAGCCGTAGAGAAGCGTCAGCACGGCGGCATTGCGCGCTTCTATCCAGGGGGCTGTCTCCAGGGAGAGCTCACCGCTGGTGACATCGATGGCATCGCGCGAGGAAACCGGTTTGGGCAGGGACCGCGCCTGCCGCGGTGGCCGGACGGCGTCGGACGCCGCCGCGTTCACGTCTCCGCGCCGTTCCAGGTATTTCAGGAAGGACCGTATCCCGGCAAGGCCCCTGGCCAGTGACCGGCTCTTGACGCCCTGCCTGCGCCGTAACGCCAAAAACCCCCTGAAGTCGGCGGGCCGCAGGGCGGCGACATCCTTCAATGAGGGCGCTCCGCCGAGATGTTCCGTCAGGAAACGGAGGAACTGCCGCAGATCGCGTTCATAGGCGACCAGCGTCTTGTCGGAAAGCCGGCGTTCATCGGACAGGTGATCGAGCCAGAGCCCGATCCGGTTGTTGAGATCCGGCTTCGCGGTGACCAGCAGGTCGGACAGGTCGGGTGCGGTCGTGCTCATGGCTTGATTTTAGGCCCGTTTGCGTTCGGATTGGTTAATGCGCGGCATTGAATTTACCCGCGATTAAGTCCGCTCCCCTTAGATAGGCCAAATTGGGTTTTCGAATGCGCAGGTGAGCGAAACGTGGACTTTGCTGCACGGATTTACGAGCTTCTTCAGCTTCTGGTGACCAGCCGGGTCTACAGCGCCACGTTTCTGGCCGCTGCCGGTTTTGCATTCGCCGTGCTGCTGTTCGATCTGCATCGGCGCGGATACCGGTTGAACTGGCCCGGCAGGCTTGTCCGCAGCGTTGGCGCCAATATCGGTTTCTGGGGGGTCAACCTGTTGTTTGCGCCGATCGTTTTTCTGACGGCCGGTCACATCAAGCAGGGATACGCGTTGCTCGGCATTCCGAGCGTCGACGAAACCTTTTGGTCCGGGGTGCCCTGGTGGGTGCTGGTTCCGTTTGCCGCGCTTTGCTACGATTTCGCCGACTACTGGAACCACCGCATCCTGCATCACCGCTGGCTCTGGCCGATCCATGCGATCCATCATTCCGACCCGGACCTGAATGTTCTGACGAGCTACCGGATCCACTTTCTGGAATCGCTGGTCATGACCACGTCCTACATCCTGCTCCTGAGCTGGCTCGGTTTCCCGACCGATGTGATGGGATACGGCGCGATCCTTCTGACGCTGCACAACATGTATGTCCATATCAACGTGGACTGGGGCCACGGCCCGTTCAGATACGTGCTGGCTTCGCCGCGCATGCATCAGTGGCACCATGCCGACCTCCCCGAGGCCTACGGCAAGA
This sequence comes from uncultured Roseibium sp., assembly GCF_963669205.1. NCBI lineage: Bacteria > Pseudomonadati > Pseudomonadota > Alphaproteobacteria > Hyphomicrobiales > Stappiaceae > Roseibium > uncultured Roseibium sp. Next base: position 586,848 of record NZ_OY769915.1, read on the forward strand.
ACCTGGCAAATGTCTTTCCGGTCTTCGACCTCCTCTTCGGCACCTACTACGTTCCGGGACCGTGCAAGGAGCCTTTCGGTGTCCAGGATGTTCCGCAGAATGACGTCGTCAAGCTGGTGTTCTATCCCTTCGTGGAATGGACGCGGCAGGCGAAATCGGCGATCCGCGCGATCAGGCCGGCACAAAAGCGCGGCGAGCAGATTTCTCCACAGGAACGAGAAGCCTTCAAATAGGCACGCAACGTGAAATGCGCCCCGGATCCGCGCGCCTCACAATGTCCGAAAGCTCACCGCGACGGCGATATCCGCCGAATGATCGTGGCCTTCCTTTGAGTACATGCGGATTTCCCGGACCTCGGGGTTCGTGATCCGCCCGTCATTCGCCAGTCCGGCCAGCGCGGCATCGAAACCGTGATCGCCGTAATGCGCCCGGTTGACGCCGATCACGAAGAGCGCGCTGCGGCGCGCGATCGACAGCAGGCTCACCAGAACATCCGGACCGAGATGTCCGTGCGTGAAAGTGCCGGACGAAAGGACCGCGCCATACGCATTGCTGATGGGTGCGAGATCGCCGGTCAGGTCGATTTCGAAGGTCCGCCCGTAGAGCGCCTTCGCCGTTGCGTGTTCCAGCATCTCCGCGGAAATGTCCATCCCGTCGACAAGGGCGGCCGGCAGGCCGAGCGCTTCGGCGACCAGACCGGTGCCGCAGCCTATGTCCGCGACGGGAACATCGTCAGGCCCGGCCTTTTCCGCATAGATCCTGGCGATCATTTCCGGGTAAACGAACCCGAGCGCCTCGGCGAAATCGCCGTCATATGTGTCGGCGAATTCACGGTAATAGGCCTTGTTGTCTTCCGGCGTGGAAAGCTTGTAGGCGTTTTCCAGAAGCGCCTTGCCTTTGTCGTCTTCCGCCACGAGGCTGCTCCGTTTTACCAGGATGTCCGAGAGATCCAGTCAAAGCGTATGTGCGATGTTTGATGCGATCAAGGTGTGCGGCGGGGTCATATGGCCATCGAGCCAACAAAAACGGCCCGGAAACCGGGCCGTCGAAAAGATAGACTGTTACAGGCGTCAGAGGATGCTCTGGCCCGTCTTGGCCCAGTCGGCCAGGAACGCGTCGAGACCCTTGTCCGTCAGCGGGTGCTTGATCAGGCTCTTCAGCGTTGCCGGCGGAACGGTGGCGACATCCGCTCCGATGATCGCGCATTCCTTGACGTGGTTGGGTGTGCGGATGGAGGCGGCCAGGATTTCCGTATCGAAGCCGTAATTGTCGTAGATCACGCGGATTTCGCGGATCAGCTCCAGCCCGTCGATGTTCATGTCGTCCAGCCGGCCGATGAACGGCGAGATGTAGGTGGCACCGGCCTTGGCGGCGAGCAGCGCCTGGTTCGCCGAAAAACACAGCGTGACGTTGGTCTTGGTGCCTTCCTCGGTCAGCTGCTTGCAGGCTTTCAGCCCGTCGAAGGTCAGCGGCAGCTTGATGACGACATTGTCGGCGATCGCGCGCAGGACATGCGCTTCCCTGATCATCTGGTCGAACTCGGTCGCGGCAACCTCCGCGGAGACATCGCCGCCGGTGATCCCGCAGATCTCGGCAATCACTTCCTTGAAGTCGCGGCCCGACTTGGCAATGAGCGAGGGATTGGTCGTCACGCCGTCGAGAAGGCCCGTGGATTCAAGTTCCTTGATGACGGCGGTGTCGGCCGTGTCGACGAAAAATTTCATGTCTGGTAGCTCCCTGTGAAGCGCCGGTGCGGTCGCCGGAGTGGCTCGCCTGCGGATCCCGCAAAGCGGTTTGCGTAATCGGTCGCGCTTTCTTTACCCTAGGATGATGACAAGAAGAACCCCTGATTCTCCGGTGGAAGAAATTTTTGTGGTACGTACCTCAAAAAAATCAGGCCTTGATCCCGGCCCGTTCTGGCGCAAACGTTTGCGACTGCCCCCGTTGGTGAGGCGCCTGCGGGTGTCAGCCCGACCCGACAAGTTGCGGACCTGAATTCTCGTGCTGTTTGACGATCCAGAATTTGAGGAGACGATTGCCAGCGTCCTCGTGCCGGTCGCGGTCCCGACGGCCTATACCTACAAGGTGCCGCCCGGAAAGTCGGTTGTTCCCGGAACGATCGTCAAGGTTCCGCTCGGGCCGCGCGAAGTCATCGGCGCGGTCTGGGACGGGGAGCCGGATGCGGCGATCAATCCGAAGAAGCTGAAAAGCATCACCCGCGTCTATGACACCACGCCACCGCTCGATGCGGATCTGCGCCGGTTTGTCGACTGGGTGGCGAACTGGACCCTCGGTGCGCCCGGTATGGTCTTGCGCATGGTGCTGCGCTCCGAAGAAGCGCTGGAACCGGAAGCGCCGGTGCCGGGCGTGCGCCGGATCGAAGGTGCCGAACCGGACCGGCAGACCGCCGCCCGCAGGCGCGTTCTCGGGACGATGGAAGACGGTTTTGCCTGGACAAAGAGCGGCCTTGCCCATGCCGCCGGCGTGTCGCCCTCGGTCATCGACGGCCTGATCCAGCAGAACGTGCTCGAAGTGGTCTCCATGCCGGCCGCCCCGCCGCCGCCAAGGCCACAGCTCGACTTCGCCCAGAAGCAGCTGACGAAGGCTCAGACGGCCGCAGCCGAGGGCCTGATCGCCGGCTTCGACAAGGGCGCCGGCGTGTCGCTGATCGACGGCGTCACCGGCTCCGGCAAGACGGAGGTCTATTTCGAGGCGATCGCGGAGGCGATGCGCCGCGACCGACAGGCCCTCGTGCTCCTGCCGGAAATCGCCTTGACGGAACAGTTCCTGCGCCGGTTCGAACAGCGCTTCGGTGTCTACCCCGCCGAATGGCATTCGGAGATCACGCCGAAAAACCGCGCGCGGGTCTGGCGCGGCGTTGCCTCCGGTGACATCCGGGTGGTGATCGGCGCGCGTTCGTCGCTGTTTCTGCCGTTTCGTGAGCTGGGCCTCATTATCGTGGACGAGGAACACGATGCCGCTTTCAAGCAGGATGACCGGGTGCCCTACAGCGCCAGGGACATGGCCGTCGTACGCGGACACATATCCGGATTTCCCGTTGTGCTCGCCTCCGCAACGCCCTCGGTGGAAAGCCGCGTTAACGCCGATTCGGGCCGCTACACGCTTTATGAACTCCCCGAACGGGCGTCCGGGGCGGCGCTTCCGGACCTCAAGGCCATCGACATGCGGCTTGACGGTCCCGAGCGCGGCAGGTGGCTGGCGCCGCAGCTGGTTCATGCGATCAAGGACACGTTTGCCGCCGGTGACCAGTCGCTTCTGTTTCTCAACAGGCGCGGATACGCGCCTCTGACGTTATGCCGCACCTGCGGTCATCGCTTTCAGTGTGCCCATTGCAGCGCCTGGCTGGTCGAGCACCGGTTTCAGAAGAAACTTGTCTGCCACCACTGCGGTCACACCGAGCCGGTGCCGCAAAGCTGTCCCTCCTGCGGCCAGGCGGACAGCCTCGTTGCCTGCGGCCCGGGTGTCGAACGCATCGCCGAGGAGGTCTCCGATCTTTTCCCGCAGGCGCGCACGCTGGTCCTGTCCTCGGACCTGGCTGGCGGACCGGAGCGGCTGAAGCGGGAGATGAAACTCGTGGAAGAAGGCGAGGCCGACATTGTCATCGGCACCCAGCTCGTCGCCAAGGGCCACAATTTCCCCAAGATGAAGCTCGTCGGGGTCATCGATGCCGATCTCGGCCTGGCGCACGGAGACCCGCGTGCCGCCGAAAAGACCTTCCAGCTGCTGGCGCAGGTCACCGGCCGGGCGGGCCGCATGACCGGCGGCGGCGTCGGGCTGCTTCAGACCTATAATGCCGAGCACCCGGTCATCAGGGCGCTCTACGGCGGCGACACGGCCGCCTTCTACAAGGCGGAGATCGAGTCCCGGCGCGTCTCCGGCCTGCCGCCGTTCGGCCGGCTGGCGGCCATTGTCGTCTCGGGGCCGGACAAGGGGTTCGCGGAAGGCTATGCGCGCGCGCTCGCGCGGTCGGCTCCGCCCGATGAGGCCGTCAGTCTTCTGGGGCCTGCGGAAGCCGCTCTGGCGATGGTACGCGGCCGCCACCGCTACCGTCTGCTGACCATGGCGCCGCGCCAGTTCGACCTGCAATCCTATCTGCGGCGATGGCTCGCCGCTGGGCCGAAGCCGACAAAGGGACTGCGCGTCCAGGTGGATATCGATCCGCAGCATTTCCTGTGACCGGCGCGATATCGGGCTGATCCGGACAGGTCTTTGCGGCAGGCCGGCAAGGCGGTGCCGTGCGCCGTCTGCACCCGCTGGATTTGAGCCGCATTCAACCAAAGTTCGATGACCCGGGGGCGCCGCGCGGAGAACTTTTTTCCGCCCCGCGGTAAAAAACACCGAAGATTCGGTAAAAACAGTCTTTTGGCGAAGTTGCACACTGACAAACCCTGTGCTAATTGAGGCGCGGCTTTGGGGGAACGGTTTAACCGTCACACCTTCTGACCTCGAAATCTTTCATTATTTTCAATGCCTTGTGAGCGCTAGCCGCTTGGCGGGCTTGAAAAACGTCAGAGAGCACGGACCTGGTGACTGACAACGTATCTCTCGTATCCGGCGTGGCACAGCGTTATGCGTCCGCCCTTCTCGACCTCGCGGAGGGTGACGGCGTTACGGCTGACGTGGAACGGGATCTGACCGCTTTTGAAGGCATGCTTGCCGAAAGCGAAGATCTCGATCGTCTCGTGAAGAGCCCGGCATTCAGTGCTGAAGAGCAGCTTGCGGCGCTCACGGCACTTCTCGACAAGGCGGGCATCTCCGGCCTTGCCGCAAATTTCGTGAAGCTGGCCGCCCGCAACAGGCGCCTCTTCGTTCTTCCCGACATGATCAAGTCTTTCCGCGCCCTGCTTGCGGAAATGCGCGGCGAAGAGACTGCTGAAGTCACATCTGCAGCAGCCCTGTCCGACGAACATGTCGCCGCCCTCAAGGAAGCCCTGTCGGCTTCCACGGGCAAAACCGTAAATCTCGCAGCGAAAGTTGATCCTGCTCTGATCGGTGGCCTTGTGGTCAAGGTCGGATCCCGCATGATTGACACCTCCCTGCGTACCAAGCTCAATTCACTCAAGTTCGCGATGAAAGAGGTCGGCTGATGGATATTCGGGCCGCGGAAATTTCCGCAATCCTCAAGGATCAGATCAAGAGCTTTGGCCAGGAAGCCGAAGTTTCTGAAGTTGGTCAGGTGCTCTCCGTCGGTGACGGTATCGCCCGTGTTTATGGTCTGGACAAGGTTCAGGCCGGTGAAATGGTCGAGTTTCCAGGTGGCATCAAGGGCATGGCCCTGAACCTGGAATCGGACAATGTCGGCGTCGTTCTGTTTGGTTCCGACCGTGACATCAAGGAAGGCGACACCGTCAAGCGGACCGGCGCCATCGTGGAAGTCCCGGTCGGCAAGGGCCTGCTCGGACGCGTTGTCGACCCGCTCGGCAACCCGATCGACGGCAAGGGCCCGATCGAGGCGACCGAAAAGCGCCGCGTGGACGTGAAGGCTCCGGGTATCCTGCCGCGCAAATCCGTGCACGAGCCGATGTCGACGGGCCTCAAGGCGATCGACGCCCTGATCCCGGTCGGCCGTGGTCAGCGTGAGCTCGTGATCGGCGACCGCCAGACCGGCAAGACCGCCATCATCCTCGACACGTTCCTGAACCAGAAGCCTCTGCATTCGGGCGATGACGAAGATGCCAAGCTGTACTGCATCTACGTCGCCGTCGGTCAGAAGCGGTCCACCGTTGCCCAGTTCGTCAAGGTTCTGGAAGACAACGGCGCGCTGGAATACTCCATCGTCATCGCTGCGACGGCATCCGATGCCGCTCCGCTGCAGTTCCTGGCACCGTTTGCCGGCTGCGCGATGGGCGAGTACTTCCGCGACAACTCCATGCACGCCGTTATCGGTTATGACGATCTGACCAAGCAGGCCGTGGCCTATCGCCAGATGTCCCTGCTTCTGCGCCGTCCGCCGGGACGTGAAGCGTTCCCGGGTGACGTCTTCTACCTGCACTCCCGCCTTCTGGAGCGCGCTGCGAAGCTCAACGAAGAGCATGGCAGCGGTTCGCTGACCGCACTGCCGGTCATTGAAACCCAGGGCAACGACGTGTCCGCGTTCATTCCGACCAACGTGATCTCGATCACCGACGGTCAGATCTTCCTGGAAACGGATCTGTTCTACCAGGGTATCCGCCCGGCGGTGAACGTCGGTCTGTCGGTGTCCCGCGTGGGCTCTTCCGCACAGATCAAGGCCATGAAGCAGGTTGCCGGCCCGATTAAGGGTGAACTTGCGCAGTACCGCGAAATGGCTGCCTTCGCGCAGTTCGGCTCCGACCTCGATGCCACAACGCAGCGTCTGCTGAACCGTGGCGCACGTCTGACCGAACTCCTCAAGCAGCCGCAGTTCTCGCCACTGAAAACGCAGGAGCAGGTCGCGGTCATCTATGCCGGCGTGAACGGTTACCTGGACGGCTTCGGTGTCGACCGGGTGAAGGACTTCGAAGAAGGCCTGCTGCTGTTCCTCCGTGGTGAGCATGCGGATCTTCTGGATGCCATCTGGGAAAAGAAGGCCCTTGACGACGAACTGACCGGCAAGCTGAAGGCTGCCATCGACGCGTTCGCCAAGAACTTCGCTTAAGACGACACGCCGGGATAAGGAGCAGGGGCGGCCATGCCGAGCCTGAAGGACTTACGAAACCGCATCGCTTCCGTTAAGGCGACGCAGAAAATCACCAAGGCCATGCAAATGGTGGCCGCGGCGAAACTGCGTCGTGCACAGGAAGCTGCGGAGGCTGCACGCCCCTATGCGGAGCGCATGGATGTGGTGCTGGCCAACCTCGCGGAAGCATTCGAGGGTCGCGACGACGCTCCGAAGCTGATGTCCGGCACGGGCAACGATCAGGTACATCTCCTGCTTGTTGCGACTGCCGAACGCGGACTGTGCGGGGGCTTCAACACCAATATCGCCAAGCTGGCCCGCGAAAAGGCGCGCAGCCTGATCGCAGACGGCAAGACCGTCAAGATCATCTGCGTCGGCAAGAAGGGCTTCGATGCCCTCAAGCGCGAACTCGGCCAGCATGTGATCGAGACCGTCGATCTGCGCAGCGTCAAGAATGTTGGCTATGCCAATGCCGATGAGATCGGCAAGAAGGTTCTGGCCATGTTTGCGGACGGTGAGTTCGACGTCTGCACGCTGTTCTACTCGACATTCGTCTCTGTGATCGCGCAGGAGCCGACAGCTCAGCAGCTCATCCCGGCCAGTTTCGAGGCCAAGGGCGATGGCGAGAGCGACGGGGCTCATCCGGTCTACGAATACGAGCCGGACGAAACGGAGATCCTCGAGGATCTTCTGCCGCGTAACATTTCCGTTCAGGTTTTCCGGGCGCTTCTGGAAAATGCAGCATCCGAGCAGGGCGCGCGCATGTCCGCAATGGACAACGCGACCCGCAACGCCGGCGAGATGATCGACAAGCTGACGATCAACTACAACCGCCAGCGTCAGGCGCAGATCACGACGGAACTGATTGAAATCATCTCGGGCGCCGAGGCGCTCTAGAGCATTGTGCGCCCCCGGGCGCAGAGTGCCGGAATACTAACATTGTCGATCGACTCTTGCGCGCGATGTGAAAGACATCGGAAGCAGGTCGATCAAACGGGATCGAGACGAGGATTAGGGATATGGCTGACAAACAGGTCGGACGGATAACCCAGGTCATCGGCGCCGTTGTCGACGTCAAGTTCGATGACCACCTGCCGTTGATCCTGAACGCTCTGGAAGCTGACAACCAGGGTGTACGACTGGTTCTCGAGGTTGCACAGCACCTCGGCGAGAACACGGTTCGCACCATCGCGATGGACTCCACCGAGGGTCTGGTGCGCGGACAGGACGTTGTCGACACCGGCGCACCGATTGCCGTGCCGGTCGGCGACGGCACTCTGGGCCGCATCATGAACGTGATCGGCGAGCCGGTCGATGAAGCCGGTGAAATTCCGCACACGGACAAGCGCGGCATCCACCAGGAAGCTCCGACGTTCATCGAACAGTCCACGGAAGCTGAAATCCTGGTCACCGGCATCAAGGTCGTGGACCTGCTCGCACCTTACGCAAAGGGTGGTAAGATCGGCCTGTTCGGCGGCGCGGGCGTCGGCAAGACCGTTCTCATCATGGAACTGATCAACAACGTCGCGAAGGCGCACGGCGGTTACTCCGTGTTCGCCGGTGTCGGTGAGCGCACCCGTGAAGGCAACGATCTTTACTGGGAAATGATCGAATCCGGCGTGAACAAGGAAGGCGGCGGAGAAGGCTCCAAGGCGGCCCTGGTTTACGGTCAGATGAACGAGCCTCCCGGAGCGCGTGCCCGTGTTGCCCTGACCGGTCTGACGGTTGCCGAGCATTTCCGTGATGCAGGCCAGGACGTTCTGTTCTTCGTCGACAACATCTTCCGCTTCACGCAGGCCGGTTCGGAAGTGTCCGCGCTTCTCGGCCGTATCCCGTCCGCTGTGGGATATCAGCCGACGCTTGCGACCGACATGGGCTCGATGCAGGAGCGCATCACCACCACGAACAAGGGCTCGATCACGTCCGTGCAGGCCGTTTACGTTCCTGCCGATGACTTGACCGACCCGGCGCCGGCTTCGACCTTCGCCCACCTGGACGCGACGACGGTTCTGAACCGCGCGATCGCGGAAAAAGGCATCTACCCGGCCGTGGATCCGCTGGACTCCACGTCGCGCATGCTCGACGCCCGCATTATCGGTGAAGAGCACTACAACACGGCGCGTACCGTTCAGGGGACGCTGCAGCGCTACAAGGCCCTGCAGGACATCATCGCCATCCTCGGCATGGATGAGCTTTCGGAAGAAGACAAGCTGACCGTGGCCCGCGCCCGCAAGATCGAGCGCTTCCTGTCGCAGCCGTTCTTCGTGGCCGAGGTCTTCACCGGATCTCCGGGCAAGCTGGTTGCTCTCGAAGACACGATCAAGGGCTTCAAGGGCCTCGTCGACGGCGAGTACGACCACCTGCCGGAAGCTGCCTTCTACATGGTTGGCTCCATCGAGGAAGCCGTCGAGAAGGCACAGAAACTGGCAGCGGAAGCCGCCTGATTTCAAGATTGATCCGGACGTCCGTCAGGGCGTCCGGTTTTGTTCAAGCATGATGGCCCCGCCATCTGAGAAGAAGACTGACAAGGAAGACGCCACATGGCTGAACTTTTCCAGTTTGAGTTGGTCTCGCCGGAACGCCAGCTCCTGTCCGAACAGGTCGCGGAAGTCGTCGTTCCCGGTGCCGAAGGTGAATTCGGTGTTCTGAAAGACCACAGTCCTTTCATGTCCAGCATCGCACCCGGCATCCTGAAGGTTCGCAGCGAAGGCGATTCCTGGGATGAGTACTTCGTGCGCGGCGGATTCGCGGACGTATCTTCGGCCGGATTGACTGTTCTTGCCGAACAGGCCGTACCGGTTGCGGAAATCAGCCGCGAGCAACTCGACCAGGCGATCAAGAACGCTGAGGAAGATGTCGCGGACGCAAAGGACGACGCTACGAGCCAGAAGGCGGACCGCACGCTTCGCCGGCTGAAAGACGTTGCCGAGGCGTTGAAGCAGGTTTGACGCGTCGGCCGGCAGCTACGAAATTCAAACGGCCCCTCGGGGGCCGTTTTTTTTTGATCTGATTCCGGCGTTCTAACGTACAATGATGTTATTCAAAAACTTGAAGTAAAACTTAAGAACATCACAACAATAGAGTGTTGTTCGGATTTCTTATATTTTAAAAATTGCATATTTTGTTAGAAATAACAAAATAACTTTTTCTATTTTATTGAAATACCTATTCTATTTTGGAATTTTTACCTGTAATTAATCCGAAGAAGCAAAAATTCCGCTACGGTAATTAGCTGGAGCGGTTCATGAGCGTCAAAATGAGAGTGCTGCTGGGGTTCGGCATCGTCGCCTGTTTCCTGGCTTTTTTCGGTACATTTTCCCTGTATCAATTCAACGCGTCGTCCCGTGCGGTCGCAGATCTTGCCGACATGAGCGAGGACGCTCTGCTGGCATCCGAACTGAACGCGGACATGGCCAAGGCGGTGCGCGCAACACTGCGCTACATTGCCTCCCGTTCGCCCGAGGACCACGCCGAGGCACTGGACTTCATCAATCAGGTCAAGGCCGGCGGAGAAATCGCGAAGCAGGAAATCGCCAAGCCGGAACGTGTCCGCAACAGGGACATCATCATTGCCGAAATCGGTTCGTTTGAAACTGCATTGGCAGCCGTATCGACCCTCTATGCGGAGCGTGACGACCTGGTCACGACCAAGCTCGATGTCCTCGGTCCTGAGGTGCGCAAACTGATCACGGAGATCAATCGCACGGCAACCGAGGACAACGATCCGGTGACGGCGAATTTCGCTGCCCAGGCGCAGGAGAACCTCCTGCTCGGCCGTCTCTACATGATGAAGTTCCTGGCATCCAACGAGCAGGCGGATTTCGAGCGTCTCGAGCAAAGCTTCGCGGATTTTGCGGACCGGTTCAAGGCACTTGACGAAAGCGTCGAAAACCCCCGGCGCCAGGAAATCCTGGCTGAGATCGAGCCGATGATCGTCTCCTATCTCGACGCGGCGCGACGCGTCAGGGACGTAATCTGGGAACGCAACGCGATCAGGGACGACACGCTCCTTGCCAAGGGCGCGGAGATCAGCCGGCAGGCGACGCTCATGAAGGAAAGTGCAGGGGTGGACGCCGAACTTATCGCCTCTGAAACCCAGTCCTACCTGAGCAGCGTCATGTGGCAGGTCGGGATCGCATGTGCGATCACGTTTCTCCTTGCGATCGGTCTAGCCTTCGTAATCGCCAGGGCGATCACGAAACCGCTGACCATGCTTGTCGGGGATGCGCAGCAACTTGCGTCCGGCAACACCGAAGTCGCCTTTGCCGAAGCGCAGCGCAAGGACGAGATCGGGGTGGTCGCAAGATCCATCGCCGGTTTCCGCGACGGAGTGGTCGAGCGTTTGCGGCTCGAAGAGGAACAACAGCAGGAGATGGCTGAGCGCGAGGCGCGCAATTCCAGGGTTTCCGAAGCAGTTGTCGAGTTCGAGCAATCAGCCAAGCAGATGCTGGACACGATCACCGCAGCCACCGGAAACCTTCAGAATACCGCGTCCGCTATGACCGAAACCGCCCGTGGGACCAACGGTCAGGCAACCATGGTTGCCAGCGCGGCGGAGGAAGCAACGACGAATGTGCAGACGGTTGCTGCGGCCGCAGAGGAGTTGTCGGTGTCGCTAAACGGCGTAACCAGTCAGGTCGGGCATTCCGCCGACATCGCACAAAAGGCCACCGACGATGCCGAGCGCACAAACCGGCAGATCGCGGGACTCGCCAATGTTGCCGAAGACATCGGCGAAGTGATTTCGCTGATTTCCACGATCGCGGAACAGACCAATCTGCTCGCGCTCAATGCGACCATCGAGGCGGCACGGGCCGGTGAGGCCGGCAAGGGATTCGCCGTGGTCGCGGCAGAGGTCAAGGAACTCGCCAGCCAGACCGGAAAGGCAACCGAAGAAATTTCTTCAAAGATCTCGGCGATCCAGTCGGAAACCCGGGAGGCTGTCGACGGTATTCAGAACATCGCCACGACCATCCAGGAAATAAACACGGTCGCGAATTCGATCGCGACGGCCGTCGAGCAGCAGACCGACGCGACGGCGGAGATATCCCAAAGCGTCGATCAGGCCTCCCAGGGCACCGCCGAGGTCAGCCAAAGCATCGTTCAGGTCTCCGAGGCGGCTGCAGAAACGGACAGGGCCGCCGGGACGGTGGTCGAGGCGGCGGAAACGCTGTCGAAGCAATCCGAAGAGATGCACGTCGTCATCGAGAAATTCCTCTCGACGGTGAAAGCGGCATAGGTTCGATCCGCTTCTGTCCGGTTTGACCTGAAATGGATCTCGTGCGGCGATCACCAGTCATTGATCTTGTCATTCCGGCTGAAGGGCAGCGGAAGGCCGGAACCCCGTAGCCACCGGATTTTCCGTATTCCATGCATCAACCGCCACATGGCGTACTGGGTCCCGGTCTTGCCGCTTGCGCAGCAAACCGGGATGACAAATCCGGGAAACAATTTCGCATCCAGGCCTGGCGACGGCCGGAAGTATGCTGCTTTGTCTGCGGCACAAGTTCGGCAGTCCTTTCCACCCCGGTCATGCCATGGCTCGACCATGGCATCCATGCCGTTTCCGTTCGAAATCCTGAGACGGTGGAGAGATCACGGCATGGATTGCAGGGTCAGGCCCTGCAATGACGAAGGTTGGCAAGACCATCTTAGGTCGGGAAACGTGTCATTCAGGCTGAAGCGCAGCGGAAGGTACGAACCCGGTAGCCACCGGATTTTCCGTATTCCATTCATCAACCGCCACATGGCGTACTGGGTCCCGGTCTTGCCGCTTGCGCAGCAAACCGGGACGACACATCGGGGAAACAGGTTCGCAAGCAGACCTGGCGTTGCACGGAATTGTTTCGTTTTCGCAGAGACATAAGTTCGACAGCATTTTCTGAACCGGACAGCGGCGGGTTCGATCCGAAAAGGCTTATCGAATACGAAACTGGTGCTGGACCCAATCGTCCCGATCAGCCGGCGGCAGCGCTGTCTGCCGGACCCGGCTCCAGATACTTGAAGGCGTTTCTGCCGCTGTTTTTCACGTCATAAAGCGCGATATCCGCGTTCTTTATGATGGCGCTGGCATCGTCACAGCCGGTATTGATCGGCGACAGCCCGACGCTCACGCCGATCCTGATGGACAGATCGTTGATATTGAAGGGTACCTGGAGCTTGTGCACGATGCGGCTCGCGATGACTTCGGCGACCTTCCGGTCCGAGCGGTTGAGAATGATGCCGAATTCGTCACCGCCGAGGCGGGCGACGAGGTCGGTGGACCGCACGCAGGATTTCAGCCTTTCGCCGACCTGTTTCAGGAGCGAGTCACCCGCGTCGTGGCCATAGGTGTCGTTGACCGGCTTGAACTTGTCGAGGTCGAGAAGCATCAGAATGCTCTGCGAGCCGTCATCCAGTGAGCGCAGGGCCTCGTCCAGCGTCGCGTTGAACAGCGTCCGGTTGGCCAGTCCGGTCAGGGTGTCGTGATGCGCGGCATACTCGATCTTCTGAACCGCAAGTTCGCTTATGGTCACGTCCTCATGGGTGCCGATCCATCCGCCGCCTGGCAGTGGTGCGTGAACCGCGCTGATGAACTTGCCGCCGGGATGCTTGAATTTGGATCTTACGACTTCCCCTGACGAAAGACGGATCAGCAGGTCCCTGACATGTTCGAGCACGTCGCCGTCGAACTCGCCGCGGCGCTTTTCCGCCTCGATCAGTTCGACAAGTGTCACGCCTTCGCGAACGTCACCCTCGGGCTTGTCGAAGATATCGACATATTGCTTGTTCCAGAGCTTGAGCTGGCCATTTGCATCGAAGACGCTCACGCCCTGGCGCATGTTGGCAAGGATGGCCTCCAGCTCCTGCGATCTCAGGCGCGCGCCCCGTTCGTTGTCCGCCAGCTGCTCTTCCAGTGTTTTCCGGTCCGTGACATCGAAGAAGTTGTAGACGAAGCCTCCGGTTGGAAGCGGGGTTCCCCGGATCTCCAGAAAGGTCCCGTCGGCCGCGCCGCGAACGTAGCTGTGCGGTTTGTTGCGATCGTAGGATTGGAAAATATCCAGAGCGAGCTGCTCGGGATCGCCGTCGCCGTAGTCTCCGCGTTCCGCGTTGTATTTCAGGTAGTCGAGCAGGTGCAATTTCTGATCGACGAAATCCTGCGGGTATCCAAGCAGCCTTGCGAACTCCGTGTTCGCCGAGCCGAGCTGGAAGTTCTCGTCGTAATAGGCAAAGCCACCGGGAAAATTGTCGAAAATGGCCTGCAGCGTGTCGGCCTGTTCCTTCGTTTCTGTGATATCCGCAAGCGAAACGACAATACCGTCCAGGCCGTGCTCTCCCTGGCTGTCGATCGGTCTCGCATTCACGCGAAGCCATGTTGCCCGGCCCGAGGTTGCCGTCTTCAGACTCGCAACGAGATCGGTGACGGCATCGGGATCCCGGATGGCAAGGGCAAGTGGATTGTCGTCACTGATGGCGCCGAGTTCGGCGCAGGCAAGCGCGTGGTCGAGTTCTTCGATCTGCAGACCGATGAGGCGTCTGCCCTGATATCCCAGCAGCCTTTCGGCCATCGGGTTCGCCGTCTCGATCGTACCGTCATGCGACAGCAGCAGGATGCCTTCGCTCACCGCATCGAGCGTCGTCCTCTGAACCGCTTCGGCCTGGCGAATGATGAGTTCGCGCTGTTTGCGTTCCGAGATATCCATCAGGCTGAAAACGATCCCGCCATTCGGCAGCGGCATCGACCGCACGTCCAGAACGGTGCCGTCCGCCGTCACCCTCTCAATCTGCTCGGGCTTGCCGCTCATGAATGGATTGAATCTGCCCTCGACGATTTCGTCGTGGTTGTCGTCTTCCTGATGTTCCTGCCGGACGGCATACATCATCGTTTCCTTCAGATGCGGGCGTTGCGCAAGGAAATCCCCCGGAAGCTTGAACGCGTTCTGGAAGGCATCGTTGTAATTGGCAAGGCGCATCGTCTCGTCGAAGTGAACCATGCCGCCTGGAAAATTGTCGAAGACCGCCTTGAGCGTATCTCCCTGGCGTTTCTTTTCCGTGATGTCCGTCAGTGAGAGGACAACGCCGTCGAGGCCGAATTCATTGGAATCGTCGATGGGAGACACATTGATGCTGAGCCAGATGCCGGCCGTTTCGTTCCGCCGCTTGACATGAACAACCTTGGCATCGACCCTGGTTGCGGTGTCGAGAACAGTCCGGACAAGGGTCTCAGGTTCGAGGCACTGTTTGTCTTCATCGATGAAATCCAGGCCGAGGTCCTGAAACCGCGCGCCTTTGATCTGCTCGACTTCAAATCCGAGAAGGTCGGCCCCGGCTGCGTTGATCGTCTGAATGCGCCCGGACCTGCCAACCACCACGACACCCTCGGACAGGGTCTGCAGCGTCGCCCGCTTCAGGGCTTCGGAATAAAGGACTGTCTGCTCGTTTTCCTTCCTGGCCGTGATGTCCTGAAACGCCCCGACCAGCCGGATGACCTCGCCGTCCTCCAGGATCGGCCGGCCGACGGCACGCACCCAGATGTCACGGCCCTTGGCGGTGACAAAGGGCACCTCCACGTCCCAGGAGATGCCGTTTTCAATTGCGTCCTGCACCGCGGAGGAAACTCTTGCGCGACTGTCGGGGGGGTAGAAGGACAGGGCGAAGTCCACCGTCGGCGTGAAGTCAGCCGGAACCTCGTGGATTTCCTTGGTTTTTTCGGTCCAGGTCAGGATGTTGGTCCGCAGACAGAGCTCCCATCCGCCGACACCCGAGACAGCCGTCACTTCTTCCAGAAGGTCGCTCTCAAGGATCGCCCGCTCATGTTCGCGGGACGCCTCGCCGAGGGCAGCCTCTTTCTCGTGGCGCAAGCGATGTGCCGATATCAGGCCCTCGACCACCTTGCCGAGCCTGCGCAACTGGTCCAGCTGCTGCGCGCTCGGACGTCTTGGCTCGTGATCGATGACGCAGAGTGTGCCCAGCCGGTTCTTGCCGTCGATCGAGAGCGGATAGCCGGCGTAAAAGCGGATATGGGGAGCGCCCGTGACCAGAGGATTGTCTTTGAACCTTTGGTCTTCCAGCGCATCGGGGACGACAAACAGCTCGTCGGACAGGATCGCGTGCTGGCAGAAGGACACGTCGCGGGAAGTGCCGTCAACGTCAAGCCCGCAGCGGGCCTTGAACCATTGGTCGTTTTCACCGACCAGGGAGACAAGGGCGATCGGGCAACCGAAAATCGCGGCGAGCGCATCGACAACGGCATCAAACTCCGGCAGCCGTTCAGATCCGACGATCTGCAGCTCGTCCAGAGCTTTCAAGCGCTCTGCTTCCGCCGTTTCCAGTGCTGTGCTCATGCCGTGCTTCGCTTGTAGGGCAAGACCCAGACCGGTCGCCTGGATTGCCTTCAAGAGTGGGGCAACAAATGCAACAAATGATTAAGTCGACGGCGTGGCGAGATAAATTTAACGTTACGGCAGTCCGGTTGACAACGGTTCACCACCGAGCCCGCGGCCGTAGATCATGCCGCATCCGCCGCTTTCCGGGCTCAATCAGGTCTCCGGCGGCAGATCGTCGAAATGTCTGTATCCGTTGCGGCCTTCGTTTTTCACCGCATAAAGCGCGATGTCCGCTTTCTTGAGGATCGCGTTTGCGCTTTTGTCGATGGGTGTAATTGCAGTTATGCCGACGCTCGCGCTGACCTCGATGGTGTTGCCGTTGATCTCGTAAGGCTGCATGAGCGCTTCAACGATCCGTTTCGCAATCGCGCAGACCCGTTCCTGATCCTCCGACAGGTTCCGCGCGATGATGGCGAACTCGTCGCCGCCAAGCCGGGCGACCGTATCCTTGGCGCGCACGCACTCCTTGAGGCGGGTCGCAGCCAGACGCAGAAGGGTATCGCCGGCATCATGGCCATAGGTGTCGTTGACCGGCTTGAAATGATCCAGGTCGATCATCAGGAGATCGCTCGTTTCATCGAAATGAACCGCCCGTGTTATCGCATCTTCAAGCTTGAGATTGAAAAGCGTCCGGTTGGCCAGTCCGGTCAGCGTATCGTGATGGGCGGCATAGGTTATCTTCTCTGTCGCCATTTCCCGCGAGGTGATGTCTTCATAGGTCCCGACCCAGCCGCCATCGGGCAAGGGCGTTCGAACAATGCCGATGATCTTGCCGTTGATGTGCTTGTACTTGGCCTTGACCACCTCGCCGGCGTCCAGTTGCCGGCGCAGCGTCGCATCGAATGCGACCGGGTCTTCGTTGAATTCGCCACGTTGTTTTTCAAGCTGCAGAACCTCGACCAGGCTCATGCCCCTCGTGATTTCACCATCCGATTTTCCGAAAAGCTCCAGAAAATGACGGTTCCAAAGCTTGATCCGTCCCTTGTCGTCGAACACGCTGACGCCCTGGCGCATATTCGCGATGATGGCTTCAAGTTCATCAAGGCGGCTTCTGACAAACTTCTCCTTGTCGACGAGCATACCCTCCATTTCCTTCCTGGCGGTGATGTCCAGGAAACTGGAGACGTTGCCGCCTCCGGGAAGCGGGGTGCCGCGGATTTCCAGAACCTTGCCTTCGCGCGTCCGCCGCTCATAGGCGTGCTGGCTGCCCGCGCCATACCTTTCCAGGCGGTCGGCCGCGATCTCGCCCGGATCACCCGGTCCGTAGTCGCCGCGGTCGGCCAGAAACCGGATCACCTGCTGCAGGTTGGGGCGTTGCTCAAGGAAGCTGCGCGGCATGTCCAGAAGCCGCTCGAATTCCTCGTTCCAGTAGGTTAGCTGAAGCTGGCTGTTGTACTGAACGAGACCGCCGGGGAAGTTGTCGAAAAAGGCCTGCAACGTATCGGCCTGCTGTTGGTCGCTCGTGATGTCCGTGAGCGACAGGACAACGCCGTCATGCGGGCTGCCATTGCCGTGCGTCACGGGTTTGACACCAAGCCGGAGCCACTTGTCGCGTCCGTTGACCGAACTCGTCAGACGGACCTCCCGGTCCTTTATGCTGTCCGGATGCCTGAGTGCCAGGGCGAACGGGTTTGCCATCGATCCGTCGGGTGAAACGACGTCCTGAAGGCCGTGCTGAAGGTCCTGGATACGGGTCTGCGCCAGCGTGGCCCCGGAGCATTCGAGCAACGCCGCTGCGGCTGGATTGAAGGACCTGACGCGTCCGGTCCGATCCAGGACCAGGATGCCCTCCCGGGACGTTTCGAACGTTGTCCTGGCCAGAAACTCCGGCCCGTGAATGTCAGCCGGTGCGCCCTGGCGGCGATCGTTTTCGGCACGCGTCAGCGCCTCGCGCAGGTCGATTTCCGTTTTCCGCGCTTTTACAAGACCCTCAACCACCCGGGCCGCATTTTTGATATGCTCGATATCGGCGTCGCTGACCGAATGCGGTTTCGTGTCCATGACGCAAATGGTTGCAATGCGGTGTTGGCCGTCAACCCTGACAGGGCAACCGAGGTAGAAACGGGCGCCGAAATCGCCTGTCACGAGCGGAATGTCCTTGAACCGCTCGTCCTTGGTCGCATCCGGCACGATCACGACGTCGTCTGACAGTATTGTATGTCCGCAGAACGAGTTTTCGCGCGGGACTTCCGTGGCGCCGAGGCCGAAGGCTGCCTTGAACCAGATGTCCTCTTCATGGACGATCGAAACGACGGAGATGGGACAGTCGAGCAGGTGTGCGACATTCGATACGACAGCATCGAATTCCGGCTGTCGTTCGGAACGAAAGATCGAAAGCCTGCGAAGGGCGTCAAGTCTTTCCGTCTCTATTTGAGCCTGTGCAAGCGCCATATTCGGCAAGCACTCCAGATCTGAAGTTGTACTGGCCACCGCCCGGGAAATAGTATCGATTTATAGTCAACATATACGCAATAAACCCAAAATTGAAATGTCTCCCGGCAAAAAAGCCAAATAGTTGCATTGGCGTGTCAAGAAACTTTCGGGATATAATTAATTATGACAATGGGCGTTGCTTGTGGATTGCTGCCTTCTTTGACGCGAATTCGCGATAAAGGGCGAATTCTTGGCCTTCCGGGTCACGAACTGTACGGTGCATTGATCGCCTGCCGGGCACTTGCCCGCACGGGGCATCGAAAGCGGGGCAACAAAAAACCCGGCCTGTAGCCGGGTTCTGAAAGCTTTGATTTCGCCACGAACGCTGCGCCCGTGGCGCGCTGGCGGTGTTACGCTGCGCGGCGGAAGGACAGGCTCATGCCTCCACCGGAAGACCGGTTGCGGCGGCGCTCTTCCGGCGGAATGTAGACGATTGCGCTATGCTCGGTGCAATAGGATACGCCCGCTTCGACGCGGTTGTTGCACGGGAACGTGTAGTTGCCTGCATCGCCTTCTGCCCATTTGCAGCAGCCCGGACGCGGAAGAGACAAGTTAGCCATTTTTATTTTCCTTTTCGTTCAAGCGACAAAAGCGCTCGAGCATCCTCGGGAGGAGAGGATCCGAACAGCTTTCGATAGATCTCGGATATTGCCAGCGCCCGGGACGATAACTGCCGTCCAACCCATCACAGGTGCCCTTCAGCAAGCGCAGGCATTACATAAGCGGCATGTCACAAAAATGCAATAGTGCAACAGGCAATTCCGGCTTGCATTCAGCGCATAGCGGGTTAACGCTCGGTTACCGGTATTTGGCGGTCACTCTGGTCTCACAGACCCTCGAACGTTCCGCCCGCGCCCTTCAGGGCCTCGGGTGTGTCCAGATCCAGTCTCGCGGCCGGTCCCAGCTCCACCTCGGCGACGAAACCCGGGTTCTCCGCGATGATGTGTCTCGCGCCGATATCGCCGCGCAGGGTCGCCAATTCATGGAAGAAGCGCTTGTCCCAGAGAACCGGGTTCCCGCGCTTGCCGTCCGCGGTCGCAGCAACAATGAGACTGCCGGCATTGCTGCGGTAGGTCTCGATCATGGTCTGTATGTCGGCAGCGGTAATCATCGGCATGTCGCCGAGCAGAATGATCACTGCATCGGTGTCAGGGTCGAGTGCCTTCATCCCGGTTCTGATGGAACTGGCCATACCGTCTTCGAAATCCGGATTGAAGACGGTCGTGACGTCGAGGTCCGCGACTTCTGCGCTGACGTGTTCGGCAAGGTGGCCGGTGATCAGCAATGTCTGCGACGGGGTCACGCCGATCGCGGCTTCACCGGCGTGCCTGACCAGCGATTTGCCGTTCAGCCTTGCAAGCAGCTTGTTCGGACCACCCATCCGGGTGGACTTGCCGGCACCGAGGATGATCACCGCGATCCTGGAAGCCGGTGTCGGCCGCTTCGCTTCACGCGGTTGCGGTCTGGTTCCGATTTCCATCAGCAGGCCTCCGACGCCCATGGCGGTAATGTCGTCCGGCCCTGTCTCCACATCTGCAAGCAAACGGTCGAGAACCCAGTCGAAGCCGTTCTCCTTCGGGCTGCGGGCGCATCCCGGTGCGCCAAGTACGGGAATGCCCTTCAGGTCCGCGAGCATGAGCAGATTGCCCGGATCGACCGGCATGCCCAGATGGGAGACGGTGCCACCGGCAAGATCGACCGCCGCCGGAAGAACGTCGAGCCGGTCAACCACCGCGGACGCGCCGAACAGAATGAGGAAATCGGCACCTGCCGACACATGTGATGCCATCGCTGCGGCAACGGACGCTTCATCGTGCGGCACGCGCGCTTCCGCCAGGATGGTGCTTCCGCTCACGCGCAGCCGGTCTTCCAGCACACGGCGCGTCTTGTCCATCGTCGTGGTCTTGAGATGCGGCAGGCACGTGGCGACGAGGCCGACTTTGCGCGGTCTGAACGCGGCAATGCGAACGGCCCCCCGAACCGCGTCCTCCGCGCGCTGCAGGTCCGCGTGAGAGACGGCAAAGGAGATGATCTTCGCCGTTGCGATCATACGGTCCGCCATCACCTTGGAATGGTTCGGCAGGGTCGCGAATGTAATGGCAGGGTCGATCCGGTTTGCCGCTTTCACCGCGCCCGTGTCGACAACGAGGATGCCGGCCGTGTCGGCGTAAAGGTTCATGCGTCCGGTGAAGGCGGTGTCTTCGCCGACGGCCGGTCCCCTTGCAGCACGTCCAAGTCGCCGCGCGGCCTCGTCTTCTTCGACATCGCCAGACTCAAGGCGTGCAGCGACAAGTGCCGTCCGGCCCTGACGCAGCAGGTCACGGCAATCCTCGTCGGTCAGGACATGCCCTTTCTTCAGGACGCGGTCCGGGAGGTTTGTCTTGTGCGCGAGGATGCAGCCGGCAGCCTCTTCCAACGGCACGGGACCGAATTTCATGTGCCGGGCTCCGGCGGCTTGCGCAGGGCCTTGATGATCGAACCGAGCACCGCGACCGCGATTTCTTCAGGAGACGCCGCTCCGATATCCAGTCCGATCGGAGCGTCGATCCGGCTGAAAAGGTCCGGATCGATACCGGCGTCGGTGAACCGCTCCAGCCGCTTGCCATGGGTTTTCCGGCTGCCGAGCGCACCGACGTAGAAGCAATCCGAGCGGAGCGCTTCCATGAGGGGGAAGTCGTCGATCTTCGGGTCGTGGGTAACTGCGGCAACAGCCGTGAAGGCGTCCAGAGGCGTCTCCTTCAGCACGTCCTGCGGCCATTCGGCCTTGAGCGTGCTTCCCGGAAACCGGTCTTCCGTGGCAAATGCCGTGCGCGGGTCGATAACCGTCACGTCCAGCCCCGCACGTTCGGCCATGGGCACTAGCGCCTGGCTGATGTGAACGGCACCGATGAGGACAAGGCGGGGCGCGGGAACCGAGACGGTCAGAAAGACATCACCGGTCCCGGTCTCGACCGTCCCGGACTTGCCGGAGCGGAACCGCTTGTCGATTTCCGGCGCCAGCGGTTCGGATGTGTAGTTATCGGTCTTTCGGATCAGCGCTTGTGATCCGTCTTTCAGATGCGTGACGAGAATGGCTGCGCGGCGCGCGGCCCGTTCCGTGTTCAGTTCTTCGAGCAGCCGGCGATCCATGGTGCTAGGCCCGGTCCGTAGCCAGCCTGACGCCGAGGCCAACCAGAAGCGACCCGCCGATCCAGCGCGTGACATTCTGGAACCTGGAGGTTCGGCCCAGGCGTTTTTTGACTTCGGACGCAAACAGCACCGTCATGACATCGGCCGACGCGAACGCGAAGTTGACGATCGTTCCCAGGACCAGGAACTGAACCCAGATCGGCAGGCTGGCCTCGGGACTGACGAATTGCGGCAGAAAGGCAATGAAGAAAATGGCGGCCTTCGGGTTAAGCACCTCAACGAGGATGCTGTCCAGAAAAGCCCTTCGGACCGATTTCTGCGGCAGGTCCGGAACCGGCCCGCTGTTCAGGCGGGTGCGGATCATCTGGATCCCGAGATAAACGAGGTAAAGGCCGCCGGCCACCTTGAGCGCGAAATAGAGCGTCGGCACCACGGTAAAGATAGCCGACAGTCCGAAAGCGGCTGCGAAGACGTGCGCATAGCACCCGACATGGATACCGGCGGCTGCCATGAAGCCGGCGCGCCGGCCGCGCGAGATCGTTTGCGCAGCGGTATAAAGCACGGCAGGACCGGGCATGTAGGCGAACAGAGCCGTGGCGGCGAGAAAGGCGAGGAATGTTTCGATCGTCGGCAAGGTTTCGTCTCAATCAGTTGACGGGTTCGACATAAACGCGAATGCGGCCGCCGCAGGACAGCCCGACACGCCACGCGGTTTCATCGGCAACGCCGAATTCCAGAGTGGTCGGGCGCCCGGTTTCGATGACGTCGACCGCTTCGGCGACAACGGCGCCCTCGACACAGCCGCCGGATACCGAGCCTTCGAAATTGCCGTCCGAGTCGATCACCAGATGAGAGCCGGTCGGCCGGGGCGCTGATCCCCAGGTCTCGATGACGGTCGCGAGAGCGACCTGACGGCCCGACCGGCTCCAGTCTTCAGCCGTTTGAAGCACATCCGCGATAGGCAGGTTGTCGTTGGTCATGAGTGTTCCGCTTTTGGAAAATGCCCGGTTCAGTTCCCTGAATATAGACCTTTCCAATGCAGATGAAAGCCGTCCTAAAGCACAAGCGGCACCCGGTTGACGGGTGCCGCTCTGCTGTCCTGAAGGATTGGTATGTCTACTCGGCTGCCGACCGGAGCGCCGGGGCCGCGTTCAGCACGGTTCCGTCGACATGACCTTCGAAGGATTCGAAATTGTCGACGAACATCTGCACAAGCTTGGCCGCCTGGATATCGTAGGCCGCCGTGTCCTTCCAGGTCTCGCGCGGGGTCAGGATGCTGGCATCGACACCCTCCACCGCGACCGGGACCTCGAAGCCGAAATTCGGATCCGTGCGGTACTCGGCGCCATTGAGTTCGCCGGAAAGCGCGGCCTGGAGCAAGGTGCGCGTCGCCTTGATCGGCATGCGGTGGCCGGTGCCGTAGGCGCCGCCGGTCCAGCCGGTATTGACCAGCCAGCAGTCCACGTTGTGCTCGGCGATCAGTTTTTTCAGAAGGTTGCCGTATTCGGACGGGTGGCGCGGCAGGAAGGGGGCGCCGAAGCATGTCGAGAAGGTGGCCTGGGGTTCGGTGACGCCCTTCTCGGTGCCGGCCACCTTGGCGGTGTAACCGGACAGGAAGTGGTACATGGCCTGCGCGGGCGTCAGGCGGGCGAGCGGCGGCATGACGCCGAACGCGTCCGCCGTCAGCATGATGATCGTGTGCGGCACCGGGGCGCAGCCGGTTTCGCTCGCGTTCGAGATGAAATGAATCGGATAGGCCGCGCGGGTGTTTTCCGTCTTCGAGCCGTCGTCGAAATCCGGGACCCGGTTGTCATTCAGAACGACATTTTCCAGAACCGTTCCGAACCGCTGCGTCGTGGAGTAGATTTCCGGCTCTGCTTCGGCGGACAGTTTGATGGTCTTGGCATAGCAGCCGCCTTCGAAATTGAAGACGCCGTTTTTGCTCCAGCCATGCTCGTCGTCACCGATCAGCGTGCGTGCCGGATCTGCGGAAAGCGTGGTCTTGCCGGTGCCGGACAGTCCAAAAAACACCGCGGTATCGCCCTTGTCGCCGACATTGGCGGAACAATGCATCGACATGAGCCCCTTGGCCGGCAGCAGGTGGTTCAGCATCGTGAAGACGGATTTCTTCATCTCGCCCGCATAGGATGTGCCGCCGATCAGGACGATCTTGCGCGTCAGGTCGCAGGCAATCACCGTTTCTGTCCTGCAGCCGTGGCGGTCCGGATCCGCCTTGAAACTCGGCAGGTCGACGATCGTCATCTCGGGAACGAAATTCGCCAGTTCCGCCGTCTCGGGGCGCAGCAGCAGATTGCGGATGAACAGGGAATGCCAGGCATATTCGGTATAGACCCGCACGGGCAGCCGGTGCGCCTTGTCGGCACCGCCGAACAGGTCCTGCGCGTAAAGGTCCAGCCCTTCCGCATGCGCGAGAAAATCCGACATCAGCGTGTCGAATTGCGCTTTCGACATTTGCGCGTTGTTGTCCCACCAGACCGTGTCGCGGGTTTCGTCGTCGAGCACAACGAACTTGTCCTTCGGGGAACGGCCGGTATGAACCCCGGTTTCGGCAACGAGAGCGCCTCCGGCTGCAAGCCGGGTTTCGCCGTGCCTGAGTGAATGCTCGTAAAGGGCAGGTTCGCTCTGGTTCCAATAGACCGCGTTCAGACCCTTGAATCCGAACGTTTCGCTGCCATTGGAAGGGTTCCTGACGCCTGTTTCCTGCATTTTACCGCCGTCCTCGTGAGGTCATTCTGTATGCCGGGACAAGTGAAAACGCTGTCACCGGCCATGAGGGCTGCGAAACTAGTGGAAGGATATTTGGGCAGCAAGACTACTAAAGGTGCTATGTCTTTGTTTAATCGATTAAAATACTGCACAAAAATAACGATGATTAATTTGATGGGCGAAGTAATAAACGAAACCTTCGGAACATTCGCTTTATGTGGCAAAGCGAAAATTTTCGCGCCGGAATCGCGCGCATCTGTTAACCTTGTGCGCACCCGGGCGCGGTGCTTTTGATTTGCTGACCCTTGAGCGCGCATGACTGGTATGATCCCGGGAATGCTTGCGTTGCCCGGCAAGTCTTCGGTCGGCCGGAAAATACTGTTTGCCTTAATTTATGCGCATTTAGCAGGCCAAAGGCTGTATGTTACAGTAAAAGCGAAGCGCCTTTTGTGCTGACCGGATTGGAAAATTGAAGCATGCCGACGATTGCTCTGGTCGATGACGACCGCAACATTTTGACTTCGGTGTCAATTGCTCTGGAAACGGAAGGATATCGCGTCCAGACCTATACGGACGGGACATCCGCCCTGGACGGGTTGCAGAGCGACCCGCCGCAGTTGGCAATTTTCGATATCAAGATGCCGCGCATGGACGGAATGGAGCTCCTGCGCCGGCTGCGCCAGAACTCGGACCTGCCGGTTATTTTCCTGACATCCAAGGATGACGAGATCGACGAACTGTTCGGGCTCAAGATGGGGGCGGACGATTTCATCCGGAAGCCGTTTTCGCAGCGCCTTCTGGTCGAACGTGTCCGCGCAGTCCTGCGCCGCGCACAGCCCAAGGACGCAAGCGCGCCGAGGGAAGATGCGGACAAGCTGCTCGAGCGCGGCCAGTTGGTCATGGACCAGGAGCGCCACACCTGCACCTGGAACAACAAGCCGGTCACGCTGACGGTCACCGAGTTTCTGATCCTGTCGGCGCTTGCGCAGCGTCCGGGTGTCGTCAAGAGCCGGAACGCGCTGATGGATGCGGCTTACGACGACCAGGTATATGTTGACGACAGGACGATCGACAGTCACATCAAGCGCCTGCGGAAAAAGTTCAAGGTGGTTGACGACGACTTCGACATGATCGAAACACTCTATGGCGTAGGGTACCGTTTCCGGGAAGTCTGAAACAGCCATTGAGACAAGGCGTGGATGGCGGTTGAAAGCGAGAGTGCTGAGAATATTGTCCAGCCTGATCCGTCCAGCGGATCGGACCGCTCGCGCTTGCGCCGTCTTGGCAACAAGCGCATCCGCCGGCGGCTGTTCAGCCAGGTAGGGCGTATCTTCGGGACATATGTCCTGTCCTCGCTGACGCGCAGGATCATCGCGATCAATCTCGTCGGCTTGCTCGCGCTCGTGATCGGCATCCTCTATCTGAACCAGTTTCGTGCAGGGCTGATCGATGCGAGGGTGCAGAGCCTCCTGACCCAGGGTGAAATCATCGCGGGAGCAATAGCCGCCTCCGCGACGGTGGACACCGGCACCATCACCGTCGATCCGGAGCGCTTGCTGCAGCTGCAGGCGGGCGAAAGCATAACGCCGACGGTCGACGATCTGGACAGCCTTGATTTTCCGATCAACCCGGAGCGGGTCGGCCCGGTCCTGCGGCGCCTGATCTCGCCCACCAAGACGCGGGCGCGCATCTACGATCCCGAGGGCATCCTCATTCTCGACTCGCGGCATCTTTATTCGAGCGCCCAGATTCTCCGCTTTGATCTGCCGCCGCCGACCGCCGAGGAGACGGGGTTCTGGGACTCCGCCTGGCAATGGACCAAGCGCTGGCTCAGCCAGGGTGACCTGCCTCTGTATCAGGAAGTCGGGGGAGGTGACGGCCGTGCCTATCCGGAAGTGGAGGCCGCGCTTGCCGGTTCACCGGCCAGCGTGACCCGGATCTCCCAGCGCGGTGAACTGATCGTGTCTGTCGCCGTGCCGATCCAGCGCTTCAGGGCGGTGCTCGGGGCTCTGCTTCTGTCAACGCAGGGTGGTGACATCGACGCCATCGTACGGGCCGAAAGAATCGCGATCATCCGCGTCTTTCTGTTTGCGGCAACCGTGACGATCCTCCTGTCGATCCTGCTTGCCGGCGCCATCGCCGGACCCGTGCGGCGTCTGGCCGCCGCGGCGGATCGCGTACGCCGCGGGTCCAATTCGCGCGAGGAGATTCCGGACTTTTCCGATCGGCAGGACGAGATCGGTCACCTGGCACGCGCGTTCAGGGAGATGACCAACGCGCTCTACAACAAGATCGACGCGATCGAGAAGTTCGCGGCCGATGTGGCGCATGAACTCAAGAATCCGCTGACATCGCTCCGAAGCGCTGTTGAGACACTGCCGCTTGCAAAGACCAAGGCCTCGCAGGACCGGCTCATGGAAGTGATCCAGCACGACGTGCGCCGCCTTGATCGCCTGATCAGCGATATTTCGGATGCATCACGCCTGGATGCCGAACTTGCGCGCATACAGTCCGAATCCATCGACCTCGCCGAACTGCTGCGCAACATGGCCGATGCGGTGAACCAGCGGACCGGACCCGATGAGGCCAAGGTCAAGTTGACGGTCGCCGATGCGCCCGGCCAGAAACCCTATCAGGTCCAGGGACACGATATCCGGCTGGGCCAGGTGATCAGCAATCTTCTTGACAACGCGCGGTCGTTCTCACCCGAAGCAGGAACGGTCCGCATCGACCTCGCACGCGAAGGGCGCAGCATCCGGATAACGGTCGACGATGACGGGCCGGGCATCCGGGCGGAGAACACGGAACGCATTTTCGAGCGTTTCTACACGGACCGGCCGGACGGCGAAGGCTTCGGCAACAACTCCGGCCTCGGCCTGTCGATCTCTAGACAGATCATCGAGGCGCATGGCGGATCGGTCTCCGCGACCAACCGGAAAGAAACGGATGGCGACGGCGAACCGGAGATCGTCGGCGCCCGGTTCACGATCTACCTGCCTGCCGGGTCGGGTAAGTGAGCGCACAGACGGTCCACGCCAACTGCCTTGTTGTCGGCACGCGCGGGATTGTGGTTCGAGGCCGGTCCGGCAGCGGCAAGTCGGAACTGACCGACCTCCTCATCGAAGCGGCCCGGATCAGGGGCAATCTGGGTGTTCTCGTAGCCGATGACCGCGTGTATCTGTCTTCCCATGACGGACAACTTGTTGCCCGTGCCCCGGAAACGATCTCGGGGCTCATGGAAGTCCGTGGCAGGGGCTTGGTAAAAACAGTCTCCATGTCCACGGCGAAGGTCGATTTGCTGGTCGACCTGAAGCCGGAGGACGCGATCGAGCGGCTTCCGGAAAGCGCTCTTGGTTGCCAGAATTTGGACGGCGTCCCGATCCCGGTTTGCAGCTGCCCGGAGAACCGGCCTTGGGAAAGCACACGGCTGATCCGCTGGAGCCTGAGGGAGCTGTTCCCGGGAGCACCGGATTACATTTAACGTCAGGGTACGGACCCATAAATGAAGCCGATTTGGCGGCAGAAATGGCAAAAGTCTCGCGAGGAAGCGTGCGCAGAGCGGGCTTTTTGCCCGGTCAAGCGCGGTGACGCTGCGAGGTAAAGCCATTTTGCCGTCCTTCGGATTTGGCCGTTTTGGCCATCTGCCGCGTCGCGAAAGGCTTGAAAATGAACCACATTTCCTGCGCTTTCGCTCCTCACAGATGGCCAAAACGATCCAAACCAAATTGGCTTCATTTATAAGTCCGCACCCTAGGCTCGCGTTTTTTGCTTGCAACTGGTTAACCGGTTGAAGAGAGTGCATCAGACTGATAGAGCCATAGTCCGCCCAGGGCATATGCAAACGATAGTCAGGCTGAAGACCGAATGATCGGACTAGTACTTGTTACGCACGGACGTCTCGCTGAAGAATTCAAGGCGGCGCTGGAGCATGTCGTCGGTCCCCAGGAACAGGTCGAGACCATTTCCATTGGCCCGGATGACGACATGGAGCAAAGGCGGCAGGATATCCTGTCGGCCGTCGAGGCCGCCAATTCCGGAGACGGCGTTGTGCTGCTCACGGACATGTTCGGTGGAACGCCGTCGAACCTCGCGATTTCCGTCATGGACAGTAAGTCGGTAGAAGTCGTCGCAGGCGTCAACCTGCCGATGCTTATCAAGCTGGCCAGCGTGCGCGCGGACAGGGAACTGGCGGATGCCGTAGACGAGGCCCGCCAGGCCGGCCAGAAGTATATTTCAGTAGCAAGCCAGGTGCTGTCGGGACAGAACTGAAACAAATAGGACAGCATTGGACTTGATTGAAAAAGATCTGATCATCGTCAACCGCCGCGGCCTCCACGCGCGCGCCTCAGCCAAACTGGTCAAACTTGTCGAAACATTCGAAGCCGACGTGCATGTGTCGAAAGACGGCCAGACCGTCGGCGGGACTTCGATCATGGGGCTGATGATGCTCGCTGCCAGCCCGGGGTGCAGCATAAGGGTGTGCGTCAGCGGCAGCGATGCCGAGGTCGCTCTCGCGGCGATTTCCGAACTTGTCGAAAGCGGATTTGGCGAGACGGACTGATATTGGAAGCACGTGCCGTTGCATCGATCCGTCCGGATCCGCCCTGATGCGGTCCGGCGTGTCTGACCAGAACGGCGCACCGCATCTTTGAAGGACTATCATGGCAAGCCAATCCGGTGACCGTTCCCTTGCCGCAGCCCGAGCTGCGCTCAGCCACATTCACGAGGCGCTGAACCTGGAATTCGGGTTCGAACTCTGGGACGGCAGCCGGATCCCGGAAGACATGGACGCTGACGGCCTGCGGATCGCCGTTGCACCGGCGGCACTGACAAAACTGCTGCGCAGTCCGCGTATCAAGACCGTGGTCGATCTTTATTCGACGGGCGAAATCGACCCGCGTGGCGGAACGATCTTCGAGTTTGCGGAAAAACGCCCGAAACTGAAAAGCCGGGAGCTGCGCAAACGTCTGAACAAGTTTCTGCTGATGAAAAACGCGGCTTCGCTGTTCCTGGGAGCGGGCAAGCAGGCGGCGCAGGAACAGGAAGACGGGCTGGACGCGGGGGCGGCAGCGGACAGGGGATCGGGCAGCCGCAAGGACGACATCGCATTCCATTATGATGTCTCCAACGAATTCTACAGGCTCTTTCTCGACCCGGAGATGGTCTACACCTGCGCCTATTTCAGGGACTGGTCGAACGATCTGGCAACCGCCCAGAAAGACAAGCTGGACATGATCTGCCGCAAGCTGCGCCTGAAACCCGGAGACCGCATGCTCGACATCGGCTGTGGCTGGGGGGCGCTCATCTGTCATGCCGCCGAGCATTATGGCGTTACGGTCGTCGGCGTGACCCTCGCCGAGGAACAGCTCAAGCTTGCACGTGAGAGGATCGAGGCGCGTGGTCTTAAGGACAAGGTGTCCGTTGAACTGATCGATTACCGGGACATGAAGGGTCAGCAGTTCGACAAGATCTCCTCGATCGGCATGTTCGAGGCCGTCGGACTGGACAACTACGACAACTACTTCCAGAGCGTTCATCGTCTGTTGAAGCCGCGCGGGATCTATCTGCATCATGCCATCACCCGGCGCGGCAAGAAGGATCTCAGGAAGTTTCGCCGCAAGAAACCCGAATATCAGGCGCTTGTCCGCTACATATTCCCGGGAGGCGAGGTTGATCATATCGGCTGGACCCTCACCAATCTGGAGGCCCACGGCTTCGAAGTGCACGATGTGGAAGCCTGGCGCGAACATTACGCGCGCACGACACGGCTGTGGGCGGAAAACCTGATGGCGGTCAGGGAGGCTGCGATTGCGGATATTGGCGAACAGAAATACCGGCTCTGGCTGGCGTATCTCTGCGGCGTTTCGCTCGGCTTCGAACGCGGCTCGATCGGTATTTTCCAGACGGTGGCGTCGCGCAGAACCAAGGGACCGTCCGGCTTGCCGCCATCCCGCGAAGACCTTTATCGCTAGTCGTTCACCTTTCTGGCAAATGATATAAAGAATTCTTTATATCTTTATTGCATGAAGTCCTTCCTAGCGCTATAACCGCCACCAACGGCTTCCGGCGTGCTCCGGAAACCGGCTTGCGGCTGCCGTTTCGATCGATCCTTGCGATTGACGGGAAAAGCGGCTGCGTTCACCAGGCCGGCGCAATCAGCTGGATTCAATTGCAGGACATTTTCATGACCGACTACATCGTCAAAGACATCGGGCTCGCAGACTGGGGCCGCACCGAAATCGAGATCGCCGAACACGAAATGCCGGGCCTCATGGCCTGCCGCGAGGAATTCGGCGATGCCAAGCCGCTGAAGGGCGCCCGTATTGCTGGGTCTCTTCACATGACCATTCAGACGGCTGTTCTGATCGAAACGCTCGTAGCGCTGGGCGCTGAAGTCCGCTGGGCATCCTGCAACATCTTCTCCACGCAGGATCAGGCAGCCGCCGCGATCGCCGCTGCCGGCATTCCGGTGTTCGCCGTCAAGGGCGAGACACTGGAAGAATACTGGGACTACGCCGACAAGATCTTCGATTTCGCCGGCGGCGCGAACATGATCCTTGACGATGGCGGCGACGCCACGCTCTATATTCTCATCGGCGCACGCGTCGAGGCAGGCGAAACCGGCCTGATCGAGGACCCGCAGTCCGAGGAAGAGGAATGCCTCTTCGCCCAGATCAAGAAACGCATGGCATCGCATCCGGGCTGGTTCACCAAGCAGCGTGACCTGATCCAGGGTGTGTCGGAAGAAACCACGACCGGTGTTCTGCGTCTCTATGAAATGCAGAAGAGCGGTCAATTGCCGTTCCCGGCGATCAACGTCAATGACAGTGTCACCAAGTCCAAGTTCGACAACCGCTATGGCTGCCGCGAGTCCCTCGTCGACGGCATCCGCCGCGGTACGGATGTCATGATGTCCGGCAAGGTCGCCGTTGTCTGCGGCTACGGTGACGTCGGCAAGGGTTCCGCTCAGTCGCTGGCCGGTTCCGGTGCACGCGTGATCGTGACGGAAATCGATCCGATCTGCGCGCTCCAGGCCTCCATGGACGGCTACGAGGTGAAAACCATCGAGCAGGCATTGCCCGAAGGCGACATCTATGTGACCGCGACAGGCAACAAGGACATCATCACCCTGGACCACATGCGCGGCATGAAGGACATGGCGATTGTCTGCAACATCGGCCACTTCGACAACGAGATCCAGGTTGCCGCTCTGAAGAACTTCAAGTGGCGCCCGGTGAAAGACCAGGTCGACATGGTCGAGTTCCCGGACGGCAAGCGGATGATCCTGCTGTCGCAGGGCCGCCTGGTGAACCTCGGCAACGCTACCGGCCACCCGAGCTTCGTCATGTCTGCAAGCTTCACGAACCAGGTTCTGGCCCAGATCGAGCTCTACACCAAGGCCGATCAGTACCAGAACGAGGTCTATGTTCTTCCGAAGCATCTCGACGAAAAAGTCGCGCGCCTTCACCTCGAGAAACTCGGTGTCACGTTAACCGAATTGACGGACAACCAATCCGATTATCTGGGGATTAATAAGACTGGACCGTTCAAGTCGGAGCACTACAAGTACTGATTTGCGAATTGGCGGCTACTACATGTAGTGATGGCCGCGATTCGACCATGTGAACAAAAAAATGCAGAACCCTTCAAATTGAAGGGTTCTGTTAACTTTTCGGTTACGGACTCTTCTGCGTGATTCTCAAAAAGGTTATGGTTGAAACGAATCAGAGGCCAGGAGGCAAATGTCTCTGATTTGCTCCCATAAACCGGGGGCTGCACCCGCACAGCGGGATACGCGGCGTAAGGGGATCAGGAAATGCCGAAAGGCAGCAGGGACGACGTGCACAGGGGCACGCCGTGGCGAGATCGGAGTCTGAAATCTGTTAAGCTCGGCAGCACTGCGCTTGCCGGCTACGGCTTCATGACGGCGCCGGTTTCCGCAGACATGCTCGCCAACACCTCGGCTGCCATCAATCCGGGCGCGATGATCCTAGTCGGTGCGGTCGGCGGCATGTGCGCCTTTGCCGTAACGGCGGCAATCTCTCTTATCCGGCACCGCAAGCAATCCGCTCAAATCACCGCAGCGCTCGAGAAGGAAAAGGCGGATCTCAAGTTCCGCGTCGACCGTCTGGAGGCGATGCTGAACACGGACGAGCAGCGCGTGATCGTCTGGACGGGCAACGGGGCCGTTCCGCAGATCTGGGGTGTTCTTCCCGATAAGTCCGGTGTTCCGCGTCCGCCGGCACAGCTTCTGGCTTTCGGCAGCTGGCTCACAACGAAATGCGCGGGCGACCTTGAGCGCCATCTCGACATGCTGTTTCGCGCGGGCGAGGCCTTCACCGCCACGTTGAAGACCCGGACAGGCACTTATGTGGAGGCGCTGGGGCGCACGACCGGAGGCGCCGTGGTTCTCAGATTGCGTGATCTGACCGGCGAACGGCAGATGCAGGCTGAACTCGCCGCACGCAACGCCAAGATTTCCGGCGAGTTGCACATGCTGCACGCCTTGCTGGATGCCATGCCGGCACCGGCCTGGCAACGGGATTCGGAAGGCAAACTGAGCTGGGCGAACGCGGCCTATGCGGAAGCGGTTGAAATGCCGGACGCGGAAAGGGCGGTGAAGGACGGCGTCACGTTTCTGGATGCCGCGGCCCGTACCGCGATGGCTGTCCAGCGCACGGAAGATGGCTGCTTCAGCGCGCGGATCCCGATCGTCGCCTCGGGCGCGCGGCGGGTGTTCGAGGTCACTGATGTCAATGCGAGTGTCGGCGGGGCCGGCATTGCCGTGGACATCAGCGAACTTGAACAGGCGCGCAAGGAGTTGGGCCGCGCCGAAGACTATCACGGCCGCACCCTGGATCAGCTTGCCGCCGCCGTCGCGATTTTCGGCAGCGATCGCAAGCTGCAGTTCTACAATGCCGCCTTCCGCCAATTGTGGGATCTGGACGACGCCTTTCTGGAAAGCAAGCCCGAGGACGGCACCGTGCTCGATTCGCTGCGCGCGTCGCGCAAGCTGCCGGAGCAGGCCGACTATCGCGTCTGGCGCAACAAGATGCTCGAGAGCTATCAGTCGCTCGAAGCGCGCGAGAGCTGGTGGCATCTGCCCGACGGGCGCACGTTGCGCGTCATCGCCAACCCGCATCCACAAGGGGGCGTGACCTATATCTACGAGAACTTTACCGAACGGCTGGACCTGGAAAGCAAGTACAACGCGTTGACGCGGGTGCAGGGGGAAACGCTGGACAACCTGTCCGAGGCCGTTGCCGTGTTCGGCTCCGACGGCAAGCTCAGGCTCTGGAATCCCGCATTCGGGCGGATCTGGCAGATCGATGAAAACCGGCTCGCCGAATTGCCCCATGTTAATAAAGTCGTCTCCGCCTGCACGCTCAACGAAACGGAAGAGGCGGCCTGGCAGCAGCTTGCCGGAAACGTCACCGGCCTGCTGGACAACCGTACCCACAAGATCAGCCGCCTGGAGCGTCACAACGGCGACGTTCTCGACTATGCCACCGTCCCCTTGCCGGATGGAGGCACACTCGTCACCTTTGTGGATGTCACCGACAGTGTGAATGTCGAGCGCGCGCTTCTTGAGAAGAACGAAGCGCTGCAGCAGGCGGACCAGATCAAGAACGCCTTCATCCAGCACGTCTCCTACGAACTTCGCTCGCCGCTGACCAACATCATCGGCTTCGCGCAGCTCCTGTCCGATCCGAAATTCGGCGAGCTGAGCGAGAAGCAGGGCGAGTATGCCGAGTACATCCAATCGTCCTCGTCCGCCCTGCTTGCGATCATCAACGACATTCTCGATCTGGCAACGCTTGACGCGGGCATCATGGAACTCGATCTCGGCGAGGTCGATGTCGCCTCCACCGTGTCGGCCGCCGTCGAAGGGCTCAAGGACAGGATCGCCGAAGCCCAGATCACGCTGCGGATGGATGTTCCGGAGAACATCGGTGTGATTGTTGCCGACGAGAAACGCCTCCGGCAGGTCCTGTTCAACCTGATCGCCAACGCGGTCCGGTACTCGGAAGAAAACGGCGTGGTCGATGTCAGCTGCAACCGCGACGAGGAATCGGTCACGTTCGTTGTCCAGGACCATGGTTACGGTATTCCCGCCGAGGTGCTGACACAGGTGTTCAACCGGTTTGTCGGCCACGACACCGGCAGCCGCCGCCAGGGCGCGGGGCTCGGCCTCGCGATCGTGAAGAGCTTTGTTGAATTGCACGGCGGCAGCGTTGACATTCAGTCGGCGGAAGGCAAGGGAACGACGGTCACCTGCGTGTTTCCGTCCCAGCCCGAGCTGGAAGACCAGGTCGCCGCCGAATAGCAACAGGACGGCCCATGGCAGAGCATCGGCTGCGGGAGCTTCCTGCGTCAATTCTCAGACTGGAGACGAAGGACGAGGCCGAAACGTGCCTGCTTGCCGAAGACATCGCCATGATCTTGAAGGCAGGGGACGTCGTCTGCCTCTCCGGTGATCTGGGAGCGGGAAAATCCACCTTCGCCCGAGCCTTGATCAGGGCGCTTGCCGATGACGGACACCTGGAGGTGCCCAGCCCGACATTCACGCTCGTCCAGTCCTATGAACTGCCGAGATACGACCTCGCACATCTTGATCTCTACCGTCTCGAGGAGCCCGATGAGATCGAGGAACTCGGGCTTGCTGATCTGCTTCAGACGGGCGCGGCACTGATAGAGTGGCCGGAAATGGCGTCTGCTTTCCTCCCGCAAGACGCGTTGTGGATCCAGATCAGTCAGCGGGAGGAGGATGCCGGGTGGCGGCAATTCGATTTCTATTCCTCTCTCGAGACCTGGCAGGATCGGATCGCGCGCACGCAGGACACGCGCACCTTTCTCCGCGAGGCAGGATTCGGGAGTGCCGGGCGCCGGTTCCTGGCAGGTGACGCCTCCTTGCGATCGTTTGAAAGCGTTGCGGACGCGACTGCAAGACGGGTCCTGATGCAATGGCCGTTTCGCGAAGGGGGCGTCCCGGAGAACGTGCGTGCCTACATGAAGTCCGTTCATCTGGCTGAAGACTGCCGTGCGGTGCTGGCGATTGGCCTGGAATTGCGCAAACGTGGCCTGAGAGCGCCGGAGACGATTGCCGCCGATCCGGAGAAAGGTCTTGTCCTCCTGGAAGACCTCGGACGGGAGACGATTGTCGTTGACGGAGAGCCCGATCCTGAGCGTTACGAGGTCGCCGTCGATGTTCTCGTCAGGATGCACAGTCAGACTTGGCCTGATGCCGTGGATTTGCCGGAGGGCGGCAGGTATGGGCTGCAACCCTATTCGGACAGCGCGCTGATTGCGGAGGCATCGCTTTTTCTCGACTGGTACGTCCCGGAAACAGGCAAGGTTTCCGTCGATGCAGCGTTGCGGAAAGATTTCGAAGCGCTCTGGCAGGATGCCCTGAACGGCATTGCCGACGCGCAAAGAGGCTGGGTGCTGCGCGATTTCCACTCTCCGAACCTGCTCTGGCAGCAAGGCGCAGCGGGAACGGACCGCATCGGGCTGATCGACCTGCAGGATACGGTGATTGGACCTGTCGCCTACGATGTCGCCTCGCTCCTGCTCGATGCGCGCACCGACATCGGCGTCGAACTGGAAACACGTCTTTACGATGCCTATGTCAGGAAGATGGAAACACTTTCGCCCGGCTTCGACAGGCAAAGCTTTTCCAGGGCATATTCGGTGATGGCTGCCCAACGCATCACCAAGATCCTCGGGATCTTCGTGAGGTTGGCACGGCGGGATGGCAAGCCGTCTTATTTGAGCCATCTGCCGCGTATGCTAGGCTATCTGGACCGGGTGTTCGAACGCCCGGGCATGTCGGAATTGAAAGACTGGTATGGGCAATTCCGGCATTGAGGGATCGCAGATTGGCTGGAACAATCGTTTGAGAGACAAGATGACACAACCGCGGTTTCGACCAACAACGGCAATGATTCTTGCTGCCGGTCTCGGCAAAAGGATGCGGCCCCTGACTGCGACGACGCCCAAGCCGTTGATCGAGGTCAACGGGCAGGCGCTGATCGACCATGGCATGGACCGTCTCGCGGCCGCCGGTGTGAAGACCTGTGTCGTCAACGTTCATTATCTGGCTGACCTGGTCGAGGTGCATGTGCGCCGCCGCCAGGACATGGATATTCTGATCTCCGACGAACGGGAGCAACTGCTTGAAACCGGCGGCGGCATCAAGAAAGCGCTGCCACTCCTGGGGGATGACCCGTTCCTGCAGCTGAACGCGGACACCTGTTACTGGATCGAAGGCGTCAAGCCGAACCTGGAACACATGATCGATGCATGGGACGGGGACCGCATGGACGCCTTGCTGCTGGTCGCCGAAACCGTGAAATCGGTCGGGTATTCGGGGCGCGGCGACTTTGAACTTGCCCGCGACGGCAGTTTGACGAGGCGGCTGGAAAAGGGCGTTACACCCTTTGCCTATGCCGGCGCGGCCATCCTTCATCCGAGGTTTTTCGAAGGCGCGCCGGACGGGCCGTTCTCGATGAATATCCTGTTCGACCGGGCAATCGAGGCCGGACGCCTGTTCGGCGTGCAAATGGAAGGCCTCTGGCTCCATATCGGCACGCCGGACGCGATCCGTGCAGCGGAATACGCGGTTCGCGAGAGCGCGGCCTAGGGTACGGATGTCCGAGCGACCGCGCTTTTTTTCCGTTCCGCCGTCCGTTCCGTTTCTAGAGACGCTGGTCGATACCCTTGTCGACGGTACCCTTGTACCGGGTTTCCGCCCGCTCGATGATCCGCACCTGCTCGCGACTGCGACCATCTATCTTCCGACGCGGCGGTCGGCGCGGCTTCTGCCCGCGATCTTTCAGAAGAAATTCGGTGCACGGCCGGTGCTGCTCCCGAAGATCAGACCTGTCGGAGACGCGGACGAAGACCTGCTGAGCCTCGACGCATCGGCAGATCTTGCCCCGCTGCCACCTGCGATACAGCTGACGGAGCGGCATCTGACGATGACACGGCTCGTCATGGCGTGGAAAGGCGCGCTGCGGCGCGAAGTCCTGAACCTGCGCCTCGATGAGCCCCTAGGCGTTCCGGCTTCGACCGCCGATGCTGCCTGGCTCGCGGCGGATCTCCTGGCCCTCATGGACGAAATCGAGACGGAGGAAGCGGATTGGTCTGAACTCGGGTCGCTCGTTCCCGAGGATTTTGCCCGCTATTGGCAGATTACGCTCGATTTCCTCAAGATCGTGCAGGAGGCCTGGCCCGCGCATCTGGCCGAGCGGGGGCAGATGGACCCAAAGGCGCGCAGGTCTGCCTTGATCCGGCGCGAAGCGAAACGGCTTGCCGGAGAAGCTTCTGACGCCCCCGTCATCGTGGCCGGGGTCACCGGCTCGGTTCCGGCGACGGCCGAACTTTTGAAGGTTGTTGCCGGCCTTGATCGTGGGGCCATCGTCTTGCCCGGTCTGGACCCTCATCTCGACGACCGGTCCTGGTCACTCCTGAGGACCGAAGGCGCGTCCTCCAGGTCCGGCGGATTTGCAGGCGGACCGCGCCCGTCGACACTGCCGTCGCATCCGCAGTTCTCCTTCAGGCAGCTTCTGGACAGGCTCGGAGCCACGCGGTCGGATGTTGTTCCGCTCGGGGACCGGATGAGTTCCGAACAATCGCTCCGCGAAACTCTGGTTTCCGAAGCGCTGCGTCCCGCCGACACGTCCGATCAGTGGACCGCGTATCTGGCGGATACCGGCGTCGCGGACCGGACGGCCGCCCTCGGCGGCGTTTCGCTGCTTGTTGCGCGCAACGAGGCGGACGAGGCCCTGAGCCTTGCCATTGCCCTGCGTGAAGCCATTGAACGGGGCGAGTCCGCCGCGCTCGTTTCGCCTGACAGGATGCTGACCCGCCGGGTGGCGGCGGAGCTGACCCGCTGGAACATCCAGGTCGACGACAGCGCAGGCCGCCCGCTCGACCAGACGGCCCCTGCCGTCCTGCTGTTGCTGTCTGCAAAACTGGCGCTGCACGGCTGCGAGCCGATCGATCTTCTCGCGCTTCTGAAACATCCGCTCGCACGCCTCGGCCTGCCTTACAGGGATATCCGGTCCGCGGCGCGCGCGCTTGAACGCGGTGTGCTTCGCGGCCCGAGAGCGAGGCCAGGAACGGGCGGTTTGCGCGCGGCGGTGGAGGCAAGCCGCAACCCAGTTGACACCGCCCATATTCCACGCTGGAAAAAGGTGCATGACGGGGACTGGGATGTCGTCGCCGATCTGGTTGAAAGACTGGCAGCTGCGCTCGCCCCGCTCGAAGCCCTTGCAGAGAGTGCCGAGCCGGTACCGGTCACGCAACTGGCGCGTCTGCAGGTGGATGTCGTCCAGTCAATCGCGACCGATGA
This sequence comes from uncultured Roseibium sp., assembly GCF_963669205.1. Lineage (NCBI taxonomy): Bacteria > Pseudomonadati > Pseudomonadota > Alphaproteobacteria > Hyphomicrobiales > Stappiaceae > Roseibium > uncultured Roseibium sp. The sequence continues at coordinate 625,516 of NZ_OY769915.1, forward strand.
AACGGGCTCGTGCGACGAGCTTTATGCCGGCGAAGCCGGCGAGGCGCTTGCGCTCTTCCTGAACGGCTTTCTGGAAGCCGGGGCGAGCGGACTGGCGATAGCGCCGCCGGAATGGCCGTCCGTCCTGCCGGCCTTCATGGCCGGCCAGGCCGTCCGGCGGCGGCTGCCCGGAGATCAGAGGGTCCAGATCCTGGGGCCGATGGAAGCCCGGCTGCAAAGTTTCGACTTTGCCGTTCTGGGTGGCCTGAACGAGGGTGTCTGGCCGCAGCGGACACGCAACGATCCCTGGCTCAACCGACCGATGAAACGGGATATCGGCCTCGAACCGCCGGAACGCCGTCTGGGAGCCTCTGCACATGATTTTGCGCAAGGGATGGGCGCTGCCCGTGTTCTGCTGTCGCGTAGCGCAAGAATCGACGGCGCCCCCACGGTTGCATCCAGATGGCTGCAGCGCCTGACCACCCTGGCCGGACCGGATGTCACCGGCGCCATGGAGCGGCGTGGCGGTCTCTTTTCGCGTCTCGCCGATCTCATCGACCGGCCGGCCGGGCCAGTCAGGCCGGCGATGCGTCCAAATCCTGCGCCGCCGCTTGCCGCACGGCCGCATTCGCTTTCGATCACCGAGATCGAGCGATTGATCCGGGACCCTTACGCGATCTTCGTGCGTCACGTCCTGGAGCTCCGCCCGGTCGACCCGATCGGCGGCGAACCCGGGGCCGCCGACAAGGGCAACCTGATCCACGATGCTCTCGCACGGTTCCTGTCAACCTGGTCAGGCCCGTTGGACGACAGCGCCCTGGCGGCGCTGACGCTAATCGGCGAAGAGCTTTTCGAACCGCTTGATGCCTTTCCGGCCATACGGGCCATGTGGTGGCCGAGATTCCAGAAAATTGCCGCGGGTTTCGTTGCCTTTGAAAACCGGCGCGAACAGCAAATCGACAACCGGTTCCTGGAAATCGGCGGCGGCGTCGAGCTCCGGCTCCCCGGTTTCGAGTTTCGCCTGCGCGGGCGGGCGGACCGGATAGATATTCTGAAATCCGGCGGCCTTTCGGTAATCGACTACAAGACCGGGCAGGTGCCTTCGCAAAAACAGGTGGACGCGCTGCTGTCGCCGCAGCTTTCGCTCGAAGCTGCCATGGTGCGCCGGGCCGGTTTCAAGGGCGTGCCTGCCGATCGTCCCGTGTCGGAATTGCTCTATCTGCAGCTGAAGGGCGGCGACGAGGCCGTTGTCGAAATCCTGCGGAACCCGAAAGAGAGGGACCTGGAGGATCTGGTCGAGGATGCCTGGACCCGTCTCGAACAGCTGATCGCCCATTATTGCAATCCCGATACCGGTTATCTTTCCCGCGCCCGCGTGATGCGGGGACGGGCGCTCGATGGCGACTATGACCATCTGGCCCGCGCGCAGGAATGGGCGCTCGGCGGTGAGGACACACAATGAGCGGGTTCCAGATTCCCGAACTGACGCGGCAGCGTCAGGATCTTGCGTCCCGTCCGCGCGCGTCGGCCTGGGTGAGCGCCAATGCCGGCTCCGGCAAGACATTCGTTCTGTCGCGCCGCGTCGTGCGGCTGCTCCTTGACGGCACCGATCCAGGCCGCATCCTGGCGCTGACCTTCACCAAGGCGGCAGCTGCGGAAATGGCGACCCGTGTTTTCAGGATCCTGGGCGACTGGGTGACGATGTCCGATGCTGCGCTTGGCGCCGAGCTTCAGGCGATCGAAGGCCGGAGGCCCGATGCGTCCAGGCTTGCGATGGCCCGGCGGCAATTCGCACGTGCGCTCGAAACGCCCGGCGGCCTCAAGATCCAGACCATTCACGGCTTTTGCGAAGCGCTGCTGCATCAGTTTCCGCTTGAGGCCAACGTGGCGGGGCACTTCGCCGTGCTCGATGATCGCGTCGCAGCTGAATTGATGGCCGAGGCGCTTGGCGCCGTGCTGCACACCGCGGAGATGGAACCGGACAGCGCCCTCGGCGGCGCCCTTGCATCGGTGATCGATCTCATGAGTGACGGCGGGGTCCAGAAGGCGCTGGAGGACGTGATCCGGGACCGGGATTCCTTCCGCCGCTGGACGGTCGATGCCGGCGGTTTTGAAGAAGCGCTCACGGAACTCGCCGGTTTGCTGGATGTGTCGGCCTCGGATCGGCTTGCCGATTTCGATGCGCAGTTTATGGAAACGTGTCCCCTGGATCTGAACGTGTGCCTGAGCTTTGGCGAAGCCTTGCTGACAGGTGGCAAGACGGATCAGAAACGGGCCGAAGACCTTGTCAGCGCGCGCCGCCTGAAAGAGCCGGTACTGTTCCGGGAGGCCTGGCAATCGATCTTCCTGACCTCGAAACTGGAACCGCGAAAGTCCCTGGCGACCAAGAAGGTCGCGGCGGACTTCCCGGAGATGGTCGACAGGCTTCTGGCCGAGCAGGGCAGGGTTCTGGCGCAGCTGGACGAGCGCCGGAAGATCGTGACCTTCCAGGGAACCGCCTCGCTCCTGCGGCTCGCCGAAGCTGTCATAGCGCGATACGAGCGTGCCAAGACCGGGCGCGGGTTTCTTGATTTCGAAGATCTCGTCGTGAAGTCCGCGACATTGCTGCAGAAGTCGGATGCGGCGCTTTGGGTGCAATACAAACTGGATCAGGGGCTGGATCACATCCTCGTCGATGAAGCCCAGGACACGAGCCCGCGCCAGTGGGAGGTGGTGACATCGCTCGCTTCGGAATTCTTTTCCGGAACGGGGGCACATGAGCGCACCAGGACGCTCTTTGCCGTGGGGGACGAGAAGCAGTCCATATATTCCTTTCAAGGAGCCGTCCCCGCCTATTTCGATGCGATGCGGCGCGCCTTTTCAAGCAAGGCGGAGGCGGCGGAACAGGAGTTTCACTCAGTCAATCTTCAGCTCTCCTTCCGCTCCACGCCGGACGTTCTGGGAGCGGTCGACAAGGTCTTTCAGGACGAGGGCGCACATCGTGGCTTGTCGCAGGACGTGAGGGCTCCGGTGCACGAGGCGATCCGGCGCGACCCCGGAATCGTCGATCTGTGGCCGCTCGAGGCCGATGCGGAAACGGAAGAGCCTGAAGACTGGCGCTTGCCCATCGACCACATCGGCTCCGGGAGCCCGATGCTCAAGACCGCCCGCAGGATCGCCTCGGAGATTGCGGCGTGGGTCCGCGGCGGTGAGGCTGATCCGGGAGACGTCATGATCCTGGTGCGCAAGCGCGGTCCCTTTGTCGACGCGCTGAACCGGGAACTCAAGCAGCAGGACATCCCGACGGCAGGCAGTGACCGGCTTGTCCTGACCGAGCATATCGCGGTCCAGGATCTGACCGCGCTCGGCCGTTTCATGCTGCTGCCGGAAGACGACCTCTCGCTCGCAGCTGTCCTGAAGAGCCCGCTCTTTGGTCTGCTGGACGACGACCTGGTTGAGATCGCACGCGAAACGGACGACAGGGTGCGTCCCGGGACGCTGTGGCAAATGCTGGTGAAGCGCTCGGAAATCGAGGAAAAGTGGCAATCGGTCCGGACCCGCCTTGAAGACTGGCGCGCGCGCGCCGACTTTGTTCCGCCTTACGAATTCTTTGCCCGTCTGCTCGGGCCGGATGGCGGGCGCAGGGCCTTTCGGGCACGCCTCGGCGTTGAGGTTGACGATGTTCTGGACGAGTTCCTGGCACTGACCACCGCTTACGAACAGTCCGGCACACCGGGGCTGGAAGGGTTTCTGGCCTGGCTGGCTGCCGCGCCGACGGAAATCAAGAGGGAACTGACCAACACCAAGGGCATGGTCCGGATCATGACCGTGCACGGATCGAAGGGTCTGGAGGCCCGGATCGTGGTGCTCGTCGACCCGGGAGCCGCGCCTGTGAGCGCCATTCACGACCCGTCCTTCCTGCCGCACAAGCGATTGAACAACGACCTGCTTCCGCCCGCGCTTGTTTGGTTGCCGCCGAAGGTTGACCGGACACCGTGGCACGAGGCCGCGGTTGAGGACCTTCGCGCAGTCCAGGCCGAAGAGTACAGACGGCTTCTCTATGTGGCTCTGACGCGTGCAGAAGACCGCCTGGTCGTGTGCGGGTGGGAACCGAAGCGCGGGCAGCACGAGGAGTGCTGGTATGCGCTTGTGGAGCGGGCGCTGAAACCCGGAGCGAAAGAGCTGACGAACGACCGGGGTGAGGTCGTCGGCTGGCGCTGGCAGATGACCGCCGCTGACGCCCGCGCGCCGTCCGGGACCGGGAAACCGTCGCAAATGCCGGGCGGAGAAGCGCCTGAGGAGTTGCCGGACTGGCTGCTGACGCCCGTTGCACCGCTGCCCAGGAAAAAACGTCTGCAGCCGTCACGGGTTTTCGAGGAGCTCGAAACCAAGGACGGGATCGAACCGGTTCCTGCACCGGCCCGTCTGCTGGGCAACACCCAGCCCGCGTCCTGGCCCCTGGAGCGCGGCCGTCTGGTTCACCGGCTTCTGGAACTTTTGCCTGCCGTACCCGAAGAAGAACGCTTTGCGTCGGCGGACCGGTTCTTGAAGCAGGAACTGAAGCCTGAATTTGCCGGATATGCGGGCAGGCTGTTGAACGAAGTCGCAACGATCCTGCAATCAGGCGATTTTGCGCCGCTGTTCGGAGGCGCTACACAGGCGGAAGTTCCGGTCGTCGGCTCGATTCGGGCCAGTGACGGCACCGAAGTTGACATCTCCGGACAGATCGACCGGCTCCTTATTGAGGATAACCGGGTTGTGATTGTGGATTACAAGACAAACCTCAACCCGCCTGAGACCGTCCATGCCGTACCGCTTGAATACCGCGCCCAGCTCAGTGTTTACAGGGAGTTGCTGCGCCGGATCTATCCGGACCGGGACGTTTCGGCCTGCCTCTTGTGGACCTCCGTACCGTCTTTGATGGAAATTCCGTCCGAGATTCTCGATGCGACGCTTAACTCGCTCAAGCCGGATGGCACTTCGGCTTGACGACCGGCCTGACGGTACCTACGTTCGGGCCAACAGACACGCTTACATCGGGTAGGCGTGACACATCGAACCACGAGATCTTGATATGGCAACCACCCAAGTTACCGATGCTTCCTTCGAAGCCGAAGTTCTGAAATCCGATGGCCCCGTCGTCGTCGACTTCTGGGCCGAATGGTGCGGTCCGTGTAAAATGATCGCGCCCGCGCTTGAAGAAATCTCCGACGAGATGGACGGCGCGGTGAAGATCACCAAGCTCAACATCGACGAGAACCAGGACATGGCCATGAAATATGGCGTCCGTTCCATCCCGATGCTGATCCTGTTCAAGGATGGCGAGCCCATGGCGACCCAGGTGGGTGCGGCGCCGAAAGGCAAACTCGCGGACTGGATCAAGAGCGCTATCTAACCCAAGCTTCTGGCGGCTGCCCGGCTGCGGATCATAAGGACGCATCCGGCGGATAGGCGATGGCTTGTCCGCCGATTTGCTTTGAAATCTCCGCGACCGGACGTATAAGCATCCGCATACAGATCGAGCCGAACGGAACATCTATGAGTGACGAGAACAAATCCCCGGAAGAACAGCCGTCCGATCCGGCCCGGGACGCTGACGCAGCCGCAGCACAGACGGAAGCGCCTGAGGCGGCAGCCGATCCGGTCGACGTGCTGAAAGGCGAGAACGCGGAGCTCAAGGATAGGGCTCTGCGCACCATGGCGGAAATGGAAAACCTGCGCCGGCGCACCGAAAAGGAAGTCAAAGACGCAAGGCAATATGCCGTGTCCGGTTTTGCCCGCGACATGCTGACAGTGTCGGACAATCTGCGCCGCGCGCTTGAGGCTCTGCCGGAAGATGACCGCAAGAATGCTGACGCGGGCGTCGCGGCGCTGATCGATGGTGTCGAAATGATTGAGCGCGACCTGCTCAACCAGCTCGAGAAGAACGGTGTGCGCAAGCTGGATCCCGAAGGCCAGAAATTCGACCCGAATTTCCATCAGGCGATGTTCGAGGTTCCGAACACCGAAGTCCCGAACAACACGGTTGTTCAGGTCGTGCAGGCGGGCTACGTCATTGGCGAGCGCGTGCTGCGTCCGGCCATGGTCGGCGTTTCAAAGGGTGGACCGAAGGATGCGCCCAAGGCGGATGCCGGCGGCGACGCGGGACAGACAGTCGACAAGAACGCTTGACGCGGAACCACTTGAACTCTTTTCTTGGAAGCCGCTCCCGCTTGCGCCCGGAGCGGCTTTTTGTTGGAGACCGCGATGCTGCTTCAGCTGCTCGACTATCTGGGTGTTGCCGTTTTTGCGGTTTCGGGGGGCATCGTCGCCTCCCGGAAAAAACTTGATTTCATAGCACTTCTGTTTTTCGCGACGGTGACTGGAATCGGTGGCGGCACCCTGCGGGATCTGTTGCTGGGTGTGCCGGTCTTCTGGATAGAGAACGAGGCCTATGTGCTCGTCTGTCTCTTCGTCAGTATTCTCGTCTGGTTTTTCGCGCACATGATCGAACGTCTGAACAAGCCGCTCAGATGGGCCGATGCGGTCGGCATATCGGCCTATTCCGTCATGGGCGCGGCAAAGGCCATGTCTGTGGGCGACACGGTGCTCGTCGCTGTCCTGATGGGCGTTGCCACGGCCACTTTCGGAGGTGTCATCCGCGACACGATCGCAGGTGAAGCGTCTTCGATCGTCAAGCCGGAGATCTATGTCAGTGCCGCCTTCGCGGGCGCCGGGAGCTTTGTTCTGCTCACCATGCTTGGGGTTCCCCAACTTGCTGCAGCCGGTCTGGCAGCACTCGTTGCACTCGTTCTTCGCGGTGGCGCCATCCAGAAAGGCTGGACCCTGCCGGGCTACGGGCGATCACGGTCTTAAGGCTCGATTTTGTTTTGGCACAGCGCTTCAAGATGATCGGAAAGTGCACTAGAGTACCCATAAAGGAAACTGTACCCTAGGTTGTGTTTCTCGCAGGGCAAAGCAGGTCGAGGTTGCAATGGTTGAGCATGGCACATTCTACTGGAACGAACTGATGACGCGCGACACCGGCAAGGCCAGGGAGTTCTACGGCAAGTCTCTCGGCTGGACCTTTGCCGAGATGCCGATGGACGACGGCGCTGTCTACGTTGTCGCCAACCTCGGCGACAAGCCGGTCGGTGGCATGTTCCAGATGAATGGCCCACATTTCGAGGGCGTTCCGGAACACTGGATGTCCTATATTGCGGTCGACAATATCGACGAGCGTCTTGAACTCGCGGTCGCCCATGGAGGCGAAGTCATCAGGCCGCCCTTTGACGTCGCGGGTATCGGCAGGATTGCGATCCTGAAGGATGTCGGTGGTGCCGTTCAGGGCTGGATGACACCGGCGGAATTGACGGATTAGAGCCGCTTCTGTCCTGTTCAGGATTTGCCGCATGCGCGGCAAGACCGGGAACCTGTGTGGTCAATGTGTGCTGAACTGGGTTGGACAGAGTGCCGCCGGGATCCGGGTCCTGTGAGACCTTTTGATGGCTCCCTGCCTCCGCAGGGAGGACAGGAACGAGCCCTGGTCTGTCAAGTCACCCGTTTAGCCTCTCATCGTCATCCCGGACGCAGCAAAGCGGAGATCCGGGACCGGAGAGCCACCGCGTTGGCGATGAACAGGACTTGGCGGCTCCCCGATCCCGGCTCGCGCTGCGCTTGGCCGGGATGACGATCGAGAGTGGAAATGCGAGGAACAATCCTGTCGGTCGTCATTGCCGGACTTGATCCGGCAATCCATGCCGCTTCGTCCCGGCAACGAAAAGCCCTGCATGCGGAAACGCAATCATCAGAGATGAAACGCCATTCAAAAATCCCACCTAAACACAGTTGCCGGTACCCCCGTGATTGGAGGTGATAAAAGAGAAACAAGCGGCTCCCCGATCTCGGCTCGCGCTGCGCTTGGCCGGGATGACGATCGAGACTGGAAATGCCAGGAACAATCCTGTCGGTCGTCATTGCCGGACTTGATCCGGCAATCCATGCCGCTTCGTCCCGGCAACGAAAAGCCGTGCAAGCGGAAACGTAGTCATCAGAGATGAAACGTCATTCAAAAATCCAGCCTAAACCCAGGCTTAAGTCCGAATGTCGTGCAAAAAAACAAAGCCGGTTCCTGAGGAACCGGCTTTTTGTTCTTCCTAGAAGACAAGCCCCGACGTGGCTGAGACATAAAAAATCAGGCCAATCGATATTGCTGGTAGGCTTGCCGAATAGGCAAGTGTCGTCAGCATTGTTCTGCTCCTTTGCAAAACGCTATGGTGAAGCGTTGAACGCTCTGCCTTATCTGGCACCTAAGCTGTGAAACGCTTCGAAAGTCTCCCCTCTGCTGGGTACTAATGTGGTGTCCCGCGTGCGGAGTTCCAGATCTCAGGACCTCAAAAAAACGTGTGCTGCAAGCGCGTAGTCTTCGAGACCGGTCTTGGTGCTCGGAAGAAAGAGCGTTCTCTGACCGTAATACCGCCTGCCGGCCTTGCTGCCCTGCGCGAGTTCGAAGAGGTCGGCGGCGCATTCGAGATCGGCATTTGCCGGGGTGGATTTGTCGGAAGAAAACAGCCTTGCTTCTTCCAGGAAAGCCGACGGAACGGTTGCTGCGATGTCCAGAACATCGACATGGCAGCCGACAGGCGGGTCGAGATAGGTAAGCGCGTGATACGTGCCGCTCTCGCTATCGGGACCGGCGATGCAGATCATGTCGGCACCTTCCTGGGCGGCATGAATTTCCGTTGTCTCGCCCAGCCTGACCTTGGCAAGGGAGGGCTGGTTCGCAGCCTTTCTTCGTGTCTCCGCCGAGGTCCCGGCAAACAGGATCGATGTCAGCTTCCGGGTTGTGGCAAAGGCCGACAGGACGCGCGGCAGCAGCGGATTGTCACCGATGACCAGGAGCCGTGCCGTATCTTCGCGGGACAGATAGGACGCAGCCAAAGCATGCAGGGCGGCGGTCCGCCACGCGCTCAGGCGCATGCCGTCGATGAGGGCGATCGGCTGGGCACCGGTTCCCGAGAACAGAATGTAGAGGCTCGAGGAACTCGTCTTTTGTTCCGGCAGTTCAAGGGAAAGGCTACAGCCGACATAGCCGCGCGTCACATCCCTCTGTGCGGCAAAATTTGTCCAGGCCGGTTGAACGTTGAGACGCCCCACCGCCTCGTCGAGACGGTTTACCTGCTGTTCGGGGATGGTCGGCGCGATCGTATTGGACCGGAAGGCGCGTCGCAGTGTTTCGATTACGTCTCTGTCTTCCAGGCAGGCGTCAATCTCGTCGCTTGAGATAATCCGCATTCATCCGTCCGGTCCTAGGCAGCCGAGCGCTTGTCCGGCGCAAGCAGACCTTTTGTAGCGCTTGTCCGGCGCAAGCAGACCTTTTGTATTTGCCGAGGGCTGTGTGGCGCCTGTCATTTCACGAAGCTGATCGGCTTCCTTGTGCCACTTGTCGGCCTCGCGCCGCTTGAGCCGCGCTTCTTTCCGCCAGCGTCCCTGCTTCGCCCAGGCACCCAGGCCGCCGACAACGATGCCGACACCGAGGCTTGCGAAAATCACCCAGAACAGAGGTATGTCGGGAATTGTCAGCCGCGGGTCCTGCGGGTCGAACGGATTGAGAGACAGATTGACCGTATGCCTGTTTGCAACGGACAGGGGCACGAGAACAACCGCGATCGCAAGCAGGATCAGGTTCTTGATGAAACGGGTCAAGTCGGTCTCCCCGGAAGTGTCAGATCAATGCTCAATTTCGAACGGTGGACCGGCAAGTGGCGCTTAATCGTCGCCGTGGTCGACACCGTCATTCAAACGTATACGCATTTCCTTGCCGGTTTTGAAGAAGGGAACGTGTTTCTCGTCAACTTCCACTTTTTGTCCGGTTCGCGGATTGCGTCCGACACGGGCCGGCCGGTTTTTTACGGAAAAGGCGCCAAATCCGCGCAATTCAACCCTGTCTCCACGCATGAGGGCCTCGGTGATCTCATCGAGAATAGCATTCACGATATTCTCGACGTCACGCTGGTAGAGATGCGGATTCTGTTCTGCGATATGCTGAACCAGCTCAGATTTGATCATTGAGTGCCCCCTCGCTTACGGTTTTTGTTCTGCCGCGTCTGAAGCCTGCCAAACGGATACGAGCCCGTCAAGCGTAAGGCCCCGTGGAATCAGCCCCTTAGCGTCATTTAACGGGTTTAAGATGGCAGATCCGATGCCTTTTCCGAATTCTCGGGAGATTCGAGAGGAAAATGGCAGCTCCTCGAGGTTTTCGTTTGTCGTCCATGTCAGCACCGGCAGATCCTTGGAAACCCCTTTTTCCGTTTCCAGCCATTCGACCGCCTTGTCCTCGCCTCCGATGGCATCTACGAGCTTGTTTTCCAGTGCGCTATGCCCCGTCAGGATACGCCCGTTGGCGAGACCCTTGGCGGTCGTTTCGTCAAGCTCACGGCGCTCGGCAACAAGTCCGACAAACCAGGTGTAGGAGTCGTTGACCAGCGACTGCAGCATTGCGCGCGCCTGCGGTGTTGTCGCGGAATAGAAGTCCGGCTCCGCCTTCAGCGGCGCGCTTTTGACCGCTTCCATTTCCACGCCGACCGTGTCCAGCAGTTTCTCGAAATTGCCGAACTGGAACAACACCCCGATCGATCCGGTGATCGTGTTGTAGCGCGCGACGATATGGTCGGACGCAAGCGCCACCATGTATCCGGCCGATGTGCCGATCGTCCGGATTTCCGCAACCACCGGCTTCTTTTCAGCCAGTTCACGCAAGGCCTGGTAAAGAGCTTCTCCGCCGGTGGTGCTGCCGCCCGGAGAATTGATGGAGATGACGACGCCCTTGACGGCATCCGCTTTTCCGATCTTCTCGATCATCTTCAGCGTTTTCCGGTTTTCGACGATGACACCCTCGATCGGGATCCGGGCAATATGGGCGGACCGCTTGGAAAGACCCGACACGCCCGACACGAACGCCAGGCCGGCAACGAGCGCCCCTGCAATAATGATGAACGTTGCCGCGCGCCAGAACGTCACCTTGCGCCGCAACCGCCTTCTGTCCACGAGCGCATCAACATCAACAGCCATGTACCGGGCCTCTCCGAACAAGATCTTTTGGAAACCAGGAACCTAAATAGGGTGAGTGTCCTGCGAATTGCAATCGCTTATCGAACTCTGGCACCAGAATGAGGCAGTTTGGGGCAGGTCGTCGGAAAAATTCACCGCACGCGGTATTATTGGGAGAGCGAAACCAGGAACGCGACCCAGAAATAGCAGACCAGCAGCGACACGACTGTTACCGGCAGCACGAAACGCGTGAACTGCCAGAACTGGAACGGTGTCACGCCGTGTTTTTCTGCCTGTTGGACAATGATCACGTTGCTGGCCGCGCTCAGGATAAAGAGGTTGCCTGCAAGGGTTGAAATCCCCGACAGCAGCATGAGCGTCGGCGTGTCGTGTCCGCTCAGAAGGTTCAGGTAGATCTCGACAAGTGGCACGTTCGAGAACACCTGGCTGCCGAAAAAGGCGATCGAGGTCACCATAAGCGGGTCGCCGAGTTGGTCGTGCCAGGGGCTGAGCCAGTGCTGCAGGGCGCCGGATTTCAGGACTGCTCCCGTCACGATGAACATGGAGACGAAGAAGATCAGCGTGTGCCAGTCGACTTCCTTCACGAGCCTGACGCGCTGGTCGGTGAACAGAAACAGCGGGATTGCCGCGATCAGGCTGAGAACCCCGAGCGGCAGATCCGGCAGGATGTCGCTTTCGTGCGCGATGCTGTCCGCGATGACAAGGACGCACAGCAGAGCAGTGGAGACGAGCGCCGGCCAGCTGCGCGCGGACTGTTCGTCTGGCGCGACATGCTCGGGCGCGTTTCCCTTCGGAGCTTTTGCGAAACAGATCCAGAACCAGACCAGCGTGAAGACCAGGGAGACAAGAGCGGGCACGGCGAGCCACTCCAGGAAGACACCGACCGGGTTCTGGAAATGACCGTCGGCGACGATGAGCAGGTTTTGCGGGTTTCCGACAGGGGAAAACATGCTGCCGACCGTGACCGAAACGCAAAGCGCGATCAATGGCAGCGCAGCCGCAATGCGCAGGCTGGCGGCGATGGCAATTGCGATCGGCGTTCCGATCGCGGCCGCGGCATCATTCGTCAGAACCGCGGAGACGAGTGTCACGAATACAATGAAATAAAGCAGGATCTGCGGGATGGACCGGTCGTCGGCGCAAATCCAGCCGCTTACCCTTTCAGATATTCCCGAAGCAAACAGCGCATGCGAAATAGCAAAGACACCGAACAGATAAGCGATAACATTCCAGTCGATCGCCTTCAGGGCTTCAGCAGGAGAAATATTTCCGGTCACGAGCAGAAAAACTGCGCCGGTTGTCATGATCATCCAGATTTTCAACCAGTCTGGGAGCCATTGCCGGATTGCAATGAAGAAGAAAACCAGAATTGAGACAATCAAACTTAAAGGCATCTAACCTGTTCTCGTGCTTTTGACGCAGCGTATTGAAATTCGATTTTTGAGTGTAGTCCCATGAATGTTTAAATTTTTGTTTGTGGTCCTCGTATAGGACGTAAAGAGACCCGGAACCCGAGGCGCAGAACATGCAGTTGAACAAACCATTGCTGGGCGTGAACTTTTTCGCCGGAGACGTTGTCGGTGGGATCGGGCCCTATCTGGCGATCTACCTCCTGTCATTGCAGCACTGGTCTCCCGGTTCGATCGGCATCGCGCTTGCCGCCGGGAGCATCGCGACGGTCGTCATGCAGTCACCTGCCGGCGCCATTGTCGATGCGGTCAAGTGGAAGCGCGCGCTGCTGATCGTGTGCGCCGTTGCGATCGCCACGAGCACAATCGGGATCCTAGCCTTCAATGATGCCGTTGCGGTCTATGCGGCACAGATCCTGATCGGCTCTTCCTCCGCCTTCATGGGGCCGCTCATAGCCGCCGTGACACTCGGTCTTGTCGGGCATGCCTATTTCACGAAACAGACCAGTGCCAATCAGGCCTGGAACCACGCGGGCAACATGATTGCGGCCATGCTGGCGGCCGTCCTCGCGCTGACCTGGTCGGCACTCGGCGTTTTCTGGCTGGTGGCGGCGATGGCGTGCGGCATGATCGTCTGTGCTCTCCTGATCAACAAGGATGACATCGACCACGAGATGGCCCGCGGCGGCGTCGCGCAGGAAAACACGGGCACGAAAGCGCCGGAGGGCATCCTGAGCCTGTTCGAAGACAGGCGCCTGCTGGTCTTTGCCATCTGCATCTTCCTGTTTCACTCGGCCAATGCGTCAATGCTGCCGCTTGTCAGCCAGAAGCTGTCGTCCAACAGCGATGCGGAGCATGGCGTGGCGTTCACGGCGGCCTGTGTCATCGCCGCCCAGCTGGTCATGATCGTCATGGCGATCTTCTGCGGCAAGAAAGCCGACGTCTGGGGCCGCAAACCGCTGCTGCTCATTGCGTTCCTCGTGCTCCCGGTAAGGGGCATCCTGTTCAGCCAGTTTGACAACACCTATGCGCTCGTCGCCATCCAGGCGCTGGACGGGGTTGCGAACGGCATCTTTGCGATGGTGTTTCTTCTGGTTCTCGCCGACATCACCGCCGGGACCGGCCGCTTCAATTTTGCGCAAGGCGTGCTGGCGATGCTGATCGGGATCGGAGCATCCCTGAGCAACATCGTTGCGGAATACATTGTCCAGTTCACGAGCTATACCACCGGGTTCCTGTGCCTGGCGGCGACGGCGACCGTCGGCCTTGTCATCTATACGCTCTTCATGGAAGAAACCCTGGAGAAAAAGCCGGAGCCGGCGTCGGAATCGAGCGCCGCCTGAGATCTGTACTTGGGCGTGCACGAAAAAGCCCGCCTTGCGGCGGGCATCTCGACGGTTGCCGTCAGCGGGTGCCGCTATTTGATAGCGGCCAGCGTGATTTCAAATGTCAGCGCCTTGCCCGCGAGCGGATGGTTGGCATCCAGGACAACTTCCTCCTCGGAAAACTCGACGACCGTGACCGCCATGGTTTGTCCGGTCTCGGTCTGGGCCTGCAGCTGCAGGCCTTTTTCGAGCGGCACGCTGGGAGGAATATGGGCACGCGGCACGGTTTGCCGGGCCTCCGGGTTCACCGCTCCGTAAGCCTCCTCGGCCTCGACCCGTACGGTCTTTTCGTCGCCGATCTTCATGCCCGGGATCGCCTTGTCGAGACCGGGGATGATCTGACCGGAGCCAACGGTGAATTCGAGCGGTTCGCGGCCTTCGGAACTGTCGAAGATGGAACCGTCATCCAGTGTGCCCTTGTAGTGAAGTTGCACCGTGTCACCGGCCTTGGCTTCGCTCATGTTGCCTGTCGCAATCCTGTCTGGAGGTGAATCTGGAGGCCGCGCAGAAAACGCGGCTGCTCGTTGAGAGCTGAAGCGTAAAGCAAGGCGGTGAAATGTAAAGCTCGCAAGATTTACGTAAATTCGGTGTCCGTCTCCTGCGGCGCCTGGCGACGCGGCAGGAGACGCGCTTCACTCACCACATCATGACCGCGGTCTCGCCTTCGGCCCAGTTGTAATAGAGCCTGATCCGGAGCTTGTACTTGCGGTTCTTGACCAGGCGGACCGTGAAACGCGCATTGCGGTTGAAACCGCTGTCGTCGTCGCCCTCAACGAAGACGGGTTCGCCGTCAACGTCCTCGAACAGCACCATGACCGTATCGGAACGCCCGAATGTCGAGAAAGTGTATTCCCTGGAATGGGCGGGGATGACGACGAAGTCCTTCTGATCGCCGGGTGCCAGCGCGAGCCGCTCGGACTGGAACGGCTTGAGTTGCGGCAGAACCGTTGAGCCGCCCAGGGAAGGGTAGAACCGCCGGGCAACGTCCTTGTCCTTTTCGGAGAGCCCTGCTGCCGGTCTGAGCCCGGCCCGGAACCGCGCCGGTTGATCGATCAGTCCGGCCGAAAACGAATAGTGCATGATCGAATCCGGATCCCATTCCGAACCATCGACGGAAGAGGGATCCAGCGTATTCAGAATATTGTGGTCGGTTCTTGCCCTGTCCCAGGGTGGGTTCTGCGTCCTGCGGAAATGCTCGTAAACGGCCTCCCTGTTCCAGACGAGACCGGTATTGGGATTTTGGTGTTCGTGCTTGAACCCCAGCGCGTGACCGATTTCATGGATTGCGGTGTCGAGGCCGTTTGGGCCGGACTGGGTAATGTCCCAGCCGAAGTTCATGGTCCTCTCTGTCTGGCCGACCCGCAGGGCAACCGTACCGACATAGGACCAGGAACCGTTGTTGCGCAGAAAACCGATCCTGAGTTCCGCGTCTTCGATGTCGCTCACTTCCGTGAATGTGAGACCGATTCCGACATCCTTCCAGACCTGGAAGGCTTGTCTGACGACGTCCTGCTCGTCACGCGGGCCACCGAAGCGCCCGTCCTTGAAAAGGTAGTAGTGAATGTTCGTTCCGTTCACCCACTTGTCGCCGGTCGACAGGATTGCGTTTTCCCGTTCGGGCGAAATTCCGGCAGCGAACTCCCGCTTCGGAAGGACCGGGAGCGAGCATGCCAATGCAGTGCCTGCTTCCCCTTCTGCGTCCTGCTCCAGTCCGTAGGAAGTCACGTCCAGACGGTCTTCCAGTTCCTCGATACGGTCTTCGAGTTCGGCGATCCGGGATTTGGATGTCTTGCGCGTTGCCATTCCGAGTCTCCTTGTTTCCAGGGACTACGAAACTGTTGACTTGCAGTTTTGTAGTAAAATAAATCAGTACTTGAAATAAAATTAAGATAGCGCAAGAAATCTATTTCGTAAAACACGCATAACGCGAGGGCAGGTTGTAGATATTTTTTAATAGTAGTAAGGATCGGAAAAAGCATAAACCCGGCCATTCGACCGGGTTTATTTTGTTGGCTGTTTTGAAGCTTAGCGTTTCGGCAGCGGGATCCATTCTGCGACGGACACGTCGGCATGCTGGAACTGCGGCATTTTCTCGCCGAGATCCTCCATGTTGCGCACGTCCTGCTCATTGAGGAAGGACTGGGTGATCAGTGTCGGCGGGACGATGACCTGTTTGCCGGGGTCCTCGCCTGCGAGCATCAGCGCAAGCGTACGGACGCTGACTTCCCCGACAACCGCCGGGTTCGTTGCGACCGTCGCAGCCCAGGCGGAATCCGGTTCGCGCATGGCGGAGATGTCCGCCGTCGAAACGTCTGCCGAATAGATCTTGATATCCTGGCTCAGACCGGCCTCGTCAACGGCGATCTTGACCCCCTTGGCGAATTCGTCATAGGGCGCGAACACCACGTTGATGGTCGGGTTGGCCTGCAGAACGGAGCGTGCCTGGTTGGCCACCGAATTGGCAATCGGGTTGTCCAGAGTCCCGAACATCGCCGCTTCCTTGATACCCGGGTTGGCTTCCTTCACTTCTTTCCAGGCCTTGTCCCGGCGGTCCAGCGGGGCAATCCCGGGAACGTAGACATACCCGGCCGTAAAGGAATTGCCGTTGTCCTTGATCGCCTGGTCGAGAGCCATTTTTCCGAGCAGGTAATCCGACTGTTCGACTTGCGGGATCGCGTCGTTTTCAACGTTCACGTCAAAGGCGACGACCTTGATGCCCGCATCGACCGCGCGCTGCGCCGCCGGCTTCATGGATTCCGTCAGCCCGTGCTGGATGACGATGCCGTCAACACCGAGAGCGATTGCCTGGTCGACCATGTCGGCCTGCAGCGCCGCATCCTGGCGGCTGTCGAAAACGCGAAGATCGACACCGAGCGCTTCCGCCTGGCTTTCGACACCGGCCAGATAGGACTGGAAGAAGTCACCGGTCGACAGGTAGCGGACGAGCGCGATCTTGACCTCTTCCGGCTTGTCGAACGGGGCGGGCATGTCCGCGGCAAAAGCGGTTCCCCCGCTGAGACCGATGCCGGCCGCGAGGGTCAGTTTCATGAATTCACGTCTGAGCATATTGTTTCCTCCCAATATGAACGGCGCCTTGCTGGCGTCACGCTGTTCTCCTGCCGCCACGGCGTGACGACAGGTAGAATGTGAAAACGAGGGCTGCGACCAGAACGGCTCCCTTGACGAAATCCTGCATGTAGTAGGGAGCGTTCATCATCGTCAGGCCCTGAAGCAGGATCCCGACAAACAGGGCGCCGGCCGCGGTGCCGAATGCATTCGGCCGTGCGGCGCCCAATACGGCAAACCCGATCAGTGCTGCCGCCACACTGTCGAGCAGGAGATTGTTGCCAGAGGCAATATCACCGCGCCCGAGACGGGCGGCAAGCAGGATGCCGCCGACCGAGGCGAGCATGCCGGAGATCATGTAGGCAACGACCTTGTAGCGGTGCACGTTGGTTCCGACCAGACCGGCGGCGCGCTCGTTGGAGCCGATCGCGTACATCAGTCTCCCGTGCCGCGTATATCCAAGGAACAGCCAGATCAGCACGGCGATCAAGAGGAACACGACGACGGGGACCGGCACTAGCCTGTCGAGAAAGAGGTCGAAGCGGTGGCGGCCGAGCCACAGGAATGCGGCCGAAAAGGTGCCTTCGGCAACTGATCCGTCGGCGAGGCTCATGCCCGTGGCGATGGAATTGCCCTGCGTCGGGATGCGCTGCAGGCCGATCAGGAGAAACATCATGCCGAGCGTCGCCAGCAGGTCCGGGACGCGCATCTTGACGATCAGCAACCCGTTGACGAGGCCGACCAGAGCGCCCATGAGCAGACAGAGCGCGACGGCGACAAAGGCGGACTGTTCGAGGATGACCATCGTGTAGGCCGACAGCATCAGCGCGGACGTCGCGACCGACCCTATCGAAAGATCGAACCCGCCGACGACGAGCGTACAGGTGACGCCGAGCGCGAGAATGCCGGTAATGGCGACGGACTGCAGAATGAAGACGGCCGAGCGGGGACTGGCGAAGCCGCTGGCGTAAAGGGAAAAGAAAACGGCGAGCCCGCCCAGAAGGATCAGGAAGCCGTATCGGATTGCGAAATCGAGAGCGTCGTTGTTGTTCATCTGTCGAGTGTCATCCTGCAAGGGCCAGCCGTTCACCGGGGCCGGACACATCCGCAACCAGGCTGTTCAGATCAATGTCCCTGTTCACGTATTCTCCGGCGATCGCCGCCTCGTTCAGCACGATGATGCGGTCCGCGATTTCCAGCGCCTCGTCGATCTCCGCGACGAAGACCAGCGTGGTGCGGCCCTTCGCCGTCTGGCGGATGTAATGGCCAATGTCGCGCCGCGCGCCGATATCGACACCCTGGAAAGGTTCGTCGAGCAGAAGGATCCGCGAGGCCTTGAGAAGCCAGCGGCCGATCATGACCTTCTGCTGATTTCCGCCGGACAGCGTGTTGATGTCATCGGCATTGGACTGGCAGACGACGCCGATCTTGTCGATCATCTCGTCCGAGGCGCTGCGCTGCATCCTGTCGTTCAGGAAGGAAAACCCGCTGAACGCGCCGAGAAAGGGCAGCGTCATGTTGTTGGCTATGTCGAAATCCGGCACGACCGCATTGACGCTCCGGTCCTTGGGTGACATGAAGACGCCCTTTTGAACAGCGTCGCCCGCGCCCTTGGGACGATAGTCTTCGCCATCCAGAAGAAGCCGCCCCGCGTGCGGTTCGGCAAGGCCGTAGATGATTTCCGCGAGCCGAGTTTTGCCGGAACCGAGAAGGCCGGTAAAGGCGACGACCTCGCCCTCCCGGGCCTCGAAGCTGATGTCCTTGCTGTCTTCGAACAGTTTCAGGTTTTCAACGCGCAGCACCGGTTCGCCGCCGGCCACCGGGTCGATGTCGACCTCCGTCATCTGGTGTCCGAGCATGGCGTTGACCGCGCCGACATAGTCCAGCGGTTCGGTTTCAAACAGGCCCGAGATCGCGCCGTCGCGCATGGACACGATCCGGTCGGCGACGCGCCGGATGTCCGACATTCGGTGGGAAATGTAGAGGATCGCAACACCTTCATCGCGCAACCGCTCGATCAGCGTGAACAGCCGTTCGGCCTCCGACGATGACAGGGAAGAGGTCGGCTCATCCAGGATAAGCAGTTTGGGCGAACGCGCCATGGCGCGCGCAATCGCGATCATCTGCCGGTCGGCGACATCCAGATCGGCCACGCGCATGCGCACGTCCATTGTCAGGCCCATGCTCTCCGCCACGGCGCGTGCCTGCCTGCGCAGTTTTACGTCATTGACGAAAAACCCGACGCCGGGCTCTGTCAGCCGGTCGAGGGTAAGGTTCGTTGCGACATCCAGATCCGGGATCACGCCATCGTCGATGGACTGGTGCACCGTCACGACACCCTTGGCTATGGCGTCGGCCGCATCCAGGGGAGAAAAGGGGACACCGGCCAATTCTATCTCGCCGGCATCGGCGAAGTGATAGCCGCACAACACCTTCACAAGCGTCGACTTGCCGGCGCCATTGGCGCCCATAAGGGCCGTGACTTCCCCGGGTCGCAGCTCCAGATCGATGCCCTTGAGAACGTGGTTCTGTCCGAAGGACTTTTCCAGACCGCGAAGTTTCAGGGTGACGTTTCTCACCATTCCTCCCAATTTTTGACGAGCTCCTCTCCCGCTGCGCAAAGTTACAGCACGCAATATAGTCATTTGTCAACCAAGTTGACTTTTGAACAATCTTGATCATTATCAGGTCGAAATAGGGAGGAAGAAGCGCAGTCATGGATACGCCTGAGCAGTATCGGCCGTTGACACCGGAGGACCTCGGAACGCGTCTTGCCTTGATCGGGGCGGTGGCAGAAAGGGTCGGGAGCGACCCGGCTACCTGGACCGTGAAGGAAGTCGGCGACGGCAATCTGAACCTGGTCTTCATCGTCGAAGGACCGGCCGGCGCCGTGGTCGTCAAGCAGGCTTTGCCTTATGTCCGGCTCGTCGGCGACAGCTGGCCCTTGCCGCTATATCGCGCCTTTTTCGAAAATCACGCGCTGGTCAGGCAGGCAACGAGAGATCCGGGCTCGGTGCCGGAGGTTTTCCATTTCGATGAGGCGCAGGCGCTGATCGTCATGGAGTTCCTGGCACCGCACAAGATCCTGCGCCGGAAGCTGATCGACGGTGAAAAGGTGAAAGGGCTCGGCGACTTCCTCGGCCGGTTTTGTGCGCGCACCGCCTTCCGCGGTTCCGAACTCTCCATGAAAAGCGCCGACAAGAAAAACGATGTCGGCCTGTTCGCGGGCAATATCGAGATCCCGGCGATCACGGAAGCGCTCGTCTTCACTGATCCATACTATGAAGCGGAGATGAACCACCACACGGACGGCCTGGACCCGGTCGTCAGGGACCTGCGTTCGGACGCTCGTCTGAAGGCCAGGGTCCAGCGGCTCATGATGAAATTCGCCTCCAACACCGAAACGATGGTGCATGGCGATCTGCACAGCGGATCGATCATGTCGACGGAAGACGAAAGCCGCGTGATCGATCCCGAATTTGTCCAGTACGGCCCGATGGGTTTCGATCTCGGCATGCTGCTCGCGAATTTCCTCATGGCCTATTTTAGTCAGCCCGCCCACCGGCAGGGCGCCGATCTGGAGACCTACCAGGAATGGCTCCTTTCGGTGATCGCGGAGACGGTCGCCGCTTTCGAGGACGAGTTCGGACACCTTTGGGCGACGGAGCGCACGGGCATGCTTTACCCGCAGGCGCTGTTCGAGGGACAGGGACATGCATCGGCTGAGGTCTGCGCGGAATTGCTCGAAGAAATCCGCGTCGACGCGCTCGGCTTCTGCGGCATTGAAATGCATCGCCGCACGCTCTCGCTGGCACACAACGCCGATTTCGAGGAAATCGGGGACAAGGCGCTGAAGGCTGCGCTGGAAGCACGAAATCTCCGCATGGGCGCTGAACTGATCCTCAAGGCCGGGACCATCGGCACGATGGAAGACCTCTTGTCGCTGGCGCGCAACTACAACGGAAGGGACATCCTATGAAGGTCGACGGAACCCATTACCGGTCGCTTTGGTGGGACGAGGGCAAGGACGCGCTGCAGATCATCGATCAGCGCTGGCTGCCGCATGAATTTCGGATCGAGCAGGTCGATACGCTCCAGGATTTCGCCGACGCGATCGTTGAAATGCGCGTGCGCGGCGCGCCCCTGATCGGGGCAACGGCCGCCTACGGCATGGCGCTCGCCGCCAGACTTGACCCTTCCGACGCAAATCTCGACGCGGCCTGGGCGTTTCTCGACAAGACGCGTCCGACCGCAATCAACCTGCGCTGGGCTCTCAACCGGTGCCGCGCGCATCTGAAGCCCCTGCCGGAGGCGGAGCGGGCAGGCGCCGCGCTGAAACTCGCGCATGAGATTTCCGATGAGGATGTCGACATAAACCACCGTATCGGACAGAACGGGCTGGAGATCATCCGCTCGATCGCGGCCGAAAAAACGGATGGTGAACCGGTCAACATCCTCACGCACTGCAATGCCGGGTGGATTGCCACGGTGGACTGGGGCACGGCCACCAGTCCGATGTATCAGGCCTTCAACGAGAACATCCCGATCCACATTTGGGTCGACGAGACCCGTCCGCGCAACCAGGGCGCCCTGACGTCCTGGGAGCTTGGCAGCCACGGCATTCCGCATACCTACATAACCGACAATGCCGGCGGACACCTGATGCAGCACGGCATGGTCGATCTCGTCATCACCGGCACGGACCGCACGACGCGCCGGGGCGATGTCTGCAACAAGATCGGTACCTATCTGAAGGCACTCGCCGCCAGGGCGAACAACGTTCCCTTTTACGTCGCGCTGCCGTCTCCGACCATCGACTGGAGCGTCGATGACGGCGTTGCCGAAATTCCGATCGAGGAGCGGCTCGAACGCGAGGTGACCCACGTTCAGGGATTGAGTGACGCGGACACGATTGCGCAGGTCCAGGTCACCCCGCACGGCACGCCCGGCGGCAACCCGGCCTTCGACGTGACACCGAACCATCTGGTCACGGGCCTGATCACCGAGCGCGGTGTCTGTGAGGCGAGCGCGGAAGGCCTCGCGGGCCTGTTCCCGGATCTGGCGGCGGTTGCCAAGAGCGCATGAGTCCCGCGCCCTCCAGGCCCCGGCCGGCTGAACCCAGGAGCGGTGCGCGGATGCGCACGCAGGAGGACGCGATCGTCGAGGTCACTTGGTGCTATTACCAGGATGGGATGAACCAGAACGAGATCGCCGAGCGGTTGGGGATTTCCCGCGCCACCGTGGTCAATTATCTGGCCGAGGCGCGCAAGAGGGATTACGTGCGGATTTCGCTCGACAGTGATGTCTTCCGGAACCAGGAGTTTGCCCGCAGGATTGTTGACCGTTTCGGCTTGCGCGATGCCGTTGTCATCCCGTCCTCTCCCGACGGACCCGAACGGTCCCTTGACCGGGTGACCCGCGTGGTTGCCGACTGGCTGCCCGGCTTGCTGGAACCCGGCGACCGGCTTGGTGTTGCCTGGGGGGAGACCGTCTACCGGGTCGCGGAGGCCGCGCCGAGGGTTGATCTTGAAAATCTCACCATCGTTCAACTGGTGGGATCGCGTCCTGCTGCACTTGGCTTTGCCGCCGAAACCTGTTCAGCGACGCTGGCAAGGCGATACGGCGCGCACTGCGTGAACCTCCACGTTCCGCTTGTCCTGTCGGACAAGACCCTTGTCGAACGCCTGAAGCAGGAGCCGGTCATCGAGGCGCAGCTGCAGGCCGTTGCCAGCTGCAACAAGACAATCTTTGCCTGTGGAACCTGCGGTGAGGACAGCCATGTGGTGCATACCGGTCTTCTGGAAAAGGCGGATATCGACGCCTGCGCGGCAAGGGGTGCCATCGGGGTCATTTGCGGTCGGCTGATCGATCAGGATGGCCAGGGCCTCGACAGGGACATAGAAGACCGCATGATTGCCGTGACACTGGAGCAGATGCGCAACAAGGAAATGGGGCTGCTGGTGGGCTCCGGCCCCGACCGGGCCGCTCCGATGCTGGCGGCCATTCGCGGCGGATATGCCACCCATGTCGCGACCTGTTCCGAAACCGCCGCCGACCTTCTCAAACTATCGGAAGACCATGCTTAAGCCACCTTACAAGGACACCGCCAAACTGCGTCAGGTGATCATCGATACCTGCCGGGAAATGAACCGGCGCGGGATCAACCAGGGCACGTCCGGCAATATATCGGCCCGGGCCGGCAAGAGAATGATCATAACGCCCTCCGGTGTCCCTTACGATCGGATGACACCCGACATGCTGGTCTCCGTTCCCCTGAAGGGAAAGGGCAAGCAGAAAGGCGACTACCCCCCTTCGACCGAATGGCAGTTTCACCAGGCGCTGCTCCGGGAAAAGCAGGACATGCATGCCGTCGTTCATGCCCACCCGGTGCATTGCACGGCACTCTCGATCAACCGCGTCGAGATCCCGGCCTGTCACTACATGGTCGCGATATTCGGAGGAAACACCGTGCCGCTCGCGGATTATGCGCTGTTCGGCAGCCAGGATCTGGCCGATCACGTCACCGGGGCAATGGCGGAACGGTCCGGTTGCCTGATGGCCAACCACGGTGCTGTCGTCACCGGCGAAACGCTTGAAAAGGCACTGTGGCGGATGGAGGAACTGGAGGTTCTGGCGCGCGCCTACATCGTCAGCCAGACGGTAGGTCAACCGCATATCCTGTCGAAGGGGGAAATCAACGAGGTCCTCGGCGCCGTCGCCAATTACGGCATCAAGTCGTCCTGATCATCCGCATTGGCCGACGCGTGTTCACGCTGAACGCCGGAGTGCCAGTGATCCGAGACCCGAGGCGGCAATCAGAAACAGGCCAGCAAAGGCAATTGTGTCCGGCCAGTCGCCGAATACGGCAACGCCAAGCACGGTTGCGGAGATGAGCTGAGTATAGACCAGCGGTGCGACGAGACTGGCATCCGCTGTCCGGTTGGCGATCACCAGAAGATAATTGCCGGCAGCTGAAGTCAGCGCACTCGCGATGATCAGGATCCAGACGCCGGCTTCATTGACGGGAAGCGGGGAAGACAGGCCGAAGGGCGTCAGCAGCACCGTGCCGATCAGGAGCTGCGACATGAGCAGCCGGGTGGGCCGCATGGCCCCGGCAAGCAGCTTGGTCATGAACAGATAACAGCCGTAGAACGTTCCGGCGAGCAGCGCGAACAGCGTGCCCGCCGTCATGCCGAATCCGGGTTTGACCACCAGCAGAACGCCCAGAAACCCGATCGCCAGAAGGACTGTATGCGCGGCCGACGGCCGTTCCTTCAGGAAAACGACGGCGAGGATATAGGATATGACCGGTCCGATGAAAAAGGCACCGAACACGTTGGCGATCGGCTCGGTTTCCAGCGCCGTCAGGATGGAGCTGATCCCGCCCGCGATGAACACGGCCCTGAGGATCACCCGCCAGTCCTTCATCGGGCCAAGTTCGCGCCACTGCATCCGGGCAAGCGGCCACAGAACAAGCGCTGCGATCAAAAAGCGCGTCCAGGCGACAATGAAAGGATCCACACCGCTCTGCGTGAGCAGCTTGCCGCAGGTATCACCGGTCACCACCAGCGTGACGGCAAGAAAGACGGTGCCGGCGAGGCGGCACAGATCGAGGGCTGACATGTCGGAAATCCAGAAGCGGACAGAAGTGAATGTCCTGCGATCATTCTTGAGAACTGCAAGGGGCGCAAGCCTTGTAGACCCGACTTCGGTTCGCCCGTGGCCGCACCTGGCCGGGTGGCGGTCTTACTTGCCGACCATAAACTCCACCGGCGCTCCGTTCTTCTCGCCGTCAAACAGAACCAGCACCCTGTAGGCCGTATCGGTTTCCTCCAGAACCAGCAACGTTTCGGCGCTCGCATTCAGGTCGACCCCGGGCAGCGCCCCGAGAGGCTTTGCAGCATCGCCCGATACGCCGCTCCAGAACCAGAGTGATGGTGCCGGCGAGGGCGGTTTGCGTTTCTCGCCGCAGGTGAAATCCTCGGTGCCGCGGCGGTCATCGCTCCGGCCCGCGAGGATGAGGAGGCCGTTCTTCACCCGTGTCAGGTCGCGAATGCCGGCATTGTCGCCAAGCGCGACCTTGTCGGTCGTGGAAGGAGGCGGCGATTTCTGAAAAAGGTCTCCGGTCGAAACCCGCAGAATGAGCGCATGACTGGCAAGGCAGGGGCTTCTGAGACCGAACAGCATGTCGCCGTCTATCTCGGAAATTCCCTCGATGGTGACACCGTTGCGGTCCAGTGTCTGATCGGCAAACGGCGCAAGATCCGGATTGGACTTGATCGTTTCGGTGAGCAGCATGGTGCGCTCGACGTCCGGGGCGACCTTCTTGTCGTTAAACTTGAAAGTTGGCTTGCCGGACTTCGCCTCGACCGGAAATCGGAACAGCGTGTACCGGGAAGGCTGGAAGTCGCCGCTCCTGGAAAGCCCATGCGAACCGGTGACATAAAAATGGGAGGGGTCATCTGCGTCGCCGGATGGCACGAACACCACGCCTTCGGCGTCGATTTCATCCATCTTCCTGCCGTCGACTTTCTTCGGCAACAGCCGGATCACGCCTTTCTTGTCCGGATCGAGCCTGTTTTTCCCGATCCTGAAAAACTGGGCGTAGTTCTTCTCGTCATTCGCCGCCAGGCACCATCCACCGTCCGGAGCGCAATCGGCCCCGCTGATCGACTCGCGCGCGGCCGCACTCTTCTCGAAATCGGGCTTGACCTTCCATTTGGTCTTCAACCGTTCAATTTCCGCCAGGGCGGGCGAAGCCACCATGAGCGCGAGGAAAAATACGAGAAACAATCGCATCAGCCGCTCCTGTGCCGAACCAGTTTGCGTCCACTCTATCACGTCACATTCAGGGGCCTGTGTCCACGAAAGGAAGCCGGCCGGCAGGCGTGCGTCTTGTCCTCATGTGCCGGGCAACAAAAAAGCCCGGCATTGCTGCCGGGCTTTTCATTTCCGTTCCCGATCTTTCGGGACGCGAAAACCTTAGTCGTCGGACTGCTGCTTGAGGGCAGCACCCAGGATGTCGCCGAGAGACGCACCGCTGTCGGAAGAGCCGTACTGTGCGACAGCTTCCTTTTCTTCGGCGATCTCGAGCGCCTTGATCGACACGGTGACCCGTCGGGTCTTCTTGTCGAACTGGGTGATGCGCGCGTCGAACTTGTCGCCGACGGAGTACTTTTCCGGACGCTGCTCTTCGCGGTCACGGGAAAGGTCCGCACGGCGGATGAACGCTGTCAGGTCGCTGTCTGCGATCTTGACGTCCAGGCCGCCGTCCTTGATCTCGGTGACTTCACAGGTGACGACGGAGTTCTTGCGCAGTTCGCCGGCTGCGCCCGATTCCATCGGATCGCCGGTAAGCTGCTTGATGCCGAGAGAGATACGCTCTTTCTCGACGTCCACGTCGAGGACGATGGCCTTGACCATGTCGCCCTTCTTGTACTCCTCGATGACCTGCTCGCCCGGACGGTTCCAGTCGAGGTCGGACAGGTGCACCATGCCGTCCACGTCGCCGTCGAGGCCGATGAACAGGCCGAACTCGGTCTTGTTCTTGACTTCGCCTTCGACATTTGCGCCGATCGGGAACTGTTCCGCGAACGCATCCCACGGGTTCTGCAGGGTCTGTTTCAGGCCGAGAGAAATGCGGCGCTTGACCGGGTCGACTTCCAGGATCATCACTTCGACTTCCTGGGAAGTGGAAACGATCTTGCCCGGATGGACGTTCTTCTTGGTCCAGGACATTTCCGAAACGTGGATCAGGCCTTCGATGCCCGGCTCCAGCTCGACGAATGCACCGTAGTCGGTGATGTTGGTCACGCGGCCGTTGAACTTGGCTTCCAGCGGGTACTTGGCTTCGATACCGTCCCACGGATCGGTTTCAAGCTGCTTCATGCCGAGGCTGATGCGATGCGTGTCCTGGTTGACGCGGATGATCTGCACCTTGACCGTCTGGCCGATGGTGAGCACTTCCGACGGGTGGTTGATGCGGCGCCACGCGATGTCGGTGACGTGCAGCAGGCCATCGATGCCGCCGAGGTCGACGAACGCACCGTAGTCGGTGATGTTCTTGACGACGCCTTCCACGGTGTGGCCTTCTTCCAGGCTCTGAACCAGTTCCGAACGCTGTTCGGCACGGGTCTCTTCCAGAACGACACGGCGGGACACGACGATGTTGCCGCGGCGCTTGTCCATTTTCAGGATCTGGAACGGCTGAGGCGTGTGCATCAGCGGGGTCACGTCGCGAACCGGACGGATATCGACCTGCGAACGCGGCAGGAAGGCAACCGCGCCGTCCAGATCGACGGTGAAGCCACCCTTGACCTGGTTGAAAATCTGGCCGTTGACTTTCTCGTTTGCTTCGAACGCGACTTCCAGGCGAACCCAGCTTTCTTCGCGGCGTGCTTTTTCGCGCGACAGAACGGCTTCGCCGAGAGCGTTTTCAACACGCTCGAGGTAAACTTCAACTTCGTCGCCGACACCCATTTCGCCATCGCGGCCCTTGGCGCCGAATTCCTTCAGCGGCACACGGCCTTCGACCTTCAGGCCGACGTCGATGACGGCAAGGTCTTTTTCGATTGCAACGACGGTGCCTTTGACGACGGCACCTTCATAGAGGTCGTTCTGGACGAAAGACTCTTCGAGAAGAGCTGCAAAATCCTCGGTAGAGGGATTGAAATCAGTCATTTATACTCCTGAGCGCCTGTTGGCGCACCGCCGGCGGGTTGGTGTTGCACTCCGGATTGCCTGTCTCCCGGGATCGCGATCTTCGCTGATCCTTCCGCTTCGAAAAGCGGGCCGGCGGAGGCGGCAGACGGAAAATCCGGTCTCGCCACAGGACACGGTCCGAAACGCGTCCTGCCGAAATTCAATTGTCGTTCATAAGAACCTGCGGCTATCAAAGCCGGATATGTTCCGGATGCACGGAAAGGGGCGCACCTGAAAGTGAACCCCTAAGCCCCTGGACCATCCTTGGCGCTTGAAATGATATCCACAGCCGCCTGGAACGCGGTTTCTATATCCATTTCTGTCGTATCAAGCAAGACCGCATCTTCAGCTTGTTTCATCGGTGCGACGGTTCTCTGGCTGTCGCGCTCGTCCCGGCGCTTGAGATCATCGAGAACGGATGCGTAGTTTGCGTCCTTTCCCTTGGAAATCATTTCATCGGTGCGGCGCCGGGCGCGCGCTTCCGCGGACGCGGTGACGAACAGCTTGACCGTGGCATCTGGGCAAACCACGGTGCCGATGTCGCGCCCGTCCAGAACGGCGCCGGGAGGCGTTTCGGCAAACCGGCGCTGAAGTTCGACAAGCTCCTTCCGCAGACCGCCCAGGACAGCGATGCGTGAGGCCGCCTCGCCGATTTCATGCGCGGCCAGAACCGTCTTGTCCATCTGGGCAAGGTCGAGGTTCTGCGCGATGTCGATGGCAACGCCTTCGTCTCCGAGCGGCAGCCCCTTGGCAAGAAGCGCGGCAGCAACTGCCCGGTAGGTCAGGCCTGTATCGAGATGCCTCAGACCGAAGTGATCGGCGAGCCTGCGCGACAGGGTTCCCTTTCCGGATGCCGCGGGACCGTCAATCGCGATAATCATGCCGCCTCGCTGGCAGTCTCGGAAAATTTGGCGCCGAGGGTTTCAAAGAGGGACGTGAAGGTCGGGAAGCTGGTCGCGATGACCGCGCCGTCGTCGACGGTAACGGCCTTGTCCGACGCCATGCCGAGCACGAGAAACGCCATGGCGATGCGATGATCGAGATGGGTCGTGACGGTGCCGCCGCCTATCGCGTTGGCGCCGCCGGTCACGGTCAGCGTGTCTTCCGTCTCCACACAGGGAATGCCGTTGGCTTCCAGGCCGCGCGCCACGGCGGCAAGCCGGTCGGATTCCTTCACGCGCAGTTCGTCGAGCCCCGGCATGAAGGTATCGCCGGAAGCAAACGCTGCGGCAATTGCCAGCACCGGATACTCGTCGATCATGGACGGCGCGCGGTCGGCCGGCACGGTGATGCCTTTCAACCGGCTTGCCTTCACCCGCAGGTCACCGACTTCTTCACCGCCTGTCTCCCGCCGGTTGACGATGTCGATGTCGCCACCCATTTCGATCAGCGTGGTGATCAGGCCGGTCCGGTGTTCGTTGAGAAGAACATTCTCGATGGTGATGTCCGACCCTGGAATGATCAGCGCCGCGACCAGCGGGAAACCGGCCGACGAGGGATCGCCCGGGACATCGATGTCCTGAGGCTTCAGTTCCGGCTGGCCTTTCAGTTTGATGACCCTTTCGCCATTTTCATTGAGCGTGACGGAGATCTCCGCGCCGAAGCCCTTGAGCATTTTCTCGGTGTGATCGCGTGTCGGGATCGGCTCGATCACGGTCGTCTCGCCGGGGGCGTTGAGGCCGGCCAGAAGCACGGCGGACTTGACCTGCGCAGACGGCATCGGCACCCGGTAGGTGATCGGCAGCGCGGTTTCCGCACCCCGGATGGAGGCGGGCAGGCGGTCGCCGTCCCGAGCGATCACGTTGGTTCCCATTTCGCGCAGCGGATCGAGCACGCGGCCCATCGGGCGTTTGGAAAGCGACGCGTCGCCGACAAAGGTCGCCGCGATATTGTGACTGCCGAAGATGCCCATGGTCAGGCGGACGCCGGTGCCGGCATTGCCGAAATCGATCACGCCTTCCGGCTCCAGCAGGCTGCCGAGGCCGATACCCTCGACCGTGTAGGAGCCGTCATCCTGTTTCGTGATGGTCGCCCCGACGGCGCGCATCGCATCGGCTGTTGCCAGAACGTCTTCGGATTCCAGAAGACCTTTCACGGTGGAGCGCCCGACGGCGAGCGCACCGAACATCATCGACCTGTGGGAAATGGACTTGTCGCCGGGCACGCGGATCGTGCCGGTCAGCGGGCTGCCCTTGCTCGCGGTAAGAGGCGTGGGCGCGGTATCATGTGACATTTTCAATGTCCGGAACTTGTGAGTTTTCGAAAAGGTGACACGTCCTATCATGCGGATGCGGCCTCGTCATCACCCGGTTTTCTGGGCGCAGCTCCTCGCGGCACCGGCTTGCCACCCAAGCTGGGCGTTTGCGTCCGCCCGGTCTTAGGAAATCGTAAAGCGTCACGGGGTCATATAATGCGATTTGTTGGCGAGAACTTTCCGGCGCGCTTGAAATTTGGTTCGCAACATGCAGAAGAATGGGGCGAACAGTTTTTTTAGTCCGATTTGTCTTTGACAGCAGCTGAGCTTGACGCTATGGGGCGGCCCACCGACAAGTCAGCCAGATAACAAACGAAGGGTGAGCACAGTGGCAAAACCTGAACTTGGCACAAAACGGCTTTGCCCGAGCTGCGGCGCCAAATACTACGATCTGAACCGGGATCCGATCACGTGCCCGAAATGCGGAACGATCTTCGAGACCGTGATGACGGCACGCGCGGCCAAGGCGGCCAAGGTCGAAGAGAAGCCGGTAGAGGAAGAAGAAGAAGAGGACGCGGCAGCCCCGGAAGTCGTGAGCCTCGAGGAAGCTGACGCGGAAGCGGAAGGTTCCGAGGATGTGCCGGATATCGATGGCGACGAAGACGTCGAGATCGAAAATGACGAATCCGACGACGACGTTTTCCTGGAAGATGAAGACGAGGACGAGGATTCCGTGCCCGGTATCCGAGTCGAGATCGAAGACGATACGGACCAGTAATCGTCTTGCCGGGCCGCCCTTCCAGGCGGCCTTTCCACGGTTGTTCACGGCAGGATAATTCTTCGAAATTTCTGCTTGATCTTGGGGGGCGGTGTGACTATGTTCCGCCTCCATCGACGCCGGGGACCTAGACCGGCACCAAGATGCGATACGGGGCCATAGCTCAGCTGGGAGAGCGCTTCGCTGGCAGCGAAGAGGTCAGGGGTTCGAGCCCCCTTGGCTCCACCATCTTTCTTCTCACCGACATTGTGACCTGATCCGGTGTGACCGTTCGAGCGTCCGTATTTTGAGAGAACCGCTCATGTTGGCCGAACGAAGCGGACGCCGGCGCGTGTCTTGTCCAGCAAAGCGTCCGGAGGAGCAGGCGGGGTTCGCCGTGCCTTCGATTTGCAATCCACGGTAAGCGTCTTGCGTTCATTGGTTTTTCCATGCGCGGTCTGCCGCCGCAAATCACTTGACTTAACGTAAGCCTGTAGCGCCAAATGAAGGCCAGGGTACGGACCCATAAATGAAGTCAATTTGGTTTGGATCGTTTTGATCAGCTGCGAGAAGCGAAAGCGCAGGAAATGTGGTTCATTTTCAAGTCTTTCGCGACGTGGCGGATGGCCGAAACGGCCAAATCCGAAGGACGGCAAAATGGCTTCACCTCGCAGCGTCACCGCGCTTGACCGGGCATAAAGCCCGCTCTGCACACGCTTCCTCGCGAGGTTTTGCCATTTCTGCCGCCGAATGGGCTTCATTTATGGGTCCGCACCCTGGGTTCCAGACATCCACGTCTGCTTCTGGAGGTCTTTGGCATGGTTCGAGCATTGTTGGTTCTGCCTCCGCTGCCGCAACCGATGAACGCGCCCTATCTCGGCCAGCAGTATGTCGCCGCGGCGCTGCTTTCGGCCGGACATGCGGTGCGCTGCCTGGACCTTGCCAATGCCCGGGCAACGGTGGCCCGGACACGGCTTGCCGAGGAAGTCCGCCGCTTTCGTCCCGACCTCATCGGCATGACGCTCTTCACCTATAATGCCCTGGCCGGATACAGGCTCGCCGACATGCTATCGGATGGTGATGCGCTTCTGATCGCGGGTGGACCGCACCCAACAGTGTTGCCGGAGGAGCCCCTGTCACATGGCTTCGATCTGTCGCTCAGCGGTGAGGGCGAGCATGCAATCCTGGCTGTGGCCGAGGCGCTCGAACCCGGTGACAGCTTCGACACCATACCGGGCCTGCACGCTCGGACCGGGCACGGTCCGCCCCATGGTACGATCGAAGATCTCGACGCGTTGCCCTTTCCCCACGTTGCCGCCGGGGCCACAGACGAGGACGCCGTTGCAGGCGGTATCGTCACCAGCCGGGGATGCCCCGCACGCTGCACCTTCTGCGCCAACTATGTCACCGGCCGGGCCTATCGCTGGCGCAGCCCGGAAAACGTTGTCGCCGAATTGCTGACGCTGCGCCGCAAGTTCGGTCTCACTCACGTGCCGTTCTGGGATGATGCCTTCACCGCCCGCCGCCCGCGGCTCGAAGCCCTGTGTGACGCCATCCTGGCGGAACCGGACCTGGCTGGCATGACCTGGACCTGCATCACGCCGGGAAACATGGTGCTTCCAAAGGATCTCGATCGCATGCGCCGTGCGGGATGCGTGGCGATCAATTTCGGCATTGAAAGCGGTGACAGGGGTGTTTTGCGCGCGATCAGGAAGGGGCAGACGCCCGAGCGTGTCATCGCAGCGGTTCAGGCCGCGAAGGCGGCGGGGATGACGACGATCGTGAATTTCATGTTCGGCTTTCCGGACGAGGGAGCGGAGGAACTTGCCAATACCCGCACCCTGATGGCGGAGCTCGCGCCCATGACCGATTTCTTCAACAATTTCGGCGTGCTTGTGCCATTTCCCGGCACGGCGATCTACGACCGGTACCACCTCGAGTACGGATTTACGGACTGGTGGCTTGATCCTGCCCGGATCCCGGCTGCGCCTGGAACGGATCTTGGATGCGATCCTGCGCTTGAAAGGAACTTCTTCAATTATGAGCCGCACCTGAAGGCCGAGATCGCCGATCTGGTTCGCTGGAAGGCCCGGCACAATGCTGTCTGGGCAAATCGGAATGTCAAAAGCGGTTAGCAGATTTTTTAAGGAGACTTGAGCAATGATTTCCAGTTTGCGTCAAAACAGAATTTCAAAACACGCTGCGGAGTTCGCGGGTCAGACCGCGAAATCGGTGGCCAAGCACGCCACCCGGCAAGCCGGCAATGTTTCGAACGCGGCCAGTAAAGTGTCCGGTATGGCCTCCGATGCTGCCCACAAAGCCTCCGGGGCTGCGCAAAAAACCGCGAACCATGCTGCCGGGGTCGGGGCGAAAGCGGTGAACGCGGCAGGGCAGGGCGCCACTCAGGCCGCACAGAAGCTGAACGAAGGCGTCGGCAACACCGCCGGCAAACTCGCCAAAATCGGCAATGCCGGAGCGAGCGCGGCCCAGGCACAGGCCACGATGATGGTCGAACAGATGTATTCAATCACATCCGGCTCATCGGGAGGCGGCGGCGCGGCGCCGACCGCATCCTTCACCTCCGCGGACCAGGCGGCCGTGATCGACGCGATCAAGCCCGCGGTCAAACAGGCGGTCGACATGTGGAAGATCAGCGCACATTTCTCCGACCTCACGATCATGGCCATGAGCGCGGTTGGCGCTCCGGGCTGCCTCGACGGTCCGGAGCTTGAATCCCATATCCGCATCCATCCGAAGGTCCAGTCGCTGTCCGGTCTTGCACGGGACATGGCCAACGGGATCGCCGAAGGCTTCTCGGACAATTTTTTCCTGTGGCAAAACGGGGTCACCGTCCCTGGTTTGCCGTGGTATCCGGCCTTTGCCGCTTTCCCGGGACCGATAGCCCCACCCATGCCGAATGTTCCAATGCCGCTGATCAGTTGCGTATCCGCCCGGGTCTCAAAGATCATCGTGCACTCGGAAATCGCCGATGCGATTACCCAGGCACTCCCTGCTCCCTTGAGCGGGGAAACGGCCTTCATCAACCGCGTCGCCACGGGATTGGCTCTTGCAGCGTCGACCTGGCTCGGCTCAGCACAGGTGATGAACGTCCTCGGCCACGGGCAGGTTCCCTCTTTCGCGCCTCCCTACGTGCCGGTCGGCCCGGTGGTCGGGGGTACGATCATTGCGACGCCCGGACATCTGATAACGGCACCATCATTGACCCCGATCATCGTGTAGCCCGGGTGCCGACGCAAAGTGCCCACCTCTCCCAGCGCCAGGAGGACATGTCCAGATCCTCAGCCAACCGGGCAAGAAGCGCCGGCCGGTCTTCCGGCGGGATCTGCCTGAGCAGCGTGTCGTTCACCGGGGGCAGCGCCATCCAGTCGAGATAGGCCTGCTGCGTCAGCCTGAGCCTTGTATCCGAGCGCGCCATGGAGAAGCCGTTTTCCAGGAATGCCCGCGCCAGGCTCGTGTCGCTGAGGGGCGGAAGCGCGGCGCCGGGTAGGTTGCCGAGATCAAGCTCGGCCAGCGCGGATGGCAAGGCGGTGAGATGAGGGTCCGTGCCGCCGCCCGGTTCATCGGCTTCGCCCAGATAGGCGGCGGGAAGCGAGACCGCGAGGGCGCCTCCAGGCGCAACAAGATCTCTCATCCCGCCGATTGCCTCGCTGACCGGGCCGAGCGTCCAGATCGCGGCACCGCAGAGCACCCGGTCGAACTGCTGCCCTTCAGGCGGCGCGGAGCGCCAGGTGATCCGCCGGCCCCGTGTGCGGTGTTCGCCTTCCTGCCGCATGGCGCCGGACGCCTCTACAGCCATAACCACGTCGCCTTCTCCCAGCCGTTCCAGGCAGGCCAGAGCGGTACAGCCGATCCCCGCGGCGACATCCAGTACCCGGTGCCCGGGGCCGATTGCCGTGGCCTCGACCAGCGCCCTTGCCGCCGCCCTGTAGCGGTCGTGAGTTTCAGTGAAAATGCGGTAGCGTTCCGCGGTCACAGGATGGTTCCAGAGGAAAAGGCTCATCCGGGTGTCACCGCCGATCCGGGGCGAAGCGAAGGTCTATAGACAACCTCGGGCGGTCGGCGCTGCGATTGGGCAGGCTTCGGTGAGGGGTCAGGCCCGAAAACAGCAGAACATCGCCCGGGGCGCAGGGGACGGCATGCCAATTGAACGGCATGTCTCCGCTCAGTCCGGTTTCGTCGTGAGGCTGGAGACCCGTTTCCCGCTCGGCGACCTGAAGGGCTCCAAGCCGCCGCGGGCAATTGACGAGCGGAACCCAGGCGATCCACAAACCTGGCGTGTGGCAATACCAGGCATCCTGATGCGCGGCCGTGCCGCGCTGTTCGCCGGGAAAGGTAATCCGGCAGACATCGGCCTGCAGCGGCTTCAGACGTTGGCCGCAGGTGCGATAGAGCGCGTCTTGCAGGTCCGGGTCCGAGCGCAGGTCGGCGACCTCCAGAAGCGACAGCACTTCGGCGAGAAAGGAGACATAATCGGGATCGTCGATCTCCAGCCTCCTGCCATGCATGCGCGGCGTGGCCTTTCCATACGGGTCGAGCCAGCCACGGGCCCGTGCCGCGTCCCGCACCCGCGCCGAAAGCGATCTCACAAGACCCCGGTCAAGCACACGCCGCAACAGCCGTGGACGTTTGCAATCCGCTCCGGGGTCTGTTTCGAATGTCCGTGCCAGGGTCATCGGGAGCCCACGACGTCATGAGGCATTGCGATATTCCTTGATGCCCGCGACGCCATGTCCTACCGTCCGCCAACAGGGAAAAGCGGGCCCACTTGCGTCACCCGGACGATAACTCACTTTCTCTTGCCGACAAATGATACCGGTATCCGGTGCAGCAAACGGGTTGAAACCGCGGGTGTTGTTCAGGCAAGTTCGTCTGAAAGCCATTCCAGCAATTTGTCGGTGTCCGGATGCAGTCCGCGCGCAGTGCCGCGATAAACTGAAATCTCCGTCGGACGCGAAACAAGCTCCTCGCAGGGTCTGACAAGCTTTTGTTCCTCGATCATGATCTGGGTCGTTCGCCTCCACCCGAGCGCAATGCCTTGTCCCGCAACCGCTGCCTGAAGGGCAAGCGGATAGCTGTCAAAATGAAGCAGACGAGGCCGCCTGGGCGCCGTTGTTGCCACGGCGCTGAACCAGTCGGACCAGTCGATCCAGTCTTGCGGTACCACCCGGTGCGCCAGCAGCGGGTAAGACCCGAGTTCGGCCGGTTTCAGTTTGCGGTCACGCTCCGCCAGCAAGGAAGGCGCGCATACCGGGAAAATGTCATCCGACGCGGTAAAGGCCAGTTTAGCCGCGCCGTAAGGACGCCCTGACGTTTGCATGGCAGCATCAAAATGCTCCTTTGCTTCGGTGATCGGGTTCAACGAACTGACAATGCGCAGCTCAACACCCGGGTGGCGTTCCTGAAAACCGGCAAGCCTCGGCATCAGCCAGTAGAAGGCTTCACAAAGCTGGCAATGCAGGACCAGTTCTTCGGGCCGTCCAAAGCCCTGAAGCAAGGCCATTTCCTCGGCGATGTCGGACAACGCTGTTCCGACGACCTGGCCAAGACGGCGCCCCTCGCTTGTGAGAAAAACAGCGCGGTTCCGGCGATCGAACAACACGACACCGAGCTCTCGTTCCAAGAGTGCGATCTGCTTGCTGACGGCTGTTTGGGTCATGCCGAGTTCTTCGGCCGCACGGGAGAAGCTCTCGTGCCGTGCAGCGGCTTCGAATGGTTTGAGGCGCGAGAGTGACGGCAGTGGTCGTGGTTTGATTTCCATAACTTCAGCTCATGTAAAAACAAGCAAAATTCGCTTTTTCGATAGCTTAAAACATGATTTTTCAACGCGCAAAGGCAATTTATCAAGCGCCGCCGCAGTCTGAAAAGTCTTGCTCGAATGGCGCTGCAGCCCAACAGGAGTTGCGCGTGGCAACGGTTTCAAAACTCGGACTGGCGTTTTGTCTGGTCTTCGTGACGCTGGAAGCGTTTCAGGCTGTTTATCTCGGGGCCGTCTTCCAGAAGGCGGATTCGTTTTTGGTCGGTGCTTGCGTGTTCGGCGTCTCGGTTTCAGCCTGCACCTTGATCACGGCCTTGTTTCGCCCGGGAGAACTCCTCGCGTCGCTGGTCTCATGGAGAATAGTGGCTGCCCTCAACGTCTTCGCTGCAACAACCTGGTGTAGCTATTTTCTGGCGATTCAGCTGATCGAGCCGGCCATTGTCTTCACGGTCTTTTCGGGCATGGTCCCTCTCGGGACCGTCGTGGCAGGATGGTGCGGTCTGCCTGAAGCCGGAAGCATGCGTCACAAGCCGGAAGTCGCCGGAAACGCACTGATCTTCCTCGCCGTGCTGTTTCTGGGGGTGGTAACGGTTTTCGGCTATTCGGGGTTCGTCCGGGGAAGTTGGCTGTCGGGTGTCGCCGGTGTGGTTCTCTCCGCAGCCTCGGGTTTTTGTACCGCGTTTGTCATTCTTCTTTCTGCGCGGCTTAACAGGAAAGGTGTCGGGCCGCTGGCACAGTTCGGACTGCGCTTCATTCTCTATACCTGCCTTGCGCTCGCCGCATATGCGGCGGGACTGGATGACAAGGGCAGCCCCATGTCACTTTCTGACCTTGCGACACTGGTTCTGGTTGGGCTGGGTGTGATTGCGTTTCCTCTCTATCTTGTTCAAAAGGCGATTCCGCTGCTGCAGCCCTCCATCATAGCGGCCATGACCGCCCTGGGTCCGGTGATGGTGTTTTCGATGCAGTTGCTGGAAGGGCGCGTCGACTATTCCGCGGCAACATTGACCGGACTGCTCGTTTACATGGCCGGAGCGCTCCTGGCTGTTTACGGATCCGTCTTGCACTCCACTCCCACGAGCGCGGAGTGTTCCCGAACCGTGACATAGGGTACGGACCCATAAATGAAGCTCATTTGGCGGCAGAAATGGGTCCGTCCCTAGCTTCCGCCCGACATCCCCTCAATCGCCGCCATGAACGACAGTACGTTTGCGTCCTGGCCGCGCGCGCCGATGATCTGCAGGCCGACAGGCAGACCTGCTTCGGTCTTGCCGCAAGGAACAACGCCGGCGGGCTGCTGTGTCAGGTTTATCGGAAAGCTGAAGCTCGCCCATTCCGTCCAGCGCTGAAGGCCGGACCCGGCCGGGACTTCCAGTCCGGCCTCGAAAGCCGGAACCGTGACGGCGGGCGACAGGATGAAGTCTAGATCTGCAAGGGCCATGTCCATCCTGGCGCCGAACTCGGCGCGGTCGACCTGTGCGGCGACCAGGGTCTTTGCATCATAGGCGCCGCCCGTTTCGGCAATCTCCCGAAGACCCGGATCGATCTTATCGCGCTCTGCAGGTCCATACGGGGCCAGACGCGCGGCAGCGCCCGAAAACCAGTGCCTGTGGAACGTTTCGAGCAGGTCGTCTGCGGGAAGATCAAAAGGCTCAATGACAGCGCCTGCGGCTTCCAGCTGTCGCATCTGGGCATCGACAAGCGCGGCGACTTCGGCGTCAACCCTGCCCGCAGGCGGGACCGTCCAGTAACCGATGCGGCTGCCCCTGATGGCAGTGGCCGGATCCTCAAGCGGGGCGAGTTGGCCTTCACCCTGGTTCCAGTCACGCCGGTCCCGTCCGCTCATCGCATTCAGCATGGCGGCCGTATCGCGCGCATTGCGGCACATCGGACCGATATGGGCCACGGTTCCGAAGGGGCTCGCCGGATAGGCGGGAACGCGCGAGAAGGTCGGCTTGAGACCGGTGATGCCGCAGAAGGAGGAGGGGATGCGGATCGATCCGCCGCCATCCGTGCCCAGGTGAAAGACGCCTGCGCCGAGCGCTGCTGCAATGGCCGCGCCTCCGGAGGAGCCTCCGGACGTCATTGCCGGATTGTGCGGATTACGCGTGATCCCGAAGGCATTGCTGTCCGTGACCGCCTTCCAGCCGAATTCGGGCGTCGTTGTCTGTCCGAGAAAAACGACGCCGGCCGCGCGCATCAGCTGGACGCTTGGCGCGTCTTCTGCCTGGGGCGCATCGCTGGTGACAAGGCTGCCGAAGCGGGTGGGCCAGCCCTTCACCCAGACAATATCCTTGATGGTCGCCGGGATGCCGTCGACCGCCGACAAGGGGGCTCCCTCGGCCCATCGGGACTCTGATGCTCTCGCGGCCCCAAGCGCACCCTCGTGATCCAGGAATGTGAAGGCGTTGAAAACAGGATCGATCTCTTCCGCCCGCGCCAGGCAGGCCTTTGTCACGTCAACGGGAGAGAGCGAGCCTTCACGATAGGCGCTCGCAAGCTCATCTGCGCTCATCCGGCAAAGCGGGTCCGCCTGATCCAAACTGTGAAACCCGTCGCTCATCCGCCGTCACCTTCGCTGTTCGATTCACAGCGATGGTAGTCCATTTCAGAGCGCTGAAAAGCCTAAACTCGCGGTTCAGGTCTCCTGCGGCGGCGGTGTCAGGGGCAGGCTGACACGGATGATCGAAGTCCCGTTCGATCCGGCGGCGACGAAAGCGGTGCCGCCATGGACTTCTGCGATCTTGCGCAC
The DNA here is from genome assembly GCF_963669205.1 of uncultured Roseibium sp. NCBI lineage: Bacteria > Pseudomonadati > Pseudomonadota > Alphaproteobacteria > Hyphomicrobiales > Stappiaceae > Roseibium > uncultured Roseibium sp. Next base: position 664,563 of record NZ_OY769915.1, read on the forward strand.
GAGCGGCAGGCCCAGCCCGTACCCCTCGACGTTCTGCTTGCCCGGTGCACGGTAGAACGGCTGGAACACGTTTTCCCGGTCGGACTCGGAAATTCCGTCACCGCTATCATGGACGTCAATCCGTGCGGTGTTTCCGTAAACGGACAGGGCGACGGTCACTGGTGGCGCGCCGTGTTTGAAGGCGTTTTCGAGCAGGTTCCCCAGCATGCGGTGCAGGAGACGCGGATCTCCGGCGATCTCTGGAACGCGTCCCGAATACCGGCAGTTGTCGTAGCGGGCGCATTCCTCGGCAACGAGCGCGAGGAGATCGACGGGTTCGGGCGTGCCCGTCGGCAGGTCGCCGTCAAGGCGGCTCATGACCAGGATCTCGTCGATCAGGGTGTCGAGTTCCTCGATATCGCGCTTCAGGGCGCTGCGGTGTCTTTCGGAGGTGTCCGCCTGACCCATCTCGAGTGCAAGCTTGATGCGCGCCAGTGGCGTGCGCAATTCATGCGAGGCATTGGCGAGCAGGAGCTTGTGTGCGCTGACAAGCTGCTCGATTTTGTCCGCTGCCGAATTGAACTTGCGGGCAAGCTGCGCAACTTCGTCCTGTCCCTGGACGTCGACGCGGGCATTGAGGTCTCCGGAGCCGATCCGGTCGACACCGTGGCTCAGGGTTTCGAGGCGCTTGGTGAGACGGCGGGACACCGGATAGACGGCGATCCCGACGCAGACAGCGACAACGGCGAGCAGGAACAACAGGTTCAGGAGAGGCTCAAAAGGAGGGGTGTCATGTGCGTCGGCAACCAGCCAGCGGCCGTCCGGCAGGGCAAGGGAAAGGACCGGCCCGCCACGCGCCCGAAACCAGCCGGTTTCACCAGCGTGCCGATCCGGTGGCATGTCCGGTTCGCCATAGACCGCGATGGACTGGCCTTCCTCATCGAACAGCGCAAGGGCGATGTCGAGCTCGGCGCCGAGGCCCGCAATCGTGCGCTGCTGATCGGCACGGCTTGCATCGTCAGGCGGAAGCGTCAGGGCGACGAAGCGGCTGACCGTGTCCAGGATGTTCCGGTTCAGGCGGTCACGGCCCACGGCCTCCCACAAAACGCCGGATATGATGACCACCAGCACGAGGCTCGCGATCAGGGTGGCATAGATCTGAAGGTAGAGCCTGCGCATCAGGCCCGAGGCAAAGAAACGGCGCGGTCTGTTCGCCATGGCGTCAGTCCTGTGCCCGGGCGAAGACATAGCCCGCGCCGCGTACGGTGATCAGCCGGCGCGGTTTGTTCGGATCGTCCTCGATTTCCGCCCTTATCCGTGAGACGTGGACGTCGATCGACCGATCGAAGGCCGCAAGGCTTTCGCCCTTCAACAGATCCATGATCGTGTCCCTTGAGAGAACGCGGCCGGCCCGGCTGGCAAGGATCTCCAGCAACTGGAACTGGTGGGCGGTGAGGTTGCAGGCCCTGCCGTCGATCCGTGCCTCCATCGCGGACCCGTCGATTTCGAGCCGGCCGAAACGCAGGATCTGCCGGTCCGGCTCGACCGGACCGCGCCTGAGGATCGCCTTGAGGCGGGCCAGCAATTCCCTTGGCTCGAAGGGCTTGGGCAGGTAATCGTCTGCGCCGAGTTCCAGCCCGATGATGCGGTCCATGGGTTCTCCCTTCGCCGTCAGCATCAGGATCGGTGTCTGGTCGGTCGCCCGCAGGACCCGGCATACCTCCAGCCCGTCGATATCGGGCAGCATGATGTCGAGGAGGATTGCGTCGAAGCGGTTCCGTTTCTGCACGTCGAGGCCCTGCTGACCTGTCGGCGCGATCGACACGCTGAAACCCGACGCGCCGAGATAGTCCTGAACCATCTCGGCAAGCCGGGCATCGTCTTCAATGAGAAGGATCTGCTGCGTCATCTTTCGGCGGGCTACGTCCTCGTTAGTGGTGACGGAACCCCGGACGCATAGCACGGAACTCCTTGATGCGCTCGTCAAGTTGGCTGCGCTGTTGCGGTGACAGAACATCCGCGACCTCGATCATCATGCCGGTCAGCGTCTTGCTCACCTCGTCGGCAAGCGCGAGCTTCTCGGCGCGGAGAGCCTCGACGGCGAAACGGTCGACCTCCTGTGCCAGGAGCAATTTGCGAAGCTCTTCCCCAACGCCGGACATGTCCTTGCGCATCGCCTTCAGGTCAAGTGCGACCGGGGTCACGATGCCGATGATTTCATCCACCTGCTCCTGTGTCGCGTCGATCTCGATCGCGACATGACGGACGACCCGCGTGACGCGTTCCTTGATCTCCTCATCGCTCAGCCTGAGCAGCATGCCGGGTCCGCCACGGGCCTTGCGCCAGCCGATATCGTGAATGTCCGGTATGCCGCCAGCTTGAACGGAACCGGCAATTTGGCTGTGCAGGGTGGGAGCGGCAGCGGCCTGAGGGGCGCTGTTGACGCTGATTGCCGACCCCGTCAGGATTCCGGTGCTGATCAGGCAGGCCGCGATGAGCCGGCTTGTGCGCGGGGTTTCCGTCTTCAGGCGCAGGTTTTCCAGTTTCCGAAACATGTCAGGGTCCTTTCGGGTTGGTCGGGGGGGTAAAAGCGGCCGCTTGCGCGTGTCTAGTTGCGCCTTCCACGAGGCGCGATTTCCTTGAGTGTTTGCATCTGCTGAGGTGTCAGCACCGCCGAAAGTTCGGTCTCGAGCGCGCGCTGGTTCTGCATCATTTCAGCGCGCAGTTTGCGCATGACCTGAAATGATGGCCGTCCCTTTGAAGGGTCGACACCGTGTCTTGCCAGGAGCGCTTTCGTCTCGGCGAAGTGGCTGTCCATGATGGAGATGAAGACGGGGGTCTGTTCGGATGACAGGCTGAGCTTCGCAGCAAGATCAGCCGGTCTTGGCGGCGATGGCACTTGCTGCGCAAGACTTTGTCCGGCCGTCAGGGCCAAAGCCAGTATGAGTGCGGCGGTCGCTATGCCGGCACGGTGAAGGCGTAGCCTGAGGGTCTCGGTCATGGGGTCGTTTTCCTTGTTGGCACTGCCGGAAAACCCCAAGAGTGGGGGCTGGGTGTTTTCCGGCAGTCAGCGGGCGATTGCAGCGTCCCGATACCGTAGGAAATAGACCGCCTCGGTTTCTCGCGTTCTTCGCGAGTGTAAAGAAATGTAAAGCTGGAAAAACGCCGATGGACGCGACGCCCCGGCCAGCCGGAATCCGGCACCGGCGCCGCAGCTTGAAACCGCGGCGTCTCGCTTCAACAGCGTGCAACCGCGTCCGAAGCGTCCTCGGCGGCGAGCGTCAGGTGATCGTCCAGGTGACGGTCTCGCCGTCCCCCCGATCGTGCACGAAGGACACCTTGTCCCCGTCGACGGTGACCGTCTGCAAATCCTCGGGAAGGTCCTTGCCGTCGAAGAAGATTGACCGGCAATAGTAGGTGTCGCTCCAGGACCACGTCCCGGTGATCGCCTTGCGGTCGGGGCCGATGCCTTCAACACCGCCCTGGGGCGTGATGATGACCCAGCTGTCTCCCAGGGTCAGCCGCCTGCCGGCCACGTGTTCCAGAAAATCCTGCCGCGTCGTGATGTGCCTGGCCATTTTCGTCCCCCCAATAAATAAAAGCCTGTCGTTTTTCGGCACCTGTTCAGTGCGGGGGCAAGTATAGGCAAGGCATTGCCGAAGTCATCTCCTCCCGGCGATCATCGCCGGGAGGCAGGTACGGTGCGGGTTCGAGACCGGCTGTAGCAGGCGGCGCGGTGCAGTCAGGTTCCGGAACACTCGTTGAAGAGGATATGCACCTTCATGGCGCGTGCGCGGTCTCCGGCCTGTTCGAAGGCATCGACTGCCTTTTCGAGCGGGAACGAGGGGCTGATGATCGGAGACACGTCGATCGTACCGGTGTCGATTGCCTTGACGGCGGCGGCGAACTCCGGGTGAAACCGGTGCGTCCCCCTGACCGTGATCTCCTTGCTCACGATCAGGTTGAGCGGCATCGGGGTATCTCCTGCGACTCCGACCGCAATCAAGGTGCCGCGCGGCCTGAGACAGGTCAGCGCGTCCCGGATTGCGGGCGCTGCGGCGGAGCATTCAAACGCGACATCGAACCGTCCCTTGTCGGCCATGTATGGCCCGAGCCCATCGCGTTCGTCCGCCAGGTTTACGGTCTTGTCCGCGCCCATCCGGTTCGCGACGCTAAGGGGCATCGCTTGCAGATCCGTTGCAACGATTTCGCGCGCTCCGGCGTCCCTGGCGACGGCAACGCACAGGGCCCCGATCGGTCCCGCCCCGGTCACAAGAACGCGTTTTCCGTTCAGATCCGGGGCCTGCGCGCGCGCATGCAGGCAGACGGCAAGCGGTTCGGCGCATGCGGCCTCGCGCGGGTCGGCATTTGATCCGAACCTGAAGACCCGCGTTTCCGGAACCACGATCCTTTCCCGAAACAGACCCTGCTCATGCGGCAACCGGTAGGCGGACCCCATGAACCGCATGTCGAGGCAATGAACGGGATTGCCTTCCTTGCAGTAAAGACAGTTTCCGCAAGGCCGGCTCGGATTGATGGCGACGAGATCTCCGATGCGCACCGCATTGACGTTCTCACCGGTCTCGACCACCCGGCCGGCAGCTTCGTGCCCCATTGCGATCGGCTCCCGGACGCGGACCGGACCGAAGCCGCCATGGTGAAAGTAATGAAGGTCGGAGCCGCAGATGCCGCCGGCAAGAATATGGACTTTGACGTCACCGGGCCCCGTGACCGGTTCGGGGTGCGTTTCAAGCCGCAGGTCGTGGATACCATGCAGCACACAGGTGCGCGACGTCATGGCGGGTCCTATCCGAATATGAGGTTTGGCAGCCAGGTCGCCAGGGCCGGGATGAACGACACCAGCAAGAGGACGAGGATGTTGCTCAGGAGAAAGGGCAGAATGGCCCTGACCACCGGCGACAGCGGCAACCTGGCGATGCCGGCGCAGACGAACAGGCAGACACCGACCGGCGGAGTTGTCAGTCCGATCATCAGGTTCAGCACGGCAAAGGTTGCAAAATGCAGCGGCTCGATGCCGACGGCCTGCGCGAGCGACAGGAGCGGAACGAACAGGATGATCAGCGCGGCGATCGTCTCCATGAACATGCCGACAAAGAGCAGCAGCAGATTGATGATCAGCACGACGAGAATGGGATTGTCGGTGATGGAAAGCACGGTGCCGGCAATGGCCTGCGGTATCCGTTCGGAAACCAGGATCCAGCCGAAAACGTTGGCCAGGCCGACCAGCGCCAGGATCGAGGCGGCCGAAACGGCGCTGTCCGCGATGATCTTCGGAACCTTCTTCAAGGGAAGTTCCCGGTAGACGAACGCCCCGACAACGAAGGCGTAGACGCTCGCGACAACTGCGGTTTCCGTGGGTGTGGCGATGCCGCTCAGAAGACCGTAGATGATGATACCCGTCATCGCGATCGCCCAGAAGGCGCTTGCGAAGGCGCGGACGAGTTCGCCGGTGCCCCGCCAGGGTTCCCTGGGAAAGTTGTTCCGCCGTGCAATGACATAGCAGGTGATCATCATTGCAAGGCCCATCAGCAGTCCCGGAACGGCCCCGGCCATGAACATCTGGCCGACGGAGATGCCGCTCAGCGCACCGACGATGATCATCGGGACACTCGGTGGGATGATCGGTCCGACCGTGGATGACGCCGCGGTGACGGCTGCCGAGAAGTCTGCCGGGTAGCCGGCCTTTTTCATGCCGGGGATCATGACGCCGCCAATCGAGGCCGCGTCCGCAACAGCGGTGCCGGTGATGCCGCCAAACAGCATCGAGGCACCGATATTGGTCAGTCCCAGGCCGCCCCGGACCCAGCCGACCAGCGCATTGGCGAACCGGATGATCCGTTCGGTAATGCCACCGTTGTTCATCAGGTTTCCGGCCAGGATGAAACCGGGGATGCTCAGCAGAACGAATACGTCGATGCCGGCGTAGACCTTCTGGGGGATGACCACGAGCGGGATGCCCGAGACCAGAAGATAACTGAGGGACGACAGCCCGAGGGCGATGGCAACGGGGATACCGATCACGAGCGAGCCGATAAAGACGGCAAACAGAACGAACACGTCCAAGGTCAGACCTCCTGCTTCAATTGTGGATCATCAAGGTGCAAGAGCGTGAGAACGGCGCGCATCAGTGCGAAAACCAGAAGCAGGAGAAACAGCAGGAAAACGCTGAAATGAACAAACGACATTTGCAGGCCCGTCGCCGGGGATTTCTGGAGCAGTCCGATCTGAACGTATTTCCAGGCGCCGGGCAGCAGAACGGCGGCAAGACCCGCCGTTGCCAGGGAGGCGACGAAGCGCAGCATGCGCGGCCACGGATCGGGCAGGGCATCGCAGACGATGTCGACATTGACGAGGTCGCCGCTCATCAGTCCAAGTCCGACACCCAGCGCGGTCATGTAGATCAGGGCAAACCGTGTGAGTTCCTCGGTCCAGACCGGAGAATCGCCGATTGCACGGCCCAGAACCTGGGTGAGGACTGCGATGATCAGCACCATGAACGCCAGCAGAACCCCGGTGCGGCAGAACAGTTCGAGCGCGCGGTAGACGTGCAGGATGAGCTTCATGATACGGCCCGCAGAAAGGCCCGCCGCCTTCTTCACGCGGCGGCGGGCAAGTTGGGGGAGGAAATTACTTCTGGCTGTTGAAGAGATTTTCCACGATCGGCTTGATCTCGTCATTCACGTTGGCCAGAACGGCGTCCTTCGCCGCTGCCGCATAAGCTGCCCCGTCAACCTCGACGAAGGTCATGCCCTTTTCTTCCAGATAGGCACGATCCTCGGCAAGGCTGGTTTCCAGGAGGCCGCGTTCGAATTCCTGCGCGCGTTTCGCCGCTTCAAGAACGTGGGCCTGGTCTTCCGGGCTAAGATTCTGCCAGGTCGATTCAGCGATCGTCAGGTAGATCCACGACCGGACATGCTGGGTCAGGTTCACATGGGACTGAACCTCGTTGAAATTGGCGGAGCGGATCAGGGCAAGCGGGTTTTCCTGCGCCCCGATGGTGCCGTTCTGCAGGCTTGTGAACACTTCGGAAAAGGCCATCGGCGTCGGCGCCGCGCCGAGAGACTTCCAGACGTCCACGAAGAGAGGGACGTTGGGGACGCGCATCTTCAGGCCTTCAAGCTGATCGGGAGCCGAGATGGCCCGGTTCGATGTGAGATTGCGCGGGCCGCGCGCAAAATAGGCGATTGGCCGGATTTGCGCCTTCTCGATGATCTGTGCTTCGATCTGGTCGCCGATTTCTCCGGAAGCAACCTCGTCCATGTGGTCGGTCGAGGCATAGGCATAGGGCACGGCGAGAAGTGCGGCCATCGGCGCCCAGTTCTGGAGGCTTTCCCCGGTGATCGTCATGTCGACCGTGCCGAGCTGCATGCCGTTGATCAGATCGATTTCCTTGCCGAGTGACTCGTTCGGATAGACTTCGACCGCGATCCGGCCATCGGTCAGGGTGGAGAGCTCTTCGCCGAATTTGACCGCCGCCTTGTGCCAGGCATTCTGTTCATTCGCCAGATGGCCCAGCTTCAGCGTGGTGTCCTGCGCCACCGCGGCACCGGCGGCGAACTGCGCCACGAGGCAGGCTGCGAGGAAATTGCCAATTCTGAATGTCATGACTCTCACTCCCGTTTGGATGATGATCCGTCGATCGCCAGATCCTCGCAGCGATCGAAATAGACCTGATTTCTTTCTATGATCTGGGGCAGAGTCTTGAGGATCTCGTTCAGATGTTTGCGCATTGCCCGGGAGGCTGCATCCGGTTTGCCCGCGTCTATCTGATCGACAATGGCGGTATGCTGATCGATCAGCGTGGCAAACGGGAAGAGCTCGAAGCTGAGGAACCGGACCCGGTCCATCTGGCTTTTCAAGCCTTCCACAAACTGCCACGCAACGTCCTTTCCAGCCGCTTCCGCAAGCGTGCGGTGGAACCTTTCATCTTCATTGATGAAGTCTGCTGAGGACGCTTTTCCGATCTTGGCCTGATGCCGCAATTGCGAGCGCAATTCCTTTATCAGGGCCGGCTGCGGATCCTGTGCGAGCAATCGCACGATGTCGGCCTCGACCGCTTCCCGAACGAACCGCGATTGCAGAACGGTCGGGTAGTCGATCCTGGTGACAAGCGTGCTGCGCTGAGGCCGGATCAGGAGCAATCCCTCCTCGGCCAGCTTGATGAATGCTTCGCGAACCGGTTGCCGGCTGATGCCATAGCTTTTGGCGATCTCTGCCTCGGACAGCTTGCTGCCCGGCGGGAGGTCATTCTTGACGATCCGTTCGCGCAATATGCGCCGCATCTGCGGCGCAATCGCAAGCGTATCGTCAAGCCACGTATCGATTCCGACTTCGTTCAACACGAGAGGTCCTCCCAGAGTGGTTATCTGCCATACTGCCATACTAGTCAACAAAAATTTGACAAGCGGCTGCCAAGCCATCAAAAAATGAGCTACATGTTGATCCAACGGTATAGGAGGGAACCGGCTTGCGCGAAACATGGAGATGGTTCGGACCGGCAGATCAGGTCTCGCTGGATGATGTCGCCCAGGCGGGAGCCCGGGGGATCGTGACGGCATTGCATCATGTTTCGCCGGGAGACGTCTGGTCGCCGGACGAGATTTCCAGGCGGCAGGCCGCGATCCGGAGCCGGACGGCGCATTTGCCCGAGCCACTGGAATGGGAAGTCGTTGAAAGCTTGCCGGTCTCCGAGGACATCAAGAGGCAGACGGGCAACTGGCAGGAGCATGTCGAGGCCTACAAGGCCAGCCTGACCAACCTCGCGGAGGCCGGTCTTCAGACAGTCTGCTACAATTTCATGCCTCTCCTTGACTGGACCCGCACAGACCTGGCCTATCAGGTTTCCAACCGGGCGACATGCATGCGTTTCGATCTGGTCGATTTCGTCATGTTCGACCTTTTTCTGCTCAAGCGGCAAGGCGCGGCATCCGACTTTCCGGAGGAAGTGGCAGAGGCCGCCCGCAAGCGTTTCTCGGAAACGGACGATACGTTCAAGGCCGCGCTTGTCGGCAATGTCATTTGCGGGTTGCCGGGTGGAAACGACCAGCTGACGCTTGACGATATCCGCGCCCATCTGGCGGCCTATGAACCGTTTGATCACGCGGCGCTCTGCGCGCACCAGGCGGCATTTCTCGAACTTGTCGTGCCGCATGCGGAGGCGCTTGGTCTTCGCTTGTGCTGCCATCCGGACGATCCGCCGTATAGTCTCCTGGGACTGCCTCGGATCATGTCGACGGAAGAGAATTATGAGCGTCTGGTGAGGTCGGTTGATTTGCCGGCTAACGGTATCACCCTTTGCTCCGGGTCGCTCGGCGCTCGGGCCGACAATGATCTTCCCGGCATGATGCGGCGCCTCGGCGCGCATGTTCATTTCCTGCATCTGCGCAACGTTGCGCGGGAACATGACACGGTGTTCGGGTCTTTCCACGAATCGGAACATCTCGGCGGCGACGTCGACATGCCGGCCTTGATTGCTGCGGTGCTTGCCGAAGAGGAGAGCCGCCGCCAGATCGGCCGCGCGGATCACTCCATTCCTTTCCGGCCGGATCACGGACAGGACATTCTGGACGATCTGTCCCGCCGGGCGCAGCCCGGCTATCCCGCGATAGGGCGGCTGAAAGGATTGGCCGAACTGCGCGGCGTCATTGCCGGACTGGAATATGCTTTGCGCAGACAAGCTGCCGGGTGACGCGCAACGTCTCCGGTCAAATCGCTCAGTCACCCCTGGCGCCGAGCGCTCTCAGTTCGCTGATCATGCGGGCATTGTCGAGCGCGATGACACTCTGGTCGGCGAAGGTATGGGCCAGAGCCGTCACCTGCGCATTGAACGGCCGGACCTGTTGCCGGTAAATGGTGAAGGCACCAACCAGGCCGTCACCCGACAGCATCGGGATTGCCACGAAAGAGCGCGCGCCGCCCAGATCGGCGGTTGCAAGGCGCAGCGGATCATCGGTTCTGTACAGCTCCTCGGACCGGACATCGACGATATTGACCACGTCCCGCGCTGTTTCCATCCGCCCGAGACCGGTCGCCTTGCCGACCGCGAAAACGCCCTGTCGGTCGAGCCAGTCCCGAAAGCCTTGCGGGATGCCGCGCGTGAAGCGTGCCGAAAACCGCCGGTCGCCGTGATACTCGAACAGGATGCCGAATTCCGCGTCGCACAACTCCAGTGCATGGCCCAGGATCGCCGCCATCACGGCTTCGGTGTCGCCGCGCGAACGGCTGATGATCCGCAGCACCTCGCTGAGCGCCCGCTCGCGCCCGATGGCTTCCTCCAGGCTCAGAGCCAGTTCTGAAATGACGGCGCCATGGTCGGTTTGGGTCTCGGCGGGCGGGCTGGCACCGTCCAGGCGGGCATGAAGTTCCAGCTTCGAGGACACTTCCAGCTTGCGGTAGATCGCGGCGAGATGCGTCCGCACCGTCGAAGGTGCGATGTGCAGGCGCTCGGCAATCGCGTGATAGGTTCGACCGCGCGCATAGCTTTGCGCAATTTCCAGTTCGCGCGGACTGAGTATCGTATCTGGCTGCACCTGCTTCCGCCCCCCGGCTGTCTCCGCGCATCCTGCGACGTCCGCCGGCATCCTGCAATCCCGCATGGACGTCCCCGAAATACTGCACCGGCACGCAAAATTTACAGCATCTGCACGATACCCGTCCGCGAACGCCCTCCCTACGCTTGTCCGAAACGGGGGATCAGATGAGCGAGACCAGGCATTCACCAAACCTGTTCGTGGCAGATAGGCCGGTCCGGACCGGCGCGCGCGCGGATCACAGGCAACAGACCAGGTGGGCGTGATGCGCTGGTGGATGCTTGCCCTGCTTTTCTTTGCAAGGATTGCGCTCGGGTTTCAGTTCCAGACCGCGGCGTCCGTCGGCGGCGACCTCGTCACTGTCTTCGGCATCGACTATTCCGATGTCGGTTTACTCATCGGCCTGTTCATGGTTCCAGGGCTGTTTCTGGCATTGCCGGCAGGTGCCATGGGCCGGTACGTCTCCGATCGCGGTCTTGCCTTCGCCGGATTGAGTGCGCTGGCGCTGGGAGGACTCGTGAGCGGGTTCGGACCCGGCCCCGTCACGATCGGCCTTGGCAGGCTCGTCGCCGGTGCGGGCTTTCTTCTCTCCACGCTCTATTTCACCAAGATGATCGCCGACTGGTTCGAAGGCCGGGAAATATCGACGGCGATGAGCATTCTCGTCATGAGCTGGCCCTTCGGCATCGCAATGGGACAGGTGGGGCATGCCTACCTGGCCGGCCTGCAGGACTGGCGCTTGCCGTTCGTGGTCGCGTCGCTGTATTGCGCGGCCGCAGCAGCCGGTGTGCTTCTCTTCTACCGCGCACCTGCGGGGAGGAAAGCCGTTCAGGGCACCAATTCGACCCGGCTGAGCCGCCGTGAGCTGCAACTGATCCTTCTTGCGGGCACGGCTTGGGGTGTGTTCAATGCAGGCTATGTTGCCTATCTCACCTTTGCGCCGCACAGGCTGGAGGAACTCGGACATCCCGCACTTCAGGCAGCCGCAGTCGTCAGCGTTGCCAGTTGGATCATGATTGTCTCGGGCGCGGTGTGCGGCCAGATCGTCGACAGATTCAATCACCGCAATCTCGTGCTGATTGTTTGCATGACGGCGGCGGTCGTTTCGCTCTGGCTGATGGGGATGCCCGGCGCAGGTGTTGCCGCCAGCCTGCTGTTCGGCCTCGTCGGCATGGCGCCTGCCGGTGTCATCATGGCCCTGGCCGGCGAGGCCGTTGCGCCGGCGCGGCGCGCCTTCGGCATGGGCATCTTTTTCACGGTCTACTATGCAATCATGGCGGCCGCACCACCGCTGGCCGGGTGGATCTATGAACAATCCGGGACCGCCGGTGCGCCGCTGGTGTTCGGCATGATCCTGTTTGCAAGCGTCGTTCCGGCCGCTCTGGCGTTCCGGTTGGTGAAAACGGGAGAACGCGCCGTCAAACCGAGGAAGGATGGTCAATGAAAATTCGAAAGACACTTCTGATCGAGGAAACCGTCGAGACCGACGAATTCGGCGCGGCCTGCGATCCGCTGATCCGGATGGCGGCGCTCGCGGTCCTGGAAAATCCGTTCGCCGGAATTGACGCCGATGACCTTTCCGAACTGTTTGAGATGGGTGCCGCGCTTGGAGACAGGCTGGCAGGAAAGATCATGCACCGCCTGGACGGTGCGCCGACCGGCTATGGCAAGGCGGCGATCGTGGGCTCCGAGGGGGCTGGCGAACACGGTGCGGCGCTCCTGCACCCGATGCTCGGCAAGCCGGTGCGCGCAGCCATCGGCGGTGGCAAGGCCCTGATGCCCTCCAACGTGAAGGTGGCCGCACTTGGTGACACCATAGACCTGCCGCTTGGACACAAGGACGAAGCCTGGGCGTTCAACTTCATCGATACGCTTTCGGTGGGCATCGCCGACGCCCCCCGCGCGAACGAGATTGTCTTGTGTGTCGGCATTGCGAGCGGCGCCCGCCCACGCGCCCGCGTCGGCGACGGACCCCGATAGAGACACGGCACCGGCCAAAATGGCCGATGCCGTTTCCGCTGCCAACATGCGCAGCCACGTCCGTGGTTAGCTGATCGGGTCGTCGTTCACGAGGAACTCGACAGCCGGAAGAAGGGCAGCCGGGTCGACACCGGAGGAAATGCCGTTGAACTCGATCGTGCCGGTCAGGTGGGTGATCAGGAGATCGCCGTCATGGGAGGCACCGAGCGAAACGGCACCGGCGTCGACGAGGTCGAACAGTTCCAGTTCGTTCGGATCGTTGTTGGCGACGATGGCGGCCAAAAGGTCCGGATCGCCGTCCCGGAGGTCCAGCACCAGCTTGTCCCTCTTGACGTTGAAATCGGCGATGACGTCGTCGCCTTCGCCGTCACGGAACGGGTTGAAGATGAAGCTGTCGGCAGACCGGCCGCCGACCAGAAAGTCGTTGCCTTCTTCGCCTTCAAGGCTGTCTTTTCCGCGTCCGCCGTTGAGGTAATCGTCGTCGGCACCGCCTTCGAGCATGTCCTTGCCGCGTCCGCCGATGAGAGTGTCGTGGCCGTCGCCGCCATCGAGGACGTCGTGTCCGCGTCCGCCGTTCAGGTAGTCGTTGTCGGCATCGCCTTCGATCGTGTCGTTGTTCCGGCCTCCGAATAGGTAATCGTTGCCGTCACCGCCCTTGATGAGATCGTCGCCCCTGCCGCCGAAAATGATGTCATGTCCGCCAAGACCGTTGGCAATGTCATCGCCTTTCCCGAGCGAAATGAAATCGAAATGATCGGAGCCGATCACCGCATCCGGGCCGTTGCCGGTGAACAGGAACCCGCCCGTTGCAAACGTGATGTCATAAGGCAAAAGCACGTTGTCGATCACGTGTACGATGCCGTTATCGGCAACGATGCCGTTTTCGGAGCCGGCCGGGTTGGCAACATTGGGATCGGCGAAACCGTCGTCCTTGTCGCCGAGCGAAAGTCCGGAAGACGCGTCCGGCTCGATCGTTTCACCGGAAAGGGTCGTGATGCTGCTGCTTCCGGCAACCGCTGCGCCGTCAAGCGCACCGCCGGCAATGTGATACGTCAGCACCGACTTCAAGAAGGCGGTCGGGTCGTCGGAAGGAGACAGAAGTTCGGAAGCCGCGATCAGGGCGGGAACGACCTTGGTTTCGTCCGAACCGATGCTCGGGTCGAGCGCGTTTGCGAGGTTGAGAAATGCCTGGTCTGTTGGTGCGAAAACGGTCAGAGTCGCGGTTGGATCACCGGCAGCGGTGGCAAGATCCGGAAAGGCTCCGAGGGCTGCCGTGAGAATCTGAAAATCATTACTTCCGCTCGCGATATCGAGGATCGTGTTTGTAGGCATTTTTTTGCGCTCCCTACTTGCGCCCCATCGCGGCTTTTTACGGCTGGTCGGACGATCGGTTTGAAAAAGAAGATGAAACGCCGTTCACAGTCTCGTGAAGACGAGGTTGCCGATCACTTTGGTCTTGGCCCGGACAGAAACATTGAAAAATATGACTTTTATAGTCAGATTATCCTGGGTTCCGGCCCGCCGCAGATCTGGCCCCACATCAGGAGAGACGTATGTATCTGGCAATGAACAGGTTTTCAATTCTTGAAGGTCAGGAAGAGGCGTTTGAAACCGTTTGGCGTGAACGAGAATCCAGACTTTCGGATGTTCCCGGTTTCAAGACGTTTCATTTGATGAAAGGCGCGTTCGACGAAAAGACCGGAACGACACTCTATGCGACTCACACAATCTGGGCGGATCGCGAGCACTTCCTGAACTGGACGAAGTCGGAGCACTTCCGCGCAGCGCACAGAAATGCCGGCGACAACAAGCATTTATATTCAGGCCACCCGCAATTTGAAGGTTTCGAAGCCGTTTTGAGCGAGTGACTTCCCTGAACGAAGCTTGGTCTTTGACGTGCCGCCCCGCTTCTGCACGAGGCGGCAGGTTCGCGCCTTACTCGGCGGCTTTGGCCGTCAGGTTTTTCAGCGCACCTGTCATCTTGCCGATGCTCGGATGGTCGGCGGGCAGACCGTGTTCCGCCGCGAGGGCTGCCGGCGCACGATAAACCAGAATGGTGCCGTCGCTCGTTTCGATGATTGCAACCCGGATCGGCAGGTCCAGTCCGGCTTCAGGTGCGTCCTTGATGACTGGCGTGCCAAGCTTTGGGTTGCCGAAAATCACGACCTGATTGGCCGGAATTTCCATGTCGACGCTTTTGCCGCCAGCGGCATGATCGACCCGCGCAAAAACCTTTGCGCCCGCCTTTTCGACGGCAGCGACCAGATTGTCGGCGGTCTGTTCAACCGAATGCGCGCTCGGCACATGAACAAGCGAGGAATCGGCTGCATTGGCGGCCGGGACGATCAGGGTCAGGGCCAGGGCCGAAAGAAGGGACTTGAAAACGGTGGTCAGCATGGTGGTCTCCGCAATTGGTGATTTGAACGGCGCGCAGTTTCGCTTGTCGATTGTCCAACAGGCCAATCACACTTTTATGAGCAGAGCGTGGCAACCGAACAAGAGGCCGACACTACGCGGTCGCCTGAACTTGTTCGCGCCGGTTCAAATCCGTCGAGATCCGGCGACGAAGGGCATGCGTAAGCAGTACGGTTATTCAGGAGGCGTTCGTGATTTTCACCGCTGCGATCAGGTCGGGACTGGCTGTTGTTTGCGCATCTGTCTCGTTTGCCGCGAGCGCACCGCTCATGGCAAGTCCCTCTGACGCGTGGGCGTGGAAGCATCGCGTTGTCGTGGTGTTCGCACCGCACAAACGGGATGCGTCGTTGACCGCGCAGCGCACTGCTCTCGCAGGTACGGAAGCTCATATCGCGGACAGGCATATGTCTGTCATCGAAATAGTGAACGGTGAGGCGAAAACTGTCATGGGGACCCGACTTGATGTCTCGGCGTCCGGGATGAAGAAATTCCTGCGCAAGAACGACAACAGGTTCGAGGTTTTCCTGTTGGGCAAGGATACCGGCGTGAAATTGCGCTCCACATCACCGGTGACCGGCGATGACCTGTTTTCCCTGATAGACACAATGCCCATGCGGCAACGGGAAATGCGCGCGGACAGGGTGCGCAGGCCGTAAGGGGAGACGAACATGGAAACGCAAATGACCGGAACGGAGAACAGATCATCTGCGAAGGCGGAGGCCATGCCGTCGCCGGCTAAGTGGCTTGGTGCGACCGGTGCAATCCCTTTCGTAACCACCGCGATCGTCGCTGCGTTTGGTCCGGAAAACTGGTCGGCATGGGCAGCGCACGCTCTGGCGTATTACGGTGCGGTAATCCTGTCCTTTCTCGGCGGTATCCATTGGGGTCTGGCTATCTCTGACGCAGGTGCCGTGAAGATATCGGCAATGAGGCTGTGCTGGAGCGTTGTCCCGTCGCTGATTGCATGGGGTGCACTGCTGTTGCCGCTTTTTTATGGATTGGTGGTCCTTACAGCGGCGTTCGGGCTTGCTCTCTTCGTCGACACGAGAGCCGGTACGCGCGCAGTGGTGCCGCCGTGGTTTCCCAACCTTCGAACGGCTTTGTCGATTGCCGTGATCGCGTCGCTTCCGCTCGGACTGATTGGCGCTGCCTGAGTGGTGCCCTTCCTGCAGCTTGTAATCCCAACGTCCTGAGCGCGCGCATCCGGAGCCCGTGCGGGCATCGACATCCTCGACCTGCCGCGGCAACGCGACCGCTGCTCACGTGTTCGTGATTTGCGATCTGTCCGTGTATTTACAATCTACCTATCAGTAGATAGATTAAAGAGAAGCGACCTCTTGTGGTAGGTTCGACCCGCCCTGTTTCACCTGCGGTCCGACACACTAGCCAACGGGGCGGGTGACATGGAGATGACGACGATGGAACTGAATGCGGATTTTGATGAAAGCGTCCAGGTAACACCTGCCGAGCACAATTGGGTGTCGTCTCCGATGCCGGGTGTTGAGCGCATGATGCTTGACCGCCTCGGTGCCGAGGTGGCCCGTGCAACGACGATCGTGCGCTACGCACCGGGCAGTGCCTTTTCTGCCCATACCCATGATGGCGGCGAGGAATTCATTGTGCTGGACGGCGTGTTCGAAGACGAGCACGGCGCGTTTCCGGTCGGGTCCTATATCCGCAATCCGCCGGGATCGAGCCACACGCCAAGCGCGCCGCAGGGAGCCGTCATCTTCGTCAAGCTCTGGCAGTTCGATCCTGAGGACCGCAGCCATGTCCGGATCGATACCGGCAAGCTGGGAGCGGTTGCCGACGCAAACCGGCCGGGTGTGAGCGTGTCTCCGCTCTTCGAGGACCCCTATGAAGCGGTAAGCATGGAAACCTGGGCAGCCGGAACCGAGGCAATCGTGGAAGCGCCGGGCGGCGCGGAGATCTTCGTTCTGTCCGGAAGTGTCAGCGCCGGCGCCGCGGCGCTCGAGCCCTGGTCCTGGCTGCGCCGATCGGACGGCCACGACGTGGTGCTGAAAGCAGGCGCTGAAGGTGCCCGTCTGTGGGTGAAGCGCGGACATCTCCGCCACGTCTCCGCGCCTGAAAACCGGTAAGCGGCGGATCCTTCAAGGTGACAGACATGCGGTTCGACAGCGTTGTGGTCGGCGCGGGCCTGAGCGGTCTCGCGGTCGCCAGGGTTCTGCTGGCAAGGGGCGAGACGGTCGCGCTTCTCGAAGCAAGAGACCGGGCAGGCGGGCGCATCCTGTCCCGCCCCGTTTCTGCGGCGGGGCCGCGATATGACCTCGGCCCGGCCTGGATCTGGCCCCACAACACCCGGATGCTGACCCTCGTCTCGGAACTCGGTCTGCCGCTGATGCGTCAGCACTCGGCGGGCAAACTGGTGTTTCAGGATCAGAACGGCGCGATCCGCCGCGATCTCGACTTCGCCACCATGGGCGAGGCCTTGCGGGTTGAAGGCGGTCTCGCGCGGGTGACCGACGGCCTTGCGAGTGGCTTGCCGGAGGGCGTTTTGCGCCTCGGCCATGCGGTCAGCAGGATCGAAGCCAGTGACGCGGGGGTCCGCGTGACGGGAGCGAGGCGCGACGATGCCTTCGCGGTCGAGGCGGACCGGGTCATCCTGGCCTTGCCGCCGCGTCTTGCCGCCGGCACGCTCGATTTTCTGCCCGCGCTCCCGGAAGCACACGTTCAAAGCATGAAGTCCGTGCCGACCTGGATGGCAGGACACGCCAAGCTCGTCGCCGTTTTCGAACGCGCCTTCTGGCGCGAGGCCGGTCTGTCCGGAGATGCAATCAGCCATATTGGACCGCTATTCGAAATCCACGACGCGTCGCCTGACCCGGATGCATCGGGCGGGGCCGCCCTTTTCGGCTTCGTCGCACCGGACCGTGCGGGCAGAGATTGCGACGAGGCCCGGCTGGTCGAGGATGCGACCCGTCAACTTTCGGCACTGTTTGGCCCGATCCTTGGCGCACCGACACAGGTGCTTTTGGAGAATTGGGCAAAGGACCCGTTCACGGCAACAGAGCTTGATCGCCCAGACCTTTCCGGACACCCCCGGTATCGCAGGTTGGCATTCGCTGAAGCGCCCTGGTCGGGACGGGTTCTCTTCGCCGGCACGGAGACGGCGCCCGAATACGGAGGTTTTCTGGAAGGAGCCCTGGAAGCCGCGGAATCGATTTGAGCCTGGGGCATGTGTCTGAACGGGCATAATGAATTTTACGACCGTGCAAGGGCGAGAGGATTTGAGATAAGGTTCCCCCAGAGCAAAAGCAGGACCGGATGGGCATCTGGCTGCGCTAAAGTCAGAAGTGGGGAATATCATGGAGCCTGCAGCGGTCGCCGATCCGATAACGATTGACAGCTTTGCCGCCTTCACGCTCGGTATCGTCGTGTATTTCGTGGGAGCACGGCTTACGAAACGGTTTTCGATCCTGTCGGCCTACAGCATTCCGGAGCCTGTCAGCGGGGGCCTCGCCGCCGCTTTCTGCGCGCTTCTGGTCGTCGTGGCGACAGGCCGGACGATCGAATACGATCTTTCCGTGCGCGATTTCCTGCTGGTTTACTTTTTCACGACGGTGGGTCTGAATGCGCGCGTGTCCGATCTGACCCGCGGCGGGCCGGTTCTGGCGATCATGCTCGGCCTTACCCTGGTTTTCATGATTGTGCAGAACGGTGTCGGTGCTCTTGGAGCGCTGCTTTTCGGTCTGCCGTCGCAGGCCGGTGTTCTGCTCGGCACGGCGTCCCTGATCGGCGGGCACGGAACGGCCATTGCGTGGGGCCCGACAATTGCCTCCCAGTACGGCGTCACCGGTGCTGCCGAACTCGGTATCGCCTCGGCCACGGTCGGGTTGATCCTTGCAAGTGTCCTCGGCGGTCCGATCGCCAAGTACCTGATTTCGAAGAACAGCCTCACGGCGACGGACGAGGCGGATGCCGTCGAAACCCATGAGGCCGCGGCAACCGATGAAACCCGCGCACCGATCAACCACGTGGAGATCATGCGCTGCATCCTGTGGATCCATGTTGCGATCGTGATCGGCTATTCCGCACACGAAAGCCTGCTGACGGCGGGGCTGAAACTGCCGCTTTTCGTTCCGTGCCTGATCTCCGGCATCGTGTTGTCCAACGTCGTGCCGATGGTTTTCAGAAAGTCGAAATCGCCGGCAGGCACCCAGTCGCTGGATCTGATCAACGAGTTCAGCCTGTCCGTCTTTCTGTCCATGTCGTTGATGAGCATGGAGCTCTGGACCCTGGCCGGCAGCGCGGGTGTGCTTGCCGTGACAATGGTGCTGCAGGCGGTGGCGGCGGCGGTCTTCATCGTGTTCATCGTCTTCCGGGTGATGGGGCGGAACTATTTTGCCGCGGTGCTGTCTGCCGGATTTGCGGGCTTCGCTCTCGGTGCGACACCGACGGCGATCGCCAACATGAAAGCCGTGACACAGCGCTACGGACCGTCGCCGCTCGCCTTCATCGTGCTGCCGCTGATTTCCGCTTTCTTTGTCGACCTTGCCAACGCGTTCATCATCCAGTGGTTCCTGAGCCTGTGATGACCTCCGGCCGCTCTGTCATGCGCAGTGCGAAGGACGGCAAGCGGAGCCGCCACAGATGAGACGGCTCCTGCGTGCCGTGATGAGGATCGGTGCCGGGGTCCTTGTTCTTCTGATCGCCGTCTTCATGGCGCTGGCCAGCTACTACTGGCTGGGCTGGCCGGACTGGCTGCGCCTGACGCTTGCCGTCGCGATCATGCCCGTGTTGGCGGTTCTGTGGTTTTTCCCCGGTGACGGACGATGGATGCGCCGCGGCGCCGCGCTCGCATTGATCGCGGTCTTTTTCGCCGCCTATTCGCAGAAGGAGGTTCTGCCCCGGACATTCGTTCCGCTGCATGAACGCGTTATCGATGCGAGTTTTTCCGGAAACATCGTCGAGATCGTCAATTTCCGGGATGCGATCCATCCGGTCGGGGCGCCCGCGCAGCCCAGATGGACGACCCGTTCCTTCGATCTGAGCGAACTCGCCGGCGCTCAGCTTGTCTACCAGCCCTTCGGCACCTCCGCCGCGACGGTCCACGTCATGATGACCTTCGCGTTTCGGAACGGCGATCACCTGGCTGTCTCTTTCGAAGCGCGCCGGACGAGCTGGGACACATTCGATGCGCTGGCCGGCTTCTTCAGGCACGACCAGCTCTATCCGGTTCTGGGGACCGAACGCGACCTGCTCTGGAAGCGCCTCGCGCACGTGCCGCCCAACGAGCTTTACTTCTTCGACATTCAGGGATCCAACGCCGAGATCCGGGCCTATCTCACGCGGCTTCTGGAATTTGTCGCCGAACTGCACGACAGACCGCAATTCTATTCGACGGTCTCCGAAAGCTGCTTCACCACACTCATCAAGCTGAGCCCGCAGGTTCAGAACGCTGTGCCCTGGTACGACTTGCGGCGCTGGGTGCCGGGGGCCTCGGTCGGATTGCTGCAGGAACTCGGTGTCATCGAAAACGATGTCGCCGAGGAAGAGCTGACCAGGAGGCAGAAGCTTGGCCCCGGCGTGAAGCCCCCCTGGGAGTTCGAGAGTGCCGACGACTGGAGCCGCCATCTGCGGTCGCGGATCGGGGTTCCTGAGACCGCTTCGACGGGCCGCTAGGGTACGATTCCATAAATGAGGCGGACCGCTCAGCGCACGGCCCTGACTTCCGGCTGGATGAAGTTGAAGATGGTCTGGGGGTTGCGGCCTGAAAACAGGAATTTGATGACCATCGCCGCGGCGGCTTCGAGCTGGTAGGCGTGTTCGTTGCCACCCAGACGCAGCGGGTCCGCACCGACGTCCCTGATCAGTTGGGCAATCGTGTCATCCGCTCCGGCATCCGCCGTATAGAGCGTCACCATCTGGCGGCCGTCATAGGTCATGTCGAGGTCTTCCCAGACCGCCACCTGCGCCATGTTGAAGGCCTTGCCGACGTGCGCGTCCGGCAGATGCTCCGCAATGGCTTCGGTCAGCGACCGGCCGTCGTCGCGAGTCGTCAGGAACGTCTCGATACTGACCGGATTGTTGATGTCGATGACGATCTTGCCCGCGAAAGCCGACGGGCCGCCCGCGCTGTCAATGCCGCTGAATGTGTCCTCCCAACGGGTGGCGAGAATGACGACATCGCCAAAGGCTGCCGCTTCTTCCGCAGATCCCGCACGCGCTCCGATCTCCGTGGCGACGGCGTTTGCCTTGTCCGGGTTCCGTCCCGAAAGCATGACCTCATGCTTTCCCAACCACTTGCCCGCGAGTGCTTTCGCCATGCCGCCTGATCCGATGATGCCGATTTTCATGACTTAATCCTTTATTCGTGATGGCTTGTATTTGGCGAACCATCACGCATAATTAAAATTATGAATTTGTATGACTTCTATAATCTGCATGGATATTAAGCAGGGAGATATCGGGCTGCTTCTGGCCCTGGATGCCCTTCTCGCGCACGAGAGCGTCTCAAGGGCGGCTGACCAGCTCGGTATCAGCCAGCCGGCCATGTCGGCTCAACTCAAGCGGCTGCGGAGCCTTTTCAACGATCCGCTCCTGACTCCGTCCGGCCGGAGGCTGGTCGCGACAAGCCGTGCCCGGGCGTTGCAGCAGGATCTGCGCCGTCACTTGCAGAACCTCGATGCGCTTGTGCGCGAAAACGAAACGTTTGATCCTGCGGTAACGCGAAAGACCTTCAGGATGATCGCGACGGATTACGTGCATCTGATCCTCGCCGCGCGGCTGGAGGACCGGATCGGTGCCGCCGCCCCGGGTGCGCGTCTTGCTTTCTTGCCATTCGAGCCAAGGTCGATGTGGGAGAGCCTGGAGGCAGATGCTGCCGACCTCGCGCTGGTAACGGGAATGGATCTCCCGGACGCGATCAGCCGGCCAGCGATGACGGAGACATTCTGCGTGATCATGCGGCGCGGTCACCCGCTGGAGGGGGCGGATCTGACAACTGTGGCCTTCTGCGAACAGCGGCACATCCTGATTTCGCCGGAAGGCGGCGGTTTCGTCGGGGCGACCGACCGCGCGCTCGCAGGCCTCGGGATGAAACGGCATGTCGCGGTCTCGCTGCCGAGCTTTCTGCTCGCGCCCGGTCTGGTTGCCGCTTCGGACGCGCTTTGCGTCGTGCCCCGCAGACTAGCCGTCCTTTATCGGGACAATGTTGTTTGCCGGAACTTGCCGTTCGACGTGAGCGGTTTCGATGTCGACATGCTGTGGCATCCCCGCCGGCAGAACGATCCGGCGCACATCTGGTTCCGGGGTGAGGCCGCCAGACTGGCAAGGGCAATTTGAGGCAAACGGCGCTCGCGCTTCCGGAATGACAGATCGTGAGCCCGTTTCTTACAGGGAATTCATTTGTTTATGCGTGGGTTCGACACAATTTCAAGGACGATAGATAGGAATGATCGAAGGACCGTGCGTTATCGTTGAAGGGAGTTTTTTATGTGTTTGATCCATGAGAATGACGGTATTAGCCGGCGGAACCTGATTGCAGGCGGACTGGCGGGTGCAAGCGTACTGGCGGCCCCGGCGGCTCTGGCCCAGGAGGCATCCGGTCCCGTGAGCACCTCAAGACCATCCTCTCCGGCAGAAGCCCTGCAACTCCTGAAGGAAGGCAACGCCCGCTATGTTGCCAACGCGCCGATCAACACGGATCATTCGCTGGACCGGGCCAAGCGCGCCCAGAGGCAAAAACCATTTGCGGCCGTTGTCGCCTGTTCCGACTCCCGTGTCGCGCCGGAGATTGTTTTCGACCAGGGGCTCGGAGACATTTTTGTCGTCCGGGTCGCCGGCAACTTCATCAACGAAGACGGGCTTGCGAGTCTTGAATTCGGAGCCGCTGCCCTGGGTGTCCAGGTGATCGTTGTCCTTGGCCACACGGCCTGCGGTGCGGTGGATGCCACGATCCAGTCCATTGAAGACAGGACGCTGCCACCCGGGCATCTGCCGAGCCTTGTCGAGGCGATCCGGCCGGCGGTCTATGACGTCATGCCCGAACAGCCCGCCGATCTTCTTACAGCAGCGATCGCCCAGAATGCACGCCTGAACGCCGAAAAGGCGTCACGGTCACAGCCGGTTCTTGCCGATCTGAAGGAAGCCGGAAAACTGATGTCGGTTGCCGGGGTTTACGACATCGCAACGGGCAAGGTCGAGTTCCTCTAGAGCTATTCCGCAACTGGCTGCGCTCTGGTCAGCGCAGCTTTTCCACCCAGTCCATGGCCCAGTCGCCGAGCGGTTCCAGCCTTTCGAAGAGCTGCCGTCCGTCGTCGGTCAGCGCATAGCCATCCTCTGCGTTGTAGATCAGACCGGCCGCGCGCAGTTCCTTCAAACGGGTGTTGAGAACGCTGGGCGATGCCGATCCGCAGCGGTCCTGGAGGTCACGGAACGTCCGGTTCCCGTCACTGAGATTCCACAGGACACCCATGGACCATCGGCGGCCGATCAGGTCGAAAAGCACCATGATCGGTTGACCTGATTTCGACCCGCGCACCGGCACGCCCGGTTTTGGCAGTATCGGCGGTACCTTCTTTCCCGTCATCTGATCCTCATTTCGCTTGCTACGAAAATAGTAGCAATGTATGCTACGAATATAGTAGCAAAGGAATGATCGACATGAAAGACGCTGCAAGCCCTGCCGATATTGCCCTGTGGCTAGTCCTCGCCTTGCTGTGGAGCACCTCCTACACGGCCATCAAGGTCGGCGTTCAGACGCTCGATCCGGTTGTTCTGGTCGCCGGAAGGCTCGTGATCGGTGCCCTGGCGCTGTTCGCTGTCCTGAAACTGCGACGGATGGCACTGTCCGGCCGCCTGGAAGACTGGAAACACTATGCGGTCAGCGGATTGCTCGGCAGCGCGATCCCGTTTCTGCTGATATCCTACGGAGAGCAGACGGTCGACAGCGCACTGGCGTCCATCCTGATGGGCATAGCGCCCGTGACCACTGTCTTCATGGCGTCCTTTGTCTTTTCCGACGAGTATCTGACGCCCCGGATCGTGCTCGGTCTTCTCTTCGGCATCGCCGGGGTGACGCTGCTCGTCGGCCCGGAAGCACTGAAGGATCTTGGCGGCGATCTGACGGCGCAATTGTCGATCCTTGCAGCGGCCCTGTGTTACGGCGTCACGACGATCTATGTCAGGCGTTTCGTCAAGCGGCCTCCGCTTGAAATGGCGGCCGGGTCGACGATCTTTGCAGCCCTTGCGATGGGGATCATGGCGGCCCTGTCCGGCTCGTCAGGTGCCATTGACACGAGCGCAGCCTCGCTCGGAATTGTTGTCTATCTGGGCCTGTTCTCGACAGCGATGGCCACATTGATCTATTTCCAGCTCGTGCCGAGGCTTGGCGCCACAAGGATGTCGCAGGTCAATTTCGCCGTGCCGGTCGGAGGCGCGCTCATCGGCGCGACCGTGCTCTCGGAATCTCTCGCGACACATCAGGTCGCGGCGCTCGGGGTCATCATGGTGGCAATTTTCCTCGTGACGAAAAAGCGCCGCCCGAAGCGCCGGGACACTGTATCGATCAACCAGGGTGCAGCCGAGTAGGAACCGGTTGTTGGCAGGCGTTTCAGCGCTAACCGATTGATGCATAACGGCAATGCAGGTGCGGACATGGAACTCCCCTGACTTCGTTCCGATATAGGGCACGAAAGGAGAGGGCGATGACACACGCATTCGACATCCGCACACAAGACATGCCCGCAACCATGCGCACCCTGCTGGACGAGTATCCCCGCGACAGCTGGGACGCGCATCCGGGCTTCAAGGAGAAAACGAAGCACTGGCTCGGCGCACATCAGATGTTCCGAAAGCTCGGAGAACTCGTGCGGTCCGAAACCGAACTCTACCTGGACAGATCCAGGGAGCCGGACGATTTCGCGGGACGGCTGTCCTACTATGGCAATGCGCTGGTGGCCAATCTTCATGGACATCACACCTGGGAAGACAAGAGTTACTTCCCGGAGCTGTCGGCAGCCGATCCGCGATTTGATGCCGGACTGGAGATCCTCGAAAAGGATCACCAGGAACTGGATCGCGTGCTGGACCGGTTTGCCAAGACCGCCAACCGGTCGATCAAGCTGATCCATCTCGACGAGCCCCAGGCGCGCGAGGAAGCAGGCCGGCTGCACGGTCTTGCCGGAACGATCGAGGCCTTTCTCGACCGGCACCTTGCCGACGAGGAGGAACTTGCCGTTCCGATCATCCTGCATCACCGCTTGCGGGGATAACCGGCGATCAAAACCTGGCCGCACGCGAAGGAAACCGTGTGCGGCACAGCGTCCGCTTTCGGTCAGGTCTTGTCTGAAGCTGGTTCGTCCGCGTGACCCGCTTCGGGTGCGTCGTATCTTTGGCGCTCCGCCGCCATCGCGCGCTCCCAGTCGGCACGGAGCTGAGCCAGGCGTTTGGGAACGCGATCTTCCAGTATCTCTGCCTGTGTGATCCGCTCGGTCCGGAAATACCGGAAGCCGCACCGTAATTCGCACCACGCAGCCAGGATCCGGCCCTCGTCCCTGTATCCGAGCAGAACGGGCCAGACAGTCCTGTCCGTCAGCATTCCCGTGTCGTCCCGGTATTCCAGCCTGATTTTTTTCTGCCGCCGGATCGCGGCCCGGATATCGGAGGAGGCGAGCACCTCTGGCGGCGTCTCCACCGGTGCGACGCCGGTCACCG
Organism: uncultured Roseibium sp.; assembly: GCF_963669205.1. NCBI lineage: Bacteria > Pseudomonadati > Pseudomonadota > Alphaproteobacteria > Hyphomicrobiales > Stappiaceae > Roseibium > uncultured Roseibium sp. The sequence continues at coordinate 690,164 of NZ_OY769915.1, forward strand.
GCTCCGCGAAGAAGCTGTGCAGATTGTCCGGGGCGATGGCCTCGATCTTGGCAACGAGGCTGGCCGCCGAACGCCGCATGTCCGGTTCGCCGCGTGTCTGCACCCACTGTGCCCCAAGAACCGCTGCTTCGATTTCATCCGGCGTGAGCATCAGCGGCGGCATGTGAAATCCCGCCTCCAGCACATACCCGACCCCGGCTTCGCCGCGGATCGGAACCCGTTGCGCCATCAGCGCAGCAACGTCCCGGTAGACCGTGCGTTTGCACACTTCCAGTTCCGCCGCAATCGCCGTGGCGGCAACAGGGCCGCGCGCACGTCTCAGGATCTCGATCAGTTCAAACAGCCGGTCGCCGCGCCGCATGCCATCTCCCTTTTTGAATGCTGACACCATGCTGACACTACGCTGTCAGCATGGCGCTGCTAAATCAAGCTCAGTTGAACGGGAAAGGAGGCACGCGTGGAGAACTCGGACAGGAAAATTTCGGGAAGCTGCTGTTGTGGCGCCGTGCGGTTCACCGTCAAGGGTACGCCGGGCATGATGGGAACCTGTCACTGCTCTCGCTGCCGGAAACTGGGCGCGACGCCATTCGTTTTCGTCAAGCGGGAGCAGTTTGAGCTTGTGAGCGGGGAAGCCGAAATTGCCTGCTTCCAGCCCGAAGCGCCCTATACCTATGTGCGCTCCTTTTGCCGGCGCTGCGGGACGGCGCTCGGAGAGCCACTGTCGGAGGAAACTTCCTTTCCCCTCAACGCGCATTGTTTCGACGATGATCCGGGTGTCCGCAACACGTTTCACGAATTCGTCGCCGAAAAGCCGGCCTGGTATGAAATCTGTGACGGTGCACGGCAATTTCCGGGGCATCCGGAAACCTGACGCCGATGGATATGCGGCGAATATGCGAAGTTGTCGTGGACGCGGGACGCGTCGCCGGATAACACTTCTGCACGGCCCCATTTGATCGGACCGGTCAATGGAGATGCAAGATCGCCCGCCCACCCAACACAGATCCATCCGGCTCCGGGCACTTCAACACCATGCGCGGGATCGCGCTCATGGCGCTCGGCATGTTCATGTTTTCCGCCGTCGACACCATGGCGAAATTCCTGACCGACACGATCCATCCGTTCCAGATCGTCTGGTGCCGCCAACTGGGCCTGCTGCTCGGTGTCTTTGTTCTCATCGGCCTCAAGGGCCGGTCCGTGCTCGTCTCGGCCAATCCCGTCTTGCAGATCGGGCGGGGTGCGCTCGCTGCGGTCTCCGCAACGCTTTTCGTCATCGGTGTCAAGTTCGTTCCGCTGGCGGATGCGGTCGCGATCACCTTTGTCGCGCCTTTCATGGTCACCGTGATGGGCGCACTCATCCTGCGCGAACCGGTCGGCATCCGCCGCTGGACGGCCGTCATCATCGGGTTCATCGGCACGCTGATTGTGATCCGCCCGGGCTTGGGTGTGCTGCATCCGGCGGCTGGTCTGCTGGTGATTGCAGCCGGGGCCTTCGCGCTCCGCCAGATCCTGTCGCGCATTCTTGCCGGCGGTGACAGCGCCGGAACGACGGTTGCCTACACCGCGATCGTCTCCTGCACGCTGTTGACCGGACCGATGCTCTTTGTCTGGGAGTCGCCGGGGTCGGCAACCGAAATCCTGCTGCTTGTCACCATGGCCGTTCTTGCGGCAGCCGGGGAAACGCTAGTCATCCTGGCGCTGGATGCTGCCCAGGCGGTCGTGGTTGCGCCTCTGCAATATACGCTCCTGATCTGGGGAACCTTCTACGGCTTCGTCGTCTTCGGACAGTTCCCCGATGGCTGGACATGGCTGGGGGCCCTCATCATTGTTGGGACTGGCATCTATACGCTCAACCGGGAGCGCCTGGCGCTGCGCAGGAAACGCTGAAACCGGAAAGCCGCGCCGGGCATCCGGTCCCAGCCCTAAGCGCCGCGAACCAGGCTGTCGGGCGTTTCCAGGTAAGTCAGCAGATCTGAAAACGCCATGGGTCTGGCGAAGTAGAACCCTTGCAGCCGGTCGCAGCCGAGCCGGGTCAGGATCTCGGCCTGCTCACGCGTTTCCACACCTTCCGCAGTGACGCCCAGTTCGAGGGCCTGGCCGATTTCGATGATCGAACGCAGCAGGCGCAGTCCGCCGCTGCCTTCGGCAACCAGCGAAACAAGCCGCCGGTCGATTTTGAGCCGGTCCGGGTTGATCCGCTGCAGCGCTACGACCGACGCGCGCCCACTGCCGAAATCATCGACTTCGATGCCGATCCCCAGTTCGCGCAGTTGGCGAAGACGGGCCAGGAAATCATCGTCCTGCTCCTCCAGAAAGATGGTTTCCAGAAGCTCGAAGCTGATCTGGCCGGCATAGGTGTCCACGCAGTCGCGGATGGCGTTTACTTCGCTGTCGTTGATCCGGTTTTCACTGACATTGAACGACAGCGACAGCGGTTGGCGGTAAGCCCCGAATGCCTGCTGGCATTCCCGGACCGCCCGTTCGAAGATCATCCGGTCAATGTCTGCCGCCACATGCAGATCCGTTGCAACCGACAGAAAGGCAGCCGGTGTCAGGATTCCTTTTTCAGGGTGATGCCAGCGGGCCAGCGCCTCGATGCCGACAACCTGCCGAGTCGCGGCATCCACCTGCGGCTGATAGAAAGGCACGAACTCATCGGTTTCGATCGCGCGCAGCAGGTCGTCGGCGACATCCTTCGTACGCTGCACCTCTTCAAGGTCTGACTGGTCGAAGACGCCGAGTTGCCCGCGCCCGCGCCGCTTGGCCTTGTAGAGCGCGACGTCGGAATTGGTCAGTAGCTGGTCGATATCGGCAAGCGGCGTGCGCGCCAGGCCGATCGAGGCACCGAAACGGCAGATCTTCCCCTCATAGCGCATCGGGCGTGACAGGTCCTCAAGCAGCACATTGGCGAGGTCTTTGGGCCGGTCGACGTCGTCGCCGGACACATAGAGCAGCACCACGAATTCATCCCCGCCGATGCGGGCGACGACGTCTTCCGCGTCCGCCCTTGCCAGAATGCGCCTGGAAATGTCCAGCAGCACCTCGTCGCCGGCGGCGTGACCCATCGTGTCATTGATCTGTTTGAAACGGTCCAGGTCGATATGCAGGGCCGCGATCTCGCCGCCGCGGTCGATGCGTCGCTGGACAAAGTCCCCGAATTTCTGGGTGAGATAGCGCCGGTTTCCGAGACCTGTCAGGTCGTCGTGAAGGGCCTTGTAGGTAATTTCCTGGTTCGCCTTCTCCAACTGTGCGGAATAGCGTTCCAGCGCACGTTGCTGGCGAACGACTTCCGTGATGTTCAGGCGCAGGACGACATATTCACCCTTTTCGGTACGCGAGCGAACCATCCGGTGATGCTGGTCGTCGGAGAACTCGAAATCCTCGACACCGGGTTCCAGAACATTTGGTGTGCAATACGCCTCGACCCATTTCTCTTCGCGCCCGATGGCCGCCGGGATACGGCCGCATTTCGCGGCCGTGCCGAGAAGGTCTTTCAAACTGGTGCCAGCTCTGATTTCGTCCGGATTGTCCGACATCGATATCGCGTAGGCCGGGTTCCAGATTACCAGGTTGTGGTTTTCATCGTAGATCGCAAAGGGATCGGGATAGGCGTTGATCGCAGAGAACAGGCGGTCCTGTGTTTCTTCCAGGGCCCGGCGCTGGCGCACCAGTTCGGTCGTGTCGATGCGGAGCATGACCAGGTCACCGTTTTCGACGCGTGTCCGCAGCAGCCGGTGATGGACATCGCCCGGCAACTCCAGGTCCTGAACGGGCTTGGCGACATCGACCTCCTGATGGTCGTCGGACATCCACTCTTCTTCGCGTCCGATCGCGTTGGCAATCTTGCCCGAACGAATGGCGATGCGCGCGACCAGAGTTCGGTGCATGCCGGTTTTAAGCTCGTCCGGATCGCTCGACATGGAGGCTCGATAGGCGTCGTTACACACGACGAGACAGTCGTCGGAATCATAGATGACGAAGGGGGCGGGATAGGCGTTCAGCGCTGCCAGCAAGCGGGCCTGCGCCGCTTCGGCGGACCGCTTTTGTCTGACGAGTTCGGTGGAATTCAGCCGGATGACCACGTAGTCGCCGTTTGAGGACCTTGAGCGCAAAAGCCGGTGATGTATGTCGCCGTCAAGCTCTACATCTTCCCAGCCGCTGCCCAGGTTTTCGGGCGTCATGATGCTTTCCACCCAGGCATCTTCCTGCCCGACGGCATCGGGATACCGCCCGTGTTCGATCGCAAGGCCCAGGACATCGCGCAGATGCATGCCTTCAGCAAGATCTTCCGGGGTGTCGGTTACTGAGGCGGCATAGCCGTCATTCCAGCAAACGAGATTGAGGTCCTTGTCATATATGACGATCGGATCCGGGTAGGCATTCAGGGCCGCAACGAGCCGCGCATGGGTGCGGTCCGACGCCTGCCGCTCGCGCGTGATCTCGGTCGTGTCGAACCGGATCACCAGAAGATCTCCATTCGCCACCCGGCTGCGCAGGACGCGCTGGTAGACATCGCCTGCAAGCTCCAGGTCGGACCTGGGTTCGGCTGTGTCGGCAAGGTGTATCTGCTTGTGCAGCCAGGCTTCCTCCTGGCCGCGCGCTTCTGCGAAGCGACCGTTCTCAAGCCCGATCCGCAACAGCGCCTCAAGGCTCAGGCCGGCCTTGAGGTCGCTGGGCGTCTCCGTCAGGGACGCACTGAAGGCCCTGTTCCAGAAACGAAGCCTCTTGTCCTTGTCGTACAAGGCCACGGGATCGGGAAAGTCCTGCAGCGCCGCCTTGAGGCGGTCGTCTTCCAGGTGCGTCTCTCCGGTTTGCTCAGACCCGTCATGTTCAGGTCCGTCATGCGCAGAGCGTTCGTTGGCGGCGCGGAATGTTGCGCAGATGAAATGGCCGCCGTGTTCCGTGTTCTCGACGGCAACGAAAGACACGCTCACGTGCAAGTTCGAACCGTCGGAACAATGGCAGGCGTCTTTCGTGATCTGCGCCTTGCCGCGCCTGGCGAGGTCTTTCAGAAAGGAGGTGCTGAAACCGCGCGGGCCGGTCTGGCTGAAAAGACAGGCCATCTCGCGGCCGACAATCTCCTCCGGCCGGTACCCGAAGAGGTCTGAAAAGGCGCTGTTGACATGAACGAGGGGTGCCGACGGCGCGCCGGGCAAAAGATGCCCGACGGCGACCGCGTCACTCATCAAATCCATAAAATTGGTCTTTAACGCCGCAAATTCCATTCCGCCTCACAACTCAGTATTTGAGTGTAAAGGAACGAAGTTAGATAAACATAAATTTGTGATGTGGCAGGTGTTTAAATGAAACTCGGATCCAATATATTGTAAATTATATCAATACTGTCAATTTGGACCAGATGTATTGATTGTTTTCGGCGAATAACTCATGGTTTTATTATAAATCCTGAATTGCAGCGGTGTGATCTTCAACTCAGTAATCTTCGCCTGCATATCGGTTCGGTTGATCGAGCGCACTCGGGTCTCCGATGAAACGTGCCCAGTCGGCACCGGGTCTCCAGATGCTGTCCATGTTTTCAAATCCCGTGGTCTCCGCAAGGAGATGACCCGTTCTGGCATAGCGATAGAAGAATGCGCTGACCCGTGCATTGTAGATGCAATGCACGTGGATCGATGTGTCCTTCAGATCTTCGAGCGCGCGCCGGAACGCGTCAAAGTCGGCGTCGGTGGGATGGTCGAATTCGACCGGAATGTAGACATAGGTCATTCCGAGGCCGGAGACGGTTCCCGGCTCGTCTTCCAGCGCGCCCTTGTTGTGATGCGGACCGAGATTGACGATATGGGTCACGCCCAGAGATTTGATCTCGGCGAGTTCCGCCTCGCTCGGCTGTCCGGACGTCGTGATCCTGCCGGATATCCGCCGCCAGTTCAGGATGTGGGGGAGATCGCGCATGGCACGGGCTCCCGTCAGACCTGAAGGTCCGCGCATTGCGGATGCGCCTTGGTGAACCGTTTTGTGGAGGCCGGATTTTTGACAAGGTGTTTTTCGGGCCGCACTGGCCGTTCGACAAAGTTGCCGCCGCAGTTGGGGCAGGTGTCACCGAAGCGGTTTTCAGCGCAGTCGGCGCAGAAGGTGCATTCGAAAGTGCAGATGCGGGCGTCGGTTGCCGAAGGGGGAAGATCCTTGTCGCAACACTCGCAATTCGGTTTGAGCAAAAGCATGGGACGTCTCCTTTTGTCGACCGGTAACCGGTTCGTCCAGCCCTAGACTAGTGAATTGTTCCGTGGCATGAATGACAAGATGACCTCGTTTTCTGCCAAATTTGCCGAACCCCGTGACGAGACCAGACAAGTGGTGTTCGTCGTTTACCCGGACATCGTCCTGCTCGACCTTGTCGGTCCGTTGCAGGTCTTCAGTCATGCGCCGGACCCGCAAACGAAAACCAACGGATATGAGTGCGCGGTTGTCTCGCTGAGCGGCGGCACGGTGACGACGAACACCGTGGTCTCGATCCCGAGCGAACCTGTTTCCCGGTACCTGAACACCGAGATCCATACGCTGGTCGTCGTGGGCGGGCACGGCGCCAACACGGCCATGCACGACGCGCGAGTGCTCGCCATGGTCAACGCCCTGGCGGAACGGGCCGGGCGGGTCTGTTCGGTCTGCTCCGGTGCTCTTGTCCTGGCCGCAGCGGGTCTTCTCAACGGGCGCAGGGCGGTCACGCACTGGGACGATTGCGCCACGCTGGAAACGGGGTTTCCCGAAGTGAAAGTCGAAATTGACCCCATCTACATCAAGGACGGCAACGTCTGGACCTCTGCCGGCATAACGGCCGGCATCGATATGGCGCTCGCTGTTGTCGCGGAAGATCTCGGCCGGCGCTCGGCGCTGCGCGTCGCAAGGTCCATGGTTACCCACATGGCGCGCGCCGGGGGACAGTCGCAATTCAGTCCAGTGTTGCGCCGGCAACTGCTGGACTCGACCGGACGCTTCGAAGACCTTCATCATTGGGTCGCGGAAAACCTCTGCCGGGACTTGAGGGTTGAGGAACTTGCCGCGAAAATGAACATGAGCGCCCGGAATTTCGCCAGGCTGTATACCGGGCAAATGGGTTTGACACCGGCGAAAGCGGTCGAGGCCATTCGTATCGAGGTGGCCCAGAACCTTCTGGAAACAAGCGGGAAGACCGTCAAGCAAATCGCCGTGCAGTGCGGTTTCAACGACGAAGAGCGCATGCGCCGGGCCTTCATGCGCACGCTCAGCGTCTCTCCAACGGATTACCGGCGCGGCTTTCGCGCTCATGGGGTCCCAAAGCCTCATTGAAAGCGGTCGGTCCGCTGCGCGAATTGATGCGAGGCCGACGGTTGCGCTATGCTTTCCGCGACGAAAGGAGACGGAAATGCCGATCAGCTCCAAAGCGTTGCAAACTGCGGGGTCTAGCCGGACCGGCGGGCCAATCGGACGTTTCGCGGCGACGGTTCTGCTCGCCGCGGTCCTCACGGCATCACCGTTCGCGGCGCAGGCACAGTCCGGTTTCGTGTTGGGTGCTGATATCGAGGGTGCGCCTGTGGATGTGCCTGGATTTGGAAAGCCAGGACAGCTGCCGGCAGACAACGGCGTCGAACTCGGTGCGCAGGGGACGGGAGATTACGCTCGTTTTCTCGGATTGTTCTCAATTGTGTATCCGGAACAGGACATCTCCGGACTTTGGGGGATCTTCAAAGTGACGCGCGAAATGTGCGGGGCCTTGTACCGCGGAGAAAAGAGCCTCGTCGAGGCCGCACCGGAAGGATTCTTCATTGAACGCGGAGATGTCTTCGCGCTTGGCTGGAAGAACGAGAACTGGGACGGAACCAGGTTTGCCGTTACAAAAACGGGAGATAGCGAACGTGACGTCGCCGAAGGTCATCCGGCCTGGGAAGTGGATTTTTCTGAGGACGGTCGTCTGCGCGAATGCGGGGTCACTTTTGGATCCGCCGTTGGGTCAAACAGGAACAAGAGTACGGCAACTGAGGATGCACGCAAATCGGCCGTACCGTTCATGTATGTCACCGTGCCGCATTTCTACTCTGCAATCCTGGTCGAACCGCAAAATGCCGGAGCATATGGGCTTCAGCAGCACGACCTTCTCATCATGCTGACCCCCTGCTGTGCATCCTGGTGCAGCACCACGACGAGTTTCGACTTCAGCGAGGGGAACTGGTATGTGCAGTCACACACCCGGTTCAATCTTCCCTCGAAGGCGGATTGACGCGGCAAACCTTTGCATCTCTTCGAAGCCGAAAGGGGATCTGCTCAACGCCACGCCCGGGATCCATCCTTGCTCTTCGGCGGCGTTGATTTGCGATGCATTTGTGCGCAGATCTGGGCTCTTCCGAGTGTTCAATCAGGATTTTGCGCTGCAAACATACGGCGTCAAAGCACATCGACAGATTTGACTATAGATACATTCGAAATCAAGTGTGACAACATGGTTCGTGATCAGATCTGAAAGAGATTTCAAAAGCGGAAATCGCCGGAAAGAAGCGAAGAAATGATCGAGGGGGAGAAGATGTTTAAACAAATACTTTTGGCGGCGGCCATTCTGCTGCCGGCTACGGCTTATGCCGAACCGAGCCTGGAACGCGGTGAATATCTTGTGCGAGGCCCCGCCGCCTGCGGCAATTGCCACACGCCCCAGGGGCCGAACGGGCCTGACATGGCCAACGAGCTTGGCGGGTTTCTGGTCGAAAAGAACGACGCGATGGAGGCCTGGGCTGTCAACATCACACCGGGGAGCCGGGTCGCCGGGTGGAGCGATGAAGAGCTTGCCCGGGCAATCCGCGAGGGCATCCGGCCCGATGGCAGCGTCATCGGCCCGCCGATGCCGATCGGTCTCTACAGGGGGCTCAGCGATGACGACCTGATGTCGATCGTGATGTTCTTGAGGACGGTTCCGGCCAGCGACAACCAGACGCCTCAGTCGACCTACAACTTCCCGCTTCCACCGGCCTACGGACCTCCGATCGACACGGTGGCGTCGATCCCTCAGGGGGTCACGGTCGAATACGGGGAGTACCTGGCCGGTCCGGTCGCACACTGCATGGAATGTCACACCACCTTCGGCGAAAAGGGGCCGATGTTCGAGACCCATCTCGGCGCGGGCGGCTTTGAATTTCACGGACCCTGGGGTGTTTCGGTCGCTCCGAACATCACGCCGCACGAAGACGGAATACCCGGCTATTCGGACGAAGAGCTCGCACGGATGATCACGCAAGGCCAACGGCCCGATGGCAAGCCGATGCTGCCGCCGATGGGCTACGGCTATTACGGGACAATGACGCCCGAGGATCTTTCAGCGATCCTTCTTTACCTGCGCCAGATACCGCCGCTGCCGAGCCCGGGTTGATCCTGCCGCGGCGAAGCGGCACACGGATCACTTGAGCGCGCGCATGCTGCGCAGCGGATCGGATTGCACTGCCACCCGCTGAACGTATTTCAGGTGGCCGACGGCAGGCAGGAAATCCTGGTGGGCGGGCTTGTGTTCCAGGAAGTCCTGCAGCCGCAGCAGATTGATCGGCTGCTTCTCGATCAGCGCCTTCACGCGCTCGACGGCCTCGTCCAGCGGATAATTGTCTATGAACTGACAGGCCGTTTGCGTTGGCGTCAGGATATAGAAATCCTGCGCCTGCCGCGGCGCGTAGCGCGTGATGTCGAACGGCGATGCACCGAGGGCGTGAAACTTGGGCATCAGCCCGCAAATGCCTGATTGCCCGTGTTTGACAACCGTGCCCGAGGTCTGTCTGTAGCCGAGATTTTCGAGCCGTTGCACCACGTGGCGGCGCATCGCCGGCGACAGCATGTCCGCGTCCGAACGGTCGTATTTCAGGTCGTCGAAGACCGATAGAAGCTTGAGATCCGTATCGGCGATGAGGAGATACGGTCCCAGCTTCAACGGCTCGGTCTGATCGAAAATGTTCAATGCGCACATCCGTTCCGAAGCGTGTTCCAGGTGGTGCAGGAACGGCAACGCTCAGTCATGCCTCCTTACCTAGAGCGCAGGTGTGCATTGAGGAGTCGGGGGCACCCGCATGGTTTGCGTCAAACCGTCCAGACGTCGATTTCGTTCTGCCGTCCGCGCAGCTTGATGGGTTTGCGGTGCGAGAACCTTGTCACCGGTTCGTCCGCGTCGTCGGACAAGCCCGCCCGGCGCATCAGCTCCTCGCTGACGACGCATTTGCATCCGAGTTCGCGGGTGGAGGCTTCCAACCTGCTGGCGACGTTGACCGTGTCGCCGACAACGGCAAACTCCAGCCTGCGCGACGGGCCGATATCGCCCAGGATGACCGGTCCGAAATGAACGCCGATCGAGACGTTGATCGGGATTTGTCCCTGTGCCTCCCGTTCCGTGTTGAAGCTCTCGGTTTCCTCGATGAGCTGCAGGGCCGCCTTGAGCGCATTGGCCGCGTCGCCGGGGCCCGTCTCCGGTGTGCCGAACGTTGCCATGACACCGTCCCCCAGATATTTGTCCAGAGTGCCGCCGTTCTGGAAAATCGAGCGTTCGACGAATGCATGGTAGTGACGGAGCAGCTCCATCACGTCTTCCGGCGAGTGTTCTTCCGCATATTTGGTGAAGCCGACAATATCCGTGAAAAGAACGGCGACGTCCTGCGTGCGCACCGCACCGATGTCCCGGTCCGTTGACGCAAGGACATCGACGAGGCTCGACGGGAAATATCGCGACAGGTTCGCGCGCTCGGCGGCAATGTTCGCCTGGCGCATCAGCAACTGGTTCGAGCGCCATCCCTTGATGGCAAGGATCGCGGCGACGATCAGCATGACGACCAGTTCCTGCACGCGCACGCCGGGTTGAACGCTGTTGGGATCCAGCTCGTCTTCGATGAGAGGATATCCCGCAAATGCACTCGCGGCAGCGGTGTTCAGCTCCGGTATCTTGTGTCCAAACCAGGAAACGCCGACGGAACCGATCAGCCACAGCACGACAATCCAGGTGCCCATGGCCCAGACCGTCCGGTACGAATAGGCCAGCGTGCCCAGGGCGAGGAAAATGAAGAAGTAGATGAAATTGTCGAACCGGTACATGAAGGCCGTCGGTACTTCCTGGCTCAGGAACGGGTTCGGCGTCACGAACAGGAGCGTCAGCAGGCTTACATCGGCAAAGATCAGCAACAGCTCCGACTTCGAATAGCCGACGCTCGCGAGGCGCAGTTGCAGCCAGCCAAGGGCAATGAACATCAGCAAGGTGGCTTCGTAGAAAAGAACACTCGGGCTGAAATTCAGAAAGGGCAGCAAAATACCGATAAGGATCAGCGCGACTGTCCGGGCGATGATCGCAAGCCTGTGCCCCTCCATCTTTTCCTTTTCCAGCGCTTGCGCCAGGAAGGGATTTGAAAGGGCCTGCTGCTTTTCTTCTTCCTGCATCTCGCGCAGGCGTTCCAGGAACCTGAGTGGCGGTGGTAATCTGAGAGCTGGCATGCTCGCTCCGTGTCACGGTCGGTCCGCGCAAGGATATCATTCAATCGAGTCTGGACTGAAACGATTTCGGCGGGTGACGGGTGTGACATTCGGCGCGCATGGCCATTCCGAAACCGGGTTCGGGACAGCCGCGCGATGCCGGGAGCCGTGTCGCGGTTACCTGAATGGACTCAGGTCTCTTGTCAGGTTCTTGCCTGCAAAAACGCAGTCAGTCTGCGCGAAACAAAGTGCCATCTGGAGGGACCGAAGCGCCATGCCAGGCACATTCCGCTCTGAAATATGACAAAGTATCAACCAGATAGACCGGGAGCCAAGAAGGTGGGTAACAACCCCCGGATATCGGAAAAATCCGTTTATGCAACAAAGTCATCGAAAATCGGAACGTCGGTATCATGCGGGCGTTCGATATGCTCATGAGCGATGATGACTTCTTCGATCGCGATATCCGTCTCCTTGGATGCATCGCCGGCGGAAAACTCCGGATCGAACTCTTCTTCCGTGTCGCTGTTGTCCACGCTCTTGAAATTGAAGTTGAACGTGTCGTTGCTTTTGTTGCGATCCAGCTCCTTGTAGGTCCATTCGATTTTTTCGTAGTTGAGTGTGACTTCAGACATGGTGCTCTCCTTGCGAGTTGATGACGTAACGGTATGTTGGAGGGCCGTCCTGGTCTGTGACCCAAGTTACAGAGTGACGTTTCGCGGATCAGCTGCGGGGTTTTGACGGGTCAACGTTTCGCACCGCACGCAACCGCTCCAGGGAAGACAAAGGAACATTCACGGCGTTTTGCCTTGAAGGCGTCCGCTCTTCGGCAAGGGATCGACCCGGTTTCAATCAGGGCATTTCTGGATGCGTGCGTTTTTGTGTCGGTCTTCCTGCTTGTCTTTCCGCTGTCCGCGGTTGCCTGCGGTCCGGAAAGCCGCTTCGAGGCTTTGCATGATTGGTGGGTGGCTCATACCGCTCGCTGGGAATTTTCCTCCAAAAGCGATTGGCGTCTTGCGCGTCTCAGTGAGAGTGCGCACAGACCGCCCACCACAAGTTCGATCGCGAGGGCAAGCAGGATGGCATCCGATGGCATCCCATCAAGCACGATGCTCACCATCCGGCCTGCCGCGTAGGCAAGAAAGAGGGCGGTCCCGAGCATTGCCGAAAATCGGGTCCAGTCCGCCTTGAGAGCCCCGAGGAAAATCAGGGCTCCGAGGAGGGCGAGGTTGGCGCCAGGTGCCCTGACTTCGCTGTGGAAGTCCGCGCCGGCCGGAAGCACGATCCCGTAGGAGGCATAAAACGCATCCGGTGCAAGCGTGATGGCCGCGCCGATCCCGAGGGCGAGTGCACCGGCCAGGCCGAGCGTCAATCGCGTGACGTGTAAGTTCATGTCGGTCTCCCTTGTGGCGTTGGCTCAGGCTGCCTTGGACCAGGCACCGGACCGGGCGGCCTTTGCGGCGAATTCTGCGAAGTCGCGGGGCTTGCGGCCAAGGGCGCGTTCGACTCCGTCCGTTAGGTGTGCGTTGCGTCCGTCGAGCGTTTCGCGCGCAATCGCTTCGAAAACACCCGCGATGAACGGTCCGGCAGCCTCTGCGACCCCTGCCCGGAACTCCTCGAAGCTGATCGGAATGTGCCTGACAGGATGACCGGTGGCGGTCCCGAGTTCTGCGGCCATTTGCGCGAAGGACATGAGCCTTGGGCCGGTCACTTCATAAAGCTCTCCCCGGTGCCCGTCTTCCGTCAGCGCCGCAACGGCAACATCGGCAATGTCGTCGATATCGATGATCGGCTCCAGGACGTCCCCGCCCGGCATCGGCAGGACGCCATCCAGAACGGGATCACGCAGATAGCCTTCTGAAAAATTCTGGGCGAACCAGGCGGAACGGACGATCGTGTAGTCGACGCCGGACGAGCGGATCACGTCCTCGCCGAGTCGTGCGTGGTGTTCGCCGCGCCCGGTCAGCATGACAAGATGTTCGACACCGGCTGCCTTGGCGGCTGCGGCAAGGGCCTCGACTTTTTCCACGGCGCCCGGAATGGCGATATCCGGAAAATAGGTGACATAGGCGCTGATGACGCCGTCGAGGGCCGCGTTCCAGGTCTCCGGCCTGTCCCAGTCGAACGGAATCGCGGCACCGCGTGAACCGCGCCTGACCGGGACGCCCTTCTGAGCGAGGATGTTGGCGACACGCGAACCGGTTTTGCCGGTTGCGCCGATGACGAGTGTAGGTCTGATCTGCATTGGGTCTCTCTCTTGGTTGAAACGACGACCCTAGAGATAGAAAACCGGATGCCTGGGGTATTGACCGCGTGTGCCACAGTTTTGATCCGCCGCGCCAATCCCGCGTGCCAGGTCAAACGTATGGCTCCCTGTCGCGGCTGGCGTCAGCCGTGCTGGACGGCGCGCCGGAAGTTGGCCGGCGTTTCGCCGCGCCAGCGCTTGAAGGCGCGCGTGAAGGCGCTCTGTTCGGCAAAGCCGGTCAGAAACGCGATTTCGGCAAGCGCATAGTCCGTGCGCCGGAGCAGCCGGACGGCCAGGTCCTGGCGGGCCTCGTCGACGAGATCCTGGAAAGCGTGGCCCTGTGCCGCCAGTCGCCGCTGCAGCGTGCGGGCGCTCAGGCCCAGCCGGGCGGCGACATCGGCAACATTCGGCACGCCTTCGCTCAAGGCGCGCGACACGAGACTGCGCACACGGCCATCGAGTTCCTGTGTCTCCGGCAGCTCCGCGATTTCCTTTTCCATGTGGGAATCGAAGAACGCGGAAATGCTAGCGTCGCCCAGCTTGTTCGGCGCGAACAGTTGGTCCCTCGACACTTCGATGGCATCGCGATCGGCCTCATAGTGGATCGGGCAGCCGAAATAGCTTTCATGCGCGGAGAGATCGTCCGGGCCGGAATGCTTAAAGTAGACGGCGTCCGGCGAAAACGGCCCCTGCGCCACTTCCCGGCTGATCTGCGTGACCGCGACGATGGTCTGCTCGTTCGACAGGCGCATGCCGAGATGGCGCGCGCCGGCGCGGTTGAGGGTCATGAAGAACCGGCCGTCTTCCTCGACGCATTCATAGGTCGAAACGCTGGTCAGCACGCGGGCATAGCGTTCCGACCGCTGGTAGGAACCGCGCAGGTCGATCGCCGATTTCCAGGCAAGACCGAACGCGCCGTAGTCGTCGCAGCGCATGGTGGAGCCGACGCGGATCGGTACGGACGCTCCGTGCGGTTCCTCCCGGGCAACCCGCTCGCACAGCGCGTAGTAGTCCGCGTCCGGCACCATCTGCTTCGGATCGACGGGCGCATCCGGATCAACACCGACGGACTGAAAAAGCACGCGCCTGCGCGCGCTCCCGGAAGGGTCCGCCGCGGTTACCGCATCAATCACCTTTTGCGCGAACAACGCCGATATCTGTCCCATGGCGGAAAGTATAGCGGAGGGGAAGGAAACTTCGAGTTAGTTGGGGAGTTGTTGGTTTGAGTGACACGGCAAAATGAGAAAATCCACCCCACGGCCGCGACACGTGTCGCATGTCTCGCCTTTGAGGTATGCTTCATTGGAAAAGGGGATCTGAAGTGTCAGTTGCGAAACCACGTGGAGCAGCGCAGCGGGTTTTCCGTTTGAACCGGCGGCTGGTGTGCCTGGCAGGGCTGTTCGCGCTGCTCGTGCTCGCCGCGCATTCGGATGCCGCGGGCCAGGACAAGTTCATTTTCGAGGCCGACAACGGCGGGCTTCCCTTCGCGCCGCATGGATTTGGTGCCTTGTCCAATTCGAGGCAGCCGGGTCCGGACGTTCTCGGCGCAGAAGGCCAGGGCGATTATTCGCTGTATCTGAGTTCGTTTTCGCTGGTGACGCCGGAAAAGGACCTGTCCGGTCTCTGGACGGTTTTTCGCGTGACCCAGGTCATGTGCCGTGCGCTTTACCGGGGCGAAAAGAACCTTGTTGAAGCGGCGCCAAAGGGGTTCGTCATCGCCCGGGACGACATTCACGGCTTCGGTTTTGAAAGACCGGGATGGGATGGCGATTCGTTTGCCGTCACCATAACCGGAGACAGCGAACGCGACGCCGACGGCGGTCATCCGTTCTGGAATGTGAGTTACGATGATGGGGGCCGTCTTGAGACTTGTGGCGTGGAGCTTGGCTCGATGACGCAAAAAGCACACGCTGCCCTGGAAGACCAGGAGTACGCCGCCGCCGTCCGCTTTCTTTACATCGGCATGCCTCAGATTTTTTTCGGGGTCATCACCGAGCCGGTCATGGCCGGTGTCCACCCGCCCGGCCCCGGCGACGCGATCACGGTGATGGCACCGTGTGGCGGCGCGTGGTGCCGGATCTCGACCCTTTACCAGTTCAGCCCGGAGCGTTGGTACGTGAGTTCAAGGATCGGGTTTGGCAATCCGCTGGGGCTTGAGCAAACGCCCTAGGTGTGGAATCCAAAAAGGGCGTTCACGTTCAGCACGCCGGGCTTGTGTCAAAGCCGTATCCGCTCCTCACTCTGCGGATCGAAGAGGTAGAGATGATCCGGGTTGAGGCTGAGGCCGACGATGTCGTCCTGGTCCTTGCGCAGGTGCCGGTCGCCGCGGGCGATCACCCGCTGTTGGCCCCACTCGACGGTCAGGAAAGAAGCCTCCCCGGTGTTTTCGAAGGCATAGATCGGCGCGTCGATATCCCCGGCGCCCGCCTCGTGCACGTTGATGTCGTCCGCGCGCACGCCCAGGACGACATCGTCCCTGTCCCCGGTGGCGATCGGTGCGAGGCGCAGGCCGTTTTCGCTTAGGAAATGACCGTCCCTGACGCTGCCGCGCACGAGGTTCATTGCCGGCGATCCGATGAACCCGGCAACGAAGAGATTGGTGGGGTCGTTGTAGATCTCGTCCGGCGTTCCGAGCTGCTGGATGACCCCGTGCTTCATCACGGCGACGCGGTCGGCCAGCGTCATGGCCTCGATCTGGTCATGGGTGACATAGACGGTCGTGACCTTCAGTTCCCGGCTGAGATGTTTCAGTTCGGCGCGCATGGTCACGCGGAGCTTGGCGTCGAGATTCGACAGCGGCTCGTCCATCAGGAACACCTTCGGTGTGCGCACGATGGCGCGGGCGAGCGCGACGCGCTGGCGCTGCCCGCCCGACAGCGCCTTGGGCTTGCGGTCGAGGAACTGGGTCAGCTCCACCTGCTCCGCCGCGCGCTCCACCCGGGGGCGGATCTCGGCCTTCGGCGTGCCGCGCACTTTCAGCGGGTAGGCGATGTTGTCGAAGATCGTCATGTGCGGATAAAGGCCGTAATTCTGAAAGACCATGGCAACGTCCCGGTCCTTCGGCAGGTCGTCATTGACGACCCGGTCCCCGATCCGGATCTCGCCCGAAGTCGGTTCCTCCAGCCCGGCGATCATCCGCATGGTGGTCGTCTTGCCGCAGCCGGACGGCCCGAGCAGCACCAGGAACTCCTTGTCGTGGATGTCGAGGGACTGGTTGTCGACGCCGACAAAGTCGCCCCAGCGCTTGGTCAGGTTCTTGAGGATCACCTCGGCCATTTACCGCACCGCTCCCATGGTCATGCCCTGCACGAAATATTTCCGGATGACGAGCGCCAGAACGAACATTGGTGCCATGATGATGATCCCGGCCGCCGACAGGAGATTCCAGAGGTCGCCTTCTTCCCCCTTGAACAGCGCCAGCCCGATCGGCAGCGTCACCGCGTCCTTGTTGGTGAGAATGAGCGCGAACAGGAACTCGTTCCACGCGATGATGAAGCAGAATATCGCAGCCGTGAGCAGGCCCGGCGCGGCCATGGGCAGCACGATGTTGCGGATCACCTGGAGCCGCGAGGAGCCGTCCACCATGGCGGCCTCTTCGGTATCCATCGGGATTCCGTCGATGAACCCCTTGATCATCCAGATCGCGAAGGGCATCACGATGGCGAGGTTCACCAGGATCAGGCCGAGGCGGGTGTCCAGGAGCCCGACATCGCGGAACATGACGAAAAACGGCAGGATGATCACGACCGCCGGGACGAACTGGGTCGCCAGGATCATCACCAGCATCGTCGTCTCGCCGCGCAGACGGAACCGGCTGAAGGAATAGGCGGCGCAGGTGGCGATCGGGATGGCGAAGACCACCGTGACGAAAGCGACCACGGTGGAGTTGAAGAGCTTTTCTCCCAGCCGGTAGGGGTCGTCGAAAACGGTGCCGAAATTCTCCAGCGTCGGCCGGAAGAACAGTTTGAGCTGGTAGACATCCACGTGGGTTTTGAACGCCGCCAGGAAGATCCAGACGATCGGAACCAGCATGATGAAGGTGGCGATCAGGATGAGGGTCAGCTGAACCGCGTTCCAGAACTGTTTGCGTTGCCTGCCGGTCATGTCAGTCCTTCCGGAAAACGTATCTCGCGTAGAGATATGTCAGGAGGATCATCGGGATGACCATCAGCCAGGCGATGGAGGCCGCGTATCCGATCTGGCCGTATTTCATCCCGTTGAAATAGATGTAGTGGCTGAGCGTCTGGGTGGCCGTACCCGGCCCGCCATTGGTCAGCATGAAGATCTGGTCGAAGGTCTTGAGCGAGAAGATCGATTTCAGGATGATCACGACTGCGAGCACCGGGGCGAGCTGCGGCAGCGTGATGTCCCTGAAGACCCGCCACCCGGATGCGCCGTCGACCTGGGCGGCCTCGATCGTGTCCTGTGGGACGGAAGCCAGCCCGCCGATCAGGACCAGCGTCAGGAACGGGATCCAGCCCCAGACATCGGCCATGACGCAGACCGCGAAGGCAAGCGTCGGGTCGGCGAGCCAGCTGACATCGGCCAGCGGCGGCATCACCACGCCGAAAAAGGCGTCGAACAGGCCGAATTCCGGATTGAACATGAAGCGGAACGAGACCCCGATCAGCGCCGGAGACATGGCGAAAGGCAGGATCAGCAGCGTTTGCACACCCGAGCGCAGCCGCCCGCCGGGCGCCAGCAGAAGGGCCAGTCCCAGCGCCAGCAGCGTTGTCAGCCCCACCGTGAGAAGGGTGTAGATGCCGGTGACCCAGACCGAGTTCCAGAAGGCGGGTTCCTCGAAGAAGGCCCAGGTGTAGTTTTCCAGGCCGATATACTGGTCGAGCGAGCCGGGCCGGTTCAGCCGCCCGACGGTCGCCGACAGCCGCGCGCTCTCCATCAGCGGCCAGATCGCGGTCGCAAAAACCACCATCACTGCCGGAAGCACCAGCACGTATTTGAGTGTGTTGTCGCGCATGGGATTGCGTGCCCCCCTCCTTTTCGGAGAGGGGCTTTCGGACCTTACTGTATGCAGCCGGAGCGGCGAAGGACGCGGGTCGCCTGATCGGCGGCGCCGGTCATGAGCTCGCGGACGTCTCCGCCTGCCGCAGCTTCCGCGATGGCCGCGGACAGGAGGTCGCCGACCTCGGGCCATTCGGCGATTTGCGGCATGATGTCGGACTCCTTCAGCGAATCCCAGGCAGCCGCCTGGATGCCGTCATTGGCGGCATTCACGTCCGGATCCTGCAGCGAGGAAATGTGCGTGACCACGTTGTTGACGATGGGTTTGCCGGCAACTTCTCGCTCAACCGCGTTGGCCTTGTCCATATCCGGGTTGGAGAGCCACTTCATGAACTCCCAGGCCGCGTCCTTGTTCTTGGAATACTCGGAGATCGAGAACGGCATGGAGATGGCGTAGGTTTTCGTGGCGCCCTGATAGGCAGGCATGCCGGTGAACGCGACCTGGTCCTTGGTCAGCGTGCTGGAATCCGGATTGTGGAAGCCGGAATACGCCCACCACCAGACGGGGATCATCGCGGACTTGCCCTGCATGAACGACTGGCGCGCGTCCTGTTCGACAAAGGCCACCGAATTCGGGTTGGTGACTTCATGCACCGTGTGCAGGGCGATGTAGTCTTCCGTTGCCTTCAGGGCTTCCTCCGTGGTCCAGGCCGGTGTGCAATTGTCGTTGAAGACATCGCCGCCGGCGGCCCACAGGAAGTTGAGCCAGATGAACAGGTTCTGTCTGTTGCCGTCATTGTTGAAATAGAGCGCGAGCGGCGCGATGTCCGGATTGCTTTCCTTCAGTTCCTTGCCGATGCGAACAACGTCTTCCCATGTCTTGGGCGGCTCGGGAATGAGATCCGCGCGGTAGAACATGAGCTGGGGATGGGCGCGCAGCGGAAAGCCGAGGGTCTTGCCGTCGAACTGGGCCGACCTTGCAAAGGCGGCCGGGTAGCGGTCCATAGAGATGCCGTCGCGGGCCATCAGGTCGTCGATTGGCATCAGCCAGTGCGCGTTGGGCGGTCCCCAGCTGTCGAGATAGTTGACCACGTCGAAGGTGCCGTTCGCGGCGATGCCCTCGGCGTTGATCTTCTCCTGAAGGCTGCCGAAGGGAATGAAGGTCCACTCGGTTTCGATACCGGTCAGTTCGGTGAACTCGCCGTCGCGCAGCATCAGCCCGTCGAATTGGGGCGTGACGACGCTCAATATGTTCAGCTTGGTACCGTCGAATGGTTTGCCGGCCGTCAGGCCGTGGGGCAGGTCTTCGGCAGTGGCCTGAGGCACACTCCATGCCAGTCCCGCGGCCGTCACTGCCGCAAGAAGTGTCCGTCTGTTCATTGTTCAGTTTCCTCCCAGGATCGTGCGTTTGACCGCAATTTCCGAAGGCAGGATACCACGTTTGCATACGAATGCAAAAAAGATTTACTCTAGGTAATCCATGGTGCATTGCGTGGCGGCGCTCAATGAAAATCCCGGCTCGGGAACAGTTTCTTCGCCTGGTCGCGCGGGTGCATGGCGCGTGGCTTGGGAGCGGCCGACTTGAGGTGCACCGGCACTTCGTCGGTCTTGCCCGTCATCTGGCCGAGCACCTCGTCATTGGGGTGGCCGAGCAGGGCGAGCTTGTGCGAGCAGTCCTCGATGTGATCGGCGATCAGGTGGACGACGATGCCCTCCCGCTCCAGCCGTCCGGTCACTTTCAGAAGCCGCCC
Source organism: uncultured Roseibium sp. (assembly GCF_963669205.1). Lineage (NCBI taxonomy): Bacteria > Pseudomonadati > Pseudomonadota > Alphaproteobacteria > Hyphomicrobiales > Stappiaceae > Roseibium > uncultured Roseibium sp. The sequence continues at coordinate 710,537 of NZ_OY769915.1, forward strand.
GCCGATGACGGCGGCGCGGAACTTCTCGTACATCTTCGGCCAGACGACCACGTTGGAAACCCCGGTCTCGTCCTCCAGCGTGATGAAGATGACACCCGAGGCCGTGCCGGGGCGCTGGCGGGTGATGACAAGCCCGGCGACGGAAACGCGTCGGGCCTCGTAAGGCGTAAGCCGCGCCAGCCGGTCATGGGGCGTCAGCTGCGGGATGTGCGGGCGCAGCAGCTCCATCGGGTGGGCGCGCAGGGTCAGGCGGGTGGAAAGATAGTCCTCCACCACCTCCTGGCCGAGATGCATGGCGGGCAGGAGCACATCCGGCTCGAAGATCGCCTCGCCGTCGATCGGGTCGTTGAACAGCGGCAGCGGCTTCGGGCTGCGGATGGTCTTCACCTGCCACAGCGCATCCCGGCGGCTGAGGCCCATGCCGGCAAAGGCGTCGGCCTCCGCGAGGCGCTCCAGCGTCGCCGGCGGCACGCCGGTCCTGAGCCAGAGCGTTTCGGTATCCGGATAGCCGTTGCCGCGCGCCGCCACGATCCAGTCGGCATCCTCCTCGCGCATGCCCTTGATCTGGCGGAAGCCGAGCCTGAGCGCCAGCGCGCCGTCGCTGCGCCGCTCCAGCGTGTTGTCCCAAAGGCTCGTGTTGACACAGATCGGCCGCACCTCGACCTGGTGCTCGCGCGCATCGCGCACGATCTGCGCCGGGGCATAGAACCCCATCGGCTGCGAGTTCAGGAGCGCGCAGGCGAATTCGGCCGGGTAATGGCATTTGAGATAGGCCGAGACATAGGCGAGCATGGCAAAGGCGGCCGCATGGCTTTCGGGAAAGCCGTATTCGCCGAACCCCTCGATCTGGCCGAAGCAGCTTTCGGCGAACTCCCGGTCGTAACAGCGCCGGATCATGCCGGCGATGAATTTCTCGCGCAGCTGGCCGATCGTGCCCATGCGCCGGAAGGTCGCCATGGAGCGGCGCAGCTTGTCGGCTTCCGAGGGGGTGAACCCGGCGGCGACGACGGCGATCTGCATGGCCTGTTCCTGGAACAGCGGTACGCCGAGCGTCTTGCCGAGCACCTCCTCCAGTTCCTTCGACGGGAACCGGACCGGTTCCTTGCCCTGGCGGCGGTTGATGTAGGGATGCACCATGCCGCCCTGGATCGGCCCGGGGCGGACGATCGCCACCTCGATGACGAGATCGTAGAACTCGCGCGGGCGCATGCGCGGCAGAAAGTTCATCTGCGCCCGGCTTTCCACCTGGAAGACACCGATCGCGTCGGCCTTGCACAGCATGTCATAGGTGGCCGTGTCGGCCTGGGGCACGGTGCCCAGGGTAAACGCCCGGTCATGATGGCTGTCGATCAGGTCGAAACACTTGCGGATACAGGTCAGCATCCCGAGACTGAGCATGTCGACCTTGAGAATGCCGAGTGCGTCGATATCGTCCTTGTCCCATTCGATCACCGTGCGGTTTTCCATCGCCGCGTTCTCGATCGGGCAGAGCGCGTCGAGCCTGCCTTGCGTGATCACGAAGCCGCCGACATGCTGGCTGAGATGGCGAGGAAAGCCGATGATTTCCCGGATGAGCTCGATCGTCTGGGCAATGCGCCGGTTCTCCAGGTCCAGCCCGAGTTCCTTCATCCGCGCATCGTCCGGCCCGCTGTTGGAACTGCCCCAGATCTGGCCGGAGAGCGCCGCGGTCACATCCGCGTTCAGCCCCATCACCTTGCCGACCTCGCGGATGGCCGCACGGGTGCGGAAATGGATCACCGTGGCGCAGAGCCCGGCCCGGTGGCGGCCGTATTTCTCGTAGACATACTGAATCACCTCCTCGCGCCGCTCGTGTTCGAAATCGACGTCGATATCCGGCGGCTCGCCCCGGTGTTCGGAAATGAAGCGTTCCGAGACCATGGTGATGGTTTCCGGCCCGACATCGGTGATGCCGAGCGCGTAGCAGATGATCGAATTGGCCGCCGAGCCGCGCCCCTGGCACAGGATATGCCGGCTGCGGGCGAAGCGGATGATGTCATGTACCGTCAGGAAATAGGCGGCGAATTTGAGTTTGCGGATCAGCCGCAATTCCTTGTGCGCCAGATTTTGCGCATGCTCCGGCACACCGGCGGGATAGCGCATCTCCAGGCCTTCGAAGGTCAGCCGCTCCAGCCGGTCCTGCGGATCTTGCCCGTCGGTGATCTCGTCCGGATATTCATAGGAGAGTTCCGACAGGTCGAAGCTGCAGCGGGTGGCGATTTCGACCGTGCGCCGGAGGGCCGCCGGGTGGTGACGGTAGAGGCGGGTCATGTCGGCGGCCGACTTCAGCCGCCGCTCGCCATTGGGCAGCGCCCGTGTGCCGATCTCGTCGATGGTGCAGCCTTCGCGCAGGCAGGTCAGCACATCGGCAAGCCGCCGCCGTCCGGCGTGATGCATCATGACATCGCCGACCGCGACCATGGGGGTTGCGAGGGAATGGGCCACTTTCGCGCAGGTACGGAACCAGGCCTGATCGGTGCCGTCATACCGGGGCGCTGCCCCCAGGAATACGTGGCCCGGAACTTCCTGGCGCAGCGTGCGGATATGATCCCTGGCCGTCTTGGAAAACGCATCCTGCGTATGGCCGCCCTGGGGCAGGGCAATGAAGATGAGGCCCTCTGAGAACTTGACCACATCCTCGAAGTCCAGGTGGCAATCGCCCTTTTCCGCCCGCCGCTTGCCGAGGGTCAGGAGCTGGCTGAGCCGCTCATAGGCGGCCCGGCCGGTCGGCAGGGCGACGAAATCGACCGGGCTGTCGGTGAGCACCAGCCGGGCGCCGACGATCAGCCGCGGCAGCTTCAGCACCTCCGGCACGGGCAGGGGCGGGATCTCGTTCGTCTGCTGCCGGGAGGAGGCGTCGATCTGCGAATGGGAGCGTACGGGCACGCCGCCTTCGCTTGCCGCGCGCCTGATTTCCTTGAGCGCCGAATAGGCCCGGACAACACCGGCCAGGGAATTCCAGTCGGTGATCGCAATCGCCTCAAGACCGAGTTCCGCCGCCCGCGTGACAAGTTCTTCCGGGTGGGAGGCGCCGCGCAGGAAGGTGAAATTGGACGTAACCGTCAGCTCCGCATGACGGGGAACATCCCAGTGCAGGCTCTCCGGCGAGACGTGAGAGGTCATCTGCGCACCTCCTGCCTCTTCCTCCTGCTGTCACCCCGGACAAGCGTCAGCGCAGATCCGGGGCCTACTCGCCTTTCAGCTTGCCGCATTGGGTGATTGTGTCCGCTTCTCAGCGTTCCTTCGCAGAGCTCTGAAAACGAGTGGGTCCCGGCTCTCGCTGCGCTCGGCCGGGATGACAGTGGGGGACGAGGCGAAGCAGCAGCATGAACTGGCAGTTCCGTGCCTCCCCGGTCCCGGCGCGCGCTCCGCTTTGCCGGGATGACTTTCATGGAACGGGAGTACACCCGATGCGCCGCCCCGGCCTTGAGCCGGGGCCATCTCCAGGGTCTCTCGCACAGAGGTCCCGGCTCAGAGCCAGGACGGCGGGAAGAAAAGGAGAGGGCAGAAAGAAACATCAGCCGAACTCCCCCTGCACATACCAGCCGGGGTTCTGCGGCGTGTGGAACAGCCACAGGCGCTGGCCCTGTCCCGTGGCGACGCGCCAGTAGTCGCGCAGGCCGCGTGTCCAGTCGTCGTCGCCTTCCCACCAGGCGGGCGTGATCCGTTCCGGGCCTTCGGCCTGAAGCGTCGTCAGGGCGCGTCCGCGCCAGCGGAAGCGCGGCGGCGGGGTGCTGCCGGCCCCGGTGATCGGTTCGGGAGGGAAGAGACGCAGCGGGCGCGGGCGCCGGTAGGGCCATGAGCGGACCGGCGTGCTGTAGGCCGCAGGCACCAGCTTGAAGCTGCGCTCCGGGATATGGCTGTCGACTGGGGTGAAGCGCTGGATATTTTCCAGCCCGATGCGGTTGCCGAGCTGGGTGATCAGATCGGCGAGGCTGTCCTTCTCCAGGGTCTGCGACGGGGTCAGCTGACGGGGCCCGAGATCTTCCACTTGGGTGGCTTCCAGGCGGATCATGTCGATGCCGAAGCCGGCATCGACCGCGCTGACCCCGCGTTCGAAAAGGGCCAGCATCCGGTCGCCGTCGCGCATCGGCCGGGCCAGGCGCAGTTCGACCGACTGGTTTTCCTGGTCCACCCTGCGGAAAGTCAGTTTCAGGCTGCGGGCGCCTTTCTGTGCCGTGTCCAGCTGCTCGCACAAATGGCCGATCAGCCGTTCCGCCCCGGCCATGACATCGTCCACAAGGCCGATCGGCTCGGGCAGGGTTATGCGCACGGCGAAGCTGATATCCTCCTTCAAGGGAGAAATCTGTTCGGGGAGATTGCCGAGCGCCTGGTCGAGGCGGCGCAGCACCTCCGGATCGTAGCGCCGCGCCACGCTTGCCCGCGGCAGGTTGTAAAGATCGGAGACGGTGGCAATGCCGAGCCGCTCCAGGCTGGTGCAGGTCTGGTCGGCAAGACGCAGGGCCGTCAGGGGCAGCGGGCCGATACGGGCAAGCGTTTCGCCCGGTCCGGCGATGCCTTCTGCAAAGCGGGCCAGCGCCCAGGCCGTGCCCGGCGTGGAGGCAAGGCCAAGCCGTGCGGTGAGACCGGCCCGGGCAAGACGGGCGCGGATATCGTCAAGCAGCGGTGCTTCACCCCCCATCAGATGCGCCGAACCGGTAATGTCCAGGAACAGGCCGTTCAGCCCGTCGAGCCCGACCCAGGGACAGTAGCGGGTCGCCCACCGGGCCAGCAGGCGCAGAAAACGCTGGTCGGCCTTCGGGTCGGCGGGCCGGGTCAGCAGCCCGGGGCAGAAACTTCTGGCATGGACAAGCGTGATGCCCCTGTTGAGACCGGCGCTTTCCGCACGCGGGCAGAGGTCGTAGACGCGTTCGGAATTGCGGTCGTAAAGGGTCAGGGCAAAGGGCGCGTCAACGGGATTGGCGCGGAGCGAACGCTCAGCCGCCAGCCTCGGAAACCACAATGACACGATGCGCCGCTGCATCCCAACGCACTACCCACTCTGACAATGTTCCTGTTTTGTTCTTTATAATCGACCACAACCAGGGAGTCGAGTCGTGGTCATTTTGCCAAGGGCCGGTTGATGGGGGCATGCCCCGGCCGTGCGCGCCGGATGCGGTCAGGCCGCTGCAGCGCCATCTTGTCTCCGCCGCGTTGCTGCCACCGCCTTCCGGCACCAGAAGAAGCGCCGTCGTTCCGCCGGTTTCGGCAGCCAGCTGCAGCCTGCGGCCCTCCGTCAGCCCGATCGGGTCGGTGATCTCGGCGACCACAAGCCCTACCGCACCGGACCGGAGCGCGGTTTCCGCACTGGCAAGGACGTTAAGCGGCGTGTCCGCGCGGGTGATCAGAAGCTTGCCCGGATCGCAATAGGGGGCCAGCCCCTCCGGATTGACCACGGGCCGCCAGCGTTCCGACACCCAGACCACCGAACCGCTTGCCTGGCCGGCCGTGATCGCCGCAAAGACCAGTCCGCCTTCGCCGCACACTTCATGGGCGCGGGCGCGTTTTAGCGGAAAGGCGGAAGAAAACGGCAGGGACATGATCTGGCGGCAATGCTCGGGTTGACAGTCCCTGCTGAACATAAGGCCAACCGTGGTCCCGTCAAAGCCGGATTTTGTACATTGCGAATCGTGCCGTGGCGCAGCAGAGGCGTCTCACCGGAAAATCCGTCGTTTCATCGAAAAAATGCACTGTCATTGTTTCTTCGGACGCGTGGCGCCGAAGCTTCCTGTAAGCCGACTAACCTTTCAATCGGGCCGATGGCGGGCAGCGGCAAAAGAGTGTTGCAAAGGGCGCATGCCAAGGCGGCCGCCTGGTCAGTTTTCCCCCGACCGCAGTCGCAAAATACTTCGTTCGCCGGGCCGCCGGCAGGTAGATTCCAAGTTGAATCCGTTCTCGATTGCGGACGCGGTTAAGGCGTGTTTAAATGTTCATATGAGCGTCATACAACGTTCATATGAAAACAATACGAAACGCAGGCGTTATCGTTTCAGGTGCCGGCAAAGCCATTGCGGTACCGAGAGAACCAACTGCTGACCGGGGCACATCGCCCTCCAATGTGGGAGCAAATAAACATGGCTTATCGTAAGACCGTCGCCAGCTTCGTTGCTGCGGCTGCCCTTCTGGGAACTTCCTCCGCTTCTTATGCAGCGACCGACATTGCCTGGTGGCACGCAATGGGCGGCCGTCTGGGTGAAGTCGTTGTCGACATCGCCAACGGCTACAACGCTGCTCAGGACGCCTGCAAGATCACTCCGGTCTACAAGGGCACCTACGAAGAGACGCTGACCTCCGGCATCGCCGCTTTCCGTGCGGGCGAACAGCCGAACATCCTGCAGGTGTTCGATGCGGGCGCAGCGACCATCATCGGTGCCAAGGGTGCGGTTATCCCGGCTCAGGACATCCTTGAAAACGCCGGCGCCGGCTTCGATATCGAAGACTACATCGACGGCGTTCGCTATTTCTATGCCGACAGCGACGGCAAGATGATCGGCATGCCGTTCAACTCCTCCACCCCGATCCTCTACTACAACGTGGAAGCTCTGGAAAAAGCCGGTGTGGAAGCTCCGAAGACCTGGGAAGAGTTCGAAGCGATCGCTCCGAAGCTGAAGGAAGCCGGCTATGTGCCGCTTGCCCAGTCCCACCTGCCGTGGATCTTCACCGAGAACTTCAAGTCCCGTCATAATCTGCAGTTCGCGACCAACAACAACGGTTACGACGGTTCCAAGAACACCAAGCTGGTTTTCGGTGAGCCTATCAAGAACCACTTCACCAAGGTCAAGGGCTGGCTGGACGACGGCATGTTCGGCTACTACGGCACCGGCTGGGGTGACAACCAGACCCCGTTCAACGAAGGCAAGGTTGCCATGTGGCTCGGTTCCTCGGGATCCTTCGGCGGCATCCAGAAAACCGTCGAATTCCCTTTCTCCGCAACCTATCTGCCCTACTGGGATGCAGTTGAAGGCGCCGGCACCGGCACGTTCATCGGCGGCGCAGCCCTCTTCGCGATGGCCGGCAAGCCAGATGAAGAGAACAAGTGCGTCGCGTCCTTCTACGAGTACCTGACTTCCCCGGAAGTCCAGTACATGTGGCACAAGGAAACCGGCTATGTGCCGATCACGACCGCTGCTTACGACATGGCCAAGAAGGACGGCTACTACGAAAGCACTCCGGCCGCTGAAATCGGCATCAAGCAGCTGACCCTGCCGGGCGGCGACTGGACCAAGGGCTACCGCATGGGCTTCTACGTTCAGATCCGCGACGTCATGAACCGCGAATACGGCAAGATCCTGTCTGGTGAAACCACTGTCGAAGACGCATTTGCTACCATCGAAGGCGAAGGCAACAAGCTTCTTGAGCGTTTCTCCAAGACCACCGGCAACTAAGCCGGACCGGACCACTTGTCCTGGGGGCGCATCACCTGCGCCCCCATTTCCATGCTCATGAAGCGGGCCGGCCACGCGGTCGCCCGCTTTCCCGTTCCCGGCGGTCGAGCAACAATCAGGTCGCGGCCATATGAAAAAAGTCCAGTTCAAATCCCCGTTGTTGCCTTATCTGCTGCTTTTGCCGCAGTTGGCCATCGTGACGATATTCTTCCTGTGGCCGGCGGCCGAAGCGGTCCGATCGTCCTTCTATCTTGAAGATCCATTCGGCTTCGGATCGACCTTTGTTGGCATTGACAACTTCACCGACACGCTGACGTCTTCCGACTATGGCCGGGTTGCGCGGTTTACCGCCGTCTTCACGTTTTTCGTGACCTTCCTGTCGCTTGGCATCGCTCTTCTGCTGGCGGTCAAGGCGGACAAGGTCATCCGCGGCGCGTCCAGCTACAAGACGCTGCTGATGTGGGTCTACGCGGTTGCGCCCCCTGTGGCCGGCCTGATCGGTGTGCTTCTGTTCGACCAGCACGTTGGGCCGATCGTCGATTTCTTCGCGATGTTCGGCTGGCGGATGCAGATCGGCGTCGACTATTTCGACACCAGCTTCGCCATGATCGTCACCTCGGTCTGGAAGCAGATCCCGGTCAACTTCATCTTCTTCCTGTCCGGTCTGCAGGGCATTTCGAAATCCGTTCAGGAAGCGGCCAGCATCGACTGCCGTTCCGGCATGCGCAGGTTCTGGACCGTCACGTTCCCGCTTCTGGCACCGACCGGGTTCTTCCTGCTGATCATCAACATCACCTACGCCTTCTTCGACACGTTCGGCATCATCGACGTGATGGTGAAAGGCGAGCCGGGCAACAATCCGGTGACCCTTGTCTACAAGGTCTATCTCGACGGGTTCCGGGGCAATGACCTGGGCGGCTCGTCGGCACAGTCCGTCATCCTGATGGCCCTGGTGTTCATCCTGACAATCATACAGTTCCGCCTGATCGAGCGGCGTGTGCATTACACGTGAGGAGACGGAAATGAAAAAGAATCAGATCTGGGACCACGTCATTCTGCTTGTCGGCGTTTTCTTCATGGTCTCGCCGGTCGTTCTGACCCTCATGACGAGCACGCACGATGCCATCACGGTCTACAAGGAAGGCGTTCAGTTCCTTCCCGGCGGCAAGTTCCTCGAAAACTACGAAACGGTGCTGTTCCAGGCCGGCGGGTTCACCAAGGAAGTCGACGGCTTCGTGATGCTCAAGAACTCGATGATCCTCGGCCTCGGCTTTGCCATCGGCAAGATCATCATTTCGATGCTCGCGGCCTATGCGATCGTCTATTTCCGCTTCCCGATGGCCTCGCTCTGCTTCTGGATCATCTTCGCGACCCTGCTGCTTCCCCTGGAAGTCCGCATACTGCCGTCTTATGAAATCGTCCAGCAGCTCGGCATGGTGAACACCTATTCGGGACTGATCGTCCCGCTGATCGCGTCGGCGACGGGAACCTTCTTCTTCCGTCAGTTCTTCCTGTCGGTTCCCGATGAACTCCTGGAAGCGGCCCGTATCGACGGTGCCGGTCCGTGGAAGTTCTTCAAGGATATCCTGCTGCCGCTGTCACAGACCATGATCGCGGCGATCTTCATCATCATGTTCGTCTTTGGCTGGAACCAGTATCTGTGGCCGACCCTGATGACGACGGATGAAAGCCTGTTCACGCTGGTGCGCGGCATCAAGCAGATCCTGCAGGTCTGGGTCGGCGCCCAGATCCCGGCCTTCAACGAGGCAATGGCGCTGGCGATCCTGGCGATCGTTCCGCCCGTTCTCATCGTGGTCATTTTCCAAAGCTGGTTCGTCAAGGGGCTCGTCGAGAGCGACAAGTGAGAAACTAGAGGTAACTTATGTCAACAATTACTCTCGACGCCGTCCGGAAGGTGTATGCGGGCAATGTGGAGGCCGTCAAAGGCGTCTCCATCGATATTGCCGACGGCGAGTTCATCGTGCTTGTCGGGCCGTCCGGCTGTGGCAAGTCGACCCTGCTGCGCATGATCGCCGGCCTGGAAGACATCACGACGGGCGAATGCAAGATCGGCGACCGGCTGGTCAATGACGTCGATCCGGCCGATCGCGACATTGCCATGGTGTTCCAGAACTACGCGCTCTATCCGCACATGTCGGTCTACAACAACCTGGCCTACGGTCTGAAGAACCGCGGCATGGCCAAGGACGAGATCGACCGCCGCGTGAAGGAAGCCGCCCGCATTCTCGAAATCGGCGATTTTCTCGACCGCCGGCCGCGGCAGCTGTCCGGCGGCCAGCGCCAGCGCGTTGCCATGGGCCGCGCCATCGTGCGCGAACCCGCCGCGTTCCTGTTCGACGAACCGCTGTCCAACCTCGATGCAAAGCTGCGCGTCCAGATGCGTGTCGAGATCAAGCGCCTGCAGCGCTCGCTCGGCACCACCAGCGTCTATGTCACCCACGACCAGCTGGAGGCCATGACCCTGGCCGACCGCCTGATCGTCCTGAACGGCGGCAACATCGAACAGATCGGGGCCCCGATCGATGTCTATGACAAGCCGGCCTCGACCTTCGTTGCCAGTTTCATCGGCTCGCCGGCCATGAACCTCCTGAAGGTCAAGGCAGGGGAAAACGGTCTTGCCGGCGAAGAAGGCGGCGGTCTGTCCGGTCAGAACACCAAGGGACGGGACCGCTACACGATCGGCATCCGGCCGGAACATCTGGAAGTCACCGATGCGCCGGGCACCGGCGACGGCGTTTCGCTGGAAGTGACCGTGAATGTTCTGGAGCCGATCGGTGCGGAGAGTTTCCTTTATTGCAGCCTCGTGGATGACGGACCGGAAATCGTCGTGCGTGTCTCCAGCCACGCCAAACATGAGCCGGGCGAGAAACTGTTCCTTCACGCCGCCGCCGAAAACGTGCACTTCTTCGATGTGGACACAGGGCGTCGGATCGACTGAATATCATCAGACTTGGGACGGATGGCGAACGAGGGTGCTGTCCGTTTCGAAAAGGCCACTCCGGGAAACCGGGGTGGCCTTTTGGTTTCATCCTGACGGTCCTTGTCAGGAGAGTGGCAGGAAGAGGCTGGGACAGAACGTCAGCATCTGGCAAAGACAGGGGAAATGAACCGTCACACGCGAGGACCGACGATGGAACCATTCAAGAACAAGATCTCGCCGGATCTCGTAAAGTGCCTGGGGCTGCATTTCGAGCGGCATCTGCAAGGGTTCGACCGTGCGTCCTACGAAGCTGCCATCCTGGCCCAACTGGAAAACCTCGAACTGAAACAGCGCGCGCGGCTGATCGCCGACCAGACAGGCAAGATCCTGCCCGGAACGCTGGACGCGAAATTCGAGATCCTGGGATCGATCCTGCACCCGCTGGAAAACGAAGGCGTCGACCGCGCGAGCGATGACAAGGGCATCAGGGGCTGGGGCATGATGCCGCTCGGCATGGTCGTCACCGATTTTGGCCTGGAGGACTTCGACAAGTCCTTTGCGCTCCTGAAGGAAATGACCAAGCGCGCGACGGCCGAGTTCGAGGTGCGCCCGTTTCTCGACAGGGATCAGGAGCGGGCGCTCGCCATCATGACGCCCTGGGTGAAGGACGACAGCGTCCATGTCCGCCGGCTCGTCTCCGAAGGCACCCGCCCGCGTCTGCCCTGGGGCATGCGGCTGAAGAAGCTCGTCGAGGACCCGACACCGGCCCTGCCGCTTCTGGAAGCGCTGAAGGACGATCCGGAAGACTATGTCCGCCGGTCCGTCGCCAATCACCTGAATGACATTGCCAAGGATCATCCGGACCTTGTCGCGGAGATCGCCAAACGCTGGCTGAAAGGTGCCGGCAAAAACAGGCAGAAGCTGGTGCGCCACGCTTGCCGTTCCCTCATCAAGCAGGGCCATGCCGGAACGCTGACGGCCTTCGGGCTGAACCCGCCGGAGATCCGTGTTGAAGGTCCGCTCGTCAGGACACCGGCCGTCACTTACGGCAACGCGCTGTCCTTCGAGGCCGGGTTGACGTCCACGGCCGGGAAGCCGCAGGACCTCGTGATCGACTATCTGGTTCATTTCAAGAAGGCCAACGGAACGCGCGCACCGAAAGTCTTCAAGTGGACGAAAGTGAAGCTGGAGCCGGGAGAGACGGTGTCCCTGTCCCGCAATCATGCCATCCGTCCGATCACCACGCGGGTCTACTACGGCGGAACACAGGCGGTCAGCCTGCGGATCAACGGCAAGGATTTCGGCCATGCGGAGTTTGAGCTGGTGATGTGAATTGCGAACCCTCTCGGCGTCCCGGTTTGCCGCTCTGGCGGCAAGACCGGGAACCTGTAATCCGTGGGGTTGGTTAGTGATAAAGACGTTCAGGCAAGCGGATACTGGATCCCTGCCTTCGCAGGGATGACAAAGAAAAAAGACGCAAATCGGAAGACTGAAAGCCCAAGGTCCTGGCATTCTGTCGTCACCCCGGACGAACGCGAGTAAGATCCGGGGCCGGTGAGCCGAGGTGTGTGCCTTTCTTTCCTGCTGACTTTTGTCTCCCCGATCCCGGCTCGCGCTGCGTTTGGCCGGGATGACGATGGCAAGGCTGTGTCACTCACACTTTCCCTCAACCTGAGGAGGGCCGGGAACTTGTCTCGCAGGCTGGGCCATACGCAAGTTGTCGTCCCGGTTCGCCGCACAAGCGGCAAGACCGGGAACCAGTAATCCGTGCGTATAGCAAAGCATGAAGACGGTCTGACAAGGGGATACTGGATCCCTGCCTTCGCAGGGATGACAACGGAAGACTGTGCCTCAGACGTTTCCGCTCACATCCGCAAGACCTCATCCTGAGGAAGGTCATAGGCCTGTCTCGAAGGATGAGCGGCAGGGCACAGAATTTGCGGCTTACCTCTCAACCGATCCGCTTCAGCCGCAACATGCCCAGGATTCCGAGCGCCGGGCCGATGGCCATCAGGGCGAACATGCCCGGCCAGCCGATCAGGTCTGCGCCGAGAGGTGTGAGCTGGACGGTGAAGAAGGTCAGCGCAAAGCCGAGGGCGGTCTGGAAGCTCATCAGGCTGCCGGCCTGTTCGGGCGGGGCGTAGTCGGCGACGAGGGCGGAGAACTGCGCGGAATCCGGCAGGATCGCTGCGCCCCAGATCAGGACGCACAGGATCGTCAGCCAGACGGGGCCGCCGAAGGTGAGGGCGGAGGCGACCGCAGCGGTGCCGCTGACGGCCATGGCCAGGATCGCTATATTGGCCTTGCCGACCCGGTCGGCGACAATACCGGCAAGGACGCTGGCGACGCCGCCGGCGGCAATCGTCAGAAAGGCGATCAGGCGGGAGAGGGAAACGGCGTCGCTTTCCGCCATATGCGCGGAAAAGGAGAGCGTGAGCGCGACGCCGATCCAGGCCCACATCGCATAAAGCTCCCACATGTGACCGAGATAACCGGCATAGGCATAGCGTATCCTGGCATTGGTCCAGGCTGTGAAGATCGCGTCGATCTTCATGCGCGGAGCCCTGGCATGAAACGGTCCGAGACCTGCGAACAGGCAGAGGACGCCGCCGATTGCGGAGGCGAGCGAGGCGACGGTCAGGCTCCAGCGCCAGTCGGCGCCACCCAGAAGCGCCAGGAGGTGTGGTGCCGCCGAACCGAGTGTCAGGGCACCGACAAGCGCGCCGACCAGAAAACCCCGGTCCTTCTGGCCCCAGCCGACGGCGATCTTCATGCCCACCGGATAGACACCGGCAAGCAGCGCGCCCGTCGCAAACCTTGCCAGGATCGAGATGGTGCCCCCGGGTTCCGCGACCAGAAGACTGGCATTGAACAGCGCAGCCGTGATCGCGCAAAAGGCAAACAGCCGGCGCGGATCGATCCGGTCGGCCAGCCCCAGGAGCGCGGAGGCGAGCGCACCGGCGACAAACCCGATCTGAACGGCGCTGGAAAGCGCCGCCTGCCGCATTTCGGAAATCGGGTACTCGCGGGTGAGGTCGGGCAGGATCGCTGCGGACATGAACCACAGGCCCATCCCGGCAACTTCCGCCACCATCAGGAGCGACAGCGAGCGCCATTTTCCGGTGAAGTCAGTCTCCAAGGCCGAGTTCTTTCCGGGCTCTTTTTGTGAGTTTTGCCGCGATGATCTTGTGGGCGGCAACGATATAGGCCTTCAGGTCCTCTTCGGAAAGCGCGCCTGCCTTTTCCATCTGCACCCACTTTGCACGGGCAAGATAAGGGGCGGGGATCAGGCCTTCCTGCTGGATGAGCAGCGCATAGGACATGTCGGAACACTTGAACCCGATCCGCTGGTGATCGCCATCGCCCCAGCGCGAGCAGATCGCGAAGATCTTGCCGCCGACCTTCCAGACGGAGGCGTTGCCCCATTGGATCACGTGGGTCGTTGCAGGCAGGCATTTGCAGAAGGCATCGAATTCGTCGCGGGTCATCGGAAGCTCGTGTCTGAACAGCACGCTGGGAACGGCAGCGCAGAGTGACGTTTCATGTCCGTTCGTGCAAGCCGCGCGGTGATCAAAAAAATATGTCACACATTCCGGTGGACTGCCCTCTAACACTGTGAAGGACCGCAAAACAGGATCGCGAGATGACAATTGCAGATGTATCACCGGCAGTGATCAAGGCCGCACAGGGTGGCGACAGGCAAGCCGTGGAAGAGGTTCTCCTGAGCGTCCAGGACCGGATCTACAACCTTGCACGCAGGGTGCTGGTCAATCCGGAAGATGCCGCTGAGGCGACACAGGAAATCCTGATCCGGATCCTGACGAAACTGTCCACGTTCCGCGCCGAGAGCGCATTTTCAACCTGGGCCTACCGGATCGCCATCCGCCATATCCTCGGCGCGAAGAAGCTGCGCGACCGCGATCCCGGCCTCACCTTCGAGATGTTCGCCGCCGATCTGGAAACAGGTCTTGTTGCAGATCCGCCGGAGGCACCCGATCAGGCGCTGCTTCTGAACGAGTTGCGGGTCTCCTGCACCATGGCGATGCTCCTGTGCCTGTCGATGGACCTCCGGCTCGCCTATGTGCTCGGCGACGTCTTCGAGTTGGACCAGTCCGAAGCCTGCATGATCCTGGAGCTGGAGCCGGCGGCCTACCGCAAGCGGCTGTCGCGCGCCCGTGCAGAGGTGATCGCTTTCACCTCCCGTCATTGCGGTCTCGTCGGCGAGACCACGAAATGCAGTTGCCGCAAACGCTTGCCCGCCGCCTTAGAGGCCGGGCGGGTGCAGTCCGGGGCCTATCCGAATTCGGCCGGTTCGCGTCTCTCTTATTCCGATGCAAGGGACGAGATCGGGGCCGTGGTCGAAGACCTGAAGACCTTCAAGCTCCAGCAGGCGGTGCCGCATCGGGACTGCCCAGAAGATATCCGTAGCGAGCTTACCAGAATTCTGTCGCCGGGGCGCTAGCACCGCTTCCGGCACAGATTCGCCAGAAACTGAAACCCTGAACAGAACACCCCAACCGGCTTGGTAACGAGCGGGACTGGCGCCGCTTTGCCTCATCCATGAAAGAAGCTCCCATGAAACATCGAAGTCACGCAGCAACGGCCGCGGCCGTGATCGCATTTTAAACCCTTGCCGTCCCGGCAATTGCACAAGGAACAGAAAAGATGACACAGGATCAGGAAGACGTTCTGGCCCTTATCGGAAAAATGACAGGCTCGTTCGAGGCAGGCGATCTTGACACGGTCATGCAGACCTACGAGGCCGATCAGACCATCATGTTCGAGCCGGGCAAGCCCGTTTCAAACCCAGACGGCGCAAAAATGGCCTTTCAACAATTCCTGGCCGTTTCACCGAAATTTTCCTATTCCGGTCACGAAGTCATCGTGGAGGGCGACATTGCGGTTCACATCGCGCCCTGGCAGATGAAGGGAACCGCTCCGGACGGCAAACCGGTCGAGGCGGCGGGGCTGTCGATAGCTGTCTTGCGCAGGCAGCCGGACGGATCCTGGAAAATGGTCATCGACAACCCGCATGGCAGCCACCTGCTGGCCGGTTCGGCCGACTGACCTTCGGCGACGGGCTGCGCCTCGAAGGGCGCAGCCTCTTCATCCAGTATCGCCGTGGTCCCCGATCCGATCGCGTTCCGGCGTTTTGCATGCGGTCCGACGCTCCATCGGGTCTTCAGGCACGAGCCCCGGCAGGCACGGTGCACGAACGAAGGCGGCCACCGCACCGAGCCAGCGAAACCGGAAAAAGGCACGCACCCAGGCGCGCTGTTTCTCCTGTCTGAGCTTGATCGCCTGTCTTTCGAACCAGACATGCTCGGGAAGGTCCTCCGGCCAGAGTTCCGCATGATGCGGATAGAGGCTTCTGCGCGGGTCGTTCCAGGCGTGGCACCCTTTGCAACCGGTCGTCCCGGTGGGCAAAACCGTACTTGGAATTGTCATCTGAAATTCCTCTCATATTTGATTTTGAAGGGATATGTGATGCATAATCTCCCACGAAATACGCTTATCTGCATGTTTTTGAATTGAAATTGAGATTTCAAAAATGAAACAAAACATGGATTGGGAGGATCTGAGGCTCTTTCTCGCAGTCGCCAGGGCCGGCGGTCTTGCCGGTGCCGCCGAGCAGACGGGGGTGAGCGCCGCGACACTTGGCAGGCGTGTCGCGTCTCTTGAAAGAAGCCTGAACGTGAGGCTGGTGGAGCGCGAGGCGCGCGGGTATCAGCTGACATCCGCCGGCCGGGACCTGCTGGTTCGTCTGGAGGATATGGATGACGCCGCCCGCGCGATTTCGGCGTGGCGGGAAAGCGGCAGCACGAAAAGGCGGGTTCGCATCTCCGCAGGTGACTGGACCGCGCGTCTGCTCATGGACAATATCGGCGCTTTCTGGTCGCAGGATGACCCCTGGGTGCCGGAGTTTCTGGCCGATCCGCGCAGCCGGGACGTTGCCCGGCGGCAGATCGATATCGGCGTGAGAAGCCGGCGGCCGAAACAGGAATGGCTTGCCGGCAAAAAGATCGGAACCGTCAGATATGCCGTCTACCAGGCAGCATCGGTCAGGGCGGCGTCCGAGATTGGCTGGATCGGCGTCGTCGAGGATGAGGCCCATTTCCCGACCGGCAGTTGGATACGCGACCATCACGGTGAGGAAGTCACGATTACGGTGAACCGGGCCATGCATGCCCTGCCGTTGGTCCGGCAGGGCGCAGGGCGCATGCTGTTGCCGATGTTCGTCGGCGAGGCGTTTGCCGACCTTGTGCGCCAGGGCGACCCGATCGCTGATCTTCAGACTGAAAGATGGCTCGTCATGCACCAGGACGAGCGGCATGAACCGGCGGTCCGCCAGGCTCTGTCCGCCCTGGGAAAGCTGTTGAAAACAGACCCGGTTCTGCGGTCCGAATTGTGAAAACCTGCCCGGCAAGCCCGCGAAAACGGCGGAAATGACCGCTCGCCTTGAATCAATTTTAACTAGGCTCCATATTTACTGACGAATGGAGCCGGTTGGTTCCTGCCCGGATGCCTGATTGGGTCCGGGTGCAAGGTCGCTTCGACAAGGACTTTGAGGATGTCACGCATGTCAGCGTTTTCCAGCCCGTTTATGCTCGGGTTCGACGATATCGAACGTGTGCTCGATCGCGTTTCAAAAGCCGCCAATGACGGCTATCCGCCCTATAACATCGAACGTCTCCCGAAGGTCGAGGGCCGTAGCGATGTCATTCGCATCACGCTTGCGGTCGCCGGCTTCACCCGGGAGCAGCTTGATGTTTCGGTGGAAGAAAGCCAGTTGGTCATTCGCGGCAGGCAGGTCGACGACAAGTCTCGCGAATATCTGCATCGCGGCATTGCCGCGCGGCAGTTTCAGCGGGCGTTCGTTTTGGCCGAAGGCATCGAGATCCTGGGTGCTGACCTGAAAGATGGCCTTTTGTCCATCGACCTGGCGCGTCCCGAACCGGAACGCGTTATAAGAAAAATAGAAATCTCCAGCGGCGAATAGACCCTCGTCGGCAAAAAGAACGGAGAAAGACTGATGCACGATCCCAATAGCCCGGACTGGGCAGACCAGACCATTTTGTCCGAATTCATGTCTGCGGACGAATTGACCGAACTTGGTACGGGCGATGTTGCCTACATCAAGCCGATCAAGGCCGGAGACCTGAAGGAGATGTTTCCGGACGTCCCGCCCTTGCACGACAACGTGACGCTCTACGCGCTGCAGAATGCGGACGGCACGCCGATCCTGCTTGCCGACAGCCGCGAAGCAGCCGTTGCAAACGCCTTCGAGGCGGAGCTGGAAATGGCGTCGCTACACTGAGCGCACGCCGTATCGGTGAGCTGATATCCGCGTTCAGCGCAGCGGAAAGCGCCATGTGGCGGCCATAGGAGACAAGACGCGGCTCCGGCGGGGCCGCGTTTGCTTTTGGTCAGCCGACGATAAGCTGTTTCAGCTGCAGCGACTCGTATTCAAGTTCGGTAAGACGGTAGTTCACGACGTCGCCGATCGTGACCATGCCGACGACAGCACCGTTTTCGACGACGGGCATGTGGCGGAACCGTCCTTCCGTCATCTTGCGCAACAGCGAAATCAGCGGATCATCCGGCCCGCAGACCTCCACGTCGCGTGTCATGATGTCCCCGACCGTCTGCTTGAGCGTTTCCCCCGGGGTCTCCGCGAGCCTGCGCACGATGTCCCTCTCCGACAGGATGCCCTGGAGTTCACCGGCTGCATCCTTGACGATCAGCGCGCCGATCCGCTTGTCCCGCAGCATTTCGGCCGCTTCCAGGAGCGTGTTCTGGGGGCGGAGGGCGAAAACCTCCTGCCCCTTCGAGGCGAGGATCTTGCGCACGGACGCCGCCTCGTTCGTCGTGTTGGTTTGCGAGGACTGGCTGTGGGTTGTCGCTTGCATCTTGTCTTTACGGCTCGGGGCCTGATAAGAGCTTGGCATGATTTTGGCTCCCTTCTGTCTGTCCCTCTGCGGACTTGACGATCAGCTTAGCCGAAACATGCCTGTTTAAGGAACTCTTCAAATTGGAAGATTTGATACTCTCCCCGTTTGTTGCCACAAGCCTGTTCGTTCTGGCCTGTTTCGCCGGCTTTCAGTACCGGCGTGTCTGGGTCAACGAGGGACCGAGATGGAAACTCTGGCTTTTCGGGGTGCTCGCGGGCGTTTGCCTGGCCGTCGTGGCGTTCATACCGGTTGCGGCAAACAGCTGATCCGGGCGGCCGGATCTCAGCCTTCCATCTGCGCGCGCATTTTCCGCGCCCGCGGGCAGGACGCAAGGCGGTCGCGCAAGGGGCTGTCCGGATCGATTTCCTTTTTGCAGACCAGGCAGTGATCCGCATCCGCGATCGCGTTCAGGCCACCGCAGCTTCCCTTGATGGTCCGTCCGGAAAAGATCACGCCGATGGCCATGCCGACAACGACGACAAGCAGAAGCGCAAATGCCAGAACGAAGGTCATCAGGATCTCAACCCGGTTGTCTTATCAGGCCTGTAGCGCCTTGAAGCGATTGCTTGTTGCCGTCACGAAGCCGCTGTTCGGCGCGTCCGATTTCCGATCGATGAACATTACCGCCAGATCGCGCTGGTTGGCAATCTCAAGCCCGCGTTCCGTACCTGCGGCGAGAAGAGCGGTCGACCAGGCGTCCGCCATCATCGTGTTTTCCGCCAGAACCGTCACGGACGCCGTCTTGTGCGTGATCGGCCGGCCGGTATGGGCATCGATGATATGCGAAAAGCGCTTGCCGTCCTGCTCGAAATAGTTCCGGTAGTCGCCGGACGTGGCCATGCCGAGATTGGACACGCTGGCGACCTGGAAGGTCTGGCGTGACAGCGCATTCGGCGATTCAATGCCGATCTGCCATTCCATACCGTCCGCATTGCGACCGGAGACGTAGATGTCTCCGCCGATCTCGACCATGAAATCCGTAAGACCGAAAGACCTGACCACCTCTGCGATCTGGTCGACGCCGTAGCCCTTGCCGACCGAGGGCACGTAGATCTGTGTGTCCGGACGTGTCTTGCGCAGGGTCGTGCCCTGGACGGCCAGTCCATCCGTCTGGCCTGCCGAGCCTTTGGCGGCTGCAAGAACAAGCGTGTCGGGTTCGGCGTGGATGCCCGGCTTGGTGGCGCCGAAGCCCCAGGCCTCGATCACCGGACCGAGCGTGATGTCGAATTGCCCGTCGCTGGCGTGATTGACGTCCTTGGACGCCAGAACCACCTTGGCAAGGCCTTCCGACACCTGCATCGGGTCGGTGGAGTTCAACGTGTTGAAACGGGAAACTTCCGAAGCCGGGTCCCAGTTGGACAGCTGCGCATTCACACTTGCGAGGCTTTTTCCGATCGCCTTTTGCAGGGCGGCCTTGTCAACCTGCCGGTCATGATCGACGGCCGTTACCGAATAGCCTGTTCCCATCGTGGAACCGGAAAGTTCCAGAATATCCGCTCCGCCCTTGCAGGCGGCCAAGGACAGCGACATCAGGATGAAGCTGCGCCGGGAAAATAAGATATCAGTGGGCACGGTACCAGTCTCCGGTAGATCATGAGCGACATGTGTCGCATGTCCACTCGCGCTTTTCATTGGTTTTGCCGGCCAATTCAACCAAAAAATTTTGTCCACAGGCAAATTAGTTCTTTTGACCGAGGCAAAAACATAGCATATGCGGGGCTAGAATTTTCTGGAGGCCGGGTGCGTGCAAAGCTTCAAGCTCAAAAAAGGTCTGGATCTGCCGATAACGGGCGCGCCCGTTCAAGAGATCAGCGACGGGCCCAAGACCAACTCCGCTGCGGTTCTGGCGGAAGACTATATCGGCCTGAAGCCGCGTCTGCTTGTTGGCGAAGGCGACACGGTCGGCGTCGGAACGCCCCTGTTCTTCCATAAAGATATGCCCGACGTGATGATCGTGTCGCCCGTCGCTGGCCGCGTCAGAGCGATCAATCGCGGCGCGCGGCGCGTCTTGATCAGCGTGGTGATCGACATCGACGACAGTGCGGCCGACCCGGTCGATTTCTCCGGTGTCGGCGATCTGGGTGAAGCGTCCGGTCTCGTTGAGCGGCTCTGCGCTTCCGGTCTCTGGACCTCCTTCCGCACCCGTCCCTATTCGAAGGTACCGGACCCGGCGACCCGGCCGGCGGCGTTGTTCGTGACCGCGACCGACACCGAACCGCTGGCCGCCGACCCTGCCATTATCATCGGAGAAAACGGGGCCGCGTTCGAAAAGGGGCTCGAGGCAATCAGGTCCTTGAGCGACGGAAAGACCTATCTTTGCTGCGAAACGGGGGCCGAGATCCCCGGCCTGACCATGTCCGGTGTCGAAGTCGCCGGGTTTTCCGGACCGCATCCGGCGGGGCTCGCCGGAACGCACATCCATTTCCTGGATGCGCCGAGCGCTGAAAAGACGATCTGGAGCATCGGCTATCAGGACGTCATCGCGATCGGGAAGCTGCTCGAGACGGGGCAATTCGATCCGAA
Organism: uncultured Roseibium sp.; assembly: GCF_963669205.1. Taxonomy (NCBI): domain Bacteria; kingdom Pseudomonadati; phylum Pseudomonadota; class Alphaproteobacteria; order Hyphomicrobiales; family Stappiaceae; genus Roseibium; species uncultured Roseibium sp. The sequence continues at coordinate 731,356 of NZ_OY769915.1, forward strand.
CCGCGTGATTGCCCTGTCCGGCCCGCGCTGCGCCAGGCCGAGGCTGGTGCGGACGATTGCCGGTGCATCGATGGAAGAACTGGCAGACGGCGAGATCACCGGCGACGAACCCGTGCGGCTTATTTCCGGATCGGTGCTGAGCGGACGTCTGGGCGAGGGACCGAGCGCCTATCTCGGACGCTACGCAAGGCAAATGACCGTCATCGAGGAAGATCACAAGCAGATCCCGATGGGCTGGATCCTGCCGATGCCGTCCAAATACGCCTTTCAGCCCGTGTTGGGCTCCGCGTTTTCAAAGAAACTCTATGCGCTGACATCGAACCTGAACGGCGGCCGCCGGGCGATGGTTCCGCTCGGGACGTTCGAGGAACTGATGCCGCAGGATTACCTGCCGACCCAGCTCCTGCGCGCGCTCCTGGTCATGGACACCGACCAGGCGCAGGCGCTTGGTGCACTGGAACTGGACGAGGAAGATCTCGGACTGGTAGGCTTTGCCTGCCCCGCGAAATATGAATATGGCATTGCGCTCCGTGATTGCCTGTCGAAGATCGAAAAAGAGGGCTAGGTTTTGGGTCTGCGCAGCTTCTTTGACCGCATTGAGCCGCTTTTCGTAAAGGGCGGAAAATACGAGAAACTCTTCCCTGTCTACGAGATGGTGGAAAGCTTCCTTTATACGCCGCGGACCGTCACCACCGCGGCGCCGCACGCGCGATCCTACATCGACATGAAGCGCATCATGACCTACGTGGTCATTGCGACGATCCCCTGCATTCTGGTGGGGCTCTACAATATCGGCTTCCAGGCAAACCACGCGATCGCGACCTATGGCGCGTCCGGATGGCGTGCCTGGATCATCGAAGCGCTGGGGATCGGGTTCAATCCGGCCAATCCGTTTGCGAATTTCGTGCACGGTCTGCTCTATTTCCTGCCCATTTACATCACCACGCTGGTCGCCGGCGGCATTTGTGAAGTGGTCTTCGCGACCGTGCGCGGCCATGAGGTCAACGAAGGTTTTCTCGTGACCTCGATGCTTTATGCGCTGATCCTGCCGCCGACCGCGCCGCTCTGGCAGGTTGCCCTCGGGATCGTGTTCGGCGTCGTCATCGGCAAGGAAGTCTTCGGCGGAACCGGCAAGAACTTCCTCAACCCGGCGCTCACCGGCCGTGCGTTCCTCTATTTCGCCTATCCTGCGCAGATGTCGGGCGACACCATCTGGACGCCGGTTGACGGGTTTTCCGGCGCGACGGCGCTGTCCGTCTCCGCATCGGACGGCTACGCCCAACTGGCCGCGCACGGCATGACCTGGATGGATTCCTTCCTCGGCATCATCCAGGGCAGCATCGGCGAAACCTCGACCCTTGCCTGCCTGATCGGCCTCGCCTTCCTGCTTGTGACCAAGATCGCCAACTGGCGCCTTGTCGTCGGCTGCCTTGCGGGCATGATCGCGTTTTCCACGCTGCTCAACCTGATCGGCTCGGATACCAACCCGATGTTCGCCATGCCCTGGTACTGGCATCTGGTTGTCGGCGGATACGCCTTCGGCCTCGCCTTCATGGTCACCGAACCGGTCTCCGCGTCCCACACCAACATGGGGCGGTACATATACGGCGCCTTGATCGGTTTCATGGTCGTCATGATCCGGGTGATCAACCCGGCGTTCCCGGAGGGCATGATGCTGGCGATCCTGTTCGGCAACGTGTTCGCACCGCTGATCGACTATTTCGTCGTGCAGGCCAACATCAAACGCAGGGCGAAGCGAAATGCCTGAAGACACCGGACAGAACGAAAACAGCCAGAAGAAGGGCTTCGTGCGGCGGTTTCTCGACTTGCCGGCAGACTCCGTCCCCAAGACGGTATTCGTGGCCGTATCGCTGTGCCTGGTCGCGTCCATGATCGTGTCGGCGGCCGCCGTCTCCCTGCGTCCGCTCCAGGCAGTGAATGCGCTGAAGGACAAGCAGATCAACATTCTGCAGGTCGCCGGCCGCTATGAACCCGGCACCGATGTTGCAGAAGCGTTCAAGGTCTTCGAACCGCATGTCCTTGAACTGGCGACCGGCGAGTTCGCGGATGCATTCGACCCGGCGACCTTCGACGACCTTGCCGCTGCCAGCGATCCGGAAACGTCCATCGCCCTGGAGAACGATCCGGCATCGATCGGCCGCCAGTCAAAGTTCGTCACGGTCTATCTCCTGCGCAAGGACGACGGCAGCCTGGACAAGGTGATCCTGCCGCTGCACGGCTATGGCCTCTGGTCGACGCTGTACGGGTTCATTTCGCTCGAGGCGAACGGCAACGACATCTACGGATTGCAGTTCTACCAGCACGCGGAAACGCCCGGGCTGGGGGCGGAAGTCGACAATCCGCGCTGGAAGGCCCTTTGGAACGGCAAGAAGCTCGCCGACGACAGCGGCAATCTGCTGATAACCGTAGCCAAGACAGCCCCGCCGCAGGGGGAAGAATATCATGTGGACGCGCTGGCAGGCGCAACGCTAACCTCGGTCGGCGTTGATAACCTCGTGCGTTTCTGGATGGGCGAGGCGGGCTATGCGCCCTTCCTGGCCAAACTGCAAGCAGGAGAGATCTGATGGCGCAGACCAGAAGACAGATGCTGATCGATCCACTGGTCGACAACAATCCCATCACGCTGCAGGTTCTCGGGATCTGTTCTGCCCTGGCCGTGACCTCGTCGCTTCAGGTCTCGCTGGTGATGGCGATCGCGGTGACCCTGGTGACCGGTTTCTCATCGATGTTCATCTCGATGTTGCGCAATCACATCCCGGGCTCGATCCGGATCATCGTGCAAATGGTGATCATCGCGTCTCTCGTCATCATCGTGGACCAGGTCCTGAAAGCCTATGCCTACGAGATTTCGAAGACCCTGTCGGTCTTCGTCGGCCTGATCATCACAAACTGCATCGTCATGGGCCGGGCGGAAGCCTTCGCCATGAAGAACCCGCCGGCCGCCTCCTTCATCGACGGCGTCGGCAACGGTCTGGGATACGGCCTGATCCTGATGCTGGTCGGTTTCATCCGTGAGCTCTTCGGGGCAGGCAGCCTTTTCGGGTTCAACATCCTGCAGACCGTGAACAACGGCGGCTGGTATGTTCCCAACGGCATGCTGCTGCTGCCGCCGTCGGCCTTCTTCATCATCGGGCTGCTGATCTGGGCGTTCCGGACCTGGAAGCCTGAACAGGTTGAGGAACCCGAATACAAGATCCAGGTGGTGGACGCGCACTGATGGAACATCTGGTCTCCCTAGCCGTCAAGGCGATCTTCGTCGAGAACCTCGCGCTGTCCTTCTTTCTGGGCATGTGCACCTTCATCGCCGTGTCGAAGAAGATCTCGACCGCGATCGGTCTCGGCATTTCGGTCATGATCGTCCAGGCGATCACGGTTCCGGCCAACAACATCATCCTCAACTATCTGCTTGCGCCCGGCGCGCTCGCCTGGGCCGGGTTCAGCGATGTCGACCTGACTTTCCTCGGCCTGATTTCCTATATCGGCGTGATCGCGGCGCTGGTGCAGATCCTGGAGATGGTTCTCGATAAGTACTTCCCGCCACTCTACAACGCGCTCGGCGTGTTCCTGCCCCTGATCACGGTGAACTGCGCCATTCTCGGCGGATCGCTGTTCATGGTGGAACGCGACTACGATTTCACCGAGTCGGTCACGTACGGGCTTTCTTCCGGTTTCGGCTGGGCCCTGGCAATCACGGCCATGGCCGGCGTTCGGGAAAAACTGAAATACTCCGACATTCCTGAAGGCCTTCAGGGTCTGGGCATCACCTTTATCACTGCCGGACTGATGGCGCTCGCCTTCATGTCCTTCAGCGGCGTCAAACTGTAACGGGAGAGCCTTGTGGCCACATTCGGACTCGGCATTCTGCTCTTTACCCTGATCGTGCTGGCGCTCGTCACGATCATTCTCGGCGCGCGTTCCAAGCTCGTGTCGACCGGCAATGTCAATATCAGCATCAACGGCGAGAAAACGATCTCCGTCCCGGCCGGCGGAAAACTGCTGCAGACCCTCGCCGAACAGAAGCTGTTTGTGCCGTCAGCCTGCGGCGGCGGCGGAACCTGTGCTCAGTGCCGGGTCAAGATCTTTTCCGGCGGCGGCTCGATCCTGCCGACCGAGGAAAGCCACATCACCAAGCGCGAGGCAGCCTGTGGCGATCGCCTGTCATGCCAGGTTGCCGTCAAGCAGGACATGGAGATAGAGGTTCCCGAGGAAGTCTTCGGCGTCAAGAAATGGGAGTGCACCGTCCGCTCCAACGAGAACGTGGCAACCTTCATCAAGGCGCTGGTTCTGGAGCTGCCGGAAGGCGAAGACGTCAACTTCCGTGCAGGCGGCTATATCCAGATCGAGGCACCACAGCACGCCCTCAAATACACCGACTTCGATGTCGAGGAGGAATATCGCGAAGATTGGGACCGCTTCAATCTCTGGCAATATGAATCCGTCGTTTCCGAACCGCTGGAACGCGCCTATTCCATGGCAAACTACCCCGAGGAAAAGGGGATGATCATGCTGAACGTGCGCGTGGCGTCTCCGCCTCCCGGATCGTCCGGCATTCCTCCAGGCAAGATGTCAAGCTACATCTTCAACCTGAAACCGGGCGACAAGGTTACCATTTCTGGTCCCTTCGGCGAGTTCTTCGCGCGCGAGACCGAAAAGGAAATGGTGTTCATCGGCGGCGGCGCCGGCATGGCGCCGATGCGCAGCCACATCTTCGATCAGCTCAAGCGTCTGAAGTCGAAGCGCAAGATCAGCTTCTGGTACGGCGCGCGCTCCAAGCGCGAGATGTTCTTTGTCGAGGATTTCGACGATCTGGCGGCTGAAAACGAGAATTTCGAATGGCACGTGGCGCTGTCCGATGCGTTGCCGGAGGACGACTGGTCCGGCTACACCGGGTTCATCCACAACGTGCTCTACGACGAGTACCTGAAGAACCACCCGTCACCCGAGGACTGCGAGTTCTACATGTGCGGACCGCCCATCATGAACTCTTCGGTCATCAACATGCTGCTCGAACTGGGAGTAGACCGCGAAGACATCATGCTCGACGACTTCGGCGGCTGATCTCCGAAGACCGGATTTGAGTGATATTGAGACGTGTTGCCCTGATCGCCAGGCGGTCAGGGCTTTTTCTTTTTCGGCTCGATGTTTTGACCGGTTCGCCTCAATAGGCAGGAAGACCTTTGAGCACGGGTTCGGGATTGGCTTGCTGATGCCCGGAGGAAGTAGACACGCAAAGCTCGCCCGGGTCTTCGCGATGACCCGAGGTCATACCCTGATGAACCAGGCCGCAATGGTATGGCCTAAACGAGTGCCGGGTCTTTAGCCGTCCGAGATGTTTCTTCGGTACTCGCCGAACCGCTCGCCTGCGGGGAAGAGCCCTGCGACTTTCCAGCTGACTTGCCCGGCACTGCAGGCGGCTTGCGCCAGGGCTGGCCCTTGAACCAGGCAACCACGTAGGCAACCGCGATCAGGGCCAGGAAGCCGCCGAAATTGGTGTAGATCTGTGCTGTCCACTCGCCGCGCGCCCAGGCCATGTCCCGAAGGATGGCGACCGTCTGGGCGATGACCAGGCTGGCCATGAAGACGGCCAGGGACTGCTGGCCCACTTTCTGGACAACGCGCACGAATCCCCCCCAAAGGGCACCGTGGCCGAGAAGGTACTTGCCGTGTTCGCCGGCTGCCACCCAGGCAACATAGGCCAGCGCCAGGAAGTGCACGTAGCGCAGGATGCCGAATTCGGTCTTGACCCAGAGCGGTCTGATCGCCTCTCGCACGTCACGTGCCCAGACGACGTCCAGGTGGTTTTCGCTGTGAATGCGGAAATAGGCGAAGGGAACCGTGATCAGGATGACCGCGAGGGCCGCAAGGATCAGGTTGCGGTTCACCGGTGGAGCCGGGATCCAGCCGCGCATGAACGCGAACCCGGTGAAGAACAGCATTTGCCAGGCAAACGGATTGAAGAACCACTTGCGCTCCGACCAGGGTTCCGCCGGCAGGTCGAGCAGGCCGAACTGCGAGGCAAGCCACAGACCGATCGAGAATGCGAAGGCGCCGGGCACGGAATAGCGGGCAATCAGCATGATGGCCGGCATCAGCGCCAGGATCACCACATACATCGGCAGGATGTCGAAGTAGTTGGGCACCCATGTCATCGTCATGAGGCCGGGCAGGGCAATCTCCGTCTTGTTGTAGAGATGCCAGAGGTTCAGCGAATTGACGTAGTCCTGGGTCAGTCCGCAGCAATCGTTCAGGAAGCCGCTTTCGTGCACCATCACGAGGCCGACGGCGATCACCAGGAACTGTCCGATGAAGGCCCAGTAAACCTGCCACATGCGTTGTACGACACGTGCGGCGCCGATACCCCATCCGTAGACGTCGAATGTCTTGCCGAACGCGAGAGCTGACGCCATGCCGGAACAGAAAACGAATATCTCAGTCGCGTCGGAAAAGCCGAAACGCGCAGGGATCCACAGGGTCCACCAGTTCCACGGCACATGGGCAATGAAAATGATGAACATCCCGATCCCGCGAAAGAAATCGAGTCGCGGGTCGCGCGGGCGTTTCGTTTGTGTGTGTGCGTTCACGTCAAATCCAGAAATTTCAGCCTCTCGGGCCGGACAATTCCATCAATAGGAATTGGCCGCCCTGAGGTTCTCGTCTTCCATAACCTGCTCGGCCTTTTGCATCTTGCCGCAGATCTCGAGCCGTTGCTCGGCGAAGCGGTCGAGCGCGCCACGCTTGCCGCTGCGGCTCTTGATAATGGTTTCCGCTTCGCTCGAAAAGCCTGCGCGAAGGGCAGCGTCGATCGTGATGCGTTCGAAGACGTCGCGTTGCGCATGGGACCCGCCGATCGTATGAAGATTGTCCCGGGCAGAAGTCAGCAGCGAAAAGGCGGAGGCATAGTTGCCTTTCCGGTACTGCTCCAGGCCGAGGCCTGTCGGCAGCCCGGCATCCGCCGAGATGCGTCCGAGATCGGTTTCGGTCTTCGAGCGTTCCTTCAGACCGGTCAGCAACCTGTCCGCACCCATGCGCCGGCCACCGTTCAAAAGCGCCAGCAGGTAATGGAGATCGGCGAAGACGTTGCACCCGTCTTCGGCGCGTTTGTCGGACAGCTGCGCGATTTCCTCCCAGCGGGACCCGACATCGACGCCTTCCAGTTCGAGCCGGACGAGAAGCGAGGCCGCGTTGGAAATATCGCGGTAGTCGTCCGTCTTGTCCTTGCGGATATCGGCATCGTAGAGCGCCAGCGCCTTGTCTGCCTGTCCCTGGTCGAGATACATCAGCGCGAGGTGCCACCACACATGGTAGCCGAAATTGTTGCAGTGGGCCCATCCGTCGGGATGGTTTTCCAGCCAGCCGACACCTTCCTCGGAGCGGCCCGTCATGTCATGCACATGCGCGACCGCATGCAGGCCCCAGGCATCGTCCCTGGCAAACTCCAGGCCCTTGCGTCCCGACGCCTCGGCTAGCCGGTAGTCTCCGGTTTCCTCGAGCGAGAACGCCCGGCACCCCAGCAGATAGCCATAGGCGGGGTGCTTTTCGTCGTAGGCGGAATAAACCCGGTCGATGGACTGGCGCATGCCGGCGGCATCGCCGAGGACGAAACGGATCGCATGGATGAGCTTCATCATGAAAGCATCTTCGGGCACACGAACCAGCATGGCATCCAGGATGTCCGCCGATCTGGAGGGGAAACCGTCAAGCCAGACATCAAGCGCCTGGACAAAGGCTGCCTCGCGATCGGTAATCGGCGTGTTCCGGGCGGATGTCTTTGCAATCTTCAGACACTCGCCGGCGGTCGCATTCAGCTCCTTGCGTCCGAGCAGAAGGCAGAACATCCCCCGCGCAGCGTGGCCGAGTGCGAAATCCGGGCTCAGGCCGAGACAGGTTTCCAGATGGACCGGTGTGGTCTTTCCATGCGCCAGAAAGGCCAGCACGGTCGCGTTCCAGGCCGCCACGGCGTCCTTGTCCGTGAGAGTGAGATCATATCCAAATTGATCGCTGAGACGCATGTCTGGCCTTCTCGTTTCCCATGCTGGCAGCTACCGTGCGGTCTCAGGACGACGCGAACGGCAGCAGGCAGCCGAATGAATACTCACCGCTAAAAATCCGCAGCCTTCTCATGAACTGCAAAACACAAAAAGGTGTTGGCAATGTGTAGTGCGGGCATTGGGCTTTGGATTGTGAAGATATGGCGGGTGATGCAAGGGTAAAGCCCAATTTTTCGGCACTGAGATTGGGATAGGCTGCAAGGATCGGCGGCAGGAAAAGGGTAGTGATTCTATGGCGGTCACGATTGGCAAGTCACAGGGAAGCGTCGTCGCCGTTGCGGGCGGCCTGCTTGCGCTGATTTCGCTCGGTGCCTATGCCGAGGCCGGTCTGCGTCAGGCTGTCGCAGTTCTGATCGGTGGTGTTGCCGGACTTTCCCTCTATCACGCAAGTTTCGGATTCACCGCCGCATGGCGGCGGATCGTGACGGAACGGCGCGGCGCGGGTCTGCGCACGCAGTTCGTGCTGATCCTTCTGACCAGCGCGGTCTCCTTTCCCCTGATCGCCTGGGGCTCCCAGCTCGGATGGCCGACCGGAGGTTTCGTCTTCCCGTTCGGCGTTGCCGCGGCGATAGGTGCCTTCATGTTCGGTGTCGGGATGCAACTCGGTGGTGGCTGCGGTTCGGGAACATTGTTCACGGCCGGTGGCGGATCGACACGTATGATGATCACGCTCGCCGCCTTCATCCTGGGCTCCGTGCTGGCAACGGCCCATCTTCACCTCTGGGGACAGTTGCCGAAACTGCCCGCCACATCGCTTATCCGCGAGTTCGGACCTCACGGGGCCTTCCTGATCACGGCTGCCGTCTTGGGTGCTCTGGCATTTGCAACCATTCGCATTGAACGCGGCGCGCACGGCGAACTGGCTGCATCGCGCAAGACGGAATCGTTCCTGACCGGCCCCTGGTCGCCCATGACCGGGGCCGTCATGCTGGCCATCGTCGGCATCGCGACCTTTGTCGTTGTTGGCCGGCCCTGGGGCATCACGTCCGCCTTTGCGCTTTGGGGCGGCAAGATCTTTCACGCCGTTGGCATCCCGGTCGACACCTGGCCATACTGGACCTGGCAGCGTGGTGCGTTGGAAAACTCCGTTATGAGGGACACGACGTCGGTGATGGATTTCGGCGTAATCCTGGGAGCGATGGCGGCGGCGGCCCTTGCCGGCAGGTTCGCGCCGGTCTGGCAGCTCAGCCGCCGGGATCTGCTGACGGCGATCGCGGGCGGTCTGTTGATGGGCTACGGGGCAAGGCTTGCATATGGCTGCAATATCGGCGCCTATCTCGGCGGCCTGGTGTCCGGATCGCTGCACGGCTGGCTGTGGCTGCTGTTCGGCTTCCTCGGAAGCCTGATGGGCACGCGGCTGCGCTTGAAACTCGGGATGGGTTAGGGCGTGCGTTTTCCGTGTACACCCGATTGTGAAACCTTCGTGAGCGCGCGCGCCGCTAGGGTCCTTTCGCCATTCATTTTTTTCTGAAGGACGGGCTCATGCGCACACTGCTCAGCTTCTTTTTGCTGGTATTCGTCTCCTTTTCTCCCGCAATGGCAGACAGTGTCACGGAACGCGAAGGCTGGCAGGTCATTGCGACGGACAAGCCCTACCAGTCGCTCGTCGATGATCTGAAGGCCGCCATCAAGGCAGAGAAAATGTTGCTGGTGACACAGGCAAGCGCGTCTGCAGGTGCCAAGGGGCGCGGATTGACGATCCCGGGCAACCGCGTCATGGGGGTCTATCGCAACGATTACGCGATCAGGATGCTGGAGGCATCGGTTGCTGCCGGCATCGAGGCACCGATCCGGTTTTATGTCACCGAGGACACCGGCGGCACCGCGACCCTGTCCTGGAAAACGCCGAGTTTCGTGTTCGCACCCTACATGGAAGAGGGCGGTAATGCGCTTGCCGAACTGGCTGCAGAACTGGACGGTGTGTTTCAGACCATTGCCGACAAGGCTGTTGCATCCCGGTAACACACGGCTTTCATTGTGCTTTGCCGATTGGGGACGAGGAAAATTTGGGCTTGTCGGGACTCACTTGCAAGGTCACACTCAAGGCATCGTCAACTATTGAAAGGAGGTGTGCCCATGTCTAGTGAGTATCGGAACGTGGCCCGGAAGTCTGGGTGGAGTGGATCGGTGCTGGAGCAGCCTCTGGTATTGAAAAGTTTCACCGGGATCTGATCCGGACCTAGGGTCTACGTCGATCTCATGGGAGGGCCGCACCGCGGCCCTCTTTTGTTTTTGCGGTTCCGTGAGGGGGATTCCCCGTCAGGGCGGATCAGATAAGACCGACGGCCTTGCGCACGTCCTCGTCCCGGAGCGAGCAGTCGATGCCGCGATAGGGATCACCTGCATCCGTGCTCAGCCAGCAGATGGCCTCGCCGACCCATTCTGCCGGGATGTGCACGGAAGGGTCCAGCTGACTGACCGGATTGATGCCGGAGGCCTTGATGTCGACCTGCATCTGGGTCGCGACCGTTCCGGGGCTGAGACCGATGACACGGATGCCCTTGTCGCCGAATTCCTTTTCGCCGCATCGCGTCAGCGAAAGGGCAGCGGCCTTGGACGAGCAATAGTGGCTCCAGCCTTCCAGCGCTCCGGAGGCTGCCCCGGAACTGATGTTGATGATCGTACCCGACCCGTTTTCCAGCATCTGCGGGACAGCGGCGCGGATCCCGTGGTAGACGCCTTTGACATTCACGTCGATAACGTTGGCCCAGGCTTCGGGATCGGACGTTTCGATTCTGCTGATGGGCTCGATGACCCCGGCATTGTTCACCAGGATATCGAGTGTTCCGAACGTATCAGTGCAGAACCGGACTGCCTTTTCGACGTCGGCATAGTCTGCGACGTCGCACGTGACGGCAGCCGCCTCGCCTCCGCCAGCGTTGATCTCGGCTGCGATCCGGTCAATGTCGCCTGCAGAGCGCGCCGCGAGCACGACCTTTGCGCCGTATTTCGCGAAACCGCGTGCAGCGGCTTCACCGATACCGCGGCTTGCGCCCGTCACCAGGGCAACTTTTCCAGACAAATCAAACATAAAACTTTCCTGAACTGTGCGGACCCGTGCGGCCCGCGTTGAACTTGGCGCAAACTTAGTGTGAGAAAGCCGCAGAATAAACAGTTCGTTTGCAGTAACATCGTGCAGGAATTACACGAATGCCTGAACGATATATTTTCAGGTTTCCCCGTTCTGCCCGCCGGCCCCGCCACCAGGGCGGACAATGACAAGGTCTGATTGATGGCTGCAGAAAAATCCGCGCTGCAGACGGAGCTCCGTCAGCTCTATTTTGGTCACTCGACGCGGGCGCGGGTCTTCAGGTTTACCCTTCTGGCCTTCGACGTTATCACGATCGGATACTTCATCGTTTCGTCGGTCATGGACCCGGAACGCCACTTTCACACGCTCGACTTCATTCTGGCGGGCGTCCTGTCACTGGACTATATCGCGCGCCTGATCGCTTCGGCGGCACCTGCCCGGTACCTGTTCAGTTTCACCTCGCTCACCGACATCGTTGTGATCGCGTCGCTTCTGGCCCCGGTTTTCCTTGAAAATTTTGCCTTCCTGCGTGTCGTCAGGATGCTCCGGTTGTTGCGTTCCTATCATCTGCTGAAGGAACTGCGCGAAGCCTCGAGCTGGTTCCGCAGAAACGAGGACATTCTCCAGTCAGCCGTCAACCTTGTCGTCTTCATTTTCGTCGTGACGGCGATCGTTTTCGTCATCGAGGATGACCGCAATCCGAACATCAACAATTATCTCGACGCGCTTTATTTCACCGTGACGACCCTGACGACCACCGGATTCGGCGACATCACGATGACCGACAGCATCGGCCGGCTGATGACGGTGCTCATCATGATATTCGGCGTCGCACTGTTTCTGCGCCTGGTGCAGACCATCTTCCGTCCGTCGAAGGCGCGGGTCAGTTGTCCCGATTGTGGTCTGAACCGACATGACACCGATGCGATCCACTGCAAGCATTGCGGACGTATGCTCAATATCCCGACCGAGGGCGCGTGGGACTGAGGTTCTCGCCGACTTGTGAAGATGCGGTGCTGGACAAACAGGCCTTGACGCCCTTCTCTTCGGATCGACCGCTCGTATTTTGGAGCGGGAAGAGCGCTACAGGAGCCGATCTTGAATTCAGACACGTTGTCCTCTGCCGCCTGCGCCATCTTGCTGGCTTCAACCTTTCTGGCCGCTCCGGCCCATGCTGACGAAACGGCGGGCTGCGGCGGAGAAACCGCGTGCGCGCTGGACGGCGGCGAGTATTACATCCACCTGCCGCAGGCGAGGGGCGCGGACGAGCCAATCGGAGCGATCCTTTATCTGCACGGACATCGCGGCAAGGCGGTCAATGCCATCCGCAATCAGGGTTTCCAGCGCATGGCGGACAAGCTCGGCGTTGCCTTCGTCGCCGTGCAGGGCGTCAACGGCACGTGGTCGTTTCCGACCGCGCCAAGAAACCTGCGCGACGAGTCGGTCTTTTTCGACAACGTCCTGGACGATCTTCAGGGCCGCTTCGGTGTCGAACGCGACAGGACGATGCTGTCCGGATTTTCATCCGGCGGTTTCATGACCTGGTATCTGGCCTGCGAGAATGCCGGCCGGTTTTCCGGATATGCACCGATCGCCGGGGCGTTCTGGGAACCGCTGCCCGAGACCTGCCCGACCGACAATCCGTACCTGTTTCATGTCCACGGGACCAGCGACACCGTTGTTCCACTGGCCGGGCGGTGGCTGGGCGGCGGCCAGTGGAAGCAGGGCGACGTCTTTGAAAGCTTCGATGTCTGGCGGCGGCAGAATGGCCTTTCCGAGGCAAGTTCCGAAAAACTGACCGACGGCAAACTTGAATGCGAGCGCTGGGCGCCCGAAGGCGGGCTGTTCGAACTCTGCCTTCACGATGGCGGCCACAGCGTCGAAGCCAAATGGATCGAACGGGCCTGGAACGAACTGGGTGAGATCAGGGGCTGGGACCGGAAAAGCTGAAGGCTCACACGGGATTAACGGGAATGTGAGGCAAGGTGTTGCGCGCGCAATCCGACTAGGGTACGGACCCATAAATGAAGCTGATTTGGCGGCAGAAATGGCAAAATCTCGCGAGGAAGCGCGCGCAGAGCGGGCCTTTGCCCGGTCAAGCGCGGTGACACTGTGAGGTAAAGCCATTTTGCCGTCCTTCGGATTTGGCCGTTTCGGCCATCTGCATCGTCGCGAAAGGCTTGAAAATGAACCACATTTCCTGCGCTTTCGCTCCTTGCAGCCGGTCAAAACGATCCAAACCAAATTGACTTCATTTATGAGTCCGTACCCTAGAGTTGACGGGAAAGGGGGGATGTGTCCATGTCCCGTCTGAATGTCAGTCGAAAGGTGTTGCGTGTCCCAGTCCGCGTCCAAATCCGGTGCCTTGTCCGGCCTCGTTGTTCTCGATCTCTCGCGTATTCTGGCCGGGCCGACCTGTACCCAGGTGCTCGGCGACCTGGGAGCGGAAGTCATCAAGATCGAACGTCCGGGCCGCGGCGACGACACGCGCGGGTGGGGACCTCCCTTCCTGAAGGATGCTGCCGGCAACGAGACCGCCGAAAGTGCCTATTACCTATCTTCGAACCGGAACAAGGCCTCCGTCGCCATCGATCTGGCAACGCCGGAGGGACAGAAGCTGATTGCCGACCTTGCGGTCAAGGCCGACATTCTGGTCGAGAATTTCAAGGTGGGCGATCTCAAGCGGCGGGGCCTCGACTACGAGACGCTGAAAGCGCGCAACCCTGGTCTGATCTATTGTTCGATCTCCGGTTTCGGGCAGACCGGTCCCTATGCGCATCGCGCCGGATACGACTTCCTGATCCAGGGCATGGGCGGGATCATGTCGCTTACCGGGTTCCCGGATGACGAAGGCGGCACGGAGACCAAGTGCGGTGTCGGCATTGCCGATGTGATGTGCGGCATGTACGCCACCGTTTCGATCCTGGCCGCACTCAACCACCGCCATGCGAGAGGCGAAGGCCAGCACGTCGATATCTCCCTGCTCGACGCCCAGGTGTCGTGGCTGATCAACCAGGGTGTCGCCTATCTCGTTTCCGGAGATGTGCCCGGACGGCTCGGCAACGGTCATCCGACCATCGTGCCTTACGAAACCTTCCCGGCCGCGGACCGGTCATTCATCATCGCTGTCGGCAACGACACGCAGTTTCAGAAGTTCTGCGAGGTGGCGGGCGCACCCGAACTGGCAGCAGATCCGCTCTATGCAAAAAACGCCGACCGCGTTCGCAACCGCAAACAGCTGATCCCCCTGATCCGCCGCCTGACCATTGAAAAAACCGCTGCCGAGTGGATCGCGGAGCTTGAGAACGCGGGCGTTCCCTGCGGTCCGGTCAACGATCTGCAGCAGGTGTTTTCCGATCCGCAGATCCTAGAACGGGGAATGCGCATCACCCTGCCGCACCCGGTCAGCGGGACGGTGGACCTGATCGGATCCCCGATCAACCTGGAAAAGACGCCCGTCACCTACGCCAAGGCACCGCCGATGCTCGGAGCCGACACGGGCGACATCTTGCAACGCCACCTCGGCTTGTCCGACGAAACATTGCATAGCCTGTCCGCCAAGGGCATTGTCGGCCTCGAAACGTCGTCAGAACACAAGGAAAAATCCGCCAAATGACCACCGGCGCAGACATCATTGCCGGCAAGCTTCACGCTGCCGGTTGCCGACACGCTTTCGGAATCCCCGGGGGAGAGGTTCTTGCCCTGATGCAATCGCTCGATCAGGCCGGCATGAATTTCATTCTGGTCAAGCACGAGAACGCGGGCGGCTTCATGGCGGAAGGCGGCTGGCATGCGGACGGCGCACCCGGTGTGCTTCTGGCAACGATCGGTCCCGGGGTGGCGAACGCGGTAAATGTGGTCGCAAACGCGTGGCAGGACCGGGTCCCGCTGATCTTCCTGACGGGATGCGTCGACCAGGGTGAAGCGGAGAGCTACACGCACCAGGTCTTTGATCATCAGCAACTGCTGCGCCCGATCGTCAAGGCAAGCTTTTCCGCCCGTCTCGGCGCGCTCGACGTGATGATGGAAAAGGCGCTGGCGATCGCGCTCGACGGCCAGCCCGGCCCGGTTCATATCGATGTGCCGATCAAGGTCGCGGAATCGGAGACGGAAGAACCGTGGTCGCGCTCCTTCCTGTCTGCTCCGGTCGCAACCAGGGCCGCGACCGGCACGGATCTGGACACCGCGATGGCGCTCTTTGCAGAAGCGGAGCGTCCGATCGCCATCGCCGGTGTTGATGCGGTCAATGAGGGCGCCTCGGCGGCGATCAGCGATTTCTGCAGGGAGTTCGGGATCCCGCTGGTTACGAGCTACAAGGGCAAGGGGCTTCTTGACGAGAACGATCCGCTGGCCCTCGGCGGCGCGGGCCTGTCGCCCAAGGCGGACGGCCATCTTCTGCCGCTGATCAATCAGAGCGACTGCATTCTTCTGCTTGGCTATGACCCGATTGAAATGCGGATCAACTGGCGCAATCCCTGGGACAGGGATGCATCGGTCATTGACGTGACCCCGGTGCTCAGAACCCACGGCATGCACAACGTTTCGGCCACCTTGCGCAGCGCTGTTGTGCCCGCGCTGGAACTGCTGGGCGCGGCACGCAAACCGGACCGGCCTTCCTGGCCCGGCGGGGAACCGGAAAAAGTTGCGGCGGAACTCGCCGAGGGCTTTGGGCCGGAGAAGGACGGCTGGGGCCCGGCAACGGCGTTCCACACCTTGCGGAAGGTAATGCCCGCCGAAACCGTTGCGACCGCGGACAGCGGTGCTCACCGGATCCTCGTCAGCCAGATCTGGCGATGCCCGCAACCGCGCCAGATGCTGCAATCCTCTGCGCTCTGCACCATGGGCTGCGCCGTGCCGCTGGCCATGGGTCACAGATTGGTTGAAGGCACGTCACCCGTGATTGCATTTGTCGGCGATGCCGGCCTTGAGATGTGTCTTGGCGAACTGTCGACCCTCAGGGATCTGAAAATCCCGGTGATCATCTGCGTTCTCGTCGACACCAGTCTTGCGCTGATCGAGTTGAAACAGCGCGGCAGTCAGAGACCGAATGTCGGTGTCGACTTCGGCGAGACGGATTTCCCTGCCGTTGCGCGCGCTTACGGCGGGCACGGCGTCTGGATCGACAACGCGGGTGATCTCAGGCAGGAGGCAACTGACGCGCTGGCACGCGACGGCTTCACCATTCTCGCCTGCCGCATCGAGCGGCGTGCCTATGACGGGGCCTTCTAAGAGCTCTTTCTCCACGCGCCGTCAAAGTCGCGGGCGTTGAACAGAACGTGCAGTCCTGTCTCAGGGCAGCACGGCCGTTCCCTCGATCTCGACCAGAAACTCCGGCAGGGCGAGTGACTGCACACCGAGCCAGGTGTTGGGTGCCGGCGTGACGTCGCCCCAGAATTCACCGAGCGCCATGCCGACGGGCTCGAGTTTTTCCGGTGTGTGGTTGACGACATAGGTTCTGAGCCGGATGAGATGCTGCGGGCCGAGGCCCTGGTCCGCAAGCACGGCCTCGAGATTGGCAAGGCACTGCCGCGCCTGTGCGTTCAGATCATCTCCGCCGACCAGTTGGCAATCCTTGTCCCAGGCAACCTGCCCGGCAAGATGCAGCAGCCTTCCCGGCTCGGACACGGCTGCGTGTGAGAAGCCCCACTGGACGCTGTTATAGAGTGTTTCGGGGTTGATACGATCGGACATGAGACCCTCTTCGCAAGACACGGTAGGCCTTCACTTTAGCCGAGTGCCCGGTATTGGCCACCCCTTGCGCGATACGTTTCTGTTACCCGGCAATGTTGACGGGCGCGGCGGCGGGAAGTCAGGCCGTCTCGAACCCGTCCGTCCGTCCGCGTTTCCAGAAGCCGAGACCGAAAAGGCCGCCGAGAATACCGGCAAGCAGCAGGCCGGGCGCGGGCAGGGGAACCGGTGTTACCGGTGTCTCGACAGTTTCGAACGCACTCACCTGCACCTGGCGCGTGATGCCGATCGCCCCCGTAACCTCGATCCCGAAGAGGGTGAGCGAAACAACGTCGAAGGATCCGGCAAGACCGGTGATATCGACAAATCCCGTGCGCGGGATCCGGGGCGGATCGGAGGGACCGAGAACACCCGGCAGGAAATCCGAACGCTCCGTCGGGATCGCGATGGTCGGATCCAATGCCGCAGTGATGGCGTCAACCCGGCTGAACAGCAGCGGGGTCAGGCTGGAATCCAGAATACGCACACCGACCGCATCGCTGCCGCCGAACAGGTCGGCCGATGACAATCTCAAAAGGAGCGAGTTCGGCGCGACTTCAAGGGCGCCGAATGTCGTAAAGGTGTAGCTGCCCCGGATTGTGTCACCCGCGGCAACGGGAATGGCGACTGCGGAACTCGACAGGAATGCCCAAATTGCGGTGGTCGTGAAAAAAGTCCTCAGCATCTGAAATACTCCTTTTGTGAAAAATGGCATTAATCTCCTTCGGACACCGGCACCGTGAAAATGGCGTCCTGGATCAGACGGCAGGCGTTGGGGCCGGCCGCTCCGTCGGCTTTTGCCGTGTCGGGGAACGGTGGCGGCAGGCTGTCGTCCCGGCAGCCCCCGCGGTAGCTCGTGAGCATTGAAGCGGCGAGGTCCGGGATCAACGGACCATGGTCGTTCAGGACCAGATGGACCTCGCTCTGGTGAGGTGCATCGAAGCGCTGTTCGTACCATCCGCCGGAGACGCCGCCTGCGGGAAGATACGCGGTGAATTCCGCGCGCCCGTCCGGTGCGTTGACCACGCCACCGGCATAGACGATCTGTGTGCCGACCTCCTTGGCCCTGCCGATGACATCCTCGGCCGTGCAAGGCGTTGCGGCGCAGTTTTCGGGCCGCGTCATGATCACCCACCAGGCCGTCGTGACGTTGCCGGGAACGAGTTCGGCCGTGTGCAGCGTCATCATTGCGCCGTCGGGCGTCCTCGACAGCCTGGCCTGCGACCCGCTGATCGGTATTGCCGGCTTTTCCGCCGTTGCCATGTGTTCGACGGTCCGGGAGATCATCGGGCCGTCACCCGCATGCGCTCCTGCTGCGAGGATGGCCAGGCCGGTTGCGGCGAGGCAGGCCTGCCGGAGAAATCTGGAAGCATTCAACATGGTTTGGTCCTTTCAAGCTTGGGTCTTCAACGGGTAAGAGGCGCGCGTTGACCGGCGGAAATTGTCTCGGGCGCGATGTTCTGGTTGAATCTGAAGAGGTTGGCAGGGTCGTATTTTTGCTTGGCCGCAGTAAGCCGGCCGAGGTTGCCGCGATAGGCGTGCGGTGCCTTGCCGTCGGCCTCGGTGATGAAATTGACATACGATCCAGGCACGGCGTGCCCGGCGATCTTTTCCGAGACGTGCTTCAGCCAGCCGATCATGTCAGCGTCGTCGCTTTCGTCGCGCCAGCGCGCACCCGGCGTCGTCATGAACGGGACGTGCCGGTGCGGGAAGGCCGTGGCAGCCTCGCCGACATCCGCGACGGCACCGCCGAGGAGACAGATCAGAAGTTCCGATTCCGCGCTCGGCATGTCCGGCGTCAGGCCCACCAGAAGATCGATCAGCTCAGGCGTCAGGGCGGTATGGTTGTGTGCCCGCCAGTAATTGCGGGCGCCGAACTCATAGGCGCCATCAAGAAAGCTCTGCGCTTCGGTAAAGGGCCTGGCCGCAAGCGCGCTGCCGAGCGGTTCGACACCGGCGTAAAGGCATTGCAGGTCGGCCTGTGCTTCGCCGGCCGGGCCTGCGTGGAACTGCATCAGCGTCAGAACCTTGGTCCCGTGAACGCTTTCGGGCAGAACCGGCACGGGCGGCGCAGTCATGAGGTTTGCCCACACGCAGGCTTTGCGCGGCAGCAATGGAGCGTGTTTTGCGTATGCGGAAAGGACTTCCCGCGCGTCCTCCAGGGCAAAGAAGGTCGGGCCGAAAAGAACCTGCGGACCGATCGGATGCAGCCTGAAGGTGAATTCGGTCACGACACCGAAATTGCCGCCGCCGCCGCGTATCGCCCAGAAGAGATCGGGGTGTTCGCTCTGCGAGCAGACCGCGATCGTGCCGTCCGCCAGCACGATTTCCGCCGAGAGCAGGTTGTCGACGGCAAGGCCGTGAAGGCGCGCCAGCCATCCAAAGCCGCCCCCCAGCGTCAGGCCCGCGACCCCGGTCGAGGAGACCACACCACCGGGCGCTGCCAGACCAAAGGCTTGCGCGACCGCATCGAGATCGGCCCAGGTTGCCCCGCCGCCGACCCGCGCCACGCGATGATCGGCATCGATTTCGATGTGTTTCAGATCCGACATGTCGATCATCAGCGCAGCGTCGGCAACGGCCGAACCGGCGATGTTGTGGCCGCCGCCCTTCACGCAGACATTCAGACCGCAATCGGTGGCGGTCGTAACGGCATGACGGACATCATCCTGGTTCCCGGCAATCACGATAACAGCCGGGCGCCGGTCAACCACTGCGTTCCAGACCTGTCGCCGCTGGTCGTATTCGGCGTCGCCGGGAAAGACGGCAACAGGGCCGAAACGTTCCGCCAACCGTGAGGTGAGATCGTCTTCCATGTCGTCGTCCGCTGTCCGTTATCTGTTGACCATGACACCAGCGTGCCGGGATCTGCGGTCGCGAAAAACTCATGAATGTGCAGTAACTCCAGATTCTGGAGTTGTCCGGCTACAGGCACCGCCGTAGTCTTTTTGAAACAAGACGCCAGATGGGAGGAGTGCCGGATGCCGTACAAGGGTTATGGACAGTACTGCCCGCTTGCCTTGGCTGCGGAAGTCCTATGCGAACGATGGACCCTGCTTGTCATCAGCCGGGTGATTGATGGCTGCACGCGGTTCAACGAAATTCACCGCGGCGTGCCCAAGATTTCCGCGACGCTGCTGAGCCAGCGCCTGTCGAGCCTGGAACACGCGGGCCTGATCACGCGCCGTGCGCTCGACAATGGCCGCGGCTTTTCTTACGAACTCACCGACGCCGGCCGGGATCTCGACCCGATCATCATGAGCCTCGCGGTCTGGGGCCAGAAGTGGTCGCGCGACATGGAAACGGAAGATCTCGATCCCGCCTTCCTCGCATGGAGCATGCACACCAGGCTGAATGTGGATGCTATGCCCGAGAAGCGGATCGTGATGGAGTTTGCGTTTTCCGGCACCCACAAGGGCTTCAGCCGCTTCTGGCTGGTGGTGGAGGACGGCGAGGTCGACATGTGCCTGAAATATCCGGGTTTTGAAGAGGATCTGTCGATCTCGTCCGATATCAGGCGGTTCGTCGAAGCCTGGCGCGGCATGCGTGATCTACGCAGCGAAATCGCCAACGGGCACATCACTGTCGTCGGACAGGAGAAATACCGGCGCGCCCTGCCGGACTGGCTGATGCTCAGCGCGCTGGCCCGCTTCCCCCGCCAATCCGGAACCGAGTCCGATCTGGGTGGAGACGCCCGGGTCGCGCAGACAGGCTCGTAAGCTTGCGGCCAAAGTCTTGCCCGCGCAAATGCGCTCTGTGACGGAACCGGACGCGTGACGCCGGTGCTTGAAGCTGTTCATTTCCCTGCGCGCATCTCTGCGCTGGACCTTGCCCGGCGCTGTGCTTATGTTGCACCTGCGAAGAAGATGCACTCCGGCGGGAACCGGGGGTGGGAGGATGACGATGAAGATCTGCCGGACAAAGGCGGAGATGCGCGATGCCGTGCGGGACTGGCGGGCGGAGCGCGTGACGGTCGGCCTGGTGCCGACCATGGGCTATCTGCATGAAGGGCACCTCGGTCTCGTTCGGATGGCGCGCAACAACGCGGATCGCACCGTTGTCAGCATTTTTGTCAATCCGACCCAGTTCGGCGCGAACGAAGACCTCGACACCTATCCGCGCGACGAGGCAAGAGACCTGACCCTGCTGGAACAGGAAGGTGTCGATGCCGTCTTTCTTCCAGGGGCCGGCGAAATGTACCGGCCGGGCGAACCCGCCTATGTCGATGTTCCCGAGCTTTCCGGGATCCTGCAGGGGGCTTTGCGTCCGGGCCATTTCCGCGGCGTATCCACGGTCGTGACGAAACTGTTCAACATCGTCACGCCCGATCTCGCCGTGTTCGGCGAGAAAGACTACCAGCAGCTCACGCTGATCCGGCAAATGGTGCGCGACCTGGATATGCCGCTTGAAATCCTCGGTCATCCGACGGTTCGCGAGGCCGATGGTCTGGCCATGTCATCCAGAAATGTCCGTTTGCAGCCCGCGCACCGGCAGGAAGCGGTTGCGTTGAACGAAGCGCTGGACGAGGCCGTGCTCACGGCGAAGACGCGGCCCTTGATTGAAGACCTGGAAACGGCGGTCAGGTCACGTCTTGAAGGCTCGCCGTCGGCAACCGTGGAAAGTATCGACATCCGCGACGCCGATACGCTCGAAGAACTCTCCGGCACGCTGGACAGCCGTGCCGTCATCCTGCTCGCGGTTCGCTATGACACCGTTCTGCTGATCGACCAGCGTATCGTCGCGCCGGATTTTTGAACAACAAGGACACCAGATGAGCGCCCAGAAACCCGTCCGCCGGCTGACGGCCCCCCAGATCGCAAAGCGCAAGGGCGGCGAGCCGATCGTCTCGCTGACATCCTACCACGCGCACACCGCGTCCATCGTCGATCAATACGCCGACTTCATCCTGGTCGGCGACAGTCTCGGCATGGTCATGCATGGCATGGAATCAACGGTCGGTGTCTCGCTCGACCTGATGATCATGCATGGCAAGGCGGTCGTCAGGGGCACAAGGAAAACCCTCGTTGTCGTCGACATGCCCTTCGGCAGTTATGAGGAAGGCCCGGCCGAGGCCTTTCGCAACGCCGCGCGTGTCATGAAGGAGACCCAGTGCGGGGCGGTCAAGCTGGAAGGCGGCGTGCGCATGGCCGAAACCATCCGCTTCCTGACCGAGCGCGGCGTTCCGGTCATGGCCCATATCGGCCTCACGCCTCAGTCCGTCCACGTCATGGGCGGCTTCAAGACGCAAGGCAGGCAACAGGACGACTGGGACCAGCATTTCGAGGATGCGCGCGCGGTGACGGAGGCCGGGGCTTTCGCCGTTGTCCTGGAAGGCATGGTCGAACCGCTCGCGGCGCAGATCACCAGGGAGATCCCGATCCCCACCATCGGCATCGGGGCGTCAGCCGAGTGCGACGGCCAGATCCTGGTGCTGGAAGACATGCTCGGGCTCAACCCCGCACCGCCGAAATTCGTCAAGGTCTACGGCAATCTCGGCGGGCAGATCGAGGCTGCGGTCAAGGCTTATGCGGATGAGGTCAAGGAGCGGAGTTTTCCGGCTGAGGACCAGGTTTACCGCTGAGCGGGCAGAGTTTAATAAACGCCCGATTTCCGGCTGCATCGCATTTCCGAACGGCTTATGGTCAGTCCATGCTGATGACCCGACCTGATTTTGATACGCTCTATGAAGCGCTGCTCAATCGCGATCCGTCCTATGACGGGCGCGTCTTCGTCTGTGTGGCCTCCACCGGCATCTTCTGCCGGCTGACCTGTCCGGCGCGCAAGCCGAAGCGGGAGAACTGCACATTCCATGAAACCGTCGGTGACTGTATCGATGCCGGTTTCCGCCCGTGCAAGCGCTGCAAGCCGACAACACCGGAGGCGAGCGCGGACCCGGTCGTCAAACCGCTGATCGAGGCGCTTGAAAAACGGCCGGGCTATCGATGGGGCGAGCCGGACATCGTCAGGATGGGGCTCGACCCGTCGACGGTGCGCCGGGCCTTCAAACGGCATTTCGGCATGACCTTTCTGGAAATGGCCCGCCAGCGCCGGTTGCAGGAAGGGTTCTCGACGCTTGCTGAAGGGGGCAAGGTGATCGATGCCCAGATCACGGCAGGCTTTGAATCTCCGAGTGCGTTCCGCGAAGCCTTTGCGAAAATCCTGGGGCAGGCCCCCGGAACCTTTTCCGATGACCCTTTGCTCATGGCCGACTGGGTGTCATCGCCGCTCGGTCCGCTGATCGCGGTCGCCGACAGGACCCAGCTGCATCTGCTTGAGTTCCTGGACCGCAGGGCCCTGCCGGCCGAATTCAGGAGGTTGCAGACATTTGCGAAGGGCAGGATCGGGTTCGGGCGGACCGGGGTCACCGACCAGATCCAGGAGGAACTGGACCGCTTCTTTGCCGGCAAATCAGGTGTCTTCGAAACACCGCTTGCGCTGCACGGCTCTGCCTTCACCAGGGACGTCTGGCGGGAATTGCTGAAGATCCCGGCGGGCCGTACCAGAAGCTACTCCGACCTTGCCAGTGAACTGGGGCGGCCGTCGGCGGTCCGGGCCGTGGCGCGCGCCAACGGCGCAAACCAGATCGCGATCGTCGTTCCCTGTCACCGGGTTCTGGGGGCTGACGGATCGCTGACCGGATACGGCGGCGGCCTCTGGCGCAAGCAGCGCCTGATCGAGCTGGAACGCAGTTATGCAGAAGCCGGCCGATCGAGTGTCGGTGGATAGGCTGCGTGCGTAACGGGCAGCGCCTTGCTTGCGTTCCCGCAACTGATTGTATCAGCATCACGCAATGCGGCCGAGTTCCTCCACGATGATGGTTCCGATCGTGTCGCAATCCTCTTCGGTGAAGCTCAGCGGGACGCGCAGGTCCATGATCCGTCTGAGGATCGCGATGGTTCCGGGCAATGACTGTTCCGGTGCGTATTTCCAGCTGTCGAACCGGCTGGTGAAGCCCACCGGATTGGCATCGCCGAACCATTTCAGTTCCACACCGCGCTTCTTGCAGGCCTCCACGAAGGACCTGCAGGTCTCGTCCGTCCAGTCCGGGACAAGAAACTGGAACGACGAGCCGACATAGAGCTCCTGCCGCGGACGGTTCGGGACCGCCGCGTCCGCGGCACTCCGAAGCTTCGCCTCAAGGATCTGGTAGCGCCGGTTCCAGCGGCCGATGTTCCGGTCGAGATGGGGCAGCTGCGGCCTCAGGATCGCGGCCCGCAGGTTGTCCATGCGCGAGGAACAGTTCGGGTTTTCGAACCGTGCTGCTTCAAAAGCTGCCGTCTCGGGACGCGCGAGATGCTTCTCGAACAGCATGTAGGACCCGGACAGGATGACGGCATTCGCCATGATGACAGGATCGTCCGTCGTCAGCAGACCGCCTTCGCCGCTGTTGAGATGCTTGTAGGTCTGCGTGCTGAAGCAGGCCACCTTGCCGTAGTTGCCGCTCTTGATGCCGTTCCATTCCGCGCCCATCGTGTGGGCGCAATCTTCTATCAGAACCACGCCGCGCTCCTCCAGAAGCGCGCAAAGCGCATCCATATCGGCAAGGTGTCCGCGCATATGCGACAGCAGCAGAACCCTGGCGGTGCTGGACTTGATCTTGGCTTCGAGGTCGGCAAGGTCGATGGTGAGGTTGGCTGTCGTTTCGACGAAGACGGGGACCGCACCAACAGCCGCGATCGCTCCGGGCACGGGCGCGAGCGTGAACGCGTTCGTCAGGATGGCATCGCCGGACTGCACGCCTGCGGCACGCAGCGCGATCTGCATCGCGGTTCCGCCGGACGTGGTTGCCAGGCAGTATTTCGCGCCCTGATAGGCGGCATATTCGCTTTCCCAGAGCGCCGTGTCCCCGTCTTCACCCTCAACCGTGTTGTACCGGTGCAGGCGCCCGCTCTCCAGAACGCGCGCTGCTTCCGCGATCGCTTCGGGCGATATCGGTTCTTGCTGCGTGAACGGCTTGTTGAAAACCAAAACGGACATGGCATCAGCTCTCCACAAACACCCCCGATCCGGCGGGGGTGGCAAACATAGATCGTTTCTGGCCGTGCACTTTGGCAGGCTTTTGAGGGATTGTCTTGCAAAGGATTGTCGACATTCCTCTGCCTCGCTCCAGCTGTTTCTGACCAGCCGGCGAGAGCACCGGAAAGAGAGAGCCTTGAGCTCGATATACTGGAAACGTGTGTCCAGAACCGGATGCGGTGTGTTGCCACATGGTGCCCCGGGAATGCCGGGGAATCTTCACAATCAGCATGAATAAGTGCCATGTTTGCAAGAGCTAGGCGTTTTTTGAATAAGTCGCGGCTCAGATATGCAGAAATAGACGTGCGATTCTCAGTATCGATGCATTGAATTCTTAACTTCTGTCGATTAAGTGTCCGGTTAAGTTGAAACGCCATCATTCTGGGCAGCGCCCAGGCAGAAGGAGGTCGCCATGACCCGTGATGATCTAATTCGCGAGTACAGAGAGCACAGCGGATCCTGGCAGGGTCTCGTCGGTGTTTACGCCGTGATTGTTGGCGTTATGGCTTTGTCCGGCTATCTGATGGTCGGCTGACCGCACCTTAAACTGTGCGCAAAGAAAAACCCCGGGATGCGAATCCCGGGGTTTTCTCTTTTGTCCGGATCAGACGTTGGCTGCTTCGCCGATCGAATCCGTGCCCCGTTCCTCAAGCAGCGTCGTCAGCCAGTTCGGATCCATTTCCGGAACCGACGACAGCAGGAGGTCTGTGTACGGATGATGCGGCGGCGTGAACATCTTGTCCTTCGGCCCCTGCTCGACGACCTTGCCTTTCTGCATCACCACCACTTCGTCCGCAATCGACCGGACGGTTGCCAGATCGTGGGTGATGAACATGTAGGCCAGGTTCAGGTCTTGCTGCAGCTTGTCCAGAAGCTTCAGAATGCCTTCGGCGACAAGCTGGTCGAGCGCACTCGTCACCTCGTCGCAGATAATGAAGGAAGGCTCGGCCGCAAGCGCGCGGGCAATACCGATGCGCTGCTTCTGTCCGCCTGACAGCTCCGGCGGGAACCGGTTGTAGAACTTCGCCGGATCCAGCTCGATCAGGTCGAGCAGTTCATCGACGCGGTTTTTCAGTTCGGCCCCGTGAAGGTTGCCGTAAAACTGTGCCGGCCGTCCGATGATCTCACTGATCCTGATCTTGGGGTTCAGCGCGGTATCCGCCATCTGGTAGATCATCTGCGCCTGGCGCAACTGATCCTTGGTTCTGTCCTGATACCTCGGCGGCAGCGCTTCCCCGTTGAACTGGATCTCGCCCTTGGTCGGCGGCAGGAGCCCCGTGATGCAGCGTGCGGTCGTCGATTTGCCCGAACCCGATTCGCCGACAACGGCCACCGTCATGCCCGCGTAGATGTCGAACGAGACATCATCGAGAACCTGGATCTTGCCATAGGCAGCGTCCACGTTCTTGACCGAGACGATCGGCACGGCATCGGCTTCCGCCGGCCGGTCCTTCTGCGGCCGCTTGAAGCTGCGTACCGCCCAAAGGCTCTTCGTGTAGTCTTCGCTGGGCGAATCCAGCATCTGCTCCGTGGGCGCTTCCTCGACTTCCTCACCCTTGAGCAGCACCTTGATCGTGTCTGCCATCTGCGCAACCACGGCAAGGTCGTGCGTGATGTAGATCGCGGCGGTGTTGAACTGGTCGACGATATCCCGGATCGCGGCGAGAACCTCGATCTGGGTGGTGACGTCCAGCGCGGTCGTCGGCTCATCGAAAATGATGAGGTCGGGACGGCAGGCCATCGCCATGGCGGTCATCGCGCGCTGCAGCTGCCCGCCCGAAACCTGGTGCGGGTAGCGGAAACCGATTTCATTCGGATTGGGCAGACGTAGGCGGTGATAAAGCTCCATTGCATCTTCCTGCGCTTCGACACGCTTTTGGATGCGGTACTGGATCGGAGCTTCCGTGTGCTGGTCGATGATCCGGTGCGCCGGGTTGAACGAGGCCGCCGCGGATTGGGCAACATAGGCGATGCGCGATCCGCGCAGAGCCCTGAGGTCGCTTTCCGGTGTCGTGGTCAGCTCCATGCCGTCGAACTCGATCGAGCCGCCGGAAATCCGGCAGCCGTCTCGCGCAAACCCCATGGACGCAAGCCCGATGGTGGACTTTCCGGCACCCGACTCCCCGATCAGGCCGAGGACTTCCCCCTTGTGCAGGGTCAGGTCGACGCCATGAACGATTTCGACCCATTTTTCGTCGGAATAGCCCTCGATCCGAAGGTCCTTGACTTCAAGAAGGACATCTTTCCTTGGGACCATGATCAAACCTCCTTCAGGCCGGAAGACCGGAACAGCATCCAGTCGACGACGAAGTTGACCGCAACCGTCAGCAGCGCGATTGCTGCTGCCGGGATCAGCGGCGTGAGTTCACCAAACGAAATCAGCGTTGCGTTCTCGCGCACCATCGAACCCCAGTCCGCGGTCGGCGGCTGGATGCCGAGACCAAGGAACGAGAGACCGGCGATGAGCAGGAACACGAAGCAGAACTCGAGACCGAATTCCGCGATCAGCGGTGCGGTCGAGTTCGGCAGGATTTCCTTGCGGATCAGGTACCAGGTTCCTTCCCCGCGAAGCTTGGCAGCCTCGATATAGTCCATCACCACCACGTTCCCGGCCACGGCACGGGTCAGGCGGAAGACACGCGGCGAATAGATCAGCGCGATGACCACGACGATCACGACGAGGCTGGTGCCGAAGATACTCAGCATCAGCAGCGCGAAGATCAGGGACGGGATCGACATGATCACGTCCGCCGCGCGGCCCATGAACTGGTCGAACCAGCCGCCTTTCGTGGCGGCGAGCAACCCGGCCAGCGCACCGGCGACGAACGCGAGTGCTGTGGCCAGGAGAGCAAGGCCGACAGTGTTGCGCGCGCCGTAGATGATACGGCTGAACATGTCACGTCCGAGCTGGTCGGCACCGAGCAGCATGTTCTCGTCCGCAGGGGCAAAGGCCGAGGAAATCACCTCCGCTTCGCCGAAGGGGGCGATTACGGGCGCAAAGATCCCTGCAATTGCATAGGTGAAGATCACGAACATGCCGAACGCGGCCGTCAGCGGTGCGGTCCTGAGTTCCTTCGCGACACCATCGGGAGCGATGATGATCAGGAACTCGCGGAACGCGTAGGAGACACCCGCCGCGAGCGCGAGCAGGCCTGCCGCGATTGTGATGAAGCGCAGCGCAGGGACGCCTCCGATGATCCCGGTGACGAAAGAGATCAGCGTCAGCGAGAAAACCAGCAGGAAGATCTGCCGTTGCTTGAAATACGCTGCCAGGCACGAGGCCCCGATCAGCAGCGCATAGTATCCGATAACGAATGAATTCATGTCGCTGCCCTCACTTCGGATGCCGCAAACGCGGGTTGGTCAAGATCGATCCGACATCTGCTGCAAGGTTGAGCAGAATGAAGGTCGCAGCGAAGATGAGACAGCACGCCTGAACGATCGGGAAGTCGCGTTTCGACACCGCGTCGACCAGCAACTGACCGATGCCCGGATAGACGAACACCACCTCGACCAGAACAACGCCGGTGATCAGGTAGGCCAGGTTAAGGGCGACAACGTTGATGATCGGCGCCCATGCGTTGGGCAGGGCGTGTTTGACGATGACTTTCCACGCCGGCACGCCTTTCAGGCGGGCCATTTCGATGTATGGCGATGCCAGCAGGTTGATGATCGCGGCCCGCGTCATGCGCATCATGTGTGCGGTCACGACCAGAACCAGCGTCAGCGCCGGCAGGAATGTCCTGTGCAGCAGTTCGCCGAAGCTCATGTCGCTGCTCAGACTTGCGATTGCCGGGAAGTAGTTGGTTTTCACGGCCAGATACAGGATCAGGATGTAGCCGAGAAAGAATTCCGGAGAACTGATCGAGGTCAGCGTGACCACGTTGGCGACCCGGTCGAACAGCGTGTTGCGCAGGAGCGCGACAATCACGCCGAGAATGATCGAGATCGGAACCGCGATGACGGCCGCGTAGCACGCCAGGAACAGCGTGTTGATGAAGCGGTCGCTGATCGCTTCACTGACACGCTCGCCCGAGATGAGTGAAACGCCGAAATCGCCTGTTACGGCACCGCCGAGCCATTGGAAATAGCGAAAGATCGCAGGCTGATCGAGGCCCATTTTCTCGCGCAAGGCGGCAACGGTTTCAGGTGTGGCGGCCTGTCCGAGTACGGCCTGGGCGATATCGCCCGGCAGCAGTTCGACCGCGAAGAAAATCAGGATTGAGATCACGAGTAGCGTGACCACACCCAAGCCAAGTCTCTTAAGGACCAGCTGTAGGATGTCCCCCATTTGTCCCTCCAGAATAAAGACGCCCGGTACCCCAATTGACCGGATTTGTGTCAGGCGCGGATCCCGAATGGGTCCTCAGTTTGTCTTTGTGAGATGCCCGACAGTCTAGGATGAAGCCGCCCGGTTGAAGGCAGTTCCAAGTGAATTGCGGCGGACAGTGTCCGCCGCAACAGCTGAAATCAACCCTCGAACCACCAGCGGTGGGTTCCTCTTCCGCCGTCGGTTTCCCAGGAGGCGGAAACGCTCGGGCCGTGCTTGACGTTTTTCCGGCGCGCGTAGACGAAGTTGACGAACATCGGAATGACCGTGCCGCCGTCGTCGCGGGCCAGCATGCACATCTCGTGGTACATTTCGGCACGCCGGGTCTCGTCCAGCTCTGCTTTCGCCTGGAGCAGCAATTCGTTGAAACGCGCGTTTTTCCAGTGCGCTTCGTTCCAGGCCGCATCGTCCTTGTAGGCGAGCGTGAACATGTTGTCCGGGGTCGGGCGTGCGCCCCACTTCACGAACACCCATGGCTTCTTGAGCCAGACATCCGACCAGTAGCCGTCATTGGCCTCGCGCACCGGCTTGATGTCGATCCCGGCTTTCTTGGCCTGCTCGGAATAGAGCACGATCATGTCGACCGCACCCGGCAGCACGCTGTCCGCGGCGGACAGGCTCACCGAGAGGTTTTCCATACCGGCCTGTTTCAGGTGCCACTTGGCCTTTTCCGGATCGTATGTCCGCTGCGGAATGTCGGACGGGAAGTACGGCATGTTCGGCGACACGTGGAAGTCGTTGCCCGGGATACCGGTGCCGAACACGATCTTCTCGACGATCTCTTCGCGGTCGATCGCTAGCTTCAGGGCCATGCGGACGTCGACATTGTCGAACGGTGCGACGTCGCAGAACATCGGCAGGGTGATTGCCGAGCCGGACGGAATGTTGTCGACCTCAACGTCCGGATGACGTTGCAGAAGGGCCATGGTTTTCAGGTCGACGGACGAAATCGCATCGACGTCACCGGTGACAAGAGCGGTCTGACGTGCGTTCGGGTCGTTCAGAACGGTCATGTCGATGCGGTCGAACCAGGCGCCTTCGCGGTGCCAGCCGTCATGGCGGACAAGCGACGTGCCGATGCCGAACTCGTTCTTCTCGATCTTGTAGGGACCGGCGCCGACACCGCTCTCCCAGTCGACCGTGCCGTCGTCATTGGCTGGCAGCATCACCAGGTGATAGTCAGTCATGATCCATGGCAGATCGGCGAAGCCCTGGCTCAGTTCGATCACGATGTGCTTGTCGCCATCAACCTTGATGTCGACGACGCTGTCGAGCAGCGCCTTGGCGGCAGATGTCGACTTCTCGCCGCGGTGGTGGTTGAGCGACGCGACCGCGTCGTTGGCCGTGAACTTGCGTCCATCGTGGAACGTGGCATCCGTGTTTAGTTCGAACGTCCAGGTCTTGGCGTCCGGGCTGGCTTCCCAGCCGACGGCCATATCCGGGCCAAGTCCGTTTTCTTCCGTGATTTCGGTAAGGTAGCTGCGATGCGTATGCGCCAGCTGAATGGAATAGACACTCTGATATGTGCCTGGATCGTGGTTGTCACTGGTGTTGCCGTCATGGACGCCGTAGCGGAACGTTCCGCCGCGCTTCGGCTGCGCTTTTGCCTGGGATGTCCACAGGCCGGTGGCCGTTGACGCCGTCACACCGGCGACCATCGAGTATTGCAGGAATTCACGTTTCGAGATGCCGCCCGAGCGGGCCGCCTTCTCAAGATTGTTCATCAGCTCTGGATTTTTTGATTGTGTCATACTTACTCCCCTTCAGGACCGGTGCCGGACGCGAGGTCCGGCGAAATTCCCACATACAGCTTCTTCGGTTTTCCGGTATTTGCAAAGCTCATATGCGACATTTAATCAGCAAAACACGAACACCGCCGATTCCGCTACCCTTTTGATAAAATTCTTGCTTCCACATTTTGGAATTTGTTGAACACCATTTTTTTGCATGAGCGCACAGAATTTGACCAGTTGCTTCATTTTCGGGCGGCGCACCGGCGGATGATCGGGTCTTTCGCTAGATATATTATTGAATACTTAGCGAACATCTGGCAACACGATAGACATTACCTTTTTTTAACGTTTGAGTCGCAGGCGAGCCAAGTTCATTCGCGCAGAACCAAATAAATCTGGAGCATTTACAAGGATTTCGCTTCCCCGGGGTCTTTCCCGAAAGTTTATTGGCTGGTCGTTTGGACCACTTTCGTAAAGTTGTCGTGAGTTGGTTGATGATCCGTCTCCCCGTCATTCAGGCAGATACCTTTCCGGCCAGAGCTCTCCGGCATTTCCGGCGGCGATCAGGGCATCGATCTCTTCGTCACCGAAGCCGAGTTCTGTGAGGATTTCGCGCGTATGCGCGCCATACCTGGGAGCTGGCCCCGATGTTGTGATCTCGGCACGTTCGGGGCGCACGGCGTTCGGTGCGACTAGGTCGACCCGGCGACCCATGGGATGAAGATCATGCCGGACGGCGCTGAAAGTGTTCAGGCGTATGTCAGGGGCTCCCTCACTTTCCAGGTGCAGGTTTGCATCCCGCGTCGCATGCAGCGAGCCGAGCGGCACGACCGCTGCCGAAGTCCCGGAAAACCGACGTGCACAATGGCTTGTCGGCTGAACGGCAAATCTCTCCGCAAGCACCGCATCCAGGCCTGTTTCTTCCGAGCCGGCGAGATCGGCGAGTTCGGGAACACACTCCGAGCTTGGTTCCCTGACAAGCCAGACTAAGTGAGCCGTCAGAAAAGATTGGTCCCATTCAGCCAAAAATCATTTCCAAACGGCCAACTATGCCAGGCCTGCGTGACCTGCTGCCTCACGCGCATGTCTGCCGCGCTCCGATGCATCTGCGGCCACCGCTTTGCCGCCAGCTGTCTCCGGGCAGGTCAAATCGCGGCGAAATGTCGGAAAACGCATGCCCCGTTCGGTTTCGTGCAGGAAAAGCGCGGGCGCAGCGCGCAGTCTGAAGTCACAACACACAGACTTCGGAGATATTCATGAGTGTCGCAGTTCGCAGCCGCAGTGGCGGCCGTGCAGGCCGCCGGGCCCTTCGCACCGCTCCCGACCACGAAATGCTTCCCGGCCTGACCCGGAACCTGCCACTCTGCGAACCGCTCGATGACGACCAGATCCACAAGCTCGACGATGCCTCCATGTCGATCCTCGAGGAAGTCGGCATCATTTTCCGGGACCCGATCGCGCTGGAGGACTGGAAAAAGGCAGGCGCGAAGGTCGAGGGTGAGCGGGTTTATCTCGATCGCGGCCATGTACGTGAATTGATCAAGACCATTCCGTCGAGCTTCACCTATCACGCGCGCAATCCGAAAAAGAACGTCCCGCTCGGCGGCAACCGCACCATGTTCGTGCCCATGACCGGTGCACCGTTCCTGCGCGACCTGGATGATGTCCGGCGCAATCCGACACTTGATGATCTTGCGATGTTCCACAAGCTGAGCCACATGCTGCCGGCCATCCACTCCAGCGCACACCACATCGTCGAACCCTACGACCACCCCATCAGCCACCGCCATCTGCGCATCACCTATTCGTCGATGAAACACTCCGACAAGACGTTCATGGGCATGACCACCAGCCCGAAGAATGCCGAGGACGTCATCGAGATGTGTGCGATCCTCTTTGGCGAAGACTATCTGGAAGAGCATCCGGTCACGACCGGAAACTGCAATGGCAACTCGCCGCTGGTCTGGGACGAGACCATGCTCGGGGCGATGCGCGCTTTTTCGAAAAGAAACCAGCCGGTGCTGTGCTCGCCCTTCGTGCTCGGCGGCGCGAACACGCCCGCGTCTGTCGTACCGGCGGTCGCACAGCTGAATGCCGAAGCCCTGAGCGCGCTCGCCTACACGCAGGTGATCCGCAAGGGTGCACCGGCAATCTACGGGCACTACCTGTCCACGGTTTCGATGAAATCCGGTGCCCCGATGGCGGGCACGCCCGAGATCAGCCTGATGAACTTCCTGATCGGCCAGCTTGCCAGGTACTACGACGTGCCCTGGCGGACATCCGGGTCGCTTGGCGGCGCCAAGACCTTCGATGCCCAGGCCGGTTATGAAAGCGCGACCACTTTGAACGCGGTCATACATGCGGGCGCGAACTATGTCTGGCACACCGCCGGCTGGAACGAGGCAGGCATGCATTGCTCTGTTGCCAAGTTCATCGTCGATGCCGAGCAGTCGGCGATGGTCTACCGCATGGCGGAGGGCCCGCGCTGGGACGACTTTGACGAGGCGCTCGCCGCCGTGCGCGATGTCGGTCCGGGCGGCCATTATCTGGGCCACCCGCACACGCAGGAGAATTTCCAGCGCGCGTTTTTCATGCCGGAAATGTTCGACAACAACTCGATCGAGCAATGGAAAGCCGAAGGCGAGGTGGAGATCACCGAACGTGCCCTGAAACAGGCCAGGAAACTCCTGTCCGAGTACCAGGAACCGAAGCTGGACGAAGCGCGCAACGAGGCGTTGCTGGATTATATTGCCCGCCGCGAGCGGGAAATCCCGGCAGAAGACGCTCTCAATCAGGACCACTGACGGCTGCGCTGGAGCTTTGCTTTCCACCGAGGCACCACCGCGAATACCGGACTGACGCATGAAAATCAAATCGGTCGAGATTTTCCGCCACGACCTCCCCGTGAAGAACGGGCCCTACACGATGGCCAATGCCGAGGTCTGGGCCCTTGAGACGACGCTGGTGAAACTTGTCGCCGACAACGGCCTTGTCGGCTGGGGCGAGACCTGTCCCGTCGGCCCGACCTATGCAGAAGCCCATGCGCTAGGTGCCCAGGCCGCGTTGAAACAGATGGCACCGGCCCTGATCGGCCAGGAGATCCGGCCGCTTCTTCTGAATCGGGTCATGCACGGTGCGCTCAACGGGCACAACTACGCCAAGGCGGCAATCGATATCGCAGCACATGACATGCTTGGGAAGCACCATGGTGTGCGGGTTGCCGATCTGATCGGCGGTGCCGCGCGTGACAGGGTTCCGTCCTACTATGCGACCGGCGTCGGCGCGCCCGACGAGATTGCCCGGATCGCGTCCGAAAAGCGAAAAGAAGGCTATCCGCGTCTTCAGATCAAGGTCGGCGGGCGCCCGGTGGAAGCGGATATCGAAACCATCCGCAAGGTCTGGGAAACGGTGTCGGCTTCCGGCATGCGCCTCGCCGTCGACGGCAACAGGGGGTGGACGACGCGCGATGCCTTGCGTGTCAGCCGGGAATGCCCCGACATCCCCTTCATAATGGAACAACCCTGCAACCGGATCGAGGATCTTGAAAAGATCCGGCCGCAGGTGAGCCATGCGATCTACATGGACGAGAGCGGCGTGGATCTTGCGGCGGCCATTCGCGCAGCCGCACTCGGCATCGTCGACGGCTTCGGCATGAAGGTCACCCGGATCGGCGGCTTGCAGCAGATGGCGGCCTTCCGGGATATGTGCGAGGCGTTGAACCTGCCGCATACCTGCGACGATTCCTGGGGAGGCGATATCATTGCGGCCGCCTGCACGCATGTCGCCGCGACGGTCAAGCCTGCACTGCTAGAGGGCGTCTGGCTGGCGCAGCCGATGATTGAGATGCCGTATTCGGAAAAGGGGGGCGTCAAGATCCGGCAGGGCCATATCGATCTGCCGTCCGGTCCGGGTCTCGGCGTTGACGTGAACGAAGCGCTGTTCGGGCCCCCGATTGCGGCCTACTGAGCGGGAGACTGGTCATGCGATTTTCAGGGAAGAAGGCGCTGGTGACGGGGGCGGCAGGCGGCATTGGCCGGGTCATCACTGAAATGCTGCGCGCCGAGGGCGCCGCTGTTGCCGCCGCGGACCGGGATTGCAAGGCCGTTGAAGCCGAGGCCCTGCTGGAGGGAGATCTTCTGGAGGCGGCCTATTGCGACAGCCTGCCGTCAGTTGCTGCCGAAGCGCTCGGCGGGCTTGATGTCATCGTCAACAACGCTGGCGTCATCGCCCGGGGACCGGTGACGGAAACGACGGATGCGGACTATGCGCTCTCGGTCGGCGTGAATGTCGAAGCACCTTTCCGGATCTGCCGGGCGGCCATCCCGATCCTCGCCGCGAACGGCGGCGGTGCCATCGTCAACACGGCGTCCTGCTGGGGCGTGCATCCGGGTCCGAACCACGCCGTCTACTGCATGACCAAGGCGGCAGTCGCTTCGCTGACCCAGTGCATGGGCCGCGACCATGCCCATCAGGGCATCAGGATCAACGCGGTCTGCCCGAACGAGGTCGATACGCCGATGCTCAGGACCGGGTTTGAGAGGCGCGGTTTCGATCCGCAATCGGCGATCGAAGAGCTTGGAAAGACCGTGCCGCTCGGCCGGGTCGCGAGGCCCGATGACATCGCCGAGGTCGTCCTGTTTCTTGCCTCCGATGCGGCGCGCTACATGTGCGGATCACTGGTCGAGGTCAATGGCGGGAAATCCGTGTCATGACACGCTTCGAAGGAAAAGTGGCACTCGTCACCGGCGGGCGCAGCGGCATCGGGCAGGCGATTGCGGCGCGCTTGCGCAGCGAGGGCGCGCGCGTCTTCACGGTCCAGCGCGGCGACGATCCCGGGTTTGAAAGTGTTTCCGCAGATCTCACCGATCCGCAGACGCCGGAGCGTGTTGTCGAGGGCGTTTTTTCCCGCGCCGGCGGGCTGGATGTTCTGGTCAACAATGCCGGGGTCATGCAGGAAGCGTCGGTGGAGGACATGGACCTTGCCGACTGGCAGCACGCGCTCGCGGTAAACCTGACGGCACCGTTCCTGCTCATCAAACACGCTTTGCCGCATCTGAAACGCAGCCGCGGTGCAATCGTCAATGTCGGATCCATCGAAGGCATTGGCTGCAATGCCCATCACGCCGCCTATTCGGCCTCAAAGGCAGGGCTCCACGGCCTGACACGAGCGGTCGCTGTCGACCACGGCAAGGACGGTATCCGCTGCAATGCAGTTGCGCCCGGCTGGATCGACACCGATCTCAATCTCGATTTTATCAACGCGAGGCCCGACCCTGAGGCGTTCAGGCGCGATGTCGGCTCCCTCCATCCCGTCGGACGCACGGGAGACCCGAAGGAAGTGGCCGCGCTTGTGGCGTTCCTCGCCGCAGAGGAAAGCGGGTTCGTCACGGGCCAGACCTACGTGGTCGACGGGGGGCGGATGACTCGGCTGAGCCTCCCGTGACCCGAACATGCTCAGGCGAGGACGACCGGGCGATGCTGGAACGCTGCGCGGATCTCGCTTGCCATGGAATTGATCAGGTCCGCATCCTGATGTGCCCCCATCCCGATCACCAGCTTGGAGGACGGCGTCGGCACGAAACCCTGATCCTCACCCAGGATCGTCATGGAACGATCGATTGAGGACTTGCCGAGGACGCCGACGGCGACACCCGCTTCGACGGCTGCCTTCACACCCGCGACGCTCTGGCTGGAATAGACCAGACGGAACGGTTTTCCCGCCACGGTGAGGGAGGATATGGCGGCATCGCGCCACCAGCAGGCCCGGTCAAACAGCGCGACGGGCAAGGGGTCCAGATCCAGGAGGTTTCTGTGCCTTGCCATGACCCAGTGCGTGGTGTCTTCGTAGATCACCTCTTCGCCGGTGGCGGGGTTCTGCACCTCGTAGACGGCAAGATCCAGCTGCCCCTTGGACAGCATGCCGGGAAAATCCGGGCTGAGCGAACAGGTCACGTCCAGTTGAACCTGAGGGTGGCACTGAGCGAAATTGCCGACGATCTGCGTCAGTATCGCCCGGCCGTGATCGTCCGGAATGCCAAGCCGCAGCGATCCGCTCAAAGGCGTCGTCGTCAGGTCGTGCAGGGTCGCATCCAGCCTTGCCGTGACGTCTCTGGCGACGGGAAACAACTGCTTGCCGGCATCGGTCAGGACCACCCCGCGTCCGTTCCGGTGAAAGACGCTCTGGCCGATGGTCTGTTCCAGCCGTGCGATCTGGAGGCTGATCGCGGACTGGGAGCGTCCGATCCGTGTTCCGCCTTCCGTGATACTGCCGGTTTCGGCGACAGCGAGAAAGGTGCGCAGAAGGTCGCTATCGAGGTTTGGCATTGGTTTTCTCAATATCAGAGTTTTAAGATATTCATTTTTTATATGAAGAAGACACGGTTATCCTGCCGGCGTCAATCAGGAGAGCCGTCCATGAATGTTCAGCAAACGACCTTGGTCAGCGGCAGGGCCCGCGTCTGGCGTCACGCGGCGCTTGCCGTCTTCCTCGTCATTCCGGCAATGGTCTGGCCGGATTTCGTCATCGACGGCCTGACATTTTCGGTCATCGGTCTCGTGGCCGTCTCCCCGCTTGTCGTGCCGGGCATCCTGCTGACGGCGTGGATCATGGCGAGTGGTGCCGACAGGATCATCAGCCGCGCATTCGAGGGCCGGATGCTGCGCGCGATCATTGCCGCCTCCCTGATCGGCGCGATCACGCCCGTTTGCGGCGTCACGATCCTGCCGCTCATGGTCGGTCTTCTGGCAGCCGGTGTGCCGCTCGCGCCCGTCATGGCGTTCTGGCTGTCCTCTCCGGTAACCGACCCGGCCATGCTGGCAACGACGGCGGCAACCCTCGGGCTTGCCTTTGCCGTCGGCAAGACGGTTGCGGCCTTCGGCCTGGGTCTTTTCGGTGGGGCCGTCACGGCAACTCTCAGCCGGCAAAACGAAGTCGGAGATATCCTGCGCAAGGGCGGGCTTGCCTCCGGCCTTGCGGCCGGAACATGCTGCGGTGCCAATTCGTTCGAGCCGCGCGTCTGGCGCGATCCGGGAAGACGCGGTGTGTTTTACCGGCAGGCGGCGGCGACGACGCGTCTGATCCTGATATGCCTGATCCCGGCCTTCTTCGCCGAATACGCGCTCAATGCCGTGCTGACCCCCGGATCTCTCGCGCAATATGTCGGCGAAGACAAGTGGTGGGCCATTCCGGCCGCCGTTTTCGTCGGAGCCCCCGCCTATATCGACGGCTATGCGGCATTGCCGCTGACCCGCGCCCTCGTAGACAACGGCATGTCGCCGGGTGCGGCCATGGCGTTTCTGGTGTCTGGCGGCGTGGTCAGCATCTGGGGTGCCCTGGCGATCTTTCCGGTCCTGAAACTGCGTCCGTTTATGCTCTATCTCGTCCTCGCGGTGACAGGGTCGATGATGGCGGGCTATGTGTTTGGCTGGGTGGTTTGAAAGTCGGATGGCCGGAGCTCACACGGGTGGTCGTTGCAGCTGCCATTCATTTCATGCGCGTATCCCACATCTGAAGTGGAGGGCTCGCCGATCCTCAACCTCATCCTGAGGAAGGCCGCAGGCCTGTCTCGAAGGATGGGCAAATGAACACAGGCGCCCGCCACCCATCCTTCGAGACAGCGCTGGCGCGCTTCCTCGGGATGAGGATTTTCATTCTCGATTGTCATCCCCGACTTGATCGGGGATCTACTCGTTGCCAGAGCGGGGGCCTTTGCCTCATTGGCTACGGCAACCATGAAGAGCGGTGGAACCTTCATGCCGCGCGATTGGCCGGATTGGATCCCCGATCAAGTCGGGGACGACCCTGCAGGAGATCGGCGAATTCAGCATCTCTGGATGAAAACAAATCTGCCTATTCTTCCGCCGCACGCCATTCCTTCCAGCGCAGAACCAAATTGGCGCCGAGTTCGCGAAAAGGCTGGGGCGGCAGTTTCTTCGGACGCGCTTCTGCACAGAAATGGCGGGTGATCTCGCTGTCAACACCGCAGGCGAGATCGGCGGCGCCCATGCCGGTGAGCGTGCCGCGGGCGGTCCCGAGACCATTCTGCACGCAGCCCGAATAGACACCGTCTTCCAGTTCCCGCATCACCGCGACCGAGTTCAGGCTGAGGCAAAGGTGCCCGGACCACGTGTATTCCATATTCAGTCCCGCAAGTTGCGGAAACCGCTGATCGAACTTGCGCTGCATGACACAGGCCGCCCGCTCGAGGCTCCTTGCCGGGGGCTGCATGTCGGGTTTCAGCAGCGCGCAGGTGCGCGTGATGATCCGGTTGCCACCCTGCGCGGTGTCGATCCGGCGCATGGTGGTTCCCATCGGGTCCGACGGGGTCACGCCCCAGCGAGGTGATCCGCCTAACTTTGAGAGTTGATCCGCATCCAGTTCAGGGGTCATGACCGCGAACAGGAACAATTGCATCAGGCGGTCCTGTTCGTAGCCGAAACTTTCCAGATGCCCGTTGACGGTGAGAATGATCTTGTCCGCCCTGACGTGTCCCTTGGGCGTGACGACTTTCCAGACTGCTCCGTCCCGCTGAAACTGCATGACTGGGCTGTTTTCGAAAATTCGGACGCCCGCCTGCCGCAATCCGCGCGCCAGTCCTCGGATATAACCTGCCGGCTGCAGCATGACCGTCCCGGGCGTATGGAGGCCGGACAGGTAATGGCGGCTGCCGGTGATCTCCGCCATCTGCCTTTCGTCCAGCATCTCGAAGGCTTCGCCGAGACCGGCAAGGTGCTGTGCATAGCTTTCATTGTGCCGGACCGCCTTGGCGCTCGCCGCACCGTTTATCTTGCCTGCCCGGTCGAAGAAATTCGGATCGATCCCGAAAGCCTCCACCGCTTTGCCGGCGAAGTCGATGGCCTCGCGGTTGAGGCGGGTGATCGCCCGGTCGTCGCCTGCGCCGGCGTAATCCTCGGAGTTAAGTTCATGTGGCAGATCGATCATGAAGCCGGAATTGCGCCCGGCTGAACTTTCCGCGATCCGGCATGCGTCCAGGACCACGACGCGCATGCCCGGATCGATCTGGGTGAGACGCCGGGCTGCGGACAGACCGGCGAAACCGGCGCCGACGATGACGATATCGGCGGACGTGGAACCGGACAATGTGTCCGCCTCCGGCTGGTCCGCCAGTATCCGGTTCCAGGCGGCTGGGCCGGCCAGATCCGGAAGTCTCCTGGCGGACCTCAGTGCTGTCATCCCACGGCCTCGTCCTCGTTGTCGGAAAGGTCGAGCCAGATTGTCTTGAGCTGCGTGTACTGATCATGCGCCGCAAGGCTGTTGTCGCGGCCGCCGAAGCCGGACTGCTTGTAGCCGCCGAAAGGCGTTGCGATATCGCCTTCGCCGAAACAGTTGACCGTCACGGTCCCGGCGCGGATGGCGCGCGCACCGCGCAGGGCCTTCTTCGTGTTGGCCGTGAAGATCGAGGCCGCCAGGCCGTATTCGGTTGAATTGGCCAGTTCGATCGCTTCGTCGAACCCGGACACCGTCATGACGTTCAGAACCGGGCCGAAAATTTCTTCGCGTGCAACGCTGGACCCAGCCGGTGCTTCCAGGATTGTCGGTTCGACGAATGCGTTGTCCCGTGTCTTGCCGCCCATCAGTACATGCGCGCCCGTATCCAGATAAGAGCAAACCTTGCCGTAATGCGCCGAAGACACAAGCGCGCCGACCCGGTGTTCCGGATCGAGCGGATCGCCCATGGTCCATTCGCGGGCATGGGCAAAAATGCGTTCCAGCAAGGCGTCCTTGATATCGTCCTCTACGATGAGCCGCGAGCTGGCCGAGCAGTTTTCGCCCATGTTCCAAAACGCGCCGTTGACGACATGCGCCGCAACGCGGTCGAGGTTTCCCGCGTCCTTCAGGACAACGCACGGGTTCTTGCCGCCCATTTCCAGAACGACTTCCTTCAGATTGCTGTCGGCCGCATAGCGCAGGAAGCGGCGTCCTGTCTCGGTCGAACCGGTGAAGGAGACCATGTCGACATCCATGTGCCGGCCAAGCGGTTCGCCGACATCGGGTCCGGTGCCCGGAACGACGTTGAAGACACCGCGCGGGATGCCGGCCTCCATGGCAAGTTCGGCGACCCGCAAGGCTGTGAGGGAAGTTTCTTCCGCCGGTTTCACGATCACCGAGCATCCCGCGGCAAGCGCAGGACCGATTTTCCACGCCAGCATCAGCAGCGGAAAGTTCCAGGGCAGGACGAGGCCGACCACGCCGACAGGCTCGCGCACGATCATCGCGATATGATTGTCGGAGGCCGGGGACACCTGGTCATAGATCTTGTCGATCGCTTCGGCATGCCACTTCAGGCAATGGATCGTCTCGGGAACGTCCACGGTCTCGCAATCGAGGATCGTCTTGCCGCTGTCGACGCTCTCCATGACCGCAAGTTCGCGCCGGTTGCGTGTCAGCAGCTTGGCGAAGCGGATCAGGATGTCCTTGCGCTCCGACGGATGCAGTCTGGACCAGCGCCCGTCCTCGAACGCTTCGCGCGCTTTCAGAACCGCGAAGTCGACATCCTCTGCGCCGCAGGCCGCAATTTCCGCGATCGTCTCACCCGTTGCCGGATTGACGCTTGCAAATGTCTTTCCAGAAGATGCGGGGCGGTACCCCCCGTCGATGAAGGCATTTGTCGGCGGGGTGAGTTTTGCGGCAAGCGCGCGGTATTCTTCGTGTGTCAGAAGATCAGTCATGCTCACGCTCCTGCCGAGATGTCTTGGATGGTGGATTTCAGGACACGGATGACCTGTTCCAGCTGCCGCTTGTCGTCCTTGTTCAGCGCTTTCAGCGGTGGGCGTGGCGGACCGGCGTGAAGACCGGTCATTTCAACCCCGTGCTTGACGCACTGGATAAACTTGCCGCCCTGTTCCAGAACGCGCATCAGCGGCATCATCGCGGACATGATCCGGCGGCCCTTGGTGAAATCGCCCTGCACGGCGCAGGCCCGGTAGAGCGCGACGTGCTCGTGCGGCAGGAAATTGGATCCGGCACAGACCCAGCTGCGCGCACCCCAGGCAAAAAACTCCAGAGCCTGGTCGTCCATGCCGCAGGACATCTGGATATGGGGATAGTCGCGTGCGAGAAGGTGGACGCGGTTTATGTCCCCGGAGCTTTCCTTGATCGCACACACATTGCGCGAGCGTCCGACCCGGTCGAGAAACTCCTCGCCCATGTTCACACCCATCCGTCCCGGATAGTTGTAGAGCATGATCGGCA
Organism: uncultured Roseibium sp.; assembly: GCF_963669205.1. Taxonomy (NCBI): domain Bacteria; kingdom Pseudomonadati; phylum Pseudomonadota; class Alphaproteobacteria; order Hyphomicrobiales; family Stappiaceae; genus Roseibium; species uncultured Roseibium sp. The sequence goes on from NZ_OY769915.1 coordinate 773,474, forward strand.
GGTCGGCGGCCCGGTCGATGGTCAGGACGTTGAGCGCGTTTTCACGTTCCGTCGGCACCGCGTAGGGCGGTGTCGCCACCAGCAGCGCCGCCGCACCAAGCTGTGCGCCGCCTTCGGCAAGGGCGACGGAATCCGGCGTTCGCATGGTGCCTGTGCCGACGATCAGGGGCAGCCGTCCAGCCAGTTTCTCCTGCGTGAAGCGTGCGAGTTCAAGCCGCTCCTCGACGGTCTGGGTGTAGTTCTCACCGGTTGAACCGCCGGAAATCAGCCCGTGAACACCGCTGTCGACAAGGTGGTCGATCACCTTTTCAAGCGCGTCCCAGACGACATTGCCGTCATCGTCATAGGGAGTGACCACGGGCGTATAGATGCCCTCGAAAGCCATGATGGGTGTCATAGGGTCCTCATGCGGATTTCTGTTTCGGCGGGACGCCGAGCGGCGCTTCCAGCCCGTCCGGCATCACGAACAATTCAATCTGGTCGCGCGACAGCGCCCAGTGCTCCAACGCCAGCTCTGCGGCGCGATCCTCATCGCCGTTTTCGATACAGGCGATCATTTCATCGTGCTGCGCGCATGCCAGGGCCAGACGGTCTTCCTTGGCCCCGGACTTCGGCTTGAAGAACGTCATTGCAATCCGGGTGTGATCGATCAGCAGCCTGTCAAGGCTGGCGAGCAGGTAGCCGTTTCCGGCCATCTGCCCGGTGATGCGGTGAAACTGGTCATTGGTGAGCGCGCGATCCGTCGTGTCTCCCGACCGAAGCGCTTCGCGGAAGGCTTCCTGTGCCTGCTTCAGGTCCTCGATCTGGGACGGCCTGGCGTTCTGGACGGCCAGTCGCAGGATCGAGCTGTAGATGAGTGGCGCGGCCAGGAAGAAGTCGCGGAGCGTGTAATGCGTCATGTCGGACACCCGCGCGCCGCGGTTCTGCTGCAGCACCACGAAGCCTTCACCCGCCAGTTGCTGAAGCACCTCGCGCAAGGGGGTGCGCGACAGACCGTAGCGGTCGCACAGCTCTCCCTCTTCGAGCGAACTTCCGGGCACCCGGTCGAGCGTCAGGATGGCTCGTTTCAGATCTTCATAGGCGAGCGACTTCGCGCTGCCGCGCATATTGGGCATGTCAATTCCCCAACCGATTTTTGTTGACCTGTTTGTATACATGATGAATACAATAGCAACACAAGAATTATACAAAGGCGTCGTCGAGGCTCATGAACCGGAGGCGACAGGGGCCGGAGAAAAGCGACATGTCCCGCACAACCGACGTCAGCTTTCTTTTGCTGGACGATTTTTCCCACATCGCGTTTTCCTGCGCCGTCGAGCCGCTGCGCATTGCCAATCTGCTTTCGGGCAAGGAACTCTATCGATGGCGTCTGGTCTCGCCGTCGGGGGAAAGCGCGGTTTGTTCGAACCGCACCGTTACGCTCGTGGATCAGGGGCTTGATCCACTCCCTCCCAGAGGAAGCCTGTTCCTGATTTCCGGTCTGAATGTCGGCGAACGGGCGTCGCCCGACGTCCTTGCCTTCATTCGCCGCGAACGGGCGCGGGGCACCCGGATCGGTGCGCTCTGTTCAGGTGCCTTTGTGCTTGCCAAGGCCGGCCTGCTGGACAACCGGCGTGCGGCCATGCACTGGGCCTTTCACGACAGTTTCCAGGAGAATTTTCCCGAGGTGGAACTGGTGCGCAATGTCTTCGTGGCCGACGAGGCCTTCGTGACCGCTTCCGGTGGAACGGCGGCGACCGACCTTATGCTGCACCTGATCGGGGAAACCCACGGTCTCGACCTGGCGATGGCGATCGCTGATCAGATGGTCTATTCGGGCGTGCGTCCGGCGCATGCAACGCAGCAGATTTCAGTCCAGGCGCGCTACGGCATCCGCAATCCGCACATCGCAGAGGCGATCCGTCTCCTGAACGAAAGCGCCCCGTTCTACATGCCGACCTCGGAGATCGCGCGGCGCATCGGCATTTCGACCCGCCAGCTGGAAAGACTGTTCCAGAAGCACCTGAAAATGTCGCCTAAGAAATACGCGATCAATCAGAAGCTGACCAAGGCACGGAACCTTCTGCTGCAGACCGAGCAATCGATTTCGGAAATCGCGCTCGCCTGCGGATACGAGTCGCCGTCCCATTTCATCCGGACCTATCAGAACCGGTTTGGCGTGACGCCGCACAATCAGCGCGTCTTTGCACAGGACACGCTGTCTGTGCACCAGATCGCGTAATGGGAACGGCGGCAGACGCAGCCTGCAAGGAAACTTCAGTTCAGCGGCAGCCGCCGGAAGCGGCCCGGCATGGCCGGGTCTTGGAAGTGATCCAGCGGCCCGTTGTCGGCGAAATGCCGGTGCCAGCGGGCGAGGGCGCTGCGGTCGAGTGTGACGCCGAGCCCCGGACCTTCAGGCACGGCAATCACGTTGTTGGTCTGCCGGAAGGGGCCGCCTTCAACGACATCGCCGACCTGCCAGCGGAACAGGGACTGGCTTGGTTCTGTTATCCAGGGCATGGCCGCCGAGATGTGCAGGTAACCGGCGGTCGCAATGCCCGCATCTCCGGAATAGCACCAGAAGCCGACACCCATGGCCTCGCAGGCGCCGATGAAGCGCACGGTCCGGGCGATGCCGCCCAGAACGGCAAAATTTGTCACGATGTAGTCCGGCGCACCCAGGCTGACGGCACGGCGGATATCCGGAACATGGCTCGACATTCGGATCGAGGAGTGTTTGCGCAGCTCCGCCATGTCCTCGAAGGTCGCGACCGGGTCTTCATAGTTGCGGATGTCATAGGGTTCGATCTCCCGGAAGATCCGGATAGCGCTCGGCAGCGACCATTGCATGTTGCTGTCCAGCCGCAGCATGGCGTCCGGCCCGAGCGCCGCACGCAGGGCCTTGACCGTATCGATCTCAAGCTTCGGATCCCCGAGGATCAGTTTGCCTTCGAACAGGGTTGCGCCGTGCTCATCGCGCATGCGCAGACAGTAGTCGGCAACCTCCCCGGGGCTCATCTCTCCGCCGGCGCGAAAGGCGAAATACTCGGTAAAGGGGATGTCCTTGCGCACGGCGCCGCCGAGCAGCCGGTAGAGCGGCTCTCCCGACACCTTTCCGCGCAGATCCCACAAGGCAATCTCGATCGCCCCGAAGGCCTTTACAACGGAACTGTCATCGGTGTTCTGCACGATCTGCCATGGCGGAACGCACAGGCTTTCGCATCCGGCAATGTCCAGCGGGTCCGCTCCGATCAGCCGCTCGCCCATATGCCGGATCGTTGTCAGAACGTCGACCGATGGGGCTTCGCCGAGGCCGGTGAGACCCTGATCGGTCTCCACTTCGATGATGGTTTTCGATGTGCCCGGGTAGTGACCGCCGGTCCACCACATCGGTTTTTCCAGGGGGATATTGACCGGCGTTGCCTTGAGGCCGGTGATCTTAATACCAGGCATCGGGCAGCTCTTCCTTGCGGCGTGCAACGAAGGCTTCAAGCTCCTCGCGTGTTGCTTCGTCCATTGACGGCGGCTGGTAGTCTGCGAGCATGGTCTGCCAGCGATCGAAGGCGCGCCGGCGCATGTCCTTCGATCCGCCTTCCTCCCAGCTTTCCACGTTCTCGCTGTCCGAGAGCCTGGGCTCGTAGAAGGCCGTCTGGTAGTTCCGCATCGTATGCGCCGAGCCGAGAAAATGTCCGCCCGGCCCGACTTCGCCATAGGCGTCCCGCGCGAAAGCCTCGTCCGATGTGTCGAGGCCACCGCCAAGCACCTTCTGGTAGGAACCGAGCCGGTCGGCATCCATGATCAGTTTTTCGAAGCCCGTGCACAGGCCACCCTCCAGCCAGCCCGCCGCGTGCAGGACGAAGTTCGCCCCGGCCAGCATGGTCGAATGCATGCTGTCCGCGCTTTCGTAGGCGGTCTGGGCGTCCTCGATTTTCGAGGCGGTGAGGGAGCCGCCGCATCGAAGCGGCAAACCGGCACGGCGCGCCAGCTGTCCGATGGCATAGTTGGACACCACCGGTTCGGGCATGCCGAAGGTCGGGGCACCGCTTTTCAGGCTCATGGAACTGAGAAAGTTCCCGAGCACGAAAGGCGCGCCCGGCCGGACAAGCTGAGAGAACGCGCAGACCATCATCGCTTCGGCCATGGCCTGGCAGATCGAGGCGGCCGTCGAGACGGGGCCCATGGCGCCGGAGAGAATGAACGGCGCGACGACGATCCCCTGTCCGCGGCCGCAATAGACGCGGACGGCCTCGCTCACCACCTTGTCCACCAGGAGCGGCGAGTTGGTGTTGACATTGCCCATGATCACGCAATCGCGCTCCATCACATCGCGCCCGAAGACGATTTCGGCCATGGCGACGCTGTCTTCTGCCCGGCTCATTTCGGTGATCGCACCCAGATGCGGCTTGTCGCTCAGTGTCATGTGCGCGAACAGCATGTCGAGATGGCGCTTCGAAACCGGAACGTCACAGGGTTCGCAGGTCACGAAGCCGCCGTGATGCAGATAGGGATGCATGTAGGTGAGCCGGACGAGGTTCTCGAAGCTTTCCATGTCGCCATACCGGCGTCCGCCCTTAAGGTCGCGCACGAAAGGCGATCCGTAAACCGGTGCGAACACCTGGTTGGTGCCGCCGATCGTCACGGTTTTCTGAGGATTGCGCGCGAGCTGTCTGAATTCCCGCGGTGCCCTGCTGCAAAGCGCGCGGACAAAGGCGGCATCCGCGCGCACCAGGTCCCCTTCCAGGCGTGCGCCTGCCTCGCGCCAGATGCGCAGGGCCTCGGGGTCATCGCGGAAGGCGATGCCGACCTCTTCGAAAATCCAGTCGACCTGGGCCTCGAGCGCCACGATCTGCTCTTCAGCCAGGATGTTGATGTCAGGCAGGACGCGCCTGATGAACGGGGCTTCCCGTTTGCTTGCTGCACTGCGTCCGCGTGCCGCGCGTGCACGTCTCGCCATGGGTTTGCCTTTCACGGAACCGACCAGGCAAATCTAGAGCCCGACGGAGATCTTGTGACGATTGAAAAATTTCGCGCTTTGCATAAACTGAAATTATGCAAAGTCTCTGGAAAACTGTCGGATCTCCGCGCTACATCCTCATTTTTGAGGCGGCGGCACGGCATGGATCCTTTACCCGGGCAGCCTCGGAACTCAATGTTCAGCAGCCGGCCGTCAGCGCGGCAATCAAGCAGCTCGAACAGGCCCTCGGCGCACCGCTGTTCCTCCGGTCGCACAGGAAGGTGGAACTGACGCCAGTGGGGGCGGGGTATTACGCTGAAGTGTCGAAAGGATTGCACCAGATTCTCGAGGCAACCCGCGCCGTCCAGTCGGAAGCCAGAAGTGCCATTGTCACCCTGTGTGCCTCCACAGCGTTCAACACCTACTGGATGATGCCGCGCCTCCGGACCCTGCGCGACCTCCATCCGGAGATCGACCTCCGCCTGCAATCGAGCGACCGGGAACCGGATATCGACGATGAGGGTATTTCGCTCGCCGTTCGGCGTGGGGACGGAGACTGGCCGGGGTGTCATGCATTCCTGATCGCGCCTGAAGTCATCTATCCGATCGCCAGCCCGGGATTGATGGCGCAAGCAGCTGTCCGCCGCAGGGAGGACATTCTCACCGCGACTCTGATCCATCTTGAGGAGCCGGTGCGTGAGCGCCCGGGTTGGAAAGACTGGTTCGAGGCGCAGAATTGCGCCGTGACGATACCGCCGTCGGGTCTCAGGCTGAATGACTACGCGCTTGTCCTGAACGCTGCGATATCAGGCGAGGGTTTTGCCTTCGGCTGGAACCATCTCGCCGCTGATCTTGTTGCGAACAACCTGCTCCACGCCCGCCGGGAATGGAGTTGGCACACCGGGATGGGGTTCTACCTTGTCTGGTCGAAGGCCCGCCCGCTCAGCGAAAATGCAGAGCGGGTCAGGGACTGGCTCATCTCGGCCGCCGACAGCGGGCAGACCGCCGTATGAGGGGCGGCGCCCGGAGAGGTCAACGAAATCGGAAACCGGGGAGATGTACATCCATCCAGTCGGCGGACGCCTGGAGAAACACCTTTTCCGCACGGTCGTAGTCGATCTGCAGTTGCGTGTAGGCGCGGGCGACATCGGATAAAATGGGCGCCCAAAGCCTTGTCCCGATCTTTCCATGCACCTTGGAATAAATCTCGTCGTAGTTCGGCGACGAGAAACTGAACGTACCCGATTCCTTTTTGACAATGTCCTTCGTGATCTTGTCTATGTCCCGCATGAGTGGTGTTCGCAGGAGATCCCCGATCCGGGTGATCGGAAGAAAGCCGATCTTCACATGCCGGCCCATCGCGGCAATGTCTGTCCCTTTCTTTGTCATCTTTGTTTCGATGGCCTTCTTCAGGAGGGCTGCGGACGCTTCATTGCACACGATCTCGGTGAACTTCTCGCGTGCCTCGCGCTGCCCGACCGAGCCCAGTGTTCCGAACAGCAGGCCCACGAGCGGACCGGCTCCGGCGACCCCTCCTGCAACCAGGAACCCAATTTTCGGGATGTCCATGAACCTCAGATCACCACCGGAACCTGCGGCGGATTTGAGGATCGCGTTGGCGAGCACGCCGCCGGACGCAATTGTGACGCCCAAGCCGATTTTTGTCGCGGTGGGAACGACATAGATCGGGATGCTTCCACCTCCGTAGAGGAATGGAGCCGAGGTGCCGGTGGCGGCGACACCCAGCCTTGCACCGCTGCCGAGGAACTGAATGGCCCAGCCTCCGACGGCAAAAGTACAGACGGCGACCGCCCCGGCAATCGCAGTGTTGAGCGCTGTTTGGTACTTGGCTGCAATGTCGTAATACTCGGAAGACAAGCTGTAATAAAATGCGGCGTCATATTCGCTTTTGATGAATTTGTAGCCTGGCTCGAGGTTCTTCAGAAGTGTTCCAGCCACGTAAAGATCTGATAGAGAGTTCAGAAATGCTTCTGTAGTTGCATCTGCCATGGGAATCTCCGCAGAAGTTGTATGATTTTATGGTCTCCTGCCAAAATAAATTAAACCGGAATATTTGGAGAAATTCAACTCACGGAAGGTGGGATGCAGACTGTGCCTTCTTGAATCCGCCGATTTGCGTTCATGAACCCGTCCAGGAAACACGTGTGCGCGATTGCGCAAAATGCCTCAATATTAGTAATGATGCAGTAAAATAAAATATTATTCATTAACTTTATAATAATAATAATAATAAAAAAGTAAGTTATGAATAAAATGCTTGGAATCGCGAGATGAAGTTAAGTCTTTCGAAGTTGAGTTTCCGTCTGCCCGCGATCATTTCGGGGTGCGCAGTCTTCGCTGCGATTTTTGTCGGCGCCTTGGCCTATTGGTTCAGCGTATCGAATATCGAAAGACAGGCGGACGAACGGCTGACCGCTCTGGCGAGTGCCCGCGCTGCGGGCCTTGGAAACTACCTTGAAGGCATCGAGCAAGACTTGACTGTTACGGCCGCGAGCCCGTTCGTGAGCGCGGCTCTTGTCGATTTCGAAAGCGCCTGGAAGGCAATTGACGGCAATCCGGCGCGTGTTCTCCAGAAGGCCTATATTCACGACAATCCGCATCCGCTGGGGGAAAAGGACGCTCTGTTGAAGGCCGGAAACACGGCCTATGACGAGACCCACGAACGGTACCATGCCTGGTTCCGCAACATGCTCAAGACCCGCGGTTACTATGACATCTTCCTGTTCTCGGCGGATGGATCTCTGATCTACACGGTTTTCAAGGAACTGGACTTCGCGACAAATCTCATGACCGGAGAATACCGGGACACCGACCTCGGCAATGCTTTCCGGGCCGCTCTGGACGGCGACGGCAACGGCATCCATTTTTTCGACTTCAAGCCCTACGCGCCGAGCGCCGGTGCCCCGGCGAGCTTCATATCCAGGCCCGTCATGCGCGGTGGGAAGACGCTCGGCGTGCTGGTCCTCCAGATGCCGATCGACAAGATCAATGCGGTCATGTCGGACCCGGCCGGGTTCGGTGAAACCGGGGAAGCGATCCTGATCGGTGCGGACAGGCTGTTCCGGAACGACTCGGAAAAAACGCCCGCTGAAAATGACATTCTGAAGGCTCGGCTGGACGACGACATCGTGACCCGAGCTCTTTCCGGACAGGTCGGCCATGGGCGACTGGACGTGTTCCGTGGACAGACCTTTATCGCTGCATCTGCGCCGCTTGAGTTTCATGGGACGAAATTGGCGGTCGTTGCCGCCGAGGCGGCATCGGAGGTGCTTCTGCCCGCCCGGCTGCTGGGCATTCAGATCGCAGTCATAAGTGCGGTCATTCTGATCATCATGACAGGTGTGGGCCTTGTCGCCGCACGTGCGATTACGGTGCCCGTCGGTAAACTGGTTCACAGCGCCGCGAGGCTCGCGGGCGGGGATGTCGATGTCGCGTTTGCCGAGGCAGACCGGAAAGATGAGATTGGCGAGATCGCCTCGGCGATTGCCGGTTTCCGCGATGGTGTTGCCGAGCAGGCGCGCCTTGCCACGGCACGCGAGGAGGAAGAGCGGCAGCGCGGCGAACGCCAGCACCGGGTCGAATCCCTCATCATCCATTTCAGGGAACAGTCATCGGACATTCTGGCAGATGTTGAAGCTTCGATGGCTGACATGCAGACGAATGCTTCAGAACTTTTGGCCACCGCAGAAACCGCCGCCGGTGAGGTCTCGCAGGCGGTGACGGCCACGACGCACGCCTCCGGCAATGTTCAGACCGTGGCCGCTGCCACCGAAGAGCTGTCGTCTTCGATTTCAGAAATCGGGCGCAGGGTCGAAGAAACCAGCAAGGTGATTTCCGATGCAACCGGCAGGACAAAGGTCAGCACGGAAAAGATGGAACTGCTGTCCTCGGGTTCCGCGCGCATCGGCGAGGTGATCGATCTCATTCAGGGTATCGCCGAACAGACCAACCTGCTTGCACTCAATGCGACGATCGAGGCCGCACGGGCCGGAGAGGCGGGCAGGGGGTTTGCCGTCGTCGCTGCCGAAGTCAAGGAACTGGCGACGCAAACGTCCAGGGCGACGGATGATATCTCCAATCAGATTTCGGATATCCAGATCGCAACGGAGCAGGCCGTGGCCGCCATTCAGGGTGTTGCCGAAATCATGATCACGGCGAATGAAAACACGGCAACCATCGCCGCCGCCGTGCAGGAACAGGATGCGGCAACAGGCGAAATCAGCCGCAGCGCCGCGGAAGCCTCAACCGGCACGACCGCCGCAAGCGAGAACATGTCCAACGTCAGCTCCGCGGTCGAAACGACGTCCTCATCGGCCTGTACCGTCGAGGAGGCGACACGGGACGCATCGGCAAAACTCAGAGCGCTCAACAGCGCCGTCGCGGAATTCCTGACCGAGGTGGCTGCCGCATGACGTAAAGGAACTGTGACCGGTTCCGGAGAGAGACTGCAATGCCCCTGGCAGGGCAGGTGAATTGGCAAAGGTAATACCTGGACACGTCTTGCAACGATTGCCCCGCAGACAACCGGTCAAACGTCAGGATCCGAAGTTGATGGATACGGCCGATGGATCAGGTGACCAAAAGGAGGCTCCAGAAAAGGCAATTAGCCCATGGAGATCTCACATTCAGATAATTTTTCTGAAAAAACCTAAGTAATACAGGAATTTGTATGTGGCGTTAATTGAAAAAGACTAAGTGATTTACTAATCGGAAACGCCAAAATTAAGATTATATTTACCATTTCTACTGCGGATAACAATGATTTTAGAGTTTTGAAAGGGATCTGAGAGCAGAAATGGAGGATGCAATCTGAAATAGGTGACTCAATGCTGTCTCTTCTCTTAAGGCGAATGCCTCTCCCCTTGATTTTGATCTCCCTTTGTCTTTCAAGTCCGTCAAACCACGCGTTGGCCGGGCCGACGCAGGATCGCCTTCAGACTGAAAACGAGCTTGCGACCAGAATAGCGATTTTCAATGATGTCAAACAGCGGGTACTTGCGAGAGACTTTGAAGGTCTTACCCGCGCGGCGGACCAATATCGGCTTGAGCGAAGCAGGACGCCAAGCGGCACCTGGAAACTCACTTTTTTCTACGCGGCCCTCTCAAACGAAATATTCGGAGCCGATACCAGGGCCAAAAACTGCGTCAATCATCTTGCGGAATTTGCCCGGGATTGGAGAGAGCATGATCCTCTCCATCCGGCGTCCTACCTTGCCGAGGCAGGGTCTTATAGCGAGTATGGCTGGTGTTACAGGGGGACAGGTCCCGGTAAGGACCTCTCGACGAAAGACTACAGAATTTTCCGCACGAACGTTCTGATTGCGCAGGAAATACTGGAGCAAAACAGAGCCATCGCTTCAATCGACCCGCACTACTACGCTTCGCTTATCGACATATACAAAGCGTCCGGAAAGAGCTACGAAAGCATGTATGCCCTGCTGGTTCAGGGGATCCAGTCCGAACCCGGTTATTACGCAACTTATTTCAATGCAGCGCATGCGCTATTGCCGCGATGGGGCGGCCGCCGGGAAAGCATTGTTGATTTGGCAGACCTTGCGACCAAAGTCACCGAGACGGAAGAAGGTCAAAGCCTTTACGCGCGAATTTATTGGGCACTCGGCGATCTGGACCGTGTCAACCGGACGATGTTCGACTGGGAGCGCGTGATCGCAGGCATGCACGACGTCATGGATCGTTACCCGGACCGCTGGAACGCGATGTCATTTGCGAAGATGGCTTGCATGAGAGGATGGCCCGCAACGGCGGAAACCTTCTACAAGATGCTTGGGGAAGACGTTTCAGCACCCGATGAAATCGACGACCGGCGCTGGCTTCAAGAATGGGAAATATGTGGTGAAATGATGCGGCTTCAGGCAGAGGTTCGAAGCCAGGCGCACCTTTTGAGACAGCTCGGCGAATAACCGGTTGGCGAATGAAGTCCGGGCAGCGAAGCTGCAATTTGCCGAGAAACCCATCGCCCGTCGAATGCGCCCGGTTCCTCGGCCGCCGGGTGGCTAGGCGCTCTGGTCCGGCACGCGTTTTTCGCTTTGAAGAAACAGGGCGACGGCTTCGTCCCGCGTTTCTGCGCCCAGCTTCTGCCGGGCGTTCTTCAGATAAAGCCGGACGCTGGCTTCACTCACCTGGAGTTCGTGGGCAATCTGCTTCGGGCGGATGCCGGTCGAGATCAGCTCAAGGGTCTGATACTCGCGCGGGCTGAGCGGCTTTCTGTTTTGCGCATCTGTTTCGAGATTCTGCAGCAGTTCCAGGCGGCGATGCGCGATCAGGCAGAACGACTGCAACTGACCGGCAAGCGGCAGGATCTTGCGCTCGAACGCGAATGCGGCGAGCGCGTTGCCGATGATGAAGCCGCCATGCCGACCCGTTCCCAGCAGCCGGCACGGGATCCCGAGGCCCGCGCGCCATTCGTAATTGGTCATCTGCGCCACGTAACTGCGGTGCTCGTCGTCGAGATAATCTTCGTGATCGCCCAGAAACTCCACGCCGACTTTCGTGATCTCGAACGTCGCACAGCAATGATACAGGAACGGTTCGTTGAACTGGCCCTTTTGCAGGCGTTTCTCCGGCCAGTTGCCGGGAAGCGTCGAAAGGATCCGCAGGTCGGCAGGCGGGCTGTCCGCATCCGTCAGGTATATTGAGTGTGTGAGGCCAACGGAGCCTATCGCTTCGCAGAAGAGTTGCCAGACCTTGTCGATACGGGCCGAGGTTTCGATCTTTCGAGCAGCTTCCAGAAAAACGCGGTCCATATCACTTTCGATATATCGATTCTGACGGCTTGAGACCGCCCCCCGGTTTGCAGCGTAATGCGGACCACGTTTCGAATGCAAAGACTATGTCAGTCCTTACTTTTGTTCATGGGAAAAGCGGATCAATATGAGCGTCCAGAGTGCCTTTATTTCCGACTACAAGAAGATAAGCCCGGTCGTCACCGATCTGATTTTGGGGGCCGACACAATTGCGGTCGTGTTTACCGGCGGCCGGTTTCTCTATTGCCCGCCGAGCAAGGAATACCTGTCCTTCTTCCTGGGTGAAGACGGGCATTTCGGTCTCATCCACGGCGACTTCGCCAACACGACGGTGGGCGACTGTCTGCGCGTGACCGGCGCGGCCGCCAGGGACCTGAATGTGAACACGGACATCCATCTGCATTTTCCGAACGGCAGCTGGGATCTGCTGCAGCCGCTCATGGTACGTCACGACCTGGAAGTCCGGCCGCGCTATGACAAGGAAATCGAATACATGCAAAAGGATGGCGCGATCCGCACCCAAAAGCAGGTGAAGGATCTGGACTTCAAGGCGAAGCTGGAAGCACTGCAGATCGCGACCGTTGATATTGCCGGGGGGATCGCGGCCTGCATTGCCATCAGCCAGGGCAAGAGCGGTGCCGAGATCCTGCGCGATGCCAAGGCCGCCCAGGCCGCGTTCGCCCTGCTTCAGGGCGCGGCGGCGGCAAGGGGGGCATCCTTCACGCCGCAGCCGGATATGCCGTCGCCCATGAACGTGAGCCGGGTGACGCGGGTCAACCGGCCGAACGGACATGCGCAGCAACGGCCGTCGGGCCCGGCCGCAGCCGCCAGAGCACCTGGAGGGCGGGGCAGTCCCCTCAATTTCACCGTCAACGTGCCGAAGGGAAAAACGGTCCAGATCGGCAACCGTCACTACAAGGAGCACAGGATGTCGAAGGTCAATGTTGTCGTTGAGCAGAGTTCCAATGCGCAGATCCGCGCGAAGGCGGAGGCAACACTTAAGTTTCTGGAATCGATCCACGGCCCGGCCTGAGGAGACGGGACCGTTTCCACACGGTTCGCGCAACAACACAGGCACCGTTGCCGCCCGCGGGAACGCCCGCACCGCGTCCGGCCGCCATCCGGGCGCCAGATCATCACGCATGGGCTGCCGCGAGCACACGCGGCGACGTTGCGCCGTTCATGCTATGTAGGCGCGTGTCCGACGAAAGGTCCCTCAGTGAAAACAGCACACGCCAGATGACAGACCTGTCCGGTCTCAACGACAAGATCCCCACGTACGGCATGGGCGACGCGGCCGCTTTCGAGCTGGTGAGCGGCTGGGTGCGTGCGCGCTCGGCTCAACTGGGCCGGCCGGAGGCCTTCGCCCACATGGATCCGGCCCCGTCCGTTGTCGCCGCGCGTCTTGCCGGGCTGAACGCTGAGTTCAACCAGAACCTGCTCCATCCGGACCTGAGCCCGTTCGCGGGCGAGGCGGAGCGTCTGGTGATCAATTGGCTCTCGCCGTTTTTCGGAATGAGCGCGGGACACATGTGCGCAGGTTCCACCATCGCCAATCTCGCTGCGCTCTGGTGCGCGCGCGAACACGGGGCAACGCGCGTGGTCGCCTCGGCCGACGCGCATGTGTCTGTGCCCAAGTGCGCACACATTCTCGGTCTTCCGTTCGAACGTGTCGCGGTCACAGGAACCGGCCGCATGGATATCGGTCTCCTGCCGAACCTCAAGAACGCGGTCCTTGTCCTGACCGCGGGCACAACGGGCCGCGGTGCGATTGACGATCTGGCTCTCGCGGGCAGGCAACGGTGGCAGGATGGTGGTCCGGCCTGGGTGCATGTCGACGCCGCCTGGGCCGGTCCTTTGCTCCTGACGAAACATGCCGGCCGCCTTGCCGGGACCGAACGCGCCGACAGTGTTTCGGTCTCGGCGCACAAATGGCTTTTCCAGCCGAAAGACTCAGGCCTCGTTCTGTTCAAGAATCCGGATGCACAGCAGGCAATCAGTTTCGGCAGTTCCTATCTGGCAACGCCCAATGTGGGCGTTCAGGGGTCCCGGGGGGCCGCAGGTGTGGCGCTTCTCGGCACGCTTCTCGCCTGGGGGCTGGAAGGTCTTGCCGAACGCATCGAGCACCTGATGGCCCTGTCGGAAGACCTGGCGGAGAGGCTTGCCGCAGACCCGCGCGTGGAGCTGAAACAGATGCCGGATACCGGCGTGGTCAACTGGCGCCCGGTAAACGGCAAACCTGAAGAGATCGCCGCCGCCCTCGGCCCAGTTGCCTCGCGCACGGATATCGCCGGGGAGCCCTGGGTCCGTCAGGTGGCCGCGAACATGCATGCGGATCTGGACGCGGTCTGGTCGCACATCGACACTGTTCTCTCCGGTCGCGGCGGATGACCGGACCGGGAGAACGAATGTCTTCCATTGACCGGTGCCGCTATTCGATCGTGATCTCGACGCGGCGGTTCTGCGCCCGTCCGGCCGGAGTGCCGTTGTCGGCGATCGGTTCGCTTTCCCCCTTGCCGACGACCGAAAAGTCCGGCGCATGGTAGACGCCCTTGCTGACAAACCACTTCTTCACCGCTTCGGCGCGCCGGAGCGACAGTCTCTGGTTGTAGCCGTCCCGCCCTGTGGAGTCCGCATGCCCTTCGATGGTGACGCTGGGAGCCGTCCGCTTGTTGATCTCGTAGGCGACCGCACCGAGCCGGGAGATCGCTTCGGGACGCAGATCGTGGCGGTCGAAGCCGAACAGGACGTCCGCCTCCAGACGCACTTTCTTCTTGCCGCGCGGCGGCGGTGCCGGCGGGTCCTCGTAGGGAATGACCGGGTCATTCCACTCGGGTGTGATCGGGTCATCATGATCGGGCAGGCCGCGTTCGACCTCGTCCCACTTCACGTGGATCAGCCCGTCATGAATATCGATGCCGGCGGTCGGCGTGCCGATGCTGTCTTCGTAGCCGAAATCGCCCGAACCGCTGATCGACTTGTAGACCATGAGCGGCTTGGAGTAGCTGGAATACCCGTCGAGGATGTTCAGGACGAAACCGGATGCATTCTGCCCGCTGAGGGCCTGGATGGATCCGATGACCAGCTGGGCGCGGCGCAGGTTCAGGTCCTGAAAACTGGTCGGGCGCTTCGACCGCAGATTCTTGTAATAGTATCTGAGGTTCTCGCTGTAGGCCGCCGGAACGACGGACAGGCCCCCGCCGATCCCGTAGAACGCGATCGTGCAGACATCGTTGGTGTCCCTGTTGCGCAGCTTGTAGTGATAAAATCCGGCAGTGATGATCTCACCGCCCGAGAACGAACGCACGGGTGCAATCGCCCAGCGCGAAGATGGCTCTGTTTTCCAATCCATATTAACAATCCAAAAATGAACAAACGTAATCCAGCTCAGATGGTATGACGTTTGCGTCAATTCAAGAGTAGCGGAAGGAGATGCCCGGTAAGATGAAGTGAAATCAAATGTTTGAAACCCGGTAAAGTCCGGCGGACGCTTGTCGGTATGGTGCACGCATTGCTGTGTGGTTCGGAAAACATTTTCGAACATGTGTCGCTGAGAAGGCGGCATAACTCCGTGCGGTGCCAAGTCAGGAAAAGGGATCGTTTCCCGGATTTGTCGTCGTGGTTTGCCGTGAAAGCTGCAAGACCGGGAACCAGCACCTCTTGCAGCTGGAGATCAAAAAAGAAGAAGGATCAGGTGGTTACTTGTTCCGGCCTTCCGCTGCGCTTCAGCCGGAATGAAAACCTCATTGAATGATGATCGCTTTGCCGGACCCAATTCGGATCAAACCCGACAGCAGCGGGTCGGATGCGTGCATTCGCTTTTCACACTGCAGGGAATCCGGTTGAGCGGAGAGGCGCCTCTATCGGCACCGGTGCAAGCTTCTCAGGCTCGGTTTCACGAGCGTGAGCGGGCACCGGCGCTGCAGGTTTGATCAAGGCGCACACAGCTACACAACCGGAAATCCGTTGAAGACGGCTCCTGTCAGTTTTTCTTTTTCGATTTCGTCCTTGATGTCGTTTGAAAAGAACAGACCGCGTATGACGTGTTTGTCGATCCAGACCTTACGGCTGCCTATCTGATCTTTACTGAAGACAAATTCGCCTGATGAAGGATCCCAGGAAATGCCGTGGAGCATCTTTGCCGTTGTATGTGCGCGGCTCATCGTGTCGACGCGAGCGCAGATGTTAATGAAATACATTAGCCGCGCATGGGACCCGTCTTTATAAACGACTTCGATCGGGAAGAATTGATGCGTATCTGGCTCAAATCTCTCGACTATGTCCTTGAACTCCTGGGAAACCAGGATAAGTCCACGCTGCTTGAAGACATCATAAGGACGATGCTTCTTGCTGGACCACATCATTTTCGTGGGAATATGCTCCGGCTTTACGTCTCTACCGGCATACATTCTACCCGCTTCGAATAACGGATTATCTCCCATATCCAGGGTCGTATCGACATATTCAATCTTTCGGGGGTCCCCATCGAGGAACTTTCGCTCCACGAGAAAACCGGCTTCTTCTTGGCGTCCCATTGCCCAGACAAAATCACTGCTCATCGTCTCTTCCCGGTATTCAGCCAACCTGCTTGTTACCACCTTGCGATGCCGGATTGATCGTTTGAAATTTCTATTTAAGGTTGGTTATACCAATAGATACAATTGGTTTCTTGTCGCTTTGTTAACGCGAAAATCAGGCGTGAGAGCGCTGGTCGCACCATGCGACTACACAGGTTCAGTCCCCGGTGATCTTGAAGATCGCACCTGAAAAGTCCGGCGCATGGCAGACGCCGTTGGTGTCCCATTAACGTTCGTACCGCATTCGCTCCCCGGGGGATTGAGCCCGTGTCGGGTCCGCCGGATCGAGCATCCGGTAGCCGGGTGTCTCCTGAATGTCTCGCCCGATTGCAACTGTTTTCAGCCGGCGGACAGAGTGGATGTGAAAGCGATAAAACAGGGGCTACTCAAAAAAAATCGATAAAAGCTTCCATTTGCTCGAATGTCCGTTATTTATGGAAGGGCAAAATGGGAGGTTCACCATGAAGTTAAATCTGACATATCTGAGGGCGACCGCTGTTGCATTTGCTGCGACATTTGCGGTTGCGGCCTCGCCTGCGCAGGCGGCAGATCTGCCTTGTTCGACAGCCAAGCTGATCGTGCCCTGGGGCCCGGGTGGCGGCACGGCCGTGATTTTCGGCATTTTTGAAAAGGCGATCGAAGCCTCTGACGCACCCGTCAAGATCAAGGTTGTCACGATTCCGGGCCAGGGTGGCGGCGCAGGCGCCAAGGAAGCGCACGCGGCCAAGCCGGACGGCTGCACCCTGTTCGCGATCCACCAGCACCTGGTGGTCAACTACATCAACGGCGTGACCGAATTCAGCTGGGACGGGTTCGAGCCGGTCGCCATGCTGACCGATACGCCGGAAATCATCGGTGCCGGCGGGCACGTTGAGTATGACAGCCTTGAAGACATGCTGGCTGCGGCAAAGGCAAACCCGGGCGGCATTCCGACAGGTGTCTCCATGGGCGCGACAAGCCACTTCCTCTGGATCATGCTCGGTTCGAAAACCGGCACGGACTATCAATACGTTCCGTTCCAGGGCGGCACGGCCGGCCGCATCACCGGTCTCCTGAACGGATCAATCGACCTGGGCGGCATCAACATGGCGGCCGCGCGCACCCAGCGTGACGACGGCGCACTGAAAGCCTTCGCCATTGCTGCCGACGAACGCAGCGACCTGATTCCGGACGTGCCGACGCTCAAGGAGCTGGGCGTTGACATGACCTACTCCCTGACACGCGGTATCATGCTTCCGAAGGGCACACCGCAGGAAATCGTCGATTATTGGGCCGGCGTGTTCAAGGGTCCGACGGAAGACGCGGATTTCGTCGCGGAGCAGGCCGCGAAGGGAACAGAGGTTCTTTATCTCGGCCCGGAAGAATACGCCGCCTGGTGGAAAGACACGGAAGGCGGGTTTCTTGACGCGGCAAAAGAGCTGAAAGTCGGACGCTTTCAGTAGAACCGGTCGACGCCCGCGCCGTCATGGCGCGGGCATTCTTTTTGCCGTTGGGGGGTTTCATGACCTTGAATCGCGATTTTTTCGTTGCGGTTTTCTTCCTCGTGCTTGTCGCGGTGATGTACGCGGCGACCTACTCGCTGCCCGAGCCGATGTTCAACCAGCTGGCCTCCTGGACCTGGCCGAGGATTATCCTGATACCGCTCGGCGCCCTGTCGATCGTGCTGCTGGTCCAGTCCCAGACGTCCGGTCTCGAGGCTGCGACGGTCTCGGACCTCAAAGGCTGGTTCAGGGATAACACCAACCCCTTTCTTTGCTTCGCGCTTTTCTTCGGTTTCCTCTACCTGATGCCTCTCCTCGGCATGCTTTTGGGCGGGTTGCTCTATGTGTTCCTGACGCTGTGTGTCCTTGGAGGATGGCAGCCGCGCCAGATGGCGGTGCACATCGCGATCGCGGCCGTATTCGTTGTCGGCATGTGGTCGATATTCTCCCTTGCGCTGGGTGTTGTTCTGCCCGAGGGCACCATTCTCAGGGTCTACTGATCATGTTTGAGAACATCGCACTCGCGGCCCCGGAACTGTTCACGCTGACAACGATGATGCTGATGCTGGCGGGCACCTTTGCCGGTCTCCTTGCCGGTGCCGTTCCCGGTTTCACGATTGCAATGGCCGTCGTGCTGGTGCTGCCCTTCACGTTTTCAATGACACCCGTACAGGGCCTTGCGACCATGATCGCCGTCTATGTCGGCGGTCTGTCGGGTGGTCTGATGTCCGGGATCCTGACGGGCATTCCCGGCACGCCGTCTTCCGTCGCCACGACCTTTGACGGCTACCCGCTCGCGCGATCGGGAAAACCGGGACTGGCTCTCGGCATCGGCATCTGGTCCAGCTTTTTCGGAGGGGTGTTCGCGGCGATCGTTCTGATGCTGGTGGCCCCGCAGCTGGCGCTCATCGGACTTGAGTTTCAACCGGTCGACTATTTTTCGCTGATCATCTTTGCCCTGACCGTGACGGCCAGCCTGGCCGGCGACCAGATGGTCAAGGGACTGATGTCCGGTCTCCTTGGCCTGCTTGTTGCCACCGTCGGCTCGGATGTGGTTTTCGGTCAGCCCCGGTTCACCTTCGGCATTGACGTCGCCGAACAGGGATTTGCCTTCCTGCCGGTGCTGGTCGGGATCTTCGCGTTCGGACGCCTTCTGGGGGACGTGAAGAGCCGCGAAAAGGCGCACCAGCCGCTTGGCGGTGAAGCCCATGCGGTTCATATCGATTATCTGGGCGCGGCGCGCGAGGTCCTGCGCAGATGGGGCAACGTGCTCCGCTCGTCGGCAATTGGTGTCTTCGTCGGCGTCCTTCCCGCCGCCGGGAGCACGATCTCGAACGTCCTTGCCTACGACCAGGCGAAGAAGACGTCAAAGGAACACGACCAGTTCGGCAAGGGTGCGGTCGACGGGATCATCGCACCGGAAGCGGCAAACAACGCCACGGCAGGCGGCGCTCTGATCGTGATGATGGCGCTCGGCCTGCCGGGCGATATCATGACGGCGATCATGCTGGGTGCACTGCTGATCCACGATGTCATCCCCAGCCCGTCCTTCATCACCGACGAACCGACGATCGCATATGCGATTTTCCTGGCCTTTTTCGTTGCCAATTTCATGATGCTCGCGCTGCAATCGGTCACCGTGCGCGGCTTCGTCCTGATTACCAAGGTCAAGCTTTACATGCTGGCGGCGGTGATCCTGTTCTACTGCGCCCTCGGCATGTTCGCCCTGAACAACGTCACCTGGGACATGTGGACGCTGTTCTTCTTCGGCATTGTCGGCTTCCTGATGCGCGCGCTCGGATTTCCGATCGTTCCGCTGGTGCTTGGGGTCGTGCTCGGAGGCATTGCAGAGGCCAGGCTGTCACAGGTCTTTGCGCGCTCCGACGATGTCATGGTGTTCCTGAGCCGGCCATGGTCGCTGTTTTTCCTTTTGCTCGCCTGTTTCTCGATTTTCTTTCCGCTCTATCAGAAGCATCGCGGCAAGGCGGCATGGACCCGGTTTTACCCGTCGCTCCTGCTGGTGGTGATGGCCTACCCGGTCTTTCTGATGCCGGGCACGATCAGGCCGGTGCTTGCCGCCGGGATGGTCGTGGCCGGAATTGGACTGGCCGTTCTTCAACTGCGTCGCGGTCGTGCGCCGCAAACAACCAAATAGGACTTCAATGGATCTTGGTATCAAAGGCAGGTCAGCTCTTGTGCTGGGCGCCTCCCAGGGACTGGGGGCAGCAATTGCGCGCAAACTGGCTGAAGAGGGTGCAGATCTCATTCTCGCAGCCAGAAACGGGGAGGCGCTCCAGGCAAATGCTCAACAGCTGACGCGAGAGTTCGGAACAAGAGCCAGCACCGTTTCCGTCGATCTTTCCGATCCCGCCGCGGTCGCGGCATTTGCCGCGCGCATACGCGACGAATTCCAGCCGGACATGCTGGTCGCCAACGCCGGTGGACCGCCCCCGTCGGTGTCGACCGGCGTCGCACCGGAAGTGTGGCAAGGGTCGGCCCAGACGCTCCTCTTTTCGATCATCCAGGTGATCGAGGCGGCCGTGGAGCCCATGAAGGCGAAGGAATGGGGCAGGATCCTTGCAATCGGGTCGAGCGGCGTGATCCAGCCCATTCCGAATCTGGCGGTGTCGAACACCATCCGTGGAGCGGTTGCAGGTTTCTGCAAGACCCTGTCGGCCGAGGTCGCGGGCAGCGGCATAACGGTCAACATGATCCTGCCGGGAAAAATCGACACCGCGCGCGTCGGCCAGCTGGACACGGCGCGCGCCGGACGCGAAGGCAAGACACTGGAACAGGTTCGCACGGAAATCGCGGCGTCGCTGCCGATCAAGCGCTACGGCAAGCCGGAAGAATTCGCTTCGGTCGCCGCTTTTCTTCTTTCCGAGCCGGCCGGATATGTGACCGGCCAGATGACCCGCGTTGACGGCGGAATGATCCGGAGCCTCTGAAACATGTCGAACCACGATCCGAAATCAGGTGCCGCGTCATATCTGGAGCGGCATGGCGGCCGCATCCTGGCGGACCAGCTTGCGATACTGGGGGCGGAAAAGCTCTTCTGTGTTCCGGGCGAGAGCTTTCTGGAACTGCTGGATGGATTGTATGACCATCGGGACCAGGTCGAGGTGATCACGTGCCGGCACGAAAGCGGTGCATCCAACATGGCCGATGCCTACGCGAAACTGACGGGCAAACCCGGCATCTGCGCGGTCACACGCGGCCCAGGCGCCACCAATGCCTGCAACGGGGTGCACACGGCGTTTCAGGACAGCTCTCCGATGATTGTGCTGATCGGACAGGTTGCCCGGACGATGATGGACCGGGAAGCCTTTCAGGAAATGGACTACCGGCGCATGTTCGGGGAAATGGCAAAATGGGTTGCCCAGATCGATGATGTTTCCCGGATACCGGAATACCTGTCCCGCGCCTGGCATGTGGCGACGTCAGGCAGGCCGGGCCCCGTGGTTCTCGCCCTTCCCGAAGATGTTCTGTCAGATCGTGCCGGCGTCCGGGATGCGCGGCCGGCACACCCGGTTCGCAGCGCTCCCGATGCTGCGGAAATGAACCGTTTCGGTGAGCTGCTCAGCCAGGCCAAGCGTCCGCTTCTGGTTCTGGGCGGCCCGGGCTGGAGTGCGGACGCGGCCGACCTGGCCGCGAGGGTGGCGCGGCACCTGGACCTGCCGGTGGTCACGTCATTCCGCTGCCAGGACTACATTGACAACGCGCATCCGAATTACGGAGGCGTCATCGGCATTGCCCCCAACCCCGCCTTGCGCAGGAAAATACGCGAAGAAGCCGATCTCCTGATCACAATCGGCAGCCGGTTCGGGGAAATGACAACACAGGGCTATTCGCTGATCGACAGCCCCGTCCCGCAAATGCGTTTTGTTCATGTCCATCCCGGTCCGGACGAACTGGGCCACGTCTATGCGCCGGATCTGCCTATCGTATCGGCACCGGACACATTTTTGCAGGCCATGCTGGACCTGCCTGCCGGGACGGGCGGATGGCCGGACTGGACGGCCGGATTCCGGGCCGACTACGACGCCTTTCTCGTTCCGACGGATGTGCCGGGCGAACTCAACATGGCGGAAGTCATCCGCCACGCCTCGACGTCCTTGCCGGCGGACACGATCTACACCAACGGTGCGGGCAACTACACGGTCTGGCTTCACCGGTTCCACAATCATCTGAAGTACCGCACCCAGCTGGCACCGACGAGCGGTTCCATGGGGTACGCGGTGCCTGCGGCGATTGCCGCCAAGCTGCAGCACCGGGACCGCACTGTCGTTTGTCTCGCCGGCGACGGCTGTTTCCTGATGACGGCACAGGAAATGGCAACGGCGGCCCGTTACGGCCTGCCGATCATTTATCTGGTGGTCAACAACGGCATGTATGGCACGATCCGTATGCACCAGGAGCGACACCATCCCGGGCGGGTGATGTCGACCGATCTGACCAACCCCGATTTCGTGACCTATGCCAAGGCCTTCGGTGTTCCCGGCGAGGCGATCACCCGAACGGATCAGTTTGCCGGCGCGCTCGATCGCGCCCGTCAGTCCGAAACCGGATATCTGATCGAACTCAGGGTCGACCCGGAAGCCCTGACCCCCACCCAGTCCCTGTCTGCAGCCCGCAAACAGGGCGAAGCAACCCATAAAGGGTGACATGCCATGATCATTGAACAACGCACCTACTCACTGCAGATCGGTGCAGTGCCCGAGTATCTGAAGCTCTACGAACAAGAAGGGCTCGCGATCCAGCGTCCGATACTCGGGCGCATGGTCGGCTATTTCTCGACAGAGATCGGCGCCCTTCACCAGATCGTCCATATGTGGGCCTACAAGGACATGAACGA
This sequence comes from uncultured Roseibium sp., assembly GCF_963669205.1. Taxonomy (NCBI): domain Bacteria; kingdom Pseudomonadati; phylum Pseudomonadota; class Alphaproteobacteria; order Hyphomicrobiales; family Stappiaceae; genus Roseibium; species uncultured Roseibium sp. The sequence goes on from NZ_OY769915.1 coordinate 796,105, forward strand.
GCGCACGGAGCGCCGCGCGCGCCTGACGGCCGATCCGCGCTGGAAGGAATACGTCAAGAAAACGCGGCCGCTCCAGATCAGTCAGGAAAACAAGATCCTGATACCTGCTCCCTTCAGCCCCTGGGCGACGGACGACCCTTCGCTTGACCTTGCCGCACAAACCTGACGGACCCTTAAAATCATGATAGACCTTTACACATGGACAACGCCCAACGGGCGCAAGGTTTCCATTCTTCTGGAAGAACTGGGTGTCGACTATGAAGTTCACCCGATCAACATCGGACAGGGCGACCAGAAATCACCCGAGTTCCTGAAGATCAGCCCGAACAACAAGATCCCCGCGATTGTGGATCGCGACAACGGCCTGACCCTCATGGAGTCTGGCGCGATCATGTGGTATCTTGCTGAAAAATATGGAAAATTTTTGCCGAATGATCCGCTGGACAAAATCAAGGTCATGGAATGGCTGATGTGGCAGATGGGTGGCCTTGGCCCGATGGCCGGTCAGGCCCACCACTTCCTTCATTTCAATCGCGGCAAGGCGGAATATGCCGAAGAACGCTACGAGGCCGAAGTCCAGCGGCTTTACGGCGTGCTCGACAACCAGCTGGCCGGTCAGGACTACATTGTCGGCGACTATTCGATCGCGGACATGGCCTGCTGGCCCTGGGTTTCCCGGTATGAATGGCAGCAGGTCGATCTGACGAAATATCCGAACGTCAGAGCCTGGTACCAGCGCCTGCTTGCGCGCGAAGCCGTGCAAAAGGGCTATCATGTTCCCAAGGTCATGGGGGAGATTCCGGCCGGTTGAGCCTTTGTGGCGGTGCCCGCTCCGGATCGTTGACCGGGCACCTCCCGCGCATTGCCGTCATCTGATCGGAGGAAAGCAAACTGGAAAAGGTGGTGTTGGGCCGAACCGGACTTGAAGTCGGTGTGGCGGGGCTTGGCTGCGGCGGACACTCCCGCCTGGGTCAGTCCTACGGCCGCAGTTTTGATCAATCGGTCGCCCTGGTCAGGACCGCGATCGGCGCAGGCGTGACCCTGATCGACACGGCGGCGGCCTATGGCACGGAGGAGATCGTCGGCGCGGCCGTCGACGGCTGCCGCGATGAGATTGTCCTGTCGACCAAGCTCGGCATCGTGACACCGGGCACGACTCCTTTGGGAACGGACTATATCGCGGGCGAAGACTTTGTCCGGCTGGCGGAAGACAGCTTGAGGCGTCTCAGGACAGATCACATCGATGTCCTGCACCTGCACGGCGTCATGCCCGGGCAGTACGACTATTGCAGATCGGAACTGGTGCCCGCGCTTCTCAAGCTCCGGGAACAGGGCAAGATACGGTATCTGGGCCTGACGGAGCGCTTCATTCACGACACGCGCCACGAGATGCTTCAGACCGCCCTTCAGGACGATCACTGGGACGTCGTGATGACAGGTTTCAACTTCCTCAATCCCTCCGCCCGGAAATCGGTTCTGCCGCTGACCCGCGAAAAAGGGGTCGGCACCCTGGTCATGTTCGCGGTCCGTCGCGCGCTCGGCAGCCAGGACGTTGCCGAGGAGATCATGCGCGATCTGATTTCGGCCGGTGATATAGATCCGGACAGCGTGGATCCCGAAAATCCGCTGGGGTTTCTGCTGGACCCTTCCGTTGCTGCGACCATCATCGAGGCGGCTTACCGGTTCTGCCGCCACGAGCCCGGTTTGGACGTGGTCCTGACCGGAACGGGCTCCCGGAACCATCTCCGTGAAAACCTTGCGGCGCTGGCTCTGCCCGCTCTGCCCCCCGATGTGCTCGAGCGGCTTGAGGGCATTTTCGGAAACGTCGACAGCGTGTCGGGAAACTAGGTCTTACCCTCATAAACCAGGCCGCAATGGTATAGATGAATTTGCCCGGATACTTTGTTGCAACGCTTTGAAAACCGGTTCATTTTCGAGCCCTTCGCGACGCGGAGGAGGCGCAATCCGGTCAAATCCGAAGGACATGGAAATGGCGTCACCCCGTGGCGTCAGTGTGCTTGACCGGGCAGGAAGCCCGCTCCGCACACGCTTCCTGACGGGATTTCGCCATTTCGCATGCCATTTCAGTCTCATTTATGAGTCCGTACCCTAGTCACAGCTTCGCGCTCCCTGGACAGTCGTGCCGTGATCCTGAATTGGGTCACGGAAGCCACTGTTCTGCAAATAGCAAAATTGTGTCGCAGGTGATTTGAACGCGAAACTTCTTTTTGCACGTAGGATAAGCAAGTTTCTCAGTCCCTCCGAATTCTTCGAGGCACTCCGGCCGGTCTGGTAGTGAACCCTGACGGGTTTTGGCGGCATGATGTTCATTGAAACCGGGACTATGGATTGCGACCGCTCTCTTGCAAAAGTTGGCCAATTCGGCAAAAAGAGATGTAATGAGTACACCAAATACACCCATTAAGCGGCGGAAGCTTTCCGATGACGTCCAGGACCGGTTGCTGGAGATCATCCGCGGTCCTGACTATGCACCAGGTGATCTGCTGCCTTCCGAAAGGGAGTTGATGCGTGCCTATTCCGTCGGCCGTCCTGCCATCAGGGAGGCAATGCAAAATCTTGCGCGCATGGGGCTCATCGAGATCCGCCACGGCGAGCGGCCCAAGGTTGCAGAACCGTCACTGAACAAGACGATAGACCAGCTTGGCGACACGATGCGGCATTTGCTGCGCCACTCGCCTGCCGATCTTGCGCATCTGAAAGAAGCACGCAGCGTCTTCGAGACACAAATGGCGCGGATTGCCGCGGAGAAACGGCATCCGGAAGATATCTCGAGACTGGTTCGAATAGTTGATAAACAAGAAGAATTGAGCAATAACCCGGACCTGTTTCTGGAGCGCGACGGTACCTTTCATAGGGCGATTGCCGAGATTTCCGGCAATCCGATTTTTTCGTCGTTGAGCGAAGCAATGTTCGGGTGGCTGGCGCATTTCCACATTGATCTGGTTCGCAAGCCCGGACTTGAGAAACTGACAATCAAGGAGCATCGGGACATCATTGATGCGATTGCTGACCGCGATGAACAGCGGGCAGCCAAGGCAATGACCGATCATCTCAATCGCGCCAATGCACTTTATCATCGCAGCCACGACGATTTCTCCGATCAATCCGAATAACGGTACCGGGGCGCCCCGGTAATTCTCTTCTTCACGGTCAATCGTAATCAGCGCCATTGCCCTGCAGGTTGCTGTGGCGATATTGACGCTTTTCCCAAACTGGTATAATCATTAATCCATAAGAAGAAATTGGGAGGGTGGCATGCAAGGCGAGGAAGCCCGCATTGCCTTGTTCGGAACGGTCGACCGTGCGGACACCGCACAGACGGTCGCCGTGGGGGACCTCTCGTTTCTCGTCGATGCTGATGCCATTCGGTCGATGTCCTGGAAGGGCGTGGAAGTCATACGTGCCTTGAGCTGGCCCGCGCGGGACGAAAACTGGATCACGCTGCCGGCGACTGTCAGGTCTTCCAGTCTCGATACAAATGAACACGAGGCGCTGCTGCGCCTGGAATTTGAGGTCGCCGACGGTGCATTGAGTTGCCTGTTGACCGTGGCCTTTTCAGCGGCCGGTTCCGTTGAGGCGGATCTGACCATGGACGCCACGCGGGACTTCGACACCAATCGCACCGGCTTCACGCTGCTTCACCCGATTGACGGCGTTGCCGGTGAAAGCCTTGCCATCGTTCACTCCGACGGCAGCCGGCAGGAAACGAAGTTCCCCCGCTTCATTGCGCCGTCCCAGCCGGCGTTCGACATTTCGGGCCTCAGTTACGCGTTGAATGGGACCGCCGTCGACATCGCCTTCGATGGTGAAATCTTCGAAATGGAGGACCAGCGCAACTGGACTGATGCATCCTTCAAGACCTACTGCCGCCCGCTCGTTTTTCCTTTCACCTATCGGATCGGCCGGGGCGAGACTGTTCGCCAGTCAATCCGGATATCGTTTTCGGGGGATGGCCCCGGTGCTGCGTCGTCGGATACCGCACGCGTCACCTTTGACCCAGACGGAACCTTGCCCAAAATTGCACTTGCGGTGGAACCTGGCTGGCTCCCTGTGATGGAGCGCTGCGGGGCACTGGAAAAAACCGGAATAGGCGCATTTCAGGTAAGGGTCGGCCCGTCAATCGACGCTGCCTTTCTCGAACAGGCAACACGGACAAGCCGGCACCTCGAGACAGAACTCGATCTTGAAGTCGTCGTCCCGGAAGGCACGGATCCCGAAGTTCATTTCCGTCAGATCAGGGCCCAGCTGGACCGCTTGGGAATTGAGCCGGTCCGGGTGTTGTCCGTGGCCGAACCGTATCTGAAAAGTCATCAGCCAACCGGCCCATGGCCGGACGGACCCCGCCCGGACGACTGCGTCAAGGCTGCACGGAAGGTCTTCGATTCGGCTCTGATCGGCGGTGGAGCGCTCACGAACTTCACGGAATTCAATCGCTGCCCGCCCCGGCCGGAATTGTGCGATTTCATCGGTCACGGAACGACAGCAATTGTGCATGCCGCAGACGATCGCTCGGTCTGCGAGACGATCGAGGCGCTTTCGCACGTATTCGAAAGCGCAATCAACATGGCTGCGGGAAAGCCATACCGGCTCGGTCTTGCAACGATTGGCATGCGCTCCAATCCATACGGTGCTGATGTTGCCGAAAACCCAAGTCAGGTGCGCCAGACCATGGCCCGGTTTGATCCGCGCCAACAGGGGATATTTGCAGCCGCGTTTGCGGTCGGCGTACTGAACGCAACACAAGGATATCCCGTGGAGAGCTTGGCGCTTGCAGCGCCTGCGGGTCCGTTCGGCATCCTTGCGCAAAAGCTTCCGGTGGAGAGCGCCTATTTTGACGCGCACACGGATGCTCTCGTCTACCCGATCTTCCACGTTGTCCGCATGGCAGCGTGCATGGGCGGTCGTCAGAGGCAGGGTGTCAGCGGACTGCCGCGCGGACTTCGTGCGGTTGCGGCCGGCACGGACAGTGACTGGGACATGATGATTGCCAATCTCGGTGATCGGTCCGCGTCCGTGCGGTTGCCCTCCCGGGCCGGTGTGCGAAGCCTTGATCCGTCATCCTTCGATGAAGCGGTACGCGACCCCGATTGGCTGACCAATTCCAAACCCGTCAATACCGATGAATGCGAGGTCGAGCCCTATAGCGTCCTGTTTGCCTCCAATGCGGGAGCAGGAGCGTGACCGGCAAACCGGAAATCGCGTCCGTCGAACGCATAGAAGCGGACTATCGGATTGAAACCACCGTTGATCCGGAGGCCGCAGTTGACGCCATGGCGGGGGAGCAGTCTTCCGGGACCTTTCTCGCCGTGCCCGGTGAAACCGCGGAGTTGAAGGAGCGGTCTGCCGCGAGGGTTGAAAGGCTTGAAATGATCGAATTCGACGGTCAGCCGTCCTTGCCGGGCGCCGCAAGAGGCGATGGCGTGGCCCGGCGTGCCCTCGTTACCTTGTCCTGGCCGCTCGACAACATCGGTCCATCGCTTCCGAATCTGATGGCGACCGTCGCCGGCAACCTATTCGAGCTCAAGCAGTTTTCAGGATTGCGGATAACCGACCTCCGCCTGCCCCGGGCCTTTGCCGACAGGTACTCCGGACCGAAATTCGGCATCGAAGGAACACGCCGCCTTAGCGGGGTCCATGACCGGCCTTTGATCGGCACAATCATCAAACCGAGTATTGGCCTTGATGTCGCGGCGACGGCTGATCTGACGCGCGCCCTGTGTGATGCGGATATCGACTTTATCAAGGACGATGAGTTGCAGTCCGACGGCCGCGTGTGTCCATTCGATGCGCGCGCCGAAGCCGTGCTCCGGCATGTCAACGAGACCGCCGAGCGGACCGGACGGAAACCGATGTTCGCCCTGAACGTCACCGGCGAGCTTGACGAAATGCGACGGCGGCATGACAGAACCCTTGCGCTGGGCGGCACCTGCATAATGGTCAGCCTCAACGCCATCGGTCTGATCGGGCTGATCGAGTTGGCAAAACACAGTCAGTTGCCGATCCATGCACACCGCAATGGCTGGGGCTACCTTTCCCGGCATCCCATGCTCGGCTGGTCCTATGTGGCCTGGCAGAAAATCTGGCGGCTCGCCGGTGCCGACCACATGCATGTCAACGGTCTGGACAACAAGTTCTGCGAGGAAAACGAGAGTGTGATCCGGTCGGCGAAGACCTGCCTCACGCCGATTTTCCAGGAAAAACCGTGTGTGGCAATGCCGGTTTTTTCCTCGGGTCAATCCGCGAAGCAAGCGCCTGCTACGTTCTCCGCGTTGAACTCGCCGGATCTTATCTACGCAGCGGGTGGTGGCATCATGGCCCATCCGGACGGACCGGCGGCAGGTGTCGCAAGCCTCAGACAGGCCTGGCAGGCCGCGATGGAAGGCACGTCCTTGACGGACTTTGCGCTTGGTCGCCCGGAGCTCGCGAAGGCCCTGGAGACCTATTCGGCATGACCGCTCAATCGAAAGCGCAATTGCCCGAAGGCACGCTCGTCTCCTGGTACGGCGACGACTTTACCGGTGCAGCGGCTGTCATGGAGGTGCTGACATTCTCCGGCCTACCGGCGGTTCTGTTTCTCGACATTCCGACTGCACCCCTGCTGCAACGGTTCAAGGGATATCGCGGTATCGGCATTGCGGGCGCGGCTCGTTCCTACCCGCCGGACTGGATGGAGACCAATCTGCCGGCTGCCTTTGCAGCAATGGCGGCCACCGGCGCGCCGATCAACCACTACAAAATCTGTTCCACCCTAGATTCGTCACCGTTCGTCGGTTCAGTCGGGCGTGCTGTTGAACTCGCCGGACCTGTGCTTGGCGGTACCTGGTACCCGCTCATCGTTGCCGCCCCGCAGATCGGACGCTACCAGGCATTTGGCAATCTGTTCGCTCGCGCAGGGAAGAGCACGTTCAGGCTCGACCGGCATCCGACGATGAGCGAGCACCCTGTTACACCCATGCACGAGGCGGATGTTCGCCTCCATCTGCGGCAGCAAACCCAAATTCCGATCGGTCTTATCGACATCGAGGCAGTCAGTTCCCGAACCGGACAATCCACCTTTGAGGAAGAGCGCGCCAAGGGAAAAGTGCTGCTTGCCATAGACGTTCTGGACGAGAGATCCTTGATCGAAGCAGGGCGCTTAATCTGGAAAAACCGTGGCGAAAAGTTGCTCGCGGTCGGCTCACAGGGGGTCGAATATGCGCTCACCGCCTATTGGCAGGACCGCGGCCTCCTCGCTGCCGGCGAGCTGAGAGAAAGGCTGGAGCCGGTTGACAAGCTCGTGGCGGTTTCCGGTTCCTGTTCTCCGGTGACAGCCGATCAGATTTCAAACGCGACTGAAAACGGCTTTACCGGATTGCGCATTGACCCGGCCCGCGCTGTTGAAACGCGCGCCTGGGAAAATGAGCTTGGAAGAGTGTCTGATGAAGCGTTTGCCGCAATCTGCGCCGGCAGGGATCCACTCATTTATACGGCTCTTGGCCCTGAAGATCCCGCAACTGTCTCATTTTTTGAGGCTGCCACGGCTTCCGGCCGGTCTTTGCAGGACATCAACGCTGCAGTTGGTTCCGGTCTCGGAACGCTCCTGCGCAGGCTGATGGAACAGACAGGCACAAGACGCGCTGTGATTGCCGGAGGCGATACCTCCAGCCATGCAACGAAAGAACTTGGGGTGTGCGCGCTGACTGCGCTTTCCCTCATTTCACCCGGTGCATCGATCTGCGCGGCACACCCGGCAGATCTTTCGAACGAGACATTCGAAATTGCGCTGAAGGGCGGGCAGATGGGTGAGCGCGATTATTTCAGCCAGGTGAAAAATGGCGGGATCTAGGAGGAAAAGATGACACGTATTGCGTTGCTGGGCGCTGGCGGAAAAATGGGCGTCAGACTGGCGAAAAACCTGCGTAGCTCGGATTACTTGGTCGACCACGTGGAAATTTCCCCCGAGGGCAGGGACCGGCTCCGGCAGGAGGTCGGTGTCGATTGCGTCGAACTGGAATCAGCGATCGCCGGCGCCGGAATTGTCATCCTTGCCGTGCCTGACCGGCTGATCGGGACCGTGGCTGGCCAGATCATCGACAAGGTCGCACCGGGGACCGCGCTGATGGTCCTTGACGCGGCTGCGCCGCATGCCGGCGAGATGCCGGACCGTGATGACGTGACCATTTTCATATCGCATCCCTGTCACCCTTCATTGTTCGGTTTCGAGACGGATCCGAGTGCGCAACGGGATTTTTTTGGCGGTGTCCACGCCGTCCAGCACATCGTCTGCGCGCTGATGCGGGGCCCGGAGGCGCATTACCAGATGTGCGAGGCGGTCGCGCGGACGATCTATGCGCCGGTAGACCGCTCTCACCGGTGCTCGGTCGAGCATTTGGCGACACTGGAACCGGCGCTTTCCGAAACGATCGGCGCGACGCTGGCACTCGCCCTGCGCGACGCCGTCGACGAGGCGGTGCGGCGCGGCATCCCGGAGCAGGCTGCCATGGATTTCATGCTGGGCCACCTCAACATCGAACTCGCAATCGCTTTCGGTGTTTTTCCCGAAGGTAAGTTTTCCGATGGCGCGTTGCTTGCCATCGAGAAGGCCAAACCACTCATTTTCAAGGAGGGTTGGCTGGACCGCATTTTCGACCCAGACGCGGTGAAAGCGTCGGTGAAGGAGATTTGCGATCCGCAAGAGGCGGCTTGAAACGCCGTAGGCAAATGGAGGAGACAATGAAAAGCATCTTGATAGCGCGAAGGGCGCTTTTGGCCAGCGCAGCCGGAGCTGTTGCGATACTCACCGGCAGCGTGCCGGCGGTCGCACAAAGCGCGGCGGACAGGGCCGTTGAGGCGGCCAAGCAGTATTCGGGCACGACGATCAACGTCCTCTATGAGGCCGGGCTTCAGCCTCTGGACCCGAAAACGTTTACCGGACCTCTGTGGGAGGAACTGACCGGCATCAAGGTCAATGTCATTGAGGCCCCGCTGCCGGAGATATTCACCAAGACAATGCAGGCGCATCGGGCTGGTTCCGGCGCTTATGATGTCTTGAACGTCGTGCCGAACCAGATGCCGGATCTTGCCTTTGCCGGTGCGCTCGAACCGCTTGACGGTTTTGTCGAGAAATACGGGTTTGCAGACGAATTGCAGATGATTGCACCCGTTTATCGGGACAATCAGATGAAGGTGGAAGACAAGATCTACGGCTTCCCCGATGATGGTGATACGCTGATCCTCTACTATCGCAAGGACCTGTTCGAAGACCCAGAGAACATGGCGGAATTCAAAGCCAAAACCGGCTATGATCTCGGCCCTCCGCAGACCTGGGAACAGTTTGGCGAGATCGGTCAGTTCATGACTGACAAATATGCGCCCGAAGTCTACGGCGCAGGATTGCTGCGCCAGCCGGGCAACGCCCAGTACATGTTCCAGGAGCGCTTCCGCACGGAAGGCGGCAAGTTCTTCGATGAAGAGGCGATGAAAGCCACCGTCAACAGTGAAGCCGGGCTCAAGGTCTTCAACCAGATGCTGGAGGAAAACAAATGGATGCCTCCCGGTGTTGAGCAGTGGGGCTTTATCGAGGCGTTCAACGCGTTCCTCGCCGGCGACATCGCGATGACCGTCTCCTGGCCGCCCGTCGGCCGCTGGGCTGCCGGCTATGGCAAGGGAACGGAAGCACTCTCGTGGATTCCGGAAACAAAAGTCGCGGACAAGATCGGCTATGCACTGCCGCCGGGCAACAATCCGGAACTGGCTGTCGGATTTTCGCTCAGCGTGGCCTCCGGCAGCAAGAACAAGGAAGCCGCCTACCTCTTCATCCAGTGGATGAACAGCGAGGACATCAGCATCCAGCGCGTACAGCTGCCCTTTGCCCTGCGCGATCCCTTCCGGGACAGCCACTTTACAAACGAAGAATACCGCTCCCGGTGGTCGAACGCGGACGAGTATCTCGATACGCTGAAAGCCGGCGCCGAATCCGGTTTGCTTGATCTGTCGCTGCTGCAGACGGATCGCTACGAGGAAGGCATTCGTCAGGCGATCTCCCGTCTGTGGGGTGGAGACGATCCGCAGACGATTCTAGACGATCTCGCAGGCCAGTGGGATGAACTGACGGAGCGCATTGGCGCTGACAAGCAGCGCCGGGTGTATGTCGACTGGGCAAGCAAGCCGAATGCATACCCCAACTGAGACAAAAAACCGGGCCGCTTATCAGCGGCCCGGGTATTTGGGAGGAAAAGCGTTCATGGACAAGGCGCCTGCGGCAATCGGCATCGGCCAGGGCCAGCGGACCTTCAAGTACCTGTTGATTGCACCGGCGATCCTTTTGCTGCTGCTGATCGGTTTGTATCCGTTCATAAAACTCCTGGTCGTCAGCTTTCAGAACATTACCATGTTCGACGACATCCGGACCTTTCAGGGGGTTATTCACTATCAGCGGCTGTTCGAGGATGCGCGCCTGTGGGAATCGCTGTTGCACACGGTCCTGTTCACGTTTGTGGCGCTGCCGATCGAACTTGTTCTGGGATACTTGCTGGCGCTGCTTTTCCTTCAGAAACTTCCTTTCAAGCAGTTTCTCGTCGCGACCATATTGCTGCCAACGGTTATCGCGCCGATCGTCGCCGGTTCGACCTGGCGGCTGATGCTGGATCAGCGGTTCGGACCGATCAACCAGATCATCAGCTGGCTCGTCGGCGGCGAGGTCAAACTCTTGTGGACGGTCGATCCGCTTCTCGTCTGGCCCGCAATCCTGATTGCCGAGATATGGCAATGGACACCGTTCATGTTCCTGATCCTGCTGGCGGCACTTTCCAATGTCGACCAGGAGCAACTCGAGGCTGCCGAGATAGATGGTGCGTCGCGTTGGATGGCCTTCAGGAAGATCATCCTGCCGGCCATCGCGCCCGTCATGTTCATTGCGGTTCTTATCCGCGCCCTCGATCTGTTCCGCGTCTTCGACGTGATCTGGACAATGACACAGGGCGGACCGGGCACGCGGACCGAGACAATCTCCATTTATGCCTACCAGACGGCATTCCGTGAATTCGAAATCAGCTATTCGGCGGCCATTGCGTTTCTGGTCATCTTCCTGCTGACAATCGTTGTCGTGGCAGCGCTGCGCCGCGTGGAGGTGGCACGATGAGGCGTTGGGACAGGGGATGGCGGCTTTTTCTGCGTACGGCCATCGCTGTAGTTGCAGCCATCATTTTCATTTTTCCGATCTATTGGCTGGCTGCAATCTCGATAAAGTCGCCGGAAGAGATTTTTGCATACCCGCCGGTCTGGATTCCGGCGGGCTTCGATCTCTCCAGTTATGTGACTTTGTTCCGCGACGGGGATGCCTGGGCGGTCTGGCACAGTCTCGTGACGGCTGGTGTTTCGACCCTGCTTGCGATGCTGTTCGGTACACTCGCTGCCTATTCGATCGTTCGTTACAGAACCGGTGGCGACAATCTGGCAATCTGGATCATATCGCAGCGAATGATCCCTCCGATCTGCATCGCTTTTCCGGTCTTTCTCCTGTTCGTCAGTTGGCAGATCGTCGACACCTATACCGGGCTGATCCTGCTCTATACGGCCTTCAACATCCCGTATGTCACCTGGATGATGCGCGGGTATCTTCAGGAAATCCCGCTGGAACTCGAACAGAGCGCAATGGTCGACGGCCTGTCGCGTTGGGCCGTCCTGTGGAAGGTCGTCATGCCCATGGCGCGCGGGGGATTGTTCGCGACCGCTGTCTTCACGTTCATTTTCGCCTGGAACGAGTTTCTGTTTGCGCTCGTTCTAACGGGATCGGAAGTCGTCACCTATACCGTGAAGGTGACCGGCTATTTCGGTTCGCAATCGACCTTCTGGTCGAAGATAGGGGCCATGAGCATGTTGGGCGTTTTGCCGATGATTTTTGTTGTTGGGACCATGCAGCGCTTCATTGTCCGGGGCATCTCCATGGGCGCAGTCAAAGGATAGCGGAATGTCGGATCTCACCATCAGCCAGATCAACAAATTCTACGGTTCGGTCCATGCCGTCAGAGACATTACCCTGCACGTTCCCGAAGGCGAGTTCGTTGTGCTCGTCGGACCATCCGGCTGCGGCAAGAGCACGTTGCTCAGAAGCATCGCGGGTCTTGAGGAAATCTCCTCCGGCGAAATGGTTTTGCGCAACAGGTCCATCGCCAGTCTTGCGCCGCGCGAGCGCAACATCGCCATGGTGTTCCAGAGCTATGCTCTCTACCCCTATCTCAATGTATTCGAGAACATCGCCTTCGGACTCCGGGCCCGAAAGGCTGCGCAGTCCGAGATAGACCGACAGGTTAACTGGGCTGCCGAGCTGCTTGATATCGGGGACTATCTCTCGCGGTTTCCGCGAGAGCTGTCCGGCGGTCAGCGCCAGCGGGTGGCCATTGGGCGGGCCATCGTGCGCGATGCGGATCTATATCTTTTTGACGAACCGCTTTCCAATCTCGATGCCAAGCTGCGCGACGGAATGCGCGAGGAAATCAAGCGTCTGCATACAAAACTTGGAAAGACGTTCATCTATGTCACGCATGACCAGATCGAAGCGATGACCCTTGCTGACAGGATTGTCCTCCTGCGCGGCGGAACCATCGAGCAGCAGGGTTCACCTCTTGAACTGTTCGAAAAGCCCGCCAATACCTTTGTCGCCGGTTTCCTCGGCTCGCCAACCATGAATTTTCTGCCGGTTTCGGTGGCTGGGGGGCGCCTGCATCTGCCGGACGGGCAAACCATGAATTTCGACGTGACGCAGCAGGGGCATCCTGCTCTGAAAGAGGGACAGTATCTCTGGGGTGTGCGGCCCGAGCACTTCTCACGCAGCGATGATCCCGCCCGATCGTTCCATGCAGCTATCGAGGTTGTTCAGCCGACCGGGTCGCGGACCTATGGGAGTTTTTCGCAAGGCGGCTCGCACGTGGTCGCAGAACTGGATGCCCACGCGGTTAATCTTTCAAACAGGACCATCGGTCTCTCCGTCGCAATGGAGCGCACGGTGTTTTTCGACACCGATTCAAGCAGGACGATCAGTCCGGTGCTCACGCAGGCCATGCCGGTCCATAACGTCCCGCACGGCACGGCGCTTCACGACAGGCGTCAGTAGTTTGTGTCGCTTTTTCCGGCCAATTTGGATCATTTGATGAGGATATCCGGCCCTTGCGGGACGCATTCAAGCGAGAAGCATCAAGGCTGGCCGGGCCCTTTTACGTTCTGGCATCGTTGGCCCACCCTTGTGCCGGGAAACACCACGGCGGGCGACCCGTCTCGTCGCTGAAATTGCGCTTCATGGTCCATCCTTTCCTCAGATGACCCCCGAACACCAAAATGGCCGGACTTTCGGGGAGGGGCTGGGTCAGGCGGTAAAGCACCCTGCGTTGCATACCGGCTATGAAAACGGGAAATGCTACCAGGCAACCGAAGCGAGAGCCGCTTCGTTTCCGCGGAAATCTGTCCAATGATTTGGCAGCAGCTCACGCAAACAAGGACCTGTGCACCCGTCGCTGCAAAGAGCGCGGTGGCCCGCCCGATATCCTGCCCAGCGGCGCTCACCGGCACAGCCTTATCGACACATCCCGTCATCCCAGGCGTCTTTCGCTCAAAGATTGAAGTCCGCTACGATTTGGTCCGTGTGCTCTCCCACCATCGGAGCGGCGCTGGATGAAGCCGAGACCTGTCCATCGATTTGGTACGGAGCGCGCGTGGTTTCGACGGTGTCGCCATTGGCGAGTGCCAGACGCTGGGTCATGTCAAGCGCCTTGAACCCGTCGCTGGCGAGCAGATCCGGCCAGCTCATTACCTCGGCGCACCAGATGTCGGCGGGTTGCAGAATGGCGAGCCACGCTTCGGTGCCGCGTGTTGACAGGCGTTTCGCCAGCAGCATCGAGATTTCCGCCCGGTGGGAAAATGCCCGATCCTCACCGAGGCCGAATTCCGGTGTCTCCATGCCCAACAATTCAAACAGCCGGTGCAACGGTGTCATCGCGAGCGCCAGATAACCGTTTGCTGTCGGATAAACTCCATAAGGTGCGGGCAGATACGCGTGGGCCCCGTGGTTCTTAGGGCGGTCGGGCATGCGGCCTCCGTCGTTCAGATGTGTTGTCAGCACCTCGAACTGGAAATCGACCAGACTTTCCAGCAGGCTGGTATCTACCTTGGCACCCTGGCCTTTGAACCCGCGCCGCACGAGCGCGGCCAGAATGGCCTGGGTCAGGTTATGCCCGGCCAGCATGTCGGCCACGGCCAGCCCCACGGGCTGCGGGGGACCGTCTTCAAAGCCGTTCAGCCACATGACACCGGACCGCGCCTGGGCCAAAAGATCTTGACCCGGCAAGTCAACCCAGGGACCAGAGGCGCCGTACCCGGTTACAGAGGCGTAGATCAGCCCCGGATTGAGCGCCTTGAGCGTTTCGTATGAAAATCCGAGTCGATCAAACACGCCGGGGCGGAAATTCTGGATGAGCACATCTGCCTGCGTGATCAGTTTCATCAGCCGTGCGTGATCGGCTGGTTCCTTCATATCGGCCGCGTAGCTTTGCTTGTTGCGGTTGATCGCCTGAAACAGCGTGTTGGTGCCGCCAATGTCAGTGTCGCTCAGATAGATCTGGCGACCCAGATCGCCCTTGCCCGGCCGCTCCACCTTGATCACTTGCGCGCCGAGATCCGCCAGACGCAGCCCGGCCAGCGGGCCTGCAAGAAACTGGGCGAATTCAAGAACCACAAGGCCTTCAAGAGGTTTGCTGGCACTCATGCAAGACTCTTTCTGTAGAGGGTGTTCACCACGTCGATTGCCTCGGCAGCGCTCCGCTGCCCGGACAAATGTTCGCAGATGACTGTGCTGGCCCGCGTCTGAAAGGGCAGATAGCCATCATAGCGGGGCCGCACCCACGCGCCATCCAGAGTGCGAAGTGTGTTTTTCATGAAGTCGCCGGATTGAGCGTTGCAAGAGTCACTGAGCCACGCCGCTCGATGCCCAGGCTGGCCGCCGCTGGAGACCCAGGTCCCGACCTGGCAGGCGGCCGACGAGATTTCATAGGCGTAGGCCACGGCAAGATCGCGATTTGACGACAAGGCAGACACGGCAATCCCCGTTCCACCTAAAACTGTGCCCGCGCATCCCGTTTTGCCGAGATCGGCGATGTCGGCGAATGTCAGCGCATGCGTGCGAAAACCGGGACGAGAATAGCTGATGTAACCGTAACCATGAGCGCAATAATGTGGCGCTTCATCATAATCGCCTGCCATCCAGTCGTACAGAGCGATAGGATCCATTCCGTAACACGCTGGAGGTACATGGTCGGTCAGTTGACGCAGGCGTCCAAGCACCAATTCCATCTGCTCGCCGGAGAGGAGTGCATCGGGCGTTGTCGCCGGCTCAAACCCCATTGCATTCGCGAGCCAGAAGAAAGCCATCAGCGTGTGCGGTGACAGCAGCGGAATGCAGACGCGCCCACCGCGCGCCAACGATATGAGGTCCTCCCACGTTTCCGGAACATCACTTTGCAAGTCTGGCCTGTGGCACGCCACACAGGTGGCTGCATCCACAGCGAATGCGTATTGTCCGCCGTCAAGCTGATAAGACGCATGAGATCCTCCGACGCTGTTCCGGGCCAGTTCCGCCAATTCGGCATCGCGGCCAACCGCGCCAAGATCAACCAATAATCCTTCGTTCACCGCTTCTCCCAGATGCGGATGGTCAATGACTATCAGGTCATGGTTTTCCGCCAGCTCGCGAATGGGTTGACTTTCGAAGTCCCGCAGCGGGCGCGCGTTCCAGTGAAACGACACT
Source organism: uncultured Roseibium sp. (assembly GCF_963669205.1). Lineage (NCBI taxonomy): Bacteria > Pseudomonadati > Pseudomonadota > Alphaproteobacteria > Hyphomicrobiales > Stappiaceae > Roseibium > uncultured Roseibium sp. Next base: position 811,898 of record NZ_OY769915.1, read on the forward strand.
CCTGGATTGCGTTTTGCAAATTCCAGGGAAGTGGCCTCCATCGGCGCGATACCGCGGTGATGATCCCACGTCATACCCTTCAAATGCACGGTGCCGCAGTTCATTTCGGCTACTCCCAGTTTTCACCAGTCTATATACAAAGCTCTCAAAATTTTAAATACAAAAAAAATTTTTTGCATATGGAAAAGTATCGGCGTAGTGTGGCGTCGGGAGGAGGCGACAAACCATGATCGTCGAGCAGTATTACGAAGACTATGAAGTGGGTGCCCGGCGCCAGACATTTGGCCGCACTATCACCGAAACAGATTTCGTAATTCATGCAGGGCACAGTGGAGATTTCTTTCCGCATCACATGGACCGGGAATGGTGCGCGGCAAAGGAGTTCGGACAGCGTATCGCCCACGGCACACTGACCTTTTCGATTGGCGTCGGACTGACGGCGACGGCAGTAAACCCTGTCGCCTTCAGCTTTGGATACGACAAACTGCGCTTCCTCCGCCCCGTTCACATAGGCGACACGGTCCACACTGAGGTCGAAGTCAAAGAGAAGTTTCCCGACAAAAAAAGAACCGATCATGGACGCGTGATCGAGGCGACCACCGTGATCAACCAGCGGGGCGAGGCGGTTTTGTATTGCGAGCACATTTATCTCGTTCAAATGCGTTCAATTCAGGACTGAATCCGTAACTTGGACAGGGAGGCCAAGACATGAAGTTCACAAATCTCACAAGCCTTGCGGCAACGGTTGTACTAACCTCCAGTATCGCAATGGCTGACGGCCGGGCACCGATTGAAAAACTGCCCGCTGACTTGCAGGCACACTATGAAAGCTCGACCACGCCAGTCGCAGATGCGGATCTGTCGAATTTTGTGACACCCGATCGCCCCTACAAATGGTGTCACTCCGAAAGTTACCAGGGCAACCCTTGGCGTGTCGCTCTGACCAATGAGCTGAAACGGCTGGTCCAAGGATTGATCGACAAGGGAGTGGTGTCCAGTTTCGAGATGTCGGATTCGAATGGCGATGCCAGCCTGCAAATCTCACACATCCGGAGCTTTATCGAAAAAGACTGCGCGATCATCACGTCCGTTCCGGGTTCCACAACGGGCCTGAATGCCGCGATCGAGGCTGCTGCCAAGGCCGGCATCCCCTTCGTCACAGGCGCCACCTCGGTCACAAGCGAGGCAGCGTTCAATGTTGACAGCAACTACTACAAATGGGGCTACGACATGGCCAGGAACCTCAGCGAAGAGCTGGGGGGCAAAGGCAACGTGGTGATGGTCGAAGGGATAGCCGGGATCGCTATCGTCGATCAGCAACGCACCGGCGCGGAGGCGGCGTTCGCCGAATATCCCGACATCAAGGTTGTGCGCGTGGTCAATGGCGACTGGACACCCTCAGTGACCAAATCCGTGATCCTTCAAACACTCGCAACCAATCCGGGAGCAATTAATGGTGTCTGGACGACAGGGTCGGAGACACGGGTGGTCGCAGAGGCATTCGAACAGGCTGGGCGGCCGCTGCCGGTCGTTACCGGGTCGATTTCAGGCGATGCGCTGGGGTATTGGAACGTCAACAAAGATGGCTTCCGCTTTACCGGTGGTGCTCTGTTGCCGAGTTGGATCGGTCAGTCCCTGTTCAGAGTGTCGAGCCGGATCATGGATGGCCAGAAGCCGCTTGTGAACACGATGATGATTCCGATTCCGGATGTTTCCCCTTCAAGTCTATCGGGCTGGTACGCCGACTGCATGAAGCCGGATTCTGCCGAGATCTTCCCTGTTGCGCCGGAAGATCCGCTGAAACCCGAAGTGATTGCCGCCTATTTCGGCGGAAACACAGCGCCGGCGTCAGGCTGGAGCTATTCCGAAGTCACTCCCGCATGCCCGTAAAGCGGTCTGACGGAATGCACCGGCGTGTGGCGGCGCTGCCCGCCGGTGCATTCTTTTTGGAGTGACAGAATGACTGGGTATCTTACGACACGAGGTCTGACCAAAAGCTTTGGACAAACACGCGCATTGCGCGACGTGTCGGTTACGATTGAACCCGGCAAGGTGTATGCCATCCTGGGAGAAAACGGGTCTGGAAAAAGTACCCTGGTTAAAGTCTTGTCGGGCATAATCCCTGCAGATTCCGGAGAAATTACCGTTGCGGATCGGACCATTGCACCAGCTTGTCCGACTGACATGACTGAGCGGGGCGTTTCCGTTGTCCTCCAGGAAGTACTCATTGCCGGAAACCGCAGCGGTATCGAAAATGTCCTGATCGGTCAGGATAGTCTTTGGTCGTTCTGCGGGACCTCTTCCCAACGTCGCGCCGCGGTCGAGTTCTGGATTGACAGGCTCTCGACGCGGCCAATTGATCTGGATTGCCCGGCCGGGGAACTCCCCCTGAACGAACAACAGGTTCTGGTTATCGCCCGTGCCTTCATTGCTTCGCCGAAGGTTCTGATTCTGGATGAAATCACAGCTGCGCTGGATCTGGCCGACCGGGACAAGGTGTTCGACGCAATTCGCGCCTTCTGCAACGATGGGGGAGGTGTGGTTTTTGTTTCGCATCGAATGCCGGAAATCATGGAATTGTCTGACGTTGTATTCATCATGCACAACGGAGCGAACACCGCACAACTTTCTGGACAAGACATCAATCCGAAAACGCTTTTGGCGCATCTGACCCAAGAGGCAGTCCATGCCTGAACCTGCCATGAGGGTGGTCAACCTCTCAATAATTCCGGGAAGTGAACCGATTTCCGAGACGGTTCACAAGCAAGAGATCCTTGGATTGGCCGGTCTGGACGGCCATGGGCAGGCACAATTTCTGGAAAGCCTTGCGGGCGTTCACAGGCCGGCCTCCGGTGAAGTGAGAGCGGGCACACACACTATTCACAATCTGAGTGACGCCGCCGAAGCGCGGGTCGGTTACATGCCCTCAGATCGAAAGAAAAACGGAATTTTTCCCGGGCTGAGTGTGCAGGACAACTTCACTTTGGGCAATCTGGGCCGGTTCTCCAAATTGGGATGGCTCAGAAAGCGCGCAGCTGGGAAGTCACTGGACGGCTTCCGCGACGATTTGTCGATAGCTTGCGCCAGCAGGAACACCCCCATTTCCAGCTTGTCCGGCGGCAACCAGCAAAAGGTCCTGCTGGCACGGGCCATGGCGCGCGATCCCGACATCATGCTGCTTAACGATCCAACGCGCGGTGTGGATATCCAGACCCGCCAAACGCTCTACAGCTATTTTCGTCAAGCAGTTGCCGACAACGGCATGACGCTTGTCGTTCTCTCGACCGAGCTTGATGAAATCATCGAACTTTGCGATCGGGTCATCGTCTTTCGCGACTTTGGCATTTCGGAACGGCTGACACGTGAAGACCTCAGTATGGATGCGTTGATGGCGGCGATGTTCGGACAGGCGCGGACGGTGCCTTCATGATTGTGCGATACTTTTCAGAAGCGCGCTTTGCGATCGTGCTCCTCGCTGTACTGCTGATCGTCACCATCATCCTGACGCCATCGCGATTTTCGCCGGAAAATCTCGGAACGACGCTTGGTCTGATGACCCCGTTCATTCTGGCCGCCTGCGCTGTCACTCCGGTTTTCCTGGCAGGCCGGGAAGGCATCGACCTTTCAGTCGGGCCTCTGATCGGCTTTGTCAGTGTCGTCATGGTCAAGGTGCTGATCCTTGATCTCGGGTTTTCCACGCCCCTGATCATTGTGCCGGCGGCCTTGCTGCTGGGCGCGGCGGTAGGAATGACCAACGGCATGTTGGCCGTATATCTCCGCGTTCAGCCGATTGTCACAACGCTTGGCATGTACCTGATCTTGGCAGGGCTTGCTTCATGGATATTGCCGTCGCCCAAAGGGCCGGTGCCCGGCTGGTTGTCGAGCCTGTCCGAAGGCTATTCGATCATTCCGATCGTCGGCGTTGCACTGGTTTGGCTGATGATCAAGCGTCTGCCGCTCTATGGATTGATATTGACAATCGGAGGCGAAGACCGGGCGGCGTATGCTGCAGGCGTGAATGTCAATCTGGTCCGGTTTCTGACCTACGTGATCGGCGGCCTTTTTGCAGGGGTTGCAGCGATCTCGCTGACGGGCCTTTTAGGTTCGGCGGACGCACAAGTGGGACCAAACTATACCTTGCTGGCGATTGCGGCCGCGGCATTGGGGGGCGTCAGCCTTGGTGGCGGCAAAGGGACAATGTTCGGCGCCGCCGTCGGTGCCATAGACATCTACCTGCTCCAAAACCTGGTGACGCATTTCAATGTTTCGCCGTTTTTCTTGCAAATTGCCTACGGCTCGATCCTCGTCTTCGCCGTGTCGCTGAACTCGGATGTGCTGAGCAGATACCTGTCACGGGAGCGCCGCCATGTTTAGGCGTTTCGTTTTATCCCTGCCACCGGCCTATTGGATGGTCCTTGGCATCTTTGCGTTCGGGGCGCTGACGATTGAAGGATATACAAGCGCTTTTTCCATTCGTGCCTTGCTGGTGCTGTCTGCATTTCTGATCATCGCCGCCGCTGGGCAGACCATGACGATGCTGATTGGCGGGATCGATTTGTCCATCCCGTTCGTGGTTGGTTTCGCCAATGTGGCGATAGCCCAACTCGGATCTGACGGTATTCCCTTCTCCATGGCACTGGTGATTGTCGTGGGGCTCAGCGCGCTGTTGGGTGCTTTCAACGGTGGGCTGTCTGCAATTCTGAAAGTGCATCCGTTGATCATCACACTGGGCACCGGAACAGCGCTATTGGGTGGCGTGCTGCTTTGGACCAAAGGATATCCCACGGGTAGTGCGCCCGCCTATATCAACGAATTCGTCTCGATCGGTGCTTCAATCGGACCGTTTCCGGTCCCTTGGCTGGTGCCGGCAACAATCGCTCTGATCATCGTGCTGCGGCTCTTTGAAACGCGGACGACCTTGGGGCGCAAAGTCTTTGCCCTGGGATCAAATTCGACTGCGGCCCCCTATGCCCTCATCAACCCAACCGTGATCTGGATCTTCTGCTTTGCCGTGTCGGCCGTTCTTGCAGCCATCACGGGCATCCTGCTTCTGGGCTTTTCAGGAGCCGCATTCGCAGATGTGGGGCAGCCCTACCTGTTTCAGACGGTTGCCGCGGCGGTCATTGGCGGCACGGCCCTGTCAGGTGGCAGGGGTGGCATTCTGGGCACGGTCGCGGGTGCGCTGGCGCTGATTCAGCTCAACACTGTCTTGATCGGTCTGGGGCTGGATCAATCAGCCGTCCAGGCAGCGCTCGGCGCCCTGATCATTCTTGTCGTGGCACTTTACGGGCGGCAACCGCCCTTGCGCATCGCGATCTGACGGAGGGTTCGTTATGGGAGGCAAGTCCAACCAGCGCATTTTGGACGCACACATTCACTGGTGGGATCTGGAAAACAACTACTATCCATGGCTGATGGACAAGAAACCGGACGAAGGAGGCCTTTCCGGGGTTGACGCCATCGCCAGGACCTATCTTTTCGAGCACTATATGGCCGATGCATCTGGCTATGACATCGAAGGGTTCGTGCATATTCAAGCCGAGTGGGATCCGTCCGATCCTGTGGGGGAAACCCGCTGGCTGCAATCGCTTGTCGATGATGACAAGATCAGGGGCAAGCTGCTCGCAATAGTCGGATTTGCAAATTTCGCGGATCCAAATGTCGAGGAAATCCTGGAGGGCCACACGGCTCATGCCAATGTTCGCGGCATTCGCCATATGCTGAACTTCCTGCCGGACAATCCGGCGCTGTGCTGGGCAGACCAGGACTACCTGGCAAACGACACGTGGTTGAAAAACATCCGGTTGCTGGACAAATACGGGTTGGATTTCGACCCGATGTGTTTTTCGAACCACTTGCCGGACCTGGCGCGCATCGCAGCGGAGAACCCGGAAATACAGGTGATCCTGGAACACACGGGTATGCCCTACGACCATGCGCCGGAGGGGCGCGAGACATGGCGGCAGGGAATGCGCCTGCTGGCGGAGCGCGAGAATACGGCCGCGAAAATATCCGGCCTTGGCAATACCATAGACAATTGGACCGAAGACCTCATCCGGCCATATGTACTGGATACAATTGAGACCTTTGGAACAGACCGTGTTGTCTTTGCCTCAAACTTTCCAACAGACAGCATGTTCAGTGACATGAGCAGGATCTGGGATGCTTTCCTGTCAATTACTTCCGACTTCAGCCAGGAGGAAAGAGACGCTATGTTCGCCGACAACGCCCGGCGAATCTATCGCCTGGAATGAGTTTGGAGACGCTTATGAGCCCTGCAGACGGTGCCCAAAAGGATGCCGACAAGAAGTATTCTGCTCCCGCGCTGGAAAAGGGTCTCGATATTCTGGAATTGCTCGGTTCCAAGTCCAACACGCTGTCCAAGTCACAGATTGCAAAAGAGCTGGGACGTTCCACCAGCGAAGTGTTTCGTATGTTGGGATGCCTGGAGGAACGCGGTTACATTAGCGAACGTGCACCGGGGGACGGCTACGGCCTGACCATGCGTCTGCACGATCTGGTCAACAAATGGCCTCCCCACGCACGTCTGGTATCCGCTGCATTGCCGGAAATGCGGCTGCTGGCCGAACAAACGTTGCAATCGTGTCATTTGGGTGTCCTCAATTCCGGCAAGCTTTACGTCGCAGCGCAGGCCGAAAGCCCGTTGCCGATCAGCCTGACGTTTCGCATTGGCTCCGAATTCCCGCTGCTTCGTACGGCGTCGGGCCGCGTTCTGTTGGCGTTTCAGAGCAAAAAAGTCGCCGAGTTCCTGATTGGTTCCGTTGCACCCGAGTTGAGCTCCGGCGAAAAAAGTGAGCTCATGAACCACCTTGAAACAATTCGGGCGAACGGAATTGAAGTTTCGGATAGCGACCGGGTCGAGGGGCTGACCGACTTCAGTTGTCCGGTACTCGATGCACAAGGAAATGCTTCAGCGGCGATTACGGTTCCCTTCCTGAGATTCCTGAACCGGAACACAGATGCCGAAAGCGTTCGTCGCAAATTAAAGAAGGCTGGGAATACGATCTCTGCACGTTTCGGCGGCGAAGCCTCGTAGCGACGGCGAAGACAAGACCGGGAAGGACGTTCCGGAAAGCGTCCGATTCGCCTGACCGGTTCGCCTGACCGGTTCCCCCGTTCATCGGGCTCGGTCAGATGGGGATGGCACCGTTTTGGCCGAAAGCAAACCTGCGGCAAGAATGCGCCGATCCTCACTGGCCAGCCATTTCAATCCGGGCAGCACGTTTCAGCGGTGGCTGCTCTCCAAGCCAAAAAAAGCGCAATCAAACTGGGCCAAGGGCAACCAGGTAAATCTACAGGCCGTCATATTGCGGACGCTGACTTGGAATTGGCGAAGAGATGAACATGCCGCGGATGCGCATTTATGGTTTTGACTTCCAGGGCGCGTGCATCCTCGAGGTGGCTTTGACGGGTGTAGACTAGCCGGAGCGTGTCCGGTTGCGTATCTTCGATTCAAATTCCGGCCAGAAGCGGAGTTCGAGCGAGAAGGTGAGCGTTGCAATTGGCTCCAAATGACCGGTTCCGTTGAACTGGGTGGCTCAAGCGTCGGACCGGTGCTCGTTTTGCGCTATGACCAGACATTCTGCCATCGCAATGACGATCTGTTTCCCTGTCCCGGCGAGAAGGACGGGTACCGATTGCAGCAACTGCCGGCGTTACCGGCGAGCTGTTCAAGATTGCGCTGAAGAGGGATGGCGACAAATACTTAGCTGCGTTGCCTTTTAACTGGGTTTTATTCGGACTATAGTGTTTGAATGTCTGACGCGTTGAGAATCCGTTCCGGAGAATTCGGACGAGTTGCGTTGCTCGATATGGATCGAAGTCTGGTCCGCCACGCCCATCCTCACTGCCATGTTCTACTTAAGGTCGACGGCGGCGATACGGCCTTTTTGGTCGGCGACAAGGTATCCCCACTGACCGATGAAACGGCCGTTCTGGTGAATGCCTGGACGCCGCATGCATTCGTTCACGACCCATCGAAACCGCGCACTCTGATTTTGGCCCTTTATATCGAGCCTGCCTGGCTGGCCGAGTTTCGCGCCAATTGGGCGGCCAGCGGCGATATCCGGTTTTTCGAAAATGCCGTCGGCATGATTACGCCGGCCATCCGCAGGCAAACGATGGAACTTGCCACCTCCATGGTGCATGCGCCGACTGCATTGAGCGATCATGAGGAGATGTTGAGCGGATTGATGGTTGCCGTGATTGAGCAATTCACGGAGTGGCGCACCGTTGGTGCGGGCCTGCGTGAGGCGGCTCGGCGGAACTCTGTCGATTGGCGAATTCGAAAGGCAGTCAAGCTTATTCGGGATGATCCGGGAGATGTCGACAATATCGATAAGGTCGCTGAAGCTGCCGGGATGAGCCGGGCAAACTTTTTTCGGGTGTTCGAGGCGTCACTTGGGGTGACACCGCGCGTCTTTCTGAACGTGATTAGACTTGAACAGGCCGTGCATTACGCAGTCCATTCCAAAGAATCCTTTGGCGAGTTGTCGGATCGGCTGGGCTTTTCCAGCCAGGGCCATTTCACGAGATTTTTTCGCGACCACGCCGGTGTCGCACCCAGCCAGTTCCGCAGCATAGCACGGCTTGGCGAAGCGCCTGGTTTCTCGCATTTTGAGACTATAGGGTAAACTTCTAGACACTCCTGCATCGTTTTCAGGACATCCAGCCTGCCACTGTCCGCCCAGTGCGTTCGCCGCACATCGGGAGGAAACGGCTTGGACGAAGTTGCGGCCATTTTTGGGCAAGGGAGCCTGCATCAGGATCGGCTGAGGGTCGAAGATGCAGCATTGCTGACCGGACGTGCGTCCTTTTTCGATGATGTGGCCACAGGTCCGTTTTGTTGCCATGCATCGATCCTGCGTTCACCTCATGCCCATGCGGACATTCTTGAGATCCGAACCGAAAGCGCGGCGGCGATACCGGGTGTGCGGGCTGTCCTTACCGGTTCGGACGTTTCTCAAGTAACAGTTCCGCTAATGGTGGGTGTCAAAGTCCCGATCGAATGCTGGCCGATCGCAACGGACCGGGTTCGTTATGTCGGTGAACCGGTCGCCATTGTTCTTGCCGAAGATCGGTATGTCGCGGAAGATGCGCTTGAGCAAATCGAGGTTCGCTACAAGCAGCGTGCGCCGGTCCTGGACCCGGAAGCCGCGGCTGAAGAATCAACGCCAATTCACCCGTGTCTGAACAGCAACCTCAGCGCTGAGCGCCGGTTCCACTATGGCGATTGTGAAGCGGCCTTCGCGGCGGCCGACCGTGAAGTGTCCATCACCGTTCAATATCCTCGAAACGCCTGCACTCCGATCGAGACCTATGGCGTTCATGCCAGCTACGATCCCTTCGAGGACGCATTCGAGGTTACTGCCAATTTCCAGGGCCCGTTTTCGATCCATCCCGTTATCGCCCGCGCGCTTAAAGTGCCCGGTAACCGTTTGCAATTGCGGACACCTGAAAATTCCGGAGGCAGCTTCGGTGTCAAACAGGGGGTCTTTCCATACATCGTCTTGATGGCTGCGGCATCGCGTCTTGCCGGTGTCCCTGTCAAATGGGTCGAAGACCGGCTTGAACATCTGATGGCTTCTGTTTCCGCAACAAACAGGGTTGTGACGTTGCGCGCTGCCGTCTCGGATGACGGCCGCATAAGCGCACTCGACTGGGACCAGATCGAAGATGTAGGGGCTTATCTGCGGGCGCCTGAACCTGCCACCTTGTACCGGATGCATGGCAATCTCTGTGGAGCCTATGACATCGCCAATCTGACCGTTCGCAACCGGATCGTGATGACCAACAAGACGCCGACCGGTCTCAATCGCGGTTTTGGCGGGCCGCAGGTCTATTTCGCCCTGGAACGCCTCATGCACAGGATAGCCGAGACGCTGGAACTCGATCCGGTGGACGTCATCCGGCGAAATCTCATCGCCAGCGACGCGTTTCCGTACCTGACGGCGAGCGGAACGACCTATGACAGCGGCAATTACACCGAGGCTCTGGAGTGCGCGCTGCGCGACGGAGGATATCGCGCACTTGTTGACCGGCGTAGCCAGGCGCGTGCCGAAGGGCGCATCTACGGGATCGGGATCGCCGCCGCCGTTGAGCCTTCCGTGTCGAATATGGGTTACCTCGCCACTGCGTTGACGCCGGAAGAACGAAAGAAAGCGGGGCCGAAAAACGGGGCCCAATCAGCGGCCACAATTTCCGTCGATCCGAGCGGCACGCTTACTGTCCAGATCGACAGTGTGCCACAGGGCCAGGGCCACAGAACCGTCGCAAGCGTTGCCGTTGCCGAGATCTTCGGACTTGAATCTGACGACATTCGTGTGGTCAGCGGCCTGGACACCGCCAAGGATGCCTGGTCGATCGCCGCCGGGAACTATTCCAGCAGGTTTGCCGCAGCATCGATGGGCGCTGTATTGCTCGCGGCCGACCGTCTGCGTGAGCGGCTTGCATTGATGGCGGCCGATCTGGTTGGCGGTGCTGCGGATCAGATCGTTTTCGAGGCCGGACAGGCTTTTTGCCGAAATGCGCCCGGAAAGAAAATCTCTTTCGTGCGCCTGGCATCCACCGGACACTGGGCGCCGGGCACATTGGAACCCGGCACCGTGCCCGCACTGCGTGAAACTGCGTTCTGGAGCCCGCCCGAATTGACGGCGCCGACGCCGGAAGACGGAATCAACTCGTCGCTTTGCCACGCCTTCATTTTCGACTTTTGCGGCGTCGAAATCGACCCTGTAACCGCGAAAATCCGGATCGACCGGTATGTCACCATGCACGATTGCGGCACGATCCTGCATGAAGGGATGGTCGAGGGCCAGATCCGCGGCGCCTTTGCCCAGGCGGTCGGCGCCGCGCTGTTCGAGGAATACGCCTATGGTCCTGACGGCGCGTTTCTGGCAGGCACATTGGCGGACTATCTTGTGCCGACGGTCAATGAGATTCCGCCGCTTGACATTCTTCACATTTCGACGCCGTCACCAATGACACCGACCGGCGCGAAGGGGGTCGGCGAAGGCAATTGCATGTCGACGCCGGTCTGTATCGCCAACGCCGTTGCCGACGCTCTGTCCCCCAAACTTGGTTCCCGTGATCTGACTTTGCCTCTGAGCGAGGCGAAGATCGCAGAACTCCTGAGCGACGAACCGGAAGCCCCGGATGGGGCTGTGCCGACCGTGAGACCCGGCAGAGGGCTAAGCGGCACTGGCAAGGCGCACGTCGCTGCCGAGCCTCAAAAGATCTGGGACCTGCTCATGGACGCCGACCAACTGGCGGCGGTCATCCCCGGGGCGCACTCGGTTGCCAAAACCTCAGTCAACGAATTCCGCGCCGATGTGACGCTTGGTGTGGGACCCGTCAAGGGCCGGTACCGTGTGACCGTCGGTTTGTCCGAACTGGATCCGCCGCGAAGCGTGATCCTGTCAGGGCAGGCGAATGGCGCCCTTGGAACGGGCGAGGGGGTCGGGCGCGTGACCCTGACGCCCCTGCCGAACGGCGGCACCGAGATCGGCTACAGCTATGAAGCGCAAGTTGGTGGCAAGGTCGCTGCAGTCGGCGGACGCTTGCTGGACGGGGCCGCGAAAATCATCATCGGGCAGTTTTTTGCGGCGCTTGGCCGCAAGGCCGGCGATACACAATCGGGCTGGCGCAAACGGCTGCTTGCTCTCCTTGGAGGCCGTTCATGAAACCCGCAGCCTTCGACTACATTCGACCCGAAACGGTTACAGAAGCGCTTGAGGCGCTGCATCACGCGGGTGACGAAGCGCGTGTCCTCGCCGGAGGCCAGTCGCTTGTCGCGATGCTGAACATGCGGCTTGCGCGGCCGTCCCTGCTTGTTGATGTGATGCGCTTGGGCGCAAACACCATTGTCAGCGACAAGTCGGCGGTAACTGTGCCATTCGGTGTCCGGCAGGCCAATCTGGCTGCTTACCCGTCGCTGGTGGCCGAACTGCCGCTGGTTCACGCAATGCTGCCCTGGCTGGGTCACGCCCAGACCCGCGCGCGTGGAACCGTTTGCGGGTCGGTTGCTCACGCAGATCCATCGGCGGAATTGCCGCTGGCTCTGGTCGCCCTGAATGGGCAGATCCACCTGCGCGCGCGGCGGTCCAAACGGACGGTGCCAGCGCGGGATTTCTTCAATGGCATGATGCTGACCGATGTCAGACCCGATGAAATGATCGACGCGGTCAGCTTTCCCAAGATACGCCCCGGTCAGGGGCACAGCTTTTTCGAAGTCGGTCGTCGCAAGGGCGACTTTGCCATCGTGGCTTGCGCTGCGGTCACGCAGGGCGCGCGCGTCCGGCTGAGCGTAGGCGGTGTCGAAGACACGCCCGCATCGAGAGACTGGGACAGCCTCGATGACGGACAGATCGACGATGCGCTGAATGACTTTGCCTGGAGCCTTGAGGCTCGGGAAGACCTGCACGCCACCGCACGTTATCGCCGCGATCTTGTGCGGCGCCTTGGCCGGAAAGCCATAGAAGAGGCCCGCAAATGCGTTCGTTAGCCAGCAAAGAACGCCATCAGGTGAATTTGACACTGAATGGTCGTGAGGTGTCGGGCTGCGCCCAGCCCCGGATGTTGCTCAGCGATTTCCTTCGCCACGAAATCGGGGCGACCGGCACGCATGTGGGGTGTGAACACGGCGTTTGCGGTGCCTGCACCGTGCGCATCGATGGTTCGATGGCACGGTCGTGCCTGACATTGGCAGTGCAGGTCGATGGTTCCGCGGTCGACACGGTCGAAGGCTTGCAGCCCGAACCGGCGCGGCTGTCGGTCCTGCAAGCTGCGTTCGGGCGGCATCACGCCCTTCAATGCGGTTTCTGCACTGCAGGAATTCTGATGTCGCTCGATACCTTGCTGCGCGACGAACCGGACGCGGATGAAGACCGGATCCGCGACGTTCTTTCCGGACATTTGTGCCGCTGCACCGGCTACCAGCCGATTGTTCGTGCTGCTCGTGAAGCTGCCGAAATACTGCGAGGAGAATCGACCGATGCTTGATCTCGGACGCACATTCGTCGCCAGCGTCGAGCGGGACCCCGAAGCCTGTGCCATCGTCGATGGGGATCTCAGGATGACCTATGCCGAGTGGTACTGCCGGATATCGGCATTGACCTCGGGATTGGAAGACCTCGGTCTGAAGAAGGGTGACCGCGTTGTTTCGGCCATGCAGAACAGTTGGGCGGCGGCCACGCTGCACTGGGCCTGTCAGATCGCTGGCCTCATTCTGGTGCCGGTCAACTGGCGGGCGACTTCGGAAGAGTTGGACTTCTTTCTGGAAAATTCCGAAGCCTGCGCGCTTCTCGGGGACGCCTCAAGTGCCGATGCCGTAGCGCAGTCCGCCCGCGCAAAGCATCTGCCGGTCATGCTCAATGCGCCTGGCGGATCATTTTCGGACCTGGCGACTGCAACCGTGAACATGGCAACCCCGCGCGCTGCGGCTGAAGACGTTTCGCTCATGCTCTATACGTCGGGAACCACAGCCAAACCCAAAGGCGTTCCCCGCCGTCATCGAACCGAGCGCGCTGCTGCAGTTGCTCACATTGCGCAAAACTTCCTGCCGCGCCTCGACCGGACGCTCGGCGTCATGCCGCTCTATCACACGATGGGAGTGCGGTCGCTGCTGGCGATGTCGCTGCTCAACGGATGTTTCGTCTGCCTTCAACGGTTCTCTTCGGGCGAGGCACTGCGACTGATCGAGGACGAACGGATCGGCAGCCTTTATCTGGTGCCGACGCTCTATCACGATCTGCTCGATCATCCCGAATTTTCAACGACCGATATCAGCTCCGCGCGCCGTCTGGGATTTGCCGGCGCCTCGATGACGGACGGGCTGCTGCAGCGGATCGTTTCCGCTTTCGAGCCGGAGCATTTCGTCAATCATTACGGGTCGTCGGAAATCTATACGTTCTCGGTTGACCAGAACGCTGCCGCCAAACCCGGCTCGGCAGGAAAGTCCGGTCTCAATCAGCAAATTCGCGTAATCGCACTCGGCTCGGACGACCCGCACGCCACGTTGCCAGCCGGTGTCGAGGGCCAGATCATCGCAACGCTGGATGGCGACGAAGCTTTCGAAGGTTATTGGCGACGCCCGGATGCGGACGCGAAGTCCCTGAAGAAAGGTTGGTACTTCACCGGTGACAGCGGCGTATACGACGAAGACGGGGATTTGTTCGTAACCGGTCGTGTCGATGACATGATCATCACGGGAGGTGAGAACGTCTCCCCTGTCGAGGTGGAAAGCTGCCTGTCGATGCATCCCGGTGTATCCGAGGCGGCGGTTGTGGGCCTGCCTGATGAACGCTGGGGCAAGATCGTTGCGGCCTTTGTTCGCCGCAAATCCGCAGTCAGCGAAGAAGAGCTGGATCACCACTGCCGCTCCTCCGGCCTCGCCAATTTCAAACGCCCCCGCAGCTTCGTCTTTGTCGATGAATTGCCGAAATCACCTGTCGGCAAGCTCCTGCGCAGATCGCTCGTCGCCGGGGACTACACACCCGAAACAAAACTCACCGCCGAGTGAGGAAGGAACGAAGATGACCAGACAATTCCCCGATCCACAATTCTCCCAACTGGACGGCTTTCGCGTTGAAATCGACGCTGCAGCACAGCGTGGGGACATCATCCTGGATCGCCCGCCGATGAACGTCATTTCAATGTTGCAGCGCGATCAGCTGCGCACGGCGTTCGAGACGCTTGATGCGGATGAACGGGTGCGTGTGATCGTGTTGCGGGCCGAGGGCCGGAATTTCTCATCGGGCGGTTACATCAAGGGCTTCCTCGATGCCTCCCCCGAACATGTCAGCCATCTCGCAGACAACGTCGCTGCCCCCTGGCGCGCGTCGAAACCAGTGATCGCCGCCAATCAGGGATACACGTTTGGTGTCGGCTTTGAGCTTTCGCTGGCCTGCGACTTTCGCATTGCCACCCAGTCTTGCCGCTATGCCCTGCCGGAGCAGAAGCTGGGTCAGATCCCGGGCTCTGGCGGGTCGGCCCGGCTTCAAGCGATCATCGGAATTGCCCGGACCAAGGACGTGGTCATGAGGTCCCGCCGGATCAGCGGTCAGCAGGCCCACGACTGGGGCATCGCCACCGAGGTCGTCGAGGACGACCAGTTGGAGGCCGCAACTGCCGCCCTGACGGCTGAGCTTGTGATCTTTTCACCCATTGCACAACGCACAGCGAAAAAGCTGCTCAACGACAGCGAGAACGCAACCGTGGCAACCGGCATCGAGCTGGAAGGCCATGCCTATAGCCGCCTGCGCCAATCCGAAGATTTCGCCGAAGGCGTGAACGCCTTCCACGAGAAGAGACAACCCCAATTTCAAGGCCGCTAAGGCCGGGAATACCTGCACGACATTCGACATAAAGGGAGGAATATTCATGTCTCAACGTGCTCTTGCCGCCTCAACTGCGGTCCTAGCCGCCCTGATGGGCTCAACAGCGATGGCCGAGGTCAAGATAGGCGTCGTCACCCCAATTTCCGGCACTTATGCCGGTATCGGTCAACAGGTCCAGTGGGGCCTTGAATTGGCCACGGCTGAAATCAACGCCGCCGGTGGAATAAATGGAGAAGAAATTCAACTGATCTATGAGGATAGCGAAGCCAATCCTGCCGTCGCTGTGCAGAAGGCCGAGAAACTCTTTTCCGTGGAAGATGTCGATTTTCTGACCGGTACGGTCAACTCCGGTGCGACGCTTGCGGTTGGCCAGGTGGCCGAGCGTGCCGGCAAGCTTCTGGCGACCACGGTGTCGTTCTCCGACGCGATTACCGGAGAAAAATGCTCACCCAATGTGTTCCGCGTGAATGCGCGGGCCGGTCAACAATCTGCAGCCTTGGCGGCTTGGGTCGAACAGCAAAAGCCGGGTGCGAAAGTGTTCTACCTCGGACCGGACTATGAAATGGGCCGCTCAACCGTGGCTGCGTTCAAATCCAATGCCGAAGCGGTTGGCGCTGAATCCACCGGTGAGGTCTTTGCACCGCTCGGGGCCAAGGATTACAGCCAGTTTTTTGGCCACATTCGCTCCGCCCGTCCTGAGCTGCTGTATACCTCGGTTGCGGGCAACGACACCGTGCGCCTGTTTACCCAGATGCAGGATTTCGGCGTTCGGGAGGGACTGACGATCCTGGGTGCATCGGGCACCGTGACCAGCCAGAATATCGACGCCATCGGCGACGCGGCTGAGGGGTTCATCACCGGTGTCGGTTACTCGACCCTGATCGATTCAGACGAAAACAAGGATTTCGTCGCCCGGTTCAATAAAGCCTATGGAGCTGATCCGGATCTCTACGGTGCAGACAGCTACGGCATTCTCTTTGCCTACAAGGCGGCCGTGGAAAAGGCCGGTTCGACCGATACCGCCGCAGTAAGGGACGCACTCTCCGGCCTTTCGTGGCAGACCCCTCAGGGCACCAAGACGATCCGCGAAGGTGACCATCAGGCGATCCAGCCCATGTATGTCGTCCAGGTCAAGGACGGCAAGTTCACCATCGCAGACTCCATCGCGGGTGAGGACGCCATCGGCACCGACAACTGCGATCGCTTCTGACACACGGTCGGACGAGGGAGGCCTCCATGCCAGAGATACTTGACTACCTGCATTTCGTGCTCGCGCCGCAAATGCTGAACGGTCTGGCGTTGGGGGTCTCCGTGATCCTCGTCGCCGTCGGTCTGACGATCATTTTCGGACTGCTCGACGTGATCAACATGAGCCACGGAGAGTTCTATGCGATCGGGGCGTTCGGCGCGTTGGCGCTGTCGCTGTCTGGGTTCAACTATTGGCTCCTGGTGGCGTTGGTACCGATCCTGATGATTCCGTTAGGCGTCGTGACGGAACGCTACCTTATCCGGCGGGTCTATGACGGCCCCGATCGGCATGTTTCGACCCTGCTGCTGACTTTCGGTCTGGGTCTGATCTTCGAGGACGTGCTGAAAATCTTCTTTGGTCCGAATACCCACCGGCCTGCGAACCCGCTGCCGGGTGCGACCGACCTGTTCGGCGTCTTCATTCCAACATACCGGCTCTTTCTGATTGTAATCGGTATCGCCGTTATCCTCGGTGTTGCATGGGTGGTCTACCGGACACGTCTCGGAGCGATGGTCCGCGCGGCCTCGTTTGACCGGAATATGGCCGCCTCGCTGGGTGTGCGCGTTGGATGGGTCTATTCTGGCGCGTTCGCATTCGGTGTTGCGCTGGCCGGCCTGGCTGGCGTGCTGCTTGCCCCGATCTACTCGGTTTTTCCGACGATGGGTCACGATTTCATTCTGATGGCCTTCACAGTCGTAATTGTCGGCGGCATGGGGTCGATCTGGGGAGCGGTCATCGCCGGCGTTGTCCTGACCCAGATCCAGGCAATCTCTTCTCTTGTCATCTCGCCCGTCTGGGCTGATCCAATCGTGTTCAGCGTCATGGTGCTGGTGCTGATGTTCCGCCCGCAGGGCCTTTTCGGGAGACTTGGACATGCATGACCGTCTCGATATTTCCATGCGCGCGAACCATTCATTCTTCGCGTTGCTCGTCCTTGCCGCTGCCTTCTTCGGCGCCCTGGCCTCCGCGACCGGTGACAGCTTCTATCTTCGGCTGGCAACCGAGGCACTTATCCTTGGCGGTCTCGCGCTTTCGGTCGATATCCTTTTGGGGTTTACAGGTCTGTTGTCGCTCGGCCAGGCACTCTATTTCGGGATCGGGGCCTATGTTTCTGCCCTGGTTCTTCGATCCGAACCGTCCTTCTGGCTCGCCATGGGCGCTGCAGCGGGTACCGTTCTGGTTTTTGCTCTGCTTGGCGGACTGATCGCGAACCGGGTTCGCGGCGTCTATTTCGCACTGATAACATTCGGCATGGCGCAAGTCGTGGCCCAGGTGGTTTACAACACCCGTGAACTTGGTGCTTCGGATGGATTGATCGGGGTGCCGGTTCTGGAAATTCCGCTGGGGTTTGCGACGGTATCGGCGGGCAATCCGCTCGGTTTCTTCAGCCTGACGCTTGCGATCATCACCCTTCTCTACATCGGTTGTGCTTACTTGCTGACGACCCCGTTCGGGCGGGTAATCATCGCGCTCAAGGTCAACGAAAGGCGTGTCCCGTTTCTGGGCTACTCCACATGGCTCCCCAGAATGGTCGCCTATCTCGTGGCCGCGCTTGTGGCCGGCATCTCGGGCGCGCTCTACCCGATGTTGCGCGGTTTCGTGTCGCCCGAACTGCTTTTCTTCGCCACGTCCGGCAACGCACTCATCATGGTGATCGTTGGCGGGGTTGGCACGCTCGTCGGCGCGATCTACGGGGCAATCATCCTGACCTTTCTGAAATCGGTGGTCGGGTCGCTGACCGAACACCACCTGATCGTCATCGGACTGCTTTTCATCGGTGCAATCCTGTTCATGCCAAAGGGTCTCGTCGGCGTCCTGAAACCGAACGTCGAACGCGCGCTTCGCCGCAAGGAGAGTGCTGTAATCGAAGAGGATGGCGGTGCAGTGATAGAAAGGACTTTGTCATGACCCCGGTTCTGGTGGTCGAGGACCTCAGTATCCATTTCGGTGGGTTGAGAGCCGTTGACCGTGTCTCGTTCGTTGCCGCCCCCAAGGCCATCACAACAGTGATCGGACCGAACGGCGCCGGCAAGACCACACTCTTCAACCTGATCTCCGGGGCGCTGACGCCCAGGGACGGCCGGGTGATCATTGAAGGAAAGAATGTAACCGGAGCGAAGCCCGCAGCGTTGCAACACGCCGGTCTGGCGCGGTCGTTCCAGATCACCAATCTGTTTTTCGAGATGACCGTGCGGGAGAATCTGCGCATTGCGGCGCAGCGATTGGAACCGGCTATGCACGGCCTCCGCCCGCTGGCTCGCGACGGACGCGCGGCCGGAAAGGTGGACAGTCTCGTTGACCGTTTCGGCTTTGGCGCGAAGCTGCACGAACTCGTCGGCGCTCTCTCCCATGGGGAACAGCGCCGGCTGGAGATCGCCATGTGTCTGGCGTCCGAACCTCGGATACTCATGCTGGATGAACCGACGCAAGGCATGAGCCATGGCGACACGGAAGATACGGCAGAAATGATCCGCGGGCTTGCCGACGAGGTTTCGATCCTGCTCATAGAACACGATATCGGGCTTGTGATGGAGCTGTCGGATCACGTGGTGGTCATGCACCAGGGGCGCAAGCTCTCCGAGGGGTCTCCTCCGGAGGTGCGCGCCGATCAGGCCGTTCAGGCTGCCTATTTCGGACATGGAGGCTGAGACATGCTCGAGATCGAAGGACTTCATTCCCATTACGGGCTGAGCCATGTCATTCAGGGGATCGATCTGAAAGCCGGGCCGGGAGAAGTGCTCGGTATTTTCGGGCGCAACGGTGTCGGCAAGACAACCCTGCTGAAATCGATCGCAGGCTGGCTGAAGCCAAGCCAGGGTTCCATCCGTTTCAACGGCATTGAACTTGCGGGCCTTGAGCCTGATGCGGTCAACCGGGCAGGGCTTGGTGTTGTTCCGGAGGATCGCCGGATTTTCCCCGGCCTGAGCGTGCAGGAAAACCTGGAAATCGGTCTGAATGGCCGGAAGGGACACAAGGGAGCCGATTTGCTCGATCCGATATTTGAGCGTTTCCCGCGTCTGGCCGAGCGCCGGCGGCAGGCCGGAACCACTTTATCGGGCGGTGAACAGCAGATGCTGGCCATGGCCCGTGTGCTGGCGGCGGAGCCCGGTCTCGTTTTGATCGATGAGCCGTCCGAGGGGCTCGCTCCGATGATCGTCGCGGAAATCTTCGCCATCATCCGCGAATTGCGCGCCAGCGGAACGATCGTTTTGCTTGTTGAGCAGAACATCCATGAGGCGTTGTCGGTCTGTGATCACTTTGTGGCCATCGAGCGCGGGGCGATTGTTTTGAAAGGCGAGGCCGAAGATGAGGATGACCGCCAGAGACTTCTGAAAACACTGGCCGTTTGAGTTTTCCATGCGAAAACCCGCTACCTAGGTGCGTTTGATAAGTGTAGATCATCCAGAGCGTCTCCGGTTGCATATCTTCGTTTCCAATTCCGGCCGGAAGCTCAGTTTGAGCGCGAAGGTGAACGTCTCACGATGCCTCGACGAGCGTTTTGCGCGTCTGACGGGCTGCGCCGAAATCGCGAGGTTTGTCTACCGGTTCATTGCAAAAGAGATCGCGTTGATCGTGCATGGCGATGCAGGCCTCCGAATTGCGCCGCGATGCGGGTGATCAGGACAAGCGAACACGTCCTGCGCTCTATGCCGGGTTTGCGAAGGGAAGAATATGCTCGACTCACCTCTCAAAGCGATGCGCTGACCGATCGCAACTGCGATCAATTGGCTCAGTCAATTTGCGGCGATGTGTGGAAGCGAGCCTAAGATGATGGGATGGAAATCAGCTGATCTGATTTCTTTATTTTTATCAATGCAATAGAAGGAAAAATGGCGGAGAGAGGGGGATTCGAACCCCCGGAACGCTTGCGCGCTCAACGGTTTTCGAGACCGTTTTAAATCATTGAAGTTATTTGGTTAAATTGACATATTTTTATCATGTTGCCTATATGTTGCTTCTTTGAACAAGAGGTGCAAATGGCAAGTTATCGAAAACACAAGGGCCGCTGGACGGCGACAGTGCGCATATCGCCGGATTTCGCTGGTCCAGTAGCCAAGAAAAGCATTTCGGAAACCCTAAGAACGAAAACGGATGCCAAGGTCTGGGCCCAGGATGTCGAAACCCAGATCAAGCTCGGGACTTGGAAAGATCCTCGCCTTGAAGAGCGCATGACTTCCGGGCGATGGGAAGACCGTCCCTTGCGCGATACAATTGAACGATACCGAAAGGCCGTCACGCCCATCATGAAGGGCGCCAAACAGGAAACAAGCCTTTTAAAACGATGGGAACGGCATCCTCTGGCTCAACGGTCCATTAGGACGATTACCCGCTCTGATATCGCGGCCTACAGGGATGAGCGAATTGAGCTCGGTAAGGCTCCTCAAACGGTCCGAAACGAGGTGAACAAGCTCTCCGCCGTCTTTCAGTACGCGAAGTACGATTGGGGATATGAGCTGGGTAATCCTGTAAGGGAACTCACACAGAGGAAGGGAGCTCTTCCCAAGGCTCGGAAAGGTCGGGACCGCAGATTGGTCGGTGATGAACAACAGCGCTTAGAGGCTGCGTTGATCGCGGGTGACGATGGCGAAAACATGCTCGCCTTATGGCGGTTGTTGCTGGATACCGGAATGCGCCTTTCAGAAGTCTTGAGTCTCGATGCCGGATGCGTCCGTGATGGTGACCGCTCATTGGTCTTGACCGAGACTAAGAATGGCGATGACCGTGAAGTTCTGGTGTCAGATCAGGCATGGGCAAATTTGTTGGAACATGTTGCCGGATTGGACGATGCTGAGCCCCTAATTGATCTTCATGTCGATGCTGTTGAATATCGATGGCGGATTGCGCGTGGTGCCGCAAACGTAACAAATTTCAAGCTGCATGACCTCCGGCACGAAGCGCTGAGTCGCATGGCGGCCCGTGATGTCGACTTAAAGACAATGATGCTTCAATCGGGACACAGAACTGCTTCGAGCCTCTTAAGGTATCTGAATCCGACGACGGAAGAGCGAAGGCGGAAGCTGTTCGGTGAGTCCTCAAAAGCTGTTGCGTAACCGTCAAGAAGGCTAGTTTTCCAGAACGTTTAGTATGGGCGTGATCCAGATTTTTACTTTGGCTTGGGCCATCAAAAGAGCGTAAGCCTCAACCTGGCAAAAGCCCGTCAGCTTCAGACATTAGGGGCGCACCACCTGAGCGGCCGTTGTTTCATGTATCTGTTTTTTTAACCTCCGGCATTGCTGGAGCTGGTGTCGTCGGAGCTGGTGGAGTTACCGCTGCTTGCGGTGGTGTGGCAGCTATTGCTGCTGGCTGCGCTAATGTTGGTACTGGTGCTGGTGCTGGTACAAACTGGGGCATGATCATTGCTTGTGCCGGAGCCGCGACAGGTGTTTCTTCAAGATCAAGCGCCCCTATTTCATAATATCGATCCAAGTAAGCGTTATAATGTTTGTCGGAAAATCCGTCGGTGCCTGCTTCCTCATGAAACTTTATTACGAGATACGGATTCCAAATCTGGACATAATGAATTTCACCAGCCGTACCTGATTGGATCGAGATAAAACCAAGCGCTTCCAGCTTCCGGAGCCGCTGCTTCCATGTTGAAATACCGCGTTCACCAGAAAATCCTGATGCAAAAGATACATCGCTGTGTTTGCTGACGTTCACGAATCCCCGCTCGTTACAACGACACCAAAGCTCCAGATATGTGCTTGTTACTGGCTTGCCTTTTCCTGCCATTAGGTCTGCCATAGCCCCAATTAGGGGTATGGTGCGCGGCATGCTGGTGTACCCTTTGGTTCGGGCTTTGTCTTTTACGTCCCAGTACTTTTTTCCATCCTGTTCAGGAAAAAGTTTGGCTTGCATAGCTGACTGTTTGTCATTGCTACGTTGTACGGCGGTTCTTCTCTTTGAGGACATTTTCCTGCTTTCTTGGCTGTGGTGGTGCAGCGGGTTTGGACGCCGCTGCATTTTGACATATGCAATCCGAGCGGATGGGGGGTGGAAGCCCATCATCAAGCTACATTCAGTGGGTGAGGCAGGTTTGGACCCTGCCACGTACTGTCAAATGCGACTTGAGTGAATAGGGGTGGATGCCTATCGTCAGGTCGCAATATGAAGATATTTAGAAAGTTGTTTAAAATCAATAACTTAGTGATTTACAATTGGAATTTGAAACGGTGTTTATTGTGTATTCACTTATAAACTCGTGCACATATGTCGTCAATTCACCGACTTTGTGTAGTCATATAAATTTTGGCGGGCCGAGAAAAATAATGAAAACAGACGCTTGCAGGGTTGGAGTGGTGTTCGCCTGTGATCATGTGATCGCTGTGCTCCACTGTGCTCTAAGGTGCTCCCAAGGGTCGAGGGAGGTGAGGGGTACAGTTTCAGAAAAACAAGTTGGTCGCTTAATAAGGCGGTTCGTGCGCCCAGCGAATGATCTCTGACGGAGCGGGTGATTGATGCGCTGATGGCCGTCCATGCTCGTTCCCGGGCATGACCTTCAGGGCTTGCCCGCAGGCCGTGAGGCCGAACGAGACGGCCAGAAGCGGGTCAAGGAGGATGACAGGCTCCCGCACGATCGATGGACAAATCCTTGGCCGTAGGCCGAAGAAGGATCTGTCCGTCGACTTGTCCTGACGCTCAGCGGCAGGATCGTCGGGACATCGTCCGGATCATCCCAGCGGCTCCCATGCACTGAATCATTCTCAATGTCCTTGCAACCTAATTCTGTGTTCCGGAACAAAATCCTGCTCATGGCGGCGATTGGCTCCCGGATTGAAATGACCCAGTTGAGCCCGGAGGGGTCTTACTTGGGTCGGTTGGATTATCTGAAAGATGATCCAACCTTCTTTGTCTTTTCACCCTATCTTCCCATTCCTCCATCATCTCCTGTGCTGTTTCGATGTCGGTGATGACCCATTCCTTCTCCGTTCTGAGCACCTGCTCTCCCGTCAGGTCGAAACCTGCAAAGGATCCGTCGGGACGTTTCAGGAATTGAATCCCTGAACGTCTGAGGGCCTTTCTTATCGCTGCGGCATTGCCTTCATGTCCTGACGAAACATCCTCAAGCCCAAACCCCAG
This sequence comes from uncultured Roseibium sp., assembly GCF_963669205.1. Lineage (NCBI taxonomy): Bacteria > Pseudomonadati > Pseudomonadota > Alphaproteobacteria > Hyphomicrobiales > Stappiaceae > Roseibium > uncultured Roseibium sp. The sequence goes on from NZ_OY769915.1 coordinate 835,583, forward strand.
AAGCTCTGCTACGCCTTTAAGCGATGTTGCATTCCGGAACTGATCACCTGTCAGCACGCATCGAGGAACAGGCGCGACCGCGCCGATGGTCACTGCTCGGCGCTCACCGTATTCTGACTCCCGAATATCCCGGAGCGGCATCGGCGGGAGTTCAACGTCAAGACACCGGGTCGTATGGCGAATGCCGTGCTTTCCCAATTGATGAATCCTTCCAGCAAATTCATCAGTGGTGTGGTCTGGAGTGAGAGCCGCAGTCTCTTCCTTCAGCCACTCCAACTCTTCCGGAGCAAGATCACGATCCGGCCAAAGACCCATAGCAATGCCTGCGTGCCACGCTCGATGGGCGGCTTTCGAGGACTCGGCTTTAATGAGATCCCGCTGGTGCACATGATCCTCACCTTCAAGGGTGTCCTGATGGCGGCGTAGCTCCGCGATCGTGTCGATGCTTTCCTGCACTTCCCGCATCATGCTGATGGCGAGGCGCATGCGCGTTTGTTCCGGATCTGTCTTCCCGTCGCTCCGGGCAGCTTTTGACCACAGCGTGTCCCACAGGATTGAAGGAGAGCGTCCCGTATCGAATCCCACCCAGGTATGCGTGCGGACGCGGCGCGAGGATGCCCATGCCGCATGCCGCAGGAATTCATCGCCGTTTTCATTGGTGAGATCCGGGTCGACATGACGGCTCGCGTAACGCGCCATGTACTTCGCAATCGACGCGGCTGTTTCTTCCTGACCGTTTTTCCCTTTTGGCGGTGCATACGCCGGATCACTGTCACCGACGACATACGCGCGGCATCCCGGGTCACTCTGGCGCGCTTCAGCTTGCCGCGAATCCCTGCCTGTCGATGCGAATTTATCCCAAAAGGCGTCGCACACAGAGCGGGCGTCTTCGCGTGTCGGACAGGCCAGTAGGAGATGCCTATGAGGAGTTCCGGATTGTTGTGACTGGGCGTTCCACCAACCTATCGGCCTTACCCCGCGTTCCCGAAGGAGACACATGGTTTCGTGGTGCATGTCCTGAATCGCCCTCAGGGCTTCCTCGGGGCCAAGTTCCGGATCCCACTCGTCCTTCCGGGAGGACTCGTTTGTTGCATTGGGTACGAAACGCCCGGGAAGCGTGATGGTTATCCAGCATAGGTGCCATTTAAGCCCTTCAATCCTTGCCAGTATGGCGTCCATGAGGAGCCGCCGTTTCGCGGCATCTCTTTCCTTCTTCCGGGCATTCAGCTCTTTCATGGGGATCTGGACCGACGGGTCGTCAACGCAGACCAGTCGAAGTCCTTCAAGGATTTCCTCCGTCGTTCGAAGCTGGGTTTTGTAGGATTCAAGGGAATAGTCAGAAACGTAGAGCGGGCGCTCCGGAACGTTAGGCCCACCAACTGCGCCAACCGCAGCTTCAACGTACAGCAGCGCGCGCCGTTGCCTTTTCCGAAGGCAGCGTCGCCACCATTTCTCGCAACGTCTTTTGCGGTGATACGGCGCCTGATTGATCGGTTCTCCGTTTTCATCCCGTGCGGGAAAATCCCGGAAGTACCGCTTGGCTCGGGTTGAAGCTGAAGCCGCCAGGGCGCCCGGATCGAGGCCGATAAGTCCCAGATCATCAATACCGACGTATTCCCGAATGGCGTTCTCGCGCTCACGCAGCCGCGCAGGGTGCATTCGATCAAGATAGATCCGGAGTTCTTCAGGGATACGGGAACGGACATCCTGATGTTCAGCTTCGAGGGCCGCAATTTCCTCTCGGAGGATCTCTTCTTTGGTTTTCGGTGAAGGATCCGACGATCGGATGTGCTCGTTGAGGTCGTCGGCGAGCCGCTTTCCCCGAAGGTCCTCCGGAATGTTGATTTCATCCCAAACCCGTTCCCGTGCGTCTCGGGTCCCGAGAAACGGAAGGTCGTCCAGCAATTGCTGGCAAGACGGCGGGCGGCACCAGACGAACCGTTCCGGGAATTCGCCCGCGGAGATTGCCTCAGCGTCGGAAACGTTGTGTTCCAACCACTCGTCAACATTTTTGGGTCTGGAAATTCGTAGAGGGGGGCTTTGCCGGAAATCCGAAGGATCCGGCCGATGCACTACCTGTGCCTTTGTTTCCGCCCGAACCCGGACGTCGTTGGAGTGGTCATTTCAAGCCCTCAGTCATGTGCCCAATAATAGGCATAGACTAAGGCTTGCTCGTCGGCGTGCATGTGTCAAACCGCCGACAGAATTCCCGAAGGGCCCTCGGAGAGCCGATGCTATGAAGGGGACCGTAATAGCTTTAGTCGGTCACTAAACCTTCCTTCACAGCGGTCGCGGCAATTATTTCCGTCGGCGAGTTGCGCCGGCGACTCCTGTCACGAACAATTTCATTACGATGGGATATCAATTCATCCATTTGGAGGCTTACTCCCGGAAAGCGGATTCCAAAGGCCGCTCCGTCGACTGGGTACTCGCGGAAGCGCGCCGCGACCCGGAAGCGTCACTTCATGTCGATACCCCCGCGCCTCCTGAACTGCTTCACGGCGTGAGCCTCGATGAATTGGCGGAGCTTCATGACGAACTGGCGGACGTTGCAATGACAACCCTGAAGAATGGACGTGTGCGAAAGATACGGAAAGACCAGAAGAGCCTTCTGACCATCGTGGCGTCTTATCCGACCCCTCTTCAAGAACTGGACGGAAACCAGACAGAACGTGAATCCCTGGAACGTTGGGAAAAGCGAACTGTCGATTGGCTCAGCTCCCTGTATGGCGATGACCTGATCACCGTGATCCGGCATACAGACGAGCGATTTCCCCATCTCCACGCCTACATCCTTCCCAAATCCGATCCGGAACTACGCGCGCTCCGGATGCATCCAGGTTACGAAGCCAAACGCAAGGTGATGGAATCGAAGACTGACCTAGACGAAAAGAAAGCACTTAATCAGCAGGGAGATCGTGCCTATTGCGAATCCATGCGTGCTTGGCAGGATTCGTATCACAAGGCCGTCGGGGTGCGATCCGGGCTCACGCGACTGGGACCAAAACGGCGGCGCCTCACTCGGGAAGCATGGCATGCTGAACAGGTGCAAGCGGGGGCGCTCCGGAACGCTCGAGAGAAGGCCGATAAGTTTATCCGGAACACCAAGGCCAAAGGCAGTGCGTACGTTGACAAGACGAAAACCGAGGCCGCCACGATCCGGAAGAGTGCAGAGATCCGGGCGTCGGAAGCTAAGGCAGCTCAAGCCCGGGCAATTCACCTTGAAAGACAGGCGCAGGGGGTCCTTGAACGCGCCAAGCTGGAAGCGGCCCGAATCCTTTCCAGGGTCGCACCGTATCGAAAATGCGGGGCGCTCCTCCGATCTATCTGGGACGGCTTGAATTCCTCGAAAATCCGGAAGAAGGCCCGATCGGAATTCGCTCAACAGGTCGATACGCTGTCCAAGCAAGTATCGGATGAACGGGCGTCACGCCGTCACGCCGAACGCCGCGCAGCGGAACTCGCAGACATGGTGGAGAATTCCGGACTGGTTCAGGCCGCCACGTCTCGGGAGGTCTCGCGTCTCAAGCGTCGCCTGGAGATCGAAATTGGGCCAAAAACCAAAAAGTTGACGCCTAAAAGTCCACGTACAGAGCCTTCCGGAGGTGTCCATGGGTACTAGGTTACGGAAAAACAGTTTGAATTTCGAAGTGTTCCGGAAACAGCGCCGACCCCGCACCTGTGCCGACAGATGGCGCCACCATGCTCTCGCCAATTTCCGGCAGCGTCGCCAAGCGGAGAAACGCCGGAGGCTCCTGTGGCTTATCGTTTTGGTCGCAGGATTTTTGTCCGGAACCAGATCACCAGCAATCACACCGAGGAGGAGTATCAATGATGAATATCGAAACCCAGCGCCCAATGAAACTGTTAATCAGAGATGTCCTGAGAGCCCGCCATGGGCGAAAGGATTTCGTGGAGCACCCATCTGTGACAGAGATTTACAGAAGGTTGCCAGAAGACTTGCTGGAGTGGTTCGAGAGAATCGTGATTATCGAACGCGACCCGCTGACCATCCATTGCAGTCCGATCGAAAAGTCAGACCGGGGGTACTTTGAGATTTGGAGGTATATGAGGGACAAATCTGAAGCAGATTTTCATCCGCCGGAAAGCAGCTCTGATGACGGTTCTAGTAAAACCAGCGTAACCGACGGAGAAGATCGTGTACGCTTCGGTCGATAACAATTTCGCACTTGATATATTGTGCACCAACAAGTTCGGACGCTGGCATGTCATCGAAATCAATCGCAGACTTGGAGTTACCGCGTGATTATGGTGAGCCAGTGGTGCGATCTATCCCGAATGACCAATGCAAGGGAGAATTTCCGGACACGCGAATTTCGGTTGAAATGATAGATGAGGATGATCCGAGACTGAAGCAGGTTGGTTGGATTGGCGCTCATGTTCGTGCATCGGTGCCGTGGCCAACGAAACCGCATTTGGTTGAGTTTCGTGGTTATCAGTTGTTTTTGTTGCCCCAGAAAGAGGATCTTCTCCCGGCGATATTTGTAAGAGATTTGGTGAATGATAACGGTCAGCCCAGGGCTGTTATTCTCCGGTTCTTAAGCATATGGAGCTGGATTGAAGGGTACGGAATTAGCATTGAAACTTGGACGGGAGGGTCACACCCCTTTCGAGCTAAGGGGCGTGGCGGAAACGTGATTTCCGATTTTCCTTTGAAGTTTTCATTTTGGCCAAAAAATTTGTCTCGCGAAGCAGAAATTGCCGTTGCTCTTTACCGCGAAGCAAAGAGCTTGGATTACACGCCTTACAGTCTTTTAAGTTACCTTAAAATTATCAACCTTCTTGAAAAAGGTAACAACGGACAGCGAAAAGTAATTGAGAAATACCTTCCAGAAATTTCTGAAAGGAGGGCTGTGGAGCGCCTTGATGAGCTGGGTACAAACCCGGATGGGCGCACATTGCCCGACTACATCTTACAAGCATGCAGGCACGCAATTGCTCATGCGAACTTGGAGAAAGGTTACGTTTTCGATCCTGATGACCCTGATGACATCCGCCGTCTTTCCAACGATGAACCAATAATCGCAGAACTCGCAAGTCTCGTAATTAGGCGCGAGTTCGGCGTTCCATCAAGAAGTGACAATTGGGAGTCAAAAACGCACTACATCTCCGGGATAATCTGGTGGATCGGAAATACAACTTATCAAGAGGTTCTTCGCTCAGGTTGCGTCGGGCGACGCTCGTTGCATTTACCGGATACCGTGGATCTTGTGGTTGAGAGTAAACCCCTCAAAAATTCGCTGACCGGACTAAAGATGAGAGTGGAATCTGTGTCCGATGGAGTGGCGACATTGGGTTTGTCGTCCGAAGATGGACTGTTGTATCTGAAGGCAGCGATCGATTTTAACACTGGTCGGCTAGTGTTTGAGCCGATGTTGGAACACCGAAATTTGGATGACGGATCAGTTCTGGCCGCTGAGCGTGCTGCTGATTTAAACGAGTTCCGGGCAGAAGTGGTTTTGAACGGGGTTTGTCAATTGTGGGATACAGAAAACTCAGCACTTCTTGCAGAGGCCGATGCATATCTGCCAACCAATTTTTTCTTTAATCCAGAGGGGCATCGCCGGACTGTTGATCAAATCCAAGCAGTCATTGATGAACGGCGGAATAACTCGGCTGACTAAAGCTGTGTTTCACGACAACTCCCGAAGAAGCGAGTTCGGTAAATTATGGTCTCGTGCAACACGTCGCGTGTTGTTTCCATGTTGCTTTTTGAAAAGGTGTTGCGCGATAAAGTTGTAAAGTGTTGACAATATCGCTTCAAAAATAGAGCAATACAATCATAAGGTTATGGCGGAGAGAGGGGGATTCGAACCCCCGGAACGCTTGCGCGCTCAACGGTTTTCGAGACCGCCCCGTTCAACCACTCCGGCACCTCTCCGCGGTACTTGCGACAAACGGGTCTCAAGTGGCGCGGAACATAGACAAGCTCCTTTTTATCCGCAAGACCCGATTTGCATTCTTTGAACAGGCCTGTCGGGTGGACGGCGCTCCGGGTGAAATCGGCTCCTCCGGGCCGGGTGCCCGGCAGAGCCGGTCCGGGCCCGGTTCACACAGGCGGGGCGAATGCTTCGATGGGCCGCGGCAGGGAAGGCGCGGACTGCGACGCGATGCATATTTCCGTTTGACTCCGCGAGCCGGGGAGTTATATTGCGCGGGCTCGAAAAGGTTCAGCTTTTTCGGGTTTTCTTTGTCGATCAAGGCCTGGCGGGCTTTTCGCTTCACGCAACCCGACACAAAGATCTGCCCGACGGATGGCAATCCGCTGGGGCAGGCGCCTGAGTTCGACCTGAAAGCAACCGGTGCTTCATGAGCCACAAGGCCGCGCCGGTGTCAAAAACGAAAAGAAGGACGTGCGCGACATGTTCGCTGTAATCAAAACCGGTGGCAAACAGTATACTGTTGCCGCAGACGACCTCCTGAAGGTCGAAAAACTCGACGCCGAAGCCGGCAGCACCGTCACGTTCGACGAAGTGCTCATGGTTGGCAACGGCACGGACACGACTGTTGGCGCTCCGACCGTGGACGGTGCCAGTGTGGTTGCGGAAGTGGTCGACCAGGGCCGTGGCCGCAAGATCATCGTATTCAAGAAGCGCCGGCGCCAGAATTCCCGCCGCCGCAACGGCCACCGTCAGTCCTTCACCCTCGTCAAGGTGACCGACATCCTGACCGGTGGCGCAAAACCGGCCAAGAAGGCTGCGCCGAAAAAGGCAGCGCCGAAGGCCGAGCCGGAAGCCGAAGCCGAAGCAGCGCCTGCTGCTGAAGCGGCTCCGAAAACCGAGGAAGCTCCGAAGGCTGCCGCGGCAAAGGAAACCAAGAAGGAAGACGCAGCTGTCGAGCCGCTCTTCACCGCACCGGACGGCAAGGACGATCTGAAGAAGATCTCCGGCGTCGGCCCGGTTCTCGAGAAGAAGCTGAACGCTCTGGGCATCACCACCTACGAGCAGATCGTCAACTTCTCTGCGGACGACATCGCCCGCGTTGATGAGGTCCTGAATTTCAAGGGCCGTATCGAGCGCGACAACTGGGTTGAACAGGCCAAGGAACTGGCAGGCAAGTAAGCCGCCGTTTCACGACTGTTGATTTGAGAATTCGAAGAACGAGGAGTTCTAACGATGGCACATAAGAAGGCAGGCGGATCGTCCCGCAACGGCCGCGACTCAGCTGGCCGCCGTCTCGGCATCAAGAAGTATGGCGGGGAATCTGTGATTCCGGGCAACATCATTGCGCGTCAGCGCGGCACAACGTGGCACCCGGGCACCGGCGTGGGCATGGGCAAGGATCACACCATTTTCGCGACCGTTGAAGGCAAGGTTCAGTTTAAGGCGGCCGCCAACAAACGAACACTTATCAATGTGGTCCCAGTGGCGGAAGCTGCGGAGTAAAGCCGACGTGAAGTTTCGAAACGCCGGCGTCCCTTAAGACCCCGGCAAATCGAGACAGGTCAGCAACCAGAGACCAGTCGAAGATCCAAGGGGGAGATGGGGCGCCATCTCTCCCTTGATTTGTTTGTGCTGGAGGAAATGATGGTTGTTGAAAGTGATGGATTGTTAGACGAGAGCAGTCTGGTTGCGGCCCCGTTGCCGCAGGAAGCGGTTCATGTGCGGCTCGACATGCCGCGCAAGGACGATCTGGCCGATCTGGTGTTTCTGGCCAACAACAAGACTGTGGCGGCGAACCTCGCCATGATGCCTCACCCTTTCACCATGGACAACGGCCGCGCGCTGATTGCCCGGGCGGCGCAGGTGAGGAAGAACACCGGCCTTTTTGCCATCCGGTTGAAAAGCACCGGCCGTCTGATCGGAGTCGCGAAATATGCGGCGCTGGAAGAGGACGGGACCGTTCATGTCGGTTACTGGCTGGGCGAACCTTTCTGGGGACGGGGCTACGCGACCGAAGCGGTGCATGCGCTGGTCGACCATGCCTTTACCCACCATGACATGGACGAGCTTCAGGGCTCCTGCCGGGTCACCAATCCCGCTTCGCGCAGGGTGCTGGTGAAATCCGGGTTCCAGTACCGGGATCAGGCGATGATCCGGTCCATCGGCGCGGGCGGGTCCGTGCCGATCGAAAGATACGTTTTGGACAGAACCGTTTGGAAGTCTTTGAAAGGATGGGGGCAGGGACAATGACCGGATTGCAGGACCTGAGAACGCGACGATTGATCTTGCGGTCGATCGCCATGGCGGACGCCGAGGCGATGATCGAACTGGGCGGCAAGGATTTCGAGGTCGCGCGCTGGATGACCTCCTTCGCCTGGCCCTACGAGGAAGGCTCGGCTGAAGCGTTCCTGAAGACGGTCGTTGGCAAGGACCCAATGGAAACGGAAGCGGTATTCGCGATCACGCTGGGCGGCGTCTTCATCGGTATCGCGGCAGTTGAAGCGCCCGGCGACCTTGAGAACCTCGCCGATCATCCGACCCTCGGCTACTGGATCGGCCGGCCGTTTCAGGGCCACGGCTATGCGAGCGAGGCGGTTGAAGCGGTCATCGAATGGGCCTTCGCAGCCTATGGAACCGAGGCTCTCGCCGCGCGTGCATACGAGGAAAACTTCCGCTCCCGCGGATTGCTGCGCAAATTCGGTTTCAAGCCCTACAGCATGACCGAGCGCTTCTCCCGGGCGCTTGACCGCAAGGTCTCCAACGTTGTCGTCCGGCTGGCGCGCTCCGATTTCGAGGCCCGGAAGGCCGCGGCATGACCAGGCCTTCAATCCGGACCAGCCGGTTGACACTTCGGCCGCCGGCACCGGAAGACCTCGACCGGTGTGCCGAGTTGCTTGGCGACTATGAGGTCGCCAAGATGCTGTCGCGCGTGCCCTATCCGTACGACCTGGAGCAGGGGCGGCAATATCTGAAAAGATCAGCGGCGCGCTGGGAAGCTGTCGAAACGGCGGACGAACTCGGTTTTCATGTTGACCATGAAGGCGAATTGATCGGCGGTCTCGGCTTCAAAAAGTTGCAGGAGACCCCGGAGATCGGCTATTGGCTGGGGCGGCCCTATTGGGGCAAGGGGTTCATGAGCGAGGCCTTGACGGCCGCGATTGCCTGGGTGTTCGACAACACGGCGCACGACCTGCTGGCCTGCGAAGCGATGACGGAGAACCCGGCCTCGATCAAGGTGATGGAAAAGACCGGTTTCCGACCGGTCGGCGAAGTCGGTTGCGCGAGCGTCTCGCGCGGTAAGACCTTGCCTGCCATCAGAAGCGAATTGACACGAACGGACTTCATGCGCGGCCTTTGACCCTCGCCGGTCATGGCCTGACAGCAGGACGAAAAAGAGAAGAAAAATGAAATTCCTAGATCAGGCCAAGGTGTATGTCCGTTCGGGCAATGGCGGCGCAGGCTGCGTGTCGTTCCGGCGCGAAAAATACATTGAGTATGGCGGACCGGACGGCGGAGACGGCGGCAAGGGCGGCGATGTCATCGTGGAATGCGTCGACGGTCTGAATACGCTGATCGACTATCGCTACAAGCAGCACTTCAAGGCCGAGACCGGCATTCACGGCATGGGCCGCAACCGGACCGGTGCGCACGGCAAGGATGTGGTCCTGAAGGTGCCGGTCGGCACCCAGATCCTGGAAGAAGACAACGAGACGCTGATTGCCGACCTCACCGAACTCGGGCAGCGTGTCGTTCTCATGAGGGGCGGCAATGGTGGTTTCGGCAACGCCCATTTCAAGTCTTCTGTCAACCAGGCACCACGCCGGGCCAATCCGGGCCTCGAGGGTGAGGAAAAGTGGATCTGGCTCCGCCTGAAGCTGATCGCCGACGCCGGTCTTGTCGGCCTGCCCAATGCCGGCAAGTCGACCTTCCTGGCAACCGTGTCGGCCGCCAAGCCGAAAATCGCCGACTATCCGTTCACCACGCTTCACCCCAATCTGGGCATTGTCCAGATCGACGGCAACAGCTTCGCGATGGCGGATATCCCCGGGCTGATCGAAGGCGCGCACGAGGGCACCGGCCTTGGCGACCGATTTCTGGGTCATGTCGAACGCACACGGGTCCTCCTGCACCTGGTCGACGGGTCCGGCGAGGAAGACCCCGGCGAGGCCTACGGGATTGTTCGCGGCGAGCTGGAAGCTTATGGGGGCGGCCTCACCGACAAGCCGGAAATCGTCGCGCTTTCGAAATGCGATGCGCTCACCGACGACCTGATCGCGGAACAGTCGGCAAGCCTCGAGGCGGCCTGCGGCCAGAAACCGCTGATCCTGTCCTCGGCGAGCGGGCTCAATGTCGACCGCGCACTGCGCATGATCGTGCGCGGCATCGACAAGGACAAGGAAGACGCGGCCAACCAGGTGCCGGCGCCCGAACAGGAGGGGTGGCACCCCTGATGTCGGCGAAAGCACATCGCAGTCTTGCGGCCTTCAGACGGATCGTCGTCAAGATCGGTTCCGCCTTGCTGGTTGAAAACGGCGAGTTGAAGCGCGACTGGCTGGAAGCGCTTGTCACCGACATCGTGCGCCTCATGCGCTCTGGCGCCGAAGTCCTGATCGTGTCCTCCGGGTCGATTGCGCTGGGGCGCGGTGAACTCGGAATGCCGAAGGGGCCTCTCAAGCTGGAAGAAAGCCAGGCAGCCGCTGCTGCGGGCCAGATTGCGCTGGCACAGGCCTATGCCGGTGCGCTTGAAACCCATGGAAAAAAGGCGGGCCAGATCCTGCTGACGCTAGGCGACACGGAAGAACGGCGCCGTTATCTCAATGCGCGGGCGACGATCGGCACGCTGTTGAAGATGGGAGCGGTGCCGATCATCAACGAGAACGATTCCGTTGCCACGTCCGAAATCCGCTATGGCGACAATGACCGGCTGGCGGCACGCGTGGCGACGATGGCGAGCGCGGACTGCCTTGTCTTGCTGTCCGATATTGACGGTCTTTATACGGCGCCGCCTTCGGAAGACCCGGATGCGGTTTTTCTCCCCGAAGTGCCGCGCATTACCGCCGAGATCGAGGCGATGGCCGGCAGCGCCGGATCGGAGCTTTCGCGCGGCGGCATGAAGACGAAGATCGACGCGGGCAAGATCGCGACCGCCGCCGGCACCTCGATGGTGATCACATCCGGCAAGGAACTGAACCCGTTGGCGCGGCTGAGCGACGGCGGCCGGGCAACCTGGTTTCCGGCAGCCGCGACACCGGCCAGCGCGCGCAAGGCCTGGATCGGCGGCCACCTGGAACCACGCGGACAGATTACGCTCGATGAGGGGGCCTTGAAGGCCATGAAGGCGGGCAAGAGCCTGCTTCCGGCAGGCGTGGTCTCGGTCTCGGGAAGTTTTTCGCGCGGCGATGCCGTGACGCTGCTGAGCCCTGACGGGCGCACGATCGGACGCGGGCTCATAGCCTATGACATTGTCGAGGCCCGCCTGATCGCCGGCCGCAACAGCCGGGAAATCGAGACGATTGTCGGCTATCCGGGCCGCGCCGAGATGGTGCACCGGGATGATCTCGTGCTTGAGGATGCGTTTTTGAACGGAACGCGTTAAAAAGCGAGCGAATGTGCGGGCGCATAGACCTGCTTCTGAGGAGTGACGGAAATGCTGGACGTGGTTGAGGCAAGGACGACAGAAGATCTCATGGCAGAGATCGGGCAAAGGGCCCGTGCTGCCGGACGGGTTCTTGCGACCGCCCCAGCAGAGAAGAAGAACAGGGCCTTGGGTGAAATGGCCAAGGCCGTGCGCGCCGCGACGCCGGACATCCTCGCCGGCAACAATCTTGACGTGGAGGCGATGAAGGCGAACGGCCAGACGGCAGCGTTCCTTGATCGCGGCACGCTGACAGAGGAGCGCATCGAGGCGATTGCCCGGGCGCTTGAGGATATCGTGGCGCTTGACGATCCGGTCGGTGGTGTGATCGCCGCATGGGACCGGCCGAACGGCCTCAGGATCGAGCGCGTCCGCACGCCGCTTGGCGTGATCGGCGTGATCTATGAAAGCCGCCCCAACGTGACGGCGGATGCCGGTGCATTGTGCCTGAAGGCCGGTAATGCCGTGGTCCTTCGCGGCGGCTCGGACACGATCCACTCCAACAAGGCAATCCACGCGGCGCTGCAGGTTGGCCTCAGGGCGGCCGGTTTGCCTGAAGATGCGATCCAGATCGTGCCTGTCACCGACAGGGCTGCGGTCGGCGAGATGCTCAAGGGACTTGCAGGAAACCTGGACGTGATCGTGCCGCGCGGCGGCCGCAGCCTTGTCGGGCGGGTCCAGACCGAAGCGCGTGTGCCGGTTTTCGCGCATCTGGAAGGCCTCGTTCACATCTTCCTCGACAAGGACGCGGACGTTGCGAAATCCGTCGATATCATCGTGAATTCCAAGCTGCGCCGTACCGGCATTTGCGGTGCGCTGGAGAGCCTCCTTGTTCACCAGGATATTGCACGCGCGCACCTGCCGGCCATCGTTGCGGCCTTGCAGGAAAAGGGTTGCGAAATCAGAGGATGCGACAGCGTGCGGGAGATTTGCGGCGACGTGCTGGCCGCAAGCGAGGAAGATTGGTCGACCGAGTATCTCGACAAGGTGCTGGCCGTGAAGGTCGTGCCGGACCTTGAAGCTGCCATGGAGCATATTGCGACCTATGGCTCCAACCATACCGATTGCATCCTGACCGAAAACCAGGCGGCCGCAGACCGCTTCCAGGCAGAAGTGGATTCGGCCATTGTCCTGCACAACGCTTCGACACAGTTCGCCGATGGCGGTGAATTCGGCATGGGCGCGGAGATCGGAATCGCGACCGGACGCATGCACGCACGCGGGCCGGTCGGCGTCGAGCAACTGACCAGCTTCAAGTACAAGGTTCATGGCTCGGGTCAGACCCGTCCATGACGTCAGTGAATCTACAGACCGGTCTGCATATGGACTGGTTGAAGCTGCCGCATGTTGAAGCCGGAAACCGCATCGGACTGTTCGGCGGGTCTTTCAATCCGCCGCATTCCGGCCATCGCCTGGTTGCGCAGACGGTTCTCAAGCGTCTCGGTCTCGATCAGGTCTGGTGGTTCGTGACGCCCGGCAATCCGCTCAAGGATCATTCAGACCTTGCACCGCTCGAAATGCGGCTGCACCTGACCAGCGCGCTTGCCGACCACCCGCGGATGAAAGTGACGGCATACGAGACCGTGCTCGGTACACCCTACACGGCCAAAACGATCATCGCGCTGCGGAACCTGCGCCCGTCCGTCCGATTCGTTTGGGTCATGGGTGCTGACAATCTTGGCAGTTTCCATCGCTGGCAGGATTGGCGGCAGATCGTCGGTTCCGTGCCAATCGCGATCGTGGACAGGCCGGGTGCATCCCTGTCTGTGCTTTCCTCGCCACTGGCGAAAGCGTTTGAAAAATATAGACTTCCGGAAGAAGACGCCGAGCGCCTTCCCGACCTGAAAGCACCGGTCTGGACCTTTCTGCACGCGCCGCTTGACCAGACATCATCAACAGGTCTGAGAAATCTCCCTGAGTAGAAGAATTGTCATTTTTACCTAGAAAAAACCTTGTCTTGAAAATGCCAAACGGGAAGCGGTATTATAGAGACGGTCGCGGCGAGCGCGGCCGAGGTACGGTCAACCGGTCCTGCATCCAAAACGGGTGACGTGAAACCGAACGATCTGGTTCGTGACGACGTTGGTTTCGGGACGGCACAAACGGCGAAAGGCACTACACCTGACCATGACCTTTGAAAGTGGGCGGACAGAATTGTCCTCTCCTCTGCAGGCTTCCGTAAGCGCTGATCTTGCGGCAGGTCTCCTCGATACGGTTCTTAGCAGTCTTGACGATTCCAAAGCTGAGGACCTGATTACCCTCGACATCGCTGGTAAAAGTTCTCTGGCAGATCACATGGTGATTGTGTCCGGCCGGTCGCATCGCCATGTCGGCGCGATCGCCGATCATCTGCTCAAGGACCTTAAATCCGCCGGGGTCAAATCCGCAACGGTCGAAGGTCTGAGCACCTGCGACTGGGTATTGATCGACGCGGGCGATGTGATTGTACATATTTTCCGTCCTGAAGTTCGGGGCTTCTACAATCTCGAAAAGATGTGGGCACCGGACACGGACGAAGCGCCGCAATATATCGGCTGACCGGGCCGATCCTTCCAGCTTTCAGGCCCGCAGGCCCGAAAGCTGGATGAGCCGGTAAACGCCCGCTGGAGCACGCCGGATTGCTGCGAAATTGAAGACCGGACGACCTCAGGCAGGGATCTCATGCGCTTTACTCTCTCCTGCGTCGGCAAGATGAAAGCGGGTGCGGAAAAGGACTTGCTCGAACGGTATCTTGATCGTGCGCGCAAGACCGGCCGCGGGCTCGGGATCTCGGATATCCGCGTTGTCGAGTTGGCGGAAAGCAGGGCGCAGCGGCCGGAAGACCGGAAGTCAGAGGAAGCGCAGGCGCTTCTGGGGGCCGCGCCGGGAGCGTCGCGGATCGTGGCTCTTGACGAAAACGGCAAGAACCTGACCAGCGCGGATTTCAGTGACAGACTGGAAAGCTGGAAGGATCAGGGCATTTCCGATGTCGTTTTTGCGATCGGAGGCGCCGATGGTCACGGGTCCGAACTGATCGCCCGGGCGGACCTCAAGCTCGCGCTCGGTGCCATGACCTGGCCGCACCAGATTGCGCGGATCCTTCTGGCCGAACAGATCTATCGCGCCATGACCATTCAGTCCGGTCACCCTTACCACCGCGCCTGATATCCCTGGACATTCGCGCTGCTTATTTGGATACCGGCATGGCAAACATTCCCACCCTTCGCACCGCACGCCTGATCCTCAGGCCCATGACGATGGGCGACTGGCCGGCGTATTTCGACTTCATGCAGAGCCGCCGGTCGACCGGAATGGGCGGGCCATTCGACAGGAAGATGGCCTGGGCCTTGTTTTGCCACGACATGGCCCAATGGGCGCTGATGGGCAACGGCGGCCTGATGATCGAAGACGCCGCATCTGGGGCCTGTCTCGGTCAGGTCGGTATCAATTACGGCCCCCTGTTTCCCGAGCATGAACTGGGTTGGTTCGTCTATCCGGAAGCCGAAGGCAAGGGCATCGCATTTGAAGCGGCGCAAGGGTTGCTGGCCTGGGCACGGACGGACCTAAAGCCACCGGGCCTTGTCAGTTATGTTGATGAAGACAATCTGCGTTCCCGGCAGCTTGCGGAGCGGCTTGGGGGTGTACTGGATGCGGACGCTGAAAGGCCCGACCTGAACGATCTGGTCTATCGTCATTTTTGAAGTGTCGCAGCCGACGTCACATGTTGTCTGGTGTGTTTGGCAGTTACTGAAAAATTGCCTGGAAAATGGGCAGTGCAAAGGCTTGCGGCCGTGCAAAACTCCGGAAATCCGGCAAGGACCGTGCCAAAGTTACAGCCCGGGATTCCGGGCAGAAAACGGCACTTTCTGAATGCAAGTCATTAGGAACGCACAATAAGTGCACGTTAAGCTTACGCTGCGTTTTTTTGGAAAGAACCTTGCCAGCCGGGCATTGTTAATATAATATTAAAATTGAGCTAATTTTTGGCTTAAATTGCAAGTGTGCGAGTTTAAATTTTTAAGGTATTTACCTAGGGGGTGAATATGAGAAGCTTAGTGTATTCGCTAGCTGCGGCTGCCATGCTGGTTGCAGGTGCCGCAGAGGCTAGTCACAACAGAGGGTCGGCGCTCATTCCGACCATTGACAGTTCAGGAAATCTGACAATCGAAGCGACGTCGTTCTGGCGTACGACCTTTGTCGGAGCTGTGTTTAACGTAACAATCTCGACGCCGAGCAGCGGAAACGTGAACTTGGGTCTGTCTCAAGTCGGTGCAAACGACACTTCGGACAGCCGCTTCACGCGCGTTAACGAATCGGCGACCACGAGCTTGTCGCAATACGGGGCTGGGCTCTACACCATCTCGTGGGGCAGCTGCTGTCGCGTGGCTGGGGTGCCAAACTTGGACGGCAACAGTGCCAACATGGGCACAACATCCACGATCTTCTGGGACGGGTCGAGCGCGACGAGCCCGATCACGTTCGACATTCAGAACATTCAGCCGAATGTTGTGCGTGGCACTGCGTATACCGATAATCTCGGTGCGACGTCAGCAAATGGCGATACCCTGTCTTACGACGACGGCGTCCTCACGGTAGGTGTGGACAGCCAGGCTCCAGGCTTCACGATCGATTCGGCGGGTCAGATCGATATCCCGGCAGCCTCCACGGCAGGCTACGCTGATGGGACCGAACCAGGTGCAGATGTCGCTTTCTCTGGCGAAATCGTCGCGAAAAACGGCTCCGGGCAAAAGACCGGTACTGTTCAGTTCGACTGGTTGTTCGACGGTGTCGGGTCTGGCACCAATAGCGTACCGACCGTTTCTGATGTTGTTGTAAACGCCGTCGTTGGCGACATGATCAGCGAGATGGTTACCGGAACGGATCCCAATGGCGACAATGTCGCATTGAGCTTCGTTTCCTTCAACGGTCCGGGCGGCGCGATCGGCGGTTCGTCGTTCTCTTCCGTCAGCGGCGATCCTGCAACTGGCACGTTCATGTGGGACTCAACCGGTTTCACGCCGGGTACCTACGTGGCGACGATCTCCGGTACCGATGGATCCCTGACCGACACGGGAACAATAACCATCAACCTGAAACAAGGTGGAACGACGGTTGTGCCGCTTCCTGCGAGCATCTTGCTGCTGGGCACCGGCCTGCTCGGGATCACCGTCGTGGGCCGTCGTCGTCGCACGAAACAGTCCGGAAAGTAACTTAGAAACTTCCGTGATTTTGGTGGCGGGCTTGCTTTGAATAGCGGGCTCGCCATTAATATTTTTTGCAAGAAATTCGGTTATTTGAACAAGACAATTTGAGTGGTGGAGCCGTCATGTCTTTTTGGAAACGTACTCTTTCCGGCGCCTGGGCCACCTGCTTGCTGGCGGCAATGATATTTGACCCGGCTGATGCAACCGGCGCCACCTTGAACCCCTCCGTGGGGCAGAAGTTTTTTGGCAACGAAATGAACTGGTTGATGGATCCGTCTCTGTTGGGCGCCCAGGGTGCGTCAGATCCGGCTGCGCTCTTGGAAGTGACCACGCTGTTCCAGGCTGGAGATGCAAACGCGCCGCTGGCTTTGCAGAACTATATCGACCGCTATCCGCAGGACCCGGCCGCGTTTGATCTCGCCGGAGTCGTCCTGTTGCAGGAAAAGAAATACGGTGAAGCCGTTCTGGCCTTCGCAAGAGCCATCAGCTTCAAACCCGACAGTGCATGGCTGCATGCAAAGCACGGCGCGGCGCTCGTGCTTTCTGAACAGCGCGGCCGGGCGCTGGCGCAGTTCGATCGTGCATTGAACCTGGACCCGGACAATCCTCTGGCACTGCGCCACATGGCGCAGTTTGCCGTTAGGGAAAACAACCTGATCGAGGCCACCTTGTTTTCCGAGCGCGCACTGCGGGCGTTCGGCCTGCCTTTCGGAACGGTCAACCAGGCGCATTTCGATCTCGCAGAACTTTACAAACGTCTGCACAGGAACATGGACGGCCTCGACCTCTTGCGTGGTGCGGTGGACAACGACGGTCTGAACATTCCCGATATTCGCAAGCTGGAACTCTACGGCCGGTATATGGAACTTGCGATGGGGATCGGGCAGGTAAAAGATGCAAGATCAGCATTCGAAAAACTGAAGTCGATGGTCGACCCGAACGATCCGAATGTTAAGCTAACCGAAGCCAGATTGCTGCGCCAGGAGGGCGACTTCGCCGGCGCAATCGCGATGCTTGATGAGATCGCCTTCCTGCACCCGGGCCTCAGGCCACAGCTGCAGCCCGATCGGGCACTCGTTCTTTCAGCTTCCGGCCAGAACGCGGCGGCGGCAGACATCTGGCGCAGCCTGGCGGATGCCGCCGAACCAGGTGAGGATCTCAAGTTTCTGCAACAGGCATTCACCGCCTCGATCAACGCGGGCGAGGGTGAATCGGTTGCTGCCGAAGTCCAGGCGCTCGCGGCAGCAGAGCCTGAACGCGTCGACCTGGCTCTCATGGAACTGGAGTTTCTCGGCAAGACCGCCAAAACGGATATCGCCTTGGGACGGGCGGTTGCCTTGTCGCAGGATTTTCCGGAAAACGCCGATATCTTCCGGATGCTCGGCACGATACAGGCAGCCGGGGGTGACAAAGTTGCCGCGCGCGCGGCTTTGGAGCGTGCGCTTGAAATCGCGCCAAAGGAGCCAAACACCTGGTTGACCCTCGCCGGGGTCATTCATGGACACGGTTCCTACACCAGCGCGGGCCACGCGGAAAATGGCGACCACGATGAGGTGGAAAGCCTGCTCAAGTCAGCGATCTCCGTGAATCCGGCGGCTTCGACCCTCCATGCGGAACTGGGGCTCCTGTACTTGAGTGACGGACGTGTCGGCGAGGCTATCCTGAGTTTCGACAACGCCGTCGCCAACAATCCGGCCCATATGGCAGGTCTTTCTCTTGGCGCGCTCGCTCGCGCCGACGCTAGCGAGGACCTTGGCGCAGCCTTGGCCTTGATTGACCGCGCGCGTGTGATGGCGCCCGACGATCCGATAAACAAGGATATCATGGGATGGGTGCTGGTCCGACAGGGCCGGATTGACGATGGCCTGTCCTTGCTGAAGGAAGCGGCGGAGGCCGAACCTGCGGATGTGACGATCCAGTATCACCTTGGGGTTGCTCAAGAGCAAACTGGAGATATCGAGGCTGCGCGCAAGCACTATCTGGCAGCACTCGGCGGCGCGAATTACCAACACAACGTGAAGGACACGCGCGCGCGTTTGATTGCCTTGACGCCCAATGACCCGCTGGTTGTCGACATGGCTCGTATCGACGAAGGGGCCGAAGGCCAGCAAATCGGTTCGATCTTCATCGAGCAAACTCCCGAGGGACTGAAATTCAGTGCCTCCATGAACGCGCTTCCGGAAGGGCCGTATGCAGCCCACATTCATGAATACGCGAATTGCGGCAGAGGCGACGGCGCTCCAGGGAGCCTTGCTGGCGGCCACTATGGCCACCACGCCCATGCGCACGACGCAATGGCAATCGATGCTGCCGGCCAGCAGGACCAGGTCGACCATGCAGCCATGGGGCATACGATGCCGATGGAAGAAAAAGCGGAAGCCGACCAGACGGGGCAAGTGGACCATGCGGCCATGGGACACACAATGCCGATGGAAGGAATGGCGGATACCGCGGAAACCGGAGGATTGCCGAGAGGCGATCTCCCGCCTTTCATCTTTGACGGATCGGAAGTTTCGACCACGGAACTGGTTCATGAACCGCTTGTTCTTGACGAAATCCGGGGGCGGTCGCTGATGCTTCACGTTGGTGCCGACGTCGACGGCAAGAGCGGTCCGAAGATCGCCTGCGGGATCATTGGCTAAACAATTGACGCCACTTTTTTCGCAATGACTCAAAAAAGGCCGGCTCTACCTGAGCCGGCCTTTTCGATTGTGAGCCGATCCTGGTGTGCTTTGCGGTCAGGCCGGGTGATCAACCAAGCTCATCTTCGGCGCACCCTGAAAGCGCAAACGGACCACTTTCAGTGAAAGCCGGGTGCCGTCACAGGTTTTCGGGTTTTGTTCCCGACATGCCCTGATGCTGGCGCGCACAGTCGCGCAGATTGAGATCCCGATCCCGGCAAAAGGATTCCTTGCCGAGTCTCAAGTCATTAACATTTGTTAATGCCTGAAGTGATCTGAAAACACGGTTTCGCCCGTATCTCGCCGTATTCCGGACGTAACGGATAAGAGAAGAAAAAGGTGGAACAGACACAGGCAGTCGAAGAACCGTGACGGTCTCCGGATTAAGACGCTGGTTACCTGAGTAAACGGTTCGTTAACGCAGTCAGTGTATCGCGGGAAGGGTAACCTTTGGGAGCTGACGAGAATTGAGACCGGATCGCATCAACGCTGTGCGTCCTGGATTTCGGAACTGGCGGACATCGGGCTCGTTTTTGAGCGGACTCCTGCTTTGTCTCCTGCTCGCGCCCGCACCTTTGCAAGCAAGTGAAAGTCTCGATGAAGAGGCGCAGGCCGAAAGCGCCGAAGTCTCCGAAATCGATGCGTTCCTTGAGCGCAAGAAAGAACGCGAGGACGAGTTGTCCGCGCTGTCGCGCGACATCGAGGTGTCCTCCGACCGGCAGGCTGCGATCGCCCGCGAGATCCGCGCACTGGACCGTGACCGGGAAACGCTGAATTCGAAGATCATAAGCACGTCCGACACGATCAAGAGTCTCGAGACGGAGTTGACGGACACCGAACGCAGGTTGATGAGCCTCGGTGAGAATGAAGACGCGGTACGCCTGTCGCTGGTCGCGCGCCGCGACGTTCTGGCCGAAGTCCTGGCCGCGTTGCAGCGGATCGGCAAACGGCCGCCCCCGGCGCTCGCCGTGCGTCCGAGCGATGCCCTGTCGGCGGTCCGCAGCGCGATTCTTCTGAACGCGGTGATGCCGGAACTGAAGGTGGAAACCGAAGCGCTTGCCGCTGACCTTGCCGAATTGCAGCGTCTGAAGTCGGTCATCGCGGAGGAGAAGAACCGGCTGGGTGGCGATGCGATGCGATTGGCTGAGGAAAAGTCCCGCCTTGAACTTCTCTTGAGCGCGAAAAGGCAGGAACATCAGAAGTCGGTCAAGGTTCTCGAGGAGGAAAAGAAGCGCGCGGCGCAGCTTGCCGATGAGGCAGGGTCGCTGGAAGAGCTGATTGCCAACCTGGAGGTCGAAATCGAAAGCGCCCGCGAGGCGGCTGAGAAATCGCGGCAGGCAGCGTTGGACGCCAAGCGGAACGCCTCGCGCAATTTTGATCCCTTTGCTGATCCGGGACGGCTTGCGCCGCAGATATCGTTCGAAGAGGCTAAGGGCCGCCTGCCGCAGCCGGTGGCAGGGACCCTGCTCAAGGACTTCGGACAGGAAGATGATTTCGGTGGTGTGACGGAAGGTCAATCTATTGCCACAAGGCCGGGGTCTAATGTGACTTCGCCGGCGGACGGATGGGTGGTTTATTCAGGTCCCTTCCGTTCTTTTGGTCAGCTCTTGATCCTGAACACCGGTGACGGATACCATGTGCTCCTCGCCGGCCTGAATCGGATAGACGCGGAATTGGGGCAGTTTGTTCTTACCGGGGAACCGGTTGGTGTTATGGGCGCTACCCAGTGGGCTAGCGCGTCGACGTTCGGCTTGGGTTCCACCCAGCCGATCCTATATGTTGAATTTCGGAAGGACGGCCGTGCGGTCGATCCCACTCCCTGGTGGGCACGCACAGAAGAAGAAAAGGCTCGCGGATGATACGGAAAGCTTCCTTGCTGCTGGTGGGTGCCCTGATGGGGGCTGCGGCAGTTACGACAATGTCCCAGATGCCGTTCAAGGTATCGGCGGCTGCGAACGCGGCTGCAACCGATACGTACCGGCAGCTGAACCTGTTCGGCGACGTTTTCGAGCGTGTGCGTTCGGATTATGTGGAAGTGCCCGATGATGCACAGCTCATCGAGAGCGCCATCAACGGCATGCTGACGTCGCTCGACCCACATTCCAGCTACATGTCACCCAAGAGCTTCCGTGACATGCAGGTGCAGACCCGCGGTGAGTTCGGCGGCCTCGGCATTGAGGTCACGATGGAGGAAGGCCTGGTCAAGGTTGTTTCCCCGATCGACGAAACGCCCGCTGCGAAAGCCGGTGTCCTCGCCGGTGATCTGATCACCTATATCGACGGTGAGCAGGTTCAGGGCCTGACCCTGAACGAGGCCGTTGAAAAGATGCGCGGCCCTGTCAACACCGACATCATCGTGACGATCCGCCGTGAAGGCCGCACCGAACCGCTGGACATCACGATCACGCGCGACATCATCCGCATCCGTTCGGTCCGCTGGCGTGAAGAGGAAGATGTCGGCTACGTCCGCGTGACACAGTTCAACGAACAGACGTTCGATGGCCTGAAGAAGGGTATCGAGGAAACCACGGCCGCGATCGGTGAAGACAAGGTCAAGGGTTACGTCATCGATCTGCGCAACAATCCCGGCGGACTGCTCGACCAGGCCATTGCAGTGTCCGATGCGTTCCTCGACCGCGGTGAAATCGTTTCGACACGTGGAAGGGAAGCCGACGAAACCCAGCGCTACAATGCCCGCGCCGGCGATCTGACCGAAGGCAAGCCTGTTATCGTGCTCGTCAACGGCGGCTCGGCCTCCGCGTCCGAAATCGTTGCCGGTGCCCTTCAGGACCACCGCCGCGCCACGATCCTCGGCACCCGTTCCTTCGGCAAGGGCTCGGTACAGACGATCATCCCGCTCGGTGCCAACGGTGCGATCCGTCTGACGACCGCGCGTTACTACACACCGTCCGGAAACTCCATTCAGGCAAAGGGCATCGTCCCGGATATCGAAGCCCTGCAGGAGCTCCCGGAAGAACTGGTCGGTCGCGTTGAGACCCGTGGTGAAGCCGGCTTGCGCGGACACCTGGAAGCGGAAGGCGAAGAGCAGTCCGGAAGCCAGGCTTACGTCCCGCCGGATCCGGAGGACGACACCCAGCTCAATCTTGCGCTTGATCTTCTGCGCGGCGAACAGGTGAACAGCGCCTTCCCGCCGGTGTCCGACAGCGCGGCGGTCAAGAACTAACCGCCACAAACGATCCGCTGCGCGCCGGTAGACGGCGCGCAGCCCTTCCATTCTCGTTCTGCGTATCCCGAAAACAAGAAACCTCGCCGGCGCCATGCCGGAACAAAGGCTCAGAACGACATGTCGAGCGAAGATCTCACAGCTCCCCTAGGGATGGGCAAGCGGCGGCTGGTCAGGCTGCCGTTCGGCCTTATCGGCGTCGGCCTCCTGAGCGTCTTCGTAACAACGACACTCATCTGGGTCGCGGTGGTGGACGATCCCCTGGGCGGTGAGCCGGTGGCGCTGATCCCGCTCGAGGCAACAGTTGAAGGCGTGACTTCGCAGGACATCGAAGTCGTCGAAATCCGGCCGGGACTGAACGAGGACCTCGGTCCGAACCTGAGGCCCGACGCCGGCCAGGATCTGCTCGGGCCGCGCTACAACATGGTGCAGCGGCCGGACGGCAAGGGACCGGAAGCACCTGTCGAAAGTCTGTCGGCCAATCCTGACACGCGGGTCAGCGAGCGGTCCGACTACGGCTTCCTTCCGAAAGTCAGCGACGCAGGCGTCCGCCCGCTGGACGCCTATTCCCGGCCTGTCGTCCGCGAATTCACGTCCATCCCGAAGATTGCCGTTATCCTGAACGGGATGGGCCTCAGCGAAACGGGGACGCAGAACGCGATCGACCGGTTGCCGGCGGATGTCACGCTCGCCCTTGCGCCCTACGGCGACGACCTTGACCTATGGATGCAGCAGGCACGCACCAAGGGCCATGAACTGCTCTTGCAACTTCCGCTGGAACCTTTCGATTTCCCGGACAACGACCCGGGCCCGCATACGCTTCTGGTCAGCCTGCAGCCGGCCGAAATGCTCGACAGGCTCGCATTCCTGCTGACGCGGGCAACAAACTATGTCGGTACGATCCCCGACATGGGTGCGCGCTTTACCTCGACCAAGCCTTCCATTCAGTATCTGCTTGAAAAGCTGAAGTCCCGGGGACTGATGTTCGTGGACAACGGCACGTCGTCGCGCAGTCTTTCCGCGGAGACAGCGAGCGAGTTGCGGATACCTTACTCCGGTGTCGACGTGGTGCTGGACGAGGTTCCGCGCGAGGACAATATCGACGCAAAGCTGCTCCAGCTGGAGAGCATCGCACGGTCCCGGGGCGTCGCGGTTGCAACAGGCTCCGCTTTGCCCGTGACGGTTCGCCAACTCGAAAAATGGGTACGGGATCTGGAACAAAGGGGTCTCCAGCTTGTGCCTGTAAGTGCGACAATCGACGGGTAGGCCCGAAGCCCGGGCAGACTGAATTTCTGATAGGTGTTGAAGTGAATAAGCGCGCGCTTGGTCCGGGGTTTCCGAAGCCGTCCGAAGGCCTGCCCTACCGTCCCTGTGTCGGGATCATGCTGATAAACCGGCAAGGCAAGGTCTGGATCGGCAGCCGCGACGACGGCGGCAGCACGGCCAACTACGAGTTCGCCTGGCAGATGCCGCAGGGCGGCATCGACAAGGGCGAGACACCGCTCGAGGCCGGGCGCAGGGAGCTTTACGAGGAAACCTCGATCCGGTCCGTGACGCTTCTGGAAGAGGCTCCGGAGTGGTTCGCCTATGACTATCCGCCGGAAGTCGTGCGATCGACGCGCAAGGGCAAGTATCGCGGCCAGGCACAGAAATGGATCGCCTACCGCTTTGACGGGCAGGATGACGAGATCAATATTCTGACCCCGCCGGACGGCCATGCGGCAGAATTCGCCGAGTGGCGCTGGGAGCGCGCGGAACGCCTTCCGGACCTGATCGTGCCGTTCAAGCGGCCGGTCTATCTGCAGGTCGTTTCAGCATTTTCCCACCTGACATCCTGATCAGTCGCAACTGTCATCGTCAAAGCGTCAAGTTTTGAAGTTTCGTTGTCGCTTTTCAAACAGACAAGGCAAAGTTCCACCGCTAGCATCCCGCTCAAATGGATTTTCGGCACGTCGGTCGCATGCGGTTTCCGTGTCGTTCCAGGACTTGGGCAAGAGCAGGGGCACGCGTAACAGGCCGCGTGCCTTGCACGTTTAGGAGGAACGCCAATGTCTTTCGGCAAGGGGCTTTCACGAAAGCCGTCCCAGCCAAAAGGGCGTCAGTTGGAAGATGCGGCCCTGAGTGAAGTTCAGGCGCTGTTGGGCGACGAGCCGCGCCGTGCCGATCTGCTGATCGAACATCTGCACAAGATACAGGATGCCTACGGCTGCCTGGAGGCACGGCACCTGAAAGCCCTGTCGGTCGAGATGAAGATGGCGCAGGCGGAAGTCTATGAAGTCGCCAGTTTCTACCACCACTTCGATATCGTTCGCGAGGAAGATCGGAAGCCTGCTCCGCTGACGATTCGTGTCTGTGACAGCGTGACCTGCTCCATCAAGGGCGCCGACGCATTGGCGGCGGCTCTTGAAAGCGGCATCGACCCGTCCCGGGTCCGGATCCAGAAAGTTCCCTGTATCGGCCGTTGTGCCGGAGCGCCGGCCGCGCAGGTCGGCAAACGTGCCGTCGACAATGCCACCGAGCTTTCCGTCCGCGCGGCCCTGTTCGAAGGGCAGACGGCGGCGGACGTGCCGGACTACATCAAGCTTGAACAGTACCAGGCGGACGGCGGCTACAAGCTGCTGGAACGGGTGCGCGCAGGCGAATTCGATGCGGCTGCCCTTGCCGACATGGCGCTGGAAGCCGGCCTGCGCGGCCTTGGCGGCGCCGGGTTTCCGACCGGCACCAAATGGAAGATCGTCAACGATCTTCCGGGGCCGAAATACTTGACGATCAACGGCGACGAGGGCGAGCCGGGCACCTTCAAGGACCGCTTCCACCTGGAACGCGATCCGCACCGCTTTCTGGAGGGAGCGCTGATTGCAGCGCATGCGATTTCGGCGGACCGGGTTTACCTTTACATGCGCGACGAATATCCGGCGGTCCTGGAAATCTTGGCCACCGAAATAGACGCCCTGCGCAGTGCCGGCATCATCACGGGCATCGACATCGAGCTGCGCCGCGGCGCCGGCGCTTATATCTGCGGTGAAGAGAGCGCCATGATCGAATCGATCGAGGGTAAACGCGGCCTGCCCCGGCATCGCCCGCCGTTCATCGCCCAGGTTGGCCTGTTCGGTCGCCCGACACTTAACCACAATATCGAAACGCTCTACTGGATCCGTGACATAGTCGAAAAGGGGCCGGAGTGGTTCGCTTCGCAGGGCCGGCGGGACCACAAGGGCTTCCGGTCTTTCTCGGTTTCGGGCCGGGTGAAGGAACCCGGTGTCAAGCTGGCACCGGCCGGGATCACCATGAACGAGCTTCTGGAAGAGTTCTGCGGCGGCATGGAAGACGGCCATACCTTCAAGGCTTACCTTCCCGGTGGCGCATCGGGCGGCATCCTGCCGGCCTCGCTTGCTGACGAGCCGCTGGATTTCGGCACGCTCGACAAGCATGGCTGCTTCATCGGCAGCCACGCCATTGTCGTCTTTTCCGATCAGGATGACATGCGCGATGTTGCCCTCAACCTGATGCGCTTCTTCAAGCATGAGAGCTGCGGCCAGTGCACGCCGTGCCGGTCGGGAACGGAGAAGATGGAACATCTGCTTGCTGCCGGTGACTGGAACGAGGCAAAGATCGCGGATCTCGACGCGGTTATGCGCTCTGCCTCCATCTGCGGCCTTGGTCAGGCAGCTCCCAATCCCGTGGCATCTGTGCTCAGGTTTTTCCCGGAGGAATTCGAAAGATGAGCCAAATCACTTTCTCCCTCGACGGCAAGGACGTCACCGCCCAGGATGGGGAAACCATCTGGCAGGTGGCCAAGCGCGAAGGCGTTGCGATCCCGCATCTGTGTCACAAGGATGCCGCCGGATACAGGTCCGACGGCAATTGCCGTGCCTGCATGGTCGACATCGAAGGTGAGCGTGTGCTCGCCGCGTCGTGCATTCGCACGCCGTCGGAAGGCATGGTCGTCAAGACGGAAACGGAACGCGCGTCCAAGGCTCGGGAAATGGTGTTCGAGCTGCTGGCGGCCGATCAGCCGGACCGGGACTCCCACCCTGATCCGGAGAGCGACTTCTGGAAATGGTCCGACGCGATCGGGGTAACCGAAAGCCGGTTTGCACCGGGTGAAAAACCGGCGCAGGACATTTCCCACCCGGCGATCGCCGTCAATCTCGATGCCTGCATCGCCTGCAATCTGTGTGAACGCGCCTGCCGGGAAGTTCAGGTGAATGACGTGATCGGCATGGCCGATCGCGGCTCCCACACGGTCCCGGTCTTCGACTTTGCCGACCCGATGGGCATTTCCACCTGCGTGGCCTGTGGCGAGTGCGTTTCGGCATGTCCCACCGGCGCCCTGATGGAAAAGAGCCTTCTGGATGACGCGGGCAAGGTCCGTGAAATCTTTGCCGAGGAAACCGTCGACAGCGTCTGCCCGTTCTGCGGCGTCGGTTGTCTCACCTCCGTTTCGGTCAAGGACGGCGAGATCGTCAAGGTCGAGGGGCGCGACGGTCCGGCCAATGAAAACCGGCTGTGCGTCAAGGGCCGTTTCGGTTTCGATTATGTTGCAAGCCCGGAGCGGTTGACTACGCCGCTGATCCGCCGCGACGACGCACCCAAGCGCGGCGACATCTCCATGACGCTGGAGAATCACCTCGATTATTTCCGGGAAGCCACCTGGGAAGAGGCGCTGGACCGTGCTGCAGGCGGTCTGAAGGCGGCCTTCGATGCCAAGGGCGGCGCAGGCGTGGCGGGCTTCGGCTCGGCCAAGGGCTCCAACGAGGAAGCCTATCTCTTCCAGAAACTGATCCGTCAGGGTTTCCAGACCAACAATGTCGACCATTGCACGCGGCTTTGCCATGCTTCTTCCGTGGCGGCGCTGATGGAAGGCATCGGTTCCGGTGCGGTGACAGCACCGTTCAACGCCGCTGAAGATGCCGATTGCATGATTGTCATCGGGGCACGCCCGGCACAGAACCATCCCGTCGCTGCGACCTACATCAAGCAGGCTGCAAAGAAGGGCACCAAACTGATCGTGATGGATCCGCGCGGCCAGGATCTGATGCGGCATGCGGATTACGGGTTGAAGTTCAAGCCGGGCACCGATGTCGCGATGCTGAACGCGATCCTCAACGTGATCATCACCGAGGGTCTCTATGACAGCCAGTACATTGCCGCGCATGTCGATGGTTTCGAAGCGCTCGCCGAGAAGATCCGCGAATTCACACCCGAGGCGATGGAACCGGTCTGCGGCATCGACGCGCAGACCCTGCGCGAGGTCGCTCGCCTGTATGCGACCAGTGCCAGGTCCATCATATTCTGGGGCATGGGCGTTTCGCAGCATGTTCACGGCACCGACAATGTCCGCTGCCTGATCGCAATGGCGCTGACGACCGGCCAGATCGGCCGGCCCGGCACCGGGCTGCATCCCTTGCGCGGTCAGAACAACGTTCAGGGCGCCTCCGACGCGGGTCTCATCCCGATGGTCTTCCCCGACTACCGGTCCGTCGAAAATGCGGACATCCGGGGCGAATACGAAGATGCCTGGGGCCGGACGCTTGATCCGGTGCGCGGGCTCACCGTCGTCGAGATCATGAACGACATCCTGGCCGGCGGCATCGAGGCCATGTTCGTGCAGGGTGAAAACCCGGCCATGTCCGACCCGGACCAGACCCATGCCCGCAAGGCGCTGTCTTCGCTGAAGCATCTCGTCGTTCAGGACATTTTCCTGACCGAAACCGCGTGGCATGCCGACGTCATTCTTCCCGCATCCGCACATGCGGAAAAGCTCGGCACCTACACCAACACCAACCGTCAGGTGCAGATCGGCCGTCCTTGTGTTCCCATGCCCGGAGAGGCACGCGCCGACTGGCAGATCATGATCGAGATAGCCAACCGCCTGGGCCTTAACTGGACCTATGACGGCGTTCCGGCAATCTACGAGGAAATGCGCTCGCACATGGCGTCGCTCAACAACATTTCCTGGGACCGGCTCGAGAACGATGGAACCGTGACCTATCCGGCCGACGCGCCGGACAAGCCCGGAAACGAGATCCTGTTCGGCCAGTCCTTCCCGACCGCGGACGGTCGCGGCAAGATCGTGCCGACGGACCTGGTGCCGCCGGACGAACTGCCGGACGAAGACTTCCCGCTGGTGCTCACCACGGGCCGGATGCTGGAGCACTGGCACACCGGCGCGATGACGCGCCGCGCCGCGGTGCTCGACGCCATCGAGCCGGAGCCGGTGGTTTCCATGAACCCGCGCGACATCAAGCTTGCAGGCCTAGAAATCGGCCAGCAGGTGACTGTTGAAACCCGGCGCGGCGCGATCTCGCTGACCCTGCGCGCCGACCGCGACGTGTCCAGCGGCATGCTGTTCATTCCGTTCTGCTTCTTCGAAGCGCCCGCCAACTTCCTGACCAACCCGCAGCTTGACCCGTTCGGCAAGATACCGGAGTTCAAGTTCTGCGCCGCGCGGATCGGACCGGCCGAACACCGCCAGGCGGCGGAGTGACAAACCAGAAAAGGCGGCCGGTGGCCGCCTTTTTCATTTTCATCGAACGAACGGAAACGCTTCCGCCTCAATTCGCCTCGATCTTCACGTTGAGGAGGTCGGGCAGGGTCTGCGGTGCTGCCATGCTGCCGAGGATCTGAGCCAACGGCACCGGGTTCGGCGGGGTCAGCGTGATCTTCAGGTCTTTCGGGTCATTCAGGAACTTTGATGCCGCATCGCTGACCATCTTTGTGAAGGCTTCGTTCTGGATCGGTGCGGTGGCTCCCGCTGCCTGGGCGATAAGCGCCTGCTTCAGAGCTTCCTGCGGAATGCCCTGGGCCTCGGAGATGAACTTGAGGCCGTTCCCGGTCAGCCCGGCATCGTTGAAGGTGATGGAGGCATCGACGAACTGGGCCGAGATCGCCGCAAGCTGGCCTTGCCCTTCCGGGTCCTCGAACAGCGCCTTCGGAACGTTGGCGAACCGGAGGGAGGCCTCAGCCCGGCCGACACCTTCAATGTCGATCATCAGGCGTTCCAGCCGCAGGTCCTGTGTTGCCTCATCCCAGTAAAGACGCGCTTCGTCGGACCAGACGATCGTTTCCAGACCAAGACCCTGGAACAGGGCCTGTGCCTGTGGATCCTGAATCGCCTTTACAGGAATGCGCAGGCCGTCGGTCTTGGAGAAAAGGCTGGTCGGAATCGGCGGGACCGTGGTCGACACGGTTGTTTCGAGCTTGCCGAGCGCGGTCTGGCCGATCTGCGGAATGTTGACCTCAAGGCCTTCGAGCTCATAACCGAGCGACCTCGGCATGAAAGCCCGGGCGACTTCCAGCGGGTTGTTTTCGCCGTAGGCCGGATCGGACATCAGCTTGCCGATGACGCCTTCCATGGGGGCATAATCGGCGAACTCGATGTCGCCAATCGCGGCCCAGTCCAGTTTGGCGGAAACGCCTTCCGGCAAGTTGGGAGCATCCAGACCGACCAGCATCATTTCACCGATGCCGTTCGAACTGATGTCGGTCATTGCCATTTCCTTGATCTTGATCGCCGACTCCAGACCCGGGCCAAGCGGAAAGATCACGGACACGCCGCTGATGCGCGCATCGGCAAAGCCGAAAGACCGGTAGAACTGGAACACATTGGTGATCAGTTCTTCCGGCCCCGGTGCCTGTTTGTTGAAGACCTGGTCCATGAGCTGCAGGACATTGTTGTCGCGTTTGACGATGGTTGCCTTGTCGAGCGTTGCCTTTTCGGCCTCGATCGTCAGGGCGACGCCCTCCGCGATTTCCTGGCTGGACTTGTAGTCGACAGCCGATCCCGACCCGATCAGCGTCTTTTCCTCGCCGGTTTCGGCAACAGACGGATCGAAGAGATCGATCATGCTCTTGATGTCGATGTCGCTGTAGATGGTTTTGCCCTGGCTGGTCGTCTGTGCAAGCATCTGCCCCGACGCCGGTTCGAGCGTACTGAGATTCTGCGTCATCCGGTCGATCGAGTATTCCGCGATGCGCCCGTCCCGGGCACCGGACATCAGATAGCCATCCATCTGGATGGTGCCTGTAAGCACCGCGACCTCTTTGCCGTCCTCCGTCGCATAGGCCTCGATGGTAACGCCGGTGCTGTCCACCTTCACCTTATCGTAGGACGTCAGAAGCGTGGCCTTGACGAACGGGAGCCAGCTGCTGGCCCGTTTGGCCGGATCATCGGCCGGGATCTCGGGGAGGACGAAGTCATAGTTGGTCGCTGAAATGCCGGACATGCGGCCATCGACCTTGAGGCGGCCCTTGCTCTCTCTCGCGCCTTCGATCAGGAGCTGGGAATCGTCGGCGTAGACCCAGCTCTCCGACGTGAAACTGTTGTTGTCATGCGTCAACCCGGTGATCGTGACTGACGGCGAGCTGAACGACAGCGAATAGGTGATATCCTCCAGCTTGGATGGATCGATCGCGGCCGCCCCGTCATTGCCCGTGACGTTGGTCTCCTCGACGGGAAAATCCTTGAGTACGCCGCTGAAGGTGAGTTTGCTGTCCGTCAGCGTCAGCGTATCGCTGCCCGCGTCGTAGTCGACAGATCCGTTTTCAAACTCCAGCCCCAGATTTTTCAATCCTTCGACATACGCGTCAAACGCGGCCTTGCCCGTATCTTGTGCAAGGGCGGTCCCGGACATGAGCGCAAGCGCGGTGCTGAAGGACAATAGCCTGGCACGTGCTTTGAACGACGGCGAGTTTTCAGCGGAGGCGGCTTTAAAAATCAATGTTTTGGCTCCAAATCGGATCATCGGACTGAACCGTCGGACGACGGTCGATTACGATATAGGGGGCTGTCATTGGCCATACCATGACTATGACCCATTCTTTTGGTGACGTCGAATCGTGCTGCGTAAAAGTGCGGATCTAGGACACCCATTCCTCACGGACCTGGCTGTCGGTTTCAAGGCTCTGCGCAAGATCTCTTCGCGCCGTCCACGCGTCTTCGGGTGCAAGCTGCCGGTAGGCCCACACGGCTGCACCCCGGACCGTCGGATCCGGATCGCCGAGCAGCGTCTCGACCTTGGCCAGAAGGTGAGAAAGGCCGGAATTGCCTGCGGCAATCAGCACATTTCGCAGAAAGCGGTTGCGGCCGATCCGCTTGAGCGGAGATCCGGCAAAGAGCTTGCGGAAGGCGGCATCATCGAGATCGAGCAGATCGGCGAGGTCCGGATTGGTCAGGTCGTCACGCGCGATGAGCTTCGCCTCGCTTGCCGCCTGCGCGAACTTGTTCCACGGGCAGGCGGCAAGGCAATCGTCGCAGCCATAGATCCGGTTTCCGATCGGCTTGCGGAACGCATGCGGGATGGGACCGTGATGTTCGATCGTCAGATACGAGATGCAGCGCCTTGCATCGAGCTGATAGGGCGCCGGAAAGGCGTCCGTCGGACAACTGTCGAGGCAGGCCCTGCAACTGCCGCAATGATCGTGTTCAGAAGTGCTTGGCGGCAATTCCAGCGTCGTGAAGATCGACCCCAGAAAGAACCAAGACCCCAGTTCGCGCGAAACCAGGTTGGTGTGTTTCCCCTGCCAGCCGAGACCGGCTGCGTGCGCGAGCGGTTTTTCCATGACGGGCGCCGTGTCGACGAAAACCTTGACGTCGCCTCCGGCTCTTGAAACCAGAAAGGCAGCCAGTTCCTTCAGCCGCCCCTTGATCACGTCGTGATAGTCGCGATGTCTGGCATAGACCGAGATTCCGGCTGATCCGGGATCCTCCAGATGCGCCAGCGGGTGGTTGTCCGGGGCATCGCCGGGTCCGTAGTTCATGGCAAGCATGAGAACCGATCGCACCTCCGGCCACAGGGCGCGGGGAGACGCGCGGCGGCTCTCCGTCTCCTGCATCCAGTCCATCGTTCCGTGGTACCCGTGCTCCAGGAACGCGCGCAATTGCTCTTTCGCCGCAGGGATGCTGTCGGCGGCCGCAACGCGCAGTCCGGCAAAGCCCAGGGCTTCGGCCTTTTGTTCCAGTGCGGTCAGCAGCTTTCGGGTTCTTGTGTCCAAGGGTGTTGGCGGCACGGGTTGGGACCGGTTTGAGGACAGGAAACGCCTGATCCGGAGCGCGTGACCATTGTTGCAGGCAAGTGCCAGGGTCAGGACCTACCAATTCATCCAAATTAATGAGTCCTGACCCTAAAAATCAAGGTCCGCGTAAGAAGCGGCCGGGGGCATGCCCAGAACTTTCTCGCCGAGAAGGGGGCGCATGCACGGACGCGACTTCACCCGGGCGTACCAGCTTTTGACGTCTGTCTCGTTGCTCCAGGGGACTTCGCCCAAATAGTCGGCACAGGACAGGCCTGCCGCGAGCGCGAAATCGGCAAAGGACAGCCGGTCGCCTGCCAGCCAGCGGCGCGAGGCAACCAGGTAGCCGAAGTATTTCAGATGATGATGGATGTTGGCCCGGGCAACACGCAGCGCCGCGGAATCCGGTTCACCACCGCCGGCCGACTTGGGCATGATCTGCTTGTAGATGCGTTCACGCACCAGGTGTCCGACCACTTCCTGATCGAATTTCACCAGGCTCCACTCGACGAGGCGCCGCGTTTCGGCACGCGCTTCTGGATGGTCGGGCATGAGCCGCCGGTCGGTGAGTGCATAGCCGCGCGTTTCGTCGAGATATTCCATGATCGGGCCGGGGCCGCAGATGGCCGGACCGTCATTTTCGACAAGAACCGGAACGGTTCCGGCGGCATTGAGCACCAGAAGCTCCTGCGGCCGGTCCCACGGTTCGACGTGACGCTCCTCGAAGGCGGCGCCGTATTCGCTCAGGACAAGGCGAATGAATCGGGACGACGGCGAAAAAGGGTGATGGTAAAGCGTGAGCATGAAAGGGTTTAGAGCCCGAACTGTGGCAAGACTAAGAATTCTTGAACCAGTTTGCCTCACATATGGTTATCAAGGGTTTGACGCGGGGAAATTGGTCCTGCAAATAAGCAGCTGCCGCGCAAATGTCCGGCCGTGATTGATCGCGGGTCCGGCCTCATTTTTATTACGCCTGCTGGAGAAAAAGATCCAATGGACGGCCAAACGATTGTAAATGCGCTGATTTTGGGAATTGTCGAAGGACTGACGGAATTTATCCCTGTCTCTTCAACGGGACATCTGCTCCTGCTTGGTCACTTTCTCGGGTTTGAAAGTACGGGAAAGACATTCGAGGTTTTGATCCAGCTGGGTGCGATTCTTGCGATTCTCTCGGTTTATTTCGCCAGATTGTGGACCCTGGCGCTCTCGTTGCCGAGCGACCCGGCCAGCCGCCGGTTTGTAGCCGGCATTCTGATCGCCTTTCTGCCGGCTGCCGTGATCGGTGTCATGCTGCACAGTTTCATCAAGGAAGTGCTCTTTGAAACACCGGCCCTCATCTGCACCACCTTGCTGGTGGGGGGTGTCATCCTGCTCTGGATCGACCGGTTGCCGCTGAAGCCACGTTACACCAATGTGATGGACTATCCCCTGTCGCTATGCCTGAAGATCGGCTTCTGCCAGTGCCTTGCCATGGTTCCTGGCGTCTCCCGCTCCGGTGCGACAATCGCGGGTGCGTTGCTGATGGGAACAGACAAGCGCTCCGCCGCCGAGTTTTCGTTTTTCCTGGCCATGCCGACGATGGCCGGTGCCTTCGCCTATGACCTCTACAAGAACCGCAACATCCTGTCCGCCGACGATGCCATGCTCATCACCATCGGCTTCGTGGCCTCGTTCATTTCCGGCGTATTCGTGGTGAAGGGGCTTCTGGATTTCGTCTCCAGGCACGGCTTCGCGCCATTTGCCTGGTGGCGCATCTTCGTGGGGCTCGCAGGGTTCGCCGGTCTTTATTTCCTGGGCTGATCCTCGGCGGACGGCCCGATGCCGTAAAGCGATGTCAGCGCGGCAAGTTCGGTGGCGAACTCCGCGCGCAGGCTGTCCGGTGACAGCAGTTCGGCCCCGGGCCCGAGCCACCTGACAAGCGGCAGAATGCGGGCCCGGTCGGTGCTGGGGATTCTTAGCAGGATCCTGCCGTCCCCGGCGGGCGTGAACACCGCGTGCCGGTAGTACCAGTCCGCGCTCAGTTTCTTGGCCTGGCCGGCGGTGATCAGGATCTTGGCGATCTCCTCTTCCTGCTCCCACCTGCGCATGGCCTGCGACAGCCAGGCACCGCCCAGCAGCGTCTTGATGGAAAACGTCTTGTCTGGCCGGAAGAACATGCCGCTGATCTCAAGATCCCGCACACGGTCTGCCCGGTAGACCTTCACTGTCTGCGTGTCGACACAGCGTCCTGCAAGATACCAGAGGTCCCGGTCGAACATGACGCCGTAAGGCTCGACATCATGCGCCTTGGCCGTATTGCGTGACGGGTTGACGTGGTTGAACCGCACGCGCTTGCCGTCCAGGATACCGGCCATGAAACCGTCCAGCGCCCGCTGCCAGTCTTCCGTCGGCTCGGCCTTCGTGCCGGCATGAAAGATATCGGGCGGTATCGGTTCGATGCCGACGATCTTGTCCGCCTCCTTGAGCAGGCCGTGGACCGTTTTCGGAAGCGTTGCCAGCAGTTTCTTTTCCGCAGACGCCAGATCGTTCACCAGCGGTACGGTACGGCTGCTGCGCACCAGCGCCATGGCGGCAAGGAGCGCGGCCGTCTCGTCGCGTGACAGGGCGACGGGCGGCTGAAGATAGCCGCTGGCGAGCCGGTAGCCGCCTTCCGCTCCGCGTTCCGCATCGACGGGAACGCCGAGGGCGATCAGCCTGTCGATGTCCCGGTAGATGGTCCTGAGGGACACCTGGAAGCGTTCGGCGAGCACGGTCGCCGGGACGAGTTTGCCGCCGGTCAGCAGCAGCAGAATGCCGAGCGCGCGTTCAATCGGGTTCATGAAAAGGGACCTTGGACGGTTGTTTCGAAAAAAATCATATCCCGGGAACAGAACGAGATCAAACCTGACTCACAGCTGTCAGGATTGACCTGCCATCTTGGTGTTGTCGCCGCGAAACGGCGATGATGATCCCCGAGGAGTTGAGAGATGAGCTATGAGATTGAAACCGTTTTCCGCAGCCGTGCGCACAGCCGCAGCATTGTGTTCACCGTTCTTCGTGTATGTGCCGACGAGCTCCGCCGGTATTTTCGCCGCCGGACAACTGCCCGTGCCCTTTCTCACCTGAATGAACAGGAGTTGAAGGACATTGGCCTCAGACGCACCGAACGCGGCTACAGCGAATTGCACCAGGACCGCTACGGCGCGCACTTCTGGAAATAAGAACGGCCGGCGGCTGACTTGAACAGTCATACCAACCTCAATTAGTAAGTACCTATTCGATGGCCTTTTTCAGGTTTGCCGGCAAGGAGCGGTGCGCGGGCCGGCCTGGTTGGCCGGTCAAGCGGCGCGACGCAGTCCGGCGGGCCTGAAAAAACCACCGGAGGCCGTGACATGAGAGTGTTCCGCCGCGTTGCGCATCTTGGCCGATGCCCCACATCGCCCCGCGACACGCTCCTCGCGGCACACTCTCATGTCACGGTCGGATAGATTCTTACTTATTGAGGTTGGTATCAGCCGCCGGTCTTTCGAAGGAGGGCCTTCACTTCCGGCTTGTTCCACAACAGGAACATTACCACCAGCGCGGTCAGGGCGCACGCGATCACGATGTAGAACGGCAGGTCGAGATTGATCCCGATCAGTTCGCCTCCGATCAGCGACATGGCGCCCGCATTGAAGGTGAAGACCGCAATCGTCATCCCCATTACCCATCCCTGTTCTTCCGGCCCGACCGAAGCCGAGAAGATCGACAGCAGTGTCGGGTAGGCGATACCGAAAATGAAGAAAAAGCAGAAGATCGGCACATAGGTCAGCGGGCCGTCCGGCGACAGGATGAACAGGCACGTCGCCAGGATCCAGACGATGAAATTCACCGCCAGGATGCGCTCCTTGGTGAACCTCTTCTGCACGGGCACGACGAAGAACGTACTCGAAATCGCGATGGCCGCGCCGATGGTCATCATGGCGAAGCTGCTACCGAGAACGCCGTAGCCGAACCGGCTGGTCAGATAGTTGTCGACGAAGACGTAGAATGTCACGTTTGCCAGGTGAAAGAAGAACAGGACGATCGTCAGCCGGATGACGAGCGGAAAGTCCCTGATCCGCCACAGCGTCTCGAAGATTTCCGCCGGGCGCAGCGCGAAGTCTTCCCGCTCTTCCGGGTCCTCCTTGTAGAAGAAGACAACCAGAACAACCGCGATCGCAACAAGCACGAGGCTGGCAAAGAACGGCAGCTTTATGCTGGCGATGCTTCCGATCAGGACGGGGTCGGACAGGAACCCGCCGATCAGCGGGCCGCCGACGAGCCCGAAACTGATGCCGAGCATGATGTAGCCCATGTTTCTCGACAGGTCTTCGTCATCGGTGCTGCCGTCCACCATGGCGGCCTGGGCGATCGGCTGGTTGCCGGCCGTCAGCCCGGTGATCGCGCGCCCGAGAATGAGCAGGAGAAAGCTGTTGGCGTAGAGCGCGATGATGGTGAGCGCATAGCCGGCGAACGCGCCGAACAGGCAGATCAGGATGGCATTCTTGCGCCCGATCTGGTCCGACAATTTCGAGATATAGGGCGCGCCGAAGAACCAGCAGATGAAAAAGATGCCGATGATGAGCCCGTAGTTGAAGTGGCGGGCGGCGGTCGACGTGTCCTTCGCCAGGATCGACGTGCTCGGTTCCATGATCAGGCCGTTGATGATCGGGAACACCAGTCCCTGACCCAGAAGGTCGACGAAAACGACAAAAACCATGGTTATCTTGGCAATGGGTGACATGGCCCCCTCCTGTCAGGAGAAAGCCTAGAACCATTTTCAACAAAATTGAAGCGTTCCGGAGAATCTGGCCTGGCGCGCTCCTGAAGAAGCTTGCGTTGCTTTTGGCCGCGTTCCCGCTTCCGGAGGCGGCCGGACCTGCTGAATGAGCTTGTCATTCCGGCTGAAGCGCAGCGGAAGGCCGGAACCCAGTAGTCACTTGTTTTTCCATCTTCGCCGTGGTCGCCGGCCACACGGGATACTGGGTCCCGGTCTTGCCGCCTGCACGGCAAACCGGGATGACAACCCTTGGATAGCCAATCAACCGCGACACCACCACAACGGTCCAGATAGAGCCAGGGCAGTCTCATCCTGAGAATGCGGCATAACTCCGTTCGATGCCAAGTTGGGATACGGTATTTTTTCCGGATTTGTCATCCCGGTTTGCCGCGCGAGCGGCAAGACCGGGACCCAGTACTCCGTGTGGCCGGCGACCACGGCGAAGACGGCGAAACAGATGTTTCTGGGTTCCGGCCTACCGCTTTGCTTCAGCCGGGATGACAAGTTCATTGTCTGCGGACCGCCTCACGAGATCCAAGTCGGCCTGAACAGGATAGCAGCGCAGTTGATCTGGCAATCCATGCCGCGACGCCAGGAGATGTTTGAGCTCGGAAAGACGGGTGCTGGCGGGAAAACGTTCCTGCCACGGCTGTCACCTCTCCCGCGGGGAGAGGTCGGCCTGAAAGGCCGGGTGAGGGGACAGGTGTTGACTGATCATTCCGAAACATACCCCCCGCTCCCATTGTGAGAGGGGAATACGCCGCAAGGTGTCGCGTCTTGAACACGGTTGCTGCGGGAAAGCGCCGATGCGCGTCCTCCGGATGAAGGTTTCGGAACTCTATCCGGGCCGTATTGGCGGTGTGGCGTTTGATTGGCCATCCAAGGAGTGTCATCCCGGTTTGCCGCGCAAACGTAAAGAGCGGGATCCGGTACCCCTTTCGGCCAGCGATCAAAAAGCCGGTGAGGCAGGCGATCACTGTTTCCAGGCTTTCGGCCGCGCCGTGCCTGTCTTCTGCGAGCGCCCGGTCTTCGTCACAGTTCAGACGCGCTTGTGCGCGTCGTATTGCCCGTGTTGCCGGAAGCGTTCCAGGTAGGTCGGCAGGATGCTGGCCAGCGTGGCCGGCTTGATACCGATCCCTTCCAGCGTGCGCCCGTCCTTGATCGCGGCGTCGGAGACCACGTTGTCCGTCTTCAGGAGTTCCACCTGATCGGCCGTGAGCGGCGCACCGGGAAGCAGCTGCATGACCTTGCCCATCGCGGAGGCGACCGGGAACGGGATAGGCAGCAGGAAACGCGACCGGCGCGTGATCTCCAGCATCTCCTCCAGGCAGTCGCGGAAGCTCTTGTGTTCCGGCCCGCCGAGCTCGTAGGTCGCGCCCGGTGTCAGCTCACCGTCGACGGATCGTGCCACCGCCTCGGCGACATCGCAGACATAGACCGGCTGGAATTTGGTCTCGCCGCCGCCGATCAGCGGCAGGGCGGGTGCGAACCGCGCCATTTCCGCGAACTGGTTGAAGAAGTCGTCTTCCGGCCCGAACACGATCGACGGGCGCAGGATTACGCTGTCCGGCAGCGTCTCCAGGACACCGGCTTCGCCGGCGGCCTTGGTGCGCGCATATTGGGACGTGCTGTCCGCGTCGGCACCGATCGCCGAGATATGCGTGATCGCGGAAAGTCCGGCGCCGCGGGCGGCCTCGGCGATCGCGCGGGCCCCGAAGGCCTGCACGGCATCGAAGGTCTGGTTGCCGGTCGGGGCAAGAATGCCGACCGCGTTGATGACGGCGTCAGAGCCGATCACCGCGCGGTCGATCGACCAGCGGTAGCGCAGGTTCGCCTGCACCGCCATGATCTGTCCGGGCGCACCGAGCAGCTGCAGGTGCGTCGCCAGGTCCGGCCGCCGGACGGCGGCCCGGATCCGGTAGCCGCGCCGTGCCAGCGACTGCACGATATGCCGGCCGAGGAAGCCCGACCCGCCGAAGATTGTGACGAGTTTGCCGTTGAGAGGTGTGGACATCTGGAAATGCCTTTTTTCGCGTCCGAACTGAAGGGGCCGAAGCGCCAGCGCCGCGCCCGTCAGCTTGTTTCTTAGACCTTTGTGAGCCGGGTGTGAAGGGCTCCCTGCGTTTGATCAAAAAAAGTCGCACCTTGCGATTGACAAGGGCCAGCACGGCGCTTACAAGCCCCCCTCACAGCCCAGGTGGCGGAACTGGTAGACGCGCTAGCTTCAGGTGCTAGTGCCCTTATGGGCGTGGAGGTTCGAGTCCTCTCCTGGGCACCATCACTCTTCAAGAGTGTTTCCCGCCAAATACTTATACGATGTCATAGGCTTAGGGTCACCAAGTGGTACAACAAGGTGGTCCGATGGTCCTGTCCATGTCTCGTCCCTGGAAGCATCCCAAAACAGGTTTCTATTGGTATCGTAAGGTCGTTCCGAAGCCTTTCGGTCGGTCATCGGCAAGACCGAGATTCGCCGCACTCTACGCACGAAGGACCCTCAGGAAGCGAAGCGGGCATTTGTCAACGTGGCTGCCGAGGTGGAGAGCCTTCTCACAGCCCATTCCAATCCTCCAGTGACACTGACACGACGGGAACTCTCGGGGTTCAGTGGCTCCTTGTAGCGTCAGACTGTCGAGCGGATGTCGGACGAAGCTGGGTCTCCTGCAACATGGGAACATCTGGAGCCTCCGGGTACCCAAGCCAGAACGAACGGGAGGCTTGAGGCAAGGTATGGGGAAACGGTGCACGATCTGGTTCGTCGTGAGGGTCTCAACGTCGATCAGGGGAACCATGAG
This sequence comes from uncultured Roseibium sp., assembly GCF_963669205.1. NCBI lineage: Bacteria > Pseudomonadati > Pseudomonadota > Alphaproteobacteria > Hyphomicrobiales > Stappiaceae > Roseibium > uncultured Roseibium sp. The sequence goes on from NZ_OY769915.1 coordinate 875,755, forward strand.
CGGCGTCTACAGGCGGCAAGCGAGGCGCTGCTTCAGGCCATCCAGCAACTGAAACGCGATGCGCTAGGCGGCAACGGCCCCGATCCCGACGCCGATAGGTTCCCCGCGCAGCGAAGATCCGGATCGTGTCAGAGAGGAGATTGCCGGGCGCTACGCGCCGTCTTGCAGCAAAAACAAGCTCGGCCAACGCAGGATCAGTTCAATCCGTTCAGATAACCGGACGCGGAACCGCGTCCGGACATGGAGAAAAAGACGCCGTTATCGCGCTCGGCGGCGTTTGACTTCTGCCGAACCCTGTTCCTCAGAGCCTCGGCTGTAATGGAAACTCCCACCTCAAGATTTGAGTGGTGTTCACCAAGGCTGGGATCAATCAGGCCATGCTGGTAACGGTCGACAAGCGCTTCAGGCAGATCAACAAGCCAGAAGTTTTCATCAGAATGGAAGGACAGAAGGATCGTATATGGGTCAATCCCGTGTTCTTTGATCATCGTCTCAATCAGAACCATGCCATCGTCAGATGAAAGTCCCAACTCCCGGCGAATGGCCCGGGGCGCTGCCGTGTATCTGTAGGCGGGTGGTGCCCGGCGCGGCAGTCGAAAGAACAATGGTGGCTTTTCAAGCAGGCTGGGGCAAAGCGCGCCAATCTTTTCGATGAAGACCTTTCCAACGCCGAAATCGTCGCCATGAAAGGCAATCATGTGCTCAACCGATTTGTAGGCAATCTGTTCATGCCCGGCGAATTCGGCGGAACTCACATCACCTATCCAGACGTCGTTCTGGTAATCGACGTCCAGAAGCGTGAATTCACATCCGGTGATCCCGATGCTGAAATTCCATTGGTGCTCGAAAAGACGATTTGCCTCTCCCGGATTGCGCGTCAGGATCTTGATCCCGATGACACCGAATGGCGCTTCACGTGAGATCATCTTTTGAACGGCACCGTCCTGAATATCAAAGACGGTGGAGGTGTTCCACAAGTTGATGAGATGAGACTGGAACTCTGCGCCGATCGCATCAATCAGTCTTTCAACGCGGCCCTTGCTTGGTGACACATCAGTCTCCGGTCTCTGTTCGGTCACTCGTCCTGCCGATCAATATATGTCATCTCAGCATTGCCGGTAACTCCCTACCTTTCAAAAAAGCGCCCCTGAAGAGGTTTGGTGAGCCCGGCACATCAGACCTTCATCACCGTCGTTCGATTTGAATGCGGCGAAGGCCCGGTCCGGGCCAAAACCTACTGAGCCCGCCCGCCCTCAATACATCCGGGTTTTTTCGTCGTGGTCGTGCTTGGCGAAAACTTCATCAACTGTCCGGCCATCGTCAACGACTGTGACTTGCCAGTCCGCAAGCCGGGGGGCAGTCCCGCGTTCAGGCCAAGTATCGGCGCGCCAAATTCCCGAGCGGATCAGTGATTTCGAGCAATGCATGAATGCCTCTTCAATATCGACGACTAGAGCGAGTTCCGGATCTTTTCCATTCACTGCCATCCGGGCACAGAGTGCTTTATCGCGCACGATCCTTGCTTTGCCTACTAAACGTAAAGTGAAGTTGTGACCGGGAACGATGAAAATGATCGCGACGTTGGGATCGGTCAGAATGTTACAGAAGCCGTCTACGCGATTGTTCCCAAGGCGTTCGGGGATCGCGAGTGTGTTGTCATCAAGAACCTTAACAAACCCGGCGGGATCACCTTTTGGCGTGACATCAATAAGCCCATTCTCGTCCTTTGTGCCTAAGACGATGAACGGTGACAGCTTGATGAATTGCCTGCCCACTTCATTTAGTCGATTGGAAACTTTCAACGCGGCTGGAGCCGTTTCACTAAACGGTAGGAGTTCACGTAAGCGTTTCAGATCATGAATCTCTTCTTCAAATTGCACCGTATCCCTCCATCACTTGTCGCTGCAGCCATGTATGAAGCGCAGCCTACATAGCGAATTCCAGAATGTCAGCTTGGTCCGCTTCCCAGACCTGCCTTCAACCGCAACAAACCTCCGCTTCCCGCCCCGTGCGCAAACGGTTTTGAACTGATCCCCACGCGTCATCCGCATCCGGCCGAAGCGGGGAGAATCGTTTGAAAATGGTAAATCCGGGCTTTACCAAAACCCGGCGCGCGGGCGGATCTTAAGCTTTGGTGGCAAGTGGCTGCCGTAAGTGCCTGTCGCGGTTGCAGGACGGGTTGTCCGTGTGTCCGCCGCGCGCAATGGGGAACACGGAAAAAGTGAACAAAAAACCGTGCATCATGCCCGAAAACCCCAAAAACTCGCCGATTGATCCTATGGTTTCTTAACTTTTTGCCGCTGAATTACCGTAACGCAAGCCCCGGGCAACCGGATTCGCCGGCACCGGCAATGAAGCGGTTCCCGCAAGAGGCGCTTGGGTGGGCGGTTCTTTTTTCACCGCCCGGGTGAATTGAAACGTTGGTTGAAGCAGTTTGACATCGATGGATCTTAGACACAGCGATTTTGGATTTTGCGCCTGCCCCAACTGCACCGGCGATTTCGTTGCAGAAGCGGTGGAGGCCGACACTGCCGTCCGTCAGCCGCAGCAGGCCCCGACCTACGACAACAACCAGGTCGTCGGTCAGATCGATTCCGGCCGCGAGTGGAATTCGAACACCATTACCTACGGTTTCCTGCAATCCTCCCCGTCCTGGGGTATCGGATATGAGGGCAACGGATTTTCGAAGTTTACTGCCTATCAGCAAGCTGCCACGCGGCTGATCGTCGACCTCTGGGATGACCTGATCGCGCCCTCCTTTGCCGAGCAGACGAGCAATCAGCAAAACGCCGCCATCAATTTCGGCAACACCACGACAAACATCGCCTACGCCCATGCCTATTATCCGGGCAACTATCAATGGGCCGGCGAAGTCTGGCTGAATTCGGCGACCTATACGGCGCTCTATTACCCCGACCCGGGGGACTATTACTGGATGACCATCATGCACGAGATCGGCCATGCCGTCGGTCTCAGTCATCCGGGTTCCTATAATGGCGGCTCGCCGACCTACGCGAACAACGCCGAATATGCGCAGGACACCCACCAGTGGTCGGTCATGTCCTATTTCAGTGCCTCGAACACGGGCGCGGACTGGAACGGCGGGTTCGGCTGGCAATACGCGCAAACGCCGATGGTGCATGATGTCCTCACCATCCAGTCCAAATACGGCGCCGATACCACGACCCGGTCCGGGGACACGGTCTATGGCTTCAATTCCAACGCCGGCAACGATCTCTTCGATTTCAGCCAGAACCGCGCGCCCGTCCTGACGATCTACGACGCCGGTGGAACCGACACGCTCGATCTGTCCGGTTTCTCGCTGCGGGCGATCATCGATCTGGAACCGGGGACCTATTCTTCGGCCGGCGGCACGTCCAGCACGATGACCTACAACATCGGCATCGCCAACGGCACCTGGATCGAAAACGCCATTGGCGGGTCCGGCAACGACACCATTTCCGGCAACGTTCTGGCCAACGATCTCAAGGGGCTTGGCGGAAACGACAGCCTTGACGGCAAGGACGGCAACGATGTCCTTCACGGCGGCGCCGGCAGGGACACGCTGACCGGCGGCGCGGGCAGCGACACGTTCGTCTTCGAAGAGGGCGACACGGGCAATTCCTTCAGCACCTGGGACCAGATCACCGACTTTGTCGCCGGGCTCGATCTGCTCGACCTGTCCGCCATCGACGCAGACGGAATTTCAGGATCGGTCGACCAGTTCACCTTCATCGGCCAAAGCGCATTCTACGGTGTGGGCGCGCTGCGCTACGCCTATGATTCAAGCCACAATCACACACGGGTCGAAGGCGATACCGACGGCGACGGCATCGCCGACTTCGGCATTGCCCTCTGGGGCAATATTTCCCTGACCATCGACGATTTCACGGCGGGCAGTGCCACGCTCGGCGTTCCGCTCTCGCTGACGGGCGACGGATCCGCCAACACGCTGGAAGGCGGTCTTGTCGGCGACACGCTGTCCGGTCTCGGCGGCAACGACACTCTGCGCGGCTTTGCCGGCGATGACGTGCTCGACGGCGGCACCGGTGCGGACACGATGGAAGGCGGCGAGGGCGACGACACCTACGTGGTCGACAATGCCGGTGACATCGTCACCGAGGAAGGCGCCGTCTCCTTCACCGTTCCCGCCGGCTGGGAGCTGAAGGGCGTTCACGACGTCAATGGCGACGGCAACCAGGATGTCCTGATGTCCAGCGGCACCCAGGTGCAGTTCTGGCTGCTGGATGAGACCTGGTCGGTCTCGTCCACGGTCAACCTGCCTTACAATGCTGCCTGGCCGGTTGTCGGACTGGTCGACGCCAATGGCGACGGCCAGATGGATGTCCTCTACAACAAGGCCGGTACCTCCACCTATTACGCGCACTATTTCAACGGCACGTCCCGGATCGGCGGCGGCTACACCAACAACACCTCCGTTGCGTCCTCCGACCTGCCGTCCGGCAATGCCGGTACGGATCTTGTGCAGGCCTCGATCAGCTACACGCTGACCTCGGGCGTTGAAAACCTGACCCTGACCGGGTCCGGCAATATCGACGGCACGGGCAACGAACTGGACAACATCCTCATCGGCAATTCCGGGAGCAACGTGCTTTCCGGTGAAGCGGGCGCCGATACCCTGACGGGCGGCGGCTCAGCCGACACGTTTGCCTTCGCCGACGGTGACAGCGGCCCTGCCATCGATGACCGAGACCTGATCACGGATTTTGTCTCCGGGACCGACCAACTGGGTCTGTCGGCAATCGATGCCGACGAAGGCACGTCCGGCAATCAGGCTTTCCGTTTCCTGGGTACGGCTGCCCTGGACGGGGACGCCGGGGCGCTGCGCTACAGCTATGATGCCGGTCGCAATGTCACGACGCTCGAAGGCGACACCGATGGCGACGGCACGGCCGACTTTGCCATCGACCTCAGCGGCAACAACACTCTCTCCGATGGTGACTTCATGTCGGGATCGCTGTTGGCGGCCATCACCCTGAACGGCGACGGATCCGCCAACACGCTGGAAGGCGGGCAACTCGGCGACACGCTGTCCGGCCTCGGCGGCAACGACATCCTGCGCGGCTTTGCCGGTGATGACCTGCTTGACGGTGGCACCGGCGCGGACACGATGGAAGGCGGCGAGGGCGACGACACCTATGTGGTCGACAACGCCGGCGACGTTGTCACTGAAGAGGGCTCCGTTTCCTTTACGGCTCCATCCGGCTGGACGCAGTTGGGCATTCACGACGTCAATGGCGACGGCAATCTGGACGTCCTGATGTCCAGCGGCACCCAGGTGCAGTTCTGGCTGCTCGATGAGAGCTGGTCGGTCTCGTCCACGGTGAACCTGCCTTATAATGCCGCCTGGCCGGTTGTCGGGCTCGTGGATGCGAACGGCGACGGCCAGATGGATGTCCTTTACAACAAGGCCGGCACCTCCACCTTCTACGCGCATTATTTCAACGGCACGACCCGGATCGGCGGCGGCTTTACGACCAACACGGCGGTTCTCTCTTCCGCCATGCCGTCGGGCAATGCCGGGACCGATCTTGTGCAGGCTTCGATCAGCTACACGCTGACCGCGGGCGTTGAGAACCTGTCCCTGACCGAGTCCGGCAATATCGACGGCACCGGCAATGATCTCGACAACATCGTCATCGGTAACTCGGGGAGCAACGTGCTTTCCGGTGAAGCGGGCGCCGACACAATGACGGGCGGTGGTTCCGCCGACACGTTCGCTTTTGGCGCCGGCGACAGCGGCACGGCCATCGATGACCGCGATCTGATCACGGACTTCGTCTCCGGCACCGATCTTCTGGACCTGAACGCAATCGATGCCGACGAAGGCACGTCCGGCAATCAGACCTTCCGTTTCCTTGGAACTGCTGCCCTGGACGGGGCGGCAGGGGCGCTGCGCTCTGCCTATGATGCCGGGCGCGGGGTCACCACGCTTGAGGGCGATACCGACGGAGACGGCACGGCCGACTTTGCCATCGACCTCAGCGGCAACATCACCCTCTCCGATGGGGACTTCACGTCCGGTTCGCTGCTGACGCCGCTCTCCCTGACGGGCGACGGCTCCGCCAATACGCTGGAAGGCGGGCAACTCGGCGATACGCTGTCCGGCCTTGGCGGAAACGACATCCTGCGCGGCTTTGCCGGGAACGACCTGCTTGACGGCGGCACCGGTGCCGACACGATGGAGGGCGGCGAGGGCGACGACACCTATGTTGTCGACAACGCTGGCGACGTCGTCACCGAAGAAGGCGCCGTTTCCTTCACCGTTCCCGCCGGCTGGGAGCTGAAAGGCGTTCACGACGTCAATGATGACGGCAATCTGGATGCGCTCATGTCCAGCGGCACCCAGGTCCAGTTCTGGCTTTTGGACGAAAGCTGGGCGGTTTCGTCCACGGTAAACCTGCCGTTCAACGCCGCCTGGCCGGTCATCGGGCTGATGGATGCCAATGGCGATGGCGAAATGGACGTCCTCTACAACAAGGCCGGCACGTCCACCTACTACGCGCATTACTTCAACGCCACCGCGCGGATCGGCGGCGGTTACACCAACGACACGACGGTCCTTTCTTCCGACCTGCCCTCGGGCAACGCCGGGACCGATCTCGTGCAGGCCTCGATCAGCTACACGCTAACCTCGGGCGTTGAAAACCTGACGCTGACCGGGTCAAGTGCCATCAACGGCACCGGCAACGACCTCGACAACAGCCTCATCGGCAATTCAGCTGCCAATGTCCTCACCGGTGGCACGGGCGATGATACCCTGACGGGCGGCGCGGCCAGCGATACGTTTGCGTTCGCGAATGGCGACAGCGGGCATGACACGATCACGGACTTTGCCGCCGGGGCGCTCACTGACGACATCATCGAATTCGAAACGTCCGTGTTTTCGGATTTTGCGTCCGTGCTCGCCGCTGCAGCCGACGAGGGTGCAGACGCCCGGATCACGATCGATGCAAACACCTCGCTGCTGCTTCAGGGCGTCGGTGTCGCCGACCTCCACCAGGATGATTTCACGTTCGTATGAGAACGTCTTTCATGAAAGCGCGATTTCTGCTGCGCCCCGCGCGTGACCGGAAACGCGGCTATCGCTGATTTCCAGTCACACGCGCTGGTCCCGGGCGCGACCAAACGGGCTGTGGGCGGCAAGCCGGTTCCGGCCTCGCGTCCGTCCGAATAAGCCGCCGTTTTCCGTCCGTTTGCCTCTGCCCACCGAACCGTCGGATCGCGGAGTTCCCAATGCGATCTCTGGTTGGTGAGCACCATGGTGCCCAGCTCTCTATCAGGTGTGCAGACCGCGCAACCTAGAGGCGTTGCCATCTTGATTGTTAATCAATTTTAACGATTTGTTCTTGACATTGCCTTGGTAGATTTTGCAACTTAAGAGCTAAATGATATCACTACCTTAAAGTGCAACCGTTCAAGAAATTTGCCGACGAACCGTAACAAAACCGAATTGAGGAACGCTGGATTTCTCATGCGGGTCGCGCTCGGTCAAATCATTCTTGAGCGAAAAAATGAAGCATGAGTGTGTTGGACAAGACGAGCAGAAACATTTCCGGGGCTCCCCTGGATCTAGGATACATGCGGGCGGCGGCGGATGGGTCGCGGTCTGCCGGGGCATCCTACATCGAAACGTCAGACGCACCCGGCGACTTCTCGACATCGTACAGCATTGATGTAGGAGATAGTTTTTCCGGCGAGCTTGGCAGCGAACGCAGCGCACCTCCCGGCCATGACTCGGGCGACTTCATTGAGGTGTCGCTGGTCAGAGGGGAGACTTATGCGTTTTTGCTGACCTGGGACGAAGGGGACAAAAACCCCTACTTCCGTGTCCGGACCAATAACTGGGATTGGAGTCAGACGGCTCCTGTAAACGCCGCTGATTCAAGTGCCCTGTTGATCCACACAGCAGACAAAAACGGCTATGCCTTCCATCTTGAAGTCCGCACGGCGCCGGCTAATAGCCAACCCGTCCAGGATCCCTATGTTGGTTCTTACTCCATCACAACAAGACTGGTGGAAAAGGATGAAACGACTGACGCTCCAGGGCTGACGACACCTTATTCCATGGGTGTCGGCGAGACGTTTACCGGAGCACTTCATTTTATGGCCGATCGTGACTGGGTTCAAATAGAGCTGGCTGCCGGCACCAGCTATACATTTGACATGCGCGCCTATGGCGGTTTCCTGTCTGAATTCGAATTGCGCGACGGAAATGGCACGCTGGTTGAGTCCCAGGAAGCGGCCGAGCCGAACGCGGACCTGCAGATTGCCTTCACACCGACGGTGTCCGGGAATTTCTATCTGGCTGCAGGTGCCAGTGATAACAATACCCGCCAGGATGGGTACTACGAAGTGACGACCCAGTCCAATGGCCCGACATACGATGAGGTTACCGACGCGGCAAGCGATAGCTCCACGTCCTATACGATCTCAGTTGGTGACCCATTCACCGGAATTCTGTCCGAAACCACCGACGAGGACTGGATCAGAATAGATCTTACGGCGGGCGAGACCTATACATTCGCCGTGGAGGGCACCGCCGAACTTGCGGATACCTGGCTGCGACTGCGCGACAGTAACAGCATGCTTGTTGCCTGGGATGATGATGGCGGACCGGGCAACTTTTCCTTGTTGAATTTTGCCGCGACCGAAAGCGGAACCTATTATCTCTCGATAGAGTCCGAGGAAGCCGACTACGAAGGTCTGTATACGCTCACCACGAGCACCAGGGATCCCTTGCCGCCGGCTGTCTTCACGGATGTCGAAACCGAAGACGCGCCCGACAATACGTCGACGACCTACAATCTTTTGCCGGGCGATACATTCTCCGGCGACCTGAGCAGCCTCAACGATACAGAAGCGGACTGGCTCAAGATACAACTAGGCGCCGACCAAGTTTACTCGTTCACGCTGGATTGGGACGATCCTGAAACGCCGCAATTGTTTCTGTACGGCTCGGGCGGGCAGTTCCTGAATTTTGGCGTCGATCAATCCACAGAGTCAAAAATTGAACTGGTTTTGCCATCGGTTGCGCCGGGAGACTACTACCTCGGCATCACCTCGGGCGCCAACGGCACATTTTCGGGCTCTTATGACCTGACAACGAGTGTCGTCGCGGTAGACGAAGACGTTGATGCGACGACAAGCACGGTAACGACTTCCGAGATGTCGGTCGGCGAGACATTCACAGGCGTGTTCGAAAGCAGCGGAGACCGGGATTGGATAAAGGTCTACCTGGAAGCCGGAACGGCTTACTCCTTTGAACTCGAAAGCTTTGGAACCCGGGGTTCAAGCTTGCGGCTGCGGGATGATCAGGGAGCCGTTGTCAGCGTCAATGAATTTGAAGGTGACAGTTTCGTCAACGCGCAGATCACCACCAACGTGGCAACGTCTGGATATTACTATCTGGACGCAGGCGCGAAAGCGGGAACGAGCAGCGGTTACTACGAACTTACCGCCAAGGCGAACGTATATACCTACGACCAGATCGCGGACTATCTGGTGTCCGGATACTGGGGTGAGCAATACGCGTTCAATGTAACCCCCGGCGGGTTTCTCACGGTCGACATCACCGGCTTGACCGCAGCCGGGCAGTATCTGGCCACCACTGCACTCGAAGCCTGGACAATCGTCAGCGGTATCAATTTCAGCTTCGTCTCGAACAACGCCCATATCAAGTTCGACGACAACGAAAGCGGCGCGCATGCCGAGTTCTTCTACACGGGATCGACGATCAACTACGCTGACATCAACGTCTCGACGAACTGGCTGGCCACCTACGGAACATCGCTCGACAGCTATTCCTTCCAGACCTACATCCACGAAATTGGCCATGCACTCGGTCTGGGGCATCCGGGGCCGTACGATATCGTCGCCACGTATGGCGTTGACAACATATATGCCAACGACTCGTGGCAGGCATCGATCATGTCGTATTTCGACCAGATCGATAACACGTTCATCGACGCCAGTTTCGCTTTCCTGCTGACCCCGATGGTTGCCGATATTCTCGCCATACAACAGCTGTATGGCACGGCGACGGACATCCATCTGGGTGACACGACCTACGGCTTCAATTCGACAGCCGGCGGTTACCTCGACAGTTTCGTGAATTCGTTCAACCCGATCGCCGGGACGATCGTCGACAACTCGGGCATCGACACGCTGGACTTCAGCGGCTTCGTGTCCGACCAGACCCTGGATCTTCGTGAAGAGACGCCTTCTGACATTGGCGGCCTCACTGGCAACTTTATCATTGCGCGCGGCACCGTCATCGAGAACGCGATTGGCGGCAGTGGAGACGATACGCTTACCGGCAATGCGGCGGCGAACGTGCTCACGGGCGGAGCAGGGGCGGACACGCTGACAGGCGGCGCTGCCGGAGACACGTTTGCATTTGCGGACGGTGACAGCGGAGCGCCCGTTGCCGATCGGGACCTGATCACCGATTTCGTGTCGGGAACAGATTTGCTGGACCTGTCGGCAATGGATGCCGACACGCAGACCGGCGGCAATCAGGAATTCCGCTTCCTGGGGACCGACGCCTTTGACGGAGCGGCCGGTGCACTGCGCTATGCCTATGATGCGGGCCGCGATGTCACGACGCTCGAAGGCGATACCGATGGCGACGGTACCGCCGACTTTGCCATTGACCTGACCGGCAACATTGCCATTGGCCTCGGCGACCTTGCCCCGGACAGTGCCAGGAGCGGGCTTCCGGTTTCACTGACGGGGGACGGGCTTGCGAACACGCTGGAAGGCGGCTTCGCCGGCGACACCCTATCCGGCCTCGGCGGCAATGACACTCTACGCGGCTTTGCCGGTGATGACCTGCTTGACGGCGGCACCGGTGCGGACACGATGGAAGGCGGCGAGGGCGACGACACTTATGTAGTCGACAACGTTGGCGACGTTGTCACCGAGGAAGGTGGCGCGTCCTTCACGGCTCCGTCCGGCTGGACCCAGTTGGGCATTCACGATTTCAACGGCGACGGCAATCTGGACGTCCTGATGTCCAGCGGCACGAAGGTGCAGTTCTGGCTGCTGGATGAGACTTGGTCGGTCTCCTCGACGGTTGATGCGCCTTACGACGCCACCTGGCCGGTTGTCGGACTGATCGACGCCAACGGCGACGGCCAGATGGACGTTCTCTACAACAAGGCGGGCACCTCCAGCTACTACGCGCACTATTTCAACGGCACGACCCGGATCGGTGGCGGCTTCACGACCAACACGGCGGTTCTCTCTTCCGCCCTGCCGCCGGGCAATGCGGGCACGGATCTCGTGCAGTCGTCGATCAGCTACACGCTGACCTCGGGTGTCGAGAACCTGACCCTGACCGGGGCAAGCGCCATCGACGGCACCGGCAACGACCTCGACAACATCCTCATCGGCAATTCGGGGAGCAATGTGCTTTCCGGGAAAGCGGGTGCCGACACGCTGACCGGCGGCGGTTCTGCCGATACGTTCGCCTTCGCTGACGGCGACAGCGGCACAGCCATCGATGACCGCGATTTGATCACGGACTTTGTGTCCGGGACCGATCTCCTGGACCTGTCGGCAATGGATGCGGAGACGGGCACGTCCGGCAACCAGGCGTTCCGGTTTCTGGGAACCGGAGCGTTCGACGGGGACGCCGGGGCTCTGCGCTATAGCTATGATGCCGGTCGAGGGGTCACCACGCTTGAGGGCGACACCGACGGCGACGGCGTTGCCGACTTCGCCATTGATCTGAGCGGCAACATCACCCTTGCAGATGCGGACTTCACGTCAGGATCGCTGCTGACGCCACTCACCCTGACGGGCGATGTCTTCGCCAACACGCTGGAGGGCGAGCGGCTGAACGACACGCTGTCTGGCCTCGGCGGCAACGACACCCTGCGCGGCTTTGCCGGCAATGACCTGCTTGACGGTGGCACCGGTGCGGACACGATGGAAGGCGGTGAGGGCGACGACACCTACGTGGTCGACAATGTTGGCGACGTCGTCACCGAGAAAGGGTCCGTATCCTTCACGGTTCCCGCCGGCTGGGAGCTGAAGGGCGTTCACGACGTCAACGGCGACGGCAATCTGGACGTCCTGATGTCCAGCGGCACCCAGGTGCAGTTCTGGCTTCTCGATGAAAGCTGGGCGGTCTCGTCCACGATCAACCTGCCGTACAACGCCGCCTGGCCGGTCATCGGTCTGCAGGATGCCAATGGCGACGGCCAGATGGACGTGCTCTACCAACAGTCGGGCACCTCCAATTACTACGCGCATTATTTCAACGGCACGACCCGGATCGGCGGTGGCTACACGAACAACACGGCGGTTCTGTCCGCCGACCTGCCCTCGGGCAATGCGGGCACGGATCTTGTCCAGGCCTCGATCAGCTACACGCTGACCTCGGGCGTCGAAAACCTGACGCTGACCGGGTCAAGCGCGATCGACGGCACGGGCAATGAACTGGACAACATCCTCATCGGCAATTCCGCTGCCAATGTGCTTTCCGGTAAAGTGGGTGCCGACACAATGACGGGCGGCGGCTCTGCCGACACGTTCGCCTTCGCCGACGGCGACAGCGGCACGGCCATCGAGGACCGCGACCTGATCACGGACTTCGTTTCCGGGACCGACCTTCTGGACCTCACGGCAATGGACGCCGAAGAAGGCACGTCCGGCAATCAGGCGTTCCGCTTCCTTGGAACCGCTGCCCTGGACGGGTCAACAGGAGCGCTGCGCTACGCCTATGATGCCGGTCGCAATGTCACGACGCTGGAAGGCGACACAGACGGTGACGGCGCTGCCGACTTCGCCATCGACTTCAATGGCAACATCACTCTCTCCGAAACGGACTTTGTGGCCAAATCTCTTCTTCTTCCGCTCACCCTTACGGGTGACGGATCCGCCAACACGCTCGAGGGTGATCAGCTCAACGACACGCTGTCCGGCCTCGGCGGCAACGACACCCTGCGCGGCTTTGCCGGTGATGACCTGCTTGACGGCGGCACTGGTGCGGACACGATGGAAGGCGGCGAGGGCGACGACACCTATGTGGTCGACGATGCCGGGGATGTCGTCACCGAGGAAGGTGGCGCGTCCTTCACGGCTCCGTCCGGCTGGACCCAGTTGGGCATTCACGATTTCAACGGCGACGGCAATCTGGACGTCCTGATGTCCAGCGGCACAAAGGTGCAGTTCTGGTTGCTGGATGAGAGCTGGTCGGTCTCGTCGACAGTTGACGCTCCCTTCGACGCCGCCTGGCCGGTTGTCGGACTGATCGACGCCAACGGCGACGGCCAGATGGACGTTCTCTACAACAAGGCCGGCACCTCCAGCTACTACGCCCACTATTTCAACGGCACGACCCGGATCGGCGGCGGCTTTACGACCAACACGGCGGTACTCTCCTCCGCCCTGCCGTCTGGCAATGCAGGCACGGATCTGGTTCAGGCGTCGGTCAGCTACACGCTGACCTCGGGTGTCGAGAACCTGACCTTGACCGGGTCAAGCGCCATCGACGGCACGGGCAACGAGCTGGACAATATCCTCATCGGCAATTCCGGTGCCAATGTGCTTTCCGGTGCAGCGGGCGCCGACACAATGACGGGCAATGGCGCTGCCGATACGTTCGCCTTCGCTGACGGCGACAGCGGCACAGCCATCGATGACCGCGATCTGATCACGGACTTTGTGTCCGGGACCGATCTCCTGGACCTGTCGGCTATGGACGCGGAAGACGGCACGTCCGGAAACCAGGCGTTCCGGTTTCTGGGAACCGCTGCCCTGGACGGGGACGTCGGGGCCCTGCGTTATGGCTATGACGCCGTGCGCAGTGTCACGACTTTGGAAGGCGATACCGATGGCGACGGCACGGCTGACTTTGCCATCGACCTGAGCGGCAACATCACTCTCTCCGCAACGGACCTCGTGGCCGGGTCACTCCTGGCGCCGATGACCCTGACAGGCGACGGATCTGCCAACACGCTGGAGGGCGAGCGGCTGAACGACACGCTGTCTGGCCTCGGAGGCAACGACACCCTGCGCGGCTTTGCCGGCAATGACCTGCTGGACGGCGGCACCGGTGCGGACACGATGGAAGGCGGCGAGGGCGACGACACCTATGTGGTCGACAATGTTGGCGACGTCGTCACCGAGGAAGGCGCCATCTCCTTCACGGTTCCCGCCGGCTGGGAGCTGAAAGGCGTTCACGACGTCAACGGGGACGGCAATCTGGACGTCCTGATGTCCAGCGGGACCCAGGTGCAGTTCTGGCTTCTCGATGACAGCTGGGCGGTCTCTTCCACGGTCAACTTGCCGTACAACGCCGCGTGGCCGGTCATCGGTCTGCAGGACGCCAACGGCGACGGCCAGATGGACGTGCTCTACCAGCAGTCGGGCACCTCCACCTATTACGCGCACTATTTCAACGGCACGACCCGGATCGGCGGCGGCTACACCACCAACACGGCGGTTCTGTCCGCCGACCTGCCCTCGGGCAATGCGGGCACAGATCTTGTCCAGGCCTCGATCACCTACACCCTGACCTCGGGCGTTGAAAATCTGACGCTGACCGGGTCTGGCAATATCGACGGCACGGGCAACGACCTCGACAACATCCTCATCGGCAACTCCGGGAGCAACGTGCTTTCCGGAAAAGCGGGCGCTGACACGCTGACCGGCGGCGGCTCGGCTGACACGTTCGCCTTTGCCGATGGCGACAGCGGCACCGCCATCGCCGACCGGGATCTGATCACGGACTTCGTCTCCGGGACCGATCTTCTGGACCTGTCGGCTATGGATGCCAACACGACAATTCTGGGGTCGCAGGCGTTCCGCTTCCTTGGAACCGCGGCACTGGACGGGTCAACAGGAACGCTGCGCTACGCGTATGATGCCGGTCGCAATGTCACCACGCTCGAGGGCGACATCGACGGCGATGGCACGGCCGATTTTGCCATCGATCTGAGCGGCAACATCACCCTTTCAGAATCGGATTTTGCTGCAGGCTCGCTCGTGGAACCGGTCAATCTGACAGGGGACGGGTCCGCGAACACGCTCGAGGGCGGGCTTGTCGACGACACGCTGTCCGGCCTCGGCGGCAATGACACTCTGCGCGGCTTTGCCGGTAATGATCTGCTTGACGGCGGCACCGGCGCCGACACGATGGAAGGCGGCGAAGGCGATGACACCTACGTGGTCGACAATGCCGGAGATGTCGTCGTCGAAGGCGGCGCAGGGGCCTTTACATATCCGGCCGGTTGGGACGTGAAGGGCTTTCACGATTTCAATGGTGACGGTCACATCGACATCCTGGCCGTTAGCCAGACCCAGGCCGTCTTCTGGCTTCAGAATAACTGGCAGCGCTACTCGGCGATCGACATTCCGTTCAACGCAGCCTGGCCGGTGGTTGGCCTGGTGGATGCGAACAACGACGGCCAGATGGACGTCCTCTACCAACAGTCGGGCACCTCCACCTACTACGCGCACTTTTTCGATGGCACGACGCGCATTGGCGGCGGCTACACACCTGCGCTCAACGTGCTCTCGGCGGACCTTCCCGTCGTTGACGCCGGCACCGACCTCGTCCAGGCCTCGGTGAGCTACGCACTGACCGCTGGCGTTGAGAACCTGATGCTGACCGGCACGGACGACATTGACGGTACCGGCAACGGACTGGACAACATTCTCACCGGCAATTCCGGAGCCAACTTCCTGACCGGCGGCGATGGCAGCGATACGTTTGTCTTTGCCACAAGCAACGGCGGGCACGACACCGTTGCGGACTTTGCCGCAGGAGCCCTGTCAGAAGATGTGATCGAGTTCGGCAGCTCGGTGTTCGCAGACTTTGCGAGCGTGCTGGCAGCGGCCGCCGATGACGGCACGGACACCACCATAACGATTGATGCCGACACCTCGGTACTGCTTCAGGGAATTCTTGTCGCCGACCTCCACAGTGATGATTTCCAGTTCGTGTAGCTGCCTGTTTGCAGGGCTAGTGTGGTCGCATTCCGGAGCCGCCAGAGTGGAATCGGAGGCGCCTGAAAGTGCTCTCCGATAACGACTTTGCCAGGATTGTTGCGTTTCACAAAACACTGAAATGATGCCGCGTGCGGCGGACGGCCGATGGCAGGAATCTGCCCCGGGCGGGTGCTCGCGTGGCGGAAACGAAGCCGTTGCTGCCACGCGCAAAGGTCTTCTCTCTCCCTCAGCTGCCTGCAATCGGCATGCGCGAGATGCGCCGTGCCGATGCAATCAGATATTGCGCTATCAGCATACCACTTCCGTATGGATTGTGTCAGACAAAGCCAGTTTTGATCTGCCATTTGGGGAATGGCGCATGTAAGGACGCTGGCGAACTAGATGGACAATCAACACAGGGATATTGGATTTTGCGCCTGCCCCGTTTGCACTGGCGAGTTCAATGCGGAAGCCGTGGACCCCGAAAATGCTGCACAGGCAGATCACCCGGTCTTCGACGAGAATCAGATCATTGATCAGATCGATTCCGGCACAAGGTGGTACACAACCATCATCACCTTCGGTTTCCTGCAAACGGCACCCGGGTTCGCTCCTGAAGAGGCACCGGGCTTTTCACAGTTCACTGAAACTCAGATGGCAGTGGCGCGGTTAACCCTTGCGCTCTGGGATGACCTGATAGAACCGGCCCTGGTTGAAGAAACCGGCGACCCGGCTGCCGCCGACATCAATTTCGGCAACACGACCACCGAAATCGGCTACGCCCACGCCTACTATCCGGGATGGGGAGATACCTGGTACAACGCAGAGAACAACCCGGAACTTTATGATCCCGACCCCGGCGAATATGACTGGACGACCTACCTGCACGAGATCGGGCACGCGCTCGGCCTCAGTCACCCCGGCGCCTACAACGCGGGCGACGATGAAGATATCACCTATGAGACCCATGCCGAGTATGCGCGCGATACCGAGCAGTGGTCGGTCATGTCCTATTTCAGCGCCGCTCATACTGGAGCGGACTGGGATGGCGGTGCCGGCTGGCGGCATTCGCAGACGCCGATGGTCCATGATGTCCTGACCATCCAGTCCATCTACGGAGCCGACACCACGACCCGGACTGGCGATACGGTTTACGGCTTCAATTCCAACGCCGGAAATGACCTGTTCGATTTCACCTTGAACCAGTATCCGGTTCTGACGATCTACGACGCCGGCGGCATCGACACGCTCGACCTCTCGGGATTTTCCCAGCGGGCGATCATTGACCTCGAACCGGGAACCTATTCCTCGGCCGGCGGCACCAGCAGCACGATGACCTTCAATATCGGTATCGCGTTCGATACCTGGATTGAAAATGCCATCGGCGGATCCGGCAACGATATCATTTACGGGAACGAGCTTGCGAACGAGCTGCGCGGGCTCGGCGGGAACGACAGCCTTGTCGGCCGGGATGGCGACGATGTTCTCATCGGTGGTACCGGCGTCGATACCATGGAGGGCGGCGAAGGCCGCGACACCTTTGTCTTCGAGGATGGCGACACGGGCAATTCGTTCAGCACCTGGGACATCATCACCGACTTCGTTGTCGGGCTCGACCTCATCGATCTTTCCGGCATTGATGCGGACGGACTTTCCGGCATCATCGACAAGTTCACATTCATCGGGCAAAGCGACTTTTACGGCCTGGCGACGCTTCGCTATTCCTACGACACGATCAGAAACCTCACCGTTGTCGAGGGCGATACCAACGGTGACGGCCTCGCCGACTTCGGCATCGCGCTCATTGGCGACATTGATCTGAGCTACACCGATTTTACGGCAGACAGCATCTTGTCGCCCGATCCGCTCACCCTGACGGGGGATGACACCGCGAACACGCTGGAAGGCGGTCTTGTCAACGACACGCTGTCGGGCCTTGGCGGCAACGACATCCTGCGCGGCTACGGCGGCAACGACTATCTCGACGGCGGTACCGGCGCGGACACGATGGAAGGCGGCGAGGGCGACGACACCTATGTGGTCGACGATGCCGGGGACGTTGTCGTGGAGGAAGGGGCTGCGGCCTTTACCGTTCCGGCCGGCTGGGAAGTGAAAGGCGTGCACGACATCGACGGCGACGGCCAGCCGGATCTGCTGATGACCAACGGGAGCAAGGTCCAGTTCTGGCTGCTGGACGAGAACTGGCAGGTGGCCTCCACGGTGGACCTTCCCTTCAACGCGGCCTGGCCCGTGGTCGGCCTGGTGGACGTGAACGGCGACCGCCAGATGGACGTTCTCTACAACAAGGAGGGAACCTCCACCTACTACGCGCACCACTTCGACGGCACGACCCGCATCGGCGGCGGTTACACGACCCGGACGGATGTGGTCTCGGCGGATCTTCCCTCCGGCGATGCCGGCACGGACCTTGTCGAGGCGTCGATCAGCTACGCGCTGACCTCCGGCGTCGAGAACCTGACGCTGACGGGCACGGACGACATCGACGGCACCGGCAACGAACTGGACAACATTCTCACCGGCAACTCCGGCGACAACGTCCTGACCGGCGGGCTGGGTGCGGACAGGCTCACCGGCGGCCTTGGCAGCGACACCTTCGTCTTCACCGGCGGCGACAGCGGGCCTGCGGTCGATGACCGGGACCTGATCACCGACTTCGTGGCCGGAACCGATCTTCTGGACCTGTCCGCGATCGATGCCGATGAAGGCGCTGCCGGCACCCAGGCGTTCCGTTTCCTCGGGACCGCAGACTTCGACGGTGCCGCCGGGGGCCTGCGCTACAGTTACGATGCCGGGCGCAACGTCACCACGATCGAAGGCGATACCGACGGCGATGGCGTCGCCGACTTTGCCATTGACCTCACCGGCAACATCGCGCTCTCCGAGACCGACTTTACCGATGGCTCCCTGGTGGTGCCGCTCACCCTGACGGGGGATGACACCGCGAACACGCTGGAAGGCGGTCTTGTCAACGACACGCTGTCGGGCCTTGGCGGCAACGACATCCTGCGCGGCTATGGCGGCAACGATTATCTCGACGGCGGCACCGGCGCGGACACGATGGAGGGCGGCGAGGGCGACGACACCTATGTGGTTGACGATGCCGGGGACGTTGTCGTGGAGGAAGGCGGGGCGGCCTTTACCGTTCCGGCCGGCTGGGAAGTGAAAGGCGTGCACGACATCGACGGCGACGGCCAGCCGGACCTCCTGATGACCAACGGGAGCAAGGTCCAGTTCTGGCTGCTGGACGAGAACTGGCAGGTGGCCTCCACGGTGGACCTTCCCTTCAACGCGGCCTGGCCCGTGGTCGGCCTGGTGGACGTGAACGGCGACCGCCAGATGGACGTTCTCTACAACAAGGAGGGAACCTCCACCTACTACGCGCACCACTTCGACGGCACGACCCGCATCGGCGGCGGTTACACGACCCGGACGGATGTGGTCTCGGCGGATCTTCCCTCCGGCGATGCCGGCACGGACCTTGTCGAGGCGTCGATCAGCTACGCGCTGACCTCCGGCGTCGAGAACCTGACGCTGACGGGCACGGACGACATCGACGGCACCGGCAACGAACTGGACAACATTCTCACCGGCAACTCCGGCGACAACGTCCTGACCGGCGGTGCGGGTGCGGACAGGCTCACCGGCGGCCTTGGCAGCGACACCTTCGTCTTCACCGGCGGCGACAGCGGGCCTGCGGTCGATGACCGGGACCTGATCACCGACTTCGTGGCCGGAACCGATCTTCTGGACCTGTCCGCGATCGATGCCGATGAAGGCGCTGCCGGCACCCAGGCGTTCCGTTTCCTCGGGACCGCAGACTTCGACGGTGCCGCCGGGGGCCTGCGCTACAGTTACGATGCCGGGCGCAACGTCACCACGATCGAAGGCGATACCGACGGCGATGGCGTCGCCGACTTTGCCATTGACCTCACCGGCAACATCGCGCTCTCCGAGACCGACTTTACCGATGGCTCCCTGGTGGTGCCGCTCACCCTGACGGGGGATGACACCGCGAACACGCTGGAAGGCGGTCTTGTCAACGACACGCTGTCGGGCCTTGGCGGCAACGACATCCTGCGCGGCTATGGCGGCAACGATTATCTCGACGGCGGCACCGGCGCGGACACGATGGAGGGCGGCGAGGGCGACGACACCTATGTGGTTGACGATGCCGGGGACGTTGTCGTGGAGGAAGGCGGGGCGGCCTTTACCGTTCCGGCCGGCTGGGAAGTGAAAGGCGTGCACGACATCGACGGCGACGGCCAGCCGGACCTCCTGATGACCAACGGGAGCAAGGTCCAGTTCTGGCTGCTGGACGAGAACTGGCAGGTGGCCTCCACGGTGGACCTTCCCTTCAACGCGGCCTGGCCCGTGGTCGGCCTGGTGGACGTGAACGGCGACCGCCAGATGGACGTTCTCTACAACAAGGAGGGAACCTCCACCTACTACGCGCACCACTTCGACGGCACGACCCGCATCGGCGGCGGTTACACGACCCGGACGGATGTGGTCTCGGCGGATCTTCCGTCCGGCGATGCCGGCACGGACCTTGTCGAGGCGTCGATCAGCTACGCGCTGACCTCCGGCGTCGAGAACCTGACGCTGACGGGCACGGACGACATCGACGGCACCGGCAACGAACTGGACAACATTCTCACCGGCAACTCCGGCGACAACGTCCTGACCGGCGGGCTGGGTGCGGACAGGCTCACCGGCGGCCTTGGCAGCGACACCTTCGTCTTCACCGGCGGCGACAGCGGGCCTGCGGTCGATGACCGGGACCTGATCACCGACTTCGTGGCCGGAACCGATCTTCTGGACCTGTCCGCGATCGATGCCGATGAAGGCGCTGCCGGCACCCAGGCGTTCCGTTTCCTCGGGACCGCAGACTTCGACGGTGCCGCCGGGGGCCTGCGCTACAGTTACGATGCCGGGCGCAACGTCACCACGATCGAAGGCGATACCGACGGCGATGGCGTCGCCGACTTTGCCATTGACCTCACCGGCAACATCGCGCTCTCCGAGACCGACTTTACCGATGGCTCCCTGGTGGTGCCGCTCACCCTGACGGGGGATGACACCGCGAACACGCTGGAAGGCGGTCTTGTCAACGACACGCTGTCGGGCCTTGGCGGCAACGACATCCTGCGCGGCTATGGCGGCAACGATTATCTCGACGGCGGCACCGGCGCGGACACGATGGAGGGCGGCGAGGGCGACGACACCTATGTGGTTGACGATGCCGGGGACGTTGTCGTGGAGGAAGGCGGGGCGGCCTTTACCGTTCCGGCCGGCTGGGAAGTGAAAGGCGTCCACGACATCGACGGCGACGGCCAGCCGGACCTCCTGATGACCAACGGGAGCAAGGTCCAGTTCTGGCTGCTGGACGAGAACTGGCAGGTGGCCTCCACGGTGGACCTTCCCTTCAACGCGGCCTGGCCCGTGGTCGGTCTGGTGGACGTGAACGGCGACCGCCAGATGGACGTTCTCTACAACAAGGAGGGGACGTCCACCTACTACGCGCACCACTTCGACGGCACGACCCGCATCGGCGGCGGCTACACGACCAGGACGGATGTCGTCTCGGCGGATCTTCCGTCCGGCGATGCCGGTACCGACCTTGTCGAGGCGTCGATCAGTTACGCGCTGACCTCCGGCGTCGAGAACCTGACGCTGACGGGCACGGACGACATCGACGGCACCGGCAACGAACTGGACAACATTCTCACCGGCAACTCCGGCGACAACGTCCTGACCGGCGGTGCGGGTGCGGACAGGCTCACCGGCGGCCTTGGCAGTGACACCTTCGTCTTCACCGGCGGCGACAGCGGGCATGACGTCATAACGGATTTTGAGACAGGTGCAGCCTCGGACGATGTCATCGCATTTGACAGCTTCCTGTTCTCGGACTTTGCAAGCATTCTGGCCGCCGCCGCGGACGACGGCACCGATACGGTGATAACGCTTGATGCGGAAACGTCGATCACGCTCCAGGATGTGCTGGTCTCGGATTTGCACCAGGACGACTTCCAGTTCTTATAATTGGCGCTCTGGAAAGAAGTGGTGATTGCGTTTCACCGGATACCGATTTTCGATTTCACGTTTGAAGGTGCCACACCTGTTGGTGGAAACGCTGCGTGATCGCCCGACTGAACTGTCTCAGGAATATACCATCGCAGACTTTTGCTTGGCATTCTCCGGGCACGCTGTCGTAAAATGCCAAGTTAACCACTGCCGTTAAGTAAGCCTCAATCCGTGGCGACCCAATCCTGTTGTCTCTCTTGGCCAATTGGGGGATCCATGGAGAACAGGAATTTGAAAAAGGGGCGGTCTTGCTCGCGTTTGGATGCGTCGGGCTCGCGGTTGTCCTTGTTGTTGCCAGCAGCTTTTATTTTGATCCGGACTGGAGAGCCGACAGCCCGGAGGAGGAGGCGTCCTACGCGGACCCGGCCGAAACAGGCTCCTGACACGTGCATCCGGCAGGCTGTTGCCGCTTTAGGGTACGGACCCATAAATGAAGCCGATTTGGCGGCAGAAATGGCAAAATCTCGCGAGGAAGTGTGTGCAGAGCGGGCTTTATGCCCGGTCAAGCGCGGTGACGCTGCGAGGTGAAGCCATTTTGCCGTCCTTCGGATTTGGCCGTTTTGGCCATCTGCTGCGTCGCGAAAGGCTTGAAAATGAACCACATTTCCTGCGCTTTCGCTCCTCGCAGCTGGTCAAAACGATCCAAACCAAATTCTCTTCATTTATGAGTCCGTACCCTAGAGATCAGCTTCCGCCGTCACCGTCCCAGAGATCGTCGTGGTTGCGATGACACTCCGTCAGGCCATCCTTGAAGAACTTCTCGTAATACGGGATTTCGACATGATGGACCTGCAGCCAGACGCCGGGAACGTGGATGGCCTCGCAATGCGCCGGGAAACGGCCGTGCGTGTCGTAGATGTAATTGCAGACATCGCGGGCACAGTTGATCACGTCCTGATTATACTCCGCCGCCTCTGACAGATAGCGCTCGCCGTAGTCGTCCTTGTAGATTTTCTTGAATGTCGCGCTGTCCTGGTAGACACCACCGCTGCCGAACTTCTTTTCCAGAACCGCGTCAACCGCGTCGCTCATTGTCGCGAAGTTGGGCGGGCACTTTGCAACGATCAGGTCTTCGCCCTTGTGGCGCAGGGCAATGGGGTGAGACCGGAGGTTGGTGAAACGCGGCAGGGGCACGTGCCAGCGCAGGATGTCCATCAACCGCCATTTCGGCACGGCATGTTCGAAGCCCAGCATCGGGCCGTAGCGGTCGCTGAATTTCGGATCACCGGTCAGAACCGGCGGGCTGATCGTGGCGTGGATCCACGCACCTAGACCCATCGCCTCTGCCACAAGAAAGAGGTTCTGCAGCAGCAGCGGGGCCTCCAGCTGCGTTCTGAGCGACCCGATGATGCCGAGCGGCACCTTGATGTCGTTATTCAGGAACTCGCGGCGCACCCACTCTTTCACGCCAGCGGAGAAATAGAAGTTGCGGTCGTCGACAAGCGCCGGCCGTGACCCGTCAGGCTGCGTCAGGAGATACATCAGTCCGTTGATGTACTGGTGCGAAAGGTCGACCACCGGAACCAGGATCGTTGTCCCGGGCAGGTTCGAGAGGAGGCGGTTGCTATCAAGATAGGCGGGGAAGTTCCGCCCGCCCTGGTTCACGTCGAGGCGCCTGTCCAGAAGCTGGACCTTTGCCTCTGCCGCGCGCGCGATCAGCGTCTCCGGCGAGAAGGGCTCGCCGCTCGGCGGCAGCTGGCGCAGGAAATAGGTGCCGCTGTCGTTGATCAGGAAGAAGTGCGTGCCTTGCGCGTTGTCCGGGCTTCCCGCCGTCCGTCCCGTCATTGTCAGGTTGGGTTTTGCCATCACGAGGCGTCCGGTTTCCGGATCCTGGAACGGACGGTCCGGCATGGTCAGGCCCGTTGCCCCGGTCGTGGCGATCAGAACGGCTTCCTCAAGATCCGACAGCGGCTTCGGTTCCTGCTCCGACTTGTAGGTCATGGAACCGGCGGCGACTTCCTCCACGCCGCGCGGCACCCGGTGGGTCCGGCGCCGCCACATCGTTTCCAGAAGCGGCCGAGCGAGAAGATCGTTGAGGCCCTTGTGCGTGTTAACTTGCTTGTCCATGTTGAGCCTCCACTTTATGCGCGGGCACCTGAACGATCGCGCGCACGAGCGCTGCGACGATGAGCGTGCCGGTGAATACGAAACCCAGGATCTGAATGGCCCCGCCCCGGAGAACGACGAGCGTTCCGGCGAAGATCAGGAAGGCGATCAGCCTGACAATCAATTGAAACCAGAAGGACTGCATGCGTGCCGGCAGCAGCCAGATCATCAGGACATCCAGCGTCCACAGGCCCAGCAGAAGGAAGTTGCCGCCGGCAATCACGGTTCCCTGTTGCACGAACGTGTCTGCGACACCGTCGAAGATGATGAAGACCGCCCAGTAGGCGTGGAGCACGAACAGCACCCAGGCGCCCGTCCAGAACAGATAGGCCAGATTGCTGACCACCTGGCTGGAGGTCCTGAAGAGCCAGAAACCCAGGGCGGGCAGAAGCAGGAATGTCGTCGCCCAGATCGTCAGCTTGGTGCGCCCGAGTTCCAGGTCTCCGCCCAGTTCCGGCGCGATCATGCACCAGATCATGAGAAGTCCCGCAGGCACATTGACCAGTGTGATCTGAGACAGGGTGAGCGCGCTTGGTCTGTCATTTGGCATGTCGAACCTCACAGCGTTTTCAGATAGGCAAGCAGGTCTGCCAGGGCGGCGGGATCGCGCCGTGGATCGTCGATCGCCCAGGGATAGTCGTGCCCGGAATTGGAGTTGCCCGGTGCGGCCGTGTCGAACCGGAAATACCGTTTGCCGTCCCGTGCCGAAGGGCTGTGAAACCCGACACGCTCGGTGTCGTAGTTGTTCCGCCCCCGGTAGAATTCCGTCCGCCTCGGCTCCAGATTGATCAGTTCGGCCAGGGTCAGCACGCTTGCATTGTGGAGGTAGGGCGCTCTGAGGTACGCGCCGTCGACAGGCCCTGCAACATAACCGCGAATCGCAAGATTGCCGGCGTCTTCCGGCTGCGGGAAGACATCGCCCCGGTCGAACGTGAAGGGATGTTCCCTGGGGAAATAGGCATGCAGCGCATCCGGCATTTCGCCATAGTGCCGGAACATCACCCGCTCCGGATCGGTGCCGATTTCGCTCAGGGGGATCACCTCATGTGTCCGTTGGCCGAATTCCCAGCCATCTGGGGATTTGTCGCCGTGACAGGACAGGCAATAGCTCCGGTAAACCTCCCGGCCTCTTTGAACGGCAGCTGGATCCGCCGGGGCCGCGGCCGGGAAGAGCTCTTCGAAAGACGGAGGCTTCAGGTCGACCGTATAGGCAATCGCCTCGCGGATATTGTGGACGATCTCGGGATGCGCAAGGTTGACTTCCGTCGCTCCGGCTGCCACCGCGGCCAGCGAACTGCGGGCATTGACATCGGCAACCGAGCCGTCGAACTGCGCCCGCTCGCGCCAACCCTGATTGTAGATCGTGGCGATCTTTGAATGGATCGGCAGATTGTTGGCCGGATAGTGCATCACGTTACGCAGAAGCGTGCGGAACGCCAGCGTGCGCGTCGGACCCGTTGGCGTGACATCCTCGTCGCGCGAGCGGCCATGGCCGTAGGGTTCGTCGAAACGGGCAATACCGTCTTCAAGGCGGTTTCTGATCTGCCGGAGCCAGAGCCCGGTCATGATGCGTTCGGGGAGCGAGAGCGTCTCGCCCGTCTTTTCCTCGTAGGCCGCCAGGATGGCCGGCACCGTCAGGCGGTACGGCGCATTTTCCTCAGCTTCGCCTGACGGCGCGGGCATGCGTTCCAGGATTGACGATTGAAAGGCGTCCAGCCACGCAAACAGGTTGATCGAAACGCTGCCGGGCCCCAGCAGCCGCACGGGTTCAGCATCGTCCGAGGTTCCGAACTCCGTGGTATGGCAAAGGGCACAGGTGAGCGCGACGAAGGGAACAGGCGAGGGCGCTGCCGTCAAAGGCCGGTAGTTTGTTGTCGTGAAACCGACCGGAAGGCCGTTCGGATTGTCGGGATCATCGAGGAAACCGAACTGGTCCACCCAGTTGCCCGCCTCCGGACCGGCGGGCTGGAAGTGGTGCGGAAAAAGGTCCGGCAGGACGAGGGCGACCGGCAGTGGCATGACCTCGGTCCCGATCGTGCCGTGCCGGAAGGCTTCGGGCGCGGCGCGCAAGTTCGGCTTGGCCCATGTGGTTTCGACATAAACGAGATAGCCGGTGGCAACCACTGCGACGAGCACGACGGCGTTCAGAACCCAAAGGGCGACGCGCCACACGTAGTTCAGACGTGGAACGGAGACGGGCATGAGCGTGTCTCCTCAGGTCTGACGCGGACGCCAGGGCGCAAAGGCGCTCTGCCCGGTCGGCAGAACACTCGCGAATTCCGGGAAATGACGCAGGATTATACTGGTCATCGTGTTTTCCTGGACCCAGGCAAGACCAAGCGGAGAATAGATCTCCGGGCGGAAGTCGACGGTCAGGAACCGGTCCGACTGCAACCGTCGCGTTGCCATCAGTATGAAGATGCGGAACGCGGTGTCGGAGAAGCCGAAGCCCGCCGGCGGTGTTTCCGCGAAAAGGCCGACCATGGTGTCGATATTGTCGAACGAGCCGTAGATGTCTTTCAGCAGGCGGACGTCCTCACCGTTGGCGGTGATCTCCTCCCAGCTGCGGATCGGCGGTTTGTGCAGGCCTTGCCGGAACTTGTTGTAGCGCGGAATTCCACGAGAACGTTCGCGCATGATATCGACGACGGAGAGATCGATGATTTCGGACTTCAGATCGTGCGACGTGCGGGTGAAGTGCTGAAGGGCGCGCGGATAATTGTGCAGCGTGATCGCGCCCGGATGGGCATTTCCCATCGAATAAAGGACATCCGACAGGCCGATCCGGCGCATGACCTCGTCGGTTCGAATGCCCTGGATGTCGTTGAACTCGAGCTTTTCCCGGAAGGTGCCCGTCTGGCTGTCATGAATGCGGTAGTCGTCCGGCAGGAGTGGATGCAGCCGGTAGACGGTGACGAAATCCTCCGTGAGGCAGTAGCGCGCATTGTGGTGGTCCGGCAGGGTATCCGGAATGCCGCGCAGGGCGTGCGCTTCCTGAAGCCAGAGACCCATACGCGTGAATGCGCCTGCCGGTCCAGACCAGTTCGCGTTGAGGGCAACATCGATTTCCGGTGTCGCCAGAATGGCGGGTGTCCATTCAACCGTATGGATCTTTGCGATCAGCGCGGAGATGACGAGCCGCGCGGTCTGGTAGATCCGTTCGTCGCTCCAGTCCCGGTACTCGCGTCGCAGCGCGTCGCAGACCGTGTTGTGCTCGCGTGCGAACAGCGTGTGCAGGGCCGAGAGGCCAAGCCACCAGCTTTCGTTGAAGCCGGTGACCTCCATGCCGAGATTGTTTTCAGGCAGATAGCCGTTCTCAAGGCGCAGCATCGGGCCGGTGCCGTCTCTCAGCCGGTCGGATTTCTGCAGGCTGCTGCCATAGATCTCCGACCCGTCCCACCAGTGCGAGACGGTGTTTTCGAAGGTCAGCCTGTCGTCGCCCTCGGTTCCGATCGGCTGGTCCCCGGCAATCCGCATGACGGGTTCTTTCTTGCCCTTGGGCGTGTTTTTCCAGGTCTGGCCATCGGGCATCGGAACTTCGAGGTCGCTCTCACCGAGAGGTTTTCGGGCGTGCTGCACCCAGTCATGCACCTGGAACTGGATCCAGGCGGCGGCGAGAACGTTGAGCGAGGTCGCCGGGATGAAGGATTTCCGGTAGAGCAACTGCTGGCTGATTTCGACCGGATTGGGCGTGTTGATGTCGTCCGGACGAGGGTCGGGTG
The DNA here is from genome assembly GCF_963669205.1 of uncultured Roseibium sp. Lineage (NCBI taxonomy): Bacteria > Pseudomonadati > Pseudomonadota > Alphaproteobacteria > Hyphomicrobiales > Stappiaceae > Roseibium > uncultured Roseibium sp. Next base: position 903,651 of record NZ_OY769915.1, read on the forward strand.
TGAGATTGCGTCCGAACACGGCACCGACCTTGCCCATTTCCGGCACGCTGAGATCATTCTGCGTTCCGTCGAAGAACCGGCCGTCCCAGGCAGCCTCGGGCGTTGGTGCACTTGGTTGCGTCGCCTGCGGATTGGGTTCAACCGGTTCGCGGTCGATGAGATTTTCCTTGCGCAACTGATGGCGCAGAAGCGACAGGTTCAGGAGCGCGACCAGATGCGGAAGCCGGTGCCAGGGCCGCCAGCGATTGATGAGACCGAAGGTCGGTGCAAGCACGGCGGTCACGATCCGGTTGCGCAGCGGAATCGGCTCATAGAACTTCTTGCGTGCCCGATGCGCGGCACTGGCCGCGTAGACGGCCTTGCGTGCCCGGTTGAGATTTCCGAGCGGCCGGAAACCGGGTTGCGTGTTCCAGGGATTGAAGGCAAGCCTGTCGATGGCCGCGGCCCTGTCCTGTGCCTCGAGTGTCGTCACGTCCTGTGCGGGTACGGTGAGGCGCGCGGCAACAATGGGCGGCGACCTGTCCTCGGGCCATTCGGCGGCGGCGTCCTCGACCGGCGTGACGTCTTCGCTGACAAACCGCTGAACGCAGAATTCCCAGCTGACATCGCCCTCCTGGACCCTTTTCGTGATCTCGCTGCGCAGGTAATTCGGATCCGTCGGAATGTCTGTCTCAGAGCCTGCGTCGGGTTCGTCGGAAGCAGGCCGGATAAAGTATCTAACCGGACCGGCATCGCCCCACAGGATCGCGCCACGGCTCCAGAAACTTTCCTGCGACAGCGTATGCACCTTGCGGCCGGTGCCACCGGAAACGTTGCGCAGCATGCGGATCGCTTCGCGTGGACCGATGGCGAAAAGAAGTTTGACGATCCCTATGATGCGGTTGCCGGCCATCGCGCTGGCAAAGGCAATGAACTGCTCCGCATCGCGGGCATGGGGTACGGGAAAGTTGGTCATGAGGAGGTCCTGGACCTCGTCTCCGGCAATGACCCTGAGCGCTGCGCCGCGCAGGTCCCGCTCGCTGTCGGACTGGTGCTGACCGCTGGCGTTCGAAAGGCGCAGAGTGGTGGAGAGGTCGGCACCCTTTTGCCAATGACCTGAGACCAGGTCATCGGGAAGGTCCTCGGAGACGCGAAGAACGGCATTGTCGACCGAAAGAAGCGCCTTGGCGTGCTGGGCGCGGTCAATCCGCAGTGCGCCGGACCTCCTGCGCACCTTGTCCTGAACCTTCAGGATGGCAGCAGCAAAGCGCTCGAAGTCGCGCCGTTCCTGCTCGGCTCCGCCTCTTTCGTCGCTATACCTCTCCCACTTCGTTATGCCGGCAAGATCGCCCGTTTTTTCTTCAGTGGTTTGGTCCTCTGGTTCCAACATACACGTACCCTCACAACCAATAAGAGAAAAATCAGAAAAGAAAGAAAATAATATAAGCTGTTGTAAAGTATTATATTTCTGATCTATTTGATTTTCAATGCTCTTACATGACAGTGCTTGGTGGATACATAAATTACGTTACGAAAGTAGGGGAAGTCGTTTAGGGAAAAGAGGAATTTTGAAATGAGAGATTTGTTTAATTTACTTGACAGGTTTTGGGCGTGAGTGCTGTCGCGGTCTGGCTCGGGGAGCAGGAGAAAGAGCGTTTCAGTCTACAACCCGGAAAACCGCGCCGCCGGCAGGCGAAGACCTCTGCCGGGTGGAAATCTGAACACATATTGACCCGCAGTGCGGACGCCATTGCCGCGGAACGCGGTAAACTCGCCGCGCATCTGAACCCGGCCGGCCCTTGTTAAGGTCGCATTTACCATAATACTGTTGCCTGCTTTTGATGTTGATTTCGTTGTTTGTTGAGGGAAACGCACCGTTCGGGGGTGCAAGAGGCGATTTGAACGGGCAGAGTTGCCGGAATGCCTTTACCAGCGTGAAAGAGCCGAAGGACACGAACATGTCGCGAAAACTGAGCCGCCGCAGTCTGGTGTTTTCTGTTCCGTTTCTTCTGGCAGCCTGCCAGGGCCAGCAGAAATCGACTGTTCAGGCCGGCCTGACGCCGTTGGCCGACGGCACGCCGAATTATGCGTCCGCCTATGCCCCGGTCCGCGATGGTGGATTTTCCCTGCCGGGCATCGACTATCAGGCCTTCGATCCGAAGTATCTGCGCCAGACCGTGTTTTATCCGACCCGGTATCCGGCCGGCACGATCGTCGTCGATCCGAGAAAGAAGTTCCTCTATCTCGTCGAACCGGGCGGCCGGGCAATCCGATATGGAATTGGCGTCGGCCGCGCGGGTTTCGCCTGGAACGGCGAAGCGGTGATCCGCTTCAAGCGCGAATGGCCCAAATGGTTCCCGCCCGACGAGATGATCGAACGCGACCCGAAGCTGGAAAAATACCGGGATGGCCAGGAAGGCGGCCCGGGCAACCCGATCGGTGCCCGGGGCCTCTATCTCTGGCAGGGCAACAAGGACACGCTCTACCGCATTCACAGCACAAATCAGCCGCGCAGCATCGGGACCAACGCGTCCAGCGGCTGTATCCGCATGTGGCACCAGGACATCATCGATCTCTATAAGCGCGTCGATGTCGGCACCAAGGTCGTCGTTTTGGGCTGACCTCAGCCTGTCCCGTTCACCTGTATGTCAAAGAACGGCTCGGGGCTGTCCGTTTCCGTCAGCCGTTTGCCGTCGATCAGCCAGAACCTTGTGCCGACATTGCGGACAAAGGTCCGATCGTGGCTGACGATCAGTGCCGTTGCCTCGTGAACCAGCAATTCGTGCTCGAGCGCCTCCTGGCCGTCAATGTCGAGGTGGTTCGTCGGCTCATCAAGTATGTACAAGTTCGGCCGCCTGAGCCGCAGGAGCAGCATCGCCAAACGGCTGCGCTGTCCGCCGGAAAGTGTCGGGATGCTCTTTTCCTGCAGGTCTATGAAAAGCCCGGCTTCGGCGAGAAGCGCGCGTGCCCTGTTGTCGCCGACATCGGACGCCTCCGTAACCGCTGACAGCGGGCTCTTGAAGCGGTTCAGCTGCGACAGTGTCTGATCCGAAACACCTGACACGGCTGAGGGCGCGACGCGTGTGTCGGCGGTGTCGCCCTCGAGCGCATCGATGATCTTCGACAGGAAGCGCGACTTTCCGCTGCCGTTTGCACCCAGCAGGACCACGCGGTCCCCCGGGTTGATCCACAACTGCGGCAGTTTGAACAGCACGCGCCCGCCGGGGACCGTCACGGAGGACTCCGCAAGGCTGACCAGCGATTTTGCATGTGCCCCTGAATTCTCCAGCCGGATCTTGCCCGCAGAGTGGGGCCTTTCGGCGGGCCGGGCGGCGTTCTCTATTTTGTCCGCCCGCTCTTTCAGCTGTTTGGTTTTGCTGAGCAACAGATCGGATCCCGAATTGACGCCGATATTCTTCAGCTTTGCAGCCTTGCGCCGGAGCTGGTTCGCCTTGGTCATGTCGTTCTGAAACCGGCGTTCGGCGGCACTGTCCAGCTCCGCCAGGCTTTGACGAGCCTTGCTGTAAGGCAGGGAAAACAGCTGCGGCTCCTCGCGGCGCAGAAAGAGGGTGCGGCTGCAAACCGCATCGAGGAACGCGCGGTCATGGCTCGCGATGATCATCGGTGTGCCGCGGGCAACCGTCACCATCCAGTCCTGCAGAATGCCGATCCGGTTGAGATCCAGGTGATTCGTCGGCTCGTCCAGCAACAGCACATCGGGTTCGCTTATCCAGGCCCGGGCAAGCAGTGCGACCCGTTGCCAGCCGCCAGACAGAGTGTTCAATGGCTGATGCCAGTGGGTCTCCGGAACGCTGAGATCGTTCAACGCGATATCGGCGCGCCAGCTTTCCGTCTCCACCTCGTCCGGTGCGAGGGCGGACAGAACGGCATCGTAGAGCGGCAGGTTCGCGAGGCTGTCCGGAACATCCTGGGACACAAGCCCGACTTTCGTGCCCCTTGCCAGTGTCATCTCGCCGTGAGTTGCCTCGGCAAGGCCCGCAATGACGCGCAGCAAGGTGGATTTGCCTGTGCCGTTTGCCGCGACGAGGCCGATCCGGTCGCCCTTTTCAAGGCTCAGGTCCAGATTTTCAAACAGGGGTGCGGAGAGAACAACGCCAAGATTGCGCAGATTGATCAAAGACATGTGTCACAACTTTCAAACCGGGATACGCGGCTTCTTGAGCCGCCTTTTGGGCAGATCGTCGTGACGTTGATTGTGTCCTTCGATCAGCCCTACAAACGCGTTTGCAGGGCCTGGACGGGACCGCGGGTTCGATCATGATATCGAAAATATGTCATTTGATCCTCCCCCCGGTTCGTGTGGAATTGATGCGCCAAGCTAGTCCGCCAGTCTCATGCAGTCAATCGCTGCGAGAAGCAAATTGCATTGCCGAAGCCGGCGGACAAGAGATCGGCCATCTGTCAAGCCGACGCAAACATGTCCTTGTAGGCATCCCGCAGGACGTTTTTCTGCACCTTGCCCATCGTGTTGCGCGGCAATTCGTCCAGCAGGATGAGTTTCCGCGGATGCTTGAACCGGGCGAGCGATGCCTTGACCGCATCATGCATCGCATCAAGGTCCGGGGACGTGTTTTTCTCCGGCACGATCACACCCAGCACCGTTTCACCGAAATCGGGATGCGGCACGCCGATCACCGCGCTTTCCAGAACGCCGGGCTGATCGTCGAGAACAAGCTCGATTTCTTTCGGATAGATGTTGTAGCCGCCGGAAATGATCAGGTCCTTGTTCCGTCCGACGATGTGAACGTATCCGTCCTCGTCGATGCGGCCGAGATCGCCGGTGATGAAAAATCCGTCGCTGCGCAGTTCTGCCGCGGTTTTCTCCGGCATCTGCCAATAGCCCTTGAAGACATTAGGGCCGCGCACTTCGATCTGTCCGACGTCGCCCTGGGGCAGGCTCGCCCCGCTATCCGGGTCGGTGATCTTCAACTCGACGCCCGGAAGCGGGAAGCCGACGGTTCCCGCACGCCGCTCGCCGTCATAGGGGTTGGACGTGTTCATGTTCGTCTCGGTCATGCCGTAGCGTTCCAGGATACGGTGCCCCGTCCGTTCCTCGAACTGGACATGCGTCTCGGCGAGAAGCGGCGCGGACCCGGAAACGAACAGGCGCATTCGGGAGGCCAGGTCGCGCGTGAACCGGGGATCGCCCAGCAGCCGCGTATAAAATGTCGGCACGCCCATCATCGAGGTCGCTTCGGGCAGGTGCGCAATGATCTCGTCCTGGTCGAATTTCGGCATGAAGATCATGCTGCCGCCAGCCGCAAGGGTCACATTGGTTGCGACGAACAGGCCATGCGTGTGGAAGATCGGCAGGGCATGCAGGAGCACGTCCTCGTTCGTGAACCGCCACTCGTTGACGAGCGTCTGGGCGTTTGACAGGAGATTGTTCTGCGTCAGCATGGCGCCCTTGGACCGGCCTGTCGTTCCGGACGTGTAGAGAAAGGCGGCAAGGTCATCGCCGCTGCGCTCCACGGTCGCGAAGTGCGGTTCCATGCCGCTCGCCCCCATGCTCAGGGAACCCGAGCCATCCGCGTTCAGCGTTTCGAGCCTTGCCCCCAGGCTGTCCGCAACCGGCTTGAGATCGGCTTCGCTTTTGCTGTCGCAGACGACCAGGGACGCTCCGCTGTTGTCTATGAAATAGGTCAGTTCCTCGACCGTATAGGCCGTGTTGAGCGGCAGGAACACGAGACCGGCCTGTGCGCAGGCGGCGTAAACGGCGAGCGCTTCCGGCGACTTTTGCACCTGGGCGGCAACGCGGTCACCGGCGGTCAGCCCGAGTCCTGTCAGAAAATTCGCGATTCTGGCGGTCTTTTCCAGAAAGGCCTGATGGGTAACGGTGTGCCCGTCCAGCAATCGCAGAAACGGTGTCGTCTTGCCGGCATGAATGCCAAAGAGGCTGTCAAAGAGTGGGTTTGGCATTGGCATCACCTTTTCTGTTCTTGTTGAGCGCAGCGGATCTTGCGAGCGACCTGACTGCGTCCGTGGCCATGACTTCCTGTGTCGTTGCGAATTTCTCGTGGTTTTGCGCCACTTTGGAGAGATCGTAAAGATAATTCACCATCGCGCCGCCCGATTGGGCATGCCCCTTTTCGGACGTGTCGGCCTCGGCGTGGACGGCATGAACGATCGCGCCGTTGCCAAGGTGAAACCGGGCAACCGGATCGAAGGGCCGCCCGCCCCGCGACTTGGCATTCAGGAGATAGTGCGCCGCCTTGGCCTTCATCTGGTCCGGTTGATCATCTGCCCATTCGTCGCCTTCACGGTCGAGCCAGCGCGTCAGCCCGGGGATGGGAGACAGGGTCACGAATGTCTTCAGCCCGCCGAGTTCGGCCGCAAGGTCGGAAGCGACCTGCTTGATCAGCGAGTTCCCGAATGAAATGTTGGCGAGACCGGCTTGGCAATTCGAGATTGAATAGAACACGGCCGTATCGGCATCTTCTGCCGCGTGCGCTTCCCGGTCTTCAGCCAGGAGGGACTGTATCGAGCTGGCGATGCCCTTGGTCAGGGCGACCTCCACGAAAATCAGTGGCTCGTCCGGCATGGAGGGATGAAAAAAGGCAAAACAGCGCCGGTCAGCCGGTTCCAGGCGGCGGCGCAGGTCATCCCAGCTGTGAATCGCATGCACCGCTTCATAGGCGATGATCTTTTCCAGTATGTGCGCCGGGCTTTCCCAGTTGATCGGCCTGAGCACGAGGAAGCCGCGATTGAACCAGGATGCGAATAGATGCCTGAGATCGAGATCGAGCGCGTCGAGATCCGGGTCCTGTTCGCCGAGCCTGAGCAGGTCCGCGCGCATGTCGACGAGCGTGCCCGTTGCGCCCGGCACCCTGTTCAGGCGCCGGAATAGCTCCTGCCGGCGTGGCTCGGCGGCCGTCATGAAATCGCGGTACGTTGCCTTGGAAGGTGACTGTTCATAGGCATTGAGTGCGGCCCGCACCTTTTCCGCGTCGATGTTGAGCTTGCCGGCGATCGTTTGGAAGAAGACGAGTTTTTCTTCGTCATTCAGGTTGTCGAAACCGGAAAGGATGTCCTGTGCAAGCGCAAGGCCCGACGTCTCGCCCGCCGAGCCGACCAGTTCGTCTGCGAGGTCCTCAAGCGGACGCTCGTTCCTGAAATAGCGTCCGGGGAGCCGGTAACGGCGCTCGAAGACCGTTGAGAGAAGGTCGGCTAACAGCGTCATACCGCTTTCCCCATGACCACGTCGGGAAGCCAGGTCGCCAGTTCCGGAAACAGGCACAGAAGGATGATCGCCAGCACCATGCATCCGACAAACGGCAGGGAGCCGGTCAGGATCGTCTTCAGCGAAATGTCCGGCGCGATACCGTTGATCACGTAAAGGTTCAGGCCCACGGGCGGAGAGATCAGCCCGATTTCCATGTTGATCGTCAGAACCACCGCGAACCAGATCGGGTCGAAACCTGCTGTCGTAATGATCGGCAGGAGGATCGGAGCCGCCATCAGAATGACGGCGACCGGCGGCAGGAAGAAACCGGCGATCAGCAGGAAGATGTTGACCGCCCCCATCAGGATCCAGCGGTTGACATCCAGCGTGCCGATCCACTCGGCGATCGACTGCGTGATGAAAAGGGAGCTGAGCATGTAGGAGAACACGCCTGCGGCGGCGATGATGAACAGGATCATCACCGATTCCTTGGTACTGTCGCGCAGCACCACCCAAAGTGCCTGGGGCTGCCAGAGCTTGTAGATGATCATCGCGATCATCAGGCACAGCAGCGCACCCACCGCGGCCGTCTCTGACGGTGTTGCGACACCGCCATACATGGCATAGAGCACGCCCAGAATGATGGCGATGAAGGGCAGGACGCGCGGCAGGATTTCAAACCGCTGCCCCCAGGTGTAACTGCCCGAACTCAGGCGTTTGCCTTCGCCGGACCGCCAGGTCGAATAGAGCGACCAGGCCATGAACAGGCCGACCAGCAACAGGCCGGGAATGACACCGGCAAGGAACAGCCGGCCGATCGAGGTCTCGGTCGCGATGCCGTAGACGATCATTGTGACGGAGGGCGGGATCAGGATACCCAGGGTTCCGCCTGCGGCAATGGAGCCGGCGGCGACACCATCCGGATACCCGCGCTTGCGCATCTCCGGAATGCCCATCTTGCCGATGGCAGCACATGTTGCCGGCGACGAGCCGGACATGGCCGCGAACAGCGCGCATGCACCCAGATTGGAGACCACCAGGCCGCCCGGAACGCGCGTCAGCCATCGTTCCAGCGCTTCGTAGAGATCGGCACCGGCGCGCGTCGAGGCGATCGATGCGCCCATGATGATGAACATCGGGATCGACAGGAGCGCGAAATTGTCGAGCTTGCCGAACAGGATCTCCGGCATGAGTTCCAGCGAACGGGGACCGTCGAAGATGATCAGGAAACCGGCGGAAACGATCAGGAGGCCGATGGCGACCGAGACGCCGGAAAAGAGAACCAGGATTGTGGCAATGGCGACGATTGCGCCCAGAAGAAGAGGATCCATCTCGCTTACTCCAGGCCAAACGGTTTGTCGGTTCCGGTCAGGACGGCGACCAGATCAGCGATCAGCTGAAGCAGGAGCAGACCGAAGCCGACCGGAATGGCGAGATAGGGGATCCAGAGCCTGACGCCCCAGACCGTGTCTGAGCGCCAGCCGCGATCCCAGGCGTAATGCCAGTATTCGAACCCGTACCACAGCATGATAGACACGATCACGATCGACAGGACGGAGGTGAGCATGGCGAGCAGGAAACGCGCGCGGGGCCCGAGCGAAAGCGGAATGAGATCCACGTTCACGTGCCCGCGCAGGCGCTGGACATAGGGCAGTCCGACAAGTGTCGCTGCGATCACGAGGTAGATGACCGCCTCTGTCTGCCAGACCGTCGACCCGTTGAGGACGAACCGCACGAAGATCATCTGGCAGGTAATTGCCACCGCGGCAACGATCATGGCCGACGAGCACCAGCCTGCCAGGGTTGAGATGGCTGCGACGGCGCGCAGGAACGGGTTGTTTCCCGTGCGCGCGGCAACAGAGGAGCTATGGCCGGCCATTACCGACTCCCTCAAGATCCGGGATTGAAAGAAAAAGCGTGGCGGCCAGAGGCCGCCACCTAGTGTGTCACTCTACGGCGAGAGCCTTGTCGAGCAGGTCCTGCCCGTCCGGAACCTCTTCAACGAATTTCTGGTACGAGGTCTCCATTGCCAGTTTGCGCCAGGCTTCGAAGTCTTCCGGGCTCATCTGCGCGATCTCGACACCGGCTTCCTCAAACACCTGAACGGAGGCCGCATCCTGTTTCTTTGCCTCTGCAAGGTAGAATGCTTCGGCCTTTTCGGCACCGGCCAGAAGCGCCTGCTGCTGCGCTTCGGTGAGGCCCTCGAAGGTCGACTTGTTCATCAGAAGCGGCTGGTACATGAACCAGAGGGCAACGTCGCCTGCGGGCGTGTAGCACTTGACCTGTTCGTAGATGCGGTAGGAGACGAACGAGGAAGACGACGTGTTGGCCGCCTGCAGAACGCCGGTCTGCATCGCGTTGTAGATCTCCGAAGACGCCATGGAGGCGATTGATGCACCTGCACCTGCGAGCATCTGTTCGAAGGATTTGCCCGCTGCGCGCGTCTGTAGTCCCTTCACATCGTCCGGGCTGGTGATGCACTTGTCCGTTCCGGCAAATCCACCGGCCAGGTAGCCATGCACCAGCACCATCACGTCGTCGTCCGCCATTTTCGCTTCCAGGGCGTCCATGAAGGGCGAATCGCTGAGGCGCGCCGCGTGGTCGTGGTTCTTCACCAGACCCGGCATGAGGGTCAGGTTATAGGCCGGCTGCTGGCCACCGGCATAGCTCAGCGGGAACACGGTCATGTCGAGCTGGCCGCGGCTGAGCGGCTTGTATTGCTCGCGCGGCTTGAACAGGGACTTCGAGCCGAAGATCTTGATCTCCAGATCGACATCCGCGGCTGCAACCTCATCGGCCACGATCTGCGCCACCTGATGGCGGACATCCTTATTGGACCACTGGTGAGACAACCGCAGTTCCGTCGCCTGAACCAGCGTCGCAGTGCTCATGACGGCAAGGGTCGCCACCGCGCCTTTCAAAATTGATTTCATGTTTTCCTCCCGAAGTGCCCGAACGGGAATTCCTCCCGGACGGCGCGGGCAGTGTAAGATCGTTCTGTATTTTTAGTCAACAATCTTGTATACAAAAATTACGGGTTTGCGTTTCAGCGCCCGCCGAACTAGAAGAAAAGTCATGGAACAACGGCGTGCCGACAACATTGCTGAAGCGCTCGAGGAGCACATTTTCAGCGGCATTTTCCAGAACGGGGACCGTCTCGACGAAGTGAGGCTCGCCGAGCAGTTCGGCGTGTCCAGAACGCCCTTGCGCGAGGCGCTTCAAAGGTTGGCTCTGTCGGGCCTGGTGGAACTTGTGCCGCGTCGCGGCGCGTTCGTGCGCCAGCCCGGGCCGATAGAGCTGATGGAAATGTTCGAGGTCATGGCGGAGCTTGAAGCCGTGTGTGGCCGCCTGGCCGCTCTCAGGATTTCCGATGAGGCGATTGAAGAACTTCGGGACGCGAACGCCAGGTGCCAGATGGCCGTCGAGGCCCGTGACACGGACGGGTACTACGCCGAAAACGAACGCTTCCACAAGACGATCTACCGGCAATCGGGCAACGGTTTCCTGGAGCAGGAGGCGACGAAACTCCACAAGCGCCTGAAACCGTTCCGGCGGCAGCAGCTGAAGTTCCGGGGACGCATGGCCCAGTCCATGGCCGAACACGAGGCGATCGTCGAGGCCCTCGCCCGTGGCAACCCGGACGACGCGGCCGGCGCCTTGCGCAATCATGTCGCCGTGCAAGGCGAGAAGTTCCACAATCTGATGTCGAGCCTGAAGCAAAAGGCCGGATAGAACTGTCCGCGCCCGTGCCCGGGTGTTGCCGGTCAACGATCTACGTGGTTTTTCAGATTGACCTTCCAGTGACTGGAGGCCCTAACTGACGCGGTAATCATCCTTGATGAAGAGCGCGCCGATCATGCAGGAAACCGTAGCCACTTTGGAAAGCCCCACAGATCCCGGCCAGGCCATCGACCCGGTTTGCGGCATGTCGGTGACGCTGGGCAAGGGCAAGCCGTCGCTGAAATACAAGGGTGAGATTTATCACTTCTGCAATCCGAAGTGCCACGACAAGTTCGACGCCGACCCCTACTTCTACCTGTCCGGCAACAATGAGAAAAAGAAGAAGCTGGATGCGGAAAAATCCGCCTCCGGTTCGCTTTTCACCTGCCCGATGGATCCGGAAATCGTTCAGGAAGGTCCGGGCACATGTCCCATCTGCGGCATGGCCCTGGAGCCGATGAGCGGTGTGTCGGACGAACTCAACCACGAGCTGATCGATTTCACCCGCCGTCTCCGGGTCAGTGTTGCCGCCGCCATACCGCTCCTCGTCCTGACCATGGGACCGATGGTCGGGGTGCCGGTCCGCGACTGGATCGGCGAAGGTGTCGCCATCTATCTGGAGGCGATTCTGGCGACGCCGGTCGTTCTTTGGGCCGCCCTGCCGTTTTTCCAGCGCGGCTGGACGTCGCTTGTCACCCGGCATTTCAACATGTGGACCCTGATCATGATCGGGGTTGGGACGGCCTATCTCTATTCCATGATCGCCGCCTTCCTGCCGTTCCTGTTCCCGGACGGACTCAAGGCGGCAAGCGGACACATGCCTGTCTACTTCGAGGCGGCCGTCGTGATCATCGCTCTGGTTTTTGTCGGCCAGGTCCTGGAACTGAACGCGAGAGAACGCACCGGGGACGCCATCCGCGCCCTGCTCGATCTTGCGCCCAAGACGGCGCGGCGCGTCGCCGAGGACGGCGAAGAATATGACGCGCCCCTGGAAAACATCCTGGCCGGTGACCGGTTGCGCGTCCGTCCCGGCGAGGCGGTACCGGTCGACGGCGTTGTGCTGGAAGGAACTTCGTCCGTCGACGAAAGCCTCGTCACGGGCGAACCGGTGCCGGTGCAAAAACAGCCCGGAGACAAGGTCACCGGCGGCACGCTCAACAAGACCGGCTCCATGGTCATGCAGGCGCAGCTTGTCGGCGAGGACACGATGCTCGCCAAGATCGTCGAGATGGTCGCCTCCGCGCAGCGCTCCCGCGCGCCGATCCAGGGCCTCGCGGACCGCGTCGCAAGTTACTTCGTCCCGACCGTTGTCGCGGTCGCGGTTCTCGCCTTTTTCGCCTGGCTGGTCTTCGGACCCAGCCCGTCTCTCGTGCACGGCATTGTCGCCGCCGTTTCGGTCCTGATCATCGCCTGTCCCTGTGCGCTCGGGCTGGCGACGCCCATGTCGATCATGACGGCGACGGGCCGGGGCGCGCAGGCCGGTGTGCTTGTGAAGACCGCCGAAAGTCTGGAACACCTGGCTGAAGTTGATGTCATTGTCGTCGACAAGACCGGGACCTTGACGGAGGGCCGGCCGGCCGTGACCGACATTCTTGCCGGCGACGGCGTGAAGGACGATGACATGCTGTCGCTGGCGGCCGCGCTCGAAAAGGGCTCGGAGCATCCCCTGGCCGAAGCGATCCTGGAAGCCGCAAGCGAAAGAGATTTGGACATCCCCGCAATGACCGGTTTCGAGGCCGTGACGGGCAAGGGCGTCACCGCGATGGTTGGAGAAAGCCGTGTATCCTTCGGCAACGCGGCATTCGCAAAAGAGACCGGCGCCGATCCCGGCTCGCTGCAGGGCCGTGCCGAAGAGTTGGCCGAACTCGGCAAGACCGTCCTGTATCTTGTCAGGGAAATTTCAGGCGAGGCCGTCTTGCAGGGGGTCATTGCCGTCGCCGATCCGGTCAAACACAATGCAAGGGCGGCGATCGATGCGCTTCATGCCGACGGCGTGAAGATCGTCATGGCAACCGGCGATGCTCCGCGAACAGCCGAAGCGGTTGCCGCCGTGCTTGGCATCGACGATGTGCGCGCCGGTGTCCTGCCGGAAGACAAGCAGAAACTCGTTGAAGAACTCAAGGCCCGTGGCCACCGGGTGGCAATGGCCGGAGACGGGGTCAACGACGCACCGGCTCTGGCTGCCGCCGATGTCGGCCTGGCCATGGGGACAGGCGCGGATGTTGCGGTCGAAAGTGCCGGCCTGACATTGCTCAAGGGGGACCTGGAAGGCATCCTGCGGGCGCGTACGCTCGCCCGCGCGACGGTGAAGAACATCCGTCAGAACCTTTTCTTTGCCTTCGCCTATAACTCCGTCGGTGTACCGATCGCGGCAGGCGTGCTTTACCCGGTCCTGGGTGTCTTGTTGTCTCCGATGCTGGCCGCAGCGGCTATGAGCCTGTCTTCGGTGTCCGTGATCACGAATGCGTTGCGTTTACGCACACTGAAGTTTTGAGGTGCAGAAATGAACATCGGAACCGCATCTGAACAAAGCCGTCTTCCCGTCAAGACGATCCGCTACTACGAGGATATCGGTCTCGTCAGGCCGCTCCGCAGCGAAAACGGCTATCGCGACTTCTCGGACACGGACCTGCAGACCTTGAAATTCCTGCAGCGGGCGCGCAGTCTCGGATTTTCCATCGAGGAATGCCGCGAATTGCTGTCGCTTTACGAAGATGGCAACAGGGCCAGCGCCGACGTGAAAGCCATCACGCAGTCCAAGATCACCGAAATCGATCGGAAGATCGATGAGCTGATATCCCTGAAGAGGGTCCTGACGACGCTGTCCGATGCCTGTCACGGCGACAACCGGCCAACCTGTCCGATCATTGATGATCTTGCCGGCAGGAGCGATCCGGACAAGGACATGCGGGGACGGTCACGATGAGCCGGATGCGGAAATTGACAACCGTCACTGTGTCGCTCGTCCTGGTTATGGGCGGTGCGGTTTTCTGGCTGACACGACATCTGCAGGCACCGGAGCCCTCCGCGGCCAGCGGTGCGATGGTTCAGGTTCGCGTACCGGACCTGACTGCGGTTGCGCTGGAAGGACAGGTACTTTTCCGGGGCAATTGCGCCATGTGCCATGGAGACCTCGCTGACGGGCGCGAGGGATTGGGGCCGCCTCTGGTCCACAAGATCTATGAGCCGGGTCACCACTCGGATGGCTCGTTTTTCCTGGCGGCTGCACAGGGTGTCCGCTCGCACCACTGGCGCTTCGGCAACATGCCGCCCGTGGACACGGTGAGCCAGGACGATGTTGGAAAGATTGTCGCGTATGTGAGGTCGCTGCAGCGGGCAAACGGAATTTACTAGGAGGGAGATCATCCAGATGAAAGTCGGAACACGTTCGACGGCGCTTGCTGTGGGCCTGCTTGCTTTGGCCGCCGGCGCTGCATGGGCGCATGGCGGTGCGACGGGGATCGTCAAGGAACGCATGGACGCGATGACCGAGATCAGCCGCAACGTCAAGATGGTGGGGCAAATGCTGAAAGGCACCGCCGCCTATGATCCGCAGGAGATCGGCAGTGCGGCAAATGCCATTGCCGCGCACGCGGGCGATGCGATGACAGGGTTGTTTCCCGAAGGCAGTCTCCAGCACCCTTCGGAGGCCAGCCCGGAGATCTGGGCGGATTGGCCGGAGTTTTCCTCCTATGCGGAGAGCCTGCAATCCTCAGCACTGACGCTCAAGGAATTGGCGGCACAGGGAGCTGAGCAGAAAGTCGTCGCCGCCGCTTTCGGCAAGGTCGCGGGGACCTGCAAGACCTGTCATGAGGCCTTTCGGATCAAAAAGTAGCGGTTTCCGCTTCTGACGCAGCGTCTTCAAAGTTCGAAAGCTGCAATGCGCTTGCCACGACCGGCCGCATGTTTTACCTCACGGTCAAACATTTCCGGTATGTAAGACATATCCGGCAAGGCAACAGGAGACCGCGCGACATGACCATCAGATATCACAAGGAAGATCTTCCTGATCTGACGGCCTACGAGACGGCGGAGGCCGTTGCGGTCGATTCCGAGACCCTCGGGCTCAACCCGCACCGCGACCGGTTGTGTGTTGTTCAGCTCTCCGCCGGTGACGGCACGGCGGATGTCGTCCAGATCGCGCGCGGACAGAGCACGGCGCCCAACCTTGCCCGATTGCTCACCGACACGGCCAAACCGAAGATTTTTCACTTTGCCCGGTTTGATGTCGCCGTGCTCCGGCACTATCTAGGCATCGAGGTCGAGCCGGTCTGGTGCACCAAGATCGCTTCGAAACTCGTGCGGACCTACACGGACCGGCATGGCCTGAAGGACATAACCCGTGAATTGCTCGGGGTTGATCTTTCAAAGCAGCAGCAGAGTTCCGACTGGGCGGCGGAAACCCTGTCGGATGCGCAGCTGGCCTATGCGGCTTCGGATGTGCTGCACTTGCATGCGTTGAAGAGAAAACTGGAGTTCATGCTGCAGCGGGAAGAGCGCAGCCATATCGCGGATGCCTGTTTCAAGTTTCTGCCGACGCGCGCCGAACTTGATCTCAAGGGATGGGAAGAAACGGACATTTTTGCGCATTCCTGAGGACGGCAGCGCGAATGATCGGCGGCTTTGCCGCAGTTGGAGAGTGTGTTGAGTATCACCAGCGGAAATATGGGGCGTGCAGTTCCCGGGCATCAGCTCAGCCGTGTGCAGCGGGCGGCGCGCCGTCACAGCCTGCTGGTGCGCCTGCTGCGCTGGACCTTCCCGGCGATCGGTCTGCTGATCCTGGTGGGCATGACCGGGCTCGTTGTGCTGTTCAACGTCCTGAGTGGTTTCGGTGTTGCCAACATGATGCTGACGAGCGAGGGACTGGTGATGGATCATCCCGAATTGTCCGGTCATGACGGCGAACGGTCCTACAAGGTCACCGCGCGCCGGGCTATCCAGAGGTTGAGCGATCCCCGGATCATAGATCTGGAGACGATCCGCGCGGACATTGTCCTGGGAAAGGACGAAAGTGCCGAGATCATTGCCCTGAAGGGCACCTATGACAACGCCGCTGAAACCTTGCGCCTTTACGAGGGCATACAGATCGAATGGAGCGAAGGCTACACGGTCGATTTGTCGGTTGTGGACGTCAATTTGAAGACCGGCGCCATGAAAACATCCGAGCCGGTTTCAATTCGCTCCGATCAAGGGCATGTTCAGTCCGGTAATCTCTCATATGATAAGGCAAATGGCCTCGTCCGGTTTGCCGATGGCATCAAGATGACGATCAATCCGGCTTCGGAAGGACAATAGCAGATGACAGTTTTGAAACGCCTTGCTCTTGGGGTTGCCGCCGTTTTCCTTTCATCGGCCGTGCAGGCGCAGACCTTTTCCGATTCCTTCGCCGGGTTCGGATCGAACGACGGAGAACCGATCGAGATTGAGGCGAGCGAGCTTCTCGTCGAGGACAACAACAACACCGCAACCTTTGTCGGGGATGTCGTCGTCGTGCAGGGCGAAACGAGCCTCGAAACGGAACGGCTGAAGGTGTTTTACGCGGGCTCGGGTGCGTCCACCGGTGAAGGGGCGGTTCAGCAACGCATTTCGCGCCTTGAGGCGGAGGGCGGTGTTTTCGTCACATCCAAGGACCAGACCGCCAAGGGCGACGCGGCAAGCTTCGACATGAACAAGGAAATCATGGTGATGACCGGAAGCGAAGTCGTTCTCAGCCAGGGCCCCAATGTGGTGGTCGGCAACAAGTTGACGGTCAACCTCAAGACCGGGCAGGCGAACCTGACCGCGGCCAAGGGGAAGGTTGCCGGTTCCGGCGGTGGCGGCGGGCGCGTCAAGGTGCGCATCATGCCCAACAGTGTAGAAGAAAACTGATACTTTGTGTGCCGGACCGGTGGACATGTCCCGGTGTGCGAAACGGTCTGGATGCAGCGATTGATTGGATATTCTTAAGTGAAGATTTCATCTTCGGATTACGACGGGTTGCACGGAACCATGCCTGACAACGGGGTGCCCGAAGACGACCTGTCGCAGGCACTTGTGGTCGACGGCATCGGCAAGACCTACGGCCGCCGCCAGGTGGTGAAATATGTAAGCCTGACCGTCAAGCCTGGCGAATCCGTCGGTCTGCTCGGACCGAACGGAGCCGGCAAGACAACGACCTTCTACATGATCACCGGCCTCATTCGTCCTGACCAGGGGCAGATCCTTCTCGAAGGCTTCAACATCACCAAGATGCCGATGTACCGCCGGGCACGGTTGGGGATCGGCTACCTGCCTCAGGAAGCTTCCATTTTCAGGGGGCTGACGGTCGAGGAGAACATTCGCGCAGTGCTCGAAGTGATTGAGCCCAACCGGCAGAAGCGGCGCGAGGAACTCGACTCGCTGCTGGCGGAATTCGGTCTCACGCATTTGCGGAAGTCGCCGAGTATCGCCCTGTCGGGCGGCGAACGCAGGCGCGTGGAAATTGCACGCGCGCTCGCCAGCCGTCCCTCCTTCATGCTGCTTGACGAACCCTTTGCCGGCATCGATCCGATTGCAGTCGGCGACATCCAGCAACTTGTGCGTCACCTGACCCAGCGCGGCATCGGTGTCCTCATCACGGACCACAATGTCCGCGAAACGCTCGGCCTGATCGACAGGGCCTACATCATCGCCTCGGGCGAGGTTCTCACCGAAGGCCTGCCCCAGGAAATCGTGACGAATCCCGATGTACGCAGACTTTATCTGGGGGAACAATTTACGCTTTGATGACGAGTGTCGAGCTAGGGTATAGTGCGGGTCTGTAACAAAGAAGCAAAAAGCAGACCACTAGAAGCTACACGCGCCTGGGAACTCGATGGCCATTTCAACAAAGTTGGAGATGCGGCAAAGCCAATCGCTGGTGATGACGCCGCAACTGATGCAGGCGATCAAGCTTCTGCAGATGTCCAATCTTGATCTCGTTTCCTATGTTGAGGCTGAACTCGAGCGTAATCCGCTTCTTGAAAAAGGCGACGGCGAAGGGGCCGAAAGCACGGCCGCCGATGCGCCGAATGCTGCCGAACAGACGCCGGACACGGTCAACGGCGCCTCCGAGAGCGCCGAAGAGCCGAACGCGGGCGACTGGATGCAAAACGACCTTGAAACCGGGTCGGAAGCCATCGCGTCCCGCATGGACACGGATCTTGGGAATGTCTTTCCCGATGAACCCGGCGTCCCGGCCTCTCCTGATCCGGCCCAGCTGAAATCCGGCGACAGCTACAAGAATGCATCCAGCAGTGCGGCATCCGAAGACTATAATCTTGAAGCCTTTGTCGCCGAAGAGGCCTCTCTGGGCACATCGCTTGAAGAACAGATGAACCTGGCTCTCAGCGACGAGGCGGACAAGCTGATCGCCGGCCATCTGATCAACTCGCTCGACGAGAACGGTTATCTCTACCTGGACCTGAACGACACCGCCGAACAGCTGGGCGTCGATCTCGCGCGGGTCGAGACGGTGCTCGGTGTCCTGCAGACGTTCGAACCTGCCGGCGTATTCGCGCGCAATTTGGCCGAATGTCTGAAGCTGCAGCTGATCGACAAGAACCGGTTCGACCCGGCAATGGAAGCACTGATCGATAATATCGAACTGCTTGCGAAACGGGAGCTGCAGACCCTGCGGAAGATCTGCGGTGTCGATGACGAGGATCTGATCGAAATGATCGCTGAAATCCGGGCGCTGGACCCCAAGCCGGGAAGCGCATTCGGATCGGCGCTGGTGCAGCCGGTGGTGCCGGATGTCTTCGTGCGCCCGGCCAATGACGGTACATGGGCGGTGGAACTGAATTCGGACACCCTGCCCAAGGTCCTGGTGAACCAGACCTATTATGCAACGGTGATCAAGACCGCGCGCAACGAGACCGAGAAGGAATATCTGACCGACTCGCTTCAGACCGCAAACTGGCTCGCCAAGAGCCTGGATCAGCGCGCCAAGACCATTCTCAAGGTATCGACGGAGATCGTGCGCCAGCAGGACGGCTTCCTCACCTACGGGATCGAACACCTGCGCCCGTTGAACCTGAAGACGGTCGCAGAAGCCATAAGCATGCACGAATCGACCGTGAGCCGGGTGACCTCCAACAAGTTCATGGCGACGCCGCGCGGCATCTTCGAATTGAAATATTTCTTTTCGTCGGCGATCTCCGGCACGGGTGACGGCGACAGCCACTCGGCGGAATCCGTGCGCCATCGCATCAAGACGATGATCGATGCTGAAGACCCGAAAGCGATCCTCTCCGATGACACGATTGTCAAAACTCTCAAGGGGGACGGCGTCGACATTGCCCGCCGGACGGTGGCCAAGTATCGCGAGGCCATGAAAATCGGCTCTTCCGTGCAGCGCAGGCGCGAGAAAAACACCAAACTGTAGCGTTTAGGCGCGCTTTGACCTCTATGCGGATACCACGCGCAATGTCCTGAATTTCCGTGCAAGTTCGATTTTGTTTTGTGATGTCCGCGTAAACAAAATCTTGGATATACGCTATTCTAACGCAGTCGACGCGCACCTATTTATTTACAATTGACACTTTGCGTCAGCGCAATTATAGCACCGCCCTCATGACGTAATGAGGGGATGGCGCTTGAGCGCTGACTGGTCCATTGTGGAATTGGGACGTTTCGCGTCTCGGCATCGGCTGCAGCCGATGAACTAACGGCCAACAGAAAAAGAAGAGGTCCCCATGGCTTTGCGGATTTCGGGTAAAAATGTGGATGTGGGCGATGCACTGCGCGAGCACATCACAGACCGGATTGAAGATGCCCTGTCGAAGTATTTCACGGGTGGATTCACTGGCCACGTTACGCTCAGCAGGGAGGGCACAGGCTTCAAGTCCGAGTGCAGTCTGCATCTGGACACGGGAATCGTGCTACAGGTGTCCGCGCAGGATCAGGATCCGCGAAACAGTTTCGATGTTGCCGCGGACAAGATCGAAAAGAGGCTGCGCCGCTACAAGCGGAAGCTCAAAGACCACCACAGCCACAATGGCAACGGTCGGGAAGCGTTTGAAGCGGCGTCTTACGTGCTGGCCTCCACGGAGGACGACGAAGAACTGCCGGCGGATTTCAATCCGCTCGTCATTGCCGAGACTTCGGCGAAGGTGAAGACGATGACGGTTGGCATGGCGGTGATGGAACTGGACCTGACCGAAGCACCGGTCGTCATGTTCAAAAATGCGGCAAACGGCGGCGTAAACGTTGTTTACCGCAGGCCGGATGGCAATATAGGGTGGATAGACCCTGCACTGGTGGCCGGAGAGGCCGCCGAATAGATGATGCGGACGAAGCTGGCCTCCAGATGCAGGCCGGCTTCCAGGACTTGTAGGCGAACTTATGGATCTCAGTGATCTTCTGGGTAAAGACGCGGTGATTGCCGGCCTGAAGGCCAAAAGCAAGAAACAGGCAATTCAGGAACTGTCTTCCCGAGCAGCCGAGTTGACCGGGCTTTCGGAGCGCGAGATTTTCGATACGCTGCTGCAACGCGAACGTCTGGGCTCGACCGGTGTCGGTCATGGCATTGCCATTCCTCACGGAAAGCTGACGCGCCTGGACCGTTTGGTGGGACTGTTTGCGAAACTGGAAAAGCCGGTTGATTTCGACTCGCTTGATGATGAGCCCGTCGATCTGGTTTTCCTGCTGCTCGCACCGGAAAGCGCCGGGGCGGACCACCTGAAAGCCCTGGCGAGAATCGCCCGGCAGCTTCGGGACGGCTCTGTAACGCAAGGGGTGCGCGCGTCCGCGGACGCTGCAGAGATCTACGACTTCCTCATTCAGCCGATCGCCTCGTCCAACGCGGCCTAATCGATTAGAGCGATTTGCTCCATGACAAAAGTCCGGCGAAAGCCGGACTTTTTTCTTTCAGAATTAGACCTCTGCGGGTTCCGGGTCGCCCTGGACGATGCCGGGCTGCGCCGCCGTCTGGGACGCTCCCTTGGACAGGGCCGCCAGGTGGAGGGCTGCCAGTTCCGGTGGTGGCGCGGTCTCTTCGGGAATACGCCACAGCGTTGATTGGATCCCGAGTTTGCCGAGCGACTTCGTCGAGGTCGCGACGGCGATCCCGATTGCAAGCAATGGCCCGATTGCGATGGGCAGGATCGGCCAGACAAGCTCGATCGGCTGGAAAGCGAACCAGGTGAATGCCACGATGCCGAAAAGCGTCTGCGGCCAGAGCTTGGACATTGCCAGCGACACGGGAAGGCGAGCGACGCCGCGCGCCTGTGCGCCCCATCCGATCGTCTTGCCGATGGCGAGACCGCCCATGAACATCGTGTGTGCAACCGCCATGATCGGCGCAAGCATGGCCGAATAAACGATTTCAGACCCGAAACTGATCAGGATCCGGATTGGCCCGCCGAACGCCTTTCTGAGGTCGCGGCGCGCGAGCACGTCGATCACGGTGGCGATCTTGGGCGCGAAAACCATGCTGAGCACCGTGAAGAACATCACGACACCCGTATCCGCCCGATAGGGGGCATAGTCCGTTGTCATTCCCAGCACCGCGGCACCGACCATGAAGCCGATCCATGCGGGAGAGCCGAGGAACATCAGGATCGCGAGAACCAGTTGCGCGCGGCTGACCGGTTTCAGACCCTTCATGCCGATGAGGCGGCGATACTGGAGATTGCCCTGGCACCAGCGCAGATCCCGCCGGACGAATTCCAGCAGGTGCGGAGGATTGTCCTCGTAGCTGCCGGTTTCCAGCGGAAGGACGCGGCACTCGTAGCCCGCACGGCGCATCAGGACCGCTTCCACCTGGTCGTGCGACAGGATCGTTCCGGCGAGCGGACCCTTGCCGGGCAGCACCGGCAGGCGGCAATGCTCCTTGAAGGGCTTAAGTCTCAGAAGCGCGTTGTGACCCCAGTACGGACCGCAGTCGCCCTGCCACCATGCGCTGCCGATCGTGTAGGAACGCATGCCGAGCCGCATGCCGAACTGGAAGACGCGCGCGAAGGCGCTGTCGGTCGGAAGGCCGACCACGAGACTCTGCAGAATACCCACATTCGGGTTCGCTTCCATGCGGCGGACAAGCGTCGCAATGGCGTCCGCGGACATGTAGCTGTCGGCGTCAAGCACGAGTGCAAAGTCGTGTTCATCGCCCCAGCGCTCGCAGAAATCCTCTATATTGCCTGCCTTGTATCCGGTGTTCAGGGACCGGCGGCGGTAGACAACGTCCATCTGCCCGTCAAATCTCTGAGACAGCCGTGCCGCCATTTCCTGTTCCTGAAGCGCGATCGTGTCCTGCGATGTGTCGCTCAGAACGAACAGCTTGAAATGCGGCGCGTGGCCTGACCGGATCAGGTTGGACACCATCGCGCTGAGATTTTTCTCAAGACCGTCGACATCCTCGTCTCGCACGCACGACAACAATGCCGTCGAACTCGTCAGGGGGGCGGTGGCGTTGCCGGGCTCGATCGGGCAGACCGCTTTCACCGGATCGCGCGAAAGCCGCATGACGAGCAGTCCGATGATCGCGTTCCAGAAACCGATGATCGTCCAGGGAAGCGTAACCATGAAACAAAGCAGAATGAAGAGATCGAGCGGTGTCAGCCCGCCGGGCGACAGGGTGACCGCCATCAGCGCCGTCAGTCCGAAAAAGCTGATGGCAAGCAGCGTGGCGAAGACCAGACGCCTAACCGTCATTTTGCGCGCTGAAATGTCTGAATGGGAGGGGTCAGAGACTCGAAACATTTTTGTGACTTCCAATCCGGGCAATCGTGGCGATAGTGCGCATGTCAAAATGTCCTGATATTGACACTGGCCAAATGAACAAGCGGAACGTTACGGGAATGACGGACAAAGGGGTGGTGACGCGCGGCACAGCCGAGGCTCGGGCGTTGTGGTACACCAGAAAAATGCATTGCGAAATCAAGCCGGTTGCGGCAAAGCGACCGCAAGCCGGAGAGGTGCTTGTGGACGCGCTCTTTTCCGGCGTCAGCCGAGGCACCGAGGGGCTTGTTTTTCGAGGAGAGGTTCCTCGGAGCGAATGGCAGCGCATGCGCGCACCGTTTCAGGCGGGTGACTTTCCGTTTCCCGTCAAATACGGATACGCCGCGGTCGGTACGGTGCGTGAGGGCGATCCGGATCTTGCCGGCCAAACCGTGTTTTCGCTCTACCCGCATCAAAGTGCCTTCACTCTCCCTACCGATGCCTGTGTGCCGGTTCCAGATGGCGTTTCGCCGGAACGTGCTGTTCTTGCAGCCAATATGGAAACAGCGATTAACGCTATATGGGACGGAAAACCATCACCTGGGGATCACATCTGCGTGGTCGGTGGCGGTGTCGTCGGTCTCCTGACAGCTTACGTTGCCGGACAGCTGCCCGGATCAACGGTCACCGTCATCGATACAAACCCTGAGCGTGCAAAAACTGCGCATGCTCTCGGACTTTCTTTTGCACTGCCGCAAAACGCGCCGAGAAACCAGGACATCGTGTTTCATGCAAGCGCCACGGCAGCCGGACTTTCCACGGCGCTGGGGTGCGCCGGAGACGGCACGCCCATCATTGAAATGAGCTGGTATGGCACTGAAAACGTTGCCATTCCGCTGGGTGCCGACTTTCATTGCCGCCGCCTGAAACTTGTGTCCAGCCAGGTGGGCAGCATAGCGGTGGAACGTCAGGCACGCTGGACCTACAGGCGCCGTCTGGAGACAGCGCTGACGTTGCTGCAGGACCCGGTTCTGGACTGTCTCTTAAGCCACAGGGTCGCTTTCGCGGACTTGCCGGACCGGCTTCCCGATTTGTTGAACAAAGCGTCAGATGTGCTGATGACCCTTGTCGTCTATGACGAAAAACCTTGCTAGAACGGGGCTCGGTTTTTCTCAGATACCCGTTTCACCCGCAGTTTCAGGAACCAGGAAATGTTTGCAGTAGAAGTTCGCGACCACGTCATGATTGCCCATTCCTTCAAGGGGGAGCTTTTCGGTCCCGCACAGGCCCTGCACGGTGCGACCTTTGTCATCGACGCCGCCTTTCTGTCCGAGGAACTCGACGAGAACGGTGTGGTCATCGATATCGGCCGGGCTCACGAAGCCCTGAAAGAGGTTCTGGAGCCGCTCAACTACAAGAACCTCGACGATGTTCCGGAGTTTGCAGGCGTCAACACGACGACGGAATTCCTGACCAGGCACATTCACGATCACCTTGCCAGGGCAGCGCGCGAAGGCCGGCTTGGCCGTCCCGGAAACGAACTCAGTGCCGTGCGGGTCACGATTTCGGAATCCCACGTCGCGCGCGCCTGGTACGAGGCCAAGATCTGACGTCTCATGAACAGGCTTTATTTCGCTTACCCCGGAGAGCTGGATACGCCGACAGGCGGATACGGTTACGACAGGAAAATCATTGCCGGACTGCGAGACCTCGGCTGGCAGGTGGAACTGGTGCCGCTGGGCGCGGGATTTCCCTTTCCGGATGCCGGGACCCTTGCGCAGGCACGGGCCACGCTTGAACGGCTGCCGGACGGTGCGCTGGTGGCTGTCGACGGCCTCGCTTTCGGCGCCATGCCGGAGGCTGCCGCGCTTGTTACCGGCCGGCTCGACCTGGTCGCCCTGGTCCATCATCCCCTGTGCCGCGAAACCGGATTGTCCGGGGCGCTGGCGTCAGGTCTTCTTGACAGCGAGCGCAGCGCGCTGGAACACGCCAGGCACGTGATCGTCACAAGTCATGCCACGGCCACACAGGTCGCGGAGCTCTTTGGTGTTGCGGCTGATGGCATCACGGTCGTTCTGCCGGGAACCGAAAAGCAGGACTTCACGGCGCGCAGGACCACCGGCAAGCTTCGGCTGCTCTCGGTGGGCACGGTCGTCAGGCGCAAAGGCTACGATCTGCTGTTTGCCGCGCTCGACGGTCTTCGGGAATTCGACTGGCAACTGGACATCGTCGGCGGACTTGACGCCGACCCGATGTGCCATGCCGCACTTCAGGAACAACTGGCCGTGCTCGGGCTCACCGACCGTGTCACCTTCGAGGGCGCCGTCCCATCAGAGGAGCTTTCCGGCTGTTACCTGAAAGCGGACGTCTTCGTTCTGGCCAGCCGCTACGAGGGCTATGGAATGGCCTACACGGAAGCGCTGGCCCACGGGCTTCCCGTGATCGGCAGCGGTGGCGGCGCTGTTGCCGACACGCTTCCGGACGGCGCCGCGATCTATTGCGGAACGGAAGACATCGAAAAACTCCGTGCCGCACTGAAGCTGCTGTTGAGCGACGAACGCACGCGCCTCGACATGGCCGGGGCGGCAAGGCGCGCGGCCGAAGCGCTTCCGGACTGGAGGGATGCAGCGGCACGGTTTGCCGGTGCCCTGCGCGGGGCCGGGCGATGAGCGGGTTTTCTTCTGAATGGCTTGCGCTGCGAGAACCGCTGGATGTTGCCGCAAGAGACCGGACTGTCGAGGCTGCGTTCCTGCAACATGTGCCCTCCTCCGCACCCCGGATCCTTGATCTTGCGAGCGGAGCCGGTTCAACGGTTGCCGCGTTGCAGGATCGCCTGCCCAAGGACACCGGCTGGCTCCTGACGGACCACGACCCGGCTCTGCTTGAGGTGGCGGCAGCGCGTTGGAACGCACAGGGCACGGGAGACTTTTCCGTGTTTCAGGTCGATCTCGCAGGCGCTGTCGAGACATTGCCTTTTTCCGAGGTCGACGCTCTCAGTACGTCGGCTTTCCTCGATCTGGTTTCTGAGCCGTTTCTTCAGCGACTCGTGAACTGTGTGGTCGCGGCCGGCAAACCGTTCCTTGCCAGTTTGACCTATGACGGCCGGATCGGGTTTGAACCTGCTGCGTCCCTTGACGAGACAATGCGCAATGCGCTGAACAACGACCAGCTCTTGGACAAGGGCTTCGGCAACGCTCTGGGGCCGGGCGCGGCACTGCACGCCATCGACCTGTTCCGGTCTGCCGGTTACGAGGTGGTTCAGGGCCAGTCCGATTGGCAGGTTGGCCCATCCGACACGGGCTTCCTGGAAGAGTTTCTGTCTGGCTGGAGCCGGCTTGGTGCGAAATACGGAGCGACGCAAGAAGACGTCGAAACCTGGCGGATCGGGCACCTGGAGCAGGCGAAGTCCGGCAGTTTCCGGTGTACGGTCGGACACACCGATTTCGCTGCGTTTCCAGTTTGACTGTCTTGAATGCTGGACGGCGTCGCAATAGCTCAAATCAAACACTTAAAATTAAGAAACAGGTAAGTATAAGCGCATCGTTTTGTCCAAAATCAGCGTAAATTACGCAAAAATACCCGATAATTATTGGGCTTCCGCAATTCTCTAAAGCGCGTGCTAAGAAATTTCCGGTAGTTCATGCCTTAAAGAGCACGTCATGTGTGCAAACGACAAAGGCAATCAGGGAAAGAGATCTCGCTCCAATGGCTCCGAAGAGGGTCACACGGCGAGTTGGATCTCGGGGCAACTGCGTGATGGATCAGCGCTTAGAAACTTCAAACAGGGCGATCTACGTTGACCTGGACGGGACGTTGCTTCGCACGGACCTGCTTTGGGAAAGCCTGTTCCAGGCATTGCGCCGCAACCCCCTGATCGTGTTCTCGTTGTTCGGCTGGATCCTCAGAGGCATCGCCTACACCAAAGCCCGCCTGGCCGAAACGGCCGGGATCGACGTGACCGTTCTGCCCTATCGCTCCGAAGTCGTGACCGGGCTTGAAAGCCAGAAGGCGCTCGGACGGCGGCTGGTCCTGGCGACCGGATCCAACGAAAAACTTGCCCACGCCGTTTCGGAACATCTGGGCCTGTTCGACGCCGTGCTCGCCTCCGACGAAGAAACCAACCTGACCTCGGGGCGCAAACTTGCCCGGATCGAAGCCGAGGCGGGAGATCTTGGGTTCGAGTATTATGGCAACTCGCATCATGACGTCTGTCTGTTCGAAGCCGCGTCCGAAGCTGTCGTCGTGGCTCCGGACAGGGCGGCCGACCGGTGGCAGAAACAGTCGGGTGCCAGCCGGATCGATGCGGGTGGAAGCCAGGCGAAAGCGGCGCTGAAGGCGATGCGGCCGCATCAGTGGCTGAAAAACACGCTGATCTTCGTCCCGCCGGTCATGGCGCACGAGATCTTCATCGGATCGGTGTTCCTGAGCGCCGTCCTGGCCTTTGTCGCCTTCTCGCTCTCGGCGTCGGCGATCTACATCCTCAACGATCTGCTGGATCTTGAAGCGGACCGCAACCACAAGACCAAGTGGAAACGGCCGTTTGCGAGCGGTGAGCTGAGCATACCGAACGGCCTCGCTCTTGCTTTCGGCTCGATCGCGATGGCGTTCCTGATTTCCACGGCTCTGCCGATCGGTTTTGCGGGCATCCTGGCGCTGTATCTTTTCATCACGACAGCCTATTCATTCTCGGTCAAGCGCATGCTGCTGCTGGACGTGTTCGTGCTTGCGGGGCTCTACACGATCCGTGTTCTGGCCGGTGGCGTCGCCGCGAGCATTGAATATTCCTTCTGGCTGCTTGCCTTTTCGGTGTTTTTCTTCCTCTCGCTTGCACTGGTCAAACGGTTCACCGAACTGCAGCAGGTTGGAGAAACCGCATCGCGGGAAGTCACGGGGCGTGGCTACCGGCACGTTGATCTCGAAACGATTTCTCAGGCCGGCATGACGTCGGGGTTTGCAGCGGTTCTCGTGCTTGCGCTCTACATTCAAAGTCCCGCGATCGAGCGCGCCTATTCCGTGCCTCAGATGATCTGGCTGCTTTGTCCCCTGATCCTCTACATCATCATGCGGATCTGGATTCTGGCCCGGCGCGACGAGATGCACGAGGATCCGATCGTGTTCATTTTGAAGGACTGGCGCAGCCAGCTGATGATCGGGTGCGGCGCGCTTCTGTTCCTTGTCGCCGCTGTCTGGTGAGTGTCCATGAACGCGCATGTTGAAAGCTGGGGTGGACTGAGTGTCGAAACCTCCGAAATTTTGAAGCCCGAGGCATTTCTGGAAGGCGCGCGCGCATCCGGCAGCGTACTGCCTTATGGCAATGGCCGCAGCTATGGGGACAGTTGCCTGAACGCTGCCGGCGTCGCGATAGCCACACGAACAGCCGGCAGGATCCTGTCGTTTGACAAGGCGACGGGCCTGCTGGAGGCCGAGGCCGGTTTGCTGCTCTCCGAGCTCATCGATGCGGTTGCTCCGAAGGGATGGTTCCCCGCCGTCTTGCCTGGAACGCAATTCGTCACGCTTGGCGGCGCCATCGCGAACGATATCCACGGCAAGAACCATCATCGAAAGGGAACGTTCGGCTGTCACGTTACCGAGATACATCTGGACCGGACGGACAGGGGGCCGCTCGTCATCAGGCCCGGGGACCCGACCGGTCTCTTCGAAGCGACGGTCGGCGGTCTCGGTTTGACCGGCCTGATCCGCAGGGCGACTGTCCAGCTGATGCGCGTCGGGGCGTCGTCGATTAGCCAGGAGACGACCCGCTTCAATGATCTTGAAGAATATTTCGGACTTGCGCAGGAAGCTGACGAACGGCACGAATATGCCGTTGCATGGCTCGACTCGATCAGCAAGGGGCGCCGTTTCGGGCGCGGACACCTGATCGCAGGTGATCATGAAACGAAGGGTGGACATCCGGCTGCAAGCGGCGTGTCCCCGTTCAAGGTGCCGTTCACACCTCCGGTCACCCCGCTGCAGGGACCGTTTCTCCGGCTGTTCAACGAGACTTACTTCCGTGGTGCACCGGCCGGTGTTTCAACCCGGACGGTCGGGTTTGAAAAGTTCTTCTTCCCGCTGGACCGGATCGGGCGATGGAACCGCCTCTATGGCCCGCGAGGCCTGCATCAGCACCAGAGCGTCATTCCGGAAGATGCCGGTTTCGAGACTGTGAAAAAGCTGCTGGAGTGCACGCAGGCAAACCGGCACGGTTCGTTCCTGACGGTCCTGAAACGGTTCGGCCAGGTACGAAGCCCGGGCTTCATGAGTTTCCCGCGTGCCGGCTTCACGCTGACGCTGGACTTTCCCGACAGGGGCGGCCCGACCCTGCGGCTTCTTCAACAACTGGATGAAATAACCCTTGCGGCGGGCGGTGCAATCAACCCCTACAAGGATCGCAGAATGTCATCTGCGACGTTCAAGGCATCGTTTCCCGACTGGCAAAGACTCGAGACCCTGCGCGATCCGGCGCTCCTTTCGGATTTCTGGCGCAGAACGGCCTTGAATTAGGAGTTTGTTATCAAAGGGCAATCGAAATCAAATAAAAATTAGATCATCCAAGTAACGAAATATTATTCATACGAAGGTGGGTAAATAAAAAGAGTTTCGAATTAATCTAATCTAATCGAATTGTCGGGATAGTCCGAATGATACAAAGCGCGCGCGGAGACGGCCTTGCATGAATACCTACCTGCCTTTCATTCTGTTCACGGTTCTGACAAACGCCGCCGCACAGATCATGCTGAAATACGGCATGACCCAGATCGGTGACTTCAGCTCACTGCACAGCAATCTGGTCGTCAAACTGCTGCAGGTTGTCTTCACGCCATTCGTCTTCCTCGGACTGTGTACCTTCGTGATTTCCATGGCATCGCACCTCTACGTCCTGTCCAAGGTCGAGCTGTCCTACGCCTACCCGTTCCTGTCGCTCGCCTACGTTGTCGTCGCCGTCTACACCTACTTCATCTTCCACGAAGACCTGAACGCGATGCGGGTTTTCGGGATCGCGCTGATCTGCGTCGGCACGGTCTTCATTGCGCAGGGCGGCTCGAAACAGGACGCGGTGGTGGCGCAGGCCAAGGTTCAAACAGCTTCTCTTGAGGAGACCTCGAAGTGAAACATATCCTCTTTGGCGGCGACGGGTTCGTCGGCCGGCAGCTCGCGAAACGCCTTGCCGAGGAAGGCGAAGAGGTGATTGTCGCCGATATCGCGGACACGAACAGGCACATCTATGCCAAGGCGCGTTTCATCGACTGCGACGTGACGGACCCGGAGGCGATTGCCGCGGTACCGATGTCGGGCGACGACATGGTCTATAACCTGTCGGCGAAAATGCTGTCGCCGATCCAGGTGCGCGCGAAGCGGCATGACTTCTTCTACCCGGTCAACTACGACGGTACGAAAAACATCATCGAGGCGATGGACCGTGCCGGAGCCGGCAGGCTCGTGCACTACACGACCGACATGGTCTACGGTCACACCGTCACCTATCCGATGACCGAAGATCACCCGGTCTCACCCCTTGGCGAATATGGCCAGTCGAAGCTGGACACCGAAACGCTTGCGCAGGAGTGGCGGCAGCGCGGCATGCACATAACGCTGTTCAGGCCGCGCCTCATCATCGGGCCGGGGCGTTTGGGCATCCTGACGAAACTCTTCAAGCTGATCGACCTCAACCTGCCGGTCCCGATGATCGGTTCGGGCAAGAACCCCTACCAGTTCATTTCCGTCTATGACTGCGCCGATGCGGCCTACAAGGCCTGGAAGGCCGGTGTCCCGAACGAGGCCTATAATCTCGGGTCGATCGATCCGCCGCCCGTCAGGAAGCTCCTGGGGGATCTGGTAAGGCATGCGAATTCAAGGTCGCTCCTCGTGCCGACCTGGGGCTTCGCGGTCAAGCGGACGCTCGACCTGTTCGATGCCCTGAACATGCCGATCATGGACCCGGAACAGTATCTGATCGCCGATGAGATGTGCGTTCTGGATGTTTCCAAGGGCGAGCAGCAGCTTGGCTGGGTTCCGGCGTACCGGGACGAGGACATGCTGATTGCAGCCTACGACGAATACCGCGCGCAAAAAGACAGTGGCACCGGCATCGGCCAGGGCACCGCCCAGCCGGCAGAATAGGAATTCCTGATGATGCAGAACACCGCACTTCGTGACGACTTCGAGCATTCCGGCGCGGACCTGCCCGATCCCAGCAAGCCGGACCTGATCACGGTCGAGGAGGCCAAGGCGCTTGATGCCGGGACGATGGCGGATCTCTTCAAGGAGCACATCAATCCCGGCCAGTTCCATTTCATGAAGCTGCTCGGGTTTCACAAGGTCAAGATCGAGACGGCCGAAGGCATGTACTATGTCGACCAGAACGGCCGGAAGATCCTTGATTTCTTCGGCGGGTTCGGATCGCTGGCACATGGCCACAATCATCCGAGGGTGATCGCGGCGCGCCAGAGGTTTCAGGAAGAAGGCCGCCACGAAATAGCGATCGCCTTCCTGTCCCAATACGCCACGGCGCTCGCAAAGAACCTGGCAGCCTGTTCGCCCGGTGAACTGGACATGGTGTTCCTGGGGTCCTCCGGGTCTGAGGCCATGGAAGCGGCGGTCAAGGTGGCCGAACGCGCGTCAGGCAGGAAAAACTGCAAGATCGTCCATGCGGGCAACTCCTTTCACGGCAAGACCAAGGGCGTTCTGTCGATCACGGATTCGGATCTCTATCAGGGCGATTTCAAGCTCGTCGACAATCACATCAAGGTTCCGTTCGGCGATCTGGACGCCTTGACCCGGGCGATTGAAGCGGACCCCGATATCGGCGTGGTCGTTCTGGAAACGATCCAGGGCGGGGGCGGAATCATCTCCGCACCGGAAAGCTACTGGAAGGGCGTTCGCGCGTTGTGCGACAGACACAACGTCCTTTGGGTCGCGGACGAGGTGCAGTGCGGGTATGGCCGAACTGGCAGGTTTTATGCCTTTGAACACTATGGTGTCGTCCCGGACGTGACCGCACTGGCGAAATCGCTGGGTGCGGGCAAGGCGGCCGTGGGTGCGATGATCGCGAAGCGCGACGTCTACATGAAGGCCTACGGGTCTCCGAAAACGGCCATGATCCATGCCCAGGCAACGTTTGGCGGGATCGGCGAGGCAAGCATCACCGCCATAGAAGGTCTGAATGTTCTCTACGACGAAGACCTGATCGAAAACGCAGCGCATGTCGGCGCGCACCTGATTTCCCGTCTGAAACAACTGCAGCAGAAATATCCGAAGATCATCAAGGATGTGCGCGGTGAGGGGCTGATGGTCGGTCTCGAGTTCCAGGACTTCTCGAAAACCATGCCGGTCGTGTTGCGTCCAATGCTGTCTCTTCTGGATGAAAAGCTGAAAGGGTCGCTGTCCGGCTTTATCGGCGCGCAGCTGCTGCGCGACTACGACATCCTGGTGGCCTTCACGGAGTACAATCGCAACGTGATCCGCCTGGAGCCGCCGCTCGTGTGCACGGCAGAGAATGTCGATACGTTCTGCGATGCCCTCGACGATCTTCTGTCCAAGGGAATTGTCAGCATCGTCAACGGCTTCATCAAGTCGCAGGCAGCGTAACTGTAAGCTCGTCGGGAAAACATGTGGCCCGCTCTTTCGAGAGCGGGTCTTTTGCTGCATTTGGGGTCACACACAGGGATCGTTACCGGTTTTTGTCTTGCGAGCATTGGTTTGAACGCGCGCCCGGAAGTCCGGGCCATCTTGGCTGTTCACCATTTTCGGTGTGGCGGCTGGAGTTGATGTGTTTGAAAGTTCGCGTGTTGCGTCGGCGCCCTCCGGAAGCGATGGAATCGCGAACAAAACCTGATGTTGTTGCGTTCGGGCTTGGCGAATTTGACGTATGGGCGACAGGTTGGGTTGATTGAGTGGCAGGACTTCTCAAGGTTGCATCGCCTTGGGATGGAAAACCTGAGGTGGAGTGCGGCGGATTTAACACTATCGAAAACTAGAAACTAAAATATTGAATTTATTACGATTTTACTTCTTATATTATTGTTTACCTTTCGTTAAAGGTATGTTAATTTTACGAATTATTAACTTTTGAGAAAGTCCCATTCCAGGGGCTCGGGATAATAATAATTGGGCATGTACATTATTGGTAGGAGTTACCAAATGAGAATCCTTAGCTTGGCAATCGCTGCTGCTGTAGCGTTGCCTTTGGCAATAACGGGTACGGCTATCGCGGCTCCGGCGTCTGGTTTGATCGTCGGCGATATCTCCGAAGGTGGTCCGAATCCCCGTAACCCGAACGACGCAGGCGCTGCGTTGGTTGACGATTTCAGCCAGGTGCCGGGGGACAATGATCCCTCCTTTACCCTTGCCGGGCCTGAGAACAACATTTTCGGAACGATTCAGCACCGCGACGCCAACCGTTACAAAGACGCGTGGGAGATGGAGGTCACGCAGGCCACCAACATCACGTTCAGCTGGCAACCGCATGCCGGCACGGAAATCATCAATGGTGGCAACGGGTTCGATGGAACATTCTTCAACCCGCTGATGGACCTCATGTTCAGTGGCACTGGAAGTGCATTCGTTGGCATCCTGAACCCGGGAACATACGAATTCAGCGTGGACGCTACGACAGCTGGAACGACGAGGCAGCTTGGTCACTGGCAGGTAAACGCGACTGTTGTTCCTGTTCCGGCCGCCGGCATTCTGCTGCTGACCGCTCTTGGCGGCATGGCAGCATTCCGGGCACGCAAGAAAGCCTAATGCCTACGCCGGTCGGAAGACCGATCGTCACTTTCGTTGGTTGAGTGGCATAAACTAATTAAACGCCGCCCGTTCGGGCGGCGTTTTTTGCGTGTGATGCCCCGTTCGGGTCCATCCATCATAAGTGCCCGGACTGTTTGCCTTCTCGCGCGAGCGAAAATACCGGCTTCCAAATCTCCATGAGAACAACGAGCAACGGCAGCATGTAAGGCAGATAGATCCGGTCGTCCGGGAGCGGGAAGGTGATAAATTTCCCGCCGATGCACAAAGTGATGGCGATGACCGCCGTCCATTGCCCCTTGCTGACGTTTGCGCCGTTGCGCAAGAGCAGTGCGAAGCCGAGCAGGAAGATCGCCAGAACCATCAGCCAGTTGAAGGCCTGCACGGTCCGCGCGAGATTGACCACAAGCGCCTTGACGTAGAGGACCGCGTCGAAGGCCGGGTCGAAGCCGCGCATGTCGTCCTGGTACTCCACATTCGAGAAATAGAAATGCGGCCACCAGCCCGGGTGTTCGGCGGAACTCGTGATCGGGAAATAGAGCAACAGGGCTCCGGCGAAGAGAGCGAGGTAGATCAGCCGGTCCCTGCCGACGGCGAGCGCGGCAAGCAGCAGCGCAAAGAAAAGCAGGAGCCCGTCCGGCCGGACCAAAAACATCATGAACAGGAAAGGCGCGGCATAAAGAGGCCGCTCGCGGCAGACGAAATAGAGCGCCGGTAACGCGAAGGCTGCCATCATGAGGTCAGGCGTCGCCTCGCGCGCTGAAAAGGTGTATCCGATCAGCATTGCGGCCGGGCCGACGATCATCAGACCCTGAACGAAGTTCTGCCGGGCACTCCAGAAGAGAATGAAGAGCCCGATGGCCGCTGCAGAAACGGTTGAGATGATCGTCGTCGCATGCACGCGGTCTGTCACGGTTGAAAGCTGTTTGATCGCTTCGATGTAGCCGACCTTCACCCGGAACATCGGAAAAAGCGAAACGAAATGCTCCGGCTGCTCGTACTGATTGACCCGGTAGGGGATGCTGGCCGTGACCTTGTAGAACTGCAGGTCGGATGCCGCTTCCTTCACCTCGCCATAGGCCAGCTTGTGAATGTCCTGGGGGCTTTCCAGCTGATCTTCGGCGGCAATGCCGACATAGGCCAGGATGTCCCAGTTATAAACCGGGTTGAAATAGGCAAGGGCAAGCGTGCCCAGCACGATCAGTGAGAAAACGCTGACCGAGAAGGCGTTCACCACCTCCCTTGAAAGAATTTTTTGCGTTGCGTGGAGGACCGTTTCAAAACGATCGCCGAAGGTGTTCGTCAAGGACATGGCTCGAATGTGTCTTTCCGGTTGGTTGGTCGCATGACTGCCGGTCCCCCGTCGCGCCACCACAAGACCCAGCCGGCTGCGGCTTGCATCCGTGGGTGGCAAACAACTCCAAGTAGCGGTCTGTGCCAAATCATAGACGCTTCAGGCTAATATCGCCTTAATCGCGGCGCGTCGACGTGACCACGACTGGCGCACCAGCGCTTTACGTTGCTCTCAGGCCGCGCAATCGATCGCGGACGCTGGCCAGCACCGGTTCGTATTCGGATTTCGGGACCGTGCGAAACACCATCAGCGCACCGAGATAGACCACGGCGGCGGCGCTTACGGCAATCAGAAGTCCGGCGATTCCGTCGATCCTGGACAGAACGAGCGTGGCTGTGCCGGCACAAAGCAGGGCGGCGCAGATGCATTTCAGGAGCGCGAGCGCCGGGATCTGCAATTGGAGCACGCGCCGGCAATAGATGCCGAGGATCAGCAGAAGCAGCACGCTTGCCGCCGCACGCGCAATCGCCGCTCCGATCGGGCCGAAGGCGGGAACGATCAGGAGCAGCGAGACAGTGGTGATTGCGCACCATGCAATCGTCATGCGCAGCTCGTCGGCGCTGCGGTCCTTCGCAAGGATCGCGCGGGAAATCACGGAGGAGAGCGCTTGCGCAATGGAAAATCCGAGAAGGATCACGGCCGGCCAGACGGCAGGGCGGAAGTCCTCGCCAAAGACGAGCGGAATCAGGTCCGGCGCGATCGAGGCGCCGCCGATGGCGATTGGCGCAATCACGATTCCGAGCCAGCGTATCGTGCCCTCGAAGGCAGCCCGGATGGCCCTGTCGTCCTTTTGATCGTGGAGGACACCGAATTGCGGAATGACGAATGCCAGGCTGAAAATCGCGAACTGCGCAACCATGCCCGACATCGTCAGCCCGATCGAATAGTAGCCGACCTGGGTGAACGTGAAAAAGAAGCCGATGATCGCGAGTTCGATGCGCGCGCCAAAAAGCGCGAATATGCTGCCGGAATACCAGTTGTTGCGCGCGTAGAGCGCCACATCGTACGGTAGTCTGCG
Source organism: uncultured Roseibium sp. (assembly GCF_963669205.1). Taxonomy (NCBI): domain Bacteria; kingdom Pseudomonadati; phylum Pseudomonadota; class Alphaproteobacteria; order Hyphomicrobiales; family Stappiaceae; genus Roseibium; species uncultured Roseibium sp. Next base: position 939,300 of record NZ_OY769915.1, read on the forward strand.
ATCCGGGGGAGGGGGGCTGCCGACATACCGCCGGAGATCAAGCGCCTGGGGCAGATGGCGTGTCGCGTGGCCGAGAATCGCGCCAACCGGGCCAAGCACGTAGGCACCTGCGAATACCAGCACCGGTTGGACAAGACAGCCGACAAGGGTCATTGCGGCCGTCCGGTCGAATTGCCCGAGACCCTGGCCGGCGCCTATGGCCATTGTTGCGTAGGCGTAGCTGAGGAACAGGACGGTCGTCGCGATCCAGACCATTGATCCCGGCATGTTGCCCTGGCTTTGCTGCCAGAGGGCGTAAAGTAGGATGCCACCTGCCATCAGCCCGGTTGTCAGGATGAAACGCCTGAGCAGATTCCGGAATAGCTGGCTCTTCCTGACTTCGGCGTCCGCATCGCGCGCAATGAAGCGAAGCGCCGCCTGCGGCATCCCGAAATCCGAGATCACTGTCGCGACAGACATGAACCAGAGCGCATATGCGACAATTCCAGTGCCTTCGACACCGAGCGTCCGCGCGACAATGATGCTGCACACGAAGCCCATGAGCATGGACAACATGCCCGCGGAGGTGTTGATGACCGACATTCGCAGCATGGATGCCATTGGATCGCGCTTCGTGTCCCTGTCCCGCGCCCCGGTTGATGAGCGGTCCGTTCTTGCGACGGAGTGTTTGCATCGCCGGAGTGGACCTGTTCGCGGCGATTGGCTCGTGGGGAGCTCCTGTGCGATCAATATCCGAATTCGCTTAAGAATTGATGAGCGGTTGATCCTGGTCGAGGTGAAGCAGACGATTGGCGACGTCCTTCCAGTCGAGCACTTCGGATGCTTCATCGGCGAAGTTCGATCCGAGTGCTGCCGTCATTGCCGAAACGATTGAGCCGGGATCGCCGGGTTCATATCCGTGCCGGTTGATCTTGTCGCCAACCGCGAAGACAGGGCAGATGGCCGGCAGTCTCAGATACTCGTACTGCATCAGTTTGAGGCTTGAATCTGCGAGATAGGCGGCATCCGCGCGGTAACTGTATGGCGCAACGCCCGCGTCCGCGTATTTCAGGTACGGCAAGGTGTCCCGAAAGGGCATGCGACCATATTCGGTGACATTCTTGAATGTGCCTGCGACGCCGGGTGTGCCGATGAGGTGGAAATGAACATCCGGAAACGCATCCGCGGCAACTTCGAAAAAGGACGCATCGAACAGCATGGACCCGACGGTCGCGACATTGCGGCCCGTTTCATACGGGCTTGCGGATATGCCGTCGAAGTCGGCTTTCGACACCCCGTGAGGAACGAAAAATACGGGACAGCCGAAGTCCTGAAAGTGCGGCGCCATCGCCCGGGCCACGACCACGATGCTGTCGATAGCCCGCCTGTCGAGGAAAAGCTGTTTGGCAATGAAGTTGTGCGCTCCGATCGTCTCGAGCAGATCTGCCACGAAGTAGATGATTTTCGAATTTGGCGCTGACCGCCGGATTCGGCCGATCAGGGCTGCGGAAATTCCGGATTCCACGACGATCAGGTCTGCATCGCGTGCCGCGTCGTCAAGCGCTTTGCACGCGGATCGGATCCACCAGCGGAACAGGGCGTCGGTCAGGCCTTCGAACTTGCCGAGACCTCTGCCGAACGGATGCACCGGAGAGCGCCAAAGATAGCAATCAATGCCATCCACGGTCTGCCACGCATTGGCCCGGCCAAAGAGATTTTTCCGATGATCATCGCTCAGCATCGAAAGCGCGCTGAAGCCGACGGAAAAGAACTGAACGGCTGCACCCAGATCGCGAAAGGCATCGGCAAGGAAATGCCGGCCGGCGCGCCAGCCGGTCCTGTAGTCGTGCCTTGAGATCAGGAGGATCTTCTGTCCGTTCACGAATGTCTCCCAGCGCACGATCAGGTGGCTTTGCCGTTAAGTCAGAAATTAACGCTTGTGTGCTTAAACGCGCTTCAAGCTGTTTGCATGCACCCCGCATGCGCTTTGGAGACAATGACCATGTTCATGTTGACAATGGTTTAAGGAGTGGGGGTTTCAGGTAGTCGAGATGGATAGTGTTGCGGCCGGTCCGAAGAAACATGCGAGTGTCAAACACAGGATGCAGCGTATCTTCTGGAGATTGATCTCCGTCTTTCCGGACAAGATCTATCTGACCTGGAAGTATTTCTCGATCTTCGGCCGCTTTCCCGACTGGAAATCTCCGGTCCGGTTTTCGGAGTATCAGCAGATCCGTAAGCTGGAAGACCGCAATCCGCTCTATTCCAAGGTCGTCGACAAGGCGGATGCCAAGGACTACATCACCGAGCGGGTTGGCGACACGGTCGTGATCCCGACCTACTGGGTGGGCACCGATCTGGAAACTGTCGACTGGAAAACGGTGTCATTGCCGGCGGTCGTCAAACCGACCCACGCAAGCGGCGCCGGATTTTTCCTGCGCGAGCCGAACGACATCGATGACCTGATGAAGCAGAGACCGGAAGCCGAGTGGCTGTCCGCCGACCATTCGCGGATCAACCGGGAATGGGCCTATTCCAACGTCGAGCCGCGCATCATCATCGAGAAGTGTATCGGTGAGCCCGACGAACTTCTGAGTGATTACCGGTTCTACAGCTTCAACGGCAACGTCGTGCATATTGAAGTTCGCACACCCCGGCCGGACGGCATGTACGAAAGCGTCTATTCACCGGATTGGGAACGCCTTGCCGTTCACATGAATTATTATCCCCTGCTCGCGGAAGAATTGCCGAAGCCCGGCAAGTTCGACGACATGCTTGAAATTGCGCGGTCCCTGAGCCGGGAACTGGGTTTTGCCAGAATAGATCTCTACAACACCTCGGAAGGGATCTTCGTGGGTGAGATCACGCTCTATCCGAGCGGCGGTTTCGAGACGTTCGTACCGGACAGCTACGACTTCAAGCTCGCACGGGACTGGGATGAATTCGTCACTCAGTAATACCAACCTTCATAGATAGAACCCCATTTCATGGCATCAAACCGGTCCACTCGGTCAGGCGTGGTGCGCAGCGCGATGCCGGCGCATCGGGCAAGCGCCACAACGCAGCCGATGGCTGGTTTCATGCCACCGGAGGTCGGGTTCTTTTGCCCCAATGCCGCGTTGCGATTTGCTTGAAGTGCCGGCACTAGCGCGCAAACCGCGCCTTGCCTTGTGGCAAAACAATCCCGGTGAAATGGGTTTCTATCTATGAAGGTTGGTATAACGCTGACGGAAGTGTTTTCCAATTCAGGCTTAACCAAGTATTGCGGCTGGCGATGAATTTGTAGCAACGGTATTGCATTTTTTTTACTTTGATTTTTTTTCGAATTTTAAGACCCGATCGGCATACTTCGTGAGTCTGTAACGCAGTTTGACGGTCGACACCCGGCCTTGCGCGATGACGGGGAATGGAATGAACATGCTGACTGAAGTTGATCCGGCTCACCGACTTGAATCGAACGTTCGCAGCTATGTTCGCAGTTTTCCCTTCCTGGCAAAGTCGGCATCCGGCAGCACGATCGTTGCCGAGGACGGTGCCGAATATATCGATTTCCTTGCCGGTGCAGGTTCGCTGAACTACGGACATAATAGCAAGGTCATCCGCAACGCGCTGATCGGCTACCTGTCTGACGACGGCATTACCCACAGTCTCGACTTCGCGACGGTCGCAAAGAACCGGTTCATCGACACGTTCGACCGGTTGATCCTGCAGCCGCGGGGAATGAGTTTCCGGTTCCAGTTCTGCGGTCCGACAGGCACGAATGCCGTCGAGGCTGCGCTCAAGATTGCCCGCAAGGTGACCGGCCGGCGCGATATCCTGGGTTTTACCCACGGGTTCCACGGCATGACGACCGGGTCGCTGCAGCTCACGGACAACCCTTACTACAAAGAAGGTCTTCCGGATCTTGAGCAGCAGGTAAATACCCGGCTGCCGTTCTGCGCATCCGCCGATGACCAGGACGCCTCGATTGCGGCCATTGCCGAGATCCTTCAGTCCAGGTCGGACGGCGGGACTGCGCCCGCGGCAATCATCGTCGAGCCCATCCAGGGAGAAGGCGGCATCAACGTTGCACCCATGTCCTGGCTCAAGGCACTTGAAGATCTGTGCAGGCAGTTTGGTGTATTTCTGATCGTTGACGACATCCAGATGGGGTGCGGGCGCACCGGCGACTTCTTCAGCTTCGAGAAGGCGGGGATCAGTCCCGACATCGTCGTACTTTCAAAGTCGATCGGTGGATACGGCCTGCCGATGGCGCTTGTTCTCATGAAACCCGAGCATGATGTCTGGAAACCGGGACAGCACAACGGTACGTTCAGGGGCAACAACCTGGCCTTCGTTGCCGCGACCGTGGCCCTTGAACATTTCTGGAGCGACTTCGAGTTTTATGACGAGGTCAAGGCGAAGGCCGAACACATCGAGGAAAGGCTCGGTCAGCTTGTCGCCGGGAACCCGGCCCTCGAGCTGAGCTATCGCGGCAAGGGTTTCGTGTGGGGGCTGGAAAGCAGATCTTCCGCGGAAATCGCAGGCCTGATCCAGAAAATGAGCTTCGAGCGCGGCCTGATCGTCGAGACATGCGGCCGTGATGACCAGGTCCTGAAATTTCTGGCGCCATTGACGAGCACGATGAAGGAACTCGATCAGGGTTTCGATGTCCTCGAAGAAGTCTGTGCACTCCTCAACAGCCGTGAGGCCGGTACGGATCTCGGGCACATGAGAGCTGCGGCAGGCTAGGGTACGGACCCATAAATGAAGCCGATTTGGCGGCAGAAATGGCAAAATCTCGCGAGAAAGCGTGCGCAGAGCGGGCTATATGCCCGGTCAAGCGCGGTGACGCTGCGAGGTGACGCCATATTGCCGTCCTTCGGATTTGGCCGTTTTGGCCATCTGCCGCGTCGCGAAAGGCTTGAAAATGAACCACATTTCCTGCGCTTTCGCTCCTCGCAGTTGGTCAAAACGATCCAAACCAAATTGGCTTCATTTATGAGTCCGTACCCTAGGGTCAGGACCCGTTCGGAAACGCGGGTTCTGTCAAATGATCCGCATTGGCCGGAAACTGCCCTATCGGCCGGTCGACCCGCATTGCCCGGTTGATGTTTCACCGGAAGTGTCTCCGGTCAGGAATGGTTCGAGCACTTCCATCTGTGGCCGGTTCTTTCCGTCGACAGGCTGCAGGGACAGGGGATAGTTGCCCCACCAGTCACCGGCTGCCCAGGCGGTCCACCCGATCCAGGTGTCGCTGTTGTCATTCAGGTAGCCCACCATGTCCCGGAGACCTTGAAGGCACTCCTGTGAAGCGGTGCCGCCGAATTCACCCACAAAGCCCTTGTAGCCATGCTCTTCCATCCAGGCAGCGACCTGCTTCAGGGCGTCAATCGCATCATCGGCGCGCGGACAGCTGTCATGCGTACCCGAGTAGTCTTCGTCAAGATACTGGTGAACTTCGAACGCGAAATTGTCCTGCGGGTCGCGAATGGCCACGGCATGCTCCGCATTCGAACCGCCCTTTTGCGGGTCGAACCAGTGTGATGCCCCGGTCCAGATCGTGCCGGGCACGAGCACCAGCTGGTTCGAACCGGCTTGTCTGATGGCGTCGAGGCCCGCTTGCGCGGCTTCAAACCAGGTCTTTGCCGAAATATCCGCCGGCTCGTTCATCAGGCCGAGGACGACCTTGTCGTTCGATGCGAAATACGGCGTCAGGCGCCGCCAGAAGTCGCCGAGCGCATCCGCGCTGACCACTCCGTTCCCGATCCTGTCGCCCCGGTATTCGGCGTAGTTGTGCAAGTCGAGAATGACGGCCAGCCCCCGGCTTGTCGCCCCCTGAACGGTGACCTGAAGCCGCGCGAGTTCTGCCGGGTCGAAGTCGCCGAACAGTTCCGGCTGCAGCCGCTCCCAGCGAAATGGCAGCCGGATCGCCGTCATCGATTGAGCGGCCGCCCAGTCGAGTGTCGAATCGGAGGGATAGATGTACCCTTCGCCATATTTCGCATCCGCCCCTCCGAATTCGGCACCGGCAATATTGACACCGCGCAGGCAACCGGTTGCCTGAACAGCTGTTCCGGAGAGTGCGAACATGAGCGCGAATGAAGTGAGCAAGCGGAACAGACCGTTTGCTCCTGTCCGGCATGAGAATAAGCGAACGTCGTTTGTCGGATGGTTCTGTCGCACGGAGATCCTGTGGTTCCCGGATGATGGGTTGGATAAAGATCTTGTTGACAGGCAGGTGATAATGTCAATCCGGACACAGGCAAACAAGAGCTCCAACCGGATCATTCAAATGGACGCAACAGGTCAGCGAGGCAATGCAGAATGCGCTGCGCCGGCCCTTTCGGGCAAGTCTGTCGTCCATGTTGTCAGGCAGTTCTCACCGAGCATCGGAGGGCTGGAGGATGTGGTCAGGAACCTGGCGCTTCATCAAAAGGACCGGTTTGGCGACGTCAGGATCGTGACGCTGGACCGTCTCTTTACCGATCCCGGCACCGGGCTGCCCGGCCATGAGGTGATCGACGGTATTGATGTCGTGCGTATCCCCTATCGCGGCAGCCCCCGTTATCCGATCGCTCCCTCGGTTCTTGGCGAGATCTCGAACGCCGATCTGGTGCATGTTCACGCGATTGATTTTTTTTACGATTTCCTGGCCCTCACGAAAATTTTCCACCGCAGGACACTCGTTGCCACAAGTCACGGCGGGTTTTTCCATACGCGAAAGTTCGCCCGGCTGAAAAAGGTCTGGTTCAACACGCTGACGCGTTTGTCGACGCACCAGTATGCCGCCCTTGTGTGCTGCAGCGGCAGCGACCTGGAGCTGTTCAACCGGATCGCTCCCCGCAAGACGTCGTTGATCGAAAACGGGGTCGACGTCGGCAAATTCAGGGATGCAGGAGCGCAACAGCCACAGAAACGCGTGCTGACGCTTGGCCGGTTTTCCACCAACAAGCGGCTGGACCGCTTGATGGACGTGATGGCAACGCTGTGCGCCACCGACCCGACCTGGCGCCTGGACATTGCCGGCATGGAATCCGATCTGACCGGCGGGCAGCTTTCGGCCATGGCCGAGGCACGTGGACTTTCAGACAGCGTCGCGGTTCATATCGGGCTTTCGGACACAGAGTTGAAGGCACTGGCCGCGCGGAGCAGTTTTTTTGTCAGCGCTTCGGACTACGAGGGATTCGGGCTCGTTCTGATCGAAACAATGAGCGCCGGATTGCTGCCCGTCGTGGAAGCGAACGAAGCCTTCAGCGCCGTTGCACGCAAACACGATATCGTCCGCACGGTTGACTTTGCCGACTGCCGCCAGGCGGCCGGCGCCTTGAGAGCCCGTTTCCAGGATCTGCAGCAACAGCCGGACCTGCGCAACAACGCCATCACCGCGGCGAGTGGGTATGGATGGTCCGCCAAGGCACGCGAATATGAAGATCTTTACCGGACCGTCATTGCGGCCTGAGCGTGGGCAGCCCGTGCACTGCCGCCTGACATCATGACCTTTGGCCGCCGCCGGTATCGCAGGATGGCCGGCCTCCGGTCCGCATCACGTCCGCAGCGCCTGCCGCGACCCAGAAAAGGGCCGCCAGCTTGATGGAATAGAACGAATTGGAAATCGTCATGAGCAGCGCGACATAAGTTGCCGCGAGTGCCTTGAACTGGATGGCGCGCTGATCTTCGATCGGCGCGAACATGTAAGCGGTCCAAAGTGCCATCAGCCCGACGGCACCGATCTGTGCAAGCGAATAGGCAAACCCGTTGTCGGCGAGGAACGGGATGTTCCTTTCCACGCCGAACAGGATCTCCGGTGTGACTTTCTGGAGGAGCTGACTGGCATGAAGCAGGCGCCCTCCCAGATCGTCCGTCCAGCCGATAGTCGTGGACCATCCGCCGTAGAGCGCAAGGGCGAAAAGCACCAGGAGCGGCAGAGCCCACCAGGTGACCCGGGGCAGAATGCGCCCCAGTATGGCGGCAGCGATCAGGGCAAAGCAGACGAGCATGCCGAAGCGGGCGTCGGGCAGCACCACCGCCACAAAGGCCGCCAGGAACATCAGCATGCGATGCCGCATACCCCTTCGGAACAGCGCCCAAAGGCACAGGAACGCGCCGAAATTTCCCATCGTCACAGGTTCAAGAAACACCGAGGACGCGCGCACATTGCCCAGAAAGGCGAGGAAATTCCGCCCGCCGATGCGCGTACTGGAGACAAACAGGTTGGATCCTTCGACGAAATTTGAATCGGCTGTCAGTGTCCCCCGCGCGACATAGTAGTCGAATATGCTGACGATGCGCGTGTAGAGATCCAGAAAGAGGAACTCGAAGAAACCGACTGCAAGAACAAGGATCGTGCAGATCCAGACCAGCCTGTCGGCGTCCTCGATCCTCCTGATGTTCCGCCCGATCATGTAAAAGACGATCGGAATCAGGAAATCGCGGATGGCCTTGAGGTCAAGCTCGGGACGTAGCGCCAGGACAAGGCCCATGTAGCTGAAGTATAGCAGCAGGAGCAGCAAAAGGATGCTGTTGCGGCTGAAGACAAGAAACAGAGCTGCGGACAGCAACGCCATCTCCGAGAGAATGACAAGGCTCTCGGATATGCGGAAAGCGTTCGTGTTTACAACGGCCAGGGCGAAGTTGAAAAGCAGCGTGCCGGCAACGACCGCAAAGACGCATCGGAGCCAGAGACGGTATTGCGCCGCGTCCTGCAATTGCGGTATCGGCCAGGACTGGCTCTGGTCATACGGGGTTGAGTACGACATTTCCGACAATCCGATCGAACCAGGGTTCAAGGAAAGCTGCGGCGTGCTCGAATTCGGCTGAATTGGTGTTTCCGACGGCGGTGATGAGGACGATACAATCGCAGTGCCGCAGGAGAACCGGAAGCATCGGGCTCTCGTCGATATGTCCGGCATCGATGAGGAGGATGTCTTCTTGCGAGGATCCGAGATCCGCGCCGGAGGCGTATTTCTTGCGCGTGTCGATCTGTTCCACGCTGAGGTAGCCTGACAGCCCATGACCGTGGCCGGCATGCATGGGCGGGTGCGTTTCGCGCATATTACCGAGCTTGGTGACCGCCTCACTGAAGGCGTCGATCCGCGAATTCCGCGACCGTGGTCTTACCTGCATCTCCGCTTCATTGCTGCGCCCGGGTGTTGTGTGCGCAAACAGGATGTCTTCGCCCATGTCGTGCAGTTCTTCCGCGACACCGCGCACAAAGCCTGCGGTGTCGCCGGTCCGTCCGACCGAAAGCGCAAGAATGTTCGCCGGGCGATTGTGGTCGATCGCGTGCCGGAGCGCGTAAGCCACCCGTGTGCGTGCGATTGCGGACCTGTTCTGTTCGAGGGAATGCGGCTTGCCGAACAGCCCCGGGGACGCGATCCGCGCGGAAACGCCTCTTGCGGACAGATTGCTCAGGTTCGCGAGGATCGGTGCGCCGGTTTGTGCGACCAGCTGCCGCTCCGAGACCATCGGTCCTTTCAGGACGGTCAGGGCGACGGCGCCTGAGGCCGCAACGGCAAATCCGAAGACCAGCGCAGCCGCAAGCACGACGATCTTCCGGGGGCCATTGGCGTTGGTCGGCACGGGGGCCTCGGACAGGATGCGTGTCGAATTCGTGTCGACGTCGGGCAACTCTTCCAGCTCCCGGGAGCGTTTGAGGAAGGCTTCGTAGACGGCCCGGCTCGCGTCGGCTTCGCTCTGCAGCTGGCGCAATTCGATCAGGGCCTTGCCTTGAAGACTGTTTTGCGACTGCAGGTTCTTGGACTGCAGTTCAAGCGCATTGACCGTTGACTGCGCCTGTTCAAAGCGGCTGCGCACGGACTGTTTGATGCGTTGCAGTTCGCTCTTGATTTCCCGCTGCGTGTTGGCGAGCTGCGAGCGCAGTTCGCGCAGCGTCGGGTGGTTGGCACCAAGGGTGGTCTCGGCTTCCGCGACCTGTTGGGCAACCCGTGCATTCTGGACGCGCAAGGAACTCAGGACGGAGTTCCCGGCACCTGACGGCACGGTTCCGGCTTCAACATCGGAAAGCGTCAGCGGCGCCATCTGGTCGTAAATCGCCTTGGTGCGCTCAAGGTCGACGCGGGCATCGGTTATCTGCGTGTTGAGGGCCTCGATCTGCTGGTCGACGATCGACCCGCCGGAAGTGCTGATCAGACCCTGCTGCGCCTTGTAGGTCTCGACGGCTGCTTCCGCCTCTTCGACCCGTGCGCGCAGTTGCACGGCTTGTTTCCCCAGTGTTGATCCGGCTCGGGCAAGTGCTTCCGTCCGGCTGCTGCGTGTCTGCTGGATGTAGGCGTTTGCCGTTTCATTGGCGATCGCGGCGGCAAGATCCGCATCCGGATGTGTGGCCGTTATGGAAAAGACGAATGAATCGTCACGCCGGTTGACGTCAATTGTCTCTCTCAGCCCTTCCAGCGTTGCGGTGCGCACATCGACAGACGACCGCGAGCCGTTTTTCGACCCGCCGAGCACGGCGGCAAGCAGTCTTGCCTTCAGGCCAGGCTTCATGAAATCGGGATTGCCGTCCAGTTTGAGCGTATTGGCAACCTCGTTCAGAACTGCTGCTGACAAGATGACGAATGCCTGGCTGTCGAGATCCATGCCCTGGAACGCCTGATTGCCGCGCGAGCCGGATGTGTCGGCTCCGATGATCTGCACACCTTCGGGCTGAATCAGCATTTCCGCGCTGGTCTGGTAGACCGGCGTCTTGAGGAAAGCATAGGCAAGCGCCAGCACAGCGAACACGATGGGGCACACGATCAGCCAGACGACATGGCGTCGCAATATCGCCGGTATCTCTGACAAGTCTATCATCGTGCGATCGAACTTCAGTTTCGCTGATGCGCCAGCGCGCATTTCAATTGATCACGCCTTGTCCGTTTTGTCCCTGCGCGATCGGTCATCAGAACGATTGGTAAACAAACATGATTAACGCATCGCAAATGCACGGCCCGATTTTGGGACAGGTCGGCAACCGCATGAAAATAACAATAATAAAATAGATCGAATTTTATCTTTCATGAAACGAAGTATTAATAGTAAATATCTCAAGTCTATTCTTATTAAGCTATTTTAATTGTGTTCGATCTAAGACAATACGATCCTGAATAAAGATAAGATGAAAAAGTGCATTCGATACAGTATGGCGCTCATTCAATGAACAAGGTGGACTTGAATCTTCCGATCAGAGTCGGATCGACGGCCATAGGGCCCCTGTCGATTCTGCGAATGAACTCGGAGGAAGTCGTCCAGCTTGTGCAGACGTCCGTCAAACTGCGCTATCCGGTCGAGATTGCCATATGCAATGCACATACGACGCTGACCGCGCTCGATGATCCGGCCTTCGCGGCGACCTTGCAGGAAATGACGCTGTTGAACGATGGCATCGGCATCGACCTTGCCAGCCGGTTCCTGAACGGCAAGGGGTTTCCGGACAATTTGAACGGCACCGACCTGGTGCCGGCAATATTGTCCGAAATTGAATCGCCGCTTCGCATCTTTCTGCTCGGTGCAAATGAAACCAGGGTTCAGCTCGCGAAGGAGCATATCGAGCGGGTCTATCCCCGGCACCAGGTTGTCGGCGCGCGCAACGGTTACTTCGACATGGGCAATTGCGATGCCGTTTGCGCGGAGATCAATCGTGCCGCGCCGGATCTTCTTCTTGTCGGGATGGGCAATCCGCGCCAGGAGTACTTCATTGTTCAAAATCGCGCCAACCTGGATGCGACGGTCGCGATCGGCGTGGGAGCCCTGTTCGATTTCATGTCGGGATCGGTGATCAGGGCGCCGAAGATGGTTCAGGCCGCGGGGCTGGAATGGCTGTTCCGGCTATTGCAGGAGCCGCGCCGGCTGTTCCGCCGCTATGTGATCGGGATACCGCGGTTTTTCGCAGCACTCGTCAGGCTGAAATACGGCAAGGCCGAAACCTGACGCATTGTTCTAGCGCTCTCTCCGGTCCATCAGGTCCCGCGCTCTTTTGAGAACTCCCGCGAGATCCGGCGCTGTTTCAGCCTCCGGCAACTGCGGCCGGTCAATCATGAACACCGGCAATTTGAGCATCCGTGCCGCTTCGATCTTCGCATAGGAGCGTCCTCCACCACTGTTTTTCGTCACGACATGCGTGATGCCATGTCTTCGCAGGAGGTCTGCTTCCTGCAAAGAGGATTGCGGCGGGCGCTGGAGGATCAGGTCCCACCCCCCCGGCAGCGGTTGCCGGGGCGTTTCGATCATCCGGGCAAGGCAATGGATGTCCTCGCGCCACGTGAATTGCCGGATTTCCTTGCGGCCAACGGCGAGAAACGCCCTGGCATTCTCGGGCAGGGCTTGAGCCGCGTCCCGCATGGAACCGAAATGCATCCAGTCGTCATCGGGAAGCGCTGTCCAGCCGGGCCTCTCGAGCCGGATCAGCGGAAGCCGCAGGGCCCGGCATGCCTCTGACGTGTTCCGGCTCATCTGCGCGGCGAACGGATGGGTCGCATCGATGACGAGAGTGACATGTTCCGCACGCAGGAAGGCGCTCAGTCCGGCAACGCCTCCGAACCCGCCAACCCTGGCAGGTACTCCGAGATCCGGCAGATCCTTGACGGCACCGGCAAATGACGCCGTCAGACGAGCGCTGGCGAAGCAAGCTGCGAGTTCCATTGCAAGCTGGCGTGCCTCGAACGTACCGGCGAGCAGCAGGATGTGCTCAGCCCTCGTCAAAGCCACTCTCTCCGATGATTTTGCCGTCGCGATCCGTGATCAGGACTTCCAGCGAAATCGGGGCGTCCCTGAGGATCTGACGAACCTCTCTTTTGGTGCGTTTTGCCAGAAGGCTGCTCAGATCGAGCTTCTCTTCATGGGACCTGTCGAGCACTTCCTTGGCGGTGTTTGCCGTCGCGGCGTCCGCAACAAGAGACCCGGACGCACCGGCCTCTGTGAGCAGGTCCTGCAAGAAAACGAAATCGACGGAGCTTCGGCCGGAATGAAGGTCCAGCGCTCCGTTGGCGAGCTTCGAGAATTTCGCGAAGCCCCCGGAAAGTGTCAGCTTTTCAACCGGGTGACCGCGCAGGTACTTGAGCAGGCCCCCGGCAAAGTCTCCCATGTCGAGATAAGCGGTCTCGTCGAGCACGTAGCGGCTCCGGACGGCGTCTTCCGATGCCGATCCGGTTGCACCAACGACGTGTTTCAGGCCGACGGCACGGGCCACGTCGATGCCGCGGTGGATCGAGGCAATCCATGCGGCACACGAAAACGGGCGCACGATGCCAGTTGTGCCGAGGACCGACAATCCGCCGACAATGCCGAGCCGCGGGTTCATGGTCTTCAGCGCGAGCGCCGCACCTCCTTCGATCGAGATTTCGACCTCTGCATCCGGTGCGGTATCCAGCCCGGTTGCGGCCTCCGATATCGCCGTTTCGATCATCCGGCGCGGCACGGGATTGATGGCGGGCTCGCCAGGGGGGATCGGCAAGCCCGGTCGTGTAACCGTTCCGACCCCTTCTCCCGCCTTGAACCGGACGCCTTCACCAGCGGGCAGCAAACGCACGGTGGAGGTGATCAGCGCGCCATGGGTGACGTCCGGATCGTCGCCCGCATCCTTGGTGATCGTGGCGAAGGCCGAGCCGTTCGAAACGCCGTGCCGTGTCAGAACGAAATCGGCTGTTCCCCCCTTGGGCAGGGTGATTCCCACCGGATCGGGGAAGGTGCCGGAATGAAGCGCGGTAAACGCGGCCTTCGCCGCCGCCGTTGCGCAGGCGCCGGTGGTCCAGCCTCGTCTGAGTTCTTTCGGCTCGTTCTTCGACATGATCCTTCTATAGCCGAAGTCCCGCAGCAGCGCGCGCCTTGGCAGCGCAATTGACTGAAATGTCGCATTCCTTTCGATTTCCATCGCTGATTTGCTTGGCGTGCGATGATTTGCCGGATACACAGGAACGATGAGCGTGTCGGAACTGAACAACACTTTGCCCAGGGGACTGCCGGAATTCGAGTCCGGCTGGGTGTGGCTTGCGGGTGCGGGCCCGGGAGATCCGGGGCTTTTGACGCTGCACGCGGTGAACGGTTTGCGCCAGGCCGACGTCGTCGTCTACGACGCGCTTGTCGACAAGAGCATCCTCGATTGGGTCAGGCCGGGCACCATCACCGACTATGCCGGAAAACGCGGCGGCAAGCCGAGCCCGAAACAGCGCGACATCACGTTGAAGCTGATTGACTATGCCCGCTCGGGCAAGCGCGTCCTGCGTCTCAAGGGCGGCGATCCGTTCGTTTTCGGGCGCGGCGGCGAGGAAGCCCTCGGCCTGGTCGAGGCCGGTGTCCCTTTCCGGATCATACCGGGCGTCACCGCCGGAATCGGCGGTCTGGCCTATGCCGGGATTCCGGCAACCCATCGCGACTGCAACCAGGCCGTGACATTCCTGACCGGTCACGATCAGACCGGACTGACGCCGGATGCCGTCAACTGGGATGGCGTTGCCAAGGGATCGCCCGTCATCGTGATGTACATGGCGATGAAGCATCTGGAGACCATAGCCGGCAAACTCATTGCTTGTGGGCGGTCGGTGGACGAGCCTGTCGGTATCGTGTGCAATGCGTCCCTTGCCGGGCAACGGGTTCTCGAAACCACTCTTGGCAGGTGTTCCGAAGAGGCGAAAGTTGCCGGAATTCAGCCGCCCGCCATTGTCTGCGTGGGGGAAGTCGTCCGTCTGCGCCAGGGACTCGATTGGCTCGGCGCGATGTCGGGCAAGGTGCTGAATTCCGACCCGCTGGGCCTCAGGTCCGAAAGCCGCTCGGCAGATGCCGGCTGAACCTGCTGCCGGGGCAGCCAGGGGTCTCCTGATCGCGGCCCCGTCCTCCGGGGCGGGCAAGACGACGCTGACTCTGGCCTTGATCCGGGCACTCAGGAATGCAGGGCATTCTGTCGTCTCTGCCAAATCCGGTCCGGACTATATCGATCCGCGCTTTCATGAAGCTGCGAGCGGCGCTCCCTGTCTCAATCTCGATGCCTGGGCGATGGACCCGGTGACGCTGTCTTCCCTGGCGGTGGGGCAGGCGGCAGGGAACGATCTGATGATCGTCGAAGGGGCCATGGGGCTTTTCGACGGGGCCGCGAACGGTCGCGGATCGGCTGCGGAACTCGCCGCAGCGCTGTCCGTTCCCGTTGTCCTGGTCGTTGACTGCGCCAGGCAATCCCAGTCGGTCGCAGCACTGGTGCACGGCTTCCGGACTTACCGCCCGGACATCGACGTTGCCGGGGTCATCCTTAATCGCGTTGGCAGTGCACGTCATGAAGACATGTTGCGCGCGGCTCTTGCATCCCTCGGCGTGACGATTTTCGGTGCCTTGCCAAGATCGCCGGATCTGGTTCTGCCGGAAAGGCATCTGGGCCTCGTGCAGGCGTTCGAGCATGCCGACCTGGAGGCGTTCCTGGAAGGGGCGGCAGAACTTTGCAGCCGGAATGTCGACCTGGCGGCGGTTGCAGGCGCCGCCGCAACCCTTGACGGGAGCCCCAGTGAAAAGGCGGTGTTGCCGGCGCCCCTGGGGCAACGGATCGCGGTTGCAAGCGACGTCGCCTTTGCCTTTTGCTACCAGCACTTGCTCGAATTCTGGAGGCGCGAGGGGGCGGAACTCAACTTCTTTTCACCGCTGGCTGACGAGGGGCCTGATATTCGCGCGGATGCCGTCTTTCTGCCCGGAGGCTATCCCGAACTCCACGCTGGTGCGCTGGCAGCTGCAGGAAATTTCAAAGCCGGTCTGTGCGACGCCGCGCGCGCGGGAACCCTCATCTACGGTGAATGCGGTGGCTACATGGTTCTCGGTGAAGTGCTCGTCGACGCCGAAGGTGCCCGCCATGACATGCTCGGACTTCTGCCGCTGGAAACCTCGTTCGCCAATCGCACGCGGCATCTCGGATACCGCAAGGTCGATCCCCTCGGCGGCCTGCCCTGGACCACGTCCCTGTCGGCACACGAATTTCACTACGCCACCATCTTGAGGGAAGGCAACGCGGACCGTCTCTTCCGCGCAACCGATGCCGAAGGCAGTACCCTGCCCGACATGGGCTTGAGGGCCGGCACCGTCATGGGATCGTTTGCCCATGTGATCGCCTGACGCGCCAATGCGAGACCGTCATCAAATTCAGACAGAGTTGGTCCTCCGATCGCCGCCCCGGCCCTGAGCCGGGGCCTTCTGCCAGTTGCTGTTCAGGTCCCGGATCAAGTCCGGGACGGCACAGCCTGCGAGGCAATCATCATGACACAGAAGGAATTGCTCCAACGATTGCCGTCCCGGCTCTGCGCTGCGCTTGGCCGGGACGACATCTGCGGAAGCAAACCTCATCCTGAGGAAGCGCGTCGGCGCTGTCTCGAAGGATGGGCCGCGAGCGCCCATAGCCCATCCTTCGAGACGCACGCAAGCGTGCTCCTCAGGATGAAGCTGTGGATTGGGGTGACCTGGATCGGTCTGATTGTGTTCCGGGTTCGCTCCGCTCACGCTGCCGTTGAAACGACCGCCGGACGCATTGGCGTTACGACGCCTTCGCTTTCTTCTTCGGCCTCAGCACATGCACGTGATCCGCGTCGTAGAGTGCGCTGTCGCGGAAGTCTTCTCCCGGTTTCAGCGCGTGGCCGACGAAGATCAGGGCGGTGCGGGTGATCTTGGCCTTGCGGACGTGTGCGGCAATCGTTGAAAGCGTGCCGCGGATGAAGGTTTCGTCCGGCCAGCCGACGCGGTAGGCCACGATCACCGGGCAGTCCGCGCCGTAGTGCGGCGTCAGCTGACGCTCGATTTCGCGCAGGTTCCGGATGGACAGATGGATCGCAAGCGTTGCACCGCTCTTGCCGAGCGTATCAAGGTCCTCGTTATTCGGCATGGCCGACGACTGCATCGCGGTACGGGTGACGATGACCGTCTGTGCGACTTCCGGAATCGTCAGTTCGGCTTTCAGCGCGGCCGCAGCGGCGGCAAAGGCAGGCACGCCGGGGGTGACGTCATAGTCGATGCCGAGTGCATCGAGGCGGCGCATCTGTTCGGCCGTCGCGCCGTAAATCGAGGGATCGCCGGAATGGACGCGGGCGACGTCCAGTCCCATTTCGTGAGCCTTCTTGATCTCGTCGACAATATCATCGAGCGTCATAGGCGCTGTGTCGATCACGCGGGCCCCTTCGGGGGCTGCCGCCACGATTTGCTCCGGTACGAGTGAGCCGGCGTAAAGGCAGACCGGACAGGACTGGATCAATCTCAACCCGCGCACCGTGATGAGGTCGGGATCGCCGGGACCCGCGCCGATGAAATGAACGGTCATTGGATGTCTTCTGCCTCTTCGGTTTCCGGCGCAGTCTCGGCGCTCTCCGGTTTCGGTGCGTCGATCCGCTTTGCATAGCCGCGCGGCGTATAGACGAAAATGCTGCCGTCGCCCTTCATGATCGCCCGCGTGTTGGACGAACCGACCAGGACCGTCGTGAGCATGTCGACTTCGTCGACGGTGAGCGCTTCAAGGGTGGTGACTTTCAACGTCTCTTCCGGGCGTCCGAGATTGACGCCGAGAACAACGGGTGTCGTCGGCGGACGGTGCTCCAGCAGGATTTCGCGCGCTGTGGCAAGCTGCGTGCGCCGGCGCTTGGAGACCGGATTGTAGAACGCGATCACGAAGTCGCCTTCGGCCGCGGCCTTCAGCCGCGCCTCGATGGATTCCCAGGGGGTCAGCAGGTCGGAGAGCGAGATGGCGCAGAAGTCGTGCCCGAGCGGTGCACCGATCCGCGCCGAACAGGCCTGGAGCGCCGATATTCCCGGCGCATTGGTGACGCTGACACGCTTGGCGGCATCCGAGACACCGCCGAATTCCTCGTTCCGGTGCAGCAGTTCGTAGACCAGCGCCCCCATCGCGTAGATGCCGGCATCGCCGGACGAGATCAGGGCGACGTTCTTGCCCTTGCCGGCTTCTTCCAGCGCGAACCGCACCCGGTCCTCTTCGGCGCCAAGCGGGAAATTGTGGTGTTTCTTCCCGGTGATATGGGTGTCGACGATATCGAGATAGAGCGAGTAGCCGACCACGTCCGTGGCGTCCGCCAGGAGCTTCGTGGCTTCGGGCGTCCGCCAGTCGTCCTTGCCCGGCCCGATGCCGATCACCGACAGATGCCCTCGGGCGCGGCCGACGGTATCCGGGTCGATCGGCTGCGGCGCACGGGCAATCGCGCAGGTCGCGTTTTCCGTCTTCTGCTTCTCGACAACGAGCGATCCGAACGGACCGGAGGCGGCAAGCGAGGCGCCTTCCGACACGCCGTGGCAGCCGACTTCCTGGAAGACGATGTTGGACGGGTTCTTCAGGCGCGGGGTCTCGCGCTGCAGTTCCACTGCCGAAAAGACGCGAAGCGGCACGTTCAGATGGTTGGCGAGTTCGAGCACCGCCGTTTCGTCGGACTTCAGTTCAATCGTCGTCACGCAGGCGACGGCACCCCTGGCGATCCCGGCGTCAGCCAATTGGGTTTCGACGAGATCGATGAGTTCCTTAGGGTCGCAATAGCGGGCGCAACCGACACCGATGGCGTATTTCTGTGGGTGATAGACGAGCTGCGTCGGCCCGCCTTCTGTCGGTTTCTCGGTGGCTGTCAGCGCAATCGCGGCGTCCTCGGAGGTAGTGAGGTCCGCACTGGTAAGCCAGTCTGCGGTTCCCTCGATACGGACTTCCGCGCCCGACAGCAGCTCTGCCATGACGGGCTTGGCATCTTCCGGATTGGCCAGCAGCCAGCCCTTGGGCGGTACATCGAGCGCGATCCCGAGCTTCGTGTCTCCGGCGGTCGTGATGGCCGCGTGCCCCCGCAGCGACTTCGCCAGGATCCGGGCCAGTTCGTTGGCACCGCGATGGCCGCCGAGCAGCGGCACGATGCTGGAACCGTCTTCGGAGACCGCGATCACCGGCGGCTCGGTGCGTTTGTCGCCGAGGATGGGCGCGAGCGCGCGGATCAGAATGCCGCTGGCGCAGAAACCGACGATCGGATGTCCGGCCTTGAACAGCAGTTGCAGGTGCTCGATCGTTTCATTGAACTGGGTGTCTGCCGTCGGCACACGGCCGGCCAGACCGTGAATGCGCGCCGTGGAAAAGCGGCGCGCGACATCTTCTGCCGTGTCCAGCCCTGCCTGGTTCAGGACGAATAGGATGGGGGAAGCGTCCACGCTTCGTCTCCCTTGTAAATGAGGATCATGGAGAAATAGGGCGCGGTATCTGCATCAAGGTCTATCAGGCGATGCACCTTCTGCTTTTCAAGGCTGGCCCGCTCGACATAGCCGGCCTGTTCCAGAAGGCCCATGCGATCGAGCAGTGCCCTGAGACGGGCCAGATGACGGCCGACCTTCATGATGGCAACGGCCTGGGCCTCTTCGATCTTTTCTTCGATGGCGTCATCCGGCAATGGTCCGGGTATCACCGTGAGCACGTCGTTTCTGGAGGTGAGCGGCCGCTGAAGCTGCGCCGCGCAGGCCGTCAGCGAGGTCACGCCCGGCACGACTTCGATCTCGAAACGGTCGCAAAGCCGCTCGAACAGATACATGAACGAGCCGTAGAAGAACGGGTCACCTTCGCACAGTGTGACAACGTCTTCGCCTGAGGCAAGCACCTGTGCGATCTCGGCCGCGGCCTTGTCGTAAATCTCCTGCGCCGGGAACCGTTCGACACGCATGGGAACGACTATCGGAATCTCGCGTGCGTCCTGCGGGATGGTCGACGCGGCGATCGAGCGGGCAAAGCTCTCGCCGGTGTCGGGCGCGGGGTAGGCGATGACCTTTGCCGAAGAGATCAGCCGGTGGGCCTTCAGCGTCATGAGTTCCGGATCTCCGGGGCCGAGACCGATGCCGAACAGGGTTCCGCTCATGGTTTTTCCAGGCTCCATTGCGTCACCGGCATCAACGGCCGCCAGCCGGTCAGGCCGCCGACGGGACTTGCCCGGTGGATCGAGAGTTTTTTCAGGAAGCCGCCGTGTTTCTTGTAGGCGGCAAGCAGAACAGCCTCGCTTTCCAGCGTGACGGCGTTGGCAACGAGCCGGCCGCCTGTTTGGAGCGCATTGAGCGACGTATCGATGACGCCGGGTGCCGTCAGGCCGCCGCCGATGAAGACGGCATCCGGACGGGCCAGGCCATCGAGGCCTTCGGGGGCCGTCGCGTCAAGAAGGTCCAGATGCGGGACGCCGAGGGCGATCGCGTTCTCCGCCGCCATCTTGCGCCGCTCCGCGTTTGGCTCCAGGCCGATCGCACGGGAGCGGTTCGCGGCCCGCAGCCATTCGATGGCAACCGATCCGCAGCCTGCGCCGATGTCCCACAAAAGTGCGCCCGGATGCGGTTTCAGTTCAGCGAGGGTGACCGCGCGGATGTCCTGCTTGGTCATCTTGCCGTCATGGTGGAAGGCGTCGTCGGAAAGACCGGGGACGCGGGCGCGCAGACTGGTTCCCGGATCGGCTGTGACGTCAAGGGCCAGCGTATGAAAGGCGGCCACTTCACCTGACCAGTCTTCGGCGATACCGCTCTTGCGGCGCTCCTTCTCCCCGCCGAGATGTTCGAGCACGGTGATCCGGCTGCGTCCGTAACCTTCATCCGCCAGCAGGTCGGCAACCTGTCGCGGGGTTTCCGGACCGCTCGTCAGAACCAGAAGGCGCGCACCGGGGTAGAGTGTGCAACGCAGAAGATCGACCGGCCGGCCATGGACGGAAAGACACTCGCACTCCTGAAGAGGCCAGCTCATGCGGGAGGCCGCCAGCTGGAAAGCGGACAGCGACGGCAGAACCGTCATTTCCTGCGGATCGAACCGCTGGACCAGGGATGACCCGATCCCGAACCACATCGGGTCGCCGGTCGCAAGAATGGCGACCTGCCGCGGCCTGAGCTCTTCCAGATCAGTGAAGACGGCGGCAAACGGGGATGGCCAGGTTCTCTTTTCTGCAGCGAAATCGCCTGCAAGAGCGAGGTGCCGCGCGCCGCCATAGACCACATCGGCACCTGCCAATGCCTCCCGGCCGCCGGGCGCGAGCGCACCGTCCTCGCCGATCCCGACCAGCGTCAGCCAAGGGGACTTCATGTGTCCTCCAGCCGATAGGGTTTGGGACGTGTCTTTGGCGTGAGTTCCACCGGGCTGCCGTCAGTCTGCGGCACGGCCTGCTTCATCCCCTGCGATTGCCGGCTCACCGGATCTTCCGTGGTTCCGTCACCTGTCTCACCAGCGGGCGCCGGCCGGCCGCCGGAATGGGACAGGAACCCGCGCGAGCGCATGGGCTTTCCCGCACCGCTTGATTTCAGATCCTTGCGCCGTCCCGGTCCCGTCATCTCAGATCTCCTCCGGCAGTCCGGCGGCAAGGGCGTTGACGGCGGCCGCCGCCATCGCCGACCCGCCGCGCCGGCCTCTGATCGCCAGGTACGGAACCCCGAACGGGTTTTCGATAAGCGCGTCCTTGGATTCGGCGGCCCCGACAAACCCGACCGGAAAGCCGAGCACAAGGGCGGGTTTCGGCCCGCCGGATGCAATCGTCTCCAGGAGATGGAACAACGTCGTCGGCGCGTTGCCGACGGCAACGATGGCGCCCTCTAGCCGGTCGTGCCAAAGGTTGACGGCGGCTGCCGAGCGCGTCGTGCCGAGTTCTTTCGCCATCTCCGGCACGCGGGCGTCGTTCAGCGTGCAGACGACATCGCAGGCCGATGGCACGCGGGAGCGGATGATGCCGTGGGTGACCATTTCCACGTCACACAGGATGGCGGCGCCGGTCCGGAATGCCCGGCGCGCGGAAGATGTCAGATCGTCTGACCAGGCAAGGTCCTTGGGCAGATCGGTCATGCCGCAGGCATGGATCAGCCGCACGGCAACCGCGTGCAGATCTTCCGGCAGATGCGAAAGATCCGCTTCACCGCGAACGATGGAAAAAGACTGCCGGTAGATGGCCGACGGGTCCTTCTCGTATGCGTAGGCCGGAGTAGGTTGCCTTGTCACGGACGCTTATCCCTCGCGCTTCAGCGATTTCGGTCCGTGCGGATGATCCGCGTGCGGGTAGGGATGATGATGATGGCCATGGTCATGATCGTGCCCGTGCCCGTGCCCGTCACCATGGTGGTGATGGTGTCCGTGCCCGTCGCCGTGATCATGACCATGACCGTGATCGTGGTGATGATGATGTCCGCTGGCCTGAACCTGCTTTTCGCAGGCCCCGGTGCAGATTTCGTCGCAGAGCTGGCACTCCGCTTCCGCGCCAAGGCCCTCGACGTGATGATGATGGCTTTCCTGCGCCAGCCCCACTTCCGCCTCGAAACCAAGCACCTGTTCGCGGTACTTGCACATCTGGCAATTCATCAGGTTGGCACCCTGCAGGATTTCCTGAACCCGGTCCGCCATCGTGTCGATGACCTGAGGGTGGTCGTTGAGATAGCCCGCCTTGAGGAATTCGATCTCCGGGTGATTTGCCGCGATCTCGTCTGCCGTGTTGTAGATCCTTTGAACCAGCACACCGGTGAAGAGGAAATACGGAAACACGATAATGCGCTTGTAACCGAGCCTGGCCGCATGTTCGAGGCCCGGACCGACCAGCGGAAAGGTAACGCCGGAATAGCACGTTTCCGCCCAGCCGAAACCGAAGCCTTCCCAGAGCAGCCGTGTGATCTTGGTGACGTTCGAATTGGCATCCGGGTCGGACGCGCCGCGCCCGACGACCATAAGGAGCGTTTCATGCAGCGGTACGTCGCTGTCCGCTTCGTCGATAGCTGCCTGGATGCGGGCCGCTGCCGCCTTGACCATGCGCGTGTCGACGGCCAGCTCCCGTCCATAGGAGATTTGCATCTCCGGATGCATGGCCTGATAGGTGTTCAGAACCGATGGAATGTCATTCTTGGCGTGGCCGGCGGCAAACAGCATGCCCGGCACGGCCAGAACGCGCGTGCAGCCCTGCTCACGCAACTTGTTCAGACCGTCATGAATGACGGGATTGGCGAATTCCAGGTAGCCATACTCGACCGGCCAGTCCGGGAACCGCGCCGTCAGGCCTTCGGCGAGCTGTGCAAATTGTTTGACCGCGCCCTTGTTGCGGCTGCCATGGCCGCAAATCATCAACCCGAGTTTTTCGCTCATCGCGCGGCTTCCTCGGTGGTCCCGTCGTCTGCGGTTTCTGCTTCGGGGGTGTCCTCGGCGTCTTTTTTCTTCCGGTCTTTCAGCGCGACAAGACCGGCGACCAGCGCGGCACCCGCGACGGCGGCTACGCCGATCCAGTGCGAATGCCCGGCCAGTTCACCCAGATGGCCACCATGGGCAAAGGCGGTTGACGGCAGAAACACGGTCAGAAGTCCAGTGAGGTGCGTCCGATGGCTCATTCTTCTCTCCCAATGGCAGGCGCCTGCAGGCAATCGATGGCGGCGGAATCGGAAGACGAAAGCAAACACGAACGATGAGCCAGCCGGAATTCGGCCGCTCTGCAAGTGCCTTGGACAGCTCCGGCATTGGTCCCCTGTGTGGGTCAACCGCATCCAGAATCGCTTTCAGTCCCTGATAGGACGCCGTCAGGTCGCGGCAATTTAGGGGAGCGGTCCCGGCCGATCAAGCGCGAAAGCGACATCCATTGGTCGAAACAGGCAACAGTGGATGACAGTCGCAGAATTTGTCGGTAAGCATGCGCGTGAGGGTAGTTTCGGGTATGTGGACAATCTTGGCGTGAGAGCTTTCCGGCAGATATTTCCGGAATTGAGGATCGCAGCATTCTTGCTGGCGGTGACGCCGTTTCTGCTCGTTTCCCTGATACCCAACGGCTACATGCCGAGCGTTCAGGCCGATGGAACTTTCACGGTCACGATCTGTACGCCCGAAGGCCACCGAACCGTCGCGCTGGACGCGGACGGGAACATTGTTCCCGCGCTGCCTGATGGCCAGGAAGGGTCGAATTCCACAGATCATTGTCTTTTCGCTGGTGTGGGGACTTTCTTCGGAACCGATCAGAGGTTCGAACTGCATGCCCGCCTTCAGGGGCTCCACAAGGATCTGGTCAAACCTGATCTCTCGCTGCCGCCTGCCGCCGTGCCGGGCCTGCTGGGTGCCCGCGCTCCGCCGCGCCGGATCTGAAGAGACAATCAATCCACGAAACACTTGTGAAGCGAGGAGCGCCGCGCCGTTTGGCGGGCTGCACGCTCGCGTTGGAGCACCCATGACTACCTTATCGAGGGACGGCACGAGCACGTCCGTACCCAGCCGGTTCTATCTGGCCGCATGGCGCTGGCACTTTTACGCCGGGCTTTTTGTCATTCCCTTCCTGACTGCTCTTGCCGTGACCGGCATGATGATGATGTATATCGGCTTCCTTGACGGTCGCGACGGCGAGAAGATCATCGTCCAGGTCCCTGCGGTTCCCGTTGCACTGAGCGTATCCGATCAGGCGGCGTCGGCGCTGGCGAACCGGTCCGGCAGCACCCTTGTCGAATGGCTCAAGGGAGGCTCGGAAAACAGCGTATCCGTTTTCCGGATTGCTCAGGATGGCAACCAGTTCATGGTCGCGGTAGACCCCTACACGGGCGACGTCGTTGAAAGCTGGAACCGGCGGCAGGGCTGGTACGATTTTGCTGACGGCATGCACAGCAACCTGCTTCTCGGCACACCGGGCGACCGCCTTCTGGAAATCGCGGCGGGTCTCGCCATTGTCCTGATCATCACAGGTATTTATCTCTGGTGGCCGCGCGACATGTCGCTGGTGCAGTCACTTGTCCCCAACCTGCGTCAAAGGGGACGGGCGCTTTGGAAAACACTTCATGTGAATGTCGGGATCTATGTGTCGGTGTTCCTGCTCGCCTTCCTGATCACCGGAATGGCCTGGACCGGAATCTGGGGCGGCAAGATCGTGCAGGCCTGGAGCACGTTTCCGGCGGAGAAATGGGACAACGTCCCGCTTTCGGACGAAACCCACGCCTCCATGAACCATGGCGCGGTTTCCGATCAGCCCTGGGCACTGGAACAGACGAGAATGCCGGCTTCCGGGTCTGAGGCCGGCGTCGAGGGAACCGCGCCTGGAGTGCCGGTTGATATCGACAGCATCTCGGCACTCGCCGCATCGATCGGGTTCAACGCCCGCTATCGCATTGGCTATCCGCGCAGCAAGACCGGTGTGTGGACGATCAACCAGGACACCATGAGCGCTGATGCGGAAGACCCGTTCTCCGACAGGACGGTTCATGTCGATCAGTATACGGGTAAGGTTCTTGCGAATGTTGCCTTTGCCGACTACTCGGCGGCGGGCAAGGCGATGGCCGTCGGTATCCCGTTCCACATGGGTCTCATGGGGCTCTGGAACCTTGTTCTCAACACGATTGTCTGCTTGTCGGTTATCTTCCTGTCCGTCAGCGGTGTCGCCATCTGGTGGCTGCGCCGCCCGAAGGGAGTGGCCCTGCGCGTCTTTGCGCCGAAAACGCCGGATGACCTGCCGCACTGGCGCGGCGCAATGATCCTGATGCTGGCGGTGTCGCTGGCCTTCCCGCTCGCGGGGATCACGCTGCTTGGCGTGCTTGCGCTTGACTATCTGATCGTGAAACGCATCCCGGCCCTCCGCCGGACGTTCGGATAACCGGCTCCGGGCACCGGCACTACCGGTGCCCGGTATCTCATCAGGTCTTGAAGGCGGCGAGCTTGAAGGCTTGACGGCACATCGGCTTTCGACAAAAAAAATCCCCGCCTCTTGCAGTGGATGCCGATCAGCCGTGCTGGACCAAATGACATTTTCCGGAGATCTCTGGCTTTCGCCCGGTCCGGGCGGCTGGACATTCGTCACGCTGCCGGCGGAGTGCGCTGACCAGATCCGGTTTGTAACCGGTGGTCAGAAGACGAAAAGTTGGGGCATGATCAAGGTGAAGGTCACGATCGGATCTTCGACATGGCGCACGACTATCTGGCCGGACAAGGCATCGGACTCATTTCTGCTGCCGGTCAAGGCAGCTGTCAGAAAGGCCGAAAAGGTCTCGGTTGGCGACAGGGTCGAGGTTGATATGACGGTCTTGGATGAGCCGGTCGCATAGTCCAGCTAGAGGCTTTCTCGGGAAGGCTTTAAGCCGCCACCGCCCAGTCGTCCGCGTCCGCGCGCGCACCGATCAGGGCAAGGCCATTGGCAACGGACGTGAGTTCGTTCCCGCCCGAGATTTTCTCCGCGCCGAACCGGTTCGCGAACTGCCGCCGGACGGCGGGTACGAACGATGTTCCGCCCGTCATGAACACCCGGTCGATCTCGTTTTCCTGCAATCCCGCCTTTGCCAGCGTCGTGTCGAGCGCCTTGTCCATCTTGGCAAGATCGCCCGAGATCCAGCTTTCGAAATCTTTGCGGGCAACGGTTGCCCGGAAATCAGCGCCAAGGGGGGAGAAGGAAAACTCGGCCTCATCTTCCTCCGACAGCCGGGCCTTGGTTTCCGACACCGACTTGTACAGCGGATACCCCTGGTCCTCGTCGACGAGTTCGATGAAGAGTTCGATCTTGTCCGCCTCCAGGCACCAGCGGAGAAGCTTCTTCATCTCCTTGAAATCGTCGGAGGTCTTGAAGATGGAAAGCATGTGCCAGCGCGCGAAATTGGAAAAGAGGTTGGGCGGGATTTCCAGCACCTTGCCCATGCTCTGATAGGCCGATCCCTTGCCCAGTTTCGGCAGAACGACATTGTCGATGATGCGGTAGTCGAACGTGTCGCCTGCAATGCCGATCCCGCCGCGCCCGAGCGGGGTTGCCTTGAGGTGTCCGCCTGCCGTTTCAAAGCGCATGATCGAATAGTCCGTGGTGCCGCCGCCGAGGTCGGCGACGAGTATGGTCGTATCCCTTTGCAACGACTGCGCATAGGAAAACGCCGCGCCGACCGGTTCCATCACGAACAGGATGTCTTCGAAACCGACTTTCCGGAAAGCCTTCCTGTAACGCTCCATTGCCAGCCCTTCGTCCGGCCGGTACCCGGCGAATTCGACGGGCCTGCCGACGACAAGCCGGATCCCGGCAGGATCGAAGTTTGTCCCCGCGCGCTCGAACGCGCAGCGCAGGAAAGTCGACATGAGATCCTCGAATTCGAACCGGACGCCGTAGACGCCGGTTCCCTTGAAGAGGCTGCTTGCCGCAAAGGTCTTGAGCGACTGGATGAAACGCACATCCCCGAAGCTTTCAAGAAACTGCCGGATGGCCCAGGGTCCGACCTCGGGATGCAGCGACCGTGCGGCACCGCGATCAAGAAAGCTCAGGACGGTCGGCAGCGACGTGAAGCTCTCGTCCCTGTCCTGAAAACGGACGGGACGTGTTGCGCCAGGTCCGTCCGCCGTGACCGCAACCGTGTTGGAAGTTCCGAAATCAAGTCCGATGGTTTCAGTCATGTCGGCCGTCCTCACGAAGCAATGCGCAAACGCACCGCGGGCTGGTCGCGGCAGTTCGGGCGGAAAGGGCACTGGAATTTGGAATGGCCGGGCTGAATACGGGCAATCAGGAAAAAAGGCAAGGCCAAACGAAACGTTCGGCTGGCAGTTTATGCATACCCCATGTCGGTTCAGTGATGTTCCAGAAGACTGTCCTGTTCCGAAAACTCGTCGGGCTCCGGTGTCCGCACGACATTCGACGCCTTGCGGGTTCTTTTCCGGCGCTCCGTCGGCGAGAACCCGAACTTCTCCCGGTAGACGCTTGCGAAATGCGCCTGGTCGACAAAGCCCGTCGAGAAGGCAACCTGCGCGACCGCCATGCGGGTCTTGCGGAGAAGTTCATCGGCCTTGTGCAGGCGGATGTCCATGTAGCAGCGCATGACGGAGATGCCGAGATCCGACTTGAAATTTCGCTGCAGCTTGCGCGAGCTGACACCGGCGAGCATCGCGATCTGGTCCAGCGTCAGGAGGTCGCTGACATGGCTTTCCATCAGGTCGACCGCAGCCGTCACGCAGCTGTTGACGCCGGTGTTGCTGCCCAGATACCGAGACCGCAGCGGTTCGTCCGCGCTACGCATGCCGCTGTGAACCAGCCAGTCGCTGACCGTGGTCGCAAGTTCCGCGCCCAGTTCCGACTTGATCAGGGCGAGCATCATGTCGAGCGATGCAACCCCGCCGGCACAGGAATAGCGGTTCCTGTCGATCACGAAGATCCGCCGCTCCAGAAAGTACCCGTCCGAAAGGGCGTTGAGCTCCTCGAAATGTTCCCAGTGAACTGTGAAGCGCCGGTCTTCCATCAGGCCGGCCTTCGCCAGAAGCGCACCGCCGCCCGAGATGCCGCCGAGGGCGACCCCGTGCGCGGCCAGCTTGCGCAGCTGCGCGTAGAAGGCGGTGTTCTCCGCCTCGTCGAGATTGGTCCCGGCGGCGACCAGCAGAAGATCGACCTGGTTGCTCAGGATGCCGAGCGGTTCTGTTTCGATATAGGCGCCGCAGGAGGCGCGCGCCCGGCCGGCATTTTGCGAGTAGTAGGTCAGCTGAAAGTACTCGGACCCACCCAGAAGATTGGCCGCCCTCAGGGGCTCGATCGCCGACGCGACCGACATGAGCGCGTAGCCATCGACCAACAGAAAACCGATCTTGCGTCGTCTGGTCTCGCTTTGCATTCCAATATCTTAAGCAGAGTCAGCCCGAGAAGCTAGGGTCTGTTGAGGTTCAGGTTTCGGTCGTGGCGCGTGTCGGATTTCGGGGCCCGAAGAGGAGGAAAGTCTGCCGTGGTGTGGCCCACCACAAGGAGTTTCCGACGCTGTCGGGACCGAAATCCGCCGCGTCGCGACGCGATTTGGCGAAAATAGCCCGTTTCGGCGTCGCAATTTCTTGAAAGGGCTTGCCCTTACTGCGAACGCGCTCCTTGAACCAGGCTATTTTCATCCAAACCACGACCAAATCCTGAACCTCAACAGACCCTAGGTTGATAGGGTGGTTTCGAACTTGTCGCGCCATAGTAGAGCCTGACGACGTGTTCGGCCTCTGCGAAGAACAGCCACCGGGACGCAAAGGCACCGGCCAGATAGAACAGCGTGGCAAGGAGCGCCGTGAACAGGTTGACGGGCAGCAGCGCGACGAAGGCCAGCGGCACGACGATCATGCCCGCGAAGGCGATGATGCGCAGTTTCCGGACGTGTTTGCGCCCGACCACGTGCACCATTTCCTTCAGCAGATAGTTCGACCCGGTATGCGGCGGTTCAAACAGCCGCGCGCTGCCGCGGTCCCCGAGCCCGGTTGCCGTCTCGATCGTATGCCCGCGTTCGGCGAACCGGCGGTCACCAAGCACCCAGTGCAGGATCTGAAAGCCTCCGGTCAGAAGCAGCAGCACGATCGCAGCACCGGTTTGCTGTGCGAGGATAGCCCCGCCGGCGAGCGACACGGTCAGCATGTGCACAGGTGTCAGCCAGTGGTTCCAGCGCGGCACCGTTTTCAGCTGTGCATAGATCATCGACGTCGCCACGACCGTCGCGATGGAAAGGAGCGCACCGAGCAGGCCGAGCGGAAACACGGAGACGCCGATAAAGACCGCGGCGGCAGCGTAGATCGCGAGGATGATCAGCGCGGCCGTCGACAGCCAGGCTTCCCGCGACAGCCAGCTCGAACGCCACTGGGTAAAGGCCTTCAGCGCGCGCTGCGGGTTGCCGAGATGAAAGGTGGAGGCCACGAGCCCGCCGATCGCAAGCGCGAAGGCAACGGCAAAGTAGAAGAACGCTTCCACCCCATGAACGTCCGGCAGACCCAGCCCCAGGAATGTCAGAAACCCGAAGCCGAGACCGGAGAGGACGGTGAAGATGATAACGGAGGGAGCCGGATGCATCAGAGCGCCTCCAGTCGTTTGTCGAGCCAGGCGAGAAAACCCTTGGGTTCCTCGGCAACGGGTTCAAGGAGGGGCGTGAGGACATCCATGTCCGGCAACTGGTCCTTGGGCCGGGGCGGCAGGTACTTGTTGACCGGCTTTGTTCCCTGTTCCGGCATCAGGTCGATGCCGCCGCGCTCGGCGACCAGTTTCGACACGTTGCTGTCCGGGTCGGCGAAGTCGCCGAAATGGCGCGCACCGGCCGGGCAGGTTCTGACGCAGGCAGGAACACGGTCTTCCTCGGGAAGGTTCTCGTTGTAGATCCTGTCGACGCACAACGTGCATTTTTTCATCACACCGGCGACGGCATCCATCTCGCGGGCGCCATAGGGACAGGCCCAGGCGCACAATCCGCAGCCGATACAGGCGTCTTCGTTGACAAGAACAATACCGTCCTCGGTCCGCTTGTAACTCGCACCGGTCGGACAAACCGTGACGCAGGGCGCATCTTCGCAGTGAAGGCAGGACTTCGGAAAGTGGACTGTCTGGCTGCAGCCACCGCCCTTCGGTTCCACCTCGTAGCTGTGAATGCGATTGAGGAAAGTGCCCACCGGATCGCCGCCATAGGCATCGGTATCGCTGAGTGGCGCGCCGTAGTTCTCGGTGTTCCAGCCCTTGCAGGCCGTGACGCAGGCATGACAGCCGACGCATGTGTCCAGGTCGATGACGAGGCCGAGTTTCTTTTCCGTGCTCGCTGGCAACTGGGTCATGAGGTCACCTTCTGTTGCACTGTTGCGGGGCCTTTGCCGACCGGCGATTTCAACGGTTCGAACACGGGCTGGCTTTCCGCCGGAGCGCTGGCCTTTTCAATCCTGACCCTGAGGTCGAACCACGCGGCCTGACCGGTGACAGGGTCCGAATTCGACCATCTGAGACCATCGCCCTTGGGGGGCAGCAATTCGTGTATCAGGTGGTTCAGCAGGAAACCGCTTGTCGCTTCCGGCGCGTCGTCGTCGAGCGCCCAGGCGCCCTTGCGCTTGCCGATCGCGTTCCAGGTCCAGACCGTGTTTTCGTTGAGGCCGGCCATATGGGCGACCGGAACGGTGATCTCGCCATGGACGGAGGTGAGCCGGGCCCAGTCGCCATCCTCAAATCCGTTTTCCTGCCAGATCTTTGTCGGCACATAGAGTGGATTGCGCCCGTGGATCTGGCGCAGCCAGGCGTTCTGGCTGCCCCAGGAATGGTACATGGCCATCGGCCGCTGCGTGAGCGCGTGAACGGGATAGGCCTCCGTGTCGACGGCCCCGTCCTCGATGGGCGGATACCAGACCGGGAGCGGGTCCAGGCAGTCCTTGATCTGCTGTCTCAGATGATCGGGCGGCTGCCGGTCCCCGTGGCCTTCCGCAGCCAGCTGGAACCGGCGCAGCGGTTCGGCGTAAAGCTGGAAGAGATAGGGCTGCGGGGCATCGTAGAAGCCGAGCCCGACCGCCCAGTCCTGGTAGGCGGCATTCCAGGGCTTGTAGTAGGACGCCTCGGCCGGAACGTGTTCCACGTAGAAACTGCCATTGTCGATATAGCGCTGCAACTGGTCCGGATTGACGTCTCCGCGGCCGGTCTGCGTCCCGTTTCCGCGGAACCCTGCGAGCGGTCCGATCCCCGGTCTGCGCTGGTGATTGACCATATAGTCCGCGTAGTCCTTGTAGAGAGCGGTGCCGCTTTCGTCGACAAACCCCGGCAGCTTGAGCCGGGATCCGAGATCGACCAGCACGGACTGGAACCCGCGCACATCACGGTCCGGCTCGATCACCGGCCAGCGAATGGCATCGGCGGCGGCATCCGCCTCGCAGATGGGCCGGTCCAGCAGCGAGATGCAGTCGTGGCGTTCAAGGTAGGTCGTGTCGGGCAGGATCAGGTCGGCATAGGCCACCATTTCCGAGGAATAGGCATCGGAGTAGATAATCCGCGGGATGACGTAGTCGCCGTTTTCGTCCTTGTCCGTCAGCATGTCCATGACACCGCGCGTGTTCATGGACGAGTTCCACGCCATATTGGCCATGTAGAGAAACAGGGTGTCGATCTTGTAGGGATCGCCCGCATGCGCGTTCGAGATCACCATGTGCATCAGCCCGTGGGCGGAGAGCGGATTTTCCCAGGTGAATGCCTTGTCGATGCGCGCCGGGGTGCCGTCCTCCTTCAGGGCCAGGTCCGCGGGACTACGGACGAAACCCAGATGCGGTCCGTCCAGGGGGCAGTCGGGTTTTGAATGGCAATGCGGTGTCGGGTGGGCCTCGACGGGTTTCGGGTAGGGAGGCTTGAACCGGAACCCGCCCGGAACCTCAACGGTGCCGAGCAGGATCTGCAAGACATGCAGCGCGCGGCAGGTCTGAAACCCGTTGGAATGTGCGGAGATGCCGCGCATGGCATGGAAACTGACCGGACGGCCGAGCATCTTCTCGTGGCGGGTGCCCCGGAAGTCGGTCCAGGGCTGATCGAGTTCGAACGCTTCTTCGAAGGCGACCCGCGCAAGCTCTGCGGCAATCGCCCGGATGCGGCCCGGGCGCACCCCGCATTGCTCCGAAACTGCCTCCGGGCTGTGATCGTCGGAGAGAAACCGGTCGGCAAGGTGCTGAAAAACGGTCTTGTGAGTCACGCCGTCCATGTCGACCTGGGCTGCCAGATCCGGTTTGACGCCCTGCTTGTCGAAGGGCTGCAGCGTTCCGCTTGTCCGGTCGATCACCAGCGGTTTGCCGTCATCATTGCGGATCAGCAAGCCTTCCTCGGGCGAACCGGCTGTTGCGTTCACCAGGCACGGCGCATTCGTGAACTGGGCAAGATAGGAAAGATCGACCTTCCCGGCCTTCAAAAGGACATGGATCAGCGAGGAGATGAAGAGACCGTCCGTCCCCGGTGTGATGCCGACCCATTCATCGGCGATCGCGTTATAGCCGGATCGGATCGGATTGACGCCGATCACCTTGCCGCCGCGCGCCTTGAGCTTGCCGAGGCCCATCTTGATGGGGTTGGAATCGTGGTCTTCCGCAACGCCGAAGATCATGAAAAGCTTGGTGTGGTCCCAGTCCGGCTGGCCAAACTCCCAGAAGGCGCCGCCCATCGTGTAGATGCCGGCGGTCGCCATGTTGACCGAACAGAACCCGCCATGGGCGGCATAGTTGGGCGTACCGAAATTCTGCGCCCAGAAACTGGTGAAACTCTGCGACTGGTCGCGTCCCGTGAAGAAGGCAAGTTTTTCCGGAGCCGACTTGCGGACAGGTTCGAGCCAGGACGTGGCCAGCTCAAGCGCTTCGTCCCAGGAGATCTCCTCGAACTCTCCCGAACCGCGTGGACCCGTTCGCTTGAGCGGTGCACGCAGGCGCGACGGCGCGTTGACCTGCATGATGCCGGAAGAGCCCTTGGCGCACAACACGCCCTTGTTCACCGGATGATCGCGGTTGCCCTCGATATAGGCGACTTTCCCGTCCTTGAGATGCACATTGATGCCACAGCGGCAGGCGCACATGTAACAGGTCGTCTTGCGAACCTCGTCGGATACTTTTGGCGACGTCTCGACAACGGGAGCCGTCATGCCGGCTGCTCCCCGGCTTTCGCCACGGTATCCTTGTGGATTGACTGTGCGGTCGTGACTGCGATCATGTGAAGAATGTCCTCCGAACTGCACCCGCGCGACAAATCGTTTGCCGGATGCGAGAGACCCTGCAGAATCGGCCCGATAGCTTTCGCTCCCCCGATTCTCTGTGCGATCTTGTACCCGATATTTCCTGCGTCAAGATTAGGAAAGATAAAAACGTTCGCGTTACCTTCAATCGGTGAATCCGCTGCCTTCGATTGAGCAACTTCAGGTACGAACGCTGCGTCGAATTGCAATTCACCATCGATGAGAAGGTCCGGTGCCGCCTCGCGGGCGAGCATCGTTGCCTGTTGAACCTTCGAGACGGCGTGATGTTCCGCGCTGCCCCGCGTTGAAAACGACAGCATCGCGATCCGGGCCGTTTCGTTCGTCAGGTCCTGAAAGGAGCGCGCGGAGGCAATCGCGATTTCGCACAATTCCTCTGCGGTCGGATCGACGACCAGTCCGGCATCGGAAAAGATGCACGCGCCCTTTCGCGTGTGGTGGTCTTCGCAGAAGAGAAACAGGAAGAAGCTTGAAACCAGCTTCGTGCCCTTCGCCACGCCGATCACCTGGATCGCGGTCTTGATGATCTCCGCGGAAGACAGCACCGCACCACCGATACAGCCGTCCGCATGTCCGGCCTTGACGAGCAGCGCCGCGTAGACATGCGGCAGGAGCGCCTGCTGCATTGCCTGATCGGCGTCGACGCCCTTGTGCTTGCGCATTGAGTGGTAAAGCTCTGAAAGCTCTTTCGTCAGAGGCGATGTGGCCGGACGATGGATGTCCAGCCCGTCGGTCGCGTCGACGGACGCCAGCAGGTCGTCTTCAGGTTCGGTGTCGCGGACCAGAATGATCCTGGCGATGCCCAGCTTTCGTGCCTCGACCGCTGCCTCGATAACCCGCGGGTCCGCGCCTTCGCTCAAAACGATTGTCTTGTCCGAACGGGCGGCGTTCCGCAGGATTTCTTCCAAAGGTTTCATCGGACCTTGCTTTCCTGGCACTGGCTGACCGGCCTGGCTGCCGACGATGCCGCCCAGCAAGGACGACCGGCGAGGTCCTGGACCGATGGGCTGGTGCCGCCGCCGATCCGGCGGATCAGGCGGCGGCACCGGGTTGAACGATTTGCCGATGGTGTCCCCGGAGGGAAGGTCCGGCGGAGACCGGGGGCAAACCGGGACGTGCGCTTAAACGCCCGTCTGGGGACGCATGTCGGACGCGGAGATCCCTGCGACGGCGACAGGCTTTTTCATCGCATCGCGACGGAACGGGTCGCCGAGTTCCTGGTTGATCAGGACCTCGAGCAGGGTGGTCTTGCCATGGTTCATCTGGTCGTCGATGGCCTTGTCGAGCATCTGTGTCAGCTCGTCCATCGTGCGGGCCTGAACACCCTGGAGACCACAGGCCTTCGCGATTTCGGCGTAGCTCACATCTTCATCGAGTTCGGTGCCGACAAAGTTGTCGTCGTACCAGAGGGTCGAATTGCGCTTTTCGGCGCCCCACTGATAGTTGCGGAACACCACCATGGTGATCGGCGGCCATTCCTTGCGCCCGATTGCCGTCAGTTCCGTGACCGCGATGCCGAAGGCACCGTCACCGGCAAACCCGACGACGGGCGTGTCCGGGCAGCCGATCTTGGCGCCGACGATCGCCGGCAGGCCGTAGCCGCAGGGGCCGAACAGACCCGGCGCAAGGTACTTGCGGCCGGTTTCGAAGCTGGGATAGGCGTTGCCGATGGCGCAGTTGTTGCCGATGTCGGAGCTGATGATGGCTTCCTTCGGCAGGGCTGCCTGGATGGCACGCCACGCCTTGCGCGGGCTCAGCCACTCCGGCTTGGCAGCGCGGGCACGCTCGTTCCAGTTGGTGCCCGGATCGTCGTCTTCGTGATCCATCGAGGAAAGCTGCTGTGCCCAGCGGGATTTCGTCTGTGCAATCGTGTGAACACGGTCGTCACGGCCGCTGTTGCCAGCGCTTGGCGACAGCTTTTCAAGCAGCGTTTCCGCCACTTTCTTGGCGTCTCCGACGACGCCGACGGTAACGGGTTTGGTCAGGCCGATCCGGTCGGGATTGATATCGACCTGGATGATCTTGGCGTCTTTCGGCCAGTAGTCGATGCCGTAGCCCGGCAGGGTCGAGAACGGATTGAGCCGGGTGCCGAGCGCGAGGACGACATCCGCCTTGGAAATCAGTTCCATGCCGGCCTTGGAGCCATTGTATCCGAGCGGACCGGCGAACAGCCGGTGGGAGCCCGGGAAGGCATCATTGTGCTGGTAGCCGCAGCAGACCGGCGCGTCCAGACGTTCGGCAAGGTCCATGGAGGCCTCGATCGCACCGCCGATGACGACGCCGGCACCGTTGAGGATCACCGGGAATTTGGCGCTGCTGAGGAGGTCTGCGGCTTCCTGGATCGCGCTCTCGCCGCCGGAGGGGCGCTCGAACTCGACGATCGCAGGCAGGTTGATGTCGATGACCTGGGTCCAGAAATCGCGCGGCATGTTGATCTGCGCCGGCGCGCTGGCGCGCTTGGCTTGCAGGATCACCCGGTTCAGGACCTCGGCCACGCGGCCCGGGTCGCGGACTTCTTCCTGGTAGGCGACCATGTCCTTGAACAGGGCCATCTGTTCGACTTCCTGGAAACCGCCTTGCCCGAGCGTCTTGTTGGCGGCCTGCGGCGTCACCAGCAGGAGCGGCGTGTGGTTCCAGTAGGCGGTCTTGACGGCAGTCACGAAGTTCGTGATTCCGGGTCCGTTCTGCGCGATCATCATGCTGACCTTGCCCGTCGAACGCGTGTAGCCGTCGGCCATCATGCCGCCGGATCCCTCGTGGGCACAGTCCCAGAATTTGATGCCGGCATCCGGAAACAGATCGGAGATCGGCATGAATGCGGAGCCGATGATGCCAAACGCGTGCTCAATTCCGTGCGCCTGAAGCACTTTGACGAACGCTTCTTCAGTCGTCATTTTCATGTCGAATACTCCCGTAAATTCAAGAAAATCCTGTCTCGCAGATGCTGCGCTGAGACGCGATTTAACTCGACTTGTTACTGCTCGCTTAGGGCCAGTTTGTGAGACACAATAAGACCAGATTGCGCCAAAGCCTCTCCCGCGCAATGCGGCTTTATTGTTAACGGATTTAAAAAATTGAGACAATAGGTCTCAAAAAATTAAATTTTGTTCGATCTATTCCTTTTCCCTGGACCGGGAGACAGGCGAAAAAGATTGGTATCACGCTGAGAACTAGACCTTCACCCGCTCCGATTTGGGGTCATAGAGCGGTTTGAGCGACGCTTCCGCCTTCACCCGCGTTCCGGCAACCTCGATTTCGTAAGTGGAGCTGAGCACCTGTTCGGCGGTTTCGCCGGGGCAGGGCACGTAGCCCAGACCGACCGCGCCACCGAGCGTGTGCCCGTAATTGCCGCTGCTGAGGAAACCGACGACATCGCCGTTCCTGAGGATCGGCTCGGCGTGATAGAGAAGCGGTTCCGGCTCCGTCAGGCGGAACTGGAGAAGCCGCCTGTCGAGCCCGGCCTCGCGCTTGCGCAGAACGGCGTCCCGTCCAATGAAAGCCGGCTTGTCCCGCTTGACCGCG
Source organism: uncultured Roseibium sp. (assembly GCF_963669205.1). Lineage (NCBI taxonomy): Bacteria > Pseudomonadati > Pseudomonadota > Alphaproteobacteria > Hyphomicrobiales > Stappiaceae > Roseibium > uncultured Roseibium sp. The sequence continues at coordinate 976,155 of NZ_OY769915.1, forward strand.
AAACCGAGACCGGCCTCCAGGACGTGGTCCTCGCAGGTGATGTCGTGACCGAAATGCCGGAACCCCTTTTCGATCCGGCAGGAGTCCATCATGTGCATGCCGCACAGTTTCGCATCGAGATGCTGTCCCGCTTCGTGCAGCACCTCGAACACATGGCCTGCCATGTCGGACGAGATGTAAAGTTCCCAACCGAGTTCGCCGACATAGGTGACCCGGTGGACGCGGGCAAGGCCCATGCCGATTTCAATCTCCTGAGCCGTGCCGAACGGATTTGTCGCGTTGCTGAAATCATTGGGCGAGACCCGCTGCAGCAGCGCACGGGAGTTCGGGCCCATCACCGCCAGCACGGCTTCACCTGCCGTGACATCGGTGATCACGACCCTGCGGTCACCGGCATGGCGCCGGAGCCAGGTCTCGTCCGCCAGCCGCGTCGCAGCGGGCGTCACCATCAGGTAGGCCGTCTCCGAAAGGCGCGTGATGGTCACGTCGGCCTCGATACCGCCCCGGTCGTTGAGCAACTGCGTGTAGACGATCTTGCCCACCGGAACCGAATAGTCACCGCCGCCGACATGGTTCAGGAACGCTTCGGCATCCGGGCCCTCGATACGGATCTTGCCGAAGGACGACATGTCGTAGATGCCGACATTCTCGCGAACCGCCTTGTGCTCGCGGGCCGCGTTCTCGAACCAGTTCTGCCGCTGCCAGGTGTATCGGTATTCGCGTTCCTGTCCTTCATCGGCAAACCAGTTGGCGCGCTCCCAGCCGGCAAGCTCGCCGAACACCGCCCCGTTTGCCTTCAGGTGTTCGTGGAACGGCGTTCTGCGCACGCCCCTCGCGGTTGCCTTCTGGCGGTAGGGGAAGTGATCGGCGTAAAGGAGGCCGAGCGTTTCCTTCGAGCGTTCGAACAGGTAGTGACGATTGCCCTGGAACGGCTGCATCCGCGAGATGTCGACATCGCCCAGGTCGAAAGGTTTTTCGCCCGTATCCATCCACTCGGCGAGCGCCATGCCGGCGCCTCCGGCGGACTGGATACCGATGGAGTTGAACCCGGCCGCGACCCAGAAATTGTCGAGCTCCGGTGCAAGACCCAGGTGATACGCGTCATCCGGGGTGAAGCTTTCCGGGCCGTTGAAGAAAGTGTGAATCCCGGTTTCTGCCAGAAGCGGCAAGCGGTTCACGGCAGCCTCGAGGATCGGTTCGAAATGATCGAAATCCTCCGGCAGCTGATCGAACTCGAAATCATCCGGGATGCCGTTCATGCCCCAGGGCTTGGCGTTTGGTTCGAAGGCGCCGAGCAGGATCTTGCCGGCATCCTCCTTGTAATAGGCGCACTCATCGGGCACCCGCAGCACCGGCAGCTGGGTCAGGCCGGGGACGTTTTCGGTGACGATGTAAAAATGCTCGCAGGCATGCAGGGGCACGTTGACACCAGCCATGCGTCCGAGCTCGTGGCCCCACATTCCGGCGCAGTTGACCACGTGATCGCACTCGATCGTGCCGGCGCCGTCCGCAGTCTGCCACGCGACACCTGTGACGCGCTTGCCGGATTTCACAATCCCGGTAACCTTCACCCGTTCCATGACCCTGGCCCCGCCCATGCGCGCCCCTTTGGCCAGCGCAAGGGCAATGTTCGCGGGATCACCCTGACCGTCCAACGGCAAGTAGACACCGGCCACCACGTCCTCGGTGTTCAGGTGCCCGTAGCGTTCCTTGACCTCGTTGGGCGTAATTTCCTCGACCTCGACGCCGAAGGCGCGTGCCATCGAAGCCTGGCGGAAAATCTCCTCCCTGCGCTCCTCGGTCAGGGCGACGGTAATCGATCCGCAGCGCCGGAAACCGGTGGCTACCTCTGTCTCCGCTTCCAGGTTGCCGTAGAGCTCCTGGCTGTATTTGGCCAGCCGGGTCATGTTCTCCGTCGCCCGCAGCTGCGCGATCAGCCCCGCGGCATGCCACGTCGTGCCGGAGGTCAACTGCTTCCGCTCCAGCAGGACGACGTCGTTCCAGCCTTTCTTGGTCAGGTGATAGGCGACGGAACATCCGACCACGCCTCCACCGATGACGACGACGCGGGCTTTTGATGGAGGTGTCACTTTTTACTCTTTCCGTTTGTTTGCGCGTGAATGTTGGTTTTCAGGGTCTGGCAAGCTCTGACAGCGGCTGGGCCGCGCGCAGCGCCGCGTCAGTGGCGTCGTCGAATGTGTGCCCGTCCACCGACAGGATCTGTCGTATTTTCTCCTGGGCACTGTCGAGCAGCATTGGCCGGCCGCGTTCTTCCCATTCCTTCGGGCTCGTGCGATCCGCCAGGTCGGGATAGATGTACTCGCTCTGCATCAGCTGAAGCGTCTGGTCGTGCCCGAGATAGTGTCCCGGGCCTTCGAGCACGACGGACCGGATGACGTCGATATCGACGAATTCGTCCTTGACCTCGATCCCGCGCACACAGCGCAGGACCTGACCGAGCATGTCGTTGCCGAGGACCAGCGATTCCTTGCAGAAGCCCAGCAGGGAGGCGTGCATGCCGACGGCCTCGTAGACCATGTTGAGGCCGGACAATCCCGCCATGACATTGCTGATGCCCTGTTCCCAGCCCGCTTGCATATCAGGGAGCTTGCTGTCGGCAATACCGGCTGCAGCACCGCCCGGAAGGCCGTAGAAATGATGCATCTGGGCGCAGGCGGAACTGAGCAGAGCCTGCTCGCCGCTTCCCCCGGACATGGCCCCGGTGCGCAGGTCGCTGACGAAGGGCCAGGTCCCGAACATCGCGGTGTGACCGGGCTTGATCGCATTGACATAGACCACACCGGCAAGGCATTCGGCGACCGCCTGCACGACGGCCGTTGCGATCGGCGCGGGTGCGGTTGCCCCGGCCTGACCGGCGGAGAGAAGCAGGACAGGCATGCCGGCGCGGATGCAGGCTTCCATCACTTCGCAGCTCTCTTCGGCGAAAGTGAGCGGCGGGACCACGAAACAGTTGCTGTTGGAGACGAACGGGCGTTCACGCCAGGCGTCTTCGCCCCCGGCCATCAGGTGTAGCAGCTCCAATGCCGGGGCCACGTTGGCAGCCTCTGTGAAGGACGTGCCGATGTGTTTCGTCGTTCCGGCGCAGGCGGCATAAACCGTGTTCACATCGAGATCGCGCGGCGATTCGAATTCGCGGCAGACGACGGGGCGCTGAAAGAAGTGGACGTTGTCCAGCTGCTGCACCAGGCGCGCGATGTCGTACATGTCCTGGACATTCGGGTTGCGGTAGTCCCCCGATTTGGGATCGACGATATGAACGGCGGCTCCGGCAGTACCGAAATGCACATTCTTGCCGGACAGATGCAGATCGAATTTCGGATCCCGTCCCTTCAGCGTGATGTCGCGGGCGGCCTTGGCCAGCATGTCCTCGACAAGGGCGCGTGGAAAGCGGATGCGGCCGTCGTCGCCCTCGATCGCTCCGGCACCAGTCAGGATGGCTCTCCCCGATGGCGGCGCGGACGCGAACCCGATGACCTCGAGCGCCTGTAGGGCGGCCTCGTGAATGCGCAGGACATCCGTTTCCTTCAGCACCTGGTAGAACCCGCCGGGCATGCCCGGCCTTACCGGCCGGACCGCCTCATCCAGGGGCCGCGAACGGGCCGCTGTGCGGGCCGAACGGCCCCCGGCGCGACGGCGTTGTTTCACTTCAGCTCCGCTCATGCAGTCTACTCCCAAATCAGGCCGGCAGGTTTCGCTTGGTCGTCATATTTCTCGTCAGGCCCGAAGCCGTTCGTTTTCAGGGTCCCACAGCGGCTGATCCGCCTGCACGACCGCCTTGTGCCTCTGACCGTAGACTTCAAGCTCGAGCTCGGTTCCGGGCGCATCCAGTCCCTTGCGGACCACACCGAGTGCTATGCATGCGTTCACCCGGTAGCCCCAGTCGCAGGACGTGATTTCCCCGACGATTTCGCCGTCCTTCAACAGGCTGGACATGTACGGCGCATCATGGTCGCCTGAGTCCACGACCAGGGTGACGAAGCCCTTGGCGGACCCGTGCTGCTTCTCGATCATGAGCGGCTGCTTGCCCGGGAAATCCTGCGGCTTGTCCAGTTTGACGAAACGCCCGAGCCCGCTTTCGAACATGGAATAGTCGGTCGAAAGATCGCCCTTCCAGGTCCGGTAACCTTTCTCGATGCGCAAGGCGTTGAGCGCAAACATGCCGAACGGTTTTGCACCGGCTTCCAGAATGGCTGCATAGATCGCGGGCATGTCGTCCATCGCCGCGTGCACCTCCCAGCCGAGTTCGCCGGTGAAGGAGACGCGCACCAGCATGGCGGGCTTGCCTGCGACGGTCGTCTGCTGATGGGTCAGCCAGCCGAGGGACAGATCCGCGTCCGTCAGCCCCAGGAAAAGCTCGCGGGATTTCGGCCCCGCGACGATCAGCGTCGTCATCTCGTTCGTGCGGTCGGTGAGCGTCAGTCCGTCCGGCAGGTCCGCCTTCAGAAGATCGCGATCATGCCATTGCGCAACGGCTGCCGTAATCAGCGTAAAGTCGTCTTCGCCGTGACGGATCAGGGACATTTCGGTTAGGACGCGCCCGCGATGGTCCGGGAAATATCCGAGATTCAGGCGGCCAGCCTTGGGCAGTCCGCCGGCGATCTTTCCGCGCAGCCACTCGGCCGCGCCGTCTCCGGTCAGGCTGAACCGGGAGAAGCCGCACAGGTCAAGGACACCGACGCCATCGCGGACGGCTTCGCACTCTTCCTTAATGCGCGGCTGCCACGGACCGGACCGTGCCCAGGTCTGTGTCGCCTCCTCGGACGTGTCGTCGCCTTCCTTGGCGAACCAGTTGGCGCGCTCCCAGCCGTTGAACGCTCCCATTTGCCCGCCGAGTTCGACGATCTTCGCGTGATTGGGCGACAGTTTGCGGTCGCGCCCGGCAGGCCAGCTATGATGCGGGAAGTGCATTGCATATTCGTGGCCGTAGACTTCCATGGCCTTGTCGATGCAGTACTGCGTGTCCGTGTAGTCAGTGTAGCGGCGCGGATCGACGGCCCACATGTCCCATTCGGTGCAGCCGTGCATGATCCATTCGGCCGCGACTTTCCCGGCCCCGCCGCCCTGGGCGATGCCGAAGGTGAAGGTATGCGCCTCGAAGGCATTCGGCACGCCCGGCATCGGGCCGATCATGGGCAGGCCGTCCGGCGCATAGGGAATGGGCCCGTTGATGTTGCGGCTGACGCCTTGGGTGCCGAGCAGCGGCACGCGCGCCATTGCGTCCTCGATGTACCATTCCAGCCGGTCCAGATCGTCGGGATAGAGCTGGAAGCTGAAGTCGTCGGGCATCGGATCGTCTGCCCTGGTCCAGGCGGACTGGCAGTTGCGTTCGTAGGGGCCGAGATTGAAGCCGGTTGTTTCCTGGCGCAGGTAGTAGGACGTGTCCACGTCCCTGAGCAGGGGTAATTTGCGCCCGTGCTTTTCGCTCCACGCGGCGACTTCGGGTACCGGCTCCGTCAGGAAATACTGGTGGCTCATGACGGCAAGCGGAACCTTGCGGCCGCCGAAGGGCAGGAACCATTCGCCGACCCGTTCGGCGTAGTAGCCTGCAGCGTTGACCACGTATTCGCAGCGGATGTCGCCCTTTTCCGTATGCACGATCCATTCGCCGTTCTCGCGGCTGACACCGGTGGCGGGCGTGAACCGCAGGATCTTGGCGCCGTGCGAGCGCGCGCCCTTGGCAAGAGCCTGGGTGACCTGAGCGGGATCGATATCCCCGTCGAGCGGGTCCCACAGACCACCCTCGAGATCGTGGATTTCCAGGAACGGATAGCGCTCCTGCATCTGTTCGGGCGTGCACATTTCCATCTCGACGCCCATGTGCCGGCCCATGCCGGCCACGTATTCGAACTCTCTCATCCGCTCTTGTGTATGCGCAAGACGGAGCGAGCCGCTGACGTGATAGTTGAGCGGGTAGTCAACCTCCTCGGCCAGTCCCCGGTAAAGCTCCAGCGAATAGCGCTGGATGTTCATGATACCGAAACTGGCGGAGAAGGTCGGGCAGTTGCCGGCCGCGTGCCAGGTGGAACCGGCGGTGAGTTCGTTCTTTTCCAGAAGCACGCAGTCGGACCAGCCGCCTTTTGCCAGATGATAGAGGGTGGACACTCCGACGACGCCACCACCGATGATGACAACACGGGCTGTAGTGGGAACTGACATTCTTCAGCTTTCCTTTTGAAAGGGTTCAGTAGACCGGCGGGGAAATCACCCAGACGGCGACTGCGGGTTCCGAGTAGGGGTTGGCCCAGCGATAGGAGGCATTGCGGATGCGGAAGCTGTCTCCGGTGGTCACGGTGAAAGCATCGTCATCCAGCCAGATGTCCAGCTTGCCCGATATCATGTAGGCAAGCTCCTGCGTCGGGCGTGAAATGCGGTTCTTCCGGCTTGAGCCGGGTTGAAAAGTGGAATGGATCATCTCGAAATCGTCGGTGAGATCCGGAGACACCAGCGCCTCGACAAGGCCGGCATCCCGTTCTCCGATGATGCGCCGCGCAGACGATCGCACGATCCGCCCCTTCTCGGCGTCGGGGGCATCTGCGCTGCCGAAGAAGATGGAGAGCGGAACCTCGAATATGTCTGCAATCTGGCGGAGGTCGGACAGGCGCGGCGTCGAGATATCCCGCTCGATCTGGGACAGCCAGCCTACGGACCGCCCGAGCCTTTGGGCCAGGTCCTCAAGTGTCATCTTTCGGGTTGTGCGAAGGGCTCTGAGATCCTCGCCCAGGCTGCTCATTTCCATTCCGGCGATCCATCCGTGAAAATTTCAAGGATAATTTCATTCCGGATCATGAAAAAATCAACAAAATTTTCACGCGTCGGCAAACTTTTTCATGCAGATCCAATTTGGCGTGCGTTTACAGGCATTTAAGAACGCGAAGAGCGTCTCAGTCAGCGGCCTCGTGCATCCTCTTGGCGATGTGCGAAATCCCGTCGGGAATCCGTGCTGAAGCGATGGAGGAATAGGCGAGCCGGTAGTGACCCTGCTGTTCTTCGCCTTGCGCGAAAAAGGCGCGACCGGCTTCGATCAGGACGCCGTCCTCGCGAAGCTGCATGGCCAGTCTGGAACTGTCGACGCCTTCCTTTGCCTTCATCCAGAAGGAAGATCCTCCGAACGTGCCCTGGCCGATCTGTGTCAGGCCGTTTTCCTGAAGGCTCTGCTCCATGATCGATCTGCGTTTCCGGTAGATGCGGCCCATGCGGGCGATCTGCGCGTCATAATGACCGAGGGACAGGAAATAGGCCGCGGTGCGCTGGATGAGGCCGGGCGGGTGCCGCAGGACCAGCGAACGCAGGGCGCGCGCTTCGCGAATGAACGGCTCGGACGCGACCAGATAGCCCAGCCGAAGACCCGGAAAGAGGGACTTGGAAAACGAACCGACATAAATGACCGACCCCGTCGGATCGAGCGATTTCAAGGCGGGCGAGGGCGACTTCAGGAACGAGATTTCGAACTCGTAATCGTCCTCCACGATGATGAAGCCCCGGCGCGCGGCCAGATCCAGAAGCCGTTCGCGCCGCGAAACAGGCATTGTCGCATTGGTCGGGCAATGGTGGCTGGGCGTCGTGAACACGACGTCGGCGTCCTCGGGCAGGTCTTCCGGCGGCATGCCGGCGGCATCGACATCCACCGCAACGGTGTTGCAGCGGGTCTGGCTCAGGATCTGGCGAAGCCCCGGGTAGCAGGGGTTCTCGATGGCGGCGGTGCGCCGCTGGGTCAGAAGGATCTGGGCCGTGATCCAGAGCGCGTGCTGCGCACCCATCGTGATCAGGATTTCCTCGGGCCGTGCAGTGATCGCGCGTCTCGGCAGGATCTGGCGCAGGATGAATTCGACAAGCATGGGGTCGTCACGCTCGTAATAGTCCGTCGCCAGCGTGTCGAAATCCTTCCGCCCGACGGCCTTGAGCGCACAGTTTCGCCAGTTGTGATGATCGAACAGTCTCGAATCCGACTGACCGTAGATGAACGGATACTTGTAGTCGCGCCAGTTGTCGGGCCGCACCAGCGGCACGTGTTCGGAAAACCTTTGGCCGATCGTTTTCGACCAGTCCACCTGGGCCTTGTCCGACTGGTCCGGCAGCGAGAATTTCGGCCGGCTTGGAGCTGTCTGTGCAACGAAATAGCCGGACCGGCCCCTGGAGACGAGATACTCGTTCGACACCAGTTCCGTATAGGCGATCGTGACGGTGATCCTGGCAACGCCCAGATGCTCGGCCAGCTTGCGCGACGACGGCATCTTCTCACCCGGCAGGCAGCGCCCCGAAAGGATCGCTTCCACGACCAGCCGCTGGATCTGCTGTTGGAGGGAAGTTTCATTGTCTGGCCGGAGAAAGAATGTCTCTGCCGGAATCGCCATGTCTGGCCCTAATTTTTGTTTTCCTTGGACTTATAGAACAGGATTCTCGGGCGATTGGCAATTATGGCAGCAGAAACGCGAAGACTGGCGGCTCCGAAAGCGCGCCAGCCTTTGCGGCGCAGACATATGATCAGGGGGCAGCTGTTTCTCGAGAAGCCATCCTGAGGAGACCTTCCAACTGCATTTGCCCCGCCGGATCGAAACGGAGCGGCATGGATGCCATGGTCAAGCCCACTGCTGTCCGGTTTAACTCGGAATTGATCTAGCGAGGCGATTCCAGTCTATGAACTTGGCATTCCGGCTGAAGCGCAGCGGAAGGCCGGAACCCAGTAACCACCGGATTTTTCGTCTTGTTTCAGTCTCCGGCCGCAACGGGTACTGGGTCCCGGTCTTGCCGCTTGCACGGCAAACCGGGATGACAAATCGGGGGAACAATTCCGTATCCCGATTTGGCGCTGCACGGAACTATGCCGCTTTCTCAATGACATGAGTTCGGCAGTACTTTCTAAACCGGACAGCAATGGGTCAAGCCATGGCATGACCACAGTGAGCAGAATTTTTCCCCGCACATTACCGTCTTCCCCAGTCATTGCAGGGCTTGACCCTGCAATCCATGCCGATTGGTTTCCGTCCGGGAACGCCTTGGAAAAGGCGCCCAGGAACTTGACCGCCTGCAAGCCCGGTCACCTCTTCTGCCGGGAGGGGTCGGCCTGAAAGGCCGGGTGAGGGATGAGAGGCACCCATTCGTCGCAGACGTCCGCCCCTCACCCTGACCCTCTCCCGCCGGGAGAGGGAAAAGGAAGTATGCGGCGACCGTCTTCGGACCTCCGGACACCCTCAAACTGAGAATAAGACAACGGTTCCGTCCCGGACCTGATCCGGGACCTGCCGGGCACTTGTCATGAGGCCGCGGCTCGATGCCGGGGAGGCGCGGGCATTCAGCGCCGGCTGCAGTCCGGCCCCCGCCGCATTGATGCGAGAGCCCGGAGGAGATGCCGTCAGCCGAAGACGCGTGTCAGAGCGCCGTCGATCGCATCGGTGATCTGGTCGATGTCGCTTTCACCGGCGATCAGCGCCGGAGACAGGCAGATGACGTTGTTGAGACCGGGCACGGCTCGGTTGCTGATGCCGATGATGACGCCCTGTGCCATGCAGTCGGCGGCAACCGCCTGCATCTGCTTTTCGGCGACTGGTTCTTTCGTCCCGCGGTCCGCGACCAGTTCCGCACCGCAGAACAGGCCCTTGCCGCGGACATCGCCGACGACCCTGTGTTTCTCCATGAGGCCATGAAGGTTCGACATGAGCCGGTCGCCCATGCGCGTGGTGTTGTCCAGAAGGCTCTCGTCTTCGATGATGCGCATGTTTTCAAGCGCCGCGGCCGGCCCGGCCGTGCATCCGCCGAAGGTGGAAATGTCGCGGAAGAAACTCATCGGGTCGGACGCATCGTCCTTGAACATGTCAAAGACTTCTTCCGTGGTGACCATGCAGGCGATTGCCGCGTAGCCCGATGCGACGCCCTTGGCCATCGTCACGAAATCCGGCTTGATGCCGTAGTGCTGGTAGCCGAACCAGGTCCCGGTGCGTCCGACGCCGCAGACCACCTCGTCGATATGCAACAGGATGTCGTACTTCTTGCAGATCTCCTGGACCCGGTCCCAATAACCCTGGGGAGGTGTGATCACGCCGCCGCCGGCCGTTACCGGCTCCAGGCAGAGCGCACCGACCGTGTCCGCGCCTTCCCGCAGGATGACCTCCTCGATGGCGTCTGCAGCGCGTTCGCCGTAATTCTCTACATCCCACTGGGCGCGGTACTCGCAGCAATGGGGAACCTCAACGAAACCAGGGGTGTAGGGACCGTATTGCGCATTCCGTTCCTGCTGCCCGCCGGCGGAAATCGCCGTGATCGACGACCCGTGATAGTCGCGCTCGCGATAGAGGATCTTGTGTTTCTTGCCGCCGTAGCGCTTGTGCGCGATCTGGCGCACCATCTTGAAGGCCTTTTCGTTGGCCTCGGTGCCCGAATTGGTGAAATAGACACGGCTCATGCCCGGCATCTTGGAAATCAGCCGTTCGGAAAACAGCGCGCCGGGGATCGAGCCCGCAGAATTCGCGAAGTAGTTCAGCTTCACCAGCTGGTCGCGAATGGCATCGGCGATGCTTTCGCGCCCGTAGCCGACATTGACGGTCCACACGCCGCCTGAAACGGCGTCCAGATGCTCCTTGCCTGTTGCGTCCCAGAGCTTCATGCCCTTGCCTTCGACCATGATCTTCGGATCGATCGTCTCCAGCGCCTTGTGCTGAAGCAGATGATGCCAGACGTGGTTGCGGTCGGCCTCAATGATTTCGCTCAGATCATTCGGTGAAGCAGCGACGTTCATGGCGATGTCCTTTCAAAGCTGCGGGTCATGGACGCGAAGAGGGTGAATTCGTTTCGGACTGCGCAAGTGTTTTTTTGTGCGCCTGCTCACAATTCAAGCAGTCCGTTGCATCAATTGTTTTCAGTCAACACGGCCCGGCGGGGACATATAGGGCCAGATAAAGATATACAATAGATCCAGATCAGTGTTTCTATTGTAACCCGGCCGTTCTGTCGTAACCATTTTCGCCATGCAGGCAAGCCGATATTCGAGGAGAGCGGCAAGAGACAGGAAAATCTGCACGTCTGTTAATGTATCGAGGGAACAGTGAGAAAAAATCAATGACCTACAGATCAAAACTTCTAGGCACATTCGCAGCTCTGGCATTCATGAGCGGGTTGCCGGCAAATTCATCCGCCGAGGAACTGACCGTGGCCTACTTCCTGGAGTGGCCGATGCCGTTCCAGTATGCCAAGGAAAAGGGCCTTTACGAAAAGGAACTCGGGGTTCCGATCAACTGGGTATCGTTTGACACCGGTACGGCCATGTCCGCCGCGATGGCGTCCGGCGACGTTCAGATCGCCGTCAGCCAGGGTGTACCGCCCTTCGTCGTCGCAGCGTCCGCCGGCCAGGATATCATCCTGACGGACATCGCGGTGAGCTACTCCGAAAACGACAACTGCGTCGTGGCCGAAGCGCTCGAGATCGACAAGAACAACGCCAAGGAACTGGAAGGCAAGCAGGTCGGTGTTCCGATCGGAACGGCAGCCCACTACGGCTTCCTGTCCCAGATGAAGCATTTCGGCGTTGACATCACGACAATGGAAATCGTCGACATGGCACCTGCAGATGGCGCAGCCGCCTTCGCACAGGGCAGCCTGGACATGGTCTGCGGCTGGGGTGGTGCACTTCGCCGGATGGTGGAACACGGCAACGTGCTTCTGACCGGAGCAGAAAAGGAAGAACTCGGCATTCTCGTGTTCGACGGCATCAGCGTCCCGGCCGATTTCGCGGCAGAAGACAGCGAAATGCTGACCAAGTTCCTCAAGGTGACCGCCGAAGCGAACGCCATGTGGAACAAGGGTGAGAACAAGGATGAGATGATTGCCGTCATCGCCAAGGATGCCGGTATGGACGTGGATGCAACTGCCGCCACGCTCGCAACCTTCACGTTCCCGAATGTTGAAGACAAGCTCAGCGACAAGTGGATGGGCGGCAACGTCCAGACCTTCATGCTCGGCGTGGCGGATGTCTTCCAGGAAGCCGGTTCGATCCCGCAGGCGCTCGACAGCTATGTCGACACCGTGGATTCCAGCTACCTGGCGGCCACCAACACCGAGTAAGGCCACATCCCTGCAAGATTTGGAGCGGCCGTTCCTGGCCGCTCCATCCTCCTTCCTTTCAAGCTGCAGGAGATGACAGGCAATGGACGGCCTCCATATCGAAAATGTCTCCATGCGTTTCGATCTTCCCAACGGAACACATGTACAAGCGCTCAAGGATGTTTCCATTGAGCTGAAGACCGGCGAGATCATGTCGGTTCTGGGGCCGTCGGGTTGCGGCAAGACCACCCTCTTGAACATCGTCGCGGGATTTCTGGCACCAACCGGCGGCCAGGTTCGCATGAACGGGCACGTTGTCACCGGACCGAATGCCGAGCGTGGCATGGTGTTCCAGAAAGGCGCCCTGTTCGAGTGGATGAACGTGCGCAAGAATGTCGAATTCGGGCCGCGCATGAAATCGACGCCCAAGCGCGAACGCGACCAGATCGTCGACCATCTTCTCGAGACGGTCGGCTTGCAGGATTTCAAGGAGAAGGCGGTTTACGAACTGTCTGGCGGCATGCAGCAGCGCGTCGCCCTGGCGCGTTGCCTTGCCAACGATCCCGACGTGATCCTGATGGACGAACCGCTCGGAGCGCTGGACGCCCTGACGCGTGAGAAGATGCAGGGCCTCGTCCTGAAGCTCTGGAAGGAAACCGGCAAGACCGTCATCCTGATCACGCACTCCGTCGAAGAAGCGCTGCTTCTGGGCGAGCGCCTGCTCGTCATGGCACCCCGGCCGGGTCGCATTCACAAGGAATACCGCCTGCCATTCGCGGAGCGGGGTGTCGAGGCGGACCTTCGTGAGGTCAAGAAGAGCGACGGGTTCGGCGAGACGCGCGAGGAAATCCTCTCGATGATCTGGGAAATGGAAGAGGAAATCATGGGCCGATCGGAGACCGCAGCATGACCGGATCAGTCGTTTTCCTTGTTTATGCCGGCCTGTTCCTCGCAAGCTATTTCCTCGTGAGCTACCTCAGCAGCATCATGCAGCGCGGTCAGGATTTCACCAGCCTGAAGACCGTGACATTCGGTGATGAAAGCGCAATCAGACCGAACCGGGCTGCATCCGTCATTTCGGTCTTCGTGATCTTTTTCATCTGGGGCGCGTTCACCGGTTCGAAACTCGTTCCGTTTCATGTCCCCGGGCCGTTCACCGGCGAGACCAGCTTCACCTATTCCGTGACGAACGATGCGGGTGAAACCGGTGATGCGACGGTGGACGTCATCGTCCATGAACCGGGTGCAAAGATTGACGACCCGGAAGTCGCCACGACAGAGGGGCTTGCCCAGAACGATTCCGGTACTGTCGGCGCCTGGCGGTCCGTCCTGTTGCGCGTTACGCGCAACGACGGGGAAGGGGCCCGCGTCACGGCAGTGAACGGTCAGGCGATCGAGCCCGGCCAGTCGGTTTCCGTCGACAACGGTACGGTCAGCATGACGCCGAAAGGGTCGCTGAACTTCGAGCCCGACAAGGGCCTGCAGATGGAACCGATCTGGATGCCGTCGCCTGAGGCCGTCGCCAGCCGGTTCACCGAAATTGCCTCCGAGGGCTACCAGAACTTCACGCTTTGGGAACACCTAGGCTGGTCGCTGCTCCGCGTGGTTGGCGGCTTTGTCGCCGGTTCTATCATCGGCATTCCGCTCGGATACGCCATGGGGCTTTCCAGCTGGGTGCGTGGCTGGTTCGACCCGATCGTCGAATTCATGCGGCCCGTTCCGCCACTGGCGCTGATCCCGCTGGTCATCATCTGGTTCGGGATCTGGGAAACCGGCAAGATCGTCCTGCTGTTCCTGGCCGCACTCTGGATCATGACCATTGCCGCACGGGCGGGCGTCTCGGGCGTGAACATCAGTAAGGTGCACGCTGCCTTCTCGCTGGGAGCCAACAAGCGGCAGATCCTGCGCTACGTCATCGTGCCCAATTCCCTGCCCGAGATCTTCACCGGCGCGCGCGTCGCCATGGGCGTGTGCTGGGGAACGGTTGTTGCGGCGGAACTCGTTGCGGCGCAGAAGGGAGCCGGGATGATGATCATCGCGGCGTCGAAATTCCAGCTGACCGACATCGTCATCATGGGGATCATCCTCATCGGCATCGTCGGCTACAGCATCGACATCCTGATGCGCATGGCCGAGCGGGTGCTCGTGCCCTGGAAGGGCCGCGCCTGACAGGGAGCCTGACAGGCCACCCGAGATATTGGAGGCGCGGCGCGAGCCGCGCTTCTTCTGTTTTTCGCCAAGAGAAAGAACACTGCATTTGCATTATCCGCGTTCGGGTCACCGTCTTTTTTGACATGGGAAAAAAGACGGATGAAGAACAGATATAGTTTATCCGATTGAAAATACGAGATTATTTAAGTATATTGTCAATGTGGGCATTGGTTAAATTTGATGTCTACTTGAAATTGGAGGCCCTGATTTCAGTGGGGTCCACAAAATTAAATCGTGCTTAGTATTTGTAGACGTGCGCCGATCGGTTCCTTTGGCCGGCCCGGCGAACGATACCGATTGATTGCAACTCCGGGTACTCCAGACCGGCTTGGAGCCTCGAACGTCGGCCGTTTTATTGTGTTTTGGAGGCGAGATCGTGAAACATGCTGCTCCGAAAGAAAAACATTTCATCCTGCGCCAGGAACTGGTGAGTGTCATCCGCAGGCATCAGGACACGCTCTGTCCGGCAGAACTGCTGGCGGTTTCGAGCCAGCTTGTCGGCAATCTGATTGCCTTGCAGGACGAAACCAGACTGTCGCCCGAAATCGCGATGGAAATCGTTCTGTGCAACATCGAGGAAGGCAACCGCACCGCCATCGCCGATGTGGAAGTGCAGACCGGCACGATGTGACGGTTGCCTGTGCCGGCGGAGTTCGCACGCACTCTGTACACAGCAGGGGTGGCAGGTGACCGCAATCGTGGTTTGCAATCACCCTGCTCATTGAGGACGACCTCACTTGATGTCAGAACTGCAGCAGTTTGCGGTGCTCGTTTCCGATCCAAATTCCGGAAACATTGCAATTGCCCTTGTCTTTCTTAAGCACCATGCCGCGCGCGGGGGCCCGGACCAAGGCTGCCCTTGCCATGGCAAACGCGGATTTTATATTCCGAAGCTGAACAGGTGCCGACGACGAAAGAGACATGACAGCGCGCGGTGCTTTGGTGACCGCAGAAGGCTCTTCCGGCGGCGCGCAGGCCCGTCCAGCAAGGAAACCCGAACAGATGACCGATCCCGTAATCGCACAGAAAGCCCCGTTTGCCGTCGAGGTGGAAGCGGGCAAATCCTACTTCTGGTGTTCCTGCGGCCGCAGCGCCAACCAGCCGTTCTGCGACGGCAGCCACAAGGACACCGGTCTCGCGCCGGTCAAATACACCGCCGAAAAGGATGGCCGTACGTTTTTCTGCGGCTGCAAGAACTCCGCAAACGCTCCGATGTGCGATGGCAGCCATTCGAAGCTTTAGGGTACGGACCCATAAATGAAGCCCATTTGGCGGCAGAAATGGCAAAATCTCGCGAGGAAGCGTGCGCAGAGCGGGCTTTATGCCCGGTCAAGCGCGGTGACGCTGCGAGGTGACGCCATTTTACCGTCCTTCGGATTTGGCCGTTTTGGCCATCTGCCACGTCGCGAAAGGCTTGAAAATGAACCACATTTCCTGCACTTTCGCTCCTCGCAGTTGGTCAAGACGATCCAAACCAAATTGACTTCATTTATGAGTCCGTACCCTAGCCCTCGAACCGGGAAAGACGGAGCCCGCGGCGACAGCGCCATCGCATGGCGTTGGCAGCTCTCCGGAACATCGGGCCCAGTTCCGTCAGCATGGCGTTGGCAACACGCCTGACGCGTTCGGGGCGACGGGCCCGGGCTGATTGCGGCGGCCGGCGAGGCCATCGGAAAAACCCCGCAAAGACAGTATCTGGATGCAGATTTGAAACACGAAATCGCCTTTGCCCGGCTGCCCGAAATCGCACCGGCCGAGATCGCGGAGCATATGTCCAACCCCCGGGTCGCAGAACACATGCCGCTGCTGACCTTCAAGTGGGATGAGGCGGCCGCGGCAGACTTTGTCGCCCGGAAGGAAGCGTGCTGGGCCCGCGACGGACTAGGCCACTGGGCAATCCTGTGCAACGGCCGCTACGTCGGCTGGGGCGGCTTTCAGAAGGAGGGCGATGAATGGGACTATGGCCTGGTCCTGCGGCCGGACGCCTTTGGTCTCGGGATCAGGATTTCGAAAAAGGCGCTGGAATTCGCCCTTGCCGACGAACGTATCCCCTACGTGACATTCCTTCTGCCCCCCTCACGCAACAACCTGGGCGCCCTCAAACGGCTCGGGGCAGTCTGTGTCGGCGACATCGACTACGACGGCGAAAGGTTCCTGAAGTTCCGGCTTGAGACGGGGTGAAGGCCGGCACCGGTTCGCTTGAATCAGATTTTATTCGTGTCCTGTTTCCACTTTTTGGCCTCACTCAGTCGACTTTGCAGTCGGTGGAGTTTGGCAATTAACGCGTGAGCCAGCACCTTCTATGTGCAAAACCGTCAATTTTTTCGGGTGGTGCTGTAGCCGAAAAGGCTCGCCATTAAGACCGTCGGCATTCCTGCAACCAGACCGGTAGGGCGCGACAAACGAAGAGCGCATCCTCAGGAAACGCCTGCGTGATCCCTGTTCTCTCCGGACAGGTCCTCGTGGCGGGTCACGCCCAAGAAGAAGCAAGAAACCGGAATCCCGACCGAGTAAATAATACAGAGCCAAAACCACATCGACTGAAGCAGCTTGGACAGGACAGCGACGGAAAGAAGCGAACCGCGGTTGTCATACAGTTCCTTAAAGGCAGAACGCTGCTCACAATCCGTTTCCTGGGCTCCGTCCTCAAAGGTCAATCCTTGTGGAAATGCCTCGAGCCGCGCCTGCAGAATCTTCTCGTCGAGCTTGCAGCGGTTGAATGTTTTCGGCTTTCGATCACCGGCAACATAGCTCGTTGCAATCTGTCGAAGCTTGTCCTGTACATGAGCGCTCTCGATGTAAAGCCTGTAGTATTCGCCGTTGAGACCGGTCAGCGCCAACCCCACCAGCCCGACCGCCAACAAACTGCCTTTTCGGATGTCCACCCTGTTCGAGCTGATCGCGAAACCCGCCCCCGCGGCGACGATTGCGACGATGAGCGCCGTTACGTTGAATCTCGCAGAATCATAGTGTACCGCCCAGTTTCCAAACTCGTTCGCAGCAGACAGAACCAGGGCCACTATCTGCTCTGACGTAGGTTCCACATTCATAATGCACCTTAAGACAAGTTGTTGTTTTGGAATGATAAACTTCCAAGTTCTTTAGCTGAACCGTCGGACATGAAACTTTGCCGGCGGCTCAGCACCTCGATCGTCACTTCGGATTCGAAGCGGCCTTGGCCCTCTTGGTATGTTTCTCGCATAGCCTTTTCGTTGCAGCGGCCGTTGATTTGTCGAACACTCGCATTGCCGGCTCTTTGAGCCTTGAAAGCAGTGCAGAGGCGACATCCGGTTTGCCGTTGGTTGCCCGGTACCGGCCCCCCTGGAAACGCCGGTAACGGCGTCCGGCGTCGATGCCTTTGCATCGAATGATGTTGGCTGCAATCGGATCGGCCACAACGTCCTCACCGTGGAGCCGGCGTTCCAGCACTGCCGAGAGTGCATCTTCAGCGTCTTCAAGGGCAGAAGACCCCCCCAGGGCGAACCATGTTCCGACATCTTCGCGCTGCAGGACGGTGACGACTTCCTCTTCTTCAACACGGCTTGTCGGATGTGCGACATGGATCGTCAGCCAGTTGGAGGGCACAATCAGTTCCCGATCATTGCCTGGGTTCTGATCGCCCCGGCTATCGAAGATCGCCACGATCGCCTGAACCTCGTATCGCCCCGGTTCCGCAAACGTGAAACCGCCCGAACCAAACGTCAGATTCAAGTTGTCGCTTATCGACTGGCCACCCGGTACAATGTCTGCCGTGGAGGCCTCGAAATCGAAGCAGCGCTCCAGCATGGGATGGAAGTGGTGCGCAGCGGCTTTCCCGTGTCCCGCGGTGCCTTCAACTTTGCGGACGCGAACCTCCAGGAACCCAGTTTTGGGATCCAGGAGCCGACGGTCCAGATTGAGATTCTGATTGGTAAGATTGGTAAGTTCAACTCCCAGCAGGACGGGCTGACCGAAGGCAAAAACCGGACCACCGGTTGGCGCTTCCAGCCGCAGATCCAGAATGTCCAACGGCACTTCCGGTACGTAGGGCGAGTAGCCGCCATTGCCATCTGCCCAGTAGTTGACTGAATGAAATGCAGCACCACCGGGGATGACCGAGTTCCGTGGTGCGTGACGCAGGAACTCGAGCTCGTCAGGGTCAAACGAGAAATCGAATTTCTCCCAGAACTCTGCCTCCTTTCCGCCGCCTCTGAAGCGCCAGTCGTAGTTCATGATGGACTTTGAATCGGCACGGCCCACCTCCCGTTCAAACCGGTGCGCAAGGTTCAGGCCGTGACCAACTTCATGCAGCGTGGTCTGGATAATCTTGCGCTCTGCCTTGTCAGGTACGAAGTCTCGAATTTCGCGTTCGAAAACAGCCGTCCCCTGGCGCGGCAGCTGTGCGGTCGTGTCAAACATGACACCCAGCAGTCCGCGCCGACTCGGTTTGCCGAGCCACATGAGCTGTTGGCGCCAGGCCGCCTGCGTCAACGAAGACTGCGCGTGATCCGTCATGAGAGCGTGCAATTGGGCCGTGCCCCAGCCATCGGATTCCCGGGGTATGCTTGAACTGACACCCGCATCGAAGATCTCGAATCCGGCGTCCTCGAGCGCCGTCTCAAAGGTCACCGGCTGTCCGTCGAAATCAAATGTTGGCGGAGGCTGGGTTCCCGTTTCTTGTTCGAGCTCAATCCCAAGTCTGCGCAGCTGCCGTGATTGCCATTCTGCGGTAAGTTCAAATGCGCGGTTCGCGGGCAAACCGTCGATCGCGCCATCGACCTGCAGGATCAGACTTAACGTGCCGCTTGACGTGCCTGGAATCAACTCACCAGTGCCGGTCAACGCCTTCGCACCGGCTCCCTCGAAAACCAGAACCCACGGCTGTCGATGTGCTTTCGTCACCTTGGTGCCCGGAGCAGTTCTGAACGAAGCCAGATAGTCCCGCCGGCCAAATCTGGTACCGAACAAATCCCCGGAAACGACGCCAGACCCTTCAAAGTCAACACGAAGTTCCACCGCAAGGAGGTGATTGCCTCCGTCATAGCGTCCATCTGCAATTTCTCGCAGGTCAGAATCGGAATTCGAACCGAACGCACCTGAATCTTCGAAATTCGACCGGGCTTCGCGCAGCATGAACTCGGCCTGGCGCAGACTGCTCACATGAGCAGATGCATCAAAGGATGCGACATTGCCGGTCATGGCGTGTGACCCAGCGTGTGAATGTTGGGTCGCGCCCGGCATGGTGATTTGCGCGAGTTCGCGGCGCGGCACGTCCTCGAGCTTCACATGTCTGCAGTTCCGTGTGCAAAGGCCATTTTCATCGCGTTCACATCTCAGGACATACCCGTCCTTGTTTGAAAACGTGTAGCAATATCTACCCATAACGTGCTCCTCTCATTCCAACGAAGAATTCACTGCTGCTGATTGATCGCGTCACCGATTAGGTTCGCGCTGTACACCGCGAAGGCCGTCTGGGTGAGCTCAACTCGGGACGTGCCCGGTTTGATGGGGCCAAATGTG
Organism: uncultured Roseibium sp.; assembly: GCF_963669205.1. Lineage (NCBI taxonomy): Bacteria > Pseudomonadati > Pseudomonadota > Alphaproteobacteria > Hyphomicrobiales > Stappiaceae > Roseibium > uncultured Roseibium sp. The sequence goes on from NZ_OY769915.1 coordinate 995,916, forward strand.
AACAGGGCCGTATGTCGTGTTGTCCGACCTGCACCGAAGACACCGGATGTCTGGCTCAGATTGCTGTCGATGAACGCCCAACTCGGGCTCACACCGACGCCGCGTTTGATCTCAAATGTAATTTTGTAGGTGAACGACTCTTTGGGGCCGATCGACTTGACCAGTCCGGCATCGACTTCTGCCAGACGTCCAATGAGCCAGTCCGAGAGACCAAGATTGTTCTGAAAAGGCTGGATCTTGTTTTTCGGCCTGTCTTCGCATCTGTTCTGTTTCGCGACATCGCGAACGAGAAACAGGTCTTGCGATGTCTCGACCCGCGTCGCAGCTGCGGACACATTCAGGCCGGAGTTCAAGGTGAACACGACATTGCCCGGGGGAAGCGAAGTCACGCCCAGAGACGGATCAAGACTGGTGTTCTCGATGACATTTAGCGTTAGCGAATAGAGCAGACCCCAGTCTTTGAAAAATCTACGGTCCACGCCGTCTACGCGTCTGAGTTCTTCCGCCTTCTTGTAGGCGAGATGAACCGCATCAATGATTTCGCACTGGATGTTCTTCTTGACTTCAATGGAGTAAATCAAATCACTTACGGCATAGCTCAAGGGTGGCACGTAGGTTCCGCAACCCGCAAGAAGTACGGTCATGCCGATGGCCAATAGTCTCATTGTCTGCTCCTCTTCAAGATTTGGTGCCTTGTTTCCAACTCGCTCAATTGCGGCCGGCCGCTCCGTTGGAATCCCGACCGGAAACCGCGATGTGTCCGCGCACATGGCACGAGTGAGCGGTAGTCTGTTTCGTGACCGGACAGCCAATTGACACACCCGCAACTGTCTTGCCGGGTGTCTTGGAAGCGGGCTGGAGACTGTTCGGCAGACGCGCGGCATCGCGTCGCGCAGGCAACGGTCTCTTCGCAACAATCTGCCTGCGACCACTGGTGCGGTTAAGCAGATGCCGGCTTCACACGTTTCTTAGTCTTTTTGCCGCCGCCGAAGTTCGGCGTGCCGGGTCAATTCAACGCGCCCGATCCCCAATCGTTGACTTCGTGAAGGAAAGCTGTGGCCCTGGGTATCTTCCGATCCATCGGTGTCGGCAACCAGCGTCGCTTCCAGGTCCGCAATGGATGTCGTTGCAGTCCACTCACCTTTGGACATCATCTTCGCGATCCATCTCGTAACCTGGGGTGCAGCAACACTTGTGCCCCGCATTGCGACACGAGAACCGCTTCTTGTTCCGGCCGCAAAAACACCCTTGAACACGTCTCCCTCGTCCGAAAGCGCACAGAGGTCGGGACCGCACTTGGATCTTGCCGGCCCGCTCGCGGTGTACTCTGCGGGCAGACACAGATCCTCGTCCTTGATACCACCGACAACCACGACCTCCGAGCCGGTTCCGATGGCGGTCAAGGTTTCCTGTCCGGTGATCGGGCAGGGGAGAGCCGCACTGCCGAGCGAGTCGTAGTCACCGGTTTTCTCGTCACGTTCGTGGGCGTGGGGGTGATCGAAGACCGATTGCCGTCCCCGTCTCACGTACCCCGTCGGTGTGTCGTCACGCTGAATGTAGAGCTTCACCAAGTAGCGCCCTGTGGTCCCTGCGGCCGCTGCGAGCCGCACCTTCCACGGGCCGGATGGCGCCGCCTGCACATGCCCCGAACTGTCTTTCGTTCGGTTGATTGCCAGCATGTAACGGCAACGAATTTTTTGCGCGTCGGACCCGCTTTCAACTTTGTCACAGTAAATCCCGGCGATACGTCGGCCTTCACGGCTCAAGAAGGACAGCTTGTCGTAAGCATGAGTTGGTGGATCCGCATCGCTTTCTGACGGCGGTATCAGCGTGACATCAAGCGGCGGGCTACTTTCCATCGAATTGGAACCCGGGACCTCTTGATCCACCCAAATCTCGAGATAGTTTTCCGTTTCATCATCAGGCGACAAGACCCAGTCGAGTTCTTCGACATCGCCTGTTCCAAGTGTCACTTGGGCGACAGTGCGTTTCTCGAAACTGTTTCCCGCAGGGAGTACAACGGCAGTCGGTGCGCCGCGCGATTGCCGCTCCCTTACGATACGGTCGATAGCTGCTTCCAGATTCTGACTGCCGTCCTTTGGACCTGCGGTGAAGCCGTAGCTGAAGTTGATGACCAGCGGGATCTCTTCTCCCAGTTCGTCAGCCCATCCGATGATTGCGTTGATACCGTTCAGGACATAGCTCGCCAGCTTTGTGCCCGACGTATCCTCAGTGACCGCCGGAGGCAATTGAACGGCCATGATCTGAGGTGCACCGACTGCATCCTCCGGATCACAGCCGGCAGCGAGATCCATGACATGGGTTCCGTGGGCTATGCGGAACGCGATTGACGGGTGCCGCTCCTGTCCGAAGTCGATCTGCGCGACATCCGGATGACGGTAGAAATCGGTTTCATCGGCTTCAGGTCCAAGGTTGCTCGCAACCTGTTTTCTGATCCTGTCGATATCTTCTTCATGCAGTATGCGCCCGAACTCGACTTGTGCAGATCCGTCCACGCGCTCGACATCCTGCAGCCAGACCCGATTCACGCGCCCCTGAAACCGATCGTGCGCAAAAGCGATGCCGTCGTCTATGATGCCGACGACGACGGGATTCGCAGCCATGGCGACGATGGTATCCCGCCTTTCCGGTTTCACATCCCTGTTGAAATTTGCGATGGGCGGTCCAGCAAAAACAATATCGAAGCGTGCGAACTCTCTGTATTTCCCCTGCTCGTAAACCTGATCTTCGTGCAGATAGATGAAGAACCTGGGGAGCAGGGGCGCAACTTCCTCAGTCTCTCCATTCCCATTCTCCAATTCGCCAATGCGCCGCTTTAGTCGCGCAAGTTCATGCGACGACATCTTTGGATCGAAACTGCCGATTTCGGTTTGTTCTCCGTTCACGGCCTTTTCGAGCCAGCGCAGATTGTCGAGCAAGGCCCCGTTCGCCCTGATGGTGTTCCGGTCCACGACTTCGATCTGAACTGAAGCCCATTGCTCGGCAAACGCCAGGCTGGGAAATGCCGACGGGCTTCCAACGCGTATGTTTCCGTCCTGTTCCGTCGCAGGCAATGTGCGTGCCTGGATTTCCCAGTCAAGATAGCGGTCAGGCCGAAAAGGATCGCTCCCGTTGTGCCAGATCATGTGCGCTCTCCTGGACCCGCCAACTCAATTCCGATTGCCAGTTCATTCAGTGCCTTCTGCCAGAGGTAGTTGAGAAGTGGAGAAGGTGCGGCGGTAAATTCGTCGCCGCTCCGCTCGAGGTATGAGACGGTCTCTGATTCTGCGACGGCGTTGTCCAGCAGCAAGTCCCGGTAGTCAAAGTCTCCCTGGAAGCGACTTCCCTGAAACGTGCGGCAATACCCTGAAACAGATGCTCCGAACCGTTGCAGGTAATATTCCGCCAGCGTTCGGCCCAAAACCATTCCAGCCGCGCTGTCGACTGGAAAGTGCAGGCCCGCGACGGTGCGATTGATGGCAATGCGTTCGGCGTGCCGCAGGAGTTGGGTGCGGACCGTCGAGAGATGCTCAAGGAGTTCTTTTGGAGCCTGAGCCTCCGCCTCGGCGAGAGGCACGGCATTGTTGTCGACAATCAGAAAGTGAGCCTGTCGAAACAACTCATGGAACACGAAGGCGACCACGAAGGACTCTGTCGCGTGTCCGCTGGGCAGTGAGCTATGCGCTGGAGTTGGAATACTTGGTTGAATCTGTGGCGCGTATTCGGCCGGACGGCGGCAGGCCAGAGCATGTTTGACGCGTTGCTGAACGAGGCGCGTCACATTGAGGCAAATCTGAATAACTTGACGCGTGTGATCGTGTCGCAAGGGATACAGCGGCAAAACCGATGCAAAGTAATCGAGGATATTGTCGACCTGAGCAACGATCTCTTCGTTCCGTTCCAGCCGCAAGGGGGAATAGTTTCGCACGAAATCCAGTTGTTCGGCGAACACCCGCGTGTCGGGACGTATCATGTGAACCAGGCTTTCGGACTGGTTTGTCTTGCTGTCGTGGTACCTGACACCAATGCCGGACCCATCGGAGGGAGCCTGATCATAATGCAATCCGGACAGCATTTCCGCCTCGAGCGTAAGTAGACGCTCCTTCAGGCCCCAGTTTTCGAGCGCCTCGGGCCCGGTCGAAAAGTTCGGAGGCTCATAACCGGTCTTGACCCATGCGCCGCGCACGCCGTCAGTCGCGAAAATTTTCGACCGATTGCCGCGTCGTGATGCCGAGCGTCCGCTATCTCCTGCATCTCCTGCATCACCAGCGTCTCCGGCGTCCCCGGCCAAAAAGAGCAGTCTCGCCATCTAAACCTCCATACCTGGTCACGATACTTCGTACTGAATTTAGATTGGAGGTTGTCGCAGAGTTATTGGGAATTCAATTGGGTGGTTCTCAAAACATTCAAATTTAACGATCTTTTCACGATCAAGTTTATTTAAATCGAATGTGAGTTTAAATTTGAATTTGTTTTGATATCAAACTTCTGGTTTAATGATCTTAATAAAACTAGATCTTGTATGAATTAATCATAAGAAAAATACTGGAGAGCTTTTGGTTTAATCTAATATGGATTGTGCCGATGGGGAAGCAGGCATCGAAAGTGTATATTCACGTGATGGGACCGTTCACGGTTATCGGCCCTGATGGGCGCGATTGCACGCCACGTGGCCGTAAAACCTGCGCCATGCTCGCGATGCTGGCGGTCAGCCCACATTATCGCCGGAGCCGCAAGTGGCTTCAGGACAAGTTGTGGAGTGACAGGGGTGCTCCTCAAGGAGCGGCCAGTCTTCGCCAAAGTCTTGCAGAAATCAGACGGACCTTTGGCAGCGCACGCGAAGTCTTCAGTTCTGATCATTTCCATGTCTCACTTGACCCGGACTGCGTGGCAGTTCGCTTTGAAGTCCGTGACGAAGAAGGCCCCCAGGCTTGCCAGAAGCAGGAGTTTTTGGAAGGCATAGACATCCGTGACCCGGCGTTTGAGGAATGGCTGCGCGAACAGCGTCGTGTGTTGGACGCGCAATTCAAAAGCATCGAAATCGCCCGCGCGCCTGATGCGTCTGCTGAATCGGAGCGAACGGGCAAAACCGCGGTTTTCATCACCAGAAGTGGCGGAGAACACGGAGATTATTCGGACCGTCTTTTGGATGCTGTAGGGCAGACCCTCGCGGAAACCGGAACCGTTTCCGTCAAAGACTTGCGAAACACAGATGAGCGCCAGCCGACACCAGCCGGGGTCTCGAAAGAGGCCGCGGTCGTAACGGTTCGGGCGTCGGCGGTAAGCGCGCTCAATGAAATCGTCCATCATGTCAAAGTGAGCGCGCTTGTGCCGGATGCGCGTGTTCTGTGGGCATCAACCATGGCGCCGGCAAAACAGCCGAACCGGAAGATCTCTGAGGAAGATCTTCTGGTTTCGGCAAATCAGATCTCGTCTATCTGCATCAACGAAACAGTGCATCAGCCTGACGCTCATGTGGACAGTTCGTCAACCGTACTTTGTTCGAGGGCCATTGATCATCTGTACAAGCTCGGTGGACCGAATTTCGAGGTCGCTGATCACCTGTTCGCTCAGGCTTTCGAGCTGAATCCGAAAGGGGTTTATCTTGGTTGGCGCGCTTATACGCGTACTTTCATGCTGGCCGAGCGGCAGTTCGGCTGCAGAAAGACCTTGGTCGAAGAGGCCGAGATGTTCCTTGCCCGTGCCTTCGAACTCGATCCTTACAATTCCTATATCGCAAGTTTCGCGGCCCAGGTTCACAACATAATCAATCGCTCATATGTCGCTGCCTATGAATTTGCTCAAAGAAGTGTCGAGTTGAACAAGTCCAATGCGATAGGCTGGTCTCAGCTCGGGGCAGCCAAATGCCATCTCGGCAAGGCAAAAAGCGGATTTGAAGATACCCGCTATTCCGTCCGGATAGCAGGAACAGCGCCCTTCAGGTTTCAACTTGCCGGAATGAGTTGCATCGCTGGCACGATGGCGCATGACATCGACGGCGCAATTCAAGCGGGTGAGATCGGACATGCGCTGGCACCAAAGTTTGGTCCGCCTCTGCGGTATCTTTCGGTGCTGTACTTTCAGCGGGGCGAAGTTGAAAAAGCCCGCGCAGTTTTCGAGAAACTGCGCGGGGTTGAAGCTGACTTTTCCTTCTCCATGTTGAACGACCGTGCCTATCCGGCGGCAGGCCTGCGCTACTCAGGTTTACTGGAAGGCCTTCCGTCGATCGACATCTGACCGGCTGCCTGCCGTCCGGGTTTGCGGAAGTGGAATTGTTCCGTTGAGCGACCGGTCTTCGCGAGGATGTTTCGGCTCCTTGTATCGCGATCAAGATACGGAAGGGCTGGGCTGTACAATCGTGTCCCGTGCGCTTGGTGGCGTAAAATATCCGGCGGCGAAGGTAAACAAGATAGTGACCGCTGAAATGAGCGCCGGCGTTGTTTCGACCTGGGGCCAAACCTGGTTCACGATAAAGAACAGAATCTGAGCAAACGCGGAGCCCAGGGCTGCTGCGGTGACTTTTCTTGCCGGAACGTTTGAAGACATTTTCATTTTGAAGCTCCTTGAAGTTTCGAAGATTTGAGAGTGTCTGCGGTCAGGCAGTGCCAGACCGCAGCAGGGAACTGCCTACAGAAGCGCTGCGGCTCTGAGCATTGACGGCATGTCCACGACCGGTTCGCCATTTGGCTGCGCGCCGTCACGAGGGTGCCAGCGGCCGTTGTCGGATCCCGGCTGATGCCAGTAGGAGTTGGGGTCATAGATGGCCAGACCGGCGAGCGTCTCGGCGACGATACGGCTGCCGAGTTCACCCAGATGCTGCCCTTTTCCTTGTATCTCCGCCTCTTTCAAGACGTAGAACCAGAGCGGTGTGCACGGTTCCAGGAGAGTGCCGCGGATCACGTCTCCGGTGCCGTCGGACAGGAGTTCGTCCCGCGACAGAGGGTTGATCGCAATGCCTTGGTCTGCAAATCCCTTGATGCAATCCTGAGCGCTCGGCACGTTCAGCCGCAATCCGCGCAACAGGTTGCGCACCATCAGGTCTTTCATCGGCTGATGTTTCCCGTCTGGTTCATTGTCCATCTTCTGGAGCGGAAGCGCGACCTTGCTGTCGATTTTGCGGGTAGCCCGATCAGAATGGCCTTGATCGGGCAGAGCCAGCCGAGACCAGTCGGCAACCCAGTTGGACGGCAATCTCAACTCGCCTCGCATGGGAGCCTTGCCGTTCCCGGTGAACTGGAACATCAATGAAAATGGTGCTTCGGGTAGCAGATTCGGCTCGCCGGGCTCTTCCCGTCCGAAGAACTTGTTCCAGTCATAGGCTGCCCGCACCATCGAGTGACCGAACCGGAACCCTGCCACCGAGAATTCGAATGGCAGACGCATGGATGGCGCTGGTGCCGGCCTGGGGTTGTCTTGCAGCTTCTCGAATACAGGAGCCCCGGCGGCCAGCACGTCCGCGACCACGAGCGGATCACAAATCTTCGGTAGATAGACATTTACCACAAGCCACTGATAAATATACTGTAACTCGCGACGAGCCCAAGTGAAGAGCTCCTGCTTGTCATGTACGGGGCCCCCGTGAAGATGGGCCACATCGACGATCTTGTTATGCAGGCGGATGAAGGCGAGATGTAGCTGCGCAACGAACAGATTCTCGTCATTCCTGGCGTCGCCAATTATGGCCTGTTGCGGAATTATCTCTCGCTCGCCGTCCTTGTCCGTGAAAAAACGGGCAGTAAGACTGTGCGGCAAATCGCGGAGATCTTGTTCCGAAAACCCTGGAAGATTTGCTTTGAGAACCCTGTCCAGACGCAGGAGGTCAGCGGCGGGATCTGCCGGCAAGTCGAGCGTCTGCCCCGGTACGGATGTGACGGTTCCAGCCCAGAGTTTAGACCGATCTCCCGGGAATCTCAGGGCATTGTCATACACTGTGGCAAAGTCGCCCTGAACCGGTCCGCCTCCGTAAACACTGTCGAGATTCAGCGCACCATGGCGGAGATTGCCTACGTTCTCCCGCACATCCGGCCGTGGCAGGGTCTCGATCACGGGTGCGTCGATTTCCGAGAGACCTTCTTCGCGATCAGTTCCGGCCGTGACGTCGTGATCGATGAACTGCCCGAGATATGTGAATACGGGCGGTATGGAGGAGTCGTCGGCTGCGCTCGGAGGGTTTTCAACCATCGCGACTGCCAGCTCGTTTAGGAGCTTGGTCATCTCAGCGCCGCCTTGGTTTTCTGCCGCGTCCTCGAAAAAATACCCGAACGATCCAAATCCCGCTTCGTCCCAGTCGGGGTAGTCCTGGTTCGCGAAACCGCAAGCCGTGGAAACAGTCGTACGACCTGTGTTGTAGTTTGCCTTGTCGGGTAGAGTATGCCCGCCGTGTCCCTTTACATTTAGCATCGGATTACCTCGCACTTGAATTTTTCGACACGGCGAGAATTAATTCCTCTGCGTAAGAAGAGCGCTAAATGCACGTTATTCACGTGTTAAAATTGAATGAAATCATACGTTTTATTGAGAAATCGAACAAAAAACGCGAATATTACGGAATTACTTTTAATAAACTGGAGTTGATTTCTGGATATCAGCGCCGCTTGAACAATTGAAAGGTTCGTAAAACGAGGGTGCTCGGCTCATATTGGCTGCTTTGGAAGCCAGCATGAGATTATGGTCTCGACCGGAGAAAGAAACGGCACACAAAATTGTCAAGGACATGCACCGAGCGACGCCGAGGTATTTTCCAGCCGAAGAATAGATCCGCATCGCCCTGGAAGGCTTGTGGCGCTGGTAGGCGCTTCCTTACGGTTGTGGGATCGGGAAATGACGTTCTTGAAACAGTGTGTGTACGAAATGCCGCGAAAAAATTATGGCGGACAGAGAGGGATTCGAACCCTCGATACGGTTGCCCGTATACACGCGTTCCAGGCGTGCGCCTTCAGCCACTCGGCCACCTGTCCGTTCCAGGCTGAACCCGCCTGAGTGCCGCGCAATATACTCAGCCTGATCCCAAGTGCAAGCGCTCAAACGCGTTTTTTTTGGCCGCGCCAAAGGCTGTGGAACATGCCCGGGATTTCATGTCGGCATGCGGTATCCCGGATCGGGTTTTCCGATGAAAATCACAAGAATGTGTTGCATATCAATTATTGAACAAGAAATCTGGGATATTACTCTAAGGACGTTGAGACGCACTTTGTTTGGAAAGCGACCAGCGTGTTTGAAACCAAAGGGATATTAACGAAGGGCACCTTGAAAAAGGCTGGTACCGACATGATTAGTATTGTTAAATTTGTTTTTCGCCTGATGGGTCTCGCATTTCTCGCCATCGCCATAATCGCGGGCATTTCCGATGCCAGTACCTCCATTGCACAGTCGCAGGTACAGCTCCAGCCCCTCGGGCAGTTGCTGTTCGGCCTGTTCCCGGACACGTTTCCGATCCTCCAGCCCGCCATCGAACGTCATGTTCATCCGGCGCTTTGGGATCCGGTTCTGCTGACGCTGATGACCTGGCCGGTCTGGGCCGTTGCCGCTCCGCTTGGTCTCGGCTTTTTGTGGATGGGTGCCCGCCGCGGGCGCATTCAGCCGCAATTCGCCTGAGGTCCAGCAAGACACGCATTCGTGAACTGACTTGGAAACGGCTCGCAACTGCGCCACATTACGGTCAATGCTTGTGACGTCGTTCCGGCTTTCCCCTTGTGACGGGGAAGGCCGGCCTTTCCAGGAGTTTGCCAATGTCCTTCATGACCATGCTCACCAAGAAGTTTTCGCTGCCGGGCAAGGATGAAGCTCTGCCCGGCCGTGACACCGCCATCGTGCCCGGCGAGGCACACTTCGTGAACGGCAGCGCGATGACGGGCCCTTATCCCGACGGCCTGAAAACCGTGCTTGTCGGAATGGGATGTTTCTGGGGCGCCGAGCGGTTGTTCTGGCAACTGCCGGGCGTGCATGTCACCGCCGTCGGTTACGCGGGCGGCTATACGGCGAACCCGACCTATCACGAAACCTGCAGCGGCCGGACCGGGCACACGGAAGCAGTCCTTGTGGTCTACGATCCGGCCAGGATCGCCCTGGAAGACCTGTTGAAGGTCTTCTGGGAAAACCACGACCCGACGCAGGGCATGCGCCAGGGCAACGACACCGGCACACAGTACAGGTCGGCGGTCTACGTGAATTCCGCCGACGATCTGGACCTCGCGCTCAAGACCAGGGACGCCTATCAGGCGGCGCTTTCGAAAGGCGGCGTTTCCGCGTCCATCACCACCGAAATCCGCGAGTTGGATACGTTCTATTTCGCCGAAGACTATCACCAGCAGTATCTGGCAAAGAACCCGGCGGGCTATTGCGGCATTGGCGGCACCGGGGTGTCCTGCCCGGCCGGGATCGGTCAAACCGCCTGAAAGTGACGGATAAAGACAGAGCTTGCGGCGGTCTCACCGTCGCGAGGGTCCGCGTGTTGCCAGGCATCCGGAAATTTGACAGGGAGGTCTGCCGGCTGCGGCGACCCGTTCCCGTCAATCGCGCGAAAAAGTCGGATATCTCTTTCGTTTCGCGAAGATAATTCAGTTTTTATTAAAATTACGGCGGGATCTTCAACACCGGAGAAGGTGTACATGGGGGTCTCGCGATGAGCCGCTTCGCAAAGGGTTTTGCGGCCGTCTATTTTCTGATGTGCAGCACAGTCGTGCTGTCGGGAACCCTGATGCCGAGTGGCGTCGGTCCCGTCGCCGTTTTTGCCAAACCCTGGGGAAAGACCGCAATCGAAGTCGTCGCCGCCGCCGAGGTGCCGGTGATCTTCGTACGGGACGGATCGTGGGTCGCGCTGACGGAGTCCTCCGATACCAAGTTAGTTAGCCGGCTTTACGAAGCGGGAGCCGGATTTGTTGCCTCAAGCGCGGTCGCAATCGCATGCGCGCGCCTGTCGGGTCTTTCACTGGAGAAGAATTCATGAGCGAAATGGCGGTGGGGGTCTCGGGCCTGGATTGCTTTCGGGAGCGGTTTTCCAAGATCGTGATCTATTTCACGTGGTTCAACGTCGGTCTCGTCGCGGTCACGGCGTGGCTGGTCGGCAATGTGTCCTTCGGCATGGTTGCCGGTGGAGCCTTTCTGCTCGGCGCGGCCGCGACGGCCTGCTGGCTGAAATTCGGTGCAGGCGTCGAAACGCGCCTGGCGACGGCCATGTCCCTGGCCGCCCTCGTCGCGCTTTTCGTCGCTTCGCTGTCGACGCCTGGGGGGCAGAATTCGTTCCAGCTCGACGGCCACATGTATTTCTTCGCGGTTCTCGCGATCCTGGCCAGCTGGGTCGACTGGCGCGCCCTGGTCGCCTATGCGGCCGTCGTTGCGGTGCATCACCTGGCGCTGAACTTCCTCATGCCCTGGGCCGTGTTTCCGAACGGCGCGGATTTCGCGCGGGTGGTGTTTCACGCGCTCATCGTGGTGGCGGAGGTCGGCGCGTTGTGGTGGATGACCAACTCGCTGGCGACCGCGTTCACCGCTTCCGACCAGGCACGCGAGGAGGCGGAGAAGGCCCAGGCAGAAGCGCTCCTGCTTCAGGAGGAGAATTCCCGTCACACGGATGCGGAGCTTGAAAAACAGCACACGGTCAGCGAGCGTATTGCGGTCTTCCAGCAGGAAATCGCCTCCAAACTCGATGGCGTCGGGGTCAAGGTTGCCGAGATGCGCGGGTCGGCTGAAGAGCTGGGCGCGGTTGCACAGGACACCACCGGCCGTGCGACCTCGGTATCCGATGCCTCTGAAACTGCGTCGTCGAACGTGCAGATGGTGGCTTCGGCGGCCGAAGAGCTGTCGTCTTCGATTGCCGAGATTTCCCGCCAGGTCGAGCAGACGACCGAAATCGTGATGAAGGCGACGGAAAACGCGCAGACCAGCAACCGCAAGGTCGCGGGACTGTCGGAAGCCGCCAACCGCATTGGCGAAGTCGTCACCCTGATCCAGGCGATCGCCGAGCAGACCAACCTGCTCGCCCTGAACGCGACGATCGAGGCCGCACGGGCGGGCGAGGCCGGCAAGGGTTTTGCGGTTGTCGCCGCCGAGGTCAAGGAACTTGCGACGCAGACTTCCAAGGCGACCGAGGAAATCGGCGCCCAGATCTCGGCGATCCAGGCGGAAACCAAGGGCGCCGTTGAATCGATCGGCGCGATCGCTGAAACCATGGACGAGGTCAACAGCTACACTGCAGCCATCGCCGCGGCCGTTGACGAGCAGGGCGCGGCCACCCAGGAGATTTCGCGCAATGTTGCCGAGGCGGCCGACGGCACCGGCCGGGTTGCGGAAAACATCGGCGGCGTGCGCGAATCGGTTGAACGCACCAGCCGGTCCGCATCCTCCATGGCCGACGCGACGGAGGTTCTTGACGCGGAGACATCCGACATGCGCCACGCGATCGATGCATTCCTGCAGGATGTGGCTGCCGCTTAATCAACCAAAAATGACGCAACGCAAAAAATTGGCCGGCTACACTTCAGCCGGCCATTTTTTTATCCTGCGCACAGAATGTTTGACTTGATGCCGCGCGGATGTCATGAGCCGCACTTCGAAAGACAACTGAGCGGTCTGGCACAGGGCGAAAAATGGTCGACACGTCTGCCTGCATCGGAAATCGGCATGTGGCAACCGAAGGCAAGCTGCTGCCCGGATCGGTCCTTTTGCTCGACCTGTTGAAGCAGCGCTCTGCCAGGCTTTTTGAAAACCCCGCCGAAATCGTCACCTGCACCGTGCTGGAAGACGTCGCGGCTTGCCTTGCAAGGCTGGAAGCCGCGCAGGACGAGGGCCGGTTTGCCGCCGGATTTCTCGCCTATGAGCTGGGCTATGCATTCGAAACAAAGCTTCAGGCACGTTTTGAGCCCTCCGGTGAGCCGCTGCTGTGGTTCGGCATTTACGACAGCGTCAGGGAACTTGAGATCGGGACGGCAAGAGAGCTTCTTGCCAATTCATCGGAAGGAGTGGGCGCATCGGTCCGTGCGCCGCGCTTCGATATGGACCGGTCCACCTATGCGGATGCATTCGGGCGCGCGCGCGACCATCTGGCAAGGGGCGATATCTATCAGGTCAACCTGACCATGCGCGCGCAGCTGTCTCACGCGGGCGCACCTGAAGCGCTGTTTCTGGACCTGATGCAGCGCCAGCCGGTCGAGTTCGCCGCCTTCCTCAAGATGAGCGACAGGACGGTGCTGTCGCTCTCACCGGAACTGTTCCTTGAACGGCAGGGCGAAACCCTCAGAACCCGCCCGATGAAGGGGACCGCGCCGAGGGGACGGTTCGCCTCGGAAGATGCGAGGATCGCTAGGGATCTTGCCGCCGATCCCAAGCAGCGGTCCGAAAACACCATGATCGTCGATCTGATGCGCAACGACCTGTCGCGCATCGCCGAGACCGGATCCGTCAGGGTGACGAAGCTATGCGACGTGGAGCGCTACAAGAGCCTGTACCAGATGACCACGACGATCGAAGCGACGCTTGCCGCAAATGTCGGGTTCCCGGCGATCGTCCGGAACCTGTTCCCGTGCGGATCAATCACCGGTGCGCCGAAACTCAGCGCAATGCAGATCGCGCATGACCTGGAGAGCGGTCCGCGTGGCGTTTATACCGGGTCCATCGGCTGTCTCGAACCTGGCGGTGACTTTCGTTTGAACGTCGCGATCCGGACGCTTGTACTTCGCTCGGACGGCACGGGGCAGGCCGGCACCGGGTCCGGGGTTGTGTTCGATTCCGGTGCTGCGCCGGAATATGACGAGTGCATTCTCAAACTCAAGTTCATGACCGAGGACATCCCGGATTTCGACCTGATCGAAACGATGGCCTACGATCCGTCGGAGGGCTTTCTTTTGTTCGAGCGGCATTTGCAGCGTCTACAGAAGTCGGCGGACTATCTCGGCTTCCGGTCCGATCCGGATGCCGTGCGTGCCGAATTGCTGAGCAAGGCCGCGGATTTCACCGGGCCGAGGCGTGTGCGCCTGCTCATGAACGCGGACGGCGAGGTTTCGATCACCTCGACGGATCTGACGCCGGTCGATGAAAACACGGTGTTCAATCTTGTTGTGGCAACGGAGAGAACCCGGGCAACCGACCGGTTCCTCTATCACAAGACCACGAACCGCGCCTTTTACGACGAAACGCGCGCGCGCTACCAGGCTGAAACCGGTTGCCAGGAAGTGCTGTTCCTCAACGAGGACGGCTTTCTGACCGAAGGAAGCTATATGACCCTGTTCCTGAAGAAGGACGGCGTGCTGCTGACACCGGCCCTTCATCACGGTCTGCTGCCCGGCACGTTCCGCGCCGGACTGCTGGAGCGCGGACTGGCGCGGGAAGCCGATCTGACGGAAGAGGATCTGGCAACCGCCGAGACTGTCTTTGTCGGCAACTCGGTGCGGGGGTTGGTGCGCGGACGCCTTCTGGCCACGGCACAGGCCGTGAATGAAGACAATGCGGACGACGGCCAAATCGTCGTTGCCCGCCAGGCCGTTTGAGACCGGCGGCAAAACCTGCTTTGGATGACGCCGTCCCTCATGTTGTCCGCAGGAGCGCGCGCGCTTAAGGTCTTGCAATGGGCCGCATTGTCGAAACCGAACTCTATCAGCCTGTCAAAGCGTTTCTCACCGAACAGGGATATGAGGTGAAAGCCGAGGTCGGCGCGGCGGACATCGTCGCCTGCCGGGGCGACGAGGACCCTGTCATCGTCGAACTGAAGACCGGGTTCACGCTCGGCCTGTTCCACCAGGCAATTGCGCGTCAGTCGATGACGGACGCGGTTTATGTTGCCGTTGCGCGCGGTCCCGGACGGCGCTTCCTGTCCGCCCTGAAGAACAATCTCAGGCTCGCCAGGCGATTGGGCCTCGGTCTGATCACGGTGCGGCTCTCCGACGGACTGGTCGAGGTGCATGTCGATCCGGCACCTTATGCGCCGCGCAAGTCGAAACAGCGCAAGGACCGCCTGCTCAGGGAATTCGCAAGGCGTGTCGGCGATCCCAACACGGGCGGGTCGACGCGCGTGACGCTGGTGACCGCCTATCGCCAGGATGCCATGCGCTGCGCGGATCATCTGAACGCAAACGGTCCCTGCCGCGGCGCAGAGGTTGCGAAAGCGACCGGCGTTGCCCGGGCGACGCGGATGATGGCGGACGATCACTATGGCTGGTTCGAGCGCGTCGAGTGCGGCATCTACGGACTGACGCCAAAGGGCAGGCAGTCGCTTGACGAGCGGGATCAGGACGCCTGACAAGGCGAAACGGTCAAATCAGCCCGTGCCTCAGCCCGGCTGGAACAGTTCCACGACATTGCCGGACGGGTCTTCGCACAGGATCTGCCGGCCGCCCGGACCTTCGACGACATCGTTCTTGAAGCGGACCCCGGCCCCGCGTAGGTCTTCGACCGTTCCGGCAATATCCGCGACGACCACGACGATCCTGCTCCACCCGCCCGGGGCGGGCTTCGAGCCGTCCGGCATCGGTCTGGACGCCGAGGCCGGCGGACCGGCGACCCACAGCTGCAGGTCGTCCTTGCTCAGGATCGCCATGGCGGGTCCGTATTGCTGCTCGAGCGCAAATCCGAGCTGATCCCGGTAGAAGGACACTGCTTGATCGACATCGTCGACGATGTAGCGAAATGTGGCCATGGCAATCCCCTGCTCAGCGTTTTCTGGCGGTCACGGAAGGGGAGCTTAGCACACGCAGAAGGCGGTCTGCGAGCGCAGCGCACGCTAGGAAGAGAGTTCCAGAGATCGGAGCCAATGCGCCGCTTTCCTGTCAGTCGGAAACCGGAAGCTCAGTTGCAGGGAATGGCATCTTCCATTGCGCTCAGGAAAAGCCAGGAGGCATCTATGTGTCGTTGCGCCTTGTTGTCGCCGAGATACGCCACGAACAGCTCGACATACTGCTTGTAGGAATATTCGTTGCTGATGCAGATGTTCCACGGGTAGTCGGTGCCGTCCCGTTGCGCCTGCTGTCTGCCGGCTGAAATCTGCGCCAGAGCGCCGACGACATATCCATAGCAGACATCCTTGCTGACCGGCCGGCCGTACTGACAGGCCGAAAACAGATCGTTGCCCGATAGGGCGTGTGCCGGTTTCGCATCCATGAGCGTCACCAGGGCACAGGCCGCCACTGCCAATCCGAATGTCCGCATTTGATCGGTCCCCTCCAAAGCGTTTGTCACACCTCTCTACAGACTGTTGCCGTTGTCAATCGGTGATCACCCGGTTTGCCGCCACGGCACCACCTCCAGCTCCGGCCAGAGATCCTTCATCCGCTTTGCCTTCTCCACGTAAGTCTCTTCATTCTGCTGAGTGAAATTCGGCACCAGGCGCATGGCAAAGAGGTTCGCCAGGCCGAACGGCGCGTGAATGTCGAGCGTGCCGTCTGCCTTCAGGCGCGCGGCAACCGCATGGGTCCGGGCCGCGTAGGTCGTCAGCGCATCCATGGAGCAATCGAGAGGGCGATAAGGCCGGCCGAAGCGCTGCTCGTACCACAGGTGGACGCGTGCCTGGTTGCGCACTTCGAGCAGGTCGGCGAATTCGGGCAGGGCGTCGTTAATGCGCCTGATGACGTCGTCTTCGGCCTCGTAGGAAAGGTCCTGCCCGTCGAAATAGATGACGTCGAAATCCTTGATGCCGTAAAGCAGCGCCCGCCCGGTCAGGACGTTCCAGACCGTCTGGTAAAGACCTCCGGAAACCAGCCAGGCGTCGGGCAGGTCGAGATCGCGGATCGCGGCAAGGATCTCCATGACATGCGGCACCGACGCAATCACGTCCTTCAGGTGGGCAATGCGGTCCTCCTCGCGGGCCTGATACGGATCACCGAGTGCGGCGGGCGTGCTGGAGCCGGATCGTTGCGTCATCTTTGGTCCTTTTAACGGGCCGATGACGCTATCCGATTCTGACGGCCAAGGGTACGGCCTCATTTATGGGTCTGTACCCTGAAGCATACGTAGCTTTTACGAGGCTGCCCGGCACAGTTGAAAATGCGTGATCAGATGTACATCCGCCTCTTGCTTGACACACCCGTTTCCGGTGCCATGTTTGGGACGGGGCAGCCAGATCTGGATGGTTCGAATGAAGACATTTTCCGAAGACGTCTCGAAATCCCTGCGTAAATGCATGGTGTTGGCGATCGGGGCTACGGCACTCACGACAGTTTCGGTTCAGGGGGCGCTCGCACAGTCGGGCAGGCCGGACACGCGCTCTCTCACCTGTGGACAGGTGCAGTCGCTGATCAAGCAGAACGGCGCCGCGGTCCTGCGCACCGGTCAGTATACGTTCGACCGGTATGTCTATACCCGGAACTTCTGCCAGCACGGAGAGGTCACGAACAAGCAGTGGGTGCCGACCAAGGACGTGCGGCAATGCCTGGTGCGTGTCTGTATTGATCCGAATATCCTGAGGTTCAACGACTTCTAGAATGGAAGAGTATCCCGTGCCGCCCCGGGATGAGCCGGCGGCGGTCCGGGATTGACGCGTGTGAACGAGACGGACGGCCGCCGGACGGAAAGGTCCGCCGGCCCGCCGAGTGGGGAGTGTGCCTGGTGATCTTCGACAGACCGTTTTGCGCCGCAGTGGCTGCCGTTGGCCTTACGGCGGTGACCCTGATGGCATCCGTGTCCGTGACACATGCGCAGGCGCGGCCCGACACGCGTCAGCTGACATGCGCTCAGGCACAGGCTCTCGTCAAACAGAGAGGCAGTGTCGTCATGACCACGGGCCCGACGACCTTCGACAAGTTTGTCGCGACGTCGAACTACTGCTCGCCCGATGCGAAGATGCTGCGCCCGAAATTCGCGCCGACGAAAGACAACAAGAAATGCGCGGTCGGCAACCAGTGCTTCCGGAGCCGGAACTTCCGCTAGGTGTCGGTGAGCGGGCCTTACGGCGCGCCGCGCGCAGCGTCTTTTCCAAAAGCCACTGCGCGCATTCTGGGTGCACTCTCCCGGGCGGATCAGCCCCGTAGCGTGCCGCCGGTTGCCTTCTCGACATTGGCGATGATCTTCTTCGCCACAGCGTCGATTTCCTCGTCCGTCAGCGTTTTCTGGCGCGGCTGCAGCAGCACGTCGATCGCGACCGACTTCTGTCCGTCCGGGACGCCCTGGCCTTCGTAGATGTCGAACAGGGTCACGTCGGCGATCAGGGTCTTTTCGGCACCCCTTGCCGCTTTCAGCACCGTCTCGGCGACAACATCCTGACCAACCAGGAATGCGAAGTCGCGCCTGACCGGCATCAGGTGGCTGGCGTTGAGCGCGCCCTTGGAGCCGCCCGCCTTTTTCTTCGGTTGCGGCAGAGCGTCGAGGTCGATCTCGAATGCCACTAGGGGGCCTTCGATATCGAGCTCGGCAAGGGTTCGCGGGTGCACCTCGCCGAAGACCGCGAGCGTGTTTTTCGGCCCGAGTTTCAGGCAGCCGGAACGTCCGGGGTGAAATGTCGATGGCGCATCGGTATAGACCTGCAGCCGGTCGACCGGTGCGCCGATGGCCGCAAGCGCGGCTTCCGCGTCGGCCTTGGCGTCATAGACATCCACGTCTGCGGAATTTCCGGACCAGTGCCGGGCCGAACCCTGAAGTTTTGCCGTGCCCCGGCGCACGCCGGCGGCAACCATCTTCTGGCCGTCGGGCGTGTCCCCGTGAAAAACCTGGCCGATTTCGAACAGGGCAACATCGCCGAAACCCCGGTCGGCGTTGCGCTGGGCAGCGGTCAGAAGGCCCGGCAGCAGGCTTGGGCGCATGTCCGACATTTCGGGAGAGATCGGATTGGCGAGTGCGAGCGCGGCATTGCCGCCGCCGAAGAGCTCCGCCTGCGGCCTGGAGATGAATGACCAGGTCACGGCTTCGTTGAACCCGCGCGCCGCCAGCGCGCGCCGGGCCCGGTTGCGCCGGATCTGTCCGGTTGTCAGGACCTTCTGCCCGACGGTGCCGGTGCGCGGCAGCGGGGTCAGCGGCACCCGGTCCAGACCGATGATGCGCACGATCTCTTCCACGAGGTCGGCCTTGCCCTCGATGTCCGGACGCCAGCTCGGCGCGGCGACCTTGACCGTGTCGCCGCCGCCGGAAATCCAGAATCCGAGCGATTTGAGCGTCAGGTTTGCCTCGGCGAGCGAAACCTCGACGCCGGAGAGGCGCCGGATTTCCGAATAGGGGAACTCGATGATGTTGCTGCTGTCCGGAACGCGGCCGGCCTGGGTTGTCCCGGACGGCTCACCGCCGCACAGATCAAGCACCATGCGGGTGGCATATTCGAGACCCGGCCTCATGTAGTCGGGATCGACCCCGCGTTCGAACCGATAGCGCGCATCCGTGTTGACGCCGAGCTTGCGGCCGGTGGCCGCGATGTCGTCCTCGTCCCAGAGCGCGGATTCGATCAGGACATTGACCGTGTCCTCGGTACAGCCGGACGGCTCACCGCCGAGAATGCCACCAAGGCTTTCCACGGCGTTGGCGTCGGCGATCACGCAGACGGTGTCGTCGACCTCGTAGGACTTTCCGTTGAGGCCATCGAGGCTCTCGCCTTCCTTGCCGCGTCGGACCACCAGGTTTCCGTGCACCTTGTCGGCGTCGAACACGTGCAGCGGACGACCCTGGTCGAAGGTGATGTAGTTGGTGATGTCGACAAGGATATTGATCGGCCTGAGGCCGATCGCCGTGAGACGGTCCTGCAGCCATTGCGGCGACGGACCGTTCTTGATGCCCTTGACCATGCGCAGTCCGAACGCCTTGCACATCGGCTTCGTGTCGCCGAAGTCGAGCGAAACCTCGACCGGGCACGGATAAGAGCCGCGGATCTGCTCGTGCGAGCGTTCCTTCAGCTTGCCGAGGCCGGCGGCGGCAAGGTCGCGGGCGATGCCGTAGACACCGGTGCAGTCCGGACGGTTCGGCGTCAGCCCGATTTCGATGACCGGCTCGTCCAGACCCGCCCACTCGGCATAGTTCACACCGACCGGTGCGTCCGCGGGCAGGTCGATGATGCCGTCATGTTCGTCCGACAGTTCAAGCTCGCGCTCCGAGCACATCATCCCGAAGCTCTCTACGTCCCGGATCTTGCCCACGGACAAGGTGGTGTCCAGACCGGGAATGTAGTCGCCCGGCTTGCCGAGCACGCCGACCAGTCCGGCGCGCGCATTGGGCGCCCCGCAGACGATCTGAACCGGATCGCCTTCGCCGGTATCCACCTTGAGCACGCGCAGCCTGTCGGCATTCGGATGCTGTTCGGCTTCCAGGACCTTGGCGATCCGGAAGGGTTTCAGCCTGTCGGCGCGGTTGGTGACCTCTTCGACTTCCAGCCCGATCATCGTCAGCCGTTCGACGATCTCTTCCAGGCTGGCATCGGTTTCCAGGTGCTCCTTGAGCCAGGAAAGGGTGAACTTCATTTTCGGTACTCTTTATCTCTTGCGCGGCATCATGGGCCGCAAATCCGGTCAATTCGAAAGATCAGTTGCCGAACCGGCCGACCTCGGGCAGGACGGTCGCGTCGCCGTAGCTCTCCGCGAAACGGCGGCCGATCTCACCGAATTCGCCTGTCCAGCGGCGCACCATGTCCGGTGTGATCTGCTGGTTGGTGGCAATCGCCTGTGCGGCTTCCGCCTCGATGCGGTCGCGCAGGATACCGAGTTCGACCTGGGCCGCGTATTCCGCCCGGTATTTCCCGAGCCAGCCCATCGCGACGATCACGACCATGACGAGGAGGGCGGCCGTGCTTGTCAGGCCCGCCCATTTGGCGGTTCCGCCAATGCGCCGGTCGCTGGCGATCAGCACCATCGAGGCAATCGTCAGAAAGGCGACGATATAGATCGCCTGCAGGAAGCTCTGGTACTTTTCGGCCGAGCTCGCTTCGTGATTGGCGCGCAGCGTGGTGATCCGGTCCCGCAGGTAAAGCAGGGCGTCGGCCTCCGTGCCGAGCTTGTCGCGGAAATAGGTGTCGCAAAATCTCAGGCGGCCACGGGACTCGATCTTCTCGGCGCACGCTTCCATGAACGACGTTGGTGTCGGCACGCGCTCGTCTATGTCTGCCGTCTGGGCGGTGGCCGGGAGGACAGCGCCGAGAAGGAGCATGAGGACGAGGGTTAAGCGGGTGATCAATGACATAGACGTTTGCCCCAGGATCCGGGTTATTAGGTGGACAGGCCGCCGAACAGGGTCGGCAGATCAAGCGGACGGAAGCCGTAGTGCTGGATCCAGCGGACGTCCGCATCGAAGAAGGCTCTCAGGTCCGGCATGCCGTATTTCAGCATGGCGATCCGGTCGATCCCCATGCCCCAGGCGAACCCCTGGTAGACATCCGGATCCAAGCCGCAATTGCGGATGACGTTCGGATGCACCATGCCGCAGCCCAGGATCTCCAGCCAGTCTTCGCCCTGGCCGATCCTGACCTCGCCGCCGGAGCGGTCGCACTGGATGTCGACTTCCATCGACGGTTCCGTGAACGGGAAGAAGCTCGGGCGGAAGCGCATCTTGATGTCGTCGACTTCGAAGAAGGCCTTGCAGAACTCCAGCAGGACCCATTTCAGATGGCCGAAATGGCTTTCCTTGTCGATCACCAGGCCTTCCACCTGGTGGAACATCGGCGTGTGGGTCTGGTCGCTGTCGCAGCGATAGGTCCGGCCCGGAATGATCACGCGGATCGGCGGCTCCTGGGAGCGCATGGTTCGGATCTGCACGGGCGAGGTGTGCGTGCGCAGCAGCAGGCGTTCGCCGTCTTCCTTTTCGTTGAAGAAGAACGTGTCATGCATTTCACGCGCGGGATGGCCCTCGGGAAAGTTGAGGGCGGTGAAGTTCAGTTCATCCGTCTCGATGTCCGGACCTTCGGCAATCGAGAATCCCATATCGGCGAAGATGGCGGTGAGTTCGTCGATCACCTGGCTGACCGGGTGAATGCGGCCGGCTTCTGCCGGGGACGGGCGCAGCGGCAGGGTGACATCGACGGTTTCGCTTGCAAGGCGCGCCTCCAGGGCAGCTTCCGCAAGGATGTCCTTGCGGGCGCTGATCGCGTCGGTGATCCTGGCTTTCAGTCCGTTGAGGGCCGGCCCCATCACCTGGCGCTCTTCCGGCGTCATTTTGCCGAGCGTCTTCATCTGCTCGGAGATCTTGCCCTTCTTGCCAAGGGTCGTGACCCGGATATCCTCAAGGGCGGTTTCGGACTCCGCGCCGTCGATGGCCGCCAGGAGATCGGTTTCTAAAACGTCGAGATTTGACATGCGTGCTCGGTTGTCGGTGCGCGCGCCGCGCGCAGAAATGAAAGTCGGGGTCTTTTAGCGAATAATGACGCTGAACGCCACGGCCTCGACCGCATTATTGCGTGAGCCCCAGGTGAATGGAAATACGCCGCTTTTCAGGGATGAAAGACCGGGCGCCTCAGCGCATAAATCGCCCGCAGGCCGGACCCTGCAGCTCGGGCACACGCACCGCAATGGCACGCAGACGCAGGCAAACTGCGGCGTGGCCGGAAGAGCAGCGATGGTTCGTGCGGTCGGTCATGGGCGCAATGTACCTGAAGACGGGGCGAAGGCAAGAGGCAATGGCAGGCTTGCATAGGCCTGCCGCAGAGAGGTTCTGCGTGACCGTCATTCCGGACAAGCAAATACTCTCCAAGAGCCAGCACGCTTTCTGAAGTCATCCCCGACTTGATCGGGGATCCATTCCTAGCCCGTGCCTTCGAACTTTGGAAGGAAGCTGTGATTGAGTGCTCTCCGGGCCGGCAATGCGTATTGTATTCGTCATTGATGGCCTTGATCCGGCAGTCCAATCCCCGCTCTCCCGGTTTGCCGTATCAACGGCAAGATCGGGACCCTGTGTGTTTGAAGTGGGCTTGACTGGGTTTGGCAGGAGGCCTCCGGCGTTGGTAACCTCTCCCGTCGGGAGAGGTCGGCGCGACTGCGCCGGGTGAGGGGGCAAGCCCCGGTGAGACACGCAAGCGTTTGATCCCTCACCCTGACCCGCTCCCGGCGGGAGAAGGGACTTTCGCTGCGGCCCGTGAGCAACAGCTTCGCGCGCCTCCTCAGGACGTGGCCTTTGCCATTCGTCTACGTCTAGTCAGACATGACTGACGCGGGGAGTGCTTACTCATCCCCAGGCTACGCCTCCACCTCGTCTGCGCCTTTGGGCCGTCCGATCGAGGCCTGAAGTTCCTCCGGCAGCCAGTTCTCGAATGCGCTCTTTGCTTTCGTGCGCGGGGCTGTCCGGCCACTGATCAGCCAGTAGCCGAGCCCGGTTGCCGGGCGCTGCGGGAACGGGGCGATGACCTGGCCGGACTTCACCGCGTAGACGGCAAGGGTTTCCCAGGCAAGAAACACGCCCTGGCCGGCGATGGCGGCATCAAGGCAGAGGGAACCGTCCGAAAAGGTCGGGCCGTCCTTCAGGATGCTCTCGTCCATGCCGAAGAGATCGAGCCAGGTTTTCCAGCTGAACATCTGGCCGGGATCGCGGATGACCGGCAGCTTGCCGATATCCGCCGGTTCGCGGATCTCCTCTGCCAGGGCCGGGCTGCAGACCGGAAAAACCCGTTGGTTGAGCAGCTTTTGCGCATTGAGCCCGGGGTAGGGCCCGCGGCCGACGCGGATGCAAAGATCGACGTCGCTGGTATCCGGATCGACGAGGTCGACGGTCGCCTCCACGCGCACGCGAATGCCCGGATGCGCCCTGTTGAAACTCTTCAAGTGCCAGACAAGCCACTTGCCGGCAAAGACCGGAGCGACCGAGATGGTCAGCGCGTCTTCCCGGCCGCGTTCGGTTGTTGCGACCGCCGTGGACAGCGAGGTCATGGCCGTCGTCAGATGCGGCTGCATCGCAAGCATGTGCGCCGTCGGCAGCAAGAGCCGGTTCCGGCGCTCGAACAGCTGCACGCCCAGTTGGGCTTCGGATTTCTGGACCTGCTGGCTGACGGCCCCGACGGTGACACCGAGTTCTTCGGCCGCGCCCTTGATCGATCCGAGCCGAGCGACGGCTTCAACAGCCCGCAATCCGGAAAGGTGGACTCTGTTGAGGTTTTTCATTTTAGAAAAACTAAATCGAAAATCAGAAGAAGTCGATTTTTTTCAGCAGTGATAAGCTATAAATATGCAGCATAGCTAAATTCATAAAAGGAATTTGGCCATGACCAAAAGAACAATAAAAAGGAGACTGAAACTCATGATGAAACTGTTTTTACGCCGCCAGACCAAGGCGACATCGCCGTCCTGGTACGATCGGACCGATCCCCTGTCCCATCCGGCCATCCAGCGCATGAGCCCGCGGGAACTCGCGGATCTGCCGTTCAACCGGCGCTAACCCTCGGACCGGCTGAAACGCCGGTCTCATGAGAGGCCAGACATGTCCGGCCACCCGGGCAGTCACATTCGACTAAAACAGAAAACGGCGCCTGGACCCTGTCCGGCGCCGTTTCTGTTTTTTGACCGCGAGGCGATTTGGCCTTGACCTGGAGTCACTCCAGACGGGTAAGTTCGCCCCAACCCGGAAAGGCAGCCCATGCGGATTTCAGAAGCGTCAACAAGGTCCGGCCTGAGTGCCGATACCATCAGGTTCTATGAAAAGTCCGGTCTTGTGCCGCCGATCGAGCGCGGACCCGACGGCTTGCGGCGCTTTTCGCCGGAAAACGTCGAGTGGCTCGTCCTGCTCTACTGGCTGCGCAAGACCGGCATGCCGATGAAGGAAATGCGGCGGTTCGCAGCGCTCTACCGCGAAGGCGAGGCAAGCATTCCGCAGCGCAAGGCGGTGCTGCTCAATCATGAAGAGCGCCTCCATCGGCGCCGGGCCGAACTGGACCGCTGCGCGGACGTGCTTGCCCACAAGATCGCGACTTACAGGAAAATCGAAGGAGAGGTGTCATGAAGATCATTCTCGTCGGAGCGTCGGGCGACGTCGGAAAGGCGGCTTTTGACGAACTTTCCGGACGGCACGAGATCATCACGGCGGGCCGCAACTCGGGCGATATCCGGGTTGACCTGGCTTTGCCGGAGAGCGTCGAGGCGATGTACCGGGCGACCGGTCCCGTCGACGCGGTCGTCTCGGCCGCTGGTGAGGTTGAATTCGCGCGCCTTGCGGACATGAGCGTTGAAAGGTACCGGTTCGGTCTTGAAAACAAGGCGCTTACGCAGGTCGGACTCGTTCTGGCCGGTTTGACAACGGTCCGGGACGGCGGCTCGTTCACGTTGACCAGCGGCATTCTGGATCGGGACCCTGTCCTGATGGGGACCGGGGCCGCGATCGCGAACGGAGCGCTCGCCGGTTTTGTCAAATCGGCGGCGATCGACATGCCGGGAAACCGGAGGATCAACGTGGTCAGCCCCGGTCTGCTCGAAGTCTCGGCAGAGCAGTACGGTGCCTGGTTCCCCGGCCACGAACTGGTCTCGTCGAGGCGCGTCGGGCTGGCCTATGCCAAATGCGTCGAAGGCGCGATCACGGGCCAGGTGGTCACCGTTGACTGATCGCCTTGTGTCATCGGCCCGCCGCATATGTGCGCGGCGGGCTGCAGGGTTTGTCCGTTCGGAATCGGGTCAGGTCAGCCCGAGACCGTTGTCCTCGACGGAGAACTGAAGGGTCATGGTTTCAAGCAGATCGCCGGTTCCCTTGTCTTCGCTATAGGCGCTGAATTGCAGTTCCTGCGGTCCTGCCTCCAGCGTCATGCCGTCATAGAAGTCTCCCCTGGTGTCGCCAAAGAGCGCGTAAGGCTCCACGTTCTCAAGACGGGATTGTGATCCGAGCGTCAGCCGGACACTTTCCACCGGACTGTCGGCGTTGAGATGGTAAGCGGCGATCGACACGTTGCGTCCCTCGAACAGATCCGCGGCAAGAACATCGCCATCGCTCAGCGCAGTGATGACCTCGTTCGTGTCCGTGTCGACGAAGTTGAACGTGAGATAGTCCGAGGCCTCCTCCGGATCGGAACCGGTGCCGGTCACGGTGACCGTGACGGTCGCTTCATCGCTGACGCCGCCATTCCCGTCGGAGACTTCATATTGGAACGACTGTTCGCCGGCGGCGTCCGCATCCGGCGTATAAACGATCTTGCCGTTCGTGACCTCCGCGCTGCCGCTTGCCGGTGGCTCGGTGATCGTGATGGTCAGGGCATCCCCGTCCGCATCGCTGTCATTGGCAAGGACGTCGATGACGACCGGTTCACCGGCCTGTGCGGCCACGCTGTCGGCGTTTGCCACCGGCGCGGTATTGGTCGGCGACCCAGGCCCTCCGAAGGCGGGCGAGCCTTCGATGAAGGATTTGGCGTCTTCCGGCGTACCGTTCTCGATCCCGGTCAGGGCGTAGAACAACATGCCTGCGTCGGACGGATCGTTCTTCTTGGTTGACCCGGCTGTATCCATGATATCGCGGGCATCCTGCAGCGCCGGATCGTCGGTCGCGTCCAGCCAGGACCAGCCGTTGTTGTTGAAACCCTTGGCGTTGTTGCTGCCGTCATTCTGGTCCCGGATGTCGATTTGCGTGACCTCGGGAAAGTCATCGCGGATGTCGTCCCACGTTCTGGCTGCGGTCAGGTCCGGATCGCTCGGATTGTTGATGACGTCCCGGTTTTCGTTCCAGCTGGAATGGGACAGCAGCGAGATGTTTGCGTGGTTCGACGGGTCTGTCTGCTCAAGCGCACGGTAGACGGCTTCCATCGGGCCGCCTTCGATCATCAGGACCTTCTGACCCGAATTCAGCTTCTCAACGAGCAGGGCCGTGGTGCCGTCGATGTCGTCCTGGTAGTTATAGGCATCAAGCCCGAGGTTTTTTGCGAATTCGCCGCCGTCATCGAGCTTGGCCTTGCGTCCGCTCGCATTGGCCTCGGCCAGATTGTTGCCGTAGAGCAGCGTCGTCTTGTCCTCGATCCCGGCCGCCTTTGCCAGGAGGGCGGCAACCGGTATTGCGGCGATATCGTCCGGATCGTTGTTGTTGCCGTCAAAATGGAAGAACACGTGGTCGAACTGGTTGATCAGGGCGTCCGGTGCGACCGTGACCGGGTCGTCGTCAGGCCCTTCGTCATCCCCGGGCGAGCCGTCTTCGAAGCTGAAGGGCAGGGAAAAGGAATCAAGCAGGCTCCCCGTCTTGTTCGGCCCGCTATAGATCTTGACGCCGAGGGACTGGTCTCCAGATGTGAACCCGGTCGTGCCGCTGTAGTCGCCATTGATGTCGCCGAAAAGCGCGAACGGGCTGACATTTTCAACGCGGGTCGTGCCGCCGAGCGACAGTTCCACGCTGCCGATGGAAGGTCCTTCTTCGGTGGTGCGGGCAGCGATCGTGACGTTCCGGCCTGAATAGTCGTCCGGGCCGATGTCGTCGCCGGGTGACAAGTATCGGATGATCTCGTTGGTGTCGGCATCTGCCAGGTAGAAGGTCAGGAGCCCCTCACCGGGCGCTGCGGCAGAAGAGTCGTTTGCAGTGCTCATCGCATTTTCCTCAAGGGTGGTTGGATAGACTTGAGCGCTTGCAAATGCCTAAGCGGTTCCTCTCGATGTGCTGTCGAGAAGATCGAATCGATCAAATATTTACTTTAATTTTCGATTCGAATATTAAAGTATAAAAGAAATTAGATGATAAAATGGCTTTTATATTGCATAATTGCAGTATTATTTAAAATATTGCGCTTGATTTAAACATAAACTCATCGGGATTTTTCGCCAAGGCAACGGCAGCAGCGCGAGCCGGCAAGCGTTCTGCCGTCATGCCATGGCCTGACCATGGCATCCATGCCGTTCCGGTCCCATCCGGCCGGGCTCCCGTGTGCGAAGGCTGCCGGTTCAGGTCCGGCAATGACCGGAGGTGGAAAACGTGTCGCCGATTCCGTCTGTTGTCATCCCGGCCAAGCAGCGCGCGAGCCGGGATCGGGGTGGCAGAGGCCTGGCCCGTGTTCTCGTGTCTGACGGCGAAATCGCGGCTCTCCGGCCCCGGATCTCCGCTGCGCTACGTCCGGGGTGACGATTGAGGAACTGGTTTGCCTATGCGCCTCGTCATGCCATGGCTTGACCATGGCATCCATGCCGTTCCGGTTCCATGCGGTACGGCTCATGCGTGTGAAGGCGTCACGGCATGGATTGCCGGATCAAGTCTGGCAGTGACGACAGATGGAAAGGTTGCGCGTGCATGGCTGAAGGCTGTCTTCAGCGCCCGCTTCGCCATTCACTCGTCCATCTTGAGGGCCTGGATGAAGGCTTCCTGGGGGATTTCGACCTTGCCGAACTGGCGCATCTTCTTCTTGCCCGCCTTCTGCTTTTCCAGAAGCTTGCGCTTGCGGGTGGCATCGCCGCCGTAGCATTTTGCGGTCACGTCCTTGCGCAGCGCGGCGATGGTCTCGCGGGCGATGACGCGTCCGCCGAGGGCGGCCTGGATCGGGATCTTGAACATGTGCCGCGGGATCAGGTCCTTCAGCTTTTCGCACATGGCGCGGCCGCGCCGCTCCGCCTGGCTGCGGTGCACCAGCACGGACAGCGCATCGACCGGCTCCTCGTTGACCAGGATCGACATCTTGACGAGATCGCCCGCCCGGTAGTCGGAAATCTGGTAGTCGAATGAGGCATAGCCCTTGGAGACCGACTTCAGCCGGTCGTAGAAATCGAAAACGACTTCGTTGAGCGGCAGGTCGTAGGAAACCATCGCACGGCTCCCGACATAGGAAAGGTCCACCTGGATGCCGCGCCGCTCCTGGCACAGTTTCAGGATCGCGCCCAGATACTCGTCCGGTGTCATGATGGTTGCGCGGATCCACGGTTCGCGGATTTCGGTTATCTTGACGATATCCGGCATGTCGGCCGGGTTGTGCAACTCGACATCGGAGCCGTCGGTCAGCGTCATCTGGTAGACAACCGACGGTGCCGTCGCGATCAGGTCCAGATTGAATTCGCGCGACAGCCGCTCCTGAATGATCTCCAGGTGCAACAGGCCGAGAAAGCCGCAGCGGAAGCCGAAGCCGAGCGCGGCCGACGTTTCCATCTCGAAGGAGAAGCTCGCATCGTTGAGGCGCAGTTTGCCCATCGCCGCACGCAGGTCTTCGAAATCGTTGGCATCGACCGGGAACAGACCGCAGAACACGACCGGCTGGGCAGGCTTGAAGCCCGGCAGCGGTTCGGTGCAGGGTTTCTTGTCCAGCGTGATGGTATCGCCGACCCTCGTGTCGGCCACTTCCTTGATCGAACCGGTGATGACGCCGATTTCGCCTGACCGCAACTCGTCCACCTGGATGAATTTCGGCGTCATGACGCCGACCCGGTCGACGTCATAGGACGCGCCGGTGCCCATCATCTTGATCTTCTGGCCCTTCTTGAGCGTGCCATTGATCACGCGCACCAGGACCATCACGCCGAGATAGGTATCGTACCAGCTGTCCACCAGCATCGCCTTCAGCGTGTCGTCCGGATCGCCTTGCGGGGCGGGTAGTTTCTGGACGATCGCTTCCAGGACGTCTTCCACGCCCAGACCGGTCTTGGCGGAGATCATGCAGGCATCCGATGCGTCGATGCCGATGACATCCTCGATCTGTTCCTTGATCCGGTCCGGCTCGGCGGCGGGAAGGTCGATCTTGTTCAGGACGGTGACGATCTCGTGGTCGTTGTCGATCGCCTGGTAGACGTTGGCAAGCGTCTGTGCCTCGACGCCCTGTGAGGCATCAACGACGAGCAGGGAGCCCTCGCAGGCGGCAAGCGAGCGGGACACCTCGTAGGCGAAGTCCACGTGGCCCGGCGTATCGATCAGGTTCAGCGTGTATTGCTGGCCGTCCTTGGCATTGTAGATGAGCCGGACGGTCTGCGCCTTGATCGTGATGCCGCGCTCGCGCTCGATATCCATGGAATCGAGAACCTGATCGGTCATTTCGCGATCGGTCATCGTTCCCGTCATCTGGATCAGTCGGTCGGCAAGGGTCGATTTGCCGTGATCGATGTGGGCAACGATGGAGAAATTTCGGATGTTGGAAAGCGTCTTCGTCGTCATGGCCGCCCGTTTACCACCGCAATTTGCTTTCGACCAGAAAAATGCGAGCGCGAAGGCCGGAAATCCGTTGCTTTTTTTCAACTTTTTGGAATGAACCGGCTGCAAGGTGCCCGGCGTCGAAGACAAAGCGCTGATTGGCGTGGCGTATTGCCGATAGAGAACACGAGAAGGCGAGGCCCTCCAGCCGGTCGCGCCTTGTGCAACAGGACGGGCCAGGGACGCTATCAGTTCGCCGTCAGCACTGTCCTGCAGTCTTTTGGAAGCGCCGCAAGTGCCATCGGGCGTTTCTTGACGACCCTGGGTTTTTCGCCCGCCTTGGGCGGGTTTTTCGGCACCCACGGTTCATCGGAGAGCCAGTAGGCCAGGTGCGATCCGCAACCGTCACCGGGTGGCGGCGGGTCCTGGTTCTTGCAGCCAACACTTCCTGCCGGACAGGAAAGCCGGACATGAAAATGATAGTGATGGCCCCACCACGGCCGCACCTTCCGGAGCCAGGCGCGGTCCTTGCTCTTTTCGAATTCGCAGAGCGCCTTCTTGATCGTCGGATTGACGAAGATGCGGGCGACACGTGCGTCTGACGCCGCACGGCGAATCAGCCGCGCATGCGTGTCCGTCCACTTGGCCGGGTCGACGCTGCGGTCGGCGCCCTTGACGTCAAGCGGCCCCTTGAGCATCGAGATGAATGGAATTTCCTCGCGCTCTTCTGCCGTGAGGCGCCGGTTCGGCATTTCCCTGAGCCAGATGTCGGCATCAAGTCCGATCTGGTGACTGGAGTGGCCGAACAGCATGGGGCCGCCGCGCGGCTGCGCCAGATCACCGACGAGCAGACCGTTCCAGCCCACTTTGGGAGCATCTTCCGCAAGATCCTTCAGATAATCGATCAACTCGGGATGGCCCCAGGTTCGGTTCCTTGAAAGCTTCATCGCCTGCCAGGTTGGTCCGTCTGCGGGAAGTGAGGCACCGCCTGCAAGGCAACCTTTTGCGTAGGATCCGATCGCGCGCGCCTTCAGCGGCGCGGGACCGTTCGCGGCGCCGAAGTAGTCCTTCGCCGGCAATTGATCCCGCAACACGAGTTTCGGCGTCTCGGCGACATATCCCTTCGGGACATCGCGTTTTCTGACCGGTACCGGCACACCGGGAACGGTGGTGACGCCCGGCAGGGTAATTTCGGCTGCGCTCCCGGCCGGTTTGCCTGCGGGAACAGGCACCGGATTTGCCAGCGCCGGTCCGGCTGCACTCAAACCCAGGAGGAGGCCGAGACCGGCCAGGGGCAGCTTGCAGGACGTCCGTTTCGCTCGTTGGGACTTGCTCACGTCAGTGCCTCGTGCATGTTCCCGGCGGGCCGCTTCCCGGAAGGTTATCCGGGCGGCGCGCGTTCAGGCAGCATGCACCAGATCGGACGCCTGCGCATCTGATTCCGCGGTTTCCACATGCGCTTTCAACAGATCGGCCAGCTCGTCGAGAAGGACGGTGTTGTCCCGAATGATCCGGTCGGCCGCACCGTTCAACAGGATGATATTGCCCGGGCGGGCATTGTCCATGTCCTCGGCTTCCGGCTCCAGCGTGGTATCGAGACGATGATAGGTGACATTGTCCATCAGGCCGAACAGATGCTGCGCCTGATACTCGGCGGTCTGCGATTGCCCGTCGGAAAAGATGGACAGGATCGGGACACCTTTCGACGGCTGCATCCAGCCGAGAGCCCCCCAGCCGATGGCCTCCTGATAGGGAAACGGACGTTCCGAGGCGCGGCCGGTCCCGAGGGACAGAATGACGATCTCATCGTCCTCCCAACCGAGCTTGCGTGTCTCAAGGTAGGCCGCGATCGCCGGATCCTTCATGAAGACGCCCCCGTCGACCAGGGCCTCTTCGCGCTTGCGGCTCAGGTTTTCAACGCGCGCGGGTTCGAAATAGGAAGGCGCTGCGGTCGTTGCCCGAACTGCTTGCCAGAAATAATAGTCGTCGGGCCGGCCGCCATTTTCCTCCAGCCCGTTCGTCATGAAGACAGCCTTGCGCTGCTCGATGTCGTAAGCGGTCAGGACAAGTTTGGTCAGGGCGCTCGCCATGGAGGTCCAGCCGAAACGCTCCTTGAGCAGCTTTTCCAGCGGACGCGCGTCATAGGTTTCGTCGAACAGGCCAAGTGGGTTGGTCACGGCACGTGCGAAGCGTGCGGTAATGGAATTGGTGAAGATGTCCCTGGCTTCGCGCTCGTAAAAAGCACGCAGCTCGTCGATCGTGGCGGCCGCTTCTCCCGCCTTGCCGCCCGGGCGCGGTGCACTCAACCCGGCTGTGATCAGGCCGCCGGTCGACGTGCCGGCCATCAGGTCGAACATCTGGTGAAAGGGTTTGTTGATCCCGCGCTGACCCAGACGGGCCTCGAGGGATTCAAGCACGCGCAGCGGAATAAGGCCGCGGACACCGCCGCCGTCAATCGATAGGATAAAACGCTTTTTCTGGGTCATGGTCAGTCCCGGGGTGGTCAAATTTGTAGGCGCAGCGCCTGTTCGCAAACCGGCATCATACGCTTATGTGATCGTTGATTAAATGTTTGCGACCAATTGCGACACTGCAATGGCAATTTTTTAAAGATAGGCCTCAAATGGCAAATTTGGAGAGCAACAGGTTAAGCGAATAGTTGGAATTCGGCTGAATTTCCCGATTTGCCACAGATACAACCCGGAATACACACTGGCGACCCTTTATCCGGAGGTTGATTTCGGACTAGGATCGCCCCGATTGCCAATACCCCCAACAGGACGTCCCATGAATATCGATCTACTGCGCCGACTTTGCGAAACTCCGGGAGTGCCGGGCCACGAGCACCGTGTGCGCGCGCTTATCCAGGATGAGATCAAGGGGCTTTTCGACGAGGTCACGGTCGACCCGATGGGATCGCTTCTGTGCCGGCGCGACAGCCGCAAGGCTTCCGGAAAAGGCGACCCGAAAAAGGTCATGCTGCTGTGCCACATGGACGAGATCGGTTTTCTGGTCTCCCATGTCACCGACAAGGGGTTTTTGCACGTCCAGCCGGTCGGCGGCTTTGACGCGCGGAACCTGTTCTCGCGCCGCGTTCTTGTCTCTACCGATGACGGCGACTTCAAGGGGGTGATGAACCCGGGCGGCAAGCCGATCCATATCTCGTCTCCGGAAGAACGCAAGAAAATCCCCGAGCCAAAGGACTTCGTGGTCGATCTGGGTCTCGGCGAAAAGGCCAAGGACGTTGTCAGGGTCGGCGACATGGTGACAATGGACGAGCCGCTGATCGAAATCGGCGAGAAGGTCGTTTCAAAGGCGCTCGACAACCGCATTGCCTGCTGGCTCGGGATCGAGGCCGTCAAGGGCCTCGGCAAGGCCAAGCACGAATGCGAGATCCATGTCGCGTTCACCTGCCAGGAGGAAGTCGGACTGCGCGGCGCGCGGACCTCGTCCTTCGCCATCAAGCCGGATATCGGCCTGGGGGTCGACACGACCCTTGCATGCGACACGCCGGGTGTGCCCGAGCAGGACCGTACCACCGTTCAGGGCAACGGGTTCGGCCTTCACGTCAAGGACAGCAGTTTCATTGCCGACCGGGACCTCGTGAAGGAGTTCGAGGCGCTGGCGCAGAAGGAAAAGATCCCGTTCCAGCGCACCATGCTTGCCGCTGGCGGCCAGGACGGCGCAGCGGCCCAGCAGGCCGCAGCCGGTGCCAAGGCCGTCGGCATCGTGGTCGGTACGCGCTACATCCACACCGTCACCGAGATGATCGACAAGTCGGATCTTCAGGCGGCGCTGGATGTGCTCGTTGCCTACCTGAAAAAGGCCAAGAGCTCATAAGGTCATGGGGTTTGCCCCATGGCCTGTTCATCTGAGGTTTTGAGGCGGCTGGCGGAAATGGCCGTCAGCTGTCGGCCGTGACAGGCCTCAGAAAGTGCCGGTCATAGCGGCGGATGCAGTCCGTTTCCTCCGCAAAGGCGATCGCCTTCCGGCACGCCTCGTCTTCCATGCTTTTCGCACGATAGGCCTCATATGCCGCAAGGGACGGGTACGAAAACAGGCAGACCGCGAGATCGTTCGGACCTTCATGCGGCAGGTAGTAGCCGTGGTGGGTGCCGCCGAATTTCTCCACGAGCGGGATCCACATGCGGGCATATTCTTCGAATTCCGCTGTCTTGGCCGGATTGATCTCGTATTTGATGTAACAGGTGATCATATGCACTTTTCTCCCGTGTCCGCCCCCTTCTCACCGGGGGCAGGTCGGCGCCGTCGATAACAGATTCTCAAAGACGAGCGCGCGTCAAAAAAACGGAAAGGAGGCATCGCTGCCCGGATTGGAGGACGGGATTGATTGTAACAGGTCAATTCAGGATTGTTCCCGCTCGTGACCGGGCCGGAATTCTGAACGCGCCCTGGATTTGTCTTCCCGGCGGCGCAGGGGATGTGAAGAAGACGGTGACACAAGCGTTTACCGGTTTCCGGCCTTCCGCCGCGCTTCAGCCGGAATGACAAGCCGATTGACGGAGATCGCCTGGCCGGGTTCATCGTGCATCAAAAGCAGAACCCCGCCTCAGGGGCGGGGCCGATGGACTTTGCACGGCGGTGCGTCCGCCGGCATCAGGGATCAGGTCGTTCAGGCGAGCCGGTTGGCCAGGTTGGAAACCTGTTCGCCGGTTCCGGCATAAAGTTCGCTGACCGATGCGCTCAGATAGCTGAACGAGCTGTCGCCGAAGTCGCCTTCGATCGTGGCAGCGCTGGCCGAGCGGACCGAAAGTCCCGTTTCGCTGTCGTATGAAACCCGCTCGTAGGAGACGAACTGCGCGGATATCGTTTCTCCGCCGATTTCGGCTTCGATCGTCGTTGTCGAAATCGATGCGCTTTCATAGGCAACGGAGGCCGACACGCCGCTGTCTTCTTCACCGAGTGCCGCCTGCAGCTTTCCGGCCGTTTTCTGGTAGTCTTCGACCGTTGCCAGAGCCCGGTCGCGGCTTTCTTCCTCGCCTTCGCCCTTGCCTTTTTCCACGGCCTGCTGAAGCGCCGCGATCACGACCGCGTCTTCTTCGGCTTTCTTGCTGGCGGCTTCAAGAGCGGAAGCGGGGGCAACCTTGTTGAGGCCGTTGCGCTGGCCGATGTCGTGCCCGTATGCGTTGCCTTTCGGACCGGGTCGGGATCCTTCCTGACCGGTGCTCGAATAGGACGCGGAAAACAGGCTTGCACTCTGTGTCGTGGTTTCGACGGTGATTTGCATGTGCGTGGTCCCGGGTTCACCGGCCCATTCTGGACCGGCGCAGTTCCCTTAATATTCGCTTAATCAAGTAAACAGGCCGTTAACCCTGGCACGGGTTGCAGTCCGGCATGTCAGGGCCTTCCGGAAAAGGCGTTTTGAAGAAAACGCCCGCCAAGAGTAACCCCCCTGTCGTCGATGGAATGGCCGAGTCCTGGCAGCTCATGATGCTCCGTCTTGACCCCGGCCTCTGACAGGGCGTCCCGGGCCGCGCTGGCGTGGTAACTGGGGACGACATCGTCGTCCTCGCCGTGAACGATGAGAACCGGGCTTACGTTCTGAACCCCATGCAGCCGGTCGACGCCGGGAAGCAGACCTGAATAGGCAAGAAGGGCGGCGGGAGGAACATTCCGCCGGAGACCGCACTGAAGTGCCATCATGGCACCCTGGCTGAAGCCGAACAGCGCAAGGGCAGTGTCGTCCAGGGTGAACTCCGCCAGTGCCGTGTCCAGGAACCGGTCAAGAACCGGCTGGGCTGCCTCCGCGCCGATCCGGTATTCAGCCGGTGTGCGTTCGCTCAAGGCGAACCACTGGCGTCCGCCGAACCCGGCAAATGGCAGGGGTTCAGGCGCGTGCGGCGCGATGAAAGCCGTGTCCGGAAGCAGGGCCTGCCAGAAGCGGCCGAGATCGATCAGGTCGTTGCCGTCGGCGCCATATCCATGCAGCAGCACGACAAGCCGGCGCACCGGTGCGCCGGCGGCCGGAAGAAGTCTCGGCCCGTCAAGACGTGGTGCGGTTGTCATCTTGTTCTCCACCGGCAGGCCGCCCGTTTCCGGCATCGCCGGATAACGCGTGACGGGGTTTGAGGAAGGGCAGCGCGATCAGCATCGATGCCAGGATGAGAAGCCAGGCCAGGGCGAAAGGTGCTCCGGGGAAATGGATCGGGGCTTCGGGCGCCGAGAAATAGGCAAACGTCTGTGTCATCACAAACGGGCTGATGACCATGGATAGACCCGCCGCACTTGAAATAAGCCCCTGCAACTCACCCTGCGCATTATCCGGAATGCGGTTTGACATCAGCCCGGTAAAGGCTGGCGTTGCCATGGCACCGAAGGCGGCGAACGTGACCATCGCGTAGGCCATCCAGCCGCTCTCGGCTACGGCGAGGCCGGCGAAGGCAACGAGGTTCGCACTCAATGCGATCAGGAGAGTGCGGCCTGGACCGAGCTTCGGTTCCAGGACGCGGATCAGGTAGCCCTGAACGAAGGCAAAGCCAATTCCGACAAAGGCGAGGGACAGGCCGATATCGGCAGGGGTCCAGGCGAACACTTCCTGTGCGTAGAAGCTCCAGACGGCAGGATAAACGTAGTGGGCGATGTCGAACAGGAAAACCGCCAGAAGAAGCGTGCGGACAGCCGGAAACTTCGCAACCTGCTTCAGGGCTCCGAGCGGGTTCGCGCGTTTCCAGTCGAAGGATCGCCTGTTTTCCGGCTTCAAGGTTTCGGGCAGCATGAAATAGCCGAACAGGAAATTGACGAACGAAAGGGCCGCAGCCGCGAAGAAGGGTGCTCGGGGTCCGAATTCTCCGAGAAAACCTCCGATCATCGGGCCGAGCACGAACCCGACACCGAACCCGGCACCGACGAGACCGAAGTTCTTGGCCCGGTCTTCCTTTGAGGAAACATCGGCAATATAGGCCGAGGCGGCCGAGAATGTCGCCCCGGCAACACCCGATAGCGTTCTGCCGATGAAGAGCACGGCAAGATGCCACGACAGGGCCATGACCAGATAGTCGACCGCCATGGTGAACATGGAAACCAGCAGCACGGGACGGCGCCCGTATCGGTCGGACAGGTTGCCGAGTGTCGGCCCGAACACGAACTGCATCAGCGCATAAATGACGCTCAGGGCGCCGCCCCATCGCGCCGCCTCGCTCACCGGCAGCTGGGTCAGTTCGGTCAGCAGGGACGGCATCACCGGCATCATCAGTCCGATGCCCATGGAGTTGATGATCAGCGTGACGAGGATGAACCCGAGTGCACCGCGATTTGGCGGACTGGACGGCAAGGCTTTTTCCTGGCAGGTCGCAAAGGTTATGGCCGCAAACGGGCCGGAGTTGAAATAAGAAACACGATGGTGCGCTTCTGGCCAGTCCCGCCCGGCCCCGGCATGGCCGCGCTCAGGATGGTCCCGGCGCCATCACCTGGAAGATCAGGCCCTGCACGTCCTTGCCGAGTTCCCGGCGCAGGACATCCATCCGGTCCTGCGCGTAAATGAGGGATGCGCTTTCGGCGCATTTCCGGATGTAGGCCGGTGTATGCGCATAGCGCCCTGAACTGTCGACGCGAAAACCCCGCGCGCTGTCGTTTTCCAGGTGTTCGACACTTGCAATCAGCCGTCCGCCAGGCTTGAGCGCCTTGGCCAGGGCCTCCATGAAAGGCTGGAGATTGCCGATGTAGCATAGTGTGTCGACGCACACCGCCAGGTCGAATTTGGTTGGAAGGTCGTAACTCAGGAACGCGACAAGCTCGCCTTCGACCAGAAAGTCGTAGACTTCCAGCTTTGCCGCCTTTTGCATCATGCCCTTGGACAGGTCGACACCGGTCAGTTTGACACAGTGGTCCCGAATGAGCGGACCGCAAAGGCCTGTTCCACATCCCAGGTCGACAACGTCCTGAAACTTGGCCACATTCTGTCCTGCGAGCACCACGACATCCTCGGCGACCAGCTCCGGTGCGCGATATCCGAGGTTCTCCAGAACTTCGTTGAAGCTCTCCGAAAACTTGTCGAAGTGGCTTGAGACATAGTCTTCGGGCGCGTGTTCCAGCTTGTCGCCGCGCACGGCTGCAAGGTGATATTGTGCCGCTTTGTTTTCCGGGTCGGCTTCGACGACCCGCTCAAGGTGGTGCTGCGCAAGATCGGGCCGGCCTTCTGCGGCCAGGATGCGCGCGCGCCAGACGGCATTCGGGGACGTCGGAACATCGAGCTCAAGCGACTTGTTGAGGGCGTTGGCCGCTTCCTCGTTGTTTCCCATGAAAAGATGGGCAAGACCGAAAGTGTGCCACGCATCCGGGTTCTTGGGGTCGAGCTGCACGATCTCGGACATGACGGCAAGCAGCTCGCTCATGTCGTCGGTACTGCGCAGCAAGACGTTGATGTTCTTCCAGGCTTCCGTGTGCCGCGGGTCAAGCTCGACAGCGGTCACATAGGCGGCGAGCGCCATTTTCGGTTCACCGGTCAGCTTCAGGATATTGCCCAGATTGTTCAGGGCGGAGGTATTGCCGGCGTTGATTTCGAGAGATCTTTGGATCAACTCGATTGCGCTGTCAGCGCGCCCGGCATCGAAGTGAAGCAGGCCGAGAAAGTGCAACCCGTCCGGGTCTTCCGGGTTCTTGCCCAGGATTTCGAGATAGATGTCCTGCGCGGTTTCAAGGTCGCCTCCGCGATGCGCGGCGATACCCTCCTGCAGCCTTTCGTCACCTTGCATGTTACCCCCAACAAAAAAAGGGCGGTCGAACCGCCCTCGTTGTCCGAAAGATCCGTTAGGTGACCTTACAGGACTTTCAGATCTTCAGCTACCATCTGACCGCGGCGCCACTCGAGATCGAAAGCCACGAGCTGGCCCTCCTTCAAGGTGTCGATGCCTGACCGGTGCAGGGCTGAAATCTCGACGAGAATGTCCTCGCCGTCTTCGGGTTGGATCGTACCGACACCGCGGTGCTGATCGAACCATCTTACGTTTCCATGTTGCATGGAGCTTGCTTTCCAAATTTACGCATCCAGACATATACGCGGTGTTGATATCCCGGCTTTTAGACGTCTTGATGACACTGTTTCAAAGGTGACTGAAGTACTCCTCAGTTTTCCTTCAAAAATAAACGCTCTTCCGCGCAGCTACTCTTCGCTGCCGCAGTCTTGTGCGCAGTTCATTTTATGAAGGGTTCTACTTTCCCGGCTAAGTGGCGCGGGAAAGCTTAGTGTCACTTATTATGGTAAGAAATTTGTTAATTTCAAGATGGGGCCAACTGAATGCAGCGGCGGTAGCGGGCAAGGGGATGCCCGCGCGCCGACTGTTCATGATCAAATTGTGCGCGGCTGCCCGCGGGCCCGCTAGGCGGACAGGCTCAGCGGTCCAGCTGCCCCAGAAGGACATATTTCAGGATCTCGGCGACCTGTTCGGAGGTTTCTGCGACCGCCAGGGCCGCGCCGTCGACTTCCTTGAGCGGATGGGTCAGCGACGGGTCGTGGACGACGATCAGCGACTTGCCGAGAGCAGAGGCGTAACCGGCATCGAAGGCAGCGTTCCATTGCTTGTACTTGTCGCCGAAGCGCACGACCACGATGTCGGCCTTTTCGATCAAGGTGCGGGTGCGGATGGCATTCACCTTGGCGCCCTTGTGATCGTACCAGAATTTCTTGTCTTCATCGCCGAGTATGTGGGCGCCGCAATCGTCGCTGGCACCATGGTCGGTGACCGGTGCGGAAAACTCGACCGGCAGGTCGAGGGCCTTGACGCCTTCGATGATCCGCTCGCGCCAGTCCGTGTGAATTTCGCCTGACAGGTAAACGCGCCAATTGCTCATGTGTCTTTCCTCTTAATTCCCGCAAGTCGTTACGGCTTTGCACCGAAGCTGGGTTGCCGGCGCGGCGGCGTCAAGTGCCGCCGCCGGATGCGTTTGAACCCGTGTGCCCCTTCAGTGGTTCGCTATTTCGTATTCAGGTGCCACACGCCGTCCCAGTCCGCCGGTGCCCCTTGAGCAGATATCAGGTCGAGCCGGTTGAGAAACACGGCGGCTATTCCGTCGTGAGGGTAAGCCGCAAGTATCTTTTCAAAGCCTGCGCGCGCCTCGGGCCAGTTCGCGTCTGCAAAGGCTTGCAACGCGGCTTCTGATGCGCTTTGCAAGTCCCGGACCGCATCGGTCATTTTGCTTGTGTGGGCAAGCGGCGCATAAACTCTGGTCGGTTCCGTTTTGCCTTTCACCTGGATCGTGTCGATCGCCCTGAACTCGATGCCGGCCGCGGTGTCCCGCGTTCTCTGGCACACGAGGATCTGCGTCCCGTAGATCTTGTTCGCAGCCTCGAGACGCGCACCGAGATTCACCGTGTCGCCCATGATGGTGTAATTTTTGGTCTTGGCCGATCCGATCGAACCGATCACCGCTTCTCCGGTGGCGATGCCGATCCTTTGCCGCAGGACGGGCAGGTTTTTCTGCAGGCCGGTCAGTTCCGGGAGCTCCTGCTGGAACTGTTTCATGAGGTGAACATTCGTCAGAGCGCTCTCCACCGCAAGCGCG
The DNA here is from genome assembly GCF_963669205.1 of uncultured Roseibium sp. Classification (NCBI taxonomy): domain Bacteria; kingdom Pseudomonadati; phylum Pseudomonadota; class Alphaproteobacteria; order Hyphomicrobiales; family Stappiaceae; genus Roseibium; species uncultured Roseibium sp. The sequence continues at coordinate 1,036,305 of NZ_OY769915.1, forward strand.
GCCTGGTTGCCGTCATCGGAGAACGGCTGTGCCCAGTAGGCCATGATCGCGTCGCCGATATACTTGTCGATGACGCCTTCCCGCGCCGTGATCTCCGACGACATCAGGTCGAGGTAGCGGTTGAGCACCCGGACGAGGCCTGCGGGTGTGAACTGCTCGGAGATCGTGGTGAAGTCGGCAAGGTCCGAGAAATAGACCGAGACCACCTTCTTCTGGCCCGCGGTTGCATCCGACTGATCGGCGATCAGGCCGGAGACGACCCGCGGGTCAAGATACTGCCCGAACGTGTCCTTGATCCTCTTGGTGCTGCGCAGTCCGTCGACCATGGTGTTGAAGCTGCGTGTCAGGGAGCCGATCTCGTCCTTGGAAAGCGGTTTGAGCTCAATGTCGAAATCGCCTTCTTCGACCCGCTTCGCACCCGAGGAGAGGGCGCGCATGGGTCTGAGTATGCCGGAGATCACCAGAGAGGACAGGAGCAGTGCCAGGAGACCCGCCGTTGCCGTCGCCGCAATACTGGCGTAAAGCGCCTGCTGTTCATGCAGCGCCGCCGTCGCAATCGACTCGTCCGTGAACGCGCTGACATGTTCTCTCAAGGAGTCCAGTCTCTCGATCAGCTTTTGTTCTTCGCTCTCCAGTTGCTCTTCCAGATTTTCCCGCGTTGCCGGCGGCAGGTCGGCGGATTTGACGAGATTGAGCGCATGACCGTGAAAACTGCTGTGCTGGGTCTCGATCGCGATCAGGGTCGGGTAAAGGGCCGCAAGCTCCAGTTTGTCCTGCAGCGATGAGGCCTCGTCCTGAGCGTCCCGGACACGGATTTCGGCGGACCTGAGCAGTTCTTCCACCTTGTTCGCGCTGGCCTCAAACAGCGCCAGACCGGTTTCGAGCCGTTCCTCCAGGTGGCGGATGCGGGCAACAAGCTCCGGGTTTTGCGTGACTGCGGCGTCGATCTCCGCCTCGCTTTTGCCGTAACTGAGCGCTTCCAGACGATCGGCGCGCAGTTCCGCTTCCAGCTTTTCAACCCGTTCCAGCTCGAGTTCTTCCTGAAGCGCGATGACTTCGATCTGTGCAACCTCGTGCCGGAGGGGCGAAAACACGCTCGAGATCAGCTGAAGCTCTTTGTTGATCTCGTATATTTTGTAAATCGAATAGGTGGCAGCTGTTGCCATGATCAGGAAAACGATCAGCGATATTCCAAAGATCTTCCATGCTATTCGCATCGGGGTGAACCACCAGGGGGGCTGCGAGCGGGTCAGCGCATCTTAGAGGGTTGTCAGCAGGTCTTTCAAGGCGACCCGGTAGTTGGGATAGCGGAAAGTATATCCCAGTTCTGTTTTGATTCGCTTGTTCGAAACGCGTTTGTTTTCGCCATAAAAGGACCGCGCCATGGGCGTCAGGTCCGCGGTCTCGAAGGGGATTTCAGGTGGTGGCGTCACACCGAGCAGCTTAGCGGCACAGGTGACGACGTCCTGCGGCGGCGCAGGCTCGTCGTCGGTGATGTTGTAGATCCGCGTTTCGGGCTTTTCGATCGCAAGCTTCAGGGCGCCTGCAATATCGGCCACGTGAATACGGTTGAAGACCTGGCCGGGTTTCACGAGGCGCCGGGCCTTGCCCTTCCGGAAATTCTCGAACGTGTTCCGGCCCGGGCCGTAGATCCCGGAGAGGCGGAAGATCTGAACCGGGACGCCATGCTGTGCGGAAAAGTCGAGCCACGCGGTCTCGGCGGCAACCCGCTGCACCGACCGTTTGGAAACCGGCCGGCAGGGCGTGTCTTCATCCACCCAGGCGCCGTCGTGATTGCCGTAGACGCCAACGGTCGACAGATATCCGAGCCAGCCGGGTCTGCCTGCGGCGATGTCGTCGCCATGCAGGTTGAGCACGGGGTCGCCCGTCTCGTTCGGCGCGATGGAAACGAGCACATGTGTCGCCGTTTCGAGCGCCTCGGCGATGCCGTCTCCCTGGTCCTCTCCGTTGAAGAGGAAAGGTGCGACGCCCATTTCCCTCAACGCTTCCGCTTTTTCTTCCGAACGGGTGGTCCCGCCGATCCAGTCAAACCGGTCGCGGCATTCTTCGATAAAGGCCCTGGACGAAAAACCGACGCCGAAGACGAAAAGACGCATGACTTCAGAGCTCCAGATGATTGCGGCGGATTTCATAAAGGGCGACGCCGGTCGCGACCGCCAGATTGAGGCTGTCGGCCTGTCCGGCCTGCGGAATTCTGATCAGGGTCGAGCAGGCGGCGGCCATGTCGTCTTCAAGGCCCTTTTGTTCGTTGCCCATGACCAGAAGCACCGGTTCGGCGTAGTCGGGCGTGCGGTAGTCCACGGAACCCTTCAGGTGGGTTGCCGCAACCGTCCCGGGCCAGGTCCCGGCAACAGACTTGAACGCGTCCTTGCTCATTCTGGCCAAGGGAACATGGAACAGCGACCCCATCGTTGCGCGCACGGTTTCGACCGCAAATGGATCCGTGCAATCGCCGACCAGCATCACGCCGCTGCCGCCGATGGCGTCCACGGTCCGGATGATCGTGCCGAGGTTTCCTGGGTCCCGGACCCGGTCGAGTGCGACCCAGAGCGTGCTCCCGGTCGGGTCGATGTCCTTTGCATCAAGGATTTTCTGTTCGTAGACGCCGACAACCATCTGCGGGTTGTCCTTGCGCGTCATGGCGGACATCACGGCCGTCGACATTTCCAGGATGAGTGCGCCACGGGCCTTCGCCGTTGCGGCTGCCTTCTGGGCGACCGGGTTTTCCCTGGCTTCCGGACCGAGTGCGAGATAACGCACCTCCCAGCCGGCCTCCAGCGCATCTGTCGCAAGCTTCAGGCCTTCGGCGACGAACAGTCCGGATTGACTGCGGTGCTTGCGCTGGGCGACCAGTCCCTTGACTTCCTTGACGATCGGGTTGGCGTGGCTGGTGATCTGTTTCACTGCGCCCTGACGTTTGTCTCTGCCTGTCTGGGACATGCCCCGCTCCGGCGGCCATCGGATGAGCCGCGTTTTGAAATGATGATCCTGCGCGCTGGATTAGGCGCAAGGCGGGGTCCGGTCAAGCCTTGGCGTCGGCCGCGGGCGGCAGCAGCCGTTCCGTGGCGATCAGAATGGACTCGTCGATGTCGACCGGAAAGGCCGTGACTTCAAGTTTGCCGTCGATCGCCAGAAAGGATAGCCCGTGCACCTGTGTCCAGAGCGGAAAGGCCGCGCGGGTGACGGTTTCGGTGATGTCCTGTTCACCCAGGTAGCGTGCGACTTCGCGCAGGAGAACGCCATATGAGGCGCGGCCGACTTCTCGCAGTTCCTCGATGCGTCCTGAATGCGAGCGTGTGCTGAACATCAGCCGGAAAGTATGAGGTTCCCGGATCGCGAAATCGACATAGACGCGCCCGATGGCAGAAATCGACGGAACGGTGCCTCTGTCGAATTTCGACGCATTTTCCTCCATCTCGGCACCGAGCCGCTGCAGGCCGTCCTTGGCGACCTCGAGCAGGAGATCCTGCTTGTTCGCGAAGTGGCGGTAGGGGGCCGCCGTGCTGACCCCCGCAAGACGGCAGGCATCGGACATGGAAAACCCGTCGGGCCCGTGCTCCTCAAGCAGATTTCTGGCTGCTGAAAGAAGCTGTCCGCGCAGGTCGCCGTGATGATAGGCGCGCTTTTTCTTGATTTTGCTTTCGGCCATTTTTCGCCGTTTCTGAAATTTTTTCTGTCGAATCTCTTGTCGAAGTTAGTTCTTCTAACATATGTTAGCAACTATAACATAGTTAGAGCCGTTCACATTCAGGGTCTGTGCAGGCTTGGAGCGGTTGCCGTCAAATGGAAGATGAGGACACAGCAATGTCGAGCGAGAGTTCTGTTCCTGATACGCGGAAGACCGGCAATGGATTTCTGAAAAGACTGGGCCGCAGGCTCGTCAGCCTGACGACGTTCTCGATCAATATCGGCATCGCGGCGGCTGCCGTGATGATCGGCGTCACCACGATCCAGATGCGCGCCGCGGAAAAACCTGCCGTGGAGGCGGCTCCGCTCGTCGAGGTTCGCCCTGTCAAACCCGAGCATCAGGCCGGATACGAGGTGACCAGGAGTTTTGTTGGCCGCCTGGAACCGGCCCGGCGGACCGATCTCGGGTTTGAATTGTCCGGCACGATTCTGGCCATAGAGTTCGATGAGGGTGACCCTGTAAGGAAGGGTGAGGTGATCGCGGTACTGGACGCGCGCACGCTGGAAGCCGAAAAAAGGCGCCAGACCGCCAACCGCAAGGCGGCGGAGAGCGATCGTGAGCTGGCCGCCCTGACGCTGGAACGCCGTCAGAAACTGCGCGACGGCGGTCATGTCAGCGACCAGATTCTCGATGAAGCCCGTCTTGCGCTGTCGCGGCTCGACGCCACGCTGGATCAGATCGATGCGGCGATCGAGGCGATCGACATCAGTCTCGACAAATCCGTCCTGACGGCTCCCTTCGACGGATCGGTCGGGGAGAGACTGCTGGATGAGGGGGCAACGGTCGCGCCCGGCGCGCCCGTGCTTCGCCTGATGGAAGTGGCAAAACCGACGGTGCGCATCGGACTGGCACCGGAAGTTGTCGACCGTCTCGATCGCAATGGCACGTTTCAGATCCGCATATCCGATCGGCAGTTCAAGGCAAGGTTGTCCGGTCTGCGTCCGGATCTTCAGACCAGCACACGCACGATCGAAACCCTGTTCGAACTCGACGCTGCCGATGCCGCGCCGCAATTCGGGCGCCTCGCCGAACTGTCGCTTTCCGAGTGGATCGAGACCGAAGGTTACTGGGTGCCGACGGCAGCCCTGAAAGAAGGGCCGCGTGGCCTCTGGACATTGCTGGCCGTGGTCGAACTCCGCTCCGACACCGGTGAAGTCACGTTTGAGATCCGGCGGGAAGCCGTCGAGGTGCTCCACGCCGATGCAACGCGATCCTTCGTTCGCGGCACGATTTCGGGTGACACCAATATCGTCGCGGAGGGCGTGCACCGCGTGGTCGTCGGTCAAGAGGTCGGCCTGAGCGGCGAGGGGGCATGAGCATGTACACGATGTTCTTCAGGCAACCGCGCCTCGTCGCCCTCACGATACTCGTCATCATTGCCGCCGGACTGTCCGCTCTGGTCGGGATCGGCCGGCAGGAAGATCCGACGATCACCAACCTCTTCGCAACCGTGACCACGGTCTACCCCGGTGCCGGCCCGGCGCGCGTCGAGGCGCTGGTCACGGAAAAGGTGGAAGAGGAACTGCGCGAGATCGAAGAGATCGACGTGATCGAATCGACGTCTGCTTCCTCCATATCCATCATCCAGATCGAACTCCTCGACACCTTGCAGGACGATGTGATCGAACAGGTCTGGTCGGAGATCCGGGACAAGATCGGCGACGCCACCCGTGAATTTCCGCAAGGCGTTCTCGAACCGGAATTCAGCACCGAAGGTGCGGGCGCGTTCGCCTCGATCAGCGCCCTTGTCCCCAAACATGACAGCGTCTCGGATGCCGTTCTCCTGCGCTATGCCGAAGGTCTGTCTGATGTCCTGCGAAATGTGCCCGGAACGAAATCCGTCGAGATCTTCGGTGAGGTTGAAGAGGAAATTCTGGTCAGGATCGATCCGGCACTCCTGGCCTCCCTGTCTCTGACGGTTGAACAGGTTTCGACTGCGATCAGATCCGCGGATGCAAAGGTGCGTGCCGGCCGCCTGCGCGCGTCCGAACGCGAATTCCTGATCGAGGTGGAAGGTGAAATCACCGCGCTGGACAGGGTCCGACAGATCCCGGTGACGACGGGGCAGACGGGGATCGTGACCCGCGTCGGCGATATTGCGACCGTCGGCAAGGGCAAACGGGAACCCGTCGAGGAGCGCGCCTTTTCGGGCGGCCGGCCCGCGATCCTCGTTGCCGCAAAAATTGCCGATGGCCTTCAGGTCGACGCCTGGATGGAACGCGCGCGCGGTGAAATTGCCGGATTCGAAGCGGACATGCCGTATTCCATCGAACACCAGCTGGTGTTCGATCAAAGCCTCTACACCATCGATCGCCTGTCCAATGTCGGCCTCAACATCGCCATCGGCATGGGTCTCGTTGTTGCGGTTCTGCTTGTAACCATGGGATTCCGGTCAGCCTTGATCGTCGCCATGGTGCTGCCTGTCGTCACGCTCGCGTCTTTTGCCACCATGAGCATGATCGGATTGCCGCTTCACCAGATGTCCCTGACGGGCCTGATCGTTGCGCTGGGGCTGCTTGTGGATGCGGGGATCGTCATGACCGACGAGATCGGGCAGGCACTGCAACGCGGGCTGAGCCGGCGCGAGGCGGTCGGGAATGCTGTCCGCCGTCTGTTCACCCCGTTGCTGGCGTCAACGGTCACGACGGCGCTGTCCTTCATGCCGATGGTGCTGCTGCCGGGGCCGGCGGGAGATTTTGTCGGCGCGATCGCGATTGCCGTGATCATCATGCTGCTGTGGTCGTTTGTCGTCGCCGTGACGCTGACGGCCGCCATTGCCGGGTGGGTGCTGCCCGCCCGTCCGGAAGAGGCACGGCGCAGTAGGCTCTCGCCGGCACGGCTTCTGTCGGTCCCGTTCCGGTTCTCGCTGAAGATGGCAATGCGCAATCCGGCGAGCTCTGTCGCGTTCGCACTGGTGTTGCCCGTGATCGGCTTCATGAGCATGCCGACGCTCACCGCGCAGTTCTTCCCGGGCGTCGACCGGAACCAGTTTCATGTCGAGGTTGAGCTTGCCGACGGAACGGCGATCTCGCAGACCATGTCGACCGCCCGCGAAATCGACCAGGTGCTTGCCGGCACGCAGGGCGTTGAGCAGATCACCTGGGTCGTCGGCAAGAGCGCTCCAGCCTTCTACTACAACATTGTCGGCAACCGGGATCAGGCTCCGGCCTTCGCCCAGGCGCTTGTCACGACCGTGTCTGAAGACGCGACCACCCGTCTTGTCCCGGATCTCCAGGCGGACCTGTCTGCGCAGTTTCCCAATGCGCGGATACTTGTGCGGGATCTGGTTCAGGGCCCGCCCGTGGATGCGCCGGTCGAGCTGCGCCTCGTCGGCCCGTCGCTGGAGGTTCTGCGGGAACAGGGAGACATCCTGCGCCGTCTCGCGGCCCGCGTTGAAGAGGTCACCATTGTCCGTACGACGCTGGACGGCGGCGCGCCGAAGCTGAAACTGTCCGTGGACGAGGACAAGGCCCGCCTTCTGGGTCTCGGGCTCGCAGATGTCGCACGGCAGCTTGAAGCGACACTGGAGGGAGCGACTGGGGGCAGCCTCATCGAGGGCACGGAAGAACTGCCGGTGCGCGTGCGCGTGGGAGATGCCAAGCGGGGTGATCTCGCCCGCATCGCCAGCCTGCCGCTCCTGCCGGGCAGCGGCGTACCAGGAAGCTCGGTCTATGACGGCGTGCCCCTGTCCGCTATCGCCGACTTGCGTGTGGAGCCCTCCGAGGGACAGATCAACCGCCGCAACGGCGAACGCACCAACACGGTCCAGGCTTTTGTCCAGTACGGTGTCCTGCCGGAAGAAGCCCTGAAGAAGCTTCAGTCCGAGCTGGAACGTGCCGGATATGCTCTGCCTGACGGCTATCGCATGGAGACCGGTGGAGATTCAGACGCCAGGGACGACACGCTGAGGAACCTCATCGGCTCCCTGGGGCTGATCGTACCGCTTTCCATCGCGGCGATCGTCCTGACCTTCAATTCGTTCCGTCTTGCCGCGGTGACGCTCGCCGTCGCCGGTCTGTCCGCAGGGTTGAGTATCTTTGCGCTTGCGGTGTTCCAGTACCCGTTCGGGATCAACGCGATCATCGGCGTGATCGGGTCGATCGGCGTCTCGATCAACGCGGCCATCATCATCCTCACGGGCATGCAGCAGAACGAGAACGCGGTAAACGGCGACCAGGCCGTGATGGTCGATGTGGTCATGGGCTCGAGCCGGCATATCGTGTCGACCACGCTGACGACATTCGGAGGCTTTCTGCCGCTTATCCTCGGCGGCGGCGGCTTCTGGCCGCCCTTTGCGATGTCGATCGCGGGCGGGGTCCTGCTGTCGACGGTGATTTCGTTCTACTTCGCCCCGCCCATGTTCGCGATGGTCTACGCCCGCCGGCGCAAGTCGGGTGAAAACCCTGTGGCGCAGCCCGCCGCAGACGGGGAGGCCGCCAAGTCGGACGAAACTTGGTCGAATGACAACTACGGGTCGGCGATCGCGGCTGAGTAGCCGCGCTCAGCGGCTGCTCCACCTGGAAAAGAGCGAGGTTGAAAGCACCCGGTCGCCGCCTTCCTCGCCGATGACGAGTTCGCCCGATTCCAATAGCCCGCCCTGGTCGGCGAGCGTCTCCGCCATCAGTTCGTGGATGGACAGAAAACTGGAGCGGATCGCATAGGCTGTCAGGATCATGAACAGCGAGTCTCCGGTCAGCAATTGGCGCAGGTCACTGAGCATGCCCGGCAGGCTGGTGTAGAGATCCCAGACTTCCCCCTTGGGGCCGCGCCCGTATTTCGGCGGATCCAGAATGATGCCGTCATAGGTGTTGCCCCGGCGCACTTCCCGGGCAACGAACTTAGCGGCATCCTCGCAGATCCACCGGATCGGCAGATCTTCCAGTCCGGAGAGCGCCTGGTTCTCGCGCGCATAGCCGATGGCCTTCTTAGAGGCATCCACATGGGTCACCTGAGCGCCCTCGGTGGCCGGCAGAAGCGACGCCAGGCCTGTGTAGCCGAACAGGTTCAGGATCTTCAGCGGCCTGTCCGGAGCGCGTGCGCGCTCGGCGCGCACCTTGCCATTGACCCAGTCCCAGTGCGCCGCCTGTTCGGGAAACACACCGACGTGCCGGAAAGACATGAAGCGGCCGTTGTAGCGGACCGGGCCGTAGGACATCGGCCAGGTCTCGGGCACGTCGCCGGAAAACTTCCAGCGTCCCGGCCCTTCCTCTTCCGTATCGCCGGAGAAGACCGCGTCTGCGCGGTTCCAGATACTGGCCTTGAGTTTGCGCGTTCCCATCGCCTGGGGCTCCGGCCGGACGATGGTGAAGCGGCCGTAGCGCTCGAGCTTTTCGCCCGCGCCCATGTCGAGCAGGCGATAATCCTTCCAGCCCCCGGTTTCCAGGATCAACGGCCAGGATTGTACGGGAGGGCTGCCATGGGGGGCAAAGGCTGCGGCGTCGATCTGCTTCGCCAAGACGGTTTCTCGCTGGATTTCGGGTTTGTCCGCTTCCGCATAGTCCTCCGGGCGGGCAAGGTCAATCACCGAGCGGGCCGGAGAACGAAAAAGGGCGGAGTGCCCGGCACTCCGCCCCGATATTGGATGGCCCGGTTGATCAGGCTGCGGCGACCTCCGACAGGAACTGTTCGACTTCCTGCTTCAGCTGGTCGGTCTTTTCCGTCAACTCTCCCGATGCGGACAGAACCATGTCGGCCGAGGACGATGTCTGGTCGACGGCCTGTGACAGCTGGGTCATGGACGAGGACACCGCTCCTGTGCCTTGGGCGGCACGCTGGACGTTCTGCGAGATCTCCGCGGTCGCCGCGCCCTGCTCCTCGACCGCGGATGCGATGGCGGTGGTGTAGCTGTTCACCTCGTTCATGGTTTCGGCGATCGCGCCGATGGCGACGACCGAATCCTTCGTGGCGTTCTGGATCTCGGTGATCTGGGAACTGATTTCCTCGGTCGCCCGTGACGTCTGCGTCGCCAGTTCCTTCACCTCTGCGGCGACAACCGCAAAACCCTTGCCCGCTTCGCCGGCGCGGGCGGCTTCAATGGTCGCGTTGAGCGCGAGCAGGTTGGTCTGTTCGGCAATGGCCTGGATCAGCGTGACCACTTCACCGATTTTGGTTGCCGCTTCCGCCAGACCTTCGACCTTTTCGTTGGTCTCCCGTGTCCCGGTTGTCGCACGTCCCACGATCTCCGTGGTCTGTGCAACCTGGCGAGAAATCTCGCCGATGGAGGCGGCAAGTTCTTCCGCCGCGCTGGCAACCGTCTGAACATTCGTCGTGGTCTCGTTGGACGACGACTGGGTCTCGTTCGCGTAACCGGCGCTGTCACGCGCGATTTCCGTCAGGGCCTGGGCGGTATTGTCGAGACCGCCGGCCGTCGAGGCAACGGAGCCGAGCGCATCTTCAGCGGTCGCGCGGAAGCCGTTGATCAGGTCGTCGACCCTCTGCTGACGGGCGTGACGGGCTTCTTCTTCCTGCGCACTCTGCTCCTGGAGATGCGCGCGCTCGACCGCATTGTCGCGGAAGACCTGAACCGTGCGGCTCATGTTGCCGATTTCGTCGCCGCGCTCGATGCCCGGAATGTCGACTTCATTGTCGCCGTTGGCGAGCCTGTCCATGACATTCGTGATCGTCTGGATCGGTTTGGTGATCGCCATGTTGAGGATGAAGGCGAGGCCGACGCCGCCGAGGATTGCGAGCAGGATCGTCATGATGATCTGCAGCTCAGCCGAGCCTGCGGCGCTGTTGGCGGCCTTGGACTGTTCGCTGGAGATCGCGGCAATGTCGCCGTTGACCTGGCGTGTCAGGCTGTCGAGTTGCTGGCGCTTTGCAAGAAGTTCGGTTTTCGCCGTCAGCATTTCCTTGAAGGACTTGTCCAGCGTTGCGACCGATGTCGCGATCGCCTCGATGGCTTCCGCCGCAGAGGGCATTACGTTGGCGTATTTGACGAGTTCTTCTTCGAGCGCGACCACGTTGGAGATCTGGGTTTCAACCGCAGACTTGTCTTCGACGCCGAAGGATCCGAACAGGTACAGCAATTCTGCACGCGCCGACTCCGATGCCTTGCTCAGCGACTTCGCCTTGTCCGAGATCGCACGGATCGTGGCGAGCCGCGTCGACGCCGTCAGGGCGTCGCTTTTTGCCGTCTCGACGACGGGGGCGACCTGCTTCAGAACCTCCTCGGTCTGGGCATTCATTTCCTCGATACCCGTGCCGACGGCGAGGCGCGCTTCATAGCCTTCCGAAAAGCCGAGCTCCCTGTTGAGGTTTTCAACGACATCGAGGAGGTTATTGGTTTTGGCGGCAAGTTGTGCCAGCGTCTTGGGCTGCATGCCCTCGATCTGCTTCATCCGGATCTGCTTTGCCGATGCGACCAGCTCGCTCGCGGTCTGGATGGCGCTTTGCAGCGCGTCACCCTGCAGGTTGCCGTTTCCTTCCAGGTAGAGAAGCTGGATCTGCGTGACGCCGTCCTTCAGTTCGAAGATCCCGCGCTGGATGGCTGCAGCATCGTCAAGACGGCTGTCTGCGGAGAACGCCTCCGCGCTGACCTGTTTTTCCTCGGTCAGCACGGCATCGCTGATGGTAAAGGCCAGTTGTCCGAGGTCGGACGTGCTGTCTTGCAGGGTTGCAAGACGCTCGGCCTGCTGGTTCGTCTGCGCCACCACTTCACCGAACGTTGTCTCGAATTTGGTCACGGCTTCCTTCGCACCGGCCACCTGGCTTTCGGCTTCCGGATTGCCCGAGACCTCGTGTTCCAGTTCCTGAAGAGAGGCGCTCAGCTTGCCGATCTCTTGGTTGACCGCCTCGCTCAACTCCGGTGTCGGGTTGTTGAGATAGTCTTCCCGCTTGATCGAGGTAGCCTGCACCTGGCCGGCGACCTGGGCCGCATGATCTGCAACCACGAAACTGGACGAGAGGTTCTGGATGGCGAAGTACCCGACGGCTCCGACAACGGCTGTCAGGAGCAAAACGGCGAAGAAGCCGCCACCGACCTTGAAGCCGAACTTCAGGTCAACCAAAGATTTCAGAATCTGTTTCATACGATCCCCGCGTGGCTGTATTACAGCGTTTCCCTGCAGCGAGTTTCGCGGCAAGCAATGAATTTTGCGTAAATCGAGTGCGTATTTCTCACGCGGGGGTATACATGTTGATTGTAATAAATGCGTATTCAGTTTCATTTCACTTCGTCAAAAACGGCACAAGACCTTTTTGACTGGAAATTCACACGTGTTGTCCGCCGTTGATGTGGATCTCGGATCCCGTTACGTAAGAACTACGCTCGGAACACAGATAGAAAATCGTGTCGGCAACTTCATCGGGTAGCCCCAGTCGCCTGAGCGGAATGTCCTCCACCAGCTTCTCGGTTCCCGGTGAAAGAATGGACGTATCGATCTCGCCCGGCGCGATGGCATTGACTCGGATACGGTGCGGTCCGAAGTCGGCGGCCATCTCGCGGGTCAGGGCGGCAAGGGCGGCCTTTGAGGTCGCATAGGCGGTGCCCGCGAAGGGATGAACATGCATCCCGGCAATGGAGGTCACGTTGACCACGGAGCCGCCGGCGGATTTCAGTTCCTCGAAGAGGCCGCGGCCGAGCAATATGGGCGCGAAGAAATTGACCTGAAATACGGTGCGCCACTCGTGCATCGCCGTGTTGAGCGAGTTGAGCCGCTTTCCTTCGGACCCCTTCGGGCTGATGCCGGCATTGTTTACCAGCGCATTCAGCTGTGAGCCGTTCGCCTCGAGACGCTTGCGGATTTCCTGAACGGCGAATCCGAGATTCTCCGGGTCGGACAGATCGACCTGAATGTGGTCTTCCGGCCCCATGGGCCAGGGGCACTTGTCCGAAAAGGCCTGGCGCGAACAGGTGATGACGCGCCAGCCTTCCGCCGAAAACCGCTTGACGGTGGCGTGCCCGATGCCGCGGCTTGCGCCGGTCAGGACGAGTGTCGGGCGGGTATCGGATGTGTCCTGGCCGCTCATGTCGGTTTCCTGTCAGTTGAGGGACGAGTCAGAAAAAGTTGACTCTTATAGTAGGGTTTCGTTATTGCGCATGAAACCCCGAATGCCAATATGGTCGGATAACCGGACCCTTTGCGAACCCTACAATGATCGTCTGCTCCTGTAATGTCCTTTCTGAGAAGCAGCTTCGTGAAGCGGCTGAAGAAATGCGCGCCGACCCGAACGGCAAGGTGCCGACACCCGGGGCGGTGTTCCGGCACCTGGGCTGCAGGCCGAGATGCGGCAGCTGTTTTCCGTCCGTGATTGACATCATTCATGAAAAGGGGTCTGAAGAAGCAGGGGGTGCCGAGTCCGGGCCTGCAACCCTGAAACGCGCCGCGGGCCGATAGTCAGAGGAGAACCTGATGAAGGGTGAAGCACAAGTTATCGAATACCTGAACAAGGCCCTGCGTCACGAACTGACCGCGGTCAACCAGTACTGGGTCCATGCGCGGCTCCTCGCCGACTGGGGTTTCGGCAAGCTCGCCGACAAGGAACTGGAAGAAGCCGACGAGGAGCGCCAGCACGCCCAGGACCTCATGGACCGGATCATATTCCTGGAAGGTCTTCCGAACCTGCAGACGCTGGATCCGCTCAGGATCGGGCAGAATGTCAAGGAATGCCTGGAAGGGGATCTGGCGGCGGAGTATGTCGCGCGGGCCCTCTACCATGAAGCGCGCGAGATTTGCCGCGACCTCGGCGACTACGTTTCAATGGAACTCTTCGAAAAGCTGCTGAGCGATGAGGAGAGCCACATCGATTTTCTGGAAACCCAGCTCGACCTGATCGAGCGGATCGGTATCGATAACTATTCCCTGCTGCAGGCGAAGTCGGCCGATCAGGCGGAATGACGCGTCAGCGTTGAGCCGACACCGGCAGCGGCCGGGTGGAACCGGAGTATCCCGCACCCGGGTCCCGGCCATCGAGATAGTGGATCATGCCGCCGGCCGCCACCGCATCGTCCTGATCGTGGGTGACCAGAAGAACCGGCAGGTTCTTTTCACGCGCTAGACGGAAAACAAGATCGCGGACGCCGGCTCTGCGGGTCTGGTCGAGGCTCGAAAAGGGCTCGTCGAGCAGCAGTGCCTTCGGATCCGCCAGAAGCGTTCGCATCAGGGCGACACGTGTTTGCTGTCCGCCTGAAAGCGTTGCCGGATCGCGGCCGGCAAATCCCGCAAGCCCGACGTCCTCAAGGGCGCTCTGGGCAATCTCCACCCTTTGTGACCGTTTGCTGATCGAGGCCGGAATCGCGAACAGGAGGTTCTGCAACACGGACATGTGCGGGAAGAGCAGGGGCGCTTGAAACATCAGCCCGATATGGCGCTCCTGCGCGGGCCGTCCGGTCAGGTCCTCACCGTCCAGGAAAAGTCTGCCTTCCGCCTGGAAGTCCGGCTTCAGGAAACCGGCAATGAAGTCCAGCAGGCTGGACTTTCCACTGCCGCTTTCCCCCATGATGGTCAGGATGCTTCCCGGCGGGATCCGGCAGTCGATGCTGATAAGCGGTGCCCCTCCCAGACGGAGGCAGACCGCCTCCAGAACGAGGCCGGATGTGTCTTCTTGTGCACCCATCCGAGTTTACCTTTCCAGCCGCATCGCGGCACGGTTTCTGAATACCAGAGAAGGAACCAGGGCCGCGACAACAAACACGGCAAGCGGAATGATCAACTGGAGAACCGCGTAGAGCGCTGCGACCTGGCGGTTGCCGCCGCTGGCCAGTGCCACGCTTTCCGTTGTGACGGTCACCACGCGTCCCGCACCGATCATCAGCGTTGGAAGATATTGCCCGACCGAGACGGCGGCCGCCACGGCGAATGTCACCAGGACCGGCCGGAGCAGAAGCGGCAGCCTTATCTGCCAGAATACCTTGACCCTGGATGCCCCCATGGACATGGCCACTTTGGCGTAGCGCGGGTCGAGCCGGTTCCACGGATCGCTCAGGGCGAGAAAGGCGTAGGGAAACACGAACACGAGATGGGCAAGCAGGACCGCTTGGAACGTCCCGCTCAGACCACCGAGAAGAAACAGCATCTGCAGCCCGAACAGGAAGCTGATCTGCGGCAGCAGGAGCGGCAGAAAGATCAGGATGTTGAGTTGTCCCCGCGCCGGGAGGTCACGGAAACTGCGTGCGTCGAGCAGCCACAAGGCGAGTGCCGTGGCAGCGCCCGCCGTTGCAAAGGCAAGGGCGAGCGTTGCCGCAAGCGCAGGCGCTCCCATGCCGAAGGCATCCGCCATGCGCCCGAGGCTCCAAGACTGTGGCAGGACGGCGGGGAACCACCAGGACCTTGCCGCCGTCCATATGGCAAGCAGCGCCATGGACGACGTCATGACGGCAACAATCAGGATCATCGGAATGAGGCCGGCCTGCCGGGCAGGGAAATCGCTCCGCCGGCGGTGTCCGCTCGCATATCGCGACGTTTGCCAAAGTCCTGCGAGGGCTTCGATGCCTAGGTAAGTCAGCAAGGCGGACGCGCTGACCAGAAGCTGCAGCAGGGCACCGGCGGACGCCATCAGCCGTTTGCTCAGGTCGGGGTCGTTCATCCAGGCGACAAGACGGGGCGCGAGCGGCGGCGGCGTTGTGGGTCCGAGGATTTGCGCCACATCAACCACCGAGGTTGAATAGGCGATCACCGCCAGCATGGGCAGACGGATCAGCGGGTAGATCTGCGGCAAAACCACCTTGAAAAAGACGCTCATCCGGCCATAACCGAGGCTCGCCCCGGCCTTGTAGAAGTCCTTGATATGCGGCCTGTTGAGCGCTGCGAGCGTCATCAGGAACAGGAACGGGACTTCCTTCGCCACGAGCCCGAAGGTCATTGCGAGACCTGCGGGATCGTTCAGGATCAGCACGTCCGGCGGCCTGCTCCAGCCGGTTGCCCACGGCGAGAAAAGGCGGACGAGAAAACCGGACGGTGCGATCAGGAACGCGAGCCCGATCGCCGCGGCGGCATGTGGAACGGACAGAAGCGGTGACAGGAAGCGGGTCACACGCTGGAAGGTGCGGGTGCCTGCCCAGCCGGCGCTGAAGACCAGGACGATGGCCAGCGACAGGAGCGATGCGGCCAGTCCGGTGCCGAAGCTGAGCAGGACCGATCTTGAAAGCCCGGGCATCTCCAGAAGACTGTGCAGCGGAGCGAGCGAAAGCGACGTGTAGCCAAGCACCGGCAGATACCCGAAGGCGGGCAGGATGGTCCCCGCCAGTCCGGCCAGAACCGGGCCGGCCAGCAGGATCACCACGAGCAGGGTCGGAATGTTGAATATGCGGCCTTGTGCCGGCAATAGCCTACTCGCTGCCGGCGCCGTAGCGCGCGGTCCACGCCTCCTCCAGTGCGGCGACCCAGCTTGGATGCGGTTCCGGCAACACCGGTCCGAGATCCTCGGGCGCCAGTGTCGCCGGACCCAGATCCATCGCATCGAAAAGGGCTTTCTCGTTGGCGGGCAGCGCGGCGACGTTGAGCACGGTCGGATCGCCCCAGATCTCGGGCTCCTGCTTGCGCGTTTGAGCCATCGGGCTCAACAGAAAATTCGCATAGACCTTCGCGCCGGCCTTGTTGGAGCTGTTGAAGGGGATGGCCACGAAATGGGTGTTGCCGATCGTGCCGCCATCGAACACGAAGGTCCGCACCGTCTCGGGCAACTCCCCGTTTGCGATCGCGCCCGAGGCGTCGCCCGGATTGAAGGAAAAGGCAATATCCAGCTCACTGTCGGCCAACAGCTGGCGCATGTCAGCTGCGTTCTTCGGGAAAGCCTGTCCCTGCCGCCACAGATGCGGGTGCAGATCGTCCAGAAAGGCAAACAGCGGAGCGGCCGTTTCCTCGAACGTGCTTTCATCCACCGGGGACGACAGGACGGATGGATCCGCAACCGTGTCGGCAAGCGCCTGTTTCAGGAAGGTTGTGCCGTAGAAATTCGGCGGCTGGGGGTAGGAGAATCGTCCGGGGTTCGCTTTTGCATAGTCCAGCAACCCGTTCAGATTTGACGGCGGCGTCTTCAGTCTGGCGCTGTCATGCATGAACACGAGCTTGGCCATGCCCCACGGACTTTCCTGTCCGTCGGTCGGAACGGTGAAATCGACGGTGACGGTCGGCTTGTTCTCGACATCGACATATTGCCAGTTGGGCAGTGTTTGCGCCCAGCCCGGGGCCGCCAGAAGCCCGCTCTTCTTCATCGACGCAAAATTCTCGCCGTTGATCCAGATGAGGTCGACGGCCCCGCCATTCTCCTTGCCGACCGACTTTTCCGCAAGCACTTGCGAAACCACATTCGCCGTATCGCTCGCCTTCACGTGAACGACACGGACACCGTAATCGCGCTCGACTTCGCGCGCCGCCCATTGGATGTAGGCGTTGATGCGCGGTTCTCCGCCCCAGGCATGAAAATAGACGGTCTGTCCCTTGGCGCCGTCGAGAACGGCCTGCCAATTCTGGTCCTGGGCTTGCGCCCCGAGAGTGGCGAGAAGTAGCCCGGCAATGCCGGTGGCGGTGCAAAGCAGTCGCTTCATTCAAGTCCCCAGTTTTGGTTCTTTTTTGCTGCCAATTCCCTCGCGCATCGGGCCTGACACGGTCAACACAAGGCTTTGTGAATAGGGTGTGTCAAAAAGGCGTCGGCTGGCGCGTTCGCATGACCTCAGACAGGCAGTATATGCGTGTCCTTGATTTCTTCCATGACGGCATAGGTATGTGTTTCGCGGACACCGGGAAGGGTGAGAACCACGTCGGACAGAAACGCCCTGTAGGCTTCCATGTCCCTGACGCGGCTTTTCATGAGATAGTCGAACCCGCCCGCCACCATGTGACACTCAAGGATGTCCGGGGCGCGCTCGACCGCACGCTTGAACGCATCGAAGATTTCCGGCGACGTTCTTTCAAGGCGGATCTCGACGAACACCAGCAGGCCGCGCTCGACCTTCTTCGGGTCCAGTGTCGCCGAGAAACCTTCGATGTACCCTTCCCGGACAAGACGCTTCATGCGTTCCGCTGTTGCCGTCGGTGAGAGGCTGACCCGCTCCGCGAGCTCCGTATTGGTGACGCGACCGTCTTCCTGAAGAACCTTCAGAATTCTCCGGTCAGTGGCATTGAGCATTGGGGAATTCCCTAAAAATTTCGATTCAGGCGGAGATTAAACTGAATTGAAGTCAAAAAATAGTGAAAATACCTGTATAATTTCCGCTATTTTAGAGAAATAGTCTGGATGCGCCCGTCGAGGCGTTTTGGGAGGTGCTCATGCCCGCAGCCGCTGCCGCAGTGACAACGATGAACGATGCTGACCTGGTGCCGTTCCGATCCGCCTATGCCCCCGATGAACGGAAGGCGGTGGAGGCGATGTTGAAGGATGCCGCCGGAGACCTGGTTGTTGAGAAACTGATCGATCAGCGCGCGCGCGGCTATATCCACGACATGCGCGCCGTTCAGGTCGGCCTCGGCGGCGTTGAGGACTTCATGCGCGAGTTCGGCCTGACGACCCGCGAAGGTCTTGCCATGATGGTGCTGGCCGAGGCGCTCCTGCGCGTGCCGGATGCGAGCACTGCCGACAAACTCATCGAGGACAAGCTGGCTGCCGCCCGGTTTGACGACCCGTCCGGCCACAAGTCCGACACATGGCTCGTTTCCGCCTCTTCCTGGGCGCTCGGCGTAACCTCCCGCCTGCTTCATCCCGGCGACACGCCCCAAAGCATCCTGTCAAGCCTCGTCAAGCGGATGGGCATGCCGACAGTCCGCGTTGCGACGCGCAAGGCCATGACCCTCCTCGGACATCAGTTCGTTCTGGGTGAAACGATCCAGAAAGCGCTCGAACGCGCAAAGGTGCAGGAGACCAAGGGTTACCGGTATTCCTATGACATGCTGGGCGAGGGCGCCCGCACGGCGAAAGATGCCGAGCGCTACTTCCGGTCTTACGCGAATGCCATTGAGGCCATCGGGAATTCGGCAGGCGTTGAAGACCTGCCCAACCGGCCCGGGATCTCCGTCAAGCTGTCCGCCCTGCATCCGCGCTACGAAGCAGTCAACGGCGAACGCGTCCGCGACGAACTGCTGCCGAAATTGCGGGAACTCGTACAGATGGCGAAGGACCGCAACCTCAATTTCACGGTCGATGCTGAGGAGGCCGACCGGTTGGAGATTTCTCTTGATGTGATCGCGGCGCTGCTCGCCGATCCGGTGACCGAAGGCTGGGACGGGTTCGGCCTCGCGGTGCAGGCCTATCAGAAGCGCGGCACCGACGTGATCGACTGGCTCGTCGACGCCGCCCGCAAGACCGGCCGAAAGCTGATGGTCCGGCTGGTCAAGGGCGCCTACTGGGACACGGAAATCAAGCGGGCCCAGGAAGAGGGTGTCGACGGATACCCGGTCTTCACGCGCAAGGCGGCGACGGATCTCTCCTACCTGTGCTGCGCCAAGCGGATGCTGGCGGCCAGGGATGTCCTCTACCCGCAATTTGCCACCCACAACGCGCTGACGGTCGCGCAGATCATCGAGCTTGCCGGCGGATCGTCCAAGGGCTACGAGTTCCAGCGCCTCCACGGCATGGGGGAAAGTCTCTACAAGTCCGTGTGCGAGCGCGACGGCTTTCCGACCCGGATCTACGCTCCCGTCGGCGGATACAAGGATCTCCTTGCCTATCTCGTCCGGCGTCTTCTCGAAAACGGCGCCAATTCGTCCTTCGTGACGATTGTCGGAGATGCCTCCGTCTCCGTTGAAGCCATGCTGCAGCGCCCGGCCAAAATCCTCGACAGCGGCCACCATGCGGTCAATCGTTCGATTCCCATGCCGGTCGACCTTTATGGCGACAGCCGGCGCAACGCGGAAGGGGTTGAATTCGGCTGCGCCGCCGAACGCAATGCGCTTGTCGAGGGCATGGCCCTGACGCAGGCACCGTTCACGGAGGCTGGCCCGCTCGGCAAGGGTCTTACTCCAGGCGGTGAAGCGCACCCGGTTTTCGCACCGATGGACGGCACGACGCGCGTCGGTACGGTCCGGTTCGCCGACACCGAGACGGCCCGCAAGGCCATCGAGACGGCCCGGAAGGGTTTCGAGGCCTGGTCACGCAAGCCCGTCAACGAAAGGGCGGCGGCACTTGAACGGTTGGGCGACCTGTTGGAGGAAAATCGCGACCGGCTGATGATGATCCTTTCCATGGAGGCGGGAAAGTGCCTGCCCGACGGAATTGCCGAAATACGTGAAGCGGTCGATTTCTGCCGCTACTATGCCAGCGAGGCCAGAACGCTGTTCGGCGAGGGCCGGCTGATGCCGGGACCGACCGGCGAGGAGAACCGCTACCGCTACCGCGGCCGGGGTGTTTTCGTCTGCATTTCGCCATGGAATTTCCCGCTCGCCATTTTCCTCGGACAGATCAGTGCCGCGCTTCTCGGCGGCAACGCGGTTGTCGCGAAACCGGCGGAGCAGACACCGTTGATCGCCTTTGAAACCGCCAAACTTATGTACCAGGCCGGAATTCCCGAAGACGCCTTCTTCCTTGTGCCGGGCGAGGGCGATATCGGTGCGGCGCTGACGTCGCATCCCGCCGTCGCGGGTGTCGCCTTCACAGGGTCGACCGAGACCGCCTGGGCCATTAACGGAACGCTTGCGGCCAAACGCGGGCCGATCGTGCCGCTGATCGCCGAGACCGGCGGCATCAACGCCATGTTGGTGGATGCGACCGCCCTGCCGGAACAGGTCTGTGACGATGTCATGATGTCCGCCTTCCGCTCCGCCGGCCAGCGCTGTTCGGCATTGCGCCTGCTCTACGTACAGGAAGATGTCGCGGACACCCTGCTTGCCATGCTCGAGGGCGCGGCGAAGGAACTCAGCCTCGGCGATCCGCGTCAGCCGTCAACGGATATCGGTCCGGTGATCGATGACGAGGCACGCGACAACATCATTTCTCACATACACTATATGAGCGACACGCAGACACTTCGTTTTGCCGGCAAAGTACCGGACGGAAACCTCGCCAACGGCTCCTGGGTTGCGCCGCACATCATCGAACTGGATAGCGCGGAAGCGCTGACCCGCGAAGTCTTCGGCCCGGTCCTGCACGTGGTGCGCTACAAGGCAGGCGACATCGACAGGGTACTCGACCAGATCGCTTCCACCGGCTACGGGCTGACGCTCGGCGTACACAGCCGTATCGACGCCACGGTCAAGAAGGTCGTCGACCGGCTCTCCGTCGGCAACGTCTATGTCAACCGCAACACCATCGGTGCGGTTGTCGGAACCCAGCCATTCGGCGGTTCGGGATTGTCCGGAACGGGTCCGAAGGCGGGCGGTCCGATCTACCTGACCCGTTTCGCGCTGGAACAGGTCGTCTCCATAAACACGGCCGCCGCCGGCGGCAACGCCAGCCTCGTCGCAGCCTCGGACGATTGAGACGCTTCTGGCCGGCGCCGAACGGGCCCATCGGACTCAGGGGTCGCTTACCTCTCCCATCGGAGAACTTTGCATAACCTGCTGAATTTGTGATTCACTGAATTGAATTTGAGTCGGGAGGTTTTGATGCATCGTTCGAGTGGTCAGCTTGGGTTTGGCGAAAGCTTTTTGGATCCCGGCTTAGGTCGCAATCAGCGTCTGGATGCCATCGACGCCGCGATTGACTGGGAGCCTTTGGATCGTCTTGTGCGTGTGCTTTACAGCGCTGGAGAAGGACGTCCGAGCTATCGTCCTCTGACGATGGTCAAGGCGCTGTTGCTGCAGCAATGGTACGGTTTGTCCGATGTGCGTTTGGAAGAGGCCTTGTCTGACACGCTTTCTTATCGTCGTTTTGTGGGACTGTCGCTGGAAGATGGCACACCGGATCACTCGACCATCAGCCGCTTCCGCACGGCCCTGTGCCGTCACGAGCTTGATGCAGCCTTGTTTGAGGAGGTTTTGGGTCAACTGGAAGCCAAGGGCATGGTGCTGAAAGAAGGAACATTGCTGGATGCCACACTGGTCACGGCTCAGGCACGGCGCCCGGGCCGGGAGGCAGGCATGGGAGGCAAATCCTCTCACGATCCGGACGCGGACTGGACGCGCAAGAACGGGCGTTCCCATTTTGGCTACAAGGCTCATGTTGCCGTCGATCAGGGATCAGGCGTCATTCGCCAGGCCATTCTGACCCCGGCGAAAACCTCCGAAAGCGAGGTAGCTGACGATCTTATCTGTGGCGACGAACAGGCTGTGTATGCGGACAAGGCTTATGAGCACAAAGAGCGCCGCGCCAGGCTCAAGGCAGCTGGCATCAAGGACCGTGTGATGCACCGGAACCATCGATATCAAGCGGCTCTGCCATACTGGCAGAAGCGGCGCAATGCTTTGATAGCTCCCATTCGCGCTGCCGTGGAGCGCGTATTTGGAACGCTCAAACGAAGTTATGGATACGAGCGTGTGCGCTATGTCGGATTGAAGCGCAACGCAACTCAGTTCCGCCTGCTCTGTCTCGCCTTCAACCTCAAAAAAGCGGCAAAGCTGAGCGCCTAAAGCTCACCACAACATGAAAAACACCTCGTCATTCAGACGATCATCAACAAAACCTGCAAAATCACACAAACAGATCAAATCGAACGACCCGAAGACGTTATGCAAAGGTCTCCATCGGGAGAGGGAAATTTCGCTCTGTCTCTTGCGCAACGGCCCTCCATCGTCACTCCGGACCCAGCGGAGCGGAGATCCGGGACGACGAAATGGCAATAGTCCGCCAATCCCTTAAGTGCCGCCACGGCCCGCCCAATAATACAACCTCATCCTGAGGAGGACCGTCAGGTCCGTCTCGAAGGATGGGCCGCAGGGCACAGAATTTGCCGCCCATCCTTCGAGACAGCGCTCCCGCGCTTCCTCAGGATGAGGCCCTGTCCGTCCCCTCTCCGTCATTGCAGGGCTTGACCCTGCAATCCATGCCGTAGGTGACCCCGGAAGGATGTGGTCGAGATGAAGTGAAGCGGCATGGATGCCATGATCGGGTCCATTGCTGTCCGGTTTGACCCTGGCAATGACCTTTTTGCAGCGATTCCAGTCTATGAACTTGTCATTCCGGCTGAAGCGCAGCGGAAGGCCGGAAACCAGTAGCCACCTGTTTCTCTTTCTTCATTTCACATCCCGAGTTTCGGGATACTGGATCCCGGTCTTGCCGCCTGGGCGGCAAACCGGGACGACAAATTCGGGAGGCAATACCGTGTCCTGACGTGCCACCGATCGGAATCATGCAGCTTTTTTGAAGGCATAAATTCGAACGTTTTTTCTAAACCTCACAGCAGTGGACCGGGTCATGACATGACGCCGACTGAAGTGGAACCGCCCATGTTCCCTTGGTCACCACACCTCTTTTCCGTCTCGTCAAGGCCCGCAGGAAAGGCGGGTGCAGAAGCTCATTTGCCCCGCGGCTTCGCCCGCCTTGTTGCTTCTGCTTCCGTCGGATCGTCCGGCCAGGGATGCTTCGGATAGCGGCCCTTCATGTCGGCTTTCACATCCGCCCACGACCCTGCCCAGAAGCCGGGCAGGTCCTTGGTGACCTGGATGGGACGTTGCGCGGGAGAGAGCAGTTCCAGGATCAGCGGCAGCTTGCCGTCGCAGACGCTCGGGTGCTCCGTCAAACCGAAAAGTTCCTGGACACGGATCGAAAGGGTCGGCCCGGCCGCAGCGCCATAGTCGATCGGAACCTTGCTGCCGGTCGGAGCGCTGAAATGGGAGGGCGCAAGTGTGTCCAGTCTTGCCGAGGCATCATAGGGCAGAAGTCCGGCAAGCGCGTTTCCGAGGACCCCGGCATCGACGGCGCCGATCGCCGTCAGCCCAGACAGATACGGTTGCAGCCAGTCTTCAAGCGTTTTCAGAAGATGCGGGTCACCGAGTTCGGGAAGATCGGCCGCGCCGTTGTCCCGCGCGTAGGCAACCCGTTTGCGCAGGCGGTTCTGTTCCTTGCTCCAGGGCAGCCGGGCAATGCCGCGCCGGCGGATCTCCTTCACGAGAGCTTTTTCGACGGCTTGAGGTGAAGCGGATTTTATCGCGGCCGTCTGCAGTTCCACTGCCTTGTAGCGGGTGACGCGCTGGGCCTTGAGCGCGCCGTCGGGCGTCAGCTGAACATCGTCTTCCTCGACAATGTCTCCGGCAAAAAGAGCCTCGATCTCCTCTTTCGAGATTGGCGCGCACAGTTGAATGCGGCCATTGGCGGCCTTGCCCTGAATATCCGCGACGACGAGGAACCGTTCCCCGGCAAGGGCGTGTTCCGGCTCAAGCTCCGCACCGCGACCGTTGGCAAGGCGGAAACGGCCGGTCTGCCCGCGTGCCTGCGCAACCCGGTCCGGATAGGCGAGCGCAAGCAAAAGCCCCGCGCTCTCGATGTCGGTATCGGTGCCGTTGCCCCCGGCCTGTTTGAGCCACCTGGTAGCGAGGGCCCGGCCATCCTTCGCGCGCTGCCCCTTGTCATGGCGCAAGGCACGCAGCCGCGCACGCAGGTCCGGATCGCGTCCACCGAGGCCCGGTTCGGAGAGGCACAATGCAACGAGCGCCGCCGTATATCCGAGCTGCTGCCCGATGCCCTCGATCACCATATGCGCGAGGCGCGGATGCAGGGGCAGCTTCGAAAGCGCCTTGCCCTCGCGCGTCAAGTGACCGGCCGCGTCGGTTGCGTGAAGATCCACCAGAAGGGATTTCGCCTCTTTCCAGGCGGCTGCCGGCGGCGGGTCCGCGAACGCAAGGCTTCCCGGCTCCAGGGTCCCCCAGGCTGCGAGATCCAGAACGAGCCCGGTCAGATCGGCTTCCAGAATTTCCGGGGACTCGGCCGCGGCCAACGCCGCCGTCTGGGCTTCATCCCAGAGACGATAACAGACACCGGGTTCGGTTCTGCCCGCGCGTCCCCGCCGCTGGTTCGCGGACGCGCGCGACACGCGCACCGTTTCAAGACGCGTGAGGCCGGTCTGGGGTTCGTATCTGGGAACGCGCGCGAGACCGCTGTCGATCACGACGCGGATGCCCTCGATCGTCAGCGACGTCTGCGCGATGGCGCTGGCGAGCACGATCTTGCAGGTCCCGCTTTCGGCTGGCCGGATTGCTTCGTCCTGCGCTCTTGCGTCCAGCCCGCCATAAAGTGGCGCGACGGTGCAATGTGCCGGGACCTTGCCGGCAAGAAGATCCGCGACACGCCTGATTTCGCCCTGGCCGGGGAGAAAGACCAGCAGCGAACCCGTCTCGTTGTGCAAGGCCTGGTGAATGGCACGGACGATCTGCGGTTCGATCCTGGCCTTGGCGTCGCGGCCCAGATAGTGCGTTTCGACCGGGAAGCTCCGCCCCTTGCTTTCCAGAACGGGCGCGTTGCCGAGCAGCTCGGAAACGGAGGCAGCATCAAGCGTTGCCGACATCGGAAGAAGGCGCAGGTCTTCGCGAAGCGCCGCCTGCACATCCAGTGCCAGCGCCAATCCGAGGTCCCCGTCGAGCGAGCGTTCGTGAAACTCGTCGAACAGGATGGCCGCGATGCCGGTCAGTTCGGGGTCGTCGAGGATCAGCCGGGTGAACACACCTTCGGTGATCACCTCGATGCGGGTTCTGGAGCTGACTTTGGTTTCCATGCGGACCCGGTAGCCGACCGTGTCTCCCGGCCGTTCGCCAAGCTCGCCCGCCATCCGCCGTGCCGCCGCGCGTGCGGCAAGCCGGCGCGGCTCCAGAACCAGGATCTTCCCATCTTGGCGCCACGGCGCATCGAGCAGGGCCAGGGGAACGCGCGTCGTCTTGCCCGCGCCCGGTTCCGCCACCAGCACTGCGTTGGTTTTCTGTTCGAGCGTGTGCAGAAGCTGCGGTAGAACCGCGTCTATCGGAAGTGTGGACGAAAATGTGCGGGACACGGCCATCACCTAGCGCTCTAGGCTTCGGGTGACGCGCTGTCCGCTGTCCACTGCCGTCCCTGCATGTCGACCGCGAAGGCGTTTGGCTCGCGTGCGAAGGACGCGAGCCCTTCAAGTGCCGGATCGGGATGGCGCACGATGAAGGTCGGTATCTTGCCCATGAGCGTTTCGTGCGGCGACTTGGCCTCGAACGCGGACCTGAAATCGCCATCGGTCAGAAATCGCGTGATGCGGGGTGTGATGCCTCCGGTCAGGTAGACACCACCGCGCGCAAGGACGGTGAGAGCGCAATCACCGGCAACGCGTCCGAGGCTGCGCGCGAAGACGTTGAGTGTCTTGACCGCGACCGGGTCATTGTCTTCGGCTGCCTGCGTGATTGTGGCGGGCGTGTCGAAAGACCGTTCGGCGTTCATCCAGACGCCGACGGCCCGTGCCAGGCGCGGCAACCCCGTCCCGCTCAGAAGCTGTTCCGCGCCGATGCGCCCGCCGACCCGCTCGATATGCGGCCAGATCTGTACATCCTCTTCGCTCACCGGTCCGAGTTCGACATGTCCGCCTTCGCCGGGTACGGGAACCCAGGTTCCGGCCGCGAAGATCATTGCCGCTGCACCGAGCCCGGTTCCTGGACCGAGAACGAATTTGGCACTGTTTGCGCGGATGGCTCCGGTCCCGACCTGTTCGATATCGCTGCCGCTGTATCCCGGCAGGGCAAGCGCCTGCGCCTCGAAGTCATTGAGAACCACAACCTCTTCCAGTCCGAGATCGGCGATCATCTTCAGGGGTTCGATGACCCAGGCGGCGTTGGTCAGCGGGATGGCATCGCCGGTTACCGGGCCGGCAACGGCAATGATCGCTGTCCGGGGCCGCGCTTCGGCTTCCGGAAAGACGGCTGTACGGATGGCGGAGGAAATGTCCGGATGATCGGCCGTCGCCGTCTTTCCGCACATGTGTGTGGGCGCGTCACTCCGGTCGACAAGCGCGAAACGGGCATTGGTGCCGCCGATATCGGCAACGAGAACGGGATACGCGAAGGATTTGGAACCTGGCTTGCAATTCATGACTTGGACGTACCGACCTCAGGCGTATCGGATGTTGTCTGAAGGCCCTGCAGGCGCGCCGACCGGAGCAGGATGTCCGCCGTGGATTCGTTGAGCGCCATGGGAATGTCGTAGACCAGGGCCAGCCGCATCAGCGCCTTGACATCAACGTCATGCGGCATCGGGGAAAGGGGATCGACAAAGAAAAACAGGCCCTGCAGCTTCCCTTCCGCGATCATCGCGCCCAGCTGCTGGTCGCCGCCGAGAGGACCGCTCTTCAGGCGTTCGAGCCTGAGTTCCGGACAGGCCTCCAGCACGCGTCTGCCGGTCGTGCCGGTCCCGACCAGGTTGAACACCGCCAGCTTTTCGCGGTGGCGCAGGGCGAAGTCCACCATCGCATCCTTTTTTGCGTCATGCGCAACAAGGGCAAGTGTCGGCGTGGCTGGCATTCGGGTTCCTCTCGCGGCAAGACCGATGGGCGGCTTGGTTATTAGCCGCAAAGTGGGCTGCGCGCAAAGGGGGAGCCGCCAGAAGGTTGCGGAAAGGCGCGATTCCGGCGAAAAATTTCGGGAGACAAAAAAAGCCGCGCCCTCCATGGAGCGCGGCAGTCGATAGGGAGAAGACGTGGCTGGCTTAGTCGAAGAGGTTACACCGGACCGGTTCACGCGCTGAAACGCGGCGGAAGTAGGGGTCGGGTTCCTTCAGATGCAGCCCGGCGATTTCCAGGACGAGCTTCATGCGAATGGCATCCGCGAACCCTTCCTTCGACCGGACGGGGATCGCAAAAGAGCCGGGACCGCCGATCACGCAGTCTTCGTAATAGTGATCGAGGTTCAGCATGGCCTGCCAGGAGTTCTTGTTGGTTTTCATCATCAGCGGCAGCCCGTTGATCGTCACGCCGGCGGCAACCATGCGGTCGCGCATTTCCGTTACGGAGCCACCCTGGTTGTTCGGGCCGTCTCCGGAAATGTCGATGACGCGGCGCAGCCCCATATACTGGTTGGTCTGTACCAGTTCGACGGATTTTTCGAGCGCCGACACGATTGAGGTGCGCTGCACCTGCCTGAGGGGTGCTTCGGCGATCTTGGACGCGAAATGCGAGGCGGTGGCCGCATCCTTCACGACGGTCCAGTCGGCGACGACGAAATGCTCGTCGACACCGCCCCATTCCATGTAGGTCACGGCGACGCGGCCGATCGGGCCGACCTGGATGGCATCGATGAACTCGCGCGAGGTCAGCGCTGCGACATAGCCCGCCCGCTGGATTTCCTGTTCTTCGGTGTCCATGGATTGAGAGATGTCAACCGCGAGTACGAGTTCCACGTCGACCTCGTTGGCCGGATCGTACGAGAGATTTGCGGTCGAAGGCATCGCCGGCCGGAGGTCCCGGGCTTCGGCGGGAAGGATAAGCAGCATGGCCGCTGCTGGAAGGGACAGCAGTTTCGCTACTGTCAGTGCACAGTCTTTTATTATGTCGAGACGCATTGTTTTCTCCTTATTCCGGCCTTTCGACCGCGGTGCCACGTCTCCCCAGTGTTATTTTGTTGTTCTGTTACTCGTCTTTACAGTCCTTGTGATTCTTGCGAATGCGTACGAATCGCCTTGGGTTTGTTTCAGGATTTACTTAGCAAGCTACGTGCCAAATCTAGCTGAAATCAAATTAACTGGCAAAATCAAATGTGCACGGAGTGCGTATATTCCACAGATAGGAACTTTCTGCCGGATTGCTAGGCAGATTTTGCCGGGTGTCGTCACGTTTCCGGCATCAGGCGGCAAAAACTGCCGGGCCGGATTTTTTGGGCTAAGCTGTGTGAATGCCCCGAAATGAAGCAGACTGCTTAAAATTCGGGAGCTTTTTTGGTTGACGAACCTACGCTCACTGGTCATGATCTGAATAAATTCTCACTAGGTGAAGAATTTTTCGGTGTCATCTGAAAAATCGCACCGGATGAAAACAAGGGCCCGTTGAAAGGGCCGGATTCGTTGGCGGGTTCGGAGCAATTGTGATCCGGCCGTGGGAAGGTGTCGACGTATATGCAGGCGCACGAAGACGACTGGACATCATACATGGCCATCCGGGCGGCATGGCTGTCATTCGTGGGCGGCCGCACGCAAGGAGAAATCGCCTCTCAGCTGGGCGTATCACCGGCCAAGGTGCATCGGCTGATCGCCCATGCCCAGAAGGCGGGTTACGTAAAGTTTCAGGTCGACGGCAGGCCGATGGAATGCCTGCAGCTGGAAAAAGAACTCTCGCGCTTCTTCGATCTCACCAACTGCATCATTGCGCCCGATCTTGGCGGCGGCGATGATGAGGGGGTTCTGCGCGCGGTCGCCGTTTCGGCGTCGCAGTTCCTGACCGGATTGCTGTCCGGCCCGAGTGTCAAGCGTCTCGGTGTGGGCATGGGCCGCACCATGAAGGCGTCCGTCGAGGCCCTGCCCAAGACAGCGCGCCAGGATCTGGAAATCATGTCCATCTGCGGCTCGCTGACACGCACGTTGGCCGCCAACCCCTACGACATCGTCCAGAGGATGCAGGAACGCACGGGCGGGATCGGCTATTATCTGCCCGTACCGTATTTTGCCGAAAATCCCGACGAAAAGGCCATGTTCCTGACCCAGCGCAGTGTCCAGGACCTGATGGCGCGCGCGCGTCAGTCCGATGCCTTTCTGATCGGCATCGGTTCGGTCGAGAACGAGGGTCACCTGGTCCAGCGCGGCATGATTTCAAAGCAGGAACAGGAACAATTGATGTCTTGCGGCGCCGTCTGTGATTTGATGGGCCGCTTTTTGACGATTGAAGGAAAACTGGCTCCCAATTCGCTCGGCGATTGCGCCGTGGGTCTGCACTTCGACGAAGTGCGCGGGCGCCGCGTCATTGCGCTGGTGGGTGGGCTGAGCAAGGTGGATGCAACCCTTGCCGCACTGCGCACCGGTGTCATTACCGACCTTGTCACGGACGAGACCCTCGCGAGGGCTCTGAGTGCAAAGGCCGGATTGCAACTGGCACAGTCCGCATAAAGCGGCTGGGTCACGAGGGGAAACGGGTCTGACAGGAAAGCAGGCCCCCGCATGTCGGAGGACATAAACGTGAAGAAGCTTCTAACCATCGGCACGGCTCTTGCCGGACTGGCCTTTACCGTCGCGACCGCAGCGGCTGACACCAAGCCGGCCGTGCTTTACGATCTCGGTGGACGGTTCGACAAGTCGTTCAACGAGGCTGCCTACACCGGTGCTGAGAAATTCAAGCAGGACTATGGCATCGAGTACCGCGATTTCGAGATCCAGAACGACAGCCAGCGTGAACAGGCCCTGCGCAACTTTGCCAAGCGCGGCATGAACCCGATCGTTGCCATCGGTTTTTCTCAGGCCAACGCGGTCGAAAAGGTCGCGGCGGAGTTCCCGGACACGCAATTCGCGATTGTCGATATGGTCGTCGACCTGCCCAACGTCCGCTCCATCCTCTTCAAGGAGCACGAAGGCTCCTACATCGTCGGTCTGCTGGCCGCCATGGCTTCCGAGACCGGCAAGGTCGGTTTTGTCGGCGGCATGGACATCCCGCTGATCAGCAAGTTCGCCTGCGGCTACAAGCAGGGTGTGGCTGCCACCAACCCGGATGCCGAGGTGTTCGAGAACATGACCGGTACAACCGGCGCGGCCTGGAACGACCCGGTCAAGGGCGGTGAGTTGGCCAAGTCGCAGTTCGACCGCGGCGCGGACGTCGTCTATCACGCGGCCGGCGGCACCGGCATCGGTGTTCTGCAGGCAGCGGCCGACGCCGGCAAGCTGGGTATCGGCGTCGACAGCAACCAGAACGGCCTGCATCCCGGCTCCGTCCTGACCTCTATGTTAAAGCGCGTTGACATCGCCGTTTACCAGGCGTTCGAAGACGCGGAAAACGACAGCTGGTCCTCCGGTTTTGAAGTCCTCGGCCTCAAGGAAGGTGGTGTCGACTGGGCGCTGGACGACAACAATGCGGAACTCGTGAACGACGAGATGAAAGCCGCCGTCGAGCAGGCGAGCCAGCAGATCATCTCCGGTGAAATCGTCGTCCACGACTACATGTCCGACGAATCCTGCCCGAACTGAGGGTTCTCGAAAATCTGCCTCCGCGCCGGGTGCGCGGAGGCATCCACCTGATATCACCTGCCGCCCAAACGTTCTGCCGGGGGATCGGATGATCAGCTTGAAATCTGGACTGTTTACAGCGGCCCTGGCCGCGGCATTCACCGCGTCGGCTGCCTTCGCGGATCCCGCGATCGTCTATTCCGTTGGCGGCAAGTTCGACGGGTCCTTCAACGAAAGTGCCTACACGGGTGTGGAGCGGTTTCAGGAAGAGACAGGCGAAGCCGTGCGTGAATTTGCTCTGGAGCGCGATGCTCAGAGCCTCCAGGCCTTGCGGAATTTTGCAAGCCGCGGCAGCGAGCCCGTCGTCGCGATCGGCTTCAATCAGGCCAACGCGCTCGAACAGGTCGCGCCGGATTTTCCGGAGACCGATTTCGCGATCGTCGATATGGTCGTCGACCAGCCAAACGTGCGATCCTACGTTTTCAAGGAACAGGAGGGGGCCTATATCGCGGGTCTCCTTGCGGCCATGGCAACGAAATCCGGAACGATCGGCTTTGTCGGCGGCATGGACATTCCGATCATCCAGAGGTTCCTGTGCGGCTACAAGCAGGGAGCACAGGCCGCGAACCCGGATGTCAGCGTCATCTTCAACATGACCGGCGATACGCCTGCGGCCTTCACCGACCCGGTGCGCGGCGGTGAACTCGCGATCGGTCAGATCCAGCGTGGCGCCGATGTGATCATTCAGGCCGCCGGCGGAACGGGTCTTGGCGTGCTCCAGGCCGCAGCGGATGCGGATATTCTGGGTATCGGCACCGACAGCAACCAGAACGGCCTGCATCCCGGCAGGGTGCTGACCTCGATCCGCAAGCGGGTCGACAATGCGGTCTTCGACAGTTTCATATCCGCTCGGGACGGCACCTTCGCACCCGGCATCCAGGTGCTCGGTCTCGCCGAGGGCGGCATGGACTGGGTGCTGGACGAAAACAACGCGGATCTCGTTTCGGACGATATGAAAGCCGCCGCCGACAAGGCGGTTGCCGACATTTCCGCGGGCCGGATCAAGGTGCATGATGTGGTGACCGAAGGCGCGTGTCCGCTCTGATCCGGAGTCGCGCTGACAGGGGGCAGGAAGAATGACAGGAAAAAACCGTCGGGCCTGGGGGAAGGCATGAGCGAAACGCCGGCAATCGAGCTTCGAAAAATCAACAAGAGTTTTGGCCCGGTTCACGCGAACAAGGATATCGACCTTGTCGTGAAGAAAGGGTCGATCCACGGCATCATCGGGGAAAATGGTGCGGGTAAGTCCACCCTGATGTCCATCCTTTACGGTTTCTATCACGCCGATGACGGAGACATTCTCATCGACGGAACGAAACAGACGATCCCCGATTCCAAGGCGGCGATCGCCATGGGGATCGGCATGGTCCACCAGCACTTCATGCTGGTGGACAATTTCTCCGTCCTGGAAAATGTCGTGCTTGGCGCAGAAGACAGTCAGTTGCTCGCCGGAGGTCTCTTTCGGGCACGCTCAGAGTTGAAGCGCCTGGAGGAAGAATATGAACTGCGGGTCGACCCCGACACCCTGATTGAAGATCTTCCCGTCGGCCTGCAGCAAAGGGTCGAGATCCTGAAGGCGCTCTACCGCAGCGCCGAGATCCTCATTCTCGATGAGCCGACAGGCGTCCTGACGCCAGCGGAAGCGGACCACCTCTTCAAGATCCTCGAAGTCCTGAGGAATGAAGGCAAGACCGTTCTTCTGATCACGCACAAGCTGCGTGAAATCATGGCGATCACGGATGCGGTCTCGGTCATGCGGCGTGGCGAGATGGTGGCGACCGTGGAAACGAAGGACACGTCCATGGAGCAACTCGCCGAACTGATGGTCGGCCGGTCGGTGCTGCTGCGGGTGGACAAGAAGCCCGCTGAGGCGAAAGCGCCGGTGATGGAAGTGTCCAACCTCACCGTGACCGACAGCCGCGGCGTTCAGGTGGTCAAGGACGTGTCGTTTTCGGTCCGGGCCGGCGAGATTGTCGGCATCGCCGGGGTGTCGGGCAACGGCCAGTCCGAACTTCTGGAAACACTCTCCGGCATCCGCCGTGCAACGACTGGCACCTTGAAGATCCACGGTGAAACGATCGACCTCAGCACTAGCACGCTTGATGCTGCCGACATGCGCGGGAAGAGCATGGGGCACGTGCCGGAAGACCGGCACCGGATGGGGCTGATCAACAGCTTCACCGAATACGAAAACTCCATTCTGGGATATCACCGCGATCCGGCCTATTCCAAGGGCCTATTGATGGACCTCGGCACCATAAAGAAAAACGCGGTCGCCGAGATCGAGAAATACGACATCCGCCCGCCGAACCCGATGCTGAAAACCGCCAATTTTTCGGGCGGCAACCAGCAGAAGATCGTTCTGGCGCGCGAGATTGAGCGGGATCCGGAGGTGCTTCTGGTCGGTCAGCCGACGCGCGGTGTCGATATCGGCGCGATTGAGTTCATTCACCGGCGGCTGGTGGAACTGCGTGACGCGGAGAAGGGCGTCCTGCTGGTGTCGGTCGAACTGGACGAGATCCGGGCGCTGTCCGATCGGGTCCTGGTGATGTTCGACGGCAGGATCGTCGGCGAACGCGGAGCCAATGCGGAAGAAGGTGATCTCGGCCTGCTGATGGCCGGCGTCGACAATTCCCCGTCCTTGCAGGGAGGTGTGCAATGACTGCCGGTCAGCTTCCACGCTGGGTCGATCTCGGACTTATTCCATTCCTCAACCTTGCCGCTGCGTTTCTTGTGTCGGGTCTGGTCGTCGTTCTCATCGGCGAAAACCCGCTTGAAGCGGTTCAGATCCTCGTCTGGGGCTCGCTCGGCTACGGTGAAGGCATCGGCTTCACGCTGTTCTATGCAACAAACTTCATCTTCACCGGACTGGCGGTCGCCGTTGCCTTCCATGCCGGTCTTTTCAATATCGGCGGCGAGGGTCAGGCCTATCTCGGCGGTCTGGGTGTCGCGCTTGCCTGCCTTGCACTCGACAGCGTCGTACCCTGGTACATCACGTTGCCTTTTGCCGTCATCGGTTCAGCCCTCACAGGCGCCGCGTGGGCCTTCATTCCGGCCTGGCTGCAGGCAACCCGGGGCAGCCATGTCGTGATCACCACGATCATGTTCAACTTCATCGCGTCGTCGCTGATGGTCTATCTGCTCAATGGCATGCTGAAGGAACAGGGCTCGATGCAGCCGGAGACCAGAACCTTCGAAGATGGCGGCCGCCTGCCGTTTCTCAATGACATTTTCCCGTCCTTCGGATTTGGCTACGCACCGGTCAACCTGTCGCTCTTCCTGGCGCTGGCTGCCTGTCTGCTCGTCTGGCTCCTGATCTGGCGCACGAAGCTCGGCTTTGAAATCAGGTCCTTCGGCGCCAATGCCACGGCAGCTGTCTATGCCGGCATTTCGCCCGTGCGCACGATCGTCATAACGATGCTGATCTCCGGCGGCTTGGCCGGCATGATGGCAATCAACGAGATCATGGGGTCCCAGCACCGTCTCCTGATCGACTTCGTGACGGGCTATGGTTTCGTCGGCATTGCCGTTGCCCTGATGGGCCGCGCGCATCCGGTCGGCATCATCCTGGCAGCCATTCTCTTCGGAATGCTCTACCAGGGCGGGGCCGAGCTTTCCTTCGAAATGCCCAACATCACGCGCGACATGATCATCGTCATTCAGGGCCTCGTCATCCTGTTTGCGGGCGCTCTTGAATACATGTTCCGGCCCGCGATCATCAAATTGTTCACGCCTTCCCAGGCGCTCAAGGCCAAGGAGGCGTAGTCATGTTTGAAGATTTCATCCTGATCCTCGATTCGACTGTTCGCCTGTCGACGCCGCTTCTGCTTGCCTGCCTTGCCGGTCTCTATTCGGAACGCTCCGGTGTCGTCGACATCGGCCTGGAAGGAAAGATGCTCGGCGCGGCCTTCGGGGCGGGCGCGGTGGCCTATATCACCGCCAGTGCCTGGCTGGGTCTGCTCGCCGGTATTGGCGTATCCGTTTCTCTCGGATTGCTGCACGGCTTTGCGTCGATCTCCAACCGCGGCAACCAGATCGTGTCGGGCGTCGCCATCAATTTTCTGGCCGCCGGTCTGACGGCGCTGCTCGGCCAGACCTGGTTCCGCCAGGGCGGGCGCACGCCGGCCCTTCCCGAAGGCGGCCGTTTTACCGACGTTGCCTGGCCGATGTCGGAGCAGCTGCGCGAAGTCCCGGTGATCGGGCCGATCTATTCAGAGCTTCTGTCCGGCCACAACATCCTCGTCTACGCGGCTTTCCTGGCAGTGCCGCTGACATGGTGGATCCTGTTCCGGACGCGTTTCGGCCTGCGCCTGCGCGCCGTCGGCGAAAACCCGGCGGCTGTTGATACCGCCGGTATCTCGGTGACCTGGCTGCGCTACCGCGCCGTGATCGCCTGCGGCATCCTGTGCGGGTTTGCCGGGGCCTATCTCTCCATCGCGCAGGGAGCCGGATTCGGCGTCAACATGACCGCCGGCAAGGGGTTCATTGCGCTCGCCGCGCTGATCTTTGCCAAGTGGCGGCCGGCAAGCGCCATGCTCACCTGCCTCCTGTTCGGCTTCCTCGATGCCGTTGCGATCCGCATGCAGGGTCAGGAGCTTCCCGGTGTCGGCGAGATCCCTGTGCAGTTCTTCCAGGCTCTGCCCTACATTCTGACGGTCATTTTGCTGGCCGGCTTCATCGGCAAGGCGATCCCGCCCAAGGCGGCAGGCATTCCTTATCTGAAGGAGCGGTCATGAGTGACCTGGACATGCTTTTCGACGCTGCGAAGGCAGTCCGCGAGAAAGCCTACGCCCCCTATTCGAACTTTCTCGTCGGGGCTGCCTTCAGAACGCCTGACGGGACGGTGTTTACCGGCTGCAATGTCGAGAACGCGTCCTACCCCGTCAGTGTTTGCGCCGAAGGGGGCGCGGTCAGCGCTATGATCGCCGCCGGTTATCGGGAGATCGA
Source organism: uncultured Roseibium sp. (assembly GCF_963669205.1). Lineage (NCBI taxonomy): Bacteria > Pseudomonadati > Pseudomonadota > Alphaproteobacteria > Hyphomicrobiales > Stappiaceae > Roseibium > uncultured Roseibium sp. The sequence continues at coordinate 1,071,910 of NZ_OY769915.1, forward strand.
GGAGGCTGTCGTGGTCGGCGACGCGGCCCTTTGCACGCCTTGCGGTGTCTGCCGCCAGCGTTTCGCCGAATTCGGCACGGACAATCTCGTTGTCCATGTCGCGGACCTGAATGGCATAAAGCGCAGTTTCACCCTGGAGGAACTGCTGCCTGCCGCTTTTGAACTAGAGCAAAAATAGAAGGACTGACCCACCATGAGTGGTTACGGCCGTGAATGCGCTGACATCGTCCGTGCGGCCCGCAAGGGTTCCTACAAGATTGGCATGATCCTCGGTTCGGGCCTCGGTGCCCTTGCCGAAGAAGTCGAGGATGCTGTCCGGATACCATACGGACACCTGACGGAGTTCCCGGTGTCCACCGTGACGTCGCATTCCAGCGAACTCGTCGCCGGTACGCTCGCCGGTGTTCCGGTGGTCATCCTGTCCGGACGGGCGCACTATTATGAAAGCGGTGATCCGACGGTCATGCGCACACCGGTTGAGACCCTGAAAGAACTCGGCTGCGATATCCTGCTGGCAACCAATGCCGCCGGTTCGCTGCGGGAGGAGGTCGCCCCCGGTTCGCCGATGCTGATTTCCGATCACATCAACTGGTCCGGCAAGAACCCGTTGATCGGTGAAGAAGACGAAAAGCGCTTTCTGGATCTGAGTGCGGCCTATGACAGGGACCTGCAGGCGGCGATGAAGAAGGTTGCCGCCGAGACCGGTGATCCGATCGCGGACGGTGTCTATATGTGGTTCTCCGGGCCTTCGTTCGAAACCCCGGCGGAGATCCGAGCGGCGCGGACGCTGGGCGCCGATGCGGTCGGCATGTCGACGGTACCGGAAGTCATTGTTGCAAGGTTCCTGGGACTGCGCGTGGTCGCCATGTCGATCATCACCAATTACGGCGCGGGCATGCAGACCCACGAACTGTCCCACGACGAAACCAAGAGCGTCGCGCTGACAGGCATGGAACGCATGAAGCAGCTGGTACGGGCATTCGTGAAGGAGGTCGGTTGATGAGCGACAGGATTGAAAACGCCAAGCGCGCCCTCGGGCTGGTCGACCTGACCAACCTGAATGATGATTGCACGCCGGACGACATTTCGAAACTGGCGGAACGCACCGTCACTGATCATGGCTCGGTCGCCGCTGTCTGCGTCTGGCCGCGGTTCGTTGCGCAGGCCGTGAAGGAACTGACCGGGACGGGTGTGAAGGTCGCAACGGTGGTGAACTTTCCCCAAGGCGGCGTGGAGACAAGCGCTGTCGTCGCCGAAACGCTGAAAGCCATCGAGGACGGCGCCGACGAAATCGATCACGTCATGGCGTACGAGGCCTTTGTCGCGGGCCGCAAGGGGTTCGTCGAAGAGCAGATCATCAGGGTCAAGGAAGCGATTCCCGCACCGGCCATCCTGAAGGTCATCCTGGAGACGGGCGAAATCGGGGATCCGCTCCTGATCCACGCGGCGTCGAACGTTGCCATCGCCGCCGGGGCCGATTTCATCAAGACATCAACGGGCAAGGTGAAGGTCAACGCGACGCTCGAAGCGGCGGAGATCATGCTCACCGCGATCGAGGAAGCCCGCCGCGACAACGCCGAGCGGGTGGTCGGATTCAAGCCCGCCGGTGGCATCAGGACAAGCGAAGATGCCGAGGCCTACCTCGCGCTTGCCGATCGGATCCTGGGGCACAACTGGGCCTCGGCCTCCACCTTCCGCTTCGGGGCGAGCGGTCTCCTGGACGCCTTGATCGCGACGATCGAGGGCACGGAACCGGCACCGGCCCAAGGCTACTAACGGCACCAAAAAGGAAAGAACAATATGCTGCCGCAGGAACTCATTCGGAAGAAACGCGACGGGGGCGCACTCGACGCGGAGGAAATCGCGTTTTTCGTCAAGGGCCTTGCAGACGGAACGGTCACGGAAGGACAGGTGTCGGCCCTTGCCATGGCGGTCTTCTTCAAGGGACTTACCATTGATGAGCGTGTCGCCCTCACGCTCGCCATGCGCGACAGCGGCGACGTGATGAACTGGCAGGAGATCGAGGCGCCGGTTCTGGACAAGCATTCCACCGGCGGTGTCGGCGACAACGTGTCTCTGATGCTGGCTCCCGCGCTCGCTGCATGCGGTGCCGCCGTGCCGATGATATCGGGGCGCGGTCTCGGACACACCGGGGGAACGCTCGACAAGTTCGACACCATTCCGGGCTACCAAACCCAGCCGGACAACCTGCTGTTCAAGAAAGTGGTGCGCGACATCGGCTGTGCGGTGATTGGTCAGACAGGCAATCTGGCGCCGGCGGACAAGCGGTTCTACGCCATTCGCGATGTCACCGCGACGGTGGAGAGCATCGACCTGATCACCGCGTCCATTCTGTCCAAGAAACTGGCCGCCGGGCTGGAAGGTCTCGTGCTGGACGTGAAATGGGGAACGGGCGCCTTCATGGCCTCCCTGGACGAGGCGCGTGCACTTGCCGAAAGCCTCGTGCTTGTTGCCAACGGAGCAGGTTTGAAAACGACCGCGCTGCTGACGGACATGAACGAACCGCTTGCGTCGGCAGCCGGCAATGCGGTTGAGATGCAGAACGCGGTCGATTTCTTGAAAGGCACGTCTGTCGACAACCGCCTGTGGGACGTGACCGTTGCCCAGGGAGGCGAGCTTCTGGCGACGGGCGGCATCGCACCGACGGCGGATACCGGGGCGGAGATGATGCGCGAGGCATTCGACAGCGGCAAGGCAGCGGAAAAATTCGGGCAGATGGTGCACGCCCTTGGAGGCCCTGCCGACTTCGTCGAAAAAAGCGAACTCTATCTCGCCAAGGCGCCGGTCCAGGCACCTGTCTACGCCGACACGGACGGAGTGGTGACGGCGATCGATGCCCGTGCCGTCGGCGTCGCGGTGGTCGCACTTGGCGGCGGACGCAGGGCCGCGGCCGATGTGATCGACCCGTCTGTCGGTCTCACCGACCTTGCGGGTATCGGAAACACCGTGGATGCGGATGCGCCCCTGGCCATCGTGCACGCGCGAACGGAAGAAGAAGCCGAGGCGGCGGCGATCGAAGTGAGAAATGCCTATTCCGTCGGATCGGCGATCGACGTTGAAGATCATCCGAGCGTGGTTGATCGCATCGCGCCCTGAGCAATCGCCGGCCGGTGCTTTTGGCCCGGCGACCCTCCGGTTCCAACGACCGGCAAGAGAGAAAACTGAGGAGAGACCCATGTCTCGAGCATTCCTGTGTGTGCTGGACAGTTTCGGCATCGGCGGTGCGGCGGATGCTGCGGCCTTCGGTGACGCCGGATCCGACACGCTGGGTCACATTGCAGAATGCTGCGCACGTGGCGAAGGCGACCGGGAAGGACTGCGCAGCGGCCCGCTATTCTTGCCCAACATGGACCGTCTGGGGCTTGGCGCTGCTGCACGCCTGTCGACCGGCAAGAACGTGCCCGGCCTCGACCATGCCGGTGAGCCCGAAGCGCTCTGGGGCTATGCCGCCGAAGTTTCGAACGGCAAGGACACGCCGTCCGGTCACTGGGAAATCGCCGGGGTACCGGTCCGCTTCGACTGGGGTTACTTTCCCAACACCATTCCGACCTTCCCGGCGGATCTTATCGATCCGATCTGTGCCGCCGCACAGCTGGACGGCGTTCTGGGCAACAAGCACGCCTCCGGGACGGAGATCATCGCCGAACTTGGCGAGGAACATGTCAGAACCGGCAAGCCGATCTTCTACACCTCGGCCGACTCCGTCATTCAGATCGCCGCGCACGAGGAACATTTCGGCCTGGACCGGCTCCTGAAGCTGTGTGAAACGACGCGGGAGTTTGCCGACCCCTACAATATCGGTCGCGTGATTGCGCGTCCTTTCCTGGGCGACAGCGCACAGAATTTCGAGCGTACGCCCAACCGGCGCGACTATTCGGTCCTGCCGCCCGAACCGACATTGCTCGATCGTCTCACCGAGGCGGGCCGCACTGTCATCGGTGTTGGCAAGATCTCCGATATCTTTGCGCATCAGGGTGTCGCGAAAGTGCTGAAAGGGGCAGGCAACGACCAGCTTTTCGACCGGACACTTGAGGCTATGGAAATGGCGGACGACGGCGACCTCGTCTTTTCCAATTTTATCGACTTCGATTCGCTCTACGGCCACCGGCGGGATGTGCCCGGCTACGCCGCAGCGCTCGAGCATTTCGATGGGCGGCTCCCGGAGATGGTTTCCCGGTTGAAAGACGGCGATCTGCTGCTGCTGACCGCCGATCACGGCTGCGATCCGACATGGGCCGGAACGGATCACACGCGCGAACATGTCCCGGTGATCGCAACCGGTCCCGGTGTCGTTGGCCGGAGAATCGGTGGCAGAAAGACCTATGCGGATATCGGCGAGAGCATTGCCGATCATCTCGGAATTGCGCAAGGTCCCCACGGGTCGAGTTTTCTTTGATACTGATCAGGGTGGCAAGCCTCGCTGAAAGGTCATGCCCCGGTCTGCCGGAGATGGGTGAAACGTGAACGTTCCTAAGGCTGAATTGCATTGTCACATCGAAGGGGCCGCCCCGCCGAGCCTGGTCCGCAGGCTGGCCAGGCAGCATGATGTCGACGTAAGCGAAATCATTGACGGCAAGGGAAGGTATGTCTGGTCCGACTTCACCACTTTTCTGAAGGCCTATGACGTCTCCAGCTCGGTTTTCAAGACGCCGTCCGACTATGCGCTGCTGGCCGAAACCTATTTTCGCATGCTTGCGGCTGAAGGTGCGATTTACGGTGAAATCACGATTTCGCCGGATCACGCCCAGGCCGCCGGATTGTCTTACAGGTCCTATGTTGAGGGACTTGCCGCCGGGATCGAGCGGGCCAAGACGGAAACCGCGATCGAGGGCCGCATGATCGCGATCGGCGTGCGTCATTTCGGGTCGGCCTCGGTGGAGCGTGTCGCCAAGGAGGTGATCGCGACGCCTCATCCGCTGGTGACCGGTTTCGGACTTGCAGGAGACGAACGCTCCGGTCACCCGGCCAACTTTTCCAGGGCTTTCCGCATGGCTGCCGAGGCCGGACTGGGGACAACCGCGCATGCCGGTGAATTCGGCGGGCCGGACAGCGTTGTCGCGGCTCTCGAGTTTCTGCGGGTGAAGCGCATCGGGCACGGTGTCAGAGCGATCGAGGACAAGGACCTGGTCAGGAGACTCGCCGACGAGGAGATCGTCCTGGAAGTGTGTCCGGGATCCAATGTCGCGCTCGGCGTCTATTCCCATTTGCGCTTTCACCCGGTGAACATCCTGCGCAGGGAAGGGGTGAAGATCACCCTGAATTCGGATGACCCGCCATTCTTCGCAACGACGCTCGGCAAGGAATACGGCACGGTCGCAAAAACGTTCAACTGGTCTTTTGAGGATCAGATCGCGGTGACCCGAACGGCGATCGAAGCCGCTTTCTGCGATGCGGCCACCAGGAACCGGCTGCTGGTGCGGCTGGAAAGCGCCACAGAGGAAACGAGCGGCAACTGAAGGAGGTGAACCGGCATGGCGAGCGAAAGTTCGGCACTGACCTATTTTGATCCACGCGAAATACGTCGCAGGTCGCAGGATCTGCTCACGCTCGCCGCGGACGAAAAACTCAGGCACGTTCAGGTGGATCTGTCCCGCCTTGGTGATGCGCTGCTGGTTCTGCTCGAAACCACCAAGGAAACCTATGCCGACTTTCATATCCCGCCTTACGGGGTCTGGCGCGACTTTGAGGCCGGCGGCATCGACCGCTGGGCCGCTCTCGCGGACGCACGTTCGTTCGAAGGAGCGGAAAACATGCTCACCGCAGCCGCCGATCTTGCCGTCCTGGCCGCGTACATGAAGACGATGCACCCGCCAGGGTGGTCGTTCGAAGATCCGATGACGGGCACGCGCGTATCCGGCAGACAAGCATCCGCGCTCGCGGCCTTCCACATGTTCGCAGCCGGATCGTTTTCCAGCGAGATGACCGATCCCGATCGCGTTGACGCCGAAACGCTCATTCGCATGGAAAAGGACGAACTCGCATCGGGCCTGCAATGGGACCTTCAGGACGATACGGATCTCCTGGAAGCCATGCAGAAACATCTCAAGCGCCTGGGCGAAGCGCTGGCGTTACGCTCCGATCTCTTTTCAGAGGGCTATTTCACGCGGCCGGGCCTTCTCATGGTGCGGACCGCCCGGGAGGCTGAGGGCGCCGTCAGCGCGCAAAATCTGCTGGACAGGCTGCTCGAAGCACTCGCGCCGGTCTGGCCGGGCGGGGCGGAAAGCGGCGAGATCACGCTCGGAGACAGCTTCGCGCATTCGGCGCTGAACGGCGCGGAAAACGCGAGCATCTATCCCTTCCACATGGCGGCGCAGGAAATGGTCTATTCTCTCGTGGAGCCTTATGCGTGGGCCGGCCTTGAGGTCGCGGACCTGGAGCTTCTGACGGCACCTGCGGACGACAGGCACGCAGCGCTGTTTGTCCTATCGGGCGTTTTGAAGATCAAGGATGGGCCGGAATCCCCGACCGAGGACAGCGTTCGCGACAGGATGGTCGAAATCCGCGGCGTAACCACCGCGCTGACCGACAGGCTTGCGGACCTTTTGAGGGCGGAGCTTGAAGTGCCGGCAGATCAATTGCCCCTGACCTGCATCCTGGAAGGGGGGACGAGCCGCGCCGGGGAACGCACCTTGCTGCAGTCCGAAGGCGAATTGGAAAAACTCGGGCGTTTTCTCAATCCCGGCGGTATTTTCTGGTTGCCGTTCGGGACGTAGGCCGCGGAAAGCAAGGGAGTGACCGCACTGACGGTGTTATCAGTGCTGTCGGCTACGAATGGCCCTTCCGAACAGGTGGGCCTCACCACCAAGAACTCTGCGCAGCGAGACGTGTCGGCCGGACCTTTCCGTCGCGCCAGGCCACGATTGACCTTCAGCGGCAGCTGCGTTGGCAGCCGAGCCGTCACGTTGAACTGCCATCTCCGCACATATCCGGATCCAGGCTTTTTTCCTCTTTGAAACGCAAGCGCCAGACATTCGGAAATTGTGGAGTGTCTTGCATCACAGGCAAACAGGTTCCTCAGCACGCAGATTGACCTTCAGGACGGCCATTTCACCGCCGTATTCAACACCGACGAGGACAATCTGATGCGCCCTGCACCTATCGACTTCACCAAAGACTGTGCAGTCATGTTGCAAAACGCGGCGGGCCGGCAAGACACATTGCAGACAATGGCGGCTCTGTTGCTGCTCTTTTGCCTGGTTTTTGCAACCTTCATGGCCTGGAAGATGATCTTTTACATCGCATGGCAACTGGGTGCGCCTGTCCGGGACACGTTTCCGCTGGTCTACGGAACGACCATGTTCCTCAAGATGGCCGCATCGCATCCCAAATTGCCGTTCTTTGTGCACGGAATTGCAGGGACGGTCGCCATGGTCTGCGGCGCTGTCCAGTTCCTTCTGATATTGCGCGGCGGGAAATCACGCTGGCACGCGATCCTTGGCAAGTCCTATGTGGTGTCGTCCGTTATCGCATCGACGACAGCGGTCCCGCTGGCATGGAGCCTTCACCACGACATGCTGGTGACCAGCATTGCCTATACGGCCGGTGCCGCCGGTTGGTGCCTTGCGACTTTCATGGCTGTTCACGCGATTGTCTCCGGCGATCTGGAGCGGCACATTGCCTGGATCATTCGCAGCTACGCCTGTCTTGCGATGGTCGTGACGGCGCGCCTTTTGCTCGCCTCAGGCGCGATTGCCGGATCGGCGGACTGGAGTTTTGAAGCCATAACAATCCAGTACGCCGTCACGATCGTCGCGACATTTTTCATAAACTGGGGCCTGGGCGAGTGGATCGTGGCCAGGGTGAGGGACCAGCGAGGAAAGTCCTCCACACAAACGGAAGGGTCGCTGCCGGCAGCGAAGTATGCACCGAACGCGGCTTCAACCATCCGGACAAAACACTTTTCGCGGCAACCCTACCCGGCGATCTGAGGATGGTGCCCGGCAATGCCGTCGGGGTGCTGCGGCTTTTTCACAGCTTGGCCGCCGTGTTCCTTTTGCCGCTTTTAGTATTTTCCTTCCTCGTGCTACCAAGGTAAGAACACCTTTACAGGGGGTAGCTGCTCAAACTGCGATCCGATACCCGCCAAAGCCTCCGGTGAGGTCGTTATTGGCCTTCGCAGGCGGCTGCCAAAAGCAACAACAATACCAGAAAGCCGTTTGAGATCAGTTGCTTGAGTTTGCAAATGGCCGCAATGTGTTACGAAAGGTCTGCTTCTATGTCCGGAGCCAATGTCATCAGTCACCCGCTGGTTCAGCACAAACTTTCCATCATGCGCAACAAGGCAACGTCGACGCAGGGTTTCCGCCGTCTGTTGCGCGAGATCTCAACACTGCTGTGCTACGAAGTCACCCGCGATCTGCCGCTCGTCCGCCAGACCATCGAGACGCCGCTCGCGGAAATGCAGGCGCCGACCCTGGCGGGCAAGAAACTCGTCTTCGCCTCGGTTCTGCGCGCAGGCAACGGCTTGCTGGAAGGCATGCTGGAGCTGGTTCCCTCGGCACGGGTCGCACATGTCGGCCTCTACCGCGATCCGGAGACGCTTCAACCGGTCGAATATTACTTCAAGGCGCCGGAAGACCTGAACGAGCGCCTGGTGATTGTCGTGGATCCGATGCTGGCGACCGCGAATTCCGCCATTGCCGCGGTTCAGAAACTGAAGGAACGCGGTGCCAACAATATCCGCTTCCTGTGTCTTCTCGGTGCCCCCGAAGGTGTCGCGAAGTTCAACGAGATGCACCCGGACGTGCCGATCTACACTGCGGCGATCGACGAGAAGCTGAATGAAAAAGGCTATATCGTTCCCGGTCTCGGTGATGCTGGCGACCGGATGTACGGCACCAAGTAGCCGGCGGCCGGTCATGATCACGGTCTTCGGTTCCATCAATCTGGATCTTGTCGTTGCCGTAGAGCACTTGCCGAAGGCGGGGCAGACGGTAAGCGGACCGGATCATCAGACCTTCCCTGGAGGCAAGGGCGCGAACCAGGCATTGGCGGCGCGCCGCGCCGGGGCGTCGGTCCGCATGGTCGGCGCTGTCGGCCAGGATGCGTTCGGGCCGCTCGCCCTGACCAACATGCGCGACGCCGGCGTGGACCTTTCGGCGGTCCGCACATTGCCCGGTGCGTCGGGCCTTGCGTTCATCGGGATCGACGCACGCGGCGAAAACCAGATCATCGTCGCCAGCGGCGCCAATGCCCGCGTCGACGCCGACTGGCTCGACGGCTGTCTTTCCGATGCCGATACGCTGCTCCTGCAGGGAGAAGTGCCTTTCGGCCAGATGACGCGGGCAATCGGGCGTGCCCGCCAGTCCGGCGCCGCCGTATTATGGAACCCGGCACCCGTGCCGCGGGAAGACATTGTTCCCGGCCTCGATGCGGTCGACACGCTGGTCGTCAACGAGAGCGAGGCACAGGACATCGCCGCGCGCGCAGGCCTGTCTGCGGATGTTGATGCCTTTATCCAACGCTTTGCGACCGGCAGCCGCCGGGTCGTCGTGACCCTGGGTGCGAAAGGGGTGACGGCGGGCGTTGCCGGCGACCGGTTCGAGGTTGCCTCTCCGGTGATCAGGGCCGTCGACACGACCGGCGCGGGCGATGCATTTTGCGGGGCGCTGGCCGCTGCACTGGATGCGGCAACTCCCATCGGGCGCGCCTTGAAGGAAGGCGTCGCCGCGGGTGCATTGGCCTGCACGGCGACGGGTGCGCAGTCGAGCGCGCCGCGCCGTGAGGACATTCGCCGCCTCGCAGATCAAATCGTCTGAATTGGCTTTACTGGCCGCTAAGGAAACCGTGGTAAGCCGGGTGTCCGTTGGAAAGACCCGGGTAACCCCATGCTGCGATACCTTGTCATTCTGCTGTTGCTTGTCGGATTGGCACCTGTGGTGCCGAGGCTTGTCGAGGCGCGGCTTGGAGCGGCCGACCGGACCGAGCGCGCCGAACGGGAGCGCGAGGACGAGGAGGAAAGTTCCGGCCCGAGACGGCACCGGATCTCCGTCGACCGGCGGGGACACTATGTCGCCGATGCGTATCTGAACGGGCGCGGCGTGGACATGCTTGTCGACACCGGTGCGACCCTGACGGCTCTGCCTGCCTCGGTCGCCAGCGACATAGGGATCTTCCTGTCCGCCTCCGACTACAAGCATCCGATCGGTACGGCAAACGGCACGGTCTACGGTGCGCGCGCCGAGATCGACAAGATCAGGATCGGTGCCATCCGGTTCCGGAATGTCGATGCTATCGTTCTGAAAGACGACAGTCTGGGTGTGCCGCTGCTCGGCATGTCCGCTCTCGGCCAGCTGAAGCGGTTCGACATTTCAAGTGGGACACTCGTGCTTGTCCAGTGATTCTGACCCGGAGCCGGCATGCGGGTCCCGACCCTATCCTTCAATCCAATGCGAGGAACCGATGTTTCCCAAACCCCTCCCGAGCCTGACGCCGAACACGCTTGAATATGAAAGCCTGCCGATGGTGAAGCCGACGGGCTTTCGCGAATACGACGCCCGCTGGCTGTTTGAAAAAGAGATAAACCTCATGGGGATGCAGGCCCTGGGGATGGGGATCGGCACTCTTATTCACGAACGCGGCGTGCGTCCGGACATTGTTGTTGGTCACGATTTCCGCAGCTATTCCGCATCAATCAAGATGGCGGTCATCAACGGGCTCCTTGCGGCTGGCGTCAACGTCCACGATATTGGCCTGGCCTTGTCGCCGATGGCCTATTTCGGCCAGTTTGCGCTGGACCTGCCTGCGGTCGCCATGATCACCGCCTCGCACAATGACAACGGCTGGACAGGCGTCAAGATGGGCATTGACCGGCCGATGACGTTCGGACCCGACGAAATGGGTCGGCTGAAGGAAATCGTTCTGGAGGCCGCATTCGAACTTAAGGGTGGCGGCAGCTACCGCTTCGTTGACGGCTTTGCCGACATTTATGCCAGGGAACTCACGGACCGGCCGAAACTGAAGCGCCCGATCAAGGTCGTGGCGGCCTGCGGCAACGGGACGGCAGGTGCATTCGCCCCGAAGATCCTGGAGGCGCTCGGCGCAGAGGTCATTCCGCTCGATGCAGAGCTTGATCACACGTTCCCGCGCTACAACCCCAATCCGGAGGACATGCAGATGCTGCACGCGCTCCGGGACAAGGTGCTGGAAGTGGGTGCGGAAGTGGGTCTGGGATTCGACGGAGACGGAGACCGGTGCGGCGTCGTCGACAACGAGGGCGAGGAAATTTTCGCCGACAAGGTCGGGGTCATGCTGGCGCGGGACATTTCAGCGCTTCATCCCGGCAGCCAGTTTGTGGTTGACGTGAAGTCGACCGGTCTTTTCAACACCGACCCCGTGTTGCAGGCCAATGGCGCGAAGACGGACTATTTCAAGACGGGACACTCCTACATCAAGCGCCGCGTCAACGAACTGGACGCAATTGTCGGGTTCGAAAAATCGGGCCACTATTTCTTCAATGCGCCGATCGGGCGCGGTTACGACGACGGTCTGGTGTCGGCGATCGCGATCCTGGACATGCTGGACAGGAACCCGGACAAGTCGATGGCGGATCTGCGCCGGGATCTTCCCAAGACCTGGGGCTCGCCCACCATGTCGCCGAAATGCGCCGATGAGGTCAAATACGACGTCGTCGACCGTGTCATTGCGCGCTTCAGGCAGATGAAGGAAAACGGGGACACCGTCGCCGGCAGGGCGATCACGGATCTGATCACCGTGAACGGCATCCGGGTCGTGAGCGATGACGGAACCTGGGGTCTGGTGCGGGCGTCTTCCAACAAGCCGGAACTGGTCGTCGTCGTTGAGAGCCCGGTCTCCGAGGAACGCCTCCACGAAATGTTCAGGGCTGTGGATGGGATTCTGCGCGAGAACACCGAGGTCGGTGACTACAACCAGACGATTTAGGACTTGCTTTGTGCCCCCGCCGCAGTCACCTTGCGGCGGCGCAGGCGGGTTGCCCGGGAGACTACATGATCAGTGAATTCGGCACGTTGCCGGACGGCTCACCCGTTCGGGAAGTCACCTTGAAAAAGGGACCGCTCGAAGCCTCCGTGCTGACCTTCGGCGCGATCATCCGTGACCTGAAGGTCGATAGCCAGTCCGTCGTTCTCGGATTTGAAGACCTTCAAAGCTACCTCGACCATTCTCCATACTTCGGTGCGATCGCCGGACGATGCGCCAACCGCATTGCCGACGGCAGGATGACCATCGACGGAACAGCCTATCAGCTCGACCGCAATGACGGTGGCCAGAACCACCTGCACGGCGGCGTTTCGGGGTTCTCAAGCAGAAACTGGCAGCTGGAACAGACCGACAAGGCGAGCGCGCTCCTGAAGCTTGTGTCAGAGGACGGCGAAATGGGATATCCGGGGCAGGTTGAAGCATTGGTGCGTTACACCCTGACCGGAGCGGGTGCGCTGCGCGTGAAGATCACGGCGACGACCGACCGGACCACGCCCGTCAACTTGACCCAGCACAGCTATTTCAATCTGGACGGCGGTGCTGATATTCTGAGTCATAGTCTTGAAATACCGGCGGAAAACTATCTTCCTGTCGACGATGCCCTGATCCCGACGGGTGAGGTCCGGAGGGTGGAATGGACCCCGTATGATTTTCGCGGCGGCCGCAGGCTGAAACGCAGGTCCGGTGAGGACGGCGTTGTCTACGATCACAATTTCTGCCTGGCCGCGGAACCGCGGCAAGCCGTCGAGTTTGCGGCGGCTCTTGAGGACAGGGATGGGGAGCGCCGCATGGAGGTCTGGACGACGGAGCCCGGTTTGCAGCTCTATGACGCGGCGCGTCTCGATATTCCCGTGCCCGGTCTCGGCGGCAAATCCTACGGCGCGCATGCCGGGTTGTGCCTGGAGGCGCAACGGTGGCCGGACAGCGTCAACCGGGAGAACTTCACGCCCGTCCTGCTGCACCCGTCACAAACATACACGCACGTAACGGAATTCCGTTTTTCCTGAGATCGGTTACATTGAGACTGTCTGAGGCAGAGACAAATCGAAACGGCGGCAACGGAAGGGACAGATCATGAAAACGGTTTTTTCTGACCTTCAGCTCGCCCATGCGCCGCTTCAGGAAATATCCGATGGCGAATTGAAGCCGGCGGTTGAAATTCCGTCCAGGGCCGAGTTTGTCCTCAAGGCGGTGAAGGATCGCAAACTGGGCGAAATCATTGCGCCCGAAAGTTTTGCCATGCGGTGTCTCCATCGGGTGCACGCACCGCATTATGTGTCTTTCCTCGAAAATTTCTGGGGCAAGTGGACCGACGCCGGACGGAGCAAGGAAGCCTTTCCTTTCGTGTGGCCCATTCGAAGCCTGCGCCAGGACGTGGAGATAGAACATATCGACGGGCTGCTCGGCCGCTATTCGATGGACGCCGGGACGCCTCTGGGAGAACACACCTTCGCGGCCGCGCGCGCGTCGGCGGAGACATCCCTGACGGGGGCAAAGCTTCTCCTGGAAGGCGAAACTTCCGCGTTTGCGCTGTGCCGTCCGCCCGGACACCATGCAGGTTTCGACTTCTTCGGTGGCTACTGCTTTTTCAACAATGCGGCCGTCGCGGCGCAATACCTCCGGGACGGCGGCATGAACCGGATTGCCATCCTGGACGTCGACTATCATCACGGAAACGGCACGCAGGCGCTCTTTTATGACCGCCCGGATGTCCTGTTCCTGTCGATCCATGCGGACCCGAAGGTCGAATTTCCCTATTTTCTCGGTTTTGCCGACGAAACCGGTGAACACGCCGGAACAGGGTTCACCCGCAATTGGCCCCTGCCGCACGGAACGGACTGGGAGAGCTATGTTCCGGCACTGGAAGAGGCTTGCCGCTGGCTGCTGGTCTACAAGCCCGACGCCTTGATCGTTTCATTGGGGCTGGACTGTTTCGAGAAGGATCCGATCGCGGGATTCAGGTTCAAGAGTGACGACTACCTTCTGCTCGGCCAGCGCCTCGCCAAGGTGGGTGTGCCGACGCTGTTCATCCTGGAAGGCGGCTACGCTGTCGATGAGCTTGGAACGAATTGCGTGAATGTCCTGGAGGGTTACTCGGGCTAGTCACCTGAATCTGAAGTTCGGTTCATTTTGCAGCGGGCTTCGAACGAACTTCAAATTCACCGCACTAGGAGACGGCCTCATTCATGGGTCGGTACCCTCGTTCGGCATCACCGCGTTTCCCGGTCGGGCAGCAGGCCGAGTTGCGCGAGTTCCTCCGCGAGTGCGTCCGCCGTCCGGAAGTGATGGGCGGCCATTCCGACGCTGCGGGCCGCGTCGACATTTGCCGCTGAATCGTCGATGAAGAAGCAAGTCTCCGGCGCAAGTCCGTTGCGTTCGAACAGCACGTGGTAGATCCGCGGATCGGGTTTCAGAAGCCGTTCCTCCGCAGACACGACTATGTCGGTGAAGCTCGATTTGAGAAACGGAAACCGGTCCTGGGCCTCCGAGAATTTTTCGGACGAAAAATTGGTGATGGCGTAGAGCGGCGTGCCGCGGGACTTCAGATTGAGCAGCAGGCTTCGCACACCCGGCACCTCACCCGGAACCATTTCGTGCCAGCGATCGGAGTAGGCGGCAATCAGATCGGCCTTGTCAGGGTGCTCGGCTGACAGGGACTGAACGGCATCTTCCCAGGTGCGGCCAAGATCCTGCTGGAGGTTCCATTCCGGCGTGCAGACCGTGTCAAGAAAGCGCTTTCGCTCGGGCGCATCGGGAATGAGTTTTCTATAAAGGTGTTCAGGATTCCATTCGAGCAGCACATTACCTATATCGAAGACAACCGTCGTGATAGAATTGTTCATAATTCGATCCAATTTGATGCTGGTCGGGTGATCGACCATACCGGGAATTTTTCGCAACTTACTCAAAGGTTTATGACAGGACTGTGGCCTTGCTGACCAGGTTTGTGAAATTTGTTGCAGTGATTCTTTGCACCTTTGCCTGGGTAAAGGCCGCGCAGGCTGAAGCATCCGAGGCGATGCCCGATCGTCTCCGCCTCGGAGTTGTCGTCGCTGCAGATGAGACCGCGCGTGATCGCGTGGAACCCTTTCGGCTCGCCATGGAAGAGATCGTTGATCTGCCGGTTGACCTGTTTCTGCTTGATACGCTCGGAGAAGCGATCGAAAGCATCGTGGCCGGAAAAATCGACTATGTCCGTCTGTCACCGTCCGCATACGCGGCGGCACACAGGATCTGCGGCTGCGTCGAGCCGCTCGTGACCGCCGGCCCCGACGACTTTCCGGCCCGGTTCTATGCAATCCTGGTCAGCAAACGCGGGGATGAGAACACGTCGCTTGAAGACCTCAAGGGCACGCGTCTCGCTGTCGGAAACAAGCATGCCGTGGCCGCGTACCGCGTGCCCCTGGCCAACCTGGCTGCGGACGGGGTCAACGCCCGGGCGCATTTCCAGACACTGGTCGAGGTTCAGAACCCGCTCGACGGCTTGAGAGCGATCCTGGACGGACGGGTCCAGGCGTCGCTCGCATGGTCGAGCCTGGCCGGAGAGGCCAAAAACGGGTTCACGGCCGGAACGTTGAACGACTACTACGTGTCTGGCGCAAAGGGGTTCAACGATCTTGAAATCGTCTGGCGGTCGCCCCCCATTCCCTATTCGGCACATGTGGTGGCCAAGAACCTGCCTGATGCGCTCAAGCGCCGCCTCCGCGCCGGCCTGATGGATCTGCGCCGCGAAGCGCCCGATGCGTATCTCGCCATCGAACCGGATCTGCCGGGCGGATTCGAGCCCGTCGTGCACGCCGACTACAGACCGGTTTTGAGAACATATGAAGACGACTTCGCCAAGGTCCTCGCGCGCGATTGACGGTGCGCACCGCCAAAGTCACATAGTCACATCAGCACCTCGGTATGCCTGCGGATCATTTCTTCCTCGTCCGTCGGAATGACCAGCACGCTGGTGCGCGAGGCGTCGGTACTGATGTCGATCTTGTTTTCGTCATTCCTGCTTTCATCGATCTCCATTCCGAGCCAGTCCTGACCGGCGCACACGCGCGAGCGGATATTCGCCGCGTTCTCACCAATGCCACCGGTGAAGACAAATGTGTCGAGACCGCTCAGAACCGCGGACATGGCACCGAGTTCCCGCCTGATGCGAAAGACGAAATAGTCGATCGCTTCCTTGGCGCGGGGATCGCTGCTCTGCGACAGCGTACGCATGTCCTGGCTGAACCCGGACAGGCCCTTGAGGCCGGAATCCTTGTAAAGCAGATCCGACACCTCGTCCGCCGACATGCCCTTGCTTGTCAGGAGATACAGCACGACACCGGGATCAAGCTGTCCGCACCGGGTTCCCATCGGCAGCCCGTCGAGAGCGGTGAAGCCCATCGTTGAGCCGACACTCTGCCCGTTCCGGATTGCGCACATGGACGCGCCGTTGCCGAGATGGGCGACAATAACCCTGCCGCCGTATGCGTCCGGGTGGTTTCGTTTCAGATAGTCGCAGATATACTCATAGGACATGCCATGGAATCCGTAACGCCTGACACCTTCCTCGTAAAAGGAGCGCGGCAGGGCGAACGTGTCATTGACCCACGGATGTTTGCGATGGAACGCGGTATCGAAACAGGCGACCTGCGCTGCCTCCGGAAACGCATCCTGCGCGGCCAGAATACCGGCGATGTTGTGTGGTTGATGCAGGGGAGCGAGAGGCTCTAGCGCCTTGAGCTTCTCCAGTATGGCCGCATCGATGCGCACCGGTTGCACATAGTCGGTTCCCCCGTGCACGACCCGGTGCCCGACCGCATCGACGTGCCGTCCCTTCAGCGCGGCTTCCAGGATCGGCAGAAGGGCGATGAGAACATCGTGGTGGTTGCGTCCGTCATGTTCGGTAAGGTCGCGGTCGATGGTGAGCGAAGCGGCGTGCGAGGTGAGACTGAGATGCGGGGATGCTCCGAGCCCGGACACCTGGCCGGACAGTTCCGTTTGCATTCCGTTGTACAAGGTGAACTTGATGGACGAGGACCCTGAATTCAGAACGAGGATGACCGGGGCCATGTTCACTCGGCCTCGCGGTCCAGGATCCCGGCGGGGCTCCCGGTAGTCTGCCAGTGCGTATAGAGCATTGCCAGTGCGCACGAGGCCAGACGCGCCCGGCCATCATCGGCGCGGCTGGTCAGCATCACGGGCACCTTGGCGCCGATGACGAGGCCGGCGGCCTCCGCATGGGCGATGAATGTCAACTCTTTGGCGAGCATGTTTCCTGCTTCGAGATTGGGAACGATCAGCACTTCCGCGTGACCCGCGACCAGCGACGTGATGCCCTTGGTCCGGGCCGCCTGCACATCGATGGCGTTGTCCATGGCAAGCGGCCCGTCCACGATCGCACCCGTGATCTGGCCTCGCTCGGCCATTTTCGAAAGCACCGCTGCATCAAGGCTGGACGGTATGGCGGGATTGACCGTCTCGATGGCCGACAGAATGCCGACGCGCGGCGTTTCGAGGCCGATCGAAATCGCCGCGTCGATCGCGTTCTGGGTGATGTCCACCTTGGTGTTGAGGTCCGGCGTGATGTTGATTGCGGCGTCGGAGATGAGGACCGGTGTTTTCCGGCCCGGGATGTCCATTGCGAACACGTGGCTGATCCGGCGTTTCGTGCGAAGTCCGCCGTCACGTTTCACGACGTGATGAAGCAGGTGGTCTGTGTGCAGATGACCTTTCATCACTGCCTTGACCTTGCCTTCGTGCACCAGTGCGACCGCGCGGCCCGCGGCCTCCATCTCGTCTTCGATATCGATCAGCTGGAAGGCGCTGATATCTTCGTCGAGTTCCTTCGCGGCGTGTTCAATCCTGTCCTTTGCTCCGATCAGGATCGGGTGGATCAGGCCTTCGCGCGCGGCCATCAGCGCACCTTCCAGCGAGTTGGGATCATCAGGTGCAGCCACGGCCGTCGGCAGCGCCGGCAGCGTCTTGGCAAGCTCGATCATCTTGTTGAAATGACGATGCCGCTGGACAAGCAGGGCGGGGATGTTGCTTGCATCGAACTCGATGGTTTCGCCTGGTGCCCTGACTTCTGCAACGCCTTCCACCAGCCGGGCACCGTCGCCGCGCGTCACGGTCAGGTCGAAAACGATGATTTTCTCCGGCCGCTTTTCCTTTGCCGTCACTTTCACGTGCAGCTGGTCACCGACGGCGGCACCTTCGAGAAAGCGGAAGGACTGCGACTTGTAGATGGTTCCGGGCCCCGGCAGGATATTGCCCAGAACTGCGGATGCCAGACAACCGACCCACATCGCGGGCGCGACGGGTTTGTCGACGATACCGTCTCCGGTCCAGTCGGTATCGGGCAGGTGGATCGGGTTATGGTTTCCCGAGGCGTGCGCAAACACCAGCAGGTCGTTGCTGGAACACTCCCGCACGATTTCCGCGGAGTCACCCACTTTTATCTGTTCGAAGGTCTTGTTTGTCGGCATCGGTCGTCTCACCCAGTCTCTACAGCGAATATTGCAGCGCAACATTCTGTAGCGAGATTAACCGGATTGTACGACGATACAAATACGCAAGTTTCGGTATCGGTGGAGAATGATCAGCTCAGCAATTGGTGCAGGTCACGGTTCCCGTGATTCGCGGCGAAAGATAATAGGTATCGCTGAGGTCGAGCGCCGACGGGCTCCAATTGAAAATCCCCGTGAACAGACTGGTGAAGCTCGGTGTGTAGGTCAGGTTCGTCTGGCCGACAACGATGGAGGAGTTGGGAACGGCGACCGTTCCCGGAAGCGTGATCGGT
Source organism: uncultured Roseibium sp. (assembly GCF_963669205.1). Lineage (NCBI taxonomy): Bacteria > Pseudomonadati > Pseudomonadota > Alphaproteobacteria > Hyphomicrobiales > Stappiaceae > Roseibium > uncultured Roseibium sp. The sequence goes on from NZ_OY769915.1 coordinate 1,090,670, forward strand.
GGTGCGCCTCCCGCGGACCAGGGCTGCGTGCCGGACGAATCCCGGCTCCAGTCGACTGTGGCATCGCCGTCTTCATCGAACGTGATGCTGGCCACGATCACCTGGAGATTGTCGGCGGGGTAGGGATCCAGGATCTTTTCACCAATCACCAGGAGAGAATCCAGGTCACCGGTGGAGACCCCCTCTTCCTGTGCGATCAAGTCGGCGATGGAGTTCGCGATGCGGCTGACTTTCCGGTCCTGGTTTAGTGCCTCTGCCAGTTCGGTCATGCCGATCAGGAGCAGGAACATGAAAGGCAGGATCATGGCGAACTCTACCGCTGAAACGGCGCGTTCATCCTTGCACAGCCTTTTCGTGACGTCCGACGCGGTTTGCTTCGTGTCAATGAAGCTTTTTCTGACATCATTCCCAGGGTTCATTGCGGAATACCAAGGTTGAGGTGAGATAACGTTCTGTACCATTGTCATCCAGCGCAAGGTTCAGCGCCGAAGTCATCATCGGCCACTTGTAGATCACCTTGACAATGACGATGTTCCCGGCGCCGCCGATATTGTACGTAAGGTCATCATCATCCTTCAGGTTACCGTCAGCGTCATAAAGACTGTCGGTCGATCCCGCATCGGCGAAATTTCCCACGCTGTCGACTTCAACGACGATGCGGTCGGCATCGCACATGAAAGAGGGCATGAAATCGCAGATCTGCGTTTTGAACTGATCAGCCGAAAGGCCGGCGGTCTGCGCCTGGCCGGTTCTGATCAGGCGGGCGGCGCTGATGACCGAGTTGTCCACCATACGGTTCACGAACATCGAGACACCGACTTCGATGATGCCGAAGACAATGATGAAGAATGGCAGGGCCACCATCGAAAACTCGACGGCGGTCACACCGTCCCGGTCTTTCGCGAAAGACTTGATCTTTCTCCTGCCGGGGAAGCGCGTGTGTTTTAGTCTGCCAATCATCGTTCTCTCACGTTTCTGGGCGGTTACTCGACGCCCGCAGCCTCGGCCGCCAACGAGTTTCTGTTGGTGGCCTGTTCAGCAACGTTCTTGAAACTTTCCAAACCATCACCGAGGCGAAGCGTCGGCTCGCAGTTCGGGCTGCAGGAAAGGGATGTGCGCATGGACTTGCGATAAACGGCAACCACATCTTCGTCCGAAGCGCGCACTGTTATGACTTCATCGACGATCGGTTTGCTGTTGGCGTCCAGAATGACCAGGTTGGTCGAACCGTAGCTCTTGCCTGTGACGACGACGGTATTGTCGTCAAACAGAGATACGTCCGCTATGAACGGGTTGCCGACGATCACGGCAGACGCGCCATCTTCAATCCGGAAGATCTTCGCACGGTCCACTGTTACCATTACCGGTCCATCCTGAGCCATTGCGGTGCTTGCTTGAACAGCCAACACAAGCACGCCGGTCCATCTGATTAGGTTCATAAACATGCTTATGAATACTCCATTCGAGTCGATCCTTACGAGATGATGCCGCAAACGTGGTGAACGATCTGCTAACGCGGAGAAAATTCAAAACGGACTGTTCTATTGTCCGGTTGCAGTTCGTGTTCGAATTGTTTTGTGATTATTTTCGAAACAGTTCTGAAAAAAGGGCGGCAGAATGAACGTCACATGTCATTTATACGGCGGGTAGAAAAATAATTGCAGGTGAAGGCAAAACAAATACGTTGAGGGGTTGAGTGAAAATCTAAGAACAAGAGTATGGTGGCGGCCAAGGCAAAGACAATCAAAAATACTTTACAAAAATACTTTAGTAATATTCATGCCTTAACTGTTTTTTATCTATACCAAATTTTAACTATGGCAAACAATATCACGATTAACGCTGGTTTCTGAGGTTGTTTTAACTGGTTGGAAAGCTCTGAGCCCTAAGGTGAGTTCATGTTCGAACGGACCAAAAAAAGATCCGGCGAACTTGAAGCTGTCAACTCAGTGGTACTTGGAGCAAATACAATGAAATCTCTTATGAAACGTTTCGCTAAAGACGAATCTGGCGCAACTGCAATCGAATACGGCCTGATCGCTGGTCTTCTGTCCATCGTGATCATCGCCGCTGTTGCACTGGCCGGTACGTCCCTGACCAACGTGTTCAGCAACATTGCTGTTCAGCTCGACGACTCGATCAAGTAAGCGTCGGCAGACATCGCGTCACCAAGTCAGGTGCGCCGAAACGGAAACGGGCGGTTTTACCGCCCGTTTTTTGTTGAACAGTCCGTGTTTCGTTAACCCGGCACGACTAAAATCGATCCGCTGAAACAAGAAACGGGTGCTTCATGCTCGAAGCTGCATTGCTGGTCGTTTTCCCGATGCTGGTCGCGTTCGGCGGGGCCTCGGATCTTTTGACCATGACCATACAAAACCGGGTTTCGATCCTTCTTATTGCCGGGTTCATCATTGTTTCCCTTGCGACCGGCTTGCCGCTCGCGGCCTGGGGGACCCATGGTCTTGGGGCACTTGTTGTCTTTCCGGTCTGTTTCGTCTTCTGGACATGCGGCTGGATGGGCGGTGGCGATGCAAAGTTTCTGACCGCAATGGCCTTGTGGATCGGGTTAACGCCGGAACTTGCTGCCTTCGTCGTGCTCGTCTCCCTCTACGGAATGTTTCTGACACTTGGTCTGCTTTATGTGCGCTCCAACGTGGTGCTGCCGAATGCGCTTTCGAGGCAGGAATGGATCGTGCGGCTTCATGATCGGAAAAGCGGCATACCCTACGGGATAACGATTGCGATTGCCGGCCTTCAGGTCTATCCCGCGACCGCCTGGTTCCAGATGATCGGTTCCGGACTTTAGGTCATGCCCTCATAGACCAGATCGCAATGGCCCGGCAAACGGCTTCGGCCTGCTTCGTCAATGCGCTCAACCGGGCAGAAAAACCGCTTTTCGTACTTTTCCTTGCATCCCGTCGCCGTTTGCAGCGCCATTACGGCCTGGTTGATGAGGGTATGGCCTAAATCTCAACAGCATCTCCGCAAATCCCGCGACTTGGGTGTCATTGTAAATGGGCACTCGCTATCCGCGAATCACCGTGCCTGATCGTCCGGCCGCGGTATGGCTTCGCGCCCGACACGGCTTTGCGGGTGACGCATGATGTGTGGATAAACAGGCCTTCGGCGTGCGACTGTCTCAGTTGACGCAAGTGCCGGAGCGCTGGCCGTCACCAGCACACTATCAATCGGTTGTTCTTTTATAATGCGCCAAAGATAGTGCCTGATCCGTTGTGCGTATTCGGTTTTTGGCGTCTAGTTTTTCGCAAATTGAAAGGGATTTAGACGTTTTTTAGTAAAGTTAACGGAAATTAACCAAAAACTTCTACTCCTGATTAACCATGTTTTGACCAATTACCCGTCATCCTGTCTTCACGAAACGCAATTGCGCACAGGATCATTGGGTTTTTGCCATGAAATTCGCTCGAATCTTAGTACTGGTCGTCGCGGTGGTCGCAGGTCTGCTGGCATTCCGCATGGTCATGTTGTCAGGTGGCGGTGAACCCGCTCCACAAATTGTCCAGGCGCCTGTCGAGACATCGAAGGTGAAGGTTCTGGTCGCGGAAGTCGACATTCCGCTGGGCGGGAAGCTGACCAACGACAATTTCGCCTGGGCCGACTGGCCCGAGGAGGCCCTGCCGAGGGGGTCGGTCACCAAGACATCCGACCCGACCGCGGAAAAGGAGTTCCTGGGCCAAATCGCCAAAGCGCCGATCTTTGCCGGCGAACCGATCCGGCCGGAGCGTTTGATCAATACCGACAAGGGCTTCATGTCGGCGATCCTGCCGAAGGGCAAGCGCGCTATCGCGGTCAGCGTGGAAGAAGAGACGACCGCTGGCGGGTTCATCCTGCCGGGTGACAAGGTCGACCTCATCCTGACGCGGAACCTTGACGATATCGTCTTCAGCGAAACCATACTGGAAAACAAGAAAGTGCTGGCGATCGATGCGACCACGGCAGGCGAGCAGGACCAGAAAAACCTCTCACCCAAGAAGACGGCAACCCTGGAACTCACGCTCTCTGAATCGGAAATCGTCGCTCAGGCGCAGCAGACTGGAACGATTTCCCTCGCTCTGCGCAGCGCACAGGACTCGGCGGACGATGCCGAAGAAGACAAGAGCCGCCGTAACGATGTGAGTTACGTGAAGTACGGCATCACCAGCAAGAAGGTCTCGAGATGAAAGCGGATCTGACGAGGACCTCAAGCATGAGGGGCGCGATGAAAAACCAAATTCTCAGATTTGTGGCAGCAGCTGCAATCGTGGCGGCCTTCCTTTCGGCGGTGATGCCGGCAGCGCAGGCTCAAAGCAATTTCCCGAGCCAGGTGCATGTGGCCGCAGGGGAACGCGCAAGCGGACGAATCCTCAACGTCGGCATTGGCCGCTCGGTGGTCATCAATCTGGCTGAAGATGCGGCGGATGTGCTGATTTCCAATCCGGAAATCGCCGATGCGGTACTCAGAACGCCAAGGCGCATTTTTGTTCTCGGAAATACGGCAGGGCAGGCAAGGCTGGTCCTGTTCAGCCGCAGCGGCCGCGAACTCGCAAGCTTCGACATCCGTGTGGAAAGCGACACGTCGGACCTGGCCAGAATCATCCGGAAACTCATCCCGGGATCCAACATCTCGGCAGAATCCATCAACGGAAACGTCATCCTCAGCGGCACGGCAAGAAGCACGCTCGAGGCACAGCAGGCTGCCGATATCGCAGCGCGTTTCCAGGGCGATGATGATGGAACGGACGTGGTCAACCTGATCGCCGTCGAAGGCAAGGATCAGGTTCATCTGAAGGTGACAGTCGCCGAAGTGGAGCGGTCGATCATCAAACAGCTCGGCGTTCAGTTCAACGGCAACGTCGGCACCGGGAACTTCACGCCGAACTTCAGCAACCAGCCGGGCTTCAACGTCAACCCGTCGATCGTCAACCAGGCGACGGCAGGCGTGAGTTTCCTGAGCGGGGCTGCGTCGATCAATGCGGAAATTGAAGCCCTGCAGAGGGAAGGCGTGATCCGAACCCTTGCAGAACCGACGCTGACAGCGATTTCGGGCGAAAACGCCAGTTTCCTGGCAGGTGGTGAATTCCCGATCCCGATCGCCCAGGAAGACAACACCGTCACCGTCGAATTCAAGAAATTCGGTGTCGGGCTGGACTTCACCCCGGTGGTTCTTTCTGAAGGCCGCATCAGCCTGCGTGTCCTGACGGAGGTGAGCGAACTCAGCAACGAAGGTGCGGTAAGCGCCGGCGGCATCACCATCTCCGCGCTCAAGGTCCGGCGGGCCGAATCAACCGTGGAGCTGCCGTCAGGCGGCACTCTGGTGATGGCCGGACTGCTGCAGGAATCCTACCAGCAATCCATTGAAGGCATCCCCGGATTGATGCAGATCCCGATCCTCGGAGCACTCTTCAAGAGCCGTGACTTCCTGCGTGATCAGACCGAACTGACGGTCTTCGTGACGCCCTATGTAGTCCGGCCGATTGCACGGAACAAGGTCGTACGGCCAGACAAGAATTTGCTGCCCCCGTCGGACGCGGAGACCATCTTCCTGAACCGGCTAAACAAAATCTTCAATCCGACGGGTGACGTGGTTCAGAGCGAATACCACGGCCAGGTCGGCTTTATCTACAAGTGAGGATCGACGGATGAAGACGAAAAAGACAGTCCGGCTATCTGCCGCATCCAAATCCCTCCTCCTGTTCGCAGGGTGCCTGGCCTTGGTCGGCTGCCAGAACAGGACTCAGAGCAACGCGGAATTGCTTGCCTCTCATGACTATCGCTACAGACATCCGATTGTCATCACGGAGGAGCCCGAGACGTTGGATCTGCCGATCGGGCAGAATACCCGCAATCTCTACGGCCCGATTGAAAACACGATTACGGCATTCGGTGCCGAGGCCCGCAGAAAGGGAAATGGATCTGTTGAAATCCTCGTGCCATCGGGTGGTGCCAACGAAGCTGCCGTTCATGCGGTGACCGGCGACATCCGGACCGCGCTCCAGCGTGGCGGTGTTAGCAAATCCCGGATCTCGACGCGAACCTATGCGGTGCAGGATCCCAAGGCCGAGGCACCGATCCGCTTGTCCTATGCGGCGATGCAGGCAACAGCCGGACCGTGCGGGTCCTGGCCGAAAAATATCGGCGGCGGCATCGGCGAGAACACCGAATACGAAAACTTCGGGTGTGCGACGCAGTCGAACCTTGCGTCGATGGTCGACAATCCTTCGGATTTGCTGACGCCGAGGGCGTCAACGCCGTCTGATCAGGCACGGCGCGCTGTCGTCTTCGAAAACTACCGCGGTGGTACGGACACGACAGGCACGTTCTCTGAAGGTGTCGGGGCAGAAGTCTCAGAATAGGTGGAAGAATGAGCACGAACGCAGAACTACAGGACACGCCGGGCTATCTCGACCCTATGTCGGAACCTGCTGAAATCCAGTACGCAGCGGCTGAGGACACGGCGAATATCGGATCTGTGCCAAGGATTACCGTGCACGGTTTCTGTCTGACCGACGCGACCATGCACATGGCCGAAACGGCGATGGAAGACCGCCGGATGGCGAAGGCGCATCTCAAGCTGGAAATGGGTGGCATCCCCGCGGCAGTCGACGTCTTCGCCCAGGCACCGACGCCCAATCTGATTATCGTGGAAACCAACGGGCAGCGAGAAGAGCTTCTGACCAGTCTCGATCAACTGGCCGAGTATTGCGACGCGGGCACGAAGGTGATCGTGATCGGCAACATGAACGATGTTCTCCTCTATCGTGAGCTGATCGCACGCGGCGTGAGCGAGTATCTGATCTCACCGGTGAATGTCTATCAGCTGATCGGCGCGATCGCGGAGTTGTACGCGGATCCCGAATCCGAACCTTTGGGCCGGGCGACCGCATTTTTCGGCATCAAGGGTGGCTGCGGATCTTCCACCATCGCCCACAACAGCGCGTGGGTGCTCGGGCGCAATTTCCAGAGTGAAGTCGTTGTCACGGATCTCGACCTGCCGTTCGGAACGGCCGGTCTGGACTACAATCAGGACCCGCTGCAGGGGGTTTTCGAAGCGATTTCCTCGCCTGACCGTCTGGATGAGACATATCTTGACCGCATTCTTTCCAAGTGCAGCGAACATCTGAGCTTGCTGGCAGCACCGGCCACGCTGGAAAGAACGTATGACCACAGTGAGAAATCGTTCGAGCTGTTGTTTGAAACAATGCGCGCGAGTGTGCCCAACGTCGTGCTTGACGTTCCGCATACCTGGAACGCGTGGGTCAAGAACACGCTGTTGAATGTGGACGAGATTGTGCTTGTGGCAGAACCCGATCTGGCCAATCTGCGCAATGCGAAAAACGCCGTGGACATGTTGAAGCAACTGCGTCCGAATGACCGCCCGCCACATCTCGTGATGAACAAGGTCAATGTTCCCAAGCGGCCCGAAATCAAGCCGGACGAATTCGCAAGCGCCCTAGGGCTCACGGTTCAGGCGGCCATTCCCTTTGAACCGCAACTGTTCGGAACAGCGGCAAATAACGGCCAGATGATCAGTGAAATGGACGGAAAGCACGCCGTGGCGCGTCAGTTCGACGACCTCGCGAATGCCATTTCCGGCAAGGTTCAGCCGCCAAAGGTGACGCGGTCTGGCCTGGGGGGCTTGTTTTCTAAATTGAAACGAAAGTCCGGTTAACTGGTTCGTAAGCGGAGCTGAAAGATCGCTATGTTTGGAAGACGCGGCAATTCATCGTCTGGAGCGCAGACAGCACGTCCGGAAGGCGTGCCCGGAGGCGTGCCGGAACCGTCTGCGGAGACGCAAACTCCGGCTCCGCCCGTTGAGCCGGAAGCCCAGGCCAAGCCCGCGGAGAGCGAAAAAGCACCCGCTCCGGCAGCTGCTCCTGCGCCCGCAGCGACGCCTGCGCCGGCACCGGAAGCCAAGGCACCTGCGCCTGCACCGAAAAAGAAGAACAACGAGTATTACGAAACCAAGGCGCAGATCTTCAACGCGCTTGTCGAGGCGATCGACCTGTCGCAGCTGGCACGCCTTGATGCGGAAGATGCCCGCGACGAGATCCGGGACGTCGTCAATGACATCATTGCCCTGAAAAACGTCATCATGTCCATCGCCGAGCAGGAGGACCTGCTGGAGGACATCTGCAACGACGTTCTGGGTTATGGGCCGCTGGAACCGCTTCTGGCACGCGACGACATCGCCGACATCATGGTCAATGGCGCGCATACGGTCTATATCGAGACCGCCGGCAAGGTCGAGCAGACGGGCGTGAACTTCCGCGACAATGCCCAGCTGATGAACATCTGTCAGCGGATCGTGAGCCAGGTCGGCCGCCGCGTCGACGATGCCAGCCCGATCTGTGACGCGCGCCTGCCAGACGGCTCCCGTGTGAACGTGATTGCACCGCCGCTTTCGATCGACGGTCCCGCGCTCACGATTCGTAAATTCAAGAAGGACAAGCTCACACTCGACCAGCTCACCAAGTTCGGCTCGATAACGCCGGAAGGGTCGACGATCCTCCAGATTATCGGGCGCTCACGGTGTAATGTCCTGATTTCCGGCGGTACCGGTTCAGGCAAGACAACGCTCCTGAACTGTCTGACCGCCTATATCGAGAGCACCGAACGCATCATCACATGCGAGGACTCTGCGGAACTTCAGCTCCAGCAGCCTCATGTCGTGCGCCTTGAAACCCGCCCTCCCAACCTGGAAGGTGAAGGCGAGATCACGATGCGCGATCTCGTGAAGAACTGTCTGCGTATGCGTCCTGAGCGCATCATCGTGGGCGAGGTGCGTGGCCCGGAAGCCTTCGACCTGCTTCAGGCCATGAACACGGGTCACGACGGTTCGATGGGTACGCTCCATGCCAACTCGCCTCGCGAAGCACTTTCCAGGCTTGAATCCATGATTACGATGGGCGGCTTCTCGCTGCCTTCCAGAACACTCCGGGAAATGATCGTCTCGTCGATCGACGTGGTCGTTCAGGCGGCCCGCCTGCGAGACGGTTCCCGTCGTATCACGCATGTGACCGAAGTGGTCGGCATGGAGGGTGACATCATCACCACGCAGGACGTCTTCCTCTACGACATTGTCGGTGAAGATCCGAATGGACGCATCATCGGCCGTCACCGTTCCACCGGCATCGGCCGGCCGAAGTTCTGGGAACGCGCGCGCTATTTTGGCGAGGAATCACGTTTGGCGCAGGCACTCGATGCCGCCGAATTGCCTGACTATGTAGCGGAATGAGAACCGAATGTCCGGATTTGAAGACTTTTTGACCCCACAGGTGACCGGGATTGCCGTTGCGCTTCTTGTCATGTTTGCCGTCGGCGGTTTGATTTTCAGCCTGTTCGCGCCCTCGCTCTCCGGTACGAAACGCCGCGATCAGCGCATGCTGGCAGTGGCGGCGCGCCCGCAATCCGAAAAACAGCGGAAACAGATCCGCGACAACGACCGCCGCAAGAAGTCGATCCAGGATCAGCTCAAGGATTTCGAGGAACGGCAGAAGGCCAAGCATCACAGGCAGCAAAGGGTCTCGCTGAAGGTCAAGATGGAGCAGGCGGGTCTCGCCTGGGAAATGAAGCACTTCGTCATTTTCAGCGTTGTCTCCTGCTTTGTTTTCCTCCTGGTCGGCTTCGTTGCCACCGGCAATATCTGGATCACACTTGCAGCCGGCTTTGCCGGTGCTCTCGGCTTTCCGCGCTGGTGGGTCGGCAACAAGCGCAAGCGCCGCTTCAACAAGTTCCTGGAAGAATTGCCCAACGGTGTCGACATCATCGTGCGTGGCGTGAAGGCGGGGTTGCCGCTTGCGGACTGTATCAAGGTGGTTGCCCGCGAATCCCGCGAGCCGGTGGCGACTGAATTCCGCAAGATCACCGAGACGCAGGTCATGGGCCTCTCCCTTGCCGATGCCGTTGCCAAACTGCCGGAGCGCGTGCCTGTTGCGGAGGCGAATTTCTTCGCGATTGTGGTCGCCATTCAGCAAAAGGCCGGTGGTGGTCTGGCCGAAGCGCTTGGAAACCTTTCCAAGGTTCTGCGCGGCCGCAAATCGCTCAAGGGCAAGATCCAGGCACTGAGTTCGGAAGCCAAGTCGTCGGCCATGATCATTGGTGCCATGCCATTCGGCGTCGGCGGCATCATTTATCTGATTGCGCCGGATTACATCAGCCTGCTGTTCACCACGACAGGTGGAAACATCATCATTGGCGGATGCCTCTTCTGGATGTTCATCGGCATCATGGTCATGCGCCACATGATCAACTTCGACTTTTAAGGGGGCGGCATGGATCTGGAAACAATTGCATCGAGCCAGTTTCTTGCAGGGTTGCTCGCCATGGTCGCGGTCACCGGCACGATCTTCTCGCTGGTGGCGCCCATCCTGTCGCGTGACACGCTGAAGACCCGCATGAAGTCGGTTGCCCTTGAGCGCGACAAGCTGCGCGCCAAGGAGCGCGCGCGTATGCATGCCAACCAGCAACAGGACGCCCGCGCCTCTCTTCGCAATCAGCCCAAGGCCCAGATGAAGAGCCTGGTCGATCAGCTCAATCTCAGGGAAATGCTTTCCGACGAAAGCACGAACGACAAGTTGAGGATGGCCGGTTATCGCGGTGCCGCGCCGCTCTATTATTACCTGACGGCGCGCGTTGCCATTCCGGTCCTCCTGCTGGTCATAGCGCTGTTCTATTCCTTGGTGGTGATCCCGGACTGGTTGCCGACGGTGACCAAGGTGTGCCTTTCCATCGCAATCGCCGGCGTTGGCGCATTCCTGCCGAACCTGTTCCTCAAGAACAAGATCGACAAGCGCAAGCTCAACATCCAGCGCGCCTGGCCGGATGCTCTCGATCTCATGCTGATCTGCGTCGAGTCTGGCATGTCCATCGAAGGCGCGTTTCAGAAGGTCGCCGAAGAGGTTGGTATCCAGTCCGTCGACCTGGCCGAGGAATTGTCGCTGACGACAGCCGAGCTGTCCTATCTCAGCGAACGCCGGACGGCTTACGAGAACCTTGCCAAACGGACTGGCGTCGATGGTGTCAAGAACGTGATGATGGCGCTTGTCCAGGCAGAACGTTACGGAACGCCGGTCGGCACCGCAATTCGCACGATGGCCGACGACACGCGCGAACAGCGCATGCTGTTTGCCGAACAGAAAGCTGCGTCTTTGCCGCCGAAACTGACGGTTCCGATGATCATTTTCTTCCTGCCGGTCCTGTTCTTCATCATCATGAGCCCGGCCGTCATGCAGGTCATGGACCTGGACGGCTTCTAAAGCGGAAGGAATCGCGTTTCTGCGCGCCGAAATGCACAGTTCGAAGCCTCGCCGATCGGCGGGGCTTTCGCGTATCCGGAAGAGGTATTTTGGAGCAACTGGCCGTTTGACCGGGCGATGTGACTTGTCAGGTCGGCGACAGGTCCCGACAACAGTCAATGATTCCAAATGCGCTGAAGGATATCGATATGATCGAAGCCCCTCCAATCCTGACGATCACGGCCTCGATGAGGCGGCCGACGGATCAGCAGATCGCGTCTTTTCAAAACGTATCGACCGGATTTGTGGTCGATGCGCTTCACGGGGGAGGCGCCTTGTCACACAACATCGGGCCGGTGGGATTTGGCCGGGACCTGCATTGTGTAGCCGCCGGACCTGCACTCACCGCCGATTGCGGTGCTGCCGACGTCCTGGCTGCATTTGCCGCACTCAACTACATTCGGCCCGGTGATGTCGTGGTTTCTGCCTTTGCAGCGCACACCGGTTGCGCCGCAGGTGGAGATGGTCTTGTCGGCATGATGAGAAACTGCGGTGCGGCTGGGTTTGTCACCGATGGTCCCATGCGTGATTACACAGGGATCGTGAAGGTCGGCCTTCCGGTCTGGTGCGCCGGCATAACGCCGGCGTCTCCGCACATGTCCGGTCCCGGGTCCGTTGGCATGCCGATCCAGATCGGCGGACAGGAGGTGGAGACGGGAGACATGATCGTCGCCGACCGGGATGGCGTTGTGGTCGTCCCGTTCGAAAGACTGGACGATGTCATCGCCAACCTTGAGAGAGTGCGCGCGGCAGAGCAGGCACAGGACGAAAAGGTCGCGGCCGGAATGCGCGTCCCCGACTGGGTCGGGGACCTTCTGGAAAGCGATCGGGTGCGGATCACCGACTAGGCGATGGACCCATAAATGAGGCGGAAATGGTTTGAGGCTGCTCGCTTCTCGTCAAGGCGCGGAAGCGCAGGAAATGTGGTTCATTTTCGAGCCTTTAGCGACGCCGGGGAGGCGCAATCCGGTCAAATAGGAAGGACATGGAAATGGCTTCACCCCGTGTCGTCAGCGTGCTTGACCGGGCAGGAAGCCCGCTCCGCACACCCTTCCTGACGGGATTTCGCCATTTCGCATGCCATTTCAGTCTCATTTATGGGTCCATCGCCCAGGGATCACCTGAAGGCGGAGCCGGAACACGGCTTGTCCCGCATGCAGGTCAGCATCAGCTGCGCTGACGGCTCTGCATCATCGTCTGCAGATAGGCGATATTCGCCTTGGCCTGCCGCGGATCGAGCTCGGAAGTGGCAACTTCTACGGCTTCTTCGACTTTTCCCTGGATGCCCAGAACGAGTGCCAGGTTCTGGCGCACGCGGCTGTCCGCACCGGGCAGGCTGGCGGCACGCCTCAAGGTGTATTCGGCGTCTGGCAGCTTGTTGGACAGGAGATAGGACAGTCCGAGATTGTTCAAGAGGCTCGGGTCGTCCGGTGCGATCTTGAGTGCTTGCTTGTAAAGGCTGCGCGCCTTCTCATGCTTGCCTGTCTGGTCGTAGATCGCGGCTTCCGCCGACATGATCTTCCAATCGGGCAAGTCGGGCCGCTGTGCGCGGCGGAGTACGTTGAGGGCTTCGTCGAAACGGCCGTTCATCGCGAGGATCTTGCCATAGGCGGAGGCAATCTCGCGGTCTTTCTGGTGCGCGATGACACCGGCTCTGAGCACCGCCAGAGATTGTTCTATCTGGCCGTTCTGGTTGAGGGCATTGGCGTAGCCAAGGACAGCGGTCCGGTTGGTGCGGTCCTTTTCGTAGGTTTTGGCCCATTTGGAGACTTCCGCCCGCGCCAGGTTTGACCCCGGGCTGACGGTGTGGGTCCCGTTGGCGGGAGAATAGGTGCTGGTATTGGACTTGTTCGACGCGCATCCGGTTACCAGCGCAAGTGCGGTCAAGGCTACGAGCGCAGACGCCGCTCTCTTGCGGCGTGAGACGGATCCTGTTCTGGGCGCTTGCATTTTCAACATCCTTGTTGTCCGCAGCTGTGAAGGTCCCTTAGAGAAATAAATAATTAACCCTAATGGATGGTTAAGCGCCGTTGCGATTTGCAAGAAAGGTGAGCGATTTTGCACCCGTATTGCGTCTTTCGCGAAGGCGGCTTACCTGTGGAGACCGGCAATCCCGTTTCATGGAGTTTCAAACGTGCGCGAATCCCTGGTCCGCAAATCCGACATGCCCGAAGCCACCCCGATCATCGCGGTCACCGAGGCGTCGCTTGAAAGCACTCTTTCAGAGCTCGGGGACAGTGCGGGCCAATGGTGCAGTTTCAACGCCTTCACGGGCAAACCCGCGTCTTCGTTGCTGATACCCCGGGACAACGGGGACGGCGCAGTGGTTCTGTTTGGTGTTGAAGACAGCGGATTGCCGCACCCCTTTGCGCTTGGCGCGCTGGTCAAGAGCCTGCCGAAAGGGGACTATGCCCTTGCAGAGGGGTTCCCCGATCAGGAACAGGCAGCGCTGGGGTTTGGGCTGTCGTCCTATCGCTTCGAGCGTTACCTGAAGCCGTCGGGCAAGACTTCCAGGCTCGGCGTCGGCACGGATGTCGATCTGGACCGGATCGGCGTCATTCTGGATGGTGTGCAGCTGGCACGCGATCTGATCAACACGCCAGCGAATGACCTCGGACCGGAAGAACTGGCTGCTGCCGTCGCAGATCTTTTTCAGGTGCATGGCGGCTCGGGACGCATTGTCGTCGGCGAGGATTTGCTCAAGGAAGATTTCCCGATGGTGCACGCGGTCGGACGCGCCAGCTCAAGGGTGCCGCGCCTTGCCGATTTCACCTGGGGCAGGGACACCGATCCCAAGGTGACGCTTGTCGGCAAAGGCGTCGTCTTCGATACGGGCGGTTTGAATCTGAAGCCTGGCAACTCCATGTCGCTCATGAAAAAGGACATGGGCGGAGCGGCAAATGTCCTGGGTCTTGCCTCCATGATCATGGCCGCCGGCCTTCCCGTGCGTCTGCGTGTGATTGTCCCTTGTGTCGAAAATGCGGTTGCCGGCAGCGCCTTCCGTCCGGGAGACGTTCTGGCGAGCCGCAAGGGCTTGAGCGTGGAGATCGGCAACACCGATGCGGAAGGCAGGCTCATACTGGGCGACGCGCTTGCGCTCGCAGACGAGGAAACGCCGGATCTCATGATCGACATGGCAACATTGACCGGTGCGGCGCGGGTTGCTCTCGGACCGGATCTGCCGCCTTTTTACACGAATGACGAAAGCCTCGCCGATGACATTGCCGTTGTGGCGGAAGCCTCGGCGGATCCGCTCTGGCGTCTGCCGCTCTGGCAGCCCTACATGAAATATCTCGACAGCAAGGTTGCGGACATCAATCACATCAACACGTCCGGCACCGGCTTCGCGGGCTCGATCACCGCCGCCCTGTTCCTGTCGCGCTTTGTCGAGAACACGGAAAGCTGGGTGCACTTCGACATTTACGGCTGGGCGCCTGCGGACAAGCCGGGCAAGACGGCAGGTGGCGACGCTCAGGGCATCAGGTGTCTCTTCGATGTCATCTCGGAGCGATATGCCACTTCACAATAACGGGTCCGAAACGTTTTTGTGTTTCGATAGCTGTGACCAAGGAGTAAATTCGGTTCGGTCATGGTTGTCGACATACGCGCCTCTCAGGCACTGAAATTGTTGCACGAAGTCAACCTGGCGCTGGTGCGGGACAGCGAGCAGGACCTGTCGGCGCGCCAGTTGACAATCCTGCTGACGGTCTATCTCGAGCCGCCGCCGCACACGGTGAGGGGTCTTGCCGCCAAGCTGAACGTGACCAAGCCGGCCATCACCCGCGCGCTTGACACGCTCGGCGGTCTCCGGCTGCTGTCGCGCAAGCGCGACGAGGCCGACAAGCGCAACGTGATCATCACGCGCACGGTCGAGGGTGCTCTTTACCTCGAACACCTGGGTGATCTCGTGGTAGACAAGGCTGGGGAATTGCCCCGATAGTTGTCACGTTCCAGTCTGGAAACCGATTTGAAAATGAAAAACCTGTTCGACCGCCGTCTTCACCCGGTTCGCCTCGATCTGGCGGCACTGGACTATCAGGGCCGGAT
Organism: uncultured Roseibium sp.; assembly: GCF_963669205.1. Lineage (NCBI taxonomy): Bacteria > Pseudomonadati > Pseudomonadota > Alphaproteobacteria > Hyphomicrobiales > Stappiaceae > Roseibium > uncultured Roseibium sp. Next base: position 1,106,011 of record NZ_OY769915.1, read on the forward strand.
CGAAGCCGAGCGTTTCGTCGAGGGCGAGGTCCTGCAGGTAACGGCCGACAGTCTTGCCATGCGGCCGGAGCCCCGGCCGGATTGTCCCATCGATACCGAGGTCCTTTGCGGCGAGTGGGTGACCGTTTACGAAAAGACCGCGGAAGGCTGGGCGTGGGGGCAGCTGGACACGGACGGATATGTCGGCTGGATTTCTTCAGACGGGCTGGGACCTGTGAAGGCGGCAACACACCGGGTCCGCGCGCTTCGAACCTATCGCTATCCGGGACCGGATCTGAAGTTCCCGCCGCTGGGCTTTCTCTCGATCGGATCGAAGGTAACGGTCGTCGGCGAGGCGGAAACGCGGGGGCTGACATATGCGCTGTTGAGCGACGGCTCGGCGGTTGTCGGCAAGCATCTGGTCGGCCTCGACGATGTCGACAAGGACTGGGTCGGTGTTGCCGAGGAAATGCTGGGCACCCCCTATCTGTGGGGCGGGCGCACCAGCGTCGGGCTGGATTGTTCCGCGCTTGTGCAACTGGCCGCGCAGGCCGGCGGTGTCGACATCCCGCGCGACAGTGACATGCAGGAACACAATGCCGGGCATGAAATCCCGCACGATGACCCATCGGCTTTTCTGCGCGGGGATCTCGTGTTCTGGAAGGGGCATGTGGGGATTGTCACTGCGCCCAACATGCTGCTGCACGCAAACGGGTTTACGATGACGGTGGCGTATGAGCCGCTCGACAGTGCGGTCGAGCGTATTGCTGCGACGGAATGGGGCGCGGTCACCAACGCCCGCCGGCTGGATACCGCCTGACGTACCCTAGGGTACGGACCCATAAATGAAGCCGATTTGGCGGCAGAAATGGCAAAATCTTGCGAGGAAGCGTGCGCAGAGCGGGCTTTATGCCCGGTCAAGCGTGGTGACGCTGCGAGGTGAAGCCATTTTGCCGTCCTTCGGATTTGGCCGTTTTGACCAACTGCCACGTCGCGAAAGGCTTGAAAATGAACCACATTTCCTGCGCTTTCGCTCCTCGCAGTTGGTCAAAACGATCCAAACCAAATTGACTTCATTTATGGGTCCGTACCCTAGGCTTCAGGAGCCAGCGACAGCCGGGGCTCACGGGGCTCGGCCACCTCTTCGCGTTGCGCTTCCGCTTCTCCGAGCTCCAGGTCCTCGATCTTGCGGCTCCGCTTGGTGATCTTGTCGGTCGAGATGAGGATCTGGTCGATATCCTTGTTCGCCTGCGCGAAATGGGACTGCAGCTTGCCGACCCGATCGTTGAGACGGCCGACATCCGTGATCAGGTGACCGACTTCCGCCTGGATGAGATGCGCCTGTTCGCGCATCTTGGCATCCCGCAGGACGGACTGGATCACCTGGATCGACAGCATCAGCAGCGACGGTGACACGATCACCACCCGGGACCGGTGCGCCTTCTGGATCAGGTCTTCAAAGCCTTCATTCAGCTCCGCGAACACGCTTTCGGAGGGAACGAACAGAAACGCGGTATCCTGCGTTTCGCCCGGCAGAAGATATTTTTCGCTGATGTCCTGTATGTGTTTGGCGAAGTCACGGCGGAACTGCGACTGGGCGTATTTCAGCTGTTCCTCCGTTTCCGCGTTGCGCAGGAGATTGAAGGCCTCGAGCGGAAACTTGGCATCGATTGCCAGGGATGGCGCGCCGTTCGGCATGTGAACGAGGCAATCCGGACGGCTGTTGTTGGAAAGCGTCGCCTGGAACGAGTAGGTGCTGGGCGCCATCTGGTCCTGGATGATCGCTTCCATCCGTCCCTGCCCGAAGGCGCCCCGCGTCTGCTTGTTCGACAGGATAGCCTGCAACTGGCCGACCTGTCCGGACAGGTCGGTGATGGTCCGCTGCGCCCGGTCGATCACCGCGAGACGCTCGTGCAACTGCCTGAGGCCGTCCTGGGTTTTCTTTGTCGTGTCGGACATCGACAGGCCGAGCTTGTGCCCCATGCCGTCGAGACGTTCGTTGACGGCGCGCATCATGTCCGACTGCCGCGTGCCGAACACTTCCGCCATCGTCTGCATGCGGCCCGTCATTTCGCCCTGGGATTTCAGAAGCTGCGACAGATGGCTTTCCAGTTCGTGGATCCGCTCCGTTGCGGCACTGTCCGCGTCCGCGCGTTCGCGGATCTGGCGCATGGTCTTCAGAACCAGCCAGACAATCAGCGCAAGCAGGAACAGGCCGCCCGCAATGGCAGCCTCAAGCGCCGTCACCGGACGGCCGCTCAACTCAAACAGAATCTCGTTCATGAAACAAACATAGAACGATTCGGCCGCAAGGCACATCCGCAACCGTTTCCGAAAACGTTGAAAACACGCCTGAAGCCCTTGATTTCCGCGTTGACCCCCGCCGCGCTATTGCCTATGTCAGGCGCATGACAAAACGCCCGATCATAACAATACCGGACCCGGTCCTGCGCGAGGTGTGTGCGCCGGTCGCGACTGTCGACGATGACATCCGCGCGCTCTCCGACGATATGCTCGAGACCATGTACGACGCTCCCGGCATCGGTCTGGCGGCGAGCCAGATCGGCATTCTGAAGCGCATGTTTGTGCTCGATGTCGCTAAGGAAGACGCGCCCAAGGAGCCGATGGTATTCATCAATCCGGAAATCGTCTGGTCGAGCGAAGATATGTCGGTCTATCAGGAAGGCTGCCTGTCGATCCCGGAATATTTCGAGGATGTCGAGCGTCCGTCCGAGGTGACCGTACAGTTTCTCGACCGGGACGGTGCGCAGAATGAGATCAGGGCCGATGGATTGCTGGCAACCTGCATCCAGCACGAGCTTGACCATCTCAACGGGAAACTGTTCATTGACTACCTGTCGAAGCTGAAGCGCGACCGGGTCGTCAAGAAATTCACCAAGCAGGCAAAACTCGCCGGCAAGAGCTGACAGTGGAAAGGGGAGCGGACATATGGATCAGGAACTGTTCCTGAAAACCTTTGCCGCGCTTTTTGCGATCATGAGCCCGATCGCCAATCTTCCGGTGTTTCTCGCCCTGACCTCGGACCGCGGGCCTGCGTTCGAACGCAAGGTCGCCTTCACGCTGCTGATCAGCCTGTCGGCGGGCGCACTCGTGATCGGCCTGACCGGTGACATCATCCTCAAGGTTTTCGGCATCAGTCTCGATGCCTTCCGGCTTGCCGGCGGTTTCCTGATCCTCCTGATCGCACTCGACCTGATTCGCGGCCAGAGCACCCCGGTGCATCACGGCTCCGACAAGGAAAAGGCAAATATGAAGGCGCAGGACAATCCGGCGATCTACCCGTTGACGGTGCCCATTCTTCTTGGCCCCGGGTCGATCTCGACCATGATCATCTTTCGCGGGCAGGTACATGATTTCAGTCAGGAAATCGCCTATGTCGCCGCCGTTGCAGCGTCGATTGCCGTCCTGATCGCAACCTTTTTCTCCGCCCCGTTTCTGCAGCGGTTTCTCGGCGAAACCGCAAACAGCGTCATGAGCCGTCTCATGGGCATGATCCTCGCCGCCATTGCCATGGAAATGATGACGGACAGTCTCAAGGTCCTGTGGCCGGGCCTGGCTTGAGCCTGGCGGTGAATACCCTAGTCCCGCGAAATGCAGCACTCAGCCGGTATTGCAAGCCGGAATGACTTCAAACGATCCAATCGTCACCCCGGGCGAACAGCGTGAGACCTGGGGCCGGAGAGCCCGAGCCTTGCCGCGACAAAGCCGGACCGGCGGCGAGCACAGTGGCTCCCCCGATTCCGGCTCGCGCTGCGCTTGGCCGGGATGACCCTAAAGAGAGCAAAAACTCATCCTGAGGGAATACACCGCGCTGTCTCGGAGGACGGATCGCAATCTCTGCGCCGCCCCGGTCTCGAACCGGGGCCTTTTCGGATGAAACACGGCAGGTCCCGGATCAGGTCCGGGACGGCGTTGCGGGAAAAGACGCGAATCCACCGCGAGTAAAGCGGCCCCCCGATCCCGGCTCGCGCTCTGCTTGGCTGGGATGACAAACGGTTGGTAAATCCGTCATTCCGGACAAGTGCAGCGCAAGCTGCGCGCCGATCCGGAAACCAGAGGTATTTCGCGCCGAAGGCGCGGCTTATTGGTGGCATCGACAAGGATGTTCGCTTCGCTCACACCAGCTTCGCCGCCCCGGTCTCGAACCGGGGCCTTTTCGGATGAAACACGGCAGGTCCCGGATCAGGTCCGGGACGGCGCTGCAGAAAAGCTCATTGCTAACCAGTGCGCAGCGTTGCTGCGCTTGACCGGGATGACAGAAGGGTTTTGGCGGAGCCGACTTTCAGTTCACCGCAGCTGTCATCCCCGACTTGATCGGGGACGACTTCTGGAAGGAGAGCGTTTCAACACTCGTTCGTCACCCCGGGCGAACAGCGTGAGACCCGGGGCCGGAGAGCCCGAGCCTTGCCGCGACAACGCCGGACCGGCCGCGAGTACAGTGGCTCACCGGTCCCGGCTCGCGCTCCGCCTGGCCGGGATGACTCCAAAGTGCGCAACACCTTTATTGTGCGAGCGATTGCACCTGGAAAGAAGTCCGTTTTCGTCGGTAACCACATGCGCACTTGCCTGCAACCGCTTAAGGCGCAATAAGGGGCGAAAATCTCGGGATTAACGGTGAAGCTCAAAGGAGCCACATGTCTCTTCGCGTCGTCTTTATGGGTACACCTGAATTCTCGGTGCCGACCCTCATGGAAATCGTCGGACAGGGGCACGACGTTATTGCCTGCTATTCGCAGCCGCCGCGCCCGGCCGGCAGGGGCATGGACCTGAAGAAGTCCCCGGTCCACGAGGCCGCCGAGTCCTTCGCGATTCCGGTCTTTACGCCGAAGAGCCTTAAGGACGCTGAAGAGCAGGACAAGCTCGCCTCGCTGGATGCTGATGTTGCCGTCGTCGTCGCCTATGGCCTTCTGCTGCCGAAGGCCGTGCTCGATGCTCCGCAATACGGGTGCCTCAACCTGCACGCCTCGATGCTGCCGCGCTGGCGCGGCGCAGCTCCGATCAACCGGGCCGTCATGGCCGGTGACACGGAAACCGCCGTTCAGGTCATGCGCATGGAAGAAGGCCTCGACACCGGTCCGGTCTGCATGTCCGAAACCGTTGCGATCGGCCCCAACATGACCGCCGGGGAGTTGCATGATCAGCTGTCCGGTCTCGGGGGAGACCTCATGGTCCGTGCCCTGGCAGCCCTGTCACGCGGTGCGCTCGGCGAACAGCCCCAGGCGGAGGAGGGTGTCACCTATGCGGCGAAGCTTTCGAAACAGGAAACCAGGATCGACTGGTCGAAGATGGCTGAAGAAGTGCACAATCACATTCGCGGTCTGTCACCCTTTCCCGGTGCCTGGTGCGAAATGCCGCTCGGCGGCAAGCCGGAACGCGTTAAGGTCCTCAGAAGTTCCGTAGCTGGTGGTTCCGGAGAGCCGGGCAACGTCGCCGACATGACAGAAGTTCCGGTGATCGCCTGCGGTTCCGGTGCCGTCCGTCTGGAGCAGGTGCAAAGGGCAGGCAAGAAACCCATGAGCGGGGCCGACTTCCTGCGCGGCGCATCTCTTTCTGTAGGGGCACGTCTGGACTAGTCACCTGAATCTGAAGTTCGACTCATTTGCAGCGGGCTTCGAACGAACTTCAAATTCACCGCACTAGGGTACGGACACATAAATGAGACTGAAATGGCATGCGAAATGGCGCGATCCCGTCAGGAAGAGTGTGCGGAGCGGGCTTCCTGCCCGGTCAGGCACGCCGCCTCAAAGCCTTTCGGCTTCATTTATGAGTCTTTACGTTAAAATGCAGGCGACAGGAGACACGCATGAGCGATGACACCACTGCCGGCGGCCTGACGATCCGCGATGTGGAGGCAAAGGATGAAGCCACCGTCCGCGACCTCGTGGCAGCTGCCTTTCCGTCCGACATGGAAGCACGGCTTGTCGAGAAACTGCGTCACTGCGGTGCCCTTGTCCTTGAGCAGGTCGCGGTGAATGCGGACGGCAAGACGGTTGGCCATGTCGCCTACAGCCGCGTGACGCCGGCAGCGATCGGTCCGGGGCAGGGGCTCCAGGTTGCCTGCCTTGCACCGGTTTCGGTCTGGCCGGGAGACCAGCGCCAGGGCGTCGGCACCGCGCTGATCACCGCGTCGCTGAACCGGCTGAAGGAGATGGGGGAGGATCTTGTTCTGGTCCTCGGTCCGCCGTCCTACTATCCGCGCTTCGGCTTCGATCCGGTTCTGGCGCGCAAGGTTCAGGGACCATATGCGGGCGATGCTTTCATGGCGTTGGCTCTGACCGACGCGGGCTCCCGGGATCTCCCCATCGAAGTGGCCTTTGCCACTCCGTTCCAAGAATTCGAATAGACAGAGCTTTCCGGAATGCCACGATACAAGCTGACCGTGGAATATGACGGCCGCCCGTTTTGCGGATGGCAACGGCAGGCCAACGGACCTTCCGTTCAGGCCGTGATAGAACGCGCCCTAAAGGCGTTTTCAGGTGAAAAGGTCACGATCGGCGGGGCCGGGCGAACAGACACGGGCGTCCATGCGACCGGGCAGGTCTGCCACGCGGACCTTGCAAGGACCTGGCCGGTCAGGACGATCATGGGAGCGATGAATTTTCACTGCCAGCCGGATCCGGTCGTGATCCTGGATTGCGAAGAAATGCATGAGGGCTTTGATGCCCGCTTTTCGGCAATTCGCCGCTCCTACCGGTACCGGATCCACAACCGCGTACCACCGCTGACCCATCATCTCGGTCTGGCCTGGCACGTCAAGCCGGATCTCGAAGCCGACGCGATGAACGAAGCTGCCCAGGAATTTGTCGGCCACCACGATTTCACGACGTTCCGGCACGCACGCTGCCAGGCGAAGAGCCCGGAAAAAACGCTTGAGGACTTTCGTGTCTTCCGGGACGGCGAATTTGTCATCGCGGAATGTTCCTCCCGGTCGTTCCTGCACAATCAGGTCCGGTCCATGGTTGGTTCGCTGCGGCTTGTCGGCGAAGGCAAATGGGGTCCGGGGGACATCACCAAGGCGCTTCAGGCCCGTGACCGCAAGGCCTGCGGCCCGGTCGCGCCCGCCGATGGACTTTATCTGACGCGCGTCGACTACCGCCCTGCGGAAACCGACATCGAATTGTTGCGGGAATGGCAGGACAAGAAGGCCGCGGACATCGAGGCGGACTAGGGTGCGGACCCCTAAATGAAGTCAATTTGGTTTGGATCGTTTTGATCAACTGCGAGAAGCGAAAGCGCAGGAAATGTGGTTCATTTTCAAGACTTTCGCGACGATGAAGATGGCCGAAACGGCGAAATCCGAACGACGGCAAAATGGCTTTACCTCGCAGCGTCACCGCGCTTGACCGGGCATAAAGCCGGCTCTGCGCACGCTTCCTCGCGAGATTTTGCCATTTCTGCCGCCAAATCGGCTGCATTTATGGGTCCGTACCCTAAGCGAAAGACGGCTGCCCCTAGCCAAATCCGCTGAAGATATCGCCGACATGAGCCAGGATGATCCCAATAATGATCATGGCTGCGAGGATCATGACCATCCAGAGGTACAGTTGAAGACCGACCGCGAGGCCGCCGAACCCCACGGCGGCAAGCGTAACGCGCCTGTTTTCCCGAAGGACGTAGCCCACGCTGCCCAGAATGATCGCAATCCCGCCGAGAATATAGGCGACGGTCGAGAGCGTGCGGTCGAGGCTCCACGGCCGCGCCTGGGGCGGCGGTAACTCTTCACCCTTGAACTTCTTCAGGGCGGATGCGCTGATGTCCGCGGCGATTTCGCCGATCGACTGCCCGACGGTCGGTCGCGGGTCGAGCGGACCGGCACTGTGCAGAAAAAGCACCATGACGATCGCGATCGCACCCAACGCCATGCCGGCAATTCCCGACCAGGGTGTCCTTGCTTTAACCGCTTCACTCATGCCCCGTCCTCGCAAAGGTGGTTGTCATGCATACGGGACACATTTTGCCACGGCGAGGCTAAGGTTGTCTTTAGGCAAGGTGCGCCAATTCGCGGGTCACTGAAAAACTTCGTTAATTTACCGCATCTTGTGAGCTCTCTTCGGGGATCACCACACATTTCTTGTAGAGATGCCAGGTCGTGTGTCCGAGAACGGGCAGGACCACGATCAGGCCGAGGAACGCCGGCACCATCGACACGATCAGCAGCGCCGTCACGACAAGCGCCCAGCCGATCATCGGGATTGGGGAGGTGACGACGGCGCGCACGCTGGTGATCATCGCGGTGATGAAGTCGCGGTCTTCCTCCAGCAGCAGCGGAAAGGAAATCACGGTCAGGGAGAACAGGATTAATGACAGGATGGCACCGACGACATGTCCGACCGCGAGGAACATCAGGCCTTCCGGTGTGGTGATGACCTCCGTCAGAAATTCGTCGAACGTCGCGAAGGACTTGAACCCGAGGAACAGGGCCAGCAGCAGCCTGACCTGGTACATCCACATGATCTGGATGAAAAGCACGACAAAGGCCATCCAGGACAGCTCGCGGCTCTTCTGCGCCCACATGGTTCCCAGGATGGCGGACCAGGAGAGTTCCTCGCCCGTCGACAGCCGACGGCTGACTTCATAGAGGCCGACCGCGGCAAACGGGCCGATCAGGACAAAACCGGCGGCGGCCGGGTAGGACAGGTAGCTCATTTTCAGGGCGGCGGCGCTCAGGATGACGAACAAGCCGCCGGCGGCAAAGAGGGTGCCGATCGCGAGGCCGTAGACCGGCGCCTTGCGGAAATCGGCAAGGCCGCTGGCCAGTGCATCGATCACATCGTCGGCGGTGATCTTGTTGACGAGCGGCATCGGCCGGAGCTTATCTTTCGCGGCGTTTCCTGATGCCCCGGCGGCTGGCGCGGTGTCTGTCCCGTGCTCGACCGGGGTCGTCGTATTCTCGTTCATGTGCCAGCTTCCTCCCAAAGCCGATTAAAAGAAGACTGCCCTCCTACAGACAGCCGATTTTAGGCACGGAAGGCGGCATCGCTCAATGAGGAGAAAGGCTTACGTCGCACCGGCCCGCCGATCGGGCCGGAGCATTCCATTTCGAAAGACTGGGCAGGTCCGAACAGGCGGGATCCGACAAGGCCGGCCCGCCGGTTCGGGGTATCTCGCGGTTATGCCGGCGGTTTGCCCGTTTCCGCGGCCGAGGCGGCAGCAGCGGCGGACGCGAGCGCCTCCTTCTGTTTGTCGTCGAGATTGGCGTTTTCCGGAAGCTGAACCCGGACCTCCTTGCGGGCGAACTGGATATCGTTTTCTTCAAACGCCTTTTGCACGCGCTTGTAGATTTCCTTTCGCACGCCAAACTGTTTGCCGGGCTTGGTGGTGAACTTGCCGCGCACGACGATGCCGACATCGTCCACGTCGGCGACGCCCTGTCCCTTGAAGGGGGCCAGCAGGTCGTCCTTGAACTCTTCCATCTCCATGATTTCCTGGCCGATCTTCTTGAAGAGCTTGCGCACCTTTTCGACATCCGTATCGAACGGCACCGTGAATTTCAGCTTCATGATCACCCAGTCGCGCGAAAGGTTGGTCAGTTTCGGGATCTGGCCATAGGGAACAATGTGGACCGCGCCTTTCGTTCCGCGCAGCTGGAGCGAGCGGATCGAGATCTTCTCGATGGTGCCCTGGGTGCCGCCCGTATCGATGAATTCGCCGAGCCGGAAGGCATCGTCCATCAGGAAGAACACGCCTGAAACCACGTCCTGCACCAGCGTCTGCGCCCCGAAGCCGATGGCCAGGCCGATCACGCCCGCACCGGCCAGGAGCGGCGTGATGTTGATCCCGAGCTGACTGAGCGCGAGAAGAGCGGTGAGGGTGATGATGGTGATCTGGAGAACCACCCGCATCAGCGGCAGGATCGTGGCAAGCCGCGATTTGCCCGCACCACCCATTTCCGCGTCGTCGTCCTGGGAGTCCGCGGGCGGCGAATCCTTTGCCAACTGATGGGCGACCCAGAGGTTGGTGATCTCCCAGGCGAGATACCCGGCTGCCAGTATCAGGAGGAAAATGACGCTGTTGCGGGCAACGGCAGAGCCGTCATCGCCGCCGAGCGCAAGCAGGTTGAGGCCGTATATCCGGCCAACGACCAGAACGAGAAACGCCAGGAGCGCGACACGGGCGATCCGGACATAGCTGTGCCGGGTCTGCATGTGGGCCGCCTCGGCAACCGGGCCCTCTCCCTGCATGGGCGGCACGATATGGGAAACGATGCCGCGCACCATCGTGTCGAGGAACGGCGCAAAGACGACGAGCGCGATCACGGCGAGCGAGCGGCCCGCGGTCAATGCGTCGACACCCATGCTCGCGGTGAACTGCACCAGCAGCCAGTTGAAGGCAATGAAGGCCATGGAGAAATAGGGCCAGAACCGCGCCATCCGCTCCAGGCCCGAGGTCGGATCGTCCTCTTCGCCCAGGATAATACTGGTCAGTCCGTGGCGGGCTTTCCAGATCACCGCGATGATCCAGGCATTGACACCGAAGCCGACGAAGAAGCGGAAGGTGCCGCCAGCATCCGTTCCGGCGCCTTCCATCAGGTTTCGCAGGAAGAAGGCGACGCCGACCACGGCAAACAGGGTGGTGAAGCTGTGGTAGAGCGACTTCGCCGTCGGATCGTCGGCCGTGACGAGACGCAACTCGCTCCTGTTGGGAGCCAGGGCGAAGCGCAATAGCGCGGCGATCAGCCTCGGCATGAACACGATCCAGAAGACCGCGCCGAGGGCATAGGAGCGGGTGACGGGATCGAAAACCGCGACCCGCGCGACAATCAGCGCGACAACGGCGAAGACGATCAGGCCGCCGAGATCAAAACCGGCGCGCGTGGACACCAGCTTGACGGTTTCAAAGAGACTTTCCGGAGACTTGCTCTGGATCGTGTCACGCCGGCTGGCCACCAGGCGGTTGACCAGGAACTCGGCGGCAAAGCCAGCGGCAAGAATGATGGCGATGGCGCCGATCAGAAAGTGTATCGGACCCGCGATCGATCCGGAAAACAGCGCTCCGATGGCCGAAAACAGACCGGTGAACAGATCGGGAAGGTTCTGGAAATGCCCGACCACCATGCCGCCGAAATTTCCCGCAGCCGTTTGCAGTTGCGCGATCAGCCCGGGGCCTTCGGGCACAGCGTCCGCAGCTTCGCCCGCTGCGGCGCTTTGCTGCAGCAGCGTCATCAGGTCCGTGAGCGCCTCGACCTGTTCCGGATCAAGGTCCGACACCAGTTTTTCCATGGCTTCGGGCTGCAGCGGTGGCGGCAGCTCGGACGATGCGTCCTGAGCCATTCCCGTTGACACTGTCAAAACGGCTATCGAAAAAAAGAAACCTAAAGTGCAGGCGGATATGAATTTTTGTATAGCACCGGTCATGATGGGGCCCCCCGACGGTGTTGTTTTTGAATCACATTAAACTAGGGTACGGACTCATAAATAAAGTCAATTTGGTTTGGATCGTTTTGACCAACTGCGAGGAGCGAAAGTGTAGGAAATGTGGTTCATTTTCAAGCCTTTCGCGACGTGGCAGATGGCCAAAACGGCCAAATCCGAAGGACGGCAAAATGGCTTCGCCTCGCAGCGTCACCGCGTTTGACCGGGCATAAAGCCCGCTCTGCGCACGCTTTCTCGCGAGTTTTTGCCATTTCTGCCGCCAAATTGACTTCATATATGGGTCCGTACCCTAGACATGCTTGCCGTGCATAATCCATAAAAATTCCGCCGCGTAAATTCCAGCATGTGGACACTTTTCGTGATCTTGCGGCGATACCTGCCGACTTTTGCGGAGGGTTGACGGGACGACGGTGCTTGATCCGAGGCGCTTATGCGTCTACCTCCGTGTCCAAGACTAATTTATGCGAGCCGGATTGAATGAACACACCCCCTCAGAGCGCGAATATCGCACCCGGTCCGGTATGGGCCCTCCTGAGCCCTTTTGGCCGGATTGGCAGGGAGCCTTACTGGCTCTGCTTTGCGCTCGTCTGGGTCATCATCGGTATCGCAATTCGCATCTGGTTCTTGTCTATCCCGGGTATTCCGAACCCGGAAGACGTGACGCCTAGCGCTTTTGCCGGTTCAAATCCGTTGTTCCCGCTTCTGTTTTTCGTGCTGCAATGGTTCGAACTCGCCATCGTGATCAAGCGGTTTCAGGACATCGGTCAGAGCGGTTTCTGGGCTCTGCTCATTTTCCTGCCGGGTGTCAATCTCATCGTTGTCCTGGTTCTCGGCTTCATGCCCAGCCAGATGCAGGCGAACAAGAACGGCCCGCTGCCCAACAGCTATTGGCGCAAAAGCTGACTTGATCCAATTTCCATCATAATTCTGTCGTGAGATCCCGCCCGTTATGCCGTCAAATGCCGTCTCCATCGCCCAGGACCTTATTCGCTGCCCGTCCGTAACCCCTGCGGAAGGGGGAGCGCTGGCCCGGCTCGAAGAGGTACTTGAAGACGCGGGCTTTTCCGTCTCCAGGGTTGTGTTCAATGACGAGGACACACCCGACGTCGAAAACCTGTTCGCGACGATCGGATCGGGACGTCCGCACTTCGTCTTTGCAGGGCATACGGATGTCGTACCGGCAGGCGCCGAGGACGACTGGACCCACGGGCCGTTCAGCGCAGATATCTCCAACGGCATCCTTTATGGCCGCGGCGCAGTCGACATGAAAGGGGCGGTTGCCGCCTTCGCCGCCGCGGCCCTGGAGTTCCTGGGCGAGGCCGGTCCGGATTTCGGCGGCGCGATTTCCTTTCTCATAACGGGCGACGAGGAGGGGCCTGCCGTGAACGGGACGGTCAAGCTGCTCGAGTGGGCCGAAGAGCAGGGCCACGCCTTCGACGCCTGCATCGTCGGGGAGCCGACAAATCCGGAAAGTCTCGGAGACGCCATCAAGGTGGGCCGCAGAGGATCGCTGTCCGGCACCATCACCGTGTCCGGCACACAGGGACACGCCGCCTATCCGCATCTCGCGAACAATCCCATTCCCGGGCTCGTCCGGCTTCTGACAGCGCTCGAAGCCCTGGAACTCGACAAGGGCAACGCACGGTTCCAGCCCTCCAATCTGGAGATCGTTACGGTCGACGTCGGCAATCCGGCCTTCAATGTCATCCCGGCGCATGCCGAGGCCCGGTTCAACATTCGCTACAACGACGCATGGTCGCTTGAAAGTCTCAAGGCAAAGATCCGGGACACTCTTGCCGCAGTTGCACTTGGCGACCTGAAGCTCGAGCTGGAATTCAAGCGAGACGCCAGCGAATCGTTCCTGACGAAGGACGACGCTCTGATCGAGACGCTGGGCGCGGCCGTTGAGACGGAAACCGGGCGAAGGCCCCAATTGTCCACCGGTGGCGGCACCTCGGACGCCCGGTTCATCAAGAACTATTGCCCCGTTGTCGAGTTCGGGCTGGTCGGTCAGACCATGCACAAGGTTGATGAGTGCGTGAGCCTGGAGGATCTTGACCGCCTGACCGCAATCTATAAACGATTTCTCATCAGGTACTTTTCAAAGGAACCGGGAGCGGCTCGACCTTGATCAGCACGAACGAAATCCGCGCGGCTCTCGACGGGTCCTGGCTGTTGTTGCGCAACCGGCCCGAAGGTCAGGCGTATTTCGATCAATCGCTCCAGGGCTTCTGGCGCTCGTTTCAGGTCATTTTCTTGCTGATCCCGCTTTTTCTTCTGAGCGGTCTGTTCGAAAAGCAGCTCTATATCGCGGAAAACATGTTCCATCCGGAGGGGTTCCCCGACGGCGCTTTCTGGACGGCACAGTTTTTCGGGCATGGCGTCAACTGGCTCGCCTTGCCGGTCATCCTGGCGGTGATCGCCGCCCCCATCGGCATTTCCCAGCGCTATGTCCCGTTTATCGTGGTCCGCAACTGGACAAGCCTGTTGACCGCCGTTCCCTACATGATCACCTACATCCTGTTCCTGCTCGGCATCATATCGCCCGGGATTGCGGTCCTGCTGTCGCTGACAAGTCTGGGTGTGATCCTCTGGTACCATTTCCTGATTGCCAGGATTGTGCTTCAGGCCTCGATCAGCCTGGCAATCGGGGTCGTGGTTCTCGATATCCTTCTGTCGCTCGTGATCGGACAGGTGGTGGGTATTCTCTGGCGGGCATGAAAAACCCCACCCTGTGGGGCGGGGTTCCGGATCCCGGCGGCGTGGCGACGCTCAGTCGCGCAACAGCTCGTTGATGGCCGTCTTCGACCGGGTCTGTTCGTCGACCGTTTTCACGATGACGGCGCAATAGAGGTTGGGGGCCGCTTCGCCGTTGCCCATGAGGCTGGCGGTCGGCATCGAACCGGCTACGACCACGGAGTAGGGCGGCACTTCGCCGTAGCTGATCTCGCCGGTCATGCGATTCACGATCCGCGTCGACTTGCCGATATAGACACCCATGCCGAGGACGGAACCCTCGCGCACGATACAGCCTTCGACAACCTCCGAGCGGGCACCGATGAAGCAGTTGTCCTCGATGATCACCGGACCGGCCTGCAGGGGCTCCAGAACTCCGCCGATGCCGACGCCGCCGGACAGGTGAACATTCTTGCCGATCTGCGCGCAGGAGCCGACCGTTGCCCAGGTGTCGACCATGCTCCCCTCGTCGACATAGGCGCCGAGGTTCACGAAGGACGGCATCAGGACGACACCCTTGCCGATGAAGGCGGAACGGCGCACCGTGCAGTTCGGCACGGCGCGGAAACCGGCCTGTTCAAATTCCAGCCCGCTCCAGCTGTCGAACTTGGAGGGAACCTTGTCCCACCAGACAGCTTCGCCCGGACCGCCCTTGATGACTTCCATCGCGTTGAGCCGGAACGACAGCAGAACCGCCTTTTTGGCCCACTGGTTGACGATCCAGTCACCGTCCTTCTTTTCCGCAACGCGCAGCTGGCCGTGGTCGAGCAGGGTCAGTGTCGTCTCGACGGCATCGCGGACGTCACCCGTGGTCGAGGTATCGATGGAAGCGCGGTCTTCGAATGCCGCGTCGATAATCTGGGACAGGGCGGCAAGGTCGTGGGTCATCTGGATGAGATCTCCGGGCGTTTATGAATGCGTGCGCGGACCTAAGCCGCCGGACCGTGGCCTGTCAAGCATTGCCGGGATACCAAGTGTTCCGAAGGCGACATTGCGACTCCGCGCACGCGTGTCGCCTGGGCAAACAATAGACGAGGTGCGGGTGCATCTGACTGCCGTTACTCTGAGCCGTGACGTCATCCCGAGGAAGCGCGTCAGCGCTGTCTCGAAGGATACGCCGCGCGTCCAGGTCCTGCCGCCAATCCTTCGAGACGGACCTGCAGGTCCTCCTCAGGATGAGGTTTTGCGGATGTGAGGCGGAGACGTCTGTGGCACAGTCTTTCGTTGTCATCCCTGCGAAGGCAGGGATCCAGTAAACTCTAGCCTGACCGTCTTTACCACTGGCCAACCGCACGGACTACTGGTTCCCGGCCTTGCCGCTTGCGCGGCAAACCGGGACGACAAGGTGTGTATGGCCCGACCCGCGAGACAGGTTTTCCGCCTCTCTCGAGACGCGACTTTCTCGCGCTCACTTGATCCTGCTTTCCGTCGTCATCCCGGCCAAGCGCAGCGCGAGCCGGGGTCGGGGAGCCGAAAGTCTGGTGGTGCGCGCGATGTCTGTCCCGGCACACCTGGGCTCCCCGGCCCCGGGTCTCACGCTGTTCGCCCGGGGTGACGATCGAGGAGAGGGAGGTGAACTGAAATCTGCTCTCATCCCGGACTTGATCCGGGATCCAATCCACGGTGCCGCAAATCGATGGAGGGCGTGTTGGCATAAGGCCCGAACCACGCGCACTACGATCAAGGCTCTGGAAACGAGTGGGCCCCGGATATCGCTTCGCTCGTCCGGGGTGACATTGGGGAGAGGGGACTGGCAACACAAGCATGGTTGCTTCGGGATAGGGCTTTGCGCCTTCTCTTGATGCGTGTCTGCCTTCCGTCGTCATCCCGGCCAAGCGCAGCGCAGAGCCGGGATCGGGTAGCCACGAGGCGGGCCGGTTGTCCTCGGTCTCCCGGTGGAACCTGTCCCTTTCGCGTTTTGTATCTATTGAGAAAAAATAACGTGATCCTTTCCGTTTGCGCTAGTTTCCAGTGAAACCGGACAGCATAAGGTGATCTGACATCAACTGAAGCGAGCGCACTGACGTGGAACTCTGGATTCCCATCACGATATTTGCAGCCTTCTGCCAGAACCTGCGGACGGCGATGCAAAAGCATCTGAAGGGCAGGCTGGGCAACACCGGCGCGACATTCGTCCGTTTCGGCTACGGTGCTCCCTTCGCCCTGGTCTATGCCGCGATCCTGCATTTTGTCTTCGCCAGTCCGCTGCCGGAACCGACAGCGACACTTTTCATCGCCGGCGCACTCGGGGGCCTTGCGCAGATCGGCGCCACTTTCCTGCTGATCTATCTGTTCTCTTTCCGGAATTTCGCGGTCGGTACAGCCTATTCGAAAACCGAGCCGATCCAGGCGGCTTTGTTCGGGCTTGTGGTTCTGGGCGAACGTGTCACCTGGGCCGCCGCCCTTTGCATCATGATCGGTATCGCCGGTGTCATTGTCATATCGCTTGCGCGCGTACCGCTGACCGTATCGGCCGTTCGCTCATCGCTTTTCGGCCGGCCCGCCCTGATCGGGCTGACCTCGGCTGCCCTGTTCGGGGCATCCGCCGTTGCCTATCGCACCGCGTCCCTGTCACTGGAGGGGACGACCGTCGCGATGCAGGCGGCGACGGCCCTTGTCTATGCGACCCTGTTCCAGACCCTCGCGATGACCATCTGGATGAGCATGCGGGAACCGGAAGAACTGCGCGCCAGCCTGAAAGCCTGGCGCACCGCGATCTGGGTCGGCGCCTCGGGTGTCGCCGGCTCCATCGGCTGGTTCACGGCCATGACCTTGCAGAACGTCGCCTATGTCCGCGCCCTTGCCCAGATCGAGCTGGTCTTTACCTTCCTGGCGTCCTGGCTGGTATTCAAGGAGGTGATCGCGCGCTCGGAAATATTCGGCTGCCTTCTGATTGTGTCTGCTGTGGTCGGCATCATTCTGGCAGGCTGACGCCGCGCCGGACGGATCCGGAGAACAACCTCATTGGAAAGCACACCTAGGTCACCTCCAGAACGATCTTGCCGATGTGCCCCTTTTTTCCGAATGCTTCCTGCGCAGCGGCGATGTCGCGCAAGGGATAGGTCTCGGCAACAAGCGGCTTGATCTCCCCGGCCTCGATCCGCTTGACCAGGTTGCCGAAGACCTGGGGTTCCAGAACCGTGCAGCCGAAGAAGCTGAGATCCTTCAGGTAAAGCGTGCGTACATCGAGTTCCACCATGGGACCGCCGATAGCGCCGGACACGGCGTACCGCCCGCGCGGCTTCAGGATCTCGAGCAGGGAGGGCCACTTTTCGCCGGCCACAAGATCGATCACCACATCGACGGAACTGATCCCGAGTTCACCGGCATAGTCCGCGTCCCTGGTGAGTGTCCGGTCGGCGCCAAGCTCGAGCAAGGCATCGGATTTCGACGGGCTCGTCACCGCGATGACCCTGGCGCCCCTGGCCCTGGCCAACTGGATCGCCGCCGAGCCGACACCGCCGGAAGCGCCGGTGACGAACACCGTGTCGCCCGCCTTGACGCCCGTGCGCTCGAGCATGTTCTCGGCCGTTGAGTAGGAACAGGGAAACGAAGCCAGCTCGGCGTCCGTCAGATCGCACGTGACCGCATGGGCGTGGCACGAGGCCACCTTGGTGAACTCGGCAAAGCCGCCATTGCATTCCGACCCGAAATACCAGGGCGAGGCGAGAGATGCGCCATCGGCTTCCACCAGGCAGGGCTCGATCAGGACACGTTCGCCGATCCGTCCCGGGTCGACTCCCTCACCGACGGCAACGATCGTGCCGCACACATCCGCTCCCTGAACCAGCGGCAACTTCAACGCAGTGCCACCCCAGGAGGCATCCTCGGCGTCATTGTCTCCCTTGGAATACCAGCCGATGCGTGTGTTGACGTCGGTGTTGTTGACACCGGCTGCAAGCACGCGAACGAGAACGTCTCCGGGAGACGGGCGCGGCGTGTCTAGATCTTCCCGCCACTGCAGCATCTCGGGACCGCCATGCCCGATCAGGACGACACCGTGCATTTTTTCGGATACCGACATGGCATTTCTCCGGTAGAATGTTTGTTCTACTTGCTCAGGTAGAGGATTTATTCTACCCCGTCAACCATGACAGACACGAAAACCAGGATCGCAGCGGGGCTTGAGAGAGCTTTTGCGGAAAACGGATTTGCGGAGCCGAATATCGACAGCCTGCGCGAGGCTGCGGGTGTCAGCCTGAGGACACTCTACAAATACGTGCCGTCGCGGGAGGAAATGGTGTTGTGTGCGCTGGAGCACCGCCATCGGCGCTACATGCAGTTCGTGTTCGCCAACGTGCCGGCAACGGGAAAACCTGCGCTGCATTGCCTCTTTGACAGAATAGCCGGCTGGATGGCGTCGGAGGCGGCGCATGGATGCCTGTTTCACGCTGCGGTCGCCGCCGCGCCACGGGACAAGAGGCTCCGCGCCCTGCTTGCAACGCACAAGAGGGAAGTGGCTCAGGCAGCCGCCGGATTGTCGGGCCTGCCGGACCGGCAAGGCGAGATCACATTGATCGTCGAAGGACTGATGCAGGACTGGCCGCTGCACGGCGACGAGGCCACGAAATGCGCGAAGAACCTGGGTGACCTTCTGAACGAAGCAAGCTGAAAAACGGCAGGGTTTGCCTTGGGGCTTTTGCGCCTGACAAAAGGATGCAGAACTTGATAAGGCGAAACCCGCAGCACCTGAAGCGCTGCGGGCAAAGGCATGCTCTCTCAGATTTCGAAAGCGGGGAACGCTTAGACCGCTCTTCTGCGCCGTCCCATGAGGAAAAGACCGCCCACACCGCTGATCAGCAACCATCCGGCCATCGGCAACGGCACGGTGGCAACGGACAGGTTGTCAAAGGAACCGGAGCCTACCAGCTGGATCGAAAGTGTCGTGCCGAACCGGTTCAAGGGGTCGCCGGCGACACTTGCGAACTGCCGGTCACCACTGGCGCCGACCGGGCCGAGGATAGGAACACCATCCAGCAAGATGGTCGCGCCGGGCTCTTCGATATCGATGAAGTCGGCCCCGAGGAAACGGATCATCTGGTTGAACACGAACGTGAATGTACCGCCACCGGCCGCATCATCCGGATCGCTGACCGTTCCGTTGTTTACGCTGCCGTTCTCCTGGATAATCGGGATGAAGCCGAACGCCTTGGGTGTACCCGACAGATCCTTGATATCCGCGCCGAGATCGCTGTCGCCGCCGGTCGGATTGTTCGTGTCGAAAGCGACAACCTCGCCGATACCTCCGGTCGCCGAAACTGTCGCGCTCAGCGTGCCGCGGGCAATGGACGTGATCACGTCACCGCCGCTGAACTCGTCGAAATCAAACGTATAAACCATGGCCTGCCCCGCTGCGGGAACAAGGGCGGCCGACAGGAAAAATGCCAATCCTAAAATTGCTGAACGCATTGTCACTCCTTGGATGCAAACGGCATCAACTGCACTGCACAAAATTATTTTCCGGCACGTTAGTGTAAAAAGTGAGATGGTGCAAATTAACAATAAATTTATCAAATTTTAGGTCGATTCAGGTTAACCGGCTCACGTACGGCCCAGCTGTTGCGCGGATATGGTCCGCGCGCCCGTTCGCCTAGGCGCTTGCCGACCCTTGCAGCCAGTCCCGGAACGCGGCAACGGGTCGGGTCAATGTTCTGACGGGCGACCTGACGAACCAGTATCCGGTTTCCAATTCCCGAACCGTCCAGTCGGGCGAAACCAGATGTCCCGCATCCAGTTCCTGGGACACGAACCGGCGATCGATCACGATGGCACCCATGCCGGCGATTGCTGCCTGGATCGCAAGGTCGCGGCTTTGCAGGACCGTACCGGAGTTGATATCCGAATGCTCGATGCCCGCCGTTTCAAGCCAATCGGTCCAGTCGCTCCTGCGGGCAGAACTGTGCAGGAGAGGCAGCCTCTCCAGAACGGCTGGATCTGAAGGGTCCTTGCCGCTCAGAAGGCTAGGCGCCATGGCAACGGCGAGATGTTCCCGCCACAGGAGATGGCTTTCAACGCTTGGCCAGTTGCCGGTTCCCAGCCTGATCGCGCAATCATAGTTCTCGCGATCGAGATCCACCATCCGCGTTGAGGTCGACAGGAGCAGTTCGACATCGGGCTGCTCGGCCTGAAAGTCCGGCAGCCGCGGGATCAGCCAGCGCGTTGCGAAGGTGGAGACCGTGCTTATCCTGAGCTCCGTGCGTCCACGCCGCTTGAAGCTGTCGACCGCTTCTTCGATCCGGTCAAAAGCGTCGCCGAGACTGAGCGCAAGCCGTTGTCCCTCATCCGTCAGGGTCAGCCCCCGTCCGTCGCGATTGACCAGCGTCGCCCCCAGCTCGCTCTCCAGCTTGCGCATGAGGTGCGACAGGGCGGAGGGAGAAACGCCGAGCTTTTCCGCCGCAATCGACGCGCGGCCATGGCGGGCCAGCAGGGAAAAGGCGTGAAGGGCACGAAGGGAAGCCATGTGCGGACACGTTCCGGTTGATTGAGTTTTCCTCAATCTAGAGGAGTTTCACCGGACTTGGTAGCGCCGCGTTCATGCGATGGTGGACCGGACACCAGACCTTGATCCTGAAGAGACTGTTCCACCCGTTCTGCGAAACCACATATTTCCTTGGGGTTGGGGGTTTTCTGGTCTGAATGTTGGAAAGGACTGATCGTCTCAAATCCTCGTCATCCCGGCCAAGCGCAGCGCGAGCCGGGATCGGGGAGCCGGAAGTCCGGCGGTGTGTACGTTGCCCGTCCCGGCACACCCGGGCTCCCCGGCCCCGGATCTCGCTTTGCTCGTCCGGGGTGACGAAGGAACATTGCACCGGATGAAAACCTCAGCTTCCTCATCCTGAGGAAGCGCGAAAGCGCTGTCTCGAAGGATCGGGGCAACGGACAGCCTTCGTATGTGCCGTAACCGGCCCGCGGCCCGTCTAGCGCAAGGACCCCAGAACCGCCTTGAGAAAACCGGTCAGATCTTCGGTGACGAAGTCCACATGGGGGTAGGGGTCACCTTCGAGGTCCCAGCTTTCCTCGAACACGGACCGGGAGCCTGTCGGGATGATCAACGCCGTGCGCATTCCGAGCATGTGCGGAACTTTAAGGTTTTTCGGCAGGTCCTCGAACATCGCGGCCCGGGCCGGAGAAATGCCCGTTAGTCCGATGAACTTGTCATAGGTCTCGCGATTGGGTTTGGGCACCAGATCAGCCGATACGATGTCGAAGATGTCCTCGAAGTGATCGGAGATACCGAGTGCGGCCGCCGTGCGTTCCGCATGCGGACGGTCGCCATTGGTGAAGATGAACTTCTTTCCGGGCAGGGCTTCGATAGCCGCCGCCAGATCCGGATTGGGCTCAAGTCCGGAATAGTCGATGTCGTGAACGAAGGCCAGATAGTGGTCCGGATCGATATTCTGCGTCGTCATCAGGCCGCGCAAGGTGGTGCCGTATTCGTGATACAGCGCTTTCTGATGCACCATCGCCTCGGAACGGTTGAGATCCATGATCCTCTGGACGTAGAGCGAGATCTGTTCGTCGATCTGCGAGAACAGGTCCGCCTCGTGCGGATAGAGCGTGTTGTCCAGGTCGAACACCCAGGCCTCCACGCCCTTGAACACCCGAAGGTCCTGGCGGTGTGCGTGCCGGCCTTCCGCGGGCAGGATGCGTTTTCCGGTCACGGGCGTATCAACGTCCCTGCGCCGCCGTCGGTAAACAGTTCCAGGAGCACTGCGTGCGGCACCTTGCCGTTGAGGATGACCACGCCTTCCACGCCACGGTCAAGCGCCTCGATGCAGGTCTCGACCTTGGGGATCATGCCGCCGGATATCGTTCCGTCTTGCATCAGCGCGCGGGCCTTGGAAACGGTGAGCTGCTTGATCAGGTTGCCTTCCTTGTCGAGAACACCTGGAACATCCGTCAGGAAAAGCAGTCGCTTCGCGCTGAGCGAGCCGGCGATCGCGCCGGCAGCCGTGTCCGCGTTTATGTTGTAGGTCTCGCCGTCTTCTCCGTGCGCAACCGGGGCGACGACGGGAATGATGGCTTCCTTGAGCACCAGCCTCAGAACGGTCGGGTCGACATGTGCCGGCTCGCCGACAAAGCCGAGATCGACGACGCTCTCGATGTTACTGTCCGGATCGACGACGGTGCGATTGAGCTTGCGCGCGGTGACAAGATTGCCGTCCTTGCCGCAAAGGCCGACCGCGCGGCCGCCTTCCGCGTTGATCATCTGGACGATTTCCTTGTTGATCGACCCGGCCAGGACCATCTCTACCACCTCGACGGTGGCCTTGTCGGTGACGCGCAGCCCGCCCTTGAACTCGCTCACGATGTTCAGCCGCTGCAGCATCCTGCCGATCTGGGGTCCGCCGCCGTGAACGACGACCGGATTGACGCCGGATTGGCGCAGCAGCGTGATGTCGCGCGCGAAGGCCTGCCCGAGCGCCGGATCACCCATGGCGTTGCCGCCGTACTTCACGACAACGGTCTTGTCGTCGTAGCGCTGCATGTAGGGCAGGGCATGCGCGATGATATGCGCGCGGCTGGACATGTCGGGATTTGTCATCGAGGCTTTTTACTCAACTGGGTCCATCACCTAAGGAACACTTTCAGGGGTTCCTGCTATAACCGGTTTGCCAGAGCGGCACAAATCGCGCGTTCAACGCAAATCCCGAGCGCTACTGATTGGCCAGAAGGCAGAGCTCGGCACGCAGTTCGTCGATCCCCTTGTTCTTCTCCGAAGAGGTCGCGACGATCACCGGATGCGCCGCGACACGCTTGGCAAGCGCGGCTTCGGTCTCGGAAATGAGACGGGCCAGCTGCGGCGGCTTGATCTTGTCCGATTTCGTGAGCACCACCTGGTAGACGACGGCGGCCCTGTCCAGCAGGCCCATGGTGTCGAGGTCGTTTTGCTTGATCCCGTGCCGGCTGTCTATGAGCAGGATCACCCTGCGCAGGTTCGGGCGGCCACGCAGGTAGGAAAAGACCAGGTTGGTCCAGGCATCGACAAGCTCCTTCGGTGCCTGCGCGTAGCCGTAACCGGGCATGTCCACGATCGTCAGCGGTGTGTCCGGCGCAATGAAGAAATTCAGCATCTGCGTCCTGCCGGGGGTCGACGAGGTCCTGGCAAGACCCTTTCGGCCCGTCAGCGCATTGATCAGGCTGGACTTGCCCACATTGGACCGGCCGGCAAAGGCGATTTCCGTGCCGGATGCTTCCGGAAGGTTGGACATGTCGGTTACACTGGTGAGAAAGTCCCAGGGGCGGGCAAACATCAGCCGGCCCGCCTCCAGGTCTTCCTGCGAATAGGTTTGTTCGTCGCTCATGGGCTGCTTTTAGCTTGCCTTTGATCTTCCGTCGAGGCCGTGTTCGGCCTCAATCGCTGCCTGTTCGAGCGTGTCGATATCCGCACCCCAGATCGCCTTGAGATGACGGGAGATCTTTTCGATCGGCCAGTCCCACCAGGAAACGCCGAGAAGACGCTCGATGGTTGCCTCGTCGTATCTGAGCCGAACGACCCGGCCCGGATTGCCGACGACGACCGCGTAGGGTGGAACGTCGGAGGCCACGACCGCATGCGCGCCGATGATGGCGCCCGAGCAGATCGTGACACCTGGCATGACGGTGGAATTGGTCCCGAACCAGACGTCATTGCCGACGATCGTGTCGCCGCGCAGATGTCCGAATATCGTTTCCGGATCGAACTTCTCCATCCATTCCTCCGCAAAGATGTGGAAAGGATAGGTGGAGAACCCCGTCAGGGCGTGATTGGCGCCGTTCATGATGAAGCTGGTTCCGCAGGCCAGCGCGCAGAACTTTCCGATCCTCAGCCGGTCGCCGATATTGTCGAAATGGTAGCGCACGTTCCGGTTTTCGAAATCGAGAGCGTTCTCGAAATCATGATAGTAGGTGTAGTCGCCCACTTCGATGTTTGGCCGGGTGATGACGTTTTTCAGAAAAACGGTGTGGTTTTCGCCGTGGAACGGATGAAGCGTGTCTGGAGAAGGGCCGTGCATGAGACCTCCGGTAAGCAAGAAACAAGGGAAGGGTGTGTTGCGTATCGAACGCATTCGACCTGCCGGTTGGCGGCTTCGCCTTGCGGAATAGGTCTTGCTTCATCGGATCATCGGATTGCAGGCTCCTGTGGGTTTCTTGTCAAATCGAAAGGCCCCGCCGGGTGGCAGGGCCTTGGGTTGTATCAGCTCTTTTCGGCCTTGTCAGCCTCGTCGTCCGAGGCCGGCTTCTTTCGTTTGAACATGGAGCCGAGATTGTCCCATAGCTCAACTTTCGCTCCCTGGCGGCGCATGATCACATATTGCTGAGTGATGGAGAGGAAGTTGTTCCAGGCCCAGTAGATCACGAGACCGGCCGGGAACGACGCCAGCATGAAGGTGAACACGACCGGCATCCAGGTGAAGATCATCTGCTGGGTCGGATCCGGCGGTGCCGGGTTCATTTTCATCTGGATGAACATGGTGATGCCCATCAGCAGTGGCCACACGCCGAGCATCAAAAGCTGCGGCGGATCCCAGGGGATGAGCCCGAACAGGTTGAACAGCGATGTCGGATCCGGTGCGGACAGATCCTGAATCCAGCCGAAGAACGGCGCATGGCGCATTTCGATGGTGACGAACAGAACCTTGTAGAGCGCGAAGAACACGGGGATCTGGATCAGGATCGGCAGACAGCCCGCCAGCGGATTGATCTTTTCCTTCTTGTACAGCTCCATGAGAGCCTGCTGCTGCTTCTGCCGGTCATCCTTGTAGGTCTCCCGGATCTCGGTCATCTGCGGCTGCACGAGCTTCATCTTGCTCATGGAGACATAGGACTTGTTCGCCAGCGGGAAGAAGATCAGCTTGATGAGGACCGTCACGACCAGGATGGCGACGCCGAAGTTTCCGAGAAGGTGGAAAAAATAGTCGATCGCGAAGAACATCGGCTTGGTCAGGAAGTAGAACCAGCCCCAGTCGATCAGGAGTTCGAACCGGTTGATGCCGATCGATTCCTCGTAGGCATCGATGAGCTTCGTTTCCTTGGCGCCAGCAAACAGATAGGAGCTGGTTTCCGCGGTTCCCCCAGCCGGAACGGCCACGCCGTTGCCGAGATAATCCGCCTGGAAATTGCCGGTCACGCTGGAGAAGCTGAAGCTCGGCTGAAATTCCTGGCCCGGAATCGGGATAAGCGTCGCAGCCCAGTACTTGTCGGTGATGCCGAGCCAGCCATTGTCAACCTTGGCCGGGCGGTTCATGCCCTCTTCTTCGAGGTCAGAGTAATCGACCTCCAGAAGTCCTTCCTCGCCGAACACGCCGAGAAGGCCTTCATGCAGGATCCAGATGCCCGTTGTTTCCGGAATGCCCTGCCGGGCAATCAGGCCATAGGGATACAGCGTGAGCGGTTCGGCGGAGCTGTTGTCGACGGATTGTGCGACGGTGAACATGTAGTTCTCGTCGACCGAAAAGGTGCGCTTGAAGACGAGGCCCGCGCCATTGTCCCAGCTCAGCGTCAGGGGTGTGGACGGTGTCAGTGTCGCGCTGCCCTCCACGGTCCAGACGCTGTCGGGCCCGGGAAGCGCCACATTCGTGCCCGGGTCGGCAACCCAGCCGTAGTCCGTGTAGTAGGGATGAGGGCTGCCCTTGGGCGAAAACAGGGCGATTGTCGGACTGCTTTTGTCGACGGTCTCGTGATAATCCTTGAGACGCAGGTCGTCGAGGCGGGCGCCGGTGAGGTTGATCGAACCTTCGAGCCGCGGCGTGTCGATCACGACCCTGTCGCTGGCCGCTACTGCCAGTTCACGACTGCCGAAAACGGCATTCTGACCCACGGATTGCGCCGGAAGGGCCGCGTTTCCGCTCGAAGACGCCGAAGGTTGCGGCGCATCGGGATTGGCGCCGCCGGCCGTTGCGGCCTGACGTGCGGCGTCCGCCTGCTGCTGCTGTTCGATCGCGGCCTGCTGGCGTTCCAGTTCCGGTGTGGCAACGAAGTACTGCCAGGCGAGCAGGACGATCAGGGACAGTACGATTGCCAGAATCGTGTTTCGGTTTTCGGAGATCAACTGGTATTACCCCTGTTTCCTGCGCGGTGTCGGTTGAGACGACCGGTTTCCCCGGCGCGGTTTTCCCCGTCCGCGCGGTGTCTCCGGATCCAGCACTTGGCTTAGGCCTGACTTAAGGTCTGCAACGAGTTTTTGAAAGGGAAGAGTGAGCGCGGAATCGCGTGCCACAAGCACAAAATCCGCATTTTGCGGTATGTCGTCACGGCAAAGCTCGGCAACCGCCGCCCGCAGGCGCCGTTTGATGCGGCTGCGGGCGGCGGAGTTACCGGTTTTCTTGGTGACGGTGTAGCCGACCCGCGATGCCGTGTCGCAATCGTGCTTCAGGCCTTGAACGACGAAAGCGCGCCGACCCAATCGGCCGCCTTTGGCAACCGCGAGGAATTCGGAGCGCTTTTTCAAAGTGTCCATGGCAGCGGATTGGTGTTGGCAGCAGCCGCCAACCCGGCGCACTGCGCACTGGTTGCCGATCAGGCGCTGAGGCTCTTGCGACCCTTTGCACGCCGGCGTGCGAGCACCTGACGACCGTTCTTGGTTGCCATACGTGCGCGGAATCCGTGGCGGCGCTTGCGGACAAGACGGCTCGGTTGATACGTACGCTTCATCGTTCTTACCCGCGCGGTTCGTGCGCGGCCCTTTTCATTTTTAAATTCTTTGGTGGAAGCATTCGAAGCGCTGGAAGAGCGCGGCTCAAAACAGCCTTGGGTCCGAATGCGTGTCCCAGTCGTGCGCGCTTATAAGCGCCGCGCCGCCTCAAGTCAACGTTGCCGGCCAAGAATCTCGGACGGAAAATCCGTTCACGCACAGGTGAACCGGCGACACCATGGCGTCACTTATCGGTGAAGCACGGTTCTTTTTAAGACGATTAAGGTACATCTGGCAGAAAGACCACTACGGCGTCATCAAGAATCGCCGCAGACGAACTATTCATGGGGCGTGACATGCTGGGGGAAAAGGCTGACCGAATGACCGGGCCGAAGGAAACGGAGCAGGACATCGAGGAAACGGGCAAACCGTCCGCCTCGGGCAGATTCAGAAAGTGGCTTCCGTTGATTGTCCTGGTCGCCCTCATGATCGTTGCCTTTTCCCAGGGGCTGCACAAGCAGCTGACCCTGTCCAACCTGATCATGCAGCGCCAGGAACTGATCGGCTTTGTCGATCAGAACCTGTTTGCCGCCCTCGCCGTGTTCTGCCTCGCCTACATTGTCTGCGTCGCGCTGTCCTTCCCCGGTGCCTCGCTTCTGACGATTGCCGGCGGCTTCCTGTTCGGCTGGGTCGCGGGCGGAACCGTCACGGTCGTCGGGGCCACCATCGGGGCATGCGCCGTCTTCCTCGTCGCCCGGTCGTCTTTCGGGGAAGTGCTGACAAAACGTGCCGGACCGTTCCTATCGCGCCTTGCAGAAGGGTTCCGGAATGAGAGTTTCAATTATCTTCTGTTTCTGCGGCTGACGCCGGTCTTTCCGTTCTGGCTTGTCAACATTGCGCCCGCGATCTTCCAGGTGCGTCTTCCCACCTACGCTCTGGCGACCTTCATCGGCATCATCCCGGGAACCTTCGCCTTTGCTTTCATCGGGTCCGGCCTCGACAGCGTCATCGAGGCGCAGGAGGCAGCAAATCCGGGTTGCGCATCGGCCGGGACCTGCGAAATCGAGATATCCGCGCTGGTGACCCCCCAGCTTCTGGCGGCGTTCTTTGCGCTCGGGATCGCGAGCCTTATCCCCGTCGTTCTCAAAAAGATCCGCTCGGCCTGACCATTGCAGCCGGAGCTTCCTCCACGTCTCTTTTCCCCCAACCGGAGCCCTCAATGGCAAAGACGCTGACCCCCGACATTTGTGTGATTGGTGCCGGCTCCGGTGGCCTCTCCGTTGCCGCCGCCGCTGCTGCCTTCGGCGTTGAGGTCGTGCTCATCGAAAAGGGCCTCATGGGCGGCGACTGCCTCAACTATGGCTGCGTTCCGTCCAAGGCATTGCTCGCGGCCGCGAAAGCCGCGGCCGGAAACCGGGTGCAGGACCGGTTCGGCATTCATTCGGAGGGCCTTGATATCGATTTCGCCAGGGCCAACGATCATGTGCGCAGCGTGATCGCGGCGATCGAGCCGCATGATTCGCAGGAGCGCTTCGAGGGCCTCGGCGTCACGGTGCTGCGCGACGCCGCCCGCTTTACGGACGAAAGAACGGTCGAGGTTGGAGATGTGAGGATCAGGGCGCGCCGTTTCGTGGTCGCCACTGGGTCGACCGCACTTGTGCCGCCCATCCCCGGGCTGGATGAGGTGCCCTATCTCATCAATGAAACGCTCTTTGAACTGCGGGAAACGCCAAAACATCTTGCAATCATCGGCGGCGGCCCGATCGGGCTGGAAATGGCGCAGGCTCATCGCCGTCTTGGAGCGGAAGTGACTGTGTTCGAGGCGGCAAAGACACTTGGCAAGGATGATCCGGAACTCGCCGGTCTCGTGATCGGGTCGCTCAGGGACGAAGGCATCGAGATCCTGGAAGAAACGGCGGTCGAACGCGTTGAGCGGGCCGGTGAGGGGGTCAAGGTTGTTGCCAGGACAGCGGACGGAACGTCCGTCGAGACTGAAGCCAGCCATCTGCTTGTCGCTGCCGGACGGGCACCGAATGTCGACAACCTCGGATTGGACAAAGCGGGCATCAGCTTCGACCGCAAGGGCATTGAGGTCGACAGCGGTCTGCGCACCACGAACCGCAAGGTTTATGCAATCGGTGATGTCGCCGGCGGTTTGCAGTTCACCCATGTCGCCGGTTACCAGGCGGGTCTCGCCATCCGCTCGATTCTTTTCCGCATGCCGGTGAAGATGGACAATGCCATCGTGCCGTGGGTGACCTACACATCACCGGAACTCGGGCATATTGGACTGACCGAGGCCGAAGCCCGGCAGGCCCATGGCAATAGGGTCAAGGTATTGAGTGCCGACTATGCCGGCAATGACAGGGCTCAGGCGGAAGGTGCGACCAGCGGACGCCTGAAACTGATCGTCGGGCCGGGCGGGCGCCTGCTCGGGGCGGATATTGTCGGCACGCAGGCCGGTGAAATTCTCAATCTGCTGTCGCTGGCATTGTCCAAAAAGATGAAAATGAAGGATCTTGCCGGTTTCATCGCACCTTATCCGACACTGGGAGAACTGGTGCGGCGTGCGGCAATTTCGTACTATGCGGACGTGCCAAAGAAAGTTTGGCTACGCGGCTTGCTTGCGATATTGCGCAAGTTCGGATGAGTTTTGTCATTGTTGTTGGCGGTTTAGGACATATTTTCAGACAATTGCAGTTTATTTTATGAGCGTATGACAGAGTGATTCTTGGGACGGACATGAGATGAAGCATGAGGGCGCGCCGGAAGGCGCAGCGGTCCCTGCAGACGATACGGGGAAGGCTCCCCGGGCGATCGAACGCCCGGAACGCCCCCGGCTCGGCGGCCTGTCGGGCAAGCTCCTGCTTCTGACCGTCGTCTTTGTAATGCTGTCGGAAGTCTTCATCTATGTTCCCTCGATCGCAAACTATCGCAACACGTGGCTGATGGACCGGCTGACGACAGCGGGCGTTGCCGCTTCCGTCCTCGCGGAAACCAGCACGATCGCGCCGAGGCTGCAGGAAGAACTGTTGCAGACGACAGGCGCTGTTGCGATTTCTCTTGATCAGGGAACCCGGCGCAGCCTGATCGCCATGAACGACGTGCCCGGCGAGGTCGATTTCGTGGTCGACATGGCGAAAGTCTCGGCGCTTTCCTCGATCATCGGCAGCTTCCAGATCCTCACCTACAGCGGTGACGGCGTCATGCGCGTGATCGGTGCCGGCCAGATGGGCCACACCGAGCGCGTAGACGTGGTTATGCCCGTGGCCCTGCTGCAGCAGGACATGCTGGCCTTTTCAGGCCGCATCCTCGCACTGTCGCTGTTCATTTCGGTTATCACCGCGAGCCTTGTCTACATCACCCTGCGGGCGCTCTTCATCCGCCCGCTCCGCCGCCTGACGCGTTCCATGGAGCGCTTTGCCGAGAATCCCGAGGACACCAGCCGGATCATCACCGTTTCCGGGCGCCAGGACGAACTGGGCGATGCGGAAATCCGGCTGGCTGCCATGGAAGAGGCCCTTTCGCGCGCCCTGCAGCAGAAACAGCGTCTTGCCGATCTCGGGCTTGCGGTCTCGAAAATCAACCACGACCTGCGCAACCTCCTGGCCTCCGCGCAGCTGTTCCTGGAACGCCTGGAACACGTGCCGGATCCGACAGTCAGCCGGCTGGCGCCGAAGATCCTTGCGACCCTCGACAGGGCCGTCGGCTACACCCAGGCGGTAATGTCCTACGGCAAGGCGCAGGAACGCCCGCCGCAGCGCCGCCTGCTTGCCCTTCAGCGGGTCGGGGACGATGTTGCCGACGTTCTCGGGCTTCATGACCATGACACGGTCGGTTTCGAGAACAAGGTGCCGGAACACATCGAGATCGACGCGGACCCGGAGCAGATATTCCGCGTGCTACTCAACCTCGTGCGCAATGCGTTGCAGGCCCTTGAATCGGAGAAGGACGAGACGCTTGTCCGCAGGATCACCATGGAGGCGATGCGTGAGGGTGAATGCGTGCACGTGGTGATCTCCGACACCGGGCCCGGCATTCCCGAAAACACCCGGAAGGCGCTCTTCAAGGCGTTTCACAGCGGCTCCAAGAAAGGCGGTGTCGGGCTCGGTCTCGCCATCGTCGCCGAACTGCTGAAGGCACACGGCGGCAGCATTGATCTGGACGAGACCAGACCGGGCGCCTGTTTCCGTCTGAAGGTCCCCGACCGCCGGTCCTGAACGGGACCCGGGCAGGTGGCGATATGCCGGCCTGCGCCCAATTGCTTGGCTTTCCTGTCGGTTTTGGAACCGTGTGACAATTCCTTGAAAAAAAGTTCAAAAAGTCCCTTGCATTCCCTGCCGGGGCGCAGTACGAAAGCGCCCTGTCCGGGGCACACGCAGCCCCGCTGCGCAGGACCGTTATTCGCATCACGATAGCCCGAATGACCGTCCCTGCACCCGAAGCACCGGTAGCTCAGCTGGATAGAGCACCAGACTACGAATCTGGGGGTCGGGGGTTCGAATCCTCCCCGGTGCGCCAATACTTGATACAGCTCAATTTAATCCCTAACCTTACTTCAACTCGCTTGCAGAGAGCTGTATTGCGTAAGGCGTTTGCGTTCGCATAGGGACAAAATTTTGTGCACTTTTGTGACGCATCGATGTATAATGCGCTGAATATTCGGAAAGACTAGGATAAGTTTTACATAAATGACGATATTTTTCTCTCGACTGTATCTATAAATATATCAAGTGACCTAGAGATATTTTTATTTACTATGTTCTTCGGTCTTGTCGACGCGTAATTATTTAGCCAGTCTTTTATTTCCATTTTAATTTGTTTGTTCCATGGCTTGCCGCTCTCTTGGAATAGTAGCTGCAATCTATCCGACCACTTTGGTTTCTTTTTTTGTTTGATCCTTGTTTTAACGTTTACGCCAAATTCATCTAAAAAATCATCAGCGTATACATTTTGATCAAACAAATCCTCAATTTCAGATTCGTCGAGACCTGGAACGTTACAAATATTTACATCTGAAATACGTAGAGACTTATTGTCTAAAGCTTTTTTTAGAGCTGTATCAGCTTCAGCATCATTATCAATAAAGCATTGAATTTGGCACGCAGAGGAGGTGTAGAAAGATGCTTTCTGGGAGAGAGAACTTACACCTCCTAGGAAATCGAAAGCGATGATTCCTTGATCTATCGCGTTCCGAATTTTCTCATTTTGTTCTGAGACTATTGGTTTGATCGCCGTTACGTCTCCGGACCCTTCAAAAATCAATACTAATTGAGCATTGTGTAAGTTGTCTGAAAATTGAACGCCTAATGCTTCTCTTATTTCATTTATGTGATGGGCAGTATTTGCTTCACTATTTTTGACAATAATTGTATTTTTTAGATTGCTGGGATTCACGAAAATTGGTGAGTGGCTGGACAAAACGATTTGACTCGTATGCGAAAGTTCTGAAATCACCGATCTTAGTTCGTGAATGGCTTTTGGATGCAAGTGAGCTTCTGGTTCTTCGATAGCCACTATTGTGCTCGCGCTTGTGCTTTGCTGCTCAGACGCATGTTTCATCAGTGCAAGCGCTACGAGGCTTTGAACACCGTCCCCTTTCCTCTCAAGCTTTGTCTCATGACCGTCATCTACGTGTATGTTTACAGAACTCCGAAGCGCTCTTCGTCGAGCTTCGCTAGGCACGCCAAGTCGTACTGATTTAACATTTGGCAAAAAACTCGAAACGGTTTCCTCGATAGTCTTTGCCAGCTCATTTAATATTGGTTTTTGGAGTTCGGTTATTTTTTCTACAGCATCACGATATTCTGAGTTATTTTCAATCTGCGTAAGTTCTTTGTCTACTAGATCAGAAATTACCTTGACCGCCGAGTCAGCTGTTCTTATGGCTGGAATATAGTTAAAGCGTATTTTGTCAGAAACAAATCTTGCAATTGCATTTGATTTCTTGTTCAGGGTTACAAAGCCGCGACCCGGCTTTTGAACGGATACATTAAATTCATTTTGTTTGTCGAAAGTAATAAGAACGGGTAAGGTGCCGTTTAGATTGCTTTTTATTTTGTACTTGAACTCTTTTATTTCTTCGTCATTTAGTAGAAATTCAAGTGTTATTTTTGTTGTCTGATCTCTTGTCCGCTTGGTTCTTTTCCCTAAAGGGAAGTCCGACGTCCAATCATAGCTACCCGACAATGCGCCACCTATCAGTGATGGTCTACGAGTTCGCACAACACGTCCTGCTGAATCTTCTTTTAGAAATCTCCGCCAAATTAGCAGCGTATTCATTCCTAAGGATAGTGCATGTAGAATATTGGATTTTCCTTCGTTATTTGCGCCAACAAGTAGTGAGTAATCAGATAGTGTAACGCTTCGCGCCTTTGTTATACTCCTGAAATTTTCAACAGAAAAAGATACCAGTTTCATTTAGTTTCTTTCTTAGGTCGTTTATCTTTCTGATTTAGCATGATTTGCACTAGGATAAATCGCTTTTTCATAGGATATATATATTAGATTGTAAAACAAAAGAATACACTAAATTGATAAGTTGGATCCTTCAAAATTTCCTTCCTTGGCGTTTCGGAGTAAAATAGTTGAGATTGCTGATTCATTGGAATTGGGTTTGCGAAGGCGAAATGCTGTCCGGACAAGCCGCCGCTACACCCACTCCTCCCATGGATTTGTGCCGGTACTGGCGTTACCAAGGGCTGAAGCAAACAGCGCGTGAGATCCGAAAGCGGCATGTCAGAAACCTGCGTCATCTTCGATCTGGACGGCACGCTCGTCGACAGCGAGATCCTGTGCAACCAGGCCTTTGTCGATCTGTTGCCGGAACTGGGTGAAACGGCGGAGCAGTTGATGCGCCGCTACCGCGGCATCAAGCTCGACCTGACCCTGGCCGACGTTGGAAAACGGATCGGCAGGACACTGCCGGCAACGTTTGAGGCGACCTACCGTGAACGTGTTGCGCAGCTGTTCGATGAAAGGCTGCAGCCGGTGCCCGGGGCAGCTGAAATGCTGGAGAGCCTGGACCGGCCCAAATGCATCGCCTCCAGCGGACCGCCACAGAAAATCGCCCATTCGCTGAAGGTGAGCGGGCTGGCTTCGCATTTCGGAAAGAACATCTATAGCTCGTACGTCGTCGGCATCTGGAAACCCGAGCCGGGCCTCTTTCTGCACGCGGCGCAAAGCATGGGATACCCGCCTGAGACCTGCATCGTCGTGGAAGACAGCGACGTTGGCGTTCAGGCTGCAAACGCGGCCGGAATGGCGGTGCTGCGATACGACCCGCATTCGGAAATCAAGTCTGACGACAGGGCGGTCGTCTTCAGTGAGATGTCCCGATTGGCGGGACTGATTGACTGTCTGACGGCGCGTTGATCTGTCTTGCAAACATCGCTGAATATTCAATGGCAGGGCCCGGGGATGCGTGCAGAACCGTTATTCAATTGAAAAACGTGATGTATTTTACTTGTTGATGCGATCAGATCTCGAATTAGAATTAGTTAAATATTAAGTAAAAATAAATAAAAATAAAATAATCGCCTCTTTTTGCATTTGAATATTTAAGAAAACTTTTTTGTTTTTTTGCGAATCAGTTTATTTTGTTTTTAAGGAAATTAATCTGGTCGAATTCATGCAGCCAAATACATGTGAAGAACGGAAAATATTATTTGTTCACAATCCAAAGGCGGCGGGAACAAGTTTTCGCAAGTGGCTGGGCATAAGCAATCGCTACAATCACTTCTTTCCGTCGACCCATACGCCCGTCAAGATCTGGAACGACTATACCGTTATTGTTGTTGTCAGGGATCCGATTGAACGTGCGATCTCCGGGTACAAGTATCTGACGCATGAAAGCTACCAGGGTTCGTTCCGCAAAATCTATCCGGATTTGCCAAGTTGGGATCCCCTGACTTTCTTTTCCCGGATGTTCAACGAGCAGATTATTGTCGTGCCGCCGCAGTTCAAGTACACGACGCATTTTCTCTCAAACAAAGCTCCGGATTTCCTGTTGAAATTCGAAAATCTGGATACAACAGAGCTGGCAAGGCACCTGAAAATCAAAGAGCCCTTCCCGCAGGAGAACATCGGCAAAAACAAGAACCCGATCGAACTACGCGAAGATCTTTATGTGGCGTTGATCAGACACTACCGGGTTGACTACTTGCTCTATGATTACAGGCCGAAACCATACGGCATATTCATGGACGAACAGCACGGATTGAAACAGGCGGGCTGACCATCCTGAGGCCGAGCGGGAATATCACCGCGAGCCTGTAACAAAAAACCACCCGCATGATCTCTCACACGGGCGGCTTTGCTGATATCGGGGGCGCTTGATGGCGCCGCGCTCCGGCGTTTGCTGGCGCCTCAGTCCAATTTGCGAAGGCGTTTGACGAGGGACGAGGTGTCCCAGCGGCCGCCGCCCATTTTCTGAACGTCCTTGTAGAACTGGTCGACAAGGGCGGTCACCGGCAGACTGGCGCCGTTTTCATTGGCCGTGGCGAGACAGATGCCGAGGTCCTTGCGCATCCAGTCGACGGCGAACCCGTGATCGAAGTGATCGTCGAGCATGCTCTCATAGCGGTTGACCATCTGCCAGCTGCCGGCGGCGCCGCCACCGATCAGGTCGATGACCGCGCGCCCGTCAAGTCCGGCCTTCTCGGCAAAGTGCAGGCCTTCCGAGAGCCCCTGTACAAGACCGGCGATGCAGATCTGGTTGACCATCTTGGTCAGCTGACCGGCACCGCTTTCCCCGAGCCTGACGCATTTCTTGGCATAGGCATTGATGAAGGGTTCGGCCGCGTCATAGGCCGCCTGATCGCCGCCGCACATGACCACCAGCTGACCGTTTTCAGCGCCTGCCTGCCCGCCGGAAACCGGCGCGTCGACAAAGGAGATGCCGCCGTCTTTGGCAACGTCATATAGCTCCCGCGTCACCTTGGCCGAAACCGTGGTGTGGTCGACGAAGATGGAGCCGGACGCCATATCCTTGAACGCGCCGTCGTCTCCGAGGCAGATTGAGCGGAGGTCGTCATCATTGCCGACACAGGCCATGACGAAGGCGGCACCGGCTGCCGCCTCGCGCGGGGTTGCCGCGAAACCGCCGCCGAATTCGGCCGCCCATTTTTCCGCCTTGGCCATCGTGCGATTGTAGACCGTCACATCGTGACCGGCCTTTTGCAGGTATCCGGCCATCGGGTAGCCCATGACGCCAAGTCCAAGAAATGCAACCTTTGCCATTGAAAGTCCTCTTTGTTCAAACCTGTGTCTCGTGATGGCCGGCGTTGCTACAGAGCCCCGTCGCCCGTTGCGGAACGCCGTGTGACATTGCACCTTCAGAAATGCCGGTCTTGTTCAGTTTGACTTAAAGGTGTTGGCGCGCCCGTGCAACCGGGGCATTGGCGGACCTGACGCGGATTTTATGCCGCCCTGCCGAATGCGGCATTCATTCGCTGCCGAAACGGGCATAGACTGGGGCCGAAGGCATGTTGCCTGATCAACGCTACGAGAGGCCGGCGGCTTGAGTGACCAGCGCGAGGAAAGAACGGGCGGATTGATGCGGCTGCTGCGGATTTCCGCCGTGGCACTGGTGACGATCCTGGTCGCCGGTCTGGCCGTCGCATATTCCGTCGCGACCCTGGATCTTTATTCGTCCGTACGCCAGGAGCAGGCCGCTCAGGTTCTGACCCGGATTTTCGACCGTCCGGTGGAGGTGCGCGGGCCGGTCGTGCTCACACCGGGCCGGCGTCTCGGCGTGAAGATCGAGGACACCTACATCGAGAGATCATCCGGTTCCGCCAAGGGAGAGGGGCGCGTCTTCGACACCGTGGAATTCGACGCCCCCTATGGTCTTTTCCGCGGTGACGTGTCCGGCATCCGGAACTTCCGCATGAGCGGTGCGGATATCGAATACCGCGCCGATCCGTCCGGCGAACGCCGGCAGGTCTGGTCGTTCGAACTGCTGTCGATCCTCCTCAACAATCCTGTCTTCGACAATCTCGAGCTGACCGATGTCGAGTTTCACTTCATCGACGAGGCGGACGGCTGGAACGAGGTTTTCCGGATCGAGTCTTTCAAGCTGGTGACAACCGACACATCGCCGTCGACGGAAGTCAGCATCGAGGCCGCCGTCAACGGCACGCCCCTGAGCGCCTCGGGCGTGGTGCCGTCGTCCGTCTGGGTGCGCGACAACAACAGCCGGGGGCCGTTCGATCTGACATTTGCGCTTCCCGGCCTCGCAACCCGTCTGAGCGGGACGGTCGACACTTCCGCGAAGGTCGCGCGCATCGACGGTGATCTTTCCGCGAAGTCGGATTCCGTGACTGAACTCCTGGCATCGCTCGGCCTGGAAAGTGCGGTCGAGGGCGAGGCGACACTGGCATGGCAGTCGAGTGGCCCGATCGACGGCTTCGACATCGCCGGTCTGACCTTCGATTTCGACGGCGACGACGGCGACGCCATCCATGTCGAGGGTTCGGTCTCGGACGTGTTTCAGGGATCTGTCTTTGACCTGGACTTCACGTCGACCCTTTCACAGCCCGAGGTGGCCTCCAGCTCATCGCTCTCGATCAACCTGAAGGAAATTTCCGGACGGGTCAGCGGGCCGGTGCAGGCGCTTTCCATCGACAGGACGATCGTGACGACGAACGCTGTTTTGCTGGAGTTCGATGAGATCGGGCCCATCTCGGTCGGGCGCATCGTCAAGGGCGACGGCAACCGCATCGGCCTGAACGACATAACCATCCTCGACGGGCCGGAGGGTGCGCCGTATCTCGTCATGAAGGGCGAGGTGGAAGACATTCTGGCCCTCAAGGGAGTGACGCTGTCAGGCACTTTCGAACTTCCCACGGCCGTGCTGCTCAACCGGCCCGCAAGCGATGCACCGGGTTTCGGCACCGTCAAGGGAACGGTTGTTGTTGGCGAGACCTCCGGGGCGCTCGGGCTGGAGGAACTGCGCGGCAAAACGGATGGAACGGACCTTGTGGATCTGGGTTTTGCCCTCGCGATCCCGGAATTCCGCGTACTTGACGAACTGGATTTCTCGACCGAACTGACTTTGCCGAAGCCGGAAGCGGCCCTCGCCGAACTCGGCATACAGACCGACAGGACCTTTCCCGAAATCCGTTTCTCCGGCTCCAGCGGGCTCTCTTCGGAGGGGGCCAATTTCAAGGGCGATCTCGTCTCCGGCGCAACGCAGGTGAATGCGGACCTCCAGATCGGTCCGGCGGAGACAGATGGCAAGTGGATGCTGACCGGCGCGATTTCTTCGCAGGAGATGGATTTTACCGATCTTGCCGCGCTCTCCGACTTCGCGCAGTTGAGCGTGACCGGTGAAGAAAAAAGCCCCGACATAGAACTGACGAAGGAATTCGAGGCTGCCTTGAGTGCGCGCGTGGCACTGGATGTGAAGAAGATAGTCTCGGGCAAGAAGCATGCCGGCAACCTGACCGGGACCCTGGAATATGACGCCGATCACCTCAAGCTGGCCGCGCTCAAGCTTGACTATATCGGTGGCACGGTCCGCGGCGATTTCGGGGTCGATCTCGGCAAGGAAAGCCATCCTGCCCATGCCCACGGGCGCATGGAGAAATTTCCGCTCAGGAGCCTGATGAACGAGATTGGCCTGACGGCGCCGATCTCCAGCACCGTTTACGCCAGCTTCGATGTCACCGGCAATGCCCGGTCCGAGGCA
Organism: uncultured Roseibium sp.; assembly: GCF_963669205.1. Lineage (NCBI taxonomy): Bacteria > Pseudomonadati > Pseudomonadota > Alphaproteobacteria > Hyphomicrobiales > Stappiaceae > Roseibium > uncultured Roseibium sp. The sequence goes on from NZ_OY769915.1 coordinate 1,144,424, forward strand.
GGCTTCCTGAAGACGCTGTCAGGCAACGTATCGGCATCGCTCTGGGGCGGAACGCTGCCGAACCGGCTCCTCGATCTGACGGGGCTGAACGTCTTCACCTGGCTGGTGACCAGCAACAAGGACCACACCAGCAAACTCGTCTGCGCGGTGCTGCCGCTGCATTTCAGGAACGGCGTCGCGACGTCGAAGCGCATGATCGTTGAAACGGAAAATGTCCAGCTTGTCGGTGCGGGCACCGTGAACCTGAGATCCGGCGCACTGGATCTTTCCTTCGCGCCCCGCGCCAAGCGCAAGCAGCTTGTCGAAATCGTTTCGCCGTTCGAGATCCGCGGCACGCTCGGCAAGCCTGATGTCACCGTCAAGGATGCCGGGCCGGGCAGGGCGATCGGAGAGGTCGTGTCGCTGCCGCTCAACCTCGTCAGCCACATTTTCAGGGGGTCGGGTCCGATCGACGAAAAGGCACGCCCCTGCACCCTGCCGAAAAACTCCGGTCCCAAGTAGTCTTCTCGGTCGCAGGGACCCAATCCTCGCGGCAACGGCTATCTTCGCTTTTTCAGCGACGTCTGGCCGGCCCGGTCCGGCAAACGGAGAAGATCGTCACGGACCTTGTCAGGATTGACACCCTGACAATCGCGCCGGGATGTGTGAGGCTCGACGTATCTAAGGCATTGGGAACGAAGCGTAATCTTATAACATATTACGGTCGTCGGGTCATCGCGCTGGGGAGAAAACATGCGTTTTGGAAGCTTGATCACCTTGACGGCGGCACTTCTGGTGAGTGCGTCCACGTTCACGTTCGCACAGAATCCGAGGGCAAACCCGTCGACCGACTTTGCCCTGATCAACGGCCAGATCCACACGATGGACGAAAACGGCACGGTGGCCGAGGCCATCGCGATCGAAGGTGACGAGATCGTCTATGTCGGCGACGCGGCAGGTCTCGGCGACGTCATCGGCCTGGGGACGGAAGTGATCGATCTGGAGGGCAGGATGGTGCTGCCCGGTTTCGTTGAAGGGCATATTCATCCGACGGGTGGCGCCTTGATCATGCGTGGGGTTGACGTTCAAACGGACGACCCTGCGGAAATCATCGACCGCGTCCGTGCCTACGCGGAGGCGAACCCGGACTTGCCCCTGATCCATGGATACGGCGTACGCGTGAACATCTGGCCGGATGGTTTTCCCACGGCAGCAATGCTGGATGAGATAGACAGTGAGCGGCCCATCTTTCTGTGGGCGGTAACGGGTCATGCGGCCTGGGCGAATTCAAAGGCGCTTGAAATTGCGGGCATCGACGCCGATACGCCGGACACGGTCCCCGGGTTTGCATTTTTCGACCGCGATGAGACCGGGAACCCGAAAGGCTGGATTGTGGAGGTACCCGCACAGTTGCAGGTGTTGTCCAAACTGGTCGACCTCAACTATGACTATGCCGCTGAGGGTGTCGCCGAGTGGCTGCCGAAGTTTTCCGAAGCGGGGATCACAACCGTTCATGATTTTGGCGTTCAGGGGCTCGGCGCAGAAGAAGGTTTCCAGATCTTTGCCGATCTCGAAGAGGCGGGAGCGATGCCAGTCCGTCTTCAAGGGTCTTTTTACTGGAACGATCCGGGCGTCGATCCGGTTGCTGAACTCCAGGCTCTCAATGAGCAGTTCGATACGGAACTCGTTTCAGCGCGTAGCTTGAAGATCAATATGGACGGAGATGATGATGGGTACAGCGCGCTGTATACGTCGCCATATGCCGATAATCCCGACGCGGATCCCGATCCGATCATTCCGTTCGATGTACTGAACGATGCAGTGAAACGGGCGGACGCGGCTGGATTCAATGTCATTTGCCATTGTTTCGGGGACATGTCGGTGCGCCGCGTCCTTGATGCCGTCGAACTCGCGATTGCCGAAAATCCGCCCCGCGACCGGCGCAACGTGATCAGTCACGCCACGCTTGTCCATCCGGACGACCAACCCCGTTTCGCTGCACTCAACGTGACATGGGATTCCAGCGGCGCGTGGATGAGTTTCGATCCGGTGCTCCAGGACATCAGCGTGCCCCGATTGGGTGAGGAACGCGTGCAGAGTATGTACCCGATGAAAGCGATCGCGGACGCAGGTGGAAACGTTTCGCTTGGGAGCGACTGGCCAGCTGCTGGTTACATCTCGGAAATGCGTCCCCTGGTTTCGATCCGGACAGCGGTCATGCGGCAACTTCCCGGGAGAGACAATATTCCACCGCTCGGTGGCGAAGGGGCGCGGGTGCCGGTTGATCTCGCAATCCGGGCCAACACGATCAATGCCGCATATGGCATGGGGCGCGACCACGAAGTCGGCAGCCTGGAAGTCGGCAAGAAAGCCGACCTCGTCGTGTTGTCCGAGAACCTTTACGACATCGACCCGAGCACGATCCATGAGGTGGACGTGCTCTACACCATGATGGGTGGCAGGCTCACCCATGACAGTACGGCTGAATAGGGGAGGCACGGTATGCGTATCCTGTTGGCAGTCCTCCTGCTCATCACCGGCACATCGGCCGGCTCGGCCTGCGGCAACCCGCTGCTTTGGGCAATGCTGTTCGCCAAGGTGCCGGAGGCGAAGGTCGTCTATGAAGCCGAACTCGCCGCGCGCGGGGACGGCCTGATCACCGCTCGCGTTTACGACGCCCGTCCGGGCCAGGCCTATCACCTCTGGTCCAAGGCCTGGATCATGGATCTGGCAAGGGAAATGCAGCCGATCGTGGAAAGCAGGCTGGAACAGGGGCAAACCCTGACCATCCTCCTCGCGGACGAGGTCGCCGTCATTCGATTCAGCCGCGAGGCTGGTGTCGAATTCGTTCCGGCCGCCGGTCTCCGCCAGATCGAGCGCTATGATCTGATCACCAGCGTCAATGCGTTGAAAAGCGTCTGGCGGGACGGTCTGAGCTTTGACGAAATGCTTTCGTTCGACCTTGCCAGAACGCAGCAGCACGCGAGCGACCAGGTTCTGAAGGTCTTCTTCTGAAGGTCGCGGATCGCCTCAGGGACAAGCCTTTTTCAAAAACACGCATGGGGGGAACATGCTCAACAACGCCAACATCAGAACCGCGCTGCCGGTCCTGGCCGTAACCTGTGCCCTGTTGCTGTCCACGGCGGTATCCGCGCAGTATTTCGGCCACGAATACGAGGGTACGCAGGCACCGATCCGGGAGGGCGAACAACCGGTCGTGCCGCTCGACACCGAGGACCCGACCTACAATGCCTGGCGCACACCGCTGCCCAGTTACGAGGGCGAGAAAGAAGGCCGCACACCCGGTCTGGTGGACCCGGCGCGGTTCTACGGCCAGGGATACGCCCAACTGCCGACTTTCCTGCACCAGCCTCTGGCGTTCACACCTGAGGATCTCGCCGCCGCGGACGTGGATGTCGCGATTATGGGCGCCTTCACCGACATGGGCAGCGGCGCACGCGGCGCATCGCGCGGCCCGAACGCGGTGCGCAATTCATCGATCTATCTCGGCTATGGCGCGCGCCAACCGCATATGCATGTCATGGTCGATCCGCTCCAGGACATGACCGTCGTGGACTACGGCAACGCGCCGAACGACATGATGAGCACGGAGCGCACCATCCACGCGGTACGCTCCTTCGTGCGCCAGGTTGCGGAAGTCGAGCGCGCGGACGGCAGCCGCGTGATCCCCTTCATCATCGGCGGCGATCATTCGCTGATGTATCCCGATGTCGCGGCGCTGACCGATGTCTACGGCAAGGGCAATGTCGGCGTGGTGCATTTCGATGCGCATTACGACGCCGGCAAATACGGCTTCGGCCACCTCATCAATCATGGCATGCCCGTCTATCGCCTGATCGAGGAAGGGCTCGTCGAGGGGCGGAATTTCATCCAGGTGGCCCTGCGCGGCTATTACCCGGATGAAAAGGCCTTCGAATGGATGCGCGAAAACGGCTTCCGCTATCACACCATGGCCGAGATCGAGCGCCGGGGGTTCGACGCGGTCATGGAGGATGTGATCGAGGAGGCCAATGACGGGCCGGAATACATCTTCGTTTCGTTTGACATCGACACGCTCGACCCGGCCTTCGTGCCGGGAACGGGAACACCCGAGCCCGGCGGCCTGATGCCGCGCGAGGTCTTCCCCATCATCCGCCGTCTCTGCGCGGAATCGAACGTGGTCGGTTTCGAACTGGTGGAACTCGCGCCGCTGATGGACCCGACCTATGTCTCCGCCCTCAATGCCAACCGGGTGATCCGCGAGTGCCTGACCGGCATTGCCATGCGCAAGCAGGGCCTGACCGATCCGCACTACCTGAGCCCGCTGACGGTCACCCATGGCCAGGACAAGAACTGACCGGCTCGTCTCCGCCGCCCTGGTTCTGACGGCGTTCCTGACCGGGTCCGCTGCGGCGGACCCGGTGACGGTCAACTGGGCGGACTTGCGCGCAAACCGACCGGACGCATGTGCCGCGTTTCTTGACAACTACCTGAACCAGCCGAAATGCGCGCAGCAGGCGGGCTCGGCGCGATTGCTGTCGCGCCGCTACGAAACCTGCGCGCCGGGCGTTGAAGACCTGGACGGCCGCGCGGTGCGGATCGCCGGATACGCCCACCCGCTGGAATTCGAATTCAGGGATGTGAAGACTTTCCTTCTGATCCCGCCTTTGCGCCAGGACTGCAACCACCCGCCGCCACCCCTGCCGGACCAGGTGATCGCCGTCGAGTTTCCGGACGGGCTGGATGTCACTGCGGATCCCGTCTGGGTGACCGGTGTGCTGCGGCTGCAGCAAAGCAAGACCCATCTGGCAACGACTGCCTACACGCTTCAGGCTAGAACCGTCACACCGGCGAACATCCCGGATGTGTCCGGCGGCGACTGAGGCCTGCTGCGCTGGCCGCCTCCGGCTGACAGTGCCTCACGAGACCTTCACCCGTCCCCGCGAAACGGTCTCTTTTGGATATTCGTGAAAGAGTTCGCTATAGCGCCGCGCCGTTCGGCCGGCATTGGTGAAGCCGAATTCGGCCATCGTATCTGCAATCCGTTGGCCTTTGCTACCGTCGGACTGAAGGTGTCTTCTGAGCGCATGAAGACGAAGAAGTTCCATATATCTGGTCGGGCTCATCCCGATCTGGGTTTCGAATGCCCGGTAGAGTCGACGTTCCGAAATTCCGATCCGGCTTGCGAGTTCGGTGTTGGGCACCTGTTTTGTCATGCCGGATTTGCGCAGGTTTTCCTCACACAGGAGCAGGACCTCGAAATCCGACATTTCAAGCCGGATGTCTTCATCGGCTTGGCCTACAGCCATTGCCGGAAAGAGCATCTCTCGCAAGAGACGCAGTAGGGCGTTCCGATGAAAAAGCGCATTTTGCTCATTGGCTCGATTTGGCTGTGAGACGATCAGGTCATGGCAGTATCGGACGAGCCTTTGGCGCGGGCCGGCGGCAATTTTCAGATGCCCGTTTTTCAACTCGCTCCAGCCGAGGTCACGCATGAGTTGCTCGCTGACATCGATGTAAATCGCCTGCATGTGGGCGCCGGTGACAAAATGCTGCTCCTCTCCCTTTCCCTGCACCACGATGTTTTCCTGAGACATTTCCCGGCCGCGCCACCGGACCTCGCCGGAACTTTGCAACGGAATGAAAATCGCCGTAACGGGAATATGGGGATACTCGCACCAGCGCAGTGAACGCGTGTGCCTGTCGATGAAGATTTTGAGACCGGGAAGCGTGACCGACAGGCCAGTGTACCCGAAACGGCCCGCCTGCGTCTGGGTGATCGTGTGCGTCCAGCCGTCGAAGAGATCGCTGTAGTCCTCGACATCTTCGCACGCAAGTCTCTTGATGAAAGGGTGGATTTCCAAACTGTCTCCCCAGGAACGCAAGCCTCTCACACTTTTGCAAAGAGGATATCCCGGATGAGGCCAAATGCAACGATGAGTGTCGTTTCCGCCGTGTGCTGCCGCGCCAGATTTTTCATCCAAACGGTGTGATTTGAAGCCATGACAAAAATGACGAGATTTCCCTATCCGGTTCTTTGGTGCTGCGCTGCCGGCCGGGCAAAACTTCGAGGGTGTTTTTGAACGGTTTCTTGCAAAAGTGATATTTATATGAATTAAAACAGTAAGTTACGTGGAAATCATTTCTCGCTCGCGTTTTGGCAGGATCTGTCCTTTCGGCAGGTTCCATGACCTTTGTAACTTGTCCGGGAAAGGCCGGCAGGCGGATAATTTCAACCAGAACGCTGCATCAACTTATGACTTGGAACCGGTGAAACGCATGATCAGATCTTTGTCTCCAACACTCTTGTCGCTCCTGCTCGCCTGCTCCGCGTCCGTCGCCGCTGCGCAGACCGCTGACATGGTCTTCACCAATGCGAGCGTGCTCACGATGAACGACGACAACCCGACCGCCGAGGCGGTCGCGGTGACCGGCAACGAGATCACCTATGTCGGCGATGCCGCAGGCGCCGAAGCGCTGGTGGGGGACAACACCGAGGTCTTCGATCTTGGTGGGGATACGCTTCTGCCCGGGTTTGTCTCAGGGCATGATCACATCGTCGCCTCGGGGTGGACGTCTCGCGGCGTCAGCTTGATGGGAATTGAATCCCTTGAAGACGCCAAGGCCGCAGTCAAAGAGTATGCGGACGCCAACCCGGATGAGGAATTGATCCTGGGCTTCGGCTTCAATCAGGTCAGCTATGGCGGTTGGCCGACCAAGGAGGACCTTGACGAGGTCGTTCCGGACCGCCCCGTGTTCATTCTGGACTTTACCATCCACGATGTCTGGATGAACTCCAAAGCGTTTGAAGTTGGCGAGGTTTCTCCTGATGAAGAGGACCAGGTGCCGGGCGTGATGTTCTGGCAGCGCGATGCAGAGGGGAACCAGACAGGGATTGGAATTGAATTCCAATGGGCTTCGGCCTTCCGTGCGGCCGGTGCTTGGGATCCCGCAGGCGAGATTCCGGATATTCAGCGCGATCTTTATGCACAGTCCGTCAAGACCGGGATCACTGCCGTGCATGTGCCCCTTCTGGCGATGCCGACCGTCACTGACCTGCCTTTGGTCAAGGAGGATGAAAAACTCGCGCTCGCGCATTTGCACGAACTCGAAAAAGCTGGCGACCTGACCATCCGCACGTTCGTTGCCACGGGCTTCAAGGACCCGACGGCGAATGCCGAAGACATCGTCTCGCATACGCTGGACCTTCGGGAGCAATACGATAGCGACATGCTGCGCGTCTGGGGCATCAAGATCCATCCGGAAGGCAACTGGAGTTCCAAAACAGCGTGGATGCTTGCCGACTACGCCGACGGCTCGAACACCCGGGGCGCTGCTGCCATCGAAGGGCCGATGATCACCTCCGTCTATCTGGAGGCAAACAAAAATGGCTTGCCGGTCGGCACGCACGTGGATGGTTCGCAGACAGTCCGTAACACCGTGAATGCGATCCTCACGTCCCGAGGTGCGGGCTACGACGTTCCAAACAACCTGCTCCATCATTATTTCTGGGTGTCGGATGATGACCATCAGGCCGTGATCGACAATGAGATCATGGTGAACACAACACCGCTCTTTCACGTCGATTGGGAATCACAGGATGTGAACGCATTGGACCTGCTGGGCCGGGCTCGCGTCGAAGCGACTTATGGGCGCTATTCGTCCTTGATGGCGCTTGATCACAACGTTTCGCTGTCCGCAGACGTACCGTCTTCGCCGATCGACCTGATTGCCCCGTTGCTGAACGTCGAAATCGCGATGACCTTGCAGGACCCGATGAACCCCGACAGCAAACCGTTCCCGCTGTCGCGTAAGCCCGCCACGCTCATGCAATCGTTGAAAGGCGTGACCATTTATCCCGCTGCTCAGCAGGCGATGCAAGACAAGATCGGTTCGATTGAAGTCGGCAAATACGCTGACCTCGTCGTGCTCGACACGGACATCACCACCGTTGCACCACGCGATATTTCCGACATCAAGGTCCTTGGAACGGTCATGGACGGCCGCTTCACGCATCGCGAGGGGATCTGAGGACGGAACGCAGGAGGGCAAAGCCCTCCTGCCGCACCCTGACGGAAGAGGGAAGGTATGGGTCTTCGATTTTTGACGGCATGCGCCACGGTTTTGTGGCTAGCGGGGTTCGTCAGTACGGCGGCCAGGGCAGATGTTGCCTTCCTGGTCATCCTGAAGGTGCCGCAGGCCAACCAGGCCGCCTTCGATGTGCTGGCTCAAAAGATGCTGGATGCCTCCAAGGCAGATGACGGATTGCTGATTTATGAGTTCGCACGCACGGGCGAGACCGTCTACGGCTACGAGCGCTACACCGACGATGCCGCCCATGAACGGCACGAGGCGTTGATCGAGCCGTTTCTGCCGGAGCTGATGGAACTCGCAGTGTTCGAGAAAATCGTCACGTTGACAGACGTTAGCGAGTCCAGTCGCCTCGGATTTGAAGCCATGGGCGCGGAAATCGGGTCGCCCATCGGCGGCATAGCTCAGGGAAGGCTGGGACACTGACGTGAGCGTTCTTCGGGGATACGACGTAATGAAACCTGTTGTCTTGATTGGTGCATTGGTGTTGGGGCTCTCTTTGGGACCCAACGCAATGGCCGAAGACTGTGACGCCGAGTGCCAGGCGCTCCGCAATGCGCAGGATCCGCTGGCGGATGTCCGGGCGATCATGACCGACAACACCATTGCCTTCGGCACGGCAGACGAACAGACCGGCTACGGCTTCCAGATCCAGCCTGTCTATTCGATCCCGACGGAAAACGGTTTCAATTTCATCGCACGGGGTGTGATCCCGGTGGTCGGCGTCCACAACGGCGCGGCCTTTCCGAAACTCGGACCGGACCAGATCGGCGGCACCGGCTACACCTGGGGCATTTCCGACATCATCCTTCAGGGCTTCATCGTTCCGCAGATTGAAAACGCTCCGATCAAGTTCGGTTTCGGCCCGCAAGTGTCGCTGCGCAGCCGCACCGATGATGCGGTCGGTGGTCCGGGCTGGGGAGGAGGTCTTGCGGCTGTTGCCTTCGGTTTTGCCGGAAATCTCTCCTATGGCGGCATCGTCGGCCATCACTGGGGCGAGGACAATTTCAACCTGACGACACTTCAGCCGATCGTCTTCTACAACACCGATTTCCTGGGCGGCTCCTATATCGGCTACAACAATTCCATCACCTACAACTGGACGGCAAACGCCGGCGACCGCTGGCAGGTGCCGGTCGGCCTGACCGTCGGCAAGACCTTCCTTCTGGACGGCGGTTTTGCCGTCGATGCCAATCTCGGTGGATACGCCCTTGCTGCACATCCGAACGGCGGTGCGGACGCACAGGTCAAGTTCGGCGTGTCGGTGTTCTTTCCTTGAGTGCGAACAGGAGAAGCAAGATGTTCCGGATAGCCGTCTTTGCGCTTTCCTGTTTCACGGCAGCCCTGCTTTCTGCACCGGGTATCGCGGTCGAAACCGGATCCTTGAGAGAAAGGGCCGCGACGCCTCAAGCGGCTGCCGGTTCGCTTCCCTTTGCCAGATCCATGGCGACGGCGGCGCCCGCTGTCCCGGCCGGTGCAACAGACGGTAACACACTTGCCTGGACCGACCTGCGGCCGGTCGCGAAATCGCTCGAGGCACCCTTTGCATCCCTTCCGGAGCCGCTTCTGGAAGCCATGCGAACGCACGTCCAGTGGCGGACGTCGAAGCGCAGTGCCCGCTCGGACGAAGCCTTCATCGCGGAACACAACGCGGCAATCACGTTGCTCGAAGCGCATGAAATTGATGTTGAAGGATTGATGCGCGAACGCCGGAAGATCATCGCCCGCAACGGACGCATTGCACGTGGGGCGAATCCGGACATCCTGGGAGCTACTATCCGTTTGCCAGGTTATGTGGTGCCTCTGGCATTCAACGACCAGGCAGTTACGGAATTCCTGTTTGTGCCGGTTGCAGGCGCTTGCGTTCACACACCAACCCCGGCCCCGAACCAGATTGTTCACGTGAGATACCCGAAAGGTATAGCGTTCTCATCAATCTTCGATGCTTTCTGGATCGAAGGAGAATTGACAGCAGAAGAATCGAAAAGCGATATTCTTTTCTATGATGGCGCGGCGACCGGCGTTCAAGCGAGCTATGCTCTCAACGCCACGGATGTCAGATCCTTTCAGTAGCGGGGCTGGATGACCCGATTGCGCAAATACCACTTGCCTGTGGTCGCCGGGTTGTTCCTGGTGTGTCAAGGAGCTATGGCGCAAGACGCACCGGACGGCGAAGGCTTCCGCAGCGCTGACGACATTCCGAACATCATCGAGAGTGCCAACACACCGAAGGAAAGCCGGATCGACCCGCCGGTGTCGCAAAGCTTCATGGAACGCTGGGGCGCTTTCAAGAAGAGCCTCGACGATGCCGCCGGGATCAAGTTCTCCATCGCCTACACCCAGGTGCTGCAGGCCGCGTCCAGCGACAGCCGATGGCAGACCGGGTCCGGGACGCAGGCGGAGTTCGATTTCACATGGGAACTGTTTGGGCGGAACGGCACCGGGCCGAAAGGCCTGATCGGCGGCAAGTTCGAAACCCGGTTCAATCTTCTGAATGCGACCGCGCCGCAGTCGGTTGCGCCGGCTGCCGGGTCGATCTGGTCGGGCGCGATCGGCTATGGTGAGCAGGACCCGTCTTTGTCGCAACTCTGGTACGAGCAGCACCTGATCCGGGATCGGGTCCTGCTGCGCTTCGGCAAGATCGCACCGTTCACGGTGTTCGACTACTACAAGTACAAGAGCCCGCGCGTGGCCTTTCTCGGCCAGCCGCAGAATTTCAATCCGACGATCCCGTTCCCGCCCTCTGCCCTCGGTTTGGGCGCAGCCGCACGGCTGACCAATGGCGGCTATGTCGTCGGCGGCGTATTCGATGCGAACGGCTCGCCGATCCGGCCCGGCTTCGACACGTTGTTCGAGGACGGCGAACTCTTTTCCATTGCCGAGGTCGGCTGGGCCCCGGATTTCGTCTTCGGCCTGGAGCCGGGCAAGGATTTCCGGCCCGGAAACGATGACTACCACCTGACCGTCTGGCACTCCGACGCCCGCGAGAAGATCGGCCGTCCGGAGGGCTGGGGCTTTACCGCTTCTGCGCAAAAGGGCTTCGGCAATTTCGTGCCCTATGCCCGTTACGGCTATTCGAACGGCGGCGCGACCACCCTCAAGCAGTTCGCGAGCATTGGCGCCGGTTTCGAAAATGTCTTCGGCTACGACGCGGACGTCATCGGTGTCGGTTTCAGCTGGGGAGATCCGTGGAACACATCTCTCGACAATCAATATGCGGTGGAGGCGTTCTACCGCATGCAGCTGACGCCGCAATTCGCGCTGACACCGGACGTTCAGGTCATCGTCGATCCGGCGACGGACCCGGCAAGCGATTTGCTGGGCGTGTTTTCGCTGCGAGGAAGAATCGCGTTGTGATTCATAGATACCCGCAGCGTTGCCAGTGTTGCGGGAACAGCATTAACCCGCCTTCAGGCCGCGCACCTCGGAGGCACGCGCACCCGGGGTGACACCGAACCAGCGCTTGTAGGCGCGGATGAAGGCGGGGGAATCCGAGTAGCCCAGAAGGTAGGCGATCTCCGGCAGGGAGAGATCGCTCTTGTGCAGGTATTCTTCGGAAAGGTTGCGCCTGACATCTTCGAGCACTTCTGAAAACGTGGTGCCTTCGTCGGCAAGCCGCCGGGCGAAGGTCCGCTCGGTCATGCCCAGCTTGGCAGACACCGTGCCCGCAGAACTCTGGCCGCGCGGCAACCCGTCGATGACATGAAACTCGACATTGGCAAGAAACGATTTCGGGGCGGAGCGCCGCTCTTCCAGCATCCGGTCGGCGACATTGGACATGAGCGCCAGCAGATCCTTGTCGGAATGCACCAGCGGTGTCGTGAGGTCCTCGGCGTGAAAGACGATCCCGTGGGTGTCGCTGCCGAAAAAGATCGGGCAGCCGAAAAAGAGCTTCATCGCCGCGGGAGCTTCGGCACGCTGATGATGAAAATGGATCTCGGCCGGTCTGAGGATCCTGCCGGTTCCATAGCGGTAGTTCGACACGATCGCGGCCATGCCCGCCTCGTTGGCCTGCCGTTTGAAATAGGAGCTCCGGTCGACCTCCTGGTAGGACAGTTTCGCGGTGGTCTCGGTCTTGGCGAGCGAGAGCCGGTAGCTATCGACGAAGATGTTGACGTATTTGACATGGTTCTGGATGGCCTGTTCCAGCGTTGCCGCCGAGATGCCGAGATAGGCGATCACCCCGAACGTGCCGGTGGGTGTTGCCTTGCCGACATCGAAACCGAACAGGTCGTCATCAAGGTACTTGGCCGCCTGTTCCAGAAAGGAATCGGATTTCTTGAGCGGGACCCTGCGGTCGAAGCCTTCGAGGTCCTCAGGGTTCAGCCCGGCGGCCTCGAGTGCATCGGCATGATCCGCGCCGCGGTTTTCCATCACCTTCACGGCGGCCCTGATCAATGCGGCGTCGACTTCGGCTTCGCTCAAAATGGCCTCCCCCGGGCTATTTGGCACGAAATGACAGCATATTGGCTGGCGCTGACAATCGGAAGCGCGATTGCGCACCCAAATAACAATTGTACAGACGGTACTGATAAAACAAAGAAATTCCGCACGATAAAAACCGTCGGCAAATTACAAAGTCGTCGCGGAAAGAATGCCTACTCCGGCTATACGGTTGTTCGTCGCGCTTGTTCTGCCCCCCCCATCGGCCGCGACGAACGGGCTGTGGTTCCCGACCACGGCCGGCCGTGAGCCTCATTGACCGCGCTTCGGCGCGGTCTTTTTGTTTTCGCCGCGCGATTTGCGTCTCACCGGACGCCGGTTTCAGCCCGCGCGACAAGATTCTCGTTGTACTGCGCTCTTGACGGCACTAGCGTGGCGATTGCTGGTTCGCGGCACATGTGGCTGCCGGCCGGTTCATCTTCCACTCAGCCAGTATAAAAGAGGCGTTTCATGGCGCAGTTGCCGAATTCTCTCGAAGCCCGCGATATCGCTGTTCAACTTCATTCCTATGCCGACGCGCGCCGTCAGGAGGACACCGGCTCGCTTGTCATCGACAAGGGCGAGGGCATCTATGTGGAAGATATCAACGGCAAGCGCTACATCGAGGGCATGGCGGGCCTGTGGAGCGTGGCCGTCGGGTTCGGTGAAAAGCGGCTGGTGGACGCCGCCGCCCGCCAGATGGAAAAGCTGCCCTACTATCACACCTTCACCTACAAGACCCACGGTCCCTCCATCGAGCTTGCCGAAAAGCTGATCGAGATGGCGCCGGTGCCCATGTCCAAGGTCTATTTCACCAATTCGGGTTCGGAAGCAAATGACACCGCGATCAAGCTGATCTGGTACCGGTCCAACGCCCTCGGCCAGCCGGAGCGCAAGAAGATCATCTCGCGCATGCGCGGCTATCACGGCGTGACGGTTGCCTCCGCCAGCCTGACCGGGCTGCCGAACAATCACAGGTCCTTCGACCTGCCGCTGCCGCAGATCCTGCACACGACCAGCCCGCATTACCGCACGATGAAACAGGACGGCGAAACCGAGGCGGCGTTCGCACAACGCTGTGCGCAGGACCTGGAAGACCTGATCCTTGCCGAAGGACCGGAGACCATCGCCGCCTTCTTTGCCGAACCCGTCATGGGCGCAGGCGGCGTCGTGGTGCCGCCCGAAGGGTACTGGGAAGCGGTCCAGCCGATCCTGAAGAAATACGGCATCCTCTTCGTTGCCGACGAGGTGATCTGCGGGTTCGGGCGCACGGGCAACATGTTCGGCACCGAAACCTTCAATCTGCAGCCTGACATGATGACGCTGTCGAAGGCACTGTCGTCGTCCTACCAGCCGATCTCCGCGCTTCTGATCAACGACACCGTCTATGAGCCGATTGCCGACGAATCCCACCGCATCGGCGTGCTGGGGCACGGCTATACCGGCAGCGGCCATCCGGTCGCAGCGGCCGTTGCCCTGGAAAACCTGAAAATCATCGAGGAGCGCGATCTGGTCGGACACGTGAAGACCATCGCACCGACATTTCAGGCGCGGCTCAAGGGTCTCGGTGACAACCCGCTTGTTGTCGAGACGCGGGGCATCGGTCTCATCGGCGCGGCGGAGCTGCATCATCCGGCCCATTCCGACACGCCCGGTTCCCTCGGGGCGGCAGCCAACGCGATCTTCCACGAAAACGGCCTGATTTCGCGGGCGATGCTGGATGCCATGGCGTTCTGTCCGCCGCTGATCATCACAGAGCAGCAGGTGAACGAGATGTTCGATATTGCCGAGCAGAGCCTGAAGAAAGTGGCCGACAGCCTATGACCGGCTGGTCGGTCGTCGGCACCATCAGTGGAACCTCCGCAGACGGTATCGATCTGGCGGAAATCAGCACGGATGGTCACACGATCAACCGCTTCGGCCCGGCGGAAACCATCGGATATCGTCCGGCAACGCGCGAACGCGTCCTGGAGGCCGCCGGACGCAAGGGTGAAGCCCGCCAGGAGTGGCCGCAGATCGCACGGGATGTGACCGAGGACCATGTCGCCGCCATTCGCGCGTTCATCGACCGGCACGCGCTCAAGCCGGACGCGATCGTGTTTCATGGCCAGACGGTCTGGCATGACCCGAAAGCCGGAGAAACCATCCAGCTCGGCGATCCGCAGGCGCTGGCGGATGACCTTCACCTGCCGGTCATCGGCGATGTGCGTCTCGCGGACATGGAAGCGGGCGGCGAGGGCGCGCCGCTGGTGCCGGTCTATCACCGGGCGTTGGCCAAGACGCTTGTCGGGGTGGACAAGGAACCGCTCTGCTTTCTCAATATCGGCGGTGTTTCCAATCTGACTTTCATCGACGGCGATGCGTTGCTCGCCTTCGATATCGGTCCCGGCAATGCCCTTCTCGACGACTGGGTAAGACGGCATGGCGCGGGTGACTACGACGCGGGTGGCGCGATCGCAGCGAAGGGGGCGGCGGACGAAGCACGGCTGTCTGAAGCCTTGAAACATCCGTTCCTGAGCGAACCCGGACCGAAATCTCTGGACCGCTACAGCTTTTCAGGCAGCTTTGTCGAAGGCATGGACCTTGAGGACGGGGCGGCCACACTCCTGACCTTCACCGCTGAAGTGATCGCGAAGGCCGAAGACCTGCTGCCCCGCAAGCCGCGTCTGTGGCTCGTCTGCGGCGGCGGCAGGCTGAACCCGGTCCTGATGCAGGCCCTGCGCGACCGTCTGTCCGGGGACGTCGTGTCTGCGGATGAATTCAGGATCGACGGAGACGCGCTTGAAGCGCAGGCAATGGCGTTTCTTGGGGCCAGGCTGAAGGCGGGCCTGCCGACGACATTCCCCGAAACGACGGGTGCAAGCCAAGCTGTCGTCGGCGGGAAGATCTTTCTTCCCAGGGCGTGACCGCGAAGGCCGGTACACCTGTCGCGTTACGTCGACCTGTCAGACGCTGAGGCCAATGGCCTGATTGACCTTCCGGCCCCCGTTTACGGCAAGATAAGTCGGGTAGGGCGCGCGCTGGCTGACATCGATGTCCCGTTTCAGCCACTCCCGATCTTCCAGGAGACACAGAGACTGGGACAGCGCGCGATCGGTGATTGGCCCGAGACCCGACTTGATGGCCGAAAACCGTTTCGGCGTTTCGGTAAGCGCAAGGATCGGGACGGCCCAGCTTCGTTTGAGAACCGAGAACGCGTCGTTATCCGGCACGCTTTTGAGAATCCGGCTTGCTGTGGCCGCGACGGCGGCACCTTCCGCCGTCAGGCGAAATTCCGGTCGCAACGGGTGTCCGTGACCCGGGTTCCTCTCGATCATCTTAAGCCGGATCAGATGCTCCAGGCTGTTCGCGAATGACGTGCGGCTGGCTCCCGTTGCCGCGATCAGTGGTGCCTGCCGTCCCGGGACGCCGTCATTCAGCAGCGCCAGGATCTTAAGCGACCAGGCCTTGGATGTGAGCTTGACAAGCAGGTCTAATTCCATAAAGTATATTTAATATATTTTTGTTACATAGGAAAGTGTCATGCCCATCGTTTCTCTGGAAAACACAATCACTTTGGCCCTCTCGGTGCGCGACCGGCATGCCAGCGCGAAGTGGTATGCGGACAATCTTGGTTTCGAGCTTCTCTATCATGCGGACGAAGCCGGCTGGAGCGAGTTGCAGACCCTGACCCAAGGGGTCACGCTGGGGCTTGGAGAACAGGTTGAGCCGGTACCCGGCAACATGGTTCCGGTGTTCGGCATCGCCGACATATCGTCCGCACGCGCTGCCCTGGAGAAGGCCGGCGTGAAATTCGACGGCGACACGGAGACCATCGAAGGCATGGTCAGCACCGCAACCTTCTATGATCCGGACGGCAACGCACTCATGCTCGCGCAGGATCTTTCGAATTAAACGCCTGACCTTAGTGTAGAATCTAGTTTTGCGTTGCGAAGGTGTAATCATGTAATAAAGAGAAACTATATTTCTTTGTATTGATGAATTTATTCATGGTGTTGAGTGTTATTACTGAAATTTAATTAGGAAATACAGAAATCGAAATCAAATAAATCTCCAAGATGTTTCTTTGATCTGAAAAGGCAAGGGGTGTCTGTCCAAAGACTGAAACAGACTGGAGGTTGAACATGTCTTTCACGAAAGTTTTCACCAGTGCCGCGACCGCGATGTGTCTTCTCGCCGGAACGGCCCTTTCCGCAAGCGCGGCAACGCTGATGGTCGGCAACAAATACGCCGGAACCGTCAGCTTCATCGACCTGGACACGGGTCAGGAGATGCAACGGCCAATCGCGGGCGGCTCGCCCCATGAACTGGCGGTGTCTCCGGACGGTGACAAGGTCGTGGTCGTGTCCTATCTCGAAGACGGTTACATCGGCCGCGAACTCAATGTGTTCGACGTCGCGACGGGCGGGCACCTGAAGACAATTGATATATCGCCCCATATGGCCCCGCACGGCATTGCCTGGCTCGGCGACAGCAACAGCGTGATCGTGACCACCGAGGAAACAAGGGACGTGATCACCGTTGATGTCGTGAAAGGCGAGGTGACGGGACAGGCGGAGACGGGTCTGATCGGCACGCACCTGCTGGCCATGTCACCGGATGACGATGTTGCGTTTGTCACCAGCCGGGGGTCCGACAAGGTCTCGGTGATCGACGTAAAGACGATGGAGACCGTGAGCACCGTGAAAGCGGATACCGGTCCGGAAGCCGTTGACGTCAGCCCGGATGGAAAATCCCTTTGGGTCGGCAACAACCAGTCCGAGACCATCATCGTCTTCGACACCGATACGATGGAGCGCCGGCACGTGATCGAGACCGGTTTCCTGCCGATCCGGGTGAAGTTCAATCCCGCCGGCACGCTGGCCGCCGTTGCCGACCTGAACGGAGACCGGGTTGTCGTCTATGACGGCGAGAGCATGAAGGTGAAAGCTGAAGTCGACCTTGCTCCCCACGGTGCGCACGGACCGGCGTCCCTGTTGTTCTCTCCGGATGGTACGTCGTTGTTCACCGGTGCCCAGGACGGCGCACGGGTCGCTGAAATCGATACCGCGTCCTGGACCGTGTCGCGCGTGTTCGAAACGGATGCAGGGGCGGACGGACTTGCCTTCAGTGATCTGAAAGTCGGTGTCTGACGCTGGGGGAGGGAGGTGTGCGAACCTCCTTCCCCGCACTCTGACTTGCTTAAATCCTGTCTTGACGCTAACCAGACCCTATGAACGGATCTGAAATCTACAAGCGCCTCATCGGTCTTATCGAGGACAGGGTGCTGAAGCCGGGCGACCGCCTGCGGGAAGCCGATCTTGCCGAAGAGTTCGGCGTTTCGCGGACGCCGATCCGTGAGGGCCTGAAGCGGCTCGAGGCGCAGGGGCTGGCCGTTCACGAGCCCAACCGGGGCATGGTCGTGCCGACGCTCGACCACGGCCAGATCAACGAAGTCTATTTCATGCGCGAGATGCTGGAAGGAACCGCCGCCGGGCTTGCCGCCAAGCACGCCTCCGTGCCGGAAGTCGAAATTCTGCAGGATCTCGTGAGGGAAGACCGTCAGCGCATGGCTGACAAGGACAGCCTCGTTCGCTCCAACCGGGACTTTCACCGGCGCCTGTGCCTGGCCTCGCACAACCGCTACCTGGTCGACCTGATCGAGCACCTTCGCCTGTCGCTGATCCTGATGGCCGGCACCACGCTGGATACGCCGGAGCGCAGGGAAACGGCGGTCGAAGAACACGCCGCCATCGTGGAAGCGATCGCGAAGGGCGACAGTGAAGCGGCCGAGGTGGCCGCGCGCCTGCACATCGCACACGCGCACAAGACCCGTCTGCAACAGATCTGAGCAATGCGGAAAAAGGCGCCGCCCACGTGACGTCAGGGAGCAATCCAGCTTGCGCTTTCAAGGGTTCCGCTGGTGCCGTAGGAAAATCTGGCCCGCAGATTGTTGTCTCGCGCCAGCCGGCACCAATCGAGGGAGCGTGCCCTGAAGACGAGCACTCCGAACCGCTCCTTGCCGGTTTCTTCTGACTGGAAGTCATGATCCTGAGAAACCGGGTTGTCGTTAGGGCGAAGTTCGTCTCCGGGGGGACCGCCCTGGTAGGTGGCCCTGGTATGCAAGGGCAACCGGCTCCAGACCTGCTCGGCTACGGGCGAACCGGCAGGTGCGAGTTCGATAGTTCCGCGCAGACGCAACTGCAGTCTCAGTGCATCCGAATACCCGAGGATCGTCGTGTTGCCATTGTCCTGTAGCTCCTGCCATTTCGGGCTGCGCGTATCGGTGTGAAATTCGAGCACGCGTGTCGAGACGTTCACGGATCGAAGCACGACTGTGCGCGCTTCGGGGAACTGGCAGCGACCGAGAGACGCCAGAGTCAGATAACGGAACGGCTTTTGAGCGTCGGCGGCGGCCGCGTCAAGCGCATCCCAGGCCTCCCGGTCGATCGTGGTCAGGTCTTGCTGCACAGTGCGTCCTCGTTTGGGTGCTGCTTATTTCTGGAACTCCGGGTAGGTCTTGTCGAGATGCGCCTCCATCGCCTTCAACCCGTCCTTGAAGACCCGGTCCCGGCCGATGCCGATGCGGAAATGGTCTTGCGGCGTATCGCCGAGTTCGCTGGAATAAATGGACGAGGGCAGCAGCAGGACACCGCTTTGCTCGATCAGTTTACGCGTGAAGCTTTCGACGCCGTCCGGGCCGCGATATCTGGGAAAGGCGACGCAGCCCCCCATCGGCCGTTGCCACTCGAAGAGATCAGGATAAGCGCCGAAGACACTTTCGAGCGCGGCGGCATTTTCCAGCATGATTGAACGGTTGCGCGACAGGATCTTCTGCCTAGCCTTCAGCGCGATCAGGGCGAGGACCTCCGACGGAGCGGAATTGCAGATCGACAGGTAGTGCTTGAACCGCTCTGTTTTTTGCAGGAGGTCGCGGTCCTGTGAGGCGATCCAGCCGATCCGCAAGCCCGGCAGTCCGTAAGCCTTGGACATCACGTTGAGGGAGATACCGCGCTCGTAGATATCTGCGATCTGCGGCATACGGTTGGTTTCGTCCAGTTCGACGCCGCGATAGACCTCGTCACTCAGGATGTAGATACCGTGTGTTCGGGCCAGGGAAACGAGGGCCTCAAGTTCTGCCCGCGGCAGCAGGAAACCGGTCGGGTTGTGCGGAAAATTCAATGAGATCAGTTTGGTGTTCGGCCGGATGGCCGCTTTCAGGCGGTCGAGATCGAGACGCCATCCACCTTTGCCGCCGCCCCCGTCAGAGGCCGGTGCGTAGTCCATAGGAACCCCGCTCACCTCGCAGATGGATAGGGGAATGGTCTCCGAGCCCTGATAGTTGGGGGTCGGCACGATGGCGTGGTCGTCGCGTGTCAGGAGAACATTCGGAACGGCGTAAAGGCCTTCGCCCGCACCCGCCAGGCACAGGATGTTGCTGTCTGAAAGCCGGTCATAGGTGCCTGCAATCTCCCGGCGCAGCGCCGGTGCTCCCCAGGTTTCCGTATATCCCAGCCAGAGGGATTCAAAGGCTGACCGGTCCTCGCCGGACGCGAGAGAAAGAAGCTCGGACAGCGACATGCTCTCAAGATCCGACGCGGTCATGTGGTGCCGGGCGGTGAACTCCCACCTGGAGAAGAACACTTCCAGTCCGAAGTCCCGCATCGGGCGCGGGGTCGTCGTGGTCACTGTCATTCGGACGTTTCCTTGCATGGTGTTGCCCGTGCCCAATGCCGTCGACACTTGCACGCGGCACTCCCGCAGCCTGTGAAGACTTGTCTTCGATCCGCTGCAAGAGAGGCACTTTGCTCGCACGAGGGGCATGGGATTACAAGACGCCCCGCATGCGGCAGATGATTGTAGAGACAGGAAATGCTCTTCGTCCCGGGGATTACAAAGCCGGTTGCCCGAGCCGTCCGACCGCCATGAGCTTGTCGATAGAAAGAACCAGGTTGGCCAGCGCGGCAATACCGATCACCGTGAAGGTGAGCAGCATGCCCGTGACGCGGAACGCCATTGGTTCCGGTTCGCTGCTGACACCATAGGCGTGGACGCTCCGGCCGACGAGCAGGAAAAGACCCAGGCCGTAAAGCAGCCAGTGCGCACCGCCCAGAAGCTCCAACATGAGCAGCAGCAAGAGTGCGAAGGGCGTGTATTCGGCGAAGTTGCTGTGGACCCGCATGCGCCTCAGCATGAGATCGTTGCCCCGGTCGCCGAGACTGATTCTTTCCGTGCGGCGCGCGCCAATCACCCGGATGCTCAAGAAGACGTAAAGCAGGGCCAACAGGCTCGCGACAACAGGGGTGATGACGATGGTCACGATATTCTCCAGCACCCGGCAGCAAGTATGTCTTTCAGCGCCGGCATTCGCCGGCGGACTGTAAAAGATACGCTGAACCGGCGGGGCCGGTTCAGCTTGTGTTCTGGTCAGTTGGTGCCCGAGGCCTCGTCAGCCAAGAGCACTACTGCTTTGTGTACTCATCGTGATACTCCGAGATCACCTTGCGTGCAAAGGCGCCGATCTTCGCATATTCGGCTTCGGTCAGGTTGGCGAGGGACACACGGGCGGAGGCGTCGACCACCTCGAAGCCTTTTCCGGGCAGGAGAACGACGCTCGTTTCCTCGGCCAGGCGGAACAGGAAGTCATACCCCTTCTTGTTGGCAACGAACCAGTCCGCGAACGCGTCCCCGTAAAGACGCCCGCTCAGGTGCTGCAGATTTATCAGCGTGTAGTAGTTGACGTCATTCGGCTCGCGGTGGGGTGTCACGCCCATGTTGAGTTCAAGTGTGTTGAAGCGTTTCCGGATCAGGCTCTTGGCCGCATCCTTGTAGTGATCGTCCCGGTCCAGCAGACCGGCGAGGGCGAACAGCATCATCTGGATCTGTTGCGGTGTTGACGCGCCAGCCGTGTGGTTCAGTGCAACGGCGCGGCTGTCGGCGACCAGCCTGTCGATGAACCTGATGTCGCGCGGCGTCGTCGTGAGCGAGGAATAGCGCCGGTCGAGTTCCTTTTTCTTGTCTTCGGAAAGGGCGGCGAGAGCTTCGTCGAAGACATTGTCCTCGTGCAGCGCGATCACGCCGAGCCGCCATCCGGTCGCTCCGAAATATTTCGAGAACGAATAGACGCACAGCGTGTTGCGCGGACACTTTGCAAACAGTGAGACGAAATCGTCGGCAAAGGTGCCGTAGACATCATCCGTGACCACGAAAAGGTCTGGCCGCCTTTCGTTGATCACCGCCGCGACCCTGTCGAGGTCGTCGGCGGAAAGCTTGACGGAAGGCGGGTTGCTCGGATTGACGATGCAGAACACCTTGATATCCGGGTCGTCCAGTTTGGCGAGTTCCTCGTCGCTGAACTGCCAGTCGGCACCTTCCTCCATCCGGATATCGACAATCGGCATGTCGTATTCCGGCAGCGGCGGGATTTCGAGATAGGGCGAGAAGATAGGCGTACCGAGCGCGACCTTGTCTCCGGGCTTGACCAGTCCATTCGCCTTCAGCGTCTGGAAAATATAGGTCATGGCCGCCGTCCCGCCCTCGGTCGCAAAGACGGAAAACGGACCGTTTTGCGGCTCGTTGCCGAACATTTCCTTGGCGAGATACGCGCCGACAATCTGCTCCGCATGGGTGAGCATGCGCGGGGGCACTGGGTAATTGCAGCCGAGAAATCCCTCGACCATTTCGTGGAGCAATTCGTGCCGGTGAATGCCGAGCTGGTCCTTCGCGTAGGATAGCGCGGCACGCAGAAATGTGGTGCCGTCGCGGTCCTCGTGGCGATGGATGAAGTTTTCAAACCGCAGCAGCATGCCCTCCTTGTCGGGCAGCCCGCCGAAGCCGCTATCGAGATAGGAGTAGGAGCGCTCGGCTTCCTCGACCGAGAAGTCACCGAGACGCAGAAAGCCCCGGCGCGGATGCGTTGCGAGAAAGTTCGGATTGCCCCGGCCGGCATTCAGCATCATGCGCTGGGCCGCCGAGGAGGCAATCTCGATAAGCTTGTCCTTGAGTTCGAACGGGCTGAGTTCCTGATACTGGGAATAGTCTTGTGCACTCATCGGAAATCTCCCGAAAATTTACTGGGCCGGATTGGTGGAAACGAGGCCGACGATCAGCGGACCCCAGAGGGTCAGCAGCACGTTGGCGACGGCATAGGTGACGGTGAAGGTAACGACCGGGGTCGCGTTTTGTGCCTTGCCCAGTAGCGCCGCGAAGGCTGGATTGGCGCTGCGGCCGCCGGCAACACAGGCAAGTGCTTCGATCGGGTTCTGGATCCGCAGCACGTAGTAGGAGAAGAAAAAGCCTATGAACTGCGGGATCAGCGTGACGCCGATGCCGAACAGGAAAATACTCATGCCCTGTTCCTGCAGCGTTGTCAGGACTTGCGGACCCGCACTGATGCCGACGACACCGACGAAGACGGCGAGACCGAAATCCCTGAGGAAATTCACGGCACCGGTCGGCAGGGCGGCATAGCGTGGATGCGTGCTCCTGAGCCAGCCGAACAGCAGACCCGACAGCAGGCAGCCGCCGCCGCTGCCGACCGAAACGGGAACGCCGCCGATCTTGAATTCGATGAGCCCGAGCAGCAGTCCGAGCGTCATGCCGATGCCGAAGAAAATGAAATCGGTGACCGCGGCGGACGTGATCGGATAGCCGAGGGACTTCTGAACGGCGTTCAGATCCCGCGGACTGCCGGTCAGCTGCAGTTCGTCGCCCTTGTGAATTTCAAGGTCCGGCAGCAGGGGCAGATCACGGCCCATGCGGTTGACACCGGTGACGAAGACATCGTTCAGGGCGTTCGATCGGGTGTGGTCGTGAATGCCCTGCAGCTTGTTGCCGGCATAGTCGGGATTGGTCAGAACGATGTGCCGGTTTTCAAGGACAAGCCGGTAACCGTCAGGCGCCTGAGCCTCCGTGCCAGGTGCGTTGGCCGGATTGTCGAGAGCGGAAACGAGGCCGGTCACGGCAATGACGTCGCCGGCCTGAAGCGAGTGTGCGTCTTCCAGGTGGATCTCCTGGCCGGAACGCAGCACGGCTTCAACGGTGGCATCGTCGATGGACGCGTCGAGCTCCTGTGCCGACTTGCCGACAAAGGGCGCTTCGCTGCCGAGTTGGTAGAAGCGGGTGTCGATGCGCCGCGCGGCGTTGAACTGGCCCGGCTCCAGCTCGGCCGAACCGCCCGACATTTTTTCGGCCAGCTTGAGCGCTTCCTTGCGGATGTCCCAGCGCATGACGGTCGGAAAGAACCACGTGACCATGATGATCGGACCGATGGAGCCGAAGATGTAGCAGACCGCATAACCGACCGCGATGTTGGTCTCCATGACCTGCTTCAGATCGGCAGAAACACTGAGCTTCTGGATCGTCTCGCCGGCTGTTCCGATGATCGCCGACTGGGTCAGGCCACCGGCGGCAAGGCCTGCTGCGGTTCCCCGGTCCAGGCCGAAGCTCCACGCGAACACCAGCACGGTGAGGAGCCCGAGAATACACATGACCGCTGCCGAAAGGAGCTGGTTGAGTGACTTCAGAGACAGGGCCCGGAAGAACTGCGGCCCGCCCTGGTAGCCAACCGCGTAAATGAACAGCGCAAAGAAAATGTCCTTGACCGCACTGTCGATCGTGACCCCGACCTGCCCGAGGACGACGCCCATGATCAGGGTCCCGGCGATGCCGCCGAGAACGAAATTGCCGATCTTCAGTTTGCCGGCAAAGTAACCAAGCGCGACTGCTATGAACAGGAATACCAGCGATGACTGTGCCGCCAGCCATGTCAAGACATCCATCTGAAACCTCCCTTGATTGGTGCAAAGGAGCAAGTCACCAACCCGGAGACGGACTATTGCCGGTTTTGTCGCCTACGGCAAATTTTTATTCAAAATTGTTATTTTTGTCAGTGCTTTAACATTCGACGATGTTAACGGCGAGACCGCCCCGAGAGGTTTCCTTGTACTGTTCCATCATGTCCATGCCGGTCTGGCGCATGGTTTCGATGCACCCGTCCAGCGGCACGAAATGCGTTCCGTCGCCGCGCAGGGCAAGCGAGGCAGCAGTCACCGCCTTGACCGAGCCGAGCGCGTTGCGCTCGATGCACGGAACCTGAACGAGGCCGGCAATCGGGTCGCAAGTCATGCCGAGGTGATGTTCAAGCGCGATCTCCGCAGCGTTTTCGATCTGCGCGTTGGTGCCGCCGAGCGCGGCGCACAGTCCGGCGGCTGCCATCGCCGACGCAGACCCGACTTCCCCCTGGCAGCCGACCTCGGCACCGGAGATCGATGCGTTCGACTTGATGATGCCTCCGACGGCGGCAGCCGTCAGAAGAAACACGCGCACGCCGGCCTGATCGGCCGTGGGGCAGTGGTCGAGATAATAGCGCGTGACGGCGGGAATGACGCCGGCCGCCCCGTTGGTCGGTGCGGTGACCACCCGTCCGCCGGCGGCGTTCTCCTCGTTCACGGCCATGGCATAGACGCCGAGCCAGTCAACGACGCTGTGTTCGAACAGCGGATTGCTCCGGCCCTCGCGAATGAGCTGCTGGTAAATGTCGGCGGCGCGCCTTTTCACCTTGAGGCCGCCGGGAAGAATGCCGGCCTGGGTGATGCCCCGGTTGATGCAGGCGTCCATGGCAGACCAGAGCCGGTCGATTCCCGCCTCGACCTCCTCGGCTGACTTGTCTGCGCATTCGTTGCGCAGCTTCATCTCCGCGATAGAAAGACCCGCCTCGCGGCCCATCTCAAGCATCTGCCTGGCCGTCGCGAACGGGAAGGGAACGATCTGTGCCGAAAGGTCAGCGACCGGTGCGTTGGTCGTGTTGCGGAGTTCCGGCTCGCTGACGACAAACCCGCCGCCGATCGAATAGTAGACGAAGCTGTCGATCTCGGCACCGGCCCTGTCCAGAAGCCGGAAAGTCATGCCGTTGGCATGGAGCGGCAGCGGCGGGCCATAGTCGAAGATGACATCCCGCCCGGGATCAAAGTCTAGCTCTGGCAGACCTGCAATGCGGAGCTTCCGGTCCCTTAGAAGCGTATCGAGCAATGGCTCGACGCAGTCCGGGTCGAGCGTGTCGGGCTGTTCGCCCAGCAGGCCGAGGCAAATCGCCTTGTCGGTCGCGTGGCCTTTCCCCGTGAAGGCAAGCGACCCGTGCAGGGTGACGGTGAGGCGAACCGCCTTGGCTTCGGCTCCGGACAGGCCGCGCACCCTTTCGAGGAACCGGCCAACGGCCACCATCGGGCCGACGGTGTGCGAGCTGGAGGGACCGATCCC
Source organism: uncultured Roseibium sp. (assembly GCF_963669205.1). NCBI lineage: Bacteria > Pseudomonadati > Pseudomonadota > Alphaproteobacteria > Hyphomicrobiales > Stappiaceae > Roseibium > uncultured Roseibium sp. The sequence goes on from NZ_OY769915.1 coordinate 1,170,152, forward strand.
GATCTTGAAGATGTCGAAGACGCTGATGAACATGGGGTCTTGCCGTGTTTCAAGGTGTTGCAGACTTGGTGACTTGCACGCACACGCTACCAAAACGATCTGCGGCGTCCGATGCTCATACGGGCAAATCTGTGCTGATTGCGACATTCGGCACGACGACCGCTGGTTTCTTGCCGCTGTCCGGGCATCGGCCGGGATGTGGTTGTTTGCCGGACCGGGCTTTGATAGCGTGCGGCCTTTCTCTCCACCGTCTGTTCCAGAAGAGCCGTTGATGACCTCACCGCACCCGCTAGATGAGACCGATGTTTTGGCCCGCAAGAAAGACGCCTTTTCGATTCCTGAAGGCGTGATCTATCTCGACGGCAATTCGCTCGGCGTGCTGCCGAAACACGTTCCGGACCGGGTCGCCGCTGTCATCGGCACCGAGTGGGGAACCAGCCTGATCCGTGCCTGGAATACCCACAGCTGGATCGATCTTCCCCAGCGGACCGGTGACCGGATCGGCCGTCTCATCGGGGCGCCGGGGGGCACGGTGGTCGCCTGCGACAGCACGTCGGTCAACGTCTTCAAGGTGCTGGCCGCCGCCTTGTCGCTCAATCCTGGCCGCAAGGTTATTCTGTCCGACAACGGCAATTTCCCGACCGATCTTTACGTGGCCTCCGGGCTGAAGGACCTTCTGGAGCGCGGTCATGAACTGAAGATCGTCGCGCCGGAGGAGGTCGAGGCCTCCATCGACGAAAAGGTGGCGGTCATGATGCTGACCCAGGTCGACTACCGGACAGGCCGCGTTCATGACATGGAGACGCTGACCCGGAAAGCGCACGAGGCCGGAGCGCTTGCGATCTGGGATCTTGCCCATTCGGCCGGCGCGATCGAAGTTGATCTGGAGGGAGCCGGCGCAGACTTCGCGATCGGTTGCGGCTACAAGTACCTGAACGGCGGCCCGGGCGCACCGGCCTTCCTCTATGTTGCAGCCAGGCACCTCGATCAGGTCACCTCGCCCCTGACCGGCTGGATGGGGCACGAAGCCCCGTTTGCATTCGATCTCGACTACAGGCCGGTTTCGGGCATCAGCCGCATGACGGTCGGAACGCCGGCGATCCTGGCGCTTTCCAGCCTTCACGCGGCGCTGGATGTGTTCGACGACGTCGACATGGCGTCGATCCGGGCCAAGTCGGTTTCGCTCAGCGAATTGTTCATTGCGGAGGTTGAGGCAAGATGTCCGCAACTGACACTGGCGAGCCCGCGCGACCCGGATGCGCGGGGCAGCCAGGTTTCGTTCCGGTTCGAGGAAGGCTATGCGGTGATGCAGGCCCTGATCGCGCGCGGCGTCATCGGCGATTTTCGCGCACCGGACGTGATGCGCTTCGGGTTCACACCCCTTTACCTGTCACACGGCGATATCATCGACGCGGTCACGGTCCTGGAGGACATCCTGGAAACCGGCAGCTGGGACCATCCCAGGTTCAAGACGCGCGCCAAGGTTACATAGAGGCCAGCCGGTGCTGCGTTTCCAGCATCGACAGGAACCGCTCAAGGGGCACCGGCCTTGAATAGAGGTAGCCCTGGTACCGGTCGCAGCCGTTTCTGGACAGCCAGGATCGTTGGTCGATGGTCTCGACCCCTTCGGCGACAACATCCGCGCCGAGCGCCGTGGCCAGCGACAGGATGAGTTTGACGATTTCCCCGCCCGCATCGATGTCTTCCATGAAGACGCGGTCGATCTTGATGCCGTCGATCGGGTAGTTGTGAAGATAGGCGAGGTTGGAGTAGCCGGTGCCGAAATCGTCGATGACGATCTGGTAGCCGCATTCCTTGAGCGTCGCCAGCGTTTCGCGCGCGTTGGGTATGTCACCGAGGATCACGGATTCGGTGATTTCCAGGGAAATCCTGTCGGGTGCGCAGCCGGTCTCGCCGGGCAGGGCCTTCATGAAACCGAGAAACCCGCTGTCCGACAGTTGCCGCGGTGACACATTGAGCGCGAGCGTAAGCGGAACGGAGTACTCGAGCCCGTCCAGGCGGTTCTGCAGCCCGGCAACTTCCCGGGCAACCCATGCGCCTATGTCCGAGATAAGTCCGGCCTCTTCAGCGACATGCACGAAATCGTCCGGTCCGATGAGGCCCCGCTCCGGATGCTGCCAGCGCAGCAGTGCTTCACCCGAAACAACCCTGTCGGAACTCGTGCACGCAATCGGTTGATAGTGAAGGATGAACTCATCCTCTTTCAGCGCGCGTTCAAGATCCTTCTTGATGGCCCTGTGTTCATCGCGCAGCCGCCGCATGTAGGCGTCGAACCGGACGCATTTGTTGTTGGCATCGGATTTGGCCTGGTAGAGCGCCAGATCCGCATGCCTCATGAGTTCGTCGACCGTGTCGCCGTCTCGCGGGAAACAGGCATAGCCGATGCTGAGGCCGACTTTCCGCTGTTTGCCCTCGATGATCTTTGGCGTGGCGAAAGACTGCAGCAGGGCGTGGCCGAAACGGCCCGGTTCCGTGCCATCCCTTCCTTCCAGCGTACAGATCAGAAACTCGTCGCCGCCATGCCGGGCGATCACGTCTTCCGGACAGGCAATGGACTTGAGTTCGTCGGCGACGATTTGCAGGAGCGTGTCGCCCGCCGCATGTCCGAGGGAATCGTTGACCAGTTTGAAGTCGTCGAGATCCAGCAGATAGAAGGAAGCGGTCTGGTTGTTCCGCTTCGCCGCATGCAGGATGAGCGTGAGGCGTTCCTGAAGGTAGGTCCGGTTGGCCAGGCCCGTCAGCGTATCGTGGCTTGCAAGATACTGCGCGCGCTCCTTGGTCTCGTGAAGCTCCGTGACATCGGTCTCACTGACAAGGTAAGCCGGCTGGCCGGTTACGGCATCGTGGCAGGCGCGAACCGTCAGTTCATGCCATCGCGGCCCGGATCTCGTTTCGACGCGGGCGACGAATTTGTGGGTGCGTTCGCGTTCGACGATCTCGAACAGGTCGGTGGCGTCTTCGGCATGGACAAACTGTTCGAGAAAAGGCGTTTCAAGGGTAAGCGCGGCTGCGCGGGAGGCCGTGTTTCTGTAGAGCGGCATGCCTTCCTTCGAGAACAGCGAAATCATCACGGTGGTGTGCAGGAGGGCTTCGGCGCTGCGTAGCGTTTCCGGCTGCTGTTCGTGATGCTCGCGGCCTTCGCACAGGAGTGCCATCCGTCCGTCGCGCAGGCGGATACCGCTCATCGCGATCTGGAGTACCTTGGGCTTGCCTTTCGGGTAAAGTGTCCAGATCTCTGAAAAACTGACGTCGCTGGTGCAGAAGTCCTGCTGATATTGCCTCAGGCGCTGTTCCACGGCTGGCGACATGTCGGCCCCGAGGTCGCGCGATTGAAGTTCCTCGAGGGAAAGAGCGTCCGTGATTTCCAGCGTCTTGCGGTTGGCCCACAGGTATCGCTTGTGGTCGAAATCGAAAATCCAGACGGCCGAGTCGAGGCGGTCGTAAAGCTCCAGAAGGATGCTCTGATCGACTTTGCCCTCGGCTATGTCGATCGCGGCAGTGCTTTCATCTTCATTTACGAACAATTCCGCGCGGTTAGACAGTTTTCCCTCCAACGATCCACCACGAACGCGACCCCATATTGGTTCAGCCTGATGGCACTTAGGTCTTCTTTTTCCGGTTCACTTCCGATTGCCAGAGCCAGGAAGAAATTCTAGTCGAGAAATTCTGAAATCGGCCTAAGAATAATGTTTCAAATTGAATTCGTTGAGGAAAAGCCGAAAAATTATTGTCAGATCTACGTAGTTTGGCGATGTTGTTTTCGGTAAGATATACATTTTTGTTTCCGGCATTGGCATATTCGGGTTCGCGTATTGCGTGAGTGCTTGTGATGTTACACGTAATTTCAGAGTTTTGGGGATCCCGAATAGATGCGCTCCTTTGAGCGAATTCCGGAGAATTTCCGCAAACCAGCGAACTGGACATTCCGCCGGGCCGGGTTTTTTGAAAAATCTTGCCCTTTCTGGCCAAAAAGCCGGTGATTACCGGTTGATTGCACCGCCAATAAAGTTAGAAGGTCTGAACGCTGCGGATGGCCGCCATGTGCGGACCAAACGACCATCGCCAAAAGGCGGGACGCGGCGCAACGAAAAAAGAAAGACCGCTTCAGGGGGGCGGCAAGGAGCTTGAATGCTTGAGCTTGACCAGCTCGTCATGGATTTCAGCGGGTTCAAGGCGGTCAATGGCTGCTCGTTCCGCGTCGAAGAAAACAGCATCACCGGACTGATCGGCCCCAACGGGGCGGGAAAGACGACGCTCTTCAATCTCATTGCCGGAGCATTGCAGCCGACGAGCGGCAGCATTCGGTTCCTGGGTGAAGACGTCACGAGCCTTGCCAGCCATCAGCTGTTTCACAAGGGTCTCGTCCGCACGTTCCAGATCCCGCACGAGTTTCACAAACTGACCGCGCTCGAAAATCTGATGATGGTACCGCCGTCACAGCCTGGAGAGAGCCTGTTTGCGAACTGGCTCGCATGGGGGCGTGTCAAATCCTCTGAGCACGACGTGGAGCACAAGGCCTATGAAACGCTCGAGTTTCTGGAATTGAGTCACGTTGCCCATGAACGCGCGGGCAACCTGTCTGGCGGTCAGAAGAAACTGCTCGAACTGGGTCGTACCATGATGACCGATGCGAAACTGGTTCTGCTGGACGAACCTGCAGCCGGCGTCAACCGGACCCTTTTGCGCAAGCTGGAAGCCAAGATCGAGATCCTCAACAAGGAACGCGGCTACACCTTCATCCTGATCGAACACGACATGGAGATGATCGAGAAGCTCTGCGATCCGGTTGTCTGCATGGCCGAGGGCCGGGTGCTGATCCAGGGCGACTTCCAGACCGTTCGCTCCGACCCGCAGGTTCTGGAAGCGTATCTGGGCGAAACCACGGGAGATGCCGCATGACTGCGCTTCTGTCGATGGAACACCTGACCGGCGGTTACGGTGAGGCCGATATCCTGCAGGATGTCTCCATGTCCGTTTCGCAGGACGAGATTGTCGTCATTGTCGGACCGAACGGTGCCGGCAAGTCCACGGCCATGAAGTCCGTCTTCGGTTTGCTGACCATTCGCGGCGGCAAGATGCTGTTTGATGGCGACGATATCACCGGCTGGGCGCCGAACCGCATTGTCCAGCGCGGGATATGCTACGTGCCGCAGGTGGACAACATCTTCCGGGAAATGTCGATCCAGGAAAATCTGGAAATGGGCGGCTTTCTCAAGACCGGTGATCTGTCGGCGGCCTATGACAGGGTGTATGAACTGTTCCCAGATCTGAAGGAACGCCGCAAGACGCTTGCCGGAAGCCTGTCCGGCGGTCAGCGCCAGATGGTTGCCATGGGCCGCGCCTTGATGCTCGACCCCAAGCTGCTCCTGCTGGACGAGCCGACGGCGGGTCTGTCGCCGAAATATATGGAACAGATTTTCCAGATCTGCCGCGATGTGCGCGACACCGGCGTTGCCATCCTGCTTGTCGAGCAGCATGCAAAGCAGGCGCTCGCCTTTGCCGACCGGGGCTATGTTCTGGCAGCCGGCAAGAACCGGCATGAGGGCACCGGTGCGGATCTTCTGGCCGACCGTGAAGTCGCCGAAATGTTCCTGGGTGGGTGATCGGCATGGATCTTTTTGAGCTTCTGAATTTCTATATCGTGCCGGGCGTCGTGCTTGGCTCCATCTATGCGCTGGGTGCGGTCGGGATCACCCTGATCTTCGGTATCCTGAGATATGCACACCTGGCCCATGGCGATCTGGCGACACTCGGGGCATTCCTTGCACTCGCTGTCGTCACCGGATTTGGCGTCTCGCCTTATGCCGCGCTTCCCGTTGCCATCATCGGAACGGCGGCGGTCGCCGTCGGGATCGACAAGGTCTTTTATGAGCATTTGCGCGAACGTCCCAAGATCGTGACCGTGATGGCCTCGCTTGGCATCGCGCTGATGATCCGTGCCGTCGTCCAGGTTGTCTGGGGTGTCGATACGCAGACCTACACCCGCGGCATCGTGCGGCCGGAGGACTATTTCGGCATTCGCGTTCGAGACCGGGAAATCTACACGATCCTGGCGATGGTCGTCCTCGTCGGTTTCCTGCAGGTCTTCCTGACCCGGTCAAAGTGGGGCAAGGCCATGCGTGCCATGTCCGACAATCCGAACCTGGCCCTGTTGTCGGGCATCGACAACAAGAAGGTGGTCATGCTGACCTGGGTGATTGCCGGCGGCCTGTGTGCCGCGTCCGGCTTCTTCCTCGGCATCAACACCGAACTGAAGGCGATGATGGGCTGGCACATGCTGCTGCCCATGTTCGCCGCCGCCATTCTCGGCGGTGTCGGGAGGGTGGAAGGCGCCGTGCTTGGCGGTCTGATCGTCGGCGTCGCGGAGGAGGTCTCGGTGCTGTTCATTCCAAGCGAGTACAAGGCCGCCATGGCCTTTGCGATCTTGCTGTTCATGTTGCTTGTGCGCCCGACCGGGCTGCTCAAGGGCAAAGTGCTTTAAGGGGAGGGAGCAGGATGGAACTACTGGGCCTCGTCAATTACGCCCTCTTCATGGCGATCTTCATCTGCATCTATGCCCTTCTGGCACTTGGCCTGAATATCCAGTGGGGGTTTGCGGGTCTGTTCAATGCCGGGATCGCCGGTTTCTTCGCCGTCGGTGCCTACACCTCTGCGATCATCTCGACGCCGCCTGCAGATGGCCGCATCGGCGGCTTCGACCTTCACTTCGTTGTCGGCTGGATCGCGGCCATGCTGGCCGCCGCGCTTGTGGCCTGGCCGATCGGCAAGATCTGTTTGCGCTTCCGGTCCGACTATCTTGCGATCGCCACCATCGGTATTGCCGAAATCATCCGTCTGGTGATCAAGTCCGAGCCCGCCCTGACCAATGGCGCACGCGGGATTTCCAGCATTCCCCGTCCGGCGGGCGACCTGGCCTATATGGAATCCCAGATCGCCTATCTGGTCATCGTGCTCGCGGTTCTGATCGCGGTCTATTTCCTGGTCGAGCGCCAGTTCAATGCGCCCTGGGGCCGCATGATGCGCGCCATCCGCGACAACGAAGACGCGGCCAAGGCAATGGGCAAGAATGTCGAATTCCGCCGCCTGGAAGCTTTTATCTTCGGGGCGGCGCTGATGGGGCTTGGCGGCGCGCTGTTTGCCCATTTCAACCGCTCGATCACGCCGGAAGCCATCGATCCGATGGTGGCGACGTTCCTGATCTGGATCATGTTGATCCTGGGCGGATCCGGCAACAATCGGGGCGCAATACTCGGCGCGGCCGTCGTTTGGATCATTTGGTCCGTTTCAGAGATTGCAACCGACCGTCTTCCGACTGAATATGCGGTCCAGGCAAAATACATCCGTCTGTTCCTGATCGGCCTCATGCTGCAGCTCGTGCTGCGCTTCCGGCCGGAGGGGCTGCTCCCCGAGCCATTGAGGGGAGACCAGCGGGTAACGAAATCCGGAGCGGACCACAATTAGGCCCGTTCCGTGGCTCCTGTCGCCCTGATTTGAGGGGGCGGGAACCAAGGTTCCTAAAGACCCGGCAAAGACCGGACTATTGAGGAGGTACTCTTGATGAAAACCAAGTTTCTTGCACTTGCTGCCGGTATGATGGCTGCAACCGCGCTGGCATCGGCGCCCGCTCAGGCCGACGTGAAGATCGGACTGATCGGCGGCGTATCCGGCCCGATCGCGGCCATGGCTCCGGCCATGATCGATGCGGCCCAACTGGCCGTTCAGCAGGTGAACGAGCAGGGCGGCATCGGCGACGGTGAGACCCTGGTCGGCGTCGTCGGCGACAGCGCCTGCAACCCGCAGGGCGGTACGGACGCAGCCACCAAGGCCGTCAATATCGAAGGTGTCGTCGGCATCGTCGGCCCGCATTGCTCGGGCGCTGTTCTGGCGGCTGCCGGATCGGTGACGATCCCGGCCGGCATCGCGCTGATCACGCCGTCCGGCACCTCGCCGGAAATCTCCGGCCTGGAAGACAAGGGCACCGTGTTCCGTACCGTGCCGTCCGATGACTACCAGGGCCGTGCGCTCGCCCGCACCATGAAGGACATGGGCTACGGCAAGGTTGCAGTCGCCTATCTCAACAACGACTACGGCACCGGCCTCGCCAATGCGTTCAAGGCCGAATATGTCGATGAACTCGGTGGCGACATCACCCAGTTCGCAGCGCACGAGGAAGGCAAAGCGTCCTATCGCTCCAATCTGGCGGAACTCGCCAAGGGTGGCGCGGACACGCTCGTGATCTTCGACTATGGCGACGGCACCGGTCTCACCATTCTGCGCCAGGCGCTGGAAAACGGTTTCTTCGACAAGTTCGTCGGCGGTGACGGCATGAAGTCCGACGCCGTGATCAACGAACTCGGCGCGGAAAACCTGGCGACCTTCGTCGCGTCTTCCCCGGTTGGCGAAGCCTCCGAATCGCTCGACATGTTCAACGAAGCCTTCAAGGGCGTCGGTGGCGATCCGGATGCGATCTTTGCCAACACGTCTTATGACGCAGCGTTCCTGCTGGCACTGGCCGTTGAAAAGGCCGGCGGCAAGAAGGAAGACGTCGCCGCTGCTGTCGTCGAGGTTTCCAACGGTGAAGGCGAAGCCATTCTTCCTGGCGAATGGAAGAAGGCCAAGGAACTGATCGCGGCGGGTACCGCCATCGACTACAAGGGCGCAGCCGGTGATCACAACTTCGACGCCAAGGGCGACGTTCCGGGCACCTACGCCCTCTTTGAAGTCGGCTCCAACGGCTTCGAAACCATCACCGAGATGAAATAAGCTTTTTTCAGAAAAGCATTTCAGGAAGCCGGCGGTTCGAACGAGCCGCCGGTTTTTCTTTGACCCGTTCCAACACCGACCTGGTGAGAGCGAACAAGCGCGATCACTTCCTGCACTTTCTCCTCATCCTGAGGAGCACGCTTGCGTGCATCTCGAAGGATCGGGTGCACTTTCCGGGTTTTTGGATTATTGCCGCGTCATCCCGGGCGCAGCGCAGCGGAGATCCGGGATCGATGAGTCCGGAAATTCTCGATCGCAACGCACCGCTCCGGCTCCCTGATTCCGGCTCGCGCTCCGCTTCAGCCGGAATGACGATTTCAAATTCTGTCGATCCACTGGCATGGTTCATTCTCGCAGAACCTGAAAACAGGGCAATCCACCCTTACTCACACGATCCAAACCCGCTATAAGCCCGCCCATGCGTGATCTGGATGTTCTTGTGCTTGGCGGCGGTGCCGCCGGTCTGATGTGTGGAATTGAGGCTGCCAAGCGGGGCCGCAGGGTGCTGGTTGTCGACCACGCCAAGCGGCCGGCGGACAAGATCCGGATCTCGGGCGGTGGCCGCTGCAATTTCACCAATCTGCACTGCACGCCTGCGAATTTCCTGTCGCAGAACTCGCGGTTCTGCGTTTCGGCTCTCAAACGCTACACCCAGCAGGACTTTCTGGCGCTTGTCGAAAAGCACCGCATTGCCTGGCATGAGAAAACCCTCGGACAGCTCTTCTGCGACAACAGCGCCAAGGACATCATCCGCATGCTGTTGGACGAACTCGATGCGGCGGGTGGAACGCTGCAACTGGAAACCGGCGTCAAGGCGGTTGAAAAACCCGACGCGTGGTTTTCGGTGGCAACGTCCAAGGGGCCGCTCAAGGCGAAATCGCTGGTCGTGGCGACGGGGGGGCCGTCGATCCCGAAAATGGGCGCGACCGGTTTCGGCTACGATCTTGCCAGGCAATTCGGGCTGGAGGTGGTTTCGCCGCGCGCCGCGCTGGTGCCGCTGACCTTTTCCGATGCCAACAAGGATCTGTGTGCGCGCTTGTCCGGCGTTTCGGTCGATGCCTGCGTCTCCTTCGGCAAGACGATGTTTCGCGAGGGACTGCTGTTCACCCATCGCGGCCTGTCGGGGCCGTCGATCCTCCAGATCTCGTCCTACTGGCAAGAGGGCAATCCGATATCCGTCGACCTGCTGCCGCAGACGGATGTGTTCGACGCCCTGCGGAAGGCGCGCCGCGACAGTCCGAAACAGGACCTGAGGACATCCCTCACTCAGTTGCTGCCCAACCGGCTTGCCGAGGAGCTGGCAAAGGCGTTTTCCCTGGGTGGCCGGCTTGCCGATCAGTCCGACAAGGTGCTGCGGCGGGCCTCGGACCAGCTCAACCGCTGGCAGCTGACACCGGTCGGAACGGAAGGCTACCGGACAGCGGAGGTCACGCTTGGCGGCGTCAGCACGAAGGAACTGTCCTCCAAGACGATGGAAAGCACCAGGGTGTCCGGCCTCTATTTTATCGGCGAGGTGGTCGACGTCACCGGACATCTCGGCGGCTTCAATTTCCAGTGGGCCTGGTCGTCAGGCCACGCGGCCGGTCAATTTGTTTGATCCGGCAGGCAAATCCCGCGAGATCATGCGCTGCAGCACTTTTTGATGACCGTTCCTCATTGAGCTGTATACTCGACGGAAAAAGAGGAACGAATGAAGCGCGTGACCATTCATGATGTGGCTGAGGCTGCAGGCGTGAGCCTGGCGACGGTCGACAGGGTGCTGAACGGTCGCCCGGGTGTGCGCAAGGCAACCATTGAAAGAGTCAGGTCGGCTGCCGATGGGCTGAATTACAAGCCGGATGTCTTTGCCGCCGGTCTTGCCAAGAAACGCGTCTACAGACTTCATTTTCTCATACCCGACGGTCCGAATGCCTTCATGGAGGATCTCACGCGCGAAGCCAGGGCACACGCGGAGACCCTGAGCAGTGATCGTGTCACGGTGCACGTGGAGCCGATCGACGCTTTTGACGGCCACCGGGTCGCGGGCACGCTTGCGATCCTGGACCGGTCCGTGTGCGATGGCGTCGCGGTGGTGGCGCCTGCGTTTCCCGAGGTGCGGGCGGCCATCGACCGGCTGCAGGACCGGGGTGTTCCCGTCGTTACCCTCGTCTCCGATCACCCGGTCTCCGCGCGCCAGCATTTCGTCGGCATCGACAACACGGCAGCCGGTCGCACCGCGGGCCGGCTCCTCGGACGGTTTCTGCCCGGGAAAACGGTAAAAATCGGCCTGATCGCCGGTTCTCTGGGACTGAGAGACCACGCCGAACGGTTCGAGGGCTGCAAGACCGTCCTGGAGACGGACTTCCCGCATCTTGAGCTTCTGAAGGTTCGGGAAGGGCGCGATGACAACGCCAGGAATGCCGATCTTGTTGAGCGTCTTCTCCAGGATCATGCGGACCTGGCGGGGATTTACAACATCGGTGCGGGAAACAGGGGCATCATCGCCGCGCTTTCCGAAGGACATCCGCGCAAAGAGATTGTCTTTGTCGGTCACGAATTGACCCCTTACACGCGGGACGCCTTGCAGGCAGGCATCATGGACGCGGTCATCGCGCAGGATCCGGGACATGAGATCAGAAGTGCCGTAAGGGTATTGAAAGCGCTGTGCGACAAGAAACCCATCATCGACGGCCAGGAACGCATCGGTATCGATGTTTTTCTGAAGGACAATCTGCCGGCAGCGATTTGAGGCCGAAATCGCGCGGAAAGTGACATATTACACTCAGATTTTTTCGTTGACCTTTGAGACGCCGCACCGCATATCTAGGGCATGCGACTGACACAACAAACAAACTACGCAGTTCGTGCGCTCATGTACTGCGCCGTGAACCCGGACAAGCCGAGCAAGGTTGCCGATATCGCTGCCAGCTTCGACATGTCGGAAACCCACCTGTTCAAGATCATGAAGGTCCTGGTCGATGCCAATCTGATCAAGACCATTCGCGGGCGGAACGGTGGTGTCATGCTGGGCCGGCCGGCGGAGCAGATTTCCGTAGGAGAAGTTGTGCGCGCGGCAGAAGAGAGCTTTCTTCTCGCCGAGTGTTTCGATTCCGGGCGCAAGGATTGTCCGCTGATCATGTCCTGCGGCTTCAACGGTCTTTTGCACGAGGCGCTCGAAGCGTTCATGGCTGTGCTTGACACCAAGTCGATTGCCGACTTGTCCGAGGACAGGTTCGGCATGCGCGATCTTCTGAAGATCGACGTGAGGGATGCACCGATCGCCGCCAACGCCTGAACACACGGCCGGGTCAAAGTGTTGCACGAAAGCGCCGCCATCAGGTTGGCGCTTTTTTTGTGGCCGGTCGAAGCAATCTTGAAGAAAAGGCCGGGCTGGCTAGCCGCTGAGGGAGAGGAGAGGGCGGTTGGCTGGCCTGGCATTTTTCGTCCGCGGTTTCCCGCGGACCCTGTTCCGTTCAGAACCGGAGGACGCGATTTCCAGTTCCGTACCGATCAGGCATTGCCTTGATAGGAAAAGTTGAGTATGAGTGTCAAGTATAAAGTTGAGTAAGAAACTCACCTTTTAATCGTTCTGAATTGGACGCCGGATTGAACCTCCCTTGATCCGGCAAAACAACATAGGCCAGGGACCGATAGTGCCATGACACTCACCGCCAACAGCCAGAAGCGACGCCTATCAATTTCGTCTGCGGGCGGCTCAAGGACCGCCTGGGCGGGCAAACCGGCGCGCGAACAGAAATCGGAGTTCGATTCGCGCGAGCTCTTCAGCGGTCTGAGGCAGATCCAGATTCAGCACAATGAGGAAACCTATCGTCTCTCCATTACCAAGCAGGGAAAACTGATCCTCACGAAGTGACACCGGAACACATCCGATGCGCCGTCCGTACCCTAGGGTACGGACTCATAAATGAAGACAATTTGGTTTGGATCGTTTTGACCAGCTGCGAGGAGCGAAAGCGCAGGAAATGTGGTTCATTTTCAAGCCTTTCGCGACGATGCAGATGGTCAAAACGGCCAAATCCGAAGGACGGCAAAATGGCTTCACCTCGCAGCGTCACCGCGCTTGACCGGGCAAAAAGCCCGCTCCGCACACGCTTCCTCGCGAGGTTCTGCCATTTCTGCCGCCAAATCGGCTTCATCTATGGGTCCGTACCCTAGGTGCGGACGGCCCCAGGAAGGGCGATCGTCGAGGCCGTTTCAGGCCATGCGGTTTCCCTGCCCCTTCCCCCGACCCACTTGGGGGAAGGGGACTTGAAATCATCGACCCGTGCCGGGACGGGCGATCTGTGGTCAGGCCGAATAGATCGCAACGGGTTTGCCGACACCGCGCAGGGCGTGTTCGCCCATTTCATTCAGGCTGGTTTTGAGATCGCCTGCCAGTGCGTTGCGCACCGGTTCGGTCAGGAGAAGCTCCCGGTCCAGGGGTTTGCACAGCGATTCCACCCGGCTGGTCTCGTTCACGGCGCGTCCGATCACCGTGAAGTCGAGGCGTTCCTCGCCGCCGACATTACCGAAAAAGACTTCGCCTCTGTGCAGGCCGATGCCGATTTTCAGCGGATGCCAGAGGTCGGGATCCGGCAGGCCGTCGGGTGGTGCCTCGTTCAGTGCCTCGATGGCCTCAAGCGCGGTCCGGGCGGCTTTGACGGAAGCGGTCGCCGCGGCTGCTTCGCCAAGGGCTTTCTGATCGAAAACGGCAAGCACGCCGTCGCCCATGAACTTCAGGATGTCACCTCCATGGCTCAGGACGGCGCTGGAAATCCGGTCGAAATACGCATTCAGGATGGCCGTTACCTCGGGACCGCTGAGACGGTCGGCAAGCTGGGTGAAGCCGCGCATGTCGGCCATGAACACAACGGCCTGAATGGCTTCGCCGTCGCCGCGCCGGATTTCTCCGTCAAGAACGCGCCGGCCCGCGATCGGGCCGAGATAGGTGTCGGCGACGTTCCGGGCAATGCGCTGGACGATGTGCCGCTCGACATGAAGCGCCAGAAGATCGATCAACCGGCGGATTTCTTCCTTGTCCGAGGTTTCGAACCCGCCTGGCCGCGTTGTCGCGAAAGTCATCGCGTTGAAGGTCTTGCCCGAAGCACTCAGCGGAAGCGCAACATAAGACGTGAAGCCCTGCTCGGCGAGTTCCTGCATCAGCGGGGATGATGTCCGGCCGTCTTCGGTTTCCAGGTCGACCTTGATCATCTGGCCTTCCATGATCACTTTGTAAAGCGGATTGCGCGTAAACGCGGCTTCATTGACCGCACCCGCATCGGCGGCAATTTCGTCGCACAATTCGTCAACACGGCTCCAGAACCAGGAAAACCCGATCACCCTCGGGTGCAGGGTGCCCATGTGAAGTGTGCAGCGGTCAATTCCGAGGTCGGCCGCCTTGCAGCGCCACATGAATTCCTCGAACATCAACATCACGTTGTCTATCCGCGTCGCCTCGTGCAGCAGCCAGGAGTGCAGATCCTCGATGGTCTGGTGATCGGGTGCGCAGGCCGCTCCGCGTTCCGACCGGTTGAGTACGTAAACGTGCGGTGCGTAGCTGCGCGGTGCGGGATCAAGCACGGTGCGGGTCATCGGGTCTCCTGACGAAGCTGTGATGACGTTAATCTGGTTTGCCGAACAGAAACTTCAATCTGTCTCGGTGTCATGGAAGGCAAAAAACCCCGGCCGGAGACCGGGGCTTTCTCCTGAAAACGCAAACAGCACTGTCAAAATGCGGCTTCGACGCCGTCCATTTCGACATAGACACTTTTCACCTGGCTGTAATACTCGATCGCCGCGTGACCGTTCTCCCGGCCGATCCCGGATTTCTTGTAGCCGCCGAAGGGCATTTCGATCGGTGTGAGATTGTAGGTGTTGATCCAGCAGGTGCCTGCCTGCAGTCTGCCGATCACGCGGTGCGCGCGCTGAATGTCTTTCGTGAAGACCCCGGCCGCCAGGCCGAATTCGGTGTTATTCGCTCTGGCGACGACATCGTCTTCATCATTGAAATCGAGCACGCTGAGCACGGGACCGAAAATTTCTTCCCGAGCGATTGTCATCGTGTCCGTGACATCGGCGAAAACGGTCGGCTGCACGAAGAAACCGTCCGGGAAACGCGCCACCTCGGCCGCACCGCCGCCGCACACGAGGCGGGCGCCTTCGTCTTGTCCGATTTTCAGATAATGCAGCACCTTGTCGAGCTGTGCCTTTGAAACGAGCGGGCCGATACTGGTCGTCTCGTCGAGCGGGTCGCCGAGCACGGCATTCGCTGTTCGCTCAGCAAGGCGTGCGAGGAACCGTTCCTTGATTGCGGAATGGACGAAGACCCGCGTTCCGTTCGAGCAGATCTGCCCGGTTGAATAGAAGTTGGCATTGATCGCGGCGGAAACGGCGTTCTCGACATCCGCATCGTCAAAGATGATCAGCGGGGACTTGCCGCCGAGTTCGAGCGTCGTCTTCTTCAGGTGTTCGCCTGCAAGGGCGGCGACCTTGGCACCGGTCGGGACGGAGCCCGTCAGCGACACCTTGGCAATGCCGGGGTGTGCCACCATTTTCGCGCCGACATCGCCGAAACCCTGGATCACGTTGAAGACGCCGTCCGGAAGGCCGGCTTCGCTCAAGGCTTCGGCGAGCTTGAGCGCGCTCAGCGGCGTCACCTCGGATGGCTTGAAAATCATGGCATTGCCGCAGACAAGCGCGGGTGCCGCCTTCCAGCAGGCAACCTGGATCGGATAGTTCCAGGCGCCGATGCCGAAGCAGATCCCCAGCGGTTCGCGCTTCGTGTAGGCGAACGAGCCGCCAAGGTCGATGTGTTCACCTGTAAGCGTTGCCGCAAGGCCGCCGTAATATTCCAGGCAGTCCGCTCCCGATGCCGCATCCGCGACAAGCGTTTCCTGCAACGGCTTGCCGGTGTCGAGGGTCTCCAGAATGGACAGTTCGCGGTTCTTTTCCCTGAGAATGTCGGCTGCCCGGCGCAGCACGCGCCCCCGCTCGGCCGGAGGCGTCTCTGCCCAGATCTTCTGTCCCTGTCTGGCGGCCGAGATCGCGGCCTCTATGACGGCATCGTCTGCCGGTACGATGCGGGCAATCACCTCGCCGGTCGCGGGATAGACGCTGTCGAACGGCGTTCCCGACTGGCTTTCCAGATAGGACCCGCCGACGAAGTGTGAGGCATTCGGTTGGGCGCGCATTGAAATGCTCCTGCAAAGGGCTGTGACCGGCGCTCCGGTCAGAGTTCAGCGTTGACTGTTTTCCCAGTCCGGGTGGATCCAGGGCTGTTGATTGGAAGCCGGAAGCGGGTCCTTGCCGAGAATGTGGTCGGAGGCTTTCTCGCCCACCATGATGGACGGCCCGTTCAGGTTTCCGTTGGTGATCAGCGGAAAGATCGAGCTGTCGGCAACGCGCAATCCGTCGACCCCGATGACGCGGCACTCCGGATCG
Source organism: uncultured Roseibium sp. (assembly GCF_963669205.1). Classification (NCBI taxonomy): domain Bacteria; kingdom Pseudomonadati; phylum Pseudomonadota; class Alphaproteobacteria; order Hyphomicrobiales; family Stappiaceae; genus Roseibium; species uncultured Roseibium sp. Next base: position 1,186,355 of record NZ_OY769915.1, read on the forward strand.
ACGACGGCCAGCGGATCGTCTTTTGCTCCCATCCGGCAGGTGCCGCACGGATGGTAGGCGCTTTCCACATGCTCGCGAATGAAATCGTTGAGTTGTTCGTCGCTCTGCACCTTGTCGCCCGGCTGGATCTCCTTGCCGCGATAGTCGGCAAACGCGTCCTGGCCGAAAATCTCCCGTGTCAGCCTGATGCAGGTCCGGAAGTCCTCCCAGTCCTCGTCGTGCGACATGTAGTTGAACAGGATGGACGGCTTGGCCTTCGGGTCGGAGGACGTCAGGGACACGTGTCCGCGCGATTTCGACCGCATCGGTCCGACATGCGCCTGGAAACCGTGCCCTTCAGCCGCTGCCTGCCCGTCATAGCGGACCGCGAAGGGCAGGAAGTGGTACTGGATGTCGGGATACTTGACGCCGGCCTTGCTGCGGATGAAGGCGCAGCTCTCGAACTGGTTGGACGCGCCGAGGCCGTTCTTGAAGAACAGCCATTGCGCACCGATCAGGGCCTTGGAGAAGAGGTTCCAGTGCTTGTAGAGCGTGATCGGCTGCGAACAGGCCTGCTGGATATAGAGCTCCAGGTGATCCTGCAGGTTGGCGCCGACACCGGGGCGGTCGGCAATAACATCGATGCCGAGTTCGGACAGCTTGTCTGCCGGGCCGATGCCCGACAGCATCAGGATTTTCGGCGAATTGATCGACGAGGCGGCAAGGATGACCTCGCGTGTGGCCCTGACTTCCCGGATTTCGCCGCCGATCTCGAATTCGACACCAACGGCCCGGTTGTCCTCGATCAGGACCTTGCGGACCAGGGCGCCCTTGATGAGAACCAGGTTGCCGCGTTTCAGGGCCGGCTTGAGATAGGCATTTGCGGCTGACCAGCGGCGGCCCTTGTGGACCGTCATTTCCATGTCGCCGAAGCCTTCCTGCTTCTCGCCGTTGTAGTCCTCGGTGATTTCGTAGCCCGCCTGACGGCCGGCATCGCGGAACGCGTGAAACAGGGGGTTCCACTTGGTGCCCCGTTGCACGTGCAGCGGACCGTTTTCACCGCGCCAGCCGGCCTGACCCTGCGGGTTCTGTTCCTGGCGCTTGTAATAGGGCAGCACGTGCCGGTAGCCCCAGCCGCTTGCGCCCATTTCTTCCCAGGTGTCGAAGTCACAGGCATGGCCGCGCACATAGACCATGCCGTTGATCGAGGACGAGCCGCCGATCACCTTGCCGCGTGGTGTCGCGAGGCGGCGGCCGCCAAGATGCGGTTCCGGCTCGCTTTCATAGCCCCAGTCGTAGAAGGGCATGTTCATGGGATAGGACAGGGCGGCTGGCATCTGGATCAGCGGCCCGACATCCGTACCGCCGAATTCCAGCACGAGAACCCGGTTCTTCGGGTCTTCGGAGAGCCGGCTGGCCATCGCGCAACCGGCGGAACCGGCTCCTACGATGATGAAATCAAACGCGTCGGTCATTGGGAAACTCCGGCTCAGTGGTCCTTGCTGCGGCCCGCATGAGCGGCTATCTGGTTTTCGACATAGTCCTCGACCATCGCGATGGCCGCCTGCCTGTTGGTCTGCGCATCGCTCAGCGCCTGGCGGATCCAGACCCCGTCGATCATGGACGCGGTGCCTTCCGCTATCCGCCGTGCTTCGTTCCTTGGAAGGAAGAAACGGAGATTGTAGGTCAGGTTGGAGGCAAGCCTTGCGGCATAGATCCGCAACAGGCGGCTGTTGCTTTCGGTGGTCCTGGATTGTACGTAAAATGCCAGCCAGGCTGCGATCACTGCGGGCTGAAACTGGTCCACGGCGAAGTTGCCCGCAATGATCGCGGAGATGCGCTCGCGTGGTGTTTCCGCCTTGGCGAGGTTCTCGCGTATGGCACGCCCGAGCTCGGTCAACAGGTGCCGCATCGTTGCTGCAAGCAATTGATCTTTCGAGCCGAAATAGTGGTGAACAAGACCGCCGGAAACGCCCGCACGCTTGGCGATCTGGGCCATCGTCACGTCGCTGTAACCGCGTTCGTGTATCGCGTCCACGGTGGCATCGATGAGGCTCCGCCGGCGCTGTGCTTCCATTCCGACTTTGGGCATCCTGGTCTCCGGACTTTTCCGATTCTTATTTTTAATTGATCAATCAATCAATGAAAACTTGCAAAATGTCGCTACGGATGCTTGGATTGAAGCGGGACAGGGGTTGGCAGACCGATCGCGCACGTTTCAGACTGCGCCCTTGAGATCTGGTGGTTGAAGTTTACGCCTCGGGCGGGACTTTGCTCCCTGCACAAACGATAATTTGCTTTCCAAAGGAGGTTTACTCATGAACATTGCAGCGAAACTCGCTGGAGGCCTTGCATTGGCTGTCATGCTGTCCGGCACGGCGATGGCCAGTGAACCGGAGGCCTGCAAGACGGTGCGTTTCTCGGATGTCGGCTGGACGGACATCACGGCGACCACAGCTGCGACGTCGGTCGTGCTCGAAGCGCTCGGATACGAGCCCGAGGTCAAGATCCTGTCGGTTCCGGTGACCTATGCGTCCTTGAAGAACAAGGACATCGACGTCTTCCTCGGCAACTGGATGCCGACCATGGAAGGTGACATCAAGGCGTATCGCGAAGACGGGTCCGTCGAAACCGTACGAGCCAATCTGGAAGGCGCGAAATACACGCTCGCCGTGCCGAAATACACCTACGACAAGGGCCTGAAGAGCTTCGCGGACATTGCCAAGTTCCGCGACGATCTCGACGGCAAGATCTACGGCATCGAAGCGGGCAACGACGGCAACCGTCTGATCATCGGAATGATCGACCAGAACCTCTTCGATCTGGAAGGCTTCGAAGTTGTCGAATCCTCCGAACAGGGCATGCTCGCCCAGGTGGCGCGGGCCGGTAAGCGCGACAACGATATCGTCTTCCTCGGCTGGGAACCGCATCCGATGAACGCCAATTTCGAAATGGCCTACTTGGAAGGCGGCGATGACATCTTCGGACCGAACTTCGGTGGGGCAACGGTCTACACCAATGTTCGCGCCGGCTATGTCGGAGAATGCCCGAACGTCGGCAAGCTTCTGGAAAATCTCGAGTTCTCACTTGCCATGGAAAACGAGATCATGGGTGCGATCCTGAATGACGGCGAAGACCCCAACAAGGCGGCTGCCGCCTGGCTGAAGGTTCATCCGGCCACGTTCGAAAGCTGGCTTGTCGGGGTCAAGACCTTCGACGGCGGTGACAGCTTCGCCGCGGTCAAGGGTGCCCTTGGCGTCGAATAGGGCCTGACAAAGCGCCGGTGCGGACCTTCCGCCCGGCGCATTTTTTTGAACTGAGACGAAGCGGAGCAGCGGCTTGGACTGGCTAACAGAGTACAAATTGCCGATCGGGAAATGGGCGAAAGCCTTTTTTGACTGGCTGACCGTGAATGCCGCCTGGATCTTTGACGGCATCTCCATTTTCCTGGAGTCCCTGATCGACGGGATCCTGTGGTTGCTGCAGACCCCGCACCCGCTGGTCATCGTTGCCATTGCCGCAGGTATCGGCTACGTCGTGCACCGCACAATCGCATTCACCGCCTTTGTCATTCTGGCGCTGCTCCTGACGATCAACCAGGGCTATTGGGAAGAGACGACCGAAACGCTGGCGCTGGTTCTGGCGGCTGCGGTCGTCTGCATGGTTGCCGGCGTGCCAATCGGCGTTTTGGGCGCACACAATCCACGCTTTTATGCCGCGATCCGGCCCGTGCTCGATCTGATGCAGACGATCCCCACCTTCGTCTACCTGATCCCGGCGCTGATCCTGTTCGGGCTGGGCATGGTGCCCGGCCTCATCGCGACCGTCATTTTCGCCATTCCCGCACCGATCCGCCTGACGCAGCTCGGGGTTTCTTCCACGCCGAAAGCGCTGCTGGAAGCGGGCGAGGCCTTTGGTGCCACGAAATCGCAGCTTCTCTGGAAAGTTGAGCTTCCCTACGCGCTTCCGCAGATCATGGCCGGTCTCACCCAGACGATCATGCTCTCGCTTTCCATGGTCGTCATCGCAGCTCTGGTCGGCGCTGATGGGCTCGGGGTGCCGACGCTCAGGGCACTGAACACCGTGAATATCGCCCAGGGCTTCGAAGTCGGCGTCTGCATCGTTCTGATCGCGATCGTCCTCGACAGGTTCTTCAGGAAAGAGGAAGGAGGCAAGCGATGACGGAATCAGCCATATCCCCGATCGTCTCCTTCCGCGATGTCGATATCGTTTTCGGAGATGCCCCCAAATCGGCCTTGCCGATGATCGACACCGGCAAGACGCGGCAGGAAATCCAGGCCGAGACCGGCCAGATCCTGGGTGTCGCCGGCGCCAGCCTCGACATCCACGAGGGCGAGGTTCTGGTCCTGATGGGGCTGTCCGGCTCCGGGAAATCAACCCTGCTGCGCGCCGTCAACGGTCTCAACCCGGTGATACGCGGCGAGGTTCAGGTTCATGACGGCAACGGTTATGTGAACCCGGAAACCTGCTCCGCGAATGATCTGCGCGAATTGCGCCGCAGCCGCATCGCCATGGTCTTTCAGCAATTCGGTCTCTTGCCCTGGCGCACCGTTTCGGAAAACGTCGGTTTTGGTCTCGAGCTTGCCGGCATGTCTCCCAAGGACCGGGCGTCCAAGGTTGAGGAACAGCTGAAGCTCGTCGGCCTGTCCGGCTGGGGAGAGAAATACGTTCACGAGCTGTCCGGCGGCATGCAGCAGCGCGTCGGCCTCGCCCGCGCCTTCGCCACGGACGCCCCGATCCTGTTGATGGACGAGCCGTTCTCCGCGCTCGATCCGCTTATCCGCGACAAGCTGCAGGATGAACTTCTGGACCTTCAGAAGGAACTCAACCGGACGATTATCTTCGTCAGCCACGATCTGGACGAGGCGGCCAAGATCGGCTCGCGCATCGCCATCATGGAAGGCGGCCGGATCATCCAACTCGGCACGCCGCAGGAAATCGTCAAGAACCCGGAAGACGGCTATGTCGCCGACTTCGTCAGCCACATGAACCCGCTCAATGTGCTCAGGGCACGTGACATCATGGTTCCCCCCGGCAGTCTGCCGGGATCCCTGGCGAGCGGGTTGACCTGCGAAGATGGGACGCCGGTGCGCGAGGTTGCCAGGCTGAAGCGGTCCAGCACCGAGCCCGTCGTGGTTCGGAAAGACGGTGCAATCGTCGGCGTCATCGGCGACGGCGAACTGCTCGACTGCATGCTGAAGTGAGGCGAGGGCAACACTGCCCTCGACCTCTGCTTCGATTACCGCCGTCAGAACGCAGTGAGATCCGGGACCCACTCGTTTCCAGAGCCTCCGAAGGGACGCGGAGAAGCAGACCAATCAACCGATGCGGCAAGCCGGCAGGCGAGTAGGCCCCGGATCTGCGCTGACGCTTGTCCGGGGTGACACCGGGGCGACCGGATAGTATCGACGGCCGTCCTGCTCGTCCTCGTGTTTAAGCCGCTTCCTCATCCTGAGGAGGGCCAGAAGGCCAGTCTCGAGGGATGGGCCCGGTACCGGCAACGTGGTTTCTACCTTTTCTCCACCTTACCGCCGTCATCCCGGACGCAGCGCAGCGGAGATCCGGGACCGGTGAGCCACCGTAATCGTTGCTGATCGTCGAAAGCCGCGCAGCCGCTGGGCTCCCCGGTCCCGGCTCGCGCTTCGCTTGGCCGGGATGACGATGGCGGGGCTATTCAGGGCGTCACCAAATCCAGTGACATCATCTTGAACAAGTGCGAAGGCGCAGTCTGGAGGTTAGCAAGGTTACGCGGTGCCAACTTGCCAGGATTTACCCTCTCCCGATGGAGACCTTTGCATAACCTGCTGAATTTGTGATTCACTGAATTGAATTTGAGTGGGGAGGTTTTGATGCATCGTTCGAGTGGTCAGCTTGGGTTTGGCGAAAGCTTTTTGGATCCCGGCTTAGGCCGCAATCAGCGTCTGGATGCCATCGACGCCGCGATTGACTGGGAGCCTTTGGATCGTCTTGTGCGTGTGCTTTACAGCGCTGGTGAAGGACGTCCGAGCTATCGTCCTCTGACGATGGTCAAGGCGCTGTTGCTGCAGCAATGGTACGGTTTGTCCGATGTGCGTTTGGAAGAGGCCTTGTCTGACACGCTTTCTTATCGTCGTTTTGTGGGTCTGTCGCTGGAAGATGGCACGCCGGATCACTCGACCATCAGCCGCTTCCGCACGGCCCTGTGCCGTCACGAGCTTGATGCAGCCTTGTTTGAGGAGGTTTTGGGTCAACTGGAAGCCAAGGGCATGGTGCTGAAAGAAGGGACATTGCTGGATGCCACACTGGTCACGGCTCAGGCACGGCGGCCGGGGCGGGAGGCTGGCATGGGAGGCAAATCCTCGCACGATCCGGACGCGGACTGGACGCGCAAGAATGGGCGTTCCCATTTTGGCTACAAGGCTCATGTTGCCGTCGATCAGGGATCAGGCGTCATTCGCCAGGCCATTCTGACCCCGGCGAAAACCTCCGAAAGCGAGGTAGCTGACGATCTTATCTGTGGCGACGAACGGGCTGTGTATGCGGACAAGGCTTATGAGCACAAAGAGCGCCGCGCCAGGCTCAAGGCAGCTGGCATCAAGGACCGTGTGATGCACCGGAACCATCGATATCAAGCGGCTCTGCCATACTGGCAGAAGCGGCGCAATGCTCTGATCGCTCCCATTCGCGCTGCCGTGGAGCGCGTATTTGGAACGCTCAAACGAAGTTATGGATATGAGCGTGTGCGCTATGTCGGACTGAAGCGCAACGCAACTCAGTTCCGCCTGCTCTGTCTCGCCTTCAACCTCAAAAAAGCGGCAAAGCTGAGCGCCTAAAGCTCACCACAACATGAAAAACACCTCGTCATTCAGACGATCATCAACAAAACCTGCAAAATCACACAAACAGATCAAATCGAACGACCCGAAGACGTTATGCAAAGGTCTCCTATGGGAGAGGGTGAGGGGGAATCTCTCAAAGACTCGCCAACGCTTTTCCCTCACCCGGCCTTGCAGGCCGACCTCTCCCCGCGGGAGAGGGAACGGCCTCGGCAGCAAGACCGGTTTTCAATCCGCGGGCCTTATCCCGTGGAGGACCTCAAAACCTTTCAAGACAATTTTACGGAGAGACAGACTGACGAGGATGACGGCATTGCCTTATCCAATCGAAATCGGACCGTAGGAGGTGCTCAGCAGGAGCAGGAAAAGCATGCAAAGCACGATTGCCGGAAAGGTCCAGTACAAGATACGGCGTTCGCGTCCAAATTTGGCCGACAGGAGAAAGTCATTCATGGCTTTGTTGGACCTTGCGATTTCGGTGGAAGCGCCACGATAGTCTTCAGAAAAATGGTATCTGAGAATGAGACGGATGATAACGCAGAAACATATCAGGAAACCGGCAACAATGCCCATCGTAAGCAACGCAGCCGCGATCTGAAGTATGAGCGGTGATTGCGGTACCTCCGGCATCATCAGGATCTCCGGTGATTGGGAGTGAAAATTATAATCTGCGAGCTGACGCCGGTCAGCGTCCGAAAGAATAGGCGAAAAATTCAAAAACAAAAACGGGGCCGCATGGCCCCGTTTTCAATTTGGCAGTTTGCCGGGTTCGAAACGAACCCTTCAGCCTTAGAGAAGCTCGAGCTGTGCAGCCTGTTTGCCGCGACCGCGGCGGTCGTCTTCGGCAACGAAGGAGATCTTCGCGCCTTCGACCGGCGCGCCGAGGCCTGCCTGTTCGAATGCCGTCACATGGACGAAGACGTCCTTGCCGCCGCTATCCGGCGTGATGAAACCGAAACCACGATCGTGGTTGAAGAACTTGATTGTGCCGTTCTCGCGCATGGAGAAACCTTTCCGTTGATTGTGCGCCTGCGGGAAGACCTGCAGAGCGCGGATATACGAGAAGTCAATAAGAAACGGAAAGCTTGGCTATTCAGAGCAACGCTTTCAGAAGCGCCACCGAAATCAGTCTCACCGGGTCTTTCGTCATGTCCCGTACGGCGCAACGCGCGCCGATGAACGACAATGTAGGTCTGTGCTAAGGGCGTGGCAAGTGAAACTAGTGTGAGTTTTCACCGAAGCCCTGCGAAGTGCAAATTCCGCGTTACAGTCACCGCCCTGACCTTGTGTCCCGAAAGTGATGCAGATGGTGTCCCGTTGCCCCACGGCATCTCGACCGGGCGGAGGGCTCGCGGCGTCCCAGTTCCGGGTGAGCGCATGCCTGGACAAATGACATATAAGGCCGGCCGGCCGGGAGGGGAGCCGGCCCTGAAACCGCTAAAAATACAAATGTGACACCTTGTGACCCCGGTCACAGAGATGGTCGAGGGGCAGCGCTATGGTCCTTTCATGAGCTGAGGCAGGGAAACATTCAGGGCCTCGCAACCATGAAGGGACTTTAGAATGTTTAAGAAAATCGCGACCACCACCACCGCCCTGGCTCTCGTTGCCGGTGTCGTCCTCACCTCTCAGACCTCCACTGCCGAAGCCGGAAACGGCTGGCGCGTCGGTGCAGGCATTGCAGGCGGTATCGCCGCCGGTGCCATCATCGGCTCCGCCCTGGCGCGGCCCCGTTACGCACCGCCGACCTATGTTGCTCCGCCGCCGGCCTACTACCCCGCACCGGCTCCGGTCGTCACCTACCGTCCCGCTCCGTGGACCCCGGCCTGGTACAACTACTGCCACGCGAAATATCGTTCGTTTAACCCGAACACCGGCTACTTCCTCGCCTATTCCGGTCAGTACAAGTTCTGCCGCTAAGCTTTTGAAGGTTCCGGAGCCGGGCCGCCGGCTCCTGCCGAACAAGGACAATGCGACTCAGCCGGTTCAGATGCGGCACAAAAAAGTGCCCCCCGGCGTCTCCCTGCAAGGTCTCCTCCCAACCTTGCAGGGAGTTTTTATTTTGTCCCGGAGATGCGCCTGGCGGCGCGCATGATGGTTTCAAGCTGGTTCAGAAACCTCGACCGGTCTGCCTTGGTGAAAGACGGGCCGCCTTCTCGGATCTCGCCGGTTTCCCTCAGATGCGTGTTGAGATCGCGCATGGCGAGACGCATGCCGATGCCGTCTTCGCGAAACGGTTTTCCGGTCGGACCGATCACCAGGGCCCCCGCCTTGACGCAACGCGCTGCGAGCGGCACGTCCGCCGTCACCACGACATCGCCTTCTTTCGCCCGCTCGGCGATCCAGTTGTCGGCTTCGTCCGGTCCTTCGGGGACGACGATCCGCTCGATCAGGTCGCCGTCCGGTAGCCGCATCCAGCTGTTGGAAACGAATTTTATCTGGACCTTGTGCCGTTCACCGACCCGGACGGCTTCGTCCTTCACCGGACAGGCGTCCGCATCCACGAAAAGGATCGTCATGGCAGTTTTCCCGCAGTCTCCGTTTTCAGATAGGTCGTGACGCCTGAAGCCGCGCGATGCGCCGTCGCAAAACAGGCCTGCAGCAGATAGCCGCCGGTCGGCGCTTCCCAATCCAGCATTTCCCCGGCGGCAAAGACGCCGGGGATCTTCTTGAGCATCAGTGTTTCCTCAAGCTCGTCAAGCGCGATACCACCCGCGGACGAAATTGCGCGATCGATCGGGTAGGGCGCCGTGCTGGTCAGTTTCACCCGCTTGATGCGCTCTGCAAGGGACCCGGGATCGTCGGGTAACGCACCACTTTCGTGCAGCAGGGCGATTTCTATGGGCTTCAGTTTGAGCGTCTTTTTCAGGAAGGTGGACCACGTCTGTTTGCCCCGGGGACGCGCAAGTTTCTCCGCAAGCTGACCGGCCGTCATCGCTGGGCGCAGGTCGATTTCAAGTTCCGCCGACCCAAGACGGCTGATCTTGTCGCGGATCTCGGCTGAAAGCGCATAGACCGCACCGCCCTCCAGGCCCTTTTCGGAGAGAATGGCTTCGCCTGGGACGTGGTGGCCGGCAACACCGAAACCGATACGTTTCAGTGGGACGCCGGAGAACCTGTCTTTCAAAAACGCACTCCAGGCAATCTCGAAGCCGCAATTGGCCGGCCGAAAGGGGTTCATCCGCACGCCGCGTTTCTCAAGAATCGGCACCCAGGAGGCGGTCGATCCGAGTTTCGGCCAGCTGGCGCCGCCCAGGGCGAGCAGGATGGCGCGTGCTGCAATTTCGCTTCTCTCACCACTTTCCGTTTGTACGATCGCCGTGTTTTCGCCGGACAGCCCTGCGAGCGACTGCCGGGACCGGAGCGAAACGCCGCGATCCTGTAGCCGCCGGAGGAGGGCGCGCAACAGGGGAGAGGCTTTCATGGCGACCGGAAAGACACGGCCGCTTGAACCGACGAATGTGTCCTGCCCGAGTTCGTGGCACCAGTCGGTCAGGGCCTTGGGCGGCAACGCCTCGATCATGGGCGCGAGAAACGGCGCCGCCTCGCGGTAACGGCCAACAAACGCATCCAGGTCTTCGCTGTGGGTAATATTGAGCCCGCCGCGCCCGGCCATCAGGAATTTTCGCGCAGGTGAGGGCATCCGGTCGATGATCTCAACCTTCAGGCCGGCGGCCGCCAGCCGGTCGGCCGCGTAAAGGCCGGCCGGTCCGGCTCCGATGACGAGGACATCAAGCATGCAGCCTTATAGGGCGACTTGCGTTCACAACGCCACACCTGAATGGCCTTGTGAACCGGCCATCGCTTTGCGTGCCCGCAGCCGCTCCGTTTCGGCACGGCCCGGCAAGCTTTTGTTATCCCTCTCGTGAGAGCATGAAACGGATACAAACAGAGCCCGGCGGTGACCAGCCGGGTATCGGCGAAAGAGTGTTTCATGGATGAGCCAGGCGACCTGATTGTCGTTGCAGATCATGACGAAGCCGTCAGGAGTGGCTTCGAACGCCTTTTCGGCGACCATCACAAGGTGGTCTGCTTTGCCGAATCCGAGGAAGCCCTGCGTTTTCTCAAGCAGAATCCGGCCACCTGCGTGATCTTTTCCTGCTACCACCTGCCGGGCAGGGGCGGGACCGCTTTCCTGCGCGCATCGGAAATGATCGTTCCGCAGGCGGCCCGTGTCATGCTCACGCGCGAGACATCCGCCGAGGCCATCAAGAAAGCGCTCAATGAGGCGCATGCCTTCATCTACCTTGAAAAGCCCTGTCCGCAGGAAGAGCTTGCCAGCGCGCTTGAAACAGCTCTCGCCCATCACAAGCAGCAGGCGAAGGACCGGCTGCTCCTGGAGCGCACGCTTGCCGGGTCCGTCAAGCTGCTGATCGACATGCTGGCGCTGTTCCACCCCGAAGCGTTCCGGCGCACCGGGATCGTGCGCAAACAGGCTCTCAAGATCGCGCAGGAAGTCGGCATCCGCAAAACCTGGGAACTGGAGATGGCGGTCATGCTGTCTCCGTTGGGGGAAGCCCTTCTACCGAAACAGATCCTGGCCCGTTACCGCGCCGCCCGTGGCCTGACGGAACAGGAGCGCGACGTGCTCGACCGGTCGCCCGTGCAGACCCGCGACCTGTTGCAGAACATTCCGCATCTGGAAAAGGTGTCCGAGTTTCTTTACCTGTCCGCGCGCGGCTTCGACGGGTCCGGCTTTCCGAAAGACGGTCCGACCGGCGAGGACATTCCGATGATCTCGCGCATCCTGAAGCTGCTGACGGATCTGTGGTATGCCAGTCCGGAAGGCGGGCCGGATGCCGCTGCCTTCGAGGCGCTGGCGATCAAGCGGACGAAGTATGACCAGAAGCTTCTGGATATCGCCAGAAAAGTGCTCCTGGAAGAGGGCTTGGAGGACCGCAGCGGGCAGATATCCGAGTGCAACATCCACTCGCTGAGACCTGGAGATATTCTCGTCGATGATGTGCTTACGGAGACCAGTCACGAACTTGTCCTGTCCCGCGATCACACCCTGACGCCGACCACCATTCGCCGCCTGGAACACTTCCACCACACCACCGGCGTGCGTCAGCCGATCCGGGTCGAACGGCATGCGGTGCTGAAGGAGGCACTGGACGCGACGGGTTAGGGCCAGGTTGGGCCCTTTCGCTGAGAGCGCCGGGGCCTACTCGCCTTCCTTTTCAAGCAGCTCCGCTTCATACGCTTTCGCGACGCGCAGAAACCGTGCGTGGGCGTAGTTCACGGACAGGATGAACCCCCACCAGCCGTATTTTCGGTATTTGCGCACGAAATACGCCTTGAAGAAACTCACAGGAAACTCCGTCAGCAGGCGGCTCCGGGCCAGTTTGCGCCCGCGCGCGCGCATGTCTTCCACCTGCATGCCCGAGTAGCGGTTGTACTTGCCGACCTGGAAATCGAGTGAGCGGATCGAGCGATGCGCCATGATCCCCGCAAGGTTGTCGATCGTGGCGCCCTCGTCAGGCCGCACCGTATCGTGAACGGTCGATGCGGAGAAACGCCCTTTCCTGCGGTCGTAAAGGCGGATCTGATGATAGCCGTAGGCCCAGGGCGCGGGTGCCACTTCGTGGGCATACATGTCCCGGATCATGATGCGCCAGCCGTCGGCCGCCCCGTAGCTGCCGTCGGCGAATTTCAACCTGATTTCGTCGGCAAGCTCGGGCGTGACTTCCTCGTCCGCGTCGAGATTGAGCAGCCAGTCGTTGCGGCATTGCTCTTCGCCGTAGCGCTTTTGCGCGCCATATCCCTTCCAGTCATGGTGCACCACCCGCGCACCAAGCTTTTCGGCAACGGCCACCGTGTCGTCGGTCGAGCCGCTGTCGATGACGATCACCTCGTCGACCCAGTCGACAACGCTCAGGATCGGCCGGCTGATCCGGTCGGCTTCGTTCTTGGAAATGATGAACGCGGACAGGGGCAGGCGGTCGGTCATTCAGGGTCCGGCAACGTGTCTAAAGGAGCCGGACAGTATCCGGTGCGCCTTTTTAGCCGCACCGGGTCATGATTTGAAGCAGGGAATTCAGGATTTCACCCTGGCAAAGCATGCGTCCAGTCCTTGAAGGGAAATCTTGCCGCCATCGGCTGTTCCGGTGAAACCGGGTGCTTCGAGGTTTTCAAGGGCAAGTCCGTCCAGCGTGATGCTCGCCGGTTCGGCCGACAGATTGAAGGCGCACAGGATGGTCTCGTCGTTGAAACTCCGGGTGAAGACCAGCGTGTCGCCGGGGCTTTCCAGGAAGACCATGTCGCCCTTCCTGAGCGGCATCCTGTTCTGCCGCCAGGCGAAAAAGGCACGGTTGCGGTTCAGGATCGAGCCTGCGTCCTTGTCTTGCTCGTAGGCGGCCAGCTTCAGGTGTTCGCTGGCGACCGGCAACCAGGGTTCGGCTTCGGAAAACCCGCCATTGGCGTTGTTTTTCACCCACGGCATTGGTGTGCGGCAGCCGTCGCGGCCCTTGTATTCCGGCCAGAAGCGGATGCCGTACGGGTCTTGAAGCTTTTCAAACGGCACCTCGACCTGGGGCAGGCCAAGCTCTTCGCCCTGGTAGAGACAGGGCGTGCCGCGCAGGCTTGCGCAGAGTGCCGCTCCGAGTGGCGCGAACCTGGCAAGGTCCTTGCCGTCGCCCCAGCGGCTGGCGACCCTTTGGACATCGTGATTGGACAGCGCCCAGCTGGCCCAGCCCGAGCCGATACCGGCATTCATTTCCTCGACGATCCGCCGGATGTAGGCCGCCGAGTGCTGCGGTGTCAGCAGATCGAAGCTGTAGGCCATGTGAATGCGCTTGTTCTCTTCCGTGTAGGACGCCGTCAGCTCGACCGCCTGACCGTCCGCGCCGATTTCGCCGACGGACGTTGCGCCCGGATACCTGTCGAGCAGCGCCCGGAACCGTTCGAGAAAGGCAAGGTTCTCGGGCCGGGTCTTGTCATAGATATGATCCTGAAACCCGTAAGGGTTGGTCGGATCGACCGTGGACGGTGCTTCGTCTGAGCCGAGCGGAGGGTTGTCCCGCAGCTCCGCGTCGTGGAAATAGAAGTTCACCGTGTCAAGGCGGAAGCCGTCCACGCCGCGATCGAGCCAGAACCGGGCCACATCCAGAACCGCGTCCTGAACGTCCCTGTTGTGAAAGTTGAGATCCGGCTGGCTGGTCAGAAAATTGTGCATGTAGAACTGGCAGCGGCGGCTGTCCCACTCCCAGGCCGGACCGCCGAACAGCGAAAGCCAGTTGTTGGGCGGTGTCCCGTCGGGCTTGCTGTCGGCCCAGACATACCAGTCCGCCTTGGTGTTTTCCTTCGAAGACCGGCTTTCCTTGAACCAGGCGTGCTGATCGGACGTGTGCGAAATGACAAGGTCGATCATGACCTTCAGCCCGCGTTCGTGCGCGGCGCGGGTCATGCGGTCGAAATCGGCGAGCGACCCGAACATCGGATCGACATCTTCATAGTCGGAAACGTCGTAGCCGAAGTCGTCCATGGGAGAGGTGAAGAACGGCGACAGCCAGATGGCATCGACCCCGAGCGAGGCGATGTAATCCATGCGCTCGGTGACGCCGTTGAGGTCGCCGATACCGTCATTGTTGGAATCGTTAAAGGAGCGCGGATAGATCTGGTAGATCACCGCACCCCGCCACCAGTCCCGGTCCCCGGTCGTTTTCTCGGGCATGACGGCCTCCTGGCCGGTTTCGGCTTCTTCAAACATTGCCGGTCTCCGTTCCGCGTCTTGCGGGATGTGAATTCAAAGCGCTTTGAATGGCTATATGCCGCGGATCGCGAGGTCAAGTTACAACGCGCGAAAAGTCGTGTTCAGGGGGCAGGAATCTGCTCCTTGAGCCCCGTGACCCTGTTGAAAAGAAAAACGCCGACCCCCTGATCAGGGCCGGCGAAACGCGACAGAATTGCCTCAAAAGAAGAAATTGTTTTGAACAGCGCCACTGCTAAGCGACCGGCATGACGGTCGTGTGAACAAAATATTAAAAACGGCGTTTTTTGTCCGATCGAGCGCTTCTCGGGTGAAGATGTAGATTTAAGAAAGATCAAAATATTGAAATTTCAAAAGAAAATTCAAAACAATGACGTTTAGGTCAATTTCTTGTTGCAATACGTGTTTGAAGCTGGGAGTGTCCGGTGTAGCGAAGGTCCCATATGGTAGGGGAAAGGCTGTTTGCCGCGCTTGAAACAGCTGCGGGACGCTTTTCTTCGCCACAGGATGCAACTGGAGGATATCTCATGACAGCGGCAATGGTTGGGTGGGCGCACATGCCTTTCGGCAAGCATGCGGAAGAAACCGTTGAAAGCATGATCGTCAAGGTGGCGGTCGACGCCATTCACGACGCGGGCATCGGGCCCGAAGACGTCGACGAAATCCTGCTTGGTCATTTCAATGCAGGCTTCTCGGCCCAGGACTTTACGGCTTCGCTGGTGCTTCAGGCAGATCCGGCCCTGCGGTTCAAGCCGGCAACGCGTGTCGAAAATGCCTGCGCGACGGGCTCGGCCGCCGTTCACCAGGGCGTCCGAGCGATTGCTTCCGGCGATGCGCGTGTCGTCCTTGTTGTCGGCGTGGAGCAGATGACGACAACACCGGGTCCCGAGATCGGCAAGAACCTCCTGAAGGCCTCCTACCTCAAGGAAGAGGGCGACATTCCGGCGGGCTTTGCCGGTGTCTTCGGCAAGATCGCCGATGCCTATTTCCAGAAATTCGGCGACCAGTCCGACGCTCTTGCGAAGATTGCCGCAAAAAACCACAAGAACGGCACCGGGAACCCTTATGCCCAGATGCGCAAGGATCTCGGCTTTGAGTTCTGCCGCGCGGAAAGCGAAAAGAACCCGTTCGTGGCCGGTCCTCTGAAGCGCACGGACTGCTCGCTCGTTTCCGACGGCGCTGCGGCGCTTGTCCTGACGGATACGGCAACGGCGCTCGGCATGAAAAAGGCGGTTGCATTCCGCGGCATGGCGCATGTGCAGGACTTCCTGCCGATGTCGCGCCGCGACATCCTGAAATTCGAAGGCTGCTCCAAGGCCTGGGGCGAAGCGCTGGGCGATGCCAATCTGGCGCTCGATGATCTTTCCTTCGTCGAGACCCATGACTGTTTCACCATTGCCGAACTGCTTGAATACGAAGCCATGGGCCTGACCGCGGAAGGCGAGGGCGCCAGGGCCATTCTGGACGGCTGGACCGAGATGGACGGCAAGCTGCCGGTCAACCCGTCCGGCGGCCTGAAGTCCAAGGGCCACCCGATTGGTGCAACCGGCGTTTCAATGCATGTCCTGACCGCCATGCAGCTCACCGGCTCGGCCGGCGGCATCCAGGTCAAGGACGCGGAAATCGGCGGCATCTTCAACATGGGCGGCGCGGCGGTCGCCAACTTCGTTTCGGTCATGCAGGCCATGCGCTAGGCACTGAAAGATCCCCAACAAAAAGCCGGCGGCCCCCGCCGGCTTTTTTGTTTCGTTCCAAACCGGCCACGAGACTGTTTCCCGGATTGACCATTAACTCTGTGCCTCTCCGATCCCGGATCTCCGCATTGCTGCGTCCGGGATGACGAAGTCAGGAAGAGACCGTCATTCCGGACAAGTGCAGCGCAAGCTGCGCGCCGATCCGGAAACCAGATGTATTTCGCGCCGAAGGCGCGGCTTATCATAGCGATATCGAGAAGAGTGTTCGCTTCGCTCACGCAAATTTCGGGATACCCGATCAGGCCGGGCACAGGTTCCAGATCGGCGTTCGGCTCCGCCTCACTTGTCTGGAATGACGACGGGGTAACGTAACAACATCCGCCGCCACCCCGCGCGAACACCGTGAGATCCTGGTAGAACCTCACCATCGTCATCCCGGCCGAGCGCAGCGCGAGCCGGGACCGGAGAGCCCGGTGCTTCGTCTGGCCAGATTGAAGAACGAGAAGCAAGCATTTGTCGGACAACGGCCTTCCGCCTCGCTCAAGCCGGATTGACAAGTCACCGAACACGAGATCGCCTTGCAAGCCCGACTTCTTCGCGAAGCGGACCAAAGCCTGCCCGCTCTGCATAGACTGTTGGAAAACTGTGCTGAACATGCCAGCGTATCGGAGATGAGGAACCGAAGCACAGACAAGAAGCTGCCGCATTAGATGACGGATCAGACGGGCAACGACGAGGAACTGCCGGCAAGCGGTGAGACACACATCAACCGGGATTGGATGCGAACGCTCGCTTTGCTTGTCATTTGCGTCGGGATCGTTGCCGCGTCCCTCCACGGCCTGCTGACGGAACCGGACGGTTACAATGACCGGCGTTTTCGGAACGCCTCGTTCATCATGCTGCCGGTCTTTTCCGTATTGTCCGTTTTCGTTCTCTACAGGTGCTTTGTTCCCTGGGGCGCGCCCGTGCGAATAAGTCATGAAGGCTTTGCCGATCTTAGGGCCGGAAACGTCTGGATTCCGTGGAGCGAGATCAGCAATGTCGTGCGCAAGGGCGAATATGTGTCGCTGACCCTGCGCAGGAAATACGCCAGGACATACCCTTTTTCCCTGTCCCAGAAGGCACTCAAGGCATCGAGAAAGTCCGCAGGACCAACCCACGTCCTGATCGCGGCCTCGTTCCTGAAAACCGACAGCCACCATCTGCTGGACACGATCAGTGCCTACAGGGACAGAAGCTGAAATGCGATACGCGTCCCGAATTTGATCCGGGACAGCGCTATTTCAACCTTTCAATGCGCAATGAGCTACTGGATCGCGGCCATCGCGCGGCTGAACCCCGTCAGGGGAATTTCGATCGCCTGCCGCTGTCCCGCCACCGGTGCATAGTCCACCTTGAGTTTCGCCCCCGCTTTCATGGCATCGATCATGCCGGGTGTCGCCGGCGCTGAGAGAAAACACCCCTGCGTGTTGCAGCTGCCAACTGCAAAATCGCCCATGGCTGTGCCATCGACGGACAGCTTGACCTGCCCGGGAATATGTATTCCGAGCGGAAGTGCCATCCGTATGACCGGCTTCGCATCATTGGCCGGATAGATGATGTCGACCTTGAGGAGCAAACGGCCGTTTTCCTGGGCCCGCACGCTCTGTGAGGATTCGCAGATCAGGGTGTCGGACGTTCTAGACGTTCCAACGCAGCGCGTTTGCCAGAGAACATCCTTGTCTGTTTTTGGAACCGTTTCCTGTGCGGCTGCGGGATTGGAAAAGCCGAGCAGGCAGAAAAGAAATGCAGTCGGAAGGGATTGCTTCAGGGAAATCATGAGGCCTTCATTTGTCTGTGCGTCTGGCGCTCAGGCAATCAAGTCTGCCGGTGACAGGTCCCCCACGTCGAGTCGATGTGTCATGATGCGTCCTCAAGGCGTTTTTTTCAATGGATACCGTAAATTGCAACCCGGCCGGAACCGGAATCGGTCATTCGCCGCGTCTGGAAAAAACTATTCCTCATCCGCGCCGAGCTTTGAAAACGGGTGCCCGGAACTTATCGGATCGGCAAATTACATTAAAGCCATCAGACTGGGACCGGAGACCCTGAAGCATGGCCAGCCGCCGCGGTGACATTGTGAAAACGCTGAAAAAGCCGGAAGACCGGCTCGACGTGTTTCCTGCATTCGTGAAGGTTGCGGGACGGCGTGTGCTTGTGGTCGGGCACGGCGGTGAAGCCGCGGCAAAGGTGCGTCTGCTCGGCGAGACCAATGCGGCAATCGTCGTCATCGGCAAGGAGATTGAGCCCGACCTCAACGAAGCGATTGAGCTGTTCCAGGCAGAGCACATCGCCGAAGACTTCCGGCCGGGGCACCTGACGGGTGCCGCGCTGGTCTTTTCGGCACGCGAGGACTGGGATCTCGACAAGGCCGTTGTCGATGCGGCCCGGATCATGGGTGTGCCCGTCAATGCCGTCGACAAACCCGAGCTCTGCGACTTCTACACCGGTGCGCTGGTGAACCGGGCGCCGATTGCCGTCGCCATCACCTCGACCGGTGTCGGCCCGGTCCTCTCCCGGCATATCCGTGCGCGTATCGAGGCAATGCTGCCAAGCGCGACCGGTAAACTGGCGCGGCTTGCGGAAAGCTTCCGCGATGCGGCGAGCAAGGTGATCACGGACGGCGCCCTGCGCCGGAATTTCTGGGCGCGGTTTTTCTCCGGTTCGGTCGCAACGAACCTTTATGCCGGCAAACCGGAGCGCGCGCGCGCCGAAGCGCAGCGCCTCCTGAATGGTATGGCGGACGAGCCGGGATTTGTCTGGCTGGTCGGCGCCGGTCCCGGGGCCGAAGATCTTCTGACCCTGCGGGCACAGCGTCTTCTCCAGGAAGCGGATGTCATCGTTCACGACGCCCTCGTTCCCGCGAGCGTTGTCGCCATGGGGCGGCGCGACGCGGAACGCATTTCGGTGGGCAAGCGCAAGGGCGCACACTCCGTACCGCAATCCGAGATCTGCGAGCTGCTTGCGGTACTGGGTGGCAAGGGTCTGAAAGTCGTGCGCCTCAAGGCGGGGGATCCGATGATCTTCGGCCGGGCAGCCGAGGAAATGGAGGCACTCCGCGCGGGCGGGATCGGATTTGAGGTCGTGCCGGGCGTGACTGCAGCCTTCGCCGCCGCAGCCTCGGCCCAGATCCCGCTGACCCTGCGCGGTGTCGCCTCCAACCTCGTCTTTGCGACCGGGCACAACGCAAAGTCCGAGACACTGCCCGACTGGGCCGGACTTGCACTCAAGGGTGCGACCGTTGCCGTCTACATGGGCCGTACCGTTGCCGCTGCCGTTGCCGACAAGATGATCGGCGCCGGCCTTCGTCCCGAGACCCCGGTCGCGGTTGTCGAAAATGCGGCGCATGCCGACGAACGCCTGTTTGCCGGATCTCTTTCCGAACTCGCTGTCCTGTCAAACCGGGCGGAAATCGAAGGTCCGGTCCTCATAGTCATTGGCGAGGCCGTTGGCCACGCCGCCCTGAACAAGGCTGAACCGCTGGCGCCGCTGGAAGTTGCGCATGCGGCGGTCGCCTGACGAAAGAGAGTAGTCGAAATGAAGGTCATCACCGCCAATCGTCTCTTGAACGGCGACGTTGTCTGGCTCGGAGAAAACGGCAACTGGGTCGAGCGCGTCACGCTGGCCCGCACCTTCGAGGGCAAGGATCAGGTCGCCGAGGGGCTGGCGATCGGGCAGCAGGCCGAAAAGGACCAGGAAGTTGTCGGCGTCTACGAGATGGACGTGACCCTGGAAGAGGGCGTGCTTGTTCCCGTCCGCCTGCGTGAACGCATTCGTGCCGCCGGACCGACCACGCATCCGCAATTCGGCAAACAGGCCCAGGCCGTTTCCGCCTGAACAGAAAAGCCATCAGGGCAGCGCCGGCAGGAAGGATACCGGCAGCGCCCGACAGGAGAGAAGACCGATGTACCGCTACGACGAATTTGACGCGAGTTTTGTCAATCAGCGCACCGAACAGTTCAAGGACCAGGTCCGCCGCCGCCTGGCAGGCGAGTTGTCCGAGGACGAATTCAAACCGCTCCGGCTGATGAACGGGCTCTATCTTCAGCTCCATGCCTATATGCTCCGGGTCGCAATCCCTTATGGAACCTTGAATGGCCGCCAGATGCGCAAGCTGGCCCACATCGCCCGGACCTATGACAAGGGCTATGGCCACTTCACGACACGCCAGAACATCCAGTTCAACTGGCCTAAGCTCGAGGACACGCCGAAGATCCTGGAAGAGCTTGCGGAAGTCGAAATGCACGCCATCCAGACCTCCGGAAACTGCATCCGCAACGTGACGGCGGATCATTTTGCCGGAGCGGCGGCAGACGAGATTGCCGACCCGCGTCCCTATGCCGAGATCCTGCGTCAGTGGTCGTCGCTGCATCCGGAATTCTCGTTCCTGCCGCGCAAGTTCAAGATCGCGATCACCGGCGCGCCGAATGACCGTGCCGCAGTGCAGGTGCACGACATTGGCCTGCAGCTGGCAAGGAATGATGACGGCGAGATCGGTTTCGTCGTCTATGTCGGCGGTGGGCTGGGCCGTACGCCCATGATCGGCCGCAAGGTGCGTGACTTCCTGCCCGAAGAAGACCTTCTGGCCTATTCCGAAGCGATCCTGCGGGTCTACAACCGCTACGGCCGGCGCGACAACAAATACAAGGCGCGGATCAAGATCCTCGTGCACGAAACGGGTCTTGAGGAACTGAAAGCAGATATCGAGGCGGAATTTGAAAAGATCCGCTTCGGCGTGCTGCGTCTTCCGGACGAGGAAGTTCGCCGCATCGAGACATATTTTGCGCCGCCGCCGCTCGAAGTCGGCCCGGCTGTCTCGGCCGTGGTTGAAGCGCGCCGTGAAACCGACGCCGCTTTCGCCCAGTTCCTTGAGCATAACCTGAACCCGCACCGGGTACCGGGTTACACGTCCGTGACGCTGTCCATGAAGCCGATCGGAGGCATTCCCGGGGACGCGTCCGATGCGCAGATGGACGTGATCGCGGACCTTGCCGAACAATTCGGCCACGACGAAATCCGTATCAGCCATGAGCAGAACGTCATTCTGCCGCATGTGAAGCTGGAGGATGTCCCCGCAATCTACGACAGGCTGGCAGCCGCGGAAATCGCCGAAGGCAATGCCGGTCTTATCACCGACATTATCGCGTGCCCGGGAATGGATTATTGCGCTCTGGCCACTGCACGGTCCATCCCGGTGGCGCAGCGTATTTCCGAACGTTTCGGCACAGCGGAACGTCAGGCGGAAATCGGTGAGCTGAAGATCAAGATCTCCGGCTGCATCAACGCCTGCGGCCATCACCATGTTGGCCACATCGGCATCCTTGGCCTGGAGAAGAAGGGTGAGGAATTCTACCAGGTGACCCTCGGCGGATCGGCCAATGAAAATGCGTCCATCGGCGAAATCGTCGGGCGCGGGTTCTCATCCGAAGAAGTTGTCGATGCGATCGAGAACCTTGTCGACACCTATCTCGGACTGCGTTCCGGAAAGGGAGAAACCTTCCTGGAGGCGTATCGCCGGGTTGGGGAGGCGCCGTTCAAGGAGGCCCTTTATGGCGCTGCATGAGACCTTCTCTCTGGGCGTGGATCCTGAACTGGGACTGCAGGCGGAAGTTGCCGCGCTGAATTGCCAGTATGAGGATACCTCGGCGCAGGAGATCCTGATGGGCGCGATCCGGCACCAGTTTGCCGGTGATATCGCCATGGTCTCCAGCTTCGGGGCCGACTCCGCCGTGCTTCTGCACATGGTCGCCCAGATTGATCCGTCGACGCCGGTGCTCTTCATCGACACGGTGAAGCTGTTCCCGGCAACGCTGCTTTATCGCGAAGAACTGATCGAAAAACTGGGTCTGACGGACGTGCGCACCTTCAAGCCGACCCGGGAAGACCTGGCGGACAAGGATCCTGCCGGAATGCTGTGGATGTCCGATACGGACGCCTGCTGCCATATCCGCAAGGTTGTGCCGCTGGAACGGGCACTTGGCGGGTTCGAGGCCTGGATCTCGGGCCGCAAGCGTCACCAGAGTTCAACGCGGGCAGGTCTGGAACACTTCGAGATCGAAGCCGGGCGGGTGAAGGTCAACCCTCTTGCCGACTGGTCTGCCGCCGAGGTGCTCGACTACGCCCGGACGCATGAATTGCCGCCCCATCCACTTGTCGCGCAGGGCTATCCGTCCATCGGCTGTCTGCCCTGCACGAGCAAGGTGGCCGCGGGCGAGGATCCGCGGGCCGGCCGCTGGCGCGGACAGGACAAGACCGAATGCGGCATTCACTGGCCGACCCATGGCAAGGAAATCGACGGCAGCGGCATCTGACCGCTGCACTTAACGGAAATGAGGACGCAGAACATGACCACGATTTTTAAGGACGGCGAATTCGTCGAGGAGAACTGGACAAGAGTGGATGCCCAAACAGGTGTCTCCGTGGCGGACGACGCGCTTGTCCCGCAGAGCCTGTTTCTGGAAGCGGCGGAAGATTACCTGAGCCGTGATGCTGCAACGGCCGTCCTCGTTGAAGCAGGCGATGACGTTGAACAAATTGCTCCTTTCCTCGGCCAACTCGCTTATGTCGCCGTCGATTTCCCGAGTTTCGCGGACGGGCGCGGGTTTTCCGCAGCGCGTGTCCTGCGTGAGCAGATCGGGTATGAGGGCGATATTCGCGCTGCCGGAAAATACATCCTCGACCAGGTGCCGCTGGCGCGCCGTTGCGGCGTGTCCTCGTTCGAGATTTCCAAGCCGGAAGTATTGAAAGCACTCAGGGCCGGCGAATGGCCGGAAGTGACCAAGTATCTTCAGCCCGTCGGCACGGTCGACGAAATGCCCGTTGGCACGCGTCCCTGGGCGCGCCGCTCCTTCAGGGACGTCGCCGTCGCTGCAGAATAGGTTTCAGCTTGGAGCCCGGCGCCTTGGAAACAATGCGTCCCGTTTCTTTCGCCGGTTTTCGATTTGCTGGAAGGCCCGGTTGCAGTGTGCTGCGGCCGGGCCTTTTGCGAGTCAGTCTTTTTGCGACTCGTGACGGATGATTGCGCCGACGATGTTTGAATAATCGTCGGTCCAGGGGGCGGTCCCGTTCGAGGCAACGGGTTCCCATCTGCTGTCATCGAGCAGCGGCCCCAGATCGGCTTCGTCGCGGGCAAAAACCATCACGTTTGCCTTGAAGACCTGTTCTGGCCGGTCGGGGCTTTCGTCTTCCCCGTATGACGCGAAGCGGATTGCATATCCGTCAGTCTCCGCGATCGCAGCCAGGACGCTGGCCAGTTCCAGATATCTGTTGGAGATATGCATCGCCAGCAGTCCGTTCTGCCCGATCTTCGAGAAAAACAGATTGATGGCCTCGCGCGTCATCAGGTGCACGGGAATGGAGTCGGAAGAAAAGGCATCGATCAGGAGGTAGTCGAACTTGCCGTCCGGTTCTGCGTCCAGCGTGAGCCGGGCATCACCCAGAACCATCTTCGTGTTGGGCCCGCAGTCGGAGATGAACCGGAAATAGGTCGGGTTGGAGGCAACATCTATGACCGACTTGTCGATCTCGTAGACCGTCCAGGTTTCGCTGGCGTTGCGATGGCAAAGGAAGCTGCCCGTCCCCAATCCGACGACGCCGACCTGTCCGAGAGCACCGCCGGCGGACGCCCGCGCTGCGTGCAGCGTTGCCGCCATTTCGCCAGTCTCGTGATAGTAGGCGAGAGGCTCGGGGGAGCCTTCACCGATCTCCGGCTCAAAGGCGTTCATTGCGATGCTGCCATGAACGGTCGTGCCATGAACCATGCGGCGATACGCGCCGTCATCCGTGTCCTTGACCTTCACCACACCGAAGAACGATCGCTCGGTGTGAACAACGCTCGGGTGTAGCTGAAGCAACAGAACCAGCGGCACGGTCAGGATCAGGAGGATATGCGAGATAGTCTGCCACTTGATCTGAGCAAGCGCAGCAAAAACCACAAGGGCGATGAGCAGGACGACGATGACTTCGTGCCTTTGAACATCGGGTATCCATCCGCGTGTGAGGCCGAGCCAGAAGAGACATGTCAGTCCGGCACCGAAGGCAACTGTCTTCAGCACGGAGGCGGCAGTGGTACCGTTCTTGAGCGGCAGGAGGAACAGAGCCGCCAGCATCAGCATGGGATACTCCGCGACCCAATCGAAGACATTGGGTGCGATCAGACCTGCGAAGATGCCGCCGAGGACACCCCCGACCGACATCCACAAATAGAAGGCGGTCAGTTGGCTCGCAGGCGGACGCAGCTGGTAGAGCCGTGCATGGCAATAAAGCACCGTGACGAAATAGACCGCCAGATTGGCGCCGAGATTGAATGTGAGCGGCAGGATCTTGGGCAGGAAAATGACGGTCGCGGCAAGGATCGCTGCAAACGGCAGGAGGTTTGAGAGGAATTCGACGGAGACGAGTGGCCTGGTTTTGAAGGCGATCACGAAGGTCAGCAGGAACAGCGACAGCGGAACCACCCACATGAAGGGCGCGGAAGCGATGTCGACCGCGATGTGCGCCGTAAGTGCAATTGTCAGGGCCGAAGGAACTGCGGCAAGGCCGAGATAGACAAGGATCTGCCTTGCCGATACGGGTTTTGCCGGGGATTGATCGTCATTGGCGTTGCTGCCTGACTGGCCAGCCGGCACGGATTGCGGGCGGCGAAGCACCGCAGCGGCGCAAAGCAGGATGGAAACAACCAGGCCAACATATCCGGCCGTCCACAGCAGGGACTGCGTTCCGAGTTTGAGTGCCGGTTCCAGCACGAGGATGTACAGATAGAGCGACGCGAAACTTCCGATATTGCTCGCACCGTAAAGGAAATAGGGATCGGCTGCATGCTTGTGGCCGGTCTGCGTGAACCAGGCCTGCAGCAGGGGTGCATTCGCGGAAACGGCAAAAAACGGTAATCCGACGGAAACGGCGAACAATCCAAGCAGCCAGATCTCCTGATGCTCGGCAGGCGGTGTATCCCAGCCGCCGGCAATCCCGAGCGGCAGGAACAGGCATGCAGACAGCAGGACAAGCGCGTGAACGAGGATCGCATGTTTTGTCTGGAAATAGCGCGTCAGCAAATGTGCGTAGGTGTATCCCAGAAGAAGAACGCTCTGGAAGAAGACCATCGCCACGGACCAGACACCGGGAGAGCCACCGAGTTTTGGCAGGACCAGCTTGGAGAAGAAGGGCTGAACCGAGAACAGCAGGAAAGCGCTCAGGAACAGGGTGCCTGCAAAGACCTGCAGCACCGGAATGGCAATTCCGAAATGCCCGCCTTCGTCCGCCGGGAGCGAAGTCTGCTGCGACTGTTGCATCGTGTCTTCCCCACAAGATACGCGGGCGGAGACTACGAAGGTCAAGTTAAGCAACGCATAAGGAACGTGCTTAAGAATAAGGAAACAAGCGCCGTATCAGTCACTTCCGCGTGTCTGGAAAGCGGAGTTCAAAGCAGGCACCGCTCTCGCCCGGTACCAGGGCGATGGATGCCTTATGCGCCTTCAGCAGAGCCTGGATGATGCCGAGACCCATTCCCGTTCCACCGCTGTCCCGGCGCGTCGTGAAGAAGAGATCGAAAACCTGACCCCGGTTTCCTGCCGAGATGCCGTCTCCATTGTCCGAAACCCGGAGAGACAGGCCGTTTGCCGTTCTCTCGGCTGAAAACGTTATCCTGTCGGCACCGTGCCGGACGGAATTGTCGATCATGTTCTCAAAGACAATCCGGGCATTTTCCGCCGACATGGGGATCGGACAGTCATCATCCGATTCTATTTTGATCCGCTTGAACCGGCTTCGGATTGCGTCCAGAACATCCGACAACCGGCTCGTTCCCCCGATCTCCACGCTGTCCGCCCGCGCCAGCTCCCTTAGCCGGTTCAAAAGCCGGGAGGCGCGCTCTGTATCTGACAGGATGTTTCGAAGAAACTTTTCCCGTTCGGTGACGTCCAGCTCGTTCCCGCCGTCCCGGAGCAGTTCCGCCGCACCCTGGATCGCGGTCAGCGGGGTCTTCAATTCATGGGTGACGTGGTTGGCGAACGTGTTGATGTATTCGTTCCTGTCGAACAGTTTTCGTGAGGTTTCCAGCATGCTGGTCGACAGTGCATGGATCTCGCGGTTGCCGTGGATGCGCAGCGGTTTCAGGGCGTCGCGGTCACCGCGGCCGATTTTCAGGGAGCGGTCCGTGAGCGCCTTGATCGGGCCTGCGATCCCGCGTGCGAAAATGAAACCGACGACAAATGTTGCGCTCAGCACGAATGCCAGAACCAGGACAACCGTTTCCCATTTAAGGAACATTTCCCTCAGGATATTGCTCGGCGTGCGCGAGGCGTAGACGATACCCGCGACCCGGTTGTCGATCAGGACCGGCAGAGCGGCAAACACGCGCACACTGGTGCCCCGGCTGATGGAATAGATCGGTTGCGGGTTCTGGATAACGCGTTCGCGCAGGACGCTGGAATACCGGCCGGCCATTGCGTTCTTGACCTCCGCGACATGCGCAAGCGAAAGCCCGGTGTCGTCCCGTCCGGCAATGATTGTCCCGTTCGGATCGAGCACCCTGAAACCGGCAAGCGTCAGTTTCTGCGTGTCCTTCAGCACTTGCCCGATGGCCTTGCCCGCCGCTTCATGGGCCGGATGGATGTCATGCTCGGACACGCGTGGGTCGGGACGGGACGGGAGCACTTTGGTCTTGTTGAGATCGAGAACAGGCAATTGCGGTGTCCAGCCTCCCGCGGGCTGCCTGTCGTATCTGCCCAAGGATGTCGACAGCGGTCCGTTCGAGTAGGGCGAGGGTGGACGTGCGACCGGGCCCAGGGGAAGCGTGTCGCCGCCGTATTCTTTCAGATATTGGGCAGTGATCGCCGCGATCGCTGCAGACTGGGCGATGAGTTCGCCTTCCGTGGTCTGGATCAGCTGGTTTTCGTAAACACGGAAAAATACGATCCCCGCGAGAGGGACCAGCAACATGATGGAGAGCACCATCGCTATAACCAAGCTGATGGAGGGGCGCCAACGGTCGCGGAAAGAGCTGGAAACTTTCATTCGATTTCAGGGTCAGCTGGTGTCTTCACAGGGGCCGAGCCGGAAACCTACACCATGCACCGTCTCGATGGCGTCGCTGCATCCGGCCGCGGCAAGCTTGGCCCGGATGTTGCGAATATGACTGTCGATCGTACGATCCGAAACGTGAATATTGTCCTTGTAGGCCTTCTCCAGAATACGCTCCCGTGTATAGACGATCTTTGGCCGGTCCATCAGTGCGGACAGGATTTCAAATTCGATGGCCGTCAGGCTGATCTCGGTGTCATGGACCCGGACCTGCCGTTCTTCCCTTTCAAGTGCAAGCAGGCCGTGTTGCCGCAACGGGTTTTCCGCTGCTTGGGCGGTCTGTGGCGCACCGTACCGCTTCAGGATGGCGCCGACCCTTGCAATCAGTTCCCTCGGGCTGAAAGGTTTGGTGACGTAGTCGTCGGCTCCGAGTTCGAGCCCGATGATCCGGTCGATCTCATCGTCGCGGGCCGACAGGAACAGGATCGGCACTTCGGATCTTTTTCTGATTTCCCGGCACACATCCAGACCGTCCATCTCCGGCAGGCCGATGTCCAGAATGATCAGCGCAGGCGCATGAAGTGCTGTCTTGTCGAGCGCATCCTTGCCGTCGGTCGCAACCTCGTGGCGATAGGAAGCCTTTTGAAGCGCGAAGCAGATCACTTCGCGAATATTCGGATCATCGTCGACGACAAGAATGGTTTTTGACTGCAAGGGACCGGTCCGGGCTTGAGGGTTTCGGCATTCAGATGCGGAACTGCTGCGTGTGTCACTATCAACGCAGGGTGTTAAGAAACAACCGAGGCCGTTTCATGTTTCCAGCCACCAGCCGTCCCTGCGCAACGAACGGGGGAGCGACGTATCGACCCTTGCCGTCATGAACAAAAGCGTACTGCGGCAGGGCTTGCGGACGATATCCGGTTGCTTTCGCATCAACCGGCTGATCCTGGCTGGCAAGTAACGCACAAGGAAAGGCATCTGAACTGTTCTCCTGACAAGCGGGACTCTAGGGTACGACCCATAAATGAGGCGGAAATGGTTTGAGGCGGATTGCTTCTCCTCAAGGAGCGAAAGCGCAGGAAATGTGGTTCATTTTCGAGCCTTTCGCGACGCCGGGGAGGCGCGGTCCGGTCAAATCCGAAGGACATGGAAATGGCTTCACCCCGTGTCGTCAGCGTGCTTGACCGGGCAGAAAGCCCGCTCCGCACACCCTTCCTAACGGGATTTCGCCATTTCCCATGCCATTTCAGTCTCATTTATGAGTCCGTACCCTAGCCCTTTTGCCGGAGACCCTTGCAGCCCGGTGCCAGACGCTGTGCAGATTTTGCGCAGTTTCGGCATCACGGATTATCATGCCGGGATTGCAGGCACTGCTGTCCGGTTTAACTCGGAATTGATCCAGCGAGGTGATCTCAGCCCATGAGCTTGGCATTCCGGCTGAAGCGCAGCGGAAGGCCGGAACCCAGTAACCACCGGATTTTCCGTCTTGTTTCAGTCTTCGGCCACTTGGAGTACTGGTTCCCGGTCTTGCCGCTGATGCGGCAAACCGGGACGACAAATCGGGGGAACAATTCCGTTTCCCGACTTGGCGCCGCTCGGAACTATGCCGCTTTCTCAACGACATAAGTTCGACAGTACTTTCTAAACCGGAAAGCAATGGATTGCAGGCAGCCTGTACCGGATCCTGATCCGGCACAGGCGCTTGTCTGCAACGCGGTGCTCAGACGGCAAGGCCGATGGTCTTGAGCAGCACGAAGCCCGGAAACAGGACGAGCGATGACAGGGTCAGCAGCATGCCGATTGCACGCCCTATGCCGAACCCCGTTGTGACAATCGTTGTGTAGTGGATGAGACGTCCGAGCAGGAGCGCAGTACCTCCGGCCCACAGCAGGACTTGCGGTGCGCCGGCGAGTTCCGCCGCCGCCATCGCGAGCACGGCGATCGGCACGGTCTCGGTGAAATTGCCGTGTGCGCGCATGCGCTGAAGCAGGACACTGTCGCCGCCGTCCATGAACTGAACGTCGGTCTGGAGCCTGCGAAGTCCGACGGCGACTGTCATCGGGATCTGAATCAGTGCGAAAACGGCAACGAAAACGATTGTGACGGGCAGCGCGGAAATGATTTCCATTGTTGGGCTCTCCCATTTCTGGAGCATCGGAGGATACGGCCGGCGTTTGCGGAACGCGTACGCGCCACCGGCCGCCTGAAACGAAATCCGGACCGGGATCAGCTGTCAGCCGGTGCTTCATAGGTGATGAGCGCGATGACCCCGCCGACCGGATCGATCAGCGTTGCCATGCGCCCGACACCCGGAACGGTCATGGGCTCACCGGCAATGGTCGCGCCCAGTGCCTTCGCCTTTTCCACCCGTGCATCCACATCATCCACGGTGACATAGGGCAACCAGCGCGGCGCCTCGGCCGCCATGGGTGGAAATCCGCCGATCTTTTCGTCGCCGTTCGCAATGACAGTGTAGGTCATGCCCGGCATTTCCATGTCTTCCAGGCTCCAGCCGAGGAGACCGGTGTAAAATTCCTTCGCCTTTGCGCCGTCACCACTGTGAAGTTCCATCCAGCTGAACGCGCCATGGGTTTGCATCGGGTTGCTCATGTCTTCCATCCTCAAGGTTCAATGATCTGCCTGGACGAGCCAGGTGATCGGAGGACGGAAGAAACCTGTCAGATCCGACAGGGGCTGAAACTTTTTTTGATCAAGGCAGCGTGGGTCTGTTCGCAGTGTCAGCGAATCTCGCTCAGGATCCAGTCGGTCAGCGCCGCAGACGCATCTTGATTGGCTGATTTGCCCGCCGGACGAAGCAACCAGAAGCCAAGGTCTCTCTCGATATCGTCATGCCAGACTTCTTGCAGGCGCCCGGATTTCACGTCAGCACACGCGATAAGCCGGGGTGCGATCGCCAGGCCTTGCCCGTTTGCCGCCGCGTCCAATGCAAGCGATGTCTGATTGAACTGGAGGACCGGCTGCGGGCAAGGGGTGTTGTGCTCCGGCAGCAAGTGTTCCCAGTACCTGTGTCCATCCTGTATTAGCGGCAGGCCGGTCAAATCCGCGAGGGTGTGCGGCGCGCCACCCGGCAGGTCGATGGCCGGACTGCAGTAGGCCCCAAGGTTCATTGGTGCCAGGAGGTGAATGGCAAGATCCCGGGCCAATGGGCGCTTTCCCTGCCGGACAGCCATGTCGACATCCTGCGTCTGAAAATCCGTGAGGTGTTCGCTGGCAATGATCCTGACATCGATATCCGGGTTGGTCTCCATGAATTTCGGCAGCCGCGGCACCAGCCATTTCGAGGCAAAGGAAGGCGGCAGACTTATGGAGACCCTGTTGATGGCAGGTCGTAAGTTTCTTGTAGCCTCGTTGATGATTTCAAGGCCTCTTGACGTATCCGCATGATAGCGTTTGCCCGCTTCCGTGAAGGATAGTCCGCGGGCTCTGCGGTCAAACAGCATGACGCCCAGATCGGCTTCCAAGGCGCGGACAGCCTGTGCCACTGCGCCCTGCGTGAGATTGAGTTCTTCAGCGGCAAGCCGAAAATTCAGATGCCGGGCCGCAGCGTCAAACATTTTGATGTGTTGGAGTTTCGGAGCGCGCATCGGTGTCAAGGCAGTAGTTTTTCTACAGTCTAAGCGGTTCGGAAATGATTGGTCAAGTCGTACCGGCGCGTCTAGGGTCAGGACCCATTCATTTGGTTGAATTGGCGCAGCAAACGGCGATGAGCTTCAAGGAAAAGCGCGACAAGCGGGCTTCCTGCCCGGTTGAGCGGTTTGACGAAGCAGACCGAAGCCGTTTTTGCGTCCCTGAGGGATAGGGCGAATTTGCCCGGCAACGTCGTTGCAAATCTTTGGAAACCGGACGGTTTCCTGCAGCTTTGCGCCTCGTATCCGAACAATTTCGTCCCTACCAATTCATCCAGATTAATGGGTCCTGACCCTAACTTCGCGTCAGAATTTTTCAGAACATGGAGGTCCGTGATGACGGAAACAAAAGTGGCGATCGTGACGGCCGGCGGCAGCGGCATGGGAGCCGACAGCGCACGCAGGCTGGCGGAGGACGGCTATGAGGTCGCTATTCTCTCCTCGTCCGGAAAGGGGGAGGCGCTTGCCGCCGAATTGGGCGGCATCGGCGTATCCGGGTCCAATCAATCCAACGATGATCTCAAACGGCTCGTGGATCTGACCCTGGAGCGGTGGGGCAGGGTGGACGTGCTCGTCAACAGCGCGGGTCATGGTCCGCGTGCACCGGTTCTGGACCTGAGCGATGAAGACTGGCACGCGGGGCTGGACGTCTACTTCATGAATGTGGTTCGGCCGACGCGCCTGGTTGCACCTGTCATGCAGAAGCAGAAATCCGGAGCAATCATCAACATTTCCACTTTCGCTGCGTTCGAACCGGACCCGGTTTTCCCGACATCAGGCGTTTTCCGTGCAGGTCTGGCGGCCTACACCAAACTGTTTTCCGACAGATACGCCGCGGACAACATCCGCATGAACAACGTCCTGCCGGGCTTCATCGACAGCTTGCCGGAAAAGGAGGAGTTTCGCGTGAGGATACCGATGGGGCGCTACGGAAAGTCGTTCGAAGAGATTGCCTCGGTTGTCGCATTTCTCGCGTCGGATGGCGCCGGCTACATCACGGGTCAGAACATCCGCGTTGATGGTGGCATAACCCGCTCGGTCTAGGTGATGGACCCATAAATGAGACTGGTATGGCATGCAAAATGGCATCACCCCGTGGCGTCAGCGTGCTTGACCGGGCAGGAAGCCCGCTCTGCTCACGCTTCCTCGCGAGATTTTGCCATTTCTGCCGCCAAACCGGCTTCATTTATGAGGGTATGGCCTAGTCATCTTTCGGGTATGCACCGAGGGCTTCGAGCTTTGACCGGATATGCTTGCGTTCCACCTCGGTGCCTGCGTGGCTGAGTGCCAGTTCGTAAGATTTCATCGCCGCCGAGATTTGTCCCCGATCAGACTGGAAGGCGGCTTTTGCGGCGTGGAAGCTTGCATATCGTTCAAGCGGAACCGCGAGTTGGTCCAGAAGGGCGAGTGCTGCTTCCGGGCCTTTCAGTCTGGCGATGACGACCGCACGGTTCAGCGACACGACAGGCGACGGACGGATGATTTCCAGGGCGCGGTAGAGCCGGTCCAGTTCCACCCAGTCGGTTTCCTCGTAACTGGGCGCACGTGCGTGGGTCGCGGCGATGGCGGCCTCGATCTGCAGCGGGCCGGGTTTTCCCTTTCGCAGAGCCGCCTCGAGCAGCACGGTGCCTTCAGCAATATTCCTCCGGTCCCAGCCGGACCGGTCCTGGTGCTCCAGCGTGATGGCGTCACCCTCCTCCGACACGCGCGCCTTTCGGCGCGAGTGCTGAATGAGGCAGAGCGCCAGAAGCCCGCGCAACTCCGGCTCCTCGGGGAACAGGCGGACGAGCAGGCGCGCCAGGCGGATCGCCTCTTCGCACAGGGTTTCGCGTATGAGGTGCTCCCCGCGGGACGCCGAATAACCCTCGTTGAAAACGAGGTAGATTGCATTGGCAACCGCTGAAAACCGCGCGGTTCTTGCCGCGGCGTCCGGATCTTCGTAGCGCAGCCTGGCGGCTTGCAGGCGCTTCTTGGCGCGGGTTATCCGTTGCTCCATGGTCTTGGCTTGCACGAGGAATGCCCGCGCGATCTCCTCCACCGAAAGTCCCGCAACAATCTTGAGAGCAAGCGCGATCTGCTGCTCCTGTCGCAGCACCGGGTGGCAGCAGGTGAACAGAAGCCTCAGCACGTCGTCCCGGTAGGCGGCGCGATCGATCGTGGCAGTGAGCGCGTCTTCCGGGTGCGGCCCTTCTTGCAGCGGTTCCAGGTCTTCCGGCGCTGTCAGGGTTTCGAGGCGCTTCTTTCGGAAAGCGTCGATGCCCGCATTACGGCCGGCAACAATCAGCCAGGCTGCCGGGTCCTTCGGGATCGTGTTGTCACGCCAGGATTTGACGGCCCTGAGCGAGGCCTCCTGAAAGGCATCTTCGGCAAGGTCTATGTCTCCGAACACACGGTTCAGGGCCGCCAGCACACGTGGACGCGCCGCCCTAAGATGCGTCGATAACCAGACGTCCGCCATTCTTGAAATCGGCCCCCTCGAAATATTCCACCGGACGCACCTCGACCCGCCCGTATTCCAGAGGCAGCAGCTTCACCGTGTCGATGGCGTCTTCGAGCGAAGCGCAATCGATGAGATAAAAACCCATGAACTGCTCCTTGGTCTCCGCGAAGGGGCCGTCGGTCACCAGGTAGCCGTCGCTCTCCTTGTTGACGGTCACCGCGGTTCCGGTCGACATCAGCTTGGTCGCGGCCGCAAAGGTCTTGCTGGTCTTGGTGTGCTCGTGAAAGGCGCGATGGTGGCTCATGATCTCGGCATGCTCCTCCGGCGAAACGGCATCCATGATATCTTCGCTGGCATAAATCAGCACGGAAAACAGCATTGTATTGGTCTCCGGGTTTACGGGATCGATGACCGAGGAACGTTCCGGCCCAAGCATATCCGACACCAGTGAATAAGAAAATTGCCAAGGGTGGGACGGCGGAAATCCGGTCTGCAAAATCGAAAAAAAGCAATGTTACTCAATTACATCGCTAAAATTGGCAAGCTTCTCCAACCACAAGGAATATGCATTACTTTCCACAACGTTCCTTGTGGGAGAACTTCGATGCGTACCGCCACCCTTGCAATTCTGGCCTGCTTTTCCGTGGCATCAGTGCCCTCGGCGCAGGAGTTCGACGTCAACGAGGACCAACTCCAGGATGTTTATCCAGGCGAAGCCTATTCGCCTTACGCGGGCCGGAACTTCCCGGAGCATCCGCTATGGGGCGACACGCATCTTCACACGGGTCAGTCCATGGATGCGGGCGGGTTCGGTGCGCGGCTGACGCAGGAAGACGCCTGGCGTTTTGCGCGCGGCGAGGAAATCACCGCCTCATCGGGTCAGCCGGTGCGCCTTTACCGGCCTCTGGACTGGCTCGTGATTACCGAACACTCGGACGGGATGGGGCTGATCACGGATATTCTGGATGCCTCGCCGAACGTGACCAAGTATGAACAGGGCCGAAAGTGGTCGGAAGGATACCGCGCCGGCGGGCAGGAAGCGGTGGCCGCGACCCTCGACCTGATCACGCAATTCAGTCAGGGGCAGGTCGATCCGGAGCTGTTCGCCCAGTATCAGCCGGGTGCACGCCGGTTCGCGTCGATCTGGTCCGACAATGTCAGAACGGCGGACGCCTTCAACGAGCCGGGGCGGTTCTCGGCTCTGATCGGTTTCGAGTGGACCTCGCTCGACAAGGGCAACAACCTGCACCGCAACGTGATTTTCCGCGACGGCTCCGAAAGGGCCGGGCAGGTCGTGCCCTTCACCATGACACCGCCATTCGGAAGCCCCGATCCGCTCGACCTCTACGAGTGGATGCGGACCTATGAGGAGAAGACCAACGGTGCCGTGCTTGCGCTGGCGCATAACGGCAACCTCTCCAGCGGCATCATGTTCCCGATCGACAAGCAGTTCACGGGCAAGGCACTGGACAAGGACTATGTTGAGCAGCGCGCCAAGTGGGAGCCGCTTTATGAAATCACCCAGATCAAGGGTGACGGCGAGGCCCATCCGTTCCTGTCACCGAATGACGAGTTTGCGGACTACTACAACTGGGATGCCGGCAACCTGGACCTGAGCACCGCCAAGACCAACGACATGCTGGCGGGCGAATACGCGCGCGAAGCGCTCAAGAACGGCTTCGTGCTGGAAGAAAAATTCGGCACCAATCCGTACAAGTTCGGCTTTTCCGGAGCCACCGACAGTCACACGGGCCTGGCGACGTTCGAGGAGGAGAATTTCTTCGGCAAGCACACAGGCTACGAACCCTCGCCGGAACGCCTGGCCCATCCATTCATGAAGAACGAGAATGGCGAGCTATTCGCCTGGCAGATGGTGTCGTCCGGTATCACGGGCGTGTGGGCGGAAGAAAACACGCGCGAATCCATTTTCGATGCGATGCAGCGCAAGGAAGTCTACGCAACGACCGGCCCGCGCATCATGGTGCGTCTGTTCGGCGGCTGGGAATTCACCGACCAGGACATGCAGACCCGCAATCCGGCCTTGCTCGGATATCGCAAGGGCGTGCCCATGGGCGGCGACCTGATGCCGAAACCGGACGCGGCCGAGGCACCGTCCTTCATGGTCTATGCGCTGCGCGACGCGGTCGGGGCGAACCTCGACCGGATCCAGATCGTCAAGGGCTGGCTGGATGCTGACGGCAACACGCAGGAAAAGGTCTATGACGTGGCCTGGTCCGATGGCCGCCAGCCGGGAAGCGACGGCAAGCTGCCTGCCGTCGGCAACACCGTCGACGTCGCGAGCGCAAGCTGGACCAACTCGATCGGGGCCTCGGAATTGGCGACGATCTGGACCGATCCGGATTTCGATCCGGCCGAGCGCGCCTTCTACTATGCGCGTGTCCTGGAGATCCCGACACCGCCCTGGTACGTCTACGATGCATTCCGCTACGGTGTCGGCATCCCCGAAGGTGCGCCGACGGCGCAGCAGGAAAGGGCCTACACATCTCCGATCTGGTTCACGCCGGAATCGTGATCATGCAGAAGGCGGGCCGGGCTCTCCTTGAGGCATGTCGTTGCGGCGCATTTTGCTCGGGGTATGATGACGCCGGCAGGGCCGTTTTGACCCTGCCAAGTCCGGTCATAGACAGGAGAGCCCCTGCATGAAACTCAGAGACACGATTTTCCCGGTGATCATGCTCCTGGCGCTGTTCGGCATGATCGTGATGGCGTTCAATCTTCCGGTCGGCATGGGGACGAAACAGCTCGGTGTCCTCGTGTTCGGTGCCATCCTCGTTTTCGGCGTCTTCAACCTCGCGCTGGTGTTTCTGGACAGCGTCAAGAAAAAAGGGCCGTGAGTCGGCCAGCCCATGAAGGTGACCTGAATGCGCCACGCGATCATGCGATTTCGTCCGCTTCGGCGATTTGAAAGAGGATCGGTCCTGTTCAACTGCGTGGCAGCGACGTGGGTCGCGGTCTTCTGGGCGGGCAGCGCCGCAGCCTGCTCCTTCCACAACTACGTTCCGGCCCGCACGGTTGTCGACTGGGTTTTGACAGGTCAGGCCGCTGTGCTTGCACGGCCGGATCCGGAAAACCGGTTTTCCTACAAGGTCACGCAGGTTTTGCGTGGCGACGCCGGGATAGAGGCCCCACCGTTTCTGATTGACAGCGCCACGCGTGCGAAACTGGTTCAAAACCCTAATGACACCGTTCTTTTCGGGCTGAACGCGGCCGGGTCCTGGGTCCGGATCGCCTATGTGAAGGAAGACTATCGGACGGCGCTCGACGAGGTTGTTGCCAAAGCGCGGGCATGGCGCGACCAGGACTACCATCCCGAACGGATCGAGCTTTTTTCGGAATATCTGGGACACCCGGATCGTGAGTTGAGCAAGCTCGCCCTGCTGGAGATCGACCGCGCACCCTATGCGCTTCTCCGTCAACTCAAGCCCAAGGTTCCGGTCGCGTATCTGACGGACCTGCTGCGCTCTCGCGAGGGCTATGCCTACCGGCCCATTGTTGCCCTCTTGCTCGGGCTGCACAGGTCGGCCGAAGCGAAAAGCTTTATCCGTGACTTTGTCGACCGCTCCGTGGATTGGGAGTGGGCGGAACATCTTGGAGCGTTCGCGACAGCGCTGATAGAACAGGATGGCATAAACGGCATTGCCAGGCTCGAACCGTTTCTGACCGATCCAGGGCAGCCATTGGAAAAACTGGAATCCATTGTCGAGGCGATGGCGATACATCACGGTGCCGGTACGCCTGCCATCCGCGAAGCGGTGTTTGATGTTCTGACCGCGTTCGCCAGAAAACGTCCGGGCGGGTCCGTTCTGATCGCCCGGCAGTTTTCGCAAAGGCGGAACTGGGCGTTCGGCGCCAGCCTCGAGCCGTTGCTCCAGACCAGTGGAAACCTGCCATCTGGCAGCAAGCTCGTCGTTGCGGCTTATGTCGCCCAGTCACGCGTGAATCGTGGACAAACCGAACAGCACAAATCGCCGGTGCAATGAGACAGATGGGGTTGGTGAAAATTCAGTGATGTCCGGTCTTCGTCAGTTCTTTCGTCAGCCGCTGCTGCATTTTTTGCTGCTTGGCGCGCTCATTTTCGCTGCCTACGGCTTTGTTGCACCGGGCTCGGAGACAGAACCCGACGATGCGGGTGAAGACATCATCGTGACCCGGCAGCAGCTGGATCGTCTGACCGAGGAATACCGCGCAACCTGGCAGCGTGCGCCGGGTCCTGACGAAATCGACGCACTCATCGACGGATATGTGCGTGAGGAGATCCTCGTTCGCGAAGCGATCCGGCTGGGACTGGACCAGGGGGACACGGTCATACGTCGCCGCCTGGCGCAGAAAATGGACTTCCTGGCGACCTCCGCAGCCCGTTCGCAGCAACCCACGGAACAGGATCTGAAGGACTTCTACGCAGCGAACGAGGCTTATTACCGCCGGCCTGGACGCATCGCCTTCGAACAGGTTTTTCTCGGTCCGAGCGTGGATGAAGAACTTGTTGAGGAACTCCGGGAGAGCCTGAGCACGGGAGCAAACCCGGA
The DNA here is from genome assembly GCF_963669205.1 of uncultured Roseibium sp. Taxonomy (NCBI): domain Bacteria; kingdom Pseudomonadati; phylum Pseudomonadota; class Alphaproteobacteria; order Hyphomicrobiales; family Stappiaceae; genus Roseibium; species uncultured Roseibium sp. The sequence continues at coordinate 1,224,264 of NZ_OY769915.1, forward strand.
ACAGCTGGGCAAGCGCACACTGTTGCCGTTCCGGGTGCGCCTGTCTGAAAAAGCGCGGATCGAGGGTCTTTTCGGCGAAGGGACTTTCGAAAGGCTGGAGGCATTGCCGCTCAACGAGTGGCAGGGTCCCGTCAAATCCGGATACGGCGCGCATCTGGTGCGCGTCATCGAGCACCAGCAACCGGAAGTGCTTTCTTTTGGCACCGTCAGAGAAGATGTTGTGACCGACTGGACACAGAAGAAGGCGCAGGACATCCGGGCGGATGCGCTTGAAGCCATGCGGCAACGCTACCGGATTGTTCTGCCGGAGGCGGCGCAGTGATCCGGCAGAGCGTTTTGATCCTTGTCCTGCTGTTCGCCTTCTTCAACGGCCACAAGGCAGCTCACGGCCATGCCCTCCAGCCTGGTTACGCGTCGTTGGAACAGGCAGGAGACAACACCTGGCAGGTCTATTGGCGAAAGCCGGATGTCTCCGGACGGCCGATGCCGATTGAGCTGTCGCTTCCTGCGGGGTGTGCTCCGCAGACAGGCCCGCTTCCGACCGCAAGAGAAGGGGCCTGGGAGGCATCATGGACCGCCGTTTGCGACGGATCTCTTGCAGGTGGCAGCGTATCCATTCCGGGGCTTGAGAAAACCCGGACGGATGTGCTCGTGCGGATTTCGCCCCTTGAAAGCACGACGGTTTCGCTGCGACTGACCGCCGACTCACCCTCCGCGGTCGTGCCCGCAAATCCGAGTTCGCTTGACGTCTTTACCGCCTATGTCGGCCTCGGCTTCGAGCATATTCTCGAAGGGTGGGACCACCTGTTGTTCCTGTTTGCGCTGCTCGTGCTCATCCGCGACTTCTGGCGGCTCGTCGGCGCGGTGACGGCGTTCACGGTTGCGCACAGCCTGACGCTTGCGGCGGCGACGCTCGGCTGGATTGCACTGCCGCCTGCGCCGGTCGAGGCGGTGATTGCCCTGTCGATCGTCTTCCTGGCAAGCGAGATTGCGCTCAGCGGAAAAGGCCGGGCGCGGCTTTCCCAGTCAGCGCCCTGGCTGGTGACTTTTGCCTTCGGGCTCCTGCACGGCCTCGGATTCGCGGGCGCCCTGAAGGAGATCGGACTGCCGCAGTCGGACATCCCGCTTGCGCTGCTGGCGTTCAATGTCGGCGTGGAAGCAGGCCAGCTCGCATTCGTCGCGGCGGCCCTGGCCGTGCTCACGGTGATTTCCGCACTGCTTCTGAAAGGACCGCTGCTGGCCTACCGGCCTGTCAGTCTGTTCATGGCCTACGTGATCGGCAGTCTGTCCAGCTTCTGGCTGATCGAGCGGATCGTGTCCTTCGGACCTGTTTGACCACGCTGCGGCAAGGCCGGCTCAAGAGAGCCAGCCGTCCTTTTTCAGGGTCTGATAGGTGTCATCCAGGGTCTTCTCCGCCGTTTTGACAAGGACATCGGCTTCTTCGTGGCTGAGCACCAGCGGCGGTGAGATGATCATGCTGTCCCGGACGGCGCGCATCACCATGCCGTTCCGGAACGAGATGTCGCGGCAGATCGTGCCGACCGTGCCCACGTCCTGGAACGCCTTTTTCAGATCCGTCTTGTCCGGCACGAGTTCCAGAGCGCCCATCAGCCCGGTCATGCGGGCTTCACCGACAAGCGGATGATCGCCAAGCATCTGCCAGCGTTCCTGAAGATAGGGCCCGATATCGGTCTTGACCCTGTCCACCAGACCCTCGCGCTCGATGATCTCCAGGTTGGCAAGCGCAGCCGCCGCGCAGACGGGATGGCCGGAATAGGTGTAGCCGTGGTTGAAGTCGTCGCCGGCATTCATCAGGCCTTCCGCGACGCGGTCGGAGACAAGCACGCCGCCCATCGGCAGATACCCGGATGTCAGTCCCTTTGCGATCGGCATCAGGTCCGGTTTCATGCCGAAATAGGTGGACCCGAACCACTCGCCAAGGCGTCCGAAGCCGCAGATGACCTCGTCGGAGACAAACAGGATCTCGCGTTCGTCCAGGATCCGGCGCACTTCCGGCCAGTAGCTTTCCGGCGGAATGATCACGCCGCCTGCACCCTGGATCGGTTCCGCGATGAACGCGCCGACATTGTCCTCGCCGATTTCGTCGATCGCCTCTTCCAACTTGCGCGCCGCTTGGCGCCCGAAGTCCTCCGGGCTCATGTCCTGGCCTTCGCCGAACCAGTAGGGCTGGTCGATGTGGTGGACGCCGGCCACCGGCAGATCACCCTGTGCATGCATCGCCTTCATGCCGCCCAGGCTTGTGCCGGCCAGGGTTGAGCCGTGATAGCCGTTCCAGCGGCCGATGATCACCTTCTTGTCCGGCTTGCCGATCTTGTCCCAGTAGGTGCGGACCATGCGGAAAACCGTATCATTGGCTTCCGAACCCGACGAGCAATAGAAGACGGTGTTGATGTGGTCGGGCGCGAGCTGCGCCAGCTTTTCCGACAGCGCGATCGCCGGCGGGTGGGTCGTCTTGAAGAATGTGTTGTAGTAGGCAAGCTCGTTCATCTGGCGATAGACGGCATCGGCGATCTCGGTCCGCCCGTGGCCGACCTGGACGCACCAGAGGCCCGCCATTCCGTCGAGAATCTTCTTGCCGTCCGAATCCGTGATCCAGACGCCATCGGCCGACGTGACGATACGGCTGCCTTCCGCGTTCAGGGACTTCATGTCCGAAAACGGGTGCCAGTGATGGGCGGCATCGATTTCCTGCAGAGCCTTTGTCGGGTAGATGTTGGAATGGGCCGTCATGGCATGAACTCCGGAAAATGGGGAACGGATCAGACGTTGAGCAGGAGATACTCCCGCTCCCATGCGCTGATCACGGACATGAAGGTTTCGAATTCTTCGTATTTGATGGCGCGGTAGGTGGCGACGAACTGCTCGCCGAACACCTCGATCATCTCTTCGGAATTCTCGAACTGGGCAACCGCCTCCGGCAGCCCGCGTGGCAGGGATTTGGCAAGCTCCGTGCAGTCGTCGCTCCGGGGTGCATCCGGCTTGAGTTCATTCACGATGCCGAGATAGCCGCAGGCAAGGCTGGCAGCGATTGAAAGATAGGGATTGGCATCGGACCCCGGGATGCGGTTTTCAAGACGCCGCGCCTCGGGGCTGGAATAGGGAACCCGCAGGCCGACGGTCCTGTTGTCGTAGCCCCAGTAGACATTCACCGGCGACGTCGATGTCTTGGAAAACCGGCGGTAGGAATTCACGAAAGGCGCCATGATGCAGGTCACCTTGGGCAGGTAGACCTGATGCCCGGCGATGAAGGACAGGAACGCCGGGGTTTCTTCGCCGTTTTCGCCTGCGAAGATGTTCTGCCCCGTTTCCCTGTCGATCACCGACTGGTGGATATGCATCGCCGAGCCCGGCTGATGCGACATCGGCTTGGACATGAAGGTTGCATACATGTCGTGCCGGAGGGCAGCTTCGCGGATCGTTCGCTTGAACAGGAAAACCTGGTCGGCAAGGGCGACCGGATTGCCGTGACGCAGGTTGATTTCCATCTGCGCCGCACCTTCCTCGTGGATCAGGGTATCGATTTCGAGCCCCTGTTGTTCCGACAGGTCGTAAATGTCGTCGATAAGTTCGTCGAATTCGTTCAGGGCGGAAATGGAGTAGGACTGGCGGCCGACCTCGGGACGGCCCGAACGGCCTGTCGGCGGTTCCAGCGGGTAGTCCGGATCGGTGTTCGGCCGCACCAGGTAAAACTCGATTTCAGGTGCAATGACCGGTTTCCAGCCCTTGTCATCATAGAGTTTCAGGATGCGTTTGAGAACGTTGCGGGGCGCGGTCTCGACCGGGGCGCCCTGGCGCGTATAGGCGTCGTGGATGAGTTGGGCAGTCGGATCGCTCTCCCACGGGACCGAGGTCAGCGTGCTGTAATCCGCCCGGAAATAGAGGTCGCCGTCGGTCGGGTTGTGCTGGAAACGATCGTCATCGTCGGGATAGTCGCCGGAAATCGTCTGCGCGAAGATGGACGCGGGCATGGTCATGACGGGTCCGGAGAAAAACTTCTCCACCGGCATCATCTTGCCGCGTGCAACACCGGCAAGGTCGGGAACGATGCACTCGATGTCTTCGATGTTGCGTGCATGCAGCCACTCGCGCGCGGCATCGCCGTCGGGAACACCGCGCAAACTCTCGGCTGCATTGGGACGGGTGTTGGTCGGCGTCTGATCACTCACGAGAGGCTCCGGGGTCTTTTCAAGGTCTGGCAGGTTGGCCTTGGTCGGGTCTTTCACACCGGCAAAGTGGACGTTGGCTGAGGTCCAATTTGCACCGGCGTGGCTATTTTGTGATCACAAAATGACATGGACTGCAGGCCGGATCAACCACTTGTCGTGTTCTGGAGGATTTCTTTGCCGAGCAGCCCCATTCCGTCGGTGATGTCGCCGGAGATGGCAGCCCTCAGCGCCGACGCGTCCTTCTGCTCGATCGCGCGGATGGCTTCCTTGTGCTGATCCACGAGATTGACCGTGCCCACACGTCCGTAGACCGTGCGCATGAACGGGGCAAACTGGAGCCAGAGACTGTCGATGAGCGGAAGCAGGACCTGAGAACCAGACGCTGCGTAAATGTGAAAGTGGAAGGCGTGGTTGAGCTGCATGTAGGCTTCCGCGTCACCACTGACGATACAGGCGTCGATCTCGTCATCGATCCTGGTGAGCGTCTTGACGTCTTGTTTTGTAAGGCTGAATAGCGCGCGTTCCGCGAGTTCGGGCTCCAGCAGGAGCCTGGCTTTCAGGACCTCGTCAAACCGCTCCGGCGTCATGTCCGGCACCTGGACCCGGCCATTGCTTTTCACTTCCAGCGCGTTTTCGGCCGCAAGCCTCTGGAGGACTTCGCGCACCGGCATCGGACTGACGCCGAGTTCTGCGGCAAGCCCGCGGATCGTGACGGCTTTCCCCGGAATGAACTGCCCGGTCAGCAAGCCGGAACGGATGGCAGCGTCCACCTGTCCGCGTGTTGCTCCGCGTGTGGAGGGTGCCTCGATGTCATTGCCCGTGGGGCTGTTTGTCAGTGCGGAATACCGGGCAGCCAACAGGGTCTCCCAACCATTACAAATTCTCAACACATGCGATCTGCCTTGACAGGCTTCACAGAAAGTGATCACATTTTTGGAAAGGACGCAAACGAAAGCTGAGAACCGGTCGTCACGATGGGGCCGGGCAACTCAGCTGAACCCAGAGGCGACAAGCGCGCTAGATGAACGAACTTCCCCACCAGATACTGGAACATCCGGCGGAGCCCGGATGGAAGGTGGACTTTGATGCCTTTCTGGCGGCACATCCCGATCTTGACACGCTCGAAGTTGTCCTGCCCGACACCAATGGTGTCCTGCGGGGCAAGTGGCTGCCCGGCAAGGCGCTGAAAAAGGTCTTCGAGCAGGGCGTTGCCTTTCCCTACTCCCTGTTCGGTCTCGACGTCTGGGGACGGGAAGTGGAGGCGACCGGCATGCACCTGGAAACGGGAGACAAGGACGGTGTCTGCTGGCCGATCCCGGAAAGCCTCAAACTGGTGCCCTGGACCGAGCGCAAGACGGCGCAGGTGCTCTTGTCGATGTATGACCGTGACGGAGAGCCGTTTCTGGCAGACCCGCGCCATGTTCTGGAAAACATGGTCGACCGTCTGAAATCCGAATTCGGTGTGACGGCGACCTGCGCCTTCGAGCTTGAGTTTTATCTTTTCGAGGAAAGCGACGGCGACTGGACCGAGCAGCCCAAGCCGCTGTTCTCGACCCATCTCGGCCCGGCGCGCCAGAACATGTACGCGCTGTCCGATCTTGAAGCGCTTCTGCCGGTGGTCGATGATCTGCGCAAGGCCTGTGAAGCGCAGGGCATTCCGGCCGATGCGGCGGTTTCCGAAGCCGCGCCCGGACAGTTCGAACTCAACCTGCATCACCGCCGCAACCCGCTGCTGGCCGCCGACGACGTGGTGCTGTTGCGCCGCCTTGTCGCCGGCGTTGCCCGCAAGCATGAACTCAAGGCGTCCTTCATGGCCAAACCCTTCGTGGAATGGCCGGGCAACGGCATGCATGTGCATGTTTCGATGGAAGACGAAAACGGCAATCTGTTCGCTGACCCGGACACGGGTCCGGAGCGCCTCGGCCACGCCATCAACGGCCTCTTGAAGACGATGCCGGAAGCGCTGCTGCTGTTCATCTCGACCTTCAACGGGTTCCGCAGGATGCAGCCCGGGTCCTATGCGCCCGCTTCGATCTGCTGGGGCTACGACAACAGGTCCGTTGCGCTGCGGGTGCCCGCCTCCAGTCCGGAAGCCGCACGGGTGGAACACCGCATCGCCGGCGCGGATGCCAACCCCTATCTTGTGCTGACGGGAATTCTGGCGGGCATGCTGGAAGGGCTTAAGCAGAAAAAGGAACCGCCGGCACCGGTCACCGGCAATGCCTACGAAAAACGGAAAAAACGGCTGACGCCGTGGATGGACGAGGCCATCGATGCCTTTGAGGCTTCGAAACTCATGAAACGGGCCGTGGGAGGCGAAATGCACAAGGTGCTGACCGAGATCAAGCGGGAGGAGCTGAACGAATTCGGGCGGGAGATATCTTCGCTCGAACGGCAAACCTATCTTTGATGCATCCGGTGCCCAAAATCGACGCTGGACAAACAACCGGCGCGTCGCCAATGTTCGAATGAGAACAATGAACGAAACGGAAATGTCCGTTTACAATCAGGAACAAGGCCGAAAACGGCCATCGCTGAAACTCTGAAGGGGAGTTCTAAATGACTGTGAAGACTTTGTTGACGGGGGTCGCCGCCCTCAGTCTTTTGAGCGGCATCGCCAATGCTCAGGACCGGACCGTGAATGTCTATAACTGGTCCGACTATATTGATGAATCGATCCTGGAAGACTTTACCAAGGAAACCGGCATCAAGGTCGTCTATGACGTCTTTGACAGCAACGAGGTTCTGGAAACCAAGCTTCTGGCAGGCGGCACGGGCTATGACGTCGTCGTTCCGACGGGAACGTTCCTGGCCCGCCAGATCCAGGCCGGTGCTTTCACCGAGCTCGACAAGTCCAAGCTGTCCAACCTGTCGAACATGTGGAAGGACATCGAAAAGCGCGTCGAGAAATACGACCCGGGCAATGCCTACTCCATCAACTACATGTGGGGCACGACTGGCATCGGCTATAATGTCGAGAAGGTGAAGGAAGCCCTCGGCGAGGACGCGCCGGTGGACAGCTGGGACTTGCTGTTCAAGCCTGAGAACATCGAAAAGCTCAAGGATTGCGGCGTGTTCATGCTGGACGCTCCGACGGAAATGATCCCGGCCGCGCTGAACTATCTCGGACTTGATCCGGACAGCAAGGACCGCGGCGAGATCGAGCAGGCGGGTGAGCTTCTGAAATCCATTCGCCCGGGCATCCAGAAGTACCACTCTTCCGAGTACATCAACGCGCTTGCCAACGGTGACATCTGTGTGGCGGTCGGCTGGTCCGGCGATGTTCTGCAGGCACGCGACCGCGCGGCGGAAGCCGACAACGGCGTGACCGTGGAATACGTGATCCCGAAAGAGGGTGCCCAGATGTGGTTCGACCAGATGGCGATCCCCGCCGATGCGCCGAACATGGAAGAGGCGCACGAGTTCCTCAACTACATCATGCGGCCCGACGTCATGGCAAAGGCCTCCAACTATGTCTACTACGCCAACGGCAACGAGGCCTCCAAGGAGCTCCTCAATGAAGACGTGATCGGCGACACGGCGATCTACCCGGACGAGGAAACGGTGAGCAACCTTTACACCACCACCCCTTATCCGCCGAAGGTACAACGGATCGTGACCCGCACCTGGACATCGGTGAAAAGCGGTCAGTAATGTGACGGAAAGAAACCAGGCCCTACCAACCGGGCCTGGTTTTTTGTTTGGTTCAAGTCTCTTAGGGGTGAGGGATTGTCGTGGCGAAAAAATCGATGGGACCGGTTCGCAGGGAGTTCAGTCCGTGGGAGAGCGCGGATCATGCGCCCTTCATCGAATTTCGGAACGTCACCAAGAAGTTCGGTGACTTCACGGCCGTAAACAACCTGTCCCTGAAGATTTACGAAAAGGAATTCTTCGCTCTTCTCGGAGGATCCGGCTGCGGCAAGACCACGCTGATGCGCATGCTCGCCGGGTTCGAGACACCGACATCGGGACAGATCTTTCTCGACGGCCAGGACCTGGCTGGAATCCCGCCCTATCGGCGTCCCTCCAACATGATGTTCCAGTCCTACGCGCTGTTTCCGCACATGAACGTGGAAAAGAACATTGCCTTCGGACTGAAGCAGGACAACATGCCCGCGCAGGAGATCGAGGCTCGGGTCGCCGAGATGCTGCGTCTGACCAAGCTGGAACAATTCGCCAAACGCAAGCCGCACCAGCTCTCCGGCGGGCAGCGGCAGCGTGTTGCGCTCGCAAGGTCGATCGCAAAACGCCCCAAGGTTCTGCTGCTCGACGAGCCGCTCGGCGCGCTCGACAGGAAGCTGCGCGAGGAAACCCAGTTCGAACTGATGGCGCTGCAGGAGGACCTGAAGATGACCTTCCTGATCGTCACCCACGATCAGGAGGAAGCCATGACGGTCGCGGACCGGATCGCGGTGATGGACAAGGGCGAACTGGTCCAGGTGGCGACGCCGGCGGAGATCTACGAAGCGCCCAACTCGAAATACGTCGCGGACTTTATCGGCGATATCAATCTGATCGAGGCCAGGGTCGCGGAAAAGACCGGATCGCTCACGAAGCTGGTCTCCGTCGTCGACGGCTTCGCCATCGAGTGCGATCAGGAGACCGATGCGCGTGTCGGCGACACGGTCTGGTATGCGATCCGTCCGGAAAAGGTCCGCATCGCCCATGGAGAGACGCAGGCCGGTGTGGTCAACCATATCGGCGGCATCGTCTGGGACATTGCCTATCTGGGAGACGTGTCGATCATCCATGCCAAGGTGGGCGAGGACGATCACGACACCATCCGGGCGACCTTCGCCAACATCTCACGCATGGTCGAAAATCCGATCAACTGGGACGACAATGTCGTCCTGACCTTCGACCGGGATGCCGGCGTTATCCTGACGCGATAGGAGGGCAATATGGCAGATGACAACGTCGCCGCTCCGGTCAAGCGAAGCCTCGGGGGATGGCTGCTGATCGCCGTTCCCTACTTCTGGCTGTTTCTGTTTTTCCTGGCGCCTTTCCTGATCGTCGTGAAGATCTCGCTGTCCCAGACGGCGATCGCGATCCCGCCCTACGTGCCGACCTTCGAACTGTCGGAGGGATGGCAGGCTTTTACCGAGAGCTTTGCCGAGTTTTCGTTCGAGAACTACGTGTGGCTGACGGAGGATGCCCTCTACTGGAAATCCTACCTTTCGTCCGTCTCCATTGCCGCCGTCTCGACCTTCCTGACGCTTCTGATCGGTTATCCGATCGCCTACGGCATGGCGCGCAGCCCCCAGTCCTGGCGGCCAACGCTGCTGATGCTGGTGATCCTGCCTTTCTGGACGAGCTTCCTGATCCGCGTCTACGCCTGGATCGGTATCCTGAAGAACGAGGGGCTGCTGAACCAGCTGCTCCTTTCTATGGGCCTGATCAGCGAACCGCTGGTCATCCTGAATACCAATGCGGCGGTCTATGTCGGGATCGTCTATTCCTACCTGCCGTTCCTCGTGCTGCCGCTCTACGCCAGCCTTGAAAGGCTCGACGGAACCCTGCTCGAGGCTGCCGAGGATCTCGGCTGCCCGGCCTGGAAGGCGTTCTGGAAAATCACGGTGCCGCTGTCGCTCCCGGGTATCATCGCCGGCTGCTTTCTGGTGTTCATTCCCGCCGTTGGGGAATTTGTCATCCCGGATCTTCTCGGCGGCTCGAACACGCTCATGATCGGCAAGACGCTCTGGGTCGAATTCTTCAACAACCGGGACTGGCCGGTCTCCTCGGCGGTTGCGGTGATCCTGCTTCTGATCCTCGTCATCCCGATCGTGCTGTTCCAGAACCAGCAACAGAAAATGTCGGAGAAAGACGGATGACGCGCGGCCCGACATGGTTCAACATCACCTCGCTGGTCGTCGGCTTTTCGTTCCTGTACCTGCCGATCGTGCTCCTGGTGATCTACTCCTTCAACGAGAGCCGGCTGGTCACGGTCTGGGGCGGGTTCTCCACCAAGTGGTATGCGTCGCTGCTGCAGAACGATCAGTTGCTCGACGCCGCCTGGGTCACGCTGCGCGTCGCCTTCACGTCGGCGACGATCGCGACCGTGCTCGGCACGCTGGCAGCTCTGGTGCTGGTCCGGTCCGGCCGGTTCATCGGCCGCTCGCTGTTTTCGGGCATGATCTTTGCGCCGCTGGTCATGCCGGAGGTCATTCTCGGTCTGTCGCTGCTGCTGCTGTTCGTGGCCATGGACACGGCCCGCGGCTTCTGGACCGTGATGCTGGCGCATACGACCTTTGCCATGTGTTACGTCGCCGTTGTCGTCCAGTCTCGCCTTGTCGGCTTCGACAAGTCCGTGGAAGAGGCCGCGGAAGATCTCGGCTGCCCGCCGGTCAAGACGTTTTTCCTGATCACGCTGCCGATCATCCTGCCGGGCGTCATTGCCGGCTGGATGCTGGCCTTCACGCTGTCGCTGGACGATCTGGTGATCGCAAGCTTCACCACCGGGCCGGGCGCAACCACCCTGCCGATGAAGATCTACTCCCAGGTGCGCCTCGGCGTGACGCCCGAGATCAACGCCGTCTGCACGATCCTGGTGGCGTTCGTGACCATCGGCGTGATTGCCGCTTCACTGGCCACCAAACGCCAGCAGATCCAGCGTGAACGCGATGAAAGGGCAGCCTTTGGCGCGGATAACTGACGTGGGATGTCAGCCGGCGCGCGGCGGGCGGATCAGGTAGAGCACCAGCCACACGGGGACCACGATGAAAGCGCCGAGGATCATGTTCGGAACGGCCCAGTCCTTGAATTCGATCATGTAGATCCAGAGTTCCAGCGGGCTGAGGCCGACGGATCCGAGAATGTCCTCCGCCGAGACATTGACGAAGGACAGCCCCGCACCCACGAGCAGGGAAAACACTGCGATCCTGAAAAGTGTCGACCAGAATGGATACACGGCGCCTGGGGTCTCTCGGAACTCTTCGATGGCGAAACTGCGAAACGAACCGGCATTCCGCGTCTCGCGTCGGTACGGTGATTTTTCATCTTAAGACTTTAAAAACCATGAACGCGGTTGCAAACGATCAAAGCTGCGGATCGGGCACCGCTTTTGCGGGTGCGCTGCAACGCGGTCAAATTTCGCAGGGTCGGCACCGCCGTATCGTTTTTCTGCTCCGGAAAACGGACCCGGCAGCTCAAAAAAGAGGAGCGAAAGCACACTGTTTGCGTGGGTCTCTCCTTTTTCGCTGCATTGCGGCAAAGACCTCTTGACCGGGAAGAACCGAGCGGCGAATGTGCGCGTCACGCACCATGCGGTCTAAACTGGGAGTGAAACATGAACAAAATATATCCGGACGCAAAGGCCGCCCTGGACGGGCTGACCTTTGACGGCATGACTGTGATGGCCGGCGGATTTGGCCTGTGCGGCATTCCGGAGAACTTGATCATAGCGCTCAGGGAATCGGGCGCGAAGGACATCACCGCGATTTCCAACAATGCGGGTGTCGATGACTTCGGCCTCGGCCTTCTCCTGCAGACGCGTCAGATCAAGAAGATGGTTTCGTCCTATGTGGGCGAGAACGCGACCTTCGAGAAACAGTATCTGAACGGCGAACTGGAGCTTGAATTCAACCCGCAGGGAACCCTCGCCGAAAGAATTCGTGCGGGCGGTGCCGGCATCCCGGGTTTCTACACCAAGACAGGTGTTGGCACGCTGATCGCCGAAGGCAAGGAACACAAGGATTTCGGCGGCGAGACCTACATCATGGAAACCGGTCTTGTGGCCGACGTGTCCCTCGTGAAGGCCTGGAAGGCCGACAAGGAAGGCAACCTGATCTACCGGAAAACCGCGCGCAACTTCAACCCGATGATGGCGACCGCCGGCAAGGTCTGTGTGGTCGAGGTCGAGGAGATCGTCGAGATCGGTGAACTCGATGCCGACAACATTCACACCGCCGGCATTTTCGTCGACCGCATTATCATCGGCGATCATGAAAAACGCATCGAAAAGCGCACGACGCGCGCAGCCTGAGGAGGATACATCATGGCCTGGACTCGTGATGACATGGCAAAGCGCGCTGCGCACGAACTTGAAGACGGGTTCTACGTGAACCTTGGCATCGGCATTCCGACGCTGGTGTCCAACTACATCCCGGATGGTGTCCACGTGACGCTCCAGTCGGAAAACGGCATGCTCGGCATGGGTCCGTTCCCGACGGATGACGAGGTCGACGCCGATCTCATCAACGCCGGCAAACAGACGATCACCGAATTGCCGCAGACGAGCTACTTCTCCTCTGCCGACAGTTTCGGCATGATCCGCGGCGGTCACATCGATCTGTCCATTCTGGGCGCCATGGAGGTCGCCGAAACCGGTGACCTCGCCAACTGGATGATCCCGGGAAAGATGGTCAAGGGCATGGGCGGCGCCATGGATCTGGTTGCCGGTGTGAAGCGCGTGGTCGTGATCATGGACCACACCTCCAAAGCGGGCGATCCGAAGCTCCTGAAGGAATGCACGCTGCCGTTGACCGGTGTGAAATGCGTTGACCGCATCATCACCAACTTCGGTGTCTTCGATGTCGTCGAAGGTGGTCTCAAGGTTGTCGAACTGGCACCTGAGGTGAGCCTGGATGAGGTCAGGGAAAAGACCCAGGCAACGATCGTCTGACGGACATCGCACTGCTCCGTTGGATCATCATGGAAAAAAACAAAAGCGCCCTCAAGTGAGTTGAGGGCGCTTTTTGTTTGTCCAGCAGGCCGCCGGCACAGACTGTGCTATTCGGCAGCCTGGCTTGCGCGTCGCTCTGCAATCGGGCGGATCGCCGGAAAGTCCATGTCGGTGAGGGTTTCCTTCGACAGCAAAAGACCAGCCCCTTCGTCGAGTTCCTGCCGATGTTCGTTCAGGAGTTCCTTTGCCCGCGCGAAGGCGGTCTCGACGCGCGCCTTGATCGCAAGGTCGATCTCGCGCTGGGTGTCGGGTGAGACTTCCGCGACATCGCCCGCTGGCTGGCCGAGGAAGTTCTGGCGCTGTGTGGCATAGGCGCGATTTCCGAGACCGGCTTCCATGCCGTAGCGCATGACCATGTCGCGGGCGACTTCCGTTACCTTCTGCAGATCGTCCGAAGCGCCGGTCGAGATTTCGCCGAAGATGATTTCTTCCGCTGCCCGTCCGCCCATCAGGACGGCCATCCTGTTTTCCAGATCCTGCGTCGACAGGAGAAACCGGTCCTCGGTTGGGCGCTGCATCGTGTAGCCGAGCGCGCCGATGCCGCGCGGGATGATCGAAATCTTGTGCACCGGATCGCACCCTTCAAGGTTGGCGGCCACGAGCGCATGGCCCATTTCGTGAAAGGCCACGGTCTTGCGTTCCTTGTCGGACAGGATGCGGCTGCGCTTTTCCAGGCCTGCGACGACACGCTCAACCGCTTCGTTGAAGTCCTGAAGCGACACGGCGTCAGCCTGCCGGCGTGTCGCCAGAAGCGCCGCCTCGTTGACGAGCGTCGCCAGGTCAGCACCGGAAAACCCGGCCGTCAGTTGCGCGATCTGGTCAAGGTCGGTCGCCGGATCGAGCGTGATCTTCTTGATGTGGACTTCGAGGATCGCCAGTCGTCCCGACTTGTCCGGCCGGTCGACAAGCACCTGGCGGTCAAACCGGCCCGCGCGCAACAGGGCGGGGTCGAGGATTTCCGGGCGGTTGGTCGCGGCCAGCAGGATGATTCCGCTGGAAGGGTCGAAACCGTCGAGTTCGGTCAGCAACTGATTGAGCGTCTGCTCTTTTTCGTCATTCGTCCCCATCGCGCCGCTGGAGCGCGCGCGGCCGAGTGCGTCCAACTCATCGATGAAGATGATTGCAGGTGCCGACTTGCGCGCCTGCTCGAAGAGATCGCGGACACGGGCGGCTCCAACGCCGACGAACATCTCCACGAATTCCGAACCGGATATCGAAAAGAACGGCACGGCTGCCTCGCCGGCAACGGCCCGGGCCAGGAGGGTCTTGCCGGTTCCCGGAGGCCCGACCAGGAGGATGCCTTTCGGCACATGCGCACCCAGCCGGCCATAGGACTTCGGGTCCTTCAGGAAATCGACGACTTCCTTCAGTTCACGCTTGGCTTCGTCGACCCCGGCCACGTTGTCGAAGCGCACGTCGACATCGGTCTCCACGTAGACCTTCGCCTTCGACTTGCCGACGGTCATCATGCCGCCGATCCCCTGTTTTTCCGCAATGCGGCGGATGAAGAACATCCACAGACCGAAGAAAAGCAGCACGGGCAGCACCCAGGACAGGATGTCCCGGATGAAGGTGCTCTGGACCACACCGGTGAACTTAACGTCGTACTTGGTCAGTTCCTCTGCGAGCGGAATGTCGACGCGCGTCGTCACGAAATACTGTTTGCCGTCCTTCAGGGGCTCCTTGAATTTCCCCTCGATGGTGTTTTCCTTGATCGAAATCTCTTCGATCTTCTTGTCCTTGAGATAGGTCTCGAACTGGCTGTAGGGGATCGCCTCGACCGTCTTGTAGGTCGTCCACCAGCTCTGGAACATGAGCACGAGCATCATGGCGATGAAGGCGTACCAGAGATTGATCTGATGTTTCTTTTCCATGCAAAAACCTGTTCCGAAAGCGAGGCAGCCGATGCCGCCATTGGGACGATTTGGCTTCACCCTGTCAAGGTGCAGACGATCACTGGCGTCAGGCGGCGGCTTGCGTCCGCTGCGACATCTTCGTGCGGAACGACGCCGCGCTCGACCGGGCCAGGTAGATCACGGGGATCAGACCGACCAGAACGATGGCGAGGGACGGCAGGGCGGCTTCCTCGAAGGCTTCGCGCGAGGCCGCCTCGAAAACGGTCGTGGCCAGCGTTTCGAAATTGAACGGGCGCAGCAGGATCGTCGCGGGCAATTCCTTCATGCAGTCGACAAAGCTGAGCAGCGCCGCCGACAGCAGGATCGGTTTCAGGAGCGGTATATGAACCTGCGTGAGGGTCTGCCCTGAATTCCGTCCGAGTGTCCTTGCGGCCATGTCCAGATGCGGCGTGATCCGCCCGAAGCCGCCTTCGACCTGGCCATAGGAAACGGCGAGAAAGCGCACCACGTAGGCGTAGACGAGGCCCGTGCCGCTGCCCAGCAGAAGCAGCCCGGTCTTGATGCCGAAGGTGTCGCGCATCCAGGCGTCGAGCGCGTTGTCGAAGGTTGCAAGCGGTATCAGGATCCCGATCGCAAGCACGGTTCCTGGAATGGCGTAACCGACAGAAGCCAGCCTGACCGCCGCTTTCAGGGGGCCCTTGTTGTTGATCCTAAGGGCATAGGCAAGGGCGACGGAAATGACAACGGTGATCAATGCGGCGATGGCGGCAAGGCTGAAGCTGTTCCAGACCATTTCCAGGAAACCGGGGGTCAGAAGCGCATCGAGGCGCCTGCTGGCGCGGTCCGCGAGCAGCAATCCGGGGATCACGAACCCGAAGAGGATCGGAAGAAAGCAGACGGCAAAGACAAGGCCGGCCTTGAAGCCCGTCAGGGTGAAGCGTGTCGGTGCCCGCTGCTTTGTGCTGCCCCCTGCGTCGAAACGTTGCCTGTTCCGCCCAAGCCGCTCCAGCCAGATGAGAAGCAGCACCATAACGAGCATGGCGAGGGCGAGCTGCGCTGCGCCGCTCAGGCTGGATCTGTTCAGCCACACGTCGTAGACGGAAAAGGTCAGCGTTCTGACGCCGAAGAAGGTGACCGCGCCGATGTCGTTGAGGCATTCCATGAGCGCAAGCGACACGCCGATGGCGATTGCCGGCCGGGCGAGGGGAAGCGCGATCCGGAAGAAAAGGCCGTAGGGCGACGCCCCGAGCGTCCGCGACACATCCAGCATCGACGCCGACTGGATCAGGAAGCTCGCCCGCGCCGTCAGGTAGACATATGGGTAGAGGACCGCACTCATCACGAAAACGGCGCCCCCCAGCGACCTGATTTCCGGGAACCAGTACTCGCGTGAGGTCTTGAACCCGAAAAGCGACCGGATCAGGCTTTGGACCGGGCCGGTATAGTCGAGGATTTCGATATAGGCGAAGGCGACGATGTAGGTCGGGACCGCGAGCGGAACGAGGAGCGCCCAATCGAGGATCTTGCGGCCCGGAAACGCGCACATGGTCACGATCCAGGCGGTGCCTACGCCGACGGCTGCCGTAATGACGCCCACACCTGCCATCAGCGACAGCGTGGTTTGAAGCGAGCCGGGCAGAACGGTGCGCAGCAGCTGGCCCCAGAGATCACCCGTCGGACTGAGCGCGATCCAGACGATGGCAGCGATCGGCAGCAACACCAGCCCCGTGATCGCGATCGCGGCGATCTGCCAGAAACGGTCGGTCAGGGTAAGCGAGGGGGTGCGCAGCAAGAATGATCTGTTTGTTCGTGGTGGTTCGCGGAAACCTCTATCGGGAATCTGCACGGAATGCAAAAAGCGCCGCAATTTGCGGCGCTTTGAGCTTCAGCGTCCTGAACCCGGTCAGGTGGCAGGCCCGTTGTCGAAACCGACCTTGTCGACGATTTCGCTGGCGGTCTTGCGGTTCTTGGCGATGTCCGCAAGGGAAAGATCGTCCGGGTTCAATTCGCCCCAGCCCTGGACCCGCTCGGAAACTTCGACGCCGGGCGTGACCGGGTATTCGAAGTTGGTTTCAGCATAGATCTTCTGCGCGTTGGCGGAGGACAGGAACTCGATCAGCTTGACCGCGTTGTCCTTGTTCGGTGCGTTTTTCGCCAGAACGATACCGGCCAGGTTGACATGCGTGCCGCGTTCGTCGGCATTCGGGAAGAGAATGCGAACGGACTCGGCCCATTCCTTCTGTTCCGGCTCTTTGTCGTTGGTTTCCATCTTGCCCATGTAATAGGTGTTACCGATGGAAATGTCGCATTCGCCTGCATAGATCGCCTTCACCTGCGCCCGGTCGTTGCCTGCCGGCTTGCGCGCCAGGTTGTCACGGACACCGGCAAGCCATTCCTCGGTCTTCTCCGCACCATGGTGGGCAACCATGGAGGCGATCAGGCCGATCGTGTAAACGTGCTGACCGGAGCGGGTGCAGATGCGGCCCTTCCACTTCGGATCGGCGAGTTCTTCATAGGTGATGCTGTCCTGGTCGACCCGATCCCTGGAGGCGTAGATGATGCGCGCGCGGTTGGTCAGGCCGATCCAGTGGCCTTCCGGGTCGCGGAACTGTGCGGGGATGTTCTCATTGACCGCTTCCGAAACGACGGGCTGCGTGATGCCGAGCTGCTTGGCGCCGTCCAGGCGGCCGATGTCGACGGTCAGGAGAACGTCGGCGGGAGAGTTGTCGCCTTCGGCCGCGATCCGTTCGCCGAGACCCTTGGAAGCAAAGATCACGTTCGGCTTGATGCCGGTTTCAGCCGTAAAGGCGTCCAGCAGCGGCTGGATCAGGAAAGGCTGACGGTAGGAATAGATATTGACCTCGTCCGCGGCGCTTGCCGGCGCAGCGGCAAGGGTGACGGTGGTCATGGCCAGGACGCCGGTCAGGGCGCGAAGGGTGGAACGCATAGAACTCTCCCAGAGATCCGGTTGGTATGCCGCCCCGGCTGAAGCGCCGCAGCGATTGGCGGGGAATATGTCTTCAGAGGGAGGATAAGTCAATAAATATAATAAAATCAATACTTTAGAATGATTCAAAACTAACTGGAGTTTTTGGCTCCACTATAGCGTTCAAAAGGAAAGAGAAAACAGGAGTTTATGCCTCTACTTTTAATCGGGGCCACCCGCCGGTGCATTCCTGTCGCCCTGTTCACGAAAACGTGAACAGGTCGTCTTTTCCGTTTCATCGGAACGGGGTCCTTCGGGGAGAGTGTCTCCCGCGCCGCGGTTTGCAACCGGCGGTGCATCAGGTCCGGTGGTCTTTATTCAGACAGAACCCGCTGCGTCGGGAAGATGATCTCGACAAGCGTTCCCTGGTCCGGTGTCGAATCGATATGGAAGCTTGCGCGGTTCGCTTCCACAAGCGCCTTCGTCAACGGCAGGCCGAGACCTGTGCCGCCCCCCCGGCTGGAGGTGTGCAACTGCCGGAACGGTTCCAGGGCTGCACTGAGCTGCTTCGACGTCATGCCGGTGCCCGTGTCGCGAACCCGCAGCGCAACCTCGCCGTTGCTTTCCAGAGCCGTCGACAGGATCACCTGGCCGCCGGACTTGTTGTACTTGATGCCGTTGGACAGAAGATTCAGCACGATCTGCCGAAGTGATCTCTGGTCGGCGACGACATCCGGCACGGAATCGGGAAGGCTGGCCCGGATGATGACGCGCTCCCTGTTCGCCTGCGGCTGCATCAGCGCAACGCACTCGTTGATCACGTCGTTGGTCGAGACGGCTGTGAATTTCAGGTCAAGCTTTCCCGCCTCGATCTTGGACAGGTCGAGCAGATCGTTGACCAGGCTCATGATGTGAGAACCGGAGGTACGGATATCCTTAAGGTAGTCCTTGTACCTGTCATTGCCGATCGAACCGAACCGCTCCTCCATCATGACTTCCGAAAAGCCGATGATCGCGTTGAGCGGTGTGCGGATCTCGTGGCTGATCTTGGCCAGGAAATCCGATTTCTGGGAACTGGCGTTCTCTGCCTGCTGTTTGGCCTGGGTCAGTTCTTCCTCGGCTGTCTTCCACTGGGTGATGTCACGCAGCACGGCACAGTACTTGGCATCGTCGTCCCGATTGGTGATGCGGCCCATGGTCATGAACAGCGGAATGAGCCCGCCGGCCGGAACCTGTCCGAGAACCTCGCGGCCGTCATTCAGGATGCTCGCGACCCCGTTGCGGGACAATCCGTCGAGATAGTCCATGGCTGCGCGGTGGCTCTCGGGGGCCAGGTACTGGGTGAACGGTGCACCGATCATGTCGGCGCGGTTGGCGCTGAACAGGGCCTCCGCAGACCCGTTCACCTTCACGATCGTGCCATGCTGGTCGAGCACCAGCACACCATCGGTGGCGGTTTCGAGGATCGTGTCCATTTCGGCGATCCGGTCATGCGCATTGTCCAGTTCGGACCGGACCTCGGCGAAAAAGTTGGGCGACGTTGGAGCAGCGGCTCCCGGCATCTGTTTCGTCTCGCGCTTGCTGATGGAAATCATCAGGCCGCGGGTACCGTTCCACGGAACAGAATGCATATGAGCGTCCACGGTGAGCACGCCCCCGTCCGCAAGACGCATCTTCATGGCCTCGTCGACCTCGCCATCCAAGCCGACGGCGTCGGCGAATTCATCGGTATCGTCGATGAACAGCGCTTCAAGCCCGCCGGCCTCGGACAGCGCGGCAATGGATGTGTAGCCGAGCATCGAAAGAAGCGCCTTGTTGGCGTAAAGGACTTCCCGGTCGTGGACGATCGCAATCCCGATCGGCAGACGGTCGAGCAGGCTGGGATCGATTGGTCCGGCTTCCGGCACTTCCGGCGGCAGGTCGCCGACAACATCCCCGTCTTCCGGGTCCGGGGCTTCGAAGTCCTCCAGATCACCCTCGAGACGTGCTCCGAGCGCTTCCGCGATTTTGCGGAACGCCTGGCGTTCCGGGCGCGACAGGCCGGACGTGTCGACCGGGACGACACGTGGACGCGCGGTCGCGAGGGGAATGACTTCGCCGGTCTTGCGGGTCGGCTCAGCCTCATCCGGAGCAGCGCGTTCTGCTTCCGCGGCGCGTTCCTCGTGCTCGAAGGCGGCCGTTTCCTCGAAAAACTCGCGCTCTTCGTCGAGCGCGGGATCTTCCTCGGTCTCCGGCAGAAGGTCGGCGCTGGGCTGGTCGGTGTCGTCGGCTTCGTCGTCCGGGGGGGCTGACGGGTCCTCGCCGGTGTCTTCAAGGGCTTCTGCGTCGGACGGCTCGTCCAGCACAGCGTCCGCCGAGGGCGCCGTGTCGTCTTCTTGTTCCGCAGCCGCCGCGTTTGCCTCAACGCCCGTTTCTTCTGCATGACTGCCTTCGTCGGCGTCCGCCGCGGGATCGGCCAACGCCTCGTCCGCCGTCTTCGCGTCGTCGCCCTCATCGAACAGATCCGGCGAGCGGCGCTCCGGCGTTTTGTAGGACTTGGCAAGCGTCTTGACCGCTTTTTCGATTTCCGCCGGCTTCAGGGGAGCCGATCCGGCTATGCCGACCGGCTCTTCGGCCTCCGTCTCGTCGGCAACGGGTTCAGGCGCGACCTCATCAGGCAGGCCGTCGTTTTGCCCTGAGACCGAGACTTCCGCGATGTAGTCTTCGTTTTCGTGGTTGAAAGCGGCCTCCGGAGACCCGGCACCGGCGTCAGCGGGCCCGGGATCGGTTTCGGCGGCGTGCGACGACTCATTCTCTTCGGTAGGCGCCGGTTCGGATGCGTCTTCAGGACCGTGTTCGACGCTCTCATCGGCAACCATTTCCGGATCGGCCGCGTCATCCTCTTCCGTCGGCACCGGCTCGTCCCCGGTGGATCCGCTGTCGTCAACCGAGAGCGGGTCCTCTTCAAGACCGGCGTCGAGAGCGGCTGCCGCGTTCCTAAGGTCTTCCGATAGACTGACCTCCTCAGCCGGTGTTTCTGCCGGGATATCGTCCTGGTCGTTGGATGCGGCGGCGGCGGTTGGTGCCTTCTTGCCCTTGAACCTTGCAAGCGACCCGACCAGTGCCGCTGCGCTGGCTCCGAGAAATGTCTTGCCTCCAAGGGAGTCCGGTTTGGCGGGTTTCAGGTCTTCCGCGCTTTGTCCGTCTTGATCTTCATGACCCTCCCCGGAATTCTCTTCCAGGGGCCCTGCTGGCTCTTCTTCCCGATGATCTGGGGAAACTGCAGGGTCGTCATGTGAAGACGATACATTATCGGCGTCGCCCGTCTCTTCCGTGTCGCCCGTCTCTACCTTGGCAGCGGGCTCTTCCGGGCCGCTCGTGTCGATTTCAGCGGCTGCATCCGCGTTTCCGGAAACATCCAGGGTTTCTTCCGGGGCAGCGTCATCCATGCCGGAGGCGACAGACGGCTCCTCTGCGACCCCGTCTTCAAGGCTGTCGTCAGCGTCCGGCGTTGCGTCGTGTTCTGCGCCTTCGGCATCCCGACTGTCTGTTTCGGGCTCGACGATTTCCCGGTGGGGTGCGTCGCGCTCCGTGTGGGCTTCTTCCCGGGTTTCGATTTCGAGTTCGGTCTCCGCCGCATGGCCGGCGTGGTCTTCTTCAACGGCCGGTTCGGTCGGGTCCGAAACGGCATCAGGCATGTCGGACGCATCTGCGCCGTCGTCTTCGGGCTGCGGCAGATCTTCCTCGGCTGCCGTGCTTTCGGGTGTTTGCACCGGCATGGGAATGAACCCGCTCGGATCCGGCACGGCGTCGGATGTCCGGCAGACACCGAACCCCCGGTACCCTTCGAATTTCCGGTTCCGGTCGAAGGCGGGCAGGGCGGCAAGGTCGACGGGAACGCGCAGCGCCGCTCCGGTCACGGGCCAGGCGACCGTCTTGCCGCTCCATGTGTCGCGTCTGTCCAGCGCCCTTGAAATCTGGTCGCGCGGATCGAGACCGAACTCATCGGATACTTCTTCCCAGGTGCATCCGACAATATCGGTTGCATCGGGGCCGAGCACCTCGGCAAATTCGTCTGAGAGAAAGGTGAAGCGCTGGTCAATGTCCATTTTCCAGGCGAACCGGACCGGCCGGCGCCTTGGCTGGAAAACGAATGCCGCCTCCGACCCGTCTTCGGTCACTTCCGCTTCTGCGGACGCCGCATCTTCGGCTGATCCAGCCGCTGGCGCATCCTCGACATCCGGATTTGTCGGGTCTTCATCCGCCGCACCGTCAGCGTCTGCCTCGGGTTCGGTCGCGGTCGCCGCCTCACCATCGTCGATCGTCGCGGCGGCAGCTGTTTCGGGGGGCAAATCTTCTTCTGCCTCGTCCTCCGCAGCGGCCCCGGCCTCTGCCGTGTCGTCGGGGGCGTCTGCAGCGACGATGTTTCCGTCCGCATCGGCATCCGCGTCCGCCAGGTCTTCAACACTTTCCGTTGCGGCAAGGCTCTCTTCCCGAGGAGCAGCGTCTTCCTGCGCGCCGGCTGCAGCATCCGTTTCCTCGATCGTGTCGAATTCGTCCGCATCCCTGGGCGGTGTGTCCAATGTGGTTTCGGGGGCATCCGCTTCGGCTGCGGACGCTTCATCAGAAGCCGCAGAGGCAAGGCCGGTCGCAAGTGCCGCCGAATCCCTCAGCGTGTCATCGTCTCCCGCAGGACGACCTGTTTCGTCTTCATCGGAGTTTTCCAGCGCGTCATCGGTCAGCACATAGATGCGGGGTCCGGCCGGGATCTGAAGCATCGCGCCATCATGGGTGCGGCCATTCAGTTCAAGGTCACCGATCAGGACCTTCTGGCCCTCGGGAAGTGCGATGGTCTCCGGCGTGCCTTCCAGTTCGCCATAGGACTCCTCCGTTGCCCCTTCCGAAACGAGGAAAACGGTCGAGCCGGTCGAGCGGAGAAGTTGGGCAAAGGCGGGGATGGGTTCCCTGGTGAGCGCAAGTCCCTTGTCGCTGCACACGATCAGGGCCGCGGTCTCGCCGTTGCCCAGATCGACCCGCTTGCACTGGCAGGTGAGCAGCATGACCCTGAGGCCGCGGTAGAACCGGAGCCGGTCGATGCTGAACCGGTCGTGCAGGCCCGATGCGGCGATGCGGGCAATGTGCGGGCGCGCGGGCGAACGCTCCAGCGCGGTCAGCGCATAGACATCGGCGACGGATTGCGCTGAAAAAAACGCGGCGCCGGCAGCGTTCGACCACAGGATCCTGGCTCCATCTGCAGACCACAGCCATGCCGCCCGCTTGTCGGCGGCAAGCTGGACCAGATCATTCATGGCACACAGTTCCAGGAATGATTGGGTCTGATTGTCCATGGTGTTGCTCCGATGGTCGGCGATACCGAATTTTGGCGAGGCTGTTTCCAATTTGCCCGCGTGTGTAAACACTCTGTTAATACAAGCAAAGCTTAGCGTCGTCCATGTAAAGCAAGTTTGCTAAAGGACTTACATGAAGGCGTGGTTAATCTGTCCCCATTTGTTTGCCGGATTGCCATCTGCATGTTACGAATTTTTGGCAAGGTAATTACTGAGAAGTGGCGGACGGCCTGTCCGTCATCCGAGGAGCGCTGACATGAGCACTGACAAGACCGGTTTTGAAGTCCCCGAGCAAATGCGCGATTTCGCCGAAAAAAGCGTCGACCAGGCGCGCAAGGCATTCGACGATTTCATGGGTGCCACGCACAAGGCCGTCACCAATGTCGAAGACAGCGCCAATGCCGTGCAGGCGGGCGCGGCCGACGTCAACAAGAAGGCGCTGACCTACGCGGAAGAGCATGTCAACGCGGCCTTCAAATTCGCGCAGGAACTGGTCAAGGCTGACAATGTCGAGGACATGATGAAGCTGCAGCAGACCTACCTGCGCGGCCAGATGGAAGCCCTTGGCGAGCAGGCGCGCGAATTCTCCAACTCCGCCTCGAAGGCCGTTCAGGACGCCGCAAAGGCCGCCCAGAAGAAATAGCCGCCCCGCGCCGGGCCGTGTCTCACGCGCGGGCTGCATGGCCTGTCACATTGTCCTGCCGGTCACATGGTTCCGGCGGACAATCGCTCCCTGGCCGGGCGCGGCGCGGTTGGCCATGCGTCTCAGGGAGCAGCGGTCAGTCCTTTCGAAGCCGGTGCGCGCCGGATCCGGTCGCCCCCAGCCTGTCAAAACTCCAGCCGGACCCAACGGAAGTTTTATTGTGCACTGCAAAAAAATATTGCAATGCAGCAAAAGATGCACTATGTAGGGTCTGCGGATGACGACAGGGTTCGCCGGCGACACGATCCGGCGGATTGAATTTGCACCAGTGATCGCATCCGGACATAAGGAGATGAGATCATGACAGAAGCAACCACGACTGCAAAAGCTGCTCCCAAGAGCCGCGCAACCAAAGCCAAGGCCGCTCCGGCTGCTGCACCGGCTTTCCCGGATTTCGAAGCTTTCGCCATGCCGAAAATGGAAGTTCCGGCTGCATTCCGCGAAGCCACCGAAAAAGGCATCGAGAGCGCACGCGAAGCATACGCAAAGGTCAAGACCGCTGCTGAAGACGCGACCGACCTGATGGAAGACACGTTCGAGACCTCCCGCCAGGGCGTTGTCGAATTCAACCACAAGGCTGTCGATGCCGCGAAGACGAATGCGGATGCGACCTTCAACTTCATCAAGGACATCATGTCCGTGAAGACCGTTGCTGAAGCTATCGAACTTCAGTCCACATTCGCACGCCAGCAGTTCGACGCTCTGAGCGCGCAGACCAAGGAAATGCAGGAACTGGCCACCAAGCTCGGCACCGACGTTTCCGCTCCGGTCAAGGAAGCCATGGAAAAATCCTTCAAGGACATCAAGGTCAACTGATCAGGTTGCGCCGCACATCGGATGCGGTACGCTATTCGGCCCGGGGTACTGCCCCGGGCTTTTGCTTTTCAACAACCCCGTTTTTCCGAAAATTCGCGCTTGCCTGCAATGGGAAACGGAGATAGAAGACGCCCTTGCAAATGGCGTCCCGGGCGAGTATCGTCCGCGCCAATTCAAGACCTTTGCAGACGTAGCTCAGTTGGTTAGAGCGTCGGATTGTGGCTCCGAAGGTCGGTGGTTCGAATCCACTCGTCTGTACCATTCCCAAAATTGTCCACTGCTGTTTGACGAGACCCTGCGTGTTTGCCGTGCGGGCTGCGCACGATCTGTTGCCGCGCACCTGAGCGGGCAGAGCCCGCGCTCGGTCCCCGCCTCACGCCTTCCGGAAGGCGCGGAAGAACACCACGATGCCAAGGATGATGAGAAAGATGCCGGTTGCGAGAATGAAGAGTGGTGCCGCCGGGCCGTAGTCGGCCACGATGAGTTCGAACTTTTCATTGCCCATTTGCATCAGGGCAGAAGCGGCAAAAACGCAGACGATTGAAATGGCGATGTTTGACAGTCTCATGGTGAGCGAACCTGTTTGTGGATCGATGCGTTCTTCTAACAGCCAAGCGTTTGTTTCGGCTTAGTCTTCTCGTTAAAATTGCAGATATTGACAGCGGCACTGCCTGTTGCCCTGATGGGTCAAAGAGGGCTCCGTCCAAAATGGCTGTTCAGCGCAAAGCCCTCGTCGTCAATCGAGGAAAAGCCGCATGACCTCCGCACCAACCCTTTCCACCCGCCTGAAACGCCTGCCCGGACAGTTGCTGCTCGCCGTCATCAACGCGACGGCCCTTCTCGTGATTGTCGCGTGCGTGCTGGTCATCGTGGTGCTGAACCGCGTTGACCAGGCGAGCGAGCGGATTGCCGGAACGGTCACCGAGGCCGCGCTCTCAAAGCTGGACATGACGCCGGCGGCGCTGAAGGAGCGATTGCAGTCGGTTGACGGACGAGTTGCGACGCTTGTCGACCGGCTGGAAACGGCAGGCGCGCGCGATGATCGCGCCTTGACCCTGCAGGTGGCGGAGCTGAACCGCACGCTGAAGGATCTCAAGGTGGCGGCGGACAGACTGGGCTCCGCGGGACCGGACATAACGGAGGCAGCCTTCAGACAGGCCGGTGAGACGCTCACCGAAACACTGCTGTCGGTCCGGGGCTGCAATGCCGTGCACACGGACGCGCCGCCGCAAGGCTGATTATAAGGAAAGCCCCGATTGCCGGAGCACGGCGGACGGGTCCGGTCCCGGTGTCAGGTTCTATCCCTGGAAAACATCCGCCCATTCGGGATGTTTCTGCCGTTGCGCGTTCACATAGGGACATAGCGGAACGATCCTGATCTGTTTTGCGCGCGCATCCGCGACGAGATGTTCCACCAGCGCCTGCCGACACCCATGCCGCGCATCGCATCGGGCACGCCCGTGTGGTCGGCAATGATCAGGTGATCGTTGACGATGGAATATGTCAGTTCCGCGGGCTCTTCGATGCCGTCGATCAGCGCGACGTAACGCCCCTTTGCACCCTGACGCTCATGGGTGATGGATGGAGAAGATGTTCCGGACATTTCTGCCTCCTGATGTGAGCCCCAGCTCGCCCTTCTTACGGAGGTCTTCCCCGGTCTGGATCAGGTTTACGCGGGTAGGGGAGACTGATTGTCTTTGAAATCGAACAGGATGGTTCAGGGAGGGAGCTATCCCCCTCCCTGACGCTTATGCTGCCAGGTCGAAAAGCAGAAACTCTGCGTTTTCCTGCGCGGCCAGACTGATCGTGCCCGCGTCCAGAAGGCCAAGCCCGTCACCGGCGGCAAGCGCCTGGCCGTCGACGCTGATCCGGCCCCTGACGATCTGCAGCCAGACCTTCCTGCCGGGCTTGATGTCGAAGGCAACGCTCTTGTCTGCGGCCAGAAGAGACGCGTAGAGGTCCACATCCTGGTGGATGACCACGGACCCGTCACGCCCGTCGCGCGATCCGATCAGCCGGAGCGTGTCCTGGCGTTCGTTTTCCGCAAACGCCTTCTGCTCGTAGCTTGGCGTGAGACCGTCGGCCTCCGGCACGATCCAGATCTGCAGGAAGTGAACGGGGTCCGTGGCCGAGTGGTTGTACTCGCTGTGGCGCACGCCGGTGCCCGCGCTCATGCGCTGCAGGTCTCCCGGACGGATGACAGAGCCGGTCCCGAGTGAATCCTTGTGCTCCAGGCCGCCGGAAACGACATAGGAGATGATCTCCATGTTCTGGTGCGGATGGGTCGGAAACCCGCCGGAGGGCGCAACGCGGTCCTCGTTGATCACGCGCAGTGCGCCGAAACCGATATGGTTCGGATCGAAATAGGAGCCGAAGGAGAACGTGTGCTTGCTTTTCAGCCAGCCGAAATCGGCATCGCCGCGGGCGTCCGACGGACGTAAGATCTGGTTCATGTGTCAATCCTTTCCCAACTCTGGCACGGACAAGCCGTGCGCTGTTGGGTCTAAGATTGTTATGAATTTCCCATCAGACAATCGCCTGGAAATTTGACGATTAGTCATCGATTTTTGAACAATACCTACTGAACGGATTTGGGCAGATCCGCGCGCAGGCGATTGTGTTCGGCGATGGCGCGGGACCGGTCGGTGTCGACGGTCACCGGTTTTCCGTTCGGGGCGAAGGCGGCCTTGAACGTGAAGGCGTCCGCCGTCGGTCCGTCATCACCGAGAAGCTCCAGGCGTTCGACGGCCTCGTCCCAATCCGGCTGGTGGTCCTTGGGCACCCACCACAGGACATAAGGCGGATAGTCGGCGGTGTCGCTCTGAAAAAGGTGCCCGAGACGCATGATGTCGGCGTGAACGCCGCGATAGACCGCGGCAAGCGCGGATTCCAGGTTCTGCCAGAGCGAGATCGTCGACGGGGCCCAGCCGTCGCCATTGTCGCTCCAGTATTTCGGGAAGACCTGTTCGCCCCAGATATCGGTGCCGGGTTCATCCTCGTATCCGGCCCGGCTGACGAACCCGTCGGCCCGTTCCATCGCGGCCCAGATCACCGGTTCGCTGCTGAAGAATTCGTCATTGACCGGATCGTCCGCACGCGTTCGGAATTGCGCGAAAGTATATAGCGCGAGCCAGTGTTCTGACATGTCTCCTCCCGATCCCTCAGCGTTGCACACTGTCCGCAAACCGGGAGGACATCAAGCGCTTCTTTGAGGATCGGAACCATTTGTTGCGAGATCCGGCTGGCAAAACCGGTCCGGCTTGTCCTAAAAGCAACGGGTTGCATGCCGGTGATCCGGTTCATCGGCTTTTGAAAGGACGTAAAGTTGGAAGATCTCAGCCTCGTTTCGCTCGGCCTGCTGGCGGTCTCACTCCTGGCCACCGGTGTGGTGGCGGGTATCATCGCCGGATTGCTCGGCGTTGGGGGCGGGATCGTGATTGTCCCGGTGCTCTATTACATGTTCACCGCGCTGAAGATCGACCCTTCCGTCCTGATGCATGTCGCGGTCGGAACATCGCTGGCGACAATCCTGGCAACGGGCGCGTCCTCCACACGCGCCCACTATCATCGCGGCAGCGTCGACATGGAGCTTCTCAAGCGCTGGTGGTGGGCGATCGCGCTCGGTGTTCTGGCTGGTGCCACGCTCGCCGGCAACATCTCCGGGGGAGCCCTGACCTTGGTCTTCGGCATTGTCGCCCTTGCCGTTTCGGCAAACATGATCTTTCGAAAAGACGGATCGCATCTCGCCGAGAAACTGCCCGGATCGCCGTTCCGGGAGGTTCTCGGTTTCCTGATCGGCGGCATTTCGGTGATGATGGGGATCGGCGGCGGAACCCTCGGCGTGCCGACGCTCACGCTGTTCAACTATCCGATCCGCAAGGCCGTCGGCACTGCGGCGGCAATCGGCCTGATCATCGCGGTCCCCGGAACCCTGCTGTCGATCTATTTCGGCTTTGATCTCGACGGCCGGCCACCCCTGTCTCTGGGTTACGTCAACCTGATCGGCTTCCTGCTGATCATACCGGCTTCGACGCTGACGGCACCGCTCGGCGCCCGGATCGCCCATGCCATCGATCCATCGAAGCTGAAGCTGGTCTTTGCGCTGTTCCTCGGGTTCACGGGACTGCGCATGATCTACGACGTGTTCTTCTAGCGCCCCGGTCCGGCGTCGCGAAACGAACGCGAGGGGTCTTGCCTGTAAGCTGAATTGGCTCCATCGAACGATGACAAAACACTTGAACGGGCACTAGCCGTGGCAGAAACGTCCGTGATACTTGGATCAAAAGCTTTCATTGGTTCAAAATAGAAATTGCCGCGATAGTGCACTGCCTCATTTGGGCTGGTTCCAAACGCGTCTTGGTCGGAAATGCTTGAAAAAAATGTCACCCTCAGCCTGAAGGGCTGCGTTCGGGGCGCTCTGATGTGCGTGCCGGTCTTCCCGGGCATTATCGTGTTCGGTGCCGTGTTCGGCACCGTCGCGGCGCAAAAGGGCCTGACATTTCTCGAAACGCTCCTGATGAATTCGCTGGTCTATGCGGGCGCGAGCCAGTTCGTCGCGATGGAGATTTTCAAGGAACCATTAGACCAGGGCACCCTGCTTGCCATGATCGGTGTCACCGCGGCGGTGAACATGCGCATGCTGCTGATCGGCGCTAGCCTCAGGCCCTGGCTCGGACAGCTGCCCGGCCAACAGACCTACCCGGCTCTTTTCTTCCTGACGGACATCAACTGGCTGCTCACCTTGGCGCAATACGACAAGGGCGAGCGTGACTGGGGCATATATCTGGGCAGCGGCCTGACCGTCTGGTCTGTCTGGTCCCTGTCGGTGATCCCGGGATATTTTGCCGGCAGCCTTATTTCCGATCCGAAGACCTTCGGACTGGACCTGGTTCTTCCGGCTTTTTTTGCCGCGCTGCTTGTGCCGCTGTGGAAGGGCAGAAGGCAAACCTGGAGCTGGGCAATCGCCGGTGGGGTGGCCTGGGTGACCTGGACTGTTTTCGGTGGGTACTGGGGCATCTTTACCGGCGCGTTCGCGGGGGCAATCGCGGGGGCTTATCTCGATGACTGAGGGCGCTTTTACCGCCGACACCATGGTCCTGGTCGCCATTCTCGGCATGGCGATGGTGACTTATGCCCTGCGCGCCGGCGGCTACTGGATCATGGGACGTGTCCACGTCACGCCGAGGATCCGGCGCGGTCTGGAAGCGCTGCCCGGCGCCATCATCGTCTCCACCATCCTGCCGATCATCCTGCAGGGCGGACTTGTCGTCGGTCTGTGCATCATCGTTGCGGTCGCTGCCCAGCTCCGGATGAAGAAGGAATATATCGCCGTCTTCTGTGCCGCTACCGCAGCCGCCGCATTGCGCGCCGGCGGTATGTGATCGTTCAGGTACTAAAGCAGTTCCTCGCGCGCTTTTTCGGCTGTCTGCTCGGGGCTCTGGGACGCATCGATCTCCGCCCAGGTCATGGTGCCGATGTCGTAGCCCAGTTGCGTGTCGACGACGTCTGCGGTCGCGTCTGATGCATCACCGCTGCGATGGGAGACCCGGTCCTTCAGCGTTTCGCCCGGCGCGGTCAGCCAGAGCCCGGTGAAACCCGCCTCTATGCTGCCGGCGATCCGCCTGATCTTGTCGCGCTCGCTCTCTGCTGCAAAAACCGCATCGAAGATCGCGGAGTGCCCGGCGGCAAGGACGCTCTGGAGGGCGTGGTCGATTTCCGCGTAGACGCGGTTTGACGCTTCCAGCGTATAGGCGTCCCTGGGAGCAGGCTCGTCTTCCGGAATATCAAGCAGCCGCTTGCGCATGACATCCGTCCTGAGAACCCGCGCGCCGGGCGCGCGTCCGATGTCCGGAGCCAGTTCGTAGGCAAGGGTGGTTTTGCCGGTGCCCGACAGTCCGCCGATCGCGACGAGTTCCGGCCGGGACGGTTCCAGAAACGACTGCGCAAAACCGAAATAGGTTTGTGCGAGATTCTTTTGCAGGTCGCGCTGTGCGGGGTCGCTTTGCGCAAGTGCCGCGCTTGCAGCAATTTTCGAGCGGATCGCCGCCCGCATCATCAGGTAGAACGGCAGCGCGGCAAGGCCTTCGGCGTGCGTGTCGAGCCGGCTCAGGTCCAGGTAACGGTTGAAGACGCGGTTCGCCGATCTGGACTGCCCGCGCTCCCAAAGATCCATGAGCAGGAAGGCGAGATCGTAGAGCACGTCGCCCGTTGCGATCGCGTCTGAAAACTCGACCGCATCGAACAGCACCGGCTCGCCGTCGATCAGCACGATATTGCGCAGGTGCGCGTCGCCGTGGCAGCGGCGGATCAGCCCCTTCTCGCCGCGCTTCAAAATGAGCGCGCGCAGCGTGGCGAGCAGATGTCGAGACTGTTCCGTGAGGTGGCGCACCTCGTCGACGGGAAAAAGATCCGGGTGTTCGTGAAAGGCTGCCTCGTTCTGGTCGACATAGCTCGCCAGTTCGTCGAAGAAGCCGATGCCCGAACGCTCGGGCGCGGACGCGTGTGCGGCCACCATCATCCGTGCCAACTTGTCGGAAAGGTCGTCGGGAAATCGCGTCTTGCCTGCGAGGACGTCAAGTTCCCCCCGGCGTTCGAAGCGGTTCATCACGACAACCCAGTCCACGGTTTCACCGGTCCCGCCAAGTGCAAGGCGGCCATCGGCCTCCCGTGTCACCGGGACGGCTTCCCGGTAGATTTGAGGTGCGTTTGGGCGGTTGAATGTGATTTCCGCCTTGCAGGCCGCTTCGCGCAGGGCAAGCGTCGAATAGTCGAGAAACGGGTACCGGACCGCGCGTTTCATCTTGTAGGCCCGATCGCCGATCAGAAAGATCACGTTGGCATGGGTATCTATCCGTTCGAAACCGGGCTGCTGCGCGGCGTCCGATCCCTTCTCCTCGAAGAAATGAAAAACGCTGTTCTGCGATTGATCCATGGCTGTTCCCGTGATGACGCTTGCCGACTCTGCCCCATGAGATGGCCTTGCGGTTTGATTCTTCTCAATGTGCGCATGGGGGAATTGGCAAGAATGGTTGCACGTTCTTTACAGGAGGAATCGATGACTGACTATCAGGCGCTGAGAAAGATCAGGCTGAATCTCGCAAGGACCCGGGACTTTCCTCAAGGATCTGCAAGACACGGATATGAGTTCACGGCACCGCTTGACGAAACAGGTCACATCGACGCGGCGCTTTGGAAAAAGGAACGCGATCACTGCCGTGTGCGCCGTTTCTGGGGAGCCGAGGAGGAGGAGATCGGTCATCTGATCCATCGTCCCGGCGGGTCCTGGGCGTTCCACTACGATATCGACGGCGACGATGACGACGAAGCCGGCTACCGCTTTGGCGCGCACGCCTTCAATCCCGGCGAATACGTCTCCATCAAGGACGAGGATGGCGACATGCACACGTTCCAGGTCGTCACGGTCCTGCCGGTCTGACGAGCGAGGACTTGGCAGCCATTTGTTCTTCCGCAGGGCGTTCCCTCCCCGGGACGGAGCAAGCCCGGGTGGAGCGGTTTTGTCTCCCGGTCACCACTCCCCCGGTAGGTCATTGCAGGACTTGATCCTGCAATCCACGCCGATTGCTCTCCACACGGGAAGCCTTTCGAGCGGCACAGTCACGGCATGGATGCCATGGTCGAGCCATGGCATGACCGGGTAGAGGTTTTGTGTCTCGGGCGCCTACCCTCTGCCGGTCATTGCAGGACTTGATCCTGCAATCCATTCCGATTGCCCTCCACACGGGAAGCCCGTCGAGTAGCGCCGTCGCGGCATGGTTGCCATGGTCGAGCCATGGCATGACCAGTTTGGGGGGCGCGGTTACCTTGACAACGTCCCCCTCCTGTTAGTCATTGCAGGGCCTGACCCTGCAATCCATGCCGATTGAGTTCCAAGCGGAAGGGCTTATCGCATGGCACCGTCACCGCATGACAGCACAGTCGATCTCACCATCGGGACAATCTGCGCTTCTCATACACTTTTTTAGTGTTTACTCTGATTGTACAATCAATTTCTCATTTTAATGGGGCCATGAGGCAGTACTGGGTCTACATATTGACGAGCCGGAAGAACGGCACGCTTTACACGGGTGTCACAAATGATCTTCTTCGCCGGCTTTTCGAGCATGAAAGCGGGCGTGGTTCCGCATTTGCCCGGCGTTATGGCGCTCTGCGTCTGGTCTGGTACGAGGAACATCCGGCTGCGGGTCAAGCAATTGCGCGCGAGAAGGCGATCAAGTCCTGGCCACGGAAATGGAAAATCGACCTGATCGAATCCAACAATCCCGAGTGGCATGATCTCAAGCGGTTTCTGAATTCTTGATAGCCCCGCTCAGCGCTGGCGGAGGAGGAGCGGCATGGATGCCATGGTCGAGCCATGGCATGACGCGGTGGAGAGTTTGTCTCCCAGTCGCCACGCCCTCTCTCGGTCGTTGCAGGACTTGATCCTGCAATCCATTCCGATTGCCCTCCACACGGGAAGCCTTTCGAGCGGCACAGCCACGGCATGGATGCCATGGTCGAGCCATGGCATGACCAGTTTGGGGGGCGCGGTTACCTTGACAACGTCCCCCTCCTGTTAGTCATTGCAGGGCCTGACCCTGCAATCCATGCCGATTGACCTCCACACGGGGAGCCCGTCACGTGGCACGGTCACGGCATGGATGCCATGATCACGCCCACTGCTGTCCGGTTTAACTCGGAATTGATCTGGTAAGGCGGTCCGCAGTCAACAAACTTGTCATTCCGGCTGAAGCGCAGCGGAAGGCCGGAAGCCAGTAACCACCGGATTTTCCGTCTTGTTTCAGTCTCCGGCCACAATGGGTACTGGGTCCCGGTCTTGCCGCTTGCACGGCAAACCGGGACGACAAATCGGGGGAACAATTCCGTATCCCGATTTGGCGCAGCACGGAACTATGTTCCTTTCTCAACGACATAAGTTCGACAGTACTTTCCAAACCGGACAGCAGTGGACTTGATCCTGCAATCCATTCCGATTGCCCTCCGCACGCGAAGCCCGTCGAGCGGCACCGTCACGGCATGCGTGCCATGGTCGCGCCATGGCATGACGCAGAGGAGGTTGGCTATCCCGACGACCTCTCCCTCGGGCGATCGTTTCAAGGTCACCAGGACAATATCAATCCATTCTGGAATGAACCCATTTCAAATAAATCTGATTTCACGCTCTGACAGCAACCTGTTTGTTACGCTATAGAATGACCGGTGGAATTCGAAAGCATCAGGATGGGTGACATGGACCGGAAAACCGGTGGGGAATTGTTGGTTGGCGCGCTGGAGCGGCATGGAACCGGACGGGTCTTTTGCGTGCCTGGCGAGAGCTATCTGGCCGTGCTCGACGCATTGTATGATGCGTCTATCCCTGTAACCGTCTGCCGCCAGGAAGGCGGCGCCGCGATGATGGCGGACGCTTATGGCAAACTGACCGGCAAACCCGGCATCTGCATGGTAACGCGCGGCCCGGGCGCGACCAACGCGTCGGCGGGCGTTCACATCGCCGCTCAGGATTCCACGCCGATGATCCTGTTCATCGGTCAGATCGAGCGCGGCATGCGGGAGCGCGAGGCGTTCCAGGAAATCGACTATCGCCAGATGTTCGGCGGTATCGCGAAGTGGGTCGCCGAGATCGATCAGGCCGACAGGGTGCCCGAAATGCTCTCGCGGGCGTTTCATGTGGCGACCTCGGGCCGGCCCGGCCCCGTTGTGCTCGCGCTTCCCGAAGACATGCTCGTCGAAACCGCAGCGGTCGCGCAGCCACCCGCGTGGGAGCAGGTGGAAACCTATCCGGGGCTGACGCAGATGGCGGACCTGCAGAAGCGCCTCTGGGCCGCCGAGCGCCCGATTGCCATTCTGGGCGGAAGCCGTTGGTCGGAAGACGCGGTTGCCGCCTTCACGCGCTTCTCGGAGAGGTTCGAGCTTCCGGTGGCATGTTCCTTCCGGCGCCAGATGCTGTTCGACAATCTCCACCCGAATTATGCGGGTGACGTCGGCATCGGGATCAATCCGAAACTGCTCGCGAGGATCAAGAACGCGGATCTCGTGCTGCTGGCGGGTGGCCGGCTTTCCGAAATGCCGAGCCAGTCCTACAGCCTTCTGGACATTCCATCCCCGGCACAGACGCTGGTGCATGTCCACGCCGATGCGGAGGAACTCGGGCGCGTCTACCGGGCCGATCTTTCAATCAACGCCAGTCCGACCGCCTTCTGCAAGGCAGCCGAAGGCTTGCAGCCGCCGAACGAGATCGGCTGGGTGGGAACGGCGGAAGACGCGCATCGGGACTATCTGGACTGGTCCGGTGCACGTCCCGAGATCCCCGGGAGTTTGCAGATGTCGGGTGTCATGGACTGGCTGGAGAAAAACCTGCCGGAAGATGCCGTCTGCACCAACGGGGCGGGAAACTACGCGACCTGGCTGCACCGCTTTCATCGCTTCCGCCGGTACGGCACACAGGCGGCGCCGACATCCGGCTCAATGGGCTACGGACTGCCGGCCGCGGTGGCCGCCAAGCTGATGTTTCCGGAGAGGGAAGTGGTGTGTTTTGCCGGCGACGGCTGTCTTCAGATGACGATGCAGGAATTCGGAACCGCCTGCCAGGACGGCGCCAACATCATCGTGCTGGCCATCGACAACGGCATGTACGGCACGATTAGGATGCACCAGGAAAAGACCTATCCCGGCCGCCCGTCGGCAACACGGCTGGTCAATCCGGACTTTGCCGCATTGGCTGAAAGTTACGGCGCGTTTGGTGCGCGCGTGGAAACGACGGAGGACTTCGGCCCCGCCTTTGTGGCGGCACGCGCATCCGGCAAACCGGCTATCCTGCATCTGATGCTCGATCCCGAGGCAATCACCCCGGCGGCGACGCTGAGCCAGCTGCGCAGGGCGGCCGAAGCAAATCGTTGAGTGAGTTTTCGCTCAGATCTCTGCGGCTTCCTCTTCCGGGGCATCGGTCTTGAGTTTGCTCTCGTCGATGCTGACCGCGACGATGAAGCCGACAATGGCAACGGCGAGGCCGAACCAGAAGGCCGCATGGAGGCCGGTGGCGAAGGACTCGCGCACCGCGTTCACGACTGCATCTGCTTCATTGCCCGAAAAACGCCCCGTGATCGCCTTCACGGCAGGATCTTCGAGTGTCCCGGCGGCGAGCACGCGTACGTCTCCCACCGGCAGGGTAACGCTGGCCGCGGAGGTGACCGCTTCGACCTTCCGGACCGCAGCGATGAACATCATCGCCGTCGCGCAGGCAATGCCAATCGCTCCGAGCCCGAGATGGAACATGAAGGAAAGACCGCCGGCAAGCCCTGCGCCCTTGGCGCCGACCGCGTTGACCGCCGCCGTTCCCGCCGGTCCGAAGACCAGTCCGCCCCCGAGCCCGACAACGAGCATCACCGGAATGAGCGCCGTGTAGCCCCAGGACGTCTGCAGGAACAGCGTCAGGACGCAGCCGAGAATGAGACAGGCATTGCCGGCTGCCATCAGCTTTCGCGGTCCGATCGCGTTGTAGTAGTTGCCGACCAGAAGGTTCATCGTCGCCAGCACCACCGCCAGCGGCAGCATGCCCATCGAGCTCCAGAAGATCGACCAGCCGAGCACCTTCTGCATGTATTGCGGCAGGTAGAGCAGGCAAAGGAACAGGACGACGGCCGGGAGGCCGTTGAGCGCGAGCGTTCGCACGAACTGGTGATTGCGCATCATCGACAGCGGGATCATGGGATCCTTGACGCGCTGCTCGACAAGGGGGAAGCCGACGAAAAACACGATGGAACCGCCCAGGAGCAACAGGGTGGGAACGGATAGCCAGCCATTGTCGGCGCCCGTATCCAGGGCGAACAGCAGGCAGAATACCGCGACCGCCAGCACTGCCATGCCGGTCACGTCGACGGCCTCGTTGGCTGCATGGTCCTTTTCGCGGTCGATGTAACGGAAGATCAGCGCCGCTGCGATGACCGCGAAGATGGCGTTGAAGACGAAAAAGCCGCGCCAGTCCCCGAGCGCGGAGAGCGATCCGGCAATGAACGGCGCCAGTACGTTTCCGGCCGCGACCGTCCCCATCAGGATGCCCATGGCCTTGCCGCGTTCGTCTTCCTCGACCGAGGTGGCCGCCAGAGCCAGGATACAGGGCCAGATCAGGGCCGACCCGACGCCCTGGGCAGCCCGCGCGAAAATCAGCGTGTTGACATCCGGCGCGAGAATGCAGCCGAGGGAGGCGAGGAAGAAGATGCCGAGGCCGATGAGAACATAGCGGCGGTGTCCGAGCAGGTCTCCAAGGCGCCCGCCCGCAACCAGCCCCATGGAAAGCGTGAGGGCATAGGCGTTCAGGATCCATTGCGTCGTCGTGATGTCGACCGAGTATTCCTGTTCGATCGGGGTCACCAGGAGCATGGCTCCGGTAAAGTCCGTACCGATCATGAAAGAGGGTATCGAGACCGCTCCCAGGATCCGCTTCGCCTTGCTGTCCATATAGATCCCCCTTCCAGCAGCGCCGCTCGCTCCCAGACTAAGCCAGAACTCGATCGAAAATCGAGAGACAGTTTCAATCGTCGGCCGGAACGTCTCCGACGGTCAGCGTCACGAGCGCGATGCCCGGGTCGTCTGGTGAGGTCCCGATGGTGAAACCGAGTGCCTGACACATGGAGATCATCGAGGTGTTTTCCTTCAGCACCTCACCCTTGATGGTCTGGATCCCGTCCACCCTTGCGTAGCGGATAATGAGCTTCATGAGCGACCACCCGAGGCCGACGCCCTTGAGGTCGGAGCGGACCATCACCGCATACTCCCCGGTCTGGTGATCCGGATCGGCGTGAAGACGCACGACGCCAAGCAGATCTCCGGATGCCGGATCGATGGCGGCGAACGCAATTGCGCGCGCATAGTCGAGTTGGGTGAGCCGCGACAGAAACCGATGGCTGAAATCTCTTACCGGCGCGAAGAAACGAAGCCGCAGATCTTCCGGTGTGATGGTTTCGAAGAACGCTCTGAAAAGCTCCTCGTCCTCCGGCCTGACCGGTCTCACGAAGATACTGCGATCATCCTTGAGCGTGAGCGTCTGCTCCCATTCCTGGGGATAGGGTGCGATTGCAAGCCGGGACGCGCCGGTTCGCCCGGGACGCTTTTCGGGGTGGCAGAGCGTCATGCGCGCATCGAGACCAATGAGTCCTGACGGCAACGCGACGATCGGATTGATGTCGAGCTCCTGGATCTCCGGAATGTCTATGGTGATCTGCGACAGCTTGACCAGGGCCTCGGCCAGCGCCTCCTTGTCTAGGGCAGGCCGGGAGGGGCCGCCCGAAAGGAGTTTTGAAATCCGGGTGCGATCGATTTGTGCCTGCGCCAGTTTGAGGTCGAGCGGAGGCAGCTCGAGCGCAATGTCCCGGCTTTCCTCGATGGAGGTCCCGCCATGGCCGAACACGAGCACCGGACCGAATTCCCGTGTTTCGGCAAGGCCGAGGTAAAGTTCCATTCCGTGGCGATCCTCTAACATCGGATGAACCGAGATCCCCGCGATCGCCGCGCCCGGGTAATCCCTTCTCGTGTTTTCGATCAGCTCCTGCGCGGCTGCGCGCACCGCGTCCGGGTGATCAAGTCCGAGGCGGACGCCGTCGATCCGGGACTTGAACGGCAGATCTGGCGAGATGAGTTTTGCGACGCAATGCCGGGACGTCTTGAAGAAACCGGCCGACAACTCCGCCGCTTCTTCGGCCGATGCGGCCATGCGGGTTTCCATGATTGGCAGATCGTAGGCCTTCAGGATGTCGCAGACCTCTTCCGGATCGAGCCAGCTCCGGTCCTGACCGAGTGCCGCTTCGACGATGGTCCGGGCGCGAGTCGCATCGGGGGAGAAACTTGCCGCCAGGCTCGGAGGCACTGCCATCAGGAATTCGCGTGCCTGGGCATCATGCGCCAGATGCATGAGGCTGCGTGCCGCCTCGGCCGGACTGGCATAGTTGGGTATCTTCGCGGCCGTCAGTTCCGCCCGGATCGTGCCGTCGCTCCCGATAAGGCCGGTGACAAGCGCCTTTTTTCTACCGGTCCTTTTCTTGTCCGCCGCGGAGGCGTTCATGACCGCTTCGGCAATCGATTTCAGGGGGGTGAACGCGCTGGCCGCCTGGAGCACGATCGCGCCGTCGACGGACGGATCCTTGAGCACCGTGGTGATGGCCGACGAGATGTCGTCCGGCGTGACGGTCTCCGTGAGAATGACCGAGCCGCCCGCAGCGGCCGTGACGTCAGTGTCCGAAGCGGCGCGGCAGACCGGTTCGAGTTGTTTTCTGGTGTCGGCGCTGAGTGTCGCGAACTGACCGCCGAGATCCTGCAGCCGGTCGACAGCCAGACTGGCAAGGCTGCGCCCGTTCGCGATCACGGCGATCTCGTTGCACTTCGGCACGCGAATATGGGACAGCGTTTCGAGCGCTTCGAACATCTCGTCGAGATCGTAGACGCGCAGCAGGCCGGTGCGCCGGAACACGGTTTCATAAACGAGATCGGTGGTTGCCAGCCGCCCGGCATGCGTGCGGCCCGATCCCCCGGCATCCAGGCTCTTGCCTGACCGGATGACGATCACGGGTTTGCTGCGCGCAGCCGCACGGGCTGCAGAGATGAATTTCCGGGGAAAGGCGATCCCTTCCAGGTGCAGCACGATGGAGCGTGTGCGGTAGTCCTGGGCGAAATAGTCGATCAGGTCGCCGAGGTCGACATCAATGCGCGCACCCAGCGACACCACAGCTGAAAACCCCGTATTGTGGGTTTTTGCCCAGGAAAGCGTTGCATTCAGCACGGCGCTGGATCGGGAGAAAAACGCGATGTCGCCCCGCGCCGGGGTTTCAGCGCTGAGCAGTGCGTTCAGATTGGAGGAAGGGACGGCGATGCCGAGGGTTCCCGGGCCAATCAGGCGCAGGTTGAACTTGCGCGCCGCTTCCCTGCACGCCTGCATCAGGTCTTCCGGCCACGATTCGTAACCCGGTGAGGGGATCAGAACGGCACGTGTTCCTCCCGACCCGAGCCTTTCGATTGTTTCCGGAAGCGCCCCGGACGGGCCGAGCCAGATCGCCAGGTCCGGCATGTTCTGCAAGTCGTCAAGCGAGGCGACCCTTTGCCCGTTGATGGAGAGGTCCGTCTCAATCCCGACAAGATGGACGGCATGAGCAGGTTCGAAGGATTGCAGGCAATCCAGAAGCTTTGCCGTGATCGCGCCGGGATGCCGGCACGGGCCGATCACGGCGATGGAGGCAGGCGAGAAGAAACCTTCAAGGTTGCGAATGGTCACGGAAAAAGGGCCTTTTCACAAAACGGCTTCATTTATGGGTCCGTACCCTAGCGAAGTTTTGCGACAAAAAAAGTGTCCCGCGGACCGGTTCTCATCCGGTCCGCGGGAGGACGCCGTGACAGAAAGGCTCAGTGCGCCATGAGCACCGGAACCGTCATCGCCTCAAGGATTTCGCGCGTCGCACCGCCGAACAGGAATTCGCGCATGCGGCTGTGCCCGTATCCGCCCATGACGACAAGGTCGTGGCCGTTGTCTGACACCTGGTTGAGCACGGCATCGGCAACACCCGTCTGCGGGTTGGTGACAACGTCCACCGTGACGTTCATGTTGTGCCGCGCAAGGTAATTG
Organism: uncultured Roseibium sp.; assembly: GCF_963669205.1. Taxonomy (NCBI): domain Bacteria; kingdom Pseudomonadati; phylum Pseudomonadota; class Alphaproteobacteria; order Hyphomicrobiales; family Stappiaceae; genus Roseibium; species uncultured Roseibium sp. The sequence goes on from NZ_OY769915.1 coordinate 1,264,381, forward strand.
GCAACCTCCGCGCCGGGTTGGCCGTGGTCCGATTGCGCCCGTTTTTCAATCACCAGAACAGTGATGTTGTCGGCTTTCTCCAGAACGGGAAGCGCGGAGTGAATGGCCCGCGTGGCCGTTGAGCTGCCGTCCCAGCCGACAAGCACGTTCTTGGGCTGGAATGCGTTGCTGCCGATATAGGGAACAAGCAGGACCGGCACGCCGCTTTCGAAAAGAACCGTTTCAATGAGAAGTTCCCGCATCGGTTCGGGCCGGTCCGGATTGGTCTGGCCGATGACAACGAGATCGGTGGGCCGGCAGTTGACCAGTACGCTGTCCAGGGGGCCGCCGGTCAGGATTTCCGCAATGCGGCCTTCGTTGTTGACGGCGGCGAGGCGTGCAAGCTCGTCGAAATCCTTCTTGGCTTCGTTGGCAGCGGCAATCGCCTGTTCGTGGGCGGCCTGCATGTAGTCCACGGGCATCGGAGCTGCGGCGAAAGCCGGTACGACGGGCTCAAATGCGAGGGCAAGTCCGGTTACGTGCGCATCATGTGTGCGGCCGAATTCCAATGCGTATTTCGCTGCAGGCTGATCGCCTGAAAGGTCGAGAATGGTCAATATGTCTTTGATGGGCATTTGTCCCTCCTTGGGCCGCAGTTTCAGCGCCAGGTCACTGAAAACAGTCTAGTGGGACCACTTGAACCGCGTCCTTGACGCGTATCAATCATTTTCTTTCGCAAAGGCTGGCTTGCGAGCGGCCGGCTGGCGCGTGCGGGAAAAATACGCGATAAGGTGAGCATGACGAAACGCTGGCTCTTCCTGGCATTGCCGCCTCTTGTGTTTCTGGCTGCAGCCTTTGTGCTCGTCCAGCTCTTCATGGATCTGGACGAAGACGGCGTCGACCGCAAGGCCGCCGAACGGCTGACGCTTTATCGCCAGACCATTCTCGGCGAATACCAGAAATACCGCTATCTGCCCTACATGATCGCCCGCGACCCGAGGGCGACCTCCGCCCTGGCCACCGGCAAACCCGATGAAACGGCGAACCGGTTTCTTCAGGAAATGGCGGACAATTCGGGAGCCGATCTTCTGTACGTGATGAACCGCGACGGGACGACACTGGCAGCGAGCAACTGGCTCGACGAGCTTTCCCTCGTCGGCCGAAACTATGCCTTCCGGCCCTATTTCAAGTCTGCGATCGATGGCGAGGAGGGTCAGTTCTTCGCGATCGGCGCGACGCTTGGGGAGCCGGGCCTGTTCCTGTCGCGTCCGACACCGGTGTCCGGAATGCCGACGGGGGTTGCTGTCGTGAAGGTCGACATGCGTCCGCTCGAGGCGGCCTGGGCCGAGGGCGGCGAGACGGTTTTCGCCTCTGACGAAAACGGCGTGATCTTTCTGTCCAGCCGTGCGGAATGGCGCTACAGAACGCTTGCAGAGCTGCCTTCGGCTGTTCGGGAAACGATCGACACGACCCGTCAATATGCCACTCAGGACCTGGATCCTGTCAGCGATCAGCCCGTCAGCAAGAGCAAATTGCTCACCATCGACGGCAACGTCTTCCGGCACAACGCGGCGGATGTGGGCCTGCTCGGATGGACGCTTCACTTCCTGGTTCCTCTGGAAGAGACCCGCAAGAGCGTCTTGCCGATCTGGACCGCCGCCATCGCGCTGTGTCTGGTCTATGCGATCATCCTGCTGGTGCTGCGCGGACGGCGTTTGCGCAAGACCTCCGTACAGTTGCGGCAGGAATCCGCGGACCTGAAGGAACTTAATTCGCGCCTCGTCGGCGAGATCCAGGAACGCAGGCGTATCGAGCGCGAACTGCTGGAAGCGCAGCGCGGTCTGGCCCGGTCCAACCGGCTTGCGGCCGTTGGTGAAATGTCTGCGGCCGTCGTCCACGAGCTGAGCCAGCCGCTTGCCGCTCTCAGGATGTTCGTTGCCGGAACGCGCAAGTTCCTGGACAAGGGTGACACCACGACAGCCGTCGAGAATCTTGAAGAAATCGACTCTATTCAGCTCCGCATGGCCAGCCTGACCCAGGAGCTGAAGCGGTTTGCGCGTCCTGGCGAAAGCCGCATCGAGAAGATTGACCTAAGGGAAAGCGTCAAAGCGGCGGAAAAGATCGCCCGTCCGAGGTTCGAGGAAACCGGGGTTGTCCTGAAACTGGACCTGCCCGAAGCGGATCTCGATGTCGAGACGGCACCGCTCAGGGTCGAACAAATCCTGGTCAATCTGTTGCGCAACGGCGCCGATGCGGCGGCGGGCGAGGACGATGGATATGTCAGGCTGGAGGCTGCAGCTGCCGGCAACGAGATCGTCCTCAGGATTTCCGACAACGGGCCGGGCATTCCAGACGATCTTCTGGAGCGTATTTTTGACCCGTTCTTTTCCACCAAGACCAGTTCGGGCGGCATGGGGCTAGGGCTCGCGATCTCCATGCGCCTTGCAGATGACCTGGGCGGCAGCTTGTCCGTCAGGGCGAATACGCCTAAGGGAGCGGTGTTCGAGCTGAAACTTCCCGCTGTGGAAAGCGACATGGCCCGGACCGATCCGCCACTCGATCTGGAAAACGAAGCCGCAGAATGACGGGACAACAGGACAGCCGCAAGGTTCTGATCGTCGACGACGATCCTTCCATGAGGGCCGCCTTGCGGCAGTGGATCCGGCTTGCCGGGTTTGCCACAGTTGAGGTCGCCACGGCTGACGAGGCCATGTCCAGGCTGTCCCAGGAGTTTGACGGCTGCGTCGTCTCCGACGTCAAGCTGGAAGGCGAGGACGGCCTGTCTCTCCTGCTCCGGATCGGCGAGCTCGACAGGGATCTGCCGGTCGTGCTCATAACAGGCCACGGCGACGTGCCGATGGCCGTTGAGGCGATGCGGGCGGGCGCCTATGACTTCATAGAAAAGCCGTTCGATCCGGATCACATCGCCGAGGTCGTGCGCCGCGCGGCGGACAAGCGGGCGCTCGTCATAGAAAACAGGGCGCTCAAGCAACAGCTGTCGGATGGCGCCGGCCTTGAAAGCCGCCTTATCGGAAACAGCCCGGCGATGCATACGTTGCGCCAGCAGATCCTGCATTTCGCCGGGACCGACGCGGCCGTCCTCATTACGGGGGAAACGGGGACCGGCAAGGAAGTGATTGCCCAGGCGCTCCACGATTTCAGCAACCGAAAGGACGGCCCTTTTGTCGCCATCAACGCGGCCGCATTGCCCGAGGCGATGGTCGAGGCGGAACTGTTCGGTCATGAGGCCGGGGCGTTCACCGGCGCCGACCGTCAGCATATCGGCCGCATCGAGACGGCGCATGAAGGCGTTCTCTTCCTGGATGAGATCGTGTCGATGCCACTCGCGCTGCAGCCCAAGCTGCTGCGTGTGCTCCAGGAACGGAAAGTCGACAGGATCGGCGGCGCCAGATCGGTCGACGTCGACATCCGTCTCGTCAGTGCGTCGAACCTCGACCCCCGCGAGGCGGTCAGCACCGGACGGTTGCGGGAAGACCTGCTGTTCCGCTTGAACGCGATCGAACTCCATGTGCCGCCGTTGCGCGAGCGTGGGCGCGACAGCCTGCTCCTGTTCGACACGTTCCTGAACCGGCTGGCTGCCCAGTATGGCCTGAACGCACCGGATGTCTCCGCGCGCGACGAAGCTTTCCTGCAGACCTACCCGTGGCCCGGCAATGTCCGCGAGCTTCGCAACGCGGCCGAACGCTTTGTCCTGAACGCAGGTGTCAGTCCTCAGCCGCTGGAAATCCTGGTCACCGGCCACAAGGGGCTTGCCGCGCCCAAGGGGTCGGATGGCCTCAAGGCGTTGATGGACGAATACGAACGCAACCTGATCGAAAGTGCGCTGCGCCGGCACAAGGGACGTGTTGGGGATGTGCTCAGGGAGCTCAACCTTCCCCGCCGGACACTGAACGAGAAGATGACCCGCCACGGCTTGACGCGCGATCAGACGGGTATGACGGATATCCCGGAAGGTTGAGCGGAAACTTGCCGACAGCCTGCTTCGATCGGCAAGTTATTGCCGATCGATCGCCAAATTGACGCGACGTTCCCGGGAAAAAGTCCTTCAGATTCGCTGATTTCCTTCATTTGCGCGTGACTGGCACGGAGCATGCTTTAAGCTGTTCGACTTGGAACGGGTCCGCGTGTCGAAACGCGCGCGGGTTCAGTGTCCAAGGATAATGAGCACAATCTCTGGGAGGATTTCATGCTCTTCTCTTTGAAGTCCGCAACCGCAGTTTCCGCGGTCGCGCTTACAGCTATTTTTGCCACTGAAACATTCGCCGCAGACCTAACCTGGAACGTGTCGCTCTGGGGCAAGCGCCGCGCCTTTACCGAGCACGTCGAAAAGCTGGCTGAAGAGGTTTCGGCCAAAACGGACGGCAAGTTCGAGATCAAGCTGCACTACGGTGGCGCCTTGTCCAAGTCGCGCGAGAACCTGGACGGAATTTCCTTCGGCGCGTTTGAAATGGCGCAGTTCTGCGCGTCTTACCACGCCGACAAGAACCCCACGCTGACGGTTCTGGAGCTGCCGTTCCTGGGCGTCAATGATCTGGAAACCGAGGTCAAGGTCGCCAAGGCGCTTTACGACCATCCGGCTGTTCAGGCGGATCTTGGCCGCTGGAACGCAAAGCTGCTGATGCCGTCGCCGATGCCGCAATACAACTTCGCCGGCAAGGGCGAAGTGCCTGCGTCGGTTGCCGACTTTGACGGCATGCGCGTCCGCGCGCTCGGTGGGCTGGGCAAGCTGATGGAAGCTGCGGGCGCTGTGCCGACATCGGTCACCGCCTCGGAAACCTATCAGGCAATCGATTCCGGAACCGTTCAGGCCGCCGGCTTCGCGCCCCACGCGCATCTGTCGTTCAAGGTGGTTGAAGTCGCGGACTGGTGGACCAAGAACCTCAACCCCGGCACCGTCCATTGCCCGGTCGTCGTCAACGTGGAGGCCTACGAGGCCCTGCCGGATGACTTCAAGGCGGCCCTTGACGCATCCGTCGATCCGGCACTCGATCATTACCTGGCGACCTACGCCAAGGTTTACGACAAATGGTGGCCGGAGCTGAAGGAACGCGGCATCGTTGAAGTGGAATTCAGCGACGACGAACTCAGCGCCTTTGCCGCAAAGGCCGGCCCGATCCATGACGCCTGGATCGAAGAGCAGACAGCCGCCGGCCTTCCGGCTCAGGAACTGCTCGACATGGTCAAGAAAACCATCGCCGAATAAACCGGCCGACCTGGTTTGCACCAATCGCTCTCCGGCGTTTTCTAGAACGCCGGAGAGCTTGACCCGGGGCTTTACAATCATGATGACAATTGATCCTGCGGGACGTTCCGGTGAGGAGCGACCGACGACCTACATCCGTTTCAGCGGGCTGCTGGCCCATGTTGAAAACGGGTTCAACTTGATCGCCGCTTTCTCGATCATCGCACTGATCTTCCTCGCCGTGGCGCAGGTGTTCGGACGCCTCTTGTTCAACACCCCGATCCCCGGCTTCATCGACATAACCGAACAGGCCATGGCGGTTTTTGCGTTCGCCGGTGTTGCCTACTGTCAGCGTGTCGGCGGGCATATACGGATGGAGATCGTGCTCGGCCAGCTTCGTGGGCGCGCGCTCTACATCTGCGAAATGCTCGGCGTGATTCTGATTGCCTTCACCGTCGCGCTGCTGATCTGGGGGGCGTGGTACCACTTCGACCGCTCCTGGAACATCGGTGACAGCACGATGGACATCCGCTTGCCGACATGGCCGTCGAAACTGGTTGTCCCGGTTGCACTCAGTGTCCTGTTCCTGCGGCTGCTCCTGCAGATCTACGGCTATGCGCGCCTTGTTGCCGATCCCTCGCGCGAGCCCGTGGCGGTTCCCGTCATCGAGAAGGTGGAGGACGTCGCCCAACATGAAATTGAGGAAGCCTTCGGCGAAGACACGGAAGGGGAGGGCTCCAAATGACCCCGTTTGAAGTCGGTCTTCTCATGACAGGCGTCTTGCTCGTTCTGGTCATTTTCGGCGTGCGCGTCGCATTCGCCGCGGCCTTTACCGGCCTTGTCGGCCTGATCATTCACTTCTCCATGAAAATGGGGTTCGAACGCGGCTTTTTCGTCGCCCTCAAGATGGCGGGCACGATCCCGCATTCCAAGTCCGTAACCTATGCACTGTCCGTGCTGCCGACCTTCATCCTGATCGGCTTCCTGGCGTTCTATGCCGGCTTTACCAAGCAGCTGTTCGAGGCTGCGAAACGCTGGCTTGGCTGGCTGCCCGGCGGCATGGCGGTCGGAACCGTGTTTTCGACGGCAGGCTTTGCAGCCGTGTCCGGCGCATCGGTCGCGACCGCTGCCGTGTTCGCACGCGTGGCCATTCCCGAAATGCTCGCGGCCGGATATTCCAAGCGTCTGTCGGCGGCCGTCGTTGCCGCGGGCGGCACGCTCGCCTCGCTCATTCCACCTTCCGCCATCCTCGTGATCTACGCGATCCTGGTCGAGCAGTCTGTCGGCAAGCTGCTGATCGCCGGTTTCCTGCCCGGGGTCTTCTCCGCCCTGATCTACGTTGCGATCATCGTGGCGGTGTCGGCCTGGCGGGGTGACGCACCTGCGGTCAAGGGCTTCACCTGGGCCGAGCGGTTCGAGAGCGTGCCCGGAACGCTTCCGATCATTGCCGTGGTCGCGATCATCTTCTGCTCGTTCTTCTTCGGGCTGGCAACACCCACGGAGGCCGGCTCGCTGGGCGCGTTCGTGGTTCTCGTCGTTGCCTTTGCCAAGGGCATGAAGGCAAAGCAGCTCGGACAGGCGCTGCACGAAACCGCGAAGCTCACCGTGATGATCTTCACGCTGATCTGGGGCGTTCTCGTCTATGTCCGGTTCCTGGGCTTCGCCGGGTTGCCGGATGCTTTCCGTGACTTCATCGTCGGGCTGGAATACTCACCCTGGATCGTCATGATCTGCATTCTGCTTGCCTATGCCGTGCTCGGCATGTTCATGGATGCGATCGGCATGCTGATCCTGACGCTTCCCGTCGTCTATCCGGCGGTGATCGCCCTGAATGGCGGCGAGGGTGTTTCGGCGGCGGACAGTGCCTTCGGCATGTCGGGTGAAGCCTGCGCGATCTGGTTCGGGATCCTGGTGGTCAAGATGGCGGAGCTCTGTCTGATCACGCCACCCATAGGACTGAACTGTTTCGTGGTCTCGGGCGTGCGGCCGGATATACCGGTCCAGGAAGTCTTCCGCGGCTGCATTCCGTTCTTTGTTGCCGACGTCCTGACCATTGCCGGTCTGCTGGCATTCCCCTCGATCATCACGATCCTGCCCTCCCTGATGGGCTGAAGCGGGAAAGCGAAGATGCGGGCAATGTTAACCGCATCGATGGTTTGACCAAAAAATGCCGCTGGAGAACCTCTCTTCCAGCGGCATTCTTATTTCACAGGTTGAACGTCCACCCACCGCCGTGCGAATTCACCAATGGTCGCGTCATTGTAGCGCCATAAGCCTGCCGGCGAGGACCATTGCGCCACTTGCAGACCGCAAGGCGGCGCGCGGACGGCCGAACCCTGAGACTGCTTACAGACGCCGTTTCAGGAGACTGATGACCTCTCGCGTGGTTGCGAGGTCAGCTGGCGAGAGGCCATTGGAGAGATCATTCACCCAGGGGACTTGTAACGCGATTGCGGCTTCAAACAGGTTTTGGCCCTTCTCGGTCAGTGTGACGAGGTGCGCTCGTTTGTGGTGAGGATTTGGCTGGAACTCGACAATTCCTTCCTTTTCCAGTTCATTCACGATGCGTTGAATGCCCTGCCGGTGAACGCCCATGGTGCGCGCATGCCACGCCACCGATTCCGGCCGCTCGGCATACGCGATGGCTCCAAGGACTTGCCAGCGCGCGCTTGTCAATCCGAGCTCCGCAACGAGCCGGTCCCCGGCAAGTTGTAGTCGACCGTTCAATCGAAACACGTCCAGTATCAGCGCCGTCACTGCTTCTCCGGACTTTGTCCATTGCTCTTTTTTCATGTCGTCTGCTTATTAGATTGACAATGCATTGTCAATTTGATTAATGAGTTTAAATTGACAACATGTCACCAAATAAGACAGACACTCAAGGAGTAAATTGGATGGTCAACTTCAAACCACTCGATCCCGAATTTCCGATTGAACAACAACTGGGCGTCGAAGCCGGGCCAGTCGTTTTGGTCAACCTGTTCACCGTTGACACCGCTGATCAGGGCGCTCTGCTTGAGGCTTGGAAACAAGACGCGCTCTGGATGAAGAAGCAGCCGGGCTACATCAGCACGCAACTGCACAAGGCGGTGGGCGAAAGCAGCATGTATCTGAATTACGCCATCTGGGACTCAGTGGCCGACTTCCGAGCGGCATTCTCCAATCCGGAGTTTCAAAATGCGCTTAGTCACTACCCGTCGAGCGCCGTCACGGCGCCGCACCTGTTCGAAAAGATCGCCGTTACCAATTGCTGTACGGCCTGAGTGAACTCTCCGCGAAAAAGAGAACTGGAGAAAAGAAGTTGAAAAAACGCGTTCACGCATTAGCAGGCGGCATCGGCTTTTTGATGATCTTCCTCTTCTGGACGTCCACCGCGATCAGCGAACTGTTCGCAAGCCACGAGACGGTTGCTGCCGTCAAGGGTTTGATCCTCAAGGGCATGCTCGTTCTTGTCCCTGCGATGGTAATCGTTGGCGGATCGGGGATGGCAATGGGCCGGAGAAGAAAGGATGCGCTAACGAAAGCCAAGAAAACACGTATGCCCATCATCGCGCTGAACGGTTTGCTGATCCTGGTTCCAGTCGCCTGGTTCTTGGCTCGCAAGGCCGCCGCTGACGAATTCGATAGTACCTTTTACTTCTTGCAGGGAGTCGAACTGATCGCCGGTGCGGCAAACCTTACTATGATGGGATTGAATATTCGCGATGGCCTGAATCTGACCGGGAAACTCAGTCGTTCTCGTTGAGATCGATAACCCGAACGAATCCTCGAGGCCTCGAAAGCGTTAAGAAGCTGACCTCTGACGTGCAGCGCCGCATGTCAGCTTCCTGCGGGCGGCCGATAGCGGCCATCCGCTTTTTGTGAGTACACCCGCTCTGGCTCAGTCGAAAACATGCGCCTGGCTGCGTGCGGTATCGAACCTGTTCGGTCCCGGTGTTCCCGGGAAGAACCCGTTGGCGATGAAGATCCAGATCCCATAGAAGAAGCCGACGATCGGAACGAAGATGATCAGGAGCAGCAGGCCGGATGCATCCCGGTCATGGTTGCGCCGCACCTGTATTGACCAGTAGGACACCGCCGATACAAGCATCAGGAACATGCAGACCAGCCCGGTCGTCGAGCCGAACAGCGCGCCAAGCACCATCATGGAATACTCGTTCTCCGAAACCGTGCCTTCGAGCGCCGTAACACGCTGAAGTTCGGAATACTGGGACATGACCAGTGTCACGAGAAGGATGATGTCCATGACCCAGCGCGCGGTGCCGATGGTCCAGTATTCCATCCTGCCCATGCGTCCATGGAAGCTGAAGAAGATCGAGAGGAAGCCGGAGAGCGCCCTGCCGATGGAAAAATTGTCGCCGTCTTCGGCATAGACCGCACCCCCGCCTGCGCCAGCATAGGCAGGCATAGCCGCGCCTGCGTACCCGGTCTGACGGTCACCGAATTGCGGAACGGATTGATGCGCTCCGCGTTTTCCGAATTGTTTGCGCTGCATTTGACTGCCCCGTACAAAAGCCTATGGCAAGATTGTGGGTAACATATGCAGGACAACTTAAGATTGGGGTAAGGGAACTGGTTAAACGAGCGTTAAGCCAAATGAAAAGACGCGGCTTGTTTAATTTTGTCTTGCCGGTTTGTGTAAAATTCCTTGTTTGAATACTCTCTCTGTCAGAAGAGGTCGCCCTGATCTTCAGGTGTGGACTTGGGGGAGGCGATTTTACTTGTTCTGGCCTTGCTCTTGCGCGGCGCTGCATTCGCGTCGGCATCTCCTGCAATGGCAGATATGTTTCCGTCGGAAAGTTCGATGGCAAGCAGCGCCCCGGGCGCGACGGCCGCCGACGAGCGGACAGGGTGCCCGCTCTCATCCCGCACGACGGCATAGCCGCGCGCGAGCACGTCCTTGTAAGACAGCGATTTGAGCAGTTTCTGCAAGCCGTCGAGCTTTGATTTCTCCTGCGTGACGCGGGCAAGATAGGCCCGGTCGAGCCTTTCGGACAGACCGTCCATGCGCTCCTTGCCGAGGGTCGTCTGCTGCGACAGGCGCGCTGGTGTCAGACGCACGGCTTGCGCCTCGAAGGCCTGTCGCTTCTGCACGATCGCCACGGAAAGCGCGCGTTGCTGCCGGTCTCCGGCCTGCTCCAGATCCTGCCGCGCCTTGGTGCTGAGCCGGGACAGCAGAAGCGGTGACAGGCGGCCTGCCAGGCCTTCAAACACGGAACGGTGGTTCCGGGTGCTTACGATGAGAGCCCGTTCGAGACCGCTTGCCAGGGAATCGAATTTCTGCCGCGGCAGGGCGAGCAGGTCTTGCGGGGCGGGCAGGGCCGCGCTGGCGGCCCTCAACTCGGTTCGCCGGCCTGTCACGAAACGGACAAGCCCGGAATTGAGGCGCCTGGACCGGTCGTCGACCATCGCCATCAGGTCGGCCTTGACCGGCACCGCCATTTCCGCCGCGCCGGTCGGCGTCGGCGCGCGCATGTCGGCAGCAAGGTCGATGAGCGTCCAGTCGGTTTCGTGACCGACGGCGGAGATCAGCGGGATCTTGCTGTCCGCCGCCGCCCTGACGACGGCTTCCTCGTTGAAACCCCACAGGTCCTCGATGCTGCCGCCCCCGCGTGCGACGATCAGAACGTCGGGCCGCGGCAGGGCGCCGCCGGCTTCAAGCGCGTTGAAGCCGCGAATGCCGTTGGCGACTTCGGCACCGGACGTTTCCCCCTGAACCCGCACTGGCCAGACGAGCACATGCAGCGGAAACCGGTCGGCTATCCGGTGCAGGATATCCCGGATGACCGCGCCGGTCGGCGAGGTCACCACACCGATGACGCGTGGCATGGGCGGCAGCGGTTGCTTGCGCTCTTCCGCGAACAGGCCCTCAGCCGCGAGTTTCTTCTTGCGTTCCTCCAGGAGGGCCATCAGGGCACCGGCGCCTGCGGGCTCGAGAGCGTCGATGACCATCTGATATTTCGACTGGCCGGGGAACGTCGTGATCTTGCCCGTGGCGATCACCTCGAGGCCCTGCTCCGGCTGGATCTTCAGCTTCGAGGCAACCCCACGCCAGATCACGCCGGACAGGACTGCCCGGTCATCCTTCAGGTCCAGGTAGATGTGCCCGGAGCCCGGTCGGGAGATCCGTCCCAGTTCACCGCGCACGCGCACGTAGCCGAACGTGTCTTCCATCGTCCGCTTGATGGAGAACGAGATCTCGGAAACGGAAAACTCGGCGACGTTGGATGGGGTTTCGCTCACGCGGGTGATTCCTCTGTTCGCTCTGAAAGTGGCCGCTCGCGAGACAAGGGTCAAGGTGACGGAGCTTCGTCCATCAATGCAGTTGGGGATGGCCCTGGACAGGAAAAGCGCTTCGCCCGATCCAAGTGAAATATGTGCAGTTCGCTCCGGGCTCGATCTTCCGCCTTGAAACACGCACATTCGAGGGCGTACTAAAAACAATGGGAAAATACGAGTTCAAGATGCAGCGGCTGTTCTTGCGGCACATTCTCGCCGAAGGAGCCCGGATCGAGGCCGACCGGGGTCAGGCGAACTATCTGATCAACGTGCTGCGGATGAAGGATGGCGACTACATCCTGGTGTTCAACGGCAACGACGGTGAGTGGCTGGCGAAGATCTCCAGCGGCGGCCGCCGGGAATGCGCCTTTCAGATCATGGAGCGTACGCGGGAGCAGACCGCGCACAATGATCTGATCTACCTGTTCGCCCCTCTCAAGCACGCAAGGCTGGACTACATGGTCCAGAAGGCGGTCGAAATGGGTGTCGGCAGCCTTCAGCCGGTCATGACACAGCATACGCAGTCGAGCCGCATCAACCTGGAACGCATGGAAGCCAATGTCATTGAAGCCGCCGAGCAGTGCGGTGTCCTTTCCATCCCCGAAGTTGTCGGTCCCCAGCCGCTCAGGGAGGTGCTGGCCGAATGGCCCCACATGCACCCGGACCGGCGGCTTCTGTTTTGTGACGAGGCGGAGGGCACGCACAATCCCCTGTTGACGCTCGCGCAGATGAAAGAGGCGGGTCCCCAGCCGCTTGCTGTTATAGTAGGCCCCGAGGGAGGCTTTTCCGAAGACGAGCGGGCGCAGCTCCGTGCCCTTGACTTCGTGACCGCGATCCCTCTTGGCCCGCGTATCCTGCGGGCGGATACCGCGGCCGTTGCGGCCTTGACGATCATTCAGGCGACGGTCGGTGACTGGAGATAGAAATGGGGCCGGAGAGCCGCCCGCCGGACAAAAAAGCTGAAACCGGCGCTGGCGGGCTGACGCAACATCTGGAAGGTGACATCGCCGCGCAGGCAGGACCATCTGCGGCGGAAAAACCGTTTCGTCTTCCTGTCGGCATCGCACTTGGTCTCGTCTTCTCCATTTCCCTTGTCGTCATGTGCGGGACCATTATCGCCTTCCTTGCATCCTCCGACCGCAACATCGCGAAACGGCTGCTGAACGAACAGGCGGGCGCCGTGCTGAAGGGGCACGAGGAAGTCCTGCATAATTTTTTCACGCGGCAGGAACACCTGTTCCAATCGATCGCGAGCCATGCCGCGCAGTCGGGGCGCAGGATGACATCCTCCGATCTGAAGCCGTATCTGGAACTCCTTCCCGAGGGTGTGAAGCTCGAACTCGGACGCGCGGTCCTCGACGAAGCGCCCGGCGACCGGCTGCCGGAGGCCAGCTGGTCGGAGTTCAAATACCGGCAAGGGTTCGCAACCGCGGTCCGGGAACTGGAGATCGACCTTGGAAACGGACAGATCCTTTTGGGGTACTTTCCGCAAACGGTTTTTGCCCGGCTGGCGCGCGAAATGTCCTGGGACGAGCGGCAGCGGATCTTTCTCCTCGCCGGTTCCGACAAGGCAATCGCTGTTGACGGTGTGCCGGAGGAGAAGTTTGCAGCTTCTCCCGGCGCAGTCCTCCCGGATCTTGGCGGCTTGAGCGGCACACCGCTCCGCCTGCTCTGGCATGACCAGCCGCGAGGGCGGGGGATCGGCGAAGGCATTGAGGGCAAGCTGTTTCCTGCTGACGGTGGCATGTACACTGCGATATACGGCGAGGTCACGAGCGGACCGGCCAGCGGCTGGATCGTCGGCACGCTCTACCGGGCGGACGAATTCGGAGCGGTTCTCGACCAGACCTGGGTCGTGCTCTACGTGGCGCTGGGTGTCTTGATCGTCGGCGCGATCCTGTCTTTCCTGATCGGCCGCATGCTGGGCCGGCCGCTGACGCGTCTGGCAAATTCGGCCGCGGAACTCCGGCAACTCAATTTCGACGACGCGCAGCGTCTGCCGCGCTCCCGCCTGGCCGAACTGGATGACGTTAACCAGGCCTTCAACGGCTCCGTCGGTGCGTTGAACGCGTTCGCGAAATATGTGCCCCGGGAGCTTGTGTCGCGTCTGATCGAGGAAGGCATGACACGTTCGCGCAATATCGAGTTGCGGGAAATGACGATTGTGTTCGCCGATCTGGCAGGATTTACCGGAAAGGCTTCCCATCTGACGCCGGAGGAGACTGCCACATATCTCAACACCTATTTCGAGACGGTGTCCGAGGCGATCGCCGAGAGTGACGGAACGATCGACAAGTTTCTCGGCGACGGTGTCATGGCGTTCTGGGGCGCGCCGTCCGATCAGCCGGACCATGCCGCGATGGCCATCCGCGCCGTCGTCAGGCTTGCCGAGAGGATCAATGCCTCCGGCAGCGATGACATGCGGGTCAGGATCGGCGTGCATACCGGCAAGGTCGTTGTCGGAGATATCGGAACGACCGCCCGCATGAACTACACCGTCATCGGAGATGCCGTGAATGTTGCCGCGAGACTGCAGGAACATGGCAAGGAAGTCGACGCAGGCGCCCGGGTGGTTGCCCTGGCGAGCGGGGAAACGGTCTCCCAGATCCCCGAGGGATTCAGCGGGTTGAGCCTCGGCAGGGTCAGGCTGCGCGGCCGCGACGAACCGCTGACCGTGTTCAGAATTGCGTGAAGGAACCGGGATCGGGTTTCATTGCTTGCATTCTGCCTTGAAGCCTCCTAAATCACCCAAGCTCGAGAGCGTTTAGCGAAAAACGCGCCGGATCAATGCGGTATCCAGGTCGATTTCGAATTCTTCCCGGAATTCCGCGCAGACATTTAGGACTGCCTCATGGCCCGCGATACGGTCGATACCACGCCGATTGAAACTGTTGCCGATCTGGCAGCGACCCTTGAGGCGGGATGCAAACCGGAAGACAGGTTCCGGATCGGCACCGAGCACGAGAAATTCGGTTTCTGCCTGAAGCAGCTCTCGCCCATTCCCTATGAGGGGCCCAATGGTGTCGAGGCTGTTCTGGACGGTATGGAACAGCTTCTTGGCTGGGAACGGATCGAGGATGCCGGCAGAATCATAGGTCTTGCCGACAACGAGGGCGGGGGCGCCATTTCCATCGAACCGGGTGGTCAGTTCGAGCTGTCCGGCGCGCCGCTTGAAAACCTTCACCAGACCTGCCGCGAGGCCAACCAGCACCTGGCACATGTCCGCCAGATCGCGGAGCCCATGGGTGTGGGCTTTCTCGGTATCGGCATGACGCCGACCTGGACGCGTGAACAGGTTCCGCGCATGCCCAAGTCGCGCTACGACATCATGACCAACTACATGCCGAAAGTCGGCTCGCTCGGCCTCGACATGATGTACCGGACCTCGACCATCCAGGTGAATCTCGATTTCTCGTCCGAGGCCGACATGGTGCGCAAGATGCGGATCGGGCTGGCACTACAGCCGATCGCCACCGCAATGTTTGCAAACTCGCCGTTCACGGACGGCCGGCCCAACGGCTTCAAGTCCTTCCGCGCGCAGATCTGGACCGATACCGACCGGGACCGGACCGGCGACATGCCCTTCGCGTTCGAAGACGGTTTCGGTTTTGAACGCTATGTCGAGTGGGCACTCGATATTCCGATGTATTTCGTCAAGCGCGGCACCACCTATTACGACGTGACGGATACGACGTTCCGCCAGTTCATGAATGGGGCCCTGGAGGGGCGGGTACCGGACGCCACGCCGAGCCTTGGCGACTGGAACAACCACCTGTCGACGCTCTTCCCGGATGTCCGGCTCAAGAAGTACATCGAGATGCGCGGCGCCGACGGCGGCCCCTGGCGCCGCATCTGTGCACTTCCGGCGCTCTGGGTGGGTCTGCTCTACGATGATGGCGTGCTCGACCAGACCTGGGAACTGGTGCGTGACTGGACGCGGGAAGAACGCGCCGCCTTGCGCGCCGGTGTCCCGAAGACGGCGCTGCAGACACCATTCCGCAGTGGCACGGTTCTCGATGTCGCCAAGCAAGTTCTGGCGCTGTCGCAGGAAGGCCTGAAGCGTCGGAATCGTCTGAGCGATGGCGATCTCGACGAGCGGGTTCACCTGGCACCTTTGGAAGAAGGCCTGGCGGCCGGCATGTGCCCCGCCGACATCCTCCTGCAGCGCTACGAAGGCTCATGGAACGGCGATATCACCCAGGTTTTCCGCGAATACGCCTATTGAACGGATGCTGCCGGCAAACGAAATCTGTTCGTTCATCCGGTCTGGCGAAAGGCATCAATTGACCTGACCTCCCGAAAAGGCCACTCTTCTGTGGGATGGCCTTTTGTCTCAAGGCCTTGCCCGGGTCTGAGGGGAGCAATGCCATGATTGGCAGCGATATGGGGATGCCTCCATTTGACGTTTTTTCCTTGTCCGAGGATGTCAGGGAACGCTTCGGCTGGTCGAACGATGATCTGAGCAAGGTCATGGAACAACTCTTGCCGGCGGCATTGAACGGTTTCCGGTACTTCGGCAGCACCGTGCCCGGGTTCTCAGACTTTCCCGGTTTGCCCTCGTCGTTTGGAACCGGCGGCGATTCACCGTTTTCCACCTTCATGCAGAATGCGTCCGGAACCGCGCTGACCCCGTTCTTCGGTCCGGAAGCCGTGCAGAACGCACTCGCCGCGCAGATATCAGGTCTGACCGGTCTTCAAAGCGATGCGATCCAGGAGATGATGCCCGTTGCGGCAACACTGGCGATGGGACAGGTTGCGCGACCGTTCCTGCAAGGCGAGGCGCGGAACCTTCTTGATGCCTATCTGCGCGGGTTTGCCCGAGGGCGCCCGAAACCGCAGCCGACGCCGGTCGATTACATGCAGGGCTATGCCGACGCGATGACGGCGTTTTGGGGATCCTTCCTGCAACCGGCCAGCGTCGTCAGTGAGCCGGCCGAACCCGTCGACGAACCGGAGCCGGAAGAAGACCTTCCCGGAGAGGACAACGACACAGCCGAAGAACCGGCATCGGAATTCGACGAGATGGTTTCAAGCTGGATGGCGGCCGGCCGCGATTTCCAGTCGAACCAGTTCAGGGCCTTTGACAGCTTCTTCGAAAAAGCGGCTCGGGACCTCGACGAGGACAAATAAAAAAAGACCCGCCGGGGGGCGGGTCAGTTTTCGTCAGCAAGGCTTGCCGACAGGGGCTGCAAATCCGGGGACGCAGAAAGAACTCAGGCGGCGATCTGTCCTGATTTACCCTTGTGTCCGTCGAGCAGGATCAGGGGCTGTTTCTCCAGAACGCTGTTGGCTGCGCTGAGATTGAAAGCGCCTCCGAACGTCGTTGTGGTGCTCAAAACAGATGTCGGGTCTCGATAGAACGGTTCGGCCAACGCGCGTCGAACGTCGCTCCGCGTCAGGCCAATGTCCTTGAGTTGTTCGTCGGACCAGTGTGTCAGTTCGTTCACATGGCGCCGGTTGTTAAACACACGCCATGCACGGGCAGCCATCTGCCCGAGAAGAGCGACGAAGGGGATGCTAGCGAAATGTGTCATGGCAAAAGTCTCCTGTGAGCGGCCGACGGAAGTGTCGGCAGCCTGTTCCGCGCCGGTTGTGGCGATCCTTGTTTGAGGAACATCCTCAAGATGCCTATTTCACAAACATAAATCCAACGAATGTTTGTGATGGAATAGATCAGTAAGTGTGATGTGAGAAATTCCTTCAGGAAATCGGCAATGCATCGGAGCGGGGGAGAATAATCATTTCACCTTTGAATGGATGTCATGATAAGCATGACGATCTGTTATCATTGGGGGGGCAAATGCTCGATCTCGATCAGTTGCGGACATTCGTCGCCATTGCCGAAAGCGGCAGTTTCACCAGGGCTGCGGAAAACGTGCACAAGACCCAGTCCGCCGTTTCGATGCAGATGCGGCGGCTGGAAGAGCGGATCGGCAAGCCCTTGTTTGTCAGGGTGGGGCGGCAGTCCCGGCTGACGGAGCACGGAGAACGCCTGCTTCACTACGCAAGGCGGCTGGTTCAGCTGAACGATGAAACCCTTGCCGCGTTCGACGACACCGAACTTGCCGGTCTCGTGCGCCTCGGCACCCCGGACGACTATGCGGATCGGTTCCTGCCCGAAATCCTGGCGCGGTTCTCAAGGTCCAACCCCAAGGCGGAAGTCAGCGTCGTCTGCGCGCCGACCCCCAATCTGGCCGACATGATCGGCGAGGGCGAACTGGACGTTGCGATCATCACGCACGTCCAGAAGAAGGGGCGCAAACACGTCGATCTCGTTAGGCGCGAACCGCTCCTGTGGGTCGCGTCCGCGCGTCACGCCATCGAAAACGAATCGCCGCTGCCGCTGGCGCTTGGCCGTGCGACATGCGACTGGCGCAAAGCCGCGATCAATGCTCTGGGCGACCAGATGCGCGAGCATCGCCTTCTGTATTCGAGCTGGAATTCGACGGCGGTCGGTGCCGCCGTGCTGGCAGGTCTCGCCATATCCGTTTTGCCGGAAAGTGCGCTGCGGTCCGGCATGCGTGTGCTGACCGAAGCCGATGGGTTTCCGAAACTGCCGGATTGTGAAATCGGCATCATGCGCTCCTGGCACAACAGCTCGCGAGTGACCGATGCCCTGGTGGAGCACATTGTTTCGTCGCTCGACAACCTCTCGGTGCCGCACGCTGCCGAATGACAGATGGTCCCATAACTCGATATAATTCAGAAACTTACATGAATTCCGCGCGATCTGACGGGCTTAATTTCCGTTTGTAATGTAAGAATTTTTGATGTATTATCGCCTAATCAATTCGAATCTCAAATCATCCGCTCGATATGTGGTTGAACCGCGGAGTATTCCGATGAATCACGCGTTGGACATTGATCAGCTCCGCACGTTTTTGGCGATTGCCGAGCTTGGCAGCTTTACCAAGGCCGGTGAAGCCGTACACAAGACCCAATCGGCCGTATCGATGCAGATGCGGCGGCTGGAGGAACGCGTCGGACAACCGATTTTCATCAAGGACGGCCGCCAGTCGCGTCTGACGGAAGACGGTCAGCGCCTGGTCGAGTTCGCGCGCCGCATGATTCTCCTGAATGACGAAACCCTGTCCGCGTTCAACGGTCGGAAGGAAGTGGGCCATGTCAAACTCGGCGTGCCCGATGACTATGCGGACCGTCTGCTGCCCCAGGTGCTGGCGGCATTCAACAGGTTGAACCCGTCGATTGAGGTGCAGGTGGAGTGCTCCGGCAGCAGCAAGCTGACGGAAGCCATCCGTGAAGGCACGCTGGACGTGGCGATCACAACGTCGAGCGACACCATGGATCTCAGGGGCGAGATCATTCGCCGCGAACCGCTCTACTGGGTGACATCAACGCAGCATTGCGCGCACACGCAGGACATCATCCGCCTTGCGCTCGGCCCCGCATCCTGTGGCTGGCGGCGCATGTCGATGGATGCCCTGGACCGGGCGGGCAGGCGTTACCGCGTTTCCTATACGAGCTCCAGCGCGGCTGCGCTTGTTGGAGCCGTTCAGGCCGGACTGGCCGTGACCGTGTTTCCGGAAAGTGCGATCCGGGATGGCATGCGCATTCTGGATGAAAGGGACGGCTTCCCGACGCTTCCCTCGTGCGACATTGCGCTGTTGCGCTCGGATGCGGCGCGTGAAGCGATGCACGATACGCTGTGCAATCACCTGATCGCGGCAATCGGAAATGTCGGCACCTCCGCCGCCCAGCTTGCCGCGGAATAATCCCGGAGCGCCTCAGCGCGCCTTGAGCATCATGATATTGCCGCCCAGGACGCAGACGAGGCCAAGCGCCGCAATGGCGGTCCACTGATAGCCCTCAAAAATCGTCGAGAGCGAGAGCGCCACGACGGGAAACATGACCGTGGCGTAGCCCGCACGGGCGGAGCCGATCCGGCCGAGCAGCGTCAGGTAGGAGGCAAAGGCGATCACGGACGAGACAACCGCGAGAAACACCAGCCCGCCGAAATAGGAAGACGACCACTCAACGGCAAAGCTCTGGCCGCGAAGCGCCGAAAACACGCCCAGAAAACAAGCCCCATAGACCATTCCCCAGGCGGTGGCCGGCGCAACGGCGATGCCCTTTTTCTGTGTGTCCGCTGACACCATGTTGCCGAAGCAGAAGGACAGGGTGCCCGCGATACACATGCCCAGTCCCACGGCGGCGTGCGTGTTGAACTCGGCATCCGCGAATTTCGGCCAGAACATGAACGCAATTCCAGCAAAACCCAAGAGGCCCGCGGCGAGCGCAAGCAGGTTCGGGCGCTGACCGAACAGGACCAGGCTCAGGAACAGGTTGAAAATCGATGCCGTTGAGAAGATGACCGCGAGCAGACCGGAGGGTATCTGTATGGCACCGTAGTAGAACAGCGTGAAATTGGTCGAGAAAAGAAGCGCGCCGAGGCCCGCGAACCGGATGTGCTCGCGCAAGCCGAAGGAAAGTGTGTGCCCCCGAAACTTGACCCAGGCCATCATGATCGATGCGGCAAGCACAAACCGCCAGAACACGGAGACTTCCGGAACAACGGTCGCAACTTGGCTTTTCATGGCGATCCAGCTGAAACCCCAGGCGAGCACCGTCACGGCATAAAGACCATAGTCAGTGGCCGTAAAGCCGCTCGGGTCGCGGCGGATCGCGGAAGAAGCGACGCTCATGAAAACACCATGTCCTGAAAATCCTTGCGTGGAATCTGGCGTGGCACCCGGTTCAGCGCAAATGATTGTTTTTGATGTTTTCATCACAGCTGCAGATGATTGATACCAACCTCAAAAAGCAAGAATCTGTTCGGCCGTGACATGAGAGTGTGCCGCGAGGAGCGTGTCGCGGGGCGATGTGGGGCATCGGCCAAGATGCGCAACGCGGCGGAACACTCTCATGTCACGGCCTCCGGTGGTTTTTTCAGGCCCGCCGGACTGCGTCGCGCCGCTTGACCGGCCAACCAGGCCGGCCCGCGCACCACTCCTTACCGGCGAACCTGAAAAAGACCATCGAATAGGTTCTTACTTGTTGAGGTTGGTATAACGTCTTGTCGATTTGAACGCGGACGCCCCGTACGGAGCTGTTTCAGAAGATGCCTCTGCTCGTGATTGAGAACTATCCGAAGGCCGATCTTGCGGCGTTCGGCAGGAAGGCGGACGCCATGGGGATCGCTTATCGGGTCGTCAGGGCCTACGCGGGAGAAACCGTGCCGGACGGTGCCGGACACCACAGCGGCCTGGTCGTGCTCGGAGGCGGGCAGGATGCCCTGGCCGATGCGCAGTACCCGTTCTTGCCGGACGTATGCGAGCTGATCAGGCGCTTTCATGAGGCAAGCCGTCCGGTGCTCGGCATCTGTCTCGGCTGCCAGCTGATCGGCCGGGCATTCGGCGCCGACAACATTCTGGCGCGGCCGATCGAGTTCGGCTGGCACCAGGTGACGCCCACGGCGGCGGGGCGGAACGATCCGGTGCTCAAGATGCTGGGTGAGGGCGGTCCGCTCTTCCACTGGCACACCGATACCGTGTCGCTGCCCGAGGGTGCGGTGCATCTCGCAAGCAGCGCGATGACACCCATCCAGGCTTTCCGCATGGGGCGTGCGACCTATGCCATCCAGTTTCACTTCGAAGCCGCGCTTAAGGACGTCACCGGCTGGTCCCATCACCTCGCGGACGAGATCCTGCCCCATACCCCCGACTGGCCGGAGCGCATGGGAAACGAGGCCCGTATACATGCCGCGGAGGCGGACCGGATCGGCACGGCCCTTACCGAAGCCTGGCTCGGGCTCCTTTGATCGCAGAGATTAGAGAACCAGGTTGTGCCGGCCGACGTCCTTGATGTCGGTCTCCCCGCACAGACCCATGGTCACGTCGAGTTCCTTGTGGATCATCTCCAGAACCTTGGTGACGCCCGGTTTGCCCATCGCGCCGAGGCCATAGATGAAGGCACGGCCGATATAGGTGCTGTGGGCGCCCATCGCGATCGCCCGGAAAACGTCCTGTCCCGAACGTATGCCGCCGTCGAACTGGACTTCGATCTTGTCGCCGACCGCGTCGACGATATCGCCGAGAACATCGTAGGAGGCAAGGGCACCGTCGAGTTGGCGGCCGCCATGGTTCGACACCACGATTGCGTCGGCACCGATTTCAGCAGCGGTCTTGGCGTCTTCCACATCGTTGATGCCCTTGAGGATCAGCTTGCGGTCCCAGTGCTTCTTGACCCACTCCACGGACGACCAGTCGAGTGTCGGGTCGAACTGGCTCGCAGTCCATTCCGCGAGGGAGGACATATCGTCCACACCGGAGACATGACCCGTGATGTTGCCGAATTCCCGCCGTTTCGTCTGCAGCATGCTCAGGCACCAGCGCGGCTTGAACGCAAGGTCGAGCAGCACATGCGGTTTTGGCTTCGGCGGCGTGCTCAGACCGTTCTTGATATCCTGGTGGCGCTGTCCGAGAACCTGCAGATCAAGCGTCAGCACGAGGGCCGAGCAGTCGGCGGCCTTGGCCCGCTGCATCAGGCTTTCGGAAAACCCACGGTCGCGCATGACATAGAGCTGGAACCAGAACGGGTTTTTCGTGTGTTCGGCCACGTCCTCGATCGAGCACACGCTCATGGTCGACAGCGTGAAGGGAACGCCGAATTCTTCTGCTGCCTGTGCCGCCAGGATTTCCCCGTCCGCATGTTGCATTCCGGTCAGGCCGACCGGAGCAAGGGCGACCGGCATGGAGACATCCTGTCCGGTCATGGTGCTCTTGACCGACCTGTTGTCGATATTGCGCGCAACGCGCTGCCGCAGCTTCTGGCGCTGCAATGCGGCCTCGTTCGCGTGGTAGGTGCTTTGTGTCCAGGAGCCTGTGTCCGCGTAGTCATAGAACATCTTCGGGACGCGGCGTTTCGCCAGGGCTTGCATGTCGGCAACGTCGGTTACGATTGTCATGGTTCATCCTCCCGGATTGTCAGGATCTTGCAGATTTCTTGAGGGGTTTGACGCGCCTGAGTTCAGCCAGCCGTTCACGCTGATCGAGCTGTTCGGCTTCGCTCAGCGTGCCGCGTACATAGTCGATGTGTTCTTCCGAAGCCCGCCGTGCGCCCGCAGGGTCCGCATTGCAGATGGCGGCCGCGATCGCGCTGTGCTGCTGCAGCAGTTCACTGCGCGCCGTGGGATGGTGATAGAGCCGGCCCCGATTGTAGAAGACGCCGTTTTCAAGCAGGCGGTAGCACGAACGCAGCGTGTGCAGCATGACGACATTGTGGGCGGCTTCACCGACCGCATGGTGGAAGTCGACGTCAAGCAGGGCTTCGGCGGTAAGGTCTTCCGCCTCATGCGCACTGTGCATCTGACGAACGATCTCTTCCAGGCGTTCGATGTCGGACGGTGCGGCACGCATCGCCGCCTGGGCCGCCGCCTGTCCCTCAATGCCCCTTCGAAACTCGAAATAGTCGCTGATCGCGGACGGGTGCCGCGCAATCAGTTCGATGACGGCGTCGGAAAAGATCGGACCGATCAGGTCGCACACGAAGGTCCCGCCGCCACGGCGCGCTTCGATCAGCCTGCGTTCCTCAAGGATCTTGAGCGCGTCACGCAAGACCGGTCGCGACACTTTCATCTGTTCGGCAAGGTCCCGCTCGGAGGGCAGCCGGTCACCAGAATGCAGGACACCCTTCAGGATCAGATTCTCAATCTGCTCAACCGCGGCATCGGCGGTTTTCTGATGGTCGACAGGCTGGAACATGTCCGCGGGGTCCCCGGTGTTTCGGCGCACAATAGGGCCGGTTTCTGAATTGGTCAATTTTTTTATCCAATTTTGATCTGTTGTGATCGGCACCGGCGCTGCCATCACCACCTGTGACAATATTAGACCTTGGTATAACGCGTCCGGTGTGAGCAAAGTATGCGCGGTCTTCATCGGGGCGAGGCGGGAATCTTGGGACAGGGATCAGAAAACGGGTCGTCACTGCCGGCCTTTCGCACATCGCCGATGCGCGAGCGGGTGCTGGGTGAGGTACATGCGCGTCCCTTCCGTCCGCTTGCCGGTCCCCGGACGATCCTGCACTACGCGTTTCTTGCCAATACCGAGGAAGCGGCTGCGGATCAGGCCTGGCTGTCGGAGTTCTGCGTTTCCAGGGGGGCACCGGGTCCGGCCCCCGGAACGAGGCACCACACTCTTTCCTTCGGCGGCGGCACCCTGAGCTGGGAGCAGCATGCCGAGTTCATCACCTATACCTGGGACGGGACTGCACGGGCGGACCGGATTTTCGGCGACCTGCCGGCGGCCCATCCGTTTGGAGCCGCGTTCCGTGCGCCGGGCGATCTTCTGGTCGCGGTCCGGCTGGAACTGCGCGACCCCGCTGAGGAAAGCGACTGGCGCGGCCATTTCGACGAAGGCAGCCTGACGGTGTCGACACTGGAGGACGGTGCGGCCCTTGCGGCAACGGACTTCCGGCAGGACGGCGACGGACTGACCCGCATTCTGGTGTTCAACCGGTCGCTGAGCGACGTGCAGGCCGGGGCCGTGGTGCAGCGGCTTCTGGAGATCGAAACCTACCGCACGCTGGCGATGCTCGGCCTGTTCGAGGCGGGCGGCCTGCAACCGGACATCAGGCGCGCGGAGATCGAACTCGCCGCCTTGACAGGGCAGATGAAGGACGCCTCGGCCCTTGGCGCCAACCAGGAGCTACTGGACAAGCTCACGGCCCTGGCGGCCGGACTGGAGGCGGGTGCGACGGCAAGCACGTTCCGATTCGGCGCGAGCCGCGCCTACGACCAGATCGTCAAGGCCCGTTTTGCAACGTTGCGGGAAGCGGCCGCGCCGGGGGAACTTTCCATGGCCTCGTTCCTGTCCAGGCGTCTCGCACCTGCCATGCGCACCTGTCAGGCGATCGAGGACAGGCAGGCAATGCTGTCGAGAAAACTGGCCCGCGCGACCACATTGTTGCGCACACGGGTCGATGTCGAACTCGAGCGCCAGAACCGGAGCCTTTTGCAGTCGATGAACCGCAGGGCCCGGCTGCAGCTGAGACTGCAGCAGACCGTCGAAGGCCTGTCGGTCGCTGCCGTCAGCTACTATGTCGTCGGCCTGATCTCCTATCTGGCAAAAGCGGCCAAGGAGGCGGGGCTTCCGGTTCCGAACGCGAACATCACGACGGGTCTGGCTGTCCCGCTCGTCGTCCTTCTGATCTGGTGGGTGGTCCGCCGGATCCGCAAGCATCACGGCGAGCACTAGGTGATGCATCCATAAATGAGGTCGAGATGGTTTGAGGCGGCTTGTTTCTCGTCAAGGCGCGGAAGCACAGAAAATATGCTTCATTTTCAAGCCTTTCGCAACGCGGAGGAGGCGCAAGCCGGTCAAATCCAAAGGACATGGAAATGGCCTCACCCCGTGGCGTCAGCGTGTTTGACCGGGCAAGAAGCCCGCTCCCCACACCCTTCCTGTCGGGATTTCGCCATATCGCATGCCATTTCAGTCACATTTATGAGTCCATCACCTAAAACGGCGATCCTAAAAAACGAAAGGCTGGGAAATCCCAGCCTTTGCTTTGATCCGGTAAGCCGAGCCCGCCGCTACTCGGTCGTGCCGTCTTCCTTGTACTGCGCCAGGTAGGCAATCACGTTGGCGCGGTCTTCTTCCTTCCGCAGACCGGCAAAGGCCATCTTGCCTTTCGGAACGAGGTCGCGCGGCTTGGTCAGGTACACGGCGAGGGTTTCCTCGTCCCAGACCTTGCCGTCGCCGATCTCGATGAGGGCCTTGGAATACTTGAACCCGTCGATGCGGCCCCACGGGCTTCCGACGATCCCGTTCAATTGCGGCCCCACCTTGTTCTTCGCGCTTTCGCCAACGGCATGGCAGGCAGCGCATTTCTTGAAGACTTTCTCACCCTTGACAGGGTCACCCTCGGCACTTGCCTGAGCGGTCACGGCCAGAAACGCTGTTCCGGCGATCATCAGCAGACGATGCATACATCTCTCCCTCAATTTGCGTGCACGAGCACCCGCACACACAACAGGATGGAATCCGAAAGTGCAAGTGACGCACGGTCGCATCAGGAGAGATACTAATCCCCATCCGGACAGCACGGCTCTCAAAATCGGGTGATCAGCTTGCCTTGGCGTTGCTCGGCAACCGCAGCCAGTCGTCCAGTCCCGCGTCCCAGTAAGGCGAGGAACCGTAGAGCTTTGCCAGGAAATCGATGAACACCCGGACCTTGGCCGGAAGGAACTGCCGGCTCGGGTAAACGGCATAGAGACCGACATCCTTGGAGGCGCGGTACTGCGGCAACAGGATCTTGAGCTTGCCCTCGCGCAGTTCCGGACCGATGTCCCAGGTCGAACGCAGAGCGATCCCGACGCCTTCAAGCAGGCATTCCCGCACGACCTCATTCGAATTGGTCTTGATCGGTGCTTGCGTTCTGACGGTTTCAATGCCCTGCGGCCCGGCCAGCCGCCACGGGTCCTGGTTCGTCGCGGCAAGCGTTACATGATTGCTTGCCAGGTCTTCGATGCTCTGGGGCGTCCCGTGTTTTTCCAGATACTCAGGGCTCGCGCACAAGATGCGATGCACGGGGGCAAGGCGGCGGGCGACGAGGCTGGAATCCGAGAGTTCGGCAATTCGCACGGCCAGATCGTAACCGTCGCCGACGATATCAACGAAATCGTCGGACAGGTCGAGGTTCACGGCAAGATCCGGATTTTCGGAAAGGAACCGGCCGAGATGAGGCGCGATGTGCAGACGTCCGAATGATGTCGGGACGGCGACGCGCAGATTGCCGCGTGCCTTTGCCGATCCGCGTGACACGAAAGATTCTGCCTCTTCCACAGAGGCGAGAATTGCAACGACGCGTTCATAGAAGCCCTGACCGGCCTCTGTCATGGCAATTTGGCGTGTTGTCCGTTGCAGGAGGCGGGTACCGAGCTTCTCTTCGAGCCGGCGGATCCGCTTGGATACCACGGCGGGTGACAGGCTCATCTCGCGACCGGCCGCCGACATGCTGCCCGAGCTGACCACACGTGCGAAGATTTCCATGTCCGTAAGATTGCTCATTTTCAATCTCTCAGAAAGACAATTATTGTTTAGCGAACACTTCCCAACACGACCAGACTTGTCACATTCTGGAAAAGCCGCTGAACTACCAGATCCTGTTACGACAGGGCGAGGCGACTGGATCATTATTTAAAAAACCGCGAGGAGACACCCGTGACCGCGATTGCGATGCCTGCACCGGACGAGGACGTTCTTGCCCGCCGCCAGGAAATACTGAAAGCCCTGCAGGCCATCGTGCCCGGCGAAGGCGTGATCCACGAAGAACGCGAAATGCGGGCTTACGAAACCGATGCCCTGACAGCCTACCGCCAGCTGCCGCTGATCGTCGTGTTGCCCGAAACCGTCGAGCAGGTCTCGAAGGTTTTGACATACTGCCACGAGAACGACGTGAAGGTCGTGCCCCGCGGCGCCGGGACCTCCCTGTCCGGCGGAGCGCTGCCGCTCGCCGATGGCGTCCTCCTGTCCATGATGAAATTCAACAGGGTCCTGGATATCGATTTCGACAATCGTGCGGTGGTCGTTCAGCCGGGCGTGACGAATCTCGGGATCACGCGGGCGGTGGAGCACGAGGGTTTTTACTACGCGCCCGACCCGTCGTCTCAGATCGCCTGCTCCATAGGAGGCAACATCGCCGAAAATTCCGGCGGCGTGCACTGCCTGAAATACGGCCTGACGACCAACAACGTGCTTGGTCTGGAAATGGTGCTGATTACCGGCGAAGTGGTTCGGCTCGGCGGTAAGCATCTCGACAGCGAGGGATACGACCTCCTGGCACTGATGACGGGTTCCGAAGGACTGCTGGGCGTCGTGACAGAAGTGACGGTCCGGATCCTGCAGAAACCGGAAACGGCGCGCGCGCTCTTGATCGGATTCCCGACAAGCGAAGACGGAGGGCGCTGCGTGGCCGACATCATTGCGGCCGGTATCATTCCCGGCGGCATGGAGATGATGGACAAGCCCGCGATCCACGCCGCAGAGGACTTTGTCAATGCAGGTTACCCGCGGGACGTGGAAGCGCTTCTGATCGTTGAACTGGACGGACCTGAAGATGAAGTCAATTTCCTGATCGGACGGGTCGAGGAAATCGCCAGGCAGAACCAGGCAAGCCATGTGCGCATTTCTGAAAGCGAAGAAGAGCGCATGACCTTCTGGGCAGGGCGCAAGGCCGCCTTTCCCGCCGTCGGCCGGATCTCGCCGGACTATCTGTGCATGGACGGCACCATTCCCCGCCGCGAACTGCCGAAGGTTCTGGCTCGGATGCGCGAATTGTCCGAGAAACACGGCCTCGGTGTCGCCAACGTCTTTCACGCGGGAGACGGCAACCTCCACCCACTCATTCTTTATGACGCGAACAAGCCGGGCGAGCTGGATGCAGCTGAAGAATTCGGTGCCGATATCCTGCGCCTGTGCGTGGAGGTCGGCGGTGTCCTGACGGGTGAGCACGGCGTCGGGATCGAAAAGCGCGATCTGATGACCGACATGTTCTCCGACGCGGATCTGAAGCAGCAGCAACGCGTCAAATGCGCGTTCGATGAAAAACACCTGCTCAATCCGGGCAAGGTGTTCCCCGTCCTGCATCGCTGCGCGGAGTTGGGCAAGATGCACGTTCACAAGGGTCAGTTGCCTTTCCCCGACATTCCCCGGTTCTGAGGATCACGATTTATGGATGCGACACTGAAACCGCGGACCACGCAGGAGATCGAAGACGCGGTCAAATGGGCGGCCGCGGAAGAGCAGCCGCTCGAGATTGTTGGTCAGGGTTCAAAACGCGGATTGGGGCGGCCGGTTCAGGCCGCGCATGTTCTGGACCTGTCTGACATTACGGGCATCGACAGCTACGAACCGGCGGAGCTTGTTCTCACCGTGAAGGCCGGGACGCCGATCGCCGAAGTTGAAAAACTCGTTGACGAAAACGCGCAGGAACTTTCCTTCGAACCGATGGACTATGGACCTTTGCAAGGTGTCGAAGCGGGGAGGGGCACTGTCGGCGGTGTTCTGGCTGCCAACCTGTCGGGGCCGCGGCGCATCAAGGCCGGGGCTGCACGGGACCATGTTCTTGGAATGGAAGCCGTTTCCGGGCGTGGAGAAATTTTCAATTCGGGAGGCAAGGTGGTCAAGAACGTGACCGGCTACGACCTGCCGCGCGCGCTATGCGGTTCCTTCGGGACCCTGGCGGTCGCCTCAACCGTTACGTTGAAGGTCAACCCGAAACCGGAAACGTCGGCCTCGTTCGTCCTCACGGGGCTTGGAGACGAAAGCGCCATCGCGGCCCTGTGCCAGGCAATGGGATCGTCGGCGGAAGTCTCCGGTGCAGCCCATCTGCCGGCCGGTGTCGGCGGGGAAAAGAGCCGCACGATCCTCCGGCTGGAGGGGTTCGAGACATCGGTCGACTACCGGTTCAAGGGGCTTCAGCAGTTGCTGGGCGATTTCGGCTCACCCGAACGGCTTGCCGAAAACGCCTCGCGGTCGCTGTGGCGGACGATCCGGGATGTTGAACCGTTTGCCGGATCGAATGCCCCCGTCTGGCGCATCTCGGTTGCTCCGACGCAAGGCCCGAAACTGGTCGAGCTTTTGCGCGGAAAGCTGGATATCGAGGCCTTTTACGATTGGAGTGGCGGCCTCGTCTGGGTGTCTCTTGTCGACGGCCTCGTGCACGAAAGCGACATACGCGGCACGTTGCTGGAAGCCGGCGGCGGCCATGCCACGCTGGTGCGTGCGGTGCCATCCGTCCGCTCCAACATGGACGTCTTTCAGCCGCAGCCGGTACCGCTTGCGTCTCTGTCGGCGCGTCTGAAGGCGCAGTTCGATCCAAGCGGCATCCTCAACCCGGGACGCATGACGGCGGGTGTCTAGACGTTCGGCCGTCGCATCCTCGGCGCTGACAGCGCACTCCTTGCCAAAGATGTTGCAATTCCGGGTCCGTCGCATAGGGTAAAACCCGCGTCGCCTGGCGAGCGGCAGGTGCGCGCGACTGATACGTGTATTGACGCATTTTTTGAGCGGAGTGGGGGAAATGAACGACCAAAGCGATGTCGCCGGGTACATGGAACCGGGCGGCAAGAATGCCACGCTGATCTACATCCTTTATCTCGTGAGCATCATCGTCGGGATCACGTCGATCGTCGGTGTGATCCTTGCCTATCTGAACAAGGGCAAGGCGGCCGAATGGGTGGATACCCATTACGTCTACCAGATCAGGACATTCTGGATCGGGTTCCTGTTCAGCATCATCGGCGTTGTCCTGATGTTCGTGTTCATTGGTATTTTTGTGCTGATTGCAACGCTTGTCTGGGCCATCATCCGCTGCATCAAGGGTCTGCAGCTCGCCGGTCGCGGAGAACCGGTTCCCAATCCTCAGACCTGGATGTTCTGACCACTGGACACCCGTTTCAGAACCGGTTGATTGCGGGGTTGCGCTGCGTTCCGGCGCAGGGCATCGGCGGAATGCGCATGGGACAGAATGTCCCTTTTTGCAAAACCCTTATGCCGGAAACGTACCTTGTGCCCCCTTGGGTCAAAGCATACCATCGCGCGATCTGGGGCAATGGAGAGGGCGCACGGCGCAATGCAGACGAATTTTACCGCGGAGCAACTGAAGGACAGTCATGTTGCGGAGTCAGAGAAAATTCTGCGCAAGTGCGTGCATTGCGGCTTTTGCACGGCCACCTGCCCGACCTTCACGCTGCTCGGCGACGAACTCGACAGCCCACGCGGCCGCATCTACCTCATCAAGGACATGCTCGAGAACGATCGCCCGGCGGACGACAAGATCGTCAAGCATATCGATCGGTGCCTGTCCTGTCTGGCGTGCATGACGACATGCCCGTCCGGGGTGCATTACATGCATCTCGTTGACCATGCCCGCGCGCATATCGAAAAGACTTACAAGAGACCTTTGCCGGACCGGCTGATGCGCGGCATCCTTTCTTTTGTGCTGCCATATCCGAAGCGGTTCCGCTTCGCCCTGATCGGTGCTTTCTTCGGCCGGCCGTTCGCCGGCATCCTGAAGTCGATGGGCGGAACGCTCGCCAGAATGGGGGCCATGCTGGAACTGGCACCGGCTGCTGCGCCGATACGCGGCGATCTGGAAGGACCGGGTGTTTTCGCGCCGGAGACCGCATCGAAGAAGGGCCGCGTCGCGCTTTTGAGCGGCTGCGCCCAGCCAGTGCTCAATCCGGCTATCAACGATGCCACGATCCGTCTGCTGCGGCGGGCCGGCTATGAAATCGTCCTGCCCAGGGGCGAGGTCTGCTGCGGAGCGCTTGTCCATCACATGGGCAAGGAAGACAGTGCGCTGGAAAACGCCCGGCGGAATGTGGACGTGTGGATCGACGAGGCTGACGGTGAGGGGCTCGATGCGGTTCTGATCACTGCCTCCGGCTGCGGCACGACCATCAAGGATTACGGCTTCATGCTGCGCGAGGATCCCGCCTACGCCGAAAAGGCGGCCAGGGTGTCCGCACTTGCAAAGGACATCACCGAGTTCCTGTCGGAAGTCGATCTCGGCGCGCCCGCTCTGAAACCCGGTTTGACGGTCGCCTATCACTCAGCCTGTTCCATGCAGCACGGCCAGAAAATCACGCGGCAGCCGAAGGATCTTCTGAAGGCCGCAGGGTTCGACGTCAGGGATGTGCCGGAAGGCCACCTTTGCTGTGGGTCTGCGGGAACCTACAACATCATGCAGCCCGAAATCGCCAGAAGGCTCCGCGACCGAAAAGTCGCCAACATCGAGAAGACGGCGCCCGATGTGATCGCCACGGGAAATATCGGCTGCATGACGCAGATCGGCCTGGGAACGGAGATCCCGATCCTCCATACCGCCGAGCTTCTTGACTGGGTCTATGGCGGCAAACAGCCCGAAGCGCTTGCCTCGCGCCCGGTGGAAGCGGCGGAGTAGGAGAAACCCGGCGCGCTATCAGCTTTCGCGCGTGCCCAGCTGCACCGGTGTCTTGTCCGGTTCCGTGTCCTGCGGTTGCCCCGACAGCCGTAATGTCCGCTCCAGCAGTTCTTCATAGATCGGGTTGCCGCCGAGATGATGCGCGGTCAGCGATGCCGTCGTGCAGGTGACCAGGACCGGCATGATCAGCGCGTAGGCTCCCGTCAGCTCCATGACCAGCACGACGCCGACGAGCGGGGCGCGGACGGAAGCGGCGAAAAACCCGCCCATCGCGGCAACGGCGCAGGCCGAGCGGAAGTCGTCTTCGATCGGCAGCGTTTCGACCGCCAGAACGCCGAAGGCAAGACCGGCACAGGTCGCGATGGAAAGCATCGGGGCGAAGATCCCGCCGGGGACGCCGGACGCGTAGGAAAACAGGACACCGCCGAATCTCAGAAAGGTCAGCAGCAGCAGGGCAAGCACACCGTAGTGGCTGGAGATGAGGTCATGGACGAGATCTTCGCCTCCACCGGTCGCGTCCGGAAACGCGTTCAGCAGGATGCCGGTGACCGCACCGATCGCCAGCGCGGGCAGCCAGCGCAGACGTTTCGGGATCTTCAGGAAGAGATCCATCACGGTGATCAGTGCCCGGTTGAAGAAGACACCGAGAGCTCCCAGCAAGATGCCCAGGACCGCGAGGAGAACATAGCTCCACACGGGCAGGTAACTGACGTCGACGACGAGCAGAGGCCCGGTCTGGGTCAGTTGCTCGGTCACGGCGGCGCTGAGGATCGATGCGATGATCACAGCCATGTAGGTCCGGTAACCGAACGGGAACTGGCGGCGTGTTTCCTCGACGATGAACAAGATGGCGGCAAGCGGCGCGTTGAACGCGGCGGCCAGTCCGGCCGCAGCGCCGGCTGCAAGCAGCCCCTTGTGGTCGGCGGACGACATGTTGTGGGAGCGCGACAGTGCTTCCGCCGTCATAGCCCCCATGTGAATGGTAGGTCCTTCCCGCCCGAGCACAAGCCCGGAACCGAGTGCGAGCAACCCTCCGAAAAACTTGGCGATCAGCACCTGCGGCCAGTGCACCGGCCGCTTGTCTTCCATCGCGCCTTCGATTTCCTGGATCCCGCTGCCGGCGGCTTCGGGCGCAACCCGCTGCACGAGCAGAAAGGCAGCGGTCACGCAGGATGCGGAAAGGAGGATCGAAACCGCGTAGGGAAGGACCCCTCCGCCGAGCGAACTTCTCAGGGCGGCATATTGTGCAAACAGGAATTCCAGGCCCGCGTGAAAGCCGGTCGCAAGTCCGCCGACGAGAAGACCGACCAGTGCGGCCTTGAGGAAATAGGCCGTGTCGGAACTTGCGGAGAAGATGTCGGAGCGCCGGGCCATACCCTTTGGTCCTGAAAAATCGGAGCGGGGATTCGCTCGGTCACGCAGACAAACTGCAAAGAAACGGGAATTTGTGCAAGGCGTTGCTTGCCCCCGGACGCAAAACGCACGGGCAAGCCGTGCGTTTCCGTGTCACATCTGGAAAGAGGGATGCTGCCTTAAAGGACGTAGACCCTGGTACCGACGCCAACGCGCTCGTAAAGGTCCATGACATCCTCATTGCGCATGCGGATGCATCCGGACGAGACCGCGTGTCCAATGGTCCAGGGCTGGTTGGAACCGTGGATACGGTAGAGAGTCGACCCGAGATAGAGCGCACGCGCGCCAAGCGGATTTTCCGGTCCGCCGGCCATGAAGGCAGGCAGCTCCGGACGGCGCTTGCGCATGGCTGCGGGCGGACGCCAGTCCGGCCATTCCGCCTTGCGCGTTATGCGGTGGGATCCGGCCCATTCGAATCCGGGCTTGCCGACACCCACGCCGTATCGGCGCGCTGTGCCGTCCGATTGAACGAGATAGAGAAAGCGGGCATTGGTGTCGATCACGATTGTGCCGGGCTTGTGCTTGCCGTTGTACTCGACGATCGTCGGGAGGAACTGCGGGGCGATCTGGCGTGTCTGCCGTTTCGGCTGCTGCCGGGCCGGTTCCATCCGGCGCGACCACCAGTTGGCACGGCGCACCTGGGGCTGCTGGACCTGCCGGCGCTGGACAGGCGCGGCGCGGCGGGCAGCTCCCGGCTGCAACTGCATCATCCAGGGCTCGGTGAGATTAGGGCTGAGAACCAGCGGCGGTGGGGCAACCTGTCCGGCGATTGCCGGACCAGAGAAAAACGCGGTGCCGGCAAGGACGGCTCCGGCAAGCAACAAGACGTTCCAGGAACGTTTTTTCACAAAGAACATGGCGGCACTCTTTACTCAACTTCAACCAAGTCCACCGGCAATTGAACGGACCGGTTAACGAACTGGCAAGGATGATACGGGCGCAAGTTCTTTCAATAGTGAATCCCGAAGTGAGAAATTCGGTAAATGTTTCTTATGGTTATTCAAGTCTTGCGAAACAGGATTAACGAGATCTTGGCACCCTGTCGGACGATGGCAGAACGTCTGAATGGCGTACTGAAATCCTTGCCGTTTTCGCGGATCGTTGGTTAACGAACGCGCCGGCGCGCATCGCGCGCCACCAGGGGCAGGATCGGCTTCGTCTGCTTCATCGACATGCCCGGCCGGATCCGCGGATCGTAGAGCATGTTCAAAATGATCTGGTCGAAGATCGTGAAGCGGCTGTGGCGCGATGCATCGTTAAAAACGGAATGCGTCAGGTCGCGGTTGTCGTTCATGGGGCCGAGGCCCTGCAGTATTTCTTCCACGAGACAACGATTGAAAAGGAATTCACCCTCGTCGGACACGATGACCGCGGCGGATCGTTTGATCCCGTTCCGGCCCGACACGACCCGAACAAGACACCGCCCGGGCACCTTGGCCCGGTTGTTCTTGTAGATATCGCGCTGAACAACGGGAACGTACTGCGCGCGATCGACCACGAACACCTCGAAATTCGCCGCAGCCGGGTCATTGGTGATGCGGGTTTTCAGACCGCCGATCCGGCGATCGATCTCGCGCACGAAACGGTGCACCACGCGCGTCCGGTCACGGCGCGACAGGTTGTGAACGTAGAACGTGACCGGCTGGGTGAATTTCTTGACGAGATAGGGCCGCCAGCTCCAGCTGCGATATTCCAGCCCGAAGACGGTTTTCTCGAATCCCTTCAGGATTTCTTCGGTCGAAAATGAATCATTTGCGGCGCGAACCGGCCCGGCGGCGACGAGCGCCGGGATAAGCAGACTGAGCAACAGTGCGGGCAGGTTTCGAAAACGCATACTCTTCATATATTTCAGAACGCCTTTCACAGCCACACAAGTTCAGCGGTTTCACGGCATTCGTGATCGCGCCGGTACTAATCACAAATCGATGGCCTCAAGTCTTCGCAGAAAAAGATAACCAAACCGTTTGGGAATAAAACATGAGACGGGGAACTAAATGTGCTCCGACCTTTGTAAATTTCAGCAGGTATCGCAAAAACATTTCCTTAAACTTCCCCTGCTATCAATCGGCTAACGGGTACTTAAATGCGCCAGTGGGGCAAGGGACGGGAGTTGGCATGGCCGCGGTGAAGAGATCCTTTCGGGCGGAAAGCTTGATACGTATGAATTCCGGGGTCGACAACGATCCCGTCTTCGCCGAAGAACGTCGGCACCAGGAAGTCCTTTCGGAGATCAGCAGTCTCAAATCCCTGATCAGTAAGGGCGGGGCCGCGCAGGAAAGCGCGCTCAGCCCGGAAGAGATGAGCGAAAAATTCATGTCCGAGTTCCGCAAGGAACTTTCGGAAGCGGCAAAGCTGAAAGTCGAGCTCGACGCGATTTACGAAGCGATCGCGCAGACGAAGAAGGAAATCGCCACGCTGCACCATACGACCGGGTCCAAGGGCGAGGAAATGACCCGCGTGACCAACGAACTCGACGCGGTCGTCGATGGCACCGAAGGTGCGACCGAAACGATCCTCGCAGCAGCCGAGTTCATCGATGAAACCGCGAACACCCTGTCCGCCCGGGTCGGCAGGGAAGATTCCGAGCTGGCAAATGACATCCAGGACAAGGTCGTCCAGATCTTCGAGGCGTGCAACTTCCAGGATCTGACCGGCCAGCGCATCACCAAGGTTGTCGGCACGTTGCGCTTTGTCGAGGACAGGATCATGCAGATGATGGACATCTGGGGCGGCATCGAGACCTTCAAGGAAATTTCGGTCGAGGAACGCGACATCAAGGAAGGCGATGCAGCCCTCCTCAATGGCCCGGCACTGGAGAGCGACACGGATGTTGCCACGCAGGACGACATCGACGCCCTGTTTGCGTGATCTCTGGAACACAAGTTGATCGAGAGCCCGGCCCGTGCCGGGCTTTTTTGTGTCCGGCGCGACTTGAATATCGGCAGAGGGACCGTTAGAAAAAGAACAAACGGTGAATACCAGGTGGGGCATGAGCGAACAGACCACGGGCAAAGGCGCAAAACCCGAGCGCGATCCGGTGACGGGACTTCTCAAGGGGGAGGACGGCAAGGACCGCTGCTGGTGGCATGGTGGCCTGGACGATTATTTGCGTTATCACGACACGGAGTGGGGCTGGCCGGTCGACGATGACCGCCGTCTTTTTGAAAAGATCTGTCTTGAAGGCTTCCAGTCCGGCCTGTCCTGGCTGACCATCTTGAGGAAACGCGAGAGTTTTCGCGCAGCCTTCGCCAATTTCGAATTCGACAAGGTCGCGGCCTTCACCGAAGATGATGTCGAACGCTGTCTTGCCGACGCCGGCATCGTGCGCCACCGCGGGAAAATCGCGTCGACCATCAACAATGCCGGCCGCGCCCTGGAATTGCACAAGGAATTCGGTTCGCTGGCCGCGTATTTCTGGTCGTTCGAACCAAAGCCCGAAAACCGGCCGCCCAAAATAGATTTCGAAACCGCAAGGACGCTCGGGAAAACCGCCGAAAGCACGGCGCTCTCCAAGGATCTTAAAAAACGCGGCTGGAGTTTTGTCGGCCCGACGACCGTTTACGCCTTCATGCAGTCGATGGGCATGGTCAACGACCACCTCGAGGGCTGCTGTTGCCGTGGACCTGTTGAAGACGCGCGCAACGCATTCGTCAGGCCTGTGCCCAGATAGGAAGCCGGGCCTGCAAATCCCGGGGATGCCGCGTGTCGTTTTCCTCACAAAACGCATCTTCCCGCTTGACCGGGCAAGACATATGGCGCAGGGGTCGGAGACGATTTGGCTGGCAGACTGACCGTCAATCGCACTCCTGAACTCCGCCCCTGGAGGCCTCTTGACCACGACAATTGCAACGGACCGGAAGGCGAACCTCGCCGGCAGCTGCTGGATGATCCTGTCGATGGGGGCTTTCGCCATCGAGGACGTCTTTGTCAAGGCGGCCGCAAGTGCGCTTCCGATCGGCCAGATCCTGGTCCTCTTCGGCGTGGGTGGCATGATCGTTTTTGCGGCCGTGGCACTTTGGAAACGGGAACCGCTGTTTGTCCGCGATGCGGTTTCCCGGCCGATGCTTGTCAGGGCCGGGTTCGAGATCACCGGACGGTTGTTCTATGTGCTTGCAGTCGCGTTGATCCCCTTGTCCGCTGCCACCGTCATTCTTCAGGCGACCCCTATTGTGGTCGTCGCGGGCGCGGTCCTTGTCTTCAAGGAGAAAGTCGGCTGGCGCCGATGGCTTGCGATCGGGATCGGGCTTGCCGGCGTCATCGTCATCGTTCAACCCGGGACAGACGGGTTCTCGCCGCTTTCACTTCTCGCGGTTGTTGGAATGATCGGTTTTGCCGGACGCGATCTCGCCAGCCGGATTGCACCGGCCACGATCGGAACCGTGCTGCTTGGGTTTTACGGTTTCCTGTCCGTCGTTGTTGCGGGTGTCCTCTATACGTTCGTGCAGGGCGAAGCGTTCGTCCTTCCGGGGCCGATGCTCACTCTCCTGCTGCTCGGAGCTGTTCTTGCCGGGGTCGCGGCCTACGCCTTCCTGATGAAGGCAATGCGGACGGGTGAAGTGTCGGCCGTCACCCCTTTCAGATATTCGCGTCTGCTCTTCGGAATTGGCCTCGGGGTTCTCGTGTTCGGAGAACACCTCAGTTTCGAGATGCTTCTTGGGTCGGGGCTGATCGTTGTCTCGGGCCTGTTCATCCTGTGGCGGGGCCAGCGGCAGCGCATGTGAGGGCGAAACCGACTACGAAGCCTTGCAACACCTCAAAGGCACGAGCGCCGTCAAGCCAAGGAATTGCGCAGTTCCTCGTAGGAAATGACAACATGCTCCCGGAAGGCACGCCGGGTCAAAAGATCGTCCAGATATCTGCGCAACCCCTTCCAGTCCGGTCGTTCAATGTCGATGTCGAAATACCGATAGAGAACATGCCCGAACTGAATGTCGGCAAGCGTGAACTGCGCTCCGCAGATCCAGCGGTTTTCTTCCAGTACCTGCTCCGCGATGACCAGCTTTGAGTTCAACTGTTCCACGGCTGCGGCGATGGCCGCCGGATCCTGTTGATTTTCCGGTGTGCGGACCACACGCCAGAAGACCGGAGACGTGAACTGCATGGCGACATTTAGTTTCGCCCATTCCGCCCACTTGTCGACATGGGCGCGTCGGACCGGATCGTCCGGCCAGAACGGAGAGCTTGCATAGCGCCCTGCAAGGTAGCGCAGGATGGCACCTGTTTCCCAAAGAGCGGCGCCATCACCGTCACGCAAGACCGGCACCGTGCCGTTGGGATTGAGTTGGAGAAACTCTTTCGTGTCGGTGCCGCCGTATATGTGGCCTGCGTCGTGGCGGATGTGATCAAGTCCCAGTTCGCCGACACACCACATGAGAGCCTGCACGTTGGAAGACGTCTTGCGGCCCCAGATTTCAAGCATCAAAAGGCTCCCTCAACAACGGGTTTTGCGACAGGAATGCCCCGGTTCATGCCTTCCCGAGACAGGCAATTCGAGAGCACGCGTTTGGAACCTCAAAACAATCCCTGGTTCACTCGCGCGTTCAGCGCCCCGTCCTGACCGGCGCGGATCTGGCCGCCGGTTTCAACTTCGACATAGACACCCATGTCCATGTGTCCGAGTTCCTTGCGCAGGAGGTAGGGCACTTTCAGATCCCGTTCCGCCGTCACCGGGTTCACCTCCGTTGCAGCACAGCGTCTGGTGCGCGACAGGATGCGCAGCCGTACATCGCCGAATGCCAGGACCTGTCCAACCGCATCGAGTTCGGAAAAGGGCGGCAATCCGTCGATCTCGATATTTGCGCGGAAGCGGCCCGGGTGAACTTCTGTGCCAAGACGGTCGCCAAGAGCCTTTACGGACGCCAGGTTCAACACGGAAATCGCATTCATCATCTGGGGTGACACGACCGAAACATCCGTAAAACGATGCGGCGCCGAGGATACGAAGACGGGCGGTTCCGGGTCGCTCAGCTTCAGGACATCGTGCAGGAGGCGGGCAGCTTCGCTGCGTGTCTCCGGTTTCCTCATGTCGAACCGGTGTGTTTCACCCTTCACATCGATCTCGAGCACTTCACCGTCCGGGCTGAAGCGTGTTTTCAGGCCTGCGAGCGCAGCCTCCTTCACCAGCACGACAAACCGTTCCTTGGGCAACGGCTCGGGGTTTTTCGGATCAAAGCCGGAATCGTAGCGCGCAAAACCGTAGAGGCGGTCGCCCGGAATGCCTTCGCCTTTTGCGAGTGTCACCGAGCCGAGCGGCTCGGCGCTCATGCCCTTGACCGGAAAACGGTTCAGGCGGGAGATCGTGACGGGAAGCTCGGTCATGGGCTGTCTCTGTTTCGTTGGCAAAAACGGCTAGCGGGGCCGATGGTTCGCTGCCGGCAGGTGATGCGATGCGGCATGAAACACCGGATGCATCCCGCGATCAATTGCTCGTCCGCCTCCAGGGCGATTTGTCCCGGGCCGAAACGGCCTTGATCCGCATGTCTATGATCGTCAATCGAGATCCCACAGGTCATCGCCGCAGGCATCTGTCACCCAGGCCTTCTGCCGCAAGGTCTGCAACTCGTCCGACAGGCGTCTGATCTCCTTGTCCCGCGCCTCAAGCGTTTGTTCCAGCAGCCTGATCCGCTCCGTCATCGATGCGATTTCTTCGTGCGTCACAGCCATGCCTCACTACCACCCGGTTGACAAAGTGTCTTTGAACAGATGCCAGCGTGGCAACGATGCAATTCGGCCAGGCGACAGGTCAGTGACCGAACAAAGTCCGCGACTTGTCGTTCCGGTTTGGCGCGCATGCGTCAAGACCGGGACCCGGTATTCCTTGTGGTCGGTTACTGAAAGAAGGCGCTGACACAAGAGTTTACTGGGGTCCTGCCTTCCGCTGCGCTTCAGCCGGAATGACAAGTCCAGCGACAGAAGAGCACCTCACGAACTCCAAGGTGGTTCATGCCAGACGGCGATGGTGTGTCTCTGATCTGCTCGCCTCGCTCATCCCGTCGGCCCGAATGTTTCGAAGTGAATGTGATCCGCCGGCACGCCGGCGGCTTCGAGTCCGTTTCGGATATCCGACAGGAACGCAGCCGGGCCGCAAAGCATGTATCTGGCCTCGTTGCCGGCATTGAGCGCGAGCAATCTTTCTGCAGTCACACGGCCCTTGCCGTCATAATCCCGGCCGGGCAGGTCGGTATCGTCCGGCTGGCTGTAGTAGGTTTTCTGCCGAAGCCGGTCATTGGCGGCGACCAGCCGGTCGACTTCCGCGCGCAGCGCGTGATCTCGGCCGTTACGGGTGCCATGCACGTACCAGACAGGCCGGTTCTGCTGCAATGCGCTTGCATGCAGCATTGACAGCATCGGTGTCAGTCCGACGCCGGCGCTGACCAGCACCAGAGGGCAGTCGTCGCAGGGAATGACGAAATCTCCCGACGGCTGGCGTGCCTTGATCAGGGCGCCGACCTGCAGGTGCTCATGCAGATGGCGCGATACCAGCCCTTGGTCCTCACGCTTGACGCTCAGCCGGTACCGCGCCGTGTCCGCGGGCGAGCCCGACAGGGAATAGCTGCGCTTTGAAGGCTCGGCCTGCCCGGGAATGCGGATCTCGACCGGCAGATGCTGACCGGGCGCGAACGGCTCCAGGGGGCGTCCGTCGGCAGCTTCAAGGTAGAACGAGGTGACGGTCGGCGTCTCCTCGACGCGCTCCGCCAGCCGCAGGGGCCGCGAGAGGTGGTCCTGTTTCGTCCAGCGCAGTCCGACCGCGCCCGGACGATCGAGGACGGTATCGATCTCCACGTCGATGACGCGCCAGGCGTCCTGGTCCTGAGCGCCCTGCGGATCCCAGTCGATCGTGGCCCGCCCGGCAAGATGCAGCAGGCCGCCCGTTTCGAAGTCGACGAACAGAAGACCGATCCGCGGGTTCGACAGGATATTGCCGATCGTATTGAAGAAGTTGTTTCCGGCGTAGTCGGGTATCCGCAGATGCGTGCGGTCCGCTACCTGCACGAACCCCGGCGCACCACCGCGATGGGACGCGTCATAGCCGTTCGACGCGGCGCCGTCGTCGCCCTTATGGCCCGATCCGATGAACAGCGTGTCGGCGGATGTGATCCGTTCGATCTGATCTTCACTGAGGGACGTGCTGCGAACGGCCTCGACCGCCCTGGTCCCGGGAGCCCGTGTCCATGCGCGCTCGTGGATGTATTGCGGGCAGTTGCCGAAGGTCTGGTGGACATCGATGGTATATCCACCCGAACCTGTGCTCACTCGTCCGCTGAAGCGGTTGCGTCGGCGCGTGGCAAGCTCGATGCCCAGAACGCCGATATCGGACCCTTCCCGGAAGGCTTCGGCAAGCGGATCGCTGGCTTCAAGTTCGGTTGCCAGCGTGATCCGGCGCGGATCGGGAGACGCCGCGAACCCTTCCGGGCCGTCGACGATGGTGATCCATGTGCGCCCGTCGCCATCACCGCCGGCAACCACCAGGAAAGGCTGAGACGTGTGGAACAGGCGATGCTGCTCGGGCAGGTAATCGCGGATGAAGCCGCCGGCCCATTTCGCGACGTCGCCGACACCGGCGCGTGCCTGGGCTTCCAGTTCTCCGGAATGAAACGGGTTGTTCGCGGGTGACGTCAGCATCTTGGTGTTCCTTGTCAAATGAGAGGGGCCTCGCCGGCCAGGATGTCCGCCCGGCGCGCGCCGTCTTGCCCTAGAGTCCGTACCCTAGACGAGTTCCGGGATCGGCGATTTTGCCATGCCCACGAAGCCGGTCTGGTTTTCGACCCGTTCAAGCCAGGCACGGAGGTTCGGATAGGGCGCCAGGTCGACACCGCCCTCCGGTGCGTGGGCGATGTAGCTGTAGCCTGCGACATCGGCGACGGTGATCTTGCCCGTTGCAAGCCAGTCGCGATCGGCAAGATGCGCTTCCATGACCTCGAAGAGGTCATGCGCCTTCTTCACCGCGGCCTGATGATCGAGCGGCACGTTGAAGACCTTCACCAGGCGCGCCGCGCACGGGCCTGCATAGATATTGTCGGCGGCAACGCTCAGCCAGCGCTGCACCTCGGCTGCTTCCTTGGGGTCATCAGGCAGCCAGTCCGATCCCTTGGCATAGGTCTGCACCAGGTAGATGAGGATGGCATTGCTGTCGGCAAGCGTGTAGCCGCCATCATCAATCGCCGGCACGAGGCCGAAGGGGCTGATTTTCAGGAAGTCGGGTGCCTTGTGCGCTCCGTTCGCCATGTCGAGATCGATCGCCTCGTAGGGAAGGCCGAGCAGGGACAGCATCAGTTCAACCCGGTGGCAGTGGCCGGACTTGGCATTTCTGTAGAGCTTGATTGGTGTGGTCATGGGATTGTCTTTCCTTGCTGGATTGGAGGGTTCAGAAGCCGAAATCACTCAGGCCCGGGTGATCGTCCGGACGCCGGCCGAGCGGCCAGCGGAATTTCCGTTCGTCTTCCCGGATAGGTTTCTCGTTGATGCTGGCATGGCGGTGGGCCATGAAGCCGTTCGCGTCGAACTCCCAGTTCTCGTTGCCATAGGCACGGAACCAGTTGCCGCTGTCGTCGTGATATTCATAGGCATAGCGCACCGCGATGCGGTTGCCGGTGAAGGCCCAGAGTTCCTTGATGAGCCGGTAGTCGAGTTCCTTGTCCCACTTGCGGGTGAGAAAATCCTCGATCTCCTGCCGGCCGCGCGGAAACTCCGCCCTGTTTCGCCATACGCTGTCGGGCGTATAGGCGAGCGCCACCTTGGCCGGATCGCGGGAGTTCCAGCCGTCTTCGGCAAGACGGACCTTCTGACGTGCCGTCTCTTCCGTGAAAGGCGGCAGGGGGTGACGGGGGGCTTCATCTGTCATGCGGTCATCCAAACTGTCTGGGCCGAAACCCGGTGTCATTCGATGAGCCACATGTAGCGTCACTGCCGTCTTGAAAGAATAATGGAATTATGAAAGGTATTATTTCAGTATCTGAAATGAATGGAGGTCAGCTTGGACAGACTGCAGGCGATGGAAGTGTTCGTGGCCGTTGCCGAAGCGGAGAGTTTTGCCGGAGGCGCGCGGCAAATGAACATCAGCGCGCCCTCGGCCACGCGTGCGGTCAATGAGCTGGAGGAGCGCCTCGGGGCGCGCCTGTTCACGCGCACCACGCGCGTGGTGCGGCTCACGGATGTCGGCCGGACCTACCTGGAAGAGGTGCGCGGCATTCTGGCGGACCTGAGCGCGGCGAACGAGGCCGTCTCGGGTGCGGTCGGACGGCCAAGGGGTTACCTGCGGGTGACGTCACCGGTTGAGTTCGGACGTATCTATGTGGCACCGATTGTCGCGGAATATCTCGACCTGTTTCCCGGTGTCTCGGCGAGCATGCTGATGGTCGACCGGATCGTGAGCCTGGCCGAGGAAGGTCTGGATGTCGGCGTGCGGATCGGCCCGCTCTCGGCATCGGGCCTCATGGCGGTCAAGGTCGGCACCGTGCGCCGCGTGGTTTGCGGATCGCCGGACTATTTCAGGGAACATGGCGTGCCGCGGTCACCTGAGGACGTGACGGGTCACAAGATTGTCGCCGCCGCCACGGTCACGCCGAGCAACGAGTGGCGTTTCGGCAAGGCGCAGGAC
Organism: uncultured Roseibium sp.; assembly: GCF_963669205.1. NCBI lineage: Bacteria > Pseudomonadati > Pseudomonadota > Alphaproteobacteria > Hyphomicrobiales > Stappiaceae > Roseibium > uncultured Roseibium sp. Next base: position 1,307,775 of record NZ_OY769915.1, read on the forward strand.
AGGGTCGTCAAGGTCTATCCGAGGCTGTCCGTAACCAGTGTCGCAACCGCGACCTCATTGGCACGGTCGGGCTGGGGGCTGACACGGGCGCTATCCTATCAGGTCGGGCCGGACCTGCAGTCCGGCACGCTGCAGGCTGTGCTTGAGGAATATGAGCCGGAGCCCTTGCCGGTTCATCTCGTGCACTACGAGGGACGGCGCGTTTCCGTGAAGGTGCGCAGTTTCCTGGACCTGGCGCGGGACCGGTTCCGGCAGTCGACGGTGCTGAACTGAACGCTGTCAGGCGGTCCGGCGGCCTTACCCGCCAACCTTCTGCTTCAGGGGCGCAAAAAGCGGGTTGTCCCGGGAGAAGACATAGTCCAGCGTTTCGACCGTGACCGTGTCCGCACCTTCCTCGATCAGGAGCTTGGCACATTCCGCCACCGAGTCACTTGGGCACAGCACGTTGACCCGGTTGGGGCTGTCGCTCTCCGAAAACCTCTGGATCGCACCGACCCTGCTGACCGAGCGCAGCGCCTGGGTCCGGTCATCGACCACTGCCTTGACCAGCTTGACGTTCCTGGCCGCCTCTTCCGCCGCCACCCGGTCAAGGATGGATCGAGCGCCGTCAAGCGCGGTCTCCGTCCAGTCCGCGTTCAGCGACGCAACGAGATTGGCCTGGCTTTTCAGCATCACGCCATCGGCGAGGATTTTCAGATTATTGGCGTGGAGGGTCGATCCCGTCGTGGTGATGTCGACGATGAGTTCGGCGGCACCGGCAGCGGGAGCGCCTTCCGTTGCCCCGGCGCTTTCGACGATCCGGTAGTCGGCGATCCCGTGGCGGGCAAAGAAGCTCCGCGTGAGATTGACGTATTTCGTGGCAACGCGCAGGCGGCGGCCGTGGCGGCCGCGAAAGTCGGAAGCGACATCACCGAGATCGGACATCGTTTCCACGTCGATCCAGGCTTTCGGAACCGCGACAACGACATCGGCCGGGCCGAAACCGAGCGGCGTGACGACATGAACCGTTGCGGCCGGGTCGGCGATATTTTCCTCGACCAGATCAAGGCCGGTGACGCCGAAATGAACCGAGCCTTCGGCAAGCTCCCGCGCGATTTCCGATGCAGACAGGAAAGCGATTTCGACGCTGGGCAATCCCTTGATCGCCCCGCGGTAGTTTCTGGCGCCGCCCGGCTGGAGAACCTGCAATCCCGCCCGCCCGAAGAAGGCGTGGGTGTTTTCCTGGAGGCGGCCCTTGGAGGGAATGGCGACGATCAGCTTGCTCATGAGTCGGTCCCGGTATTCGCGGCGATGCGGTCAAGCCACATGGAGAACCCTGTGCCCGGCACGTTTGCACCGGCGCCCAGAAGCGTGAGCAACCTGTCATAGCGCCCGCCACCAACCAACGGTCCGGTGGTCCCGCCTGAGGCGGCGTGAATCTCGAAGACAAAGCCCGAGTAGTAGTCGAGGCGCCGCCCGAACTCGGCGGCAAATGACAGGCTGGCGGGCTCAATACCATTGGCTTCCAGCGCGGCGAGACGTCGTTCGAAGGCCGCGATCGGGGCCACAAGGTCAAGACCATGGGCGGAGCTGAAGGTTTGCAGGGACGCAACCGACCCGGCCCCGTCCGCTTTCAGCGCGAGATAGGCGCGCAGCGATGCCGCCGCCTTTTCATGGCCCCGGCCGGCACTGGTCAGCGCCGCCTGTTCAAGGAACCGGTCGGCGATTTCACTCGGTGTCCGCCCGCCGACAGCGGAAATGCCCGCGATGGACAGGAGGTCCTCGACAACGGCATGCGCCGCTTCGGGATCCGCGCCTTCGAGCGCGGAAAGGAACCCGAGCCGGACAGCGCGGTCGTCGTCATCGGTGCTGTTTGCTCCGGCCATGCGATCGATCGCTGCCATAAGCTTGTCGGTTTCCCCGAAGAGATCGCGCAGCCGCCGCTGCCAGACGCTCGGCAGGCCCAGGCCTTTGAGAACGGCTGCGAACAGGGTCTCATCACCGATCCGGATATGCGTGTTCGCGACACCGAAGGCATCCAGCGCGCGTGCGGAAAGCGCGAGCAGATCCGCGTCCGCCTGCGCAATATCCGTGCGTCCGAGGCTTTCCGCACCCAGTTGGGGTATCTCGCCGAGCCCGTCCGGGCGCTGGCGGAAAACCGGCCCGTTATAGCAATAGGCCGCCGGGAGGTTTGACGTTCCGGAAGAGACATGATGGCGGCACACCGGAATGGTGAAGTCCGGACGCAGGCAAAGATCCGTGCCATCGCTGCCCTGGGTCAGGAAGAGACGCCGCCGGATATCTTCACCCGTCAGGTCAAGAAAGACATCTGAAGGCTGCAGAATGGGCGGATTGACGAGTGTATGTCCCGCATCCTTGAAAAGCGTCAGAACCGCTTCGATCCTGACCGGGTCCAGCCCGGGTGTCTGAGACGCCGTCATGTTTCAGCCCTCGCTTTGGCGCCTGCGGTCGTCAGCCTGACCGTCCAGGATGCCGCGCACGGTCTCGATCAGGTCCGTTTCCCCGATCGTGATCTGTGCCGGACGGCTTTCGCGCCAGGTGATGTTGTCGGTGATTTCGGCAGACAGGCGTTTGCCCTCGATCAGGTCCTTGACCTGGAGTTCACCTGCCTCGCGCTCATCCGACCCCTGAATGATGGCGACCGGACAGTTGCGCCGGTCGGCATATTTCAGCTGGTTGCCGAACTTTTTCCAGTTGCCCTGGTACATTTCCGCGCGGATCCCGGCGCTGCGCAAGTCCTGAACCATCTTCTGGTAGCGTCCGAGCGCATCGACATCCCCGTCCATCACCGTGACCAGAACCGGTGCGACAACGTCCGACGTGCCGAGCTTGCCGAGGTTCTTCAGGGCCGTCATCAGCCGCGAGACGCCGATCGAGAAACCCGTCGCAGGAACATCTCGTCCGGTAAAACGCTTGACCAGACCGTCATAGCGTCCGCCGCCACCCACGGACCCGAACTGGACGACCTCGCCCTTTTCGTTGGTGACGTCGAAGAGCAGTTCGGCCTCGTAGACGGGCCCTGTGTAGTATTCGAGGCCGCGCACCACGGAAGGGTCGATCTTGATCCGGTCGTCGCCATATCCGCAGGCCTCGAACATGGCCGCCATCGTGTTCAGTTCCGTGATGCCCTCGTTTTCCAGCGATCCGGTGCCGGAAACGAAGTCCGCGATCGTGTCGATGGCGGACGTGTCGAGACCCGCACCCTTGGTGAAGTCGCCGCTATCATCCTTGCGGCCCTCGCCGAGCAGGAGACGGACACCTTCAATTCCGAACTTGTCGAGCTTGTCGATCGCGCGCAACACTGTCAGTCGGCGCTCGTCATTTTCCGCGCCGCCAAGGCCGATACTTTCCAGCACACCGTCGAGAACCTTCCGGTTGTTGACCCGGATGACATACTGGCCGCGCTGAATGCCGAGGGCTTCCATCGTATCGGCCATCATCATGCACATTTCCGCATCCGCCTGAACACCGGGTGCGCCGACCGTGTCGGCATCGAACTGCATGAACTGCCGGAACCGGCCCGGTCCGGGCTTCTCGTTCCGGAACACCCAGCCGGCGCGGTAGGTGCGGTAGGGCAGCTGGATTTCGTTGATGTTTTCCGAGACATGACGGGCAAGTGGTGCGGTCAGATCGTAGCGCAGGCTCATCCATTGCTCGTCATCGTCCTGCACGGAGAACACCCCGGCATTCGGCCGGTCGGTGTCCGGCAGGAACTTGCCGAGGCAGTCGGTATATTCGAAGGCGGGCGTTTCGACCGGGTCGAAGCCGTATTGCTCGTAGACCGCGCGGATCTTGCCGATCATTTCATCCGTTGCCCGGATGTCGTCGGCAGAGCGGTCGACAAAGCCCCGCGGCAGGCGGGCCTTCAGTTTGTTCGGTTTTTTGGCCATGAAGTCGTCAGATCCCGGCGAGTTCCCGGCCGGCGGCAGACAAGAAAGCGCACACCGGCCTTAAATAAGTTGCGGTTGTCCTAGACGAAACGGCAGGTGAGGGCAAGGCGCAGGGCACACACGGCAAGATGCAGCCATGCCCGGTGGGCAGATCGGAAAGCCTGAAGTTTCCGCCGCAGCCATGATTGCATCACACTTGCCCGTCAAAAGGCGGTCAAACGCGCAGGACCACTGCAAACAGGCGTGGAAAGTCGGGCTGCCGCCGGGATGCGTCATCTCTTTGCTTGTATTTAACGCTTGCCGGGCTATGGTCCGCGCAAATTCTGAAAGATGCGAAGCCCTCACGGTCCAAACACTGCAAACCGGACGGGTCACAAGGTTGAAACATGGACAGCGCAGCCAGTATTGCACACGGCACGGAGGAAGCGGGCTGGGACGACACCCGGCAGGCGTCCGGTGCGCGGGTTGCCGAGCTCAGCGTTGTCCTGCCCAGCTTCAACGAAGCCGGAAACATTCCGCCCCTGATTGAACTGCTCGACAAGGCGCTTGCCGGGATCGCCTGGGAGGCGATTGTCGTCGACGACAATTCGCCCGATGGCACGACGGAAGTGGCGCGTGGTCTGGCGGCCACTGATCCGCGGGTCAGGGTCATCCGCCGCATTGGCCGCAGGGGACTATCCGGGGCCTGCATCGAAGGCATCCTGTCGTCGTCCGCGCCTTTTGTCGCGGTCATGGACGCCGATCTGCAGCATGACGAAACGTTGCTGCCGGCGATGCTGCAGGCAATCAAGGCGGACGGGACGGATCTCGTCGTGGCAAGCCGGAAGGTCGAGGGCGGAACGGTCGGTGAGGGGCTTTCCAAGATACGCACCTGGGGTTCGAATATCGCCAACGGCCTGGCGCAAAAGCTACTGAACGTCACTTTGACCGACCCGATGAGCGGGTTTTTCATGGTGCGGCGGGAAAAGGCGGAGGCTCTGGCGCCGCGCCTGTCGCCGCAGGGTTTCAAGATCCTGCTCGATCTCGTTTCCAGCGCAAACGGCACGCTGAAAATCAAGGAACTTCCGTTCACGTTCCGCGAGCGCCAGCACGGTGAAAGCAAGCTCGATACCCTGGTGACGCTGGACTATTTCGGTCTCCTGCTGGCCAAGTATTTCGGCGACATCGTCTCCGTCCGGTTCCTGATGTTCGGGCTGGTCGGTGCCAGCGGGCTGTTCGTGCATCTTGTCGCGCTGCGGTTCTTCCTGCTGGGCGGGATGGAGTTCAATCTTGCGCAGACAGCAGCGTCCTTCGTTGCCATGACGTCCAACTTCTTCCTGAACAATCAGCTGACCTACCGGGACCGCCGCCTGCGCGGCTTCCGGGCGCTGATCGGTTTGGTGACCTTCTATGCGGTGTGTTCGGTCGGCGTGCTTGCGAATGTCGGGGTCGCGAACCTGATCTATGCGGATCCGGCCTATTGGTGGGTTGCGGGAACCGCCGGTGCTGTCATGGGAGCGGTTTGGAACTACGCCGCCAGCTCGGCACTGACCTGGCGGCGTTCCTGAAGAGCGGACTGAAACACGCGTGTCACAGACTTCGGATCTGCCGTTCTGGCTTCGGCCAACCGGACTTGTCGTCATTGTCGGCCTCCTGACGGCGCTGAAGGTTTTCGCGGCGGCCAATGCCTATATTGTCGAGGATGAAGCCTATTACCGGATCTGGGGTCTTTATCCGGCGCTGAGTTACTACGACCACCCGCCGATGATCGGATGGTGGATCACCGCCGGACAGGCGTTTTTCGGCGACACCGTATTCGGCCTGCGCGCCATCGTCGTTTTCTCCGGCGTGATCGGTTCCCTCGCGCTTTGGCGCACTGCGACGATCCTTTTCGATTCGCGCACCGCCGGCTGGGCCGTTCTCTTTCTCAACACCAGCCTGATGATCGGGATCGGCGGCATACTGGCGACGCCGGATGCACCGTCCGTTGTGTTCTGGGGTCTGACATTCTGGGCCCTGGCCGAACTGAGCGTATCGAAAAACCCGAACTGGTGGCTCATGGTCGGATTGATGGCCGGCCTCGGGCTTCTGTCCAAGTACTCGCTCTTGTTTCTGGGCGCAGGGATCGTGCTTTGGCTCCTGTGGGTTCCGGACGCCAGGCGCTGGTGGACGTCCTGGCAGCTGTGGGCGGGCGGCGCGCTCGCGCTCTCGTGTTTCTCACCGGTGCTATACTGGAACCATGCCCATGAGTGGGTGAGCTTCTACAAGCAGTTCGGCCGTGCCGGCAGCAGCGGATACACGGCAAAATACATCTTCGAGTTTCTGGGTGCGTTCGCCGGGCTTTTGAACCCGTTGATCGCGCTTCTGGCAGCCGGTGGAGCAGCGATCCTCTACAGGGCTTTCCGGGCGCGGGACGCCGCTGCATCCCTGGTTCTACTGACCACGCTGCCTTTCTTGGCATATCTCCTTTATCACGCGCTCCATTCGCGCGTTCAGGCCAACTGGCCGGCACCGCTCTTTCCGGCATGCGCCATCATGGCCGGCGTCTTCGTTACCTCCCTGCGCGCAAATCAGACACTCTGGCGCAAGGTTGCGGTTGCGGGCGTCGCCGTCGGGGTGCTCACGGCAGTCGTGGTCCAGGTCCATGCCGTCAATCCGATCACCGGACAACTTGCGCGCAAGGACCCGACCTTCCAGCTACGCGGCTGGGACGAGATCGGTGCGGCCTTGGCGGAACTTGCCGGGCAGGAACAGGCCGCCTTTGTGCTGACCACCAGCTACGGGCTCAACGGGCAGGCTGATTATCTGATGAAGGACCGGTTGCCCGTCTATCAGACGACGGAGCGGATCCGCTACATCATGATGCCGGACCCGAATGACACACTGTTTGAAAAGTCGGGTCTCTACATCACCGAAAAGCGCCGCAACAGGGCAGGTGACCTTGAACGCGCGTTCGAAACGGTCAAGCAACTGGCCGTCCTGGAGCGCAAGGTCGAGGGCGTGCCGCTGGAAGAGCTTGTCGTTTACAAGGTGGAGGGTCTGAAAGGCCGGGTCTTTGAACCGTTTTCGGTCAGGTGATCCCGAAAAACGGGTCTGTCCGCCGGAGTTGAGACTTGCATTGCCTTCGCGAATGCCTCAGGGAAAGAGAACTTTCCAACTCACACGGCCGCCCGTCAGACTTCATGAAGCGAATTACACTCGGTGCACTGGATTATGGTCTCGCCTTCGGCGTTGATCGCGCGCTGCGCGATCTTGCCGAAAACGGACGGTTGAGCGCGGTCGGTGCCCTGGTGACGACCGAGCTCTGGCCGCGCGAATTCCGGCCGCTTCAGGAAGTCGCGGAAAAGGTCGGGCAGCAGACGCTTTTCGGAATCACGCTTGCCTTCAGCGGCGACAGGGTCATGCCGGTCAGCTCGCGCATGCAGGAGATTTACGGCGGGCGGATGTTCACTCGCGAGAAGTTGAACAGGCGCGCCTTCTTCCGGCTTCTGCCGGACGAACTGCTGATGGATGAAGCGATTGCCCAATTGGCGCGGTACAGCGTGCTGATGCAAAGACCGCCCGATTTCGTGGCCGTGCGCGAGGGTCTCCTGGCGCGAACATCCCTTGCACGCATCATCTTCAAGGCCGTGGATCGCTCCGATTTCGAAAAACCGCCATTGGTCATCTCTCCACTGCAATCGGGATTGAAGACCCTGCGTCTGGCGCGGCTTGCAAGAAGCTACGGGCTCCAGGTCCTGCCCAGTGCCGAACCGCTGCCACCAACGGCGGATTCCGAAGAGTTGCAGCAGCTTTTGCTCAACCATTTCGATGGCATGGGCGACCGGAGTTTCGTTGCTGCCATTCCCGGAAAGTCGGATGACCGGCTGATGCGCGAGGAACCGCGGAAAAAAATTGCCGTGCGCGAATGTCAGTACGAAGTCCTGGGAAGTGATCGTTTCTTTCAGACCCTCGACCGCAAGGACATTTTTCTGCGTTGAGAAACTCCCGACTTCCTGCGGTTTTTTACCGTTTGAACGAAAAAACGGCTCTGCGGGGAACAGAGCCGTTTTTCGTGGAGGTCAGGAAGGGGGGAGGGGCGGCCCCGCTTCCATGACTCTGATATAGGTATTTTTTTCTTGAACGCACGTGATGGAAATCACAGGATTGCGCGTGGCCTTAAATTTTTTGTGTCGTGAAGATCCTTGGCAGGGGGTGGGTGTGGCAGAAATAAAAGACTTTTTGAAAAACAGCTTTTCCCTGGAAGGGCTGGAGCCGGAGCTCGCTGTCGGGCTATCCCGTCTCGCCAGGCCGATGAAGCTGGCGGCCGGTACGATTCTTTTCGAAAACGGGGATCCTGGGAACGGTTGCTATGCCGTTCTGGAAGGCTCGTTGAAGGTGTCCCTTCTGTCCGTGGAAGGTGACGAGCAGCTTCTAGCCGTATTGGGTCCGGGCGATCTGGTCGGCGAACTGGCGCTCCTCGACGGCCGTCCGCGTTCGGCCACGGTCAGTGCCCTCAAGGAAGCAAATCTTGCCTTTATTGACAAGGCGGCTTTCCAGCGCTTTTCCGACGATCACCCGGCTGTCTACCGTCACATGCTGTCAATTGTCGGCAAGCGTCTGCGGCACGCCAACGACGTTCTCGCGGCGAGATCCTTCCTGCCCTTGCCCGGCCGGGTTGCCCAGACCCTGCTGCAGCTGTCCGAGACTTTCGGCAAGAAGCTGGATGACGGCCGGACGCTCATTCACTACAAGCTCAGCCAGGCGGACATTGCCAACATGGCTGGCGCGGCGCGTGAAAATGTCAGCCGCGTTCTCAACGACTGGAAGCGGTCGGGCACGATCAGCCGGATTTCCGGCTATTATTGCCTGGAAGACATGGACTTCCTGGAGCAGGCTTCGACGCTGTAGGGGCGCGCAGTAGCATGGCTAGCGCTGTCGCTGGCCACAGTGTGTAAAGCAGAAACGCTGATTGGAACTTTTTTACGCTGCTGTCCGGTTTCGAAAACAGCGCCGAACATATGCCGTTCGGAAGGCGGCATTACTCCGTACCTTGCCAAGTCGGGATAAAGGATTGTTTCCCGGATTTGTCGTCCCGGTTTGCCGCGTAAGCGGCAAGACCGGGAACCAGTATCCTTTGTGGTCGGAGACAAAAAAGAGAATCTGGTGGTTACTGGGTTCTGGCCTTTCGCTACGCTTCAGCCGGAATGACAAGATCATCGACGGGTGATCGCATCACAAGATTCTTTTCGCGTTAATCCGGACACTATTGGTGCTTATTCAGGCGCAACGACCCGCTGTGTCCCAGCCAGTATCGTCGCCAGGGTCTGCGTGTTCAGACTGTCGAGAAAGGCCTCCGCGGCATGTGCCATGGCGCCCTTCAGCGCACAGCGCGGCAGGAATGCGCAACTGGCGGCCTCGGTTTTGAGACAGGCAACGACGCCGAGGTCCGGTTCGATCAGCCGGACCACATCACCGAGCCGGATCTCCTCCGGCGACCGGCCGAGACGGATGCCGCCGCCGCGGCCGCGTGTGGTTTCCAGATATCCGGCCCGTGCGAGCTGGGCGACGATCTTCATGACATGCGATTTTGCCAGCCCGAGCTTCGTGCTCAGGCCGTCGACGGTCTGGGGGCTGTCCGTCTGGCCGGTTGCCATCAGTATTCTCAAGGCAAAATCGCTGGCCTGACTGAGGCGCATGGCAGGGTCCTAAAAAACATTCATCTGAGATGTTGATTTTAATGCGTGTTCGTGCCATTTAAAAGATGCATTTAAGATGAATGTTATGGAGATGGCGATGGAAGCCCAGGGTTCGAATGCTGACAGGTACAGGCTGCGGCTGCGCGGGGACGCCAGTACGGGCGATCGTTTGCGCCGCTACGAGGCCGTCGACGAACAGGCCATTCAGGTGATGGTGCACACGTTTTACGGCTGCATCCGCAAACATCCGCGTCTCGGCCTCATTTTCAACGGACGCCTGGACGGCAAATGGGAACAGCATCTGCCGAAGATGGAAGCCTTCTGGCAATCTGTTCTCCTGAAGAACGGGGCATACAAGGGCAAGCCTGTTCCGGCGCATCTGAAGCTCAAGGAAGTGGTCAGTTCCGACTATGGCGCGTGGTTGTCCGTCTTCCGCCCGGTCGTGCGTGAACTCTTCGTGCCCGAACTGGCCGATGAGATCGTAGCGGTCGCGGAGCGGATCGCGCAAAGTCTCTGGCTTGCCACATTCGGTCATGCCGGGTCCTCACCGCCACCAGAGCTTACCTCGCAACAATCACAATGGAGTGGATCATGCTGGTAGCGATCGTTCTTGTTGCCGAAATCCTTGTCGTCGTTTGGTTCGCGATTTTCTCTCTCATGCTTCTGTCCATGTATCTGGACTCCCGGCAGATGCCGGTGCCGAAGATCGACGTCGCCGGACGCACGCTGATCGGCAGCGCGAAACTCGCCTTTGTCACGGGGCTCGTGGCGCTCGGCGCACTGACCGTCTTCGAGATGCCGGTCTTCGGTTAAAAGGAAAACAAAATGATCTTGTCCAAACTCATGCCGCGTGGTCTGCCCATTCTGCTGATCTGGGTCGCGGCACCGCTTCCCCTGTGGATCATGGCAATTCTGATGCTGGTGATCTGACAGGAAACCCTTGTGATCTGTCCGGCTGCCGTTAGTCTTTTCCCGACAGAGAGCGGAGGGGTGCGGCGTGAGCGACGAAACTGACAAACCCAGCGGTGAGCTGACGCTGCGAACCATGGCCATGCCGGCGGACACCAATGCGGCGGGCGACATTTTCGGCGGCTGGGTGCTTTCCCAGATGGACCTGGCAGGGGGCATCGCCGCAGGTCAGCGCGCGTCGGCCCGGGTGGTCACCATTGCCGTTGACGGCATGAAGTTCATCAGGCCGGTCCATGTCGGCGATGTCCTGTGCGTCTATGCTGACATCGTCCGGGTCGGCAACACATCGATGGAAATCAAGCTGGAAGCCTGGGCCCTGCGCCACCGTTTCGGTAACCGCGAGAAGGTGACCGAAGCGCAGTTCACCTTTGTCTGCGTGGATGACGACGGGCGCCCGATACCGGTGCCGAAATGAACGCCGTCCGCCGGCGCATCACCGCTGGCGGTTCAGGATGTCAGCGAAAAGATCCTCGTCGACGGCGCAAGTACACCCGTTCGCCCAGAGCCTGAGCAGGTCTCTCAAACGCTGTAGGCGCTGTTCTTGTGACAGTGGTGCCTTGTGCCGCGGCAGTCCGCCCAGCACGCGCAGGCTCCTGATGCGCATCATCACGCAGTTCTCTGCTGCCTGTTGCCACACAGCCAGATCGTCATGCGACGAGTGCGCCGCCTGATGGTCTTCAATGAGAACTGCCGCGCGTCCCGCGATAGGCTCCTGATACAAAAAATCCTCCATCGGTTTCCCGAGGAGGACTGGCGCATGCAATCAAACCGCTTCGTTGCCGAATGGCCTCTTTGAGGTTCCAGACGACCGCATCCCTGTTGCGGAAACCACCTTGCCCGGTCTGGCAGGTTGGCGAGGGCGCCAGCCCTTCTCTTGATGATGGCGCGGTTATGACATGAGACAGCGGCCTTGGCAAGCCGGACAGAAAAAAGTTGGTGTGCCCGTCAGGACTGGATCCGGTCATAGTCGACCCTGCCATCCACCAGATGCACTCGGCGTTGCATGCGCGCGGCAAGATCCATGTCGTGCGTGACCGCAACCACGGTCGTCTTTTGCGTTTCCACAATGGCCTGAAGGCTTTCGAACACCTGTTCGGTCGACGCGGAATCGAGACTGCCGGTCGGTTCGTCCGCGAGGATCAGGTCGGGGGAATTCGCCAGCGCGCGCGCGACGGCGACCCGCTGCCGCTGCCCGCCTGAAAGCTGCGCCGGCCGGCGATGAAGAAAGTCTTCCAGTCCGAGGTCCACGAGCAGCCGGGTGGCGTGCTCGAGCTGGTCCTTTGCAGAAAGACGTCCGAGTTTCTGCATGGGGATCATGATGTTCTCCAGGGCCGTGAACTCCGGCAGGAGAAAGTGGAACTGAAACACGAAACCGATCTTTTCAAGGCGCATCGACGCCATTTCGCCCGAGGTGAGATCCGCCGTAGGGCAGCCTTCGATCAGCACTTCGCCGGATGTCGGCCTGTCGAGCAGGCCAAGCAGGTAGAGCAGTGACGACTTCCCGGAGCCGGACGGGCCGGTGATGGCAACGAATTCCGACGTTCCGACGCTGAAATCAATATCCTCTACCAGCGTGACCGGAACAATTGCGGGCAGAATGCGGGTGAGGCTGCGGGTCTGAAGAAGCGGCTCGGCACGGGATGCCGCCTGAGGTTGGGGCGCGCTCATGTCGCCCCCCGGATAATGTCGACGGGATTGAGTTTTGCGGCTTTTCTGGCCGGAATGAGCCCCGCTATTCCGGAAGAAAACAACGCGAGAAGGCAGGCAAGGACATAGTGCACATACGAGAAGTGGATCGGCAGCCGGGTCATCTCGATGTCGGTCGTGACCTCGAACTTGACCGTGGCGAGATAACTTGAAAGTCCGAAGCCGAGCAGGCACCCGGCCATCGCCCCGAGAATGCCGATCACCAGTCCCTCGAGAACGAAGATCTGCTGGATGTCGGTTTCCGGAAAGCCGAGTGACTTCAGGATTGCAATGTCCCGGGCCTTTTCATGCACGATCGTGGACACGATGTTGAAGATACCGAAGCCGGCAACCACGAGGATGGCGCCGACAACCGTGTACATGATCGCATTGCGCACGACGAAGGCTTCCATGAGACCTTCATTGGCCTCTTCCCAGGAAACGGCCTTGTAGCCCAGCTGACGCTCGGCGCGTGCCGCGATCTCGGTCGCGTCGTTGATGTCTGCAAGCCTGACCGAAATGCTGTTGATGATGTCCGGTTTTTCCAGGAGGATCTGCACCGCCTTGAGCGGCGCATAGGCCAGGCCCTCGTCGCTTGTCGTGATGCCCGTGTGGAACAGCCCGACGATCTTGAAGCGTTTCGCGAGACCGTTTGCCGATGTCAGCGTCACCGTATCGCCGAGTTCGGCGCCGAGACGCTCTGCGGCCTTGCGGCCGATCACCAGGCCGTTCGCGGTTGAATCGAGCGCTTCGAAACTGCCGCTGCGCATGTCCTCCCGGATCTTGGAAACCTTCAGTTCGCGTTTCGGCACCACGCCAACCAGCGTCATGCCGACATCCTGTCCGCTGTAGCGCAGCACGGACTGCCCGCTCAGCCGCTGGGCGAAGTCGCCGTCGACCCAATCGCGCAGGGAAGCGATCGCCTCGGTCGGATTGCGGATGCCGCGCAAATCCTCCAGGGGCCGCAGGCCGTGGAAGGCAACCGCGTCGTAAATGGCGGCCGCGGGTTGTTCGGCCGGATTGCGTTTCTCGTCCAGAATTTCGACATGCGGAATGGCTTCGATCAGGGTCGTCATGAAATCTCTTTGCGAGCCTTCCATGAGACTGGCCATGGCGACCGAAAAGCCGACACCCAGCGCAACGCCAAGCGTGGAAACAATGGTTTGCCGCAGTCGGTTGCGGACATGCGTCGATGCGATCCGGAGAAGCAGCACTACCTGGCTCCTTCGGCGTTCGGACTGACCTTGTCTCCTTCCGATAGATCCTCCCGGAACGGGAATACAATCTGGTCTTCTTCGCTGACACCGTCCAGCACCTCGACCGTTCTCGTGCCGCGAATGCCGGTCTTGACGTTTATCCGTGAAATCCGGTTTTTCTCTTTCAGGACCTGCAGGACCGATCCGTCAAAGGCTGCGAGCGGCAGCAGCAGGGCGTCGTCCTTTTCGCTGGTGACAATGTTGATTTCCGTGGTCATTCCGATCCGAAGCAGCGTATCGCGGGGAAGCTCGAGATAGACACGGTAGTTCTTGAGAACGGGATCGCCTTTCGGAGTGATGCTTGCGACTGTTGCCGTGAGCATGTCATCCGGAAACGCATCAGAGCGGATGAGCGCCTTGTGACCTTTGTGAACCTTCGGAATGTCCTCTTCGTTCACTTCCGCAACCAGCTGCAGGGGCAAAGGTTGCCCGATCCAGAACAGGATTTCGCCAGGTTCCGCAACTTCCCCGACGGATCCGTCCTGACGCAGGACAACGCCGTCCATTGGCGCGATAATCAGGTAGTCCCGGAGCCGTTCCTTCTGGGCCGCGATCATGGCGTTGATGCGGATGACCTCATTCTGCGCCTTGTCGTAGACCTGCTGACTGACGACGCGCCGGTCCAGCAGCTGCAGGGCGCGCTCCCGGTCCGATTGCGCAAGCTCGCGCCGCGCTTCCAGCTCCGCGAGCGTTGCACGGGCATCGCCGCTGTCCAGCTCCGCGAGCTGGTCGCCCTGGCGCACCTCGGCGCCCTCGCAGCCGCAGAGCGATATGATCCGTTCGCGAATGATGCTCGTGACCTTCGCCCACCGGACCGGCTCCACAACGGCGGTGGCATAAACGACTTCGGCGGCACTCCCCCGGTGTGGCCGGATAACGTTGACCTCCGGCGGACGGCCGGCCCACCAAAACGCGGCCGCGATCGCGGCTGCAAGCAGGAAAAGCAGCACTGGAAAGCGAAGTGAACGCATGTGGCATCCGTGTGTGTTGTCACGACATGAGTCGCCTCTTTCTGAAACCCGCTCCGGTGATTGCCGCCAACGGAGGCGCATTTCAGGATCATCACACTAGGGCCTGCCGTCACCGCGTCCATGTCATGGATCAATTCCGACCCATTGCGGCCCGGTTTACCTGGAAACGGGTCTTGCGAGGCGATCCCGAGTGAATGGACTTGTCATTCCGGGAAGGCAGGAAACCGGTAACCACTGGTTCCTCCGTCTCCTTTCTACCTCTGGCCGCGGGGAATACTGGATCCCGGTCTTACCGCTCGAACGGCAAACCGGGATGACAAACCCGGGGAACAATTCCGAATTGAGGCGCGCCTTCGCGGCTTCTATTCAATAATGCGGTGGTTTCTCGACGTGATGGGCAGGAAGAACCTGCTCCGCCAGCTCCTCAACCTGGTCGGTCATCTTGTCCACCAGGCGCGTCAGGCGATCGATCTGCTTACCCTGTTCCACGACCACGCCGTTGAGATCCTCGATCGTGCGGCCGGCATGGGCCAGGTCGATTTCAAGTTGCTCGATCCGTGCTTCATGATCTGTTGGCATGGAACATCCCCTGTCTTGTGTCGGGCGCCGGTGATACAGGCCGAAACGGGTCCCGGAAACAAATTTATTCATCGCAACATGCCGATGGGTTTAATCGCGCTGCGTGAGTGCTATATGAGCAACGGGATCCCCGCGCCAACTGCAGGGGCACAACGAAAGAGAATTTCATGACCGCCTTGTCCGATTTCCCGATCACCAAGAAATGGCCGGCCCAACACCCGGAGCGCCTTCAGCTCTATTCGCTGCCGACGCCGAACGGGATCAAGGTCTCCGCAATGCTCGAGGAAACCGGCTTGCCCTACGAGCCCCACAAGGTCGACTTCGGCACGAACGATCAACTTACTCCGGAATTCCTGTCGCTCAATCCCAACAACAAGATCCCGGCGATCATCGATCCGGACGGCCCCGGCGGCAAACCGCTCGCGCTTTGGGAATCCGGCGCGATCCTGATCTACCTGGCGGAAAAGACCGGAAAACTGATCCCCTCCGATCCGGGCGAGAAATATGAGGCGATTCAGTGGGTGATGTGGCAGATGGGCGGTTTCGGCCCGATGACAGGGCAGCTCGGCTTCTTTCACAAGTTCGCGGGCCGCGAATATGAAGACCGCCGTCCGTTCGAACGCTACCGTGACGAGGTCAAGCGCCTGTTGAACGTGCTCGACCGGCAGCTTGACGGCCGTGACTACATCATGGGCGACCAGTTCACGATCGCCGATATCACCTCCTGGCCCTGGGCGCGCAACATCAACGGATTTTATGAGGCGGCCGACGTCGTCGGCTACCACGATTTCAAGAATGTAGTGCGCTGGGTCGATACCTGCCTGGCGCGTCCTGCCAGCCAGAAGGCAATCAACATTCCGGCCCGGGACTAGATACGGCACACGGCGCGGTCTCTCCGTATTCGCGGAGAGACCGGCAATTGCTGTCAACCGAAACAGTCATGGTTCCAGACCTGTCGCGTTTCGACCGTTTTCTGGTCGCCTGGCGGCGGGGTCCGCTCGACCTGGAAATAGATGACGAAGTTGGAAACCGTAGCCGCAGTTGTTTCGCTGTCCGGCCAGCTCCGGCAGAGATACCGGGCATAACTGAGCGCGAGGACCTGCGGTTCGTCCTCGTAGGACTGGTCCTCGAGATTGGACAGGAACTTGCGCCACCGGTAGTTCGCATAGCGCTGCGAAACGATCTCCGGTTTTTCGAAATCGGCCAGGCCGGTCCTGCCGTTGTAAACGTCCGCCATCGTCCCGTCTGCAAGTTCACCCTCGATCACCGGCCAGGGGCTCGTCATTTCCGGATAGGGCGCGAACATGGTCCAGTTCTGGTAAAGCCCGAGAGCCTGTCGTACGCCGACGAACTGTGCGGGCAGCGTCAGGCCGCTTGCCGGGACGGTCGATACGTTCTGTACGGTAACGAACATGAAGGCGGCTGCTGCGAGAATCTGCGTAACGGCACCGAAGCGCGGCGGCCGGTCACGCCACGGCAGCACGATCGCCGTCACGCGCGAGAGCGAAGACCGGTTGCGCCCGACCCAGTCATAGAACCAGTCACCCGGTTTCCGGAAGAACACCAGGCCCAGAAGCGTCCCGAGCGGGAAAAAGACGGGCGAGATCGCGATCAGCCTGCTCAGGGCCCCGAACTTGAAATAACGATTGTTCCCGACGGTCAGAACCCAGGAATTGCGCGCTTCGAGCTCGGCTCCGATCTCCGCATCGTCCTGCGCGGGCCGGACAGGCGTTGCCGGAAGGAACAGAAATACCTTCAGGATCTGGCACGTCTTCTCGCAGAAATCGCAGCCGCGATCGAACCAGATGGCGACAGGCCTGTCCGCGCGCGCAGGCAGCACGCGCGCGAGCCTGTCCCACATCCAGCCCGGCATGAAGGTCAGGTTCATGATGATCGAGATGACCGGAAAGAATCCGATCTCCAGAAAAAGCGCGAACGACAGATGCATGGTGATGAAGGCCAGCATCAGCACCGTTCGGAATGTGCGGTGAAACAGCGGTGAAAATATCAGGATCGGGCCGACCAGTTCCAGAACGTAGACATAGAACGTCAATCCCGTCAGGAGACCCTCGAACTGTCGGAACCAGAGGGCGAACGGTGTGACCAGGTAGTCAAGTTGCAGCGCGTAGTAGACGGCAGTTCCGTCCTGCGTCCAGATTGGATGTGTCTTCAACAGCGCGCTGAAGAAATACATGGACATGCCCTGAAGCAGCAGGGCGGCGGTTGCGATCGTGCAATAGGTTTTTCCGGTGAAGACAGGCCGCCGCGACAGGGCGGCATCGATCGAATAGCGCGCGCCAAGCGGCAGAAAAATGGCCCAGAACAGAAGTATAAGCGCCAAATTGTCCTCACCGGACAGGATGAAGGTATTCCTGTTTTGCAGCGACAACAGCAACGCCCATGAAATGACGGTCATTAATCGCGTGCGCCAGCCGAGCATGAGCGCAAGGGCGGCAAGTCCGGCCACGATGAACAGCAGGGCCTGAAACCAGGCTGATCCGTTTGCCAGGTGGAACGACCACGTGGTGGCATAAAGATGCTCGATCTGCACGCTGCGCGGCATCACGCCGGCGTCTGTGTAGTGGGCGACGAGGTCGCGTGCGCGCATGAAAAGATCGATCAGGATCCACAGGCTCAGAAGGACGCGGAACAGCGCCAGCGTGCGAAGATCTATTCCGAAAATCGTCCTGATGGATGCCAGTCTAACCGCCAAGAGACACACCGCTTCTGGGCATGTCGAGACATGCCATGATCTTGAAACACCGCAAAAAATACCGAAGTTTCGTAAATATTTGGATTAGGGTCCGGACCCTAAGGCGTTCGCGGGAAACCGCAGCGTTTCTGCAGAAAATCATATTGAAGGAGCAATGATGCGGGCAATCAGTCGAACACGTGGCGGCCTTGTCCGGTTTGTCGCCGTGGCACTTGTCTCAGTGATCTTTGCCACCGCTGCCGTCGCCAGGAACACCGGGACAGGGCCGTTCTACGCCTACGAGACGCTCTACTACGAAAACCTGACCAGGCGCGAAATCCCGAGGATCCAGCAGCGGTTGCGTCTCGACGAGCCGGCTGCTGCCATCGTTACAACCAGTCTTCAGGAAGATGGCTGGTCCAACGAACCAGTGCTTGAAAGCCCTGTCTCGATCCGCGACGGCGCGCTTAAGACGGTTGCCCCCTCCAACGGGGAATGGCTTGAAGCCGCCGGCACAGGCGTTCTTGCCACGACCGTCGGCATGGCGATCTTCTATCTCGGAGGCGTACGATTTGATTGGGCATGAAGGACGATCCGGGGCGTTCCTAAATCAGCGGGAGAAGCTCCTTGAATGAAGGCTCATTCAGAAGCTTTGCAGCCTCTTCAGCCGATACCCAGCGCCGGTTCCGGTGATTTTCCTCCCAGGCACCATCCGGCAGGATACGGCTGACTTCCATGGCATAAACGGCGACGTCGCAGGTCGCGCCCCACTTCTCGTAGCTGTATGAGCCGAGTGGTTCATCACCGGTCGAGCCTTCTACACCGGCCTCTTCGCGGGCTTCGATCATGGCCGACCTCGCCGGACTCAAGCCGGGTTCAACGATCCCTTTTGGCACCACCCAGTGGCGTCCGCTGCTGGACCCTATGATCAGGATTTCAGGACCGGCCTTTGTTCTCCGAAAGGGAATGACCGCCGATTGCGAATAGTAGTAGGCTGGCCTTGGCCTGCGCTCGGGTCCGTCCGGAGACGGGTAGGGAAACAGGTCCGGCAAGGCGCGCGGGTCGACGTATTCGCGCAGTCTGGCGTGGCCATACTGAGTTTCGACAATCAAGAGAGCGCCGGAATAGGTTTCGATTTCAAGTGCCAAACGTGTTGCCAAGGCCTGAATACGTTTCGGGGCGGCGACGAGGAGCACCCGGTTTTCGCCCGAAAACGAGGGGAGGCGCCCTCCGGACAGGTCTTTGGAAGCTTTTATTCCATCCGCCGTCCAACCTGCGGCCTTCAAAGCTTTTTCCGCAGTCACCCGCGCGCGGAGCGTCTGCTCGCTCACGACGGCATCCGGACACAGGCCTTTCCGGCCGAGCCAGCAGCCGATTTTCTGCGCCTGCCGTTTGCCTTTCGTGCGCAGTGGGCAAGCGGTCTTTGACCCCGTCCACGTCTTGTCACGCGCACCGGCGCATAACAGCAGCATTTCCATATGCGTTTCCTCTAGGGTACGGATGAACTTACCGGGTCACCGCAGCCCTGTCATGACCATCGAAATCGGCCGGGTTCGAAAAAAAATCTGGCAGATGTCCATCGGGCATCGCCCCGTTCGTCATGTGAGTGAAGGCAATGTCGCCTTTGCTGACTTGACAGGAGATGGAAATGACAATCTGGACGATACTCGCAGGTGGTATGGGTGTGGTTGCGCTGCTCGGTGCCGGGACGTTGATGCTGCCCAAGAACGTGCATGTGGAGCGCCATGCCAAGATTGCGGCATCACCGGAAACCATTCTGGAGCTGGCGGCTTCGAACCACGGGTATCAGGCATTCAACCCGTATCTGACCTCCGATCCGGAGCTGAAAATCAAACCCTTCGGACCGGATACGGGCGTCGGGTCCGGTTTTCATTTCGACGGCAAGGAAGGCAAGGGCACCCAGACCGTCGCCAAGGTGACGGCAAACAGCGTGCGCTACGACATCGACCTGGGCGCGATGGGCAGACCGGTCCAGGAAATCACTGCGCAAGGCTTGCCTGACGGAACGCAAGTCACCTGGACCATGGATATGGACCTCGGCTTCAATCCGGTTGCCCGCGTGTTCGGGTTATTCCTGGACGGTATGGTGGGCAAGAGCTTCGAGCAGGGCCTTGACAACCTGGCGCCCGCCACCTGATCAGATTGAGACAACAAGGATTTTGAACATGCGTTACACATTTCTGCTTTACACCGACCCGGCTGATCTTGCCGGCATGACACCGGAAGACTGGGCCGCCGAAAAGGAGGTCTACGGAGCCTATATCGGCGCCCTGCAGAAGGCGGGTGTTTTCGTGGACACCGACTGGCTGCAGCCGGTTGAAACCGCGACGACGCTGTCCTTGAAAGGGGGCAGCCGGCAGGTGCAGGACGGACCGTTTGCCGACACGAAGGAAACGCTTGGCGGGTTTTTCGTCATTGACGTACCGGATCTGGACGCGGCAATGGCCTGGGCTGAAAAGTGCCCCGCGGCCAAGACCGGAAAAGTCGAGATCAGGGCCTCCGCAATGGGCTCGGTGTGACGGATCCTGCGCGCGCAGCCGAACTGGCTGCGCGGGACAGCTATGGACGCCTTCTGGCGCTCCTGTCGGCGCGCACCCATGATATCGCGCTGGCGGAAGATGCCCTGGCGGATGCCTTTGCCAAGGCGCTTGATCACTGGCCCTCGCACGGTGTTCCGGACAAGCCTGATGCGTGGCTGCTCACCACGGCCCGCAACAGGTTGACCGACTGGCAGCGAAAACAATTGCGCTTTCCGAGCGACTACGAGATACCCGAAATGGCGGCGGACGTCAGCGCCGATGACACCCTGCCTGATCAGCGGTTGTCGCTGTTGCTGGTCTGCGCCCATCCGGCGATCGCACCGGACCTGCATGTTCCGCTGATGCTGCAGACCGTTCTCGGCATGGAAGCCAGGACCATCGCACGATTGTTCCTGATCTCGCCCGCTGCGCTCGCCAAGCGCCTGGTCCGCGCCAAGGCCAAAATCAGGGACGCGGGCATTCCGTTCCAGATCCCGGAGGGGGCCGTTCTGGAGGAACGCAGCTCCGCATTGTTTGAAGCGCTTTATGCCCTGCATGCTCATGACTGGCTGGACCCGGCTGACACGCTGGGTGACGAGGCGCTCTATCTTGCCGATCTCTCCAGCCGCCTGATGGAAGACAATCCCGAGGCCCTTGGCCTGGCGGCGCTTATCGCCTTCAGCCATGCAAGGGCCGGGGCGCGGATCATGGACGGCATGCTGGTGCCGACCGGCGAACAGGATGTCTCCCTCTGGCGCGACGATCTCATCGCCTACGGCAATCGGCAGCTGACCCGCGCCTATGGCAAGTCGGCGGTCGGAAGGTTTCAGATCGAAGCGGCGATTGAAGCCGTTCATGTTGCGCGAAAGGACACCGGCCAGACTGACTGGCAGGCGTTGAACAAGCTCTATTTTGCGCTTCAGCAACTTGCGCCGTCCGCCGGCGGACTGGTTGCGCAGGCTGTCGTCACCGGCAGGCTCCACGGAGCGGCTGCGGGATTGCGGGCGCTTGAGATTGCAGAGGCGCAGGCCGGAACCGGCTTCCAGCCGCTCTGGGCGGCCCGGGCAGAACTCAACGCGGGGTGCGGCAACCGCGAGGCGGCGTCACTCTGCTATGAAAAGGCAATTTCCCTCGCAACCGACCTGCCGACGATCAATCTTCTGCGCGCGCGGTTGGCGTCGTTGGCATAGCGCCGGGATATTCATTCGACGTTCGGATTGGACCAGTCATTCGGCCTGAACGGGGTTTGAAGCGCGCGCTCCACCAGTTGCAGGTGATCCTGTCCGTAGAACGGATCGCCGTCGACGATGTAGGTCGGAGACCCGAACAGAGCATTCGAGACCGCCCATTGCGTGTTTTCCTGCAGCCTGTCCTGGACTTCCTGTGAAGCGGCTTGCGCAAGATGCGCCTCCGGGTCGAGCCCGAGTTCCCTCGCAATAGCCTTGAGGGCGGTCACATCGGACAGGTCGACGTCGTCGCGCCAGTGCGCTTCCATGAGCCGGTGCGCCATCCTGTCGGTGTTGGAACCCGTTTTCCCCAGGGCGATGATCATGCCCGACGCGATGCTGTAATCGGCGTCATGCTGGCTCGGCCGGTGGTTGATGATCGGGACGGAGCGGAACTCCGCCCACCGTTCGATCTCCCGCCCGAAGAAGTAGTCGACATGCTGCTGTGTCCGCTTGCGGAAGGCGGGACTGCGCTGCGCTTCGACGACGGGCGAAAGAAGGACCGGCCGATGGACCAGAACGGCTTCATTTGCCGCACAGATGCGCAGGATCTCGGCCGAGCCGAGATAGGCAAATGCGGAATGAGCGGAATAGACATATTCGACAACGGCCATGACGCGCTTTCTCGATCTTTTGTGCAAAGGTCTGTTTCGGTGCAGATGTGAGCAAAACTGTGTGTCAGCGCTCGACGCGGGCCAGGGCGAGCCCGACGCCGGCGCCTATGAAAAGTACGCCGGTCAGTCTGTGACGAAGGCGCCCCAATTGCAGCACGAGGGGCCGGGAAGCATTCGCTGCCGCCACCCACAGGAGATCACCGAAAAAGACGATCGTGAGATAGACGGCAGCCGCCGTTGCCATGTGCGCCGCGGTCGGGACATCGCCGGTGAACTGGGGCAGGAAGGCCGCGATGAAGACCAGCGTCTTCGGATTGGCAATTGCGAGGAACAGTCCCTGGAAGAACAATCCGCTCAAGGTTCCTCCGGTTGCCTCCATCTGGCCCGCATCGTCAATTCCCTGACGCCAGGCACGTACGCCCAGATAGATCAGATAGGCAACACCAACCCATTTCAGCCAGGCGAGCGCGCTTGCAGCGAACTGAAGCAGGGCGGAAAACCCGAGCACGACAATCACGAGCTGAACGCCCACGCCGATCGTCGTTCCGACCACCGTTGCGCAGCCATAGCGCGGACCATGCGCCAACGTGTTCGCAATGAAAAGGGCCACATTGGGTCCGGGAATCAGGACGAGGATGCCGGTTGCGGTTGCCAGCAGAAGAAAAGAAGCAGGATCCATGCGCTAGCTGTAACAGACTGGCGACAGACAGACAAAGAGGGCGTGACGCAAAAAGGGCGGCCCGGGAGCCGCCCTTTCCGTATAGCTTTCGAGCTGAGGCTTGTTAGGATCCCATGCCGCTCCCCGTGCCGCACAGCGGCACAAACTGAAAAAGGTGGGCGGCGCGACTTGCAAAAAGGGCGGCCCGGGAGCCGCCCTTTCCGTATAGCTTTCGAGCTGAGGCTTCTTAGAAGCCCATGCCGCCCATGCCGCCCATGTCGCCACCCGGCATCGCCGGTGCTGCGTCTTTCTTCGGCAGCTCGGCAACCATGGCTTCGGTGGTGATCAGCAGGCCGGCAACAGAAGCAGCGTCCTGCAGAGCCGTGCGGACAACCTTGGTCGGGTCGATGATGCCGGCTTCGATCATGTTGACGAACTCTTCGGTCTGCGCGTTGAAGCCGAAGGTGTCGTCGTCGTTTTCCTGGATCTTGCCGACCACGATGGAGCCTTCGACACCAGCGTTTTCAGCGATCTGACGGATCGGCGCTTCAAGAGCACGCAGAACGATCTTGATACCGGCTTCGATGTCTGCATTGTCGGAAGACAGTGCGGAGACCGCTTTCTTCGCACGAAGCAGGGCTGCGCCACCACCCGGTACGATGCCTTCTTCGACAGCGGCACGCGTTGCGTTCAGAGCATCGTCGACGCGGTCTTTCTTTTCCTTCACTTCGATTTCGGTCGCACCGCCAACGCGGATAACGGCAACGCCGCCTGCGAGCTTGGCAAGACGCTCCTGGAGCTTCTCGCGGTCGTAATCGGAAGTGGTTTCCTCGATCTGGGCCTTGATCTGACCGACACGGCCGTCGATGTCTTCCTTGGAACCGGCACCGTCAACGATGGTGGTGGTTTCCTTGGTGATCGCAACTTTCTCGGCGGTGCCGAGCATGTCGAGGGAAACGTTTTCCAGCTTGATGCCGAGATCTTCGGAGATCACGGTGCCGCCGGTCAGGATCGCGAGGTCTTCGAGCATAGCCTTGCGGCGGTCGCCGAAGCCCGGTGCCTTGACAGCTGCGATTTTCAGGCCGCCGCGCAGCTTGTTGACAACGAGAGTTGCCAGCGCTTCGCCTTCGACATCTTCAGCGATGATCAGGAGCGGACGGGAAGACTGAACGACAGCTTCCAGGATCGGCAGCATGGCCTGCAGGTTGGAGAGCTTCTTCTCGTGCAGCAGGATGTACGGCTTTTCAAGGTCGGCCAGCATCTTGTCGGCATTGGTGACGAAGTACGGGGACAGGTAGCCACGGTCGAACTGCATGCCTTCAACGACTTCGAGTTCGGTTTCCAGGGACTTGGCTTCCTCGACGGTGATCACGCCCTCGTTGCCGACTTTCTGCATGGCTTCAGAAATGTCCTGGCCAACCTGAACGTCGCCGTTTGCTGAGATCGTGCCGACCTGAGCGACTTCTTCGGAAGTCGTGATCGTCTTGGAAGCGGCTTCCAGAGCCCTGACGGCTTCGGCTGCAGCCATGTCGACGCCGCGCTTCAGGTCCATCGGGTTCATGCCGGCGGCAACGGACTTGGCGCCTTCCTTGACGATGGACTGGGCCAGGACGGTTGCGGTCGTCGTTCCGTCGCCAGCGATGTCGTTGGTCTTGGAAGCGACTTCACGCACCATCTGTGCGCCCATGTTTTCGAACTTGTCTTCCAGTTCGATTTCTTTTGCGACGGAAACACCATCCTTGGTGATGCGCGGTGCACCGAAGGCCTTGTCGAGAACGACGTTACGGCCTTTCGGGCCGAGGGTTACCTTGACGGCGTTTGCGAGGGTGTCGACACCACGGAGCATGCGCTCACGTGCGTCGGAGGAGAATTTTACTTCTTTAGCAGACATAGAGTCGTCTCACCTAAATTGGGAAGTTGAAGAGATCAGGAGCGGTTCGCTGTCGGATTAAGCGATCACGCCCATGATGTCGGATTCCTTCATGATCAGGAGGTCTTCACCATCGAT
Source organism: uncultured Roseibium sp. (assembly GCF_963669205.1). Classification (NCBI taxonomy): domain Bacteria; kingdom Pseudomonadati; phylum Pseudomonadota; class Alphaproteobacteria; order Hyphomicrobiales; family Stappiaceae; genus Roseibium; species uncultured Roseibium sp. The sequence continues at coordinate 1,332,521 of NZ_OY769915.1, forward strand.
CTTGACTTCGGTGCCAGACCATTTGCCGAACAGAACGCGGTCGCCGGCTTTGACATCGAGCGCAACGATTTCGCCGTTGTCCTTGCGGGCGCCGTTACCGACGGAAATGATCTCGCCTTCCTGCGGCTTCTCTTTAGCGGTATCCGGAATGATGATGCCGCCGGCGGTCTTCTCTTCGGAGTCGACGCGGCGAACTACGACACGGTCGTGCAGTGGACGAAATGCCATAAGACTGTTTCCTCTCATGAGCGCGCCCCACGCAATTGGCAGCGCGCGAGACATGATTATTGGGTTGACTGAAGCAGGAGGGTTTCATTCCTGCTGCTCGCTAGCACTCCCTCAAGGCGAGTGCTAGCAGCGCCTTGGATTTATGCAGCGGTGCCCGCTTTGTCAATGCTTTGTGAAGAGAATTTAATCCGCAAATCCGGCCGGATTGCCTGCCGCTGCGACCCGGCGCCGTGGATGCAGCGGTCCGCACCGGTTTCCGGCCGTCCGTTGCCCTTTCGACGCGTTCGCTCCCTAATTGGGATCTGCGACGGTGAATGGCAAGGTAAAACCGGCTTCATTTCCGTCGGCACGGTCCCTGAAACGCGTTTCGAGTTCATATTTGCCGGCGGGAAGTCCGCTGAACTGGAATGAAAGGGCCGCGGCAAGCTCGCGCTGTTTCGACCGGCCTTCGCCGGAAAACTCCGCGAAATTCTCTTGTTCAGCCAGCACCTGCCCGGAGGAATTGAGAAGCCTGTAGCTCGCGGTCAGGTCAAAGGCAAAAATGCCATCCGTTTCCGTGAAGGCGTAGCCTACGGGTTCGGCGTAGATCGACATCACTTCGTCGTCCCGGAAAACCGATCCGCTCCGCGGTGTATACTGCCCGTAAGCCGTCCCGCCATCTTGCGTGAAGGTTGCGACCACAAAGGCGAGCCCGTTTGTGCTCCAGGCGGCGTCATAGGCCTCCTGTGCTGTGATGAACGTTTCAGCCGGCGTGGCAATTGTGGGGGCTTGCGCAAGCGTGGAACATGTGCCGGCAACGACGCCCGCTGCCACGAGGAGAGTGGAAATGGCCCTTCGGGATATCCGATTGTTGCACAGCATGTTCACTTTCCGGAACACCTTTTAGTCTTGTCGATTCCTGGCGAATTTTTGCCGATATAGACTGACTTAAGGCGTTAGACAAGAAAATGTGTGCAATGCATTAAACAATAGCCGGCTAAACGCTGCGTGCCGTCCAGGATTGCCGCTTTCGGTATATCGTGGAGGGACTGATTTCCAGCGCCGCCGCCGCCATCGCGATGTTGCCGTCAAAGGCATCGAGCGCATCCTCGATGATCTTGCGTTCCTGTGCCCACAACGGTTCTATGGCGCCGAACGGCCGACTTGGCGCGCTGATGCGCGAGCGTTCCCTGGACAGGTCGATGACGGCATTCGGGCGGCCGCTCTGATCGCGAATGACCATCGGCAGCATGTCGAACGTCACCGCTGCGCCTTCGTTCATGACGACCATCTGCCGGATGGTATTCTCAAGCTGCCGCACGTTTCCGGGCCAGGAATAGGACAGGATGCGCGCCTCGGCATCCGCGTCGAATCCCTTGAAACTCCGGCGTTCTTCGGCGGCATACCGCGTCAGGAACGCTTCCGCGAGGGGCAGGATGTCATCCCGCCGCTCTCTCAGGGGCGGCAAGTGGATCGGAAGCACGTGAAGCCGGTAGTAGAGGTCTTCGCGGAAACGTCCGGCGGTGATCTCCGCAACCGGGTTTCTGTTGGTTGCGCAAATGATGCGGGCATCGACCTGGCGGGATTGGGTATCGCCCAATCGCTGGAAGGCACCGGTTTGCAGGAACCTCAGCAGCTTGCTTTGCAGCATGAGGTCCATTTCGCCGATTTCATCGAGGAAGAGCGTTCCACCGTCAGCTTGTTCCGCCGCGCCGGCGCGGTTTTCCGTGGCACCGGTAAAAGCCCCCCGCACGCAACCGAAAATTTCGCTTTCAATCAGATCGCGCGGGATTGCTGCGCAGTTCAGTGTGACGAACCTGTTCGGATTGCGCTCCGACAGGTGGTGAATGGCATTCGCGCACAGTTCCTTGCCCGTGCCGGATTCACCCGTGATGAAAACCGGTGCCTGGGAAGGCGCCATTCGGGCGATCTGCTCGTGCACGTCGCGCATCTGAACCGAAACGCCGATCAGTTTGCCGGTACCCGGTGTTTCGCTCTGTATCGCCGGTGCCGGTGGAGCCTTTGAAGGCTGACGGTCCGGTAGTCTGCTCACGTCCAGGGGTGAACCTGCGTCGACTGACGCCGCGTCCGGAACCGGTCTGCGCTGCTTGAGTTGAAACGAGATCTTTGACGCAAGTGCGTCCAGCGAGAACGGTTTGGTCAGGAAATCATGCGCTCCGGCGCGCATCGCACTGACAGCACGCGAAACGGAGCCCTTTGCCGAAACCGCCATGATCACGGCTTTCGGACACCTGACGGCATAGGCCTCCAGGGCTTCGTCACCGCCTATCGTTTCCAGGTCGATAATGAGAATGTCGGTCGACTTGTCCGCCAGATCCTGCAGGCAGGAGGCGGAATCCGTATAGAGAATTGGATCGGCGCAAGAGGTGGACAGTTTTGCGCAAACAGCAGAGGTGCGCGCGGCTTCGGAAGCCGATGCATCAAGTACACGTACAATCACAGGCAACGCATTGCCCTCTTTACTCCCCATCGCTGGGCAACTCCCATCACTAGATCTGGGTCAGACGGACATCGAAAGATTCGTCATCCTGATAATTCTCAGAACAGGGTAAACAAAGCGTTGTCAGATGATGCAATTTGCAGTTTTTGCTGAGTTATCTCGGCAAGATTGCGAGTTGAGCAGCAAAACCGGGGATCAGAGAGAGCCCGCCAGCAAGCCTGCAAGAAAGCATGCCAGGGCCAGCATGAGTGCGACGGGTAGCGGGACGTGCTTGCGGAACAGGGGCTGTGTGGTGCTGCCGCTCAGTGGACGCACTTCCTTGTAGGTGTGCAGGGGCGAGGCCTCGACATTTCGGTCTTCCGGGTCAATGTGACGTGTCCCGGCTGTGTCTGCGGCCACCGGCATTTCAGACGTAGCGCCTGCATCACCATTCCCCTGTGAAGCCGGTATGGTGACGACATCGTCGGAAGGCGAAGAACCGTCCTCGTCGATCACAGATTGCGGCTTCGCCTCGAATTCCGGGGCGTAGCTTCCTTTCGGAATGACGATGCGTACGCGTTCGGAAGCGCCGGTTCCCGCGTAATACTTCGCCAGCCGTCGGCGCAGCCGCGCAGCTTCAACCCGGACAATTGGATCGGTGACGGGATTGAAGTCCTCGGAACGCCCCAGCGCTTCCACGGCAATCGTGTAGCCCTTTATCTTCTCCCGGTTCTGCTCAAGCGCCGCGTGCACGATGAAGTCGAGAAAGGACCTGAGCTGCGGTGCTGAGCGAAACTCGGGGCTTTCAAGCGCGCTGACCAGGGCGGCTCTCACTGTTTCTTCGCTGTGACCGGGGTTGCCGCTGCGCTCCGCGGCGTGCGTTTCGATTGCACCGGACCGCCCCGGAGTGTCGTCGGACCGAGCGAGCGGACCGGTTTCGGTCTGGTCGTCCTGGTCTCGTCGATCTGTGCGATGTCCCGTTCGGGCGGCGGCGTGCATTCCAGTCCCCTATGGTAACCGGTTCAAAAGCGCCACGACAAATTGCCCTAACGTAATTTTAACCGATGTGCAGGTGATTGCAAATCCCTAAATCCGCAGCGTCACGTGCCGTCTTCATGATGGGTCCATCACCTAGGCGCCGGGCTCGAATTCAGGCGTAAAACCGAATGTCAGCGCCTTTGGTTGTGCTTAGTCGGGGACAAGTCACGCATTTCGCACCGGAAACAGGCTTGCGGATTCGGAGTGTGCCAAATCTTAAGGCATGATTGACCGGTAATTTTGATTCGGGTCGGAAATCTCAGACACCATGGGCCGGACGGGGACCATCTTTGTAGCAATATGCATGGCCATTATCGCACTGTCGTCCGCGACGGTGCTGATATTCCAGTTCGGACGGCCATTCGGCGAAGCCGTGTCCCTGTCGCTTGCTCTCATGTGCACGATGATCCTGATCCACCTGTTGGTCGGCCGGGCCCGTGATCGCGGAGCGGTGAGCGAAGCGGTTGATCGCCTCGAGGACCGGATGGCCGATCTGGACGAGGATGTCGGCAACCTGGAGGGGCGCTTGACCGGCATGGAACACACCATGCCCCGCAAAACGCGCGCCGAAATGGACCCTCTCTTTGCGGAAGTGGAGGTTCTGGGAACTCTGGTGAAGCAGATGGCTGAGGCCATGTCGGATCTCGAAACCAGGGTCGAAGACCAGCAGGCGCTGGCGCCACCGCCTCCGGCACCGTCCTTGCCGCACTATCCTCAATCCCAGCCGGACATGCACGCCCAGGCATACACGCGGCCCCCGGACTTTTCAGCTCCGCCGCACGCCGCCGCCCCGCCAGCCGCCGCCGCACCGTATCCGGGGCAGCAACAGGCCCCTGGCCAGACGCCGGCCATGCCTGCCGAACCGCCGCACTGGCATAACGGTCAGATGCAGGCCCGTGAAAGTGCCGCGCAGGCGGACATGGACGCCTGGGACCGCAAGTACGGGGTTGCCCCGGCCGCTGCGGCCGGACCTGCGCCTGTCTCGTTTGGAGCCGGTTCGGCGCCGGGACGCGAGGCTGGTCCCGATGACGATTTCCCGTTCGCTGACACCGGTCCGCCCGCTGCCGATCAGCCGAAACCGAACCTGGCAATGCGGGAGTTGATCACCTCCGCTCTCAATGCCAATCGTGTCGAACTTTTCCTGCAGCCGATCGTGACCCTGCCCCAGAGGCAGGTGAAATATTACGAGGCCTTCACCAGGTTGCGCGACACCGAGGGCAATGCGGTCGAGGCAAGCGTGTTTCTTCCCGAAGCCGTTCTTTCCGGGCAAATCGCGCGCATCGACAGCCTGCTTCTGCAGCGGTCGCTGCAGGTGATCAAGCGGCTGACGTCACGCAATCGGAACGCGGTCCTGTTTTGCAACATCTCTTCGGCGTCCCTGATTGATGACGCCTTTTTCCCGAGCTTCCTTGAATTCGTCCAGTCCAACCGGGCCTATGCCGACGTGCTCGTGTTCGAGTTTTCCCAGACCGACGTCGCCGCAATGGGTGGCATCGAACTTGAAAGCCTGAATGCGCTCTACGAAGCCGGCTTCCGGTTTTCCATAGATCGTATCAGCGACATGAAAATGGATTTCAACTCGCTCGCGGGCCGGGGCTTCAAATTCGCCAAGTTACATGGCGACTATCTGATCGGCAGACGCGAAGCCAACCACGGTCACATTCATCCGTCGGATTTCGGCGATCTGTTGCATCGCTACGGAATGGAACTGATCACCGATCACGTGGAGACAGAGTCCCAGGTCCTGGAACTGCTCGACTATGACGTGAAGTTTGCCCAGGGCAACCTGTTCTCTCCGCCGCGCCCGGTCAGGGCCGAAGTCCTGCAAGGCACGGCGGCACCGGGCCCGGCGCGAACGGCGGCCGGGTAAACCCCGAAGCCACTAGCGTACATGAAGTCAGTTTGGTTTGGATCGTTTTGACCAGCTGCGAGGAGCGAAAGCGCAGGAAATGTGGTTCATTTTCAAGCCTTTCGCGACGTGGCAGATGGTCAAAACGGCCAAATCCGAAGGACGGCAAAATGGCTTCACCTCGCAGCGTCATCGCGCTTGACCGGGCATAAAGCCCGCTCTGCACACGCTTCCTCGCGAGGTTTTGCCATATCTGCCGCCAAATTCGGCTTCATTTATGGGGCCGTGCCCTTGGGCAGGCTGCAAAGCCTGCCTTCGCCTTGGCATTATTCAGATCAGATCTGTTTGGTTCCGACCGTTACGATCGTCGGCACCTGCTCGGCGAGCAGCCGCTTGGCGACACGCTGCACATCTTCCAGCGTCACCGCTTCGATCTCGCTGTTTCGGCGGTCGAAATAGTCAATGCCGAGATCCGCATTCTGCAGGGCAACCAGCTGGCGTGCGATCTTACCAGAGGTGTCGAACCGGAGCGCGTAGGAGCCGGTGATGAAGCGTTTTGCCGCATCCAGTTCCTCTTCCGTCGGACCGGTCGTTGCCATGCGCTTAAGCTGATCCAGCATGACATCCACCGTTTCGTCTGCGCGGTCAGACTTGGTCGCCGCCGATCCGATCAGCAGTCCCGTGTGCCGGTAGGGGGACAGAGAGGTACTTGCGCCGTAGGACAGGCCGCGTTTTTCCCGGACTTCCTGGTACATCCAGGACGTGAACGTGCCGCCGCCCAGGATGTGGTTCATGACATAGGCGGCCTGGTAGTCCGGATCGTCACGCTTCAGGCCGGGCAGGGCCACCAGGATGGTGGTCTGCGGCACTTCGAGTTCCCGGTGCAGGTTCGAGCCGGTCTGGGGCATGAGCTCGGCCACCTGTGCAAGGTCCGAGTTTTCCGGAAGAGACGCGAAAACCGTGTCCAGCATCTGGGCGAGCGTGTCTGCATCGATGGCACCGACAACGCCGATCTTCAGATCGCGCCGCGACAGGATCTTCTCATGCTGCGCGCGCAGGTCGTCCGGGCTGAGCGCTGCCATCGTATCGACCGTACCCATCGTCGGACGGGCGTAGGGATGATCGCTGAACATGAAATCGGCAAGCTGACGTCCTGCAATCGCATTCGGGCTGCTCTCGTTGCGCCTGATCTGCGTCGTCAGCTGAACTTTCATCCGTTCGACCGGATCGTCGTCGAAACGCGGCTCGTTCACCGCCAGAGCCAGAAGCTCGGTGGCTTGCGGCAGCATCGGTTTCAGTGTGCGCAGGCTGCCGTAAAAACGGTCCCTTCCGGTACTGAAACTGACGCTGACGGCCAGTTCTTCCAGCTTGCCCTGGAATTCCTCGGAGCTCATGTCACCGGCCCCTTCATCCAGGGAGGCGGCAAGAAGGCGCGTCAACCCCTCCTTTCCGGCGGGGTCTTGTGTCGTGCCGCCGTCAAAGGAGAAATTCAGGGCAATGATCGGGACTGTGTGATCCTCGACCAGCCAGGCTTCTATGCCTTCGGGACTGACAACCTTTTCAACCTCAACTGCGTGAGCAAGGCGGGTGAATGCCAGCAACGTGATGAACGTTGCGGCAACGAGCGACGCCGTCGCGTGAAGTACTCTGTTTTGCATCATCTATCAGGACTTGTCGTTGATATTGGTTGCACTTGTCAGGGCCGCTTCCGGCTCGGTCGGGTTTTCAAATCTGAGTTCGCCATAGACGGGCGTGCCCTTGAGGTACTTGCGGGCAGCGTCCAAGACGTCCTGCGCCGTGATCGAACCGATCTGAGCAGGCCAGCTCTGAACGTCGGCGATGGTCTGGCCGGTCGTCAACGCGCTGCCGAACAGGCGCGCAAGGCCCGACTGGCTGTCCTGGGCATAGATCGCGCTCGCGATCATGCTGTTCTTTGCCCGCGCGACTTCGTCGTCGGTGACCCCTTCGTCGAGCAGTTTCTGAACCTCGACGGATATCAGGCGCTCCATCTCTTCAAGCGTATGACCTGGGCGCGGCGCTGCATAGATGCCGAAGCGGCCATCATCGAGCGCGCGGCTCTGATAGTAGGCGCCTGCACCGGTCGCGACCTCCTGGTCGAGCACCAGGGACTTGTGCAGACGGCTGGAGGGACCTTCTCCCAGAATATAGGACAGGATATCCAGCGCTTCGGGCGTTTTGCCTTCGCCTGTGGTCTGGCTTGGCACTACCCAGGTCTGTGAGATGGATTCCTGGCGCACCCTGGGGTCTGATACCGCAACACGGCGCTCGCCGGATAGCGGTGGCTCGGCCGCCCTGATCCGTTCTCCCGGCTCGGCACGCCGCGGAACCTTGCCATAGGTCTCTTCCGCAAGTTTGCGGACATTGTCGACGTCGACATCGCCGGCAATCACCAAAACGGCATTGTTTGGCGTGTAAAAGCGGTTGTAGAAGTCGATCGCGGCATCCTTGTTCAGCGCCTCGATTTCGCTTTGCCATCCAATGACGGGAGAGCCATAGGGATGGTTCACGAACGTGATGGCGCTCATCGCCTCGCGCAGCCTCGATCCCGGTTCGCTGTCAACACGGCTGCGCCGTTCCTCGAGCACGACGTCGCGTTCCGGAGCGACGACCTCATCGGTCAGGACCAGGTTTTCCATACGGTCAGCTTCCATCTTCATCATCAGAGGAAGGTGTTCCTTCGCAACTTTCTGGAAATAGGCCGTGTAGTCCAGGCTGGTGAAGGCGTTTTCCTGTCCGCCACGGTCAGCGATTATCTTCGAAAAAGCACCATCGGGATGGGCACGGGTTCCCTTGAACATCAGGTGTTCAAGAAAGTGGGCGACACCCGACTGGCCTTCCGGCTCGTCCGCCGCGCCGACCTTGTACCAGATCATGTGCGTGGCAACCGGCGCCCGGCGATCCGGGATGACGATCACTTCCAGACCGTTCTCAAGTCTGAAGCTTTCAAGGTTTGGAGCAATGACAATGTCGCTGGAAAAAAGCGGCTCGGCTTTGGCCTGCGTCGCTGGGACCATGGCGGTGGTTCCCAGCAGAAGAGCCGGCAACAAGAACAAGCGGGCCGACATTTTCAGTCTGTGTGAAATCGATGGGTGAAGCTTTTTCTGCAATGGGTTCACGTGCAACTCCCGTTCTGGCCTGAAACAAAAAACCTCCGGACTGACCCTTCCATATAGGAAAGCCGGTCCGAAGGTCCCATTAAAAATTTGTTATCCGCAGTATACCGGGGCTGGTTCAGTTACAATATTGTGACTGGCCCTCAAGACAACGCGGATCGATCGGCGTGCTTGAATAGGGGTCGTAATTCGTCGGCTTGCCCTTGTTTTCCTTCTTCACGACGTCCGGCATCGGCGCGTCCGGAGAGGGCGTGCTGTAAGACGTCGGCGGTTCGGTCAGATAGCGGCGCGTTGCCACGCCGTTGTCTTCCAGGCCTGCCTGCTGCCCCTTCAGCTGCTGGTACTTCTCCCACTCGGCGCGTTGCTGATCGCGCGTCAGGAGCTCGCCTTCGGCGATATCGTCCTGGCGGCGTTCCTCGTCGAGATCGCGCGTTGCCTGACCGGTTACCCCGGTGATCTTGAAGCCACGCATCTGTTCTGGGGTCAGCGGCTCTTTGTTGACACCGCCCGACCCGGCATAGAGGTCTTTAAGTTCCTGGAACTGCGTGTTTTCTTCCTGCTTGGGCCAATTGGCGGAATCTGTTCCCGCGACGTTCGTTTCCGGTTCGGGAAGCGCCCCGGGTTCGGCAGGCATCGCAAGCGGCGCGCGCGGCTTGTAGTCGATCGGCTTTTCGTTCGGGTCAACGGCGCCGAGGCCCGTCATGAACGAGTTGACCAGTGCCACGTCCGGCGCCTGGGACGTACCGTCGGCTGCCTGGCATGCCGCCAGTCCTGTCAACAGGACGGCAATGGCACCGTTTTTGATCCAGTTCGCTTTCGTCCGCGCCACAGCAGACTCCCCGATTGCCTGTGTTAAGAGTTGGGAACACAAGCCCAACATCGACCTGACCAGCCTTAAACATTCATTTTGCGGCTGAATTAGGACCATTCCTGAAACTGTCATACAGGAGACCGGCAACACCTGCAATGATGCACACATCGGCGATGTTGAAGACATACCAGGAGAAGTCGCCGACGTGAAAATGCACGAAGTCGACAACAGCGCCGTAGGCGAATCTGTCGACACCGTTGCCGAGCGCCCCGGCTATCACGAGGCCGAGTGCCAGGGCCACGAGTTTCGACTGGCACCTTGCGGACCAGACCCACATGCCGATCGTGATCGCGAGTGTCAGACCTGCAAGGATCCATTGACCGGCAAGGCTGTCCTGTTGAAAAAGCCCATATGAAACGCCCCGGTTCCAGACCAGAACGAACTCCACGAAGGGCAGGACCTCTATTGGCCCGTTCACGCCAAGCCCGTAGCCGAACAGCAGCCAGAGCTTGCTCGCCTGATCCAGGACGAGGCCAGTCAGGGCGACCAGAAGCACAAGGGAGCTGAAACGGCCCCAGACAAGGGGCCGTTTGGCTGTGACCGGATCGGGTTTCTGAAGGTCGCTCATGCGCTATCCCTATCCGCAGCCTCAGGCAGGGGCGTGTGCCGCATCCCACTCCCGGAGCGCAGCAGCGTCACGCAAAGTGACATCGGGATAATCCGGATCGGTGCCGACTTCCGGCAGGATCTTCCACGATCTCGCGCATTTCTGGCCCTCCGCCAGCGCCGGAACCACCGCAACACCGCTGGTGTCGTCAAGCGTGAAGGCACCCGCGGGAGCAGGGTCCGGGGAGAGCGTCAACTGGCTGGTAATGGCGATATCGGCCATGTTCTGGCCCTCAAGTGCGGCCATCAGGTCCGGGTCGGTCACATGAACGACCGGATGCGCCTCGAGCGATGAACCGATCCGTTTTTCCCGCCGCTCGATTTCAAGCGCACCGGTGATCACCCTGCGTACCGTCCGGATCTTTGCCCATTTGGCGGCAAGCGCGTCGTCCTTCCAGTTCGCCGGCACGGCCGGAAATTGTTCAAGGTGAACGGACGTGCCTTCGCCGTACCGTGTGACCCAAGTCTCGTCCATGGTGAAAGGCAGCATCGGTGCCATCCACGTCACCAGGCAGTTGAACAGTTTGTCGATCACGTAAAGCGAGGCCTTGCGCCGGTTCGACGAGGCGGCATCGCAATAGAGCGTGTCCTTGCGGACGTCGAAATAGAAGGCGGACAACTCGACGGTCATGAACGTGAAGAGCTGATGGGTGACTTTCTTGTAGTCGAATTCCCAGTAGGCTTCGCGCACCAGTTGGTCCAGCTCGGTAAGACGGTGCAGCATGAGCCGTTCAAGTTCCGGCATCTGCGAAAGCGCAACGTCTTCGCCGTTTGCGTGGGCCAGCGAACCAAGCATCCAGCGCAGCGTGTTGCGAAGCTTCCGGTAGCTGTCGACATTGGTCTTGATGATTTCCTGACCGAGACGCTGGTCTTCCCAGTAGTCGGTTGAGGCCACCCACAGGCGCAGGATATCCGCGCCGTATTGCTTGATCACATCCTGCGGGAACACCTGGTTGTTGAGCGACTTCGACATCTTGCGCCCGTCTTCCGCCATCGTGAAGCCGTGCGTCAGAACGGCGTCATAAGGCGCGGTGCCGCGCGTGCCGCAGCTTTCCAGGAGCGAGGAATGGAACCAGCCGCGATGCTGGTCCGAGCCTTCCAGGTAGAGAACATAGTCATTGCCGCCGTCCTTGCGGCGCACCGGTCTGAGATCGTCGCGCTGCTCAAGGACGAAGGCATGTGTGGACCCGGAATCGAACCAGACATCGAGAATGTCCGTGACCATGTCCCACTCGTCGGCGGCATGGTCGTTGCCAAGGAACCTTTCCTTGGCGCCGTCCGCGTACCACGCATCCGCGCCTTCTTCGCAAAACGCCTCAAAAATTCGGGTGTTGACCGTCTCGTCCTTCAGGATCTCGGCCGTATCCTTGTGAATGAAGACAGTGATGGGAACGCCCCAGGCCCGCTGGCGCGACAGCACCCAGTCCGGACGGTTTTCGATCATGGACCGCAGGCGGTTCTGGCCGCTCCCGGGCACAAAGCGTGTTTCGTCGATCGCGTTGAGCGCGCGGTTGCGCAGCGTGTCTCCGTCGCCGGACAGGGCCTTGTCCATGTAGACGAACCACTGCGGCGTGTTGCGGAAGATCACCGGTTTCTTGGAGCGCCAGGAATGCGGGTAGGAGTGCGTCAGCCGTCCGAGACCAATGAGGTTGCCGCTTTCCTTCAGCTTCTCGATGACCGCCCTGTTCGCCTTGCCCTTTTCACCCTTGTGGGTGATGACTTCGAAGCCTTCGAAACCGGGCGCATCCTTCGTGTAGAAGCCGTCATCGGCCACCGTGAAGGGAATGGCGGTGTTGATCCCGCGGGCGTCGAGGTCGGCGCGCTTTTCCATCCAGATCTCGAAGTCGTCCGAACCGTGGCCGGGTGCCGTGTGCACGAATCCCGTGCCGGCATCGTCGGTTACGTGGTCGCCGTCCAGCACGGGTACATCGAAGTCATAGCCGCCAAGATCCAGCTCGGCGAGCGGGTGTGCACATGTGATCGCGGCCAGTTCTTCGGGTGCGACCGCACGCACCCGCTCGAAGGCCTCGATGCGGGCATTCTTGAAGACATCCGCCGCCAGTGCGTCGGCCAGCACGATCAGGTCGCCTTTCTGGACCCAGTTGTCGTCCGGCAATCCGTCCTGTGTGACTTCGTAAAGGCTGTAGGCGATGCGGGAGGAATAGCAGATGGCCCGGTTGCCGGGGATGGTCCAGGGCGTGGTCGTCCAGATGACGAGCGCGGCGTCGAGCAGCTGGTTCACGGCGGTTTCGTCGCTGCCCCCGGCGGTCGTGATCGGGAACTTCACCCAGATCATGTCGGACTTGTAGTCCTGATACTCGATCTCGGCCTCGGCAAGCGCCGTCTTCTCGACAACGGACCACATGACCGGCTTCGAACCGCGGTAGAGCTGCCCGGACATGGCGAATTTCATGAGCTCCTGCGCGATGGTCGCCTCGCTGTCGAAGCGCATCGTCAGGTAGGGATTGTCCCAGTCGCCCTCGATCCCGAGACGTTTGAATTCCTTGCGCTGGACATCGATCCAGTGTTCGGCGAACTCCCGGCATTCCTTGCGGAATTCGTTGATCGGAACTTCGTCCTTGTTCTTGCCCTTGGCGCGGTACTGTTCCTCGATCTTCCACTCGATCGGCAGTCCGTGGCAGTCCCAGCCCGGCACGTAGTTGCTCTCGTAACCCATCATTTGCATGGACCGGGTGACGATGTCCTTGAGCGTCTTGTTCAGCGCATGGCCGATATGAATGTTGCCGTTTGCATAGGGTGGACCGTCATGCAGCACGAACTTGTTCCGGTCCTTGCCCTGTTCGCGCAGTTTCCGGTAGACATCGAGCTTTTCCCAGCGTGCGAGGATCTCGGGCTCCTTCTTGGGAAGCCCGGCACGCATGGGAAAGTCGGTTTGCGGCAGGTTCAGCGTTTCTGAATAGTCGCGTTTATCTGTTTCGGTCATCGTCAATTCGATCCGGTCGTTCGGGCGTTGGGCCCGTCAGTTTTTCAAAGAAGTGCGCACCTGTCGTCAGGCGGCAAGAACACGAGGGTCCCGGTCCCTGGCGCCGCGGCATCCGCGTCAGCCGAAGGCCGGGCAGGTAATTCGCGCAATCGCGATCATCCGTATGCCGGTGAATATGAAGCTCTCATCGTGCATGGCATGGGACATAGCAGCACTTGCGAACCGAATAAAGAGGCGACCCCGCAATTACCAGCGCACTGAAACCGAATTGCAGGCTTTCTTTAACGGCTAGCCGCTAAAGAAGAAGGCAATCGGAGAACAGGAAGGCATGGTTGCGTATTTCTCGGAAGCACACTGGGCGACGCGGGATCGTCTGATCCCGGCCGGGCTGATGGCGTTTGCAGCCTATCTCGGCGTGCTGATCTATTTTTACTCTCCGTCCGGTCCGGCCATCGTAGGCGGAGCCGTTCCGATCAGTGACTTCCTCTGTTTCTGGCTGGCTGGTGGAGAGGTGATACGCGGCACGCCCGGCGTCGTTTATGACAATTCCGCGTTTCTGGCGCTGCAGAAGCCCTATCTCGAACCGGGCGCTTTTTATCCGTTCTTCTACCCCCCGACCTTCCTGCTTCTCATCGCGCCTCTCGGGTTGATGGCAGCGATCCCGGCCTATGCCGTTTCCCAGGCTGTCAGTCTGGCGCTCGCGGGCGCTGCCTGCGCCCGGATCTTGCGCAGCTGGACGGGGTTCCTGCTGATCGCAGCTTTGCCAGCGACATTCAACTCCATGTTCCACGGTCAGAATGCACTCCTGTGTGCCGCGTTGCTGGGTGGCGGGCTGGCTGCGCTTTCCGAGCGACGCCAGGTGCTTGCTGGCGTCTTGATCGGGCTTTTGACGATAAAGCCTCAAATGGGTGTCCTGCTGCCCATCGCTTTTCTGGCCGCCGGGTACTACCGCGCATTCGTGTCTGCCGCGGTGACGGCAGTTGTTTTTGCCGCTCTCGGCTGGGCGGTTCTGGGCAACGAAACCTGGCTGGCCTTCTTTCAACAGGCCCTCTTCACGGGTCAGGCGACGGACCAGGGCATGGCCGGATTTTTCAAGATGGCGTCTGTCTATGCTTCGGCCCGCATGCTCGGACTGACGGCATCTCTGGCCTACCTGGCGCAGGCCCTGGCAGCCCTGGCTGCGGCGGTGCTGATCTGGAAAGTCTGGCGATCGGAAGCCGAATTCGGCATCAAGGCAGCGGTGCTGGTATCCGCAGGTTTCTTTGCAACTCCCTATGTCCTTCCATACGATCTGGCGGCGATGGCAATTGCAATCGCGTTTCTGATGCAGGCGACGCGCGGCAAACAGGCCTTTGCCTACATGTGGACGCTCATCGCGGTCGCGGTTCTTGTTTCTGCATCGAGCAGGTATCTCGGCGCCATGACCGGTGTGCCGCTGGGGCTTCTCGCTCCGGCGCTGCTGCTCTTCGTATCTGTCCGCCTCCACAATTTGTCGCAACCGCGTGAATTCGAGGCTCTGGCATGACGGCGCAAAGTTTCCGGACGATTTTCTGGCAAAAGGGCATCCGAGACGGAGCCTGGCTGACCTGGGACAGGATCGGCTTTGCCTGCCTGTGTTCGGGGATAGGCCTCAGCCTCGGCCTTCTCTGGCTGCTTCTCGTCCCCAATTCCTTCGGGGCTCCCAGCGGAACGGTCCTGATGGACTACCTGAGTTTCTGGCTGGCCGGGCGGCAGGCGCTCGCCGGTGCGCCGGAACTTGTCTACATACCGGCTGAATTTTCAGCGCTGCAAAAAGAACTGTCGGGCTCCGACACGGTTTTCGGGTTCTTTTACCCGCCAACATTCCAGATGCTGCTCACCCCGTTTGCAATGCTCCCCTACAAGGCTGCTTTCGCGGTTTTCGTTCTGTCCACGACCGCTCTTCTGTTCGTTTCCTGCAGACTGATCACCTGTAAATGGCTGCTGGCTGCGTGCCTGATCATCATACCGGCCTGTGCCAACAATGCGTTTCACGGACAGAACGCGGCGCTGACGGCCGCGCTCTACGGCTTCTTTCTTGTCGGTGTCGAGCGGCAGCGCATGATCCTGGCCGGCATCGCGCTCGGCATTTTGACGATCAAGCCGCAGCTCGGGATTCTGGCGCCAGTTGCTTTGATCGCGACCCTGAACTGGCGATCTTTCCTGAGCGCGTCAGTAACCACTGTGGTGCTGGTGGCCGCGAGCGTGCTTGTCCTTGGTGTTGGCGTCTGGCAGGTGTTCTGGCAGCAGGCACCGGTCGCGTCCGCCATGATGGAAATTGGCGGCGTCGAGTGGGGCAAGATGATCTCGGTTTATGGCAGCCTCCGCCAACTGGGGATCGGGCACGCTGTTGCCATGGGACTGCAGGCCGTTGTCGGCATCGGCGCCCTCGTGTGCGTCTGGAAGGTCTGGCGCCGGACGGAAGACATGGCGGTCAGATCGGCGGTTCTGGTCGGCGGGACGCTTCTGGTGACACCGTTTGCGCTGTCCTATGACCTGACACTGCTGATCATACCCTGCGCCTTCGTGATCCGGGACGGGTTGAGGAACGGGTTTGTCCCGTTCGAGAAGATCCTGCTGGCATTCGTGATCAGCCTGTCCGCGTCGACACCCGCCTTTGCCATTTTCCTCGGGTTTCCACTAGCGCCGCTCCTGCCGCTTGCCATCGTGTGGCTCGGGCTCCGGCGGCTGCATCTGTCCGTCGAAGGCCGCGCGCAAACCGGGGCGCCGGGTCATATCTCCGGGACCGCATCTGCCTGAGCTCCGGTTTTCCGGAGCCGTTCCCGGTGCGCGATGTATAGGCCGCTGCCGATGATGAGTGCGATACCGGCCCAGGTCGGCCCGTCGGGAAAGTCGGCAAAGACGAGATAGCCGAACAGGGTCGCCCCCACGATCTCCACATACTGCAGCGGTGCGAGCAGGCTGGCGCTGCCGCGCTGAAACGCTGCGACGACAAGCCCGTGCGCCGCGAAGGAAATCAGGCCGATAAGGGCAAGCAAGGCTGTCTGGCCGAGTGTGGGCAGCACGAATTCATACCCGTCGACCTCGCCGTAGGAGCCGATCAGCAGGGCACAGCCCAGGAGGAGAGCTCCGGAAAGACCGGCCCCGAACTGGATCGTGAGCAGGTCGTCTTCAACCGGGTAGAGCTTGTTGATCAGCAGATAGAACGAGAACACCAGGGCCGTGAAGGCCGGCAGCAGGCTGACAAGGCCGATTTCCGCAAGGTTTGGCCGCAGGATGATGATCGCTCCCAGCAGCCCGACCAGAATCGCGCCGATCCGGCGGATCCCGACCTTCTCCTTCAAGACGAGCGCGGCGAGCACGGTCAGGATCATGGGTTCGATGAAAAAGATCGAAATCGCGGTTGCAACCGACATGTACTTGACGGCTGTGAAGAAGCTCAGGGAGGCCACCGCGAGCAGGATGCCGCGGAGGAAATTGATCACCGGCTGCCGAGCCTTCAGCCGGGTGATGCGGCCAGCGGCGATGGCAATGACAAGGCAGATCAGGAACTGAAAGAAAAACCGCCCGAATGTCACTTCAAGCGCGGGCAGCCAGGCCGACAGGTATTTGGCCGTGATGTCCATGACGGGCACGATCAGCATGGCAATCGTCATCAGCAGCATGGCCAGCATCGGACTTTGCTGGACGTGCGACTGCGTGGATGCGGCGGTCACGCAGCAAGGTCCAGAAGCTTCAGGTCGATATCGGAGAGCGGCTGGATCGAAGCGAGTGCGGCACGTGCTTCCGCACTGTCCTTGTCCATCTGCGCAACCAGGGCCTCCGCAGTTTCAAATTTTTCCTCGCCGCGCAGGTGCGACACAAGGTGCACCCTGAGCGGTTGGCCGTAGAGATCGCCGGAAAAATCGAACAGGAACACCTCGAAGACAACGGCGCCGTTGTCGAAAGTCGGCCGCCGGCCGTAACTTGCCACGCCGTCGAACCAGCCATCCGGCGTTTTCACCTTGACCGCATAGATGCCCTCAAGCAGGGGACAATCAGCGTTCATGTGCAGGTTCGCGGTCGGGTAGCCGAGGTCCCGCCCGCGCTTGTTGCCATGTTCGACGGTTCCCTCGAAAAACCACCTGTACCCGAGCAGGGCATTGGCCTGGGCGATATCGCCCGCGGCAAGGCAGTCCCGGATGCGGGTGGACGAAATGACTTCGGCGCCTTCGTCTTCCTCGCGCTGCACGATGGTCACGCCGAAGCCGTGCTCGGCCCCGGCGGTGCGCAGATAGTCCGGTGTTCCCTGCCGGGCCTTGCCGAAGTGAAAATCGTAACCGGTCACCGCATGCGAAATGCCGAGCGTGTCGATCAGGATGTCCTGCACGAACGCGCGCGCTTCGACGCCTGCAAATTCCTTGTTGAACGGAAGGATCAATGCGCCGTCCAGCCCGCACACTTTCAGCATGTCGACCTTCTGAGGCGCCGGCGTCAGCCGGAAGACCGGTTTTGAGGGGTTGAAAACGGTCCGGGGATGCGGTTCGAAACTCATCGCGAACACGGGGTGATGCATGCCGCCGCCGAGACCGAGAGCGGCGTCCAGTACAGCCCTGTGCCCGCGGTGCAATCCGTCGAAATTGCCGATCGCGACGACGCCGCCCTTAAGCTCATCGGGAAACGCATTGAGGCTGTCGGCAACGAGGAAATCGGCGGATCGGGACGGGTTCATGCAGCAAACCTTCGCGCATAGTACGGCCGGAACGGCTTTTTTGGAATCGGCAATCAGGACAAGCACTGGGACCGGCGCCGCTTGAAAGCGCCGGCGAGGAAACTGCCGCGTGCGCACGAAAACGTCAAGGTGGGGAAATCACCTCCGCACCTGAACCGGTTTTGCGGTCAGGAACGCACGCTGTCGTCGCCGCGGCCCGGAACCTTCACGAGCGCTTCGCCTTCGAGCACGACGGTGTCTTCCACACTGCAGATGCAGGAAAGCCGGGCGCGGTTGCCCCGTTCCATCAGTTCTTCGACGGTAACCGTAACCTTGACGTCATCGCCTATCTTGACGGGCGCCTTGAAGTTGAGTGTCTGCGACAGATAGATCGCACCGGGGCCCGGGAGCCGGGTCCCGAGAACCGCCGAGATGAGACTTGCCGTGTAGAGGCCGTGTGCGATCCGGGTTTTGAAGGGGGTGCGTGCCGCGAAGTGTTCCGAAAGGTGTATCGGGTTGCGGTCGCCCGATACTTCGGCGAAGCCGACAACATCGGATGAACTGACGTGTTTGACGAGTTCTTCTTGCATGCCTGTTTCCAGGTCTTCGAAGTAGAGTGTTCGCAGTTCCAACATTGTGATTTCCGCCCGGTTTGATCTTCTTTGCCCTCGGCCTGGACGCTAGGCGGGACGCGGTTTTCTGGCAATTATGCTTTCGGCGAAGAAAAAAGCTTGCGTTATTAACGGTCTTTTCAGGTGAGGAGCGTAAAGTCCATCGAGTGTGGGGAGGTGAGGACACAAATGTTGTGTCGCTCTCCTTCGGAGTCAAATCGCGTATCCACCGGCCCACGGCCAGGGGCCGCGCTTATTGACAGTATGGAGTAGACAATGGCCCTTGATCTTCAGATGCCGGTCCTCGTGGTCGATGACTACAAGACGATGATTCGCATCATTCGGAACTTGCTGAAGCAGCTTGGCTTCGAAGACATCGACGATGCCGCGGACGGCACCGAAGCCTTGGAAAAAATGAAGCAGCGCCGTTACGGTCTGGTCATTTCGGATTGGAACATGGAGCCGATGACCGGCTACGAACTGCTCAAGCAGGTCCGTTCCGACTCCGGTCTCAGCAAAACCCCGTTCATCATGGTGACGGCGGAATCCAAGACTGAAAACGTCATTGCCGCCAAGAAGGCCGGCGTGAACAACTATATCGTGAAGCCGTTCAACGCACAGACGCTGAAGGGCAAGATCGAGGCAGTCTTCTCCGAGTAATGTCTTCTTGCGCCCGGCGGGACCGACGTAGGGGGCCCCGCCGGCGCAGGCAGGACAGCCGGGTTGTCAAGTCCCAGGGCGGGCGTTCAGCAACACAAAAACCGGTTGGTTACGAAATGCGCGTCAGCTCTTCAAACGGGGACGCGTACGGGGGGGCTTTCGCATGGGGAGGCTATCCTAATGGCCAATATGAAGCAGGAAAATGTCGCGCGCGTCATCGATTTCCTGGAACAGAACAAAGAGCGTGACGGCGAAGTTTCGCTGACCGATGTCATGCATCTCGCCGAGGTCATGTCCGGCTCAATGCACGATTTCCTGTCCACCGTCCAGCCGACGGTGACCGATGAGCTGAGAGCCATCGGCAAGGAAATCTCCCGCATGAAGGTGGAGATTTCACAGCTCCGCGCAAATGACATGACCGGCAACAAGATACCGGATGCCGGCCGCGAACTCGATGCAATCGTCGAGGCGACGGAAGACGCCACCAACACGATCATGGAAGCCGCCGAGGAAATCATGGGCGCCGACACGAGCGACCCGGAAGCGTACCAGGAGCTGGTCAGCAACAAGATGATCGGCATCTTCGAGGCCTGCACGTTCCAGGACATCACCGGCCAGCGGATTTCGAAGGTCGTGACGACGCTGAACTACATCGATGAGCGCGTGTCATCCTTTATCGAGCATCTGCGCATTCCGGGCGATCTGGATGCGGAGTTCGAGGAAACCGAAGAGGAACGCCGCAAGCGCGAGCTGATCCTGCACGGGCCGCAGCACAGCGGCGAGGGCGTTTCCCAGGACGACATCGATTCCATGCTGATGGATGCACAGGCCGATATCGACAAGTTGTTCGACTGAGCCAGCTCAGAACACACCGTGACAAAGGTCGCCACCGGCGGCCTTTTTAGTGCCTACCACCACAGACGCGGCAGCGCCGCGCGGGCACGCAGGCCTTCCTCGATCAGCCGTTTGCGGATCAGATGCTCTTCCGGCGCTTCGCTCGGCCCGAAGTCGGACGCGTGAATACCCGCCGTAATGAACAGGACATCGATATCCTGCGAGACGGCTCCCCGGATGTCGGTCGGCAGCCCATCACCGATTGCAAGCGCATCTTCCTTGCTGACCGGTTCGCCAGAGAGGTCCTCAAGCCGCTTCAGTGCCGCGTGATAGATCGGCGCATGGGGTTTGCCGAGAATGGCGACCTCGCCGCCGAGATCCTCGTAGAGACGCGCGAGTGCACCGGCACACCAGACAAGCTTGTCGCCGCGTTCCACGACGATGTCGGGGTTGGCGCAGATCATCAAAAGCCCCCGGTCCGCAAGTTTCTGCAGCCGGTCCCGGTAGTCGTCGGGTGTTTCGGTCTCGTCGTCGACGAGCCCGGTACAGCTGATCGCTTCGGCCTCGTCGTCATTGGTCGTGAAGGTGGCTTCAAGGTTCCAGTAGAGCGGCTGGTCGCGGTTCGGGCCCAGATGCAACAGCGTCTTTTTACCCTGCGCTTCCAGGATCGATCTCGTGACATCGCCCGAGGTGACGATGTCGTCATAGGCGCTGGCCGGGACGCCCAGCTTCGCCAGCATCTCGCCGACCTGCTTGGCGGGACGGGGGGCGTTGGTGATCAGGACCACCTTGCCGCCGGCCTCCTCCCGGTAGGTCGTCAGCGCCCTGTGGGCGTCTTCGAATGCGGCAACGCCATTGTGCAGCACACCCCACACGTCGCACAGGATCCCCTTGTAGAGCGGGGCGACGGCGCGCAGTCCGTCGATCAGAAGTGGTGCAGAAACGGTCATGGGGTCTCACTTCGATAGTGCTTGATCTGATAAGCTCGGGAAAGAATCGGGACAGTTCGGCGCGGACCATATAGGAACAGGGCGCAGTGCGAAACCGAGCAGAGGAAGTTTCATGCAGGTCAGGCAACTTGGCGAACGCGTGATCAACCAGATCGCGGCCGGTGAGGTCATAGAGCGGCCCGCGAGCGTCATCAAGGAACTGGTTGAGAACGCTGTCGACGCAGGAGCGGCACAGATCGAGATCGTCACCGCTGCGGGCGGCAAGACGCTCATGCGCGTCTCCGACGACGGCGCGGGCATGCGCGCCGATGATCTGACGCTCGCGATCCGGCGCCATTGCACGTCCAAGATCTCGGACGACGACCTTTTCGATATCCGTTCGCTCGGATTTCGCGGCGAGGCACTGCCCTCCATTGGCTCCGTTGCGCGCCTTGCGATCCAGACCCGCCACCAGGACGAAGACCATGCCTGGGCGATTGCCGTGGAAGGCGGCAGGGAGACGCCGCTTGCGCCCGCCGCCCGTGCCAAAGGAACCCAGGTTGAAGTCCGGGATCTGTTTTTCGCGACCCCTGCCAGACTGAAGTTCCTGAAGTCCGACCGCGCCGAGGCGGCGGCCATCACCGAGATCGTCAAGCGCATTGCCCTTGCCTATCCAGGGATCGGGTTTTCCCTGTCCGGGGCGGACCGCCAGCCGCAGAGCTGGCCCGCCGCCCGGGGCAGCGAGCCCCAGCTTGCCCGGATCGCCCAGATCCTCGGGCAGGGCTTCGTCGACAATGCAATGGAGCTCGATGCGGAACGCGAAGGTGTGCGCCTCACCGGTTTTGCCGGCCTGCCGACCCACCATCGCGGCAATGCGCAGCACCAGTTCTTTTTCGTGAACGGACGTCCGGTCAAGGACAAGCTTCTGCTGTCCGGTCTCAGGGGCGCCTATGCCGATGTTCTGGCAAGAGACCGGCATCCTGTTGTCGTTCTGTTCATCGATCTGGACCCGGCCCAGGTGGACGTGAATGTGCACCCGGCCAAGGCCGATGTGCGTTTTCGCGACGGCCAACTCGTGCGCGGATTGCTGGTCGGTGCGATCAAGCACGCGCTGGTGCAGGCCGGTCACCGGTCCTCCACCGGCAATGCAGCCGTTGCCCTTGACGCGTTGAGGCCGGAACCGGCCGGTTACAGACCATCTGCCGACGGTGGATTTTCCACCGCGTATTCTGACGCGTCAGGCGCTTCCGCAGGCGGGTGGCCTGCCTATCGTCCGACGCAGACGGAACGCTGGGATCCGGCGGCCTTCCGTCCTCTGGAGCAAAACGGTGCTGCAACGGCCGGCTTTGCGGAAGCCGCCGGCGCCGGGTTTGACGGGCAGGCAGGGCTAGCCGATCTCGCTGTCCCCTCCGCCGATGCGAGAGCCGGAGAAGCGCCTGCCGAAGCGGAGAAAACGGGGCTTCCCCTGGGCGCAGCGCGCGCGCAGGTTCACGAGACCTACATCATTTCGCAGACCGATTACGGTGTTGTCATCGTTGATCAGCACGCCGCCCACGAACGGCTCGTCTACGAACGCCTGAAGGAGGCGCTCGCCAAAAAGGATGTGACGCGGCAGATCCTTCTCATTCCGGAGATCGTTGAACTGACCGAGGAGGATGCACTGCGCCTGGACGACAGGGCGGCGGATCTGGCGGAAGTCGGTCTTGTGCTGGAAGCGTTCGGCCCTGGTGCCGTCGCGGTGCGTGAAACGCCCGCGATCCTCGGTGACATGGATATCCAGGGTATGGTCCGCAGTCTCGCCGACGAACTCGCCGAATGGGAGACGGCAGACGGTTTGCGGGAAAAACTCGATCACGTCGCGGCGACGATGGCCTGTCACGGTTCGGTCCGGGCGGGCAGGCGCATGCGGCCCCAGGAGATGGATGCCCTCTTGCGCGACATGGAGGCAACGCCCAAATCAGGCCAGTGCAATCACGGCAGACCGACCTGGGTCGAACTGAAATTGTCGGACATTGAGCGCCTTTTCGGCCGCAAGTGATCTCGAAATCTGATCGGTGTTCTCCTGCCATGCGTAACAATCATCGAGTGCAACAAGGAGCATGACGATGGCCGAGGCCGAAACAGGCAGCACCGGCGAAGTAGAGCAAAAGACGGCAGGCGCGCGGGCGAAACTCCGAGGCGGTCTGGTCAAGCTGCTGATAGCCGCCGCCATCGCTTATTCAATGGCGGCCGGTTACATGTACCTGAACCAGCGCAGCTTCATTTTTGTCCCGAGCGGAGAGCTTGCGACGCCGGAAGACAAGGGGCTCCAGAACGTTTCGGTTGAGCTTGTTGAAATGGCGGACGGCACAAGAACCACCGTCTGGACGGCGGAGCCGGCGGAAGAAGGCCTGCCGACGGTGGTCTATTTCCACGGCAATTCCAGCAACCTGTCTGGACGCTGGCAACGCTTCAAGATGATCCTGGACAGCGGATACGGCCTCTATGCGCCGACTTATCGCGGCTATGCGGGCAGTGAGGGCAGTCCGTCCGAAACCGCGATTATTTCCGATGCGCTGGAGCATTTTGACCGCGCTGCATCTGCAGGCACGCCGATAATCGTTCACGGTGAAAGCCTTGGTTCAGGTGTTGCAACCGCGGTCGCCGCCGAGCGGCCCGACACGGCTTTGCTTGTTCTGGAAGCGCCCTACACGGCGCTGGTGGACATGGCCGCAGCCAGCTATCCCTGGCTCCCTGTCGGTTTCCTGATGAAGGACCAGATGAAAACACGCGAGCGGATCGGCAAGGTCGAGGCACCTGCGCTGATCATTCACGGCACCGAGGACGCCATTATTCCGGTCGAGCACGGCGAACAGGTATTCCAGTATGCATCCGAACCGAAGGAACTGCTGATCTTTGATGGGGCGGGCCACGGAGACTTGTGGAAGCGCGGGCTTTGGGACAGTGTCCGGGACAAGTGGACTGGCGAGAAGCCTTGAAACAAAAGCTCCGGGTCGCCGGCCCGGAGCTTGTCCATTGCATCTGCCTGCGGATCAGAACGAACGCTGCATCCGGAAGGCACCAAATACCTGGTAGGTGTCGTCGAACCCGGAAGCGGCATCGAAATCCAGATCGCGATACTGGATTTCCGGCCCCATGATGAAACCGGGCACCGGTTCCCAAACAAGGTTGCTGGTGACGCTCCATTGCGTGAAGTCGTATGCGCTGGTTGCCGCGTCGACATTGTGGTAGCCGCCCTCGACATTGAGTTCGAGCGAGCTTGTCAGATCGAGGCTGACGCCGCCGAACACGTTCCATGTCCGAGTTGTTTCCGTGCTGTTTCCGTCCCAGACGGCGTCGGTTATCAGGTCATTCCAGCCGGTCGATCCGTAAGCACTGGCCCCGTCCGTGTAGACGCCCTGCAAGGCGATGCTTCCGCCTTGCGCAAGCCCGCCGAAATTGATCTCGACCCCTGCGCCGACCGCAAAGCCGAGTTCGTCCTCCGAGCTTCCGGTTTGCCCGTTGAATGCGGCATTCGGATAGACCTGATGCAATGCGCCCATGACCTGCGCTTCGCCCCAGCCCTGGCTGACGCCGAGGACGCCGATCAGATCGGGCATCCGGGTGCCGCCGTAGCCAAGCGTGGTGCCGTTCAGCCCGATACTAGCCTGGCGATCGGAGCGGTCTTCGACCGCGACCGTGGCGTTGAAGCCGTTGCCGAATGCATAAGTATAGGCGATCTGGTTCAGAGACTGATCCGAATAGCTCTCGATCTGGGCGTTGTAGGCATAGCCCGTGAAAAAGTCGAAATTCGAATTCGTCAGACCGGCCGTAAGGCCGCCCCACTGGATATAGGCGTTGTCTATGGAAAACCCTGCCCGGTCGTTCGTCTGCTGCATGTAGAGTTCGATGAACCCGCGTAGCGTCCCGAAGCTGGTCTGCGTTCGTGCATCCAGATAGAGGTAGCCGCGTGACCGCCACTGGTATCCGTCGCTGTCCCGCTCGCCCCAGGCGTTTTCCGCCTCGCCGAAATTCCTGACCCGGAATTCCGTGCGCAGGCGGCCGCGCACTCTCAGGCACGTTTCGGTTCCCGGAATATAGTAGAACCTGGCGCCGTAGGCATCGCAGATGCGAACGTAGTCTACCGGTTCCGGTGCGATCGGAAGATCAGCGGCAACTGCAGGCGCGGCTGCGCCGGCGAGCCCCGCGAGCAGTCCTAGAGCGATAATACGGGTCATTGCACTCTCCGGGTGGCAAGAGGTGAGACCGCAACTATGGGCGATCCGTGTGACACTATTCCAACGGAAAGTCGGTCCCGGGCGCCCTACCGGCACATTCACGTATCCATTGTTGCCCTATTGCAACGCAAACCCATCCTTACCGTTTGGAAGAAAAGAAGGTTTTAAGTATTTCTGCGGAGGCCGTCTCGCCGATCCCGGCATAGATTTCCGGCTGGTGGTGGCACGTGGGCTGGGAAAAGAATCGCGTTCCGTGTTCGACCGCACCGCCTTTTTCGTCACCGGCCCCGTAGTAAAGGCGCCTGATCCGCGCGAAGGAAACTGCGCCGGCGCACATCGAACACGGTTCAAGCGTCACATAGAGGTCGCAACCGGTGAGGCGTTGCGTTTCCAGCAGCGCGCAGGCTTTCCGGATGACGAGGATTTCCGCATGTGCGGTCGGATCGTTGAGTTCCAGCGTTCTGTTGCCGTCCCGGGCCAGAATTTTCTCGTCCTTCACGAGAACCGCGCCGACAGGCACTTCGCCCCGGGTTGACGCAGCTTCTGCTTCTTCCAGTGCGATACTCATGAAGGACCTTCTGCCCGTGTTCATGCGATTTGCCCTTGTTGGGGTCGCACCAGCGCCCTCCTGAAAACACGCCTGTTTCGCATGTGTCATGCGCAAGGAAAAGAGCTAGGTTGCGAAAATAGCGGCCGTGAGGTGATTTCAGAAACGGTCAAGCTCTGCTATGAGGCGCCCATGACAACAGGAAAACCAACACGCGGACGCCCCCAGCCGGCAAAAGGCTCCGGACGCCGGAACGCAGCGCCTGACAAGAAGCGCGCGCCATCTGCCAAGCCCAAAAGGGCGGTGGACACCCCTCCGATGCCTTCCCATGCCGCCGAGGCGGAACGGGGAGACCGGATTGCCAAGGTGATGGCCCGCGCCGGCCTGTGCTCCCGGCGGGAAGCGGAAAAATGGATCGAGGCCGGACGCGTTCAGCTGAACGGTGTCGTGCTTGCAACGCCCGCCGTTACCGTTTCTGAAAACGACAAGGTGCTGGTGGACGGCGAACCGCTGCCCATGCGCGAACGGACCCGCCTTTGGCTGTATCACAAGCCGAAAGGACTGGTGACGACCAACAAGGACCCTGAGGGCCGCCCCACGGTCTTCGACCGGTTGCCGAAGGACCTGCCGCGCGTGCTCACGGTCGGCCGGCTCGACATCAACACCGAAGGCCTGCTGCTCTTGACCAATGACGGCGGTCTGGCGCGGGTTCTCGAGCTGCCGTCGACGGGATGGCTGCGGCGGTATCGCGTGCGCGCCTTCGGCAAGGTCACGCAAACCGATCTGGATGCCCTGAATGACGGGATCGCCATTGACGGCGTTCTTTACGGCGCGATCGAAGCGACGCTGGACAAGGAGCAGGGCGGCAATATCTGGCTGACCGTGGGCTTGCGCGAAGGCAAGAACCGGGAAGTCAAGCGGGTGCTTGAGCATCTGGGCCTTGCCGTCAACCGTCTCATCCGCCTCTCGTATGGACCGTTTCAGCTGATGGACCTTGCCGATGGTGATGTCCGGGAAATTCGCGGCAGGATCCTGCGCGACCAGCTCGGCGAAACATTGGCGAACGAGGCGGGCGCGGACTTCGACGCTCCGATTTTCCACCAGCCGAAACAGGAGGAAACCACGAAGTCCTCCGGAAAGTCACACGGTGCCGGAGGCAGATCTCAGGGCAAGCCCGGCGGTGGACGTGCGCAGGCGCAGGGCAAGTGGCTCACGGCGCGCGAGGGAAAATCGGAAACCGACAAGCGCAAGGCATCAAGGTCATCGGAGAGGCCGTCGGATCCGGGCCAGAAGCGGCCAAAACGCGGCAATACAGGGCCGCGCCAGGAAAAGGTGTCGCCGCGTTCGCGCTTTCGCATGACATCCGAGCCGAGGCCGCGCAAGGAGTTCGCTGAGGAACGGTCTGCTCCCCCGCGGCGTATCTGGAGCGACGATGGCCTTGTGGAAGACAAGCAACAGGATAAGAGATCGGAAAAGCCCGGACGTGACCGAAGCGGACCGGCGAGGGACGACGACAGGCCTAAAGGGGGCAGGCGCTCTTGAGAATTGTTGCCGGGCGGTTCAGGGGCAAGTCGCTCGTCTCGCCGAGGTCGCACGGAACCAGACCGACGAGTGACCGGCTCAGGGAAACGATTTTCAACATTCTCGCGCACGGGCTCGCCGTCGATGTGGAGGGCGCGCGCGTCCTTGATCTGTTTGCCGGAACAGGTGCTCTCGGATTTGAGGCCGTCAGCCGTGGAGCGCGTCATTGCACCTTCATAGAGGAAGGCGCTGAGGCCCGCGGCATCATCCGCACGAACATGGAAAACTTGGGCCTGAATGGCATTGCCAAGATCTTTCGGCGCGATGCGACGCACCTTGGCACGGTCGGGACGATCGAACCGTTCAACCTGGTCTTTGCAGACCCGCCTTACGGCAAGGGACTGGGAGAACTGGCGCTGGCATCAGCCGCAAAGGGCGGTTGGCTGGCACCCGGCGCAGTCTGCGTCCTTGAAGAAAGCGCCGCAGCGGTGCCGGAGTTGCCGCCGGCGTTTTCGGAAATTGATCGGCGTCAGGCAGGCGACAGTCAGGTCACCTTCCTCAGGTATCAGGGCGGTTGAGAACCGGCAGAGCGTTCAGGCGCCGCCAGGCATCATGATATAGACCGTCGTTCTCGACGGAAGCGTCGCCTTGCTGATCACGAGTTTGGGCAGGTCGGCCTGCACGATCTCGTAGCCGGCTTCGGCTGCCCGGCCCGTGAACGCAGGCAGGGCGCCCGCGAAATGGAAGTGCATCGGGATGATCATTGCCGGGCCGATACCCTTCAGGACGTCCATCAGGCTGTCGAGGCGCAGCGTCGAGGAATTGTCGATCGCGGCGAAGACAACGTCAATCTGTCCGAGACGCAGGTAATCCTCTTTCGTCAGCCTGTGATGCAGATGCCCGAGATGCGCAATGCACAGGTCGGCGATCTCGAAAATGAAGATCGAGTTGCCCAGGCGCCGCGTCTCCCCGTCCCAACTGCGGATATTCGTCTGCACATTCCTGATCCGCACATCTCCGACCGTGAGGTCGTGATCCATCGGCCCGCCTTCGGGGTTCCAGCCGTAGAGCAGGTGCTCGATTTCCGGGTCCGGCGAAAGCGAATAGTGGGTGGAATGCGCGCCGTTCATCGTGGCGACCGTGGGCGGCAGGAACGGGCGGTGAATGTCGTTGTAGTCGGTGGCGATGCGAATACTGCCGGGAGTTTCCAGCTCAAAGGTGGAATGGCCGATATACCTGATCTGCACCTCGCCGGCCTGGAGCGCCGCCTGCCAGACCCGGACCTCGTCGGCACCGGGGGCGAGATAAGGGGCATTTGCCACGAGTTGGCAGATGGCCATGGCGGGCGATGCGAACGCTGCGATCACAAGGCCGAGCAGCAGCGCTACGGTCCGGCGCGCGCTTCGGACGCGGAGACGTGTCTGGATTGAAGCTTCGGTGCCTTGGTTCATGTGCTCGTCCTTGATTACAGCCGGGCTGACTAAAAGAGTAGCGGTCGGTTTGGCCGAGGCAAGCACGAAAATTGGTCACGCCTGTACGGCGTTGATGTCATTGGTAATTTGGGAACGCGTCTGGCGGAAGAAAAAGGCAACCGGCCAGCGCGTCGAAATACGCGGAGGCGGTTGCCGCAGGTGGGGGCGGGAGGGAGGAAGAACCAGCCCCTAATGAAATCTCAAACCACGTGAAGACTGACCGGCGCTTTTCCGCCCCGCTGACGGATGTCCGCCTCTGCTTCACCAGTTATGTTTGTCTGCGCCTGCATATGAATGAGTTCACCGGCGTGTCCGGCTTCCATCATCAGGGACGCACGGCTGCAAAGCGCTGCCATAGACAGCCCGAGCCGGCGCAGATGCGAGCGTCTGTAACAATAAACCGCGAGGGCCGCCCTCTGTCGTTCGGGAAGCTCAATTCCAACATCCGTGACAACGTTCAGTGTCGCTTCAAGAAGCTGTTTCAGCAAATCCTCTGGAACCGGACAATTCTCCAGATCCGCAGACCCCGATTTGTGCATTGTCTTACCTCTGGTTTTTAAGAATAATATTCCCCAGTGGCATTAAAAAAAAATTAATTTCCGGGTTTTTTACAGGAAAAATCAACTGGATGGTGAAATTTACTTAGGCGTTTTCAAGTAACTATCATAGGTTGTTTCGTCAGTGCTGACAGTTGTTCTCTTGTTGATGCTCTCAAGGCTTCGGCTCTTTCGAGAATTTGCTCTGCCTTCAGGAAATCGAGGACGCGGACCGAGTCGTGGGGCGGTCGCACCAGGATATCCGGTTGTTCCAGCTTCAGTTTTTGCGACGTGATCGTCTGCATAAGGATTTGCGATGAACCGAACAGGGCGTCCAGCATGTTGATGTCCGACCTGTTTTCTCGCGGCACCGGCGCGCCGACGACATCCACCGCAACGACGATGTCGCAATCGGTGCGCATGCCTTCGAAGGGCAGGGGATTCACGACACCGCCGTCGATCAGGAATCGGTCTGCGTGCTGCACCGGCCGGAAAATGGCAGGTATCGCTATTGACGCAGCTATCGCAGGCAGCAGCGGCCCCTTTTCAAAGTCAAATTCTTCACAACCGAAGAAATCCGTCGCAAGCACGCGAAGCGGAATTTGCAGATCCTCGAAACTCTTCGGCAGGTGCTCGGCAATGAAGACGTCGAGCACACGTTCCGGATCGAGTTGGACCGGACGCGCCCGGAACATGTCGGCAAAACGCTTTGGTCTCAGTTGCCAGACTTTCGACAGCACATTGTTCCGGTCGGCGAAAATGTTCAGGACAATTCTGCGGATCTCCTCGCCGCTGTAGCCGCTCGCATAGGCGGCGCCGAGAATTGCGCCGATCGAGGTTCCGGCAATTCGGGTAGGTTTCAGACCCAGATCGTCGAACGCTTCGAGAACGGGAATATGCGCCAGCCCGCGGGCACCACCGCCTCCCAGGGCAAGTCCGATCCGTGGGGGTGTCGTGGAGGTCGCCATTTGCGCGGTCATCGCGTGCGCTTTCCTTTCATCGCTCGTCTGCCCTGACATGGGAATGCAGGCGGCTTTTTCCAAGGCAGACGGTCTCGCTTGCGCGAGCGGCAGATCGTTCACGGCATGGAAGATAGCGCGCCTCAGATGACGAAATAAAGATCGTCGGATGCCTCTGTCATCCACTCGGTCATCTGGTCAAGCGGCATCGGTTCGGCGATCAGATACCCCTGGATGGAGAAGTCACCCATCATGCGCAAACGGTGATATTGCGCCTCGGTCTCGACACCTTCGCACACGACTGCGACGTTCAGGGATCTTGCAAGATGGACCAGCTGGTTGACAACCGCTTCCTTTCGCGGGTCATCGATCATCTGGGCGGTGAACGAGCGGTCTATCTTCAGTCCGTTGATCGGCAGGTCGGCGACGTGGGTCAGCGATGCATAGCCGGTGCCGAAATCATCGAGCTCGATATGAACACCAAGCTCGAACAGCTCCCGGAGCGCCGCCAGGTGGCCGGAACGGGTGTCGTTCAGGAAAACGGACTCCAGAACTTCGGCGGTAACGCGCTCCGCACCGATCTCGTATTTCGCCATTGCGGCCCTGAAATGCTCCACCAGAAGCCCGGAGGCGAGGTGAGAGGGAGAAACGTTTACCGAGATGCGGCCGAAGTCGAGCCCGCTGACCAGCCAATGTTTGGCGGCGGCAAAGGCTCTGTCGATGATGATTTCGCCGAGAACCGGGGCGAGGCTGGTTTTCTCGACAACCGGAAGGAACTCCGCCGGCGAAAGGATGCCGCGCTCGGGATGGTCCCAGCGTATCAGTGCTTCGATACCGGTGATGTTCTGGGAACGCAAATTGACCTGCGGCTGAAAGACCATGAAGAACTGGTTTTCCTTGACCGCATTTTGCAGTTCGCGCTCGATCCTTGCCTCGGTCTCACTTTCCGTCTTCATGCTGGACTTGAAGAACGTGAACCGGTCCTTGCCGCTTTCCTTCGACTGGTAGAGCGCAAGGTCGGCATTGAAAAGAAGGTCCTCGAACGACGCGCCGTCTTCAGGGCACAGCGCGATCCCCATGCTGACCGTCGGCCAGAACCGGTTGCCGTTGAACTCCATCGGCAGGCGCATGAGACGCCGGGCGCGCTCGAACAGTTCATTGGGGTCGGCGCAGGCATTGTCCGCGATGATGACAAACTCGTCGCCGCCCCAGCGATAGGGTGTGCCGAGCCCGCGCGACACCTCACGCAGTCTGCGGCCGGTCTCTTCCAGACAGTAGTCGCCCGCAAGGTGGCCGAGCGTATCGTTCACGCGCTTGAAATTGTCCATGTCGACATGAACCAGAAAGCCCGGCTTGTCGGCCCGTTCGAACCGCAGTTTCGCATCGCGCTGGCAACCGGCCCTGTTGGAGAGTTTGGTCAGCGGATCGA
Organism: uncultured Roseibium sp.; assembly: GCF_963669205.1. Classification (NCBI taxonomy): domain Bacteria; kingdom Pseudomonadati; phylum Pseudomonadota; class Alphaproteobacteria; order Hyphomicrobiales; family Stappiaceae; genus Roseibium; species uncultured Roseibium sp. Next base: position 1,363,994 of record NZ_OY769915.1, read on the forward strand.
AGTAGGCCAGCCGCTCTGCACGCACCCTCGCTTCTCTGGTCTCGGTCTCCCGCATGACCCTTTCCGTCACATCGTTCGCGATAATGACAAAGAGGTCCTCGTCCTTGTCCTTCAGCAGCTGAATGCGCAGTTCGACCGGATATTCGGACCCGTCCTTGCGCCGGTGAACGGTTTCCGCCGCGATGCCCTCGAGGTCTCCGGTCAGGAGCGGCCGGACCTGATGCCTTATGGCATCCTCGTTGTAGATCGAGTTTACATCCCAAAGATGCATGGACTGAAGGCTGTCCGGCAAGTAGCCGAGATTGTTCAGGGCACACCTGTTGGCATATCGGAACCGGAACGTTGCCGCATCAAGGATGAAGATCTCGTTGAGCGACGATTCCAGGATATTGGCGAGCAGATGGTTGCGCTGCTCGGCCGCCGTGCGCTCGGTGACGTCGTGCACTGTGCCGATGACTTTCGCGGCTTTTCCGTCCGGACCGGGCTCTACATAACCGCGAATGTGAAGGGCGCGCGGCTTGCCGTTTTCCGGGATCAGCGAGTGCTCGAAATCGAATTCTCCGCACACTTCGACCGCGTTTTGAACCATGAGTTGAGCCGCTCGTCGCTCGTGCTCGGGAATCTGCGCGTAGACCTTGTCTATGATCTGGTGCGAGGGCAGCTGGCTGTCGACATGCATGATCCGGAAATATTCTTCCGTTGCACTGACTTCATTTGTCGCAAGATCCCGTTCCCAGCTGCCGACCGTGGCGATGCGCTGGGCTTCCAGAAGCTTGGAGGTATTGCTTTCCAGCTGGTCGGTATAATCACGAACTTCCGATTCCAGGCGATGCCGTGTGACCTGGACAGAGGATTGCAGGCCGGTCAGCAGGCGCTGGATCACCGCCCACGTGATCAGCGACAATCCCACGCCGATCAGCACCGAAACGAGGACACCCCTGAGAAACGCCCACATGTTGTGCGTGACGTCCTTGATGACCCGCAAGGTGATGTCATTGCCGCCGCCGGACAGGGCGAGAGGCAGGTCGCGCACCATGTAGATCCGCCCATCCTGGATATAGAACGGCTCAATTCCTGTGCCCCGGCCGGGGTTTGAAAAGACCTCCAGATCAAGTCCGCCGGGTGCAAAGCTTCCAAGCACCCTGTGGATCGTCCGGTCGGCACTGTCTGTGTTTTGGCCCGGCAATCGGCTGGTCTTCACGATCTGGGCATCGATGGCCGTGCTGGCAAGCGCAAGAGAGCGCTCGATGTCGGTTGTCAGCTTCAGGTAGCCGAGCAATTGCCCGTCGGACAGCCAGGGCCGCAGGACACCGACGACGAAGCGCTTGTCGGGACCGAGCTCAATTCCGTCGTAATGCCCGGCTGCAATTTCATCCGGATCGATCTTGCGGGCGCCTGCCGGTCCGAACGCGACCGGATTTGCCTCCAGCGGATAGACAGGCGTCATGTCGGGGCTGAAGATCGAAAACTCGACTATGTCACGACGGTGGGCCTTGGAAGCAAAGAGAGCCGCCGCCAGGCGCCTCACCTTGCGCTCGTCCCTCGCGCGAATGGCATCCTGAAGATCCGTGCCGTTGCCAAGTATCCTGAAGATCTCCGCAAGTGTGTCGGCTCCGAGTTCTTTCTGCTGCATCACCAGCCGTTCGGCCGTATTCACGATCGCTTCCTGCGGCTCGCGCAGGTTCCGGAATTCGGACGATATGTTCTGCGCCACAAGGATGCATACGATCAGCCCCAGGAAAGACAGGAACACCGTCCGGATCGGTTTTTCGAAGTTCAGGTCGTCTTTTGGAGAAAGCCGCGCAACGATGCGGTCAAGAAAGGTGTCGGGTTGGGGCCGGCGAGAGGCGCTGTCCCGCAAGTTCTTCTGTTTGATCGACTTCTGTCTGCCCAGACCCAGCACAAATACCCCCGGCAGCCGCAGCTGCGAACACAGTGGCGCGACCGTCTGCAAGGTGTGTTTGGATGTCCTTCTTGGCACTCACTGCAAACCTTCGTCGCCGTAAGTTTTAATATGATAGAATAGTTAAATTGTCTTGAATGGAATTCTTAAATACAATTAAGAAGTTCGTTGATTTTCTTGGTATATTCAACTTTTAAAAGAAATTTCCAAGTTAAGAACTTCTGGTAGCTCGGTAATTCGACTGAGGTTAATTTGCCAGGAAATCAATCAGCCGCCGAAATAGCTCAGCAACGCGTCCGCTGTCTCGTCAGGAGCTTCTTCGGGCAGAAAATGCCCGCCCGGAAGAGATATGCCCTGGGCATCATTGCTCCAGCGGCGCCAGACCGCCAGCGGATCATCGACACTCGACGCAATGCCCTTCTTGCCCCAAAGCACCAGAACATCGGCGGAAATCGTGCTTCCGGCGTCCCTGTCTGCCTTGTCGTGAGCATAGTCGATCGTTGCGCCTGCACGGTAATCCTCGCAGCTCGCGGAGATGCGGTCAGGCCGGCAGAACCAGTCCCTCGTATGTTCGAGTGCACCTTCCGAGAAGCAGTCGAGGGTTTTCGCAGCTGTCCAACTTGCGAGCGTATGCTCGAGAAAACGCACGGGCGCGGCCGAAATCATCTTTTCCGGAAACGGAAACGGCTGCGCAAGAAACATCCAGTGATAGATCTTGAGGCCGAAGCCGCGGTCCATGAGGTCCCAGTAATCCGATGTCGGCAGGATATCGAGCACGGCCAGCTTCGTGACCGAACCGGGAAAATCGAGCGCAAGCCTGTAGCCGACGCGTGCCCCCCGGTCATGCCCCGCCAGAAAGAATGTCTCGTGGCCGAGGAGACGCATCATTTCGGTGATCGCCTCCGCCCAGGCGCGTTTGGAATACGTTGCGTGATCGGCTGTCCTCGGCGGGATCGATGACTGTCCATAACCGGGGAGGTCGGGCATGATCAACGTGAAGCGGTTTGCCAGACGTGGCGCAATCTTGTGCCAGATGACATGGGACTGGGGGTAACCGTGGAGGAGCAGAAGGGGCGGCCCCGATCCCCCGATGCGGCAAAAAAAATCCGTGCTTTTCGCGCGAACGATCCTGGTGTCGAAATTAGGAAACAGGTCCGGCAGTTCCATCGTCAAATGCAAGCCTCCGATGCACAGGGCGTGACAGTCCCGCAATGGCATCCCTGCGCCGCAAGGCCGGCGCAATAGACGCTGTGCGCTTGTATGACCGTCAGATCTCAGTCTTCGTTTTGCGCCTCACGTGCAATCGCGCGCCATCCGATGTCGCTTCGGCAGAAGCCGTCCGGCCAGTCGATCTTGTCGATTGCATCATAGGCATTCGCTTTCGCGTCCGCGACCGACTTGCCGAGCGCGGTCACGTTCAGAACCCGTCCACCGTTGGCGAGCAGGCGTCCGTCATCGCGCGTCGTGCCGGCGTGAAAGACCTGCAGAACATCCGATCCCATCTGCTCAAGCCCTCGGATCTCCGTGCCTTTCTTGTAGGCCGCCGGATATCCGTTCGCGGCCATGACGACGCTGAGGGCTGCCTGGTCGTGCCATTCTGCACGCGCGGTGCCGAGACGTCCCTCGACGCTGTCGACCAGGAGTTCCAGAAGGTCGCTCTTCAGGCGCATGACCAGGACCTGGCATTCCGGATCGCCGAAACGTGTATTGTATTCAATAAGTTTGGGGCCGTCGCTCGTGATCATGAGCCCCGCGTAGAGCACCCCCTTGAAGGGTGTACCGCGCGCGGCCAGCGTGCTGATCGTTGGCGAGATGATGTCCGCCATCACCCGGTCGATCAGAGCCTGCGTCATCACCGGAGCCGGCGAATAGGCCCCCATGCCGCCCGTGTTGGGACCCTCGTCACCGTCATGGGCGCGCTTGTGATCCTGGGCGGTTGCCAGCGCAAGCGCATTGCTGCCATCGGACAGGACGAAGAAGCTCGCTTCTTCCCCGTCGAGAAATTCCTCGATGACGACTTCCGCGCCTGCGTCGCCGAACGAGCCGTCGAAACACGCTTTCACGGCGTCTTCGGCTTCGGCGAGGGACATGGCCACCACGACGCCTTTGCCGGCGGCAAGACCGTCCGCCTTCACGACAATCGGGGCGCCTTCCTTTTGCAGATACGCGAGCGCCTCTTCCCGGTTGGTGAAGCGCCCGTAGGCGGCTGTCGGTATGGCGGCCTCGTCGCACACGCCTTTCGTGAATGCCTTGGACCCCTCCAGTTGCGCGGCGGCTTGTGTCGGTCCGAAGGCCTTGATCCCCGCGGCGTCCAGGTCGTCGACAAGGCCTGCGACGAGTGGCGCCTCGGGTCCGACCACGACCAGGTCGACCGCGTTTGACTTGCAGAACGCTATGACGGCCTGGTGGTCGGCGACATCGATTTGCGCGATCTCCGCCAGATCGGCAATTCCGGCATTGCCGGGAGCGGCAAAGAGCTTTGTCAGTTTCGGGGACTTGGCGAGTGCCCATGCCAAAGCGTGTTCACGGCCGCCGGAGCCGATAAGCAGGAGTTTCATGTCAAGCGGATCTCTTCAAACGGTCCATCGTGCCGACCGGGCTTGACCTGAGTCGACCATGCGAGATCGCGGTCTATCACGGAGCATCGCCTGTCGCAAACACGTCCGGTGCGGCGACCGCGACCGGGCCGCAATGAAGGCTGTGACCATTTGCAAGATGTAATCCGTCGTCGAATTCGGTTAGAACGGGCGGATTCGAAAAGGGCAGCTCATGTTTTTCTCCACCAGGGACACCGGACCGGTCGCGGATGCGGTAAAGCGGCACTGGGTCGACACGAAACTGCCGGCAGGACTGCGGCCTTACGCACGGCTCGCCCGTTGGGAGCGGCCCATCGGCTGGTGGCTGCTGCTCTGGCCGTGCTGGTGGTCGGCGGCGCTTGCTGCCGTTGCAGCGGGGAACGCCCTGCCAAACCTCTGGCACCTTGTTCTCTTTTTCGTCGGCGCTGTTGCCATGCGTGGAGCCGGCTGCACCTATAACGACATCGTCGATGTCGATATCGATTCGAAGGTGGAGCGGACGCGCTCGCGCCCGATACCGGCGGGGCAGGTGACCAAGTCGCAGGCCAGGATCTTCCTCCTCGTGCAGGCCCTGCTGGGCTTCCTCGTGCTCATCCAGTTCAACCCGTTCTCGATTGCGCTCGGGATTGCCTCGCTCGTGCCTGTTGCCATCTACCCTTTCATGAAGCGCGTCACGGACTGGCCGCAGCTCTTCCTGGGGTTTGCGTTTTCCTGGGGGGCGTTGATGGGATGGGCCGCCGAATTCGGATCGTTGGCGCTGACACCGGTGCTGCTTTATTTCGGCGGTATCTGCTGGACGATCGGTTACGACACCATCTACGCGCACCAGGACAAGGAAGATGATGCACTGGTGGGGGTCCGGTCGACCGCGCGGCTATTCGGCTCCCATACCAAGGCGGCGCTCATCGTGCTCTATGCGCTTGCCACCGTGCTCTTCGGTCTCGCCGCCGCTTTTGCCGACGCAGGACCTGCCGCATTTGCCGGCATCATCGCGGGAGCGATTCATCTGCTCTGGCAGGTCATCGTCCTGGATATCGACGATGGCGACCAGTGCCTGAAGCTGTTCCGTTCCAACAGCACATATGGGTGGATCGTGTTTGCGGGCTTTGTCGCCGATGCGTTGATTGGCGCAACGCTCTAGAAATCGGCACTGATGAATTCAGACTGTTGCAGTCAGGTGCGTGCGATGATTTCGCGTTCATGCGCGAAATTGGCAGCTGTCTGGTCTTTTCTTCCCGCTGACCGTTTGTTCAGGAAACGGGGCCGGCGTCCGGTCAGCAAACGCAGTTTGCGGCGTGGCGCGGGACGGTCCGAGGACGTGGCGCTGTAGGCGTCAATCGGTTTGACGTCGCCGCCGAGGTCGCAGACCAGCATAGGCAGTTTCAGCGTGTGTGCCCAACGGCTCCACAGGATCGCGAGTTCGTCAGAGTTTTCTGTCTCCGCGAGCGTGATCGACAAAGCGCTGTCGGGATGTTTCAGGATAAGGGCCGTGACGACGCTGCCGGCCATCTGGCCTGGAACGATGCGGACCATGACGCCGTCGAATCCAGTGATGGGCACAACCACGTTGACGGGCACGCCGGCGACACGCCGTTTGTAGACGACCCGCGTCTGATCGAGAAAGATTTCGGCAGGAAGAGAAGGTGTACCGGGACGGGATTCGAGTCTCTGCGTGAATTGGACCGGCAGGCAACCGGGCTGCAGTTGTGTTTCTGCAATGCTCCCGGCTGCCGCTGGCACCTGTTTTTCTGTTTGACGTCTCAAATGACTCTCCGTCGGACCTTTTGGTCTCTTGATGGAGTGAAAGCTACTTGAGAAACGTCGTGAACCGCTTAAGAGATAGAGTTAAAAAACTCTGATTTCAAAAAGGGTTACCGGAATGTAAGCGGTCCGGATACCATCTGTTCATGCCTGTGTCGGAATTGGGTCGAAGCCGAAATTCCAAAGACGCTTCAATATGCTTGCGATGTTCCTATGTTATCCAGTGAACCCAAAATGTTGCGGAGCCACGGCACTGGAAGTAAACAACAGCCGAAGCGGGGCCAACGGAACAGACACATCAAGGCGGAATGAATGTCGGAAATGATTGATCAGAGCGACCTGCAGTCGCGCGCGGTACGCCTCGTCGAAGCGGCACGCAAAGCCGGTGCGGACTCCTGCGATGCCGTTGCAGTAACGGGCGTGTCCCTCTCCGTCGATGTCCGCGAAGGCAAGGTTGAAGAGACAGAGCGCGCGGAAGGGGATGATGTCACCCTGCGCGTGTTCGTCGGCAGGAAAACGGCTGCCGTTTCGGCAAATCAGCTGGATGACGCCGATATGCTGGCCGAACGCGCGGTGGCCATGGCGCGCGTCGCTCCGGAAGATCCCTATGCGGGCCTCGCAGACGATGGCCTGCTAGTCAGGCAGCTGCCGGCGCTCGAACTTCTCGACAGCAAGGAATTGACCGCGGATGCGCTTGCGGAGATCGCGCTGGAAGCCGAGGCCGCGGGACTGGCGGTGCCGGGCGTTAGCAAATCCGGCGGGGCAGGAGCCTCCTGGCGTCTTGCCGGTGTGGTGCTGGCCACCAGCCACGGCTTCCAAGGCGCTTACATGACCTCGCGCTATGGCATGTCGATGACCGCGGTGGCCGGCGACGGGACCGGAATGGAGCGCGACTACGACTTTGACAGCAGAACCTATTTCGAGGATCTCGACGGTCCGGCAGACATCGGACGCCGAGCCGGGGAACGGGCCGTGCGCCGCTTGAACCCGCAGAAGCTGTCGACGCGAACAACCAACGTCATTTATGAATCGCGCGCCGCGCGCAGCATTCTCGGCCACCTGACCGGCGCCATCAACGGTGCCTCGATCGCGCGAAAGACCAGTTTCCTGAAGGACCGGATGGGTGAAGCGGTGTTTGCACCGGGCATTCGGGTGGTGGACGATCCGTTCAAGCGCCGGGGAGCGGCAACGCGCCCCTTCGACGGCGAGGGGACGGCTGCCTCCGTGCTCAACATGATCGACGATGGCGTGTTGCAGCACTGGTTTCTGGACGGCGCTTCGGCGCGCGAATTGGGTCTTGCACCCAATGGGCGCGCGCACCGGAGCGGCAGCGGCACGTCGCCCGGTGCCACGAATGTAACCCTGATGCCCGGTGACAAATCCATGGAACAGCTGATGGCAGACGCTGGAAGCGGCCTGCTTGTGTCCGATCTCATCGGTCACGGTGTCAATGGCGTCACCGGCGACTACTCGCGCGGCGCAGCCGGTTTCTGGTTCGAGAACGGAGAGATCGTCGAACCTGTCAGCGAAATCACGATTGCCGGCAATCTCAACGACATGTTCAAGCGTCTTGTTCCCGGCAGCGATCTCGACAATCGATATTCCGCTGCGACGCCCTCCGTCATGATTGAAGGAATGGCGCTTGCCGGAAGCTGAACTCCACGACCGGGCGCATGAGCCGGACGCAGACATCGACTTGCTGGAAGCCGCTGCACGCCAGGCCGGGGAGTTGGCGCTCGGCTACTTCGGACAGGGTCTTGAAACCTGGTTCAAGGGAAACAACAGGTCACCTGTCTCCGAAGCGGACATTGCCGTCGACCGGTTCCTTGCAGACCGCCTTTTGACGGAGCGCCCGGATTACGGCTGGCTGTCTGAAGAGACCGCCGACAACCGGGCCAGGTTGACATGCGAGCGCGTGTTCATCGTCGACCCGATCGACGGAACACGCGCCTTTCTTGCAGGCGGTGATGAATGGACCGTGTCCGTTGCCGTCGTAGAGGGTGGCCGACCGGTTGCGGGCGCCGTGTTCTGTCCCATCCGGAAGGAAATGTTTACGGCGCGCGCCGGAGGTGGCGCGTTTCTGAACGGGAGCAGGATCGCCGTCTCGGATCGGCTTGACGTGTCCGGAGCGACACTGACCGGGCCCCATTCGATTGTTGCGAACCGGGATGTGCTCGGGGCAGGTTTTCAGAAGACGGAGTTCTTCAGGTCCCTTGCCTACAGGCTGGTGGTGATCGCTGCGGGGCGCATCGACGTGGGAACGGCACGCGGTGGTCCGAGCGACTGGGATCTCGCCGCCGCCGATCTCGTGGTTCAGGAAGCCGGCGGAGCGCTGACGGACGTGGACGGCAACGTTTTGACCTACAATCGGCCCCGGACGGGGCACCCGGCATTGATCGCGGCATCGACCGGGCTTATAGGACCAGTGCGTGCAGTTCTCGGGGACATTCTCCGTTAGCAGGCTGCGGCGTCACGAATTCAACGAGGATGCTCATGAGCGAGACAGACACCCCGAAACAGCTTTTGCACCTTGTCTTTGGCGGTGAGCTGGAAACGCCCGAAGGCCTGACATTCCGGGATCTGGACGAGCTGGACATCGTCGGCATCTACCCGAACTACGCGGAAGCCTATACGGCCTGGAAAGCCAGGGCACAGGCAACAGTCGACAATGCACACATGCGCTACTTCATCGTGCACATGCATCGTCTTCTGGATCCGGACACGGCGGAATAGCAACGAAGCAATCAGGCGATAAAAATATGATCAAACGCCTTGGCCGCCATCCCTGGGTACTGGCTAGTGTCGGCTCGTTAATGGCCGCGTGGCTGAAACTCGTCTATTACACCAACCGGTTTGTAATAGAGCCTGAGGGCGTGCACGATGAAACCGAAGAACAGCTTCCGGTGATTGTTGCGATGTGGCACGGACAGCATTTCATGGTGCCTTTTGCGAAACCGCGGCACTGGCCGGCCAAGGTCATGATCTCCCGGTCGGCTGACGGGGAGGTGAACGCGATTGCCGCAAGCAAGTTCGGCCTCGGCCTGATCAGGGCGTCCGGGGGGCGGAACGCCCGCCAGATCAAGAAACGCGGCGGCATGCGGGGGTTCATCGAGGCCGTCAGATCCCTGAAGGACGGGTACAGCATCGCCATGACCGCCGATGTTCCGAAAGGGCCGTCGCGCAAGGCGGGCGAAGGTATCGTGCAGCTCGCCAAGCATTCCGGACGCCCCATCCTGCCGGTTGCCGTTGCGACGAGCCGCAGTGTCGAACTCGATAGCTGGGACAAGGCCAGCGTCAATCTGCCCTTCGGTCGCGGCAGCATCGCCGTGGGCGATCTGATCTGGGTACCTGCGGAAACGGAAGATGACGCGCTCGAGGCCTATCGTCTGGAGGTTGAAGACGGTCTGAACGCCGCCACAAAGCGTGCCTACGAACTGGTCGGCAGGTCGGATGGCTGAAAAACGCCCATTCCTGCTCAGTCTCTACAGGGCCGCTGCACAAGGCGTTTCACCACTGTTTCACGTGCTTTTTGCGTTCCGTAGTCGCTCTTCAAAGGAAATTCCGGCCCGCAAGGCAGAGCGTTTCGGAAGAGCCGGGCGCACGCGTCCGCAGGGAACGCTGATCTGGATTCACGCCGCAAGTGTTGGTGAAACCATGTCGGTCCTTCCGCTGATCGGCGCGTTGATGGGTGAAGGACACAAGGTGCTTTTGACCACCGTCACCGTGACCGCCTCGGAACTGGCGGACAAGAGACTGCCCGAAGGCGCGTTTCACCAGTTTGTTCCCTATGACGCCCCGGCGCCGATCAGGCGGTTCGTCGATCATTGGTCGCCGGATCTGGCGATGGTCGTCGAATCGGAAATCTGGCCCTGCCTGTTTGACGAGATGAAAAGCCGCGACATTCCGTTCGTTCTGCTGAACGGAAGATTGTCCGACGGATCGCAGCGGAACTGGTCCCGCATCCCGGCGACGTCGCGCTACATTTTCGGATGCCTTGATGCCGTCCTGGCGCAGAGCGGGACGGATGCGGACCGCTTCAGGTCCATGGGATGCACGTCCGTTGACGTCCCCGGCAACCTGAAATTCGACGCCTCCGAACCCACTGCGGACGCGAAGGCCCTGGCGCTTCTGAAGTCCCAGACCGGTGGCCGGCGCATTTGGCTCGCGGCGCTGACCCACCCGGGCGAAGACGAGATCGTGTTCGATGCCTTTGACCGGCTGCGCCGGGATTTTCCGGACCTCCTGCTGGTGCTCGTTCCGCGGCACCCGGCAAGGGCGTCCGAGATTTCCGGTGAGGCGGGTGAAAGGGGACTGGCACTCGTCTCCCGCAGCTCTGCGGAACCGGTACTTGCCGAGACCGATGTTTTCCTGGGCGACACGCTGGGTGAAATGGGTCTGTTCTACCGGCTTGCGCCGGTCACGTTCCTGGGTGGTTCCTTTGTTGATGTCGGTGGACATAATCCGGTCGAAGCCGCCCTCGCGGGATCCGCTCTGATCACGGGTCCGAGGGTTGCAAACGCACGCGGCGTGTACAAGGATTTCTGGAACAGGGGCGCTGCTATCCGGGTCAGCGAGCCGGCTGACCTTGCCGCGAGTGTCAGTGCGCTCTTGAGCGACCCGGAGAAGGTCAGCCTGCAGGCCGACACCGCCAGATCGCTTGTCGAGGAAGGTCGTGGCGCACTTGGTAAAACCCTGGAAGTGCTGAAGCGGGTCCTGGAGGGTGCGCGAAGCGGACGGCGTTCGGAGCCGGAAGATGAAAAGAGCACCTGACTTCTGGTGGCAGCGGGCCTTGCCGCCGCTTGCACATCTTCTGAAGCCTGCCGGCTGGATCTACGGCCGTGTCTCGGGCCGCAGAATGCACCGGAAACCCCGGGCAAGGAGCCGGCTGCCGATCATCTGTGTCGGCAATTTTGTCGTTGGCGGCACCGGCAAGACACCCTTTGCGATCGAGCTGGCGCGCCTGTTGCGGAAGGACGGCCTCACGCCCGGCTTTCTTCTGAGAGGATATGGCGGGCGCAACAAGGGACCCCTTCTTGTCGACCCGCAAACGCATGACGCGGACGATGTCGGCGACGAGGCGCTGCTCCTTGCCGCGCATGCGCCCACGGTCATTTCGTCCGACAGACCGGCGGGTGCACGCCTCGCCGAAGAACAGCCGATCGATGCCCTCATCATGGATGACGGTTTTCAGAACCCGTCTCTTGCCAAGGATCTGAACCTCGTTCTGGTCGACTGCAGCACCGGGTTCGGCAACGGCTTGTGCCTGCCCGCGGGCCCTCTGCGTGCACCCGCGCAGGTACAGATCGTGAAGGCCGATTGCCTGGTCCTCATCGGCGAGGGTTACGAAGCAGACGAGGCGGTCCACCTTGCCGGGCGCAAGGGTCTTCCGCTCCTGCATGCGCATGTGCAGCCACGGCCGCGCGCCGCGCTGGAGGGCCGGCGCCTGTTCGCCTTTGCCGGCATCGGCCGCCCGCGGAAATTCTTCAAGTCTTTGGAGGAGATGGGATATGCCGTTCAAGAAACCAGGGAATTTCCTGACCACCATCGATATTCGGAAACCGACGCGCGCGCCCTGCTGACCGACGCGGAAAACGGCGGATTGCAACTTGTCACCACCCGCAAGGACATGATGCGCTTTCAATCCTCGGAAACGGAACTGTTCCGCTGGCTGGCCGCCAAGACGGAGGTTCTGGATGTCGCGATGAAGATCGACGATCCGGATCGCCTGATCGCGCTCGTCCGGGAAAGGCTCCGCGCGAAATCCTTCGAGCGCTAGGGTACGGACTCATAAATGAAGTCAATTTGGTTTGGATCGTTTTGACCAACTGCGAGGAGCGAAAGCGCAGGAAATGGGGTTCATTTTCAAGCCTTTCGCGACGTGGCGGATGGCCAAAACGGCCAAATCCGAAGGACGGCAAAATGGCTTCACCTCGCAGCGTCACCGTGCTTGACCGGGCATAAAGCCCGCTCTGCGCACGCTTCCTTGCGAGATTTTGCCATTTCGGCCGCCAAATCGGCTTCATTTATGGGGCCGTACCCTAGTCACCTGAATCTGAAGTTCGACTCATTTTGCAGCGGGCTTCGAACGAACTTCAGATTCAAGAAGGTGACTAGCAAGTCTATGTTTCTAGTGCGGTTTACGAATTTGAAGTTCGCTTCTGAGACTGCTGGAGCAATGATGCGAACTTCAAATTCACCGCACTAGCCTTGGCGGTTTTCCAGGTAGCGTTTCATCGACGCCTTTGCGTCAACATAGGCTTCCTGGTGCTCCACCGACCAGTATTTGAGCTCGTCAAGCGGAATCGCTGCACCCGTGACCGCACAGCGCACGAATGTTCCCGGCGTTTCGACCTGGTAGTCGCCATCCAGGTAGCGGACGCGGGCTTCGCTCGGAATTCGTGGGTTTTCGTATCGGTTCATGGTCTGCGGCTTGCCGTCTGGTTTCGCGGATTGTATCCGTCTTTTACGGCAGATCGAGCCTTCCCGGCAAGTCAAAGCCCGAAGAAACAAGTCGATTATTTCAGGGCTTTGTCCTCTCCCTAGAACGCAGGCGTCGATCGGTGGTCCCGGCCGATCAGATACCGGCAGCGCGACATGACGACTGCCTCGTCCGGCAGTCCTTTCCTGACGCGGACCATTTCGGCGTCCCGGTCCCGCCTGCACGTTTCCATGTCGGCCCAACGTTTGGCACTCATGGAAAAGTCTTCGCAGATCAGGAGATCCGGCTGGCAGGCGACCAGATGCATGGCTACGAGGATCGCATTCATTTTGTGGCTTTCCGCCCGCTGGTCGAAGTGCCGCTCCTGGAACCAAAGCTGCCTCGTATGACGTTGTCCGGGTTTTGATCTGCTTTGCTGGGTGGTCCGGAAACGGACCCGCTTTTCAAGAGAGCCTCCAGCAGCGCGGGGTGAAGTCCGTCGCCGCGCCGTGCAGCAAGATCATGAAAGGCACTTATGGAACGCCCGATCGGCGACAGGATAAACTTGGACATGGCGGTCCCCGTTCCGCGCGCATCGGCGGCGGATTTGGATTGAGATTTTAGTGGATTGGCTGGGTCACGGGACGCGCTTGGCTGCGTTGCGGCTTGCGCGGCAACGGATTTAAGTTGAGTTTTATATTCAAGTTAAATCCGGCTCAAGTGGATTTTCCAGCTTTTCATGTGAAAAACGGAGGCAATGTCCCTATGTTCTGAGGAAACAGGATGAACCGCCGGCTGTCTTCAGCGGGCCAGCCCGAGAGATGCCGGGCCAAACAGGAAACACACATGACCCTTTCATCGACCGACCTTATCGAAACGTCTGGCCTCGGATTGGACACCGCCACGCGGATCACGCGGGACGCATTGTCGGGAGCGGACGATGGAGAGCTGTTCGTCGAGTACCGCCAGACCGAAGGCCTCGTTTTCGACAACGGGCGGCTGAAGGGCGCGAACTATGACACGGCGCAGGGCTTCGGCCTGCGGGCCGTGGCCGGTGAAGCGGCCGGCTATGCGCATGCAGGCGACATCTCCGAAGCAGCGCTGACGCGCGCCGCCGACGCCGTGAGCGCCGTCAAGAAAGGCTACTCCGGCAGCTATGCGGCAGCGCCGGCGCGCACCAACCAGTCGCTCTACACCGACGCCAACCCGCTGGGCGGCCCGAACTTCGAGGAGAAGGTTAAGCTCCTGCAGGAGATCGACGCCTATGCAAGGGCCAAGGACCCGCGTGTCCGCCAGGTGACGGCTTCGCTTGCCGGGTCCTGGCAGGTTGTGGAAATCCTGCGCGCCGACGGGCACCTCGTGCGCGATGTGCGCCCGATGGTTCGGCTGTCCATTTCAGTTGTTGCCGGAAACGACGAGCGCCAGGAAAGCGGCATGTTCGGTTGCGGCGGACGAGAGGGCTTCGAGCGCTTCATCACCACGGAAAACTGGCAGGGCGGTGTCGACGAAGCCCTGCGGCAGGCGCTTGTGAACCTGGAGGCCGTTCCTGCGCCTGCCGGGTCCTTTGACGTCGTGCTCGGTCCGGGCTGGCCCGGCATTCTGCTGCACGAAGCCGTCGGCCACGGTCTGGAAGGTGACTTCAACCGCAAGAAGACATCTGCTTTCGCTGGATTGATGGGCGAACGCGTCGCGTCTCCCGGCGTGACGATCGTGGATGACGGAACGATCCCAGACCGGCGCGGGTCGTTGAGCGTTGATGATGAAGGCACTCCCGCAAGCCGGACTGTCCTGATCGAAGACGGTATCCTAAAGGGATACATGCAGGACCGCCAGAACGCGCGCCTGATGGGCATGGAGCCGACAGGAAACGGGCGCCGCCAGTCCTTTGCGCACATCCCGATGCCGCGCATGACCAACACCGTCATGATGGCCGGCGACAAGGATCCGGGGGAAATTCTTGAATCTGTCAAGGACGGGATCTACGCGGTCTCCTTCGGCGGCGGCCAGGTCGACATCACTTCCGGCAAGTTCGTGTTTTCCTGCACCGAAGCCTACCGGGTTGAAAACGGCAAGGTCGGCGCACCGGTCAAGGGCGCGATGCTGATCGGCAACGGTCCCGACGCCCTGACCCGCGTCGCCATGATCGGCAACGACATGAAACTCGATCCCGGCATGGGTACCTGCGGTAAGCAGGGGCAGGGGGTCCCGGTTGGAGTCGGCCAGCCCTCCATGCGGATCAACGAAATGACGATCGGCGGCACGGCGGTCTGAGCGGGACTTCGCATTCGGGATGGCGCAGATCAGGTTCGTCATCTTCGACATGGACGAGGTGCTGTACGACTACGATCATCAGATACGCCTCGTCCTCCTGGAAAAGCTGACCGGCCGTCCCGCGCATGATATCGACGTGGCAGTCTGGGGCGGACCGCATGAAAGCCGGGCGGAAGCAGGGTCACCCGCGACGCCGGAAGGCTATCTGGCGTAATATGCGCAGTTGCTCGGCTATCCGATCGATTTCGACACCTGGGCGGACATCCGCAGGCAGATGATGCGTCCGCGGCAGGATGTTCTCGGCCTTGTGCGCCGCCTCGGCAAGAAAGTCGATCTGGCGCTCCTGACCAACAACGGCATGCTGCTCAAGTCCGCCTTGCCCCTCTGCGCTCCGGACGTCGTCGGGATATTCGGCGAAAAGGCGCATGTTTCGGCGGAATTCAAGGCCAGGAAACCGAACCCCCTTGTCTTTCGGCGCATATGTGCGGCATACAGCTACGCGCCCGGCGAATGCGCTTTTGTCGATGACCGCGAAGACAATGTCGACGGGGCGGAACAGGCAGGTCTGACGGGCCATGTCTTCACATCCCATGACCGGCTTTACAGCTTTCTGGACGAGCACAAGCTGATCTGAAACCTGCGTATGTTGCTGCATCGCCGGAACCGGCTGGGTGTCGGTTGCCAACGGCCGGCATGCGTCGCAGCGGCGCGGTTCTGGCCGATTGCCCTCAAAATCAGCACAACCGCGCGGGAATCTTTAATATTTATCAAAGCCAATTGCTCTATCTTAGCTAAAATCTAATCAAATCCTGATTTGATCGACGGGGAACAAGGGGTCTACGCCGGGGCGATGTAAGGAGTAGGGATGGCAACAGAGGGCGCACCTCCGTTTTTTGCAGAAGCGATAGTGTTTCTGGCAGCCACCTGCGTCGCCGTGCCGATCGCCAAGCGTCTCGGGCTTGGGTCTGTTGTCGGCTATCTGGCCGCCGGTGCCGCGATCGGTCCGCACGGCCTGCAATTGCTCGGCTCGGGTGAGGACGTTCTTCATGTTGCCGAACTGGGCGTTGTGCTGCTGCTGTTCGTGATCGGCCTGGAACTCGATCCCCGAAAGCTCTGGCGCATGAAGCGGGACATATTCGGGCTGGGAACCGCCCAGGTCGTCCTGACCGGAGCAAGCCTTTTCGCGGTCGCCCGTCTGGTTGGAATGCCCTTTTCAACGGCCTTCGTGGCCGGGTTCGGCCTCGCATTGTCGTCAACTGCATTTGCCCTTCAGATCCTTCAGGAACGCGGGCAGCTGTCATCGCCCTACGGCCAGCGTGCCTTCGGTATTCTGCTGCTTCAGGATATCGCCATCGTGCCGCTTTTGGCGATGGTCGCGATCCTGGCACCGGGCGAGGGCCCGTCCACGGCCGCTGAAATCGTGACAGAAATCCTGATCGTTCTGGGCGCCGTTGCGGCGGTGATCCTGACCGGTCGCTATCTCATATCCCCGATATTCCTGTTTCTGGCCGCCAGCCGTGCGCGCGAGGTCATGCTGACGGCGGCCCTGCTGGTCGCGCTGGGCAGTGCCGGGATCATGCACTCGGTTGGCCTGTCGATGGCGCTGGGTGCCTTTCTGGCCGGCGTGCTGCTTGCTGAATCGAGTTTCAGACACACGCTCGAAGCGGATATCGAGCCGTTCCGCTCGCTTCTGATGGGGCTGTTTTTCGTGGCCGTCGGCATGTCGCTCGACGTGTCGCTCGTGATCGAGAACTGGCTTGTCGTCGCTGCCGGCGTTGCCATTGTCATGGGGATCAAGGGCCTGTTCCTCTGGGGCCTGTCCCGAGGCACCGGGTCACCGAATTCGGATGCCATGCGCATCGCCGTGACGCTGCCGCAGGGCGGCGAGTTCGCCTTCGTGCTTTTCACCGCAGCCGTCAGCAACAGCCTGCTCGACTATCAGACCGCCAATCTTCTCAATGCCATCGTCATCCTGACGATGCTGCTGACACCGCTCGCCTGCCTGGGACTCGACCGCCTTGCCGCCCGGGCCAAGGCGCTGGGCGTCGAGAATCCGTCCATCGAGACCTTCGAAGAGGCGGCTCCGACGGTGCTTGTCATCGGGTTCGGCCGGTTCGGGATGGTTGTCGCGCAGATCCTGACATCCGAAGGGTTGGAAATCACTGCCATCGACAATCGCCCCGACCGCATCGATTACGCGCGAAAGCAGGGTTACAAGGTCTATTACGGCGACGCCACGCGCGCAGATGTGCTCGCCGCCGCCGGTGCCGGAAAGGCGGCTCTCGTCGCCATGTGCATCGAAAACGACAAGATCATGGCCAGGGCCATCGACGAGATCCGCGACGGTTTCCCCGACGCCCTGATCTTTTGCCGGGCCACCGACCGGGCGCATGTCCTGGACCTCACCAGACGGGGTGTGGACTATCAGATCCGCGAGACGTTCGAATCGAGCGTTGTCTTCGGCCGCGCGGCCCTGGAAGCCCTCGGCACGCCGCTCGACCGGATCGACCAGATCGAGGAAGACGTGCGTGCAAGGGATCAGGAGCGTCTCGCGGTGCAGATGGAACAGGGAATGTTTGCCGGATCGGACCGGCTTCACAAGGTGACCCCGCGCAGGCGCGCCGAAGACAGGCAGGAAACGCCCGCGCAGCACAACGAGACCGTTTGAGCCTAAGGCAGCGTGTCGAAACCGTCTGAAAATCCATTGAGGGAAATGGGGATTCCGATGCCTTCTTCAGGCGTCTGAAAGATGATGAAGGTCGCCTGCGCTCCGGCCTTGAGCTTGGTCAGCAACTCATTCTCGAGAATGACCTCGGCAATGCAGCCGTTCGGCAGGCAGCGCACGAACCCGGCGCGGCCGATATCCGCGTTGTCGACGCGCAGTCCGAGACCCGAGGGAAGCAGAACGCCGAGGGGGGCCAGAACGCGCAGGATCCTTGCCTGCTTGTCAGCGGTTTTCAGGACGATGACCGAAAGGCCCACATTCTCGCGGTCCGAGGCGGTAACGTTCTGTATGAGAGCGCACTGTTCACTGGACGCTCCCGGAGGGGTGTCGCATCGCATCTGCCAGTCGCCATGCGAGGATCGGACCTCTCCCTGGGCGCGGGCGGTATCTGTTCCCTGAACAAGGCCGCCGAAAACGAGGGCCGCAACAAGACCGAAAGCCGAAAACCAACTGCCTTTACGGCGATCACGGCGCGGGAGCGAGGACGGCTGGATGTGTGTCGACAAGAAATCCTCCGGTCAGTCTTTAGTCCGATCCTGCCACCGCACACTGACAAACATCAGGACACGGTGCGAATCATGTTTGGGCCCGGCCAGACATTGCCGCATGATTGCGCGCGATTCCAGTCTCGCGCGGGCAGGGCGTGCGTTTAGCGGCAATTTTTGTCAAAAATCAGCGCGTCCTTGACATGTCTCAAGTGGTTGGGGCCTCTGCATGGCTGTGAAAAGTGGGAAATTCCGTTGCAGCATGGCGTTTCTTGTGTTTTTTGTGCGGCACGAGGGTGGTTCTTGTGTGATGCGGCAGATCGCCGCTCTGGCAAACAGTAACCATCGCCCTTGATAGGTGTTTATGGTTATAGTCCGGCGACTGGACGACATGGTTCGACCTGCGGATGCGGCAGATTCAGGCTTGCGTAGTTACGCCAAGCCCGTTACTGCCCGACCGGATTGGACTCATTCGTAGGTCCGGGATGTATGCATGTGCCGCTATGCTGCGGCTGAGGGAAGGGAGCGCGGACGTGAAGTCGATCTTCAAGCGTCTCATGACAATGGCCGGTATGGCGGCGACATTTGCCGGGGTGTCCACTGCGGCCGTGGCAGCTGAATCCGGAATGACGAACTGGCAACTGGGCTTTCAGGCCTCGGTCTCCGAGGTGATGGACGACATCACCTGGTTCAATGCCTTCACGCTCGTGATCATCACAGTGATCACGCTGTTCGTTCTGGCATTGCTGGTGATCTGCATCATGAAGTACAGCGCCAAGGCCAACCCGGTGCCGTCGCGCACATCGCACAACACCATGATCGAGGTCGCCTGGACCGTTATCCCGATCCTGATCCTGGTCGTGATTGCGATCCCGTCCTTCCGGTTGCTCTACAAGCAGCTTGACATTCCCGAGTACGAGATGACCGTGAAGGCGATCGGTTACAAGTGGTACTGGGGCTACGAATATACCGACGAAGGCATGGGCGACCTCTACTTCGACAGCTACATGATCGGCAATCCGACCGATGCCGAACAGACGCTGAAAGACCGGGAAGCGGTTGCCGCTGAACGCGGTGTGACGCTCGCCGAGGTGCCGCGCCTGCTTGCCGCGGACACCGAAATGGTTGTTCCGGTCGACACCACGGTCCGCGTTCAGGTGACGGCCGAGGACGTCATTCACGGTTTCGCAATGCCGTCCATGGGGCTCAAGATCGACGCGATCCCCGGACGCCTGAACGAAACCTGGTTCCGCGCACGCACCGAAGGTGTCTATTACGGCCAGTGCTCGGAGCTTTGCGGTGTAAACCACGCGTTCATGCCGATCGTAATCAGGGTGGTTTCCAAGGAGCAGTATCAGGCCTGGGCCGCTGCTGCGCAGGACGACCTCGAAGCGGCAAACAAGCAGCTGATGGCATCCATCAACGAGGAAAAGAAGCTTGCCGAAGGCAAGCGCGAAGACATCTCCGTCGCCGCGAAGTAACGCGGCGGCCATCGGTTGACCGGCGAAGCGCGATGAGACGCAGCGTCGCCGAGAGAATTTAAAGAGGGAGCCCCAAATGGCTGCGAGCGAAGCACATGCGGCACACGACCATCCCTATGGATGGCGCCGGTGGGTCTATTCGACCAACCACAAAGACATCGGTCTGATGTATCTCATGTTCGCGATCTTTGCCGGGATCGTGGGCGGCGCACTCAGCGTCGGCATGCGGATGGAACTGCAGGATCCGGGGATGCAGATCTTCGGCAGCCCGCACATGTTCAACGTGTTCACGACGGCCCACGGCCTGATCATGATCTTCTTCATGGTCATGCCTGCCATGATCGGCGGCTATGCCAACTACTTCGTGCCGATCATGATCGGTGCGCCGGACATGGCGTTCCCGCGCATGAACAACATTTCGTTCTGGCTCCTGCCGCCGGCTTTCCTGCTGCTGCTGCTGTCCCTCTTCGTCGAGGGCCCAAGCAACATGAACGGTGTTGGCGGTGGCTGGACGATCTATCCGCCGCTGTCGACCTCCGGACAACCGGGACCGGCCATGGATCTCGCGATTCTGTCGCTGCACATTGCCGGTGCCTCGTCCATCCTTGGTGCGATCAACTTCATCACGACCATCTTCAACATGCGTGCGCCGGGCATGACCCTGCACAAGATGCCGCTGTTCGCGTGGTCGGTGCTGATCACCGCATTCCTGCTGCTCCTGTCGCTCCCGGTACTCGCCGGGGCGATCACGATGCTCCTGACGGACCGGAATTTCGGAACGACGTTCTTCGATCCGGCCGGTGGCGGTGACCCGATCCTGTTCCAGCACCTGTTCTGGTTCTTCGGCCATCCGGAAGTGTACATCCTGATCCTCCCGGGCTTCGGTATCGTCAGCCACATCATCTCGACCTTCTCCCGCAAGCCGATCTTCGGTTACCTCGGTATGGCCTACGCCATGGTCGCGATCGGTGTCGTCGGCTTCATCGTGTGGGCGCACCACATGTACACGGTCGGCATGTCCTCCGAGACACAGGCCTACTTCGTTGCCGCCACGATGGTGATCGCCGTTCCGACCGGGGTGAAGATCTTCTCCTGGATCGCGACGATGTGGGGTGGATCGATCGAGTTCAAGACACCCATGGTCTGGGCGATCGGCTTCATCTTTCTCTTCACCGTCGGTGGCGTCACCGGGGTGCAATTGGCCAATGCCGGTCTCGACCGTGCCTTCCACGACACCTACTACGTGGTTGCCCACTTCCACTACGTGCTGTCGCTTGGCGCCGTGTTCGCGATCTTTGCCGCCTGGTACTACTGGTTCCCGAAAATGTTCGGTTACATGTATAACGAGGCGATCGGCAAGGCGCACTTCTGGATCACCTTCATCGGCGTGAACCTTGTGTTCTTCCCGCAGCACTTCCTGGGTCTGAACGGCATGCCGCGCCGCTATGCCGACTATCCTGATGCACTGGCCGGCTGGAACTTCGTGTCGTCCATCGGATCGTACATTTCCGCATTCGCGGTTCTGGTCTTCCTGTATGGCATCTACGAGGCATTCGCCAAGAAGCGGGCCGTTGGCAACAATCCGTGGGGCGAAGGTGCGACGACCCTGGAGTGGACGCTGTCTTCTCCGCCGCCGCACCACCAGTTCGAGACGCTGCCTCGGATCAAGTAATGCCTTCCGGAGCTGTTGCTCCGGATCGGAATCGGCACCGCGCTGATAGCCAGCGCGGTGCTCCTTTGAAAGACTGACCGGACGGTATGTCCGCACCGCCGAAGCACCTGGCGGAACCAGTTCGAACTGTAAAGGGTTTGCGCATGTCGCTCGTTGAGCGCCACGATACAATGGGTCAGGAAACCGCTGCCTGGGACGGCGGCATGGGCTCCGTTGGCGATTACGTCGCGCTGCTGAAACCGCGCGTCATGTCGCTGGTGATCTTCACGGCGTTCGTCGGCCTGATGCTCGCACCCGGCTCCGTTCATCCGATCCTGGGCGCTGTCGCGATCCTGTGCATTGCGATCGGCGCGGGGGCATCCGGTGCCCTGAACATGTGGTATGACGCCGACATCGACCGGATCATGTCACGCACCCAGAAGCGCCCGATACCAGCCGGCAAGATCTCGCGCGAGGAAGCGTTTGCGTTCGGAATGACATTGTCGATCGGGTCCGTGGCCACGCTCGGGCTGCTGGTCAACTGGTTTGCCGGCGCTTTCCTGGCCTTCACCATCTTTTTCTACGTCGTGGTCTACACGATGTGGCTGAAACGCTCGACGCCGCAGAACATCGTCATCGGCGGTGCAGCAGGCGCGTTCCCTCCGATGATCGGCTGGGCGTCGGTGACCGGAAGCGTAAGCCTTGAGAGCTTCGTTCTTTTTCTGATCATCTTCATGTGGACGCCGCCGCACTTCTGGGCCCTCGCGCTGTTCAAGAGCGGCGACTACCGCTCAGCAGGGGTGCCGATGCTTCCGGTCGTTGCAGGCGAAACCAAAACGCGGCACCAGATCCTGATCTATTCCGTGCTTTTGGCGCCGATCGGCGTTGCCCCCTACCTGCTCGGCTATGCCAGCCCGGTCTATGGTGTGGCGTCCGCAGTGCTCGGTGCGGCATTTGTCGCGCTCGCAGCCGATGTCTGGCGCAAACGCGACGGTGACATCGCGCGGCACGCCTGTGTCCGCCTGTTCAAGTTTTCCATCTTCTACCTCTTTATGCTGTTTGCTCTGTTGCTGGGCGAAAGCCTGATGGCCGGGGTCTAGGATGATGGCGCAGGACGATCAGGGCATCCGGCTGACCGAGGAGCAGCAGAAGAAGCGCAGGTCGCGGTCTATCGCGATCGCACTCGCTTTGCTCGCGCTCGTGGTTTTGTTTTACGTGGTCACCATCGTGAAGTTGGGACCGAGCGTCATGGACAGGGCTCTTTAGGGAAAAACGCGTGAGCAAGGATCAGGACACAAAAGCAGCCACGGCCAGAAGCAACCGCAAGGTGGCGTTCGCCTGTGCGGGCATGTTCGGCCTGATGATCGGAGCCTCGTATGCCGCGGTGCCGCTTTACGACCTTTTCTGCCGCGTCACGGGTTTCGGCGGCACGCCGCAGGTTGCGGAGAGCGAAAGCGACATGGTCATCGACCGCATGATCACGGTCCGCTTCGACGGCAACGTCAACAAGCTGTCCTGGAAGTTCAAGCCCGAGCAACGCTCCGTTTCCCTGAAGATGGGAGAAAGCGCGCAGCTTGCCTATGTGGCGACCAATGTCGGCGACAGGACCACGGTCGGAACATCGACTTTCAACGTCTGGCCGCCGGCAGCCGGGGCCTATTTCAACAAGCTGGACTGTTTCTGCTTTACGGAACAGCCTCTTGAGGCCGGCGAAACCGTCGAGATGCCTGTTGTGTTCTTTGTCGATCCCGAGATGGACAAGGATCCTGAATTGAAGCATGTGAAGGAAATCACTTTGTCCTACACGTTCTTCCCGGTAGAAGAACCGGAACAACCTGTTGCAGCACGGGTCGAAGCGCCCGCTGCTGAAACGAAATTATGAGACTTGCGCAAGGCGCATGAAATGACTGTGTTTGGGGAGCTTGCCGATGGCTGAGGCACATACCAAGAACCACGACTACCACCTGGTGGAGCCGAGCCCGTGGCCCTTCATCGGGTCTGTCGGCGCGTTCATCATGGCGATCGGTGCAATCGCTTGGATGAAGGCGGCCGGAGGCAACGACTTCACGCTGTTCGGCATGAACCTTGCCGGAACCAGCTGGATGCTGTTCGCTGTCGGACTGCTGGTGGTGCTCTACGTCATGTACGGCTGGTGGAGCGACACCATCAAGGAATCGCAGGAAGGCCATCACACGCGCGTCGTGTCGTTGCACCTGCGCTACGGCATGCTCTTGTTCATCGCTTCTGAAGTCATGTTCTTCGTCGCCTGGTTCTGGGCGTATTTCGATGCGGCCCTTTTTGCCGGCGAGGCAATCCAGTTCAGCCGGGTCGAAGCGACCGGAGGCCACTGGCCGCCGGACGGTATCCTGACGTTCGATCCCTGGCATCTGCCGCTGCTGAACACGCTGATCCTGCTGTGCTCGGGCACCACGGTAACCTGGGCGCACCACGCGCTTCTTCACGACGACCGCGAGGGTCTGAAGTGGGGTCTGGTGCTGACCGTGCTGCTTGGTGTCCTGTTCACGATCGTGCAGGCCTACGAATACGGCCACGCCGCCTTCACCTTCGATGGCAACATCTACGGCGCGACCTTCTACATGGCGACCGGCTTCCACGGCTTCCACGTGATCGTGGGAACGATCTTCCTGCTTGTCTGCCTGCTGCGGGCGCTGGCCGGACAGTTCACGGTCGAGAAGCATTTCGGCTTCGAGGCGGCAGCCTGGTACTGGCACTTCGTCGACGTTGTCTGGCTGTTCCTGTTTGTCGCCATTTACATCTGGGGTGCCGGAACGCCAGCACCGCACTAAGCCGGTAAACCCGCTCAACTGGAAACGCCCGGTCTGCATCACAGTCCGGGCGTTTTTGCTTCAGGCGTCAAGAGAAGGGCTATGGAAGACAAAGCGCATTTCCCGCCGGTGAACCCGGTTTCGGCCGGGTTGTCAGGCAAATGTCCGCGCTGCGGGCAGGGCAGGTTGTTCGACGGCTTTCTGAGCGTGAGGAAGTCCTGCGCCGCCTGCGGTCTGGACTACGCGTTTGCCGACAGCGGTGACGGGCCGGCCGTTTTCGTGATCATGCTCGTCGGCTTCGTGATCGTGGGCCTTGTGCTTTTTGTCGAACTGTCGTTTCAGCCGCCCATATGGCTTCACCTGATCATGTGGCTGCCCTTGACGGTTATTCTCGCCGCATCCGTTTTGCGTCCCCTGAAAGGCCTGATGATCGCGCTGCAGTTCCGGCACAAGGCAGAGGAAGGCCGGCTGGACACAACCGGCCGAGAGTGAGCTTGCCGCGGCCTCGAACACAGAGACAGAAACTGCCCATGGGTGGATTTAAGAAACTCCTCATACCGGCAATCGCAGCGGCCGCCGGTCTCGCGATCCTGCTGAATCTCGGTTTCTGGCAGCTCAATCGCCTGGAATGGAAAACCGAACTGATCGCACAGGTCGAGGACGGCATTGGGAAACCGCCGGTCGCCGCCCCCGGGCCGGCCGACTGGGACGCCATCGGCGAAGGCGACGACTATCTTCATGTCGTCCTGGAAGGGGCGTTCCTGGATGGCAACACATTCTACTACACGGCGCTGTCGGACCCGGCCGGGCCGGTCGGAGGCCCGGGCGTGATGGTCTATGCGCCATTCAGGACTGCGGACGGCTGGACGGTCTTTGTCAATCGCGGGTTTCTGCCGCAGGATCTTGCAGTGGAACCGAGGCAGGATGCGCTCAAGGTTCCGGTCGGCAATCTGGAACTGACGGGACTGTTGCGCCTGAGTGAGAAGCCGAACTGGACAACGCCGGAACCAAACGCGGAAGACAGGTTATGGTTCGCGCGCGACACTGATGCGATGGGGCGTTTTCTGGGCGTGGGGCCGGACGGCCTTGCACCCTACAGCGTCGATCTGGACGCGGCGGCGACACCGCCATCGGGCCTGCCGCAGGCGGGTGAAACCCTGGTTCGCTTCAAGAACGACCATCTCGGATATGCGCTGACCTGGTTCGGGCTTGCGGCGACGCTCGTGGGTGTTTTTCTCGCCTACGCGGCCAGCGTTCTGTGGCCGCGCAAGCAGGATCAAGGGGCTTAGCCGAGCGCTTCGAGAATGGCGGCCGCGCCGGTTTTCGTGGCTTCGCCGGGCGTTTCTTCAACGGCCAGGAACGTGACTTCGCCGTCCTTTGCGATCAATGCAAAGCGCTGTGAGCGCAGGTGGCCGAAGATGGGTGCCGGTCCGAGGCCGAGCCCGATCGCTTCGACAAACTCAGCGCCTGTATCTGCCAGGAAGGTGATTTTCCCGCCCGTATTCGAAGCCTTTTCCCACGCGTCCATGACGAAAACATCGTTGACGGACAGAACGGCGATCATGTCGACGCCCTTGTTCTTCAAGGTTTCCGCATGTTCGACAAAACCGGGAAGGTGGTTCATGTGACATGTCGGTGTGAAAGCGCCCGGAACACCGAACAGGACGAGGGTCTTGCCGCCCGAAAGGTCGCCAATTGACATCTCGCCGGGCCCATCGCTGCCCATGATCTTGAATGTCGCGTCCGGAAGACGGTCCCCAACCTTGATTGTCATCTTGATTATCCCTTTGCTGGATGGCTGAACGAAGAAATCGTCAGACGCAGACATAGGGCGTTGGCCGTCAAACGTCGAGGGGTGTCTTGCAGGGGGGCTTTGAAAACGGACCCCTCAGACCTCTTTATTTCAACCATTCGGGCTGGACGCGTTCCAGCTGCTCGATACCCGATCCGTTGGCCGTCAGAACGAACCTGAGCTGATCGTCGCCTGGGCTTGTGGCCAGCCCCTTAGTCGAAAGGCGCCAGACGGCAATGCCGTCCGAATTCGAAACGAGCTTCGGCAGCCCGATATACGAGCCTTCAGGTCCTGCCGCAAACAGATCGGGCTCCCGATAGTCAGCGACCTCCGTCTCGATCATGATGTAACCGGCATCGTCGAAGGACACGGACCGGAATTCAAGACCATCGGCAGGTCCTGCACCGGGGACCGCCGCAAGGTCTCGCTGAATGAGCCTTCCGGCCAGCTTGTCATTTTGGTCTTCGGGAAGAAAATCCAGTGCCAATGACGCATCGCCGGGCACGCAGATATCCTTGCAGATACCGAAGAAAACCTCGATCTCCAGCCGGGCTGGGTCTGCCGCACTTCCAGGTGTTATGACGAAGGGCAGAACGATACCATCGTGATAGACGATCGATTCCGAAAAGCCGTCGTCGTAGCGCTCGGGAACCGGATAGAGAATGTCGAATTCCGCGACATTGTCGGATTTCGTGACGGTAATCTGCGGAGGGATCCCGGCTTCTCCCGCATAGCGCCAGTAGGTATGCCATCCAGGTTCCATCAGAAACTCGAGTCCCGCCTGGTAGCGTCCGTCCTGTAACGGGCCTGAAGAGATCAGGCGTACGGCACCGCCGTGCACTTCAACCCAGTCCGTCATGGCGGCGCGGGCAGGGGCGAGTGCGCAAAGCAAAGCGGCTAGAAATGTCAGGACGGTTTTTGTCATGGGCCAGTGCTACACCAGTTTGGTAATTGCGTCATCGGCTGTCTCATGCACGAAGGGTCATAACCTTGTGACGGTCATGTTACGACGAAGTGAAACAAGGCGTAATCGTAGGTAGAAACAGTCATTAACAAAGCCGTCCAAAACAGCTATGCTCGATCCAGGTCGACGAATGTCAGTGAGCGTGTCGAGGTGTAGATGGCCGAAGCAGAAGAAACGGACTCCCTTGAAGGACAGTTTCTGATTGCAATGCCGAGCATGGCAGACAGCCGGTTCGAACATTCGGTTATCTATCTGTGTTCTCATTCCGAGCAGGGCGCCATGGGGCTGGTCGTCAACCAGATCGCACGGCATCTTTCGCTCGAAGAGTTGCTCATTCAGCTCGATATCGTCAATGACGAGAGCTCCATTCGCCTGCCGGACAGCGTCCGGGACATGAATGTGCACAAGGGTGGTCCCGTGGAGGTAGAGCGGGGCTTCGTCCTGCACAGCGATGACTTCATGCTCAATCAGTCGACGCTGACGATCGACAACGGGATCTGCCTGACGGCAACACTGGAGATCCTGCGGGCGCTTGCGCAGGGAGACGGGCCGGAACAGGCGATCCTGGCGCTCGGCTACGCCGGCTGGGCGCCGGGCCAGTTGGAGAATGAAATCCAGGCGAACGGCTGGCTGACGGCGCCCGCCGATCCCGAAATCCTGTTCGACACGGATTTCGGCGCCAAGTGGCATCGTGCGCTCGGTTCCATGGGAGTAGATCCGGCGATGCTCTACACCGATGCCGGGCACGCCTGATCCGGATGCCCGTCGCAGCCTTCCGATACTGTCCGCAGACGGTCACTGAATTCGCCAAAACCGACTTGCACTGGAATGTTATGGCGCGTAAGTCGCTTGAATGGCATGTTGATCGGCGGATGCCGGGTTGGACAGGTGGTTTGGGTCGCGCCGCAAGCGGCAGCGCACGCGGCTTGCGAGACACGCGGAAGAGGGAAGTGGCAGGGTGAAATACAGCAGTACGCGCGGTGAAGCGCCGGTCTTGGAATTTTCCGATGTCCTGCTGCAGGGGCTTGCCCGTGACGGTGGTCTCTATCTTCCCGAAACCTGGCCGCAGTTTGATGCCGGTACCATCGCTTCGTTTGCAGGCAAGCCTTACAGCGACGTCGCGTTGCAGATCATCGAACCATTTGTCGGCGACGCGATACCGCACAACGAACTGAAGCAGATGATCGACGAGGCTTATGCCGGGTTCAGGCACCCTGCCGTGACACCACTCGTTCAGACGGCGTCAAACACGTTCATTCTGGAACTCTTTCACGGACCGACACTGGCGTTCAAGGACGTGGCGATGCAGCTCCTGGGCCGCATGATGGACTACGTGCTGGCGCAGAAAGGGTTGCGCGCGACCATTATCGGCGCCACGTCGGGCGACACGGGCGGCGCGGCCATCGAGGCATTTCGGGGCCGTGACCGGACTGACATCTTCATCCTGTTTCCAGATGGCCGCGTTTCCAGCGTCCAGCGCCGTCAGATGACAACTCCGTCCGAACACAACGTGCACGCGCTCGCATTGACCGGAAACTTCGACGACTGCCAGGCGATCGTGAAGGGCATGTTCAACCACTTCTCGTTCAGGGACCGGGTCGCGCTTTCGGGCGTCAATTCCATCAACTGGGCACGTATCCTGGCGCAGATCGTCTATTACTTCGTGGCCGGCGTTGCCCTGGGAGCGCCGACGCGCAAGGTCTCGTTCACGGTGCCGACTGGCAATTTCGGCGATATCTTCGCAGGCTACGCAGCCATGAAGATGGGCCTGCCGGTGGAGAAGCTTGTTGTCGCCACCAACATGAATGACATCCTGGCGCGCACGCTTGAAACCGGCCGCTATGAAAAGCGCGGCGTCACGCCGACGATCTCGCCGTCGATGGATATCCAGGTCTCGTCCAATTTCGAGCGCCTCTTGGCCGAGGTGAGCAACCGAGACGGCGCAGCTGTTCGCCAGATGATGAACCAACTGTCCCAATCGGGCAGTTTTTCCATTCCGGAGGGCCCGATCTCAGAGATCCGGGCGCATTTCGGTGCGGGAAGATGCAGCGAAACACAGACATCCGAAACGATAGCAGAGGTCTGGAAGGAGGCCGGATATCTGCTGGACCCGCATACCGCGATCGGCGTTCACGTGGCGAAAGATCACGATGACGGTTCGGTTCCGATGGTGGTCCTTGGAACTGCGCATCCGGCAAAGTTTCCGGATGCGGTTGAAAAAGCCTCGGGTAATCGTCCAGAATTGCCTGATGACCTGAAGAACATGATGACTGCGGAGGAGCGCCAGCAGGTTTTGGCGGCAGAACAGGGTGTGGTGGAGCGATACATCGAAAATCACGCCAGGGCCGTCACCGCCAGGGTGTAGCTATATGAAAGTACAAACAACGGTCCTGGACAACGGGATGACGGTCGTGACCGACCAGATGCCGTATCTGAAGACGGCGGCGCTTGGGGTGTGGGTGCGGACCGGATCCCGCGCGGAAACCGTGCAGCAGAACGGCATCACGCATCTGCTCGAGCACATGGCGTTCAAGGGCACCAAGACCAGAACCGCTCGCAGCATCGCGGAGGAGATCGAAGCGGTCGGCGGTGAGTTGAACGCGTCAACCAGCATAGAGCACACGAACTACTACGCGCGTATCCTGTCCGAAGACACACCGTTGGCGGTCGATATCCTGTCGGACATCTTGCAGAACTCCACCTTTGATGCCCAGGAACTCGCGCGCGAGCAGCACGTCATTCTCCAGGAAATCGGTGCGGCGAATGACTCGCCGGAAGATCAGGCCTTCGATCTGTTTCAGGGAACGGCATGGCCGGATCAGGCGATCGGACGCCCCATTCTCGGGACGCCTGAAACCGTGCAGGGTTTCAACAGGGACGCACTGAATGCGTATCTTGCCGATCGTTACAGGGCGCCCGACATGGTTCTGGCAGCTGCAGGTGCGGTTGACCACGATGAACTTGTCGCCCTGGCGCGCGAAAAATTCAGCGGCTTCAGCAACGCGCCCGCGGCAGGCGACACGACCGCGAAATATCGCGGTGGCGAGACCCTGCGCAGCAAGGACCTGATGGAAGCCCAGGTCCTCATCGGCTTCGAGGGGCTGCCCTACAAATCCGATGACTATTACACCATCCAGATCCTCGCGTCCGTTCTGGGCGGCGGCATGTCATCGCGGCTGTTCCAGGAAATACGGGAAAAGCACGGGCTGTGTTACGCGATCTACAGCTTCCACTGGGCGTTTTCCGATACGGGCCTGTTCGGTCTGCATGCAGCGACCAGCCATGACGACCTTGCTGCCCTCATGCCGATGATCGCGGACGAACTGGTTTCGGCGTCACAAACGATCACCGACGAGGAAGTTGCAAGGTCTCGCGCGCAGATACGGGCGGGTCTGATGATGGCCCTGGAAAGCCCTGCGGCACGCGCCGGCCAGATTGCACGGCAGATCCTGGTGCACGGGCGGGTACTTGGTCCGGACGAGATTTCGAGTAAGATCGAGGCTGTCACTGCGGAAGACATGCGTCGGGTTGCGCATGAGACCTTTGTCGGCACGGCACCAACGCTGACCGCGATTGGTCCCGTGGATGGCATCATGACGGTCGATGACCTGACGGGAAGACTGGTGCAGGGCCCGGTTTTACGGGCCGCATCCTTGTAGACACGGAGTTTTGTGCATGGCGTTGCTACGGCCGGGATCTGCACCTGACGCCGAGCTGCTTATCGAAGCGGGGGGCTATTTCATGCGCCCGCCGCTGATGTGCGACTTCAAGGCCTGGGTGGAACTGCGCGAGGACAGCCGCGCGTTCCTCAAGCCGTGGGAACCTCTCTGGCCGTCGGACGACCTGACGAAGTCCGGTTTCCGGCGGCGGTTGCGGCGCTATTCGAAAGACAGGAAGGAAGGCCGCAGCCTGACATTCCTGCTGTTCCGTTCGAGAAGGCAGGACATCCTCGGTGGACTGACGCTCAGCAACATTCGGCGCGGCGTCAGCCAGTCCGCGACACTGGGCTACTGGATGGGTGAGCGCCACGCGGGCAAGGGGCACATGTCCGCCGCCGTCGCCATGATTCTGCCGTTTTGCTTCAACGTCCTGAACCTTCACCGCATCGAAGCCGCCTGCATACCGGTCAACACTCCCTCCATACGCCTGCTCGAGAAGGCCGGGTTTCGACGCGAGGGCTATGCACGCAACTACCTGTTAATTAACGGGACTTGGCAGGATCATCTGCTTTTTGCCTGTCTCGCAGAGGATCATGCTGCGTTATCAGGGAAAATTACGCCCAGCGTTGAGGGTATGTTGAAAGAATTCTTGTGACATGAGCCACAACCCGGTAGTTCTTCGCTCCATGTCGATTTTTTCACCGGATCAGATGCTTGGTTTGATCAGACGTACATTCCTTGTCTTTTGTATTGTCGTCGCAGCGTTTGCAGGTGCGCCTGCGCTTGCTCTCGAACCGATCCCCGTGCCGATCGATGTCGAAGCGCTGGACGTTACGGATTCGATCGAAATGCACCGGGATGCCGGCACCCGCCTTCAGGTCTCGACCGCCCCGGGCGCCGACGGGATCGTGCGGCGGATCGAAGTGCCCTCGCGGGACGGCAGCAATACCAACTGGGCCGTGTTCGCTCTTGCAAACACGAGCGACGAACAGATCGACCGCCTGATCGTGGCGCCCAACTACAAGCTGGATGGCTCGGATCTCTTCTGGCCGGATCTGGGGTCGTCGCGCATAACCGCCATCACACCGAGCCAGGGCATCGCACCTGTCCGGCTCAAGAGCCTTGAGGCGGATGTCTTCCTGGTGACACTGGATCCCGGTTCGATCGTCACGTTCGTCGCGGAACTGACGACGCCGAACCTGCCTGAAGTCCGGATCTGGGAACCGGACGTCTACAAGGAAACGATCAACGCCTACACGCTTTACCGCGGCATCATTCTCGGCATCTCGGGCCTGCTGGCGCTGTTCCTCACGATCCTGTTCGTTGTGAAGGGGACCGTGATGTTTCCGGCGACGGCTGCTCTGGCCTGGTCCGTTCTGGCCTATCTGTGTATCGATTTCGGTTTCTGGGGTCTGGTCTTCAATCTCGATGGCGGCAGCAGCCAGCTGGCGCGCGCCTGCGCCGAGGTCATGCTCGCGGCCAGCCTGCTGATCTTTCTGTATGCCTATCTCAATCTGAACCGCTGGAACATTCACTACTCCCATTTGGCGCTGACGACGCTGATCCTGATCCTGGGGCTTCTCGGCGTCGCGGTCTGGGATCCGTCGATCGCCGCCGGCATTGCCCGCCTTTCGCTCGCTATCATTGGCGCCCTTGGCTTTATCACGATCGCGGTTCTGGCCTTTCAGCACTATGACCGCGCCATCCTGCTGATCCCGACATGGTGTCTTCTGATCGCCTGGCTGGTCGGCTCAGGCATGACGGTGACCGGTAACCTCTCAAACGACATCGTCCAGCCGGCGCTTGGCGGCGGGCTCGTGCTCATCGTTCTCCTGATCGGCTTCACCGTCATGCAGCACGCCTTTGCGGGCGGTGCCATCGCGCAGGGCCTCATTTCCGATGTTGAGCGCAAGGCACTTGCCCTCACCGGCGCGGGCGACATCATCTGGGACTGGGATATCGACCGGGACAGGATCTACACCGGAAACGAGGTGGAAGAACTCCTAAACCTGAAGCGTGGCGCCCTGGAAGGGCCGGCACGGGACTGGCTGGAAGTGCTGCATCCGCAGGACCGTGACCGTTTTCGCGCGACGCTGGACGCGGTTATCGACCAGCGGCGCGGCAAGGTCATGCAGACGTTCCGCCTGAGATCCGAAGACGGCCACTTTCGCTGGTTCCGCCTGAGGGCGCGTCCGATCATCGGCGCTGACGGCGAGGTCATAAGGTGCGTCGGCACCCTGCTCGACGTTACCGAGGAACGCACAGCCGAGGAACGCCTGCTCCACGATGCGGTCCATGACAACCTCACCGGCCTGCCCAACCGCGAGCTGTTCGTCGACCGGTTGCGCACGAGTGTTGTCCGTTCGAAGGCGGAGGAAACATCCAAGCCGACACTTCTGGTCCTCAACCTGGATCGGTTCAAACAGGTTAATGACAGCATCGGCCTGTCGGCCGGTGACAGCATTTTGCTGACCGTTGCCCGCCGGCTGGGACGCCTGATCGGCCAGCAGGATACGCTCGGACGCCTGTCGGGAGACCAGTACGGGCTGGTCCTTCTGTCGGAGCAGGAACCGGACAGGATCGTGGCGCTCGCCGATGCGCTGCGAAAGGCGGTTCGTGCGCCGATCACGTTCGGCGACCGTGAAATCTTCCTGACCTGCTCGGTCGGCATTGCCTTCTTCGAGGGCGGCAAGCAGGCGGTCGAGGACATGCTGACCAATGCGGAGATTGCGCTCAACCATGCCAAGCGGCTCGGCGGCGACAGGCAGGAAGTGTTCCGCCCGATCCTGAGGCCGCTCGACAAGAATATCGTGGATCTGGAAGCGGACCTGCGGGATGCGATCAAGAAGGAAACGCTCGGGGTCTTTTTCCAGCCCATCGTTCGCCTCGAGGACCAGTCGATCGCAGGCTACGAGGTCCTGGCGCGCTGGAACCATCCCAAGCGCGGCAAGATCGCACCGTCGGAATTCATTCCGATTGCCGAACAGTCCGGGCTGATCAACGAACTGGGGATGTATGTCCTCGACAAGGGCGCACAGCAGCTGGCGTTCTGGCAGCGCGAATATCCGATGCAGCGGCCGCTGTTCGTGTCCGTCAACCTGTCGTCGAGACAGCTGCTGAAGCAGGATCTCATCAACGACGTGAAAGCCGTCCTGTCGAGAACCTCGCTTGAACCGGGAACGCTGAAGCTGGAGCTGACCGAATCGCTGGTCATGTCCAACCCGGAATACTCGGCAAAGGTGCTTGAACGGCTTCGTGGCCTGGGGGCCGGCCTGTCGCTCGACGACTTCGGAACCGGCCATTCATCGCTGTCCTACCTGCAGCGTTTCCCGTTCGACACGATCAAGATCGACCAGTCGTTCGTGAAGCCGAACAACACCTCTGCAAGGTCGGTGCTCCTGGGCACAATTGTCGCCATGGGGCACGATCTGGGCATGTCTGTTGTTGCCGAAGGAGCGGAAAGCGAGGGAGATGCGCTGGAGCTCTATCAGCTCGGCTGCGAGTACGCCCAGGGTTTCTTCTTCGGGGAAGCGATGTCTGCTTCCGAAGCCACCAAGATGCTTCGGAAAATGCCGGCCGAAGCCGAAAGCGCCTGATACCAACCTACATAGATAGAAACCCATTTCATGGCATCAAACCGGTCCACTCGGTCAGGCGTGGCGCGCAGCGCGATGCCGGCGCATCGGGCAAGCGCCGCAACGCAGCCGATGGCCGGTTTCATGCCACCGGAGGCCGGGTTCTCTTGCCCCAATGCCGCGTTGCGATTTGCTTGAAGTGCCGGCACTAGGGTACGGACTCATAAATGAAGACAATTTGGTTTGGATCGTTTTGACCAACTGCGAGGAGCGAAAGCGCAGGAAATGTGATTCATTTTCAAGCCTTTCGCGACGCGGCAGATGGTCAAAACGGCCAAATCCGAAGGACGGCAAAATGGCTTCACCTCGCAGCGTCACCGCGCTTGACCGGGCAAAAAGCCCGCTCTGCGCACGCTTCCTCGCGAGATTTTGCCATTTCTGCCGCCAAATCGGCTTCATTTATGGGTCCGTACCCTAGCGCGCAAACCGCGCCTTGCCTTGTGGCAAAACAATCCCGGTGAAATGGGTTTCTATCTATGACGGTTGGTATGAGCCGCCTGCCCGCACGAAGACACTGTCAGGGGACCAGAACGGGTACGGTTTTTTCGGTCTTCCGGATATCGATGGGTGTCGCGCCGAAGGGATCGCCGTCGATCTGGGCTGCGACCGGCTGTTCAGCACTGATCCTGGCGGTTGAAAACGGACGCACGGCCGCTCCCTTTGCCTTGTGGATCCGGCCCATCATCAGCGCAATGCCATATTGAAGGGATGACCACGGGTCGTCCCGTTCAAGCACGAGCATGTGCAGATCCGGATCGGTCGCGCCGCCCGGGCAGATGACGAATGGGCCGCCGTAGTGGCGCGCGTTGCTGGCAACGGCGAACTTTCCCGAGAGCGTTTCGCCATCAAGCAGAATGTTCAGCTTCGTTGCCTTGCGTTTGAACGCGATCTTGAGCGCCGTGATCACATAGGCCAGCTTGCCGAGCTTTCTCTTGAGGGCGAGCGGGACCGCGTGAACGACCTCCGCGTCGAAACCGCTGGACGCCATCAGCACGAATGGCCTGCCGTTGGCCAGGCCGAAGTGGAGCGGTTTTGTATCCTGCCGCCAGATCATCTCGGCAATCGCGCGCGGGTTTCGCGGCAGATCAAGTTCCAGGGCCAGGACATTTGCGGTCCCGAACGGGATAACGGCGAGCTGCGGCGGGTCGGGATGGTTCTGCAGGCCGGTCAGTGCCTCGTTGATCGACCCGTCACCGCCTGCAACAACGAGTGTGCGGACGTTGAAATCGGGGTCGGCGCAGGTCTCGCCGATCTCTCCTGCGTGTTTCGTCAACCTGATGATCGTCCGGAACCCCAGGTCCTCCAGGCGGTTGCGCACACTGTCCAGGAAATCGGCATTGTATCCGCCCGATGTCGGATTCGCCATGATGAGGACAGAACCGGGCATGTCCGGTGCCGATCGGCGCTTGGAAATTGGGGCGGACCACCAGAATACTCTCACACAATGTCCTCTTTCGACCGGAAAGTGAAAATCAGCCGCCGTTCTTATAGGGGGCCATGCCCCCGCGCGCCAGTTCATCTGCACGTTCGTTGTCAGGATGACCTGCATGGCCCTTGACCCAATGCCAGGTCACGTCATGG
Organism: uncultured Roseibium sp.; assembly: GCF_963669205.1. Lineage (NCBI taxonomy): Bacteria > Pseudomonadati > Pseudomonadota > Alphaproteobacteria > Hyphomicrobiales > Stappiaceae > Roseibium > uncultured Roseibium sp. Next base: position 1,399,682 of record NZ_OY769915.1, read on the forward strand.
CGCTGTTGCGCTTCGTCGAGGGCTTGCCACAGATCCGCGTTTTTCACCGGCTTGTTGGTGCTCGTGCGCCAGTTCTTGCGCTTCCATCCCTCCAGCCATTCGCGAATGCCGCTGCGCACGTAGGTGCTGTCGGTGTAAAGGTCGATGGCGCAGGGCCGCTTGAGGGCGTTCAGGGCTTCGATGGCCGCCGTCAGCTCCATGCGGTTGTTGGTGGTTTCAGGTTCGCCGCCCTTCAGTTCCTTCTCGTGTTCACCGAAGCGCAGGAGCACTCCCCAGCCACCCGGTCCGGGATTGCCCGAGCACGCGCCATCCGTGAAAATCGTCACGCGGTTCTGAGCCGTCATCGTTCCAGTCCGTAGGCCTGTGTTCCTTCGATCGTCTGGTGAAATCGAAGCTTCTTCAGATATTCAAGCGGATCCTTGGGGGTGACGAGCGCGCCTTCGGGCACACTCAGCCAGTCGAACAGCCGGGTGAGCAGGAATCTCAGGGCAGCCCCCCGGCACAGCGTCGGCAAGGACGCGTATTCGTCCGCTTCCAGGGGCCGCACGCTGGTATAGCCCTTCAGAAGGGCCCGCGCCTTGGTCACGTTGAAGGATAGGTCCTTCTCGAAGCACCAGGCATTCAGGCAGATTGCGATGTCATAGGCCAGCGCGTCGTTGCAGGCGAAGTAGAAGTCGATCAGGCCGGAAAGCTCGTCGCCGAGAAAGAACACGTTGTCCGGAAACAGATCCGCGTGAATGACACCGTTCGGCAGATTGTCCGGCCAGGCCTTTTCCAGGTGATCCAGTTCGGTTGCGATTTCGGTTCCCAGCCCGGGAAGGACGTCGTCGCTCCGGTCGCTGCACTGGTCGAACAGCGGCCGCCAGCCGTCGACGTTGAGCGCATTGGTCCGGAACCCTGCGTAGTCGCGTCCGTCCAGATGCAGTTCGGCCATCGCCTTGCCGAGCTCGGCGCAGTGTTCGACCCGCGGTCTCTTGACCCACATCCCTTCCAGAAAGGTGACGAGCGCGGCGGGCCGTCCAGCCAGTTCGCCAAGCAGTTTTCCGTCCTTTGAGGCAACAGGAGTCGGACAGGAAAGACCCTTGCCGGCCAGGTGCTGGAGCAGGTTCAGGAAAAACGGCAGATCGTCCGGGTTCACACGCTTTTCGTAGAGCGTGAGGATGTAGGAGGCCTTGTCCGTGTGAACCAGAAAGTTGCTGTTCTCGACGCCTTCGGCAATGCCCTTGAAGGAGAGCAGGCGCCCGACATCGTAAGAGCCGATGAAGGCCTGCAGCTCCTCATCGGTCACTTCGGTATATACGGCCATCTTGTTATCCGGTCGCTGCCCGGGGGGAGGAGACCACGTCTCTGAGTTCCCGCGGCAGGTTGAAGGAAATGGTTTCTTCGGCTGTGCGCACGGTTTCGACGGTGACATCGAACCGCTGCGCGAATGCGCCGATGATCTCCTCGACCAGGGTTTCCGGTGCCGACGCGCCGGCCGTCAGGCCGAGCGAGCCTATGCCGTCGAAATCGGGCCAGTCGATATCGCTTGCACGCTGGATCAGAACGGCAACCCGGCAACCCGCTCTCTCGGCGACTTCCCGCAGCCGTTGCGAATTCGATGAGTTCGGAGCCCCCACGACAACCATTGCATCGACGCTCGGCGCAACGTGCTTCACGGCCTCCTGGCGGTTCGTGGTCGCGTAACAGATATCTTCCTTGTGCGGCGCGACGATGTCCGGAAAACGCTCTTTCAGGACCGCTACGATTCCCGCGGTGTCGTCGACCGACAGGGTCGTTTGCGTGATATAGGCGAGGTGCTTGTCCGATTTCGGCTGGAAGCTGCGCGCATCTTCCTCGGTTTCGATGAGTTCGACCGTGCCTTCGGGCAACTGGCCCATGGTTCCGATCACCTCCGGATGGCCGGCATGCCCGATCAGGAGCACTTCGCGATCGCGCCGGTCGTGGATCTGCGCTTCCTTGTGAACCTTGGAGACCAGTGGACAGGTTGCGTCGAGGAAGAACATGTTGCGGGCCTGCGCATCCTCTGGAACGGACTTCGGAACGCCGTGCGCGGAAAAGATGACGGGCCTGCCGACATCGGCGGCGGGGATCTCGTCCAGTTCTTCGACGAACACGGCGCCCTTCGCCTTCAAGCCGTCGACAACGAATTTGTTATGCACGATTTCGTGACGCACGTAGACCGGACGGCCGTACTTTTCCAGCGCCAGCTCAACGATCTGGATCGCCCTGTCGACGCCTGCGCAAAACCCGCGCGGCGCGCAAAGCCGAATGGAAAGCGGCGGTTTGTTCTGCTCGGGGATGGTCATTTTGCCCTTTCAGCAAATCTGTCTAGCCGCAATAAGGGGTTCAAGCCGTTTCCTGTCAAGTCGGGTGTGCGGAACTGCGCACTATTTCAGCCACATTCTGCTGCTTGAAGCATTCCTCGGAAGTGGCCTCGCCAAGCCGCAGGCTTCCTGCTATGACACTCCGCCATGTTGCTGTTCGATCCGATGGAAAGATGATGATCACTGCGTTTCAGGCCCTTGCGAATGTGAAGCTGAAAACCTGCCTGTCGGCCGGTGTCTGCGCGGCGGTACTCGCCGGCTGCGGCGGCGGCGCCGACAGTGTTGCGGGCAAGATTATCAGCGGCGGCCAGGAACCGATCGAGGTGTCCCCCGCGACCTTTGCGCCTCCGGTGCCGTGTCCGCCGTTGGAGCTCAAGTCGAACACGTTCCTGATCCGCAACTACGTGCGCGGAAAACAGGACGAGTCGGAAGGCTTGCTTTACCAGGCGACGGTGGAAGACTGGGCGAACAGCTGCACGCAGGAAGCAGGGGGTGGCCGGCGCATGAAGATCGGCCTGTCAGGCGATGTCACGCCCGGCCCGGCCTGGACGGGTGGCGAAGTGAAACTCCCGCTCCGGGTCGCGGTCGTTCCGGGCGGAACCGATGCCGAACCCCTGAGTTCCGAAGTGATCACGGTTCCCGTTACGCTGAACCAGGGGGCGCCGGCGGAAAAGTGGACGCTGATCGAGGACAAGTTCACGATACCGCAGGGCGCGAGCGTCAAGGTCGTTTTCGGTTTCGATGAAGGACGCCGCCGCTAGGGCATGAAGCGGACCGCAGGCCCGGTCCCGCGATAAGCCTGTTTGCAAGTTTCTTGCAGTTCCTCCCGTATTGACAAGGGCATGCAGCCCTCTCACAATCCGTTTCCACTCAGGGTCGTGCCCTGGTGGGCGCGTTTGTGCGCGCGTGTCCCATGCGGGAGAAATCGGGTGGATGTGCCCGGTGCCGAAGGAGCAACCGCCCCGGAAACTCTCAGGCAAAAGGACCGCAAGGGGAAAAACGCTCTGGAAAGCAGTGCTCCGCCATGCCTTTCGCGGACTGCTCACCGACGGAGTAGCTGCCGGATGCCGTCTTCGCGTTCTGCGGGAAATCTCTCAGGTTCTCGGACAGAGGGGGCGCTGGACGGCGAGGGTCGCTGGACCTAAGTCGGGCAGCTGCACCCTGGACACCGCTCACTTAGGATGACGACATGACGACCTATTTTTCAAAAGACCACGAATGGATTTCCGTTGATGCAGGCGTGGCAACCGTCGGCATCACGACTTACGCGCAGGAGCAGCTCGGGGACGTCGTCTTCGTCGAACTGCCTGAAGTGGGCGCGAAGATTGCGCAGGGCGACGAGGCAGGTGTCGTCGAATCGGTCAAGGCAGCCAGTGAAGTCTATGCGCCGATTGACGGCGACGTCGTCGAGGTCAACGAAGCTCTGGCAGAAGAACCGGGCAAGGTGAACGAAGACCCGGAAGGCGCGGCGTGGTTCCTGAAGATGACGGTCGGCAACGAAAGTCAGCTCTCCGATCTGCTCGATGCGGCGGGCTACAAAGCCTTTCTGGAGACTTTGTGAGCGATGGCGGGGCATTTCTACAAGGCTCTGGTGGAGTGGGCCTGCGACGGCGACTACGCCGCGAATGCATATTCGCGCGGTCACATCTGGCGGTTTGACGGCGGGCTTGAAGTTCCCGCCAGCGCGTCGCCGACGGTGGTTCCCCTGCCGCATTCGGTGGAAGCCGCCGTCGATCCGGAAGAAGCATTCGTGGCGGCCATCTCGTCCTGCCACATGCTCTGGTTTCTCGATCTCGCAAGGCGTGCGGATTTCAACGTCACCAGCTACAGCGACCACGCCGAAGGCGAGATGAGCCGTGTCGCGCGCGGCAAGATGGCGATCACCAAGGTCGTGCTGCGGCCTGAGATCACGCTGATCGGCACGGAGACGCCGGATCAGGAGTGGCTGAATGCAATCCACGAAAAAGCGCATGACGTCTGCTTCATCGCCAACTCGGTCAAGTGCGAGATCGTCGTGGAACCTGAGCCGGTGAAGCTGGTTGCGCCCTGATCCGGACAGAGTGCGTTTGCGCCCCGCCTTCAATTTGCCCCGGCCACATGCCGGGGCTTTTTCGTTTCAGGACGCGTTGCGCGGCCGGCAAGGCGCGGCGAGCAGCGATTTCATATTGACAACTCATTTGTCATAATGACAATATTATTGTCGAAGAGAGATGCAATGAAAAAATCTGTCGAACTCTATGAAATCGTCCGTTTGATCCGTCCGGTGCATCGCCGCCTGGCACGGGCCGTGGAGGCCAAGCTGAACGGCACGGGTGTGAGCGTCGGCATGCGGGCGGTAATGGAAGTGCTCGAGGAGGCGGGACCGCTTTCGGTCCCCGATACCGCCCGGACACTGTTTCTCGCCCGACAGCAGATACAGCTTCTGATGAACGCGCTGGAGGAAGGAGCGTTTGTCGTGCGCAGCCCGAATCCGGCGCACAAACGCTCACCGCTCTTCAGCCTGAGCGAACATGGCCGGTCCGTCTTTGCTGAAATCCGGGCTTCGGAAAACGACGAGATCGAGATGGTCTGCGAATTGTTCACCGAGCAGGATCTCCGCTCGTCTCAACAGGTGCTCTGCGCCATGCTCGATCACTTCGCGGAATATGAAGACGATCCCGATCGTCCGAGACCTTTTTGAGATCGACCCATTGGGAGTGGAACGATGACAGGACTATGGAGCGTGATCGGATTGTTGGCTGTCTTTCTGGCAGGGCTGGTCCTCTACACCTTTAAAATCATGCGCAAGATCGGCACGCCGACCCGCGGCGAGAGGATCGACATTGACGCGCGCCCGAATTCAGCGCTGGTGGTGATTGATGTGCAGGAGGATTTCACACGCAGCGCCGGCTCAACCGCGTTTGAACCCGGCGACCGGGATGCCGCCATTGCTGAGATCAATCAGGCCCTCGTGTCGGCGCGCGCTGGCGGGACCGAGGCGGTCTTCATAAAACACGTGTTCCGTGACTGGCTGGCAATCCTTCTCGTGAAGCTGGTTGCAAAAGGCGTGGGAACGCCGGGCAGGCCGGAATTGCGGATCGATCCGGCGCTGGAGACGGGAGATGCCCCGGTCTTTGAAAAGTCGGTCGGAGACGCGTTCTCCAGCCCGGCATTCGAGGACTGGCTCACGGCGAACAAAGTGGGACGGCTCACGCTCGTCGGACTGGATTCCTGCCACTGCGTGCAGCTAACGGCCAAGGGCGCACTGTCACGCGGGTTTCAGGTCGAGATCAGGGAGCCGGGAACCCTGACGGCAACGCCGCAAAAATGGGGCCCGCTGAAACAGGAACTCTCCGATGCCGGGGCCGTGTTCTGTTAGGGCAATTTGAAAACCGACATTCTGTGATCCAAGGTCAGGACCCATTCATTTAGATGAATTGGTAGGGATGAATTTGTTCCGATACGAGGCGCAAAGCTGCAGGAAACAGTCCGGTTTCCAAAGATTTGCAACGAAGTTGCCGGGCAAATTCACCCTATCCCTCAGGGACGCAAAAACGGCTTCGATCTGCTGCGTCAACCCGCTCAACCGGGCAGGTAGCCCGCTTATCGCGCCTTTCCTTGCAGCTCATCGCCGTTTGCCGCGCCAATCCAACCAAATGAATGGGTCCTGACCCTATGCGACGGACAGGACATGTGGCACGGTTACGTTACGACACGTCGTTGGACACATTTGTCGGGGGAACCATGTTTCGACCGTTTGTTTTTGCATTTACCGCACTTTCCGTTTTTTCTTCAGTCTCTCAGGCCGCCGACAGGGTCGCCATCGTCTTTGACGGTTCAGGCTCCATGTGGGGTCAGATCGAAGGCCGGACCAAGATCGAAATCGCCCGCGATGCGATGTCCGGTGTGCTCGGCAATCTGCCGGGCGATCTGGAACTCGGGCTGTTCGCCTACGGACACCGGGAGAAGGGCAACTGTTCCGATATCGAGCTGATCGTGCCGCCGGGCGCTGGCACGGCTGCCGCCATCAAGGCGGCGACCGACGGCATCACGCCGCGGGGCAAGACACCCCTGTCCGCCGCCGTCCGGCAAGCTGCCGAAACCCTGCGCTACACCGAGGACAAGGCAACCGTGGTGCTCGTGACCGACGGGATCGAGACCTGCAACGCCGACCCCTGCGCGCTTGGCAATGAACTGGCCAAGCTGGGTGTGAATTTCACTGCCCACGTCATCGGCTTCGGACTGAGCGCGGAGGAAGGGCGCCAGGTGGCTTGCCTCGCCGAAAACACCGGTGGTCTTTACATTCAGGCCGGCAGCACCGAGGAGCTGTCCGACGCCCTGACCGCGACGGTTGAGACAGCCCCCGTGAAGGAAGCCGCGGCCGTTCCGGCACAATTGCCGGAAGCATCGCTTGAGGCACCGGACCAGGCGGAAATCGGCTCCAGGATCGATGTCGCGTGGCAGGGACCAGGTGGCCGCTATGATCAGATTGAATTCCACGATCCCGCCGCCCGTGGCGGCGAGGGCAAGCGCCTGCGCTCCAAGTCGGTCGTCAATGGGGATTTTGACAACAAGCAGGTGACCATGACGGTTGTGACCGAACCCGGCACCTATGAGCTCCGGTACTGGGATGGCTCGGGCCGCCAGGTTCTGGCGGCCCGCACGATTGAGGTGACGCCGGCCGAGGTGGCCCTGTTCGCCCCCGACGAGATTGCGATGGCCCGTCCGGTAACCGTGGAATGGATCGGTCCGGGCGGGCGCTACGATGCCGTCGAGCTCTATGACGCCAGTGCCCGTGGCGGCGAAGGCAAGGTCCTGCACAACAAGCGGCTGCGCAACGATGATTTCGACAACAACAAGGTGACGATGCCGACACCCGCAAAACCGGGCACCTACGAGCTTCGCTACTACGCGGGAGAGGACAAGACGGTGCTGGCCACACGTCCGCTCCAGATCATCGAGGCGGTCGTCATGCTCGAAACGGAAGAGGCGGCGGAAGCTGGAAAGCCGATCGTGGTCGACTGGGTCGGCCCCGGCGCCCGCTACGACAGCGTCAAGCTGGTTGATCCGGCGAACGGCAAGAAACTGCACGAAAAACGCCTCAGAAATGATGACTTCGAAAATCAGCGGATCACCCTGCCGGGCCCGGTAAAGCCCGGTCCCTACGAACTCCAATACTACAACGGCGACAACAAGGCGGTTCTCGCATCGGTCCCGATCGAGGTGACCGCAACGGTTGTCGAACTTCAAGCGCCGGACGAAATCGGTCAGGGCCGCCACCTGACGGTGACCTGGACCGGTCCGGGTGCGCGCTATGACAGCGTGCAGTTCTTCGATCCCAGGGCACGCGCGGGCGATGGCCGCGTTGTCCATCAAAAGCGCCTGCGCAACGACGATTTCGACAACAGCAAGGTCACCCTTCCAAGCGCCGCGAAGCCGGGTAACTATGAGCTTCGATATTTCAATGGCGACAACAAGACCGTGCTGCTGACCCGCCCGATCACGGTCGTGCCGCTTGAACTGTCGATCGAGGCACCGGAGAGCGTCGAGACGGAGACGACGTTCTCGGTCTCCTGGAAAGGCCCGGGTGCGCGCTATGATTCCGTGCAGATCTGGGACCCGGCGGGGCGCGGAGGCAATGGACGTGCCGTTTTCGACAGGCGCGTCTGGTCCGGTGATATCGATGCGCAGACCGTCAGCGTGAAGGCGCCGAAGGAGCCCGGGAGCTACGAACTGCGTTACTTCAACGGAGACAACAAGGCCGTGCTCTTCACCCGCCCGCTTTCGGTGCAGTGATCGTGGGATTGTCGCTCCGTCAGGGTTCCCATGCCGGGGCGGCAGAACCGGTCGACTTGCAATCACTGTTTGAATTGGCTGAACGGAAATGATGTATCACTTGATCCTTGGCAGGCGGCAGCCCTGCGAAATGACACACCGTCTTTTGCAGGATCGGAGACCGAATGTTGGCGAACCCGACGAATTCCGGCTCGACATCCGCCAGGGCCTGCCACGCGAGTGGATTCTCTATGAAGACATTACACGGGGAGACTGGCTGACCCACGAGAACTACGGACCGGTTTCGGAGCTCTGGCTCAATCGCCATGACAGCTTCCGCAGTACGGGCAATACCTTGATTTCGCTGTTGAAACAGTATCGGGAAAATCAGCTCCCGGCCGAGCGCTTTGTCGCCATCTTGGCACCCCAGCTCCAGCATTTCCTGTCGGAACTCCACACGCACAACATGGTGGAGGACCAGCAGTACTTCCCCGCGCTTCTGGAAGCGGAGGCAGACCTGCTGCCGGGCATGGAGCTTCTGGAAAGCGACCACGCTCTCCTGCACCAGAAAATGGAAGCCGTTGTCCGCAGCGCTGCCCAGATGTTCGCCAGCGTCCGGGACGGGACACCCGACGCAATTCGGGCTGCGGTGGACGATTACGAACGGACAAGCGTTGCGTTGCTCATGGGTCTCAAGCAGCATCTCACGGATGAAGAGGACCTGATCATGCCGGTTCTTCTGGGACGCGGCGAAGCGGACGTGGACCTGTCTTGAAAAAATGCAACACCGCGTGTGTCGTGCTTCCGGCCGGCAACTAGCGGCTTGACTCTTCACGCGGCGTGTCGCATCTAGGCTGTCATGACCAAGATCGCTGCATCCTTCGTGTATTTTTATTACGTCACCGACATACCGGCGGCTGCGTAGGATCTTGCTCATCTCATAGAAACCTCAAAAGCCGCCGCGTCAGGCGGCTTTTTGGTTTCAAGGGCTCCTGGCGGGGAAACCAGGAAGCCGAAAATGACCAAACACATGATCGAAGCCGGAAAACCGGCGACAAAGCTCAGATCAGAAGCGCTCGCCGTGCTTCTGGAACGTGGTCTCGTGCACCAGTGCACGGACGTCGAAGCCCTCGACAAGAGGCTGTCCGAAGGTCCGGTCACCGCCTATGCCGGCTTCGACGCCACCGCCGCAAGTCTTCATGTCGGCCACCTGATGCCGCTGATGACCATGCGATGGCTTCAGAAACTCGGTCATCGGCCGATCATCGTCCTGGGCGGCGGTACCAGCCAGATCGGTGATCCGAGTTTCCGCAACGATGCCAGGCCGCTCCTGGAAGAACGCCAGATCTCGGCCAACATCGCGACCATCCGCCGGTCTGTCGAACGGCTTGTCGACATGGACGGTCCGGATGGTGCCCTGCTGGTCGACAACGCGGAGTGGCTGAACGAATTCCGCTTCCTGGAATTTCTCCGCGATTATGGATCCCAGTTCACCGTCAACCGCATGATGACCTTCGACAGCGTCAAGTCGCGCCTGCAAGCACAGATGCCGCTGACCGTTCTGGAATTCTGCTACATGATGCTTCAGGCCGTCGATTTCCTGGAACTGGCCAGGCGCCACGACTGCGCGTTGCAGGTCGGCGGTTCCGATCAGTGGGGCAACATCGTCAACGGGGTCGAACTCGGCCGCCGCGACGGGCGCAAGCTGCACGGCCTGACGGTTCCGCTGCTGACCACCGCCAGCGGTGCCAAGATGGGCAAGACCGCGGCAGGCGCTGTCTGGCTGCACCCGGAACATCTGTCTCCCTTCGGTTTCTGGCAGTTCTGGCGCAACACGGCCGACGCCGATGTGGGCAAGTGCCTGCGCCTTTTCACGGAACTGCCGATCAGTGAGGTGGAACGGCTTTCCGCGCTTCAGGGCGCTGAAATGAATGAGGCCAAGCGCGTTCTGGCAACCCAGGTCACGACAATCGTGCACGGTCCCGAGGAGGCCCGTGCAGCCCTGCAGCAGGGCGACGCCCTTTTCGCGGGAGAAGACGAGCTTCTCGAGCCGACGCACATGCTGCCGCTGACGCGCCTGGCAGAGGGACTTGGTCTGCTCGAACTGGTCGTCGCCATCGGCTTTGCCGCCTCGAACGGTGAGGCGCGGCGTCTCGTGGAGGGCGGCGGTGTCCGTCTCAACAGCCGCATCGTCGACGACCCGAGACGCCGCATCGCGACCGGCGACCTGAAGGCGAATGACAGACTGGCCGTCTCGGTCGGCAAACGCCGCAAGGCTCTGGTCGGGTTCGAGTGAGCGGGCTCGATCACTTTCTGTCGTCATCCCGGTCCGACAGGGGGTGGGATTGAATCGTTCTCCAGCTCATGCCATGGCATGAACCGCTGCCGCCCGGTTTAGAAAGTACATTCGAACTTATGTCGTTGCGAAAGCAGCATGGTTCCGTGCGGCGCCAAATCGGGATACGGAATTGTTCCCCCGATTTGTCGTCCCGGTTTGCCGTGAAAGCGGCAAGACCGGGACCCAGTACCCGTTGCGGCCGGAGACTGAAACAAGACGGAAAATCCGGTGGTTCCTGGGTTCCGGCCTTCCGCTGTACTTCAGCGGGAATGACAAGTTCATTGACTGCGGACCGCCTTACCTGATTAATTCCGGGTCATGCCATTGCGTTTCCGGTTGCACGGCCTTGCCTCGTCGAGAGGCCATGGCATGGATTGCCAGATCAAGTCTGGCAATGACGGCTGATAGGAAGGGGATGAACGCGCTGACCTTGCCCCCGACTACTTCCTCATCCTGAGGAGGGCCGATGGCCCGTCTCGAAGGATGGGCGGCACATTCAAAACGCGCGGCCCGTCCTTCGAGACAGCGCTGCCGCGCTTCCTCAGGATGAGGGTGTCAACTTTTGTAAGTCATCCCGGACGAAGCGCAGCGAAGATCCGGGATCGGGGAGCCAATGACCTACCGGATCCTGCAGTTTGCGCCCCGATACGCTCGGGCGCCCCGGCCCCGGGTCTCACGCCGTTCGCCTGGGGTGACGATGGATGCGTTCTAGGCTCGAACTGAACCTCCGGTGAAGATCGGCTGTGAGCAGACCGCCGCACAAGATCGTTTTCCAGGTCATGCCATGGCTCGACCATGGCATCCATGCCATTGCGTTGCCGGTTGCACGGCCTTGCCTCGTCGAGAGGCCATGGCATGGATTGCCAGATCAAGTCTGGCTGACGTCTTATTTGAATGTGGTGAATTCAGCGTTCCATCCTCCGAGACAGCGCTCGCCCACTTTCTGTCGTCATCCCGGCCAAGCGCAGCGAAGATCCGGGATCGGGGAGGCAATGACCTGCCGGATCCTGAGGTTTCCGTCCCGATGCGCTCGGGCCTCCCGTCCCCGGGTCTCACGCCGTTCGCCCGGGGTGACGATGGCTGCGTTCAAGGCTTGAACTGGATGTCCGGCGCGGATCGGCTTTGAGCGGATGGATGCAACTGATCGGTTTCGTGATCAGAGACCAAATCGCAAGGGGAATTTTCCCTCGTAGCCGAACACCTTGCCGACAAGCGGAAAGTTGACTTCGACCGACGGGCTGTAGCTAGCGTCCGCTCGAAGAGGCCTTCGACCGGAACTCCTCAACCGGCAGTCCGCCGATCCCCCAGTTCTCCATCTCGACTTCGTCAATCACCACAAAGGTGGTTGACGGGGTCTTTCCCAGGACGTCGACAAGGAGGTCAGTCGCGCCCTTGATAAGCCGCGACTTCTGTTCCTGTGTCACACCCTCGCGGGTCACCTGAATGTTGACGTACGGCATGATCAGTTGCCTCCCTCTTTTGCGGGGCTCATCTGGAAGACCTTCGCCATGATCCGCCAGCGGCCATCCTCACGGACAAAGGTCAGGAAGTCGACATAGGCATTGCCCGCCATGGTGCAACGGACACGGGCAAAGGCGGTGTTGTCTCCGGCAAGCTGGATTTCGTCGACGACATCATCGCGTGCTTCGCCGCGCGAAGCCGGTGACACGCGCGCGGCAACCACGGGAACATATTCGGCCATGGTCCGGTGGAGCAGGGGCGTTTCATCCGCAGTCGCATAGACCGCCCCGGGATGAAACACTTTCTGCAGAAGTCCGGTGTCGCAGTGATAAAGCGCGTCGAAATAGTCCATGATGACGCCGTTCAGATCGGCAATCGCAGTGCTCATGCTGCCAGTCCTTCTTCAATGAGGGCCTTGCGGGTTGCCGGGCGCGCGCCGATCCGCGCAACGTACGCCTTCGTCAGCGGCCAATCGTCCAGAGAGACATCAATGAAGTTCGTCCAGTTGAGGATGACGAACGCATAGGCGTCGACGACCGAAAACGCGCTGCCGAGCAGAAAGGGGGAGGAGCCGTCCAGCAACTCTTCGAACTGACCGAGTTTCAGATCGAGCTTTTTCCGGTTGGCTGCCTGTTCGCTGTCGGAAAACGTCTTGCCGGAGAAGTAGGGACTGAACGCCTTGTGCAGTTCCGAAGACAGGAAGCTCAGGAGTTCCAGCTGCCGGAAACGCCGCAGGGGCTGGTTGTCGTTGCCCGCGGCAAGACCCGGAAACTGTTCGCCGATCCAATGCAGGATCGCGACGTTTTCCGTCAGGACTTCACCGTCTTCCAGTTTAAGGGCGGGCACGTAACCGCGCGGATTTGTCGTCAGGAAAGACGCACCGGTCTCGGTTGTTCCCTGTTCCGTGTCGACCTTTTCAAGCTGATAGGCAACGCCTGCCTCATTCAGCAGGATATGGGCCGCCATGGAACAGGCGCCGGGCTTGTAGAACAGTTTCATCGTTTTGCTCCAAATTGTGTTTCGATGACCCGAAGGTGTTTGTTCAGGTCACTCTTGACAAGTAGGTTTCTGATGGTAACCATGCTTTTCGAGTTACCCCGGAGAAACCTGATTTCGGTGGAGTTACAGGCAAGATGACACTCAAGATGCGCAAGAACCGGAGCCCGAAACCACCGGAACCCTGCCTCCTGACCGAGTGCATGCAGGTGATCGCCGGGGCGTGGGCGCCAAATGTCATCTGGAGCCTGAGGGCCGGTCCGCGCCGGTTCAACGAACTCAAGGCGGACATTCCTCCGGTGTCGTCAAAGGTCCTGTCCGCGCGCTTGTCGGAACTCGAAGAGCGCGGCGTGCTTCTGCGCCACGTGCGTCCGACATCACCACCGTCTGTCGAATACGAACTGACGGCGCTGGGCGAGGAACTGATCCCGGCTCTGGAAGCGATTGTCGAGGTCGGTCACAAGCTGAAGCAGCTGCGTGGTTATGAACCTGCGTCGGAAGCCGCGGAATGACCGATACGGCGTTGGCGAAAGCACTTTGATGGAACCGAAAACATTCGTTCTTGTGCATGGTGTCTGGCATGGCGGCTGGTGCTGGTCGCGGGTCGCGGAGATCCTGCGTACGCGCGGTCACCACGTCACGGCTCCGACCCAGACCGGCCTTGGGGAGCGTTCGCACCTGCTGTCGCCCGGGATCACCATAAAGACCTTTGTCGAGGACATCGTCCGGCATCTTGAGTTCAATGACCTTAAGAACGTCGCCCTTGTCGGACACAGCTTCGGCGGCATCCCGATCACCGGCGCAGCGGACCTGGTGCCCGACCGGATCGCCAGTCTGATCTATCTCGATGCCATCATGCTGGGAACGGGCGAAACCTGGATGAGCCTTTTGCCGGAAGATATGGCCGAAGACCGGGCACGGTTGGCGCAGGAAACCAGTGGCGGGCTTTCATTGCCGCCGGCGCCTGCGGAAAGCTTCGGGGTCGAACGGCCCGAGGACGTTGCCTTCGTCCAGCCGCGCCTGACACCGCATCCCTTCCGGACGTTCACAACAGCGCTGGATCTGAAGAACCCGGTCGGAAACGGCCTTCCGGCTAGCTACATCCGCTGCACCGACCCGCCCTACCGGCCGGCCGGCGTTGCCCTGGACCGGGCCCGCAAACTCGGCTGGCCGGTGGAGGAGATCGCCACCGGACACGACGCGATGGTGACGGAACCGCGCGCGCTTGCCGATCTGCTGGAACAGCTGGCATAGCGGACAGGCTCAGCCGTGGTGGTTATCCGGAAAAAGAAAACCCGCCTCGGGTGAGGAGGCGGGGAGAAGTGGCTTCACGGGGATAGCGAAAACGCTTCTGCTTGTCAGCCTGCTTATACCTGCAGGCGGGATCTGATTTCCTTGCGCAACTCGTCAATCGGTGACTTGGCCGCGCCGTCTTTCGTGTGCCAGAACGTCCAGCCGTTGCAGGCTTCCTGACCCTGCACCAGCGCACCGACCTTGTGGATCGACCCGGTGTGGTCACCGGATTTCAAGGACCCGTCGGCACGCACGATGGCAATGTGCTTGCCCTTGGAACAGGTGAGCTCGGCGCCCGGGGAAAGTAGTCCGTTTTCCAGGAGGGTGCCGAAGGGAATGCGCTTCTGGGCCCGTTTGCCCTGCTGCATTTCGAGTGCTTCGCCGTCGCTGGTCTCGATTGACGCGATCCGTGCAGTCGCGGCGTCGATGTAGTCCTGCTCGCGCTCCACACCGACGAAGTTGCGGCCCAGTTTCTTGGCGACGGCTCCGGTCGTTCCCGTGCCGAAGAACGGGTCCATCACGACGTCGCCCGGTTTGGACGAGGCGGTGAGCACACGGTAGAGCAGCGCTTCCGGTTTCTGGGTCGGATGCACCTTCTGGCCGTTTCCGTCCTTCAGCCGTTCCGAGCCGGTACAAAGCGGCAGATGCCAGTCCGAGCGCATCTGGAGATCGTCGTTGAACGTCTTCAGGGCATCGTAGTTGAACGTCGGCTTGGCATCCTTCGACTTCACCGCCCAGATCATGGTCTCGTGGGCGTTGGTGAACCGTTTGCCGCGGAAGTTCGGCATCGGGTTCGATTTCAGCCAAACGATGTCATTCATGATCCAGAAGCCGAGATCCTGAAGGATCGCACCGACGCGGAAGATGTTGTGATAGGAGCCGATCACGTAAAGCGAGCCGTCCGGCTTCATTACCCGGCGTGTTGCCAGCAGCCAGGCCCTGGTGAAGGCGTCATAGGCTTCGAAGCTCTCGAACTGGTCCCAGTGGTCGTCACAGGCGTCGACCTTGGATTGGTCCGGCCGGTGAAGGTCCCCGCCCAACTGGAGATTATAGGGCGGATCCGCGAACACCAGGTCCACGGAACGGGACGGCAGGTTCTCAAGGGCGGACACGCAGTCGCCCTTCAGGATCGTGTTCATCCAGGAAGCGCAAGCTTCCGGTTTTTCAGTCGGATGGGGTGCCACGATGGACACCCCGGTACTCAGTACACTCATTGCGACGCAATACCTCACGCAATTTCGAGTGTCATGGTTACCGGTTTTGGTAAATCAGCGGTTAAGTCGAAAAAAGAAAAATTACCTTTGAATCAAGGCTTTGTTTACAATCGTAAAAGTTAAATGAGAGGTTAATGCGCTGTTCCGACCGAAAACGCCAGAATTCTGCTGATTTCATTCAAACTGCGACCGCTGGTTGTCTTCCAATCGTTAAAGGCGGCTTGTGCGGCTGACAGATTTTTTTTCGACATGCGATCGTTATCAATGACATTTTCGCGTATGAGGGCGTTAACCACATCGCCGGTGAGAATGAAACTCTCCTTTCCCATGAAGCGCAGGGCAAGTTGCCCCGTGGTCCCGCCAAGGCGGCTGCCGCGCTTTTTCATCAGGTCCATCAGACCGATCTGGTCGCTCACCGGATAGGTCGCGAAGAATGCCGCTGCGCTGCCATGCTCAGCCGCAAGATCCCTGAGGAACACGGCGTTGTCCTGCACGGCCTTGATCTTGGCGCCATTGCGCACGATCCGCGTATCCTTGAGCAGAGCTTCGAAGGCTTCGTCCGGCAGGAAGGCGAGGCGGGCGACATCGAAGCCTTCGAAGGCCCCCTCGAAACCGGGCCATTTCTGGTCGATCACCTTCCAGCTGAAGCCTGCCTGGAACACGCATCTGGTGAACATGGAGAGCCAGCGGTCGTCGCCGGTCTTTGTCAGCTCGGCCTCGGACTTGGGAAGATTGTGTTCTGCCAGCAGTGCCTTGAGCTTCTCGGCTCCACCTTTCTTTTCCGCCGCCAGGGCCTCGATCTCTTCGAAGGAACGCATGAACCTGTTCTCCTTTTCATTTCATCTTGGCCGCAAGACCAAAGCCGACGCAACCGCTACCGCCCTCCAATCTCCTTGGAGCGTTCGAAACGGCGCAGGGCGAGCGACAGGGTGATGGTCATCATCAGGTAGATCAGTGCAACCACGTTGTAGGTCTCGAAATAGCGGAACGAGCCGGCGGCATAGACCTTGCCGAGCTGGGTGATATCCGCGACCCCGAGAACGGAAACGAGCGAACTGTCCTTGATCATGGCGACGAAGTCGTTTCCGAGCGGTGGCAGGATGGTCTTGAGCGCCTGCGGAAAGATGATCAGCCGGAACCGCAGCCAGCGGTTCATGCCGAGCGCCTCGGCCGCTTCGATCTGGCCCTTGTCGACTGCCTGGATTCCGGCACGGAAGACCTCGGCGATGAACGCGGAATAGCCGATCGTCAAGGCTGCGATCGCGCGCCAGAGCAGCGGAAAGTCGCGTGTCCGCATGGCGTCCGCACCGAGCGGTTCCAGAACGGCATTGATCGCGGCAACGATCAGGGGGGTGCCGACGAAGGCGATGTAGAGCAAGAGGACGATGATCGGCAGTCCGCGCACGACCTCGATGTAGAACCTGGCCGACTGGCGAAGGACAATCGAGCCCGACAGCGACGCCAGCGCCAGCATGAGCCCGATCACGGAAGCCAGGAAGAACGCCACGAGCGTGACGAAGATTGTCAGGCCGATGCCGCGCGACACCGTCGCCATAACCTGCGAATAGATCTCGTCGGTTCCGATCCGGAGCAGGAGAAAGGCGGCGATCACGCAGGCGGCGACCAGCCAGTAGGGAAAGTCCTGTTTGGGGGAAACCGTTGCGGTCTTTTTTCGGAACATGGCGGTCTCTTGTGCTTGGGGCGGGTATGTGGTTTCGGGCCGGGAGTACGGCTGGCTGCAAAAGAAAGTGGCCGGCCCCGGGGCTCTCCCGATACCGGCCACGCAAGCGTTTGTCCGTCACTCAGGGATGGACCGCGAGGCTGTTACTGACCCGCCTTGTAGTCGAAGAACCATTTCTTGTTGAGCGCATCCAGCGTCCCGTCCGCGCGCATGCTGGCAATGGCGGCGTTGAACGGCTCGATCAGGTCTGTGTTCTTCGGGAAGATGAAACCGAAATCCTCCGTGCCCATCGGATTGCCGATCAGCTTGAACGTGTCCGGATTGGCATTCACATAACCTTGCCCGCCGGTGCTGTCGGTCAGGACAAGGTCGACATCCCCGACCTTGAGCGCCTGAACGGCCGCGCCGAATGTTTCGAACAGCTTGATGCGCTGGTTGTTTTCGTCACCGTCGAGGACTTCGTAGACGGTCACGTAGAAAGGGGTCGTCCCCGGCTGGGCACCGGCGAGGAAGTCGGCGTTGGCGGCGAACCCCTGAGGGTCCGTGAACCGGTCTTCGTCGGCGCGAACCAGCATGAACATTTCCGAACGCATGTAGGGATCGGAAAAGGCGACTTTCTCCGCGCGGTCTTCGCGTATCGTGATGCCGTTCATCGCGACGTCATATTCACCCGCCGAGACGGCGGGTATCATCGCATCCCAGCTGACGTTCTCATAGGTGACCGTCATGTTCAGCCGCTTGGCGATCTCGGCAACTGCCTCGTACTCCCAGCCCGCCGGCTGACTGGTTTTCGGATCGATGAACTGAAGTGGCGGATAGGTGTTTTCGGACGCGATCACGACCTCCCGGCCTCCGAGATCGGGCAGACCGGCCGCGTGAGCGGCAAACCCGGTACCAAGCATTGGCAAGACAGCAACCGCAAGGCTCAAAAGGATACGTTTCATGGGGAAGCTCCTGATCAGAATTTGCACCGATAGTATCGGGATTGCGAACCGGCGGAAAGTCCGTTTCCGCGGCAGGGCCGGGAAGCAACCCGCAGCAACGAGCCGGCGCTGACACGGCGCAAGCGTGCGTGAAGCTGTGCAGGAACAAAGGATCGGGGTCAGGCTTTGAATTTCGGGTCCGGATTGACTGAAGAATTTTTCTCTATGCGAAAAAAAATTCAAAAACACCTGATACGTGTATTGACGCAAGGGACATCTGGCGGGACTGTGGTCGCCATAACAACAATAAGGAGACTTTCATGTCCAATCTGATCAATGGCGATTACCCGCTGGGCAAACGGCGCATGCGCACGGCACCTTCGCATCCGCTCGAGGTGTTTACCAACGCCAGACACGCGGTTGACCGCCTGATAGACATCTTCGAGGCGAACACGGCTTTTTTGCGTTCGCATTTCAACGACCTTCTGGAAGGAGAGAACATCCAGGAGCACGTCAGGGCCTACTATCCCCAGGTCCGGGTTGTCACCGACAGCCACGTGCGTCTGGACAGCCGCCTGTCCTACGGGTTCGTTTCGGGACCGGGAACGCATGCAGCGACGATCACACGCCCGGATCTCTTTCGCCACTACCTGGAAGCGCAGCTCAAACTGCTGATGAAGAACCACGACGTGCCGATACTCGTCGGTGACAGCGAGACACCGATACCGCTTCACTTTGCCTTTTACGACGGCACGCATGTTGAAGGGGGCGCGGCCGCCGCAAATCTTGAACGGCCGCTTGCCGACATCTTCGATTTGCCTGACCTCACGGTCATGGACGATTCCATCGCCAACGGGACCTATGAACCGGCCGATGGCGTCATGCCGCTGGCGCCGTTCACGGCGCCGAGGATCGACTACTCGCTGCATCGCCTGCAGCACTATACGGCGACGGCGGCGGAGCACTTTCAGAACTACGTGCTTTTCACGAACTATCAGTTCTATATCGACGAGTTCTGCCGCATGTCGAAGGAACTCCTGAACACACCGGGCAGCGGATACGAGGCCTTTGTTGCGCCGGGCAACCTCAAGACCGAGGCGGGCGAGAGCGAACCCTCCTGTGGCACGGAACCGGCCAAACTGCCGCAGATGCCGGCCTACCACCTCAAACGGGCCGATGGCAGCGGCATCACCATGGTGAATATCGGCGTTGGCCCCTCGAACGCCAAGACCATAACCGACCACATTGCCGTGCTGAGACCGCATGTGTGGCTCATGCTGGGCCACTGCGCCGGTCTCAGAAACAGCCAGACGCTCGGAGACTATGTGCTGGCGCACGGCTATGTGCGCGACGACAACGTGCTCAACCAGGATCTGCCGACCTGGGTACCGATCCCGCCTTTGGCCGAAGTGCAGGTGGCCCTTGAGGATGCGGTTGCCGAGATCACCGGTCTCGACGGCTATGAACTCAAGCGCTTGATGCGCACCGGCACGGTAGTCTCACTCGATAACAGGAACTGGGAATTGTGGGATCAGCCGGAACTGGTCAAACGCTTCTCGCAATCGAGGGCAATCGCACTCGACATGGAATCGGCGACGATCGCAGCCAACGGCTTCCGTTTCCGCGTCCCCTACGGAACACTCCTGTGCATTTCCGACAAGCCGCTCCATGGAGAACTGAAACTGCCCGGCATGGCAACGGACTTCTACAAGCGGCAGGTCGCGCAGCATCTGCAGATCGGCATCAGCGCCTTGGAGAAAATGCGCAACATGACCGCCGAACGCCTGCACTCGCGCAAACTCCGAAGCTTCGCGGAAACCGCGTTTCAGTAAACGGTCTAGGCTGGTGCATCGAAAAGCGGTCTCGCCACCGACGGTGTTACCTCTCCCGCTGGGAGAGGTCGGCCTGAAAGGCCGGGTGAGGGGAATGGTGTTGACGTGTCCTTGAGAGATCCGGTCCGTCACCCTGGCCCTCTCCCGCCGGGAGAGGGGAATAGCTTGCGATCCGGCGCTGGCTTTCGTTCCTCAGGATGAGGCTCAGTCCGTCACGCCCGCCAAAAGCCTGAGAGAAAGGACTTCCTGCCTCGCGACATCGGCTTCCCTGGAATAGCCGGTGTCCGCAAGGATCCGGATCTGAGCCTCCAGCATATCCGCCAGTTGTGTCAGTCTTTCTTTGTGCATGCCTGCCTCCTCAAGTCATATTAACTTTACGTTGGTGAGGGGCCGGCGGATTAAAAAACGCGCGCCTTTTCGGGCGCGCGTTGACCGGTTTTCAAGATGCCGTTCTTTATTCGGCTTCGTCGGCAGGCGCGGCATTCAGCAGGCCGTAGCGCTCTTCGCCGATCTTCTCCAGAAGCTCAAGCTGGGTTTCCAGGAAGTCGATATGGCCTTCCTCGTCCGCAAGCAGTTCCTCGAACAGGGCCATGGAAACGTAGTCGCCTTCGTCGCGGCAAATGTCGCGCGATGTCTTGTAGGATGTCCGCGCCTCATACTCGCCTGCGAGGTCGCTCTCCAGAACTTCCTTGATGTTCTGGCCGATGCGCAGAGGTGCGACTTTCTGCATGTTCGGATGACCTTCCAGGAAGATGATCCGGTCCGTGAGCTTGTCGGCGTGTTGCATTTCCTCGATGGATTCCTCACGCTCTTTCTTGGCAAGGCGCGCAAAGCCCCAATCGCTCAGGAGGCGGTAGTGCAGCCAGTACTGGTTGATGGCCCCCAGCTCCAGAAACAGTGCTTCGTTCAGGCGTTCGATAACCTTCTCACTTCCCTTCATGGAAACCTCTCCTTGCGAGTCTGTGGAATTAATAGTTTAGAATTATTCTAGAAAATGTTCTGGACTATTTTGCGGTGCGTGTCCAGACCCAGTTCATTGCGACGCGAACATTTTTGTCGGGATAGTCGGGCCGCGGCGGCAGAGTGTCGTTTCGTCCGCAAGACGGGAATTTGCCCTGAGCATCTGGAGAACGGCAAAGGCGCGGCCTCATGCGAGACCGCGCCTTCAGAGGGTACATGATGGGGCTAGGGATGTACCCGTCTGAGCCTTAGGACTTCGGCAGGATGACCGCGTCGATGACGTGGATCACACCGTTGGACGTTTCGATGTCGGCGCTGACGACATTGGCACCATCGACCTTCACACCATCTGTTGCGTCGACGGAGATCTCGCCGCCCTGAACGGACGCGACTTCAGCTTTCTTGCCGGCGATGTCGGAAGACATCACTTTGCCCGGGACGACGTGATAGGTCAGGATGGCGACGAGCTGGTCCTTGTTTTCCGGCTTCAGCAGGTTCTCGACGGTGCCTGCCGGCAGGGCTGCGAAGGCTTCGTCGGTCGGAGCAAAGACAGTGAACGGACCTTCGCCCTTGAGCGTGTCGACAAGTCCGGCTGCCTGGACTGCGGCGACGAGGGTGTTGAAGGAGCCCGCGCCGACAGCAGTGTCGACAATGTCCTTTTCGCCTGCTTTTGCAGCGGATAGCGGAAGAACGAGGAGAAGGGCGAATACGAATTTCTGGATCAGTTTCATGACACACTCCCAAGCTGGACACAGGCAAGGATGAGGCGTTCCGGGAAACGGTT
This sequence comes from uncultured Roseibium sp., assembly GCF_963669205.1. Classification (NCBI taxonomy): domain Bacteria; kingdom Pseudomonadati; phylum Pseudomonadota; class Alphaproteobacteria; order Hyphomicrobiales; family Stappiaceae; genus Roseibium; species uncultured Roseibium sp. The sequence goes on from NZ_OY769915.1 coordinate 1,421,245, forward strand.
TTTCCCGAACGCATACAAAGGGTTGGTGTAACCTGTGTTGCGGTGGAGTACGGCTGCCGAACAAATTTGGATGAGGAAAAAGTAAACGCGGATTTACACGCCTGTGCCGATGATCCAATCAAGCTTTTGATACGTCACGCGCGCACTCCGGACTGTACTGCCCGCAGGAGGACGCGAAGTCTCAGCGAAACCGGGGACCGTGGCTCCAGCACGTCAGGGATGCCCGCATTCCCTTCGTCACCGGAACAACCCGGTGGAGCATGAAACTCGCAAAGACGACCGCACTGCCCTGATCCCGTGGTGCCGGCATGATCCGGTTTCCGAGATTGATCTCCAGCCCGCCGCCCTCATAAGAATCGGCCGGCGACAGTTGTGTCACGATTGTCGCCTTCCGGAACTGTGCAATCTGGCCTTCGCCAATATCCGAGTGCCAGTCGTAGTGACCCGCTTCGCTCTCGTCGTACCGGGCGACCTGCAGCCGTTCCCGGAATTCGGTGATGTCGAAGTCGAACGCTTCCCGGTTCGCCTGGGCGACGGCCTCCATGATGCGCTTCATCACCCATGCTGCCGGGCCTTCGTCGTCGAGCCAGCTGATTCTGGCGCGGCGGATGTCGCCTTGCTGAACACCTCCGACTAGTCCGCCGCTGTCCTGCGCTTCTGCCTCGCTCAGCTGAAGGATTTCACTGCATTCGCTTGGTGAGAGAAGGGCAGGGAGGGTGTGTGTGAACATGGGGCTGATCCGTGAGACTGACCCCGCCTTTCAAGCGCGTTGCGTGCCGGACTGCAATCATTTTGTGACCCGAACGCCACGATTGCGAACGCGGCGATACCCGGCATCCGTGAAGTGTGTGGGGAAAGTGCCGTGCGGCGCGCGCATGAACCGTTCTCGCCGACGGCGAGCCGGCCTATTCGCCGAAATCGGCAATGATCCGGTCGATTTCCTTGCGTGCGGCAAGCGCGATCTTCTTTTGCGCGGCCTTCGCTCCGGTATCCGTTTCGCTCACTTCGCCGACGACGACGATGTTTTCATCATTCGATTTGTTGGCCGGCTTCGTGTAGTTGAAACTGCCGAAGATCGACACCTTGTTGTCGATGGTCATCAGTTTGTGGTGCACCTTGCCGAGCTGGCCGCGTCCACCAGCGACGGCAACGTGAATGCCGGCGGCATGCAGCGAGTGCTTGGCGGCCCATTTCTGGTTCGCCTGGCGGCGGTCCAGGACGCCGTTGATCGTGATGCCGTTCCTGTGCGCGGCGATCAGCGCATCGTCGATGCCCGAAGACTGGGCGAAGGTGAAGGCCGCGAAATCGACGCGCTCCTTGGCTTTCAGAATCTGTTTCATGATTTCCATCTCCGGCGCGTGATCGGGCGCGAACAGCGGTTTGACGCGGATGCCGGATACCTTTGCCTCCTTCGGGGCAGGGCCGTGCGCAACGGAGAACTTGCCGAAACGGCCTTCCCTGATTTCCTTGAATTCCTTCTTGTAGGCATTGGCGACTTCGGCGTCGTTGATGACGACGACATGGTTCAGGTTCTTCGTGACCCCGGTCGTGGTGAAATTCGTCGAGCCGGTCAGGACCCGGTTGCCGAGCACCATGAATTTCTGGTGGAAGATGTTCGGGTTGAAGTCGACCTTCACATCGGCCGTGGAGCGCAGGATGGCGTTGAAAAGCTCGCGGTTGATTTCGTGCTTGCCGCCCGGCGCATGCGCACCCGCGAGGTCCTTCGGTTTTTTTGCCGCCAGCAGGTAGCTCTGTTCGACGACCAGATCGATGACCGCGCCCCGCAGCCGTGCCTCGATGATGGCGTTTGCAATGGCGGGATTGTCGATCTCCTGAACGGCGATCATGAGGTTCTGCCGGCTGCCCGCGCGTCCGATGAATTCGAGGATGGGGTCCAGAAGGGAATCGGGGCCGCCCTGTTCCTGGGGCCCAAGATGGATTTCAATATCACCAACCATTAAGGGCATAACGAAATTCCTTCTCACAAGAGGTGCAAATCCATAGCATCTTTCCGTAACGGCGGCCATGTCCCGGCAGAGCTTGAAAACGCGCTCTAAAGCATCTCTCCCTGACCTTTGTTCAAGCGCTTTTGTTTGCTAGTCTCCGGCCAGGCACTGCCCTGAACAGCGTTGACCGGCCCGGAAATCGGCACCGCCCGCATCCACGGCGCACACGCATCTGAACAAGAGGAAGGCCATGCCCTCCACGCCAGCCGATGAATTGAAGCTCGGCCGCATCGCGCCGATGCTGCCCGTCAGCGACATAGAAGAGTCTTTCCGCGTCTACCGGGAAGTGTTCGGGTTTGAGAAGGTATTCGAGAACGGGGATCCGGTCGGATTCATGATCCTGCAAAAGGACGATGCCGAACTGCATCTCACGCTCCAGAAGGCGCACAAGGCAGCCACGTTCAACGTGGCGCACATGCTGGTTTCCGATGCAGCGCAAACCTACCGGATGTGCCAGGAAAACGGCCTCCGCATCATCAAGCGCCTCCAGGACAAGGACTACGGACTGCGCGCCTTCGTTTTCGCGGACCCGGATGGCAACAGGATCGATGTCGGGGAAATAATCTGAGCCGTCCGCCGGCGGAGACGGCTCAGCCGAGCGCCACCGCCAGCACCTTGCGCATCACCGTCGGCAGGGCCTCCTCCGCAAGCATGCCGGGTGGCGACCACCAGGCGCCCTCCACGCGCTCTGCGGCGTTTATCACTGTATCGGCCCGGAACACCTGCAAGCGCAAATGAAAGTGCGTGAACGTATGCCTGACCTCGCCGGAGCAGACCTGCCAGGCGTCCTGGAACGGGGCGGCTTCAACGGCGCTCGAGTGATCGAAAGTCTCAGACCAGTCCGTGCCCGGAACTTCGGTCATTCCACCGAGCAGGCCCCTGGGCGGGCGGCGTCTGAGCAGCACCGAGCCATTCGATCCGTCAACGGCAACGAATGCGGCACCGAAACGGGTGGGCTTTTCCTTCTTGGGTGCCTTGCGCGGCAGCGTATCGGCGAGGCTGGAATTCTGGACGCGGCAATCCGCCATCCAGGGGCACAGTCCGCAGGCTGGGCGTTTTGGGGTGCAGATTGTCGCGCCGAGATCCATGACCGCCTGCGCAAAATCGCCGGGACGCTCGTCCGGCGTGAGCTCTGCCATTTCCTGCCTGATTTCCGTTTTTGCCGCGGGCAAAGGCGTCTCGATCTGCCTGAGGCGCGACAGCACACGTTCGACATTGCCGTCGACAACGGCGGCATGCCGGTCAAAGGCGATTGTCGCGATAGCCGCCGCTGTATAGGGTCCGACCCCGGGCAGGGCGAGCAGGGCGTCCTCGCTTTCCGGGAACCGGCCGGCGTGATCGCGTGCGATCGTTTCGGCGCATTTCTTCAGATTGCGCGCACGTGAATAATATCCCAGCCCGGCCCAGGCTTTCATGACGTCTTCTTCGTCGGCGTCAGCGAGATCCTCGACGCGCGGCCATCTTTTCGTGAACGTGTCGAAGTAATCCTTCACCGCCGCAACGGTGGTTTGCTGCAGCATCACTTCGGACAGCCATACACGGTAGGGGTCCGGAACTTCGCCCAGTCGCCGGTCTTCTGGCGCAACACGCCAGGGCAGGCGCCGCGCGTGCCGGTCGTACCAGATGAGCAAGGATTGACTGAGTGAAGAATTTGTCATGAGATCGGTGGTGTAGTTGTCAGTGAAGTATGCTGCGTCCCTTTGGAAAGCCTGGGGACAACTTGGGTAGAATTGATGGGCGTCAGGGTTGCCATTAAGTATTCGTCGTCTTTTTGTCGTATTCTATTGGGACACATCACCTCAATCTGCGATCCGTGGAAAATTCGGGTCCAGCCGGGCAGCCGGTTGAGGAAGTAGGTCAACAGCGTGACGAAGGCAATTGCACATCGCAAGCCTCCCGAGGCGAAACAGCTTGCCGATCTTGTCGGCAAGGCGATGACGCCTGCGTGCCGGAAGCGCGGCTTTGCATCCGTCGACATCGTGGCGGCCTGGGGAGACATTGTCGGCGAGCGTTACGGGACGCGAGTTCAGCCCGACAAACTCGTCTGGCCCCGTCAGCCGGAACTGACGGACCCGGAAACACCGCCGCAACCGGCAACCCTTGTCGTGCACACGGACGGCGCAACGGCGCTGCTGCTGTCTCACGAAAGCGCCCAGATGATCGAGCGCATCAACACCTTCTATGGCTGGGCGGCCATCGGCCGCATCAAGATCCTGCAGAAGCCCGTCGCCGTGAAAGCGGCCGCAGAGCGCAAGCAGTTGCGGTCGCTGACGGACAAGGAAGAAAAAAAGCTCGATGAGCAACTGGAAGGCGTTCACAACATGCGTCTGCGGGAAGCGTTGAAAAAGCTCGGTGCACAGGTGATCGCCAAACATGACGATGCGGTCGCCTGATCCGGTCATCCCCGATGACTCCATGGGGCAATAACAAGACAATAACATCATCGTGAAACGCAGCTTTCTGTTGTCCTCTCTCATGCCACATTTGATAAGCCTTGTTGACGGCTGCTGCCTCAAAGGGCAAATGAAGCGATTGAACCGGCACCATTGGGTGCTGCGCGTTATAACAAGTGACAGGACGACCCCGTGACCCAGACCCGCAGACAGTTTCTCAAGACCACTGCCTTGGCGAGCGCAGCACTCGGTGTTGCCGCAAGCATCCCGGCCTTCGCGCAATCCGTCGACGTTGACGATCTGCTTGTTCCCGGTCCGCTCGGTGACAAGATCCTGGGAGACGAGAACGCGCCGGTCACGGTGGTGGAATATGCGTCAATGACCTGCGGTCACTGTGCCAACTTCCACAAGAACACCTGGAAGCCTCTCAAGGAGCAGTATGTCGACACCGGCAAGGTGCGCTTCATTTTCCGCGAATTCCCGCTGGATCCGGTCTCAGCCGCCGCCTTCATGCTGGCCCGATGTGCCCCGGCTGAGAACTATTTTGAAATTGTGGATACCATGTTCGAAAACCAGCGGGCATGGGCATTTACCGACAATCCGTACAATTCGCTCCTCGACTTTTCCAAACAGATCGGATTTACACAGGAGTCCTTCGAGGAATGCTTGACAAACCAGGGTCTTCTTGACGCAGTAAATGCAGTGAGAGATCGCGCGGCGAATGAATTCGGGGTGAATTCGACGCCGACATTCTTCATCAATGGTGCGCGGCACCCGGGAGCAATGTCGATTGACCAGATGGGAGCACTCATCGACGCTGAGCTCTGAACCGGCGGAAACTCCGCCGGGCACGCGTCCGTGTGCTCTATGCCCGATCCGCTCTGCGGCGCTTGCTTCCGTGAGGGGTGAGCGCCGATGAGGTTCTCCAAACTCCGCGTGGTGGGCTTCAAGTCTTTCGTCGAGCCGATGGAGTTCATCATCGGCGACGGGTTGACAGGCGTGGTTGGCCCGAACGGATGTGGCAAGTCCAATCTCGTGGAAGCCCTCCGCTGGGTCATGGGGGAAAACTCCTACAAGAACATGCGCGCATCCGGCATGGATGACGTGATCTTTTCCGGGAGCTTGAACCGCCCGGCGCGCAACACAGCCGAAGTCGCGCTTTTCCTTGAAAATTCGGACAGGACCGCTCCTGCCGCATTCAACGATGCCGACCTGCTTGAAGTTAGCAGGCGTATCGAGCGCGAGCAGGGGTCCAACTACAAGATCAACGCCAAGGACGTGCGCGCCCGCGACGTTCAGCTGCTGTTTGCCGATGCATCGACAGGCGCCCGTTCACCGGCAATGGTCCGGCAGGGGCAGATCGGCGAACTGATCGCCGCGAAACCGACCGCGAGACGTCAGATCCTGGAAGAGGCGGCCGGCATTTCCGGCCTGCACTCGCGCCGTCACGAGGCGGAGATCCGCCTGCGTGCCGCGGAACAGAACCTTGAGAGGCTCGAAGACGTCCTTGTCCAGATCGACGGCCAGCTGGACAATCTGAAACGCCAGTCGCGCCAGGCCAGCAGATACCGCAACCTGTCTTCCGAAATCCGTGCGGCAGAGGCGTCCATTCTCTACATCCGCTGGATCGAATCGCGCGATGCGCTGACCACAGCGGAAGTCCAGTTCGCCGAAGCGCAGAAGCAAGTCAACGAGGCCACGGCACTGCAGGCCGAAAGTGCCCGCGTCCAGGCGATCGCCGCGCACAAGCTTCCCGAACTGCGGGACGAGTCGGCCCGGGCCGCTGCGGCCCTGCAAAGGCTTGTTATCGCGCGCAACGAACTGGATGCCGAAGAACGCCGCGTGAAGGAACGCCTGCAGGATCTGGAACGCCGCCTTGTCCAGCTGGCGGACGACATCCGGCGCGAACAGTCAATGGTTTCGGAGAATGATGAGGTGCTGGAGCGCCTGTCCGAAGAACGCGCCGAGCTGCTGGAGGAAAACGAGCTCGTGCAGGAGCGCACGGAGGCCGCCGGGGAAAAGGTTTCGGAAGCTGGAGAGATCGCGCGCGACCTGGAAACACAGCTCTCCGATCTGACCGCGGCCGAAGCCCGCGCCAGCGCCGAGCGGCGCCAGCTCCAACGGGCGGTCGCGGAAAGCCGTCTTCGCGCCGACCGTCTGTTGACACAGGTCCAAGATGCGCGATCGGCGCTGGAGGTCATCGATCTCGAGATGGCCGGCCATGACAGGATCTCCGAAAGCCGGGAAGAACTGGAACTGGCCGAAGAAGCGTTGATGGAGGCCGAGGCTACGGTCGAAGCCGCCGAAGCGGCAACACGTGAAGCGCGTGACAGGGAGCAATCCGCGAGATCTCCGTTGAGCGAAGCGCAGCAGCTCTTGCAGGGACTGGAAACCGAGGCGCGGACACTGGATCAGGTGCTGAACGTACATGCCGATCAGGATTTTACGCCTGTCGTTGAAAAGATCCAGGTGGAACAGGGGTTTGAAACCGCGCTCGGTGCTGCGCTTGGCGAGGACCTCGATGCGTCCCTCAGCGGGAGCGCACCGGTGAAATGGGGCCCGGCGCTCGGACATGATCTGGATGCGGATCTGCCTGAGGGCGTGCGCGCGCTGTCCGACGTTGTAATCGCTCCGGATGAGCTTGCCCGCCGCCTGCGCCAGATCGGCATTGTCGCGCAGGACGCGGGACCGGCACTTCGCGACAAGCTGAAGCCCGGTCAAAGACTGGTTTCCGTGGAAGGCGATCTGTGGCGCTGGGACGGGTTCGTTGTCGCCGCCAACGCGCCGACGCCGGCCGCGCAGCGGCTGTCGCAAAAGAACCGGCTGATCGAGCTTGCCGACGAAATCGAAACGGCGCGCTGTGCGTTTGAGGACAGGCAGCTGGCGCTGGAACAGGCGGCTGCCGATGTCCGCAGCCATGCCGAAACCGAACAGGCGGCCAGGGGCAAGGTGCGGGATGCTCAGCGCAACGCGGCATCGGTTCGCGAAGCACTTGTCCTTGCCGAACGCTCCGTTGCGCAACTGACTGCCAAACGGGCCGCGGCCCAGGAGCGCTCCGAGCGATTGGGCGAGGAAGCGGAACTTGCGCGCGAACAGGCCACCGAAGCGGAAGGCCAGCTTGCCGGAACACCCGAAAGCACAGATTTTCAGGACCGGATCGCCGATCTGCAGGCCGAGGTCGCTTCCGCGCGCGGCGCACATGCAGAGGCACGGGCCGTCGCCGAAGGTCTTGCCCGGGAACAGCAGATGCGCGACCGGCGGCTCGAGGCCATCAAACGCGAATATGACGGCTGGAAGACGCGCGCGCAGAACGCCGCCCGGCAGGTCACGGTTCTGACCGAGCGCCGCGATGAAGCCGAGGAAGAGCGTGCGGAACTCGTCGAGGCACCGGACGACATTGAAATCAAGCGCCGGGATCTCTTTTCCGCGATCTCGAAGGCTGAGGACGAGAAGAAGGGCCGGGACGATCAGCTGCATCAGGCGGAACTCGACCTTGCCGAAGTTGACCGCGCGGCCAAGGCCGCGATGGAGGCGATGGCTGGCGCGCGCGAACAGAAGATTCGCGCCGAGGAACGTTTCGAGGCGGCGCGGGAGCGCAAGGCCGTTCTGGAGCGGCGCATTGATGAGGATCTCGAGGTCGCCGTTGCCGCGCTGCCCGAAATCGCCGGACTTAAGGAAAGCGCACCCCTGCCGGATCCGGCCGGCGTGGAACGCAAGCTGGAACGGCTCAAGGCGGAACGCGAACGCCTGGGTGGCGTGAACCTGCGCGCCGAAGAAGAGCTGAAGGAAATCGACGAACAGAAAACCACCCTGACGTCCGAGCGCGACGATCTGATCGAGGCGATCCGGCGATTGCGAACGGGGATCTCGAACCTCAACCGCGAGGCGCGCGAGCGCCTGCTGGCCTCCTTCGAAGTGGTCAATGGACACTTCCAGCGTCTGTTTACGCACCTGTTCGGTGGCGGCACGGCGGAACTTCAACTCGTTGATTCCGATGATCCGCTCGACGCGGGCCTGGAAATCATCGCAAGGCCGCCCGGAAAGAAGCCGCAGACGATGACGCTGTTGTCGGGCGGCGAACAGGCCCTGACGGCCATGTCACTGATCTTTGCCGTTTTCCTGACCAATCCCGCGCCGATCTGCGTTCTCGACGAGGTCGATGCGCCGCTCGACGACGCCAATGTCGAGCGTTACTGCGACCTGCTGGACGAAATGTCTGCCAGCACCGAGACTCGCTTTGTCGTGATTACACACAATCCGATCACCATGGCGCGGATGAACCGGCTTTTCGGCGTGACTATGGCCGAACGCGGCGTTTCCCAGCTCGTGTCTGTCGACCTTGAAACCGCGGAACGATTCCGCGAAACGGCCTGACCGCGGCGTCAAGACCTGCGTCACTTGGGAGCAGGCGTACAACTTAGGTCTTGTAAATTTCATTGAAGCTGAAAAGTATCAATATTTTCAATGGGATAATTATTAATCAAGTCTCCTTGACACGGCATGAGGTGCCGACTATGGTGCGCGCGGCTTACGGGGCACTCCTGTTGTTTGATCTGACATGTCGGGGCACTGGGGACAGAGGAACATGTCTTCGGAAAACGACCAAAATAAAGATCGGGACGACGATGTTTCGCAAGCGGGTCTGTCGAAGCGGCGGACCCAGCTGAACCGGAAGCTCGAGGAACAGCGCGCAGTCGAGGAAAAGGCGGCGCGGAAGTCCGAGAGCAATTCCTCCGGATATGCCCAGGCGATGAAACTGTCTTCGGAATTCATCGCGGGTGTTCTGGTCGGGGCAGGTATCGGTTGGGTTGCCGATCAGTGGCTGGGAACGACTCCCTTTGGGTTGATCATATTCCTGCTACTGGGTTTTGCGGCGGGAGTTCTGAATGTCTTGCGCTCGGCCGGTGTGGTCGAGCAGCCGCAGGTCGGAATTCGCCGCGACAAGGACGGATCTCAATAGAATTTGTCGCGCCCGAGGGCGCAGTGGTTGTGAACGAGCGAAGAAGGCTGGCCGGTGGCGAACGATCCGATCTCACAGTTCCAGATCCAGAAGATTTTTCCGATTGAAGTCGGAGGCATGGATTTTTCATTTACCAACTCTTCCCTGTTCATGGTTCTGACCGTGGCGGCGACCTCTGCATTCCTGATCTTCTCGACCAGCGGCCGCGGCCTCGTGCCAAGCCGTGTGCAGTCGGTTTCGGAGATGATGTACGAGTTCATAGCCGGGACGCTGCGGGATGCGACGGGGACGGACGGGATGCGGTTCTTCCCGCTGGTGTTCTCCCTGTTCATGTTCGTTCTCGTGGCCAACCTTTTCGGGATGTTCCCGTACTTCTTCACGATTACGAGCCACATCATCGTCACTTTCGCGCTGGCGATGCTGGTGATCCTCACGGTCATCATCTACGGCTTCATGCGCAACGGCATGAGTTTCCTCAAACTGTTCATCCCTAGCGGCGTGCCAGGTGCATTGATCCCGCTGGTAACGATGATCGAGGTCATCTCGTTCCTGTCGCGCCCGATCAGTCTTTCGGTTCGTCTGTTCGCGAACATGCTTGCCGGTCACATCACCTTGAAGGTGTTCTCGGGCTTCGTCGTCAGCCTCGGCGCCATGGGTGCCGTGGGCATTGCCGGCGCGGTTCTGCCCCTCGCAATGACGGTCGCCCTCACGGCGCTGGAATTCCTGGTGGCGTTCCTGCAGGCCTACGTCTTCGCCGTTCTGACCTGCATGTACCTGAACGACGCACTTCATCCTTCACACTAAGGGTTATCCAAATCACGCGGCCGCAGCGCCGAAAGTGAGAAATCTGCAAACACATCTAGGAGCACGTGTCATGGAAGCAGAAGCAGCAAAATACATCGGTGCAGGTATCGCATGTCTCGGCATGGGCGGTGCGGGCATCGGCCTCGGCACCATCTTCGGTAACTACCTCGCTGGCGCTCTGCGCAACCCGTCCGCAGCTGATGGCCAGTTCGGGCGCCTGATCTTCGGCTTCGCCGTGACGGAAGCTCTGGGCATCTTCTCCCTTCTGATCGCCTTCCTCATCCTGTTCGCTTAATCGCTCGATAGCAGCGACAAGAGATGCGACTCCGGTGGCGGCGCCCTGAAAGCGTCGCCAAGCCGGATTTAGGAGACAGGAAATGGCAGGCGATACGACCACTGAAAGCCAGACAGCGATCGTTGACACGGCCGCCGAGCACGGCGTGGGTTTCCCGCCGTTCGACGCGACCACGTTTGCGTCCCAGCTGCTTTGGCTCGCCATCACCTTCGGCATTTTCTACTGGATCATGAAAAACGTGGCTATGCCGCGGATTGCAGGGATCCTGGAGGATCGGAAGGACCGGATTGCCGGTGATCTTTCAGAGGCAAACCGCCTGAAAGACGAAACCGACGCGGCGATCGCAGCTTACGAGCAGGCCCTTGCTGAAGCCAGGAACAAGGCACACAGCATCGCCCATGACACGCGTGCCAAGCTGAAGGCCGAACAGGAAGCTCGCCGCGACAAGGCGGAAACGGAGCTGAACGAAAAGCTACAGGCTGCCGAAGCGCAGATCGCAGGCATCAAGACCGAAGCCCTGTCCCAGATCGGAGACATTGCCGGAGACACCACGTCAGCGCTTGTCGAGCAGCTGATTGGCAAGGCCCCGACAAAGACCGACCTGACCAAGGCGCTGAAGTCGGCGATGGACTGAGGAGACCATTATGGATGCAACATTTTGGGCCCTCGTCGGTCTCATCCTCTTCTTCGCCCTGATCATCTATCTCAAGGTGCCGGGCAAGATCGGCGGGTCTTTGGACAACCGCGCAGACGGTATCCGCAAGGAACTGGAAGAAGCGCGCAAGATGCGCGAAGAAGCCCAGGCTCTCTTGTCTGAGTACCAGCGCAAGCGTCACGAAGCAGAAGGCGAAGCCGAAGCGATCATCGCGGAAGCCAACGCCGAAGCCGAGCGGCTGACGGTTGCGACCAACCAGGCTCTGGAAGAGATGATCACACGGCGCACCAAGGCGGCCGAAGTGAAGATCGCCCAGGCGGAAACGCAGGCAATTGCCGAAGTTCGCGCAAAAGCGGCCGACATCGCCGTTGCCGCCGCCGAGGAGATCCTCAGCTCGAAGGTTAAGGACAAGGTTGCCGACGATATACTGTCCAAGAGTATCGATCAGGTGAAAGAGCGACTGAACTGACGCAAGTCCGGTTCGACAAGGAAATTCAGGAGCGGCCCCCGGGCCGCTCTTTTTCTTTTGGGGGCGCGTTGCGCGTTCCGCGCGGTCTCAATTCGTTTATCCCGGACAGAGGGCAGCATGTGATGCGTTTGCTTCTCGCGCGTCATCCCGGCCAGGCGAAGCGCGAGCCGGGACCGGGGATGCACGCGTCTGCGCGTTCTTGCCGGAGCCTTCTCCGCAGGCCGGGGCGCCCCGATCCCGGATCTCCGCTGCGTCCGGAAGGACGATGGAGAGGCGTGTGTATGTGAACGAAGCCCGCCCATACGTCTTCCCGAGCCAAAAAACCTTGCCGCAGAAACAAGCTCATCCCGAGACAGCGCAGCGGAAGGCCGGAACCCAGGAACCACGGGATTTTCCGTCTTGTTTCAGTCTCCGCCGCAACGGTTACTGGGTCCCGGTCTTGCCGCTTGCACGGCAAACCGGGACGACACATCGGGAGAACAATTCCGTATCCCGATTTGGCGCCGCACGGAACTATGCCGCTCTAGCAACGATAAAAGTTCGACAGTACTTTCTAAACCGGACAGCAATGGGTCGAGCCATGGCATGACCCGCAAACGGTTACCGGTCCGGCTCAGGATGAGCGCAGCTTGTGGTGCGTTCGCCCTGTTTGTCATTCCGGACAAGTGAGGCAGAGCCGAACGCCGATCCGGAAACCAGGTATCAGCGTGAGCGCAGCGAGCACGGAACACAATTGGCGTGCATATGGCCGCGCTTTCAGCGCGAACTATCTCCGGGTTCCGGATCTGCCCGCAGCTGCCGCTGCGCTTGTCCGGAAGGACGATGGAGAGGGTGCGCGGGCCGGTTGTCGCCCGCGCAAATGCCGTCACGGCCCGCCAAACCGGACCGGCTTGAAACTCATCCGGTGATGATCGCTGGGACCGAGTTTGGCCAGGGCCGCCTGATGTTGGGGGACGCCGTAGCCCTTGTGCTGCGCAAAGCCGTATCCGGGCGCATGTCTTTCGAGGCGCACCATCATCCTGTCGCGTGTGACCTTGGCGACGATGGAGGCCGCCGCGATACACAGGCACCGCCCGTCGCCTTTCACCAGTGCCTGTCCCGGCTGTTGCAATCCGCGCGGCACATCGCGCCCGTCCACCAGAACATAGTCCGGTACCAGGGCGAGACCGCTGACGGCCCGGACCATGGCAGCGAGGGTTGCCGCGCGGATGTTCAGCGCGTCGATGGTAGCAGGTGAAGCGCTCGCCGCGCAGATATGGGCGCTGGCGACGATCTGGTCGTAGAGGTCTTCGCGCTTCGCTTCGGTCAGTTTCTTTGAATCGTCGAGACCCTCAGGAAGGTTGTCGTAGTCAAGAACCACGGCAGCGGTCACGACCGGTCCTGCCCACGGGCCGCGCCCCGCCTCGTCGACACCGCACAGCGCGCCATCGAAGACCGCTGCATGGCGGCGTTCCAGTTCAGCATCCGGCGTGTCGGGAAAGGGCAGGTCGAAGAGGGACGGGCCATGGGTCATCCGGAAACGCTGCCGCCGCACCGGGCGATGTGCAAGCCGCAATGTCAGAAAAGGTCAAGTTGCACACCGCCTTTTTGAGGCTGCACGAAGTCTTGCGTGTTCAGCTTCTTCCGGCGCAGGTTGAGACCAAGCCGTCTGGCCGCGAGTGAGAACCGTTTCGCAATCTGATCGGCATAGGGACCCCGCCCGCGCATGCGTTCGCCCCATCTGGCATCGTAGTCCTTGCCGCCGCGCATGGAGCGGATCAGGTTCATGACATGCCGGTACCGGTCGGGACGTTCACGCAGGAGCCAGTCACGGAAGAGTTCTGAGACTTCAAGCGGCAGGCGCAACAAGATGAAGCTGGCTTCTTGCGCTCCGTGATCCGCCGCGGCGCTCAGCAGGCTCTCTATCTCGCTGTCGGTGAGCGCCGGGATGATCGGAGACATCATCACGGAGGTCGGTATGCCGGCGCCGGAGAGCACCTCGATTGCCTTGAGGCGCTTGTGCGGTGCCGACGCGCGCGGCTCCATGGCCCGGCACAGCTTCCTGTCGAGCGTGGTGACGGAGAGGGCCACCTTGACCAGGTTGCGCTCCGCCATTTTGGAGAGGATGTCGATGTCGCGCGTCACGAGCGCCGATTTGGTGACAATCGCGACCGGATGCGAACTTCTGTCGAGCACGTCCAGGATCTCGGGCATCAACTGGTAGCTCCGCTCGAGCGGCTGATAGGGATCCGTGTTGGTGCCTATGGCGATCACGCGCGGAATGTAGCCGGGTTTCGAGAGCTCCCGTTCCAGCAGCGCGGCGGCGTTGGGCTTGGCAAACAGCCTGGTTTCGAAGTCGAGACCCGGTGACAGTCCCATATAGGCGTGGGTCGGGCGTGCGAAGCAGTAGATGCAACCGTGCTCACAACCCCGGTAGGGATTTATTGATCGGTCGAACGAAAGATCGGGAGATTCATTACGGGTGATGATGGTGCGCGCGCGCTCTTCCTGAACCTCCGTTTTGAGCGGGGGCAGGTCGTCCTGAGTGTCCCAGCCATCATCGAAACTTACGCGCGACACAGGTTCATAGCGGCCGCTCTTGTTCAGGCCGGCCGCCCGGCCGCGACGGCGGTCTTCGGCCAGTCGTGCGCTTTCCGCCGGCTCAATGTCATCGGGATCGACGTCGGAAGCGCGTTGAGTGACGGTGTTCATACTTGCGATACGCTACATGATGAGAACATATCATGAACATTAGCGAAAAAAACGGCTGATACAACCCGGATATTTCGCACTTGCGAATTTTTGATGTAAAAGACGGCCTCATGATAAGTGTCATTGTACCGACAAAGAACTCGGAAACCGAACTGGTGCACTCGCTTTCGTCTCTGGTGACGGCCGCAGCCGAGGGTATCATCCGGGAAGTGATTGTTGTGGATGGCGGCTCGACCGACGCCACCGAGCGCGTCGCGGATGCCGCTGGCTGCCATTGGGTCAGCCGTGCGGACATGTCCCGCAGTGAGCGCCTTACCTATGGGGCGGGTCTCGCAAGGCGTGGTGACTGGCTTTTGTTCCTCCGGCCGGAGACGCTTCTGGAAAGCGGCTGGCACCATGAGGCGCAGGCATTCATCGAGCGCGCCGGACGCGCTCCGAATGGCACGAGGACTGCGGCAAGCTTCCGGCTGAGATACGAATCGTTCGGCATGAGCGCCCGCATCAGCGAATCCATCGCGGCCCTGCGCTCCCAGCTTCTCGGCATGCCTTACGGAAATCAGGGACTGCTGATATCGCGGCAGTTCTACCAGAAGCTTGGCGGTCACCGGCCGCTGCCGGAGCTGGAGGACCTGGATATTGCCAAGCGGATCGGACGCAGCCGCATCGTCTTCCTGCGTGCCGCTGCCGTGACCTCCGGGGCCTCCGCAAATGAAAGTGCCGTTTCGCGCTTCCGGCAGTCGCTCGCACGCTTCTGTGTCGGCACCCTGCGCATTCCGGCGAGCGTGGCCGTGAAGCTGCACGGTTAGAGCATTATCCGACCAATTTGGATCTTTTGATGAGGACATCCGGTTCGCTCGGCTAGAGTACGGACCCTAGACAGCCTCGAAAAAATCGACAAGCGGTCCGAGCGGCACAATCCCGTGCGGGTTCCGCACCTCGCTTGGCGAGTGATAGCCGCGCCTGTAGATCTCCAGTTTGACCGTTTCGGCGACACCCGGCAGCGCATGGAAACGCCGGGCATAGGCCCACAGGTTCGGATAGTCGATCAGGCGCCGGATATTGCATTTGAACGCGCTCCAATAGGCAACGTCGAAGCGGGCAAGCGTGGGGAACAGTCGGATATCGGCTTCCGTCAGCCGGTCGCCCAGGAGCCAGGTGCTGGTTTCAAGCGTCTTTTCGATCCTGTCCAGCGCTTCGAAGACATCCTTCACCCCTTCGTCATAGGCCGTCTGGGAACGTGCAAAACCGGTCCGGTAAACACCATTGTTCAGTCTTGGGTAGATGTAGGCGTTCCAGTCGTCGATCTCGCCCAGGAGGTGCGCCGGGCTGAAGTCGGATTTGTTCCCGGCCAGGTCCTGAAAGGCATCGTTTAACATCCGGATGATCTCGGCGGACTCGTTGCTGACCAGCTTGCCCGACGCCGTATCGAAGAGGACCGGAACGGTGACCCGGCCCGTATAGGTCTGTGTTCCTGCCGCGTAGATTTCGTGGAGTGCAGCCGCACCCGTCAGCCGATCGACATAGCCGTTCTCAGGATCGAACACCCAGCCCGCCTCCGTCCGCCTGGGCGCGAGAACGGAAATGGGGATATGGGACTGAAGTCCCTTGAGGGCCCGCATCAACAGCGTGCGGTGCGCCCACGGGCAGTTCCAGGCGACATAAAGATGATACCGGCCGCTTTCCGCCTTGAAGCCGCCGCTTCCGCTCGGACCGGGAGAACCGTCTTTCGTGACCCAGTTGCGGATTTGCGCTTTCGAGCGCTCGAAACGGTCGGAGGCTACGCTGTCCCCCGTCGCGTCCGCATCCCAGTTTCCGTCAACAAGCAGTCCCATTAATGTCTCCGGCCTGACCGTCTGGTTTCACAGCGATCGGCTCATGCGGACGGTGGGGAAGACAGCCCCGCCCGGCAGGGTGATAGGGAAGGGCTCGACGGACCGAAATCCGCAGGCCCGGTAAAACGCTTCGCCGTTCAGCGTCGAATAGCAGTTGAATTCGGTGACGCCCGACGCACGGGCATCTGAGATGCATCGTGACATCAGCGCCCGGCCGACCCCTTTGCCCGTGTGAGCCGGGTCCGTGCCGAAATGGCGGATGTTTCCGTTGTCAGGCGTCTCGTCTTGTCCGGTCGGCGAGTGTTTGGTCCAACCGCCGGCGCCGATGATGTGGCCGGTACTGTCTTCTGCCACATAGTAGCTTCCTGAAACCAGCAGGTCCGGCTGCGCCTTCGTGATCAGCGGCAGCGCCGCTTCCAGCGTGTGGGCGTCATAAGCGTCCCTAAGGAGGACCGCGTAGCTCTTTTGCAGGAGCGCGGTCACCGCATCCCTGTCGGCTTCCGTCGATATGCGGACTTGGAAAGACAAGGTTCAGGCTTCCTGAAGTTTCCCGCGCTTAAGGTGTTCGTCGAGCCTTGGCATGATCTCGACGAAATTGCAGGGCATGTGCCGGTAGTCGAGCTGCCACTTCAGGATGCCGTCCCAGGCATCCTTGCAGGCACCTGGCGAGCCCGGCAGCGCAAAGATGTAGGTGGCTCCGGCAACGCCGCCGGTCGCACGGGACTGGATCGTCGATGTGCCGATCTTGTCGTAGGAAATCCGGTGAAAGACTTCCGAGAAGCCATCCATGCGCTTTTCGAACAGCGGTTCAACGGCCTCCGGCGTGACGTCCCGGCCGGTAAAGCCCGTTCCACCTGTCGAAATGACCACGTCAACGCCCTGATTGGCGATCCAGTCCCGGACGACCGCCTGGATCGCTGCAATGTCATCCGTGACGATTTTCCGGTCGGCAAGCACGTGCCCGGCTTTCGTGACGCGCTCCGAAAGCGTGTTCCCGGAGCGGTCGTCTTCCGGCTTCCGGGTATCGGAAACGGTCAGAACGGCAATGTTGAGCGGTATGAACGGACGGCTTTCATCGATACGGGACATGGCAACTCCTTTGTCCTCAAGAGATAGGGGAACACGTCTCGATCTGCCAGTGGTCGCGCTCAAAGGACTGTCGGAATCATGGTTGCGCAATAAAGTTACAAAAAATAACAAGATTGCGACACTTGCCAAATAGATAGGTCAGTATTATTGACTTAAATAATCAGTGCAATCCACCTACGAGCCGACCATGACAACCTGGGACAGTCTTTATGCGAGGCGCGCGACCCGAATGCGCGCTTCCGAGATTCGCGAACTCCTGAAACTCCTCGACCGCCCGGACGTGATCTCGTTTGCGGGAGGAATTCCCGACCCGGCTCTGTTTCCTGCCGAAGCCTTCAAGAAGGCCTATGACGAGATCCTGGGTGGGCCGGACGCCGAACGGGCGCTGCAGTACGGTGTCAGCGAGGGCAGTCCGAGGCTGCGCGCATGGATCGTGGATCACATGAGCAAGCTGGGCGTCCCCTGCACAACCGACAACATTCTCGTCACGTCGGGATCGCAACAGGGGCTCGACTATATCGGCAAACTGTTCCTGTCGGAGGGAGACACGGCGCTGGTGCAATGGCCGACTTATCTAGGGGCCGTGCAGGCATTCAATGCCTACGAACTGAATTTCGACCGTCTCGATCCGCGCACCAACCGGTCGGCAGGAGAACACAGATCCCAGGCGGAAGAAAAGGGCGGCGCGGTCAAGTTCGCCTATCTCTCTCCCGACTTCGCCAACCCGACGGGCCTGTCGCTCGACCTGGAGGAACGCAGACGCATTCTTTCGCTGGCAGGGGATCTGTCCTGCGCGGTTGTCGAAGACGCACCCTACGAGAGCCTGCGCTATGACGGCGAGCCGGTTCCGGCACTGCTTTCACTTGATTGCGTTCAGAACGGCGGGATCGAGAACAGCCGCACGCTCTATTGCGGCAGTTTTTCAAAATCACTGTCGCCGGGCCTTCGGCTTGGCTGGATCTGCGCGGCAAGCGAAGTCATCTCCAGGCTGGTTCTCATCAAGCAGGCCAGCGACCTGAACACGCCGGTGCTGAACCAGGAAGCCATGGCGCGGGTGGCCGAAAGCGATTTCGAGACCCACACCGCGAAAACCAACGCGGTCTACAAGACGCGCCGCGATGCCATGCTTGCGGCGCTTGAACGGCACATGCCCGAAGGTGTCCGCTGGACAAGGCCGGAAGGCGGCATGTTCATCTGGGTCGAATTACCGGCGGGAACGAACGCCTCGGAGCTGCTTGAACGTTCGGTCGAAACGGCCAAGGTCGCCTTTGTTCCCGGCGGAGCCTTTCATCCGGACGGCAGCGGCAGGAATACGCTGCGGCTGAGTTTTTCCTGCGCCGATGAAGACAAGATCAAGGCCGGCATCTCAAGGCTCGGCACCCTGATTGCCGAAACTGTTACATCGAGCCATTAAGGAAAGAGGAGGCAGGAAAAACGGCAGAAGCGGCTGCGATGGATCTTTGGGAACAGGTTGACAACTACTGCGAGCGCGTCGGACCGGAATTCTGGTCCGAACCGCTCAATGCCGTCACGAATGCCGCCTTTATCATTGCAGCAGTCCTTGCCTTTGCGCTCTGGCGCCGCAAGACACCGGATGACTGGGCAGGTCTTGGCCTGATCGCGGTTCTTTTCGCAATTGGTGTCGGGTCGTTTCTGTTTCACACCTTCGCGACGCGTTGGGCCGGCCTTGCCGATGTCATACCCATCGTCATTTTCATTCACGTATATCTCTACGTGGCGCTCAACCGGTATCTGGAACTGCGATGGTGGCTCGCGCTCGGCATCGTTATCGCTTTCCTCGTGGCGACGGTGCTCTTTGCCGATACGCTGTTTGCACCGCTCGTCGGCTCCTCCGCCGGTTATGTTCCGGCGCTGCTTGCCATCTTCGTGGTCGGCGCACTGTTCGCCCGCAGGGACGGAAGGCTCGGTGCCGAGGTCCTGCTGACCGGCCTGGTGTTTCTGGCGTCCCTGACCGTGCGCACCTTCGATGAACCCCTTTGCGACCAGGTGACGTTCGGAATTCACTTCATCTGGCATATCCTGAACAGTGTTGTGCTGTTTTTGCTGATACGGGTTCTCATTTTGCAGCGGGCCGGGTAAACCACAGAGACACATTGGAAATTTGCGCTCCATGACGCGACACGTGGGGCATGCCGTTTTGCGACGAAAAGCAACGAAAGCGCGAAAGAGGCCAGGGAGACAGAAAACGTCATGAGCGATACCAGCAAGACCGAACACGACCTGTCGGAAGCCGCGCTTTTTTATCACGAAAACCCGAAACCCGGTAAGCTCGAGATCCAGCCGACCAAGCCGCTCGGAAACCAGCGCGACCTTGCGCTGGCCTATTCGCCCGGCGTTGCCGCGCCCTGCCTGGAGATCGCGGATGACCCGTCCAAGGCGGCACATTACACATCGCGCGGAAATCTTGTCGCCGTCATCTCCAACGGAACGGCCGTCCTGGGTCTCGGCAATATCGGGCCGCTTGCCTCCAAGCCGGTCATGGAAGGCAAGGCGGTCCTGTTCAAGAAATTTGCCGGGATAGACGTCTTCGACATCGAGGTCGACGAAACCGATGTCGACAAGTTCGTCGACGCGGTGTCGGTGCTGGAACCCACCTTTGGCGGGATCAACCTTGAAGACATCAAGGCTCCGGAATGCTTCATGGTGGAAGCGAAGCTCCGGGAAAAGATGAACATTCCGGTGTTTCACGATGACCAGCACGGCACGGCAATCATCGTCGGCGCGGCCGTTCGCAACGGACTGCATCTTGCCGGCAAGAAAATCGAGGACGCAAAAATCGTTGCCTCCGGTGCCGGTGCCGCCGCTCTCGCCTGCCTGAACATGCTTGTGTCCCTTGGAGCGAAGCGGGAGAACATCTGGATCACGGACATCGAGGGCGTTGTCTACGAAGGCCGGGAAAAGCTGATGGACGAGTGGAAGTCCGTCTTTGCCCAGAAAACCGGCAAGCGCACGCTCGACGAGATCATCGAAGGTGCCGATGTGTTCCTCGGTCTGTCGGTCGGCGGCGTGCTGAAGCCCCAGATGGTGGAAAAGATGGGCAAGGGCCCGCTGATCCTCGCCCTGGCCAATCCGAACCCGGAAATCATGCCCGAAGATGCGCTTGCGGTGCGCAATGACGTCGTCATGTGCACGGGCCGCTCCGACTATCCCAATCAGGTCAACAACGTTCTCTGCTTTCCCTTCATCTTCCGTGGCGCGCTCGACGTCGGTGCGACGACCATCAACGAGGAGATGAAGCGGGCGGCCGTCGAAGCCATCGCTGGCCTCGCCCAGGAAGAACCCTCCGATGTTGTCGCGCGCGCCTACGGCGGCAAGACCGAGACCTTCGGCCCCAACTACCTGATCCCGTCTCCGTTCGATCAGCGCCTCATTCTCCGGATCGCTCCGGCGGTGGCAAAGGCGGCGATGGAGTCCGGCGTTGCAACCCGTCCGATCACCGACTTCGACGCCTACCTGGACCGGTTGAACCGCTTCGTATTCCGGTCCGGTCTGATCATGAAGCCGATCATCCAGAATGCCGCCAAGGATCCGCAGAGAATCATCTATGCGGAAGGCGAGGACGAGCGCGTCCTGCGGGCGGCACAGGTCCTGATCGAGGACCACATCGCCAAGCCGATCCTGGTCGGTCGGCCCGATGTGCTCCTGCAGCGCTGTGAACGCTTCGGACTGAAGATCCGTCCGGATGTTGATTTCGAATACGTCAACCCGCAGGAAGATCCGCGCTACCGCGATTACGTGGACGAGTATTTTGAATGTGTCGGCCGTCAGGGCATGCCGCCCAATGCCGCGCGGACGGTCGTGCGCACCAACGCAACCGTGATTTCGGCCCTTGCAGTGCGTCGCGGTGACGCCGATGCGGTGATCTGCGGCCTTGAAGGGCGTTTCATCCGGCATCTGCGCGACATCAAGCAGGTGATCGGTGTGTGCGAGACCGCACGCGATCTCTCCGCCATGTCGCTGCTGATCAACAGCCAGGGTGCGCTCTTCATGTCCGACACCTTCGTGACGGAAGACCCGACCGCGGAGGAGATTTCGGAGATGGCCGTGCTGGCCGCGCAGGAAATCCGGCGTTTCGGCATCGAACCGAAAATCGCGCTTTTGTCGATGTCGAATTTCGGGTCCAGGGAAACGCCATCATCGCGCAAGATGCGTGAAGCGCTTGAACTGATCTGGGACCGTCATCCCGAGCTGGAAGCGGATGGGGAAATGCACGGCGATTCGGCCCTGAGCGAAGCCCTGCGCGAACGCGTGATGCCCGGCAGCAGGCTGAAGGGCGAAGCCAATCTTCTGCTTTTCCCGAACCTGGACTCCGCCAATATCGCCCACAACCTTCTGAAGGTCGCCACCCAGGCGCTTCACGTCGGGCCGATCCTGCTCGGAGCGGCGAAGACCGCGCATATCCTAACGCCGTCCGTCACGTCGCGTGGTGTCGTGAACATGTCGGCGCTCGCCAGTGTCGAGGCGCAGACGCGCCAGGTTGACTGACGCTGCGCACGGCGGACGCCTGACTTTTTCTCTCTCGAACAGGACCTGTGGCCTCCGCTCTGCCACAGGTCTGCAAAAACGGAAGACAGCATTGAAAACGCCTGACGCGTGTCTGACAAAGCAGGACATCCGCACGGAGATCGATCGTCTGGATGATGAACTCGTGCGGCTGTTTGCCGAACGGCAGAGCTACGTGCGCCGCATGGCCGAGCTCAAGCGCCACCCGGACGAAGCGTTCGACGGGGCGCGGATCGAGAGCATGATTGCCGCGATCAGGGACCGGGCCGGGGATCTGGCGCTGGACCCGGACCAGGCGGAACTGGTCTGGCGGACGCTGATCGACTGGAACATCGCATTCGAGAAACAGGTCATTGCAGACCGGCTTCTGAACGGGGCGGCAGGGAAGGGCACGCCGGCGGATTGAAGATTTTTAATCCGGTCATGACTGTTCATCGGGATTGGAGTTCCTAGGTATTGGGAAGGTTGACTGGTCGCCTTTTACGGAGCCTCGCATGATGACGCGGAATTCTCTCATCTCCTCAACAACTGCACTTTTCGTGGCATTCAGCCCCCTGGCTTTTTCGCCGGCTGCGGCGCAGTCTTCCATTGCTCCCGAAACGGTCGCCGATGGGCTGTCCTACCCCTGGAGCGTTGCCTTTCTTCCCGAAGGCGGTTTCCTCGTGAGCGAACGGGACGGGCTGCTGAAATACATTTCCGCGGAAGGCGATCAGAGTGTCGTGCCTGGCACTCCGGAAGTCTTCGCGCAGGGGCAGGGCGGGCTGCTCGATGTCGTTCTCAGTCCCGATTTCGCAACGGACCGGACAATCTTCATGTCTTTTTCGCAAGGTTCTCCGGAGGGGGCCGGCACGTCTTTGTACCGCGCAATGCTTGCCGAAGACGGGGATGGGTACCGGCTGCAGGATGGAAAGACGATCTTCCGCGCGAACAATCGCGCCTATGGCGGGCGTCACTTCGGCTCCAGGCTCGCCTTTGCGCCGGACGGATCCCTGTTTATGACGCTTGGAGACCGGGGTGACGGTCCGAGATCGCAGGACGCATCGGATCACACCGGCTCGGTTCTGAGGCTGACGCCGGACGGTCAACCGGCCAAAGGCAACCCGTTTGAAGGAGAGGCCGACCACAAGCCGGAAATCTGGTCGATCGGGCACCGGAACCCGCAGAGCGCTGCGATCAACCCGGCAACGGGCATTCTTTGGACCGTGGAACACGGAGCCCGCGGCGGAGACGAGATCAACATCCCGGAAGCCGGAAAGAACTACGGCTGGCCCGTGATTTCCTACGGACGCCATTACTCCGGCGGCAAGATCGGCGAGGGAACGGAAAAGGCGGGCATGGAACAGCCGATCCACTACTGGGATCCGTCCATCGCACCATCGGGTATGGCATTCGTCACCAGCGAGCTTTATCCCGACTGGCTGGGCGATCTGCTCGTCGGGGCGTTGCGTGGCCGCCATTTGTCCAAGCTCGATCTCGACGGCGAGACAATCGTGTCCGAGATGCAGCTGCTGGGCGATCTGGACGAGCGGATCCGGGACGTACGCCAGGCACCCGACGGTTACATTTACGTCTTGACCGACAGCGACGACGGGCAGTTGATCCGCCTGGTTCCCTGACGGTCGGATCACCTTTGAGCGGGGGTCACGACTTAACGGTAGCTTGACATTTCGACTGATCAGGCAGATATACCGCACTGCGATTGCTGCCGCGTGAGCAGACAGGACGTCCGCGTGCCAGTGACAACACCGTCCCTGGACCCGATACCCGCCAGTTGCAAAAGATTTGGAGCCTGATGAGGGGCTCAACCAGTTCCCATGTCACGCCAGGGTACGGACCCATAAATGAAGCCGATTTGGCGGCAGAAATGGCAAAATCTCGTTAGGAAGCGTGCGCAGAGCGGGCTTGTTGCCCGGTCAAGCGCGGTGACGCTGCGAGGTGAAGCCATTTTGCCGTCCTTCGGATTTGGCCGTTTTGGCCATCTGCATCGTCGCGAAAGGCTTGAAAATGAACCACATTTCCTGCGCTTTCACTTCTCGCAGCTGGTCAAAACGATCCAGACCAAATTGACTTCATTTATGAGCCCGTACCCTAGGGTCTGGCGGCCTAGAGCCGGTTCCGAACGAACCGGCTGCCGCGCACCAACACCATGCTGCAGGGAAGCGCCTTGCGGCAGCAAGAGCATTTTGATGCTCGCAATAAGGAAATGATATTGACTGATTTTCAGAACCTGGGGCTCTCCGGCGGCTTGTTGAAGGCTGTTTCGGAAAACGGCTACGCATCGCCGACGCCGATCCAGGAAAAAGCGATCCCGCTGATTTTAAAGGGCCATGATTTGCTTGGTCTCGCTCAGACCGGCACCGGCAAGACCGCTGCATTTGGTCTGCCGCTGATCGACCGCCTGCTTGCCGATGGAGACGTTGCGCCGAAAGGCGGCACCCGCGCCCTTATCCTGGCGCCGACCCGTGAACTGGTGAACCAGATCGCGAAGAACCTGCTTTCCTACCTCAAGACAACCCCGCTCCGGGTCACCTCGGTTGTCGGTGGGGTGTCTATCAACGCGCAGATCAAGCGTTTGTCCAGGGGAACCGACATTCTGGTCGCGACCCCGGGCCGTCTTCTGGACCTCGTTGACCGCAAGGCTGTCGATCTCGGGACGGCATCCTATCTCGTTCTCGACGAAGCGGACCAGATGCTCGATCTCGGCTTCATTCATGCGCTGCGCAGGATTAGCGGACTGGTACGCGACGAGCGTCAGACGCTGCTGTTTTCGGCAACCATGCCGAAGCAGATCGAAGACCTCGCCAGGTCCTATTTGCGCAATCCGGAACGTGTGGAAGTGGCGCCCACCGGTCGTACGGCCGACAAGGTCACACAATCGGTCCATTTCATGGACCAGAAGGCCAAGAGCGATTTTCTGCTCCAGCAGCTGAAAGCCAATCCTGAGGGAATGTCGCTGGTCTTCTGCCGGACGAAGCACGGCGCTGAACGCCTCATGCGCAGACTGTCGCAAAAAGGCATAGAGGCCGGCTCCATTCACGGCAACAAGAGCCAGAACCAGCGTGACCGCGCGATCCGCGATCTTCGGGACGGCAAGATCAACGTTCTCGTTGCCACCGACGTCGCGGCACGCGGGATCGACATTCCGGGTGTGAGCCATGTCTACAATTTCGAGCTTCCGGAAGTGGCAGAGGCCTATGTTCACCGGATCGGGCGAACGGCCCGCGCAGGGGCCGATGGCGATGCGATTGCGCTCTGTGCACCTGAGGAAATCGGGTTGTTCCGGCAGATCGAAAAACTGATCGGCATCGAGATCCCGGTCGCCGGTGGCGAGGTGCCGCCGATGTCTGCAGCCGCAGGTCGTTCGAAACGGGGCGGGCAGAACCGGGGCAACAAACCGGCTGCCAAGAAACCCTCCCGCAAGCGGTCGGCAAAGAACCACAACGACAACACGCCCGGTGCGCGGCCGCACAAGCACCGCAGGTCGGGAAACCGGAAAAGCGCGGCCTGAGCCGCGTCTGCTCTTGGGATCAAAAAAATGCACCGGGAAGTGGCCTTCCCGGTGCCAGACCTTGTGGTCGATGGGGGTCAGAACAACACGTGCTGTCCTGACTGTTCTTTAGAAAGACACCTGACCTGATCCGTCGCCGCCGCAATCCGGAGGTAAGCTGCTACTTCCTGCCCACAAGGTACCCGATTGCGCTGCTGTGCAACCGAATTCCGATTTTCTGGGGAATGCCACAGCATTTCTGTGCACGACCTGATCAGGATTCCCAAAACATGCTGGAAATCAATCATCTAAGCCCCCGTCAAAAGTAAAACTAGATTAACGAAATCAATACTGCAATCATAACCCTCCACGCGGGTCCAAGCATGTGGATATCAGGAAAAGTCATGAAAAACAGATAGTTATCGGAAAATTGTTCCGAATGGTTCAATTTTTCGAATAACTCCTGATTGAAGCCGGCCAAGTCCAGGGCCAAGAAGTTCTTTAGTTTCAAAGAATTGTAAAAATCATACTGTTTATCTATTGTTGTATAGAAAATTTTTATGGGCACTGATTTTAAGGGTGAAAGCCTTAACCGGCTGAAAATAATGAGAAAAAATGGTGCCATTTTTCAAGTGGGATTCTGTATGTTTCTGCAAGCAGTCATGGCGGCCGCGTGGAGACAAGTTCGCTGGTGAGCTTGTTTCGAAAAAGTTGACCGATCGGTATAAATTTTCCTGCTAAATCCAAAATAAGTTCTTATTTGCTCAAATTGACGGTTGACGTTTCCGTAAGGTGAAGATACATCGGCCCTCGCTTCGGAATTTATTAACCAAGATCAATAAAGCCGAAGCACAAAAACCAGGCAAAGATCTGGAACGGTGCACGTTGGCTCCATCTGGACCTCCGTTTCCCAAAAATTGCTGTCTGCGAAGACAGCTCAGGCCTTGTGGCGCGGGCGATCGCGCAACAACAGGACGTCTGGAACGTCCGGCCTTCCAGTTTTGCGCGGTTGACAACCGCAACAGGTCGGTACCCCCACTTTAACCGGCCTGATACAACCCATCGTCCACAAGACGACAACGCCGGGAAGTTTTGCTTCCCGGCGTTGTTTGTTTCCGAAGCCGGTTTTGAGAATCCGTTCCTTCAGACGCCTCTGGGCCGTTTGAGCGCCACGGACAGCCAAGCCGAGACCGAGGCGAAAAAACGGTCAGGGTCAGACAGGGTGGGGCCACACACCTTCGGCAAACACAGCGCCCGGAAAAAGAACCGGAACAGCTGAGGCCATGCCGGTCCACTGCAGCGCTCCGCCCATTCTTCTCAAGCCCTACATGTTTGGATAATTCGGTCCGCCGGCACCTTCCGGAACCGTCCAGGTGATATTGCGGTTCGGGTCCTTGATGTCGCATGTCTTGCAGTGAACGCAGTTCTGCGAGTTGATCTGGAACCGGGGCGCATCCTCACCTTCCTCGACCCACTCGTAAACGCCAGCCGGGCAGTACCGGTTCGATGGGCCTGCGAAAACGTCGTGTTCGGAGGATTTCTGAACAGCCAGGTCGCTGACCTTCAGATGGATCGGCTGGTCTTCCTCATGGTTCGTGTTGGACAGGAAAACAGAAGAAAGCTTGTCGAACGAAACGACACCGTCGGGCTTCGGGTACGCGATCTTCTTGCAGTCCTTGGCCGGTTTCAGGGTTTCTGAATCGCGCTTGCCGTGTTTCATCGTTCCGAAGAAGGAAAAGCCGAACAATTCGTTCGTCCACATGTCGAGGCCGCCCAGACCAATGCCGAGCCAGGTGCCGAATTTCGACCAGAGCGGTTTCGCGTTGCGCACCTTTTTCAGGTCCTCACCGATCGGGCTGTTGCGCCAGGCGGTGTCGTAATTGGCCAGTTCCGTGTGCGCCTCGCCCCGTCCGATCGCCGCCATGACTTCTTCGGCGGCCAGCATGCCGGACAGCATCGCGTTATGCGAGCCCTTGATGCGCGGCACATTCACGAGCCCCGCCGAACATCCCATCAGCAGACCGCCGGGGAACGACAGTTTCGGCACGGACTGGTATCCGCCTTCGGTGATGGCGCGCGCACCATAGGAGATCCGCTTTCCGCCCTCGAACGTGTCGCGGATCGCGGGGTGGGTCTTGAAGCGCTGGAATTCGTCGAAAGGCGACAGCCATGGGTTCTCGTAATTCAGGTGAACCACGAACCCGACAGCCACCTGGTTGTCCTCAAGGTGATAGAGGAACGACCCGCCGCCGGTTTTCCCGTCTAGCGGCCAGCCGAAGGAGTGCTGCACGAGGCCGAGCTTGTGCTTTTCGGGCGCGACCTGCCACAGTTCCTTTATGCCGATGCCAAACTTCGGAACGTCGCTGTCCTTGTCGAGGTCGAATTTCTCGATGAGCTGCTTTGCCAGGGACCCGCGCGCGCCCTCGCCGATAAGCGTGTATTTTCCGCGCAGTTCCATGCCGCGCGTGAACATCGCGTTCGGCTTTCCGTCCCGGCCGATCCCCATGTCTCCGGTCGCAACGCCGACGACCTTGCCGTCATCGTCGTAAAGCAGCTCGGCGGCGGCAAAGCCCGGATAGATCTCGACCCCGAGAGCTTCGGCCTTTTCGGCCAGCCAGCGACAGACATTCCCGAGCGAAACGATGTAGTTGCCGTGATTGTTCATCAGCTTCGGCATGAACATATTCGGAAGACGCGCGGACCCGGCCGGTCCGAGCACCAGAAAATGGTCGTCCGTTACGGCTGTCTTGATCGGGCTGTCCTCTTCGCGCCAGTCAGGCAGAAGCTGGTCCAGCGCGATCGGATCGATCACGGCACCCGAGAGGATGTGTGCACCGACTTCGGACCCTTTTTCCAGAACGACGATACTCAGTTCCTCGCCCTTTTCGTTGGCGATCTGCTTCAGCCGTATCGCGGCGGCGAGACCGGCCGGTCCCGCGCCGACGATCACGACATCGGCATCCATGCTCTCGCGTTCACCAAGCTCGTCTTGTTCGCTCATCTTCTTCTCCCTCAAGCCGGCAAGGCCTTGTCCGTAGCGCCCTGTTTGCAATATTTTGCAGCGCAATACACGACATTTTTCAACTCCGTTTGCGAAATCCGGCCCTTATTTTGTCGAATTTCGCCCAGATAGACCAAAGCCTTGCTCGGGCGTCAAGACAGATAATTACGTTTACGTAAGAGTAAGACGTGTTTCCTTTGAGGAGCGAAGCGTATGGAGCGCCAGAAGGTTGGGGGTCCTGCGTAAAGATCGGTGCACGGCGCTTGTGCCCGGGCATCAGCCGGTTAGTATCTGGCTCTGGAGGCCGTCACTTGCAAAGTTCCCACGACAATCTGAAAGACATCGAAAGCCTGCTGGACTTCTACAGGAGCGCGGGTGTCGACTGTTTTCTGGGTGATGCACCGGTTGATTGGGTGGAAGCAAGTGCACGCCAGGCGGCGCAAAGGCAACAGGCCGTTCCGGCACCGCCGTCTCAAATGGCAGGCGCGTCGACCCAGGCCGACGCCGGGGGGCATGCAGCGTCTCAGAACAGGCCGCGACAGCCGGCCTCCGCACCCCAGCAACAGCCAGCGCGGCAACAGCCTGCGCCGCTGCAGACGGCCGTCATGCCGGATCGCGAAACAATCGCATCGGCGCGAGATCTTGCCGCCTCTGCTGCTTCGTTGGCAGACCTGAAGGCCTGCCTGGAAACCTTTGAAGGCTGCAATCTCAAGCTTTCCGCAAAAACACTTGTCTTCGGTGACGGCAATCCCGATGCCCGGCTGATGTTTGTCGGGGAAGCGCCGGGACGGGACGAGGACTTGCAGGGAAAACCATTCGTCGGCCGTTCCGGGCAATTGCTCGACCGCATGCTGGACGCGATCGGACTTGACCGTGAAGCCGCGTATATCGCAAACGTCGTTCCCTGGCGCCCGCCGGGAAACCGCACGCCGACGCCTCAGGAAACCGAAATCTGCAAGCCCTTCATCAAACGGCAGATCGAACTGGTCAATCCCGACATTCTGGTGTTTCTGGGGGCCGCCTCCGCCAAGAACCTGCTCGGCGTTCAGGACGGCATTCGAAAAATGCGCGGCCGCTGGATGAATTACGCTCTTCGGGATCGGGAAATTGCGGCGATCGCCACATACCATCCGGCATACCTGTTGCGCAGCCCGCTCGAAAAGCGCCTGTCCTGGCGCGACTTCCTCAGTATCCGGTCCCGCCTGGCCGGACTGTAAGGGCATCAGCTTCCCTAGGGCACGGACCCATAAATGAAGCCGATTTGGCGGCAGAAATGGCAAAATCTCGCGAGGAAGCGTGTGCAGAGCGGGCATTTGCCCGGTCAAGCGCGATGACGCTGCGAGGGAAAGCCATTTTGCCGTCCTTCGGATTTGGCCGTTTTGGCCATCCGCCACGTCGCGAAAGGCTTGAAAATGAACCCCATTTCCTGCGCTTTCGCTCCTCGCAGCTGGTCAAAACGATCCAAACCAAATTGACTTCATTTATGGGTCCATGCCCTTACGTTAACCCAGCTTTTAGACTCCCGGTTGTAGGTTCGGCTGTAATCGAACCGGAGGCTGACTTGACCGACACCAGCGCTGTCAGATTTGCGGAAAACTGCGTGGCGGCGCTCGTCGTGGACCTGGGTGACATGTCCTGCTTCGAAGCGTCCGCGATCGACTTGAACGACACCGGCTGCTGGATCGTTTCGGACAAGATCGATCTGCTGAAGAAGGAAGTCGGACTGCGCCTTGCCGGCAATAACAAACTTGTGCGCGGTACCGTAACGGCCTACGCGGACAACGAGGCCTGGGTCAGCTTTCTGGCGGATGACCGGGCAACCGCGGAAAAACGCCGCGAAGTCAGGCGGTCTGTCTGGATCAGCACGGTCGTGAGCGGAAAGACCAGCCCGTTCATTGTCAAGAGCCGCATTATCGATGCCAGCAGGTCCGGGTGCAGGCTCGAGGCTGACGGTCTTGACCGGCTGCCGCAGGATATCGAGATTTCCATCCCGGGGCTCGATATGCCCATAGCCGCGAAAATCATCTGGCGCAGGAATGGGCAGGCAGGCGTCCGCCTCAACTGGCCCTTCGATCCGGCACCGGTCCTGACACCCGAAGCGGTCACGGCGATGCTGGACCGCGAGCAGGAAAATCGATCCGCCGCAAAACAGCCGGACAAGCCCAGAAAGCGCATCAGTGCCTTCGGGGCGTGAGCTGATTTTTTGACGATGTTCAAGGCCTCTTCCTGAATTACCGGATACCTGGTGTTTGCAAGTTCCCGCGCGATACATATATCGGAGGGAATATCGAACTCTCGCAGGGCCTTTCAGCGTGCTATCAAAAATCCGCAGCATCCTTCCAAAACGTTTCCGCAATGACAAGCCGGTCATTCCCGTCGTCCGCCTGCAGGGCGCGATCGGGATGCAAAGCCCAATGCGGTCGGGTTTGTCACTGGCGTCGGCGGCCCTGCCGCTCGAAAAGGCTTTCTCCATCAAGAAGGCCCCGGCGGTCGCCCTGATCATCAACTCGCCCGGTGGTTCGCCGGTTCAATCTCGTCTGATCTTCAAACGCATCCGGGACCTCGCCGAGGAAAACGAAAAGGAAGTTCTGGTCTTCGTGGAAGATGTCGCCGCGAGCGGCGGCTACATGATCGCCGTCGCCGGTGACGAGGTTTTTGTCGATCCGTCTTCCATCGTCGGCTCGATAGGCGTGGTCGCAGCCGGCTTCGGGTTCACGGAACTCATCAAGAAGATCGGCGTGGACCGCCGGGTCTACACCGCCGGGGAAAAGAAGGTGACCCTCGATCCTTTCCAGCCGGAAGTGCCCGATGACATTGCCTATCTCAAGGGCCTGCAGCTCGAATTGCACGAGACCTTCATTGATCTTGTGAAATCGCGCCGCGGGGATGTGCTGAGCAAAGATCCTGACCTCTTCACGGGCAAGTTCTGGACGGGGCGCACGGCTGTCGAACTCGGTCTGGTCGATGCAATCGGCGATTTGCGCGGTGTTCTGAAGGACAGGTTCGGCGAGAAAGTCGAACCCAAGCTGATTTCCGCGCCGCGCGGCCTGTTCGGCAGACGCGCTGCCGCCGGTATCGGGCTGAAGGGCCAGCGTCTGACCGAAGGGCTCGGAGAGGACCTGATCTCGGCTGTTGAGGAACGCGCGCTCTGGATGCGTTACGGCCTTTAAAAAGGCGCAATGGGTTTGTGATCTCGGGGAAAGCAAGGGGAACGATATGACGGAACTGATAGGTGTGGCGGCACTTGCTGTCGGCGGTTACTGGATTGTTCAACGTGTCAAGCGCAAGATGGCCCAGGTCGAAAACGAGATCTCGCGGGCGGCGGCGAAGGCCGATCCCAACGGCAAGGGAGCCAAACTGGTCCTTGATCCCGAAACCGGAAAGTACCGGCCGGTCAACTGAATGGTGCCGGCGGTGCATTGCGCCGCCGGGTCAACTCACGTCGGTCGATTGGCGAGAAACAGGCCCCAGCGCGCATCGGTGTTTCTCGCTGCTGACCAGAGCATGGCCGCGACCAGCATAAGCAGCAGCCCTTCCGAAAAAGGTCCTGCCAGCCAGATGCCGGCTTCACCGAAATAGAACGGCAGCCCGAACAGCAGCGGCAGGAAAAAGAAATAGGGCTTGATCAGGCCGACCAGGGCAGCTCTTTTCGCGTCGCCGAGCGCCTGGAAATACCCCCCGATCACGAACAGCGGACCGGCCGCAAACATGAGCGCGATGTTGATCGGCATGATCCTGGCAAGTTCGGAGACGATCGCGGGGTCATCCACGAACAGAGATCCGATCGGCCGGGCAAACAGGCTCAGGAAAACCTGAACCGCAAGACTGTAGAAAAGCGCCGTCAGCAAACCGAGCCGGAGCGTGGCATCCGTGCGCTCGAACGCACGCGCCCCGTAATTGTTGCCGATCATGGCCTGCAGCGCGTGGATCAGTCCGAGCAGTGGCAGGAAAACGAATGTCATGATCCGCGTGAGCAGTCCGAAAGCGGCAACCGTGGCTTCATATCCGCTCGACCCCGCCAGTTGCAGCGCTGCAAATGTTGCCGCAGATCCGATTGCGATGCCGGCGAAGTTGAGGCTTTGCGGAGCTCCGAGCGCGAAAATGGCAGGCCAGCAGGATATCCAGGAGGTTCTGAAAAGAACGCCGGGCTTCAAATGGCTGTCCGAGCGCAGCCGGAAGCCGGTGATCACCAACAGCGACAGGAGTTGCGCCAGCGCGGTTCCGGCGGCGGTTCCCGCAACGCCGAGATTGAAGATAACGACGAAAACGAAGTTCAGCGCGATGTTGAGCAGCGACACGAACAGACTGACGCCGGCCATTTGCATGACAAAGCCTTCACAGCGCAAGGCGTCCGACTGGATCGACAGGACGAACAGCAGCGGAGAGGTGCACGCGGTGATCACCATGTAGGTGTAGGCCATGTTCGCGATTGCTTCGGAACCTTCGGCCGCGATGAGGATGAGAGGGTATCCGGCGACCAAGAAGACGGCGACGGTGAGAAGGCCGATCCCAACCGAAAGACCGTGCGCGCCGGCGAAAACCCGTTGGGCGTCGGGATATCGCCCGGCGCCGAGATGACGCGCCAGAATGCTGGACATCCCGCTTGAAATCAGCGTCGCGGTCGCGACGAGGATCATGTAGGCGGGAAACATCAGTGTCACTGCGCTGAGCGCATCCGGTCCGACGAAGCGGCCGAGAAAAAGCGCGTCGGCAACCGTCAGAAGACCATTCATGCTCATCACGAGAATGATCGGAAGAGCGGTCTTCAACAGTGTCGGAACCAGCGGGCCTTGCGTATAGAAGTTTGTCAGGGACGTGTCGTTAGACATTCCGTTCTCCAGGTGCAGGCATTTCGCGGGAAGGGAAGTGCTCGCATTGCCACCTGGGCGAAACGCTACGGGGGAACGTAATTGTCTGAACCGGAACTTCACCGTGACCGTCGGTCTGCGAGCAGCTGGCGTCCGGAGCCGCACTTCTGGTAGTCGACGACGGCCGCCGCGTCAAGCGGGCGGCCACGGGCCGCAAAACGGAGGCGGGCCTGTCTTGACCTTGCCTGCGCGTCGTGGCACCTCTCGCGTCGCGCGGCGGAATGGCCTGCCGTGACACACCACATGCGGATGATAGTCATGTCGACGGACACATTGCCGGCGCATATGCGCCCGGAAAATTCATTTCAGGGACTGATCCTGACGCTTCAGCGCTTTTGGGCGGACCAGGGTTGCGTCGTGCTTCAGCCGTATGACATGGAAGTCGGTGCCGGTACGTTTCACCCGGCAACGACGCTGCGCTCGCTCGGCCCGCGTCCATGGCGCGCGGCCTATGTCCAGCCGTCCCGGCGTCCGACGGATGGCCGCTACGGCGAAAACCCGAACAGGCTGCAGCATTACTACCAGTTCCAGGTGATCCTCAAACCGTCGCCGGCCGACCTGCAGGATCTCTACCTGAAATCTCTTTATGCCATCGGTCTCGATCCGAAACTTCATGACATCCGGTTTGTCGAGGACGACTGGGAAAGTCCGACGCTCGGGGCCTGGGGACTCGGCTGGGAGTGCTGGTGCGACGGCATGGAAGTCTCGCAGTTCACCTATTTTCAGCAGGTCGCCGGTTTCGAGTGTTCCCCGGTCTCCGGCGAACTCACCTACGGGCTCGAACGCCTGGCCATGTATATCCAGGGCGTCGATAACGTCTACGAACTGAATTACAACGGCATGGAAGGCGCGGACAAGGTCACCTATGGCGATGTCTTCCTGCAGGCCGAGCAGGAGTATTCCCGCCACAACTTCGAGCATGCCGACACGGAAATGCTGTTCCGCCACTTCAAGGACGCGGAAACCGAATGCAAGGCGCTTCTGGACGCCGGGGCACAGGCAAGAGACGAGGCCGGTGCAAGCGTCCACCAGGTGGTGCTCCCGGCTTATGACCAGTGCATCAAGGCCAGCCACGCCTTCAACCTTCTGGACGCGCGCGGCGTCATTTCCGTGACCGAGCGCCAGAGCTACATTCTGCGCGTGCGTGAACTCGCCAAGGCCTGCGGAACCGCCTTTCTGGAAACGGAGGCAGGCGGCGTCGGTTATCACAACCAGGCCGCAGAGTAGCGCGATTACCACTTGGAGGAGGGCCGCGCCGGGGCGTGGCGGCGCTCAAGGCGCGGATTCAAGCCGTCACATGTGGGTTTCTATCTATGAAGGTTGGTATAACGCCTGTTTGGTGGCCGGACAGGATGACATGTCTGCCGACAGGCGATAGCCTCCGGATCGTTCTTGAAGGAGGATCCGCACGTTGTCCTGGATAATTCTCGCGCTACTGATCGCGCTCTCCGTCTACGCGATTTTTCTCTACAACACGCTCGTCAAGAAACGGCAGATGGTCGAGGAGGGCTGGAGCGGCATCGACGTGCAGCTCAAGCGCCGCGCCAATCTCATTCCCAACCTGGTGGAAACCGTGAAGGGCTATGCCGGTCACGAACAGGAAACGCTCGACGCTGTGACGAAGTTGCGGGCGTCGGTCGGATCCGTACCGCGAGATGATGTTGCAGGGCGCGCCAAGGCCGAGGGCGCGCTGGGCCAGGCGCTCGGGCGCCTTTTCGCCGTCGCCGAGGCCTATCCCGATCTCAAGGCCAGCCAGAACTTTTCCGATCTGCACAACTCGCTGGACGAAATCGAAAACGCGATCCAGATGGCGCGCCGTTACTACAATGGCGCAGTGCGCGGCCTGAACGTGGCCGTGGAGAGTTTTCCCTCCAATCTCATTGCCAACCAGTTCAAGTTCGAAAAGGCCGAGTATTTCGAGATCGAGGACGAAGCCGACCGGGCCGTGCCCAAGGTTGAATTCTAGGGGGCATCTCCATGACGATGAGATCGGTTGTCACCGGGTTCCTGCTGGCGCTGTTTGTTTCGGCCGGGGCCGCCTTTGCAGAAGAACGCATTCACCGGTTTGTCGCCAACATAGAGGTCGCGGAAAGCGGGCTGCTGACGGTGACCGAAACCATTCGTGTCCGCGCGGAAGGAAACCAGATCAAGCGCGGTATCTACCGGGACTTTCCCCTGAGGGCCGAAGGGCCGGACGGGCGCACCTACCGGGTCGGGTTCAAGGTGCTTTCCGTTCTCCAGGACGGGAAGGAAGCCAGCTATTTTCAAAGAGCGAGCGGCGACGGCGTGCGGGTCTATATCGGCGAAGAGAACGTTTTTCTGCAGCCGGGCAGCTACACCTACACGATTGTTTACGAGACCGACCGCCAGATCCGGTTCTTCGACGATCACGACGAGGTCTACTGGAACGCGACCGGCAACGAATGGATTTTTCCGATCGACGAGGTCGTCGCACGGGTCATCCTGCCACCGGGGACCCGGGCGCAGGACTGGACCGCCTATACCGGAAGCTTCGGTGAAAGGGGCAGGGACTTTGACGCTCGCATTGCCGAGGACGGCCGCGAAGTCATCTTCACCACCACCCGGGGCCTGCGGCCCTACGAGGGGCTGACCGTGGTGGTCGCGATGCCAAAGGGGGCGGTAACCGCACCCACTGAGGCCGAACAGCTCGGCTACTTTCTGGACGACTACAGGCCCGAACTCATTGGCGGCGCAGGCGTGCTGCTGGTGCTTTTCTACTACCTGATGGCCTGGCTGTTCGTCGGGCGTGATCCGGCAAGAGGCGTTGTTTTTCCGCGTTTCAAAGCGCCTGCCAATGTCTCCCCGGCGCTTGCCAGATACGTGTCGACGCGCGGGTTCAGCGATGGTGGATGGGTTGCGCTCGCAGCGGCCAGCCTCAACCTTGCCGTGAAGCACCGGCTTCGTTTCGACGATAAGGACGGTGACGTGGTGCTGGAACTTGACGATGCGCTCGGCACCGGCACGAGCGATTTGCCGAAGGGAGAGGCGGCCCTCGTCAGATACCTGAACGGGCGCGGCTCGCCGCTTCCAGTCGACAAGAACAACGGTGGCGCGATCAAGGCGCTGGGGAGCAAATTCCGCAGCGCGATCGAAAAGGAAAGCCGGGACGTCTTCTTCAAGAACAACCGCTCGTTCCTGATCCCGGGTGCCATTTTGAGCATCGTGGTGATTTTCGGGCTGTTCGCCTTCGGCCAGATGCCGCCTGACCAGATGGAGTTCGCGTTTCTGTTCATGGTGCTGTCGGTTTTCGCCGCAGCGTTCTCGGTGAATTTCGGCAAGGCCGTCTTCCGCATTCCCAACATGCAGCTCAGGATGGCGCTGATTTTCCTGTTGTTCCTCGCCGCGATGGTTGGAACCGGTCTGCTGGCCAACAACATTTCCGGCGGGGTCTCGACATTTCCAATACTGCCGGCTGTCGCGGCTGTCCTCATCGCGTTGAACGTGCTGTTCTTCTTTTTGCTCAGCGCACCGACTGCGCTGGGCCGGCAGGTGCTGGACGAGGTCGAGGGCCTGAAACTTTACCTCTCTGTTGCCGAGCAGGAACGGCTCAACATGTCCGAGGCCCCGGACATGACCACCGTGCATTTCGAGGAACTGCTTCCCTATGCTGTGGCACTCGGCGTTGAAAAGCCGTGGTCCAATGCGTTCCAGGGCTGGCTCTCGACCGCGGCTGGAGCTGCGGCCGCCGCGAGCTATCATCCGAACTGGTACAGCGGGCGCACCTTCGACGCGCACCATGTCTCGCATTCGCTCTCCAACACAACGAGCGCCATGGCCCAGTCGTTCAGGTCGTCGCTACCTGTGCCGAAGTCTTCGAGCTCGGGTTTTTCCGGTGGGTCTTCGGGAGGCTCTTCCGGTGGTGGTGGCGGCGGTGGCGGCGGCGGCGGCTGGTAGCGGCCGCGTCTGCAGATGGATCGCGCGGTCAGGCGACGTTGGAGTTTTCGGCGAACGGAAGGCGGCCGCCATCCTGCGCCGCCAGAAGGTCATCGGCATCTTCGGCCGAGACGGCCTTGGCATAGAGAAAGCCCTGGCCGTAGTGACAGCCGTTTGAACTCAGCGCGGAATGCACCGCGTCGTTCTCGATGCCCTCGGCCACCGCATCGATTTCCAGTCCCTTCGACAGGACGAGCACGGCTTCCACGATCGCGGCGCACTGTTTGTCGGTGAGCATGCGTTCGGTAAACGACTTGTCGATCTTGACCTTCTTGATCGGAAAGTCCCGGAGGTAGCTGAGCGAGGAGTGGCCTGCACCGAAATCGTCCAGGGCTATCGTGATACCGGTTGCGGTCAGCTCGTCCAGAATGCGTCTTGCCGCTTCCGGGTTCTTGACCAGCGAGGTTTCGGTGATCTCCAGAACAAGCCGCTCACAAGGATAGCCGTAGGTTCCCAGGATCGTCTTGATCTGGTCCGGCAGGGCCGGGTCCTGCAGCTGGACCGGCGACAGGTTGAAGGAGAGGTAAAGCTCCTCCGGCCAATTCGCCGCCGTCTCGCAGGCCTTTGCCAGCAGGTGGCGTGTCAGTTCGGAAATGATGCCGCAATCTTCGGCAATCGGGATGAATTGCATTGGCGGCACGTTGCCGAAGTCGCTGTCGGTCCAGCGTGCAAGCGCTTCAAAGCCCGCGATGCGTCCCGTGTTCATGTCCAGAATCGGCTGGTAGTGAACCTTGACGTCCTCGACTTCGATCGCCCGTCTCAGCCGTTGCTCCAGTAGTGTTCTATGCAGGATCGAGGCGTCCATGTCGACTTCAAAGAAGCGATAGGTCGAGCGCCCGGAAGACTTGGCCCTGTAAAGGGCGATGTCCGCGCGTCTCAGAAGTTCCGTGATGGCATGGCCGTCATGCGGATAAAGGGAGATGCCGATACCGGAACCGATCGAGATCTGGCGTTCGCCGATTTCGAACCGGTCGCTGATGCGTGTCAGCAGGCGGCGTGCGAAACCCGAGGCTTCGCTCTTGTCCGAGAAGACAGGCGAAACGATCGCGAATTCGTCGCCGCCGAGCCGCGCGACGATACCGTCGTTCCCGACCGTTTCGGCAAGCCGTTCGGCGAAGCTGCGCAGCAGATTGTCGCCGAACGAATGCCCGTAGACATCGTTGATGGGTTTGAACCCGTCGAGGTCCAGCATCATGACGGCGCGGAAGCTGCCGCCCTTCACGTTGCGGCTGAGATCCGAGAAGGCCTCAAGCAGGCGGCGCCGGTTCGGAAGGCCGGTCAGCGCGTCATGCTGGGCCAGGGCCAGGGCCTTGGAATGTTCCGACGAACGGGTACTCAGTTCGCTGCGCAGCCTGCGTGTCACCCAGAACCCGTAGATGAGGCCGATCAGGGCGAAGAACAGAAACACGGCTGCGGCAGCGTCATAAAGCAGGTGACTGTCACCAGAGTGGCTGTCTTCCAGCAGGTGGGGAATGAAAACGAAGACCGCAAAACTGAGGATCGCCGCGACGAAAATCGCGGCAAGTGAACGTGCCAAGATGCGGACGCCTGCGGCTTCCTGATTGATCACTATCTCGTCCTGATACTTCGTACTGCTTTACTTAAGTGAGGACTATCGCAGGTATTTCTTGAGGAAGAGTGAAGCAAGACTATGATTTGCTACTGCTATTTTTGTCGATGGTGGCGTTGCCGGGAAAGCTGGAAAAGGGGTGACAAGCGCACGTTGAGTTGCTAACGGACGCACAGCTGTTTCCGGAAGTCTCCTTCCAAACCCGAAGGCGTAAAACTCCATGCCCGATCTTCTGCTTGAACTCTTCAGCGAAGAAATCCCGGCCCGCATGCAACGCAAGGCGGCCGAAGACCTGAAAACGCTTGTCACCAATGCTCTGGTGGATGCCGGCCTGCCTTATGAGGGAGCCAAGGCATTCGCAACCCCGCGCCGTCTGGCGCTGCATGTCGCAGGTGTCCCGGCAGGATCCGCCGCGACCCGCGAGGAGCGAAAAGGACCGCGCGTCGGAGCGCCGGACAAGGCTGTGGAAGGGTTCCTGCGCGGAGCGGGTCTTGCCTCGGTCGAAGAAGCAAGCATTCAGAGCGATCCGAAAAAGGGTGATTTCTACGTCGCGGTTATCGAGAAGCCGGGCCGGTCCGCAATTGATATCATCGCAGAATTCATGCCCGGCATCCTGCGCGGGTTTCCCTGGCCGAAGTCCATGCGCTGGGGCTCGACGGCAACGCGCTGGGTGCGTCCGCTGCACTCGATCGTCGCGACATTCGGGCCGGAAACCGAGGAGCCGGATGTCATTCCGTTCGAATTCGACGGTATCAGATCCGGCCAGGTGACACGCGGTCACAGGTTTCTCGCCGACGAGGCCTTCGAGGTCCGGCGCTTTGACGACTACGCGACCGGGCTGGAAAAACACAAGGTTGTCCTGGATGCGGACCGGCGCAAGGACATGATCCTGAACGATGCCAAGGACCGTGCGCTGGCGCTGGGTCTGGTCCTGGTCGAGGACCCGGGACTGCTCGAAGAGGTCGCGGGCCTGGTCGAGTGGCCGGTCGTGCTGACCGGCAGCTTCGACGAGGACTTCCTGTCGATCCCGGACGAGTGCATTCAGCTCACGATCCGCGTCAACCAGAAGTGTTTCGTACTGAAAGATCCGGCAAACGGACGTCTGGCCAACAGGTTCGTCCTGGTCTCCAACATCGTCGCCGAAGACGGCGGCAAGCTGATCGTCGCCGGAAACGAGAAGGTCATCCGAGCGCGCCTGTCCGACGCCCGCTTCTTCTGGGATACCGACCTGAAGTCGAAGCTCTCCGACAACCTGCCGAAGCTGGACGAGGTCAAGTTCCACGAAAAGCTCGGCAGCGTCGGTGCCCGCATCGAGAGGCTTGTCGCGTTGTCGTCGGACCTTGCCCCGGTCGTCGGTGCCGACACCGCAAAGGCGGAACGGGCTGCCGGACTGGCAAAGGCCGACCTTGTCTCCAACATGGTGTTCGAATTTCCGGAGCTGCAGGGCCTGATGGGCCGCTACTACGCCGCTGCCCAGGGAGAGGATGCGTCGGTCGCGCTCGCCATTGAAGAGCACTACAAGCCTCAGGGGCCGAGCGACAGCGTGCCGTCGGACCCGGTCGCCGTCAGCGTCGCGCTTGCGGAGAAGCTGGACCTTCTGGCGGGCTTCTGGGCCATTGACGAAAAACCGACCGGCTCCAAGGATCCCTATGCGCTCAGGCGAGCCGCCTTGGGTGTGATCCGGATCGTTCTGGAGAACGAACTTCGTATTCGCCTTGGGGCCCCGATCCTGAAGGCGCTTGGCCCCATCGATGTACCGGTTGAAGACACCGGTGGGCTTGTCGACGATCTTCTCTCCTTCTTCGGCGATCGCCTGAAGGTCCATCTGAAGGACGAGGGTGCACGC
Source organism: uncultured Roseibium sp. (assembly GCF_963669205.1). NCBI lineage: Bacteria > Pseudomonadati > Pseudomonadota > Alphaproteobacteria > Hyphomicrobiales > Stappiaceae > Roseibium > uncultured Roseibium sp. The sequence goes on from NZ_OY769915.1 coordinate 1,461,689, forward strand.
CACGACCTGATCGACGCGGTGTTCGCGCTGGACGGCCAGGACGACCTTCTCATGGTGGTCAAACGTGTCGAAGCGCTCGGCAACTTCGTGTCCTCCGATGACGGCGCCAACCTGCTTGCCGGTTACAAGCGCGCCGTCAACATCCTGAAGGCAGAAGAAAAGAAGGACGGGGCTCCGGTCACGGGCCGCCCGCACGCGGATCATCTGCGCGAACAGGCGGAAATCGATCTTGCGGCCGCCATCGATACCGCCCGTGCCGAAGCGGCCGATGCGGTCTCGGAAGAGAATTTCGAGGGTGCCATGGAAGCTCTGTCGAAGTTGCGTGCTCCGGTCGACCGGTTCTTCGAGGACATCCTGGTCAACGCCGAGGAACCGGCCCTGCGCACCAATCGCCTGCAGTTGCTGTCGGAAATCCGGGATGCGACCCATGTTGTCGCGGATTTTTCAAAGGTTGCAGGGTGACGTCTGTCGTGAAGGCATTTGAGCGGGGCGGGTCGCGCCCTGGAAGGAAACCGCATTGACCGTTGACGTGCGAACCGCGATGAGATCAGACGCGGATCAGATGGCGGAGCTGATAAATCGAATTATTTCGATTGGCGGTACGACAGCGTATCGCACGCCCTTTGACGGCCGGAAGGTCATCAGCGAATTCATCGGTCCTGAGCTCGCGATCTGTTGTCATGTCGCGGTTGAGGACGGAACAATCTGCGGGTTCCAGGCGCTCCTGTGGAGCGATCCGGATTGGCCGGGTGAAGACAGCTTGCCCTCCGATTGGGCGGTGATTGCCACCTATGTCGACCCGGAAATTCATGGCAAGGGGATAGGGCGCGCGCTCTTCGTGCGCACCGCCGCTGCGGCAGGAGACGCAGGTGTCTGCGCGATCGATGCAACCATCCGCAAGGAGAACGCCGGCGGGTTATCCTACTATGCGCGCATGGGCTTTGAGGATTACCGGTCCGGCGATGAAACCGTTTCCAAGAGATACACACCGGTTTGAGCCTTGCGCATATCCGGATCAAGATGGCTTTGCACTGCCTGTTAGGTGCGATGCCAACGCGCACCGCGAACGCACTTTCGCGTGATAAGCCCGCTGCAAAATGAGTTGAACTTCAGATTCAGGTGACTAGACCATTGCATGCTTTGCGCAACAGTCTATGTAGGGGGACGGAAAAACAAGAAGCAGGTATATGTGCGATCTAGATGATGTCCCTGGCGCGAAGCCGGAAATCCGTGCGCCGCGTGACTGGGTGGCTATTCTCGCGCAATACCGGGAGCCGAGCACGTTGCGAAGTTTCTTCGAGCTTGGCGTTACAGTCGGCGCATTCCTGCTGTTGTGGTTTTTGGCCTGGGTGTCGTTGGACATCAGTTACTGGCTCACTGCGGCGATCTCCCTGATCAACGCCGCTTTTCTGGTTCGGCTGTTCGCCATTCAGCACGATTGCGGGCATGGATCCTTTCTCAGGAACCGAACCTTGAGCGATTGGCTCGGCAGGGCGATAGGCGTTCTGACCCTGACGCCCTACGATGTTTGGCGGCGGACCCACGCGACGCATCACAGTACTTCTGGCAATCTGGGAAAACGCGGATTTGGCGACATTCATACGTTGACGGTCGCGGAATACAGGGCGATGACGCCACGCAGCAGGATGTGGTACCGGCTCTATAGGTCTCCTCTCGTGCTGTTTGGCCTTGGGCCGTTCTACACGTTCTTCCTCGAGAACCGTTTGCCGATCGGTTACATGACGCATGCCAGATACTGGGTGTATGCCATGTTCACCAATCTCGCGATCTTCGCTGCCTTGGCGCTTATCCTGGTTTTCGGTGGCTGGATGCCGATCTTGCTGATCTTCTTGCCAACGACGCTTCTCGCGGCGACGCTCGGGGTCTGGTTGTTTTATGTGCAACACCAGTTCGAATGGACCCACTGGGACATTGAAGAAGACTGGCAACTGCACGATGCCGCTCTTCATGGCAGCTCTCACTATGTGTTGCCGCCGGTCTTGCAATGGTCGAGTGCCAATATCGGCATTCATCACGTGCATCATCTGAACAGCCGGATTCCGTTCTATCGGCTGCCGGAGGTGCTTCGCGATCACAAGGAATTGGCGGATCGCAACCGGATGACGATCAGCCAGAGCCTTGCCAGCATCCGGCTTCATCTTTGGGATGAAAACTCCAGGCGTTTATTGTCGTTTTCCGAAGCAAGACCCTTGCTTGGCTAAGGTACGGCCTCATTTGTGAGTCCTTACCCAAGGCTCATGCAGGCGTGTTTCCTCGCCGCGTGTTCGCGAAACTCCGGATGCGACTTGCGATTTTCGTCATTCCGCCGGTTGCTGCATCAGCCGTGGTACGGGACGTTCCTGAATCGGCCAGTGAATGATTGCTGCAAGAACACCGAGCACGATACCGCACCACCAGATGGCGTCATAGGAGCCGGTGTCGTCATAGAGCTTGCCGCCGAGCCACACACCCAGAAACGCGCCGATCTGGTGCGACAGGAAAACGAAGCCGAACAGCGTCGCCATGTAGCGCGGTCCGAACATGACCGCGACGAGCCCCGAAGTGAGTGGAATGGTCGACAGCCAGAGAAGTCCCATGACGGCGGAAAAAATCAGCACCGTTGCCGGGGTGATCGGCAGCATGATGAAGGCCAGAATGGCGATGGATCGTCCCAGATAGATCAGCGACAGCAGAATCGGCTTTGAGTACCGGCCGCCGCCATAACCCGATGCGAGCGAGCCGACGATATTGAACAGCCCGATGAGCGCGATCGCCCAGGCACCCCAGCTGAGATCCAGTCCGGAATCCACGATGAACGGAGGAAGGTGAATGGTGATGAAGGCGACGTGAAAACCGCAGACGAAGAAGCCGATTGTCAGCAGGATGAAGCCGCGCGTGCCGAAAGCCTCGGAAATCGCGTCCGTGAGTTTCTGGTCACCCGTCTGCGCCGTTTCGGCGGTCTGCTGCGGTTTGCCGCGCAGGGCCACGGCAAGCAGGGGCACGACCGCGACGATGCCTGCGAAGATGATCAGCGTCTGCTGCCAGCCGACATTGGCAAGCAGTGCGCCGCCGAGCGGTGCGAACAGAAACTGACCGAGCGAACCGGAGGCCGTCCCGATTCCGAAAGCGAGCGAGCGTTGTTCGGCCGAGACGCTTCTTCCAAAGGCTGCCAGAACGAGGGAAAACGACGAAAAGGCGATCCCGAGTCCGATGAGGACACCCGCCGAGATATGCAGGGCAACGGCGCTTTGCGCGTCGACCATGAGGATGAGGCCTGCCACGTAGAGCACGGAGCCGAATGTCATCGTCTTCCAGGTGCCGTACCGGTCGGCCATCATGCCGGCAAAAGGTTGCCCGATCCCCCAGACGAGGTTCTGGATGGCGATCGCGAGCGCAAAGATCTCCCGGCTCCAGTCCCTGGCGTCCGTCATCGGCTGGAAGAACAGTCCCATTGCCGAGCGGGGACCGAAGGAAATAAGCGCAATCAGGCAACCGCAGATGATGATGAGCGGGATATTCGGGCCTTGTCTGACATGCGCGGATGGGGCGGTCATCGGAAACCTCGTATTGGAGCCGACGACAAGATAGCTGGATAATGGAGATCGTAAAACGTGTATTTTTGATCGATGGATCAAAATACGGAATGAATTTGTTACAAAGGGAGACCGGGATCGGGTCTGTCCGGTTTTCGGTTGGCTGGCTACCAAATTGTCGGAGAATTGTTGTTCAAGGCATTGAAATAAAAAAAGAAAAGTGAAAAAGGCGGAAAAGTTGGCTGAAAGTGATGGATTTTTGGTCACGATGGGATTATATAAACTCTGAAAGAGCAAAAGGGTCTGGGCCGTAGTGCCCGTTTTCTTTTGCGAGATATATGCTCAAGTTGAGTATAATAATTCGTGAGCTGAATAATCTTGTTCAGCCTGCTTACAGGAGGGGCGCCATGTCTGTTGCCCAAAAAGCCTTTGAGGTTTCCGAACCGATCACGACCGGTCTGACCGCGCTTGAGCGCTACGGACGCGTGGAACGGCCGGACCTGAGCTACACGCCTGAGATCGCGGAGGCGACCGCGCCGATCTACGAAAAGGTCAAGCACATCATTCCGGCCATCGAATGGGCGGCGCTTGCACCGACTGTCCACGCGATCAACAAGCTGAAGAAAGAGCGCAATGCGGTGATCCTGGCGCATAACTACATGACGCCGGACATCTTCCACGGTGTGGCCGACATTGTCGGCGACAGCCTGCAGCTCGCGATTGAGGCAACACGCACCGATGCCGATGTGATCGTTCAGTGCGGCGTGCACTTCATGGCCGAAACCTCCAAGATCCTCAGCCCGGAGAAAACGGTTCTGATCCCGGACATGCGTGCCGGCTGTTCGCTTGCCGAATCCATCACAGGTGCCGATGTCCGTGCCCTGCGCGAGCGCAATCCGGGTGTTCCGATCATCACCTATGTCAACACCTCCGCGGACGTGAAGGCGGAATGCGATATCTGCTGCACGTCGTCCAACGCGCTGCAGGTTGTCGAGAGCTTCGGTGTCGACAGGGTCTTCCTGATCCCGGACAAATATCTTGCCGCCAATGTCGGCAACAAGACGGATGTCGAAGTGCTCGTCTGGGACGGGGCCTGCGAGGTGCATGAGCGCTTTACCGCCGAAGAATTGCGCGACTACCGCAAGATAGAACCGGACGTGAAGATCATCGCTCACCCGGAATGCCCGCCGGAAGTGGTTGCGGAAGCCGACTTCGCCGGTTCGACCGCGCACATGATCAACTGGGTCAAGACCAAGCGTCCCGAAAAGGTCATGATGGTCACCGAGTGTTCCATGGCGGACAACGTTGCCAGCGAGACGCCGGGTGTGGACTACATCCGCCCGTGCAACCTGTGCCCGCACATGAAGCGCATCACGCTCGGCAAGATCCTCGACAGCCTTGTCGACATGAAGGAAGAGGTCATCGTGGATCCGGCAGTCGCGGAGCGCGCGCGCACGGCTGTCGAGCGGATGATCAACTTGAAAATCTGACCGGCTTCGGTCTAGGGTCAGCACCATTTTCGGGCCGCCGCACGAGTTGCGGCCCGGAAACCCTCGGGGGCAATGCCCCAATTGTTCCGGGAAGAAACCAATGGCCGTGTCCGTTGAGGATTTCGCACCTGCCTATATCGGCGAGGATGTGGATGATGTCGTCATTCTTGGAGGCGGGCTCGCGGGCCTGTTCTGCGCACTCAAGCTCAGCCCGAGACCGGTCACCGTAATCACGAACGCACCGATCGGCCAAGGGGCATCATCCGCCTGGGCCCAGGGTGGCATTGCAGCAGCCATTTCGGAACAGGACTCCGTCGAACAGCACCGGGACGACACCCTGGCAGCGGGGTGCGGTATCTGCGAGCCGAAGATTGTCGAACAGATGACCCGCGAGGGCTCGGACAGGGTGCACGATCTCCTGTCCTACGGGGTGCCCTTCGATCAGGATCTTGAAGGCCGTCTGCAGCTGTCGCGGGAAGCCGCGCATTCCGAAAGCCGCGTGGTGCGTGTCCGCGGCGACATGGCCGGGCGCGCAATCATGGATGCGCTGATCTCCGAAGTTCGCAAAACACCCTCCATCCGCGTTCTGGAAGGCTATCTCGGCGAGAGTTTTCTGGGTGAGGGAAGATACGTCACCGGCGTTCTGGTCCGCAAACGGGGTGGGATCACACGTCTGGCATTTCCGGCCAAGGCGGTGGTTCTGGCATCTGGCGGCGTCGGTCATCTCTATGGCCTGACCACCAACCCGCCTGAGGCGAACGGTCACGGGCTGGCGATGGCAGCGCGCGCCGGTGCCGTCATTGCGGATGCCGAATTCGTTCAGTTCCACCCGACCGCGCTTGACGTCGGCAAGGACCCGACCCCGCTGGCGACCGAGGCGCTGCGCGGAGAGGGCGCCCTGCTTGTCAACGGCGCCGGCGACCGCTTCATGGAAGGTGTTCATCCCGATCTTGAACTGGCGCCGCGCGACATTGTGGCCCGCGCGATCTACCGGGAAATTCAGGCGGGGCGCGGGGCGTTTCTAGATTGCCGCGAAACGATCGGCTCCAAGTTCAAGGAAGAATTCCCCACCGTCTACCGTGCCGCGACGGGCGCAGGCATCGACCCCGAGAAAGATCTGATACCGGTCGCGCCGGCAGAGCACTACCACATGGGCGGTGTCCTCACGGACGCGAATGGCCGGACCTCCCTTGATGGTCTCTGGGCGGCCGGGGAGGTCGCGTCGACCGGTGCGCATGGCGCAAACAGGCTTGCCTCCAACTCTTTGCTCGAGGCTGTGGTGTTTGCCGCACGCATTGCCGAGGACATCCAGGGCCTCATGCCGACACCGCGCAGCGCGTTCTGGAACACCATGGACGATGCGCCCGGTCTGCCGAGCCAGCGCAATGTCGAGGAACGTGAGGCAATCAGCACGCTCCGCACGACCCTTTCCAGAAACGTCGGCGTCTTGCGCGATGCCGCCGGGCTGAAGACCGCTCTGGCCGACATTGCGGGTGCAGAAAGCATCTGCGTGCGACAGTCGATCAGGAACATGATGATCACCGGCAGGATCATCGCGGCGTCCGCCCTCAAGCGGGAGGAGAGCCGTGGTGGCCATTTCCGGAACGACTTCCCGGAGGCCAACCCTGCCATGGCCAGAAGATCCTACACCACATTGAAAGACGTCGACGCGATTGTTGCCGAAGCGTTGGAAACGGCTTGAGAGAGCGTATCGGCATGACTGATAATCGACTTCCCGAGCTGCCGCGGCTAATGATCGACGAAGCCGTGAAAGCCGCATTGCTGGAAGACTGGGGACGGGCCGGCGATATCACCAGCCAGGCGACACTGCCGCCTGACGCGCGTGCGGATTCCCGCATCGTTTCGCGAAAGACCGGTGTTCTGGCAGGGCTTCAGTTTGCCGAAAGCGCTTTCAGGCAAACGGACCCGGCGCTCTCCTTCGAAGTGCTGAAACGGGACGGGGACACGCTTGCTCCCGGGGACACGGTTGCGCGCATCAAGGGGCCGGCCCGGGCGCTCCTCGGCGCTGAGCGCGTTGCGCTCAATTTCCTGGGCCACTTGGCGGGAATAGCCTCGGCAACCGAGCGCTTTGCCACGCAGATCTCCCACACGAAAGCGAAGATTGTCTGTACGCGCAAGACGACACCGGGGCTTCGCGCGTTTGAAAAATACGCCGTCAAATGCGGTGGTGGTGCCAATCACAGGTTCGGGCTCGACGATGCAATCCTGATCAAGGACAATCACATTGCGGTCGCCGGTGGCGTACGCAAGGCGATTGAAGCGGCAAAGGCCTTCGCCGGTCATCTCGTGAAGGTGGAGGTGGAAGTCGACACGCTGGAGCAACTGAAAGAAGCGCTCGACGCGGGGCCGGATGTCGTCATGCTCGACAACATGAGCCCCGGCACGCTGCGCAAGGCCGTGGAACTCACCGGCGGGCGGGCACTTCTGGAAGCCTCCGGGGGCATAGAGCTCGATACGGTCAGGGCGGTTGCCGAAACCGGTGTCGATCTGATTTCGTCCGGCTGGATCACGCACTCGGCTCCCGTTCTAGACCTCGGGCTCGACATAGATATCGGCTAGATATTGATTGCTGGTGCGTCGCACTCTAGCGTGGCGACCACATTGTGGCGGCGAGAATGTGTGGGAAGGCGATGAACGAGCAGAAACCGGCGACCGACGGCGCGAACGAGTTTGACCTTGCACACCGGCTGACCCGTCTGGCGCAAATTCCGATGCTGATCGGTCTGTCCGTCGGCATGGTGTTGTTTCTGATCACGTTTTTCGTCGATATCTACGACGCGGTCTCAACCTACGAGTTCCTGGACCGCAAGAAGACGATCCTGCTGATCCTCAATCTGCTCGACATGGTGTTCATCGCCAACCTTGTCGTCATGGTTGCGAATAACACCTACAACACGTTCCGGCTGAAATCCTCCGCCTATGGCGAGGGGTTCATCAAGGAAAGCGAACGGGCCTATCGCCGCATGAAGCACCGGATCGTGTCCACGATCGTGATCATCGCGTCGATCCACGTCTTGAGTGAACTGCTGGAATTTTCCCACGTCGACCCGCTGCAGGTCGCAGCGCTCCTGGGCTTTCACGTGGTGCTTCTGGCCACTTATGTGGTGACCAATGTCTTCAGAACGAGCGACTGAAACTGCGGGCATTCTTGTGCGGGTTGTTCATTCCATCGATCCTGAAGCTGATTAGGTTTGGTCACCAACCAGTCTCAGATCTTCAATACGAGTGAACACCCTTTTTGGCTTCCACACCTAGGGTCCTGACCCTAGTTCCAGCCACCGGCATAGGTCTTGTAGAAGATGTGCAGGCCGACCTGACCGCGTTTCGCCATCGATCTTGCCCAACGCGGGTTGACGTAGGTCGCATGGTAATGCGTCGAGGCGTCGACCATTTTCAGGTATTGCTTGCCGTCGGCAACCTCGCGCGCAAGCCGCTGGGCGGTCTTCCACGCACCCTTGCTCGAGATCCGGTCCTTGATGCCGTCGCAGGCGAAGGAGAACTGGCAGCGGTTGCGTTTGTGCTTGTTCTGGTAGACCACGCCGCAGATGGAATTCGGATAGGACGGGTTCTTGACGCGGTTCAGGACGACCTGGGCAACGGCCACCTGGCCCTCTTCCGTTTCGCCGCGCGCCTCGAAATAAATGGCTTCGGCAAGGCAGCGCTGTTCCTTTTTGGAACCGACAGCAAGCGGCAGCGGTTTTTGCGCCCACCAATGCGGATTGTTTGGATCTTCCGGTGGTGGCAGTTCCTGCTCGTACTTGGCCGCTCCGAACAATGCGTCGAACGGTTCCTTGGTTTCCTTCACGCTGTCCGGTGCATAGGCGGAAACGAGGGAAAAGCTGGCTGCCGCCGCGTTGCGCGCCATCATGATCTTCTGGAGATCCAGCGGACCGTCTTCGAGAAGGCCGTCTCTTCCGGCCTCGGCAAGGCGGCTGCTTTCCTTGGAATCCAGCGGCTCGGGTTTGACGAAGGCGACCCGTGGCAGGTCCTCGTGTTTCTTTTGGTTGGAGATCAGGCTGGACATCGCATAGACGTTGCCGGCCGCCCGGTCGACCAGATGCCGGTCCGGTGCAACTGTGATCTTTCTGTTGCCTTTCGCGGATTTGTTCGTCGCGATTTCGTCGGGGATCTCGACCGGCCGTGCGCTCGCGACAACATCGCCGAGCCCGTAAAGCGGACGTGCCTCGGTTCCCTTTTCAGCCGATGTCAGCGTGAGCACCGGAGCGCTCGTGTAATCGGGCGCCGCAGGCGTTCCAAGGGCAAGTTTCGGGGTGATCCTGGTGGTGAAATTCGCCGGTTCGAGTGCCATCATCCAGCGGGGAGACTGGTCATGGCGGGCATTGATCAGGGCGAAAATGTCCTGATCCCCGATCGAACCGCCAAGCCCGAAAAACAGGAGGGGGCTCGCGGCGAGCGCGTATTTCAGACGGCGCAGGCGGACATGCGCCGGCGTCCTGCTCCGTGTCACTTTCAGAAAAAGTTGCATTCCTACGCGGGATCCAGGGCCAAACATACGCAGCCAACTCCAACTCGTTTCACACCGTCCCGATGCGCCGGGCGATAAGTACTAACGCTCTGTAAACAGTGGCGCTGGAAATGAGGATGCAGGCTTAACCTTGAAAGAGCGTTAATGAGCGTGAATTTGGCCGGTATTCGCAGCGTTTTTTCTGCGCGGGGCAAATTTATGGTTAATGCAGCAAGGTGTTATGTTGCAATCACGGATGGTTTACTGCCGGAATTTCTTAAGAAGGTCTTAACGATTGCCCAGCCGCAGGCCGGGTGCCGGGCGCTCGCTCATGAGCTGGTGCCGGAAGCGGAAAAGCGCTGCCGGACGTCCTCCGGTCGTCGTTGAGGTTGCCCCGGTCGGTTCGACGAGATCGGCATTTTCAACCAGCCGCCTGAAATTCTGCTTGTGCAGGTGCCGGCCCGAGATGGCTTCCACTGAAGTCTGTAACTCCGTCAGCGTGAACACTTCCGGCATGAGTTCGAAAATGACCGGGCGGTATTTCAGCTTGCCGCGCAATCGTGTAATGGCCGTCGCCAGGACCCGCCTGTGGTCGAAGCGCATGGACACGCCGAGATAGGGCTGGTCGTTTCGCGCAAGCGCTGCAGGCCGGCCGTCGCGCTTTGCCTCCGGCACGAGACCGGCCTCGTAAAGCAGTTCGTACCGCTCCAGGGCCCGTTCCTCGTCCCAGTGCGAGGCTTCCAGGCCGAAGGCGAGGCGCACCCGCTCCTGCCGGTCCAGCGGTTTGGGAGGTTCTCCTTCCGGAGGCGGTTCCTGTGCCCAGGCTTCCAGTGCAGGCAGGATGTCGGTGTCGAGCAACGCGGGCCTGCCGGCGCGCCAGTCTTCCCAGGGAAAGTAGTCGTACCAGGACCGCCAGGCGGACTTGTGCCTTGCCAGCGTATTTTCGGAATCGGTTGTCTGGCGGGTGAGCGCGAGATAGCCGACCGACACCACGTGCGGCCCCTCGTCGCCCGATACCCGGTGCCGCCCGCGATCGCCGAACGTGTAGAGCTGTTCCACGTATCCGAGACGCAAGGCAGTCTGGCTTTCCACCCAGGATCTCAGACCGATCTCGATCGTTCTGTGGTGGATAGGATCGAAGGGGCCGTATGGCAGGCTGTCGAGTTCGCCGTTGTTCTCGTCGTTGACGTGAACGATCTGCGGCAGCCCGTTCGAAACGGATACAACGACCGCATTCAATCCGATCTCGATACTGGCGTGCCTGTTCGGCATAAAGGCTCCCTGAACTGGTTCCCTAATCGAGCGGCATGATGAACGGGGTGCCTTCGAAAGCGTTGGCACCGCGACCGATGCCGCGTATGGCGTCGATCATGCGCCCGTTGCGTCCGAGTAACTTGTCAGCCATGGCGACGAGGCGGGCGTTCGGGGTCGCCGAAGCCGAGTTCTCGCGCAACAGCGTCGCGAGCCGGTATTCGTCCGCCTCGGGATTGAGGGCACAGGCTGCCACATAGGCCCCCGCTGTCGAGCGGCTGATGCCTGCCCAGCAGTGAATCACGAGCGGTGCGCTCCTGTCCCATTCGGAGACAAAAGCCAGAAGATCCTCGATATGTTTCTCATTGGGTGGTGTCAGGCCCGCGATCTGTTCGACAATGTCGTTGAAGGCGAGGAAGAGATGCCGGTCGGGCTGTACGCCTTCAGGTGTTGGAACATCCATTTCGGCGTTGATCAGCGTGATAATGGACTTCGCGCCGGTCGAGGCGACGGTATCGTTCAGTTTCGAAAGGGAGCACACGTGCAGCATGACGGGACCAGAGTTATCGTTTCACTTAGTAAATTAGGGTCATTCGCAGGCAAGGTCACGCCTTTGCTTGCTTGCTTTTTCCGTTGTTCCCAGCTTCACGCAACTTTTCGATCTCATCGAAGCGCTTGAGGAACATCTCCTGGGCCACGGCAACGGACATGGGCTCAAGACCGTAACTTAGGGTGCCTTCGTTTGTTGCCGCCGGACCGGCCGGCCTGCCGAAAATCCGGGCGGCTTCCTCCTCGTCGAAGCCGGCCAGCTCGACGGCTTCGTAATAGGCGCAGATGATGTCTGCCCGCTTTGCCAGTTTCTTGACCGTCTGAGGGATCTCCGCAGGCAGTCCGAAACGAAGATGGATCGCTGCCTGCAGGCGCGCTTCCACGGCCTTGTAGGCTTCACCGATCACCGCCTTGAACGGGGAAATCATGTCCCCGATGACATATTCGGGGGCGTCATGCAGCAGGACGGCCTGACGCCAGTCCGGCGAGAGGTCGGGTTTCAGCTTCAGGGCGATCTCTTCGACGATCAGGCAGTGTTCCGCAACGGAAAACGCATGGTCTCCATGGGTCTGACCGTTCCAGCGGGCAACGCGGGCCAACCCGTGCGCAATGTCGGAAATCTCGACATCAAGAGGCGAGGGGTCCAGCAGATTGAGGCGTCGGCCTGACAACATGCGCTGCCAGGCGCGGGGAGGCTGATCGGGACGGGTGATTGGTATTGTTCCTTGATGAACTTGGGTGGCTTCAGTCCGGGTCGGTCTTGTCCGGAAGAGAGAAATCGGCCCAGTCGGGTATGCGGACCTCGATCTCGACATCACCGCAGTTTAACGGGCTGCCGTTGTCCTTGGCCTGGGCAACCTTGTCAAGGCGCAGGAGCGCGAGCCCGACACTTTCGCCCGTTTCCGATGCAATGGACGAGCCGAGTTCGCCGATGCTTTTTCCTTGTGCCGTTACCGGTGTCCCCTTTTCGGGCAGCGCACGGCCAGCGTCGACAAGAACGAACCTCTTGCGCGCGGTACCCCGGTGCTGGACCCGCGATACCACCTCCTGTCCGACATAGCAGCCCTTCGTGAACGACACCCCGCCCAACTGGTCGAGATCGGCGTCATGCGGGAAAATATCCGAATAGGAATAGTCTTTCTGTCCCTCCGGAACACCCGTTGCAATGCGATGTTGCTCATAGGCCTCCAGATCGGCTTCGGTTGCGCCCGTCTGACCGGCCATCGCGGCGACGGGCGCAACGATGCGCCAGCCGAGCAGCGGTGTCCGGGGATCTGTCACGGCAACAAGGGCGCCGTCGGTCTCCGCCGGGCCGTCCCAGACGGCAAAGACGCCCGTCTCCGGGTCAAGCGGTTCAAGGTCGACCTTCGCTCTCAGCCTGTAGAAGGTGAGGCGTTTCAGGAGGTCCGTTGCCGCAACGGCCGGCACGTCGGCGACATAGCCGTCATCCGTCCGGTAGAGCAGGAAGTCGAACAGGATCTTGCCTTGCGGGGTCAGCAACGCGGCGGAGGAAGCACCGTTTGCGTCGGTCTCCTCGACGTCGGCAGTAACGAGATTCTGCAGAAAATGATGCGCGTCGTCCCCGGCGATCCGGATCAGGGCGCGATCGGTGAGATGGGCAATCTTTGCGGACGGCAAGAGGGGCTCCTGGAACAGAGGTGTCGCGACGGATGTCTACCGGCGAAATAGTTCTTTTGGATGCGGACGGCAAGGTTGGGATTTCGTCTCGCGCATCTGGTTCTTTTTCTGCCGCGCGCGTATAAGCCCGGTAGAAGCACAAGCCTGATCCAGAGACTGCGGGAGGATATTCCATGAGCGAGACCTATGACCTGATCCTGAAGGGGGGAACCGTGGTCAATCAGGACGGGGAAGGTGTTCGCGATGTCGCCATCCGGGACGGACGGATCGCCGGGATAGGATCGTTTGATGCGACCCAGGCGGGTGAAACGATCGACTGCACCGGACTGCATGTGTTGCCGGGTGTCATGGACACCCAGGTGCATTTTCGCGAACCGGGCCTCGACCACAAGGAAGACCTTGAAACGGGCTCCCGCGCAGCCGTGATGGGCGGTGTCACAACGGTCTTTGAGATGCCGAACACGAATCCGCTGACGACCGACGAAGGGGCTCTCGCGGACAAGGTCAGGCGCGGGCACCACCGCATGCATTGCGATTTTGCCTTCTGGGTCGGCGGGACGCGCGAAAACGTGAAGGATATTCCGGAGCTTGAACGCCTGCCCGCTGCAGCCGGCATCAAGGTCTTCATGGGCTCATCGACCGGCAATCTGCTTGTGGAAGACGATGACGGGGTGCGCGACATTCTTTCCGTGACCCGCCGCCGTGCAGCCTTCCATTCGGAAGACGAGTTCCGTCTCAGGGATCGTCAGGGCGAGCGTATCGAGGGCGACCCGCGCTCACACCCGGTCTGGCGGGACGTGACCACCGCCTTGCAGTGCACGCAGCGGCTTGTCGGGATCGCGCGCGAAACCGGCGCGAAGATTCACATTCTGCACCTGTCGACGGCCGAGGAGGTCGACTACCTGATCGACCACAAGGATGTCGCCTCGATCGAGGTCACACCGCATCACCTGACCCTGACGGACGAGGCCTACGAGCGCCTCGGGACCCTTGTTCAGATGAACCCGCCGGTGCGTGAACCGCGTCATTCGCAGCGCTTGTGGTGGGGTCTTGAGCAGGGCATCCTCGATATCTTCGGCTCCGACCACGCTCCTCATCTTCTGGAAGAAAAGCAGAAGTCCTATCCGGCGTCGCCTTCCGGCATGACGGGCGTACAGACACTTGTTCCCATCATGCTGGATCACGTCGGCAACGGACGCTTGAGCCTTGCAAGGTTTGTCGACATGACCAGCGCCGGGCCGGCACGCCTGTTCCAGACGGCGCGCAAGGGGCGCATCGCGGTCGGTTATGATGCCGATTTCACCGTCGTCGACCTGAAGCGGCGCGAAACCATCACCAACGACTGGATTGCCTCCAAATGCGGCTGGACGCCCTATGACGGCAAGGACGTCACCGGCTGGCCGGTCGGAACGATGGTCCGTGGCCGGCGGGTCATGTGGGAAGGCGAGTTGACCACGCCGTCGACGGGCGAGGCGGTCCTGTTTCAGGATGGCCTGAAAAAATAGCAGACAATTCAGCGGCCGGGTCCTCGGGGAAGACCGCGTTGGGGTGCGTTGATGACGCGCGCCCAGGGTCTTGTGCGCGTGTCTGATAACCATCCGAACAATTTGTGATGTGTATAACAGCGCCGACTTGCCTAAAATGACAGGGTGGTATTGCAAACACGGGAAGGAAACCAACGGGTAACTGTGTTTCCTAACCCGATCTAAAAGGGTTTTAAGTAGAGTTTTCAGCGAGCTTCAGGGTTCAGCGTTAGAGAGCTCAGGGATGTCGTCAAAATGTTTCAGTTTATGCGTAAAGGCGGACTTGGCGTTCTTGTCACGGCCGCGATTTTTTCAGCCGGCGCCGTTTCCGCGGCCGCCGCACGTGACACCGCAGCCGATACCGTTAAGGAAGCCGTCGACGAGACACCGCTTCACATGCTCGTGTCGATCGACGACCAGCAGATCAAGGTCTATCGCGGCCTGGACCTGATCGAGCAATCTCCGATTTCGTCCGGAAAACGCGGCCACAGCACGCCGACAGGCGTATTCTCGATCCTTGAGAAGCGGCGCAAGCACTTTTCCAATCTTTACGACAATGCTCCGATGCCGTTCATGCAGCGCCTGACATGGTCGGGTATCGCACTTCATGTCGGCAAGCTGCCCGGCTATCCGGCGTCGCACGGCTGCATTCGCCTGCCGCGCCCTTTCGCCAAGTCGCTCTACAAGATGACCAACCGGGGCATGCATGTGGTCGTGACCCGCGGCTCCGCCGCGCCGCAGGCCGTCAGCCATGATGTCCTGCCGCAGCCTTTCGTGCCGGCGACGGAAGTCGCCAGCCTGTCCGGATCGACAATCGACGCGGATCCGGCACTTCGTGGTGCGATCAGCCCGGCAACATTGCGGGCGGCTCTTGAAATTGCGCAGCCGGAGAACCCGCATTTCGACCGCCCGCTGCGCATGATCATCACGCCGCGCAAGCAGCCGAACAAGATCAAGGTGCTGCAGAAGCTCCTGAACGAAATGGGCTACAAGGCGGGACCCGTCGACGGTGTCGTCGGCCGCAAGACCCGCGCCGCGATCGGCCTCTACCAGGAAATCACCGATCAGCCGGTAACGGAGAAGGTGACGGACGCCCTGATCGCACGTGTTCACCTGGATGCAGGCTACGAGAAAAGCCACAATGCGACCCTTCGCGTGCGCCGCAAGTTCAGGGACATTTATTCCGCGCCGGTCTCCATCAAGCATCTGGAGCAGGAAATCGGCACGCATGTCTACACCGCGCTCGACTTCGAACAGGGTGAGGACAGCGTCGAGTGGATCGCGGTATCCGCAGAAGGCGACCGCGGCGGACCTTCTGATGACGTCCTGAACCGCATAGACATCCCGGAAAAGGTTGTGCGCGATCTTTCGAGGATGCTGACGCCTGGTACCTCGCTGACGATCACGGACCGGAGCTTCAAGCGCAACACCGGTCTTGGCACGGACTTCGTCGTGATCACCCGCTGATACTATCCCGGCAGTCGCGAACAGAATAAAAGCCCCCGCATCCGCGGGGGTTTTTTATTATCCGGATAACTCCGGTTTTTGGGCGCAGCGTCACCAAACTGTCGTCTCACTCACGTATCGGAAGGCTGTTTATTCGCGCGGCGACCCGGGAGAAAATCATGGCGCAGAGCACGCTTACAGCATCCAAGAAACGGCTCAACAGTGCGGTTCACCGCTCGGACGCCACCTCTCGGGAAGGAATATTGGAGCGTCTCTTCACCTTTGCGTTCAAGGGTCTGGTCTATCCGCAGATCTGGGAAGATCCGGACGTGGACATGAAGGCGCTGCGCCTGACGCCGGACTCGCGCATGATCGCGATTGCCTCGGGCGGCTGCAACGTCATGTCCTATCTCACGGCAAACCCCGCGGAAATCACCGCCGTCGATCTCAACCGGGCCCATGTTGCGCTCGGGCGCCTGAAACTCGCCGCCGCAAGGCACTTCCCGAATTACGAGACGTTCTACAGGTTTTTCGGCGAGGCGGATGAAAAGGCCAATGTCGCGGCCTACAACCGCTTCCTGAAAGATAATCTTGACGCCGAAACCATCGCCTATTGGGAAGGGCGCGACATTGCCAACTGGGGCCGCAAGCGGATCACGCTGTTTTCGCGCGACCTCTACCATCACGGTTTGCTTGGCTATTGCATCGGGGCTGGCCATCTCGTTGCGAAGCTCTACGGCATCGATCCCAAGCACATGGTCAAGACACGATCGCTGGAAGAGCAGCGCACCTTCTTCGATAGCGCCCTGGCGCCGCTGTTCGACAAGCGGCTCGTTCGTTGGGCGACCTCGAAGAAAATGTCGCTCTACGGTCTTGGCATTCCGCCCGCACAGTATGATGCGCTTGTCTCGGCAAATGCCGAGGGCGACATGTCCGCGGTCCTCAAGGATCGGCTTGAAAAACTCGCCTGTGATTTTTCCATGAAGGACAACTACTTCGCCTGGCAGGCATTCGGGCGCGGATATGCACCTCAGGCGGGTGAGTCGTCCGGCGAGGCCGGCCCTCTGCCACCCTATCTGAAGCGTGCGCATTTCGAAGATATCCGTGACCGTGCCGGCCGCGTCCGCGTGCTCAACCGGAACTTCACCGAACACCTCCAGTCAGCTTCAAATGACAGCCTCGACGCCTATGTTCTGCTCGACGCACAGGACTGGATGACAGACACGCAGCTGAACGCTCTCTGGTCGGAAATCACGCGAACGGCCAGGCCCGGCGCGAGGGTGGTTTTCCGCACCGCCGCCGCGCCCACTCTTCTTCCGGGGCGGGTCGCCGACGAGACGCAGGACTGCTGGACCTATGAAGAAGAGGAAAGCCTGGAACTGGGCCGGCAGGATCGTTCGTCCATCTATGGCGGCTTCCATCTTTATGTCTACAACGGCTGAGCGGGACCTGACATGAGCGGTGCGGTCGAAACGGCGAGGCTTATGGACGCTGTCTATCGGCGTCAGCGGCACATCTACGATGTCACGCGCAAGTACTATCTGCTGGGACGCGATCACCTGATCCGGGAACTGAAACCGCCGCGCGGCGGCGATGTGCTCGAGCTGGGCTGCGGCACGGGGCGTAACCTGATCGCGGCAGCCAGGCTTTATCCCGATGCCCGCTTCTACGGACTGGACATTTCCCGTCACATGCTGGAAACGGCAGAGAAGAACATTGCGACTGCGGGATTGAGCAACCGGATCACCCTGATCGAGGGCGACGCTGCAAATCCGTCCGCAACCGAAGGCCTGGGCGTTTCCGCTTTCGATCGCGTGTTCTATTCCTACACACTGTCGATGATCCCCATCTGGCGGGAAGCCCTGCAGGCCGGGTCGGCCCGTCTGAAACAGGGGGGGCGCATTCACGTCGTCGATTTCGGTCAGCAGCAGGGGCTGCCGCGCTGGTTCGCCAGGCTGCTCTTCTCGTGGCTGAAATCGTTCCACGTCACGCCCCGCGCCGAGCTTGAAAACGAACTCGAGGCCCTGGCCGCCGGCTCGGACTGCCGGCTCCGGTTCCGTCGCCTCTATCGTGGCTATGCCGACTACGCCGAACTGACCAGAAACTGATCCTCCCGACTTGCCAAAAAGATTTTCTACCGGTGCGCGCGCACCGTGGTGGATCGCATGTGCCCCCGCGTCGGCTGGCTGCACAGCGTTCATTCCGAATATTGCGAGGTTTTTTTGCGTTTTCGGTCATGTTACGAAGAGTAATCATAACAAAGATGGGTGTTTTTTACCGAGTTTGAGTGTTTGGGGAGCAAAATGTCAGAAACTTTCTATCTCATGGGAATGATCATGGATTTTCATTCATCGAGCGAGGAAGACGGGTATTTTCTTTGTAGTGCCATTCTTTCAAGTGGCGCCGGTGCACCGCCCAATCGCCATATGAACGATCAGGAATCCTTTTTTGTTCAAAAAGGGCAGATCGAATTCACGGTGGGAAACGAGACGATTCTTGCAGGACAAGGTCAGTTTGTGAAAGTACCGCGCGGTGAAGTCCATTCGTTCCGGAACACGAGCGGCGAGGACGCCGAGATGCTGATCCTCAACGTTCCCGGCTCCATCCACGAAAACGTGTTCCGGACTTGCGGAACAAAACTGGCGCCAGGGTCTCGTGAGTGGCCGAAACCAGAACCCGAACTCGACATGGCATGGGTTGCCCGGGTTTGCGCGGACGAAGGTCTGGAGATCGTCGGATAGTGTGGTCAGATCGACACTGACTCGCGTTTCTTCAACGCGGCGATTCCGACCGCATGCAATTTCCGATCAGTCGCCGGCAACGAAATAGTGCAGCGTTCCGTCCGGGCCGATGCCGACACGGTAGAAGGTCCAGGCTCCGAACTGCTCCATCTCCACAAAATCGCCTGCCGTGATGATGCGGTACATCTCGACCTTTTGGTCGGGTGTCAGGCCTTCCAGCGGGTACCGCGCAAAATAGGGCCAGATGTACATTTCCTGCGGTGTGCCCACATCCACATGGACGAAGCCGCTGTCGAGCGTGTCGGCAAGGATCGCGAGAATTTCAAACCCTTCGCCATCGCCCGAGCTTTCCTTCAGAAACTCGATCGGATCACCGATCTCCGTGAAGGAAAGTGTCGGCGGAAGCTCGTTGCTCTCCAGGATCATGCGGATGCGTTGCAGGTCGCCATATTCCGCGGCTTCTTTCAGCTGAGCATGCATTCGGGCAACCGGCTTCGGCAGGACAGCGGTGTTGTAAAGCACCTGTGGGGGCGCCAGTTCGGCCGGCGCATTTGTGCTGTCAGAGGAAGGGGAGGTCGCTGTCTGCGGCACCTGGAGCTGATCGTCGGGGATCGGGACTGTCTCGGAGCCGGTGTCCGGCGCAAGCTGAATGGTTTCGGTGGTCACGTTCTTGCCCATTCCCTGTGCCGGCAACAGGCAAAGCGCCAGGGCTGCAATCCAATAAACCTGCTTCATGGCAATCTCCCACGTCGAGACAAGATGACGTTCGCCCACCAGGGACATTCCTTAAACAATTCATGCGAAACTGCAAACCGGGTGAAGGGAAATTCCCGTCCTTGTCAGGAAGCCGTCAGGTCGCTATCCAAAGGCCGTGTGCTTTTTTTTACCAATGAGTCCTGACCCTTAGAAAAAAGGACCGGCCGTGACTGTTCTGGAATATGTGCTGATCGGCTATTTCATCGGCATCCTGACTACCGCGCCAGTCGGACCCGTCAATGTCATGGCGATCCAGCACGCCGTCAGAAGCGGTTTCAGCCATGGTGTTTTCGTCGGGCTTGGCGCCGTCATTGCCGACACGATTTTTGCCGCCGCCGCCATTTTCGGTATTTCGGCCGTCACGAACTTCATCGATGGCCAATTCCGGCTGATCGAAGTGGTCGGCGGCGCGCTGCTGATCATCTTCGGGCTCAAGATCTGGCACTCGCATCCGCATCTGAAGAAGGATCGTAACGAAGGGGAATACAGTTATCTGGGCGACTCGACCGCGGCCTTTTTCATCGCCATCACCAACCCGGGAACCATTCTCGTGTTCGCCTTCATTTTCGGTGCGCTCGGAAACTACCGTCCTGAGCATGGCGATCATTTCGGCGCGCTGATGATGGTCGCGGGTGTCTCTGCCGGTGCCACGACATGGTGGGTTTTTGTTTCGGCCCTTGTGTCGCATTTCAAGACAAGGATCGACGACCGCTGGCTCGACCGGGTCAATCACATTGCGGGCGTCGCGCTGATGGCCTTTGGTGGCCTGATTTATCTTAATCTGGCGATCAACGGCCTCAGTCATGCCGCCAGTCTCTGGGGTGCGGACCCATAAATGAAGCCCATTTGGCGGCAGAAATTGCAAAATCTCGTGAGGAAGCGTGTGTGGAGCGGGCTTTATGCCCGGTCAAACGCGGTGACGCTGCGAGGTGAAGCCATTTTGCCGTCCTTCGGATTTGGCCGTTTTGACCATCTGCATCGTCGCGAAGGCTTGAAAATGAACCACATTTCCTGCGCTTCCGCTTCTCGCAGTTGGTCAAAACGATCCGAACCAAATTGACTTCATTTATGGGTCCGTACCCCAGGGCCGCTGAGCAACGTATTTGGCACAAAAAAGGCCGGCAGTGCCGGCCTCTGGTCATCTGGAGGGTCGGGTTTATTGCAGAACCCGGTTCACCGTGTAGTCACCCCGCAGGATGCGGTCCGGCAACCCTTCAGCAAGCTTCGCGACAGCATCCTCGCCATAGGCGGCCACAAGGTCGGCCAGGGCCGTGAACATGGCCGCATGTGCAACGGCGTCCGCATCGACACCGTTGGCAATGGCTTCTGCCCAGGCATCGGAAATGAAACCGAGCGCTGCGCGTCTGATATCTTCGTCTTCGGCAAACTCGGCATCCATGGCCGCTTCAGCATAATCGTCGTTTATCATTCGTTCCCTTACCGGTCTATCCCGAACCCGTGGAGACAACTCCCGCGTGTCCCTCTCCCGAATCTCATTACCTGATCCTAGCACGGTGATCTGTGCTGATAAGCAACCGTGAACGCAAACTTAACGCCCACCCACAAATTTGATTCAAAAGGTTAACCAACTCGTAACGTTTGAGAGATTTCGACAGATTATCGCCCATAACGGCTTGTCACGTCGCCTATAATGGTCTCGCCTTCACGTAAATACTGTACCATTGCGATACGTGCGGCATCTGTACACTCCCTGTAAGCAACTGAGAATCCACGATAACCTTGATTAAATCGTTCGATGAACCTGCGCCGCCGATTTTCGTTAACCGTTTCTGCATCTAAAAAGTCCTCCATCTGGTCGCGCCAGCTTGGTGTGTCGTTTTCATTGCAGAGCGGCCGCAGAAAGTGAAGCGCACCGAAGATCTCCGAAAGGCGCATGAGCTGCTGTTCATAGGGCGGCGCGTCGATGCCAGGCTGCTGCGCAAGCACAACCTGAACCGGCATCGCCAGCACGAAGGCAGCGGCAAAAACCGTTCGCCGGATGAAATCGGAAATCTGACCGTTTCTCATGCGCGGATCATGCGCGCCACCGGTGAGCACTTCAAGCGCTACGGCGAAGTGATCCCAAGAATTGCCACATCCGGATGGAATGCATGCGCGACAAAGGCGAACGTGACGTCGTGAACAAGGGGCATTTGCCCTCCCGCCACGGTCTTGAAGGCTTCGACCGATCCGATCGCCCGGCCGCGTTCCGTCTCGCGCTGATCGAGGACGGAGGCCTGCTCGCCGGCCCATCTCACGTCTATGCTGTCCGAAATCGCAACAGGACCGTTAGTACGGACATGGTCGAGTGCGACCGCAAATACGTCGTCATCGTCACGCACCACGACAACGCGCGCCATCGGGTTGATGCCGTCCGGCAGG
Source organism: uncultured Roseibium sp. (assembly GCF_963669205.1). Classification (NCBI taxonomy): domain Bacteria; kingdom Pseudomonadati; phylum Pseudomonadota; class Alphaproteobacteria; order Hyphomicrobiales; family Stappiaceae; genus Roseibium; species uncultured Roseibium sp. Next base: position 1,483,484 of record NZ_OY769915.1, read on the forward strand.
TCTCCCTGGAAAAACGGATAGGGGGCTGACCGGCTGTCGTATCCGGCGTAAGGATTGGTGCCGTAGCTGCGGGGTGAAAACGTGGGGCGTGCAAGCACGGCGCCCGCTGGATGTTCCTTCCGGAACGCCTCGAAGGCAGTGACCCGTGAGGCGATCATTTTCAGCTCGCGGCCCGTATGCGTGCCGACAATTCCTTCGCCGGTGAACTGCTGCCACCACGTTTCGGTCTGCCGGTCATACATGACCAGATCGGAGTTTCTCAGGAGACCCGTGGTGCCAAAATCGAGCAGCGTTCCGTCTATGCGGCGGTCGAACACGACGGAGGAATTGCACAGCGGGCAATAGGTCACCGAGACCGGGGTGTCGCCGATCCGGTCGTTGACGATCTCGTGCCAGATCAGGATTTGCAGCGGATAGGCCTTGGCGGTTCCGTCCAGTTCCAGGAAAATCACCGGTTCGTTGTCCTGGAGCCAGTCGATCTCTTTGGCCGGCTGAAAGCGCGGCTCGTCGATCGACGGTATCCCGTCCTTGGGCGGGCCGCCGGAAAAGATTGTTCCCAGGTCGACCGAGTGGATCGAAAAATCAGTCGAGAAACCCGCCTGGCGCCAGTGGTCAGGGTTCGCATGCGCCGGAGAAAGCAGCGAAAGAAGCGAAAAGACCAGAATGCCGCTTATGGCCAGAAGAAACATCCATATGTGCTGGATCTGCATGCGTGCCTCCGTTCGACGAGCGCGAAAGCATCTTCGCCCCGGTACCCGAAGACGGGAAATCACGGTTCCGCAAACCTGTGTGAAGGGCGGGAGAGAAAGGTTCAGAGCGGCAGGTGCCGGCGTATGCGCTCCGGCGTGCCGGGCGTTGTCGGCCTGTCGTCAAGATCCTCCGGACGGACCCAGTCGGTCTCGCTCGCATCGTCCCCCGCGATCGCTTCTCCGGATCTGAGAGCGCCGCAGAAAACAGTCAGGATGAAGTGGGTCAGCACCTTGCCGTCATCGTCTAACTGAATGGAGTCAAACGTCTCGACCGGCTCGAAAAGGTCCGCCTCGACGCCGGTTTCTTCCCGGAGTTCCCGTTTCGCGGCCTCCAGCAGCGGTTCTCCGAGTTCAACGAGACCTCCCGGAAGGCTCCAGAATCCCTTGAAAGGGTCTTTTGCACGTTTGATCAGCAGTACGCGGCCCTTGTCGTGGCACAGGACGCTGACACCCACGCGCGGCGCATCCGGATAGAAACGGGACATGGACGGACTGGCTCTCGGATCGGGGTCGACAGGAAATCAGGCGAAGAGGGCGTCGATTTCAGCCTGTGCCGCGTCCCCTTCGTGCTGGGTGGCTTCAGGTTCAACATGACCGTGAATGACGGCTCCGGCAAGCGCAATCAGCGGCTTGATCTCGTGGGTCGCCTTGTAGGCGATATCACCGGCAACGGAGGCCGCGTTGTCGCTTTGGCGCAGCTGTTCCTGAATTTCGCCGACGAGATCATTGATGCCGGAGACATGCGCTTCAAGGTGCTCGCGAAGATAGGCAGGCGCGGCATAATAGGCCCTGATGGCGAGTTGCTTGTCCTTGAATGTCGAGTTTTCGAAATGACCCTCATAGTCCAGCGGACCCCAGTCCAGAACATCGTCCGAACAGTCGGGCATATCAGGGAGCATTTCGAGAAGCATCATCACTTCGTTGAAGTGATTGAGGTAATCGGTGGCAAGTCCGGTCTGCGGATTGATGTTCGCCTGCTCCAGCCGTTCGGCGGCCAGATCTCCGGCGCCCAAAACTGGATCCAAACATTCCATACCGGCCCCCTGGTTATTGACTTCAGAAACAAGCTACTTCTTTTTTGTTTCCAATTGCCTAACTTTGGCTCAGTGATTGGTGTTTAAGCAGTGAACAGCACACGGCACCGGCTGAACCGGACAGGAGAAACGCAATGTGCGGACGCCTTGCCCTCACGACACCACCGGATGCGGTGAGGGACTTTTTCAGCTACAGGGATCAGCCGAACTTTCCGCCGCGCTACAACATCGCGCCGACACAGCCCATCGCGACCGTGCGCTACGAGTACAACGCGCGAAGGTTTCATCTCGTTCGCTGGGGGCTTATTCCGTCCTGGGTCAAGGACCCGGCCAGTTTTACGCTGCTGATAAATGCCAGGGCTGAAACGGCGGCCGAGAAACCTTCTTTCCGCAATGCCATGCGCCACGGCCGTTGCCTCATTCCGGCATCGGGATTTTACGAATGGCGCCGAACCGGTGACAGCAAGCAAGCCTTCTGGATCAAGCCCGCAGATGGCGACATCATGGCCTTCGCCGGTCTTTGGGAGACCTGGTCCGACCCCGACGGCGGTGACATGGACACAGGTGCCATTCTGACGATCGGATCGAACCGCATGATGTCAGGCATCCATCATCGCATGCCCGTCATCCTGAAGCCGGACCAGTTCGACACCTGGCTCGATACGGGGAATGTCGACAAGAAGGAGGCTGGCACGCTGCTCAGGCCGGTCGAAAACGACTATCTGGTGGCGACACCGGTTTCCAACCGGGTGAACAAGGTTGCGAACGACGACCCGGATATCCAGGCACCGGTGGTTCCGGACGAAAACGGCGGGAATGCGCAAGACGGCCGTAAGGCCAAGCCAAAGCCGGACACCAGCCAGCTCGATCTGTTTTGATCCGCGCCGCGTCATTTCCCGTGCAATGAGAAATGCGCCGGTGTAATACCAACCGTCATAGATAGAACCCCATTTCATGGCATCAAACCGGTCCACTCGGTCAGGCGTGGTGCGCAGCGCGATGCCGGCGCACCGGGCAAGCGCCGCAACGCAGCCGATGGACGGTTTCATGCCACCGGAGGCCGGGTTCTTTTGCCCCAATGCCGCGTTGCGATTTGCTTGAAGTGCCTGCACTACCGCGCAAACCGCGCCTTGCCTTGTGGCAAGATAATCCCGGTGAAATGGGTTTCTATCTATGACGGTTGGTATAATGCAGGGCGGACACGGACGGACAGGCAGCTGACAGACATGACCAGGGACGAAGACCAGGAAGCCGGCAACCCGGACAGCGCGGACGACGACGCGCTGGCCGAGGCCTATAATCGTGGCCTGGACCTCCAGAAATCCGGTGACTTCGCGGGTGCCGCGCGGGCGTTCCGGCAAGCTCTTGCCCTTGACCCGGACGACACCGGCGGCGTGAGCATCCGGCTGGCCGCCATGGGCGCTGCGACTTCGCCCGCCAAGATGCCGGACGCCTATGTCGCGACCCTGTTTGACCAGCATGCCGATGTCTTCGACGAGATCCTTGTCGATGAACTCGGCTATTGCGTCCCGTTGCTTCTGCGTGACCTTCTTGGCCGCCTGAATCTCTCGTCATTTGACCGTTTGCTCGACTTGGGCTGCGGAACGGGCCTGACGGGCACGGCACTCCTCGATTGCACATCGCATCGAACCGGCGTTGATCTGTCGGAAAAGATCGTCGAACTGGCCTTTGACCGCGAGGTTTACGACGACCTTTATGTCGGAGAAGCGGTGGAGTTCCTGTGCGAATTCGAGGAAGAAGACGGTCAAAGACCGGCCTGGGATCTGATCACCGCGACCGACGTGTTTCCATATCTCGGCGCAGTCGAACCCTTCTTGAACAGCGCGGTGATGCGGCTCTCGCCCGGTGGCTACCTGGCCTTTTCAACCGAGACGCTTCCGGATCCGGTCATGTCCGGTCAGCTTTACATGGTCGGACCGAAAACCGGTTCGCGCAGGGCGAAGGCTACATTCGAAGCGCGCTGGCAACTGCCGGCTTCAACATTCTCGCCATGGAACCGATAACGGTGCGGCTTGAGGAGGGCGAACCGGTCCCGGGGCACCTGCTTGTCGCCCGGGTCAATCGCCGGTCCGAAGAGGCTATTTCCTGAAATAGAACTCGCGCCGCAGGGCGGAGTTATGCCAGGGAGACTGCGTTCCCCGCGTGGCATCGTAGACGTCTGCCTTGACCCGCTTCATCATGATCTCGATTTCGAGACCCGGAGTTTCGATATGCGACAACAGCGCCGTCGTGAACGGACTGTTGTCCTCGTCTCCGTCCAGCGCGACTTCCCCCGGCGCGGTTGCGAATCCGATGAGGATGTTGCCGCCGCCAGCCTGCGGCGCGGCAAGCCCGCGTTCCACCTGCGAACTTCTGCTCACTCCAAGGCTGCGCGAAAACCGGCGCGACAAGGGATTGTCCCGGCAGGCGTCCAGCAAAGCGATCGACAGACGCCCCGGCGCGTTCATGTAGTCCAGCAGGGTGCCGAGCTCGATGGTTTCAAAATCGACCGCGGTCTGATCTTCGAGTTTCGCGTCGATCGGAATGAGATAGTTGCGTCCGCTGAGCTGCATTGCATGACCGGCATAGAAGAACAGGGCGACATCGGCATCCTGTATGGCGCGGACATAGGCCCGGACGGTCCCTTCCATGGCCACCTTGCTCTGGTCAAGGCCGAGGATCACGGTGAACCCTAGGCGCTTGAGTGATTCCATCAGGTCCGTTGCGTCGTTCTTCGGATTGGGCAGCACCGGCGCATGTTCATAGGCGGAGTTTCCGATGATGAGCGCCACCCGTTTGCCTTCCGGAAGGGTTCCGAGATCCGGCAGGTTCGGCCCGGACTGGGTCAACTCGGTCGGCGTTGCAGGCGGCGGGGCAGCGTCGTTTTCATCCTTGTCCGGACCGATCGTCGGGATGGTGTTGGATGCGCTCTGGCGCGGTTGGGCCGCGTCGAGATACCGGCCATAGGCCCAGCCGCGCATGCCGTTGGAGAGTTCCACTTCAAACCAGGCACCCTGTTGCGCCAGCATGGTCACGCCGGTTCCCTCAAGAAGTCTGGCAATTTCCGCAAAACTGGGGCCCGCACCGGTCCGCAGCGACAGGAAGGTGTCTCCGGACGCACTCAAGTTGCCGACTACGCCGCGCCGGGGCGGGGTGATCGACCTCTTTGCGGCGGCGGCCGGCGCAACGGGCGCGGGTGCGACTGCGGGAGGGGCCGTGTATGCCGGGGCGGACGAAACGTATTTTCCGTATGCCCAGCCTGTCCGTCCGTCCGAGAGCGCGACATTGAGCCAGGTCCCGCTTCTGCCGAGAATTGTCAGCGGCGTGTTCGCCCCCATTCTGGCAATCTCGCGGTACCGTGTACTCGGCCCGGTGCGCAGGGACAGGAAATTGTCGCCCGACGGATCGAGGCCGGTGACGTAGGCCTGCTGGGCGGATGGTGCGGGGGCGGGACGCCCTGGAGGCTGCGCGGAGATGCGGGTCGAGGCAAAGAGCGACTGGGACGCGCCGCCTGTGACACCCGTTGCCGACCAGATTGCAAACTGGAAACGCTGGCCGTTGTGGAAATAGCTGTCGCCCGGAATGGCACCGGAAGAGATCAGGCTGGCCCTGTAACGATTGCCGTCGGGCTGCGTCATCCATCCGAGCGAAACGGCGAACCAGCCGTTGTTGGATTGGAAGACGGTTGTTTGCGGAAAACGGCCGGCAAAACCCCTGGCCGTGTTGATCGCCTCCGGGGCACTAGGACGGCTTGCGACGACAAGCCAGCCGCCGTTGCCGCCCGGAATGACGGCCGCCCGCGCATCCTGCAGCGAAAGGAAAAGCAGGCAGATCGCCGTCACGAGGAAAAATCCGGTGGCTTTCAGATGCGTTGCGGCGCTTGCTCCATGGCGATGCATATCGTGTCCCCCTTGCGGAAGGAGTTTGCATCGTGTCCCGTCTGAATACCAGCGCAATCGCGGCGCGCGCATTTCGGATATGCCTGCGTTTTGCCGCTGAAAGCGTCGCTTCGCGGCGGGTCTGCCGGGCTGGTAAACCGGGTGGACAGCAGATGTGCCCACCCGGCAGGTCGCAACTAGGTTCCGGCCGACAAACGCATGTAGGGCTCCCCGTTTGAGGTTTTCTTGACTGCAACGCCATCGGGCTGGACAAGACAGGTCACCCGGCTTCGGAAAGCGGAAAAACTGTCGAACGTGACCACGTCGACCGGTTGATCGAACTGAACGGTCACACGGTACTGGTCCCTGGGCCCGGTTTTCGAAAGCGCCCTGATTTCACCCCGGAAAGGCTGCTGCATGTAGGTGCCGCTCACCCGGGAGCCAACCGGAAACGGAAAGTCGTTGGGCCGGGACGCGGTCGCGCAGGCCGTATTCCAGTCCCGGAAGCCATGTTGCGCGGAAACGAGTTCGAGCGCCTGGCTGTGGGAGAGCGTCTGGCCGTTGGCAGTGAGAGCCTTCCGCAAGCGTTTCGCCTGCGACTTCAGCTCCGTTACACTTGGAAGTGTCATGGTCTTACCTTTTCAAGAAAGGCAGGGTCGAAAGGCGATGCCTTCCGTCGGGGCCCGCATTGCCAGGTCCTGCACTGTCTTGTGAAGGTCGACAAGTCAACGATTGTGTTTCGTCGAAAGGAATTCACCAAGGCATCATGCCTGCGGGCGGCCGGCTCCTTCGAACCGGCCCTGTAGGTAGGTTGCCCGATGCCGTCTGTCAACCGGCAAAAAACAAGCCGCTTGCGCGGCTTGAGGGATGGGAGGTTGGTAGGTGGAAACCGGTTTCAATCCTGCCGGTTCCGTTTGCAGCGGAGCCCTTGGGCACCGCCATTTGTTGAGAGGGCAGGGTGGCCCTGAAGCTCTTCAACTGTTGATCAGACGCTTGAGCAACTCGACTTCCTGTTCGAGGGCCTCGTCTTTGGTGATCATGTCCTCGATCTTGCGAACGGCATGGAGCACGGTCGTGTGATCACGGTTTCCGAAGCGTCTGCCGATTTCGGGCAGCGACCGTCCGGTGACGACTTTGGCGATATACATCGCAATCTGCCTCGGACGCACCAGGGTGCGCGCCCTGCAGGACGACAGCAGGTCCGCCTTGGTGACGCTGAAATGCTTGCAGACAACCTGTTGGATTTCCTCGACCTTGATCGCACGCGGTTCACCGATACGCACCAGGTCATGGAGCGTCTTTTCTGCGAGATCCATCGTGACGGGTTGCCTCGTCAGCTGATTGTGTGCGAACAGCCGGTTCAAGGCACCTTCAAGGTCGCGTGCCGACGAAATGACATAGCGGGCTATGTAATCGGCAACAGTGTCGGGAACGGAGAAGGACGGATGCGTGCGCCGGGCCGCTGAAATCCGATTCCGCAGGATTTCGTGGCGCAGGGCGTAGTCGGTCGCCTGGATACTGACCACTTCGCCTGTCTGGATGCGTTGCATGACCGTGGCGCTCAGGGTTCCCAGTGCGTCCGGGGCCCTGTCGGCTGCCATGATGATCTGGCGCGGGGTCTCCATCAGGATATCGAGCGTTCTGCTGAACTCATCGTGCCCCTGTTTCCCGTGCAGAAACTGAAGGTCGTCCACGAGCAGAAGATCAATGGACTTCATGGCTTGCCGCAAGACCGGAAAGGCCGGTGTCCGCAGGGCAGGCACGAGATGGTACATGAAGAACTCGGCTGAAAGATAGGCAACGCTCCGGCCCCTGCGTCTGGCTTCCATTGCGGCGGCCTGAAGCAGATGGGTTTTGCCGATGCCGGTCCCGGAATGCATGAAAAGCATAGACAGGCTGCCGTCATGGTCTGCGGCCATCTGGCGGATCGCCGCGCACGCAAGGCTGTTGGAAGCCCCTTCGGCAAAGGTTTCGAATGTGAGTTTGGGATTGAGCGCTGCCCCGCTCAGGAACTCTGCGGCCGCTTCTTCGCCCGTATCCGCAAGGCAGGGAATGCCCGCAAGGCCGGATGACGAACCAATTTGCGGCACGCTTTCAAAAGGAGCCGGGCGTCCGCTGATGCGGCGCGCCGTGATGGCCTTTGGCGGCTGACTGACATTGATCCGACGCGGCCTGAGAGCGCCGCGCACCGTCAGCTCAACGCGATTGATGTCATCGATTTCGCGTTTCCATAGACCGACAAGCTTCTGTTCGTAATTGCTCTTGATCCAGTTCTTCAAGAAACGCGTGGGAACGGAGAGACGAACTGAATCACCAACGGTTTCTTCGTGCTTTACCCTCCCGAACCAATTTGAAAAGACATCCTCTCCGAGTTCATTTTTTAGTTCTTTTTTCACACGATCCCAATGATCCGAACTCGCTAAGTTCTGAACCTGCATTAAGGCCTCCATGTGAGAGAGCGATGGGGTCGATCTCTCTCGTGCACTGTCTAAGAGCCACGAATTCCGCCTTCGTCACTCTTTTTGCTTTTGTTAGGTCTTTCGACCGGGTGGCTTATTTGCGCCGATGACACATCATTAACCTTTTACTTACCACGTTTACAAATAGCTTATTCTTATGAGGTCATAGACGGTTCGTATCTTTCTTCTATAAGATGTAGGCTTGGTTGTATGTGGATTATTACATGAAAAACCTGCGCCTCTATCTGTATCAGGACTTTTCACAAGTCCTGCCCGAGATTTCCTCCTCTGGCTGTTTCGGCTCTGCCTATAGGCATGCAAGCATATTTAAGAAAATTTTAGTTTTTAGGGGCTTTTTCTGGAAGTTTTCAAAAGATGAATATGAAACTGGTCAGTTTCGTCGATGCAAAATTCCTCGTCTCATTGAAAAATAAGTCATTTTTTACAAGTGCCGGGGTCCCGGTCCAAACTCTGCCTCGGCGCGAGTCACGATTTCCCAAGGCCCAGGCGGCTCATACTGGAACGATTTTGGAGCAAACTGGGGACAACTGCGCGACGGGAAACAACGATGTCGTGCAAATTCATGTCCGCCGGGACCTATCGTCGATGATCGTAATCGCAAGCCGAATCAGCAGGCTGCCGGACGTTTTGAAATTAGATGTTTCACAAAGGGGGCGGAAAGCGGCAAGCAGGTTGCTACCGGAGCGGGTAGCAATTTCCCGATCTCGTCATGTCCGGGTATCGGGAAACCCCTTTGTCTGCCCGCGCAGCAAAATCGAGTACAACTCGGCTACGCTCAAGAATTGCATAAGTAATTCGCCGGGGCGGTGGCAGGGCTGCTTGCCAACCAATCTACGGGTGTATTTTTCGCCTGTCGGCGGGCTGGAGTGTGGCCTCACTTATGGATCCTGACCCTAGAGAATCCGGCCGGGATTCAGCAGGTTCTTCGGATCGAATTCGCGCTTGATCCTGCGCATGAGGTCCAGCTCGATGTCGGATTTGACCGACTTGAGAAGGTCCCGCTTCAAGCGGCCGATGCCGTGCTCGGCGGATATGCTGCCACCGAATTCACCGACGATCCCGTGAACGATCTCATTCATCTCGTCCCATTTCGAAAGGTAGTCGGACTTGTCGGCTCCCAAGGGCTGGCTGACATTGAAATGGATGTTGCCGTCGCCGATATGGCCGAACGGCACGGGTCTGCATCCGGGCACGAATGTTTCCACGGCTGCCATCGCCTTGTCGAGAAAATCGGGGACAGAGGCAACGGGGACGGAGACATCGTGCTTGATCGAACCGCCTTCCGCCTTTTGCACCTCCGACATGCCGTGCCGGATGTGCCAGAAATCCTGAACCTGGGCCAGGCTTTCGGCAAAGGCCGCGTCCTCGACCAGGCCGTTTTCGAACGCTTCGCCGAGGATGCCTTCCAGGAGATCACGCACGGGAAAGGCATCGGAGCCGCTCGACAGTTCCATGAGCACGTACCAGGAATGTTTTCCTGCAAGCGGGTCACGCGCACCGTTCAGGTGCGACAGGCAAAATTCGAGCCCCACTCTCGGCATGATTTCAAACCCGGTCAGGACGGGACCGGCCTGGGCCTTTGCTTCGGTGAACAGGCCGAGTGCCGCCTGCGGCGTCGCCAGTCCGACAAAAGCCGCTTCCAGTTTCTTCGGTTTGGGAAAAAGCTTGAGAGAGGCAGCCGTAATTATCCCCAGGGTACCCTCCGCACCGATAAATAATTGTTTCAAATCATAACCGGTATTGTCCTTTCTGAGGCTTCTCAGACCGTCCCAGATCTCACCGGAGGGGAGGACGACCTCGAGCCCCAGAACAAGGTCTCGCGTGTTGCCGTAGGAAAGGACTGCGGTGCCGCCTGCGTTGGTGGAGATGTTGCCACCGATCTGACAGGACCCCTGCGCACCGAGGGACAGGGGAAACAGGCGGTCGACCTTTTCCGCCTCGTTGTGCAGGTTTTCCAGGACCACGCCGGACTCCACCGTGATGGTGAAACCGGCGGCGTCCACCACGCGGATCTTCGTCAGCCGCGCAAGCGACAGGACGAATTCATCCCCGGTTTCCTGCGGGATTTGGCCCCCGACCAGACCCGTGTTGCCTCCCTGCGGCACGACCTTGAGATCATGCTCATAGGCATATTTCATGACCGCACTCACCTCTTCGGTGGTCCCGGGGCGCAGCACGATCGGGGTCACGCCACGGTAAAGGTCCCGCCACTCGGTCAGGTAGGGTTCCTGGTCAGCAGGTGTTGTCAGAACGTTCGCAGCGCCGATCAATTCAGCGAAACGGTCGGCATGTGCAGTCTGCACCATGTGCGGGATCCTCGTGAAGGTGAGCAGGAAATCAGCGCGCTAACATAATGACACTTGCCTCTTCCGTCGACGGTGCATTCGGTCGCTGCGAGCCTTGAAGGAACAAACCCCTTGTGCCATAGGAGGCCAGCCCGTTCGGGCGGTAGGGAATCCTGTTCGGAGATAAAGATGGCGGAAGCAGCGCGCGGACTGATGAATGGCAAACGCGGCCTGATCATGGGCGTGGCAAACAACAAGTCGATTGCCTGGGGAATTGCCAAAGCACTTGCCGACGCGGGCGCTGAACTCGCCCTGACCTATCAGGGAGATGCACTGAAGAAACGGGTTGAGCCGCTTGCGGACCAGTTGGGTGCGATCGTCGCAGGACATTGCGATGTCACCGAAGGCGAGACCATCGATGCCGTGTTCAATCTGCTTGAGGAAAAGTGGGGCGGGATCGACTTCGTTGTGCACGCTGTCGCGTTTTCGGACAAGGCGGAGCTGACAGGCCGGTTCGTCGATACCTCTTCCGACAACTTCGCCCGCACGATGGACATTTCCTGTTACTCGCTGACAGCCGTCACGCAGCGCGCCGAGAAACTCATGCCGGAAGGCGGGTCCATCCTCACTTTGACCTACTATGGCGCCGAGAAGGTCATGCCGCACTACAATGTCATGGGGGTCGCCAAGGCCGCGCTCGAGACGAGTGTGAAATATCTTGCGATGGATCTGGGACCGCAGAACATCCGGGTCAACGCGATTTCCGCCGGGCCGATCAAGACGCTGGCGGCATCCGGCATCGGCGATTTCCGCTATATCCTGAAGTGGAATGAATACAATTCGCCGCTCAGGCGCACGGTGACGATCGAGGAAGTCGGAGACAGTGCCCTGTTTCTGCTGTCCGATCTCGGGCGCGGTGTCACCGGCGAGATCCAGCATGTCGACTGCGGCTACAACATCGTCGGCATGAAGGCGGTCGACGCTCCCGACATCTCCGTCGTCAAGGACTGAGAAATTCATTGGCCGGTCACCGGCCATTTTCTTTTCTGAGGCGCGCGCCTCACGGTTTGTCTGGCAATACGGCATGACGAAAGTGTTCTCTCCCGGTCCGAACGTTCAGCTGCCCAGGATCCATGATCCGGCATTTCTCGTGTTCGTGCGGCACGGGCAGACCGACTGGAACCGTGAAGGCCGGATGCAGGGTCACCGCGATATTCCGCTGAACGAAACCGGCCGGGGGCAGGCGGCGCAGAACGGCGAACGGCTGCGCGCGTTTCTGGAAAAGGAAGGCCTCGATCCCGACGGGCTTGATTTCGTTTCCTCTCCGCTCGGACGCACCCGATCCACAATGGAGCTTGTTCGCGCTGGCCTGGGTTTGCCGGAGGAAGACTATCGCCTCGAGCAGCGCGTTGCCGAACTGACGTTTGGGGACTGGGAAGGGTTCACGTTCGAGGATCTTGCCGACGACGAGCAGGAACTGCTGCTGCATCGGCGCGCGGACAAGTGGCGCTTCGTTCCGCCGCGCGGCGAAAGCTACGAGATGCTGGCCGAGCGCGTCGGTGCCTGGCTCAAGACTGTCTCAAGGCCCACGGTCGTGGTTTCGCATGGCGGGGTGTTCCGCGTCGTGCGGGGATTGCTTGAAGGCCTCGAAAGCATCCACGTTCCCAAGCTGGATGCTCCTCAGGACAAGGTCTTTGTCTGGAGAAACGGCCGCTTCGCGGACATTTGACCTTCCGAGACACAAATAAGTTACACTGAGGTCATCGCTTCCGATGATCGGCCGTGGCGTGTGCCGCGTACGCTCACCAATTAGAGGGGGCAAGACCGTGTCTGCAGACGAATTCTACCGTGAGCTGCCCAGCTTCTCCGATTTCAGCAATGTTGCGGATCTGGAAGACTACCGGGCCGTTCCCGACGACTGGTACGTCCTGACCGCGGATATCGTGAGCTCGGGAAAAGCCGTTTCGGAAGGGCGCTACAAGGACGTCAACATGGTCGGCGCTGCCGTGATTGCGGCGGTGCTCAATAGTGTCGGGCGGGACCGCGCACCATTCGTCTTCGGCGGTGACGGGGCCACGTTGCTGGTGCCGCACAAGGATCTGCAGAAGGGGCGGGAAGCGCTGGCTGGCGTCGTCGGTCTGGCACGGCAGGTAATGGAGCTCGAGCTTCGCGCCGCCGCGATCCCCGTTGCCGATATCCGCGCTGCCGGCGGGGACATCCGATTGCGGAAATACCTGCTGAGCCCGGGCAATCACCTGGCCATGATCGTTGGAGACGGTCTGGGGATCTCCGACACGCTCCTGAAAGACCCGGAAGCCGTCAAGCCCTATGCCATACGGGCCGAGGATGCCGAACTGCCGCCGCTGGACGGCCTGTCCTGCCGCTGGGAACCCCTGCCGGCCCTCAACGGCAACATCGTTTCGCTGATCATGAAGCCGGCCGGACGCAAATCCCTGACCGAACTGATGGACAGGGTGGCCGGCGAACTCGGTTTCAATCCCCTTCTCGACGACACCCGGACCCGGATGGCGGACGAGGCGCATCTGAAGTTCCGGTTTCCGCCGAGAGGCCTCGGCCTCGAGGTCAACCTGACCTCTGCCCGCAATCTTGCAAAAGGCTGGGTGAAGACCTCTGTCGAATGCTTCTTTTTCGTCTGGAGCTACGCGACGGGTTTCAAGGTTGGACCGTTCGATCCGAAGAAATATTTCAAGGAACTCAGTCTCAACACTGATCACCGAAAGGTCGGCGACAGTCTGCAACTGGTTCTGGATCTGTCGTCATCGCAGCTGGAATCCCTGCGGTCCTGTCTTGCCACCGCGTTCGAAGAGGGCGACGCGGTCTTCGGACTGCATGTCTCCAGCGAAGCCCTGATGACCTGCTTTGTGCAGGATATCGGCAACAGCCAGCATATCCACTTCGTGGACGGTTCGAATGGAGGCCTGTCTCTTGCGGCGGCAGAGTTTAAGGAAAGGCAGGCGGAGCTGGCCCGCGCCCGGCTTCGTGCTTCCTGACAAGATCCGCCGTGTTGTCTCAGCCGGTCGCGGAACTTCTTCCGTCTATCGCGCTCAGGGGGGCGGCGAATTTGTTCTTCAGGATCATCGCACCCAGTTGGGTCTCCGGTACGGCCTTTGAAACCAGAAAGCCCTGGATCACGTCGCAGCCGTGCTCTTTGAGCCACATGCGTTCGCCCTCGGTTTCAACGCCTTCTGCGAGTACGCTGATATCAAGGCTCTTGGCAAGATTGATAAGGGCGCTGGTGAACTTCTGCAGATCTGGCTTGGTATCGACATCCGAGACAAAACTGCGGTCGATCTTGACCCGGTTGATGTTCAGGTCCCTGAGACTGGAGATGCTTGAATGGCCCGTTCCGAAATCATCGAGTTCGATGAAGTATCCGAGATCGGACAGGTGCGCGATATTGGACTTGATCGGTGCGGCCTTGTCTTCGTCGATCATCACGGCTTCGAGAATTTCAAGGCTGACCAGGGAAGGGTCGAGGTCGAAGCCGATGACCTGTTGGTGAAGGCTCTCCACGGCTTTTGAATTGCTCAGGATGTCTGCCGAAATGTTGAGCCCGAAGTGTACATCGCGCGGGGACGAGCCCGCGAGTGATGCGGCAAACTCAAGTGTCTTCCGGCGGACAATGTCTTCGATCCGTTCCATGTACCCGGCTTCCTGTGCTGCGGGCAGGAAGTAACCCGGATAGTGGACCTTGTCGCTGTCCAGCCAGCGAACGAGAGCTTCGGCTCCGATCACGTCGCCGGTGTTGAGATCAATCTGCGGCTGAAACCAGGGCACCACATCGCCGCGATCCAGCGCTTTCAGGAGCTGTTTGGCGATTTCACCGTTTTCTTCAAATGCGATCCGCATCTCGGAGGTGAAGCGGGCGAATTTGCGCGGCGCCTTTTGCTTGGCCGAACGCAGAGCCAGTTCCGCATCGACGAGCAACTGGTCCGAAACAGGATCGCCGGGCCTGTTGATGACCAGTCCCGCGTTCGATTCAAGAACCATTTTCTGGCTGTTGATCTCGCGTTCTGTTGCCAGGTCGCGGATAATCTTCGCAGGCAGCATTTCAAAGTCTGCCGTACCGGAGAGATTTGTCCGTAACAGCATGAACTCCGTGCCGCCGGTTCTGCACAGGAAGTCTTCCGGTTCCGCGTATTGCACGAGTTGTTCGGCGACATCCCGCAATATAGTGTCACCGGACTGATCACCGTAATGATCGTTGATTTTCTTGAAGTGTCTGAGGTCCAGGATCAGGAGCCCCAGTTGGTCTTCGGTTTCACGGTCAGCCAGGGAGCGCAGCTTCTTCAGCAGCGCACGCCGGTTCGGCAAGCCGGTCAGCGGATCGTGAAACCCGAGATTTTCGAACTCCTGCTGCGTGCGGTCGGCGAGCGCGCGGCTGAGGGCCACCGCGATTGCGAATGCCGCGATGATGACGAGGCCGCCGACGAGACCTGCAAGGGCAACCGCGAAGATCGTTTCCGCGCGCGTGTGCTGCAGGTCCGTGTGAAGGTAGTCGACGCTTTCCTGCCAAAGCGCGAATATCGAACGGACGAAGTCCGGCTGCACCGAATTCAGCTGTTCATTCTGGATGTCTGCGCCGGTTTCGCCCTTGATCGTCGAGGACAGCAGCTTCGCACCCGCCGACTGATAAACGAGGTTCGCAGACCGGTAGGCTGCAGCCTTGTCCTGGAGGGTTGCCGCGTTTGGTCCGCTGAGCCGGCTGAAATGTTGCTTCGTGGCGCGCGACGCGTGGTCCGCAGCCACCTTGAAACTTCCTCCCTGCACGGGCACGAGCATCTTGTCCCAGGTGTTGATCGCATCCTTGCCCGAGAGCATCCTGCCGTTTTGCACCATTACCGACGTTTCGATCACCACTGTCAGGAGCGTGTAGCTGATCAGATGCGGCAGCTCGGCGGTTTCGTAGGTCGATGCGGAACTCAGGTTTGACTGGTGTGCAATGAGCGAAGCGACCGACCTTGCCTTGCGAAGGGCGTCGGGAACGCTTGGTTCGTGCAGGAAGGCTGCAAATTCGGAAACGAGGCTCGCCTCTTTCGGAGCGGTGTCGAACGATGCGAGTTGCCGCACGAGCATTTCCGTTGGCCGGCTGACCTCTCCGGTCAGCGCTTTCTCCTGCATGAGCGGCCCGAGCGCCTGAATGAGTTTCAGCCCCTCCAGACTTCGATCAATCGAGCCGACGTCTTCGAATTTGCTGTGAAACCACAGGGATGCGAACAGCAGGCAGGGTGCCAGCAAAAAGACGATCAGACCTGTGAGCCAACCACGAATATGCACTTTAGTGCCCCAAAACCACATTTCTGCGGTGAATTGATAGAACCTGAGCCTTAAGGATTGGCAAAAATTTATAGAAGAAATACGATTTGTCTCAGTAATGATGAGCGGAAGAGTTCATTTTATTTTGATCTAACTCGGATGAAGATCTAAGATTTACTTAATAAAAAAATTTGGAAAGCTTCACGATTGGTTGAGGTTAGTCCGTTCATGCAATTATTCCGCCAGGCAGCAAATTTGCGCCAGGGCTTGAGCTTCCCTCCGCTTTGGCTTATCGCTCGCGCCTGATGTTTTTTCGCTGCAGATCTGGAAGTTTTCATGTCGCACAACAGTTTTGGTCACTTGTTTCGCGTCACGACCTGGGGAGAAAGCCATGGTCCGGCGATAGGCTGCGTCATCGATGGATGCCCGCCCCTGATCCCGCTGAGCGAAGCCGATATCCAGGGCTATATGGAAAAACGCAAGCCCGGACAGTCCCGCTTTACGACGCAGCGGCGCGAAGCGGATGAAGTGAAGATCCTGTCCGGCGTGATGGTTGACGAGGACGGCGTCCAGAAAACCACCGGGACGCCCATCTCGCTCCTGGTCGAGAACACCGACCAGCGTTCGAAGGACTATTCCGAGATCAAGGACCGCTTCCGTCCGGGACACGCGGACTTCACCTACGACGCCAAATACGGAATCCGGGACTATCGCGGCGGTGGCCGCTCCTCGGCGCGCGAAACCGCCATGCGGGTCGCCGCCGGTGCGGTGGCCCGAAAGGTTCTGCAGGGTGTCACGGTCCGGGCCGCGCTGGTTCAGGTTGGTGAACGGAAGATCGATCGCGGCAACTGGAACTGGGCCGAGGTCGACAACAATCCGTTCTTTTCACCCGACGCCGATGCCGCCGCCAACTGGGCGGACTATCTCGATGGCGTGCGCAAGGCCGGGTCGTCGGTGGGGGCCGTGATCGAGGTTGTCGCCGAAGGCGTGCCCGCGGGCTGGGGCGCACCGATCTACGGCAAGCTGGATACCGATCTGGCGGCGGCCATGATGTCCATCAATGCCGTGAAGGGCGTCGAGATCGGCAACGGCTTTGAGGCCGCCAGCCTGACCGGCGAGGAAAATGCCGACGAGATCCGCGTGGACGATGTCGGCAGGCCGGTATTCCTGACCAACAATTCGGGCGGTGTTCTTGGCGGCATTTCAAACGGGGATCCGCTGGTCGTGCGGTTCGCCGTCAAGCCGACCTCGTCCATCCTGACCGAGCGCAAGTCCATCACCCGCCAGGGCGAGGAAGTCGATGTCATGACAAAGGGACGCCACGACCCTTGCGTCGGAATTCGCGCGGTGCCGGTTGGTGAAGCCATGATGGCCTGTGTACTCGCCGACCACTTTCTGCGTCACAGGGGGCAGGTCGGCTAGGCAAAAGTCTTTCGCAACTCAAAAGACCGCAAGGCGCAAGAGGCCTGCGCTTGCGAATGCCACGAGCAGGTAAAGGCAGGCCCGCCGGTATGTCTGATCGAGACTGCGGCTGAACAGCTTGCTGCCTACCAGGACACCCGCGAGGACGAGAGGGGAAAAGACCGCCCCGCGCGTAATCGCGTCCCCTTCAAGAACGCCGAACAGGTAAAGCGTCACGGACGACGTCAGCATTCCGAAGAACAGGTAAAGCACGAGGGACCCGCGCATTTCCCGCGCCTTCTTCGGCGAGGCCAGGACATAAAGGGCGATCACCATACCCCCGACTGCGGCCAGTCCGCTGACAATGCCGGCTGCAATGCCCGTGGCCGGCAGGGCGACCTTCTGCGATGCGGGAAGGATATTGATCTTCATGAGCTGAAGGATCGTGAGCGAAAGCACGATCACGAGTGCGATCAGTTTGGAAAGGTCAACGTCGATGCTCGTGGTCAGGGCGAGGCCGAGCGGCACGCCGAGGGCACTGCAGATCGCGAGGATGGCCGCGGTTCCAATGTCGGCGTCTCTCAGGCCGCCGCGGAACATGGCGAGGCTCGCCGCGGCCTCCAGGAGAAAGCAGACCGGGATCAGTTCGACCGGCGGAATGAAGACGACGATGCTGGCCATCAGAACCGCCGACAGACCGAATCCCGCAAAGCCGCGCACCAGCCCTGCGATGAATACGATCACGGCACAAATGATGAGTTGCGTCGGCGGCAGTCCGGTCCAGACGCTCAGATCCTCTAGCATGGGTCCTCTTCCGATTGGACGAGAAGCCTTCTAGCAGGCTGCATAAACGCAAGTAAATAATCGAAATTGCAGACCGGAGCTGCAATAATGCAGTCATGAACTGGGAAAATCTGAAATACCTCCTCGCCTTCTATCGCGCCGGATCCCTGTCTTCTGCAGCTGCTCGTTTGGGCGTCGATGCCACGACGGTATCCCGGCGCTTGACGGCGCTGCAAAAGGAAATCGGGACACAGTTGCTGGAAAGATCCGCCAGCGGCTCTCTGGAACTGACCTCCGCCGGCCAGAAGGCGGTGACCCACGGCGAAACGCTGGAGACCTCCCTCAACGCGCTGACCTCGGAACTGACGGGAGCCGGGCTGGCTGAAGAGGGCATGGTCCGGGTTTCGTCGGTGCCCGTGGTCAATACCAGGATACTGATGCCGCGGGTCAGTGGCTTTTGCCGGCGGCATCCCGGAATTGAGTTGCACCTGGCCTCCGAGATACGGAACGTCAGCCTGACGCGGCGGGAAACCGACATGGCGATCCGGCTCGGCCGTCCCCGTGACGGCGGGCAGAACGTGACCGCGCGGCGGATTGCGGTGCTCGAACACGCCGCCTACGGACCGGCTGGCGCTGCCGCCGGGGACCTGCCCTGGATCACGTATCACGAGAACATGAGCTTCCTGCCACAGGCGCGCTGGATGGCCGATCATCTGAAGGGTGAGGGGGCTGCGATCGCCAGGATCCGTCCAAGTGATCTGGAGGGAGTTATTGAAGCGGTTGCAGCGGGCATCGGACGATCCATCATCCCGAAAAGGCTCGCCGGGACGGATCATCGCCTCCAGGTGCTGGACGAGCCGAAGCCGGACCTGCAGCGCGAGGTCTGGCTGATGCAGCATGCCGATCAGGCCGGACTTGCCCGCATGCTGGCCGTCAGCCGATGGATCGAAGAGCTGTTTTCCTGAGCCTTGCCTTTGCGATATCCGCACGGCTGGCGTGCGCGCCGGTCTGTTACAAACCGTTACAGAAAATCCCGCCGGACCTGGTGGAACTTGACTAAGATGATCGCGGGATTGCGTACACATTCGCACAATTCAGGGAGCAACGTGATGAACGACATGACCCCGGTCCGTCGCAAGACGGCGAAGGACTTTCCCCAGGAACTGCTGGACCTCTACGATTACTATGCCCATGGCAAGATCACGAAACGTGAATTCCTGAACGGTGCGGCAAAGTTCGCCGTTGCGGGCGTGACGGCGGCCATGCTCCTCGATCAGCTGTCGCCCGACTACGCGCTTGCCCAGCAGGTCGACCCTGATGATGCGTCCATAGAAACCCAGCGGATCACGTATCCGTCGCCGAACGGCCATGGCGAGGTGAATGCCTATCTGGTGAAACCCGCAGGGGCGACCGGAAAGCTGCCGGCGGTGCTGGTGATACACGAGAACCGCGGCCTCAACCCCTATATCGAGGACGTTGCCCGCCGGCTCGGCAAGGCCGGGTTCATGGCGATGGCGCCAGACGGCCTGACATCGGTCGGCGGCTATCCGGGCACAGACGACAAGGGGCGTGAACTGCAGCGCACCGTCGACAGGGAAAAGCTCCTGAACGACTTCTTCGCAGGCTTCGAGTATCTGCTCAACAGCGACGACAGCACGGGTAAGGTTGGCGCGGTCGGCTTCTGCTATGGCGGCGGTGTCGTCAACGCGATCGCGGTTGCCTATCCGGAACTGGCCGCCGGCGTGCCGTTCTACGGACGTCAGGCGGACGCGGCCGATGTCCCGAACATCCAGGCGCCGCTCATGCTGCAGTTTGCCGAACTGGATGAACGCATCAATGCCGGCTGGCCAGCCTACGAGGAAGCGCTCAAGGTGAACGGCAAGGACTACGTCGCCCACATGTATCCGGGCGTCAATCATGGGTTCCACAACGACACGACGCCGCGTTTCGACCCGGAGGCCGCCAAGCTAGCGGAGGAACGCACGGTCGCGTTCTTCAAGGAACACCTGATGTAGAATGGAAAACGGGTGCGGGATTCCTTATCCCGCACCCGCTTGCTTTCAAGGGTCTTTCCTCAGCATCAGGTGTCGAGGATCTCCGTCTCGTCGATCTTGATGTCGAACCCTTCCAGGCCGACATAGTGCCGCTCGCGCGAGGCCAGCAGGCGAATTGAACTGACGCCGAGATCTTTCAGGATCTGCGCGCCGAGACCCACTTCACGCCATTGTTCCTGCCGCGCCTGCGCCGAGCCGTGTTCTTCCGTGTCGGCAGCTTCGAAATCCGAACGGGCACGCCGCGACTGGCGCGCGACCCCGACCGATCCTTCTCTCAGGAAAACGATGACGCCGCGCCCGCGCTCGGCGAAGTGTGTCATGATCTGGTCAAGAGGCCGTGCCTCGCCGAACACGTCGTCCAGGACCGATTCAAGCTGCAGCCGCACCGGCACGCTGCGTCCGTCCAGAATGTCTCCGTAGACGATGGCAAGGTGGTGCATTTGATCATAGGGCGTTGAATAGGTCATTGCGTAAGCAGGGCCTGCAATGGTGTCGACCGGTTGCTCGTTCACGCGCTCGACCATGCGTTCGGTGCGCTGACGCCAGGCGATCAGGTCCGAGACCGACACCATCTTGAGATCGTGTTCGGACGCGAATTCCGCCACTTGTGTCCCGCGCTTGACGGTGCCGTCGTCATTGACGAGCTCGCTGATCACGCCGACCTCTTCAAGGCCTGAAAGGCGGCACAGATCAACGGCCGCTTCCGTATGCCCGGAGCGCATCATCACGCCGCCTTCCTTGGCGACCAGCGGGAAGATGTGGCCGGGCCGGACAAAATCGTCGGCAGCGACATTCGGGTTCGCGAGCGCATGGACGGTCGCGCAACGTTCTTCCGCGGAAATGCCTGTCGTGAGTCCCTGCCGGTAGTCGACGGAGATGGTGAAGGCGGTCGCAAGCGGCGCGTCGTTTTCCGCCACCATCGGGTCGAGGCGCAGCCGGCGCGCATTGGCGACCGTCATCGGTGCGCAGATGATGCCGGATGTGTGCCGGACCATGAAGGCCATCTGTTCGGAGGTGATCTTGGACGCCGCGACGATCAGGTCGCCTTCGTTTTCGCGGTCGTCATCGTCGGTCACGACCACCATTTCTCCACGTTCAAACGCGCGGATTGCTTCTGCGACACGGGCCTGGGACACGGGATGCTCCTTGGTTGTGGACAGTCCGAGAAAATCATTGGGCGTGACGGCGCCATCGGTCGCGATGGCAATCTTGCGGGCCATGTCCCGCGATACCCAGACATTCGGATCGTTGCAAAGGGCCGATACAGACGCAGGCGACAAGTCGGCGCGGCGCGCGAATGCACTCCGTCCTTCTCCAGTCTGCAAAAGCCATTGATCGAGTCTCATCTTCACGCATATACGCGCGAACGAATTCAGTCTCAAGAGAAACTTGGAAGAAATTTCAGTGACACTGAAAGAGACTATTTAGCGTGTCTTGACGAACTCTGCCGCGCGCGACACGAAGGCAGGCACCATCCATCGCTCTTCCAGACCTTGCTCGGCACAAAGGCCAGTCAGGTCTTCCTGCAGGTAGGATGTATAGTAGGGCTCGTGAAAAAGCTGCGGGAACACCGACAGAAGGCCGTCGTAATCCGGCACGTCTCCGGTCTGAAGACTGTCGACGAACAGGAACGACCCGCCCGGCTTCAGAACCCGGGAGATCTCGGCAATCACCTGGCGGCGGATTTTGGGCGGCAGTTCGTGGAAAAGGAACACGCAGGAAACAACGTCCACCGAGGCATCGGCAAACGGCAGTTGCTCGGCCATGGCGGTGACATGGCTTGCGCGATGCGTTTTCAGTCGTTCCCGTGCAACGTTCAGATAAGGCTCCGAGAGGTCCAGCCCGATGCCCCGCAGTCTGGGAAAGGCCTTGAGGGCAGGCCGCAGCAGGCCACCGGTTCCGCAGGCAACATCGGCATAGACGACCTTGCGCTGGTCCTTCTGCTTCAGGATGTGTGCGAAGGGAACCAGCGCCTTGCGGCGCATCGCGGCCGTCGCGCCCGAAAACAGGACGTCGACCTGGAAATCGTAGAGCTTGGCGCTGTCCTCGGTGAGCCAGCCATCCGTCTGGAAATGGAAATTCTGCCGGTAGTAGCGCGGCAGCGCCTCGGCAAATCCTGAGACCTCCTCGTTCACCTCCTGGTGCGCGCCTGTTGCCCGCCGCCGCGCCACCTCGGGCACGTCCTTGAAAAACGCACGGCTCGTCTCGAGCAGTTCGCGCGGCGAGAGCGTTCCGTCCGAGGGCATTGGATAAAGGCCGTCCTCGACCGCTTTCAGGTCGTCGGCAAACAGCTTGAAAATGTCCGAAAGCATGCGTCTCTGGCCGGGAACCGGACCTTCGGGGGTAACCTTCGGCGTTTCCGGGAGCTCTTTCTGGATGCGCTTGTTCATGCGGCGCATGGCTTCGGAATGAAGCGTGTAGAGCGCAACACGGCTCCCCTGGTGCAACGCGTAGCGGGTACGCCGGGCAAGGCTCATGACGGGGGGAAGGCTGCGGCCGCCGCCGGACACGCGCTCATCGTCATTTGCCTTAGCCATGGATCACTCCCTGATCAGTACACCGACCACTTCAATATGGGGCGAATAGAGGAACTGGTCCACTGGTGTGACGCTTTGAAGCGAATAACCGCCATCCAGGAGCAGACGTATATCGCGTGCAAAGGTTGCCGGATTGCAGGAGACCGCAACGATTGTCTTGACCTTGGACTTCGCGAGAAGTTCGGCTTGCGCCTGCGCCCCGGCACGTGGCGGATCGAAGACGACAGCATCGAACGGTTCCAGCTCTTCCAGTACCAGAGGCCTGCGGAACAGGTCGCGCCGTTCGTAACTGACCTTCTTTAGTCCGCGCGGTTTTCGCAGCGCCTTGTCGAAGGCTGCAATCGCCGCCGCATCGCCTTCCACGGCGTGCACGTTCGCTTGTCGCGCAAGGCGCAGCGCGAAGGTGCCGGCACCCGAAAAGAGATCCGCGACCGTCCTGGCCTTGCCGACGCCGTCAAGCACGAGGTCCGAGAGTGCGGCCTCGGCCGCGAGCGTCGCCTGGGTGAACCCCCCGGGTGCGGCGGCAAGACCGATGCCGTCCATGTCGAGCATCGGCGGCCGGACCTCCAGAAGGACTTCGCCGTTGATTGACAGCCGGGCAAGGTCCAGTTCAATCGTCTTTTGCGACAGGGCCGGGATCTTGCGCTCATAGGCCGTGTCCGCCTTGTCGATCGCGACATCCAGCCCCGCCGTCGTGTTCAGCACCGTCAGCCGGACCTCCCCTTTCCGGGGCAGGATCTCCGACACCAGCGATTTCAAGCCGTCCAGTGCGTTGACGATTGCCGGGTCGAGGATCGGGCACTCGCTGATATCGACCAGCCTGTGGCTCGATTTTTCATGATATCCGAGCAGCGTGTGCCGTCCCGCGCGCGTCGCGGCAAAGACGGCACGGCGCCGTCCGCCTGCGGTCGCGGCGATGGTGCCGGAGACATCGGTCACGATGCCGCGGTCGCGCAGCGCCTTTTCCACCAGGGCGCGCTTCCAGGCGAGATAGGGCGCGGGCGCAAGATGTTGAACGGTACAGCCGCCGCAGGCCTCGAAATGCCTGCAGACCGGCGTGATCCGATCCGGCGAAAAGGACTTGAACACCGGGTTTCTGGCACGGCCATCGGCGACCGATGCGGTGACGACCTCGCCCGGCAGGGCGCCCGCAACGTAGACCGGCCCGGCATCCGTCTGCGCGATCCCGTCACCCCGGTGGCCGAGTTCGCTGATTGTCAGTTCTCTCTCACTCATGAGCGAGCGATACCGCCAACGCTCCACGGGGGCAAGCTCTGGCGCATGCCTAATTGAAAGTCGTTAGCGAATTGTGGCTTACCGGCCGTTCTTGAAGAGGTTCTTTGCCCGGGACAACCAGCTCTGCAAGGGTTCATCGCGCTCTGCATGGTCCGGCGGATTGATCTGAACCTCGGGCCCGCAAGTCAGCTTCACCCCCGACGGCCAGGTTTATCTGTCCGACGGCATCGACGCCCTGGAAGGCATGGCGCGGCTGGCGATCCGGTTCTGAAGGGGCTTCACCACAGACGCGGTCCCGGACCTGATCCGGGACCTGAGCAGCACCTAGCAAGGAGGCCCCGGCTCAGGGCTGGGGCGGCGACGAGAGGACGGCGGCATTTTGTTCAGCTTTCAGCTGTCACCCCGGACGCAGCGCAGCGGAGATCCGGGGCCTACTCATTTGCAGAGACACTGGTTTGATCTGTTGCGCTGCCGCAGCCAATTCAGACCCTTCGGCAGGCTGATCAGCGAGTGGTCCCCGGCTCGGGGCCGGGGTGACATTGTGTGACGGTGTGGATTTGCTTCAAGCTCTCAACAAGCACCCAGCCCCGTCACTGATCTGATCCGGGATCTGCGCAGCGCTTGGGCCACTGCGTGCCGGTCAGCCGGTTTTCCGGCCGTATAGCAGCCACTCGGCATTGCCGTCCCCGCCCTTCACGGGTGAGGGCACGAGGTCGCCTGCTTCCCAGTCCGGAACGGATGACAGCCACGTTTGCAGTCCGCGCGCGGTCTCTTCGGCAATGTCGGGATCGACGAGGCCGCCCTTGCCGATCCTGTCCTTGCCCGCCTCGAATTGCGGTTTGACCAGAAAGATGCCCTCAGCACCTTCGGCGGCCAGCGCAAGCGCAGGGGGCAGGGCAAGCTTCAGCGAAATGAAGCTGACATCGGATACAATGAGATCCGGTGTGTCGCCCCCAAGGTGCGCGCTCGTAAGGTCGCGCGCGTTGAGACCCTCCTGTGCAATCACTCTTTGATGCGACGCGAGGCTTTCATGCAACTGGCCGTGACCGACGTCGATCGCATGAACCTTTGCTGCCCCATGTTGAAGAAGCACCTGCGTGAAGCCGCCGGTCGACGCTCCGATATCCAGGCAGATCCGACCTCGGGGCTCGACATTGAACCATTCGAGCGCTTCCAGCAGTTTGAGCGCAGCACGCGAGACATAGGCCGAGGCTGGGTCGTTGACCTCGATCGAGACACCTCCGGCAACTTTCTGCGCCGGTTTCTTGCACACCGTCCCGTCCATGAGCACGGTGCCGCGCAGGATCGCGTCACGCGCCCGGGCCCTGCTCGCGAAAAGGCCGGTGTCGACGAGATAATGGTCGAGGCGTTTGGAAGACATGGCCGGCCTTTCAGGCAGTGTCTGCACGAAAGAGATGAAGAGCGCGGTTCAGCCGAAACAGCTTGCGATGGCCGACAGCAGCCGGTCCGCATAGACGCGTTCTCCGGCGTAGAGCCAAAGGACCGCCGACAGCGCGACAAGGCCCGTCGCGCCGGCGGTCAATCCTATGTAGAGCGGCATGCGCATCGGATCGTGTCTGCGTCCTCTGGTCCTCAGCTGGAAGCCGGCGCGTTTGCGATCAGCCTGCGCAGCTTCTTCATCGCCGTTTCTTCGGCCTCCGCATAGGCGATGGTTCCGACAAACTTGTTGTCCGAATTCATCAGATATACGGCGGCGGAATGGTCCATCGTATAATCACCGTCGTCAAGCGGAACCTTCTTGGCATAAACCCGATAGGCCTTGATGACAGCATCGATCTGTTCGCGTGACCCGGTCAGCGGGGCGATGCGCTTGTCGAAAGCCCAGACATAATCCCGCATCACATCGGGTGTGTCGCGCTCGGGATCCACGGTCACGAAAGCGTAGTTCAGCTTGTCGGCATCAGACCCGAGCGCCTCGATCCAGCCCTGCAATTCGGACAGCGTCGTCGGACAGACATCGGGGCAATAGGTGAAGCCGAAGAACAGCACCAGCGGCTTGCCGGCGAAGGTCGCGTCGGTGACCGTTTCTCCGTTGCCGTCGACAAGCTCGAACGGGCCGCCGATGGCGGCGAGGGGTTCGATCAGCGAGCCGGAATTCTCGTTTCCTGCGGTCTGCTGATAAACGATAAAACCGGATGCGGTGGCAAGAACGGCAACCGCCGCCCAGGCCACGTAACGGAAGAGTTTCAAACCGGACATATTGTGTCCTCTTCTTGCAAGATCAGTTTTTGCTGTGGTTCTTGTGGTCTTGGCTGCCGTGATCGTGATCACCGTGGCCGTGTTTCATCGATTTCGCACCCATCTTGGCAACGTCGAGTTCGATGGCGACATCCCCCGCCTTTTCAAAGGTCAGCACGACGGGAACAGTCGTTCCTTCCCTAAACGGCTGGTTCAGTCCCATGAACATGATGTGCAGGCCCCCCGGCTTCAAGGTGACGGTTTCCCCGGCCGGTATCTCGATGCCGCCTTCCATCTCGCGCATTTTCATGACGCCGTCGGCGACCGTCATTTCATGGAGTTCGACATTTTTTGCGACGTCCGAAGAGGCCGAGACGAGGCGGTCGTCTTCTGAGCCGGCATTCACGATCTCGACGAAGCCGCCGCCGGCCCTCGCTTTGGGCGGCGTTGCGCGTGTCCAGGTTTTGGATAGCGAGAGATCACCCGCGCTGTAGTCGGCAGCGGTGGCGGAAAGAGAGACAAGAGTAAGCGCCGTCGCTGCGGCGATCGATGTCCAGAGTTTCATGACAATTCCTTGGTATCTGAAGTTTTTAAGATGTGGTCAGATCAAGGAATGAGGCGGGCCCCGGATCGCCGTGACGCGTCCCGAATACGCGGTTCGTGTCCCACGGTCCGTTTGGAGAAAGGCTCCGTTGGCGGTATGGCCGTTCGCCGACAGCGCGGACGTGCCGGCCGGCACAGCCGGGCCAAGCGAGCATCCGTGCACGCAGGCCGGTCCGCATTGGCAAACGGCCGGGTCATGGAACGCGAGTGAATGCTGTTGGCCCGAGGTTTGACAGAGTTGCGTCAACCCGTTTGCCGCGGCAAATTCCGGGGCGAGCGCACTGGCCACGACAACAAGGCACAGGCGCAGCGTGAATGCCAGCGTCGCAAGCGCCACCAGGGGGTGACGCTCACGCCTCAGCAGTTGCAGATTTTCCCCACGCAAGGCCATGACACGGCTATAGGGCCGTTCGGGATGTGTGTCGAGAGGCGAAAGCGCGCAGGCACATCCGCACTGGGGTCAGGACCTGGTTTCGGGCGTTTTCGTAGGCGCGGCATCATCGGCATGTGTGCCGTCTGCCGGCTTTGCCTTGTCTGCGTCTTCCACAGCATCGCCCGGCGCCGCGTCCAACTTTGCCTTGGCGTCTTTTGCGTCTTCGGTCTCGTCGGTCTCGTCGGAGCCGGTATCGAAATTGTAGATGTCGTCCTCGTAGGCCGGAAACTCTTCCGGCGGAATGACGTATTCCTCGGCCTCCGCATCAAGCGGCTCGGGAGAAATGACCGAACCGACCTGGGCTGTTGCCGCGTATTCGAAGTCCGTCTTTTCGTCGTCGGTAAGCGCCTGCCGCGTAAGCACGCGGGTGAGAACGAAGGCCGCCATCGCAAGACTGACGGTGCCGATCATCACGTAGAGGCCGGAGGGACCGATCTGTCCCATGACAAGCGAGGCGACCAGTGGTCCTATGATCGATCCGATGCCGAAGGAGAGCAGCATACCGGAAGAGGTCTCGACAAAATCTTCAGGGGCTGCATGGTCGAAAGCATGTGCCACGGCGATCGCGTAGAGCGGCTGGGTGAACATCCCCACCAGAACCGCGGTCATCGCCGCGATCGGAAACGCGGTCGGCGAGAAGAACACAATGGCAAGCGACGCTGCTGTCGTTGCAACGCCGAGGCCGACGAGCACGAGACGGCGGTCGACGCGGTCGGAAAGGCGTCCGACCGGCCATTGGGCGATCATGCCGCCGCCGATGATGGCTGCGGCATAATAGGCGGACTGGTTCGTCGACAGCCCGATCTGTGATCCGTAGAGCGGCGAAAGCGTGAAAACCGCGCCCTGGCAGATCCCGATCAGAAGGATCCCGACAAAGGCGGCGGGCGATGTCCGGTAGAGCCGTATCGGCCTGAAACGCACCAGCGTGATCGGCGCCGGTTGCGTTGCCGTGGTCAGCGAAATCGGCATCACGGCAAGGCTCAGGGCCACGGAGGCGACGGCGAAGGGGACGAAGGATGCAATGCTCATGCTTGCGATCGAGACCTGTCCCAGGATCAGGGATCCGAAGACGATCACGATGTAGATCGACATGATGGTGCCGCGATTCTCGTTCGTCGCGCTCTCGTTCAGCCAGCTTTCGACGATCATGTAGAACCCGGCAAGGCTGAAGCCCGAAACGACGCGGATGATGAACCAGGCATAGGGGTCGATGATGATCGGGTGCAGGATGGCCGCCCCTGACATCAGCGAGACGAGCGCCGCAAAGGCGCGGATATGGCCGGCGCGCATGATCAGCAGCGGTGCGGCAAGGCAGCCGAGCACAAGCCCGACGAAATAGGCCGACGAGATTGCCCCGATCTCGAAGTCGGAAAAATAGTAGCGGTCCGCCGCGAGCGGCAGCAGGGTTGTCTGTAGACCGTGCCCGAATATGAGCAACGCAACCGACAGCAAGAGCGCGGAGACGGAAAGGAGCGTCTGAGCCATGATCGACCCCTGGAAGTGGTGAAAAACAAAAGCGCCGGTCGGGGCCGACGCGATTGATCCTGATCACCAGCCTTTCCAGTAATGACGGCCCGTGTCAATCACGATTTCAGGCGTGCCGCATTTGCGGTCTGGGGCGTCGATTCTGTCGGATCCGGGAGCCGGTCAGGCGCGCCGCGGCGCGCTCAGCATTTCCGTTCCCAGTGCAGTGAACACCGCCTGCATGATGCCGTCGCAATTGAGGCCAGCCCTTGCATACATGGCATCGGGCTTATCGTGGTCGATGTATTCATCCGGAAGTGCAAGCGTCCGGATCTTGAGCCCGTTATCCAGCAAACCTTCTTCGGCAAGCCGGCTAAGAACGTGGCTGCCGAATCCGCCCGCTGAGCCTTCCTCGATTGTCACCAGAACCTCGTGCTCGCGCGCAAGACGCCGGATCAGATCCATGTCCAGGGGTTTTGCAAACCGGGCATCCGCAACCGTGGTCGACAGGCCGGCGGCGTCGAGTTCGTCGGCGGCTTTCAGGCACTCGTTCATGCGTCCACCGAAGCTCAGCAGCGCGACCTTCGTACCTTCCCGGCGGATAACGCCCTTGCCGATCTCCAGAACGCTGCCCCGTTCGGGCATGTCCAGCCCGACACCTTCGCCGCGCGGATACCGGAACGAAATCGGACCTTCATCGTAGGCAGCAGCGGTCGCCACCATGTGCCGCAGTTCCACTTCGTCGGCTGCCGCCATCACGACAAAACCCGGCAGGCATGACAGGAACGCGGTATCGAATGCGCCGGCATGTGTGGGACCGTCTGCACCGACAAGACCGGCCCGGTCGATCGGAAACCGTACGGGCAGGCTCTGGATCGCCACATCGTGGATCACCTG
This sequence comes from uncultured Roseibium sp., assembly GCF_963669205.1. Taxonomy (NCBI): domain Bacteria; kingdom Pseudomonadati; phylum Pseudomonadota; class Alphaproteobacteria; order Hyphomicrobiales; family Stappiaceae; genus Roseibium; species uncultured Roseibium sp. Next base: position 1,512,794 of record NZ_OY769915.1, read on the forward strand.
GTCGTAGGCCCGCTGCAGGAAAGTGGAGTAGATCGCGGCGAAGGGCTTGTAGCCTTCGGTCGCAAGACCGGCGGCAAAGGTGACCGCGTGCTGTTCCGCAATGCCGACGTCGAAAGTGCGTTTGGGAAACGCTTCGCCGAACAGGTTCAGCCCGGTGCCGTCCGGCATGGCCGCCGTGATCGCGACGACCTTGTCGTCGTGTTCGGCTTCCTTGATCAGCGAGGTGGCGAAGACATTGGTGTAGCTTGGCGCATTCGCCTTCGGCTTGGACTGCTTGCCGGTGATGACATCGAATTTGGCGACACCGTGATACTTGTCCCTGGCGCCTTCTGCCGGTGCGTATCCCTTGCCCTTCTGCGTCACCGCGTGAATGAGCACCGGGCCGTGATGCGTATCGCGGACATTTTTCAGGATCGGCAGCAAGTGTTCCAGATTGTGTCCGTCGACGGGGCCGACATAGTAGAAACCGAGTTCCTCGAACATGGTTCCGCCTGTCCAGAAGCCACGCGCATATTCTTCAGCGCGCGCCGCCTTTTCGAAGACCGGCTTGGGCAGGTTCTTGGCGATGTTCTTTGCAGCATCACGCAGGGTCTGATAGGTCGGACCGGAAACCAGCTTTGCAAGATAGGCCGACATGGCACCGACCGGGGGCGCGATGGACATGTCGTTGTCGTTCAGGATGACGATAAGACGCGAGCCCAGATGTCCCGCATTGTTCATGGCTTCATACGCCATGCCGGCGGACATCGCCCCGTCGCCGATAACGGCGATGACGTTGTTGTCGCCGCCATCGAGGTCTCTGGCGGCAGCCATCCCCAGGCCTGCGGAAATCGACGTCGATGAATGGGCGGCTCCGAACGGGTCGTAACGGCTTTCGGCACGCTTGGTGAAGCCGGACAGGCCGTTTCCCTGTCTGAGCGTGCGGATCCGGTCGCGCCGCTCGGTCAGGATCTTGTGCGGATAGCACTGATGGCCGACGTCCCAGATGATCTTGTCATCCGGCGTATCGAAGACATAGTGAAGCGCAACCGTCAGCTCGACGACCCCGAGCCCGGCACCAAGATGCCCACCGGTGATCGACACGGCATCGATGGTTTCCGATCTGAGTTCGTCAGCGAGCTGATTCAGATCGGTTTCATCCAGTGCGCGCAATTCCGCGGGGGAATTGATCTTGTCGAGAAGTGGGGTATCGGGCTTTGAAGACACTCTGCTGAAGGCTCCACGAATTTGAAACTGGCGGGCAGGCATACACCAACGGATTATAGGGCGCAAATGCTGCGGTAGTAATGCGCCAAATTGTTACGTCATCTCAACAGGAGATATACGCCTGATCGTGTCTCATTATTTATGATATGGCGTGCAGATCACGTGCAATTTTGGCAGTGTTGATCGTTTTTGAATTTCAGTCACCCTTTTGGGTGATGCATCTGCCCGTGATCTGGCCTAAGGAATTGATGTGGTCGATGGGGCCACGTGCACAGTGATCAACTTGGGGTCGCATTTCGCGGCCCCTTTTTGTGGCTGCTGCACAATCAGCCGTGAGCAAGAGGCTGCCTGACATTTCCGCGCAGCCAGACGTCTCCCAACATTCCGAAATTCAAAACAGACGCGAGATCCCGTGAACCAGCCTTGCGAGCTGCAGTTGCGTATTGACGCCGGTCTTGTCGAATATGCGCCGCAAATGGGTCTTGGCCGTGTTTCTCGTGATCCCGAGTTCCTGAACCGTGTCGTTTATGGAGCCGCTCATTGTCAGATGGCGCGCCAGATGGGCCTCTGAATGGGAAAGCTCGAAACGGTCCTGCAGGACCGTCTCCACTGCTGCCGAAAGGTCTGATGTCTCGAATATCTGGAGGATGACCCAGGGCGCGCTCCCGTTGTTGTTTCGTGCGGCTGCGGAAGTGGCAGCCCTGATCGTTATGCGTTTCAGGCGTCCGTCCGGATCTTCAAGACAGACGGACTGGCCGCCGGTCTGGTTTTTGACCGTCCCGCGGCTGTTCTCCTGTTGGGCTTCCTGTTCGCCGCCGCGGGCAAATGTGTCGAGAACGTCCTGTAGTGCGGTCTCCAGCTGCTTGTTCTTGAACTCGAACCGGGACGAGCTGAACCGCACGCTTCCGGTCGCCAGAAGTCTTTCAAGTCCGGAAGCTGAATGCCCGAGCAATTCCTTGTAACTGGTCATCAACACCGTCGGGCATGTCGACCCCAGGAGGAGTGCTTCCTGAATCCGGTTTTTCGCCTTGTGCCGCTCACTCCGGAAGAACGCGTCGATGCCCGGCGTCAGAACCTTCGTGAGTGTCCGGAACGTCTGGTGTGCAGCCTCGACGTCAATTGTCTCGGTCGTGTGTTCCTTGAACAGACATCCGAACAGGATTGTCGAACTTTCATCCCGCATCAGGGGTGAGACCAGCCCTGCGGTATCCGCGGCGTTTGTGTCGACGTCCGTTCCGCCGGAGATGTTTCCGGTTCGGGTGCCGACGGGCTGCCGCGAACCGGCAACCGGTCTGTTGCTGCCAAAGTCGCCCTTGCTCAGCGTGGTCTTGCAATACGGGAAACGAAGTTCCGCTTCCTCCAGCAGAAACTTCAGGGCCTCTTCGCTCCCCTGCGCCGACCGCGGAAAAAACACGTCGTTCAGTCGCTGCGACGACCGCCCGCCATCGAAATTCGTGGTGGGCACGCCGCCCTGCGCGAACTCGCACAGGAAAGAAATGCAGTTCAGCTTCAAGTCAATCGAGTCCAGAATGGAGGCCCATCCGTCGGAGTGTGTGGCGCATTCCAGTACTCGTAAAAGTAGATCTGCTTCGTCTGTCTTGCTGAGTGATGGCATTGTCCAAAGCGTCAACTAAATATTACATAAAGATTTATTATACTTGTAAATATTACTATCAATTCGCGCGAAAAATGGCAATAGAAGCGCAATTGCAGCGCCCCGAACGCGGTACGGGCAGGTGCTCGCGGCGGTCTGCCGCTCTGAGAGGCGTTGAAGCTGTCAGGCGTTCGGGAGGACGTGTTCCGGTGCTAATGTGTACGCAGGCCTGAACAGTTTGAGGTGAAGCGAAGCCCGGGGCAGGGCCACTTTCCATACGTGGATGAAGGCGGCGTCAGAGCTGCCCGAAAGTACGGGAGTCCGCCGGAATTCGGGGCTGACGCGCTTATGCTATTGCGGATCCAGCTCGGTCGTTCCGCGCGCGTTGCCGTCCTGTCCGAGCTGAATTTTCTCGACCTTCGCTTCCGCGGACTTCAGCAAGGTGTCACACCGTTTGCGCAGCGCATCGCCGCGTTCATACATCTCGATGCTGCGTTCAAGCGGAACGTTGCCCTGTTCGAGCTCGCGCACGATTGTCTCCAGCTGCCGGAGCGCATCTTCGAAAGTCAGTTCGGAAATGTCTGTTGAAGCGTCACTCATCGGTGCGTTCCCTCTTGAAGCCGGACAGTATCTGGAAAGTCGCGGGACGAAGCACAAAGGTCAAGCCGGGAATGTGAAGTTGCCCCCCATGATCCCCGGCGAATTTTTTGGCGTGACGACCTTCAGCCGGTCATCAGCGTCATGACATGGGCCGCCGTCGACCGGGCCAGGCCTTCCAGGTCGTAGCCACCTTCAAGGACCGAAACGACGTGCCCGTTGCTGTGCCTGTCGGCAACATCCATCAGGACGCGCGTCGCCCAGGCGAAATCGGCCTCAACAAGGTTGAGGCCTCCGAGCGGATCGCGCGCGTGAGCATCGAACCCGGCCGAGATGATGACCAGTTCCGGCTGGAAATCGTCGAGGCGCGGCAGCACGGCAACCTCGAAGGCTTCCTTGAACGCCGGGCCGTCCTCACCGGGTGCGAGAGGAACATTGACGATCGTGTTCTTCTCACCGGTTTCCGACGCGGCCCCGGACCCGGGATAGAGCGGCATCTGGTGGGTCGAGCAATACATCACGCTGCCATCGTCCCAGAAAATGTCCTGCGTTCCGTTGCCGTGGTGTACGTCGAAATCGACGATTGCGACGCGGCCGACCCCGTGCTTCGCCTGCGCATAACGCGCGGCGATCGCCACGTTGTTGAAGAAACAAAACCCCATGGCCCGTTCTTTTTCAGCATGATGGCCGGGCGGGCGCGACGCGGAAAACGCGTTGCTGACCTTCTTTGAAAGGACCTCGTCGACAGCGCGGCAAGCGCCTCCGACACCTCTGAGTGCCGCCTCCCACGTTCCGGGCGACATCGTCGTGTCCGCATCGACTCTCGCAACGCCTTCATCGGGCGCAAGCCGGTGCAGCTGATCGACATATCCCATGGGATGCGCGCGCGCGATATCCTCGACAGTGCCCATCGGGGCGACATCCCGCTCAACAGACTGAAACTTCTCGTGTTCCAGGATCCTGTCGATTGCCCTGATCCGGTCAGGCCTTTCAGGATGTCCCAGCGGAGTAAGGTGATCGAGATAGCAGGAATGTTGCAAAAGGAGCGTAGACAAAGAGGCGTTTCCGGAAAGTTCTGTTTTGGATTGATCAAGCCCATCAGAAAGGTCTGAACCGGTGCTGTCAATTGATGATAGGTCGCATGAAGCGAACGTCTGTCCGGAAAGCGGAAGTGCGGCTCAAAACAAAAAAAGAAGGCCGGCTATGTTGCCGGCCTGTTCAAAGGTGCGAGCACCGCAATGCCCGAGGGGAGGTCCGCTGCATCTCAATTGTGTGAGTAAGGTTACGTGATTCTCGTAAGGGAATGCGAGTTTTTTACCGTAATCCGCCGAAGGTCGGTGTTGATAACTCGCGAAACGTTAAGCTGCACGCGCAAAATTCCGGCTTCATTTCTTGCGTGTATTGCAGTTGTAAACTTGATTTTTGTTTATCTGTTATATTGGAAACTTGTCGATCTTTAGCCTTGACTTCATCGGTCCGGGCTTCAACTTGTGACGCGCGTTTGGGTCGGGAAACGCTGAAATATATGCCTTTTTTTGATGCAGCCGAAAATTGCATCACGCGCCGCCGGGGAACGGAGGCACGGCCGGCGGCAAGCGCATTTGGTTATCGATATCATGGACGCGGTGCAGCGGCCCGCTTCAGACGGTCGTTGATTGCCTCGCCAAGCCCAAAGCTGGGGATAAACTGCACCCGGATCGTTCCGGCCATGCTCGCGTCCAGTGTTCGCATTCCGCGAAACAGATTGGCCGCCGCTTCTGCCAGATCCCCATCCGGACTCAGGTTGAATTCCATACGGGCGTGTTCCGCACCTTGAATGCGCTCCGGGCCGAACGAAAGCAGCGCGTCGTCCTGCGTGACTTCCTGCGCGTTCAGGATCATGGACGCGTTCGGGGCATAGTGCGAGGCGAGCATACCCGGAGCGGAAGGGGCATCGGGGCGCATGCCCGGCGCGGCGGCGAGCAGGCTTGTGCCCAGGGCATCTTCAATATCCTCGCGCGATATGCCACCCGGACGCAGCAGCCTGGGCGTTCCGTCCACGATGCCGACGATGGTGGATTCAATTCCGACCTTGCAAGGTCCGGCATCGACGACGAAACTCAGCGCCTCCCCGAGCTCGTCAATGACGTCCTGCGCGCGGGTCGGACTGATCCTGCCGGACAGGTTGGCGCTTGGGGCCGCGAGGGGCCTGCCGGTTCTTTCGGAAAGAAATCGCATCACGGGCCCGGCGGGAACGCGCAGGGCCACTGTCATCAGCCCCGCCGTCGCCATGTCCGAGATCGGTGAGCCTTCGTTCTTCGGCACGACGAGGGTCAAGGGTCCGGGCCAGAAGGCCTCGGCCAGGCGCAGCGCAAGCGCGTCAAACCGGCCGTGCAGATACGCGTCTTCGAGGCTAGGCACGTGCGAAATAAGCGGGTTGAATTGCGGGCGGCCCTTTGCCTCGAAGATTTTCGCGCAGGCCATGCCGTTCGTGGCGTCGGCGGCAAGTCCGTAGACCGTCTCGGTCGGAACGGCGACGAGTTCACCCGCAGTCAGCGCAGCACAGACGTCAGGTGCTTCGGGAGCATCCTGCCAGTCAGGCTTCTTCAAATTGACGGTCCAGAGCTGCATTCGGTCTACTTTGCCCGTTTTGCGGATCCCGTTTGTGAAATGTGAGTGACCTGCCGTAGCGACATGGGTTGACGTTAACGTCAACTGGTCTATTGTCCAGTCCCGAGATGTTTCAAGCGCCTTTTGCGGACAAGCACTGCATCCGTCAAGCGTCGAACGAAGAAAACACAGAATGACTGGCGGCACATAGGGCCGGGCGGTTCTGGGGAGGACCTGAATGTATCGCGCACCCGTCGACGAGATCGTTTTCACACTGAGGCATGTGTGCGGCCTTGGTGATTTGCAGAATAATCCACGCCATTGCGAACTGGGGGATGACCTTGTCGACGCGATCGTCAACGAGGCCGGCCGCTTCGCTGCGGAGGAGATTGCGCCTTTGAATGCCGTGGCCGACAAGCACGGCACGCCTTTGAACAATGGCGCGGTCAGCACGCCTCCCGGGTGGCGCGAGGCTTACCATGCCTGGATCGAAGGGGGCTGGAACGGTCTGTCGGCCGACGTGGAATCCGGCGGCCAGGGCTTGCCGCAGATGCTTTCCGCTGCAGCAATGGAAATGTGGAACTCCGGGTCGATGGCCTTTGCGATCGGACCGACGCTGACGATCGGTGCGGTCGAGGCCATGGAGAAACATGCCTCGGACGACCTGAAGGCGACCTATCTGGACAAGCTGGTGTCGGGCGAATGGATGGGCACCATGAACCTGACCGAGCCGCAGGCCGGCTCGGACCTCAATGCGCTGCGGGCGAAGGCGGAACGAAACGACGATGGCACCTACAGGATTTTCGGCCAGAAGATCTTCATCACCTATGGCGATCACGACCTGACCGACAACATCGTGCACATGGTCCTGGCGCGTTTGCCGGATGCGCCGGCGGGGACCCGGGGCATCTCCATGTTCCTCGTGCCCAAGTTCCTGGTCAATCCGGACGGCTCGCTCGGAGAGCGGAATGATGTCCGTGTTGCCGGTGTCGAACACAAGCTGGGCATTCACGGGTCGCCGACCTGCACGATGGCGTATGGCGACGAGGGCGGCGCGACCGGTTGGCTCGTTGGCGAGGAGAACAGGGGGCTTGCCTGCATGTTCACGATGATGAACAACGCCCGCCTCGCCGTGGGCATCCAGGGCCTGGGTGTTGCCGAACGGGCCTATCAGCAGGCCCTTCACTACGCGATCGACAGAAAGCAGGGCAGGGCGCCGGGCGACAGCGGTGAGGCGATGAGCCCGATCGCGCGCCATCCGGACATCAAGCGCATGCTGCTGACGATGAAGTCCAAGACTCAGGTCGCCCGGGCGATCTGCTATGCCTGCGCCCACGCGATCGATATGGCCAATGTCAGTGAAGACGAAGCGGGGCGGACATTCTGGAACGAGCGCGCCAGCCTGCTGACACCCATCGCAAAGGCGCTGTCGACCGACTTCGGCGTCGAGGTTGCCTCGCTGGGTGTCCAGATCCATGGCGGCATGGGATACATCGAGGAAACCGGCGCGGCGCAGCATCTGCGCGACGCGCGCATTGCCCCGATCTACGAGGGCACCAACGGGATTCAGTCCATTGACCTCGTACTTCGCAAACTGCCGCTGTCGGGCGGAGAGCATATCAAGGGGTTCATTGCCGAACTGAAGGCGGTCGCCGGTGAGGTTGCCGCCTCCAACCGGCCGGAATTCGGGGCAACCGCGGCACGATTGGGTGAGAGCGTTGAGGACCTCGAAGAGGCGACGGGCTACATGCTTGCCGCTCTTGCCGACGGACGCACGGCGGACGCGCTTTCCGGCGCAACGCCATATCTGCGTGTCGCGGGTCTTGCCCTGGGCGGTGCCCTGCTCGCCAGGGGCGCGCTCCGCTCCTCCGAGGAACCGGCTGAACGGCTGGCCGAGAGGACTTTGCTTGCACGCAGTTTCTGCGAAACGGTGCTGGGCGAGACCGGCGGATTGAAATCGGACATCGTTCTGTCCGCGGACGCGATCAAGGCCTTCGACCCTGAAGCGCTGGCATCCTGAGACGGGAGAATGACCAATGATCCGCATTAGCCTGGACGAAGGCGTTCAGATCCTGCGCCTGGATCGGCCCGAGAAAAAGAATGCCCTGACGGGCGCCATGTACACCGATCTCGCCGATGCGCTGGAAGCGGGAAACGGGAACCCGGACATCCGCTGCCACCTGATATGCGGCCAGCCGGAGGTGTTTACTGCCGGCAATGATATCGGCGATTTCCTACAATATGCCGGAAGGGTGGCGGTGGCCGAGACGCCGGTGGTCCGGTTCCTTCGGGCTCTGGTCCGCACGCAAAAGCCGCTGGTCGCGTCGGTTGACGGGCTCGCCATCGGAGTCGGCACGACCCTGCTGATGCATTGCGACATGGTCTTTGCCAGTCCGCGCGCGTTCATCCGCTCTCCATTCGTCGATCTCGGGCTTGTGCCCGAGGCGGGTTCGAGCTTGCTCGGACCGCAGCTGATGGGGCATGCGCGCGCATTCGAACTCCTGTGTCTCGGCAATCCGCTGACTGCGGAAAAGGCGGAGCGTCTGGGACTGGTGAACGAGATCGTCGATGACAATGTCGACGATGCGGCGCTTGCCTGCGCGAGGCAGATCGCGGCAAAGCCGCCTGAGGCGATGGCCCTGTCGAGACAGCTTCTCAAGGGAGACACCGGCACGCTGTCGGAGCGTGTGGAGGAAGAAATCAGCATTTTCGCCGAACGGCTGACCGCGCCTGAAACCATTGCGGCATTCCAGGCCTTCATGACCAAGAAAAAGGCATGACCGGGCGTTCGCGCACGGCACCCGGTCACAACGGCAATTTTCCGGAGGAAACAAGCATGTCCCTGAAGGGCAAGACACTGTTCGTCACGGGTGCCTCGCGCGGCATCGGCAAGGCAATCGCGCTCAGAGCGGCGCGGGACGGCGCCAATATTGCCATTGCCGCGAAGACGGCGGAACCGCATCCCAGGCTCGAGGGAACGATCTACACGGCAGCCGAGGAAATCGAGGCGGCCGGCGGAAAGGCGCTGCCACTGGTCGTGGACGTTCGCGACGATGAAGCGGTGAAGTCTGCGATAGACAAGACGGCGGACCACTTCGGCGGCCTGGATATCCTGGTGAACAATGCCAGCGCTATCCAGCTGACGCCGGTTGAACAGACTGACATGAAGCGCTTCGACCTGATGCACCAGATCAACACGCGCGGCACGCTGGCCTGCTGCAAACACGCGATCGCGCATCTGAAGAACGCGGAGAATCCACACATTCTCATGCTGTCGCCGCCGCTCGACATGCAGGAGAAGTGGTTTGCACCGTTCACGCCCTACGCGATCGCGAAATACGGCATGAGCCTGGTTGTTCTCGGCCTGGCGGGCGAGTTGCGCTCCAAGGGCATTGCCGTTAATGCGCTCTGGCCCAGAACCACCATCGCAACGGCCGCGATCAAGAACATCATCGGCGGCGACAAGATGATGCAGCAGAGCCGGACGCCCGACATCCTCGCTGATGCCGCCCATGAGATCTTCTCGTCTCCGTCAAAGGACTTCACCGGCCAGTTCCTGATCGACGACACTTTCCTTGCCAGCCGCGGCGTTACCGATTTCGACGCCTACCGGGTCGATCCGAGCCTGTCGCTGGCGCCGGACTTCTTTGTCCCCGACGACGTTCCCGCCCCGGCGGATCTCGGGCCGGCAAAGTCCTGACTGGCGCACGCCGCTAAGCGATGCAGCGGGCTTGCAATTGTGAGCCCGTTCAGGCAGCCTTTCCGGGCCGATGAGGGCGGCAACCGGATCCGCGGACAGCGAAAGCACCCTGACACCAGATGCAAATAGCCGGTTTTTCACCTGCGCCCGAAACCAGCGGATCGTCCGGGCGGTACGAACAGGAGAAAAGCCATGACCAACGGCATTCCCCCGGAACTTGACGCTCACAAGAAGGCTGCGCGCCGGCTGCGGAAGCAACACGCGGCAGGTGATGCGGAGGCCGCCGTGCGCGTGTCCGCGCATGTGAGCGGGGACAGGCCGCTCAGACACGCGGATTTTCTGCATGTCATTGCCCGCGAAGCCGGGCAGGACAGTTGGCCGAAACTCAAATTCGCCATCGAAAGCCGCGCCATGAACCGGCAAGAAAAGGCCGAGCGCCTGAAGGTCGCGCTTTACTTCGGTCAGCACTGGGTGACGGAGCGCCTGCTGAAGGATGAGCCGGACCTGAAGGACGAAAATCTGGGTCTCATGGTCGCGCTCTACGATCTGGACGGTGTCTGCGGCGTGATCGGGGCGGATCCGGGATCGGCGACGCGCAAGGTCGGCATCAGGTCGCCGATGCTGCACCTTGCCTATTCACAGGAGATCCATCGCAGTCCGGACAAATCCGGCGATATGCTCGCGATCGCGGAATTGCTCTCCGCGGGCGGTGCCGACGTGGATGACGGCTATTCGCCGGATCCCGATGGCGACTACAAGCTGTCCGCGCTTTATGGAGCGATGTGCCATGCGGACAATTACGCGCTGGGCAAATGGCTTCTGGAACAGGGGGCCAATCCCAATGATGACGAAAGCCTCTACCACAGCACCGAACTCGGACACACGCGGGCCTTGGCTCTGCTGCTGAAACACGGCGCAAAACCCGATGGCACCAACGCGCTTCCGCGGGCACTCGATTTCGACAACCTGGAGATGGTGCGCATGCTCCTGGAGGCGGGCGCGGACCCGAACCTGACCGTGCCCGATCATCCGAGCGGTCTGCCCATGAACACGATCCCGTCATTGCACCAGGCGGCTCGGCGTGGCGCTTCGGTCGAGGTGGTCGACCTGCTGCTGAAATTCGGCGCTGATCCGAATGCGGTGTGGGATGGCCACACGGCCCATGCAATGGCCTGCATCTATGGCAACGTCCGGGTCGCGGACCATCTGGCAGGGAGGGGATTTGCCACTTCGCTCAGCAGGAATGAGCGCGTCCTGGCGGCCTGCGCGTCCGGTGCGGGCGTGCCCGGTTTGCTGGATCTCTCCGGTTTGAGCGAGGAAGACAAGGGCCTGTTGACCCGGCTGGCCTTCATTCCGGGCAAGCTCGATCACGTGAAGCGGCTTGTGACGGCGGGCCTTGATCCGGATGTGCCCGACAGCATGGGCCTGCCGCCCCTTCATGTGGCCGGCTGGAACGGACTTGTCGAGGAAACGGCCTATTTTCTCACGCTGAGACCGGACCTGACGCGCAAGAACGACTACGGCGGCGACGCGCTCGACACGGTGATACACGGGTCCGAATTCGCCCCCAAGCGCGCGGAAGCCGACCACATGTCCTGCGCGCGCCTGCTGCTGGAAGCGGGCAGCGTGCTTTATCCCGATTTCATTTCCGGATGCGGCAACGAGGACATGGTTCAGTTCCTGGAAGACTGGCGCGACACACATCCATAGGAACAGGTGCGGACGGCCACACCAATCTGTGGTCGAAACTCCGATTGTTTTGACGCATTCAAGATTCTGGAGTTTAGTCGGGTCAGTTCGGTCGGGTTGTTTCCAAAAAGGGGGATCGCATGGAAAGTGCAATGGATCAGGTAGGCGCCTATGGGCCACTGATAATGAATGCGGTGAAAGCAGTCGTTGTTCTCATCATCGGCTGGATCGTGGCCGGCATGGTCTCGGGACTGGTCCGGCGCAGGATTGTCAGCCATCCGCAGATTGACGACACGATCGGCGGCTTTGCCGCGTCCATCGTCCGCTGGCTGATCCTTCTGGTCACGCTGATCGCGATCCTCCAGCTCTTCGGCATCGAGGCCACCAGCCTTGTCGCAGTGCTCGGCGCGGGCACACTGGCCATCGGCCTGGCGCTGCAGGGAACGCTCAGTGACTTGGCTGCCGGGGTGATGCTGATCATCTTCCGTCCCTACAAGATCGGCCAGTTTGTCGACATCGGCGGCACGTCGGGCACGGTCAAGGATCTCAATATCTTCGTGACGGAACTCGTGACACCCGACAATGTCCAGATCATCATGCCCAACGGCCAGGCTTGGGGGGCGGTCGTCACCAACTATTCAGCACATGACACCCGCCGTCTCGATCTGACCTTCGGCATTGACTACGGCGACGATGCCGACAAGGCCATCCAGATCATTCTGGATGTCGCCAATGCGGACGAGCGCGTCCAGAAGGACCCTGAGCCCTGGGTACGCGTTACCAATCTCGGCGACAGTTCCGTCGACCTCGGCGTTCGCCTCTGGTGCGGGGCCGCAGACTACTGGGAACTGAAATTCCACATGCTCAAGGCCGTCAAGGAAGCCTTCGATGCCGGCGGCGTTTCCATCCCCTATCCGCATTCGGTCGAGATCCAGAAGGCCGGATAAGCGGTTTCAGACACTTTCCGGGAGACCGCCTCAAACCGAGGCGGTCTCTCTTTTTGTGTCCGTTTCCGGAGTGGCTTCCTCTTCGGCGTCGGCGTCAGGTGCACTCTTGGTCGCCGTTTTGTCCTTGCTCTTGGAAACCGTGATTGTCTCGGTCACCTTGATTTCCTCCGTGACCTCGATGTTGACCGTTTCCTCATCCGTATCCGCCGGGCTCGCGGCCTCTTCTGCTGCGCTGGGCGGATTGCCTTCGCCGCCGGTTGTTTCGCCATTTTCTTCCGCGTCCTGCGGGGGATCTTCGGAAGCGAATTGCGGCACGACCGGGTCTTCTATTTCGTGCTCCGCCATGTCGGTGTTCATCAACTGCCGCATCTCGGCAAGCGCGACGACATGTTCGCGCAGGTCCGGATGCTGGTCCATGAGCGACTTGAAATCATTGGCGCCGAGGCTGAGCAACTGACAGTATCCGAGCGCGACGACGTCGGCACTGCGCCGTCCTCCCGTCATCAGGGCGATTTCTCCGAAGACGTCCCCGCGTCCGAGACGGACACTGTGGCTCGGTGCCTGTACCTCGACCGCACCGGATGCGATGAAATAGGCGGCATCGCCCCGGTCGCCGCGGCGGATGAGCTTCTCGCGCGGCGTGGCAAACTGGGGCCGCATCATTCGGCGGATCGCCTTCTGCTGCTTGCCGGGAAGATCCTTGAACAGGGGATGCGCGCTCACGAGATCGCGTGTTTTCAGGCCCAGATCCAGGGTTGGCCGCGTGTGGCTGGTCTTTCTGGAGCTTTCCACGTCACGCAATAGATCGCGGTGCAGTTCCGTGCCGATCAGCATTTGCTCCTTGGCGTCGTCATAGGCGGTCTCTTCCAGCCGCACGCCGGCCTTGAGCAGGAACAGGCGTTCCAGTGAATCTGCATAGTCCGGATACTGGAGGCGCAGCGCATCGATGGCCTGGATCGTTTCGTCCTGCCGCAGGCACAGCGTGTCGTTGAGAATGTCGCCGACGCGCTCGCCCAGAAGCGGCCGGATGCGGCGGTTGTTGAAGTCGATCAGCTCGTCGGCAAGGATCCGGTAGATCAAGAGAAACTCGAACCGGTCGGCAAGCTGATTGGCCAGCGGCCGCGCGATCCGAAGGCGTCTCTGGAGAGCCTGCGCAAACCGGAAGCCGAAGCCGAATTTCAGGGGCTGCCGGGTGGCCTTGTTATAGCCTGCGCGGCCATCGCTTCGGGTCAGGTCGCCGATCTGTCCTGTCAGGGTCAGGAACCGCGAAACCGCGCGCCCCGAGATTGTCTTTTCGTGAAAGTGCTCGAGCACGAGTTGCTGCTCCCGGTCGGCCAGCGCGATCAGGCCGATGCGGACGCGGTCCCAGTCCGAGAGTTCCTCAAGCTTGTTTGTTTCGGAGGCCGCTGCCGCTGCCCGGTCCTCGTAGCCTTTCAGAACACCCGAGGCGACCCGTTCGTCGATGTGATAGATCTTTGCGGCGCTTTCGAGCTCCGAGCGCACATCCAGCATCGCGAGGGAAAGAAACTGCGTTCTGAGCGCCTCGTCCCTCGCATTCAGCCGGTCCAGTCCAAGAAGACGGATCAGGGGCTTCAGGCTGGTGCCGTAGACGAGCAGTGTGAACAGGACAAAGCCGGTGGCAAGTTTGGTGACGAAGCCGGACACTTCCTCGTTGAGGACCGCGTGCTCCGAAACGCTGAGCGCAAGGATCAGCGTGACTGCGCCGCGCATGCCGCCCCAAAGAATGACAGTCTTGTACTTGTTGCTGACGGATTGTCCCGCGCCGAACAGGCTCATCATCGGCAGAAGCCCGAAAATCACCAGCGCACGCGCGGCCAGTGCTGCGACGATTACGACGGCCAGCAACAGGATGTCGATGGGCGCGAACCCGCCAACCAGCTTGGGAATGAGGATGGCGGACAGGAGAAAGATCAGCGAGGCCGCCCAGAAGGAAAGCTGTTCCCAGACAGAATGCAGGAACTGCCAGTTCGACGGCTGGATGCGCGACAGTCCGTAAAGGTTGAAGATCGTGCCCGCGCACACGACGGCAACGACCGCCGAAACATCCGCGAACTGGTCACTCAGCACATATGTACCGTAGGGAAGGGCAAGGCTGAGGGTGACCTGCGCCAGCGGCAGGTCGCGCATCAGCGCCAGGAGACTGACTGCGACGCGGGCCAGGATCGCACCCACGACCAGTCCGCCGATGAAGGATCTGCCGAACGCGATGGCCGCCTCGCTCGGGGTGATCGTTTCGTGCTGTGTCAGCACCCCGAGCAGGATGACGAAGATCACGATCGCGGCGGCATCGTTCAGAAGGCTTTCTCCTTCGACGATCCGGCCGAGCCGGGCAGGCGCGCCGATATCCCTGAAAATGGCGACGACGGCCACCGGGTCGGTGGTCGCAACGATTGCTCCGAGCAGCAGGCACACGATCAGCGTGATTTCGGGCGACAGGAATACCGATGCCAGCGGATAGAGCGCGAAACCGATGAACCCGGTCGCGACAAACACCGCCAGGACCGCCATCACCAGGATCGGAACGATGTCTTCCAGGATCCTGCGGATATCGAGCGTGATCGTTGTCTGGAACAGCAGCAACGGCAGGAACATGTAGAGGATCATTTCCGAGTTCAGAGGCGGATCGGCAAAGATCTCGGCAAAATCGTCGAAGCGGTTGGTATGGTTCGTGTAGAACAGATAGGTGGCCGAGATGCCAATCAGGGTCCCGACGATCGCAAGCAGCACGCTTGGGGCGAGACCAAGCCGCCGGGCGAGCGGTTGCAGCAATGAGATTGTTATCAATAAAAGCGCGAATGCGCCTGTAATCAATGGTGTTTCCATAAACCCAATGTGCCTCGTGAATGCGGCGATATCAAATTCACTGAAATTTTATTTCGCACCTGCTTTCAGGCCGCGGGATCGGCCTTGCGTTCGGAAAGCCAGATCCCGCCCAGCACCAGAACAAGGGCGATGCCGTGGTGCCACTTGAACGGTTCGCTCAGGATCGAGACGGCAAGCACGGCTGCGAAAATCGGGACGAGGTTGACGAACACGCCTGCGCGTGCGGGTCCGATGAGATCCACGCCGCGCATGAAGAAGATCTGTGAAAGGCAGGACGGAAAGACAGCGATATAGAGCACGACAAGCCAGCCGTCGAAGGTCGGCCATTGCGCCGTTCCTGTCGAGACTTCGAAAATCAGTCCGGGTACCGAGGCCACGACGGATATGGCCGACAGGACCGCAAAGAAGGTCAGGCCGGAAACCTTCGGGCGGTTCCGGAGCGCAAGCGCGTAACTGGAATAGAGAAGGCAAGACAGGAGCATGTAGCCGTCACCCGGGTTGACTGCGAGCGACATCAACACCTCGAGGCTTCCCTGCGCCGCGATCATCGTCACCCCCACCAGGGTCAGCAATATGCCGAGTATTTGCAGGATCCGGACCTTCGTTCCGAAAAAGATCACGGACCCGATCAGCACGATGATCGGCATCGACCCCTGGATGATGCCCAGGTTCACTGCCGTCGTCTGTGTCGCCGCGATATAGAACAGCGAGTTGAAGCCGACGAACCCGAACGCGGCCATCAGGATCATGCGCGGCAGGTAAGGGCGCATGACATCCCAGTCCGCCCGCATCCTGGTCCAGCACAGCGGAACGAGAATTCCGGCAACGAGGACCCAGCGCAGGAACACCACCATCATCGGGGACACCTCGCCCACGGCAAGGCGGCCGGCAACCGTATTGCCGCCCCAGAAAAGCGTGGTGAGCGTCAGCATGACAAAGGCATTGCCGTATGTCATGTCGCCGAATCTTCGAGCAATCGCGAACATGAAAGGCCTGGAGAGCGGAACAGTCTGGAGAAGACACCGGTATAGGATCAGCCGTTGGACGGAAAGCCAAATCTTCGCTCCGGGAGTGCAATTTCAGATATAATAATGTTTATTTTTTCCGTTTTGGAAAAAGTCATGCGTTCTCTTGAGCAATTGACGAACGATGCCGAACGCCCCACAACACCGGTTAAATGACAATACTCGAGCCATGCGCCTGGAGAAACGAATGACCGCCCGAACGAATGCCCACGGATTGCAAGTTGCCGACGTTCTTTATGACTTTGTGAACACTCGGGCATTGCCGGGGACAGGCATAGACCAGGATCATTTCTGGAGCAGTCTGTCGTCGCTTATCCATGACCTGGCACCGCGCAACAGGGCACTGTTGGAAAAGCGCGATGCGCTGCAGGAAAAGATCGATGACTGGC
Source organism: uncultured Roseibium sp. (assembly GCF_963669205.1). NCBI lineage: Bacteria > Pseudomonadati > Pseudomonadota > Alphaproteobacteria > Hyphomicrobiales > Stappiaceae > Roseibium > uncultured Roseibium sp. The sequence continues at coordinate 1,529,374 of NZ_OY769915.1, forward strand.
ACAAGGCCAATCCGGGAACGCCCGACATGGCCACCTACAAGGCCTTCCTGAGCGACATCGGCTATCTCGTGCCCCAGGGCGACGACTTCGGCGTCGGCACGGACCGGGTCGATCCGGAAATCGGGTCTGTTGCCGGCCCACAGCTCGTGGTGCCTGTCATGAATGCGCGCTATGCGCTCAATGCCGCAAACGCGCGCTGGGGGTCCTTGTACGATGCGCTCTACGGCACCGATGCGATGGGATCGAAACCCGCGCCCGGTGGCTTCGATCCGGCACGCGGCGCCGAGGTGATCGCCTATGCGCGCAAGGTGCTTGATGAGGCTGCACCGCTTTCTTCGGGCAGTTGGACGGAGGCGACGGGCTTTGCCGTCAGCGCCGAAGCGTTGCTTGTGAAGACAGCAGGCGGGGATGTCGCCCTGGCGGACCCGTCGCAGTTTGCCGGCTATTCCGGCGACACCGATGCGCCCTACAAAATCCTTTTGGTCAAGAACGGCCTGCACCTGGAAATCAACATCGACGCGCAGCACCCGATCGGCAAGACTGACGCGGCACACATCGCCGACGTGGTCCTTGAATCGGCCATGTCCACGATCATGGACTGCGAGGATTCGGTGGCGGCGGTCGACGCCGAGGACAAGGTGGTCGTTTACGGCAACTGGCTCGGCCTGATGAAGGGCGACCTTGAAGACACCTTCGAAAAAGGCGGCCAATCAGTCACGCGCCGTCTCAATGGCGACCGCAACTACACGGCGTCCGACGGCTCCGCCCTGACGCTCCACGGCCGCTCGCTGCTTCTGGTGCGCAATGTCGGCCACCTGATGACCATCGATGCGGTTCTGGATAAGGATGGCAACGAGGTGCCCGAAGGTCTGCTCGACGGCATGATCACCTCGCTGATCGCGCTCCACGACATTGGCCCGAACGGCGGTAATCTCAATAGCCGCTCCGGGTCGGTCTATATCGTCAAGCCGAAGATGCACGGCCCTGAGGAAGTGGCGTTCGCCTCCGAGATCTTCGACCGGGTCGAAGATGCGCTTGGCCTTGAGCGCAACACGCTCAAGATGGGCATCATGGACGAGGAGCGCCGCACGACGATCAATCTCAAGGAGTGCATCCGTCAGGCGAAGGACCGTGTTTTCTTCATCAACACCGGGTTCCTGGACCGCACGGGCGACGAAATGCACACGTCCATGGAAGCCGGTCCGATGATCCGCAAGGGCGATATGAAGACCTCAACCTGGATCGGTGCCTATGAAAACAACAATGTCGATGTCGGTCTCGCCTGCGGCCTGCCGGGGCACGCGCAGATCGGCAAGGGCATGTGGGCGATGCCGGACCTGATGCAGGCGATGCTGGAGCAGAAGATCGGGCACCCGATGTCCGGCGCCAACACCGCCTGGGTGCCGTCCCCGACGGCGGCGACCCTGCATGCGCTACACTACTACCAGGTCTCGGTCACGAACCGTCAGGCGGAACTAAGGTCGCGTGATGCGGCCAGGGTCGAGGATATCCTCTCCATCCCCGTCGCCGAACGGCCGAACTGGGCGCCGGAGGACATTCAGGCCGAACTCGACAACAACGCACAGGGCATTCTCGGCTACGTCGTGCGCTGGGTCGAGCAGGGGATCGGCTGTTCCAAGGTGCCGGACATCAACAATGTCGGCCTGATGGAAGACCGGGCAACGCTGCGTATCTCGTCCCAGCATATCGCCAACTGGCTGCATCATGGCGTGGCCACGAAAGAGCAGGTCATGGAAACCATGAAACGCATGGCCGCGGTTGTTGATGAGCAGAATGCCGGCGACCCGCTCTACCGGCCGATGGCCGCCGACTTTGACAATTCCGTCGCATTCCAGGCGGCGTGCGAACTCGTGATCGAAGGCACCAGCCAGCCGAACGGCTACACCGAGCCTGTACTTCACCGCCGCCGGATCGAATTCAAGGCCAGGGCGGCCTGATCCCGCCGAAACTGCGGACCGAAGTCCGGATGACGTAAATTTTCAAGGCGGCTGCCCCTCCTCGCAGCCGCCGTTTTGTCTGTTTGCGTATTCCGGAATTGGCCGGCTCTTCCGTCCGGCCGCGGTTCAGCCCGCAATGCGCAGCGGGATGGCCGACTGCACTTCCTTGGCGATCTCACCGATCAAGGCATCGACCGCCGGACTGGCCGCACCGTCGCGAACCCGGGCGATGTAGGTGATGTCCGGCGGGGTGGGAAGCTCGTTTTCGATCGTGGCAATGTCCGGTGTGACGTGTAGCCCGTTCAAGAGCGCGACGCCGAGACCCGATCTGACCGCCGACTGGATGCCCGCCGCGCTCGGGCACTCCAGAACGTTTTCGAGCCGGTGCCCCGCCGAGAGGCCCTCGGAGAAGGCCCAGACCTTGTAGAAGCAGTTGCTGTCAAAGGACAGGAACGGAATGCGATCGCCTGTGTCCAGAACGAGATCTGGAGACCGGACCCAGTGCAGCGTGTCCTCGAAGAGGATCAGATCGCTCGGTTTCACGTCTTTCCGGAAGACCTGCATCACGGCGACATCGAGTTTGCCCGCCTGCAGCCAGTCCTGCACGCACAGGCTCTGGCTTGCGCGCGTGTGAACCGTGATCTCCGGAAACAGCCGTGTGAACCGGCCGAGGATCCGGGCAACGCCGCTCGTTGTCGTGTCCTCGGTCATCCCAAGCCGGATTGTGCCGGACACCGGCCGCTTTCGAAGCGATGCCAGCGCCTCGTCATGCAGATCGACAATCCGGCTTGCATAGGTTCTGAGCCGTTCACCGTCTTCTGTCAGTAGCGGTGCGCCCGTACGCCTGGTCAGAAGCTCGCAATCAAGGTTCTGCTCCAGCCGCCGGATCTTGTGACTGACCGCCGACTGGGACACGCAAAGATGCTCGGCAGCCCTGGTAACGCCGCCCTGCTGCACGATCGTCAGCAGCGCGCGAAGGGCATCGATCTCCAGACGTTCCGGCATTTGGGCCTCCTATGACAAAATTAGATGATGGAATGACATTCATTCATTTGCTTCATATCATAGGTGTGCGCTAGGAATTTGGAAAGACCTCATTCCACGGAGCGGCACACATGCATCTCGTTAATGACCACGCGCTGATCGACAACACCCGCATTGCCCATGGCATCCACGGCAATGGCGAACCCGTCGTCCTGATCCATGGGACGCCGTCCTCGTCCTATATCTGGCGCGGTATTGTTCCGGCCCTGGTGGACGCCGGTTACAAGGTCCACATCTACGATCTTCTCGGCTTCGGCTTGTCGGAACGTCCCTGGAGCCCGGACGTTGACACCTCCGTCACCGGTCAGGTTCCGATCCTTCAGGGGTTGCTGCGTCATTGGGGATTGGATGATTTCCACCTTATCGCCCATGACATCGGTGGCGGCATCGCGCAGCGCTTCGGCGTCTCCTTTCCCGAACGTCTCCGGTCTTTGACCATGATCGACACGGTTTCGTTCGATTCATGGCCGTCGAAGCGCACGAACGAACAGATGCGAAATGGCCTGGAAAGGCTCATCAAGGCGGGTGACGGCGAGCATCGGCAACACTTCCACGACTGGCTGCTCAGCACCGTTCACAACCCGGACGGATTGGACAAAAAAGCGGCAGGCATTTATCTGGATTTCATATCAGGCCCGATCGGCCAGGGCAGCCTCTTCCAGCATCAGGTCGGGCATTACGATCCGCGTCACACGCAGGACGTTGCAGACCGGCTGCACGAACTCGGTGGGCTCCCGGTGCAGCTTATCTGGGGCGCCGACGATGCCTGGCAGGTTGTCGACTGGGCGCACAAGCTTCACGACGCAATCCCGGGCTCGGAATTGCATGTTCTTGAAAACTGCGGGCACTTCGCGATGGAGGATCAGCCTGAAATGATTTCCGGCCTGCTTGTCGATTTCCTGAGGCGGCGGAAATGATGCGCCGGATCTTCATAACCTCTTCAACAGATCGGACACCCCAATGAAGCTTTCTGATTTCAAGGCTCTCACGTTTGACGTCTACGGCACGCTGATCGATTGGGAGAGCGGCATGGTGACCGCGCTGGAACCGCTGACGGACAAGGTCAGCCGGCACCTGAGCCGGGACGACATTCTGGAAGCGCACGCGTATCACGAATCCACCAGCCAGCGCTGGACACCGGCAAAGAAGTATTCGGATCTGCTGGGCGTTGTCTATCGGCGTCTCGCCGAAGAATGGGACGCCGACGCCACCTGGGAGGAATGTGCGGCCTACGGCCTGTCCGTGCGTCAATGGCCGACCTTCGACGACAGCAGGGAGGCGCTCGCCTATCTGAAAGAGCACTTCAAGCTGGTTGTCCTGACCAATACGGACAATCTTAGTTTTTCGGGCTCGAACGGCCGCCTTGGGGTCCACTTCGACGGTGTCTACACCGCCGAGGATGTCGGCAGCTACAAGCCCGCAGACCGCAATTTCGAATACATGCTCGAAACGCTCGCCCGCAACGGCATCGCCAGACGCGACATTCTGCATACCGCCGAAAGCATGTTTCACGATCATGCTCCGGCCAATCGCCACGGACTCGCGAACTGCTGGATCTACCGCCGCCACGACAAGGAGGGCTTCGGTGCGACCATGAACCCGGGAGACATGCCGACAGTCGATTTCCGGTTCGACAGCATGGCGGATCTGGTCGAGGCGCATAAGCAGGAACTGGCTGCCGGCTGATCCTCAACATTCAGCGCCAGCGGTTGCGCCTCAGCCGTTCGTCGATGGGGATGCGCGCGTGGTATTCCGCGACATCGAGCACCATCGGGACCGAGAGGCCGTTCTCGTAGTGAACGAACTCGTCTGCTGATTGCCGGAATTTCATTGTCGCGTAAAAGCGCGCGAGATCCGGCACACAGTCGATGTAGATCTCGCGAATGCCGGTGGCTTGCACGAAGGTCGCGATGCCGGCGAAGATCCGCATGTAGGTCGCTCCGCCGCGCCATTTCTCCGGGATCGCGTATTTGGTAATGACACAGGTCTTGTGCGGATGGTGTTCGGAAGCGCCCATGCCGTAGAGCTCCGGCAGGATGGAAAGCCCGCCGTGCTGCGCGAGATTGACACGCGCGGTTCCCGCGTCTTCGCCCTCGTAGACTGCGATGAAGCTTGTACCGTGCTCGTCAAGCGGATCGATGAGCGTGCGCGCCTCATGGTCGGCGTAAGGAGACGGGCGCCCGAATTCGCCGCAATAGACGTCGTAGCGCAGGCGTTGCGCGCGAAGAATGAGATCCTCGGTGTTGCACTGGAACACTTCGAGCGGCGGCGGGGCCGCTTTTTCGAAATCGTCGAGCAGGACGTCGTTCTGCTTCAGTCGCGCCCGCATCAGCTTTGCAAGATATCTTGAAAAGGCGGCGGCCATGTCCGGCTGCCGTGTTTCCAGGAGATCGAGTTCCTTGCGGCCGATGCCGATCGCGCGAATGTTCGTGAGTGTTTCAACGCGCGCCGATGCCCCGCTTCCGGTCAGGAAGCCGATTTCACCGAGGATCGTGTTGCGGCCGGATGTCAGCCGGGTCGACAGGTCGCCCTGCTCGAAACGGACTTCCACCTCTCCCTCCAGCACGAGCAGCATGTCACCGGCAAAGCCGCCCTCGTAGCGAAGCACATGTCCGGACGGGAACCGGCGTTCATCGCAGATGGAGGTCAGTTCCTTCAGGATGTCGGGTTCCATCGGTCAGCTCCCGTCCGGTTTCGCCACGGTCTCCTTGAGCGACGTCAACGGCTTTTTCTCCACGACCACGCGCTCGAAAACCGCTTCCGAGTCCGGCCATTCCGTTCCGAACATGCGGTCGAGAAAACGCGTGCCGAGGCCATAATTCCCCGTGTATCGCGAGTGATGGAGCGCATGGTACACCGTCGACGTGATGTACTTGCCTTTGACCTTCATGAAGTTTTCGGAGCGGATTTCGTAGTTGGCGTGACCGTAGGAATTTATCACGAGGTAAAGCGCAAACCAGGTCGCGATGCCGAAGAAGTTCAGCGGCATCAGGAACTGGGCGACCAGCGCAAGCGCCCCGAGAATGCCGAGGTCGAAAATGAACTTTTCCCAGAAGGAAAAGGACAGCGCCGTGAACGGGCTGGACAGGCGGCTGCGGTGATGCTCGGCATGGATCCAGTGGAGAGATTTCAGATGAAAGGCGCGGTGGGACGCATAGTGCCAGATCTCGGCCCAGAGCGCCGTGAGCAGCAGGCTGCCGAAGAAGCTGGCGGCCGACCGGCTGTCGAAGAGCCCGAACAGCAGGCATATCATCAGCATGAGCGCGTGCAGCGGTGTGTGCAGGGAGTTCTTCAGTTCCCGCCGCACCTGCGGGTCCTTGATCGGCAGACTGTAGATCCGGTCGCGCGAGAGATCGACTTCATAGTCCTCGACGCATAACCAGAACAGGGCCATGAGGTGACCGATCACGGCGATCAGGCAAAGCATCGCCGCTTCCGCTGCATCCATTTCCAGCCCCCACACTTGCATGCATCCATTGGCGTCGTGCCGTGAGGCTAGGAAAACCGGTGCTGACGGTCAAGTGATGGGGAGGGCTTGGTTTTCTTGAAAATGGACTGATTTGGTGCCGGGAAAATGCCAGGTCATCGCTCGGCGGCAAAAATCCACCCGGATGCTGCCCTCGTTGTGCGACACGATGGTGGCACGAATGAAACGCACACCATGTTGCGCAGCCTTGGTCCTGCTTTCCTCGATGTCGACGCTGGCGCAGGCGGTGATCTCCAATCCTTCAAACACTGCACAGTTCCTGAGGTAAGTGTCGCTGATGCGCCCGGAGCCGATCAGGCCGATGTTGATGAGGGTCTTGTCGTCTCCTGCCGCATCAGCCGCTTCATGGCAGCCGTCCGGAACGGGGCATTCGGCCCGCCATAGCCCGCATAATTGCCCGTTCGCTGAACGATTTCGAAGAAGAACCCGCCGGCCACGGGCCGGCTGTAAATCTGGTAGAAGGCTCCCAGATCGTCTTCGTCGTAGAGAATGGCCGACTGTTTCAAGCGCTCGATCTCCGGATCGTCAAATCCGAACCGGGCCGCAAGATCGTCATAGTAATTGCCGGGCAGGACCAGTGGCAGGAAACCTCGGGACCTGAGGTCCGCTGCGGTGCTGAAGATGTCGTTGCAGGAGAGGGCGATGTGCTGCACCGCGGACGCACTTCGGCCTGAGATGAAGTGTCCGGCGAGCGTGTCCTTTGATTCCGCACCGTTCAGCGTCAGGCGAAAGCCTCCGTCAGATGCCTCGATGACCTGGCTGCGCACGATGCCGCCAGGGTCGACCACATCGAAAACCGGACGCTTGGTGAGGTCGAATTGCGCGGTGTAGAAGAGCGACCAGCTCAGCATTTCCGCGTAGTCCATCGTCTGCGCGATGTGATCGACGGTCCGAAGCTGTCCGGCATCGGAACCGCTATCCACCGGCTCGAACTCCACGTCCCAGACCTCGGAGAGCCCGCTTGGCTGGTCGAGCAGATGCATGATCGACCCGCTGACGGTGTGGATTGCCGGCAGCGCCATTTCCCCGTCGTTGAGCGGCTGGCAAAAGGGCTTCGCACCGAGGCGGGAGGCGCGCTCCAGCGCGGCCTGCGCACTGTTCACGCGCAGGCCGATGTCACAAACGCCGAGACCCTGTTTCATGAAGCTCTCGCGTGCGAACCCGCTGTCGTCCTTGTTGATGACAATCCGGATGCCGCCCTGTTGCCAGACGGTGACCGCCTTGTTGATGTGCTGTGCCGCGAGGCGAAACCCGAGGCTTGCCAGCAGCTGTTCGAATTCTCCTGCGGAACTTTCATCCGCCGTGAACTCGATGAACTCGACCTGTTCGACGCGGGGACGTGGCGGCATCGGTTGAATGCCGATCCGGGACTGCGGCGCATCCCGTTCCACGTCATCGGCAAGCGCCATCAGCGAGCGGTAGCCGTCACGTGCGATCAGCTCGGGACTGCCGCCCCGGAACTGGTCGTTGAAAATCTCCAGCGAAATCGGACCGTCATACCCGGTTGCGGCGACGGCTTTCAGAAATCCGGTGACATCGAGATCGCCTTCTCCGGGCATGTTGCGAAAATGGCGGGACCAGTAAAGAAGATCCATGTCGATCCGCGGAGCGTCGGCAAGCTGGACGAAAAAGATCCTGTCGCCGGGGATCGACTGGATGCTGTCCGGCGAGAGATTGCGCCCAAGCGTATGGAAACTGTCGACGATGAGACCGACGGACGGATGATCCGCCCGGCGCACGATTTCCCAGGCGTCGCGGTGGTCGTTGATATAGCGGCCCCAGGCCAGAGCTTCATATCCGACGCGCACACCGTGCTCGCGCGCTGTGTCTCCGAGTTCGGCCAGGTCGGATGCCGCCCGGTCGATGCCTCCGAGCGCCTTCGGATGTACGCTGGAACAGATCAGAACCAGATCTGTTCCGAGCCTGTTCATGACGTCGAACTTGCGCTTTGCGCGGTCAAACGCGCGGGCCCGCAAGGGGACAGGCAATCCTTCGAAGTCTCGGAGGGGTTGAAACAGCAGAATTTCTAGCCCATGGTCGCGGACCATTTTTCCGACATCTGTAGCGCCACCGTCATGTGCGATGAAGTCCTGTTCGAAAATCTCGATACCGTCGAAGCCGGCAGCGGAAATTGCCGCAAGCTTCTGCGGCAGATTTCCGGCAATGGAGACCGTTGCTATCGACGTCTTCAACGCGTTGCCCTCCTCCAAAGCACGCACCAGGGTGGCAGGCAATTCAGAATGTACCAAAAGGTTAATTTGTCAATGGTCAATTCTCCGAACGGCGGGCCAGGCGCGTGAAAAAGACTGAAGGCGAGCGCAAGACGAGCTGGAAACAGGACCCGGAGGGCGTAAAGGCCGACATTCTCGCCGTGGCAACGTCCGTTTTCGCCGAAGCAGGGTTTTCCGGCGCTCGGATCGACGAGATCATCCGGCGGACGAAAACCTCAAAGCGGATGATCTACTATTATTTCGGCGACAAGAGCGGCCTCTACTCCAAGGTTCTCGAAGCGGCCTATACGCGGCTCCGCAAGGGCGAGGGGCAACTCGATCTGGAGGCTCTACCACCCCTGGACGCACTTGCGAAGCTGGCCGCCTTTACCTTCGACTTTCACCGGGAAAACCCCGAATACATTCGTCTGATCGCGATCGAGAACATCCATCACGGCAAACATCTGAAGCAGTCGGAGACCATACCGCAGCTGAATAGCCAGATTATCACGGGGCTTGAAGACCTGTGCCGCCGCGGCGTGGAGGAGAGCAGCTTCAGAAATGATGTCGATCCTCTCGAACTGCACTGGACCATATCCGCGTTCTGCGTGTTCAACATCTCCAACCGGGCAACCTTCTCGCACCTTTATGGCGACGACCTTTTCACGGATGCCGGACAGCAGCGGCTGCGCGCGCGCCTTGTTGCCATGGTGCTCGACACGGTGCGGGTGAAATAGAGCGGACAGGGGGGGGGCGGCCGGTATTGTGTTCAGCCGGCAGACCGCAGGCGGTCGGCCTACTACAACGTAAGGAGATTCCTTGCTGCCGTTTGTCGAAGCTTGGCCAAGCTGTAATACTCGGGCATTGACCGTGAGTCTCGACAAGCGTCTAGGCCGACGATCTGGAGCTCCAAATGATTGTTTTTGTTCGCGACCTACCACGCATTTTTTTGACTGCCATCGCGCTTCTCTGGACCATGCCGGCTTTGTCCCACGAAGAAGGTCATCTGAAGATACCGGCTGACGCGTCGCCGGCGATGCAGGCGTTTCTGTCCCACTTGAGCGCGGATTCGCTCATGCAGGAACCCGAGGTAGTCGACTGCACGCTTTCGGGCGGCAGTGCGGCCAAGTGCATCAAACTGATCCTGAAACAGGCACCGGACTATGAGCCGGGGCCGTGGTGTCCGGGCAGCATCACCGACGGACCGGAAGCGGCAGGTATCTGGGTCAACGACGGCAAGGTCTATGATGCCGACGGCGAGTTCGTGAAAAATCTCGCCAAGTTCTACGATGATCCGAAGTGGAAAATGTACGACCCGGCAACGGGTGATGTCCTTGTGACGAGGTCGTTCGACGCCTGTTACGGGGCCGCACGTGTCGATGTCTGGAAGGAGTATTACTACTACTGTGCCCAGTGCGAAGTCGACCAGACGGTGGCCGCTCCGATCAACACATTTTTCATTCCGCTCAATCCCGTCAAGGCGGACAAACCCACGCCTTTGAAGGACCAGCCGGGAGCCGGTGTATCGATGAACGGTGTCAGGTTCGAGGGTCCGGCACCGCTGTCGGCGATCCTCAAGGCCTACAATATCGCGCCATTCGACGATTGCGGCGGGCACGTGAACCCGTTCGCGGGATACCACTATCACTTCGTGACGGGATGTCTTGAAGACATTGCCGACCCCGGCGGACACGCGCCCCAGGTCGGCATTTCGGTCGATGGCCATGGTCTCTTCAAGCTTCTGGACGTCAATGGAAAGGAACCGGAGGGTCTCGACGAATGCCGAGGGCATTCTTCGGAAAAACTCGGGTACCACTATCATGCGGCTGAAGTTGGCGTGAATAGCATCATCGGCTGTCACACCAGCCAGACCGGATGCGTGTCACCGGGGGGAACCCAAACCTGTGACGCAACCAAGAAACACGCGCCCCCGTTTCAATAGCGTGGGTACCAAAGGATCAATCCGGCGAGCTGAAAACAAACGCCTGCGGGGAGAACCAGACAGGGAACAAAATGAGTGACAAAGATGAGGTACGTGAGGCGTCACGCGCATTTTACGCCGCTCTCAACAGTACTTTCAACAAGGACGCGACGCCTATGCGTGACATTTGGCTGCACAGTCCCGAGGTGACTGCGATGCGCCCGAACGGCGGCAGGGAGGTCGGCTGGGACAGTCTATGGTACGCATGGCAGCATGTTGCCGAGGTGTTTTCCGGCGGCAAGGTCGAATTGACCGAACAGTTCATCGTCACCGACGAAAATTTCGCCTACGAAATAGGTCTGGAGATCGGCACCTTCTATCCAGGAGGTGAAACCGTTGAGGTCGCCCACAGGGCAACCAATATCTACCGCCGGTCTGTAGCGGGCTGGAAAATCGTTCATCACCACACAGACAAGTCCGACGGTGCCATGGCGGCGTTCAGTCATCTTGAGAGTTAACGCAAATCAAAGCCTATCGGGTGAATCTGCGCAACGTCCCTTCAAAGCGGCAGCGCAGGGCTTTCCTGCAGGCCGAGATGCAACTCGGTGCCTTCGTAGGGATGCGCGCGGGCGACGTCTTCGTTGAGGTCGGAACCAAGTCCCGGTTCCGCCGGCGGAATGACGTAGCCGTCTTCCCAGCGGATCGGCGATTTCAGAAGATCGGCGTAAAACCCCTCGAACGTGCGGATCGATTCCAGCACCAGGAAATTCGGACTGCAGGTGGCCAGCTGGATGTTGGCGAGCGCGACCAGCGGGCCGCAGTAGAGATGCGGCGCAACCTGGGCGGAATGGCACTCGGCCATCGCGGCGATTTTCTTGGCTTCGAGCAGGCCGCCGACACGGCCGAGATTCATCTGCAGGATGCTCGCTGCCCCTGTTTCCAGAACGCGGGAAAATTCGTACTTGGTGCAAAGGCGTTCCCCGGTCGCGACCGGTATCGACGTAAAGCGTGCGACCTCGGCCATGTCCTCCGGTTTTTCCGGCGGGATCGGCTCTTCAAACCAGAGCGGATCATAGGCTTCCAGCCGTCGTGCCATGCGTTTGGCACCGGACACCGTGAACTGCCCATGGGTTCCGAAAAGAAGATCCGCCCTGTTGCCGACAGCTTCCCGGATCGCGCGGCAGAACGCTTCGGACCGGTCCAGGTCCTGCAGGCTCGGCTGGTGCCCGTCATAGATCGTGTAGGGGCCGGCTGGATCGAACTTGACGGCGGTGAAGCCCTTTCCAATGGCCGCGACGGCGGCCTCGGCCGCGATATCCGGATCGTTGTAGACATTGGGCGTGTCCGGATCGGGGTAGACATCGCCTGCCTCGGGATAAAGATAGGTGTAGGTGCGGAGCCTGTCGTGAACCCTGCCGCCCAGCAGCTCGTACGCGGGCTTGCCCGCCGCCTTTCCGATAATGTCCCAGCAGGCCATTTCCAGCCCGGACAGGACCCCCATCACCGACACATCGGGCCGCTGTGTATAGCCGGCCCCGTAGGTCCTGTGCCACAGCTTTTCGATGTGATGCGGGTCCTGGCCTTTAAACTGCCGTCTGAAAACATCTTCCGCCATCGCGGCGACGAGGTGCGGCCCGAAGGTTGCGTTGTAGATCTCGCCGTAACCGGTGACACCGCAGGCTGTCACCAGCTTGACGAAGATGAAGTAGCGGCCGCCGTGACGGGGTGGCGGATTGCCGACGACAAAGGTCTCGATTTGGTCGAGTTTCATGGAACGTTCTCAACTCGCGTTGCTGATCGTGATCGACTTCACCTTGGTATAGGCATCCAGCCCTTCCCAGCCCTTTTCGCGTCCGTAGCCGGATTTCTTGTTGCCGCCGAACGGCAATTCCAGACCGCCGGCCCAATAGTCATTGACGGAAACCTGACCGCAATCCATCGCATGTGCAACCCGCATCGCGCGTCCGACATCCCTCGTGTAGACACTGGCAATCAGCCCGAATTCGGTGCCGTTGGCAAGCCGGATGGCTTCTTCCTCGGTTTCGAAATTCTGCACGGAGAGAACGGGCCCGAAAATCTCGTCCTGCACGGCCGGATCGTCGGGTCCCAGATCGGCAATCACCGTCGGTTGGAAGAACCAGCCCTTGCCGCTGTCCGAATCGACCGTTACATCGCCGCCGGTCAGAACGTTTGCGCCACGGGCCTTCGCCGCCTCGACATGTGCCTTGATGCGCGACAGGTGCAGGTCCGAATTGATGGCACCCATGTCGGGGGCCGACAGTCCGTGTCCGGGTTTGATTGATCTTGCGCGTTCAGCGAGGATGGCAAGGACGTCATCGCGGATCGCCTTGTGCAGGATCAGCCGGGATCCGGCGGAGCAGATCTGGCCGGAATTTGAGAAGATCGCCCAGTAGGAGCCGTCGGCGACCTTTTCCGGGTCCGCATCCTCGAACGCGATCAGCGGCGACTTGCCACCGAGTTCCAGCGTGAGCCGGGTGACATTGGGCGCGGCCATCTGCGCGACATTGATACCGGTTGAGACAGAACCGGTAAAGGTGAGCTGCTTGATCCTGGGATCGCGCGCCAACTGGGCGCCCATGTCGGAGCCGAGGCCGGTGACGACGTTCACAAGACCGTCCGGAACGCCTGCCTCGCACAGAAGCTCCGCCATCACCAGCGCCGTGAAGGGAGTCGTCTCCGCTGGCTTGGCAACCACGGAGCAACCCGCGGCAAGGGCCGGGGCGACCCCGCGTGCGAAGGTCGAGGTCGGATAGTTCCATGGAATGATATGCCCGGTGACGCCGACCGGTTCGCGCACCGTGAAGGCGGTGTGGCCCGGGCCGAGATTGACGGACCGGCCGTCGAGCTTGTCGGCGGCACCGGCGTAATATTCAAACAGCCGCGCGGAGGACTGAACATCGCCCTGTGCTTCGGCGAGGGTCTTGCCGCTGTCGACAACTTCGATGACCGCGAGGCGGTCGGCATTCTCTCGAAAGAGGCGGGCGACAGTGTTGAGGATCGTGCATCGCTCTCCCGGCGGGACATGGCGCCAGTGGTGGGCAGCCTTTTCAGCCGATGAGATCGCCCTGTCCATGTCGGACGTTTCGCCGAGAGAAAATTCCGCGAATGCCTCGGCCCTTCCGGGGTCGAAGCTTTCCATTTTCCGGTTCGACGGCGGTGTCGTCTTTCCATCGATGAAGTGGCCTTCGGGCAGGGAGGGAAGGTGGCCGGTAGCCAGGTAGGTCCGGGCGATGGTCTGGTCTGTCATGTTGCGGCTCGTTTCCGGTCTTGCAGGATCAGGTCCGCCCCTTTCAGGGCGAGCATCATGGTCGGGGCATTTGTATTGCCAGAAGTGATGTTGGGAAAGGCGGAAGCGTCGACGACGCGCAGGCGTTTGACACCATGCACGCTGAGGCGGTTGTCGATGACGGCGGCGGTCCGGTCCGCACCCATCCTGCAGGTCGAGACCGGATGATAGACCGTGCTCGCCCGCTCCCGGAAATCGGCGAGCAGTTCGGCGTCTCCCAGCGTTTCGAGATGCGGCGCAAGCGACGTCTCGACGACACCGCGCATCGCATGGCTGCCCATGATCTTCTGGCAGAGCCGGCCACCTGCGACAACTGCCTGCCGGTCTTCTTCGGTGCTGAGCGAATTCGGCTGGATCCCCGGCGCGACGGAGGCATCGGCGCTTGTGATGCTTATGTGCCCGCGGCTTGTCGGCCGGGTCGGCTGGGCACAGATGATGAACCCGTCGAACGGGTCGAGCGCCAGCCTGGTTCGAGCCCCGCTCTGCGCCATCCGGTAGCTGATCGGGTTGAAATAGAGTTGCTGGTCAGGCCGGTCCATTTCAGGGTGCGATCTCAGGAACCCGCCGCACTGGTTGACGGAAAGCGACAGCGGACCGCGCCGGGCGAAGGCGTATTCAAGAGCTGCCCGTGCCTGGCCGGCCAGCGGCCGCAGGACGGAATTCAGCGTTCTTTCCCTGGCCCGGAAGGTGTAGGTGGCCGCCAGATGGTCCTGGAGATTTGAGCCGACATTGTCGTTGGCGCAAATGACCGGGATCTTGAGAGACTGCAGCAGCCGGCCGGGACCGATGCCGGAGACCTGCAGCAGGTGCGGAGATCCGATCGCACCCGCTGCGAGGATGACCTCGTGCCGGGCAGTAACCTGCTCGCCATCCGCAAGCAGGACGCCGACCGCCTTGTTTTCCTCAAAGAGGATGCGGCTTGCCCGCGCGCCGGTGCGAAGTGACAGATTGGGCCGTGCGAGGACGGGCCGCAAAAACGCGCGCGCGGAAGAGCAGCGTTCGCCGTTTTGCGTGGTGATGTGGTAGACGCCGCCACCTTCGGGGGCCGCACCGTTGAAATCGCCGGACCTCGGCAGACCGGTTTCTTCGAGCGCGGCGAAAAAGTGCCGGTTCAGCCTGTGGATCTGGCTGGATGTGTCCTGCACGTGGATCGCGCCCGCGCCGGTCTTTTCACCTGCGGGTCCGACCTTGGTTTCCAGGCGTTCGAAGACGGGTTTGACCTCTTTCCAGCCCCATCCGCGAGCGCCTGCACGTTCCCAGTCGTCGAAGTCTTCGGGAAGACCGCGGCAATAGACCATGGCGTTGATGGAGCCGGATCCCCCGAGCACTTTGCCGCGCGGCCAGGAGATGCTGCGCCCGTTGAGCCCGGTATCGGGGTCGGTTCTGAACTGCCATGTGTGTTTTGCACTGGTGACGAGCTTTGCATATCCCAGCGGCACGCGAACCCAGGGCGAACTGTCGGGTCCGCCCGCTTCCAGCAACAGGACGGAGGTTCCGGGATCGGCGCTCAGGCGTTCAGCCAGAATGCATCCGGCCGATCCGGCGCCGACAATGATGTAGTCAAAGGGGTCCATTGCTTCATCGCCAGACACATGGTGTTCGGTTCGGATTTTCCGCGCGTTCGGGAAAAGATCAAAACGAAAAAATATTTGGCAATACATCGAAAATTTTTGTATGAAGATACTGTCTATAAAAGCGAAAACTTGAAAATTATGACTTGAGACATCGATGTCCTATAGTCTTCCACCCTTGCCCTGGCTGCGGGCATTCGAGGCCGCTGCACGGCTCGGAAACTTCACCAGGGCTGCGGAGGAACTGCTGCTCACACCCGCAGCCGTCAGCTATCAGGTGCGGCAGTTGGAGCAGAAACTCGGCTTTCCGCTCTTCGACAGGGTGCACCGGGAACTGGTCCTGACCCGGCTTGGCCAGACCTACCTGCCGAGCGTCGAAAAGGCGTTTTCGGATTTGTCCATCGCAACCGTTTCGGTGTTCGGAGAACGCGACCGCCAGCCGGTGCGGTTCCGCTGTCTCAACAGTTTCGGCCACCTCTGGATGATCCCGCGGCTGAAGGCTTTTCAGGATGCGTTCCCGGACATTGAACTGCAGATGATCTCGGCTGCCTGGGCGGAGACGCTTCAGCCGGATCTCTTTGAAATCGACATTCGCTTCGGGGACGGAACCTGGACGGACGGCCATGTCGAGTTTCTGCTGAATGACCCGATCATCCCGGTGTGTCATCCCGACCTTGCGCTTGGGAGGAAGGAAAGGGATCTCGCGGCGCTGGCAAAGGCGGTGCGTCTCGACATCATGGGGGTCATCGACACCTGGGAGAGTTTTTTCAGGGCCTTTGGCCATCCCGTGCCCCAGCGCACGGGCATTCAGGTCGATCAGACGCTGTCCGCATTGGAACTTGCTGCTCTCGGCCACGGGCACGCGCTTGTTCTGCAAAGTCTTGCGCAACCCTATCTGGACAGTGGCCGGCTGGTCATCTCCTCAAGCCGCAAGATCAAGAGCCGCCACAGCTACCATCTGGTCACATCCGGACCGCGTCAGGCACTTGGTCAGGATGCAGCGATTTTCTGCGAATGGCTGATCGATGAACTCGGCAGAGCCGGCGGCCAATGACGCCAGGTCCTTGTAAAGACCGTCAGTCGACGGAGAACGAGAACTCGAACAGCCGCTCGATCGGGTCCAGAGGTTTGGGATCGGCGTAGCGGTTGATGTCGAGCAGACCCGCCTGGATCGCGTCCTGGGCATTGAGTTCGGCCTGGATCAGGTCGATGCTTTCCCAGAAGCGCGGATCGGTCCGTCTGATGCCATGGGCCGCGATCACGTCCAGATAGTCCCGTTGGCTGCGGATGGCTCGGACATCGGTCACGAAACCGGGAACCTGTGCGACCTTCATTCTGAATATGAAATTCGGGTAGCTGCTGAATTGACCCTTCACGATCGTGAGTTCGTCCTGCTCCGGTTCGCGGCGCAGATCCTCGTTGAAGATGAAGGCGACGTTGCTGTGCGCCATGTCGTGGGCAATCGTGAAGACGTCCGTCTTGCCGCCGTCTTCAACGACGAGGACCGAAACGTCGGGCATGAACTTCGCCCAGGGTGCGGGCTGGTCGCTCAGGCCGCGCAGCCTGCCGGCCGCCGACGTCGCGTCGGCGCAGGTATCTCCGGAGCAGCGGTTGATCGGATCGGCTTCCGGCCAGAGCCGTGGCGCGATGGTCAGCAAACGCGTCAGAAACTCCGTCTTGGGCCTGTCGGTTTCAAAGCGGATGCCGGTCGGTGTTGTGTCATCGATGGGGCTTTCCTTCCAAAGGTCCAGCAAATTGGCCAGCGGCCCCTTGTACCAGCTGTCGTGGAGGGCGTCGCGCCGGTCCGCCGGAAGGAAGTAAAGGAACATGCGCTCGCCTTCCCGGCGCAAATTGTCCATGTACATGCGCGTGGTCAACTGGTGCTCGACATTGCCGAACACATCGAAACCGGCCACCAGATCGTAGTAGATCCGCTCAAACAGTGGGAAGTCGATCACCCAGGCCGTCTTGGGGATTGCACCCTCAAAGCCGGGGACCACCGATGCGGATGAGAAATTCCGGTAAATCGTGAGGCGTGCGTTGGTGTTGGTGCCATCGCCATCCCAGATATCCGAATAATCGAGACCGCCGTCGCGGGCGGCCCGTTCGGCGTAGCGTTGCTGCCGGAACGCCTGATATTTCAGTGGCCCGACCAGCAGAAAACTCTTGAGCCGTTCCGAGATCTTGTCGTCCGAAAGTGCGACGGGCAGTTCCAGGACCGGAATCGCGTCCCTGAGGAAACTCGGATCCGTGACGGAAAGGTCCGCATCGGGATCGAGGAAAGACACCCAGAACCTGTCCTGAATGACATTCACCGCGACCTGTCCGTAGCAAACCGGTCCGCGTATGAAGGTGCGCACGAAGAACAGCGCGTCATCGAGAAGGAATTGATACCTGCTGCGCGGCGGGATTGCCCGGAAAGTGGAGAGCGGATTGCCACCTGCCTCCTTCGAATAGGGAGGCAGCGCCTCAAGGTCCCAGTCGGGTGCGAGGAACAGGTCCCGGTAACGCGCCAGCCGGTCAGCCCCGATCTCATAGACGATATGCTCCTTGTGCAGGATCGTGCCGTCTATCGGAATGAGCCGGTAGAAGAAGGGGCCGCCGGGGTCGTCGAAAGGACGCCGCGACGGGATTTCTTCGTGCGGACGTCCCGCTGGCGTACGCGAGCGGATGATCCTGAAAAAGCGCCTCGGGTCATCTCCTTCGATATGCAGTTGTGCAAGAAACAGATGTTCGTAGATGTAGCGGGCAACGAGCCTGGCCCGGAGGGTATCCCGGTTGAAGAACGTCTCGATCTCCGTGATGCTGTCGGCAACTTGATCCGGGATCCGGATCTCCTTGTTCGCGGCGGGAGATCCTGCGGCGGCCCAGGCAAGGAGCGTTTCATAGTCCCGGTCCGGCAATGGCGCCGTGCCGAACGGCATGCCTCCGTATCCGTGGTCGGACAGATAGTCTTCGATTTCGCCGGGCTTGGGGCAACTGTTGCGTCTCAGCGGACTGATGTTGAGATCGTCGGGCAGGGCCGCGCCCAGTTCGAAGCTCTGCCGGCGCCCGGCTTTCAGCAGGTGTTCCAGGACGGATGTGCTGCCCGGGTCCGCGGTAACGGGAAAGAAGCCTTTTTGACGCCATTCGGGAACGGTCGTCGCATCGATGCCAAGGCGCGTGGTCGGTGCGTCCTCCAGCCGTTTGGAATCGTACACCTTCGCCGTTGTCGCCCCTCGCTGCCAACCGTCGGGAGAGGACAGTTTCAGCTGACAGGGCGCGTCATAACACCCGTGGCAGACGACGCAGCGCTTGTTCAATGTGTCTTGCACGGACGCATGCGGACCGGAAACCGTCTCGCTGGCGGCAGCCGTGTGCGAACCGATGGTCTTACCGGCGAGGAGGACAATCGCACCGATCCCGGCGAGGACAGCCGTCCTCGCTGCATTCAGGATCCCGACTGCCAGAGCCCGCCGCATGCCGCTTACTGAGCCTCGTCTTCATTCGCCTGCGCGGGGTCCCCCCGGGACGGGTCTTCAGACCCCTTGTAGGCATAGAGGTAGCACCAGGCCGCGTAGGCGGTGATGGCACCGACGATACTCGCCCAGCCCGTGTTGCCCGCCGCAAATTCCACGACGGTCCAGCCGCCGCAAAAGACAACGAGTGCAACCCGCCGCCACAGCGGATCGAGCCAGGGGTGTTCTGCAGGTCCCAACACAGTTTTGCCTTTCTTGTGGGTCATCTGAATTTGATCATGTCACCAGTCCTGCCCGGGCTGTCAAGGGTCAGATTTGACGTCGGGTGAGTTCCAAGAGCTTGCAAAAACAAGCGAAACTTGCGCGAAGAAAGTCGATTTTCGTCTTGAAGTTGGCAACTGAACGCGGGAAAGTGGCACCTTGTTTCAGCTCAACACCGGGTTTCAGTCAACGGGAGCTAGCGGTCCGCGATGATAACAGCGCTTGATCTCCTCACGGCGAATGACACACCGGGCCAGCATGCACCTTCCTACTATGCCGCGTCTGCGAACTGGGCGACGAAAAACCGGCCTCTCGAAGGATCCGTGAATTCGCAGGTCTGCGTTGTCGGTGGCGGCTATACCGGTTTGTCGGCAGCGCTGCATCTGGCCGAACGCGGCATCGACGTTGTGCTTCTCGAAGCCAATCGGATCGGCTGGGGGGCGTCCGGACGCAACGGCGGCCAGGTCGGGTCGGGCCAGCGCGTTGAGCAGACTGTTCTGGAAGAGCGGCACGGCAAGGCGCATGCAAGGTTGCTCTGGGACCTTGCCGAACAATCCAAGACGCTCGTCCGCGATCTGATTTCCCGCCATGGCATCGCCTGCGACTATGCGCCGGGCATCCTGCACGCCGATCATCGCAAGGCTTATGTGGAGGAAAGCCGGGACCATGTCGAACATCTCCGGCTAACCTACGGATACGAAGACATCCGTTTTGTCGATGGCGATGAAATCGGAGACCTCGTGGGCAGCCCGCGCTATTTCGGCGGCTCGCTCGACATGGGCGCCGGGCATCTCCACCCGCTGAACTTCGCGCTGGGGCTCGGCCGCGCCGCCGAGGCGGCCGGCGCCAGGGTATTCGAAGAGACAAAGGTCACCGGAATCGACGGCAAGGGCAGCGGCCGGATCACGGTTGCAACGGGGCAGGGGAATGTCACCGCCGATCATCTCATTCTTGCATGCAACGGGTATCTTGGCAGGCTCGACCGGCAGACCGCCTCGCATGTCATGCCGATAAACAACTTCATCGTTGCGACGGAACAGTTTTCGCATGAAGAGGCGGAACGGATCATTCGGGGCAATGTGGCCGTTGCCGACAGCAAGTTCGTGATCAACTATTTCCGTTTGTCCGCAGACCGGCGCCTGCTTTTTGGCGGCGGTGAAAACTATGGCTACCGGTTTCCGGAGGACATCAAGTCCTTTGTCCGCTCGCCCCTGCAGGAGATCTTTCCCCAGCTCAAGGATGTCGGCCTCGATTACGGTTGGGGCGGTACGCTGGCCATCACGCCAAAGCGCATGCCCTACTTCGCGCGTCCCGCCCCCAATATGCTGACAGCGTCCGGTTACTCGGGGCACGGCGTTGCCATGGCGACACTCGGCGGCCAGATCCTGGCGGAGGCCGTCGCCGGGACAGCCGGACGTTTCGATGTCTTTGAAAAGCTGAGCATTCCCGCGTTTCCCGGCGGTGACCGCCTGCGCTTTCCGCTCCTGGTTCTTGCAATGACCTGGTTTTCGCTGCGGGACAGGCTGGGGATTTGAGATGCTGCAGCAGAGCAAGCCAGCGCGGGAGGTGATCGGCAGCTACTGGGAGGCAAACGCCGGGCAGCCGCGCCCGGATCGTCAGTTGATGGGCAACGCGCTGTTTGACGTGGCTGTCATCGGTGCAGGCTATGCCGGGCTCAGCGCAGCCTTGAAACTTGCGCAGAGCGGTGTTTCCGTCTGCGTGCTTGAGGCCGAGCACGTCGGTTTTGGCGCATCAGGGCGCAACGGCGGTTTCTGCTGCCTGGGTGGAACGAAGCTGGACGGACGTCAGCTGATCCGCAAGTTCGGCCTGGAGGAAGCGCGCAGGTTTGTCGCCTACCAGGTCGCCGGGATAAACCTGGTTGCGCAAAGGCTCGAAGACTGGGGCGTCGATGCGGATCGTCATTCAAGGGGCGAAATCTACCTGGCGCATCGCAGCAGGGATGTGGCGGCACTGAAATCTGAAGCAAGCTTCCTGAAAGAAAACTTCGGAATGAAGGCGCGTCTTCTTTCAAAGGAGGCGTTGGGCGAGGAGGGCTTCGGCGGCGACGGTTTTCATGGCGGTCTGCATGTGCCATACGGCTTTGCTCTCAATCCGATGACATACGTTCTTGCGCTCGCGGACCAGGTGCGAAAGGCGGGCGGCGGCATTTTCGGCAAATCGCCGGTTACAAATCTGACCAGGGATGGCGAACGCTGGCATCTTGAAACCATGCATGGCTATGTGCGTGCAAAAAAGGTGGTGCTCGCCGGGAACGGATATGCCCGGGAAAATGCCCCCAAATGGCTTTACGGCCGGACGTTGCCGGTCATGTCTTCGATCCAGGTGACGCGCCCCTTGAGCGAAAGCGAATTGTCCGCTCAGGGATGGACATCGGACACCATGGCGGCCGATACCCGCATTTTGCTTCATTATTTCCGCCTGCTGCCGGACCGGAGGTTTCTGTTCGGAACACGCGGCGGCATTTTTGACACCGAACCTGCCCTGGCCAAAATGCGCAAGCGCGCGCGCTCCGATTTCGAAACCATGTTTCCGGCATGGGCGGACGTCGAGACCGAGCACAGCTGGCATGGGAATGTCTGCATGGCGCGCACGCTTACCCCCTTTGTCGGTGCGGTGCCCGGCATGGAAGGGGTCTATGGCGCGCTCGGATGGCACGGCAGCGGGATCGCCATGGCCTCGATCTCTGGCGAAAAACTCGCCGGGTTGATCACCGGAGCACTTCAACAGCAGGATCTGCCTTCGCCGTTGCAACAGCCACTGAAGAAATTTCCGCTGCCGCTGTTCCGCAAGTTCTATCTGCAGGGCGCTTACTGGCTGTACGGGTGGCAGGACAGGTGAGACCCGGCCGCGTGGCGGCCGGGCAACCGGTTACTTGACCTGGATGATGTACTTCTTCGAAATGTTTCGGATCTTCGCCGTGCCATAGGTGTGCATGTCCATCGTGAACCTGACGTTGAACACATCCTCGCCGCGGAACCCCCTGTTCGGCGTGTAGATGACGACCGTGCCCTTGACGGGCCTGCCGGCGCAACGCCCAGCCTTTTCGCTAAGCGTTCTGGTGACCTGCTGGAAGGACACGGAACCGTTTTTCGGCTGCCGGGTAACCTTCATCCTGGGGATCACTCCGCCACCGCAGTCTGGCCTGTAGGTTGCGTGGGATCCAACCGCGCTTGCCTTATTTGCCGGAACGGTTTCCCGGATCGTGTCCGCCAGAGCGAGAGCTGGAGACAATAGAATAGGGATGGAAAGGAGGAGTGAGCGCATTGTCGTACCTTGTAATTTTATACAATGATGCAAGACCTAATGAATGCGCTTTCTGATTGCAATCTAACACCGTTGGAGGAACGCGCGTTGATGGGCGCGTGTTGCACAAACGCAACTTTTGATAACAGCAACGCTTTGCGGGCAGACAGTTCCCGCAGGCGCTTTGTTGCCTTGGGCCGAACGGGGTCTTTGCTCGCCGGATCGGGAACCTCTCCCAGCGGGAGAGGGGGCGTTCGCTTCGGCTCGTGCGGCAACGGGTGAAGGCGTGGCGACGGGACCGGGAGTGAGATACCCGCCGGTCACCCGAGGTTCCGCGTTCGCAGATCAGGTTCGGCGGCGCACCACGGCGACATTGACCTCGTTCCAGATTTCGAACCCGAGTTTGCGGTAAAGCCCGATCGCGCCGTGATTGTCCGCATAGGCATGGAGAAACGGTGTGTCGCCATCAGCCCGTATCATTGCGGCAATATGCAGGGTGAGGGCGCTTGCAAGGCCGCGCCCTTGAAAGTCGGGATGGGTACAAAGCCCGCTGATTTCCCTGTAGCCGCTGAGGTTGAGCCGCGTTCCGCCCATCGCCGCGAGGCGGCCGTCAAGTCTCACGCCGAAAAAGGTGCCGAGTTCGGGCGTGCGGTCCGTGAAGGGACCGGGTTGTGTCAGTTCCGCCAGCGCGACCATTTCCGGAACATCTTCAACTGAAAGGGGCTGGATCTCGGCATGCCGGGAAGGCGGCACGATCGCTGTTTTCTCGATCATCAGTACGCCGAGGGCTGTCTTTTCGGCGACAAGGTTCCCGGGCAGCAGAATCTCCTCTGCCTGCAGGAGAAAGGCACGATCGTCACCGGCTGGAAACAGGCCCTCTAGTGCGGCAAGTGCTTCGTCCGAATTGTCTTTTGCGGAAGCGAAAGGGGAAACACCGGGATCAAAGCGCCGCGCGAGCGCGGTGCCCTGCGAGAAGGCGGTCTGCCGTGTTGCGAGTGCCGACCATACAACGCGATTGAGAAGCTCGCTCATGTCAAGGCTCCGAGGGAGTGGGCAAGGTCATGACTTCGTAGTGGGTGGCCGTTTCGTCCCAGCGGCTCAAATCGTCCCGGGCTGCCGCGGGAACGTGGCTGCGCGCGTAGTCGGGACCCTGAAAGGCGACGACATCGTCGAGGCTGCTGAAGGTCATGATGGTTGCGAATTCGACCTCGTCAGCAAGGTCCCGTCGCAGAACGTCTATCCCGAGAAATCCCGGAATGGACAGGTCCCTGATCCCGGGAATGACTGTCCCGGAAAGGACGCTGAAATACCGGTCCGCATTGTCCGGTGTTGTCCAGCCATGCCGGATGCGCCTGATCACCGCGGTGTCTCCATGTTCAACGTGATGTCCTTCCAGGCTGGCAGCGGTTCGGCTGCGCGCCGGGAGCTCAGGGGGCTGGCCTCAAGGGCGTCTTCAAGCTGTGAAAGCTGTTGAAGCAGGCTGCCGTTCAGTCCGGAACAGGCATCCGCGACCGCCACGATGATTTCCGGCCAGAGCGTTTGCTGCAGAAGCCGGACCAATGCCTGGCCGTTTTCGCTCAGCGCAATCCTGGCAACGCGCCGGTCACGCGGGTCCGGCAACGCCTCGACCAATCCGTCTGATTTCAGCTTGTTGACCATGCGTGTCACGCCCGGCTGGCTCAGGCCGACGGCGTCCGCCAGGCTTCCGATGCTCAGCGGACCGTTCCGGTCGAGCGCCGCGAGAACCGGGTGATGCGATGCCGGCAGGTTTGTCTGCTGCGTCATCGCGCTGATTTCCTGCGTCTGTGCCTGCAGCTTTTCTCCCAGCCGCTTCAACCGGCTGCCGAGCGTTCCGTATCCAAGCGCACGGACGATATCTTCGACCATCTGGATCTCCAAGTTGCATAGCATGTAATATAACTTGTTATTGAAATCAAGACGCTTGACACGCGTGACATTTAAAAATAACCATTCAGTTATGGAACGAACTGGTTATATAAAAGGCGATGCATCGCTTGACGCCGTTTTCGCTGCGTTGTCTGACCCGACCCGCAGAGCGATCCTGACGCGGTTGGCGGCAGGCGAGGCGTCCGTAAACGAAATTGCGGAACCATTCGACATGAGCCAACCCGCAGTCTCCAAGCATCTGAAAGTGCTGGAGCGCGCAGGCCTGATCATGCGTGGATCGGATCGCCAGCGGCGGCCGGCGAAATTGAATGCGGCGCCCATGAAGGAAGCCGTCGCCTGGCTGGAAGAATTCAGAAAATTCTGGTCATCGAGTTTCGATCAGCTCGACACGTTGCTCGAAGAACTGAGAAACACGGAAAACTGGGAGAATTAAAGTGTCGTTGCCCGAGTATATTTTGGAAAGACGTTTCAATGCACCGCGCGAGCTTGTCTGGAAAACCTGGACCAAACCCGACCTGCTCGCCCGCTGGTACGGTCCGGGCGTGGAAACCGTCATTCACAAACTGGATGTCAGGCCAGGCGGGCTCTGGCTGAACGAGATGAGATACGGCGGCGGTTCGCATTACCAGCGTGTCGAGTACACCGAAGTCGTCGAGCCGGAAAGACTTGTCTGGCTGCATTCCGTGTCGGATGAAAACTGGGATCCGGCATCCAATCCCATGATGCCGGACTGGCCGCGAACGCTGCTGACAACGGTGACCTTCGCCGAAGCGGGCGACGAAACAGAAATGCGCCTCGTGTGGACACCTCACCAGGCAACAGACGCCGAAATATCCTGCTTTGCCGGAGCCATCAGCGGTCTCGACCAGGGCTGGGGAAAGGGCATGGAGATGCTGGCGGACTTGCTGGCGGAACTGAAAACCTGAACAAAATGAAAGGCCGCTCGCCTTGCTGGCGGGCGGCCTCCTGGTCAGGATGCCGGATGGCCGGTGCCGTCCGGTGCGCAAAGGTCAGTCGTATTCCGGTCCGCGCGCACGATAGGGCGTGATTTCCTTCCATGCCTTCATCAGGGTATCGAGTTCGTTGTCGCTGTGGGGCGCCATGATGATCTGCGGCTTCACCAGAAGGTCGCCGTGGCCGCCATTCTTGTTTGGCAGGCCTTTTCCCTTGAGACGCATCGCCTTGCCGCTCGACGTGTTGGGCGGGATCGTCAGATTGACCGCGCCGGACAGCGTCGGCGTGCGCACCTTTGCGCCGAGCACGGCCTCGTAAAGCGTGAGCGGCAGGTCCAGATGCAGATCCGTCCCCTTCATTTCGAACAGCTTGTGCGGCTTGATCCTGACTTCGACCATCGCGTCGCCGGCGGGACCTCCGTGTTCACCCGGATGCCCCTGACCTTTCAGCCGGATCTTCTCACCTTCCTCGACACCCTTCGGCAGCGTAACATTGACCGTCTTCCCGCTCGGCAGCGTGACCTGCGTCTTTCCCGAATTCACGATGTCTTCGAGCGACACGCGGGCGACGATGTCTGCATTCTTGCCCTTTTTTCGCGGCGTGGCCTTTGCGCGCGCACCGCCACCGGCAAAACCACCGGCCCCCGGACCTGCACCAGGACCGGCACCAGAGCGGCCACCCCGGCCGCCAAATCCGCCGAATATATCGTTCAGAATGTCGTCAAAGCCGCCGGTATTGCCGCCGCTGGAGCGGAAGCCCTGAGCCCCGCCCGCAGCCCCGAAGTCTTCATAGCCGGAGAAACCGTCAAACCCCTTTGACTGGAAGCGTTGCTTGCCTTCCGCGTCGATCTCGCCACGATCGAACTGGGCGCGCTTGTCCTTGTCACCCACGATTTCATAGGCCTGGTTCACTTCGGCAAAGCGCTGCTGTGCACCCGGATCGTCCTTGTTCTGATCAGGATGGTATTTCTTGGCCAACTTCCGAAAAGCCTTTTTAATGTCGCCCTCGCTGGCATTTTTTGCCACCCCGAGAACGCTGTAGGGATCTCGCATTCACATCACCAGGTATCTAAGATTTTCCGGCCACCCGCCTCACGCGGAAACGCTTCGGACACATGACCTGCTCCGAAGCGCGCGTTTTCCTGAGGCTGAACTGACCGGACTTGTCTACTATATCGGAACGGAACAGGCAAAATTCCAGTCCCGCGCCACGCGTATCAGCGCTGCGGCGTGCGATCCGCGGCTCGCAGCGCATCAGGCGTCGGTGACGCTGAGGGCCGTGACTGCGAATCTCCGGGTGATATCCCGGCAGGCGGTTCCCGAATAGAGCCTTATCCCTGCGATGGTGTTTGCAGTCGTGTGAAAGGAAAGACACCCGGTCGCATCGAAGGTACCGGTTTCAATCTTCGTGAGCGTTCCCGAATTGCCGCTGACCGGGTTCAGCCAGGACAGCATGACGTTCTGGCTCTCCTCGCTCAGGTCCAATTCGCCGCTCAGCGTGTCGAGGTTTTCGGCGATGACCGCGCGATCTTCCGCATTGACGTCGGAATAGGCTTCATCTGACGGCGAAGGAATGGATCCCGTGAGCACAGTCGGTGTGTCAACGTTGTTGCTGCCCATCGGCACGGTGACCTGTGCGCAACCGGCAAGACAGATCGAGAGAAGCGATGCTGCGGCGACAAGGGGGTGGATCTTGCCGCGTCTGAGAGTATATGAACGCATAAGATACAATATTTCAGACGGCCCCTTCACTGGCAGATCCTTGCCGTGCTTCAGGCAGTCGAGTTCTTCGACAGGTAACCCATGACAGACCCCCAGCTTCCTACTGAAGAGTTAACAAAAGGTGACTTTGCGGACGTCAAGAAACCATTTGACCTTTTTTCTGAATGGCTTGAGGACGCCAGGGGATCCGAACCCAACGATCCGAATGCGCTTGCGCTGGCAACGGTCGACGAATCCGGGCTCCCGAATGTGCGCATGGTCCTGCTGAAGGGTTTCGATGAACGGGGCTTCGTCTTCTACACGAACTTCGAAAGCGCGAAGGGCATAGAGCTGCTGACCGCCGGCAAGGCCGCAATGTGCTTTCACTGGAAGTCCCTGAGAAGGCAGGTGCGCATTCGGGGCGAGGTGCAAAAGGTGTCTGATGAAGAAGCGGATGCCTATTACCAGTCGCGGCCGCGAGGCAGCCGGATCGGGGCCTGGGCGTCGAAACAGTCAAGGCCGCTTGAAAGCCGGTTTGCGCTCGAAAAGGAAGTTGCCAGGTACACAGCGAAATTCGGTGTCGGTGACATTCCGCGCCCGGATCACTGGTCCGGTCTGCGTCTTGTACCGACTTCCATCGAATTCTGGCATGACAGGCCGTTCCGCCTGCACGACCGGATCGTGTTCTCGCGCCGCGCCGTCGATCAGCCCTGGGACAAGGAACGGCTTTACCCGTAAAAACGGGCGAAGGTGCAGCGAAAATCCGTCATGATCCGCATCACAAAAGGCGTTTCCAGCGGAAAAACAGGAACGTTGCGACCACCGACACGAACATCATTCCGAGCGAGAACAGAAATCCCTGTTCCCATTTGAGTTCGGGCATGTTGGTGAAATTCATGCCGTAGATGGACGCGATCAGGGTCGGGGGCAGGAACACGAGGCCGAGGACGGTGAAGATCTTCGAGATCTGGTTCTGTTCAAGCGTGACGAGGCCGACGGTCGCATCCAGCAGAAACGCCATCTTGTTGTCCATCGCATCGGCGTGTTCCTTGATGGATCGCACATCACGTCCGTAGGTCTTGACCTCCGCTGCCTGGATCTCACCCAGGCCAACCCGCTTCGCATTGGTGTTGAGGAACAACAGCGCACGCGACAGGCTCGTGCACACGTCGTGCATCTTGGCGACGTGGAGACCGACCTGTCCGAGTTGCTTGATGGCCACCTGATAGCTTGCCGTCTTGCGCATGTTGAGACCGTCTCCGAAAACCTGCACGGCCAGTTCGTCATAACGGGCCGACGCGTTTTCCATTTCGTCGGCGCAGCGGTCGACGATGATCTCGAGCAGGGCGAACAGAACGGCCGGGCCCAGATGGGCGATCGTCGCATCGCCTTGAACCTTCTTGGACAGGAGGGCGATCGACTTCGGTTCGCCGTAGCGAACGGTGACAAGCCGCTTGGAGCTGAGAACAAAGGTCACGGAAGACAGGATCGGGTCGAGCGTGCGCGTGGCCATCGGCATCTGAACCGTCATGACAAGCGCGCCGGGCTCGGCGTAAAGCCGTTCGGACGTCTCTATGGATGCGATCTCGTCCCGTGTCGGAATTTCCGCGCCCATCAGTTTCTCGGCGGCTTTCTGCTCTTCCCGGGTCGGTGAGATGAGGTCGATCCAGACGGAAGTCGATGGCAAAGGCGTATCGGGGGCGAGTTCAATGCGTTCAAGACCGTTCACGGAAGGGCAGTAGGCAATGATCATCAAGTCAGACTCCGCGCGCTCAGGCCGCGCAGTGCCGCCTGAAATTTGTTCCGCATCTGGCAAGAAACTGACGGTGGCCGCTCGCACCCGGGCCTCCGGGAAGAACCGGCAGCATGGGCAGGACACTCCGCGAAGGGCGCATGACCTGCTATGCCATGGCCAACGGAGCCGTACACCCCGGACGCGGTGTTCGTGAGCGCACTTGCGCGCACGTGCCGAGGCAAACCGGGGGTGCCGATCCGTAAGCGACCTGGGTCGAACGCGAATCTCGACAGACCTTAGTGGGCGCAGTTTGCCCAACACGCTGGCACACGGCAAGCGTATTGGAACCCCAAAGGATGTGGTTCGCAGTTCGAGCGGACCGAAATATGGTCCCTTTTCATCGTGCCGCGCTGCGGCAGCCGATTACTTGTTTTTCTTTGTCGAAGCGCCCGCATTCTTGCAAAGGGCGGCTGCATTCAGTGCAGCGATTCCGACCGGTTTATATTGATTTTCCAATTTGGCTCCCGCCGGTACTTCTGCAGCCGGTTGGGATGTTTGCTCAGACATTGTTCCAAGGTCCGTTGTTATTACCAGTTCCCGCTCACTGGCGTTTCGATGCGCGGATAATTGCGGGCCGCGTGCATGTCGTGTCCAATTGCGGCATTCAAAGGGCAAGCTTCTGCAAACCTCAGAAAATTCGCAACCAGCATGGGAATGATGCGCTTCTTTAGCCGTCTCAGCCAGTCAAATTCTATAACAGGATGTAACGCCAGGGCAGCGAATTTGAAGTAATGGATTAAGTAAAATTTAACTTTCTTTTGTGCGGACGGCCATTCGAGGCAAGTACACGCGGCATTTCACAAAATATAGGAACGATAGGAAGAGGGAGATCTGCGCATCAGGGCGAAAGAAATGCCCTTTATACATCGCGCGATTGCAAGTATTCCGGTTAGCGAGATTAAGAATAGGCCCACAAGAATGAGGCGCGTCGAAAAATCCGCTCCCAGGATAACCATGATTCCACCAGAACAACTCCCGATAACCATCAGGGCAATTGTCGTTCTGATGTAATAGTAGTGAGAGAAGAGATTTTCTTCTTCCTGGTTGGCGTAACTTGCTGAAAAAAGCAAGGCCAGCGGCACCAGAAAGACAGAGCATGTTGAGATGTAGCAAAGCACGATGTTGACGAAGCCGGGTGTGAACAGGCCCTTGGCGCTGACAGTGTCTGCCTGCCGGTGCGCATCGGATTCGTGGCAGATTTCGTCGGTGGAGTGTCGGGAGTTCATTCCAATCGTGCACGGCTCCTTGTTTTTAAGGCTTTTTTCCCGAGTTGGACCCAGAATGATTCGAACCTTGACTCAAGGAATTATGAAGTGCGCGCCGTATAAGTGAAGTTCAAATTTGACAAATTGTCTGCAAACACAAAAAACAGACGAGGTTTTGGTGATCGCGCACCCGCTGCAGGTGCCGCGATCCAGGTTGGAAACAGATGAAACGCTATGCCATTCATAGAACAGCGTCCGCTCCGGCGAGCCGTACGATCGCTTCGGTTGCGCTTGCGATCACGGTAACTGCTTTTGCAGCGAAACGTTTCGGTTTCATCGACGCAGACGTTTTTGTTCTGTCTCTCCTGTTTTCCGCCTGCGTTGCGCTGCTTGCGCTCCTGACTGCATGTGTCGCGTTCCAACGGATCTGGAGCAAGGGCGGTCCGGGTGTTCCGGCCGCCTTGACCGGGGTTTTCTTTGGACTTGCGGCGCTTTTCCCGCCGGCAGTTGTTGTCGGAATGCTGATCACGAGTGGCGGGGTGAACGACATCGCAACCAACCCCGCGGACCCGCCCGAACTGAAAACCCAGGCTCTGGCCGAACAGCAGCCGTTCTTGAACTGGACCACGGAACTTCTCAGGGAGAAGGCATTGCCTCTGCTGTCCGGGTTATCGCCGCAAGCCGCGCTCCAGGGCCTTGAACCGGATCGCCGGACGGTGGATATCGTGCCGCGCAGATACAGGATTGCACCCGGCCGATTGCATGTTGCCGGTGCCAAGGCGCTGGAAAATCTGAACTGGACGATCGTCGACGAGTTGCCGCCCGACCTGCTCGACGCGGCGACGCGGCTTCAGGCCGAAGGGGAAACGCGTGTCCTTGGCCTGAAATTCGACGTGGCGCTGAGAATACGCCCCGACACGGTTGGCGCGCTGCTGGATGTGCGCTCGCGGTCCAGAACATCCTTGCGGGACCTGTCCACCAATGCCGGGCAGATCAGGACCGTTTTTGACGAGATCGACCGAGTTCTGCTGGAAACCTACGGAAACCTTGCCCGCCTGTCTGTTGAAGAGGGCGAGGAGGAAGAGGAGTTGCCGCCGGTTGTTCTCGAAGATCAGAGGGAGGTTATTCCGCTGCCTGGCTTCAAGCCCTACTTCGAGGATGGCGAGACCACCGATCCGGAGGCGTCGGACCTGCCGGACCTGGAAGGCTGACCGTCTACCGGGTCGCCTTGAAACGGGCGGAAAGCGAAATGCCGGGAAGGGCGGTCGCCAGGCCCCGCTCGACTAGATCCTCCAGATGCGCGAAAACCGAAAGCGATGCCGCCGGATGAAGCGACGGGTCGACGGACGCGTAAAGCGTGGCGACAATCTCCGGGATAGACCTTTCTGCCGCCGAAATCTCCGACAGAATGGACTGTTCGCGGCGCAGCCTGTGCTGCTTCAGATCCGCGACATAGGCATGTGCGTTGTCGATGTGTCCGCCGTGCCCCGGGTAGTAGGTTCGTTCCGGCCGGGCCAGAAGGGTCTCGAGCGAGGCCATGTAGTCCCGCATGGATCCGTCGGGCGGCGCGACGATGGAGGTGGACCATCCCATCACGTGATCCGCTGACAGGAGCACATCTTCCCCCGCAATGGCAAAGCAGAGGTGGTTCGCAGTGTGACCCGGCGTTGCAATTGTTTCGATGGAGACTTCGCTTGCGTTGTAAACGTCACCGTCCCGCAGCAACTGGTCGGGTGCATGATCCTTGTCACCGCTGCTGTCGAGCGGATTGACCTCGTTTTCTATCAACGCCCGTGCGCCCCGGTGCGGACCGCAGCCGACTATCGGCGCGCCGGTCCGGCGTTGCAGCAAGCGCGCCCCCGGTGAATGGTCCATATGCGTGTGGCTGATCAGGATGGCGTCCAGCACGCTTCCGCCGGTAGCGCTCAGGATGGCGTCGATATGATCCTCCAGCGCAGGACCCGGATCGACAACCACGGTCCGCCTCGTGCCGATCAGGTAGGTGTTGGTGCCCCGGAACGTGAACGGACCCGGATTGCGGGCCGTCAGTCGCCGGAGGCCGGGGAGAAGCTCCACGGCGGTGCCGTGGTCTGGATCGAAATCGAGATTGTGTTTCATGTGTCCAGTGGAACGTCTCAGGTCGGATTGGAAAGGCGTCTCTGCCCTCTTGAACGTCTGCCAACGCGCATCCTTTGGCAACTCCCAATTTCGACCTGGAGCGGCACCGGCCCGCCGTCATTCGTCTGACGTTAGAATCAGCTAGTGCCTCAAAAAGTGCCGGGATCGCCTGGAAAATCCGGACCGGTCTTGCCGGCGCGGGCGCGGTTCTTCGTCGAATGAAAAGAAAGCTGATGCACTTCGGACACAGAATATTTCTTCTTCGTGGGCTAGAATGAATTGAAAATGACCAAGGCTCAAAACCGGGAACGTGGTGTTTTAGACATGGCAGATGATCAGGAATGCCGGTTCGAAGTCGTATTGGGCCTGCCCCGGGACCGGGCATTCTCGCTCTTCGTCGACCGGCTTGACACCTGGTGGACGTCGCCGTTCCGGAATGCCGGTGAAAGCGGGATCGAGCCGCATATAGAGCCCTGTGCGGGCGGGCGCTGTTACGAAATCGACGGCAACGGCACCAGTCGCAGCTGGGGGACTGTACTTTCCATCGAGCCGCCGATTTACATCCGCCTGGCATGGCAGGTCTCGCTGGAGGGAGACGAAGTCGCCGATCCTCTCACCGCAAGCCGCGTTATGGTCAACTTCCGCGAGGCGGGCGAAAACACCCGTGTCGAGATCGTTCACACGGAGTTCCTGCGCCATGGTGAAAACGGTGCGGACTATTGCGCCTTCATGCGGCAAGAGAACGGATGGCCCCGGATGATATCCGGATTGAAATCCGCGGCGCAGACAACAACCTGGCGATAACTCACCACGAGCGCACGCCAATCGCGTTGCTGTCGCTTCGCTGACATGCTTCGTGTGGTAAGGCAGCCGCAGCCCTTGCCCGAAAACCTGATTTCGACCTTGCAAATTGCTGAGGCGACGAAATAGTGTGCGGCAATTGAGGCGTAACCCACAGGTTCCCGATCTTGCGCTCGTTTTCATGTCTTCCATGTCTGTAGAGGAAACGCCCGAAGGGCACCCCCCCGCATCGCCGCTCACCAGGATCGGCGAGGCGCGCTGGATCCTTCTGACCGCCCTTTGCGCGGCAGTTGCCGCTGTCCTGCTTTTCCAGGTGCCGTTCTGGCCTGCGGCAGGTGCCGTTGGGCTGATGACTTTCGTCGCCGCCTTTGTTCCGAGACGGTCCGCGAGCGGGCGCGTGAAACTGAACACCCGGCGCGAGATCCGGCGGATGTGGCCGGGCACGGGCATGAAGGTGACGGTCGACGCTCTGCCAACACCGTGTTTCGTCGCCGATGGACGCGGGATCACCCGCTACGTGAATGCCAAGGCGCACGCGATCTACGACGGTGTGAAGCCGGGGGACCCGCTGTCATTTTCGCTGCGTGCGCCTTCGTTGCTTGAAGCATTTGACCGCGTCTGCAGCTCCGGGAAGGAAGAACGCATATCCTGGATCGAAAAGGTGCCGACCGAGACCTGGTACGAGGCGCATATTGCCCCGATCTACATGCCCGGCTCGGCAAACCATGCCCGTACCCATCTCCCGGACTTCATTCTGGTAGTCATTCAGGACCTGACGGAAAACCGCCGTCTGGAGCGCATGCGGACCGATTTCGTCGCAAACGCCAGTCATGAATTGCGAACACCCCTGGCCTCTCTGACGGGGTTTATCGAAACGATACAGGGACCTGCAAAAAACGATCCCGATGCCCAGGACCGGTTCTTGTCGATCATGCTGGACCAGGCGGCGCGCATGCGCCGGCTTATCGACGACATCCTGTCTCTCTCCCGAATCGAGCTGAAGGCCCATGTACGGCCGGTGACCGTGGTCGACCTTGCGGAGATCGTGCGCCATACAGCGGACGCACTGTCGCCGCTTGCGCGCGACCTCGATGTCGACATCCGGATTGACCTGCCGGACGGGCCAACGAGACTGCGGGGGGACCGCGATGAACTCATTCAGGTTGCCGAAAACCTGATGGAAAATGCGCTGAAATACGGCAGTTCCGGCAAGTATGTAGACGTTTCGCTGCGCCTGACGCAGGAGACGGGTGTCACTCCCGTGTGGCTCTTCTCAATCCGGGACTACGGGGAGGGCATACCGAAGGAGCATCTGCCCAGGCTGACCGAGCGGTTTTACCGCGTCGACGTGGAGTCCAGCAGGGCCCTGAAGGGGACCGGACTGGGACTTGCCATCGTCAAGCACATCCTGACCCGCCACAAGGCGCGTATGGAAGTGGAGAGCGAGCCGGGTGAGGGCGCGACCTTCAAGATCTACCTTCCGGCTCTTGAGGAAGCGGAAGACGCCGCCGAACACCCTCGGCAACGCTAGCACGTGCACGGGGCAACGCGTCTGCGAGCGCCCCACCGTCAATCCGGCGACAGACTCGGGCGCCGGGAAAACGGATGTGACTTTGTTCGGGGCCGATTCTGACACAAAACAGTCAAAAGACAAAAATAATCTATATTTTTCAATAACTTAAATTGTCACATAACTGATAACAAACTGTCATAGAACTCTCATCCACGGGGCCTAGGGTCCCCGCATCGTTCACGCACGTAACGCGTGGCGACTATCCATAAACCTTGACATTCAAAGGGAGTGGTCAAGTGAAATTTACGACCCTCGTAAGCGCAACTGCCCTCGCGGTTGCATCCACTGCATTCGTTGGCGCAGCCCAGGCTCGCGACCAGGTCCAAGTTGCTGGTTCTTCCACGGTTCTTCCCTACGCTTCCATCGTTGCTGAAGCTTTTGGCGAGAACACCGATTTCCCGACGCCGGTTGTTGAGTCCGGTGGGTCTTCGGCTGGTCTGAAGCGCTTCTGCGAAGGCGTTGGCGAGAACACGATCGACGTTGCCAATGCGTCCCGCAAGATCCGCGACAAGGAAATCAAGGCGTGCGCCGAAGCCGGCGTTAAGGACATCATCGAAGTCCGCATCGGTTACGATGGAATCGTCTTCGCTTCGCAGAAGAATGGTCCTGCATTCACCGCTTTCGAACCGGTTGACGTGTTCAACGCTCTCGGTGCCAAGGTCCTGAAGGACGGCCAGATCGTCGACAACCCCTACAACAAGTGGGCCGAGTTCAATTCCGAGCTGCCGGATGTCGACATTGCTGCCTTCATCCCGGGCACCAAGCACGGCACTCGCGAAGTCTTCGAAGAGAAGGTTCTCGCAGTCGGTTGTGAAGAGTCCGGCGCCCTGAAGGCGATGATGGACGCCGGCATGTCCGAAGACGACGCTGAAGATGCCTGCATTGCGGTTCGTCGCGACGGCAAGTCCGTTGACATCGACGGTGACTACACCGAGACCCTCGCCCGCATCGACACCAACCCGAATGGCATCGGCGTTTTCGGTCTCGCATTCTACGAGAACAACACCGACAAGCTGAAGGTCGCGACCATGGGCGGTATCGCTCCGTCCACCGAGACGATCGCTTCCGGTGAGTATCCGGTTTCCCGTCCGCTGTACTTCTACGTCAAGAAGGCGCACATCGGCGTGATCCCGGGCCTGAAGGAATACGCTCAGTTCTTCATCGCTGACGAAATTGCCGGTCCTCAGGGCCCGTTGGCACAGTACGGCCTGGTTTCCGACCCGGAGCTGGCTGCTGTACAGGCTTCCGTCAACAACGAAGAAACAATGAAGTAATCGAGCCGTTGCTCGATCGAGGGGCGGCAATTTCCGCCGCCCTTTTTCTTTTTGGTTTTCGTTACATTTCCGGGGGAGCAAATGCCTTTGTTCTGGCTCATTTTGATCGTGCTTGCCATTGCTGCTGTGGGGTACGTTCTTGGGCGGTCGCGGGCCATGTCCAGTGCCGGGGGGGAGTTCTCCGCTCTTCATTCCCTGCCGTCCTATTACGGGGCGAACGTTGCGATGAAGGTGGCTGTTCCTGCCTTCCTGCTCCTCATCGTTTGGCTGCTCGCGCAGCCATTTTACGTTAACAGCGTCATTTCCGGGATGATCCCCGAAACGTCGATCGAAGAAGGATCGTCACGGGGACTTGTTCTTGCAGAGGTGCGCCGCGCCGCAAGAGGTCTCGACAACGCCGTTGCAAGCGGAGCGATGACCGAGGAGTTCGCGCGCAATGCCCGGGCCGACTTCGCGGATATCAGCACACGCCTCAAGGATGCCGGCCAGATTGTCACCACGGAGATCACGCAGCCGATCCTGCTGGCGGCGCAGCGCTACCGCATCCTGAATTCGACCGGCAACTGGATCATGTCGATCGCGGTCATTCTGGTCGCGTTGTTCGGCGCGTTCTGGGCCCTGCGCGAGACCAGCGCTGAGTTCAGGGCGCGTAATGTCGTTGAAAAGGGCATCAAGGCGATCCTGATCGCGGCGGCATCCATCGCAATCCTGACCACCATCGGGATCGTGCTGTCCCTGGTCTTCAACACCGCCGAATTCTTCCGGCTCTACCCGGCTTCGGACTTCTTCTTCGGCCTGACATGGTCGCCAAGCTTCTCCGGGCGCGGCAGTTCCTCCCAGCTTGGCATCCTGCCGCTGCTGTGGGGCACGCTCTACATTTCCATCGTTGCGCTGCTTGTCGCCGTGCCGATCGGACTTTTCGCCGCGGTGTACCTGTCGGAATATGCCAGCCCGAAGGTCCGTGCCGTCGCCAAGCCGCTGCTTGAGGTTCTGGCGGGCATCCCGACCATCGTCTACGGTCTCTTCGCTCTTCTGACGGTCGGCCCTCTGCTTCTGTCGGTTTTCGGCGACGAGGGCCTGGGGATCATGCAGGCCGGAACGGCGGTCATGACCGCGGGTCTGGTCATGGGCATCATGCTGATCCCCTTCGTGAGTTCCCTATCGGATGACATCATCAACGCCGTGCCGCAGGCCATGCGCGACGGTTCATACGGTCTGGGAGCGACCAAGTCCGAGACGGTGCGCCAGGTCATCCTGCCGGCCGCGCTTCCCGGTATCGTCGGTGCGATCCTGCTGGCTGCCTCGCGGGCCATCGGCGAAACCATGATCGTCGTGCTCGGCGCCGGCGCGGCCGCGCGCCTCAGCCTAAACCCGTTCGAGGCCATGACGACCGTCACCGCCAAGATCGTCAGTCAGCTGACAGGCGACGCCGACTTCGCCTCACCGGTTGCGCTGGTCGCCTTCGCGCTCGGCATGACACTCTTCGTGATAACCTTGGGTCTCAATATTGTCGCACTCTACATCGTGCGCAAATACCGGGAGCAGTATGACTGATGA
Organism: uncultured Roseibium sp.; assembly: GCF_963669205.1. NCBI lineage: Bacteria > Pseudomonadati > Pseudomonadota > Alphaproteobacteria > Hyphomicrobiales > Stappiaceae > Roseibium > uncultured Roseibium sp. The sequence continues at coordinate 1,566,740 of NZ_OY769915.1, forward strand.
CCGACGCAACACTTCCTCCCGAGACGTCCGCGCCGCCTGCAAAAGCGCCAAGGCAACCGAAGTCGCTCTACGCGCTCGATGATCTGACACGCAAACGCAACGCCGCGGAAAAACGCTTCCAGGCCTACGGCATCGGGGCGATCGCAATCGGCCTTTTCTTCCTTGTTGTCCTGGCCTACGCGATCATCTCGCAGGGGTTTCCCGCCTTCTCGCGCACGGTGGTCGAAGTCGAATTCACCCTGACGCAGGAGCAGTACGACGCGGCCGAGGGTACGCTGTTCAAGACCAGGGCATATGAAGAGATCTTCATCAACGCCCTGTCCGGCCAGCTTCAGGACAGTGGTCTTGAAACAACGGTCGAGCCGGAAGCCATCGAGCGTATCGTCGGCAAACCGGGCGGCACCATCCGTGAGTTTTTCCGTGAAAACGAGGACCAGCTCGGCCAGCCGGTCCGGTTCGACCTGGCCGCATCTTCCAGGGTCGACGGTTACATGAGCGGCCGTATTACCCGCGAGACCATAACCGACAGCCGCTTCCTGATGACATCGGATCTGGATGTTGTCGACAATCTGGTCGAGGCGGGTGTCATCAAGACGGTGTTCAACTGGCCCTTCATCACCGGTGCCGACGCAGGCGTCGACAATGCGGCTGCCGCAGGCATTGGCGCTTCCGTGATCGGGTCCTTCTTCATGATGCTGGTGGTGCTGTTCCTGTCGCTTCCGATCGGTGTGGCTGCATCCATCTACCTGGAGGAATTCGCCCCGCAGAACAGGTTCACCGACCTGATCGAGGTGAACATCTCGAACCTTGCCGCCGTTCCCTCGATCGTGTTCGGCATTCTGGGTCTGGCAGTGTTCATCCAGTTCATGCATCTGCCGCAATCCGCACCGCTGGTCGGCGGACTGGTGCTGACACTGATGACGCTGCCGACGATCATCATTTCGACACGAGCGTCGCTGAAGGCGGTTCCGCCGAGTATCAGGGATGCTGCGCTCGGCGTCGGAGCCTCCAAGATGCAGGCGACCTTCCACCACGTGCTTCCCCTGGCCATGCCAGGTATCCTCACCGGAACCATTATCGGTCTTGCACAGGCCCTGGGCGAGACAGCACCGCTGCTGCTGATCGGCATGGTCGGTTTCGTCGCGCGCGGATATCCGGACGGGTTCATCGCCGGCTTCACTGAGCCGAATTCGGCGATGCCGGCCCAGATCTACACTTGGGCGGCACGGTCGGATTTGGCCTTTACGGAGAAAGCCTGGGGTGGAATTATCGTCCTCCTGATCTTCCTCCTTTCGATGAACATTCTCGCGATCATCCTGCGCCGCAGGTTTGAGCGCCGCTGGTAAGGATTGACGCGATGAACGAAATGCCGAGCATTGAACAGGCGAAAGACATGACCGAGAGCAAGATTTCCGCAAACAAGGTGCAGGTCTTTTATGGCGAGAACCACGCCATCAAGGATGTCGACATCGAGATCCAGCCGCGGTCTGTGACCTCCTTCATCGGCCCCTCCGGCTGTGGCAAGTCGACGTTCCTGCGAACCATCAACCGCATGAACGACACGATCGACATCTGCCGCGTCGAGGGATCCATCAGGATCGACAACGAGGACATCTACGACCCGAAAGTCGATCCGGTGCAACTGCGCGCGAAGGTCGGCATGGTGTTCCAGAAGCCGAACCCGTTTCCGAAGTCGATCTACGACAACATCGCCTACGGCCCGCGCATTCACGGCCTGGCCCGCAACAAGGCCGAGCTCGACGATATCGTCTCCTCCAGCCTGCAGAAGGCAGGCCTTTGGGAAGAGGTCAAGAACCGCCTGGACGAGCCCGGAACCGGCATGTCCGGCGGGCAGCAGCAGCGCCTGTGCATTGCGCGGGCAATCGCCGTCAACCCGGAAGTCATCCTCATGGATGAACCCTGTTCGGCGCTCGACCCGATTGCGACGGCGAAGGTCGAGGAACTGATCGACGAGTTGCGCGAGAACTACACGATCGTGATCGTGACGCACTCCATGCAGCAGGCGGCCCGTGTCTCGCAGCGCACCGCGTTTTTTCATCTCGGTATACTGGTTGAAGAAGGTCCCACCGAGGACATCTTCACAAACCCGAAAGACAAGCGCACTCAGGATTACATTACTGGCCGCTTCGGCTAGGCGATTTTCCGAAATCGGAAGGGGACACAGGATGTCTGAACACATTGTCTCGGCATATGACGAGGAACTGACGGAAATGGCCGGAAAGGTCGCCGAGATGGGCGGACTTGCGGAGCGCGCGTTTGCCGATGCGGTTGCCGCGCTTGTTTCTCAGGATCACGAGCTTGCCAAAACCACGATTGCAAATGACGAACGTCTTGATGTGCTCCATCAGGCCGTCGAGGCGAAGCTCATCGAGATGATCGCACGCCGCCAGCCCATGGGCCAGGACCTGCGCGAAATCACGGCGGCAAGCCGTATCGCCAACGACCTTGAGCGCGTCGGCGACCTGGCCAAGAACGTTGCCAAGCGCGCAATCGCGATCGACAGCAATCTCCAGTCCAAGAAACTGGCGATCGGCGTGGAGCATATGACCGAGCTTGCTCTCGGCCAGCTCAAGCAGGTTCTGGATGCCTACACGCGCCGGGATGCGGAAGCAGCGCGCCGGGTCCAGGAAGCCGACGCGGAGGTTGACGCGATCTACACCTCCCTTTTCCGCGAGCTCCTGACCTACATGATGGAGGACCCGCGGGTCATCACGCAATGCGTCCATCTCCTGTTCTGCGCCAAGAACATCGAGCGTATTGGCGATCATGCCACCAATATCGCCGAGAACGTCTTTTTCATGGTGACCGGCGAGCGGCTTCCCGAAGAACGGGAAAAGGTCGACGAAATGTCGGGTACCGTCTGAACAATCGGGGCGGATTGAATATGGGCCGGCGCCCTGGTGCCGGCCGGGACAACCGGAGCTAAGTTGAATGCCGAAGGTGCTCATCGTTGAGGACGAAGAACCTCTCAGCCTTCTTTTGAGATACAATCTGGAAGCGGAAGGGTATCAGGTGGAATCCTGTGTTCGCGGAGACGAGGCGGAAATCCGTCTGCGCGAGAGCCTGCCTGACCTGCTCCTGCTGGACTGGATGCTGCCTGGGCTTTCCGGAATCGAGCTCTGCCGGCGGCTGCGTGCACGCGAAGACACCGAGCGCCTGCCGGTGATCATGCTGACTGCGCGCGGCGAGGAAGCCGAACGCATTCGCGGGCTGTCCACCGGGGCCGACGATTATGTCGTCAAACCGTTCTCGGTGCCGGAACTGATGGCCCGCGTCCGCGCGATCCTGCGCCGGGCCAGCCCGGAAGTCGTCTCCACGATGCTGCGGTCCGGCGACATCGAACTGGATCGCGAGACCCACCGCGTCCGCCGGAACACCAAGGAAATCCACCTGGGCCCGACCGAGTTCCGTTTGCTGGAATTTCTGATGACCTCGCCCGGGCGCGTGTTTTCGCGTGAACAGCTGCTCGACGGTGTCTGGGGACATGATGTCTATGTCGATGAGCGCACCGTGGACGTCCATGTCGGACGCCTGCGCAAGGCTCTGAACCGGGGAAAGGCAAAGGACCCGATCCGCACGGTCCGCGGCGCGGGCTATGCCTTCAACGACCAGTTCTCCGTCGCCAGCTGACACGGGTGGGACGTCTTGTCAAACCTGAAGCTCCGAAACAAAAATACCCGCTGAAGCAGCGGGTATTTTCGTAAAAAGGTTTCGGCTCATTGCCGTAGGGCAAAAACCGCCAGACCCTGCTTCAGGAAGCCTGGGCGACCTTGCGGTCACGGCGCCGGTCGGCGACAGGCTGGTACGCGATCTTGCAGTGATATGTGCAGTAGGGCACGTTCGGGTCCGATTGCCGGCCACAGAAGTAGAAGTCGTCCGTCGCCGGATCCCCGATCGGCCACTTGCAGGTCCGCTCGGTCAGCGTCAGAATGGTGGCCCGCTCGGAAATCGGAACAACCATTTCGGGGACAGATTCCAGACGCGGCTTGATCTCGACCGCCGGTGCCGGGGCAGTGTCGGCCTTGAGTGCCGTCGCGCCGATTGATTGCGGCTGGTGTTCAGGTTTCTTGGGCGCACCACCGGTCATCGGGGAAGCTGCCCGCGGACGGCGGGGTTTGCCTGCCGAGCTGGAAGTCTTGGCGCGCCCGGACAGCCCGAGCCGGTGCACCTTTCCGATGACGGCATTTCTTGTCACACCGCCGAGTTCGCCCGCGATCTGACTCGCGCTCAGGCCTTCGCTCCAAAGTTTCTTGAGCAGTTCAACCCGTTCGTTCGTCCAACTCATTGCCCGCACCCTTTTGTCTGGCCCTGAGAGCCAATAGTCCCCGTCAGGACGTGCGCCGCACGCCCAGTGTGGCATATCTTGTGCCTCTGGATGGTTTGCTACACGAGATCTCGTGTCTGATAGGCCAAAGGTTACAATAACGTTAATTTGGCAGGCAACCGTTGCGCCCAAAGCAGTTGGGGATGAACCGACTTTTCCCCAGTTATGGTAAGTTCTTCGGGAATTTTACGAATTCGGTTTCGCGGCCCTCGCGCGCGCGTGCCATTGACAGATCACCGTGCTGACAGTGTATAAGAAAGGCGCAACGTGCCGCCTCTTCGGGGCGGCACGTTGCGTTTTGGCTTATTTTCACCTTTGAGATGCATCGGTGCGAAACGTAGGTTTCGCTGCGAGGATAGGCTTTTCCAGATCCGGGAAAGGGCAGCCGTGAATGGCGGCAGGATTTCCCGGTTGAAACCAAGCGCAAGGAGCCACTGGCTTGCAATGAAACGCAGGCAGAATGCTCTAGGGAGTTAGACGAGGTTATGTCCGCGACTGCACTATTCGGAAACTACGCAAGATCGAACCTCACATTCGATCATGGGGAAGGTGTCTGGCTGGTTACGACCGATGGCCGACGATTCCTCGACTGCGGGTCCGGCATTGCAGTGAACTCCTGTGGTCACAGTCATCCGCATCTCGTCAACGCCCTGCAGGATCAGGCCGCGAAACTCTGGCACGTGTCCAATCTGCACCAGATGCCCGAGGGCGAACGGCTGGCGCAGCGGCTGACCGAGGCGAGTTTTGCGGACAAGGTGCTGTTCGTGAATTCCGGCGCCGAGGCGATGGAAGCTGCCATCAAGTGCGCGCGCCGCTATCATTACGACAACGGTCAGCCGGACCGTTATCAGATCATCACCTTCGAAGGAGCGTTTCACGGCCGGACGCTCGGCACGATCGCGGCCGGCGGACAGGAGAAATATCTGGAAGGGTTCGGCCCGAAGGCACCGGGTTTCGACCAGGTGCCGTCCGGCGATCTGGACGCCCTCAAGGCGATTATTGGCCCTCAGACGGCGGCGCTCGCCATTGAGCCGATCCAGGGCGAGGGCGGCATTCGCGAAATCCAGCCGGACTTCCTGCGCGTTTTGCGCCAGATCTGCGACGATCAGGGCATCCTGCTGATTTTTGACGAGATCCAGACCGGCGTCGGCCGGACCGGCAAGCTCTTTGCTCACGAATGGGCAGGCGTCAGTCCGGATATCATGGCTGTCGCGAAAGGCATCGGTGGCGGATTTCCCCTCGGCGCATGCCTGGCAACCGCCGAGACCGCGACCGCACTGGCACCGGGCACCCACGGAACGACTTTCGGCGGAAATCCGCTGGCCATGGCTGTCGGCAACGCGGTTCTCGACGTGATCCTGGCAGACGGCTTCCTGGAGGATGTTCAGAAGAAGGGCCTCAGTTTCAAGCAGAAACTGGCCGGTCTTGTCGATGGGCATCCGAAGGTCCTCGACCAGGTCCGCGGCATGGGTCTGATGCTGGGGCTGAGATGTGTCGTTCCTGCAGGCGACTATGTGGCCGCAGCCCGCGAGGCGGGCCTGCTGGCCGTTCCGGCGGGCGACAATGTTGTCCGGATCATGCCGCCCCTGACCATGACCGAGGACGAAATCGCAACGGCCCTTGAGCGCCTGGAACAGGCGGCTCAGTGCGTTGAGGCGAAGCTGGTGGAAGGAGCGGCCGAATGACCGCGAACGGCTCATACCGGAACTTTCTGGATCTCACGCAGTTCGAGGGTGACGAACTGCGTGCCATTCTTCAGACCGCGAAAAAGATCAAGGCGGCCCGCAGCGGTGTCCGCCCCGGCGAGGGGCCGCTAGCCGGCAAGGTCCTGGCGATGATCTTCGAACAGCCGTCCACGCGCACGCGCATCTCCTTTGATGTCGGCATGCGTGAACTGGGCGGCGAAACGCTCATGTTGACCGGGACCGAAATGCAGCTCGGCCGAGGGGAATCGATCAGCGACACGGCGAAAGTTCTGTCCCGCTTCGTTGATGCCATCATGATCCGGATCCTGGATCACGACGAACTGAATCAGCTGGCCGAGCATGCCACCGTCCCGGTGATCAACGGCCTCACCAAGATCTCGCATCCCTGCCAGATCATGGCCGACCTGATGACCTTCGAAGAGCACCGCGGTTCCATCCGGGGCAAAAGCGTCGCGTGGACCGGCGACAGCAACAATGTCCTGGCCTCCTGGATCCACGCGGCTCCGCGTTTCGACTTCGAATTGCGCATAGCAACCCCGGCGGAGCTTACACCGCCGCAGGACCTGATTGACGCTGCCCGTGCAAAAGGGGGTTCTATTCAGGTGACGAGCGACCCATATGAAGCGGTCAAGGGAACCGACTGTGTAATTACGGATTGCTGGGTGTCCATGGGCGACGACGATTCCGAAACGCGCCACAACCTCCTGAGCGCGTATCAGGTCAACGAGCGCCTGATGTCGGAAGCGAACGGCGACGCGCTGTTCATGCACTGCCTCCCCGCGCACCGCGGCGAGGAAGTCACGTCCGAGGTCATGGACGGCCCCAATTCGGTGGTGTTTGATGAAGCCGAAAACAGGCTCCACGCCCAGAAGGGTATTCTGGCCTGGTGCTTCGGCAAGGATTGAGGCAAAGCCGACGTGGCATTGAATCTTGAAGAACTGGGTATTGCACCCGCGGGGCTGGACGCTGTCCGGCCCTTTGCCGTCGAGGAACTGGACGTCCGGGGGCGCGCTGTTGCGTTCGGTCCCGTTCTGGACAGCATTCTCGGACGGCACGACTATCCCGAACCGGTCTCGAGGCTCCTTGCCGAAGCCATTGTCCTGACCGGCCTGCTCGGCACGTCGCTGAAATTCGACGGCCGCTTCACGCTACAGACACAGACCGAAGGCCCGGTCTCCATGCTGGTCGTGGATTTTGCGTCTCCGGATGCGATCCGCGCATGTGCAACTTTCGACGACGACCGTGTTCAGGCCCTGATGACGGCCGGCAAGGCGACAGCGGAAGCATTGCTCGGTCACGGTCATCTGGCGATGACCATCGATCAGGGGCAGCACATGCAACGCTACCAGGGATTGGTCGAACTTGACGGTATTTCGCTCGAGGAAGTCGCGCGGCGCTACTTCGAACGCTCGGAGCAGATCCCGACGGAAGTCCGTCTCGGTGTCGGGGAACTCTACACCCGCAAGGAAGGTGAGGGCCACGCCAGGACCTGGACGGCGGGCGGCATCCTCATCCAGTTCCTGCCCGAAGCGCCGGAGCGCCTGAGACAGGCGGATATCGATCCGGGAGACGCACCTGAAGGCATCACGCCGCACGAGGTGGATGAAGACGATGCCTGGGTCGAGGCCAAGGTCCTGGTCGACACGGTTCAGGACGATGAACTGACGGATCCGGAAGTCAGCGTCGAGATGCTGCTCTTCCGGCTGTTCCACGAACGCGGTGTGCGCCTGTTCGATCCGCAGCCGCTGGCGGACAAGTGCCGCTGTTCACGCGAAAAGATCAAAGGTGTGCTGGCAGGCTTCAGTGCCGAAGAAATCGAGGAAGTGACCGTGAACGGCAGGATCGAAGTGACCTGCGAGTTCTGCAACGCGACATACGATTTCGAACGCTGATCTCCCGCACGACGGGACAATTTTGAGTCTGCAGACACATTTCGTTACAATTTTGAAGGTGTCATATTGCATGCCATTGCGTATGCGGGACTTGAATTTTGCAGTGCGAAGTAAATCTATCTGCAAGCGCCCAGTTCATATGCCCGATCGAGATACCGTAGTCCGGAACGCCGATAATGTTGCAGTCCTTGCCTCAGGAACCCGGAAAGGAACCGGTTTCCGAATTTCTCCCTCCTGCCGGCCCCCAGCCGGGCAACGGCTGGCGGCGGGTGATGCTGATCCTGAAAGCGCTGCTTCAGGCCCTCATCGCCTTCGCCATTCTGGTTGGTGCGTTCATGGGCATGAAGACGCTTGTCGCGACCAAGCCCGACGTTGCCAAGCGGCCGATCCAGGAGCGAAGCTATGCGGTCGTGACCACGGTTCTGGAACAGGGTGATTTTGCACCCGACATCCGCGTGTTCGGTGAAACCGCAGCGGGGCGGGAAGTGGAACTCCGCTCGCTTGTTGGCGGAGAAGTCACGGAAGTGCATCCTGATCTGAAAGCCGGCGGCCATGTTTCTCAGGGAGACCTGCTCGTTGCGATCGACCGCTTCGATTACGAGGGCGCGGTAACCGAGGCGGAGGCAAACCTGGCCGAGGCAAAGGCCGGGCTTGTCGAAAGCGAAGGCCGGGTCGAGCTTGAGAAGGCCAATGTCGTCAGGGCTCAGGAACAGCTCGAGTTCGCCGAGCGCGATCTTGAGCGCGCCGAGGAACTGATCGGGCGCGGCGCAGTGACGGAACGAACCGTTGACGACAGGCGTTTGCTCGTTTCACAGCGCCAGCAGGCGGTTGAGCAGCGTCAGAACTCGCTTGCGCTCGAAGAAGCCAAGGTCGTGCAGCAGACGGCGGCCGTCAAACGCCTCGAATGGGGCCTGGAAAATGCGCACCGCCAGCTCGACAACACCATCCTGAGAGCGCCTTTCGACGCCGTCGTGCGCACGGAGGCGGCCGAACCCGGTCGCCTGGTCAGCGTCAATGATGCCGTCGTTTCGCTCTATAGCAGCGACGAATTCGAAGTCCGCTTCACGCTATCCGACAACCAGTATGGCCGTCTGCTTGCAGATAGCGGAACGGTCATCGGGCGACCGGTCAACGTGACCTGGTTTCTTGGCAACACGCCCGTGACCTATCCGGCTGAAGTCACCCGTGTCGGTGCAGATGTTGCCAGCACCCGCGGCGGTGTGGAACTGATTGCCGCCATCGACAACACGGATGCGGCGGTGCCGTTGCGTCCCGGCGCTTTTGTCGAAGTGTCGCTGCCGGACCAGACCTACTTGGAAAGTTTCCGTATTCCGGAAACGGGTTACTACGGCGAAGGCACGGTCTATGTCGTGACGGACAATCGGCTGGAGCCGCGCCAGGTCGAGGCTCTGGCGATCGACGATGGTTTCATTCTGGTAAGAGGCAACCTCCAGCCCGGGGAAACCCTGCTGACGACACGCATTCCCGAGGCAGGAGCCGGGCTGCTGGTCAATGACGTGGCCACGTCGTCGCCCGAAGCACCGTCGCCCATAAGCGGAAGCGATGCTGCGCAAACGGCCGGCAATCGCAACCCAGACGCGCAATAGACGGGGGCGCGGCGATGAGACAGATCCGGTCCAGAGGCTTCCTTGAACTGATTGTCCGGCATGCCAACGCCGCCAATCTCATCATGGTCGTCATGGTGTTGTTCGGGGCGTACGGTCTGGCAAAACTGAACACCCAGTTCTTCCCGACCGTGAAGACCGACCGGATATCCGTCTCGATCATCTGGCCGGGTGCGAGCGCCGAGGATGTCACGTCGAACATCCTTGAAGTGATCGAACCGGAACTGCGCTTCATCGACGGGCTCGACGAGATTGTCTCCTACGGCCGCGAGGGAGCCGCATCGGTGCAGATGGAGTTCATCGAAGGCACCAACATGCAACAGGCGTTGTCGGACGTGGAGCAGGCGATCTCCGGTGTCACGACCTTGCCGGTCGATTCCGAAACACCGGTCGTGTCGGCGTCCACATTTACCGATGGCGTTGCGACGATCGCCCTTCGGGGTCCTTTTTCGGAACAGGCGCTCAAGGTGTTCGCGCGCCAGATGCGCGACGATCTGCTCGCGCGGGGGATCGACAAGGTTGAGCTTTATGGGTACCGCGCACCGGAATATCTGGTCGAGATCCCGGAACGCGAACTCAGGCGGCTCGACCTGACCATCTCTGATGTCGCCGGGCAGATCGCAGGAAATACGATCGACGTGCCGGCAGGCAATCTGGACGGCGATGTCGAAAGGCAGATCCGTGCCCTCTCCGAAGACCGCTCGCCGGAGGCTGTCGGCAGGGTGGAGGTCAAGTCCTTCGCGTCCGGCGAAAAGACACTGGTTGACGATATCGGCACAGTTGTCCGGGACTTCGATTCCGGCGAAAACCAGGGTTTTTCCAAGGGAACCCGGGCGATTGAGCTGCAAATTCTCAGAACAGAGAAGACCGATACGCTGAAAGCGGCGCAGATCGTCGACGACTATCTCGCCGAGATTTCCCAGCAGTTGCCGCAAACCCTGGAGATCCTGAAATACGACGTGCGCGCGGACGCCGTAAAGGGCCGGATAACGCTTCTGCTCGAGAACGGCCTGACCGGGCTGGTTCTGGTCGTTGCGATCCTGTTCCTGTTCCTGAACGCCAGGATCGCGCTTTGGGTTGCCGCCGGCATCCCGGTCGCGATGATGGCAACGCTCGGGATCATGTGGCTCATGGGCGAGAGCATCAACATGATCTCCATGTTTGCGCTGATCATGATGCTGGGTGTGATTGTCGATGACGCGATTGTCGTCGGCGAGCATACGGCGACGCGCCAGAGCATGGGCGACAGTCCGGACGAAGCGGCGGTCAACGGTGCAACCACGATGCTGGCACCAATCTTTGCGGCAAGCCTGACCACCATTGCCGCCTTTCTTCCCATCCTTCTGATCGGTGACGTTCTTGGTCAGATCATGGGAACGCTGCCCATCGTCGTGATCGCGGTTGTGATTGCCTCGCTGATCGAGTGTTTTCTGGTGTTGCCCGGTCACCTGTCGCACGCGCTCGGCAGAAGGCCGGGCTGGAGCTGGTGGCGAGTCGTCATCGTCGCGGGTGTGCCGGCCTTCTTCCTGAGTGCCCTTGTTGCGCAACCGGATATCTCCGTACCGCCTTATCTCGATGTCGTTGATGACCCCCTGCGTGCCTTGAGGGATGCTGTGGGCGTGGTTGTGTTCGAGATGATTGTCATCGGCGTCTGTTTCCTTGCCGCACTTGCCTTCGAGACGCTGTTGATGGCGTTGCGCCGCAGGAAGCAGCAAAAACAGGAGCCGGACAGGGCAAGCTGGTTCCGGCGCGGGTTCGACACCGGTTTCGGCTGGATACGCGACTACCCGTTCCGTGCCTTTGTTTCCCTGGCCGTCCACTGGCGCTACGTGACGCTTGCCGTTGCGATCGCTGCCATGGTTCTGGCGGTGGGGCTCGTCCGCGGGGGGCGCGTCGGATTCACCTTCTTCCCGTCCCCGGAGGCGGAAAACCTCACTGCATCGATTTTCTTCCATGCCGGCATCCCGGAAGCCGACGCGATCGAGGGCATTGCAAGGATCGAGCAGGCGCTCAAGGATGCCGAGGCCAATCTGACGCGGGACAACGGCGAGACGCTTGTCGAGGCGACCTACGCGACCCTCGGCCAGGCGGGTAACAACCGCGGCGACAACGTCGCAAATATTTCCGTGCAATTGAGCCGGTCCGAGGAACGGACTGTCCGCACGCCAGAGATTGTCCGCGCCTGGCGCGCGGCGCTGCCGGCAATTCCCGGGGCGGCCCGCGTTGCTGTTGCGGAACGGCGCGGCGGTCCTCCGGGACGGGATCTCGATATCCGTCTCACTGGCGCGTCCTTGCAGGAACTGAAGGCGGCCGCCGAGGAACTCCAGGAGGAATTGTCCGCATTCCCCGGCACAAGCGCCGTGGAGGACGATCTTCCCTGGGGCAAGCCGGAATTGCTGGTCGAACTGACCCCGCGCGGCCGGGCGCTCGGCTTCACGGTCGAAAGCGCCGCCCGGCAGATCCGCAACGCCTTTGAAGGCAACATTGCCCGGCGCTTTGCCGAGGGAGACGAGGAAGTGTCCGTAAGGGTCAAACAGGTGTTCGATTCAGACGGGACCGCGGCGCTGAGACAACTGTCCCTGCGCACGCCTGCGGGCGAATTCGTCCCGCTGACGGAGATCGTCGACCTGACCGATGCGCAGGGCTTTTCCGTGATCCTTCGGCGGGACGGACGCACGGTCGTCACGGTCGTTGCCGATGTCGACAGCACGATCACCTCGAACACCGAGATCATCGCGGAACTGAACCAGGAATTCCTGCCGGCACTTTCGCAGAAATATGGTCTGGAATACTCCTTTGCCGGACGGGCGGAAGAGCAGTCAAACGCGTTTTCCGATCTCCTGACCGGTATCCTCATGGCAGTTGCCGGGATCTACATCATCCTGGCGGCGATCTTCGGCAGTTATTCGAGACCGGTCGTGGTGATGTCGATCATCCCCTTCGGTATCGTGGGAGCAATTGTCGGGCACTATCTGATGGGCTTCAATCTGACGATCCTCAGCATGATCGGTCTGCTTGGGCTCGCCGGCATTCTCGTGAATAACTCCATCATCCTTGTCGCGCGTTTTGAGGAGCGTCTGTCGGGAGGCGAGGATCTGGATGCGGCGGCAATCGGTGCCAGCTGCGACCGTCTGCGTGCCGTGCTGCTGACATCGATGACGACCATCGGTGGTCTGCTGCCGCTCATGTTCGAAACCAGCCTGCAGGCGCAGTTCCTGCTGCCAATGGCAATCACGATCGTGTTCGGACTGGCGACCGCGACTGCGCTTGTCCTTGTGCTCGTGCCCGCGCTGGTCATGATCGGCGATGATATCGGCCGGGTCGTTTTCCTGAGCAGGCGCCCAAACCGTCATGCATTGCCTGGAAACGGCAGGAGCGTCACTCCGGCCGAATGAAGGCCTCAATCTGCTGCTGCCCGGTTTAACCGGAAATGGATCAAGTGAGGCGATCCCCGGTCAATGAACTTGTGATTCCGGCTGAAGTGCAGCGCAAGACCGGCCCCCCAAGTAACCACTTGTTTCTCCGTCACCCCTTAGCCTTGAGCCACTGGGGATACTGGTTTCCGGTCCTGCCAGGCGTCGGTAACCTCTCCCATCGGAGACCTTTGCATAACCTGCTGAATTTGTGATTCACTGAATTGAATTTGAGTCGGGAGGTTTTGATGCATCGTTCGAGTGGTCAGCTTGGGTTTGGCGAAAGCTTTTTGGATCCCGGCTTAGGTCGCAATCAGCGTCTGGATGCCATCGACGCCGCGATTGACTGGGAGCCTTTGGATCGTCTTGTGCGTGTGCTTTACAGCGCTGGAGAAGGACGTCCGAGCTATCGTCCTCTGACGATGGTCAAGGCGCTGTTGCTGCAGCAATGGTACGGTTTGTCCGATGTGCGTTTGGAAGAGGCCTTGTCTGACACGCTTTCTTATCGTCGTTTTGTGGGTCTGTCGCTGGAAGATGGCACACCGGATCACTCGACCATCAGCCGCTTCCGCACGGCCCTGTGCCGTCACGAGCTTGATGCAGCCTTGTTTGAGGAGGTTTTGGGTCAACTGGAAGCCAAGGGCATGGTGCTGAAAGAAGGAACATTGCTGGATGCCACACTGGTCACGGCTCAGGCACGGCGCCCGGGCCGGGAGGCAGGCATGGGAGGCAAATCCTCTCACGATCCGGACGCGGACTGGACTCGCAAGAACGGGCGTTCCCATTTTGGCTACAAGGCTCATGTTGCCGTCGATCAGGGATCAGGCGTCATTCGCCAGGCCATTCTGACCCCGGCGAAAACCTCCGAAAGCGAGGTAGCTGACGATCTTATCTGTGGCGACGAACAGGCTGTGTATGCGGACAAGGCTTATGAGCACAAAGAGCGCCGCGCCAGGCTCAAGGCAGCTGGCATCAAGGACCGTGTGATGCACCGGAACCATCGATATCAAGCGGCTCTGCCATACTGGCAGAAGCGGCGCAATGCTTTGATAGCTCCCATTCGCGCTGCCGTGGAGCGCGTATTTGGAACGCTCAAACGAAGTTATGGATACGAGCGTGTGCGCTATGTCGGATTGAAGCGCAACGCAACTCAGTTCCGCCTGCTCTGTCTCGCCTTCAACCTCAAAAAAGCGGCAAAGCTGAGCGCCTAAAGCTCACCACAACATGAAAAACACCTCGTCATTCAGACGATCATCAACAAAACCTGCAAAATCACACAAACAGATCAAATCGAACGACCCGAAGACGTTATGCAAAGGTCTCCATCGGGAGAGGTCGGCGCGAATGCGCCGGGTGAGGGGACAAACCATTGTGATTGTTACAAGCCTTTGATCCCTCACCCTAACCCTCTCCCGGCGGGAGAGGGGACTTTTGTTCGACCCGTGTGCAACAGTACTCCGCCCTTCTCAGAGTGTGGCCTTTGCCAACTTTCTTCTGCTGTGCGGTTTAGCGTCTGTTGAGGTTCAGGTTTCGGTCGTGGCGCGTGTCGGATTTCGGGGCCCGAAGAGGAGGAAAGTCTGCCGTGGTGTGGCCCACCACAAGGAGTTTCCGACGCTGTCGGGACCGAAATCCGCCGCGTCGCGACGCGATTTGGCAAAAATAGCCCGTTTCGGCGTCGCAATTTCTTGAAAGGGCTTGCCCTTACTGCGAACTCGCTCCTTGAACCAGGCTATTTTCATCCAAACCACGACCAAATCCTGAACCTCAACAGACCCTAGTTTGGATGGTTGTGGGCCCCGGCCAGTAAACGGTCTCACGCGACCCGGATCCCGGCGGCCTCCCGCCCAACCCAATAAAGCACACTTCAAACACACAGGTTCCCGGTCTTGCCGCGTATGCGGCAAACCGGGACGACGAATCCTGCTGCCGATCCTGTATCCAGACGCTGTTATGGGCGGAATTATGGAGCTTTCAAAACCTGACAGGGTGGGTTCAGTCCTGGACTGACCCTGCGAACGCCGCGACGGCGCCTGCGGCAATCCGGATGTTCCCGTCCAGTGTCGCGGGTGACTTGCCGCGCGGGCCGAAGTCATGATTGCCGTCTTCCAGATAGGTCAGGGAAACATCGCCTGGAAGTGTCACCGCGTCGAGTTCCGCCTTGGACCCGAACGGGTCCCGGTCGCCCTGGAGAATGAGCACCGGCCGCTTGCTTTCCTGAAGCGGCGACAGCCGCCACTCGGCATCCGGTTTGCCGGTGGGATGAAACGGATAGCCGAAACAACAGATGCCACGGACCCGTTGGGGCAGCGAACCGCCGCCGCCAAGCATGGCCGCAACGCGTCCGCCCATCGATTTGCCACCCAGAAGCAGGGGACCGTTGCTCTCTTTGAGGAACGTTTGAAGCGCGGTCTGAAATTCTCCGATCAGCCGGTCCGCGCGCGGCGGCGGTCTTTTGCTTCCCCCGGTCCGCCGTCCGGCCATGTAGGCGAACTCGAACCGCGCAACGGCAATGCCTTCGTCGGCGAGGGCACCGGCGAGCTTTTCCATGAAGGCAGAATCCATCGGCGCTCCGGCACCGTGGGCCATCAGCAGCGTGGCTGCCGGTTCGTCTTCGGGGTGGTTCCAGAGAAAGTCGCTCATGGTGATGTGATCTGTCGCAGCTTCTTTTTTGGGAGAGTGGGCTATATTTTCACGAAAGGTGAAATAAAGGTTCCGGTCGTCAGATGCCCTAGCGCGCCTTCCGGACCATGGCAAGGCGCTTTTCCACCCGGTGGACACGAGACCGAATGTTTGAAGAGATCGACATAAACCAGGTGCGCATGGCCTGCTTTGCTGGGATTTTCCTGGTCATGGCCCTGCTCGAGGCGGGTTTGCCCAGGCGTCGTTTGGAAAACGGACGTCTGAAGCGCTGGCCGACCAACTGGGGCCTGATCCTGCTGGATTCGATTCTGGTGCGTCTGATCTTTCCGATCGGAGGCGTCGGGCTCGCACTTCTGGCGCAGGAAAACGGCTGGGGCCTGTTCGGACTGCTTGGCTGGTCGGGCGCACTAGCCGGTATCCTGACCTTCTTCGCGCTTGATTTCGCCGTCTGGGGCCAGCATGTCGCGTCCCACAAGATCCCCTTGTTCTGGCGCATTCACCGCGTCCATCACGCCGACAGTGAAGTGGATGCAACGACGGCGCTCAGGTTTCATCCGATCGAGATCCTGCTGTCTTTCGTCTGGAAGGGGCTTGTGATCGTCGCGCTGGGCGGCCCGGTCGAGGCGGTACTGATCTTCGAGATCGTACTGAACGCCTCAGCCGTCTTCGGACACGCAAATGTCCGCTTGCCGCTCTGGCTGGACAGGCTCCTGCGTCTGGCCATCGTCACGCCGGACATGCACCGGGTCCATCACTCGGTGATCCGGCGGGAAACCGACAGCAACTACGGCTTCTACCTGTCGATCTGGGACCGGATGTTCGGAACCTATGTCGACCAGCCGGAAAAGGGCCATGACGGCATGGAAATCGGTCTAGGAGCGCCGCTCACTCCGAAGGCGCATCAGCTTCCCTTCAGCCTCGCGATTCCGTTCCTTGGAAGTTCAAAAACGAAGCCCGAGAAACCCGATGTGCTGGATGCGCGCAGCAATCAGTAAAAGCTGAGCGGAAAATAACGCAGGTAAAGTTCGCGGTAGATGCCTTTTTGCTGAAGCTGCGCCAGCGCGTAGTTGAGAGCCGCCGCACGCTCGGTATCTTCCGGGCGGGTTGCGATGGCCATGCCCCTGTCGAAGAAACCCGGTTCCAGCCAGGGACCACCGGCAAACGCACAGCAGGAGGCTGCCGCCTCGCTCGGGAGCCAGAAGGCAAGACTCAATCCGTCGCCGAAATGGGCATCGGCGTCGCCGTTCTTCACGGCGTCTCGTGCCAGGGACACGTTCTCCAGACCCATGATCTCGGCCTCCGGCCAGAACCGCTTCGCAAAGGCCTCGTAGCGGGACCCGGTCACCACCGCGATGGTCTTGCCGTTGAGCGCCTGCTCGTCGAAATCATCGGCCTTGTCAGCGGCAACCACGAAGCGTGCGGGCAGCTTGAGGTAGTCATCGGTGAAATTCAGGCGCCGCGTCGAAGGCAGGCCTCTGGAGAGGCCGGCAATGACGGCGTCGCCTTCTTCTTCGTCAAGAGCGGACAAAAGAACGTTGAAATTCTTGATCCTGAGCGCGCAGGAGCTTCCAAGTTCCTGGCAGAGCGCGCGCGCCAGATCGACATTGAAACCGGTCAGGCGGCCCTGCGGGTCGCGGAACACGAAGGGTGGGTGGTTGTCGGTCGCCAGGAACTGGATCTTGTCCGGTATGGAGCTCGGCCGGTCGCTGACCGCTTTGGGATCCCAGAAATTCGGCACGCGCACGCCCTGGTCCTGCGCAAAACCTTGCGAAGTCATGAGGGAGGCAAAAACAAGCGCGAGCAGGAACGCAACCGGATGTGTTTTCATGAAATACTGGATCGTGGAACCGCTGTGACTGTCTGCAACTCAGGTGAAGGCTCACGCAGTGCATCTGGCGCGAGTCACCTTCCGTGTCGCGGATGATACCGCAAAGTCAGCCCGGTGGGCAAAATGAGAATGCGCGACCTTGTCCAGTCTGGACGAAGCCCCGGTTGGCACAGCCCGTGAAAGAACGGGTGGTTCGGCGCAGGCGTGAACGAAGCGCCCGCGACACGCAGGCTGCGTCGCGATCGTGCTTTTTGCAGTGATGTGGGCGGCCTAACGCCTTAACCGTTCATCGAAGAGTTCCTGCACGCCCTTGGGTCCTGACCCTAATGCAGATCGTCCTTCTCCAGATCGGTCAGGCTGACCCTGTCCGCCATCTTGACGAGCCAGTGAAGTGTCTTCTTCTGATCGCTGTCCAGCTGGTCCATTTCCGAGATTTTCAATACGGTTTCACGATGATTGTTCCAGGCCAGGAAGAAATCAACAACATCCGAAACATCGTCGATAATAGGGTTTTTTTCTGACAATTTTCCTGCTCACGGTTCTGTTCCTCACGGCGTGAGTTTAGTTGGAGAAGCACTTCGGCGAGCGTGAAAAAAGTGTGAAGTGGTTGGATAGCGGCTATAAGTGCTGTTCTATGGAATACGTACTTTTCTCGAGGCGATGGGGCATGCACGCGAAGTTACTGGAAATCAGCTTGTTCGGGTCCTGTATTGTCCGTTCCCTGGAACCCGGAGCTTTCGAGATCACAGGTAAGAAGCATCGCGCGATCTTCGCGCTGCTTGCGACTGCGCCGCATGGCTGCAGAAGCCGGACCTTCCTGCAGGAAACGCTTTGGGGGGCCTCTTGCTACGACACCGGCAGGCAGAGCCTCAGGCGCGCGCTCTCCGACATCAAGTCGGCGATGGGTCCCTATTACAATCAGCTGATCACGACCAACAATTCCGAAGTCACGCTCGATCTCGGAAATGTCGTTTTTGCCGGTCAGCCGGGGCAGGGAACTTTTCTGGAGGGCCTCGACGTCCCCGCGCCGCTGTTCGAGGCCTGGCGCGACGCGGTCAGGGCCAATCCGGAACAGGTACACGCGCTTTTTCGGACCCCGGCGTCGTCTCTTCCGCGGCCTCCGGTGCCGACCGTGACTGTCATGCCGCTCTTGAGCATCGAGAGCAATCCGGAGCTGTCGATGCTCGGGGACTGGTTCGCCGAGGAGATCTGCCGGTCGCTCTCGCGCACGAACCTTCTGGCCGTCATATCCCATTTTTCGAGCCGTGCACTTGCAGGGCGCAGGATCGATATCGAGGCTATTCGGACAAAGCTTGCGGTCGACTATTGTGTTGCCGGCAGCATCCGGCAGATCGGCGACGAGGTGATCACCGATGTCGACTTTCTGGACGCAGAGACGGGGCGTATTCTCTGGACCCGCCAGTTCAGCGGCAAGCAGTCCGAGTTTATCAACGATTCGGGTCAGGGCCTCACCAATATCGTGACGTCCGTCGGCAATGCGATTGCGTCCGACACGTTGCGCTATGTGCGCGGCCGCCCGATCAACGAAATCGCCGATCACAAGCTTCTCATGGCGAGCGTCAGTCTGATGCACCGCTCGACCTTGCGGGACTTCGCAAAGTCGCGCGAGCTTCTGGACGAAGCCCTCAGGAGAGCGCCGCGTTCGGCGGAGGTTCACGCCTGGCGCGGCAAGTGGCACGTGCTCAGCGTCGTCAACGGATGGAGTTCGGACCCCACCAAGGACACCAAGAGCGCGGTCGGCAGCACCTCGAAAGCGTTGGATATCGATCCTGAAAACGCGTTCTGCATGACCATTGACGGATTCGCGCACAACAATCTGCTCCGCCGGCTCGACGTTGCATCATCGCGTTACGAGAACGCGCTCGAGCACAATCCGAATGAAGCGCTGTCCTGGCTGTTGCGCAGCGCGCTTTACGCGTTTCAGGATTCTGGCAGCCAGGCGGTGCACGCTGCGGACAAGGCGCGCAAGCTGTCTCCCATCGATCCTTTCAAGTATTTCTATGACTGTTTGAGCGCGACGGCCTATCTGGCGTCCGAAGATTATGAAAAGGCGCTGGATTTTGCCAACAGTTCGCTGGAGCGCAACCAACGTCATCTGTCGACTCTTCGTGCAAAAATTATTGCTCTTCATTTTCTTGATCGGACCGCAGAAGCAAAAACGGTCGCGGATGAATTGCGGCGCAGACAGCCAACCTTCTCCGTGGAAGGCTACATGAATGCGCACCCGGCGGCCGACTATCAGGTCGGCCAAAACGCAATGCGCGCCTTGCGCGCGGTTGGTTTCTAACGAGGAATTCTAGGGGGTTTAAATGGCCTATTTCGGCGGCATTGGCGGTATCGGTGGTATCGGCGGTATTGGAGGCATCGGCGGTATCGGCGGTATTGGCGGCATAGGGGGCATCGGCGGTATCGGCGGAATAGGCCTCAACGCAACCGGTCTCGGCGGTTTCATCGGCGGCGGCGGTGGACTGGACTCCCTGACGATACAGGGGCTGCAGACCAGCGCACAGGCCATTGCCCACGCGGCCGGAGACGGCGCCACCCATCCGTCCCGTGAAATGGACTTCTCGTCGAGCGAGAACCTCGGCAAATGGGCGGGCTGGGTCCGGGCCTCGCTCTATCTCAGCGATTTCATGAGCGAGCTTTCCTGGGAAACAAGGGACGGCACCAGCTCCGAAGTCACCCTGTCGCACCGGCCGCACGGCGGCGGTCCCGTGCAACCCTTTTTCTCCGTGGTTCGTCCCGATGGCGACTTGTTCGACAAACAGCTGGATCTGGTGCGGTCCTATATGGATCAGCGCCCGGAGCGGACCGCTGAAATCACGTCGCAGCTCGGTTTCCCGACCCCGTATTTTGCAATGATCCTGGGTCTCATCCCCGGCAGAAATGACAACACGCTTGAACTGATCACCCTGACGCAGGTCCTGGCTGCGCATGTGGCCATGATCGTGAAACACCATCTTGCGATCCGGCGTCCGGACCGTATCGGAGCATCGATCCTGCCGATGATCCCGACCCCGGCGCATGGCAGTTTCCCGAGCGCGCATGCGACGGAAGCCTTTGCCGTCGTGCGCATGCTGGAAGGCCTGATCGATGCATCCGGCACCCACTACCCGGACAAGGACAAGCGCAAGAACCTGTTGCGCAAACAGGCAGAACGCATTGCGGTCAGCCGCACGGTCGCCGGCGTGCATTACCCGGTCGACAGCTGGGCCGGAGCATTGCTTGGAAAAATGGTTGGCGAGATCGTCCTGAACAAGTGTGGCGCGCAGACGGAAATGCGCGGACTGAAATACGAGGCGCACGCGGCGTCCGACTTCATGGTCTCTGACTACGCGCCGGCCAAATGGGGTGCGCACGGGGTCACCGAACTTCAGCTCTGCACGATCGACAAGAGCGACCAGTTCGAATGGCTCTGGAAGAAAGCGGTCGATGAGTATGACCTTTAGGAAGGGACACCTCGAACATGACCGACTTCACAGCAAACGGCGGCCAGGACCAGGCCGTCGCACTCCGGAACTATCTCGGACCGTATGAGGCCTGGAACTTCGGCATAGGCAAGCACTACGCCTTTCCTGTCTATCGAAGCACGGATGTCCGTTACCTGACGGCCCTGGCCGAGCATCCCGAGCCGAAAAATCCGCATGCGCTTGTGGACGGGGACGCAGGACAGCGCGGCATGTGGCTCCCCACAATCTGGGGCAGGACGGACGATGTCTCCTTGAAGTTCTGGCCGATCGTGGTCGAGAACCGGTCCGGCGGCGATATCGCGCCGGACTGCCTGACCCTGAATCTGAGTGAAGCCCTGCAGCCGGCAGCCACGACAGACGCCCGTTTCAGAATGGCGTTTCCGGTGGAGGAAACGGCAATGCACCGGCTCGACGGCCGATTGCCGTCCGGACCCGGCTGGAGCCCGGATCCGAAGGTTCAGGCGGCGGATCTGCAAGGCAGGACGCTCAACATTCTGGCGGTCATCGACGACGGCATTCCGTTTGCGCACCGGAATTTCCGGACCGCGGACGGAAAACGCAGCCGGCTGGAGTTCTGCTGGCTGCAGTCGGCGCACAGGCGGGACGCCGATGCGACCCCGAGCGTGCTGTTCGGCCGCGAACTGACCCGCGCAGATATTGAGCAGCTCGTTCAGGCTCATGGCGGTGACGAGGATGCGCTATATGAAGAGGCGGGCGCGTCCGATCCGCAGTTCGGGTCCGGTGCAGCCATAAGGCGTCTTGCGACCCATGGCGCAAATGTCATGGACATTGCCGCGGGCGCCAACCCGGACAAGGGACGTCTTCCGCCCGAGGAAACCCGTCTCATTGCCGTGCAGCTTCCCAACACCTACGGTTGGGATACGTCCAGCTTCGGCAAGGACATGTATATGCTGTCCGCCGTGCACTACATCCTTGAGCGTGCGGAGCGGATTGCGGCAGGCTACGGCGTCCCGGACATTCGCGTGACCATCAACATCAGCTACGGGTTTTCGGCCGGCCGTCACGACGGCAAGGGGGAACTGGAAGCGGCACTTGACGAACTGGTCGAAAAGCGCCGCCAACTGGGCAGGCCGACGGCGATTGTCATTCCATCGGGAAACACGTTCCTGGATCGCCTCCACGGCGAAATCACGGCCGAAGACCTGGCGTCCGGTGCCTTCGAATTCACCTGGCGCGTTCAACCGAACGACCGGTCATCGAATTATCTGGAAATCTGGTTCCCGGATCAGCTCGATCCCGGCGATTTCGGTGTCGAGGTCTCGGGGCCGTTCGGTAAGGTGACGGCAGGCCTCGAACTGAAACCGGATCCGGCATACCAGCACGGCGATCCGAGAAGTTTCGAGACCATCCGGACCGGTTCGGGCGATGCCATCGGGCAAATCAGTCTTGACAACCACAGGCGAAAGGGGCGCTGGCGCGTTCTGATCGCACTGGCTCCGAGCGAACCGCATGACGCTGCCCTTGCGGCGGCGCCTGCCGGGGACTGGAAAGTCACGCTCAAACGGGGCCCTGCGGCACCTGCCGGCCACGGGCCGATCTATCTTTGGGTGCAAAGGGATATTGACCTGGAGGCATTTCTGACCGGCTCCCGGCAGAGCTATCTCCATGATGACGCCTATCGGCTCTTTGACGACAGGGGCACCGGGGACGACACCGACCGGCCCCAAAGCCATGTCAAACGCTTCGGCAGCCTCAATGGCATGGCGACGGGCGCGACCACGCTGGTGGTTTCCGGGGCTGTGCCCCGCGTCGGCGCGTTGCCGGGAAGTGCCGAAATAGACGCATCGGTCTTCAGTTCTGCCGGCAAATCTGGGGTTGGTGATGCAGTCGGCAGAGTTGATTGCGCGGCTCCGGCCGACCGGTCGATCATCAGTCCGGGTATCGTCGCGGCCGGAACGCGCAGCGGTTCTTATGCGTCTGTACAGGGAACCAGTGTCGCGGCCCCGCTTGTCGCGAGACGATTGTCGGAAGCTTTCGCGACGCATTCCGATGCAGATATCAAGAATGCGGAAGCGGACAATTATCTTCCGATCTTGAAAAAACTCGAATTACCGGATCATGACGATGATGATCGTGCGCGTTTCGGCAAATTCCTTGTTATCTGAACAGATAAATTTACCAAGTTTACTGTCAGGCCCGGTTTTGACCGGGCCTTTCTTTTTGCAGTGTGCTGAATTCACGCTTTTCTCACGCGCGTGAGCGCCATGAATATTGTACAAAAATCTCATCAACGACGCACTCAAGTGGGGATCTGAGCGGATCGGGAAGACTGCGTTGATGCGGGCCGGTAGGGGCGGTTCCGCACGGGGAAAAGAGGGATCGCGGGATCGCTTGGCTCCCTGTCACGCAAGTTCACGCTAGTGCGGTGAATTTGAAGTTCGCATCATTGCTGCAGCAGTCTCCGAAGCGAACTTCAAATTCGTAAACCGCACTAGAAACATAGACTTGCTAGTCACCTTCTTGAATCTGAAGTTCGTTCGAAGCCCGCTGCAAAATGAATCGAACTTCAGATTCAGGTGACTAGCTTAGGAGGTAGCCATGTACGCCGATATCCTGGAAGCGACAGTCCTGAACAACACGCGCTATGAAAAGGATCCGAACAGATGCCTTGCCTATCATGTTCTTGACGACACGCGGATGCCGCTGACGCAGGAACAGGTCGCCGCTCACTGGTCGGCGTCAGGCAAGGGTGAGGACACGCATCCGATCCGGATCAACCGGTCTCCCCTGCGTGTCTGCGCCTGCGGAGATGCCTGGATCAACGTCGTGATCGAGGTCTCCCGGTACCTTGGCTACAACAAGACCTTTTTCGACATTCTGGAAGGCTACTACCAGACGGCAAGCTCCGCCTGGCCGGGTCACAGTTTCGAGGATGTCGTGGCGGAAAAGCCCTTCCGCGTCCATGTCGACAGGGGTGTTTACGATTATCTTGTCTTTTCGGGCGGCGGCGATGAGGTTCTCGGCGGCTGTGCGCTGACGAGGCTGCTCAAGGACAGGAGCGCCGGGCTCGGGTCCGACGATCCGGAGGATTTCCTCCAGATGGAGAAGCTGGAAGACATCCTGGCAAGGCTGAAAAGCGGCTATGTCGAGATTGCACGCTACCTGCACACGAAAGCACCGCGCACGCAGCTTCTCGTGCACGGCTACGACTACCCCGTGGCCCATAGCGACGGACCGTGGTTCGGCCGCCCGTTCATCAAGCGCAATTTCCGCTTCGAGGCCGACCGGGACCTGATCCACGCCATCCTCGCCTATCTTGTCGACCGGTTCTACGAGTTCCTGAACGAGATCGATGACGCCCATCCGAACGTGACGGTGGTCGATATCCGCAACGTGGTGCGCGGGCGCTGGACGGACGAATTTCATCCCGATCTGGATGCGTCCAAGGACATTGCGGGCTTTTACCGCAACCTGATCGATGGATATCCCATCGTCTGACGTTTCAGAGCCCTTTTGAAGGAAGAGGGCGCTGGTTTCGCGGGCAACCGCACAATCCCTTTTTGCCGACGGGCCATCCGGCCCCGACGCGCCAGACCTTTGACCATACATTGCTTTTTAGTTCTATTCGGTGGCGGAGATTTTCTCCGCCACTTATTTTTTTGGGGACGGGTACGGAGAAAGTGCAGTTCGGTCTGCCAAGGAAGTGGAGCGGGTGAAGGGAATCGAACCCTCGTCTTAAGCTTGGGAAGCTCCTGCTCTACCATTGAGCTACACCCGCGTGGTCCTTTCCGATTACTGATCCGGTAAAGCAAAACTGTCAAGTTCGGAACTTTGCCTTTCCGGCCGTCCGGCATCTTGCGCTGCGGTGCAAAAATCGCCATGGTCGCGCCGGCGCGCAAGCGCTTCGGTTCACGGACAAACTCCAGGTCGGATACATGCGAAATCAGGTCAAGGCGCTGGTCACCTCGCGCAATTGGGAATTCTGCATCATCGGGATCATCATGCTGAACGCGGTGACGCTCGGCCTGGAGACAAGTCCCTGGATGATGGACAGGTTCGGCACGCTGCTCATAACGATCGACCGGATCATCCTCGGCATTTTCGTGGTCGAACTGTTGCTGCGCCTCTACGCGCACGGCCTGAAATTCTTCAAGGACCCGTGGAGCCTGTTCGATTTTGCCATTGTCGGCATTGCGCTTGTCCCCTCGACCGGCCCGATGTCGGTGCTCCGCTCGCTGCGCATTCTGCGTGTGCTGCGCCTGATCTCCGTCGTGCCGTCCCTCAGGCGCGTGATCGGTGGGCTGATCGCCGCGCTGCCGGGCATGGGCTCGATCGTCGTTCTGATGGCGCTGGTGTTCTATGTGTTCGCCGTGATGGCGACGAAACTGTTCGGAGAGACCTTCCCGGACTGGTTCGGCGACCTCGGCGCTTCGCTCTATACGCTCTTCCAGATCATGACGCTGGAGAGCTGGTCCATGGGCATCGTCCGGCCCGTCATGGAGGTCTATCCGCTTTCCTGGCTGTTCTTCGTGCCCTTCATCCTGTGCACCGCCTTCACGGTCCTGAACCTCTTCATCGGTATCATCGTCTCCGCCATGCAGGAGGAGCACGAGGCGGAGGCCGATGCCAACCGGCAGGCAATCCATGACGACACCGGCCTGATCCTGGAAGAGGTCAAGGCGCTGCGCGCGGAGCTGAAGGAGCTGCGCATGAAGGTTGCCGATTGACGGGCCGGATGCGCGGGTCCGTCAGGCTTGCGTTTCCGGCAGCCGCATGATTTGACCGTGATATGTCAATGAGTTCGCACGACACACCGAAAGGCAGCATAGCGGCCGGGCATCAGCTGACCGCGGAGGCGGGCGCACAAATGCTGCGCGATGGCGGCAACGCGGTCGATGCGGCGATCGCCGCGCTGGCGATGTCCTGCGTGTGCGAACCGGTGCTGGCCTCTCCCGGCGGCGGCGGCTTCGCCATGATCCGCAGCGGGGAAACCGGCAAGACCACCTTGCTCGATTTCTTTCCGCAAACGCCCCGGCAAAAACGCAGCGGCTCCTCCGAAGGCTTTCACAGCATCACCGCCGATTTCGGCTCGGCGACGCAGGTGTTTCACATCGGACCGGCCACCGTCGCCGCGCCGGGATTTCTGGCGGGTCTGTCGGCGCTGCACCGGCAAGGCGGCTCGCTGCCCAAGGCAGATCTGTTTTCGCCTGCAATCGGGGCGGCCAGAGCGGGTCACATCGTCACCCGGTACCAGCACTACCTGTCAACGGTGGTGCGCCCGATCCTGACCGCGACCGAAGCCGCCCGGGCCCTCTATGCGCCGGCAGGCGATCTGCCCGCAGCCGGGTCGCTGTTCCGCAACCCCGGCCTTGCCGACATGTATGAGGAACTGGCCCGGAAAGACTGGCTCCGGACCGGGATCGCCGGCCAGATCCTGAAAGAGCAGGAGGCCGGGGGACACCTGACGCGTGCGGACCTTGAAAACTACCGGGTGGAACCGCGCGAACCCCTGTCCCTCAGGCTCGGGGCGGCGACCGTCCATCTCAACGCACCGCCTGCCGCCGGCGGCGTGCTGATCCGGTATGCCCTCGGGCTCCTTGAAGGCAGCGGCAGGACCGCCTTTGCCGGTGCGCTTGAAGCGGCGGACAGGGCAAGACTGGCGGCGCGCGGTGATCTGACGTCCCTACTGGACCGTCCGGTGCGCCAGCAGGGAACAACCCACATCTCAGTTGTCGATGCAGACGGCAATGCCTGTTCGGTCACCGTCTCCAACGGCACCGGCAACGGCGAGATCGTCGGCGGCTACGGCTTCATGCTGAACAACATTCTCGGCGAAGAGGACGTCAATCCGCACGGGTCGGCGGAGTGGCCGGCAGACCAGCGGCTTGCATCCATGATGTGCCCGGCGCTGATCGACATGCCGGACGGACGTCTCATCGCCCTCGGCTCGGGCGGCTCCAGCCGGATCCGCTCGGCTGTCTTCCAGGTCGTTGCACGCCTGTGCCTCGACAAGGCGTCGCTTGAAGACGCCGTGCGCGCCTCGCGGCTGCATGTCGAAAACGGTCATCTTGACCTGGAGCTGCCCGGTGCCGAAGCTGATGTTGCCCCGTTGACAGATCTTTTTCCCGATCATCGCCTCTGGCCGGAGAAGAACATGTTCTTCGGCGGCGTGCATGCCGTCAGCACCGATCGCCGCGGCACATTTTCCGGCATCGGCGACAGCCGCAGGGAAGGGGCCGCGGTGATTGTCGCGTGAGGAAAGGCAGGAAGGCGATGGAGTTCCGGCGCGACCCGCGAACGAGACCTGTTTGACCTCGCCTCAAACGTCAGCCTCATCCTGAGGAAGCGGGTCAAGTACCAGGAGAATAAAGGTGAGGCACCTACGCTATCCGACCACCCCGGTGTCACCCCGGACAAGCGGGAGCGCAGATCCGGGGCCTACGCGCCTGTCGGCTTGCCGCATCGGTTGATTGCGTTCGCTTCTCCGCGTCCGTTCGCAGGCTCTGGAAACGAGTGGGTCCCGGATCTCCGCTGCGCTGCGTCCGGGATTGTTTCTGCTTTTTGTTGTATTTTTGTAGGTGGCCATCTGGCTGAGCAATAGCCAGATGGCCAGTGACAGGCGACCGTTCCGGGATCGGGTTTTCACCCGTTGTCATCATGGTTCCCTGCCACTTCCTTTTCCCGCTTGGAGAGTTGATTGGGCCTCTGTGACAGCACGCCCGCAAACAATCCGAAGCACGAACAGGTTACCACTGTCATGACCCGTCTTGAAAGAGCTCCGGCCGCGGTTGCCGGAATTGATGTTTCCAAAGACACCCTGGCCGTCTTTGACGAGGCCCGCCAGTGCCTGTCCACCGTGCGCAACAGCCCGGCAGCCGTTCGCAAGATGATCGCCGGTCTCGCCCCTGGAACGATGGTGATCTTTGAGCCCACCGGCGGCTTTGAGGCGCTGCTGGCAGCAGAGCTGGCCGCGCAAGGCATTGCGAGCCACCGGGCAGATACCTTGAAAGTCAAAGCCTTTATCAAGTCCTTCGGCCGCCTGGCCAAAACCGATGCGATCGACGCCAAGGCCTTGGCCCACTATGGCCGGGAACGCTGGAACCTCCTGGGTCTCTATCAGCCAGCAGACAAACGTCAGGCCCAACTGGCTGCCCTGGTCGCCCGCCGCCAGGACCTCCTGGCGATCAAAACTGCGGAAACAAACCGCTCCAAGGCTCCAGGAAATCCACTCATCTCAAGGTCCTGCAAGACTGTGATCGCCTGTCTTTGCCGTCAGATTGAAAAGATCGACAATGACATCGAGCAGATGATTGCCGCCTGTCAAACCTTGACCCGCCGCGCCCGGATCTACCGCTCCCTGCCGGGTGTCGGACCAAGAACGGCCATTGCCTTGCTGGCAACAATGCCGGAGCTTGGCACCCTGACACGAAGGCAGGCCGCCTCCCTGGCAGGTCTTGCGCCACACCCAAGAGACAGCGGCACATTGAAGGGTTACAGGAAAATGCGAGGAGGTCGGCCCCAAGTGCGTCAAAACCTCTTCATGGCAGCCCTGGTCGGAGCAAGGGTAGAAGGACCATTACGTACCTTCTATCAACGCCTTATCAAAAACGGAAAGAAACCGATCGTCGCCGTCGCTGCCATCATGAGAAAGATAATCGTAATCCTAAACGCAAGGGCAAGAGACGAAATCACGACAATGAGTTGATGACGAAGGCGGGGCTGGCGCACATTGGCGAATATCTCTAAAACTATCCTCGTAAAACAACCTCATCCCGAGGAAGCGCGGGAGCGCTGTCTCGAAGGATGGGCGGCATGTTCGGACCTGTGGGGGCCATCCTTCGAGACGGACCTGACGGTCCTCCTCAGGATGAGGTGCCGGGGACGAAACAGGAGCCAACTCGGGCGGAGGCGCATCGTTAAACCTCCTCCGTCGTCATCCCGGCCAGGCAAAGCGCGAGCCGGGATCGGGGAGGCACGGTTCTGGCGGTCTTCCGATACCCCATCGACGGACCCTGGCTCCCCGGTCCCGGATCTTCGCTGCGCGGCGTCCGGGATGACGAAGGCGGGGCTGGATTTTTGAAATTTCAGTGGACAGGCTTTGCCTCTCGTTCCTTGTCATCCCTGCGAAGGCAGGGATCCAGTAATTCTTTGCCTTTCCGTCATTCTCAATTGCGAACGTCAGGGATTACTTGGTCCCGGTCTTGCCGCCCATGCGGCAAACCGGGGTGACAACCACGGAGGTGCGTGCGGCACTCCATTTCCCTATGGGCGCAGGAAGCTCAAGTCTATCCTTCGAGACGCACGCAGGCGTGCTCCTCAGGATGAGGGGGGGCGGCTGGTCTCAAGATCAACCCGGCCGGCATAGGCAAAGCGGGCTTAGAGGGTTGCAAGCACCTCTTCCGGCCCCTCGACGGTGAGCTGCACCCCGTCCTCGGTGTAGTCCCGCGCAACGACCGTCACGCCGAGCAGTTCGATCCTGCGTTCAAGTTCCGAGCTCGACGCAAAACCGGCGCGAACCGTTCGGGTCCCCATCTTGCGGAAGGGGATCAGCTCGGCGCGGCTGATCGCGTCCTGGGCGGCGCCGGAATAGGCCCGCGCGAGTCCGCCGCCGCCAAGCTTGGTGCCGCCGAAATAGCGCACCACGAGCACCGCGCAGTTGATCAGGTGAGCGCCCTGCAGGACACGCAAGGTCGGCATGCCGGAGGTGCCGGCCGGTTCCCCGTCATCCTTGCCGCTTTCCTCGATACGGCCGTCATCGAGAAGACGGCGGTGCGCGGTCACGACATGATTGGCTTTCCGGTGTTCCCTGCGCAGCTCCTCAAGCCGCCGCTCGAAGATCTCGGCCGGGACAAGATGGGCAAGGAAGCGGGATTTGCGGTCTTCCAGAAAGCCTTCGTATTCGCGTGTAACGGTCTTGAGGTCCATTTTGGCGCGATGGATCGTGTGTCAGGTTCGCAACGCTAGGCCGGCGCCTTGAAGTGTTTCGACAGTTTGAGGGCCTGGCCCTGGTAATTCGAGCCGATGCCCTCGCCGTAGAGTGTTTCGGGCCGCTCGGCCATGTGTTCGTAGACGAGGCGGCCGATGGTCTGGCCGTGTTCGACGATGAAGGGAACATCATGCGAGCGGACTTCCAGAACCGCCCGGGACCCGATGCCGCCCGCGCCCGCGTGACCGAAGCCCGGATCGAAGAAACCGGCATAGTGCACCCTGAATTCCCCGACCAGCGGATCGAACGGCACCATCTCGGCGGCGTAGTCGGGCGGCACATGCACGGCCTCCTGGCTGACGAGAATATAGAACGCGTCCGGATCGAGGATGAGTTCACCCTTGTTGCGCCGGTAGATAGGTTCCCAGAAATCCAGAGGGTCCTGAACCCCGACGGCATCGACATCGATCAGGCCCGAATGATGTTTGGCGCGGTAGCCGATCAGGCTGTCCGGGCCATCGCCTTCAAGGTCAATCGACAGCTGGACACCGCCGCCGATCCGTTCGTTGCCGCCGCTCATCAGCGTGTGGTCGCGATGTATGCTCTCAAGCACGTCATCGGCGATGATCGCCTGCCCGCGCCGGAAGCGGATCTGGCTGAGACGCGAACCGCTGCGCACGAGGATCGGAAAGGTGAGCGGGGAAATTTCCGCGTAGAGCGGACCTGTGTAGCCCGCCGGGACGGTATCGAAGGCAAGGCCGTTGTCGGTGATGACGCGGGTGAACACATCCAGCCGCCCGGTGGAGCTCTTCGGGTTGGCTGTCGCCGAAATGTCGGCGGCAAGTGCAAGGCTTTCCTGCAGCGGCACGATATAGACGCAGCCGGTCTCCAGGACCGCGCCGTCCTTCAGATCCACGGTGTGAAGCTTGAGCTCTTCCAGCCGGTCGGCGACCCGGATTTCGGGACCGGGCAGAAAGCTTGCCCGCACGCGATAGGCAAGGGGTCCGAGACGAAGATCGAGGCTGGCCGGCTGGATCTGGCCGGTGACGGGCGGATCAGCGGCGGCGATTTCACCTGCAGCAAACATCGCGCGGATGACCCGCTCCGGCAAAATGCCGCTGGCTGCAAGTGTCGCGCTTCCGCTCAAGGTCTGCCCCGTTGTCCCGTTCATGAAGAATTCCCGCCGCTTTTCCTTTTTGGAATCCTTAAAGGATCGTCTGGCCCGCGCCAACAGGCTTTGTCCATTCACGGGAACTTTCGTCAAAGACGATTGACCCTCGGAGCAATATCGCATAGGACAGGTCCACTTCGTGGTGATTTGGGCCGGCCGGCTTGCAGCCACGTTAAACAAGTCGCTAAAAAGGCCGGAGGTGCGAACCCCGGTCCTGAGGCTGGGGTTTTTTGCGTTTGGAGCGAATGGAAGATGACTGAGACCACCAACAAGAGCTGGCGTCCTGCAACCTCACTGGTTCACGGCGGCACCATGCGGTCCCCCTTTGGTGAAACCTCGGAAGCCATGTACCTGACCCAGGGTTTCGTCTATGACAATGCCGAGGCGGCGGAAGCCCGCTTCAACGGCGAAGACCCGGGATTTGTCTATTCGCGCTATGCCAATCCGACCGTTTCCATGTTCGAGGGCCGCATCAAGATGCTGGAAGGCGCGGAAGCCGCGCGCGGCACGGCGAGCGGCATGGCGGCGGTCAACCTTGCCCTGATGGCATCGGTCAAGGCCGGGGATCACGTGATCGCGGCCAAGGCCCTGTTCGGCTCCTGCCGCTATATCTGCGAAACCCTGCTGCCGCGCTACGGCGTTGAAAGCACGCTTGTTGACGGCACCGACATAGACCAGTGGAAGGCGGCCGTACGCCCGAACACGCGCGCGCTTTTTCTGGAAAGCCCGACCAACCCGACGCTGGAGATCATCGACATATCGGCCGTCGCGGAGATCGCCAAGTCCGTCGGCGCCCGCCTGATCGTCGACAACGTGTTTGCAACCCCGCTTTACCAGTCGCCGCTTAAGCTTGGCGCGGATGTGGTCGTCTATTCCGCTACGAAACATATTGACGGGCAGGGACGCTGTCTCGGCGGCGTTGTCCTTTCGGACGAGGAATGGATCACCGAAGAGGTGATGCCGTTCGTCAAGCATACCGGCCCGCACATGAGCCCGTTCAATGCCTGGGTTCTGATGAAGGGTCTTGAAACGCTGCCGATCCGTGTCGCCCGTCAGACCGAGAGCGCCGGCCGGATCGCCGATTTTCTCGCCGGGCAACCCAAGGTCAGCCGCCTGATCTATCCGGGCCGCGACGATCACCCGCAGGCCGAGCTTGCCCGCAAGCAGATGCGCGGTGGCTCGACAATGGTCGCTCTGGAGATTGAGGGCGGCAAGGAAGCGGCCTTCCGCTTTACCAATGCGCTGGAGATCATCCGGATCTCCAACAATCTGGGAGACGCCAAGAGCCTGATTACGCACCCGGCGACCACGACGCACCAGTCTATCGGTGAGGAAGCGCGCGCCGAACTTGGCATAACCGACGGCATCCTGCGCCTGTCGATCGGCCTTGAAGACCCGCTGGACCTTCTGGAAGACGTCGAAAAGGCACTCGCCGCGGTTTGAGGTGAGGGCATTTGGTCAGCGAGTCCGGATCTGGAAAATGCGTTTTCGATCCGGGACGCACTGATCTGTGCCGCAGGAACCCAGTGTGAGGAGACACGGCAACGAGAGACATCGCCGAGCACATCGGTCGCTGCCGGATATTTTGCCGGATGCCTGCGGACCCTACGGGTTCTTCGACTCCCAGCGCGGCGAAGCGCCGATCTCGTCCAGCAGCTTGAAAAGCGACTCGCACCACTGGCTCTTCACCTTTCGCGCGATTTGAGACAGGGGCCTGTGTATGGGTGAGAGGATCGCGTAATCGTATCTCAGTCCACAGTCCAGGCGATGAAAGGCAACTTCACCCCGGCTGCTCCTGAGTTCCATCTCGTTGACGACACTCAAGGGGTCCACGAGAGCAAAACAGCCGCCTTTCCGGACGAATTGCAGCAACGGCATAAACGTCTGGCTTTCAATCACTTTCCTGTAGGCTGCTCCCTTGTCGGCGAACAGAGTCAGCGTTCGCTTCTGATGCATGTGACCCGGTTGCAGGCCACCCATCGGCATGCCGTCAAGATTTTCAATTCGCGTCGGATCGAGTTCGGCAGTGTCATGTGAATACGGAACGGCAACAAAGCAGTCGGCACTTATGATCTCGGCCTCGAATTGCGCGTTTTCCCGTTTGTTGACCGGCGCATCGCAAAACCCGAAGTCGATGCTCTGCGAGCGCGCGAGTTCCTCGATTTGCTGAGAGCTGCGCGAGGTTATCGACAGGTTGACCTTTTCAAGGTCATCGATGACCGAGGCGACAAATCGGGGAAAGAGCAACGCGGCGGGGCCGGGCATCGCGGTGACATTCAGGTCGCCGGAATTGCCGCCGGCGAGGCTGCGCATGGTGCGCGTGACGCTCGAAAGGCGATCCAGGATTTCCTGGGATTCCGCGTGCAGATAGTGCGCCTCCGGCACAGGGACCAACTGGCGTCCCCTGCGTTCGAACAGCTCGAAACCGAGCGAGTCCTCAAGTGATCTGATTGCCAGACTGACGGCAGGTTGCGTCCGCCCCAGCTTGCGGGCCGCATCGGAGATCGAAGCAGACGTCATCACCGCTCGGAAGGCGGAAATCTGGCTGATGTTCATGGATCTAATTATAAGTATAACTTTGAAAAACTAAAGAATTTCAAATTTGTTTTAATTGGTCGAGTTCGTATCCTTCGAAAACCAAAACCAGCTTGGGCCTGGAGAGCCTTGGCAAAATGAGGGGAATCGAGATGAAGAGACTGACGAAGCTAGGGGGCGCACTCGCGCTTGCAGCGTTGTTTGCGGGGCCGGCGGTGGCGCAGGACCCGACCTTTTTCCGGATAGGAACCGGCAGCGCCGGGGGAACCTACTTCCCGATCGGCGGCACAATCGCAAATGGTATTTCGTCACCGCCAGGCTCCCGGCCTTGCGAGGAAGGCGGTCAATGCGGTGTTCCCGGCCTGATCGCGATCGCGCAATCCACCACGGCGTCGGTGTTCAACAACACGGCCGTTCAGAACGGAGAACTCGAAGCCGGCCTTGCTGCCGCTGACGTAACCCGCTCAATGTATCTGGGCGAGGGCAAGTTCGACGGCAAACCGCATGAGAAGCTGCGGATCGTCGCCAATCTGTATCCGGAAGATCTGCATCTCGTGCTGCCTGAAGGTGCTTCGATCGAAAGTCTAGGCGATCTGAAAGACAAGCGGGTCGGCATTGCGCAGGCCGGTTCCGGTACACAGGTCGCGGTGTTGCAGATGCTCGATGCCTGGGGTGTCAACCGCGACAACATGAGCGAAGCCGAATTGAACAACAGTCAGTCCGCGGAACGGCTGGCGGACGGTCAGCTGGATGCCTATTTCTACGCGGCGGGCTGGCCGGTTTCCGCGATGGTCCAGTTGGCGACGACCAAGGGCATGGAGCTGCACAGCTTCACTGAAGAGGATCTTGCAAAGATCAACGAAATCATCCCGGCCTATATCCCGTCCAGCATTCCGGCCGGTGTCTATGAAGGCATCGATTACGAGGTGAAGACACCGGCGGTCTCGGCGCTGCTTGTCGTCTCGTCCGACCTGTCGGACGAACTGGTCTACGGCATCACAAAAGCGATGTGGAACGACAACACCCGCAAGTTGCTCGACAATGGCCACGCGAAGGGCAAACAGATCACGGCCGAGACGGCGCTGGACGGCATCCAGGCACTTGGTGTTCCGCTTCATCCGGGCGCGGAGAAATTCTACAAGGAAGAAGGCCTCCTCTAGGCTGGCGCTCCACCTTTCTCCTGCCCCTCAAGAGGGGCGGCGGATGTTCCCTCCGCCGCCCTCGTCCATCACGTACCAGTACCGGAGACCGTCATGAGCGATCCGCAAATGCAACATGTGCGCGAGCTCAGCGACGAAGAGCTGGCCGACATCGAAAAGAAATACGATGAAGGGGCCGCGGTGCGTGAGGTGACCCCGGCATTCTCGGCGTTCCTTCGGGTCGTGGCCCTTGCATTTGCCATATACCATTACCTGACCGCGGGCTTCGGATTGCCGCCGGACTACTGGCACATGGGGATCCACCTGTCCGGACTGTTCATCCTGATCTACTCGCTCTATCCGCACCACAAATCCGATACCGCATTCGATCTGAACACCGGAGCGCTCAGGCTGGGCGGCGTGCCCTACCTTGACGTCCTGCTGATGATACTGGGTGTGGCGTCGGCGCTTTATCTCGGCTTCGCCTGGCACGGTATCCCGTTTCTGGGGATCGAAGAGCAGACTTTCCGGATGGGCAATCCGAATGGGTACGACCTGCTTTTCGGCGGTATTCTGATTGTTCTGGTTCTGGACATCGCGCGCAGGACGCTGGGTTGGATCCTGCCGCTCATCATCTGCGTTTTCATATCCTATGCGCTGTTCGGGCCCTACTTTCCGGGCATTCTTCAGCATCCGGGCGTGAAGTTTAATACCTTTGTGTCCTCCATGTATTTTCCGCAGGAGGGCATCTTCGGTGTCACCCTCTGGGTGGTCTCGACGATCGTTTTCCACTTCGTGCTTTTCGGAGTGATTGCTCAGCGCACGGGCCTGGGTCAGCTTTTTATCGACAACGCGACCATTCTCGCGGGCCGATACACCGGCGGACCTGCAAAGGTGTCCGTGGTGTCCTCTGCTTTTTTCGGAACCATCTCCGGATCCTCGGTCGCAAACACCGTGTCAACCGGGGCACTCACGATCCCCAACATGAAGCGGCTCGGTTATCCCGGGCATTTCGCGGGCGGTGTGGAAGCGGCGGCATCGGCAGGTGGTCAGATCACGCCTCCCATCATGGGCGCAGCGGCGTTCATCATGGCCGAATTCCTCGAAGTGCCGTACACGACGATTGTTATCGCTGCGATTTTTCCCGCGCTTCTGCATTATGTCGGTGTCTTCACCGTGGTTCACCTGATGGCCCGCAAGCTGGGCCTCAAGGGACTTGCCAGGGAAGCCTTGCCGAAATTCGGAGCCGTCTGGCGCGCGGGCTGGGCCAATATTGTGCCGCTTGTCGGATTGCTGACCGTGCTGTTCTCCGGCTACACGCCGTACATGTCGGCATTTTGCGGGATCTCGCTAACGATCATCGCGGGCATGTCACGCATGAAGGAACCCGTCACGCTCGTCTACGCAGCTGCATTCATCGCCTTTGTCGTCTGGAAATTCGCCGGTGGCGGCTTCGACCTGACAATGACCAGCATTCTTGCCGGTGGCGCAATCCTTGCAACGTTCAATCCGCGGCGCAGGATTTCCATTCAGGAAATGGCGGACACGTTTGAAACCGGCGTGAAATACGCATTGGCCGTCGGTGCCGCTGCTGCTGCCGTTGGCATTGTCATAGGTGTGATCAACACGACTGGTGTCGGCTTCCGCATAGGTTTCATGGTCACGCAGGCGGCTTCCAACCTTGGCAACGATTTGAGCTGGCTCTTTACGATCGGCTCCTACGAGCTCTTTTCGACTGAAGACCTGACGCTGTTCATCAGTCTCGTCTTCATCGCGTTGGCCTGCATTCTGATGGGAGCCGGCGTTCCGACGACGGCCCTTTACATCATGCTGGTTTCCGTCGCACAGCCCGCTCTCGCACAGCTGGGAATTCCGCCGATCGCAAGCCACATGTTTGTTCTTTATTATGGCGTCGTCGCCGAGATCACACCGCCGGTGTGTACATCCGCCTACGCCGCCGCCGCCATCGCCAACTCCAACCCGTTTCGCACCGGGATTTCGGCGTTTACACTGGGATTGGGAAAAGTTGTCGCCCCCATGGCGTTCGTCTATGCGCCGGTCCTGCTGTTTGTATCGTCCACAGGCTTCGATTTTGTCGAGTTCAGCTATACGGCGCTGAGCTGTATCGTCGGGGTGGTCGCCTTGTCCGCTTCCGTTGTTGGCTACTGGCTTGCGCCGATGGGCGCAATTCACCGATGGCTCATGGCGATCGCCGGCATCATCTTCATCGCGCCTTCCCCGCAGGCGGACCTTGTTGCGCTGCTCATCGCAGCACCTGCCATTGTCAGCCAATTGCTGGCCAGGCGCCACCTGTCCGAAAGCGACGGCCTGGTTCAATGACAAGAGAGGTCACCGTTCTCGGCGCGGGTATCGTCGGGATTTGTACTGCGCTGTCATTGCTGGAACGGGGAGCAAAGGTAACGGTGGTCGACCGGGGAGAGCCGGCAAATGAAACGTCCTACGGCAATGCGGGCATCATTTCACCCTGGTCAATCATCCCTCAATCGCTACCCGGGACCTGGCGTCAGGTGCCCGGACTCCTGTTGTCCAGGGACGCCGCCCTGACAATACGTGCAGGCGCGTGGACGAAAATGCTCACATGGGGTTGGGACTTCCTGAGACGCGGCAACGCTGAAACAGTCGAGGAAACATCTGACGCGATGGAAATCCTGTGTGCGCCGTCGATCGAGCTTTACCGCAAGCACCTGCGGGGAACAGGGGCCGAAGATCTCGTTCGGGACAGCTACTACGTGCATGCTTTCCGCGACGCCCGCAAAGCCGATCTGGGCGCAATCGACTACCGTATCCGGCGCGAACGGGGAGCTGATCTTGTGCTGGCATTCAGGGAAGATCTCAAACACATCGAGCCGGCCCTGAGTGATGAATTCGAAGCCGCTGTGCTGATCCGCGGTCAGGCGAGGGCTGTTTCTCCTGGGAGGATCGGCGAAGTTCTCGCGGGAAAAGTCAAAAAGCTCGGCGGTGAATTCATGCGCGGCGACATCACGGCGCTGCGGAAGACGGACGCGGGCTGGGCGATCGAATGCGGTACCGGACACATGACCTCCGAGACGATTGTCGTGTCGCTGGGAGCCTGGAGCCCGAAACTTCTGGAACCTCTTGGTATCCGTGTCCCGCTTATGGCTGAACGCGGATATCATGTCGAATTTCCCGACCCGGGCATTGAAGTGAACCACTCGGTCATGGATGTGGACCGCAAGGTCGTCGCCAGCAGCATGGAAGATGGGCTGCGTGTCGCGGGATTGGCTGAGTTTGCCCCGGTGGATGCCAAGCCGGATGTTCGAAAATATGCGCAGATGGAACGGCATGCGCGGGCCATGTTTCCCGATCTTGATCCGTCTGCACCCCGTTACTGGATGGGAAGGCGCCCTTCTTTCCCTGACAGCCTTCCGGCCATCGGAAGCTGGCCGTCGCTCGAAGGCCTGGTTCTGAATTTCGGTCATTCCCACTACGGACTGATGATGGCACCCATGTCTGGTGAGATTGCCGCCAATATGATTTTTGGCGTGCCGCAGAACAGAAACACGACAGCGCTTTCACCGGAT
This sequence comes from uncultured Roseibium sp., assembly GCF_963669205.1. Classification (NCBI taxonomy): domain Bacteria; kingdom Pseudomonadati; phylum Pseudomonadota; class Alphaproteobacteria; order Hyphomicrobiales; family Stappiaceae; genus Roseibium; species uncultured Roseibium sp. The sequence goes on from NZ_OY769915.1 coordinate 1,604,975, forward strand.
CGGTTCACCTCCTAGAACAACCGCAGCGCTGCGATCTTGATGCGGGCGGGGATCAGCCTGTCAGCGAACGGACACCGTTTGCATCTCCGAATGAGGCGAACGTGCCGGAACAGTTGATCAACCGCGACATGGTCTGGTACGTCGCTGCTCACCATCGGCCGTTTGAGGCAAACGGCATCGGCGAACGCGAGGCACATATGGTAATTCGTTGGTGGCGGCGGTTGCAGGATCAGAAAAGGTCCTGCAGCAATACGCGGAACATCTTGAAAGAACGACATTCGTTGAGATGGCCGAACTCCCCGGACATCTGGGCGCGTCCCTGGCTGTCAAGGTCAAGGGCGAGGATCAGGAGCTGGTGGTCATGAGCCTCTGGTCGGATCTGGCCTCGGCGGGGCATTTCGAGAAGGGTGCGTTCGACGATGCTGTCGTCAAGCCGAGCACGAAGAAACTCCTGAAATCGTTTGATCTGAAGGTGGAGTATTTCGAAACGGTCGTCACGACGGGCAAGCTCGCCGGCAGAGGTTAGCACCCTGCAGCGGGGCGCCTCGAAAACGATCAGAAAGAGGCTTCCAGCATCCGCCGGTAGTCCTCCGCGCTTGCCTCCTTCGGGTTGGTCTTGTGGCTGTGATCGGCAAGCGCGCCGGTGATGATCTTGTCGAACAGGCCCACCGGAACGCCAAGCTCCGACAAACGCACGGGTAAACCGATCGCAGCGGTCATGTCCCTGACCGCCTCCCTGACCTGCGTCCCTGCGGCAAGACCCATGGCGTCTGCCATGCGCGCGTATTTGTCTTCTCCTGCCGGGGCCGGAGCGTCCCTGTTGAAATCCAGAACCGCCGGCATGAACACCGCGTTGAGCGTGCCGTGATGCAGCTTCGGGTTCAGCCCACCGAGCGCGTGGCTCAGGCTGTGCACGCAGCCAAGCCCTTTCTGGAACGCCATGGCCCCCATGGTCGCGGCAATCGCCATGTTGGCGCGTGCGTCCCTGTCCTCCGGGTTTTCCGTGGCCCGGCGGATGTGGGTCCATGCGCGCCGCAACCCTTCAAGGGCGATGCCGTCAGCCGGTGGATTGAAGGAGGGCGCGAGGTAGGTCTCGATACAGTGCGAGATCGCGTCCATCCCGGTGGCGGCCGTCAGCATGGCTGGCAGTGTCATGGTCAGGTCCGGATCAACGATGGCTGCCCTGGGGATGAGGTGAGGGGACAGCAGGCCGACCTTGCGGCCGTCGTCCAATATGACGATCGCCCCGCGCCCCACTTCGCTGCCGGTGCCCGACGTGGTCGGGATCGCGATTGTGGGCCAGGTTTTGGCGGTGATCTTCTCAAGTCCGCCTTCGATGACGGCATAGGTTTTGAGCGTGCCCCCATGGGCCGCCAGAATGGCGACGGCCTTGGCAAGGTCCAGGGACGAGCCACCGCCGATCGCGATGATCCCGTCGGCGCCGATGGTCTTGAAAAGCTCGGTCGCGGCCCGGACCGCAGCCTCGTTCGGGTTGCCTGGGGTATCGTCGAAAACGCCTGCCGGGGCTTCGCCCAGAACCTCTTCGACCCTGTCGAGAAAACCAAGCTGGCGGACGCCCTTGTCCGTTACCACCATCGGACGCGAGATCCCGGCCAGTTTCAGCTCCGCTTTCAAGGTGGCGAGTTCGCCAAACCCGAACCGGACGCGGGTCACATAGTTGATCAGAGCCATTGCATTCTCCTGTGGTGCACTCAAACCAATAGCTCGGGCACCGCAATTTGGCTACCTGCGCAAAAGGCTTGAAACGCGCAAGACACAGGCCTGGAACAAACGCTGAAAGCCCACCTGTCGACTGTAGTCTTCGCCGACTTCTGCCCGCACCGCTTCGCGGACACTTGACTGCTCATTGCAAATGCCGGCCGGGTAGTCCCGATGCCGGCGTGCTCCGGAAAAGCCCTAGTCGATGCTTTTGGCAAGAAGCCGAACCGGCCCGTGCATGTTGAAGACCGGGTAGGGAACAAACGCCTGTTCGACCAGTTCGAGGCGGTGCATACGGCTGACATAGGCCTCCAGCGCGACCCTCGCTTCCAGTTTGCCCAGCTGGAAACCGGCACACATATGCCTTCCGGATCCGAAGGAAAGATGGTGGATATGCTCCCGCGTGATGTCGAACGTGTCCGGGTTCTCGAATTTTTGCGGGTCCCTGTTGCCCGCGGCAACGACACACACCAGGAGATCGCCCTTCCTGATGGTCCGGTTGCCGAGTTCGGTGTCTTCCGTCGCATAGCGGCCGAGATACTGGACCGGTCCGGAATGGCGCATGACTTCGTCGACGAGACCCGTGTACAGATCCGGGTTGCTTTTGAGCAGGTCGACCTGGTCCGGATGCGCATGCAACAACCTGATGGCGTTGCCCAGGGTCGCCGTTGTTGTTTCGTTGCCTGCCGCCAGAACCAGGATGGTATTGGAGAGGATTTCGTTGGTGCTCAGGACGTCGTTGTCCTTCTCGGCGAGAACAAGCGACGACAGGAGATTGTCTTCCGGGTTTTCACGGATCTCGGCTATCCGGCTGGACAGGTAAGCGCGAAATTCCAAGATCGCGTTCATTCCCTTTTCAAGAGCTTCTGTCGTTGATTTCCCCGTGTAGAAGTCAATCGAGATGGAGGCATAGTCGTCGCTCCAGCTTTTGATCTGTGGCCGCATGTTCTCTGGAATGCCCACGACTTCGCCAATCACGGTCACGGGAATGGGGGTGGTGAAGTCACGGACCAGGTCAATGTCGGAATGCGCGAGGGCGTTGTCCAGAAATCCGTTGGCCAGTGTCTTGATATGCTCAGCATATTGGTCGACCGCTGTGCGCGTGAAGGCAACGTGCACAAGCTCGCGGATCCGGTGATGATCCTCTCCCTCCATGTGGGCGAGAAGGTCCTCCAGATCATCGAAGATCGGGGCATATCGATCGGGATAGAGGTTGCGCGCGGGGCCGACGCGGTAAACGGAGAAGCGGGCGTCCTTCAGGACGGCGATAATGTCTTCGTATCGTGTCAGGACCCAGCCATTCAGCGTCTCGTCAAAATGAACCGGGTCCTTTTCCCTGAGTTCCGCGTAGACGGGGTAGGGATCCGCGGCCATCTTGAAGGAAAGCAGCGCGCCTTTTTCCTGAAGTGCCAGAGATGTAAACTTCACGGGATTCGGCTCCTTTCCGGACGGCTCAAGTTCACGATGGCAATGAAAAGGACCATCGAAACAGCGGGACTGCCTCTTTGCACGCGCTCAAACGCGAGAGCTATCTTATTGATCGACAAACGGTCAAAATGTGACCAAACACCCTGAAAAACAAGGCGTATGATATGAACACACCAGCCCGTATCGTTGGAATGGGAGCCGTTACCGGATACGGATTCGGGATCTCTGCGCTGATGCAGGGGCTCGCAACCGGCGTATCTGCGGTCAACAGCCAGCGTTCGGGCGAGGATACCTTTCCTGATGGCAGCTGGTTCGCGCGCATTCCGCTCCATCATCCCGATGACGAAAAATCGACGCGGTTCAAAATGTGTTTCGACGCCGCACTGGAAGAGGCCGTTGACGATGCTTCAAGACGCGGCTGGCGCCCGGGCCGCAAGGTTGCCCTGGTTCATGGAACCGCGTGTGGCGACGTCGATGCGACGGTGGCGGTCCTGGATCCCTCCGACGAACACATCCGCAGAAGGTTCATCGCCTATCTGCCTTCCACTTCTCTCGTCACCGCAGCGGAGAAGCATTCAATTCACGGGCCGGTCCTAACGGTGAACGGAACCTGCGCGACCGGGCTGTTTGCGCTCGCCGTTGCCCACCGCCTGCTCATGTGCGGAGATGCCAGCGACGTCATCGTCAGCTGTACCGATGTCGGCTTTTCGCCCGTTGCCTTCCGTGGGCTTGGCGCACTCGGTGTTCTGCACACCGACCGTGCCGCGCATGAGGTCACAAAGCCGCTCTCGCGGGACTCTCTCGGCTTCGTCTCCGGCGAAGGTGCTGCCTGCCTGATCCTGTCGGCAGGGTCTGAGGGCAAAAGTTACATGAACGTGCTGTCGACCATCATGGCGAACGATGGCTACCATCCTATTTCGATCGAGCCGACCCACACGCAGATAACCGCCGCCATGCAAGACAGTCTCTCAAGGGCGCAGCGCAGCGCCGGGAGTGTCAAATCCTACATCACCCATGGCACGGGGACCGCACAGTGCAATGCGGCGGATATGCATGTACTGGGATCTTTGCCCGCCGTTAAGACGATCGTGGCATCCAAGCCGTTTCTCGGACATTGCCTGTCCGCCGCAGCGCTGCTTGAAACCATTATTTACGCGTGGTGTGCCGGTCATGTGGAAAAAGGTGGTGACATCCTGCAGACCCTGTCACCACACCGCAGCGGCGCCTCGTCAGCTACGGGCGTCGCGTCCGGTCCCGCGCTGCACATGTCGCTTGGCGCGGGCGGCAACATCGGCATGGCGGCATACGACGTCTGATTTTTGGCACCGCTGCATCCCGGTCCAACTGCGTGGTTGGTTTGCGTATGGAGCCCGGTCGCAACACAGTCATGAGACACCGTCCGTCGGTCTCATGCCAAAACCGGATGAGCACGACCCAAAATTGAAACGGATTCCCAATTTCGAACACGGTTTGCAGGTCTTTGTGAAATTGATATTTCATAAGTTATTGAAAAATTTAAGTTAACCATGTTTCCGTGATTTGGCACGTTCCTTGTGAGGTGTATCCCAGTGCAACCAGACAAGGGGTAAAGACATGACACTTCGTTTCTCGGACGACCAGTTGGCAAACATTCCGACGCTGGAAGAGATCATTGCGCGCAATCAGCGCCGGACTGCGGATACGGAAAGCCTGCCCCAGCTACACAAGGAATACGGGGATGTCGGCATCGGGGCCCTTTCCGCAGCAACGCTCTGCATGAAATACGGTTCCAGCGCACGCAAACCGCGTTCCGGATGGGATCGCGCCGCCGCCTGAACGAAAAGCGGCGTCACGGAAAGCGACACATTTCCTTCTTGCTCCCGGGATATGCTGTTGCTTCAAAGGCGGACTGTCTTGTCTTGATGACGGCAGTCCGTTTTTCATGAAAACGTCTGTGAAACTTTCACTTTTGATCAATGGCGGTCGGGGCAGGAAAAGGGTGGACAGCATCATCTCGATGAAACCGGCACATGACCCTGCAAACGAAACCGACTATCAGGCCTATGTGCTTTGCACATCGCCGCGCAGCGGCAGCACCTTGCTGTGCAAACTCCTTGCAGCGACAGGGCAGGCAGGGAATCCGAAGTCCTATTTTCACGAGCCTGATCTCGAGGCCTGGCAAACCTATCTGGGGCTGGAGAAAAAGTGCTTCGCGAATGACAGGGACCGGTTGACGGCTCTGCTCGGTGCGGCGCGCGAAAAGGGCTCTTCGGGCACCGGCATCTTCGGCTTGCGGCTGCAACGGCACAGCTTCGACTTCCTTTTTCATCAACTCGGAACACTGCATCCGGGCGAGATGTCCTTGGCCGCGAAATTCGAAGCGGTCTTCGGCAAGACGCTTTTCATTCACCTGACGCGGACCGACAAGATCGCGCAGGCCGTCTCTTTCATCAAGGCGAGCCAGACAGGGCTCTGGCACAAGGCGCCGGACGGAACCGAACTGGAAAGGCTGACACCCCCTGGTGAACCGGTCTACGACAGGGATCAGATCCAAACGCAGGCCGATCTGATGGAGAGCTATGATCTCTCGTGGGCCGACTGGTTCGAGATGGAGCGCATCGATCCGGTGCGTATCACTTATTCGGAGTTGTCCCATGGTCCGCAAAAGGTCACCGGAGGCATTCTGGAGAAACTTGGCCGGGACGCTGCCCAGGCAGAATACATCGATGTGCCCGTGGCCAGGCTTTCCGACAACGTTAATCGCGAGTGGATCGAGCGCTATCGCGCCGAGGCACAGACGGGATAGCACCCGGAGAACGGCTCATGTTCCCTTGCCGCTACTGCTACGTCGCACTCAAGGGAGCAGTTCCGGTGGTTCAGCTGCCGCAACCCGGTAGGCCAGCCCTCGTCAGCCGTCATGGTCCTTGTGGCCAAGAGACTTCACCCCGATCAGCACGCGCGCGCTCGCCGAAACGAAGCAGACGGCGGCAAATCCCCAGGCCAGAACCGGAAACCAGCCCGGCAGCAGCGCCATCAACAGGAACAGGACAATGGTTTCCGTGCCTTCCGCCAGTCCGCCGAGATAGTAGAGTGATTTCGAACCCTGCTGATCGGTCGTAAGCCCCCGCCGCTCCGCCATGATCGCAAATGCGAGAAAGGCCGACCCGTTGGCGTAGAAACTGCAAAGCAGGGCTGCCGCGGGAAGCGCATTGTTGCCCGGGTCCTGAATGGCGAAGGCAAGCGGGATCGCGCCATAAAAGAAGAAGTCGAGTGAGATATCGAGATAGCCGCCCAGATCCGTTTTCCGCGTCACCCTCGCAATCGCGCCGTCCAGACCGTCGGCGATCCGGTTGAGAGCAATCAGCACGAAACCGAGCAGGAAATGACCGGTCGCGATGGCGATGGCGGCACCGATGCCAAGGGCGAATCCGATCAGCGTCACGCCGTTCGCACCGATGCCGGTAGCGGCCAGAAGCGCCCCGAGGCGGTTCAGAACCGGGTCGATAACAGGACGGATGCGGGCGTCAAACACTTGAAAAGCCACCTGACTTGGAGGAAACAGCGCTGTAAATGCAAAATCCTTCAGGAAATCACAAGTAAGACTCTTTCACGCTTATGTCATTCGCCCTATAAGCCCTTCCTGAAGTCGTGGGTCATTGCCCGGAAGTGAAGGAACAACCGTGTCAGGTAGTTACAGCGCCATTACGCAGGGGATCGAGGTCTCTGTGGAACCGTTTTATCTGGACGACGAGTCGAAGCCGGAAGAGAGCGAGTTCATCTGGGCCTACATGGTCGAGATCCACAATGGCGGTCCCGAGCCGGTTCAGCTGAAAACGCGTTACTGGCAGATCACGGACGCGATGGGCCGTCAGGAGGAAGTGAGCGGCGATGGTGTTGTCGGTGAACAGCCGGTCATCGAGCCGGGGGAAACCTATGAGTATTCCTCGCACTGCCCCTTATCGACCGACAGCGGCATCATGGCCGGTTCCTATGCGATGGAGCGGCCGGACGGATCGCGGTTTCACGTCGCCATCCCGCCGTTTTCTCTCGACCTGCCGGATGCGATCCGCAGCCTGAACTGAGCGCAGGCGAATTTCGGCGCTTTTCGCCAGCGCCGCGGATCACTCAACTTGAAAGCGGGGAAAGCGGCGTCAGACGGTCCGGTGACGCGCGATCGCGCCGCGCTCGATCGCTGCAACCGTCAGCTTGTCCAGGCTGAAGCGGTCGCGGAGCATCTGAAGGATGCGCAGTTCTTCCTGTTCCACGTGAAGATCGGCGGCGGCAACCTCGACAGCCAGAGCGTAGGCCGTGTCGTAGAGCTTCGGCGGCAGAACGTCGCCGACGAGTTCCAGAACCAGCGACAGGCCGTTTTCTTCCTGGAGAATATCACCGCAGCGCTGCGCGGCCGGAATGATCCGGTTGCCGTCATAGTCGCCGAACACCGGCAACATCTTGATCATGTCACCGATCGTGGCCAGTTCCTTGTCGGTCATCGCATTGTCTGACGCGGACACAATCACCATCACGTAGATGAGGGCTTCCTGAACGCTGATCGGTTCATTGATAGACACTATTCATTCTCCAGTGCGCCGGTTTAGGGGCAAAAACGCGGTCAGAAAGGATCTGATTTGCGACGGGTGGTATAAAGGGTTGGCGGGAAAGCTTCAAGTCAACCAAATGCGACATTTGATTGACCTTTGGCCCGCGCTTTTCTAGTGTCGCGCCGCAACATGCGGCCGGCCGGTAGCCCGGCCGCCGGAAATTGCATCTTATCCATCAAATCCAAAAGAATGAAACCCGAACATGACCGACCAATCCCTGCCCACGCTTGACCTTTCGCAAGACTTTGTCGAGGCGGCCACCAGATCGAAAGCCTGGCCGTTCGAGGAAGCACGCAAACTGGTCAAACGCATCGGCAAGCGGGATCTGGAAAAACCGGTGCTGTTCGAGACAGGGTATGGCCCGTCCGGGCTGCCGCATATCGGGACATTCGGCGAAGTCCTGCGCACGACGATGGTACGCACCGCATTCCGCCTGCTCACCGAAGACAGGATCCCGACGCGCCTGCTGTCGTTTTCCGACGACATGGACGGAATGCGCAAGATTCCCGAAAACGTCCCCGATCGCGCGGCCCTGGAACCCTATCTGCAAATGCCGCTCAGCGCGGTACCCAACCCGTTCGGCGGCGACTACGACAGCTTCGCCGCGCATAACAACGCCATGCTGCGTCGGTTCCTGGACACATTCAGCTTCGATTATGAATTTGCGAGCGCAACCGAGTACTACAAGTCCGGCAAGTTCGACGATGTCCTGATCCGCGCGACGGAAAAATACCAGAAGATCATGGATGTGATGCTGCCGACCCTGGGGGCCGAGCGCCAGGCGACCTATTCGCCGTTCCTGCCGATCTCGCCCACATCCGGGCGTGTTCTCTACGTGCCCATGAAGGACGTCAATCCGAAGGACGGAACGATCACCTTCGATGACGAAACGGGCGAGGAAATCACCCTGTCCGTCACCGGGGGCAATGTGAAGCTGCAGTGGAAGCCGGACTTCGGCATGCGCTGGGCTGCGCTCGATGTCGACTTCGAGATGTTCGGCAAGGACCACCAGACCAATGCGCCGATCTACGACAAGATCTGCAACATCCTCGGCGGCAAGGCGCCGGAGCACTACGTCTACGAACTGTTCCTCGACGACAAGGGCGAGAAGATCTCCAAGTCCAAGGGCAATGGACTGACGATCGACGAATGGCTGACCTACGCGTCCCCGGAGAGCCTGGCGCTTTATAACTATCAGAAGCCGAAAACGGCCAAGAAGCTCTATTTCGACGTCATCCCGAAGGCCGTGGACGAGTACTACACCTTTGTCCAGAAATACGAGCAGATGCCGGTTGAACAGAAGCTGCAGAACCCAGCCTGGCATATCCATTCCGGAAACATTCCGAAGATCGACATGCCCGTGCCGTTCGCTATGCTCCTGAACCTGGTCTCCGCGTCCAACGCGGACAACAAGGACGTTTTGTGGGCCTTCATTTCCCGCTATGCGCCGGGTGTGACGGCTGCAACGCACGCCGAACTGGATGCCCTCGTCGGCTACGCGATCCGTTACTTCGACGACTTCGTCAAGCCGACCAAATCCTTCAAGGTGCCGGACGACGTTGAGATCACCGCCCTGAAGCAGCTGGACGCAAAACTGGCGGACCTGCCCGCCGATGCCGATGGCGCTGCCATTCAGGATGCCGTTCTCGATGTCGCACGTGCGATCGAACGCTACCAGGACCCGAACAAGAAGGGCCCCGACGGCGGGCCGGGCGTTTCTGTTGCCTGGTTCTCGGCGCTGTATCAGCTGCTGCTCGGTCAGGAAAAAGGGCCGCGTTTCGGATCGTTCGTGGCGCTCTACGGTATATCCGAAACCCGGGACATGATCCGCAAGGCGCTTGCCGGCGAACTGGCTGCCTGAGACCGGCGGCGATTGGCGAACAAGGCGGGAGCAAGGCTGCCGCCTTTTTTTCGTCGCCTGCGAAATGGCCGAGCTGAAAAGGCTGTTTGCGGGCAAATCGCGCTTTTGAGCAGGCTTGCCGCGAACCGCCGGGACGTCTGAAGAGGCATTGTTACTGTTGAGGCAGTACGCCCGGAATGTCCGGTTCGGCTCCGAAGAACGGCTGGCCCGCCGGATCGGCGTCCGTGCTCTGGCTCCATTCGACGATTTCGGGTGCGAGATCCTCAAGACCGGGCAAAGGCGCGTCCGGGTCCGCTTCCCAGTTGGATCGGGGTGCGGCGACCTGCCATTCGTCCTTCCATTTGCCGAGCTTCCTTTGTTCCGCCAGAAGAGCGAAGTCTTCAAATCCCTCGGGCGCGCCGGCAGCCGGGTCGGCCCATCCGTAGCGCACCATGCGGGTGCTGAGATCGATCTTTCCGCGTTTGCAGGTTGCCACGATCTGCTGTGGTCCGGTTTCGGCCAGTTTTTCGCACGTTACCTTGAACTGGCGGATCAGCCCGCGCAGGAAGGTTCGGGCGCGGGTGCCGCAAGGCCAGAGGCCGCCCTGGCGGGCAACGCAGGTTTCATCGAGCTTTATCGGCTCGATATGGGCCAGGGTGACCACAAGCTTGCCGGATTTGATCCGGCCACCATCCAGCACCTGTACTCGCCGGAGTTCCAGCGGTCCGTCCGGGACCGGTTCGACCGGCGGGTTGATGAGTTCCTGATAGCGTTCGGAAGGTTCGATCCGCGTCAGGCCACCATCGACATCCGGCGCGGACACACCGTCCGGAGATACATCGCGGATGTTGCCGGGAAGCGGTGCCTCAGTATCGCCTGCGGTGTGCGCCGTCTGCTGCTTCTTGTCGTCGGGGCTGCTTTCGACCATGGCCTCGACCGGATCGCTGATCCCCGGTCTGAGCGCTTCGGCAAGCTGTGCGTCCGCAGGTGACGGCGGTTCTGCAAGCAACAGCCATGCGACGACGCCCGCGAAGGCGGTCAGCAGGAGCAGGGGCACCAGGAAAGGCCGAAGCTTCATTGCGGGTCACTTGTTCCTTTTGTCATCTCATCATAGGGCTCTTTGGATCGAATCCCGAAGACTTAACGCTGCGCCATTTTGCATTTTCCATGTGAATTTGTCATGCAGGCAGAAAGTCCGCGCGCCCTGCTTGTTTGCGGGCCGGGCTGTGAGTAGTGTCCGCCCGGACATGAAGATAGCGGACACGTCGCGACGGAAACACGGAAAATGACACTGATATTCAAGATCGTCCCAAGGGCCATGTGGCAGGAGGCGCAGGCGGCAGGCGTCTTCAGGGGAGCCCCGGTCGACCTGGCCGATGGTTACATTCATTTTTCCACGGCCGATCAGGCGCGCGAAACGGCGGCAAAACACTTCAGCGGCCAGGACGATCTGCTGCTGGCCGCCTTTGAAAGCGAAGCCTTCGGCGAAGCGCTCAAATGGGAGCCGTCACGTGGAGGCGCCCTGTTTCCGCATCTCTACGCGGAGCTGAAGCCTGATGCCGCCCTCTGGATCAAGGCGCTACCCTTGTCCGCGGATGGAGCGCATGTCTTTCCGGAGATGAGGGCGTGACAGCAGGACCGCTTCAAAGCCTTGCGTTGAAAGGACTGCATCTGCTCGATGCGGAACACGCCCATAGACTGACGGTTCTTGCGCTGAAATCCGGCCTGCTCGCGGCGAAACCAGAGCCGTGCGATCCGCGCCTCAAGGCCGCGCATTGGGATCTCGATTTCCCCAACCCGCTCGGAATGGCGGCCGGGTTCGACAAGAATGCGGATGTTCCCGATGCTGTTTTGAACCTGGGCTTCGGCTTTACCGAGGTCGGCTCCGTGACGCCCTTGGGGCAGCCGGGCAACCCGCGGCCGCGCGTCTTTCGCCTGGCCGCAGATGAAGGTGTGATCAATCGCTACGGCTTCAACAATGACGGTCACGCGGCAATGCGCGAACGCCTGCTTGCAAGGAAGGCGCAGCAGGGCATTGTCGGTATCAATGTCGGAGCCAACAAGAACGCGGAGGACCGGATTGCAGACTATGTCGCCGGGATCAACGAATTTGCCGATCTGGCGTCCTATTTCACGGTCAACATTTCTTCGCCCAATACGCCGGGCCTCAGGGACCTGCAGGCGCGTTCTGCGCTCGCCGATCTTCTTCAGGGCGTGGTCGCTGCGCGCGACGCACGGGCGGAGGAAACGGGACGACGGGTGCCGCTCTTGCTCAAGATCGCGCCGGATGTCGTGGAAGAAGACCTGAAGGACATTGTCGAGGAGGTCCTGGAAAAGGCCATCGACGGGCTCATCGTGTCGAACACGACAATCGACAGGGCTGGACTGAGCGGGCAGGGCCCGCATCAGGAAGCCGGCGGGCTGTCGGGCAGGCCGCTGTTTCGAAAGTCCACCATCGCGCTCGCGCGGGCGCGCAAGCTGGCGGGGCCCGATCTCGTCATTGTGGGGGTCGGCGGCATTGACAGCGCCGAGACGGCCTGGACCAAGGTAGCAGCCGGGGCTGACCTGCTGCAGGTCTATTCCTCGCTGGTTTTCAAGGGACCCGGACTGGTCGGGGACATCCTGACCGGACTGGCGGACAGGTTGGACCAACACGGGTTTTCGTCCCTGCGCGAGGCACGTGATGCCAACGTGGATGCGTGGGCCTCCGAAAAGCTTTAGGGTACGGACTCATAAATGAAGTCAATTTGGTTTGGATCGTTTTGACCAACTGCGAGGAGCGGAAGTGCAGGAAATGTGGTTCATTTTCAAGCCTTACGTGACGTGGCAGATGGCCAAAACGGCCAAATCCGAAGGACGGCAAAATGGCTTCACCTCGCAACGTCACCGCGCTTGACCGGGCATAAAGCCCGCTCTGCGCACACTTCCTCGCGAGATTTTGCCATTTCTGCCGCCAAATCGGCTTCATTTATGGGTCCGTACCCTAGTCACCTGAATCTGAAGTTCGACTCATTTTGCAGCGGGCTTCGAACGAACTTCAGATTCAAGAAGGTGACGAGTAAGTCTATGTTTCTAGTGCGGTTTACGAATTTGAAGTTCGCTTCGGAGACTGCTGCAGCAATGATGCGAACTTCAAATTCACCGCACTAGGCTCGCGCCGATTTCGGCTTCGCTCGCTAGGAATGCGCAAACGCCGTGTCGGCCCGGCGTTTGCAGACTGCCAGAAGCGTGAGCCCGCGCAATCCCAGAAAGAGCGACATGGCAAGCCAGAGCCCGTGGTTACCCAGAACCGGGAACAGCAGGTAATAGGCAGCCACATAAAAGGCGAGCGACAGCAGCATCATGTTCCGCATCGTGCCCGACCATGTGGCGCCGATGTAGATGCCGTCCATCTGGAAGGCCAGCACGCCCAGCAGGGGCGCCAGGACCGCCCAGATGAGATAGGTGTTGCCAAGGCTGCGGACCTCCTGCGAGGTGGTCATGAAGTCGATCATGGCAGATCCGAGCAGCAGGAAGATCAGGGAGAGGACAGCTGCCATGGCGAAACTCCAGACCGCCGTCAGTTTCACCGTTCTGTCGAAGGCTGGTCTGTATCTGGCACCGACTGCACGGCCGGCAAGCTGTTCCGCCGCCGTTGCCAATCCGTCCAGGAAGTAGCCGGATACAAGGATGAATTTCTCGAGCACGGCGTTTGCCGCAAGAACGGCATCGCCCTGATCTGCCGATCGGGCCATGAAAAACGCATAGGCGTAGAGCAGTGCGAAGGAGCGGATCATGATGTCCCGGTTCAGGGCCATCATGCGCATCAGGAGCCGCCTGTCGAAAATCACCTGCCATGCGGGCCAGGATTTGTGTCCAGCGCTCTTCAGCACGAGAGCAAATCCGAACAGCGTCGTTGAAATCTCGCTCAGGACGGTCGCAAACGCGACACCTTCCACGCTCCATCCCAGTCCGATGACGAACCAGACGCTGAGCGCGATGTTCAGACCGTTCAGGAAGAGTTGCAGCAAGAGGCCTGTTCCGGCGCGCCCAAGTCCGATGAACCAGCCGAGGATCGCATAATTTGCCAGCAGAAACGGTGCACTGAGCACGCGTATGTCGAAATACCGCGTTGTTACTGCCTGCACGTCCGCACTGCCGCCCAGGAACCATTGCCCGGCATGCAGCAGCGGGGACTGCACAAGGATGACGAGGAGGCCGCCGATTGCGGCGATGACCAGCGCCCGGGCGAGCGTCGCCTTGATTTCTTCCTGGTTCTGGCCGCCGACCGCCTGCGCGGTCAGTCCCGTCGTGCCGGCACGCAGGAAATTGAAGGTCGTAAAGACGAGATCGAAGATGATCCCGCCGAGGGCAATCCCGCCGAGTAGCGCAGCGTCTCCCAGGCGTCCGATGACGGCCATGTCGACAACGCCGAGCAGGGGCGTCGACAGATAGCCGAGCGTCATGGGAATGGCGATGGCCAGGACCGATCGGTGCGTTACGGAGAAGGGGCGGCGTGTGGGCTCGCCCGATGCGCTGGAAGGTGCCATGAAAAGCTCAGGTTGAAGTCAGCGCCTTTCTGTCCGCAGACGCACCATTCGTCAATCGCTTTTGTCGGCGGTGTCCGGGTCCGGGTAGAGTGTTCCCCAATCATACATGGCTTCAAGAACCGGGCCGAACCGTCGGCCCATCTCGGTCAGCAGGTACTCGGCCCTCGGCGGATGGCTGGAGTAGAGCTTCCGTTCAAGGACACCAGCGTTTTCAAGATGTTTCAGCCGGTTGGAGAGCGTGTTCGGGGACAGGCCGAGTTCGTTCTGCAGATCCTGGAAACGGCGTGTTTCACCTTCCAGAAAGAACTCCCGAAGGATCAGGAACGACCACTGGTCCGTCAGAATGTCTGTCGCCCGGCGGATCGGGCAATGGGCGCGCGAAATCTTTTTCATTCCGGAAATGTAGGCAGCTACTTGCAATTTGTGAAGTCACTACGAAATATGTAGTAGCTACACAAAAAGAAGTTAGGAGATGTTGCATGTTTTCAACCTTTCTCGAGTTCTATGTCCGGGCCTTCGCGACATTGTTGCCGGTGCTTGCCGTGGCCGCTGTCGCGGTGGCAGCGAATCGCGCCGGCCTGACCCGGTCGTCGACTGTTGTCGTTCTGGCGGTGCTCGGTCTGCTGTTCGGGGCCTGGTATGCCCTTGCCGCGCGCCTTGGCGAGCTTGGCATTCTCGCACCACCCGAAACGGCGACGGGTGTTCCCTACATCCTGTTTTTCCTGTTTGGCGGAACCGCGCTGCTGGTCCTATTGGCCATGGTGACCGCCACCGGGCGGACTTTGCTCGCGGCAGCCGACCAGCGCGAACTCATCGCCTTTCAGGCCCCGCGCGTCATGGGCATAATTTTTCTTGTCGGGTGGGTGGCCGGGGACATTCCCTGGCAATTTGCGCTGCCCGCCGGTCTCGGCGATATCTGGGCGGGCATTGCCGGTTGGCAGGCTTACAGGGCGCTTGAGGCGGGGCGGGCAGATGCCACCGCGCTCGTCTGGCGGGCCAACGTCATCGGTCTTCTGGATTTCACAGTTGCGGTTCTCACTGGACTGATGACATCCGTGGGTTTCCTGCATGTCATGGCACTGGAAAACCCCAACATCATCAACGATTTCCCGCTGGTGCTGTTTCCCGCGTTCTTTGTTCCCATCTTCCTTGCCGCCCATGTCTTCTCGATCATGAAGCTTCGCAGCGCAGCGCGCATGGCAGCCGTGGGTGCTTGAGAGGCAGGCCGCCGGACGTTTGCCCGGCGGCTGCTACCGGTACTGGCAAGCCGCGGGTTGCGCGCTATAGTGCAGGCAATGCCCCTGCCGATCGTTCATCATCCCGCCTATTGTGCCGACCTGCCGGCCAATCACAGGTTTCCGATGGACAAGTTCCGCGCTGTTGCGGACCTGATCCGGACGGAAGACCTGCTCGATGGCGGAACGTTCTTCCGGCCGAGGCCCGCGCCGTTCGAATGGGTCGCGCTTGCGCATGATCCGGCCTATGTGGACCAGGTCTTCAACGGCAGGGTTCCCGACAAGGTTGCAAGAGAAATCGGTTTTCCCATGCGCGACGACATTGCGCTGCGCGCCCGTTGCGCCACGGGCGGAACGGTCCTCACCGCCTACCTTGCGCTGGAGCATGGCATCGCGTGCAACACGGCTGGCGGCAGCCACCACGCGCGGCGGCTGCATGGGGCCGGGTTCTGTGTCTTCAACGATGTGGCGGTGGCCCTCCGCGTGCTGCAGGCGGACGGCGCCATTCGTAAGGCGCTGGTGATCGACCTGGACGTGCACCAGGGAGACGGAACCGCGGATATCTTCAAGGGAGATCCGGACATCTTCACGTTTTCGATGCACTCGCAGAAGAACTACCCAGTCCGCAAGGTGCCCTCCCATCTTGATGTCGGCTTGCCGGACGCGACGGGGGACGAAGACTATCTCGCGGTCCTGGAAGAGACCTTGCCGGGCCTGCTCGCGCGCGAGCGTTGGGATATCGTCGTCTACAACGCGGGTGTCGACCCATACCTGAACGACCGGCTGGGCCGGTTGAAACTGTCACGGAACGGCCTGAAGAAACGGGACCGATACGTCATCGGGACGGTCAGGCAGGCGGCGTTGCCGCTCGCCGGTGTGCTGGGCGGTGGTTATTCGACAGACATTGACGAACTGGCCGATCGCCACCTGATCCTGCACAGGACTGCCAGGAGCGTGTTGGCTGAAAGCGCCGGGTCCGTACCCTAGCGGGACTTGCCCATCGCCAGAAGGCGCATGACCAGCCAGATCGGAATGACCACGATCGCGCCGACGACGAGGTAGTTCCCAAGTCTGCCGATGGCGTGGAAGCCCATGTTCCAAAGCCGCTCGACGAAGTTGACTGTCATATGGACAAGGTCAAGCGGGTCGAGATTCAGCGCGGACAGGATGATGCCGACAACAAATGACAGGAACACCAGCCGCAAGAGAACCTGCGCGGGAGACCCGCCAAGAAATCGGCTCAGGCCGCTATCGGACATGTGTTCCTCCGGACGTGGTGACTGTAATCGTGTCTGATAATTAGGGACAATCGCCGGCAAATACAACGCACCTCGCAAGTGCGCTGGATCGTTATGTAATATCAGAACTTTGAGTGGTTTTGTGAATTCGTATGCAAAATGTCGCGAAAAGCCAAGTGCTGGTGATCTCATGTTAATGACAATTAACTTTAGGTGGCGTAGTTATTGGCCTGGGTATGAGAATAGTCTGCCGAAATCGGAACGCCCACTTCCCATAAAGGCAGCGATACCCTCAACCTGTGGCGAAAGAAAATGCCGATCCGGAACCCCCCGGTCGACGCGAGAAAAAAGCACGCTGCAGGCCGGTCCGGGACCGGAAGGGATACCTCTTGCAGCTTGAGGGGGTCGCTTCCGCAAAAGAGTCGCTGCATCCGCTTGGAGTGACGGGTGCAGACAGGACGACGGATTTATCTCAGGCGCGGCGGTGGTTCAGCCCGTAATCACCACCGCGCCGGAATTCTTCAGAGCATCATCTTGCCGAAAGCCACCTCACACGGCGTCAGTCCGCGGTTGCACCTGTTTTGCGCGACATCGGTTTGCCGCTGCGCACGGCGGGATGCGGAACGCTCATAAGCCGGACCGCCTCCGGTTTCTTGCGGGCGCTGGTCCCGGAGGCGGCGTGCCTGTGTGACCCTTCCCGGTATTTCCGCGGAGACATGCCGAACCACGATTTGACTGCTCTGGAAAACGTGCTGAGTTCCGAAAAGCCGATGAGATAGGCGATCTCCTTCATGGGCAGATCCGTGCCGCGCAGATACCTGTCGGCGGCGGAACGCCGGATTTCTTCGCTCAGCTTGCGGAAACTTGTGCCTTCCCGCTCCAGCAGCCTCTGCACCGCACGCTGCGACATGCCGAGTTTTGCCGAGATATGCGGCAGCGTACAGGCGCCGTGCGCAAGGTTCGAGGCAACTTCGTTGGCAATTCTGGTGAGCGGTGATTCCAGCTGCCCGAAGGTATCCAGCTCCTCCATCGCCGATCTCAGAATGATCTGGTAAAGGTGGCTGTCGCTCTGGCGCAGCGGACGGGCCAGCAGCGCCTTGGGGATGAAGATGCGGTTATACGAGGCTCCGAATTTGAGCCGCCCCTGGTACTTTTTCTGGAATGCGGATTTTTTCTTGGGAGGTGAGGTTGCCAGTTCGATCAGGATCGGCGGAACATGTTGTTCGAGCGCACGCTCCAGCTGTTGGGCCGCCCAGCCGACCCGGGCAAACATGTTCTGCCGCCATTCGCCGCGCCCCTCCAGTATCGGCCACTCGACATATCCGCCGGTTTCATCCTCTTCGAAAACGATCCGGTAGGCATTCGTCCGAATTGGTATGAACTTGACCCAGGCAAGACAGGCGTCTCTGAGGGTGGGCGCACAGGAAAACACATAGTCGAACAGGGAGAAGCTGCCGATGTCGACATTGTTGAAGAGGTCGAACATGACGCCGTCGTTGTCGAGGGACTTGGCGACCTCTTCGAACACGCCGTGCCACGCGGTGATCGGAACAACACCTTGGGGATCTTCGATTGCAGCCAGGTCAAAATCATAGCGTTCCGCGATTTGCGGCCAGTTCAGATCAGAATTCGAACTGATGTCTCGCAAGATCCGGAACACGTCTGCGCGTGCCCATTCGCCTTCAAGCGGCATTCCTGTCTCCGGCTAACTCGTGCACACTTCTCAGGTGAACTGTGCATGACTGTGCCCCAAGGATCAAGATTCGGCTGGCAATTCGCACGTCTTTTCAAATGAAACGAACCATCTCACGGAATGAGATGGTTCGCGAGAGAGCTATGCGGCTTCCCTGGCGGTGTCGCCTGCCTTGGGTGGAAACTTTCCGTAGAATGTCTCGTTTTCCTTGGCCATGTCGCGCAGCAGTTTGTTGGGCTTGAACCTAGGACCCCATTTGCGGGTGAACTTCTTGCAGAGGTCCACGAACGCCGGGGTGCCCATCATGTCGATATAGCTGAGCGTTCCTCCCGAATAGGGAGCAAAACCGAAACCGAGAATGGAACCGACATCCGCCTCGCGCACGTCGGTCAGGCACCGTTCTTCGAAAATACGTGACGTTTCGAGTGCCTGCATCACCAGAAGCCGCTGCTTGAGCTCTTCGATGTTGAAGCTGTCCGCCGGCTTGGGCTGGCCGGTCACATCGGTCAGGCCTGGCCAGAGCTTCTTGTCCTTACCCTTGTAGTCATAGAAACCCTTGCCGTTCTTTCGCCCGAAGCGCTCTCTCTTGACGACCATGTCCTCGAGAATGTTGTCGAGCGGCCCTTCGACATATTTCACGCCGAGGTCCTTGCGCGTTGCGGAGACGATTTTCCACGCAAGATCAAGCGCAACCTCGTCCCCGAGGGAAAGCGGGCCGACTGGCATGCCTGCCATTTTTCCGGCATTCTCGATCATCGCGGCCGGAACGCCGTCACCCAGCATCATCAGCCCTTCGCGGATGTAGGTCATGACAACGCGGGAAGTGTAGAAACCGCGGCTGTCATTGACGACGATGGGCGTTTTCTTGATGGCCTTGATGTAGTCCAGTGCCATTGCCAGCGCCCGGTCGGAAGTGCGCTTGCCCAGGATCACCTCGACAAGCATCATCTTGTCCACGGGCGAAAAGAAGTGGATGCCGATGAAATTCTTGGGCCGCTTCGAAGCCTGCGCCAGCGAGGTGATGGGCAGCGTCGAGGTGTTTGACGCGAATATGGCCCGTGATTTCATCACCGCCTCGGCGGCCTGGGTCACTGTCCGCTTGATCTCGCGGTCCTCGAATACGGCTTCGATCACGAGATCGCAATCGGCGAGCGCATCGTAGTCCGTTGTCGGCGTGATGCGTGCGAGCAGCTTGTCCTTCTGGTCTTCGCTCGCCCGGCCGCGCTTGACGGCCTTGCTTATCAACTCGTCCGAATGGGCCTTGCCCTTGTCCGCGGCTTCCTGGTCGCGGTCGATCAGCACGACGTCGATGCCGGCATTCGCCGACACATAGGCGATACCGGCGCCCATGAAACCGGCCCCGAGGATCCCGACTTTCCTGATCTTGTTCGGTCTCTGGTCTACAGGGCGTCGGGCAAGCTTGTTCAACTCCTGCATGGAAACGAACAGAGAGCGGATCATGCTGGCCGCTTCCGGCGTCTGGAGCACCTTTGCGAAATACCGGCTCTCGACCTGAAGCGCGAGGTCCATCGGCAGTTGCAGACCTTCAACGACCGCGCTCAGGAGATAGCGGGCGCCGGGGTAATTGTCGTAGGTCTCGCGGCGGTAAATCGCATTGGCGGCGGGCCAGAACTGGAAACCGGCCGGGGAATAGACCTTGCCATTGGGCAGTTTATAACCCTTCTTGTCCCAGTCCTTGACCGGATCGAGGCCGTTTTTCAGCAACTTCTTTGCCGCTCCGAGCAGTTTTTTCGTGCCGGTGACCTCGTTGACCAGTTTCATCTGCAATGCCTGGGGTGCCCGCAAGGTCCGTCCCTGCAGAAGGAACTGCATCCCCTGCTGGCCGTCAGTCATGCGCATGACGCGCTGCGTACCGCCGGCCCCCGGGAAAAGCCCGACCTTGACTTCCGGAAGGCCCATTTTCAGGCCCTCGTCTGCCACACGGGCGTGGCAGGCAAGCGCCAGTTCCGTGCCGCCGCCCATGCAGGTGCCCGCGACCGCGGCCACAAACGGTTTGCCGCATGTTTCCAGCTTGCGGTAGATGAGCGTCAGACGGCGGGAGCCTTCGTAAAGCAGCTTTGCCGCGCCTTCCGGATCGGCTCCGCGCCTGACGTGGAACTCCTTCAACAGGCCTTCCATCATGGTCAGGTCAGCGCCGCCGGAAAAGGCTGCCTTTCCGGAATGGATCACGGCTCCCTTGATGCTCTCGTCCCCAGCGACCTGGTCGATGATCGCGTCAAGTTCATCCATCACCGTCAGGTCGATGACGTTCAACGACTTTTCCGGCATGTCCCACGTGATCACCGCAATGCCGTCAGTGTCGGTTTCGAGTGTGAAATTCTTGTAGCTCATGGGAATCTTCCTCCGATCAGGCGCCGTTCGTCTGCAGTGTCCCGGACTGCAGGTGCGCGCGCTGCTGCGCGGCCGACTTTGTGCCTTCGACGATGACATCGCCGGTATGTTTGGTTTCTGCGGGTTCGAATAGCATCACCCAGCACTCGTCTTCCGCGATCGGATTGTGCTGGACTCCCTTGGGTACGACGTGCAGGTCTCCCGCGCTCAGGACGGCATCGTCCCGATCGCGGTACCGGATCGTCAGTCCGCCCCTGATGACGAAGAACAACTCGTCCTCGTCCGCATGGTCGTGCCAGACGAATTCGCCCTTCAGCTTTGCCAGCTTCACGCACTGGCCGTTCACATCCGCAACGACACGCGGCGACCAGAAGTCGGCAATGGCCTCAAACTCATTTTCGATGTTGCTGATCATGGCTCAGACGCGCTCGATGATCGTGGCGGTACCCATCCCGGCACCGATGCATAGCGTGACAAGCGCGGTGTTCAGATCGCGGCGCTCCAGTTCGTCGAGTACCGTGCCAAGGATCATCGCGCCGGTCGCACCAAGCGGATGGCCCATGGCGATCGCGCCGCCATTCACGTTGACGTTGTCCGGGTCGAGGTCGAATGCCTGCTGGTAGCGCAGGACCACGGAAGCGAAGGCTTCGTTGATTTCGACGAGGTCCAGATCCTTCATCTCCATCTTGGCGTTCTTGAGCAGTTTCTCGGTGACGTCCACCGGCCCCGTCAGCATCAGGGCAGGTTCTGAGCCGACATTGGCAAAGGCCTTGATGCGGGCGCGGGGTTTCAGTCCCGAAGACCGGCCGGCCGTGCTCGAACCGATCAGAACCGCGGCCGCTCCGTCAACGATACCGGAAGAATTGCCCGCATGATGCACATGCTTGATCGCCTCGATTTCCGGATGGGCCTGGATGCCGACGGCGTCGAAGCCGCCCATGGCGCCCATCAGCTCAAAGGAAGGATTGAGCGCGGCGAGGGACTGCATGTCGGTTTCCGGGCGCATGTGCTCGTCGCGGTCCAGAATGGTGATGCCGTTGATGTCCTTCACCGGAACGACCGATTTCGAGAACCGGCCGTCTTCCCAGGATTTGGCGGCGCGTTTCTGGCTCTGGACCGCATAGCCGTCGCAATCGTCGCGGCTGAAACCGTATTTGGTCGCGATCAGGTCGGCGGAGACGCCCTGGGGCATGAAATAGGAGGGAATGGCCACCTGCGGTTCGATCGGCCATGCGCCGCCCGACGCGCCGATGCCGACACGGCTCATGCTCTCAACGCCGCCGGCAATGACCAGCTTGTGCTGACCGGACATCACCTGGGCCGATGCCATGTTGACCGCGTCGAGACCGGAGGCGCAAAAGCGATTGATCTGCATGCCGGGGACCGACGTGTCGTATCCGGCTGCAAATACCGCGGCTCGGGCGATATCACCGCCCGCCTCGCCGACGGGGTCGACGCATCCAAGAACCACGTCATCGACTCTGGCCGTATCAAGCCCGTTGCGGTCGCGAACCGCCTCCAGTGCCGTTGCAGCAAGCCGCACGGACGGCACTTCGTGAAGCGCGCCGTCCTTCTTGCCGCGTCCGCGTGGGGTTCTGACGTGATCGAAGATATAGGCTTCAGCCATCTGGTCCTCCTTCGGACGGTGGTATCTAGTCGGTACCCGGCAAAGGGTGGCCGGGCATCAGGTCATAAGGGTGTTTCCAGCCGGGCAGGGCCTTGATCCGCTCCAGCCAGGCCGCGACGTTCGGGTAGAGGGTAAAATCCGTTCCGATCTCGTCTCTGACGAACAGGTAGCCGCACAGGGAAAAGTCGGCGGTCGTCGGCTTGTCGCCGATGGCAAAAGCATTCGACGCGAAGTGCTTCTCCAGGATCGCAAGCGCGCTCTTGAACCGTCCTTCAAGCCACTTCGTGACTTCCGTTTCGCCGGTCTTCGCATAAATCCGCAGAAACCGCAGAGGCCCGGCCACGCCCGAGATTTTCTGGTTGTCGAAGATCGTCCAGCGCAGGATCTCGCGGCGCTCGTCGTTGTCCGCCCCGCCGAACTTGCCGAACTTTTCCACCAGATAGTCGAGAATGGCCCCGGACTGGGTCAGGGTCGTGTCGCCGTGCACCAGAACCGGCACTTCACCCATTTCATTGAGCGAACTGCGGAACTCTTCCGAACGGGTCTCGCCGTTGAAGAAATCCACCCATTTTGGTTCCCAGTCGGCACTGCACAGTTCCAGCATGAGTGCTGCCTTGTACGAGTGCCCCGACTGGGCCATGCAATAAAGAACGTAGTCGGCCATACCTGTTTCGTCTCCCTGGCTGGTTGCTTAGGCTGAGAACCTACACCGGCCATTGCGGATTCGCGCGTGTTAATCCCGGCCCCGGAGAATCCGGGCTATGCCGGATCAGAATGCGTCCGCTTCAAGCGACATCAGTGTTTCGGAACCGGAAGATATCCGCGCAAGATGAGCCGCCGTCTCCGGCATGGTGCGTTCCATGAAAAACGTTCCGAAGGCCAGCTTGGTTTTCAGCCATCCGGCCTTCTCGCCTGCATCGCCGGCAAGCGTTTCCTGGATGGACTTGGCCATCCTGGTCCACATGTAACCGAGGGCAACCAGCCCGAACAGATGCATGTAGTCGGTGGATCCCGCGCCGGCATTGTCCGGGTTCTTCATGGCATTGTTCATGAACCACATGGTCGCGCCCTGAAGGTCGTCCATGCCTTTTTTCAACGGTCCGGTAAAGGCCGCAAGATCCTCGTTGTCCTTGTTTTCCTTCAGGAACGTGTTCACTTCGTTGAAGAAGCTCATGACGGCGCGCCCGCCATTTGCCGGCAGCTTCCGCCCGACAAGGTCGAGCGCCTGAATGCCGTTGGCACCTTCGTAGATCATCGCGATGCGCGCATCGCGCACGAACTGTTCCATGCCCCATTCGGCGATGTAGCCGTGACCGCCATACATCTGTTGCGCATTGACGGCATTGGCGAAACCGGTATCGGTCAGAACCCCTTTCAGAACCGGTGTCATCAGACCCATCATGTCATCGGAATATTGCCGGTCCTTTTCGTCGTCCGATCGGTGCGAAATGTCACCGTGAAGGGCGGTCCAGATGATCAGCGCCCGCGCCGCTTCGTTGAAGGCGCGGATGGACATCAGCGCGCGGCGGACATCCGGGTGCACGATGATCGGATCCGCCGCCTTGTCCGGACTTTTGGGACCGGTCAGCGCCCGGCCCTGAAGGCGGTCCCTGGCGTAGGTAACCGCGTTCTGATAGGCGACCTCGGATTGGGACAGGCCCTGAACGGCAACGCCGAGACGCGCTTCGTTCATCATGACAAACATGGCCTTGAGGCCCTTGTTTTCCTCGCCGACCAGCCAGCCGGTCGCATCGTCGTAGTTCATCACGCAGGTGGCGTTGCCGTGAATGCCCATCTTGTGTTCGATGGAGCCGCATGAGACACCGTTGTTGTCGCCGACGGCACCGTCTTCGCCGACACTGTTCCTGGGCACGACGAAAAGCGAAATGCCCTTGACGCCGTCCGGCGCACCCTCGATCCGGGCGAGCACCAGATGAATGATGTTTTCCGCCATGTCGTGTTCGCCGGCCGAAATGAAGATCTTCGTTCCCGAGATCTTGTACGATCCGTCGGGCTGGGGAACCGCCTTTGTCCGGATCAGTCCGAGATCGGTTCCGCAATGCGGTTCGGTCAGGTTCATGGTGCCGGTCCAGGTGCCGGCGATCATGTTGGGAAGATAGGTCTGTTTCTGGTCGTCGGTGCCGTGAATGGTCAAGGCTGCCACGGCGCCAGCCGTGAGACCCGGATACATGGAAAAGGCCATGTTTGCCGAAGACGCATATTCGTTGAAGATGGTCGCGAGCGTGTGCGGCAGGCCCTGACCGCCATGGTCGGGATCGGCCGACAACGTGCCCCAGCCGTTCTCGCAGAAGGCCTGGTACGCCTCGGCGAAGCCTTTCGGTGTCGTAACGGACCCGTCTTCGTTCCGGATGCAGCCTTCCTGGTCCCCGCTCTGGTTGAGGGGCTGCAGAATGTCTTCTGCGAACTTGCCGCCTTCGCGCAGGATGGCCTCGACAAGGTCGAGCGGTGCATCGGAGAAGCCCGGCAGGTTTGAATAGCGGTCGTAGCCGAAAACATCTTTCAGCAGGAAAAGCGTGTCGTCGACGGGCGCGGTATAGCTTGGCATGCACATCCTCCCAGATCTGCCGGATCGGTTCTTGGTTTACGTTTCCGTAAACGTCATCTAGTGCCTATATACGCGTCTTGATTTGATGCGGCAAGTGGTGTCCCCACGGAAGGGATTGCAAAAAAATGTGCTCAAAACAGGCAAAATGGAAGCGTTTTCCTCAATGCCGGCATCAAATTCATGTTGTGATGACGATTTTTTGAGAGTTTTCAGGTCTGGCGCATGCAGGGCCGCAATACGGTGAAAACCGAAAAGGCCGGGCGCAAGACAAAAAAACACCGGCCTGCGGGCCGGTGTTTCGCGTTCATTTCGCTCGGACGAGGATCAGGCTTCCTCGGCTTCCTTGTGCTTGAGCATGCCGGACACGATTTCCACCGTGCGCGACAGTTCCTCGATCGCCTGTTCGATATCTTTTCTCTGGTCTTCGAGAACAGCAATCTGTTCATTGAACTTCGAAAGGGCGACCCGCAGCTGCGTGACCTGGCCGTCGCGAAGGTCATACAGATCCAGCATGTCCCGGATCTCCGTCAGCGAGAAACCGACGCGCTTGCCCATCAGAACAAGTTTCAGCCGGGCCCGGTCGCGGCGGTTGTAGACGCGGTTCAAACCATCACGCTTCGGATTCAGAAGTCCCTTGTCTTCATAAAAGCGCAGTGTTCGCAGTGTGCAGCCGAATTCCTTGGCGAGATCGCCGATCGTAAACTGGGTTTTCTTGGTGCTGTCGTCCGAAGCGGACACGACATCGACAAGATCGTCTTCATTAAGGATTGAAAGCGCTTCGCTCATGGTAGTCTCTACTCGCTTCTTTGCCGTTCCCCGGCAATGTTGGCTTTTGTGTCTTTTTGACCTGCGCGCTGACGTGACAGACGGTTACTGTCTTGCAATTGCTGCGAAAAGAGCTCTGCGCGCCGGTGATTGGCGTCTGTTTAGCTTACGTGCGCGTAAAGGTCCAGAGGGCAGCACGAAAGGTTAAGAAAAATTAAGGAAATTCAAATCGTTCGCACCGGAAAAAGACATATAAACAGGTCATTTCCGGCAAAAAAGCTTGATTTTTGCATTTAGCAACGATGGTTAACTACCTGTTTACCCTAAGTCGACAAAGTTCGTTGAAACGTTGCCACCGTGCCGTTTTTCGACGGAAACGGATGGTAGCCAGCTCAAACCGCGGTCACGGTGACCGTCAGTCCAGGGTTGAGATATGCCGTCTTGGAATAAACACGAGGCAGGACGTCGCGGCCGTGATGCGTATGAAAGCGACGACTACTACGGAACATCGGGCAGGGAGCCTGCGCACGAGCGCATCGAGCGGTTGACGCGGACAGCGACAGCTCTCGGAGGCGGGCATGCGTCCCGCGGCCGTGATGATGACCTGAACGCGGTTGCCGACGAGCTTGACCGCATGTTGTCCGAGCGTAGCGGTGGTGAACCGGGCCGTTCTAAGCGTGCTGCCAGGCCTCAGCGCGCTGTTCCTTCCAGACGCGCCGCGCCGCAGGCTTCCGGCATGGACGATGTGCTCGGTGCGCTGGATCGTCTCGACGAGCAGGTGCAGGGACTGGCGAATGCATCGGCCACGCAGGACTATGACGAACTGTCCTCTTCTCGTTCCTATCCCCAGGCCGGACGTTACGCCATGGATGCCTTGGAAAATCACGACTACCACAACAGTCTGACCGGGCATCAGGGCGAGGAGTATTCCCCCGGCTATGATGAGGATGCATTCGCATCGCGCCTCACGCGAAGCCAGTCCTCTTATGCGCATAACGATGCCTCTCTTCACATATACAAGGACCTCGGCCGTCGGATTGATGCACTCCGCGCGCCGCAGGAAAAGGCGTTCAGCCAGGTTCGCGAGGAACTCGGCTCGCTGCGCGAAGCGCTTGGCGGCATTTCGAGAGGAACCAGCGAAACCGTCGGCCGTCAGAATACCGAACTGCGCCGCCTTGCGGACATGGTCGAGCGCCTGCGCGCCGACAAGCGCGGGGAGCAGTTCGCCGTCGAAATCCGCAAGGAAGTCGCGGATCTGAAATCAATGGTCGGGCGCACCAACGTGGAAGGTGCGCTGGAGACGCTTGAGCACGGCTACGCTCATATCCTGCAACGCCTCGACGAGTTGTCCAGGGCGTCCCTCGATCCCCGTGTTCTGCGGGGTGTGACCGCGCGATTGAATGAAATCGAGGATGCCTTTTCGACGCTTCCGCAGTCAGAGCACATGATGGTGCTTGAAGACAGGGTCGCCAACATTGCCGAACGTGTGGAAGAACTGCTTCAGCGCGAGCATCAGATCGAACTGGAACCTTTGCGCACAGAGCTGCGCGAGGTTCGCGGCTATGTCGAACAGATCGACATCAAGGCGCTCGTCGAAGGCATCGACGACCGGATGAAATTCGTCTCCGGCCGGCTGGATGATCTCGAAACGCTTGCACGTGAACAGCGAGGGCTCGATGCGCGGTTGTCCGCGATGGAAGAGCGCATGCCGCAGCCGGAAACGATAGCCCGGCTGCAGGGGCGCCTTGAAGACATCGCGGGCATGATGGCGGAGGACAAGTCGTCTGGCGCGGATTACGAACACCTGTCGCAGGTGGATCAGCGTCTTGATGAGATCGTCGAACGGCTTGAACGGATGGAACAGTCCGCGCCGCTGCCGTCCGCGGACAGCGGTGCTTTCCAGGCGCTTGAGACGCGCCTTGAAAAGATCGCGGGCAAGATCGACAAGATCGAGAAAAAGGCCTCTAAGCCTGCGCCGGCACTGGATCCGGAAGCGCTGCGGGCGATCGCCGGACAGGACACGGAATTCCTGGCGCAGTTGCAGGAGCGGCTGACCGATTTGTCGTCGCGGCTCGACGAGCCGAAAGACACGGTCACGTCGTCCGACCTCGACAAGCTGCGTGAAGAAATCGGCTCGATGCGCGAGAGCGTCGCTTCGCCGCCTTCGACCGAGTCCCTGGAAGCCAGGATTGCGGATCTTGCACAGCTTGTCTCGAAAGGCGGAGACGCCACGGATGACGACCGCTTTGAATTGCTTGGTGAAAAGGTCGCGGCGCTTGCCGCACAGATCGAATCAAGTTCATCCGAAGCCCCGGGTCTTGACCAGGTCGCTCCCGTGCTCGAACGCATTGAACGTGGACTGGAGCAAACCCGGTCTGACGTCACCGACATTGCCAGAAAGGCTGCTTTCGATGCCGTGGCAAACGCACCCCAGCCACAGGTCGCTCAGTATGACGAGGCCATTACCGCGCTCCAGGGAGACCTGAAACGCTTGATCGACGCCGCCGAAGGCGGTGAGCAGCGCACCAGAAAGACCTTCGAAAGCGTCAAGTCGGTGCTGGGCTCGCTGACGGACCGGCTCGACGGTCTGGAACGCTCGGAGGCAGGCACTCCCGCAGCCGACGTGCCGGCCGGCACGCCTGTCATGCCTGGTATCACCCGGCCCGTGGCACCGGCCATGAGCGAACACGAACCGTTCCCCTTCACCCAGGCAGCGCGTATCAGCAAAGAGACGACCGAAGCTGCCGCAGGCGAGAAGGGTCCGGCCGCGGCCCAGCCCGAAGACAGGGCAAGGGACCGCAAGGCTGACTTCATTGCCGCGGCGCGCAGGGCCGCGCAGGCCGCGTCTGCCGAAGCGGCAAAACTCGAAAAGTCCAAATCCGCCGGGACCGGCGCCGACGCGGCGGATGAGGGGCGCGGCAAGGCACGCGTCGGCTGGCTGCGCAATGTGCTCAAACGCGACAACGCGGCCAAGGCGGACGGTGACAACCCGGACCTGACGCCGGATATGACGCCGGATATGGCGCCGGATATGGCGGATGAGCTCGAACTGCGTGAGGACGACCTTGCGAGCGAACAGTTCGACGCCGATCAGGCGCCGGTCCTGCCGGGTGATCGTCCGGCACCCGAATTCAAGGAACGCGGCGGAAGCCGCCGCAAGGCCATTCTGCTTGCCGCCGTTGCCGTGGTTCTCGCGATTGGAACCCTGACGGCCTACCGCTTTGTGGCCGGTTCGCTCGAACAGGAAAATGTCGCGTCCGCAGGGCAGGAAACGACAGGCGTCGCCGAAACCGCGCCGGTCGCCGCAGCCGTCGACGAACAATCCGCACAGCCAGCGCAGGAAGCTGATGTTGCCGCCGCCTTGCCTGAAGGCGCGCAGCCTCCTCCTGCAGCTGCCGACCCGGTTGAAGCCGCAGCAGCTGCCAAGGACCCTGTCCCCGCAGCTGCAGATACGCCCGTTGTTGCGGAAACGCCACCGCCGCAGGCACCTGAACCCGCGCGCCAGAGCGAGTCTCTGGTTGCAGGAGGAAGCATCCCGGCCACATCGGCGACGGCGCAGGATGTTCCCGAAGCCGAAGCTGCCTTCGCA
Source organism: uncultured Roseibium sp. (assembly GCF_963669205.1). Classification (NCBI taxonomy): domain Bacteria; kingdom Pseudomonadati; phylum Pseudomonadota; class Alphaproteobacteria; order Hyphomicrobiales; family Stappiaceae; genus Roseibium; species uncultured Roseibium sp. Next base: position 1,634,136 of record NZ_OY769915.1, read on the forward strand.
GCACCAGCCGGCGTGACCAGCAGTTTCGGCGACGAGACGGCCGTCGATCCGGGAACGCTCGCACCGGCCGCCGAAACGCAGAACCTGGACACGTCTTCCCTGCTTGCGAACCTGCCGCCCGAAGGTGTCGGTCCGATTGCGCTCCGGAGCGCTGCTGCAAGCGGCAACCCTGCTGCCGAGTTCCTCGTCGGCGTGCGGTACACAGAAGGCCAGGGCGTTCCGGCCGACCTGGAAAAGGCTGCCGTCTGGTATCAGAAGGCAGCCAACAAGGGACTTCCCCCCGCTCAGTACAGGCTCGCCAGCCTTTACGAAAAAGGCCGCGGCGTGGAAAAGGACATGGCCAAGGCGCGGGCCTGGTACTCGCAGGCGGCACAGGCCGGCAACGCCAAGGCGATGCACAATCTCGCGGTTCTTTATGCTGAAGGAGGCGGCGAGGAGCCGGACTATGCCAAGGCGGCAATGTGGTTTGAATCCGCAGCCAATTACGGCGTGAAGGACAGCCTGTTCAACCTCGGCATTCTTTATGCCGGCGGTATCGGGGTCGATAAGGATCTCGTGGCAAGCTACAAGTGGTTTGCGATCGCCGCCGACAAGGGCGACCCGGAGGCCGCAAAGCGCCGCGACGATGTTGCCAACATGATGGACCAGCAGACCCTGGCGAACGCCCGCCTTGCGGTGGAAGGCTTCAAGCTCAAGGATGCTGATCCGGCGGCGAACAAGGTGACGCTGGAGCCGTCCTGGGCAGAACAGTCCTCCCTGCCTGCGGCAAACGTGTCCGCGCCGGCGCAAAGCGGCAATATCGACATGATCCGGGAGGCCCAGGACAAGCTGAACTATCTCGGCTTTGACACGGGCACGCCGGACGGGCAAATGGGCCCGCGCACGCGCAGCGCCATCCGCGCCTTCCAGCGCAGCATCGGTCTGCCGGAAACCGGTGAAGTCGACTCCAAACTGATTGACGAGCTGAAAAGTCAGGCAATCTGACGATTTTCGGGGTTTCCGGCCCAAAGTGAGAAGCTGGTCGGTTGACACATCGACCGGCACGGGTTTTTAACCAGTTTAGTCTACTTTCCTTGCAGCCCTGTCTGCATCCTGTTCCGGCGTAACCCTGTGCAACTATATCTGCCCATAGCCGAAATTCCGGTCAATATCTTCGTGATATTTGCCATGGGCGGAGCCGTGGGTTTTCTGTCGGGTCTGTTCGGGATCGGCGGCGGTTTCCTGCTGACGCCTCTGCTGATCTTTTCCGGCATTCCTCCGGCCGTTTCCGTTGCGACCGTTACGACGCAGGTTGTCGCTTCGTCCGCATCTGCTGTTGTCACCTACTGGCGGCGAAAGGCAATCGATTTCAAGCTGGCATCGATATTGTTGGCGGGCGGTGTCTTCGGCTCTCTGATCGGCGTCATATTGTTCGACGTCCTGCAATCCGTCGGTCAGCTGGATCTCGTGATTTCCCTGTCCTACGTCACCTTTCTGGGTGCGATCGGCGGGCTGATGCTGGTCGAATCCATCCGTGCGATCCGGCGCCGGAAATCCGGCGCGGCGCCGTCCGCGCGCAAACCGGGCCAGCATAACTGGATACACGGTCTGCCGCTCAAGGTCCGGTTCCGGCAATCCAAGCTCTACGTCAGCGTCATTCCCGTGGTCGGGCTGGGCGCGATTATCGGTTTCCTCGGCACGATCCTTGGTATCGGCGGCGGCTTCATGATGGTGCCCGCGCTGATCTATCTCCTCAGGGTGCCGACAAACATCGTCATCGGGACATCCCTGTTCCAGATCCTGTTTACGATGGCCGCGGCAACGATCTTCCATGCCATGGGCACCAAGACCGTCGATATCGTTCTGGCGATGACCCTGATGATCGGCGGCGTGATCGGAGCCCAGTTCGGTGCTCGCATGGGCCAGAACCTGCGCGGCGATCAATTGCGCCTGTTGCTTGCCCTGCTGGTGCTCGGCGTCGGGCTGCGCTTTGCCGTCGATCTGCTGCTCGTGCCCGAGGATCTGTATTCCATCGCCATCCGCAAGGGAGCCGGGATATGATCCGCTCTCTGCTTGTCACGGCCTTCGCCCTTGCCGGCTTTTCCGCAGGGTACGCGCAAGAGGAAGAGCACTCGAAGGACCTGGTCACGGCGTTGTCCTCGGACATGGTTTCGATCCAGTCGAACTTCACCGGCACGGAGATCGTCATTTTCGGCCAGGCGAGCCACATCCGGGACAGCGCAGGTGACGAGGACGACTTTCAGCTCGCGATCGTGGTCGAAGGTCCCCCGCAGGACATCACGACGCGGCGCAAGGGACGGTTTCTGGGCGTCTGGGTGAACCGCGAAGCGGAGCGCTTTCAGAATGTTCCTTCGTTCTATGCCGTCGCAAGCACTGCCGATATCGGCGATATCGCGCACCGCAATGTGCTTGACGAGTACAGCATCGGCCTCAATCACATCAATCTGGCTGTTTCGGGCGTCTCGAACGTGGCGCTGTCGGATCGCGACGACTTCCGCCGCGCATTTGTCCGCCTGCGCGAGGAAACGGGCCTTTATTCGGAGCGGGAAACGTCGATCGAGTTCCTCACCGACACCATGTTCCGCACGAAAATACCGCTGCCGGCAAACATCCCGGTCGGCGACTACACCGTGAAAAGCTACCTGTTCAATCAAGGAGAGCTCGTCTCGGAGACGCAGCAGATCCTGGCGGTCGCAAAAATCGGCTTCGAGCAGGTCACTTTCGAGCTCGCACAGAACTACCCGCTCGTCTACGGCGTGCTGGCGGTCATCCTGGCGATCTTTACCGGCTGGCTTGCGGGCGTGATTTTCAAGAAAGACTGATTGCCGGCTGCAACTTCCCGTCCGGCGGGAGCTGTTCCATCTCCGTGTTGGACGGGCGCCTGCAGTTATTATCATCTGGTGCTCGCACACCCTGCGGCTATTGTGCTGAAGTGGCATGACCATGGAATCACGAGGTGGGGCACCATGACGGACCAGTCTTCTCCCGAACCGGCGGGCGGCAACACGGGCAAGCGCGAACCGACGCTCGACGCAAAGGTGATCGATATCGCCATTCGCCTCGGTGTCCTCGGCCTCTTCGCCTATTTCTCCCTGCAGCTCATTGCACCGTTTTTCCTGTTCCTGCTCTGGGCCGTCGTGCTCACTGTGGCGCTTTATCCGGCCTATGACTGGCTGGCCGGGAAACTGGGCGGGCGCAAGGTGATGTCGGCGATCCTGATAACCCTTCTCTGCCTGGCCATCGTCATCGGTCCCGTTGCGGTGCTTGTCGTCAGCCTTGTCGAAACGCTCAGTGGCTGGTTTCACGGCATTACCGGGGAAGGGCTCACCTTGCCGAAACTGCCGGAAAAACTGGCGGCGCTTCCGGTTATCGGCGACCGCATCGCCGAACTCTGGGCTCTTGCCAGCCGCAGTCTGGAGCTGTTCTTCACCAAGGTTGGCCCGATGCTGGTGCCGGCCGGAGGGCGGATCCTGTCCATGCTCGCCTCGCTGAGCGGCAGCGTGCTGTTCTTCATCGTTTCCATCATTCTGGCCGGTTGCCTGTTCGTGCCGGGTCCCGCGCTCGGCAAGGGCGCAAAGCGCTTCGCCGACCGCATCATGGCGCCGAGGGGATCGGAATTTGTCGATCTGGCAGGCGCGACCATCCGCAACGTCTCGCGCGGGGTGATCGGCGTTGCGGTGATCCAGGGTCTTCTGACCGGCATCCTGCTGATCGCCTTCAGCGTGCCTCTTGCCGGTGTCCTGACCTTCATCGCCCTGGTCCTGTGCATCATCCAGATCGGCCCGGCGCTGGTGATCATTCCCACCATCATCTGGGCGTGGAGTTCCTGGGAATTCGTTCCCGCGCTCGCCTTCACGGTCCTCATGGTGCCGGTGATGCTGGTCGACAACGTCCTGCGCCCGATCCTGATGTCGCGCGGCCTCGACGTGCCGATGCTGGTCATCCTCATCGGCGTTCTCGGTGGCACCATCACCCACGGCCTGCTCGGCCTGTTCCTGGGCCCGGTTGTCTTGGCAGTGTTCTATGAACTGGTCATCGCATGGGTGAAAGTGGGCGGGGAAGATTAGCAAACGGCATTCTTTTGTACCCAATCACGTTTTCGCCGAAAGCCGCCTCACGCCGTGGGAGAGGTCGGAGCGCAGCTCCGGGTGAGGGGACAAAAGGTGAGCGCTTGGCATGACGTCGCGTGCCGGGTCGCTGCGCTGAAGGAGTGCCCCGGTGTCTGGCAGACATCCGGTCAGGTGGTTGCAAAAGCGCACGGAACCACCACCTCTTGGTCTGGCCGGCAAGGAAACACGAGCCGGCCGGGATCTTGACAGGGGCAGGAGCCGCACTTGGGTGTGAACAAGAAGCTCGACCGTTTGATGTGGCTGGAGCGCGTCCGGACCGCTCTTCTGATTGCGGTGATCGGCATACCGCTTGCCATTGGATTGAGCATCGTCATGGTGTGGCAAAGCGGCGTCAACCACCATGGCGGCGAGCCTGTCTCCGGCGTGCTGCTGCATCATTCAAGCGACTATCGTGATGACGGGTCCATCCGCACTACCTTGCGCGTCCGGCTGGAGGACGGCAATGAGGTCGCGGTGCGGACACGGAACAAGGGGTTTCCGGCCGTCGGCGGGAAAATCGTGCTGATGAAACGCCTGCGCGAGAATGGCCGCGCGTTCTACTATCTGCCCCTGACAAACACCGCCGACAAATGACGGCTTGTGGCGACAACGCCTGCCGCCGCCTTGCACAAGGGGTTCAATCCCCGACCAGCCGGCTCGCCGTGAACGGGTAGAGCCTGTCGTTGCCCAGCATGAACACCGAGAACTGGCGTCTCGTGAACAGGGACGAATAGGCGCGGTCGGCGACATTGAGGCCGCCTGTCAGCGCGCCGAAGGCCGGAAGAACCAGTCGGGTTCCGTCGGTGATGAAGCAGGCGCGGCGAATGGAACGCCCGAAACGGCGCACCCGCGCGACCGGGTGAAGGTGCCCGCAGATCTCGCCGGCCGTGTCTTTCGAACCGATCTCTTCCACCGGTTCATGCCGGAACTTGAGCGGCCCGAACGAGATTTCGTCGACCGTCTCCCCGCAAAGCCGGACGGGGGCGACCGGGTCATGGTTGCCTGTGACCCAGATCCACTCCCGGCCGAGCTGGAGCGTCGTGAGCATGGCCCGGTAGGGAGCGGGCAATCTGTCGGACCCGTCCGCGTCGTGGAAACTGTCACCGAGGCAGATGACCCGGGCCGGATCGAAGGCGTCCATGACACCTGCGAGCTTTTCCAGGGTCGCCCCTGTGTCATAGGGTGGCAGCATGACGCCGCGCCGGGCAAAGCTGGAGCCTTTTTCAAGATGAAGGTCGGCAACGACCAGAAGGGATTCCTCCGGCCACCATAGGACGCCGCTGTCATGCAGGCCGACCAGCTGCCCGTTGACCTGGATGTCGTGACACACCGGCGCTGTCTCATACTTGCGCAGATGGGATGTCAGAACATTCATGCCATGGCCTCGTGAACAAGATCTTCCGCGGCGTCTTCAAGCAGCGAATCCATCGCCTCGCCATAGACCGGTTCCTTGCCGATTTCCAGAAGGATCGGCACGGCAAGCGGAGAAACGCGCGTAAGGACACTATGAGTGATTCTGCCACGAACGCGCGCAAGAAGTTCCCCCAGCCGCGAGATATCCAGAAGTCCTTCTGCGGCGTCCGCCCAGGTGGCCTTGAGCAGGATATGATCCGGTTCATGCGTGCGCAGAACGTCGTAGATCAGGTCGGAGGAAACCGTGACCTGACGTCCGGTCTTTTCCTGGCCCGGGTGCCGGCGCTCGATCAGTCCGGCGATGACGGCGCAGTTGCGGAACGTGCGTTTCATCAGGCTGGAATCCGCCAGCCAGGCATCCAGATCATCGCCCAGAATGTCCTCCTCGAAGAGCCCGTCCAGCGAAATCTGTCCGCTTGAGAACAGCAGCGACAGATCGCCGAGCCCCCAGACCGACAGCGCATAGTCGTTGGCAACGAACCCCATCGGCCGGGCACCCAGGCGTTCCAGGCGCTTGGTGAGCAGCATGCCGAGCGTCTGGTGGGCCAGGCGCCCCTCGAAGGGATAACAGACCATGTAGTGCTTGTTGGAACGCGGAAATGTCTCCACGAGCAGACCGTCGCGCGCCGGCAGGACAGACTTGGTCTTCTGGATCTCCAGCCATTCCCGGACCTGGACCGGCAGGTGCTTCCAGCTTTTGGGGCTGGCGAGCATAGCGCGCACACCCTCCGCCAGGTAAGTGGACAGCGGAAACTTGCCGCCCATGTAGGACGGGATCATAGGATTGTCCGTCTTGGCCCTCGAGACATAGGTTTCGTTCTCGCGGATGGCCTCGAAACGCACGACCTCGCCGCCGAAGAGAAACGTGTCTCCGGGCACCATCTGGTCGACGAAATATTCCTCGATCTCCCCCAGGATGCGGCCGCCGCGCCCGACCGGCGTGCGCCGTCCGTCCGCCTTGGACCGGATCAGGCGCACCTTCAGTTTCGGGGCTTCGACGATCGTTCCGACATTCAGCCGGTATTGCTGGGCAAGCTTGGGATGTGAAATCCGCCACAGGCCGTCCTTGCCCTTTTTCAGTTTGGCATACTGGTCGTAGCTTTTCAGCGCGTATCCGCCGGTCGCGACGAAATCGACAACCCGTTCGAAGGTTTCCCAGTCAAGATGCCTGTAGGTTTCGCTTGAGCGGATCTCATCGAAGGTCGCCGTCAGATCGAGCGGCTCTGCACAGGCCAGACCCATGACATGCTGCGCCAGGACATCGAGTGCGCCCTTGCGCAGGGGCGGCGTATCCTGATCGCCGCGCTTTGAGGCGGCAAGTGCCGCCTGGCATTCCAGCACCTCGAACCTGTTGGACGGAATCAGCACCGCCTTGGAAGGTTCGTCCATGCGGTGATTGGCCCTGCCGATCCGCTGCGCCAGCCGGCTGGCTCCCTTCGGCGCGCCGATATTGACGACGAGATCGATGTCGCCCCAGTCAATCCCCATGTCGAGAGACGATGTCGCGACGACGGCACGCAGCGCACCGGACGACATTGCCGCCTCCACCTTGCGCCGTTGCCCGACATCGAGCGAGCCGTGGTGAAGGGCGATCGGCAGAGTGTCCTCGTTGATACGCCAGAGTTCCTGAAACACCATTTCCGCCTGGCTGCGCGTGTTCACGAAGAGCAGCGAAACGTTATGCGCCTTGATCAGCTCGTAGATGTCACCGATTGCGTAGCGCGAGGAATGACCGGACCATGGCAGTCTCTGTTCAGAGTCGAGAATGGAGATCTCCGGCATGGCACCGCCTGACACTTCAACGACGTGCGACAGCGCCTTCCTGCTTTGGTCAGGCTGATCGACGAGATAGGCGCGCAGGTCGTCCGGTTCGGCGACGGTTGCCGACAGGCCGATGGTTCTGAGCTTCGGCGCGATGCGCCGGAGGCGTGCAAGGCCAAGGGAAAGCAGGTCGCCCCGCTTGGAGGTTACCAGAGCATGCAATTCGTCCAGGATCACCGTCTTGAGCGATGCAAACAGCCGCGCGGATGCCGGATCGGACAAGAGCAACGCGATCTGCTCGGGCGTCGTCAGCAGGATGTCCGGCGGATTGAGTTTCTGCCGCTGCCGCTTGTGCGACGGAGTATCGCCGGTGCGTGTTTCCAGCCTGATCGGCAGGTCCATTTCGGCAACGGGTGCTTCCAGGTTCCGGGCGATATCGACGGCAAGCGCCTTCAGCGGGGAAATATAGAGCGTGTGCACGCCACCGCCGGCCTGACCGGGTTTCACCTTGCCCCGCAAATCGAGTTCCACAAGGCTGGGCAGAAACCCGGCCAGCGTCTTGCCGGCACCTGTCGGGGCGATCAGCAGCGTCGAATGGCCCTGCGCCAGATGATCGATCAGCTGCAGCTGATGCGGCCTGGGGGCCCAGCCCCGGGAGGCAAACCAGCTCTGAAATCGATTGGGTAGCAGCGCAGCGTCCATGACGCAGTTTTAGGATAGCAGCCCGCAAAAGGCGAGGGCGCGCGATCAAAAATGTTCACTTTGTGTTCTATCGCGCGCCAGCCACTTGAATATGTGGTCAATCCGCGAACTAATGGCCCCTGATGTCAGAGCTCCTCACGATAACGCCCGAAGGCCTCTATTCACCCGCAGCCGGTGCCCATCTCGACCCGGTGCGGCCGGTTGAAAAGGCCGTCATCACCCACGGGCATGCCGACCACGCCCGCGCGGGGCACGGGGCGGTTCTGGCGACACGGCAAACGCTCGACATCATGGCGATCCGTTACGGAGAAAATTTCTGCGGCAGCGCGCAGGCCATCGGCTGCGGCGAGATCCTGAAGGTCGGCAGCGCCGATGTGTCCCTGCATCCGGCCGGTCATGTTCTCGGCTCTGCGCAAGTGCTTCTGGAGGCATCCGGTCACAGAACCGTTGTGTCGGGGGACTACAAGCGCCAGGACGATCCGACCTGCGCGGCCTTCGAACTGGTCAAATGCGACACGTTCGTCACCGAGGCGACATTTGGCTTGCCCGTTTTCCGCCACCCGCCGGCGGGCCAGGAGATCGCGAAACTTCTGTCGTCGGTGGATCTCTTTCCCGGGCAGACGCATCTTGTCGGCGCCTATGCGCTGGGCAAGGCGCAGCGCGTCATCGGCGAATTGCGCGCGGCCGGCTACGACAAGGTCATTTATCTTCATGGCGCACTGGAAAAGCTCTCGGCCTACTACCAGTCCGAGGGGGTCGACCTCGGCGCACTTGAACCGGTCGGCAAGCGCGGCAAGGAACTGAAAGGCGAAATTGTTATCTGTCCGCCCGGTCAACTGAGCGACAGGTGGGCACGGCGTTTCGGCGATCCGGTCGCCGCCATGGCATCCGGCTGGATGCGGGTGCGTGCGCGCGCCCGGCAGCGCGGCGCGGAACTGCCGCTCATCCTCTCCGATCACGCAGACTGGGACGATCTGTGCCGGACGATCCTTGAAACGGAGGCGGAGCAGATCTGGGTCACCCACGGGGCCGAGGAAGCACTTGTCCACTGGTGCGAATTGAATGGACGAAAGGCCCGTCCTCTCAATATGATAGGCTATGACGATGGCGAGGATGCCGACAGTGTCGAGGTCGCAGGGGCAAACGGACCTTGAAGCAGCTGTCCGGATCCTGAGGGAGGCGGTCATATGAACAGCGGTGGTAGCGAAAACACCGGCAACGGTCATGCGAATGGGGCCGGTTCGAACGAGGGCGCGGAAGAGGCGATTGCCCAGCTCTTTGATGACTACCAGGCCGGTTTCAACGACTATGATATCGACCGGATCTGCGACTGTTTCGCCTTGCCTTGCGTTATCTGGCAGCATGAAAAGGGCCACGTCTTCGCCGATGACGAAGAACTGATCGAGAATATCGAGGCACTCCTGAAGGCACTGGAAAAGGAAGGCGTTACCCATTCCGATTTTCAGGTCGTCTCGAGCCATGTCAGCGGGTCTTCCGCGCTTGTCACCCTCGACTGGTCGCAGGAAAGCGCGGACGGCGAGACGGTGCTCGAATTCACGTGCCACTATCAGCTTATTCAGGACGGCGTGGACTGGGTGATTGCGACCATCGTCAATGAATGACCGCAGGCGCGCGTGCGCGCGTCAGGAAAGCAACGCCTCGCAGAACGGATAGGTGGTCATGCGCTCGGCACCTTCGCCGGTAATCAGGAACTGGTCTTCCAGTTTCACGCCTTCTTGCGCGGCTTCTTCGCCGATGTAGCTCTCGATGCAGATCACCATGCCGGGTTCGAACTGACCCCCGAAACCGTAGGGCACCTCGTCGAAAAAATGCGGGATATAGGGGAACTCGCCGCACAGTCCGAGGCCGTGGCCCAGGCAGTAATAGCCGTGCCCGCGGTTTTCGGCCGGGACCGGCCAGGCCGCGCGGGCAAAATCCTCGTAGCTGATTCCCGGTCGCAGGAGTGCCGCATTGTGAGAAAGTTGCGCGTGCGCGAGGCGGTAGAGATCTTGTTGTTTCCGGGCGGCGGGCCGGTCTCCACACAGAAAAGTCCGTGAAAAGTCCACCGCGTAGTGCAGGTAACCGAGGGCATCGGTATCGAAGCAGACGAGATCGCCGGTCTCCATGCGCCGGGGGCCGGCTTCCTGGAAATAGGGAAAGGTTCTGGAGCCGGACTGAAACAGCCGTGTCGAGATGTATTCCCCCTCCGTTGCGATGAGGTGCCGGTGAAATTCGGACCAGACCTCGACCTCGCTGGCACCCGGGGCAATCGCCGCTTCGAGCGAGCCTGCCGCGGCCTCCACACGATCAACCGCCTCGCGCATGACCGCGATTTCCATCGGTTGCTTGATCAGTCGGGCTGCGGAAAACACCCCGGTCGCATCCAGAAGCGCGCAACCGGCACCGCGCAGGCGATCCGTGACCGGGACATCAAAGCCTTCGACAGCGAGGCGGCGGTCCCTGCCGAGGATGGAGGTCAGATCCTCGACGAAACGCGCAATCTCCGACACATGGCCCGCTCCGGCGAGGGCGGTGACGCCGGGCGCCGGGCGGATGTCGGTGACAACGGGATTATCTTTCTGCAGGTGTTCGCAGCCCGAAAATTCCCACAGGACGGTGTCGCCGGACACGAGGACAAGAGCAAAGCGGAACGGCCCCATATGGCTGAAGACCGTCATGTTCCGGGCGCCGGTTGCGTAAAGGATATTGATCGGGTCTGATGTCAGAACGGCGGGAATGTCGCGCGCGCTCATCACGCTCAAGAGACGCCCATGCGTTTGCCTGACGAGATCCGCGCGATCCAATTCCACGGCAGAAGCCTCCTTCCCTTGGAGTGCGATACCTGCTCTCCGGCCTCCGTATCAACGTCTTCATGCGTCTCCCACAGGGAGACGTCAAAAAAGATTTTTCCGTTACTTCTTCGCCTTTGCCGCTTTCCTTGCCGCGCGCGACGGTTTGTTTTTCTTTGCGCTCTTCTTTTTTGCACCCGTGTCTTTCGACGCGGTGCGGGCCTTTGGCTTGCGCCGGTCATCATCGCCCTTGGCGGAACGCCGTTTCGGCGCTGCGCCATCGTCGGCGTTCCCGGCAAGAGCCTTCATGTCGAGCGGCTCGTAGGCGGGGTGGTGCGGGGCAGCTTCGTCGTTACCGCGCCGCTTTTTTCCGCGCAGTGCGTCGAAGTCTTTTTTCGGCCCCTGCCGCGACCGGCCGGGCTTCATCGTGTCCTCGCGGCCCATGCTCTCGTAGTCGGGCGCGTCAGCTCCGCGCGGCCGCCGTTTGGGGGCGCCGCCTCTGTCGCGGCGGTAGCCCTCTTCCTTCGGAGCGGCAGGCACCTTGCCACCGCGCGCATCGAGAAGCGCGATCGTGACATTGTCCTCACCCGACCCATCGCGCTTGATGACATCGGCAAACCGTTCGCCGTGACTTCCGGCAATCTCGAAATAGAGCTGGTTCTGGAAGATCTTGATCGCGCCGACTTCCCTTTTGGTCACATGCCCGGCGCGGCAGATCAGCGGAAGGATCCAGCGCGGTTCGGCCCGTTGGCGATGTCCCAGTGACAGCGAGAACCAGACGCCATCTTCGAACTTTCCGGTGATCTCGGCGTTGCGGCCGCCGCGGGAGCCGGCGTCGCGGCCCTTCAGCGACGTTTCATCGAGCGTCGTGATTTCCTCGGGCGCGGGCATGCGCGATTGCCGCAGCTTGACGAAAGCGGCGGCAAGCTGCTCGGGACTGTGGAGGGCAAGCAGTTCCATTGCCACGGCGCGGTCCTCGTCTTCAAGCTCCACCGAAAGCGCCGGGTCCGCCAGGAGACGTTCCTTGTCCTTCGCGCGGATCTGGTCTGCGGTCGGTGCGCCGAGCCAGGTTGCCTTGATGCCGGCGAAATGAAGCACGCGCTCGGCCTGGCGTCGGCGGGGAAAGGGGACCATCAGAACGCAGGTGCCCTTGCGCCCGGCGCGACCGGTCCGGCCGGACCTGTGCAGCAGGGCGGCTTTGCCCGTGGGAAGATCCGCGTGGATGACGAGGTCGAGATTCGGAAGATCGATCCCGCGTGCGGCGACATCGGTTGCCACACACACCCGTGCCCGGCCGTCTTTCATGGCCGCAAGCGCACTGGAGCGCTGCTCCTGGCTGAGTTCGCCGGACAAGGAGACGATCGAGAAGCCCCGGTTTGCCAGGCGCGACGTCAACCGGCTGACGGCTTCACGGGTCGAACAGAAGACGATCGCCTTTTCCGCCTCGTGCAGCCTGAGCACATTGATGATTGCGTTCTCGCGCTCGTTGGGCGCGACGGGATGGGCGACATAGTCGATATCGCCGTGCTGTTCGCGGGCATTGATGGTGGAAAGACGAACTGCGTCCTTCTGAAATCTCTTGGCGAGTTCCGCGATCGGCTTCGGAACGGTTGCCGAGAACATCAGCGTGCGCCGCTCGCGCGGGGCCGCGTCGAGAATGAACTCCAGGTCCTCGCGGAAGCCCATGTCCAGCATCTCGTCCGCTTCGTCCAGCACGACGGCGCGCAGTTCCGACAGATCGAGCGCGCCGCGTTCAATATGATCCCTGAGGCGGCCTGGGGTGCCGACAACGATATGCGCGCCACGCTCCAACTGGCGGCGTTCGGTGCGCGGATCCATGCCGCCGACACAGGAGGCGGTGACGGCACCGGCTTCTTCGTAGAGCCAGGTCAGTTCTTCCTTGACCTGCAGCGCAAGTTCACGCGTCGGCGCGATTGCCAGGGCGATCGGCGCGGCAGCCTTTCCAAGATGGGTTTCACCCTGAAGCAGGGTCGGCGCCAGGGCGAGGCCGAAGGCCACGGTCTTGCCCGAACCGGTCTGGGCAGAGACGAGCAGGTCGGCATCGGATGGGGCGTCGTTCAGGACGCTTTCCTGGACGGGGGTGAGGCTTTCATAGCCCCGTTTCGCCAGCGCGGCCGACAGGGCCGGGGCGAGTGACATCAATTCAGTCATAGAGATCTTTCAACTGCTCCGGATCATCTGCATACCAATCAGCAGTCTACCGGATCGGCCCGGACGTCTGCCGGGCAAGGGATGGCGCGGCTTATATAGACAAATTGTGGCGCCGTCCACATTAGGTGATGGACTAAAATATGAGACTAAATGGCGTGCGAAATGGCGAATTCCCGTCAGGAAGGGTGTACGGAGCGGGCTTCCTGCCCGGTCAAGCGTGCTGACGCGACGGGGTAAGGCCATTTTCATGTCCTTCGGAATTGACCGGCTTGCTCCTTCGCTGCGCTGCGAAAGACGAGAAAATGAACTACATGTCTTGCGCTTCCGCTCCCTGACGAAAAGCGAGCTGCCACAAACCTTTCCGGCCTCATTTGTGAATCCTGACCCCGGCTCGGTGAAGTAATTTTGAGCACACTTGAAAGGTGTGACAATGGTTGCAGTCGCAGCCGGAATGACTGACCGGGCAAATTTGCCAATAGTGCGTGTAACAGATTTTGTTTCAGCTTTTGGTTGGTGAATTTGTTAACCCGTCCCCACTCAAATGAAGGCGAATTCTGGTGATGGGAGTGTTCGATGCTGAAATCGATTCGCATGCAGATTGCCCTCCTGGCGATCGTGCCGCTGTTGGCCTACGTGGTGGCGACATTCATTGCGCTCAACGAGGCCTACACCGAAAGCAGGGTTGCCTCGGAAATCTATCCGACCGCGCTTGTCGCCGAAAAATCGGAAGCCGTGCTGCACGAGTTGCAGAAGGAGCGTGGCCGGACGGCGGTGCTGCTTGCGTCGGGTTTCGCCGACGGGCCGCGCGATCTTCTGGCAAAGCAACGCGGCGCGACGGACAAGGCATTGCAAGACCTCCGGCAAACAGCTGCCGGCTTCCAGATCAGCAATACCAAGCTTCAGGACGAAGTTCACGCGACTGTCAGTTCTCTCGACGAGGTCGCTGCCCACAGGTCCGGCATTGACGGCGCCACCCTGGGCGGCAGCCGGAACCTTGCGTTCTATTCGGGCAAGATCCGTGACCTGATCAGGATCGTTCAGGAAGCCCAGCATGCAAGCGCCGACCCCGAATATGCCGGACAGATGACACCGTTTCTTCTCCTGACGGAGGCTGTTGAGGCAGGGGGACTTGAGCGCGCGATTGGTGCGCAGCTGTTTACCATCGCCGGCAAAACCGGCAAGGTTCCGAATGATCGGTTTCTGGCCTATTTCGATCGCTTGTCTGTCGAAGCAGCGTTCCTGAACAATTTCAAAAGTGTCGCTACACCTGAGGAGATCGCGGCCTTTGACGAAGCCGTGTCAGGGCCGGTTGTCGATCAGGTCATGGAGTGGCGCGCCGTGCTGAGGTCTTTGCCCGAAACGAGGGACGGTCAGGGTATCGAGGGCTCGGTGTGGTTCGGCAAGGCAACCGAACGCCTGAACCTGATCCGCCAGACATCGATCGGGATGCTCAAGGCGGCGGAGGTACGCGCGCAGGAACTTGCGAGCGCTGCAAACGGCCATCTTCAGTATGTGATCGCGGAGACTGTCGGCGTTGTGCTCGTCACGCTCTTCATCTGCATCTGGCAATTGCGCGGCGTCAACGGCCTTTTGGCCGGCCTCACGGCAAACCTGGTCAGGGTTTCGAAGGGCGACGTTGATTTCAAGATGCCATATGCCGACCGCCGCGACGCCATCGGAGACCTTGCGCGTGCAGGCGGGGTCTTCCAGGAAAATGCCCGTGTTCGTGCGCTTCTCGAAGCAGAAGCGGCCAGGGAGCGTGACCGCGAACGCATGCGCCAGAACCATGTCGAGGAGCTCATCAACAAGTTCAAGGCCCTGATGGAAAGTGTCACGGGGGAGGTGCACGACAAGACCTCGTCCATGACCGGCATCGCCGCGCGCGTCCGGTCGATATCGCAGGATGCGTCCTCGGCCGCCGGCCAGGCGCGCGCTGCATCGGCCTCTTCGTCCAACAACGTTCAGACGGTTGCCGCCGCCGCCGAAGAAATGTCAGCCGCGATCCAGGAAATCATGAACCAGGCGGAGCGGGCAAACGGTGTCATTGACGATGCGACGACGATTGCGAGCAGAACCGACAGCAATGTTTCAAGTCTTGCCGAGGCGGTGGAAAAGATCGGCACGGTCGTCGAGATGATCCGCGCGATCGCGGAGCAGACGAACCTGCTTGCACTCAACGCGACGATTGAAGCTGCAAGAGCAGGGGAAGCCGGCAAGGGCTTTGCGGTTGTCGCCGCAGAGGTAAAGGAGCTTTCGACCCAGACCGCCAGGGCCACGGAAGAAATTTCCAACCAGATATCCTCGGTTCAGGGGCTTACGGATGAAGCGGTCGATTCGATCCGCAGGATCTCCGGCTCCATCGAGATGATCAGTGAAGTCACCGGAGCGATCTCGACGGCAGTCGGCGAACAAAGCGTTGCAACGCAGGAAATCTCGCAAAGCATAACAATGGCAGCGACGGAGACCGGAAACGCGGTCGAGAGCGCCGAAACCGTCGACAGCGCGATCCAGTCGACGGCGAGCGAGGCGGAGACAGTCGATACGATTGCAGGTGACGTCAAGACTGTCGCCGACACGATGGCACAGGGTATCGAAGGCTTCCTTGAGGAAATGACGCAGGATGTCGAGGAACGGCGCCGGGCCTCACGGAAACAGGAAACCGGTCAGCGCGTTACGCTCGTGACCGAAGACGGCCGCAGGTTCGAAACCTCCCTGGTCAACAGTTCCGACGGCGGCATCGGCGTCACGGCATTTGCCGGCGCGGTGATCGGTATGGCTGTCACCTACATCGACGACACTGGGAATGAATTCCCGATGGAAATCAGATGGGTGCAGGGCGAGACACTCGGTCTTCAGTACCGTGCCGGCGAGGGTCGAAGCGACGTTGCGGCCTAACAGCCGGCCGGTTTCGCGAAACCTGCCAGACGCATATCCGGTCCACTGCTGTCCGGTTCAATCCGAAGCCGATCTCATAATGCAATCACCAGTCATTGATCTTGTCATTCCGGCTGAAGCGCAGCGGAAGGCCGGAACCCAGTAACCACCTGTTTTTCCTCATTCTTCTAGTTTCAGCCACACAGCGTACTAGTTCCCGGTCTTGCCGCGCGTGCGACAAACCGGGACGACAAATCGGGGAAACAATCCTGTATCCCGATTTGGCATCGCAAGGAATTTTGCTGCTTTCTCAACTACATAAGTTTGATAGTACTTTCTAAACCGGACAGCAGTGTATCCGGTTCGGGAAAGACTTGCCCCTCGGGTCTTTCCCGGTATGTCTGGCGTATGCGTGCATTTTCCCAATTGCTGGACAGGCTTTCGCTCGAACTGCGCCGGCTTGCCAAACTTCAATCTCTGCTTTGCCCGCAGACGCAACAACTCTGTCGGTTAGGCCGATCGACGGTTTAGAGCCCCTGGTGACGGTTGATGCGTTTGGTATGAATGACTGCTTCGCGCCTCCAATCTGGTCGTTCGCCGAATCTAGAACCTATCTGCAAAGTTGCCGTTCGTTGCATGACCTACAAAGGTCAAAAGAGGGCGGGAAGCGGACATTTGGTGCAGTTTGAGCGAAGGTCAGCTCAGCGGGACTTAGCCGCCCTTAATTGTCATACCATGAACGTCCGGTTACTATCCTTACACTGTTGAGATATACTGGCCAGATGACCCCAGGGGATCAACTTTCTGGTTTGCCTCAAGGCGGTATTGAAGTGTTTCGCACAGAGCGGCTTTTCGTGCGCAAATGGCGACCAGCCGATGAGCCTGATCTGTTGACACTCTACAGCATCGACAAAGTCGTGCGATGGGTCGATGACGGGCACCCGCTGTCTGCGTCAGAAGCCGCTCGATGGATGGAGGTAACATTTTCGAACTACGAAAAACGCGGCTACGGCATGTTCGCAATTGAAGACGGCAAGACTGCTAAAACAATTGGTTTTGGTGGACTTGTGCATCCGGGCAACCAAGACGACGCCGAAGTCAAGTACGCGTTCTTACCCGAAGTGTGGGAGCGTGGCATTGCCACCGAGTTTGTGCAAGGCCTTGCAAAGTGGGCAATGTCCGCACTCGGACTAACCCACATGATCGCAACCGTTGCACCAGAAAATTTGGCCTCGCAACGAGTACTTGTTAAATCCGGCTTCCGACAGATCGAAGCTCGAATAGAGAGCGATGGCAGCCGCACCGAGGTTTTTGAGGTGTACTTGCACGCGTCTTAAAGCGGCAAATCTTAGCTTTGCAGCATCGGCCAGAATGGGCTCTAAGCGGGCTTTCGCTGCGGGGTGTGTCAATGTCCGCTCCGGGCCGTTAATGTCCGCATCCAGGCGCAGCTGTCATGGTCACTCTACTGATTTACCACAATAACCCGCCAATCCGCTCCCGACCCCAATACTGCCATTCCTAAGGGACGCCTATATGTGCGTTCCGTCTGCAATGCCGGCCTGCGCGTTTGCGTGGTGTCTTCGCAGGTTCCGCCGACAGCAGTCATGTGCGCGCGCTCGTTTGTGAGTACGGGCCTGAACGTGCCGGACCCTATCCGGTTCGGGAAAGACTTGCCCCTCAGGTCTTTCCCGGTATGTCTAGCGTATGCGTACGTTTTCCCAATTGCTCGACAGGCTTTCGCTCGAACCGCGCCGGCTTGCCAAGGAGGCGCTGCTGGTCAGGTATTTCCGGGAGACCGCGGACCCCGATCGCGGTTATGCGCTGGCGGCCTTGACCGGCGGCCTGAAATTCAAGAATGCAAAACCCGCGCTTTTGCGCGCGCTCATTAGCGATCGTGCCGATCCGCAACTCTTTGCCCTGTCTTATGACTTTGTCGGGGACCTGTCGGAAACGATTGCCCTGATGTGGCCGGCCGCCGACAATGCCGCAGGCAGCGACACCCGGGAAGAACTGTCGCTCAGCAATTTGGTTCAGGCGCTGGAAACCGCCGGCAAGACCGATGTTCCGCGCCTTCTGGTCGACTGGCTGGACCGCTCGGACGAGACCGGCCGTTGGGCGCTTTTGAAACTCGTGACGGGTGGATTGCGCGTCGGCGTTTCCGCGCGGCTTGCCAAGACCGCCGTTGCCCGCCTTGGCGCACTGGATGTTGCCCAGGTCGAGGAGGTCTGGCACGGGCTCGAACCGCCCTACGAGAGCCTGTTTGCCTGGGCCGAGGGCAGGAGCGGCAAGCCGGATAACCAGGACCCGGCCCCCTTTCGGCCCGTCATGCTGGCGCATCCGCTGGACGCAGAACGCGAACTGCCCCAGCTGGACGCCTCGGAGTTTGCCGTTGAATGGAAGTGGGACGGCATCAGGGTCCAGGCCGCGGCGGGGCAAACCGGGACAGGCGACGTGGTCCGCCGTCTCTACAGCCGGACGGGCGAGGATATTTCGAGGGCTTTTCCGGACATTGTCGATTTGCTGAACTTCAATGCCTGCATTGACGGCGAACTTCTCGTGGTGAGCGACGGGATCGTGCGCCCGTTTTCCGACCTTCAGAAACGCTTGAACAGAAAAACGGCGGGGCCGAAACTGATGCGCGACTACCCGGCTGCGATCAGGGCCTATGACCTGCTTGAGCTTGAAGGCGAAGATCTGCGCGAATTGCCGTTTGCGGCGCGCCGGCAGAAACTGGCTGACTTTGTCCAAGCCCTCGCCGTGCCGGCCATCGATCTGTCGCCCATGCTGGACGCCGGGGATTGGGACCAGATCACGGCGGCGCGCGCAAATCCGCATTCCCTTCTGGATACAGGCAATGCGGACGCCGTCGAAGGACTGATGCTGAAACGCCGGGATGCGCCCTATGTCACCGGCAGGCCGAAAGGTCTCTGGTACAAGTGGAAGCGCGAACCCTACCTCCTCGACGCCGTGTTGATGTATGCCCAAAGGGGCCACGGCAAGCGGTCTTCGTTCTATTCCGACTATACATTCGGTGTCTGGCGCGGAGGCGATGACGGGGACCAGCTCGTGCCGGTCGGCAAGGCCTATTTCGGTTTCACCGACGAGGAACTACGCGAAATCGACCGGTTCGTGCGAAACAACACGCTCAACCGCTTCGGCCCGGTGCGGGAAGTGAAACACGGCAAATCGAAAGGCCTGGTTCTTGAAGTCGCCTTTGAGGGGCTGAACCGGTCGAAGCGGCACAAGTCGGGTGTCGCCATGCGCTTTCCCAGAATATCAAGGTTGCGATGGGACAAACCGGCGGGGGAGGCCGACCGGATCGAAACGTTGGAAGCCCTCCTGCCGAAGCAGGAAGATCCGGCGCAATGAAGTCCGCCGGCAGACGGGCGGGGACTTTTGGCCGTGCTTTGGCCATGGATTTGTGGCACGTCTTCGTGGCGGAAGGACGGAGGCGGGTTTTTCCCGTATCCTCTGCCGGAACTCGGAGAATTCCATGACGATGCGTATTTTGAAACTTCTGTCCTTGTCTGCGGTGACCGCGGTGTTGCTGGTGCAGACTGCCCCGGTCCAGGCGCAGTCCGGTTTGACGGGCGAGGCCAGGGAGGCCGTCACGGAGGGCGCACCGGACCGGTTCTCGCTGGTTGAAACCGATGGCGACATATTGAGGGTCGACAGGCAGAACGGCACAGTCTCGATCTGCCAGGAGCAGAACGGGTCCTGGCGATGCAACCCGGTTCCCCTGGCCGAAGAGGCCTATCTTGCCGAAATCAACGAATTGGCAGCGGAAGTGGACCGCCTTACGGCCCGTCTTGAGGAACTTGACGCGGACGGCGGGACTTCGACATCACCCGCTCCCGTGCCAAAACAGACGCAGCCGGACGGCGGCTCCGACTGGACCGACGATGACGAAGAACTCGAGCGTGTCCTGACATTCACCGAAAGCGCCATGCGCCGCTTTTTCGGAATGGTGCGCGAGCTGCAGAAAGACTTTGAAGGCGAAGGAAACTAGTCACCTGAATCTGAAGTTCGACTCATTTTTCAGCGGGCTTCGAACGAACTTCAGATTCAAGAAGGTGACTAGCAAGTCTATGTTTCTAGTGCGGTTTACGAGTTTGAATTTCGCTTCGCAGACTGCTGCAGCAATGATGCGAACTTCAAATTCACCGCACTAGGCGCTCCGCAGTCGGTCGCATTGAGACCGGTCATTTGAACGCCCGGTCCGATTGCCTGGACGTTTTCCCTCAGTCGATCAGCATCTTGGAGATGGCCGCATGCGCGCTTTCCGGCAGTTCAACCGATTTGCGTGAAGTCAGATCCATGGGAAGGGCAACCACATCAAGTGTTGCCGCCAGACGCACCGTTCGGCTTTCGTAAAGGTGATGCCGCATGGAAAACGTGCGTGCGCCCACATTGGTAAAGCCGGTCGCGACAACGACGGCATCTCCGGTCTTCAGCGGAGTTGACCAGGTCAGCTTCATTTCAACGGCCACGCGGCCGTACCCGTTCTCCGTGAGATAGGCCAGGTTCATGGGGGTACGCTGCCACACGTGCGCGACACCGTCGGTGCAGCAGGCGAGTGCGTATTGATCGTCGGCCTTGCCGTCCGGACCGACATCCCGCGGCATCACCGTTCCCCGGAAGCAGATTTCCGCACCTTGACCAAGCAGCGACTGGAGCGTTCCGCGCGCGCCGGACGGGCCGGACTTTATGCCGCGCGGCGCTGCGTCGGCGATCATCGGTGTCTGGAAGTCCTTGAACCGCTGTCGCAATGATTTTGCCGAATTCGGGCTGGGTTCGTAACCGTCCAGTGCTGTCGCCGCAAGCACCCCGCTGGCGCCGTCGCGCATTTCATGAACCACGGTCAGCATATGCGGACCGTCAAAGGCGACGCTGGAATGTATTGTGACCAGATCGCCTGTTCGCAGCTCTTTGTGATAGCGCACGTGACGGACCCGCCGCGCACCCACGATTGTCTCGCTCAATCCGCACATCAGGCGAAATTGGCGGTCCGCTTCCTCAAATCGGCTGAAATAGAACTGGACATTCAAGTGATCGTTTTCATCGCATTCCCAGCGATTAACAAATGAATAAAGGGTAGATTGAATTGTCATTTCATAACTTCGCGCAAGTGTTTAAAAGATAGATATTCTGGGTTCACCATAAGTTCATTTGTTGCCTCCTTTCGAGAAATTATCAATAGAAATGTAGACTGTGGAAAAAATAAATCTAATTCGGTGAGATATATTCTTTGGATTTGTAAGGTTGCTGCGCAAATCGGAATTTAAACCACTGGTTGTGCCTTTGTTGATGTAATTTTTTGTGAACTTTACTTTTACTTGTGCGGTTGTTGACGTGGAATTACTCTTGGAAACGTTCGCAGCGTCGTTTGATGTTGAGCGTACGCGCCAAATCGATTGTTTGACTTGCACCTGAGGGGTGTTGCAAACATACTTCGACGCGGTAGCTCTATCAGACCAGAAGCCAACGAAAAGGCCTGGAAGCGCTCGGCATCAGCCTGAGCGCTCGGCGAACAAGGGATTGGTACAGCTGCGAAAAGACCGTTGAGGGAGGAAAAACAACGTGTCGGCAACCTCGTATCGCTTTATCATCGCAGATGATCATCCCCTGTTTCGAGGGGCGCTGCGGCAGACACTGGAAAAACAGTATCCTGACGCCTCGATTGAAGAGGCAGGCGCTCTTGAAGACGTGACGGCACGTCTGGAGCAGGACGGCGATGCCGATCTCATTCTGCTTGACTTGACGATGCCGGGCATGCGCGGATTTTCCGGCCTCATGTATCTGCGTGCCCAGTTCTCCGGTGTCCCGGTGGTCGTCGTGTCCGCGAACGAGGAGCCGCAGGCAATCCGCCGTGCGATAGAGTTTGGCGCATCCGGCTTCATTCCGAAGTCGCACGGCATAGAGGTGATCAGGCAGGCGATATCGGACGTCATGTCGGGCAACGTCTGGACACCTCCCGATGTCGACCTCAAGGCGGACGATGGCAGCGACGACCTGATTCAGCGTCTTTCGACCCTGACCCCTCAGCAGGTGCGCGTGCTGATGATGCTGTCGGAAGGGCTTTTGAACAAACAGATTGCTTATGAGTTGTCGGTTTCCGAAGCAACGGTGAAAGCGCACGTCTCGGCCATCTTGCAGAAACTGGGCGTCGAAAGCCGGACCCAGGCGGTCATCGCCGCGTCCAAGATCGAGGCGGGCCAATGGCAACTGGGCGGCGAAGAGCAGGAAGCTGCCGGAGCGTGATACGCTGATCGCCTGATCGCCTGATCGTTGTTCAAATCTCTCCAGCACGGCGCGTTGTGCCTTGCGTCGCGCCTTTTGTGTGCTCTCCAGCTACGTTGGCAAGTTCGTTAAGGTAAACAAGAGTTAGCGCTAAATTCCTCGAAAGACTCACGAAACTTGGAAAATTTCACAAGGTTCTTTACCGGAACTTCAGGGAATTAAGGATACATCTGCATCACAAGGCGCTGTGCCCCATGCGCAGCAACAAGACAGTGATGCGGAGTAAAAATGCGGCCCGGTGCCAATTGGAAATTGGTCCTTCAGACGATCCTTCTGGCGCTTGTGTCACCCGGCTCCCGCGTCAAGCACGCGGCGATGCGGCCGGACGGGCACATGGATGCCAGCCCGACCCGTGCGCTGTTGCTTGCGTTCGGTCATCCGGTTGTCGATCAATACCTGGCGTGCCGCGTGCGCGCGGCACAGATCTCGAGCATTGCGCGCCTGACACCGCTGACGGTCTTCGCAAACGTCGTCAATGTCGTCGTGGTCTTGCCGGTTCTGGCGCAGGCGCTTCCGTTTGCCTACGTGATCGCATGGGTCGTCGCGGCGATGAGCCTCATGGCCCTGACGACAATCAAATGGTTCCTGTCGTCGCGCTCGCCCATCGAGCTTGCATCTCACAGAGCCCTGAATGCCGCCGTCCGTCACGCGACGTTCTTGAGCCTCTTGTGGGCAGTCGTGCCGGTTGTCGCCTTTATGAGCGGCAACGTGAACGCAATCTGGATCGCGTCCTGCGTGACCACGGGAATGATTTGCGGTGGCGGTTTCGCGCTTGCGACCGTGCCGCAGGCGGCGTTCCGATGGGTTGCCATCCTGTACGCGGCCACTGTTGTGGCTCTGGTGATCGATCAGAGCGTCATGATGTGGCCGCTTCTGGTTCTGCTGACGAGCTACACTTTCGTCGTTATCGGGAGCACGACCGCAGCGGGATGGCTGTTCGCGTCCCACTTCCTTGCCGAAGCGGAGCTTGAAAAGAACGGCGACCTGATCGCGCTGCTGCTGAACGAGTTCGAGGAAACGTCAAGTGACTGGATCTGGGAAACGAGCAGCACCGGCAACTTCCGGAACGTCTCCGACCGTTTCCTTCATGCCAGCGGCCGAACCCGGCCGGAACTTCATTCCATGCGCATGGTCGATCTGGCCTATTCGCTCGACAACGAGGACGCACGCGCGCAGGTTGCCGATCTGGAAGAAGCCATCGGTCTCCAGAAATCGTTTCGCGAAACAGTTATCGGGCTGACGGTAAACGGCGAGGAGCGCTGGTGGTCGATCGCCGCGCGCCCCGTCTACGATGATCACGGCTCGTTTTCCGGATACCGGGGTGTTGCATCCGACATCACCGAGGCCAGAAGGGCGAGCAAGCTGGTGACCCATCTTGCCGAGCACGACTCCCTGACCGGCATCGGCAATCGCAGCTGGTTCCTGAAACAGGCCGAAGACCTGCTTGCCGAGCAGGCAAAGACCGGCCAGAACACGCTGACCCTCTTTCTGATCGACCTCGACAACTTCAAGGTCGTCAACGATACCAGCGGCCATCCCGCAGGTGATGAACTGCTGAAGCAGGTTGCCGGCAGATTTACCGCGATCAGTGAAGGCCGGACAGCACTGGCCCGGTTTGGCGGCGACGAATTCGCGGCACTCGGACACTTTGTGAGTGACCAGGCGGCGAGCGCCTTTGCAGAGGAACTCGTCAATGTCGCACGCAAGCCTTTCAGGATCGGAAACCGGGACTTTGCGATCGGAGCCACTGTCGGTTTCACAAGGTTGAGGGGCGCGTGCGACACCGTCGACGATCTCATGCGCAATGCCGACATTGCTCTTTACAAGGCCAAGGAAAGCGGCCGCGGACGGGCGCTCGCATTTGAATCCGCGATGGAAAGGGAAGTCCGGGAAAGACGTGAGTTGGAAGCGGATTTGCGCGAGGCATTCGAGTTCGGCAAGCTCAGCGTCGAATTCCAGCCGATCGTCAACGCACGTTCGGGCAAAGTGATTTCCAGCGAGGTGCTGGTCCGCTGGTTCCATCCGACCCGTGGAGAGGTCACGCCCGATACGTTCCTGCCGATCGCCGAACATGCAGGGCTTATCCTGCCGCTTGGCAACTGGGTGCTGAGAAAGGCCTGCGCAGCCGCGGCACAGTGCCCCGACCTTGAAAGTGTCGCCGTCAATCTGTCAGCTGTTCAGTTCATGGATCCCAATCTCGTGAGCCAGATCACCTCGGTGCTTGACGAAACCGGGTTCCCGCCGGAAAGACTGGTTCTGGAGATCACGGAATCCGTGTTCCTGCGCGATTCGGGAGCCGCACCCGAGAAGCTGAAGAAATTGCGCAACCTGGGTATCAAGATCTCGCTTGATGACTTCGGTACCGGTTATTCGTCTTTGTCCTATCTGCGAAAATACAAGTTCGACAAGATCAAGATCGACAAAACCTTTGTCGACGAAATCGGCGAGCGCAGTGACGGTCTCGCGATCATTTCAGCCGTCATCGCCCTTGCCCATAACCTGGGTCTTGAAGTCACGGCTGAAGGCGTTGAACGCCGCTTCCAGGTGGATGCGCT
Organism: uncultured Roseibium sp.; assembly: GCF_963669205.1. Lineage (NCBI taxonomy): Bacteria > Pseudomonadati > Pseudomonadota > Alphaproteobacteria > Hyphomicrobiales > Stappiaceae > Roseibium > uncultured Roseibium sp. The sequence continues at coordinate 1,658,811 of NZ_OY769915.1, forward strand.
GAGGACCCTGGGCTGCGATACCTTGCAGGGATACTTCTTCGGAAAACCGAGCTCGAACCCGATGCATATCATGCAGGCGGCATCCGAGGACTGGGACGAGCAGGAACAAGAGCCCGTGCCGGACGGCCACGACGACACACAGAAGGCGTCCGCAGCCGTTTCCGCGAACTGAAAACCTACTCGGCAGCCTGGCCCGCACGGCAGCGCGCCAGTTGTGCCCGCAGGGCGGCGGGTTTGACCGGCTTGTTGAAGAACGCGATATCCTTTTCCCCGGCCTCGGACCGTACCGGCCTGCTGCGATCCGCGGTAATCAGGATTGCCGGGATATGCCGCCCGAATTTCCACCGCAACTTCACGATGGCTTCGATCCCGGTGCCGTTGTCCAGATGATAATCGGCGAGAATGACGTCGGGCGCCAGTCCGGCCTTGTTCAGATGCGCGGCCGCCTCCTGTTCGTTGCCGGCCGTAACGACCAGGCAATTCCAGCTCGACAGCAGGTGGTGCATGCCGCTCAGGATGTCGGGCTCGTTGTCGATCGCAACAACGCACAGCCCGTCCAGATTGCCGATCGCGGCCGGTGCCTGCATTTCCGGAAGCGTATCTGGAACGGCCGCTGCGCGCGGCAGCTCGACAGAAAAACAGGACCCCTTTTCCAGAGTGGACCTGAGCGCGACCGGATGGTCCAGAACGTGACTGATCCGCTCGACGATAGACAGACCCAGTCCGAGCCCCTTGGCAACGCGCATGCCGTCGTCAAGCCTGTGAAACTCCTGAAAGATCGCCGTCTGCTTGCTTTCGGGTATTCCCATGCCGGTGTCGTGTATTTCAACGATCACGCGATTGCCGCGCCGGCGGCATCCGACCAGCACGCGGCCGTCCTGCGTGTATTTCAACGCGTTGGAAACGAGGTTCTGAAGCAGCCGCCGCAGGAGCCTGCGGTCCGTCCGCACGGACACCGTCGTTGGCACGATGCGCAGCTCAAGACCCTTCTCCTGCGCAACGGGCAGAAAGTCCAGGGCGAGCCCGCGCAGGATCTCGTCCAGCCGGAAGACTGTCGGTTCCGGTTTCAGTGCACCGGTGTCCAGCCGCGAAATGTCGAGGACGGCGCCGAGAATGTCCTCGACGGATTCAAGGGCGGATTCGACATTGCGCACGAGTTCGCCGTCTTCTCCTGTGTTCAGCTTCTCGACCAGCACGGACGCATACAGGCGTGCGGCGTTCAGCGGCTGAAGAATGTCGTGTCCGGCGGCGGCGAGGAACCGCGTCTTGCCGATGTTGGCTTCTTCCGCTGCATGGGTCGCCTCCACCAGGCGTTCATTGACGTGGGTGAGTTCTTCCGTCCTTTCCCTCACACGCCGCTCCAGGGTTTCGTTTGCGCGGGCAAGCGCTTCTTCTGCCATCACGCGTTCGGTGATGTCGGTATAGGTGGTGACGATGCCGCCATCGGGCATGGGGCTGATGCGGACTTCGAAGACAGCGCCGGTCGATTCTAGACGCTCCTGGAAGGTCTCCTGAATAACCACCAGTTTTTCGATGCGGTCGGCAACGATGCTTTCGACCGGTCCCGGGCCGTATTCGCCCCTTTGCGTATTGTAGCGCAGGATGGCGTCAAGCGTGGTTCCGACCTGTCCGTACTCGGCCGGGAGACCCAAAAGATCACGGAACTGGCGGTTCCAGCAGATCAGGCGCAGGTCGCGGTCGAAGACGCCGATGCCCTGCCGGACCTGGTTGAGGGCCGTCTGCAGCAGGTCCCTGTTGTACTGAATGGCGATCGAGGCATCGTCGAGAAGTTTCACCGCGCCCTTGGTGGACGGGTCATGCCGTTTGAGCATCAGCGTCAGGACGAGCCGCGACGAGGCTGCCCCGATCGCGCTTGCCAGCAACTGCTCGGAAAACCGGAGCAGGTTGGCATCGGCAAGCGTGTTCGGGTCGAGCGGTATCCCCCGTTCGCTGGCAAAGCGGTGAAACGATCTTTCGGTGCGCTCCTCGCCAAGGTAGCGCGCGACGGTCGATTGCAGGTCGGCTGCTGTGACGGACGTGCGCCAGTAGCGGAGACTGGGGGAGGGTGTCAGTTCCGCGGGCACGAAGACATTGGCCTGGAGGGTTTCGGCCGGCAGCGGTTTTCTGGCGAAGGACACGCCGACAAAAAGAAGGATATTGACCAGCAAGCTCCAGAGCGTGCCGTGGATGAAGGGATCCAGTTGCAGGCCGAAAAGCGATTGCGGGTTCAGGAAACCCAGCCCGAAAGGCCCGGTTTCCAGGAAGTCGGTCGACAGGAGGCCGGATTGTGCGAATGTCGGCAGGAGCAGCGTATAGCCCCAGAGAAGAAAACCGCTGCTGAGACCGGCAAGCGCGCCGAGCGATGTCGCGCGCCGCCAGAACAGTGCACCGATGAACGCGGGCGCGAACTGCGCGATCGCGGCAAAGGACAGGAGACCGATGGACACGAGCGCAGCCGTGTCCCCCGCCGCCTTGTAGTAGGCGTAGGCCAGCAGCAGAATGCCAAAAATCGCCAGCCTGCGGATTGTCAGCAGGTGGCGGCTCATGTCGCGCCCGCTGGTGTTGATCAGGTTCTCTTCCCCCTGCCTGCGCAACAGGAGCGGCACCACGATGTCGTTGGAGATCATGATTGCCAGGGCAACGGTCGCGACGATCACCATCGCGGTCGCTGCCGACAGGCCGCCGATGAAGGCGAACAGGGCAAGCCATTCCTGGCCTGCATCGATCGGCAGCGCGAGGACGTAGGTGTCGGCGTTGATATCCTGTCCGAACCGCAGCATGCCCGCTGCGGCGATCGGGATAACGAACAGGTTTATCAGGACGAGGTAGAGCGGGAACATCCACGTCGCGCATCTGAGTTCCGAATCCGAATTGTTTTCGGTGACGGTCACATGAAACTGGCGCGGCAGCATGAGGACCGCAAAGCCGGACAGGATCGACAGGATCAGCCAGTTGCCGACATTGATCGGCTGTTCGAACACCTCGGCGACTTCCGGCGCTTCCGAGATCGCGCGCACCAGATCGAAAGGGCCGTCGAAGAGCCAGTAGGTCACCCAGATGCCGACGGCCAGGAAGGCCAGCAGTTTCACAATCGCCTCGGCGGCGATGGCCAGCATCAGGCCTTCCTGGTGTTCGGTGGCGTCGATGTGCCGGGTGCCGAACGCCCAGCTGAAAATGGCCATGCCGAGCGCGATCAGCAACGTGATGTCGTTGAAGAACGGGGCAAAGCTGAAGCCCTGGGATATCAGCGGACCGACCATGGTCGTGACGGAAAAAGAGACGGCTTTCAGCTGCAGCGCGATATACGGAATGACGCCAATCACCGCGATCAGGGTCGCGAGCGCGGCCACGGACTGGCTCTTGCCGTAACGCGCGCCGATGAAGTCGGCGATCGAGGTGATGCTCTCGGTTTTCGAGATCTGGATGATCCGGCGCAGCAGCGGATATCCGAGGGCGAAGACCAGCAGGGGCCCGATATAGATCGTCAGGAACTCGGCACCGTTGCGCGTCGCATTGCCCACGGATCCGAAGAAAGTCCAGGAGGTGCAATAGACTGATAGGGAGAGCGCGTAAATGAAGGGGCGGCCCCCCGCCCTCGACGGAGAGTTGCGCTTCATCCTGTCGCCGAAACTCGCAATGGCAAAGAGCAGCAGGATATAGGCCGTTGCGACCAGTATCACGATCCAACCGTGCAGCATGTTGCTGTTACCGTCCTCCCGACCGGTTTGCAGACACGTGTTCTGCCACTTTTCCTAATCCGAACACAGTACAGACCGCGTGTCCATTCGCCTTGCGAACTAGGGTGCGGACCCAAAAATGAGGCGGAAATGGCATGCGAAATGACAAGATACCGTTAGGAAGGGTGCGTGGAGCGGGCTTCCTGCCCGGTCAAGCACGCTGACGCCACGGGGTGAAGCCATTTCCATTTCCTTCGGATTTGACCGGATTGCTTCTCCCGGCGTTGCGGAAGGCTTGAAAATGAACCACATTTCCTGCGCTTCCGCTCCTTGAGGAGAAGCAATCCGCCTCAAACCATTTCCGCCTTATTTTTGGGTCCGCACCCTACTCGCTTCCGCGATTATGGACTCGTTTGCAACAGGTTGAAACCAATCAACTTTGGTGAAGTCTTGTTCACATCGTTTCATGCAAAACCGGGCTGCATTCGCGCTATGGTGTGACGCGAATAAGTTGAGAGGAAGAAACGGTGTCCAACTTGATGCAGCGCCTGAGCACAGGTGCGCGAAACGCGCCCGAAAGCGGAATCATTGAGATCTTCAATGCCGCGTCGGGCCATGAGGCGCTGATCCCGCTCTGGGCGGGGGAAGGGGACCTGCCGACGCCCGATTTCATCAACCGGGCCGTCAAGGCGTCGCTTGACAGGGGTGAAACCTTCTACACCTATCAGCGCGGTATCCCGGAACTGCGCGAAGCTCTGGCCGACTACCATGGTGAAATCTATGGCCGGCCGTTTTCCCCGGAGCGCTTTTTTGTCACCGGGTCCGGCATGCAGGCGATCCAGCTTGCCGTTCAGGCCATCACGGACGCCGGACAGGAAATCATCGTGCCGTCCCCGTCCTGGCCCAACATTTCCGCGTCCATTGAGATACACGGCGCGAAGACGGTATACGTGCCCATGCGAGAGACAAACGGCGGATGGGCATTGGACCTGGCCGATGTGGAAGCAGCGGTCACGCCGCAAACGGCCGCGATATTCCTCAATTCGCCGAGCAATCCGACAGGCTGGGTCGCGGATCCGGAGCTGTTGAGGGCCTGCCTCGATCTCGCGCGCAAGCGTGGGCTCTGGATCATCGCCGATGAAATCTACGCGCTATACTTTTTCGGCGACAAAACCAGGTCGCCGTCATTCTACGACATTGCCGAGGATGATGATCAGATCATTTTCGTCAATTCGTTTTCAAAGAACTGGGCGATGACCGGATGGCGAGTCGGCTGGATGTCGGCCCCGCCCGCCATTGGCCAGGTTATTGAAAATCTGGTGCAATACTCCACTTCCGGCGTTCCGGCTTTTATGCAGCACGGGGCCCTTGCCGCTCTGAGCGAAGGCCGGGAGTTCCTCGCGTCGCAGATTGCGCGGGCGCGCGACGGGCGGAGTGTCGTCTTGAGCGGACTGCAGGAGAGCGGGCGAATCAGCGTGGCGCCCCCGGAAGGCGCATTCTATCTCTTCTTCTCGGTTGACGGCGTTGAGGATACGCGCCGTTTCGCGCTCGACCTCGTGCGCCAGACGGGTGTCGGTCTCGCGCCGGGAACCGCGTTCGGTCCCGGCGGCGAGAGGTTCCTGCGTCTGTGCTATGCCCGCAAGCGTGCGGATCTTGAAGAAGCGCTCCGGCGAATTAACGCTTGGCTTCCAGCGTTTTAGAAATGCAACGGGTTGCTGGTCTACGTGAAACCCCTTAACCTTGAATGGACGTGATTTCCATGTGGGTTGAGGGATGGCAGACGAGTTTCTAATTGATCGGGAAGCGGAAACCGCTGCTGTATCGGATGCGCGGCTGTCGAGCGTTTTCGACACGGCGGTCGACGGCATCATCGTGATCAATGAACGCGGCCTCGTTCTTGCCTACAACAAGGCGTGTGAACGCCTGTTCGGATATGAGGCCGCTGATCTGCTGGGGCGCAATGTCAACAAGATCATGCCGCAGGATTATGCGCGGGCCCATGACCAATATGTCCGAAACTACATCGAAACGGGCGACAAGAAGATCATCGGCATTGGCCGGGAGGTCAAGGCCCAGCACAAGGACGGAACCGTATTCCCGATCGAGCTGTCGGTCGGCGAGGCGGATACCCCTTACGGGCGGCAATTCATCGGCATTCTCAGGGATCTGAGATCGAGGAAGGCGATCGAGGAACGCCTGGCAAAGGCGCAGGCGCAGCTTCTTCACATGACCCGCCTCAGTGCGCTGGATGAAATGGGCGCTGCGATCGCGCATGAACTCAATCAGCCGCTGACCGCGGTTCTGCTCTATCTCCAGTCGGTCTCCAGGAAGGCCAGGAACGACGGCACGATGGATACACAGCTTCTTTCGGTAATTGAAAAGGCCGAGCGGGAGGCTGAAAGGGCGGGGGAAATCATCCAGCGCATGCGCCAGCTTGTGGAGAAGAAAGCGCCGGAGAGGCAGACCCTGGATGTGGTGGAAGTCGTGCAATCCTGCATGGAGATGGCGGAACTCGGCAACGGCGAAACGCAGACATTCCTGTCGTCTATCATCGAACCCGGCTTGCCCCCGCTGCAGGCAGATCCGGTCCAGATCCGCCAGATTCTCATAAATCTTTTGCGCAATGCGCGCGAAGCCGTCGCCGATCAGGAAGAAAAGCGTGTGCATCTGTCGGTCAGCCTGAATGGAGACCTGCTCGAATTCAGGGTGTCCGACAACGGACCGGGCGTGCCCGCCGAACTGGTGGAGGGACTGTTTCGGGCATTCACCGGTGCGAAGCACAAGGGGGTCGGTCTCGGGTTGGCGATATCGCGTTCCATTGCGCAGAACCATGGCGGAGATCTGAAGTTGGAGCCTGTATCCGACGAAAGTGGGGCTTCGTTTCTGTTGACCTTGCCGGTTCACCCGCGCGAAGAAGCAACGGACAAAGATCTTTAACTGGCGACAAGACCAAAGAAGCAAGGACGGAAACAAATGGAAGCTGGCGCAGAGGCCGTTTACATCGTTGATGATGACCCCGCGGTGCGTGATGCGCTGTCTGTCCTGTTCAACATGGAAGGTTACGTTGTCGAAACCTTCTCTGACGGAGACACGTTCGTGCAGTCCGCCAGCAAATCCGTTCCCGCCTGCGTCATGCTTGATGTCCACATGCCGGGGCGTTCCGGCATCGAGATCCTGAAGGCCCTGAACGCCGAGCATTATCCCGCTCCGATCTTCATTATTTCCGGACAGGGCGACATACCCATGGCCGTCGAGGCGATCCGCAATGGCGCTTTCGACTTCATCGAGAAACCGTTCTCTGCCGAGACCGTGCTGGAGCGCGTGAAGGAAGCTGTTACCGCCATGAAAGAGCGCCAGGACGTTGATACGTCCCAGACGTTCGAGGGGGCGGACCTTCTGACGCGCAGGGAACTGGAAGTCCTGAAGGAAATCACGGAAGGGGCATCGAACAAGGAAGCCGGCAGAACGCTCGGGATCAGCCCCAGAACCGTCGAGGTTCACCGGGCGCGGATCATGGAAAAACTCAGCGCGCGCAACGCGGCCGATCTGGTGCGCATCGTCCTGGGGCATCCGACGGCAGGCTAGGGTCCTGACCCTAGATCCCCTTCGTGCGGGAAACATTCGGTCCGTTCACGCAAGTTTTTACTGGTAAACGTATTTCTGCGTACATTCGCAGCATAGTTTGTCGCGTATGTTTCTAGGTGTTTTTGGCAATGTCGCCTGAATCACCGGAAGCACGCGTTTGGTTGTTCACATAATCGAGGATGATGAAGCTGTTGCCGATGCGCTGACGATTGCGCTCGAACTTCTGAATCATTGCGCCCGGACCTATTTCGACGGTGAAACCTTCATGGCGGAAGCGGACTTGTCTTCCGGCCACTGGGTTATCGTGGACCTCGGACTGCCCGGAATAAGTGGCGCTGAAATTGTCAGAAAACTGAACGGCCTCGCGTCACCGCCGAGGATCATTGCGATTTCCGGAAAGTCGCGGACAAAGATCGCGCGCCAGGTCAGCGAATTCGAAGGGCTCAAGGTTCTGCGCAAGCCGCTGTCCATCGACATGCTGACAGCGGCGATGGCCTGAGGCCCGGCGCGCATACGCACTTTCCTTGATCGAACACGATGCGCATTCCGGCTGCGGCCTTTTGACATATGTAGTTCCTCTTACGCAGTCGACCGAATTCCTTCAATGGATTCCTCGCTCTAGAGTTAAGTCTGCAAGTTGCGAAACGTCGGACGGGGCGTTTCGGCGGTAGGGGAACTTCCTTGTTTCATCGGTTTTGAGGGCGGCTCTGCCCGAACAGAAACAGGACCTGCCGGGGTTGGCTTAGGCCGCGCAAGAACGCGCGTAGGAGGGAAAAATGGCATATATCGAAGCAGGTGTTGCAGGTCACGGTGCTGTTGCTCGCACGGGTGTCGCGACACCCTTGCAAACCGCGCAGGCAGGTTTCGCCGACGTTGGCGGCAAGGCAAGCGAATATGATACTCATGCCGTCGTCTACTACGAAGGTGATCCCGCAAGACGTCTTTACGAACTGGTTCGCGGCTCCCTCATGCTCTACAAGCTTCTTCCGGACGGGCGCAGACAGGTTGTCGAGGTTTTGCGTCCCGGAGACATATTCGGGCTCGCGAACGGCGACGAGCATGACTGCACCGCCGAGACGCTGACCAAGTCGCTGGTACAGGAAATCGATCTCAGGAAAGTCGAGCGTTCCGAAGAGCTTCAGAAAAGCCTGACCAGATGTCTGACCAACCAGATGCGGACACTGCATGAGCATGCCGTGCTGCTCGGCCGCAAGTCCGCGGTTGAGCGGGTCGCCAGTTTTCTGATGCACATGGTGCCCGATCGTGGCGGCGCCGGCTGCGTCGGCCCCGTTGACGAGGACGACGACGGGTTCGATCTGCAACTCCACATGACCCGCCAGGAAATTGCCGACTATCTCGGCCTGACGATCGAAACGGTCAGCCGCGTGGTTTCGGAACTGAAACGGCGTGGTGTCATACGGGTCGACAAGGCGGACAAGATTCACCTCAACAAGGTTTGCGGCCTGTGCCGCATGACGGGCATGCATTGACGCCTCCCACCTCCCGAAACTCAAGGGCCGCGCAGTGTCGCGGCCTTTTTTTGTCTTTAATCCGCGAGGTTTCAGGCGGCAGCGAAAGTCTTCGTTAGGGATGTTTGCCGTTTCAGTCTGCCTTGAGGGCACCTTCGGTGGCGACCCGCTTTTTTCTTAAGGGGTGAAGCTGCATATAAGGCCCGGCTTTTACAATCAGGGCGCGATTGCGATGCAGATCCACTCTCTCAGATTTGTCCAGGAGCGAAATCCCGAAGGGGGCGTTCACAAGCGTTATCACGTGCTTGCAAACGAAACCGAGTTTGTTCGGTTCGATCTGACGAAAAGGACGATCGGCAAGCCGGTGGAGATGGTCAATCTGCTTGATCAGTCAAAAAGGACGCTGACACCGGAAAGAATGCTCCTGTGCAGACAATGGCATCTTGCCGGCGGGGCTCCGGGCGAGGATGGGCAGATCGCGGCCAAGGGATCTGACGTATGGCTCGTTCAGGACGCAGCTCAAGCGGAGCTTTACAGGGTCGTCGACCCTCGCAAGCTGGCCACAAAAACGCTTGAAACCATGCTGGGAAGCTGGCCGGACAGCTATGCCATCGTTTCAGGGGACGAATGTGTCGGTGTCATCCGGCGCGCGTTGAAACCCGGGGAAGCGGAACCAGCGAACCGGCTCCAGAAACTCACCGGTCTGTTCAAGGACCGGGACTGGGCCCTGGAACTCGGCCAGCCCGTACCCCTGCAGTCTGCCTATCGCATGATCGCCTCGGTGTTGCTCCTGATCGAAGTCACTGTCAGCGGTGCACGTGCCGGCTGAAGACCACAGGCGTTCAGTCAGACGGCGGCCGAGTGCCGTGCCTTTCCGCTCGCCTGGCTGTCGGCCAGATAGGCATCGAACGCCGCTGCCGCCAGCCGGACGTAAGGCCGCCCTGCATCCGTCACGCTGACCCGGGCCTGATCGTCTCCGTTCAGATCCAGGGTCACGAGCCCGTCGGCAACCAGATCCTCAAGAGCGTCGAACGCGTCGCTGACATTCCTGACGGACAGCCCGTGACTTGCACAGACCGGGCCGAGATCACACGCGTAGTTGGTCATCAGGTCCTCGATGATGTGGCCCCGCAACCTGTCATCGGCGCTCAGCGCAAGCCCTTTTGATACCGGCAGCTTTCCGGCAAGGATGCTCCGGCGCCAGCTGCCGACATCGGGCATGTTCTGAACGAACCCGCCGGTCAGCTTGCCGATCGACGAGACGCCGAACCCGATGAGCTGTTCGCCCTGATCGGTGGTGTACCCCTGGAAGTTGCGTTTCAGCGATCCGTCGGAAAGGGCGACGGCCATGCTGTCATCGGCGCGCGCGAAGTGGTCAAGGCCGATCGCGACGTAACCGGCGTTCAACAATTCACGTCTTGCCAGATTGGCCAGTTCGAGCCGCTCGGCCGCAGACGGCAGGCGCGTCTCGTCGATCAGCCGCTGATGTTTGCGCATCCATGGAACATGCGCGTAGCCGAACAGTGCGATCCGGCCCGGTGCGAGCGCCAGCGTCTTTTCGATCGTATCGCGTATCGTCTGAGGCGACTGTTCCGGCAATCCGTACATCAGATCGAAATTGAGGGCGTCCAGTCCCGCGAACCTCAGAAATTCCGATGCCCGTGCAACCGTCTCGTAGGGTTGGACACGACCGATCGCCTTCTGGACGGACGGGTCGAAATCCTGGACACCGAGGCTGGCGCGGTTGATCCCGATCATCGCCAGCGTCTCGGCCAGTTCCGCAGTTACGAGCCGCGGATCGAGCTCGATCGCGTGCTCAAGCTCTGACGACAGGTCGAACAGGACGCGCATCAGGCCCGTCAGGTCGACAAGGCTCTTACGCGAGAGCAGGCTCGGTGTACCGCCACCCCAGTGGATGTGGCGAACCGGCCCGGCGCCTTGCAGATGCTCAGCAACAAGACCGATCTCCTGCCCCAGTGTCGCGGCATAGACTTTCAGCGGCGCATCCTTGCGCGTCGCCTTCGTGTGGCAGCCGCAATAGTGACAGAGTTCCCGGCAGTAGGGCACGTGCAGATAGAGCGACAGGCTGTCCTGCCGTGTGATCGCAGACAGCCAGTCGGCATAGGTGTCTTCATTCACACCGGCGTGGAAATGCGGGGCTGTGGGATAGCTGGTATAACGCGGTACGTTGCGCAGCGCATAGGAAAGCGGGTCATTGGTCATGAGCCCATCATTCCGGCGAACTTCGGCGGGAGCCTTGATATCGCTCAAGCCGGCGGTCTGATTCTGGAGAAACAAATTGATTGAAAGCGCGGAAGAGACAGTTGGCCCTGCCGGGCAAGGCGTTTACAGGCTTCACGGCGCTCCCGACAATGCCAATTTCGTCGTCCGGATGGTCCTCGAAGAGCTCGGTGCACGCTACGAATACGTCTCCGTCGACAGGGCCGCGGGCGAGCAGAAGTCGGAAGAGTACCGGAAGCTCAATCCGCAGGGGTTGATTCCCGTGCTGGAAATGCCGGGGCAGGACGCGGTGACATTTGAAACCGGGGCCATCCTCCTGATGCTTTCGGAGCGGCATCGCTCTCTGGCTCCTGCACCGGGTTCGTCCGGGCGCGGCAGGTTCCTGAAGTGGCTGTTTTTTCTCTCCAACACGCTTCATGCGGATCTGCGCATCTCCTTCAAGCCGCACCGCTACATGCCCGACAAAGCGTGCATGCCTGATCTCAACGCGGCGCTCCGGAGCCGCATCGATGCAAGTTTTTCTCTTCTGGAGCAAGAGCTTGATGCATGCGGGGGACCGTTCCTGCTGGGGGCGGGTCTCAGCTGTCTCGACTTCTACCTGGCGGCCTGCGCGCGCTGGGCGCAGATCTATGGCACATGCGGGGTTTGGCCCGCTGACCGGTCTCCCCGGCTTTTCAAGCTTCTCGAGCAGCTGGAAGCCCGCCCGTCGGTTCAAAGGGCGTGCCAGCTTGAGCTGATCGAAGGCGCGCCCTTTACGGCGCCTTCGCCGGTGGCGTTCGCGCGGGAGAAATGATCGGAAAAAGATCTTATGTTGATCGACGCAATCAATCATGACGATGATAATCAACCAATATATTAGCCGGTACCGTATTGGCTCGAACCGCATACGGATCCTATGATTACAGCGATGACAAACTCGACCGTGGCAAAACTCCTGCTGACGATCCTGCTCGCGGCAGGTGGCGGCGCTACCTTCCATGTACTCGGACTGCCCGCTGCGTGGTTGTCCGGGGCCATGGTCTTTGTTGCGGTCGCAACGCTTGCAGGCGTTCCGACCGTGATGCCGGACCGGCTACGCGATGCCCTGTTCGTCGTGATCGGCGTATCGATGGGCGCCGGTGTCCGCCCGGACGTCGTGGAGCGGATCGGGGACTGGCCGGTCTCAATGGCGCTTCTGCTCGTTGTCGTTGTCTGCGTCACGTTCGCAGGCTACGCGGTTCTTCATTTCGGGGCCAAGTGGTCGCGGGAAACGGCCTTTTTCGGGGCGATCCCGGGCGCGCTCAACTACGTGATCGCACTGGCCACCGACCGGGGAGCGGATCTGCCCCGGATCGCGTCGAGCCAGTCGCTCCGGCTTTTCGTGCTCGTGGCGATCCTGCCTTTCGCGGTGGTCTCGACCAGCGGAACACTGGAGGGCGAGGGGGAGGCGATCGTTGTGTCCACCTGGTTTGAAATCCTCATCGGCCTGCCGCTTTGCCTGCTTGCCAGCCTGATCGCCCAGAAGCTCAATGTGCCGGGTGGCCTGATGACGGGAGCCTTTTTCATGAGCGCCGGGCTGAACGCATCCGGGGCCTGGACGCTGGTCCTGCCGGCCTATCTCGTTGTGCCCTGTTTCGTGATGATGGGCGCGATGATCGGGTGCCGTTTCGCCAACATGACGGTCCGCCAGTTCGTCAGCGTTCTCGGCGCCTCTATCGCGGCCTTCAGCGCTGCCTTTCTGATGTCCATACTGGGCGCCTGGATCGTATCCTCGCTGGTGGACATTCCCTTCGGACAGGCACTTCTCGCCTATGCTCCGGGCGGCCTTGAGGTCATGACGCTGCTGGCATTCATGCTCGATCTGGATCCGGCCTTCGTTGCCGCTCACCAGATTGCAAGATTTACGGGGATGGTGCTGTTGCTGCCGCTGATCACGGCGCTCGTGCTGGGAAAAAGCTCCAGGTGAGAATCTGAAAGCCGGGGGCAGAGCTCCCGGCTTCCCGGTCGTGTTTCGTTTTTCGGCTCAGGCTGCGGGAGCCAGCGCACGTTCTTCGAGCTGCATCCTCAGATCGGCGATGTGATCGAGATTCAGCGGGAACTGCAGCGTCGTGGTATCGCCTTCGCTGACCGCGACACGCGCCTCGATCGGGCTGGAAAGCTCGGCGCATTCGAAGGTGACGCGTGTACCGGGCATGACATCGATCCGCACATTGATCATGCAGTTGGCCGACGAGATCTTCACCGCGCTTGCCGCAACCTGCTTGTCGCCGAACGTCAGCGTCGCGGGCCAGTGGACGTCATAGATCCGGTAGGTCTCGTCGTCGCCGCGGTTGCCGATCGCATCGAGGAAGGTTTCCACTTCGTCGCCCAGAAGCACAGCCTCGTCATAAACGACAGAGCTGCCGTCCTTTACCAGCTTGGAGGAATTGGCGGTATCCTCCGAATTCTGGCGCATCACCGAAACGCTGTCCCGCACGCGCGCCGCGCTGCTGGACACCGTCTCCATGCTGCGTGCGATTTCAGACGTTGCGCTTTCCTGCTGGGTGACGGAGGAGGCAATGCTGGTCGCGACATCGTTGATCTCGCGAACGGTGCCGTAGATCTCGCCGATGGATTGCTCGGCGCTCTGCGCCGTGCGCTGGACTGCGCCGACCTGGTTGCTGATTTCTCCGGTCGCCCGGGAGGTCTGTGCCGCCAGTTCCTTGACTTCAGAGGCCACGACCGCGAAGCCCTTGCCGGCTTCACCGGCGCGCGCCGCCTCGATCGTCGCGTTCAGCGCGAGCAGGTTGGTCTGATCGGCGATTTCGCGGATCAGGTCGACGACGCTCGTGATCTGGTCCGACGCGGTGACGAGTTCGGTGAAGTTTGACTTCGTCTCTTCCGCCCGGTCCGAGGCCCTGGCCGCGATTTCCGCCGAGTGATCCGCATTGCGCCGGATTTCCTGAATGGAGGAAATCAGTTCTTCAGCCGCCGAGGAAACGGTTGCCACCATCGAAGACGTGTCGCTGGCTTCCTTGTCGAGCACAGTCGCCTGGTTGGTCGAATTGTCCGATGTCTGCGTCAGCGTTTCCGCGGTCTCCGACATTTCCGTTGAAGAATGGGACATGCGCTGGAAGATGCCGCGGATGGTGTTGCCGAAGATACCGATCATCTGATCCAGCTCGTCGCGACGGCGGTTGGAGGTTTCGCGGTTCTTTTCCTGCTGCTCGCGCATCGTCTGGCGTTCGACAAGACCGTCGCGGAACACCATGACCGCGCGGGTCATCTCGGCGATTTCGTCCCTGCCTTTGGCGGCAGCGATCTCGGTCTCCAGACGATTGTGGGACAGGTCCTCCATTGTCCTTGCAAGCCCGTTGATCGGCCGGCTGATCATCCGTCCCAGCATGATGGCTGCGGCGAGACCGATGACAAATCCGATCGCCGTTCCGCCGACGGAGAACAGGATCGAGCTCGCGGTCTGCGCGTGCACCTTGGCTTCCAGCTTGTGCTCTGCATCGATCGCGAACTGCTTGATCGCGGCAAGGTCGTCGGCGACGATCTTCGCTTCGGCGAACATGACGTCATGCTCCAGGTGCCGGATATCCTTTTCAAGCGTCCGGAACTCGTTGAGAGCGCTTACATAGACCTCAATCTGCTTGAGCGCATCGTCGACCAGTTGCTTGTCCTCGCCGTCGAGCTTGGCCATGGCGTCGCTGGTCAGGTCTTTCTTGACCCGGTCGATTTCGGAAAGCGCATAGTCGAGTTCGCTTTCCATTCCGGAATAGATGAACCGGTTGGCGTGGTCTCGGGCGATCAGAAGGTGAATCACGGCGTCCGTGACGAGTTCGACGGTCTCCGACGGCTTGCCGTTCTTGGAGTCCTGCTCCTGCTTGTGCTTGAACACTGTCACGATCTCGTCTTGGAGCTTGTCGCCGGCCTTGTGCAGGCTGTTGTCGACAATATCCTTTTGAAGCGCGCGCTCATGCGCGACCTTCTGGAAGTTCTTCCAGTAGATCTCCAGATGTTTCCTGGCGTCTTCGAGGCGCTCGATCTCTTCCGGCACATGCAGCTTCTTGATCTTTTCGTCGATCTGCATCACCACGTTCGTGTGCGCGGTGTCGACCGCCTGAAGCTTGTCGTCCGATGAATTCTCGACGTATTCGATTGCCTTGATCTCCATGTGGGAGAAGGCTTGGGTGACGTCTGTCGCGGCGGCAAGCGCATTGCCGTGTTCGGTGAATTCGGTGAATTCCTGATCCAGGGTGTGGAACATCATGGCGGATTTTCCGCCGAGAAAGAGCATCAGGACAAGTAATGTACCGAAGGCGAGCAGAAGCTTCTGCGTCAGCCGCATATTGTAAAACCAGGCCACGATTTTCCCCTCCGAAAGCGTGGGTGAATGAAAGATCAGTTCGAGGTGAGGTTGCTCACGGTCTCTATCAGGACATCGTTCGTGAAGGGTTTTTTCAGAACCGCATCTGCCTGGGTCGAGGAAAGCTGCAAGGCATTTTCAGCCGGAATGCCGGCACCGCCGCCGGACATGGCGATCACCTTCGGTGCCGCCGATTTCGTCTTCAGTTCGAACACGACGTCGGTTCCGTCCGAAGCCGGCATCATGATGTCCGTGATGACGAGATCGAACTGGCGCGACGACGCAATCTCCAGTCCCTTGTTGCCGTCATCGGCTTCGACGACGTCATGACCGGCTTTGCGAAGCGTTGCTGCGATGGCATGCCGAACCGGCTGCATATCGTCAATGAGTAGTATGTGGCACATTGTTCGGTATCTCCCAGATCTACCGAACTACAACCCTACGTAATTGTCGGTATATCTATAGTAAACATACAACCTCGGCCATCGCCGTTTGGTTGTAATAGGCCCTCTGCAACTATTATTTTTCCATCAACTTTATTAATAATTTGCAAAGCGACAGAAAGTCCAAGGCCAGTGCTATTTTTACTGATGCTCTTTGAGTAAAAAGGATCAAATACTTTATGCCTCAGGCCAAATGGAATGCCTGGTCCATTATCAGCAATCGAGATTTGCGCCTTCGAACCTTCGATTTCTGCGAGTTCTATACGTATTGTCCCGGAATGCTTTGTCGCCTGGGAGGCGTTTGTGACGATATTGATGATTACTTGTGCAAACATGGTTTCACTGATCGGAATATTCATGTCCTTTGGAACGTTCCTGAAACCGGTTTCAATGGTCACCGTCGGCGGCAGCATGAGGCGCACGAGTTCGACTGCGCGAATGAGAGCGTCGGGGAGGCTTGTTACACCTGATTCTTCTTCGAACCGGCCCCTCGACAGGCCCAGCAGGTTGTTTGACAGCTCCGCAGCCTGTGTTGCGCTGTAATGCGCCATCTCCAGATCGGTCCGGATACCGGCGTCGGAAATGTCGGGCAGGTGCAGCGAGATCAGGCTGGTGACGGGATGCAGCAGATTGTTGAGCTGATGAGCGAGCGCGCCGGACGCCGTTCCGAGCGCCTCCAGACGGTTTCGGGAAACCTCGCTTTCGGCCCTGATACGCTCCTCGGTGATATCCCGCTGGATGCCCAGATAGGCGGACAGGGCCCCGCTTGCATCGAAGATCGGCGCCATGCGCAGGGAGTTGAGAAAGGGTTCGCCGGTTTTGCGGTAGTTCAGCAGAACCACATCAATCGGTTCCCGGTCGGCGATCGCCTTCCGGATCCGGGCGACATCGTCTGCGCTTGTCTCCTCGCCCTGCAGGAACCGGCAGTTTCGCCCAAGCGCCTCCTCGGATGCATATCCGGTGGTTTTCTGGAAGGAGGGATTGACATAGGTAAGCGGTAGGTCGGGCTGATGCGCGTCCGAAACACTGACGGTGTCCGGCGAGCCTTCCAGCAGCGACTTCAGAAGATCGGGTGATGTCCCCGCAATCTTTTCAAGAGCGGCGTAGCCCTGATCCATGCGGCCTTGCATTTCAGTCTCCCCCCACGAAGCGCTGACTGCTCAATCAAGCAAGGGTAGGCGGAGAAGCAGAAAAACGGAAGAGCGCAGGGCGAGTGTTTCCCACAGGAAACAACGCCCGTTTGTCTCTTCCGAAATCCGCGAAGATCGGTAACCGCGTTCGGAACGCGCGTGGCGCACTCAGGACCGGACGAAGTGCAGCGCTTTGAACTCCTGCCGCCAGGCGGACACTCTACTCGCCATCGCGTCAGGATCGTTGGCACGCAAGGCTTCGGCGATGAGCCCGGCAAGACGTGGCATGTCGGCGGACGTCATGCCCCAGCGCACCAATTCGGGCGTGCCGATTCGCAATCCGTTCATGTCACCTTCGGCCGGCGCGGCAGGCAGACCTATGCCGCAGGCAAGAAATCCGGCCTTGCGCAGTTTCTTCGACGCGGTCTGCCCTCCGCCGAAGGCCGCCGCTTCCACCGCGAACTGATGCGACGCGGTTATTCCCTTCGAGGTTTCGAACACCGGGATGCCTTCCTCGGCAAGGGCGCGTGCAAGCGCCTGGGCAGACGCCACCATTTCGCGCGCATAGCCGGCGCCGAAGTCCCGCCAGTCCAGCAACGAAACGGCAAGCGCGGCGGATTTGGCGACATCGAAATTGGCCGTCAGGCCGGGAAAGGCGATCGCGTCGAGTTTCCGGGCAAGGTCCTGATCATTCGTGACAATCAGGCCGCCTGCGGGGCCGCCGAGGCTCTTATAGGTGCTCATGGTCATCAGATGCGCCCCGTCGGCAAGCGGGTCGGAAAAGACACCGCCCGCGATCATGCCGCACTGGTGCGCCGCGTCGAAGAGAACGAATGCACCGACCTCGTCGGCGATCGCCCGGATGCTTGAAACCGGATGCGGGAAGAGATTGAGGCTCATGCCGATGGTGATCAGTTTCGGTTTGAGCCGGTGCGCCATCTCGCGCAGGCCTTCCAGATCGATGGTATAGCCGTCGGCATCTACGGGAGCTTCATGGATTTCAAGACCGTACAGACCTGCGCATCCCGGCTCGTGGTGCGTGACGTGGCCGCCGACGGATGCGGGCGGCGCGATGATGATGTCACCGGGCTTCGTGGTCGCCATGAACGCATAGAGATTGCCGAGTGCGCCGGACGCGACCCTGATCTCCGCATGCTGTGCATGAAAAATCTCGCAGGCGAGATCCGCCGCGATCACCTCGATCTCTTCGATCGCTTCAAGACCCATCTCGTACTTGTCACCCGGATACCCGAGCGAGGGGCGCGAACCCAGGCCGCTGGCCAGGAGCGCTTCCGCTTTCGGGTTCATCACATTGGTCGCCGGATTGAGGTTGAAGCAGTCCCGCTCGTGGATCTTGCGGTTTTCGTCCACCAGTTTGTCGATGCGACCGGCGATCAGATCCGAGGTTAGCCCGCGTGTCGTCGCGCTGATCCCGTCGATTCGCTCTGCCACGGTCTGCGGCAGCCATGGCCTGAGTTCGTGTGCTGACATTGCATTTTCTCCAAAGCGTGTTGATCCCAGAGTGAGGCTCCGCTTGCAATTTCGCAAATGAGATTTTAGAAAAACAAGGGCTAGAAAAACTAGGTCAAATGATGCCGGTCTCTCCACCGACACCCCGCATTCCCTCGCTCAATGCGCTGCGCGCCTTTGAAGCGGCAGCGCGCCTTGGGGGTTTTGCGCCTGCTGCTGCGGAACTCGGTGTGACGCCTGGCGCGGTTGCTGCGCAGATCAAGTCGCTGGAGGAGGAACTCGGTGCGCCGCTTTTTGTGAGGAACGCGCGCGGCGTCGTTCTCACGCCGGTCGGTCAGCGGGCCCTGCCGGGATTTGTCGACGTCTTCGACCGTCTGGCAACAGCGGTGCACGAACTCAGACAGGATTCGGCGCCCCACAAGGTCCACATAGCTGCGCTTCCTGCCCTGGCGCAGCTCTGGCTCGCTCCGCGCCTGCCTCTGTTGCGCCGGACCCACCCTGATGTCGACGTCTCCGTCACGGCTCTCGAAACGCCCCCCAACCTCAAGCGTGTGCCGTTCGATATCTGCCTGTTTTATGGCGACGGCAGGCGCGGACGGCATGTCTGGACTGAAACCGACGAACTGCTTCCGGTCTGTACGCCGCAAATTGCCAAAAAGCTGACCCATCCGCGCGACCTGAAAGCCTCGGTCTGCCTGACCGACACAGCCTGGGCGAGCGACTGGTCTGTCTGGGCGGCCTCGGCAATGCCTGGAGAGGACTTCGTGCCGAAAGGCCCGGCCTATTCGCTCTACGCGGTCGCCGTCGAGGAGGCGCTGAACGGGGCGGGGGTGCTGATGGCACACAGGGCTCTTGTCGAAACCCATCTGCGGAACGGCGACCTTGTGGCACCGTTCACGCAGTCGGTGCCCCTGTCCCGGAAAATCTGCATTTGGATTCAGCCGGGAACCGGAAATCCCGACATTCTCGAAACGGTCATCGAAACCCTGACCGGCAAGCACCCTTGAAGACGTTCCGCCGGTGCTGGGCATCGAATCAGCGGCACTGGCATTTGCCCTCGGAAGGCCCGGTACGCAAAACTACGATTGCGACAACGTGCCTGTGCCGTGCGACATTGTGCGGGCAATTTTCACATCTTCGAATGCCGTAAGACCCCTCTTGATATGAATCAACGCGGCTCGTGGGGAGTCGTGCGCATGGTCGTCCCATCGTTGGCACCTTGCACGGATTCTAAGAACTGGGGCGCTGAAATGGCACAAAAAAGGACCGGTTTGGTCTCGCTCGAGGAGGGGGGATTCGCCATCTTCCTCGTGCTGCTTGCATTCGCTTGCATAATAATTGCGGGCAAAACCTTTGATCAGGTCATGGCTTTTCACGCTGGCTTGGGCGCATTGCTCGCCGCTGTCAGTGTCTTCCTGATCTTCAAGAACTTCTTCGACGACGGCGGCGAACCGATCCCGGCCGAAATCGACGGAAAACCGAATTACAACATGGGACCGGTGAAGTTCGGAACCATCGCCGCAATGTTCTGGGGCCTGGCCGGGTTCACGGTCGGTCTCGTGATCGCGCTGCAACTGGCCTGGCCGGCACTGAACTTCGACCTTCCCTGGACGAATTTCGGCCGCCTGCGTCCCTTGCACACCTCTGCGGTGATCTTCGCCTTCGGCGGCAACGTGCTGCTGGCGACATCGATGTACGTGGTCCAGCGGACCTGCCGCGTGCGCATGCCGGGCAAGATCCTGCCCTGGTTCGTCATCCTCGGCTACAACGTGTTCATCCTCATCGCGGGAACGGGCTATCTGCTTGGCGTGACCCAGAGCAAGGAATACGCGGAACCCGAGTGGTATGCCGATCTCTGGCTGACCATCGTCTGGGTGATGTATCTGCTCCTGTTCCTGGGCACGCTCTGGAAGCGCAAGGAACCGCACATCTATGTGGCCAACTGGTTCTACCTGGCGTTCATCGTCACCATCGCCATGCTGCACATCACCAACAACCTGACCATCCCGGTCTCGATCTATTCGACCAAGTCCTACATCGTCTGGTCGGGTGTTCAGGACGCGATGGTTCAGTGGTGGTACGGCCACAACGCGGTGGGCTTCTTCCTGACCGCGGGCTTCCTGGCGATCATGTACTACTTCATTCCGAAGCAGGCCGATCGTCCGGTTTACTCCTACCGTCTGTCGATCGTGCACTTCTGGGCGCTGATCTTCATCTACATCTGGGCCGGCCCGCACCATCTGCACTACACGGCATTGCCGCAATGGGCGTCGACGCTCGGTGCGACCTTCTCGATCATCCTGTGGATGCCGTCCTGGGGTGGCATGATCAACGGCCTGATGACGCTGTCCGGTGCCTGGGACAAGCTCAGAACCGATCCGGTCCTGCGCATGATGGTCGTCTCCGTCGCCTTTTACGGCATGTCGACCTTCGAAGGTCCGCTGATGAGCCTACGCTCCGTCAACTCGCTGTCGCACTATACGGACTGGACGATCGGTCACGTGCATTCCGGCGCGCTCGGCTGGGTTGGATACATCTCCTTCGGCGCGATCTACTGCCTGGTACCGTGGCTGTGGAACAAGAGGGGCCTTTATTCGCTGAAACTGGTGAACTGGCACTTCTGGCTCTCGACACTGGGGATCGTTCTCTACATCACCGCAATGTGGGTGTCCGGCATCATGCAGGGCCTGATGTGGCGCGCCTACGACAGCCTCGGCTTCCTGGAGTACTCCTTCGTGGAAACCGTGGAGGCGATGCATCCCTTCTACATCATCCGTGCTCTCGGTGGTGCGCTCTTCGTGGTTGGCGCCGTGATCATGGCCTACAATCTCTGGATGACTGTCCGTCATGGTGAGGCTGAAGAAGCCGACACCACGCCGGTCGGCTCCCTGGCTCCGGCCGAATAAGGGAGGGACACTGAATGTCTGCATGGAAAAAACATGAAGTCTTCGAGAAGAACTCCTTCGTTCTTCTCGTCGGAATCCTGGTCGCGGTCGCCATTGGCGGCCTGGTCGAAATCGCGCCTCTTTTCTACCTGAAGAGCACGATCGAGAAGACCGAAGGCATGCGGCCCTATACGCCGCTGGAACTGGCCGGGCGCGACGTCTACATCCGTGAGGGCTGTTATCTGTGTCATTCGCAGATGATCCGCCCGATGCGGGACGAACTGGAGCGCTACGGTCACTTCTCGCTCGCTGCGGAAAGCATGTATGACCACCCGTTCCAGTGGGGGTCGAAACGGACGGGACCGGACCTGGCGCGTGTCGGCGGAAAATACTCCGACGACTGGCACGTCGAGCACCTTGTCAATCCGCGCTCGCTGGTGCCTGCATCCATTATGCCGGGCTATCCGTTCCTGGCGGAAAACAGGGTGAACGCCCGGGACATCAAGGCTCATCTTTCCGCCAACGCGATCGTCGGTGTTCCCTATACCGAGGAGCAGATCGAGAATGCGGCATCTGACCTTTTGGGCCAGGCCATGCCGGACTCCGACGCGGCCTACGACTTCGAGGAACGCTGGCCGAGCGCCAAGGTTCGGGACTTTGACGGCAATCCCAGGGAAGTCACCGAGATGGATGCACTCGTCGCCTATCTGCAGGTGCTCGGCACCATGGTCGACTTCTCCATCTACGATGACGCAGCAAACGCGAGGTAAGTGCGATGAACGAGACCTATAGCGCCTTCGCCGGCTTCGCGCAGACCTGGGGCCTTATCTATTTCATGATCCTGTTTGGCATCGTCCTGGCTTACGCATTGTGGCCGAAGAACCGTAAAAAGTTCGACGATGCTGCTCAGATCCCGTTCCGTGAGGACTGATTGATGGCAGACACACACAACAAGGAAGTCGACCAGATCTCCGGGGTCGAGACCACCGGTCACGAGTGGGACGGCCTGAAGGAACTGAACAACCCGTTGCCGAAATGGTGGCTCTACATCTTCTACGCAACGGTGGTCTGGGCGGTGATCTACTGGGTGCTTTACCCGTCCTGGCCGCTGGTTTCCAGCTACACCAAGGGTGTCCTGGGCGCCAACCAGCGTCAGGAGGCCATCGCCGCCTTTGACAAGGGTGTCGCCGACCGGTCCCAGTTCGCCGACAAGATCGTCGCCACCTCGCTGGAAGACATCACCAAGGATCAGGAATTGCTGCAATTCGCACTGGCCAATGGCCAGGCGGCGTTCGGCGACAATTGTGCGCCCTGCCACGGGGCCGGCGGCACCGGTTCGGAAGGTTATCCGAACCTGCAGGACGACACCTGGATCTGGGGCGGTACGCTCGACGATATCCATACGACGCTGCTCTACGGCATCCGGTCCGACAATGACGATGCGCGCATCGGCGACATGCCGGCCTTCGGTGCCGACGAGTTGCTGAGCAAGGAGGAAATCGATCAGGTCGCCAATTTCGTTGCCGCCCGGGCAGGCGTCGAAACGGACGAGGGGATCGATCTTGCCGCCGGTCAGGTGCTTTACGAGGACAATTGCGCCGCCTGTCACGGCGACAGCCTTGAAGGCATCCAGGAGGTTGGTGCACCCAGCCTGATGTCGGCGAACTACCTCTATGGAAACTCGCTTGATGCGATCAAGGCGCAGATTGCAAATCCGCGCAACGGCGTGATGCCCGGCTGGGTCGAGCGCCTGGACCCGGCGACCATCAAGTCGCTGACCGTCTACGTGCACTCCTTCGGGGGCGGCCAGTAATGACGGCGTGAGGATGCGGCATTTCCGCCGGATCGCGCAGAACCTTTGATCCGGCGCAAGGTGTGACGCTTTGCGCCGGATTAACTTCAGGAAGTGCCGGTTAGGATCGGCACTCCGGAGCGGGAACCCCGCTCTTGCTTTGACCAGGATCCTATTGGGGCAGGATCGCGTTTGAGAGGACGGACGGTATGTCTGCGGACACCGAAACGCATGAGGGCGAGCACTCCGAGGAGTGGTTTGCGTCGGCCAAGAAAATCTACCCCATGGCGACCCACGGCCTGTTTCGCAGGATCAAGTGGACGCTGCTTTTTATCACCCTCGGGATATATTACTTCCTGCCATTCATCCGCTTTGACCGCGGGCCGAACGCCCCGGACCAGGCTGTTCTCATCGACATGGAACACCGCCGGGCCTACTTCTTTTTCATCGAGATCTGGCCGCAGGAAGTCTACTACCTCACCGGTCTCCTGATCATCGCGGCCGTCGCGCTGTTTCTCATGAATGCGGTCGCCGGACGCATCTGGTGCGGGTATCTGTGTCCGCAGACGGTCTGGACGGACCTGTTTTTGTGGGTCGAGCGCAAGATCGAGGGCGACCGCCGCGAGCGCATCGCGCTCGACAAGGATCCGTGGACCTTCGACAAGGTCAGCAAGCGGGCGACGAAACACTTCTTCTGGCTGATGATTGCCTGGTGGACCGGCGGTGCATGGGTTCTGTATTTCAACGATGCACCGACGCTGGTCTGGCAGCTTCTGACGTTCCAGGCGCCGATGGCCGCCTATGTCTGGATCGGCATCCTGACGGCGACGACTTACCTGCTCGCCGGCTTCATGCGCGAGCAGGTCTGCATCTACATGTGTCCCTGGCCGCGCATTCAGGCCGCCCTGACCGACGAGAAGGCACTCAACGTGACCTATCGCTGGGACCGCGGCGAACCGAGGGGGTCCCTGAAACACAACAAGAAACTGGAAGCCCAGGGTCTGCCCGCCGGTGACTGCATCGACTGCTACCAGTGCTTTCAAGTCTGTCCGACTGGTGTCGACATCCGAAAGGGCATGCAACTGGACTGCATCCAGTGCGGCCTTTGCATCGATGCCTGCGACAACATCATGACGAAGATCGGCAAGCCGACCGGTCTGATCGCCTATGACACGGATGAGAACATCGAACGCCGCCTTGAAGGCAAGGAGCCGGTCTACGAGATCGTCCGCACCCGCACGGTCATTTATGCCGCGGTGATTGCCCTCGTCGGTGCCATCATGCTGTTCGCGCTGCTCAATCGCGATTTCGCCGACATCAGCGTCCTGCACGACCGGAACCCCGTGTTCGTCGAACAATCCGACGGTTCCGTCAGAAACGGGTATACGGTCCGCCTGTCGAACAAGCGCCGCCATCCGAGAGCGTTCATGCTGCATGTGGAAGGCATGCCGCCGAACACGCTGGTCGAGGCAGTCGGTGCCGATTCCACCTTCGCCGGACGGCCGATTGTCGAAGTCGGACCCGACACCACGCGCGAGGTTCGTGTCCTGGTGAGCTCCCCCCCGGGGGCAGACATGCCGCATTCGACGCCGGTGACATTCCGCATCACTGAAAGCGTGATGGGCGAAGTCGTGACCGCAAAAGACACGTTCAAAGCACCGGACAAGCCCTGAGGAGAACGAAATGACGATGGCTCAATCGAACATGAAGGATCCAAAGGCGATCACGGGCAAGACCGTTCTGGCCTGGCTGCTCTGCTTCTTCGGTGTCGTGTTCACGGCAAATGGCATTTTCCTTTACCTCGCGCTCGGATCCTTTCCGGGCGTGGTGGTCGACAGTTCCTATGAGGCCGGCCAGGCCTACAATCAGGAAATTGCCGCTGCAAAGGCGCAGGCCGGGCTGGGGTGGCAGGTGTCGGGCGAAATCACGCGTATGTCTGCGGACGGCGCCAAAGTCGTCGTGACGGCCATGGACGCGCAGGGTGTTCCCCTCTACGGCATCGCCGTCAATGCGGCGCTCCGGCACCCGGCACAGGAAAACGAGGACGTGACCGCCGTTCTACGCGCGGATGGCGGTGGACGATATGTCGGCGAGGTCGACAAGCTGGCATCGGGCAACTGGACGCTTGTCCTGGAAATCGAGCAGGACGGGGCCCGCAGGTTCAAGTCCGAGAACCGCATTTTCATCAGCGACTGAGGCGTGCATCGTGACGGGACATCAGCGGGACTGGCAGGCTTTCATAACTCCGGCGGATGACGGCGCGGTCCACATGGATCTTGCCGTCGAGGGGATCACCTGTGCAGCCTGCATGGGCGATATTGAACGTGGCCTGAAGCGTTTGCCCGGTATCCGCAGCGCGCGCGTCAACCTGACCAGCCAGCGGCTTGCGGTGGATTGGGCCGAGGACCAGACGGGGGCGGAGGAAATCGTGCGGGAACTTTCCCGGCTCGGCTACACGGCGCATCCGTTTGACCCCGCCAGCCAGAAGGACCGCCAGGACAGGACCGGAAAACAGCTTCTGAGATGTCTCGCTGTCTCTGGTTTCGCCGGCATGAACATCATGTTGCTGTCGGTTTCCGTATGGTCAGGCAATGCGACCGACATCACGCCCGAAACACGCGATTTCTTCCATTGGCTGTCGGCACTCATCGCGCTCCCGACGGTTGCCTATGCGGGGCGTCCGTTCGTGAAGAGTGCGTTTGGCGCGCTCTCCGCCGGCCGGCTCAACATGGATGTTCCGATCGTGATCGGGGTTTTCCTGGCCGTCGCGCTTTCCGTGGTGCAAACGCTTCAGCATCACCACCATGCCTATTTTGAATCCGCGGTCATGCTGCTGTTCTTCCTTCTGGTCGGTCGTTATCTCGATCACAACATGCGGGGCCGAACGCGGTCGTTTGCCGAAAACATCGCAGCTCTGAAAGCCGAAGTCGCCGCCCGCCTGGGACCGGACGGAACCGTAAGAGAAGTTCCGCTTTCCAGGATCGCCGCCGGCGATCTCGTTCTTGTCTCCGGAGGCGAACGCGTTCCGGTCGATGGTGTCGTCGAAAGCGGCCGGTCCGAAATTGATCAGAGCCTCGTCACGGGTGAAAGCGTTCTGGTGCCGGTCAATCCGGGACAGAGAATTTATGCCGGCACGATGAACGGGGCAGGGGCCCTGCAGGTTCGGGTCGAGGCGGCATCCGGGACAACCCTGCTCGACGAGGTCAACCGGCTGCTGGAGACGGCCTCGCAGGCGAAGTCGGCCTATGTGCGGATCGCCGATAGGGCCGCGCGTCTTTATGCGCCGCTGGTGCACGGTGCTGCCGCGCTGACATTCCTCGGCTGGCTTCTGGCCGGAATGAGCTGGCAGCCGGCGCTCGTGATTTCGATCTCCGTCCTGATCATCACGTGTCCCTGCGCCCTCGGGCTGGCCGTCCCGGCGGTTCAGGTCGTGGCCTCGGGCCAACTGTTCCGCAGCGGGGTTCTGCTCAATTCGGGGGATGCTATCGAGCGTCTCGCCGAGGTGGACACGATCCTGTTCGACAAGACAGGCACCCTGACCCGGGCCGAGCCCGAACTTTGCGCGGACATCGATCCGGCGGACGAATCGATCGCGCTCGGTGGCCGTCTTGCGCTTGCAAGCCGGCATCCGCTTTCTGCGGCGCTGGTGAAGGCAACCGGCGCTCTGGTGCCGCTGCCGGACGTGGAAGAGATCCCGGGAGCCGGACTGGAAACGATGGTCGAGGGCAAAACACTGCGCCTCGGCAGCCCGCAATTCTGTGGCGCTTGCGATCTGGAGATTGAAGGCGCGCTTGCGCGCGTTCCCGGCGCATCGCTCCTGGCGATCCGGTACGAGGATCGGCCGGTGCGCCTGCTGACCTTCCGGCAGAGCCTGAGGCCGGATGCCATCGAGGTTGTCGACCGCCTCAAGAAACTCGGCCATCGCCTGGAGATCCTGTCCGGAGATACCCGGCCCGCCGTCGCCGATTGCGCCAGGACACTCGAAATTGCCGATTGGCAGTCCGCCATGAAACCGGCTCAGAAAATTGCCCGGCTGGAGGAACTTCAGGCGAAGGGTCGGAAGGTTCTGATGGTCGGCGATGGCCTCAACGATGCGCCGGCGCTTGCCGGAGCACATGTGTCGCTGTCACCCGTTTCGGCAGTTCATCTGAGCCAGGCCGCCGCCGATGCGGTCTTCCTGGGAGACAGGTTGATGCCGGTTGCCGATGCGCTGCGCCTGTCGAAGAATGCGCGGGCCGCGATTGAACAGAACCTCTGGATCTCGGCGCTTTACAATGTGGTGGCAGTCCCGATCGCCGTGGCCGGCTTCGTCACACCGCTCATGGCAGCGGTGGCGATGTCCGCATCTTCGATCGCGGTCACGGCCAATGCCCTCAAGCTGAGGTGGCGCGGTAAGGGCACTCGCAACGCGGCAGGCCGAGGCGCCGCCGGGCGGCCGTTGCCAGTGCGGAGTGAAGGCTGATGGATGTTCTTATCTACCTGATCCCGATAGCGCTTCTTCTGGGGGGGCTTGGACTGGGCGCATTTCTCTGGTCTCTCAAGAGCGGCCAGTATGATGACCTTGAAGGCGCAAAGTGGCGCATTCTGGATGATGACGACCTGCCGGACCAAAAGCGCTGATCGCGCACTGCCGCGCGCACCGGGCGGAGCAGCAGCCAATGGCGTTCACTTGGCGACCGCTGCGGATAGCCGGAAATCAGGCAAAAATGTTTGAAAGCGCCATGGCCACGGCCAGAAGCACGAGGCCAACTCCGGAGAACAGCAAAATGTTCTCGCGCGAGCCGTTGGAGTCTGGCGCGGAAGGTTCGTGACCTCCTGCGAGCTTCTCGTCCTGTCTGCTCTCGTCCGGATCTGTGGTCATTAGGCTCGTGATCATAGAATGTTTGTTTCTCGTTTTTTGTTTGTGAGCCTAGGATGATCGACAGCTCTGAAAGGCACGTTAATCCGCTGCGTGTAAAAGTGTTAACTGCAAGCAACATTACCAACTGGTGAACCTGTTATCTGCGGTCGTCGCGATCATCTTTACGAATTGCGGCCGGGTTCTTTCCTGAAGAGTCGGCACACGAAGACGCCGGAAGCGACACACAGCTAACCCAATCTTCAGAATTTCGTGTCAAGACGAGTTGAAACTAGGAGGGTTTGGTGAGCCTCGATCTTGCCTCTTTGACGTTTTTGCTGGTCGAAGACAGTGCTTACATGCGCACGATCCTGCGGACAATGCTGCAGGGCTTCGGCGCACGCCGCATTGTGGAAGCCGAAGACGGTGCGTCCGGTCTTGAAGCGATGGACCGCGCCAATCCGGATATTCTCATCCTGGACTGGGTCATGCCCATTCTGGATGGCGCGGATATGGTGCGCATGATCCGCAGTCCGAACAATCCGTTCGCCTACATACCGATCATCATGGTCACTGCGCATACCGAACGAAGCCGGATCGTGGAAGCACGCCGGTTGGGCGTGCACGAGTTGCTGTCCAAGCCGATCTCGGCAAAGTCTCTCTATCAGCGCGTTTCAAGTGTGATCCTGCACCCGCGCGACTTCATCAAGACGGCGACTTACTTCGGTCCGGCACCGCGAGAGATCAGGAACAGGCAGAAAATCTGGCAGGGAGGGCCTCCGGGTCAACCTCAGGGCCAAGCCCCTGGCGGACCTGAAGAAAACGTCACGGCAATAGGTTAGCTGAGGTCGTTGTCTGTTTTCAGGCGACCGATTGTGCGGCGGCTGTTGCGTTTCCGCCAATCTGGGCAGCTTCGCTCGCACCGACTTCCAGAGCATTCGCGAACTGAGCCAGAACGTCGAGATCAACCGTATAGTTGTCGAGCAAGAACTGTGACAGTGTATCGATCGGAAGGTGCTGGTAACCTTCGATCGCTTCCATGAGGGCTTCCAGAGTGTCCAGTCTTTCACGCAGCTTTATCATGGTTTTCCGTCGGATTGTGTTTCTACCACGATGAATAATCATGGTTAATAGGACGTAAATACAACTGGCGCAAGAGACCATCTGCCAGGTGCGTTTGACGGCGGAAACCGTCCACAGCCCTGTGTGGAGAATTGCCCGGAATTGCTGGAAAAATGTGCAGTTTAGGCACATCTTACGGGAATGATATCAAGGGACTCACATGCCTAAAGTCGTATACATCCTGAACGGACCAAATCTCAACCTGCTGGGGAAGAGGGAGCCGGAGATTTACGGTCATCAGACGTTGGATGATGTCAATGAAATGTGTGTGGCGCTCGCCCGGGAACTCGGGCTTGAAGTTGTCTTCCGTCAAAGCAATGCGGAACATGACCTGATCGACTGGGTGCAGGAGGCGAGGGAAGCCGCTCAGGCGATCATCATCAATCCGGCGGCCTATTCGCACACCTCGATCGGAATTCTGGACGCCCTGAGCGCGTGCCATTTTCCCGTGCTGGAAGTGCACGTCTCCAACATCCACAAAAGGGAGGCCTTCCGGCACTTCTCCTACGTGTCGCAGCGCGCGGACGCGGTGATTGCCGGTTGCGGGGTCGAAGGGTACCTGCTGGCTCTGCGGCGGGCCGCCACGCTGCTTCAGGAGGCCTGAGCGAATAAAGGGGCGGTTCAGTATCCGTTTCCGTGCAGGAATTCGCGCGAGATCGTTTGCGCGATGATCTTGAGATCCAGAAACAGCGACTGCCTCTCCTGGTATTCCAGGTCGTATTCGAGGCGCTTTCGCGCAGATATCGGATCCGTCGTCGCGCCGCGGCAGCCGTTGACCTGTGCGAGCCCCGTGATCCCCGGGCGGACCCGATGCCGGTTCATGTATCTTGAATCAAAGTCTTCGTAATCCTGACCGGCCGCCAGCATACCCGGCACATGCGGGCGCGGACCGACGAGCGACATCTCGCCTTTGAGCACGTTCAGGAGTTGCGGCAATTCATCAAAGTTGCTTCTCCGCAGAAACGAACCGACGCGCGTGACGCGCGGGTCGCCGCACACTGTCTGCTCGACCCCGGACCCGTCGCCCATGTGCGTGTACATGGTTCTGAACTTGAATATGGTGAAAACGGCTCCGTTCAGACCATACCTTTCCTGGCGGAATATGACGGGTCCCCGGCTTGTGGCCTTGATCGCGAAGGAAATGGCCAGCAACAACGGCATCAACAGGGTCAGGCCGGCAATTGCGCCGAAAATGTCGAGGGATCTTTTCAGTTTCCTGTTACCGGGTCCGGGCGCCGGCGCAGATGGCAAAGGCTCATTGTCCTGATCGAAATGTGAACTGTCGATCTCGCAGTCAGAGCCTGTGTCGGATTTCCGGAAATTTGCACGCTTGTCGTATCTGAGTGATCGGTTTGCCAAGCTTTGCAGGCTCCACGCTAAAATATACGGGTTTCGCGGTGTGCCTTCGAATCCGGTGAAGTGAACGCCGCTGGCGTGCGTTTCGTTAACACAAGCCCAACGAAATGCTTAAAAATCAAATTTTCAGGACGCTGATTACCAGTTCGTCCCCCACGCCGCAACAGCATCACGGAAGACGTGAACTGATTTCCTGTAAATATTGCGAGAGCGCCGCCGGCCCTTGATACGGCCGGCAGCGGTCTGTGCCATGCGCAAGCGAGGCTCTTTGATCGTCGTCAGTAGCTGCGCCCGACGCTGGTATATTCAAAACCGCGAGCGGTCATGTAGTCAGGCGTGTAGATATTTCTGAGATCAACCACTTTCGGCGCCTTCACCAGGGCCTTGACCCGGTCGAGGTCGAGCGCCCGGAACTGGTCCCACTCCGTGACGATGACCACAACGTCCGCGTTTTCCAACGCATGGTAAGGACCGTCGCAGAACATGACGTCGGACATCAGGTGGCTGGCCTCCTCCATGCTGGCCGGATCGTAGGCCCTGATGGTGGCGCCGGCGGACTGCAGTTTCTTCACGATATCGAGGCTCGGCGCCTCGCGCATGTCGTCGGTGTTCGGCTTGAAGGCAAGACCGAGAAGCGCGATCGTTTTGCCATTCACATCTCCGCCCAGAAAGTCGATGACCTTGTCAGCCATCTTCTTCTTGCGTTCGGCATTAACATCGATCACCGCGTCGACGATCTTCAGGCCGGACTTGGCGTCTGCAGCAATCTTGGAAAGCGCCAGCGTGTCCTTGGGAAAACAGGACCCGCCGTAGCCTGGGCCGGCGTGCAGGAACTTTGATCCGATGCGGTTGTCGAGGCCGATCCCGCGTGACACTTCCTGGACATTCGCACCCACGCTTTCGCATAGGTCCGCGATCTCGTTGATAAAGGTGATCTTGACGGCCAGGAAGGCGTTCGCAGCGTATTTGATCAGCTCGGACGTGCGCCGCCTTGTGACGATGATCGGCGTTTCGTTGAGGTAGAGCGGACGGTAAAGCTCGCGCATGACGTCTGCTGCTTCTTCGCTGTCGGTCCCGACAACCACCCGGTCCGGCCGCTTGAAGTCGTTGATGGCCGCGCCTTCGCGCAGAAATTCAGGATTGGATACGACTGCGAACTTTGCGTCCGGGTTGGTCCTGCGGATGATGTCTTCCACTTCATCACCCGTTCCCACCGGTACGGTCGACTTGGTGACAATAACCGTAAAGCCCTCGATCAAACGGGCGATTTCTTCCGCCGCTGCATAAACGTAGGACAGGTCAGCGTGCCCGTCTCCGCGCCTCGTGGGTGTCCCCACGGCGATAAAGACGGCATCGGCGGCCCGGATCGCTTCGGACGGGTCGGTCGTGAAATAGAGCCGTTCTTCCGCAACATTCTTGGCAACCAGATCCTGAAGACCGGGCTCGTAGATCGGAATCTGCCCCGAGTTCAGGGCATCAATCTTGGTAGCGTCCTTGTCTATACAGGTCACCACGTGACCGAAATCGGCAAAACAAGTGCCGGATACGAGGCCGACATAGCCGGTCCCAATCATTGCAACGCGCATAGCAAATTTCCAGTTCCAAATTCAGAAGCCCGCACCGGTCAGGTCACGGGCGCACGGATCCGTGCGGCAGCGTGAAAGCTGCACAGCCCCTAACACGACTACGAAGGTGATTTCTACCCACAAAGGGCCGAACAATCGCGACAATCGGCGCTTTACCTTAACCCGGTTTCCAGGTGGTTAGACTGTCAGATAGCGGCGGACTTCACTCTCCGAGAGGTCTGCGCCGGAACCGGCAAGGACGACTTCCCCGCGATCCATGACCGCATAGGTATCTGCGAGATCGCGGGCAAATTCGAAATACTGTTCGACGAGCACGATGGCCATCGTTCCCTGATCCCTGAGCCAGGCGATGGCGCGCCCGATATCCTTGATGATGGACGGTTGAATGCCTTCCGTCGGTTCGTCGAGAACCAAGAGTTTTGGCCGTGTCACCAGCGCGCGCGCAATGGCAAGCTGCTGCTGCTGGCCGCCGGAAAGGTCACCGCCGCGCCGGTTCAGCATGTCCTTGAGAACGGGAAACAGTTCAAAGATCGTGTCGGGTATGTGCCGGTCCTTGCGTTTCACCGGAGCAAAGCCCGTTTCAAGGTTTTCCTTGACCGAAAGCAGAGGGAAAATTTCGCGCCCCTGCGGCACCAGGGCGATCCCGGCACGCGCGCGCGCATGGGCGGGCAGATTGGAAATGTCCTGTCCGTCCCAGAAAATCTTGCCCGAGGAAATCCCCTGCTGGCCGGAAATCGCCCGCAACGTCGATGTCTTGCCGACGCCGTTGCGGCCCATCAGGCACGTGACCTTTCCGGTTTCCGCTGAAAGCGAAACGCCTTTGAGCGCCTGCGCGGCACCGTAGTAGAGGTCGATTTGATCAACATTCAACATGGATCAGCGTCCCAGGTAGACTTCAACAACCCGCTCATCGGCGGAAACATGATCGAGAGAGCCTTCGGCAAGCACCGAACCCTCGTGGAGTACGGTGACCTTGACCCCGAGCGAGCGCACGAAATCCATGTCGTGTTCGACGACAACAACCGAATGGTCCCTGGCAATGTCCTTGAGAAGGTCGGCGGTTTCGGCGGTTTCCGCATCGGTCATTCCCGCCGCCGGTTCATCCACCAGGAGCAGTTTCGGGTCCTGGGCGAGCAGCATCCCGATCTCGAGCCACTGCTTCTGTCCATGGCTGAGATTGGCGGCAAGTTCGTCCCGTTTGTCGCTCAGCCTGATCAGCTCCAGCAATTGTTCGATACGGCTTTTTTCTCCGCCCGTAATGACGTGGAAGAGGGTGTTGAACGGTCCCCTTGGTGCCTTGAGCGCCAGTTCCAGATTGTCCCAGACCGTGTGGCTTTCAAACACGGTCGGCTTCTGGAACTTCCGCCCGACACCGAGTTCGGCGATCGAGGCCTCGTCCTCGCCGGTAAGGTCGATCGTTCCGTTGAAGAACACTTCGCCGGTATCCGGCCGGGTCTTGCCCGTGATCACGTCCATCATGGTGGTCTTGCCGGCACCATTCGGTCCGATGATCGCGCGCATCTCGCCTGGCGCAATCATGAGCGAAAGTTCGTTGAGGGCCTTGAAGCCGTCGAAGGAAACCGACACTCCGTCAAGGTAAAGCAGGCTTGTGGTCCGGGTCATGCTCTACTCCGCTGGTTGTGGGTGCGCTGCCCCGGCGCGCGAAATTGCTGAGCCCGGTTTTTCGACATTTGCCTGGGCACCGGGCGATTGGGGAGGCTGCGCAGGCGGGTCGCCGGATCCTTCGCCGAAGTCGGAGGAGATCTTGCGCTGGCGCAAGGCTGTCCAGCCCTGGCTGACGGTACCGACAATGCCCTTCGGCAGGAACAGGGTCACGAAGACAAACAGGCCACCGAGCGCAAACAGCCAGATATCCGGCAGAGCGGCTGTGAACCATGTCTTTGCGAAGTTGACCAGGACCGCACCGAGCACGGCGCCGACAAGCGTTCCCCTGCCGCCGACTGCGACCCAGATCACGACTTCGATCGAGTTTGCGGGTGCGAATTCGCCCGGGTTGATGATGCCGACCTGCGGGACGTAAAGCGCACCCGCAATGCCTGCCATCATGGCTGAAAGGGTCCAGACGAAAAGCTTGTAGTGTTCCACCCGGTAACCGAGGAAGCGCGTCCGGCTCTCCGCATCGCGAACCGCCACGAGAACCTTTCCGAGCTTCGAACGCGTGATGGACCGGCAGATCAGGAAGCAGATGACCAGGGCAATTCCCGATGCTGCAAACAGACCGGCACGTGTCGTGTCCGCCTGGATGTCGAAACCCAGAATGTCCTTGAAGTCGGTCAGGCCGTTGTTGCCGCCAAATCCCATGTCATTGCGGAAAAAGGCCAGCAGAAGCGCGTAAGTGAGTGCCTGGGTGATGATGGAGAGATAGACACCCGTGACCCGCGAGCGGAACGCGAACCAGCCGAAAATGAAGGCCAGAAGTCCCGGAACGAGCACAACCATGAGGGCGGCGAACCAGAACATGTCGAAGCCGAACCAGTACCAGGGCAGCTCCTGCCAGTTCAGGAACACCATGAAATCCGGCAGGATCGGGTCACCGTAAACTCCGCGGGTTCCGATCTGCCGCATGAGATACATGCCCATGGCGTAGCCGCCGAGTGCAAAGAATGCCGCGTGGCCGAGCGACAGAATACCGCAATAGCCCCAGACCAGATCAACCGCGAGCGCAAGCAGTGCGTAGGTCAGGTACTTGCCCATCAGCGTGACCGCATAGGTCGGCACGTGAAAGGGGGAACTCTCCGGCACGAAAAGATTGCAGGCGGGAACAAGAATGATGACGGCGGCCATGATCGCCAGGAAGACACCGGCACGCGCATCCATGGCACGGAAGAGAAACGACGACATCATGCTTCAACTGCCCGGCCCTTGAGGGCGAACAGCCCCCTCGGACGCTTTTGAATGAACAGGATGATGAAGACGAGAACGAAGATCTTGCCGAGCACCGCTCCTGCATAGGGTTCCAGGAACTTGTTGACCACGCCGAGCGTCATTGCGCCCACCAGCGTGCCCCAGAGGTTTCCGACACCGCCGAACACAACGACCATGAAGCTGTCGATGATGTAACCCTGTCCGAGGTTCGGCGACACGTTGTCGATCTGTGACAGCGCGACGCCGGCAATTCCGGCAATTCCCGAACCGAGACCGAAGGTCAGCGCATCGATCCACGGTGTCCGGATCCCCATGGAAGCCGCCATGCGGCGGTTCTGGGTAACGGCCCTCGTGTAGAGCCCGAACGGCGTTTTCTTCAGGACCAGCATCAGGCCCGCGAACACCAGCAGAGCGAACACGACGATCCACATGCGGTTATAGGTGATGGTCATCTGGCCAAGTTCGAACGCTCCGGACATCCAGTCCGGGTTGCCGACCTCGCGGTTCGTCGGGCCGAAGATCGAGCGCACGGCCTGTTGCAGGATGAGCGAGATCCCCCATGTGGCCAGGAGCGTTTCCAGTGGCCGTCCGTAAAGCCAGCGGATGACGCCGCGCTCGATCGCAATTCCGATCAGGCCCGCGGTCAGAAAGGCGAGGGGCAGCGCGATGAAGAGGGAATAATCGAACAGGCCCGGGGCCGATGTCCTGATGAGCTCCTGGACCACGAAGGTCGTGTAGGCCCCGATCATGACCATCTCGCCGTGCGCCATGTTGATGACACCCATCACGCCGAATGTGATTGCGAGACCGATGGCGGCAAGCAGCAGAACCGATCCGAGCGAGATGCCGTACCAGATGTTCTGAGCCGCGTCCCATGCCGCGATGGATTTCTCGATTTTCGTGACAGCGGCCGTGGCAGCAATTTGAACCGCGCCCTCGGTGCTCGACCTGACGGCGATCAGCAGCGACAGTGCGTCTCGGTTGCCCATCTCGGAAAGCGTTTCGACAGCCGCGATTTTGGCGGCTTCTTCCAGGTCGGAATTCAGAACCGCAGCAGCGCGCGCCTGTTCCATGACCCGGAGAACGTTTTCGTCCTGCTCGGCCGCAATGGCTGTATCGAGCGCTTCGATACTGCCGGGGTCCTTCGCCTTGAAGACCGCTTCTGCAGCCGCGATGCGGACCCTCGGGTCCGGAGCCATAAGGGTAAGGGAACCGAGCGCAGAGCGGATAACCCGTCGCAGTTTGTTGTTCACCTTGATCTTCTTGACTTCGCGCCGGCCGGCTTCGCCTTGCGCCTCCAGCGTCAGCGGGTCCGTGAGTTTGAACTGTTTGCCGTCCTTTTCCGCAATGAAGACAGAACCGTCCGACTTGCGGAAATAAAGATCACCCGCCCCCAGAGCTTCGAGCGCCGGCGCAACCGCGGGATCACCGGTCGCCGCCAGATTGCCGATCTGCTGCTCCGTTTCAGCATATTTCCCATTTGCGAGTTCGTTGATCAGCGGACGGAGCGTTTCCGGATCGGATTGTGCAAGTGCCGGGCTGGCCAGCAGGCAAAGGAATAGCAGAAGCGATTTCAAGAAGGACATAGGTCCACCGGCGCTGTGAATATGAAATAAACGCCTCATCCCCGGGAGCCGTACAGATGGACCCGAAGGTCCTCCTCAGGATGAGATTCTGGTTCTCGCGTCTTCCCGGGTTTCCCATTCGGCATCCGGGACAACAATGGCAGGAAAGGTGCGGAGCGGGCCCAAAAAGACCCGCTCCGCCGGTTCCTCCCTTAGGACCCGGAACCGCCGCACTTGCCGGTGGCGGTGTTGAAGTTGCCGCAGGAAAGCGGCGCACGCCAATCCGAGATCAGATCCTTGGAGCCTTCCAGGTAGTCGGACCATGCATCGCCAACCACCGTACCGGAGGTTTCCCAGACGGTTTCAAACTGGCCGTCGTCCTGGATTTCGCCGATCAGAACAGGCTTTGTGATGTGGTGGTTCGGCATCATGGCCGAGTATCCGCCTGTCAGGTTCGGCACGGAGACACCGACGATCGCGTCGATCACGGCATCCGGATCGGTCGTGCCGGCTTTCTCGACAGCTTCGACCCACATGTTGAAGCCGATGAAGTGTGCTTCCATCGGGTCGTTGGTCACACGGTCCTCGTCGCCGATGAAGGCATGCCATGCGTCGATGAATTCGGCATTGATGTCGGTATCGGCGGACTGGAAGTAGTTCCAGGCAGCGAGGTGGCCGACAAGCGGGCCGGTGTCGAGGCCGGCGAGTTCTTCCTCACCGACAGAGAAGGCAACGACCGGAATGTCTTCGGCCTTGATGCCGGCGTTTGCCAGTTCCTTGTAGAACGGGACGTTGGCGTCGCCGTTGATCGTGGAAACCACGGCGGTTTTCTTGCCGCCCGAACCAAAGGTCTTGATGTCCGAAACGATCGTCTGCCAGTCGGAATGACCGAACGGCGTGTAGTTGATCATGATGTCTTCTTCAGCGACACCCTTGGCCTTCAGGTAGGCTTCGAGGATCTTGTTGGTCGTGCGCGGATAGACATAGTCGGTTCCGGCAAGTACCCAGCGCTCGACGCCTTCTTCGTTCATGAGGTAGTCAACGGCCGGAATCGCCTGCTGGTTCGGAGCGGCACCCGTGTAGAACACGTTGCGCTGTGATTCCTCACCTTCATACTGAACCGGGTAGAAGAGAAGCGAGTTCAGCTCTTCGAAGACCGGAAGCACGGACTTGCGCGAAACGGATGTCCAGCAGCCGAAGACGGCATCGACACCGTTCACTTCGATCAGCTCGCGTGCCTTTTCGGCAAAGAGCGGCCAGTCGGACGCCGGATCGACGACGACGGCTTCAAGTTTCTTGCCCAGAAGGCCGCCCTTCTTGTTCTGCTCCTCGATGAGCATCAGCATGGCGTCTTTGAGCGTGGTTTCGGAGATCGCCATCGTGCCCGAAAGCGAGTGCAGGATACCGACCTTGATCGTGTCGTCGTCGGCAGCTGCGCCACCGATCATGGTGGAGGCCATCAGGCCTGCGAGGGCGAATTTGGTAAATGTGTTTTTCATGTAAGTCCCCTTGATACGATGCACCGGTTCCCTGCCGGTGCAGGACGGCTGGAAGGATTGCCGCCATCGGGGTCGGATCGTGCGCCGGAACAACTGCGGCGCAACATACGTCAATTGACGTAAGCGGCGGTCGGGACGTTCCGGTATTGCCGCCACCGGTCGGCACGAATTGTGCTGTGTAATTCGACTTGGACTGTAAACAGGGAAAGTTGGGGCAATGCAGACGGCTTTTTGCCGAAAAAATAGGCATATGGCCAAAAGCAGGGCAGGGAAGGCGTATTGACAGCCCGCCAGCGCATATTGCCCATTCGCCGCCAGTACAACAAGTGGGTCAACAATCAGACACTTGAGGACTATGCCCTTCGTTTCACGGCAAAGGGAGCCCGCCGGTTTTCCTCGCGGGCCATCTCCCAGACCGCGATAGGCGCGATTTCCTTTCTGGCGCTGGAAGCGATCGGCGGTGCCATCACGCTGTCGCACGGGACCGCGAACGCCTTCGTCGCCATTCTGGTTGGCAGCCTTGTGCTCTTGATCGTCGGCTTGCCGATCAGCCGCTATGCCATACGCTACGGCGTCGATATCGACCTGCTGACGCGCGGCGCGGGATTCGGTTATATCGGATCGACCATAACGTCCCTGATCTATGCCAGCTTCACCTTCATTCTGTTCGCCATCGAAGCGTCCATCATGTCGAGTGCGCTCGAGTTCGCCTTCGGCGTACCTCTCTGGCTGGGATACATCATCAGTGCTGTCGCCGTCATTCCGCTGGTGACCCACGGCATTACATGGATCAGCCGGTTCCAGCTCGCCACACAGCCGTTCTGGATTGTCCTGAACATCCTGCCCTTCGTGTTCATTGCCTTCACGGACTGGCAGGCCGTCGGCCAGTGGCTGACGTTTTCCGGTATCGATCCTGTAACCCAGGCTCCCAGGACGGATGCGGGAGGCTGGGAAAGCATCAATCTGATCAGCTTCGGAGCTGCGACCGCCGTCATTCTTGCCCTGATGGCGCAGATCGGCGAACAGGTCGATTTCCTCCGGTTCCTTCCGGCCGAGGATTTTGCGCGCCGGCGCCACAGGCTCGCCCTTTTCCTTGCCGGACCGGGCTGGGTGGTCCTCGGCGCTCCGAAAATGATCGCGGGGTCCTTCCTTGCCGTGCTGGTGCTGTCGCATGGTGTTCCCGTCGAACACGCCGACGAGCCGTCGCGCATGTATACCGTCGCTTTCGGCTACATGATCCCCAATGAAACCGTCGTTCTCCTGCTGATGGCCGCCTTCGTCGTCGTCGCTCAGCTCAAGATCAACGTGATGAACGCCTATGCCGGGTCTCTTGCCTGGTCGAATTTTTTCTCCAGGCTGACGCATGCGCATCCCGGACGCGTGGTCTGGCTGGTGTTCAATGTCGGCATTGCCCTGCTTTTGATGGAGCTTGGCATCTACACGTTGCTGGAGGAGACGCTCGGGGTCTTTTCCATTGTCGCAATGGCCTGGCTGTCGGCGATCTCCGCGGACCTTTTCATCAACAAGCCGCTTGGCTTGTCGCCGCCCGGGATCGAATTCAAGCGGGCCCACCTTTATGACATCAACCCCGTCGGGACCGGCGCGATGCTGCTTGCGGCGGGTCTTTCGCTTGCAGCGCATTTTGGCCAGTTTGGAGAAGTCCCGGCGGCACTCGCCACCTTCCTGGCGATGGCGATCGCTTTTGTGGCAGCGCCCCTGATCGCCTACGCGACCAGGGGAAAGTATTATCTGGCGCGCAAGCCGCGTGCGAGTTGGCAGGACAAAACGAGCATCGCCTGTTCGATTTGCGAAAATCCCTTCGAACCGGAGGACATGGCCTACTGCCCGGCCTATCAGGCACCGATCTGCTCGCTCTGCTGCTCGCTCGATGCAAGGTGTCACGATTCCTGCAAGCCAAATGCCCGCATGGCGCATCAGGTCGGCAGCGTCGCATCGCTGGTGTTGCCGGGACAGGTAATCTCCTACCTGAACTCGCGTCTGGGCCGCTACGCCATGGCGTCAGCCGTTTCCATCACCGGCATCGGCCTGGTCCTGTGGGTGATCTACGCACAGGCCGTCAGCCGCTTCGGAGATCCGACCGGCATCATCGCACAGACGATCACCCTGATTTTCTTCGTCTTCACCATCGTTGCCGGAATAGCCTGCTGGTTCCTGGTTCTTGCCCATGACACGCGCCGGGTCGCCGAGGAAGAATCGGCGCGCCAGAATGCGCTTCTGCAAAAGGAGATCGATGCGCACGGCGTGACCGACGCGGCCCTGCAAAAGGCCAAGGAAGACGCCGAGGCGGCGAACCTCGCCAAGAGCCGCTACGTCGTTGGTCTCAGCCACGAACTCAGGACGCCGCTCAATGCCGTCCTCGGATATGCGCAAGTTCTGGAACGCGATGAAACCCTGCCCACGGCCCGCAAGCCCGCCGTCAGCACGATCCGCCGCAGCGCTGAACATCTCTCCGGTCTGATTGACGGGCTGCTGGACATATCGCGGATCGAGGCGGGCCGTCTGCAGATCTACTCCAACGAAATCAACATTCACGATTTCCTCGATCAGATCGTCGACATGTTTCAAATGCAGGCAAGCGCGAAGGGACTTGGTTTCGAATTCGACGCCGCGCCCAACCTGCCGGTCTTCGTCAGGACCGACGAGAAGCGGTTGAGGCAAATCCTCGTCAACCTTCTCTCCAACGCCATCAAGTTCACCGAAGGCGGCAAGGTTTCGCTCAGCGTCGGCTACCGTTCGCAGGTCGCAAGCTTCGTCATCAAGGACACCGGGCCGGGTGTCGATCTCAAAGAGCAGGGCAAGATCTTCGAACCGTTCGGCCGCAGCAAGGCGCCGGCGAGCCGCTCTGCCCCGGGGCTTGGTCTGGGCCTGACCATCACCAAGCTGTTGACGGAAAGCATGGGCGGGGCGATCGCGCTGGCAAGCGAGCCCGGAAAGGGCGCATCCTTCGAGATCCGGCTCATGCTGGCCGCCGTGGACCGACCGGTCGATATCGTCCGTCTCGAGCATCAGGTAAGGGGCTACAAGGGCGCGCGCAAAACCATTGCCGTGGTTGACGACAATCCCGATCATCGCGCGCTGGTGAGTGAAATCCTGAATCCGATCGGGTTCACGGTTCTGGAAGCAGGAAATGGTGCGGAGTGCCTGTCGTCGCTGGTTGATCTGTCACCGGATCTCTATCTTGTCGACATTCTGATGCCTGGCATGAACGGATGGGAACTGACCCAGGCGCTGCGCCGCGCGGATGAGCACACGCCGATCGTGATGCTGTCGGCGAATATTGGTGACCAGTCTCTTCGGCCCGACGGGCCCTCGCTTCATGATGCGACACTTGCGAAACCTTTTGATATCGGCCAGTTGCTCGATCTGTTGCAGAAGCATCTCGGCTTGACCTGGACGGAGACGGTGCAGCAATACGTCCCGGAACCTGCCAATCAGGTACGTCTGAGATCACCGGGTGCGAAACACGTCGCCGATCTGATTTCGCTTGCAGAGATCGGATATGTGGAGGGCATCGAGGCAAAGCTTGCCGAACTTGCAGGCTCACCCGAGAATAAACCCCTTGTCGATACGCTTCATGGTCATCTCAGCCGCTTTGATTTTGACGCTTACAACGACGTTCTGAGCGAACTGGAAACCAATGACGGATGACCGCCGCGATACTGTCCTTGTGGTGGACGACAGCCCGGAGACGCTCGGGTTCGTGACCGAGGCACTGAAAAAGACGGGTGTCGCCGTCCTGGTTGCGACCAGCGGGGAGGCTGCGCTCACGATTTGCGGCAAGGTCACGCCCGACACGATCCTGATGGACGCGGTCATGCCCGGGCTGGACGGGTTCGAAACCTGCCGGAGGATCAAGGACAACCCGGCCCTGAAACATGTGCCCGTGATCTTCATGACGGGGCTTTCGGAAACCGAGCATATCGTGAAGGCGCTGGAATCGGGCGGCGTCGACTTCCTGACCAAGCCGATCGACGTTGATGAACTGAAGGCGCGCATCAAGGTTCATCTCAAGAATGCGCGTTCGGTGCAGAGCGCACACGTGGCGCTGGATGCTGCCGGCCGCCACCTCGTCGCGGTCAATGCCGCAGGCAACATCCTCTGGTCGACGCCGCAGATCCAGTCGCTTCTCGAACAGGCCGGAAACGCGGAGACAAGCCTGCAGCAACTCGGCAAGGCGCTTGGGGACTGGCTCGAAGCCTCCGAA
The DNA here is from genome assembly GCF_963669205.1 of uncultured Roseibium sp. Lineage (NCBI taxonomy): Bacteria > Pseudomonadati > Pseudomonadota > Alphaproteobacteria > Hyphomicrobiales > Stappiaceae > Roseibium > uncultured Roseibium sp. Next base: position 1,700,909 of record NZ_OY769915.1, read on the forward strand.
CCGTCCGGCGCCTACCACAAGAGTTTCATGCTCGGGTTGTCCGACAAGCTCGCGGTCCAGCTGCATCCGCTTGGCCGCGTCGGGCCGGACGAAAACCTCTTCCGTGTCACGAAAGAGGACGAAGCGGGTCAGATCCGGGCGCTTCAGGACCGGTTCGAACTCACCCAGCGCGAAGCCGAGGTGCTGATCTGGATCGCCAAGGGCAAGTCAAACAAGGATATCGGCGAGATCCTCGGTCTCTCTCCGCGCACGGTCAACAAGCACCTCGAGCAGATCTTCGTCAAACTCGGCGTCGAGAACAGGGCTTCTGCTGCCGTCCGAGCGGCTGAAATCATCTACGCGCTGTAGGCGTTTCGTCCCTGCGCAGGCCTGGCCTTTTCTTTTGACCGCAAAACTCCACGTCTTTTGTTGATTGCCAAAGTTTAATGAGAATCGTTCGCAACTGGCTTGACAGTTGCAAATGATTTGCAATATCAATTGCAGAAGATTGAGAGAAATCCCAGTTTGGAGTCCGGAATGATCAGAAGGTCTTTTTTTGCCGCGTCCATAACCTCCCTTGCGATACTCATGTCACCGTTTGCGCAGGCGGCCGACAAGATGAAGGTCGCGACCACCTTTACCGTGATTGCCGATATCGCCGGCAATGTGGCGGGAGAGGCTGCCGAAGTCGTTTCGATCACCAAACCGGGAGCGGAAATCCACGGATATCAGCCGACGCCCCAGGATATCGTGCGGGCGTCCGACGCCGATCTGATTCTCTGGAACGGCATGAACCTGGAACTCTGGTTCGAGCAGTTCCTGTCCAACCTCGGTGACATCCCGTCTGCGACTCTGACGGACGGCATTGATCCGATCGCCATCAGGTCGGGCGCTTATCAAGGCAAGCCGAACCCGCATGCATGGATGGGGCTCGACAACGCGCTGGTCTATATCGACAACATCGTTGCGGCCTTTTCAGCGCAGGATCCGGATAACGCGGCGACATACGAACAGAATGCGGAAGCCTACAAGGAGCAGTTGCGGGCGACCATCGAACCGCTTCGTGAGGCGGTCGCGGAAATCCCGGAGGCACAGCGCTGGCTGGTCACCTGCGAAGGCGCTTTCAGCTATCTTGCCCGGGACTTCGGCATGAAGGAACTCTATCTCTGGCCGATGAATGCCGACCAGGTCGGAACGCCTCAGCAGGTCAGATCCGTGATTGATGGTGTCAGGGAAAACGAGATCCCGGTTGTCTTCTGCGAAAGCACGGTGAACACCGCACCGGCCAGGCAGGTCGCGCGTGAAACGGGCGCAAGCTACGGCGGCGAGCTTTACGTGGATTCCCTGAGCGAGGCAGGCGGCAAGGTGCCGACCTATCTCGACCTTCTGAAGGTGACCGCATCGACCATCGCCGAAGGATTGAAGTCAGCGGCGAACTGATCGCTGTGGGCCGAGCGGCAGCCGCCCGATTGTTATGTCGTGAAGAGTACTCTTTAATGGGGTGACCCGTGCTGCAAATTGTCAAGGACCCCGAAATGGATGCGACCGTGCCTGCGGACGCTGGCGGACTTTCCGCAAAGGATGTGACCGTTACCTATCGAAACGGTCACACGGCGTTGTGGAACGCAAGCTTCTCCATACCCAAGGGCACGGTCACGGCTCTGGTCGGCGTGAATGGAGCGGGCAAATCGACACTCTTCAAGGCGATCATGGGTTTCGTCCCAGCGGCACAGGGCGAGATCCGCATTCTCGATCTGCCGGTGCGCGAGGCGTTGAAGCGGAACCTGGTCGCCTATGTGCCGCAATCGGAGGAGGTCGACTGGTCTTTCCCGGTGCTGGTCGAGGACGTCGTCATGATGGGGCGGTATGGCCACATGGGGTTTTTGCGCCGTCCGAAACCGGCCGATCACGCAGCAGTCGACAAGGCGCTTCGGCGGGTCAACATGCAGGACTTCCGCCAACGCCAGATCGGTGAACTGTCCGGCGGCCAGCGCAAACGCGTCTTTCTCGCCCGCGCCCTCGCACAGGACGGCCAGGTGATCCTGCTGGATGAGCCCTTCACCGGCGTGGACGTCAAGACCGAGGAGCAGATCGTTGCCCTCCTGAAGGAACTCCGCGAGGAGGGCCGGGTGATGCTGGTTTCGACACATAATCTCGGCTCGGTTCCCGAGTTCTGCGACCGGACCGTGCTGGTGAAGGGAACCGTGCTTGCCTATGGCGAGACGCAGACGACCTTCACACGCGAAAACCTGGAACAGGCCTTCGGCGGCGTATTGCGCCATTTCACCATTTCGGACGAGACGCTGCACACCGATGGTGACCAGCGCACGGTAACGATCCTGACGGACGACGAAAGACCTTTCGTGCAGTACGGCGACGAGGTCCAGACCACGGACGGCAAGCGATAATGTCGACCCTTCTGGAACCTTTTGCCTACAACTACATGGTCAACGCCATGTGGGTTTCTGCCCTGGTTGGCGGCGTCTGTGCATTTCTGTCCGCTTACCTGATGCTGAAGGGCTGGTCTCTGATCGGAGACGCTCTGTCTCATTCAGTCGTGCCCGGTGTTGCCGGGGCCTACGTTCTCGGACTGCCGTTTTCGCTCGGTGCTTTCCTGGCGGGTGGGCTGGCTGCCGGTGCGATGCTGTTCCTTTCAGAGCGATCCGGACTGAAACCGGACGTGATCATCGGGCTGATCTTTACCTCCTTTTTCGGCCTCGGCCTGTTCATTGTCTCCGTGAACCCGATGTCGGTCTCCATTCAGACCATAACAATGGGCAACATCCTGGCGATCACGCCCGAAGACACGCTCCAGCTTGCCATCATCGGTTTTGTGTCGCTGGCGGTTCTGCTGGCGAAGTGGAAAGACCTGATGGTGACGTTCTTCGACGAGAACCATGCACGTTCCATCGGTCTGAACCCGGGCGCGTTGAAAGCCGTATTTTTCGTGCTTCTGTCCGCCTCCGTCGTCGCGGCGATGCAGACGGTTGGAGCGTTCCTGGTCATTGCCATGGTGGTGACACCCGGTGCCACCGCCTATCTGCTGTGCGACCGCTTTCCGCGTCTGATCGCGCTTTCCGTTGCCATCGGTGCGCTGACCAGCTTCACAGGCGCCTATGTCAGCTACTTCCTGGATGGCGCGACGGGCGGCATCATCGTGACACTTCAGACCCTTGTCTTTCTGACCGCGTTCGTGTTCGCGCCCAAGCACGGCCTTTTGGCCGCGCGGCGCAAGGCAGCGGCAGCCTTGCGTGAACCGCGGCCGGAGACGGCGGACCCGAAAAGCGGGGAGGCCGCCTGATGGATCTCGAAACGCTTCTGTTGCCGTTCCGCTTCCCCTTCATGCAGAACGCCTTCCTGATCTGCATTATCGTCTCCATCCCGACCGCGCTGCTCTCGTGTTTTCTGGTCATGAAGGGCTGGGCGCTGATGGGCGATGCGGTCAGCCATGCCATCCTGCCCGGGATCGTGGTTGCCTATATTTTCGGTATTCCGCTCCTGATCGGCGCGTTTGCCGCCGGAATGATCTGCGCCCTGGCAACCGGTTACCTGGCCGGCAACAGCCGGGTGAAGCAGGACACCGTTATGGGCGTCGTCTTCTCGGGCATGTTCGGCCTCGGCATCGTGCTCTACGTGGCCATCGAAACCGATGCCCACCTCGATCATATCCTGTTCGGCAACATGCTCGGCGTCGGAACGTCGGATCTAATCACCGCCGGCGTCATCGCGCTTCTCGTGAGCGGTGCCCTGGTGCTGAAGTGGAAGGATCTGGTCCTGCACAGTTTCGATGCCGCGCAGGCCCGTGCATCGGGTCTACCCGTCAACCTGCTGCATTACGGGCTGCTGGCGGCGCTTTCGCTCACAATCGTGGCCACCCTTTCGGCGGCAGGTCTTATCCTTGCAATCGGTCTCCTGATCGCACCGGGGGCAATTGCCTTCCTGCTGGTGCGGACGTTCGGAACCATGCTCTGGGTGTCTGTTCTTGTCTGCATGTCATCCATGCTCGCCGGAACCTACGCCAGCTTCTTTCTCGACAGTGCCCCCGCGCCGACGATCATCCTGATCCTGACGCTGGTGTTCGTCGTGGCCTTCGCACGGCGGCTCCTGCTGACCCGTGCGGCGTCAGCCAGGCGGACGGCCTGAGGGAACGAGTGGCGGCACCGGTATGGTGTCGCGGCGGATCCGATGGAATTCCCATTACGGAAATTTCTGTTTGCAGAACTGAAAGGTGATGTTGTTTTTTCGAAAACAGCAATTCGAGCTGAAACAGTGTTAATACGTAAATTATTGAAAAATAACATGAAAATCTATTTCTCGTTCATGTGGTTAATGGCCCCTTAACTGCACTGCTCTGCCTGAAACTGCGCGTCTGCGCATTATCAGAAGGAGTGCATTGACATGCCCAGCTTACCCGCAACACGTCCCGTCATCGGGACAAATGAAGATGATGTTTTGAATGGCTCGAGACACTCCGACGTAATGTCCGGACGTTTCGGCGACGATCTCCTGACCGGCAAGGACGGCAACGACGAAATCTGGGGCGGAACCGGAGACGACACGCTCTATGGCAACAACGGCAATGATATTCTGTACGGGTCGGGCGGTCCGAGCCTCGTGCAGGTAACGTCGGTCGAGATCGCCGACGACTATCCGGTCTCCGTGGTGTTCGAAGGCGAAACCGCCGGATACCGCAACACGTTCGGCTACTACAAGATTGCCGAAGACGGCACGATCCAGGATGTCGAGTTCATCTGGCCGAACGCCTCGCTGCAGGGCAGCGGCGGCAATCTCGTTGCTGGCGAATCGCGCGAATTCCTCGATGTCAGCGCCGGCGACCGTGTCGCGTTTTTCATCGTGTCCAACGGCTACAGCCGCAACGGTGGCTATTCGCACCTCGACATGGAAAACGGCACGCTCGAGTTCCAGAACTCCGATGGAACACAGGCAACGCTCGACAGCGACAGCCCGCGCCTCTATCACATCGCCCCGGACGGCACGAAGACGCTCATCCAGTACGATCCGTACCACACCGCCGCATATGGTGACACGGTCAACCTGAACCCGGACAACATCCTGCACACGACCGGCGTTCTGAAGACCGACGCAGGCACGCTTACACTCGGATTTGAAGATCTCTTCAACGGCGGCGACCGCGATTTCGACGACAGTGTTTTCACGGTCGATATCGGTCTCGCCAATGCCTTGCTCTTGAACGCGCATTACAATCAGGACTCTGGCGGTACCGATCCTGATCCCGGCAATGGCGGCGACACGCCGGTCATCGTCGAGCGGTCCGACAATGATCACCTGCACGGCGGAACCGGTGCCGACGAGTTACATGGCCGGTCCGGCGATGATTGGCTCTACGGAAACAACGGCAATGACGACCTGCATGGCGGCAGCGGAAACGACAACCTTTATGGAGGGTCGGGCGAGGACAAGCTCTATGGCAATTCCGGCAATGACATCCTCCATGGCGGTCAGCAGAACGACGAGCTGAACGGCAACAACGGTGACGATACGCTTTACGGCGAATCGGGCAATGACACGCTCAATGGCGGTTCGGGCAACGACACGCTGGACGGCGGCAATGACGATGACACGCTCAACGGCGGCTCCGGCGACGACGTCATGCAGGGTGGCTATGGTGACGACACGATGAACGGCGGCACCGGTAACGACACCATGGATGGCAGCAACGGTGTTGATCAGCTCATCGGCGGGTCCGGCAACGACATCATGCAGGGCGGTTACGGCGATGACATCCTCAAGGGTGGCGCCGGCAACGACGAACTGCGCGGTGGTCACAACAACGACAAGCTCTATGGCGGTCACGACGATGACACGTTCTATGGAGATGCCGGCAATGACTACATGCATGGTGGCCAGGGCAACGACACCGTCGACTACTCCGCCTTTGGCGTCGACCTGTCGATCCTGCTTCACAACAAGAAGGCACACGGCCTGGAAATCGGAACCGACACGTTGCATTTCATCGACAACATCAAGTCCGGGTCCGGAAACGACATCCTGAAAGGGACGTCCGGTGTCAACGTGATTGACGGCGGTGCCGGCAATGACGAGATCCGGAGCCTCGGCGGCAGCGACACGCTGACCGGCGGCACCGGCATCGACACGTTCATCTTCCGCAGCTACGACCTGAGCGGACTGGATCTCATCACCGATTTCGTCATCGGCACGGACTTGCTGGATTTCAGCCACCTGGCCGGCAGCGAGGATGACCAGACCTTCCTCGACAAGCTCCAGGCAACCGGATCGGATGGCGACACGCTCCTGTCCGTCGACCTAGCCGGAGACGGCAGCTACAACGACATCTGCACCCTGAGCGGCGTTGGTGAGCAGTCACTGCAGTTCCTCTATGACAATGACTGTTTCGTCTTCTGAGGACTGAATTCTGAAATCCAGACAGGCCGCGGAACTGGTTTCGCGGCCTGTTTCCGCTCTCCGCACACATTGAAATCTTTGCAAAATGGGAAAACCCCCGGGCCGCACAGGCCGCCGGGGGTTTTTCATTTTGCAAAGCCATTACCGGGCATTTGAAAGTGGAATTTAAGAAAAACTCAAATAATCAATGAGTTAATGAAAATTGATCGTGTTCCGGATCAGGCGTTAATCACGTTGGGCCGTTGGCATCCCAGTTGCAGTTGGTTCGCTGTCGACGCAACAATGGGAAGCAAAACTTGGAAATCATTCACGAAAGACCCAGCCAAAGGCTGCACTACCGGGTAACCGCGCCGATGCGCGTTGCCGTCGGAGAGCAGTCTTTCGACGCTGTCGACTGGGGTCTTGGCGGCTGCCGGATCGCAGGCGTCTTTCGTGAGCTTCCGGAACTCGGTTCCAGCCAGACATTGCTGTGTACGCTGCCATTCCAGGGTTTCAACATTACGCTCAAGGCCGACGCCGAAGTCATTCGCCTTGACGAGGAAAAAGGCGAGGTGGCTTACCGCTTCGTGCAGCTCGGTGAGCGCGAGACCGCGCTGATGCAGCACTTCGTCGAAGACCTTGTGCGCGGCAAGATGACGGACGTCGCCGACACGATCGTGCGCATCGACACTCCGGTCACCCCGGTTCCGACGAAACCGGATCCCAATCCCGCCGAAGCCATGCCGGTCCGGCGCTGGCCGGTCAGACAGATCGTGATGACACTGTTCTATTTCGTCCTCGGCGCGGTGGTGTTCGGCTATGTCGGGCTTTACGTCTTCGCGACCCTCTTCCGTCTCGAGGTCACGTCGGCGGTTGTCACGTCCGAGAGGCAGGCGATCAATGCACCGGCAAACGGCCGGGTCCTGACGGCGCAGCATGGCGTTGGCGACGTCGTTGCCGCCGGACAGGTTCTGCTGGTCATGGAGGACGGACGGCACGAAGAGACGTTGCGGCGCGCACAGACGGCCTTGGCCACGACCCGGGCGGAGCTCGCCGAAACGGAGGCCTTGCTTGCCGAGGAAAACCGGAAGGCCGAAGGTTACGCCCTTGTCGCGCGCAACAATGTGCGCCAGGCAGGGTCTCAGGTCGAGGGCCTTGAGCTTGCGAAGGAAAACGCGCTCCTGAAAGTCGAGCGGATGCGTTCCCTCGCTCAAAAAGGACTGGCGCTTGCCGATGATGTTGAAACGGCAGAACTGGAGCTCAAGTCGGTCATCTCCGATCTTGAACGCAAGCAGATCCACATTCAGGAACTGGAAGAGCTGATTGCCGGCGGCGACAGTGTCCGGCTGTTCACCGGTAACGCCTTTGCCGGACGCCTTGCCGAGATGAGGGCGAGGGTGGCAAGGCTCAAGTCCCAGGAAACGTTCCAGGCATCCATGGTTGAGGACCTGATGGACAAGGAAGCCCGGCTGAAGGTCGCGGCTCCTTTCGCGGGCCTCGTCAAGGAAAGAGACATCCTGGAGGGCACGTCTGCCAAGCAGGGTGAACCGCTGCTGGTGCTTGAAAAGTCAGGGTCTGAAGAGGTCAGCGCCTATCTCACCCAGGACGAAGTGCTTCACATTCGTCTGGGCACGACGGCCAATATCTTCGTTCCCTCGGAAAACCGCTGGGTCAGGGGCACGGTCGACCACATCGATCGCACGGATGGTTTTGTCGATGAGGTCTCAGAGACCTTCCGGTTCAGGGCACCGGACGCGCGTTCCGCAAAGGTGACGCTCGTGCCGGAGGGCGAGGCTTTCCCGGCCAGCGGCACACCGATCACGGTCTACTTCGAGCGCCACCGGAACAACATTGTCTTCCGGACCGCCCAGCAGCTGGTGAGCGGGCTCTGATGGCACAGGACAGATCCTCCATTCCCTACAAGGTCGACGAGATCATGCACCAGCCGAAAGGCTGGGCAAAGTGGACGCCCTGGGCGCTGTTCCAGATCACGCTTTATTTCGGCTGCTGCTTCATCGGGCTCACGATCTTCGAAAATGTGTTTTTCAGCCCGTCCACGAAGGAAATCACGTTTGTTATCGGCCTTCTGGGCATCTGGCGATACGGCTGGTGGTTCACCCATGCCGTCCGGGCGTGGATCTACGGCAAGTTCGTTTATCCGTCCATGCGCGATGCGGGCAAGAAGGTCTGGGACGATGGTTGGCGCCCGCGGCATCTGCATTTCATGATGACCACCTACAAGGAACATCGCGACATCACCGAGAAGGTCATTCGCTCGATCTGCCGTGAAATCAGGGACGCCGGCGTTCCCGGCACGATCTGGCTCGGCTCGGGCGACCGGTACGACGAGGAGCTGATTTCCAACCTGCTCGTTCGCGAATGGTCGGATCTGGATGTCACGCTGCATGTGGTGCGGCAGAACCAGCCGGGCAAGCGGCTTGCCATCGGGCTCGTGCTGCGCGCGATGAGCCGCGGCAATGTCGAGGCCGACGACCTGATCATCTTCATGGATGGCGACTTCATTCTCGCGCCCAACGCCGTTGGTGCCTGCCTGCCGCTGTTCAAGCTCTATCCCGATCTCCAGGCCTGCACCACCGACGAGGAAGTGCTCTGCATTGGACCGCGGTGGGTCGCCAACTGGCTGACCATGCGGTTCGCCCAGCGACGTCTTGCCATGCAGTCACATTCCCTGTCCGGCAGGGTTCTGACACTGACCGGACGCATGTCCGTTTTCAGGGCCAATCACCTGGTCAAGCTGAAGTTCATCCGTCTGCTGGAAGCCGATCACCTGGAACACTGGCTCTGGGGCAAATTCCGTTTCCTGTCCGGCGACGACAAGAGCACCTGGTATTACATGCTGCAGTCCGGCTGCCGCATGCTCTACGTGCCCGATGCCATGGGCTATACGGTCGAGGTGATCGAAGGGTCCGGCATGGACCGGATGGTGCAGAACTTCCGCCGCTGGTCCGGCAACATGCTGCGCAACGGCTCCCGGGCGCTGGCACTTGGTCCCCACCGCATGCCGTTTTTCATCTGGTGGTGCCTGCTCGATCAGCGGGTCTCCATGTGGACCATGCTGGTGAGCCCGGTTCTCGCCGTCTGCACGTCCTTCCTCTACGACCCGCACTACATCTTCGGCTACATCGTCTTCATTTGCATCACGCGCATGCTTCTGTCGCTGTTCCTGTTTCAGTACGCGCGCAAGGTGGATCTCAGCTATCCGTTCATCCTCTATTTCAACCAGCTCATCAATGCGTCGGTGAAGGTCTATTGCATCTTCCGCCTGTCGAAGCAGCGCTGGTCGAACCGGGGGGACCAGCGCGCGGGCGAGGGCGACGGTCTAATCGCGACGCTGCAGAACTGGATGGCGAGCTACCTGACCTTTCTTTACGTCACGATGCTCTTTCTTGGCGTCTGCCTGATGGCCGGTCTCATCGATCCGCCGAGCACCGGAATGATCACCTTCCTGCTGGGGTGGACAGCCTCGGTCTGAAGGCCGATGCGGTTTCCGATTTTGCAAAACGCGCATTTTCAAAATCGGACAGAGAGCGACTTCCCAAAATCGGAAGATCAATTCAACTATCTGTATTCATTCGATTTTTATAGATAATGATGTGCTGGCCCGGTTCTTGTTTCTAAAGGCCCAGAAACAATTTCAGGGGCTTTGCCATGAGACCGACTTCAAGATTCTACACCGCCGCCATGGCCATGACCGCGATGATCGCGCTGGCTCCGGTCGGGTTCAATGTCGTCGTCGACGCATTCGATCACAACCGGCTGGTGAACCTTGACCTGAACAAGAAGGAAACCAGCGTCAAGGCTCATTACCCGCTCTACAAGATGATCGAGTATCCGCGGATCAAGGCCTCGACCGTAGTTCTCGGAGACAGCCGCGCACGGGCGCTTCAGGACAAATACTGGCAGGAACTCGGCCGCGACGACGTCTACAACTTCGCCTATGGCGGGGCGACCGTCTACGAGATCTACGACACGTTCAAATACCTGCGCGATACGGTCGAGCTCGACACACTGATCGTCAGCCTGCCGCTCAGAAGCATGGATGCCCGCTTCAAGGGCGGCATGAACCGCGTTCCCGAAGCAATCGCGCTCGCCGACAATCCCTTCGGCTACTACACCAACTGGTTCGTTACCAAGACCGGATGGCACCTGCTTGAGGAACGCTATCCGGCGCTGACAGGATCTTTCGAAGACATTTCCTTCTGGCCCGTCCAGGAAGCCAGGGCGGCTGATTTCAACGCGATCGGCAAGCTCTCGGTCGAGGCGCTTCTCGACCCGGCCCTGTGTGACGAATGCGCCCTGAGCAAATCGGTCTCGGCTCTGCGGCTTCCGGCGGTCTACCACGGACGCGGTTATGGCCTGGGACGCTGGGCGGGGTACTGGCCCGAAATCATCATTGAACGCGATCTGCCGCAGCTCTTCGCCAAGCAGGTCGGCACCAACGGTGCGGCCGACTGGCGCCGCTTCAAGCAGTCGGATGAGCTGTGGGGCATGGTCGAGGAAATCGCGTCCTGGTCCGCCGAAAACGACGTAGACCTCATCTTCCTGATCCCGCCGACCATTTCCGAGATGCAGCGCCGGATCTCCGATTTCGGTCTCACCGCCGCCAATCACAAGTTCCGCGAGCGGCTCTCCACGCTGGCTCCCGTCGTGGATCTGGATTTCGACACGCCCTTCACACGCGACCTGGAGAATTTCACGGACGCCTATCACTTCAGCTCCGATCCCGCCCGGCGCATCGTCGGCGAACTGCTGATGCTGATCGACCGCGACCCGGAGCATGTTGCTCTGGCAACCAAGCGGCGCAAGGACCTGGTCTGCCCGGTGACGCCGGCCGAAACGGCAACGTCCCACAAGGAAGGCACGCTGGAACTCCTGGAAGGCGTCTCCTGCAGAATCTGGAGGCAGAACAATGGCTAAGCCGTTCTATCCATTTGAAGAAACGATCATCTGCGGAACCGGTCTGATCATTGGTGCCATCGTCGCGGCGGGTTTCAAGGAAGCGCAGATCCAGGCCCCGCTGAAACACGATGAACAGGAATGCTCCTGCAACGAATACGAGCTGCCGCCGAACAACGTCAACATTGGCCGGCTGGATACGAAATTCACCCTGGAGGTGCTGCTATGACCCGGATGAACAAGAAATCACTGCTTTGGAAAGGGCTCTTGCTCGGGGCTGTATTCGGTGTGGCCGGTGCCGTGGCGCTTTCCTCCGACGCAACGCCGGTCAAGGCCAAGTCCGAGCGGATCGACCCGACAATCGAGGAAATGATCAAGCAGGCCCGTGGTCTGCAGAAGGTCGGCCGCTGGGAAGCCGCAGCCGATATTCTAACCCAGCTTGCCAATGACGGTCATCCGGTCGCGCTCTTCCATCTCGGCAGGGCCTACAAGAACGGCTGGGGCGTCGAGGCCGACCTGGACCAGTCGCGGCTGATCTTCATGGAAGCCGTCAGGTATTCCTTCGCGTTCCGCGGCGAAACCGCCTACGAACTTGGCCGGCTGTTTCAGCGCTCTTCCGGCGAACATTGCGCCGAGATTGCCTTGCAGTGGTTCCTCAAGTCGCTTGAGTGGGACTATCCCAAGGCGCATGTGCAGCTTGCCAAGCACTATGAGCGCGGCATTGGTGCGGAGCGCGATCTGAACGCGGCCTTCCACCACTACGAACAGGCGGCCATCGCCGGGTATCCCTCGTCCACCATCAATTATGCGCGCATCCTGCTGACGGGCCGCTACGGTCTGACCCCGGACCCGGACCGTGCCCGTTTCTGGGCGGAGCGCGCGATCGCCGGTCTTGAGCAAAAGGCTCGCGACGGGTCCGCGAGTTCGGCCAAGACGCTGGGCCGGATCTACCGGGATGGCGAATTCATGGCCGCCGACCGGTTGCTCGCCGGGGACTGGTTCCTGCGCTCGGCAAACCTTGGCGATGCCGGCGCGATGCATGATCTCGCACTGATGCTCCTGACCGGATCTCCGGACGAAGAAAACACCGCAGAGGCGCTGAAATGGCTGCGGCTGGCGGCGACCGCCGAACACGGCGGTGCACTGACCGCACTCGCCCGTCTTCATCTCAAGAGCAAACACGGTCTCGAGCCGGACGCGGCAGTCACATTGCTGGAACGCGGCGTTGCCGTCGGTCATCCCGGCGCGATGCAGGAACTCGCCCGGCTGTTCGCCGAGGGCGGCCTCGTGCTCCAGGACCGCCAGAAGGCAATCGAGCTTGCGCGCAAGGGGGCCGATCGCGGCCACCAGGGCAGCACCAGCCTGCTGGAAAAGCTCCTGCAGGAAGACAAAGCAAATCTGACGGTAATCGAGAAATCCGTTCAACCCGTTACTGACAAGAAGGAGGGCTGAGTCATGGTCTTCAGTTCACTGGAATTTATCTATCTGTTCCTGCCTCCGGTCCTGATCGGGTATCTGATCCTACGCCACTACGGCTGGGAAAACGGCATCATCTGGTGGCTCATCCTGGCTTCGCTTGTCTTCTATGGCTGGTGGACACCGATCTACCTGCCGCTGCTTCTGGGCTCGGTTGTCATCAACTACGGTTTTCACCGGGTCCTGCGCGCCGTGAAGGACAAGTTCATCCTGGTGAGCGGGATTGTCTTCAACCTCGCGCTGATCGCGGTGTTCAAATATGCCGATTTCTTCATCGGCAACGCGAACTTCATCGCCGGAGCAGATATCCCGCTGCTGCACCTGGTGTTGCCCCTGGCGATATCGTTCTTCACGTTCCAGCAGATCTCGTTCCTGATCGACACCTGGAAGGGCGAGGTCACGGAGTGTGATTTCCCGCGCTACATGCTCTTCGTCGTATTCTTTCCGCAGCTGATCGCCGGACCGATCGTGATGCAGAAGGAGACCATTCCGCAGTTCAAGCTGCCGGTCTTCAAGAACAAGCTGGTTCTGAACCTTGCTGTTGGCAGCACGCTGTTTGCCATCGGTCTGTTCAAGAAGATCGTGCTCGCTGACGGCATCGCGCCTTATGCCAACGCTGTCTTCAACATGGCAGAAACCACGTCCGGTGTCCCGTTCGAGGCTGCCTGGATCGGTGCGCTGGCCTATACGTTCCAGCTGTATTTCGACTTTTCCGGCTATTGCGACATGGCTCTGGGGCTTGCAAGGCTCTTCGGCATCCGTTTGCCGGTGAACTTCAACTCACCCTACAAGGCCACCAGCATTTCCGATTTCTGGCGCCGCTGGCACATCACCCTGTCGCATTTCCTGCGGGACTACCTCTATATCCCGCTCGGCGGCAACCGCAGCGGCCCCGTCCGCCGCTATTCCAACCTGATGATCACGATGCTGCTTGGCGGCCTGTGGCACGGTGCCAGCTGGACCTTCGTCTTCTGGGGTGGCCTGCACGGAGCCTACCTTGCCATCAACCATGGCTGGTCCGCCCTGGTCTCTGCCGGCTACATTCCCTCGATCCTGCCGAAGCCGGTTGGCAATGTTCTCTCCCGCGGTATCACCCTCTTGGCCGTCGTGGTTGCCTGGGTGTACTTCCGCGCCGAGAGCTTTGAAGGTGCCAACAACATCATTCTCGGCATGACCGGCCTGTCCACGGTCTACGAGCCAACGCTCTGGGCCACGATGGTCGCCGGAACGGCTCCGGTCTGGGCGGCGATGATCTGCCTGGCGGCGATTGTCTTCCTGTTGCCGAACTCGATCGAGTTCACGGAAAACTACAACCCGATCCTCGGATTGAAGAAATTCGTGTCGCAAAGGCGTTCGGACGGTTTCCTGCCGGTACGCTGGAAGCCGACGGCAGGCTGGGCGGCAGCGGTGTCCGTTCTCTTCGGCGTTGCGCTTATCCAGACCTATCGCCTGGCCGAGCTGACCGAATTCATCTACTTCAACTTCTAACCGGTTGGTCACAATGCGATATCTGTTTCAGATACTTGGTCTCTCCGCTCTCCTGTGTGCCCCTGGCACCCAGGCAGCGGGGTCGGACCCCGCGGGCAGCAAGCTGTCCTTGCCGGTCCAGAACATGTCGGTCGCCCTTGCGACCGGCATCGTCTCGCGCAAGGGAGAAAGCGGGCTTTGTCTGGAAACGGTTTCTCAGGCCGGGCCTCACAAACTGGTCGTTCGGAAAGAACCGGGCGATGACCTTCCCACGGTTACCGTCAACGGGATCGAACAGGATTGGATCGCGGACGCTTCAGGAAGCGCCCGCATGGGAGCGTTGCGTCTGGCCCGGGACGGCTCCCTGGCCGTTTTGCGTACATGGAAGACGGGGGAAAAACAGACCGAACTGCTTCAGGACGGACACATTGCCAGGAGCTGGACGCGGGACAGATCCGTGAAACTTCTGCGTTACACAGCCGATGCGGTGCTGCTTCTGGAGAGACAGACGGCCCATGCCTGGCGTCTCAACAGGTATCCCAGAAACCCGGACGGACAAATCATGGCGACGGCGGAGACGCTCGTCGACTTTGGCACCTGTGAACCCGGTCGCCTGCGGATTGCCGGCGACGTGCTCTGGGCCCAACTCGATTGCGGTGCGGACAAGGGGAAGGGCATCTACAGGATTGATCTCACGTCCGGAACCATCGGCAATCCGGTGTTGAGCTCGGAACGGGCGGAGTTCACGAAGCTGCCGAAGTCGTTTGAACTGTCGCGTGGCCAAACGGTAATGGATGTCTCCGGCACACCCGCGGCCCTTCGGTTCTTTTATGCCGTTTCGGGCCTTCTCCTGTCCCAGACAGGCGAAGTCCGTGCGTGTTCTTCCGATGCGGAGGGGCTGCAGAGCTGGAATCAGAGCTATCGGCTGCGCGCCCTGTCTTCCCTTTACGAAAGAACCGGCGCCGAGGTTTTCGCCAGTCTGGCGCTGAAGTCCATGCGCCTGACGCTCGCCGCAAACGACGCTTTGCAGCACCGCGCGGATCCAGATGGACCGCAATGCGGATGGAGTTCGACGATCTACGGAACAACGCCCGGCGAACGGCTGACCCTGATGATCAACCAGGCGATGATCGCCAATGCGCTCACGGGGTCCTGCAAGACGCTCGGCAATCTGTGTCCTGAGGACCTGGCGAAGCAGATCTCCGAAACCAATGCCTGTCTTGCCCAAGCCTACGAACGTGACTTCGATGCCGATCTCGGCCTCTACCGCATCAATGAAGAGATCGACTTCCGCTTCGCCGGCAAGCCTGCTCCGTGGAACTGGCAGATTGCCTTTGCCGGTGTTCTGGATGCATTGCCGGACACGGACCTCAAGAAAAGAGCGCACGATATCGTCAGGGTGTTTCTGGACGAGTGGGAACAGGACGAAAATGGCGGTCTCTGGCGCTATTGGCCCAAGGGATACTACCAGGAGAAGGGGCTGACACCGGAACAGCTGTCAACCCAGAGATATGAGGATACGGGCCATGCAGGGATCACGCTTCTGACACTCGGCGATTTTGTGTCCGGAGCGCGTGCCGGGATTTCCGAAGCCGTGCAAAAGCGTCTCGACTTCCTGCTGGACTTCGGCATTGCGACGCCCCGGGACCTTGATGGAGGAGGGCCGCAAGACGATCGCTGGTTTCCCGCGAGCGGCTGGAGCCACTACGCGACACCGATGTTTGAAGACATCTATTCAGCGCCTGTTCCCGGACAAAACTCGGCTGACACGCTCTACGCCTATTCCCGCCTGTTCGATGCCTCGGAGCCGTTTCAGCTGACGATTGACGTCTACAGCTGCACGGATGTCTGCACCCGCGAGACGGAACTTTCCTACGCAAGTCTGGACGCCTTCATGAGCGGCAATCCGTTTTTCCGGATTTCGGAGGAACGCCACGGAAACTGAAAGTTCCGGGAGCAAGGAGGTCACCGCGTTAAATCGAAAATTCATAACCAATGGGGGAGGATGGATCAAAGTGCGTAAGCAAGGGGGGCGGGTCCGGCCAAGGGAACCGAGGGGACAAAGAATGCGCAAGTGGATCCGGGAACTGACAGTCGATGCCACGTTCTGGCTCGTTCTGGTGTTCATTTCGGCGTCGGCAATCGCAGCCTATGTGATCGCTGTCGATTTTGGACAAAAGGCAAGAACGGCCGATCTTTCCGCTGCGGCACGCGCCCAGTCGGAACTGCTGACGGCTGCGCGGTCGTTTTATTCGCGCGAGGTCGTGGACAAGCTTTATTCCTCGCAGGATGTCTCGGTCAGCCATGACTATCACGACAAGGACCTGACAATTCCCGCGCCCGTGTCGATGACCCTTGCGCTTGAGGACGAATTGAAGGCGCAGGGAGCCAGCAGCGCCATCCGGATGCTGTCCACCCATCCCTGGCCCTGGCGTGAGGACCGGGCGCTGGACGCGTTTGAAACGGCCGCCCTTGCCGCGATCGAGAAGGACCCGACCAAGCCGTTTCAACGCCTTGAACAGCGCGAGGACGGAACCTTTTTCCGCAGTGCGTCGGCGGTGCGCATGGAGGAAAGCTGCGTCGCCTGTCACAACACCCATCCTGAATCGCCGAGAACCGTTTGGGAAGTCGGCGATGTCAGGGGACTGCAGGAAGTCATCATTCCCGCAAGTGCGCTCTACGGGACCGGGTTTACTTCGATCGACAACCTGATCTTCATGCTGGCGATCGCGTTCGCAGCAGCGCTCGCCCTGACCTTCGTGCTGTCGCTTCAGCGCCAGCGCGCCATGCGGCGGCTCGCTGGTCTTGCCGAAGCGGAACGTGAAAAGAACGACGCGCTGGTCAAGGCCACATTGCGCGCCGAAACGGGTGAAGCGCAGGTCAGCGCAATTCTGGACACGATGCTGGACGGGGTTCTGACCCTCTCGCCGTCAGGCGAAGTTTTGAGTGCAAACAAGCGGGCTCTCGTCATGTTCGGCGCGTCCGACAGCGGCGATCTGGTCGGCCGGCTGATCAGCGATTTTCTCCCCGACACGGGGGAAGAAGAGCTGCCCTTCGAATGCTGCCCGGGCACGGCAACGACCATCGAGACATCCGGCAAACGCCTGGAGGCAACCGGCAGGCGCCTGGACGGAGGCTACTACCCGGTCGAGATGTCCCTGTCGGAGGTCGTGATTGACGGCTCGGCCACCTTCACTGCGATTTTCAGGGACCTGACGGACCGGAAAGCGGCTGCCGCGAAGGTAAAGCAGGCGGAAACCCGTCTTGTCGATGCGATCGAGTCGCTGCCGGACGGTTTCGTGCTTTACGACGCAGACGACCGGCTGGTCCTTTGCAACAGCAAATACAGGGAGTTCTACAGCTCCAGCGCGGATCTCATTCAACCGGGGGCGAAATTCGAGGAGATCATCAGAAAAGGCGCCATGCGCGGTCAGTATCAGGTCAACGAGGATATCCTGGAAGACTGGGTCGCCATGCGCATGGAACGTCACCAGAACCCGGGCGCACCCATGGAGCAGCATCTCGATGACGGTCGTTGGCTGCGGGTGATCGAGTCGCGCACGAGCGAGGGCGGAATGGTCGGCTTCCGCGTCGACATCACGGAACTCAAGAACCGGGAAGCTGAACTCAGGCGCAACGAAGACCTGTTGCGCAATGTCGTCGATGCGTCCTTTGACGGTGTCATCGTCATGAATGGAGACGGTGTCGTGCTGGATTTCAGTCCGGCGGCAGAGGATGTCTTCGGCTGGACGGCCACCGAGCTCATCGGCAGGAAGATGTCCGACTACATCATCCCGGACCAGCACCGGAAAGCCCATGACGGTGGCCTTGCCAGGTTTCTTGAGACGGGCGAGGGGCCGGTTCTCGGCAAGCGCATCGAAATCGAAGGCCTCCACAAGGACGGTCACGAGATCATCGTGGAACTGGCGATCCGGCATACCAGGGGTGCCGAAGGGCCGCTGTTCCTGGGATATGTCCGCGACATCACAGAGCGAAAGGCCGCCGACGCAGCCCTCAGGGACGCCAAGGAAAAAGCCGAGGCGGCAAACGAGGCCAAGGCCAAGTTCCTGGCCATGATGAGCCACGAGATCCGTACGCCGATGAACGGGGTACTCGGCATTCTCAGCCTGTTGCGGGACACCGATCTGAATCCGGCGCAGGCCGACTACGTCAAGACGGCCCGCGAGTCCGGCCGGTCCCTCTTGGAGCTGATCAACGACATTCTGGACTTTTCCAAGCTCGAGGCCGGCCGCATGGAACTCGACGTGGCTCCATTCCGGCTCAAGACAGTCGTCACGAGCGTGGTCGACCTGTTCAAGCCGATTGCCCAGGACAAGGGGCTGCAGCTTTCCATGAAATATCCGCCCGAACTGCCTCACACCGTCGTGGGGGATTCGGGCCGTTTGCGGCAGGTCGTCCTGAACCTGGTCTCGAATGCCATCAAGTTCACCGAGATCGGCTTCGTGGAGATTTCCGTCGACATTACGAAGGATGATCCGGTTGCACCGACGTTCCGGTTCTCGGTCAGGGATTCAGGCATAGGGATACCGGAGGACAAGCATGAAGCGCTCTTCGGCGATTTCGTCACGGTCGATACGAGCTACACCAAGAAAGAAGGCGGAACCGGACTTGGCCTTGCGATCTGCAGGCAGATCGCACAAATGATGGATGGAGAAGTTTTCGTTGAAAGCGAAGAGGATGTGGGCAGCACCTTCCGGTTTGTCGTGCCCATCCGGCTCGCGGACGACCAGACGGTGGTTCTCGACGAAGATCATCCGCATGAACAGGCAGAACTGCCCGACAACCTGACCATTCTACTTGCCGAAGACAACGCGACCAACCAGATCGTGGTCAGCCACGCCCTGCGAAGCGCCGGCTGCGACATTGATATTGCGAATAACGGCAGGGAGGCTGTCCAGGCTGCTGCAAAGCGAGACTACGACTGTATCCTGATGGACATTTCGATGCCGGAGATGGACGGGATCGAGGCGACCCGCCGTATCAGGCACGGGCAGCGCAATCTCAAGACCCCCATTGTCGCGCTCACGGCCTATTCGCTGCGCGGCGACCGCGAACGCTTTCTTGACTCCGGCATGTCGGATTTCCTGGCAAAGCCGGTCGAAAAGGAAGACCTGCTTGCCTGCATATCCCGGAATGTGTCCCGGATCGTTTCCAGCAAGCCGGAGACCGTTGCCTCTGGAACGACGGCTTCTCTGGAGGCGGCCAGGGAAATTCTCGGTACCATGCCGGACGAGTTGAAGCAGAAACTGCTGCAGCAATTCGTCGACGACACGCTGAAACGCCGGACAGCGGCGCTTGAGGCAGCCGAGGCAAACGAACCGGAAAAGCTCGAACGGGCCACTCATGCCCTGAAAAGTGTGGCCGGCACATTCGGTGCCCTGGAACTTGCCACGATAGCGACCACGGTCAACACTCTGGTCCGCGACGGCAAAGAGACGGCGGCCATGGGTAAAATGGACGCTCTTTCCGACATCTGTGACCGCACACTAACGGAAGTTAAAGCATTGGCGGACGAAATAGGTGTAGAGATATCTCTTGAAACCTGATGGATGATCTGGGCCGCGGAAGGAGCACGAGGTGAAAGTTCTGATCGTTGAAGACGCTCTGCCGCTTGCGACGGTGTACGGTCATCATTTGTCGCGCGCGGGTCTCGACACGGTTCACGTGGAAACGGGGACGGAAGCCCTGGCGCGTTTGCGCAAGGGTGGCATCAGCGTCGTCCTGCTTGATCTGCAACTGCCCGACATCAGCGGAATGGACGTGCTGGCGACGATCCGCGAGGAACAACTCCCGGTAACCGTGGTAGTGGTCACCAGTTCCGGTTCCATCAAGACAGCCGTCGACGCCATGCAGGCTGGCGCTTACGATTTCATCGTCAAGCCGGTGGCAGAAGAGCGTCTTGTCACGACGACACGCAACGCGCTTGAACGCGAAACCCTGACGGAAGTTGTTGAAGAGGTGCGCAAACCCGCTGCCGGCAAGCTTCAGCATGGTTTTGTCGGCTCGTCCCTGCCGATGACGGCTGTCTACAAGATGATCGAAAGTGTGGCACGTTCCAACGCGTCTGTTTTCATCACGGGCGAGAGCGGCACCGGCAAGGAGGTCTGCGCCGAGGCCATTCACCGCTCCAGCCCGCGCGCCAAGAAGCCCTTCGTTCCGCTGAATTGCGCCGCTATCCCGAAGGACCTGATCGAGTCCGAGATCTTCGGACACATCAAGGGTGCGTTCACCGGGGCAACGTCGGATCGCGACGGCGCTGCAGCGCGTGCGGACGGCGGCACGCTGTTTCTTGACGAAATCTGCGAGCTGGAACTTGCCCTGCAGGCGAAACTCCTGCGATTTCTGCAAAGCGGCACGGTTCAGAAAGTCGGTAGCGATACACTCAAGAAGGTGGATGTACGCATCGTTTGCGCGACCAACAGGGACCCTCTCGCCGAAGTCGAAGCCGGAAGGTTCCGCGAAGATCTGTTTTACCGGCTGCATGTTTTGCCGATCGGATTGCCGCCCCTGAGATCCAGAGGGGTCGATGTTCTGGAACTGGCCAAGCATTTCCTCACCCAGTTCGCGGGTGAGGAAGGAAAGAACTTCGAGGGGTTTTCCGTGGAAGCGGAAGAAGCGCTGTTGTCCCATTCCTGGCCCGGCAATGTGCGCGAAATGCAAAACACCATCCGGAACCTCGTTGTCCTCAATGAAGGTCCGTTCGTGGAAGCCGATATGTTAACGACGCTTCAGGGACGTGCACCCGCGCCGAAGGGCCAGACCGAACAGGTAGCGGTCCAGAGCACTGCCGCCCCGGCCGCTCCAGGCGATAGCAATGTCACGGCTGTGGCCGGCTCCTGGCCGGCGATCACCGTGTCGCTGGGACAGCCGTTCGAACAGCTCGAAAGGCAGATTATCGAGGCGACAATTGACGCCTGTGGCGGAAGCCTGCCCAAAACGGCCCGAACCCTGCAGGTAAGTCCTTCAACGCTTTACCGGAAGAAGGAAATCTGGGCGGAACAGGACGAGGCGGTGGTTCCGGACGACGGGCTCTCGTCGGAAAGCGCCTGAGCACCCGGCCTGACCGGCCATCTCTTGGTTACCGCAGAAGCGCTTCGGCGATGCCGATTGTTGCAACATGCGACGTGACGGGAAACTCACCTCTCAGCATTGCCTTGCGCAGATAGGCGCGCTGACGGGTGACCAGCACCGCATCCTCAAGGTCGTCCGAGCAGGGCTCGCCAAGCTTGATGACGTGGCTGGCAACGAACACATGCGCCCGCGCAATGCCCTGGTTGCCGTGAAGGACCAGCGACGGCCCCGCCATCCATCTGCCACCGCCGTATCCGGTCTCCTCCAGCAGTTCGCGTCGCGCGGAAAACTCCGGATCCTCGCCTGGATCGACCTGTCCGCCGGGAAGCGTCAGACACACCTGACCGGCACCATGCTTGTACTGTCTCAAGAGCAGCACTTCATTTTCTTCCGTGACCGCGTAGACCGAGCTGAAGGACGGAAGGTCGATCCTGAAGTAATCGTCGATGATCCGGTCGTCCGGCAGCTGTACGGTCTGACGCAGGACGCGCAGGTTCCTGCCGGAATCGTAGACGGTATCGCTTTGAAGCACCGACCAGTTCGGGTCATCCAGTACGATCGAAGAGGCCTTCATTGCCAGGCTCCCTGGAACAGGCGGGTGGGTGCGACCGCCTTTGGTTTGATGTCTTTCAGCAGCCGTCTTTCGTAGCTCAGCAGCTGGCTGATATCGCTCGGACCAGCGACGGTTGAAAGCACATTCCGGCTCAGAAGCGCGTCGCACATCGGCTTGGCATAACCGCTGGCAGCCGTCTTGCCGAGATATGCAATGACACGTGCTGCCTTGTGACGCCGCAGCATCTGGTTTTGCACTTCAGCCGTTGAAAAGGATTTCGGTGTGATCAGCAGGCTAACCTCCGTATCCTTGCAGATGTCGAAATCCGAAAAACGGCGTTCAAACGACGAGATGATTGCATCCAGTTCCCGATGTTCGTTTTCCCAGGCGAGATATGCCTTTTTCGCCGTCCGCCCGACACGGGTCCCGGCGAGACAGATCCGAAGCGTCGCGGAGCCGCTGTCGATCAGGGGTGCCTGCTTTTGCGGATAGGCGCTGTGGAGCACCATCCGGGCGACATATTCGTAAAGGTCGTCGCAAAAATCGTGCTCGTGGCGAACCAGCAGTTCACTACCCCGCCAGAATTCCGTTCCGGCGGACGCGAAAATGCCGGCGAAGCGTCTGCGCAACCGTGAAGGGATACGCGAAACCGTCTCGGCGTAGTTCATGTTGGACAGGATGTAGCAGGACCGCTGTTCCGCAAAATCCGCCAGGTAGCTGGCGAAGGCGTGGTCCATCTCTCCGTGGTTGGTGTCCAGAAGTACGTTGGCGTCGAAAAGAAAGACATTCTCTTGCAACGCGTCTTGCGAGGTGCCGAAAGGAACGGCGACCTTGCCGACAGTGTTGAAGTTTGTGTTCGAATACATTGCTTTGCCTCCTCGAATTCAGACTTGAGGACGGCATTGCAAATCGGCGGCCAAATATCGATGATAAGAAAAGAGTATAAAAATTAGATACTTAATGATTTTCTTTGTGCGGGCTTTCTCAGTCAACGCGTGAAAGTTTTGCGAAATGGCAAAACGCATTTCTTGATTTCGAAAATGTCCGTTCGCCGAACTTTCGATGGCGAGCACGCTTTATATATAGGGGTTCGATCAGCAGCCGATAATATGGTGTCCACCGGGACTTTGGCGAAGGCGGACTGGCACGGGTCTTTTTGAACCGGACGCGCATTGCGGATTTGCAATCGGAAAATCGAAAACGCGAAATTCTCGTTGCCAAATTCGAAAACTTGGCCAGCACACCAAATCGAAGCAAAAACTTAAAGTATTGAAAAATATAGATAAAGTCCGTGCCAACTCGTTTGGCACGGAGATTGTTCTTGTAGTTCCCAGAAACAATTCAATGGGAGCAATGACATGAACATGTTTGTTGGAAACGTCGAAACCGCACGCGAAATCGACGGATTTGAACTGAAGATTGCGGACGAGAAAAAAGCGATCAGCGTTGTTGGTCTTGGATATGTCGGTGCAGTGTCGCTTGCCTGCCTGAGTGACCTCGGCCACCGCGTTGTCGGCACCGACATCGACGACCAGAAAGTCGACTCCATTTCCTGGGGTGAAAGCCCGATTCACGAGGACCGCCTCGGAGAGCTGCTGACACAGGGTGTCGCCGAGGATCTCCTGAGCGCGACCACCGATCTGGAAAAGGCGGTCATGGAGACGGACGTAACCTTCGTCTCGGTCGGTACCCCGACCAGTGAAGACGGCGGCTGCGACACCAGGGCCATTGAGGCCGTTGCACGCGGCATCGGTGTGGCCCTGGCGAAAAAGGACGGGTTTCACATTGTCGTCCTGCGTTGTTCAGTTCCTCCCGGGACGACGCTCGACATCATGAAGCCCGTCCTGGAACACTATTCCGGCAAGATCGCCGGGCAGGGGTTCGGCATCTGTTTCAATCCGGAGTTTCTGCGCGAAGGCACGGCGATCGCTGACTTCCACGCACCGCCGAAAACCGTGATTGGTGTGTCCGACCCGAGGACGGCCGCCGTACTCGCCGAGATCTACGCGCCGGTTGACGGCAACCCGATCGTCACGACTGTCGAGGTCGCCGAACTGGTGAAATATGTCGACAACGTCTGGCACGCGACCAAGGTTGTTTTCGCCAACGAGGTCGGGCGTCTGTGCAAGCCGATGGGCATCGACAGTCATGCGGTCATGGACATTTTCGTCCAGGACACCAAGCTCAACCTGTCGCCCTACTACCTGAAGCCCGGCTTCGCATTCGGCGGATCCTGCCTGCCCAAGGAAGTGCGCGCGGTGACCCATCTTGCCGAACAGCTTGGTGTCTCGACCCCGCTGATGGATTCGCTGACGCCGTCCAACGAGAAGCAGGTCGAACAGGCGGTCGACCTTGTACGTGAAACCGGCGCAAAGAAGGTGGCTGTTCTGGGCGTCGCATTCAAGCCCGGCACCGACGACCTGCGTGAGAGCCCGGCCCTGGAGCTGATCGCGCAGTTGCAGGACGAGGGCGTGGAGATCGTCGCTTACGACCCGGCGATCCAGCCCGGCCCGCATATCACCAAGCAGTTCGACTACATGCGCTACGCAGCGCCGCATCTGCAGAACGTGGTCGATGGCCTTGTGGACTTCATGCAGGCGACACCGGAAGACGCCGCGCGCGATGCCGACGTCATCGTCGTCACCCAGAAACTGCCAGAGCTCCGGAGCGTGCTCAGGTCCAAGAAGGAAGAGGCAACGGTGGTGGATCTAGTCCGCATCTCCGACGAAGCCCGAAACTCTTCTCATTATATCGGCATAGGCTGGTAGACCGCACGCTCCCGTCCGCTCCCTCCCACTTTGCCCCCATCGACACCCCACGGGAGGGAGCGGACACCTTATGTATCACGGGCCGGCCGGGTGTGACGCACACACCCGGCCGGCCCGTTTTCCTGTCCAAGACGGTGATTGACCGATGCCGTGGCTTCTGAATTGCATCGACTTTGTTCAAAAATCAAAAGTAATTTTATCCGGATCGCAGTATTTTTCGTTATCCAAATTATTCAATTTTTGATTGATTGCAGGTTGTATTTTGAAGTGTTTTGATTTTTCGCTCAGATCGTCGAAAAAATATTTAATCTAAAACAGTATTGTTTAAAAACATATTTCCAGTATTGCACAACCTGTTGCAATCAATTTTTCAACTTTGGCAAGAAGTGCATACTTGACTTTACGTCAAGTGAAGCGGCACCCTCCCTGCGTTTAGTTTTTTTATTTTCTATTTTTCGGAGGCACCATGACCGGCACCCATCACGGCCTGACAAGGCTGGATCAACTCGTCAAGACCTGCATTCACGGTGAAGGCCCCTCGCGTCCCTTTGCCCAGACGTTCGGGCGTCTGTTTCCGGCAAACCCGGTGAAGATCAAGAACATCACCCACAAGGACGTCATCCACGCGCTCGACCATCTTGCATCGGACATGGCTGCGACGGAGAACACCGACGGACCGGCGGATGCCGGCATGACCTTCCTCGGTCAATTCGTCGATCACGACATCACGCTCGACGCGACGTCCGCCCTTGGATCGCGCATCGATCCGGCAACGATCGCGAACATCAGGACTCCGAGCCTGGATCTGGATTGCGTCTATGGAGCCGGACCCGAGGCGTCTCCGCATCTCTACGGTTCCGGTGATGCCGAACATTTTCTCGTCTTCGGCCGCAAGGACAACCCGAGAGATCTGGCGCGGACTTGCGCGGGCAAGGCCCTGATCGGGGACCCCCGCAATGATGAGAACATCATCGTCGCGCAGGTTCAGGGCATCTTCATCGAGCTGCACAACCTCCTGATGAGCAAGCACGTTGAGAGCGGCAACACCGCGAACGATATTGTCGCCTGTGCGCATCATGGCATGAGCGACGACATCTGGCATGCGCATGTTCATCCGAAGCTGAGCGGGTTCGAAGAAGTACGCCGCTTCATTCGTTTGCATTACCAGTGGGTCGTGTGGAATGAACTGCTTCCGGCCTTTGTCGATCAGGCCTGCCTCGACTGGGCCTTGAGGGAAGAGGCATTTGGCTGGAACGCGCCCGTGATGCCGGTTGAGTTCTCCGGCGCCTGTTACAGGTTCGGCCATGCGACAACGCAGTTCAAGTATGCCTTGCACAAAGGCGGCGAACCCAAGGGCCTGTTCGCGCTGCCGGGCTTCGGTCCGCGCCCCGTGGACGGAAACATCGAGTTGGGAATGTACTTCCAGCTGCAAGGCGGCCCTGCTTCGCAGAAAGCGCGTCCGGTCGGCCCGAAGATGGGTGCGCCGCTTCTGAATCTCCCCTTCGTTCACAACGGGATCGAACTTCCTGATATTGAGGAAACCCTGACCGTCGAACAGGCGAGAAACCTGGCCCTGCGCAACATGATCCGGGATCGCTACACCTACCAGCTTGCAAGCGGTCAGCAAGTGGCTACGCGGCTTGGAACACCGACGGTGCCGGTACCGGAGCAACTCGCGGCGAAAGGGTTCACCCGGACACCGCTCTGGTTCTACTCCCTGCAGGAAGCCGAGACGCATGGCGGCGGCAAATTGACAGGTGCTGGCGGACGGATCGTGGCTTCCGTCTTCGCAAATCTGCTGAAACGCGATGCAACCACGTTCCTGCACATTCCGCACTTCAAGCCCTGGTCCGGCTTCGACGGACAGCCCAGCGTCTTTGCGGGCATGATCGCCTATATCGAAGCCAACCGTGCGCACATGAAACATACCGGCGCGCTTCAGTGCGGCTGAGCTGAGCCGGCAGGTTCGAGTGCCGTCCAGGCCGGCATTCGCCGGCCTGGATTCTTTTGCGCGTTTCGGCCCGCGCAAGGCGTCCGGACAGCAATATCCATGAGATTTCAGGCTCTCCTCAGATAATCCCCACAGACCCCTCAGGCAATCTTCAAGCGCTCTGTTCCGGTCGGTGCGATCAATGCTCCGTCAACATGAACCTGAATGGAGCACAATGATGAACGCACTCAATCAGCCATCCTTCGAAGGACCGGATCTCAAGGCGGTCAAGCAACGCCAGCAAACCGTCTGGTCGACTGGTGATTACCCGGCCGTCGGCACAACCCTTCAGATTGTCGGCGAAATGCTTGCCGAAGAACTGGACCTTGCACCGGGCGAGCGCGTGCTTGATGTCGCGGCCGGAAACGGGAATGCGACGCTGGCCGCGGCCCGCCGGTTCTGTGACGTCGTGTCGACGGACTATGTCGAAGCCTGGCTTCGCGCCGGCATGGAGCGGGCGAAAGCGGAAGGTCTGGCGGTCGCGTTCCGGGAAGCGGATGCGGAGGCCCTGCCTTTTGATGATGCTTCGTTTGACGTCGTCACGTCGACCTTCGGCGTGATGTTCACGGCTGACCAGGACGCGGCCGCACAATCGATGCTCAGGGTCCTGAGGCCCGGCGGCCGCATCGGCATGGCGAATTGGACGCCCTCCGGCTTCATCGGTCAGGTCTTCAAAACGATTGGCCGCCACATGCCGCCACCGGCAGGCGTGCGTTCTCCCCTGGAATGGGCATCGGAAGACCGTTTGACCGAACTCTTCGGGCACGATGCGGCATCGATCTCGGTCTCGTCGCGCAAATTCGTCTTCCGCTACCGCTCTGCCCGCGACTGGGTTGAAACCTGGCGCGAGATCTACGGCCCGATGAACAAGGCGTTCCAGGCTGTCGGCGAAACAGGCGCACAAGCGCTCGAAGACGATCTGGTTGCGGTTGCCGAGACGGCCTCTGTCGGCGGCGATCGGGCGATGATTGTCCCCGCCGAATACGCGGAAGTCATCATTCAAAAGCGCTGAATGGCGGAATTCCGCATCACCCTAGAATGCGCGGGCGGCGTCAGGCCCGCGCGTCTCCTCAAACGCAGCCCCCTGGAATGGAGCAATCAAATGACTGGCAGCAAGCAGACGCTTTATGAGAAATACGGTGGCTTTCCGGGCGTACGCCAGGTCGTGACGGAGTTCTATGAACGCGCGCTCGACAATGACGTCGTCGGCCACTTCTTCGAAGACGTCAACATGGCCCGGCTCATCGATCACCAGACCAAGATGATCGCCGGCCTGCTCGGCGGACCGGTCGAGGTCTCGGATGCGCGCCTGGCGATGGCGCATGCGCATCTGGAAGTCGGGCATCACCATTTCGACGAGATCGCGCTGATCCTGAACGAAACCCTCACGGACGCGGGCTTCGAGAAGCAGGACCGGGTGAAGGCAATCGCGGCGGTCGAAGCACGGCGATCGGTCATCGTCAGGAGGAGCAAGGCGGCATGAATATCGATACGATCAGCATGCGCATGCTGTCCAATATCGGTGTCGGCGTTGCGCTGGCGGATCCGGAGGATCTGTCGATCCGTTACCGGAACCCGGCATTTGCAGACTGGTTCGATGTCGGCGAAAACGCGACCCTGGACGGTGCATTTGCGAACGTGACACGCGCGGAACTTCTGCAGCGCCTCGAGGGGCAGGAGGCAGTCAAGCTCGATGTCGCACTGAAACGCAGGCGCCGGCTTCTGACAATCGAAACGGTGATCCGGCACGCGGAAAGCGACGGCAGCAGGATACTCGTTGTTGAATGTCAGAACATCTCGCGGCTGCGCGAAACCGAAGCCATGATCGACAGCTACGCCCGCATTGCCGAGCGCAAGGCGCGTGAGCTGGAACTGGAGAAGAACCGGGTCGAGAAGCTGCTTCTCAACGTCATGCCGCGCTCCGTCTACGAGGAATACACGGCCTTCGGAACGGTCACGCCGAAGCTCTACGAACCGGTTTCCGTGCTCATGCTGGATTTCGTCGGCTTCACCCAGATGGCTGCCGCCGCAGACCCGACCGTTACCGTGACGGAGCTGAACGACATCTTCACGGCATTCGACCGAATTGCCGAAATGCACGGCTGCGAGCGGATCAAGACAATTGGCGATGCCTATCTCGCCGTTGCGGGCTTGCCGACACCTGACCCGGATCATGCTGCCGCCGTTTCCCAGTGCGCGTTCAAGATGATCCGCTATCTGGAAAGACGCAATCAGAGCCATGCCCACAAGTGGCAGGCCCGGATCGGCGTTGCATCGGGCTCGGTCGTCGGTTCGGTGGTGGGCGTGCAGAAATACGTCTACGACGTCTTTGGTCCTGCGGTGAACCTGGCGTCGCGGCTGCAGGCCCTGTCAAACCCGATGGAGGTAACAGCCACAGCAGAATTCTGCGCCGACGGTCCGGAAGGGCTTGTCGCGGCAGATCCCAGGACGGTCGATATCCGCGGTTTCGGCGACACGTCCGTTGCAACACTGCGGTCACGCGGCGCGCTCACGCTTGCTGCGTGAAGCGCCGCTGGCCTGTTCTCCCTATTGGCGGCGGGTGTCATCCAGGGCGTCTTCTTCCGAGAAGACCAGTTCTATGCACACACCGAGAAAGCTCTTGATCAGGCGCAAGTCGTTCTTGTCCTTCGGTATGACGACGCAATCGCGGTAGGTCTCTTGCATTTCCAGAACCGGTATCGCCACGAGGTTCTGTGACGGATAGAGGCTGTTTTCCAATAGAAGACCCACGCCCAGATTGTGCAGAAGGGCCTCCTTGACCATCGGGAACGTGGTCGTTTTCAATATGCGCGGGAAGGTCAGGCCGTGCTTGCGGATCTTGGCGTTTGCCACCCTTTGCGTGAGCGATCCGTCGCCAGGCAGGACCAGCGTCTCGCTTTGCAATTCCTTGAGCGACACCACATCCCTGTTCGCCAGCCGGTGATCGCACCGCATGTAAGCCATATACCTGGAGCGGCGCAGTTCATGGGTGACGAAGTTGTCGCTTTGCGGAGGCTCCGTGATGATCGCCATGTCGACCTGCCGTTCGTTCAGAAGCGACATTGCCGACGTCCAGTCATAGAGCGTGAAGTCGATCTGGACCTGCGGGTAGCGCTTTCCGTATTCGGCGATGATCGGCATGGCAGGGCGTGGAGCGTTTGCAATCAGCTTGATATGGCCATCGGTCAACGAGCTGAAATCGCTGATCTTTTCGTTGACCAATTGCTCCAGTGTCGTGAGCCGGTCGGAAATGGCGAAGAGTTCCCTGCCTGCCCGGGTCAGCTCCAGCGCGCCCCGGCGGCGAATGAACAGCTGGGTTCCCATCACTGTTTCAAGTTTTCCAACGTGTTGCGTGACGGAGGACTGGGTAACGCCGAGAGCCTTTGCCGCAAGCGAGAAGCTGCCTTCGCGTGCGACATGCGTGAAGGCCTTGATCTGATAGGGGCTTGGCGGGGTGTTCATGACAGTTCCGTGTTACCAGCGCTGCCAAACCATAGGAGCCATTAGCAACACTAATATTACGTCACACCCGGTTCAATCAGACTGTCTAGCTTGCCCGCGAAACCGGGAGCGATACATGACCGCAATTTCCTTGTCATCGATTGAAAAGAGCTTTGGAACCACGTCGGTTCTGAACGGCATCAGTCTTGATATCGCCGACGGAGAATTCCTGACGCTTGTCGGTCCCTCGGGCTGCGGAAAATCCACCCTGTTGCGCATTCTTGCCGGACTGGAAGCCCCGTCTTCCGGGGAGGTTGTCATCGGCGGCAAGACCGTGAATGCCGTCCGTCCGGCCAGACGCAACCTTGCCATGGTGTTTCAGTCCTACGCACTTTATCCGCATCTGACCGTCCTGCAGAACATGATGACACCACTGAAGCTGCGGGATCTGTCGCTTGCCGGCCGTTTGCCTTTTTTGGGACCGGTGCTCGCGCGCGGTCAATACAGGGCAATCGTGGAACAGGTTCGCGAGACAGCGCAGATCCTGAAGATCGATCATCTGCTGGACCGCAAACCCGGCCAGTTGTCAGGCGGACAACGGCAAAGGGCAGCGCTCGGCCGTGCCATGGTGCGCAAGCCTGTTGCCTTTCTGATGGACGAACCTCTTTCGAACCTGGATGCCGCCCTGCGTATTCACATGCGCTCGGAGCTTGCCGAACTGCACAGGTCGCTGAAGACGACATTCGTCTACGTGACTCACGACCAGGCGGAAGCGCTGACCATGTCGGACCGGATGGCTGTCATGATGGACGGCGAAATTCTTCAGCTCGGCGCGCCGCACGACGTCTACAACGATCCGCAGGATCTGCGGGTTGCGGAGTTTGTCGGCGCGCCGAAAATCAACCTCCTGCCAGGTTCTCTCGACAAGAATGGACATGCGCGCTGCGGTGAGATCGTGCTTTCCCGCGCGGCGACAAGGGGGGGTGGTCGGGTCGGTCAGTATCGGACTGCGTCCGGAACACCTGTCGCTGTGCGAAAAGGGGACGCCGGAGGCCCTTTCGGGCCAGATCGTGCACAAGGAAAACCTCGGCGCTGACATCTACCTGCATGTGTCGGTTCTGAACGGGTCTCAAAGGCTTGTCGTGCGGGTGTCGCCACATGAGGGGCAGGGGGCGTCCTTCGGCCAGACTGTCCATGTCATTCGTGAGCACGGCCAGGCGCTCGTCTTCGGCAAGGACGGCAAAAGGCTGGATCTGAAAAGCGCCGCCGCCGGCAACGTTGCCGAGGTGGCGTGATGCAGACCACCAAGGCGCACTGGTGGTTTGTCGGCCCCGCTTTGTTTCTGATGGTCGTCATCCTGCTGATGCCGATTGCCATTGCCGGCGCACTCAGTTTTACCGATTACAGCCTCGGCAATCCGGGGGCTGAATTCGTCGGCCTCGAGAATTACGAGAAGATCTTCACACACTCGACCTACGAGAAGATGTTCGGCGCGACCTTCCGTTATGTCTTCGTCGTCGTGCCGCTGTCCGTCGGTCTCGGCCTTGGCGCGGCGCTGCTGATCAATTCAACCGGGCGCTTCGGCGATCTCTACAAGACGATCTATTTCCTGCCCGTGATGGCGGCACTGATTGCGATGGCCATTGTCTGGGAATTCGCTTTCCACCCAACGATCGGCATCGTCAATTCCACGCTGGAACGGGGTTGCGGTTCCTTTCTGGAAGCCTGGTCCTGGTTCGCGAACGGTTGCGAGCGCGGCTTTCCGCTCTGGCTGACGGACCGCGACTACGCGATCTGGACCGTGGCCTTCATCGGCGTGTGGCAGGGTTTCGGCTTCAACATGGTGCTCTATCTTGCCGGGCTGACAAGCGTGCCGCGCGAACTCTATCACGCGGCCGAGATGGACGGGGCGGAGACCGCCTGGGACCGGTTCCGACTGGTTACCTGGCCGATGCTGGGGCCGACGACCGTCTTCGTCGTCACGATTTCCTTCATCCGCTCCTTCCAGGTCTTCGACACGGTAGAGGCGTTCTACCCGCAGGGCGGAGGGCCGTCGAAATCGGTCTACGTGATGATGTTTGCCATCTACGAAAAGGCGATCCAGCAGAACCTGATGGGCATTGGTGCCGCGATAACCGTGGTCTTCCTGGCTTTCGTGATGTTCCTCACGATTGTCCAGCGCTGGCTCGTTGAAAGAAGAGTGCATTACACATGAGTGACGCGAGCCTTCCGGCCACAAGCGCTGTAGCCCTTCCTGCGTTCCGGTTTTCGGCCGCCGAAACGATCAGGCACGTCGTTCTGATCCTCGGCAGCCTGATCGTTCTGCTGCCGTTCTACGTGATGCTGAGCTACAGTTTCAAAAGCCCGGCGGAGATCATGCAGAACACCGGCGGGTTTTTCGGCACGCAGGAACTCTTCAGGGACGACTACTGCATCAAGCTCGGCAGGGATGTTGCCGACTGCATGGTGACCCCATTCATCTACAACTACACCACCGCTTTCGAAAAGGCGCCGCTGATGCGCTACCTCTTCAACGGCGTCGTGGTGACGGCATCGATCTTCTTCATTCAGGTGCTGGTCGCGTTGCCCTGTGCCTATGCCCTTGCAAAGCTGCGTTTCTGGGGCCGGGAAGCCGTCTTCGGTCTGGTTCTCTTCTGCCTGCTCATCCCCGTGCATGCCATTGCGCTGCCGCTCTACATCATGCTGGCAAAGCTCGGGCTCACCAACACTTACGCGGCGCTTGTCATTCCCTGGACGATCTCGGTCTTCGGCATCTTCCTCATGCGGCAATTCTTCATGACGGTTCCGGACGATCTGATCGACGCGGCACGCATGGACGGCATGAGCGAGTTTTCCATCATCTGGAACGTGATGCTGCCGACGGCGGTCCCCGCGTTGCTGGCCTTTGCGATCTTCTCGGTGGTGGCGCACTGGAACGACTATTTCTGGCCGCGCATCGTGGTCACGGGAGACCGGTCCCTGTTCACGCCGCCGCTCGGGCTTCGCGAGTTCAAGGGGGATGCGGACGGCGACAATTTCGGGCCGATGATGGCCACCGCGACCATCATCGTCGCGCCCCTGATCGTGGCCTTCACGATCGCGCAGCGGCGCTTCATCGAAGGCATCACATTGTCGGGGATGAAATGACCCGGCCGATTTGCGGGACCGCCCTCAGGCGGTCCCATCACCGAAATCCCGCTGAAGGGATCACAAGGGAACGGGCGAGTTTGGCGACCTGCCGTTCCCCCGGCAACAGACGGAGAGTTCCATGAAAAAGACCCTCACCGCAATAGCAATGCTGTTCGCGGCATCCGCCGCACAGGCGCAAGACACGATTACCATCGAGTTCGCTTACCCCTATAGCCACTTGTTCGATGTGACCTATGAAAAGATCCTGCCCAAGTTCAAGGAGCAGCATCCGAACATCGACGTGAAGATCCGGGCAACCTACGAATCCTACGAAGACGGCACCAACACGATCCTGCGCGAAGCTGTCGCCGGCACGCTGCCCGACGTCACCATGCAGGGCCTCAACCGCCAGGCGATCCTGGTCGAGAAGGGCATCGCCAAGTCGCTTGAACCTTTCATCCTCAAGGAGGAAGACTTCGCCAAGGACGGCTATCACGATGCCATGCTGGCGCTCGGCACGTTCAACGACGACATCTACGGCCTGCCGTTCTCCATCTCGCTTCCGGTCGGCTACTACAACATGGACGTCATGGCGAAAGCCGGCATCACCTCCGCTGACCAGCTTCCGAAAACCTGGGACGAGGTCGTCGAGGTTTGCGGCACGCTGCGCGAGGCCGGTGTGAAGAACCCGATGTTCTGGGGCTGGAACATCACCGGCAACTGGTTCCTGCAGGCGCTGATGTGGTCGCAGGACAAGGCGACCATGGAAGGCAACGAAATCCAGATTGCGTCGCCGGAGGGCCTGAAGGCTCTTGAGACCATGAAAGGCCTTTTCCGCGGCTGCGACATGCAGAACATCGAATGGAAGGCGGCGCTCGCATCCTTCTCCGCCGGCGAAATCGGCATGATGTTCTGGTCGACATCCGCACTGGGCGCCGTTGAGCGCGCCAAGGGCGACTTTGAACTGAAAACAAATGAGTATCCCGGTCTCGTTGCAAACGGGCCCATGGGACTGCCGGCCGGTGGCAACTCGGCCATGCTGGTTTCCACCAGCGATGATCCGAAGGTATTGGACGCCTCCTGGAAATGGCTGAAATTCATCACCTCCGGCGAAGGCGCTGCCGACGTGGCCCGCACGACCGGTTACATGCCGCCGAACAAGGCCGCGAACGAAGTCATCCTTGCCGATTTCTACAAGCAGAACCCGAACAAGGAAACCGCCGTCCGTCAGCTGCCGCTGTTGCGCGACTGGCAGGCCTACCCCGGCGACAACGGCCTGGCGGTCACCCAGGTGATCTATGACGGCATCGAGGGCATCGTCACCGGTGAATTCGAGGACATGGGCGAACTGCAGGAAGAACTGACCGAGGAAGTTCAGGACCTGCTGCCGTCCAACTGATCACGCCTCAGTTCGAAAAATCGCTGCCACCCGCACGAGCGGGTGGCAGTTCAATCACAACAAGAACCGGAGGAAGACGTGAAACTTCTTCAGCTGACAGACATTCACCTGACCACGCCCGGTGAAACCATCGGTGGACGCGAACCGAACGACAATTTCAAGAAAGCGCTCGATCATGCGATCACCCATCATCCGGATGCGGATGCGCTTGTCATCACGGGTGACCTGTCCGACTGGGGCGATCGTGCCGACTACCTGCGCCTCAAGGACCTGATCGCCACGTCGCCGGTTCCGGTTTCCCTGTGCATCGGCAACCACGACGAACGCGACGTGTTCGTTTCCGTCTTTCCAGAACGTGTCGACGAAAACGGCTTTGTTCAGTCAGCGCTGGATCTTCCCGGCGGCCGCGCCCTCCTTCTCGACACATGGGGTCCGAATTCGCACGCCGGATTCTATTGCGACAGGCGTCTGCGATGGCTTGACGCCGAATTGACCGCTGCGCGTGGACCCGTGTTTATCTTCATGCATCACAATCCTGTCCCGACCGGGATTGCGCCGATGGACAAGATCATGCTGCAGGATGCCTTCGAACTGGGTCAGGTCATCAAGAAGCATCAGTCCAAAGTCCGGCATATCTTCCACGGACACTGCCACCTGCCGCTTTGCGGATCATTCCACGGTGTGCCCTTCAGTGCGCCACGCGGAACCAATCATGCGGGATGGCCCGACTTCGGCAACGGCGGCAATCTCAGCGCCTCCGATCTTCATGAGAGCTATGCCGTCATTCTGGCAGACGAAACGTCCGTGATGGTGCATATGGTGGAATACGGCTATCGGGGGGAAATCCGCCGTGAGGGCTCGCCCGACTATGCGGACTGGAACCGGCTGACCATGGTGCGCTAAAAGGGCGTGTTCCGGATGCGGCGCCAGCCGGGACTGAAACCCTCGGGATGTCACAGTCTCTTCCCCAAACTGTCACAATAAGTGGCGCATTTGGGAGTAGAAGGCCTCTTTCCTGAACCAGAACGGCGCGATCCCGCATGCCTCGGGGTCGCCTGCCATGCCGGAGTGAGCCATGACCTTTGCCGACAAGACCCTGCCGACCGGAAGCGAACTGACGGTTCTCAAGAACGCCAGGATCGTTCTCGCTGACGAAGTTGTTCAGGGGCACGTGGCGATCTCTGGCGGGCAGATCGTCGCCATCGACACCGGAGTTACCCCGCAGGCTGGCGACGATCTGGA
Organism: uncultured Roseibium sp.; assembly: GCF_963669205.1. Taxonomy (NCBI): domain Bacteria; kingdom Pseudomonadati; phylum Pseudomonadota; class Alphaproteobacteria; order Hyphomicrobiales; family Stappiaceae; genus Roseibium; species uncultured Roseibium sp. The sequence goes on from NZ_OY769915.1 coordinate 1,736,746, forward strand.
CGGCGACTACCTGATCCCCGGTCTGGTGGACATCCACACCGATCATTTCGAGAAACATGTCTATCCGCGCGCGCATGTGAAATGGGACCCGCTGCGCGCGGCCCTTGCCCACGACGCGCAGATCATCGGCAGCGGCATCACCACGGTGTTCGACAGTCTTTGCGTCGGGGCTACGGTCACGAAGCCGGAACGGCGCGAAGTGCTCGGCCCCATGGTGGATGCCATCGAGGCGGCCCAGTCGGCCGGGATCTTCCGTGCCGAGCATCTCGTGCATCTTCGCTGCGAGATCACGGATGCGGAGACGGCGCGCCTGACGGAAGAAAATATCGCCAAGCCGATCGTGCGCATGGTGTCCGTCATGGAACACCTTCCGGGGCGCCGCCAAAGCAAGGACATCGAGGCCTATATGCAGCGGCGCATGGCCGACACCGGCGAAACGCGCGCGGATGCGGAAAAGTCGGTGAGGGGCCTTTTGGATTTCTCCGACGACATCAGCGCGAAGGTGCGTCCTGCGGTTGTCGCCCTGGCTCGCGAACGCGGCCTGCCCCTCCTGAGCCATGACGACACCGAATTGCACCATGTCGACGAAGCGCTCGCCGAAGGCGTTACGGTCTCGGAGTTTCCATGCACGCTCGCAGCAGCGCGCAAGGCAAAGAGCCACGGCATGTCGGTTGTCGGCGGCGCACCCAATGTGCTGCGCGGCGGCTCGCAATCCGGCAACGTCGCCGTCAAGGACCTGATGGCGGAAGGGCTGGTCGATATTCTGGCGTCCGACTATGTGCCCCGCTCAATGCTGGACGCCGTCTTCATGGTCGCCTCCAATGCGGACTTCAACGAGGATCTTCCAGGCGCCATCCGCACGGTGACCAAGACACCGGCCGAGGTGTCCGGACTGTCGGACAGGGGCGAGATCGCTGTCGGCAAACGGGCGGATCTTTTGCATGTCGGCGTCCATGCCGGTCATCCTGTTGTCAGACAGGCCTGGCTGAAGGCGCAGCGCGTTCTGTAACAAACGCGCGGTTTGCCGCTCTGGCCCCTGTCTTTCCTCAGCCCCGGCCTTTTTCATCACTGCCGATCAGCCGCCGCCGCAGGTATCCCGACAAGGCGTCGATCAGGTACACGGTGAAGATGATCAGGAAGATGATCGACCAGGCTTCCGGCCACCGGTAGGCGCTGATACGGTCGGCCAGCAGAAAGCCGATGCCACCGGCCCCGACGATGCCGAGAATCGTGCCTGAACGCGTATTGGATTCAAAATTGTAGAGAATCACCGACAGGATCACTGGAAGCGCCTGCGGCAGGACGGCAAAGCGGATTGTCTGCAAGGTGCCGCCACCGGAGGCCTTGACCCCGTCAACGGGTTTCTTCGAGGTGTTTTCGAGCGCTTCGGAGAACAGTTTTGAAAAGGTGCCGATTTCCGAAACGGCGATGGCCAGGATCCCGGCCAGCGGTCCGAGGCCGAAGGCCCGGATGAAGATCAGCGCGAGAATGATCTGCTCGACGGCCCGCAGGGCGTCGAAACCGCGGCGGGTACCCAGCCGCAGCCAGGAGATCGGCATGATGTTCTTCGCGCCCAGGAATGAAAGCGGAAAGGCGACAACGGCCCCGAGTAGGGTTCCCATGAACGCCATCGCGACCGTTTCGCCAAGTCCTTTGAAGACCTCGCGCCATTCCTCCCAGGTCTCCCAGACATGCGGGGGGAACATGAAGGAAAGGACGGTTCCGAAACGCGTGATGCCGTCCAGGATGCGGCCGGGTGCAAACCCGAAGTCCCACAGGCACCAGGCCGTCAGCAGCACAAAGGCCGTCCAGCCGGAGATCTGGATCATCTTCGCCTTCAAGGATGTCTGGAAAGCTCCGGGTACCAGATCCTGGGCTTCGGCGAGCCTCCTGGATGATCTGTCCATATTCAAACTCCCTTGCCCGTCAGCCCGATGATCCGGTGCCGGATCTTTTCGCTGATCATGTCGATGAGGATGACCGTCACGAAGATGATGATGAAGAGCGCGGACAGATCGGTGTATTCCTGTAGCGACATGGCGACCCGGATTTCCTGGCCGAGTCCGCCCGCACCAACGAACCCGATGATCGATGAAGAGCGAACGTTGATCTCGAACCGGAGCAGCGTGTAGCTGATGATATTCGGAACAACCTGCGGGACGATGCCGTAGCGGACCTGATCGAACCAGGAGCCACCGGACGCCTTGACGCCTTCAACCGCGCGCATGTCGGCATTCTCGTTGGCCTCGGAGTAAAGTTTCCCGAGAGCCCCGGTGGAGTGAAGGCCGATGGCAAGAACGCCCGCAAGGGGACCGACGCCAAAGCAGAAAACGAAGATCAGGGCCCAGACGAGTTCCGGCACCGTTCGCACGATCTCCAGGTAGCGGCGCGTCAGATTGAGAACGAGAGCATTGGGTGCCAGGTTCCTGGAGGCCGGAAAACTGAGCAGAAACGCACCGACAACGCCCATGAGCGTCGCCAGATAGGCAATCAGGACCGTCTCGATCAGGAGTTCGAGCCAGACTTTCCAGCGCCAGAACCAGTTGGCGATATCCGCTCCGAGCGTATCCCAGCGGAGCACCGGAAGGGTCTTGTACAGGTACTCCCCGAGCCGGGGCAGACCCGCCCAGATCTTCCACATCGAGACCCTGTTACCGTTCGGAAGGGTGACGTCAGTCATGTCGAAGAAGCCGCCGATCCACGCGGCGAAGAAGAAGCAGATGCCGAACAGGGTGGTCGAAATCAGGTTGATACGGAGCGCTGCCTTGCGCGTTGCGGCATATTCGATTTCGAACTGATCGATCGCTGCGGAATGAACTGTCATGGAGGGGTCTGCCGAACTGGAAAAAAGAGAGGTGCAAGCGCACCTCTCCGGTATTTTTGACGGTTAGCCGCGGCGCTGTTTCTTCAGCCAGTCACGCATGTCCACGATCCACTGGTACCGGTCGTGGTCGACCTCGATCCAGCCTTGTTGCGTGGAGTCTTCGCCGCCTGTCATTTCGATGAAGGCAAGCGTGTCGTTTTCCGGAATGTCCATGACCGCCTTGCGCATGTCCTGGATCAGGCCTTCGGGAAGGTTGGCGCGGGCCGCCAGCGGGCCGGAGGTGATCTCGGGCGACTTCCAGATCATGCAGATCTCGCCTTCCTTGATCATGCCCTTCGTGACCATGCGCTGGGGAATGCCGTTGGTCTCATTGGTGATGTAGGTCGCTGCCGCGTCGTATTGCTTGTTTGCGACGCCCAGAACACCGGTCTCGTGCGCACCGGAAAACGGCGTCGCACCGAAATAGGTTTTCGGGTCGTAGCCTTCTTTGTTCAGGTTGAAGTAGGGGACGGCATAGCCGGACGTGGAATCGGGATCGGCGAACGCGAGTGTCTTGCCCTTCAGGTCGTCAAGCGACGTCAGGCCGCTGTCGCAACGGACCGCGATAACGGAGAAGTAGCCGGTGGAGCCGTCCTTCTGCAGGCGGGAAACGAGCGGAACGACGCCGCCATTCGTTTCCGTGTAGGCCGCCGCATAGGAAGAGGACCCGAAAAAGGCGAACTCGATCTGGTCGGCGGCAATCGCCTGGATGACGCCGTCATACGAACCTGCCGTGAAGATCTCGACCTCAACGCCGAGCTGGTTCTCCAGATATTTCTCGAACGGGGTATAGCGCGCGATCCGGTCTTTCTCGTTTTCACCGGAAAGAATGCCGAACTTGATGGTCTTGTATTGATCTTTCCAGCTCTCTGCCAGCGCCGGCGAGGTGGCAAGAACGACAGCTGAAACCGCTGCTGCGAAAATAGCCTTCATCGTAGTCTCCATGTTCGCCGCAAGGGACGGCGGGTAGTGCGCGGACGCGGCCGCACGAGAGGCGCATGCCTGGAACCAGCACGCGCGGTTCACGCCCCGACAGCCTGCTTCGGCTGTCGCGGCGAAGTCGGGTGAAGAGAAGTGGAGGTGACGGCTTCATCGATGTCGTCTCCGAGGCCTTCCGTGCCGTAGATGGCGCGCACCTTGTCGGTGGTCAGATCAGCTGGGACGCCATCGAAATGAACCTTGCCCGCTTTCATCGCGACGATACGGTCGCAATAGGCGCGCGCGGTATCCAGTGTGTGGAGATTGACAAGAACCGTCAGGCCGTCGTCCTTGTTGATCTGCCTGAGAGCGTCCATCACGCGGCTTGCATTTGCCGGGTCCAGCGAGGCGATCGGTTCGTCCGCAAGCATGATGCGCGGGTTCTGCACCAGGGCCTTGGCGATTGCGACGCGCTGCTGCTGACCGCCGGACAGCGTGCCCGCCCGCTGAAGCGCCTGTGGCACGAGGTCAAGCCGGTCAAGGGCGTGAATGGCAAGGGCCCTGTCTTCGTCGGTGAAGGACTTCAGCATCGAGCGCGCGAACCCGGTATGGGCAATCCGCCCGACCATGACGTTGGTCAGCACATCCATGCGTTCGACAAGATTGAACTGCTGAAAAATCATCGCGCAGGACGCCCGCCAGAGCCGCAGATCCCGGCCCTTCAGGGCGGTGACGTTCTGGCCATCATTGACGATTGTGCCTTGGCTGGGATCCGCGAGGCGGTTGACCATGCGAAGCAATGTGGATTTGCCGGCACCGGACCGGCCGATCACGCCGACCATCTGCCCCCTGGGGATCGCCAGTGAAACACTGTCGACCGCTACCAAGTCCCCGAATACTTTTGATAATTGTTCAATGATCAGCATGGCGCCCTCCGCGAAACGTGGACGCACCTAGCAGAGTTCTGCGGTTTGCAGATGTCTATACGATTATACTTTTATGATTTTTTGTGACGAAGCTACGCATTTTATTTGCCAGGAAATAAATAAGTATAAGATTTAGAAAATGAAGTAGAAAAAATCTGTAGATATGATGCATTTACTCCAAGAATTTTTGAAGTAAATTTCGTAAATTTTACACATTTCTTTCACATTCGAAGCCCGTGGCCTCGCTAGGCTCGCCCCGCTTTGCCGGTGATGTCTCGGCTTCTTGGGGAGTTCCAAAAATGCGTTTCTTGAAATCTGCCGCGCTCGCGGCCGCTGCGCTCGCGCTTTCACTTTCATCCACCCTGGCCGACACGTACAGACTGGCCGTCACGGATGTGGAGGGACTGGAGCGACTGCAGCTTGAATGGGGGCCCTTCAAGGAGGCTCTTGAGAATGCGACCGACCACACATTCGAGTTTTTCCCGGTTACCAGCCGTACGGCAGCTGCGGAAGCGCTGCGCGCGAAAAAGGTCGACTTCGTTGTCACCGGGCCGGCGGAATACATCGTCATCAACAAGCTGACCGACGCCACGCCGCTAATCGGCCTTGGCCGTCCGGACTATTTTTGCGCAATCGTGGTTCGCGCTGACAGCGGCATCACCCGCCCGGCCGATCTGAAAGGCAAGAAAGTTGCCTTCGGTGATGTCGGGTCCACGTCCAACATGCTCTGCCCGATGCAGCTCATGGCCGACTACGGTGTTGATCCCGTCAAGGATGTCAACAAGCTTCACACGTCCCGCAACATTGCGCATGAGGCGTTGAAGAAGGGCGATATCGACGGCATGGGCACCAATCACAATTCGTGGACAAGGGTCCGCAACAAGGACGAGAGCGTGCCCAACGGTTTCTTCCGTGTGATTGCGCGGTCCGGCGATCTGCCGAACGACATGCTCATGGTCGCCTCGCATGTCGACGCGGCCGCGGCCGACGGTGTGCGCACGGCGATCCTGGATAACAAGGACGCCATCATCACTGCGATCCTGCAACACGAGGAAAACGACAAGTACGGCGGCATGGATCTCGTTGCCATCGAAGACGGTGCCTACGACCTTGTTCGGTCGATGTACACCACCGCCGGTTTCCCGCAATACGACAAGTTTATCGGTGAATGATGGCGCAAGCCCAACATCAGATCGCCGGCGCTACAGCGCCGGCGGCACTCCCTGCAGTTTTTGCCGAAAACAGCCGCAGCGACCTGTCGGTTCATGGTCTTTGCAAGTCGTTCGGCAAGGACAAGGAAGTTCTGCGCGGCGTCTCCTTCTCGGTGCGCAACCGGGAAGCCGTGGCCTTGATCGGCTCCAACGGAGCGGGAAAGTCGACGGCGCTTCGCTGCGCCCTGCGCCTGATTGAACCGGAACACGGATCAGTGCAGCTGTTTGGCACTGATGTCTCGTCCCTGCGCCTGAGCAGATTGCGCATGATCCGCGCCGAGGTCGGTTTCGTTTTTCAAAAGCACAATCTCGTGCCACGCGTCTCGGCGCTGACCAACGTGATCCACGGTAGTCTCGGCCGTTCCGGCGGGATCCGCGGATGGTCGCAGGTGTTCGCCCCCGCCGAACGCCGCGAAAGGGCGATGGACTGTCTGGAACGTGTCGGCCTTGCGGACAAGGCCCTGCAGCGCGCGGACCAGTTGTCCGGTGGCCAGTCGCAGCGTGTCGCCATCGCAAGGGCGCTGATGCAGGAACCCAAGATGGTGGTTGCGGATGAACCTGTCGCGAGCCTCGATCCAGTCGCTGGACACGAGGTCATGGAACTGTTCCTCCAGCTCACGCGCGAACAGGGCATCACCCTGCTGTTCACCTCGCATAATGTCGAACAGGCGTTGAGCTACTCCGACCGGGTACTTGCAATCAGGCGCGGCGAGATTGTCCTTGATGCGGCAAGCAGCACGCTTTCACCAACCGATCTGGGCCGGCACTATGGCTGACACCGACTACAAGACGGAACGCCGTCTACCAGGCCGTTTCGAGCGCCCGGGCGCGTTCCAGTTCACGGTCTATGTGGCGATCGCAGCCTTCGTCATCTGGTCGTTTCAGGGGGCAGGCTTCTCGCTTTCAGCCCTTTTGTCGGGTGGTCCGGCAATGGCCGACTTTCTGTCGCGGGCCTGGCCGCCCTCCGCAGAACGGTTGCCGCAGCTGTCGCTCGCCCTTCTTGAAACTTTCCAGATGGCGCTAGCCGGAACCATTATCGGGATCATTGTCAGCCTGCCGCTCGCAGTCCTCGCCGCCAGGGGACTGGCGCGGCAAACGATTGTTTCCCGGTTTTTCTATACCTCGTCGCGATTGCTCATCGCGCTGTTTCGAACGGTTCCCGATCTCGTCTGGGCGTTGGTTTTCGTGATTACGGTGGGCCTCGGCCCCTTCGCGGGAACCCTTGCCATTGCCGTAGACACGATCGGCTTCTGCGGACGCTTCTTCGCCGAATCCATGGAAGATGTCGAAAAGGGTCCGAGCGAGGCGCTGACCGCAGCCGGTGCCGGCAAGGTCGACACGATCTTCTGCGCGGTCGTTCCCGCCGCGATGCCGACTTTCATCACGACATCTCTCTTTGCCCTTGAAAAGGCAACCCGCTCTTCGGTCGTCCTCGGCCTGGTCGGGGCAGGGGGGATCGGCATCGAACTCAAGGTCGCAATGGATTTCTTCGATTACCAGCTCGCCATGACGATCATCCTGATGATCTTCGTCCTGGTGCTCTTTGTCGAACGTCTGGGCAACATCGCCCGCAACAAGATACTGGAAGGATCGCCCCGATGAGCGTCACGCAACCAATGGAAAAAACCGACACCGCGCACCTGGCATGGGATAAGCGCTGGCAGACCGAAGAGGGGCGCGCTGACTGGCTGCAACCTGCCGAAGACGTCTCCGCTCTGATCGGTAAGCTTGCCCCAAAGGGGCAGATCAAGGCCCTGGACCTGGGCTGTGGCGTCGGACGTCACGCACTGGCCTTTGCAAGGGCCGGTTTCGACACCCATGCCATGGATCTGTCCGAGGCCGGTCTTCAGGAGCTGCAGGAAAGCGCACGGGGCGAGGATCTCAGGATCGCAACACATCTCGCGTCGATGACCGAGTTGCCGTTCGAGGACGGTGTCTTCGACTATGTCCTGTCCTTCAACGTCATCTATCACGGCGACCCGGAGATTGTCCGCAAGTGTGTGTCTGAAATCGCCCGTGTTCTGAAACCGGGCGGGCTCTATCAGGGCACGATGCTGTCCAAGAGGAACGCCAACTTCGGCATCGGCACCGAAGTTGCGCCCGACACCTGGGTACGGGAAGGCGACGATGACAAGGATCACCCCCACTACTATTGCAGCGCAGGCGAACTCGTTGACCTCTTCGGCCGGTTCGAACTGAGCTACCTCGAAGACAAGTTGCACAGCAAGCCGGGATCGTGGCACTGGCATCTGATCGCCGAACTGAACGGATAGCGGTCCGGCTACCGCTTTGCTTCAGCCGGAACGACAAGCTCATTGACGGCGGACCGCCTCTTGGACCATTCCCGGGTTAAACCCATTGCTGTCCGGTTCAGAAAGTACTGTCGAACTTATGTCGTTGAGAAAGCAACATAGTTCCGTGCAGCGCCAAATCGGGATACGGAATTGTTCCCCCGATTTGTCGTCCCGGTTTGCCGTGCAAGCGGCAAGACCGGGACCCAGTACCCATTGTGGCCGGAGACTGAAACAAGACGGAAAATCCGGTGGTTACTGGGTTCCGGCCTTCCGCTGCGCTTCAGCCGGAATGACAAGTTCATAGGCTGGGATCGACTCGCTCAATCAAGTCCGAGTTAAACCGGACAGCAGTGGGTTAAACCGGACAGTAGGGGGAGCGCAGGATGCCGTTCAGTTACCGCGCCAGAACCTTGCGCGATTTCTCCAGCGCCCGGGCGGCTTCGTCCGTCCGGCCCATCGTTTCAAGGATGCTGCCGTAGTTCTTCCAGGTCCAGCTGGAATGCACCTTGTCGCCCAGCCTGTCGGCAAAAAGCGCCCGTGCCTTCAGAGCGTCGTGGCTGGCCTTGGCCGCGTCCAGCATGATCATCATGAAGACGTCGCGTTGCGCGGCGCTGCCGCCGATCCGGTTGAGGCTGTAGCGCACGGGTTCCATGCGGGCAACGGCGGTGGCGAAATCGCCATCGCGCGCGCGCTGCAAGCCTTCGGCAATCGCCAGCCCGACATCGGCGCAGATGCGTGCCTGTGTCCCGTCGAGGCCGGACCATTCCCGCAAGCCGTCCTGCAGCTGCCGTGCCGCAGCCCTGTCGCCATTGGCCACCAGGGCCATGAGATAATGCAGGGAGACAAAGATCAGATCCTTGTCGCCGAGGTGTTTCTGCGCCACCGAAGCCAGGTCGCGCCACCGGTCGCCGACATCGATCCCGAACATCTCCAGCCGCCAGAGCAGCGACGAACAGTTGCAGATATCGAGATAGAAATCCGATTCAATGTCCGAGGCGACCTGCTCGTCATAAATTTTCAGGACAAGGTCGAATTCGCCGCGCTCCAGGTGATACAGGCATTTGTGCCAGTAAAGGTGAAAGCGGAAATTGTTGACGGTCGACCAGTCCTTCTCGAGGCCCGCGACCCATGCGATCCCCTCTTCGTGGCGCTCCGTCATCTCAAGAACGTGTGCAATCGAGTGCACCGACCAGGCGTCCTGCGGATTGCGGGCCACCGCCGCGCGTCCGTAATCTTCGGCCTTCGCGTATTCGCCGGACTCCTCGAGTCCGAAGGCATACATGCCCAAAAGAAAGCCGTAGTCCGGATGATCCTCGGACCAGAGCGGCAGCACCCGAGCCAGGGAATCACGCATCTGCCTGCCGTTGCCGGAATAAAAATGTGTGAAATGGGCCAGCCTCAGCGCCAATCCGTCGGTCGGATGCTGAAGCAGGATGTCTTCCCAGATGCGCGTGGTCTTCTCCAGGTCGCCGTCGCACCAGGCGGAGAGTGCCGCGGCATGCTGTTTCTCGCGCTCGTTCGCACTGATCGCCGCGAGGTGTTCGTTGAGGTTCTCGGAGACACTCGCGGCGCGTGCGGAATGGTTGGAGCTGCCCATGAGCTTGGCGAAATAACCCTTTGCGCAAAGGGCCATCGGCATGTCCGGATCGTTTTCCAGAAGACCTTTCAGGATCGCTCCGGTCTCCCGCCGGAATCCCAAATAGGCGGAGGTGAGCTTCGAAAACTCCAGGGCGCTTTCGGACGAACTTGCGGTGTAGCTCAGATCGTTCGCGTCACTATAGCTGCTCAGTCCCATGCCGATCGGCCTCCCGGTCGCCGGAACCTTGCGTGCTGTTGCTCAGGTTCCCCGGCGCGTTTGCGGTGTCTTTATCCCCAGAACGGCCCCGGCGACCTGTGTCTTCAGGATCTGCGCGGTGCCGCCGCCGATCGTGAACATGCGTACATCGCGGTACATGCGCTCAAGCGGCTCCAGGTCACCATAGCCGCGCGCGCCGAACATCTGAAGAGCGTCATTGACCACCTTGATGGCATTTTCCGACGCGAAGGCCTTCGCCTGGGCAGCTTTTGTGATGTCGGGGAAACCGGTGTCCGAGAGGGAAGCGGTATGGGCCGCCTCGAACAGCATCAGCCTGGAGGCGTGGACCAGCGCCTCCATGTCCGCGATCATCCACTGCAGACCCTGGAACTCGGCCAGCGGCCGGCCGAACTGCTCCCGCTCCCTGATGTAGTCCTTGGCACGGTCCAGCGCCGCTGCGGCAACGCCCATTGCAATGGTGCCTGCGCCGACCCGCTGGCTGTTATAGGCCGTCATCAGGTCCTTGAAGCCATGTTCGAAACCGGACGGGGTGCGCAGCACCATGTCGTCCGGTATTTCGAGATTGTCGAAGCCGAGTTCTGCTTCCGGCATGCCGCACAGGCCCATCGTGCGTTCAAGGCGCACGACAGTGAAACCGTCCGGCTCGATGCCTTTCGCCGGATCGACACGAACGAGGAAACCGCCGATGCCGAGTTCGCTTCCGACTTCGTCAAAGGCGCGGGCGAAGATCAGATGGAGCTTGGAGACGCCGCCGCCGGTGATCCAGTGCTTGCGGCCATTGAGGATCCAGCGGTCACCCTTGCGGTCCGCGCGGGTGGTCATTTGCGTGGCGGCACTGCCTGCCTCGGGTTCGGATATGCAGATGGCCGGCTTGTCGCCCGCCAGCACGATGGGAGCCACGAAGGCGCGCTGCGCGTCCGTGCCATAGGCCATGACGGCGCTGATGCCGCCCATATTCGCCTCGACCAGAACCCGCGCCGTCAGCGTGCACTGACGCGCGGCTTCCTCGACGACCTCAGCTACCTGGAGGAACGATGCCCCGCCACCGCCGAACCGCCGGGGGATCGTCATGCCCATGAGCCCGGCTTCTGAAAGCTCGGCGACGTTCTTCCAGCAATAGCTGCGCTCCCGGTCCCACCGGGCCGCGCGCTCTGCGATCCCCGGAGAAAGGTCCCGCATCCGGTCCAGCCAGGGATTGCCTGTCCGGTCCCGTGTGAAGAAAGTGGCATGGGTGTTCATGGAAATCGCCTTTCCGCGGCCGGAAATCCCGGGACCGGCCGGCCCGTCGTCTTGCCCCCTGGAAGACGTTGCAACAGGATAAGTGTTAAAAAACCAATGGAAAAGCGATAAAAACTGCGATATAAAGTTAGAAAAGCTAACACTAAAGCCTCGGATGAACCTTCGTTTTCTCAAAACGGTGATTGCGGTGTCTCAGCACAGTTCGCTGAATGCGGCAGCCAGAAGCCTCGGTTTGAGCCACTCCGCGGTCAGCCTTCAGATCAAGGCGCTCGAGGACGAACTTGAGTTTCTGATCCTCGACCGTTCGAAACGCCCTCCGGTCCTGACGGCCGAAGGCTTGGCACTGGTGGAACACGCCAGGCGCATGGAGGATATTTCCAGTGACATCGAGGCCCTGGCCGACCGGCGCAGGCTGCATGGACGGGTGACGCTCGGGGCGGTTCCCTCCACCATCTCCAACATCACCGCACCAGCCCTGGCCGCCATTCATACCGAGCACCCGGACCTCAAGGTGGAGCTCATGGTTGCACTGTCCCAGAAGCTGATCGAACTGGTGAGCGACGGCACCGTGCACGCGGCGCTGGTGACCGACCCGAAAATGGACGATCCCAACCTGGTGCTGGCCGGGATCTGCAACGAACCGTTCCATGTCATCACCTCGCTGACGGAACCGCTTGAAACGCTGGAAGAGCTGCTTGGCGAGCGGTCCTTCGTCTGGTTCGACCGCAGGAGCCGGTTGTCGCAGCAGGTCGAGGCCTATCTGCTCGCCCGCGGTCTGCACCCGAGGACCGCCATGGAGGTGGACTCCTTCGAGGCGGTCGAAGCCCTGGTGCGGCACGATCTGGGGGTCTCTATCTTGCCCAAGCGGGCGCTGACCAAGGTGCCGGAGGGCATACGCAGCTGGCCGCTGGATGCGGGGGCATTCGAGCGGCGCGTGGTGCTGGCCAGCCGGCGCAATGCGCCGCGAAGCCGGCTGATCTCCAAGATTGCCGAGGCCATGCGCTTGCCCTTTGCCTGAAGGGGCACAGCGACTGCCCCTGCCCCTACCACAGAGGAGGCCTGTGCCAACCGGCCGAAACTTTTCGCTTAATTTGTTCCGGCGAAACTCCTATAAGGTTCGTGTTCTACGCGAGTTTTGGCACCTTCATGAAATTCAGGCCCGGTCTAGGCGGTACGGGGCAAGGCATCTTGCTCATGATCGCGACGATGTTTCTTTTCAGCGTGATGGACGCGATGGCCAAGGAGGTCGCGCACCGCACCGATACCGTCATGGCGATCTGGGCACGCTACACCGGGCAGACGGTCGTGGTTGCGCTCCTGGCGGCACCGCGCCTGAAACAGGTCCTCAAGACCCGGTATCCCGGTTTGCAGCTGCTGCGCTCGATCTTCCTGCTTCTGGCGACGACCTTCTTCTTTTTCGGCTTCGTGACCATCGGTCTGGCAAATGCCGCTGCGATCATGTCGCTGAACCCGGTGCTGATTACCGTTGGCGCTGCGCTGATCCTGGGCGAACGCTTCGGCCCCCGGCGGGCCTTCGGTGTCGGCGCGGCGCTGATCGGTGCCCTGATCATCATCCGCCCGGGCTCGGACGTGTTTTCGAGCGTTGCGCTGCTGCCGCTCTGCGCCGCCTTCGCCTATGCCGGCTATGCACTCACCACGCGCTTTGTCGGCCGTAATGAGGACGCATGGACATCGCTGCTCTATACGGCCGCCTTCGGTACGATCGTCTTCAGCGTGATCGTGCCGTTCTACTGGGTGACGCCCGATCCGACCGCGACGATGCTGATGCTGGTCATGGGGGCCGTCGGCGCGCTCGGCCATTTCTGCGTCATCCGCGCGCTCATGGTTGCCGAAGCCAGCGCCATCGCGCCCTTCACCTATGTCGGACTGCTCTTTGCGATCGTCTGGGGCATGGTCTTCTTTGCCGATTTCCCCGACACCTTCACTTATGTCGGTGCTGCCGTCATCGTCTCCGCCGGCGTCTATGTCTGGCACCGCGAAACGCGTCTGGCGCGGAAAACAGCGCGGGGGTGAGGGGTGTTTGTGCTGGATGTGAGCGTCCAGGATCGAACGAGATGAACCTCGCCCGCGTCATCACCTCAAGTCATGCCCATCATTTTCTCTTTCAGGACGTCGCGTGTGATTTGCAGGTTCGCGCCCTCCAGGAAGGCTTTTGGAACGGAAGATAGGTGGCCCCTCATGCGTGACAGGTTCGCGTGAAAGTGGGAAAGCAATTGCGCGCGCTTTCTTTTGAGTGCCGATCTGCCGAAAAAGGGCAGTTCTTCGGTTTCCAGGCACGTCAGCGTTGACGCAAAGCCATTGGCTGCTTTCAGAACTTCGGCCAGCGACCTGTCGATTTCCCCGCCGATGTTACGCTTGGACTCATCGTCTTTTATGGCGTCGTATTTCCTGAAATTGACGGAAAACGCGGCCCCGTAACTGTCAAGCATTTCTATATACTGGTCGATCATGCTTTCCGTCAGAACCATGGTACCCGACCCTAGTCTTCAATGCTCTTCACCCCGGCCACGATCAGGATGATCTTGGAAACGATCAGCACAAGGATCACGGGGACGTGCCAGCCGAAGACGAACGTGATCCAGCTGACGAAGAGGAGGCAGAAAATCAACAGCGCGATGGCCGTGACAAGGAGCGTTCCCGCCCGAACCCATTTTTTGCCCAGCTCCTGTTTTTCCCTTATGCGCCTGTCGGCCGCGGTTTCCGGGAAAGGCACCCATGCCTCAAGCTTGGTTTTCGCCATGGTTCAGTGGTCTCTCATGTCCGAGCCCTGTTTTTCGCTCGACGAGCGCCGGCAGGTCTCTCCCGTTCGCAGGACCTGGACCTGTGCGCCGAGTGCTTCGAAAATGGGGTGTGAGAAGGGTGACGACCGGCCTTGTTGCACGCGTGAAGCTGGGGGGAAGCGTGTCCATCGTCTTTCGCGGCAAAGCCCGCATCCGGTTCCGGGGCAATCACGGAGACCATCACGATTTGACCGGTCTCATCACCTTGTTCGTCCGGGCCGCCAGGAAAGGGGTCCCCGTTTTCGGCTCGCAGATCGACTGCTCAGTCTTGGTGTTCTTGATTTGCAGGTCATGAATCGGCCCCGTCGTCGCATTGCAGTTGCGCAACGCTATGTCTGCAATCAGCGGCAACGTTAGGTAATTAGCGCAACATGGTGCAGGCTTTCCACAACCCTTTGCCCGGACGTCACGCCAGTCTCCCGAACGTCCGGGTGCGGAGCAACGTGCGGGAGGAAAAGATCAAGCGCGCGGCTGGTTGCAGATGGGCAATCCGAAGGGTTCTGGATCAATCCGGGGTTCCGGCCCGGTCGTTCAGCGCGGCGGCAAGCTGGTTGGCGAACCTGGCGGAGGCAACGGAGAGCGTTCTTCCCTTCATCTGCATCAAGGTAAGATTGCCGTATGTGACATCGCTCTTTGGAAGAGGGCGGAACACAAGCCGGTTGTCGCCTACAAGGTTCAGTCCAATTGGGAACTGAAAGCCGACGGCCTGTTCCTGTTGAACGTAGTGGCGCATGAATTCGAACGAGTCGGCTTCTGCAATTGGCTCCAGCTTCTGCGACATGCGGCTGACGGCCAGGTCCAGCAGGAAGCGAATACCGATCCGCTTCGGCGGGACGACATGCGGGAAACTGAGGCAGTCCCGGAGCCGCAGGTTCCGTTTCCCGACCAGCGGATGGTCCTTCGCCATAACGGCGAAAACGGGTTGTTCCACGGAAAGCAGAACGTCGAAGTCGCCGAGGTGAACGGGTTCGAAAACAAGGGCGAGGTCGCTCTGGAACGCACGCAGGTCTTCTTCCGCCGCCTCGCGGTCACGGACCTGAACTGAAAAGGAGACGCCCGGGTGTTCCGCCCGGTAGGCCGCGATCTGGGCCGGCATGAAATACGGTTGCAATGCCTGCGAGCACGCAATGCTCACATGGCCGCGCCGAAGGCCGGAAAGATCCGCAACCTGACTTCGCACGCGCTCAAGATCCGCCATCTGGCCGCGTATATGCTCGATCAGGAGTTCTCCTGCAGGGTTGAGCCGGACGCCGCCGTGCAAACGTTCGAAAATGGGGGCGCCGAATTCCTCCTCGAAACCCAGGATTCGCCGGTTGAGTGCCGACGACGTGATGTGCATGTCTTCTGCGGCCTTCCGGATCGAGCCGGCCTTGTTCACCGCATCGATCAGTTTGAGTGTCTGAAGGTGTTTCATTTTCAGTGCCTTGGAAGTTGCGCTGCAAATTTTGAAGCACAAGGATGCAAAAATAGCAATAGAAGTACGCACTGCTTCCGCGCATCGTGCTGGAAAGCGGGAAGGGCGTATCGCCTCTCCCTTCCAAGAGGGGATTGACATGACCAAAGAAACTTCACGCCGCAGTTTTCTGAAAGGTGCCGGCGCAACGGCGCTCGGAGCGTCGGTTTTACCGTTCCTGAAGGTGCTGCCGGCGACGGCTGCCGGAAATGACGTCGTGGTGGCTGTCACCGGTCAGACGATCAATAGTCTTGATATCCATCGCACGGGAACGAACCGGCCGAGCTACCAGGTGGCCGTAAATGTCTATGACCGTCTCGTCAGCTTCGGCACCAAGACGCTTGAAGACGGCAGCCTGTCCTACGACTACTCGGTGATCGAGCCGGAAATCGCGGAAAGCTGGGAGTTTAGCGACGACGGCATGGCGATTGTCTTCAAGTTGCGACCGGACGGCAAGTTCCAGGATGGATCGCCGATTACGGCAGACGACGTGAAATGGTCCTTCGACAGGGCCGTCAGTGTCGGCGGGTTCCCGACCGTGCAGATGAAGGCCGGATCGCTCGAAAAGCCGGAGCAATTCGAAGTTGTCGACGACATGACCTTCAAGATCAATCTGCTGCGCAAATCCAAGCTGACCCTTCCCGATCTTGCCGTTCCCGTTCCCATGATCATCAACGCCAAGGTCGCGCGTGAACACGCCACGGACGACGATCCCTGGGCAATGGAATACCTGCACAAGAATCCTGCCGGGTCCGGCGCCTTCAAGGTTGCATCGTGGAAGCCGGGCGAACAGCTTGTCTACGAGCGCAACGACAACTGGACCTCCGGACCGGTTCCCGCCGTCAAGCGGGTCGTCCTGCGCGAGGTGCCTAGCCCGGCAACCCGGCGTGCGCTTCTGGAGCGCGGCGATGTCAACATGTCGTTCAACATGCCCAACAAGGACGCCAAGGAACTGTCCGACAAAGGCGACATCACCGTCGCGACGACACCGATCGAAAACGCGATCTACTGCCTTTGCCCGAACCTTTCCTTCGAACCGTTCAAGGACAAGAAGGTGCGTCAGGCGATTGCCTGGTCTGTTCCTTACGAGGAGGTTTTCCAGACGGCCGCCTATGGCCGCGGCGCACCCATGTGGGGCGGTGATGCGACCACACCGTCCGACATCGCCTGGCCGCAGAAATTCCCCTATTCGACGGATCTGGACAAGGCCAAGGCCCTGCTCGAAGAGGCCGGGTACGGCTCGGGTTTTGAAGTTCCGCTGTCCATCTCGCTCAGCCAGGCCGACTGGATGGAGCCCGCAGCGCTGCTTATCCAGGAGAACCTTGCCAAGGTCGGGGTCAAGGCGGCTATCGAAAAGATACCGGGCGCCAACTGGCGGACAGCATCCCTGGTTGAAAAGCGCTTGCCGCTGCACCTTGAAACCTTCGGCGGATGGCTGAACTACCCCTGTTACTACTTCTTCTGGGCCTATCTCGAAGGCCATCTCTTCAACTCGTCCAACTACCGCAATGAAGAGATCGAGACGCTCACCTCCGAGACGCTACACATGAATGTCGATGATCCGGCCTACGCACCGAAGATCAAGCGGATGATCGAGATCGCCTGGGACGAGGTGCCCCGCATTGCCCTCTGGCAACCGGCGCTGAACGTGGGAACCAGCAGCCTGGAGGGCTACGAGTACTGGTTCCACCGTCAGCTCGACGTTCGCGGGCTGAAGAAGGTCTGATCGGCATGTCCGGGCGCTTGTCCACAATCGGGGTCAGGATCACACACGCCATTCCCGTGATCCTGGGGGTTGTCGTGGTCAGCTTCTTGCTGACCCGCGCCCTCCCGGGCGACCCGGCCGTCTATTTTGCCGGTGCTGCCGCTGACGAGGAATCGATTGCGGAAATCAGGACGGCGCTCGGTCTGGACAAGCCCCTCTACGAACAGTTCATCATCTATGCGGGCGACGTCGCCACCGGCGATCTCGGAAACTCCCTGTCCACCGGACAACCGGTCCTGGAGGATCTGGCGAACCGGCTTCCGGCCTCGCTCGAACTGACGCTGACAGCGCTGCTGCTGTCGTGCTCGATCGCGATTCCGCTTGGCGTGCTTGCAGCCACACGCCCGGGGTCGGCAGTGGATCACCTGTGCCGTGTGCTTGTCACCGCCGGTGTGTCGCTGCCGACATTCTTTACCGGTGTTGTCCTGATCTATGTGTTCTACTACCTGCTCGGGATTGCACCCTCGCCATTGGGGCGGCTTGATTTCATTTATATCGAGCCGGATCAGGTGACCG
The DNA here is from genome assembly GCF_963669205.1 of uncultured Roseibium sp. NCBI lineage: Bacteria > Pseudomonadati > Pseudomonadota > Alphaproteobacteria > Hyphomicrobiales > Stappiaceae > Roseibium > uncultured Roseibium sp. The sequence continues at coordinate 1,754,548 of NZ_OY769915.1, forward strand.
GTTTTTATCTGATCGATGCCGCCATCGCGGGCGACTGGGAGACCTGGCTGGGCGCACTCAAGCAACTGGTGCTGCCTGCGGTGACGCTGGCACTCTTCACGCTCGCTCCGCTGGCACGAATGACGCGGGCCGCCATGCTCAGCGCGCTGTCCTCGGACTATATCCGCACGGCCCGTGCCGCCGGTCTGACAGAAGACAAGGTGCTGTTCACCTACGCGTTCCGGAACGCCCTGCTTCCCGTCATCACCACGCTCGGAATGGTGTTTTCCTTCACCCTCGGCGCCAACGTTCTGGTCGAGAAGGTCTTTGCCTGGCCGGGTATCGGGTCCTATGCGGTCGAGGCACTGGTCGTGTCGGACTATGCCGCCGTCCAGGGTTTCGTGCTCGCAATGGCGCTCCTGTTTGTCGCCCTCAATCTGGTGATTGATCTCACCTACACGCTCATCGACCCGCGCATCGGATTTGAAACCAAATGAGTGATCTGGCAAGCGCACCCGGGATAGCGAAGGGGACAGACAGCACGTTTGCGCACATCGTCTACGTGTTGCGGTCCAACCCGGTGACGCTGCTGGCGTTTGCGATGTTCGCCGTGCTGATCGTCACGGCTGTTCTTGGTCCGGCCCTGGTGCCGTACGATCCGCTTGAATCCAACGCAGCGCGCGCGCTTCAGCCGCCCTCGCTCGATCACTGGTTCGGGACCGACAATCTGGGTCGCGATGTCCTCAGCCGGGTCGTGATCGCAACACGCCTGGATCTCGCGATCTCCGTCGCCGCGGTCGCCCTGTCCTTCGTTATCGGGTCCGTGCTCGGCAGCATTGCGGGATACTGGGGCGGCTGGATCGATGCCGTGCTGAACCGCCTGTTCGACACCATCATGGCCTTTCCGCTGTTCGTGCTCGCGATGGGCATCGTGGCGGCGCTCGGCAACACCGTGGAGAACATCGTTTATGCGACCGCGGTCATCAATATTCCCTTCTATGCGCGCCTTGTCAGGGCCGAGGTCAATATTCGGCGCGACGCGGGCTTCGCGCAGGCCGCCAAGCTTGCCGGCAATTCGGACATCCGCGTGCTTGCCCTGCACATCTTTCCGAACGCGCTGCCGCCCATGATGGTGCAGGTGTCCCTCAATCTCGGCTGGGCGATCCTGAACGCGGCCGGCCTGAGCTTCATCGGTCTCGGTGTGCGGCCGCCCACGGCGGAATGGGGGATCATGGTGGCCGAAGGCGCGAATTTCATCGTGTCCGGCGAATGGTGGCTGGCCATATTCCCCGGCCTGGCGCTCATGTTCGCCGTTTTCACCTTCAATCTACTGGGAGACGGGTTGCGCGACATTGTCGACCCCCGGCAGCGTTCATGAGTCTGCTTTCCATCCAGGATCTGAAGGTCGCCTTCCAGACCCGCCGTGGCAGCGTCAATGCCGTCAGGGGGGTCTCGCTGGAGATCGACAAGGGAGAAATTCTCGGGATCGTCGGCGAATCCGGGTCCGGCAAATCCGTGACCTCCTATGCCCTGATGCGCCTGCTGGACAGGAATGGCAGCATCACCGGAGGCGCACTCAGCTATGGCGGCATCGACCTGAAGACCGTCCGCGAAAGCACGATGCGGGATCTGCGCGGCCGCGAGATCTCGATGATCTTCCAGAACCCGCGCTCTGCGCTCAATCCCATCCGCAAGGTCGGGCACCAGATCGAAGACGTGTTGCGCCGCCACGCCAGGGCAACCCGGGCCAACGCGAAGACGGAAGCGATCAAGGCGCTGGAGGCGGTCAAGATCCGGGACGCGGAGGGACGCTACGACGCCTACCCGTTCGAACTGTCTGGCGGAATGTGCCAGCGTGTCGTCATTGCCCTGGCGCTCGCCTGCGACCCGAAGCTGCTGATCGCAGACGAACCGACGACGGGTCTCGACATAACGACCCAGAAAGCCGTCATGGATCTCATCGCCGAACTCATTGCCGAGCGGGACATGAGTGCCATGGTAATCACGCACGATCTCGGCCTTGCCGCGCAGTATTGCGACAGGATCGTCGTGATGAAGGATGGCGAGGTGGTGGAAGAGGGTAGCGCGGAGCGTCTGTTCACGGCGCCGCAGCACGCCTATACCCGCAAGCTTGTCGACGCCACGCCCAGGGCCGGCGCGAGCATCCGCTCGCTCTTGCCCGAAGAGCAAAGAACTCCGGAGCCGGTCCTTCCGATGTCGGACGTGCCGCTGATGGAGGTCAGGGACCTGGTCAAGACCTACCAGGGGAAGTCGGGTGCGGTCCACGCGGTGAAGGGCGTTTCCTTTTCCGTGATGAAAGGCCAGAGCGTCGGGCTGGTCGGTGAATCGGGCTGCGGCAAGTCAACGACATCATCGATCCTCGTGCGACTGGCTGATCCGACATCCGGCGAGATCCTCTTTGACGGGGAGGACCTTGTAAAGGCGCCGGCGAAAAACTTTGCGCGGGACCCGCGCCGGGCGAAGATCCAGATGGTGTTCCAGGATGCCACCGACAGCTTCAATCCGCGGCACACGGCGCGGCACTCCATTGAGGAACCACTCGCGCGTCTCGGCGGATTGCCGCGGAGGGAGCGCAAGGAACGGGTCGGCGAGCTGGCCGACCTTGTCGGCTTGCCACGGCCATTGCTCGACAGGTTCCCGCACCAGCTATCGGGTGGGCAAAAGGCACGCGTCGGTATTGCGCGGGCCATTGCGCTTGATCCGGAATTCCTCGTTCTTGACGAACCCACGGCGGCGCTTGACGTCTCGATCCAGGCGATCGTTCTGAACCTCTTGGTCGACCTGCGGGCAAAGCTTGGCATCAGCTATCTCTTTGTCAGCCATGATCTGCACGTGGTTCGGCTTTTGTGCGACTATGTCATCGTCATGCGGGACGGTGAAATCGTCGAGGAAGGGCCGGTGGCGACGGTCATGCAGACCCCGTCTCACCCTTACACACGGGAATTGCTGGCGGCCGCTCCGGTTCCGCCTGCCTTGGAAGAGCCGGCCAGTTCCGCGGCCGAATGAGAATTGAGAGACTTTGAGGATTAAGATGTTCGACCTTCCTTTCACCCTTGCTTCGCTGAAGACTGCTTATGAAGAGGGCGTCAGCCCGACGAAGGTCGTCGAGGAAGTCTACCGCCGGATCGCGGCCGTTGACGATCCGGGAATATTCATCCACCTGTGCGACAAGCAGGACGTGTTGCAGGACGCCGGTGCCCTGGGTGAATATGACCCGCAGAAGCCGTTGTGGGGCGTGCCGTTTGTCATCAAGGACAATATCGACGCGGCCGGGAAACCGACCACGGCTGCATGCCCGGCCTACGCATACGATGCGGGTGAAGATGCGTTTGTCGTGCAAAAGCTCCGCGACGCGGGCGCGCTGCTGATCGGAAAGACCAATCTCGACCAGTTCGCGACCGGCCTGGTCGGTGTCCGGTCTCCGTTTCAGCCGCCGAAGAACGCAGTGGATCCCGCGATCGTTCCGGGCGGGTCCTCAGCCGGCTCCGCCGTCGCGGTCGGGCATGGCATTGTCAGTTTTTCACTTGGCACCGACACGGCAGGATCGGGACGCGTACCGGCCGCGCTCAACAACATCGTCGGGCTGAAACCGACGCTCGGATCCTTGTCTGCGACCGGCGTCGTGCCGGCCTGCCGCACGCTCGACACGATCTCGATCTTCGCCTTGACGGTTGAAGACGCCTACACCGCGTTCCAGGCCGCCGCCGGGTATGACGAAACGGATGCCTATTCCGGAAAGATCGCCGTCAAGGATCTTGCGGCCTCGCCATCGCACCTGAAAATCGGCATTCCGGACACTGCGTCAATCGAGTTTTTCGGTGACGACATCCAGGAAAGATCCTTTCGCGAGACGGTGGCTCTTCTGCGGGAAAGCGGGGCGGACATTGTCGAAGTCGATTTCACGCCCTTCTACGATGTCGCACATATGCTTTACGAGGGTGCCTGGGTGGCCGAAAGGCACACCGTGATCGAAGACCTGATGCGCGACACGCCGGACGCTGTTCATCCTGTGACCCGGCAAATCGTCGGTGCGGCGCTCGATCTCAGCGCGACCGATGCATTCCGGGGCATCTACCGGCTCAAGGAACTCGCGCGCAAGACCGAGCCGGTTCTGGCGGCGCTTGACCTTCTGTGTGTGCCGACAATTCCGACTTTCTACAGCGTCGCCGATCTTGAAGCCGATCCGGTCGGTCCGAATTCGCGCTACGGCACCTACACCAATTTTGTCAATCTTCTCGATATGTGCGGCCTTGCCCTGCCGGTCTCCGCGCGCTCGGACGGCCGGCCTGGCAGTGTCACGCTGCTGGCAGCGGCGGGCCAGGATGGATTGATCGCATCGCTCGGCATCGAACTGGAAAAGATGGCGCCTCATTCCCTCGGCGCGACAGGCTGGACGACACCGGACCCGGCGGAGTTGCCGGTCTTTGAATCTCCGGACGAAATCGCTATTGCAGTGTGCGGCGCGCACATGTCCGGCATGGCTCTGAATGGCGAACTGACCAGCCGCGGCGGGCGGTTCTTGCGCAGCTCCACAACCAGTGATGCCTACGCGCTCTATGCCCTGGCGGGCGGCCCTCCCAAGCGGCCGGGACTTGTGCGTGGCGCGCCAGGCTCCGGTCAGGGGATCGAGCTTGAGATCTGGACCTTGCCCAAAAGCGAAGTTGGCGGGTTTCTTGCCGGCATTCCTGCCCCGCTCGGCCTTGGGACCGTTGAGCTTGTCGATGGCAGCAAGGTCACCGGCTTCGTTTGCGAAGCCGTCGGCGTGGAAGGGGCGGAAGATATTTCACATCTCGGCAGCTGGCGGACCTACATGGATGGGTTGAAAGCTGCGCGGCCCGTGGCGGCGGCGGAATGAAGCGACGGAAAGTCCGGTGACAAGATGACAGAACAGGGTCTTCCCGTAATCGATCTGGCACCCCTTGCGGAAGGAACGCAGGAGGGTGTCACAGCCGTCGCTTCGGAAATCGGGCATGCGGCGCGAGAGATTGGTTTCTTCTACGTCAGGAACCATGGGGTCGATGCCGCATTGATCGAACGCACATTCAAGGCGGCGCACCAGCTGTTCGGCGAACCGCTCGATGCCAAGATGGCGCTCACCCGCGACTTCTTCAAAACCAATCGCGGTTATGTCCCCATGAAGGGTGAAAACCTCGACCCGTCGAAACCCTCCGATCTGAAAGAGGCCTTCAACATCGGGCTGGATCTTGCGCCGGACGACCCGAGAATAGTCGCCGGAGAACCGTTCCGGGCCGTGAACCAGTGGCCGGAACTGCCTGGCTGGAAAGAAACTCTGCTGAGTTACTTCAACGAGGTCTGGGCGCTTGGCCGCCGGCTCCACGAGGCCATATCGGTCGATCTCGGCATTGACCGTTCTTTCTTCGAGAACAAGCTCGATGCGCCGATGGCGACGCTGCGGCTCTTGCATTATCCGCCACAGCCGGAGAGTGCGGAAGCCGGGCAGATCGGTGCGGGCACGCATACCGACTACGGCAACATCACCATTCTCCTGCCCGATGAAGTTGGTGGGCTGGAGGTGCAACGGCGCGACGGCGCCTGGCTGAAAGCGCCGACGATCGAAGGTGCTTTCGTCTGCAACATCGGCGATTGCCTGATGCGGTGGACCAACGACATCTACGTTTCCACGCCGCATCGCGTCGTCAATACAAGTGGCCGGGAACGCTATTCGATCGCGTTCTTTCTCGATCCCAATCCGGACGCGGAAGTCGCCTGTCTGCCCGGCTGCGTGAACGAGGGAGAACAACCGAAATATCCGGCTATTTCCGGTGCCGACTATCTGAAAACAAGGCTGGATGCGAGTTACGAACCGGTCAAGGCAGCTCGAGATTTGAGCAGTTGATTGATTAAAAATTAGCCAGAAAACTAAATAGGCTAAAAAATAGGCTTTAACGTGGGGTCGCTCGACCCGACGCGGTGAGGACGTGTGCGCGTCCGTGTGTGAAGAAATTCAATTAAGTTAATAAAAATCAATAAGTTAAGTCAAAAAACTTGAAGTGACTTATCTCGTGGGGAAATGGCACAGGGATTGCAAAATCACATCGAAGAAAAACGGAGCGGGCGATGACGCATGGCTTCGTCATAAAACGGAGGACGTAATGTCAAAGTTTGAACTTTCACGCCGCACCATCCTGAAATCGTCTGCTGCCGGTCTCGCCGCTCTTTCGGCAGGTGGTTTGTCACGCCTCGCACATGCTTCGGACCTGACGGTCGGTATTGTCTATGTCGGTCCGCGCGACGACTTCGGCTGGAACCAGGCCCACGCCGTTGCCGCGGCGGCCTTGAAGGACGTGCCGGGCGTCACCGTCGTCGAGGAAGAAAACGTGCCGGAGACGGTCGCGGTCGAAAAATCCATGGAATCCATGATCAATCTCGATGGCGCCAAGCTGATCTTCGCGACATCCTTCGGTTACTACAAACCCTTCGTTCTGGATCTCGCAGGTAAATACACCGACGTTGAGTTCCGTCACGCAGCGCCACTTTGGACAGATGCCGACCCGAAAAACGCCGGCAGCTATTTCGGCTACCTCGACCAGGCCCATTATGTGAACGGCGTCGCGGCCGGCCTGTCGACCACCAGCAACAAGCTCGGTTTTGTCGCCGCCAAGCCGATCGGTACCGTCCTGCGAAACATCAACTCCTTCCTGCTCGGTGCGCGCAAGGTCAATCCGGAAGCCACGGTCCAGGTGATCTTCACGGGCGAATGGTCGATGCCGGTCCGCGAAGCCGAGGCGGCCAACGCCCTTGTGGATGCCGGATGCGATGTGCTGACCTGTCACGTCGACGGCCCGAAAGTCGTGATCGAAACGGCGGAGTCGCGCGGCATCAAGTGCTGCGGCCACAACGCCTCCCAGGCACCGCTTGCCCCGAAAGGCTTCATCACGGGTGCCGAGTACAAGTGGGAAACCATCTACAAGATGTTCGCCGCTAATCTCGCCGAAGGCCAGCCTCTGCCGAACTTCACCGGCGGCGGGTTTGACGTCGACTTCGTCCGCTCAACACCTTATGGCGCGGGCGCGACGGAAGCTGCGATCGCATCCGCAGATGCGGCGCGGGCGGACGTCAAGGCGGGCAAGCCGATCTTTGTCGGACCCATCAACAAGCAGGACGGCTCACCGCTGCTCGCAGCCGGGGCAAGTTTCGACAACTACGAGCCGTCCCTGGATCAGACGGACTACCTGATCGAGGGCGTCGTCGGCTCGATCACCTGAGGACCAATCGACCTTTGCACCGGCGGCTTGTCTCGAGGGGCAGGGTGCCGGCGCGGTGAACATTCCGGCGTGGCCGCTCCCGCTCGAGTTTGCGGCCGCCCAACTCTCAGGGAAGAGGTATGGCAGATACCACGGAAACGCCCGGCATGGCCGTTCAGTCCGGCGTGTCGAATGATCTATTGGACCGGCTCAGACGCTCGTCCGAATATGCGGTCATTCCACTTCTGGCTCTGGTCTTTTCGGGAGCGCTGTTTTCCGTCTTCCTGTTCGCGCTCGGCAAATCGCCGGTGGAGTTCTTTTCCCTGGTCTGGCGTGGGGGTTTCGGCACCAGCTTCTCCTGGCAGAATACGCTCGTACGTGCGGCTCCGCTGATCTTCACCGCCCTGTGCGTCGCCATCCCGGCGCGCCTGGGCCTCGTCATTATCGGCGGCGAGGGAGCTCTTGTGCTCGGCGGATTTGCCTCTGCGGCAATTGCCATACCGATGATCGGCTGGATGCCCGGTTACCTGATGCTCGCCATCATGGCGTTTGCGGGCATGGTGGCTGGAGCCGTCTGGATCGGCTGCGTCGGAGCCCTTCGGCACTATCGCGGCGTGAACGAGACCATTGCCTCTCTGCTGATGTTCTATATCGCGGTCTCGATCCTGAATTTCTTCGTCGAAGGCGCGCTCAGAGACCCGTCCGACCCGAACAAGCCGTCCACGAAGCCGATCGGATCGGAAAACATGATCGGCGTTATTCCGGGGACGGACGTGCACTGGGGGCTCCTGATCGGTGTGCTGCTGTGCGGCCTCCTTTACCTGCTTATGAACCGGACCACCTTCGGCTTTGCGGCCCAGATCGCCGGCGGCAACCTGAGGGCTGCGCAGGCGCAGGGGCTTCCGGTGGGGCGTCTTGTGGTCGTGTCCTGTGCGATTGCCGGAGCCTGTGCCGGTCTTGCCGGCTTCTTCGAGGTCTCTGCGATCCACGGCAAGGCCAATGCCTCGCTGATCGCAGGCTATGGCTTTACGGGGATCCTTGTTTCCTTTCTTGCCCGCCACAACCCGCTCGTGATCGTGCCGGTCGCCATCTTCCTCGGCGGACTTGCCGCGTCCGGCGGACTTGTCCAGCGGCGCATGGATCTGCCGGACGCAACGGTGCTGGTGCTGCAGGGGCTTCTGTTCCTCGTCATCCTCGTGTCGGAAACCTTTTATGGCCGGCTGTCCATATTCAAATCGAAGGGAGCCGTGCAATGAGCGACGATGCGGGCCTGATGACCGTGCTGCTTGCGATGTTCGCAGGCGCGATCCGCGTGTCGACACCCTTCCTTTTCGTGAGCCTCGGAGAGATGCTCACCGAAAAGTCCGGGCGCATCAACCTGGGCCTGGAAGGCACGCTGGTCTTTGGGGCCATGTCGGGCTACGCCATTTCCTATCACACCGGTTCGCCCTGGCTCGGCGTACTTGTCGCAGGCGTTTGCGGGTCAGCCTTCGGCGCCCTGCACGGCTACCTTTGCAAGCTGCCGAAAGTGAATGACATCGCGATCGGCATCTCGCTGATGCTGTTTGGCACCGGCCTCGCGTTCTTTTTCGGAAAGGCCTACATCCAGCCGTCTGCACCCAGGTTGCCGGCAATATCCTTCGGCGCCTGGAGCGATCATCCCGGTATTCGCCAGGCATTGGAGATCAACCCCCTGTTCCTGTTGGGGATTGTGCTGGCGATCTTCCTGTGGTGGGCGCTCAAGAACACGCGCTACGGCCTCATTATCCGGACGACGGGCGATAGTGCACCAGCAGCCCTGGCTTTGGGGATCAATGTTGACCGGGTGCGGCTTCTGTCCACGATGGCGGGCGGTTTCTTTGCCGGTATCGGCGGATCGTTCCTGTCGCTCTACTATCCGGGCAGCTGGACCGAAGGTCTTTCTTCCGGGCAGGGATTGATGGCGGTGGCGCTTGTGATCTTCGCGCGCTGGAACCCGCTCTACTGCTTCTGGGCGGCGCTTCTGTTCGGCGCGGCGGGAGCGCTTGGGCCCGCGCTGCAATCCATAGGCATTTCGCGCGGCTATCACTTCTTCAACGCCGCGCCCTACATCCTGACCCTTTTGATTATGATCGCGAGCACGTCGCCAAGACGCTCCCTGAAGGGAGCTCCGGGCGAATTGTCGATCACCAAATAAGGAGCCATGCAATGAGCGGACTTGGAGGACTGAACAAAGCCCCGAACGGAGTGGTTCTGGGCATGGTGCAACTGCAACTGCCGACCGTCGTGACCGAAATCGATCTGGCGAACCAGACGGAGGTCATCGTCGACATGGTGGCGAAGGCGCGCCGCAACATGCCGACGATGGACATCGTCGTATTCCCCGAATACGCCCTTCACGGCCTTTCCATGGACATCAACCCGGACATCATGTGCTCGCTTGACGGCCCGGAAGTGGCGGCGTTCAAGAAGGCCTGTGTCGACAACGACATCTGGGGTTGCTTCTCGATCATGGAATTCAATCCCGGAGGCATGCCGTACAACTCGGGTCTGATCATCGACAACAAGGGCGAGCTCAAGCTCTATTACCGCAAGATGCATCCCTGGGTGCCGGTTGAACCCTGGGAGCCGGGCGACCAGGGCATTCCGGTGATCGACGGTCCGAACGGATGCAAGATGGCGCTGATCATCTGCCACGACGGCATGTTCCCGGAAATGGCCCGCGAATGCGCCTACAAGGGTGCCGAAATCATGATCCGTACGGCCGGCTACACGGCGCCGATCCGCGAAAGCTGGAAATTCACCAACCAGTCCAACGCGTTCTGCAACCTGATGGTGACGGCAAATGTCTGCATGTGCGGCACGGACGGCACCTTCGACAGCATGGGGGAAGGCATGATCGTCAATTTCGACGGCACAATCCTGGCCCACGGAACCAGCGGGCGCGCCAACGAGATCATCACGGCGGAGGTGAGGCCGGACCTTGTGCGCGAGGCACGCATCAACTGGGGCGTTGAGAACAACATCTACCAGTTCGGCCATCGCGGTTACGTCGCCGTGAAGGGGGGAGCGCAGGATTGCCCCTATACCTACATGACCGACCTTGCGGCGGGAAAATACCGTCTTCCCTGGGAAGACGAGGTCGTTCATACGGACGGTACGTCCTGCGGGTTCGACGCGCCGGTGCGCCGTTTCGGTGACAAGGCCATGAGCGATGCAGCGGAGTGAGTGACATGAGCCTTGCCGACATCCGCTCCGATGACATCGAAGGGGCCGTTGCCGCCGATCCCTATCCCTGGCCCTATAACGGCGATCTCAGGCCCGGCAACACGGCGCTGATCATCATCGACATGCAGACCGACTTCTGCGGCGAGGGCGGCTATGTCGACAGCATGGGCTACGACATCAGCCTGACGCGCGCGCCGATCGAACCGATCAGGCAGGTTCTGGCCGCCATGCGCGCGGGCGGGTATCACATCATCCATACGCGCGAAGGGCACCGGCCCGACCTGGCCGACCTGCCGGCCAACAAGCGCTGGCGCTCACAGCGGATCGGAGCCGGTATCGGCGACCCGGGACCGTGCGGCAAGATCCTCGTCCGGGGAGAGCCCGGCTGGGAGATCATTCCCGAACTTTCGCCGCTGCCGGGCGAACCGGTCATCGACAAGCCCGGCAAGGGGTCGTTCTGCGCGACGGATCTGGAATTGCTGTTGCGGACCAGGGGCATCGACAACCTCGTCCTGACCGGCATCACAACGGATGTCTGCGTGCACACGACCATGCGCGAGGCCAATGATCGCGGCTTCGAATGCCTGGTCCTGTCCGATTGCTGTGGAGCGACCGACCAGGGAAATCATGACGCGGCCCTGAAGATGGTGACCATGCAGGGCGGGGTCTTCGGCGCCGTCGCGGACAGTGCCACCTTTCTTGCCGGTCTGCGGCAGGCGGGGGGAGCCGCGGGCGCATGAGCATTGCTCCGGATACGGTCTCGACATCACGTGCAATCGGTGTTGAAACCGTCGGCATGACCAAGGCTTTCGGCACTCTGGTCGCGCTGGATGACGTTTCGATCCGGGTGACACCCGGGTCCTTTCACGCGCTGCTCGGCGAAAACGGTGCCGGCAAGTCGACGCTCGTCAAATGCATGATGGGGTTCTACCAGCCGACAAGCGGAACCATGCTCGTCAATGAAAATGAAGTCGGCGTTCCAAATCCGCGTGCCGCGCACGCGCTCGGCATCGGCATGGTGTACCAGCACTTCACGCTGGTGCCGTCCCTGACGGCGGCTGAAAACCTCGTCATCGCACGCGCGGACGCTCCGCGCGTCATTGACTGGAAGGCCGAACGCCGGGCGCTGAGCGCCTTTCTGGAAACAACGCCGTTCAAGGTGCCGCTCGACGTCCCGGTGTCCGGGCTTTCGGCCGGTGAAAAGCAGAAACTGGAAATTCTCAAGCAGCTCTATCTGGATCAGCATTTCCTGATCCTCGATGAACCGACATCGGTGCTGACGCCGGACGAGGCCGATGAAGTGCTTGGGCTGTTGCGCGGGATGACAGAGGCCGGTGACCTGACGATCCTGATGATCACGCACAAGTTTCGCGAAGTCACGGCCTATGCGGACGATGTCACGGTGTTGAGACGCGGGCGCGTGGTCGGCGGCGGCCGGGTCCGGGATCTGTCCGTCGACGACATGAGCCGCATGATGATCGGTGAAACTGAAATCCGGGAAAGCGCTGAACGGGCATCTCATCGGCAACCGGCGCTCAAGCTGGAACTGGCCGGACTGTTCGCCGATGACGACGAGGAACTGCCTGCCATCGAAGCCGTCAGCCTGAAGATCCATGCGGGCGAGATTCTCGGCATCGCGGGTGTGTCCGGCAACGGCCAGTCCGAACTGATCGAAGTGCTCTCCGGCCAGCGCCTCTTGAAGGACGGCCGGATCTTCATCGACAAGAAGCCCTATGAGCCCGAGCGCGGACAGATGGACACGTTCAAGGTATTCGGGTTCTCCGAAGAACCGCTCAAGAACGTGGCGGTGCCCCGAATGAGCGTTGCGGAAAACATGGCGTTCCGCACCTTCGACAAGGCGCCGATCTCTCCCTTCAAGGGCTGGTTGTCACCGCCGCCCATGCGCCGTCAGGCCCGGGAGCTGATTGCGGCCTACCGGGTCAAGACACCCTCCACCGAAGAACCGATCGAAAATCTCTCCGGCGGAAACGTGCAACGCGCGATCCTTGCGCGGGAACTCTCCGGTGACGTTGACATTCTGATCGTTGCCAACCCCTGTTTCGGGCTGGACTTTGCGTCCGTTGCCGAAATCAGGGCGCAGATCATGGATCAGCGCAACAACGGGGCCGCAATCCTCCTCGTCTCCGAGGATCTGGACGAAATCCTGGAACTTGCCGACACGGTCGCAGTCATGTCCGAGGGAAAGATCACCTATCAGTCTCCAATGGCGGAAACGGACAGGGCAACGATCGGCCACGCCATGGCGGGACATCACTGATGCTCAAGGTCAATGCCGATCCTTTCACGTTCGCGTTTGACCCGTCCAGCACGGCGCTGGTCGTGATCGACATGCAACGCGACTTCATCGAGCCGGGCGGCTTCGGGGAAACGCTCGGAAACGACGTGTCGCACATGCAGCGGGCGATTTCCCCGACGCGGAACCTCTTGCAGCTGTTCCGGCAAAAGCGATGGCCGGTCTTTCACACACGGGAGTGCCACGCCGCCGACCTCAGCGACTGCCCGCCGGCCAAAAGGGACCGCGGCAGCCCGTCGATGCGCATCGGAGATGACGGGCCGATGGGCCGCATCCTCGTAAGGGGGGAGCCGGGCGCCGAGATTATCGCCGAATGCGCGCCTCTCCCTGGTGAAAACGTCATCGACAAGCCCGGGAAGGGCGCGTTTTACGCGACATCCCTTGGCGAGGATCTTGAACGACTGAAGATCCGCAGCCTCGTCTTTGCCGGTGTCACAACGGAAGTCTGCGTTCAGACGACCATGCGCGAGGCCAATGACCGCGGCTATGAATGCCTCCTGATCGAGGAGGCGACCGAGAGCTATTTTCCCGAGTTCAAGGCGGCGACGCTCGACATGATCCGGGCACAGGGCGGCATCGTCGGCTGGACCGCCCCCCTGAAGTCATTTGCCTCGGCACTCAATCCCCAGGACGAAACCAGATGAGCGAAGAGTTCGACGCCAAAGCCCATGTTGCGCACATGGAGAATCTCATGGGCCTCACGATCGAGGAGGAGTGGCGACCGGTGGTCGAGGCGCATATTTCTGCGATTGAAAAGGCGGCCGCGCTTGTCCGGTCCTTTCCGCTGGAGGAGGAGATTGAAGCCGCACCGGTGTTCGAGGCATGAGCGGCGGAACCGACATCACCGCGATGACCGCGGCGGAGATCGCGCGCGCCGTCGGCGGCGGCAACGTATCGGCAAAGGATATTGTCGAGGCGTCGCTGGCGCAGATCGAAAAGCGCAATCCGGCGGTCAACGCCTTCACCGACGTAACAGCGGATGCCGCCCTGGCGGACGCGCGAAAGATTGACGATGCTGTTGCAGCCGGCACGAGATTACCGCTCGCCGGTGTTCCCTTCGCGGTGAAGAACCTGTTCGATATTGAGGGCGTCGTCACGCGGGCCGGGTCGAAGATCAATCGGGGTAACGCCCCTGCGACGGCCGACGCGACACTCGTTCAAAACCTGCGCCGGCAGGGCGCCGTCCTGATGGGCGGGCTGAACATGGGCGAATATGCCTATGATTTTACGGGCGAAAACATTCACGACGGAAACTGCCTGAACCCTCATGACCCGAGCCGGATGAGCGGTGGATCGTCGTCAGGATCCGGAGCGGCCGTTGCCTCCGGCATGGTGCCGGTAAGCCTCGGATCGGACACCAACGGGTCGATCCGGGTACCCTCGTCCTTCTGCGGCCTTTTCGGTCTCAAGCCCACCTACGGGCGTCTGTCGCGCCATGGCACCTACCCGTTTGTCGGCAGCCTCGACCACCTCGGACCCATGGCAAGATCGGCCGCCGATCTGTCGCTGGTCTTCGATGCGCTTCAGGGAGCCGATCCGAACGACCCGGCGCAGGCGGCAAGACCCGCGCTCGCGACCTGTGAACAGATCGCGCAAAGGGCGGACAGACTGCGCATCGCGGTTGCCGGCGGCTATTTCCGGGAAAAGGCGGAACCGGAAGCGCTTGCCGCCGTGGACACCGTTGCGCGCGCGCTGGGAGCTTCGGATGAAATCGACATTCCCGAGGCCGCGCGTGCCCGGGCCGCAGCCTATGTGATCACCAGCGCGGAAGGCGCGAACCTGCACTTCGAGCGCATCGTGGCGCGCCCCGCAGACTACGATCCGGACACGCGCGACAGGTTTCTGGCAGGGACCACGGTCCCGGCTCTTTGGGTGCAGCAGGCGCAGCGCTTTCGCAGCTGGTTTCGCGCAAAGATGCGCAGGATATTCGAAGACGTCGATATTCTGCTCGCCCCGGCCACACCCTTTTCCGCACTGCCGTCAGGAACGAAGACCATCACGCTGGACGGCCTCACGATGCCCGCACGCCCGAACATCGGTCTGTTCACCCAGCCCGTGTCCTTCATCGGGCTGCCGGTGGTCGCGGTTCCGGTCTGGCTTGAGGGCGCGGCGCTGCCCATCGGCGTTCAGGTGATTGCACCGGCGTGGCGCGAAGACCTGGCGCTGCGAGTTGCCGCCGAACTTGAACGCACCGGCGTCTGCAGAGCGCCTGTCGCCGCCTGAAAACCTTGCTTTGAGGGGAAGATCATGGATGACGCACGCTGGTCCGGGCGGAACCGGGACAAGGACCGGATCAGGGACCTTGTTTGGTCCGGTCTTGAAAAGACCGGCACCAGCATTGGTCCGGCGCACAGCTGCATTCCGAATTTCGCGGGCGCGGACCTTGCGGCGCGCAACCTTGCGCGCCTTCCCGCGTGGCAGGCGGCGAGAGTGGTAAAGTGCAATCCCGATCCGCCGCAGATCCCGGTCAGGCTGCGTGCGCTTTACGAAGGCAAGATCGTCTATGCCCCTGTTCCCGAACTCCTCAAACCATTTCCCTTTGTCCGCCTCGATCCGGATAAGCTCGAACGGAAAGGCATTCAGTTCGAACTGGCGGCGACCTCGCAGGGCTTTGTCGAACACGGTGAGGCGGTTGAATTCGAGGACATGGAACTGCTGGATTTCGTCGTCGTCGGATGTGTCGCCGTCAGCCGTTCGGGCGCGCGGACCGGCAAGGGCGGCGGCTTCGCGGATCTTGAACTCGGCATTTTCCGGGAACTGGACAAGCTCAAGCCGGATACCCTGATCACGACGACGGTTCATTCCTCGCAGGTCGTCGGCAACGATCAACTCGTCATGATGGATCACGACAGCGCGCTCGACGCAATCGCAACGGAAACCGAACTGATCGAAACCGGCACGGAGTTTCCGCAGCCGGAAGGCGTCGCCTGGGACGCTGTCCAGCCGGACCAGTTCCGGGACATCCCGTTTCTTGAAACACTTCGCGGCCGCCTGAATTCCAAGGGGAGGGGGTGATCGATGGACATCAATATTCCGTCCGTGAAAGCCGAGGTTGAAGCGGTCTTTGAAGAATACGAAACGGCGCTTGTCGGCAACGATGTCGCAACGCTCGACCGCCTGTTTCTCGACGCGCCGACAACGATCAGGTACGGCGGCGGCGAGAATCTCTACGGGTATGGAGAGATCGCAGCCTTCAGGTCGGCACGAAGCGACGGCAACCTTCAAAGGCGATTGGAGAGGACGGTGATCACCACCTACGGCTCGGACTTCGCCACGGCCGCGACCCTGTTCTATCGCGACACGGCCCCCGGCAAGGTCGGCCGCCAGATGCAGACCTGGATGAGGACGCCGGACGGCTGGAAGGTCGTCGCTGCCCATGTGAGCGTCATCGCGGAGTGACAATCCCGACTGGATTGACCGGGTGTGCCGGCCTGCGCAGCCGCCGGAAGATCCCTGGCAAACTTTGCCCGGCGACCGGCAGGCGGCAAGCTGCCGCAGGGTGAGTCTACCCCGCAGGCGCCGGAAAAAGGGCCAAAAACAGACTGTGCGTTATATCACCCGCACTCTACGAGATAGTTGCAAACCCATCCCTGACGCATGCTGAAGCCATTGCCGCAGACGCAATTGACGGTCGAAATTTTCACCGGTTCCGATCTCGCATGCGATGACAAGCGGCTGAGTATTCGTTGGGAGGAACGGATGAAAAAGCATCTCCTGGCCGCTGTCTCCGCGGCTGCATTTCTTTCAACCGGCGCAGCTTTTGCGGCGGATGGTCCCTTGAAGGTCGGCGTTCTCGCAACGCTTGAAGGGACATACACGGTTCTCGGCGAGGACGGTGTTCGGGGCCTCAAGACGGCGATGGCCGTCAAGGGCGCCAAGGCAGGCGGACGTGACATCGAACTGATCATTCAGTCGACGGACGCTTCGCCGGACAGCGCGGTGCGCGGCGCCCGCAAGCTGGTCGAGCAGGACAAGGTCGACCTCGTGATCGGACCGCTCTCGGGTTCGGAAGGCATTGCGATCCGGGACTACTCCAAGACCCAGCCGCAGGTGACGTTCCTGAACGGAATTTCCGGTGCGCAGGAAACCACCTACGTGACGCCGTCGGACAATTTCTTCCGCTTCAACACGGATGGGGCGCAATGGTCCGCGGGCCTTGGCGACTACGTCTTCAACGACAAGGGCTGGAAAACCGTCGCGACGATCGGTGAGGACTATTCCTTCATCTACACGCAGGTTTTCGGGTTTGCGCTTGAGTTCTGCCAGGCAGGCGGCGAGATCACCGAACGTTTCTGGGTTCCGCTCGGAACGAAGGATTTCGGCTCGATCATCGCTTCGCTTCCCGATGACGTGGATGCGATCTATCTCGGCCTTGGCGGCGGCGACGCGGTCAACTTCCTGAACCAGTATCAGCAGGCCGGTGGCGACGCCAATCTGATCGGTGGCTCCATCATGGTGGACGGTACCGTTCTGAACTCCAAGGGCGACGCGAAAAACGCGTTGATCGGAACGCCGTCGGCAGGCCCGCAGGCCGACACCTGGGATGACGCCAACTGGAAGGCCTACGTGAAGGCCTACCAGGATGCGTTCCCGCCGGACCAGCGGTTCCCGAGCCCCTCGCTCCTGGCAACCGGGTACTACAACGCGACGACTGCCGCGATGACCTGCCTGGATGAAGTGGGCGGTGATCTGTCCGATGGACACGCAAAGTTCCGCGGTTGCCTCGCCAACCTGGAACTCGATGCCCCCAACGGCAAGATCACGCTTGACGGCAACCGTCAGGCCATCGGGGCGAATTTCGTCTCCGAAGTTGCCGAACAGGACGACGGCACGCTCGTGACCAAACTGGTCGCGATCAAGGAAAACGTGCCGCAGACGCTCGGCATCGATCCTGAAGTCTTTGCAAAGATCGGCCTCCCAAGCCGTGAGACGCCTGAGTGCAAGACGTCTTACTGACCGCAAAGCGCCGGGCGGCCTGTGCCGCCCGGTTTTCCTACCGGGCCGCCGCATCCCGCAGCTTCGTGTCGAGTTCTGGCAATGACTCTCATTACCTACGTTACGCGAGTTCATTTTGCCGATGGCGTTTTGGAAGAAGCGCTTTGGTCGGAAGTGGAAGTCAATCGCAAGACGCGGCCCCTGATCGTCACTGACGAGACCCATCTGGACAGCGAGCTGTATGAACGGCTGCTTGCCGGGCTGCCCGTGCGCACATCGATCGAGGTCGTCAGCGACGTGCCCGACATTCCGAACGAGGGCGCCGCCCGCCGCATTGCAGAGATCTATCAGCGCACCGAGCGCGATCTGCTGATTGCCTTCGGACGCAATACCGCGATCGATCTTGCCAAGATCTCGCGCATTTCGATCGCGCACCGCGAACCGCTTGAGACCTTCTCCTACGCAACCGGCGGCTCCAGACGGATCGGCAACAATCTGCCGGATCTCTACGCCGTTCCCGGCATTCAGGGCTTTGGTTCCGCCGTCAGTGCCCACGCGCCGGTCGTTCTTCAGGACGGTGAACGCACGCGCCTGATGTGCAAGAAACTGGTGCCGACCGTGACCATTTGCGATCCGACGCTGACGCTCGGCGCAACGCCGGTCGAAAGCGCAAGCGCCGGGGCCGATGCGCTTGGCCGGTGCGTCGAAGCCTATCTGTCCCCCGGCTACAATCCGCCAGCCGACGGAATCGCGCTCGACGGGCTTGGACGGGTGATCGCCAACCTGCACAAGGTGCTTGAGAACGACAGTGTCACGGCCCGCCGTGAGCTGATGGCGGCCAGCCTGAACGGCGCGCTCGCACTGCAGAAGGGGCTTGGAACCATTCACGCCATCGGCTGCGCGCTGGAGACCGTCGTCGACCGCCGCCTTGATCCGGGAGCCCTGAGCCGCCTGCTGTTGCCTTCGGTGCTTCAGTTCAATGCCGGGGCCGCGCGCGAGAAGTTCAGCACCTTGCAGACCCTTTTCGACCCGAACGGCGACAGCGGGCCGGCCCGGAGCGTGACCGAGTTCCTGCACGACCTTCCCCTGCCGGAAAGCCTCAATGAAATGGGCATTGGCGAGGACGAGCTTCGAACCGCCGCCGATCTGGCGGCATCGGATCTGGCTGCCGTGCGCAGCCCGCGCGCGCTCTCAAGTTCAAGTCTCTACTCGATCATGAAATCGGTGCATTTGGACAGAACCCGGGTGGCCTGATGAAACCTTTGCTGATCAACGGGGAATGGGTGGCGACAGCCAGCGCCGCGGAAAACCGGAATCCGTCCGATCTCTCCGACGTGATCGATCTTTATGCCCATGCCGGTGTTCCCGAAACCCAGGCGGCAATGGATGCTGCCGCGGCTGCGGCGCCCGGCTGGGCCGCCACAGCGCCGCAGCAGAGGTTCGAGATCCTGAATAGGGCTGCCGATGAACTGGCACTGCGAAAACAGGAGATCGGTACGCTTCTGTCGCGCGAGGAGGGCAAGACGCTTCGTGAAGGTCTTCTGGAAGCGGAGCGGGCCGCGAACATCTTCCGTTTCTTTGCCGGTGAGTGCGTGCGGCAGACGGGCGATCTGCTGCCGTCCGTGCGCCCCGGCATCGATGTCGAAGTAACGCGTGAACCGCTCGGCGTCGTCGGCATCATCACGCCGTGGAATTTTCCGATCGCGATACCGGCCTGGAAAATTGCCCCGGCGCTCTGTTACGGCAATGCGGTCGTCTTCAAACCTGCCGAACTGGTGCCCGGATGTGCCTGGGTCCTCGCGGATATCCTGCAAAGAGCCGGTGTCCCCAACGGGGTTTTCAATCTGGTGACGGGGAAGGGATCCGTCGTCGGCCAGGCACTGCTGGATTCACCCCTGATCGACGGGATTACCTTCACCGGGTCGCAGACGATCGGGCATCGGGTCGCCGCTTCCTGCCTGAAGAGGCTGCGCAAGGTTCAGCTCGAGATGGGCGGCAAGAACCCGCTCGTCGTGCTGAACGACGCCGATCTCGATCAGGCCGTGGATGTCGCGGTGGATGGCGCTTTCTTTTCGACCGGGCAAAGGTGCACGGCCTCGTCGCGCCTGATCGTGACTGAAGACATTTGCGGCCGTTTCATTGAGAAACTGGCCGATCGCTGCAAGGCGCTGACGGTCGGCAATGCGCTGGCCGAGGCAACCGAGATCGGGCCGGTCGCCAGCGCGGACCAGCTTGAGACCGACCTGAGATACATCGAAATCGGCCGCGCCCAGGGCGGCAACCTGCGCTGCGGCGGCGAGCGCCTGCGCCGGGAGACGGACGGATACTATCTGCAGCCCGCGCTCTTCACCGACACGACCAACGACATGCGCATCAACACGGAAGAGGTGTTCGGCCCCGTTGCCTCGGTCATTCGCGTGAAAAACTATGAGGAGGCGCTTCACATTGCCAACGAAACGGAGTTCGGCCTGTGTGCGGGGATCTGCACGACGAGCCTCAAGCATGCCAGCCATTTCCGCAAGAATTCGAAGGCCGGCATGGTGATGGTCAATCTTCCGACGGCGGGCGTTGACTACCATGTTCCCTTCGGCGGCAGGAAAGGCTCGAGCTTCGGTCCGCGTGAGCAGGGACGCTATGCCGCGGAATTTTTCACGACGGTCAAGACCGGGTATGTACGTGCCTGATTATACCAACCGTCATAGATAGAAACCCATTTCACCGGGATTGTTTTGCCACAAGGCAAGGCGCGGTTTGCGCGCTAGGGTTCGGACCCATAAATGAAGCCGATTTGGCGGCAGAAATGGCAAAATCTCGCGAGGAAGCGTGCGCAGAGCGGGCTTTATGCCCGGTCAAGCGCGGTGACGCTGCGAGGTAAAGCCATTTTGCCGTCCTTCGGATTTGGCCGTTTTGGCCATCTGCATCGTCGCGAAAGGCTTGAAAATGAATCACATTTCCTGCGCTTTCGCTCCTCGCAGTTGGTCAAAACGATCCAAACCAAATTGTCTTCATTTATGGGTCCGTACCCTATGCCGGCACTTCAAGCAAATCGCAACGCGGCATTGGGGCAAAAGAACCCGGCCTCCGGTGGCATGAAACCGGCCATCGGCTGCGTTGTGGCGCTTGCGCGATGCGCCGGCATCGCGCTGCGCACCACGCCTGACCGAGTGGACCGGTTTGATGCCATGAAGTGGGTTTCTATCTATGACGGTTGGTATTACTGCGCCGCAGCATGAATTTCAGTCTGATTTCGTAACTCTGAGTCTCTTTGTAAGGCTGTTTGTCTTGCAAATCGGTATTTTTGCGAGGTTTACTTCAGGAAACGAAAAAATAAACGATCGCGATAATCCTCGGGAGGAGGGGACTATGAGCGAAGCGATATCCGTTCACCACGGTGAATTCGGGCGCGCGGCTCTCTACAAGCTGGATAAGCCTATCATCACGCATGCCCACAGGGAGGGGCATCTGATTTTCTATCTGGGCGGTGCCGAGGCGAAGGTCAGCGTTTCCGGGAAATGGGTCGCCGCCGACCGGAACACCGGCGTGGCCGTCAGTCCCTGGGAGCAGCACAGCTTTCACCTGAAGGACAAGAACCCGGTCGAGGCCTGCATGTGCCTGGTGCTTTACATCAAGCCGATCTGGTTTCTGGAAAACAGCCAATCCGCCGAGTTTGCACTGAATTTCGGCCGGTCCTTCATCTCCATGACGCCCGACGTCTCCAACTGGGTGAAACGTCTGACGTCACTGTTGCTGGACGGCGGCAACGATCATCTGTTCGATGGCTATCTGTACCGTACGACACTGCAGTGTTTTGAGCAGTCCTGGCGCCATGCGGACCGCAATTCGGTTCTCAGCGACAGCCGCCACAGGTTCACGGACTATCGGGTGCGCCGCTCGCTCCGTCTCATGCAGGAAAACTATACCGAGGAAGTTGAAGTGGAGTGGCTGGCGCGTGAAGTCGGCCTGTCCCGTCCGCATTTCTTCAAGCTTTTCAAAAAGCAGATGGGAATTACCCCAAATCTGTATCTGAACACGCTGAGGGCGGAACAGGCGATCTCCGATCTGATGACCACCGACAAATCGGTGACCGAAATCAGCTACGATCTCGGATTTTCCTCGCAGGCCAGCTTCACCCGGTTCTTTTCTTCCAATGTCGGGATTCCGCCCAGTGACTACCGCCGCGTGGCGCACGTCACGTGAGCGGAGCTGTCCGCCGGTGCCGGAAATCAATTATGCCGATGATGGGCCAACAGAGAAGACTATCGGGTACGTCGATTCCGGGGCTTCCCACTTAGCCTTTTCCTGAGCCAGCGACCTCAATGTCGATAGAGCTTAGGGAGGACGTCGCGTGTTGCGGCAAAAATATCTCGGTCAATGCACCGCTGCCGGAGGGAGTTTCCGATGAGGGACTTCGCATCGAGACATCCGGTCCGGACAGTCATCATCCTTTTGGCGGTCGCCGTTTTCATATGGCTGGTCTTTGCCGTCTGGCCGAAGGGGCTTGTCGATGTGATCGGGCGCAAGAAGGTCTTCCTGAACGCGGTCTTCAACGGAATCACGCTCGGCGGCCTCTATTTCCTCGTCGCAAGCGGCTTCACCCTGATTTTCGGCCTGATGCGCAATGTCAATCTGGCACACGGGTCGCTTTACCTCCTGGGCGGGTACATCGGCTACTTCGTTGCCAGTTCCACCGGTTTCTGGCTGCTTGCTTTCCCGGTTGCCTTCGTTCTGGTCGCCATCGTCGGCATTTTCATGCAGATCTTCATCTTCCGCAGGATGGAGGGTCAGGATCTCAGGCAAACGCTCGTCACGATCGGCATTTCCATCGTCATGGCGGACCTGATGCTCTGGGGCTTCGGGGGAGATTTCTACAATATTACTCCCCCAAGCTGGTTGAGCGGACCGATGGAGACGCTTTTCGTGACGGGCGTGAAGCGCTCCTCGGGAGAACTGATTTATCTGAAATACCCCGTGGTACGCGTTGTCATTTTCCTGGCGTCCGTCGTGATCGGCGTGGCCATGTGGCTGATCCTGAACCGCACCCAGATCGGCATGATGATCCGCGCCGGTGTCGATGACCGCGACATGCTGTCCGCGACAGGTGCACGCATTCAGCTTGTCTTCGTCGGTGTGTTCGCGTTCGGAGCGGGCCTTGCCGGTATCGCTGGGGTCGTCGGCGGCACGTTCCAGTCCGTCGCCCCGGGAGAAGACATTCGTTTTCTTCTGGCCTCCCTCGTGGTTGTCATCGTCGGCGGCATGGGATCCATCACCGGCGCGGCGCTCGGCGCTCTCCTGATCGGGCTCGCGGAGCAGTTCGGATCCGTCTACTTCCCGACCTATGCCGTCGTTCTCACGTTCCTGATCATGGTGCTGGTGCTGGCATTCCGCCCGCAGGGCCTTATGGGAAGGTCGTGATCCATGGCGCTGGCTGAGAGCAATCCCGCAACCAAGGTTCACGACGCGCGCGAGCGTGTCTGGTTCGAGCGCATTCCCGCAGCCTACTGGATCACCTGTATCGCGCTTCTGATCATGCCGGCCTTCGCCAGCGAGTTCACGCTTTACCAGGTGTTCGGCTGGTCGTTCATTCTCGGCATGATTTCGCTTAGTCTCATGTTCCTGGGCGGTTACGGGGGCATGGTGAGCCTCGTGCAGATGTCGGTCGCCGGCCTTGCCGGATACATGGTCGCGATCTTCGGCGACAGCGCCATCACCGACATCAGCCTGGGCTGGCCCTGGTACATCGCCATTCCGCTTGCGCTCGTCGTCGCGATCTTCTTCGGTACGGTCGTCGGGTCTCTTGCGGTGCGCACCGAGGGCATCTACACCATCATGATCACGCTGGCGGTCGCCGCGGCGTTCTTTTACTTTACCCGCCAGAACTACGCCGTCTTCAACGGCTTCTCGGGGTTCAACGGGGTGTTGCCACCCAACCTCTTCGGGGTCGACTGGCGGCAGAGCATGCCCTTTTACTATCTGACCCTGTTCTGGGCCGCGGTCGCCTATTTTGCCGTTCTGTACATCTCTCGCGCTCCCTTTGGCCTTGCCTTGCAAGGTGTCCGCGACAATCCGCGCCGCATGGCCGCGCTTGGCTACAACGTCAACGCCCACAGGATCGCCGCTTATGCCTTCGCCGCCCTGATCGCCGGAACCGGGGGCATTCTTTTGACCTGGCAGTCGGCACAGATCTCACCGGGCACCGCGGGTATCGGTCCGGCGATCGACATACTCGTGATCGCGGTGATCGGCGGCATGAGCCGTCCCATCGGTCCGTTCATCGGCGCGTTCATCTACGTGCTTCTCAAGACCTTCGCCATCGACATTCTTCTGTCCGTCGGGTTGAGCGGAGAGCGCTTTCAGTTGCTCATCGGCCTTGGTTTTCTCGCGATCGTCTTCTTTTCTCCGGACGGCCTACTTGGTCTCTGGGACCGCTGGCAGGACTACCGCAAGCGCGATCCGCTGCTGGACCGCGGGGAGGACAGGCTGTGACGCTCCTGGAAGCCGCCGGCACCTCCGTCTCCGACCGCCTGAGCGTCACCGGCACGGCGAACGCACTAGAGCTGCGCGGGGTCAGCAAACTCTTCGGCGCACTGGCGGCGCTGAGCGACATCGACCTGATCGTCAAGCCGGGCGAGCGGCGCGCGGTGCTTGGGTCCAACGGCGCGGGCAAAACAACGCTTTTCAACTGCATCACCGGCGATTTCGCGCCGACCACCGGATCGATCCGGTTCTTCGGCGAAGAGGTGGCGGCCTTTCCCGCGCAGGAACGCATCCGGCGTGGATTGCGCAGAACCTACCAGATCTCGCTGCTGTTCACAGGCTTGTCTGTTCTGGACAATGTTTATCTGGCCTGTTGCGGCGTCTCCCGTGGCCGGTTCTCGTTTGTCCGTCCGCGCCGCAATGATGCGTTGATGGCCAGTGCGGAAAACCTGGTTCACGTGGTTCATCTCGACGATGTCCGCGACACGAAGGTCGCCGATCTGTCCTACGGGCAGCAGCGCCAGCTGGAAATCGCGATGGCGCTGTCCGGAGCGCCGAGATTCATCCTGTTCGATGAACCGGCTGCCGGTCTCTCCCCGACGGAGCGGCAGGAGCTGATCGAAATCCTCACCGGGCTGCCGGGCCACATGGGCTACATCATTATCGAACACGACATGGACGTTGCCCTGCGCGTCGCCGAATCCGTCACGATGATGCACAACGGCCGGATCTTCAAGGAAGGCAAACCGGCCGAAATCGAGGAGGACGAAGAGGTTCAGGCCCTTTATCTCGGCGGTGAAGAGGGGCTCGGTCATGGCTGAACGCTCTTCCCCCGCGCTCGAGATCAAGGATCTCAATGTCTATTACGGCCAGTCACATGCCCTGCAAGGGGTCAATCTGACACTGGATCACGGCGTCCTGTCCGTCGTCGGCCGCAACGGCATGGGCAAGACGACGACGTGCAAGGCGATCATGGGCCTTGTTCCCGTGGCTTCCGGCGGCATCAGCCTGTTTGGGCACAACCTGGCAGGGCTCGGTCCCGCCGAAATCGCGCGGCTCGGGATCGGCTACGTCCCACAGGGCCGGCGCCTCTGGCGTTCCCTGACCGTTGACGAGCACCTGCAGCTGGTCTCGCGGCGCGGCGGCGCCTGGACTCCAGAGCGGGTCTATTCCGTGTTCCCGAGGCTGGCGGAGCGGCGCAGCAACGGCGGGGCGCAGCTGTCCGGCGGCGAACAGCAGATGCTTGCCATCGGCCGGGCGCTGCTGCTCAATCCGAAGCTTCTCGTGATGGACGAACCGACCGAGGGACTCGCACCGGTGATCGTCAATCAGGTCGCCGAGATGCTGGTGCGTCTCGGCCAGGAAGGCGACATCGATGTCCTTGTGATCGAACAGAATATCGGCGTTGCCTGCGCGGTCGCCGACCAGGTTGCGATTATGGTCAATGGCCGGGTCAACAGGATCCTGCCGTCCAACCAGCTGGCGGCCGACAGGGACCTGCAGCAGGCTCTCCTCGGCGTCGGTCGCCATGCGCATGACGAAACACCTGCCCCGGCACGCGAACCGGAAACGGATCACGCGGCGCCGTCGGCGCCCCATGTCCAAAGGGTTTATCTTTCCAATCCCAAGACCCCGACACGCTGGTCGCGGCCGGTTCCGGTCCGCGTGATCGAGAACACGGCGCGCACGAGCACGGCCGTGGCGGCATCGGCGGCAACGCCCGTCACGCCGCTGTTCGCGCAGCGAGCCGGAGGTGGCGCGACCGTCTATGTCGCCGGAACGCTCGACACCAAGGGCGAGGAGCTGCGCTACATCCGCGACATCCTGAAGGCGGAGGAGCTCACGGTCCGGCTTGTCGACCTGTCGACGAGCGGCAAGCCGTCCGGAGCGGAAGTTCCGCCCCATGCGGTCGCTGCCTTTCACCCGCGCGGTGCGAATGGTGTCTTCACCGGAGATCGGGGCACGGCCGTCGCCGGGATGACGCTGGCATTCGAACGCTGGATGCAGGCGCAGACCGATGTCGCAGGTGTCATCTCCGCCGGTGGGTCGGGAGGCACGGCGCTGGTCAGCCCCGCCATGCGTACGCTGCCGGTCGGCATCCCGAAGGTGATTGTCTCGACCGTCGCCAGCGGCAACGTGGAACAATATGTCGGCCCGTCCGACATCATGATGCTCTATTCGGTCGCCGACGTGCAGGGCCTGAACTCCATCACGCGCGAAGTTCTCGGCAACGGCGCAGGTGCGCTCGCCGGCGCGGTGAAGGCCCGGTCAAAGCGCAAACCGGTCCGCAACGCCAAGCCCGCCGTCGGCTTCACCATGTTCGGTGTGACGACGCCTTGCGTTCAACAGGTGACGGCGGCTCTAGAAGTCGATTTCGACTGCCTGGTGTTCCACGCGACCGGCGTCGGCGGCAGGTCCATGGAAAAGCTCCTGGACAGCGGCATGCTCGCCGCCGTGGTCGATCTGACCACCACCGAAATCTGCGACATGGTCGCCGGAGGCGTGTTCGCGGCAAACGAGGACAGGTTCGGCGCATCGATCCGCGCAGGCCTGCCCTATATCGGGGCTTGCGGCGCGCTCGACATGGTCAACTTCAATGCCCCCGAAACCGTCCCCGAGCGCTATCGCGGCCGTCTTTTCTATGAGCACAATCCGCAAATCACGCTGATGCGGACCACGGTCGACGAAAACATCGAAATGGGACGCTGGATCGGCAATCGCCTCAACGAGATGACCTCACCGGTCAGGTTCTTCCTGCCCGAGGGCGGGGTTTCGCTGCTGGACGCCCCCGGCATGGCCTTTCATGACCCGGCCGCCGACGAAGCGCTGTTCAGATCCCTTGAGGACACCGTGCGCCAGACCAGCGAACGCCGGCTGATCCGCGTGCCCCACAATATCAACGACCCGGAATTCGCCGAGCTGATCGTCGAAACCTTCCGCGGCTTTCATTCAAGCCGGCGCAGCCGTGCAGCAGGAGATTGACGATGTTCGAACGCAAGCACCTTGTCGAAAAGTACCGGGCAATGATTGCCCGCGGAGAACCGATCATCGGCGGCGGCGCCGGGACGGGGCTGTCCGCCAAGGGCGAGGAAGCCGGCGGCATCGACCTGATCGTCATCTACAATTCCGGCCGCTACCGGATGGCCGGACGCGGCAGCCTGGCGGGCCTGATGCCCTACGGCGACGCCAACAGCGTTGTCATGGAAATGGCCGGTGAGGTCCTGCCCGTGGTCAAAAACACGCCCGTCCTAGCGGGCGTGTGTGCCTCTGACCCATTCCGGCTGATGGACAAGTTTCTGGACGAGGTCAAGGCCGCAGGATTTTCAGGCGTCCAGAATTTTCCGACCGTCGGACTGATCGACGGAAACTTCCGGGCGAACCTGGAAGAGACGGGAATGTCCTATCAGCTGGAAGTCGACATGATCGCGATGGCGCACCGGAAGGACATGCTCACGACGCCATATGTGTTTTCGACGGAGGACGCGACCGCGATGGCCGGCGCTGGCGCCGATATCATCGTGTGCCATCTCGGCCTGACGACCGGCGGCAGCATCGGCGCGGAAACCTCGCTGAAACTGGCGGATTGCCCGGCGATTGTCGACGAGTGGTCCGCGGCGGCCCTGGCGGTCAATCCCGACGCCGTCGTCCTGGTGCATGGCGGCCCGGTGGCGATGCCGGATGATGCCGAATTTGTCTTGAAGAACACGCGCAACTGTCACGGTTTCTACGGTGCGTCCTCT
The DNA here is from genome assembly GCF_963669205.1 of uncultured Roseibium sp. NCBI lineage: Bacteria > Pseudomonadati > Pseudomonadota > Alphaproteobacteria > Hyphomicrobiales > Stappiaceae > Roseibium > uncultured Roseibium sp. The sequence goes on from NZ_OY769915.1 coordinate 1,782,423, forward strand.
ATGGAACGCTTGCCGACCGAGATTGCGCTCGTCGAACAAACCAGAAAATTCAAGGAAATCCGCGGCTCTTGAGCCGGGGGGGAGGATCGAACATGGCTGGTCAGCTCATCGGGCAATTGGTGCTTTGGCTCATACTCGCGGTCATCGTCGTCTTCATCCTCTATTGGGTGATGCACTGGCTTTACCGGCGCTCGACCAAGGAAGTCGCGTTCGTGCGAACGGGTTTCCTGGGAGAGAAGGTCGTGATCGACGGCGGCGCGTTCGTCTGGCCGATCATTCACGACATCACGCCGGTCAACATGAACTCCCTGCAGATGGCACTGACCCGCGAAAAGGAAGACGCGTTGATCACCAAGGATCGTCTCAGGGTCGACGTGGACGCGGAATTCTACGTGCGTGTCGGTCAGACGAAGACAGCGGTCAGCCTTGCGGCATCGACCCTCGGGCGGCGCACGCTCGAACCGGAACGCATTCACTCACTGCTTTCGGGCAAGTTCATCTCCGCGCTCAGAACCGTCGCCTCGGAAATGACCATGGAGGAGCTTCACGAAAGCCGCCATCTCTATGTCGACCGTGTGCTTGAAGCCGCCCAGATGGGGCTGGACAAGAACGGGCTGGAGCTTGAAAGCGTCGCGATCACCGATATCGACCAGACCGGGATCGAGTATTTCAATCCGTCCAACCGGTTCGATGCCGAGGGTCTGACCACGGTCATTCGCGAGATCGAGGACCGGCGCAAACTCCGCAATGACATTGAGCAGGATTCCATGATCCGCATCCGCTCACGCAATCTGGAGGCGGAGAAGCAGGTTCTGGACATCGAGCGCGAAAGCGAACACGCAAGGCTGGAACAGGAACGCGAGATCGAGTTCCGGCGCGCCCAGCAGCACACGGACCTCGTCCGTGAGCGCGCGGAACGGGAGAAGGAAGCCGAGCAGGCTTCTCTGTTGAGCCGGGAAGCGATCGAAACCGCCCGGATTGAAAACGAGCGGCTCATTTCCGAGGCGCGCATCGCCTCCGAAAAGGAAGTGCGCCAGAAGGAAATCGACCGCCAGCGGGTCATTGACGAAGCCGAGATCGTCACCCGCGAAGCCGTTGAAAAAGCGCGGATCGGGCAGGAAAAGAACCTGACCGAGGAGCGGATCAAGACGCAGCAGATGACCGAGGCGGCGGACATCGCCGCCAAGGAGGCGGTCGAAAAGGCCCGGATTGCACAGGAACGCGCGCTGTCCGAAGCGCGCATTGCCAAGGACCGCGAAACCGAAGCCCTCGAGATCGAGCGCCGGAAGACCATCGAGGAAACCGACATTGCCGCGCGCGAGCTGATCGAAAAGGCGAAGATCGCGCAGGAAGAGGCGGTGACCGAGGCACGCATCACCTTTGAGCGTTCGACACGCGAGCGCGAAATCGCCCGTAATCTTGCCGTGGAACAGGCCGAGATCGCATCGCGCGAAGCGGCTGAAAAGCTGCGTGTCGCGCAGGAGCAGACGGTCAACGCCTCGCGCATCGAGGCGGACCGTGAAACCCGCCGGCTGGAAATCGAGCGGCAGAAGATTCTCGAGGAGGCCGAGATCGCCAGCCAGAAGGCGACGGAAGCCGCAAGGATCGCCCGCGAAAAAGCCCTGTCTGCCGAGCGCATCGCGTCCGAGCAGGCAACGCGCGCGCTCGAGATCGAGCGTCAGCAGCAGATCGACATCGCTCAGATCGCGGCACGCGAGGAAACCAACAAGACGCGCATTGCCCAGGAAGAGCGGATCAGGAATCTGGAGATTGCCTCCAACAAGGCGATCGACGAGGCCGAAATCGCCGCGCGAGAAGCGGTCGAGAAGGCACGCATCGCCCAGGACAAACAGCTGTCGTTCGAGCGCATCGCGGCGCAGGAAGCAACCGACGAACGCGATGTGGCCCGTCAGGCGGCCCTTGATGCGGCCAATATCGCCGCCAAGGAGGCAACCGAGGCCAAGCGCATTGCCCAGGAAAAGGTGATCGCCGCGGAGCGGATTTCCTTCGAGCAGGAAACGCGCGGGCTGGAAATCGCGCGCAACAAGGCGGTCGAGGAAGCCGAGATCGCCGCGCGCGAAGCGGTCGACGCGGCCCGGATTGCGCAGGAAGCCAAGATCACGCTGCAGCGGATCGAAAGCGAGGAGGCAACGCGCGAACGCGACGTTGCCCGCGCAAAGGCCATCGAGGCGGCGGAAATCGCCAAGCTGGAGGCAACCGAAGCGGCGCGTATTGCCAAGGAAAAGAAGGTCGCCGCGGAACGCATCGCCTACGAGCAGGATTTGCGCGAACGCGAGATTGCCCGCAACCGTGCGGTCGACGTCGCCAACATCTCCGCACAGGAGCTTGTCGAGGCCGCCCGCATCGCGCAGGAAAACAAGGTGCGCACGGCCGAGATCGCCAAGGATGCCGACATCCGAACCCGCGAGATCGAAAAGACCGAAGCGATCGAAACGGCCGAGGTCGCCTCGCGGCGCAGTGTCGAGCAGGCGCGTATCGCGCAGGAGCAGAAGACGACCGCTGAGAAAATTGCCCGCGACGAGACGATCAGGTCGCTGGAGATCGCCCGCAACAAGGCCATCGACGAGGCCCAGGTCGCGGCAGACCAGGCGGTCGAGGCGGCCAGGGTTGCCAAGGCGAAGTCCATCGACGCGGAAAAGATCCTGGCGGAACAGGAACTCGACGCCAAGAAACTGGAACGCAAGAAGGTGCTCGAGCAGCTCGAAATCGCCCGCGTCCAGGCCTTGCGCGAAGCCGAGATCGTCAGCCAGGAAGAGATCGAACGCGCGCAGATCGCGTCCGAACGCGGCCTGGACGATGCCCGTATCGGTCATCAGACCGAACGCAGACGCCTGGAGATCGAACGCGAGAAATCGGTCGAAAGCGCCCAGATGGACAAGGCCATCGAACTCTACAAGAAGTCGCTGGACGAAAGTGCTGCCGCTGTAGAGGCAGAGGCTGCCCGTGCGCGCGCCACCGAGGCAGCGGAAAAGGTCAAGACGGCACAGGAAACGGAAGTCGCCACCCGGCGCAAGTCCGTCGATGTGGTTCTGGCGGAAAAGGAAGCAGAGGAAAAACGCATCGCGGCAGAAGCCGAACGCATCCGCACTGCCGTGGAGGCCGAAGCGCAGAAACTCATCAACGAGGCGGAAAACGTTCTCACGGACGGTGCCCGTCATTCCCTGTTCAAGCGCAAGATGCTGGAGCATGTCGAGGGCATCGTCGCAGCATCCGTCAAGCCGCTTGAGAAGATCAACGACATCAAGATCATGCAGCTCGGCGGCAACGGCTCGGGCGGCCTGGGCTGGGCCGACGGCAACGGCGGCGCAGCCGGAGGCGGCGGTGGCGGCGGCGGCAGCCCGACCGACGAGGTCATCAACTCGGCCCTGCGCTACCGGGTCCAGGCCCCCATGGTCGACAGCCTCTTGAGCGATATCGGCATCGACGGGTCGAACCTGGCCAAGTCCGATGTCATGCGCACCGCCAACGACATGACCCGCGCCGCGAACGAGATGAAGCGTCTCAAGGCGGATGACAAGCCCAAGGGCACCGGCTCTTCGAAGGAGAGTAAATAATGGCCCGGGTCTACACGTCCTCCGTGATCAACGCGCCGGCGTCAAAGGTCTGGGAACGGATCCGGGATTTCAACGGCCTGCCCAAATGGCATCCGCGCATTCGCGAGAGCCGCATTGAGGATGCGCTGCCGGCGGACAAGGTCGGCTGCATCCGGAACTTCAATCTGCAGAACGGCGACAATATCCGCGAGCAGCTGCTGGGCCTGTCCGACTACGACCTGTTCTACAGCTACTCGATGCTCGAAGGGCCAATGCCGCTCAGCGACTATATCGCCACGCTCCGCCTCACGCCGGTGACGGAGGGAGACCGCACCTTCATCGAATGGTCTGCGGAATTCGAATGCGATCCGGAGAACGAGGACGATCTCGTCAGCGGGATCGGAACGAATGTCTTTCAGGGCGGGTTCGATGCCCTGAAGAGGCATTTCGGGGGGTAAGTGCAAGGATTCGTTGTCACTAGATGGAGGATGGACAATGACATACCGGACTGTTTTAGGCGCAATGGGTTTTGGATTGCTGGCGACGTCCGCCATGGCGCAGGACTTGCCGCCGCTTGTCGTGCAGCCGAATGCAGAGCTTGTCACCTTTGAGCATATCGAGGCGCTGAATGCCTGTGACTGGAACCGGCTGATGGCGCAATACCCCGAAGAGGTCTTGTTCATTCTGCCGAACGGGGTCTGGATCGAAGGCCGGAAGAACATTGGCGACGTCTTTGCGGGCTTCTGCAAGACGCGCGAAGAGGGCGGCTTCAAGGGCGCAACATTCATCGCCGAGAAAGTCAAGACGATCGGCGACACCGTCAATGTGTCGTGGCGCGTGGAAGCTGACTTCCTTGCTGAACCCTATAAGGGTGCTGATGCCTACGTAACGCGCGACGGCCTGATGTACGCCCAGGTCACCACGTTCGATCCGAACGACATGAAGTTCAAGTAATCGAAGGCGAAGCGGTCGTGGTCAAGGTTGTTCGCAGCACTGTTTTGAAGGCACCGGTCGAGGCCGTGTGGGATGTCCTGCGTGACTTCAATGGCCACGACCGCTGGCACCCGGCCGTCGCCACCAGCCAGATGGAGCGGGGCGAAAGCTCCGATAGGGTCGGGGCGGTGCGACGGTTCAGGTTGCAGGACGGGTCGGAACTGCGGGAACAGCTGCTGACCATGTCCGATTTGGAACAGAGTTTTTCCTACTGCCTGCTGGATACGCCGATCCCGCTCTTCAATTACGTGGCGCATGTGCGCCTGTTTCCGGTGACGGACGAGGACTGGACAATGTGGGAATGGGAAAGCCGGTTCGATACGCCGAAAGGGCAGGACAGGGAACTTGCAGAACTGGTTGGCAATGACATCTACGTCGCCGGCTTCAGGGCGGTGGCCGAACATATCGGGGTGGAGGCGTAACGCATGGTGACGGTGACAACGGTCGACACGCTTCAGGAGGCTGCGGCGAGCAGTACCGGGCAGGCCGTTTTTCTGGGTGGCGGCACGCTGGTGATGCGGAGCGTCAATTACGGGGAACAGGCAGTTTCTGAAATCGTTCGGCTGCGCAGCGCTGCGGCATTGCGTGACATCAGGGCGGACGGTGCGCGTATCCTGATCGGCGCAGCAGCCACCATGGGTGACATTCTCCGTTCATCGGATGTGTCTTTCCTGCACCCGGTCGCGCGCCAGGTCGGCGGTCCGGCCATCCGGAACATGGCGACGGTCGGGGGCAACATCTTTGCGCCGCACCCCTATGGCGACTTCGCGGTCGCGCTGCTGGCGCTCGACGCTAGACTGCGCATGTCCGATGGCAGCGAGACCGATCTGGAAAGCCTGCTGGCGTCTCGCGACAGCGAGAGACGCCTCGTGGAATCGGTATCGATCGTCAGGCCTTCGGGGGACGATTTCAGGTTCCGGAAAGTCAGCCGGGTGAAGCCCAAGGGCGTTTCCGTGATGAGCCTTGCCGCCTGGCTGCCACGATCCGCCGGCCGCATTTCCGGTGCGCGTATTGCTTTCGGAGCGATGGCTCCGACGCCCGTCAGGGCAAGGGCTGCGGAAGCGGCACTTGAAGGTGCGACGCTCGATGAAACCGGAGTGTCCGGTGCCCTTGCTGCGGCTACGCAAGGCCTCAACCCGCCCGACGACGGGCTGGCGTCAGGCTGGTACCGCAGCCAGGTCGCGCCCGTTCACCTGAAACGACTTTTGCTGGGCGGGGGGAGCCGGCCATGACCAAGAAACCTGTCCAGTTTCAATTGAACGGGTCGCCCGTCGCCGTGTTTTCCGACGAAGGGCAAAACCTTCTCGACCTGCTGCGCCGTGGCGTCGGCGACCTGTCACCCAAATATGGCTGCGGCCAGGGGACGTGCGGCAGCTGCACCGTGATCATTGACGGGGAGCCGCGCCTGAGCTGCCTGACCCTTGCCGAGACCGTAGAGGGGCAGCACGTGGAAACCACCAACGGTCTTGCCGATGGTCCGGATCTGCACGCCCTTCAGGAAGCCTTCATGGAGAATTTCGCGGCGCAGTGCGGCTATTGCACGCCCGGCATGCTCATGGCCGCGAAGGCCCTGCTGGACCGGACACCGCGCCCGAGCCGGGAGGAAATTGTCGAGGCGATCTCCGGCAACATCTGCCGCTGCACGGGCTATGAGCCGATCATCGACGCCATTCTGGCCGCGAGCGGCCAGCCGACACGGAGGACCGGCTGATGTCATCGGTTGAATTCAGGAAAGATCTCTTTTCGGACGAGCGCGACGACAACCTGCAGGAAATCGGCAAACCGACACGGCGCCAGGACATCCTTGGCCACGTGACCGGCCGCTCGCCCTACTATGACGATCACCTGTTCGACGGTCTGCTGCACATGCGCTGCGTGCGCTCGCCGCATCACCATGCCCGCATCCGGTCCATCGATACCAGCCAGGCGGAACGCCTGCCCGGCGTGGTGCGTATCGTGCTGGCACGCGATGTTCCGAACAACCTCAACACGCTCCTCTCGCTGATCAATTTCGGCAAGGACGAGGAGAAACTGATCCAGGACACGAAGGTTGCCTATGCCGGCGAGCCCGTGGCCGCGATCATTGCCGAGACCGAAGCTCAGGCGCGCGCTGCCTGCGCCGCCGTCAGGGTCGACTACGAGGTTTTGCCGCATGTTCTCGACCCCGAGGCTTCCCTGAAACCGGATGCGCCGGTCGTCAACGAGGTTTATCCGAACAACACATTCGATTACCACGATCTCTACGACCATCAGAAGCTGCGCTTCGGCGATGTCGAGAAAGGCTTCTCCGAAGCCGACCACATCGTCGAGGGCGAATACCAGATGTCGCCGATCGAACAGGCACCCATCGAGACCTGCGGCGCGATCGCCGCGCCGGAGACCAATGACCGGTTCGTCTGTTACACCTCCACGCAAGCCCTGTTCTTTTCACTTGGCACGACCGCAAAGCTCTTGAACATGCCGTCGTCCCGCCTGCACTTCGTCGGCGGAACGGTGGGCGGAGGCTTTGGCGGCAAGGTTGACAGTATCGTCGAACCGCTGTCCGTCCTTGGTGCCGTACTGACCGGGCGGCCGGTCAAGTTCATGTGGGACCGCGCGGAAGAAATGCAGGTCGGCGCACCGCGCGGCGCAGAGCGCTGGCGCATCAAGGACGGTGTCGCCCGGGACGGGCGCATACTCGCCAGGGCGTTTACCGGTTTCTTTGACGCAGGCGCCTACACGCGGCTGTCCTCCTACGCCATCATCAAGTGTACCGGTCATATTCCGGGGCCCTATTCGATCCCGAATGTTGCTTCCAACGTCTATTGCGTCTTCACCAACCGGACACCGGCAACAGCGATGCGCGGTTTCGGCATCACCGGCGTCGATTTCGCCATCGAATGTCACATGGACAAGGTCGCCGAGACGGTCGGCCTGAACCCGATCGAACTCAGGATACTGAACGCCTACCGGGACGGCGACATGAAGCCGCATCGCCGCCTGGCGAAGAACACGGCGCTGATCGAATGCTGCCAGGTCGCCAGCCAGAAATCCGGATGGGCGATCAGTGCCGACGCGGCGCGCCAATCCAGTCTGACCGGCGGTGGCGGCACGCGGGCAGACATCCCTGAAAGCATCACCGACAGCGTCGGCCGGATCGGCGAACGCCGACGCGCCGATATTCCGACGGAGCCGGGACAGGGTGCTGCATCCAAGGGCCGCGTCGCTGCCGGGACGCAGGGCATCCCGATTGTCGCAGCGGCCCCCCAGGATGACGACATGATCACGGACCCGGCGCGCATGGGGTTCCGGCATTCACCGGCAGCGCCAGTGCAATCCGGCGCAACGCCATCTGGCCCCGTTCCGCCTTCGCCCCCCGTTCCGTCGGTAGCGGCACCTTCTGCTGCAGCGGCATCGCCGCAGCAAAGTGCACCGCCTCCGCAACCTGTTGCGCCGCAGCCGTCCGCGCCGCAACCTGCAGCATCACAGCCACCGCAGGCCACGCCCGATCCGGCACCAGCTCCCTACAAGCCCGAGCAGCCGTTTTCGCGCGGGGTCAAGCGGCCCGGTGTCTCCCGTTTTCTGTCCGGCTCAAGGAGGCGCTGATCATGGCCATACACAAGGGGCGTGGCTTTGCCTGCATCAACTACCCGATTGGCATGAATCTCGGCGGCGATCCGAGCCAGGCGCTCGTGCATTCCACGCCGGACGGCAAGTTCATGGTGTCGCTGTCCTCGATCGATCTGGGACAGGGCATGAAATCGGTCACGCGCCAGATCGCGGCGGAAACGCTTGGTGTCCCGGTGTCGGATGTTTATGTCGACACCGCAGACAGCGACACCGGCCCCCACTGCATGGGGTCCTTTGCATCGCGCGGAACACACCGGGTCGGCAATGCCGTGATCCGGGCCGCGACCGAGGCGCGCAAGGCGCTGCTGGAGGCCGCCGCCGAAGAGCTGGAAGTCAATGCGACAGACCTTGAAACAGACGGTCAGGGCAACATCCAGGTCAAGGGTGCGCCGGGCCGGACGATCACCGTTGCCGATACCGCCATTGCCGCCCAGTTCAAGCAGGGCCGCACCCTTTCCGGACGCGGCATCTTCCTGATCCCGCCCTCAGACGTTGACCCGGATACCGGCGAAATGACGCCCGTTTCCTGTTTCGCCCATGCCGCGCTGGTCGTCGATCTGGAGGTGGACGATGAAACCGGCGAGGTTTCGGTGACGGAGATCAATTCCGCCTATGAAGTTGGGCGGGCGCTGAACCCGCGTCTCGTCGAGCAGCAGCTGATCGGCGGTGCCTGGATGGGCGTTTCGCACGCCCTGTATGAAACGACGGAACCCTATTACCCGGACCGCAGCCACGGTCCGGTGGATTTCAACACCTACCTGATGCCCGGGCCGGGCGAGGTGGTGAATCACAACATCGCGGTCCTGGAAAGGCCCGCCGAGGACGCGCCGTTCGGGGGCAAGGGACCGGGCGAGATGTGCGCCAACCCCGTCCTTCCGGCCATCGCCAACGCCGTTTACAACGCCGTTGGCGTACGCTGCGATGCGCTTCCCATTACGCCGGAAAAGGTCTTGCGGGGCATTCTTGCCAATGGCGGCGCGCGGCCGCAGGGAGCGCGCTGAGCCATGCCCGTCAAGCCGTCCATTGTCGGGATCGACAGCCCGGACCGCCTCCGCGACGCGCTCGATGCCGCGCAGTACATCGCCGGTGACGACCTGTCGACGGCCGCGTATCTCGCGCTGGCGCTGGGCAAGCCTCTTCTCCTGGAGGGCGCGCCGGGTGTCGGCAAGACGGAAGCGGCAAAGGCCATTTCCTCGGTGCTCGGCAGGCGCGTTGTTCGGCTGCAGTGCTTCGAGGGGATCGATGCCGCCTCCGCGCTGTATGAGTGGAATTATACGAGGCAGATGCTCGCGATCCGGCAGGCGGGCGACGACTATGTCAACATTTATGAAGACCAGTTCCTGCTCCAGCGGCCCATGCTTGAGGCGCTGCGCTCTCCCGATGATTGCGTGCTGCTGATCGACGAGATCGATCGCTCGGACCAGGAATTCGAGGCCTTTCTGCTGGAGTTCCTGTCCGACTTTGCCATTTCCATTCCGGAGACCGGAACGGTACGTGCGGCGCGTCCGCCCGTCGTTGTTCTCACCTCCAACCGGACGCGCGACCTGCACGAAGCGCTTCGGCGGCGCTGCGTCTATCACTGGATCGACTACCCTGACATTCACCTTGAGGCCCGGATCGTCATGGCACGGGCAAGTTCCGTCGCCGAGGCCACGGCAAATGCGGTGGCAGGCGCGGTCGCAAGGCTCCGGACGGAGCCTCTCGCCAAGCCGCCCGGCGTCGCTGAAACGGTGGAATGGGCGGAAGCGGCGACGCTGCTGCACAACCAGGGCGCTGCCTGGCCCGAAGCATTCCGCCGCGCAATCGGCGTGGCGCTCAAGGATCACGACGACCTGACCTTTCTTGAAGGTCGACTCGACGGTTTCATGCCGCAGGAGGCCGCATGACCCTTCCGCGTGCCAGCAGGCCCTTTGTCGAGTTCCCCGCGATCCTCAGGGCGCACGGGTTTGCCGTCGCGCCGGATCAGACCATCGATTTCCTGCAATCGATCAGCTTGCTGGGGCCGCGCGACATGGCTGATATCCGGCGCGCCGCTCTTGCCACTCTCGCGATCCCGCGTGAGCGCCATGCGGAATTCGATGCTCTGTTCCAGGCCTTTTTCCTTGGGCAGGCGCTGGCAGCGCCGATCGAGGATGAGGACGGCGAGGAGGGTGTCGAAGCGTTCGAACCGTCCTCTGAAACGATCGAGATCGACCAGGAGGAGGGCGAGGAAGAGCCTGGCGAACTTGCGACCTCCACCGAACTTCTGGGACGGCGGCAGTTTCCGGCAATCGCCGATCCCGATGCCCTCAGGGATCTCGCGCGACGGGCAGGCAAGGAACTGCCGCGCAGACAGTCATACCGGCGCTTCCTCGACAACCGCGGAACGCGGATCGACCTGCGCCGCGCCCTTCGGCAGGCTCTCCGGCGCGACGGTGAAGTTTTCGATCTGCCCAAGACCCGGCGCAAGACGAAGCAGCGCCGCATCCTGCTGCTGATCGATGTGTCCGGGTCGATGAAAGACCAGAGCGATAGCGCGCTCCGGTTTGCCCATGCACTGGTCCAGTCGGCGGACAGTGTCGAGGTCTTCAGCCTGGGCACACGGCTGACGCGTATCACGGCGCCGCTCCGGATCAAGGACGCAGACCGTGCGCTGGACGGTGTCGGGGCGGCGGTTGCCGATTTCGATGGCGGCACGCGCATCGGCGAGGCGCTGGCAGCCTTTCTGGCTGTGCCGCGCTTTGCGGCCTATGCGCGCGGGGCGGCCACGCTTGTCCTCTCCGACGGCCTTGAGCGCGGCTCTCCAGAGGCGCTGATTGCGGCGGTCCAGCGGTTGTCGCGTGTGTCCTGGCGGCTTGACTGGCTGTCGCCGCTCGCCGCCGATCCGTTCTATGAGCCGCGGACGGAAGCCCTGTCGGCCTGTCTTCCCTATCTCGATGCGCTCGTGCCCGGCGACCGGATCGACGCCATGTGCACCCACGTTCTGTCCCTCGCGAGGCCCGCATGATCGACGCTCACCATCATATCTGGCTTCAGAAAGATCTGCCCTGGCTCCTGGGCCCTGAACAGCCGCGCATCTTCGGCCCCTACGCCGCCATCAAGAGGAACTATCTGATCGGCGAATTCCTGGCCGACCTCAAAGGAATCGGGATCGAAAAGTCGGTCTACGTCCAGGCCAACTGGGCGCCGAACTGGTTCGAGGACGAGGTCGCCTGGGTTCAGTCCGTGGCCGATCAGTCCGGCTGGCCGCACGGGATCGTCGGTTTCGCCGACTTCACGGTGGACGATGTGCGCCCGCAGCTGGACAGGCTGAAGAAGTACCCGCTGATGCGCGGGATCCGCCAGCAGCTGCACTGGCATGAAAATCCGCTCTACCGGTTCGCGCCGCATCCCGGTCTCCCGGCAGATCCGCTTGTGCGCAGGAACATCGCCCATCTTGCCGACTACGGCTGGTCGTTTGACCTTCAGGTCTTTGCGTCGCAGATGGAAGACGCCGCCGGTCTTGCCGAGAGCTGCCCGGATGTCCCCTTCATCCTGATGCACGCGGGCATGCTGGAAGATACGTCACCTGAAGGCGTCAAGGCCTGGCGCAAGGGCATGCGCAGGCTCGCGGCATGTCCGAACGTTTTCACCAAGCTGTCGGCCTTCGGCACGTTCATTCACAAGAACGACCCGGACTTCATCGCCTTCATGATCAAGCAGAGCCTGGACCTCTTTGGAGCCGAGCGCTGCATGTTCGGGTCGAATTTTCCGATCGAAAAACTCTGGACCACCTATGCGGATCTCTTTGCGGCCTTCCGGCAAGGCGCGAAGGGACTTTCGAAGAGCAAACAGCAAGCGATTTTTCACGACACGGCTGAACGGATCTACCGGCTCTAGCCTGACTGCCTTTCATCTACGGGAGAAACACAAATGGCCCTTACCATCCATGTTCTGGACTACGGAGACATCGAGCTCGAGACTTCCTTTCTCGTGCTCGGCCACGAATGCGGCCGCATCCGGCGGGTTCCGGTCTACGGCTTCCTGATCCTCGGCGGCACGCATCCCGTTCTGGTCGATACCGGCTATCGCGACAACGCGATCATGGAAAGCCTTGGCATGCGCGGCCTGCAGTTCCACGACAACTTGATCGAGAACCAGCTTGCCAAGCACGGGCTGAAACTCGGCGACATCCGCTACATCCTGCACACGCACCTGCATATCGACCATGCCGGCAAGGACGACAAGTTCCCGATGAACACCACGGTTGTCCTGAACCGCAAGGAGATGGAGTTCTCGGTCTCCGGCATCATGTATCCGCAATACCCGAAGCCGGACATCATGCACCTGGTCGAACGGATCTATGAACCGGAGGCCATGCGCTTCCTCGATCTGGAAATCACCGGCGCGGAGGAGATCATTCCGGGCGTGTGGTGCGAGGCGGCAGGTGCGCATACCGAGGGGTCCATGAACGTGATCGTGGAAACGGCGGAAGGCCTGGCCTGCATCTGCGGCGACGTCATCTACGATTTCAACGACCAGATCGTCAATCACGTCCACACCAACAACTGGATGGAGCCGCGTGTCACCGGCAACCACGCCGGTTCCAAACGTGAGGAAAAGGGTGCGATCAAGAAGCTCCTCAACAATTACACCTTCCTGCTGCCCGTCCATGACCGTCCGGCGAAGATCCAGAACCAGCAGGTTGTCGGACGCCTGTCCATGACCGTTCCCGGTCCGATGACGGAGACCGTCCCCGAGCGGCAATGGTTCCCGATGTAGCAGATGCAATCGCGGGAAGCCTTTGCTTCTCCGGCAAGAAAAGACTGGGAGGGATCTGTGGGACATACCGTCGTCGACCCGAAATTCTTGGACCTGATGGACCAGCACGCCGCTGTTGAACGGATCGGCACCGGTTTCGTTTTCACCGAAGGGCCAATCTGGCATCCGTTGGAGCATCATCTCCTGTTCTCCGACATGCCCGGCGATGTCCGGCGCAAGTGGACGCGGCAGGAGGGGGTGAGCGAATATCTGCGCCCGTCGAACAAGGGCAACGGCATGACCTACGACGCGGAGCTGAACCTCCTCGTCTGTGAACACGCCACGAGTTCGGTGGTCAGGTTCCGGCCGGACGGATCGCGGGAACTGCTGGCTTCGCATTACGAGGGCAGGGAACTCAACTCCCCGAACGACATCGTCGTCAGGTCCGACGGGGCGGTCTTCTTCACTGACCCGACCTATGGCCGCATGGAGCATTTCGGCGTACCGAGGGCTCTCCAGCAGGGCTTTCAGGGGGTCTACATGCTGCCTCCCGGCCACAGGCCGGGCGACGAGGCGGTTCTCGTGTCCGACCGCTACATGTTCACCCAGCCGAACGGGCTCTGCTTTTCGCCGTGCGAACGCTGGATGTGGGTGAACGATACCGAGCAGGCGAACATCCGCATGTTCGATGTCGGCGAGGACGGCAGGCTCAGGAACGGGCGCATCTTTGCCTCAGGCATCAAGGATGCGGTCAAGGCTGGGGTTCCGGACGGCATGAAGGCCGATGCCAACGGCAATGTCTGGGTGACGGCGCCCGGCGGGGTCTGGGTCTATTCGTTTGAGGGGCTCCTGATCGGCAAGGTCGAGGTCCCGGAAATGGTCGCCAACCTGCATTGGGGCGGCGAGGACTGGCAGACCCTTTTCATGTGTGCCTGCACGTCCGTCTACACCGTCAAGACGAAGGTACGGCCGCGGCCGGAGCCCTTCATGTCGGCGAAACCGGGAAGCCGTTCGCTGGCCGGCGAGCCACCCGTTGCCGCCGGTTCTGCCGGCATGTCTTCCAAGGGGCTGCAGCTGTCCGAATGCCCCGCGCTCGACCCGAAGAAAACCGCGCTCCTGATCCAGGATCTGCAAAACGACGTCATGATCGACGGAGGCGCTTTCGAGGGCACGGGGTCGCCCCAGCATGCACGCGAACAGAATGTGGTCGCCAACGCGATTGCGCTTGCCGATGCGGCCCGGCGGCAGGGAATACCCGTCATTCACATCTGGATGGTGTGCGAACCCGGTCATCCGCTGCTGGCGCAGCACGCGCCGCTGTTTCAGGGGCTCAAGGGCGAAAACGCCCTGGTGCGGGGGACGTGGGGCGTTGCGCCGGTGCCGGGGCTGGAACCGAAGCCGGGCGATCTGGTCTGCGAGAAGATGTCCATGAGCGGCTGGGAGACGTCACGGCTTGAAAGCTACCTGCGCCACGCGGGCATCGACACGATCATCAACACGGGCTCGTGGACCAACATGAGTGTGGAACACACGGCGCGTACGGCCGCGGACAAGGGCTTCAGGGTGGTTGTGCCGGAAGATGCCTGCTCTACAATGAACGCCGACTGGCACCGTGCGTCGATCAATTACGCCATGCAGAATGTGGCCCATGTCACGTCGGTTGCCTCGGTCATGTCCGCGCTTGGATAGGAGGCATTGAATGAGCAGGATCGCGATCGTAACCGGAGGTGCGCAGGGCATCGGCTTTGCCTGTGCGAAGAGACTGAAGACCGACGGTGCGCGTCTTGTTCTGTGGGATATGGATGAGGAGGTTCTGGCGGCGGCCGCCGATGAACTCGATGCGACGGCCATCAAGGTGGACCTGTCCGACTGGAACGCGGTTTCCGAAGCCCATGAGCGCACCAAGTCGCTTGTCGGCAGCGCCGCCATCGTCGTCAATTCGGCCGGGATCGCCGGACCCAACGCGCCCGTTGAAGACTATCCCGTCGCCGACTGGGCGCGCATCATGGAGATCAATACCAACGGATCGTTCCATGTGCTCAAGGCGGTTCTTCCCGACATGAAGAAGGACAATTACGGCCGTGTCGTCCTGATCGCTTCCGTCGCCGGCAAGGAGGGCAACCCGAACGCCTCGGCCTATAGTGCCTCGAAGGCGGCCGTCATGGCGCTCGCCAAGAGTGCGGGCAAGGAATGCGCGGGTTTCGACATTGCCATCAACGCCGTGACGCCTGCTGCTGCGCGCACGCGCATCTTCGATCAGATGAGCCAGGAGCACATCGACTACATGCTGTCGAAGATCCCGAGAAACCGGTTTCTCGAAGTCTCCGAGGCCGCGGACATGATCGCCTGGCTGTGCAGCCCGGAAAACAGCTTCACCACCGGCGCGGTCTTCGACCTGTCCGGCGGCCGGGCGACCTACTGAAGCGTCAGGCAAAGCCGGATGAGGTGGGTGCGTGTGAAGCGAGAACTGCTGCCATGGCACCTTTCCTTTGCGATGTTCACCGGTATTCCAAGGCGCAATTGCCGCTTCAGGAGAGCGCGGCTTGTATTCTTCCCCTATCCTTGCCGTGAACCTGCTTTTTTCCGCCGCAGATCCACTTGCCAGCTGTTGTCGTCTGCATCATGAGTATTGAATAGAATTCGTCGCGGGTGGTGACGAGGCTCAAAATGTGGGACGCAGTCACCATACTTGTTTGTCTCTGGACCTGCGCAACTTCAGTTGCGTTCCAGGCCGCCGCAGGACTGTATCCACGGATGTGAGAGCCGCGGCGCATGGCATCGTCCGCGATAAAGGCCTCTTTTACCGTGGTATTTGGCGGCATGTTCCCCGCCGCCACCGAAGACGTGCCAATGTGGCCGACGCGCCTGTTTCCGCTTGTTCCGATCCAGGAGCAGATCCAGCAGCCGCTCATGAAGCCTGTCAGCACGTCGGTATTGGTGGAACGCACGTAGGCCGTTCGTCCAACGACGTAGTTGAGCCAGCGATGTCGTATCGTCGCGCCTATCACGATACCCAACGCCGAAGGCCGTGCCGCGCCGTTATATAGACTTGGGTGATACCCCGTATACGTGAGCGCTGGAGCATGGTCGGTGCCGGACCGAACGATGTCACCGTCCCAGGGGTCTCTCTCGATAGGCTTTGGCGGGTTCCAGGTGTAAGTAAAACCTGTTTCAAAATAGCGCTCGATCACGTCTCGGCCCCCTTGGCGATACCCCTCGTGCCGCATCTGTCTAAATACGACCTATAGTAACCTTAGAGGATCTTTCGTGAGAAGTAACGGGTTACGTAGATGCGTGGGTGGAACATGTATGGGTGACACCCATGAACCAGGCGGCGTCCGCGGTTGCCGCAGTCGGACGAGGAGGGTCCCGCGTCGTGAGCATGTGTGCACTTGCTTGGTGAACGAAGGTCACCTTTGAACATCGCCAGAACCTGAGGACGTTAAGAAACCCGACGAAGTTGGGAAAACACCAGAGTTTGTCGGGAAACGATGGTGCTGCCGGAGAGATTTGAACTCTCGACCTCTCCCTTACCAAGGGAGTGCTCTACCCCTGAGCTACGGCAGCGTTTGGGCCTGTTTGAAAGTGCCCGGCGTCGGATCGGCTTTTGAGAAAGCATCGGGTTCGGACGCAAGTCGCTGTCCCGGCCAGCGGTGCCGCCCGGAATGAGGGCGCTTTTGCCACAAGAGCACCGGGGACGCAAGCTGTGTTTTCGTTTTTTTTGGTGGACACTTGTGGAGTTTCTGAGGAAGCTTCGCAAGCCTTTGCCGGAGCTTGATCTTGGTCCGGATATGGGCTGAAAGACCGGTATTGAAACAAGGTGTGCGGGACATCCGGCGGAGCAGCGGAAATTGCATGCGGGCTGGTCGCTGCAGGGGACGGCACCAGGCGCCCGAAACCGGCAACGAAAGGGATTGCGAGCCCGAACATGAGCAGGAAAGACGATAAGGGTCAGACGCTTGAGGGGCAGCCGGCAGGGGGCGGCGACAGCGCGGCAGAGCCGGGCAAGGCCAAGGCTGCTCTGTCCAAGGAAGAGCGTCTCGCGGAAGCCTTGCGGGCAAATCTGCGCCGCAGGAAGACGGCTGCAAAATCGCGCAAGAACGACTGAGAATTCCGGGCAAAACCGGAGTGAGGTTTGTGCCTGCCATGAAATGGCCCGACGACGGACGTAGCGCTGCCTTGCGCGGGCCGCAACTTGTGTGTAGACCGCAAGTCTGTTGTGCATGTCTTCAAATGGGACGGTCGTTGTGATGAGCGGCCGGATGCGGGGTTTCAGATGGATAGCATCAAGGTCGTCGGCGGCGCCGAGCTGAACGGTATCATTCCGATCTCGGGAGCAAAGAATGCAACGCTGCCCCTGATGATCGCCTCGCTGCTGACGGACGAAACACTGACGCTGTCCAATGTTCCGCGGCTGCGCGACGTGGCGCAACTCATGCAGATCCTCTCCAATCACGGGGTCGACTATTCCGTCAACGGCAAGCGCAGCGGTCAGAACGATCTCGCCGGCCAGACCCTGAACCTGACAGCCAGAGAAATCGTCGACACGACCGCTCCTTATGAACTTGTCTCGAAAATGCGGGCAAGCTTCTGGGTGATTGGTCCGCTGGTCGCGCGCATGCGCGAGGCGCGGGTGTCGCTGCCGGGCGGCTGTGCCATCGGCACGCGACCGGTCGACTTCTTCATTGACGGGCTGGCAGCGCTTGGCGCCGACATCGAGATCGAGGGCGGCTATGTGGTCGTCAGTGCACCGGGAGGCCTCAAAGGCGCCCGTGTCGAGTTCCCGAAGGTGTCCGTGGGCGCGACCCACACGATCATGATGGCGGCGACGCTCGCTGCCGGCGAGACGGAACTGGTCAACGCCGCCCGCGAGCCCGAAGTGGTCGATCTTGCCAATTGCCTGAAGGCCATGGGCGCGAAGATCGAGGGTGCGGGAACATCCACCATCCGGATTCAGGGCGTTCCCCGGCTTCACGGCGCGCATCATGCCGTGGTGCCCGACCGGATCGAAACCGGTACATACGCCATGGCGGTCGCGATGACCGGCGGCGACGTTCTGCTTCAGGGCGCGCGCTCCGACCTCCTGGAAAGCGCACTCGACACATTGCGGCAGGCCGGGGCGGACATCACCCAGACGGATGAGGGCCTCAAGGTCTATCGCAACGGCAACGGCATTCAGCCGGTCGATGTCACCACGGAACCGTTCCCCGGCTTTCCGACGGATCTGCAGGCACAGTTCATGGCGCTGATGACCAAGGCGGGCGGCAAGAGCCGGGTCACCGAAACAATCTTCGAAAACCGCTTCATGCACGTGCAGGAGCTTGCCCGCCTTGGTGCCCAGATCCAGGTCGATGGCCGGACGGCCACGATCGACGGGGTCTCCGAACTGCGTGGCGCGCCGGTCATGGCGACGGACCTCAGAGCGTCCGTTTCCCTTGTGATTGCCGGTCTGGCTGCGGAAGGCGAGACCACCGTCAACAGGGTCTACCATCTGGATCGCGGCTTCGAGCGGCTGGAAGACAAGCTGACCCGCTGCGGCGCGCAGATCGAACGCATTTCCGGCTAGAACGTCGCGTCTGCGCCGCCCCGGCCAAGGCCGGAAAAGGCTCGAATGCGGTCTATTCAGCGCGCCGGCGTTCGATCACCCTGCCTCTTGTCGTAAAGGATGGCCCCGGCCCGCCGCTGCCGCTGGTCATGATCGCCTCGGCGATCGGGCTGAGTGCAGGCGCATCGGAAGCCCACTCGACAATGAAATTTGCGCCGACGCCGCCACTGGTGTCGTTGATGGGTATTAGCACCGTCTTCGACTGGAAGGGCGCCAGTTCCAGAGGCGATTCGAGCAGGCTGCGCAGCACCTTGCCGTCTTCGCCATGATAGTCGACCCGCGTCAGCTTAATGGCTGTATCGGGATCGACATTGTGAACAGCAAGCGTGGCGGCAAGCAGATCGGAGCGCTGCGGATAGGAGAAGATCCGCGAATAAGCCGGCACGTAGATACGTTCGCCGAGAACCTTTTCGCTCATGTCCTGTGCCTGTCCGGCCGGTGCCAGGAGGAGAAAAAGCGCTAGGTAGAGGAACGGGAGCCTGAAATGCATGGGTATCCGCAACAGTTTTGAAGAGCAAAGACCCGGTCACTGTCCGGGATGCCGGGATTGATTGCAAGCGCGGCCATGGCGATTTACGGCGTGGACGCTCCGCTCTGGTGACCATAGAAGAGAGCATGACAAAGGGAAGGGGAGGCCGCAATGGGCGCACAGACAATCCGGTTTCTGATCCAGATAGGGTTTGCCTTTGCCGGAATGCTGGCCGTTGTTCTCGTGCCACCGCCCTTTGGCCCGACGCTCGGGTTTTTCCTGCTCGTCTTCGGGCTCTGGCTGGGACGGCGCGTCTTCAAGCGGCGCGCGTCATTGCAGGAAATCAAGGACGATTTGCGTCAACGCGTCGACGAAGGGCCCTGAGACTTTGCGCTGTGGCCATTCCTGCGTTGCAAAATTGTTGAAACCGCATTAGGTCAACATTCTTGGGATGCGGCAGAACCCCACCTATATGCGGACTGCCCGAAAACGAACGAACGGATCAGAATTCAGACCGCCATGGATCAACTGAAACTTGCCGCCCTCGACCAGGAAGATCTTGAGGTTCTCTCCGCACATATCCAGGACGCCGTCCTGACGGTCGCCGATATCCGCTTTCTCCCGAAAGAGAAAAAAGCGGTGTTCGTGATGAACCGCTTCGTCTGGGACAAGAAGGCGGACAAGCGCAACAGGGAGCATGAGCGGCGCCGGTCCGCGCTCGCGTTCACTCAGGTCACCGACATGAAGGCACAGAACATCCGCCAGGATGCGAAGGGCCTTGTTCTGGAGTTGCTCGCGGTCACGTTCGAGGCAGGCGAGGGCCCCTCCGGCACGATCCAGCTTGCCTTCGCGGGCGGCTCCAGCATTGCCCTTCAAGTCGAGTGTATCGAGGCGCAGCTGTCCGATCTCGGCGCCGCGTGGGCAACCCCCAATCTGCCGCAACATGATCTGAGCTGATGGACGCCGCCGGTTCCCGCTGGAGCCGAGTGCGGCCAGGACGCCAGCACTGACACCAGAAACCATGATGGAGCCACGTGTGGTCCACCGCCTGAACAAATCCGAAGCCGGTTTCGAAGCAAGGTTCGAGGAGCTTCTGTCCTCCAAGCGCGAGGTCTCGGAGGACGTTGATCTTGTCGTGAGGGACATCATCGATGCGGTCCGCAGAAACGGCGACAGGGCCGTCCTGGAATATACCGCGAAGTTCGACAGGCTCGACGCCGGAGGCATGGCAGCGCTGACTGTCTCCGAAGAGGAGATCGACAGGGCCGTCAGCGAGGTTCCTGCGGAAACGCTGGAGGCCCTGCAGCTCGCGCATGACCGGATCAGCGCGCATCATGCGCGCCAGGTGCCGAAGGACGACCGCTACCAGGACGCGCTCGGGGTGGAGCTCGGATCTCTCTGGACGGCTATCGAGGCCGTCGGCGTCTACGTGCCTGGAGGTCTTGCGAGCTATCCGAGTTCGGTTCTGATGAATGTCGTTCCGGCGCGCGTTGCAGGTGTTGAACGTATCGTCATGGTCGTGCCGAGCCCCGACGGGGTCCTGAACCCGCTCGTTCTGGCGGCGGCCAAGGTCGCGGGTGTCACGGAAATTTACCGGATCGGCGGCGCGCAGGCGATTGCCGCGCTCGCCTTCGGGACCGAGACCATCGCCCCGGTCGCCAAGATCGTCGGTCCGGGGAATGCCTATGTCGCTGCTGCAAAGCGCCGCGTTTTCGGCACGGTCGGCATCGACATGATCGCCGGACCGTCCGAGGTCCTGATCGTCGCAGACGAAGACAACAATCCGGACTGGATCGCAGCGGATCTGCTGGCCCAGGCCGAACACGACACTGCCGCCCAGTCGATCCTGATCACCGACAGCGAAGACCTGGCGCTGCAGGTGGAAGAAGCGGTCGAGGCGCAGCTCAGGACCTTGCCGCGCGAAGAGGTCGCCCGGGCGAGTTGGCAGGGTTTCGGTGCGGTCATCGTGGTTGAAGACCTTGCGGCTGCAATGCCGCTCGCCAACCGGATCGCACCTGAACATCTTGAGCTCGCCGTTGCCGATCCGGAAGATCTGCTGAAGAAGGTCCGCAATGCGGGCGCGGTTTTCCTTGGGCATTACACCCCCGAAGCGATCGGGGACTATGTCGGCGGGTCGAACCACGTGCTGCCGACCGCGCGTTCCGCGCGGTTTTCCTCAGGTCTTTCTGTCCTGGAATTTGTCAAACGCACCTCGATCCTTAAGTGTAATGCGGATAACCTGCGGGCGCTTGGCCCGGCAGCCATGACGCTGGGGGAATCTGAGGGCTTGTCGGCGCACGCGCGCTCTGTTTCCATCAGGTTGAACATGTAATCGGGAGCAAAGAGGTTTCTCGCACATGAGCGATACGCAACCGGACACCAGCGCGCAATCCAACGGAGGGCGGTTGGTCGATGTTGTTCTGGACGAGGCCTCGATCGCGCGTTCGACACCGGAAGTGGAACATGATCGGGCCGTTGCGATCTATGACCTTATCGAGGAAAACAGCTTCCAGCCCGTCGGGCACCCGGCGACAAAATACGTTCTCAATCTTGCCGTGGTCGAAAAGAGGCTCGTTTTCCGAATCAAGACGGAAGACGAACGGGACGTGGTCACGCATGTCCTTTCGCTCACGCCGCTGCGCAAGATTGTCAAGGACTACGACCTGATCTGCGAGAGCTACTACGAGGCCATACGTCATGCGACACCCAGTCAGATCGAGGCGATCGACATGGGACGCAGGGGTGTCCACAATGAAGGATCGACGATCCTGATGGAGCGCCTGGAAGGCAAGATCGTAGTGGACATGCAAACGGCAAGACGATTGTTCACGCTCGTTTATGCCCTCCACTGGAAAGGCTGACACAGGTGACCGGGCCGGGCCTCCGTCCGACTGCGGTTCTGTTTGCCTGCGGGATGAATTCCGTTCGCTCCCCCATGGCTGAAGCCCTGACCCACAAATTGTTTCCGGGCCGGATATATGTTCGCTCCGCCGGCGTGCGCGAGGGCAAGACCGACCCTTTCGTGGATGCCGTCATGTCGGAAATCGGTATCGACATGAGCCGCCATCAGCCCAAGACGTTCGAGGATCTGGATGAATCCGGTTTCGATCTGATCGTGTCGCTTGCCCCGGAAGCTCATCACAAGGCGCTTGAAATGACCCGGACAGAGGCCGTGGACGTGGAATACTGGCCGACACTGGACCCGACGCTGGCAACCGGAAGCCGCGAGCAGATCCTGAACGAATACCGTGCCGTACGCGATCAGCTGATGATGCGCATCAAGAAAAGGCTCGACTGGTCACCGACCGCTGCGGACTGAATTTCTTTTTTGTAAGGATCGGAAAGAAAGGTTCACTTTCGCCTGCTAATCCGTTAGTTTCCCCGGCACCCGCGGGCCGGGCCCGCTTTAATCAGGATATCAAATGGCCAAAGAAGAAGCTCTGGAGTTTCCGGGCGTCGTGACGGAACTGTTGCCCAATGCCACGTTCCGCGTAAAACTGGAAAACGATCACGAGATCATCGCCCACACGGCAGGGCGCATGCGCAAGAACCGCATCCGCGTTCTGGCGGGCGACAAGGTTCTCGTTGAAATGACCCCTTATGATCTTACCAAGGGGCGGATCACCTACCGCTTCAAATAGCGGGTTCGACCGTGATGCCGGCTGCAAGGTTCTTTCCCACATGACCGATGCTCCTCAGCTTATTCTGGCTTCCGCATCTCCGCGCCGCCTCGCGCTGCTGCAGCAGATCGGTCTCGATCCCGATCATCTCATGCCGGCCGACATCGACGAAGCCCCCAGAAAGCACGAAACGCCGCGCTCGCTTGCGTTGAGACTTGCCCGGACAAAGGCGGAAACCGTCCGCCAGTCCGCGGATGCCTTGCAGGAGACGCAGGGCGGCATCGTGCTCGCCGCAGATACGGTTGTCGCGGTCGGGCGGCGTGCCTTGCCCAAGGCGGAATTGACCGAGCAGGCACTCATGTGCCTTTCGATGCTTTCCGGAAGGGGACACCGTGTGTTCACCGGCGTTGCCGTCGCGGAGCCGAATGGCAAGGTCCGCTCGAAACTGGTTGAAACACGCATTCGTTTCAAACGCTTGTCGCGCAAAGATGTTGATGATTACATTGCATCCGGTGAATGGCGCGGCAAGGCTGGCGGCTATGCGATACAGGGGCTCGCAGGCAGCTTCGTGGTGAAACTCGTCGGGTCCTATCCCTCCGTGGTCGGGCTGCCGCTGGTTGAGACCGTCAACCTGCTGACGGCGGCAGGCTACCCGGTGCACCAGGGCTGGGCGACCGCCGCCGCCTGATCGTGCCTGCGGGGATTGTGCCAAGACAGCGAGGCCAACAATTGTGAGCGATGACAAGACATCCACGCGCCGCATGCGCCCGTGTCCGATCTGTTCCAAGCTCTCCACGCGGGAGGACTATCCTTTCTGCTCGGACAGGTGTGCGAAGATCGATCTGAACCGCTGGTTCACCGAGGGGTATACAATTCCGGTCGTGGAAACCGACGACATCGACGAAAGCAACTTTCCGGACGAGTGATCCTTGCGTGCTTGGGCGGGTCCTGACCCTATACCTTTCATTCTGCTGCAGAAATTATCTGGCTAAATTTATTTCCCACAATGCCGCAAGACCGCTTGCGGTTGCAGGAAATCTGTTCGAAGATTTGCCCTCACCGGCCAGTCGGTCTCCAACTCCCGGTCATCGCGGACATTTCACGCCCGAGGCGCGAGACTGCGACATGGCGTTGGATTGCGGGACGGAAAGGTGCAGGTGCCTCTGAGCAAACAAACAGAATCAAGGGCGAGGGTCCGATGAAGAACCGTTTTCTGATCGCTTCGGCGCTGTGTCTGTCGACAGCTGTGTCGACAGCGGCATATGCCGACTATTCACTTTCCATTTTGCATCTGAACGATCTCCACTCACGCATTGAATCGATCAACAAGTACGATTCCACCTGCGGTGCCGAAGACGAGGCGGAAGGAAAGTGTTTCGGCGGTATCGCCCGGATCAAGACCATGCTCGATCAACGGCGCGCGGCGCTTGAGGCCGAGGGCAAGAATGTGATCGTGGTTGATGCGGGTGACCAGTTCCAGGGCTCTCTCTTCTACACCACCTACAAGGGCGACGCCGCAGTGGAGTTTGCCAACGGCCTTGGTCTCGACGCCATGGTGGTCGGCAACCACGAGTTTGATGATGGTCCCGAAGTTCTGGCGAAATTCATCGACAAGGCTGAGTTTCCGGTCATTTCAGGCAACATCGATGTCAGTGCCGAACCGGCCCTGACGGGCAAGGTTCCCGGCATCGTCATCCTGGAGCGCGGCGGCGAGAAAATCGCCATTGTCTCAGCTCTCGCCGAAGACACGTCCGAAACCTCCTCGCCGGGCGACAATGTCCGCTTCATCCAGGCGGAAGACTACCTGAAGGGTGCGGTCGAGGGTCTTGAAGCCGCCGGCATCAACAAGATCATCGCTCTGACCCACATGGGCCTGTCACGCGACATGGAGATCGCGGCAGCGGTTCCCGGGATCGACGTGATCGTCGGCGGACACTCGCACACGCTTCTGTCCAATACGCAGGAAAGGGCGTCCGGCCCCTATCCGGTCCTGGTAAAGAACCCGGATGGCAACGAGGTGCCGATTGTCCAGGCCTATGCCTACGGCAAGTTCCTCGGCGAACTGGACGTGACCTGGGACGATGACGGCAATCTTGTGAAGGCCGAAGGCGAGCCCATTCTGCTCGATGCATCCGTGACGCCGGACGAGGGCGTTGCGGCCCGTGTTGCGGAGCTGGCGGCGCCGATCGAGGAACTGAAGGCCAAGGTCATCGGGTCGAGCGAAGGCGCGATCGACGGCGACCGCGGCTCCTGCCGCGCCGGTGAGTGTCAGATGGGCAATCTCGTTGCCGACGCGATGCTCGACCGGGTGAAGGACCAGGGTGTCCAGATCGCGATCCAGAACGGCGGTGGACTGCGCGCCTCCATTGACGGCGGCGAAGTCACCATGGGCGAAGTGCTGACCGTGCTGCCTTTCCAGAACACGCTCTCTACCTTTCAGTTGAAAGGATCGGACGTCGTGGCCGCACTTGAAAACGGCGTCTCCCAGGTCGAGGAGGGCGCCGGGCGCTTCCCTCAGGTTGCCGGCATCAAATACTCCTGGACCCGCAAGAAGGACCCGGGCGCGGGCCGCGTTCTGCTGGTCGAAGTCATGGAAGACGGCAACTGGGTGCCGCTTGATCCGGACAAGGTCTATGGCGTCGTTTCCAACAACTACATGCGCGGCGGCGGCGACGGCTACAAGGTCTTCGCCGAAAACGGCATGAATGCCTATGACTACGGCCCGGGTCTTGAGGTCGTCGTGGCGGATTACATCGCCGCAAAAGGCGGCTATGCGCCCTATACGGATGGCCGGATCACCGAACAGTAAGCTCAGGCAGTAACGGGAAAAGGAAGCGCGCCGCCCTGCGGCGCGCTTTTTTATGTGGCCGATTCCCGCGATGTACTGCGCCAAGTCGGGAATCGGTACTTTCCCCGGATCTGTTATCCCGGGTTGCCGCATTAGCGGCAAGACCGGGAACCTGTGTGTTTGAATTGTGCTTAACTGGATTGGGCGGGAGGCCGCCGGGAACCGGAATGACAAGTTCATCGACTGGAGATCGCATCAACAGATCATCTCCGGGTTAAACCGGACGGCAGTGGATCAAGTCTGGCAAAAACCGACGGCTGGGTGCATTTCCGATCCCCGTTCCCGACCCGGCCTCATCCTGAGGAAGGCCGAAGGCCTGTCTCGAAGGATGCCGGCCTACGACGACTGTACATCTTGACGACCCGCTTTCGAAGTCATGAACCGGAAGCGCGCCTGGCTTTGCGCCTGACTGCACCGGGCAGGGGCATCGGCCCAATCCAAGGCGTTGAATTCCAGCCGCGCGAACCGCTTCGATAGCTCAAAGAAAGATGAATTTTTTCAGCCCTTTGAAGTCCTTTTTTGCCTCTTCATCCACATCGTCACCGAAGCTCAAAAAACTTTGCCGGAATGCTGGACAAGGTCTGAGCGAGCCTCTATAAGGACCGGGCTTTCAACGAACGGGGCTTCGCTCCACCTGCTTGAAAGCGCGCCCAGATAGCTCAGTTGGTAGAGCAGCGGATTGAAAATCCGCGTGTCGGTGGTTCGATTCCGCCTCTGGGCACCATTTGCCCTCCACATAACTTCTCATGGCACGCGCAGAACTCGTAAACCAAAGAGTTAGCGGTTGCCTGATGCTCATGGCGACATGCTGCGTCCCCTTGCAGCTCGGCTGAAATTGGGTAACGATTTGGGTATTGCCCATTACCCAATCGGAGCGTTACCCACTGCCTCTCTCAGATTTCGCCATTTCTGCCGCCAAATCGGCTTCGTTTACGGGTCCGTACCCTAGACAATCCAAGTCGAGGCGATGTCAGCGTCAGCTTTGGGCCAAGTGCGGACGGGGGCGTCCAGGCATGAAACCATAAAACCGAACGATCGCTCAATCTCGTC
This sequence comes from uncultured Roseibium sp., assembly GCF_963669205.1. Lineage (NCBI taxonomy): Bacteria > Pseudomonadati > Pseudomonadota > Alphaproteobacteria > Hyphomicrobiales > Stappiaceae > Roseibium > uncultured Roseibium sp. The sequence goes on from NZ_OY769915.1 coordinate 1,808,890, forward strand.
GCATCGTCGCTACCGGTCCGATGCTCGCTTTCGAAGCCACCAGACAGCCGATGCCCCTGGAACTTTCTCGTAAAATGAGAGGAACGATCGCCGTGCACGCCTCTAGCTGAGCCTTCAGACCAAAGGCGTGCATCTCCGTTGAATATCGCTTCCAGTTGGCAACGATCCTACTTGATGAACAGCATCTCCTGGAATGTCGGCAACGGCCAAAGATCGTCAGCGACGATGCCTTCAAGCTCATCGACAAGGGTGCGCACCGCAACCATCTGCGGCAACACCTTATCCTTGATGAACATACAATGCGCGGCAGGATCGCCCTGGTCGTGTTCCGCAGCTTTCAGGCTTTCGAGGTCAACGATGCCGGACTGAAGATCGGAAATGAGCCCGGTAATTTTCTGAAGCGTCTCTGAATCGGTCCCAACACCCACGGCTTTCAGGTTGGCAAGGCTCAACGCCAGCTCACCCTGGAAGCGAATGGCCGCAGGGAAGACAATCGTTTTGGCCATTTCGACCACCAGGTTGGATTCCACGTTGATCGACGCAATGTATTGTTCTGCGTAGACTTCATAGCGGGAATGCAACTCGCGTTCCGAGAGAACCTTGTAGCGACCGAAAAGTTCCGTGTAGGCCGGATCAAGCAGAACGGGCAAGGCATCAGCTGTTGTCTTCAGGTTTGGCAATCCCCGCTTTGCTGCCTCTTCATGCCACTCATCCGAATAACCGTCCCCGTTGAAGACAACTGAGGAGCACTCAGCCCAGACTTTCTTGATGTAGGATTCAACGGCGGCCCCCAGCTTTTCCGGTGTGTTTGTGTCTGAGGATTCCAGATGGGTTGCGGCTTCATCCAGCGCCTCTGTCATGATCGTGTTCATTGCTACCATTGGACCGGCGATGGACTGGTGCGAACCAACCGCGCGGAACTCAAAACGGTTGCCCGTGAACGCCATTGGACTCGTGCGATTTCGATCACCGGAGTGCTTCGGGATCGTGGGAATGACATCCACACCCAGGCTCAGCGTGCTTTTCTTCGAAGATACCTGGCCGCCGCTCACGATCGATTCAAAAACCTCGTTCAATTCATCGCCAAGGAAAATGGAGAGGATCGCCGGTGGTGCCTCATTGGCACCCAGGCGGTGGTCGTTCGAGGCGGATGCCACGACGGCACGCAGAAGCCTGGCATGCTTGAATACCGCACTGATCATGGCCGTACAGAAAACCAGGAACTGAGCATTCTCGGCGGGCGTTTCGCCCGGGTCGAACAGATTGCCGGCGGTCGCTGACCCCATGGAGAAGTTGACATGCTTGCCGGAACCGTTGACGCCGGCAAAGGGTTTTTCGTGCATCAAGCAGGCCATGCCGTATTTGCCTGCGACCTTCTTGAGAATGGTCATGATCATCTGTTGATGATCAGTTGCAATGTTGGCGTATTCATAAACGGGCGCTACTTCAAACTGGCCGGGCGCGACTTCATTGTGCCGTGTCTTTGTCGGGATCCCGAGCTTGAAACATTCGCGTTCCACTTCAAACATGAATGACTGCACGCGCTCCGGAATAGCGCCGAAATAGTGATCGTCAAACTCCTGCCCCTTGGGAGGGGCTGAACCAAACAGCGTACGGCCGCAAGCCAGAAGATCCGGGCGGGCATAGTAAAAATTGTTGTCAACGAGGAAATATTCCTGCTCCGCGCCAGCGGTCGCAGAAACAAAAGGACCATCAGTCCCGAAAAACTTGAGCACGCGTTGTGCTTGTTCGTTGAGCGACTGCATGGACCGCAAGACTGGCGTCTTCTTGTCAAGTGCTTCACCGGTCCATGAAACGAACGCCGTTGGGATACAAAGCGTTGTCCCATTCGGGTTCTCAATGATGTAGGCCGGGCTCGTCACGTCCCAGATTGTGTATCCACGCGCCTCGAAGGTTTGCCTGATACCGCCGTTGGGGAAAGATGATCCGTCGGGTTCGCCCTGAATGAGCGCACTTCCGGAAAAAGTCGCGATTGTTCCGCCATCGCCGTCAGGATCGAAGAAGGAGTCATGTTTTTCCGCTGTCAGTCCGGTCAAGGGATAGAAAACGTGCGCGTAGTGTGTGGCGCCATTGGATAGGGCCCAAGTCTTCATCGCCTCGGCAACCGCGTCGGCCGTCGAGATATCCAACGGTTCTCCCGAGGTGATTGTCTTTTTCAGTGATTTGAAAACAGCCTTCGGCAGCCTCTGTGCCATCTCATTCAGCGAAAAGACGTTTTGCCCCCAGACACTGCTTGTGGGGCTCGCCTTGAAGTCTATGGTCGCCTCATAAGGCTTGGCGGTTGCTATTGCGTTGATTGCGCTTAACCGCGCTGCATTACTACTCATATGAAATTCCCTTGGATTGGAGTTGGGCTGCACAAACTGCAACCAGCCGAGGATATCCAGGATTGTGCAGTGCAAAATGAGTGCCAATTTCGCTACTAGCGTACATCTCGCAGATCGAACTTCCGACGCTCTCACGCACGAAAACACGGTGCTCGGTTCTGGCATGAAGAAAGTTTTCAAAAACGCGCAGTTTCCGAGGTTCGCGCATTGAAGAAGCCAAACTCCGTTCGTTATCGAAAGAGCGAGCAAGTAAACGGAAGCAGAAAACTTGGGTGTTGTTTTTGATACGCCGACTAACCGGAATTGGCGCATAACCGGGCATTCGCTAACTATTTTTTGCGCTTGCCGCGCCATGCAATCAGCCGCTACGGTTTTGGTGTCTGGTCTCGCTGGTCAGGCGCGATGCAAATAAATGTCCTGGGGGATTTTCCCCCTCGACCTGAGCCGTTCAATCTGCGGCAGGATTGGGCGGCTCAATTGTGCCTGGACCAAAATCATTGCCGGCGTTCATAATCGGATCGCAGCCGGTTCTCGTGGCCGTGTTGAACGTCGGGCGAGCATCACGAAACCGTCTTCACCGTCGCTGAGGACATCAAGGCCCGCTTCGGGCCGGTCGTTGTCGCTCCTAAAGGCGCGTGCGGGACACGGAACACCCCGGCGGCAAGATACCGAACATGCACCGTTGCCGTTCGACTCCCATACCTTGATAGAGGGCGTGAAGAAACTGATGTGCCGTCGCTGGGTAGTTCGTGAACGGGGACATGCGGAAATCGCCTTTGCGAACTCCGGCAACTGCTTCGTAGACCGTCTCGTCTTCTTGCACAGTTGCCATCACCCTTGGGTTTGAAAGTGTCTCGGGATCAACGTTCGCGGGGTCATCGGCACTGCTGTCCGGTTTAACACGGAATTGATCTAGCGAGGCGGTCCCAGCCTGTGAGCTTGTCATTCCGGCTGAAGCGCAGCGGAAGGCCGGAAACCAGTAACCACCGGATTTTCCGTCTTGTTTCAGTCTCTGGCCGCAACGGGTACTGGGTCCCGGTCTTGCCGTTTTCACGGCAAACCGGGACGACAAATCGGGGGAACAATTCCGTATCCCGATTTGGCGCCGCACGGAATCATGTTGCTTTCTCAACGATATAAGTTCGGCAGTACTTTCCAAACCGGACAGCAGTGGGTTATCGGAGAGAATGACAAAGTCGGCAAGTTTCCCTGGCTCACAACCTCGGCATGTTCATCTATCCATTGCCTCAAGGTATCCTGCAAGCTGGCGATATCGCGCACCCGTCCAGGTCAAAGTCCTCGGTATTGTCAACGCGATTGTTTCGCAATCTCATCGAGGCTGCCAACGGCGAGTATGCGTCCGTCCTGGACAGCCACGGCTTCGGCCCGCGGCATGGCGTCGTTTATCGTCAAGTTAGGCCCGCCGGCATAAATGGTGTTGGCGGTCTCTTGAGCGATAGCAGGCAATGTCTGAAGTGCGACGGACGCTATCCCGCCAAGGATCGAATGTTTGCCGAGTTGATGAGGGGTCGCACGCCTGCTCAAAGGAAATCTGTGCGGCAGATTTACTGCAGGAATTCAGAGCCTTACGTGCCAAGACTGCCTCCTAAAAGACAGTCTTGAATCACAGCTGGATTGATTTGAAAACCAGTTTTGTCAACGGGACCTTGAGAACTGCTAGGTCTTTCGCCGAAGGGCAGCAAGGCCGCCAAGCCCTGCAAGGAGAAGCCATCCTGCCGCAGGCAGAGGAACCGGGGTCGGGTTCGTCACACTTTCGCTATTCAGAGCAGCCGTGTCCCAAACTGTACTGAACGTCCCTCCTCTAAGCAGGTAGATGGTATCACTGACACGTGCACCATCTGCGAAGCCCAGATCCGAGAGGTCAAAAAGCTGAGCGGTAAAAAAGAAAGGTGTGGGGTTTGCAGGATCAGAGGGAGCTATGAATTCACCAAACCTTCCTTGAATATTTGGGGAGGTGAAGAAATCGCTTCCAGCCGCAAGATTGACAACGTTATTGTTTGTGTTGGTAAAGACGACCAGATCGTCTCCTGGTCCGTTGATTAGAAAATTGTCGGTGAAAATCAGTTCGACAAAGGAACTGTTGAGGTTCGCAGCGGTCCCAAAGTCACCATCTGCAGCGCCGCCAGGATTTGTTGCCGGAGACGTACTGCTCCCCGGTACAGATACACCTGGAACCACAACGGCATCGTCTGCAAATGCATCGTTTTCAAATGTAAATGTCCCAATCGTCACCGCATTGGCGGCCGATCCGAGTGGTATCACGGCCATTACAACTAATAACTGAAGCACTTTCTTCATATTTCCCTCCAAAAATTCAGCCAAAATATAAGTAAATTTTCACACCAATATTCGTGAGAAAGAAACTCAGGAAAACGCCAAAATACCCTCGTTTCCTGCCGAAAAAGGGCGCGATGTTCACGTGGCACTCGCTCCAATTGTAGGGAGGTCTGGTTGCGCGCCATTGTCGCAGGATTAATCCGGAGCCAGACGCGCAATCTGGATTTATCCAGAGCGGTTCAAGTTTAGATGGGATCCTTTGACCGGAGAGATTTTTGTTTCTGGCAAGGCGGCTCGACCGCATTGGTGGAGCCAGGTTTTCAAAGCTCTGCAACAAAGTATCCGGGCAAATTCACTCTAGGGTATGGACCCATAAATGAAGCCATTTTGCCGTCCTTCGGATTTGGCCGTTTTGGCCATCCACCACGTCGCGAAAGGCTTGAAAATGAACCACATTTCCTGCGCTTTCGCTCCTCGCAGCTGGTCAAAACGATCCAAACCAAATTGACTTCATTTATGAGTCCGTACCCTAGGGTACGGCCTCATTTATGAGGGTATGGCCTAGACGAGCCTACTTGAATTTGGCACTTTGAAAGCATGCCCTCGGATTCTGCCAAATCGTGTCACGTGATAGTGCTGGTCGTATTTCCGGATGCGATACATTTGGACGTTGCCGGACCTATGCAGGTCTTTTCATTGGCACACCGTTACAAGGCGGAATGCTATGACATAGTCCTGGTTTCGTCTGAAGGTGGGCTTCAGCGGATGGATACGGGTGTCTTGCTCGATACGCAGCCAATCGATCAGTGGCGCGGCAAGGACATAGACACGCTTTTGATCGCCGGTGGTTTTGGTGCTCAAACGGCGGCGCAAGACGCAGATTTGATTGCGAAAATAGTCGACCTTGCAGGCAACTCTAAACGAATTGGGTCGATATGCACTGGAGCGTTGATTCTAGCTGCAACCGGTTTGCTTGACGGTCGACCAGCGGTCACCCACTGGAGTTTTTGCGACCGACTGGCCTCACAGTACCCCAATGTCAGACTTGAACCTAACCGTATCTATACGAAAGATGGGAGGATTTGGACGTCTGCTGGGGTGACGGCCGGTATCGATATGGCTCTGGCAATGATTGCTGATGACGTCGGGCACAATTCTGCAATGAGAATTGCAAAAATGTTGGTCGTGTTTTTGGCGCGCCCGGGAGGCCAGTCCCAGTTCAGCTCCCTGCTTCAAAACCAGATCAGCGATTCAGAAGGCCAATTCGATGAGCTCCACGCTTGGATTGTGGATAATCTTGACAGGGATTTGCGGATTGGTGTCCTGGCCAAATATGTCGGGATGAGTCCACGCAATTTTGCGCGAGTATATCGTTTGAAAACAAAGCGCACGCCAGCCAAATCCGTTGAGCTCTTTCGCGTAGCCGCTGCGCGCAACCTGTTGGAACAAACGGCATTGCCTATATCCCAAGTCGCCCGGCAAGTCGGTTTCGAGGACGACGAACGCCTTCGCCGAGCCATGCGCCGGTTGATTGGGATCTCGCCGAAGCAATGCCGCGAAAGGTTTGGTGGTGGCGAGGCTCAAGGTGTCATCGCGTCACACGCACAAGATTAGAGGCAGTCGGCTGCTTTGTGTCATACCCTATCCCGGAGGGACGCAGAAACGGCTTCGGCCTGCTGCGTCAATGCGCTCTACCGGGCACAAAGCCCGCTTTTCGCACTTTTGCTTGCATCCCATCGCCGTTTGCCGCGCCATTGCGACCTGGTTTTTGAAGGTATGGTCAAGTTGTAGAATCTAAGAAGGTTGTTCATTCGCTTTGAAGTCTTGAGACAGGTTGGTGACCAAACACAATCAGTTTCAGGATCGATGGAACGAACAACCAGCACAAGAATGCCTGCACGTGTTTTTACCGTCGAGAACAGATCGTTGAACGCTATCAGTACGGGGACAAGGCACAGACTATTGCGGCTGCGTTCGGGATATCCGTGCGCACGGTCTACAAGTGGCTGAAGCGGTTTTGCGAGCATGGCTCCCGCGGACTGATTGCCCGTTCAAGCGCACCTGGAACCTGCTCCAATGCGTATATGGCCGGATGGCGGGACCTGATCGTGCGGCTGCGCCTCATTGGAAGATCAATAAACGACTGCCGCTGGATTCAGGTCGAAAGCCAACGCTGATCGGAACCACTGCTGTCCGGTTTAACTCGGACTTGATCTAGCGAGGCGATCCCAGCCTATGAGCTTGTCATTCCGGCTGAAGCGCAGCGGAAGGCCGGAAGCCAGTAATCATCTGATTTTCCGTCTTGTTTCAGTCTCTGGCCACAACGGGTACTGGGTCCCGGTCTTGCCGCGCGTGCGGCAAACCGGGACGACAAATCGGGGGAACAATTCCGTATCCCGGTTTGGCGCCGCACGGAACTATGCCGTTTTCTCAACGACATAAGTTCGACAGTACTTTCTAAACCGGACAGCAATGGATCGGAACAGGGATCAAATCAGACTTTTGTCGCCGATGGGATCAACGATCGCATGAAATCACGAATGATCCCGTTGATGACACGGTCGTCTCTCTGGTCGGCAAAGAGCGCATTGGCTAAAAGGTCAGTTGTGAAAACCGGTCTTTGAGAACGCCAGCGCTCAACATTGCGCAATCCAATTTCCCGCAAGCGTTCCAGATCCGCCAAACATCCCGTAAGCTTGGTAACGCGAGATAGCTGTCAGCCGCGTCCGCGACCAGCAGGGGCTTCCCGTTTCTTCATCGGAAGCAGACCTTCGCGCTGGGCGAGCTTGCGCGCCGCCTTGCGGTTTCGCCGGATGGCTTCACCCTTTTCGCGAGCGCGTTTTTCAGATGGCTTTTCATAGGCCCGTTTGGCCTTCATTTCCCGAAAAAGACCTTCCCGTTGTAGCTTCTTTTTAAGGACCCGAAGCGCTTTGTCCACGTCATTGTTGCGTACAAAAACTTGCAATTGATTTCCAATTCTTACTGGCGGATTCGTTTGATTCTCGCGACTGACATCTCATGTTCTTCAAGTAATCAAGATAGGTTTGCTATTCGCTCTTTGCGGGGCTTTCGACTTCTCCCGCATCCTGCGGTCCAGCCTTGCGAGCCTCCGCTTTTTCAGTTTTGGCTTTCAGGCGTTCTGCCTTCTTGGCGGCTTTCAACTTGACCCGCTCGGACCGCTCAAAACTGTAGTTGGGCTTCCGTGGCATGATTGACCTATCCTTTTGTCCTCTTACCCGAGGGTTTTCCGGTTTTGCTTTCGCGTGAACTTACGAAGCATGCTTGTGCCATCACTAGCGGCACCCATTAACGATCGCCGTCCTTCCGGATTGTCCGAGAACGGCAGACGGAAAGCCATGATCTTTCCAGTTACCATCAGGCCAATGCCGGGCGAGTGCGTACCCTGGCGTTGATTTGGTGTAGTTTGCCTCACGCAAAGCGCGCAGCTGCCTCTCGGACAGGCCGAGGTCGGCGATAGTGCTTACAGCCAAATTCACTTTTCCCTATACACCGGCCGCTCGGAACTGGACTCCGACAGGAATTTTATCCGCGACGTCATCCACGCGCTTCTGGAACTGACGGATTGACTTCCGGTTCCTCAAACGATCTCACCGTATGACTGGGAACGAAACGAGACCCCTTTTGAAGCCAACCCCATTGTGGACTTTCGCCCTGAATATGCAAGGAAATTGTGTAAGTAAAGAAAGTAGATTAACCGATGGAGAGGTCAGTTTTATTTCGGATTATAGAATAAAAAACAAGATAACTTAACTATTAGCTAATTCTCAATAAGAAATATCCAAAAAATCATTTTAAGAATTGCTCTGAAAAAAAAGAAAATTGGGACGCCGAATAGCAAGGAGCGCATCAATCACGTTCACACAGCGCTTTGGGCCACCGCCCGCCAGCGTCGGAAAACATCGGCCAGATGGGCCACGGCACATGGGTTCTCACCCTTTGAAAGGGTCCGAACTGAGTGCGAATTTTTGTTCCATTTCTGATGAAAGAAGACTTCCCGATGCCGAACAAACGGTTTTCAGATGAGATGACCGCGTTTGCGTTGAGGCAAGCGGAAACCGGCACAGTGTTTGGCGAGAATTGTCGGAAGATGTGTATTGCCGAGGCAACTTTCTATCGTTGGATGTCCTCACCGGAATGGGCGTTGCGGAGATATGGCGGCTTGAGCAATTCGAATACGCGGCTCATACACTCAGTATTTGACCTTTGATTTGCTATCCGTCCTCTTTTTCCGCGTGTTCCCTGTTTTGGCAAGCAGCGAATTTTCTTCCAACGCGAGCCGGGCAGCCCTGAGCTTCGCGGTCTTGAGACGTCGCTGCTCCACCTCTGTTTGTGCGATCTCTGATGAGATTCGTCTGGTCACTTCGGCCTTGGTGTCAGCGTTCATCCGCTGAGTTTTGCCTAGATTGCTGCGTTTGTTCGCGGAGGTCATTGTTTTCGCTTCCTCAAGTGTCCGGAATGCAAAAAAGGCCGGGTTTTGCCCGACCTTTCCACCTATCCTTCACGGTCCTTGCCAGTACATCCGTGGTCAAGGACCGGGGACAAGAATCAGGCTTCGCTCAAATTGTCTGCGGAAGACTTGCCGGAGCGGCTGTCCTCGACCACGTCAAAGTTGACTTTTTGGCCTTCGACAAGCGATTGCATTCCGGCGCGTTCGACGGCTGAAATGTGGACGAAAATGTCCTTGGCACCGTCTTCTGGCTGGATAAATCCATAGCCTTTTGCAGAGTTGAAGAATTTCACTGTTCCGATGGTCATAACGACTTCCTTTCAATCGGTCATGAGAACATGCGCGGTGAGCGTCGAAGCACACCGCAGCGAATAGGTCGACGTTGAGAGGGAAGATCGTTCGAGGCGCCGTGTGCGCAGAAACAAAGTTCGTCAGGCAAGATCGATGGGCGTTATGTAGGTGCGAAACGCGGTCGAAACAAGGCCGCTCAAAAGGTTTTTTTGCAAATGGCGCAGAGCAGAGCTGGATAGGCCGCGCCGGCGCAACTCCTCGGTGGACTTGCCACGTTTCAGCGGAGAGCTGTGAGCTCACTTTCCCACCCACGATCTCGAACCGTGTAGAGCGCTGGTTAAGGGGCTTCTCGACCCCGACGTTTCGGCCGGCATTCCGGGCCGGTTGAACATCTGCTTCGATGACTTTTTTGGACGGGCCCGGACAGTCCCCTTCGCCCGTTTCAGCCGTTCCTGCAAACCGCACCAAACGTCCGCTCTCTACCCAAGTTGGACGTCCAAAGTCTGGTGGAAGCATGGCCGCACAACCAGAAAAGAACGCCCAATTTGGCATCGTTTTGGTTCGCATAAGCTATCTTGGAGATGGGCGGCGCTGCGGTGAACCTGACCTGGACACCTAAGCAGATTCCCAATGAACGATCTTGGAGCCGGCATAGACGAAGAAGGCATCCAGCAGCGCGCCGAGTATACCGAGCTGGATGAGGCCGACGAACATCCGGTCGACCTGGAAATACTGGCGCGCCTCTTCTAGCCGGTAACCGATGCCTGCTGACGAACCGGTAAGTTCCGCCGCGACGAGGCTCAGGAAGGCGAGGGCGGCGCCGAAGCGAAGCCCTGCAAAGATATGAGGGGCCGCTGCCGGCACGACGATCTCGAAAAACTCCCGCCACCAGGGCGCGCCGAGCGAACGCGACGCGCGGATAAAGGTTTCCGGCACGTGTTCCATGCCGTGGTGGGTCGCGAGCCAGACGGCCAGGAAGACGGTGTAGGCGATGACGAAATACTTGGATTCCTCGCCAATGCCGAACCAGACGATGGCGATCGGCACGAGGGCGATCGCGGGGATCGGCCTCAGGATGTTGAAGAACGGATAGACGACGAGCTGCACGACCGCGACGCGCGAAGTCAGGATCCCCATGAGAACGCCCAGCGTCGCGCCCAGTCCGAAACCGACCGCAGCGCGGGACACGGATGTTTTCAGGTCTTTCAACAGCACCCCGTCGTTGAACAGCTTGACGGAAGCCGCAGCGACCTCGAAGGGGCCGGGGAAGAGGTTCCGGTTGGTGAAACCGAACATGTGCGCGAACTGCCAGACCGCGATCACGAAGACGATGGAAACGAAGGGGCGGAATGGGCCTAGATCGATCTGTTTCATGGAATTGCGGTCACGTGTCCTCAAGAAAGTGCGCCTGATACCGAGTATCGCACAGACAACGAAGGGCGTCTCGGTCAGTAATGAGAGATCGCAACGCTGTTGTGGAGCGGAAAAAATTGAAGGCCGAGTCGAACTTCGAAAGAAAAAAGACATTTGAATCAGGAAATTAACTTGCCTTGGTTCCAAATATTTGTTTGCTGTCGCGTTTTTTGCAACGCCCCTTCAAAAAAATAGCATCAGAGCGCAATGCCCGTCTGTGCCTATTCTTTTCCCGAAAGCGCCCGGCCGATGATCCGGCGTTCCACCGATGCGCCGCTGTTGATAGCGCCGCTGACTGTTCAGGAACCACAAGGTTGCGCGATGTTAGCCAAGACGGATACGGCCATGCCTGATGCGGAACTGACAGCGCCCCAGAAAGGGCGCGTCGTTCTGACGGCTGCATCAGTCGTGTTCGGCAAGGCGCAAAAAGAAACAGTTGCATTGACGCCGACCGACCTGCGTCTTGAGCCCGGTACGTTTACTGCGCTGATCGGTCCGTCAGGATGCGGGAAATCGACCCTGCTCAATGCCGTTGCCGGGTTCGTTCAACTTAGCAACGGGGCCCTGACGGTCGATGGACGGCATGTCGACCGTCCACATCCGAGTGTCGGCGTGATCTTTCAGAACTTCGCGCTGTTCCCGTGGTTCACGGCGCGCGGCAATGTCGAATTCGCCTTGAAAAGGTTTGTCCGCTCGAAGGTTGAGCGGCGCGACAGGGCGATGGCCGCCCTGAAGGAAGTCGGGCTCGACCAGCATGCGGAGAAGTATCCAGGGCAGCTGTCAGGCGGTATGAAGCAGCGGGTCGCGATAGCACGAACGTTGTCGGCTGATCCGGACGTCCTGTTGATGGACGAGCCCTTCGGTGCGCTCGATGCCCAGACCCGTTTGAGGATGCACGAACTTCTCACCGACCTGTGGATGCAGCGGCGCAAAACCGTGCTGTTTGTCACCCATGACGTCGACGAAGCGCTCCGGCTTGCAGACGTGGTCTACGTCATGTCCGCAAGCCCCGGGCGGATTATCAGGAAAGTGGACGTCGATCTTGACCGGCCCCGGTCGGTCGAGCGGCTGGATCCCAGATTTCTTGAATTGCGTGGCGAGTTGCTTGGACTTCTTCGCCACGATGAACTCACCCAAGAGGAGTAACACCATGCGCATCAATGCCTTAATGGCCGCCGCCTGTTTCTGTGTCATGACCGCCACCGGCGCGACCGCTGGCCAGATCACGATCGGAACAGCCCCGAACCTTCAGACCCTGCCGATCGTTGTCGCGCAGGACCAGGGATACTTCGCCGAGGAGGGGATAGAACTGGAGGCTGTCAAGTTCACCTCTGGCCGCCGTGCGCTCGAGGCCCTGATCGGAGGCCAACTCGATGTCGCGTTCATGGCCGAGTACCCGGTTTCAATCGCGTCATTGCGGGAGCAGCCCTTCGGTACGTTCACGACGCTGTCCCGTTACACCGCCAACAGGATGGTGTCGAAGGCGTCGATCGGTTTCGAGGATCCGAAAAGCCTGGAAGGCAAGAAGATCGGCACCACGAAGGGGTCCAACACCGAGTTCTTTACCGAAGCGCTGCTGGACCAGTTTGACGTCAATGCCGAAGTCATCAACGTTGCGCCGCCCGACATCGTTCCGGCTCTGGCACGCGGTGATATCGATGCGGGCATCATGTTTCCGGACTTTTATCCTGCCGCCGAAAAGGCTTTGGGAGAAGATTATCGCGAGTTCAAGAGCGATGCCTATATCGCATGGTTTGTGCTCTCGGCGACGCCCGACATGCTGGAAAACCGTTCCGATGAGCTTGCCGGTTTCGTTCGCGCCCTCATAAAGGCCGAGGACTACATCAAGTCCAACCCGGAAGGCGCGCAGGAAGCGCTGGCGAAGGCGACGGAAGGGGTGCTCTCGCTTGAACTGATCAAGGAAAAATTTCCGGAAGCCGAATATGAAATCGGCCTCGCCAACGGCCTTCTCGACATTCTCGAAACCCAGGCAGACTGGGTGGTGAGCAAGGGCATGGTCGAAGCCGAGCCGTCGCGTGATCTGATCAAGAAGTACCTGGCCACCGGCCCCCTTGAAGCAGTGGATGCATCACGGATCACGCTCCAGTAGCCCAAAAAACGTCAGGGGCGGCACACGTTCGCTGTGCCGTCCCGTTCCGTCCTTTCCGACAGGCTGTCCCCATGCTCGATTTCCAATCCGTTTTGGATGCACCCGAATTTTGCCTCGCGCCCGATGTTCTCCTGACACCTGAAGGCGTGAAAAGGGACTGGGCGATGCGGGTATCGCAAGACCGTATCGCGGCCATCGGCCCGCGACAGAATTTTCCGGATGCGGTCACCTTGCCGGGCAGGGCCGTCATTCCCGGCTTTGTCGACGCCCACACCCATATCGGTCAGATTTTCGGAAAGGCTCTCATTGGCGGCGAACCTGCGCAGATCTGGCGCCGTATCTGGCACCCGATGGAAAAGAACCTCACCTTCGAGCAAAGCTACATCACCGCCAAATGGGCCTTTTGGGAAGCGTTGCGCGGCGGCTTCACGAAGGTCGTGAATTACGGTCTGAACGGGCTGGAGCGGAACGCCGCTGTGCATCGCGCCGCGCAGGAAACCGGTATTCGTCTCGTATCCGCGTGCGGTCTCGATGAGTTTTCGGACGAGATCGGCACAGGAGACGGCAAGCACACGCTGTCCGAGATCCTAGACGTCATCGACGCGCACGTGGCACAGACCGGCGACATTCCAAGGACAGAGCCGTCGGTGTGCTGCAGTTCCTTCATGGGCAACACACCACAGACGCTGACTGCGCTGTCGGAGGCCTGTGCGGAGCGCGGCATTCTCCTGCAAATTCATTCCAATGAACATTTCCCCGAAGTGCACGAGTGCCTGTTGCGCTTCGGAAAACGGCCGACGGAACTGCTTCATGACCACGGGGTTCTGGGTGCGCATGTGCTGCTGCACCACACGACGTTGCTCGCAGAGCCGGAAATCGAGCTGATCGCAAAGACGGACACGGCGACCAGCTACAATCCGCTGGCGAGTGTCTGGAAAGGAAACGCCGTAGCGCCGGCGCTCAGGTTCGCGCAGCGCGGCGTCCGGTTCGGGATTGGCTCCGACAATACGTCGGAGGACGCCTTTCGCAACCTGATGGCCGCCGAAGCGTGTCAGCGCATCGAGCATGGCCTGCCGGTGGCGGACTTTTCCTGCGGCGCAGCCTGGACCTGGGTCGACGCAGCAACGGTGAGCGGCGCTGACGCGACTGGTGGAGGCGGGGATCACGGGCCGCTTGCGGTGGGTAAGGCCGCGGATTTCCTGATCCTCGACATGATGCGCCCGGAATGCCTGCCGAGCCACGATTTCGAATGGGAACTCGTGCGCTACTACAATCGCGATCAGATCGATGCTGTGGTGGTTGACGGGCATGCCTGCATGATCGGCGGCAAACCGGTTGGCTGGGACGCGGAGGAACTGAGAGTGGAGGGCCTGGAAGTCGCAAAGTCGATCACCAGCGTTCCGGAAATCGTCAGGCGACACGGGCCATCGAGCGAATATCGTCCCGACTAGACCAGAGTTACTATTTCTGCGCCGCGCAACACTACTCGGCCGCCGCCGTCGAACCGGTTTCCGGCGGATAGCGGGCGGTTAGGTTTCTGACCACCTGATCGGCAAACCTGGCCGAGGCGACCGGCAGCAGCCGCCCGCGTTTGTGTCCGAAATAAAGTGTTCCCGGCAACACGTCCCGCGTGTCTATGGACCGGCTCACCAGGCCCAGCATCCTTTCGCCCTTGGGGACGCCGATCGGGATGTGAAAGCTGATTGCGTGTTCTTCCAGAACGTACTTTTTCAGGAACTCGAACGAATTGGATTCAAGGTCAGGGTGCAGCTGCTGAGAACTGGCAATGATCGATTTTTGAAGCAGCTGCCGCCCGCCAAACCGTTGGTTGGGCAGCGCCAGGGGATGCTTCAGACAGTCCCGAAGGCGGAGCACATCCTGGCAGGCGAGGGGGTGATCTTCTGCCAGGATCGCCACGAGGTTCTGCTGGACCGCCGCGGCCACTTCAAATTCCGGGAACTGATTGGAATTGTAGATGAAGGCGAGGTCGACGGAATAGTCAGAGAGCGCGCGTTCGGATGACTGATGGTCGAGAACCTCAACATTGAACGTCACGGCCGGAAAGGATTTGCGATAGGTCGCGATCTCGTGCGGCAGAAAGCTTGCAGCAAGAGCCTGGCTGCAGGCAACGCGGACATGCCCTCTGCGGACGCCAGACAGATCGGCCAATCTGGACTTCAACCGCTCGGTTTCCGCGATCTGACCGCGAATGTGATGGATGACGACCTCACCTGCCGCGTTGAGCTGTACGCCGTGCGCCATGCGCTCGAAGATCTGTTCGCCCAACTCGTCCTCGAAGGCTTGCAGCCTGCGGTGCAACGCCGAGGGTGTTAGCGCCATGTCCTCCGCCGCCTTGCGGATGGACCCGCTGCGGGCCACCGCATCGATCAGCTTGAAGGTCGTCAGATGTCTCATGCGGTTACCGGTGCCGGCGTTGCGTTTTTTCGAACAGGCCGACAATAAATTAGCAGGGGACAGGGACACCAGCTGACACCAGACTGGATTCTGTGCTGCGCGTGCTGAAATGCGCGGCATGTTGATGAAATAGGCAGAAACAGTACGGATTTCAGGTGACGTCGACGCTTTCGGGCTGGTTTGCGGCCAGTCCTTCTTCCCGTTCCAAACCTTGTTCGCAGGACCGGTCTCATGCCTGATCTGATGCGTATGGCACGTGTGCACCGTGTGCCCATGAGCGGACCCGACGACACCTCGGCAATCGAAAGTTTGATCGCATCGGGCGACGCCGACCCGGCCGCGATCATCGCCGTGATCGGAAAGACCGAAGGCAATGGCTGCGTAAATGATTTTACGCGCGGTTATGCCGTTCAGTCTCTGCGGTCTCTTTTGGCGCGATTCCTGGGCGAGACCAGCCTTGATAAGATCTGCATGGTGATGTCGGGAGGCACCGAAGGGGCGCTTTCGCCGCACTGGATTATCTTCGAAACCGTTTTGACGGATCGTCGCTCCGGCGGCGCGTCGCTCGCCCTGGCGGCCCATGTCACCCGTGATTTTCGACCTCACGAAATCGGCCGGCTGGCACAGGTCGATGTTGTCGCCGACGGCGTGCAAACCGCGATGCGCGAGGCTGGGATCGAAGACCCCGAAGATGTCCATTTCGTTCAGATCAAGTGCCCGTTGCTCACTGCGGAACGGATCGCGGCGGTAACGGATGGCGATACGGTCGCGACCACGGACACGCTCCGTTCCATGGGCCTGTCGCGCGGTGCATCCGCGCTGGGCGTCGCGGTCGCCCTCGGCGAGCTGGATCGCGAGACGATCAGCGACCGGGACATAGGAACCAACCTGAACCTTTTCAGCGCGCGTGCATCCTGCTCGGCCGGGATTGAACTGATGGGATGCGAGATTGTCGTGATGGGCATGAGTGAAACCTGGTCGGGTCCCTTGCAAATCGGCCACTCGGTCATGGCGGATGCCCTTGATACACGCCCGGTCGCTGCGCTTCTCAAAACGCTCGGACTGGACCAGTGCGGGCAATTGGATGAGGCAGAGCGCGGACGTGTCAGCGCTGTTCTGGCAAAGGCGGAGGCCTCGAAATCCGGCCATGTACGCGGGGCCCGTCACACCATGCTCAATGACAGTGACATTTCCTCAACCCGGCACGCCAGAGGTTTTGTGGCAGGTGCACTTGGGGCGGTTTTCGGGTTTGCCGACCTCTTTGTCTCCGGAGGTGCAGAGCATCAGGGCCCCGACGGCGGCGGTCCCTGTGCCGTTATCGTTCGTCGGGAACGAGTTTAGGATGGTCCGGGGTCTTTCGTCTCTTCGCCAAAGCGTCATTCCCGTCGAACGACATGACGTCGCTGTCTGCGGTGATGCAGGGCTCACGCGCGCACGACCATCACCGAGCATTTCGCATATTTTGCAAGCTTTCCGCCGTTCGAAGGCCAGATATGGTCGATGACATTCGGCACATGGCTCGCCATGACGACAAGGTCGGCACCGGTTTCGTCGATTGCCCGCATCAGCGCGTCATCGATCTCAAGCGTCGGATCATGCGCGATTGTCGAATGGGATGACGTCTCTATGCCGTAGCAGGCTGCTTGTGCCGCTGAAAAGGCACTTAGTTTCTGCGCGAACTCTTCCGGATTATGCGCCACCTGACTGGGTTGGGATGCGGTAACGCCGACATAGACGATGGGGACGCCGTAGTGTTTTGCGAGATCAGCGGCGCATTCCAGAGCGGCAGCCAGTTTCTCGACATGCGCCAGATCAACCGGTGCCATGATACGCGTGAACATTGCACTTCTCCCCAGGTTACGGGCTTGCAAAGGTCGTTTTGCCACCGGCCCGGGAGCCAGAAACTCGCGCAGACGGGCGTTGCCGGATCTTGCCTTCAGCGGCAGTCATGAAAGGGTAATCACGTCCGATCGCCGGAAGCAAATCTAACCGGGATGCCGCGCTCCCACAGGAACAGATCCCCTGGGTTCGGGTACCCGGCGACAGCAGCCGGCGCAGGTGACGTTGCCCCCGTGCAAGAGCCGCGTCGTTCGGCCTCGATTGTTGAGGGCTGCCGAAATCGGTTTCATCGGCAGCCGGTGCGGTTCTGGCGGCTATCCGGCAAAGGCGCGTTCGATCACGAACTCGGCGGGCCTGTTGTTTGCACCTTCCGTCAAACCGGCCTGCTCAAGCAATGCCTTCGTGTCCTTGAGCATGGCTGCAGACCCGCAGATCATTGCGCGATCAGTTGCCGGATCGAGCGGTGCGACATCGAGATCTTCGTAAAGTTTGCCGCTTTCGATCAGATCGGTGATCCGACCCTGGAACGGGTAATCCTCGCGGGTGACCGAATTGTAGAGCGCCAGCTTCGACGTATCGAACAACTCGTTCAGCATCTCGTCTTCCTTGACGGAGGCCACCAGCTTCTGACCGTATTCGAGTTCCGCCACTTCACGGCAGGAATGGGTCAGGATCAACTCGTCGAACTTCTCATAAGTTTCCGGATCGCGGATCACGCTTGCGAACGGGGCGATACCTGTCCCCGTTGAAAACATGTAGAGCCGTTTCCCCGTGACAAGCGCGTCATTCACCAGCGTGCCCGTCGGTTTCTTGCGCATCAGGACGGCGTTGCCCGGCTGAATTTTCTGCAGATGCGAGGTCAGGGGGCCGTCGGGCACCTTGATGGAGAAGAACTCGAGATCTTCCGCCCAGGAGGGGCTGGCGATCGAATAGGCGCGGAAGACCGGCTTGCCTTCGATCATCAGACCGATCATCACGAATTCTCCGGAGCGGAACCGGAACCCATCCGGCCGGGTCATGCGGAAATGGAAAAGCCGGTCCGTGTAGTGGGTTACTTCGGTCACCGTTTCGACAAAGGTTCCGGCGGGTGCACAGCTTTCCAGCTCTTCCGGGCGGGTCATGACATTCATGGCAAACTCTTCAGGTTCGAGGAATGGAAGGACGCGTTGAAAGCGCAGTCGTCAGGCTGCCTTTTCGCTGAGATGTGCCAGTTTCCCCTCGACGCCGTTCCAGTCTTCGGCATCGGGCAGCGGATCGATCTTCTCGGTGATGACCGGCCAGGTCGCGGCGTATTTGGCATTCAGGTCCAGCCATTTCCGGGCGTCCGGCTCCGTGTCGGGCAAAATGGCCTCGGCCGGGCACTCCGGCTCGCAAACGCCGCAATCGATACATTCATCCGGATGGATGACCAGCATGTTCTCGCCCTCGTAGAAACAGTCCACCGGGCAGACGTCGACACAGTCCGTATATTTGCACTTGATGCAGTTGTCGGTGACGACGAAAGTCATGTGTCCCTCCGGGTTCAGTCATCGTGGCCGCTTTGTTGCAGACGGTTTTTCGCCTGTCGGTCAATTAGTTGCTATTGGCGAATTCGAAGCCGTGATGAACTCGCCCTTGCAACGTTTGAGGGACCGAAATATTGACCGGCAATGCGCAAAAAACACGTTCACCTTCTTCCGCAAACATTGACGCTGGGGAAGAGGCGACACCTCGTGAAGTTCGCATCAGCAGCGACGGCACGTCGCTTACCGTCACCTGGAGTGACGGGACACAGGCGACGCTATTTGCGACGTTTCTGAGAGAGAACAGCCGGTCCGCGGGCAGCAGCAGGTTGCGCTTGTCCGGGCTGAATGTTCCGGCTTCCCGGGATCTGACCATAAAGACCGCGCGCGCCATCGGTGCTTACGCCATCAACATCACCTTTTCAGACGGCTACGACAGGGGGATCTACCCCTGGGTATTCCTGAAGGAACTCGCTGAAACGGCGGCAGGGCCTGAAATTGAACAGGTGCTGACCCCAGAGGATTTTCTCAAGAGCAATTAGTTGACCGACTGCGCTGCAGCATAACGCCTAGGCTGGTGAGCATTACGGGAAAGATTGGAGAGCGGCATGGACGACCTTCGTGCAGGATTGAATGAAGTTGATTGCGACGTGCTTGTCATCGGCGGCGGTACCGCTGGCCCGATGGCAGCGTATCGCGCAAGAAAGAAGAATCCGAACGCGAAAGTCATCTTGCTGGAAAAGGCCAACGTCAAACGCTCCGGTGCGATTTCCATGGGCATGGACGGTTTGAACAATGCGGTCATCCCCGGCCATTCCACGCCCGAGCAGTACACAAAGGAAATCACGATCGCCAATGACGGCATCTGTGACCAGGCTGCGGTCTACAAATATGCTCAGACCTGTTACTCGATCATCGAGGAACTGGACCAGTTCGGCATCCGTTTCCAGAAGGACGACAACGGGGAATACGACGTCAAGAAGGTTCACCATATCGGAACCTACGTATTGCCGATGCCGAACGGTGACACGGTCAAGAAGGCGCTCTACCGGCAATTGCGCCGCGCCCGGGTTCTGATTTCGAACCGCTTCATGGCGACCCGGCTCCTGACCGGCAAAAGCGGCCGTGCTGCTGGTGCCATCGCGGTCAATACCCGCTCCGGCGAGTTTCTTGTCATCAAGGCCAAGGCCGTGATCATGTGCATGGGCGCGGCAGGCCGTCTGGGTCTGCCGACGTCCGGATATCTCTACGGCACCTATGAAAACCCGACAAATTCCGGTGAGGGCTATTCGATGGCCTATCACGCCGGCGCGAAGCTGGCGAACCTTGAGTGTTTCCAGATCAATCCGCTCATCAAGGATTATAACGGCCCGGCCTGCGCTTATGTGGCCGGTCCCTTCGGCGGGTACACTGCCAACTCCAAGAATGAGCGGTTCATCGAATGCGACTACTGGTCCGGGCAGATGATGCAGGAGTTCTACAACGAGCTGCAATCCGGAAAGGGGCCGGTGTTCCTGAAGCTCAACCATCTGCACAAGGACACGGCCGATCACATCGAGCACATCCTGCACACCGTTGAACGGCCTTCGCGCGGCCGCTTTCACGAGCAGCGCGACACCAAGTATTCCGAAAAGATGATCGAGATGCATATTTCGGAAATCGGGTTCTGTTCCGGTCACTCCGCTTCCGGCGTTTATGTCGACGAGTTCGCCCGCACGACCGTGCCCGGTCTTTATGCCGCCGGAGACATGGCAAGCGTCCCGCACAATTACATGCTGGGCGCATTTACAAACGGTGCGATTGCGGGCGAACACGCGATCGATTTCGCAGCCGACGTCGATTTCGACGACTTCGACGACAGTGCGATAGAACTTGAGCAGGAAAGGGTCCTGGCGCCGACAAAGCGTGAGGACGGTCTGCCGCCCAACCAGATTGAATACAAGATCCGCCGTCTCGTGAACGACTACCTGCAGCCGCCGAAAGTGACGGCCAAGTATGAACTGTGCCAGCAGCGTCTCGCCGAGGTGCGCGAGGACATGGAAACACAGATGATGGCGCGCGATGCGCATGAATTGATGCGTTCCATGGAGGTGGCCAGCATCATGGATTGCGCCGACATGGCGGCGTTCGCCTCGCTCTACCGGACCGAAAGCCGCTGGGGCCTTTATCACTGGCGTTCCGACTATCCGGGCTCGAATGACGAGGACTGGAAGTGCCATGTCCTGCTGTCAAAACAGAACGACGCCATGACCTGCGAAAAGCACCCGGTCGCGCCTTACATCATTCCGATCGCGGATGATGAAAAGGACGCCTACTACAAGCAGCGCATTACCGCTCAGGCTTGAAGACAAGGGAACGGAGACAGCATATGCCTTTAGCCAACACACCGACATCCGTGCCTGTAGTGGTGGATGACGACAAATGTATCGCCGACAAGGGCTGCACGGTTTGCGTGGACGTCTGCCCACTTGACGTGCTGCGCATCAGCGACCTGACCGGCAAGGCCTACATGAAATATGACGAGTGCTGGTACTGCATGCCGTGCGAGGCCGACTGCCCCACGGATGCCGTGACCGTGAACATCCCCTACCTGCTGCGATAGGGAGGAACGATGATGTTCGAGCCCTTCGAAGAAGAAAGCGACTTTGAGGATCTTGCAGCAAGGCTTGCGGACCCTGACGCGGCTGTCAGGCGGGTCGCCGTCATGGAACTCGCCGATACGGCGGATCCGGAAGCGATTCCGCTGATTGCAACCACTGTGAAGGACGCAAGCCCGGAAGTCCGGCTGCAGGCTGCGATCGCATTGGGCGAATTCGATGGGCTGGAGGCATCCACGGCTCTATGTATCCTGCTTCAGGACGAGGATGGGCGCGTTACCCAGGCGTCCAGCGACAGCCTGGCGGAACTGAAAGATCCGCTGTCTGCGGATCCGCTACTGGCGCTCACCGCACACGAAAACGAAAAAGTCAGGGAGGGAGCGCTCCTTGGCTTGAAGCAGTTGCGCAGACCGGATGCAATGGCCAACGGCATTGAGGCCATGAAGGACCCGGTCGCAGCCGTCAGAATTCAGGCCGTTGGAGTGGTGGGATATCTGAAGGCGGAGGAGGCCTTGCCGGCGCTCATCGCGGCGTGCCGCGACGAAGATCCCGGTGTCAGACGGACCGCTATCGGGGCACTCGCCTTTTCTAAGTCGTCACATGCAAAGGACGCTCTTCTTGCTGCCTTCGGCGACGCACATTGGGCAGTGCGTGAAGTGGCAGCCGAAGTGTTCGGCAAATCCACGGCAGGCGATGATGCCAAGGCGCTTGTCCCGCTGCTGGACGACGCCTACTGGCAGGTTCGCGTCAAGGCGGTGCGCAGCCTCGGCAAGCTCAAGGTCGTTACTGCGGTCGACAGGATCGCGGCTCAGCTGGATGAACTCACATCCAACCTGCGCAAGGAGGCGGCCGCCGCCCTTGGAGAAATCGCGGACAGAAGCGCCTTGCCCTATCTTGAAAAACTGGTGGATGACCCGGACCCTGACGTTCGAAAAAATGTGCGTTGGGCTTTGGGCAGAATTGGGTAATAATGCTGCGACGCAGCAATCCTGCCGTTCGGGAGACATAGAAAGTGGTCGGACTGGCAAATCAGATTGTTGAAGTGGAAAAAACGCTCGGGGCGGATCGCATGTCTGATACGGGCCGCACGGCCAAGCCTGCGACCAGCTTGCCGAAGTATCAGTCCATCGGCAATCAGTTGATGGATGCAATCGTTGCCGGTGACTATCCGCCGGGTACGTATCTGCCGAGCGAAAGCGCATTGATGAAACGATTTGGGGTCAGCCGCGTTACCATCCGGCTGGCCCTCAATGTTTTGCGGGACGCAAACCTGATAGAGGGGCACCAGGGCAAGGGTTATTTTGTCTGCACGCTGCAGGCGGTGCAGGATCTTGGAAGACTCCAGGGTTTTGGCGAGTTGATGGCACCCCTTGGTGTCGAGGCGCGCTCCGAAGTGCTGTCCGGTGAGATTGTGCCGGCGCCGTCGGATGCTGCGGCTGCCCTCAATCTGAAACGGGGTGAAGACGTTGTGAAAATGCGCCGTGTCCGTATTGCGGCTCAGGAAGCAATGAGCATTGATGTCAGCTTCTTTCCGCTCGACATCGGACGCCCCTTGCTGGAGCTGGATCTGCGGAACGCCGACGTCTTTGCCCTGATCGAACGCGAACTTGGAATAGACATCGGCTTTGCCGACATCACCATGTCGGTTGTTCCGGGAGAACCGGAAGTGACCGAGCCTCTCAAACTGTTGCCAGGTGACACCGTCATTCGTACGGAGCGGTTGACCCACGACATTGCAGGGCGGCCTCTGGACTTCGAATATCTTTACGTGCGTCCCGATTGCCATCAGTTCAAGGTAAGGGTGCCAAGATGGTAGAGATCGACAGACGCTCTTTGCTGGGTGCGCTTTCGGCCGTGCTTGGTTCCGGCACTGGAGTTTTTGCGAATGCGGACCGGTTGCGCCGTCTTGGGCTTGCCGAACCACCGATCGCGATCAGTGCGCCTGAGTTAAACGTTCCGGATCTCCAGGGTTCGCTCCATAGGGTGGAGGACTACCGCGGGAAAATAACGGTCGTCTCCTTCTGGGCCACGTGGTGCCCGCCGTGCCGGAAGGAAATGCCGGCGCTCGCAAGGCTTAGCCGCGAACTTGACGCGGAACGGTTTGCGGTTCTCGCGGTCAATGTCGGTGACAAGGAAGACAAGATCAGGTCGTTCCTGGAAAAGATCGACCATGCGGGCCTGCCGATACTGATGGACACCGGATCGGAACTTCCGAGCAAATGGTACATTCACGGGCTGCCCGTGACCTATGTTCTGGATGCGGACGGCCAGGTGGTTTATGGCGCACTCGGAGAGCGTGTGTGGGATTCCCCAGATATGATCTCTGGTCTCAAATCACTGGATTGATTTGAATATAGTGAAGTAATTGAAAGTGCTCGGCTTGATTTCGGGCGACGCATGGCTTTCATTCAAAAGCTGGCATCAAATCTTCATGCGACCCATCCCTAAAATTTTTCGGCCCTAAGTGCTTTCAAGGTTGAGAAAAACTGAGCCAATAATACAGGTATTTCTCACTTGTATTATCCGTTTGCTTCATGCGCTGCACAAAAACGGCGCATTTTGCCGCACCCCTAAGCGTCCGCGATGCATGAAGCATGACATGCAAATTCGCGCAATTTTTTGCCGTGTCAAAATTCGTCAATTTTTTCAAACGCGTAGCTGAGTTGTCGCGAAAATCTTCCGGGAAATGGCACGCCTTTTGCGCGGATAATTGCGTCCTGAGACAGGCGGCAATACGTGAGGGAAGGTTATGAAACATACGACATTAGGATTGGGATTGGGCCTCGCACTGGCGACCGCTCTTCCGAGTATTCCGGCGTTTGCGAAAACGATCGACATCGCAATCGGTCACCAGAGCATGTGCACTGACACATACACCGCGGGCATCGTGGTAAAGGAACTGGAGCTTTTGGAGAAGTTTCTTCCCAAAGACGGTGACTATGCGGATGTCGACTACAACATCACCTGGGCCGACTATTCCTCGGGCGGGCCGATCACCAACCAGATGCTGGCCAACAAACTGAACATTGGCGTGATGGGGGATTATCCGCTGATCGTCAACGGGGCCAAGTTCCAGGAGACGGATTCCCTTCGCACGCTCTACGTTGCCGGCACCGGCTACAACCTGAAGGGAAGCGGCAACGCCGTGGTCGTGCCTGTGGCATCCGACATCTATTCCCTTGAGGAACTGAAGGGCAAGTCCGTATCCACACCGGT
This sequence comes from uncultured Roseibium sp., assembly GCF_963669205.1. Taxonomy (NCBI): domain Bacteria; kingdom Pseudomonadati; phylum Pseudomonadota; class Alphaproteobacteria; order Hyphomicrobiales; family Stappiaceae; genus Roseibium; species uncultured Roseibium sp. Next base: position 1,833,387 of record NZ_OY769915.1, read on the forward strand.
TGGATCGGCAGCCTGGGGCATGTTGCTGAAAGCCATGCAGGATACCGGCATTACCGACGAGGTCTCGCTCAAGAACCAGAGCCCTGCAGTCGGAGCAGCAAACATCGCCGCCGGCAAGATTGACGCGCACTCCGACTTCTGCCCGTGGTCGGAAATCATGGAATTCCGTGGCACAGGCCGCAAGATCTATGACGGCAGCGAAGCCGGCGTCCCTTACCTGCACGGCGTTGTCGTCCGTCAGGACTTCGCGGAGGAATATCCGGAAGTTATCACGGCCTTCCTGAAAGCGGTGATCGAGGCTGGCAAGTGGATCGAAGACAATCCGAGTGAAGCCGTTGATCTCATGGAGAAATGGACGGGTGTGGAGAAAGAGGTTCTCTATATCTATTTCTCCAACGGCGGCCACTTGACGCTCGACCCGACGATCAAGGAACCGTGGATCGACGCGCTCAAGTTCAACCACACGGTTCTTGAGAAGGAAAAGGCGATCCCGCCGCTCGATTTCGAGGCCTGGATCACCGAGGACTACATCAAGGCGGCCTACGCCGAAATGGGCATGGACTATGACGCCGGAAAGGCCGAACTGGTTGACCCGGAGCTTGCCAATGCGGGTCTGCCGGCAGAGATCTGGCACTCGCGCGACGGCATCCTGACATATGAGACCTTGCCGGAGTTCCTGACCGCCGTCGCTGAATTCCAGGGGACCGGAGCCAAGCTCAACGCCACCTATGTCTATGACAAGGCAACGGGTCTGAAGCTCTTCGGCAAGACGGCCTACTTCGTTCTCGCTGAGGACGGGTCCTACCAGACATTCCTGCGCAAGCCCGATGCCGAGGCCTATGCCGCCGAGGTGACGGGTGAACTGGTTGATCTGCCGACCGCTGTCGCGGCCTTCGTTCCAAGCGAATAATCAAAACCGACGGACGCCGCCGCCTGCGGCGTCCGTCCGGAATGAGACCGGTCAGGTACCACTGGCCGGTTGCCGCGACTGTTGAGGGAGAGTCGAATGAGCAAGATGGGGCAGATCGCCGACGCGGTCCGGGAAGAGACGTCTGCGGAGAGCCCGCCACGGCCCGCGCCAGCGAAAACCGCACCGGCAGCGATCGCCGATGATCCCGGGCTTTCCGGTGGTGATGTCTTGCGAGCGCTGAGCAGCCTGGTGAGAAACGGCAGCGATTTCGTAACGAAAAACGCCATGACAATCTGCCTGAGCGTTCTTTCTCTCGCACTGGGCATCCTGGTCTGGCACCTGGCGACTGCGCTGAAGATCGATTTCTACATCAATTTCCAGAACGTCCCTTCGCCGACGAAGGTGTTCTCGGCCTTCTGGATGCATCTGGCCGACCCGGAATTCTACATTCACATCGGCGTTTCCATGCAGCGCATCCTGACCGGCTATGTTACGGCGGCCGTGATCGGCATTCTGGCAGGGGTTCTCATGGGCCGGTCCAGGATCGCGCGCTCGCTGATCTATCCTTACATCGAGGTGCTGCGGCCCATCCCGGCCGTTGCCTGGATCCCGCTGGCGATCCTGATGTGGCCGACCGAGGAAGCTTCGATCATCTACATCACGCTGCTCGGCGCGTTGTTCCCGATCGTTCTGAACACGCTGCATGGCGTCGAGCAGACGCCGGAGGTGCTGGTCCGCGCCGCCAAGTCGCTCGGTGCATCGCGCCTGCAGATCTTCTGGCACGTGATCCTGCCGGCCGCGCTTCCAAGCATCGCAGCGGGTCTGGCGATCGGCATGGGTGTGAGCTGGTTTTCGCTTCTGGCGGGGGAGATCATCTCCGGTCAGTACGGCATCGGCTACTTCACATGGAACGCCTATTCGCTCATCAACTACCCTGACATTGTTGTCGGAATGCTGGTCATCGGCGGGCTCGGCACGTTGTCGACCTATGCGGTGAAGCTTGGCATGCAGCCGCTTCTCGCCTGGCAGAAGAGGGCAAGATGATGTCGCTTGCACTCAGCCAGAGACTTTCCACGGTTGCTCATGTCATCCGGCCGCGTTTGACACTGTGGCTGCTGCTGACCGCGGCATTCACGGTCGGCTACTATCTGCTTCTGATGGTCTCGCTGATCGTCCGCTTCGGCAATCTGCCGAACTACGCGAATTTCTACAATTGGCCCGGAAGTGTCTGGACGATCATCCGCTCGACACCCTCCATTCGCGACATGCCCCCGATTATCGCCGAGGAGTACCTGCTCGAGTTCGGCTACATGAACTACGACTACGGTCTCGGCATCTCTGAGTGGGCACTCAATATCATTCCTTTCAAGGTTGTGCTGATGCTCGTCCTCTCCGGGCTGCTTGCCGCCAATCTCCTGCTTCTGAAATCCAAGTCCGCCTGCGCAGCCAAAACCCGCCTTCGGGCAGGTGCGGCAACGGGACTCGGCGCTGGTTTCGTCGCGGTCACTTCCGCCACCATGAGCTGGGTCGTGTGCTGTGCAACGCCAACCTGGATCGTCGGCTTGTCCATGCTGGGTCTCGGTGTCTCGACGGCATTCTGGATCGAACCGATCGGACCCTGGCTGACCGGGGCCGGCTATGGGCTGCTGGCCATCAGTCTGCTCATTCTCGCCGATCCGGTGCACGAGGCAGGTGACCAACTGGCAAAGGATGCATCCAAACCTTCGATCTCTCCGCGTAAAGGAGCACACGCATGAACACCCAGGTTGTTTCTCTGAATGAACGTATCCCGCACCAGGCTGTCACCTCTCAGAAGGACTGCGGGCATATCGCCATCGAGGATGTGGAAATCGTCTTCGGGAAAGGCGCAGACGCAAACCAGGCGGTCAAGAAGACATCCCTGGACATCCGGCCGGGAGAATTCGTCTGTATTCTAGGGCCGTCCGGCTGTGGCAAGTCAACGCTGCTCAACTCGATCGCCGGATACGTCAAGCCGACAAGCGGCACCGTCTTGGTCGATGACAAGGAAGTTGAGGGACCGGGCCCCGACCGGGGCATGGTCTTTCAGCAGTATTCGCTGTTTCCATGGAAAAACATTCGCGAAAACATCGCGTTCGGCCCCAAAGTTGCGGGCAGAACAAATGTCGAGTGCAGCTCGATTGCCAACACCTTCCTGGAGATGGTCGGGCTTTCCAAGTTCGCGGACAAGTATCCGGCGGAGCTGTCCGGCGGCATGCAGCAGCGCGTCGGCATTGCGCGGGCGCTCGCGAACTATCCCTCCGTTCTCCTGATGGACGAACCTTTCGGAGCGCTGGACGCCCAGACGCGCCTGATGATGCAGGAAAACCTTCTGTCACTCTGGAGCGAGTTCGGTATCACGGTGGTGTTTGTCACGCATGATGTGGACGAGGCGATTTTTCTCGCCGACAGGGTCCTGATCATGAGCGCCGGCCCTGGGTCGATCATCGACGACCTGAAGATCGGTCTGCCACGCCCGCGGGACCCGTCGATCGCCACCAGTCCGGAATTCATGGCGCTCAAGAAAATCTGTCTGGATCAGATCCGCGCCGAAAGTCTGCGTGCCTTCGAACAGCAAAACAGGTGACACCATGTTACGTATCTGCCTTGTCCTGGTCCTTTTCGGCTGCTCGGTGGGGGCAAACGCCCAATCGGTGAACGGCGTCATTCTGGATGAGCCCGTTGAGGTCGCCGAGTTCACTTTGGCCGCGCAGGACGCGACACCGTTTACGGCCGCCGAGCTCAAAGGCCAGTGGACGCTCATGTTCCTTGGGTTTACGCATTGTCCCGATGTTTGTCCCTTCACGTTGGCAAACCTGGAGGCCGTGCGCACGGAGCTCTCCCAGCTCGTCACCCCGGATAACCTGCCGGAAGTGGTTTTTCTTGCGGTGGATCCGGATCGGGACGAGGAACTCCTGGCTGACTACGTCAAGCATTTTGGCATTTCTTTCACCGGCATTACGGGGGAAAGGGCCGAGATCGACCGTCTTGTCGAAAGCATCGACGGGTTCTATCGCCTGGAGAAATCCGCAGAGGGCGACGAGGCCTATGACGTTACCCACAGTGCGGCGGTGACTGTCATTAATCCGGACGGTGAAATCACCGCCAAGATCAGCCCTCCGTTTCACCCGTTCAACACCGCGAATTACCTGGCCCGTCACATGCGTGGGCTTGACGTCATCAACTGATTGGAGGTGCAGAATGACACTCGGCTTCACGTTCAGGAAAAGCCTGAAGACTCTCCACGTTTCTGCGTCGGTGTTGCTCTTGGCTTTGACAGCGCCTGCATTGGCCGGCGGAGGTCACCAACACGGTCATGCCGGAGATGGTGATGCGCTCGAAGGGGTCATGGTGCACGCCCCGGTGTCGCCCGCGGCGGCGCCCGGAATCACGACTTCGGCCGTCTACATGACCCTTGAAAATCACAGCGGCAACGCTCTGGATCTTGTTGGCGTGAGCAGCCCGGGTTTTGAAATGGGGCACCTCCACAAGACATCGATGGTGGACGGTTTGATGACAATGGCGCCTGTCGCGCAGCTTTCCATACCATCGCATGCCAGTGTGCGTTTCGAGCCGGGCGGTCTGCACATCATGCTGATGGGCGCCAAGGCTTCCCTCAGGCCGGGTGATACCTTTCCGGTGACGCTCGTTTTTGCAACCGGAGAAGGGGTCGAGGTTCCTGTCAGTGTCGTCGAGCCGGGCACCGCGTCCGGGCACGACCATGGTGCCATGAAGATGAACTAGCAGGCCTGACTTTCATGCCATCGAGCAGATCCCGATTGCAATCATGCACCATGAGCCTGGTCCTGTCAGTGGCCTGCGGATTCTGGGCTGTGCCTCCGGTGCGTGCTGACATGATCGACACCAGCGGCATGGAACCCTGGGAAGTGTGCGGGCTCTGTCATTCGCTGGACGGCAATAGCCGAATGGCAAAGTTTCCGAAGCTCGCGGGCCAACGGGCGAACTACATTGAAAAGCAGTTCCGCGACTTTCATTCCGGCGACCGTCTGAATGACGGCGGTCAGATGGAGACCATAACCACCGAGATCGATTTTGCGGACCTGCAGCGGATAGCCGCCTATTTCGCGGATCTTCCGCCGCCATCCCCTTTTGAAGAAAAAGATACGGCAGGCGTCGACGCCGCTGTGCTCTTCAGGGAGGGGCGGGGAGAGATACCTGCCTGCCTGTCCTGCCACGATGGCGGGCTGTCTGCCGCGCCTTGGCTGGAGGCGCAGCACGCGGACTACATTGCCAAACAGTTGACCGACTTTCAGACCGGCGAACGCACAAACGATCCGGACGGCATCATGCGCGCCGTCGCGGCGCAGTTGTCGGGTGACGACATTGCGGCTTTGTCGGTCTTTATCGCCGCACAGGAACGACCGGAGAGGGTCCCTTGAACAAGATGATCACGAATACAAAGAAGCTCAAGGATCGGTCGAACGCGCCCCAGGACCGCGTGTCGGCGGTCTATCTGAGCGAAGTCATGTCGGACATCGACGAAGGCGCAGGCTTTTTGAGCCGCCTGTCAGCCGAAGACCTTGCGATCGTCAGATCAGAAGGTTCGTCCTGCCGATTCCGGAAAGGGGAAGGGGTTTTCTTTCAGGGCGACCGGCACAGCGGTATCTGGCTGATCGAAAGCGGCAGTGTTCGGACTTTCTACGCTGGTCCGTCGGGGCGGGAAATCACACTCGCGTTTTGGACACCCGGGCACTTCATCGGTGGCCCGGAGATCTTCGGTGGCGGTATGCACATGTGGTCCGCGGATGCGCAGGAGGACGTGGAGCTTCTTTATCTGACGGGTGCACGCATACGCCAACTGGTCGATACGATGCCGTCATTCGCGATCTGCCTGATAAACGGGCTTGTCGCCAAGGGCAAGTGCTACTCGGCCCTCGTCCAGATGCTGGGAACCCGCTCGGTCACCGAGCGTCTTGCCCAGCTGCTGATCATCCTCGGCGACACACACGGCATCCCGGAAGGAAACCGCCTCGTGATCGAAAAGAAGATCACTCATGAGCATCTTGCCGCCATCGTCGGATCCACGCGTCAATGGGTGACGATGACCCTGGACAAGTTCCAGAAGAAGGGGCTGATTTCGGTCAGCCGGAACCGCATCACGATCGAAAGTTACGAAATGCTTCGCTCCCAGGCCTCGTGAGGCAACCGGACCGTTTTTGGCGCTTCTACCCCCAGTCCTGCTCAAGCGTCTCCGTCAGCTGTTGAGCGAAGCGTGCGGCGGCGACGGGCAGGGTTCGGCCGGTCAGCTGGGCGACGGACAGGGAGCCGTAGGCACTGGGAGAGACGCTGAGCGGAATTGTCTTAATTCTGGGATTCAGGGATTTCGATTTCACGCCGATTTCAAGCTCGAACGCGATCGCCTGGCTGTCGACGACAAAGTTCCGCAAAAGAATGTAGCTCTCCGCTTCAACGGCGGGTTTCAGCTTTATCGCCAGTCTATCCGAATAGGCTTGGAGGATCTTCCGAACTGCATAATAGCGCGTCGGCAGGGCGAGAGGATAGGCGAGGCAGTCCAGGAATTTCAGCGATGTCTGATCCGCCAGCGGGTGATCGACCGACATGACCGCATGGATGGGCTGGGGCACGGAAACCATCTTCTGGAACTCCCGGCTGCTCAGCGGTTCGAAAACGATCGCCAGATCGGCAGTGAGGTTCTGCAATGCAAGCTCCGCCTCCTCGCCATCCTTGTTCTGGACATGGAATGTCACGTTCGGAAATTCCTGCTGATACTTCCTGATCTGCGTGGGCAAGAAGTATGGCAGCACCGCCTGGCTGCAGGTCACCGCAACATGTCCGCGTCTGAGACCGGACAGATCGGCAATCCTGGACTGCACCAGATCGGCTTCCGCGAGTTGTTTTCGGAACACATCGATAAGCAATTCACCAGCCGTGCTCAGTCTGACGCCTCTGCCAAGTCGTTCAAAAACCTGAACATCCAGCTCCTCCTCAAGCGCCAGAATACGCCGGTTCAAAGCCGATGGCGTGATCGAAAGCTGCTCGGCTGCTTTCCGGATCGAACCGGTTCGGGCAATCGCATCAACGTATCTGTAGACCTTCAGATTGCGCATGATGAACTTTTCATAGTGTTGCGTTTTTCGTCATTTATAGGGCCGAACTTAGCAACAGAATGCAACAATAAATTCAGATACCGTTTTCCCGGTTGAAACGAAACGGTGATCTGAAAATGCATGGACCGGGCCTGTCCCCCTTCGAAAAATCAGTTGTCGAAAGCATCACCGAGGAAGCCTGGCTTGGCCTGGCTGCCGACCTCATCCGATGCGGGCAACCCAGGTCCGGCAACGCGCTCGATCCGGACCAGCCTCACGGTGAAGAAGAAGCAATCGCGCACATGGTTGCCGGCCAGCTGATGGGCATGGGCTTCGAAGTCGAGATGCCGGTAAAGCGGGTCGGAAGACCAAACGTTGTCGGGCGGCAGCAGGGTGTATCGCCGGGTCCGAGCCTGATGATCAACGACCACCTCGATACCTATCCGGTCGCAGAACCGGAAAAGTGGGATAAGACGGACTTCGATCCCTACAAGGCCACCAGACACGGCGACCTGCTCTATGCGCGCGGCACATCCGATACGCGCGGCAACATGGCAAGTGCGCTGTTGGCGCTCAAGGCGGTGCAGGCGTCCGGCGCGAGCCTCAAGGGGGAGCTGATTGCCTGCTTCACGGTCGACGAAGAGCGCGACGGTGCGGATGGCTCGATTTTCGTAACCCGGGAACTCGGATTGCGTCCCGACTATTCCATCACGGCCGAACCGACGGCCTGGGGAGGGCCTGAGGGGCCCTGGGGCATGTCGGTCTCGACGGCGAATTCCGGCCATTGTCTCGTCGAAATCACGCTGAAAGGCACAAAGGGGCACATCTGGCGGCCCGACATCATCGCCAATCCCATTCTGGAGGCCGGCCGGCTCCTGGGTGAACTGAAGGACATGCCGTTCACGCATGTGCCTCACAAATTCATGGGCCACACGCCTCCAATGACCTCGGTTGTGCGGATCCGAAGCGGTCTTGATGGAGAAATACAGTTCTCGCCCGATACCTGCGTCATCACGCTGGCGGTCGTCGGCATCGTTCCCGGCATGAGCATGGAGAGCGTCGTGAAGGATATCGACCGGGTGACGGCCGGGTGTCTTGCAGGCCGGAACGACATCGCCGCAGAAGTCAGACAGGTCCCGGGATCGATGTTTGTCGCCGGCACCGAACCCGTCGAGGAAACAGAGGAGCCGGTGAAAACGCTCATGTCTGTTTACGAGACAATGCGCGGCGAGCCGCCAAAGCTTAATCGCAAGAACGCATTCAACGACACGATCAGGTTCCGCGAAGCCGGAATAAACGCGGTGACGTTCGGTCCCGGCGAGGATGGCTGGGCGGCGGACAACGAGTGGATCTCCATCCCGAAATCCGTCGAGGCCGCCCGCATCTATGCCGTCACCATTCTCCGCTTGATGAGCGACAAGGAATGAAATCTTGGCTAGCCTCCGTCAGCACCGGTTTGAAACGTCGGATTTTTCAACGCAGCCTGCTGTTGTCAGCGGTCACCGTCGCGCTCATGTTTTTGACTTGGTATGTCGTGACGGCGACGGGACTGGCGAACAAGCTCTTTCTTCCCGCACCGGACGCTGTCTGGAAGGCCTTCGTAAAGGCGATTGTGAAGGGATACCAGGGCAACACGCTCCAGGTGCATGTGGGTATAAGCCTGCTTCGGATCCTGACGGCATTTGCCGCCGCCGTCCTTGTCGGTGTGCCGCTGGGCATCGTAATGGGCGTGTCCCAGACCGCGCGGTCCCTTCTCAATCCGATCATCGAATTCTACAGGCCGTTGCCGCCGCTCGGGCTCTATACGCTCCTGGTCATGTGGCTCGGCATTGGCGAGGAGAGCAAATTTGCGCTGCTTTTCCTGGCCGGACTGCCCGGCATCATCATCGCAACAACGCAGGCGATCTGGAACATCGACCCGCTTTACGTCCGGGCCGCAAAGGGGCTGGGCGCGAAAAAGTTCGACCTGCTCTGGGATGTCTACTTGCCGGCCGCTGGCCCGACGATCCTGGCCGGCATGCGCATTTCGCTCGGATTTGTCTACACGGTCTTGGTCGCGGCCGAGATCGTAGCGGCGACGGCAGGTGTCGGCTGGATGATCTGGGACGCAGCAAAATTCCTTCTGAGCGATGTCGTGATCATGGGACTGATCGTCCTCGGCCTGACCGGTGTCGCGCTCGACATGACCATGCGTGCGATCGGCGCGCGGCTGATGCCCTGGCAATCGGCAATACGAACATAACAACCGGCTTGGGCCTGGCCTTCCCTCGCGGATAAGAGAGTTCTGGCCAAACCGAACGTGGAGACAGACATGAAGAAATTTATGCTCGCATTGACAGTAGGTCTGGCCTGGTCGGCCGCGCTTGAAGCCGCAGAAGCACCCGACAAGGTGACTATCGGATATCTCAATCTGGTGAACGCACAGCTCGTGACAAAGAATCTCGGTCTGATGCAGAAACACATGCCCGGCGTCGAAATCCAGTACATCAAGGTCGGAGGCGGTGGTGACATGCTGCGCGCCATTGCCGCCGACCAGATCGACTTCGGAGGGCTCGGAAATCCACCGACGGCGATCGGTGTCGCCCGCGGGTTGCCGATTCAGGGAACGATGGTGCTGAACATGCTCGACTTCGTCGAGGCAATGGTCGTGCGCACCGACGCAGAGATCAAGTCGTTCAAGGACCTGGCGGGCAAGAAAATCGCTGCCCCATTTGGGTCGACGACGCATTACCTGCTTTTGCAGGCGCTTGCCGATGAGGGCATCGATACCGGCAGCATGGAAATTCTGGATCTGCGGCCGAACGACATCGCCGTGGCCTGGTCGCGCGGCGACATTGATGCAGCCTGGTTCTGGGAGCCTAACCTCGACAAGACGGTCAAGGACGGCGGCAATATCTTTATGACATCCGGCATCATGGAAAAGCGCGGTTACCCGACGTGGGACGTTGGTATCGTCATGAATGAGTTCGCCGAAAAATACCCGGACTATGTCGAGAAATTCGTCGCCGCGGAATGCGAAGGCATCGACTATTGGATCGGCAACCCGGCTGAAACCGCAAAGATCATCTCGGTCGAGCTTGAACTTTCACTCGAGGACGCCACCAGAATGATGCACGGTACGGAAATGGTACCGTGTGACAAACAGCTGACCGCGCAGTATATCGGCAGCTCCGAAGCCCGGGGCGAATTTGTGGACACGCTCATCGCCACCTCCGATTTTCTTGTCAGCCAGGAAAGACTTCCGGAGTCCCCCAGCCGCGAGACCTTTGAGACCTTCCTGCATCCTGAATACCTGGAAGCTGTCGTGAAGTGAAGGTCATGACTTCGTTGATCAACGACATGAGCATAGGCGCGCTGCGGCGCGCCTATCAGTCTGGTGCGCTGACACCTGCGGAGGTGATCAAACACATCTTGTCCCGCCTTGGCGACGCCGCACAGAAATCGGTCTGGATCTCGACCGTTGAAGCTGAAAAAGCGCTCAGTCTCGCGGACGCGCTCGCCCGGATGTCTGGCAGGATCGATGAATTGCCGCTCTACGGCATTCCCTTTTCGGTAAAGGACAATATCGACGTCGCCGGCGAAGAGACAACGGCCGCGTGTCCAGCGTTTGCCTACCGGGCCGGTAAGTCAGCGACGGTTGTCGATCGCGCCTTGAAAGCTGGAGCAATCTACATCGGCAAAACCAATCTCGACCAGTTCGCAACGGGACTGGTCGGTGTCCGCTCACCCTACGGTGTACCAAAAAACCCCTTCCATCCGGACTATATTCCTGGTGGTTCATCCGCGGGAGCAGGGGTCTCGGTGTCGTCCGGCGTGGTCAGTTTCGCCTTCGGCACCGACACCGGCGGTTCGGGCCGTATTCCGGCCAGCTACAATGGCATCTACGGGTTCAAGCCGGCGCCCGGCGCATGGAGCAGATCCGGTCTTGTCTTCGCCTGCCGCAGCTTCGACACACCAACGGTCTTTACCGGCACTCTCGAGGACGCGCTGTTAGTGGACAGCGTCGTGGGTGGACTTGACGAAACCGATGCCTTCTCAAGACACGTGCCCCGGCTAGACGTTACCTCTCCGAGAGTTGCCATGCTGCCGCCCGGCGAAGCGGAGTTTTTCGGAGACGGAAACGTCGCTGCGCTCTATAGCGCTGCTTACGAAGCCGTTGGTGCGGCATTCCCCAAGATGACGACTTCGACGATCGAAGCGTTCCAGGCGGTCAACGATCTCATGTTCTTCGGCCCCTTTCTCGCCGAAAGGGACGTGTCCGTGGGCGCATTCATTGACGCGCACCCGGAAGACTGCCACCCGGTCGTTCGGTCACTGATACAGTCAAGCCGGAAGTTCACGGCTGCCGACTGCTACCGGGCTCAATATCAGGTGGCCGAGGCGACAAGAGAGACGGCGAAATTCTGGGAGAACCATGACGTCCTGATCACGCCCGCCGTTGGCGCTTTGGTCACGCTTCGGGAATGTGAAGACGATCCGCTCGGGCCGAATTTCAGGAACGGCACCTATACCAATTTCGCGAACCCGCTCGGATTGGCTGCCATAACGGTCCCATTTCAGAAGACCAGGGCAGGCGTTCCATGGGGACTGACACTCTACAGTCTTCCGGAACGCCTTTCCGGCATGACAAGGGTCGCCGAAGGTCTGGCTGGCCAAAGTCAGACATAAGGCAGAACGCGCCTCGCGCGGAACCGGCAACGCACCGCAGTTTTTCCGCTGTGGTTGCGTTTTCTGCATATCTCATTCTGACAGGTGTCCTTATTGTTGCGTGCCACTCAGGCAGAGCGGCGCAGATCTCGCCGCTAAAATCAGGACCTTGTGAATGCGAAGCTTTTTGCCAGGCGTGGCCATGCTCGGTCTTTGCGCCAGCCTTACAGCGTGTGCCAGCGTCACGCGCGGGACGACTGAAACGGTGAAGGTTTATGCCTCTCCGGAGGGTGCGATGATCGCGACAAGCATCGGACTGACCTGCAACACCTCTCCCTGTTTGCTGGAAGTCCCCCGCAAGAAGGAATTTACCGTCACGGTCTCCAAGGAAGGCTACAAGCAACAGACGGTGCATGTCAGCACGGTCGTCGCGCCTGGTGGCGTCGCCGGCATGGCCGGGAATGTTCTGATTGGCGGCGTCATTGGCGTGGGCGTCGATGCCGTTTCCGGGGCGACCCTCGACCACATACCGAACCCGGTCCTCGTGGAACTCGTTCCCCTCGACCCGAAGGATCCGGAGACGCCCAAGGGCGATCTGTCTTCCGTTCGCGAAGAGATGGCGAAGAAGCGCCGAGAACAGGAAAAAGCAGCCATGCGTAACACCGGGGGCGTTTAGCTGTTCTGTCGACCTGCGCCCCACTCGGCGCCGGAACTCAGATCTTTCCGGCGCCTGCGCCGATCACGCGTTTGCGCACCGTGGTGCTCGTTGAGAAGGCCCGCAGATCCTCGTGGAACGGCGACTTGATGCAGGCGGGGTCGGTTTCCGCGGCATTGCCGGTGACGGCGAAGGCCTGGCAGCGGCAGCCGCCGAAATCGATGTCGCGGCGCGGGCATGCCTTGCAGCGGTCCGACATCCAGCCCGTTCCCCGGTAGGCGTTGAAGCTGTCGGAGTGCTCCCAGATCGTTTGCAGCGGTTTCTCACGCACGTTCTCGAACGACAGGCTCGTGATCGATTGCGCTGCATGACACGGCAGCATCGTGCCGTCAGGCGCGATCATGAAGGCGTCCTTTGCCCACCCGCCCATGCAGGGTTTGGGATAGTCAGCGTAATAGTCGGGGGGCACAAAGTCGATGTTGAGGACACCGGTCAGCTCTTCCCGCGTCCGCGTCACGAAGTCGATCTGGCGGGAAACCTGCTCGCGGTCGGGCAAGAGGGCCGCCTTGTTGAGCTCCGCCCAGCCGTAATACTGCACATTTGCGATCTCGAGACGCTCCGCATCCAGTTCGAGCGCGAGCTCCACGAACCGCGGAACTTCTTCGATATTGAGCCGGTGGATCGGTGCATTGATTGTCAGCGGCAGCCCGAGCTCGCGGGCCTGACGGGCGGCTGCGCGTTTCTTTTCGAAGGCGTTCCTGTAATGCCCGATCCTGAACGTCGTCTCGTCGGTTGCTCCCTGAAAACTGATCTGGATGTGGTCCAGTCCCGCGTCCTTCAGGGCCTTCAGCCGGTCGGCAGTGAGCGTCACGGCAGCCGTGATCAGGTTGGTATAGACGCCGCCTTCCGCGAGGCGGGCGACAAGGTCTTCAAGATCCGGCCTCAGCGTCGGTTCGCCGCCTGAAAGATGCACCTGCAGGACGCCGAGATCGGCTGCCTGTCTGAAAACGTCGAGCCAGGTTGCCGTGTCCAGCTCCCGGTTGGCCTTCAGCAGTTCAAGCGGATTGGAACAATAACCGCACTGCAGCGGACACCGGTGCGTGAGTTCCGCAAGGAGTCCGAGCGGGATGTCGAGAGTACCTGTCATTGCGTGCCGCCGTTTCCGCAAGCAGGCCTGATAAGCAGCCTGTCGCTCCAGTCCTGCAGAAATTCCAGGACGTCGCCCAGGATTTGTGAACAGGGCGCGCTGAATTCCTCCGACAGGGCCTCCGCGATCTCACCGATGGACCGTGTGCCGTCGCAGTTTTTCAGGATCAGCACGCTGATATCGTCCGGCCACAGGATTTTCTCGGGCGCAAGCACCACCCAGCTATCGCGTTTTTCGTTGAAAACCAGGCGTACATGCGCAGGCAGTCTTGGAATGCTGTCTGCTTTCAGGATTGTCCGTTTGCGTACCACCGTCACGGCCTGTCGCCACCCTTATTGTCTTTTGTCTTCCTCGCGCGGACGGAACGCGCCGGGCGGGATGCTGCCGGGCGAAACATAGGCGTTCTGAAGCGCGTCCAGCATCGCCCACAACAGGTCACACTTGGAAAGCAGGGCATCGACCGCATCGGCCTGTTTGTCCGGTGTGTCCGCCCACGCAATGACGAGCGCAAGGGCGTGTTCCGCGTCCCGCGGTGCCTGTTTCAGCCGTGGCGTGAAATAGGCAAGTGTGTCTTCGGTGATGTAGTCGTAGCGGGCCAGCATCGCGGGCACGCGCTCGCCGATCGCCACCGGCGAGAACAGTTCCGTCAGGGAGGAGGCAACGGCGACAAGCAGGGACGAATTCGAAACGAGATCGAGATAGGCGCCGACCGCGTAGCGCGTTGCGGGCAGGGCGAACCTGCGCGAGCGCACCATGCCCGTGTCGAGCCCCAGCCCTTCCGCAAGCTTGAGCCAGCGCTTGATGCCACCGTCCTGTTCAAGGTCGTCATTGCCGTCGTGATCGACGATGCGCTTGATCCATTCCCGCCGGAACTCGGGATCGTCGGATCGCGACAGGATGATGCTGTCCTTCTTGGGAATGGCATCCTGGTAGCAGAAACGATTGAGCGCCCAGGCCTGCATTTGCGCCTTGCTGAGTTCGCCCGCGTTCATCATTTTATGGAACGGATGATGGATATGGTATCGGTCGAATCCGGCGGTGCGCAGGACCTCGGTCAATTCGGCCGCAGAGAGCAGCCTGCCGTCTTTCCTGATGCGGTCCGCCGCCGATTCCGGGACGCCGCTTCCGATCGGCGCCGCGATCGCGGCAGGGTGAGAAACGGCAAGATCTGTCATAGCTCCAGCTCCATTCCGTCGAAGGCGACTTCCCAGCCTGCCGCCAGGACGGCTGACGTTTCGGTTGAGCGCGGATCGAGGATCGGGTTGGTATTGTTGATATGGATGAAGACGCGGCGCTTCAGGTCGACATCGGCCAGGCCCGCCAGACTTCCCTCCGGCCCGCCGATGGCCAGATGCCCCATGCGCGCGCCGGTCTTCTCGCCAACGCCCGTGTTGGCCATTTCATCGTTCTCAAATACGGTCCCGTCGAACATCAGGCAGCCTCCGCCGGAGATCCGTTGCTTGAATGCGTCCTCAATTGCGGCACAGCCGGGGACGTAGAAGAGCGTCTTGTCCGCCGCGCCGATATCAACAGTTCTGCGGACGGCAAGTCCGATCGTATCGCCGCTTGACGTGCCGAAATCCGACTTTTCCGGGTCTTCAAGAAACAGTGCAACCTTTCCCGGGACGCTGAAGGTCTCGATGGAAAGGCCGAGGGGGCCATCGGGACCGTGAAGCTCCGTTTCTCCCTCAAGCGCCAGTTCGCGGCGCTCGACATGATCCGGGTTGAGGACCTGAAAGATGCTGTTCGAGGCCAGCGTTTCGAGGACCCGCCGCGTGGCGTAAAGGATGAACGGCTCTCTCTCGCGCAGGGAAAGAAGTCCCGCAATGTGGTCCACGTCGGCATTCGTGAGAATAACGGCCCTGATCGGGGTCGACCGCAAGGGGGCAGCGGCGGAGGGCTGCAGTTCCGGTGTCGCGGCGATCTGCTCGCGGATGTCCGGTGACGCATTGAAAACGGCCCAGTTCCGGCCATCGGCACTCGCAGCGATGCTGGACTGCGTTCTGGCTAGAAACCCGGGCCGGTTTTCACGAACTGCGCGGCTGAGAGGCGCATTACAATTCCACTGCGGGAAGCCGCCTCCGGCCGCCGCGCCCAGAACCCTGATTTTCATCGTGGCTCTTGCTTAGCCGCGAATTACTTGCGCTTGCAGGTGCCGATTTCGGCAGGCATGTAACGCGTGACTTCGAAACCGGCTTCGGTGGCTTTCGTGGACGGCTTTTTCCAGGTTTTCATGTTTTCCTCCTCTAAGCGATTTTCGCAGATAAAGATCTAGCATGCCCGCCAAAATATGTAACCGGTACTTTGGTGCCGGTATCACTGCAGATCTTTCGGAGGTCATGGTTGGTCGGACGAAGCGTCAGAACCTCGAAAGTAGGTATTGAAAAAGGAGACCACGTCTGATTGCATAGAGGTTGCGGGGACCTTCCGGATTCGGAGATACAAGTGAAACTTGTCTGGTACGCCGCGCTCGTGGTCATCGCAGTGCTTCTCACAGGAACTCTATACGTCACCAATCAGCTGTCCGAACGGATTGCACGGCTGGAAATGCACGCCGACGACCAGCTTTCCGCGCGGGTCGGGAGGCTCGAACTGGTCAAGCGCACCGAAATCGCCGCCTTCGTCAAGGGTTTGTCCGTGCTGTGTGGCCATCAGGAGCTGACCCAGGATCTTTTTGATTTTGATGCCGGCCAGGGCGCCGATCTTACACGGCCAATCTGAACGGCGTTACTTTGGTGACGCGGCTCAAGGACTACGGTTTGAGGCCAGAAAAGTCCTTCTGTGATAACGAGTTGAGCCAGTTCATCACGAAGAACGGCCTCTAGGAGCAGAACCTGTGGCTTTGTCACTGCAGGGCATTCGGTATCCGGTCCTGACTGAAACACGTCGCCGGTTCACACCGTTTGCGCCACTGTAGGGAATCGCCCCGGCACGGCTGTGCGCAAGAGGCGATTCCTGTCTGGTACGCGATGGCGCGGGTCCGGTCAGGCGAACAGTTCGTCCCGGAGCCGGTCCGCATCGATCTGTTCACCCAGCACGGTGAAGTCCGAAATGACCCCGTCGAAATGATTGCCGGTCCACCCGATCTCACCACTCGGGCTGCTCCAGCCATTCGCGCCGATCATCAGGTATTCCTCGTTGCCGAGCCAGTCGGACTCAAAGTCGTCGTCGCTGTCGACGGCGACCCCGTCGACATAAAGGACCGCGCCGTCTTCACCGAACGTGAACGCGAAATCGTGTTCCTTGCCGACGTCGAAGACGTCTTCCGCCTTGAGCCACAACGAACTTGTCTCATCCTGGAAACGCACCTTGATGTCGCCTCCATCAGTGACCCAGGCCGTGAGATGGCCGCCGGTGACGTATCCGCTTGCATCCTTCGAAAACAGCGCATCGCAGCCGCTTACGGTATCGGCCCTGAAGGAAAACGCGATCGTTCCTTCAGAGATTTCCATCTCCTCAGAATGCTGTATCGCGATCTGGCCGTCGCGCGTACCGTCCAGCACCATCTCGCCCGCGATGGCAAAGACGGGTGTCATGCCTTCGGGCAGGGGGAGGTCGTCCTGTGTCGGGATGTCGTCGGGCGGTGCGATCTCGCCGCGGTCGGTTCCCATCTCGATGGGCTTGATGGCCTCGTCGATGTTGGCGATGGACTTGACGATGCCGTAGGCCGGTTTGGCGGAGGTGGAGATGTCGGAGAGCGTGATCAGGTCGCCATAGACGGTGACGGTTCCCAGCTCGTCATTCGCGTGGGCGCCTCCGCCCGATCCCTGGTCGGAATAAAGGGAGATGACGGAGTGGTCGACGATGCCGTCATTGTTGCTGTCGCCATAGGTGATGGAGCTGATCTTGGTGGTGTGTCCCTCGATCAGGATGCTGTCGCCCTCGGCGCGGTTGAAGTCGGTGATGATGTCGTTGCCGATGACGCCGACCCAGTGGTCGTGGATGTTTTCGTTCTCTCCGGCCACGCCATGCCACCTTATTGTGCCGTCATCCTGTGTGTGTTCCTCGATGAAGCGGGCCTTGGCGTTGATGAGGGTCTGGAAGTAGAAGGTGTCTGCGCCCGCGCCGCCTGTCATGACGTCGTCGGCATGAAGGGGCTGGTCGGGATAGAGCTTGCCGTCGGTGAGTTCTCCCAGCGGATCGCCCTCGTCGCGGTCCGGGTCGTAGGCGACCTCGCCCTCGCGCCCGTCGGACTGTGAGATGAGCAGGTCGTTGCCGTCACCGCCGTTGAGGATGTCCTCGCCGTGTCCGCCGTCGAGGACGTCGTTGCCGTCGCCGCCGTTGAGAATGTCGTTGCCGTAGGAGCCCTGGAGGATGTCGTTGCCGTCCTTGCCGTTGACGGTGTCGTCACCGAGGCCGGCATTGATGGCATCGTCCTGCTCGGTTCCCTCGATGGTCTCGCCCTGGTCGGTACCTTCCTGATAGGCGGCACCGGAGGTCATCTCGCCCATGTGGTTGAAGCCGTAGGCCATGGCGAGCGCCTTGGCCTCGTCGGAACCGTGATGGAGCTGCTGGAAGGCAGGCATCAGGTCGTCCTGGGCGAGGGCGGCCAGGGCATCGGCCTCGAATGCCGGGTCGACCTCGCCTGCCAGCGCCGCCATGGCCTCGCCCCCGAGCTGTTCGTCGAAGACCATGACGTTTGAGATTGTGCCGTTGAACTGCTGGTGGGCTGTCTGGCTGTCGCTGGAGCGCCAGGCCCCGGAAGCGCCGACCAGGAAGGAGCGCTCGTTCATGTCCATGCCCTGCTTCATCTCCGGCTCGGCGGCCCAGAGCTGTCCGTTGACATGGACATTGAGGCCGTCCTCGCCGAAAGAGACGGCGAAGTGGTAGTCGGTATCCTTCTCGATCGTCAGGTCCGGGACCTTGAGATACTCTGTGCTGTCGTCGGTCTGCTGGCGCACGATGATGCGCCCGTCCTTGAGCCAGACGGTGAGGTGCCCGCCGTCGTCATAGCCGCTGCCGTCCTTGGAAAAGAGGGCCTGTTGTCCCCAGACATGATCGGCGTTGAAGGTGAGCGCGATGGTGCCTGCCGCAAGCGACAGCGCTTCCGCATCGCCCGCATCCAGGTAGTCGCCCTTCTCGCCGGAGAACTCCGTTGCGCCCGCGATGGCGAAGACGGGGGTCATGCCTTCGGGGAGGGGCAGGTCGTCCTGTGTCGGGATGTCGTCGGGCGGTGCGATCTCGCCGCGGTCGGTTCCCATCTCGATGGGCTTGATGGCCTCGTCGATATCGGCGATGGACTTGACGATGCCGTAGGCCGGTTTGGCGGAGGTGGAGATGTCGGAGAGCGTGATCAGGTCGCCATAGACGGTGACGGTTCCCAGCTCGTCATTCGCGTGGGCGCCTCCGCCCGATCCCTGGTCGGAATAAAGGGAGATGACGGAGTGGTCGACGATGCCGTCATTGTTGCTGTCGCCATAGGTGATGGAGCTGATCTTGGTGGTGTGTCCCTCGATCAGGATGCTGTCGCCCTCGGCGCGGTTGAAGTCGGTGATGATGTCGTTGCCGATGACGCCGACCCAGTGGTCGTGGATGTTTTCGTTCTCTCCGGCCACGCCATGCCACCTTATTGTGCCGTCATCCTGTGTGTGTTCCTCGATGAAGCGGGCCTTGGCGTTGATGAGGGTCTGGAAGTAGAAGGTGTCTGCGCCCGCGCCGCCTGTCATGACGTCGTCGGCATGAAGGGGCTGGTCGGGATAGAGCTTGCCGTCGGTGAGTTCTCCCAGCGGATCGCCCTCGTCGCGGTCCGGGTCGTAGGCGACCTCGCCCTCGCGCCCGTCGGACTGTGAGATGAGCAGGTCGTTGCCGTCACCGCCGTTGAGGATGTCCTCGCCGTGTCCGCCGTCGAGGACGTCGTTGCCGTCGCCGCCGTTGAGAATGTCGTTGCCGTAGGAGCCCTGGAGGATGTCGTTGCCGTCCTTGCCGTTGACGGTGTCGTCACCAAGGCCGGCATTGATGGCATCGTCCTGCTCGGTTCCCTCGATGGTCTCGCCCTGGTCGGTGCCTTCCTGGTAGGCGGCACCGGAGGTCATCTCGCCCATGTGGTTGAAGCCGTAGGCCATGGCGAGCGCCTTGGCCTCGTCGGAACCGTGATGGAGCTGCTGGAAGGCAGGCATCAGGTCGTCCTGGGCGAGGGCGGCCAGGGCATCGGCCTCGAATGCCGGGTCGACCTCGCCTGCCAGCGTCGCCATGGCCTCGCCCCCGAGCTGTTCGTCGAAGACCATGACGTTTGAGATTGTGCCGTTGAACTGCTGGTGGGCTGTCTGGCTGTCGCTGGAGCGCCAGGCCCCGGAAGCGCCGACCAGGAAGGAGCGCTCGTTCATGTCCATGCCCTGCTTCATCTCCGGCTCGGCGGCCCAGAGCTGTCCGTTGACATGGACATTGAGGCCGTCCTCGCCGAAAGAGACGGCGAAGTGGTAGTCGGTATCCTTCTCGATCGTCAGGTCCGGGACCTTGAGATACTCTGTGCTGTCGTCGGTCTGCTGGCGCACGATGATGCGCCCGTCCTTGAGCCAGACGGTGAGGTGCCCGCCGTCGTCATAGCCGCTGCCGTCCTTGGAAAAGAGGGCCTGTTGTCCCCAGACATGATCGGCGTTGAAGGTGAGCGCGATGGTGCCTGCCGCAAGCGACAGCGCTTCCGCATCGCCCGCATCCAGGTAGTCGCCCTTCTCGCCGGAGAACTCCGTTGCGCCCGCGATGGCGAAGACGGGGGTCATGCCTTCGGGGAGGGGCAGGTCGTCCTGTGTCGGGATGTCGTCGGGCGGTGCGATCTCGCCGCGGTCGGTTCCCATCTCGATGGGCTTGATGGCCTCGTCGATATCGGCGATGGACTTGACGATGCCGTAGGCCGGTTTGGCGGAGGTGGAGATGTCGGAGAGCGTGATCAGGTCGCCATAGACGGTGACGGTTCCCAGCTCGTCATTCGCGTGGGCGCCTCCGCCCGATCCCTGGTCGGAATAAAGGGAGATGACGGAGTGGTCGACGATGCCGTCATTGTTGCTGTCGCCATAGGTGATGGAGCTGATCTTGGTGGTGTGTCCCTCGATCAGGATGCTGTCGCCCTCGGCGCGGTTGAAGTCGGTGATGATGTCGTTGCCGATGACGCCGACCCAGTGGTCGTGGATGTTTTCGTTCTCTCCGGCCACGCCATGCCACCTTATTGTGCCGTCATCCTGTGTGTGTTCCTCGATGAAGCGGGCCTTGGCGTTGATGAGGGTCTGGAAGTAGAAGGTGTCTGCGCCCGCGCCGCCTGTCATGACGTCGTCGGCATGAAGGGGCTGGTCGGGATAGAGCTTGCCGTCGGTGAGTTCTCCCAGCGGATCGCCCTCGTCGCGGTCCGGGTCGTAGGCGACCTCGCCCTCGCGCCCGTCGGACTGTGAGATGAGCAGGTCGTTGCCGTCACCGCCGTTGAGGATGTCCTCGCCGTGTCCGCCGTCGAGGACGTCGTTGCCGTCGCCGCCGTTGAGAATGTCGTTGCCGTAGGAGCCCTGGAGGATGTCGTTGCCGTCCTTGCCGTTGACGGTGTCGTCACCAAGGCCGGCATTGATGGCATCGTCCTGCTCGGTTCCCTCGATGGTCTCGCCCTGGTCGGTGCCTTCCTGGTAGGCGGCACCGGAGGTCATCTCGCCCATGTGGTTGAAGCCGTAGGCCATGGCGAGCGCCTTGGCCTCGTCGGAACCGTGATGGAGCTGCTGGAAGGCAGGCATCAGGTCGTCCTGGGCGAGGGCGGCCAGGGCATCGGTGTCGACCTCGCCTGCCAGCGTCGCCATGGCCTCGCCCCCGAGCTGTTCGTCGAAGACCATGACGTTTGAGATTGTGCCGTTGAACTGCTGGTGGGCTGTCTGGCTGTCGCTGGAGCGCCAGGTTGAAGGAGCGTCCATGGTGAGCTGTCCGTTGTCGACATTGAGGCCGTCCTCGCCGAAGGAGACGGCGAAGTGGATGACTGTCGTCGTCTGCTGGCGCCGATGATGCGCCCGTCCTTGAGCCAGACGGTGAGGTGCCCGCCGTCGTCATCGTCCTTGGATGTGTCCCCAGACATGCTTCCGCATCGCGTTGAAGGTGAGCGCTCGTTCGGAGAACTCCGTTGCGCCCACGCCATGCCATGCCTTCGGGGAGGGGCAGGTCGTCCTGTGTCGGGATGCCGTGCGATCTCGCCGCGGTCGGTTCCCATCCTCGATGGGCTTGATGGCCTCGTCGATATCGGCGATGGACTTGACGATGCCGTAGGTGTTTGTTCCGGTCGAGCTCGTCATTCGCGTGGGCGCCTCCGCCCGATCCCTGGTCGGAATAAAGGGAGATGACGGAGTGGTCGACGATGCCGTCGTTGATGGAGCTGTCTTGGTGGTGTGTCCCTCGATCAGGATGTCTGTTGCCGGTGATGATGTCGTTGCCGATGACGCCGACCCAGTGGTCGTGGATGTTTGTCGGCCACGCCATGATTGTGCCGTCATCCTGTGTGTGTTCCTCGATGAAGCGGGCCTTGGCGTTGATGAGGGTCTGGAAGTAGAAGGTGTCTGCGCCCGCGCCGCCTGTCATGACGTCGTCGGCATGAAGGGGCTGGTCGGGATAGAGCTTGCCGTCGGTGAGTTCTCCCAGCGGATCGCCCTCGTCGCGGTCCGGGTCGTAGGCGACCTCGCCCTCGCGCCCGTCGGACTGTGAGATGAGCAGGTCGTTGCCGTCACCGCCGTTGAGGATGTCCTCGCCGTGTCCGCCGTCGAGGACGTCGTTGCCGTCGCCGCCGTTGAGAATGTCGTTGCCGTAGGAGCCCTGGAGGATGTCGTTGCCGTCCTTGCCGTTGACGGTGTCGTCACCGAGGCCGGCATTGATGGCATCGTCCTGCTCGGTTCCCTCGATGGTCTCGCCCTGGTCGGTACCTTCCTGATAGGCGGCACCGGAGGTCATCTCGCCCATGTGGTTGAAGCCGTAGGCCATGGCGAGCGCCTTGGCCTCGTCGGAACCGTGATGGAGCTGCTGGAAGGCAGGCATCAGGTCGTCCTGGGCGAGGGCGGCCAGGGCATCGGCCTCGAATGCCGGGTCGACCTCGCCTGCCAGCGCCGCCATGGCCTCGCCCCCGAGCTGTTCGTCGAAGACCATGACGTTTGAGATTGTGCCGTTGAACTGCTGGTGGGCTGTCTGGCTGTCGCTGGAGCGCCAGGCCCCGGAAGCGCCGACCAGGAAGGAGCGCTCGTTCATGTCCATGCCCTGCTTCATCTCCGGCTCGGCGGCCCAGAGCTGTCCGTTGACATGGACATTGAGGCCGTCCTCGCCGAAAGAGACGGCGAAGTGGTAGTCGGTATCCTTCTCGATCGTCAGGTCCGGGACCTTGAGATACTCTGTGCTGTCGTCGGTCTGCTGGCGCACGATGATGCGCCCGTCCTTGAGCCAGACGGTGAGGTGCCCGCCGTCGTCATAGCCGCTGCCGTCCTTGGAAAAGAGGGCCTGTTGTCCCCAGACATGATCGGCGTTGAAGGTGAGCGCGATGGTGCCTGCCGCAAGCGACAGCGCTTCCGCATCGCCCGCATCCAGGTAGTCGCCCTTCTCGCCGGAGAACTCCGTTGCGCCCGCGATGGCGAAGACGGGGGACGGGACTGTGGTCGATCTGGTCGTTGGCATGCTTGGCTCCCCTAATCGGGCAAAAGGGCCCGTTCCGCCGAACTGCTTCTCGGCATTTTTGGCGATTGTGTCCAAGCGATTTGTTGGGTGATTTGTTCTTGTGCGCTTAATGTATTCGGGACAATTTGACGAAAAATCAGGTCAAATAAGGCGAAAAAGATGTAATAATTTGAAAAAAATCTGTCGCAAGCAACACAAGTAAAAACATCAATCTGTCAAAAATCATGAAGCTATTGGAATTAATGTGAAAAATGACGATGTGGCTTCATCCTCGTTGCTGCCTTGAGGGCGATTATTATTTAATTTTCACTTAAACTTCAGGCGGCCCGGACCTGACATTGCGTAAGTCTTTTTTCAGGCTCTTTTCTATTAAATTTATCAATCAAAATTTAGCTTGGTTGTATGCAGGTTGCATTTTGCAGGGCGGCGCGGACGTCACGTTTCAAACGCGCAAAAAGACACCGGATACAACCGGACAACGAACCAGGCTGCGTTTGCCTTCAAACTGAATCGGATTTGTCTTGCAGCTTGACATGAGACTGCCTGCAAAACGATCCCCCTTAGGTCCTGTTTCGCAGGCAGTCAGTTTCATTCCTCTCGTCACATGGGGATTTGACCGCCCCGTGCCACCATGATCAGCCGCCGAGCTTCACCCAGGCGGCGTTCCTCGCGGAGGACCTGACGCAGGCATCGACGAACTGAACACCGGCAAGTCCGTCGCTGATGCCTGGCACGAGCGAGTCTGTCTTCTTGCCCGCCTGACGCGCCCGGATCACATCCGCGGCGTCCTTGTAGAGATTGGCGAAGCCTTCCAGGTAACCTTCCGGGTGGCCCGGAGGGATGCGGGTTGCCGGGGCGATGCTGTCGAGCATGCCGGCGCCTCCGCGCGTGATGATGCGCTTCGGCTCGCCGAAGGGCGTGACATGGAGGTAGTTCGGGTTCTCCTGGTGCCATTCGAGGCCGCCCTTGTCGCCATAGACCCGGATCTTGAGATTGTTCTCGTTGCCCGGCGCGACCTGGGAACACCAGAGCATGCCGCGCGCACCGCTGGCGTAGCGCAGCATGACGTGACCGTTGTCGTCGACCTGGCGACCGGACACGAAAGATTGCAAATCGGCTGCAAGGCTTTCGGCGGGCTGGCCGGTGATGAAACAGGCGAGATTGTAGGCATGGGTGCCGATATCGCCGGTCGATCCCCCGGCGCCCGACCTGGCGGGATCGGTGCGCCAGTCCGCCTGCTTGTTGTTCTGCTCGACGGTCAGCCAGTCCTGCGGATACTCGACCTGGATCACGCGGATCGCACCGAGATCGCCATTTTGAACCATTTCGCGCGCCTGCCGCACCATCGGGTAGCCGGTGTAATTATGCGTCAGGAAGAACAGCGCTTCGGAGCTTTCGGCCGCTTTGACCAGCTTCTTGGCGTCGGCAAGCGTCGACGTCAGCGGCTTGTCGCAGATCACGTGGATGCCGCGTTTGAGAAACGCCTTTGCCGCCGGATAGTGGACGTGGTTGGGCGTGACGATGGCGACCGCTTCGATGCCATCTTTCAGACGCGCCTCGCGCTTGGCCATTGCCTCGAAATCGGTGTAGATCCGGTCATGCTTCAGCCCGAGTGCCTGGCCCGATTCCAGGGCCTTTTCCGGCGTCGAGGAGAGCGCACCGGCAACCAGTTCGTAGCGTCCGTCGATCCTCGACGCGATGCGGTGAACCGCGCCGATAAAGGCATCCTTGCCGCCCCCGACCATGCCGAGCCGGATTGGTTTCGACTGCGGATTGTCTTTTCCTTCTATCGCCATTCTGCTCCTCCTGTTTGCCCTTCATATGCGCGGGCAATCGTTCTGTAATCGATTACATTTCTATAGAGAAACCTCTTGCCAGGCAATCGCTCAAGAGGCTGCAAGAGGGCCCGGCCCGCCGTGACGGGCCCGGATAATCGTGGATTACGGTCTTCACATGCGTCAAAGCTGCTTCCCGGCTTCCCTTTGAGGGCATGATCTAGTCGATACCCAGCATTTTCCTGTTGGCTGCATCATCGGTACCGCCATCTGCGAAATCGTCAAAGGCTTTTTCCGTCACTGTGATGATGTGATCCCTGACGAAGGCCGCTCCCTCGCGCGCGCCGTCCTCGGGATGCTTCAGACAGCATTCCCACTCGACAACGGCCCAGCCGTCGAAATCGTTCGCCGCCATCTTGGAGAAAACGGCGCCGAAGTCGACCTGTCCGTCTCCGAGCGAACGGAACCGGCCGGCACGGTCCACCCAGGACGCATAGCCACCGTAAACGCCCTGGCGGCCCGTCGGGTTGAACTCCGCATCCTTGACGTGGAACATGCCGATCCTGTCCTTGTAGATGTCAAGATTGTCGAGATAGTCGAGGCACTGAAGGACATAGTGCGACGGATCGTAAAGCATCTTGCAGCGCGGATGCGCATCCAGCCGGTCGAGGAACATCTCGAAAGTGATCCCGTCATGCAGGTCTTCCCCCGGATGGATCTCGTAGCAGACATCGACACCCAATTCGTCCGCATAGTCGAGGATCGGACGCCAGCGCTTGGCCAGTTCGTCAAACGCCGTTTCGACAAGACCGGCCGGCCGTTGCGGCCACGGATAAAGATAAGGCCAGGCGAGGGCGCCGGAGAAGGTCGCATGCGCATCAATGCCGAGATTCCGGCTGGCAGCCAGCGCCAGTTTGACCTGATCCACGGCCCATGCCTGCCGGGCAGAGGGGTTGCCGCGGACCTCCGGCGCGGCAAAGCCGTCAAAGGCGGTGTCATAGGCCGGATGCACGGCCACCAGCTGGCCCTGAAGGTGGGTCGACAGTTCGGTGATCTCGACGCCGTTCTCTCTGGCGCGCCCGGCAAGATCCTCGCAATAGGACATGGAACTTGCGGCTTTGGAGAGATCGATCAGGCGGCGGTCCCAACTCGGTATCTGAACGCCGGCATAGCCGCAATCGGCGGCCCATTTCGTGATGCTGTCCCAGGAGTTGAACGGAGCTTCGTCACCGGCAAACTGGGCAAGGAACAGGGCAGGGCCCTTGATGGTCTTCATGATGGTCTCCCGATTCCGGCAGGCTGATTGAAAAAGGGCCGGGATCCCATCGCGAAAGACCCCGGCCAGGTAGGTAAGTGACAGAGCTTAGAACGGAGAATCCGGGAAGTAGTAGCTCTCGGCATTGTCACGGGTGATCAAGGTGGCGCCGAGGATATAGCGTCCTGCGACCGGTCCGTTCGATTTCACCGCATTGACCGTCGCGTCCATTGCGGTCGCGATCATTGCGGGCGGATAAAGCACGTTGACCGGGATCAGTTCATCGCCATCCATGATGCCCTTGATGATCTCCTTCATGCCTGCGCCGCCGACGACGAACATGCCGTTGCCGTCCCGGCCTGCCTGCTTGAGGGCCGCCACGACACCGATCGCGATGTCATCGTCCTGCGCCCAAACCGCATCGATGTCGGGAAAGCGCGAGAGGAAGTCCTGCATGACCTCGAAGCCGTCGTCGCGGTTCCAGTTGGCATGCTTGTGATCCAGCACATTGATCCCCGAACCTTCGATTTCGGCCATGAACGCGTCGAAGCGTTCATTGTCGATGACGGTCGGAATGCCGCGCAGAACGACGATGTTGTCGCCGTCCTTGAGGCGGCCCTTCATGTATTGTGCGGAAACGCGGCCGAGTTCCGGGTTGTTTCCGGCAACATAGAGGTCCTCGATACCGGGCTGGCTGAGGCCCCGGTCCACGACGGTGATCCAGGCTCCCGATTTCTTCACGTTGAGAACGGGATCGGTCAGGGGCTCGGATTCGAACGGCAGCACGACAAGGGCGTCGATCTGGTGAACGGACACGAGATCCTCCAGGGCGCTTGCCTGCGCGCCCGGATCGGGCGAGTTGACCAGGATCAGATCCACATCCGGGTGTAGCGCTTCGAGGCGTTTTTCAGCCTGTTCCGCATGCCAGTTCATGCCGGCCGCCCAGGCGTGGGTCGGTGTCGGATAGCTGACGCCAATCTTGATCTTGTCTTCGGCGGCGGCCAGGCCGGCAAAGGCCAGCATGCTTGTGACCGCCATCATTCCGAGTGTTGTTTTCCAGAGCATTGTTTCCTCCTCAATTGCTTCCGTTCGGACGCACCTCTCCCGTCCGGTGCGTACCGGTTCTTTGCAGGGGACGGGCCCCGATGGGTTGAATTCAGAACGTCAGGGTTTGGCTTTCTTGCCGAATTTCCAGTCACTTCGCTGCAGGAGAACCGCGACGATGATGATCAGGCCCTGCATCGTTCCGTTGAGATAGTTCGAGATCATGTCGGTGAAGTTCAAGATGTTGCCGATGGTCGTCAGAATGAGCGCGCCCAGGATCGTGCCGCCGATCCGGCCATAGCCGCCTTTCAGAACGGTGCCGCCGATGATGACGGCCGCGATGGCCTCCAGTTCCCACAGCACGCCGGTCGATGCGGAGGCCGATCCGAGCCGGGGCACGTAGATGATCGTTGCGAAGGAGACGCACAGGCCCTGAATGATGTAGGTCAGCGTCTTCACGCGATCGACATTTATGGCCGAGTATTTTGCGACCGCCTCGTTGGATCCGATCGCGGTGCAGTAACGTCCGAACGCGGTCCGGTTTAGGAGCAGCCAGCCGCAGATGGCAACGCCGATGAACACCCAGACCGGGAAGGGCAGTCCCAGAAAGCTGTCGTAGTAGACCGGTCGGTAGGTTCCGCGGATGTCGAAGTTGAGCGACAAGGTTCCCCCGTCGGCGAAATAGGTCACCAGCGAGCGGTAGATGCCCATCGTGCCGAGCGTCACGATAAAGGCTTCGATCTTGCCCTTGGTCGTCAGCGCACCGTTGATCCAGCCGGCTCCGATGCCGAGCAGGATCGCCAGCCCGCAGCCGAGCAGGACCGTCGGAATACCTGTTCCGAGCGTTTCCACCGCATTGTTCATGACGATGATCATGACACCCGAAATGGCCGCAGCCATCGAGCCGACGGACAGATCGATGCCGCCTGCCGTGATGACGAAGGTCGCACCGACCGCGATGATGCCGATAAAGGCCGAACGTGTCAGCAGGTTGGTCAGGTTGCCCTCGCTCGCGAAGGCCGGGTTGAGCAGATATCCGATCACGCACAGCAGCAGCAGGGCAAGGGCAGGGCCGAGTGTCTTGAAGTCGACGGCGAGCTTCCTGGCGGCCTTTGCGTCTCCGTCTTCAGATGCGGTCATCATGGTCAATGGAGTTCCTCCCGTTTCAGCCCGGCGGCGTAGCGCATGATTTCGTTTTCGTTGATGTGATCGCCGGTCAGGACACCGGCAATCCGGCCCTCGCGCATCACGGCGACCCGGTGGCAGATGCCGATGATCTCCGGCATTTCCGACGAGATCACCACGACGGACACGCCTTCGGCGGCAAGCGCGGCAATGAAATGGTAGATCTGCTGCTTGGTGCCGACATCGATGCCCCGTGTCGGCTCGTCGATGATGACGATCTTCGGATCGCATTCCATGATCTTGGCAAGCAGCAGTTTCTGCTGGTTGCCGCCCGAGAGCTTGCCGACGGTCACATTGGGATCGCGCGCGCGCACATCGAAGCGGCGAATGGCGCGTTCAAGGGCCTTTTCTTCCGCCTTCCGGTTCACGGCAAGGGTCTTCACGAATTTCGGCAAGGCGAACAGCGTCAGGTTCGGCTGCATTTTCTTGTCGAGCAGCAACCCCTTTTCCTTCCTGTCCTTGGTCAGGTAGGCGAGACCTGCGTCCCGGGCCTGGGCAACGCTCATGGCGCCAACCTCGCGTCCGTAAAGGCTGACTGTGCCGCTTTCGATCGGCGCAAGCCCGCAAATCGCTTCAAAGACGGCGGTGCGTCCGGAGCCGATCAGGCCGGAAAATCCGAGGATCTCGCCCTTGCGCAGGCCGAAACTGACATCGTGGACGCCGGGCGCCTTCAGGTTCGTGACTTCAAGGACCAGGTCAGCGTCCACATCCGCCTCGTGCATGGGCGGATAAAGATCGGAGAGTTCGCGCCCGACCATCATCTGGGCCATGGTGTCAGGGGTCAGGTCGCCGGACGGGCGCGTGTCGATCCACTGACCGTCCCTCAGGATCGTGATCCGGTCGGCGATCGCCTTCACTTCATTGAGCTTGTGGGAAACGAACACAATGCCGACACCGCCGGCTTTCAGCTTCTCCACCTGCCGGAAGAACACGTCGGTTTCTTCCTCGGTGAGCACGGCGGTCGGCTCGTCCATGATCAGAATGCGCGCATTCCGGCTGACGGCCTTCACGATTTCGACCATCTGCTTCTGCGCGATCGTCAGGTCGGAGATCCGGTCCGCGGGCGAGATGTCGAGACCGATCTCGTCCAGGTATTTCTGCACGGTCCGGCGCATGCCGGCACGATCCAGAAATCCGCGCGAACGGGTCTCCCTTCCCAGAAAGACGTTTTCTTCGACCGTCATCTGTTCGGCAAGGTTGAGTTCCTGGTGAATGAGAACGATGCCGAGTTTTTCCGCGCCGCCATTCGGCGGCAGCTCGGCGGTCTTTCCGTCCAGCCGGATCTGGCCGGATGTCGGATCGTGGAACCCGGAAAGGATTTTCATCAGGGTGGACTTTCCGGCGCCATTCTCGCCGATCAGCGCATGAACTTCGCCGGCGCGGACATCCATGCTCACGCTGAACAGAACCGGCACGGGCCCGAATGACTTGCTGATATTGACAGCTTCAATCACCGCCGCCGAAGCGGACGTCGCGACATCCATCTGAAGATCCTCCCACGCACCGCTGATATTGTTTCACACTGGCGCAATGATTCTTATGTAAACGTTTTCACAGTCGATGTAAACCTTTACATTCGTGTTTGTAAACCTTTTCATGAATCAGTTCAGGCTATATACAGCAATGAGTACGTTGAATTTCATGCACTTATGGATGTGCAAAGAGCAACGCGGCAGGGATCGTTGAATGAGCGAACCGGTGGACCGTCCGGCGACAATTGAAGACGTTGCAAAGCTTGCGGGTGTTTCCATCGCGACCGTGAGCCGCGCATTGCGGTCACCGGAGAAGGTTGCCGAGAGCACGCGCAAGAAGGTCACCGCCGCCATCGCACGCACCGGCTATACCGCGAACGCGATGGCGCAGAACCTGCGCATGCAGCGATCCAAGATGGTGCTGGTGCTCGCATCCTCGATTGCCGATCCGAACTTCGCCGGTATCCTGACCGGTCTGGAAAAGGCGGCCAACGACCGAGGCTACGGCGTCCTCATCGGCAATACCGAGGGAACCACGGGTCTGGAACAGAATTACCTGCGCTTTCTGTCGACAGGCATGGCCGATGGGCTGGTGCTCCTGACCGGTCACATTCCGGTCGCGGGCGAACCGAAAACGCCTCTGGCAACACTGCCGGCGATCGTTGCCACGGAGCGGCCGGTCAACACCTCCGAGATCAGTTATGTCGGTGTGGACGATGTCGCCGCCTCCAAGATGGCAACGGAGTACCTGATTTCGCTCGGCCACCGCAGGATCACCTTCATCTCCGGCGGACGCGCCGACATCCGCAGCGATCTGAGGCACAAGGGCTATTGCCAGGGATTGAAGGAATCGCCGGAAGCCCTGCGCGACTGGCGCGTCGAGGGAGACGGCACGAGCGAAAGCGGCCGCGCGGCCGTCGAAAGGCTGTTCATCAAGGATGACCTGCCGACAGCCTTCTACTGCTTCAACGACAACACGGCCATCGGGGTCATCTCGGCGTTGCAGCTGCGCGGCTACCGGGTCCCGGAGGACTTCTCCGTTCTGGGCTTTGACGACATTCCTTTCGCCAGCAATTTTTCGCCGGCGCTGACGACGATCCGCCAGCCGCGCCACCACATCGGCGAAAAGGCGATGAACATTCTGCTTGACCGCCTGGCAAACCGGTCGCTCGAGACGCGCTCGCAGCTACTGCACGGGGATCTGATCGTGCGTGAAAGCTGCGCTGGCGTTGCCAGAAAACGGGCCTGAAAGCGCAATTACGCGCTGACGCTGCTGCGCGCCTGGGAAGTGTCCTGAATGGTTGCGAGGATCTGTTCCGTCACAGCGCGTGTGCCCATGTCGCCACCGAATTCCATCGGTCTCAGGGCATTTTGCGCAAATCCTGTGTCCACGGCTGCGTTGATCAGGTCCGCAGCGTCTGCAAGACCGGGCTCATCGAGCTTCTCCGACAGGTAGTCCAGCATCAGCGCGCCGCTGAGAATGGCGGCGAGCGGGTTGGCCTTGTCCTGGCCCATGATGTCGGGCGCGCTGCCATGCGCCGGCTGGAACAGGCCGACCTCATCGCCGATCTCCGCGCAGGCGGCCATGCCCATGCCGCCGACCAGCCCGCCGGCAAGGTCCGACAGGATGTCGCCGAACATGTTCTCGGTCACCAGCACGTCGAATTCCCAGGGCTTGCGCACGAGATCGAGCGCCTGCGCGTCGACATAGTTGTAGCCCACGTCCACGTCCGGGTGCCTTGCTTTCACCTCGTCGAAGAGCTGCCGGAAGAAGGCGAGGGAGGTAAAGACATTGGCCTTGTCGACGCAGGTCAGTTTGCCCGAGCTGCCGCGTTCGCGGCGCTTGCGGGCAAGATTGAAAGCGAACTCGTGCAGCTTCGTCGTGGTCTTGCGTGTGATCCTCAGGATGTCCTGAACCTCGTCATCATTGACGACAAGACTGCGATTGTGGGTCGCTGCGGAATAAAACAGACCTTCCGTCGACTCCCTCAAGATGACGAGATCGATGCCGGACGCACGCGGGTCCGCCAGCCGCTGAGGTGCATTGGGATAGGCCTTGACCGGTCTGACGCCGGCATAGAGACCGAAGGCATCACGCAATCTCAGATGCGGCGAAATTTCCGTTCCATCCGTGTGCCGGATTGACGGCAGGCCAATTGCGCCGAGAAAGATGGCGTCGGCTGCTTCCGCGCGTTTTTCGCCGTCGGCTTCGATATCGCGTCCCGTGTCCCTGAAGTAACCGGCACCTGCGTTTATCTCGTCATAGGACGGTTTGGCGTGTCCCGTTTTCTGAAGCGCGGATTCCACCACGGCAATGGTCGCTTCGGAAACGTCCACGCCGATGCCGTCGCCTTTGATCAGGGCAATTCTCATTCTTTTGTCCTCACGTCCATTCAACGTCAAACCGCTTCACGACCATATCTATCTGGTCTTCGTTCAGCGCGGTAGCATTTGCGCCGCGCAACAGCAACGCGAGTTTAGCAGTCGCTTCCAGTTCTTCCATCGCGTAAACGGCCGCCTGCAGGTCCTTCCCAGCGACAACCGGTCCGTGATTTGCCAAGAGCACGGCGGACCGTTTCCGGCAAGGCCGCGGACCGCGTCGCCCATCGCCGGATCTCCTGGTACGAAAAACGGAAGCAGCCGGACCTTTCCGAGCAGCATGATTCCGTAGGCGGTCAGCGGAGGCAGCACATTGTCCGGGTCGATTTCCGGAAGCAGGGAAAGAGCGACCGAATGACAGGAATGCAGATGCACCACGGCCCCGGTCCGGTGCCGCGTTTCATAAAACGCTGCATGCAGCGGTATTTCCTTGGTCGGCTTGTCCCCGGAATTGAGCGCGCCTTTTTCCGACAGATGGCTGATGCGGGCCGGATCGAGAAATCCCATGGAGGAGCCTGTCGGCGTCACCAGAAGACTGCCATCGGAAAGTCTCGCCGATATGTTGCCTGTCGAGCCGTGCGTCAGGCCCCGGTCGAACATGGATTTGGCGTATGTCGCGATCTGTTCCCGCGTCCGTGCAATCTCGCTCACGAAGCCCCTCCCAGCACCGAGAGCGCTTCGTGGAAAAAGTCCGGGCCTCCGAAGTTGCCCGATTTGAGAGCGAGCAGAAGATCGCTTTCGGCAACCTTGAGCGCAGGCACGCCCGCAGCGATGCGCGGGCCGACTTCAAGCGATTGCGCAGACACGCCGGATACCACGGCGCCCGAGGTCTCGCCGCCGGCGACAACGATCCGTGTCACACCGGACTGCGAAAGAGCTGCGGCAAGATTTGCAAACAGCCGTTCAACGGCTTGAGAGCTCTTTTCCTTGCCGTATTTCTGCTGCGCGGCAGCAACGGTTTCCGGCTCGGCGGAGGAATAGAGCAGGGGCGCTTGTTCCTGTTGCAGGGTCCATTCGACAAGTTCCTGAAGGGACAACCTGTTTTCCATGATGTCGGAGACAGCCAGTTCCCGGCTCGGGGCCTTTGCCTTGAAGGTTTCGACCTGTTCGCGCGTGGCAAGCGAGCAGGAACCGGAAAGGACGATTGCCTTGCCGTGATGCCCTTGCCACGCGGTATCTCCCGGTAACGCTCCGAAATTACCGGGCAGTCCGAGAGCGATGCCCGAGCCGCCGACGACCAGTTTCCTGTTTTTCGCGGCGCGTCCGATCGCGAACAGGTCGTCATTCGTAATCGCATCGGCGATGACCATGGATTTGTCCGCTGCCGGATCAGGCGACGCGTCTTCACCTTCGTGGAGACCGGACAGGGACAGATGCGCAACGGGCCAGTCCGTCTGCCTGGACAGGACCCGGCGAAGATCGGGATCTCGCATGGGCGTGAGCGGATGGTTCTGCATGCCGCTTTCGCTCAGCAGCGTATCCTTGACGAACAGGTGTCCCTGGTAAACCGTCCGGCCGTTTTCCGGGAACGCCGGACAGACCAGAACGCGGGTTTCCCCGAGACGCTCGGCAAGTGCGGCTGCGACCGGGCCGATATTGCCTTCGTCAGTGGAATCGAAGGTCGAGCAGACCTTGAACACGATCTGCGTGCAGCCCTGGGCAATGAGCCAGTCGCAGGCCGCCAGCGAGCCTTCCACGGCCTCGGCGGCTGGAATGGTTCTCGATTTCAGACCGACAACACCGGCCTCTATGTCGCCGTCCGGCGCACGCTTCGGGACGCCGACGAACTGGGCTGTGCGCATGCCGCCCTCCGAAAGCGTCAGTGCAATGTCGGATGCGCCGGTAAAATCGTCTGCGATCACACCGAGCTTCATGACTGGATCCATTTTTGCGGGCCGGTGTCGAGGCGGATGACATGATCCGGCCCATGTGCGGGGAAGAGATCGCGCACCAGCGGATCGTGTCCTGGCACGACAAGCTTGTCGGAACTCGCCAGCTTTCGAATGGTCTGGAAGCCCTGCAGCATGTCGTCAAGATCGACCACGATCGGGAACGGTTTGGCTTCCAGGAAGTTTTCGTAATAGTGCGACGTGTCCGACGCCAGGCACATCCAGCCGGCCTGCGTCAGCACGCGCACGGCCTGAAGCCCCTTGCTGTGCCCGCCCGTGTGATGAACGGTGACACCCTCCCGGACTTCACCTTCGCCTTCATGGAAGACAACACGTCCCGAATAGAGCCGCTTGACGGCTTCGCAGACGTGGTCGACCGTGAACGGCGCCTGCAGGGTGCCGTGGCACATGCAGGGGCCGGTCGCATAGGCCATTTCTGCCGCCTGCAGATGGATGGTCGCGTTTGGAAAGTGTTTCAGACCGCCAGCGTGGTCGTAATGGAGGTGGGTCACGATGATGGTTGAGACCGCCTCCGGATCGATCCCGAGCGGGGCCAGCGCTTCGACGGGGTTCAGCCTGACCGGACGGCCGCGCCGGTCTCCCTCGTCCTGGTCGTAACCGGTGTCCACGAGAACGATCTCGTTGACCCTCCTGAGAACCCAGATGAAGTAGTCCATGTCATGCGGCAGGTGATGGTCGTCATCAAAAAGGAAACTGTCCTTCCGCGTCCGTTCATTCCGGTCGGCATATTTGACGGCAAAAACTTCCCAGGGTGTCATGAACTCACCTTCGAATAGGTCGCGACCGACTTTTCCGCGATCATCGTTGAAACCTGCGCATCGAAAGCAAGAAAATGCGGCGTCTTCAGATGAACCTGAAAGGCTTCGGCGTCATCGTAGATCTCGTAGAGAAAAACCTCCCCGGGCCTGCCCGGATCGGTGCAGACATCGAACTGGTGGCAACCGGGCTCTTCCTGGAGCGACGCTTTTGCGTTGTCTAGCATCAGGGGCATGAACGTCTCGAACATCCCGTCCCTGATTTCAAATCGGACTGTGACTGCAAACACCTGTCTTTCCTCCCTATCGGAACAAGTAGACCATACCCATCGATACGAAGGGAAGGTAGGTGACAGCGAGAAGGGCAGCGATCGCCGCGAGATAAAGATGCGCCATGTTGCGGGCGATCGACAGGACGCCGACCCCGGAGATCCTCGAGGCGACATAAAGTGTCGCGCCGACAGGCGGGGTAAACAGGCCGACGGCCACGTTGCAGGTCATGATCACGCCGAGATGGACCGGATCGACCCCGAACGCCTTGGCTGTCGGCAGAAACAGCGGCGCGGTCAGCAGGATGGCAGGCACCGGGTCCAGCACCAGCCCGAGAACCAAGAGGACAATGTTGACCAGGAGCAGGAACATCCACGGGCCGCTGGAAAAGTCCTGGACAAATCCCACCAGGATCTGCGGCATCTGTTCCAGCGTGATCAGCCAGCCGAGGACGGTCGTCGCGCCGATCACGACCATGACGACGGAACTGGTCACGAAGGAATCGACCAGCAGCCTGGGCAGGTCCTTCAGCTTGAAGTCCCGGTAGACAACGGTGGTGACGAACAAGCCGTAGACAACGGCAAGGGCCGCGGCCTCGGTCGGTGTCACCCATCCGGTGAAAATGCCGCCGAGGATCAGCACCGGCATGAAAAGGGCCGGGGCCGTGCCGATGAACGAGCTTGTCAGCTCCTGCAAGGTGGTGGTGCGTCCGCCCGGATCGCATTTGCTGGTCTTGCCGACATAATAGCAGACCGCCATGAACATGGCGCCGAACAGGATGCCGGGCACCATGCCCGCCAGAAACAGGTCCGCGACCGAGACATTTCCGACAAAACCGTAGATCAGCATCGGGATCGAGGGTGGGATAATGATACCGATGGTGCCGGCTGCCGCGACAAGCCCGGCCGCGAATGCGGTGTTGTAGCCCTCCCGAGACATGTTCTTGATCATGACCGATCCGATCGCGGCGCTGTCCGCGATTGCCGATCCGGAAATGCCGCCGAAGATCATTGATGCGCCGACGACCACCATCCCGAGTCCCCCGGCCATGAAGCCGAAGGCGGCCCGGGCGAAGCCGATGATGCGCAGTCCGACACCGCCCCGGCTCATCATTTCGCCCGCGACGATGAACAGCGGGATGGCGAGGAAGTGGTTCGGTTCGACACCGCCGATGAAGTTCAGGAACAGCGCCTGCAGCGGATAGCCGAGGTCGAACACGATGATGGGCAGAACGGCCGTGATCAGGATGGCCCAGACCAGGGGGATGCCAAGAAAAACCGTCGTCAGGAATACGGCAACGACAAAAAGCAGGATCATAGCAGTGCCTCGCCACCGTCTGAATGAGTCCCATGGGGAACGACGGGATTGCGAATGTCGAACACCATGTTGAAGAGATGGAAAATCAGTGTGAGAGCCATGCCGACGGGCATGGAAGCGTACAAAAGCCCGACAGGCCAATAGAGCACCGTCGTCTTCTGTGCCCAGGTATGAACCGAGATGTTGTATCCGGTGTAGATCAGGCTCATCAGCAGAATGGCGATGATGACGTCGATGGTGATGGAAAGCACGCGCTGGCCGCGATAGGGCATCAGACGTTCGACGATTTCCGTCACGCGCATGTGCGCGCCCCTGGCGACAGCGGCAGCGCAGCCGATGAACGTGCTCCAGAGCAGCAGGAAGCTGGTGACTTCCAGCGACCACGCCAGGTCGAAGCCGGCAAAACCGCGCAGCGATGCATTGCAGAAAACCAGCGTGACGATGGAAAACCCGCCAAGCATGAGGCACACGTCCACCAGATGGCTGAGCCAGCGCAGCACAGCCGGATAATGATCTCGGTAATCCAAGGGACTTCTCTTTTTTGAAAGGAGCCGGAACCGATCCGGTTCCGGCCAGTCAATCTGTCAGGTCATTCCTGCACGCCATTGCAGCCTGGCGTGCAGGGGATGACCTTCTCGCCTGATCAGTTCTGTGCCGGAAGCGCTTCCCTGATGGCCGCGGCATCGGAAAGGATGTTGTCGACCGCTTCCGCACCATAGACGTCCTTCGCCTTTGCATAGACCGGCTGGACGGCTTCGCGGAACGGACCGATCTCCGGCACACTGACCTTGGCGCCTTCCTCGGTCATCTGCGTCAGCTGGCTGTCGACCGAGCTTTTGACGAGATCGCGGCTGAAAGTGGCGGATTCCGCAGCCGCCTTCAGAACGGCTTCCTTGTCTTCATCGGAGAAGGACTGCCAGGTCTTTTCCGCAATGGTCAGCGGCAGCGGGCTGTAGACGTGCCGGGTCAGCGTGATGTGCGGCGCGACTTCGTAGAACCGCAAGGAATTGATCGTGTCGACCGGGTTTTCCTGACCGTTCACGATGCCCTGCTGGATGGAGAGATAAACGTCGGTGATCGGCATCACCACCGTCTGGAAGCCGATCGCTTCCATCGACCAGCGGATCATGTCGTTCGGGAAGACGCGCATTTTCATCGACTCCGCATCGGTCGGCGACGCGAGCGGCTCATTGGTGGTGAAGCTACGGAAGCCGGCTTCCCAGGTCGACAGGACGCGGAACCCTTTCTCCGGCAGTTTTTCGAACTCGCCCTGCAGCCAGGCCGAATTGTCATAAAGCTCCCAGCCCTGTTCGTAGGTGTCGACCAGGAATGGCATGGCGGTGAGGTTGAGGGACGGCAGATGCGTTGCATAGCTGCCCGTCGCGGACACGGTGAAGTCGATGCCGCCAAGCTGCAGAAGTTCGATTGCCTTCGGGTCGTTCGCGAGCTGTCCGGACGGGAAAATCTGCACTTCGTAGCGGCCGTCGGTGTACTCGGCGACCTTCTCGGCAAACAGCTCCGCGGCCGCCTGGCGCGATCCACCG
Source organism: uncultured Roseibium sp. (assembly GCF_963669205.1). Lineage (NCBI taxonomy): Bacteria > Pseudomonadati > Pseudomonadota > Alphaproteobacteria > Hyphomicrobiales > Stappiaceae > Roseibium > uncultured Roseibium sp. The sequence goes on from NZ_OY769915.1 coordinate 1,871,350, forward strand.
GGATTGTCGGTGTGGCTGAAGCGCAGCGTTTCAACGGCAAGGGCGCTGCCTGCGCCGGCAACGATGAGCGCCGCGCTCAAAAACAGGCGGCTCAGGGATTTCTTGTCAAGCATTGGGTCTCCTCCCACGATCGGATTTAAGATCGTATCAATTTACACATTTGTTTGCGTATACGTAATTCAATCCCTTGTCAACTTGGCCCGGCTCCCCTATCACGAAGGGCAACAGGCCGGTGCCGGAACATCGGGCAGCGGCTCAAAAGAACTGCTAGAAAGACTCGTCTGAAGGGGATTGAATCGATGGTGGAAGGCACGGACACCTTACGCGTCGCCTGCTTGGGGGCCGGCTATTTCGCACGGTTTCACTATGAAGCCTGGCGGAGACTGCAAAGGGTGAGGCTTGTCGGTGCGTGTGACCGGGACCCTGAAAAGGCAAAGGCGACGGGCCTGACCGCATTCGAGGATCTGGACACCATGCTCAAGATGGCCACTCCTGACCTGCTCGACATCATCACGCCGCCGCCGACCCACCTGCCGGCAATCACGGCCGCGATTTCAAAGGGTGTCAGGACGATCATCTGCCAGAAACCGTTTTGCACGTCGCTGTCCGAAGCGCGCGAGGCGGCAGATCTCGCCGAAAAGGCGGGTGTCGTGCTGGTGGTCCACGAGAATTTCCGCTTCCAGCCCTGGTATCGTGCGATCAGGCAGGCGCTTGACGAAAACCTGATCGGAGACCTTCTCCAGCTTACGTTCCGGCTCCGCACCGGCGACGGGCAGGGGCCGGAGGCCTACCTCGACCGGCAGCCCTATTTTCAGACAATGCCGAAACTTCTGATCCACGAAACCGGCGTTCACTGGGTCGACACCTTCCGCTATCTCCTGGGAGAGCCTGAGGCCGTTTACGCCGACCTTCGAAAACTCAATCCGGTCATCGCCGGAGAGGACGCCGGTTATTTTGTCTTCGACTATGCCAATGGCGTGCGTGCGCTTTTCGACGGCAACCGGCTCCTGGATCATGCAGCGGAAAACTGCAGGACAACCCTGGGCGAAGCACTCGTTGAAGGCACCCGCGGAACCCTGACGCTTGCCGGAGATGGTTCTGTCGGTTTGCGCCATTTTGGATCGCTGGAAGACAGTGTCCTGCTTCCGGCAAGGGAATGGGAAGGTTTCGGCGGTGACTGCGTCAAGAATCTCATCTGTCACGTGGTTGACGGGGTGCTGGACGGCAAACCCTTGGAAAATGAGGCAAGTGACTATCTGAAGGTAATTGCGATAGAACAGGCGATCTATGAGTCTGACCGGCTGGGTCAGAAGATCCGGGAGTTTGCCGTTGCTTGAAGCACCGAAGCCGAAGACGATCACGACACAGGCAATGGAGCAGATCCGTCAACTGATCTTCGATGGTGAACTTGCAGCTGGATCCGATCATCTGGAAAGCGAGCTTGCCGGCCGTCTCGGCATGTCGCGCACGCCGGTCCGGGAGGCGACGCTGATGCTGGCCCAGCAGGGGCTTCTTGAAGTCCGCCCGAGAAAGGGTGTCCGGATTGCAACGCTGTCCCTGAAGGACATGGAAGAGATTTATGCCGTCCTGACCGAACTTGAGAGCCTGGCTGCCGAAGAAGCAGCGGAAAGGAACTATTCCGAAGGCGCACTCGCGACCCTCAAGCAATCTATCGAGGCGATGGAAACCGCGCTGGAGCAACAGGACCGGGAGGCCTGGGCCGTCGCGGACAATGCCTTCCACGAGGAACTTGTGAGGCTCGGCGGCAATTCCAGGGTGGAGGCCATCGTGGCGATGATGGCGAACCAGGTCCGGCGCGCGCGCGCCATGACCCTGTTCATCCGCCCGTTGCCGGTCAAGTCGAACGAAGACCATCGCGCGGTCTATGACGCGATACGGCAGGGCAACCCGGCTCTTGCGCGCGAACGCCACCGCAATCACCGCCGCGATGCGCGTGAGGTTCTGATAGATCTTCTCAAGAAGCACAAGCTGTTTCAGCTCTAAATCCATGGAGCCACATGGCCCGTTTCGCGTCAACGACTGACCGCTCAAACACGGGCGGCGCAACCGCGACAAAGCAAATAGTCAGATAAAGTTCCGAAGCGGAAAATATCTAACCTTTGATTTTAAATAAGAAAAACACTCTCCGTTTCGCTACACCTGAAGTCGGATTTTGTTCCGAAAATTTAATGTAATAATTTTTGAGGGAATACTTTTTTGCGCCTTATTCTCACGTAAACGTGATCGGTGATTGTTGAAAAGCCGAAAATAAGGGCAGTAATCATGGCCGTATCATCTGCACGTCAAACTGGCATTCTCTGGATATTGCTAACGATCGGAACCTCCGCAACGAGCCTGGCCGAGGCACCCGAGAAACTCGACCAGTCTGTTCTGAACGAGAAGGTGAAGGAGGACCCCGGGGCGGCCTTCATCGATGCCTTCGATGCGGGGGATGAGTTGACGGAGGCGTCCTTCACGCTGGAGCGCGGTGTCGGCGCCAAGGTCTCTCAGGACGGCCACCGTTTCACGCGCATGCCCCGGGCGGATCTCGATGCCTTTGGCGAGTGGACCAACCATCTGCCGAAGAGAGAGGCCGGCCCGGTCGCCCAGTCCTGCATCTCGTGCCACTCCGCGCCCTATGCCAACGGGGCCGGTCCGAACCCGCTCAACGCCATTGTTGATCCATTGCATTCGGGTGACCCCGCAAAGTATCTCCATCGCAACACGCCGCACCTGTTTGCGCTCGGTGCGGTCCAGCGCATTGCAGAGGAAATGACGGCCGAACTGAAAGCCGCGGAGGCGAAACTTGAAGCGGAAGCCTGCAAGCTCAACGACCGCGTGTCCGCGCCGCTTGCCGCCAAGAGCGTTGAATTCGGCACGCTTTCTGCCAAACCGATGCTCAGCCCGGAAACCGGAACATGCGTCGCGGACTATGACCGCAGTGGCGTCGAGGGCGTTGACGAGGACCTTGTCGTCAGGATGTTCGGCTGGAAGGGATCGCACGCCACCTTGCGCGCCTTCACGCGCCACGCGGCGCATAACGAACTCGGCATGCAGGCAGAAGAACTCGTGGGAAGCCATGACGGTGATCATGATGGCGTGACCAACGAGTTGTCTGTCGGAGACCTCACGGCACTGACCATCTACATGGCCGCGCTGGAACGCCCGGTGTCCAGGCTGGAACTCCATCGCCACGGAATTCTGCAGCTTGAGCCGGCAGAAAGGGCGCAGATCGAACTGGGTGAGCAGAAGCTCGTCGAAGCGAAATGCACAACGTGCCACATGCCCGTCATGAGCGTGTCCACGCCGATTTTCAGCGAGCCGAGCTTGCAGGAAGGCTTTCGGGAGGCTGTGTTTCCGTCAGGCCAGAAAACGGCGGATGCGGGGCTCGCGGCCGATACGGCCATCTGGTTCGACCTGACCAGCGATTCGCCGAACAATCATGTCGAGCTTCCGGGCGGCAAGGTCGTTAATCTGGGTGCGTTCCCGAAGGCGGAAGATGGATCTGCGCTGGTTGCCTGGTATTCCGATTTCAAGCGTCACGACATGGGCGAAAAGCTTGCCGACCCCGTCGACGTGCACGGGTTTGGTGCGTCTGTCTGGCCGACGGCGTCCTTGGCAGGCGTCGGCTCGACCGGTCCCTGGCTGCACGATGGCAATGCAACGACGCTTGAAGATGCCATCCTGGCCCATGGCGGCGAGGCAGAGGAAAGCCGTCTGGCTTATGAAGCCCTGCCTGAGGAAGACCGCGCGGCGCTGATCGCCTTCCTGGAAAACCTGATCCTGATCGATCTCGACCCGGAAGAAGAAGAGGAGGAGCACACCTCATTGGACGCCGCGCCGGGCGTCGTCCGCAAAGCCGCGCTGGAGGTGAACGCCATTCCGCCCGTGAAACCGGCCGCGCAGCTGCGTTGACATGCATGTGCCCGCAACGCGGGCACATGTTTTTTTGAATAAAAGGGTCAGCCTCTTTCGAAGAACGGGCGGCACGGCTCTGTGCCTGCCGCCCATCCCTCGAGACAGCGCTTTCCGCGCTATCCGCCCTGCCAGGTCCTGATCGCCTCGATCGGATAGAGCAGCATGATGAAATTGAGCGTGAGATTGTCCCGGATCACCCAGAGTGCGCGTTGCGCGCCGATCCGGAATCCGGAGGCACTTCGCGCCGAAGGCGCCGCCGTTTACGGTCGTGTGCCGTTTGTGTTCGCTTCGCTTGACCCAGATGTCTGGATTCCAGATCATCGTTCGGCTTCGCCTCACTTGTCTGGAATGACGGCGAAAGAACGTCTCATCTCCACGCCTTACCGCGCGCGAACAACATCCTCATCCTGAGGAAGGCCGGAGGCCTGTCTCGAAGGATGGGCCAAACACGCTCCGGTCTCGCTGCTCATCCTTCGAGACAGCGCTTTCCGCGCTATCCGCCCTGCCAGGTCCTGATCGCCTCGATGGGATAGACAAGCATGATGACATTGAGGGTCAGGTTGTCGCGGATCACCCAGAGCGCCAGCAGCTCGAAGATGACGGCAACGAGGATCGTCACCCAGACGGGTACGCGCCACGCGAAGAAGAACCCGGCCAGCATCCAGATGATGTCGAAGACGGAGTTGAGCACGCTGTCACCGGTATAACCGACCGCAATGGTCGCCTCGCGGTACCGGTCGATGATCCAGGGACTGTTTTCGGCGACCTCCCACGCCGCTTCCAGAAAGATCGCCCCGAGCGCGCGCTCGCAGACCGTGTTGCGCCGGAACAGGAGCCAGAGCACCCAGTAGAAAATGAAGCCGTGAATGATATGGGAGAACGTGTACCAGTCGGCGATATGCTGGGACGAGCCGGCAAGATCGTCCGCCGGTGTCCAGAAGAGAACATAGCCGCAGTCACAGATCGGAATGCGGCCCATCGCCAGCAGGATGACAGCCGTTGCGACGATCATCAGAAGGCCGATGATCAGGCATTTTTTGTTGCTCAAACGTTTCTCCCGTGATCGCTGGCGCCTGCGGCGATTCTTTGCTGGAAAATCGCCGCTATTCCCTCTATGACCTTGCGCCAACGAAACATCAATCCGTCCGGCCACCAAGAGTGTTGTTGCGCACCGGTTTCAACCGTCGCGATTGCGCAGCCGCTACCGGATCAACGGACCAGGAGACCTTCATGTCTGGCCTCAACGGTGCGGCGCCGTTTCAAGCACGGCGTACGTTTGCAATCATTTCCCACCCGGATGCGGGCAAGACGACCTTGACCGAAAAGCTGCTCTTGTCGGGCGGGGCGATCCGGGCCGCCGGGCAGGTAAGGGCGCGCGGCGAGCGCCGCCGGGCGCGCTCCGACTGGATGAAGATCGAGCAGGAACGCGGCATCTCCGTTTCGTCCTCGGTCATGACCTTCGAGCGCAAGGGCATCGTCTACAATCTGCTCGACACGCCGGGCCACGAGGACTTTTCCGAAGACACCTACCGCACGCTGACCGCCGTGGACGCGGCGATCATGGTGATCGACGCCGCCAAGGGCATCGAGACGCAGACCCGCAAGCTGTTCGAGGTCTGCCGCCTGCGCGATATTCCGATCATCACCTTCGTCAACAAGATCGACCGGGAAGGCCGTCACGCGCTGGAGATCCTGGACGAGGTGCAGGAAGCGCTCGCGCTTGACGTCTCGCCCCAGACCTGGCCGGTCGGCATGGGCTCCGACTTCTTCGGCGTCTATGACTGGCAGCAGAAGAAGTTCCACACCTCCGAGGGCGAGCGCGGCGGGCCGTACGCTGAGACAAAGAATGTCACCGGTCTTGAGGACGAGGTGCTCACGGGCACCGTTTTCGACCGGATCATGGAGGAACTTACCGAAAATGTGGAACTCGGTGCGGAAGGCTATGCCGAATTCGACAAGGAGAGCTTTCTCGAGGGCCATCTGACCCCGGTCTTCTTCGGCTCGGCGCTTCGCGACTACGGCATCGAGGAAGTGCTCGACTTCATCGCCGACAATGCCCCGGCACCGCATTCCCAGCCGGCCACCGGCGGACGCACGATCATGCCGGAAGAGGACAAGGTCACCGGCTTCGTCTTCAAGGTGCAGGCCAACATGGACCCCAAGCACCGCGACCGGATCGCCTTCGTGCGCCTGTGTTCGGGCACCTTCAAGCGCGGCATGAAGCTGAAACATGTGCGCGCCAACAAGCAGATCGCCGTGTCCGCGCCGATCTTCTTCTTTGCCGAGGAACGCGAGATCGCCGATCTGGCCTATCCGGGCGACGTCATCGGCGTGCCCAACCACGGCCAGCTTCGTGTCGGCGACACATTGACCGAAGGCGAGAACATCCACGTCACCGGCCTTCCGGCCTTCGCGCCGGAAATCCTGCGCCGCGTACGCCTGTCCGACACCATGCGCGTCAAGCAGATGCGCCAGGGCCTGCAGGACCTCGCCGAGGAAGGGCTCGTGCAGATCTTCAAGCCTGATCTTGGCTCCAACTGGATCGTCGGTGTGGTCGGTGCCCTGCAGCTCGACGTCGTTGTCGACCGGCTGAAGGCGGAATACGGCACCGAGATCGGTTTCGAGACCGTTCCCTACAACACCGCCCGCTGGATCGAGACCGACAGCCAGACGCTCCAGAAGATCATCGAAGGCCACCGCATGTCGGTCGCCAACGATCGCGACGACAAGCCGGTGTTCCTGTTCAAGAACGCCTGGGAAATCGGTCATGTCACCGAGAAATTCCCCGATGTGACCTTCCGCGAAACCCGCGAGATCGTCTACGAGGCGTAACGTTGCCGATCCGCCGATGACCTGCGACCTCAGACCGCTGACACCAGCTGACCTGGACCTGATCTGCCGACAGCGCAACGACATGTTTCGCTCGATGGACCTGGCCGAAGACCTGATCGCCCGGATGGAATCCACATTCCGCGCATGGCTTCGGGACCGGCTCGGTGACGGGACCTATTTCGGGTTTGTCGCCGACCTGGACAATCGTCCCGTCGGCGGCATCGGTCTGATGGAGATCGAGTTTCCGCCTCATCCGGCCCATCCCCAATCCACCAGGCGGGGACGTATTCTGAACCTTTTCGTGGAGCCCGAGGTGCGGGGGCAGGGCATAGCCCGGCAACTGATGCAGGCAGCCGAGGGCGAATTCAGGAATCGCGGTCTAACCTATGCCGTACTCCACGCTACAGACATGTCCCGTCCGCTCTACGAACAGGACGGCTGGCGGGGGACGGCTGAAATGGACAAGGTTCTGGCACCGGAGTGATGTCTCTCCGGCTTCAGTGCCCAAAGAACCGCTGGCATCCCGCGCTGGCGCAGTCGTCTATCGGAAACCCTGGAGCGAGCTGGAGCCACTGATTTCCAATTTCTTGTCATCCCCGCGAAGGCAGGGATCCAGTACTCCAGGTGGCCCGAGGCTGTAAGAAGAAGGAGAAACAGGTGGTTCCTGGGTCCGGCCTTCCGCTGCGCTCCAGCCGGAATGACGAGTTCATAGACTGGGATCGCCTCGCTAGATCAATTCCGAGTTAAACCGGACAGCAGTGGGCTTGATCATGGCATCCGTTCCAATGGTTTTGTTTTCACAAGATGGGCGCTTCCAGCGTGAAACGGCGCGGAATGGATTGCCAGATCAGGTCCACTGCTGTCCGGTTTGGAAACTACTGCCGAACTTATGTCGTTGAAAAAGCGGCATAGTTCCGTGCGGCGCCAAATCGGGATACGGAATTGTTCCCCCGATTTGTCGTCCCGGTTTGCCGTAAAAACGGCAAGACCGGGACCCAGTACCCGTTGCGGCCGGAGACTGAAACAAGACGGAAAATCCAGAGGTTACTGGTTTCCGGCCTTCCGCTGCGCTTCAGCCGGAATGACAAGCTCACAGGCTGGGACCGCCTCGCTAGATCAAGCCCGAGTTAAACCGGACAGCAGTGGATCAGGTCTGGCAATGACGATCGGAAGAGGGGCGCGACATTTGGCTTTCAATCGCTGGCACTTGCTCCTGAAGGACGACCATGCAGACGGAACCATTCGACGTGGGTCAGGTGCCGGCGGCGCGGCAGACCGAGATCGAATTTGATTTCCCGCGCCATTCGCAGGAAACTTCCGGGCAGCGTCCAGGAACCTGTCGAGGTTCGCGGACACGGAACAAGAAGAGCCCGTGCCACGATGAGTGACGGACGGGCCGTGCTGCGATCGACCGGGAGCTTCCATGGCGGATTATGACAAGAACCCCTCTCCGTATCTGCAGCAGTCGGTTGCCGACAATCCATACCGTCTGCTCGAATGGACGACATTTCTCGAAGTGCTCGGTTCCGTCAAGGGCAAGAGGATCCTGGATCTCGCCTGTGGAGACGGCCGCCTGACCCGGGTTCTTGCGCATGGCGGCGCGGCGGAGGTGCTGGGTCTCGATGTCTCGGAGGAAATGCTGGAACGCGCCCGCGAGCAAAATGAAGCCGGGCAGCCGGAAGGCTTCGCCGACAGGGTCACCTATGCCGAAATCAGTGCGGCGGACGAGACCTTCCAGATGACTCCGCCGGCCGACATCGTCACGGCAATGTATCTCTTCCACTACGCGCGCAGTGGTGAAGAACTCGACCGGATGGCGGACCTGATCAGCCGCAACCTTGCGCCCGGAGGAAGGTTCGTCACCTACACCATCAATCCGGACTATGACTTCACCAGCGCACCGGACGACATGGAGGCGCGCATCGGTTTCCGTTACCGCATCATCGAACCGCCGGCCCATGCGCTCGTGATCAGGGATTTTGAGGTGCCGATCTGGCAGTGGAGCCGGGAGTGGCACGAAGAGGCCCTGCACCGCGCCGGTCTTGTCAATGTCCAGTGGCATCCCTTGAAATTCCCGCCGGACCAGGAACATCACCTTGTCGGATGGGCCTGGTATCTCGACAACCCGAGTTGCATCGTCCTGTCGGCTGAAAGGGCAGGGTAGGCAACGCTACTTCGCTGCACAAGGACACGGACTTCAAGGCCTCTGTTCGAGCGGTCCTGTTTGCGTCTGTCGCACCGGCATATGACCGCGACAGGTTCGCGGGCACGGCCTGTTTCCCGTTCTCATATTTGCTCAGGAAATGATTCAACTTCGGAACGAAACGCTCTAAACTCGGACAAAGACTCATCTATTCCGGCCGCAGCTGCTCTTCATCCAGAACTTTAACACGGCCACGATTGTCCGGCTGGAGCCTACGCGCGGGTGAAACGCGTCAGGACCCTTGTCAAAAGGAATGCAATGTCCGAACAGAAAGCGAAATTGACACCCAGGGCAATCGTCGCCGCATCCAGTGGCAACGTCCTGGAGTGGTATGACTTCACCGTTTACGGTTTTCTTGCGCCGACGCTGGCAACCCTGTTTTTCCCATCCGAGGACAAGCTAGCCTCGCTCTTGTCCGCGTTTGCAGTGCTCGCGGTCGGTTACGCGGCGCGGCCGGTCGGCAGCGTCATATTCGGACATATCGGCGACCGGGTCGGCCGGAAGGCGGCACTGATGATTTCCGTGCTCCTGATGGGCGGCGGCTCGTTTTCAATCGCCGCACTGCCGACCTATGAGCAGGTCGGGTTGACGGCTGCGTTCCTGCTTGTGGCAATCCGGATCGTTCAGGGGATTTCCGTCGCCGGGGAATATACGGCGTCCGGTGTGTTGCTGGTCGAACAGGCAGGCGAAGGCCGCAAGGCGATGACAGGCGCCTGGGTTGCCTTTGCCATGATGTGGGGCTGTGTTCTCGGCTCGGCCGTCCCGGCCGGGCTCAGTTCCATCCTCAGTTCCGAGCAGTTGACAGACTGGGGATGGCGGGTACCGTTTGCGCTCGGCGGCCTGGTCGCGATCTTCAGCGCGATCCTGCGTTTGAACCTGACCGAAAGCGCACGAGCCGATAACCCGGATGACAGAACGTCTCCGGTCATCCAGAGCCTGCGGGATCATAAAGCACTCATCGGACAGATGGTCCTGTTGCTGATCCCGACGGCGGTCATCTACTTCGTCATCTATGTCTATGCAGTGTCCTATCTGAGCTCCGAAACCGGGTTTTCTTCGGCGGCTGCGCTGGACATCACCACCATCAACCTCATCGTCATGGCGCTTTTCGTGCCGGTCTGCGGCCTGGCGGCGGACCGGTTCGGCTTGCGCCCTGTCTTCATGGCCGGGGCCGTTGCGACGCTGGTTCTGGCCGGGCCGAGCTGGTGGCTGATGCACCGGACGGACGTGTTTTCCGTATTTGCGGGCCAGTTGGGTCTGACGCTCAGCAGCACGGCAGGCTGGGCGCTGTCGGTAACCGCTCTGACGCTTACGGCACCCGCACACCTGCGCTGCAGCGTGGTGGCCCTCGGCTACAACATCTGCATGGCCGTCTTCGGCGGAACGACCCCGATGATCGCAACCTACCTGGTCAACAGGACGGGCGACGACTATGCGCCGGTCTACTATGTGATTGTTGCCACTCTTGTCGCGATCCCGGTCATCTGGCGGCTGCCGAAACTCATCGAGAAGGCTCGATCGCTGGCGGCGGTCAATGGCTCGGCAGGGCCCGGGACTTGAGAGGTTAAAACAAAAAACCGGCCTTTCGGCCGGTCCTTGCTGTGTTCGTGCCACTACGGTCAGGAGGCCTTGGCCGCCGGCAATTCGATATCGATGCCGAGCGTGGTGACATCGCCGGACCGGTCCATCTCAAGGCGTACGGAGTCCGGGTCGATTTCGACGCGTTTGGCAACCACCGCCAGGATATCTTCCCGGAGGCTTGAAATCAGGACGGCGTCCGAACCGTCATCGGCACGTTCATGCGCCAGCAGAATTTGAAGCCGGTTCTTGGCGACCGAGGCGCTTTCGCCTCTTTTGCCAAAGAGGCTCAGGATGTTCATGCCGCCCTCCCTCTGAAGAGTTTGCCGAACAGGCTCTTCTTTTCTTCCGGGATCGTCACGGGGATGTTTTCCCCCAGCAGCCGGCGCGTTGCCTCCATGTAGGCCTTTGCCGGTGGCGAGTTCTCGTCCGAAAGCGTCACGGGCAGCCCGACATTCGAAGCTTTCAGGACGTCCTTGCTTTCCGGCACGACACCGATCAGCGGTACGGACAGGATATCGACGACATCGTCGGTTGCCAGCATGTCGCCCGTCTTCGCCCGGTCCGTATCGTAACGCGTGATCATCAGGTGTTTCGGCATCCGGCCGCCGTCTTCGGCGATCTTCGTCTTGGCGTCGAGCAGACCGATGATCCGGTCGCAGTCGCGCACCGAAGACACTTCCGGATTGGAGACGATGATGGCTTCGTCCGCATGGCGCATGGCCAGCGTTGCCCCGCGCTCGATCCCGGCCGGGCTGTCGCAGATCACATAGTCGAAATAGCCGCGCAATTCGTTGATGACGGTCTCGACGCCTTCTTCGGTGAGAGCGTCCTTGTCGCGGGTCTGCGAGGCGGGCAGCAGGTAGAGATTGTTGAGTTTCTTGTCCCGGACCAGCGCCTGCTTGATGGATGCCTCGCCGCGAACAACATTCACCAGGTCAAAGACCACCCGGCGTTCCGCACCCATGATCAGGTCGAGATTGCGCAGGCCGACGTCGAAATCGATCGCGCAGACCTGGTAGCCTTCCTTGGCAAGCGCCGAGGCAATTGCAGCGGTTGTTGTCGTCTTGCCGACGCCGCCCTTGCCCGACGTGACCACAACGACAGTGGCGTTGCTCATGGTGTCCGTCCTGTGTGTTCCGGACCGGCTGACCTTCAGCCGGTCCCTGTTAGTTCAGTCCTTCGAAGACCAGCGTTTCGTTTTCGAACCGGATTTGCGCAGGCGAATTGCGCAAGGTTCCGTCGAAGTCGTCCGCGACCTTGTAAAGTCCGTTGATGGAAACAAGCTCGGCGTCGAGCTTGGTGCAGAAGATCCTGGCACTGTCCTTGCCCGCAACGCCTGCCAGTGCGCGGCCGCGCAAGGCGCCGTAGATATGTATCGAGCCGCCGGCAATGATTTCGGCACCGGAGCTGACGGACCCGATCACGGTGACATCGCCGTCGGGATGAAGAATGCTCTGCCCGGAGCGGACGTGATCGGAAATGACGATGGACGAATCTCCTTGTCTGGCGCTTTCCCGCTCAAGCTCGTCCAGAGACTTGGCAAAAGAATGGCCATTCGTCTCGGATGCGCTCGTGGCGTCGCCGGAGGGACCGTTCTTTTCCTTGACCTGTGGATTGTTGCCGTCGGCGGCTTCGTCAGCCTTGGCGGCCGGCGGAGCGGGCTCGGGCACATCTACCTCCGCCGTCAGGCGTCCGCCGCCGAAACTTGGCGGCATGCCCTCCTTCAGCCGCGTCCCGGAGATCCCGTCGATGCCCATGACGCGTATCGACCGCTCTCCAAGACCGGCCAGAACCTGTTCGAGATCCTCGATTGGAATGTTGCTGCCGCGCACATCAAGAATGATCGGCCGGTCGATAAAGAACCCGGGCGAACGTTCGATGATCCGGTCAAGCTCCGCGAACCAGCTGTCGAACGGCTGTTCCGGGGCGAGCACGATGGCAATAAAGGATTTTCCCTTGAACTTCATTTAAGAGGTCCGGCGGCATTGTCTGGTCAGGTGATTTGGTCGAATAAACCTAGCATTAACCGGACCTTGCATCCCGATGGCGGTCCGTTTTCCACCGTTATCGATTTTTTCGAACAATTTCAGGTAATTGACTGTTCAGCCTATCCTGACCGCGAATTGCTGCCGCAAGGGCTCGCCAGATCTACCGAGCCCGGCCGGCAGAATCAGAGCTGAAACCGGCGCAGAATTCCTTAGCCCGAACAGGATTTAACGAAAATCTGGTAAAGTGCTGGATTTTCGCCATATTGCAGCGCACTATAAGAAGTAAGTATTTTTCCGGCGTGCGGCGCTTGGGGTGAAAAATGAGTAATTTCAGTGATATAATTCGATATATTGGCCTGACCGTCGACGAGGCTGCAGCAGCTCTTGATGTGACGAAGGATGAAATTGTTCGCTGGTGCGAAACAAGCGAGGCGCCACCGCTGCACATCTGGCAGGGGCTCTTGCGCATGCTCGACGAAATCCGTCTGTCCGCGGAAGAAGCGGCAAAATCCGCGGATCTGGATCATCTGGAAGCCGATGACCTCAACAGCATCCGTCTGACCGTGCCCGGGCAGGCAGCCGCCGAATTTGACGGCCCGAAACGCGCTGCGACCGCGCTCGCCGTAGCAACCTTGGCGCGGGTGTTCGTCTGAGCGGGCAGCGCGGAGGCACCTTTTTCGGCGTCTCCGGTGAAATTCCCCGAACGGCCGGCACGCGATCTGTTGCAGGTGCCCATTTTCTGGTATTGATGACTTTCTGAGCGTTTTTCCCGAAACACGCGGTCTCGATTCACGGCCGCGCAGGTGCGATCCTGGTTTCCGGGACGGCGCAACAAGCAACACGATCAGCACGAACCGACAGGGCTCTGGCAATGACAGCTACGCTCAAGGGACTTTTTGCCGCGCTCGGGGCATTCGCCCTGTTCTCGACACATGATGCGGTGATCAAGTCGCTCGGTGCGACTTATGAAGTGTTCCAGATCATCTTCTTTTCGATGCTGTTCGCCTTCGTGCCCATGTCGATCATCATGCTGGCCGACAAGGCCATCGACAATTTCCGCCCGCATTATCCGGTGCTGGTCCTGTGCCGCGCCGGCCTTTCGATCGTGGCCATGTCCTGTGCGTTCTACGCCTTCACGGTGCTGCCGCTCGCCGAGGTCTATTCGCTGCTTTTCGCAACGCCGCTCCTGGTCACCGCACTGTCCGTTCCGCTTCTTGGCGAAACGGTCCGCATGCAGCGCTGGGGCGCGGTCGCCGTCGGCCTTGTCGGCGTCCTGATCGTCCTGCGGCCGGGGCTGACCGAGCTGACCGCCGGCCATGCCGCCGGTCTCATTGCCGCAGCGGCAAGCGCCATGTCCTCCATTCTCGCCCGCAAGCTCGGCGGCAAGGAGCGGCCGGCGGTCCTGATCCTGTTTCCGATGCTCCTGTCGATGCTGGTGATGTCGATGACCCTGCCGGTCGTCTATGTGCCCGTGACGCTGCCGGACCTGGGCTTGATGGCAATCGTCGGGTTCCTGTCGGTTCTTGCCCAGCTCTGCATCCTGGGCGCCTACCGGGCCGCGCCCGCCGCATTCGTGGCACCCCTGCAATACAGCCAGATCCTGTGGGCGACCCTGTTCGGCGCCTTGTTCTTCGCCGAAACGCCCGACCGCTACGTCGCCATCGGTTCGTCGGTGATCATCCTGTCGGGCATGTTCGTCGTCTGGCGCGAAAGCCGCGAAAACGTCTCTGAAAAGACACCGGTTCTGCGCACCGCCAACCCCCGCGTCGACACCGGCCCGCAGCCGAAATAGCCGCGCAGAATTGCCCTGGAAGTGTCCGGATTGGCCAGTTCAGACTGCCTTGGCCCCGCCCCTTGTGTCATCCCCGACCTGATCGGGGATCCAATCCACTTGGCCGCGACATGATGTGTGAAATCTCAGCAGCAACAGGCTCACTTTCCAGCCAAAAAACCGGTTTTCCGCTTGCGAGCGAAGCCCGGCTCACACAATGCTGCGCGCGCAACAACGGAATTGGGCCCAATTTCGGACAACTCGATCACGCATAGGGACGTTGGAAACCCTCAATCCAGCCGCTTCTTGAACCGCAGGGCGGCGATGATCATGCCGAGGACGAAGAAACCGCACATCCAGATCACGTCGCGGTGCAGGTCGATCAGGTCGGCGTCTCTCAGCACGAAGCCGCGGATCATGCGCATGAAGTGGGTCGCGGGGAAGGCTTCGGCGATATATTGCGCGATCACCGGCATGCCCTCGTAGGGGAACATGAACCCGGACAGCAGGATCGACGGCAGCAGCACGAAAACGGTCATCTGCGTTGCCTGAAGCTGGCTTTGCGCGATGGTCGACAGCACCAGTCCGAGCGACAGGCTCGCGCCGATGAAGAGCAGCGTCCCGATGAAGAGATCGAAGGTCCTGTCGCCGAACGGCACGTTGAAGAGCACATGCCCGAGCCCGAGAATGATCACCGTCTGCAGGAGACCGATGAAGATATAGGGGATGATCTTGCCGATCATCAGTTCGATCGGGCGCACGGGCGTGTTGATCAGCATTTCCATGTTGCCGCGTTCCCGTTCCCGCACGATCGCGGCTGACGTGAACATGATCATCGTCATGGTGAGAATGATCCCGACAAGGCCCGGAACGATGTTGATGGCCGTTCTCTGCTCCGGATTGAAGAAGAGGGCGACCTCAAAGGTCGGCGTGGACCGGTTGGGTGCCTGCCGGTTGAGTTCGGAGAGCGGCATCGACCGGAGCGCCTTGATCGCGCCGGCAATCATCGTGTCGGAGCCGTCGACGATCCACTGTGCGACCGGCCGGCTGGTTTCTTCATCCGTTGACGGCGGTGTACCGAGACCGACAGCAGGCGAGCGCGCGATGCGCTGGGGCAGGTCATCGGGCAGGATGAAGGCGGCGCGCACCCGCGCGGCCTTGATGGCCGCTTCCGCCTCTTCCGGCGTTGCCAGCCGCTCGGTCACCTTGACCACCCGAGTTGCTTCGACCATCTGGATCAGGATGCGGCTGAGGCCGGTCTGGCTCTGGTCGACGACCGCGACCGGGATGTCGCGGATATTCGTGTTGATGGCATAACCGAACAGGATCAGCTGGATCAGCGGGATCATGATCACCATGCCGAAAGTCATGCGATCCCGTCTGAGCTGGGCCAGCTCCTTGAAGAAAATCGCGGAGATGCGGGAAAGCGGTCTCATTGCCGGCCCTCTCCGGTTGCCGTCACGAAGACGTCTTCAAGATTGGGGCGGACACGCTCGATCAGGATGGCCCCGTCGGTCTCCGGTTTGTCCTTCAGGAACGTTTCGGGCTCGGGAACGTCGTCCCTGACCAGAACCCGCAACCGGGCGCCCAGCTGCGCCGCGGCCATGATGCCCTCCGATCCGAGCAGACGGCGGCGGATGTCGCGCAGGTTCGGTCCTTCAATCTCCACGACATTCGCGCCCATGGCCGCCATCAGTTCCTTCGGCGCGCCGTCCGCGCGTTTCTGCCCGGCTTCCAGAATGGCGATCTTGTGGCAGCGTTCGGCTTCGTCCATGAAATGGGTCGTCACGATGATCGACGTGCCGCCTTCCACGAGATCGAACAGCTGTTCCCAGAAATGCCGCCGGGATTCCGGATCGACCGCCGAGGTCGGCTCATCCAGGAACAGCAGCTGCGGCTGGTGCAGGACGGCCGTTGCAAGGGCGAGGCGCTGGCGCTGGCCGCCGGACATCTTGCCGGCAAAGCGCCCCTTGAGATCGGTCAGATCGTAGCGCTCCATGACCTCGCCGATCCGCTGCGTCCGCTGCACTCCGGTCAGGCCGTAGATCGTCGCCATGAAGTTGAGGTTTTCCTGCACCGTCAGATCGCCGTAGAGCGAGAAGGTCTGGGTCATGTAGCCGATCTTGTATTTCAGTGTTTCGGCATCCTTCGGCACCGACAGCCCGAGCACTTCAACCGTGCCTTCGCTCGGTGTGAGCAGGCCCGTCAGCATGCGCATTGCCGTCGTCTTGCCGCAGCCGTTCGGGCCCAGAAACCCGTAGATCATGCCGCGCTCGATCACCAGGTCGAGCCCGTCGACAGCGCGGAAATCCTTGAACTTCTTCACGAGTCCCGTCGCTCTGACGACGATGTCGCTTCCCGGATCGCTCACGGCAGCACAACCTGCGCCGGAACGCCGTTCGGCAACTCGGAGGCGGTGTCCGGCAACTGGATTTCGGCGACATACATCAGCCGGGCGCGTTCCGACTGGTTGAGTGCGTAATAGGGCGTGAACGACGGGTCCGAACTGATCCACCGGACTTCACCCACTATGGTGGTGTCGAGGCCGTCAATCCGGACTTCGAGCGTGTCGCCTTCCCTGACCTTCACCCGGTGGGGCTCGGGCACATAGACGCGGGCATAAGGGGCCGAGCCGGCCAGCATGACGGCGACCGGGCTGCCGACCGTGACCCGTTCGCCGAGGTTCCAGGGCAGACTGTCAAGGACACCGTTCCTGGATGCCGTGATCGTCAGGTCCGAGAGGATCGTTTCCTGGGTTTCCAGATTGGCCGCAGCTGCGGCTACCTCGGCCCGGGCGATCTGGATGTCTTCCTCGCGCGAGCCGATCTCGAGCTCCTTAAGGTTTTCCCTCGCCCCGTCGAGACTGGCGGCCGCCGCGTCCCGGCTGGCGCGGGCGCTGTCCAGCTGGGCCTGGCTGGTTGTGCCCCGTGTCGTCAGGTCGTCATAGCGCTCGAACGAGGCTTCCGCGTTCAGAAGGTTTGCGCGCGCGCTGGCAACGCTCGCACGGGCCTGGGCGATTTCCTCCGGGCGTGATCCGTTGACGAGCTTGTCGAGGTTTGCCTTGCTCTTTTGCATCTCGGCCCGCGCCTGATTGACGACGGCCTGCTGCTGGGTCGGGTCCAGCTGGGCAAGGATGGTGCCGGCCTCGACGAATGTTCCCTGGGCGACAGGCAGGTCCACCAGGATTTCGTTGGCGGTGGCTGTCAGCGCGACCCTGTCTCTCTCGATGGTCCCAAGCGCGACATTGCCGTCTTCACCGAAACAGCCGGTGAGCAGGAAACCGGCGGCGAAGAGAGGAGCGGCACGAAAGGGCAACGTAAACATGAGGTCCTCCAGTCATTCACCGGCGCGCGGTCTGTTGCTACCTTAGGGTACGGACCCATTAATGAAACCAAATTGACTTCATTAATGGGTCCGTACCCTAGCGTGGCGTCCGGCCGGAAACCAAGTGAAGAAAATCGCGAGGGTTTTTGCAGGGGCGTGAGCGGACGGGTTTCCCAAAAGAAAAAGCCGGGACAAAACCCGGCCTCTACCCGTCATGATGGCGCTGCGTCAACTTGCGCGCTTGAAGATGTTGTACCACCGTTTCTGGGGAACCTTGATGGCCCGTTCCAGGATCTCGGCAGCGTAAAGAGCCGCGTTCTCCCTGGCCTTCGCGACACCCGAGACGACTTTCGGGTCGAGACCGGCGAGCCCGCCGCCGAATTCGAAGAGATCCCGGAACGCGGCCCGTTCCACGATCGGTGTCATCAGGACGTCGATGTTCTGGGCCGCCAGAAAGTCCTGCACTGCCTTCATGGCGCGGGTGGTCACGGCCGCGTTGGTGCGCGTCAGCACAACGCAGTGGTTGATATCCTGCCGGACGATCTTCTCCAGCTTCTTGATCAGGGTCAGGATCTTGGCGCCGCCGCGCGCATCCATCGAAGACCCCTGGATCGGCACGACGACAAGGTCGGAGACCGACAGGGCGTTGGCCACGATCAGGTTCTCGGTGCCTTCGAGATCGACGATCACGTAGTCCGACGTTTCGCTGGCATGGGTGATCTGTTCGGTAATCGAGGCCGGTGACATTTCACTGACCACCGAGATGCCGGGACAGTGCTCGGGCAGGTCGTGCCACTTGGAGATCCATTTCTGCGGGTCGGCGTCGAATATGGTCACGCGTTTGCCCCGCGCCGCGACTTCTGTCGCAAGCAGCAAGGCGGCCGTGGTTTTACCTGCGCCGCCTTTTGCATTTGCAAAGGAAATGACTGGCATCTGGGTTCTCCTGAACTAGTCACCTGGATCTGAAGTTCGACTCATTTGCAGCGACCTTCGAACGAACTTCAGATCCAAGAAGGTGACTAGCAAGTCTATGTTTCTAGTGCGGTTTACGAGTTTGAAGTTCGCTTCGGAGACTGCTTGAGCAATGATGCGAACTTCAAATTCACCGCACTAGCCGTGCATTGTCTTGCGGTCGGGCCTCTTGCGGACCTTCGTGTCCTGCAGTCTTGGATTTTTATGGTTACCAATTCCTTAAATTCGCAATTTGCGAGCAAGTTATTCAAAACATGCTCTAAGGTGTGGATAACCTTAAGGAATTCCTCAGTAATAATCGCAGTGACAGATTGTGAAAGGCAGCTTTTTGAGTTGATTTTCCCGTGATTGGCATTCGTTTCCGGCTTCGCGCCGGAATTCTGCTTTCGCGGATCTTTGACTTCTCCGGCGGGGATGACCGCCCGCTTTTGCATCCGCCGCAATTGCGCTGATCAGGGACGGCGCGTAGTCTGGCCTGCAAATCGAACGAACGCGCTGCCCGAATGAAGGACCCAGAATGCTGCACCGGTTGAAGTCAGTCGTCCCGGCCCGATTGGCCAGGGCCGTTGTTCTGGGAACGCTCGTCGCATGGGCGGGGAGCGCACAGGCGGACGCCTTGAAGCCCTACAAGGATCGTCTGTTCAAGTATAAGAAGATCACCGAAACGCTTTACGACGGTGATTTCATCGTCGTCGAATATTCCAAGCAGCGCGATCTGCGCGACCGCGACGAAGTCGACGAACGCAAGGTCTTCGGCAACTATGTGTCCTACAAGCCCAAGCGGGGCAGGGGCAGCGCGGAGCTCCAGGCCAACGGCCGCACCGTCACCTATATGGGGACCGGCAAGTGGAAGGGCGGCGCGCGCATGGTCGTGATCTATATTCACGGCCAGGGTGGCAACCGTTTCCAGGGCATGAACGACGTGTCCTTCGGCGGAAATTTCAACCGGATCCAGAACCTCATGGTGCGCAATGGCGGTGCCTATCTGACCGTGGACATCAAGAATTTCGACAAGCGCGGCACGGCGGATGTCGCGGCGCTGATCCAGTACCAGAAACAGGTGTCGCCGGGTGCGAAGGTGGTTGTCGCCTGCGGCTCGATGGGCGGCATCATCTGCTGGAACCTCGTGCGCAATGCCAACTACGCGAAGCTCCTCAGCGGCATCATGCTGCTCGGCTCGCCCAAGGACCCCAACATCTTCGGCTCCGGCGCACTGTCGCGCAACGTCCCGATCTATATGGGCCAGGGTACGCTGGACCGGGTCTACAACTGGGAGACCCAGGCGAACTTCTTCAAGCAGATCAAGTCGCGCGCGCCGAACTATCCCATCAAGTTCACGCTGTTCGACACCGGCACCCACGGCACCCCGATCCGCATGACCGACTGGCGGCTGGTGCTCAACTGGATGCTGCGGTGACGGTGAAACGGGTTTGAAGGCAACGTTTGCAGGCAGCGGACGAAACGATGAGTGATGCCGGTTACGAATTGGACGATCCACGCCCCATCAGGCGGGAAGCGCCCTATACGTTTTATCTGCCCGGAAACGAACAGCTGGAGGAAGTCGCCGCCGGGGTTCTCGTGCAGCTGATTTTCAGGGCTGTGCCCCCGACGGAGACCTATGGCGCCGAACGCATGTGGGTGGAAGTCGACCACCGTGACGGTGAGGTCCTGTCAGGGGTTCTCGACAACGAGCCCGTCGATATCCCTGGCCTCGCACGCGGAGACAGGGTCGCGTTCCGCCTGCATCATATCATCGACATCGATTGGGACGATCCTTTGCAGAAGGAACGTTTCAGGACCGACTTCAACAACTGGTTTGCACGCTGTTTTGTCGACAAGGCGGTTCTTGAGGGGCGTGCGCGCGCCGGTTTCCTGTACCGTGAGCAGCCGGAGCACAAGGAGAGCGATCGTTACCCTGACACGGGCTGGCGCATCCGGGCGGATGTCGACGAACTCAGTGACGAGGAATACAACGAAAACCCGAGCCCGTCCTACGTCGCCATCGGGGCGGTTCTGAACAGGGATGACAGTTTTGTCGACCTGTTGTCAGCGCCGGTAGGCAGCGCGTTTCTCCGCAGCGAGGGCAATAATTACGAGCCGACCGATCTGGAGTTGGATGAAGACGAGGACTGAACAGGCTGCCCCGATAGCGGGAGTGCCTGGTTGCCAAGGTTGCAGATTGAGTGAGGCAGACATGGAGACAGGGAAAGACCTGATTGGCAGGTTCCGCGTCATCGCGTTCGGTTTGGGTGCCTCGACAATTCCAGTAGTGATTTGGGGGAGTGAATTTTTTGCTCTTGTCTCTTTTGGCGTACTCTTCGCTGTAGCGCTGCTCGGATGGTCTGTGAAGGATGAAATCACGCTTGCCGAATATCTTGTCTGGGCCGGAAGCCTAATACTTGGCCTTCTATACCTGCGGCAAGAACTGGTTTCCCCGCAAGCATATACATTGTCCTGGTTCACTGAGCATCGAGACACCTTATTCCTCCCGGTGATGGCGGGCGGGGTAACTGCCGGTATGAGCATGCGTCTCGTTCTTGAATTGATCTTGCGCGGTTACGGGAGGTTGAAAGGATGACAAATCGGATAGGAAAGGTTGGTCTGCAGTGCATTGCGTGGACGTTGCTGCTCGCGAGCGCTTCATTTGCGGATGACCCGAAGGTCATTCTCGAAACCGTCGAGAGCGATCCCGGGACCGTAAAGATCACGGGAAAGATTCTGACGAACACGTCGCCGGACTGTGCAGACTATGCCAGTGCCTATTCCTCTGAAATCACCGATCTTCAGCAAAAGAAATCACTCAGCGGGGCGGTGATCGTCACCGCCCAGGACGACACCTGCACAATCCAGTCGAACGGTATCCCCAACCACGATGTCGGCGGCGACTCCAGACGTGACTTCGCGTCCGAAGTCGCCGCGATCGGCCACACCTTCTTCATTGCGCGCAAACCGGAATTCACCGGAAAGATTTCCGAACTCGGACACACGACATTCGACGCGGTTCTGCTAAACGGGGCCGTGGTCGACATCCAGTCTGCAGGCTGTTACCGGCCATCGAGCCCGCAAGCCGACGGCGACGGCAACGTCCTTGCCGGATGCCGCGCAGATGATCCCTGGTTGCTTGATCCGATGTCGCCCCTGGCGACCTTTGCCGAAGACAATCACCACGCCCACACCCAGCCGGACGGCCGCTATCACTACCACGGCAATCCGAACGCGCTCTTTGATGACAATCCCGGTCCGGAGGGTTCGCCTCTGATCGGCTTCGCGGCGGACGGCTTTCCGGTTTACGGCTCCTATTTCAAGGACGGAACCGGGACCGTCAGAAAGGCCGTGCCGGGATACACGTTGAAGGCTGGAAACCGTCCGTCGGGTGACGGCAATCCGGGTGGCGCCTACAACGGGCTCTATCGCTCGGATTATGAATTCACCGGTGCGGGCGACCTGGATGAATGCAACGGCATGACGATCAACGGCCGCTATGCCTACTATGTGACCGACGCCTATCCCTGGATCGTCGCCTGTCTGCGCGGCACGCCGCATGCCTCGTTTGACAAACCGAGGTGACCGGCGGATCGCACCGGTCTTCCGATGTCCCGCTGTCGGGCCCTGCTGCCGTTGTTGCGGTCTGCCGCCGTGGTCAAGGGTCTGGAATTTCCGGCGAACGTGCGGGCCTATTTCGAGACGCTGATGGCCCGGACAGGTTTTTCGCCGCTTCCCGCGATTTGAATTGTTTCAAGCGTCCGCAGCCTAGTCCCGCGGCGCGGTGAGATGCCGGGCCAGATCCTTCAAGATGGCCTTCGACTGCGCACATTCGGCTGTTCCGGGTTTGCAGACAAAATGCAGGTCGGACCCGCTCTGTGTGTTGGTTATGACGACAAGCGTAAGATCCCGGTAGGGTCCGCTTTCGGCTCTGATAAGGCAGTCGAGTTCGTTGTTCAAAAGCAGATTGATATCCGAGGTTTCGATGCACTCCCTCACATGGTGATGCAACGCCTCATTTTGGCGAGGCCAGCTCTCCGGCAGCAATGAGCGCACGGATGGGGAAACACCGATCCTGAATTTCCTGCTGTTGATGTCCGGTGCGATCTGTTCGGTCGCGCGGGTCAGGTCGTCGAAAACCCTCGTGATCGCCGGCAAATACGTTTCCCCTGCATCCGTGAGCAGAAGTCCGTTGGGCAAACGGCGAAACAGGATGACGCCGAGTGATGTTTCAAGCTTCTTGATCTGCTGGCTTATCGCGCCCGCGGTGACACCCAGTTCACTTGCCGCAGTCTTGAAACTGAGGTGCCGGGCGGCGGCCTCGAAGGCGCGCAGGGTGTTTAGGGACGGAAGTCGGTAGGTCATGTCGTTTGATCCGTGCCGGTCTGTGAGACAGAGAAATTCTATCCCTGTGCGTTAGCACATCTGAGTTGAAGGATTGCATCGTCGGCAGCTAATCCAATCCGGGCAACAAAGGAGGTTGGAACATGAATGAACTCAGTGGACTTCGTGCAATCCGAAGCATTGGTTACGTGATCATCCTGTGTGATGATCTGAACAGAATGAAAGCCTTCTACAAGGATATTTTCAACTTCGAGATCGAAGAACAAGAGGAAGATCACTGGATCGCGTTCAGGGTGGGAAGCCAGTTTCTGGGGCTCCGGCCGCGCGGTCGGTCCTATGACGGTCCGCCGGTTCCGGCGGTATCCGCCAGCGTGCAGGTCAGTTTCAGGGTGCCGCCGGCGGACGTGGATATTGCCTATCAGACATTGCAGGAAAAGGGCGTCGATATCATCGAGCCGCCAACCAATCAGGACTTTCCGCATCGCACGTTGTTCTTCCGGGATCCGGAGAACAATGCGATCGAGATCTTTGCCGACATTCATCCGCGTGATTCAGCACCGAAATCCTCTGGTGTGCATCGCGTGGTTGCCGGCCACTGACGCCCTACGCGCAATCTGCCCGGCGCTCATGTCCGGCCGCAAGCAGTCCGTCTGCAAGATGATCGAACACGGTACGGATGCGCAAGCTGGTGTGCAGTTCGCGGTGGGTTACGAGCCAGATCGGGAAACTGAGGGCGGGCACATCGTCAAACGCCGGAACGATTTCCGGGCAACGGGCGGCAATCTCGTCTGCACCGACACCAAGGCCGAACCCGAGACGCACATATTCCCAGGCGACGAGAAGGTTCGGCGAACTGATCTTGATGTTGGCCTGGGTGACGTCCAGCCCAAGCGCGCGCAGGTAACCGATCAGCTGCTCGTTGTCTTCGTATCCCAGGAAATCGAGCTGCGGCGCGTCGGCCGTCGTCAGCTTCCGTCCGAACCGTTCGAGATAGGAGCGGGCGGCGAAGATCCGTCCGTTCGCGTCTCGCAGCTTTCGCGCGTAAAGCTCGGGGTGATCCGGCGCGACGTGGCGGATGGCAATGTCGGCCTCCCGGCGGCGGAGGTCACTCAGGCTGTTCGTTGATATGACCCTGATCTCGATGCCGGGCGCCTTGCGCCGCAGATCCTTGAAAATGTCCGGCAGGACATAGGCGGCCATGACGTCGGTCGTGGAAATGGTGACCAGCCCCTCGATCTGCTGTGACTGACCGGAGGCGGCAAGGGAGACCCGGCTTGCCGCTTCGCCCATGCTGCGCACATGTTCGGCGAGTTCGACCCCGGCCTCGGTCAGGATCAGGCTCTTGTTGACCCGCTCGAACAGCGTCACGCCGAGTGTCTCCTCAAGCGCGGCCACCTGCCGGCTCAAGGTCGGCTGGGTGAGCCCGAGCGCCCGGGCGGCTGCCGAGAGCGAGCCTTCTTCGGCGGTCACGAGAAAAGCGCGCGCCTGGTTCCAGTCAAATGTGATGCTCTGCCAGTTCATGCAAATTTGTATATCACCTAACGAGATTTCGGCAATTTCTATTCAGATGCGTTGGGGGTAACAAGCGCCCGAAAGGAGTTCCCCATGTGTCCGCATTCGTTCGCCGTGGTGCTGTTGAAAATCTGTGTTGCCTGCCTCGACTTCGTGGCCTCGCCCGGCGGTGGCCGGGCGATCGGCCGCGACATCCTCAGCCGGATCGGTCTGCGCGGCGGCCGTGGGGAGTGACCGTGACACCTGAACAGAACGCACCGCAGATCACGGTATTCGAACGCAGGCTCGGGTCCTGGCAGATTGCCGTCAGCCGGGACTGCTTCGGGACCGACCAGTTGCGCGCGGCCTATGACGCCTGTGCCACGTGCTGGGATCGCAAGATCGGACGGCTCGGCTTTCCCTCCGCATACCGCGACCTGCTGGGCCAGTTGGCGGCCGGTTTGAACGAAGGCGACGAGATGCCTGTGAAGGTGCTTGATTGCGGCGTCGGCACTGGTGCCATGTCGCTGGCGCTGGCAAGGGAAATGCCGCGAGCGTTCGACCTGGCGGTAGTCGACATCTCGCCGGTCATGCTGCAGGAGGCATCCGCCAACCTGGCGGGCGCCGGGATCGGTTGCCGGGCGGAGCTCGCCGACATCTCGGCGCTGCCGTTCGACAATCACAGCTATGATTTCGTGATGTGCGCGCACGCGCTTGAACATCTCGCAAAACCCGAAACGGCACTTGCGGAAATGTGCAGGGTTCTGAAACCCGGCGGCAGCCTTTTGCTGGTGACAACCCGCAAGTCACTCCTTGGAACGTTCGTCCAGTTGAAGTGGCGGACGCACCGGTTCGACGCGGCGATGGTGCAGCAGCAGCTCCAGCAGCGCGGCCTGGATCAATTGACGACACTGCAGGTTGGCGCGGGACGCTGGACCCGGTTCTGGAGCACGGCCGTCGTCGGCCGCAAGCCTGCCGATAGAGAAAATGCGGCGCCCGGCATCGCAATGGCCGCAGCCTGACGCCCGACATGATAGGAAAGAAAGACCATGACCATCACCTGGACCAATGACATGACACCCACGACCCGGTTCTGGGACAAGATCTCTGAGAAATATGCAGCCTCGCCGATCAAGGATCAGGGCGCCTACGAAAAGACGCTCGCGCGCACCGTGGAACATCTGGGGCCAATGGATGACGTCCTGGAACTCGGCTGTGGCACCGGCTCCACGGCGCTTCTTCTGGCCGGCAACGTCTCGTCCTATCTGGCGACGGACTTTGCACCCGGCATGATCCGCATCGCCGACGGGAAGCTTGTCGCGGCAAGAGAGGAAAACAACGTTTCGGCCGGGCTCCGCTTTGCGGTGGCCGATGCCTTCAGCGAAGAGGTCGATAACGGCAAGGGGTATGACGCCATCCTCGGCTTCAACTTTCTGCACCTGGTGGAAAATCCCGAAGACCTGCTTGCCCGCGTCCATGGCCTCCTGAAGCCGGGCGGCCTGTTTATTTCAAAAACCGTCTGCCTCGGCGACAAGGCCTGGCTGTTCGTGCCGATGATCAAGGTGATGCAGCTTTTCGGCAAGGCTCCGTTCGTGCGCTCCTATACCTTTGCCACGGTCGAAGACCTGATCGGAAAGGCCGGTTTCGACATCATTGAAACCGGCACCTATCCGGAACCGCGCAGCCGCTTCGTCGTTGCCCGAAAGATCTAGGCGGAAGTCTCATTCAAGAGGCTGTACCCGAGGGTAGGGTCTCCTCCGGACAGCGGCCGCAATTCCTCCAACCTCCACTGTCACCCGGGGTGAACAACGTGAGACGCGGGGCCGGGGAACGACCGTTTTGGGGGAAGGCGCGCGCAATAACCGCCAGCACCTATGGCTCTCCGATCCCGGCTCGCGCTGCGCTTGGCCGGGATGACGGTGGATAATGCAGGGGCGGAACGGCTTGGAGCACGATTGCCGACGGAGTGCTTCGAACGATAGCGACGAGCGCTAGTCCTGTTTTGAAGATTGAGGCATTTCTTCGAAATCGACCCGGCAAACGCGCAATTGCGCCATCGCGCGTCATTGCCAGACTTGATCTGGCAATCCATGCCATTGCGTCTCCTCGGCGAAAGACCGCGTAGCCGGGAATGGAACGGCATGGATGCCATGGTCAAGCCATGGCATGACCGGAAATGAAGGACAGGTGCCGGGACGCGGTCTGCCATGCGATGCCGTGGACGGCCAGTTAAAGTTCCGGAATTGTTTTCCCCGATTTGTCGTCCCGGTTTGCCGCAAGCGCGGCAAGACCGGGAACCAGTACTCCAAATGGCCAGAGGTTGTGCGAAGAAGGAGAAACAGGTGATTACTGGGTTCCGGCCTTCCGCTTTGCTTCAGCCGGAATGACAAGTTCATTGGCTGCAGACTGCCTCACTGGATCAATTCAGGTTAAACCGGACAGCGGTGCGTCAAGCCATGGCATGACCAATGGAGGGATTTAACTTTCTGGAGCATGTCTCACTTCTCCGGTCATTGCAGGGCTTGACCCTGCAATCCATGCCGATCATTCCCCTTCGGGCCTGTTGGCCTGACGCCGCGGTGGATTGACGCCGGGACATGAAGGGCGAGGGGAACAACCTCCCCCTGAGGACGCGCGACAGCGTTGTCTCGAAAGATGGGCCGCCCGGCAATGCACCCTTCGCCAAGCCTTCGAGACGCACACGAGCGTGCTCCTCGGGATGAGGAGGAAACGCGGGACTTTCCATCTCTTCAATTCAATGAGTTGATGACAGGGAAAACGCCTTCATTTCTGACTGGGGAACAGCGACCGGCCTCGGAGACCGGTGGGCGTGCATCAGGGCACCGAATGCATTGCAGGATTGTGGTTCCGGCGTTACCGTTCCGCCTTTCACAGCATCCATCCTTTTTCATCGAGGCCTCATCATGCTCAGAACGCTTTCGTTTGCAATTGGAATGACGGTGTCGTCAGCCGCAGTCTCCACGGACCTACTGCCTCCGGACTCCGGTTTTCTGGAACAGGTTGCAGCGTTCGGCATCACGCAGGAAAACTGGGACAGCGGCGAATTCGCTGCCGTCACGTTTCCGCAGGCCTACCGGTTCACAAGGCACTACGAAATCAGCGCCGGTGATGCGGTCGCGCCCGAACAATGGCGGGACGAGAACGGGGCGCTTGATCTCGCGGCTCTGACTGCCAGAGATGCCGATGGCGTCCATGACCTGCAGACAATCCTGCGCGACAGGCTGCTCAATCATTCGATGGTGGTGCTGAAGGGCGACCGGCTGCTGCATCAGCATTTCTGGGACGGGATGACGCCGGCCTCGACCCATCTCGACATGTCGGTGACCAAATCGTTCACGGCGACACTGGCCGGCATCGCGGCCGCCGAAGGGCTGCTCGACATGAGCAAACCCGTGGAACACTACCTTCCGGAATATGCGGCGACCGCGTTTGGCGGTGTGTCTGTGCAGGATGTCGCCGACATGAATTCCGGGCTTGATATCCCCACGCCGCCGTTCATGTCGTGGGATCCGAAGTTCACGCAGTCGCAGGAATGGAACGGTCCGAACGACAGCGGTCTGTCGGGCATCAACGAGTATCTGCAGACCTTGTCCGAGCGGAAATACGAACCGGGGACCCATTACCAGTATCAGGATCCGAATACGGAATTGCTGGGTCTCGTGACCGAAAAGGTGACGGGAACCGGCCTTGCCGCGTTCATGCAGGAGCGTTTGTGGTCAAGGCTCGGGGTTGAGGGCAACGCCTACTGGATGGCCGATCCGCGCGGTTACACGGTGGCCTCCGGCGGGTTGAACATGCGCACGCGCGACCTGGCGCGTGTCGGCCGCATGTTCCTGAATGATGGCAAGAACCATCTCGGTGAGCAGATCGTGCCGAAGTCGTTCCTGGATGCAATCTGGGAAGGCAACGACCGGGTCAGGGCAGCCTGGTCCGTCGGCAAGGAGGCCGCGCTTGCGTCCGACGGCTGGTACAAGGACCAGATCAGGATCCTGAACATCAAGGGCCACAAGATGATGGTCTTCATCGGAATTCATGGTCAGGTGCTGGTCATGAAAAAGGAAACGGGAACCGTCATCGCCATGAATGGCGGTTATCCGCAGACGGAGACCGTTCGGATGAACACGCTTCTTTTCCTCGAAGTCGTCCCGGCGCTTCTGGACGCGACCAGCAGCCTGTGACGGCTGCCGCCTTGGGTCCTGACCCTAGCAGCAGGTCCTGACGATCTCCGCGATTTCGCCAAGCTGACCCGCCAGCGGGCTGGATTTGCGCCAGACCATGCCGACAGTCCGTGTGGGTTCGGGATCTTCGAAGCGGCACACGGAAACGGAGGCCGAACGGGTTTCGACCGGGACGGCCATTTCCGGAATGAGCGTCACCCCCATGCCGGCGCTGACCATCTGGACCAGCGTGGACAGCGAACTGGCATCGAGCACTTCACGCGGCGGGCCGGAAGGCAGGTTGCAGAAGGACAGGGCCTGGTCGCGAAAACAATGGCCTTCCTCAAGCAGCAGAAGCCGCATTTCCCGCAGCCTGTCGGCGCTGGGCATGGGCGCGTCCGCATCGCTGGACGAGCGGACCAGCATGAAGGCTTCGCTGAACAGCGGTGTCTCCGCGAGAGAACCTTCGGAAACGGGCAGGGCGACGATCGCCGTGTCCAGCTTGCCTTCCCCGAGTTCCTGAATGAGCTTTGGCGTGACCGTTTCGCGCACATGGATCTCAAGCTCGGGATGCTGTTCGGACAAGGCTCCGATAACGCGCGGAAGCAGGTAGGGCGCGATCGTCGGGATCACGCCGATGCGCAGCCGCCCGACAAGCCGGTCACGCGAGGCCCGGGCCAGATCGCCGAGCTCTTCTGCGGCGCGCAGGATGTCGCGGGCGCGCTCGACGGCGACTTCACCGAAATGCGTCAGTCTGACCTGCCGGGGGCCGCGTTCGATCAGGGAAGCACCGAGCGCTTCCTCCATTTCCTTGATCTGCATCGACAGGGCCGGTTGCGAAATCGCACAGGCATCCGCCGCTTTTCCGAAGTGACCGTGACGGGCCAGGGCTTCAAAATACCGGAGTTGTTTCAGCGTGATATTTATCATAAGAAAATCCTATCAAAGCGATCAGTAAATTCAACTTCTTCTGATCGATAGGCTCTGCTAGTTTAGAATCACACCAGTCTGGAAACGCGCGATCTGCACCTTAAATGTAGTCACACGGAACGGCCTGGTAACAGATCACGGAGTTCTCCGGCCACCTGCCAGCATCTGGATCGTCAGCGCGCTCATCGAAGCGCGAACTGTCAAAATGCTGTCACCGGACCGGAGTTGTGTAAGTGCGGTGCGTCGCACCGGGACTCGAATTGGAGAGGAATATGGACGCAAAAGTCGACAAAGCGGGCGGATGCCCGGTCATGCACGGCGGTAACACGTCAATGGAAAAGCCGGTTACGAAATGGTGGCCGAATGCGCTCAACCTCGACATCCTGCATCAGCACGGAGCCCGGACCAACCCGATGGATCCGGATTTCAGTTTCCGCGAAGCTGCGAAGGGGCTGGATCACGAAGCGGTCAAGGCCGATGTCCGCGCCCTGATGACGGACAGCCAGGACTGGTGGCCGGCTGACTGGGGCCACTACGGCGGGCTCATGATCCGTCTGGCATGGCACTCGGCGGGGTCCTACCGCATGCAGGACGGCCGTGGTGGTGCCGGCTCCGGCAACATCCGTTTCGCGCCGCTCAACTCCTGGCCGGACAACGCCAGCCTCGACAAGGCACGCCGCCTGCTCTGGCCGGTGAAGAAGAAATACGGCAACGCCCTGTCCTGGGCCGACCTGATCATCCTGGCCGGCAACATGGCCTACGAATCCATGGGTTTCAAAACCTTCGGCTTCGGTTTCGGCCGCGAGGACATCTGGGGTCCCGAGACCGACGTCTACTGGGGATCCGAGCAGGAATGGCTGGCGCCGTCCGAGAACCGCTATGACAATCTGGACGATGCCTCGACGCTGGAAAACCCGCTCGCAGCCGTTCACATGGGCCTGATCTACGTGAACCCGGAAGGGGTGAACGGCAACCCGGACCCGGTCAAGACCGGCGCGCATATCCGCGAAACCTTCAAGCGCATGGCCATGAACGACGAGGAAACGGCTGCGCTGACCTGCGGTGGTCACACCGTCGGCAAGGCGCATGGCCGCGGTGCCGTCGACAAGATCGGTGTCGAGCCGGAAGCGACCGGCGTCGAGGCGCAGGGTCTCGGCTGGTCCAACCCCGGCCAGGACGGCAAGGCGACCAATGCGTTCACCTCCGGTATCGAAGGCGCCTGGACGAAAGAACCGACCAAGTTCGACATGGGCTATTTCGATTACCTGTTCAACTATGAATGGGAACTGACGAAGTCGCCGGCAGGCGCATGGCAGTGGAAACCCGTCGACATGCCGGAAGGCGAGAAACCGGTCGACGCGACCGACCCGTCCATCCGTCACGACCCGATGATGACCGATGCCGACATGGCCATGAAAATGGACCCGGTCTACAACGAGATCTGCCGCAAGTTCATGGAAGACGAAGCCTACTTCCGTGACACTTTTGCCCGCGCCTGGTTCAAGCTGACCCACCGCGACATGGGTCCGCGCGCCAACTATCTCGGACCGGACGTCCCCGCTGAAGATCTGATCTGGCAGGACCCGGTCCCGGCGGGATCGACCTCCTACGACGTCGATGCGGTCAAGGCGAAGATTGCCGCAAGCGGTCTCTCCGCTGCCGACATGATCGCCACCGCCTGGGACAGCGCCCGCACGTTTCGCGGCTCCGACAAGCGCGGCGGTGCCAACGGCGCCCGCATCCGGCTTGCCCCGCAGAAGGACTGGGAAGGCAACGAACCGGCACGGCTCGCCAGGGTGCTCGCTGCCCTTGAGCCGATCGCGGCCGAGAGCGGCGCTTCGCTTGCCGACGTCATCGTTCTGGCCGGCAATGTCGGTGTAGAGCAGGCCATCAAGGCCGCCGGTTTCGACACCACCGTCCCGTTCAGCGCGGGCCGCGGCGACGCGACCGACGCGCAGACCGACGCGGAAAGCTTTGAGGTTCTGGAACCGCTTGCGGACGGCTTCCGCAATTGGGAAAAGAAAGACTACGCGGTCAGCCCTGAAGAAATGATGCTCGACCGGGCGCAGCTGCTCGGGTTGACCGGGCAGGAAATGACGGTTCTCGTCGGCGGCCTGCGCGTCATCGGTGCGAACCACGGCGGCTCCAAGCACGGTGTCTTCACCGGCCGCGAAGGCGCTTTGACGACGGATTTCTTCGTCAACCTGACCGACATGTCCAACAGCTGGCTGCCGGCGTCCGACGGAACCTACGAGATCCGGGACCGCCAGCTGAACACGCTGAAATGGACGGCGACCAGCGCGGACCTCGTCTTCGGCTCCAACTCGATCCTGCGCGCCTATGCAGAGGTCTACGCCCAGGACGACAACCAGGCCAAGTTCGTCAAGGACTTCGTTGCCGCCTGGACCAAGGTCATGAACGCGGACCGTTTCGATCTGGCGTAAGACCCCGCACTGAAATGCATGCGAATGAAGGCCGGCCCCGCGATCGCGGGGCCGGCTTTTTCAGTTCTGAGCTGTCTCGTCGGACTGTTCGTCTTCAGCGCCTTCCACCACGATGGTACCGGCGGGAATGCTGTTGATCCGGAAGAGCGTGTTGAGGAAGTCGGACATCTGGGTGTCCGGGAAATGGCCGGCGAACAGGCGCTCGATCGTGCCGTCCTGAAACATGCTGTAAAGGGCAAGATCGATCTTTTCCGGCAAGCCCGGATGTTCTCTCGATGAAATGACGAAGGCGTAGGGCTCGTAGCGGCCGGTGCCCGACGGCGCCGGATCCATGGCGCATTCCGTCCGGGTCTGGTTGCGCTGGTCCGCAAGCGAAGCCTGCACGATGTCGAGATCGCCATAGTAGCGGGACAGGTTCCCGTTGCAGAACGCCCGCGCCGCTGCCGTATGCGAGGTATAGCTGCGCGAACAGACGATCTTGGCTCCGATCCGGTTCCTGGGCGGCTTGCTCAGCAGCGTATTCAGTGCATCGCCGATCGTGGAGCCTTCCACGTACCCCCAGATTTCATAGTCCTTGGGCCCTTCGGTCTTGACCTGCTGGGGTGTTGCCGGAACGAACTGGAACTCGATCTTGAAACGGTCCCAGAAACTTGCCTGCTTGCTCTGGGGCTCCCCTTCGGCATCGGTAACGTCACCGTCTTCGGGACTGTCGGTCTGGTCCGCTGTCTTCTCCGGCCACCAGGGGGTTTTGCAGCTGTGCGCGGGAGACGGCTCGCCGCGCGCTGTAGCACCGAGATGGTCAATCCAGGGAAGGATGCAGTCGCATGTCGGTTCCGGCCCGTCTTCCGGCAATTTGCCTTCGTTCCTGGTGATGTCCTTGCCCTGTTTGGACTTCACGAAGGAGCTGTTGGCGACAAAGACGATCTGCGAAAAATGAAGGACGGGCGTCTTCTCTTCGATCGGAAAGCTGCGCATGCGCTGAAGGGTGATCGTGGTTGGGTCACACAGAAAATCAATTTCGGTGGACGCGGGCTTCGCTTGGCTGCCAGCGGGCAGCTCGCCTTTCAGAGATGCGATTTTGGCCGTTGCTTTCCGGTCATCGTCCGGACCGGTCCGGCCGGTGTTGAGAATGGATATCCGCTCGGCCGAGCTGATTTCGACAGTCTCAACCTGATAGCCTGCGCGGTAGATCGCCTCCGTACAGATGTCCCAGTAAAAACCCAGAAATTCGTCCGAGGCAGTATTCTTCCAGATGAAGGGGCGGGTATCCGTGCGAACGGCCATCTTGATGGGCGCAGCGTGTTCGTCTGCGGCAGCCGTCCAGGTGTCAGCGAAAGCCTGCACGAAAACCAGGGAAAGACAAATCATCCACTTCATGACGACGCAGCCGATCTGGACTTTGTCGACGTCTGGCCGACAAGCGGCCCTGATTTCGTGCTTACCCCTGATTGCCGCCGACGCTGGTTCTGAAGTGCCTCGGCGACACAGAAGACCACCAGGAAGCCGAGTATCGCGGAATAGATTGCCGCGTAGGCGATCAGGCCGTGGTCGATCGCGTCGAGTTGCGGTTGCTCTGCCGACCGGTTGAGCGCGGACGCCCAGGACGTGAGGAAGCGGGTAGCGCCGCCGCACAGCCCCATGAGGATTGCTGCCCGGATCGCCCAGCCCCGGCTCCAGGCCATTGTCTTTTGCGACACTTCGGCACGGGACAATGACGTTGCTGCATCCAGCAGAACGACGAGGATCAGGGCAAGGACTGCGCCTCTCAGAGGCGTCGGTGCATTGTATTCGAAAGATGCCTGCAGCGTCGCCCAGACGGTGCGCTGGTTTTCTTCCCAACCGCCCGATTCAATGGCCGAGCGCCAGAGAACCAGGCCAATGATGAACAGCGTGGCGACAGCCCAGGAAACGAAGACAAGCGCGGCGGCTTGCGGAAGCCGCTTCGTCCAATGCGCCTGTGACATGTTCCGCCAGCGGTGGGTCTGGCGCGCACCGTCGCGCAACGCAAGGGCGATGATGATCGGAACGCAGAAGCTGTTGAAAGAGGTGGTGGCATATCCGAGCGCGCGCCAGTAGGGGCTCCCCGCGGAGCCGCTTTGAAGCGCGGTTTCATATGGACCGGGAAAGACGCTCCACGCAAGCGCGAGCGAGACCGTGATACCAGCGGACCACAGGATCGTCAGCATCGCGTGTGAGCGGGAGTGCACGGGGCCCGCATGCTCATTGAACAGATCACTCAGAAAGGCCTCGAGCTTCTTCTTCGCAAGGATCTGTTGCCTGACCGAACTGGTGGCATTTTTCTCAAGCCGTTGAGCGCCTGAGTCCGGGATGATGATTTCGTGCTCGACATAGAGCGCAAGCAAGATGCAGAGGTCATCGGCGAGGTGATCGGCTTCTTCGGCCAGCCGTTCCCAGCTGGCGCGTTTCTTCTCGGTGGCCGCCGGGTTTTCTCCTGAACCGTTTCCTTCCTGGGGAGCGTCGGCTTCTGCTGTCGCATCGGCTTTCTCCGGGGCCGCGGCAGTTTCACCGGCCTGGTAGCTCGATTTTTCATCGAGCTCCAGCAGCAGGACGTCCCGGCGCCGTGTCAGGGCGGCTTCGAGCTTGTCGAATTCCTCGCGCTGGCTGGCATTTGCCAGCTTGAGTTTCCGGTCCAGGATCCACGAGGAAATGGAAAAAATGAGGTCAAGATCCTCGTGAAAATCCTGAGGATCGGCCAGTTGCCCGCCGGCAGCCTGCGAATAGTGCCGGATGCGTTCCCAATGACCGCGCGGGATCAGCAGGCTGTTTTTCGGAATGTCGTTGTCTTCGTCGCCTTCATCACGAAGCTGGATCGAGTTGCGCTGAAGATCCTCGCCCGCGCCGATGACGCGCGTCGGAATGCCTGCCAGCCGGTGCGCCGCACTGCGCATCCAGTCTTCGAAACGCTGCAGGACCGGGAAGGTCGGGGCGAGGCCGACGATGATGAGTGCGATCGTGAGCGAGATGGACGGGTCGATGCCGATGTCGAGAAAGTTCCGTTTTTCGGCTGGGCCTGTTTCGCTCGACAGCGGCTGGGCCCAGAAAACGCTCTCGTTGTTGCTGAGCGGCACGAAACCGACCGTGGAACCGGCCGCTTCCTCCGTCGGTGCGGTCGGCAACTGGCTGGCGCCGACCGTATCGGCCAGGATGTCCGGTCCCCCGAGATAGGGGATGACCTCTGCGTAGGCGCACAGGAAGAAGTAGATGAGCAGCATTGTCAGCGCGTAGAACGTATACGCGTGAAAAACCGTCTTGCGCGCCCGGAGCTTGTCGGGCGTCAGCAGATCGACAAGGCGTTCGAGTTGCCTGCGGCTGCCATAAGTCGCCTTGTTGAAACGCTCGTAGGAAAACACGCCGATGATCAGCGCGCCAAATAGCAGGGCGACGAGGTCGGGCATGTCCGGTGCCAGTCTACATTTGCCGTGTTACCGACAATATTGCGTTGCCGGGTTACACGCTGTCTGTGCAAAGCCTGGTGCAGAACTACCGGACAATAGCAGAAGGACAATCAAAACTTTCTTCATGACGCGGTCCTCAAGATCTAATATATTTTTCTGTTTAATTAACACAGATTGAGTTGAAATCACAACATAACCATAATTTAAGATGAGCCTTTTTTCCAAAATAACAAGGCTTTAATTATTTTCAAATTGAAGTTGTATGCCGGTTGTATTGCTTAAACTAACCTAAAGTAAGTAAATTTCGC
Source organism: uncultured Roseibium sp. (assembly GCF_963669205.1). Lineage (NCBI taxonomy): Bacteria > Pseudomonadati > Pseudomonadota > Alphaproteobacteria > Hyphomicrobiales > Stappiaceae > Roseibium > uncultured Roseibium sp. Next base: position 1,907,032 of record NZ_OY769915.1, read on the forward strand.
GATAACATCCACCACGCACAATCACCTATTTTGCGGAAAGTCATTGTGTCGTCACAGTGATCATGTTGCAGTGCGAAGAGTTTCAGGTTGCGGCCGAAACGACGGGAGGTCTCGTCCGGCTTCAGGCCGGTTCCAGTCTGTTTTGACGTCAGGAGCTGACAGTCATGTTTGATTTGACGGGGTTCAAGGCCCTTGTGGTCGGGGTCGCCAACGACCAGTCCATCGCGTATGGCTGTGCGAAGGCCTTTCGTGAGCAGGGGGCGGACCTGGCGATCACCTATCTCAATGAGAAGGCGGAGCCGTATGTTCGCCCTCTGGCCGAGGAGCTTGGTGCGGACATCATCGCACCGCTCGACGTGCGCGACGAAGATGAAGCGGAGGCCCTCTTTGCCGCGATCGGTGAGAGATGGGGCAAGCTCGACACGCTGCTGCATTCCATCGCCTTTTCGAAGAAGGACGATCTTCACGGCCGTGTCGTGGATTGCTCCGCGGACGGGTTCTCCCTGGCGATGGACATTTCCGTTCACTCGTTCCTGCGGCTCATACGCAGGGCCGAGCCCCTGATGCCGCACGGGGGCACCTGCATGACGGTTTCTTTCATGGGCGCGCAGAAGGTGGTCGAGAACTACGGGGTCATGGGGCCGGTCAAGGCGGCGCTTGAAGCCGCGACCCGCTATGCGGCGGCCGAGATGGGGCCAAAGGGGATATCGGTGCACGCGCTGTCTCCCGGGCCCTTGAGGACACGAGCGGCATCGGGGATCGCGGAATTCGACGAACTACTGAACGACGCCGCCGAGCGAGCGCCCACACATCACCTTGCAACGATCGACGATGTGGGTGCCTATGCCGCGTTTCTTGCGAGCCGTGAGGCCTTCAACGTTACGGGCGGCATTCACTTCATCGACGGCGGCTACAGCATTGTTGGATAGGAGGTCCTCATGAAGGACATTTTCGACGCGCTCGAAAAGGGCCACAACGAGTTTCTGCATTCCCTGGAAGATGCCACGGCCTGGTCGCCTTCGCAGCGCATCACCGCATGGCAGGCCCAGGCGGCCGAGATGTCGAACATGGCGGAACTGATGGGGCGCGGCCTGAGCAAGCATCTGACCCACATCACGGATGTGCACAGGCAGCGCTGGCAGGACAGCCTGACGGCCTACGGCAAGGCGTTCGAAGACCTGACGCAGGTGCAGACGCAAGGGGCGCTCTACAACGCTTTTGAGAATTACTGGAAGGATGCGGCTCAGCGTGTCGTGCTCACGATGGACACGTTGCGCCAGCGCGGCGACAATTTCATCGAGCACGAGGAGGCAGGCTGCCCGCCGGTCCTGATCTATGACTATGATCTGGTTCTCGACGGCGCGGATCTGCCGCATCCCTGCTGCTACATGCTGTTGAAGATCAGGCCGCCTGAAAACACCCCGTGCCGCGATCCCAAGCCCTGGAAGCGTCCCTATATCATCATCGATCCGCGCGCCGGACATGGTGCGGGCATCGGCGGTTTCAAGCCGGACAGTCAGGTCGGGGTCGCCCTTCGCGACGGTCACCCCGTCTACTTTGTCGCCTTCAGGCGCATGCCGGAAAAGGGCCAGACGCTGGCCGACGTCACGCGCGCCGAGGCCGCGTTCGTGCGCAAGGTGAAGGAGCTGCATCCCGAGGCGCCCAACCCGGTGGTCACGGGAAACTGTCAGGGCGGCTGGGCAACGCTGCTGCTCGCCGCGACCAACCCGGATCTCACCGGCCCGGTCATCCTCAACGGCGCGCCGGTTTCAACCTGGGCGGGGCGGGTCGGCGAAAACCCGATGCGCTACAACGGCGGAATTCTGGGCGGAACCTACAACGCCATGTTCTACTCCGACCTTGGGCACGGCGTGTTTGACGGTGCGGACATTGTCCAGAATTTCGAGCTTCTCAATCCGGCGAGAAACTATTTCGGCAAGTATTACGACCTTTATGCCAAGGTCGACACGGAGCCGCATCGCTTCCTCGAATTCGAGCGCTGGTGGGGCGGCTATTTCCTGCTGAACGAGGCGGAAATGAAGTGGATCGTCGAACAGCTTTTTGTCGGCAACCGCCTGTCCAAGAACGAAGCGCAGCTCGAGCCGGGCCGGAATGTCGATATCAAGCAGATCCGCGCGCCCATTATCGTTTTTGCCAGCTTCGGCGACAACATCACCCCGCCGCAACAGGCGCTGAACTGGATCCTCGACACCTACACGGACGAGCGGGAAATCGCGATCCGCGGCCAGCGGATCATCTACATGGTTCATGATCAGGTCGGTCACCTCGGAATTTTCGTATCCTCCAAGATCGCCAAGAAGGAGCACACGGAAGTGACCTCGACGCTGAAAACCATCGAGGCGCTGCCGCCGGGTCTCTACGAGATGTCGATCGATGACTACGAGGGTGAGCTCCTCGACCGCCAGTTCACGGTCAGTTTCCACGAACGGGGCATGGATGACCTGCGCGCGCTCGACGATGGCCGCGAAGACGAGATTCCGTTTGCCGCGGTCGCAAGGGCGTCCGAACAGCAGGCCGAGTTCTACGACGTGTGCGTACGCCCGTTCGTGCAGGCGGGTGTAACCGAGCAGAGCGCGGATTTGCGGCGGCGCACCCATCCCCTGCGGCTGCAGCGGGAGCTCTTTTCCAGCATGAACCCGTTCCTGAGCGCGCTCCCGGGCTGGGCCGAAAAAGCGAAAGCCGAGCGTCAACCGGTTGCATCCGACAATCCCTTTGTGGAACTGGAACGCGTCAACGCGGCGATGATCGAGCAATCCATGGATCTGTTCCGGGACCTGCGCGACACCATGTATGAGAACCTGTTCTACACCATCTGGGGATCGCCCTACATGCGCTGGTTCGGACGAACGAAGCAGCCGGGCCGGACGCTCAAGCATGCGGACGAACTGCGCAGCCTGCCGCCGGTCCAGGCCGCCCTGATGCATGTCGAGGAGGGTGGATTCCGCGAGGCCGTTGTCCGGATGCTGATCCTGCTTGCCGAGAGCCGCGGCAATGTGCGCCGGGACAGACTGGAGCGGTCCTCACGTGTTCTCACCCAGGACGAGCCCTTCAGGTCGCTTACGCCGGACGAGCGCAGTTTCATGCTCCAGGAGCAGACGCTGATTGTCGAGTTTGCGCCGGAGCGCGCGTTGTCGACGTTGCCGAAGCTTCTGAAATCCAAGGAGGAGCGCGAGCTTGCGGCGAAGGTCGTGCGGTACATCCCGGGCGATATCGACGAGATGACGCCGCACACGCTGGAGATGCTTCAGAGTTTCCACAAGGTGCTCGGGCTGCCGCCCGCGACCGGCAACATCACCGAAGACCCGCTGGCAGAGAGCGCTACTCCGGCGAAGGCGGACACCAAACCGGCTGCCATTGAGACGCCGGTCAGGAAACCCACCGCCGCCGCAGCAAAGACGCGGGTGGCGCAGAAGGCAACACCGCGCAAGCCGGCGGCACGAAAGGCCCCCTCGCGCAAGGCGGCTGCTTCCAAACCTGCCGCAGGCCGCAAGCCGGGCACGTCTGCGCGCAAGTCCGAAGAACCTGCCGAATAAGCGGAAGCAAGAAAAAGGGCGTCCGGGCCTCTCGGACGCCCCACCAGAGCCCCCCTTGGTATTCACCCGGAAACAGGCTCTGAAATGAGTCCTGACCCTAGGGTGCGGACTCATAAATGAAGCCAATTTGGTTTGGATCGTTTTGACCGACTGCGAGGAGCGAAAGCGCAGGAAATGTGGTTCATTTTCAAGCCTTTCGCGACGCAGCAGATGGCCAAAACGGCCAAATCCGAAGGACGGCAAAATGGCTTTACCTCGCAGCGTCACCGCGCTTGACCGGGCAAAGGCCCGCTCTGCGCACGCTTCCTTGCGAGATTTTGCCATTTCTGCCGCCAAATGGGCTTCATTTATGGGTCCGTACCCTAGGACCTGTTGCCGCGGTGCGCCCAGCCGGTCATCCGGATTTCCAGCCACGCCATGATCGCATACATCACGATGCCAAGCACCGCGAGCGCGACAAGTCCGGCCCACACGAGGGGAACGTTGAACTGCGACTGCGCCGCCAGCATCATGTGTCCGATGCCGGAGTTCGCAGCCACGGTTTCCGATATCACCGAGCCGACGAAGGCTAGCGTTATCGCCACTTTCAGCGAGCCGAAGAAGTAGGGCATCGATCGCGGTATGCCGACTTTCAGCATGATGTCCAGCTTCTTGGCGCCGAGCGCGCGCAGGACATCTTCCATTTCCGGTTCGATGGTCGCAAGACCCGTGGCGACATTCACAACGATCGGAAAGAACGCAATCAGGAATGCCGTCAGGACGGCCGGAATGGTGCCGATGCCGAACCAGATCACCAGGATCGGAACGACCGCGACCTTCGGAATGGAGTTGAAGCCGATCATCAGCGGATAAAGACCGGCATAGATCGCGCGACTCCAGCCAATCGCAAGGCCGAGCGCAAGTCCGCCGACGACGGCGAGAAGAAAGCCGGCAACGGTGGTGAACAGCGTCTGCACGGAGTTTTTCCAGATTGGCGACCAGTATTTCACGATCGCGGCCCAGATGTCCGTCGGCGCCGGCAGTATGAAGACCGGCAGATCGAAAATCTTGACTGCCAGTTCCCAGACCAGGAACAGTCCGATGGTCCAGAGCCAGGGGGCGAGAGCGATCCAGCGTGAAGAGGTCATGCCGCCACCCTCGCTTCCGCGATCAACGCCCTCAGGTCGTGAACGATGTCGTTGAACGCCGCCTCGTAGATCAGGTCGATCGGCCGGGGCCGGGGGAAGGTGATTTCCCGCCGCTCGATGATCTTGCCCGGTCTCGCACTCATGACGAAAACGGTGTCTGCAAGATAAACGGCTTCTCTGAGATCATGGGTGACTAGGATGACCGTGAAGCTTTTTTCCGTATGAAGGTCGCGCATGACCTGCCAGAGTTCCTCACGCGTGAAGGCGTCCAGCGCGCCGAAGGGTTCGTCGAGCATCAACAAGGCCGGATCGTGAATGAGCGCGCGGCAGAGGTTTGCGCGCTGCTGCATGCCGCCGGACAGCTGCCAGGGAAATTTCTCTCCGAATCCGCCGAGGCCGACAAGCTTGAGCAGTTCTTCCGCCTTTGCAGTGTAGGCCGCCTTTTCACGCCGCAGGTTGGCGCGGTGCGGCTGGACGATCTCCAGCGGCAGCATCACGTTGGAAATCGTGCTGCGCCACGGCAGCATCGACGGGTTCTGGAATGCCATGCCCGCGATGGAAACCGGTCCCGACACCTCCTGATGGGCAACTTCGACGGTTCCCTCCTGCGGGGTGATCAGTCCGGTGGCGAGTTTCATGAGCGTTGATTTTCCGCAGCCCGACGGGCCGACGACGGCCGCGAACTCACCTTTCTGGATGCTCATGTCCAATCCGTCGAGGGCAAGGGTCGCATCGGCTGCCTGGCCGTAGGACAGGCGCACGTTTCTGAGGTCTACAAATCCGGTCAAGACAAGGTCCGAAACAGGGCTCCTGCGGTCATCATGCTGACCGCAGGAGCGATTGATTTAAGGAGACGCGGTGGGATTACTTGACCATCCGTTCTTCCTTGGGAGGAAGATAGCTGCTGTCGAAAACCTTCTCCGGGCTCGGCGGTGTATCGCTGACACCCATGGATGTCTGGAGATATTCCATGGACTTCGCCAGCTTTTCCATATCGACGCCTCCGAAACCGTTTTCCTTGACGGCCGGTGTCGCGATCGAGCCTTCCACGGCCATCGTCAGGCGATCCACTTCGACGGCTTCATCGAGAACTTCGTTCCGCTTCATGACATAGGGGATGGCGGCGGCCGGATCGGCGATCGCGTCCAGATAGCCCTTGGTCAGAGCCTTGACGAAGCCCTTGACCGCGTCCGGGTTTTCGGCGGCGAAATCGGTGTTGGCGATGACAACGTTGCCGTAGAGGTCGAGGCCGTTCTCACCCATGAGGATCAGTGAGATATCGTCTTCCGGAACGCCCTGTGCCTTCAGGTTCAGGACGGAGGAAAACGAGAAGCCGAAAATCGCGTCCACCTGTCCCTGCGCCAGCATCGGCTCGCGAACCGGGAAGCCGACATTCTCAATGGTGATGCCGCTGGTGTCGAGGCCGGCCACGTCGACAAAAGCGGACCATTGTCCGAAAGCGGCATCAGGTGGCGGGGCGCCCAGTGTCTTGCCTTCAAGTGACTTTGGATCTTCCGTCACACCCTGGCTTTTGCGGCCGATCACGGCGAACGGCGGTGTTTCGTAGGCCATCATCACGGCCTTGACCTTGAGATCCGGCTGTTCGTCCATCAGCTTGATGAGCGCATTGATGTCGCCGAAGCCCATGTCATAGGTCCCGGTCGCGACGCGTGGCAGCGATTCGCGCGAACCGGCGCCGCTGTCGATCGTCACGTTCAGACCCTCGTCCTTGAAGTAGCCCTTGTCGAGGGCAATGAAGAAGGGTGCCGACGGGCCTTCGAATTTCCAGTCCAGTGTGAATTTGATATCGGTCTCGGCATACGCGCTGCCTCCACTGATCATCAATGCGAGCGCGGCGCTTTTCAAAAGACGCATGTTGTTCCCCTGTGTTTTCGATTTTTCCGGCGAAGTGTGAAAGGTGCTTGCACAAAAATCAAGCACGATGTTTGCGTGCCTTCAATGTAATCAATCGTCTGTTGCAATTTGCGGCGCAAACAACGTTCCAAGGACAACGGCGCGGCGTTACAAAACGCTGGAAACGGGCCGTTTCTCCGTTGAAATTGGTAGCTTGACTGGCTCGGAACAAACGTCGCCAAGCGCAAAAAAACAGCACGAAGAGAACTGTCTGCAAGTGAACTCAACGCGGCAGTTGTCCACCGCAAGCAAAAGTATCGGTGAGCAGGACGTTATTGAATCGGCAGGGTCTGCTATCACATTCAGGGTTTACAGCAATAAGCGGCGGCGCCGGCAAAACTGATGTTCGACTGGGCTTACAGGAAAAGACTGAAAGACGACCTGGAAGACTGGGTGGCGAAAGGATGGGTCAGTTCGTCCGGAGCTGCCTCGATCCTGCGCGATCAGGAGCAGGAGGATGGACGGTCGCGGCTGCCGATGGCGCTGGCCGGGATCGGCATGATCTGCGTCGCCCTGGCCTTGTTCGCCTTTATCGCGGCCAACTGGGCTTTCATTCCGAAAACCGTAAAGCTTGTCGGTATAGCGGTGCTGCTCGTTGCCAGCCACCTGGCGGCGGCACGGGCCGCCACGAAAGGCCGAAAGGGAATTGCCGACCTTCTCACCGGCTTTGCAACCCTTGTTTTTGTCGGCGGCATGGCTCTGGTCGGGCAGATGTTCCATTTGCCCGAGGACTGGGCCGGAGGTGCGTTTCTGGTCTGCATGGGCGCACTTGCGGCTGCCTGGTTCACGGGATCGAAGGCATCGCTGACCGTGGCAGCGGTCGCCGCGCTCACCTGGCAGTTCAGCCGCGCAGATCTCGGGGAAGCGACAACCATTCAGGATCTGATCGGCCTTGCGATCCTGATCGCGGTGTTTTCCCACGCAATCTTCGCGCCCGCCCGATTGTCGCGCTGGCTTGCCATTGCGTTGCTGTGGGTGACCTTTGGCAGATGGCTGGCCGAGGCCGCGGACGTGATGTCCGCCGGTGACGGCTTCGTGCTCGCCATGTCGCTCGCGGGTGCGGGCGGACTGGCGGCGCTCATGGTGCTGATTGATCCGATCGCCGATCTCTGCGTGAAATGGAACAGCGAGTTGCCGGCGCGTTCGCATGGCCGCTGGCTGATGAGCCGGTCCCTGCAGGACGCCGGGTTTTTGGTGTTGAACGCGCTTGTGGTCGCCGCGCTCATCGTGGTTCCGGAAATCGCGTCGGATGTTGATGCCGCCGCGATCTGGACGGTACCGGCGCTTGTCCCGCTTGCGGCAGCCGTTGTTTTTCTCGTCGCCGGGCTTTTGCTGTCCTACAAGACCGCAAAGGCACAGGGGCTGTTCGGTGCAACCGGCCTGGCGCTTCTCGCCGTCATGATGCCGGTATTCACATCGAACACGCTCGTGCTGGCAGCCGCATCGATGACGGCGCTGGTCGGGCTGTGTGCCCTCGCCACATGGTTCAACAATCGCTACTGGATGCTGTGTGCCTATCTCGGGCTTACGGCGGTCGCACTCTGGTTGCTGCAGGTCACGATCGGGACGCTGCTCGGGCAATCCGTGTTTTTCCTGGTGGCGGGTGTGCTCCTGCTTGGTGTCGCGCTGTGGCTTGCACGCGTCTTCAGAACCGGCACACCGTCTGCATCCGTCGAATCGGGTGAACGGGAGGCCACGTCATGAGTGATGTCCCGGCAGACGCCGGCTTGGCCAGGCGTTCAAATGTCCCGCTCACCTATTTGAAGTGGGGTCTTCTGGCGCTGCTGCAGCTTGCCCTGATCTCCGTTCCGCTTGTGGACCGGCTCGACGTGCAGATGACGGGCACCGTGGTGACCCTGGAGCTGGTTCCGGTCGATCCGAGGGATCTCCTCAGGGGAGACTATGTCATCATCAATCTGGCGATCGGACGCATTCCGAGAACCATGGAGGGTGCTGACAGCCTCAAGGCCGGTCAAACGGTCTTTGTCGCGCTCGAACAAGAGAACGGGGGTGCGGCGCGTCCGGTTTCCGTTTCATCAGATCGCCCGCAATCCGGCAGCCTTGCCATCGCCGGCACCATCAGATCCACCTCCGCGGAAACGGTCTGGATCGACTACGGCATAGATGCCTTCTTTCTACCCGAGGGAGAAGGCCGCGAGATCGAAAGGCTCGATACCAGCCGCGTCCTGTTGGAAGTGGCGATCGCCGGGGACGGCCGCTCCCTGCCGCTGAACCTGCTGGTCGACGGCAAGGTCTTCAAGTCGGACGGTAGTTTTTGACGGCGGGCAAGGCTGGCTGTATGAGCCAGCATTGATCCGAAACAGCTCTGAAAGTCCTTCATGTCCGATCCCGCGTTAGAGACGCTGATGTTGCCGCTTGAAACCGAAGCCGTCGACCTCGACAGGTCGGCATCGGTTCTGTTTCTACGCGCGCGCGCAGGCCGCGCGCTGGCTTCTCTCAAGGACTTGGTCCCGACATGCGCACAGAGCTTCGCACCGGACCGGGACGCTCTGGAAAAGTCCGGTTTCAAGGTCGTTGCCGAAGCACCGGACGGACAGTTTGACGCCGTCCTTGTCCTGCCCGTACGGCAGAGACAGGAGGCGCGGGCGCAGCTCGCCGAGGCCGTTTTGCGGGCAAAGGCGGGCGGGATTGTCATCGCCAGTGCACCCAACACGGAGGGAGCAAAAACGGTCGAAAAGGACCTTTCGGATCTGATTGGTGAGGTCGACAAGCTCACCAAGAGCAAGTGCCGGGCCGTCTGGGGACAGGTGCGTGAGGACCGGGTGAACATTGCGCTCTTGCGGCAGTGGCGCGAGCTTGATGCGCCGAGGAAGGTCCTGGACGGGGCCTATCTCAGCAGGCCCGGCCTCTTCGCCTGGGACCGCATCGACCCGGCATCGAAACTCCTCGCAGGACTGTTTCCCGAGACGCTCAAGGGACGCGGTGCCGACCTCGGTGCCGGCTTCGGCTACCTGGCAAGAACGGTCCTTGAAAAGGCGCCCAAGGTGACTTCGATCGATCTTTATGAAGCCGAAAAGCGCGCGCTTGATCTCGCGGAAGAGAACCTGTCGGCGTTCAAGGGCAAGAGGGCCATGAACGGTGTCTGGTGTGACGTGACGAAAGGCATCGAGGGACCTTACGATTTCATCGTTTCCAATCCGCCGTTTCACGAGACCGGAAAGGCCGACCGCGCCGATGTCGGTCAGGGGTTCATCAGGGCGGCTGCGGGCGGACTGCGCCCGAGCGGCGAATTCTACATGGTCGCCAATCGCCATCTGCCTTACGAACGAACGCTGTCGGACGTTTTTGCGGACGTCACGCAGCTGGCTGATGAGGGCGGTTACAAGGTGATCAGGGCGGTGAAGGCAAAGGGAGCGCGATGACATGCGGCTGGTAAAGCTTCTCGCCAATCTCGGCTATGGCAGCCGCAAGGAGATGCAACTCGCAATCCGCAATGGCTGGGTCACCGACAAGGACGGCAATCGCCTGAAGGCGGACAGCAGGACCGCGCAAGAGGACATCCTGTTCGATGACGAACCGCTCGACCCGGCCCAGGGCGTCGTGATCCTGATGAACAAACCGGTCGGTTACACCTGTTCGGCCAAGGACCAGGGCCGACTGGTCTACGACCTGCTGCCCGACCGGTTTCGCGTGCGCAAACCCGCGCTTTCGACAATCGGGCGCCTCGACAAGGAAACGTCGGGGCTGCTGCTGTTCACCGATGACGGAACCTTCCTGCACAAGGTGATCTCGCCGAAATCGGAGGTGCCGAAAGTCTACGACGTTTCGCTGGACCGTCCGATGACAGGGACCGAGACCGAACTGTTCGCGTCCGGGGAAATGATGCTGGAAAGCGAGGAAAAGCCGCTGAAGCCGGCCGAACTGGAGGTCATCGACGAAAGGGCCGCGCGCCTGACCCTGCATGAGGGCCGCTATCACCAGGTCCGCCGCATGTTCGCCGCAACCGGCAACCATGTGAGCGAGCTGAAGCGCAGCCGCATTGGTGACCTTGGTCTGGATGGTGTGGACGAGGGCGGCTGGAAGACACTCTCCGAAGAGGAAAAAGCGCGCATCTTCGCATGATGTTCTGCTTGAAACTGGTGTCTTGCTCTGGCGCATAATCGCCCACACGGCGCAAGCTGACTGGCGAGTAGGCCCCGGATCTGCGCCGCGCATGTCCGGGGTGACCAGATGGGAGGGCGTCGTGCACCCATCGCGATGGACCTGTTTCGCTGACCTTGCCGATCTTCGGCCTCATCCTGAGGAAGGCCGCAGGCCTGTCTCGAAGGATGGCGACGAACACAGGCGCCAGCCGCCCATCCTTCGAGACAGCGCTGATGCGCTTCCTCAGGATGAGGATTTCCAATTCAATCGTCACCCCAGACAAGCAACGCGCAGATCCGGGGCCTACTCGCTGTTCGGCTCTGCGCCGCGGCAATTTTGGACAGGGCTCCTCGCTGCATTCCCGGCTGTGCGACAAGCAAGCCCGCCCGGTCTTCCGACAGAAGCCCGGGCGGTCTTGCGCTTTGCCTGTTAGCTTTTGTCTCTGCTGAGAACACGAATGCGGCTGTCGAATTCTCCCCGGTCGACATAGCAGCCGCGCAGGTGGCGAAAGCCCGTGTTGGGGTTGAAGGCCGCGCGGCCGTGCATCACGCGCCGGTTGTCGAAGATCACCATCTCTCCGCCACTGAGACGCGTCGTCAAAACGTATGTCCGGGATCGCGTCATCTGCATGACTTTCCGGTAGGCCCGGTAGTAAGGCTCCATGAGGGCGGCCGGCAGATCGAAAATACCGGCAAGATGCGCATTGAAGTGCAGTTCCTGCATGTTTCCGAACGGATCCAGATCGATCACCGTGTGATGGCGCCGGATGTCGTAGTTCTGATCGTGGAAGCGGAACGGCACCGGTGTTTCAGACAGGAGCCTGAACGCCTCCGGATCTTCTGCGCGCAGATCGGCGGCGATGGCGAACCCGTCGCAGAAGGTCGAGCCGCCGCCCTCGGCTTCATTGGCAAGGCAATGCAGGAACTGGAACCCGGGAGGCAGCTCCTGGTTGGCAAGGTCGGTGTGCAGCGGCAGGGCGTGCGACGTGTAGGCGAGATTGTTCGGCTTCGGCTTGGACATCACCTCGAATGTCGTGCCGAAATTGGTCTCCCGCAGGAACCCGATCCGCCGTGCCATGGCCATGCCGGCATCCGCGTCGCCGGACATGCCGTCGACAAAGGCAAGGCCGGTCCGTTTGGCCGCGATCAGGAAGTCTAGCAGGGTGGTGTCGTCCGACATCAGCTCATCGGCGCCGGCACGCGGCAGATCTTCCTGCCGGACGTCGCCGTGCCAATGAAACGGCTCTACCTTTGCCGAGTCTTTAAGACCGATGCCGGGCCGGTGATTGAAGAGCCAGTCCGGATCGAAGCGGCTGGTATGAGCTTCGCCTTCCCAGGTGATGACGATGTTGCCGCCGTCCAGGGAAACGTCGCTGACGGCCAGATCCGGAGAGATGCTGGTCAGATCGAACTGGCGTTCATGTGTGTCGGGGTGAAAGCCGCTCGGGCAATTGTCGCGGAGCCACAGAAAGGGAAAATCGGAGCTGGTACCGTTCGGCCAGACGACATTGAGCACGCGGTCTTCTCCGCGCAGAATTGCAGTTGTCATGAATGAGATCCGTTGATGTGTTTGAAACAGGGTCGGGCATCGTGAGGATGCGCTTCATCAACGGCGGGCGGGAGGTGGCCACCACCAATAGGCTTTGTTATGCGGATTGCCGGGACTGCGCCCGAGAATTGACAGCATCCGAAAAGGCCTGTTGGAAGGCATCGCCTTCGAGGAACAACTGGGCCGCAAGATGCCATCGAAAAAAACGCCCGGCAACAGGAAATTGCCGGGCGCGGATAAGAATTAAGTCATTGCACGGGCCGGGTAAATTCAGCCCTTGGATGCCTTGGCCGCCAGGGCTATCGCGATATAGCTCCAGCCGTTGACCAAGACGGAAATGCCGGCGATCAAGCCAAGGGCCCAGGCGGCGGAGCCCGGCAGGTCCATCCAGATCATGATCCCGGCCAGCAGCGAGACGATCCCGGCGATGAGCACCCAGACCCACCCGTCATGCGGCTTTAGCTTGAACGCCAGCAGGATCTGGCTGACGCCCTGGGCCACGAAGATCGCGGCGATTACGAGGGTCAGTGCGAAGGTCCCCGCGAGCGGGTTAAGGTAGATCACGACGCCGCCGATCACCGCGATGATGCCCGTGATCAGGTTCCAAATGAAGCTGGTTGTACCTTGCGTCTTGAAGGCATTGTAGATCTGCACGAGACCGCCGACGAACAGGACCGCAGCGATCAGGATCGTCACGGCGATGGACGTTGCGAGCGGAGCCGCGATCAGGATGATCCCGCCAATGACCAGTGCCACGCCGAGGGCCAGGAACCAGCCCCAGTTCTCCTGGATTTTCGCTTTCATGTCTTCAACAGCCTGAACCGCATCTGCCATTTTGACCTCCTCACGTTCCGGTTGCTCCCGCACCGTAACCGCTTCGCAGGAAATCACAAAACCTTGATGACATGCCGGGCGGTTAGGGCTGGGGATTACCGGGCTTGACATTTGATGTGTATATGCACACAACGTGGCATGGAAGAAGACGACTTCTCACTTTGCGTTCTCGACAATGCGCGCAGGGCGGCGCGGGCCGTCAGCCGGCACTATGACCGTCTGGCCCGCAAGGTCGGCATGACGGCAGGTCAGTTTTCGGTCTTGGTCGCGATCAGGCAGGTTCGGGAGCGGACCACCGCAGACCTGGCTGACAGGCTGTCGATGGACCGGACGACCCTGGTGCGCAATGTCGCGCTTCTGGAGCGTGACGGCCTGGTTGTCTCGGCTCTGGCAGGGGACGGCAAGGCCAAGTGTTTCAGTGTCACGGACAAGGGCGAAGCCTTGCTGCAGGAAGCCCTTCCACTGTGGCGGAAAGCGCAAAAAGACGTCGAAGAACTTCTTGGAACGGAAGAGTTCCTAAAGACAATCAATGTGTTGCAAAGACTTTCGCAACTATGAAACCTGCTCTTTGAATCAGTTTCTGAAGAGCCTTGAACAGGGCCTGGCTCCGGCAACGGGCCGGGCGCTGACAGCACCAGACAGAACGAGGTAGTGATGCGCCGGGTAGTCGTAACAGGTATGGGAATCGTTTCGCCGCTCGGGACAGGATTGGACGGCTTCTGGCAACGCGTAAAATCAGGCGCGAACGGGATCCGCCGGATCAGCCACTTCGATCCGGGCGATCTCGCCTGCCAGGTCGCAGGCGAGGCTCCCTCGAAGGACGAGGACGAATTCGGGTTCGATGTCGACGCGGTTCTCGATGCACGCGAGCAAAGACGCTCCGACCGGTTCATCCATTTCGCCATGGGCGCGGCTCAGGAAGCGCTCGCGCAGTCCGGCTGGCAGCCGGAAACGCCGGAAGAAAAGGAACGGACCGGCACGATCATCGCAACCGGTGTCGGCGGCTTTCCGGCAATGACCGCCGGAACCCGGCTGGTGGATGAAAAGGGACCGCGCCGGGCGTCGCCCTTTCTGGTGCCCTCGTTTCTCGCCAACCTTGCCGCCGGACAGGTGTCGATCCGCTATGGCTTGAAAGGACCGATCGGTGCGCCGGTCACCGCCTGCGCGGCAAGCCTGCAGGCGCTGGGTGATGCCGCCCGCCTGATCCGCTCCGGGGAAGCGGATGTCATGGTCGCCGGTGGCACCGAGGCCTGCATTGACAAGGTGTCCTATGCCGGGTTCTGCGCCGCCAAGGCGATGTCCTCCAAGCGCAATGACGACCCGGCCCACGCCTCCAGACCGTTTGATCAGGACCGGGACGGGTTCATCATGGGGGAAGGGGCCGGCATTCTGATCCTGGAAGAATTGGAACACGCGAAGGCGCGGGGTGCGACCGTTTTTGCGGAGCTGAAGGGCTATGGCACCACCGCCGACGCCTTTCATGTCACCGCGTCCTCTCCGGACGGCGAGGGCGGGTTGCGTGCCATGAAAAAGGCGCTCTCGACGGCAGGGCTGACAAGCGCCGACATCGGCTATGTCAACGCCCACTCAACCTCGACCCCGGTCGGCGATGCGGCGGAAATCGCGGCCTTGACGACGCTGTTTGAAGGGCGCGGCAAGGACCTGGCAGTGTCCTCGTCCAAGTCCATGTTCGGCCATCTGCTCGGGGCTGCCGGAGCTGTGGAGGCGGTTGCCTGCGTGATGGCGCTGACAACCGGCCAGCTGCCGCCTTCACGCAATCTGGAAATGCCCGACGAAGCCATGGCCCGGTTCGAAATGGTGCCCGGCAGCGCGATCGGCCGCCAGGTCGATCATGTCCTAACCAACGGGTTCGGCTTCGGCGGCGTCAATGCCAGCGCGGTGTTTTCTAGGATCTGACGAGTGGCGGTTTGGCAAGCGTGCGCTGTGCCGGGCAACCGGGTTTCCGGCTCGCTTGTCCGGGGTGACGCAGGAGGGAGCAACCCGATACAAACCTCTTGCCTCAAGGTCATGCCATGGCTTGACCCATTGCTGTCCGGTTTAGAAAGTACTGCCGAACCTATGTCGTTGAGAAAGCGACATGATTCCGTGTAGTGCCAAACCGGGATGCGGAATTGTTTCCCCGATGTGTCATCCCGGTTTGCCGCACGCGCGGCAAGACCGGGACCCAGTACCCGTTGTGGCCAGAGACTGAAACACGACGGAAAATCCGG
This sequence comes from uncultured Roseibium sp., assembly GCF_963669205.1. Lineage (NCBI taxonomy): Bacteria > Pseudomonadati > Pseudomonadota > Alphaproteobacteria > Hyphomicrobiales > Stappiaceae > Roseibium > uncultured Roseibium sp. Next base: position 1,922,344 of record NZ_OY769915.1, read on the forward strand.
TGGTTACTGGTTTCCGGCCTTCCGCTGCGCTTCAGCCGGAATGACAAGTTCGGTGATTGGAGATGGCCTCGCTCAATCAATTCCGAGCTAATACGGACAGCAGTGGGCTTGACCATGGCGTCCATACCGTTCCTTTTCCGGTCACGTGGTCTGTCACCATCGAGACGCAACGGCATGGATTGCCAGATCAGGTCTGGCAATGACGCGCGATGCGGCAATGGCGCATGCGCCGGTCCGGGCCGCGATCGAAGCCGCATCCCGAGGAGCCGCGAAAGCGGCGTCTCGAATAAAGGGCACCACCAACGCTGATGAAAATTCAGGCTTGGTGATCAGCAATTTCCCATATATGAGATAAATCTCATTAAAGGGAATCGCGATGACCAATTCGGAACCTGACATCGGCGGACGGATAGCGGACTTGCGCAAGGCGCGGGACTGGCGATTGGAGAAGCTTGCGGAACGGTCCGGTGTGAGCCGGGCGACGCTTTCGCGGATCGAGCGCGGCGACACCAGCCCGACGGCCGTCGTGCTCGGGCAGCTCGCGCGTGCCTTCGGCATCACGATGGCGGATCTGTTCGGATTTGGTGCACCCGTGGGAGACGCCAGAATTGCAAGGGCGGATCAGCCACTCTGGGAAGATCCGGAAACCGGCTTCCACCGCCGCAGCGTGTCACCGGCCTCAAGCGGGTTCCGGGGCAGTGTGGTCGAGGGCAGACTGCCGCCGGGCGCAACGATCTCCTATTCCGTCCCGCCCCTGCCGGACCTTGAGCATCACCTGGTGCTGCTGGAGGGCGCACTCGTGATGACCATCGGTGCCGCGCGCCATGATCTGTTGCCTGGAGACTGCCTGCGTTTCCGCCTGAATGCCCCCAATGCCTACCATGCCCCGGGTCCGAAGCCCGCGCGCTACCTCCTGACGGTGATCACGCCATGACCGGATTTCGACCCGGCCCGCCCGTATTTCTTCTGAGCCCTGCCGAGGCGCGGTCGTCCATAGACGCTCTTGGGGCGCTGCTCAAGGCCTGCGTCGAAGACGGGGCGGGGATCGGTTTCATCCTGCCGCTTGGCCAGGAAAAGGCCGAGGTCTTCTGGCGGAAACAGGTGGCCGCCCTGGAAGACGGCAGCGCCTTCCTGATGGTCACCCGGGACAATGGCGCGATTGCCGGCGTCGTCATGCTGGCGCTGGCCCCGCAGGACAATGGCGGCCACCGGGCCGAGGTCGCCAAGCTGATGGTCCACCCGGACTACCGGCGCAAGGGCCTGGCGCGCCGGCTGTTGGCCGCGATCGACGATCTTGCCCTCTCGCTGGACCGCTGGCTGCTGGTCCTTGACACCGTCACCGGCGACCGCGCGGAAACGCTCTACCCGACATGCGGTTACCGGAAGGTCGGCATCATCCCCGACTACGCCTATGGCAGCCACGGAAATCTCGATGCGACCACCATGTTTTACAAGGATTTGCGGTGAGGGGGCGTTCTGGCTGCGCGCAATCGATGCCCGGCAACCTAGACACTGTCCAAGCCTCTCCCCCTCAAGGTCATGCCATGGCTCGACCCACTGCTGTCGGGTTTAGAAAGTACTGCCGAACTTTTGTCGTTGAGAAAGCGGCATAGTTCCGTGCAGCGCCAATTCGGGATACGGAGTTGTTCCCCCGATTTGTCGCCCCGGTTTGCCGTGAATGCGGCAAGACCGGGACCCAGTACCCGTTGCGGCCGGAGACTGAAACAAGACGGAAAGTCCGGTGGTTACTGGGTTCCGGCCTTCCGCTGCGCTTCAGCCGGAATGACAAGTTCATAGACTGGAATCGCCTCGCTAGATCAAGTCCGAGTTAAACCGGGCAGCAGTGGATCCAGTCCCTCAATGACCAGGGGAGAAAGAAGCGACCTGAGTAAAACCGCTTCCGTTGGTCCTGCCATGGCTTGACCATGGCATCCATGCCGTTTCGTCTGCGATGGGTGAGGTCTTCGAGGTTGAGCCTGAACGGCATGGATTGCCGGATCAAGTCCGGCAATGACGACGCTCGTGTTCGCGGTCCGGGTGCCGCCTTGCTTTCGCAGGATCCTGTGACTGAGAAAGTCCGATAGTCAGTCTCGGTGGTCCGCGCCGCGGCCGCTGCATTCACATCGTTCGTCCCGAGTGACGGCACCCGGACCCGGCGCCGCTCACTCGTTCAGCATCTCCAGTTCGAGCCACTGTTCTTCCGCGGCGTCTTTTTCAGTAGCAAGATCAGTGATCTGCTGCGAGAGCCTGGCAAACTTCTCCGGGTTCTTCGCGTAAAGCTGCGGGTCGTTCATTTCGCCCTGAAGCTGTTCGAGCTTCGCTTCAAGTTGCTCGATCGTGTCCGGCAGGCTTTTCAGAAGATGCTGTTGGGTGAAGGTGAGCTTCGACTTTGCTTTAGGTTTTTCCGCCGGAGCGTTTGATTGACTCTGCTTTTCCTTCTTTGCCGGCGCGGCTTTTTCGGCCTTTTGGGCCGTGACGCCTTCGCCGCGCTGGGCGAGCATGTCGGTGTAGCCGCCCGCATATTCACGCCAGACACCGTTTCCCTCCGATACGATCACGGAGGTCGCGACCCGGTCGAGAAAATCGCGGTCGTGCGACACGATCAGGGCCGTGCCGCTGTAATCCGCCAGGAGTTCTTGCAGGAGATCGAGCGTTTCCAGGTCGAGATCGTTGGTCGGCTCGTCGAGCACCATCATGTTGGATTTGTTCGCCAGCGCACGCGCCAGCATCGCCCGCGCCCGCTCGCCGCCGGACAGGACACCGACCGGTGTTCGTGCCTGTTCGGGCGAAAACAGGAAGTCCTTCATGTAGGACATCACGTGCTTGCTCTCGTCGCCGACGGACACCATGTCCCCCCGGCCGCCGGTCAGCACCGCGGAGAGCGTATCCGTCAGGTCGAGCTTTTCACGCTTCTGGTCGAGCGTGACCATTTCCAGGCTGGTGCCGAGCCGGTTGGTGCCGGCGTCCGGTTCAAGTTCGCCGGTCAGCATCTTCAGCAGCGTCGTCTTGCCGGCCCCGTTCGGGCCGACGAAACCGATCCGGTCGCCACGCTGGATGCGGGTGGAGAAATCCTTGACGATGCTGCGCCCGCCATAGGATTTGGCCAGGTGCTTCGCCTCGACAACCAATTTGCCCGAGACCTCCGCATCGCTGGCGTTGAGCTTGGCGGTGCCCTGCGGTCCGCGATGCTCGCGTTTCTGTTTCCTGAGGTCGGCAAGTTCACGCACGCGGCGCATGTTCCGCTTGCGCCGGGCGGTGACGCCGTAGGTCATCCAGTGCTCCTCGCGCTTGATCTTCTGCGCGAGCTTGTGCTGGTCGATCTCCTCCTGCTCGAAGACCTCGTCACGCCAGGACTCGAAATGGGCAAAGCCCTTGTCCATGCGGCGCGAGACACCCCGGTCGAGCCAGACCGTTGCGCGGGAGAGATTTTCCAGGAAACGGCGGTCGTGCGAGATCAGGACAAGCGCCGACTTGAGGCTCTTCAGCTCCGTCTCAAGCCACTCGATCGCCGGCAGGTCCAGGTGGTTGGTGGGTTCGTCCAGAAGCAGAATGTCGGGCTCCGGCGCAAGCGTACGTGCGAGTGCCGCGCGCCGTGCCTCACCGCCGGAAAGAGACTTCGGATCTTCCCGTCCGTTCAAACCGAGAACCTCGAGAAGATAGGCACCGCGATAGGGATCGTCGCCCTCGGTCAGGCCTTCGTTGACATAGTCGAGTGTCGAGGCATAGGCGGAAAGATCCGGGTCCTGCGGCAGGTAACGGACCGTGCGTCCCGGCTGGAAGAAGCGTTCCCCCTTGTCCATCTCGACCTGGCCAGCCGCGATCTTCAGCAGCGTTGATTTTCCCGACCCGTTCCGCCCGACCAGGCAGATACGGTCGCCTTCCGACACGGACAGGTCCGCGCCGGTCAGGAGCGGTGTGCCGCCGAAAGTCAGTTGAACGTCGCGCAGTATCAGAAGGGGCGGGGCCATGGCTTCCCTTGGTCTTTGAAGATCGGCGCTTGGTTTACACCAACCGTCACAGATAGAAACCCATTTCACCGGGATTATTTTGCCACAAGACAAGGCGCGGTTTGCGCGCTAGTGCCGGCACTTCAAGCAAATCGCAACGCGGCATTGGGGCAAAAGAACCCGGCCTCCGGTGGCATGAAACCGGCCATCGGCTGTGTTGCGGCGCTTGCCCGATGCGCCGGCATCGCGCTGCGCACCACGCCTGGCCGATTGGACCGGTTTGATGCCATGAAATGGGTTTCTATCTATGAAGGTTGGTATTACTGGTCCTGTCCCGGCCGCGCAAGCGCCATACCGGCCAAGTCTCATTTATGGGTCCATCACCTGGAGCCGGAAAAGGACTTCCGTGATTTTTGGTGGCTTTCTGCCGGATTTTTGCCGGGAAATGGGTTAAGGTAACGCGTGGTCAGGGGCCTATCGTCCATTTGCCGGCTGAAATGCCGGAAGGAGACTGAAGATGTTTTGTCTGATCAAGGGTCCCGTGAAGTCCGGGAATTTAGCACGCAAACTGAGGTCACTCGGTCTTGCGATTGCGCTGTCTTTTGCCGGAGCAGGGCTGACGGCCGCCGTCCATCCTGGCATCGCCAAGGCCGATTCCTTCTACGTCGGAACCGGCGGCGTTGGCTTTGCATTCGGAACACGCGGATATCGCGGCGGCGTTTTCTACGGCGGTTATCGCGGCGGATTCGCCGGACCGCCGTTCCGGCCCTATGGCCCGCCCTACTATTACCACCCCTACGACCGGCGCGCATATCCGTACCGCTCCCGGCGCTATGTCGCACCACGCTACAGGCCGCCGCTTTATATTGCACCAAGAGGGGTCTATGTTGCCCCCCGCGGAGGCTATGTCGGTCAGCCGCAGCGCGTGCCCTACACCAAGACGGGTCTCGCTCCGTTCACGCCCCAATGGGTCGCTTACTGTTCGCGCAAGTTCAAGTCGTTCAATCCGAATACGGGTACCTATCTGGCCTATAGCGGAAAATATCGTTTCTGCCGCTAGAATTGTAATTTAATTTCGCACCCGTTTAGCGTTTGATATAACGATCCCGTGAAGGTGGAGAAAATTATTCCTGCATCTTCGCGAAAATTGCAAAAACATCGCCTTTCTTCCCCGGTAGTTGAAATATGCCGCCGGGGAATGCTTGATTGCGCGTAGAGAGCGTGGAATCGTGTCGGCTATCGTTTCCAAGCTTCAACAAAAACCCAAGAGGGGAGAGCGATATGTTCAAGTCCATGCGTGTGACGGCGCTTGCGGCCGCACTGATGGCAGCCACGTCTCTGACCGCGTTTGCAGAGGTGGTCTATCATCGCGGCAACACGGCCGATCCGGAAACACTGGATCAGCACAAGACGTCCACAACCTACGAAGCGCATATCCTGCGTGACCTCTATGAAGGCCTGGTGGCGTATGATGCCGCCGGCAAGGTCATCCCGGGCGTTGCGACCGACTGGACAATCTCCGACGACGGCACGGTCTACACTTTCACGCTGCGTGATGACGCCAAGTGGTCGAACGGCGACCCGGTCGTTGCCGGTGACTTCGTCTATTCCCTGCAGCGCATCATGACCCCGGAGACAGGTGCGAAATACGCCAATATCCTCTATCCGATCAAGAATGCCGAAAAGGTCAACAAGGGCGAACTCGCACCTGAAGAAATCGGCGTGAAGGCTCTGGACGACAAGACGCTCGAGATTTCGCTTGAAGCACCGACCCCCTACTTCATCGAGCAACTGACACACCAGACCGGGCTGCCCGTTCATCCGGCCACCGTTGAAGCGCACGGCACGGACTTCGTGAAGCCGGAGAATATTGTCACCAACGGTGCCTACGTTCTCGCGGAATTCATTCCCAACGCCCATGTGAAGGCGGTCAAGAACCCGAACTTCCACGATTCGGCAAACGTGCAGATCGACACGGTGTTCTTCTATCCGACCGAAGATCGCGGTGCGGCCCTGCGCCGGTTCCAGGCAGGTGAATTGCACACCAACAACGATGCGCCAACCGAGCAGGTTGCCTTCATGAAGGAGAACCTGGGCGATCAGTTCCGCGTTGCTCCCTATCTCGGCACCTATTATTACGCGCTCAACCACGAAGACGAGACGCTGAGCAGCCCTGAGGTTCGTCAAGCGCTGTCGATGGCTGTCGACCGCGAGTTCCTGGCGGATGAAATCTGGGGCTCCACCATGGTCGCCGGCTACTCGTTCGTGCCGCCGGGCATCGGCAACTACGGTGAACCCGCCTTTGCCGACTACATGGACATGTCCCAGATCGATCGCGAGGAAAAGGCGATGGAGCTGCTGGAAAAAGCCGGTTTCGGACCGGATAATCCGGTGAAACTCACGATCAACTACAACACGTCCGAAAACCACAAGAACACGGCCGTCGCAATTGCCGACATGTGGAAGCCGCTCGGCGTCGAAGTGTCGATGGTGAACACCGACACCAAGACGCACTACGCCATGCTGCGTGACCGTCAGGACTTCGATATCGCCCGTGCCGGCTGGATCGGCGACTATTCCGACCCGCAGAACTTCCTGTTCATGGTCGAGAGCGACAACACCGGCTTCAACTATGCACGCTACGAAAATCCCGAATACGATGCGCTGATGGATGAGGCTGCGGCGACGATCGATCTGGAGAAGCGCGCGGAGATCCTCAAGCAGGCCGAAGAGATGTTCATGCGGGATCTGCCCTTCATTCCGCTGATGTACTACGGTTCCATGAACATGGTGTCCGACAAGGTGTCCGGGTTTGAGGACAATCTCCTCAACGTGCACCCGACACGCTTCATGAGCATTTCCGAGTAACCGCAACACCGGAACCGGCAGGAGATTTCCTGCCGGTTTTTTGCAAAGGCGGCGCCCGAAGACCGCCGGCACACCAACAGGGGCAGAACCTATGCACCGCTACGTGCTCGGTCGATTGCTCAGCGCAATCCCGACCCTCTTTCTGATCGTCACAATCTCCTTTTTCCTCATCCGGATCGCGCCGGGCGGACCTTTTGACCTCGAGCGTCCGCTCGAGGCCAAGGTGATGGAGAACCTGAACAAGATCTATCACCTCGACGAGCCGCTTTGGAACCAGTACCTGCTCTACCTCAAGAGCATCGCGCAGCTGGATTTCGGACCGAGTTTCTACTTCCGCGATTTTTCGATCAACGAACTCTTCGCCCAGAGCCTGCCGATCTCGATCCAGCTTGGTCTCTCGGCACTGTGCCTGGCGCTGGTCGTCGGTGGAACGCTTGGTGTCATCGCGGCCCTGCGTCAGAACCAGGCGACCGACTACACGGTGATGGCCGCAGCGACCCTTGGCGTCACCATTCCGAATTTCGTCGTGGCGCCGATCCTGACGCTGATTCTCGGCGTCTGGCTTGGCTGGTTGCCGGTGGGTGGATGGAACGGAGGCGCGTTCGTGAACGTTATCCTGCCGGTCGTTACGCTTGCCTTGCCACAGGTGGCCGTGGTCGCGCGCCTGACCCGGGGATCGATGATCGAGGCGCTCCGGTCAAATCACGTCCGCACGGCACGGGCTTATGGCCTGACGGGATACATGGTGATCGTGGTTCACGCGCTGCGCGGGGCCATCCTCCCGGTCGTCTCCTATCTCGGACCGGCAGCCGCCGCGCTCCTGACCGGGTCCGTTGTCATCGAAACCATATTCGGAATTCCGGGTATCGGCCGGTATTTCGTCCAGGGCGCGCTCAACCGCGACTATACGCTCGTGATGGGAACGGTCGTCGTCGTTGCCTGCTTCGTCATTCTCTTCAACCTCATCGTGGATCTGCTTTACGCACTGCTTGATCCGCGTGTGCGCTACGACTGAGGGGGCTTGCAATGACAATTACGGCAGACAACAACACCGTCCCGGAAAAAGGCCGCTCCCTGTGGGACGACGCCCGTGACCGACTGTTGGCGAACCGGGCAGCGGTCGTGAGCATGGTCGTGCTTGCGGCGATTGCGCTGTTGTCGATCCTTGGTCCGGTCCTGTCGCCGCACCAGTTCGATACGGTCTATCGGGACTACGTCAAGGTTCCGGCGAGCCTTGAGGCCTATCCGCAGCCGGAACAGGTCGAGCCGGCTTTCATGTCGGTTGCCAAGCGCGCCCGCATGACGGTGGAAAGCTACGAGCGGGACGGGGACACGGTCATTGCAAGCGTGACCTCGAAGCGCGAGATCGACCCGCGCGCAACGCGTTACTTCGACCGGAGCAACCTGTTCAGGGACACGCAGCTTACCGATCTCGCCACTGACGGACTGTCCGCGACGATCCGCGCCGACATCAACTACATGCACTTCTACTTCGGCACGGATGCGAACGGGCGCGACATGATGACGAGAACGTTCATCGCCGGCCGCGTGTCCCTGACGATCGGGTTGCTGGCCACCGTGGTCGCCATTTCGATCGGCGTCATCTACGGCGCCACATCGGGTTACATGGGCGGGCGTGTCGACCAGATGATGATGCGCGTTGTCGACATCCTGTATTCGCTGCCCTTCATCTTCTTCGTCATCATGCTTGTGGTCTTTTTCGGCCGGAACTTCATCCTGATGTTCATTGCCGTCGGTGCGGTCGAATGGCTTGACATGGCCCGCATCGTGCGCGGCCAGACGCTGACGATCAAACGCCAGGAATATGTTCAGGCTGCCGAAGCCATGGGTGTCGACGACGGCGGTATCCTGCGCCGGCATGTCATCCCGAACACCCTCGGGCCGGTGGTGGTCTACATGACGCTGCTCGTGCCGAAGGTCATTCTTCTGGAGAGCTTCCTGTCGTTCCTGGGGCTCGGCATCCAGGAGCCGATGACGAGTTGGGGTGTCCTGATCTCCGAGGGCGCACGCAACCTTCAGGGCGCGGCCTGGATGCTCATCTTCCCGTCCATCTTCCTGACATCGACCTTGTTCGCGCTGAATTTCATCGGCGACGGCCTGCGCGATGCGCTGGATCCCAAAGACCGGTGAGGAGAGCGGCATGAGCAACGAGACACAGAAAACAGTCCTCGCCATCAGGGATCTGAAAGTCGATTTCGAAACCGCGACCGGGAAAGTGAACGCGGTGCGCGGCGTCAATATACACGTCGAGGCCGGCGAGACGGTGGCGATTGTCGGCGAGAGCGGCTCGGGAAAAAGCCAGACCATGATGGCGGCCATGGGGCTTCTTGCCTCCAACGGCCGCACGCAGGGCGAGGTTATCTACGAAGGGCGCAACATTCTCGGTCTGCCTGTCGGGCAATTGAACAGGGTCCGCGGCGAGAAGATCACCATGATCTTCCAGGAACCGATGACTTCGCTCGACCCGCTCTACACCATCGGCCGTCAGTTGTCCGAGCCCATGGTCGTTCACGGCGGACTGTCGTGGAAGGCGGCAAGGGCGAAGGCGCTGGAGCTCCTGAAGCTGGTGAACATTCCCGAGCCGGAGCGCAAGATCAAGGCCTACCCTTACGAGATGTCGGGCGGCCAGCGTCAGCGCGTCATGATCGCCATGGCGCTCGCCAATGACCCGGATGTCCTGATTGCCGACGAGCCGACGACGGCGCTTGATGTCACCACGCAGGCACAGATCCTCGATCTGCTTCGTGATCTGCAGAAGCGTCTCGGAATGGCGGTCATCTTCATCACGCATGATCTGGGCATCGTCCGCCGGATCTCGGACCGGGTCTATGTCATGAAGACCGGCGACGTCGTCGAAAGCGGCGACACGCAGAAGATCTTCACGCAGCCCGAGCATCCCTACACGAAAATGCTGCTGGATGCGGAACCGACCGGACACAAGCCGCCGGTGCCGGATAGCACCCCGGTTCTTCTGGAGGCGCAGAAGGTCGAGGTGGAGTTTGAACTGGATTCCGGCTTCCTTCAGCCCAAACACGTGCTGCGGGCGGTCGACAACATCAGTTTTTCCCTGCGCAAGGGACAGACGCTCGGGATCGTCGGCGAAAGCGGTTCGGGCAAGTCAACGCTCGGGCGCGCGATCCTGAACCTGTTGCCGGCCGGCGGGCGCGTTGTCTTTCACGGCAAGCAGATTTCCGGGCTGGACCGGAGCGCGATGCGCGCGCTGCGCAAGGACATGCAGCTGATTTTCCAGGACCCGTTCGGTTCGCTCAGCCCCCGTCTGACGGTCGGCCAGATCATCTCCGAAGGTCTGCTCGTACATGAACCGTCACTCAGCGCACAGGACCGGGACAGGCGCGCCTGCCAGGCGCTGGCGGAAGTCTCACTCGATCCGGTGATGCGGAACCGTTACCCGCACGAATTCTCGGGCGGTCAGCGTCAGCGCATCGCGATCGCGCGCACGATGGTTCTGAAGCCGGAATTCGTGGTGCTGGACGAACCGACTTCGGCCCTCGACCGCACCATCCAGAAACAGGTTGTCGAGCTTCTGCGGGATCTGCAGACGGCACACGGACTGACCTACCTGTTCATTTCCCACGACCTTGCCGTCGTCAGGGCCCTGTCGGACACGGTCATGGTGATGCAGCGCGGCAAGGTGGTTGAGGCCGGTCCGGCGGACGCGATCTTCGAAGACCCGAAACAGGACTACACGAAGGAACTGGTCGGAGCGGCAATGCTGACCCAGAAGCACATGAGGGAAACGGCATAGGGTCAGGACCCATGGTTAGCCGTGCCGTGAAGTGCGGACAACGACCTAAAGGGATGCCGGGCTGAGGTCGGGTTCGTGCTGCGCCTGCAGCTTGGCCGTGTCCTGCCCGTAGAATTGCGGTGCCAGCAGGGTGACGCTTGAAAAGACGTGCGATTTGAGCGCGCTGACTGCCGCATCACTGTCCCGGGCCTCAAGCGCGTCCAGGATATGGTTGTGCTTGACGATGTTCGGATGGGTCCAGGCATCGTCCGGTCTTGGTGTTGCAAGCGTGATCTTCTGGAGCATGACAAGGGTTCTGACCAGCAAAGGTTCCAGCGCAGACATTCCGGCATATCTGAAAATCTGCAAATGGAATTCCCGGTCGATCTCCGCGCAGGTGTAGATATCCCTTTGGCTGCGCGCTTCCATGAACTGCCGGTCAAGGTCCCGCAGGTCCGCGACCTGCTCCGGTGTGATCACCTTGGCCGCTTCGGTAATGCCCGCCACCTCGGTATTGATCCTGAGCCGCAGGAGCAGGATCGCCTCGGCGATGGAAGGATCCGTCACGAATGTGCCCTGATATCCTTTTCGCACAACCAGACCGCATTCCTGCAGAAGCATCAGGGCTTCCCGGATGGTGCTCTGCGAACAGGCATATTCCTGCGCCAGGGACTGCTCCGTCATTGCGCTGTCCGACTTGAGCTCGCCGGTCAGAATGCGGCCCTTCAGGTCCTGAAAGACGGATTCCGATTTTCGGCCGCGCTTCTCGCCGAATGCGTCTTTCTCGTGCGAAGCGTTGTTCGCAGCACTTCGAATGGTCACGTCGTTGCCCCCACACCGGCGTCGATTTTTTTTGTTGCATTGCCTCGAGGCCAAACACGGGATTGTTTTCAAGTGTCTCCCGCTCAGCCGAGTGTCTGCCACCTTTGCGCGCATGGTCAATGGGCCTCGGTGGTCAAATTTGCCGATAAGCAAGGCAAGCGCCGTCAATTCCGGCTCATGTGGACCTGCTTGTCCGTTTGCGGCGCACTTGTCCAGGCATTTCCGCCGATCTCAACTGACAATTTCGCGAGCGGTAAAAGTACTGATGACTAATGCGCAGCCGGCGGCTCGGCTCCGGTCTCCTTGACCGAATTGACGGTCTCGTCCGGCCTTCCGCAGATTGTCACTGCTCAGGCCGCCGACTTTTCAAGCATCGCGATCCAGTTGCGGTAGGCGAGCTTCTCCAGTGTCGCATCGTCAAAGCCCCGTTCGCGCAGCACGTCGAAGAGGGCCGGCAGACCGGTCACGTCGCTCAGACCTTCGGGCGGCAGACAACCGTCGAAATCTGAGCCGAGCCCCACGTGATCCTCACCCAGATGGTCGACAAGACGGGCGACATGATCCGCAACAGTCTCAAGCGGTGTGTCTTTCTGATGTTTTCCATCCGGGCGCAGGAAGGCGACGTGGAAATTGACGCCGACCAGTCCCTTGCTTTCCCTGATGGCATCCAACTGCCGGTCTGTCAGGTTCCGGCTGCTTTCACAAATGGCATGGACGTTTGAATGGCTGGCGACGATCGGCCTGTCCGTGATTTCGGCCAGATCCCAGAAGCCTTTTTCGTTGAGATGGGAAACGTCGAGCAGGATCCCGAGCCCGTTGCATGCCTGAACGAGCGCGCGCCCGGCGGATGTCAGCCCCGGTCCTGTGTCGGGAGAGGCCGGAAAGGCCATCGGCACGCCGGAACCGTAGGCATTTGCCCGGCTCCACACCAGTCCGAGCGACCGGAGTCCGCGACCGTAGAGGTCTTCAAGAGCCTGAAACCCGGTGTCGATTGCCTCGGCACCCTCGATATGAAGGCTGATAGCCATCTTGCCCGCCTCGACGGCCGCAAGGTTCTCTTCCGCGGACCTGCAGATCACGACATCACCCTGGGACGCGGCTTCGATCTGTTCGGCACGCTCCAGCATCCGTTTCGTGAAGTCGAGTGCCTGCTTCTGGGGAACTTCCTGAAAATTGACCGGATCGTTGGGATTGAAGGGCTTGGAAAAGTCCTGGTCCGGATTCGAGGGAACGAACATGGCAAACAGGCCGCCGGAAAACCCGGCCTCTCTGGCGCGCACGGCGTCGATATGCCCTCTTTCCGAGCGGTCGAAGAAACTGCGCTCGGTTCCCTTGATCGCGTCTATCTCCAGTTTGAGCAGCGTATCGTTGTGGCCGTCGAAAACCGGAAACCGGCGCGGTGAAGTCTCGTTTTGCACGAAGTGTCCTTGAAGTTGCTGGCAGGCCGAAAGGCGGAAGGGAAATGGAATCTTCAGCTATCAATCTAGTCAATCAGACGCGGATTGTAAGGCTCCCGGGCCAGGACCCGTTCATTTAGATGAATTGGCCGGGATGAATGAGTATTGAATCTGGAGCGAATGTGACTTGAAACTCATTCAAAGCTGGCCCAAGAAGGGGGCCGGTTTGTTGATAGGTTACGCGGCGTGTGCGCCGTTGGTGAACGAGGATACGGAATTGGTGGAAAGACCTGGGTTGTCACGCCGCTCGATCCTGACGGGAAGCCTGCTCCTGGCTGGCGGAGCGCTTGCCGGTTGTCAAACGGCTGTCGGTCTGCCTGATCAGGCGGAGCTGCCTGACGAGGATTTCGACTACGCGTCCGCATACGCGGCGTTGCCGGACGGCGATTTCACCTGGCCGGCGATCAATTACAAGAATTTCGACGAGAGCTATCTGCGCCAGGTCGTGGAATACAAGACCCGTGAAATGCCGGGAACGATCATCGTCGACCCTTACAACAACTATCTCTACTGGACGCTCGGCAACAAGAAGGCGTTGCGCTACGGCATCGGTGTCGGCCGCGCCGGCTTCGACTGGTCCGGCGACGCTCTTGTGCGCGTCAAGCGCGAGCACCCGATCTGGCGCCCTCCACGCGAGATGATCGCGCGCAAACCGTCACTCGAACGCTATTGGGAAAAGGGCTATCCTCCGGGATTGAAGAACCCGCTCGGTGCACGCGCGATGGATCTTTGGCAGGGGCCGGTCGATACACTTTATCGCATCCACGGCACCAACCAGCCGTCTTCCATCGGCAAGAGCGTTTCGTCGGGATGCATCCGCATGTGGCAGCAGGACGTGATCGACCTGTTCAACCGTGTGCCGCTCCGGACGAAGGTCGTGGTCCTGGGTAAGGACCCGAACGCAGACGCCGCCTAGGTCAGCGCGACATCGTGCAAAACAGCGCCGAAGTGGCAGACCGCTGCGGCCAGCACGAAGCCATGCCATATCGCGTTCTGGAAGGGCAGGCGCTTCCAGGCATAAAAGACGGTGCCGATCGTGTAGAGCAGACCGCCGGCCAGGATCATGCAAAGGCCGAACATGGACGCGCGTTCAATCAGGGGATTGGCCGCGAAGACAACCACCCAGCCGAGACCGAGATAGATCGGCACGGAGAGTTTTTCCGCCTTGGAAAGGCGAACCAGTTTCAGGATCGCGCCCGTGATGGCGCCGGTCCACACCGTCGCCAGCAGGATGCCTCCCGTCCAGCCGCCAATGATGACTGCGGCGAGCGGCGTATAGGTGCCGGCGATCATGAGGAAGATCGCGGCGTGGTCCAGCCGCCGCAGGATGCCGGATTTGTGGTCCTTGGCGAGCATGTTGTAGAGCGCGGAGCAGATCAGCATCGCCATCAGGCAGGCGGCATAGATCATCACCGTGACCTGGCGGGTGGGGTCGTCGTTGTTCCAGAGCGTGACCGCAAGGATGACGGTCGCGGTGAGGCCGAGGCAGATGCCGATGACATGGATTGCACCGTCGGCGATCAGCTCTGCAAGGGTCTGCGGTCTGAAATCCGTCATCCGGGCGGTCTCCAATCACGTCGCATCATCGTGCTCAAGCGCAATCGAGCTATAGGCACAGGAAAGGGCGAGCAGCACGCCCATGGTCACGAAGATCGACGTGAAATCCGCACCCATGGCAAGGAGAACACTGCCGAGGGTCACCCCGAGCGTTCCGCCGACCAGCCGTGCCGTGATGATGAGCCCGCTGACTTCGCCCTGCTTGTCCCGCGGCACGGCGTTGGCGGTGATGCGCCCGGTCGGGATCATCGCAACGGGGAGGAAAATGCCCCACAGGAGCAGGGCCGGTGCGAGCAGCCAGTAATTCTCCAGGAGCATCATGAGGCCGATGAGGATCGTTGAAACGGACAGAAGGGCCATGGCGACGAGCACCGGTTTGCGGGAGCCGTACTTGTCGGAGAACTTGCCCGCCGGTGCGGCGAGGATCGGCATGGGCAGTACCGCGATCACCGTTCCGATGCCCGCCCAGAGCGCGCTGTAGGACATTTCGAGCTGTAGGAAATGCGGCACGTAGATCGCAACGACAATCTTGCTCATCTGCGTCAGCAGGATGATGAGCGTGCTGGCATGAAACGGCGGCAGCTTGAACAGCCGAACGTCAATCAGCGGCTTGGCGTCTTTTGCTTCGTAGAAGATGAAAACGCCAAGACCGACGACACCGCCCAGAATGGTCGCGATGATGACGGGCGAAATCCAGCCGAAATCCGGGCCTTCCATCAATCCGAAGATGAGCGCGGTCAGGCCGATGAGCAGGAGCACCAGGCCGATGGGATCGACAACCGGTCTTGGCCGCGGCGTTTCCGGATTGCGCCACAAGAGGCAGGCGAGGGTGCTTCCCACCGCAACGATCGGGACGTTGATCCAGAAAACCCATCTCCAGGACAGGAAATCGGTGAGAATGCCGCCGACCAGCGGACCGGCGGCAAGGAATATGGTTGCCATCGCGGCAAGCGTGCCGATCGCCCTGCCGCGCTCGTTTTCATCGAAGGTCAGGGTCGCGGCAGCCAGCGTCATCGGAAACATCACGGCAGCACACAGCCCCTGAATGACCCGCATCGTAATCAGCATGGCGATGCTGTCGGAGAAACCGGCAACAAGACTGGTGATCGCAAAGATGACGCTGCAGACGATCAGCGTCGGCCGGAACCCGAAGAGATCGATTGCCTTGCCGCCGACGGCTGCAAAGCAGGTGAACGCCAGCATATAGGCGTTGAGAATCCAGTGGGTCGTGGTCGCCGAAAGATGAAAATGCTCACGGATTGCGGGGAGCGACACGCCGAGAACCGTTTCGTCCAACATCACCAGACCGCCGAGGCAGCCGACCGCCAGAACCAGCCCGCGCTTGCGCTCCTTTTCGGCTAGGGCCATGAAACAATCGTCTCCATGTCGTTCGCAATCATCTTTTACAAAAACGTTCCCCGCAGCTTAGGTCAGCATCGGGAGCGGCGCAAAGCAGTTTCTTGGTACCGGCCTCAGCCTGCCGGCGCGCCTCCGCCGAAACCGAGCGTCGACAGCGCACGCTCGGAGCGCCTGCTCCAGGACACCAGCGCGTCGGAAAGCCGGGCCGCCGGGCCGTCATCGGGGTCGGAGCTGCGCCTGACGCACCACCAGTCGAGCGAGATGCCTTCTTCCGCGATCGGGCGCGCAACCAGCGTACCGTCAGCCAGTTCCGGTTCGATGGCCCATTGGCTGAAGATGGCGACGCCGAAATTGGCCCGCACAAGGTCGATGACGGCTTCCGGGGTCGGCATCGCGGTCATCCGCCGGAACGGCTCGACCGGGGCGCCGAGCAGGGCGGTCCAGTCAAATCCCGGTTCCGCCGTCAGCGGATAGACGAAAAAGCGCTCATCGCCCATGTTGATGCTGTTGACCACGGGCTCGCCGGCCAGTGGATGATTGGCCGACATGACGGCGACGATCGGATCCGGCCCCAGCTTCGAAGACGTGAACTGGCCCTGCGCGGGCGCGCGTCCGAAGACAAGCGAGACATCGACCGACCCGTCGATGAGGGAGGCGAGCGGCCGCGCCGTCGCGTTTCCCGAAAGATCCACCGTGAGGCGCCGGTCTTCCCGTTCAAGATAGTCGAGAAAGGCCGGCAGCCAGTGGTAGCGGCTGTAGGTTGCCTGGCCCAGCCGGACCAGCAGGCGCTTTTCCTGCGCGGAGGCTTCGATGTCCTGTTCCAGCCGGAAAAGTTCGGCCAGAAAGCTGTCCCCCAGCCGCCTGAGGCGTTCGCCTTCCGGTGTCAGCTGCAGCCCGGCATCTCCCCGTTGAACCAGAGGCACCCCGATCCGGCGTTCCGCTTCGCGCAGCCTGTGCGACGCGGCTGACTGGGTGATGCCGAGGCGCGACGCGGAAACGGTCATGCTGCCGGTCTCGCTGAGGGCGGCAAGCAGGGTGAGGTGATGAATGGCGAGTTTCGGTATCATCCACCCATGAAATCATTTCATGAAGAGAATGAAAACTAAGAATTTTATTTATGTGCAAAGGCGCGCTATCGAAGAAACATGTCAGTCTTCACCTTGCCCCGTTTCGAACTCACGCCCGCCGCCGCCACGCTTGTCATTGTCGTGACGGCGGTCGGCTTCGGTCTCGTGCCCGTCTTTGTGCGCGAACTGCAGGGTCTGGGCACAGGTCCGGCGACCATCGCACTCTACAGATACGCCATTTCGGTGCTGGTCCTGCTGCCGTTCCTGCCGCGAGAACGGCACAAACGCGGCAAGGCGCTGCTGCTTGCGGGCGCCGGGGCGGTCGTCGGGCTCAGCGTCATCGGCTATCTGGAGGCGATCAGCAAGGCGCCGCTTGCCGCCGTCGGTGTTGTCTACATGTCCTATCCGGCCTTCGCGGCGCTGTTCGCACTGGTCCTTCTGCGGCAGGCTCTCACCTGGAGAACCTTCGCGGCGATCGGCCTTGTGCTGGGGGCTGCCGCGCTGCTCCTTGATCCGGCCACGCTCTCGCCCGAGGCGCTGGCAGCGCTCGTCTGGGCGATCCCCGCGCCGATCGCCTTCGGCTTCCTGATTGTCGTCCTCAGCGGCATGGGCGGCGATCTCAATCCGATGGAACGCGCTGTCTGCACCCTGATCGGAGCCATTGCAGGCCTGCTGCCGCTTGCCCTCTTCGAAGGCGGTGGCTCGGTCCTGCCGTCCTCCTTCAACGAACTCTGGCTGATCGTTCTGATGGGTCTCGTCACTGCGCTGATCCCGCAGATCATGTACACGATCGCCTGCCAGAAGATCGGGCCGATCAGAACCGCGGCTGCGGGCAGTTTCGAGTTGCCGACCATGTTCCTGATCGGCTGGCTGGTTTTCGGCGAGGCCTTTGGGCTGGTGGAACTTGTCTGCGCGGTGCTTGTGCTCTCCGCCATCCTCGTTGCGCCCGCACCCGCTCCGGCCCCTGAGCCGGCAGGCAAACGGCAGGCGATCCAGGCCGGCTAATTTATCTCAATAAAAAGTATCTTGATATTAAGATAAAAAGTGACTATCTCCTGCGCGACCCGTTGCAATACCAACCGTCATAGGTAGAAACCCATTTCATGCCACCGGAGGCCGGCTTCTTTTGCCCCAATGCCGCGTTGCGATTTGCTTGAAGTGCCGGCACTAGCGCGCAAACAGCGCCTTGCCTTGTGGCAAGATAATCCCGGTGAAATGGGTTTCTATCTAGGACGGTTGGTATGAGAAGCCCGGAAGCGTTTTGGAGAGAAGACTGATGACCGCCCGCAATCCCGACCACCCCGTTCACGACCTCATTGTCAACCGCTGGTCGCCCCGGTCCTTCGACCGGTCCGAGATGCCGGACGCGGATCTGAAAACGATCCTGGAAGCCGCGCGCTGGGCGCCCTCCGCCTTCAACATCCAGCCCTGGCGCTTTGTTTACGCGCGGCGCGGCGGGGAGGGCTGGGACACGCTTCTCAACCTCCTGAACCCGTTCAATCTCGACTGGGCGCAGCATGCCTCCGCGCTGCTGTTCCTGTTCTCCGACACCGAGGTCGACGGCAAGGACGGCAAACCCAGCCGGAAGAGCGGCACCCATTCCTTCGACGCCGGCGCTGCCTGGGCCAATGCCGCCCTGCAGGCAACCGAAATGGGCTATCACACCCACGCCATGGCCGGGATCAAACGCGACGAAATTCACGAGAAGCTCGGCGTGCCGTCCCGCTTCAAGGCGGAAATCGCCATCGCCATCGGCAAGCGCAGCCGGGTCGAGGACCTGCCGGAAGACCTCCGCGCCCGCGAAGTCCCGAGTGCCCGCAAACCGCTGGACGAGATCGCGTTTGAGGGGACGTGGGGGTAAGACCGAGGCTGTAGTTCGGCAATCCGGCTCTCGCCCTTCCTGCTTTCATCGTTCATTTGCCATTAGGCAGCAGGCCCCCGTCAAGCCCCCGAACCGGCCTGCACATCCTCGCCCTTCACCACCGGCTTGCGGCTGAATTTCTCCCGGATCCGCTGAACCACCACGTAGAGAACCGGGATCATCAGGAGGCCGATGGTGCTGTCGAGGATCATGCCGGCGAAGACAGGCAGGCCGATGGAGACGCGGCTGGCGGAGCCGGCGCCCGAGGCAAACACCAGCGGCAGCACGCCGACGATGAAGCAGAGACCGGTCATTGTCACCGGACGGAAGCGGGTATGGGCGGCGCTGATCGCTGCATCGACGATGCTCATGCCCTCGTCGCGGCAGTTGCGCGAGAACTCGACCAGCATGATCGCCTTCTTGGCGGCAAGACCGATCAGCAGAACCATGCCGATCTGGGCATAGATGTTGTTGTTGAGGACGTCGATCAGGTAGAGCGGGATCATCGCCCCGCAGACCGCGAAGACGGCGGACAGCATCACGGCAATCGGCAGCAGCCAGCTTTCATACTGGGCCACCAGGCAGAGATAAGCGAACAGGAAGGCCAGCAGGAAGATGTAGATGACATAGGAGCCTGCCTCGATTTCCTGAAGCGACATGCCGGTCCACTCGACGGAATATCCGTCCGGCAGGACTTCGGCAGCGACTTTCTCGAACGCCTTGATGCCGTCGCCGGTGCTGTGGCCGGTGCTGGTCAGGCCCTGAACGGCGGCCGAGCGGGCCATGTCGTAGCGCGTGACGCTCTGGGGACCGACGACCGGCGTCAGGCTGACCAGCGTGCTGAGCGGGATCATGTCGCCGGAGGACCCGCGCACATAGATGTTGCCGACATCGTTCAGCGTCTGCCGGTATTCGGAATCGGACGCAAGGATCACCCAGAAGATCTTGCTGTCCAGGATGAAATTGTTCACGTAGTAGGAACCGAGATTGGCCTGCAGCGCGGTGAAGATATCGCTGATATTGACCCCGAGCGCCTCCGCCTTGTCCCGGTCGAGATCGACCTCGTATTGCGGTGTGTTGGCCGAGAGTGAGCTGAACACCTGCCGGAAGACCGGATCCCGGTTGGCGGCGGACAGAACCGAACTCGTCACCGCGCCGAGATCAACGACACTTGCCCCCGCATCGTCCTGGATCTGCGCGGCGATGCCGCCGGAAATGCCGAGGCCGTCAATCGGCGGCAGCGGGAAGACGAAGGAGACCGCACCTTCGAAGGCCGACAGCTTTTCGTTCAACGTTCCGAGGATGTTGTACCACAGCGTCGCCTTGGTCTTGCGCTCGTCCCAGGGGGCGAGGATCGGGATCAGGGTGACATAGTTCGACCCTTCGCCGGCGATGATGCTGAAGCCGGTAACCGAAATGACGTCCGTCACGCCGTCAACCTCGAGCATGGCCTTGGTCATTTCCTTGGCCAGTGCGTCGGAGCGTTGCAGGGATGCCCCGTCCGGCAGTTGGACATTGGCAAAGAGCACGCCCTTGTCCTCAAGCGGAACGAAGCCGGTCGCCGTTTCGCGGAACATGAATACCGTGGCGGCGATCGCGGCAACCAATATGAGCAGCGACAGCACCGCGTGCCGGATCATGTGCCTGACCAGCCAGACATAGCCGTCGCGTACCTTGTCGACGAAATTGCCGAAGAAGCCCAGCAGACGCGGCGGCTTGGTATCCGAGCGGCGCAGCAGCATGGAACACAGGACAGGGGACAGGGTCAGCGCGTTGACGGCCGAAAGGCAGAACGCGACGGTGATTGTCAGGGCGAACTGCAGGTAGATCTGCCCGGTGATGCCGGGGAAGAAACACACCGGAACGAACACGGCCAGGAGCACGAATGTGGTCGCGACGATCGGGCTGGTAACCTGGCTCATGGCCTTCAGGGTCGCCTCGCGCGGCGCAAGACCCTCTTCACTCATGATGCGTTCGGTGTTCTCGATGATGACGATGGCATCGTCGACCACCAGCGTGATCGCCAGGACGATGCCGAACAGGGTGATGAGGTTGGCCGAAAACCCGATCAGGTAGAGGATCGCGAGTGTCCCCAGCAGCGAGACGGGAATGGCGACGGCGGGGATGATGACCGCGCGCCAGTTCATCAGGAACATGAACACGACGAACACCACGAGCGCCGTGGTCATCGCCAGGGTCGTCAGGATCTCCTCGATCGAGGCCTTCACCGCCTTGGTGATGTCGTAGAGAAGCTTGTAGTCGACGCCTTCCGGGAAGCCCGCCTTCATCTTTTCCAGTTCAGCGGCAACCGCAGTCGCCACGTCGAGCGCGTTGGCCCCCGGGCTCTGGTAGATCGCGATGGAGGTGGCCGGCTTGTTGTTGAGCGCCGAATAGGCCGAATAGGAGCTGGAGCCGAGCTCCACGCGGGCCACGTCGCGCAGCCGCACCAGTTGTCCGGACGCGTCGCCCGAAACGACGATATCGCCGAACTGCTCGGTCGTCTCCAGAAGCCCCTGGGATTTCAGCGTGAACTGCAGGTCGGTCGGACCAGCGAACGGCGCGCCGCCGATCTGGCCCGCGGTCGCCTCGGTATTCTGGGCCTGAATCGCGTTGGAAAGGTCGGCGGCCGTCAGATTGAGCGCCGACATCTGGTCCGGGTTCATCCACACCCGCATGCTGTAATCCAGCGGCCCGAACTGGGAGACGCTGCCGACGCCCGGCAGGCGCGACAGGCGATCCTGCATGTTGATCGTCGCGTAGTTGCTCAGGAAGATGGCGTCGCGGCTCTCGTCCGGGGAGACGAGGTTGATCACCTGAAGCATGTTGGCGGACTGCTTCTGCGTGGCAACGCCGAGGGTCTTGACCGCCGTCGGCAGTGTCGGCTCCGCCAGCGCGACCCGGTTCTGCACGTTCACCGCGGCGATATCCGGGTCCGTGCCGACCTCGAACGTGATCGTGAGCTGGTAGGTGCCGGCATTGGAGCTTGTCGAGGACATGTAGATCATGTCGTCGACGCCATTGACCTGTTCCTCGATCGGGATCGCCACCGATTTCTCGATCAGTTCGGAATCGGCCCCTGGATACTGGGCGTTCACCACCACCTGCGGCGGCGTGACATCAGGATATTCCGCAATCGGGATCAGGATGATGGCGATCACCCCGATCAGGGAGGCGATCAGGGAGAGAACCAGCGCGAAATTCGGACGGTCGATGAAGAATCTGGACAGCATGATCGATCGTCTCTTTTAGCTTTTGGCTTCGACGGGATCGACGGTCATGTCCGGACCGATCCGCTGCAGACCTGAAACGACCACCTGTTCACCGTCCTTGAGCCCGGACGTGACTTCCCAGAGCGTGCCGGACTGGCGGCCCAGAACCACGTCCCGGCGCTCCACCTTGTTGTCCGCGCCGACGACATAGACGTAGTGGCCCTTGGAATCGAGCTGGATCGCCGGTTGCGGGATCGCCGCCACCGCCGTCTGGTTCTCGCTGTCGACCGTCACGTTGACGAACTGACCGGGGATCAGGATGTTTTTCGGATTGTCGAACGTGGCGCGCAGCTCGATGGAGTCGCTGCCTTCCTCGACCGAAGTCCCGACATAGGTGATCTTTCCTTCTGACGGGTATTTGGTGCCGTCGGTCAGGGTCAGGCTGACCTGAAGGGTCGAGGAATCGTTGCCGATCAGGCCGGCTTCGCGGTCCTTGATGAGGTCCTTTTCACCCATGTAGAAGCTGACATAGATCGGATCGACGCTCGTGACCGTCGCAAGTGTTCCGGTGTTGGAATCCACCAGATTGCCGACATTCACGTTGGTCTTGCTGATGCGTCCGTCGATCGGGCTGTTGATGTCGGTGTAGCTGAGATTGATGTCTGCGGTCTCAAGGTTGGCCTGCGCCTCGTCGACATTGGCCTGATCGACATCCATGGTCGCCTTGGCGCTGTCATAGGTGGCCTGGGAGACATCGCCCTTGGCGAGCAGCTGGCGCTGGCGTTCCAGCTCGATCTGGGAATTCTTCAGCGTCGCCTGCGCACCTTCGAGCGTCGCCTTGGACTGGTCGACGCTTGCCTGGTAGAGATCCTTCTCGATGACGTAGAGCAGATCGCCCTGCTTGACGAAACCGCCTTCGGTGAACTTGCGCTCGGTCAGGTAACCTTCCACCCGTGCGACGATATCGACTGTCTTGGTCGCCTCGACCCGTCCGACATAGCGCGAACTGTTGTTCGGCGTGATCATCTGAACCTTCGCGACCGTGACTTTCTGCGCGGCGGTACCGCTCCCCTGCGCGGCGGCCGGAAGCGCGCCTGCAAGCGCAACAGCCATCCCCAACATCACCTTCGCAGCTTTCATGACGCCTCCTGCCGAAGTCTTGTCTTCTGTCGTTTGAAGGCATCATAACCGGAAAGCGCGATGGGGCGATTGAAATAACTTTAATTTTTCGCGGGGCGGAGGCCTGATCCACAATTTTAGGCTGTGCCGGGTTGAGGTCACGCGTGCCCGCAATCAAGGGAGGCGTCCGGGGCTGGCGGGGTGTGTCAATCGGCGCGGCGAAACAGGGGGCCGGATCTGCTAGACCACACCGATGAAACAAGTGGGGTATTCGTCATGAGCATGTCCGACAAGCTGCCGGCGGAAAGCAGCCTGAACACCTATTATTCGTCGCGTGATTTCATGGATGTTTTTTCCGTTTCGCTCAAGGGACGCGAGGATCTCATCAACGCCGACATGCGCGTTCTGGCCGATCACATGCTGATGGCCGATATCGGCTGGATGAACGCGCTGCTGTCGCTGCGGGACACGCTGGTGAAGCCGTTTGGACTGAAAACCACGACGACACTCGCGCTCGAACAGTCCGGCAAGCCGGTGGCGGAGCGGGAGCCTGGAGACAGGATCGGCTTCTTCAGGATCTACCAGGTCAGCGACAACGAGGTCATTCTCGGCGAGGACGACTGGCACCAGGATTTCAGGCTGTCGATCTTCCGCAGCGAGTGGCCGACGTCGCGGGTTTTTGCCTCGACCTGCTGCAAGCGGCACAATCTTTTCGGCCACGCCTACCTTGCGCTGATCCTGCCGTTTCACAAGAAAATCGCATCGTCGGTGCTGGACAACGCGGTTCGCCAGGTATTGTCACACGCAGCCTGAAAACCACCGCACGCGATCCCGCCGGCTTTTCTTGCCGGACCGAGGAAGTACGGGAAAAAGCCGGATTTCGCCCCGGCGGTCTTTGCATTGATTTCGGAATCGTGCTGACTCGCGGTCAGTAGCTGAGCAGGAGCGGAGTGATTGCAGCGCTTCAGTGCGTTGATCATGTGTGCATGACGGTCGAGATCGATATCGGGGAAATGACGAGCGGCGCGCGCGCCGGGCTCGATCTGGAAGAGTTGCTGGCAACGCGCCTTCTCGTTCAGGGCAATTCCGGGTCGGGAAAGTCGCATCTGCTCCGCCGTCTGCTTGAACAGTCCGCAAGCTGGGTCCAGCAAGCCATCATCGATCCGGAAGGCGATTTCGTGTCGCTCGCCGAGAAGTTCGGTCACGTCGTCGTCGACGCGGTCGGCACCGAAAAGGACCTGCAGATGATCGCGGGCAGGGTGCGCCAGCACCGGGTGTCCGTCGTTCTCAACCTGGAGGGCCTGGACGCGGACCGCCAGATGAAGGCGGCCGCGACCTTTCTCGACGGCCTCTTCGATGCCGAACGGGATCTCTGGTACCCGATGGTCGTCGTCGTGGACGAGGCGCAGCTGTTCGCCCCGGCAGCCGCCGGAGAGGTGACGGAAGAAGCGCGCCGCCGCTCGCTCGGTGCCATGACCAACCTGATGTGCCGGGGGCGGAAGCGCGGGTTGGCAGGCATCATCGCCACGCAGCGCCTCGCCAAGCTTGCCAAGAACGTCGCAGCCGAAGCGTCCAACTTCCTCATGGGCAGAACCTTTCTCGACATCGACATGGCGCGCGCGGCGGATCTGCTCGGTATGGAACGGCGGCAGGCGGAGAGTTTCCGCAATCTCGACCGGGGCAACTTCATCGCGCTCGGCCCGGCCCTGTCGCGGCGTCCCGTGCCTATCAGGATCGGTCCGGTCGAGACCATGGGGCGCGGCGGCAGCCCCAAGCTGATGCCGCTGCCGGAGCAGCCGAAGGAAGAAGCCAAGGATCTGATCTTCACCCCCGCCGCGGGCGAGGCACCGCCGTCACGGCCCCGCTTTCAGGAACCCGTTGTCTCCACCGGCGAGGTTCTTGACCGGCTTTCCAGCGCCGAACAGGCGAATGACGACGCCGAACCGCAGGCGGACAGCCTGCTGGATTTCGGTGAACGGGAAGAAAAGATCGCCGAGATCATCGCCGGTATCCTGGAAGACGAGGACGCCGCCTTCCAGCCGATCGCAACGCTCTACCAGGACTTTCAGGTCCGCTGCCGGATTGCCAAGCTCGCAGGTGGACCGCCGGACCTCCAGGCTTTCCGGGAAAAACTCTCGGTCGCCCGTGCGGGCATCGAGAAAGGCGATATGGACGACGGGGCATGGTCACAGGCGGAACTGATCGCGGGTGAACTGCCCGACGACATGCGCGGCGTCTACCTGCTTCTTGCCAAGGCTGCCCTGGCAAAAGCGCCGTGCCCCGGCAACATCGAGATCGCCACCGCCTACGGAACGCGGTCCCCGGGACGGGCCCGCTGGCTCCTGAGCCACATGGAAGAACGCGGATTTCTCGTCTGCGCGACGGATCTGCGCGGCAACCGGATCGTGACGCTGACCGATCTCGGCTGGCAGACGGCCCCCGGCGACGAGGCAGCAGCCTAGGCTGACCTCTTGCAAGGTTCGCAATAAACCGGAAACCACGAAAATGTCATTCAGCCTTGTGTTGAACCGGCCGCCATGTTTCCCAGCTAAGTCACGTGTATTTGATCAAGAGGACCCAGGATGATCCGGTTGATTCTGCTTCTATGTTCCCATGGCGCCATGCTGGCTGCGGGTTTCGCTCTCGGCGTCTATTTCCTGCCGATCCTGACGGAGCCGCAGGGTCCGGACGAAGCTGTTCTGGCGGAGGCGGCCGAGGGCGCGCAGTACCAGGTGGAACTGACGAGAGACCTTGCGGGCAGCGACTTCCTGCATTGGGGCGAGGGCACGGTGAGCATTTCACCCCAACGGATCGTGCACACCGGAGAGCTGTCTCCCGGTCCCGATTACAAGCTCTATCTCGTCAAGGAATTCGTTGAGGACGAAGCGGGTTTCCTTGATCTCAAGGATACGGCGGTGCAACTGGGCGATATCAAGACCTTCGACGGCTTCATCGTCGATGTTCCGGCGGATGTGAGTATCGACGACTATTCGACCGTCCTCGTCTGGTGCGAGGCATTCGGCGAATTCATCACCGCCGCGAAATACCGCTGAGACACCTCGCGCCGAGAACAAAATGGATCAAATCGCCGGCCTCATGCGGCGCATGGCATCTGCAGATGGGGCCACTTCGACAGGTTTGAGCGCAAGCAGGTATTCCAGCTGCGAAAGCTCAAGGGTGATGCCGTCGATGGTCCGGGCCAGAACGTTTTCCATGTAGCTGCCCGCCGGTGCGCGGTCGCGAATTTCAATCGCCCGGTCCTTCGCCTTGTGCAGGTAGGCGATCATCTGCGTGACCTCCGACCGGGTGACGTCCGTTGTCGGCGGCAATTCCCGGCTGGCTGCCTCGGATCGCAGGATAGCGGAATACTGACCTTGCAAGGGGCTGACAAACTGCATTGCTCACCTCAAATGTTCTTGATTTGTTCTATTTAACTCAAATGCGAATTTTGATCAAGACGGCGCGCATCAGATTCCGCGGCGATTGGGACGAGGGATGCCATAGAGAGCGGGAAATCTCAGTAAAATCAGAGGTCTGAAAATTCCTCTCCGATGGTTCTTGAACTTGCAAATCAAATTGGTTACATATGTAACTAATTTAGCCCCGGACCGGGAGGACATCATGGATCAGAGAACGGACAGCACTCGGGATTTGACTGGAAACGGGCACAATTCCGGAGCCTTCGACTATATGCCCGGCTTTGGCAACGACTTCGAAACCGAAGCGCTGCCGGGTTCCTTGCCGCAAGGCATGAACAGCCCACAAAAATGTGCCTACGGGCTTTACGGCGAGCAGCTTTCCGGCACCGCGTTCACCGCTCCCAGCCACCAGAACGAAAGAACCTGGTGCTACCGCATCCGCCCATCGGTGAAGCACACCAGCCGTTTTGAAAAGATCGATCTGCCCTATTGGAAAAGCGCGCCGAACATCAACGAGGACGTGATCTCGCTCGGCCAGTATCGATGGGACCCGGTTCCGCATGCCGAGGAGGAGCTTTCCTGGCTGACGGGCATGCGCACCATGACCACGGCGGGCGACGTCAACACCCAGGTCGGCATGGCGAGCCACATCTATCTCGTGACCAGATCCATGGAAGACGAGTACTTCTTCTCCGCGGATAGCGAACTTCTGGTCGTGCCGCAGGAGGGTGTTCTGCGCTTCTGTACGGAACTCGGCGTTATCGAGCTGGAGCCGAAGGAGATCGCCATTATTCCGCGTGGCCTCGTCTACAGGGTCGAGGTCGTGAAAGGCCCGGCGCGCGGTTTCGTCTGCGAGAACTACGGCCAGAAATTCGAACTGCCGGGCAGGGGACCGATCGGCGCGAACTGCATGGCGAACCGCCGCGATTTCAAGACGCCGGTCGCCTGCTTCGAGGATCGTGAAGTCGCCTCCGTCCTGACGGTGAAGTGGTGCGGCCAGTTTCACCAGACGAAGATCGGGCATTCGCCGCTCGACGTCGTTGCCTGGCACGGCAACTACGCACCCTGCAAGTATGATCTCAGGAACTACTGCCCGATTGGCGCGATCCTGTTCGATCATCCGGACCCGTCGATTTTCACCGTCCTGACGGCGCCGTCGGGAGTTCCCGGCACGGCGAATATCGATTTCGTCCTGTTCCGCGAGCGCTGGATGGTGATGGAAGACACGTTCCGCCCGCCCTGGTACCACAAGAACATCATGTCGGAGCTGATGGGCAACATTTACGGGCAGTACGATGCCAAGCCGCAGGGGTTTGTCCCGGGTGGCATGAGCCTGCACAATATGATGCTCCCGCACGGGCCGGACAAGAATGCCTTTGAAGGCGCGTCCAACGCGGATCTGAAGGCCGAAAAGCTCGACAACACCATGTCGTTCATGTTCGAAACACGGTTCCCGCAACACCTGACGGAATTCGCCGCACGCGAAGCGCCGCTGCAGGATGATTACATTGACTGCTGGGACAGCCTGGAGAAAAAATTCGACGGGACCCCGGAAGGAACCTGGAACAAGGGCTGAAAGACCAGCCGGACCTTGGCAGGGCCACGGGTCTGAATACACCGAAGCGGCGTCCAGCCGCCGAAGCCTCTAGAGGCGAAAATTCTGTTGGCCGGAGGGGGCCGACACGCACAAGGAGCAGAAATTCATGAAACTGGCGACGCTCAAGGATGGCAGCCGGGACGGCAAGCTGGTGGTGGTCAACGAGAGGCTGACCTATTGCACGGACGCAGGCCACATCGCACCGACACTGCAGGCCGCACTGGATGACTGGGATGCGGTCGCACCCAAGCTGGCACTGCTCGCCGAAAGCCTGTCGCATGAGGCCGTGCCGACCATCCGGTTTCATGAGCATGACGCCCTGTCGCCCCTGCCGCGCGCCTACCAGTGGGCGGACGGCTCCGCCTATGTCAATCACGTCGAACTGGTCCGCAAGGCCAGGGGCGCGCAGATGCCGGACAGTTTCTGGACCGATCCGCTGATGTATCAGGGCGGGTCCGACACGTTTCTTGCGCCGCGAGATCCGATCCGCATGCGCGACGAGGCCTGGGGCATTGACATGGAGGGCGAGATTGCCGTTGTCACCGGCGACGTACCCATGGGTGTCGGCCCGGAGGAGGCAAGGAACGCGATCCAGCTGGTGATGATCGTCAACGACGTGTCGCTGCGCGGTCTGATCCCGGCCGAACTCGGCAAGGGCTTCGGCTTCTTCCAGTCGAAACCGTCTTCCGCGTTTTCGCCCGTCGCCGTCACGCCTGAGGAGCTTGGCGATGCCTGGCAGGACGGCAAGCTGCATCTGCCGCTGAACGTCGATCTGAACGGCGCGCCGTTCGGCCGGGCGCAGGCCGGTGTCGACATGACATTCGATTTCGGCCAGCTGATTGCCCATGCCGCAAAGTCGCGCAACCTCGGCGCCGGCACGATCATCGGCTCCGGCACCGTTTCCAACAAGCTCGACGGCGGACCCGGTAAGCCGGTGTCCGAAGGCGGTGTCGGCTACTCCTGCATTGCCGAGATCCGCATGATCGAGACCATCAATGACGGCCAGGCAAAGACACCGTTCATGAAGTTCGGCGACATGGTCCGCATCGAGATGCTGGACGCGGACGGGCATTCGATCTTCGGAGCAATCGAACAGACAGTGGAAAAAGGCTGAAAGACTGCTGTGAATTTTTCTTGTTTCGTCGAATTAGAACAGCACTGAGTATATCAAGGAGGTGATTTTCAATTTAAAGGTGTATTTGACAGTGTTGCTTCTCAACTCTGTTTGCTGTCGAAAACACTTACAAATTGACCGGTGTCCGCAATGAACGAACTCTTTCCTCATCCATTTGACGACCTAAACGAAAAAGAGGCTGCTGTACTGAGCTTTACTTCCGACAGAGTGGGGAACGCCTCCTCTGAGGCAGGTGGGGTCATTGTCTGTCCAACGAAAGATGCAATAATCTGGTCAGTATGTATTGAGAGATTTTGTTCCAAGCACAGAGCTTGGGAATGGAATTCACTAGAAAAAATATTTGTAGATGAAGTTGGGGGAAGTATAGGTCATTTCTTGGCAAAAAATAGACCTAGTCGCGGTCTTAGAAAGAACTCACTTTCTCCATACCTAGTTCCACTTTCAGACTATGCGAGTTTGTTTGGGTTAGGTAGTTCTTCTGTTACGTCAAAAAGAATTAATGAGTTCAAAGATGCAGAGCGGTCGTTGGAAGAAAAGGCGCTGATAAAAGATCCATTTTTGTTCGGCGTTCCAGGAGCTGAATTGTTGATTTTTGGTCTGATACCTTACGATTTTTCTTTTAAAACCGAAGAAGGTGCTGAAAAAGTTATAAAAATGAAGTCATTACTTTGGGAAATTGAATATGAAAAAGAGAATAGTGCACTAAAACTAGATTTACGTATTCGAGTTTTTAAGCTTGCTAATATTTTAAGAGGAATGTTCATCGAACACATAAAACGAATAGAAAAGGATGATGATGTCTAAGCAATTCGCATCCGCCGGAGACATGGCGGAAAAGGAAATCTCCTTTACCGAAATCGGCCGGGATCTCTGGGCTTTCACCGCCGAGGGCGACCCGAATTCCGGCGTCATCATCGGCGATGACAGCGTCATGATCATCGAGGCGCAGGCGACACCGCGCCTTGCCGAGAAGGTGATCGAGAAGGTGCGTTCCGTCACCGACAAGCCGATCACCCATCTCGTTTTGACCCACTATCACGCGGTGCGCGTTCTGGGGGCATCCGCCTACAACGCCCAGACCGTCATCATGAGCGAGAAGGCGCGTTCCATGGTCGCCGAGCGCGGCAAGGAGGACTGGGCGAGCGAGTTCGAGCGCTTCCCGCGACTTTTCCAGGGCCACGAGAGCATTCCGGGTCTGACATGGCCGACCACGACCTTCAATGACCGCATGACGGTCTATCTCGGCAAGCGCCGGGTCGACCTGATGTTCCTCGGCCGTGCGCACACGGCGGGCGACATCGTCGCCTATGTGCCGGACGCCAATGTCATGTTCACCGGTGATATCGTGGAGTATCACTCGGCCTGTTATTGCGGCGACGGACATTTTGGCGACTGGCCCGGCACGCTGGAACAGATCCGCAAGTTCGATCTCGACGCCATCGCGCCGGGAAGGGGCGATGCGCTTGTCGGCTCCGACATGGTCAATGCGGCGCTGGATTCCACGGCGGATTTCGTTCGCTCGACCTATGAGCCGGTGGCGAAGGTCGCCAAGCGTGGCGGAACGCTGAAGGAAGCCTGGGACGCCTGCCGCGCTGCCTGCGATGCCAAGTTCAAGGACTACGCCATCTACGAGCACTGCCTGCCGTTCAATGTCGCCCGCGCCTATGACGAAGCGCAGGACATCGACACGCCGCGGATCTGGACGGCGGAGCGCGATGCGAAAATGTGGGCGGATCTGCAGGGCTGAGCCGTGACCGCGTTTCCCGAACATCTCAGGCTGATGGCCCGCAACAACGCCTATGCCAATGAACGGCTCCATGACGCCTGTTGCGTTCTCCCGCAAAGCGAATTCGAGGCGGAGCGGACGAACTTCTTTCCCTCCATCCGCGAGACCCTCAACCACATCTGGGAGGTCGATCGCTACTATCTCGATGCGCTGTGCGAAGAAGGCAGGGGACTGACGGTCTACGAGACGCCGCATCTGGAAACGGCGGACGCGCTCAAGGCGGCGCAGGCGCTTGAAGACCGGAAGCTGATCCGGTTCTGTGATGATCTCACGGAGGCCGATCTGGACAGAACGGTTCTTCATGAAAGAGGCGCGAACGGTGCGCACCGGGAAACGATCGGCGCGACGCTTCTGCACCTCTTCCAGCACCAGGTCCATCATCGCGGCCAGGTGCACGCCATGTTGGCCGGGACCGGCGTCAAGGCGCCGCAGCTTGACGACTTCTTTCTCGAGTTTGGCCGCCATCCGGTGGCGGAAAAACATATGTGACGCGTGAACTGGGAGGTTCATTTGTGACCAAGCTTTTCGAAGTGCCGCTTTACCCCTACAGGCACAGTCCTGATCAGGATGCGCCGGCGCCCGTTCGCCATCCGGTCGTGATCATCGGCGCCGGGCCTGTCGGCCTGGCCATGGCGATTGATCTTGCGCAGGCGGATGTGCCGGTGCTTGTCCTCGACGACAACGACAAGGTGAGTGTCGGCTCGCGCGCGATCTGCTTCGCCAAACGGTCGCTCGAGATATTCGACCGGCTCGGCTGCGGCGATGAAATGGTCGAAAAGGGGGTCGTCTGGAACCTCGGCAAGGTCTATTTCGGCGACCGTCAGGTCTATAATTTCGACCTGCTCCCGGAAGCCGGTCACAGGCGTCCGGCCTTCATCAATCTGCAGCAATATTACTGCGAACTCTACCTCGTCGAGCGCATCAGGGCGCTGCAGGCCGAAGGAAAACCGGTCGAGATCCGGGGCGGCAACCGCGTCGAGAACCTGCACCAATATGACGACCACACGCTGGTCACCATCGAAACGGCCGAGGGCGCTTACAACCTGGAAGCCGACTGGCTGATTGCCTGTGATGGTGCCAATTCACCGGCACGCCGGATGCTCGATCTCGACTTTGTCGGCAGAGTGTTCGAGGACAACTTCCTGATCGCCGATGTCGTCATGAAAGCGGATTTTCCGACAGAGCGCTGGTTCTGGTTCGACCCGCCGTTCAACAAGGACCAGTCGGCGCTGCTGCACAAGCAGCCGGACGGCGTCTGGCGCATCGACCTTCAACTCGGCTGGGACATCGACAAGGAAAAGGAAAAGAAGCCTGAAAACGTCATTCCGAGGCTGAAGCAGATGCTGGGCGAGGACGTTGAGTTCGACCTGGAGTGGGTGTCGATCTATACGTTCCAGTGCCGCCGCATGGAGGAGTTCCGGCACGGGCGGGTCATCTTCGCCGGTGACAGTGCACACCAGGTCTCGCCGTTCGGCGCACGCGGAGCCAATTCCGGTTTTCAGGATGCCGACAATCTCGGCTGGAAGCTCAAACTGGTTCTTGACGGCAAGGCGCCCGAAACGCTGCTCGACAGCTACACGTTCGAACGCGAGCACGGCGCGGACGAGAACATCCTGCAAAGCTCCCGCTCGACGGATTTCATCACGCCGAAATCCGAAATGAGCCGGATCTTCCGGGACGCCGTACTGGATCTTTCCGAGCATTACGCATTTGCGCGCCCGCTGGTCAATTCCGGGCGGCTGTCCGTCCCGTGTGTCTATGACGGGTCACCCCTGAACGGTCCCGACGCGGCTACACTTCCCGAACGCACCCGGCCCGGAAGTCCCGCCGTGGACGCACCCATCGGTGACGGCTGGCTTCTTCAGGACCTCGGCGGCGCGTTCGTGCTCCTCGGGATCGGTGTCGATGTCCCCGAACGTCTGGAAACGGGCGGGGTCGTCATTGAAGGCCTCTCGATCCCGGATGACGCTGTCGGCCCGGAACTTAACAGCCGTTACCTGGGCACATCTGAAAGGGCGGTCTACCTGATCCGTCCGGATCAGCATGTTGCCGCACGCTGGCTCGACTATTCCGAAGAAGACGTCGCGGCCGCTCTGAGAACTGCAACGGGATGGCAAGGACAATGACAGCTGACATAACCGCACCGAAACTGGAGACCCCGGACGCGTTCTACGCCGATTTGCTCGCTGCGCACGAAGATCTCAGCAAGGCGGAGAGCGATGCCTACAATGCGCGTCTTATTCTCCTGATGGCCAATCATATTGCGGACGCCGATGTTCTGAGGGAACTGCTCGACGCGGCAAAACGGAAATAGACCTGCTGCCTCTTTTCGGTCCCGGACGGCCCGGGCTGCGGTAAGCGAATCGCACACTGGGCGGGCAGTCAAAACCTATGGTGGCAATACGTATTTCATCAATCGGATTTTTGGACGCTGCTATTTATTTTAGGGCCAAACGCCTTAAACAATTTTACCGAGTATCCGATTGCAAAGACATGGATTTTCGGGTTCGATTTAATTTACCCTCAAAGCTATCGCAGTAAATTCCTTATCTTCATCAATTGTTTATCTGCTCCGACACTTACTCGTTGAAAGTGTTGGGGGATACGATGTCGAGCTTACTTGCACCACTCAAGAACGCGCGCTTCGCGACCAAGGTCGGTGGCGGATTTCTTACGATGATCTTGGTGGCAGCGGCTGTCGGTGCTGTCGGGACGGTCGCGATCCTGGGTTTGCGGACCCAGTCGGATATCAGCGCGAAGGCGACCGCATCAATGGCCGGATTGCAGCAGGTGGCGCAGGCGCAGGAAGCCTATCTCTCCGGCGGGAACAAGGAGTTGGCGGATGCGGCCAACGGCCAGATCGCAAGTCTCGAAGCATCCCTGCAGATTCTGAACGTTGCCTACGGTGAGGGATCGGCGCAGAATCCGACAATGCAGGCCATATCACTGGTCGGCCGCCTTGGAACGGAATTCGACGGGGTAGTCTCCGCCGTTGACAGCCGCCAGGTGCAGGTCGACAAGCTGCTGCATTCCGCGCTTGGACTTGAAACGCTCGCCGTTGAGATTTCCGAGCAGATGTCCAAGATCAAACGCGAGGCTGGAGCCGCGGCAAAGAAAGCGTCCGGAACGCGCAACCGCGCCGACAAGGTCGGACGCATGTTGTCTCATGTAGAAGACAGCTCGACGGAGCTGAGCGCGTCGATCAAGAAGGCCGCGCTCTTCGGCGACCTGCCGGAAAAAGACACGCAGATGGTGCGCGAGGAGATGGCAACGCTCGTCAAGACGGCGAAGAAGTCGGCCAAACTCAAGGTGGACGGTGTTGATCCCGCCAGCTTGAAAGGGTTGTCCGCCGCCACGGGCGCGATCGCGGACCAATTGCCAGGTACCGAAGGTGCGGATGGCATGGCAGGTGCGGTTGCGAAGGATGTCGCCAAGAAGATCGCCGCGGACCTTGCGAGCCTGCATCTTCAGGCTTCGGAGCTCAGGAAGGCCGTTTATGAAGCCG
Organism: uncultured Roseibium sp.; assembly: GCF_963669205.1. NCBI lineage: Bacteria > Pseudomonadati > Pseudomonadota > Alphaproteobacteria > Hyphomicrobiales > Stappiaceae > Roseibium > uncultured Roseibium sp. Next base: position 1,956,818 of record NZ_OY769915.1, read on the forward strand.
CCGACACGGCCAAAAAGGTGGCCGCGACCGCTCAGTCGAAACTCGGCATCGTCGATCTCGTGAATGTAAACGCGTCGAAGTTCCTGAGCGCTTCTCTTGAAATCAGGTCAGCGACAATGGAGTTCTTCGCCGGGTTTGAATCCATGAGCGCCGACGCGGTCACCACCCGGATCGGCATCATCAGAAACCTTGCCAACACACTCAAGGCCGACAGCGCGGCATTTCCCGAAATTGCGGAGACGGTTGCGAGGATCGATCAGGAAGTCGACGCGTTCGAAACCGAATTCGCAGGTATGGTCGCAGCGACGGATGCTTTTGAGCTCAAGCGGGAAGCACTGATCGCGATTTCCGCCGACGTCCGCAATGTCATTACCGGACTGACCGAGGCGCAGTCATCAAGCGCATATGCAAGGGCGAACAGCGCACTCTGGTTCATTGCGCTCGCCCTCGTGACCGCGGTCGTTGTCGGCGGACTGCTGGCCTATGTCGTCTCGCTCGTCATTACCAGGCCGACGCGCGCCTTGACGTCTGCCATGGCGCGGCTGGCGGATGGCGACACCGATGTCGTCATTCCCGCATCCGAACAACGCGATGAACTCGGCGACATGAGCCGGACCGTAAAGATCTTCCAGGAAAACGCGAAGGATCGCGTCCGGCTGGAACACGAGACCGAGGCCCATCAGCAGGAGCAAAATGCGCGTCAGGCGGAAATCGAGACCCTGATCGAAGGCTTCCGGCAGGAAGTGCAGGAGCTCCTCGGAGCCATGGATGAGACAGCTGCAGGCATGTCTGAAACGGCGGCAGCGCTCGGCGGGATTGCCGAGAGCAGTGCAGAGCAGGCAAGCGATACGTCCCGGATCAGTGACGATGCGTCCAACAGCGTTGAAAACGTCGCAAGCGCGGCGGAGGAATTGTCCGCCTCGATTGCCGAGATCGGCGATCAGGTCACCCGCTCCTCCGAAATTGTCACCAAGGCGACCGGTGCCGTGCACGAGACCAACGGCAAGGTGCAGAACCTTGCCGAAGCGGCAACGAAGATCGGTGAAGTGGTCAGCCTCATTCAGGCGATTGCCGAACAGACCAATCTGCTTGCGCTCAACGCAACGATCGAAGCGGCCAGGGCCGGCGAGGCCGGCAAAGGGTTTGCGGTTGTGGCTGCCGAGGTCAAGGAACTGGCAACGCAGACATCAAGGGCGACCGAGGAAATCTCGTCGCAGATCCATACCATTCAGGATTCCACGACGGATGCCGCGACCGCAATTGCGTCCATTTCCGATACCATGGAAGAGGTCAACGGCTACACGCAGGGCATCTCGTCGTCCGTTTCCCAGCAGGGAGCGGCAACCAACGAGATCTCGGGCAATGTTCAGCGCGCTGCCGAAAGCACGCTGGCCGTGAGAAGCAACATTTCCCGTCTTTCCAATGCGGTCGAGGAGACCCGGCAGGTTTCCGGAAACGTGCTCGCCGCCTCCGGCGACCTCAGCAGTCGCAGCAACGATTTGAAGAAGGGCATTGAAACCTTCCTGGACCGCGTCGCCTCCGCGTGACGCGGGCCTCCAACTCAACTTATGGCGGCCTCCGGGCCGCCTTTTTTTTGTTTAGTCGAAGCGGATATCCACGGATCCGAACGCGCCGAAGTCGGCGTGGATCTCAGACCCGGGCGGGCACTCGACGGGTCTGACGAAGCTGCCGGAGAGGATCACGTGTCCCGGTTCGATTTTCTGCCCGTATCCGGCCATGCGCCGGGCAAGCCAGGCGACGCTTTCAGCCGGGTCGTTCAACACGCCGGCACCGAGCCCGGTTTCCTCGATCTCCTCGTTTCGGAACACGAGCGCCCCGACCCAGCGCAGATCGAAGGCGTCCGGCGGGTGCCGTTCTTCTCCAAGAACGATACCCGCGTTTGCGGCGTTGTCGCTGATCGTGTCATGGACGGTTCGCACTTTGCCGGTGTCAGGATCGGAACGCAGAATGCGGGTGTCCAGAATTTCGATAGCCGGGACGACATGGCCGGTTGCGGCAAGAACGTCGTCGCGCGTCACATCTTCACCGCCAAGCTCCGACCCCATGACAAACGCGATTTCTGCCTCGATACGCGGCTGGATGAACCGTCCTTCCGGCACGGTCGTGCCACTTTCGAATGCCATGTCGTCAAACAGGATGCCGCTGTCCGGGATATCGATTTTCAAGGCGGACTGCATCGCTTTCGAAGTCAGGCCGATCTTCCAGCCGATGACATGCCGCCCCTCGGCAAGTTTCCGGGCATGGATGGCATTCTGGATTGCGTAGGCATCATCCATGCCGATGTCAGGATGGCGCAGGGAGAGGAGGCCGATCTGCCGTCCTGTTCTTTCCGCTTCGAGGAGATCGGCCGCTGCACGGGCATGGTCTTCAGGTGTCATTGCTCGTCCTCGACGCCGTTGCGCAATGTACCGATCCCCTCGACCTCGATTTCAACGACGTCGCCCGGCTTCAGATATCGGGGCGGATCAAAGCGCGCGCCGGCGCCCGTTGGGGTGCCCGTCACGATGATGTCTCCGGGCTGCAGGGTCATGAAGGTCGAGATGTAGGCGATCTCCTCGCGGATCGGGAACATCATGCGCTTCAGATAGTCGTCCTGGCGAACTTCGCCGTTGACCCGGGTGATGATCCGGGCTTCGTCCAACTGTGCCGCGTCCTTGAAGGGAACCAGCCAGGGCCCCATCGCGCCGGACCTGTCCCAGTTCTTGCCCTGGGTGACATTGAATTTTGCGTGCCGAACCCAGTCGCGGATGGTGCCCTCGTTGCACAGCGTGAGGGCGGCAATGTGATCATAGGCGTCCTCGGGCCGGATGCGACGGCCTTTCTTTCCGATCACGATCGCGATTTCGCCTTCATAGTCGAGTGTCTGGTTTTCCGGCGGGCGGATCAGGGGGCGTTCGTGGCCCGTGAAGCCGCTCGCAAAGCGCGGAAACAGGGACATGTATTTCGGCTGCGCGCTGCCGTCCTTGTATTCGGCATTCCGGTCAGGAAAATTCACGCCGACGCAAAGGATGCGCGGAGCGTTCGGCAGGACCATTTCGTATGTGAAGTCGGTATGGGCAACGGGGTGCGCGTTCGCGGCCTCGGCAAGAACCGCCAGACCACCGCCGGCAACGGCGTCATGGAGCGTCGGCCACTGAGGAAAGTGCGGCGACAGCGCGATCATGCCATTCGGGGCAACGGCCCCGTAATAGGTATTGCCGTTTGCCGAGTAGGTCGCAAAGTTCACGCTATCTTCCTCCAGACACCTTCAATGACGTCTCCGGCCATCATGACATCCTCCCGTGTTGTATCGAACTGGCCGACCTGGAACCGGATCACCTTTCGGCCCTCAAAGGCTCCCTGGGTGATATAGATGCGGCCGTCATCGTTGAGGGCATCGACCAGACGCTGCTGGTCGCTGTCATTACCGGGGCACCGGAACGAAAACAGGCTCAGGATGGGCTCCGTCACGATCTCGAACCCCTTCAGACCGCGAATGTGCTCACAGAGTTCGCAAGACCATTTTACGTGATTGCGGATACGTTGACGCAGACCTTCGAGCCCGTAGGAGCGGATCAGGAACCAGATCTTCAGGGCGCGGAATCTGCGCCCGAGAGGAATCGTCCACTCCGAGTAGTTGGTGACCGCGTCGCCGGATGTCTTGAGGTATTCGGGCTCGATCTTCAGCGTGTTGAGCTGCGGCTGCGGGTCAACGAGAAACTGGATGGAACAGTCGAACTGCGCGCCGAGCCACTTGTGCGGATTGAAGACGATGCTGTCATAGCCGTTCACTCCCTGCCAGAGGTCTTCGCGCAGCTCCGGGCAGATCATGGCCGAGCCGGCCCAGGCTGCATCCAGATGCGTGTAGAGATCGTATTCGCGTGCAACATCCAGGACCGGACCGAGCGTGTCCGACGCTCCGATGCCGGTGCCGCCCGTGATCGCGATGACACCCGCGGGTTTATGGCCGGCCTTGAGATCGTCGGCAATGGCCGCGCGCAAGGCGGCGACGTCGAGCGCATAGCGCGGGCCGGACACGGGCAGCTTGACCAGGTTTTCCTGGCCGATGCCGGCGACCCAGCAGGCGCGGTCGATCGAGCTGTGCACCTGATCGGAACAGTAGATGCGCAGGTTGCCCTTCGCCGACAGACCCTCCCTGTTGCCGGTATAGCCCGTTGCGCGTTCCCGCATTGTCAGGACCGCTGACAGAGTTGCAGACGACGCGCTGTCCTGGATCACGCCCGTGAAGCCGTCCGGCAATCCGAGAGCCTGGCGCAACCAGTCGACCATGACGCCTTCCATTTCCGTTGCCGCCGGGGACGTCTGCCAAAGCATGCACTGGGAGGCGATCGTCGTCACCAGCATGTCCGCAAGCATGGAGGGAGGTGCGGCATTTGCGGAGAAATAAGCGAAGAAGCGCGGGTGCTGCCAGTGGGTGATACCCGGCATGACGATGCGTTCGAAGTCGGACAGGACGTCTTCCATGGCTTCGGCCGTTTCCGGAGGTATTGAGGGCAATTGCGCCGCTATTTCACCCGGGGAGGTCTGCGCGCGCACGGGACGGTCCGGCAGGGTCTTGTGATAATCCGCTGCCCAGTCCGAGATATGTTTGCCCCAGTGGGCGAACGCGTCCCAGTCCATGAATTCCTCCTCGGCAACCTGTGAATCGATCGGGCGATTATGAGCCTAAATCAGGGCGCGACAATCGGTTGGGCGGCAAGACTTGGGGCCTGGATCTCCGTGCCTTCAAAAACGGAGCCTTCCTCGAACCAGCTTTTCGGTGCCGGTGCGCCCCAGAGCGTCTGGCGCTGCGGGTCCTTCAGGTCCCACTTGATCGGTTCCAGATCCGGGTCGACGGTCTGATAGTCGGAACAGTAGATTTCGATCCTGTGGCCGTCCGGGTCCCGGATGTAGAGAAAAAACGCGTTGGATATGCCGTGCCGTCCCGGGCCGCGCTCGATGTTGTCCACCCAGCCGGTCGTCGACATGAGATCCAGGAGATCGATGATGTTCAGCGGTGTCGGCACCCAGAACGCGGTGTGATGCAGGCGCGGCCCCTTGCCATTGGTGAAGGCGAGGTCGTGAACGCCGCCCTTGCGATGTGTCCACGCCGCCCAGAGCCGGCCGGTTTCCTCGTCTTCCGTGTACTCGGTGACGCGAAAGCCGAGCTCATTGTAGAAGGCGACCGACTCGTCGACATTCGGAGAAAAGCAGTTGAAGTGATCGATACGCAGCGGTTTCACGCCGCGATAAAGCGCATATTGCTGATGGATCGCGGGCAGACGGTCCATCTTGGCGTAGAACTCCAGCGGAACACCGTGCGGGTCGCGGGTCCTGAACGTCCGGGACTGATAGGGCCGCTCCACCCAGTCGACTGGCAGGCCTTTGCCCTGAAAGAAATGCGCGGCCTTGTCGAGGCTGTCTTCATCGTAGACCTTGAACCCGAGATCTCGGGCGCAGGCTTCGGATGACCTGCGCAGGACAATGCAGTGGTGGCCGCGTTCTTCCATCGCGCGCAGATAGATGGCGTCGGCGCTTTCGTCCGTGACCTGCAATCCGAGCGTGTCGACATAAAAAGCCCGGCTTTTCGCGAGATCCGTAACCGCCAGCTCCACGTGGCTGAGGCGCACGATGTTGAAGGGCGGGTAAAGGTTCGGGGCTGGGATCGGCATGTTCCTGTCCTGTCGGGTATCGGTTGGTGGTGCGCAGGGTTCGTTGGTTTGAGCGGTGATGCCTCAGGCGCCAAGACGCGGGATCTTGTGGTGACCGGTGGCAAAGGCAACGTTTTTCTGTTCCATGTAGAACTCGAACGACCAGTCCCCACCATCGCGGCCGATGCCGCTTGCCTTGACGCCGCCGAACGGGGTCGGCAGGTGACGCACGTTTTCCGAGTTCACCCAGATCATGCCCGCTTCCAGGGCGTCGGTGAAGCGAAGCGCGCGTGTCAGGTCATTTGTCCAGACATAACCGGTCAGGCCGTATTGCACGTCATTGGCAAGCTTCAGCGCGTCGTCCTCGTCCTTGAAACGGATGCTGGTCAGCACCGGCCCGAAAATCTCCTGCTGGGCGATGTCCATCGCGTTGTTCGCGCGGGTGAATAGGGTCGGTCGGACGAAATAGCCGGTGTCGCCCACGCGCGAACCTCCGGCAGCGACAGTTGCGCCGTTCTCCCGGGCAAGATCGAAATAGCCGGTGACCTTGTCGAGATGGGTCTTGTGGATCAGCGGGCCGACTTCCGTTTGCGGGTCTAGGGGATGACCGACCCTGATCGCATTGACCCGCTCGATCAGCCTGGCTTCAAAGGCGTCGGCGATATTCTCCTGCACGAGAAGCCGGGACGAAGACGTGCAGCGTTCGCCGTTGAGCGAATAGATCATGAATATCACCGCATCAAGCGCGCGCCCCAGATCGGCATCGTCGAAAACAACGACGGGGTTCTTGCCGCCGAGTTCGAAATGAACACGCTTCAGGGTATCCGCACCCTGCTTCATGATCATCGACCCGGTGCGGCTTTCGCCGACAAAGGCGATGGCCTTGATATCGGGGTGCTCTGTCAATGCCTTGCCGGCATCTTCGCCGAAGCCGTTGACGAGGTTCCAGACGCCTTCGGGCAATCCGGCCTCTTCCGCGATCTCCATCAGGATACGCGCGGTCAGCGGCGAGAATTCAGCCGGTTTGTGAACCACCGTGCATCCGGCGGCAAGCGCCGGCGCGATCTTCCAGGTGGACAGCATGAACGGCGTGTTCCATGGCGTGATGACCCCGACCGGACCGATGGGGACACGTGTCGTGACGTTCATGAGGGTCGGCGAGGGCAGGGACTGCCCATCCCGTGCGCCTGGAGCCTTGTCGGCGAAGAACCGGAAGTTTTCCGCACCGCGCAGGGCGGCCTTCGACATGAAACGAAGGGCCTGGCCGGTGTCCCAGCATTCGCAAAGCGCGATTTCTTCCGCCCGTTCGACGATCTTGTCCGCGATCCTGTGAAGGATTTTCCTGCGTTCACCGGCTGCCATGTCCCGCCAGGCCGGGAACGCTGCCCTGGCGGCCCGGGCAGCGGCGTCGATATCGGCAGCACCGCCCCTGGCAACGCTGCAGATCAGGCTCTCATCGACCGGAGAATGCGTTTCGAACGTGTCACCGGAAAGCGCCGGGCATGCTTTTCCGCCGATCTGGTTGAGGATCCCTGTCTCCTGGAAACGGGCAAGGTATCCGTTCAGCTTGTCGATGTTCTCACTAAGGCCAGACATGGTTCAAGCGGTCCCCAAATGTGCGCGGATGCTGCCCGTCTTGGGCGACAGGTCCGGGTCGATGTCACGCATTTCCAGGGAAAGCGCGAGCGAACTTGTTTCAAGAACGGGTTTCAGAAAGACTTGTGCGGCGTCGAACAACCGGTTCGCCGCATCCTTTTTGACGTCGTCGGGTCTTCCGGCGCGCAGGCGGACGGAAATGTCGACAAAGGCATGTTTCGGATCGCCGTCCGCAATGCTGAAATGGTCGGCCCTCAAGGCACGAACGCGAATGCCCGGTGTCGGAAAGGCTTCGATGCCGGCCGCCTCGGACCTCAGGACATCGCACAAGGCCTGAATATCCGTGCGCTGTTCCAGATTGGCGGAATATTCGATCGATATGTGCGGCATCGCAGTTCCTTAACAAGATAATAGTTGCGATGTTAAATATATGCAGTCGATAATGTCAAACTTTTTGTGTCTATTTCAGCCAGGAATCGTTATGAGCCGGACATGACCGACGACATGGACAAGAAGGGTGGCCGCGCGCTGCCGTCGACGAAACGCTCCGTCCCGATTGCGCTCATCCGTGCGCGTGAAAAGGTCATGGGGCCCATTCGCGAGATGCTGTCCGACTGCGGCATCACCGAGCAGCAATGGCGGATTTTGCGCGTCCTGGAGGAATTCGGTCCGCAGGATGCCTCCTCGCTGGCAGAACGTGCCTGTCTGTTGCTTCCGAGCCAGACACGGATCGTGCAGACGCTCCTTGAAAAAGGCCTCGTCACTCGTCAGGCGGACGAGAAGGACCGGCGCAAACAGACCGTCGCCATCACCGAGGCCGGACGAAAGATCATCTTCGACAAGCTGGACGAGGCGCAGGCAATCGCCGCGCGGATCGAGGAGGTCATCGGCAGGAAGCGCCTATCCGAGCTTCTGGACATTCTTGACGATTTCCAGAAGCTGTGAGAACGGCCCGCTGGCACGTGAGTGTCTCTGCGAAAGGCCGGCAAAACACCAGAAACTGCTTGAGTTCTGGGGAGAAAATGCAATCGGCAGTGTTCGTATCTGATGATGGATCTCAGTGAGGAAACACTTTCCAGATGAACATTCTTGCCCTTACGAAAAAAATCCTGATGTGTTTGTCAGGTGCGCTCGCCCTGGCTTTTTCCTTGCCAATCTTCCTTGCATCAATCATGAGCCTATTTTGGGGGCGCGTTCCATTTGCGCTCCTTGCGATCATCAACGCACAACTCTTTGCCTGGCCATTTGAAGTCGCAAGTGAACTTGACAATCAGGTCAGCTACCGTTCGACAATTGAAAGATCTTCGGTCTTCGGGTGGTGCGATCATATGGCTGTTGCTTTGCAGTCAGATGCCCAGGCGCGACCTTTTTCACAATTGCCCGGCGACAAAGATTGGCAGCCTGAAGTCGATGGATCGCCCGGGATGCAGCCAAAAGGACAGGAGGCATGGCGCCGCACACCCCTCTCCAAAAAGCGAGCGCTGTATCATGCTCGGCGAATGCGAAACTGCGGCTTTTCCGACGGAGTTGTAGACAAAGCTCTTCAGGCCATGCAACAGCCGGGGTCCTGGATCGCCTATAGTACTCTAGGAATGGACAAGGTGTTTCTTTATTCCCGTTCACTCGATTTCGCTCTGGTCTATTCGAATGAAACGTGAGCGCGATGGCTTTCGGAGAGTTCGCTGCTGTCTGGCGCAGCGCGAAATGGGTCCTTTAAGACGATTTGAATTCAATTCGATTGTCATTCCGGCTGAAGCGCAGCGGAAGGCCGGAACCCGGTAATCGCTTGTTTTGCTGTTTTGCTAAAGTGTCGGCCACACGGAGTACTGGGTCCCGGTCTTGCCGCTTGCGCGACAAACCGGGAAGACAAATCCGGGAACCATTTCTGGATCCAGATTTGGGGACGGACGGATTGGTGCAGCTTTCTCAACCGCACAAGTTCAATGGCACTTTCCAGACTAGCCGGTCTGGTTGAAGGCTGGTTGGCAATGGGCGTGTCCCGCGTAATCGGGATCACCCAACTGCCGCCAGTCCCCTGTCGAGTGCCGTCAGGATCGTCTCCACATGCGCTTCGCTCAGAACGAGGGGAGGCGACAGGATGATGTTGTTGCCCGAAACGCGGATCATGGCACCGTTGTCATAAGCGGTGCGGTGCACCCTGCCGATGGTGGCCTTGTCGATCGGGGCTTTTGTTGCCCGGTCCGAAACAAGCTCCAGCGCGCACATCAGCCCGTGGCCACCGCGAACGTCGCCGACCATTTCGTGCTTCATGAACAGTTTTCGGAGGCCTTCGAAAAGCTGCTTGCCGCGCGCTGCGGCATTGTCCTTGACGTTGAGGCGTTCGGTTTCCTTCAGGCAGGCAATCGCTGCTGCCGCACCCACCGGGTGTCCGGAATAGGTGTAGCCGGAGCCGATCGATCCCTTGCCGGAGGCATCGTTCTCGAACGCCTCGGCGACGTGGTCCGAAACCATCACGGCGCCGAACGGGAAATAGCCGTTGGTGATCGCCTTGGCGCAGCACAGAAGATCCGGCTGGACGCCCCAGTGCCGGGCGCCCGTCCAGCTTCCCGTGCGCCCGAAGGCGGTGATGACTTCGTCGAAAATCAGCAGGATACCATGTTTCGAACAGATCTCGCGGACGCCGGGCATGAAGCTCTCATGCGGCGGAATGACCCCGCCCGCCCCGAGCACGGGTTCCATGATGAACGCGGCGATCGTGCCAGGGTCCTGGAACCTGATCTCGTCTTCGAGCGCCGCGAGGCAAAGCTGGGCGAGCTTTTCCGGATCCGTCTCGTTGAAGGGATTGCGGTAGGTGTAGGGCGAGGGGATGTGATAGCAGCCCGGCATCAGCGGCTCGTAGGCCGTGCGGAAATTGGCGTTCCCGTTGACCGAAGCGCCCATCGTGTGGGTGCCGTGATAGCCCTTCTTGAGGCTGAGAAACTTGACGCGGCCGGCCTCGCCGCGAAGCTTGTGATACTGGCGCGCCAGCCGCAGCGAGACCTCGACGCTGTCCGATCCGCCTGATGTGAAGAAGGCCCGGCTCAGCCCATCGGGCTCGAAGAATTCCTTCAGCATCATGCTCAGTTCGATCACCGCGTCATTGGTGGTGCCGCGGAAGATCGAGTAGTAGGGCAGTTTGTCCAGCTGTTCGGAAATGGCCTGTTTCACCGGCGCGCAGGAATAGCCGAGATTGACGTTCCAGAGCCCGCCGACCGCATCGACGACCTTCTTGCCGTCCACATCCACGATCTCAACGCCATCGCCGCCGACAATGATGTCGGGCGGGTTCGCAAGGCTGTCAGCCGGATGCGCCATCGGGTGCCACAGGTGGCGGGCGTTGTTTTCCTTCAGGAAGTTGGCTTCCTTCATTGCGGAACTCCTTTAACTGGATGGCAGGGCGAGCAGGCGCAGGGCGTCTGCGAAAGAGGCGGCGGGGTCGAGCACGTCGAAATGGACGGTCTGCATGCCGGCGGTGACGGCACCGGTGATGTTGCGGAACTGATCGTCGACGAAGACACAGGCCTGTGCAGGAAGGTCCAGTTCCTCAAGGCAGAGCGCGTAAGCGCGCGGGTCGGGCTTCAGAATCTGGGTGTAGGTAGCATCGACGATGACGTCGAAGTCCTTCAGAAAGGGAAGTCTTTCACGGAAATCCGCACCGTAGAAAAGGTCCAGTTCATTGGACAGGATTGCGAGTTTCTTGCCGGCCTTTCGCGCGCGGTCGATGGCCTCCAGGGCTTCCGGACGCATGACGGCCTCCGGGGCGGCGCCGCGGGCCGACTTGACGAAATCCGACATCTCAGTCCAGGGCAGTCCGGTCAGCCTTGCAACGTCTTCGGTCCGCTTTCGCCAGTAGTCGCGCTCGGATATCTCGTCGGCCTGCATTGATCGCCACAGGGGATCGTTGCCGGGATCGAAAGGGCCTTTCCAGGTGAGCGTGCCTGCGGGCAGGCCGAGCGCTTCCTCGGTCAGCTCATGGGTCTCGAACAGCGTCCGCGTGACCACGCCGCCGAAGTCCAGGACAAGGGCTTCGGCTTCAGGCGGCATCGGCCCAGATCCTCTTCAGATGCGCAGGCACGACGCCGCCGAGCTTGTCCGTAACCTCGGCTGCGGTTGCCGGCAGGGCGTCCCTGATCCTGCGCTTCATGTCGTCCGTCATCCGGATCGTCGGAACGGCGACCGCGATCGTACCGATAGCCTCCGGCTGATCTGCGAACAAAGGTGCGGCAAACGAGGAAACGTCTGTCTCGAATCCCTGGTCGACAAAGGCAATGCCCTCAACCCGAACGTCATCGACAATTTCCTTCAGCCGGACGGGATCAGTGATCGTGTGTGCGGTTGACGCCGGAAGGCCCCCTGTCAGAGTGTCGGGCAGCAGCTCTTCCGGGCCGAACGCAAGCATCGCATGGCCGGATGCGGTTGCGTGGAGCGGCAGCAGTTCAGCCTCATCGAAATAGACGCGCGTGCCGTGGATCAGGGCATCATGGTGGATGAGCGGCGAGAGATGCAGTCCGTCCCGCAGCGACACGTGCACCAGTTCGCCGAGATCTGACGACAATTTCTCCACGATCGGGGCGACGATGGTTCGTGCGGGAAAGAGACGCTCACGCACGGCAGCGAGCCGAAGGATCGCCGGGCCAAGCCGGTATCCGCGCGTGACCGGGTTCTGCTCCAGGAAACCGTTTGCAGCGAGCTCGTTCAGATGCCGGTGGACGGTTGCCTTGTCCTGTCCGCTCAGCGTCCTGAATTCCGTAAGTCCGATCTCCGCACGGCCCGGGCAGAAATGGTTCAGCAGGTTGAGTGCTTTGGTGATGGTGCCCATCGAATTTCCGGTCTGTTTCCTGTCCTGATCGGCATGCGTTGCGGCGGCGCCGATGGTGAGGTGATGCATTTATCTTGACAGATAGTTACAAATGAAACAATAATTATTTTGAGACCTGAGGTTCATTATTTGAACCTTTGATCGAAGCGAGAAACTCCCTGTTGCCGCGTGATTAGAGGTTGACATGTAATTATTTAATATGACAACTTTTAACAAAGCAAATAAAAAATCATCGAGACCGATCGGCAAGATCGGCGCAAACACCAGATGAGGGACCAGCAAATGAGAAAGCATGCAATTGCCCTGACCGCGGCAAGCCTGATGAGCGTCACCGCTGCTTTGGCCGACTACCCGGAAAAGCCCGTATCTTTCATTGTTCCCTGGCCTCCCGGTGACCTGGAGGACGTTTTGACACGGCTGATTGCAGACGAGTTCCAGGAAATGTACGGCGTTCCGGCAGCGGTCGTGAACAAGCCGGGCGGCGGCGGTGGCCCGTTCCCGGGCGCGGTCGAGGTCGCATCGGCACCGGCGGATGGCTACACGATCGGCTCCTTTGTTCCTGCCGTTCCGATTGCCGGTGAACTTATTGGCATTCCGGAACTGACGCCCAACCCGTTTGAGCCGGTCGGCATATTCATGACCTATCCCTTCGTGATTGCCGCGGGCAGCGACGCGCCTTATTCCACCTGGGAAGAGCTGGTCGCCTATGCCAAGGAAAATGACGTCGCGCTGGGCCATTTCGGTTCGGTCCTGCCGCCCACGCGCATCACGCTGGCACTCGCCGCATCGTCCGATTTCGATTTCGGCAGCGATGCCGCCTTCGACGAACTGAACTGCAACACGCTGGCCTCCGGCGATGTTGATGTGATCAACACCACCCTGCAGCAGGTTCTGCCGTGCAAGGATGATCTGAAGATCCTGGCGAGCATCGGCACGGAGCGGATTTCGATCATTCCGGACGTGCCAAGAGTTTCCGAACTCAATCCGGATCTGGATGTCGCCCTCTGGAACGGTCTGTTCGTGCACAAGGACGTACCAGCCGACGCGCGTGCAAAAATCGAAACCGCGGCCAAGGCCGCGCTGGAAAAGCCGGAAGCCCAGAAGCTGATCGGTGAAACGGGCGTGCTGATCTACTGGCAGGACGCGGACGCATCCAACGCCCAGATTGCCTCCGACAAAGAGGTCAACGGCAAGATCTCCGAACTGCTCGGCGAATAAGACACTCCTTCGTCCGGGCGGCGCTTGTTGCGGCCGCCCGGCAATTGCATGGCAAGGGGTCGGGATCGATGGCGCATATCAAGACACTTCAGGAGCTTTTCCGGCGGCACAGACGTCCCGGAGACATTGTCTTCGCACTCCTGTTTCTGGCCTTTTCCATCTTTCTGCTGTCGCAGGTCTATGGCGAGACGTCCTGGGTCAAGCGCACGAAATGGTTCGCGCAGCCTCGTTTCTGGCCGGCCGTGTCGCTGATCTTCATGACCTTCTTTGCGCTGCTCCACTTCATTGGTTCATTGTGTTCGCCGCGTATCCTCGGACGATGGCTGGAGGTCGTTTTCTGGCTCCGGTCCCTCGAGTTCGTCCTCTATTTTCTTCTCTACGTCGCGATCGTGCCCCTGCTTGGCTATCTGCCATCCACGGTCCTTTTCACCTGCTTCCTGACCACACGTGTCGGATTGGCAACGCCCCGGTTCCTCGTGGCAGCGAGCGCGTTTGCCATCTGTGTCGCCGTGATTTTCCGGGCGTTCCTGCAGGTGAAGATCCCCGCCGGACAGCTTTACGAAGCTTTCCCCGATCCTCTCAAAGCCTTCGCGCTGACCTACCTGTGAGGTGACGATGGAAACGCTTCTTTCAAGTCTCGCCATCCTGTCCCAGTGGCAGGTGCTGGTCGCCCTGCTCCTGGGCTCGATCGGGGGTGTCATAATCGGTGCGCTTCCGGGTGTGGGCGCGGCGGTCGCGATCGCCATCCTTCTGCCGGCAACCTTTGCTTTCGAGCCGATCGTCGGCCTGACGCTGATGCTCGGCGTCTACGGCTCGTCCATGTATGGCGGGGCCATTCCGGCGATCCTGATCAACACGCCCGGAACCGCCGTCAACGCATTGACGACCTATGACGGTTACCCGATGACCAAACGCGGCGAGGGGCATCGTGCCTTGTCGCTCGCCTATTCCGCATCGTTCTTCGGCGGCATCTTTTCCGTCCTCTGCCTCATCCTGCTGTCGCCGCTTCTCGCGATGATCGCCCCGCATTTCGGTAGCCGCGAGATTTTCCTGGCGGCGCTTCTGGGGATCATCCTCGTGGTTCTGGCGCATCGCGGCCAGGTCTTTGCAGCCGGGATGCTCGCCTCCTTCGGCATCTTCCTGAGCACGATCGGGCTGGAGCCGGTGAAATACACCAAGCGCTTCACCTTCGACATGACCTGGCTGACATCGGGCATCAACCTGATCGTCGTCGTGCTCGGGCTGTTCGCGATTTCCCAGGCACTGTTGCTCCTGGTCGACAAGGACCACAAGCCGGGCAAGGCGCATGTCGACGGCAATCTCTTTTCCGGGCTGAGCGAATTGTTCCGCTTCAAACGGATCGCATCCGTCTCGTCCAGCCTTGGCGTTCTTATGGGGATGATCCCCGGTGTCGGCGAATTCACGGCGCAGTTCCTGTCCTATACCTATGCCCAGAAAACATCGAAGAAGCCGGATGAGTTCGGCAACGGGTCGCCCGAAGGGCTGGTCGCCTCGGAAGCCGCCAACAATGCCGTGCCGGGCGCGGCCATGATCCCGCTGCTGGCGCTTGGTATTCCGGGGGAAGCCCTGACCGCGATGATGCTGTCGGTCTTCTATGTCCACAATGTCATTCCCGGGCCGCAGCTCTTTCAGGGTCAGCTCGATTTCGTGATCGCGATCTACATTGCGCTGATCCTTTTGAATGTCATCGTTCTGGCCTTCCTGCTGTCGTCGACGAACCTTCTCCTGAAGATCATCCAGATCCCGACGCGTTTCCTTGGCGTGATGATCCTGACGCTGTCCTTTGTCGGCGTCTATTCGCTCCGCAACTCGATCACCGACTGTGCCGTCGCTTCCGCGTTCGGCATTTTCGGTCTGATCCTGAAACGCCTCAATCTCCCGATCGTGCCGATCATCCTCGGCATGGTTCTCGGCGGCATCATGGAGGTGAAACTGCGCAGCGCCATGGCGCGGGTGAAGTCACCGCTCGATTTTGTCGACCGGCCAATCGCCGCCATCCTCTTCGCGATGATCCTGCTCATCCTGATCCTGCACGTCCGGACCGTCATCAGGGAGCACAAGTCCCGGCGCGAACAGGAAACATCAAAGAATTCAGAAGCATCCACGCAGCAAGGATAGGGTTCAATGCTGGATCAGAGCGCAGTCGATTCCCTGCGGAGCGTAGCCATTCCCGATCAGGGCCACTTCATTGACGGTCAAACGGAACCCGCGCGGTCCGGTGAGATGATGGACGTCATTTCCCCGATCGACGGCACGCGTATCTGCGGCCTTGCGTCCGGGTCCGCCGCCGACATGGACCGCGCCATCACTTCCGCGCGCGCCGCATTCGAAGACGGGCGCTGGTCGAAGACGGCGCCGGCGCACCGCAAGAAAGTCCTTCACAAGCTTGCCGACCTGATCGACAGCGACGCGCTCGCGCTGACCGTGCTCGGGGTCCGAGACAACGGCACGGAAATCAACATGGCCTACAAGGCCGAAGCACTGTCTGCAGCGGCAACCTTCCGCTACTACGCCGAACTCGTCGACAAGGTTTACGGCGAGATCGCGCCGACAGCCGAAAACGTTCTCGGCCTTGTGCATCGTGCACCGGTTGGTGTCGTCGGCGCCATCGTTCCCTGGAACTTCCCGCTGATGATCGGAGCCTGGAAAGTCGCCCCGGCGCTTGCCGCCGGGAACGCTGTCGTGCTGAAACCGGCGGAGACCGCGTCCCTGTCCTTGCTCAGGGTCGCGGAGCTTGCACTTGAGGCGGGTCTGCCGGAAGGCGTCTTCAATGTGGTGACGGGCGCGGGGGCGGTGACCGGCGAGGCGCTTGCGTTGTCGATGGAGGTCGATGTGCTGGTGTTCACCGGCTCCGGCGCGACGGGCCGCCGCCTTCTGAACTATTCGGCAAGCTCAAACCTCAAGCGCTGTTATCTGGAACTGGGCGGCAAGTCTCCGAACATCGTCTTCAGCGATGCGCCGGACCTTTCGGAGGCGGCCAGGGTGTCGGCAGCCGGGATCTTCCGCAATTCGGGCCAGGTCTGTGTCGCCGGCTCGCGGCTGCTTGTACAGGAAGACATTCACGACGACTTCGTGACAGAGATTTGCAGGCATGCCGAAGCGTTCCGTGTCGGCGATCCGCTCGATCTGGCCTCGCAGATCGGCGCCGTGCACAGTCTGCCGCAGCTGGAAGCCGATCTGCGGTTTGTTGCGAGTGCGGAAGCGGAAGGTGCCGTGCGGCGAACGGGCGGCACGAGGATCCTCCGGGAAACCGGCGGCTACTACATGCAACCGACCGTCATGACCAACGTCAAACCCGCCGATACGCTTGCCACCAGGGAAGTCTTTGGCCCGGTCCTCGCGGTCACGCCCTTCAAGGATGAGGCAGAGGCCATCCGGCTCGCCAACGGAACCGAGCTCGGTCTGGCCGCCGGTGTCTGGACCCGCGATCTCGGTCGCGCTCACCGCATGATTTCATCCGTTCGGGCCGGTGTCGTTCACGTGAATACCTATGGCGGCGCGGATCTGACCGTGCCACTCGGCGGCGTCAAGCAATCCGGCAATGGGCATGACAAATCGCTGCACGCGCTCGACAAGTATCAGGACCTCAAGACGGCCTGGATCCAGCTGTGAGGGACAGTCTCGCCATGAATGAACATCGCCCTTCCGGGACAGAGGACCTGCTTGAACGCCGCCAGCGTCTCCTGGGTCCGA
The DNA here is from genome assembly GCF_963669205.1 of uncultured Roseibium sp. NCBI lineage: Bacteria > Pseudomonadati > Pseudomonadota > Alphaproteobacteria > Hyphomicrobiales > Stappiaceae > Roseibium > uncultured Roseibium sp. The sequence continues at coordinate 1,973,816 of NZ_OY769915.1, forward strand.
ATGTGTCCACCTTCTACGACGAACCGGTTCATATCGTGAAGGGGGAAGATGTCTGGCTGTGGGATGCGGACGGGCGCAAATATCTGGATTGCTACAACAACGTCCCGCATGTCGGGCATTGCAACCCGCGTGTCATAGATGCGATTGCCAGTCAGGCCGCCCGGCTGAACACCCATACGAGATACCTGCATGGAGGAATTCTCGACTATGTCGAGCGGCTGACCGGCACGTTCGACGAAACCCTGTCCACGGCGATTCTGACCTGTTCCGGCTCCGAGGCGAATGACATTGCACTCAGAATGGCGGAAGCCATGACCGGGAAACGGGGCATCGTCGCCACGGACGCGACCTATCACGGCAACACGACGCTGGTCAGTCACCTGTCGCGGAGCAATGTGCCTGAAGTCGGATTTGGCCTCGGCCAGTATCTGCGGCACGTCGAGGCACCGGACAGCTACCGCATCAGCGACCCGGACGGCCGGCGTTTCGCGGCGCATGTTCAAGAAGCGATCGGCGATCTTGAAAGGCAAGGCATCGGTTTTGCGGCTCTCATCGTCTGCCCGCTGTTCCTGAACGAAGGCTTTCCGGACCAGGCAGAAGGCTGGCTTCGACCTGCGGCCGAGGCAGCCAGGCGTGCGGGCGGTTTGCTGATCTGCGACGAGGTCCAGTCCGGCTTCGGCCGCTGCGGCAGTCATTTCTGGGCGCATCGGAAGCAGGGGGTCGTGCCGGACGTGGTCACGATGGGCAAACCCATGGGGAACGGCCATCCGGTCGCCGGGCTTGTCACCACGCCGGAGATCATGACCCTGTTCCGAAAAGCGTTCCGGTATTTCAATACCTTCGGCGGCAATCCGGTGTCCTGCGCCGCGGCGATGGCGGTCCTTGATGAACTGGAAGAAAAAGGCTTGCAGGACAATGCCGCGGCAATGGGCCACTTGGCATATGACCGGCTGTCCGCGCTTGCGGAAAAATATGACGTGATCGGCGATGTCCGCCAGAGCGGGATGGTGTTCGGCGCGGAATTTGTACACGACCGCGACAGCCGGGAGCCTGCAGGCGACTTTGCCGATCGTGTCGTCAACGAGATGCGCCGCCGGGGCATCATTCTCAGCAAGCTCGGCCGGCACAAGAACACCTTGAAGATCCGGCCGCCAATGCCCTTTGCGGCAGAGCATGCCGATCTTTTGTTCGATACCCTGGACGACGTGCTCACGTCGGTGCCGCGCCATGGGTGAGGGCGTTGCGGACCTGCTGGCTCTCTGGGACTTGGGATCAGCTGAATTCAAACTCGTTGCCGCGCGCGAAAACCGTGTTTTCAGGGTGACGGACGGCCTGCAGACCTATGCGCTGCGCCTGCACCGACTGGGCCTTCGCAGCAATGAGGAACTCAGGTCTGAACTCGTCTGGATGGCGGAACTCGGCCGCGCGGGTCTCAGCGTGCCCCATCCCGTGGCCTCCGACAATGGCGACTTCCTGCGGGAGCAGCGCGGGCAGCAGGCAAGCATGCTCACCTGGATGTCCGGAACGCCCCTGGGCCGCACCGGGCAGCCTCTCGATCAGCCGGACCGCACGGGTATCTTTTTCAAACTCGGTCAGCAGATGGCCAGGATGCATGCGGTCTCGGACCGCTGGACACCGCCGGACTGGTTCAAGCGGATCCGTTGGGACAGGGACGCGCTTGTCGGACCGGACCCGCTATGGGGCCGCTTTTGGGAGAACCCGGACCTCGACAACGATGAGCGGACCTTGTTGCAACGGTTCAGACGCGAGGCAGATGCCAGGCTCAAAGAGCTGGACCATGTGCTCGATACCGGCCTGATCCACGCCGATCTTGTGCGTGAAAACGTCATGATCGACGGACAGGATCTGCATCTGATCGATTTCGACGATGCGGGCGTTGGCTATCGCATGTTCGATGTGGCGACGGCGCTCATCAAAAACCGGCAGGAACCGGACTATCGCGAGCTGGAAACAGCGTTTCTGACGGGATACGGCAGCGCGCGAAAGCTCGATACTTCGACACTCGATCTTTTTCTCGGACTGAGAGCCGTAAGCTATGTCGGATGGATCATTGCGCGCCTTGACGAGGACGGCGGGTACAGCCGCAGCAAACGCATGATCGCGGACGCGGCAGGTCTCGCGGAAAGCTACCTGTGTTCTCCCCGTCACCAATCCTTGTCGCAAATGGAGGTGTCATCATGACAAAGACCATCCTTTCGATCGGAACCTACGACACCAAGAATGCCGAACTGGAGTTCATTCGGTCCTGTATCGAGGAGCAGGGCGGCAAGGTTCTCACGATGGATGTGAGCGTCCTGGGGGATCCGGAAAATCCGACGGACATTTCCAAGCACGACGTTGCCCGCGCCGGCGGAATGACGATCGAGGAAGTGATCGCGCAGGGCGATGAGAACAAGGCTTTCCGCGTCATGTCCCAAGGGGCCGCAGACCTTGTTGCCGAGGCCTGGCGGGAGGGCCGGATTGACGGCATGATCGCGCTTGGCGGAACCATGGGAACCGACCTGGCACTCGATTGCGCGCAGGTGTTGCCCCTGGGCGTGCCCAAGTTCATTGTCTCGACCGTCAGCTTTTCTCCGCTGATCCCGCCGGACCGGCTCGCGCCCGACATCCAGATGATCCTGTGGGCCGGGGGGCTTTACGGCCTCAACTCGATCTGCAAGTCGTCGCTTGCACAGGCTGCGGGCGCGGTGCTCGGCGCTGCGAAGGCAGCACAGCCGCCGGACAATTCGAAGCCGCTCGTGGGCATGACCTCGCTCGGGTCAAGCTGCCTGAAATACATGAAAACGCTGAAACCTGCGCTCGAACAAAGAGGCTTTGAGGTCGCCGTGTTTCACTCCACCGGCATGGGGGGCATGGCCTTCGAAAAACTGGCGAAAGAGGGAGCCTTTTGCTGCGTGATGGATTTCTGCCTGCAGGAATTCGGCAATCTTCTGGCCGGGTCGCTTGTCAGCAGCGGCGCGGATCGCCTGACCAATGCCGGCCGTAAAGGAACGCCGCAGATGGTCGCACCCGGTGCCCTTGATCTGGTCGACTTTGCCGGCTGGCAGGACATCCCGCTGGATTACTCGGACCGGCCATTCCATGAGCACAACAGGTTGATCAAGAGCTCGGTGTTCAATGCTGATGAGCGCCGCCGCTGGGTTCATGACCTTGCGGACCGGCTCGAAAGGGCCACCGGAGAAACGCGGTTCCTTTTGCCGCTTGGCGGCATCGAGGAATGGGATCGGCCGGGGCAGGAAGCCCATGATCCGGAAGGGCTTGCAGCCTTCATTGAAGAAGCACGCGCCGTGCTTCCGGAGCGTGTTCGTGTCGTGGAGATCGATGCGCATATCAACGACGCCGCGTTCAGCGAAACCGCGCTTGAGATTTTCGACACGTGGGTGGAACGCGGTGTTGTCAATACGGACCAAAGCCAGGCTGATGCATGAGCGTGCCTTGACCGGTGACCCATATGGAAGGCCGTACCTGAGCGGGTGGACACCGAACGGCTCGACTGCGGCGTTTGTTTCCAAAAACGGAAACTATATGGGCTCAGATCTTAATTTACATTCCGAAATCTATTAGTGAGAATGCTTTGAAGCGCTAACGCGGGCGGGTGCGGCCGTGATACCTCCTGTCTGGTTGAAAAGTCACACGAAATGAAAAGGTGACGTCCGCGAAGGGGAGGGGCGGACCGGAAATCAAGGACAAGATGTCCGGTTGCGCAGCCAGGTGAATTCGGGTCAGGGTTCGCCGCAAGAACAACGCAGGAATGAGAATACGGATCCGAAACCGGCATCCGAGTGGAGGAGAGAACATGAGACATCTCAAGAAACTGGTTCTGGGCGCCGCCCTGCTGGCACTGGGGGCGACGCCCGGCGCGGCGGCGGATCACGAATTCAAGCTGCATCACTTCATCGGCGAAAAGGCGCCCGCGCACGCGCAGATGCTTGTGCCGTGGGCAAAGCGGGTCGAGGAGAACTCCGGCGGCAAGGTCTCCATCGAGATCTATCCCGCCATGACGCTCGGCGGCCGTCCGCCGGAACTGATCAACCAGGTCCGCGACGGTGTTGTTGACCTTGTCTGGACGGTGAACGGTTATACGCCCGGTCTTTTTCCGCGCTCGGAGGTGTTTGAACTGCCGGGCGTCCACAAGAACGATACGGCCGCGACGAATCTTGCCTTGAAGGAACTCTTCGAAAGCGACCTGAAGGACGACTACAAGGGTGTCGAGGTCATGTTCCTGCATGTTCATGCGGGCCAGGGGATCCACATGACGGACACCGAGGTTCGCAAACCGTCCGACCTGGAAGGCAAGAAGATCCGCATTCCGACCCGGACAGGTGCCTGGGTGATCGAGGCGCTGGGCGCGTCGCCGGTTGCTATGCCGGTTCCCGAACTGCCGACGGCCCTTCAGAAAGGTGTCATCGACGGAGCCATGATCCCGTGGGAGATCATCCCGCCGCTCAAGATCCAGGAACAGACGGAATACCAGATCGAGGGTGCGGACAAGGAACGTTTCGGCACGACCGTGTTCCAGGTGTCCATGAACAAGGCCCGCTGGGACGCGTTGCCCGACGATGTGAAACAGGCGTTCCGCGATGCGTCCGACGCTGTCTGGGCCGAGGAAGTCGGTAACATCTGGGCCGGCGCTGACGACTTCGGCATCGGGCTCGCGACCAAGGCCGGCAACACGCATATCACGCTCTCACCCGAAGAAACCGCCGCCTTCAACGAAGTTCTGGCTCCGGTCGTTGATCGCTGGGTTGCGGAAGTTGGCGAAAAGGGAATCGACGGAACAGCGCTGGTTGAAAAAGCCAGGGCGGCTGTTGCCAACAACGCGTCCAACTGATGACGGATGACTTTCAACAGGGCAGCTCCGGACTTGCCGGGGCTGCCAGCCGGCTGATCACGGTTTGGGCGCTCCTGGGAGGATTGCTGCTTCTGACCGTGGTCGGCGTGAACATGGTATCGATCATCGGATCGGTTTTCGGAAAGCCGTTTCCCGGAGACTTCGAACTCACCGAGATGGGAGTGGCGGTCGCGGTTTTCACCTTCCTGCCCTATTGCCAGCTGGTCGGAGCGAATGTATCCGCTGACATTTTCACCTCGGGGGCTTCCAGGAGAACAATCGCGTTTTTCACGCTGCTCGGATCTCTGGTCGCGCTCGGGTTCGCATGCCTGCTGATCTGGCGCATGTATTTCGGCATGCTCGACCAGAAAGAATACGACTACACCACCACCATTCTGCAGATCCCGCACTGGATCGCTTTCATTCCGATCCTCGTCTCGCTCGCGCTGCTCGCCGTCGCGGCGACCGTGACCCTGCTGCGAGACGCAAGCGCTCTGTCGAAAGGATGATCACAGCATGACGGACGCACTTGTCCTCGGCCTCGGTGCGCTGGCCGTCCTCGTCTTCCTGATCGCGATCCGGATACCGATCGCCTATGCCATGATCCTGGTGGGCGGTGTCGGGACGATGATGCTGAACGGTCCGGCTCTCGTTCTCAGCCAGCTCAAGACCCTGGCCTACGGCCAGTTCTCCATTTACGACCTGTCGGTTGTCCCGATGTTCATTCTGATGGGGGCGATTGCCTCCAAGATCGGCCTGAGCCAGGCTCTCTTCAGGGGAGCGAATGCCTGGCTCGGCTGGATGCGCGGCGGAACGGCCATGGCCGCCATCGCCGGCTGCGCCGGTTTCGGCGCCGTGTGCGGTTCCTCGCTCGCGACCGCCTCCACCATGGGCAAGGTCGCGCTCCCCGAACTGCGCCGTTACAACTATTCCGGTGCACTCGCGACCGGAACCCTGGCGGCCGGCGGTGTTCTGGGTATCCTCATACCCCCATCCGTTGTCCTGATCATCTACGCGGTGATCGTCGAGGCGAACATTGTCACCATGTTCATGGCGGCCTTCCTGCCGGGACTGTTGGCGGTCGTTCTTTTCCTCCTGACGATCGCGGTCTACGTCGCCATCAAACCGGCTTCGGGTCCGAAAGGCGGCGTTGCCAGCAGCACCGAGTTTGTCGAGGCAACCGTCGGGATGATTCCCGTCCTGGTCATTTTCGGACTTGTCATCGGCGGCATCTATTTCGGCGTCTTCAATCCGACCCCGGCGGCGGCGGTCGGTGTGTTTCTCGTGCTTTTCTTCGGGCTGGTGCAGCGCAAGTTGTCCCGTCCGGACTTCGTCGCGGCACTCAAGGAAACGGCAGGCACATCCGGAATGATCTACCTGATCATTCTGGGCGCGGAACTCCTCAAGATCTTCATGTCGCGCGTGGGACTGCCGCAGGAGACGGCCGCCTGGATCGCGGGCTCGGGACTGGAACCCATGACGGTGCTGATCATTCTGCTGATTGCGCTGATCTTCCTTGGCTGCCTGATGGACAGCCTCTCCATGATCCTCCTCGTGATCCCGTTCTTCTGGCCGGTGCTGGTCGAAATCAACGGCGGCATCTATCAGGGTGCAGATGGTGCGGGCTTCGGCATGAGCACCGAAGACCTCAAGATCTGGTTCGGCATTCTGGCCCTGATTGTCGTGGAACTTGGCCTGATCACACCACCGGTCGGGATGAACGTGTTCGTGATCTCCTCACTCGCGCGCGACACGCCGATGATCGAGACCTTCAAGGGCGTCGTGCCGTTCTTCGGCGCGGAGGTTCTCCGGGTGATCCTGCTGATCAGTTTCCCGGCGATCACGCTCTGGCTGCCGCAGGTGCTGAGATAAGTGTTCTAGGATTCTGAGCGTTTCGCAAAGATCCTGCGGGCCATTTCCTTGGAAGGCTCAATGGCCGTGGCCGGTTCAAGCACCGCGGTCCAGTCGATCCCGGCGGAACTGAGCTTGGCAAGCGCTTCGGGGAAGGGCGCATTGTCGGCAGCGGCCCTGGCGACCAGCTCCTTTGCCTCGGAGCGCGACACACCCGCCCGGGCGAGCGCGAAGCTCGCCGCCTCGGACATGATCTCCGGGTTATCGGCCAGGGTCGCATCCAGGTGCGCTTCGTTTGGCCTCAGGCTGTCTGACAGGCCTTGCGCATGATTGAGGGCCGCACCCGTTGCCAGAAACATCTGCGGCAGCATCATCCATTCCAGGGGCCACTTCGTTCCGTCACGCTCTTCCACTGGATCGGCGGCGGCGGCCAGAGCGCTGTGCGCATGATTGGCGATTTGGCCAAGAACCTGAATGGTTTCCGCCTGAACCGGGTTCGATTTCTGCGGCATGGTCGAAGACCCACCACCTGTTCCGCTGGCCAGTTCACCGATGTCCGAGCGGCCCATCAGGATCAGGTCGCCGGCCATTTTGGCAAGCGCAACGCAGACGCGCTGCAGCCAACCGGACAGCAGCAGGATCGGCGTCCGGTTGACATGCCAGGAAGGTGCATCGCCGAGCCCGAGTTCTTTGGCCAGTGCCCCGGCGATACCTGTTCCGTCCGGCGCAAGGGCGCTGTTGACGCCTGATGCGCCACCGAACTGGACCTTGAGGGCGTTCTGGCGGAGCGCGGCCATCTCGTTGCGCGCATCGATCAGGGGATGAGCCCATTGCGCGATCCTGAAGCCGAGGGTGACCGGTGTTGACACCTGGCTGCGCGTCCGCCCGGCCAGCAAGCGGTCCGCATGCAGGTTGCTTTGCGCTTCCAGCGTATCGATCAGGCGGTCGAGCCTGGTTTGCAGTATTTCGAGCGCGGTCCTGGCCTGCAGCATCTGCGCCGTATCCATGACGTCCTGGCTGGTCGCGCCCCAGTGAAGCCACGTCCCGGCTTCCTCTCCGGCTGTCTTGCGCAACTCGGCGACGAGCGCGGGCACGGGGACGCCTGCAGCCGTGGTTCCCTCACGCATACTGGCAGGATCCGGCGCGGCGTCCTGGAGGCTTTCGGCGATCCTTGCTGCCGCATCGGCAGGAATAATCCCGAGCCGCCCCTGGACCACGGCGAGCGCCTGTTCGAAACGGACCATCTGCGCGATGTCACCGGCATCGCTGAACACTTGCGCGAGATCTTCGTCCGCAAAGAGACCGGAATGGATTTGGCTGGAAAACAGGGAAACGGGCATGGCTCTCAACTACTGGGATTTGCCCTCAATTGAGAGCCGGGCGGAGCGCAGCGTCAAGCCGCGGCCCTGAGGGGCAGGTCCAGGATCTCGCGGGCCTGCTGCCAGGTCGCGACCGGACGCTCATATTTTTCGCAAAGGTCCGCGGCGCGCTTTACCAGTGCCGCATTCGAGGGCGCAAGCGTTTCCCGGTCCAGGCGCACGTTGTCCTCAAGCCCTGTCCGGGTGTGGCCACCGGCCGCGATGCACCACTCGTTGACGGTCAGCTGATTGGCGCCGATGCCCGCGGCACACCAGTCGGCATCCGGGACGAGCCGTTCAACCGTCTTGATGTAATAGTCGAAGACATCGCGATCGACGGGCATGGCGTTTTTCACACCCATCACGAACTGCACGTAGAGCCGGCCCGGTATCCGGCCGTCCCTGTTCATCGCCGCCGCCTGGTGGATATGGCTGAGATCGAAGGCCTCGATCTCGGGTTTGACGCTGTTTGTCCGCATCTCGCCGGCCAGCCAGTCAACAAGATCCGGCGGGTTCTCGTAGACCCGTGTCGGGAAATTGTTGGATCCGACCGACAGCGACGCCATGTCCGGCCTGAGCGGCAGCATGCCGCCCCGCGCCTGTCCGGCACCGGAGCGCCCGCCGGTCGAGAACTGGACGATCATGCCGGGGCAATGCTTTTCCAGGCCTTCCTTCAATCGCGCAAATTTCTCCGGATCCGAGCTCGGCGACTGATCGTCGTTTCGCACATGTGCGTGAACGATGGCAGCTCCGGCCTCGAAGGCTTCGTGCGTGCTCTCCAGTTGCTCCGCGACCGTGATCGGCACGGCGGGATTGTTTTCCTTTCTTGCCACCGATCCGGTGATGGCTGCGCAGATGATGCAGGGTTTTGTCATTGTTCTTGTCTCAGATGTCGAAAAAGACCGTCTCGCCCTCGCCCTGGAGCTTGATATCAAACCGGTAAACGATTTTGCCGTCCCGTTCACTCCTTTTTGCGATCAGGGTCGCCCGGCGGCGCTCCCATTCAATCAGGTTCAGCACCGGGTCATTGGCATTCGCGTCTGTTTCGTCGTCGAAATACATGCGCGTGTTCAGCCCGATATTGATCCCTCGGGAAACCAGCCAGAGGTTCAGATGCGGCGCCTGAACGCTTGCATTGCGGCCCGGGCAGGGGCCTGGCTTGACGGTGTCGAAACCCCATTCGCCGGTGTCGAAATCGGTGATGACACGGCCCCAGCCGCGGAACCCGTCTTCAACGGGACCGCCGCCTTCGGGATGGGCAAAGTTCCCGTCCGCATTTGCCTGCCAGACTTCCAGCAGAACATCCTTGATGGGCGATCCCATGCCGTCGGTTACCACGCCTTCGACGCGGATGCGTTCGCCTTTGGCATTCGGACCGGCGATGTCCCAGCCGAGTTCGTGCTCGTAGATGTCGAAACCGGCCGCGCCCGGGGCGAGACCGATATGAACGTAGGGACCGGCCGTCTGGGACGCCGATTCTTTCAGATAGGAGAGCTCCTGCGGCATGTCTCAGTTCCCTTCCAGGCGGTTCTCAAACAGGGTCGACCGGCGTCCGCGCAGGACGATGTCGAACTTGTAGGCAATCGTGTCGAGCGGGATGGTTGCGTTGAGATCCAGTTTTGCGGTGAGCTGCTCGATCGCGTCCGGATCGGGGATGGTGTTGACGATCGGACAGATCGGGATCAGGGGATCGCCCTCGAAATAGCATTGGGTGATGAGCCGCTGGCAGAACGCGGATCCGAAGACCGACACATGCACATGCGCCGGCCGCCAGTTGTTCACCCGGTTCCGCCACGGGTAGGCCCCCGGTTTCACGGTGCGGAAGTGATAATAGCCGTTTTCGTCCGTCAGCGTCCGGCCGCAGCCGCCGAAATTCGGGTCGATCGGGGCAAGGTAGGTGTCCTTCCGGTGCCGGTAGCGCCCGCCGGCATTGGCCTGCCAGATTTCAACCAGGGTGTTCGGCACCGGTCTGGCGTTTTCGTCGAGGACGCGTCCATGCAGGATGATACGTTCCCCGATCGCGCTTTCCCCCGGCTTGGCGTAGTTGTGCAGCAGATCCCTGTCCAGCGGATCGATATCGCTGTGTCCGAACACGGGGCCGGTGATTTCCGAGACCGTGTTCTCCAGGCTGATCAGGGCATATTGCGGCGATCGCGACACGGACGTCTTGTAGTCCGGCGTCAGGGCGGGCGGCTGGCGGTCCCGGTCGCGCTGGTGGTATTCACCCGGTTTGAGCATCGGTTCCTCTCCTCAGGTGCCGGCGGAGCCTATTCGGCTTCCATTTCGGCATAGGTCTGTTTTGCAAGTTTAAGAGCCTGGTTCGCCCGCGGCACGCCGGCATAGATTGCCACGTGCTGAAAGGCCTCCAGGACATCCTGCTTGCTTGCTCCGGTGCGTTGCGTCGCCCGGATATGCATTGGAATTTCCTCGAAGTTACCCAGTGCCGCCAGCAGTGCAAGCGTGAGCATGGAGCGTTCGCGCGGGCTGATGCCGTCGGATGACCAGACGTTCCCCCAAGCGCTCTCGGTGATCAGGGTCTGAAACGGACGGTCCAGTTCCGTCTTGCAGCTTTCCGCGCGGTCGACATGGTCGTCACCCAGGACGGCGCGGCGCACGTCCATGCCGCGGTCATAGCGTTCCGACATGGAGATCCTCCTTCAGAAAAGACATGAGATGGCCGGCATAGTCTTGCGGATGTTCCACGCAGGGCAGATGCCCGGCATCGGCGATCTCGACATACCGGCTGCCCGGAATGAGTTGCGTCGTCGCCCTGACGATCTCCGGCGGGCTTGCCAGGTCGTTTTCGCCGCCGATGCCGAGAACCGGCAAGGTGAGCTTTGACGTGGAAGCCGTGAGATCGCTCGCTGCGAGCGCTGCGCTGCAGCCCGTGTAGCCGTCCGCCGGCGTCCGGGTCATCATGTTGCGCCACAAGATGGCCTCATCCGTCCGGCGGAACGCTTCTCCAAACCAGCGTTGAAGGACCGCGTCCGCAATTGCTTCCATGCCGCCCGCGTGAATGCGCTCGATCCGTTCTTCCCACATTTGCGTGGTTCCCATTTTTGCCGCGCTGTTGGAAAGAACCAGGCCTTTGACCAGGTCCGGCCGGCGGCTGGCCAGGAGTTGCCCGATGCAGCCGCCAATGGAAAGACCCACGAAAATACAGCGCGTTACCCCGATCTGCTGCAAAAACTCTTCCGCGTCTTCACAAAGTGCTTCCATCGAATAGGGCGGTTTCGGACACGAGGAAAGACCATGGCCTCTCTTGTCGAAACGGATCAGGCGCAGGTCCGAGGCCGGCAATAGCGGGATGATCTTGTCCCAGAGGCGCAGATCGGTTCCCAGGGAATTGGCAAAGACGACCGGCATGCCGGCCGGATCGCCGTCTTCCCGCCAGTGAAGATCAACACATTTGAGCCGCGCGATATTCATCAGTAGGGCAATCCCACATAGTTCTGCGCAAACCATCTCTGCGCGATTTCGTTGTAGTGAAGGGACTCGATTTCCGCCCGTTGCATCTTCAGGTCAAACGGCGTCTGGTCCGGAAAACGGTGAAGCAGATTGGTCGTCGCCCAGCTGAAGCGCTCCGCCTTCCAGACCCGCGCCAGCGCCTTCTCCGAGTAGCGCTCTATGCCCTCGTCTTCGTTGTCCCGGTAATGCCGGACCAGGGCTTCGTAGAGATAGTGCACGTCCGATGCGGCAGTGTTCAGGCCCTTTGCCCCGGTCGGTGGCACGATATGGGCAGCATCGCCGCACAGGAACAGGCGTCCCCATCGCATCGGTTCCGTCACGAATGAGCGCAGCGGTGCGATCGACTTCTCGATGGAAGGCCCGGTGACGAGCTTTTCCGCAATCGCTTCCGGCAGACGGCGTTTCAACTCGTCCCAGAAGGCGTCATCGCTCCAGTTCCCGGCCTTGTCGGTGAGTTCGCACTGGACATAGTAGCGCGACAGGTTCTCGTTTCGCATGGAACAGAGCGCAAATCCCCGTGTGGAATTGGCGTAAATCAGCTCCTCGTGGACGGGCGGCGTCTCGGACAGGATACCGAGCCAGCCGAACGGAAAGATCTTTTCATATTCCCTGCGCACCGTCTCGGGAATCGTTTTCCGGCTGACGCCATGGAACCCGTCGCAGCCGGCGACGAAATCGCAGTCAAGGCGCTGCTCCGCGCCGTTCGCGTGAAACGTGACATAAGGCGTGTCGCGGTCCGCGTCGCAAATCCGCACGTTCTCAACTTCGAAAATCGTCTTCGCACCAACCGCCGCCCGCGCATCGTAAAGATCGTGCGTCACTTCCGTCTGGCCGTAGACAATGACGTTTTGTCCGATCAGCTCCTGAAAATTGATGTCGAACATCTCGTTTTCGTAGGATATGCACGTTCCGTGATGAACGAAACACTCGCGGTCCATGCGCTCCGCCACGCCCGCGTCGCGCATCATGTTGACCAGTCCGGTTTCTAGGATGCCGGCCCGGATGCGCGCAAGAACGTACTCCCGCGTTTTCCGCTCGAGAATGACCGTCTCGATGCCGTGCTTGTGGAGCAGCTGTCCGAGCAGTAGACCGGACGGCCCGCCGCCTACGATGACAACCTGAGTGCGCATGCTTTCCTCCTCTGTTCCTCCTATATTGAATGTCCGAAATTGAGAAGTAAAATGAGATAACAAGCCTTTTTGTTTCTCGAATCGGAAACTAAATGATCGATCGCCGCATCAAGTTCCGCCACATCCAGTGTTTCGTGGAGATTGCGCATGAGCGCAGCCTGAAGCTGGCCGCCGACAAGCTGTCGCTCACCCAACCGGCCATATCCAAGACGCTGAAGGAGCTGGAGGAAATCATCGGCGCGTCGCTCATGACGCGGAACAGGGCCGGCATCGCGCTGACCAAGCAGGGAAAAGTCTTTCTGCATTTCGCCCAGATCTCGCTCGCGAGCCTTCAGCAGGGTCTGGATGGCGTCGAGAAGGAGGGCGAGCAGGCGCGTGCCACCTTGAAGGTGGGGGCCTTGCCAAGCGTTGCCGCAAGCTTCATTCCGCCGCTGATCCGCGAGTTCACCGAACTCGCACCGAATGTCCTGGTCAAGATCATGGACGGGCCGCACGGCTTTCTCATTGAGAGACTGAAACTGGGTGAGCTTGATCTGGTGATCGGGCGCCTGGGCAGGCCGGATTCGATGGAAGGCGTCTCCTTCACACAGCTCTACTCCGAGCGGGTGGACCTTGTCGTGCGCAAGGGGCACCCGCTGCTTGAGAACCCGGATGTGAAGCGCATCGTCGACTGGCCCGTGATCTATCCACCGGAAGGGGCTGCAATCCGCCCACTGGTCGAACGCTTCATGATTGCAAACGGTGTTGGCGAAATCCCGCACCGGATTGAGAGCGTTTCGGGCGCGTTCGGGCGGCTCTACACCCGTCAGACCGACGCCGTCTGGATCATTTCGTCCGGTGTGGTTCAGACCGAGACCGAGGACGGTTCTCTGGTCCGTCTGCCCTTCGACAGCGATATCACCAAGGGGCCGGTAGGCCTCATGACCCGGCCGAATGCGCCGCAAACGCCGGAGGTGCAGATTTTCATGCTCGCGGTGCAAACGGTCATCAAGGAACTGTCCCTGTCGTCGTGAACCGGCGTTCGGGTGGCGGCGCGCCGGCCGAACTCGAAGGGAAACGCGGAGTGCGCCGGGAACTTGCGAAGCGACTTCACGAAACCGTGAGCCCTGTTGCCGCACGTTCTGTTGGCCCGGTCTCGGAAATCGACACAATCGCACTATATCTGTGCTCTGAAACCGGACCGCCGTGCAGAAGCAGGCGGTGCATTTTCTGTCCGATAGGAGACCACAGATGACCAACGACCTGTTCACCCGCCGGAAGCTGCTTGCCGCAGGTAGCGCTGTTGCGGTGACCGGGATGTCCGGCCTCGTTATTCCTGCCCGTGCCCAGGGCTTCGCGCCGACACGGTCGATGCGCGGCGGGTCCAACAACTATCGCCCGGGCGCACCGATCGTCGACCGGATCGGCGGGGGCGGTTTCTGGATGTCCGGAACGGTGCGCCGCGCCGGTGACGGAGCACCGCTTGCCGGTCAGCGTATCCAGATCTGGGCGCACACGACCGAGGGGCATGAGCGCGATCAACGCTCGCACGGGGCGACCCTGACCGACGAAAACGGCGTGTTCCGCCTCGAAATGCCCCAGATCGTTCCGGCGTTCGGACAGGCCCATGCTCATCTGGCCTATGACAGCGACGAGTTCGAGACCGTGTTTCTGAGACCCGTCATGCCGAGCGCGAAAGACACCAGTCTCGAAGCACATTTCGTGCTTCAGCCTGCCTGATCGATCGGGAACTCGAAGCTCGATGCGGCTGCGCGCGATCCTGATCTGGATTGCCCTTGCAGGGATCGTTCTTGTCCCGCTTGTGGCGGCGGCGCAAAGTCCGCTGCTTCAATGGCGTCAGCCGGTCTATATCGCCGCCGGGTTCGCGGGCATCGTTGCGCTCGTTCTTCTGCTCCTCCAGCCGCTGCTGGCCGGCGGTTACCTGCCCGGACTATCTGCACCGCGCGGCCGTGTCCTTCACCGCTGGACGGGTGCCGTCCTGGTTCTGGTGGTGATCGTCCATGTTGCCGGCCTGTGGATCACCAGCCCGCCGGATGTCGTTGACGCCTTGCTGTTCCGCTCACCGACACCGTTTTCCGTATGGGGCGTGCTCGCGATGTGGGCCGTTTTCCTCAGTGCGCTCCTCGCGCTGTTTCGCCGGAAGCTGCGGTTGCGGCCGCGCACATGGCGCTTGGCCCATACGGCGTTCGCTTTCGTGATCGTTGCCGGCACGGTGATCCATGCGCTTTTGATCGAAGGCACGATGGAGACGACGAGCAAGGTCGCGCTTTGCACCCTCACCATAGTGGCATTTCTCAAGGTTGTTGCCGACCTGAAGCTCTTTCCGCTTCGTCTTAAACGAAGTGTTTGAAGCAGCGCGCGCGGCGGCGGTCCGCGCCGCGGATGGTCACGGGAAGCCGTCGCCGAGATCCCAGAAGAGACCGGTCATCATCTCGAGCCCTTCCTTCATCAGGTGCGGCAGGACATGCTCGTCGGGAGCGTGCTGGGAGCAGCCGGTATAGCTGTGCGGAACCCACAGCGTCGGCATCCCGATGATGTTGAGAAACACGCCGTTGGGCAGGGAACCGCCTGCATTGGGAATGACCGTGACCGGTTTCCCGGTCGTACGCTCCATGGAATTGACCGCCCAGCCGACGGCCGGGTGTTCCGGGTCCAGTCGCGAAGCGCGCAGCATGAACATCCGGGCCGGTTCCACGGTGATGCCTTCAAATCCCTCGTCTTCAAGATGCTTGCGGATCAGGGGCAGAAAGGTATCCGGATCGGTATCGACAACAAAGCGGATCTGGCAGATGGCTTCCGCGAAGGGCGGGACGGCGTTTTGAGGGCTTTCCGGATCGCCCGTGATGAAAGACAGAACTTCGAACGTGTTCCAGCCGAACACTTTCTCGGCGCTGCTGAGCCCCGGTTCGCCCCACCACGGATCGATCTCGGGATCGCCGGGGCCGGAACTGACCGCGATGTTGCCGAGCGCCTCGCGGACGGAATTCTTGATCCGGTCCGGTTTCAGGCCGGGGTGCAGGATCTGGCCGTTCCGGCTGACCAGGGTGGTGAGCGCATGCATCAGCACGATCGCCGGATTCGCGAGCAGTCCGCCCCAGTTCCCGGAATGGTGGCCGCCCTCGCGATACTCCAGCCGAAAGCGGATATTCAGACCGCCGCGCGTGCCCAGCTTGATATCGGGGCCGTCGGTTGAAAAGCGCGGTCCGTCGGAAGCGATCAGGAGGTCAGCCGCCAGCATGTCACGGTTTTCCCGGCAGAAATCGGACAGTCCTGCAGATCCCATTTCCTCTGCGGTCTCGATCAGGAACGTGACGTTGTATCCAAGATGGCCGCGCGTTTCGATGACGTGGCGCATGGCTTCCATGTTGATGGCATGCTGGGACTTGTTGTCGGCAGTGCCGCGGCCGTACCAACGCTCGCCGGTTGCGGTTTCGGCGACATCAAGCGTCCACGGATCGCGATCCTCGCTCCAGCGCCCTTCCTCTCCGGGCACGGTGTCTCCGTGACCGTAACAGAACAGGGTGGGCAGAGCCGGGTCCTCTATGCGCTTTGCCACCAGAAAGGGGGCACGTTCGAGGGCCGGATTGGGATGGATCTCGACGCCGAACCCCATTGCTTGGAAACGCGCGCGCATCAGGTCCAGATACCGCAAGACATCGAGCCGATGGTCTTCCTCGCGGCTGGAAGTCGGGATCGCCACCTGCTCGGCGAGGTCGGCCTTGAACCCTCCCTCGTCAAAATAGGTCGCCGCCGCTTCGATCGCGGCCTCACGTGTTGGCATTATCGGATCCCTTGTGATGTGGTGAAGATTTGAATGATCCTGCTGGCAGGCAAAGGAAGGAACTGAGACTGAAGGACAGCGACTATGGGATCACGGATCACGCCGCGCAAGTCTGACGGCCGTCTGTCCGCGCCAGAGACGCTTTGACGGCATGACGAGCATGAGATTGTCCTCCGGCGTGCACACGGGTTCGCCGCCGTCATATCCCAGCACGGTTCCGTTGTCGGTGATGACTTCACCACCTGAAAACGGTCTTTCAAAAACGAATTCCTCGTTCTTGATGGTGATCGCCTTGATGACCGTGTAGGCCGTTTGCAGCGTCGAAGGGGACTCAAATTCACTCAGAATGTCTTGTGGAAGAGTACCTGTCGCCACGAGAAACCGTGCCGCGGATTCCCTGGCAAGAAGACTGGCGGAAGCCTCCCAGTGCTGGCCGCATTCGATCAGCAGCGCCGTTTGCGTGGCATCTGGATCATCGAAGGCGCCGTAGTCCCGCATGCGCCGGCCCGCCGCGTGACCCGCATCCCCGATAATCCGTTCCGGCACGCCGACGGCAGCCGCCAGGGCCTTGGCCCGTGCATGGCGGCCCGACATCATGAGCGGGGGCGCCAAGTGCTGCATGCTGTGAAGGTCCAGAAGAAAGTCGATGCCTTCCAGGGCAGGGCGGACTTCGCGCGCGCGGCGAAGCTCGACGCTGTCGCGGTCTCCTTCAAGCACGTCCTTGTCCCAGACACGGTTGAAGTCCTCGTCGATCCATCGTGTCGCATTCGGGTCCCCGGGATCGAACGCCTCGTAGGCGGCTATGTTCATGAAAGCCATCGTCAGCGATCCCGCCACGGGCCGCGTGTCTCGCTGCATCAGCCAGTCAAGCGCGATCGCACCGCAGGGCTCGTTGCCATGGACGATCGCGCTGAGCATCACATTCGGCCCCGGAGCACCGCTCTCGAAACGCCAGACATAGGGAATGCCGGTATTGCCGGTCTTGTAAGGGGACAGATCGGGCGGGGTCAGTTCAACCTTGTATTCGTTCGGAATGTTGATTTCGGCCATCGGATCGTGCTCCTTTTGCGATGATAATCATACGCGGAGGAATTTCGGTGAGGGAACCCAAGGTTGCGCTGCTGGGCATGATACTGGAATCGAACAGGTTTGCACGCCCGGCAAATGAGCATGATTTCCGTTCCCTGACCTGGCTTGACGGAAAGGCGCTTCTTGACGAGGCCCGGTCTGCGACGCCGTCGCTGGCCGCCGAATTTGCCGCATTCGTCCGGGCGATGGACGCCACTGGCCCCTGGCGTCCCGTTCCCTGCACCCTGGCGGCCAGTCATCCGGCTGGGCCTGTCGACAAGGACGTCTTCGAGACGATTGCAGGCAACATCGAGAGCCAGCTTGCCGCCGCCGGGCCGCTCGACGCGGTCTATGTCTGCAATCATGGCGCCATGGTTGCCGAACACAGTCACGATCCGGACGGTGACCTGATGGCGCGGGTTCGGGCTGTCGTCGGCCCTGGGACACTGGTCGTCAGCACGCTCGACCTTCACGGAAACATCTCGGAAAAGATGACGGAGGCCTGCGATCTGATCGTCGGCTACCGGACCAATCCCCATGTCGACATGATCGAGCGCGGCGAAGAGGCCGCGTTTTCCTTGAGGCGTTGTCTTGCCTCCGGCCGGCGTCCGAGGATCGCATTGGCGAAACCTCCGATCGTGCCGGCATCCGTTGCCCTATTGACAGCAGAAGCGCCCTATGGCGAACTGATCGACTACGGCCAGCGGCGTCAGGCGGAACTGGGCGGCGCAATTCTGAATGTTTCAATATTCGGCAATTTCATTTTCTCCGATACGCCGGACAACGGCGTGAGCGTGGTTGTCACGGCTCGCGATGACCTGGAGACAGCGCAAATGCTGGCCGCTGAGATCGCGGACCACGCCTGGTCGCAGCGCGAAAGCTTTGTCAGGACCCTGAGCAGTGTTGATCGGGCCGTTTCGATGGCCTGCGATCCGGATGGACCGCCGGCTATTTTCTCCGACGCGGGTGACAATCCGGGCGGAGGCGGGTCCGGCAGGACCACCGAACTGCTCGCAGCGCTCCACGCCGGCGGGGCCGAGAATGTTCTCTACGGGTCTTTTTTCGATCCGGACCTTGCGGCGGAAGCCCATAGGCTGGGGGCGGGGGCCAAGTTCACCGCCTGCTTCAACCGCAACACCGGCAAGGCCGCCTGGGAGAAGTGGGACCGGACGTTCGAGGCTCCGGCAAGAGTCGTCGGTCTGCACGACGGAAACGTCGTTGGAGAACGCGGCATGACCGCCGGACGGCAGATGCATCTTGGGCCCTGCGCCGCGCTTGAGCTGAACGGCATCCGGGTCGTCGTCATTTCAGATCGGGCGCAAACGGCCGATCCGGTTTTCTTCCATATGCTGGGTCTTGATATCGAGAGCGCCAGATGTGTCGTCGTCAAGTCTCGCGGGCATTTTCGTGCCGGGTTCTCCGGATGGTTTGCACCCGAGCAGGTCTTCGAGATCGATACGGCGGGACTGACGAGCCCTGTGCTGGAGCGCTGGCCCTTCGAATTCATACCCCGGCCCAGCTTCCCGCTGGATCCGGATGCGGTCTGGAGCGATACAGCCCATCGCTAGGCTCTGGCCGCATGAATGAATTCGTGCGCTAGACGATCTCAGAATATTCATCCGGTGGCGTGGTGACCTTGACGTATTCCATGAACTGCTGTGCGAGTTCGGACGGCTGACGGCCCGAAGGCAGCACGAAGCTGGTGTTGTAGGTGATCGGGGCGTCGAACGGCCGGACCGTGATGTTGGGCATGCCGCCGGACAGGACCGGGAACGGGTTCAGCAGGGTGACACCGAGACCTTCCCGGACGAGTTCGATCGCGGCCATGTTCGTGGCGGTTTCGGCAACCGTTCTTGGGCGCACGCCTGCACGCGCAAACACCTGCTCGGTAATCGCGCGGGTTCCAAGCCTGCGCAGGAACTCGATCAGCTCCACGTCCTCAAGATCCGATGGTCTGATGATGTCCTTCTTCGCAAGGGGGTGGCCGCTCGGCATCGCGCAGACGACTTGCGAGCGTCGCCACGGCACCAGCGTGACCCCTGAGCGCTGGATCATTGCACTGGTCAGTCCGAGATCGTAGCGCAGGTCGAGAATGCCCGACACCAGGACGTCTGTCGCCTGGATATCGAGCTGCAGGCTCTTGCCCGGGTTCTGTTTGAGAAACGCAGCCACCCTCTGAATGACGAAGTTGTGGGCGAGTGTCGGCGGCACGATCAAGCGCAGCGGTTCTTCGTCCGCGGCCGCCCATTCGGCGCCTTCGATCCGGGCCAGTGTCTCAAACAGCGGATCCAGTTGTGCATTGAGCCGAAGGGCAGATGCCAGGGGCTCGATGCGCCCGGATGTGCGCAGGAACAGCTTCCGGCCGACACGCTGTTCCAGTTGCCCGAGGGCGCGGCTGACGGAGGATTGGGAAACGCCGAGCCTGCGCGCGGCGGCAAGCGTGGTGCCTGTTGTCACCAGGGCACGCAGGGCTTCCATTTCGCGGAGTCTGTGACGGTGGCCTGCCATGAATTGCGGTTCCGGATGTTGGAGGTCCTAAAGTTGAATTATCTTATGCAAAAATGGATAGATTTTAATATTGGCAATGAGTTTTTTGCAAGCTAACATCTTTTCCATCGTGCGGCAAAATATCCGGAAAAGGACACCGCACCTTCCGAGGGAGTTAGGAAACCATGAGAAGATTCAGGATTTTAGCCGCTGTCACGGTGAGTGCTCTGGCACTCGCGAGCGGAGCAGCCCAAGCAGAAAAACTGACCATCGGTCTGGCCTCGGAGCCGACATCGATGGACCCCCATTTTCACAACCTTGGACCGAACAACGCCATGTCGGTCCATTTGTTTGATCGTCTCATCGCGCAGGATGAGAAGCAGCGCCTGTCGCCGGGCCTCGCCGTGTCCTGGAAACCGATCGACGATCTGACCTGGGAATTCAAGCTGCGCGAGGGCGTGAAGTTTCACGACGGCAGCGATTTCAACGCAGATGATGTCATCTGCACCATGGAGCGCGCACCGGAGGTGCCCAACTCGCCCTCGGGCTACGGCACCTATCTGAAGGGCAAGACCTTCAAGAAGATCGACGACTACACCGTTCATGCGATCACCGAGGCGCCGTACCCGCTGATGGCGAACGACATATCCACGATCCCGGTCATTTCCGACAGCGCCGGTTGCGGGGCTGCGACGGAAGACTTCAACGCAGGAACCGCCGCCGTCGGCACGGGGCCGTTCAAGTTCTCCGACTACAAGCCCGGTGAGAGCATCACCCTCGTACGCAACGACGACTACTGGGGCGATGCACCGGCCTGGAGCGAGGTCGAGTTCCGCCCGATCAAGTCCGGCCCGAGTCGTGTCGCGGCCCTCCTGGCCGGTGATGTCGACATGATCTCCGGCGTTCCGACGACCGATATTTCCACGCTTGAAGGCAAGGACGAAATCCAGCTCAGCCAGGGTGTTTCGAACCGCGTCATCTATCTCCACATGGACCAGTTCCGCGAGAACTCGCCTTTCGTGAAAGGCAATGACGGCAGCGACATCAAGAATCCGCTGATGGATCAGCGTGTACGCCTTGCAATCTCCAAGGCCATCAACCGTGACGCCATCGTCGAGCGTGTCATGGAAGGTGTCGCGATCCCGGCCGGACAGCTGCTGCCGGAAGGCTTTTTCGGTGTCTCCGACAATTTGCAGCCCGAGGGATATGATCCGGAAGCCGCCAAGGCGTTGCTCGCCGAAGCCGGCTATCCGGACGGGTTCCAGATGACCATTCACGGCCCGAATGACCGGTACATCAATGACGCCAAGATTGCCGAGGCAATCGGTCAGATGCTCACCCGGATCGGCATCAAGACCGCGGTCGAGACAATGCCGAGGTCGGTCTATTTCGGACGTGCATCGCGCGGCGGCGCCGATGGTCTTCCCGAGTTCAGCTTCATCCTGGTTGGGTGGGGTGCCGGTTCCGGCGAGGCTTCGTCGCCTCTGAAGTCCCTGATCCACACCTACGACAAGGACAAGGGTTTCGGGTCCTCGAACCGCGGCCGTCACTCCGACGCCGAGATCGACGCCGTGATCGAGGAGGCGCTCAGGACCGTTGATGACGAAAAACGCCAGGATCTGCTCGCGCAAGCGACCGAAATGGCGATCGAGAACGTCGCGATCATCCCGACGCACTTCCAGGTCAACACGTGGGCGGCCAAGGATGGTCTTAAATATACGCCCAGGACCGACGAAGCGACGCATGCGATGGGCGTCGTGAAGGAATGATTCCTCCCTGCTGGGCCGCCGTCATCGGCGGCCCGGTTCTTCTTCTAACCGAGAAAATCCCATGACTGTTTTCGTCATCCGGCGGTTGATGCAGGCGTTATTCGTCGTCTTTCTGATGTCGGTGATTGTCTTCTTCGGCGTGAACATTGTCGGCGATCCGGTCTACATGCTGGTCAGCCCCGATGCCGATCAGGCCGACATCGAAGCCGCCATCCGCCGTCTCGGGCTCGACCGGCCCATTTGGGAACAATACCTCCTTTTTCTGAAGGGGGCGGCACAGGGCAATCTCGGTGACAGCTTCGTCTTCGGAGAACCGGCGCTGAAACTGATCCTGCACCACATGCCAGCAACGCTGGAACTGGCGTTCAGCGCGCTTTTTCTGTCCATCGTGCTTGGTATTCCGCTGGGGCTGTTTTCGGGCCTCTACCCGGAAAATCCGGTGTCGAAAGGCATCATGGCAGGGTCCATACTGGGCTTCTCATTGCCGACATTCTGGGTCGGCCTGATGCTGATCCTCCTGTTCGCCGTCGAACTCGGCTGGCTACCCTCCACCGGGCGGGGTGATACGGCCTCCATATTCGGGATCGAGACCAGCCTGGCGACGTGGGACGGCGTCCGGCACATCTTCCTCCCGGCGCTGAACCTGTCGCTGCTGAAAATTTCGCTTGCGATCCGCCTGACCCGCGCCGGTGTCCGCGAAGCGATGGGGCAGGACTATGTCAAATACGCGCGCGCCAAGGGCATTTCGACCAAACGCATCATTTTCGTCCATGTCATGAAGAACATCATGATCCCGGTGATCACGGTGATGGGGCTTGAGTTCGGCAGCCTGATCGGCTTCTCGGTTGTTACGGAAACGATTTTTGCCTGGCCGGGCATGGGCAAGCTTCTGATCGACGCGATCCTGCAGCTCGACCGTCCGGTTGTCGTGGCTTACCTGATGATCATGGTTCTGTTCTTTGTCCTGATCAATCTGATCGTCGACATCCTCTATTCCATCCTGGACCCGCGGGTCCGCATTCAGGACCAGGGCGCATGACCGACACAGCAATCCAGTCCGCCGGCCCGGCGGCCGCCAAGGTCGAAACGCCTTTCCAGCGCTTTCGTGCCGAATTCTTCGAAAGCCGTATCGCCGCGACCGCCTTCGTTGTTCTGGTCGTCATCATCTTGCTGGCGATCCTCGCCCCCTGGATCACGCCGCAAAACCCTTACGACCTTGGGCAGGTCGATGTCCTGGACGGCCGTTTGCCTCCCGGGTCGGAGGCCTTTGCCGGCTACACGATGTGGCTCGGTTCCGACGGCGCGGGGCGCGATCTTTACTCCGCGATTCTCTACGGTTTGAGGATCTCCATTTCCGTCGGTCTGGCCTCTGGGGTGATCGCTCTAGTCATCGGCATGACGGTCGGGCTGATCGCGGCATATGCCGGTGGCCGGACGGAGGCGATCATCATGCGCGTTGTCGACCTGCAACTGTCTTTTCCGGCATCGCTCGTCGCCCTCATGCTTGTCGCGGCGCTCGGCAAGGGGGTCGACAAGATCATCCTGGCGCTCGTCGTGGCGCAATGGGCCTACTATGCCCGGACGGTGCGCGCGACCGCGCTTGTCGAACGCGGCAAGGAATATGTCGAGGCGGCGCAGTGCCTCGGTCTGTCGCGTTCGCGGGTGGTATTCCGCCATATCCTGCCGAACTGCCTGGCACCACTGATCGTGGTCGGCACCGTTCAGACGGCCCATGCCGTTTCCCTTGAGGCGACCCTCTCGTTTCTTGGGGTCGGGCTGCCGCAGACCGAACCGTCGCTGGGCGTCCTGATCGCCAACGGCTTTGAATACATGCTGTCGGGCAGATACTGGATCTCGGTTTTCCCCGGGATCGCGCTGCTCATGACCGTCGCGTCGATCAATCTCGTCGGCGACCAGTTGCGCGATGTGCTCAATCCGAGGCTGAAAAAATGACCGCAGTTCTGGACGTGAGCGGGCTCAAAACGCATTTCTTCACCCATGCCGGTGTGGTCAAGGCGGTCGACGGGGTCGACTTTACCGTCAGCAAGGGTGAAGTCATGGGCCTTGTCGGCGAATCCGGATCGGGCAAGTCCATCACCGGGTTTTCCATTCTCGGACTGATCGATCCGCCCGGCCGGATCGTCGAAGGCGCGATCAGGTTCAATGGCGAGGACATCGCCAACGCACCCGAGGAGAAGCTCAAGGCCATCCGCGGGAATCGGATATCCATGATCTTCCAGGACCCGATGATGACGCTCAACCCGGTACTGCGCATCGATTCCCAGATGATGGAAGCGATCCTCGCCCACGAAAAGATGCCGAAAAGGCAAGCCTGGGAACGGTGCCGGGATGCCCTTGGCCTCGTCGGCATTCCGTCTCCCGAAGAACGCCTCAAGGCCTATCCGCACCAGCTGTCGGGGGGAATGCGGCAGCGCGTGTCCATCGCCATCGCTTTTCTGAACAAACCGGATCTGATCATCGCCGACGAACCGACAACGGCGCTCGATGTCACCATCCAGGCGCAGATCATTCACGAGGCCCAGAAACTCACCCGGCAGACAGGCACTGCGATGATCTGGATCACGCATGACCTTGCAGTCGTTGCCGGTCTGGCCGACCGGATATCGGTCATGTATGCGGGCCGGATCGTCGAACAGGGCCAGACAGACAATGTTATCGATCATCCGCTCCATCCTTATACGGTCGGCCTGCTGGGATCGGTGCCGACCGCCAACAAGCGCGGCGAGCGCCTGTTCCAGATCGAGGGCATGACGCCCAACATGCTGGCTCTGCCTGAAGGCTGCGCCTTCTCGCCGCGCTGCGGGTTTGCCAGCGCGGCCTGCAAGGTTCCGCCACCCGTCGAGCACGTGGCGGAACGCGAGCTTCGTTGTTTTCACCCTCAGTCACAGGTGGCAGCTGAATGACGGCGCCTTTGGTAGAAATCAGAGATGTCTCCAAACGCTTCGCCAAGCGTCTCGATGTCGCCGGAAAGATCGCGCAGAAGCTGGGCACAGGCGTACGCGAGGAAGTGGTCCACGCGGTTGACCAGGTCAATCTCGAGGTCAGGGAGGGCGAGGTGCTCGGCCTTGTGGGGGAATCCGGTTGCGGTAAATCCACGCTCGGCCGCGTAGTTGCCGGCATTCACGCGCCGACGTCCGGGCAGCTGCTCTATCAGGGCAATGATGTGGCGTCCATGTCGGGCGCCGACCGGCGGGCCGCGACCCTTGCCATTCAGATGATCTTCCAGGATCCGTTTGCGAGTCTGAACCCGAGAATGCGCGTTGAGGACATAATCGGAGAAGCGCCACGGGTGCACGGCATCGTTTCCCGATCCGAGGCTCCGGATTATGTCGACGACATCATGCGCAAGGTCGGGCTGGATCCGTCGCTCAAGCGGCGATACGCGCACCAGTTTTCCGGCGGGCAGCGGCAGCGGATCGGCATTGCACGGGCACTGGCCGTCAAACCGAAGTTTCTCGTATGCGACGAGGCGATTGCGGCGCTGGACGTCTCGATCCAGGCACAGGTGATCAACCTGTTCATGGATCTTCGCGAGGAGTTCGGCCTGACCTATCTCTTCATCAGCCATGATCTGAGCGTCGTCGAACACATCGCCGACAGGGTGGCCATCATGTATCTCGGCCGTATTGTCGAAAGCGCGTCGACAGAGGAGATCTTCAACGCGCCGAGGCATCCCTATACGAGGGCGCTGCTGGCCGAAGCGCCGCGGCTGGACCAGCGCAAGCGGGATTTCGCTCCAATCGAAGGTGAAATTCCCTCGCCCCTGAACCCGCCTGACGGATGCTTCTTCAACCCGCGCTGTCCGCATGCGCAAGACCTTTGCCGCGCCGATCAGCCGAAACTGGAAGCCATCGACGCAGGGCACAAGGTCGCGTGCCACTATTGGAAAGACATTTGACCGCGACGGTCGCCACGCCTGCAAACACGGGTACGTGTTGCCGCCTGTCCGGCGCCTGCCAACACCGAAATGAATGAACGTCACTCGAACAGCTTTTCTTGAGCGATCGAACGGCCTGAAACCGTTGCAACAAGCATCGGCATAATTTGGAGGAAAGAATGAATAACACGGATCGGGTCTGGGATTTGGTCGACGCGCGCCGGGACGATTATGTCGGGCTTTCCGATCGTGTCTTCGATCAGCCGGAGATCGCCTATACCGAGTTCAAGTCGGTCGCCGAACACAAGAAGATGCTGGAACAGGAAGGTTTCCGGATCAAGGAAGGCATAGCCGGGATACCGACCGCGATTGTCGGAGAGGCAGGTGACGAGGGACCTGTGATCGCCATTCTGGGTGAGTTTGATGCGCTTCCAGAACTGGGGCAGGTGGCAGGTGTTGCAGAGCATCAGCCGGTCGAACCCGGTGGACCGGGTCATGGATGCGGACACAATCTGCTTGGCTCGGCAGCACTCATGGCCGCGTCTGCCGTCAAGGACTATCTCGCGGAGCGGGGTCTCAAGGGCCGCGTGCGTTACTATGGCTGCCCGGCCGAGGAAGGCGGTGCCGCCAAGACCTTCATGGTGCGCGAGGGCGTCTTTGATGATGTCGATGCTGCGATTTCCTGGCACCCGGCAACCTTCACGGCTGTCAACGAGGCCCGGTCGCTGGCCAACACGCGCATTGACTTCACCTTTCACGGCCGTGCGGCGCATGCTGCAGGAGCGCCCGAGCTTGGCCGTAGCGCACTCGATGCCATTGAGCTGATGAATGTCGGCGTCAACTACATGCGTGAGCACATGCCGGACGAGGCGCGGGTGCATTATGCCTATCTGGATGCAGGCGGCATCGCCCCGAACGTCGTTCAGTCCAAGGCGACGGTGCGCCAACTGGTCAGGGCGCGCGATCTCTCGGAATTGCGCGGGCTGATCGCGCGTGTCCGCAAGATCGCCGAGGGCGCTGCCCTGATGACGGAAACCGAGGTCGAGACCCGCGTGGTGAGCGGCGTTTCCAACCTGATCGGCAACCGGCCACTGGAAGAGACTATGCAGCGGAACATGGAACGGCTCGGCCCCCCCGATTTCGACGATCATGATCGTGAATTCGCCGAGAAAATCCGCGCCACCTTGAGCGAGGACAACATCACCGTCTCGTTCCGCCGGATCGGCGCGGAGGTGAATCCGGATCTGGCCCTCTGCGACTTCATTGCACCGCTCAATCGCCACAGCGAGGGCGGGGAAGGCTCCACCGATGTCGGTGACGTCAGCTGGGCGGTGCCGACCGTGCAGGCACGTGTCGCGACCTGCGCTGTGGGAACACCGTTTCACACCTGGCAGCTGACGGCCCAGGGCAAGGCTCCGGCCGCGCATAAGGGAATGACCCACGCGGCAAAGATCATGGCCGGCACCGCCATCGATCTGTTCGAGGATCGGGACGTTCTTCAAACTGCGATCGACGCGCACCATGCCAAGCTGGGACGGGATCCCTATGCCTGCCCGATCCCGGACGACGTGACACCGCCGCTCAAGGCAATGAGCAACCAGTAGGACCGCATCCGCCGGCGGGCATGCGGTCCCGAACCCGTCACTGCCCGCGTTTCAATGGCCCGGACCTGCGCCGTTTTCGGCGGACAGTTCCTTTAGCGCGGAACGGACCGACGGGATCAAGTCGGCGTTTTTTTCGTGCAGGTAGTGAAACAGCCGCACGCTGCGGAGCGGTTCATCGATCACCCGGATGCAGCCGATCTCGTTCTCGGCCCTGTATGCCTCCAGCACTTGCCGGGCGCCGAGAACCGCGTCCAGCCGTCCGAGTTTCAGCATGTCGAACAGTTCCTCGAAGTTTTCACCTTCCCAGACATCCTGAAAATTCTGCGTAAGGTTTTCCAGGACGACGGCACCGGCAAGCCGGCCCACACGTTTCGAGGCAAGCCCGGGTCCCTGGCTGGATGACAGGCCTTCGCTGCAGGTGAACACCATCACTTCGACTGTCATCAGCGGTACGTCAACACGCATGAGAGACGGATATCTCGCCTCGATCGCGCTGCCCGCGACGACTTCCCCATCCACCTGTCCGGTCGAGGACAGGACCAGCGTTCTCGATCTGGGTGCACGCACGAGGTCGACGCGAATGCCGAGCGCAGCGTAGGCCGACGTCACGATTTCCGTACTTTCTTCGACGGGCAGAATGTTTTCTGAAAGGGCGAGCACTATGATTCTGTCGGCACATGCCTGAGAAGAGGTCAGACAGATGCAGAGCGCCACAGCAATCATCTGGAGTTGCGTGCGCGCCCGGACAAACGTGATGTGCGCTGCACCTGACATAAGGGAAATCTACCAGAAACGGGCAGATTTGGATTTACGTGCTAACACAACTGTTAGATATGACAACGGCAAGCCGCAACGCTTAGTCGGCAACGCCCTTGGTTACCATGGTGGTTGGCCCACTGGATGAGACCCGAAAAAAACTAAACGCTTGTGGCGGCGGGAGCTCAACTGCTCTCATCACCTTTGCCTGCCGGTTTTCTCAAGCGGGACAGCAGCAAGGGGGCGAGGGCCAGTGATACCATCACCCGGAACAGGTGATGCAGTCCGACGAAGGCGACTTCCCGGCCCATGGCGATCGCGATCAGCGACATTTCGGCCAGGCCGCCCGGGGCATAGGCCAGCATGAGCGCAAGCGGATCAAGATCCGAGTTTCGCGCAACGAGGATGGCCGCCGAAAACGCGATCGCGATCTGCACGCTGATCACGAGAAACGCGGCACCAACCACATGGGAGAGCTGGCGGGCCGAGATCCCCAGAAAGCGCCCGCCCACATTGATGCCGATAAAGACCTGGACGATGTTGGTCACCCATTCGGGAACCACGAAATGCGTCACCCCGGATATATGCAGCGCGGCGCTTACGATCAGGGGCACGACGATGACCCTGGCGGGCAGACGTTTCCAGCGGTCAGCGGCAACGCCTGCGGCGATGCAGGCAAGGAACCAGCCGGTGTCAACCAGGGAAAGCGACGGAACGGCACCGGCTGTGCTGCGCTGAACATCCACATGCATGAACCATGCGATCAGAATCGGCAGTATCAGAATTGAAAGTGCGATGCGCAGGGCATGGACAATGGCGACCCTGGCCTGATCGGCGCCTGCCTGTTCGCTCAGGAGGATCATTTCTGCGATTCCGCCCGGAGCGGCACACAGCGCGGCTGTCGGTTTTTGGAACCGGAGAACCTTGCTGAGGAGCAAGAAATTGATCGAACCAGACAGAAGAAGGGCGATCAGCAGGAAAACGAGGGATGTCCACCACTCGGGGAACGACAGCAAGAGCCCAGCAGTGACCGACGCCCCGAGCATGGTTCCAACCGATGCCCTGACATACGGCATGAGTGCCGTGGGCTGTTCCGCCGGCAACTTGAGCAGGGACGCCGCGGCGACCGCCAGCATGGCCCCCATCATCCAGCCGAGAGGCAGGCCGGTCAGAGAAACGATCCAACCTGCGAGCCCGGCAAAAACGCAGGTCGCGGCAGACCGGATCCAGGCATGATTTACTAGCGTCAGCGGCATTCGATCTCGCTGTTGAGCACTCCGTCGGAATCACCATACAGCCAACCGCCAGGTTTCAGAACGGCTCTTCCGATACCGAGTTCACACCCCGCTTTCCCGCATCCTTCCTTTGTGCTCTTCACCGGAGACATCGCCATCTCTTGGCGCGCCGGCCTTTCTCCGGGCGTCATCGCTTACCTGCCATGACTGAAAGCGCTTTTTCGAAGAAGTTCCCGGCGCCGAAGTTTCCAGACTTGAGCGCAAGTGCGACCGGGTCCGTTTTTCCGAGGGTCAAGACGGGCACACCCGGATCGATTTCGGCACCGATCATCATCGCCGGATTTCCGAAACACCGGGCGAGCGCCTGCGCGACCGCGCCGGACGTTTCGCCGCCAGCAACAACCAGCCGGCGGTACCCTTGCTGCAGCAGGGTTTGCGCGGTGCGCGCGAACAGATCGTCCAGCCTTGCGGAAATCGCCTCACGCCCGAAGGTTTCCTGAAGGGCTTTGACGGCCCCGGGACGTCCGGAGGAGTAGATCAGTGGTGCCCGGTCCGCATGCGAGGTGATGAACCGGACGAGTGTCTCGTCGGTTACACGCCCCGCCAGCACGGCGGGGACATCGATCGGGTAAACGGGATGACGTGTCTCGTGGTGCGCGATCTGCCCGAGTGTGGCACCGGAACAGGAACCGGCAAGAATCGCACCGGGACCACTGACAGCAGGGGTTTCGAAAGAACTCCGGCGCGCCAGTCCGCTGGAGATCAGGTTGCCCGGCAGTCCGAGCGCGATACCGGAGCCCCCCGTGACGAGCGGCGCGTCTGCGAGCGCGGCACCGATATTCAGGAGATCCGCGTCCAAGACCGCATCGACAACGATGAATTCCGAGTCTTGCGCATGTCGTTTCAATTCCTCGGCAATGCGCACGTTTCCCTCCGCCACGACAGGATAGGGGATATGTCCGACTTTCCCGGCGATCTGGTGTCCCAGAACCCTTCGTATGTCCGGGTCGGTCATCGGCGTGAGCGGATGGTTCTGCATTCCGCTTTCGCTGAGCAGGCGGCCGCCTACGAAGAGGTGCCCCTGGAAGACGGTTCGACCGTTTGCCGGGAAGGCCGGACAGACGACGACGCCTTTTGCATCAAGCGCGCCGGCCAGTGCACTGGCAACAGGACCGATGTTGCCGTCAGGTGTGGAATCAAACGTGGAGCAGTACTTGAAGACGATTTGCCGGCACCCCTGGTCCAGCAGCCAGGCAAGGGCGTCGAGCGACTGCTTGACGGCCTCGCCGACCGGCGTGGACCGGCTTTTCAGCGAGATCACGCCGGCGTCGATATCCCGAGGCGCGTCATGGTCCGGAATGCCGGGATACTGCGCTGTTCTGAGCCCACCCTCGGGAGCGATGCCCCTTGCCAACGTGTTGGCAATGTCGCTCGCCCCGGTAAAATCATCCGCTATCACACCGATCAGCATGACCTAGGTTCTCTCCCGCGCTTCGACACGCCTGCGAATTTCCGCAATTGCAGCCTCCGGGCTCGTCAGAACAGGAATACGTGTCCTGGTGCGCGCACGCGGCGCGGCACTCGCCATGGAGAACTGCGCCAGAAGGATTACGTCCGCATCCCCGACTGTTGCCGTCGTTTCGGCGATCAGCCGATCGTGTTCTTCCGCATCACCGTTCCGCTTGGCGGCAAGGGCGTTTTCGCAGAAATACGGGACCAGCCGTGTCGCAACGCCCCTGGAAGCGGATGCTTCGGCGAACTCGCGTTCCATGCTCCTTGCCGCGGGTTCGAATGTGTAGATCAGGGCGACGTGCTTGCCGTGGTCGAATGCTGCTTCGAACATCGCCTCGTTCGGTTTCATGACCGGCAGGGCCGATTGATCCGCAGCCGCCTCGATTGCGGATCCGAACGCGGAACAACTGAACAGAATGCCGTCAGCTCTCGTTAGCTCGGCATAACGGGATAGACCGAGAATGCGGTCGCGAAGCTCAGCTGTCAGGTCGCTCGCCGCCGCCCGGTCAATGGACAATCCCTCGTCCAGAATGGAAACCGTCTCGGCTTCCGGCCAGAGATCTCCGGCCGCTTTCTCGATCGGGTCGATCGCAACGCGCGTGGCATGGATCAGGGCAAGACGTGGGCGAGAAGACATCAGTTCAGGTCCGGTCGGGAAAAGGTGGTGCCGCAGCGCCGCGGCACCACAAGGTGACGGACCTTGTTGTCCGCCGGGAGGACGGATCATGCCGCCTGGGCACGGTCGCGCACGGTTTCAGCGACAAGACGGCCGAACGTATCCGTGTTGACGGCACCGCCAAGGTCCCGCGTGCGATTGGACGGCTCGTCGAGCACCGTGTCGACGGCGTCCGAGATGGCCTGTCCGGCATCCATCAGCGCCGTTTCGCCGCGTTGCTCGCCGAGCCACGTGAGCATCATCGCCGCCGAGAGGATCAGCGAGGTCGGGTTGGCGATGTTCCGTCCGGCAATATCCGGCGCCGATCCGTGCTGGGCCTGCGCGCAGCACAGGCCGGTTTCCGCATTCGCGTTGATCGATCCGGCGAGCCCGAGCGACCCCGACAGTTCCGATGCCAGGTCCGACAGGATGTCGCCATAGAAGTTCGTCGCGACGACGACATCGTACGTTTCGGGTTTGCGCACCAGCAACGCGGCAAAGGCATCAACGATCAGTTCTTCGGTTTCCACTTCGGGAAACTCCCGTCCGACTGTCCTGAAGCACTCCAGGAACAGGCCGTCGGTCATCAGGAAGGAATTCGCCTTGTGAATGGCGGCGAGCTTTTTCTTTCGTTGCATCGCCAGTTTGAAGGCCTCACGGCAGATGCGCATGGACCCGCGGCGCGTGATCTTGCGAACGGAGAGCGCCATGTCGGGGTCGGGCATCATTTCACCCACGCCCCGGAACATGTTGCGGTCGGGATAGAATCCTTCCGTCGCTTCACGCATGATGACCAGGTCCATGCCGGGGGCCTTGTTCGCGATGAAGGGTCTGGAGCGGGCGGGGCGGACATTCGCATAAAGGTCCAGGCCGATGCGGAAACCGGCTGACACGTTGCGTCCCCCTTCGGCGACGGGCGGATAGTCCATGTGCGACTGGGTTCCCAGGATGACACCATCGAACGCGGTCCGTGCTTCTTCCAGCACATCTTCGCGAAGCGTGATGCCGTGGTTTTTCAGGCTGGTGAAGCCGGATTCCTCTTCGTGGAAGGAGATGTCGAGGTCGAAGCGGCGGCTGGCGGCTTCGACGACGTCAAGCGTGGCCGCCATGATTTCCGGACCGATACCGTCACAGGGCAGGGTCATGATGCGCATTGTTCACTCCATGGTTCGGCGCAATCCGGCGCCATGTATCGGGAGCACCAGTAAGGGCTCTGTGTCAGGGGCCGGCGTCCTAGTCGGCAGCGTCCATTTCTTCGGTGAGCCGGTCTCTCTTCATCCGGTTCTTGACCCGGGCTCCAAGGAATATCGGCAGAAGAAATCCCGTGATCGCGATCACCCAGAGAATGATGGCAAGAGGGCTTCCGACGAGAATGGACCAGTCGCCATCTGAAATGGTCATGGCGCGTCTGAGGTTCACTTCCATTTCGTTGCCGAGAAGGATGCCGAGAATGATCGGGACCAGTGGCACGTCCAGTTTTCTGAGAACCCAGCCGAGCAGACCGAAGCCGACCATCAGCATCACGTCGAAGGTGGACCCGGTGATGCCGTAGATCCCCATGAACGAGATCATCGCAACGACGGGCATCAGGATACGGGTCGGCACCAGAAGCACCCGGGTGAACAGGCCGACCAGCGGAATGTTGAGCGCCAGCAGCATGAAGTTGCCGATGAACAGGGCCGCGATCAGACCCCAGACCACATCGGGGTTTTTCTGGAAAAGGAGCGGGCCGGGTGTGATGTTGAGTTGCAGGAGCACGGCAAGCAGCACCGCGGTCGTGCCGGATCCCGGTACACCCAGCGCCAGCATGGGAACCAGGGCGCCACCCGAGGCGGCGTTGTTTCCGACCTCCGGGGCAACGACGCCGCGCGGATCCCCCTTGCCGAAGGTCTTGCCGTCCCGGTCAACGGCGGACTTTTCCAGCGAGTAGGACAGAAAGGACCCCAGAGACGCCCCTGCACCTGGAAGAACACCGGAAATGAAGCCGATGATGGTGGACCGGCCCATGGTCGGGACACACCGGCGCAGGACCGCAAAGTCCGGCAGAAGACGGCCGATCTGCATACCGCCCTTCCTGCCGACGGCATCGCCGCGGTGATGCTCCAGGAAGATGAATACCTCGGAAAGGGCGAACAGTCCGACGATGGCGATCAGGAAATCGATCCCGTCGAAAAGGTGGATTTCGCCGAAGGTGAAGCGCTGCGAGCCGGTCTGGGAGTCGCTGCCGATCATGGCGATGCCGAGGCCGAGCGCCGCGGCGAAGGCAGATTTCGCCTGATTGGTGGAAGAGATCCCGCCAAGGGTTGCAAAGGCGAGCGTGAACAGCACGAAATACTCCGCCGGCCCGAACAGAAGCGCGATCTTGACGAGTTGCGGTGCCAGGAGCACCAGGCCGCAGGTTGCGAAGAACGCGCCGACGAAAGACGCGATGCCGGACAGGGACAGCGCTTCGCCCGCCTTGCCCTGGCGGGCCATCGGATACCCGTCGAGGCAGGTCATCATCGCCGGCTCGTCGCCGGGAATGTTCAGCAGGATCGAACTGATGCGTCCGCCATACATGGCACCGTAATAGACACTGGTGAGCAGGATGAGCGACGGGGTCGGCCCGAGCCCGAGAGAGAAGGCGATCGGGATCAGGATGGCGACCCCGTTCGCGGGCCCCAGGCCGGGCAGCGCGCCCATGAGCGTTCCCAGAAAGCAGCCAAGGAGTGCGAGAAACAGGTTCTGGGTGGTGAGGGCAACCGTGAATCCGTCGGCGAGTGAACTGAAAATTTCCATTGAACCGGTCCCCTAGAAGCCGAGCGGACCCTTGGCCAGCGACAGGCCCAGGATCAGATGGAAGGTGACGTAGATGCCGGCCGATGTGGCGGCGCCGGTTACCAGAGACATCAGGGGCGAGGTGCCCAGTCTCCAGGTGAGATAGGCGGTCGCGAATATCGTCGAGATCACGAAGCCGAGTTCCGGCAGCACCCAGGCATAGAGAAACATTATCGCGGCTGCGTAACCGATTTCGGCGAAATCGCGGAAGCCGGGCCAGGACGGTTCCGTGTCGGGCCGGAACAGGAAAACCAGAGAGCAGACCGCCATGACGGCACCGACGATGTAGGGGAAGGCTCTTGGTCCGACGACGTCGACCATGAAACTGTCGGGAATGATGGAGGCCGCCCAGATGTAGAAGGCGGCAACAGCCAGCCCGACGGCGCCGAAAATCCGGTCGCTCATCTTTTCCTCCGCAAAATGTGTCTGATTGATCGGGCCGCCCCGTGGCACCGGGGCGGCCGCGGCACCGTTACTGGATGATGCCGATTTCCTTGGAGAGCTTGGTCACATCGTCGATCGTGCCCGCGACAAAGGTGTCCATGTCGTCACCGAAATTGTTGAAAGGTGCGATTGCGGCCGCCTCGAGCGACGCCTGGAAACCTTCGTCTTCGGTCATCTCCATGATCGCGGACTTCCAGAATTCCTTGGCTTCGTCGGATGCGCCGGCTGGCATGTAGAGACCGCGCCAGTTTGCGCCGACGACATCGTATCCCTGTTCCCTGGCGGTCGGAATGTCAGGGAAGTTCTCCAGTCGCTCCGGCGCCAGAATGCCGATGATCCTGATGTCACCGCTTTCCAGGAACCCGAGCATTTCGGAGAAGTCGCCCGAGAGCGCCTCGACAGAGCCGGACAGGAGACCTGTCATAGCTTCGCCGCCGCCGGAAAAGGAGACGTATTTCAGTTTGGTCACGTCTTCCAGGCCCGCCGCCTGGGCGACCAGCATGGGCTTGATGTGGTCATAGCTGCCGACGGAGGACCCGCCGGCGATGCCGACCGAGCGGGGGTCCTTCAGGATCGCGTCCATCATGTCGTTGAGTGTCTGGAACTCGGAATCTTTGGGAACGGCGATCGCGCCGTATTCCGCACCGAAGGTTGCAAGCCAGTGCACGTCTTCCTTCGAGGCATCCTCGTAGATCCCCTGGGCGATCCGGGCGCTGGTCGACATGGACGCGGCGACGATCAGGGCATTGTCGTCATTCCGCTCCTTCGTGACGTGCGCGAAGGCGACCCCGCCGCCACCGCCGGACATGTTGGTGACCTGCATGGAGTCATCGATCTTGCCGAGATCGAAGAGAAACTTGGCCGTCGTCCGGCAAATGAAATCCCATCCGCCGCCCGGGTTCGACGGGGCAATGCATTCCGGGCTCTCGGGCTTGAAGTCTGCGGCCATGGCCGCAGGCGTGTTGAGGGTGAACGCGAGTGCGGCCACGGCACTGAGCGTGGCAAATTTCCTGTTCATTGAGGGTTCCTCCCAAAGCAGTCGATTTCGGAAGCCGTAAGCGCTTCGACGGCGATATTGCATATTACTATCTATAAATGCAAATGCGAAAATTGCTTTTTTGCCGTTAAAAAACCGAATGTGAGCTCTTTGCGACACGAAATCAACTTTCTAAATCGAAGAAAATATAAATAATTA
This sequence comes from uncultured Roseibium sp., assembly GCF_963669205.1. Lineage (NCBI taxonomy): Bacteria > Pseudomonadati > Pseudomonadota > Alphaproteobacteria > Hyphomicrobiales > Stappiaceae > Roseibium > uncultured Roseibium sp. Next base: position 2,009,696 of record NZ_OY769915.1, read on the forward strand.
GAGTATTATAGCTGGATGTGAAAAGGAGTGTCGCGTAGCCTGCAGATTCTGAAATTTTGTTCATTAAAGTTTAAAAATGCAAAACTGATTGACATTGCATTTCGCTTGCGATGTACATTTACAAGAGAGCCTGCTTCGGTTTAGCTGGGTCGCGCCGTAGTCAAGTGCGGTCTTCGGAAGCCTCTGCGCCTCAACCAGGCCGCATATCCGGGAGTTGGATCTGAACATGAGAACAAGCGGTCTGACCGAACGGATTTCGCTCCAACTGGCACAGGATATCGTCTCGGGTGCATTTGAGCCGGGTGAGCACATTCGCGCGCAATCGATCGCGGACCGCTATAACGTGTCGCGCACGCCTGCGCGGGATGCATTGATCACGCTGGAAACGGCGGGCGTCCTGGAGCACCGGCACAACCGGGGTTATTTCGTCACCGAGACGCCGCTGCAGGAGGTTCCCGAAAGCCTGCGTTCCCAACAAGGGGCCGAGAACGGGGAATACCATAGCATTGCCGAGGACTGGTTGACGGACCAGCTTCCCGAAGAGGTGACGGAACAGTTCCTGCGTCAGCGATACGGTCTGACCAAGGCGAAACTGAATGACGTTCTGGTGCGGGCGGTGCGAGAGGGCTGGGCGGAGCGGAAAGATGGCTACGGCTGGCGTTTCTTGCCCGTTGCCAAAACCGCCGAGGCCTTCGACGAGATTTACCGCTTCAGGATGGCAATTGAACCGGCGGCGATGCTTGAGCCGGGATTTGAAATTGACCGGCGTGTGCTTGACGAACAGCGCCGTATGCAGGAACGCCTGCTTGAGGCGGACCTGGACAGGTTCCAGCCCGAACAGCTTCTGAAGAACGGGGCTCTGTTCCACGAGGAACTGATCAAGCTGTCGAACAACCCGTATTTTTACACCGCGCTGCAAAGGGTCAACCAGATGCGCCGCCTGATGGAATACCGGGCCAAGATCGACAAGGACCGGCTTGTCGAACAGTGCACCGAGCATCTGGAGATTATCGGGCTGCTGGAAAGAGGGCAGGTCGCCGACGCGTCATACCTCATGCGCCGTCATCTGAGCGGCGCCCTCAAGCGCAAGTCCCCGATCGCCTGGTCGTGGTCGGAGGAGATCGTCAGAGAGCCGTGACCCGGTCTGCCGCTGTCCGGTTTGGAATGCACCTTCGAATATTTGTCGTTGTGAGGGCTGCAGAACGCCGTCCGGCGCAAAGCAGGCATGGATAATGGTTCCCTGGATTTGTCGTCCCGGTTTGCCGCGCAAGCGGCAAGACCGGGAACCAGTATCCCCTGTAGCCGAGAGGAAGAAGAAGGCGAAACAGGTGGCTGCCGGGTTCCGGCCTTCCGCGTTGCTTCAGCCGGAATGACAAGTTCATTGACTGCGGACCACCTCACCAGATCCATTTCGGGTTAACCTTCCATCAGGGGATCCGGTCCGGGACCAACCGGTTCTCGGCTTCTTCGAGGGTCGGCCCGCTGCGCGCGCTTCATGGCGTTGTCTGCCGTCCCGCTGGCAGGGTGTCCAGCGCGGCGATGGGCACGCGCGGTATCTTCGCGAGCACATGATCCGTCACGATCGCGGAAAGCCAGATGCCGACAAGCGTCAGCCACGCGGTCACGGCGAAAAGGGAGGCTCCCGTTATGCCGGCACCGACGGCGCAGCCGCCCGCGAGCATTCCGCCGAATCCCATCAGGGCCGCGCCGGTAAGGTATCTGGCCATGGACGGACCGCTTTCGAACCCTTGAAGCATCAACTGCCGGGTGAGGAGGGCGGCGAAAAACGAGCCGAGGAAGACGCCCGGCACAAGTCCGGAATTGAATCCGAGCTCTTCGAAGGGGGCGGACAGGAACAGCATCAGCATGTCGGCCGACGGCCCGGTGAAGGTCACGCCTTCCACCTGTACCGGATCGAAGGCCTGCCGGGTCATGGCGGTCGTGAACCAGAGCGCCAGCGGCACCGTCAAACCTGCGCCGACGGCGGCTGCCAGCCGCCAGACGGAACTCCGGTTGCGCCAGCCGAAACCGAGGCCCGCGAGCAGCCAGAAGCCGCCGAACAGAAAGACCGATGCTTCGCTCATGCCCAGGTATGTCGTGAGATCATTGCCGCCTGTATCGACCGTTGTCCACAATCCGGACAGCCAGTCGCGCAGGGGTTTCAGGGCACCGTAAAGACTTGCCTGGGCGACAACGGCAAAGACCAGGCCGGACAGCAGGGCCCTCAGGTTGCCCGTCGCCGAAAGTACCAGCAGCCGGCTCGCGCACCCGCGTGCCATCACCATGCCTGTTCCGAACATCGCCCCCCCGATGAGCGCCCCGGAGAGGCTCTGCGGTGACGCCAGCTGGCGCGTTTCGCCCGTATCGACTTCACCAAGCAGCGCCAGAAACTGCGTCGCGATCAGGGCACTGGAAAAGGCGAGCAGCCAGATCGGAAGGCGGCCGGCGGGTCTGCGGCGGGAAAACTCCAGCGCGGCGGCCCTGAGGCAGAACCGGCTCTGCTGCGCGAATGCACCGAACAGGATGCCGACAGTCAGTCCGCCGAGCACAAGCACCGTGGGTTCCGGCAATCTGTCGAGTAGTGCGGTCAGGTCCATAAGCGATCCGGTGCAGCGGGCTCAGCTCTGTCAGCAGTTCAAGATCCGACCAGTGTGAAGGCAGCGGACCGGCACGCATTGACCGATCTCAAGACTGGAACAGAAAATTCGAATTTTTGAATATGAATAGTGGCCACGTCAGCCGATTTGGCCTTCACTGCTCCGGCAGACGGCGTTACTCGGCAGGCGCAAAGCCGGTGATGAGCTGCTTCAGGCCGAAGGCCGCGCCGGCGAATATCGCCAGAAACGTGATCGGTGCACTGTAGGCCAGCACGGAAAAGGCGGAAATTCCCTGACCTACGCTGCAGCCGACGGCAAGGATTGCGCCCGGACCCATGATTGCAGCGCCGGTAATCTGACGCCGGAGTTCGCGGGGGTCCTCGCAGGCCTCCCAGCGGAAATGTCCCTTGGCGAAGGAGCCGAGGAATGCACCGATGACGACGCCGACGACCGATCCGACGCTGAAGGACAGAGTGTTTCCGGAGGCGGTCATGCCGTAATAGATCGTGTCGCCGATCGGCGCGGCGAATGTGTGCGTCTCGATCGGTTCCGCCTCGAAACCGGTCATGGCGACCCAGTAGGTGCCGACCCAGCCCGACACGATCGCAAGCCCGACGACACTTCCCCAGAAAATATGCCTGGGCGACGTCCTGAAGGCGGCACTGGTGAGCGTGAAGGCGATGATCAGCCCGCCGGCGGCAAGGCCCGTGATGATCGGCGCGATCCCGAACGCGGCATCAAGGAACTGGCTGACACCCTGCGGGGACTGAGCGCCGGTTTCGACCGGGAACAGCCACACGCGCGCTTGGGCGAGGGGGCCGGACATGACGAAATAGGCGGACAGTCCCATGACGATCACCATGACGAACGCGCGCAGGTCCCCGCCGCCGAGGCGAGCGAGTGCGCCGTATCCGCAATTGCCGCAGAGGGCCATACCGTAGCCGAACATCAGCCCGCCGACGATCGAACCAAACGGGTTCCAGACCCTGTCGAGATACGCCGTGCTTGATCCTTCAAGAAGTCCGGAGGACATGGCGGCATGGGAGCCGATAATGGCGACGCCGATTGCAAGACCCCACATGCGCAGACGCCGGTCGTCCGCTCCGTAGAGAACGTCTTCAATGGCTCCGAGCGTGCAGAACCGTCCGATGCGCGCAGCAAGCCCGAGGGCAATTCCGCCCAAAAGGCCAATCAGCGCAACCGTGTTGGCTTCTCCAAGCGCCTCCAGCATGTCCGGCTCCTCCCCAGGGTCCTGACCCTACCCGGACGCTAGCCAAGCGTTCGGTTAGTCCTCTCGGCAGAACAGGTCATAAACCACTTCCATGATTTGCTTGGGCCGGTCGTCTGTCAAGCTGTAGTAGATCGCCTTGCCGTCGCGGCGCGGGGTCACCAGGCCTTCGAGTCTGAGCCGCGTCAGTTGCTGCGACACGGCGGCTTGCCGCGCGGACAGAAGATTTTCCAGTTCCGCCACCGACTTTTCGCCCGAGGCGAGGTGGCACAGGATCATCAACCGGCCTTCGTGGCTGATGGCTTTCAGGAAATTGGAGGCGCGCTGGGCGTTCTTCATCATCCTGTCCATGTCTTCGGCACACATGTCGGCATCGAACACCGGCAGGCGGGACGTGGTTTCGCTCGCGTCTTCGGGCGTGCCTTGCGTGTCAGCGCTCATCGTTTCTCAACCTGTCTGATCCAGCGGAATATTCGCATTGCTGAACATCATGCTGAGCAAGCTCCAGAAAAAATCCTCACCGGGGTACCCCTCGATTCGACCGACTTCTCCGCCATTGTGCACGAGAATGAAGGTCGGTGTGAAGCGGACCTTCCGTTCGAAGGCCACATCGGGCGTCTCGCCATGCAGGTTATAGCGCTTCAGCGGAGCGGTTCTACCCTCGGCCGTTTTCGGGTAGATATGCGCGATCTCCTTGTTCCACCTGGCACACCAGTGACACCCGTCTTCCTCCGCCATGAGCAGGAACGTCTCGGCAGGCGCCGCGGCCGGCGCGAGCGCGAGCATCAGAACGATCAGCGTCTTCAACAAAGTCAATTCGAAACCCCGATTGACGAGTGCACACACTTAATCATAATCTAATTTGTGAATATATCAAGCTGAGAAGCAGCTCAATCCATGTTCGAGATCACCTATTTCGGTGCGCTGGCCGCAGGGCTCTTGTCGTTCCTGTCGCCCTGCATCCTGCCGATTGTGCCTTTCTACCTGAGTTACCTGGCGGGCGTCAGTGTGAACCAGGTGGAAACGCAGACGCGTGTCTCCGGTGCCGTCAAGCTGCGCGCCTTCCTGTCGGCCTGTTTTTTTGCGCTCGGGGTGATCACCGTCTTCATGGGGCTCGGGGCAACGGCCAGCACGTTCGGTCAGCTGGTGCGCGAATATTTTGATGTGCTGCGCTGGATTGCAGCTGCAATCATCATCGTGATGGGGCTTCATTTCCTGGGGCTCATCCGGATCGGCATCCTCTATCGGCAGCTTCGCGTCGAAACCGGCAATGCGGCGGGCGTCAGTCTGCTCGGGGCCTATGTCGTCGGGCTTGCATTTGCGTTCGGCTGGACGCCGTGCGTCGGCCCGGTGCTTGCCGCAATCCTGTTCACGGCCGCAGGCCAGGAGACCGCGGCGCAAGGCGCGGCGCTGCTCTTCGTCTACGGCCTCGGCATGACGCTGCCTTTTGTTGTCACGGCTCTTTTCATCGGCCCGTTCATGACCTGGATGGCCGGTTTCCGAAAATATCTTGGCGTCGTTGAAAAGCTGATGGGTGCGTTCCTGATCCTGTTCGGGGTCCTGATCGCGACGAACTCCATCAACATCATCGCCCAATGGATGCTGGAAAACGTCCCCTGGTTCAGCGCCATTGGATAGAGCTCCGCAGCATTCAAAAGGGCTCGAATGGAGGAGGAATGACAATGACACGTTTGTTCTGGGCGCTTTGCGCAGTTTTTTTCTCAACTCAGGTGTTCGCGGCCGAAATCGGCGATGACGGTCTCCACAAGGCGTCCTGGATGCGGGACACCTTCAAGGATCTCTCCGAAGATCTTGAGGAAGCAAACGCGGAAGGCAAGCGCCTGATGGTGATCGTCGAGCAGCGCGGCTGCATCTACTGCAAGCGGATGCACGAGGAAGTTTTCGTCATTCCGGAGATCTCGCAATACATCGAAGACAACTATTTCGTCGTCCAGATCAACATGTTCGGAGACGTCGAGGTTACCGATTTCGACGGCACGACGCTGCCGGAAAAGGACATGGTCAAACGGTGGGGAGCGCTGTTCACGCCCAACATCTTCTTCTTCCCGGCTGAAGTCGGCGACGGCGTCACGGCACCTCAGGCGGCTGTCGCCAACATGCCGGGTGCTTTCGGACGGTGGACAACGATGAACATGCTGACCTGGGTGGTGGAAGAAGGCTACAACAGCGACGAACCCTTCCAGAAATACCACGCGCGCAAGTTCGAAAGCCAAAACAAGTAACTAACCATGCTGCGGCGCGACATTTTATTTCGTTTATGTTGCGTGTGCGAACAGATAGATAAATTCATTTAATTGAATTTGTTATTGCGTAAACGCGAATATGTGCTGTATGGTCTCGGGAAAGGCCACCGGGAATCGGCTGAGGGAGGACCCATGAAACATGTAATATTCGCCATTGGCGCAATGCTTGCAGCATCGACGGCGTTCGCCGAGGCGGTCAAGCCGACGGACGTCGTCTTCACCGACGGCGCTGTCGACGTTTCGCTCTCGGGCGTCGCCGGCGATCCTGCTTCAGGGGCCGAAATCATGAACAAGGGTGCCGGCAACTGCATCGCCTGCCATCAGGTTTCCGCTCTCAGCCACCTGGCGTTTCACGGCGAGATCGGCCCGCCGCTCGACGGTGTCGCTGACCGGTGGTCCGTTCCGGAACTGCGCGGCATTGTTGCGAACGCAAAGGTGATGTTCGAAGGCAGCCTGATGCCGTCCTTCTACAAGACCGAAGGCTTCATTCGCCTCGGGGATGCCTATACAGGCGATGCCCACGGCGATGCTGACGTTCAACCGCTGCTGACCGCCCAGCAGATCGAAGACGTCGTCGCCTTTCTCGTAACGCTCAAGGAAGAGTGAGCTTCCTGAAATGGAGACCAACATGGAAATGACACGGCGAAAGCTACTTGCATTCGGCTCCGGCACATTCGCCCTTGCCACCCTGTCGAGCCTGCCCGCATTTGCCACCCTGACGGATGATGCGATCGCGGCGCTGACCGGCGGTGCGGATATGGGCGAGGGGGCCATCACCCTGACGGCGCCGGAAATCGCCGAAAACGGCAACACCGTTCCGATCGCCTTTGATGCTCCGGGCGCGGCAGAAGTCACGCTGTTCGCCGATGGCAACCCGGTTCCGAATGTCGCGACGTTCAAGTTCGGCCCGCTCAGCGCCTCGCGCAGCGCCTCGACGCGCATCCGCCTTGCCACGACCCAGAACGTGGTGGCGATCGCCAAGATGGACGACGGATCCTTCCAGATGGCCAAGGCCAACGTGAAAGTAACCATCGGCGGCTGCGGCGGCTGATCGGCAAGGCATTAGGAGACAATTCATGGCATCCGGTGTGAAACCACGGGTAAAGGTACCCAAGAAGGCTGCGGCAGGCGAAACGATCACCATCAAGACGCTGATCAGCCACAAGATGGAAAGCGGTCAGCGCAAGGACGATGACGGCAATGTCATCCCGCGCTCGATCATCAACCGCTTCACCGCCGACTTCAACGGTCAGAACGTGATCGACGTGGTGCTTGAGCCCGCAATCTCGACCAATCCCTACTTCCAGTTCGAAGCGGTTGTACCCGAATCCGGTGAATTCAAGTTCACCTGGTACGACGACGACGGATCTGTCTACGACACGACAAAGAAGATCACGGTCAGCTGACCGACAATGACAAGCGTCTGGTTGAGGGAGGAAGGCGTGAAGAAAACGACAATAGCAATCGGGTCTGTGGCGGCACTGGTGTTGATGCCGGGTCTGGCAATGTCCGATCCGGACGAGGACAGCCTGACGATCAATGGCGACATTTCAATCGTCACGGAGACCGACGCGCCGGCGCACACGGAAAATCTCTCGACGATCTATTCCGGCTGGCGGTTCCGCTCCGACGAGACCCAGGCTTTCCAGATGGACGATTTCGAAAATCCGGGAATGATTGGCGTCGAGAACGCGATGGTCAACTGGGAAACGGTCGACGGAAGCGCGGGCAAATCCTGTGCAAGTTGTCATGAAGGTCCCGAGACCATGGCCGGTGTTCGTGCCGTCTATCCGAAATGGAACGACGAAAAAGGCAAGGTGACCACCATCGAAATGGAGATCAACGATTGCCGTACGACTCACATGGGCGCGGAGAAGTGGAAATATACCGGCGGCGACATGACCGACATGGTCGCCCTGATTTCCTCCGTCTCGCGCGGTATGCCCGTGAATGTTGCGATAGACGGTCCCGCCAGCGAAACCTGGGAACAGGGCAAGGAACTCTACTACACCCGGACCGGTCAGCTTGAGCTGTCCTGCGCAAACTGCCACGAAGACAGCTATGGTCTCATGATCCGCGCCGATCACCTGAGCCAGGGGCACATCAACGGCTTCCCGACCTACAGGCTGAAAAACACCAAGCTGAATTCCGTGCATGCGCGGTTCAAGGGGTGCGTGCGCGACACGCGTGCGCAAACCTACAAGCCCGGTTCTCCGGAGTTCATCGCGCTGGAGCTATATGTTGCCTCGCGTGGAAACGGTTTGAGCGTGGAAGGCCCGTCCGTCCGCAACTGACGCCAATTCCGGGTCCCGGATAACCGCCGGGACCCTTTTTACAAGGCAATATATTCACTTATGCGAATATGTTTAGAGGAGCGAGCAGGAATATGATATCGCGTCGCGATTTTCTGCAGGTCGGAATGGCAGCATCCGCGGTTGTCGGCGCTTCGGGTTTCGGCAACTGGGCACGCCTCGCCGCGCAGCAGGCGCTCACCCAGGACCAGCTTCTGGAGTTCGACACGTTCGGAAACGTCTCTCTAATTCACGTCACCGACATCCATGCGCAACTGAAACCGATCTATTTCCGGGAGCCGTCCGAGAATATCGGCGTGGGTGACAACCGGGGCGCTGTACCGCACGTGACAGGCGCACAGTTCCGCAAGCTTTACGGGATCGCGGACGGCAGCCCGAGCCATTATGCCCTGAGTTCCGGTGACTTTTCGTCACTGGCGAAGGGGTATGGCCGGGTCGGCGGACTGGACCGTGTCGCGACCGTCATCAAGTCCATTCGCGCCGACCGTCCCGACGCGATCCTGCTGGATGGCGGAGACACCTGGCACGGCTCCTACACCTGCTACAAGACGGCGGGGCAGGACATGGTCAATGTCATGAACGCGCTGAACCCGGACGCGATGACCTTTCATTGGGAATTCACACTCGGCAGCGATCGCGTCAACGAGATCGTCGAAAACCTGCCATTCGCAGCGCTCGGCCAGAATATTTTCGATGTCGAATGGGACGAGCCGACGGACCTTTTCCCGCCCTACAAGATGTTCGAGCGCGGCGGCACGAAAGTTGCGGTGATCGGCCAGGCGTTTCCCTACATGCCGATCGCCAATCCGGGCTGGATGTTCCCCGAATATGCCTTCGGTATCCGCGATGAAAACATGCAGGCAATGGTCGACGAAGTACGCGCGGAAGGTGCGGAGTGTGTCGTCGTTCTGAGCCACAACGGGTTCGATGTCGACAAGAAGATGGCAACCGTGGTCAGCGGCATCGACATCATCCTGTCCGGCCATACCCACGACGCGCTGCCGGAACCGGTTCTGTCGGGCAAGACGATAATCGTTCCGTCCGGCTCGAACGGAAAATTCGTCAGCCGGGTCGATCTCGACATCCGCAACGGTCAGCTCATGGGCTACCGACACAAGCTCATTCCGGTCTTCTCCGATATCATTGAACCGGATGCCGAAGTCGCCGCGCTCATCGACGAGCAGCGTGCGCCCTACATCGACGACCTGTCGGAAGTCATCGGCAGGACCGGCAGCCTGCTGTACCGCCGTGGCAATTTCAACGGCACCTGGGACGATCTCATCTGCGATGCGCTGCTGTCCGAACGCGATGCCGAGATCGCGCTCAGTCCGGGTGTGCGTTGGGGCCCGTCGCTGATCCCGGGCCAGGAGATCACGCGCGAAGACATTTTCAATGTCACCTCGATGACCTACGGCAAGGCCTATCGCACGGAAATGACGGGTGAATTCCTGAAGGTGGTCCTGGAAGACGTCGCGGACAACATCTTCAACCCGGACCCCTATTACCAGCAGGGCGGCGACATGGTGCGGACCGGCGGGCTCGGATACCGGATCGATATCGCCCAGCCGCAGGGCAGCCGCATCTCGAACATGACGCTCCTGAAGACAGGTGAGGCCATCGACCCGTCACGCTCCTACGTCGTGGCCGGATGGGCCAGCGTCAACGAGGGCACGGAAGGGCCGCAGATCTGGGACGTCGTTGAAAATCACATTCGCAAGCTCGGCACGGTGACAACGCGGCCGGGCAACAGCGTTGAAGTCATTGGTGCATAGTTTAGGCAGGGAGTCCTCATTGATGGACGCGAAAACCAAACCGTCCCGAAGGTCCTTTCTCAAGGGCAGCGTCGCGATTGCGGGCGCGTCAGTCGCCGGAACCGCGAGCGCGAACGAAGCCGACCCGCTGATCACGGACGTTCAGGACTGGGCGTCGATCACCGGCGCCGGCGTGGATGAAACGCCCTACGGCATGCCGATCAGTTTCGAAAAGGACGTGGTTCGCCGCAACGTGGAATGGCTGACCGCGTCGCCGATTTCCTCGATCAACTTCACGCCGATCCACGCGCTGGACGGAACGATCACGCCGCAAGGCTGCGCGTTTGAACGCCACCATTCGGGTGCGATCGAACTGCGCAAGGAAGACTACCGGCTGATGATCAACGGGCTGGTCGACAGGCCCCTGGTGTTTCACTACGCGGATCTGGAACGGTTCCCGCGGGAGAACCATGTCTATTTCTGTGAATGCGCGGCCAACACCGGCATGGAATGGGCGGGCGCCCAGTTGAACGGGGCCCAGTTCACGCACGGCATGATCCACAACATGGAATATACCGGTGTGCCGCTGCGCACGCTCCTGAACGAGGCGGGTCTCGCCGCTGCGGGCGACCTCAAGGACAAGTGGGTCTATGTCGAAGGCGCGGATGCCTCCTCCAACGGCCGCTCGATCCCGATGGAAAAGGCCCTGGACGATGTACTGGTGGCGTTCAAGGCCAATGGCGAGGCCCTGCGCATGGAGCACGGCTACCCGGTCCGCCTCGTGGTGCCGGGCTGGGAAGGCAACATGTGGGTGAAGTGGCTGCGCCGCATCGAAGTCACTGACATGGCGGTGGAAAGCCGCGAGGAAACCTCGAAATACACCGACGTCTACGAGGACGGCACCGCCCGGAAATGGACCTGGGTGATGGATGCGAAATCCGTCATTACCTCGCCAAGCCCGCAAATGCCGATTTCACACGGGAAGGGGCCCCTGGTCATCTCCGGGCTCGCCTGGTCCGGACATGGCAAAATCACGCGGGTCGATGTCTCAAGGGACGGCGGCATCACCTGGGAGACGGCGCGTCTTGGCAAGCAGGGCGACACCAAGGCCCTGACCCGCTTCTACCTGGACATCGACTGGGACGGCAATCCGATGCTGCTTCAATCGCGTGCCATGGACGAAACCGGATACGTCCAACCGACCAAGGACCAACTTCGCGAAATGCGCGGCGAGAACGCCGTCTATCACAACAATTGCATCCAGACCTGGTTCGTGGATGAAAACGGGGTCGCCGAGAATGTCGAAGTCTCTTAACCAGATCGTTCTCCCGGTTGCCGGCGGGACGGCGCTTGCGCTTTCGGCCGCGCTCCTGTTTGCCAACATGGACTACGGGCAAAAGAAGATCGGCGCGCTGGAACAACGGGTCGAGCAGGTCTCTTTGCAGGCGGAAACGGCAAACCGGCGCGCCGAGGAAGAGGCGGCGGCCGTCTCGGATCTGAAAGAAAAAATCGCCGAGATCCAGGCCGCGGCGGAAGAACGCGCAGCGCTTGGCAGCGACCTAACGGAACATGCTCCGGACAGTAACGGAAAATTCGGGCTGGGCCGGGAGGCCCGCACCGAAGAAATTGCGGCCTGGGATGTTGACGTGCTGCCCGACGGGCGCGGCCTGCCCGAGGGCCGGGGCGATGCCTACTGGGGCGAGGAGGTCTTCGCCGAAAAATGTGCCTCCTGTCACGGTGACTTCGCCGAGGGCGTGGACAACTGGCCCGTTCTTGCCGGCGGGTTCGACACGCTCGGCGACAAGGATCCGGTAAAGACCGTCGGCTCCTACTGGCCGCATCTTTCGACAGTCTGGGACTACGTGCACCGCTCCATGCCGTTCGGTGAAGCGCAGACGCTCACCGCGGACGAGACCTATGCGATTGTCGCCTATATCCTCTATTCCAACGATCTCGTCGACGACGACTTTGAGCTGAGCCACGAGAATTTCGCCGAATTCGAAATGTACAACAGGGACGGCTTCGTCATCGACGATCGTCCGGCGCTGGAATACGCCAGGTGGCGGGCCGAGCCCTGCATGGAAAACTGCAAGCCGAGCGTCGAGATCACCATGCGCGCCACGTTCCTTGACGTGACACCGGAAGATGGCGGCGAGTCGGTCATGAACCACGCGACCGCGGACGATACGCCGACCTTCGTCGCGGCGGCGGTTCCTCCGGAAGAGACCGCCACCGGGGCAGCATCGCCTGCTGCCGTGTCTGCATCGCTGGATCCTGCACTGGTGGCTTCGGGCGAGAAGGTCTTCAAGAAATGCAGCGCCTGTCACGCAGTTGGCGCAGGCGCGAAGAACAAGTCCGGTCCGCACCTCAATGCGCTCATCGGCCGCCAGATGGGCTCCGTGGACGGGTTCAAGTATTCCAAGGCGTTTGTGGCCGCGCAGGAAGAAGGCAAGGTCTGGGACGAGATGGCTCTGGCAGAGTTTCTGGCCAAGCCGAGATCCTACATGAAAGGCACGAAAATGGCCTTCTCCGGGCTGAAGAAACAGGACGACCTCGATGCCATCACGGCCTATCTGAAATCGGTCGGAGAGTAAGCGAAGATGCGCCTTGCCCGAAACCTGCCCGCTTTCGTCTTCTGGCTGCTGTGCTCGGCAGCGCTGGCAGACGACTTCGGCGATCCTGTTGCCGGCGAGGCGGTCTTCAAGAAATGCAAGAGCTGCCACATGGTGGGCGAGGGTGCGAAACACCGGATCGGGCCTCACCTGAACGGCATCTTCGGCCGGCAGGCCGGAACCCATGACGATTTCCGCTATTCCAAGGCTCTCGTCCGGGCCGGGACCGGCGGGCTTGAATGGCATGCCGACACGCTGGACGCGTTCCTGGAAAAGCCGCGGTCGCTTGCCAGCGGAACGCGCATGAGCTTTTCGGGTCTGAGGAAGCCGGCGGACCGGCTTGACCTGATCGCCTACCTGCGCACGTTCTCCGATGACCCGGCCAACATTCCAGAGGCGGATCCGACGGCGACCCCGACGGACCACGACCTCGACCCGGCCATTCTCGCGCTCAAGGGCGATCCGGAATACGGCGAATATCTCAGCAGCGAGTGCACGACCTGCCACCAGGCAGATGGCGCGGACGACGGTATCCCGTCGATCGTGCTGTGGCCGGAAGAGGATTTCGTGGTCGCGATGCATGCCTACAAGAACAAGAAACGCGCTCATCCGGTCATGCAGATGATGGCCGGGCGGCTCAATGCGGAAGAGATTGCGGCGCTGGCAGCCTATTTTGCCGCGCTTGAACAATGACGGTGCATTTAGGGAGGAAGAAATGACACTGAACAGAAGACAATTTGTCGGCACGACCGCTGCAATGGCGGCCGTCCTGTCCGCTCCCATGGTCAAGGCACAGGGAACACCGCGTGTCGTGGTCGTCGGGGGTGGTGCCGGCGGCGCCACGGCCGCACGCTACATCGCCAAGGACAGCAAGGGGGCGGTCGACGTTACCCTGATCGAACCGACACGCAAGTACTATACGTGCTTCTTCTCCAACCTTTATCTCGGCGGTTTCAAGGAAATCGAGGACATCGGCCACACCTATGGCGGTCTTGCCGCAGGTGGCGTCAACGTCGTTCATGACTGGGCGATCGGTGTCGATCGCGACGCCAAGACGGTGGCCCTGGCGGGCGGCGGTTCGGTGCCTTACGACAAGCTGATCCTGAGCCCGGGTATCGACTTCGTGGAAGGGGCCGTCGAGGGCTGGGGCCTGAGCGCGCAGAACGCGATGCCGCATGCCTACAAGGCGGGCTCGCAATCGGAGCTTTTGAAGGCACAGCTGATGGCGATGCCGGAGGGTGGAACCTTTGCCATGGTCGCGCCGCCAAACCCTTATCGCTGTCCTCCGGGGCCATATGAACGGGTTTCGATGGTCGCGCATTTCCTGAAGCAGAACAACCCGACCGCGAAGATCATCGTTGCCGACCCGAAGCCGAAATTTTCCAAGATGGCGCTCTTTCAGGAAGGTTGGGCGAACCACTACGAGGGCATGGTCGACTGGATCGGTGAGGACTTCGGCGGCGGCAACGTCTCCGTCGACCCGGGTGCCATGACGATCACCATCGACGGCGAGGAGACGAAGGTCGACGTCTGCAACGTCATACCGGCCATGAAGGCCGGCCGCATCGCCGATCTCGCCGGTGTTACCGACGGCAACTGGGCGCCGGTGAATGCCGCCGACATGTCGGCAAAGGCGGATGCCGACATCTACGTCCTCGGCGACGCCTCGAGCCAGGGCGACATGCCGAAATCAGGATTTTCCGCGAACTCCCAGGCCAAGGTCTGCGCCAATGCCATGCGCGGTGCGCTGACGGGGTCCAAGGTCTTCCCGGCGAAATTCTCCAACACCTGCTGGTCGCTGATCGCACCCGACGATGGTGTCAAGGTCGGCGCGACCTATGAGGCAACACCGGAGAAAATCGCCAAGGTTGACGGCTTCATTTCCCAGACCGGTGAAAGCGCGGACCTGCGCAAGGCAACCTACGAGGAATCGGAGGGCTGGTACACCGGCATCACCACGGACATGCTCGGCTAAGTCATTGCGCTCGCAGCGTCCCGGGACTGATTTCGATCAATGCCCGGGGCGCAGCCAGGCTCCAGAATTGCGTTGAAACGTGGAGGATCAGACTATGAAATCCGTTGTTCTTGCAGCCGTTCTCGGCCTCACCTTCAGCAGCGCTGCCTTGGCCGATCAGCCGTTCACCTATTCCTTCGACGGGTCCTTCGAGGACGCGACTTTCGCTGTCGAGAGCGCCATCGTCGGGGAGGGGCTGGTGATCGATTCCGTCAGCCACGTCGGAGCCATGCTCAACCGGACTGCGGCCGATGTCGGCAGTGAGGAAACAATCTTCAAGAACGCCGATATCTTCCTGTTCTGCTCTGCCCTGATCTCGCGCCAGGTCATGGAGAAGGACCCGATGAACATTGTGCATTGCCCGTATGGAATATTCGTCATGGAGACGGATGAGGGCGTCACGATCGGCCACAAGGATTATCCGGACGGGTCCATGCAGGCGGTCGAGAACCTGATGCAGCAGATCGTCGCCGAGGCAATCGGTAATTGAGACACTTCAGAAGTTTCCAGCGGCCCGCGGCCGCTTGTTTGCCAGGACCGGAAGAGAGCGTGAGAGCGCCACCGCATTTGCTTGCGGGCGCCTTTCCGGTGATGGTGCTATTCGAACTCCATCTGCTCATAGACCCGGCCTGCATTCCGGGTGGCAAGTTCCTCGAACGTATCCAGATGGGCATAGGGAGACTGGTCGACATAGTAGGCATCGGCCAGGTCGCCGCCGTCTTCGATATGCACTCCGATCTTCTCGCGCAGGTAAAGCAGGTAGTCGCGCGTGTAGCGGCGGACCTGCGCCATGTTGGTCGGGTGGCCATGGCCCGGAATGACGTAGGTCGCGTTCAGGGCCTCGAAGCCGGTCTCCCATGTCTCCAGCCAGTCCGCGGCGATCGTGTCTTCGAAAATCGGCAGCATGCGCTCGTGAAAGGCCATGTCGCCGGCAATCACGAGGCTTTGCTCCGGCAGCCACACCTGTGTGTCCCCCGGGCCGTGTGCGGGCCCTAGATGAAGGACCTCGATGCGGAAATTGCCCATCTCGATGACATGTCTGTCCTCGAAAGTCTGCGTCGGCGGCGCTACGAAGGTGCCCTCAGCCTTGTCCCGGTTGTACCGTTTCATGGCCTGAAGGATCTGGTTGCCGCGTTCCTCGATTTCATGGGCGGCATCGACATGCGCCAGGATCGGGACACCTTGTTCCGACCAGTAGGAGTTGCCGAGCATCGCGTGACCCTGGCCGTTTTCGTCGATGACGAGTTTGACGGGCTGATCGGTGACTGCCCTGATTTCCTCGTGAAGCGCTTTGGCGAGGATATGGGCCGCCCCGCCATTGATCACGATGACGCCATCTCCGGTCACGATGAAACTCAGATTGTTGTTGTGGCCGGAGTTTTCATAGGTCGGCGGTGCCGTCGCGCCGATGGCGGACCAGACATGCGGGATGACTTCCACCGGCTTGGAGTAGAGTGCGGAGCCCGGATATTGGTCTGCAATGTCTTCGCTGGCCTGCGCCGATGCGGCGAGACAAACGGAAAGGAGCACACCCGCGATACGCATCAGGACGCCTCCGGAAGGAAGCGGAAGACATCGCCTGTGCGTTCCACATGCCCGATCCCGCCGCCGGGAAGGTGAAAACCGGCAATCTTGAGATCGTCGGCGATGATCCGGTCCAGGAGCGCGATCCGCGTCGAGGCGGCAACCTCGGCATCCTGGTCCGATCCGCTTGGCCACGCGGGCCGCATGAAGGCGACGTGGTGGTTGCCGATGGCATCCCCGATCACGAGTGCGGCCTGCGAACCGCTTCGGATTTCGAAACTCATGTGGCCGGGTGTGTGCCCGGGAGTGGAAACGGCAAGGATCCCGGGCAGGATTTCCTGATCGCCTGAAAAGAACTCGACCGTGTCCTCGATGGCCTCTAACCTGCGTCTGGCGCCGACCGCCATGGCAGCGCGCGCTTCGCCGATCGTGTTGACGGTCTCCGGGTTCCACCAGTAGTCCCACTCGGCGCGGCCGATCATGTAGGTCGCATTGTTAAAGACGGGATCGTCGAACGCGTCGAGCAGGCCCCAGATGTGATCCGGATGGGCGTGGGTGAAAACCACATGCGTGACATCTTCGGGGGCAACGCCTGCCTGCTCCAGTCCCTCCGCAAGCTCACCTGCAGTCGGTTGGAAGTCAGGCCCCGATCCAACGTCGAACAGAACCTTGTTGGTGCCGTCGCGGTAGAGCGAGACATTGCAGCCCGGCGTCAGCGTTTCCTGTGAAACCCCGGCTTCCTCCAGCAAGGGGAGAAGCTTGTCCTGCGGCATCGGATCGAAAATGAAACTGCCCGGAAGCGTCAGGTGTCCGTCGCTGATCGTTGTCAGCGTTCCCTGGCCGATCGACGTCTCGGCCATCGCGAACCGGCTGAGTTGCGCGGATAGGGGCAGGGTGGCACACCCCGACAAAAAGGCACGGCGGGATAGGGACATTGCGCTTCCTCATATAAAATTCTTATATTTGAATATGTATGAAAAAGCCCGGTTTCACAAGCGGAATTGAGGAGACCGGGGTCTGCGGAAACAGACCCCGCGGCGTCGGCCCGATCATCAGAAAGGGCGGCTCTGGCGGAACGACAGGTCATGTGGCTGACTACCGCCGGCGTATCCCGTTCAGACTGTGGTACCGTCATCGGGAAAAGATCAGGCAACCTTCGGCAGTCTTGCAAGCTGACCGCCTGACAGAAGAGCGCCTCCACCCGGCGCAACTTCGGTCAGGCCGAGGCTTTGAAGGATTTTGCGCGTTGTCGCGACAGCCGCTGAAACCGTCGGCAAGCCCGAGGCGCGTTCGATCATTTCAATTGCCGGAAGGGACGGCATTTGAACGCAGGCGGACGCGACGATGGCATCGACCCCGCGCACGTCCAGCTTGCGCCACAGTTCAGCCGGAGCCGCCGGATCCTGGGACGCGACATCCAGATTGTCCGGTATTTCGAGTGCGAGAAAATCCTGAACCTCAACACCTTCGTGCTCGATGTAATCGACAACCAGCTTCGTCAAAGGCTTCATGTAAGGGCATATGATCGAGACTTTCTTGACGCCCATTTCCTTCAAGCTGTCCACCAGGGCCCCGGCGGAGTTCAGAACCGGCGTCGGAAATCCGTTGTCAGCGGTAGCCTGATGGAGTTTTTCAGACGACGTGCGGTGGTAGCCAAGACCCATGGACATGATCGCGACGAGGCAGGCATAGGCCTGGACTTCAACGGCAGCGTCGGAAAGCTCGGTCGCGCAGCGGAGGCTGTCGGCATCCATCGCCTCCAGTTCTTCCTTGACCACCGCCTTCATGCGCATGCGCGAGGAGTGGAACGTGAACCGGTCGGGCAGAATCGACTCTCGTGCTTTCAACAGCGCGGGTATTTCGGTTTCCATGGTGACATTGGAACTGGGAACAATAAGTCCGATGCGGCGAAAACGGGAAGCTTGGGACATGAGATATCTCCTGTTTCGGGTGCCGGGGCTCAGAGCGCGGGCCCCATGACGAAATTGGGTAACCAGGTGGCCAGACCGGGAAGCAGACACAGAACAAGGATGGCGATCAGCATGCATCCGACGAAGGGCAGGGAGCCCAGCAGGATCTTGCGAAGCGAGATGTCCGGTGCGATGCCGTTGATCACGTAAAGATTGAGGCCCACCGGCGGAGAGATCAGGCCGATCTCCATGTTGATGGTCAGGACAACCGCGAACCAGATCGGGTCGAACCCGGCACCGGTTATGACCGGCAGCAGGATCGGTGCCGTCATCAGGATCACGGCGACGGGCGGAAGGAAGAAACCCGCAACGATCAGGAACACGTTGATTGCGCCGAGCAGCACCCAGCGGTTGACCTCCAGTTCGCTGATCCACGCGGCGATCGCCTGGGTGATGAACAGGCTCGACAGCATGTAGGAAAACACCCCGGCAGCCGCGATGATGAACAGGATCATCACGCTTTCCTTGGTGCTGTCGCGCAGGACCGACCAGAGGGCCGAAGGCCGCACGAGCTTGTAGACGATCATCGCAACGACAAGGCAGAGCAATGCGCCGACGGCTGCGGTTTCCGATGGCGTTGCGACACCGCCATACATGGCGTAGAGCACGCCGATGATGATCGCGATGAACGGCAGAACCCTCGGCATGATTTCAAACCGCTGGCGCCAGCTGTAGGTCACGCGGCCGAGGCTCGCACGCTCCCCGGAAGCCCATGTGGCATAGATCGACCAAGCCATGAAGAGCCCGACCAGCAGCAAACCGGGTATGACACCGGCCAGGAACAGACGGCCGATCGAGGTCTCGGTGGCAATTCCGTAGACGATCATGGTTATGGAGGGCGGGATCAGGATCCCGAGGGTTCCGCCAGCGGCAATGGAACCGGTCGCGATTTCCTCCGAATAACCCCGTTTGCGCATTTCCGGAATGCCCATCTTGCCGATGGCCGCGCAGGTTGCCGGGCTCGATCCGGACATTGCCGAGAACAGGGCGCAGGCACCAAGATTGGAGACCACCAGGCCCCCGGGCACCCGGGTCAGCCATCGCTCGAGCGCTTCGTAGAGATCGGCACCGGCCCGGGTCGAGGCGATCGATGCCCCCATGATGATGAACATGGGGATGGAAAGAAGTGCGAAACTGTCGAGCTTTCCAAACAGGATCTCGGGCATGAGTTCCAGCGAGCGCAGGCCGTCGAACGCAAGAAGAAACACGGCGGACACCAGCAGAAGGCCAACGGCGACGGAAATTCCGGAAAACAGAACGAAGATCGTTGCAAGCCCGATGATCGTGCCAAGAACAAGCGGATCCATCACGATGCCTCCCTGATAGGTGAATTGGACAGAACGTCCAGAAGATCGGCAATCAGTTGCAGCAGCATGAGGCCCAGTCCGACAGGCAGCGCCAGATACGGGATCCAGAGGGGGACGGCGGTAACGGTGTCGGATGTCCAGCCGCGCGACTGCGCCAGATGCCAGAACTCGTAGCCGTAGAACAGGCAGACACCGATCACGATGATCGCAGCCGAATGGGTGACGATTTCTAGCGTCCGCCCGGCATTCGGGCTCAGCCACAGCTTAAGAAGGTCCACGTTCACGTGGCCCTTGTGTTTCTGCACGAAGGCCAGCCCGACAAGCGTGGCACCGACCATCAGGTATACAACGACCTCGGTTTGCCAGACGGTGGACGCGTTCAGCACAAACCTGACAAAGATCATCTGGCATGTCAGGAACACCGCGCCAAGGATCATCGCAGCCGCGGTCCAGCCTGAAACTTCCGAGATGCAGCCAACGGCTTGCTGGAACATGCGCCGCTTGACGGGACGGGCGGGTAGGGTGGTTTCCATAGGTTTTGTCTCCGATCGTTTGCGAATGTGCACGGGCGGGGCAGAACACCCGCGCCCGCACGGATCGTCACTCCACGGAGAGCGCCATATCGAGGAGATCCTGTCCGTCGGGCACGCTCTCGACGAAGGATTTGTAGGAGGTTTCCTTTGCTAGGGCCTGCCAGGCGGCGAAGTCCTCTGGCGACATCTCGGCAATCTCAACGCCGGCTTCCTTGAAGACATCGACGGAAAGCGCGTCCTGTTTCTTGGCTTCTTCCAGGTAATGGGCTTCCGCCTTGGCAGCGGCTGCCATTAGCGCCGTCTGCTGCGCCTCGGAAAGACCATCGAAGGTGGTCTTGTTCATTAGCAGCGGCTGGTAGAGGAACCAGAGCGCCACGTCGCCGGCCGGTGTGTAGCACGCGACCTGTTCGAAGATGCGGTAGGAGACGAAGGACGATGACGACGTGTTCGCCGCATCGAGCACGCCGGTTTGCATCGCGCTGTAGATCTCCGACGAGGCCATGGAGGCAATGGAGGCCCCGGCACCCACCAGCATTTCTTCAAAGGACTTGCCCGCCGCCCGCGTTTGCAGGCCTTCCACATCCGCCGGCCTGGTGATGCACTTGTTCTTGCCGACAAAGCCGCCTGCCAGGTAGCCGTGGACAAGCACCATGACATCGTCCTCGGCCATCTTGGCTTTCAGTGCGTCCATGAACGGCGATTTGGAGAGCCGGGACGCATGATCGTGGTTCTTCACCAGTCCCGGCATCAGGGTGAGGTTGAAAGCCGGTTGCTGGCCACCTGCATAGCTGAGCGGAAACACGGTCATGTCGAGCTGGCCGCGGCTTAACGGGCGGTATTGTTCGCGCGGTTTGAACAGCGACTTTGACGGAAAAATCTTGATGTTCAGGTCGACATCTGCCGCCGCAACCTCGTTGGCAACAATCTCGGCAACTGCGTGCCTGACATCTTTGGTGGACCATTGATGCGACAGCCGCAGGTCCGTTGCCTGGGCTGCTTGCGCCGATAGCAGGGCGGCTGCGGCCGCGAATGTCAGCAGATATGTCTTCATGTCACTCTCCTCCAATGGGTACATATAAATCCTATATGTATACATATAAGAATTATAAAAATTGATAGATGTCAACATGTGTATCGACAAAGTCTGCGCTGCGGGGTAAAAGAGGTGTCAAATCAGGGAATTGAAGATGGCCCGCGTTGCTGACCAGCTCATCGAGACTTTGCGAAACGACATCCGGTCCGGCGCTTTGCGTCCCGGCGATCAGCTTGAAGAAGCTGCTTTGGCTGAGCGGTTCGGCGTGTCGCGCACGCCGGTCCGAGAAGCCGTGCGTTCGCTTGTCGACAGCGGTCTCCTGGAGACGAGGCCGCGCAAGGGCGCTCTGGTTCGCACCCTATCCGCCAAGGAAATTATCGATCTTTTCGAAGTCGCCGCAGAGCTCGAAGGCATGGCCTGCAGATTGGCTGCCGAGCGTCTGACAGTCCAAAAGGCGGACGCGATGCAGGACAGGCTTGCCGAATGTGAAGAGGCCGCCAAGGCGAACGATCCCAAAGCTTATGCCAGGGCGAACCTGGCATTTCACGACGCGATCCATCAGGCCGCGGGCAACAATCGTCTCATTGAACAGATCGAGCAGCTCTCCGGGCATATCAACCCGTATCGCGCACTGCCCTACAGCATGCGCGGGCGCCTGCAAAAGTCGACCGAGGAACACACTCGGATCCTGGAGGCGATCCTCGCCAATGACGGGCTCCAGGCTGACGAACTGATGCGGGACCACATGATGCTGCAAGGCCAGCGTCTGCCGCTGATCCTCGAGGCAATTGAGGCCAAGTAGTGCTCCGGAGCGCGGAACGCTTCAGTGTCGCTTCAGTTATTGATACGAACGCTGCGGACCTTCAATTCCCGCAAATCTTCAAATATTTCTGCGGCACAGCTTTTCGCGGAGCTTGTTGCCGCGCACACGACACGCGTCGCGCGAATGAACGCTGTCTGTCACGCCTGACCGCCGAGGGGACCAGGCAAATTAAGATGGTCCCAAGGATGGACGCGTAACAAATGAACAGGAAACACTGGCCCGAAAACAACGGAAATCCGACGCTGATCCCGTCAATGAGAAAATCGCGTTAAAATCAACGTGGCGAAACAAGAGAAAATGGTCGGAGTGAGAGGATTCGAACCTCCGACCCCCTCGTCCCGAACGAGGTGCGCTACCAGGCTGCGCTACACTCCGACACTTTATACTGGGTTTCAGGATAAACCCATCGGGAACAGCGCGACAAGGTCCCGCTGCGTGGAGGGTCGTTTAGCAAAGCTCGGCTGATCCCGCAAGCAATTTGAAAGGGATCTGAAGTTTTTTTGTCGCGGCTTAGCCGGCCTTGCGCCGGGGTGGATGAAATACGGAAAGCGGGTGTTTGAACTTGCAGAGCCGAACGCCGAATCAGCCGGTCCGCCACTGTGAACGGACTTGCTTTCAAGTGCCTGGGGAAAACTCGGGACTGGAGCGAAAAGATAGGCGAGCGGGAGGCTTGCGCTTCGGAAATCTCCTCGCTATACAGCGTTTCCACGGCCTTGGGGTGTAGCCAAGCGGTAAGGCAGCGGTTTTTGGTACCGCCATGCGCTGGTTCGAATCCAGCCACCCCAGCCAGTTTCCTTGCAGTTTAAGCTGAATGTCGAACCGGGTAGTACCAACGGAACGCGGCCTCAGCGGCGCCGACCGAAACCCTTTGTACTGCTTGCGTCCGGACGGGTGGCCCTGGCAGGCCCTTCAGGCTCATTCGGGCGCTGCTGCTCAAGGACACGCTTGCGGGAAAAGTAATTGTCCGGCGAGTCCCTGAGTTCGTCGATTTCTTCCGTTAGCGCGTCGTCCGAGGATTTCAGCGTTTGCGAGCGCATCTGACCCACAGCGCGCTTTCCGGAAATGAATTCAACGCCGCAACGCAGCCCGTCTTCCCACCGTCTCTGGCAGGTCACCTCGAAATCCTCCAGATCGATCTGAAGCACGAACTCCTGAGGCAGCAGGTAGGCCTGCTCGAATTCCAGCTTTGCACCGCTTTCGGACAGGTTTCGGACGATACAGGGAATTGAGCGCAGGCCGCGGTTGAAGATCAGCTTACCCTTCTTGAGGGCACGAGACCGGCGGGCGCGCTCGTTCTGCTCGGTGTCAAATTCGTCGGAGGGCGACTGTGCTGCGTTTTCGGTGTCGGGCATGTCTGTTTCGCTTCTCAAGTTTTTTGGGGTGTGCGAGACACCCGCAAACATGCCGTTTTTATCAGGAAGTCCTTGTCATTCCGTGAATCCGGCTTTGAAAGTGACCCCGGACCCGGAATGAGGCTTCAGCGCCGCCGGCCAAACGATGGTTTGCCGCCGTTCGGCAAGATTTCCCCACCATCGGTTGCGTCTGCCCGGTCTTCGCTTTCGTCCTCGGGCTCCGCGTCCTCCTGATGCGCGTGGAACGCGTCAAATCCGCTCGGCAGTGCAGCATCCGAAGGGCTGAGGGTCTGGTAGCGCTTTTGCGGAACGTGGCGTCGTTCGCTCGTGAACATCACGCCGCATTTCAAACCTGTTTCCCATCTGCGCTCGCAAGAGACTTCATAGTCTTCCAGGTCGATGTACAGTTCGAAGTCCTTGGGCAGAATATAGGGTTGATCGAACTCGAGCATGGCGCCCCCGCCCGAAATGTTCCGGACCACGCAGGGAATGGATCTCAGGCCGTTCTGAAAGACCATCTTGCCTTTCTTGTAAACGCGTGCCCGGCGCTCACGCGGCGTGAAATCCTCGTTGTCTTTGTTGTCCGCGTCTTGCTGCGGTGCAGGATTGAGAGTCGACATGGTCATCTCGCATAGGCTCGCAAATGTTCAGCCGATTTTGAATTTTAAGCCTAGTTTAAAGCTGTTTCCAAGAAATGAATTTGAATGAATAAACAAGAAAAAATGGCCAGAAACTCATTTTTTCAAGCTCACATAGTGCTTTGTTGCAGCTTTTGGATGTAGAAATTCTGGAAAGAAACCAAAATTAACGTAAAGAGATAAAATTGTATTTAAATTGAACCTAATTTCCGCTCGAATTGCTGCGCCGGGACTCATTTTTCTGAAGAGACTTGTTGCGGAATAAGCAAGTGGAAATTAGAGTGCTCGCGCAGAGTGTTTTGCAGTGCGATATATTCGGGTCCGACAATCACGAATTTGAGGGGACCTGATTTAAGGGACGTTACAGACAGGTTTCAGGGCTGATTGGAAAGTAGATGTCGCGCACGCAACAAATACCCGATAGTTACGAACGGCAGGTTTGAGGCATTCCCCGAATAGGTGAATCCGTGGAATGCCATTGCTTGAACTGACGCACGCGTTTCCTTTATCTACCTGCCGGTGAGACCGGTAAACCCCGACCGAAACCGCTGGTTTCGGCGTAATCGAGGCATTGATGACAGAAGAGCAGATATCCTTATTGTGCCAGCTGGCCGTGCGGGCCGGAGAGGAAATCCTGAAAGTTTATTCTGAACCGTTCGAGGTGGAAAGCAAGGCGGACGGGTCACCTGTGACCAAGGCCGATGCGGCCGCTGAAAAGCTAATCCTTGCCGGTCTGAGTGATGCCTTCCCGGGCATTCCGGTGGTGGCAGAGGAATCGGTCGAAGCTGGAAACCTGCCGACGGTCGGCGACGTCTACTTTCTGGTTGATCCGCTAGACGGGACCAAGGAGTTCCTGAAGAAGAACGGCGAGTTTACGGTCAACATTGCGCTGATCGACAAGGGTGTTCCTGTTTTCGGTGTCGTTTCGGCACCGGCGCTTGGCGAGATCTACTGGGGCGGATTGTCGTCCATCGCAAGCGGGGAGCCCCGCGCCTTCAAGGCACGCATTGCCGAAGGACGTCTTGTCGATGTTGAACCGGTCAAGGTCCGGACGCCACCGTCCGGCGGACTGAGCGTGCTTGCAAGCCGCTCGCATCTCTCCGAAGAGACCTCTGCCCTGATCGATCGTCTGAATGTCGCAGAACGGCTTTCTGTCGGTTCATCGCTGAAACTGTGCTGGGTGGCGGCGGGCAAGGCGGATCTTTATCCGCGGCTCGCTCCGACCATGCAATGGGATATCGCGGCGGGAGATGCCGTCGTGCGCGCCGCGGGCGGCGCGGTGGTCCTTGCAGCGGACGGCTCCGATTTTGTGTATTCGGTTCCTGCGAATGCCACCAAGGACGATCTGCTCAATCCGTATTTCATCGCGGTTACCTCGAAGACACTACTGCCGGAACCGGCAGTGACCTGAAGACGCGTTGCCACAAAAAAGACAGGACATATCCAGATAAAGCCGGTTCGCCGGTCAGAACGGAAAAGTGAACATGAACATGCAATCTCACGGGATCACACCGGAGCGTCTGAGCAATCTTAAGCGGCTTGAGGCGGAGAGCATCCACATCATCAGGGAAGTGGCAGCGGAGTTTTCGAACCCGGTGATGCTCTATTCCATCGGCAAGGATTCCGGTGTCATGCTTCATCTTGCGATGAAGGCATTTTATCCCTCAAAGCCGCCTTTTCCGCTGCTTCACGTTGATACGACCTGGAAATTCCAGGACATGATCCGGTTTCGGGACGAAACCGCGAAGCGGTTGGGGCTCGACCTGCTCGTCTATACCAATCCGGAAGGTGTTCAGAAAAACATCAATCCGTTCGATCATGGTTCTTCGGTCCACACGCATATCATGAAGACCGAAGCCCTGAAGCAGGCGCTCGACAAATACGGATTTGACGCGGCATTCGGTGGTGCGCGCCGCGACGAGGAAAAGTCCCGCGCCAAGGAGCGTGTCTTTTCGTTCCGCAATGCCAATCACGGTTGGGACCCGAAGAACCAGCGTCCTGAACTGTGGAACCTTTACAATGCCCGCGTGGCGAAAGGCGAGAGCATCCGGGCCTTCCCGCTGTCCAACTGGACCGAACTGGATATCTGGCAGTACATCCTGACGGAGAATATCCCGATGGTGCCGCTCTACTTAGCCGCCAAGCGGCCTGTGGTCGAGCGGGACGGCATGCTGATCATGGTCGATGACGAGCGCATGAAGCTGGAGCCCGGTGAAATCATCCAGGAAAAAAGTGTCCGGTTCCGGACACTCGGCTGTTATCCGCTGACCGGTGCCATTGAATCGGACGCCGACACGCTTCCTGCAATCGTCCGGGAAATGCTGATCGCCCGCACATCCGAACGGCAGGGCCGCCTGATCGACAAGGATGAAAGCGCGTCCATGGAAAAGAAAAAGCGGGAAGGGTATTTCTAAGATGACCGCAGATGTCACGGAAGCTGCAGAGGCAGCTGTCACGGATTATATCCTTGCGCAGGAATCCAAGGATCAGCTCCGATTTCTCACATGCGGTTCGGTCGATGACGGCAAGTCGACGCTGATCGGCCGCCTGCTCTACGACACCAAGCTGATTTTCGAAGATCAGCTTGCGGCGCTGGAACGCGACTCGAAAAAACATGGCACCGTTGGTGAGGATATCGATCTCGCCCTCCTGGTCGACGGTCTGGAGGCCGAGCGCGAGCAGGGCATCACCATCGATGTCGCCTACCGGTTCTTCGCGACCGACAAGCGCAAGTTCATCGTGGCCGACACGCCGGGTCATGAACAGTACACGCGCAACATGGCCACGGGTGCCTCGACGGCCGATCTCGCCGTGCTTCTGGTGGATGCCCGCAACGGGCTGCTGGTGCAGACGCGCCGCCATGCCTTCATCGCGTCGCTGCTCGGCATCCGCCACGTGGTGCTCGCCGTCAACAAGATCGATCTTGTCGAATATTCGCAGCAACGTTTCGACGAAATCCGCAAGGAGTTCGAGGTCTTTGCAAACGGGTTCGACTTCGAGACCCTGGAAGCGATCCCGATGTCCGCCCGCTATGGCGACAACGTGACGGCCAAGACCGAGAAGTTGGCCTGGTACACGGGACCGACCCTTCTGGAGCACCTGGAAAGTGTTGAGGTCGGGGAGCATGCCCTCGAAGCGCCGTTCCGTTTTCCGGTGCAGTGGGTCAACCGGCCCAATCTGGATTTCCGCGGCTATTCGGGAACGATTGCCAGCGGACGCGTTTCGATCGGGGAAGAGCTCGTTGTCGCCGGACCGGCGAAGACGTCCCGGGTCAAGACCATCATCGGCGCCGCAGGAGAGGTCACGGAGGCGCGTGCGGGCGAGGCCGTCACGCTGACGCTCGAGGATGAAATCGACATCTCGCGCGGAGATCTTCTGTCTTCCGCGGCCCACCGCCCGGATGTGGCTGACCAGTTTGCCGCCCATGTCATCTGGATGAGCGACGAGCCGCTGTTGCCGGGGCGCCCCTATCTTTTGAAGATCGGAACACGCTCGGTCACGGCGACCGTTTCGGAAATCAAGCACAAGATCAACGTGAACACGTTCGAACATGCCGCCGGCAAGACGCTTGAGCTGAACGAGATTGCGTTCTGCAACTTCGCCTTGTCTTCGGCGGTCCCGTTTGATCCGTACGAAGCCAACCGGTCAACGGGGTCCTTCATTCTGATCGACAGGATGTCCAACGCCACCGTGGGTGCCGGGATGGTCTGGTTCGCGCTTCGCCGTGCCAGCAACATTCACTGGCAGGCGCTGGACGTTGACAAGACCGCCCGCTCGGAGAAGCTGGGCCAGAAGCCCGCCGTTCTCTGGTTCACCGGCCTGTCGGGATCGGGAAAGTCAACCATCGCCTCGATCGTGGAAAAGAAGCTTCATGTCGACGGAAAGCACACCTACACGCTTGACGGCGACAATGTGCGCCACGGGCTCAACAAGGATCTTGGCTTCACCGACGCGGACCGCGTGGAAAACATCCGCCGCGTCGGCGAGGTCGCGAAACTGTTCACCGACGCCGGCCTGATCACGCTTGTCTCCTTCATCTCGCCGTTCATCTCCGAGCGCCGGATGGCGCGCGACCTGGTGGGCGAGGGCGAGTTTGTCGAGGTGTTCGTCGATACGCCGATCGAGGTATGCCGCCAGCGCGATCCCAAGGGCCTTTATGAGAAGGCGGACAGAGGTGAGATCAAGAACTTCACCGGCATCGACAGCCCGTATGAAGCCCCGGAAAATGCAGAAATCCACATCCGCAACGTCGACCGGGATCCGGAAGACGTCGCCGAGGAGATCATCGGCTATCTGCGGCAGAACGGCTATCTCGGCACCTGACATCCTTGCAACGCGGAGCCGGAACGATACCTCAAGGACGCGGCCTCACCAGTGGGGCCGCGTTTTCTCTGGTGGCCAGTGGTTGTCGGGCCGGCGGAAGTCGGAATCGGACTTTGGCGTTGCCCGGGGAGCCGAAGCCCTATAAGACGCGAGCGACAAACATTCCCTCGCGGCTAAAGGGTGACGTGCGCAGATGAAAACCGTTTTGGTAACCGGCGCGGCTGGATTTATCGGATACTTTTTGTGCACGCGTCTCTTGAAGGATGGGTTCCGGGTCATCGGTCTCGATGCCATGACCGACTATTACGATGTCCGGCTGAAGGAGCGCAGGCAGCAGATGCTGCTTCAACACGAGCACTTCGAGCCCGTGAACGAACGGGTCGAAGCGCCGGACCTGCTCATGTCGCTGTTCCGGAGGGAAACACCCGATTTCGTCATACATTTGGCAGCGCAGGCAGGAGTTCGTTACTCGATAGAAAACCCGCGCTCCTACCTGGAAAGCAACATATGCGGCACGTTTGAGCTGCTTGAGGCGGCTCGGGCGTATCCGCCCGAACACATGCTTCTGGCCTCGACCTCGTCTGCCTATGGCGCCAATGACGTGATGCCTTACACGGAGACCGACAAGGCCGATCATCAGGTTTCGTTCTATGCCGCGACGAAGAAGGCGACGGAATCGATGGCACACTCCTATGCCCATCTCTACGATCTTCCGATCACCATGTTCCGTTTCTTCACTGTCTACGGTCCCTGGGCACGGCCGGACATGGCGCATCACAAATTCGCCAAGGCCATCCTGGAGGGACGGCCGATCGACGTCTACAACTACGGCGACATGAAGCGGGACTTCACCTATGTCGAAGACCTTGTCGAAGGCATCCGCCTGCTCATGGACGCGGTACCCGTTCGCCCCGCCGAAGGCGAGGCGGTCGCCGAGGGAGACAGCCTGTCACCGGTTGCGCCCTGGCGCATCGTCAATATCGGTAACTCGACAAGCGTGCAGCTGACGGAGTTCATCGACGCGATCGAAGAAGCGACCGGCAGAACGGCCGAACGCAATCTCATGCCGATGCAGCCCGGCGACGTCGTTGCCACGTGGGCGAATGCCGACCTGTTGCAAAGACTGACCGGCTACACGCCGAAGACGTCGGTCCGTGACGGGATAGCGAAATTTGTCGCCTGGTACAGGGACTACTACCAGGTCTGATCCTCAACCTAATACCAACCTCAACAAATAAGACCCTGTCTGACCGTGTCTGGAGACTGTTCAGCAAGAAGCAGGTCGCAGGGCGATATGGGTTATCGTCCTATTCCTTCGCCGCCGCGGAACAGTCTCCAGACACGGCCTTCGGTGGCCTGTTCCGGCCTGCCGGACGGCGTTGCACTGCTTGAACGGCCAACCAGGCCGTCCTGCGCAACGCGCCTGGCCGGCAAACAGGAACAATGCCATCAGAGGGGGTCTTATTTGTTGAGGTTGGTATTACTCCGGCGGAGGCTGGCACACATCGACCCACTGCGCATTGGTGATGTCCGCGAGGCGTTCCGGACTGATCCTGACGGCGGCGTTTGTTGCTCCGGCAGCCGGGATGACGATGTCGAACGCTTTCAGGGACACATCGCAATAGACCTTTAGAGGTTGCGCAAGTCCGAAGGGGCAGACGCCCCCAACGGGGTGCCCGGTCAGCTTTTCCACGTCTTCAAGCCCGAGCATCTTTATCTTTCCGCCGAAGGCCGCCTTGGCCTTCTTGTTATCCATGCGGGCATCTCCGCGTGCCACGACAAGAAAGATCTGGTCTTTCAACTGAAACGACAGCGTTTTTGCAATCTGGCCGGGAGCCACGCCATGAGCCGCTGCTGCCAGGTCCACGGTTGCGCTGCTTTGATCCGTTTCGATGATCGACAGCTCCGGCGCTGCAATCGCAAGGTGTTGACGTACGGTGGCTAGGCTCATTGGTTTCGGGCGTCCCTAGTTAGTAACGAGATCGTAAAAATTGACATTATTAAGGCCTGAGAACAATCAACAGGCACGAAAACTACTTGTGAATTAAATTAAAATTCACCTGTTCGAAATTAACAAAGCGTTCATACTGAATTTAAACGAGAGTTAAACACTTGCTCCATAATGCTTATTGATAATGTGACGGAGAAATACGTGAAAGCGTCTTGAGGGCGCAATAGGTCGAGGAACGCCAACATGGCCAGAGCGATGACAGCCGCCGGAGAAGTTCACAACCCCAAATTGGGCGGGCGTGAAAAGGCTGCCGTTTTGAAGGATCACGACGGGGTTGCAACCCTTCCGTTCCTGCTCGCAAAGAACCTCCTTTTCTGGGGGTCGATCTCCCTGAGCCTTTATGGCATCTACACGGTCGCGACACTCTTGTAAGCCGCAGATCGTTTCCCGAAACTTCAGATATGGCGTTCCGATATCCAGGCGCGCAAACATCAGCCTTGCCGGGACGGCGGAATACGCGCCTGCACTTCAAGCTAAAAACCGTCGGCATCCAGACGATTATCACCAAAATGGTGTTGTGGTGCAAAGGTTTGCGGCAATTCGTGCGGCGTGCGCTCCTGCAAGATCTCCGAGATAAGGCACTCTGCCACCAGGTGCGCGATCCCAAAGGAAATCTTGTATCCGCCCGTGGCTGCGAAGATCGAGCGATGGCCGGGCAGACGGCCCACAAGGGGATCCCGCTTGTGGCAGCGCGGTCTGATACCGGCCCATTCGGACAACACCTCCCGGCCATTGAGCGCAGGACAGAAACGGGTCGCGCGTTCGACGAGTTCGGCGCTGCGCGCCGGTGATGGCGCCGCATTGGCATAGTCCCGGTCGGACGTGCTGCCGACGGCAATGGTGCCGTTTCCGTGCGGCACCACGTAGAGCCCGTCGCAGTAGATGGCCGGCTTGTCCTCCAGGCCTTTGCCGTCCATCAGCAGGGCCTGCCCCTTTTCCCCACGGCCGATTCGTTCGCCCGTAAGCTGTTCGATGAGGTCAAACGTTGAAAATCCACCCGCAAGAACGACTGTTTTCGCCTTTGCCGTTTCACCACTGGCGAGCTGAATCGTGCCGGATGCCTCGTTGTAGCCGGTGACATGTGCGTTTTCAGCAAGGCGCCCGTGACGGCGAACAAATGCCGCAAGCGTGGCAAGATAGTCGCGGGGTGAGGTGCGTGCCGCGAGTGTCTCGTAAACGATGCCGAAAGGGGCTGCTGATGCGTCCAGCCAGTCCGAACGGCTGCCGGCCGGTTCGACGTCATAGGTGAACCCGGTTGCCTCCGGATGCCAGCGCAGCTTGCTTTCCACGGCGCGCTCCAGGTGATGATCCAGCTTGTCTTTCGTTGTCAGCGGCAGGATGCGGCTGCAGCGCGCATAGCCGCAGCTCAGGCCGGTCTCTTCTTCGAGCTGCCGGATGTGGTCTTCAAGCGACAGCAGGGCCTGGAACTGGAACTCCTTCTTGGGATTCCAGCGAGCCGGCATATGCGGCATCAGCGCGCCGAGCAGCCCGCCACTGGACCCGGCACCGACATGCGCAGCTTCCAGAACGAGCGTGCGCAGGCCCCTTCTGATCGCCCGGTGAGCGATCGAGAGCCCGAAGATTCCGGCACCGGCAACCGCAATGTCGAAAGGCGCGTCGGACGGGGATGGCATGAGCAGGCAAGGTCCCGGGATTGAAAGCGATGGACGGCTCTCTTATGAGAACAGATCGGATTTGGCAAAGAGTTTAGCGCATGCCTCAAGTAACAGGTGCGGGAAACGGCACGACGGACATGAAGCCGAACGGGGCACCCGAGCTGGAATGGCTGGACGGCGATGTGCCGAGTGCGAGGCGTTTCGGCGACACCTATTTCTCCAAGGCTGGAGGTCTTGAGGAAACCCGGCATGTGTTCATCGGCGGCAATCGGCTGCCGGAGCGCTTGCGGGGCAGAGAGCGTTTCACCATTGCCGAACTCGGCTTCGGAACAGGACTGAACCTCCTGACGACGCTTGAAATGGTGGCCGCATTGGAAAGAGCGCCAAAGCTCGTGTTCCTGTCGTTCGAGCTTTACCCGCTGTCCGCTGATCAACTGGAACGCGCGCTCGCCGCCTTCCCGGCGCTTTCCGCCCTGAGGGACGAGCTGCTTCGCGCGTGGGCACCGGCACCGGGCTGGAACCGGATGACGATTGCCGGTGCGGAGCTTCTGCTCGGCGTCGGCGATGCGCGGGACTTGATTTCGGGTCTTGTCGTGGAAGGCCGGCCCGAGATCGACGGTGGCACGGTCATTCCGCAAGTGGATGCCTGGTATCTCGACGGGTTCAGCCCCGCGAAGAACCCGGAGCTGTGGGACCCGGACCTCCTGGCGAAAGCCGCGGACCTGACTGCGCCGGGCGGAACCCTCGCGACCTATACCGCCGCAGGCTGGGTTCGCCGCAATCTTCAGGCGGCTGGGTTCCTGATCGAAAAGAAACCGGGATTTGCCGGCAAACGCGAGATGATCGTCGGGCGGAAAGACGGAGCCCGTTCACGGCTGCTCTGTCGCTGTTCCCGTGAGCCAGTCACGAAAGGCACGCATGGCGCTGGGTTCGGCGCGTGACTTCAGCCAGGTCAGCCAGTAGCTGCCTGTCACGATACCGGCTTCGAAGGGTTTGACGATCCGCCCGGTCTCAAGATCGCGCTCGAACAGGCGAACGGGGACGAGGCCGACCCCGGCACCTTGTGCGGCCGCCTCGACGATGGAGAGCGACGAATCGAACATCCAGCCGCGGCTTCTGGGCGGCGGCAGGGCAACTGCCTGGAACCAGAGCGCCCATTCGTTCTGCCTGTAGGATCTCAGCAGGTTTTCGTGAAAGAGGTCGGCCGGTTCGCTCAAGCGGTCGGCAGTCGCGGGTGAGCAGACCGGACAGAGTTTGGCCTCGAACAGGTTGACGGCTTCCGTTCCATGCCAGGCGCCATCGCCGAAACGAAGGAAACAGTCCAGTCCGTCCTCGAGGAGGTCCGCGCGGTTGTTGTTCGTCTTCAGCCGGATGTCGATCTCCGGATGAAGGTTCGAAAAGGCTTGCAACCGGGGCAGGAGCCAACCCGTGGCAAAGCTGTTGACGACCCCGACGGTCAGGACATCCCGGAAGTTTCCATCCTCGAACCGGCTCAGCGCATCGCTCATGCGCCGGAAGGCATCGGAGAGGACCGGCAGCAGTGCCTGGCCCTCATCGGTCAGCGTGACGCCGCGCGATCCCCGCTTGAAGAGCGACACCTGCAGCGTTTCCTCAAGCAGTTTCACCTGGTGGCTCACCGCGGTCTGCGACACCCGAAGCTCCAGCCCCGCACGGGTGAAACTCTGCAGCCGTGCCGAGGCCTCGAACGCCCGGAGCGCGTTGAGTGGTATTCTCGAAAGATCCATTTGTTCCGTTCGCTGCTTTTCAGTTTGCCCGGCGTGCTCGGGAGCAAGGTGCTGTTTCTCTTTCAACTCCCGCGCCAAGACCGGGACTGGATCAGGGCGCATGTTACGTATTTCTCCCTCATCCTGAGGTGCGCAGCAAAGCGAAGCCTCGAAGGATGGGCCGCGCACTCGGAGCATGCTGCACATCCTTCGAGACAGCGCTCCGCGCTTCCTCAGGATGAGGATGGATTTTTTGTGGCACACGCCCGGTTCCAACCGGACTCTCGCCTCACCGTTTCGGCTTTTCGCTCTGCATTCGGAATGACAGACCTTGAAAAAGCAGATCACGCTTTATGCCACCTTTTACCGAAACAGGAAGGCAAGCGATCTTGGCCAAGTTTTTCTCATGTCTGACGTTATCAATCATCATTTGTCTTATGAGAAGGGCAAGCGCAATCTCTGTCGCGCCTGAAGCGGTCCGCCAGGGGGGCAGGACGCAGCGGGTGAAATTTCCTATGGTCTGGAGACGATGATGATATTGAGCAATCGCAGGTTTGCCCTCCTGGGTGTTTTGTTGCCACTCCTGTCGGGTGTCCCCGCCGAAGCAGCCGGTTTTGACCCGGCCCCCGTCGCAGCAGCTGTCGAGGACGCTCAAGCGCGTTTGTCCGCAAGGGTCGGTGTGGCAATCATCGACACGCAAACCGGCAGAACCTGGTCGAACAGGGGCGACGAGCGCTTTCCGCTCAACAGCACCTTCAAGGCGTTCCTGTGCGCTGCGCTTCTGGATGCGGCAGAAAAGGGAACCGCGGATCCGAAGCGCAAGGTGGTGGTGCAGGAGAGCGACATCGTTTCCTATTCGCCCGTGATGGAAAAGCATGTCGGCGGAAAGGGTTTCTCGGTCGCGGAGCTGTGCGAGGTCACCGTCACGATCAGCGATAATGCGGCCGCGAACCTCGTCATGGCCGAACTCGGCGGTCCGGAGGGCGTGACGGCCTATCTCCGGCGGATCGGCGATGACAAGACCCGCATCGACCGCTGGGAACCGGAATCGAACACCGGCATTCCGGGCGACGAAAGGGACACGACCACACCGCGCGCGGCCGCCGAAACACTCCGGAAACTGGTTCTGGGCGATGCCCTGGCCCCGCAGGCGAGGGCGATGCTCACATCCTGGCTGGAAGGCAACAAGGTTGGCAACGCGACCCTGCGCGCAGGCATTCCGAAGGGTTGGCGGATTGCCGACAAGACCGGGGCAGGGGCCAACGGGTCGCGCAACAACATTGCCGTCATCTGGCCGGAGGGCCGTGATCCCGTGGTCGTCGCGATCTACATCACCCAGACAACAGCCGCATTCCAGACGCGCAACAAGGCAATTGCCGATATTGGTACCGCGCTGGCTGAGAGCGTCGACTGAAGATAGTGGCAAACCATGCGCCGGGGCATGTCCTCCGGCGCGTGGCCGCTATTTCATTTCCGGGACCGCCGTCAGCGGTTTGCCGGTTTCAAACCAGCTTTTCAGATTGTCGACCACGAGCTGGCCCATGGCGTTGCGGGTCGCCTGCGACGCCGAGCCGACATGGGGCAGCAGCGTGACACGCGGCAGCTTCATCAGCCGTTCCGGCGTGCACGGCTCCTGTTCGAACACGTCCAGTCCGGCACCGTAGATCGTGCCGCTTTCCAGCGCGTCGGCAAGGGCGTCTTCATCGATCACCGACCCCCGGCCGATATTGAGGACGATGCCATTGGGGCCAAGCGCCTTGAGCACGTCCGCGTTCACCGCATGCTGGGTTTCCGCTCCGCCCGGTGCAACCACCATCAGCGTGTCGCAGGCCTCCGCCAGAGAGACCAGGCTTGCGTGATAGGGATAGTCGACCCCGGCCTGCTGCGAGCGGCCGTAATACGCGATATTGAGACC
This sequence comes from uncultured Roseibium sp., assembly GCF_963669205.1. Lineage (NCBI taxonomy): Bacteria > Pseudomonadati > Pseudomonadota > Alphaproteobacteria > Hyphomicrobiales > Stappiaceae > Roseibium > uncultured Roseibium sp. The sequence continues at coordinate 2,045,243 of NZ_OY769915.1, forward strand.
GAAGCTTTCGGCGCGCCTGGCGATTGCCTTGCCGATGCGCCCGAGGCCGAAAATGCCGAGTGTGCGCCCCTGAAGCGTTGCCTGGCTGAGCGGATAGCCGCCTTTTTTCGTCCAGTTGCCGTCCCTGAGCCAGGTTTCGGCCTGGCCGAGTTCGCGCACCGTCATGATCATCAGGCCGATGGCGGTGTCCGCCACTTCATCCGTCAGGACATCCGGCGTGTGGGTAACCATCACCTTGGCGCGCAGGCAGGCATCCGTATCCACGTGGTCATAGCCGACACCGAAGCTGGAGACGATCTCCAGGTTCGGGAATTGCGCCAGAAACGCGTCGTTGACCTCCGCCCAGGATAGCGCCACGCCCCTGATCTGCGGACCGATTTCCGCCAGCATCGCGTCCGGGTCGTCCGCCGCATGCAGCCGGTGCACGGTAAAGGCGTCGTCCAACTGCTCCTCGACCACGGGAAGCATCGGTTTGGTCATGAGAATATCGGGTTTTTGCATGGGGTATCCGGCGGGAAGGAGCGTTAGGATGTGTGGTTTAAGCCGCCGGACTTTACAAGAAATAGCGTCTCAGAAAAGAGGAAAAGCGCGGGGGGCGACTTTACCCGCCGCTGCCTGTCAGACTGAAGATGCGTGCGATGGTGATGGCAGCGAATGCAGATGTCCTGCAGCTTATGTTGTGTCATTCAGAAAATGACACCGTTTGAACATTTCCCCCCATTGCCCCCGGCGCGCATTTCCCCTAAAAGACCCGGCAGAATTCCTAAGAATCCCGTCAGTTTTCGAAAGTGGAGAAGCGGAGCCCCATGGCGCGCCAGTTCATCTATCACATGCATGGCCTCTCCAAGGCCTATAACGACAAGAAAGTCCTCGACAACATCCATCTCTCTTTCTACCCGGACGCCAAGATCGGCATCCTGGGCCCGAACGGGGCGGGCAAGTCGACGCTTCTGAAGATCATGGCCGGCATCGACAAGGAATATTCCGGCGAGGCCTGGGCCGCCGAGGGCGCCAAGGTCGGCTACCTGCCGCAGGAGCCGCAGCTCGACAATTCCAAGACGGTCATGGAAAACATCATGGAAGGCGTTGCCCACAAGCAGGCCAAGCTCGACCGCTACAACGAGCTGATGATGGACTATTCGGACGAAACCGCCGAAGAGGCCGCCACGCTTCAGGACGAGATCGACGCCCAGGACCTGTGGAACCTGGAAAGCCAGGTTGAAATGGCGATGGAAGCGCTGCGCTGCCCACCCTCCGACAGCGGCGTTGAAAGCCTGTCCGGCGGTGAGCGCCGCCGCGTTGCGCTCTGCAAGCTGCTCCTGTCCGAGCCGGATCTCCTGCTTCTCGACGAACCGACCAACCACCTGGACGCGGAAACCGTCCACTGGCTGGAGCGGCACCTGCGTGAGTTCAAGGGGTCCGTCCTGATCATCACCCACGATCGCTACTTCCTCGACAACGTCACCGGCTGGATCCTGGAACTCGACCGGGGCAGGGGCATTCCCTACGAGGGCAATTACTCGGTCTATCTGGAAAAGAAGACCAAGCGCATGGAGCAGGAAGGCCGCGAGAACATGGCCCGCTCCAAGGCGATCTCGCGCGAGCGCGAGTGGATGGGCATGAGCCCGAAAGGCCGCCAGACCAAGTCCAAGGCGCGTATCCGCGCCTATCAGGATCTTGTCGCGATGCAGGAAGAGCGTCAGCCGACCATCGAGCAGATCCTCATTCCGGTCGGCGAACGCCTGGGTGCCAACGTCATCGACCTGGAAGGTGTTTCCAAGGGCTTCGGCGACCGTCTTCTGATCGAGGATCTGTCCTTCAAGCTGCCGCGCGGCGGCATTGTCGGCGTGATCGGCCCCAACGGCGCCGGCAAGTCGACGCTCTTCAAGATGCTGACCGGTCAGGAAAAGCCGGACGGCGGCAATGTCGTCATCGGCGACAGCGTCCAGCTCGGCTATGTCGACCAGTCGCGCGATGCGCTCGACCCGGACAAGACGGTCTGGGAAGAGATTTCCGGCGGTGCCGAGGTGATCTATCTCGACGACAAGGAAATCAACTCGCGCGCCTACTGCTCGTCCTTCAACTTCAAGGGCCCGGCCCAGCAAGCCAAAGTCGGCGACCTCTCCGGCGGTCAGCGCAACCGCGTGCACCTGGCAAAGGTTCTGAAGAAGGGCGCCAACGTGCTCCTGCTCGACGAACCGACCAACGACCTCGACACCGAGACGCTGGCGGCCCTGGAAGACGCGCTGGAAAACTATGCCGGCTGCGCCGTGGTCATCAGCCACGACCGCATGTTCCTCGACCGTCTGGCCACGCACATGCTCGCCTTTGAGGGCGACAGCCACGTGGAATGGTTCGAAGGCAACTTCGAGGACTACGAAAAGGACAAGGTCCGCCGCCTCGGCGCCCACGCCGCCGACCCGCGCCGGATCAAGTACAAGCCGCTGACGCGCTGAGAAATTTGCACAAAAAATGCTGAAAGGGCAGTCCCTCGACTGCCCTTTTTTCGTTTATGTGTCGTGCATGACTTCGTTTGAACGGCTTTTAACCCTGGGACTTCTGGTGTGTGTGGGCGCAAGTGCGGGGTCCGTTCTGGCACCTGTCGGATGGCCTTTCGAACTGCTGTCGCATTTCCAGGCCCAGATCGCGTTGGCGGGCGTCGTGCTGCTCGTGCTGTTGTGGGTGATCCGGCGGCGGGCACTGGCGCTTCTGGCCGGTCTTCTTTGTGCGTTCTCCATCTGGCAGATGGACATCGGAAGCGCTACACGCTTCGCCGAGGCGTCCGCATCAGATGGTGTCGAGGTCAAGGTTGCCGCTGCAAACCTGTTCGGCAGGCCGGACGCACTTGCGCGCCTGTCCGCGGCGCACCGAAACGAAGCGTTCGACATTCTGGTCCTGACGGAGCTGCCGTCCCCGGCAGATGCTGCGCTTCTTTCAAGGTTTCCGGACCTGAGCCACATTGCCGGATCGCCGCGACAGGCAACCTTTGGCCGGCCAGGCGCTGTCGTCCTGTCTCGCTTGCCGCTAAGGGAAGTTGAAACCGTGCGCGTCGGCCAGAATGGTGTCGCAATCACGAAGGCAAGCTATTGCCTTGGGAACCGCCCTTCCTGCTTGACGGTTTTTGCGATTCACCCGCTCCCGCCGATTACACCTGCTCTCTACGAGCGCCAGAAGTCGATCCTCGAGGAAGTCGCGCGGCAGCTGCAGGAGACAGATGGTGCGGCCCTGGTTGCGGGCGACTTCAACGCGGTCTCCTGGTCACCTCTCATGACGGCGTTTCAGGGCCGGGCCGATGTCCGGAAAGTCGCCTGCGGCGCACGCTGGAGCCCGACATGGCTCGTGCCTGTTCCAGGTTTCGGCCTCGAACTGGATCATCTCTTCATCAAGGGAGCTGTCCGGAAGAAAACCTGCCGGGTCGGTTCGTTTCTTTGGTCTGATCACTGGCCGATCATGTCAGAGCTTCTGCTCGTCGACCCGGGTGCCGATTGAGAGAGGGCGAGAAGAAGGACGGCTCTTTGCCGCATCATCCCGGACGACCAGAGGGAGATCCGGGAACGGGGAACCGGAAGCGTCTGGAAAAAATCGCAAAACCCGTGGCTCCCCGGTTCCGGCTCGCGCTGCGCTTGGCCGGAATGACGATGGTAGGCGTTCAGCAGAGCACCTAAAGGAACCTCATCCTGAGGAAGCGCGCAGCGCTGTCTCGAAGGATGGACCGCTTGTCCTGAGACCGCCGCCGATCCTTCGAGACGGACCCGTCGATCCTCCTCAGGATGAGGAAGAGGCACGGTGCTCGGCCTCTTGACTACTTCGTATCGAGGGTCAATCGGCCTGCACTTGTCTTGCAACGTCATCAACTCATTGTCGTGATTTCGTCTCTTGCCCTTGCGTTTAGGATTACGATTATCTTTCTCATGATGGCAGCGACGGCGACGATTGGTTTCTTTCCGTTTTTGATAAGGCGTTGATAGAAGGTACGTAATGGTCCTTCTACCCTTGCTCCGACCAGGGCTGCCATGAAGAGGTTTTGACGCACTTGGGGCCGACCTCCTCGCATTTTCCTGTAACCCTTCAATGTGCCGCTGTCTCTTGGGTGTGGCGCAAGACCTGCCAGGGAGGCGGCCTGCCTTCGTGTCAGGGTGCCAAGCTCCGGCATTGTTGCCAGCAAGGCAATGGCCGTTCTTGGTCCGACACCCGGCAGGGAGCGGTAGATCCGGGCGCGGCGGGTCAAGGTTTGACAGGCGGCAATCATCTGCTCGATGTCATTGTCGATCTTTTCAATCTGACGGCAAAGACAGGCGATCACAGTCTTGCAGGACCTTGAGATGAGTGGATTTCCTGGAGCCTTGGAGCGGTTTGTTTCCGCAGTTTTGATCGCCAGGAGGTCCTGGCGGCGGGCGACCAGGGCAGCCAGTTGGGCCTGACGTTTGTCTGCTGGCTGATAGAGACCCAGGAGGTTCCAGCGTTCCCGGCCATAGTGGGCCAAGGCCTTGGCGTCGATCGCATCGGTTTTGGCCAGGCGGCCGAAGGACTTGATAAAGGCTTTGACTTTCAAGGTATCTGCCCGGTGGCTCGCAATGCCTTGCGCGGCCAGCTCTGCTGCCAGCAGCGCCTCAAAGCCGCCGGTGGGCTCAAAGATCACCATCGTTCCAGGGGCGAGACCGGCGATCATCTTGCGAACGGCTGCCGGGCTGTTGCGCACGGTGGACAGGCACTGGCGGGCCTCGTCAAAGACGGCCAGGGTGTCTTTGGAAACATCAATTCCGGCAACCGCGGCCGGAGCTCTTTCAAGACGGGTCATGACAGTGGTAACCTGTTCGTGCTTCGGATTGTTTGCGGGCGTGCTGTCACAGAGGCCCAATCAACTCTCCAAGCGGGAAAAGGAAGTGGCAGGGAACCATGATGACAACGGGTGAAAACCCGATCCCGGAACGGTCGCCTGTCACTGGCCATCTGGCTATTGCTCAGCCAGATGGCCACCTACAAAAATACAACAAAAAGCAGAAACAATCCCGGACGACCAGAGGGAGATCCGGGATCGGGGCGGCAACGCCTTGGCAGGTCTTCGGGGGTCCTCTCCGGGACTCCCCGGCCCCGGGTCTCACACCGTTCGCCCGGGGTGACGACGGAGCGGTTCGCACATTTCCTGCCGGCTTCCGAGCCTTGATTTGGAGGTCCCGGTGATCTTCGGGTTCACACCGGCACAGTCCTTCATTCGTCCTCGCCAGCGCGTTCCCGAAGCCACAGGTAAAGCGGCAGGGCGAGGGACAGGCCGACGAGCCAGACCGCAGGGACCGTAAGCCACCAGCCGCGGATACCGGCCTCACGCGCATCGCGCCACGACCAGAGCCAGAAGACGGCGCAACAGATCAGCAGATCCGCGGCGAACCCGCTGGCTGGTTTCGTTGCAAAGATCATGGCAACAAAGAGCGGAAGGTTGATCCCGTTTTCCGCAACGAATCCGCCGAAAAAGATCCAGGGCACCAGGGTCCCGATGAAGGCGGCGGCAAGATAAAATGATTTCATGCGGCTGGCTCTGTCTCTGCTGAACGTGTGTGAGAGATGCGGGAAACGCGTGCGTGTTTCAATTCCCCTGGAAGGAATGGACTGTTTCGATCGGCGGGCAGCCGCGGGTTTTGCTTTACGGCTGCATGAATTCAGGGGCATTCTTCAAAAAGAAATCAGTTCCTTGGCCAAGGTGATTCAAGTTCCTCCGATGCTTCAAACCGTCTCCCGAACCCTGTCGCGCCTTTATCGATACGACCCGGGGGGCCTGCGCCTTGTCAGGGGCATCCATCTGACGCTTGCGGTTGTCGCCGCGGCGCTTGTCGCCGATCGGGTCGGCGGTTTGGTGCAGGGCGTTCCGGGCTTTGCCCTTGCCGTCATCTGCGCGTCGTCGGCCGCACATGTGCTCATGTTCACCCCGGTTTCAACCAGGCGGCGCGAGTCCGGCGAGCTGGTGCGCTTCGGTGCCGTTCTGACGGGCCTGGCAGCCGCTGGTGCGCTTATCGGCACCCTGTCCGGCAACGCTGCGCCCACGGTGCTTCAGCTGATCTGGATCGGCGTGATCGCGATTGGGTTCGCGCTCGACGGCCTCGGGCCTTTCTGGCTGCGGGCAGGGCGCATGATCTCGATTTTCTGGCTCTTCGTGATCATGTCCAGCACGCCCCAGTCTCCGGGCCTCTGGCTGCCGCTCATGACGGCGCTGGGCGCTCTGATTGCGCTCCTGGCGCGGATCGGACTGTGGCGGCCATCGGCTCGCCGAACCTACGAGCGCGTCGCCGTTGCCAACCGAAAGGCGATTGCCGGTTATCTTGACCGGGCCGCGACCGGCCGCTCGCGCAGTGACAAGACCAGCCGGGCGGCCCTTCACGACCTTGCCGGACTTCGTGCAGAACTGGAACTCTCCGCGGAACTGGCAGGCGCCGAAGGAGAGCTGCGCGGCCTGTCCGCGGAAGCCGTGGCGATGATGCGACTGGCGCTGGAGGTGGTGCGAAATGGGGTCGAAGCGCTCTCAGAAGACGCTCGCGACGATCTTCTCGCCAATGAAACCTACCTGAGGTCCCTGAAGGAGGTTTTGCGGCGCGTTGAAACCGGTCAGGACAGGCCGGAGGCAAAGCGGCCTGACATGGAATGGGCCCGCGGCGCTGACAGGTTCGACAAGAAGGACACGTTTCAGATCCTCCGGATTGCGCAGGCCTTTGACCGTTTGTGGCAGCTTTCCGGGGGAGACGAGGTGATCGAAGTCGCGGCAAAAGATGGGCCTGTCGGAGAAAAGAGGTCAGGTTTCTGGACCCGGATTTCCTGGCGGCTCGCGGCGCAGGCGAGCGTCGCTGCCGCCGTCGGCTACGGCATCGGCCACGTCTTTCAGTTGAGCCACGCCTATTGGATCACGATCACCGTCATCGTGGTTCTGTGCAGCAGTCTCGGTGCGACCATTCACAAGACGGCACAGCGGACCGCCGGGACGCTGGCCGGGTTTGTGGTGGCGATGCTGTTGGAACCGCTACTGTCGAAAGTACCGGAATTCAGGCTGTTCCTGATCGTGGCGCTGCTGCCGCCGATCATCATCCTGTTCGAGCGCAACTACGGTATCGCCGTCGGGATCATCAGTTTCATGGTGCTGATCGGTCTGGAAGCCATGACCGGTCTGCCGGTCTCCGAGTTCTGGGACCGGCTTTACGACACCCTGATTGGCGCGGGTGCCGGACTGGCGGCCGCCTGGCTGCTGTTTCCAAGGCGCAGCGGCGAGGGGGTCAAGGGGCTGGCGAGCGCCTATCTGCTCTCGTGCAAGACCTTTCTGAGCGAAACCGGAGACACCTCCGGGACGGACCAGGCCGCATATTCGTCCTTGAAAGACAAGGCCCGGGACCTGATGGGCGCCGCGCAGAATTACCGTGCGGAGCAGATCCCATGGGCGTCGAGTGCGCGCACAAGCGGAGATCTAGATGTCCTTGTGATCGTTCTTGCCGACTACGTCATCCTCTACCGTCAGGCGCGCAATGCCATTCGGACGGAAGTCGCGCAAAACCGGCGGGAGCCTTCGGTTGGCGATCTGCTGGAACGCATGGACAAGCGCGTCCTTGAGGAATTCGATGCCGTGCTGCAGAACAGGTCGCAGCAAACGGTGCCGGGCCTTGCGGAAGAGTGGCTGGCTGCGATGCCGGCACCCGAAACGGCGGACATCGACCTGATGACCGACTGGGTGGCAACGCTCTACTACGCCCGGAAAGTGGTGCGCTGCCTGCAGGGGCTCCGGCAGGAACACATCTGGACTGCAACTTCGGACCTGAACGCGGTTGCCCCTGAAACCTGAGTCCCGGCCCTGAGCCTTACCGAATATTAATTTCAAGGCCTTGATCCGGCTGCAATTGCCCGCAAAGACTGTGTTTTATGTCACAATTTCAACCGGCGCTTTGTGCAAGATTTGCGTGTCAGCAATCGGGCACCCCGCTTGGCCCGGAGGAGGAACAACACATGCAGTTTACGAGATTTCCGCACGGCCTCACGGTCTGCGCCGGCCTGTTGGCAATGATCGCAGCCGGAGCGGCGAGTGCCCAGACGGCCCAGCCAGCCCAGCCGGTCAATGCCGATCCGACGCCGCCGCCAACCTACGACTTCGTTCAGCAGGCGGGCGAGATGTCCTATGACGGCACCTCCCTGACACTCTCCGATGCCAACGCCGGTGTCCTGTTTTTCTCCGACAGGCCGTATCGAGTGGGCGGCCAGATCTCGAACGCCGATTTTGCGGACTACTGGAACTCGGATGACGGGTTCAAGGGCGAGCCGCCCAATGCGGTTGTCTCGGTTCTCAGCGAAACCGGAAAGGCGCCTGCACTCGTCGAACTGACCTCCGCCAGGACCGATGGGTCATCCATGGTCTACGGCGTGACGGTGTTGCGGGGCAATTTGCCGGAAACGGCAAAAGGCGTCGCGCTGTTCATTGACCGCAGCGCCCGCCAGCCTCATCACCATCACGACCGGGCAACCGCAACTGCGCCGGGATCGGTCGGTTTCGAGCCCTATGGTCCCTATTGTTACCACTCGCCGCAGGACCCGCGCTGCCGCGCCTGGCATCATCCCTATCACCCGTATCATCCCTACTATCCGCCTTACCGTCCTTACTACCCGCCGTATGGCCCCTACTATCATCCGGGCGCCTATGCCGCCGGCGTGGCGACCGGCGCGGCGATCGCCAACGCGGCGAACCAGCCGACCTACTACTACTATCCGATCCCGACCGGACCGTTGCCGCCCAACTGCTGGATCAACTCGCAGCACACACAGATGGTGTGCACCGTGAAACTCCAGTAATCGAAGAAACGCAGTTCAGGGCCCGCATATCGCTGTGGGCCCTTTTGCGTGGTGCAGGCCCGGATCCGGCCGGCGGAAGCTGGCAAAGATCAACACGCTTGATGCGTTGATCAATTTGATTTGCTGGTGTCTTCGGTCCGGCGGGCTTATACCAACCTCAACAAGCAAGAACCTATTCGACCGGGACATGAGAGTGTTCCGGTCGAATAGGTTCTTGCTTGTTGATGTTGATATTACACCTCGGTGCCAGAAGACAGGAGCCGACAATGACTGACCAGCCCGCACTGATGCCGGACGAGTTCCGGATTGCACCCAGGTTCAAGGTGGACGGGAAGGTTCAGGGTGTCTACGGCACCCCGTCCCCGGACGATTTCCGGACGGCACCCGCCGAGCGCCTGGAATTGAGCTTCGAGGGGGTTCCCGGAGACCGGCACGCAGGGTTCACCCGCAAGTCCGGGGGAAGGGAACCCTGGTATCCGCGCGGCACGGAAATGTGCAACGAACGGCAGGTGTCGATCCTGTCGGTCGACGAGCTCTTCGAAATCGCGGCCAGAATGGAGATCGGGGAACTGAAACCGGAATGGATCGGCGGCAACATCCTGATTTCCGCAATTGCCAACCTGACCCGCATCCCGCCCCGCACCCGGCTGGTGTTCGAAGGCGGTACGGTGATCCGCGTGGACGGTGACAACGCCCCGTGCCGCTTTGCAGGTGCGGCGATTGCCGCGAATTACCCCGATCGCGAGGGGCTCGATCTGTTGTTTCCGAAGGTGGCTCGGGGCCTGCGCGGCCTGGTCGGCTATGTCGAAAAGCCCGGCGTGATCGAAGGTGGCGAGACCGTGACGGCGCATATCCCGGAACAGTGGATTTATCCGCGGCCGTGATGCGTTATTCTTGATCCTTCGTCACACCTTTCCGGAGACTTTCATGCTTCCAATCCATCACATGGTCGGCGACGCGCCGCAGCCCGTTGCACCGTTTTCCCATGCCGTTGAGGCTGACGGCTGGATCTATGTTACCGGTCAGATGCCGACATTTCCGGACGATCCCGATGCGCCGTTGCCGGACGGTATCGAGGCGCAGACCAGACGGGTGATGGAAAATCTCAGGCTTGTGCTGGCAGGCGTCGGCCTCGGTCTGGAACACGCGGTCTTTGCGCGTGTCTACCTGACCGAGTTCAAGCGTGACTATGCCAGGATGAACGAGACCTACAGGGCGTTCTTCCCGCCGGACAAGCTGCCGGGCCGCACCTGTGTGGGCGTCTCCGGTCTGGCCGTGGATGCCCTGGTCGAAATCGATCTGGTCGCCAAACGGCCTTAGGCCGTGGAATGTGCGAGGTATGGCCCGGATCAGCCTGACGGGTCCGGGTCGGCCGAGACCTCTTTGTTGCACCCCCAGTCACTGAGAACGTCGTTCATCGTCTGGACAACAAAAAAACGGGCCGCATCCCGGTCATAACCCTCTTCCAGAAGCGTATCGTACTCGGTCAGCGCGTGCCGGACGTGACTGGTGGTTGCCTGCCAGAGCGCGATCGACGGCGGCAGATGTCGCAGGTGGGCGGAGAGCGCGATGCCGAGTATGGCTTCCGCGTCGCTCATCGGGATCCTGGGTGCAAGGATACGCAGGGCCTTGCGCATCTCCTTCTGCCGCTTTGTACCGCCGCTCAAGAATGGGTCTCCCGGTCATCGCGGATGGCGCTGACGTGAATGTCGTCAGGCGCTGGACAGTCTCAGTTCTTCCATGCCGTCCGTGCTGGAGAGCGCGAGACCGGCAACCGTGCCGTTTGCGCGAGCGCTTTCCAGGATCTGCTCGAACGGCAATGGCGGGGCGAAGTGGTAACCCTGAACCAGATTGCAGCGCAGGGCCGACAGCAGGTCGAGCTGTGTCCGGTCCTCGACACCTTCCACGACACAGAGCATTTCCATCGAGCGGCAAAGATTGATGATCGACGTGATCACGCCGCTTGCGACGGGTTCGTGTATGCCGGCGACAAAACTGCGGTCGACCTTGACGCAGTCGATCGGCAGACGGTGCAGATAACCAAGACTCGAGTAGCCGGTGCCGAAATCGTCCAGGGCCAGTTTGACACCTGCACTGCGCAATGTCTGCAGGCATTCCTCGGCGGCTTCGTAACTGCCGATGACCGAGGTCTCGGTGATTTCGAAGGTGATGAGCCGTGGATTGACGCCGTGACGTTCGATGGCGTCGAGCAGCGCATGCACGGTCACCGCAGATGTGATGTCCTGGGCGGACAGGTTGAAGGAAAGACTGAGGTCTCCAGGCAAGTCCCTGATCTGCCGGACGGCCTTTTCAAACAGCGACAAGGTGAGACGGTTGATCTGACCGGTCCGTTCCGCAACCGCGATGAAACGATCCGGGGGGACGCTTTTCAGGACCGGACTGTGCCATCTTGCCAGGGCTTCGAATCCGACCACCGTTTTGTCGGGCAGGGAGACGACAGGCTGGAAATAGACCTGAAACTCCGCGTCCAGATTGGCGTTCTGCAGAGCCGTCTCGATCGCCCGCTCCGAACGGATCCGCGCCTCGTGCTCTTCCGAATAAACAGTCGTATGGCCGCGTGAGGTCGTCTTGGAATTGTAAAGCGCATAGTCGGAGCGGTCGAAAAGGGCGTGGGCGCTTTTTCCGGCGTCCGGATATACCGCAATGCCGCAGGACGCGCCGACGGAAAGGTTCAGGTCTCCGATCCTGTATGGCTCGGTGATCAGGTTGCAGATCGACTGGCCGGCATTCGCTGCCTCGCTGGTATCGCCGTGGAACAGGAAGCCGAATTCGTCGCCTCCGAGCCTGCAGACCTCGATATTCTGAGCATCCAGCGCCTTGAGCCGATCGCCGACTTCCATCAGAAGCTGGTCACCGAGCTGGTGCCCGTATGTGTCGTTGATCGGCTTGAACCGGTCCAGATCGACGACACCGACAGCGAACCTGGTTTCGCTTCCCTCAACCTCACGGATCAGTGCCTCGAGCCGGTTGAAGAAATAGCGGCGATTGGGAAGGTCGGTGAGTGCATCGGTCTGGGCAAGGCGTGCATTTTCCGCATTCAGGCGTTCGGTTTCCCGCTGCTTGGCGGCAAGGTCGGACTGTGACTGCACCAGCTTGCAAAAGCCCCGGTAGCCGCTGATCAGAACCTGGAGCACGACCAGGCAGACCAGAAAGATGTTCATCGCGATCGCGAAATAGACGTCCTGATCCTGCCGGATGTAGTAGACCAGATAGGGCACTGTGACGATGAACATGACCGCAAAAGCGGCCTGTGGCAGGTTCATCAGGCAGAATATGCAGCCGATCACGGTGATCGCGATGAAGAGCGCCACGTGGCCGCGTTCTTCCGGACCGCCATAGCCGTCGAGAGCAAGCGACCAGGTGATGTAGATGGCCGCCATCACGCTCCCCAGAATGACCGTCTGGCGCATTTTCCGAATGGCGTCTTCCGGGCCCAGGGTGATGTGCCTGGCGCGGATCCAGGCGACCATGCGAATGCTTGTGAGAACGAGCATCGGCACCAGAACGCCGACGGTGAGGTAGACGGGCGCCACGTCGTAATGGGTATACGCGACGGCAATCGCATTCACCATGAGTAGCGCGTAAAGGGAGGGGATCTGGGTTTTCAGTTCGTTGTACTGCGCTTGCGCGATTTCCGGATGGCGCGGGTCTATCGACATCCATCTCAGAAAAACCCGGATTTTTTCCATCAGCTCCTCCAACTGGACTGTCTCTTAGCGGAAGAAGCTAAAAGAAAGGTTAGAGTACCTACTTTTAGTTTAGGCAAAAGAGTGAAATTTCTTCCGATTGTATTTTGTCGAAACTCATAAAACCAGAACTGTTTCTTACGGCAACCTGTAATAACCGCGCTGACAATCAATCCAAAGGGAATTGGACATGTTTTTGCAGGCTCTTTTCTGAAGATTGATGAATGTCAGTAGCTTACACCGATCACCGGACTCAATTTCGGAGCTGCCAGCCGTTGAAGGTCACCGGTCTTTTTTCTCCTGCGTTAAGCGACAATTTGATAAGAGAACTATTTTTTAATGAGAAACCGGCCCTATATTGGAGCCATGGCCGACCGCACGAGAACCCGCCTCCTAAACGCTCTCAAGTCATCGGGCCCGCAAACGGCTGCCGATCTTGCGGACAACCTGAACGTGACATCGGTTGCGGTCCGTCAGCATCTTGACGGAATGCATGGTGAGGGACTTGTCGATTTCGAGGATGTCAAGGGTTCGGTCGGACGTCCGAAACGCGTCTGGGGATTGACTGCGGCCGGACATCAGCAATTTCCCGACAGTCACTCGACCCTGATTATCGGACTGCTGGACGGCCTGTCGGACCTCTATGGCGAAGATGGTCTTGAAAACCTGATTGCGCACCGGGAAGCAAAAACGGGAAAGCTCTACAGGAAGGCCATGCGCCGGGCCGCGGATCTGGGGAGCCGGGTGGAACTTCTCGCGGATCTGCGCAGCCGGGAAGGCTACATGGCGGAGGTTATCCGCGAGGACGGCGGTTTCCTTCTGGTGGAGAACCATTGTTCGATCTGCGCCGCGGCGACGGCCTGCCAGGGGTTTTGCCGGTCGGAGCTCGCGCTCTTCAAGGACGTCCTCGGCCCGGAGGCCACGGTTGAGCGCATTGAGCATCTCTTGTCGGGGGACCGCCGGTGCATGTACAGGATAACACCCTGCGAAGGCGCTGACACCAGCGAGTAGAGCGCGCGGAACTCGTCCCGCGGCGTCGCCATCTAGGCCGACCAGTGTTTAACCGGAGACCGTTACACATCACTGCCCCGGGCATTGCCGGGATTGGAAGACCATTCAGGAGTATGAGGCGTGGCTTTTGCCAGACCGATTTTTGCTGGCTTGATCGAGCGTTACTTCCGTCCGTTCGAAACGCACTTGAAGCCGCTGGAACTGCCGGTCACCCCGATGCCCGACAACGGGCCCTTGAGGCTGGTCTGGCATTTCGCGAGGATGTTCCGCAGGCAACTCGTCATTGTCTCGATCCTGGCAATGATCTCGTCGCTGCTCGGACTTCTGGGGATCTGGGCAATCGCGTTTGTCGTTGACGGCGTGACAGCCCAGGGAGCGCGGGAGTTCCTTCTCGGTCACATGTGGATCCTGGCCGGTTTCTTCGTCCTGTTCGTCATCGTCAGTCCGCTGGTCTTCCTGTTGCGGCAGACATTCGCCTTTCAGACCGTCCGTATTCTCCTGCCCGCTGCCATGCGCTGGCAGGCGCACAAGGCCGTCGAGATGCAGGATCTCGCCTTCTTCGAGGACACGTTCGCGGGGCAGGTCGCCTCGCGCATTGCCCAGGTGACGATGTCGGTCCATCGCCAGATGATGCTGGCAATCGAGACGATCCCCTTTCTGATCATCCAGTTCGGCGGTTCGTTCCTGTTGCTCCTTGCGATGGCGTGGCCACTGGCGGTGCCGGTGTTCTTCTGGATCGCCGCGAATGTTCTGGTCGCCTGGCTGGCAATCCCGACCTACATGCAGCGCTCCGCCAAGGTCGCGGCCGCCAACTCCCGCGCCACGGGCGCCATGACCGATGTCTATTCCAACATTGCGATGGTGAAGCTGTTTGCCGCAGAAGACTCAGAGGCCGGCGCGATCCGCAAGGTGATCGGCGAAACGATCGATACCAGGCACAGCGAAAACCGGTCCTATATCCTGACCGACAGCAGCGTCTATTTCCTCAACGTGCTCCTGATGCTGGCGGTTGCCGTGATCGGCTTCTGGGGGCTTGTCGGGAACTGGGTCACGCTCGGCGACTTCGTGGCCGGGCTGACGGTAACAAGGTCGCTGTCGGCGGCCTCTTCCAACTTCATCAGTGTCGGACAGTCCATCACCAGCACGCTCGGCACGATCAAGGATGCGATGCCGATCATGACCAGCAGGCCCGAGATAAAGGACCGTACGGGTGCTGGAGACCTCACCGTGACGCAGGGACAGATCCGCTTCGATGCGGTTTCATTTGCCTATCAGAAGGATCGCAAACCGGTTCTGGAGAACTTCGACCTGACCATCGCCCCGGGCGAGCGCGTCGGTCTGGTCGGTCTTTCAGGCGCGGGCAAGTCGACGGTGATTGCGTTGCTCATGCGCCTGAGGGACGTATCGGAAGGCAGCATCGCGATCGATGATCAGGATATCAGGGAGGTGACGCAGGAATCGCTGCGCCGGCAGATCGGGGTCGTCACCCAGGACATCTCGCTGCTCAACAGGTCGATCCGCGACAACATTCGCTACGGCAAACCCGCCGCGAGCGACGCCGAAGTGATGGCCGCCGCACGTGCATCGGAGGCCGAGGCTTTCATTTCGGAGCAGAAGGACAGCAAGGAACGGGCCGGACTGGACGCGCATGTCGGTGACAGGGGTGTCAAGCTGTCCGGCGGGCAGCGGCAACGGATCACCATCGCCAGGGTGCTCCTCAAGGACGCACCGATCCTGATCCTTGATGAGGCAACATCCGCGCTCGACAGCGAAGCGGAACTCGCCATTCAGCAGAACCTGGCTCAGATGATGGAAGGCAGGACCACGCTCGCGGTGGCTCACCGGTTATCGACCATCGCGGCAATGGACAGGCTCGTGGTCATGGATGGCGGCCGCATCATCGAAGAGGGAACGCACCGCGATCTTCTGGCACGCGGCGGTCTCTACGCCACCTTGTGGGAACGCCAGTCGGGCGGTTTCCTGGCGCACGCGGCCGAATAGGCGCCCCGGTGTGAGGTCTGGCCGGCAAGAGAGAGAGCAGCTCAGTTCTCCTTTCGCCTCAGGATAACCTTGAGATGCCACTGCTCCAGGGCATAGGCAGTCGTTTTCTCGCGATAGAGGTCCTCAAGGCGTCTGAAGAATTCGTTCTCCAACCATGTCGTATCCCTGCCTTCGCCGAGCGTCGCTTCGAACAGGCCGGCACGCAACGAGCTTGCCGCAAAGGCCTTGGTGTAACCGGCATATTTTCTGGCGTATTCCGAAGGGTCATCCAGAAAGGACGAAAACACATCACCGCCACCGTCGACACCGACCACATCGATCGTGTCGACTTCGTAGAGATCGGCAAGACCCGATCCCTCTTCGAACGGTTCCCGCGCTTCCCGCGCGGTGAGGAACCAGAGCCCGAAGACGAAATTGTCTGCGGCGCTGCGGTCAAGCAGGCCTTCTTCGGCCATTGATGCGGTCACGGCCTGCATCGCGCGGTAGATCCCGCGTCCGGATGCGGCCGTTCCGTTGATTTCGCCAGTTTCCGGAACCGCGCCAATGGTCGAAACGAACAGGTATCCGCCCGGTTGAAGTTCTTCCGCCCGCAGGCGCAGGAACCGGATCCAGTCGTTCTTTGCCTTCTGCCACATCACCTGCCTTGCGTCGCCGGTCAGGTCGGCAAACCAGACGGTGTCAGGTGCGTGAAGGCTGACCGTCGACCTGAGCCAGTGACTTGCGAAGAAACATGTGCCCAGGGAGACGGAGCGATCGGGGACCATGCGGTCATAGAACGAGCCGACGGCGGCTGAAACCAGGGGCGGATGCGGCCGGTTCAGGTAACCGCTCTTTCCCGCGACAAGGTTCATGAGCGTGTTCCAGTCGTTGCCATGCTGGTCGGCATGACAGACGGAAACGGATTTCACGGCATCCTCGCGGCTCCAGGCATCGAGCGCGGGCCGCACGGTCTCGACGGCGCTTTGTCCGGGCCCGCATCCATAATCGGCGATGTTCAGGTCAAACGGAAGGTCAGCGACACGCCGGGCCAGGTCCGCGATGATCTCCGAATTCCCGAGCGCATGTTCTTTCTGAGCGCGCGAGTTCGCGTCATAGTCGACCATCCCTTCCGTCGATGGCGATGTTTCCTCGTCCGCTGACATGCCGGTTTCCCCCCAAGAAAAAAGCTGTT
This sequence comes from uncultured Roseibium sp., assembly GCF_963669205.1. Lineage (NCBI taxonomy): Bacteria > Pseudomonadati > Pseudomonadota > Alphaproteobacteria > Hyphomicrobiales > Stappiaceae > Roseibium > uncultured Roseibium sp. The sequence continues at coordinate 2,061,944 of NZ_OY769915.1, forward strand.
CCACGGCAATCGCCGTCGGAACCTGCACAGGATCGCCCACTTTGATGGCGGCGTGAAGACCTGATTCGATCGTCGTGAACGCGCAGCCGGATCATCGCTGGCTCACACTTTTCTGCCGCGCGGTGCCGCGGACAAGGCGGATTCCTCATCCGGTGTGGTCGGCGAAACAGGGAAAGCCGGCAGACAGCATGTGGAGTGCGCCCGTAACTTGCCGATTTTGTTCAACGTCGTGTTGATTTCGCAAAATCCGGCAGACAATAATCAACGATGGACAAGCGAGAACGCGCAGAACTCTTCCGTGAGCGGCTTTCGGATGCCATCCGCAACCGCGACATGAACCGGAGCGATCTTGCGCGCGGCGCAAATCTGGACCGCTCCACCGTCTCGCAGCTCCTGTCCGAGGATGCGCCGCGCCTGCCGAATGGCCAGGCGCTGGCGTCGATTTCCACGGCGCTTGGCGTGTCAGCGGACTGGCTCCTCGGTCTGTCGACCCATCGCGGGGCTGCGGCGGAGATCCTCGATCAGGCGGTTCAGATTGCCGAAACCGACCGGCATCCGGTCGATGAACACCTTTTGGCCTGGTACCGCGACGCCGTCGGGGCGAAGATCCGGCACGTTCCGGCAAATCTCCCAGATGTTCTGAAAACGGATGCGGTGCTGGCCTATGAGTATGCTGGCGAGACGCTCCGGACCGCGGATCAGGCCATCACTGGCACGCGCGACCAGAGAGCGCTGCTCGGACGCGCCGAATCGGACATGGAAATCGCGCTTTCCAAGGAAGCCCTTGAGGCGTTTGCGCGCGGCGAGGGACTTTGGTCCGGTCTTTCGCCCGACGAACGCCGGGAACAGCTGGAGGTCATGGGAAAGAGCCTCTCTGATCTCTATCCCTCCCTGCGATTGCACCTGTTCGGTGCAACGGACCGGTATTCGTCGCCTTTCACGGTTTTCGGCCAGAAATGGGCGGCCCTCTATCTGGGGCAGCGCTATCTCGCCTTTTCCAACACGCGTCACATTCAGCTCTTCGCCAGCCATTTCGATGATCTCGTGAGACATGCCGTCGTCAGGTCGCACGAGGCCGGGACCTTCGTGTCGCGGCTCGCGGAGGATGTCTGAACGGCCCGGGCATCGTCTTTCCTGTACCGGCTGCAGACTTGGCAGGCGCACGGATCAGTGGCCTCAGCCTTCCGGACCACGATTTTCCGGCAGTTTCGAGAGGGCAATGCCTGGCTTTGACAGGAGGCATGGACGGCGCAATTCTCTTGATCCCCTGACGTGCAGTTTCCGAATTCTGCAGCTGATGGTCGATTTTTCTTGACAATTGATATATTTCGTATACATATGTAAACATATCGAGACAAACGAAGACGATTGGTGACGTCTATGCCGAAGAGTATTCCGATCAGCGTCAGGCTCAGTGACGACGATGTGGCCTTCCTCGCGGGCTATGAGGTTCAGGGCGCCCGAACGCCGAGCGACAAGATGCGCGAAATCCTGAAAGCGGCCCGCGAACGAGAGGAAGGCGTTCAGGATGTTGCCGCGTGCGAAGACCTGCTTCGCTCGATGGTGCGGCCTGCGGAAAGGGGATTGCGGCAATTGCAGAGAGAAACCGGGATAAGGTCCGACCTTGTCATGAAACTGTATGAACGATTGCCCGAAATGCTCGCGGAACTGATCGCCTCGGCCCCCGGACCTGAGCAAGGCGAACAGGATCTGGTAAAATTCGAAGCCGCCTTGTCTGCGGAACTGTTTTCAGTGATCGAGGAGATTTTCGACCTCGGACTGACAACGCCGAGCCGGACCTATGATCCGGCGCTGATGGACAAGCGGCTGGAGCCGATCCTTGAGGTTGCCCGGCTGCTGGATCAGAGGCGCACGGCCAGGGGCTGAAAGCGGTTCGGCAGGGGATTGGTACAACGGCTGATGAAACAGGCCGTCGGTTGCCGACTGCATCGGAATGCCTGATGCCCCGGATGTATTTGTTTTTTGAATTACGGACGTAGATGAACGGAAAGGAAGGAAAAAATGGCAGAAGGTCTCGTAGCACGCGTAACGCGTCTGGTCTCCGGCGGTGTGAACCAGTTGGTGGACTCCATTGAAAACACTTCCCCTGAAACCGTCATGGCAGAAGCGATCCGCGAAGTCGACAGGGCCGTCGACCAGGTTCGTGATGAACTGGCCGGTGTTCTTGCGAACAAGCATCTTGCGAACACGCGGCTCGGGGAAACGACCTCGCGTCACGAAGAACTCCAGGGTCAGATAGCTCTGGCGGTGAAAGAGGGGCGCGATGATCTCGCCGAAGCGGCGATCGCTCGGCAGCTCGATCTGGAAGTTCAGATCCCCGTCCTGGAATCCGCCGTCGCGGATGCCAGCCGCGAGGAAAAGGAACTGGAGGGCTACATAAGTGCGCTCCAGGCCCGCAAGCGGGAAATGGAAGCCGAACTCGACAACTTCCGCCGCGCCCAGCAGCAAAGTGCAACGGACGGCGCTGCGTCGGGTGCAGCCGCGCCCAAGGACAGTGTCGAGGGCAAGACCCGCAAGGCAGAAGAAGCCTTCGACCGTGTCATGCAGGGCGCGACCGGTTTGCCGGGGACGCAAACGCCCGACAGGGCCGATGCAACCAAACTTGCCGAACTTGAGGATCTTGCTCGCAAGAACAGGGTTTCGGAACGCCTTGCAGCATTGAAGGCGTCGGCGAAAGACGGTTGAACATGATCGAGTTCATCCTAGCCGGGCCGAACACGCCTTTCGCGGTCGCTCTTGGCCTGATGATTGCGATCGCGCTTGCCGAAGGTGTGGGCACGCTCATGGGACTGGGTCTGTCGAGCATGATCGACAGCCTGCTTCCGGAAGTGGACCTGCCGGATGCCGATCTCCCCGAAATCGACGCGCCGGACTTCGACGCGGACATTCAGGGAGGCGCGCTGCCGGGAGATCTTGAAACAGTGGCGGCGGGAACGGAGATTTCCGGGCCGGGACAGGGGCTCTTCAGCCAGATCCTTGGCTGGCTCTGCTTCGGCCGTGTGCCTGCGCTGATCATTCTGGTGATCTTCCTCACCGGATTTGGCCTCGTCGGCTATGTGCTGCAGGGCCTTGTGCAATCGGTGACCGGCTTCCTCCTGCCGGGTATCCTGGCATCTGCCGGGGCGTTTGCGGGGGCGCTTCCCTTCACGCGGGTAACGGCACTGGGGCTGTCACGGGTGATGCCAAGGGACGAAAGCGATGCCGTCTCGCGGCAGACATTCGTCGGCAAGCCCGCCGTCATCGTTCAGGGGCATGCAAGGCAGGGGCTGCCTGCACAGGCGCGTCTCAGCGATCCGACCGGGCAATCTCACTACGTGCTGGTCGAACCGGATGTGGAAGGCGAGGTGCTCGAGCAGGGCGCGGACATCATCATCGTCCGCCAGCAGGGCCCGCATTTCACCGCGATCCGCAACACGAACGCGACTTTGACCGGCGCTGACAACTGACCCCCGCGCCGGGCTCTTGAATTTCATCAAAAGAAAAAGGGAGTTGTAAGTTATGGACCAACTCATAAGCATTTTGATTCTCGTCGGCATCGGCTTTGTCGCCCTGCTGGCAATCGGTTTGATCATTTCCCGGCTCTACCGCCGGTCTTCAAAGGAAGTCTCCTTCGTGCGGACCGGTTTCGGTGGCCAGCGCGTGATCATGAATGGCGGAACACTCGTTCTGCCGGTGCTGCACGATGTCATTCCCGTCAACATGAACACACTGCGCCTCGAGGTGCGCCGCTCGAACGACCAGGCCCTGATCACCAGGGATCGCATGCGCGTCGATGTTCTGGCGGAATTCTATGTCCGTGTTCAGCCGACCATCGAGTCCATTGCCAACGCCGCACAGACGCTGGGTCAGCGGACCATGAAACCCGAAGCCCTGCGCGAACTGGTCGAAGGCAAGTTCGTCGACGCCTTGCGCGCCGTTGCCGCTGAAATGGCGATGGAAGAGCTGCACGAGCAGCGCGTGAACTTCGTCCAGAAGGTGCAGGCTGCCGTTTCCGAAGACATTCTGAAAAACGGTCTCGAACTGGAATCCGTGTCGCTCACCGGCCTCGACCAGACCAACCGGGAATACTTCAACCCGGAAAATGCCTTTGACGCCGAAGGTCTGACCAAGCTGACCCAGGAGATCGAGGAGCGCCGCAAGAAGCGCAACGACATCGAACAGGAGACGGAAGTCCAGATTCAGCGCAAGAATCTCGAGGCGGAGCAGGAGCGTCTGCAGATCAGCCGCGAGGAAGAATTCGCCAAGCTCGAACAGCAGCGCGAAATCGAGATCCGCAGGGCCGAGCAGTCTTCTCTGATCGCCAAGCAGCAGGCGGAGCGCGAGCGCGAAGCCGAAGAAGCCAAGATCCTTGCAAGCCAGAAGGTCAAGGAAAAGGACATTGAATCCAACCAGGCCGTCACCGAGCGCCAGATCGCGATGGACCAGCAGGTCCGCGAGCGGGAGATATCCAAGGAGCGGACCGTCGAGGCGGCCAATGTCGACAAGCAGAAGCTGATCGAACTTGCAGAGCAAGATCGCGACATTGCCGTTGCCGCCAAGTCACGTGAAAAGTCCGAGGCGGAGGCCGAGGCGGACGAGGCAAGGGCGATTGCGGCGCGTGCGGCCGAACAGGTCGCGACCGCCCGGGAAACCGAGGTGGCGGAGCGCGACAAGCAGATCGAACTGATCGAAGCCCGCAAGGCAGCCGAAATGGACGCGGTCGCGGTCACCGTCGGTGCGGAAGCCCAGAAACAGGCGGCTGCCGATCATGCCGAGGCCGTCCGGATATCGGCGGAAGCCGAAGCTGCGAAGCTTCGCATCGAAGCGCAGGGTTCCGCTGAAGCCGACAAGCTCCGGGCGGAAGCCGAGAAGGCTCTCTACGAAGTGGAAGCCGCCGGTCAGCGCGCGATCAACGAAGCGGCCAATCTGTTGTCGCCGGATCAGATCGCGATGCAGGTTCGTGTCAAGCTTCTGGAGCAGCTGCCTGAGATCATTGCGGAAAGCGTCAAGCCGATGGAGCAGATCGACGGCATCAAGATCATCCAGGTCGATGGCATGACCGGAGGCGCTGGTGCGGCCGCCAGCGGCGTGGGCCCGAACGGGGGCGGAGGTGGAAACCTCGCCGATCAGATGGTCTCATCCGCGTTGAAGTACCGCTCCCAGGCTCCGCTGCTGGATGCCATGATGAAGGAAGTCGGCCTGGACGGGTCCGGTCTGTCCGGCCTGACGAATGGGCTTTCAGAGGGACCAGGCAAGGAAACGGACGCGGGTGAAACCAGCGAGGCATCTGAAGACGCTGCGGACTCGGCAGCTCCGATGGTCGCGCCTCCGGCCGCCCAGATTGCCGAAACCGGCAAGGCGGAAAAAGGCAAAGACAAGCCAGCATCTCGATAACGGACGGTGCAAGGTGGAAAGAAATGGCCCGGCGGTTTTACCGCCGGGCCAAATTTTTGAGCGGGTGGCTGTTCGAACACGCTACCCGGCTCCCATCCGGTCTTCCAAGAATCCTGTCTCAGTGATGCGATCGGTGATGATTCAGCATCCTTGCCGCATCGAGTGACTTTGTCGGTTGGAAGCTCTCCGGCTCCGCCATCGCCCAGAAGGCCGAGTAGCCTGGTATGTCGTGTACGTCGTCGAGCAGGGCGCCTTTTTTGAGCCATGTAAAGGCGGCATTCGCCGACATGACTTCACGCGGTCCGCCGCGCAGGAAGAAGTGTTCCGGCTTGAACTCGCTCGGGTGATCGAGGCCGGCAGCCGCAGTGAAGGCCATGAGAGATTTCAGCGTGTTCCGGTGAAAATTCGTGACGCGCTCTGCCTTGTCCGGAACCACCAGCGCCTGCTGGCGTTTTGGATCCTGCGTGGCGACACCGGTCGGGCAGCGGTTGGTGTGGCAGCTCTGCGACTGGATACATCCGACTGCGAACATGAACCCGCGTGCGGAATTCACCCAATCCGCGCCCAGGCACATCGTCCCTGAAATATCGAAGGCGCTGATGAGCTTGCCGCTGGCGCCCAGCTTGATGTCGTCGCGTATGCCCGTGGCCACAAGGCTGTTGTGGACGAAGAGAAGCCCTTGCAGCAGAGGGGTCCCGAGCCGGTTCGCAAATTCGATCGGCGCTGCGCCGGTACCGCCCTCTGCGCCGTCCACGACGATGAAGTCCGGCTTGATCCCGGTTTTCAGCATCGCCTTGACGATTGCCATGAACTCCCACCGGTGACCGATGCAGAGCTTGAAACCGACGGGTTTCCCGCCGGACAGGTCGCGTAGCGTCCTGATGAACTCCAGAAGCTCGATCGGTGTCGAGAACGCGGAATGGGACGCCGGGGAGATGCAATCCTCTCCGACCGGAACACCCCGCGCCTCGGCGATTTCCTCCGTTACCTTGGCACCGGGCAGCACGCCGCCATGTCCCGGTTTCGCACCCTGGCTCATCTTGATTTCGATCATCTTGATCTGGGGATCGGCCGCCTGCGCCTTGAACTTCTCAGGATCGAATTTTCCCTCCGGCGTGCGGCAGCCGAAGTAACCGCTGCCGAGTTCCCAGACGAGATCGCCGCCGCCTTCGCGGTGATACCGCGATACACTGCCTTCTCCGGTGTCATGATAGAAGTGCCCGGCCTTTGCGCCCTTGTTCAGCGCAAGTATGGCATTTCCGGACAGCGAGCCGAAGCTCATCGCCGAAATGTTGTAGAGAGATGCGGAGTAGGGCTGTGTGCAGTCCGGACCGCCGATTGTCACGCGCAGTTCTTCGTGGTTCTCGTGCCTGGGCGTGATGGAGTGATTCACCCAGCCGTAATGATCGTTGTAGACATCAAGTTCGGTTCCGAAGGGCAGGACGTCCTCGATGTTTTTCGCGCGGTCGTAGACCATCGAACGGCGCTCGCGCGAAAACGGTTTTCCGTCCTGGTTGCTTTCAAAGAAATACTGTCTGAGTTCCGGTCTGATGGCTTCGAAAATATACCGGAAATGGCCGGAAACCGGGTAGTTCCTCAGGACCGCATGCCTGGTTTGCCGCAGGTCGTAAAGGCCGACCAGCGATAGCGCCGCCACGATCAGGAAAGGCCAGAAGAAATGTACGTTGACCGCGAACATGAGAACGAAAGCGACAAGTGTCAGAGCGAGGCAAATGGCAAAAACATTGTAGCGGGCAGGAAACACGATGGCTGACCCCTTCTTGGAAACTGGCTGCAACAGTTGTGTCAGGCTGCCGTGGAAAAGAAAAGGGAGAACGCCAACGAAAGCGCAGGCGCCACGCCTGAGTGTGTTTCCCGCCTGTCCGTGCCGGCATGAAGACTTGCGCCTTGCGCCGGTTGAAAATGCTGCGCCAACCTGTTCCATCGGTGCAATTGCAGGCTGTTCACGTCACCGTTTCTGACCGCGAACCGGGTCTTGGGGTGACGTTTTTCAATTTCAGATTGCATCCTGGTTGGTAGTGGCAGGCCGACAGCTGATTTAGTATTCGATCCTGTTTTTAAAGTTCATTTTCGATTTTTGAATTTACGGAGGGGGCTATGCTGGGAACAAGCACTTCGAACGCAATAATAATCGGGCTTTTAATCGCCATCTTTATTATGGTTGTTTTGCTGTGGAAGTCCAGGGACAAGGCTGGCGAACAGGGGAACCCTGCGTCAGGAGCGTCGTCAGGCTTCCGCGAGATGCTTGCCGAAGACATCGTGAAACTGTCCATTGGCGGACTGGTTGTCGTGTCTCTCGTGGTTCTGTTCGTTGGCACGGTTGTAGTCAAGGACCCCGATAAGCAGGTCGAGAACAGTCAGTACGTCTTTGCGGCGCTTCTACCTCTGTTCGCGACCTGGGTCGGAACCGTGCTTGCCTACTACTTCAGCAAGCAGAATTTCGAGGCAGCCAGCAAGGCTACCGAGAGCCTGGTGAAGCTTTCGGGCAAGAAACTCAGGTCCGTGTCGATCGAGGAGGCGATGATCCCGCTCAGCGCCATCGTCGGCAGCGTGGATGCCCCCAACGACAATCTGCGGGACGTGCCGCTCCAGAAGATTGCGGAAGCGATGGAACAGAAGCTACCCGGTGGCCGGCCGATTTCCAGGGTCGTGATTCTGACGGCGAACAAGGCCTGTATCGGTATCATTCACAGGAGCATCTGGAGCGAGATGCGGGCCGTGGTGGCATCATCCGGTGCGGCCGTCAATTTCAAGAACGAGGCTGCGAATGCCGATAAGCTGGACAAGGTGCATGATCTTGAAAGCGAAACCCGCGCACCCGAAAAATTCGGCAATTTCATAACGCACTCCATCGCCTTTGCACGCGCTGGCGCAACCCTTGCCGACGCCAAGATGCGCATGGAGAGCAGGGATGATTGCCAGGATGTCTTCGTGACAGCCAACGGAAGCCCGTCCGAGCCGGTGATCGGCTGGGTGACCAACCAGGAGATCAGCAAGGCGCTGGAAGCCTGACCACGGCAGGTTGCCGGGCGCTGCAAGAAAAAGAGACTGTTCCCGGGCTCGGCAGATCATGCAGATGAGCAAAGGCTCAGAATGCGCGCCGCGGCGCCTCTTGCCCCAGGTTCATTGTCCATCATATCTGCCGCCTTGCCGGCCGCGGCAGCATGGTCCGGGTGATCGAGTGTCTTCAGCGCCTTGGCAAGGTTGTCCGGTGTCAGTTTCTTCTGGGCGATCGGCTCCGGTCCGGCGCCGATCCTGTGCACTCGCTGGCCCCAGAACGGCTGGTCGCCAAAGACAGGGCAGACAAGTGACGGCCGGCCCCAGCGCAGCGCTTCGTGCGTGGTACCGGCGCCGCCGTGGTGCACGACACCGCTGCATTGCGGGAACAGCCAGCCGTGCGGCGCCTTGTCGATCAGAAAGATGTTCTTGGAAAGCCCCGCGGGCAATCTCTCCCTGGAAAGCCCGCCCCAGCCGGTGGCAAGGATGGCGCGCTGGCCGGTTTGCGCCAGCGCCGCCAGCACCGTTTTCGTCAGGTCTTCCGGGTTCTTGCTCGGCATGGAGCCGAAGCCGAGATAGACCGGTGGAGCGCCTGCGGCGAGATACCGCCTCAGGTCTTCCGGCGGTTCGAAGCTGGCCGGTGAAGGCGTGAACCAGTAGCCGCATTGCCAGAATTCGGCGGACCAGTCGGCAGGTGTCGGCACCAGAGCACGTGAGAAGGCCTGGAGCGAAAGTGCTTTTCCGCCAGTGGGTTGAAACCCGTCGATCGTCGAACCTGGCAAGGAGAGTTCATCCGCCGCGTCCTGTTTGAGAGGTCTGAAAAGCGATCCGAGACCGGCTTTCATCAAGAGGCGGCCGAAACCGAAGCTCCGGCGATTGAGGAAGGCTCCCATGTCAGGCAGTCCGAACAGCGCCAGCGGAAAGTCGCCTGTCGCGGCCAGCACCGGCTGCAGGCTGGTCGGCAGGGCCGGAACGCCCAGCCTGCGGCCCACAAGCGTCATCACCGTTGCCTTGAGATTGAACAGGATCAGGTCCGGTTTTTCCTCCAGTCCGATTTTCCAGAGTTCTTTCACGATATCCTGCTGAAGCACGATGTTCTGGCGTGCGGCCTTGATCATGCCTTTCAGCGAATGAAGCGCGGCCCTGATGTCTTCCTGTTGCAGGAGCGTCTGATAATTCACCGAAACCGGACGCGCCCGCGCACCGGCGCGCCCGATCATGTCCTCAAAGCCTTCACCGGTACTGAGAACCACGTCCGCCCCTTGCAGGACCAGTTCCTGTGCCAGCGCGACGTAAGGCTGGACATCGCCGCGCGTTCCGAGCGTCGCGATCAGTATTTTGGGTCTTGGGTGGGGCATTGGGCTTCCGGAGGGTGTAAACCGGTTGGGAACAGGTCACGCCACAACATGGCGGTGGAGCCGGACAATTGCAACCGGGGCTTTATTCGCTCATACCAACCTCAAAAAGTAAGAACCTATTCGACCGTGACATGAGAGTGTTCCGCGAGGAGCGTGTCGCAGGGCGATGTGGAGCATCGGCCAAGATGCGCGACACGGCGGAACACTCTCATGTCGCGGCCTCCGGTGGTTTTTTCAGGCCCGCCGGACTGCGTCGCGCCGCTAGACCGGCCAACCAGGCCGCCCCGCGCACCGTTCCTTGCCGGCGAACCTGAAAAAGACCATCGAATAGCTTCTTACTTGTTGAGGTTGGTATAGGGTCGTCCCAAGTCATGATTTCAACACGGCAAACGGGGCCGGAATGCACACTGTCTTTTCCTTGAGGACCGGAGGTCCGGGCCTTTATGAATTCACGCGCACCGTGTCCTCCTGGCTCCGGGAAGAAGGAGCGGGCGAGGGGCTATTGACGCTCTTTGTCAAGCACACGTCCTGTTCCCTTGTGATCCAGGAAAACGCGGACCCGGACGTGCAGGTCGATCTGAAGGCCTTTTTCGAGCGTCTTGTGCCGAATTCGAACCACCTGAGCATGCAGTACCTGATCCACACATACGAAGGTCCGGACGACATGCCCGCGCATATCAAGGCGTCCCTGCTGCCTGTCTCCCTGTCCATTCCGATCGTGAATGGTGAAATGGTGCTGGGAACCTGGCAGGGAATCTATCTCTTCGAGCACCGCGACCGCCCGCATCACCGTCAGGTTGCGGCGCAGTTTCTCGCGGCCGTCTAACGATGTCAGCTCCGCAGCGACGGCAGGCCGATTCCCGTGCTCTCGAAACCGCCATCGGAGGCGATGATCTGGCCGGTGACGTAACTCGCACGTTCCGAGCACAGGAATTCGATGACCTCGGCGATTTCGCTCTCGCTGCCGTAGCGGTTGAGCGGAATGGCGTCGTGATAGGCGTCGATGATGTCCTGGCTGTGGACGGCCATGGCCAGCTTCGTGCGCACCGGGCCCGGGCAGACGCAGTTCACGCGCACGCCGAACTCGCCGAGTTCCGCCGCCTGCTGCTTGGTCAGATGAATGACGGCGGCCTTGGAGGTGCCATAGGCGACGCGCAGCGTCGACGCGCGCAGACCGGAGATCGAGGCAATGTTCACGATTGACCCACGGGTGTCTTTCAGTGCGGGGACAGCCGCCTGTGAAACCAGAAACACCCCGTCCAGATTGGTGTCCATCACCGTGCGCCAGGTCTCGAAATCGGTGTCTTCGATCGGACCGAACTGGGCAACGCCGGCATTGTTGACCACGGCGTCGAGCCGCCCGAACCTCTCGAGAATGGCCGGTATGGTCTCATCGACGTCACTCTGGATCGACACGTCGCAGTAAAACGGCGCGGCGTGTTGCAGGTCAGCCGAAACCTTTGCAAGTTCTTCAGTGTCCCGGTCCAGCATGGCAACCTGCCAGCCGCGCTCGATCATCAGTCTCGAGGTGGCCAGGCCGATGCCGCGCGCGGCACCGGTGACGAGTGCTGTATTTTGGCTCATGTCGCCGTTTTCTCCTGAAACACGCCTCAGCGCATGGAAATGCAGACCTTGATCACGCCGGCATTGTCCCACAGGGCCTTGTCGAGGTCGTTGATCCGGAAGGCATAGTTGCCGGCCGGATTGCGTGTGTTGACGGCCAGGGCACTGAATTCGGCAAAGGGCACGATGCGTCCAGCCTGGTCTCTCACGAGCATTTCCCCGAAGGCGTAGGACTGGTCGAACTTGTAGCCGTAAAACGGGCCGAGGCTCTTGGCATCCTTGCCGGAATAGCCGCGCGGCCCGACTGGCTTGTAGACCCCGTTGATCACGCTCCAGCCGCCCGAAAAGCTGACGCGCGTGATCTGGCCGTCGGGAATGGTGACACCCTGCCAGCCCTTTTTAGAATTGACGTCCACGCAGTAGTCGGCGGCAAGAGCAAGCCCCGGCACGTACAGAAGGAAACAGGAGAAGATGAGGAAGAACCTGGCCATGAATCGCCCCGGGATTGAAGATCTTCAAGAGCAAACAGGACTCATTCCGTCTCGTCAAGGTCTCGGATAAGGCTCTGTATTATCTGATGAATGCGAAAGGAACGCAGTCTTTCCTCACACTTATCTCACACTTTATTTCCTTGTAAGTTTGGCCCGGAAATCCCACATTTTACTCGAACGATGAGGGTCGTTCCTCCCCAGACTGGCGCCGGGCTTTCGATAAAGTCCTGGCGCCATTTTTTTGGTTCAGGTGGCGGGTTTTTCCGGCGGACACTGGGAAGCTTCTTTTGCCCGGACGGATTTCTGAACTTTTGCGGACTTGCCGTTTACCTGGCGGTCAAGGGCCTGACGCACGGCGCCGGACCACTGTTTGGGCTCCTGGTTATGGATCTCGGCAAGCGAAAGCGCGCCGGTACCGTCAAGCCATCGGGCGACTTGCTCAAGCCATTCGAACCGGGCATCCTCTGCGTCCATTTCAAGCTGGACAAGCCTAGCATATTCCTGTTTCACCAGGTCATGAAGCTCGTCGTCCTTCACGCGCTCATGGTTCCAGAACACCGCAAAGGACGTGCGGGTTTCCCTGGCTTCTTCCACGACCGCGTCAAGTTCGTCAAGGCGCGGCATGCCCATATAGGCCGGGTTCATCTTCCAGCGCTTTTTCGCGATCTTGGCCCAAAGCCGGTGGCGGGCTTCCCGATAGGGTTCGGTAAGTTCCTGAAACTCGGCGGGGTTGTAGTACCGGGTGAAGGGATCAGCCGTTTCCGAGGGCGTTGGACTGTCGTACACTGGATCCAGCCGTGTGAGCACTTTCCGCCTGAACCAGCCTCCGCAGGCTGCCAGAACAGCCGCGAATGTCACTTCCATGTCAGACCTTTCCGGTCCCCCGCCTGCATACAAGCAAAAGTGCAACCGAAAGTCGAGAGGAGCTGCGCACGAAACGGCAGGCGTTTCTGTCGCGTGGTCTGGAAACAGGCTGCGCTGTATCCGGAAGACGACATGCCTCTGCGCGGCGCTTACCAGAAACCGATCGGCCGGATTAGGCAATACGCGAATCTTCAGGAGGGCGGAGGCATGAGTGGATATGCGCGCAGTTCCGCACAATGGGTCGACGTTTTGCGCATTCTGCATAACGTGGTTTACGCAACGATACTAAATTTAAAGTTTGAAAATTAAAAAAACACGTAAAAGTTTTGCGTGGCCGCGAAGGGGTTAATCATGTGGACCGCATTGAAATCTGCACCGATCACCATCCTGACATGCGCTCTCTTCGCGCTGTCGGTCTCCGGTGCCAAGGCCGATTTCGACGATACGAGTGCCAGTTACTACGACAAGAACTTCTATACCAAGGTGCCATGGACTGTAACGCAAAAGAAAACCTTCCAGGAACTGCTGCAGCACAATCTCCGGACACCAGATACCGAACTTCATCGAGACAAGACGGCCCTCTTGATTATCGACACCCAAAACGATTGGGGAACGGCGAAAGGTTCGGCTCCCGAAACGGATATCGAAACCGTTGTTCCGAACATCGCGAAGCAAACCAGTCTCTGGCGGGAAACCGGTTCCCTGATCGTTCACATCGTGAGGATGTACTACGCAGATGGAAGCGACGCTGACATGGCGCGTCGATGGCAGATGGAAAAGGGCCAGTTCACAATGGCCGTGCCCGGCACGTGGGGCTCTGAACTTGTCGCCTCGACAACGCCCGGTGACGTGACACTGGATTACAAGACGCTGCTCAACCTCGGTGTACAGCAGATCGGGCCGAATGAATACGTCATCTACAAGCCGCACTATAACGGCTTCGACCGCAGCAGCCTGAATGCTTTTTTAAAAGCGAAGGATATCGACAGCGTCGTTTTCATCGGCATGACTTTCCCGAATTGCGTCCGGGCGACGCAATACGGCGCGACCGATCACCATTATCGCGTCGGCGCCGTTCCGGAGGCGATCACGCAGGTCTATCCGGGCGGACTTGTTGCCATGCAGCGGCAGGGCGTTCAGCTTATGTCGATGGACGACTTCGCCAAATTTGCTGGGTCGATATCTGATACAGCCGGTCCGGAGTAAGGCTGCGACAGTCGAGGTCAGGAGGCGCGGGCGCGACCGCCAAATTTTTGGCACTGTCTCGCCTGGGGTTCCCGCTTTCCAAACCGCCTGTCCCGGTCAGGCGTCGACGCTGATGTCATGGGCGTTCGGGAGTGCGGTCACGCCGGTGGTGACGGGCGTCTCGGCGATCTGCCGGATGAGCATCCGGAAGTCCTGAATTGCCTTCTGCCGGACCGTTTCCAGCTTGCCGGGGTCCGGTTCCTCGATGGTGATCGGCAACGCTATGCTGAAGTCGCTGACATCAATTACAAAGAAGAACGCGAAGCGCGCAGCCCGTTCTTGCGCCTTGTCTTCGTTCTCGAAGGACGTGTGTACCGTGACCTGCACCATCTCATCTTCCATGGCTGGCACCGAGCGCCTCCGCACGCGATGACCGCATCTGAGGGATGTGTGTGCAGGACGAGGATCTGCACGTGGAAAAGACTGACGGGGGCACGCGCCTGAACTTGGGTGCGGGCGAAGCCCGTCGTTGCATCGATCGGAACAACGATCCGGAACGGTTCAAGGCCATGTCAGAAAACGTGTCGGCAAGGCAGGCGTCCCGCCCCAATTCGCGTTGGAGCGCCGCTGCGTCAGCCTGGATGCCGGTATCACCGGTTGTTTCCAGGATGCTCAAATGTCTGGCCCTAAAAGGGTTTCTCCAATTCATTTGCGCAGCCTACAAGATCAACTACCGCAGGGTTATGTAATTAGCGAAACAAAATGACCACCCGTCGTCAGTAGAAATACCGAAACCGTCGTCTGCCGTCCTGTACGGGCGGCTGCGTTGTCAGAAATGTCCGCCCGGATCGTCACCGCGAGGTTCGTGATCCGCCCTGGAAGGGCGGCCCGCGCCGTCGGACGGGGACGGCGCGGGCACTCACACCGGCCTGAAAAGGAGGGGCTCAGGTCGCGGTGTTTGCCGCAGCCGTCAACATCGCGGCTATCTGGTCCTTCAGGTGAAGACGCTTTTTCTTCAGGTCTTCCAGTACTTCGTCTGCAGCAGGTTCCACATTTGTTTCAATGCGATGCACTTCGCGATTGATGGTGTGATACTCGTCGGCCAGGCGCGAAAAGTGGGCATCATTGGCTTTTAATGTGTGGATTGCGTCCGCGGCTTCCGGAAATTCTTCGTGCAGTTCGTGGGGAACGTGGCTCATTCATGCCTCCTTTTTAGAAGCACAAGGTGCCGCCTCGTCGCGACGGCGACCTTGAGGCAGATCAATCTGGCGGCAATTCCGCGTCAGACACGGGCCCTCGGCTGGGCAATGCGCACAGCTTTGTCGCGAAAGATACGTCAGGACCGAAACATCGGTCAGAATCAAACCGGGATCAGGGCAGGTCTGTCAGACAGCCGAGACAATTCCGCCGAGCCGTTCCGCAACCCACCAGGAAGACAGGATCGCGATCGCGGCAAGTGTGCCGAGCCTTGCAGGCCGCAAGGCCGGTGTTGCCAGTTTCTCCAGGCAGAAGACGGCGGAAAGGGGAACCGCCAGGATCAGCAGCTGGCCGATCTCGATGCCGACATTAAAGGCCAGAAGGGCCGGCACCAGATCCGGTGCATTCCGCCCCAGGATATCGCCGAGCACAAACGAAAATCCGAAACCGTGGAGCAATCCGATCCCGGCAAACACCAGCACGGATCCGGACTTGTTGATCATCGCCGCGACGGCCGCATAAAGAACGGAGGCCGCGATCGCCGCCTCAACGGTTGGAATGAACCAGGGCCAGGTGGGCGTTGCGCCCAGAAAGGTCGCGATCAGCGTGACGGAGTGGCCGATTGTGAAGGCGGTTACCAGATAAATGAGCTTGCGTGTCGCGCCGACCCCGAGCGCAAGGGCAATGACCAGCAGAACGTGATCCAGCCCCTCGAGAATGTGCAGCATGCCCTGGTAGACGAAATGCAGGAAGGTGGACAGGCGCGACCCGTCCAGAACCGCCGGTGTTTCCAGTTGTCCCGGCGCGGTCGATGACAAGGGCGGCTGTATTCTTGCGTCGACAAGATGGTTTTCAATCGCGACCCCCGGTCCCGGCAGCAGAGGGGCGTATCCGGATCTGATCTCTAGGTCGCCTGCAGGATCCGGGCTTTCGATCCGGACGGCATAGTCGATGACAGCCGTGCCGAAGACGGGATCGAGGGATGTGCCGTCGTCCCCGATCGCTGCCCGCGCCGCGTCAAGGTTGTCCAGCAGCTGCTGCGGCCGTCGGGCATGAACGGTGAAACCGGTGAGGGAGGCCTTCAGGTCGAGCCCGGCCTGCGAAAAAACGAGAGCGGCCAGAAGCCTGTTCTCAAAACCCGCCCGGTCACGGGCAACGGCTTCCGTGTCGATCCGGTACCGCACGCCGGTGCCGGTGGTCTCCAGGCGCAGAAAGGGCGACGACAACGGCACCTGGTCCACTTGCGCCCTGCCGACCAGGTCGGAAAACACCAGCGGCGCGGGTACCCGCACGATGGCGACGAGATCGCCGCCGTCTTCCGCGACAAGGATCGTGCGAACCTTCGTGCCCTCGGAAAAATGAGCGGAGGAGGGCGCACAGGTCAGCAGCACCGCAACCGCGCAGAAAACGAAAATTTCGAGGGTACGACTGATGCGCTGGCAAATCGGTTTCATGGTCCCTGTCCGAACGGTCCCGGGCACGACGTGCACCCGGGACAAGTCTTGCAGGCGGTCTCCGGCAGTTTTGCCGGACTACTGCCAGAATTTGTCCTGCCACGTCATCTGCGGCAAATCCTCGACGATTTCAAACGTCCTGGACTGTTTGAACATGCGCCCGTAACGGTCTTTCGTCGTCACTTCGAGTGTATGAACGCCGACCGGCAGATCTCTCGGCAGTTCCGCGCGCCACAAATGGCTGGATTTGTTGGATAGCATCCAGTCCTGGAACGGACCAGCAACCCCTGTCCAGTGGGTACCCTTCCAGGTATAGAAACCTGCGGTCTCTTCTCCGCCATCGGTGCTCTTCACGGCGATGCGGCCGTTGGTCGACTGTTTCGCAAGGGCGAGCGGATCGGCGTAGGTCGGACCAACCAATGCTGCTTCGCCTTCCCCCTTTTGTGCGCGCACCGCATCGGTCGCCGCACCCCCGTTGATCGTGAACGAAACCATGGAGTCCCTTGATCCGTTCCAGACGTTGACGGCGACATAGGTCGTGCCGGCGAGATCGTCCCTGGTCAGCATGTCCATGTCACCGAGGTCGTTGACGGTGACCGGCGGGGTGATGTCGCTCGGCACATCGTAGAGCTTGGTGTAGCCGATCAGCCTTTCCGCCCATGTGCGGAACCGCGGCGTGTTGAAGGAGACGTGCATCTGGTCGTTGCTCGTGCCTTCGAAGGTCAGGTAGGTGTCGACGTAGTCCGGGCCTGAGAAATCCAGAACGTAGTAGCCGCGCGGTGAGCCCAGACGCTGCGTTCCATGCGGCACGCCCGAATTGTTCAGATCACCCGCCCACCAGCTGCCGGAAACTGCACCGGTCACGATCTGGTGGAATTTCGCCGGTCCGGTATTGGTCGCTTCCTTCCAGCCTTTGAAATATTCGCCCGGCAGGATCTGTTCGGTTGTGTGCGTGTGGCCGGAAAGTCCGAGCGCAGGGCGGTCGCCGATGATGTCGTAGAGCTTGTCCAGATTGTCGACCTGGTGCTTCTGGGCGCTCGCATCCGTGTAGGTCACGAACGGGATATGCGCGTTCAGGACAATCAGCTTGTTTTGCGGAACATTGGCGAGGTCGTTCTTCAGCCATTCCAGCTGGCGCTCGGATATGACGCCGTTATAGGATGGCCTTGCGGACAGGTCGCAGAACGCATGGTCATCGACACCGTTGCACGGATAGCGCACGTCATCGAGAACGACGAAATGCACCTGACCGATATCGAAGGAATAGTATTCCGGACCGAATTCGCGGCGGAAAGTGTCGAAGCTGTCGGCATCGCTTTTTGCATCGAAATCGAGGTCATGGTTGCCGGCAACGTAGTATTGTGGCACGCCGCCGGTCGCGATGATCTTCTTGAACCTGGGATAGAGCGACAGGTCGTCCCCCATGACATCGCCTTCAAAGAGCAGGCATTCCGTTTTGGAGTTGTCGCGGTTGGTCAGCATGTTGCCGACCGTCTTGCGCACATAGGAAATTTCGGCGTTGCTATAGGGCTGGGGGTCGCCGAAGACAAGACACTGGAAGTCATTGCCGATCGTGTCCTCGGTCAGCGGGAAATTCACGGCCTGCGGCAGCGGGCCGGTCGGCGCGATGCCGCCGAAGCGCAGGTCCGGCGAGCCGGCGACCTTGTGCACGTAGTTGAACTGGGGAACCATGTCCTCGCTGACCGGCGTGGCATACCCGGCCGGCTTGGTGATGAAGAGGTTCATGTCGTCGTAGGAAGGCAGCTCGTAGGAGCCGTCGGGTCCGGTCACGGTGACTTCCTTGCCGTTCGAGACCAGGACACCCGCGAGACCCGTTTCACCTTCGTCCAGTCTGGAATTGCGGTTCGTGTCGACGAATACCTTTCCGCGCGCTGTTTCCGCTGCCTGATCGCCGCGAACCACGTCCACGCCGCCAACGTAACTTGCATCCTTGGCATTCGCACCGGATGCGAATGCACTCGTGCCTGCCAGAAGCAGGGCCAGGGTCAGTTTTTTCATGAGAGCCTCCGAAGGGTATGGCTGCTGAGCCAGCCAAGCCGACTGTCAATGGCTTTGGTGACGA
Source organism: uncultured Roseibium sp. (assembly GCF_963669205.1). Lineage (NCBI taxonomy): Bacteria > Pseudomonadati > Pseudomonadota > Alphaproteobacteria > Hyphomicrobiales > Stappiaceae > Roseibium > uncultured Roseibium sp. Next base: position 2,080,551 of record NZ_OY769915.1, read on the forward strand.
TAGATTGTCTATCACGTTAAGGTTTTGCATCAAACCGGATGCACGCTGTGTCACACATTCTCGAAAGTGTCACACGCCGGTGGTCAATCGTGTCGGCATCAGAAACGAAAACCGGAAACTCTCCTGACAGAAGGCTGTCAGGAGGGGGCTGCTAGGGTCCTCTCATCGCAGCACAACAGGAGACTTTTCATGACTTTCGTTCCTGACAATTTCAATGTCTGGATGGAAATTCCGGTTTCGGACCTCGACAAGGCGATCCGCTTTTACAACGAGGTATTCCAGACCGAGCTGAACCTGATCACGGATATGGGGCCGAACCACATCGCCATGTTCCCGACCAAGACGGACATGGGCGTTGCGGGACATCTGTATCCCGGGCAACCTGCTGCAAAAGGAACCGGACCGACGATCCACATACTGTGTCCCGATGCGCTCGAAGCCACGATGGAACGCTTCGCGAAAGCAGGCGGCGAGGTAGTATCCGATCCGATCCCCATACCGGCCGGTCGATTCGCCTATGGCATTGACCCGGACGGGAATTCGATCGGAATGTTTGCCTTCAATGCAAGCTAGAATGTAACCGGGAGCCCTTTTGGAGAATGTGGAGTGACGTTTTGAAACCTGTTCTTCGAAGGGGCCCCTGCGCATGAGACGCGCTGACCGCCTGTTTCAGATCGTGCAGTATCTGCGCGGCGGACGGCTAGTCCGGGCCCGGCAATTGTCCGAATGGCTCGAAGTATCGGAGCGCACGATCTATCGCGACGTTGCCGATCTTCAGGCATCCGGTGTTCCCATCGAGGGGGCGGCCGGTGTCGGATACATCATGCGTGACGGCTATGACCTTCCTCCGCTCATGTTCACTCGTGACGAAATAGTTGCCCTTCTGGCCGGCGCCCGGCTGATCCGCGCCTGGGGCGGCGCCGCGATGGCGCGCGCCGCCGAAGAGGCGATGATCAAGATCGACGCCGTCATGCCGGACAAGATGCGCGTGCGCCAGAACGAGATCGAGATCCATGCCTTTGCGCCGGAGATGACGCCGGAGGTGCGCGGGCTTATCGACTTCCTGGAAATGTCGGCGGACGCACGCAAGAGCCTGTCGATCTCCTACATGGACGGCAAGGGCGATGCGTCGGCGCGCGTGATCCGGCCGCTGGGCCTCTGGTTCTGGGGCAAGGTCTGGACACTTGTGGCGTGGTGCGAACTGCGCCGGGACTTTCGCATGTTCCGCCTGGACCGCATGTCCGACGTGAAGGACACGGGCGATGTCTTCCGGCCGGAGCCCGGCAAGACGCTCAAGGATTTCTATCGCTCCATGGAAGCGCAGGGCCACGGGCGGCCCGATGCGTGAGCAGGCCCCGGTTCAGATGTCACCGGGAATGTTCAGGGGCGTGACCACCTGAATGTCGCTCTCCGACGAGCGCGGCGGCTCGCCGACACCGTGGAAGGCGAGCAGATGCCGGAAGGCCAGCCGCATGTCTGCGCGCAGGTCGTGATAGAGCACCAGGGACAGTTTTTCGGCGCGCAGCAGCTCCAGATTGTCTTCATCCAGATCGTGGGCAATGAAGACACCCGGTTCGATCCCCGCTGCGTCCAGCGCTCTGAGGATCGCCAGGTTTCCGCCGCCCATCGAATAGACACCGGAGATCGCCTTCACGCCGTGGAGCTTGTCGCGCACGCCAAGCGCGGTCGCCGGACTGAGCCCGCCGCCGCCGCTGGCATCGATCAGTTCCAGCTCGGGACGCAGCCTTGAAAGCTCGGACCGGAAGGCCCTGAAGCGGTCTTCCTCGCCCTGGAAACTGTGTTGGCTGAGCGTTGTCAGGAGTGTCCTGTCGTCGTCCTTGAGCAGTTTCAGCATCAGGTAAGCGGCCGTTCGCCCGGCCTTTTCGTTGTTCAGCCCCACATAGGCGAGCCGGTCGATGTTCGGTATGTCGGTGAAGACGGTAACAACCGGAATGCCTTTGTCTTCGAGTTGCCTGACCGCCTGCCTGGTTTCCACGGTGTTTCGGGCCTTGAGGCACACTCCCTGACTTCCGCGGCGCAGGATCCTCTCAACGATCGCGCTGGTTTGCTCCACGCTCATGGTCTCGGCGAAAGTAAAGCGGGGCCTGACCGCCGCGGGTCTGAAATCGGCAAGAACCGCCTCGGTCGCCTGCTGGATCTGACGGGTAAACCTCACGGGGGCTTCGGCGACGATGTCGATGAAAAACCGGCGTCCCCTGGCCGCAAGCTGGCTTTCCTGCCGCGTCAGTTCCGCAATCGCGTCCTGGACACGCCTGCGCGTCTGCGGGCTGACATGGGCGCGGTTGTTCAGGACCCGGTCGACGGTGGCCGTGCTCAACCCGGACTGGACCGCAATTTCCTTGACGGGAAAACGATGGGTCATTGATGGATTCTTGATGGAATTTTCCTGTCTCTGCAACCCGGTTTTTGCGTACTCTGTCCTCAACGAATAAATCGGGAGGAAAACATGGATCGCCAGGTCGTCTCCAATGGATATTTCGATGCCGGCAGCTGCAGCATCGACGATTTCAAGGCTCTTGTTGACCAGAAGCTCGACCAGAGTGACGTGCCGCTTGCCGAGTGCATCGTGTCGAATGTTCCCATCTACAAGGTGAGCGAGCTTGGTACCGTGATTGCCGGTGAAGCGGGAAAACGCCGGCTCATGGCGGAGTGGGCGCATGTCCTGATGTATCGCTCGGGCGTGCTGGTTCTTGACGGCGCCTTTGCCGACACCACGCCTCTTGATGCCGCATCGCGCGTTTTCCAGGATATTATCCGCGAGGAAAAGTCTGCCGCCGGCGGCGGTGCTGACCATTTCGCGACAGCCGGTGCCAATGACCGGATCTGGAACTCGTTGCAGAAACTGTGTTTTCGCGATCCCGAGGCATTTGCCGGCTGCTTTGCCAATCTGTTTGTCGACGCGGTTTGCGAGGCCTGGCTTGGGCCGAACTACCAGATGACGGCGCAGGTGAATGTCGTGCGGCCGGGCGGCGCGGCCCAGCAGGCGCACAGGGATTATCATCTCGGATTTCAGGACGCGGAGACCTGCGCCGGCTATCCCGCTCATGTCCACGATCTGTCTCCGGTCATGACACTCCAGGGGGGCATTGCCCATGCCGACATGCCTGTTGAAAGCGGTCCGACCAAGCTTCTGCCGTTCTCGCAGCTTTACCGGCCCGGTTACATGGCCTACCGCGAAAAGGTGTTTCAGGACTTCTTCGAAGGCGCCTATGTGCAACTGCCGTTGAAGAAAGGCGATGCGATCTTTTTCAATCCGGCGCTGTTTCATGCGGCCGGCGAGAACAGAAGCGCCGATATTCAGCGCATGGCCAACCTGCTCCAGATATCGTCCGCCTTTTGCCGCGCCATGGAAAACATCGACCGGGAGGGAATGTCCAGGGTGCTCTATCCGGTTCTCCTGGAAAAGAGCCGCTCCGGTGACTGGGGCAGGGCTGAAATCGAGGCCGCGGTCTCCGCGTGTGCGGAAGGTTATTCGTTCCCGACCAATCTGGACACGGATCCCCCCGTCGGCGGTCTTGCGCCGGTGACGCAAAAACAGCTGTTTCTGAAAGCATTGGGAAAGGGGATGTCCGCAGAGGACTTCGCCGCGGCCCTTGAAACGCAGTCAGCCCGGCGCAAGGCTTGAGAGGTCAGTTTCTGGCTGCGTAGCCGTTGCCGATGATTTCGCGAATGAGCTTGCGCTTCATCGCGCGCGCATAGTCCTCATAGTCGGCGGCGACCTCGATGAAGGCACCGGGCCCGCTGATCACGTGCTCGCGGTAGTAGTCGATCGTCGTTGTGTCCTGGTCCGCAATGACGAGGCCGTTGACGGTCACGCCTTCGAAATCGAACGCCTTGTAGGCGCTGGAAGGCGGAAAGCCGTCATTGTTGATGCCGTCTCCGGCCACGTCGATCACCTTCCGCGCGCAGGTCGCGGGCGCCCGGCCCATCTGAACCGCAGCATAGCCCAGGGCATAGCCGATTGCGGTCGGAAAGCCGATGAAACCTCTGTGGGACGATCTGAGTTCGTCGGCTGCCTGTTCGGCGTCTTCGGCATCTTCGAGATAGCGCCAGCCGAACTGCAGAAAGTGCTGGCGCTGGCCGCTCCATTCGAAGCTCATGATCCAGATCCCGCCGACAGCTTCGATGGCCTGCACCACTTCGGGGTCACTCAGCGCATTCGCCAGACCATTCAGCTGCAGGTCATGTTCGAGATGATCGACACTCGATGACGCGTCCATGGCGAGAACGAGCGACAGCGAACAGGCCGCCGCGGGAGCGGGAGTGGCTGCCGCCACGAGACAGAACGCAAGTGAACGCAGACGGCCGGCGGCGCAGGAAAGGCCTGCTTTGACGAACGCGTGCATCGTTGGCAGTCGTTGTGACCTGGACATCAGAAGAGATTAGCAGGTCGAATTTCCAGAGCAATCGCCATCGGACGCCCGGACCTGGCAAAAACGTTTCTAAACGGCGGGTTCAGCTTGCGTTCAGGAAAAATTGATTACACCTTGCCCATGAAAGCGAAACACAAAATCGGAACAGGTTACGTGAAACGGATCTTTGCGATACTGCTGCTGACCCTGACGATGGTCCAGCCTGCCTACGCAGCGTGCCTGTCCCAGTCCCAGGCACGCCAGGCGGTCGCCAGCGGCAAGGCGGCGCCGCTTGGGTCGGTTGCCGGCAGGGCCGGCGGGGAAATCGTCAAGGCGCAGTTGTGTCAGCAGGGAGGCGGTTACGTATATGTCCTCTCGGTGCTGAAGGGTGGCAAGGTGACAAAGGTCACAGTCAATGCCAACCGCTAGCTGATACTTGATCCGTAAATCCGAACCACATTACCGGTTTTGTCCAGGCAACGCCCGATCACTCAAGAAGTTGGCCACTATGCGCATTCTCGTAGTCGAAGATGATACAGACCTGAACCGGCAGCTCGTGACTGCCCTGGAAGAGGCGGGCTATGTCGTCGATAGCGCGAGTGACGGCGAAGATGGCCACTTTCTCGGCGATACGGAACCCTATGACGCGGTCGTGCTCGATCTGGGCCTGCCGACGCTTGATGGTCTCTCTGTTCTTGAAAACTGGCGGCGGGACGGCCGCACGATGCCGGTGCTTATCCTGACGGCGCGCGACCGCTGGTCCGACAAGGTCGCCGGCATTGATGCCGGTGCGGACGACTATGTCGCCAAACCCTTCCACATGGAAGAGGTGCTCGCCCGTGTGCGGGCGCTCGTGCGCCGGGCCGCGGGCCATGCCTCCAACGAATTGACCTGCGGACCCGTACGGCTTGACCTCAGAGCGGGCCGGGTGACGGTGGACGGCAGCCCGATAAAGCTCACGTCTCACGAGTATCGCCTGCTGTCCTATCTTCTGCACCACCAGGGCAAGGTGATCTCCAGGACCGAGCTGACCGAGCATCTCTACGATCAGGATTTCGATCGCGATTCCAATACGGTCGAGGTGTTTGTCGGCAGACTGCGCAAGAAAATCGGCTCCGACTTGATCGAGACGATCCGGGGTCTGGGCTATCGTCTTGGAACAGCCGGTGACGACTGACAAAGGCGCAGGCCCGGGCGCCCAGGGAACTGCCAAACCGCAGCGCTCCCTTGCAACGCGTCTTGTTTTCGTCGCAGGGCTCTGGTCCGCGATCACGCTTGCTCTTGCCGGGATCTTTCTCGTCGGTCTTTACCGGAACGCCGGTGAGCGGGCGTTCGACGCCCAGCTTGAAATCCACATCAAGGCGCTCATCGCCGGGATGCTGGACACCGGACAGGACAATGGCGCCGACGAGCAGCCCCAGGTTCAGACCGTCAGGGAGCCGGTCTACCGCGGCGATCCCAGGTTCTCGCTGCCGTTGTCCGGCTGGTACTGGACGGTGCGGCGCGCGGACAGCCCAAGTATCCTCTATGCATCCGAATCCCTGGTCGGAGACCCCCTGAACACGCCGCCGATCGCGGACATGGACGGCAATGTTGGTTTTATCGCCGGCCCGACCGGTGACGAAGTGCGTGTCATGCAGCAACGTATTTCGATCGGAAACACCCCTTACGTGATTGCCGTCGGCGCGGCGACGGCCGGGTTCTGGGCGGACGTTGCAGAATTCTCGCGAATGGTGACGATCACGCTGTGCATCGTCGGCCTGGGTCTTATCCTTGCGATCTTTCTTCAGGTCCGGTTCGGCCTCAAGCCTCTCACAAGACTGCGGGCATCGCTTTCGGCTGTCCGCCTGGGCGAGGCGGACCGGATAGATGAGGCCTTGCCCACCGAAATCGCGCCGCTTGCCGCTGAACTGAATGCTCTCATTGTTTCCAACAAGGAAATTGTTGAGCGGGCACGCACACATGTCGGAAATCTCGCGCATGGTCTCAAGACGCCGCTTTCGGTCATTTCCAACGAGGCACGGGCGTCCGAAGGCGCTCTGGCGGACAAGGTTGCCGAACAGTCGGCGATCATGTCGACACAGATACAGCATCATCTGGAACGGGCGCGCATGGCGGCACAAAGACGGGTCATTGGTGTCTCCAGCGAAACCGAACCCGTGCTTGCCAGACTGATTCGCGCGATGGGAAAGATCTATCAGGACAAGGGGATCACGGTTTCCTTCGAACCCGGCGGAGATCTGCGTTTCCGTGGTGAAAGCCAGGATCTTGAGGAAATGAGCGGCAACCTGATCGACAATGCCTGCAAGTGGGCATCTTCGCGCGTGAATGTGACGATCGAATCCGTGAGCGAACCGGACAGCAATCGCGAGATGTTCGCGCTCATCGTGGAAGACGACGGTCCGGGGCTGTCTCCGGAGCAGCGCGCCGAGGCCGTCAAGCGCGGCCGCAGACTGGATGAGACCGTACCGGGAACCGGGCTGGGATTATCGATTGTTGCAGATCTTGCAGCGCTTTACGGCGGAGAATTGAAGCTGGCCGGCTCGCATCTCGGCGGACTGAAGGCGAGCCTGATCCTTCCTGCCTTGTCACGTGATTAACAATTTTCAAGTTCCTGTTAAGAATCAGGTCGAAGAGCTGTGATAGGAAGTGAACGGACGCCGCACCGAAAAGACATTCTTGTGGCCAAGTTCGGCCACAAATTGAAAATATCACTTATTCGTCTCCGGGTTTGGCCCGGACACCGTACACCCTGGGAGCTTCCGAGCATGCGACTGCGCGATATCGCCATTGTTGCCTTTGCCGCCGCCTTGGCCGGATGCTCGATGACGTCCGGCACCACGAATACGGAGGGCCTCGGGTCCTTCTTCGGCGACCCGTCTCAAAACGTGGCGGGGTCTGAAGCCAACACGGCAATCTCGGTTCTCGTGAACAACGAGTTCGGCGATGCGCTGGACCCGTCGGACCGGCGGGCGGCCGAAGACGCGCAGAACCGCGCCCTGCGGGCACGTGGCCTGGGTGCGGCTGTGGCGTGGCAAAATGAACGCACAGGCCGCAGCGGTCAGGTCCGTCCCGGACCGGTCTACACGGTCAATGAAACGAAGTGCAGGGAGTTCACGCATGAAATGGTCCTGCGCGGACGTACCCTCCAGGCGCGCGGGACAGCCTGCGAAACAGACCGCGGCAACTGGCTGGTAATCGGCTAGGTTTTCGTCCGAAAACCGTTGATGGCGCTGCGTTTTCTCTCAACAATTGCTTAATCCTTGTGCGGGTATCATGGGCGGGATCTAGATCTTGGCGCTGAACCCTTTGATGACCCGTTCTAACGAGCTTGAAATCAAAATCAGGACCTATCTGAGCAGCCTCAGCCCGAAAGCGCTGGGGTCGCTGGTCAGAAACTTGGAAAATTCCAAGCGCAAGGAAAGCACCGATCCGCATCTGGATCTTATCCTCACCGCCGCAGCCGCCCTGGTTCAAAAGCCGCGAACAACCGCGCTCGAGTCTCCAGACGGGGAGGTGAGGCGTGCACAGATACACAAACTTTTCTTCTCGCCGCTTGACGATTTCCTTATCGATGAAACCTTGCCGAACCGGCAGGAAGGCCGCATCCATCGCCCGATGCTCGACAGGGTCTGGAAATGGCTTGCCCGCGACGTCATGCCGAATGAGGTCAAGACCGTTCTCGACCAGGCGGGCAACGCCGCCGTCAGCGGCGAAAGGGTCGACGCGCTCGTTCAGGCGCTCAGGACCCGCGCGGTCGATGCACTCGGTGAAACCCTGGAGGCGAGTGAAGTATCCGAAAAGAAAAGACGCATTATTGGTGTGGAACTCGGCGGGGAGCGCGGCATCGCCGAACTGAAGGATATCCAGAAGGTTTTTGCTGCGGAACGCTGGCTCACGCCTTTCCTCCAGAGCATTCCGGAAAGGGTCAACGAGCATCGGCTCAAGCAGGATCATGACGTCTTGCGACTGGTGGACAAGTGCTCGAACCGCTTCCCGGATCACGTTCCGATCATTGCCGCAGCGCTGGTGGATCGATCCGACACACCGTCAGCCCTTTGCACTTTCGCGGGCAGGCTTGCCGGCGACGAGGATCCGAGGACGATTGCCGGGTCCCAGTTCGCTCCCTTTGTCGACATTGTCATGAGCGAGGCCGAGCGCCTTCAGATACGGGCGCTGGATCACCGTCACAACAGCGATGACCCGGGAGCGTTTTCGGAAGCGTTGTCTGACTATCATGCACTCGTGCGCGGCGTCGAACGGGACATGGATCTGTCGCTGTCGGGGCGTTGGCACCAGCGGTTGGCGGACACCAAGCGCAATATCTCCGGAGAGGTCACCCGCGAACTGAAAGGCGCGAGCGGTGCGATCCGTCGCGCCCTGCAGGTGCCGAAACTCGACAAGGACGGCGTGCTCGTGACCGACAAGTCGGCCGTCGACGATGCGGTCAGGACACTTCGCGTCGTGACCATGGCGCGGACGGCGTCTGAAACCTTCGCGGTCAACGAGGTCGGCAAGCAGACCCGCCAGGCCGTCGAACAGACGCTCGAGATCGTCACGCGGTCGCTGATCACCGACCTGGGAAAGGCGGAAGGTGTCCAGATAGAAACTCACGCATCCGCCGCCGACGTGGCAATCACGCTCTCGGAAATCTACTTCGGTGCCGATTATGCCGCGCAGTTGCGCCGCAGCCGCGATGCTGCCTTCGCGAAGGCGTCGAACCAGAATGCTCCGAGCGAGCCGGCACCGGAGCGCAAACTGGTGTCGAGCGTTCTCGCCAGGTACTGAACCGCAGCTTTCATCCCGCTATCCGCCAACACGATTGTGAGCGGCGCGACGGCGGGTCACATCCGGTTCGTCTTGCATTTGCCCGTATTGCACTGTCTATAGTGCGCCCATGATATTCTGGATTTTACTCGCACTGATGACAGGAATTGCCGCATTGTCGGTTCTCGTTCCGTTGGCGCGGGCAGGGCGGTCGCAGGCGGAGACGATCGGCAGTGCCGACGAGGCTGTTTACCGGGAGCAACTCGCCGCGATCGAAAGCGAGCTGGAACGCGGTCTGATCGATGCCGAGGCTGCTGCGGCAGCGCGGACTGAAACCGCGCGGCGGCTGCTCGCAGCTCATGACAAGAATGAAAGCCGTCAGAAAGGCTCATCCTCCGGGTTTCGGCTGAAGACCGCACAGGTTGTCGCCCTTGCCGCTCTTCCGCTGATCTCGCTGGCGATCTACTTCGCCCTGGGCTCTCCCGACAAACCCGATCAACCGTTGATCACGCGGTTGAACGCGCCGGCCGAGGAACAGTCGGTCGAGCTGCTTGTCGCGCGCGTGGAACGCCATCTTGCGGAAAATCCGCAGGACGGCGAAGGCTGGGCCGTCGTTGCGCCGGTCTATCTGTCGATGGGCCAGCCGCAGGCTTCGGCACGCGCCTATGCCAACGCCCTTCGTATCCTCGGGCCGAGGCCCGACTGGCTGACGGACATGGGCGAGGCCCTCACGATGGCCAACCAGGGTCTTGTCACGGCGGACGCGAAGCGCTCCTTCGAACAGGCCGTGTCGCTTGAGCCCACAGCCGTGAAACCACGGTTCTTTCTTGCAATCGCGCTGGGGCAGGACGGCGACCGGGACGGTGCTGTCGAGGCATGGAAGTCCTTGCTGGAGGGCGCGGACGAGACGGCACCCTGGGTGGCTGCCGCGCGTCAGCAACTTGCGGGTCTGGAACAGCGGCCGGTTGCCGGTCAGTTGAGCGGTCCGACTGCCGAAGACGTTGCGGCTTCGCAGGAGATGTCCGCCGAGGACCGGCAGGCGATGATCGGCGGCATGGTTGCCGGCCTTGCCGAAAGGCTGGCAGCGGATGGCGGCAGCGCAGGGGAGTGGAGCCGGCTGATCAGGGCATACATGGTTCTGGGCGAGCCGCAGAAGGCGCGCGAAGCACTGGCGGCCGCCGAGGATGCCTATGCCGGAAAACCGGACGATTTGTCACTGATCAAGGACACGGCCACCTCGCTCGGGCTAAGCGGGTCCTGATGGAAAGATTTGCTCCGGGGGTCGTGCCCCCGGCAGGCGCATAACCGGACGCAGGGAAATGACACGCAAGCAGAGAAGATTGACCTTGATCGGATCGGCAGGAGCGGTGCTCGCAGTCGCGCTCGGCCTGATCCTTTTTGCGCTCAATGACCAGATCGTATTCTTCCAGAGTCCGACGGATATCACCGAAAAGCAGATCCCTGCCGGTCAGCGTATCCGTCTTGGCGGTCTGGTGGAAGAAGGTTCGGTGGTGCGTTCTGACAACGCTGAAGTGAGTTTTCGGGTAACCGACATGGCGAACGCGGTCGCCGTTACCTATAAAGGAATACTACCCGACCTCTTTCGCGAGGGGCAGGGTGTTGTGACGGAAGGAATTGTCGGAACCGACGGCGTGTTCGTCGCCGACAGCGTCCTGGCGAAGCATGACGAGAACTACATGCCCAAGGAAGTTGCCGAAGCGTTGAAAGACCAGGGTCACTGGCAAGGCGGCGAAGGCGAAGCCAACTAGGAAACGGGGCCTGCGGGGGAACACGGGACGCGCGCATGATCGTAGAATTGGGACACTACGCACTTGTCTTGGCATTTGCACTGACCCTTGTTCAGTGTGTCTTGCCCTTGTGGGGAGCCCTGTCGGGAGACGGCAGGCTGATGGCGGTCGCGCCACCGATTTCCGTCACGCTTTTCATGCTGATCCTGGTCTCTTTCGTCGCGCTGACGATTGCATACCTGGCGTCGGACTTCTCCGTTCTGAACGTTGTGCAGAACTCCCACTCGGCAAAACCGCTGCTCTACAAGTTTACCGGCGTCTGGGGCAACCATGAGGGCTCGATGCTGCTCTGGGTGCTGATCCTGGTGTTCTTCGGAGCGCTTGTCGGCGTCTTCGGCGGCAACCTGCCACAGGATCTGAAAGCCGCGACGCTGGCCGTCCAGGCCTGGGTGACCGGCGGTTTCATCCTGTTTCTGCTCGTAACGTCCAATCCCTTCGCGCGTGTGCCCAATCCGCCTCTGGAAGGTGCGGACCTCAATCCGATCCTCCAGGACATCGGTCTGGCAATCCACCCGCCGCTTCTCTACGTGGGCTATGTCGGCTTTTCGATCACCTTCTCGTTTGCGGTCGCCGCGCTGATCCTCGGCCGGACGGACGCGGCCTGGGCACGCTGGGTGCGGCCCTGGACCCTGCTTGCCTGGTGCTTCCTGACACTCGGGATCGCCATGGGGTCCTACTGGGCCTATTACGAACTCGGCTGGGGCGGCTGGTGGTTCTGGGACCCGGTTGAAAATGCCAGCTTCATGCCGTGGCTTGCCGGAACAGCATTGCTTCATTCGGCGATCGTGATGGAAAAGCGCGAAGCGCTGAAGGTCTGGACCGTTCTGCTCGCGATTTTCACGTTCTCGCTTTCGCTGCTGGGAACCTTCCTGGTGCGCTCAGGCGTGCTGACATCGGTTCACGCATTCGCAACGGACCCGGCTCGCGGTGTCTTCATCCTTGGCCTGCTGTGTTTCTTCATCGGCGGTTCCTTGGCGCTTTATGCCTGGCGTGCGCCGATGCTCAAGCAGGGCGGTCTGTTCGCCCCGATCAGCCGCGAAGGCGGGTTGGTGCTCAACAATCTGTTCCTGACCGCGGCCTGTACCGCTGTTTTTGTCGGAACCCTCTATCCGCTGGCCCTGGACGCGGTAACGGGCGAGAAGATCTCGGTCGGTGAACCCTTCTTCAATCTGACCTTTGGGCCGCTGATGATCCCGCTGCTGATGGCGATCCCCTTCGGACCGATCATGTCCTGGAAACGCGGCGATCTCCTTGCTGCCTGCCAGCGTCTCTATGCCGCGTTCGGTCTCGCGCTGGTGCTCACCCTCTTCACCTTCTGGCTCTGGGGCATGGAAAAGGTCCTGGCACCCCTCGGTGTCGGGCTGGCCGTCTGGGTCATGGCCGGGGCTGTTTCCGAAATTGTAACGCGTGTGAAGTTCTTCGAAATCGGTCCGAAAAGGGCACTATCGCGTCTGATCGGGTTGCCCGGGTCGGCATGGGGCACGGCCGTCGCCCATTTCGGGGTCGGTGTCACTGTTCTCGGCATTGTGACGGCATCGGCCTTTCAGGAAGAGCGGATCGAAACGATGCGGCCCGGCGAGACCGTCGAGGTCAATGGCTACGATGTGACCTTTGACGGGGCGGTGCCGAGGCAGGGGCCGAACTTCACCGAGGAGGTCGGGCATTTCACCGTCCGTGAGGCCGGGGCGCTTGTCACCGAAATGGAACCCTCCAAGAGGGTCTACACGGCGCGGCAGATGCCGACCACGGAAGCCGGCATCCACACAATCGGTTTCTCGCAGCTCTATCTCTCCCTCGGTGAAAGCCGCGGAGACGGGGCCGTCGACGTCCGGGTCTATTTCAAGCCGTTGATCACGCTGATCTGGATCGGGTGCGTGATCATGTCGATCGGCGCGGTGTTTTCCATGGCCGACAGGAGACTGCGCATCGGCGCACCGAAACCCGCGGCAAAACGCAAGGCGGCGCTGCCCGCGCCGGCCGAGTAGGGACAAGAGCATGCGCACGTTTCTTGCCAGCCTGTTGCTGTTGCTTCCCCTGTTGAGTGCGCCGGCATTCGCGGTTGCCCCGGATGAGGTGCTGGACGACCCGGCTCTGGAAGAAAGGGCCAGGGCCCTGTCGGCCGAACTTCGCTGCATGGTGTGCCAGAACCAGTCGATCGACGACAGCGACGCACCGCTTGCCAAGGATTTGCGTGTGCTCGTGCGAGAGCGCCTGGTGGCAGGCGATACAGACGGTCAGGTGATCGACTACCTGGTCTCCCGCTACGGTGAGTTCGTGCTTCTGAAGCCGCGATTTGCTTGGCACACACTTGGGCTGTGGGCAGCAGGGCCGATTGCTCTTGTCGCGGGTATCATCGCGATTGTCCTTGCGCTCAAAAACCGCTCGCGGCGCGGGTCCCCGGTGGCGGCTGCAGGGTCTGCGAAGCTCTCCGAGAGCGAGGAAGAACGGTTGCAGGCGCTGCTCGAAAAAAGGGATGGCAACGGGCAGGGCTAGGCATTTTCAAGCCTTTCGCAGCGCCGGGGAAGCAATCCGGTCGATTCCATGGGACATGAAAATGGCTTCACCCCGTGTCGCCGGTATGCTTGACCGGGCAGGAAGCCCGCTCCGCGCCTGCCTGAGTTCGCGCCATCGGTCCAGTCAAGGCTCAGCTCTGCCTGAGCTGAAACCGCTCCAGGTGACTTGTGCAAGGATCAGTCTTGAGATGCGACCAGATCGTTTCGACAAGTGCAGAGGTTGTTTCGCGGTTCCGGTACACCCAGATATCGAGATTGGTGTCATACCTGCCGTTGCCTGCCAACGCGAAGTGGCCTGACTTGATATCCTCATACGCGCTGCAGGCCGGCAGCCAGATCATTTTCTGATCCATCAGCGCAAGGCGTTTCATGAATTCGCAAGTTCCGCTCTGCGACGTGCAGACGAATTCCGGATCCTGGGCGGTCATGGTTGAAAAAAGCAGATCTTCGACCTTGGAAAAATAGCCGGTCTGACCGTAGCCGATATATTCAAGTCCGCTCCTCGGTGGGTTGTCGACGTCGAAGGCGGGCTGCCCTTCCGCATCAAGGGCAGTACAAAGATGCATAGTGTCTTCACCCAGTTTGATGGATTCAAAGGCCTGATGCTCAAAAAATGCCGGCACCTCTGGCTTAGAATAAAGCACCACCAGATCCATCTTCCGGTCGCCGAGCAATTCGATCATTTCATAGAAGTCATAGGTGTCCAGGGACACCGAAAAAGAACCGCAGGCGTCCTTGATCTCCTGGAGCCACTCCGGCACGAAACTGAGGGCGAGGGAGGTCGATGCCGCCAGGCGGATATCCGGCGTCGCACCGGAATTACGCCGTTGAAACTCCACGCGGTTGAGTTCCAGTTCCCTCAGCACGTTCTGGGCGGTCGCGTGAAAGATCTGCCCCTCCGGCGTCAGGGTCACGGGATAGCTGCTCCGGTCGAACAGTTCAGTGCCGAGCCAGGTCTCAAGCGCCTTGATCCTGCGGCTGAAGGCCGATTGGGTGATGTTTCTTTCATCCGCGGCCTGGGAAAAGTTCCCGCGATTGCACAGGACCAGAAAATCGGCCAGCCAGTTGGTGTCCACTGCGTTATTCCTTAAGGGAAGCTGCCAAATTTGTGAGCAGTATGAAAAACTATGCAAAATTTGCATAACAAGACTCTTGGTTGAATTCAACCAGCCGGTTTAAGCTTCTGGCTCAGGTGCGGAAACCACGCTCGGCCAATGAAGCGTGACCGCACACGATCCCGCCGGGATCCACCGGCTCCATCCCATTCGTTTTGTTCCAGAGGGGGAATGATCGTGAACATCACAACTCCATTGAAAAGCCTTTCACTTGCAGCATTGCTTGCAACGTCCGTCGCCTTTCCGGTGATCGCCGCGACACCGGCCGATACCTTCGTGATCGCACGCAACACCGCTGACGCCATCACGCTCGATCCGGCCGAGTGCTTCGAATTCACCGGAAGCCGGATCGTCGCCAACATCTATGAGCGCCTGTTCCTTTTCGAGCCGGACGACCTGACCAAGCTCGTCGGCGGCATCGCGGAATCCTACGAGTTTTCCGAAGACGGCAAGAAGATCACGGTCAAGCTGCGTCCAGGACTGACCTTTCACTCCGGGAACCCGGTAACCGCCGCAGACGTCGCCTATTCCCTGAGCCGCGCGGTCAAGCTGGACAAGACGCCGGCCTTCATCATCAAGCAGATCGGCTGGACCGCCGACAACGTCGATGAAGCGGTGGTGGCCGTCGACGAGGGTACGGTCGAGATCAACATCCTCGCGGACCTCTCGCCCGCGCTTGTTCTGAACCTTCTGTCTTCCAGCGTCGCCTCCATCGTCGACATGAAGGAAGTGCAGAGCCACGAAGTCGACGGCGACATGGGTTACGCCTGGCTGAAGGACAATTCGGCGGGTTCCGGCCCCTACAAACTGAAGACCTGGAAAGCCAACGAAGTCGTCATGCTGGAAGCCTTTGACGACTATCGCCAGGGCAAGCCCGCCATGAACCGTGTCGTCATCCGCCACGTCGCGGAACCCTCCGCACAGCGTCTCCTGCTTGAAAAGGGCGATGTCGACGCAGCGATGGAACTGACGGCCGACCAACTGAAGGGCCTGTCCGGCAACGCGGATGTTTCGGCGGAAAGCTATCCCAAGGGATACCTGATGTACCTGGCGTCCAACATGGACCATCCGGTCCTGTCGAAGCCCGAGGTTCGCGAGGCGCTCAAATACATGGTCGACTATGACGGCATGGTCGGCTCGTTCCTCGACGGTCAGTACAAGATCCACCAGAATTTCTGGCCGTCCGGCATGTGGGCAGCTGCCACGGATGCGCCCTACAGCTACAACATGGACAAGGCCAAGGCGCTGATCGCCGATGCCGGCCTCGACGGCGACACGAAGATCACCATCGATACGCTCAACAAGTCGCCCTTTACCGAAGTGGCGCAGAGCGTGCAGGCCAGCTTGAAGGAACTGGGCATCGATTCCGAAATCATCCTGTCCGACGGCGCGACGCTCTGGCCGAAATACCGTGCACGCAAGCATGAACTCATTGTTGCGCGCTGGGGTCCTGACTATTCCGATCCGCATTCCAACGCCGACGCGTTTGCGCACAATCCGGACAACAATTTCGAAGCCAAGCTGACCGGCAAACTGACCTGGCGCAACGCCTGGCCGGCGGAAGGTCTGACGGAACTGACCGATCAGGCGGCTGCGGAATCCGATCCTGAGGTCCGTGAGGAAATCTACGCCAAGCTGCAGAAGATGGTGCAGGAGGACTCGCCCTTCACGATCATGTTCCAGGCGATCGGCACCTACGGCAAACGGGCCAATGTCGACGGTTTCGTCAACGGCGTGACGTCGGACCAGGCCTTCTACAAGACCGTGACAAAATAAGCCCGATTGGCCGGCCGCACTGGTCTCCGGGGCAGTGCGTCAGGCCGCATTCGGAATGAACCGCGCTTCTTCATGTCTCAGATGAAGAAGCGCGGCTTCGTGTCGACAAGCAGGAACAACCGGGGGTTTCGTTCGCAATGAGCGACAGTTCCGCAGTGCAGCGCTCGGCGGTGGATTTCAAGCCGTATCTGGGCGTGGCAAAAAAGATCGGTGGCGGCATTGTCATGCTGCTCCTGACCTTCATCGGCCTGACCGCGATCACTTTCATCATTGGCCGCATCATGCCCAACGACCCCGTTGTCGCGATCGTCGGCGACCGGGCCTCGAAGGAGGTCTATGATGCCATGTACCTGCAGCTCGGCCTCGACAAACCGATCTGGCGGCAATACCTGATTTTCCTGGGCGATATCCTGCGCGGCGATTTCGGAAGTTCGGTGATGACCGGGCAGCCGGTGATCGAGGATATCAAGCGGTTCTTTCCGGCCACGCTGGAGCTGGCCACCATCGCAACGGTTGTCGGTGTGATCATAGGTGTTCCGGCGGGCGTTCTTGCCGCCGTTCGCCAGGGGACCCTGATCGATCATTTCGTCCGGGTTGTCGGCCTGCTCGGACATTCCATCCCGATCTTCTGGCTGGGCATGGTCGCCCTGCTGATCTTCTACGCGAAGCTGGACTGGGTCGCGGGACCGGGCCGGATCGATTTCTTCTATGACGGCATTGTCGATCCCGTGACGGGGGTCATCATGATCGACGCAGCGATCGCAGGCGAGTGGGATGTCTTCCACAACGCCCTGTCTCATGTGATCCTGCCGGCCTCCATGCTGGCAATCTATTCGCTCGCCTATATCGCCCGCATGACCCGTTCTTTCATGCTGGATCAGCTGAACCAGGAATATGTCCTGACGGCCCGCGTCAAGGGTCTGCGTGAAGGCACCGTCATCTGGTATCACGCCTTCCGGAACGTCCTCGTACAGCTCATCACGATCATCGGTCTGACCTATGCCAGTCTCTTGGAAGGATCGGTGCTGACGGAAACCGTTTTCGCATGGCCCGGTATTGGCCAGTACATCACCAACTCCCTGTTCAACGCCGACATGAACGCCGTCATCGGCGGCACGCTGGTCGTCGGGATCTCGTTCGTCTTCATCAACATGCTGTCCGATATGCTCTACCGGATCGTCGACCCGAGGGCAAAATGATGTCGGAAACCGCGCTTGATCAGAAATCCGGTTCGGCATCCTGGCTGCTGGCCGATTCGCCGAAAAATGCCTTCCAGGCAAAGTGCCAGCGCGCCTATATCGGCTGGCTGGCCTTCCGGTCCAATCCGATTGCCATGTTTGGACTGGCCATCGTGCTCTTCCTGTGCTTCGTGGCCCTTTTCGCGCCGCTGATCGCGGGCGGCGACGGCACCACGCAGGATCTTGCCAACCGTCTTGCCCCGCCGAGCGCGGAACACTGGTTCGGGACGGACGAACTCGGCAGGGACATCTTTGCGCGCATTGTCTGGGGCTCGCGTGTCACGCTCTACATCATCTTTCTCGTTTCCATCATCGTGATGCCGATCGGCTTGATCATCGGCACGACCGCCGGGCTTCTGGGCGGAGTGGTTGATGCCACGCTGATGCGCATCACCGATATCTTCCTGGCGTTTCCACGCCTCATCCTGGCACTGGCCTTCGTTGCCGTTCTCGGGCCGGGCCTGGAAAATGCGGTTCTCGCCATCGCCCTGACAACGTGGTCACCCTATGCCCGGCTCGCCCGCGCCGAGACGCTGACCCTGCGCAACAGCGAATACATCATGGCGGCGCAGATCATGGGCGCCTCCCGGATCAGGGTGCTGTTCGCCCATATCATGCCGATGTGCCTCTCCTCCACCATCGTCCGCCTGACGCTCGACATGGCCGGTATCATCCTGACGGCAGCAGGCCTAGGGTTTCTCGGGCTGGGAGCGCAGCCACCGCTTGCCGAATGGGGGGCCATGATCGCCTCCGGACGGGACTATCTGCTCGATCAGTGGTGGGTTCCGACCATCCCCGGCATTGCCATTCTTGTCGTCTCGCTCGGCTTCAATCTCCTGGGCGACGGCCTTAGAGACGTGCTCGACCCGCGCAACTCGGGAGGGCACTGACGATGAACGAGATGAAGATGACCGGTTTCCAGCCAGACGATCCGAACGAAGCTCCGCTGATCTCCGTGCGCGATCTCCATGTCCGGTTTTCGACACCCAAGGGTCCCGTCCACGCGGTCCGCGGCGTCAGCTTCGATCTCGGGCGCGAGCGGCTCGGCATCGTCGGCGAATCCGGCTCGGGAAAGTCACAGACCGGCCGGGCCCTCCTGCGCCTGACCGCCGGCAACGGCAAAATCGAGGCCAGCCGCATGTTGTTCGACGGCATGGACCTGATGAAGGCCGGTGCGAAGACCATGCGCAGCATCCGCGGGTCGAAGATTTCGATGATCATGCAGGACCCGAAATATTCACTCAATCCCGTGCTGACTGTGGGCACCCAGATCGCCGAATCCTGCCGCCGGCACGAGAATATGTCCCGCTCGGAAGCGCGCAGGCGCGCTCTTGCCATGCTCGAGACGGTCCGCATCCGCGAGCCTGAGAAAGTCTATTCGCTCTATCCGCATCAGGTTTCGGGCGGCATGGGACAGCGCATCATGATCGCGATGATGCTGATCACCAATCCTCAGGTGATGATTGCCGACGAGCCGACGTCCGCGCTGGACGTGACCGTTCAGATGCAGGTCCTGTCTCTTCTGGACGACATGGTGCGCGAGCGGGGCATGGGGCTGGTGTTGATCAGTCACGATCTCAATCTAGTTTCCAGCTTCTGCGATCGCGTGCTTGTCATGTATGGTGGCCGCATCATGGAAACGCTCGACGCCAAGCACCTTGACCGGGCGCAGCACCCCTACACCAAGGGTCTTTTGAACTGCCTGCCGCGCCTCGACGGAAAACACGATGATCTGCCCGTCCTCAGGCGTGACCCCGCCTGGCTGGACGAAACGCAGGACATGACCGGGGAGGCGGGCTGACGATGATCGATATTGAAAATCTCGGCATCGTCTTCGGTTCCGGAAAGTCCCAGATCACCGCGGTCAGGAACGTCAGCCTGACCGTCGCCGAAGGCGAAAGCTACGGCATCGTCGGTGAATCAGGCTCCGGAAAGTCAACCGTGCTGCGCGCCATGGTCGGGATCTATTCCCATTGGACGGGAACGATCCGGATTGCCGGTGAACCGCTCAAGGCCAGAAGGTCCGTATCGTCGCGCAAGCACATGCAGATGGTGTTTCAGGATCCCTACGGCTCCCTTCATCCGCGCAGGACCGTTGATGATACCCTGAGCGAACCGCTGATCATCCATCAGATGAAGAACCGGGAAGACCGCGTTCTGAAAATTCTGAACGAAGTGGGGCTCGGGCCGGAATTCCGGTTCCGGTATCCGCACCAGCTTTCCGGTGGTCAACGTCAGCGCGTGGCCATCGCCCGCGCTCTGATCCTGGAGCCCAGGGTGATCCTGCTGGATGAACCGACAAGCGCGCTGGATGTGTCGGTCCAGGCCGAAATCCTCAATCTGCTGTCAGCGCTACGCAAGACCCATGGCCTGACCTACATCATGGTGAGCCACGATCTGGCCGTCGTCGGCCACCTGTGTAGCCGGATCGCCGTCATGAACCGGGGCGAGGTGGTAGAGGAAATGAGCGAAGAGCAGATGCGCTCCGGCAACGTCCGGCACGATTACACACGCCAACTCTGGACGGCGTCCCAGGGCTACGACCGCGCCGCGCTTGAAACCTTCAAGGAATTTGCCTGAGCCGATACGCTCCCGCCCGCGCGCGACGCATGCGCTCTTCACAGGGTCCGCACCAAGCCGTGACTTGCATGACATCGGTTCGTGCTTACGTCAGGCGCGTTGAAACGCTGGAGGGTTGAACAATGGCAAACAGACCTTTGCGACTAGAATTTGACGGTGCGCATGGCGCAAAACTGGCGGCACGGCTCGATCTTCCGGCCGGCAAGATCCGCGCGTTCGCGCTTTTCGCCCACTGTTTCACCTGTTCCAAGGACATACCGGCCGCCCGCCACATCGCGGGCGCGCTCAGCGCCGAGGGCATTGCCGTTCTACGGTTTGATTTCACGGGTCTTGGCGGCAGCGGCGGCGACTTCTCGTCGACGGGCTTTTCGTCCAATGTCGATGATCTCAAGCTTGCCGCCGATTTTCTGCGGACCAACTTCGAGGCTCCGCAGCTTCTGATCGGTCATTCTCTCGGCGGTGCGGCGGTCTTGTCTGTCGCAGCGGACATCCCCGAAGTCCGTGCGGTCGTGACCATAGGCGCGCCGTCTGATGCAGATCATGTCATCCACAACTTCAAAGGATCGGTCGACGAGATCCGCGAAAAGGGATCGGGAAGCGTTGATCTCGCGGGGCGCTCGTTCACGATCCGGAAGGAATTTCTGGAGGATCTGGAGGCGCAGACCGTGAAGGAAAGAACGGCGAAGCTGGGCAAGGCGCTTCTGGTCATGCACGCGCCTCTGGACGATACGGTCGGGGTCGAGAACGCCACCGACATCTTTGTCGCCGCGAAACATCCGAAGAGCTTCGTTTCGCTCGACAAGGCGGACCATCTGCTGACCCGCGGCGAGGATGCCGCCTATGCGGCGAGGGTGATTGCGGGCTGGGCCAGCGGATATCTGGACATTGAGAACACCTCACGCCCAGAAGGAACCACAAAAGAGGGCGTCGACGTCGTCGAAACCGGCCAGGGCAAGTTTCAGGCGATGGTCGCCGCCGGCCAGCACCGGCTGATCGCGGACGAACCTGTCAGCTATGGCGGCTTCGACAGCGGGCCGTCGCCGTACGATTTTCTGTCAACGGCGCTGGGTGCCTGCACCGTCATGACGCTGCGCATGTATGCGGACCGCAAGGGACTGAAAGTCGACCGGATCGGCACTCAGGTTTTACACAACAAGGTGCACGCCGCCGACTGCGCGGATTGCTCAGAAGAACTGAAGGAAAAGGGCGGAAAGATCGACCGTTTCGAGCGGTTGATCACCCTGGAAGGAGACATTGACGCAGCAACACGGCAGCGCATGCTCGAAATTGCCGACAAGTGTCCGGTTCACCGCACACTGGAACATGGTGCCGCCGTTGTCACGCGCGACACCGCTGCGAAATAAGGGATCGATGTGAGGTCAGGCAGCCTGATCAGGCTGCCTGTTCTTCCAGCGTGCTCAGACGTACCTTCATGAACGACAGAAGGCGCCTTGCGTCCTTGTCGGTCAGTTCCTGGTAGTCGTTGATCCAGTTTTGCACCGTCGTTGCGGGCTGCTTGTTGTTTGTAGCCCGTGCACGGCACAGGGCGACGTAACCGTTCTTGTCGACACCAAGCGCCTTGCAGAGCACGGCAACACCGGTCGCATCGTAGCGAACCATGACGTTGGTAACGTATTTCTGGTCCAGCCCGGCGAGTTCCGCGAGCAGGAAGCAGATGTCGAACAGGTTGTTCGACAGCGCCATTTGCGTGAGTGCCTGTCCGAGTGCGCCGCGGCCTTCGCGAATGTCCTTCAGGGCGACTTTCGCATCGATCCGCGTCTTCTTGCGCTCCAGCTTGGTGCTGGCGACAACCTTGCTGGCCTCGTGGAAAAGCGAACGCACAAGCTCTTCGTTCTCTTCGCGCATCTTCCTGATCTTGCTCTGCTGCTGCGAAGGCATCTGCGAAATCAGCTTTTCGTAGTCGTCTTCCGAGACATCCGAGCGTTCGATCATCGCGTCGCGGATCTTTTCGTCGCGCTCGGCAAGTTTGACGAGGAGGCGTCCGCCCCAGTCGGACAGCTCCGCACCGGAGTTTGCCGCGACCGACTGTTTGACGGGGCTTTCCCCGCGTTCCAGCAGCACGTCGGTGACTTTCGCTTCCAGATGGTCACGTTTCGAAATGGCGAGCAGGTGTCCCTGGCCCATTGTCTTCGCGAGCCGCAGGATATCATCGGATTTCAGCGCCTTGGATGTTGTCAGCATCGGGCGCGCAATCTCGATTTCGTCGCTGGCCAGTTCATAGGCAACGGCATGTGAGGTCGTGTCGATCGGAGCCAGCCGTTCGGAAACGGTCTGTTTCTGCTCCGCCTCCATCGACGGCAACATGCGTTCCAGCACGGCGTTGAAGAGCGAGATTTCTTCGGTCTGATAACTGTTCGCACCGGTTACAAACAGGTCAGTGACATGTTCAACCAGCTTGTGGCGTTTTTCAGGAGAACTGTCCTGCGCTTGGTTGAGAAGATCATTGAGCATGTCGGATCCATCCATTCGTTTGGATCGGAGAATACCCTAGAGACAGTTTACAAGTGTCTAAAGAGTAGAAGGAAATTTGCGCAAGTATGCCGGACCTATTGACAGAAATGCCAATCATCCCTGCGTGCCGCGGAGGATCAACTTGAGTGTGTGGCAGGTTTCCGGATGCACAGGCTCCTGCTCAAACGCAGTTTCGCTCACGACGATGCCACCGGCAGCCGTATTAAGGCTTCGTTCAACGGATGATTTTCTTGAGGGCGATTCTCGTCCGGTGCTGCGCCGGCGTCAGGCAGCCTGGTGCGTTGCCTGGCTTTCCAGTTTGGCCTTCATGACCGCGAGCAGGCGCCGGGCGTCGGTATCATCAAGCATGTGATAGTTGGTCAGCCACTTGCTGCCCGTGCTCTCGGGAAACTTCAGGTGCTTGCAGCGCTCTTTGCAGATTGCCTGGAACTCGCGTGCCCCGATGCCGCTGGCCCGGCACACGCTGGCGATCCCCGTGGCGTCGAAACGGACCATGAGGTTGTGGACGTATTTCATATCAAGGTCTGAAAACACCGAAAGAAGACCGACGATGTCCAGCAGATTGTGTTCTATGCACAGCTGGTAGACGGCCTTGTTCAGGTTGGTCTTGCCGAGCCTGATACCGGCGAGCCAGGCCTTCGGACTGATTTTCGACGGCTTCTTCTCCAGTTTCGGGCCCGAGGCGATTTCGCCGTCTTCCCGGAACAGGTCCTCGATGAGTTCTTCGTTGGACTTGCGCAGGTGCCGCATCCGGTCGCCCAGCTGTTTCGGGATTTCCTTGACCAGATCCTCGAAGACCGGCATTTCGAGCTCGGCGCCCAGGTTGGAGGCGATGGCCTGCTTGACTTCCTTGCCGCCGCGTTTGATCAGCTGCCGGGTGACTTTCTTGCTGATATGGTCCCGCTTGGCCATGGCAAGCAGGTGCCCCTGGTCTTTGACCTCGGCAATTTCCAGCAGCATGTCGTCCGTGATCGACGCCGACCGTTCCAGCATGGCGTGAGCGATCTGGATCTCGTCCTTGGCGATCGCCCCGGCCAGCGTTGCAGAGGTGGCCTTCACGTCCGCAAGTGTCTCGGACATTTTCTGGCGGGCTTCGGGCGTCAGGGAATCGTAGACCCCCTCCAGCATGTTGTTGAGGAGGTCGGTTTCCTTGGTTCTGTCTTCTTCGGAACGTGACGAAAGCAGACCGGTTACGTGCTCTGCGAGCTCGTGTTTCTTCTCCGAAGAACTGTCCTTGGCCAGTTGAAGCAGCGAGTCAGTCATGTTGTTACCCTATGAAGACGAGTATCATCACATATTCTTTACATCTCGTGAAAAACGGCGGTCGAGTTGGAGCAATTGCAATCCCTGGGTGCAGTTGACCTTTATCCGGGCTTGCGGCATTCCAGTCCCATGAGTGATCTTCCGGTTCTTTATTCCTTCCGGCGCTGTCCATACGCAATTCGCGCCAGGCTGGCGATCGCGTCCAGCGGCCGTCCGGTCGAACTGCGCGAGATCGTGCTTCGGGACAAGGCACCGGAATTCCTTCAGGCTTCACCTTCGGCAACGGTTCCGTGTCTCAAGGCAGGCGACGAGGTTATCGACGAGAGCTGGGACATCATGCTTTGGGCGCTTGAATTCGCGGATCCTGACAACTGGCTTCAGCCGGAGCAGGCAACGATGGCCGACATGCAGGAACTGGTTCTGCAATGCGATGGCCCGTTCAAGTCGCATCTCGATCGCTACAAGTACCATGTCCGCTTTGAGGACGCCGACCGGGAAGAGGAACGGGCGCTCGCCGCAATGTTTCTCACCGAGCTTGATGAACACCTGCGGCAGGGATCGTGGCTGTTTGGCGGGGCCGCCTCACTTGCGGACTACGCGATCTTGCCGTTTGTCCGGCAGTTCGCAAATGCCGACCGCGCCTGGTTCGACGCGCAGGACTGGAAGCCGCTGCGGACGTGGCTCGAATCATTCGAAACGTCCAGCGCCTTCCAAGCCGTCATGCCGAAGTGGGCAAAATGGGTTTCCGGTGACACACCGGTCAGGTTTCCAGACTGAAAATGAGCCGGAAACCGATTTGTGGCGCCGTGTGGAAAGTCCGTTCGGTTCGGCGAATTTTCTGAAGGTCAATGAAAACAATAATTTATCAGAAGAAATTGAATCTCCGTCTCGGTGAGGCGCGAACGTTACGAATTTGTAATTCCCCCGACAGGCAACGGTAAGGCACGACTACCTACTTTCTTCCTTGAGCCAGGAACGCAGGTCCCCATGCGCTCCTTATTGGCCTCCAATAGTTATGTCGACAGAGGAAGAAAATATGCAAAATCGTGGGTCAGTCTCTCCCTTGCGTTCACGCCGTGCCAAATTGCTGGCAGGTGTCGTCGCTCTGGGCGCCGCCGGTGCGTTGACCGCGCAGACGCTTGTTCCCAGCCAGCTGGCTCAGGCAGAAGCCGTTCGGGTCGATGCCGCGGCACCTGCGGACTTCTCGGATGTCGTGCGCACCGTCAGCCCGGCTGTCGTGAGCGTACGCGTCAAGCAGGCCGCTGAGCCGCGGATGATGAACTTCAACGGCGGCAACGGCGGCAATGGCTTCGAGGAGTTCTTCAAGGGTATGCCTGACGGTCATCCGTTCGAGCGGTTCTTCCGCGACTTCGGTGGCCGCGGGGGCGAAGAAGGCCGCAATGAGCGCCGTTCGCCGCGCCAGTACGGTATGTCGCAAGGCTCCGGTTTCTTCATTTCCAAGGACGGATTTGTCGTTACCAACCACCACGTGATCGACCGTGGCACCGAATTCACCGTGATCGACAAGAACGGTGACGAATACAATGCGACCCTCATCGGTTCCGACAAGCGCACGGATCTGGCGCTTCTCAAGGTCGAGAGCGGCGAAGAGTTCACCTATGTGGACTTTGCCGACGACGCACCGCATGTCGGTGAATGGACAGTCGCGATCGGCAATCCGTTCGGGCTTGGCGGCTCGGTAACCGCAGGGATCGTGTCCGCTCGCGGACGCGACATCGGTGCCGGACCGTACGACGACTTCATCCAGATCGATGCACCCGTGAACCGCGGCAACTCCGGTGGCCCGGCGTTCAACATGAACGGTGAAGTGATCGGTGTGAATGCGGCGATCTTCTCGCCGTCCGGTGGCAATGTCGGCATTGCTTTCGCAATCCCGGCTTCGACCGCGCAAGATGTCATCATGGAGCTCAGGAACGACGGCACCGTTGTTCGTGGTTGGCTCGGCGTTCAAATCCAGAACGTGACCGATGACATCGCGGAAAGCCTTGGCCTCAAGGAGGCCCGCGGCGCCATCGTCGCGGAAGCGCAGGAAAACAGCCCGGCTGAGAAGGCTGGCCTGCGCTCAGGCGACACCATTCTTGCCGTTGACGGCACAAAGGTGGACGGCCCGCGCGACCTGTCCAGGATCGTTGCGGCTTATGAGCCGGACACCGAGGTCAAGATCACGGTCTGGCGCGACGACAAGGAACAGGACATCACTGTCACCCTCGGACGTCTCCAGGATCTGGAAAAGGTTGCGGACGCTGCCGAGCCCCAGGTTGAAGAGACCAAGACCAGCCTCGATGATCTCGGACTGACCGTTCAGACCAAGGCGGAAGCCGGTCTGGAAGGCGAGGGTGTTGTCATCGCGGAAATCGACCCGGACGGACCGGCCGCCGACAAGCGTCTTTCGACGGGAGACGTGATCCTCGAAGTCGCAGGCATGAAGGTCAATTCGGCCGGTGACGTTCTCAAGGCGCTCGACAAGGCGGAAAACGACGGCCGCAAGGCAGTCCTCTTCCGGATCGAGACAAACGACACAACCCGGTTCGTGGCTCTGCCCATGAACCTGGCCTGATCAGGAGCCGGTTCGTCTTGGAACCGGAACCTGACTGGCGGGACCGGCTTGCCCTCTGCCCCCAACCCCGACGGGCCGGTCTTCGCCATGGGTTTCGCCCGTAAACCCAGCCGGACTGGCGGCGGCGCCTCACATCCATTGCCGCCGCCAGCCATTCCATTTCGAGCTAACTCAAGGTAAAAGGGTTTCATGTTGCGGATTCTTGTTATCGAAGATGATCCAGAAGCGGCGAGCTATCTCGTGAAGGGATTGAGTGAACTCGGCCATACGGCCGATCACGCTGCGGACGGACAGAACGGCCTGGATATGGCCCTGCACAGCAGCTACGACATTCTCATTGTCGATCGCATGTTGCCCAGGCTTGACGGACTTTCGATAATTCAGGAACTGCGGCAGGAAGAAAATCATACGCCTGTGCTGATCCTTTCGGCACTCGGCCAGGTCGACGACAGGGTCAAGGGTCTGAAGGCGGGTGGAGACGATTATCTCCCGAAGCCCTATGCCTTCACCGAACTGCAGGCGCGTGTCGAAGCGCTTGCGCGCAGGCCGAAATCATCCAGCCAGGTCGAAACCACTTACACGGTTGGTGATCTCATTCTAGACCGCATGGCGCATTCCTGCCGGCGCGGTGAAACGGAGATCCCGCTCCAGCCCCGTGAATTCCGCCTTCTGGAGTATCTGATGCAGCACGCCGGTCAGGTCGTGACACGGACAATGCTTCTGGAGAACGTCTGGGAGTATCACTTCGACCCGCAGACGAACGTCATCGACGTTCATATCTCACGCCTCCGCGGAAAGATCGACAAGGGCTTCGAAACGCCCCTTCTGCACACAATCCGTGGAGCCGGGTACACAATCCGTGACGCGGCTCACTAGATTTGTCCGCACGACAGCGTTCAAGCTGTCCTTGCTCTACATTGCTGTTTTCACAGTCATGTCGGGCGTGCTCGTCGTCTACGTTTCCGAGAGCACCGACAACCTGATGTCCGAACAGGTCGTTCAGGCCGTGGATGCGGAGCTCAAGGGCCTTTCGGATGTCTACGTGCGTGGCGGCATCCGCGATCTCGTTGAAACTGTCGACGACCGTACCCAGCACCCCGATGCCAGCCTCTATCTGCTTGTTGATTTCGCCGGAAACGCGCTTGTCGGTAACATTGCGCGCCTTCCGACCGTTGTTCTGGAAGAGGCGGACGGCGGTTTGCGCCGCGTGCGCTACACACTTCTTGGGCAGGGGACCGAGGATGTCGAGCGCCAGGCAATGGTGCGCACATTCGAACTGCGCGGCGGGTTTCGCCTGCTCGTGGGCCGGGACCTCGGCGACCAGCTCAGATTTTCCAACCTGCTTGCGAACGCCCTGCGCCTTTGGCTGGTCGTCGTGGTGGTCATGGCCGCGATCACCTGGTTCTTCGTCAGCCGGCGTGTGATGAAGCGGATCGACGACATTTCCGCCTCCAGCCGGATGATCATGGATGGCGACCTCTCCGAACGCCTGTCGCTTGCCGGAACAAACGACGAGTTCGACCGGCTTGCAGTCAATCTCAACGACATGCTGGATCGCATCGAATTGCTGATGCAGTCGATGAAGGACGTGACGGACAACATTGCCCACGACCTGAAAACCCCGCTTACCCGTCTGCAGACCCGTGTCGAAACGGCGTTGCGGGATGCGAAGGGGGAAGCAGGATATCGAGGCGCGCTTGAAAGCACGCTTCATGAAACCGATCATCTGCTTCGCATTTTCAACGCGCTTCTGCGGATTGCCCGCGTCGAATCGATGGCACCCGGGTCGGTGATGGAACCGGCCGACCTGAACCGCCTCGTTGCGGAAATCGCCGAACTCTACGAGCCTCTTGTCGAAGACGAGGGCGGCCGTCTGGAGATCGATGTCGCGGACAATCTGGAGGCCGTTTGCAACAGGGATCTCATCAGCCAGGTCCTGGTCAACCTGATTGAAAATGCCCTGAAATACGGCCACCCGGACAAAAGCCCCCTGGTGCTTCGTTTGGAGGGAAGGGAAGAGGCAGGCCGGGTCTCGCTTTCCGTATCCGACAACGGTCCGGGGATACCGGAAAAGGACCACGACCGGGTCATGGATCGCTTCGTCCGGCTTGAAGAGAGCAGATCGGAACCTGGAACCGGCTTGGGATTGAGCCTGGTCAAGGCGGTTGCCCGCTTGCATGGCGGAGACTTGCGCTTCAAAAATGAGAATCCGGGACTGTGCGCCCGTATAGATTTGACGCCGGTTTCGCATGAAAGTGTCAGGAGCGGGGATGGAGAAGATAGATTCGGTCGGACCGAACAGCCACGCGGCGGATGACGCTGCGAAAGGAGCCTTGATAGATCGAATCAGGATCGTTCCGGAAGCTCCGGATAGCGCACGCGCCGCACTCTTCGTTGATGATCTGCTCAATCATAAGGACGAGGGCAGCACCTTTCGCGATTGTTTTGAGGACAGGCCTCTGATCGCAGGGTTCCTGACGGGTGTCCTCGGAAATTCACCTTACCTGCGCGACCTCATTCTTTCCGATCCGGCAAGAGCGTACGCCATCTTGCAGGAAGCACCGGAAAAGCGCATTCGGCGGTTGCTGCAAGACGCTTCAGGGGCAAGGGCGGAAGACGAAGCGTCGATCATGCGGCAACTTCGTCACCTGAAGCAGGATCTCGCCCTGACGCTCGGGCTCGCGGATATCGGCGGCGCTGTTGAACTGGATCAGGTCACGCACGCTCTGGCCGGCTTTGCCGACGCGGCACTCAACGCGGGCATAAGGTTCTGCCTGAGCGACCTGGCGCGCCGTGGCAAGTTTTCACCGCTCGATCCGGAAAAGCCGGAAGTCGGCAGTGGGCTGATCGTGCTTGCGATGGGGAAACACGGCGCCAAGGAGCTGAACTACTCCTCCGATATCGATCTCATCGTGCTTTACGATCCGGAAAAGGCGCCCATGTCCGGCAGCACAGAGGCGCCGGTGGAATTCGTGCGGCTCACGCGCCGCCTGGTCAAGATCATGCAGGACCGGACAGAGGACGGCTATGTCTTCCGCACGGATCTGCGTTTGCGGCCGGATCCGGGAGCGACGCCCCTGGCGATGTCCGTGCCGGCGGCACTGGTCTACTACGAATCGCTGGGGCAGAACTGGGAGCGGGCGGCGCTCATCAAGGCGCGGGCATGCGCTGGAGACGTACCGGCAGGTGAAGCGTTCTTGCACGAAATTGTCCCGTTCATCTGGCGGAAATATCTGGATTTTGCCGCCATAGCCGACGTTCAGTCCATCAAGCGCCAGATTCACATGCACAAGGGCCACGGTGTTCTGGCGGTCGCCGGGCACAACGTCAAGCTCGGCCGCGGTGGCATCCGGGAGGTCGAGTTCTTTGTCCAGACGCAACAGCTGATCGCGGGTGGACGTAATCCGGCGCTGCGCGGAAGACGCACGCTCGACATGCTGAATGCCCTCAGCAATGCGGACTGGATTCGATTGCGGACCCGCGACGAGATGCGGGACGCCTATGTGTTTCTGCGCAACGTGGAACACAGGATCCAGATGCTGAATGATGAACAGACCCAGCTCCTGCCCAAGGATGACGACGGATTGAAGCGCGTCTCCGCTCTCATGGGCTTCGAGACGTTCAGCGCATTCGAAACCGAACTGCTTGGCCACATGCAGAAGGTTCAGTTGCATTATTCCGAACTCTTTGAGGAAGAGCCCGGACTGTCCTCCGAACTGGGCAATCTGGTTTTCACCGGCGACGACAATGATCCCGATACGCTTGAGACACTTGCACGTCTTGGCTTCAAGAAACCGGACGAGGCTGCGAATATTGTCAAAGCATGGCATTTCGGACGCTATCCGTGCACACGGTCGACCAAGGCGCGCGAACGGCTGACCGAAATGCATCCCACGCTGATCGGTGCTCTGGCGGCAACCGACAATGCCGACGCTGCGCTGGTTGCCTTCGACAGCTTCCTGTCCAAGCTGCCTGCCGGTGTTCAGCTCTTTTCGCTCCTCAGATCCAATCCGCAGCTGCTGACCCTGCTGGCCACCACCATGGGAACGGCCCCGCGCATGGCGGAGACCGTTTCCAAACGCGTCCACGTGCTTGATGCGGTGCTGGACCCGGCCTTCTTCGGTGCCATGCCGAGTGTGCAGGAATTCAGGGTCGGGCTGGACCAGACCCTGTCACAGGCGCGATTCTACGAGGAGGCGCTCGACCGCGCCCGCATTTTCGCCCAGGAGCAGCAGTTCCTGATCGGCCTCAGGCTACTTTCCGACACGCTCTCGGCGGACCGCGTCGGCTTTGCGCTCGCGCGCCTTGCCGAGGTGGTCGTGGACAGGACCCTGGTTCAGGTGATCCGTCATGTCGCCGAAACACATGGCGTTGTGCCCGGCGGCAACATTGCCGTCCTGGCGATGGGAAAACTCGGCGGCCGCGAAATGACCGCCTCGTCGGACCTCGATCTGATTCTACTTTACGAGGCACCGGAAGACGTCAAGCAGTCAGACGGCAAGCGGCCGCTCGCGATCACGCAGTATTATACCCGGCTCACGCAAAGGCTGGTCACGGCGCTGTCGGCACCGACCGCGGAAGGCCTCCTCTACGAGGTCGATTTTCGGCTGCGTCCGTCCGGCAATGCCGGGCCGCTGGCCACGAACCTCGATGGCTTCATTTCCTATCAGGAAAAAAGCGCCTGGACCTGGGAACACATGGCCCTGACGCGGGCACGGGTGATCGCCTCGAGCTCGCCGGAATTTGCTCAGAAGATCGGCGACAGCATCTGCGAAACCCTGAAGAAATCCCGCGACGTTGCAAAACTCGCCGATGACGTTCGATCCATGCGTGCCCGCATTGAAAAGGAGAAGGGCACAAAGGATATCTGGGACATGAAGCAGGTAGCGGGCGGGCTCGTCGATATCGAATTCCTGGCCCAGTACCTGCAGTTGGCCAACGCGCATGAAACGCCCGGTATCCTGGCCCAGGGGACCGAGGAAGCGCTGGAACGGCTGCGGGAAGCCGGCTTTCTCGAACCGGGAGATGCGGCTCTGTTGCTCGAAGCATTGCGGATGTATCAGCGGCTCACCCAGGTTCTGCGGCTTTCGCTCTCGGGAGACTTCAAGCCTGCCGAAGCACCGGGCGGGGTTCTGGATCTCCTGGTACAGGCATCGGCCAGCCCGACTTTTTCACGGCTCGAGATGGAACTCGCCGACCTTCAGGCAAAGGTGCGCACCACTTTTGTCAGTTTGATCGGCGAGGTCGAGGTCGTCGAGGGCTGATCCGCCCGTTTCTTGCTGTCCTGCAAGGGTGACAACGCGCGGTGCCAAGCCGGCACGGCGACATTCGAAGAGACAAAAACCTCTGCAATTCCCGACATTCACAGGGCTCGTCTTCATCCGGAAAGGCGCACCGCCATGCTTGCGCTGTAACGCGCGTCACAGGGAAAGCCGCGCCTGGTCCTCCATCTTCAGGTCACGAACTGAACACGGAGCGATCAAATGGCACTTCATCGGGATTTGAAAATCGTAGCTGACTGGGCTTGGCTGAGACGTGCGGAACTGATGCGCAAGGCGCTGGCCACCGGTCGGCCGAAAGGACAAACGCATCTCGCGCAGAACAACCGTGCGGTCGATGAAATCTATGGGTACATCTGCGGTGCGACCGCCCGCGATCGTCCCACCAGGAGGACGATGGAGAAATTCTCTGAAACGCTTTCAAGGAAGCTGCAGCACAAGCTCCGCGGTGCCAATTACATTTGTCAGGCCAATGGCTGGACCGAAATGAAAAGCCTGAACGACTTTCCGGAGTGGACGGACTGGGTCGGTGCATTCATCCACGTCATGACCCCGAATAAGGTGGTATGCAGGGAACGCGTCTATCTCAATCTGAAGGATGAGACGCGCGCCAATGCGTTCAGCGCGATCCTGAAGAAGATCTGGCATCTGCCTGGTTTGTACAGCGCGAAGGTCGCAGCGCCAGGTTCGAAGAAGACCGACACGGTCGTGATTTACTGTGACACCCGGGAAACGCGGGAAGAAGTCGTCAAGATCGTCCAGAAGTATCAGAAAAAGAACATGAGGCACTTTGGTTCACAATTGCCGAAAATGGTGGCGTCTGATGGACTGGGCATCGGACATGGTGCCGAACCTCCGACCATGCATCCGGTGCGCCCGACCAGCGACAGGTTCGAAGCGGGGCACACCGACGGACAGAGTTTCGGATTTTATCGGGCAACCCTCATCTTCATCGCACTTGAACGCACGCAATTTCCGGAGAATATGAACCAGGACTGCAGCAGGGCAGGTGTCAATCTGAGCAGATTTCAGAACGCCAACCCGAGACACGGAATGCGGCTGGACATCGAAGGCCAGCAGAGAAAACAGGTAAATGCCGTCACAAGCGCGGCGCAGAAGATGGAGTTCGAACGGCGGGTCGAAGAGGTTTTCCGGCTGGCCGGACTGAATGCGGAACAACCGGAAACACAGGGGCCGGCGATCCTGAGCGCGCCTCCTCCTCCTCCTCCGCTGCCCGCAAATTGACCCCAGCAAGAATACTGGGGTACGCACTCATTTTTGAGTCCGTACCCCAGGGTTGCCGCCGCTCAGTTGGCATCGCGTTCCGCAACCGGAAGCGTGTAACTGGCGGTGGTGCCCTTTTTGACCTCGCAATGAAGCGTGAGCTTCCCACCATGCAGCTAAACCAGCAAGCAGTCGAAAGCCGGGCCCGTCAATCGTCCCTGCTGGCGTGGCCGCAAAAACCATGTTCACGCCACCGCTTGCCGCAGGGGGCAACAGGTTGCCACCGCCACTTAGACCGTGTCAGCAATCTGCCAAGCGGTTCACGGAGAAGCTTGTGGTGTCTTCGCACGATTGGCCGTGCCCGCTCGAAATCCACGAAAATGCCGAAGGATCACTTTCGCTGTGCCGCGTGTCACACAGAAGGGGCGGCTTTAATTGCCATGTTTCGGTGTGCAACCGCACCTGCGTGAAACACTGGAAACGAGGCAAGGCACATGTATTCAAGACTTCAATTTGAACATGATCTGATGCGCACCGCCAGGGCCAACTACAACCTTGGCGAACTGAAATTCCTACCACACGCCCGTGAAAGGGCGGTCTATGCAGGTCTGCAAGTCGGTGCGAACGCGACCCTTGCCCGGCTGTCATCGAACATTGCGTGGCGCGTCTATCAAAAATCGTTTCAACAGGGTGGCGACATGTTCATGGGCCGCCTGGCTTAGACACAGCAGCTTTATTGGGTATTCGGCCTGGACGCCCAGAACCAGTACAACCTGTTGCCGGGCGGCGCAATCAATGTCCAGAAACTGAAGGACTGGTCGATCATGATCAATGATTGCTGGGAACTCGGCGCGGTGCATGCGCAAAAACGGTTCGTTCTGGAAACCGACATCAACTCCGCCGCCGATTTCTGGGACGCGAACCACAAGAGATAATTCGTAACCGGTCGCGAACTCGTTGGTCTGGAACTGTTCGGGTACCAGATGGAAAAAAACTCCGGGGACGAACATGACCACGTTCGTCTGCACGTATCCGGGCATTGCGACTCAGGCAAGCCTGACAAGATACGCCAGCAAGATGAACCGGATCGGAGGTGGCCTGGTCGACAAAATGCGGCTTCTGAACTGGGTAGAGGCAACAGGACCTGAGCCCACTGATTGGGAATCAAAGCGTCTTTGCATGGGGGCGGTGGTGTGACCGCCTCCCGCGCTTGAGGCAAATTCCTGCCAGGTCCAATCGGCATTCAGGATTCATTTTTTGGCTTTTTCGGGGTGCCCTCGTCGGGCATTAAGTTGAGTGACAACAGTACTCATCTGAATGTTTGGCCATGCGGCGCATGCCTGGCAGGCGGGGATAGCGGCTATTCGCTGGGAAACCGGAGTAGTTTGCTTCGGTGGTTGCAAAATTGCTCTCCCGGGCAACAGGGTACAATTTCTAGGGAAATGACTATTGCGCCTTTACGAAAGGTATAGTTATGGAAATCCATAGGATGGCAAAGGCAAGGCATTGGCGAAGCTCAGGCTGAATGCTCAGAACGCACGAAAGTCACGCAGGACCGCGTCTTAATGGAGCTTGCACAAGTCGGCTTCATTTTCAGCCAATTGATTGGGCTGATCAGTCAGTCCGTATGATTGGGCGCAGTGCGCATAGGGCCTGCCTGGGCTATTGCTAAATGTGAATGCTACCGGTCACGATCGCAGTCGCCAGCGCTTGCTCACGCGTACGTGCACCAAGCTTTGCCCGTGCATTGCGCAAATGCAGGTCAACCGTGACCGCCTGAATTGACATATGTTCAGCGATCCGGGCAGTTCTGAAGCCCTTGGCCAGCAACAAAAGACATTCGCGTTCACGGTTGGTCAGGCTGGCTTGCGACAGGTTCTCCAGACGACCGATCTTGTGATGCGCAATCGCCGCACAGATATGCAGCAACATGCCGAACTCTTCGTTGACCGCTTCGATATCGGCCCGTGGCAAGGCACTGACAAGGTTCCAACCTTTGACGACCGGATCATCCTCTCGCGACATTCTGAGCGCAATACCGGACGTCAGCCCATATTCCTCAGCCCGGCGAATGACGGCAATGTCTTCCTCGGTCAGATAGGCGTGATCCGGCAGGAAGTGTATTCCCGTCATGAACTGGCTGGGCAGATTGGGCGCGTAAATGAACAGCGGGTCGCGCTCGTAGTCTTTTTGCTTGAAGTAAGCAGCCTTCCATTCGGTCAACTGATCGGAAAACCAGATATCGTTGGCAGTCGGCACGACGTTTCGTCTGCGCTGGCCATAGACGGCCCCCTTAAAGCCGAAACTTTCGAAAAAACCGACCGTGTTTTCCCAAGCTTCCTGCGGGCTATTGGCCGACAAGATTTTGTCGGCAAACTGCTCCAGTTTCTTCATTTCGCGTCTGTCTGCTCCCGGACCAAAAGAATGTTTTAGGCACTCAGCTAATAAAATCCATAGCTTGAGGGTTTTTTGCGCAGCGTTAGTGTCGACGCAGAGAGAAGGATTTTCTGTGATCGCACAAGTCAAGAACCGTCCAAAAGTCGAGCTTCATTTAAACACCAATGTGTTTTCCCTAATCCACGGAAGCCTCAAACCCGGCCTGTTCTCTGGCGTATTCGGGGCATTTGCCTTGGTGTTTCTGCCCGTGTCCTCCACTGCGCAGGCGACTGAATGCGAAATAATTTCCGACGTCGGTCTTTACTATGAGCGTCTTGAACAGGCGATCATGCTGATGGAATACAAAGACATCGTGGTGCGTGCGACGGACGGCATAATTCGTTGCGAAGAAGACGCCGGCAACGCACGGCAAGTGTGTTCTGTCGAAGCCCCGGCGAAATGCTGATCGATTCCGAACGAGGCACTTTCGTTGTGCGCCTGCCCGCAGACACCATGAGTGAGGTTCAGATCTATCAGACAGGCGATCTTTCCTGTAGCCCGAAATCGAATTGACGTCTTGCAAGCTTCCATTTCATTCAAGGAAACACGGCCATGAAGATTGTGTGCCTCGCAGTGCTGGCCCTGTCACTGTATGTAGCGGCCGCAAAAGCGGACGGAAAAGACGCCAAACCAACCTGCGAAAAGCTGATTGCGCTCTATATCGAGTTGGGAAAGAGTTCTGGTCAGGCCGTCAGCAAAGAAGCTGCGCGCGCAGCAGTGATGTCCGAAAACCCAAGCGACGCAGACTGCGCGGCAATGCTGGCTCTTTTTTCCAAAAACAACTGATGGCGATACTCGTAATCGATGGCATCAACGATGCGGCAAAGACGGCAAGTGCGATCAAGGCCGCGTTCACCGTCGAGCAGTTTAGTGGCTCCTTATGAGCCCGTACTCTAGGCGCCGGTTTCTTCTTCGGCCAGCGGCAGGGTAAAGCTGACCGTCGTGCCTTTTTTCACCTCGGAATGAATCGTGAGCGTCCCGCCATGCAGCTCGACCAGCGAGCGGGCGATGGCGAGCCCGAGACCGGAACCCTGGTGTGTTTTCGTGAACTGGTTCTCGACCTGAACGAAGGGCTGGGCAAGCCGTTCGATATCGCGTTCCGAAATGCCGATCCCCGTATCCTTGACCTCGAACCTGAGCTTGTCGCCGCGCGGCTCCGCCTTGAGCGTGACCACGCCGCTGTCCGACGTGAACTTGACGGCGTTTGCGAGGAGGTTGAGCAGGATCTGTTTCAGCGCCCGCTTGTCGGCATGAACCATCAGGTCCTCGCCGACATCCGTACTCACCGATATGTTCTTTTCGGTGGCAGCTCCGGTGACGATCCGGCTGGCGTCTTCGGCGGCGGAAGAGGCACAGACAACTTCAGTATCGATCGACATTCTTCCGGCTTCGATCTTGGACATGTCGAGAATGTCGTTGATCACGTTGAGCAGATACGTCCCGGAGGAATAGATGTCCTTGCAATAGTCGGAATAGCGCTCCGTGCCGATCGGGCCGAACATCTCCTGTGTCATGATATCGGAAAAGCCGATGATCGCGTTGAGCGGTGTTCTGAGTTCATGCGAGATGTTTGCGAGAAATTCCGATTTTGCCTGGTTGGCCGCTTCGGCGCGGGTCTTTTCTTCCTGGTACTTGTCGGCCATCTCGACAAGCTGCCGCGCCTGGAATTCGAGTGTCTGGCGGGACTTCTGAAGGTCCGAAACGGTCGCCTTAAGCCGTTTCTCCGACTCCATCAGTTTTTCTTCGTGTTTCTTCAGCGCCGTGATGTCCGTGCCGACGGAGACGAAACCGCCGTCCTTGGTGCGTCGCTCCGAGATCTGCAGCCAGCGGCCGTCCTCGAGCTGGGCCTCGTAGGACCCTTCCGGAGCACCGCCGCGCTGGTTCACCGTCACCGGCTGCGGCGCGACTTCCGCGTTCGAGGCCGCGGCCATCACGTCTCCGTAGGGCGTGCCGGCCTTGATCACGTAGCTCGGCAGGCTGTGCAGGGACTGGTAGTTCGAGTTGCAGATCACCAGTTCGTTCTTCGCATTCCATAGCACGAATGCTTCCGAGATGGTCTCGATCGCATCGCGAAGGCGCAAATCCGCCATGCGGCTCTGCTCGGCGAGGCGATGCTGCTCGGTAATGTCGATGCAGATCCCGATTAGGTGAGGTTCGGCGCGCCCGGGCTCGGACTGGATTTCACCGCGCGCCCGCAACCAGATCCAGCTGCCGTCCGCGTGGCGCATCCTGAAGGTTTCGTCGACCAGCGTTTCGCCCGTTTCAAGCAGGTATTCGGCAAGACCAAGCAGGTCGATATCGTCCGGGTGGGTGATATCCGCGACATCGGCAAAGCTCAGGATGTCGTCCTTCGGTTCGCGCCCCAGCAGTTCATAGAGTGATGACGACCAGAACATCCGTCCGCGCGAGAGGTCCCAGTCAAACAGACCGCAACGGCCGTGAGTGAGCGCGGTATCGATCCGCCCGCGCGTGGCCGCATACATCTCGTCGGCGGTTTCCGCGCGTGTCGCCTGGCTGAAAAAGCCGTAAATGACCGCAAGCAGGACAAGGGATGTTCCGACGAACAGGGTGACATTGGCGGACAGGTCGTCTCTCCAACTGGCAAACACGGCACTTTCCGGCTGTAGCACCGCGATCATGCCGAGATTGCCGTCGAGATGGTGCACGGTTGCCAGGAAGCTTTCGCTTGTGCCGTCGCTTGCCAGGTTGACCGGCACGGTCAGAACGCCCGCGCGCGCGCCGAAAACGGTAAGCGGCTGCGAGGGGCTGAGAAGGTTGGTTATCGGCTTGCCTTCAAGCGCGGGGTGGGCAGGGGCCGTTGCTGCAATCGTTCCTCGCTTGTCGGCAACCAGAAATACCCGCGACTTTCCGGTGGCACCGGCCGGGAGACTGTCCGCGAGCGCGCGCTTCAGCGTGGTCCGGAACCCGTTTGCGGGAAGCGTGTCCTCGACCGCATTCAATCGGGTCGCCACGACGGAGGCCATCAGGCTGAGAGTGGTCTGTGCGGATTTTTCGGTTTCAGTGTGACTTGCCACGAGCTCGCCGGCGCGAAAAAGGGCAAGGACCAGAATGAAGATAATCGCGAGGCCGGGGATAATGCGGCGTATGATCGTGTCGGACGTGACGATCACATTCCGCAAAGCTGCCAGGGCTGATTTGAGTTGCGGGCGCGTTTCGCCTGAACTCTTTTCAGCGTTCGAATCCTTTTCGTGGCCACGCGTGGAAGCGTCGCCAGTCAGTGCTCGCGCCATGGAAAGTGTGCCTCAAAAACCGCCGCATCGGAGCTCGCTCCGAATCACTTCCATTTGAATCAAATATGCGGTTCTTGTCCAGTCCCTACCAAGAAGAAAATGGTTAACGTCCCCATGGAGTCTGGACGTTCTTGTTAACCTTTTCCAGTATTGCACACTATTGCAGTGTTCTGTCGATGATATCCCGGCTGTCTCTCGATAGTTCTTCGCATGACGAAATCTTCAACAGCGCAGACTCTGCCAGTGCACAACGTTGCGACTCCAGCGCCCGCCACGAACGGAAGCTGGTCAACAGCCGCGATGCGACTTGCGGATTGCGTTTGTCCAGCTCCAGAACGGCTGCGACGACGAATTCGAACCCGGCACCGTCTATCCGGGCGAATTGTGTCGGATTGCCGGTCGCAAACGACTGGAGCAGGGCGCGCACCCTGTTGGGATTGGTTTCGTCGAATAGGGAACTCGTTTTCAACGAGCGCACGAGATCGAGGGTTTCGGGGCCGGGCGCGGTCGCCTGCACCATGAACCATTTGTCCATGGCCAGCGAACTGTTTTCATGGCGCAGGCAATAGGCGTTAAGCGCTTCTTCCTTGTTCGGCATACCGTCATGCACGATGAGAGTCAGGCACGCGATGCGGTCGGTCATGTTGTCGGCGCCTCGGAACCGGTCCCAGACAATTTCGGCAGCGTTGTCGGCGTCCGATACAGCGAAATAGTAAAGCGCCCGGTTGCATAACGCACGCATTCCGGCTGGCTTCGCGTCGGGCGAATAGGGTCCGGACGGCATGAAATCCGTCACCGCTGTCCAAAGCGCAGTGGAATGCCTGACGGCGACCTCCCCACGAAATGTCTGGCGTGCATTGTGAATGGCGTCCGGATCGACGTCCTTGCCGATTTCCTGTGCGATGTCGGCTTCGCTCGGCAGGGTGAGCGCAAGGGCCTTCAGCGCGGGGTCCAGATCCCTGTCCTGCAATACCTTGCCGAAGACATCGATCACGCTGTGCGATGGTGACAATGCCTCGTTGCTGCGTGACTGTTGCGTCAGTCTGAGCAGTTCGCGCATCGCCAACGTCTGGACGGCCTGCCAGCGATTGAAGGGGTCGCTGTCATGGGCCGCCAGATGCTGCAGGTCCCGTTCGCTCTGGTCCTGGTCGAGCCGCACCGGCGCAGAAAAACCGCGGAGAAGGGAAAGCACCGGTTTTGACGGGACGCCGGAAAACGTGACCTTCTGCCGGGCTCTTTCTAGAAGTATGACGTCGCCGGCAATCTCGATGCCCTCCACCGAACCCGGCTCCATGTCCCGTCCCTGGGCATCGACCAGGCCGAACCGCAACGGCACCAGACCCGGTCTGCTCTTTCTCTGACCCGGGACCGGCGGGATCTCCTGCGCAAGGTCGACGGTGAAGACGCAGCGCTCCGGGTCATGTTTGGTCTTGACGGAAATAACCGGGGTTCCGGCCTGTTCGTACCAGAGCGCGAACTGGCCAAGGTCGGTCCCGGTTGCGTCCTCGAAGCAGGAAAGAAACGCCTCGATGGTCGTGGCGTCTCCGTCATGCCGTTCAAAATAGAGATCCAGTCCCTTCCTGAAATCCGCCGGACCAAGAACCGTTTTCAGCATCCGGACGACTTCTGCGCCCTTTTCATAGACGGTTGCCGTATAGAAGTTGTTGATCTCGTGATAGACGCGCGGTCTGACCGGATGTGCGAGCGGCCCCGCATCCTCCGGGAACTGGTGCGACTTCAAAAGCCTCACATCGGCGATCCGCTTGACCGGGCGCGAGCGCATGTCGGAGGTGAACTCCTGGTCCCGGAAAACCGTTAGCCCTTCCTTGAGGCAGAGCTGGAACCAGTCCCGGCAGGTGATCCTGTTGCCGGTCCAGTTGTGAAAATATTCATGGGCGATCACCGCCTCAATGTTGGCGTAGTCCTGGTCGGTCGCCGTTTCAGGGTCCGCGAGCACGTATTTGTCATTGAAGACGTTGAGGCCCTTGTTTTCCATCGCGCCCATGTTGAAGTCGGAAACGGCGACGATGTTGAACACATCAAGATCGTATTCCAGGCCGAAGGTCTCTTCGTCCCATTTCATCGAGCGCTTGAGCGAGTCCATCGCCCAGCCGCACAGGGCCTCGTTTCCATGTTCGACGAAGATGTTCAGGTCGACATGCTTGCCTGACATTGTCGCGAACCTGTCCGGAACACGGGCAAGGTCGCCTGCGACAAGCGCGAACAGATAGGCGGGTTTCGGATGTGGGTCATGCCAGACGCTGAAATGACGGTCGGTGTCTGCAATGTCGCCCGCTTCCATCGTGTTGCCGTTCGCAAGCAGGACCGGACAGTCCTTGCGGGACGCCTCGATGCGGGTCGTATAGACCGCCAGCACATCCGGGCGGTCCAGGAAGTAGGTGATCCGCCGGAACCCCTCGGCCTCGCATTGCGTGCAATAGGTGCCGGAAGATCTGTAAAGACCCATCAGCTTCGTGTTTGCATCCGGATCGATGATCGTCGTGATCGAGAGTTCGAACGGTTCGGCAGGCGGGGCAAGGATTTCCAGCCTGTCGGACGAGACAGAGTAGGCGCTCTCCTCCAGCACCTTGCCGTTCAGCGCGACAGCGCGCAGGGTCAGTTCGTCGCCATCCAGCTGGAGCGGTGTCCCCGGTGCGGTGCCCTCCTGAGGCGCGACGGAGACAACCGACACGACTTCCGTATCGCTAGGGTGGAGCCGTATGGTCAGGTGGACCGTGTCGATGCGATAGGCGGGCGGTTGATACTCTTCCAGCCGTATTGCCGGCGCCGTTTCGGAACGCATTCAGGTCTCCTGCGCTTGTTTTTGTGTTTGTTCCCGGAACCGGAGTTGCCTCTCGACCCTTCGGCTAACGCGTTACCATGATCCCGGATCATGGCAAAGTGCTGTTTCTGAAGAGCAGGGCGCGCGTTTGTGCCGCAATCGCGAGCATGGCTTTTGACCTCCGGCTCCCGTTTGACTATGTGAGAGGCCTCATGAGTGACGGGGATACGTTTTATGAGTCGTCTGGACAGCTTTATACGCCGCATGACATCGCAGAAAGTTTTGCTGGAACACCTTGTCGACAAGGTGACCGCGGTCGAGGGGCCGGTGCTCGAACTGGGGCTCGGAAATGGCCGCACCTATGATCACCTGCGCGAGATCTATCCGGACAAGGAGATCTTTGTCTTCGATTTCGCGATGAACTGTCACCCGAGCTGCGCGCCCGATGCCGATCACATGATCCTGGGTGATATTCGCGATACGCTTGCGTTTTGCGGTCCGCGTGTCGGCGCGAAGGCTTCCTTTGCCCATATCGATATCGGGTCGGCTGATCCGACCAATGATCTGGCAATCGTGAATTGGCTGGAGCCGCTGATCGATCAGCGCATGGCGGTCGGCGGCTATATTCTGACGGCGCTGCAACTGAACCTGCCCAATTTTGAACGACTGGAAAAGCCGAACGGGATTCATCCGGGCCGGTACCACATCTACCGCAAGACCGCAGAAGCCTGAGACCTTGCCATAAACCCGGGAATTCAAAGAATGTCAGCGCCCCTGGAAGGCATCAAAGTTGTCGAACTCGCCAGGATTCTGGCAGGTCCCTGGACAGGACAGACGCTCACCGATCTCGGGGCGGATGTCGTCAAGGTGGAGAGCCCGCAGGGCGACGACACGCGGGGGTGGGGACCTCCCTTCGTCAAGGATTCTGGCGGAGCCGAGCACGACGCGGCGTATTTTCACGCCTGCAATCGCGGCAAAAGG
The DNA here is from genome assembly GCF_963669205.1 of uncultured Roseibium sp. NCBI lineage: Bacteria > Pseudomonadati > Pseudomonadota > Alphaproteobacteria > Hyphomicrobiales > Stappiaceae > Roseibium > uncultured Roseibium sp. Next base: position 2,123,008 of record NZ_OY769915.1, read on the forward strand.
TCGATCGTGGCCGACTTCAGGACCCCGGAGGGCCAGGAAACGGTCCGCCGCCTCGTGGCCGGTGCAGATATCCTCATCGAGAATTTCAAGGTTGGCGGCCTGAAGAAATACGGGCTGGATTATGACAGCCTGAGAAAGGTCAATCCGAAGCTGATCTACTGCTCCATCACGGGGTTTGGTCAGGACGGTCCGTATGCGCACCGGGCCGGATATGACTTCATGATCCAGGGCATGGGCGGGATCATGGACCTGACCGGCGAACCCGAGGGAGCACCGCAGAAAATCGGGGTTGCGTTCGCCGATATTTTCACTGGGCTTTACGGCGTCATCGGTATACTTGCCGCCCTGCGCAGACGCGATCTGACGGGTGAAGGCGAGTGGGTCGACATGGCGCTGCTCGACGCCCAGGTGGCCGTTCTGGCGAACCAGGCACTCAACTACTTCGTTTCCGGAAACGCCCCGAAGCGCCTTGGGAATGCACATCCGAACATCGTGCCATACCAGGTTTTTCCGGCGAAGGATGGTCACCTGATCATCGCTGTCGGCAATGATGGCCAGTTCAAGAGGTTGTGCGGAGTTCTGGGATTGCCGGAGCTCGCGGGACAGCCGAAATTCGCGACCAATGCCGCCCGGGTCGCCGCGAGAACCGAGCTCGTGCCGCTGATCAGTGCGGAAACCTCCGTTCGTGCCAGGGACGACCTCCTTGCCGCGCTGGAATTGGAGGGCGTGCCGGCTGGACCGATCAACTCCGTCGCGGATGTTTTTGGCGACCGGCAGGTCGAACATAGGAACCTGAAGGTCGATCTGCCTGCCGACGGTGTTGCCGGGGGCAGTGTCTCCTCCGTGCGTACGCCGATCGCGTTCAAGAACGCCAGCCTTGTGCTGGATCGCGCGGCACCTTCGCTGGGCGAACACACGCTTGAGATACTGAACGAACTCGGGCTTGCAGCCGACAGCACCCGCGATACCTGAAAACGTCAACTCGAGGACGCCTCCTTGCCGAACGACACCGACTACCTGCGATTTATCGATCAAACGCTCCTGTCCGACAACTGGGGCAAGCTGACCCGCTACAGGTTCGACTACCGGCGCAGCGACGGCTCCTGGCAGGAGCAGATCCGCGAAGCCTATGACCGCGGTAACGGCGTGACTTGCCTGCTCCACAATCCGGAGACGGACTGCGTTCTGCTGACGCGCCAGTTCCGGCTACCCGTGCTGCTGAACGGCAAGGACCCGTTTCTGATCGAAACACCCGCCGGTCTGCTGGAAGGGGCGAACCCCGAAGAACGCATGCGGTCCGAACTCGTAGAGGAGACCGGCTACGAGGTCTCGGCGCTCGAACACCTCTTCGATGTCCACATGAGCCCGGGTTCGGTGACCGAATATCTTTCGTTTTACAGGGGCACCTACCACCTTAACAACAAGGTATCGGACGGCGGCGGTGAGGAAAGCGAGGGCGAGGACATCGAGGTGCTGCACGTCCCGCTGCAAGAGGCGCTGGCGATGATCCGCAGCGGTGACATCAGCGACGGGAAAACGATCCTGTTGCTTCAGGAACTCGCATTGCGGCAGCTCGCCGGCCAATCCGGGTAACGCCGGATTGGCAAAACCGCGCCTTTATTCTGTCTTAGCCTTAATTTGACGCAAAGAGTCTGGCAGGTAAGCTGCTGAAAGCAACGAGAGGATTTGCGCCGGATGGCCAAGGGCAAGCGCCAGGATCGACGGATGAAGCTCCCGCTGACGTCAATTGTCGGCATGGGCTTCGGCGCGTTTGTCGCTTTGGCCATCGGACTGGTGCTCGGACTTTCGGTCAGCGCAAATTTCAGCAACACCTTTTCCCTTTTGAACGACAAGACGATCCTGAGTACGGATGCTCTGGAATCGCAGTTGCGCACGCATTTCACCTCCGTCGAAAACGCGGTTGTCGGCCTCAAACCTTACTTTGATGACGGCACTTTGCGGATCGACGATCCCGAACGCACGCTGGAGGATCTGTCGATCGCGCTGAAATCCAACAGCGACATAACCACGCTTGCCGTTACAGCGCCGGACGGAAAACGCCTCGGCATCTACCGGGCGCCCTCAGGAAAGCTCTGGCGCATCGAGACCGACGTTCCGCCACCCGGCATGACGCCGAGCAGCCTGCCGGCGCTCGAAGCGGGCAGCCCGCCAACCTGGGGCGCGCTGGTTGAACACGAAGTCGGACTTTTTGCGAATGTGTCTGTGCCGCTGGTGCGCGAAGGTGAGTTTATCGGCACGCTAACGGCGGCCAGTTCGATGGAAGATCTGTCGCACATCGTCAGGGCGCAGGATGAAGGCCAGGACAACACCGTGTTCATCCTCGACGGATCCGGCCGCGTTATCATGCATTCCGATGCAGGACGCCTGCAGACCGGTGGCGCGATCGAGAACAAGCTCCCCAAGGCCTGGCAGAAGATCGGTGACCCCGTGCTTGCAGCGATGGCGAGCGAACAGCCGATCGAAGAATTCCAGAAGGCAGCGGAGCTCGGCATCGACGTATCGTTCGTCGAAGCGGAAGACGAAGAATACATCATGATGAAGGCATCGCTGGACGGGTTCAGCGATCAGCCCTGGACAATCGGTCAGTACTATCAAAGCGCAACCGTGTCGCGGGAAGTTCGCCGGCTGGCCGGGTCGATGTTCGTCGGTTTCGGTGCGCTGGTGATTTCGGTTCTGATCGCGTTCTGGCTCGGTCGCAGGGTCGCAAGGCCGCTGCGCAATCTCGCTGTCCAGTCGGAGCGGGTCGGCAGTCTGTCTTTGAATGATGTGGAACCGATGCCGCGCAGCCGGGTCGCGGAAATCGATCAGGTCGCGCTCGCCTTCAATTCCATGGTCGAGGGGCTGAAGGCGATGAACACCTATGTGCCGCGGTCTCTCTTCATCAAGCTGATGCGGCTGGGCGGCGGCGATGCGGCAAAGGCTCGGGAAGCGGAACTGACTATCCTCTTCACCGACATTGTCGGGTTCACGGCCCTGTCCGAGCACTTGAGTGCCGAAGAGACGGCCCGGCTCCTGAACGATCACTTCGCCATCCTGGTGGAAGCCGTTGAGTCGGAAGGCGGAACGGTGGACAAGTTCCTCGGCGACGGCATGCTTGCCTTCTGGGGCGCCCCTGATGAACGGCCCGATCATGCCGAGGCGGCTGTGAGGACCGCGCGGCGTATCGCGTGTGCCCTGAAGGAGTCCAATTTGCGGTCGAGGTCCGAGGGCCGACCGGTGATCAATACGAGAATCGGAATTCACACCGGCCCTGCTGTTGTCGGCAATGTCGGTGCGCTCGACCGCTGGAACTATACGGTCGTGGGGGACACGGTGAATGCTGCGGAACGCCTTCAAACGCTCGGCAAGGAAGTCGACGGCGAGCCGGAACTGACGATACTGGCCAGCGCCGACACGGTCTCCAGGCTGCCTCGGGAACAGAACAAGCGTCCCGTCGGCGCACATCATTTGCGCGGACGCAGCGGGTTGATGGAGGTCTACTGGATAGACCCCTATCCGGAGACGCTCGCGGATACGTCGGCGACCCGAAAGCTTCCCGTTTCGGCAGCCGAATAACGGTATCAAATCACCTTTTCTTTCAGCACTTGCACGCAAGATTCTGAAAAAAAGACAGGATTCTGATCAAAGTGATGAATATCGCAGCGCATTTCGCTGCATTTCTGCATTGCTAAACAACGGCGAATTTGGTTGTCTTTCTAGTGCAAAAAAGTCTTATTAGGGCTCTCGCAGACAATCCTTGCCGGGGAGGAAACGCGCGGTGAATGTTCTCTCGATCGAGGGACTGACGGTTGATTTTGATACGGCGGAAGGCCGTGTTCGGGCAGTTGACGACGTTTCCTTTGTCGTCCCCGAAAACCGAACGGTCGCGCTTGTCGGTGAATCCGGCTCCGGCAAGACGGTTATTTCCCAGACGATCATGGGTCTGCTGCCCCAGGCAGCGTCGATCTCTTCCGGCAAGGTGATCCTTGCCGACCCGACCGGTGCGGAGCCACCGGTGGACATTGCCGGGCTTGAACGAAAAGGTCCGGAAATGCGGCATCTGCGCGGCAACAGGGTCGCGATCATCTTCCAGGAGCCCATGACATCCCTGTCTCCCCTGCACACGATCGGGGACCAGATCGGCGAGGCGGCCCTCCTGCACAGAAATGTCTCGGGTGCGGAGGCACGGGAACTGACCTCGGAAATGCTGCGCCTGGTGCAGTTCCCCGATCCGGAGCGTGCCCTGGACACCTATCCCTTCGAATTGTCGGGCGGTCTGCGCCAGCGCGCCATGATCGCCATGGCGATGATTTGCCATCCGGCACTGCTGATCGCAGACGAGCCGACCACGGCGCTGGACGTGACGATCCAGGCCGAAATTCTCAAACTCATTCGTGAAGTGCAGTCCGAACTGCGCATGTCCGTCCTGATGATCACGCACGATTTCGGCGTCGTCGCGAACATGGCCGACGAAATCGCCGTCATCTATCATGGCCGGATCATGGAAAAGGGAACGGCCGAGCAACTGTTTTCAGATCCGCAGCACGACTATCTGAAAGCGCTCCTGAACGCGGTGCCGAGTTTCCATATGGACAAGGATGAGCGCCTCGTCCCCATTCGTCCGATCGAACTGAAGGCCGAAGACCTGACCAGCAACCGCCCGCATTGCGACGTCGCACCGGGGGAACCGCTGGTCGAGATGCGCAATGTGACCAAGCGGTTTTCTCTGCGCAAGGGGTCGCTCTTGAGCGCCAAGACCAGAACCATGACCGCGCTCGACAACATCAGCCTGACGATCCGGCGCGGCGAATGCCTTGGCCTCGTGGGCGAGTCCGGATCCGGCAAGACCACGGCTGCGAAAGCCATATTGCGCGCGCTCAGCATCGAGGGTGGAGAGGTTCTCTACAATCGTGGCAAGGGACTGGAAGACGTCGCCAATCTCAAGGGCGCGGACCTCATGGATTACCGCCGCCGCGTTCAGCTCATCTTCCAGGATCCGTTCTCCTCGCTCAATCCGCGCATGACCATCAACGACACGCTGCTGGAGCCGTTTGAAGTGCACGGGATCGGGACGCAACAGGAGCGCTCGGAACGGGTGCGCAACCTGATGAGCCTGGTTGGCCTCGACCCGAGATTCCTGCGCCGCTATCCGCATTCCTTCTCCGGAGGGCAACGCCAGCGCATCGGCATCGCACGCGCGCTTGCGCTGAACCCGGAGTTCATCCTGTGCGACGAACCGACATCGGCGCTCGACGTCTCGGTGCAGGCGCAGATCCTGAACCTGCTTCAGGATCTGAAACGGGATCTCAACCTGACCTATCTGTTCGTCAGCCATAACCTGGCCGTCGTTGACTACGTTGCCGACCGCATAGCGGTCATGTGCCGGGGCCGCCTTGTTGAGATGGGGGAAACGCGCACCGTCGTCGGCAACCCGCTTCATCCGTACACCAAGGCGCTTCTGTCGGCGGTGCCGGAGCCGGACCTGTCGACACCCTTGGATTTCGCCGCGCTCGATGCCAACAGGGCCAGCGAGCCGCATCTATGGCCGGAACCGTTCCGGATTTCCGACGGCACAGTGCCGTCGCTGGTGGAAATGGAACCAGATCATTTTGTTTGCGCACCCGGACTGAAGAATCCCGGGGCACTTGAGGGGACTGCAGCATGAAACTGTTACATCTGAAAGGGGCGGGGTTGCTGTTAGGTGCAGCCTTGGCCGCAACGCCGCTGGCGGCGCTGGAATTGAAGGAGACGCCAGGTCTTGACGCTTCGCTTCCACCGATCGCCGAGCGCATTCCTTCCGAACCGCTTGTTGTGGATCTGGAAGCAAGGGGACGAGAGGTCGGCAAGCATGGCGGGTCTCTCGACACGCTGATCGGCCGGGCCAAGGACGTGCGCCTGATCAACGTGTGGGGATATGCGCGACTGGTCGGCTACAACGACAAGCTCGAACTGGTTCCGGACATTCTCGCGGCCGTCGACGTCGAAGACGGCAGAATCTTCACGCTGCACACCCGCGAAGGCCACAAATGGTCTGACGGTGACCCCTTCGACGCCGAAGACATCCGGTATTACTTCGAGGATATCGTCAGCGACGAAAATCTGACCCCGTCCGGTCTGCCGCCCTTTCTTCTGGTCAACGGCAAGGGCCCGAAATTCGAGGTGATTGACGACACGACCGTCCGCTTTACGTGGGAAGAGCCCAATCCGCTGTTCCTGCCGGAACTGGCGAAGTCCCGGCCGCCTTTCATCTATCGGCCGTCCCACTATCTGCGGCAATTTCACGAAAAGTACGGCGATCCGGATTTCATCGCGAAGGAAGCGGAGAAGGTGAAGGCGCGCAGCTGGGCGCCGCTGCACAACAAGAAGGACGACATGTACAACGCACGCAATGTCGACCTGCCGACATTGCAGCCCTGGGTGCGCAAGCGCGACGACAGCGATCTGCGCTTCATCCTGGAACGCAACCCCTACTATCACCGCGTCGACAGCGCCGGTCAGCAACTGCCCTATATCGACAAAGTCATCATGACGGTGGCCGACGGCAAGCTGATCCCGGCGAAGGCGCAGGCCGGTGAAAGCAATCTTCAGGCACGGAACCTGAGTTTCGCCGACATCACGGTCCTGAAGAAGGGTGAAAAGCAGAACGATTACAAGACGGCGCTCTGGTCCAACAGCAAGGGATCGGAGATCGCGATCAAGCCGAACCTGACGGTCAAGGATCCGGTCTGGCGCAAGCTTGTGCGCGACTCGCGTTTCCGTCATGCCCTGTCGCTCGGAATTGACCGCAACCTGCTCAATCGTGTCCTGTTTTTCGGTCTCGGCACGCCGGGCAACGACACCGTCCTTGCGGCCAGCCCGCTCCATAAGCCGGAACTCACGAGCAAGTGGGCGGATTACGATCCGGAGAAAGCAAACGCGCTTCTGGACGAAATCGGCCTGACCGAGCGTGACGACAAGGGCACAAGGTTGCTCCCGGACGGCCGGCCGCTTGAGATCATCGTCGAGACCGCCGGTGAGGCCCAGGTCCAGGAAGATGCCCTCGAACTGGTGACTGAAATGTGGGGCGAGATCGGCGTCAAGCTGTTTGCCAAGCCGAGCCAGCGGGACAACATGCGCGAGCGCGCCATCTCAGGCGATCTGGTGATGTCTGTCTGGTGGGGTTTTGAAAACGGCATCCCCACGTCCGAGATGCCGCCGTCCGACTACGTTCCCGTGCGCGGCGACGAACTGTCCTGGCACTCCTGGGGTGACCACTACGAAACCCGGGGAGAAGGCGGCGAGAAACCCGATTGGGCACCCGCCGAAAGGTTGATGGAACTCTATCGGTCCTGGCTCGTGTCCAAGACGCCGGAAGAGCGCACGAAGATCTGGGACGAGATCCTCCAGATCCACGCTGAAGAGACAATCCATATCGGTCTTGTCTCCGGTGTCCGCCAACCGGTTGTCATCAAGGATGTCGAGAATGTCCCGCTGGAAGGGATCTACGGCTGGGACCCCGGCGCGCATTTCGGCATTCACCGGATGGATGAGTTCTTCCTGAGTGAATAGGCTGACCGGTATCCTTGCGTAGGGACGCGCGGCAAATCGAATGCGGTTTCATCTGGACACAAATCGGTTCGCCGCGCGCATGGTCTTCCGCACGTGTTGACTTGCCAGAGCGCGGGAAGACATGCTGAGCTTGCGGCAAACGGGAACCGGTTTTTCGGTTCGTTGCGATGCGGACGCAAGTGGAATGGAAATTGAATGACGGGCCGCCGGGGATGTGCCGGATAGGTCCCGGAATGCAGGACGGAAGTCACCGCCATGCGCGTGAGGTGCTTTTGGCGGTGTTGCGGCGGTCGCGTCGGGGTGAGGGGAGTATAGGTGCTCTATTACATTATTCGCCGGGTTTTCATGATGGTCCCGACCTTGTTGGTGATCAGTCTTCTGACGTTCTTAATCATCGAACTTCCCGCCGGCGACTACATCTCCAATCAGATCGCCGCGTTGAAATCTTCCGGCGAGCAGTCCTCGGTTGCCAAGCTGGAATTCCTGCGCAAGGAGTTCTCGCTCGACAGGCCGTTCTTCGAGCGATACCTCATCTGGATCGGTTTGTGGCCCGGACCGCATGGATTTGACGGCCTGATCCAGGGGAACTGGGGTTGGTCTTTCGAATTCGACAAACCGGTTGAACAGGTCGTCGGGCCGACGCTGCCGCTGACGATCGTGCTCAATTTCGCGACCATTCTGTTCGTTTACGTCGTCTCGTTTCCGATCGGCATCTTTTCGGCGACGCGGCAATATTCCTGGGCCGACTACGGTTTCACGTTCCTGGGCTATATCGGCCTGGCGACACCCAACTTCCTGCTCGCGCTGATCCTGCTTTACCTGTTCAATCAGTGGTTCGGCCTCTCGGTCGGGGGCCTGATGGCGCCCGAATACATCGACCAGCCCTGGAGCTTCGACAAGGCCATGTCGGTGCTCGCCCACCTGATCGTGCCGACTATCGTGATCGGCACCTCCGGCACCGCTGCCATGATCAGGCGATTGCGCGCAAACCTGCTGGACGAACTGCACAAGCAATATGTCACGACGGGCCGCGCGAAGGGGCTCAAGGAAAACCAGCTTCTGGTCAAGTATCCGCTGCGCATGGCGATCAACCCGTTCATTGCCGACATCGGCAACCTGATCCCCTCCATGGTTTCCGGTTCGGTCATCGTGTCCGTCGTCATGAGCCTGCCGACCGTCGGTCCGATCCTGCTGTCGGCGCTGCAGTCTCAGGACCAGTTCCTGTCCGGTTTCATCCTTCTGTTCGTGGCAGTCCTGACCCTGATCGGGATGCTGATCTCCGACCTTCTGCTCGCGGTGCTTGATCCGCGCATTCGGCTTGGCGGGAGGGCATCGTCGTGAGCATGGACGCAAGAGACGGCACGCCGCCCCGCAACGTCGAACACTACGTCGACCCGACCCCGTTCAATCCGGCTGTCACGGAGGAAATGACGGCAGAGCAGGAGCGCTTCTACCAGGCGTCCCAGTGGCAGATCATGTGGTGGAAGTTCAAGCGCCACAAGATCGCCGTCTGGTCCGGCGTCGTGCTGATCCTGTTTTACCTCTGCGTGCCCTTCGCCGAAGTGATCGCACCCTACGGCCCGAACTCGCGCGACAGCCAGCATCTGTTCGCGCCGCCCCAGTCGGTGCACATGTTCCACGAGGGCTCCTTCGTCGGGCCGTTCGTCTACGGAATGACTTCCGAGATTGACATGGAGACGCTGCAATGGGTGTTCACCGAGAACACCGAGGATGTTCAGCGCATCCGCTTTTTCTGCCGCGGCGCGTCTTACGAGTTCTGGGGGCTCTTTGACGCGGATTTCCATCTGTTCTGCCCTGCGGAAGGCGGTACGCTGTTCCTGATCGGCACCGACCGTCTCGGACGCGACCAGTTTTCCGGTCTCGTCTACGGTGCCCGCCTGTCGCTCACCGTCGGTCTGGTCGGTGTCACGATTTCCATTGTACTCGGCCTCTTCTTTGGCGGCATCGCGGGTTATTTCGGCGGTATTCTGGACAGCATGATCCAGCGCATGATCGAGATTATCCGTTCGCTCCCCGAACTCCCGCTCTGGATGGCCCTGTCGGCGGCCCTTCCCGTGACCTGGAGCCCGATCTGGATCTATTTCGGGCTGACCATCATTCTCGGGCTCCTTGACTGGCCGGGCCTTGCGCGCGCGGTGCGGTCCAAGCTTCTGTCTCTGCGCGAGGAGGAGTACGCCAAGGCGGCGGTACTCATGGGGGCCAAGCCGAAACGCGTGATCACGCGGCACCTGCTGCCTGGTTTCACCAGCCATATCATTGCCTCCGCGACCCTGTCGATTCCGGCCATGATCCTGGGGGAAACGGCGCTGTCCTTCCTGAACCTCGGCCTGCGCCGGCCGGCGATCTCCTGGGGTGTTCTCCTGAACGAGGCGCAGAACATATCCGTGGTCACCGTCTATCCGTGGCTGATGGCGCCGGTCATCCCGATCATTATCGTGGTTCTTGCGTTCAATTTCCTTGGCGATGGTTTGCGCGACGCGGCAGATCCCTATAAGTGATGCTTTGAATTTTGAAACTCTCCGGCGGGCCGTAGTGGCCCGCCTTTGCTGTCAGGAAGCCGTCATGTCGAAAAACGCCACCACCGCCGAGGGCTGGGACGAGGAATACGAAGCCGGGCGCTGGGCCTTTCTGCGCTCGCTTCCGGAAAGCGGCCGCTACGGCATCATTGGCATGTGGCTGTCCCTGACTGGGGCCATGGAGGAGGTTCTGGATATCGGCTGCGGCGAGGGGCTCCTTTACGAACGCCTCCAGCCGATGGGCATCAAGCGTTATGTCGGCATGGATCTCTCCCCGGCTTCGCTGGAGATCGCCAATGTCGATCCCTCGATTGCGTCACTCCGGGCCGGCGACATGCATTCTTTCGAACCGCAGGCAGGCGAAACCTTCTCTGCAGTCGTCTTCAATGAAGTGCTCCACTTCGCCGACGACCCGGCCGCCGTCGTCAGCCGCTACGTGCCGTTCCTGAAAGAGGACGGCGTCATCGCGCTGTCCATGTATTCGCCGAAACGGCCGGAATCCGGTGCCAACAGGCTGATCAACAGCCTGTGGGCGGCGACCGATGATCCGGCAAAATGGGAAGTCCTCGATGACTACCGCCTTGTCTCCGACAAGAAAGGCGTCACTTGGCGCATGCGGCTGGTGAAGCCGACTTCTTAGCCGCCAGGCAACCGCGCCTTGTTCCCGTCATTCCGAGGTGCGGAGCCCCGAAGGATGGGCCACGGGTTCGTGCCTCACCGCCATCCTATAAGACGGACCATCAGGTCCTCCTCAGGTTGAGGGAGCGGCTCAAATAACGGGAAAAGCTCTAATGGTTCGTCATCCCGGACGCAGCGGAGCGGAGATCCGGGATCCACTCCTATCCGGAACGGCAGTCGTCCGAACGAGACTTCGTCCGGGTTCCGGTCCTTGGCGCATCTGAGTCGTCACCCGCGGATTGGATCCCCGATCAAGCCGGGGATGACGCTTGAGGGGTGTTGCTGGCCGGCGCGATAAGCCAAGGCCGCACCATAGGGTGCTTCCGGACAAGTGGGGCACCATCGAACGCCGATCCGGGTTCCAGACATCAGAGTGAGCGCATCACCGTCGCACCGTCAGCCCGGCAGAACCACAATCGTGGACTTGCCGCCCTTGTTGCGAAGGGCATGGATGTCGGCAAGGGCCGGGTCCTCGCGCCAGGCCTTTGCGGCGTCAACGCTCGGGAAGGAAAGCAGCGCTGCAATGTTCGGCGTGTCGCCGGCTGCTTCAAGAACGGTGACATCCGGGTCGGCGGCCACCACGCTGCCGCCGTGCTTTGCGAGGGCATCGGCGGCCTTCTCGCGGTAGGCACCAAGGGTCTCCTTGTCGGTCACGGTGATCATGGCAAGGGCTTGTACGGTCATGTGAAGTCTCCGGTTTCAAGACGGAGAAACACTAAACCGAACCGCTCTTGCGCAAAATTCATCAATTTTCAAACAGGGCTGTGCAAAAATGCACCACAGTGGAAAAAGCGATTGAAACTTGCCGTTTGAAGGTGATCGATACCTCATGGACAACTGGGATGACTTGAAATTCGTGCTGGCCATCGCCAGCGCGGGCAACGTGACCAAGGCGGCAAAGGGGCTTGGGGTTACCCATTCCACGGTGTCGCGGCGCCTGTCCGCTCTGGAGGACCGGATGGCGACACGTCTCTTCGAACGCTTGCCCGAGGGCTTCGTGCCGACGGCGGCCGGGGAGGAAGCCGTCGCCGCAGCCAAACGGATGGAAGCTGAGGTCCTGGCGCTCGACACGCGCATCACCGCGCAGGATACCGAACTTGAAGGCCCGCTGCGCGTGACGGCCGCGCAGCTGTTGTTTCAGGTGCAACTGGCGGAAATCATGCAGCAATTCGCAGAACGGCATCCGCGTATCGAACTGCAGATGATCGCGGCCAACGAGAAGCTCAGCCTGCATCGCCGTGAAGCGGACATAGCGGTGCGGGTGACGGACAATCCGGGAGAAACGCTTTTCGGCCGCCTGGCGACAGGTCAGAACCGCTGCTACTACATGTCCCGTTCCTTCGCGCGAAAGCACCGGCAGGTCATGGAAACGCAACATGGCAGCATCGCCTTGCCCTGCGTGACATTTAAATGGTGGGGCCAGGGCGTTCCGAAGGAAATCAGATCCCGCTATCCCTCCGCCTTCATCAGCCTTGTTGCCGATGACATGATCGCGCTGCTGGCGGCGGTGAAGGCCGGCATGGGCATTGGCCGGTTGCCGTGTTTTCTCGGCGATCCGGACCCGGATCTCGTCCGGCTGCCGGGTGTGGAACCGTCCCGCTATCTCGATATCTGGGTCCTGACCCATCCCGACCTGAAAAATGTCGCGCGGATCAGGGCGTTCCTGCGATTTGCCGCCGATGCCTTCAAGGAGCGCGGCGGGCTATACATGGGGACATGAAGTCCGGCTTCAAACCCAGCGGCGCACCTTCTTCAGATAGGTGTCGTAATCCGCACCAAAGACGCGTTTCAGGCTTTCCTCTTCCGGCTTGATCTGGAATTCCGTGAGATACCAGATGAAAGCCGGAATGATCAGGATCGAGAGGAAACTGCTGAAATAAAGCGAGGCGGCAATCAGCAGAAACAGGAGGCCGAGATACATCGGATTGCGGCTGATGCGGTAGATCCCGTCCGTCACCAGCGTCGTCGACTTGTCCGGGGTCATCGGGTTCACCGTCGTTTTCTTGCGGACGAAGGTCAGCAGAGCGAGCACATCCGGTATCAGGCCGAGGAAAAACAGGATGGCTGCCAGGACGAACTGACCCGGGAACTTGAAGGTCAGGCCCGGAAACCAGGACGCGGCGGCGAATGTCATCGCCACCGAAACGAGCAGAACCAGGGGAGGAGGGACCTTCAGCTTCATCTTGGTCTGGTCACCTTTTCAGCTCGATTGGCTCGCCATGCGGTGTTGCCTTCGCGGCCGCGTCCCATGCCTGCTTGAGCTCTCCGAGCTGTCCGGCGCCCGCAACGCCCTTCGACTTCAGAAGTGTCTCAAAGGCACGCAGCCAGTGATCGTAATAGCCGAGGGTCTCGCCACTGCCGTCTCCGTCCCTGGCAAGCTCCGCACCGAGGGTTTGGGCCCACTCGCTCCATTCGAACATGCCCGCTTCATGAGCCTGAACGGTCATGGCAAAGACGCGTGCTTGCCAGGGTGCTTCGAAAACCGGACCGCCATCCTCGTCAAGTGGAAGTCGGGGCGTCGCCTTGAGCGCATCATGCAAGGTCAAGATAAGGCTCCCACAGGTCGAGGCGGAGTGTGAGGTTCGGATCGCTCTCCGGTCCCCAGATATCCGTGCCCTTGAAGACGATGCCGTAAAGCCAGGCCGGCTGTTCGCCGAGGCCGCGTGCATTGGTATCCGGGAAAACGTGGACACCGTGAACCGTTTCCACCGTGCCGACGGCATCGCGAGCATAGCGGGGCAGGCGCGTATGGTGTTCCGGGTTCATGCGCCTGGTCCTGACCCTGTCGCCGACCTTGTAACGCGCAGGTTGCGTTTCAGGCCGGTCGGCAGGGCCGCCTTTTGTCAAGGTGGCCGCAACATTTTCTGCCCTGAGGACACGCGTGAGCGGCTGGCTGGGTCCAAGTGGTTTCCCCGCATCCAGCTCTTCCGGGCTGACCAGGCTGTTGTCGACCAGAAGCTTTTCCAGCCCGAGCGTCCAGATCTTGTAATAACTCGATGTCAGGTAGACCGGTGGCGGCAGGGATTCGCGGGCAAAGCGGGAGCTGTCGATATTCCAGGTTCCCGTGGCTCCCATCGCAAGCGTGAGGGCGAAGGCGCGTTCTTCCCATTTGGCATGAAAATTCGGCTCGTTGTCCTCAAGTTCGAGCGGGCCGAAGCCCATCTGACCGCCCAGGTCCTGTGCCCCGTTCACGCCGCGCTCTCCCTTTGGGCCGGATCAAGCGCCAGCCCGGTTCCGATCATGCTGTCGCGGGTGACGAGTTCGGCCAGGTCCTCCTCGGACCAGCCGTCGGTTCCCTTCGGTCTTTCAGGGACAACGAGATACCTGACCTCTGCGGTCGAATCCCAGACCTTGATTTCCAGGTCTTCCGGAAGCGTTACGCCGAACTCCGCCAGGACGCCGCGCGGGTCGCGCACGGCACGGGAGCGGTACGGCGCCGACTTGTACCAGACAGGCGGCAGGCCGAGCACGGTCCAGGGATAGCAGGAGCACAAAGTGCAGACGACCATGTTGTGCGCCGTCGCGGTATTTTCGACCGCCACCATGTGTTCGCCCTGGCGCCCGACGAAACCAAGCTCGGCGATTGCAGCGGTCGCGTCCTCCATCAGCCTGTTCCGGTAGTCCGGCTCCGCCCAGGCCTTGGCCACCACCTTCGCCCCGTTCTTCGGACCGACCTTGGTTTCGTAGGTTTCGATCAGGGCATCCAGGGCCGGCGGGTCAATGTAACCCTTGTCGGTCAGAAGCGTTTCCAGAGCGCGAACGCGCAGTTCGATTTCCGATAACTCGGAATGCTCATGATCGTGATGGTGCGGCATGGAGAACTCCATTGGCGGTAGGACGTTACGATCCTAAATTGGGATTGCCGTATCGCCAAGGGGCCGCATCTGAATTTCAGGTGAAACTGCTCTGGGGGAATCTCCGCCAAGGCGTTTTTCGGCAAGGACTTTCTTTGGCAGACTGGGAATTCAAGACATGTCACTGGAGGCGGATTTGAAAATCGGGCTGGGCGGCGGCTGCCATTGGTGTACCGAGGCGGTCTTTCAGGCGCTTGAAGGTGCATCAGGCGTGGAGCAGGGCTTCATCCGGTCCGACCCGCCGGAGGATCACTGGTCGGAAGCCGTCATCGTGACCTTTGATCCGGTCGTCCTGCCGCTGGAGAGCCTGATCGAGATCCATCTGCGCACGCATTCCAGCACTTCGCGCCACAAGATGCGCGGCAAGTACCGTTCGGCGATCTATGTCTACGACGCGGGAACCGGCGTCAAGGCCGGCCGTACGCTGCGCGCGCTTCAGGCGCAATTCGAGGACCCCCTGGTGACCTGCGTGCTTACGCTTGCCGGCTTCAAGGCCTCCGACGAGCGCTTCCGCAACTACTATGCCAAAGGCCCCGACCGGCCGTTCTGCAAGACCTATATCGACCCGAAACTGGCGCTGCTCAGAAAACAGTACGGCAAGGTTCTGAAGGAGACTGTCGCGGCGGCGGAATGAGCGGGTCTGTCCACTGCTGTCCGGTTCAACCCGAAATGGCCCTCGTAAGGCGGTCCGCAGTCAATGAACTTGTCATTCCGGCTGAAGCAAAGCGGAAGGCCGGAACCCGGTAACCACCAGCTTCTCTTTCTTTTATTGTCTGTGGCCACACGGGGTACTGGTTCCCGGTCTTGCCGCACCTGCGGCAAACCGGGATGACAAATTCGGGTAAGCAATCCTGTATCCCGACTTGAAGTCGGATGGGATGTTTGCCGCTTACTCAACTTCGATGACAAGTTTCCACACTCAGCGGTCATGCCATGGCTTGACCATGGCATCCATGCCGTTTCGTCTGCGATGGATGAATTCCTCGAAGTTGAACCTGAGCGGCATGGATTGCCAGATCAGGTCCACTGCTGTCAGATTTAGAAAATACGTTCGAGGTTATGCCGCAGAGAACGCTGCATAATTCCGGTCATCGTCAAGTCGGGATACGTAATTTTCCCGGATTTGTCGTCCCGGTTTGCCGCGTATGCGGCAAGACCGGGAACCAGTATCCCCTATGACTTGAGGTTAAAGAAAGGAAGGAGACACAAGTGGCTACTGGTTTCCGGCCTTCCGCTGCGCTTCAGCCGGAATGACAAGTTCATAGACTGGGGATCAAGGCTGGAAAAGGCCCAGTCCAATGTGCATTTTTTCCTCGTTCTGAGGTGCGCGGCCCAGGGTAGCCTCGGCTTCGGTTCCAGCGTACCCGGCCCGTCGCTCAGCCGAACAACCCCTTCACGCGCGGCCAGGCCGCACCCTCGTGGTGGGCGGCGATGGCGAGGAACTTTTCCAGGAACTCGAAACTCGGCTCGTCATGGGCAAGGTGATGGCTCAGGAGACCGAGCGGTTCACCGCCGGTGTTGCGCCGCCGTGCAAGCTGCAGGTCGAAGCGCAGGCGCGCGCTTTCCCAGCCGATGAAGCGGACGGGCTTCTTCCATTTCAGGATGTCGATATGCGACTGGACCTGATGATCGCGCGGAAAATTGTGAAAGGTGAAGGTCGACAGTCCGGGAAGACCGACACGAGGCAGGCGTCTGGAAATCTCTGGAGCGATCCGGTTCCAGGGCGGCACGATGGCGGGAATGAATTTGTCGCCGAAAAGCGTTTCGAGCCGCGTCTTTCCTGCCTGCAATTGGTCCATGAGCTCATCGGGGTCCCGGCGCGACCCCAGTTCGGCGGCCTTTTCGCCCTTTGCCTTGAGCTGGAAGTTCTTGTGCTGCCAGCCATGCTGCAGCACGAAGGCATGCGGTTCACCGGCAAGGCGCCTGGCGAGCGCCTCTGTTGCGTCCTTCGGAATGACAGCAAGGGCAAGATCGACCCGGTGCGCGTTGGCAAGCGCGAGCATCCTGTCGAGGGCCGGGCTGGGTTCGATCGCGTCGTCATCGCGCCACCAGAACGAGACCTTGTGCCCGCGATCTGCAAACCAGTCGAGGTGACGGACGAGTTCGTCGCTGAATCGGTGAAAGTCGGTTCTGGAAGTGTCTGGGATCACGGGTGCGGTCAGGGTGCGGTTGCGGTGAATAGAAAATAGCCGATCGTGGCGAACACTTGGTCCTTGTCTCTCAGCCTGTCAATATCCTCCTGCCATTCCGCGAGTTCCGCTGCGGTGATCACTTCGGCCTCTTCCGCATGAACGCCGATGCTTTTGAAATAGGTCGCGCCGAGGCCCTGCGGAAAGATCAGCACCCGCGTTGCGATCTCGATTGTGTTGAAACCGATAGCGGAAAGAGCGACTGCAAGCGGTCCGGGCAGCCAGCTCTGTTCGACGGCGACGGCTGTCTCGTGATCGACGATCCGGCGCATCAGGTGGCGGTTGCCGATATTGATCGTGTTCGTCGAAAAGTCCGGCTCGATCAGGGCGAGGCGGCCCCCCGGTTTCAGAACCCGCTTCATCTCGGCGAGCGCACTGGAAACGTCTTTCAGGTAGATGAGCATGCGCTCGGCCCGCACGCTGTCGAAAATGCCAGTTGCAAAGGGAAGATCATGCGCATCGCCGACCCGGTAGTCGATTGCAGTACCTGCTTTTTCGGCACGGGTTCGGGCCTCGGTGATGAAGTCCGGGCTGATGTCGACCCCGGCAATGGTTCCCGTTGCGCCGATCTCGTCGGCAAGGCGGAGCGTTTCCAGGCCGAAACCGCAGCCAATATCCAGAACGGAGCCGCCGGGCACGATCCCGCCGCGTTGACGGGCCAGCACCTTGAGTTCCTGAAGTTGGGGAATACTGTCGAAGGCTTCGAGGGCCGCAACATATCCGGAGGTATCCTGAACCTCGTTCATGGCCTTGAAATGGCGCAGTTCCATGGGCATTCCCTTCGGGAATAGACGCGGTCACATGCCTGATCCGCGCCGATTGTCGTTGATATCTCGGATCAGGATGTCCGCGCTTCGATCCGCGCCGCCCAGGAGAACCTTGTGCGGATGATGCGCAAGAGCCTGTGCGTCGTCAATCGCGGCCGCAAGGCGTTCAGGAGACAGCCGGCTTTCCTCCACAACGACCGCGCGTCCATGGCGTTCAAGAGCATGGGCCCTCTGGGCCTGCTCCGTTTCGTTCTCCTGGGAAAAGGGAACGAAAACGGCCGCAACATCCGCGATCAGGACGTCCAGAACGGTGTTGTATCCCGCCTGGCTGACCGACAGGCGCGCCCGCTTCAGGAGTTCGGGAAAGTCCCGCCGGGCGCGTTCCACGAGGATCCCCTCCGGCGCTCGCTGCCGGTATTCCTGATAGGCGTCCTCCGGGATGTCATGCCCGATCAGGACGCGCCACGTGGTGTCTTCCGCCCTGCGCGAAAGCGGCCTGGCGACAAGGGCTGCCGAAAGCAGGCCTTCGGCCACGGCACCGCCGCCGCAGGACACGATGACCTCATCTTCTCCGTCCGCGTCCGTTGCGAGCGGGCGCTTGTCGCCACCGACATATCCTGTGTAGCGAACCAGATGTTCGACCTTGTCGGCAAAAGGAAAACTGTCGCCGAGCTGCACGAAATCCGGGTCGGCGTGGACAAGCACACGGTCATAGTATTTCAGGGCCTGGTCCGCCATCCACTGTTCCTTCCACAATTCCTTTTTGCGCACGAGAATGTCGCGGATGGATGTGGCGATCACCGGCGGTTGCTTCTTCGCCCTGGCGTGACTGAGCAGCGGCGTCAGTTCAAAGTCGAGCTGGCGGCGTCCGAACGGATAAGTCTCGGTGAGCAGCAGGTCGAACTCGTCTGTGTCAAGCGCTTGAATCGATGCTTTAACCCGGCCGGATTTCCATTTTTCGTCAATGTCTTCTCCATCAAGGGTGACAAGGCGCTTGAATGCGGCATCCGGGCTTTTGCAGGCAGGCAGCTCCACGACCTTGAGCCCTGTCGTGTCGAGCGTTGGCGGTATCCTGTTGCCGCTCGCCAGCGTGACCTCGACGCCCCTGGCCGTCAGGGCCCTGCCGATGGCGGCCGCACGTACGGCATGTCCGGTCCCCAGCAGGTGTTGCACGTGAATGAAGGCCTTTGGAGTCACCGCTTCGATGCCCTTTGCAGATGATTGTCGATGGCCCGCTGCAGCAGGGCATCCAGTCTGACCGCCCCGGCGGCAAGCGAGTGGTTGTCTGCAATATGCACGCTTGCTGCATGGCCCAGGCGGTCCGCCAGGGCGGGGTCTTCGATCGCGCGCCTGAGATTTGCGGCAAAGGCAGCCGCGTCGCCCTCCGCAGACAGAAGTCCCGTTTCGCTGGCGCGGACGATGTCGGGAACCCCGAACGTGTCACCGGCGATCACACCGGTGCCGCTGGCCTGAGCCTCCAGAAGCGCAAGGCCGAAGGCTTCGCGAATGGCGGGCCAGACGAGCAGATCGTGCGCGGCATATTGTTCGGGTAGCCGGTCCGGAGGCAGCGCGCCAAGCCACGTTGTCCTGTCCGGTGGAAACAGACCGAGGACGTGGTCCTTGGCCGGACCGTCACCGATGAGTGTCAGGTGCCAGGGCAGGGAAGCGGCGTCTTCAAGCGCTTCGGCGAGCACTTCGAAGGAACGTTGCTTGTCTCCTTCGCGCATCATACCGACAGCAAGAAGCTTCAGCGGCGGCGAAGCCGGGGGACGGTCGGTTTCGGACGCCGCCTGAAACGGGGTGGCATCGAGGAACGGCAGCAGAACCTGCAGTCTTCCGGGGGAAACGACCGGCTTCAGGCATCCCAGGTCCGCATTGTGGATCGCAGCCACCGCGTCCGCCCGCTTGAGTGCCTGATCTGCGGCCGCGAACCCGAACGCCCAGTTGCCGGTCTGGCGTTTCGGGGCGCGGCTTGCCTCCACGACGGCATAGGGCAGGTCGAAGCGGTCGCTCAATGCCGGTCCGATCCAGTCCGGTGCCTTGTGGTAGAGATGATAGGTCAGAAAAACGTCCGGCCGGTAGCCCGCTGCTTCCCACTCGGCTGAAATGCGGTTGGCTTCCTCGCGCGCTTCGCAACGGACCTGCGACTGAATTGCGTCGGCCCCGTCCTTGCGCCAGGACCGGAACGTGCTTGCGATGCGAATATCGTGGCCCTTGCTTTCAAGCGCCTTGACGATGAGACGT
This sequence comes from uncultured Roseibium sp., assembly GCF_963669205.1. NCBI lineage: Bacteria > Pseudomonadati > Pseudomonadota > Alphaproteobacteria > Hyphomicrobiales > Stappiaceae > Roseibium > uncultured Roseibium sp. The sequence continues at coordinate 2,142,825 of NZ_OY769915.1, forward strand.
CCCATCGTCCGGTCACCGGACGGCACCGGGTGATCCAACGGCTTCATTGGCGCTGTGAAGGCAATTTTCATTCAGGTCGGCCCGGGATTTTCGTCACAGCACTTTACGAAACTTTGCAGCCAGCCGGTCAAGACCCGGATCTGTCGAAAAATGCGACCGGACGCGTTTTGCTGCTGCAAGACCGAGGTCGCGGCGCATCTCCGGGGCTCGGATCAGTTTTTCCAGCGCTGCGGACAATTGCTCTGGTGCGCCCGGATCGACCAGGAGACCTGTTGTATTCTCAACGATCAATTCCGGAATTGCGGAAACCCGCGTCGACAGGCAGCACAGTCCCATCGACTGGGCTTCCATCAGGACGTTCGGCAGCCCGTCGCGGTCGCCGCTCCTGGCAAGTTTGGACGGAAGGATGAAGAGATCGGAACGCCGGCAGGTCGCGATCACCTCTTCGCGCGGCTGCGCCCCCCGCCAGGTTATTCTGTCAGCAAGGCCCAGTGATTCAGCCGCCGATTTGAGGCTGTCGGAAAGCTCGCCGCCGCCGATATGCGTGAACTGCCAGTTCAGGTCTTGCGGCAGGCCGGCAAGGGCCTTGAGCAGGTCGTCATAGCCCTTCTTTTCAACCGCGCGTCCGACTGACACCAGTCGAACCGGTTCCGCGTCGCCTGCGCGCATCGTATACGGCTCTTGAGGTGTCGGAAAACCGGAGAAATCAAGACCGTGGTAAAGCAGCTCGACCTTACCGGGATCGTCAGCGAGTGCGCTCAGGTGGTCAGCATTGACGCGCGTGCACGTGACGCCCCAGGCCGCGTCGTTGATCTTCGTCTTCAGATCCCATTCCGGGCTTGTCCAGATATCCTTTGCATGGGCGGAGAAGGACCATTTGCGGCCGGACAGGTGCGCCGCATAGCGTGCCGCGGAGCAAGGCGTATGGAGATAGTGGGTGTAGATCCAGCTGACATCGTGCGGCAACTCATGCGCGAAGACACACCCCTGTGCCCAGCGGCGCCGGCGGTCGGCATTCGGCTGGTTCCGGAAGTCGATCTCGAAGAGTTGCTTCGCTTCCTCATATGTCGGTTGCTTGCGGGCCCAGCTCTTGGCGCGCGCAACCCGCGCCGGGTCGTCTTTGACATATTCCGGCAAGTACAGGATCTCCGCCGAGATCTGCCGGTGCAGTTCATGGATGTAGGGATCGTAAGGCTTCCGGAGGGCAACGATCAGCAGCTCGATCCCGCGGCGTTCCAGGCCAAGCATTTCCTGGGCGATGAAGGTTTCGGACAGACGCGGGTAGCCTTTGACCACGACGGCGATACGGGACATGTGCGGTTGTTTCCAGATGCGAAGGGCGCGGTGACGTTCTAGAAGTTGACCAGCTTCCGCGCGTCCGCAGCTTGGTTCATGTCAAAGATCTCGCCGACGCGCGCGGAGATGACATCCAGTCCGTCCAGAAGCCGGTCTACATTGGCCGACGAGGGCGGCTTGAGCGAGGGCAGGTCGGACAGGGCCTTCGCCATGAGATCTGAATCCGGATACCGGTCGATCGGCAGCACCTTGAGCAGGCCGCCCTGTTCCGCGCGTTCCGCGCGGATTGCCTGTTCCCGTCTCGGCAGTACGCGCGGGACCATCAGGGTCGGTTTGTCGAAGGAAAGGATTTCGCAAAACGTGTTGTATCCGCCCATGCCGACGATGGCTGTCGCGTTTGCCAGATAGGGTTCGATCTGTGGCGTGAACCGGATGATCTCGACGTCGCGCAGGTGTTCGGCGCGCTCGCTGAACTGGGCCGCCGCCGCCGCAGGCATGAACGGACCCAGCACGATCAGTGCCGGAAAGAGCGGGCGCTGACGCGTTTCATAGGCGCGCATGACCCAGTCGACCATCTCGACACCGTCCCCGCCGCCGCCAGGCGTGACCAGCACGTAGGGTTCTTCTCCGAACGGGGCCGCGACGGGCTGTTCCAGCGAAGAGGTCGACAGTTCGCGCCTGAGATAACCCGTGTATCTGAGTTTCTCGGTGACACTGTCTGGAACATCGATGCCTTCGAGCGGATCGCAGATGTCCTGCGGGCCGTAGACCCAGATTTCGTCATAAAGGTCCCGCAGCGCGGGATAGACATTCTTGCGGTCCCACTCTTCCTTGAGGACCTGGGTATCGTCCATCACGTCCCTGAGCCCCAGCACAAGCCGCGTGTCGGTGTGTTTCAGCGCTTCGAGCGTTCCCAGAACCTCGCCGCGCAGACCGAGCGGTTCCTTGTCGACGATGAAGATGTCCGGCTCGAAGACTTTCGCCGTGTGCTCGATGATTGACGATCGGATGGCGAGCGTCTGGTCGATGTTGATATGGAGGGAGAGCGGGGTGTATTCGCCGTTCCTCAGCTTGATCACGCCCGGAATCCGGACAAAGTCGACGCGTGAGCGAAACTCGAAACTTCCTATGATCGGTGACCCGGAGAGGATCAGGACGGACAGGGTGTCGAAATCCCCGACGAGGGAATGCGCAATCGCGCGGCATCGTCTCAGGTGACCCAGTCCGAACGAGTCGTGGCTGTAGATCAGAATTTTCGGCGTCTTGGAACTCATACTGCCCCTGATTTGTAATGCTGCCCCTGGGAGCTTATGTCTCATATCATCAACTGTTGTCACGTCCGGATGTTCACGAATATGGGATTTTAGGCATCGGGCGGATTTAAACTGCTTGTGGCAAATGCTAATCCTGGCTGGCGCATCGATCTTGGGTCGCTAATATACCAATATGATCACAATGAACATAATTGATCCATAAGTGTTTGGACGAGCGAATGGAAAAAAGCCTATTTGGATTCATTTGGAAGTATAGTGCTCGCCAGCAGATATTTATCCTCATGGTCACCGTACTTACGTATCCGGTGGTCTATTTCCTGCTAGAATTACCTAAGCTGATCGTCAACGATGCCGTTCAGGGGGACAATTTCCCGCGCGACGTATTTGGTTTCGACTTCGATCAGATCCCGTACCTGGTCCTGCTCTGTTTTACCTTTCTCGGGCTCGTCGTGGTCTCCAACGGGCTCAAGTTCTACCTGAATGTCTACAAGGGGCGGCTGGGCGAGCGCATGCTGCGCAGGCTGCGCTTTGAGCTTTTTCAGCGTGTTTTGAGGTTTCGCCTTCCGCACTTCCGGAAAGTGAGTTCGGGTGAAATCATCCCGATGATCACCTCCGAGGTCGAGGATGTGGGCGGCTATATCGGCGAGGCATTCGCGCTTCCGGCCTATCAGGGCGGTATGCTGATCGTCCAGCTCGGGTTCATCTTCATGCAGGACCCGTTGCTCGGTCTTGCCGCCGTGAGTTCCTACCCGATCCAGGGCTACGTCATCCCGATGCTGCAGAAGAAGGTCATTCTGCTGTCGCGCAAGCGGGTGAAGAACGTACGCGTCATCGCCGACAAGGTGGGCGAGAGCATTACGGGCGTCGCTGAGATACACGCCAATGACGCTGCGGCCTGGCATTCGGCGGATATCTCCGACCGTCTCTATGAGAACTTCAAGATCCGCTACGAGATCTTCAACCGGAAGTTCCTCATCAAGTTCCTGAACAATTTCATGAACCAGCTGACGCCGTTCTTTTTCTACCTGATCGGCGGGTATCTGGTCATCCAGGGCAATCTCAGCATCGGCGCGCTGCTCGCCGTCATCGCGGCCTACAAGGATCTCGCCGGTCCGTGGAAACTGCTCTTGTCTTTCTACCAGATGACCGCGGATGTCAGCGTCAAGTACCAGACCGTTGTCGAGAATTTCGATCCGCCGGACATCTACGACACCGAACGGTTGACCGCCGATGACGATGTCAGCCTCGACGGCGACGTGAAATTCGAACGCGTCAGCTTTTCAGGAGGCGCAGCGGGCCAGGAAGTGATGGACATCTCGCTGACCGTGCCGGCGCAAAGCGAGTGCGCAATCGTGGGGCCGGATGGTTCCGGCCGGTCCGAAGTGCTCCAGTTGGCCGCCGGTCTGGTGTCCGCGGCCTCGGGCAAGGTGCTGATCGGCGATCATGATCTGGACAAATTGAACGACAGCACGCTCGGGCGCGAAATCGCCTATGTCGGCGGCGCTGTTCACGTCTGGACGGGGACGATCAGGGACAATCTCTACTACGGCCTGCGCCACCGTCCGTTGATACCGCCGGAGAGGGACAGTGACGAGGCGAAGCAATACAAGCGCCGCGTGAACGAGGCCAACCAGACCATGAATCCGGTCTACGACCTGGCGGCGGAATGGCACGACTTCGATGCCGCGGGCGTTAGCAACGACGAGGAACTTGACGAAAAGGCGCTTGCCCTGCTGGAGACGGTCCGGCTCGACAATGATATCTACCGCCTGGGTCTTCAGTCGCGGCTGGATCCGTCCATGAACGACGCGTTCGCAGAAAAAATTCTCAACGTCCGCAAAAGCCTCGCCGGACGGATTGCCAACGAACCCAAACTCGCCGGGCTGGTCGAACTTTGGCACGCGGACAGTTTCAACGCGAGTGCGAGTTTGGCTGAAAACCTGTTCTTCGCCGTGCCGTCCGATCCCGACATAACCATGGATCAGGTGCCGGAACTGGAAGAGGTCAAGGAGTTCCTGTCCGAGACGGGCTTCGACAAAAAGCTTCAGGAGATTGGCCTCAAGATCGCCGAGACCATGCTCGAACTGTTCGCCAATGTTTCGGGCGACAGCGGACTGCTGGGATCCTATTCCTTCATCAACCAGGACGATCTTCCGGAGTTTGAAAGAATTGTCCGCATCGCGAAGTCGGAGCAGCAGCGGCCCGGATTATCCGATGCCGACCGGATGAAGCTGACGGGTCTTGCCTTCAAGCTCGTACCGGCGCGGCATCGTCTCGGTGTCATGACCGACGAGCTTCGGGACGAAGTCATTGCGGCGCGCAAGAAATTCCTCGACGGCGTCGTCAGGAACAGCGACAGCTTCGTGGCGTTCGATCCTGATGTCTATCTGCCACCGTTGACCATCGAGGACAATCTGCTGTTCGGTCGTGCGCGTGTCGACCGGCGCGATGCCCGCCGCCGGATCGACGATGTCATCCGGACGATTGTCGAGGAAACGGGATTGCGGCACCCCATCATCTATGCCGGTTTCGGATATCATGTCGGTGTGTCCGGTTCGCGCCTATCGGCCAATCAACGGCGCCGGATTGCGCTGGTGCGCGGTCTTTTGAAGAACGCAAAGATTACGGTTTTGGATGATATTGCGACCGGATTGACCGAGGAGGACAAGACGCTGCGCGATGCTCTGCGGGACTTCCTTTCCGGAAGAACGTTCCTGTATGGCACGTCAAATGCGGAAATTGCCGCTGAATTCGATCAGCGCTTCGTTCTGGACCAGGGCCGGATTTCGGATAAAGGGTAGAAAAATGCCGTTTTATGTGGGAAGGCATGGAAACCGCAGCATCCAATTGCATGCCAACAAAAGAATAAGCGGGAACAACAATGAAGGCGGGAGCAAGCGATGACGCTAGAAACAGAAGTTGAAGCCCTTCGAAAGGTACCCTTGTTTCGTGGCATTGACGAAACCAAGTTGCGTCTCCTGGCCTTCATAAGCGAACGTACGGAATATACATCCGGTGAACGCCTCTGTTCTCAGGGAGAGGAGGGTGATTGCGCCTTTATCATCCTGTCCGGCGCCGCGGATGTTCTTGTCGATACGCCGGAAGGCGAAAAGAAGGTCGCACAGGTTGCAGAAAACTCGATCGTCGGTGAAATTGCGATCCTGTGTGATGTTCCGCGGACGGCAACACTGGTCGCCGCCAACAACATGGATGTTTTGACCGTATCCAAGGATGATTTCTTGAAACTATTGAAAGAATTTCCGGATATTTCATTGGAAGTCATGCGAACATTGGCATTGCGGCTCGAGCGGACGACCCGCGATCTTGCAGATGCCCGCCGGGGGGCTTCCGGTGGTTAGGGAGTGAAACGTGGCAGATGATTTTCTACTCCGCTGCTGGGGTGTCAGAGGGTCGACACCGACACCGGGGTCAAGCACGCTGCGATACGGGGGAGAAACCTCCTGCTTTGAAATCCGCGCCGGTGACGCGCTGATATTGGTCGACTGCGGGTCCGGTGCCCGCAATTTCGGCATGGAACTTTGCAAGGCCAAAGCGCGCAAGTTCGATCTGCTGTTCACGCATACGCACCTCGACCACATTTGTGGTTTGCCGTTCTTCAAGCCGGCCTATGACCCGAATTTCGAAGTCACGGCATGGGCCGGGCATTTCCAGGACGGAACAATGCTTGTCGACATTGTCAGCCGGATCATGTCTCCACCGATTTTCCCGGTTGCGGCCAAGACGCTGAAGGCGGTGGAATTCAGATCATTCACCGCGGGTGACGACATTCCGCGCGACGACGATCTCGTCATCCGCACGACACGCCTCAATCACCCTGGAGGCGCCTGCGGCTACAGGTTCGACTATCACGGAAAGTCCATCTGCATCATCACCGATCATGAACACGGCGACCCGGAAGTGGATGAAGTTCTGCCCGGTTTCGTGCAGGGCGCGGATATCATGATTTACGACGCCATGTTTACTGATGACGAATACGAGAGTTTTCAGGGGTGGGGACACTCCACCTGGCAAAAGGCCGTGCAGCTTGCACGTGTCGGCAATGTCAGGACGCCGGTGTTGTTCCATCACGATCCGCGCCGTTCCGACGATGAACTCGATGAGATCGGGCTTGCGGCTCAAGCGGCATATCCCGGCACGCTGGTCGCCAGCGAGGGTATGGTTCTGAAACCCTAGCGGTCTTGCAAGTAACAAAAAAACGGCGGCCCAAAATGGCCGCCCAAAAAAACAACACAGCTTTAAAAATTGATCGCTCGCCGTTTGCGGGAATGCGGGAATTCCCATGTTGCAACCGGATTACGGTAACGACAGCACAATTCACGCCGCCTGAAACCGAACAACACGAACAATATCTGTTTACTAGACGTATGCATAAAACGCATGGTCCATATGGACTATGCCAGCCATAAATTTTGGGTTGTGACGAGGTTGCGGAGGTATGCTAGGCATAAGCGTTACCGATACCATTATTGGGGGGAGCGTGGTCGTAACTTCAAAGAAAATCACTGAATTATCCAACCTGGCAATGACGGCCGCCATGGATCCGGACCGCTGGCAGGCGTTCCTCGACACCATGTCCGGGGCCCTGCCGACACGTGTCTGCACCCAGCTGATCGGCTATGACCAGATGACCAATGCAGCGCCGCTTGCCTGTTCTTCCGGGTACGATCCGTCGATCCTGAAACTTTACGAAGAGCATTTTGCGGACAAGAACCCGTTTGCAGGAAATTTTCAGAAATGCGGTGTCGGGGAAGCGATCACCTCACACGAACTATGTGCTCCGGAACAGCTCAAGCGAACGCAGTTTTACGCCGACATACTCCATCCCCTTGAGGATCTGTCCGCCGGCGGAGGGTCCATGCTGGCATTTGACGCGAGCCGGATGTTTCTGATCGGCGGCAACATGCGCGCGAAGGACAAGGAGGGTCACGAAAATGACTGGCTGGAGCTTTGCGTTGCACTAGCCCCGGCCATCCGGCAGTCGCTTGAAATCAATCGCATGATCAACGGGTTGAAGTTTGAGAAATGGGCATCGGACCGGCATCTGCTCGGTGCGGGAACCGCGATGCTTGTCGCCGACGCCGACTGGGTGATCCACTATGCCTGTCCCGAAGCGCAGCGCCTGCTTGCCTCAGGCGGTCTTGTCCGAAGCGACATGTTCAACCGTCTGAAATTTGCTTCACGCGATGTTCACGAGCGGCTGCAGAACGCGGCAGGAAAACAGGATGCGGGGAATCCGCACCGGTTTGCAAATATCGCGCTTGCGGATCTTGCCGGCAAGGAATGGATTTGCCGGACGGTCGGAATGCGGCTCGGAGATCTTGATCAGTCTCCCTTCGGGGCTTTCCTGCAAGGCAGCATGGCCGCGACGCTTTTTGCTCTCAAGCCTGCGGGGTGCCAGGTTTCTGTGGTCGACACGCTGCGAAGATCGTTGTCGCTCAGCCATGCAGAAGCCCAGACGGTGGTCATGCTCGCCGAGGGTTTCACACCGGCGGAGGTTGCAGAGCAGAGACAGGTCAGCATTCATACTGTCCGCAACCAGATCAAGTCCGCACTGTCCAAGTCCGGGTGCCGGCGGCAAAGTGAGCTCGTGCAGAAGGTCGAACAGCTGCGGCATTTGGGAGAACGGTGAACATGCGGCATCACGGCCGGTCACATTAACGCGTCCCTTGTTGCGAAATCCGCGCCGAAAGTGGACACTCCGGTCTGTTTTGAAGCTGGATCGACATGAGCTCACTTTCGCAATCACTTCGCTACATCGTCCAGGGCGGACCTCCTGAGACCGGCATGCCCGAAAGGGTGCGGCTGGAGATCAGGGCGCGGGAAGCCTCGTCGGAGCGCCTGATAAGCTGGGTACAGCTCGGGCTTGTCCTGTTCTTTTCGGTTCTCTACGCACTGGCCCCGAGGGCCGAGGGAACCGCCGGCTTCAACTTCGTGCCGGTTGCGCTGGGTGCCTACTTCCTGTTTACGGTGCTTCGCCTTGCGCTGTCATACCGGTTCGAGTTGCCGCAGTGGTATCTCCTGATATCGATCGGCGTCGACATGGCGCTTCTCGTCGGACTGATCTTTTCGTTTCACATCCAGTACGACCAGCATCCGGCATTCTATCTGAAGGCGCCGACACTGATGTACGTGTTTATCTTCATCGGGCTGCGCGCGCTCAGGTTCGACCCGCGTTTCGTTCTGACGACTGGGCTTGTCGCCGTTGCCGGCTGGCTGGGACTGGTCTTTTATGCCGCCTTCGCCGACATGGATTCCATGCGCGTCACGCGGAACTATGTCGAGTACCTGACCGGTAACTCCATCCTGATCGGTGCCGAGCTTGACAAGACGATGGTGATTTTTGCCGTTACGATCATCCTGTCGGTTGCCCTCTACCGCGGACGTTCCATGCTGTTCGAGGCAACGCGCGGACAGGCGGCAGCCAAAGACCTGCGGCGCTTTTTCGCACCGGAGGTCGCCGCCTCTATCACGGACGCGGACACGTCTCTGGAAGCCGGTGAGGGGAGCTTGCGCGAGGCCGCAATCCTTTACGCCGACATCCGTTCGTTCACGTCCACATCTGCAACGCTCCCGCCTGAAGTCGTGCTGGCTGTTCTTGCTGAATATCAGAACATTGCCGTTGAAGTGATCAATCAGGAAGGCGGGCGCGTGGACAAGTTTCTGGGTGACGGGATCCTTGCGACGTTCGGTGCAGTTCATCCTTCGGAGACTTATGCCGCGGACGCGCTCCGGGCGGCGGAGAAACTTGTCGGCAGCGTTGCCGAGGCTCAGTTGCGTTTCCGCTCTGCCGGTTGGCCCGGGGAACTGAAGATAGGAACGGCCGCGGCAGCAGGTACAGTCACGGTCGGCGTCATCGGATCGAAGAGCCGGCTGGAATTTACGGTGATCGGGGATGCGGTCAACCGCGCCGCGAAGCTGGAGGATGCCAACAAGGCGCAGAAATCGGCATCACTGACAGACCAGCCCACCTGGGATCTGGCCCTCAGGCAGGGATACCCGGCTACCCTGTTGGAGGTAAGGCCGTGCGTGACCGTACCCGGCATGAGCCAGCCGGTCGATCTGGTCGTCCTGGCGGATCTCTAGGGTACGGACCCATAAATGAAGTCAATTTGGTTTGGATCGTTTTGACCAACTGCGAGGAGCGAAAGCGCAGGAAATGTGGTTCATTTTCAAGCCTTTCGCGACGATGCAGATGGCCAAAACGGCCAAATCCGAAGGACGGCAAAATGGCTTCACCTCGCAGCGTCACCGCGCTTGACCGGGCATAAAGCCCGCTCTGCACACGCTTCCTCGCGAGATTTTGCCATTTCAGCCGCCAAATCGGCTTCATTCATGGGTCCGTACCCTAGGGTACGGACCCATGAATCAGCCCGAAATAGTAGGAATGAATTTGTTCGGATACGCGGCGCGAAGCTGCAGGAAACCGACCGGTCTTCTCGAGAACTTCGGCTGGTTTGAAACTCCAGGTGGGCGGTTTGACCGAGATTGGACTTGACGCCCGGGCTCTTCTGAGCCAGTTTGATCCCGAAAATTGACGTATTCGTCAACCGAAATAAAAAATCACAATAAATACATATGTATATAAAGAAAAGGAGGCGCGCGTGAAGCTGGATTCCACACTTTCGGCAATTGTCACCGGCGGCGCATCGGGTCTGGGAGCCGCCACCGCAAGAATGCTGGCTCAACAGGGGGTGAAGGTCACGATTTTCGACCGCAACGCGGATCAGGGACGTGAAACTGCATTCGAGATCGGCGGGGTCTTTGCCGATGTCGACGTCACCAGCCAGTCCAGCGTGGAAGCAGGCTTCGAACTCGCCAGACGATCTCATGGTCAGGAACGGATCCTCGTCAATTGCGCAGGCATTGCGCCGGTAGCAAAAACGACCTCGCGTGGCGAGCCGCACCCGATGGACATGTTCGAGAAGGTGATTGCGGTTAATCTGGTCGGCTCCTTCAGATGCATCGCGATTGCGTCGACCGGAATGGCTGAACTTGCACCCGTGACCCCTGACGGCGGGCGCGGTGTCATCGTGTCCACCGCCTCGGTCGCAGCCTTCGACGGGCAAATCGGTCAGGTTGCCTACGCGGCCTCCAAGGCAGGTGTTGCCGGCATGACACTCCCTGTTGCGCGCGACCTTTCGAAGTCGGGAATACGGGTCATGACGATTGCTCCGGGCATATTCGAAACGCCCATGCTACTGGGCCTGTCGGCGGAAGTGCAGGAATCGCTCGGCCAGCAGGTGCCATTTCCTTCGCGCCTCGGAAAGGCGGACGAATATGCCGGCCTCGTCCGGGCAATTTGCGAAAATGATATGCTGAACGGCGAGACGATCCGGCTGGATGGAGCCATCCGGATGGCGCCCCGCTGAAGACAGTTTTTCCATCAAAATTGATGCCGCTTCCAGCCTTTGCATTGTCGTCGGCGCTCCGCGTGAAACTGTCCGGCCGGCGCTCCCGTCTTGTCTTTGCGACAGCCATTCTTTTCGTTTGACGCAGCGTTGATACTGGAACAGGTTGTCCGGACCTGTTGATTTACGGATTTGAAAATGACTGAGAAAATGCACGAGCTGGCGCCTCATCATTTGCCTTTTTTTATTCCCAAGGCAGACGGCAGCGACCAGATGATGCTGACGGTGCTGATCGCGCTGATCGTTATCATTCTGCTACTGGGCACCTTTTATCTCTACCTGCATTCACTGCCCGAACGGCTGGCCCACAAACACGGACGAATTCAGTTCGAGCTGGTCGCGGTTCTGGGGCTTCTTGCGCTGTTCACGCATAACCAGATCTTCTGGGTGGCCGCCCTGGTGCTGGCTTTTATTCAATTGCCGGATTTCATGTCACCCCTGGACACGATTGCCAATTCTGCGAACAGGATCGCGAAAAAGTTCGACGGAAAAGGCGAGGTGTCGGCCGATGCCTATCTGGAGGCACAGGAAACGTTGAGTGGCGAAGCCGGAGAGGAGCAGGCGGCAGCCCGCCCGGAAGAAGAGGGCGACGCGGAGAGCGCGGCTTCCGAAACCCGCACCGACGAGAAAGTCGAAGGGGACCGGACGCATGTTTGAGACCCTGTTTTGTTCCATGATCACGATCCTGCCGGACTATCTCTTCCGCAGATATGTCCAGGGCAAACGGATTGGCCACGAGATCACGCTTTATTCCGTCTGGTACGAATTGCGCTACGGCATCGTGTCCTGCCTCATGCTGACGATTTCGCTGATCACGCTCATCTTCTATTTCCATCCGTCGTCCACAAGCGCGGTGTCCACCTTCCGTGTTCTGCCGATCCTGCCGGAAGGCTCGGGGCGGGTGGCTGAAGTGTTCGTGCCGCTGTCGCTCGACACGGAGGTGAAGGCCGGCGATGCACTGTTCAAGCTGGACAGCAGCCGCCAGGAAGCCGATGTCACCACCGCAAGGCAGCAGGTCGCCGAAATCGAGGGTGAAATCGCGCTCGCGCAGGGCGAACTTGCGGTCGCTAGCGCGCAGGTCGAGCAGGCGGAAGCGGCCTTGAAACAGGCGCAGGATGAACTCGACACCAGGCAGGAGCTGTTTGATCGCAATGCCAATGTCGTCAGTGAGCGCGACATAGAAAAGCTGCAGACAACGGTGGATTCCAGACAAGGTGCGCTCGCCGCAGCGCAGGCCAACAAGGACCTGGTTGAAACGAAGATCAATGTCGCCCTGCCGGCCAGCCTGGAAAGCGCGCGGGCAAGGCAGCAGGAAGCGGAAGTCGAGCTGTCGAAAATGACCGTATATGCGGGTGTCGACGGCACGGTAAGCCAGTTTGTTCTCAGACCTGGCGATATCGTCAATCCGCTGATGCGCCCGGCGGGGGTCCTGATCCCGGCGGATTCGCAGCAGGAACGCATCGTTGCGGGTTTCAGCCAGATCGAAGCGCAGGTGATGAAGCCGGGAATGGTGGCGGAAGCATTCTGCCCTTCGGTACCTTTCACGATCATTCCCCTCGTCGTCACCGACGTTCAGAACGTGATCGCGTCCGGTCAGGTAACCGCAGGCAGCCAGCTGTTCGACACGTCGCAGGCAGCAACAAAACAGGGAACCGTCACGGCGATCCTTGAGCCGTTGTACGAAGGCGGCCTCGACAAGCTTCCTCCCGGCGCCAGCTGTTCGGTCAATGCCTATACCAGCAATCACGACAGGCTGACTTCCGACGAAAACCTCGGGACGGGAGAATTCGTGTTCCTCCACGTCGTCGACACGGTCGGCATCGTCCATGCGATCATGATACGCGGGCAGGCGCTCAGATACCCGATCACGGCGCTCGTGCTGACAGGGCACTGAGGCTCCTTCGCACCTGGGCATGCGCCTTGCGGCCGCGCGCTGAAGGCGCGCGGTGTTCCCGCGTGAGTTCATTGCACGGTTAAGGCTGGAGGCGGGTTAAGTGCTCCAGGGTATGGATCCTAGGACGCGGGTCGATCGCACCAGAAAATATCGTTGTCGACGACGTTGGTTTTGAAAACGACATAAGTGAACGGAAAATCGTAAGGGTTCTCGGTGCTGTGCACCTCGAGAGGTTCGCAGGTCAGGGTCTGGCCCGGTTCAAGATTGAACTCCCGGCCTTCGATCCGGAAGGTTCCCTTGCCGGACAGGACGTGAAACACCTCCGTGCACGACTTGTGAAAATGCTCATTGACCAGGGTGTGCGGCGGAACTTCGACAATCTGGACAAGTCCGCCGTCCATGTTGATGTCCGCGTCTCGCAGCAGTACCTTTTTCCTGTATCCGGGCCCGTTGGCCCAGGCGATGTCTTCGTTTCGCACCAGCTTCATACATCCCTCCCGTTGGTTTCCCCTTGTCCTTCGATGCCCGTTTTGGGCCATTTGGACATTGAAAATTCTACCCAATGAGGGAGTGTTTCAGAAGAAAGTGCCAAAATAGGGCCGTGCAACCCTCACGGCACGTCACCGGCCGGAGAACAATTGGGAGCCGGTACCCAGATGTGTCGAGAGGAAAAAAGAAGAAGCGAAACAAGAATTTGCTGGGTTCCGGCCTTCCGCTGAGCTTTGGCCGGAATGACAAGTCAGTTGACTTTAGGTCTCTTCAAAAACCCCGTTTCGGGGTCGACTTGACAACGGTGGACCGGGTTGCGGAAGCAGTGTCCCGAACCCGGCCAGCCCGGTCACTTGTAGCTCACCACTTCGAATTCGATGCCGTCGTCATCGTCGAAATAAAAGCGCCGGCCGGGTTCGTAGTCCTGGTGGTTGTGCGTTTCGTAGCCACCGGCCTTGATCCGTGCCTCCGTCTGGTCGAGATCGTCGACAACGACCGCGATATGATTCAGGCCGCCGTGATGGCTGTAACTTTCGCCGCTCACCGGCGTCGTGTCATTGGAGGGAGAGTAAGCGGCGACATAACTTGTCTCGTTGCCGATATGGTAGGTCGTGCCGCCGTTGAGGGCGGCTCCCTTCCAACGGACTTTCCATCCGAACCAGTCTTCCAAGCGTTTTGCCGTCGCTTCCGGGTCGGTTACCGTCACGTTGACGTGCTCCAGGAAAGCAGTGCTCATGGTGTTGTCCTTTCAGGGTTTGACTCCTCGTGGACACATGAGATAATTCCTCAAGTATACTTGAGGTCAAGAGCAAAAAGGAACTTATTTGAAAAAGGTTATGAAGGGGACGGATCTTCTTTCGATCGGCGAACTTGCAGACAGGACAGGCCTGTCCGTGTCGGCGATCCGTTTTTACGAGGAAAAGGGGCTCGTTCATCCCGTCAGGAACAGCGGCGGCCAACGGAGATTCCTGCGCGCGGATATCCGCCGTCTGTCTTTTGCGCTTGTCGCCCAGGAATTCGGTTTCACGATCTCGGAGATCGCCGCCCGTCTTGCGCAGCTGCCGGAGGGCCGGGCGCCGAACAAGGCGGACTGGAGCAGAATGAGCCGGGAGTTCCGGAAGCACCTTGACGAGAGAATCGAGAGAATGACCACGCTTCGCGACAAACTGGACGCGTGCATCGGTTGCGGGTGCCTGTCCATGAAGTCCTGCCGGCTCTACAACGCAGGCGATGCGGCGGCACGCCATGGGCGCGGCCCCAGGTATCTGCTCGGCGACCTTCCTGACCTGACAGGCGTAGACGAGGCGAGCTAGCCATCCCGGTCGAGCGCAGTCCTCCTCATGGCAGCCAGGAATGCTTTCATGTGGGCAACTCTCCCGGATGCACGTGGAGATGGGACGATGCAGTCGTTCGGCCCTGGTTCGCCGTAGCGTGAGAGAAGGCATACGTGAAACCCGGCAGGGAAAGATGCGCACCGGTAAACCGGGGCGCATCTTTCAGGCTCAGGACAGCCCGTCCGGCGTCATCTGTTGTCCAGCTGGGAGCGGACACGTTTCAGTCCGAGCTGGGTAATCCGGTACGGACCGCTGTTTTTTGAGGCAATCAGTTTTTTGTACCTGAGTTTTCGGAACAGTCTCAGCGAGCATCCGCCCCAGTACCAACCGTCACGCGTAACGGTTTCCTGCTTGATGATGCGGCCATCTTCGTCTTTCTCCACGATGATGCAGCCACCTTGCGCCAGCAGGTGAAGGACCCGCTGTTCGGCTTTTGATATGTCCATTTGTTGAAGTGCCTGAGAAATCGATACAGGTTCGCGGTCGCTGCGGCCAGTCGCACGCAACGCCGTTTTGCACTGTCCGGCTTTCATTTAGCCGGGACTTATCGGGACTCCAGTTGTCCGGACATAAAACCTCGCTATCGGAAAGCCCGCGTATCACAGGGAGGGAGCACGATCAATCTCGGTCAGCGCAACAACACGAGCTGCGACACGGTTCCGCGCACCTGTTGCGAAATTGCTGCAAATGTCAGCTGCTTTCTGCGGGCCAGTATCCATTCTCCGGGCTCCGTGAGACGGCAATTGCCTTCACGTCCCGCGACCTGCATGACGAACAGACAAGCGTTTCGCTGAGCGCCGAGACTTTCTGGTCCTGTGAGAACCGCGACCCGTTCATGTATCTGAACCGCCCGCAATTGTGGCAGACGATACCAAGCCGCCGGTCGGATTTTCCCAGAGCTTCGATGGTTGGATCATCAGTAGGGGCGGTTGAGGCTAAAGACATGATTAAATGATGTGCAAATAGAATTGATTTCCGAGAGGTCTCGGAAATTTAACTTATGTTCCTTAATAATATATCACAACAAATTTAAAAGTAAAACATCGAAAAATGTACCTGAGTGATCGTTCATGTTGCGAGGGAAATATCAATTTTCATTGAATTGATTGGTAAAAACGTCAGTATTTCAGAGAAATATTTGACCGGATAGAAAAAAATATCAGGACAGCCTCTGAATTGCGTTACGAAAGGTCTCGCCATTCGACGGGCGTGCCGCTATGAGAGGGGAATGAACCTGCTTTCTGATACTTGGATAGATCTTCTCGGATTTTCGGGATTCTTGAATCCGTTTGCGCTGCTGATCGGCGGATACTTGGGCTGGCGTGCAGACACAGCGCAAAAGCTCTGGATTGTCGGCTTCGCAGCCGCCGCGCTTTCCCTCATGCTCGAAGCTGCGGTAGGCATGCTCCAGATACCGCAACCGATTTCGCAGGACGCGGGCGCGCTGGCCATGTTCCCGTTTCGATTTGTCGGGGGCGCAGCGTTGGGTGGCGTCATGTTCTGGCTGCGCAGGCAGCGCAAAAGAACCTGAAGCTCAATCAGTCTTGCAGCCAGCGTTCGAAAAGCTCGGCGTTCGGACAGTTCTTCATGGGGTGCTGAGCCCCGTCCGGATGCTCTTCGAGCCATCTCTCGCAGGCTTCGGCATTGCCGCAGTTGATGCATCTCAGGGCAGCCGAGCGCAACTCGGCATCGGATCTGATCCCGGTCGGAATCTTCTCCATGGCACCGATGGTGTCGAGCATTCTGCCCATCAAGCCGGCGCGCTCGTTCAGGCGGTCCATCCAGTTCACGCTGTTTCTCCCTTCACAGCTTTCTGTCCAGGTCAGCCCCAGGTTGTCCGCGAGCAAATCGAGTGGACAAGCCGGTTTCTCAAGTCATGCAGGACCGTACAATGAACCGTTAAGGCTCCCGCGGCATTGATCAGGGTCAAGTCTGTGCAGGCCAGGCGAAAGCGGTCATACTGCGTGCTTGCGAATCTCTGCGACTGCGAATGCGAGAGGCGTTGCGATGGTCGAAACGGTAAGCGCGCAACCACTCGTCCTGGCCCAGGGAGGTTCGGTGGCGGCAGTGCGGCTTGAGCCTGGAACGGAACTGAAAGCCAGGGTGGAGGCCAATTTGCCCGGCGGTGTCGTCCGGCTGGCAGCTGACGATGCCAGGCTTGATCTCAAGATCCCGGTAAAGTTGCCTGTCGGAAGCGATGTGACCGTTTCCGTTTCCGGCAACAGGGCAAACCCCGTAATCCAGCTGACAACGGCGCAGGCTTTGCCCGCGGATACTGCAACGCCGGTTCAGTCACAACAGCCGCAACAGGCCGCGCCGCAGCCACAGCAACCACCTCCCGGCAGGCCGGCAACGAGTGAGGTACCGCTACAGGTCCGGGGTGGAGCGGCACAGCCGCAAGTGACCCCGGGCGCGCTGGGTTCGCAAGTTGCGCAAGTCGTACAAGCCGCACCGGCCCAGGGAAATCTCGCGTCGCAGGGTGCTTTGGCGCAGCCGGTGCTGCCCAATCCGGCATCTCCCGCGCAAGCGCCGGCAGGCTCGGCGCGTCAACCCGTATCTTCGGCAGCAGTCACACCTCAAGGCGCTGCATCTGCTGCTGAACCGGTTGCGCAGGGCTTGAGGTCTGATCCGGGCGTACCCGGTCCCCGGCCGCAAACGGCTTCCGGGTCGGCTCCGCTTCCCGCTGCCGCTAATGCAGGTGCGGGCGCGACGGCACCCGGTGCTGCGCCGGTGAAAAGCAATGCCGGTCGGCAAAGCCCGCAGGCTGCGACTGCGCGTGCTTCTACGCCTCCTCCCGCACAGCCACCGGCGCCGGCCGTGGCCGCAGCTTCCACGCCGCCCGCCGGTTCACGCCCGACGGTGCCAGGGGCACCTGCAGTGCTGCAATCGGCGGCGGAAGGCATCAGACAGGCACCTGTGTCGGCACCATCCACTCCGGCATCGTCGGACACCTTGGCGGTGCCCCGGCAATCCGGTGAAGCAGCGCCCGGACCGGCACGATCCGCTGCGCAGGTAATTCCGGGTGCAGGCGGGAACGACCAGTCAATTCAACTGCCACCGCCGCGATCGGGACCTGGAACGCCGGGCACGGCTGGGACGGCACCGGCGCAGGCTTCGGGCGGCACGTCCCCGACTACCGTGCAAACGCCGCAAGTGCCATCCGTGCCGGTATCAGGCCGCTTGCCTGCGCAATCGGTGGCGGCGGGCCGGCCTGCGGTCGCTTCGCCGCTTCCGGTCCCGGAAAGACCCGCGCCGACACAGACGACAGCCCAGCCGACAGTCCAGACTTCGGCCCACACAAGGGCCCACACAACGGCCTCCACGACGGCCCAAAAACCGGCCCCAACACCGGTCCCAGGGACCGGTGCTTTGCCCTCCAGCCCGGGCAGCCCGGCTGTCGATGTCGCGGCGCCTCAACTCCGTCCCGCTCCGGGCACGGCAAATTTACCTGCGCCGCAACCACCGGCGGCAAGTCCGGGACCCGTGGGACCGCCGCAAGCGGGAGACAGCCTGCGCGTCGCGCAACACCAGCCCTACCAGACCCCGCGGCCTGGACCTGTGCTCCAACCCGGAAAGGCTCCGGACCTGAACGCAAGGACGGAGACAAAGCCTGCAAGCCAGATTGCGCGTCAGGCGTTTCAGGCACTCGGCGAGCAGCAGTCTGGCCTCGCAAGCGTCTTCTCGCAGGCGGCAAATCTGGTGTCCATGCAGGCGGCCGGCAAGGTTTCCCTGCCGGACCCCGTCGTCAAGGCTATGCAGCAAATTCTCGGATTGCGCCTGAATGCGGGGCAAAACCTTTCCGCCGGAGACATTCAGCAGTCCATGCGCCTGTCGGGACAGTTCAGGGAGGCAAACGCCGCCTTTCCGCGCGGTGGCATGCCGGGTGCACAGACGGATCTCAAGTCGGTCCTGCTGTCCTTCAGATCGCTGTTGCAGCAGTTCGGAGCGGACGCGCAGGTCACGCGGCCCGCAGCGCAGCCCAAACCGCCATCACGGCAGGAACCGCCGTTGGGGCAGACCCAGCCGGGTTCGAGAGGCTTCCTGCCGGGCAGCACGCCGCAGATCCTGCAGGCCATGCTGAAGGAAACCGACGCGGCGCTTGCGCGCGTCAGGATGACTCAGCTCGTCAACACGGGACTTGCCGGAGACGACCGTGCCCAGGCGGCCTCCCGCCCCATGGATCTTGTGCTTGAATTGCCGCTGGCCCTTGGTCAGGAAACCGGAATATTGCAGCTGCAGGTCGGGCGCGATGGTGGCGGACAGTCCGAAGACGGGGACAACGAGGCCGCCTGGCGGCTCCGGTTCGCGATGGATCTCACGGCGACCGGGCCGGTGGAGGCTGCCGTCAGCCTGAGAGGAGGGGGCACCTATGTCAGTCTCTGGGTTGAAAGACCGGCCACCTTCGACAGACTGAAAGCTCTTGAGGAAACCATGATGGCGTCCTTTGCCGATGCCGGGCTCGATTTGCAGGAATTCCGACTGGTGCGGGGGCTGCCCCCAAGGTCGGCCGCCAGCTACGGCACACTTGTCGACAGGCAATCCTGAGGAGGTGACGATGGAACCGGGAGAAAAGCCCGAAGGAAAACTTGCCGTCGCGCTTCGATACGAGAACGACGGCGCGCCCGTCGTCACCGCAAAGGGGGGCGGCACGATTGCCGAACAGATCGAAAAGCTCGCGCGGGAAGCCGGGGTTCCGATCGAACAGAACCCGATGATGGCCGAGGCGCTCTCGCAGATCGAAATCGACCAGGAAATCCCGCTCGAACTCTATCAGGCCGTTGCGGTTCTGATCGGCTTCATCATGCGGACTGGAAACGCGCAGAACCCTGGCGAAGGTTGAGCACACGGCACAGGCCCTGCCGGGGCCGAGGTTTCGCACCGCGCCCCGCATTTGGTGCGAGCCGGCTGCGGGTTCGGCGTGCAAACACGTCACTTTGTGTGAAAGCTGCCACGGCACACAAGGAAACCCTTGCAGCCGGCGCAATTCCCGAATAGGTCATCAGGCAGCTAGAAATTCGCGCCGCAGCATTCCTGCCGACCTGCCTGATCGCGTGCGCGAAATCGAACAGAACAGGATTTTTGACGAAGATGACGCTTGTCGACGTACGCACACCCGACCCGAAGAAATTCATCAAGGGCGCGACCGGCGATTGGGAGATTGTGATCGGCATGGAAGTCCATGCGCAGGTCACGTCCGAAGCCAAGCTCTTTTCCGGCGCCTCGACAGAATTCGGCAAGGACCCCAACGACAACGTCAGCCTTGTCGATGCGGCCATGCCCGGAATGCTGCCGGTCATCAACGAGGAATGCGTGCGCCAGGCGATCCGCACCGGTCTCGGCCTGAAGGCGGAGATCAACCTGAAGTCCGTCTTCGACCGCAAGAACTATTTTTATCCCGATCTTCCCCAGGGCTATCAGATCTCCCAGTTCAAGCAGCCGATCGTCGGCGAGGGCAAGATCATGCTCGATATGCCGGATGAGCAGGTCGAGATTGGGGTCGAACGCCTGCATCTGGAACAGGACGCGGGAAAGTCCCTTCACGATCAGCATCCGAGCATGTCATTCGTCGATCTCAACAGGTCCGGCGTCGCGCTGATGGAGATCGTTTCCAAGCCGGACCTCAGATCCTCCGACGAAGCCAAGGCTTATCTGACGAAACTGCGCACGATCCTGCGCTACCTCGGCACGTGCGACGGCAACATGGACCAGGGCTCCATGCGCGCGGACGTCAACGTATCGGTGCGCCGCCCGGGCGGTGAATTCGGCACACGCTGCGAGATCAAGAACGTCAACTCGATCCGTTTCGTCGGCCAGGCCATCGAATATGAAGCGCGCCGCCAGGTCGGCATTCTGGAAGACGGTGGCGAGATCGATCAGGAGACCCGTCTCTTCGACGCGGTCAAGGGTGAGACACGTTCCATGCGCTCCAAGGAAGAGGCGCACGACTACCGCTACTTCCCGGATCCCGACCTGCTGCCGCTGGAATTCACCCGGGAATTCGTCGAAGAGCTGTCCGGCCATCTGCCGGAACTGCCGGACGACAAGAAGGCTCGGTTCATCAGCGACTACGGGCTGACTGCCTATGATGCCGACATTCTGGTTGTCGAAAAGGCGTCTGCCGATTTCTTCGAGGATGTCGCCAGGGGACGCGATGCGAAGCTGTCAGCAAACTGGGTCATCAACGAATTGTTTGGCCGGCTGAACAAGGAAGGCCAGGATCTCTCCGAAAGCCCGGTTTCTGCCGATCAGCTCGGCTCCATCATCGATCTCATCAAGGCGGGAACGATCTCCGGCAAGATCGCCAAGGACCTGTTCGAGATCGTCTGGACCGAAGGCGGCGATCCGGCGCAGATCGTGGAAGACCGCGGCATGAAACAGGTCACGGATCTTGGCGCGATCGAGGCGGTTGTCGACGAGATCATGGCAGCCAACCCGGACAAGGTCGAGCAGGCCAAGGAAAAACCGAATCTTGTCGGCTGGTTTGTCGGACAGGTCATGAAGGCCTCCAAGGGCAAAGCCAATCCGCAGGCCGTGAACGATCTTCTGAAACAGAAAATCGGTCTGGAATAGTCCATGGCCGGTACGGGTGATCCAGCCACGGTGGCGCTTCCCATCAAAGGGGCCTGCCACTGTGGTGCGGTGACCTTCGAAATGTCGGTGCAGCCCCGCCATGCGGTCGCGTGCAACTGTTCGATCTGCCGGAGCCTCGGCACGGTCTGGGGGCATGGCGGCCCGGGGACCATTGTCATCAAGGCGGAACCGGACGCCACGATCAGGTACGCATGGGGCGATCGCCAGCTTGCCTTTCACACCTGCAAGATCTGTGGATCGACAACCCATTGGGAAGCCATCGCCGGCGAAGCGAAAGGGCGCATGGCGGTCAACCTGCGCCTCGCACCGCCTGGAACGATCGAAGCCATCGGTCTGCGTCATTTTGATGGCGCGGAAACCTGGTCGTTTCTGGACTGAAACAGCTTCGAACCGGTCGTCGAACTCCTGCGCATCTGGCAAGAACTTGGCTAATTGTTTAGCTGGCTGCCCTTTTTCTGAGCGATGCAGCAGCTGAGATCGCCTCCGATAGACGTTTGGCGGCGCGGACCACTCTCTTTCCTGTTTGGCACGCGCGTTGCAGAGCAACCCCAAAACCATAGTGGGTTGGGGGCGTCCTTGAAGACATGCGAATTGCCGGATCGGTCGCAGTGGCCGATCTGAGATTCTTTGAAATCTATCGGAATCCGGAATATCTCTGGCTGCTTTTTCAGGGCGCGCTGGTCAGTGGACTTCTGACCATCGGCGGAGGCCTTTTCGGCTTCATTGCGGCGCTTCTTCTCGCCGCGTGCCGGCATTACCGGATCCCGGTCCTGATGCAGCTGGCAACGGCATGGGTCGAGTTCATCCGCAACACCCCGCTCATCGTTCAGATGTTTTTCATCGCGTTCGGATTGCCGCTCCTGTTCGGCTACCAGTGGCCCTTCTGGGGACATGCCCTGCTGGCGCTGTCCGTGAACTTCTCCGCTTATTTCGCCGAAATCCTGCGGGCCGGGCTGGCATCGATCGATGCCGGGCAGGGGGAAGCTGCCGACTCGCTCGGCATACCGAGATGGCTGAGCTTCATCAAGGTCAGCCTGCCGCAGGCCGTGGCGGCCATGTACCCGTCGCTCAACAGCCAGTTTATCTTCCTGTTCCTGACGACGGGCGTGATTTCGGAAATTGGCGTCACCGACCTGACCTGGGCCGGTGTCTTCATCGACAGCCGCAGCTTCCGCTCCTTCGAGGTCTTCTTCACCCTGACCGTGATCTACGTGCTCATGTCGCTGATGTTCAAGACCGCGCTGCGTCTCCTGCATGACCGTCTGTTCAAGTGGAAGGTGGTGCGATGAAGGACCTGTTTGCCGAGGTCTTGGGAAAACCGTTCGGGATCGTCCTCTACCAGCTGTTGGATGCGACCCAGTTCACGATCTACCTGTCGCTGATCGCCTTCCTGGGCGGTGGTGCCATCGCCATGATCATCACCGCCGCGCGGGTTGCGCCCGGACGCTTTCTTTCCGGGCTGTCGACGGCCTACACCTGGCTGTTTCAATCCGTTCCGTTGCTGATGCTCCTGTTTCTATTGGGGCTCGGCGTTCCGCATCTTTTTTCTCTCAGGATCGACCCCTGGACCGCCGCTGGAGTGGCGCTGACGCTTTATACCAGCGCCTATCTGGCCGAGGTCTGGTGCGGCGCAATCTTCGCGGTTCCCGGTTCGCAACACGAGGGCGGCAAGGCGCTCGGCCTGACGCTGTTCCAGATCATGCTGCTGATCATCCTGCCGCAGGCCGTGCGCCTGGCGATCGCGCCGACGATCGGTTTCATGGTGCAGATCATCAAGGGCACGTCGCTGGCCTATATCATCGGCTTTCATGACCTGATGACAGTTGGCAAACGCTGGGCGAATTCGCCCGTGCCGGGCACGCAGCCATTCGTCATCTACCCGCTGATGGCAATCATCTATTTCAGTCTCTGTTTTCCGTTGTCCGTCTGGTCACGCCGCCTGGAAAGGCGGCTCGGCTCGACATCTTCAAAGAGCGGGGGCAAAGCCGCCGCCTGAAAAATCGCGCTTGTTCAACCAAAAAGGAGGGTCGCGAAATGTGGAAGAAACTAACTGGTCTTGGAGGAGCCCTGCTGTCGGCTGCTCTGGTCTTCGCCAGTCCGGCAACGGCTGAGCTGAAGGACATCCTGCAGTCCGGAACGATCAAGATCGCAACACCGGAAAACTTCCCGCCATTCGGTTCGCTCGGCGCAGACGGCGAATACGAGGGATACGACATCGACGTCGCCAAGATGATTGCCGAAGACCTGGGTGTCGAGCTTGAACTTGTACCGGTGACCTCTAAGCAGAGGATACCGTTCCTGGAGACCGACCGGGTCGATCTCGTGATCTCGACCCTCGGCGCAAATCCGGAACGCGCCAAGTCCATCTGGTTCTCGCATGCCTACGCGCCGTTCTTCTCCGGTGCCTTCGCAAAGCCGGATGTCACCGTTGCATCGATTGCCGACTTTGCCGGCAAGAAGATTGCCGTCACCGGCGGCACGCTGGAAGATCTTGCGATCACGGAAGATGCGCCGGAAGGGGCTGAAATCATCCGTTTCGGTGACAACGCCGCGACCATCGCCGCCTACGTGTCAGGCCAGGCCGACGTCATCGTGACGGGCAACATGGTCGCGCTCGGAATTGCAAATGACAATCCGGATTTCAATCTCCAGACCAAGTTCATCATCGCGAACTCCCCGTCCTATATCGGGGTGAAGACCGGAAACATCGACCTCCTGCAGTGGGTGAACGTGTTCGTTCTGCATAAGAAGCTCAACGGCAAGCTCGACGAGCTCTCCAAAAAGTGGCTGAAGACACCCTTGCCGCCGCTGCCTGCGCTCTGACGGCAAGCAAAGACAACGGAGAGCGTGGATTTCGCCCGCGCTCTCCGGCCTACAGGTCCGTTTGAAGGGTTACAGGCAATCGGAAATCATGTATCCCGCTTGCCATGACCGTGTTGCAATCCTCTCATCGCGAAACCGACACCCCTTTCTATGCGACGCCGCTCGGGGTCTGGGGCATCGTCGCCTTGTGGGGTGCCCTGCATCTCTTGTTACGGGCTGTGTCGACGCCGGTTCTCGGCACCGACGACATGTTCGAAAATGTCCTCGTTCAAACGCTTGAACCCGGCTACATGCTGCGCCAGCCGCCACTCTACGAATGGCTTCTCTGGTCTGCGCAACAGGTGTTTGGCCCGACCATCTGGGCTGCGCTTTTCGTCAAGTACAGCCTGATTTCCGTCGCCGCCCTGTTTCTGTTCCTGATCGCGCGCAAGGCGATCCAGGTGCCGCGCCTGGCGGCTCTGTGCGCCTTTTGCTATTCGCTCTACTACCAGTTTGGCTGGAACCTGCATGAGGGTGTCACGCACACGGTGGTGCTGACGACGGCCTGTGCGGCAAGCGCCTTTTTCTTCATCAAGGCGCTGGAGACCGGCCGCCTGTCATTCTACGTGCTGTTCGGCGTGGCGGCCGGGGCAGGGCTTATCGGCAAGCATTCCTACCCGATATTTGCGCTCGCCCTTCTTCTGGCCGCCGTCAGCGACAAGGCCTGGCGTCCAAGGATACGTCTCGCCGGTCTGGTGCTTGTGCCCTTTGCCGCGGCAATCGTCTACAGCCCCTATGCGTTCTGGATCCTGACGGAAGGCCTGCAACTCTTCGCCTCGGTCTCCAAGACAATGGGCGTTGCCTCCGAGACATCGCATGTGGCAAGGGCCGGCGAAGGTCTCGGCAAGCTTGCATTCGGTCTCATCGGCTTTTCCGTGCTCCTGGTGCCTGCATTACTGCTGCTTTTCTGGCCGCGATATCTGGGAAGACTGGAGGCCGCATCACCGGCGGTGAATGACGTGGCCCGGCTTTGCGGGCGCACCGTTGTCGCCATGATCCTGCTGACCGCGGTCATGATTGCTGTCACCGGCGCGACCTATGTCAAGGAACGGCACATGCATCCCCTGATGCTGCTGCTGCCGATCTACCTGTTCGCGGATCTCGAGCGGTTCGGATTTCAGCGGCAATGGCGCTGGCTGGCAACGATCGCCACCGTGACGGTTGCCGTCGTCTTTCTCGCCCGCATTCCCGGCCTTGTCGCTCCCGACAGGTTCTGGTGTGGCGGTAAATGCCGGCACATGAAGCCCTACGCCGATATCAGGCAGCCGCTGGCCGGGCTTGGCGCGGAAAAGGCAACACTTGTCGCGGACAACGGCTACACGGGCGGCAATCTTCGGGTGCTCTTTCCGGGAGCACGGGTCGTCACGGCGGCGATCCCGGCACGCGTGCCGCCGCGCGAAAAATGCTTCTTTGTCTGGGAGCAGGGCGACCGGCAACCGGCGACACCTGCAGCTCAACGTTTTGAGGAAGTCGCCTTCGGAAGTCCCGGTGTGCCTGTTTCTGCAACCTACCTGACGGGCTCCTGGCCACATCTTTGGAAGGAGAACGGATGGCGGACCACCTGGTGGGGCGTTGCGGAACTGGACCCGCAAGAACCGCTCTGCCGATAGTTTTGCCGGTCAGTTTTGTTTGACCAGTAGCATTTCCGCCTTCATGTCCAGGAACCGGCCGAGATCCTTGTGACCGTTCTGGAAACTGGAACACCAGATGCGGCCGATCCCCGAAACTTCGAGAAAGTTGACCTGAAACGCGTTTGAATGCCCGACATGTTCGAGGTCGTCCCAGCTGACCTTCCTGTTCCGCATGAACGGACTGTCGAAGTAGATCGCGTTCCTGTCGTAGCCGAAGCGGACGAAAAACACCTGATAGACGACAAACAGCGTCAGGGCGAGAAACACCGTGGTGACGACGAAGGCCAGGGCGATGTGTTTGGCCGGCGCGTGCGCCATCGCGTAAACAACAAGCAGCGACAGCGGCACGAGCGCGGCTGCAATCCACTTGCTGGCAAGGCTGTAGGTCAGAAAGCAAACGTGGCCCCTGGTGTGTCCGTCCGGGCGCGCGACCGCGGACAGGCCCCAGACGGAAGCCGCGCTCACCACACCGCTTCCGACAGGTATTGCCCAACCGCCCAAGTCAAACATCAATGATCGTGTCTCCGACAAGAAGCCTGATGGCAGGAGGGCCTTGTGCCCCGCAAGCCGAACCAGTCGAATGAAACACTATGGATGCCGCTTTAAATCTTGGTACATCAGGTAGGACGAATTTGAGTCAAATCTTAGCGAAAAGGCACGGCGGTGCATCCGGCCCGTGAAACGCCTGCCGGACCTTTTGCGGACGTCATCGGAGACACGAGGAAAGTGGATACTGACATAAAGATCGAGAAGGCGGAGCCCGGCCATCTGCAGGCCATCGTCACCATCATCAATGCCGGTGCAACGAGCATCCGCCGGGACAAGGAATTCGACGGCTGGCAGGACTACCGGCCGGCATTTGACGCGCTCGTCGCGGCTCCCGAGGTTGAAATCTATGTTGCCCTGAATGGCGCCGGCGAGGTGGTCGGCACCTACCAGATCCACTTCCTGAAAGGTCTTGCTTTCCGGGGGCGCCCGAGGGCGGAGCTTGAATCGGTGCACGTGCGGTCCGATCAGCGGGGTAAGGGCGTTGGCCGCTTGATGATGGCGCATGCCGAAGATCTGGCGCGGGCACAAAAGGCCTGTATGGTCCAACTCACGTCCAATCGGGAGCGCGAGGGATCTCACCACTTCTATCGCCGGCTCGGCTATGACCAGAGCCATCTCGGCTACAAGAAGATGCTGATCTGACGTCCACGCTGGGAGCGCGCCGCCTGTTGCATTCGGCCCCGCCATATCGCACGCACCGATGCGCCACACAGTCGGAAAAACGAGATGGCGGGGCAGCCAGATCACGGAGATCTGGCAATCTGCTCCTGCCTGCTGACTGACTGGGGTCAGAAAAGCTCTAGAGCATTTTCCGACCAATTTGGATCATTTGATGAGGATATCCGGTTCACTCGGCCAGGCGGGTCACGAAGCGCGATGCGGTGCATCGTACAAGTGGCACAACGCAGCCGATGGGCTGGATTTTCTCACCGGTTGTGAAACGCATTCAAGCGTCAAACATCAAGATTGGCCGGGCCCTTTTTCGCTCTGGCATCGTTGGTCCACCCTTGCGGTGGGAAACACCGCGGCGGGCGAACCGTCTCGCCAGCGCGAAAAAGGGCCTCGGTCAAATGACCCAAATTAGTCGGAAAATGCTCTAGTTGCTTCGGGTCCAGGTTTCGCCCTTGCAGATAAGGCCGCCCATGACACAGCCTTCGAGCTTGAGCTTGTTGGCCGAGGTCAGCTCTATGAAGCCCGTGTAAGTCTTGCCGTCTTCCGCATTGTAGACCTTGCCCTTCCACTGATTGGCCTTTTTGGTCGGCTTCATGGACTGCACGATCTGCACCCCGACGAGCGGGCGGCCGCGCTTGGACGCGTCAGGGTTGGCAGTGTCGTTTCGGGGTGATTTCAGCCAGATCAGGTTGCCGCAAAGCGCATTTCCGCATGACGCGATGCGGATCTTGGACGCGCCATTGGGTCTGACCCAGTCTCCCTCGGCATCGCCCGCGAGCGAGGCAACCGCACTCATCGAGATTATTCCCGCGGCGCACAGCGCAGTGGTCAAAATGGACTTCGGCATCTTTCCTCCCCAGATTATACCTTCCGTTTACGAAAACGGAAGTTAGCGGCTTGAGCTCGGGTTGAAAACCCGTCACCCAAGGTCATGTCAGCAACTTTTTGCCGGAGGGGCAGGCATCGTGCGCGGTCGCCGACGCGCCTGAGGCGCGTCTCACACGCTGCGGATCCAGTCGAGGCAGCGCTGCGCCAGCGTCTCATCGCCGTCTTCGAGCTGCATGTAGTGGCACCGGCCGGGCACTTCTATGTATGTAGCAAGCGGACCGTACCGGTCTGCCATTGTCTTCGCGGTGGACGGGGGAACGACCTTGTCTTCCGACCCTGACAGGAACAGGAGGGGTGTGTTGACGCGGTTGAAATCAATCCAGGTGGTCAGGTTGACGTCATACATCCAGAAAAACAGCTCGAACAGCACCTGGCCGGACTCCGTGCTCAGGCGGTCGCAGATCTCGTGTTGCTGCTCGACCGGCATCGTGTTCAGACCGTAGGTTGCCAGAAGATCGAAGTCCTGCCCCGGGACTTCGTTCCAGAATGGACCGGCACCCATGAACATTTTGCCGAGCGCGCGTTCCATTTCGGTGGTCGGCACGGTGCCGTTGATAATGCTGCTGTTGATCAACACGCCCGCGGCGATCAGTCCGCGTGCGGCCAGAAGCTGCGCGATCAGGCCGCCGAGCGAGTGGCCGATGATCACGGGCTTCGTATCCAGCGTTGCGAGGAAGCCGGCGATGTCCGCGACATAATCGGCAATGCTCGCGCCCCGGAGCGCCCCGGTGCGCTCGTCTCCGTCCGGCAGATCGTGATGGCGGTATGTCGGTGAATGGCAGGTATAGCCCTTTTCCTCGAAGAAGCGGCGGAAGGGCTCCATCGTCCAGGGAGATGCATTTGTGCCGTGAAGAAAGACGATTGTCGGCTCAGACATGAGATCCGGTTCCCCTGATGGTGGTTGGCGCTTCGAGCAGCTTTGAAAAATACCCAAACTCGAAGCGTGGTGAACAGAGGGTTTATGCGACTTCTGAATTTCGGGGGTAAATTCGTTGAAAAATAACGTGGAATCGGCTGTGCATGATTACCGGCGGGTAAATTTCAGACTTGCTTAAACTTTTGTTCTGTTTGCGTTAAACTTGTTTTTTTACGAGCCGTTTAACTGCTCCTGCTGAAGTAGACATCAAGAAACGCCGTGGAAAAATTCGCAAATACTTGCGTTTCGGGGAAGTCTGAACAGAGGACAAAAAGGGGAGCATCATGGCTCGTTTTGAAATGCATTCGGCGGATATGGCCGCCATGGGCGAAAAGCCCGTAACCGCCGACATTCTTTTCCAGATGGGTCTGGACAGTGCATGTGGCCGCAACGGTGAAACCGATCTGGTGACCGCGCACAAGTGGTTCAACATTGCCGCATTGAAAGGCAACAAGGATGCCGTCCAGTACCGTAAGGAAATCTCTGGTGAAATGAGCCCGTCTCAGATTGCCGAAGCTCAGCGCTCCGCGCGTGAATGGCTGTCAATGCATTGATCAGGAGAAAGGCTGCCGGCCAAACGGCACCTGAACCTGACATCTTTTTCTGACGCGGCAGACAGTGTTTCTGCCGCGTTTTGTTTTGAGCGTCACCCGGGAGGCAAGGCGGGTCTCAGTGGACAGGCGCAAGACCGTGCTCGTCCCAGAGCGAACGGTCTATCGGATCTCCTAGCGCGAATTCGAAATCGATGACTTCGTTGCCGCCGGTCGAGAGACGGCACCTGTAGGCGATGTCGTACCATGTTCTGTTGCTTCTGACCGCCGCGGCGGAGGCAACGATTTCATTGTCCCGTTGAACGGAATTCCGGAATGCGTGCGGAGCCAGCCGTGTCGGCCGGAATTGCGGGTCTGCGCGCCTGATCTGCTCCATGGCCTCCAGCGCGCAAAGCTGTTCGACCCGGTCACCGCTTACCAGCGAGGCCAATGCCGACCGGGCCTGCGCCGAACGTGGATCGCTAAGCACATCTGCGGCGTAAAACGCTGTCGCCCGCTGCCAGCCCGCTCTGGACCTGGAAACATCGGTCCCCGGAAGTAGCGCTGCTGCGTCCGGTGCTGACGCAGGATCAGCGGCAGCGTCCCGCTTGGTATCCGGTTGAGGCAAGGGCGCCGGTACGACGGGGCGCGTGAAATCCCGCAAAGGCAGAATATCGACGGCTAGGGGGACGGAAACCGGCGTGCGGGGGTGCTCCCTGAAGTCGGCCCCCGCCAGGACAGCAAAAAGCAGAACGTGAACCCAGACGGCAACGAGCCAGGAAAACCGGTCCGCCACCAGACGATGTATGCCCTGCTGTTCGACAACGCTCATTGCGCAGCGCGCCTCACCCTGCTTTCAACTCAGGATGGCAATACGATCCGGTGAAAGTGACCAAAATCAGGAATGGCGCAATCCGCAAAAGCCGCAGCGGCCGATTTCCACATCTCTGTCCTTCAGAGGGAGCTAGCGCGTTTTGCAGCTTAAAGCACCAGGGCACGCGAACAGTCGGTGACCGCGTCCCGCAGCCACCGGTGGGCCGGGTCGTTGGTGGACCTCTCATGCCAGACCATGAAGACGTTGAGCGTTTCAGCCTCGAAGGGGAGAGGTGCCATGTCCAGATCGCGCAGCGAGGTCTGGTGCATGAACTCGATCTCGGTCGCGAGCATTTCCGTTCCGCGGACAAACGGCGTGATCCCGGAGAAATTCGAGACGGTCACCGTCGGTTTGGGGATATAGGGCAGGTCGGGGGCTTTCAGGACATCGTTCGACCCGCCTCCCAGGACGAACTGAACCGTGACATGGTGTGCCGACAGGTAATCCTCGACGGATGCGGGCGGCTGCGTGCAGGCGCGATCGTAGAAGCACATCATTTCGCCCGAGAAAAGCTTGTACTGGATCATGTCCGGTGCATCGGGCGGGAGCGGCGTCAACAGCAGGTCGCAACGCGCATCCCGCAAGAGCGAGACACTTGGAACACCGGAGGGCTTGAACTCCAGCGTCAGGTTCACTCCGTTCTGAAGGGATTGCCTGACCAGTTGCGGAAAAAGCAGGTCCCGCTGCATGTCGTTGGCGGCGACCACGAAATGCATGTTCTCGGATCTGGGGTCGAACGGGCGCTGCTCCGTCAGGGCTTTCAGGCCGTCCAGAACCTGAAGCACCGGTGCTTTCAGCGACAGCGCCGTTTCCGTCGGGGTGAGGCCCTGTCCGGATCTGACGAAAAGCGGATCTCCCAGGATCTGCCGAAGCTTTGCAAGCGTGTGGCTGACGGCGGACTGGGTCACTTCCAGGCGTTCCGCCGCGCGCGAGACCGAAGATTCTTCAAGGATCACCAGGAAGGTTCGCAGGATCTGGCCGTCCAGGTTCAGAAAATCGATCTTGCTCATATCCACTATGAATAATCATGAATGGTTTCGATGTCTATCTCTGCGTAGTGTCCCGTCGACATTCTGGGAGGAAGCCATGAAATCGAAATCGCTGTTTGGCGCAGCCGCCTTTGCGGTCGCGTCGATGATGCCGCTCACGCTTTCCGCGGAAGAACTTTCCGTCGCGAATTTCGTGCCGCCGCAGCATCACACCAACTCGGTCCTGTTCAAATGGTTCGGGGAAGAGGTGGAGAAACGCTCCGGCGGATCCCTGACGATCAAGGTCTACCCGGCTGGCCAGCTCGGGGCCGGGCCGGTTCAGCAATACAAGCGGGCCGTGGAGGGTGTCGCCGACATCACCTTCGGACTCCAGGCCTATACGCCCGCGATCTTCCCGAAGACGATGCTGATCATCCCGCCGGGCAAGGCAACCACCGCCTTGGAGGCGACCGAACGGCTTCTCTCGGTCTATGACGATCACCTGGCCGACGAATACGAGGACGTGAAGCTGCTCGGCGTGTTCACTGTCGCGGGCAACGCCTGGGCGGCAACCGGGGACTATTCCACGCTGGATTCCCTCAAGGGCACGAAGATGGTGCCCTATGCCGCCATGACGACGCCGCTCGTCGAGGCTCTCGGAGCCGTCCCGGTGCAGATGCCCGTCACGGAGATGTATACCGGCCTCAGCACCGGAACCATCGACAGCACGACCGCCACCTACAACAACATGACGCCACCCTGGAACTTCTGGGACGTGTCGAGCCACTTCATCGAGAACGTGCCGGTCCAGTTCGCCGTGTTCTTCGTTGCGATGAACAAGGAGCGGTACCTGGAGCTTTCCGACGAGCACCGGGCGATCATCGATGACCTTGCCGGTGAAACCTTCTCCATGATGGGGGCGCAGAGTTTCCACGGAGCGGATGAGCACTCGCTTGAGGCCATGAAAAGCGCACCGCAGATGGAAAAGGTCAGTTGGGTCAAGGTGTCCGATGAAGAGCGCGCCAGGATGGACGCGGCGGTCGCCGAAGGCATGAAAGCCATCTTCGCGGATTACGCCGAGCGCGGCATCGAAAATGCCGAAGACATCTACAACGCGATCAACAAGTGAGGGATCGGGCGGTAACTGACCGCCCGGTTTACAAGGAGGATCAACGTGTCCGGTCATTTGTGGATCAAGGTGTTGGACAGGCTACTGACGTGGGTCGCCTTCAGTGTCGGAGGCGCAATGCTGGCGTTCATGACGCTGTTCGGAACCTGGAACGTGCTTGTCATGCGCAAGGTCCTGAGTGCGCCGGTCAGGGGTGCCGAGGATCTGATGATCCTGTCCCTGGTGATCCTCGTTGCCGTTGCCATCCCGTTTGGAGGGCGGTGCGGCGCGCATATCGAGATCGAGGTGATGGAAAGCCGCATGTCCCCCGGTTTCGCGCGCTGGTCGATGTTCGCTTTGCGCCTCGTCGGCGGTGGCTTGATGCTGCTCATGGCCTACGAGCTTGTCGAGGCCGGCAAAAAGGCGACCAAGTTCGGCGAGACGACCCAGCAGCTGCTGATCTCCTATGAACCCTTTTATTTCCTGCTCGCGCTGTGCGTTGCCGTTTATGCCCTCGTTCTGGCGAGCGACGCGGTGCAACTGATACTGCGCGGCAGGATCAGCCAGCTCAGCCTGGGAGAGACGCCGTGATCAGCATGACCGCCCTCGGGGTCATCGGCCTCCTGTGCCTCTTCCTGCTTCTGGCGCTGCGGTTTC
This sequence comes from uncultured Roseibium sp., assembly GCF_963669205.1. Lineage (NCBI taxonomy): Bacteria > Pseudomonadati > Pseudomonadota > Alphaproteobacteria > Hyphomicrobiales > Stappiaceae > Roseibium > uncultured Roseibium sp. Next base: position 2,175,787 of record NZ_OY769915.1, read on the forward strand.
CGGTCGCGCTGGCCATGATCCTGGTCGGTGTTGCCGGGACGATCGTTGCAACCGCCAATCGCTTCCTGCTGCTTGGCATGAGTTCGGAGCAGGCATGGTCACGAGGCCTGAAAACCGCGATGTCGAACCTCTCCGGCGAAACCTTTGAAGCGGCCTCCAACTACAACCTTCTTGTCATTCCGATGTTTGTCCTCATGGGGAACCTTGCCGGCGTATCGGGCATGTCCGCGGATCTGTTCACGGCGGCCTACCGCTGGATGGGGCACATGAAGGGCGGGCTTGCCTCTGCCACGATCGCGGCCTGTGCCGGGTTCGCCGCCCTGTCGGGCTCCTCTCTTGCCGCCGCCATCACGATGGGCCGGGTCGCGCTGCCGGAAATGAAGAAATTCAAGTATTCGGACAGCCTCGCAACCGGGTCGGTCGCAGCAGGCGGCACGCTCGGATTTCTGATCCCGCCCTCCGGCGGCATGATCATCTACGCGGTGCTGACCGAACAGAGCATCGGGCGCCTGTTCATGGCCGGGGTCATACCGGGCATCCTGATGACGCTCCTGTTCATTGCCGCGATTTATCTCACAGTCCTGCGCCGGCCGGACGCCGGACCGCCCGGGCCGCGTGCAAGCTGGCCGGAACGCCGGTCCGCAACACTCGCCGCGCTGCCCTTCGTTGCCGTTGTGGGGCTCACGATCGGCGGCATGTATACCGGTTTCTTCACGCCTGTCGAAGCCTCGTCCGTCGGCGCGTTCCTGACGCTGCTGGTTGCCCTCTGGCGCCGGTCGCTGTCCGTCAAGGCGCTGCGCGAGGTGGTCCTGCAGACCGTAAAGGCATCGGCGACGGTCTTTTTGATCATCATCGGCGCATTCATCTTCATTCCGTTCATGTCGCTCACCGAATTGCCCGGCCAGCTTGTCAGCCTGATGACCTCGCTGCCGATCGGCGACTACGGCATCCTGCTCATCATCATCCTGATCTACATGTTCCTTGGCATGTTCCTGGAGGGGATCGCCATGCTGGTCCTGACCATCCCGGTGGTGCTTCCGATCATCGCGGCGCTGGATTTCGGCTTCGACCCGTCCATGGCAGACATGAAGATGATCTGGTTCGGGATCGTTGTCGTGATCGTGCTCGAAATGGGCATGATCTCGCCGCCGGTCGGCCTCAACGTCTTTGTTGTCAAATCCATCGCAACCGGTGTGCCGATGGGACAGATTTTCAGGGGTATCTGGCCGTTCTGGTTTGCCATGGCCTTCATGCTGCTGCTGCTCGCACTGTTTCCACAAATCGCAATTTTCCTGCCTCAGACGATGGTGGGATGACTTCGGGAGGGTTGTCATGAACAACGGCAAGACATTTATCGTAACGGGCGCGGCGTCGGGTATCGGAGCCGAAACCTGCCGTCTGCTCAAGGAACAGGGTGCAAGTATCATCGGTGTCGATCGCAACGAGACCGGCAACGCGGACCGGTTTCTCAAGGCGGATCTTGGCGATCCCGCTTCCATCGACGCCCTTGTAGCGCAACTGCCCGACGGGGCGGATGGCCTTGCCAACATTGCCGGCGTGCCGCCGACAATGGCTGCAGAAACTGTTCTGAAGGTCAATCTCTATGGCCTGCAGCGGCTGACACTCGGCCTGGTCCCGAAACTGGCGGACGGCGCTTCGATCGCAAACCTCGCTTCTCTGGCGGGTTTCGGCTGGCCAAATTCGGTTGATCAGGTCAAGCGCACGATGGAGCTTTCGCTCGAAGATGACATCGCATCCTTTTGCCAGAAGGAAGGGCTCAATGCGGCCGAGGGCGGGCGATCCTACTTTCTCTCCAAGGAAGCGCTGATCGTCTGGACACTCCAGAACCGCTGGACCTGGCGGGAGCGCAACATCACCATGAACTGCATCAGTCCGGGACCGGTCGATACGCCCATTCTCGGCGATTTTCTTCAGACCCTGGGCAAGCGGGCCGAGGAGGACCGCAAGCACATGGACCGGCCAGGAACCCCGCAGGATGTGGCACCGGTCGTCGCCTTTGCCCTGAGCGATCATTCAAAATGGTTCCGGGGGGCAAATCTCACGGTCGACGGCGGTATGTCCGGTCACATCCTGAGCAATATTCACCAGCTTTGAGGCGGCAAGAGATGCAATCTAGGACCGGCACGAACAAGATACACCACGCCAAGGGGCTTTATCTTGAAGGAATCCGCGACGGCAGAATCCGGGAAGCGCTGAACGCGCATACCGGCGACCGGTATACCCAGCACTCGACGGGCGTCGGCGACGGACAACAGGGCTTTGCCGATTTCTTCGGTCCGTTCCTGGAGCGCAATCCGGAGCGCCAGATAGAGGTGGTTCGCGCCATCGAGGACGGCCCATACGTTTTCCTGCATGTCTTTCAAAGTCTCAATGGCGGCGAGAGCAGGTGGGTTACGGGCGATCTCTTCGACACGGATGAAAACGACAGGGTTATCGAGCACTGGGATGTCATCCAGTCATTCGAGACGGTTACGAAGTCAGGCCGCTCGATGACGGATGGTGCCACGGAGATCGAGGATCTTGACAAGACCGATGCCAACAAGGCGCTGGTGCAGGAATTCTGCGAAACGTGCCTTGTCGGCGGGGCGTTCGAGCGCGCTCCCGAGTTCATTTCGGACACCTACCTGCAGCACAATCCTCATGCCGATGACGGGCTGGCAGGATTTGCGGCCTACGCGGCCGAGTTGGCCGAAGATGGTGAGGCGATGCGCTACTGGAAAGTGCACAAGCTGATCGGTCAGGGCAATTTTGCCGTCACTCTCAGCCATGTGCAGATGGGCCGGAGCCACTATTGCGTCTTTGACATCTTCCGGCTGAAGGACGGCCGGATCGTCGAGCACTGGGATGTCACCGAAAAGATCCTTCCCCCCGAGGAATGGAACAATCAGGGCAAGTTCTGAGGACACGAGCATGACCAACATGGATCAAGCGATCACCACGGACATCTTTATCAACGGGGAGGGGCGTCCAGCGACTGGCAATGCGGTTTACGACCTCTACAATCCGGCAAGGCCATCGGAACTCGTCGGCCATGCGGCCGCGGCGAGCCGGGAGGACATGAACGCAGCCGTGGAGGCGGCTCATGCGGCGTTTCCGTCCTGGGCGGCGCTCGGGTTTCAGGAGAGGGCAAGACGGCTGCGCGAGATTGCAGCGGCGCTGGTGGCGGACGAGGAAGACGTCAGGTACCGCTCCCGGCTCTTTACCCGCGAGCACGGCAAGATCGCGCGCGAGACGCTCCTGGAAATGAGCCGGTTGGGCGACCGTTTCCTGCAGGCCGCAGCTTACGGCGAGCGCATGGCCGTTGACGAGGAACTCGGGCCGGCAGAGGTCGGCCCGAGGTTCGACACGATCATCACCCGCCAGCCGCGCGGGGTCACCGCCCTGATCGTTCCCTGGAACTGGCCGCTCTCCATCCTCGGCGCGAAACTGCCGCAGGCGCTCGTTACCGGCAACACCGTTGTGGTGAAGCCTTCGGAGGACAGCGCCATGGCGCCGGTGCTCACGCTCCAGATCATCGCCCGGCTGCTTCCGCCGGGCGTGATCAACATCGTGACGGGCGATGCAAAGCAGATCGGCGACACGATGACGGGTCATCCCCTGGTGCGCATGGTCAATTTCACCGGCTCGGTCGGCGTCGGCCGTCACGTGATGAAGGTGGCGGCGGAGAACATCACGCCCGTGACCCTGGAGCTCGGCGGCAACGATGCGGCGCTGATACTTCAGGATGCGGAGCTGAACGACGAGGCCTTCAACAAGATGTATTGGGGCGCTTTCGGTTCCTCCGGCCAGATCTGCATGGCGCTGAAGCGCATGTATGTTCATGAAAGCCGCTATGATGAGGTCGTCGACGGCTTTACCGCCGCCTGCGAACGGGCTGTCGTCGGCGACGGCCTCCTTCCCGAAACAACCATGGGCCCGGTCAACAATCCGCGGCAGCTGAAAGTCGTCCGCGATATGATCGCCGAGGCCAGGGCGCGAGGCGCGGATTTGAAGGAATGCGGCCAGGTGCCCGACGAGGATCTTTACCGGGGTGGCGGCCACTTCCAGAAACCGGCCCTTGTCTATGATGCCGATCCGTCCTTGAAGATGGTGCGCGAGGAGCAGTTCGGACCGTGCCTGCCGATTATGAAATTCCGCACCGAGGAAGAGGCCGTTGAAAAGGCAAATGACAGCGATTTCGGCCTGTGTTCCTCCGTCTGGACAACCGATGCCGAACGCGCGGTGCGCATCGCGCGCCGCCTGGAGGCGGGCTACACCTATCTGAACGGCCACGGGCCGATGGCGCAGGACGGCCGGGGTCCTTTCGGCGGTTTCAAGCAATCCGGCATCGGCCGCAACCTTGGATATGATGGCGCCCTGGCGTTTGCCGAACCGCATTCCATATCCGCGCCGGCAGGGTTCCTGCTCGGTTCGAAACAATAGATCCGGCGACCTTTTACCGGTCGCGACAATCAGAATTCCGGGAGACGAAAGCAATGGCGAAGCTGGGCGAAAACATCATCGGGGAAAGCAGCCTTGCGCCGTTTTTCAAGGTGTCGAATGCAGATGAGGTCGGCATAAGCGCACCTGAGAACCGCAAGGGTGACGCTCTACGGACCTGGGTCCGGTCCCTGTCCGGCTTTCAGAAGGAAGCTCTGGTCAGGTCGGCGAGGACCGGAGACACCTGGCGGCTGGTGTCCGACGAGGGGCCTTACCTCAACGGACATGACGCGGCGCCCTGTCCGCTCGCCTTCCTGACGGCCGGCATGATCGCCAGCTACATGAACGAGATCGTCGCCCTGGCCGAACTGCAGGGCGTCCGGATCCGCAAGCTGAGGCTGATCCAGGACAATTATTACACGATGAAAGGCTCAATGCCGAAGCGCACCATGGTGGGAGGCGCCGAGCCGGTGGAACTGACTGTCGAGATCGATTGCGATCTGGACGACGGCGCGCTCAATTCGTTCCTGATGAATGCCGTCCACGCATCGCCGTTGAACGGCCTGATGCGCGGCAGGCTGGAAAGCCTCTTCAAGCTCGGCAAGAACGGAACCGAACTGCCGACCGCAAAGGTTGCCGAACTGGAGGGAGATCTCTTCCCCGATCCGGGAAACCACTTCGCAAAAGCGCGTGACCAGGCGTCTGATCTGACGCTCGTCGAGCCGGTCGGGATGACGCCGAAAAAGGAGGTCGCGCTTGGAACGGCAGCCGCCGCCTCCAGCCTTGCCGACGAACAGGACCGTCGGCTGAACCCGGGCGCGATCGCTGAGCTCAGGCCGGATGGCATCAAGAACATCCAGCAAATGCTCTATTCGCCTCACGGCACAAGTTTCCGCTTTCTGAGTTCCGAAGACGGCCGGGCACCGGATGCCGGCACATTGATCAGCGCGGGTATCGGATTCTGTTTCATGACCCAGTTCGGGCGGTTCGTCTCCATGCTCAAGCTGAACCTGCCGGACTATCGCATCGTGCAGGACACCCACTTTTCACTAGGTGGGGCCTCGGGCGGAACCGGCAAGGCCGGCGCGGCCGATCCAATCGAGACCCACGTCTATCTCGAGACGTCCGAGAGCGATGAAACGGCCCAGGAGATGCTCGACATTTCCGAACAGACCTGTTTCCTCCACGCCTTCTGCCGTACTGACCTGAAGACCAGGCTGAAGGTCGTGCGGATTTGACGGGAAGAGCCCTTGTGCGGAAGATCCGCAACGAAACAGGTTTGGGAGGATTGACATGCGCGTGGCGTTGACAGGCGGTTCATCGGGGATCGGGGCTGAAGTCGCCCGGAAACTGACGGAACTCGGGCATGAGGTCACGGCGTTCGATATCTCCGAGCCGCAGGTTCCCGTCTCGCGCTGGATCGAAACGGATCTGAGCGATCCGGCCTCGATCCGTTCTGCCATCGAGGCAGCAACCGGTCCTTTCGACGCGCTCCTCAACAATGCGGGCCTGCCGCCGCGCGACGGGCTGGAAGCGCTCATTCTCAAGGTGAACTGGTTCGGGTTGCGCAGCTTCATGGCCGGCATGCTGGACAAGCTTGAACCCGGCAGCGCCATCGTCAACACGGCATCGCGCGCCGGCGCGATGTGGCGGGAAAACCTTGACGAGGTCAGGGCCCTGATGGCGCTGGAACCGGACGGGCTTGCCGACTTCATTCAGCAGCGCGGCATTGATGCAACGAGGGCCTACAATCTCTCAAAGGAAGCGGTGATCGTCATGACGATGGCGGACACGGAAAGCATGATTGCCCGGGACTTGCGGATGAATTCCGTCAGCCCCGCAGCCGTCAGTACGGGAATCCTGAAGGATTTCGCAGCTGCCTTCGGCGACCGGATGGCGAGAAACGTGGCGCGCGCAGGCCGTCCGGGCCTGCCGGAAGAAGTCGCCGACGTTATCATCTTCCTCGCTTCTCCCGAAAGCGCCTGGATCAAGGGCCAGGACATCACGATTGACGGTGGCATGAGCGCCATGTCGGTAAGCGACAAGCTGGAGCTTTGAGCGAGCCGCGTATCAAGTGCGCGCGCAGCAACGTTGAATGCCCTTGGCAGTTACAACGACAGAATATCAGGCGCCCGAATGCGTTCCCGGTCAAGCACGTCCGCCACGCGTTTGGACGCCTTTTGAAGATCGTCAAGGCAGCCGAAGGCCAGAACTTCGTCGATGCGCATGTCATCGACCATCCACAGGATACTGATGGACCCATGCACGCCCGACTTCGAGATGATCGGCACCGCCATGGCGCCGAGTTCGGGGCCGGGATCGAACGGGGCCTGCCAGTAGGCGGCTTCCCTGAGGCCGAAGCCGCGTGCGCGCGTCTCGGCGATTTCGGTTGCAAGGAAACCGCTCTCGATCAGGCGCAGTTCTTCCTTGCTGGCAATCTTGCGGAGGCTTTCAAGATGTTTCTGTGCAACGGGTTCCGGCGAGAAGGCAAGAATGGCGCGTCCGTGCGCGGAGAGCACCATGGACGGCCGGATGCCGAGGGCCGTGCGGGTCGGCGCCATGGGGCCGCGCAGACGCGTGCTTTCGATGATCTCGATACGTCCCGGACCGGTCACTGCATTGAGGTCGGAGGGCAATCCGGTCTGCCGTCCCTTGAGGTCGAGGAGAATGGGCGCGGCCAGTTCCGCAAGCGGATGGGCGCGGGCTTTTTCCCCCAGCACCTTGCCGATCGAATGGGAGAGTTCGTACTGGCCCTCGACAATGTTGCGGCGGACCCAGCCCCTGTGTTGCAGGCTGGCCAGAAGCCGCAACAGCGTCGCGTTGGAATAGCCTGTCGCGCGGCGCAGGTCGGCGAGGGACGAGCGAGTGCGACGCGACAGAAATTCGATGATCTCGAGCCCGCGCTCAAGGGATCTGACCCGTTCGTTTTGAGGGTTTTCCGTCATCGTTCAATCGGTCCGCCTAGCGGACTGAAGATTAGACAGGCCGGAAAAGAAGGGCAATACTTCTTTCACAAACGGGCCTTGCCCGAGGGAGGAAGCCGGCTTTGAAGGCCGGCAAAAAGTGGAGAAATCCGCGCTTGAATATTCTGTTCATCATGTATGATCAGCTGCGATTTGACTATCTCGGCTGTGCGGGACATCCGCATCTGGAAACACCGCATTTCGACCGCGTCGCAGCTAAGGGTGTCCGCTTTACCAATGCCTATGTCCAGTCGCCGATCTGCGGGGCGAGCCGGATGAGTTTTTACACGGGGCGGTATGTTTCCTCGCACGGTGCGGCCTGGAACGGCTTTCCCTTGCGTGTCGGCGAGTTGACCCTCGGCGACCACATGCGCGCGGCGGGCGTGGATTGCTGGCTGATCGGCAAGACCCACATGAAGGCCGACAAGGACGGCATGGAGCGGCTCGGGCTGTCGCCGGACAGTATGATCGGCGCCCGCCAGGCCGAATGCGGCTTCGATGTCTGGATACGTGATGACGGCCTTTGGGGCTATGGCCCCGACGGCTTCTACGACGAGAAACGGTCGCCTTATAACGAGTACCTGAAATCCAAGGGCTATGCCGGCGAGAACCCCTGGGCGGATTTCGCCAATGCCGGAATAGACGAAGACGGCGGGGTTGCCTCGGGCTGGATGTTTGCCAATGCCGACAAGCCCGCGAATATTTCCGAGAAGGACAGCGAGACGCCCTGGCTGACCGCGCGCACCATCGATTTCATCGAGGAGCAGACGTCCCCCTGGTGCGCCCATGTCAGCTACATCAAACCGCACTGGCCCTATATTGTGCCGGCGCCCTACCACGACATGTTCGGTCTGAACCACGTGCCGGCGGCATGCCGTCACGAGGTGGAGCGTGAGGACGCCCATCCGGTTTTTGCCGCCTATATGGAAAACAAGATTGCGGCAGCCTTCCAACAGGACGAGGTCCGCGAGAAGGTTATTCCCGCCTATATGGGCCTGATCAAGCAATGCGACGATCAGCTTGGCGTCCTGCTCGATTATCTGGAAAGAACGGGGCGGATGAAGGACACGATGATTGTCCTGACCTCCGATCACGGCGACTATCTCGGCGATCACTGGCTCGGTGAAAAGGACCTCTTCCATGACCCGTCCGTCAAGATCCCGATGATCGTCTATGACCCGCGGCCCGAGGCGGACGCAAGCCGCGGCACGACCTGCGATGCCCTCGTCGAATCCATCGATCTGGTGCCGACATTCGTCGAGGCCGCCGGCGGCAAGGTTGCCGATCATATCCTGGAGGGCCGGTCGCTCCTGCCCTGGCTGCGGGGCGAGACACCGGACTGGCGCGGGTATGCAATTTCCGAATTCGACTATTCGCCGACCCAGCAGGCCGTGAAACTGGGGCTCGACCCCAAGGATTGCCGCCTGTTCATGGTGTTCGACGGCCGCTACAAGCTGATGCATGCCGAGGGCGGTTTCCGCCCGATGCTCTTTGACCTTCAGGAAGACCCCGAGGAATTCCACGATCTGGCGAAGGGTACGTCGCACAAGAGCGAAATCGACAGGCTCTACACCGCGCTCGCCGAATGGGGCAGGCGCTGTGCGCAGCGGGTCACGCGTTCGGACGACGACATCAGGGGCATGCGCGGACGCTCGCTCCGCAGGGGTATTCTGCCGTTCCTGTTCGACGGCTCGGAAGTGCCGGAAGAGCTGACCGAGAAATATCGCGGCCCGGCGCTGCAAAGGCATACGGGAGACTGAATGATGCCCAACGCCGCTCTCCTCCACCATAACGAGACCCAGTTCCGCAAGTCGATTGTGGAACTGGCACCCGGACTGTGGACGGCTGTCGGTTTCGCGGCATCGACACAGCACGTGATCGAGGGCGAGAGCTCGCTGACCGTCGTCGACACGTCGGAAAGCACCGGCGCTGCTGCAAACGTGCTCGCGGAAATCCGCAAGCTGACGGGAAAACCGGTCGAACGGATCATCTACACCCACAGCCACAGGGATCACATTTCCGGCGCCGCCGTTTTTGCTGAAGGGCGCGACATCCCGGTGATCGCTAATGCAAGGTTCAAGTCGGATCTTGTCGGCCGGGATGCGGATGAGATTGCGCCCCATCAGGCACTGAACCGCAGGACTGCGGCACAGTTCGGTATCGGTCTTTCCCCGGAAGAACGCGTGTCGCTCGGCTGCGGTCCCGGCGACCGTCCGATGGACGGCCTTGGCGCCGGGTTCCTTCCGCCAACCCTGTTCGTCAGCGAGGACCGGGACATCGATCTTGACGGTGTCAGGGCGCGGCTGATCATGGCCCCCGGCGAAACCGAGGATCACATGGCCGTATGGCTGGAGGATGCCGGCGTTCTCATCCCCGGCGACAACTGGTACCACGCCTTTCCGAACCTTTACGCCATTCGCGGCACGCCCTATCGCGACTTCGCCGCCTGGGCAGACAGCCTGGCACTGCTGGAAGGTCTCGGCGCCGCTGTGCTGGCACCCGGCCATACCATGCCGGTCTTCGGCCGGGACAAGGTCAGCGAAGTCCTGACGACGACACGGCAGGCCATCCGTCACGTGATGCGGCACACCGCAGACGGCATGAATGCGGGCCTTTCCCTGGACGACATCGCAGCCACCTTGCAACTGCCGGACGACATCGCCGACAAGCCCTGGCTCGGCGAGTACTACGGAAAGGCCGGCTGGTCCGCGCGGGCTTTTGCCACCGGCACACTCGGCTGGTACGACGGCAACCCGACCCATCTCGGAACCCTGTCTTCCGCCCAAAGGGCCGCGCATATGGCGGAACTCGCCGGCGGGCCGGAGGCCCTGATGGCGGCGGCGCGAACCACCGACGATCTGCAGTGGCGGCTTGAGCTTTGCGATCACCTGATCGCCCTTGGCGAACCGGCTGAAGCGCTGAAGGCCGAGACCCTGGAAAATCTCGCCGAGGATGAGATCAACGCGACGGCCCGCAATACCTATCTCTGGCATGCCCGGCGCTTGAGGAACGGGGAGGCGGCCAGATGACACCGATCCGGTTCGAGCAGCGCGTTGCCGATCTCCTGGCCTTCCTGTTTGCCATGGTCATCCTTGTCTACGCCGCATCCGGACCGCTGTCCGAACTCGTGCGCTGGGTCATCGAGGCCACGACTCCCGGCTTCGACGAACTGTCACGGCGCCAGCAACGGCTTTTGATGCGCGAGCACTGGCTCGGGGGCTCCTTCAGGTCGTTCGAGCGGACGTTTCTCCTGCCGACGGGCCTGATCCTGGGGCTGCCGATCCTGTTCTCCTTCGCGGTCTCCTTTCTCAATCTGCCTGGAACGCGGTCCTGGCTAAGATGGGCGCTGGCAGCGCTGTCGACGGTTGTGTTCTGCATCTGGGTCGCAAACCTCTTTGCCGTTGACGGCGGCGCCCTGCCGTCGGCGCAGCCGCTCGATTTCGTGCTCTTCCCGATCGCGACTGCGCTGGTTCTCTATCTGACATGGCGCGGCTTCGGTGGTTTCATCGTCGGCTTCTGCCTCTTCTGGATCATCTATTTCTTCGTCCGCGGCTGGCTGCCGGACTGGACCGGCATTCTTGCCGGCTCGGAGGCGACACTGGCGCAAAGCATGCGCTCCATGGTGCTGAATTTCTGGTCGCAGACCGGCGGCATGTTCGGTCAGCCGCTTCAGGTCGTCTCGGGCAACGTCTTGATCTTCATCGTGTTCGGCGCGGTTCTCATGGCGAGCGGGGCAGGAGATCTCCTGATGAAGATCGCCAACAGGCTGACCGGTGGACTGACCGGGGGCGCCGCCCATGCAGCTGTCGCCAGTTCCGCGTTGTTCGGGACCCTGAGCGGGGCGGCGATCTCCAATGTCGTCTCGACCGGTGTCATGACCATTCCGGTGATCAAGCGCTCCGGATTCCGTCCGGCCTTTGCCGCTGCTGTGGAAGCGGCCGCCTCCACCGGCGGGCAGGTGATGCCGCCGGTCATGGGTGTCGTGGCGTTCTTCGTGGCCGGTCAGATCGGCCTGGAATACCGCTACATCGTCGTTGCGGCGATCATTCCGGCGATCTTCTTCTATCTCGGCACGTTCCTGACGGTCTATTTCGAGGCGCGCCGCCAGGGTGTCGGTCCTCTGCCGGCGGAAGAACGCCCGGCCCTGACGGGTGTTGAACGGGTGCAGTGCCTTGTATTCGTCCTGCCGCTGGGCGTCCTGAGCTATTTCCTGTTTGCGCAGCCTTCGGTGCCGAAGGCCGGCTTCTACGGCTTCATCGTCGCCCTTGTCAGCGCGCTGGTTCTGTTCCGCGGTTTCCGGACGCCGGAAAAGCTCTACAAGGCCTTTGTCAGCGCCGGGCGCATGTCCGCGTCGATCATCGTGATCGTCACCGCGATCGGCCTGATTGTCGGCCTGATCCAGGTGTCCGGTTTCAGCGGCCGCCTGTCCCTGTTGCTGGCACAGCTGGCCGGAGGCCCCTTGTTCGCGACGCTTGTTGTCGTTGCTCTTGGTGCGATCGTCCTCGGCATGGGACTGCCGCCGGGAGCGACCTATTTCATCATCGTCATCGCGCTCAGCTCCGGCATCGATGCCGTCGGTATCGCGCCCCTGACCCTGCATCTCTTCGTCGTCTTCTTTGCCGTGATATCAACCGTGACGCCACCGGTCGCTCTCGCCGCATTTGCGGCGGCACCGATTGCAGGGGCAGACCCGGTGCGTACGGGGTTTCAGGCAGCAAGGCTTGCGCTGGCGGGCTTCATCATTCCCTTCGTTTTCGTCTATCACCCGGCTGTTCTCTACAAGCTCCAGGTTCTGTTCGGATGGTTTGGCGGCGAGGTGCCGACATCGAAGGCAATGATCGATATCGCGACAGTGAGCTGGTTCGATCTCGGCTGGATCCTGGTGGCCTTTGCCCTTTCCATGTGGCTTTTGACATCGGCGCTGACCGGCTTTGAGAAGAACAGGCTCAATGCAATCGAACGCATCCTGAGGGTCACGGCGGGAGGTGCGCTTCTGATTCCGGACATGTTGATTGCCGGACCGGCGCTTGCCGCCGGGATCGGTCTTGTTGTCGGACACAGGTTCCTGGGGGGAGATCCGTCACCGGTCGATGCAAAATCGGCCTGAACACACATGAACTGCATATTTCAGGGAGGAAATCGCATGCGGAAACTGGCACTGGCTGCAAGCGCAGCCATGATCTGGGCGGCATCGGCCCAGGCTCAGGACACACTCAAGATGGCAACGATCGCGCCGAGCCTCGGCCAGGCGATCACCATGGCGACCTTCGCCAATATCGTCACCGACAATCTCGATGATGTCGAAATCGAGGTCTCCGGCGGCGGCGCGGCGACGCTGCATATGATGGAAGTGGCGCGCGGCAATCTCGACATGTCGATGACCAGCCCGGTGATCTACAACCTGATGTCCGCCGGCAAGGCGATGTATGCCAAGGAGCCGGACGCTCCCGAGCTTGCCAAGAACTACCGGCTGCTGATGTGGTTCCCCTACGGCCAGTATCATTTCGCGGTCCGGGGCGACAGCGACATCCAGGTGCTGGACGACATCGAGGGCGCGTCCGTGTTTCTCGGGCCCCAGGGCGGCGGTGCCTACAACGCCGCGCGCGGCTGGGTCGAGGCCACCACCGGTCTCGTCGTCGGCGAGGACTACGACGCCATCAAGGCCAACTGGCAGACCGGGTTCCAGGCGTTTCTCGACGGCAAGATCGACGTCTACGTGAACGGTTGCCTTGATCCGTGCGGCCAGTTCATCCAGTTCACCGAAACGGAGAATCTGCGCTTCATCGGTCCGGAGAGCGATGAAGGCGAGGAGGTCGACAAGTGGCTCGGCAAGTGGCGCTACCGTGCCGAAGTTCCGGCGGGCATGTATGACGGCCAGATCAACGAGGACCCGGTGATGTCCTTCGACACCGCCGTTGGCATCGGCGTGCGCGCTGACCTTGACGAGGAAACCGTCTACAAGATCACCAAGACCTTTTGGGACAATCTGGAACAGGTGACCTCCGAGGCGCCCTGGGCCGAGGCGCTGGACGTGAAGTTCGCGGCATCCAAGCGCGGCCTGATGGAGCTGCATCCCGGCGCCGAGCGCTACTACCGCGAAGTCGGCGCGGCGGAGTGACGGGAAGGGACGCTACGCGGGGGAAAAGGGTCTCCCGCGTTTCGCACCTCGGGGAATTCAGCAGCAGGTGCCTGCCGGTCGCCAGGCTCTCCTTCGAACTCCTTTCGGCGTAGGGCCCTGCTTTGGCACCCAACGGGCAACGGCTGCTTGCGAAGATGGGTCTGACCAACGTCATCCGCTCAAAAAACACTGCCGAACATATGCTGTTGAGAAGACCCGCATTATTCCGTCCGGCATCAAGTCACAATACGGAATTGCCGTCCCGGTTTGCCGCGAAAGCGGCAAGACCGGGACCAGTGTCCCTTGTCGCCGGAGACAAAAGAACGAGAATCCGGTGTTTACCGGAATCCGGTCTTCCGCTGCGCTTCAACCGGAATGACGAGATCATTGATTGGTGGCCGCCTTACCAGATCCAATTCGGGTTAAACCGGACAGCAGAGGGTGGTAGCGCAAAGTGGCGTTGGGCGAATGGGCGCTGCGTGCGCTTGACCGATCAACCGGCATACCCTGTCTCGAACTGCCTTGTCCGCTGAACCTGGCGGAATGCTGTTCAGTTGACCGGTTTGGGCATGTGAGTGGCCACGTTCACGATCCTGCCGTCGGCACCGTTTTGTGTGAGCGCGACTGCAATCGCTTTCGTGATGTCCTGCTGTGCTTTCTTGGTGAAGGCGTGTTTTTCGGCCGTGTCTGCAGGCAGATTTCTCAGGTCGATTTCCAGTCTGATTTTCATGGGTCTTTCCTGTCTGATGCATACTCGTGCGGAATAGCGATCACCCTGTGACAGGGATCTTGTTCACGAATGACTCCGATGGTCTTTTCTGACCGGGAAAACGTCTTTGCCTGGCTCGACAGGCGTTGGCGCGGCGTCCTTTTGCAGAAAGCGTCTGACACGTTGATCAGGGTTCCGGCAGGTTCAAGCCTCGGGTCGTCTGTGCGTGTGATCGAGATCGAAAACGGGACGTGCACCCGCTTTTGACGTGCGGCGAAGAGCGCGTTTGAAACGTTGCAAGCGGTAAGACTAAACTCCGTTTTTGACATGTCTTGGCCTCGCGAGGGATATGTTGAATCCTGTGTTCAGGCTAGGGTACGGACCCATAAATGAAGCCAAATTGGCGGCAGAAATGGCAAAGTCTGGTGTGGAAGCGTGTGCAGAGCGGGCTGTTGCCCGGCCAAGCGCTATGACGCTACGGGGTGAAGCCATTTCCATGCCCTTCGGATTTGACCGGATTGCGCCTCCTCTGCGTCGCGAAAGGCTTGAAAATGAACCACATTTCCTGCGCTTCCGCTCCTTGAGGAGAAACAATCCGCCTCGAACCATTTCCGCCTCATTTATGGGTCCTTACCCTAGGCTCTACCTTGCGTCACTGTTATGCGGTTTGCGCAGTTTTGTTGCCGATTTTTCCTGAATTCAGACCCGATCCTCGACCCCAAATCGTCAGGCCGGAGAGGCGCCTCCTGTCCGCGTCATTTTTGCCTGCCGGCTTGAGAAAATCATCCAGCTTTCTGTCGAGGCGACTGTTCTCGGGCCGTTCACCGTTGGCCGGGATGAGACGGGATTATGCGATTTGCATCAAAAGTTGCCGGTTGATTGAGCGTATTGCGGCAGCGGCACCCCGGCTTGCATTCTGGCGGGCAACGTGGCGTACAAAACCCGATTCGATTTGGCTCCGGTTTTCTCCCGCCAAACCGCAGGAGCACGACCCGTTCTCGATCGAACCTTGTTGAAACAGCCTGAAACGACCGAAAATTGATCTTGCAATACCCTAAGAAATCAAGGAAAAGGGCGGAACGGAGAGGTGGCCGAGTGGCTGAAGGCGCTCCCCTGCTAAGGGAGTATACCGGGAACGGTATCGAGGGTTCGAATCCCTTCCTCTCCGCCACTTTTCATTTCAAGAAATTGATAAATAAAGAGAAATAGATTTAGCTGATTTGCAGGCTCAATTTGGCCGATCATCCGGGATCCAGCGTATCGTCATAAATTAAATTGGCCGCGCTTATGCACGATGACGGCAGCGATACCACGATATGATTGGATGAAGGCAGCTGCATCGTCATACAAGGCGTTCTTGTTGCCGGTCTGAATGAAAGCCGCTTCATCTTCAGCTAGAGCATCGGGCGATAGGCAAACGGGTTGCAAAAAGACCCGTTTCGAAATCCGTCAGCTCCTTGTCCAGCCGTCATTTTGCATCACGCAGCCCAACGCCGCGAAACGTGGAAGTGTTCAGCTTGTCCATGACCGGTCTTAGGTGAAGTTAGCACATGCAGGCGCGCAGATACTATCTGACGAGTTCCAGAGACGTTCGATAAATGATCTCGTCCCATTGTGTTTTGCGTGTCTCGATATCCGCTGCGATATCGGAAATAGGAAACTCGTCTCGATTTTCACTTACATTGACCTTCAACCCGAAATAGGGCGCGATCGACAGGCGACGACACAGGATATTCATATCCTCATAAAAATTGTTCTGGAAACCCACGAAGTCCATCTCCGCAAGTTCCGAGATTGCCTTTTCGGTCCATCTACGCCACTCGGTTTCGGTTTCCACCGTTTCAAGCAAATCACCTCCAAGATGTCGAACCATCGCGTTGTCCGTCAGCGCAACCATGCTCCGCGTCTCGATCTGCAGGAAATCTTCGTACGAATAGTCCGTCCAGCTTCCCGGCAAGTCCATCCATCGCCATCCCTGTTCACTCACGAAGTAACGATAAGCGCTCCGCAAACGTTCCTTTGGTGCCCTCAAGAAGGTGAACACGAAATCATCCGGTTTTCTGCCGATTTCGCTCAGGGTCGGTGTATCAAAGTGGCCGGAGATAAATTTTGATTTTTTCGCTTCGGATATCGCGGCGTCGATTCTTGCGTGATGGTATTCTGTGTGGACAATCGTATGTCTTTTTCGCTTCAGGAACTTGTCCAGTTTTCCGAATGCCACCTTACCCCTGATGTGTTTGAACACGGTGCTGCCGGCACATTTGGGGATGTGAAAATAAATGATCCTGGGCCCAATGGAAATTGGAAGCATAAGTCACAGAAGTCCAATGTTTCGCGTATTTTGTGCTTGAGATGCACGCTCTTATTGAGATCGGCGTGACAATATTTGCGTCTGCGAAACGCGGTTATGCGCACAGCGAAAACTCTGCTCCGTAAGATCATTTGCGTTTCAGTCAGGCATGAGTTGGAACGGCAGCGCTTGTGACCCCGGGTCCGCGACCGCGTTGTCCGGCACCCGGGCATGGCGCCGGTTTGGGTGCCGACGCGACGTCGAAATTTGTGAAGCCGGCATTGGCTGCGGGCCGTGTTGCGGGAACCCAGGTTGACGGCCGGTATCAGATTGAGCGTCCTTGGGGTGGAGGCTGCCCGCAATGCGAAAAATGGTGCGCGTCTGGGCGGGTTTGCCTGTGTCAGATACCGCGGCGGTTCTTTGCCTCATTGAGAAGGCTGCCGAGCCTTGCCGCGGCTTGCGTGAACCGCGATAGTCTCCTTGCACAGACCAGTGGAGGCGAGATGTCCGGCAAACAGGAATTCCAGTCATTGTTCGACGCCTATGCCGGTTGCTATCGCGCCGGAGATGCTGCCGGATGTGCGGCCTTCTTTTCACCCGGCGCGGAACTTTTCTCACCCTACGGTCCACCGGCGGCTGGGCGGGCGGCGATCGAGGCAGCTCATCTGGAGTGGTTTGACGAGGACGCCGTCAACAAGGAAATCGAAGTGACGAGTGCCGGGAGGTCAGGCGACCTTGGCTGGTGTCTCGCGCATTACAGCGAAGGGGACGAAGGCCAGGGCACGTCCTTGAATGTGCTGCAGCGCCAGGCCGGCGGAAACTGGCTGATCCTGCGCTGCAGTCTGAATGAAATCCTGGTGGCGGGGCCGATTGTATCCTGAATGTGAAACGTCAAGTGCGGAACAAGCCGATGAAACTGATTTGCCGTCTTTCGACACTCGCCGGCCTGCTGGCCATGGTGGTCGCAGGCTCCCTCCCGGTTCACGCATCGCCGGAAGAAGCGTTGGACCATGTCGTGTCGGTTCTTCCCGTATGGCCTGGCAAGCCGCAGGGCGGAGCCGGAACGCGCACCGGGGCTGCGCCTGAAGGCAGTGGCGTGGTCATCCGGCCGGACGTGATCGCGACCGCCTTTCATGTCGTTGAACCGGCAGAGCGTATCGACGTGCGCCTGTCCGACGGCCGGATTCTGCCGGCGCGGCTCATCGCCGGCGACGCGGCAAGTGACATCGCGCTTCTGAGCGTGGACGCCGGCCTCGCACCTATCGAATTCGGTCCGGACCCCGGCCTGGCCCAGCCTGCCTGCGCGATCGGCAACGCGTTCGGTCTCGGGCTCTCGATCACATGCGGTGTCGTTTCGGCAAAGGCGGTGACCAATGCGGGCTTCAACGCCGTGGAGGACTTCATTCAGACGGATGCAGCGATTAATCCGGGAGCCTCGGGCGGTGCCTTGATCGGTCCGGACGGGCGGCTGATTGGTCTCGTGTCAGCCATTTTCGCCTCCGGCGCGGACGCGAATATCGGTGTCAATTTTGCCGTTTCCAACGCGTTGCTCCTTCGCGTGACGGATGCACTGCTTTCGTCGGGATCGGTTGACTACGTGAAGGCGGGATGGCGTCTCGGACTTGCCGACCGTGTCAGGCTGGCCGAGGTTGCGGCGCCGGAAGTGCAGTTTGTCCAGCCGGGAGGGGTTGCGGCCTCGGCGGGCATCGAGGCCGGCGATCTCATCCTGCAGATCGGTGAGCGGCAGACACGCACGCCTCGGGACGCCGTCACCGCTTTGGCGCTGCTTCCCGCTGATACCGTAAGCGTTCCTGTGGTTCTGCAAAGGAGAGGGGACCGGCTCACCGTCAGTCTGTCGTTCGGCGCCAAGCCGGACGCGGACCTGTCTGTCTCCGGTGCGCCCGATCCGGAGTGTCCGCATCCAGAGCCTGTCTGCCGGCAGCGCCAGGCCGTTTTGCCCGTCTCTTCCTTCGATCCGGTCGCGAGCGCGACACGGATCGCAAGTGACCTTCTTGTCACCAACAGGCACGTGGTCGGGGACCGGCAGGAGGCGACGGTCTACACGCCCTCCGGACCCAGGACGGCGAACGTCGTGCCCTCTGCCTATGGCGGCGATCTCGTTTTGCTGAAGGTGGAGGGTTTGCCCACTGATGGCGCGGTGCTTGAACCCGCTGCAGAACGCGGCGAGGCGGATCTATATTTTGCGGTTGGCGCGGATGTCGCGCGCCGGGAGATCCGGGTGTTCGAACCGGGTGAACTGATCATGCTCCCTGCGGAAGGGGCGGAGCTCGGGCGCTTGCACGTGAGGGCGCAAATGCAGCCAGGTGTGAGTGGCGGCGCTCTTGTGGATGAAGACGGGCGCCTGAGGGGGATCGCCGTTGGCGGGGGCGAAAAACGCTTCGAAGCGATCCCGGTTTCTGCTGTCGAAGAGCTGTTGAGGCTGCGCGATGATCCCGAGGCGGAGCGGATTACCAGACGGCTCGGGATCAACTTCGCCGCTTGTGACGCGGCGATCGCGGGCACGGCAGACGCTCAAGGCGCCGCTGGACAAGCGGATCAGCTGCCGCAAGCCTGCGCACGGTCCTCAAATCATGGCCAGCTTCTGGAAGCCGGGCGCTTGCTGGCCCAGTCCGGTGAGTTCGACGCGGCAGCGGCGTTGCACCGGCAGGCGGTCGAACAGGTGCCAAACTCGATCAATTCGAGAGTGTCCCTGCTTGTTTCGCTGCAGTTGGGCGCGCGGTTCGAAGAGATGACGGAACACGCCCGATGGTTGATGGAGGCCGCACCCGACGATCCGCAAGCGCTGCGTTTTGCCATCCAGTCCGGTGTCTGGGGCGGTGATCCTGCACTTGCCGAGGCGGGATACCAGGCGCTTCTGAAGGCGGATCCCCGGCAGGCGCAGGCTGCAAGGCGTTTTATTGATGCCGCACCCCCCAGACCGGAGCGCCGCTGACGGGTCAGTCAGCTTCCGGGTCGGGAATCCACCCGGACGACACAAGCCTGTCTTTCTGGAACGGCGACGGGACCGCACGTTCGAGGATCCTGGCTTTCAACTGCAACGCCGTCAGATCCGGATCCTCTGCCAGCAGACGGGCGGCAAGGGCGGCAAGACGCGGCACGGCATAGCTGGAGCCGGAAGCAACGCCAGATGCACCGCGAAAATCTGTTACGTCCATGTTTTCAGCGGGCAGCATCAGGTCGACGCTCTTGGCGCCCCAGTTGGAGCCACGCGCCAGGCGCCCGAAGGCGTCTGCCGACGTCACCGTGAGTATGTTGTCGAGGTCGAGACCTGCCGGATAGACAGGATCGGCGTCAATGTCGCGTCCGTCATTTCCCGCAGACACGATCGCCAGGATATCCTGATCCTTGAGCGCTGCGGCAAAAGCCTCCCAATCGGCCGGTTTCCGGCTGCCAAGCGGCATTGCCAGGATCTTGATATCGTTTTTGAGAGCGTGCTTCACAAGCTCTTCCATTCGGCTCATGTCGGGTCTCGGATAGCGATAGGGAACAAGAGCTGCTTCGGGGGCTTCGCGGGCGATGATCGACGCGACTGCAGTTCCGTGACGGATCGGCAGAAAAGCCCCGCGTGACGTGTCGCCGTCATAGGGCAAGGGATCCAGGTCCCAGAAATCATATCCAAGCGGTACACCGCCCGGGTCGCGCGCAAGCCGGTCTCGGAAGAGCGGCAGATCGTAGGCCAGACCTGAATCCACCAGCCCGATGCGCACACCGCCGGCATTTTGACCGGACGGCCATGGCGCCTGCAGCGTTTCCGTCCATCGCAGCGTCTGGAGGTCTCCGTCCAGTTGATCGAGGAAAATCCAGGGTTCCTTGCCGTCGCGGATTTCACGCGCCGAGCGGACTGTGCAGCTGCCATCGGCGATGGCCAGGAAGCGTGGCTTGAGGGTCTGACCGTTCTGCACCGCCACCGAGGCACGGAACTGCCGCAGGACGCCGTTCACAAAACGCGATTCAAGCGTGAGTTCGTCGCCTCCCGGCAAGGCAAAGCGCATCGACACCCGAGCAGGCATTTCCGGAGACGGTTGGCGCACGTCTTCCAGCAACCAGCTGCCGGGCAGGGCGTCTTGAATATCCAGTCCTGCCATGTCCGGGTTGGTGCAGGCATGTTCGATTGCGAGGGCAATCCAGTCGCGCATCTGTTTCTGGGAATTCGCGAGGGCGGGAGAGGGGTCTGAAAACACCAGGCAGCAAACAAGCAGCAGAAAACCACGAGGGAAAACGCGGCAAGGCAGCGGCGGCAATGATTTCACGGCGCTCGTCCGGGGTCGTGATTTCGACAATAAAGACACGCGGTCTGAACGCTCCAGGCCTGTTGCGTTGGTGTGATCCATGCTGTGTTAATCTAGGGCGGCACCGGCTCCCGTTCCACGCGACAAATCTGATGTGTTTTGCAGATTTAGGCCCTTGAGCCACGTACGGGAAAGCTGGAATTGCGCGAAACGCGATGCTGGTCCACGATCGATTGATCCTTTCGGTGTCCGTCCGCTCGCAATCCGCCATTGACTGCACTCTTGCGCGATCAAAGTGAAGCGCAACTGCCTTTGGTCAGGGCATTGTTGCAGCGATGCCGGGGCGAGCGTCGTCGGGCTGATGTTTGCCCCTCGTTCGGGGACACGCGCACCGAGAATTCGGCGTGGCGGCGGCATGTCACACACTTCCGCAAGTGAAAGCGGGCTGGGATGAGCAGCCCGCTCCTGTTTTCGGCCACCTGAAGCAACTTCAAAGTGGTCTGGCTTGGTTCGTCCGGATCAAAGGCGGCTTATGCGCCGCGGCGCTTCCTGGCAACAAAGCCCAAACCCGCGGCGCTGACCAGAAGCAGGCCCAAAGGCGCCGGCAGTGGCACGTTAGAGACCTTTATCGACTCAAGATACCCGGTAAACCCGGTCGAAGACAGGGAGATAGAGGTAACGCCGCAGAACCCGGCATTGAAACCACAGAGATTGCCTTGACCAGCGCCCTCGGTCCCGACCCCATCAAAAAGGTTTGCCGTTGACGACAGTGGACCGAATGCGAATGCGCCATTGGCAGCATCATTGTGTCCGTCGTTGAGCGTGAAGCCCAAGATATCGACCGCTCTTGAGAAGGTGAGCGTCAAAATCTCGCCGATACCAAGATTGTCGCCGTTTGGATTACCCAAAACGCCCAGACCACCGTCTGCAGGATGATCCTGGCGGACGATGCGTCCCTCAGGGGCACCGCTGCCATCCAGGCCGGAACCTGTTGCGGTAACTGTCAGGCTGCCTTCCGTGAAGATGATGCCATCGCCGGTACCATCAATATCCGAGGGTAGACCATCGAATATGAAGGTGGTCATGTTTCCGCTGGAGGTGTGAAAATTGTCGTACCCGGCTACCGGAGCTGCATGAGCAACGCCGGAGGCGCAGGCAAGTGCGATTGCGCCAACCAGTAGTTTTTTCATCATACGCTTCCTTTGCTGTTAAGCACACAGTGATCGCAGCACGTCAGACGCTCATTCGCGCTGCTGGACCATGCGATTTCAGGCATTTTTTATTTTTGGTTTAGGTCTGCACCCGGAATTTCCGATTGCAAAATCTGGCGCTTGCGCCATCGGAATTCTGAATGGTTTCAAGGGGTCGCCTGAATGACCCATGCAACCCAGTGTGCAACCAGGAGAGGGAGGGGTCAAGAAAATTAGTCTAAATTTTCATCAGAATGATAATTTTTAAAGCAAATTTTGATAGAAATTCAGTTTAAAAGGTAGACGAGAATCATAAAATATATTGCAACCGAGAATGGAAGGGGTGAAATTTCCAGTTTCTCAGAGAATACAAGTCGAAACTATTTTAAAATGTTTGAGTTTTTTCAATATTCCCGAGGGCGGTGTGTCAAGTTATTATATATTGCTTTTATTTTTTATTGAGAGAGTGAGGTGAGGCCCCTGTCTAAAGAGGCTTTGCAAGCGCTCGCTCCCTGATCCGCAATTTCGAAACCATCCCCGTCAGCCGATTTCAGAACGGCCGTTCAGGCACCTGGTTTCAATACCCTTTGCCGCCAAAGAATTCCTGGACCACCGTGTTCACGATAATCTTCACGTCCAGAAAAATTGACCGAACCTCGATATATTTAAGATCGTAATAAAGCCGCATGGAGGCCGCATGAGCGGTTTTTGTCTCGCCACGAAAGCCGTTGACCTGAGCGAGTCCGGTTATTCCGGTTTCACACGATGGCGCGACTGGTAGCGCGGGTCGAATTGCTCGTAGGGCACACCATTGGCAAGCATCCCGGGCACATGCGGGCGTGGTCCCACAAGCGACATTTCACCCTTGAGCACATTCAGCAATTGCGGCAATTCGTCGAAATTGCTTTTCCGCAGGAAACGCCCGATCGGAGTGATGCGCGGATCGTCCTTGACGGTCTGCTGGACCCCTGATTGATCGCAGTGGTCAACGTACATCGACCTGAACTTGTAAGCCTTGAACGTCTTCCCATCGAGACCGTGACGGTCTTGTTTGAAGAAAACCGGTCCTTTGCTGGTGGCCTTGATCACGGCCGCGAGAATGGCGAACAGCGGCAGCAAAAGCAAAATGCCGCAGACTGACCCAAACAGGTCCAGACTACGCTTCAAAAGGTGAGAGGTTGGAGAAGGCGCTGCTGTAGAAATAGCATCAGCCAAGTCTGTGTTATGAAAGCCATAAACATTGTCTGTCATTAGAAATCTCTTGTTTTATTGCAAATTCTCGCAAAAAAACTGCGAAAAGTAGGCATTGACTAAAAACTGCCCCACAAAAAAAAGCGTTTCACCCATAAATTTTGGTTAAGTAAACGTTAATCGATTGTGCAGCGCAATGCAACTCCAATTTTTCCGCTGGTTGAGAACTGTCCTCGTTTTGGCATTTTTTTCAATAACATGGATAAATCAGGCTCTCCAAAAAAGTGACAATGAACATGCGTCCCGAAAACTGGCCGCGAAGCCTCATATCACTTCGTTTCCTGGGCTGCCGGACGCCGGAAACGCTTACGTTTCGGTTCTGGAAGAGCGCGCAGAAAAAAGAGTGGGCCCGAAAAAGTCGGGCCCTGATCGGCGGCATTGCAACTCTGTGATGCAGGTCCTCGGTTTTCGCGTTGCGCCCGGTGGTCTTGCGGGAGCAGGTCAGGTAGCGCGCCGCAGGCGGCTTATGGGGTGTTTTTTTCTGGAAAAGGGCCGCGCGGAGGTCTGGGCGCGCGGCCTATCGGCAGGCGCTTGCTGCGCGCGAAGCGCATTGCCACCGTCAGGTGCGAAGTCTCTGGTCAGGAAGCCGGCAACGCTCCGGTTCATGATGTGGGCAACGATTGCGCGCAGGACCGGCTGTCGATCAAGGGGACTTCTCACGCAACCGGTCGTTATCATTTTGTTAAATTTACCAAAAAACTAATTTGGTCATTTAGCTTTCGCCATCTTGAATCTAAGTTGCTATATTCGCGCGCATCCGAATGGCTTGCCCCGAGCTGCGCTTTCGGTGTAGCCAATTGCAGTAATTGAACCGGGCTTCTTTAGCGAAATGGAAAGTCGCAGTGAGTGCAATGACGGTTGGTTGAAGGAGCGACTTCCTGTTTCGGGAAAACCGGCAGCTGACCCTGTCGTCGTTTATTAGTTTATTTGGTATTCGCTTGAAATTGAGGTTGAAATGATTGTCGAAAAAACCGGCTTGTCCGGTGTTTTGTTAATTACACCCAAGCGGTTTGGGGACGACCGCGGGTTTTTTTCCGAGAGTTGGAGCAAGCGCGCATTTTCGGAGATCGGTATTGATATTGACTTCGTACAGGACAATCATTCCCTTAGCGCCACAACAGGAACGGTGAGGGGGCTTCATTTTCAGGCCCCGCCGCATGCACAGGCAAAACTCGTCAGGTGCGGACGCGGCCGGATTTTTGATGTCGCGGTCGATATCCGTCGTGGGTCTCCAACCTACGGAAATTGGTTTGGGACGGACCTCAGTTTCGAAAACGGCAGGCAACTGCTTGTACCGGCCGGATTCCTGCACGGGTTCATGACACTCGAACCGGATAGCGAGATCGTGTACAAGTGCTCCGACTTTTATGCGCCCGACTGTGACGGCGCTGTCCGTTGGGACAGTTGCGGGATCGACTGGCCGCTGGCAGGCATCGAACCGGTTCTGTCTGAAAAGGACGCGGCCGCACCAGCGCTTGCTGCATTTGAAACACCATTTGAATATTGAGGGAATTGATGAAGATTCTTGTCACGGGCGGAGCGGGCTTCATTGGCTCGGCTGTAATCCGACTTGCCGTTCAGCGCGGTCTGAACGTTGTCAATCTTGACGCTCTTACCTACGCGGCGTGTCTGGACAATGTTGCCTCGGTTGCCGACAGCCCTCTTTATGCGTTCGAGCAGGCTGACATTCGCGACAGGCAGGCCCTGAAGCGGGTCTTCGCCGAGCACCGTCCTGACGCGGTCATGCACCTGGCTGCCGAGAGTCACGTGGACAGGTCCATCGACGGCCCTTCCGACTTCATCGAAACCAATATCACCGGCACCTTCAACATGCTCGAGGCATCTCGGACATATTGGCAGGAGGCGGGCAAACCGGAAGCGTTCCGGTTCCACCAGATTTCGACCGATGAAGTTTTCGGCTCGCTCGGGGAGACTGGTCTTTTCACCGAGACGACGGCATATGATCCGCGCAGTCCCTATTCGGCGTCGAAGGCGGCATCCGATCACCTCGTGCGGGCATGGCACGAAACCTACGGGCTTCCGATTGTCCTGACCAACTGCTCGAACAACTACGGACCGTATCACTTCCCTGAAAAGCTCATCCCCGTCGTCATTCTCAACGCGCTCGCCGGCAAGCCGATCCCTGTATACGGCAAGGGCGAAAATGTGCGCGACTGGCTTTATGTCGAGGATCACGCCGATGCGCTTCTCCTGGTCCTGCAGAAGGGTACTGCCGGCCGCAGCTACAATGTCGGCGGCGAAAATGAGCGCAGGAACATCGATCTTGTAAGAACCATCTGCAGCCTGCTCGATCAAAAACGTCCGAGGGCGCAAGGGTCCTATTCCGAACAGATAACCTTTGTAACGGACAGACCCGGCCACGATATGCGCTATGCCATCGACCCGGCGCGCATTCGCGAAGAACTCGGCTGGAAACCCAGTGTCAATGTCGAGGAAGGTCTGGAGAAGACCGTGCAGTGGTATCTCGACAACGAGAGCTGGTGGCGGGCCTTGCAGGACCGCAAGGGTGTCGGCGAGCGGCTCGGTGTCGCCGCAGGTGCCAGGGCATGATGCTTGTTTTTGGTTCCTCCGGGCAGGTGGCAACCGAACTCCGGGAAAGGTTGCCGGACGCCGTCTTCCTCGGACGGGAGCAGGCGGATCTGTCGGTGCACACGGACATTGGCGGGATCATCGGGGAAATAGGCCCGGAGGCGATCATCAACGCGGCGGCATATACGGCGGTTGACAGAGCGGAAGAGGAAGAAACTCTGGCGCTGAAGGTGAATGCGCAGGCGCCCGCCGAGATGGCGAAGGCAGCGGCCAGGCTACGTATCCCGCTGGTTCACATTTCCACCGACTATGTGTTTGACGGCAGCGGTGAGGAGGCGTTTGCGCCTGATGCGGAACCCGCGCCGCTCGGAGCCTATGGACGCACCAAGCTGAAAGGCGAGGAGGCAATCGAGGCCGCAGCGTCGGTCTACGCCATCTTGCGCACCAGTTGGGTGTTTTCGGCCCATGGCTCGAATTTCCTGAAGACAATGCTGCGCCTTTCGGAAACACGGGATCATCTGACGATCGTTGCCGATCAGATTGGAGGCCCGACACCGGCATCTGCAATCGCGGACGCTTGTGTGAAAATTGCCCGATCCTTGGCGGAGGAGCCCGCGAAAGCCGGAACGTACCATTTTTCCGGTACGCCGGAGGTCAGTTGGGCGGACTTTGCGCGTGAGATCTTCAGGCAGGCTGGCCGAACGGTCACCGTCGAGGATATTCCGACATCAGCTTATCCGACACCGGCGGAACGGCCGCTCAATTCGCGTCTGGATTGCGGGTCGTTGTCCGAATTCGGACTGAACCGTCCTGACTGGAAAGACGGCGTGGCAGACACTTTGGCAAAACTGGGTGTGACTTCATGACAAATCGCAAGGGCATTATTCTCGCTGGAGGATCCGGCACGCGGCTATTCCCTCTGACAATGGCCGTCTCGAAACAGCTGATGCCGATCTACGACAAGCCGATGATTTATTATCCGCTGTCTGTGCTGATGCTGACGGGCATCCGGGAAGTCGCCATCATCACGACCCCCGAGGACCAGCC
The DNA here is from genome assembly GCF_963669205.1 of uncultured Roseibium sp. Classification (NCBI taxonomy): domain Bacteria; kingdom Pseudomonadati; phylum Pseudomonadota; class Alphaproteobacteria; order Hyphomicrobiales; family Stappiaceae; genus Roseibium; species uncultured Roseibium sp. The sequence continues at coordinate 2,202,595 of NZ_OY769915.1, forward strand.
GCAATTCAGGCGCCTTCTCCAGGATGGCAGCCAGTGGGGCATGCGCTTCGAATACATCGTCCAGCCATCGCCGGATGGACTGGCACAAGCCTACATCCTCGCCGAGGACTTCCTGGACGGTGCGCCGTCCACAATGGTGCTCGGAGACAACATCTTCTTTGGACACGGACTTCCCGAGGTTCTCGGTGCCGCCGACGCCCGTGAACAGGGAGGAACTGTTTTCGGATATCATGTCGCCGACCCGGAGCGGTATGGTGTCGTGAAGTTCAATGATGCTGGTCTTGCCGAAGAAATTATCGAAAAGCCGGCGGTGCCTCCGTCCAATTATGCGGTCACCGGTCTCTATTTTCTGGATGGAGATGCTCCGCGCAGGGCGCGCGAAGTGAAGCCCTCGCCGCGCGGCGAACTGGAAATCGTCACGTTGCTGGAAATGTATCTGCAGGAAGGGGCATTGAACGTCGAACGCATGGGACGCGGCTTTGCCTGGCTCGACACCGGCACGCACGAGTCATTGCTGGACGCGGGAAATTTCGTCAGAACGCTGTCTGTTAGGCAAGGCATGCAATCGGGCTGCCCGGAAGAGATCTCCTATGCGAACGGCTGGATCGACCGGGAAAAGCTTCTGGAACATGCCGAGGTGTTCGGAAAAACCGAATATGGGAAGTATCTAAAGGCACTGGTGTGAGCTGACGGGATGTTGATGATTTTCCCGGCGATGGCACGCCGCACCTGCGACGGTTCCGCGGAAGGTTGCCGGCGCGGCGACGCACTGCAGTCAATTTGGCCATTGAGGATGAGTGTATTGTGAAGATACAGCATGTGATCCTGACGCGCTTCAACCTGGCAACGCCCGGCCGCGAAAAGGCGATACGCAATCAGCCGGGATGGCTGTCCGAACGGTTTGAACTGTTCGAGCGCTATTGCCTTCCCTCAGTAGCCGCGCAGACCCACAAAGATTTTCACTGGATTGTTTTCTTCGACGAGAAAACGCCCGATCAGTTCAAGGAACGTATCGATAAACTCCGCGGTTCCTGCGGTTTTTTCCCTTACTACACCAAACTGTTTCCAGCAGACGGTTGGGCCAACGCCATACGCGAGGTTCTGGGACCGCAACCACAAGGGACGCACCTCCTGACGACCAGGCTCGACAATGATGACGGGCTCGCATTGGATTTCACCCAGAGACTTCACGAGAATGTCGTGTCCATGCAGGCGGGTGACATACCTATTGTGTTCAACTTCACCCAGGGCTTCATTCTCAATCGGGCGCGACTTTACCGGCTCCGCCACAAGAGCAACGCATTCGCCAGCCTGTTGGAGCCGTTTGATGAGGACATGCGCACGATCACGACGATCCCCCATATGGATCTCGGCAGCGAATATGAGATCCGGCAGATCGAGGGGCCGGGCGCATGGCTTCAGGTCGTTCACGAAACCAATGTCTCAAACAAGATCAGAGGTTTTCGTGTTTCTTCACAGGAAGCAAAGCAGCGGTTTCCGAGTGCGATCGGTGACGAGTTCGAAGACGCAAGCGCGGCAACAGCGCTGCTGGAGAACATGACGATCAGTCTGGTTCGAGGAGCCCGGGACCGTTTTCTGGACCTTCGGCGCGGCCTTGTGGGCAATAATCCGACCTAGCTGTAAAGTCCCGCAAACCACCGGGTGACTGCGACTGCGGCAAGGAAGGTCTTCATTTCCCCGCGTTGAGCTGATGCTGGGTGCGACCGAAATGGCGACCCGGCCGCCCTCTCATGCGGGCCTCTCCTGTGCCGGAGGAACACCCGTCTTGCCGTTCTCCATGGTCAATCACCGAGCGTTCCGCTCCCCGAGCCGCGCGTATCCAGTCGGGTTCCGCAACCCTGTGGCCGAGGCTTCGCGGGGCACCTGCGCATTTGAACGACAGCTTTCATCGTCCTGACTGCATCGCCGTCTGTCTCATATGGCCTGTACACGCACCTGAGTCGCCTTCGGTTGGATTTTCATACCCAGGCTCACCCGTCCTTGACCTATTTTTCCTCTACGTTTTCTTTTGTTCTAGTCATAGTAAAAAAACTTTGAACAAGACTTTTTAAAATTTACTTATAGTCAATTTTTCCAATAATTCGCCTATTTTCGAGCATTTTTAGACGAATATATTTGCGGCGAGCCGATGTAAGTTCCCGCTTGATCTCAGTGAAAGATTAGTTTTGGATTTTTCGTCTTAAAAGCACATAAAAATTTATAGATTTGCAGAATTAAATCATAATTCAATGGCGCTAGTTCAAGATACAAATTCAACTCGATGGAGTCGTTATATGTCTGGAACCAACGCGTCCTCTGTAAACGAGGTTTTCGTTTCCAACGCTGAAGAATTATACCAGGCGCTGGAGTCGGCGACTGAAGGTACCGTCATCCGCTTGGCCGGCGGTGACTATGGGGAATTGCGTCTCATCGACATCGAAGAGCAACCTGCGAACTATGCGAAGAACATCACCATCGCGTCCGCCGATCCGGACGATCCGGCAGTCTTCAGTGAACTGACACTGGGTGGCGTTTCAGACTTCCATTTTGAAGGACTGACATTTGACTACGACTATCAGGATGGCGACCCCTGGTACACGCGGCCGTTCAATATCGATCTCGGCACCTCGAACGTTACCTTCAAGAACAACACCTTCGAGGGAGAGTTTGTCGAGGGTGCCGGTGAGCACTACGATGGCTACGGCTACGGCATTGGTTTGTTCGTCAGGGACTCCAGCGACATTCTTTTCGAAGGCAACGAGTTTACCGGCTTCATCAAGGGCTTGAGCCTCGAGGGCTCGTCCAACATCGACGTGATCTCCAACGAGTTCCACAATATGTCCAGCGACGGCATCAACCTGTCCGAAGTCGACGGCGTGAATATTGTGAACAACCACTTTCACGATTTCCAAAAGGCCCCGACAAGTGATGCGCATATGGATTTCATCCAGATGTTCAGCGTCGGCGGAGAGCCTTCAAAGAATGTTGTTATCTCGAATAACATCATGAACAGCGGTGAGGGATCAGCGACGCACAGCATTTTTCTGAGAAACGAATATGCTGATAGCAATCCTGGCGACACCGACGCTTATTACGAGAATTTCGTGATCACGGACAACGTGATCTACAATGCGCACGTGCACGGCATTACGGTTGGTCAGACCAATGGTCTGCTGATTGAAAACAACACGCTGCTCTACAATCCCGACGCGGCCTACGATATCACTCGCGAGGATGGGACCGTGGACTCGGAAGCATTCGCTCCGCGCATCAATCTGTTCACGGGCGAAATGCAGGACGTGACCGTCCAGAACAACGTGACGCAGACTGAAAACTCCATTGCGGGTGACTCCTACAATGTAAAAGACAACGTTGTTCTTCAGGACGATGATCCGAATGGCGCGTATTACACTTCAAATGTGATTGCCAATGCCAATGCCGGCGAGGTCGCAAATCTGGGTGATCTCAAATTCGTCCCGGATAGCGGTTTGGACAGTGTCGGCGCGCAAATGTCGCAATTTGACATGACGCCTGAAGACCTTTCCGGATACATCACGAGTTCGGTGGGGACTGGCCTACAGTCGCAAACGGTAACATTTGATGCCACGGCCATATTCGATGCATCGGGCGCGATGGACATATCGAGTGCGCAAGTCGTGTGGACATTCGGCGATGGTTCCACGGCGCAGGGAGCGGTGGTTTCCCACAGTTACGAGCAACCGGGTCAGTATGCGGCTGAGGCTGAAATCAAATTGGCGTCAGGCGAAACACTTACTCTCAAGAAAGTTGTCGAGGCGGTGACGCCGATCCCGATCGCAATGACATTCGACGAGAGTTCGGTTGGCGATCTTGATGCGGACACCTCCCAGGAAGTGGCCCTTGAGGGAGGTGCGATACGGCTTAACGACGGCCATATCAAAGTCAAGTCGTCCAGCGAAATGTTGAACCAGGAGAGCTTCACGTTCGCCTTCGACATGAAGTCGGACGGAGAACTTCAGAGCGTTGCTTATCTCGCGGAACTCGTGAACAGCTTTTCCATTCGAATGAACAATGAAGACATCGCCGTCTTTGTTACCATTGACGGGGTCAAGCACAGTCTTGTTGTCTCCAGCGAAACGGTAACGCCTGATGCGTGGCATCAGATCGCACTGACGTTCTCGGGAGAAACAGGTGAACTTCATGTGATGGTAGACGGGGTTTCCGTCGGCTCGATCAATGGCCTCGACGGCGGGATCCTGATCGGTGATGCAAGCCGGTCGTTGGTGATGGGTGACGAGCATCTGAACAACCATTTTGATGGGCTCATCGATAACGTCTATTTTGTCACCGAGGCGCTTTCTTCCGACCAGTTGAAAGACATCAACGCGATCGCGGATTCACTGGGCGCCGACGAGCCGGCGGATCCGCAAGAGCCGGCACCCGTTGATCCTCCGGCTGAAGAGGAGGAACCGGTCGTCCCGGAAGAACCTGCCGTGCAGCCCGAGACCAACGAGAATCAGGACATTCGCGGAAGCCACGATGTAGACGATGTGCTCGTTGGCGGCGGCGGCGATGACAGCATCATGTCCGGTGGCGGCAATGATACTGTGCGCGCAGGCGGTGGCGCCGACAAGGTTTACGGCGGTGATGGTGACGACATCCTGAGTGGTGAAGACGGGAATGACACGATCTACGGCCAAAATGGCAATGACTTTATCGATGGTGGGCTCGGTGCCGATTACCTGAATGGCGGTGAAGGCGACGACACGTTCGTGTTCGATGCTGACGACCTTGTCGTGCAAGGCGATGCTGGTTACGACAAGATCGTGGTCAATGCAGGCGCAGATGGTGTCGCCGACGTTAGCAACGTCAAGCTCGTTTCCATTGAGGAGATTGATGCAACCAACGGGACGATCGACACAATTGAACTGAGCTTCAGAAACCTTGCACAGTACGACGATACAACTTTGATGGTGGGGGGCGACGAGGGTGATATCGTCAAGTTCGAAGGGGCCCTTGCATTGGCTGAAGAAACAGTCGTCGACGGAACCGCCTACAACAGGTACACGACGCAGTGGTATTCGACTGAACTTGATGTTCTGATCGAAAAGGGTCTCAACATTCAGGACGCTGATTTCGTTCTGTAAAGCTGACGTGTTCAACACTCCGAAACTTCCGAACAGGCCCATGTTTCCATGGGCCTGTTCTGTGTTTGCCCAGCCGCAACAAACAGACTTCAACGGTGTCGATCCGAATTTCGAACCTTGACCCGTGAACCGACAACACTTGCCACAGCGGGATCGTCAGCGCCTTTCGTGAGAGGGTATGGGGTGGCTTGCATGGGCTTGGGCAGTGCACACTACCGAAGGGCCCGTATTGCGGTCGTGGCGCTGCGTCGTCATGCGCACGCAAAGACGAAATTCTGCCGAGCGACACCGACGCTACCCCATTTTCGCTGACGCGGTAACAGGCACGGATACGTTGTGCGATTTTGGCCGATTCCGAAACGTCAAGTGATCTCGGATCCCGCAGTGATGTAGTTTCGGCGCCGGCATGGTGCGTTTGCGGAGTGTTTCCAAAGTGCCGGCTGAATCCGGCGCCATATAAGTCAACTGCAGTTTCCCAGGGTATCGCTAGAGCATTTTCCGACCAATTTGGGTCATTTGACCGAGGCCCCTTTCGCGCTGGCGAGACGGTTCGCCCGCCGCGGTGTTTCCTACCACTAGTGCGGTAAATTTGAAGTTCGCATCATTGCTGCAGCAGTCTCCGAAGCGAACTTCAAATTCGTGAACCGCACTAGAAACATAGACTCGCTAGTCACATTCTTGAATCTGAAGTTCGTTCGAAGCCCGCTGCAAAATGGGTCGAACTTCAGATTCAGGTGACTAGGGTGAACCAACGATGCCGGAGCGAAAAGGGGCCCGGCCAATCTTGATGTTTGTCGCTTGAATACGTTCCACAAAGGGTGAGAATATCCAGCCCATCGGCGGCGTTGTGCCACTTGCACGATGCACCGCATCGCGCTTCGTGACCCGCCTGACCGAGTGAACTGGATATCCTCATCAAATGATCCAAATTGGTCGGAAAATGCTCTAGCTTGCGCGGCGAAGCTTTTTGGCCGAGAAGTCAAGGATGGTCCGGCGCATCTTGGGCGCCACGGCAACATAGAGCAGACCGAGCAGTATCAGACCCAGATGGCTTAGGTGAATATTGTCCAACACGCCCTTTTGAGGCGTGAAGCTCATTGTTTCAGCGAATGCCAGAACAAGTATGAGGCCGGTCATCGCAAGCGACGGAAGCAACGAAGTCAATCGAACGCGAGTCTGACGAAGCATCAAAAATAAGGCGATTAGAAAACCTATGAACTCTCCTAGGAACGCAAAGAATATGGCGTAGTTGATATTGCCGGTTTGCATGAGGGCAAGAAAGGCCAAGGGTAGGAAAACAACTCTAACAGCGTCGGCAAAAAGCGGGTAACGGGTGTGGCCCTGTGCCGTTGCGACGACAACCGGGCCTATCTTTGCCAGTCTGAATCCCTGCACGAAAGCGAGGGTGAGAACCATCGAGAGTGCCCCGAAATACTTTTCCCCGAAAAGGGTGATGATGAAGGCAGGTCCCAACACCAGCATGGACAAGACCAGTCCGATCATCAGAAACAGGGCGATTTCTAAACTCAAGCACGCAAGCTCTCTGAATTGGGACCTCTTTTCCTGCGCTCGCGAAAGAATGGGCAGCATCAGTGTGCTGAAGAGTTTACTACCGGCGGAGGAAACAATCAGACTCATCATGAATGCGATTGAGAACAGCGCCAGCGTTTCTAATCCGAGTTGGTTCGCAACGATAAGTCTGTCGCCGTTGAAAACAATGAACAACAAGACATTGTTTATAAGTAGCGGGACGCCGAAAGTAAGAATCCTACGAAATATTTTTTCGTTCCAGGATAAAGAGTAGCTTCTCTCGGAATAGAAGTGCGTAAAAACAACGTAGACCACGATGTAAGTAAAAATCGAGTAGACCATTATCTGGTAATCGTCGAACAAATAGAACAAAGGGATCAGGGCCACGAGTGAGGCAGTGTGTGCCAGGATCTGGGCCATTGCCACCGACGTGAAGCGGGATTGCCGTTCTTGCCTGTGCACGTCCAGGCTTGCCCCGCTAAGAAGCAGGGGGACCGCGGCGAAAAGCATGTATGACCAAACCAGTTCTGGCTGACCGATGAAATAGGCGTAGGGGTAAGCGCAGATCAACATGAGGGCAGCGCCGGCGACGCCGCGCATAATCAACAGGGAATGGAGCGCAGCCATGAACCCTGGTTCATCGCCATCCTTCGCCTGGACAACGAAGGCATTGAATCCGATGTTGGCCATCATTTGCACGAGCGAGTAGACGATTGCAAAGGTGCTCGCGATTCCAAATTGCTCGACTGTCAGGTAGCGCGCAACCACGATGTTGCGAACAAACGGGAACGCGTAGGAAACAAGAGTGAGAATTATTACGACGAGGAAGGACTTCATTTGAACCAACAAACTATCCGAAAACCAGCAGCGCCAGGCTGCGTGAAAAGTCCGGGTAAAGAAAATTGTTCTTGATGTAGAACAGTCTGCGCTTCAGAAAACCGTGATGTTCGGAATCCAAGAAGCTGCGGATCGTGGCTAGCTGTTGCGCTGGGAGATCCTTCTCAAAGGCAGAAAGTAGTGCTTGGGCCTGCATGCGGCGCAACATAAGCCGGCGGCTCACACCTGCAGCAGGCGACTTTGCCCGCAGATAGCTGAAGAAACTGACCTTTTGAGGTATCGAACTGTTTGAGCCGTGAAGGCGATAATACATGGTCTTTTGCGGTATCGAACGGGCCTGTCCGAATGTCACCGCGACAAGCAACGTCCACCAGTCGTGTCCCGTGACAAGATCAAGCGGCACCGGAATGGCTTTTTCCAGCAGCGACCTGTTGATGATTGAAGCACATCCCAGCATCGGCACACAGATCAGTGTTTTCGAAAGTGAACGCGACGTCCGCGGATCAATCTTTTTAAATTGCCAATAGCTTTCGTTCAGAACATTGAGAGACCCATCGGTGACGGACACATCCGAGTATACAAAGAGGGGAGTTTCAGGACCCGCGGTTGCCTCGAGTTCGGATATGGCTTCGACGAAAAGTCGCACCTTCTCCGGCTTCCAGATGTCGTCTGCGTCTGCCCACAAGATGTAGTCGCCAGTGCTTTTTTCCATCAGAAAAGAAAAATTGGCCTTGGCAGACCCGCTTCGATCCTCTCGCCGGATAATGTTGATACCGTTTCGAAAGAGCGGAGCCTTGCATTCAAGGATTGCTAGGCTGCCGTCGGTTGATGCGTCGTCGCTCGCGAGAATGTGAAAGTCGTCAAAGTCTTGGGCCAGAAGTGAGTCGAGGAAGTCGGCCAAATAGTCAGCATTGTTATAAACAGCCAACAGGATTTCCACACGTTTGCCGTCGCTCATGAAACGTACCTCGAATAAGCGTTTGGTCTTTTGATCAAATGAAATGAATTCTTTGCTTGCTATTGTTTTGCCACTGAAACTTTAAGAAAATCGGCAGGTCAGACAACTTATGATCGTTCAAGCGATTTTGACCTTGCCGCTGACGGCCGTTCTCTCCGGAAACCCGGTCGAGCGCGTCCATTTTTGCTGCGGCTTCGCGGTCCGGATTTTTCCGGGGCAGGTTCACTGTCGGTACCGGATGCGTCGATCTCGTTCGACGCGCTGGAAACGCGTTTAAGCTTGCTTTCGTCAAAATAGTGCATCCAAATACCACTGCCAAGAATGAAGTAGATCAAGGCAACGATCTCGCCCCAGATGGCAACGGTTGAAATAGTCAATGCAATACTGACCACCGTGTAACACCACGCTCGGCGAAGCAAAAAGACGGGTGAGTCGGGCTCAAGCTTGAGAGCCGAGGTTTTCTTCAAGCCCCAGAACACGAACAGGAGAAGTGACGCAAAAGCGGGTACGCCGTTGATAAGGGCGAGGTAGAGCCAATAATTGTCGATGCTTGCGCTCAGCCAGATGGGGCGCGGCCATTCATTGAACCCATTCCCGAGGATTGGCGTCCGTTTGACTTGGGCGAACCCGTACTCGAACAAGGTCGCGCGGAGATAGGTGGTATAGGAACTAAAGGTGAGCCGCGAAACGATCGCGAGAATGGCTGGACGGTTCGACGCGATTTCAATGACAATGAACGCGAAAATGCCAGCTGCCGTCGTGATGTACCATACGTATTTGACGCGCCCGAACACGGTAATCCAGGCAATCATGAAGAACTGCGTAATTCCGGACAGCAGCGGCCCGCTGGAGAGACCGCTTATCAAGCCAACTAAAGTAAGAGACATCAGGAAAAGTCTATGCATGAGGCCGTAAAACGGTTTCATGCCTATATAGATGAAGCTCAGTCCAAGCGTGCAGAACAGACCGTAGTGGATGGCGTGTGCAAAAATAACCTGGGCACGATCGAGGCCAAATCTTGGAGCATCGTGATTGTCCGGGAAGGAGTTGAAAACAGGCAGGCTCTCGATAAATCTCGCGATAACGGCTTCAAAGGTGACATTTTCCACCAAGGCAAAAGGTACCGTGATGATGATGACCATAACGAAAAAACGAATGAAGGCGACGAAGTCGTCCGGTGTCCGGATCTTGGCCCGTGCTGTCAGGTATCCACCAAGCAACAGCAGCGAATTCGATCCCACAAACGTGATGGCAATCTCCGGGTTGTTGAAGCCAATGGAAAGCGACAGCCAAAGTATGTGAAAGAAAATCAGGTAATCGACGAACAGAAGTGGTCCGTATGCCCCGCGAACCAGGTTGATCATGAAATAGGGAACAAGGACCAGGAAAATGATGCGTGCCGGTGAGAAAACGAGACCAGCGACGGAAAAGGAAGCCGGCACAAGGATCGACAACAAGACCAGCTTGACGAGGAAGTCGAGCTTCTTGCCGCCTATCTCGTAGACCGGGCCCTTGTTGCCTTCAGGGTCTTTCGGAGACCAGAGAATTTTGCGGACAGGTAAGAGCATGATGGTTGGTCAAAACTTTCGATCGCAAAACGAGTTAAACGTAGTCAGATGAGCAGGGTCCGGTATTAATTGGGCATCATTCGCTTCCGATACTCGTACCATTTGGCCTCAGTCTGCATTTCAGCGGACAGGGCTCTTGCCAGCAGCGTGCCGCCAATCGATTGGCGGAACGCGGAAGAAGTCGCAGAACTGATAAGAGAACAATAGTTCAAAAGCACGAAGAAATTGTCACCAGCATGTGCAAGGCCACGTTCAAATATGGCTGTAGGGTTTATCGTTGCTTCATGACGTCGTGCAAGTCAAAAGAGTTTATGTGGCCAAGAGAACCGGCGTCGGCGCTTTGTCGCTTGAGACCCGCCCACCGATTTCGGTTGCGGGCGTACCTTTTCTTGATGGCGCAGGTGCCGAATCGCGAATCTGGTGTGGGCGGGTTGCAGCGCAGTTGCGAAAAAAAGACACACAGGCCTGCCTGGAGCCGTTCTCCAAATACGATGTTTCCGGATTTTGTGACGGTTGCGGTGCGGGAGCCCCGTTGTCAGAAAAGTCAGCGGTCTGCAGTGGCGATGCACCCTTTTCAATGACCGGCAACACCGCGAAATTTTCTGCGCATTTGATGTGGCGCGGGAATCTGATGCCCGAAGCATCGAAATGTATAAGTCACGGACTTCGTTAACCAAATTGTCAGATTTCGGCACATTCCTGCACTTAAAGTTTTCCAGAGTTTAGTTCTGATTGCGGTGTGCTTTTAAATAGCACTGGTCATCAACCGAAGCGAAATAGGGGGCAGAGTTCCTAGTGACAAAATTTTTTTATCTATCAGTATTATTGCGAAACATGTTGGCACTTATTCGCAGTGCAAAATGATAATCCATTTTATCTTCGAATTGCAAAGCAGGCTTTTTGCGTTTAGACAAGAAGGATTACATTCTCATTTTGGATCGGCTTTGCAATCGGCATCGCTAGAATGGGTTGTAAAAAATTAGCATTATGTTAATATCAAATTCGGAATGAAACGATACTTTAGTAAGGAATCCGAAAAATGAATTTTGGAACAAAGCTTTGTGTCGCAGCTGCTCTGGTCGTTGGATCAGTAAGCGCGGCATCTGCTGCACCGTCCTTTACCGTGCTTGCAGGTTCGAACGACGGCGTTTCCAACACTGCAGATGTGTTCGCACCTGATTTTGGCGCGTTCACATATGCTGCGGACACGATGGATGCCGCTGTCATCACTCCTCCTCCGGGCAGCACGAGTGCGATCAACAAGTCGCCTTGGTCCAACACGGGTCTGGAAGATGTCAACAGCTACTTCGCGGTTGGCCCCGACCCGTCCACGAGCCCGGATCCGGCAACGCTGACGTTCGGTTTCGTTAGAACGACGTTTGAACTCCTTTGGGGTTCGATCGACCGTTACAACGTTCTTGAGTTCTCGCTTGCGAGCGGCGGCACGTACTCCGTGGATCCGTCGACGGTTGCTGCAGCTGTAAACGCTCTGACCGGCGTCGCATCCTGTGGCTCGGGTCCGTCTGATAACCTCGGCTGTACTGCCCTGGTATCGTTCGACGCGGGCCAAGGCGACAGCTTCACCTCGGTGTCCTTTGGCACCACAGGTGCGCAGGCATTCGAATTCGCGACAGCTGTTCCGCTTCCTGCTGCTGGATGGTTGCTGATCGGCGGTATTGGCGGTCTGGCCGCGATGCGTCGTCGCAAGAAAGCATAAGACTGACAAATTCAGTCTGATCGAAAGTTTGGAGCGGCGCCGCAAGGCGCCGTTTTTCTTTTGCAATCTGCCGGGCGCAATGCAGGCATGTCACTTGCATTCGGGCGGTCACGAGAAATCTTCTGGCCGCGATCAAGGTCGAGCCGCGCTGTAGCTGTATGTGGCTGGTCTCAACGAAAAAGTATTGCGCTGACGCCAAGGAATCGGTCTTAAGCTCGCCGGGTGCGAACCTATCGTCGTCTTTTCATTTTAAGGTCAGTGGCAGGCGACAAGAGGTTCAACCCTGGTCCGGACTTAACGCTCTCGTGTCTTGCGAAAATCCTTTGTCTGGGCAAGGCAAAACAGCCCGGTCTCTGTTGCGAGGCTCTCTGCCGTGAAATTGATTTCCGTCCAGATTCAAGAAACGGATGACCGTTAAAGGGTGCGGCAGTAGTTTGCGCATTGAGCATCACAAACGCCCTGATCAAACAACACAGTCGGATGGGTGGGGTCGCTTGATAAACATTAGATTTCTTTGTGAGACTACCTTATTGTGCAGTGCGAAGGAGATCAGTAGATCGGAACCGAAACACTGCAGCAATTTTCTCGAGATGAACTCCGAAGCATCCGGTCAGTAGATGCCAGGCGATTTTCCAAAGTGGTGTTCGTAGTGTTTGTCTCCGCCGTCTTTAACCTTGTTTATTGCTGAGGATGTATTTGGAACAATAAAGATTGCCAACATTCAGAAGTTGCCACTAAATGGGCGAAAATTTTACGAAATTAAAAAAAAGCTGCTGTATTTGGGACCTAGCCACCGGAGCCCGGTCTGGGATTTAACCGTTTCCCAAAGCAGAATACGCCCCCGAGCGCAGGATCGCACGTGAAAGGAAAGACACCATGTTGCTCACCGAGAGTAGCCACTACGAATATGCTCGAAACTCATTTGTTGAGAAAATTTATGAAGTTTGTCAGAAGTTTGAAGCTGCAGACATTTTGGAACTCGGTGGCGGCCGGTATCCGTTCTACACTCACGGCAAGTTCCCAGAAAGCATTAACTCCTACACAGTGAATGACATTGACCAAAGTGAATTGGATGCGGGTCCAGGCGGCTACAAAACAGCGTGTTTCGATGTATGCGGGGATGTTTCTGATTTCGAAAACAAATACGACGTCATTATTTCTCGTATGTTTGCCGAACACGTTGCCGATGGAAAGGCAATGCATAGCAACTGTTTGAAGTTGTTGAAGCCCGGGGGGATAGCGTTCCACTACAATCCGAAGCTTTATTCGCTGCCGTTTTTTGCGAACTTGATCTTACCCGAAGCGGTTTCGAGAGCAATCTTGTTCACTTTCAAACCAAAAACCGGATCTGGCGAGCGGACAAAATTTCCGGTCCACTATTCCTTGTGCCGTGGTACCTCGGCTTCGATGGAAAGCAAGATACAGGCATTGGGCTACAGTGAAGTTCAAGTAGTTCCATTTTACGGGCACAATTATTATTCTCACATACCCCCACTTCAACCCTTCGAAAAGTTCTTTACGTCGCTTTCGATGAAAAATAACTGGTCGTTTTTCAGCACCTTTGTTTACACCTTGGCGCGCCGGTGACGGTCTCCGCATGCGAAGACTTGCGAGGTAACCGCTTCTGATGGCTCGCAGGTTTTGGTGTTGACGCTTCGGCTCAACTGTGCGGTGGGCGCGTTATCGCGAACACCGTATCCCGGTCGAGAATGCACTTACGGATCGACATATGGTTGAACATCAAAAGGAACGTCTGGAGCAATCTGGGTCGAAGCCGGAATTGACGGTGATTGTTGTCAGCTACAATACCAGGGATCTGACGCTCAAGGCCCTGGAAACTCTGTTTGCGACTACGCGCGAAGCCACATTCAATACGATTGTTTATGACAACGCGTCGCAGGATGGGTCAGCGGAGGCAGTCGCAGCGCGGTTTCCTGATGTGACCCTGATTGCCGCAAAGGAAAACATCGGATTCGCGAGAGCCAACAATGAAGCGGCCAAATTCGCAGATACTGAATGGCTATTGCTCCTGAACCCGGACACGGAGTGCCACAAAGGCGCTGTAGATAACCTCTTGGCTTTTGGAAAAGCCAAACCCGAGGCAGGAATCTACGGAGGGCGCACAGTGTTTCCCGACGGGTCGCTGAATATTGCATCCTGCTGGAACAAGATCACGCCTTGGAGCTTGTTCTGCTCCGCCTTCGGCCTTTCGGCGCTGTTTCCGAAAAACGCGCTGTTCAATCCCGAAGCTTTTGGCGGATGGAAACGGGACAGCGTGCGAAAGGTTGACATCGTCGTCGGCTGTTTTCTGCTTATTCGCCGCAGTCTCTGGGAAGAATTAGACGGGTTCAACACGCGTTATTTCATGTACGGAGAAGAAGCCGATCTGTGCCTTCGCGCGCGCGCGCTTGGCTATCATCCAATGATTACGCCTGACGCCCAAATAATGCACCTGATCGGTGCGGCGAGTGCCAAGCGTACAGACAAGGTGGTCCTCGTGGCAAAGGCCAAGGCAACGCTTATCAATGATCACTGGCCAATGTACCAGCAACCGGTTGGACGTATGCTTCTGCTCTTGTGGGCGTTCAACCGCTACAGTGCGAGCAGGGTTTTGGGCTTCGTGAAGAGGCATGTTTCCGCTGGCGGGAGCGCAGCGCGATCTGATCATTGGAAGGCAATTTGGGAAAGCAGGGCGGAGTGGATGTCGGGTTACTAATACCCGCCAGCTGATGCAGATTTTTCGCCGTTGGAAGACTGGGGTGAACGAGACTGTCTGCGCCGGTTGTGACCTGCCGGAATTCCGGTACAGTTTGCAAGACGTTGGTTTTTGTCTCCGTTTTTGCAAAAAAGGTGTTTTTCAAAGATGAGTGTTACGGATGAAGGTCTTCACAGAAAGCAAAAACTGAGCCGGACAGCAAGATTGTGGCGTGTCATCAAGTCTGCAGTGGATCCCAGAGCTTATTTGCACATGCTCAAGATCATCAACTACTACAATTATACGCATGTGACGCCGCTGCGCGCTGTTCAGCTTGGCGCAGATCCGGCGATCAGTCCCAATTCCAACTTTAGTAATCCGGAAAGAATCGAAATTGGGGACCGTTGCCGAATTGGCGCGCGCTGTACGCTCTGGGCTGGTCCTGGAACTGGCCGGGTCATTATCGGTGATGACGTTTTGTTTGGACCGGAGGTGCTGGTGACCGCTGCGAACTATCGATACAACGACGGCAGTCCGGTAACCAGCCAGGCGATGGACGAGGCGGACGTGGTTATCGGCGACGACGTATGGCTCGGTGCTCGAGCGATTGTTCTGCCGGGTGCCAGCATAGGGAACGGGTCGATAATTGGGGCAGGGGCCCTGGTTAAGGGTGACATTCCACCCTTTAGCATTGCGGTCGGAACACCGGCGAGAGTTGTCGCTCAGAGAAAGATCGAAGGGTCCAATGGCTGACCACTCAGATCTGCCGGAAAGCGGCGGTGTGTCATACGCCGTGATAATTCCCCATTACGAAGATGTCGCCCGGCTCACCTTGTGCCTGGAAGCGCTTTTCGATGCGGACGATGACGTGCTGGCTGATGTTGAGGTCGCGGTCGTCGACAACGGTTCCAGCCAAAGTCTCGCAGAGCTTGAAGCTCGATTCCCGCGGGCGCGGTTCCTGATCGAAAAGGAAAAGGGAGCTGCAGCCGCGCGCAACAAGGGAGTCGCCGAGACGACGGCGCCATATTTGTTCTTTCTGGACGCGGACTGCATACCTGGTCCTGACTGGCTTGAAACTGCAAAGCATGCCGTCAATAGGGCTGATCTTGTCGGCGGGCGCATCGACACGTTTGACGAAACCCCTCCGCCGCGCTCGGGTGCGGAAGCTTTCGAGGCGGTTTTTGCGTTTCGCCAGAAAGCCTACGTTGAAGAGAAAGGGTTTTCGGTTTCTGCAAACCTGTTAACGGCGCGCGCGGTTTTCGAAGATACCGGCGGATTTATTGTTGGCGTCTCGGAGGATCTGGACTGGTGCCAGCGGGCCCTGGCGAAAGGCCATAAACTGACGTATGCGGACGACTTGGTGGTCCGCCACCCGAGCCGGCAGGACTGGACCGCGCTCCGGAAGAAATGGCAGAGGCTCAGTTCCGAAGCATTTCACCTCAACGGGGTATCAATAGGACGTAGACTGATTTGGGCCTGCAAAGCCTGCGTCGTGCTGCTGTCGCTGGCTGTCCACGCGCCAAAACTGCTTATGAGCTCGAAGCTCGACAGTTCAAAAGAGAGACTTGCGGGCCTGGTGACGCTCGTTCGACTGCGGATCTGGCGCACCTGCTACATGCTGCTTCAGGCGATGTCACTGAGGTCGTGAGTGACGGCCGCATCAGATTCGGGACGAACAGCCGTTGTGATTGCAGAATTCATCGCCGATCGATCGGCGCACAGAATGTTATTCAGGCCCTCGGTCCAGGTGGTCCGGCCAGCTGTCCAAAATTGTATAGGTCTTCGGAACCGTCCAGCGCCGCTCCAAGGGGGCCGGATCCCTTCGATGCGTAAATGCTTCCCTGTTTGGGGCGCGCCAGGGTGATTGCGTCTTCGAAGGTCACGGGGAAGTGGATCTGAGTGCCCTTGTCAGCCACATTGAAATTGTCCGCGACCTGGGACCACACCATCATGTTTACATGATTGCCGACCGTGTTGCTTTTGTCGACGTTGGTGCCGACTGGAACCTTGGCTGCGAAATTACCATTCACGACAAAATTAGATCCCTGGTGGATCAAGATCGGCAAGGCGGATGGACCGCCATTGGAAACGCTGTTCGCGTTTCCCGAGCCGTTGAGATCTCCGGGCCAAGGCGTTCCGAGAAAGTTTTGCGAGATGTTCGCACCGTTGCTGTTTGTGCCATCAATGCGAATGCCGTTTACGGCACCGGTCAGCCAGAAAATATTGTAGCGCACATCCAGATTGTTCACACCGTTGGAAATCGTGTTGGTGAACAGGCCTTGATAAACCGGGCCTGACCGATAGATGGCCCACCTCCTGTTTTGCGGCTGCAGCCGCAGAGTGACCGTCTCCCAGGGCTCGATCAGAACGCTGGAGGTTACATTCTTTCGGGCATCGGCGTCGTAAAGGATGAAGCCGCTTGCATCAATAACGATCGGATGAGCGGGCCTGAAGCGCGCCTGAATGGCGAGATCCAGTTCTCGGGAGGCAGAGGAGGGGTCGCTGAGGGTGATCGTCGACGGCGCGTCGCTTGCATCGATAATGATTAACCGTCCGCGATCGGATGGCCCTATCGCGAGATCGCCAACGACGTAAGCCTTGTCTCTGGAAAGGGACCCGGACAGTGGTGTCGTCGGCCATGCGGGCGCAAGGTGCCCCTCTACACCCGGAAACACAACGTTCCCGATAACGGATAGGCCTGTCTGGGTCTTGCCGCCACTCTGCTCATAGATGTGTATAAAATCCGGATGATACCCGTGATCGCCGATCCAGTCGTGACATATGTTGTTGGTTATCTCGATGTCTTGGCAGTCATCGAGAATTTCGATGGAATCATCCCAGCAGTAGCGTTGGATGCACCTGTCCACGCGATGATTGCGGCCGATGAGCACCACGCCGATGCACAGATACTCGAACGTACAATTGGTGAGTGAAATGCGTGATCCGCCTCTGACATCAAGTCCTTTCGACCTTTTGGCGGGGCGCAGTCCCGTTTTCCGGGCAACGGGCGCGTCAGATCTGAAATGACACCCGACAAAGCTGACATTTTCCGGATTGCCTCTCTCATTCACTTCGAAGATCGACGCGCGCCCGGTGACGTTGCCGACAAGCTTGTCCTCTGTGCCATAGTCTTTTCTGAAATAGATACCCTCGAACAGGACATCGCCCTGGGTATTTGGCGTCGTGTGTGAAACGATCGCCGCCTCTTCCCAGATGGGGCCGCTCACGTATGTCCACGCCGATGTCGTGATGAGATCAACTGCCGGCTGGTTGGTCGGCGCTGCCTTGAAGGCGGTTGGAGACGACAGATTGTCGAACTTGCCGGCAAGCAATCCCTTGTTCGTCTGATAGTAGCCCAAACGCCCGAAAAGCGTCCGGCCGGACAGGTCCTTGCTGATGAGCATGGTGAGTTCGTCAAGGGTTGAGTAGCATTCACCGGCAATTTTGCTTTCGATGACGAGTTTGATGTCATTCCCATAGATGTCTCTGACAACAATGAGGAGGCCATCATCAACGTCAGGTGTGCCATCCGCCACCAGACGCCCTGACTTGTTTATTGTCCAGACACGTTGTGACCCAGCCTGATCCAGAACCGTATCGAGCTCGACTTCGATACCGTTCAAATCAAACGGTTTGAACCCGCCAAATCCGCCGGGTGTCGCCGTTGCAAAAAAAGCGGGCTGATCGGTCACGACGGACGATTGTGAAGAAAGCGCGGTGCTGCTGAACAGCAATCCCATTCCGGAAAGAATGCCGAGGAAACAACGACGGCTTACACGTTCGTCGAAAAGAATGCTGACACTCATGTCTTTTCAAACTCCTGCGAAGTGTCCTCCGGTTGCCTGCAGGCTAACCAGGCTTCACTCCAGATTGTCTGCGGCGAATATGGTCGACGCGCTGTGTAACTTTAATCTCTCTTTGACAGCATTGAAAAGGCATAGCGAACGAAGATTTTCCCCGCGTTAGACGACGCTCGGGGTCGCGAAACGCGCGGGTCAAGTGCGTGTTTCCAAAGGCAGGAACAGTGCGGCGGCGCGGTACACGAGACACAGCTGGAATTGGCAGAGGACCGCAATCCGCCTGATCGCCTCAGCTGTCTTTTTCAGGCCGCGTCTTGAGAGTGACCCGGCGCGTTGATCACGTCGATTCCGACATGTTCGCAGAACCGGAAACCTTCGACAGTTCCTTGGGCTTTAGAAGCGTGCGGTATGCGTCCAGCATCGAATGTTTTTCGATGTCCCAGTGAAACTCCCGTTGCGCCCTGTCGGTCGCATAGGCGGTCATTTGCGCGCGTCTCTCAGGGTCTGCAAGCAGATCCATCATGCCTTGGGCGAGGCTCTCCGGAGTGCTGTCTGGGACGATGTGCGCGGCGTCGCCCGCGTCGATTTTCGCCTGCTCCAGGTCAAACTGTACGAACGGCATGCCGAGGGCCATGTATTCGAAGACCTTGTTCATCGAGAGTTTGTCATTGCAAACGTTTGGCGGATCAGGGATGACCCCTATGTCGCATGCGGACAGTTTCTGCAGAAGAGGGGCGCCCGTCATGTAACCCGTAAATTCGATATGACCGGTCAGATTGAGCTCAGCAGACATCGCCCGCAGCCTGTCGTAATCCGGACCGTCGCCAATAATGACACAGCCGATATCGTCACGGCCTTGCACATTGACGATGTGATCCATCGCCTTGACAAGGTACTCGACACCATCTTGCTCGGCCATGATGCCGACATATCCCGCCAGATATCGGCGTCCGCGCTTGGCATTGGGGTCCGGTTCCGTCCGTTTGAAACGCGCGATATCCGGAAAACTTCTGACGACCCAAACCTTGTCAGGCGGCATCTTGCCGGTATGGATCGCCCGGTCCTTGAGGGTCTCATTGGTGGCCAGGCTGCCATCAGCGAGTTTGAAAGTGCACTTCTCGAAGAACGTCAGCAGGCGATGGAAAAAGCCCTTCTTGCCGAATTTGACTTCGTAGAGCTCCGGGTTGATGTCGTGCTGGTCGAAAAGAAACTTCTTGCCGAAAAACACCTTGTGGAACATCGCTACGAGAAAAATGAGATCGGGAGGATTGCAGGCGTGGATCACATCGAACCCGTGCTTTCGCAAAACTTTGATCGACAAACGCATTTCGTGAAAAAGTGCGGCGGAATACTCCGCAAGGTACCCGAGAGCGCCCGATGCTTCGAGCGGCAGGTTGTGCCGGTAGATGTGAATGCCGTCCAGCGTTTCCTCGTGTGCCGTGTGTTTCTTGCCGGTCGGGCAGATAACCGACACCTCGTATCCTGCTTGGCGTAGCGCGGTCGCTTCCTGCCAGACGCGGCGGTCAAAAGGGACGGGCAGGTTTTCAACGATGATGAGGACCTTGCCTGCCACAGGTAACTGTTTGCTGTTCGTTTCAGCCAACGATCCAACTCCTCGACACAAAATACAATATAAAAATCACGACAGATATACGGCGAATGTGATCGCAAGGTCAAACAGAACCGAACCAGTCCGGAAGTGCTTTGCAAATTAAGATTAATTGATCAAAATTTTTAGTAAAATTTGCATGAACCCCGCATTTTCACCAATAATTTAGTTACAAATTGGTCCGGGATATGAGATTTATGGGCCCATAATTAGTGTGCGGCGTCACTCGCCGCCATGGCATCGATTTTGAACGGAAACATTCATGACTGCCGATATTCGTAACGATAGTGCCGGTTTATCAAATGACTATGCGTCGTTGGCGATGCGGGCCATACCCTGGATAATTGTTGCTTCCCTGGGTGCAGCCGCGTTTTTCTGGGATGGCCTGATTTCCCTGGGTGCTGCGTGGTCGCGCCCGGAATACAGCTACGGACCGCTTGTTCCGCTGATCACTCTTTACATGACATTGTTGGAAATTCACCGGCACCCGGTGAAACCGGATCATGGCAGTCGTGTCGTCGGTCTGGCGGTCTTTGTGCTGTCGCTGCTTGTCGGTCTGATCGGCAATCTGGTTGAAATACCCGACATCATAACGTACGGGTTCATATTGTACGTTGGCGCGTTCATCCTGCTTCTGGCGGGAACACGAGAAGGCTTCAGGTTCTGGCCGGGCTGGCTGCACCTGATTTTCATGCTGCCTTTGCCTCAGTTTATCTATCTCAAAATTTCGACTGAACTGCAGGCCGTTTCGGCCGAAATAGGTGTTGCTGTCATTCAGTTTATGGGGATCCCGGTTCTGCTTGACGGCACGGTTATCGACCTCGGAGAGTACAAGCTGCTGGTCGCAGAGGCCTGCAGCGGCCTGCGCTATTTGTTCCCCCTGTTCAGTTTCGGCTGGCTGATGGCGGTGCTCTACAATGGTCCCAATTGGCACAGGGTTGTCATTTTCCTGGCGACTATTCCCGTCACGATCCTGATGAACTCCTTCCGGGTTGGCATGATCGGTGTTCTCGTCAACCACTTCGGGATCGGGCACGCGGAAGGCTTCATTCATTATTTCGAAGGCTGGGTGATCTTCATCTCCTGCACCGTGATTCTGTACATACTTGCTTGGCTCCTGTCGCGTTTCTTTTCATTCGGTCGCGAGCGCCCAAAATACATCATCGGGATGGACTACGAAGGTGTGCTGGGGCCGTTGAAGAAGTTTCCCTCGGTAATGGCGGGGAAAGCCTTTGTCGCGGCGTCTATCATTGCGTTGGTTGCCGGTGTCGCCTGGCAATTGGCACCGACGCCCGCACCGGCCTCTATAAACCGGCTCCCGCTTGGAATTTTCCCCATGCATGTCGAGAACTGGCAGGGCAGGGCGACAATCCTTGACCGGGATATCGAACGCGTTCTGGGAGCGGATGAGTATCTGCTGGCCGACTACAAACAGGACGGTGCGAACGTCAATCTGCTGATGACGTTCTACCAGTCGCAGACCAAAGGATCTGGCATTCACTCACCCGAGATCTGCCTGCCCGGTGGTGGTTGGGAAGTCTCCAAGTGGGAACAGAAAACAATCAATGTTGGGGCTGCAGACAACGCGAAATCCATAAAGGTCAACCGCGCTGTCATTCAGTTGGGTCTCCAGCGCCAGCTCGTTTACTTCTGGTTTGAACAACGTGGCAGGCGGATCACCAACGATTTCGAGGCCAAATTCGTTTCCATGTGGGACACGTTCTCGGAAGGCCGTTCCGACGGAGGTCTGGTTCGCGTTGTCACGCCGATCGCGCCGGGCGAAGACGTGGAACGGGCCGACGATCGCCTGCAGACTTTCCTTGACGGCGTCGTGCCGATGTTGCCGCAGTACTTCCCGGCAATCGAAGCATAGCTTGCGGCTGAACAGAAGCGGTCCGGCGTACCGGGCCGCTCATGCATTCAAGACATTCTCCTGAAGCGAAAAGGTGTTTGTTACGCGTCTCCGGCCCTAAACCGGTGCCCACAGACCTGCCTTACCGGGAAGCTGCACCCCGTGCCGAACGCGCTCATCGTGGAGGCTAACTCGCAGCACGTCTCCGTTTTTTGATGCATGGCGTTTAAAATCGGATAAGAGGGGACGGCGGGTCAGTCGCAAGACCTGACCGAGTGATTTCCAGGACGGACGACGCCGAAAATGAAATCTGAAACCCCGAAGCATTCCGGTTTGCTCGATAGGATCCTCGACAGAAGTGCGCAAGTGGGCGTGATCGGCCTCGGCTACGTCGGTTTGCCCCTGGCCGTAACGACAGCTCTTCGCGGTTTTTCTGTTACCGGCTTTGATATCGATGAAAGCAAACCGGACAGGCTGAACGCCGGCGAAAGTTACATTGCAGCCGTCCCGGACGAAATGCTCAAAAGCGCAGGCGACAATGGCAGCGTCACATGGACTGCGGACTTCTCCGGTCTGTCTGAATGCGACGTCATCGTCATATGCGTCCCGACGCCTTTGACAAAGCACCGTGAACCCGACCTCACATACGTGGAGCACACGGCGCGGGCAATAGCGGAGCACATGCGCAACGGAGCGCTGGTGGTTCTGGAATCCACGACGTTTCCAGGAACGACGGAAGAGGTCCTGACGCCCATACTTGCATCAAGCGGACGCAATCCGGACAGCGATTTCTGGGTGGCCTTCAGCCCGGAACGCGAGGACCCGGGCAACGAGACCTACCGCACCCATTCCATTCCCAAGATAGTCGGAGCGGACTCCGAGGCATCAAGAACGCTTGCCGCTGCCTTTTACGGGAATGTGGTCGACCAGGTCGTACCGGTTTCGTCGGCCAAGACTGCTGAGGCGGTCAAGATCACGGAAAACATCTTCCGCGCGGTGAACATTGCGCTCGTGAACGAACTGAAGGTCATCTACGACGCGATGGGCATCGATGTCTGGGAAGTCATCGAAGGAGCCGCAACGAAACCGTTCGGCTTCATGCCCTTCTATCCGGGGCCGGGTCTGGGGGGGCACTGCATCCCGATCGACCCGTTTTACCTGACCTGGAAAGCCCGTGAGTTCGGCCACACCACACGCTTCATAGAACTGGCCGGTGAAATCAACGTGACCATGCCCACCTTTGTCATTTCCAAACTGCGGGAAGTGCTTGACCTGCACTGTGGCAAGGGCCTGTCCACGTCCAGAATCCTGCTGGTCGGTATCAGTTACAAGAAGAACGTTCCCGACATGCGCGAAAGCCCTTCGGTCACCTTGATGGACATCTTGCTGAAAAGCGGCGCGCAGGTGGATTTTCTGGATCCCCATGTGGCGCGAATTCCCCGGATGCGGGAGTTTCCTCATCTGTTGGACAGAATTTCCGTTCGGATGGAGGATGTTTCAGCTGCGGCCTATGACGCCGTCCTCATTTCCACCGACCACGATACGATTGATTACGGGCGGCTGGTCTCGCTGGACATTCCAATCGTCGACACACGCAATGCCATTGCCTCACGCGGTCTGGCAATGAAGATGGTGACAAAGGCTTAAGGCCGTTACCTGGCGGTTTCAGCGGCAGACCGTAGCGCCAGGCAGTGCCTCAGGGGAAACGGCGCCGGCTGCAAGAGCCGCCGGCAGCTGCTTCAGGTCATCCTCGAGACGCGCTTGGCACCTTATTGCGGAAGGGCCATGTCTGGCTGTACCGCAAACACGCCAAACCGCCGCTTGTCGTCCAGCACGCGCTTTACGATATCGGGCGTTATCTCCTCCGCTTCGGTCGCAAATCCGTAAAGAAGCGCGGTATCGCAAAGGGTGTTGATCAGGCG
Source organism: uncultured Roseibium sp. (assembly GCF_963669205.1). Classification (NCBI taxonomy): domain Bacteria; kingdom Pseudomonadati; phylum Pseudomonadota; class Alphaproteobacteria; order Hyphomicrobiales; family Stappiaceae; genus Roseibium; species uncultured Roseibium sp. The sequence goes on from NZ_OY769915.1 coordinate 2,226,209, forward strand.
AGGGGTTCCCTGCGTCGCGTAATAGATCAGATCGCAGGCACCCGGTGTGAACAGCGACCTCTTGGCACCTGCCACCTTCAGCCTGTGTGCGATATACCCGGCCACTTCCTGCTGTTCGAGAAAAGACAGATGAAAGTCCGAGGTCACGCGCTGAACGAACTGCCTGAGACTTGGCGCGGCCAACATCGTTTTCAGTTCGGGCTGCCCGCTCAGCACGATCTGGAGCAGTTCGCGGTTATGCGTGTTGATGTTTGAAAGCATTCTCAGTTCTTCAAGGGTTTCCGAACCGAGATTTTGCGCTTCGTCAACGATAAGAACCGTCCTGCGGCCCTGTTCATACTGTTCGATCAGGAAATCCCTGAACTGTTTGTAGAGCTTGACGTGAGAGTCGGTGTCAAAGTCCTGATCAAACGCCATCAGAACCCACTGCAGCAGTTCTCCGCCTCCGCCGGTATTCGACAGGAGCCCGACACAGATGTCGCCCGGAAGCTTACTGAGCAGATGTTGAATGAGCGTCGTTTTACCTGCACCCACCTCGCCAGTGATCACGGTAAAGCCGGCATGGTTTACAATGCCGTATTCCAGCATCGCAAACGCCATGCTGTGGGGACCCGCCCAATAGATGAAGCGTGGATCCGGTACTAGCGCAAATGGCTTCGTCAAGAGGCCGTAATACGGCTCATACATCATCGACCCCGAGCTACGTGACTGTTGAAATTTATTGTCCTGTTGCATTGTCCACCATCGGTAAAATAGCAACGTGTTATAACTATATGGTGATGCTTACCTTACCGTTTCATTTTGTAGCTATTAAGTAATTTTCTCGCACACATTCAAGAATTTACTCGATAGATGGTGAGATCGTCAGTGTTTTTTTCGGCACAATACACCAGCAAGGCACCACCCAGACATAGGTTGATTTCGGCCGTTTACAATAAACTTAATAGCAATCAATTGAGGCGAAATCACAGCGATTGAATATGCTAAAGCACACAGGTAGAAAATGTAAAGTATTAAACTCGCACTCCTTTTGCAGTATCCGAAGTTACAGGGAGGATGCAAGGATTGAAAGGCAAAAAAATAACCAGTTTTGCCGAGTAATTAGGCAGCTGCTTTGGGTTTCTTGCGGGTGCCCGTAAGGTAGAGACCTGTCAGTCCAAAGGCGAGCAACAAACCGGCAGCGGGCAACGGCACGGGTGTCACGCTCACCAGGTTCTGACTGTATCTCGTTCCATTCCGGTAACCGAGTGACTCGTAATAGTCGACTTGATAGGACTGGGTGATCTGGCCGCCAAGGTTGCCCAGAAATGCATTTGCAGCATCGACAGCGCCCATGCTGGCCACTGTGCTGAACGTTCCGTTTTGAACATCCAGCGTTCCGGACGACTCGTAGGCAATTTCCCAAAGCGCAAGCTGGAAGCCGGCGGATTGATTGTCGTTGCTAAGGTCCAGGTCAAGGTAGGCGGTTTCGAACAGGCTTTCAATATTGGTCTTTTGCGTATCGCTGAAGGAGAACGTGTTTGAGAACGGCGCGTTGGTCATTTCGTACAACCCCTTCAACGTGAGGGAATGCGCGATATCAAGGCACCAGGCGACGAGATCAAAATTGTTGGTCGTATCCGTAATCCGGAACCCTCCGGCTCTGACCCGTTGGTTCAAGTTTGGAGTTCCGGTGTTGATAATTCTAAGCGTCTCGTTGCCGCCACCGCCGAATATGTCGCTGTATGTTTTCCCGAGTTTTACAGGCGCCGCCGAAGCTGCAACGGAGCTGATCGCCAGGAATCCGAGCGCTGACAAATACGACAACAGTTTCATGATCGAAAACACCTTGAGTTGAATAGTCAGTTGTTTAAAATTTTAGTGTTCACCGAGTACCACGCACGTGTGTCGCTCTCAAGAGTTTCGTGCAGACGCGGAAGCAAGTTCTTCAATAATGGTTACCAAGGCAGCCTGATGCACTGAATTAGGTGCAAAAATGTCGTACTGAATTGGCGTGATAACTAAATTTACGCGTGGAAGACCTGCTGAGGCACATCGAGATGTGCTCCGAATAGGAATTTAATAATAGTAATCTTCAGTTTGTGCGTCTTCGCATTTGTTTAGAACTATCCCGAGAAGCTTGTCGAGTTCGTTTATTTGCAATTCGCACTCGTCCACCTCTGCCGTCGTTGTTGTTCCAGATGCAACAACAAGAAGAGAAGTATCAATCCTTGGTAGAAAACCGAGGGCATCGTCGCTGCTTTTCATCGGAGGAAGGTCAAACAGCACGATTTCCGGCGACAATTCCCTTTCGATAAAATCGAAGAGTTCGAGCATTCTGGGCGCTTGGAGCAGTTCGGACGAAGCCGGCGTATGACCGCTGTTTAGACCTAGAGTGAGATTTGGGTCAACTTGAACAAAGCAATCACGTGCTTCATCGGCTCGTTCAAGAAGATATTGGGCGATCGACCGGTCGGGTTCGATGTTCAGCGTCGGCGCGATAGAAGGTCTTCTCAGATCCAGGTCGACAACGACCGTCTTGAGCCCTGGATTGCGCGACAGGCTGAATGCGAGATTGAGCGTGACCATGGTCTTGCCGCATCCGGGCGTCGGGGAGGTAATTGCAAGCGACTTCCACTTGTTGTCGGACATGGCCTGCCGCACACGTGTGCGCAGGAGATTGAACGCAATGTGGTTCGGATCGTCCATCGACTTAGAGACGATACGCTTCTTCTCCAGGTGCCTGGAATCGATCTGCACTTGACGAAGCGCGGGCTTTTCAGCAACTGGCTTGCGGTCCACCGAAGCGATGTTGTTAACGGGTTTTTGCGGTTCTGGCGCGGGAGCCGCATCGGCTGTGGCCGGAGCAATCGCTTCGTCCAAAACGCCAGCCTTCTTCAGCGCACTTTTGATGTGTTCCACGCAGCGTATCTCCGAGTTTCGCGTATGAGCGGCTTAAGGGCTTACAGCAGGTTGAATTGTGCCATGAACGGTTCAACAATGTGCCAGACCCGTTCAGCAAGAAGATCGATCGGCTGGACATATTGGTGAACAACCGCCAGAACACCCATTATACCCAGCAAGAAAAGGCAGACAGTTAAGATTCGGCGAGATATCCGACGAATCCTTTCCCGTCTTGTGGTTACATAGGGGATCACGGCGATCGGTCTGACCTTCAAGCGCCGTTCAAGGTCACCTGCCGTGCGGATGCTGTTGTCGAAGAATTCAAGAAGCAGGACCAGCGCTGCGCCGATTGCAATCGCGCCGCCGCCGCCGGCAGCTACTATCTGTGTGCGGTTCGGTTTGGTCGCCTCTTCGGGAACGGTGGCCTGTTCCAGCACTTCGAAACGCTCCGCTTGCCGGTCTTCCTCCAGCCGTTCACCGATTTCCGCGTCGGTGAGTTTCAGCTTTGTCTGATTGAACTCGTACTGAAGATTTTCGTAATCGCGGACCATCGCGGAAAGCTCGACTTCGATAACCGGGGTTTTTGCGATGCTTTCTCTCAGTTCGTTGGCCTTGCGCTGCAGGCTAGCCTTCTCTGCAAGGAGCAGGTTCTCCCGCGCCTCCGGATCGGCCGTGAAACCCTCTTGTTCCATCTGCGACTTGATCGCCGCAATATCTATCTCCACCTGTGCAATTTGCCTGTCCAGGTCATCCATTGTCCGCTGGGATACGAAACCCTTTTCCAACAGCGGGCCAAGGAGTTCGCGTCGCTCAACAAAGGAGTCGAAGTCCAGTTCCCTGGACTGGAGGCGATACACGAGTTGTTTTGCTTCGGCGTCCGTGGCCGTACCCGTACTTAGGCCCGAATTCTGAGACAAACGGATTTGTTGATCGAGTGAGTCAATCTGCTCTGCGATTTCGGAGAGGTCCTCGCGGCGCATGGCGAGCGTTTCAGGAAGCGCGTTTTCGTTGTCGCGCTTGTACTCGGCCATTTTCCTCTCCAGTAACACGAGATCACTCTCAAGTTGCTGAAGTTGTTGCTGGAAGAAGTTGCTGGTTTCAGCGGCTCGCCGGAGACGGGTTTCGAGATTTTGCGAAAGAATAGACGTTACCAACTCGTTCGCGACGCGAGCTGCTGTGATGGCACTGGTGTATTGGAAAGACACATCGAAGCCAATGACTTGCGTGTTTCTTCCTGAGCTTGCGATCGCTATCTGTTCGATAGAAATTGCCTCCCGCATTTCTTCAACAACTTCTGTTGGGGAAAGCGTTCCAGCTTTGTTTGTTTGGTAGAGCGAAAACTCGTTGGCAATGCTCAGCAGATTGTCGCGAGCCAGAAGACGTTGTTCGATGACCTTGATGCGTTCTCTAGGAGAGGCAGTCACGGTCGTGGACGCCAACTCTGTTGGGATGCGCTGCGACTCGATCAAGATCGTCGCTTTCGCTTCGAAACTCCGAGGCAGCGTGAAAGCGAATGCGGTCACCATCGAAAATACGAGGATCGCAGGAATGAGAAAGTAAAGATACCTGCGTTTCGCGATCGAAATTATCGCACTGAGATCAAAACCGTGTTCCATCAATCCTAACCGTTTTCGCTCGACGCGCCCTGAAATTAGCCGGAACTCTTAGTCCGATTCGGGCGTCGCAGATTGGTTCTCCAGACGCTCAATCGTTTGTCGCGCTTGTTCGAGATCTTGTTCTGTCATAACTGTCTTAAGATCAAGTGCCTTTTCAAGCGCTGCAATTGCCTGCTTCTCTTGGTTCAACTGTGCAAGCGCCATGCCATAGTGAAAATGGGCGAGACCCATGGTCGGCAGGTTCTGCGAGGCATTTCTCAAGAGCGGAAGCGCGGAAGAGTATTCGCCGCGCAAGTAGTAAATCCAGCCAAGCGTATCCAGATATTGCGGAACTTCCGAAGTCCTGAACCTCTGGGCAATCTCGAAAGCCCGATCCAGGGATGCCTGATCCCCTTTGCGCTCTGACAAAAGGCTGGCAAGGTCATTTGCGACGATGGTTGAGTCCGGATCGGCAGCAAACATGGCTTCGTACTGCGCTATCGCCTCGTCGAAGCGTTCAGCCTGTTGCAAAATTGTAGTAAGCATAAGCTGCAAGCCGGCGTTTGTTTCCTCTTTTGCCAAACCGGCGCGAATCTCCGCCTCGGCATTTTCAGGCTGATTGGTTGCCATGTAGAACTTCGCGAGAGATGTGTTTCCCAGGGCGCTTTCAGGATCTGTCGAGGCTAGTTTGTAGGCACTTTCGGCCTCATCCAATCGGCTTTGCGCCAAATAAACCGACCCCAAGAGCGTTCTAGCCAGCGTGTTGTTCGGTTCATCCTCCAAAACGGCTTCCAGGTGTTCCTTGGCAGCTTCGTGCCGTCCGGCCTTGACGAACGCTCCGATCAGGTCAGGAAGAAACTCCGTTTCACCTTCTGTCCCGGTCATGGAATCCTGCAGGAGAGTGATGCTCTCCTCGTGCCGGTCCTGACCACCCAGCGCTGCTGCATAAATCTTGTCAGCGGCTCCATCCTCGACGTTCGGTGCCTGACGCATCACCTCGGCGATTTCCTGTGCGCCGGCCCAGTCTCGCTTCGCGAGCTTTTGCTGCGCTAGGATGGACAGAACCCGCGTGTTGCCCGGATGGCGCTCCCGTATAGTCTCGAGGACGCGCTCTGCCTGGTCGGATCTGCCGTGGCGCATGAGGAATTGAACCAGTGGCAAACCGGCTTCCGGTGAATTGTTGTCGAGCGCCAGAGCTTTTGAATATTGCTCTTCAGCGAGTACAGAAGCGCCGTCCCGCTCGTAGGCTGCGCCGAGCATCGTGCGCAAGCGGGCATTTTCCGGCGCCTCATTTAGTGCCAGAAGAATATCGTCAATAGCGCCGTTGATGTCATTTTGCGAAGTCTTGATCGAAGCGCGCAATCGAAGAGCCTCTACGTTCTTTGCGTCGCTATCAAGCACCTCGTTAACCAGCTCCCCGGATTGAGCAATGTCGCCTTCTTGCCCGTACATCATGGCCAGCAGGATGCGCGCCTGGTTTTTTTGCTCCGTGTCATCGGTCTCGGATATGACGGATTGCATGACACCAATCGCTTCAGCGCCCTGACGGGACCTGAACATCAGCTCGCCGAGGGCGATTTCAAGCGGAAACGTGTTACCGCCCGCCTTGTCGCGTTCCGCGATGATTTTCTCGAGTTCGGAGCGGGCCGCGTCCAAACCTTTCTGCGTGCCAAGGAAGGTTACCAGCGCGAGTTGCGCCTGATCTTCCGACCGACGGTTCGCTGCGAACTGCCGCATTACACGTTCTGCATCTTCGGGTCTGTTATTGACGAGATGCCAGCGGACCCAGGCCTGACTGAACTGATTGTTCTCCGGCAGCGCTTCGACCAGGCTCGCGAAAAGATCCTCGATTGCTTCTTCGTCCCCCAGCGCCTCGAGTACCGAAAGTTTCAACACTTGCAGGCTGACATCGTTGAGGCTGTCCGCCGGTGCGGTGTTCAGCACCTTCAGAGCGCCCTCCGGATCGTTGGCGATCATGCGCGCAGACGCCATCACGATCAGGGCATCCGTTGAGCCAGGCTGAGCTTTCAGGGCCTCTTCAGCGAGCTTTTCCGCCTCTTCGCGATTGCCGGCCCTGAGTTCGAAGGTTGCCCGGGCTACCAGGACACCAGGATCATTCGGAGCGATCTTCATCGCTTCCGTGAGATATTTCTCTGCTTGTTCAGTCTGGTTCGCTGTCAGCAGAATGTAGACGAGCTTCAGGCGCGAGGGCAGGTGTTCGCTATCTTGCTCCGAGACACCGAGGAACAATCTGTAGGCGCCTTGGACTTCACCTTCGGCTTCCTGAACCTCCCCGAATGCAAACAGTGCGTCGGTGTGGTCGGCATTCAGCTTAAGTGCGTTACGGAACTCGAGGCTAGCCGAGGTGAGGTCACCCTCTTCGACAAGTTCAAGTCCGCGCTTGTAATGATTTTCCGCTCTTTCTTCTGAAGAACTGCATCCGACTAAAAACATTAAGCCAAAAATCGTCACAAAATAAGCGACTGCCTGCTTAAAACGCGGCGCCGTAGTCATGAAAACTGCTCCTGCAAACTGCCGTATCATCGCAACACTAAAATAGGCGCTCGTTGTTAAAAATTCGAGGCACAATTTTGTTAGAATTCTCTTAAGGTTAAATCTTGGTCGTTTGATGACGGCTGCCTTTTCGGTTTACCTCGAATTTTTCCGTCAAGTTTGTTGAAAACCTTCGGCCACAGCGCATTCGTGCGCGGGCAAACAAGATTAGCTGCGCATCAATCATTCGAAGATGCGGGCGAATTCTCGGAACGCCGGCAAAAGAACGGATACACAGTGGATGTTTGCCTGGCGCGTCGCGAAATTTCGAGCCGCTTCGGGTTTTGGTTCGCATCATTCCCGCGCCCTGACATAGAAGGTCCGGCTGCCACGAAAAGTTGCCATGAGCGGAAGACAGAGCAGGGGATCGCGCAGGCTGAGGCGATCAGGCATTCTTTGTTTTCTGGATAAACAAAACCGCTGTCATCACAAGCACCGTCAACGGCCAGACCACGGCGGAAACAAGTGCTGCCACTAGCTGAACCATTCCGGTTCGCCGCGACTCCGCCAGCTCCATTGCGCTAAGTGCGAAAAACACAAATGAGATCGCGCAATACACAACCAGCCCAAATCCAATCATTAAAAACATTATCGAAAATCCCGCCGCTGCGACGCGCAACAGTTGATGCTCATGCGTTAAATATGGTTAAAAGTTTACTACGCTCGCGCAAAAATGGCAAAGGTACCGTTCTCACTCGGGGAACATTATCCTGTTCAATCGCAGCGACGAGGCTGGGTTTTGGGCCGTAAACCGCAAGGTTGAGCGATTGATTGCGCCGAGACATGTCTTGACCGGTGCGCTCACGTTTACGTGATGCCGCCGAATTGCTATGAACCCGGAGCATTTCTCTGCGAGGGAGCCCTGGTGAATGCCGCCGGTGTCTCGGCGGTCCCGTGCGCACGTTGCCGGGCGGCAGCTTCCGCCCACCAGAGGAGTTGTTTCACCGCCCGGTCGAGGTAGCCATCCCAGTGATCCGGGTCCAGGCCTTTAAGATAAGCGCCTGTTTCATCGAAGACCTCGTGCGCCCTGGGGACGTGCACCATCGCGGAGACCGGCAGGCATCCCAGCTCGGCAAGGTAGGTTCGCATGTTGACCGCAGCCCGTGCGCCGCCCCATTGCCCGGCCGAGTAGGTCACGATCGCGCTTGGCTTGTAGGAAAAGAGCGAGCTTCCGAAGTGGTTCAGGAGATGCGCGAGCGCCGGTGACATGGAATGATTATATTCAGGGCTCACCATGACATAGCCGTCGGCATCCTGGATGCGGCGGGCCAGATCTTCCAGTGCTTGCGGCGCCTTGCCCTTCGCGTAGGAAAAGTGCGGTTTGAACGGGCTTGGCTGATCGATCTTTAGCGGATCGACGAGTTCGTGCTGCACTTGATGTGCAGAGAGCCGGCGCACGCAGGCCTTTGCGACGCGTTCTCCCAGTCTTGCCGGACGTGGCGGTGTGCTCTCCCTTTCCGAGCCGATGAATACCAGGAATGTCATGAAACCCCGCCGCGTTGGTGTCGAGATTGACCCTAAATGACCACCGCACAAAAATGAACGGGTTTCAGCCCGATAAGGCACCTGTTTCGGGAAATTCAAGCGTTAACAACGTAATACCTTTGCAATGCCTTTGATGTCGGCAAGACGCTTCGAAGCGCGGGAAATGGAGGTTCAGATCGCGCATTTCCTGAAAATGCGACTGATTTCCCAAAGAGAAAACTTAACAGTCGACAAATGGTATTAAATAGGTATTATATTTCCAATGACCGACGGGAGGGCCTTGCCTGTTGCCGGAGATGCAAAGAGCGCGGAGGCGAGGCTTGGCGCCGGACGAAGGCAGGCAGGCGTGCTTCGCGTCCTCGCGTCGGACTGGATCGAACAAGAAGAAACCAACGTTGAAAACAGGGAACAGCGCAATGACACGTAAGTTACTCTCCTTGGCCTTGATCGGTACGGCCCTTGCAACAAACAGCGCCTTTGCGGAAGACGTCACGCTGACGATCGAAAGCTGGCGAAACGATGATCTGGCCCTTTGGCAGGAAAAGATCATCCCGGCATTTGAAGCGGCCCATCCCGGCATTAAGGTGAATTTCTCCCCGTCCGCGCCGACCGAGTATAATGCGGCCTTGAATTCCAAGCTGGACGCGGGCTCTGCCGGTGACCTGATCACCTGCCGACCCTTCGATGCGTCGCTTGCCCTGTTCGATGCGGGTCATCTTGTTGATCTCGACGACATGGAAGCCATGAGCAATTTCTCCGATGTCGCAAAGGCTGCCTGGCAGTCCGATGACGGGTCGGCAAGCTTCTGTGTTCCCATGGCCTCCGTGATCCACGGGTTCATCTACAACAAGGATGCGTTCAACGAACTCGGTGTTTCTGTCCCGGCGACGGAAGAGGAGTTCTTCGCCGTTCTGGAAAAGTTCAAGGAAGACGGCAACTACATCCCGATGGCGATGGGCACCAACGACCAGTGGGAAGCGGCCACGATGGGCTACAACAACATTGGCCCGAACTACTGGAAGGGAGAAGAAGGGCGCAACGCACTCATCCGCGGCGAGCAGAAGCTGACCGACGCGCAGTGGGTCGCGCCCTATGCGACGCTCGCCAAGTGGGGTCCTTACCTGGGTGACGGCTATGAAGCCCAGACCTATCCGGACAGCCAGAACCTGTTCACGCTCGGCCGGGCCGCGATCTACCCCGCCGGAAGCTGGGAAATTTCGGGCTTCAACAGCCAGGCCGATTTTGAAATGGGCGCGTTCAAGCCGCCGGTCCAGAGTGCCGGTGACACCTGCTACATTTCCGATCACACCGATATCGGCATCGGCATGAACGCGGCAACCGAACATCCCGAAGCCGCGAAAACCTTCCTGGCCTGGGTTGCTTCACCGGAATTCGCCTCGATTTTCGGCAATGCACTGCCGGGCTTCTTCCCGCTGTCGAAAACGCCGGTTGACCTGGAAGACCCGCTTGCCAAGGAATTTGTCGGCTGGCGTGACGAGTGCGAAAGCACGATCCGCTCGACCTACCAGATCCTGTCACGCGGTACGCCGAACCTGGAAAACGAGACCTGGGGTGCATCCGTGGCTGCCATCAAGGGCACCGAGACACCGGAAGCACTCGGCCAGAAACTGCAGGACGGTCTGGCCAGCTGGTACGACAAGCACAAGTAAGCTGCTTCACTGAAAACCGCACCCGGGCGGGGACCTCCTCGTCCGGGAAGCACTGACCGGAGCTTCGAATGAGCAAGCCGCGCTTTCGATGGCATATCGTCGTGTTCCTGGCCCCCGCGGTCCTCGTCTACACGGCCGTCATGATCTTCCCGCTTTTCAACACGTTGCGCCTTGCTCTTTACAGCAAGATCGAGCAGGAGCGTGTTTTCGTCGGGTTGCAGAACTTCACGACGCTGTTCGGCGATGCCATCTGGGCGGACCAGTTCTGGAACGCGCTGGGCAACAATTTCTGGTTCTTTCTGATCCACATGCTGGTTCAGAACCCGATCGGAATTGCGCTGGCGGCCATGCTTTCGCACCCAAGGCTCCGGTTCGCGGCCTTTTACCGCTCCGCGATCTTCATCCCGACGATCCTGTCCTTCGTGATTGTCGGATTTGCGTGGAAACTGATTCTGTCTCCGATCTGGGGAATCGCGCCGTCGATGCTGGACGCCGTCGGCCTGAAATCGCTCTATGCGCCCTGGCTCGGCAAGGAAGAATACGCGCTGACGACCCTGTCGCTGATCTCGGTCTGGCAGTTCATCGGCATTCCGATGATGCTCATCTACGCCGCGCTGCTGTCCATTCCGGAGGAAATACTCGAAGCAGGCGAGATCGACGGAATTACCGGAATGTCCGCATTCTGGAAAATCAAGCTGCCGCTGATCCTGCCGTCCATCGGGATCATTTCGATCCTGACCTTTGTCGGAAACTTCAACGCCTTCGACCTGATCTACGCGGCACAGGGCGCACTGGCCGGTCCCGATTTCTCGACGGATATCCTCGGCACCTTCCTCTACCGCACGTTCTTCGGCTTCCAGCTGCAACTGGGCGATCCCTACATGGGCTCGGCGATCGCCAGTGCAATGTTCGGGATCATCCTGGTCGGGGTGTGCATCTATCTCTTCGGCATCCAGACCCGGATGCGCAGATACCAGCTCTAGGGGGAGGGGACCAATGAACAAGGCACGTTCCAACCCGATCAACACCGCCGCGATGCACGGCGCGCTGATCCTCTACACGCTGATTGCGCTGTTTCCGGTTTTCGTGATCCTGATCAACAGTTTCAAGAACCGGAAGGCGATTTTCCGAGAGCCGCTGAGCCTGCCCAATGCCGACAGCTTTTCCATGATCGGCTACCAGACGGTGATGAAACAGGGGGACTTTTTCCTCTATTTCCAGAATTCCATGATCGTCACCGTCGTTTCGCTGTTCTTCATTCTGCTTTTCGGCGCCATGGCTGCCTTTGCGCTCAGCGAATACAGGTTCCGCGGCAACATGCTGATGGGTCTCTATCTGGCGCTCGGCATCATGATCCCGATCCGGATCGGCACCGTTGCCATCCTGGAAATGATGGTGGCGACGGGCCTGGTCAACACGCTGACGGCCCTCATTCTGGTATATACCGCGCAGGGCCTTCCGCTTGCCGTGTTCATCCTGTCGGAATTCATGCGGCAGGTATCCGATGATCTGAAAAATGCCGGCCGGATCGACGGGCTCTCCGAATACACGATCTTCTTCCGCCTGGTTCTGCCGCTGGTGCGCCCGGCCATGGCGACGGTGGCCGTCTTCAACATGATCCCGATCTGGAACGATCTCTGGTTCCCGCTCATTCTGGCGCCGGCCGAGGAAACCAAGACACTGACGCTGGGAAGCCAGGTCTTCATCGGCCAGTTCGTGACCAACTGGAACGCGGTGCTGTCCGCACTCAGCATGGCAATCCTGCCGGTTCTCATTCTTTACGTGATTTTCTCGCGTCAGCTCATTCGCGGCATCACTTCAGGAGCGGTCAAATGATACGTGTCTTGATTGCAGGCCTCGGCAACATGGGGCTCTCGCACGCATTGGCTCACCACAGGCACGGGGCGTCCGAGATTGTCGGACTCGTCAACCGGTCAGGTGAGGTCGGTCATCCGGAGCTCGCCGGCTATCCCGTGTTCACCGACTATAAGGTCGCTCTGGAAAAGACATCTCCCGATCTCGTGGTGATTGCCACCTATTCGGACAGCCACGCGGACTATGCGGTGGCCGCCATGCTCGCGGGTGCGCATGTCTTTGTCGAGAAACCACTCGCGACAACCGTCGAGGACGCGCGGCGAGTGGTTGCCTGCGCACAGGAGACACAGAAGAAACTCGTCGTCGGCTATATCCTGCGCCATCATCCGTCCTGGGTCAGGCTGATCGAGGAGGCGCGCGCCCTTGGCGGCCCCTATGTCTTCCGCATGAACCTCAACCAGCAAAGTTCCGGCGCGGAGTGGGAAACGCACAAGGCCCTGATGGAAACCACGGCGCCGATCGTCGACTGCGGCGTGCACTATGTCGATGTCTGGTGCCAGATCACGGACGCAAGGCCGGTGAAGGTCAACGGCATGGGGCTGCGGCTGTCCGATGAAATCGCGCCTGACATGTATAACTACGGCCAGTTTCAGGTAATTTTCGACGATGGGTCCGTCGGCTGGTACGAGGCCGGTTGGGGCCCGATGATGTCCGAAACCGCCTTTTTCGTGAAGGATGTCGTCTCGCCCGCCGGCTCGGTGTCAATCGTGGAAGGCAACAAGGGTGCCTCGGCGGATGTCGACGGCCACACCAAGGTCGGTGGCCTGCTTGTTCATCGCCCGGAAGGCGACAGGAGCATCGATCTTCCGGGCGAACCCGGCCATCAGGAACTGTGCGACGTGGAGCAGGCTTACGTTCTGCGCGCGATAACCGAAAACCTTGATCTTTCCCGGCACATGCAGGACGCGGTGAGTTCGCTGGCGATCTGCATCGCCGCGGATGAAAGCGTCCGCACGGGCCTCCCCGTTTCATTGAAGGAGCCATCGTCATGACGGCGCTCACGCTCAAGAACGTCAACAAGTCCTTCGGGTCCGTGCATGTCCTCAAGGATGTCAACCTGGACGTCGAGGACGGCGAATTCGTCGTTTTCGTCGGACCGTCGGGATGCGGCAAGTCGACCTTGCTGCGCGTCATCGCCGGTCTGGAGGATGTCACGTCGGGCGACATTCATATCGGCGGCGAACAGGTAAACTTCACGCCGCCCTCAAAGCGCGGCATCGCGATGGTGTTCCAGAGCTACGCGCTTTACCCGCACCTGAACGTACGGGGCAACATGTCGCTCGCCCTGAAACAGGAGCGCCAGCCCAAGGACGTGATCGACCAGCGTATTGCCGAAGCAACGCGCATGCTCAATCTGGAAGACTATCTCGACAGATTTCCGTCCGAACTTTCCGGCGGTCAGCGCCAGCGCGTTGCCATCGGGCGGGCGATCGTACGGCATCCGAAACTGTTTCTGTTCGATGAACCGCTCTCAAATCTCGATGCCGCGCTCCGGATGAACACGCGTCTCGAGATCGCCAACCTTCACAGGCAGCTCGAGGCGTCGATGATCTACGTGACCCACGACCAGTCCGAGGCGATGACGCTGGCGGACAAGATCGTTGTGCTGCGCGACGGGTATGTGGAGCAGATCGGAAGCCCGATGGAGCTCTATAACAACCCGGTCAACAAGTTCGTCGCGGGCTTTCTCGGATCGCCGGCCATGAATTTCCTGCCCGCCGGTCTCCTGAGCGAGGGAGACGAACGTACGCTCGGGGTCCGTCCGGAAGACCTTTATCTGTCCGACAGCGGCGGCCTCCAGGCAACCGTTGAACATGTCGAGCATCTCGGCGGCGACACCAACGTGATCGCGATGGTCAAGGGACACCAGGTTACCGCCAGGCTATTCGGCCAGCACGCCATTGAACCGGGCAGGGATCTTGATTTCGGCATCTCCGAAGGCAAGTCCTACTACTTTGACGCCGCTGGAGACCGGCTGAGCGCTTGAGGCAAGGAATATTCCGTTTGCGGGTACGAGGACGGGCCGGCAGGCCGCATCAGGCTGCGCAACGCAAGCCCGCCCGTTCCGGTACCTCACGAAGGAGATGGCGCAGTTGCTGTTTGGCCCTCAGGGTCCGCGTCTTGACGGTTCCCACCGGACATCCGAGCATCTCCGCTATTTCCGCATGACGGTAACCCTGGAAGTAGATGAGCTCGACAACCGCTCGCAGTTCGGGCTTCAGTCGCTCCAGCGCCCTGAAGATATCCTGCCTTTGGATCGCATTTGCCGTCATGTCCCGCGGGTCGCTGATCGGACATGCGTCGATATCGAGATCCAGCTGCCGCCTGGCCAGCTTTTGCCGTTTTTTCATGGCGATCCGATAGGCGATACCGAACATCCAGGTCGAGACCTTCGAGCGCTTCTGAAAATTTGCGGACGACCGCCACATCACAAGTAAAGTGTCGTTGGCGACTTCCTCTGCCGCCGCGTGGTCGCCGGTAACCCGGTGCGCGAAAGTCCTGAGCTTCACGAAATGTCGTTGATGAATGGTCCTGAACGCCCGCTGGTCACCCTTCGTCACGGCTACCAGAAGCTGGAAATCATCAGGACCCATGGTGCGGGCGTTGTCGTCTTGAGTGGAACGGGTGGTTTCCATCGCAGCTATCGAACCTCAAGCATGAAACGAGCGTTCGCCGGCAAGGGAGAGCACCGGCGTTCACGGTTTCCTGTTGTTAAAGAACTGACGTTCCGGGGGGTTCCGAAGAACCTTCGCTTACGATGAGGGAATGTTCCCGCGAAGGCTTATGACGCGCGTCACAACCAATGGGCGGTCTGCCGCGCAGGCGCACCTGTCCGGTACCGGGCGGTCTCCACTCCGGGACCCGGGAGCCACAAGGTTCTCTTTGATCGTTTAGCCTTCAGACGCAGGGAATATTGGTTCCCTGTCCTGCCGCTGACACGGCAAACCGGGACGACAAAACCGGAGAGCAGTCGGCCTGACGCGGCGGTGACACCCGCCTGCAATCGGCCGCAAAAAAATCCCGCCGGCCTGGGGCCGGCGGGAAACATGCAAAGGTATGGCGCAAAAATTATGCAAACAGAAAGGCGTCGGTGCTGAAATCTTCCACCGACGCGTTCTCGAAGGTCAGAAGTTTGCCGTTGACATCGAGTTGCACGTCATCGCCGATCTGCGTCAGCTGGTCGACCAGGTCGGTCGCCGTCAGACCTGCATCGGTCACGAAAAGCAGGCTGTCGACCCCGATTTCGAAGTCGGTGATGATCTTGACGCCCGTATCGTCCTGGGTGAACACGAACGTGTCGGCACCTGCGCCGCCGGACAGGATGTCCAGACCCGAACCGCTCTGGATCACGTTGTCCTGATCATCGCCCGCGATGACGTCGTTGAAGTCCGTACCAATGACGTTCTCGAAATTGACGGCCGTGGAGCTGTCGCCGAGCGATCCCGTCGTCAGGTCGACGTCGACGCCTTCGGAAGCTTTGGAGAGGTCCAGGGTGTCGATGCCGTCACCACCATCGAGATCGAGTTCAATCTCCTCCAGAACGGTGTCGACGATTTGTGCGGTGTCGTCACCGCCGCCGAAATTGGTTTCAAGCACTTCCGTATTGCGGATGTCGAGCTGGAACAGGCCGTTGACCGTCTGGTCGTTCACTTCCACCCGCGCGAATTTCACACCCTCCGGGGTCACCGAGAATTCCGCCACGTCCTTGTTCTGAAGATCGTCATTGACGAGATCGGTGTTGAAGTTGACCTGGACGCGGTCATGGTCGGCGCCGCCATCCATCAGGTCCGAACCGTCACCATTGTTCCACACAAGCAGGTCGTCACCGTCTTCGCCAAAGACGAAGTCGTTGCCCTTGTTGGCGACAAGGATGTCGTTGCCGCCGCCGCCATAGATCGTGTCGACGCCGCCAAGCCCGGAAATGATATTGTCCTGGTCGTCTCCGGTGATCTTGTCGTCGAACTCCGTCCCGATGACGTTTTCGAAGTTGACTGCCTTGGACCCTTCTACGGTACCTGCATCGAGATCGACGTCGACGCCTTCGGCAGCTCTGGAGAGGTCCAGGGTGTCGATGCCGTCTCCTCCATCCAGGTCGAGCCTGATTTCCTCCAGAACGGTGTCGACGATCTGCGCGGTATCGTCACCGCCGCCGAAATTGGTCTCCAGAACCTCGGTCTTGCGAATGTCGAGCTGGAACAGACCGTTGACGTTCTGGTCGTTGAGCTCAACCCGCGCGAACTGGACGCCCTGCGGTGTCACCGAGAACTCGGCGACATCCTTGTTCTGCAGATCGTTGTTGACGAGATCGGTGTTGAAGTTGACCTGGACGCGGTCGTAACCGCTGCCGCCGTGCATGAGATCGGAGCCGTCGCCATTGTTCCAGACCAGAAGGTCGTCACCGGAACCGCCGAACATGCGGTCATTGCCCTTGTTGCCGACGAGGCGATCATAGCCCTTGCCGCCGCGCAGCGTGTCTTCGCCGTCACCGCCGTTCAGGTTGTCATTGCCGTGGCCGCCGAAAATCCTGTCGTTCCCCGTGCCGCCAAAGGCGATGTCGTTACCGTAGCCGCCGAAAATCTTGTCATTCCCCGCGCCGCCAAAGGCAAAGTCGTTGCCGTAGCCGCCGAAGATCTTGTCGTTGCCTTTCCCGCCGAACATCAGGTCGTGGCCGAACCCGCCAAAGATCTTGTCATTGCCGTGGCCGCCGAAAAGGAAGTCGTTTCCAAAGCCGCCGAAAATCTTGTCGTTGCCGCCATTGCCGAAAATGAAGTCGGACGCGAAACCTCCGAAGAGCAGCTCACCCTTGTCGGAGCCGTTGATGAACTGGGGTTTGAAGAAATTCAGAAAGGAATAAAGGAAGCTCATTGCAGATCTCCTGTTGTATGAAACACACCATCTGCGCCCGCCCGAAACGGCGATCTAAACTGAAACGGTCAAAATGGATCACGCGCTGGTGTCCCCGCTTGTGCGAGTACCTCTTGGTGCCCTGGGCGCGCGGAAAGGTTCGAAAAAAATCGCAAGGCGAGGTTTTCCTGATCGTGGCACAAAAAAAACCGCCCGGGTTTCCCCGGGCGGTGGTCGTTGAACGGATGAGCCTGACGGCTTACTCGATCATCGTGAGCAGCTTGTCGAGGCTGGCCTTGGCATCGCCGTAATACATGCGGGTGTTTTCTTTGTAGAACAGCGGATTTTCGATGCCGGAATAGCCGGTGCCCTGGCCGCGTTTGGAGACGAACACCTGCTTGGCTTTCCAGACTTCCAGAACCGGCATGCCGGCGATCGGTGAGTTCGGATCTTCCTGCGCCGCCGGATTGACGATGTCGTTGGACCCGATGACGATCGCCACATCCGTTTCCGGGAAATCCTCGTTGATCTCGTCCATCTCCAGAACGATGTCGTAAGGCACCTTCGCTTCGGCCAGAAGCACGTTCATGTGGCCCGGCAAACGGCCCGCGACCGGGTGAATGGCGAAGCGGACATTCTTGCCCTTGGCACGCAGGCGCTTGGTGAGTTCGCTCACGGACTGCTGCGCCTGGGCAACCGCCATGCCGTATCCCGGAATGATGATGACATTGTCGGCATCGTCGAGCGCTGCCGCAACACCGTCCGCGTCGATCGCGATCTGCTCGCCTTCGACTTCCATCGCAGGGCCGGCCGTGTTGCCGAAACCGCCGAGAATGACCGAAATGAACGAGCGGTTCATCGCCTTGCACATGATGTAGGACAGGATCGCACCGGACGAGCCGACAAGAGCGCCGACCACGATCAAGAGGTCGTTGCCCAGGGAGAAGCCGATGGCCGCCGCCGCCCAGCCCGAATAGCTGTTGAGCATGGACACAACAACGGGCATGTCCGCGCCGCCGATCCCCATGATCAGGTGATAGCCGATGAAGAAGGCCAGCAGCGTCATGAGAATAAGCGTCCAGATCCCGGCACCGCTCAGGAACAGGATCAGAAGGATGAAGGACAGGATGGCAGCGCCGGCATTGAGGGCATGTCCGCCCGGCAGCTTTTCCGCCTTGGACGTGATCTTGCCCGCAAGCTTGCCGAAGGCGACGACGGAGCCGGTAAAGGTGACGGCACCGATGAAGACGCCGAGGAAAACCTCGACTTTCAGAATCGCCTGCTCGGCGCTGGTCTTCTTGGCCAGGAGGGCAGCAAAGCCTTCCAGCGCCTTGCGCTCGTCTTCGCTCATCGCGAGCACGCGGCCAAGCTCGATATAGGCGTTGAAGCCCACGAACACGGCTGCGAGACCGACAAGCGAGTGCATCGCGGCGACCAGCTGGGGCATTTCCGTCATCTGGACGCGCTGGGCGACGAAATAACCGATGACACCGCCGGCGGCGATCAGGAGCAAGGAGAGCAGCCAGAGGCCGGAGCCCGGACCGATGAGCGTGGCGACGACGGCAAGCGCCATGCCGGCAATGCCGTACCAGACGGCGCGTTTTGCGCTTTCCTCACCCGAGAGACCCCCGAGCGAAAGAATGAACAGAACAGCCGCAACCACGTAGACGGCAGTGGTGAAACCGAATTCCATGGGTCGGGCTCCTTAAGACTTCTGGAACATGGCGAGCATGCGCCGTGTGACGAGGAAACCGCCGAAAATATTGATCCCGGCCATGAAGATGGACAGTCCGGCCAGCAGGATGATGAGGAAGGACCCCGACCCCACCTGCAGCAGCGCGCCGACGATGATGATCGACGAAATTGCGTTGGTGACCGCCATCAGCGGCGTGTGCAGCGAGTGGCTGACATTCCAGATGACCTGGAAGCCGACGAAAACGGCCAGTACGAACACGATGAAGTGCTGCAGGAAACTCGCAGGCGCGATCAGACCGACAAGCAGCATCAGGATGCCGCCGACCGTGAGCAGCGTGACCTGCTGCTTGGTCTGCGCCTTGAAGGCAGCTGCCTCCGCGGCCCGCTTTTCCTCCGGTGTCAGTTCCTTCGGCTTTTCCTTCGACTTCGCGGCGATTGCCTGAACCTTCGGAGGGGGAGGCGGGAAGGTGATTTCACCCTGATGTGTGACCGTCGCGCCCCGGATGACGTCGTCTTCCATGTTGTGGACGAGCTGACCGTCCTTTTCCGGTGTCAGGTCCGTCATCATGTGGCGGACATTCGTCGCGTAGAGACTTGAGGACTGCGCTGCCATGCGCGAGGGGAAGTCCGTATAGCCGATGATCGTGACACCGTTGTCCGTGACGACCTTCTTGTCCGCCTCGGTGCCTTCCACGTTGCCGCCGCGCTCGGCGGCAAGGTCGATGATCACCGAGCCCGGCTTCATCGCCTTGACCATGTCTTCAAGCCAGAGCTTCGGCGCGGGCCGGTTCGGAATGAGGGCCGTCGTGATGACGATGTCCATCTCCGGCGCCAACTCGCGGAACTTGGCAAGCTGGGCCTCGCGGAACTCCGGCGACGACACGCTGGCATAGCCGCCCGTGGCCGCGCCGTCCGTCTGTTCTTCCTCAAAGTCGAGATAGACGAACTCGGCGCCCATGGATTCGACCTGTTCGGCCACTTCCGGGCGCACGTCGAAAGCGTAGGTAATTGCACCGAGCGAGGTTGACGTGCCGATGGCCGCAAGGCCTGCCACACCGGCGCCGACCACCAGGACCTTGGCGGGCGGGACCTTGCCCGCTGCCGTGATCTGACCGGTGAAGAAGCGCCCGAAATTATTGCCGGCCTCTATGACCGCACGGTAACCGGCGATATTGGCCATGGAGGAAAGCGCGTCCATCTTCTGGGCGCGCGAGATGCGGGGCACCATTTCCATCGCGATGACATTGGCACCCTTTTCCTTCGCGGCCTCAAGCCCGGCCTCGTTGCCGCCCGGGTTGAAGAACGAAATCAGGGTCTTGGCTGCCGTCAGATAGCCAAGCTCCTTGTCTTCCGGTTGGCGCACCTTGGCGATGATGTCGGACTGCTTCCAGAGGCTGGGCGCCGTCTTGACGATTTCGACACCGGCTTCCTTGTAAGCCTCGTCGGAAAAACCGGCTGCTTTGCCGGCACCGCTCTGAACGAGACAGGTATAACCGAGCTTTTGCAGCTGCTTCGCTGATTCCGGGGTCATGGCCACGCGGGCCTCCCCGGGGAAAATTTCCTTGGGTGTGCCGATCTTTAGGGCTTCTGACATATGTCGCTCCAAGATGGTGACCAGGACATGGCCGAGAATGTGGGATCGTGGGCGAAAGGAAAAAGAAGTGTCCCCCGCATGCCCCGATTTTTGTGCGTGGCTGCATATAGAGACGAAAATTATACTTATGACAAGACGTGTTTCCGCGGGAATGGTCGTGTATTGCGCAGCCAACCTTGGATCAGCATTTGAACTGATTTTTTAAGAAAAATGCGCTGGCGGGTATCTTAGTCTTGGTGGTCGGTATGAATTCCAGCCGGAATACTCCGATTTAAATCGGAATTAGTAATATTTTCTGGTCCCAACCGAAACATCGCGATTGGCGATTGCTGTTGGCCCGCGTGGGTGGGCAGCGACCTGTCGACGCAGGCCGCTCCCGATTGCTTATTCCGCCGCCGTTTCTACCGGCTCTTTGGGGTCCAGATCCGAAGCACTGTGCCGCTCATGGAACTGTTCGTGGTCTTCGCCCCAGGCCTTGTTGACCCTGCGTCCCCGGATGACGGCCGGACGGGCGTCGATCTTCTCGGCCCAGGCCTTGACGTTCTTGTAGTCATCGACGGAGAGGAATTCGGCTGCATTGTAAAGCCGGCCGAGGACAAGTCCGCCATACCAGGGGAAAATTGCCATGTCGGCAATCGTGTACTCGTCCCCTGCAATATAGGGACGATCAGCGAGCGCCTTGTCCAGCACGTCAAGCTGACGCTTTGTTTCCATGGCGAAGCGGTCGATCGGGTATTCGAATTTTTCCGGCGCATAGGCATAGAAATGCCCGAAACCGCCGCCGAGATACGGAGCGGAGCCCATCTGCCAGAACAGCCAGTTCAGCGTTTCGGTTCTGGCAGCAGCATCCTTGGGCAGGAATGCGCCGAACTTTTCCGCAAGATACATCAGGATCGAACCCGACTCGAACACCCGCGTCGGTGTCGCCGTGCTGAGATCCACCAGAGCCGGAATTTTCGAGTTGGGATTTGCCCCGACGAAGCCGCTTGAGAACTGGTTGCCTTCGTTGATGCGGATCAGCCAGGCATCATATTCGGCCCCCTTGTGGCCAAGTGCCAGCAACTCCTCCAGCATGATCGTCACCTTGACTCCGTTGGGCGTTGCCAGCGAATACAGCTGCAGCGGGTGATCGCCGACAGGCAGGTCCTTTTCGTGGGTCGCACCGGAGATCGGCCGGTTGATGCTTGCGAATTCACCGCCGTTCGGCTGTTCCCACGTCCAGACTTTGGGCGGGGTATAGGTCGAGGTATCGCTCATTGGAAAGCTCTCCGGAAGATTGAAGGCAGGCCTGGTTACGCGCGCGCTCCGGGATCGGAACCCATCGCAATATTACGATTAGATAGGACGTTGGGCGAAGTTTGCCTAGGCCGAGTTTGCAATAAGGTCGGTTTTTTCATGATGGGGTCAATTGTTCGCGCCCGCATTTGTTGAAAGCCGTTTTCAGTCGTTGTCACTTTGCGCCTAACGTCAATAATTTAGAAAATTTTTGCTCTCGACCTGACCCTAACGTTAAGGCATCCTCTTCTTCCCGGGGCTTTGAACGACGCGGCAACAACGCGCATCTGTCCCGACCGATAAGCAAGCCACGAGAACCAGACCGAAAGGAAAAGACGGAACCGTAAACCACGAAAGACAAAGTTGCGGGTAACCCGTCTTGATAATTGTCGCAATTCAGGGAGGACGACATGAATTTGAGGCCAGATCCGAGTTTTTATCCGACTGCGCAGATGGCGATGGAGGCCCCGGTTGAAAAACTGGCCTTCACGCTGATGCTGAGCCCGGATTTCACCCAGCCCGACGGCCTGGCCGTGGTGAATGTCGATCCCGAGAGTTCCGACTACGGCAAGATCGTTCATACCGTCATGATGCCCAACACCGGCGACGAATTTCATCATTTCGGCTGGAATGCCTGTTCGTCGGCATTGTCCCCTTTGACTGGCCATGCATTTCTGGAACGCCGCTATCTCATCATTCCGGGCATCCGTTCCTCGAGGATTTACGTCATAGACGTCAAGGAACCGCTCGACGCGAAGATCCACAAGATCATCGAACCGGAAGAAGTCTTTGCGAAGACGGGATATTCCCGGCCGCACACGATCCATTGCGGTCCGGAGGGGATATACGTCTCGACGCTGGGCGGCGGCGGCGAGGATGGAACTGACGGACCTCCCGGCATTTTCATCATGGATTGCGAAACCTTCGAGATCCGGGGCCGATACGAAATGGACCGGGGCATTCAGGACAAACACTATGATTTCTGGTGGAACCTTCCGCGCGACTACATGGTGTCTTCGGAATGGGGCCTGCCGCCGCAGTTCGAGAACGGACTGGTTCCGGAAGATCTCCTGTCCAACAAATACGGGCACCGGATCCATTTCTGGGACCTGAGGGCGCGCAAGAACGTACAGACGATCGATCTGGGCGAAAACCATCAGATGGCGCTGGAGATCCGGCCGGCGCATGACCCTGCCAAGCAGTACGGGTTCTGTGGTGTCGTTGTCGACACGACCAATCTGCAAGGCTCCATCTTCACCTGGTGGCGCAATGACGATGGCACATTTGAAGCGAAGAAGACGGTCACGATCGATCCGCAGCCTGCCGATCCCGATGACTTGCCGGACATGCTGAAAGGGTTTTCCGCGGTGCCGCCCCTTGTCACGGACATCGATCTCAGCCTCGACGACAAGTTCCTCTATGTCGCCTGCTGGGGCACGGGCGAAATGCATCAATACGATGTCTCCGATCCGATGAACCCCAAGCTTGCCGGCAAGGTGGAAATCGGCGGGATCGTGAAAAAGACCAGACATCCGAACGGAAGGGAATTCGGCTACGGTCCCCAGATGGTCGAGATCAGCCGGGACGGCAAGCGGGTCTACTGGACCAACTCCCTCTATTCCACTTGGGATGACCAGTTTTATCCCGGTGACCGGGGCGCCGCGATGGTCATGGCGAATGCGGGCCCCAACGGCGGCCTGGCGCTGGACGAGAACTTCTGGGTCGAATTCCCGCAAGGCTACCGGTCACACCAGATCAGGCTGGAAGGCGGTGACTGTTCGACGGACAGTTTCTGCTACCCGTCGGTCTAGAAATTGGAAGGAATGAGCATGACGGCCCTCTGGCTGGCCGTCATCGGCTCCGGCCTCTATCACGGGCTCAATCCCGGCATGGGGTGGCCGCTCGCCGTATCGGCGGCGCTGATGGAAAGGCGCGCGCAGGCTTTGCCGCGCGCGCTGCTCTCTCTGGCCGCTGGGCATTTTCTGGCCATGTTGGCAATTCTGCTGCCGTTTTCCGCGATGATCACACTGGTCAGCCTGGAGAACGAGATAAGGATCTTTGCCGCCTGCCTCGTGATCGGTCTGGGGCTCTATCTCCTGATAACCAACAGGCACCCGCGCTTTCTGGCGCGGGTATCGCCGGCAAAACTGGGGCTCTGGTCTTTTCTCGTCGCAATCGCGCACGGGGCAGGGCTGATGCTGGTGCCCATCTATCTCGGGATCTGCTCGGTGCAGAACGAGGGACACCAGGCGGCCGGCACGCTGATGG
Organism: uncultured Roseibium sp.; assembly: GCF_963669205.1. Lineage (NCBI taxonomy): Bacteria > Pseudomonadati > Pseudomonadota > Alphaproteobacteria > Hyphomicrobiales > Stappiaceae > Roseibium > uncultured Roseibium sp. Next base: position 2,249,947 of record NZ_OY769915.1, read on the forward strand.
GTGCCGACGTGCGCATGGCGCTTCTGGTCTCGGTGGTCCATACGCTCGCCATGGCGACCGCCGGTGGCCTGATCGCGTTTGGCGTCTATTCCTGGCTCGGACTGAAGTTCCTGCAGAAGGCCTGGTTCAACCTGGACAGGGTGTGGGCCGTCAGTCTCATCCTCGTGGGCATCTTCGCGCTCGCGCTTCCGCACGCGTGAACGGGACGGGCGTGGTGAGAGCCGTGATTACCGCGCTCAGTTCAGCAATTCATCTTCAAACGGAAACAGGGAAAGGAGTTCGATCCCGGTCTCCGTGACAAGCACCTGCTGTTCCAGCTTGACGCCCTCCTTTCCGCCGTCCGCGCCGATGAAGCTTTCCACACACAGGGTCATGCCCGGTTCCAGCACGCCGTCATAGCCGGCATCCGGGAAGTCGCCGTGATGGTAGAGGTAAGGATATTCACCCGTCATGCCGACCCCGTGCGCGGACAGGTAATAGCGGTTCTTGTAGAATTTTTCCGGAATGTTCCAGGCCTTGTCGGCGTAGTCCCGGAACGTCATGCCCGGGTGGAGAATATCCATGTTGTGGTGCACCTGTTCGAAGGCGACCTTGTAGAGTTCCTTCTGCGCCGCGCTGGGCCTGTCCGGACCGGCGTGAAACGTGCGCGAGAAGTCGGCATAGTAGCCGTGGCACCCGACGACGTCCGTATCGAGCGCGATCAGATCGTTGGCGTTGATGACGCTAGCGGAGGCTTCCTGGAACCAGGGGTTCGTACGCGCACCGGCATTGAGCAGCCGCGTTTCGACATAGTCCCCATTCTGCGCAATGATCGATTGATGCAGCACGGACCAGAGTTCCGCTTCCGTCTGTCCCGGCCGAATGGCTTCCCGCAAACGCGCCACGCCCGTTTCCGTTGCGCGCAGCGAGGCAATCACGCATTTCATTTCCTCGGGCGACTTGATCGCACGCGCCATTTCGACGGGCTGCTGTGCATCGACCACAGTCAAACCGGCCTCGTGAAGCGCGAATTTCGAGCCGGCGTTCAGCCGTTCTACGCCGACAGTCGCCTTTCGCTTACCGGTGAGCTTTTGGATCAGGGCAGCCATTTCCAGGCCCCATTCCTGTTCGCGTTCGGCAATGTGCGGACCGGCGGCAACGAAACTCGCGGTTCTTGCCGGCCGCACTTCGTCGACGGTTTCAAAGCCTTGTGCCAGATGCTCGCATCCGGTGAACTCGAACAGGATCGACCGGTCCTGGGTCATCACCAGATAGCGTGACGGCGTGTTGCGCATGGAAAAGACCTGCATGTTCCGCGTACCCGTCGCATAGCGGATACTGACCGGATCCGACAGGATCACCGCATCCACACCATAGGCAAGCATCTGTGCGCGCACGCGGCCCTGCCGGTAGGTTCGCACCGCCACCTGGTCGATGCCGTCATCTGACGGGCTGCGGTCCAATTGCGCCAGACCGTCGAGGTCACTGCGCTCAGCGTGCCAGTCCAGTTCGGCCATCGCCTCTGTCTCCTCTTCCTACAAAAAGGAATATCAACTCAGCGCGACGTCAATAAAACCATGGAAATTCTCTACGGATTGGATAACTTTAGGGAATGCAAAACTATCGCAAGTCGCTGCCGCCGCTGGATACGATCGTGTTTTTCGAGGCGGCCATGCGGCATCTGAATTTCACCGAGGCCGCTGACGAGCTCTACGTGACGCAAGCCGCCGTCAGCAAACGCATCAAGCAGCTGGAACTGTGGCTCGGCGTCGATCTGTTCGTGCGAAGCGGCAGAAAGCTGGTTCCGACAGAGGCTGGCGAATACCTCGCGGAAAAGACGGGCATGACGCTGGACTACCTGGATTGGGCCTTCCGGACCATAAAGGTGCCTGCGCAGCCGGTGGTCCAGATTGCCTCTGTCACGGCGCTGGCAACGTTCTGGCTTCAGGCGAAACTGCGTGACTTTGCCTTGTCCGACGATGCCTGCCCGTTCAACCTGAGCACCGCTGACGAACTGGGCGACCTGCTCAGACCGGAAAACGATCTCGTCATCCTGCATGGTGAGGAAAGGCTGCCGGGCTGGAACCTGGAACTGTTGTTCGAAGAGGAAATCGTTCCGGTCGGGACACCCGCCGTTGTCTGGAACGCAAGCGCCCGGGAGCCAGTGGCGAGACCGCCACTCCTGAATTTTGCGCGCATGGCGCCGAACTGGACGGATTGGTCGGTCTGGATCCAGAGAACCGGATGGACGGAGTTCGAGCAAAACGGGCGCGTCGATTGCGCCAGCTACAATCAGACAATCGGCCGGGCGCTCAGGGGAGACGGTCTGGCCCTCGGAGCGTTGCCGCTGCTGAGGGACGAAATTGCGTCAGGCGCGCTGGTGGCAATGCATGACCGCAAGATGATCACGGGGAAGGGGTACTATATCGCCTGGCCGCAAACTCGCCCGCTCGGTGACGAAGCCGCCAGGCTGAAGACGGTGCTATCCCGCAGCGCGTGACGCGCCCCGCGGCAAGGTGCTTTCGAGGCCGGCTTGACGCGTCATCGCAGGCTCACGAGTCCGAAGAGCGTATACCGTATCCTTTCAGGATCTTGTCATGGGTGCCATCGCGGACCATGGAATCGAAAGCCTCCTGCAGGGCATCGATGACTTCGCCTGAGGTCTGGTGATGGAGCGCGAGATAGAGTTCGCCCCGATTGAGGTCGTAGACGGTCTCGTATTCGCTGAGATCGGCACCCATCTGCTGCAGGCCCCAGCGTGTCACCTCGGTTTCATAGGAAATGGCATCCACGCGCCCGGCAATGAGCTTGCGGAAATTCTGCTCGTTCGACAGGACGGGCTCGATGCGGTCGTCCGGAACGCCCTGGGCGCGCAGGAGCAATTGCCCGACATCATCCTTGACGACGCCGATACGGATCTTGGCAAGATCATGCACCGTTTCGATTTTCAGGTTGCGGTCCTTGCGCGCCGTCAGGCCGACCACCGTCGAAACGAAAGGGCCGACCCACCGGAACAGGCTTTCGCGGTCCTGGGTGCGCGTGGTTGAAAAGAGCGCATGTCCCGGTCTCTGCAGGGTAAGATTGTAGCCCCGTGCCCAGGGTAGAAGCGCGATGTCCTTCCGGGTGTGACCCGACAGCGTCCGCTTGAAGATCTCTTCCATGATCTCGACGCTGATCCCGCGCAGGGCCGTTCCGTCGTGATAGTTGAAAGGCGGATATTCCTCCGTCATGACCTTGAGGGACACGAGTTCGCTGTCCGCGCTGGCGGAACCGGCCACGGGCAGGGTGGTGACGGCGGTGAGGCCGGCGACAACGGATCTTCTCGTCAATTTTCGCATTGCTTGATCCTCGATTGCTCGGGTCCGTCAGTCAGTCCTATGCGGTGTTTCGCAGCTTCTCGTCCAGCAGCAGCGTATTTTCGGTGCGTCCGGTTTCGTGCTCCGAAAGGTGAGCTGCAAGTGGTTCAGCTTTGCCGAACAGGAACCCCTGACCGGTTTCGACACCCAGTTCCACGAGGCGGCTGCACTGAGCCTCGCTCTCGATGCCTTCGGCAATGACTTTCAGCTTGAGCTTTTGCGACAACCCGACAACCGCCTCGATCAATGCGGCCGTCTTGTTGGTTCGCTCGATGCCTGACCGCTCGTCGAGCCCTTTAATGAACGACCTGTCGATCTTGACCGTGTCGACCGGGAAGCGATGCATGTAGCTGAGAGACGAGAAGCCAGTACCGAAATCGTCCAGCGCAACGGTGCAGCCCAGTTTCCGGATGTCTTCAATGAGCCCGTCCAGCCCCATGCTGTTTTGCATGAGGGTCGTTTCGGTGATCTCGAGAACCAGCCGTCCCGGATTGACGCGATGAGCTGCCAGCTTCTCTCTGAGGTTGTTTGCCAGGTCCGGCAGAAACTGCGCAGCGGAAAAGTTCAGGGCGACGTAGGCGGTGTTGCAGCTTTGGCTGGCCTGCATGCGTTCAAGTGCATCGAGGCCCAGTTCCAGAACCAGGTCGCCGATTTCCAGGATGCCTCCGGTCTGTTCGGCAGCGCGGATGTATTCAAGGGGAGGCAGTACACCCCTTTGAGGGTGGACAAGGCGCAGCAGCCCTTCATAGCCGATTGGCGTTCTGCTCTTCAGATCGACGATCGGCTGGAAATGCAGCTGGAACCAGTCATTCTCCAGCGCCTCGGAGATGACTTCCTTGACCTCGAGCTGCTGACTGGCCTCCTTGCCGAACTGTTCGTTGAAGACGCAAAAGCCGTTTCGCCCGCTGTTCTTCTGCCGGTACATCGCGACGTCTGATGCCTTGAGGAGCTCTTCCGCGCTTTTCGCGTTGTCAGGATAGAACGAGATCCCGACGCTGGCGGAAATCTGCAGCGTCCGGCCGCCCAGGTCGATGGGACGGTTCAACGTTCGATTGATCTTCGTGGCAAGTTCAACAGCCCGTTTCTTGCTCGATTTGCACGACAGCATGATCGCGAATTCGTCGCCGCCGAACCTGCCGAAACAATCGTCGTCCTCCAGCAGTTCCGCGATTTCGCGGGTCACCGACTGCAAAACGCGGTCGCCCGCGAAGTGCCCCAGATTGTCATTGACCCACTTGAAGCGGTCGAGATCAAAGAACAGGACCGCGATATCGTCAGAGCCGTCCGAACTCTCTATCGCAGCATTCAACCGGTCTGCGAAACCCTCTCGGTTCACCAGTCCTGTCAGGTAGTCGGTTCGCGCCTGTCGCAGGATTTCAGCCTCGGCGGCCTTCAGCTTGCTGATGTCGGTCATGACCGACAGCGAACTGCCGCCGTGCGCGCTGTCGTCGAAATCCTTGGTTTCCGTGATCAGGACATCAAGACAGCTGCCATCCGCCTTCTGGAAGACCGACGTCAGTTCCAGCGTCTCGTTCCTGCCGTCCGAGAGCATGCTCCGGTTTTTCAGGTAGTCGGATTTGAAGTCGTCATGGATGAATTCGCAGAACTTGCGGCCGATGACGTTGCTTCGGTTGTAGCCCGTCGCGTGCAGCCAGTAGTCCGAAACGTTGCGAATGTTGTCGTCGCTGTCGATCGAATACAGCATCACGGGCGTGTTGTTATAGAGAAACGTCAGACGTCTGTTGGCCCTGATCAACTGCGCCTCGTCCTGATCCAGTCTCTCCTGCATTTCGTTGAATGCGCTGGTAACGCGGCCGAGTTCGTCCGAGGAATTCCAGTCCACCTTCCGGCGGGTGCCCGAGCGTTGCGTGGCTTCGATCGCATCGTTCAGGCGAAGCAGCGGCCGCGTGATCATGAAACGGTTGGCAATCAGCGCGGCGACCAGAACCGATATCGTCGACACGACAAACAGGATCGCCGATTTGACGACTTCACGAACGGCTGCATTGCTGATGTGGCTGGATATGAAGCGGATGCGCAAGGTCCCGACGTTGTGCTCAACCCCGTCCACCGTGTGTGTGATTTCCTTTGAAAACAGGGCATTTTCCCTGTTAAGCGCTGTGTCTGCGCTGCCGTCCTTGGAGATCAGTGCCAGAGACTTGTCGTTGTCGTCGAGGATTTCGATGCTGAAAATGTCGCGGTCATTCGCGATCGCGCCGGCCCATTTTCTCAGGTTGTCATAGTCAAAGTCCCAAAGCGCCTTGCTCAGGGCTTTGCTGTTGGCATCAAGCAGCACCCGTTTCTTCGCGATCATTTCGCGCTCGACCGAGTTTTTCGTCATGACAAAAAACGTAATCAGCAGCGGTCCGTTTACGGCAATCAATGCCGCGAACATGATCGCGAGAAACTTCCTCTGCGTAGATTTCCTGATAAGCCCAAGCATGCAGCAAATTTACCCCGGTTGCGGTAAACAAACCTCTTCCTTTCTGGTTGAGGAAGGTTGCTTTGCTTAATTTTTGGTAGCTTCTGCTAGTCGAATTCTGTGTTCGGAATGCAGAACATATAATGATTCGCGCATGATGACCGAAAAAGCTGGGTGGACATGTCCCGGCGCGTTTTGCTTGCTTGGCATAGCTCGAAGACGGCTGTCGGTCAGCTTCGAAGGCCACGTGGAGCCGCGGGCGTCGGTGCCTGACGCCCGCGAAACGAAAAGCCGTGGAACCCTTCATCGGCCCCACGGCTTCAATCCTTTAAAGACGTTTAGTTCACTTGCTGGTGTCGACCCGCAAACCTATTCCCGGACGATATAGACCGAACATTGGGAATGGCGCGCGACCCGTGCGGCATTCGGGCCGAGGAGAAACTCCTTCAGATCCGGCTTGTGAGCACCAATGACGATGAGGTCGGCGCCGGCTTGCTTGGCCGCCTCCAGGATCTCCTCGTAAATGGAACCCGCCGCGACGATGTGACGAACGGATTGGTTCCGCTCTTCACCCAGCACGCGAGTGACCATGTCGTTCAGGGCCGATTTCGTCTTCGTGACCAATTCGCCCTGAAAGTTCTCGTCGAAATAGGAGTTGACCAGCGTCACGCCATAGTTCGGCACGACGGTGATGACATCCAGCTGAGCTCCATCGAGACGCGCGAGTTTGTCGCCCGTCTGAAGCACCTGCACATCATCCTCGTGTGAAATGTCGACTGCACACAGCACTGACTTGATGCTCATGCCGGCACTCCTTTCTCGCGGCCAGCGCGCGCGCGCTGGATCAGATAGACCACCACCAGCAGCAGCAGGCCGGGGATATAGACAAGTTCCTTGGGCATCTGTTTGACCTCGACCTGTGCCTCCTTGGCGATCACGGGATCATCGCCGTAGAAGTCGAAATCGCCGAGCTCCTCGAAGTAGGGGGTGCCAGGGAACGGTTCGTCGATCTTCAGGACACCGTCTTCGTCGAGAACGGTGAGACCAAGCGCTTCAAGCCGTGCTTCTCCACCGTCTTCCGTGCCGGGATTGACGATGATCGTCTTCTCGGTCGTTTCCCCGGTGTCGAAATCAGGCCCGCTGACGGTCACCCGGATTTCCTGGCCTGCCGGTGCATTGCCGACCGCCTGCACGAACTGCGTCGGAGGGATCTGTTCGAACGGAGGCTGAATCCGGTTCATGAAGAAGTCCGGCCGGAACAGCACGAATGCGATCAGCACAAGAGCAACGCTTTCGTAGATCCGGCTCTTGGTGACGAAGTGACCCATCGTGCCCGCGGTGAAGACGAGGATCGCGATTGTTGCGACCACGAAGACAAGCGTTCCCTGCAGCCATCCGACATCGATCAGCAACAGATCGGTGTTGAAGATGAACATGAAGGGCAGGGCGACGGTTCTGAGCGAGTAGAAGAAGGCCGTGAAACCGGTCCGGATGGCGTCGCCGCCCGAGACGGCCGCCGCGGCGAAGGATGCCAGGCCCACAGGAGGCGTCACATCCGCCATTATCCCGAAGTAGAACACGAACAGGTGCACGGCGATAAGCGGCACGATCAGACCGGACTGCGCGCCCAGTTCAACCACCACACCGGCCATGAGCGAGGACACGACGATGTAGTTCGCGGTGGTTGGAAGACCCATGCCTAGGACCAGTGACAGAACACCCACGAACATCAGCATCAGGACCAGGTTACCGCCCGACACGAACTCGACAAGGTCGGCCATGACCTGCCCGATGCCTGTCAGGGTGACAGTGCCGACAATGATGCCGGCGGTTGCTGTCGCCAGGCCGATGCCGATCATGTTGCGGGCGCCGTCGATCATGCCGTGGACAAGGTCGTTGACGCCTTCCTTCAGCTCGTTGACGGTTTCGCTTTCCCCGCGGAAAATCGCCTTGATCGGGCGCTGGGTCAGCAGGATCACGAAGAGCAGGGCTGTTGCCCAGAACGCCGAAAGTCCAGGCGATTTCTGTTCGATCATCAGGAAGTAGACGAGCACGACGATCGGCAGCAGGTAATAGAGGCCTGCCTTGTAGATCTCGGCGATTTCCGGAAGCGTGATTTCCTTCTCGTTCGGATCGTCCGGATGCAGGTCGTCGACCGTCGCCGCAAGCTTCAGGAGGGCGAGATAGGCGACGAACACCAGCACTGCCAGGATCCAGCTCGCACCTTCGGGAACGGCCGCAACGATCCAGCCGACCGGGAACTTGACACCGTAACAGAGCGCTGCAAACCCGGCGAAGAAGAAGAACATCCCCAGGACAGTGCGCAGCGTGGAAACGGTTTTGTGGCCGATCGTCGGCATGTTCCGTTTCACCGCTTCAAGGTGCACGATATAGACCAGCGCGATATAGGAAATGACTGCGGGCAGGAAGGCATGCGTGATCACGTCGACGTAAGAGATGCCGACATATTCGACCATCAGGAACGCGGCGGCCCCCATGACCGGAGGCATGATCTGACCGTTGACCGACGAGGCCACTTCGACCGAGCCGGCCTGTTCCGATGAGAAGCCGACGCGCTTCATCAAGGGAATTGTGAAGGTGCCGGTCGTGACAACGTTCGCGATCGAGGAACCGGAGATCAGGCCGGTTGCGGCGGAACCGACCACGGCGGCCTTGGCGGGGCCGCCCTTGAGGTGCCCGAGCGCGCCGAAGGCCATCTGGATGAAGTAGTTTCCGGCTCCCGCCTTGTCCAGTAGCGCACCGAACAACACGAACAGAAAGACGAATTTGGTGGAGACACCGAGGGCGATGCCGAAGACCCCCTCCGAGGTGATCCACATGTGGCTCATCGCTTTCTTCAGCGAAGCGCCCTTCCAGCGGATGACCTCGGGAACCCATTCGCTTGAACCGAAGAAAACATAGAGCAGAAACACGGTCGCAACCGCGGCCATCGCGGGGCCGAGCGCGCGTCTTGCGGCTTCAAACAGCACAACAATGCCGGCCAGGGCAAACCACTTGTCCATGTCGTCGGCGAGGCCGCCGTTATTGACGATTTTCTCGTAGAAGAAAAACCCGTAGAGCGCGATGAACGCACCGAACAACGCGAGGATCCAGTCCTGTATCGGAATGTAGTGGCGCGGACTGCTCTTGAGCGCGGGATAGGCCATGAAGGCCAGGAACATCGCAAAGGCAAGGTGGAACTGGCGGCTGTTGTTGATCAGGTCGCCGGGAAGGATGTAGTAGGCGACCGGGGATGCAAGAAGAACCTGGAACACGGACCATAAGAACGCGACCCCTGCCAAAAGCAGGCCGACGCTTCCGGCCGGATTGCGCGAGCCGGAATCGGAAGCGGCAACAAGTTCCTGAAGCTCTTCTTCCGACAGACCTCGCCGTGAGTCCTGATTGTTCGGTTGATTCTGATCCGCCATGAAAATCCCCCATCCAACAGCTCGCGAAGGAGCCGCGCCCATAAATTCCCGGGTGTTTCGGGCCAGCGGCCCCTAGAAAAACGTGACATGCAATTCGTTTGCGCCCGCGTTTTTACTAACGTTCTTCAGCGCAAAGAAGTGGGTCCGGAGATGTGATCCCCGGACCCGAAGCGGTTCTGGATTAGTTGATCCAGCCTTGCTCTTTGTAGTACTTGGCAGCACCCGGATGAATCGGGGCGGACAGTCCGTCAGCAACCATTTCTTCCGGCTTCAGGTTTGCAAATGCGGGATGCAGCTTCTTGAACGCGTCGAAGTTCTCGAACACCGACTTGACCAGCGTGTAAACCGTGTCGTCAGCAACATCGGCGGACGTGATGAAGGTCGCGCCCACGCCGAATGTGTTCGTGTCGCCGTCATTGCCGCGGTACATGCCGCCCGGAATGGTCGCGGTCCGGTAGTAGCTGTTGTCGCCGACAAGCTTGTCGACGGCATCGCCGCCCACGTTTACCAGAACGGAATCACAGGCGGTCGTCGCTTCCTGGATGGAACCGGAAGGGTGACCGACCGTATAGACCATGGCATCGATCTGGTTGTCGCAAAGCGCTGCGGACTGCTCGGCGGCCTTCAACTCGGTCGCCTGGGCGAAATCGCCGGTGGTCCAGCCCATTGCTTCCATCAGGACTTCCATGGTGCCGCGCTGACCGGAACCCGGGTTGCCGATGTTGACGCGTTTGCCCTTGAGATCCTCGAAGTTCTTGATGCCGGAATCGGCACGTGCCACGACCGTGAACGGCTCGGGATGAACCGAAAAGACTGCGCGCAGGTTCTCGAACGGACCTTTGTCTTCGAATTTCGAGGTGCCGTTGAAGGCATGGTACTGCCAGTCAGACTGTGCGACACCGAACTCAAGTTCACCTTCACGAACCGTGTTGATGTTGTACACCGAGCCGCCCGTGGATTCGACCGAGCAGCGAATGCCGTGGTCCTTGCGGCCCTTGTTGACCAGGCGGCAGATCGCACCACCGGTCGGGTAGTAAACGCCAGTGACGCCACCGGTTCCGATCGTGATGAATTCTTCGGCCGTTGCTGCTCCGGTAAATGCGATGCTGGTCGCCAGAACAGCACCTGCAAGGTTCATTTTCATCATCATTTGACTAGACTTCCCCATTGTTAAAATTCTTAAGTCAAGCGTGGCACACCACCCTAGACATTTTCAATCTCGTCGAGCAAGCGATTATGCTTCTCAACTTCCTGGATCCGTGCCTCGGCATCGGATCCGGCCCGCGCAACCAGCATGCCCGTTATGGTCTCTATCAGGACGAGCGTGGCTGCGTAAGACGAAAAAAAGTGTGGACTTTCAGTTCGTTGAATGAAGTGATAGTCGGCGTATTGCAGGCCAGGAAAGGCACGGCTGTCGGTCAGAACCACGACTGTTGCGCCTTTAGTGGCCGCAATCTTGGCGGCACGCACGGACCTGTGGGCATAGGGGTGCTTGGAGATGATCAGCACTGTATCCTTCCCGTCCAGCCCGGCGAGCGTGCTGCCCAGTGTGGTTCCGTTCCGCCCCGCGACCGACCAGCGGTCATCGAACCATTTGGCGAGGTAGGCGAAATAGTCTGAAAAACCGGCCGAGCCGAGGGCGCCGATCAAGACAACCTTTCGCGATCCCGACAGCTGTTCCACCACCGCCTCAAGTGTTGACGGATCTATATCGGCGATCAGCCCCTGAATGTTGTCGATGCAGGCGGATACCTGGCGTGGAAGCAGCGGCTGGTCGGCGTCCGATTGAAGTCGGCGCGCTTTTTCGCGGAAGCTCGCTTGCTCGCTTGCGTTCAGTTCCGTGCGGGCTTGCTCCCGCAGCGCTTCGTAGTCTGTGTATCCCAGCGCGCGTGCCAGGCGCGTGTAGCTTGCCGGTGAAACACCGCTCGCGGAAGCGATGGACCGCAGGCTTCTGGTGGCGATTTCCACCCGGTTCTCGGCAATATAGTCCGCAGCGACGCGCAATGCGTCGCTCAACTCGGCGTAATTTGCCGAAATCGCTGTCCGGATTTGCTGCTGCGGCCTGGCTCCCATCGGCGCACTGTTTCATTTGTTTTTTGTCTTGTCAAACCCTGAAACAAATGTTTCTTTTCCGGTGTTTTGCTGGATGAAAACCAGCGGAACAATCCGGCAGCGGGATTGTCGTGCGCACATTTCTCGTGGCATTTGCCCGCGCTCGGGGTGACCCGGTTTCGGTAGACAAACAGAACGGCTGACACGGGCGCGGCTCCGGGCCCGGAGTGCGTTTTCAGATCAAAAAGACCTTCCGGCAGGGAGCACTGCCGGAAGGAAAGGTGGCGGATGGGATCGTTCCGGTTTCTCTTATTGTCCCTGGCCGAGCGAGTAACCCGGTACTCCGTTGAATGTGTAAAGGTTTTCCGTCTTGATGACCTCGACCTCCTTCCGGCTCAGGGCCATGATGAGGTCGGCGATGTCGCCTTGCCTGAGATGCGCCTCGTCGCATTCGAAGCGGCACCGCCAGTGATCCGTCTTGAAGGTTTCGGGCAGGCCTGCCGGCCAGACTTTCACGCCGCGGTTGGTGATCATGGTCAGTGTGGCGGCACATTGCTGTGTCGCCGCAATCAGCCGGACGGCCAGATTGTCCGGATCGACCACCGTGTCGCGCACGAAGAGATCCACACCGACCAGACGCCGTTGCGCCGGAACCGGACGCACAGGCGGCGCGATCTTCGGGGCAGTCTGCTGGCTCTGAAGGATGGCTGGCTTGAGCAGGTTGGGGAGTTCGCCGATCCTGTCGATGACGGCATCGGCGAATTCTTCCGTTCCGGCCATTGTCCGGCTTTGCGCCTTTGAATGAATATCGGCGGTGTGAATACCGCTTTCGATCGTTTTCAGCCAGGCATTGTGAAGCCTCGTCGCGGCCTGCTGCTGCCCGAGATGCGCAAGCATCTGCACGCCGGCAAGGATCAACCCGGACGGGTTGGCGACGCCTTTTCCGGCGATGTCGGGTGCCGACCCGTGAATGGCCTCGAACATGGCAAAACTTTCGCCGATATTCGCTGACGGTGCGATCCCGACAGATCCGCTGATTTCCGCCGCGATGTCGGAAATGATGTCCCCGTAGAGGTTCGTCGTGACAATGACGTCGAACAACTCCGGCGACGCGGCGAGCTTGGCGGCCCCGATATCGACGATCCAGTGATCCGCAGCGATTTCAGGGTATTCTGCCGATATCTTCAGGAACATCTTGTGAAACAGACCATCCGTCAGTTTCATGATGTTGTCCTTGGAAAAACAGGATACTTTTCTGCGTCTGTTCGACCGCGCATATTCGAAGGCCTGCCGGATGATCCGCTCCGTACCCGGGATCGAGACGAGTTTGAGGCACTGGAACACCTCGTCGGTCTGGCGGTGCTCGATGCCGGCATAGAGATCTTCCTCGTTCTCCCGGAAGATCACGACGTCCATGCCTGGGTGGTTCGACGCCACATAAGGCGTGAGCGCACTGCAGGGGCGGATGTTGGCAAAGAGCCCGAGCGTCTTGCGGATGGTGACATTCAGCGATTTGTAGCCGCCGCCCTGAGGCGTCGTGATCGGACCCTTGAACAGAACTCCGGCGGATCTCAGGACGCCCCAGCTGTCCGGGAGGATCCCGGACGTGTGGCCTGCCTCGTAGACCTTCTCGCCGAGGACGACTTCATGAATGTCCAGGTCCGCGCCCGCGGCGTGCATGCATCGCAGGGCGGCGCGCATGATTTCCGGACCGATACCGTCACCATAGGCAACGGCAATCTGCGCCGTTTCAGAGGGTGCTATGGAATAGGCGGTCTGCGCGCTGTGAACGTTCATGTCTGTCTCCTGACGTTTGAAAAACTGTGTGCGCGCCACATGTAGGGGCTGCAAATGAATTGCAAAAATTAATAATTTTGAGTATTTGGATTTGAAAAACTCATGAATGGATTGATATGGACACGATTGATCCGGCCTTGCTGAAGGCGTTTGTGCTGACAAGCCGCACCGGGAGTTTCACCAAGGCGGCGGAAAGTCTCTTCCGCAGCCAGTCGGCTGTCTCCTTGCAGATCCGGAAACTTGAAGAATTGCTGGGCGAACGGCTCCTGCGCCGCAGCGCCCGCAATGTGGTGCTGACACCGGCCGGAACCCGGTTTCTCGACTACGCTCAGCGGATACTTGAATTGAACAACGAGGCGTTGTCCGCATTCCGGGCGCATGAGGTCACCGGTCTGGTGCGTCTGGGAACGCCTGAGGACATTGCGACCACCTATCTTCCAAGAGCGTTGTCTGACTATGCCGAGGCGCATCCGGGTGCCAGTCTTGAGGTTACCTGCGACCTCACGCTCAATCTTCTGGAACAGTTCCGCGCCGGGTTGCTGGATGTCGTGCTCCTGAAGCGCGAACCGGCTGCCGCCATCGGCGGTCAGCGGGTGTGGACCGAGCCCCTGTTGTGGGTCTCGGCTGATCCCGCGCTCCTGAAACCCGGGGAGGGCATGCCCCTTGCGGTCAGCCCGGAGCCGTGCGTCTACCGCAAACGCGCCTTCGAGGCGCTGCGCAAGGCAGGGTTTGAACCGCGTGCGGCCTATGTCTGCGGCTCGCTGGCCGGAACGCTCGCCGCCGTGCGCGCGGGTCTCGGCGTCGCCGTCCTGCCCAGCCACATGGCGCCGGAAGACCTTGAAACGGACAACGGGCTGAAAATGCCGCCCCTCGACAACACCGAGATCCTGCTCGCAACCGCGTCCGATGCGGGGCTTGCCGCAAGACGTCTCGCGGACGTCCTGGAAGCCGCGTTCGAGGCGGAAGCGAGCAGGGATCTGGAGCGGGCGATGGGAACTACTGCGCCTGAAGCGTCAGAACGCTGAACAGCCCGTCCGGGTCCGTATCGGTATCAAGCACCCGCCAGCCGCTCCGGCTGGCAATCTCAGCGAAAGCCTTGTCGTCATACTTGTGCGAGTTTTCCGTGTGAATGGTCTCGCCGCTGACAAAGCGAATGTCCGTGTCACCAATCCGGACGGTCTGGTCTGAACGGCTCTCCAGGTGCATTTCGATGCGGCTTTCTTCCGCGTTCCATAGCGCCCTGTGCCGAAACCGGGACAGATCGAAATCGGCACCAAGCGACCGGTTGATCCGCTGCAGGAGATTGAGGTTGAATGCCGCCGTGACGCCCGCCGGATCGTCATAGGCCTCGACCAGGACCGCTTTGTCCTTGGGCCTGTCGACGCCGATAATCATGTGCGCATCGGGCATGGCGTCCCGAATGCTCTTCAGAAGAACAACCGCCTCGCTCTTTTCGAAGTTGCCGATGGTCGAACCGGGAAAGAACACCAGAACCGGCAGTTCGGGCAGAAGCGGCAGCTTCCCGAGCGGTTGGGTGAAATCCGCCGCAATCGGGATCACCGCCAGGGAAGGATAGGCGCGGCGGACCCTGCCGGCGGCCTCCTTCAGGTGATTGGCGGAGATGTCGATCGGCATGTAGACCGACAGGTCCGGGAAGGCCCCGAGCAGCAGGTTGGTCTTCCTGCTCGATCCGCTGCCGAGCTCCACCATCGCGCCGCGCGCACCCGGCAGCCGTGCATACTTTCGCAGCTGAGCCTCCAGAATGCCGAGTTCCGTGCGTGTCGGGTAATAGGCATCCAGCTCCGTGATGGCCTCGAAAAGATGCGATCCGACATCATCGTAAAGCCATTTGCTGCTGATGGCTTTGCGTTCGGCGCCCAGGCCTTGAAGAATCTCCGACCGGAAATCCGTTTCCTGCTCTGCGGGAGGTACGTGTTTGGTCATTGATCTGCCGCCAGTCTCAGTCCCAGCATCTGCCAACGCTGGTGGGGATAGAAGAAGGTTCGATAAGAAGAACGCATTTGAAGCCTGGGGGTTGCGCAGGAGCCGCCGCGCAGAACCATCTGGTTGACCATGAACTTGCCGTTGTATTCGCCGATCGCGCCTTCCGGCGGCCGGAAACCCGGATAGGGAGAGAATGCGCTGCTGGTCCATTGCCAGACATCGCCCCACAGCCCGGGGTCGCGTCCGAGCGGCATAAAGGCACCGCTTTCCAGGAAGGTCCCGGCAATGTCTGTATGCTGGGCTGCCGCTTCCCACTCCGCTTCGGTCGGCAGACGGTATCCGGCCCATCTGGCGAAGGCATCGGCTTCGTAGTAGCTGACGTGAACGACGGGTGCCGCTGGATCGACCGGACGCGGTCCCTGAAGCGTGTAGGTCCACCACTGGCCGTCCTGCTTCCACCAGTAAAGCGGAGCGTCCCAGTTGTTCTGTTCGCGCACGGCCCAGCCTTCCATCAGCCAGAGCGGCTGTTTCCCGTAGCCGCCATCATCCATGAATGCGATCCACTCGGCATTGGTCACCGGGCGGTCCGCCAGCCGGTATGGCTCCAGCCAGACCCTGTGCCGGGGGCCTTCGCAGTCATAGGCGAAGCCGCTGCCATCGTGCCCGATTTCCAGGAGCCCGCCCTCGTGACGCGTCCAGCTCCGGTCCGGAACGCCCTCGACGGCTTCCGGCTGCGGCGGCGTGTAGGCGGGCAGGAGAGGGTTATGAGACAGCGCGTGCAGGAGATCCGTGACCAGAAGTTCCTGATGCTGCATCTCGTGATGGCAGCCGAGCGTGATCAGCGCATCCAGCTGCGCCTGATCCAGCGCGAACTTGTCGTAGATCATGCCTTCGCGCAGCGCGTCTTCCACATGGGCCCTGTAGGAGGTGACCTCGGTCACGCTCGGCCGTGACAGAAGTCCGCGCTTGGAGCGGGTATGACGCGGGCCGGCCTGAACATAGTAGGAATTGAACAGGACGGCGAACCGTTCGTCGCGCGGCCTGTAGCCGGGCAGATGGGGCTTGAGGATGAACT
Source organism: uncultured Roseibium sp. (assembly GCF_963669205.1). Classification (NCBI taxonomy): domain Bacteria; kingdom Pseudomonadati; phylum Pseudomonadota; class Alphaproteobacteria; order Hyphomicrobiales; family Stappiaceae; genus Roseibium; species uncultured Roseibium sp. The sequence continues at coordinate 2,266,000 of NZ_OY769915.1, forward strand.
CCTCGAAGAACCAGGTCGTATGCGCCAGGTGCCACTTCGGCGGGCTGGCGTCTTCCATGGATTGAAGCCCCATGTCTTCGTCCGTGAGCGGGGCGGTCAGTCTTTCTGTCTGTGTCCTTGTGTCGTAGAAAAAATCCAAAAGATCTGTGTCGGAAGACGGTTCGTTCCGTTCATCCAGGTAAGTCATATCTGTCCCTCCACATGGGCATCGGCGCAATTGCCTCGCGCCGGCCCTGTGACTGCCACCAAGCGCTGTGAACGTAGGCATCGAAGACGGGATTCCAACGGGGCGAAACGCACCGCAGCGGTGCAAAAATGCGCACTGCTGACACGCGTACCCTCTGTGTTGATGAAAAACATCAATGTTCCGGAATTCATCGTAATTGGCACCATTTTTGTTTTAAATCAGCAAGCTGTTGAAATCAGATGCGAATATACGGGTTGGCGTCTGTTCGCTGGCCGCTTTTGATGCCTTGCAAGGTAGCGGACCCTTCCTGACAGCTGTCTGTCAGGATTGTTTGACGGCAGGCTTCACAAACGTGTGAGTGGGCGCAGGTGCCAACCTTGGGCTGTGCGGCCGGTCTTCCGTTTTCGCGATTTCTGTCCCGTGTTCCATCGCTTCAATCCGGGGAGTTGACGGATTGGGACATTTGTCCTAATCAAGTTTAGGTCAATTGTCCTAATTGCTGTTTGAACCCGTCTGGAGGGTTGGGAACAAATGAATTCGAGTTCAACGAGGCGGCAGATCATCGATGCGGCGGATGACCTGTTCTATGCGCAGGGGTTCGGGGAAACCTCGTTTGCCGACATTGCCGAAGCGGTCGGCATCTCGCGCGGAAACTTCTACTACCACTTCCGGACCAAGGACGAGATTCTCGACGCGGTCATCGAAAAACGCCTGTCCGACCGGGAAAAGATGCTTCGCAACTGGGACGAGATATCCGCGGATCCGGCCCGGCGGATTGCCTGTTTCGTCCGCATCCTGATCGTCAATCAGACCAGGATATTCGCCTACGGCTGCCCGGTCGGGACGCTGACGACGGAACTCGTCAAGCTGGATCACGCCGCGAAGGACAAGGCGAACCGTATCCTGGCGCTGTTCCGCGACTGGCTGACCCGGCAGTTTGAGGAGCTTGGCAGCGCCGCGGACGCCGAGGCGCATGCGCTTCACGTGCTGGGCTGGAGCCAGGGCGTCGCGACGCTCGCGCAATCCTTCAAGGACGAAGTCTATGTCGCGCGGGAAGTCGATCAGATCCTCGCCTGGGTCGCCCGGGTTGCGCGGCAAACCGGCGACGGGAACCGTGAGGCCGATGCCTGACGTGCCTTAAACCAAGTTCAAAGGAGAAAGAGATGTTTGTGGTTACGCTGAAATTTTCGGACAACAAGGCCCGTGCAGGCGAGCTGATGGAAGGACACAAGGCCTGGATCAAGAGCGGCTTCGATCAGGGGCTCTTCCTGATGGTCGGCAGCCTTCAGCCCAACAAGGGCGGCGGCATCATCGCCCACAACACGAGTCTGAAAGACCTGGAAGCCTTCGTCGGCAAGGACCCGTTTGTCGCGGAAGGTGTTGTCAGCGCCGAGATCCTCGAAATCACCCCGGCACGGCTGGACGAGCGCCTGGAGTTCCTCGCAGCCTAAGCGACGCGCACGGCGTGCGGAGCGGCACCAAAACCTCATCCCGAGGAAGCGCGTGAGGCTGTCTCGAAGGATGAGCCGCACGCTCCGAATCTGCCGCCCATCCTGCGAGACGGGCCTTTGGCCCTCCTCGGGATGAGGTTGAAGATAGGCGAGCCTCCCGACAAGGTTCGGAATGATGCCGGCAGGCGCACCAATGCATCCATCGTCACCCCGGGCGAACGACGTGAGACCCGGGGTCGGGGAGCCCGGGCGCAGGTGAACGGCCACCGCAAGATCCGACAGGTCATTGCCTCCCCGGTCCCGGCTCGCACTGCGCTTGGCCGGGATGACTGACAAATCTTGACACCCTCATCCTGAGGAAGCGCGTGAGCGCTGTCTCGAAGGATGAGCCGCACGCTCCGAATCTGCCGCCCATCCTGCGAGACGGGCCTCTGGCCCTCCTCGGGATGAGGTTGAAGATAGGCGAGCCTCCGGACAAGGTTCGGAATGATGCCGGCAGACGCACCAATGCATCCATCGTCACCCCGGGCGAACGACGTGAGACCCGGGGTCGGGGAGCCCGGGCGCAGGTGAACAGCCACCGCGAGATCCGACAGGTCATTGCCTCCCCGATCCCGGCTCGCGCTGCGCTTGGCCGGGATGACGACCGAGAGAAAACGCTGTCTCAAAGGGTAGGACGGTGTATTGACCACAGTCGTCTCAGCCGTCATTGCCAGACCTGATCCACTGCTGTCCGGTTTAACTCGGACTTGATCTAGCGAGTCGATCCCAGCCTATGAACTTGTCATTCCGGCTGAAGCGCAGCGGAAGGCCGGAACCCAGTACCCACCGGATTTTCCGTCTTGTTTCAGTCTCCGGCCACAATGGGTACTGGGTCCCGGTCTTGCCGCTTGCACGGCAAACCGGGACGACAAATCGGGGGAACAATTCCGTACCCCGATTTGGCGCTGCACGGAACTATGTTGCTTTCTCAACGACATAAGGCCGACAGTGCTTTCTAAACCGGACAGCAGTGGGTCAAGCCATGGCATGACCGGGAAAACGGTTCAATCACACACCCGGCCCCGCCGGCTGCACCGCCTCGCACCACCTCATCCTGAGGAAGCGCGTCAGCGCTGTCTCGAAGGATGGGCCACACCCTTCGAATGTGCCACCCATCCTTCTTCCAGACAGGCATTTGGCCCTCCTCAGGATGAGGTGCAGAAAAAAGAAAGGCGCCCGGTTGAGCGCCTTTCATAGGGTCCGAAAGCAGTGTCCGCCTATTGAACGCGCGGAAACAGCGACTCGATCTCGCCAAGGTCACCATTGCCCTCAAGCCTGTCGAGGACCGGGGTCCAGGGGCGGGGCGCTTCGGGGGCATTCAACATGGCGAGCGCCTTGCCGGCGGAGCCGGGGATCACCTGCTGCAGGGCCTCCATGATCACGCGCAGGCAGTCGAGGGTCACGTAGATTACCGTCTGGCAGCGCTCGCGGGTCTCTTCGCTCTTGAACAGCGTCCACGGCGCCTGCTTGTCGATATACTCGTTCATCTCCTCGGCCAGCGTCACGATCGCCTGCGTGCGCGCCGGAATGTCCTGAAGATCGATCCAGCGGCTGAAGCCGGACGCCGCCTCGACGACAGACTTGCGCAGCGCCTCGTCGTCCTCCGTAAGAGGGCCGGGGGGCGGGACCTTGCCATCGAAGTTCTTGTTGGAGAACTTGGCGACGCGTGACAGCAGGTTGCCGATCTTGTTGCCCAGTTCGCTGTTGTAGGTCTGGGTGATCAGCTCGACCGAGATCTGGCTGTCGCTGTCCGCACGCATGTGCCGCGCCAGATACCAGCGCAGCGCATCCACGCCGAGCTTATCGACAACCTCGATCGGATCGACGACATTGCCGATCGATTTCGACATCTTGACCCCGCCGGCACCGACCCAGTGGCTGTGCACGGAGAGCTTCTTCGGCAGCGGCAGGCCGGCGGCCATCAGCATGATCGGCCAGTAGACGCCGTGCGGCTTGAGGATGTCCTTGCCGATCAGGTGCTCGCATTCCGCCCACCAGCTCTCGTAGCCTTCTTTCGGCCAGTCGATATTGGTCAGGTAGTTGGCCAGCGCGTCGAACCAGACATAGGTGACGAAGTCCGGATCGAATGGCAGATCGACACCGAGGGTCACGCGCGACTTCGGCCGGGAGATACAAAGGTCTTCCAGCGGTTCGGCAAGCATCTTTTTCAGTTCATTGCGGAACGCCTCGGGCTGAACGAAGTCCGGGTTGTCGGCAATGTGCTGCAGCAGCCGTTCGCGGAAGGGCTCCATCTTCAGGAAGTAGTTGGTCTCTTCCGTCTGTTCGACCTGCATGGTCGGATGCAGCGGGCATTGCCCGTCCTCGGTCAGGTCCGTTTCCTTCTTGAACTCCTCGCAGCCCTTGCAGTAGGTGCCGGTGTAGTTCTTCTTGACGATCAGATCCTTGTCGAAAATCGTCTGCTCCATCCCGGCGACGGCCTGCTTGTGGCCTTCGCGGCTGGTGCGCACGAAATAGTCATAGGAAATGCCGACCAGGTCGAAGACGCTCCGGAATTCCTTGCCGCGCATGTCGAGAAAATCCTGATAGCCCATGCCGAGTTCGGCGGCGGCTTCCTGGTTCTTCTGGCCATGCTCGTCAACGCCGGTGGACAGCATCACCTCGCATCCCAGCGCCTGGCGGTTGCGCTTCAGGATATCGGCCATCACGGAGGTGAAGGCGTGTCCGATATGCGGAGAACCGTTGACGTAGTAGATCGGGGTCGTGATGTAGCTTTTCATCCAAACGCTTTCGAAGTTCCGGGGCGAAGCTGGCGCACTCTGTCGAACGCGAGCGGCACACCCATTGAGGCGGTCCCGAACCTGGGACCGCAGCTATATTTCACACTCAAGGGATCAAGGAAACCCCCGGGCCGGGTTTCCGGCTTCAATGTGGGGTTTCATGGCCGAAAGGCAATGCAGGGGCCATGCCTGCTTTGCCTGTCAATCCAGACAGGTGAGGCGACACCGATCGCTGATCCGGAATCCGGAAATCAGCATGAGCGAAGCGAGCACGAAAGGCGTAACACCGCCGACTGCCACGCTTCCAGTATTCGTTTGTCTGACCATCCTGATCGATTGCTGTCCAGACGGAATACTGGGTCCCGGTCTTGCCGCTTGCGCGCCATACGCCGCTATCCGTTCCTGCGTCATCCCGGACGCAGCGTAGCGAAGATCCGGGATCGGTGAGCCACGGTTTTTTAGCCGCGTCGAGGCTCGGGCTCCCCGATTCCGGTTCGCGCTGCGCTTGACCGGAATGACGAATTGATGGCTGGAAATCGCCCGCGGTTCGTCCACGAGCCGGCACAATAGCGCAAACCACGCACTGAAATGCTGACTGCACCCCAGGATCAAACGGAAAGCGACGGGATCGAAACCCGTTACCCGATCAGCCAGATGCCGGCGAGGACGAACAGCGCGAGGAACACGGTCTGGGTGACCACCATCCAGATGGCTGGACCGCCGACCTCAAGGAGTTTCGGGATCGAGGTCTTCATGCCGACGGCGGCGATGGCGGCAAGGAGCGCCCAGCGGGAGACCTGGCCCGCCAGGTCCTTGGCCGTTTCGGGAACGAGGCCGAAGGAGTTGAACGCCGCCAGCACCAGGAAGGCGATCACGAAGGCCGGCATCAGGGGCGGACGCGAGGCGCCGGGTTCCGCGCTGCCGCGCAGGATCAGGGCCGCGACGAGAACGATCGGCGCCAGCAGGGTTACGCGGATAAGCTTGACGAGCGTCGACAGATCCCCGGTTTCCTCCGAAACGGAGAACCCGGCGCCGACCACCTGCGCGACATCGTGAATGGTGCCGCCCAGGAAGACGCTGGTGGCATCGAGCGACAGGCCGAGATTGCTGGTCAGGATCGGGTAGACGATCATCGCCAGGGTGGACAGAACCGTCACGGTGATGACCGTGAAGGCGAGGTCCCGCTCGGCGTGCTTGCGTTTCGGCAGGATCGAGCCGATCGCCATCGCAGCCGATGCACCGCAAATGGCGACCGCACCGCCGGAGAGGAAGGCAAAGAGCCGGTCCTTGCCGAAGAGGTTTCCGATCATCAGCGAAAAGGCGATGGTTGCCAGAACTCCGAGAATGACCAGCAGCAAGAAGGGCAGACCGAGCGCTTCCACCATTTCGATGCTGATACGCACACCCAGAAGCGCGACACCGATGCGCAGCAGCGTTCTGGCAGCAAAGGCAATGCCTTCCGAAGTGCGCTGTTCTTCGGAAAGAAAGTTCAACGGCATGCCGAGCAGGATCGCCATCAACATGGCGGGCGCGCCGTAATGCTCGTTCAGGAATTGCGCTGATATGGCCACGAGCCCGGCGATGGCGATGCCGGGAAACAGGTCGTTCGCCCGGTGCTTCAGTCTGTCCAGCATGGGGTTCCAGTTCAGGGTCGGTCGACCGGAAGTCCGCTTGGAACGCTGTCGGGAATCCCGAAAGGAGGCTTGGAAACGGAGGACGTTCCGGTCAGGGCTTTCAGAAACGCAACAAGGTCGGAGACTTCGCGGTCGGTGAGGGCAGTCGGCTCGACATCCCGGAAAAGGGCCTGTCTTGCCATCTCACGTTTGTCGTTCCAGACGACGAAGTCAATGGCTTCCAGCCAGGGTGCGTCAGGAAGCGCGGCCTTTTCCGGTTGCCACGTGGCCAGCATCCCGTCCGGGTCGAGGTGGTGGCGTACGATGCCCTCGAGCGTCGGATAGGCGCCGTTGTGGCCGTAGGGCGGCGTCAGCTCGACATTGCGCAACATCGGGGTGCGGAACCGGTAGGCATCTTCCAGGCGGTCGCTTTCCCCCATGCGGCCGACATCGCGCACCATCGGGTCGAACCGACGCGTGCGGCCAGGGCCGAAGGGCGGCAGGCCTAGGGCGTGGAAATTCTGGTCGCTCAGAAGCTTGCCCGAATGGCAGCCGGCGCAATTGGCTTTGCCGTAGAAGAGCTTCAGCCCGCGTTTCTGATCGGCGGCAAGCGCGGTGCCGTCACCGGCAAGATACTGGTCGAAGGGGCTGTCGAAACTGGTCCACTCGATCGCCTGGAAGGCGGCCAGCGCATTGGCGATTTCGGCAATCGTGACCTGTCCGGGTTCCTCGATATGGTCAAACGCCTCCACGAACATCTGTCCGTATTCGGGGATCACCCGGACCCGCTTGGCAAGGATCGGCCAGGAGGCGTCGATGCGGTCATGGACGGCACCGGCGATCTCGTTTTCCTTCGGATTGCCGGCCATCTCGAACTGGGCAACAAGCGGAAAGATCGCCTGGGCGCCCAGCAGCGTTTCAAGGCCTTCGGGCAGCCATTCCTCGGCGGGTGAATTGAAACCGTTTTCGTAGTCTTGCGAAATGGAAAGACGGCCGTCGTGAAACAGGGTGTGAAGCTCTTTTGCTCCGAGATTCCAGAGGCCTGGGGCGTTTCGCGGAATCCTTTTCTTAATCCGGTTTTCCGCGACAAGCGCGGTCCGGTTCCGTCCAAGTCCTTCGCCGCCTTCGCCGATGCCGAGAGAGAGCCCGTCGCCGGTTCCCAGCGTCGGATGATGGCATGTTGCGCAGGCAATATTCCTGTTGCCCGAGAGGATCTTGTCGTAAAAGAGGAGCTGACCGAGCGCGGCCTGTTTCCTGTCGAAGGCAATGAAATCATCCGCGCGGAGCGGTGCGGGCAATTCAGCCGAAATGGCCGGTGCCGAGAGAAGAACAACAAGAGGGACTGACCGAAGCAGATGAGAAAGACCCTTGAAGCCGCCGTGTTCGGCCTCGTTCTGTTGGCGATGCCAGCGCATGCCGAGATCGAGGCGGCGCGCGACCTGATGGAAGCGGGACAGTTTGAACAGGCGAAGAAGGAACTCTGGCCGGCGGCGCGCTCCGGCAACGCGGACGCCGAGGAACTGATCGGCGTCATGTACGCGATGGGGCTCGGCGTGGAGCGGGACGACCAGCGGGCGTTCGAATGGTATCTCAGGAGCGCCATGAAGGGGCATCCCGGCGCGCAATCCGGTGTCGGCTGGTACTACGAGGTCGGCCGCGGCATGCCCGCTCCCGATCTCGTGCGCGCCTACATGTGGTACACGCTGTCCGCCATCGGCGGAGACCCCGATGCCGCGATTTCGCTGGAAGAGGTCGTCAAGAAAATGACCAAGGATGAAATTGATAAGGCGCATATTCTGGTCGATGACTACAAGGTCTGGATGTATCCGTTCCGGTAACGTTTCCGCCCGGTTCATTCGTCATCCCGGCCAAGCGGAGCGCGAGCCGGGATCGGGGAGCTGCAGGCCTCAACACAGCGCTCTGCAATGAAGCTCGTTGACAGTCGCAAGTCGTGCCATGGCTTGACCCACTGCTGTCCGGTCTGGTGTACGGACTTTGACCCGAAATTGAGCTAGTGCGTCGGTTCACAGTCAATGAACTTGTCATTCCGGCTGAAGCAAAGCGGAAGGCCGGAACCCAGTAATCACCTGTTTCTCCTTCTTCGTACAACCTCGGGCCATTTGGAGTACTGGTTCCCGGTCTTGCCGCGCTTGCGGCAAACCGGGACGACAAATTGGAGAGACAAGTCTGTATCCCGATTTGGCAAGCCCAGCAGAGGGTCATGCCCTGCAATGACGGAATTCCCCGATGTGATGCCACACCCGCTCAAGCCGGGCGTGACATCAGGTTGTCAGGGTTTAGTTCACGTCGGCGTCGCGTGCACCGTTGATGTCGGTTTCAGCTGCCTTGACGGCTTCTTCCAGCGCACCGAAGATTTCTCCGCCACGTCCGACATTGGACTTGAACCAGTCATAGACCGGAGCAGCGGCTTCCTTGAAGGCGGCCTTTTCTTCAGGCGTCGGGACGTAGAGATCACCGCCACCGGCGACGAAATCCTCATACGCCTGGATGGACTTGCGCTTCGGAGACGCGAACGTGGCCTGCTGCAGGGCGTAGAACCCGTCGACAACCACGCGGCGCATGTCTTCCGGCATCGCCAGGAACTTCTCATTGCTCATCCACCACAGGGCGCCCATGTAGGCATGGCCGTCAAGCGTGACGTACTGCAGGCCGGCATCCGGGAATTTCATGCCCATGATGTCGGTGATGCCGTTCTTGGATCCTTCAACGACACCGGTCTGGAAGGAGGTGAACAGCTCCGGCCACGGAATCGGGGTCGGAGACGCACCGAGCGCTTTCACCAGTTCCTGCGGCAGGTCGGCGACGACCGTGCGGATCTTCAGACCTTCCATGTCGGCAGGGGCCGCCACGCGGCGCTTGGTGTTGGCGAAGTTCCGCCAACCGCCGGTATTGCCCACGGTCATCAGGCGGATGGTGTTGTCGGAATCTTCAAGTGCCATCGTCCGCATGGTGCGCACGAAATCACCGGAAAGAACGTGTTCGGCGATGCGGTCGTCGGACATCATGTAGGGCAGGTCGAGGACCTGCACATACGGGAAGATGCCGGAAGCGCCGCCCGATGTGGAGATGTAGATGTCGATCGCTCCGCCGGCGACACCCTGAAGGCACTCGGCGCCATTGGAGCAGAGCTGCGTACCGATGAACAGTTCGACTTCGATCGCGCCGTTTGATGCGGCTTCAACGAAGTTCTTGAAAACGACAAGACCGTCATAGTCCTCGTCATTCTCGTTGGAGTTGGCTGTTGCGCGCAGCGTGTAGTCCGCGGCAACCGCACTCAGCGACGATCCGGCAAGCATTGCCGCGACGGTGAGTGTTTTCAGGGCAGATTTGAGCATCAGGTACCTCCCATATTAAGCTCAAGATCAGTTGGCAAATCCGGTCAATCGCGGGATCGTCATCGAAAGTGCCGGTATGTAGGTGATCAAGAAGATCACCGCGATTTCCACCGCCAGGAACGGCAGAATGGCTTTGGCAATGGTTTCAACCCTTTCTTTTGAAACCGATGCGGCAACGAATAACACCAGTCCCATGGGCGGTGTGGCAAGACCGATGGTCAGGTTCACGCTCATGATGATGGCAAAATGAATGGGATCAACACCCAGTTCCACGAAAATCGGACCCAGGATCGGTCCGAGAATGATGATCGCCGGTCCCGCATCCAGGAACATGCCGACCACGAACAGAAGCAGGTTGATCAGGAACAGCAGGATCAGCGGGTTCTCCGACAGGGACAGCACGAAATCTGCCATGATCTGCGGCGCGTAGCTGAGACTGACGACGGTCTTGAACGCCATTGCCGCGCCTACCAGCAGCAGGACGACTGCCGACGTGATGCCGGCCCTGTTCAGGATGCCCGGGATTTCCTTCATCTTGATGGAGTGCAGGACGAAGAACCCGATGAGCAGGGCATAGGCGACGGCCACCGCCGCCGCTTCCGTCGGCGTAAACACGCCGATCAGGATACCGCCGAGAATGATGATCGGCGTCTGCAGCGGGGCGACGGCTTTCTTGCACACCATCCTGAAGTCGTCCGAAACGGCACCGCGCAGTCCCATCAGGATGACATGCGATATGGCCAGCAGGGCGACGAACAGGATGGCTGTCATGCCACCTGTCAGCTCCAGTGACATCTGGCCGGCAATCGCGAAGGCGATGGCAAGCAGAACGGACGCAAGATTGACCCGCAGGAGCGCGAACGAGACCCAGTATTCCACCGGTGCCATTTTCTGCCCCGGGTTCACGATCCGCTGCGCCTTGGGCAGATCATATTTGTCCGCCATGAGCCGCACCACGAGCATCAGTCCGATACCGACCATGACGCCCGGTACGATGCCGGCCAGGAACAGCGCGGCGACGCTCTCACCCATGACATAGGCGTAGATGATCATGATGCCGGACGGCGGAATGATCGGGCCAATGACGGAGGAAGCCGCCGTGACGGCAGCTGCGAAGCGCCGCGTGTATCCCTGCTTCTCCATGGCCGGGATCAGCATGGAGCCGAGCGCGGACGTATCGGCGACCGCGGAACCGGACAGGCCCGCGAACAGCATCGAAGACAGGATGTTCACATGCGCAAGGCCGCCGCGCAGATGCCCCATGAGCGCCTGGCTGAATTCCACGAGGCGGGTGGTGATGCCCCCCTTGTTCATGAGTTCCCCGGCGAGCATGAAAAACGGAATCGCCATCAGAGGAAAGCTGTCCATGCCGTTGTAAACGTTACGGTAAAGCAGCGTGATGTCACGCTCCTGACCACTCATCCAGAGCAGGATGCCCGGAGCTGCGAGCAGGCCGAAAAACACCGGCAGCCCGATCATCAGGAAGAACAGGAAGACAGGAAGGAACCAGATCAGCATCAGTCAGCCCCCGCCATGTCTGCATCCGGAATGGCCGGCAACTGGTCATCGCCGCCGACGATCGAGATGATGCTCCGCAGGATAAGCTCGATATTCACCAGCGTGAGCAGGATCACGCCGACAAAGAGCGACGTCATCATCCAGCTCCGCGGTACCCGGATCCACTCGGTGAGCGTGAGGTTGCCGGGAACATAGAGAGACGCCGTGTCGAACTTGCCGCCGAAACCGGTGACCTCGGCGTAGCCGATCTGTACGGCGATCACGAGAACGAGCAGCGATATCAGGAGGAGAAAGAGCGAGAGCAGCCTTCCGATGGACCGGGGCAGGGCATGGCCGAGCATGTCGATCGCCACGAAGCCGCCGCGCCGGAAGGCGGTCGGTGCCATCAGGCCCGTCATCCACAACATGCAAAAACGCGCCGCCTCGTCAGGCCAGGGCAGCGCGTTGTTGAACACGTAACGGAAAACCACCTGGATCAGGATCGCCACGACCATCAAGGCCACGGCAACGATGCCTATCGCTCGGCCAATTCGCAATAGCTGCGAATTGACGAAAGCAAGCGGTGCAAGAACCGCCAGCAATGCCCCCATTCGGGCTCCTCCCTAGTACTTCTTTTGTCACCGGGCGGGGTCCGCCCGGCATTGGCTTCCTATTCTGGAGCGATTTGTCCGAGTTTGCCTGCAAAAAATGTCAGCGCCTCCCCGTGACGCATTTCTGCCTGCATGACCTGTCCCAGGACGATCAGGTGATCACCGCCCTCATAGGCGGCAAATCGCTTGCATTCGAACCGCGCCAGGCAATGATCCAGGAGCGGCACACCGTTCTCGTCGATCGTGTGCGGCAACTGGTCGAAGGCATGGGCGTTTCTGACGAACCCGTTGCACACTTCGGCCTGGTGGTGGCTGAGAACATGGATGGCGTAGTTTTCCGCCGTTTCGAAATACTGGAACCGGCGCGATCCCTTGTCCGGCATCCACAGCACCAGCGGCGGGTCGAGCGAGACCGACGAGAAGCTGTTTGCGGTGATCCCGACCGGGCCGTCGTCCGAACCTGTCGTGACAACGGTGACACCCGTTGCAAATCGGCCGAATGCATCGCGCAAGAGACGGGTATTGTCCGTGTGCGGCGCAAAGGTAACGGGATGATTGGCGTTTTGCATGGTCATCAGGGTACCTCGTTTCCAAGGGCGGCTTCGTAGAGCCGGTACCAGGTTTCACGATCCAGTGTGACTTTCAGCGCATCTGAAATCCTGGCGATGCGCTCGATGTTGTTCGTTCCCATGACGGGAAGAAGCTTGGCCGGATGGGCCAGCAGGAAGGCAATCGCGACCGCCGACCTGTCGACACCGAAAGCTCCCGCGATCTCGTCCATGACCGCGCCGAGCTGTCCGCTTTCGGTGATCAGCGATCCGCCCCCAAGGGGTGACCAGGCCATGAGCTTCGTGCCCAGGCGCTGGTGGAATGCGAGGTCGCCATTGGTGAAAGGCGAAATCTCGGCAAGCGAAATTTCGATCTGGTTGGTCACGAGCGTGCTGGACATTGCCGATTGCAGCAACTCCCAGTCCCACGGGCGGAAGTTGGAGACGCCGACATTGCGGACCTTGCCGCTCCGGACGAGATCGTCAAGCGCCGCGCCGGTCTCATGGTGATCCATGAGCGGGTCCGGACGGTGAATGAGCAGGAGATCGATCGTGTCGATGCCCATTTCGCTCAAGGACGTCTCGACCGATTTCTCGATATGCGCACGCGAGGTATCGTAGTGTTTCACGCTGGCGTCGGCGTAGCGGCCAACCGGGGCGACGATGTCGCACTTGGTGACGATTTCCATGCTGTTGCGCAGGGCCGGGTTGGCTTTCAGCGCGCCGCCCAAAACGGCCTCGGCCGCATAGCCGCCATAGATGTCGGCCTGGTCGAAGGTGGTGATCCCCTGATCGAGACAGATCTGGATCTTCTTCTCCACATAGGCCGCGGACGTATCGGAATCGTCTCCCAGCCGCCACATGCCATAGATCAGGCGGGAAAATTCCAGAGTGTCGGAAAGTTTGACACGTTCCATTAGCGGCGGACTCCATTGCCAAGCGGTGTTGCTGGTGTGTCGGCCGGAACGCGGCCGTAAGCATGGGGCAGGGAACAGGTCTTCAGGTTCGGCAGCACGCGCGCACCAAAGTGCTTTGCCTCTTCGATGTGCGGGTAACCGGAGAAGATGAACGCCCGGATGCCCATCTTCTGGTAGGCCTCGATCTTGGACATGACCTGGTCGGTCGAGCCGACGAGTGCGGCGCCGCAGCCCGAACGGGCCCGGCCGACGCCGGTCCACAGATTCGGCTCGATGTAACCGAACGCGTCGGCGACTTCGCGGTTCTTGGCCTGATGGCTTACGCCGAGCGACTTGGCGTCAAGCGCCCGCTCGCGAATGGCGGTGCCCTGGTCATCGTCCAGCTTCGAAACGATGTAGTCGGCGTATTCCTGGGCTTCCTTTTCCGTGTCGCGAACGATCATGTGAACCCGCAGGCCGTAGTCCAGGGTGCGATCGTATTTTTCGGCAACCGCGTTCACGGCCTTCATGCGGCCTTCCAGTTCCTCGACCTTTTCCGGCCACATCAGGTAGACGTCGCAATGCTGGCCGCACAATTCCAGAGCCGCCGGCGAATAACCGCCGAAATAGAGCAGCGGACCGCCCGTCTGGTACGGCCTGGCCGGATCCGTGGTCAGGCCGGCGAAGTTGTAGACCTCACCCGCGTAGTTGATCTCGTCTTGCGTCCAGGCCTGTTTCAGGATCTCAACCACTTCGCGCGAACGCTGGTAGCGGTAACCGCTGTCGGCCTGCTCACCGGGAAAGTCGGAGGAAATGATGTTGACCGTCAGCCGGCCCTTGAGCATGTGATCCAGCGTCGCGATCGTTCTGGCAAGCATGATCGGCTGCATCTCGCCGCAACGCACGGCTGCCAGCAGGTTGATCTTTTCGGTGATCGGAGCACAGCCGGCGACGAAAGACAGCGTGTCCTGGCCGACCTGGTACGAGGATGGGCACAGAATGTTCCGGAAGCCCTGTTCCTCGGCGGTCTTCACGATCTGCGAGCAGTGGTCCCATGAGGAACGCAGGTCGCCCTCCGGAACGCCCAGGAACTGATAATCGTCGGAACACAGCGCAGAGAACCACGAGACCTCTGCTGCATCCAGATCCGGCGATGTCACTGGGACAACTGTCATAAAACTCCTCCTTGGGGATGTCCGCGCGGAGGCGGGCCCTAACACCTTCATTTCGATCAGCTTTGCCCGATTGAGGCTCAAGGGGGAGCCTCCAGCGGGGATCGAACTTTCGTTTGATTTCGAACGGCTTCACTTTACCGTCGATTTATTCTTGCTTATCATCCGGTTTGATGTAAATCAATAGTGTATCAATTTTAAAAATCAGAGCTCCTGACCACCATGCAGACATCGTCGCAGACATCGAATGCGCTGCCGCTTTATTTGCAGATCAGCGAGCTTTTGATCCGGGATATAGCTGCGGGACGGCTGATCGACGGCGAGCGTCTGCCGCCCGAACGGGACATGGCGGACGAACTGGGAATTTCCATCGGTACATTGCGCAAGGCGCTCGCCGATCTTACGGAAAAAGGCTTACTGGAGCGGATCCAGGGCTCGGGAAACTACATACGCCAGGCCGGAACCCACGAAAGCATCTACGCGATGTTCCGTCTTGAGCTTCTCACCGGTGGAGGGTTGCCGCGTGCCGACATCCTGAATGTCGAGCGTACGCGCAAACCGGCAGAGTTCCCGGCCTTTGGAACGAGCACGGAAGGCACGCGAATCCGGCGTCTGAGATATCTGAATGATGTCATCATCGCAGTTGAGGAAATCTGGCTCGACGGAGATGCCGGTCAGGTGAGACGCGAACTGCTGTCGGACTCGCTCTACAGGTTTTACCAGAAGCATCTCGGTTTCTGGATCGTGCGCGCAGAGGATCGCGTCACGATCGACGCCGTTCCGGCGTGGGCGCCCGAACCATTCACGCTCAAGCCCGGAGCGATCACCGGGTTCATTGAAAGGTTCAGCTGGGCGGACAGCCCTGAACCTGTGGAATATTCACGCACCTGGTTCGATACGGCCAGGGCGCACTATGTACAGCGTTTGAAATAGGCAGATCGGAAGAAATCTGCCGAGAAGGAGACTTTGATGCCTGCGAAGGTGAGATATGGGGTTATCGGCTGCGGGATGATGGGACAGGAACACCTGCGCAACATCGCCTTGCTGCCGGATACGGAAGTGACCGTGATTTTCGAGCCGGACACGGACATGGCTGCCAGGGCGGCCAGGATCACGCCGGGTGCGAAACTCGTTTCTTCGGTGTCCGAATTGCTGGACGTCCCGGAACTGGACTGCATCCTGATCGCGAGCCCCAACCACTGTCATGTCCCGCAGATGCAGGAAATCCGGCAGAAGCGGCCCTTGCCATTGCTGGTCGAAAAGCCGCTTTTCACCGATCCCAGGGAACAAGCGGAGCTGGAGGCGTTCAAGGCCGCCTATCCCTCGCCGATCTGGGTGGCGATGGAGTACCGGTACATGCCTGCGATCGCGGCGCTGGTCGATCAGGTGGAAGCGGCGACCGGTGGCATCAAGATGCTGACGATCCGCGAGCACAGGTTCCCGTTCCTGGAAAAGGTGGGTGCCTGGAACCGCTTCAACCGGTATTCCGGCGGCACCTTTGTCGAGAAATGCTGCCATTTCTTCGATCTCATGCGCCTGATCATGAAATCCGAACCCGTCCGCGTGATGGCATCCGCCGGTCAGGATGCCAACCACAAGGACGAGACCTATGACGGCGAGCAGCCGGACATTCTCGACAACGGCTATGTCATCGTCGATTTCGAGAACGGATCGCGCGCACTTCTGGATCTGTGCATGTTTGCCGAAGGGTCCAGATATCAGGAAGAGGTTGTCGCCGTCGGTCCGACCGGAAAAATCGAGGCATTTGTTCCCGGACCCGGCCGTTTCTGGCCGGAGGACCTCGGCGAACCGCCTGTCGCGCAGCTTGTCGTGTCACCGCGCCGGCCCAAGGGGCCGCGCACGCTGGAGATCCCTGTCGACCCGGCGCTCCTCGATGCGGGTGACCACAACGGCTCGACTTTTTATCAGCACGAGAGATTTGTCGCGGTGGTGCGCGGCGAAATCGACCTGCCGGAAGTCACGCTGGAGGACGGCCGCCGTGCCGTCGAGATGGGACTTGCGGCGCAACAGTCGGCGCGCACAGGGCAGGTTGTGAAACTGTCCTCTCCGGGTGTTTCTTCTGTCGCCTGCTGAAGATCCGGGTGTCATTGAAAAGGGACATGAAGTTGCGGCGGTGACTTGCCGCTTCATTGGAAACCTTGAACGGACCGGCGCGAATGCGGACGCGCCGGTCCGTATTTGCTACCAGCGGTCGACGGCACGCACGAGGGGGGCAGTATTCGTGCTGAAACCATTACGTCCGCGGCGCAAATTGAATTCTTTGATCGCGACCTTGTACTCGCGCCCGTTATGCGTGTTCTTGCATTGCTGCGTACGAAGCGCGAGATTGTTGGGCACGCCCTTGTGGTTCTGCACCAGAACACAGAACAGGTCATAGCGGCCGTTGAGCGCGACCCTTTTCCGGGCTCCCTGCGCGAGAATGATCTGGCTGTGCCGGCTGAAGCTGGCGTCAAAGAGCAGGAAATTGCAGTATTTCGCCGTGCCGCCGGGTGTTTTCGTGCTCTCGCAGATGAAGGTTTCAGCGGATGCCGGAGACGCTGAGAACGCTGCGGCGAACAGGGCCAAACCGGCACCGAACAAACTGGTTTTCAAGGTGAATTTTCCTGAGAACATTGTCAAAACCTCCTAGCCTTACCGGGCTTCACAATCTGTGTCATGGTGGCGTGAGAGCAAAACTAACGCGGCGTGCGTTTCGGCACCTGTGACGCAGGACACAGGCAATGCATGCGGCGGGGGACGGCTCTTGAAGGTTGATGGCAGTCACTGGAGGTTCAGCCGGTGGGGCGTGTCATCCACATGGGTTCAATATGCATTTTCCGCCTTTGGGAGGGCCAGATGCGCAAGGCTATTTCGGTAATTCTGTCTTCAGCATTGATTGTGCAAACCGTATTTGTGAACGGCGCTTTCGCCGCTCCGGCGGTAACAACCGCCAACGTGAATTTCCGCCAGGGACCGGGCACAGGCTTCGGAACGCTTGGCACCGTGCCGAACGGAACCGCGGTCGAACTGGAGAACTGCGACGACACCGGCGCCTGGTGTTCGATCAGCTACAACGGCCAGAACGGGTTTGTCAGCGGCCGGTATCTGCAGCTGACCGAGCCTGAACAGGCGACCGGATGGCCCCGCTCCTTTGAAACGGATGGTGGCGCAACCCTGATCCTGTACCAGCCGCAATTCACCGAATGGACCGACTTCAAGACGCTCAAGGCCCTGGTCGCCGCCGAATACATCAAGGACAAGGACGCCAAACCGGTTTTCGGCGTGATCGGCGTCAGCGGCACGACGGTTGCCGATCCGCAGAACGGTGAAGTTGCCGTCAGCGACATCCAGGTGACCCAGCTGGACTTTTCCTCGCTGGACAGGAGTTCCCTGACCGACCTGACCCTGCAGGTCGGCAAGATCATGCCGACGGGCACGGTCACGGTGAAGGAAGACCGGATTACCGCGGGTCTTGCCGAGTACCAGCGCATGGAAGATGTCGATGGGCTGAATGCCGAAGCGCCGCCGATTTTCGTCGAGACCGAACCCTCGATCCTGGTCCAGACCGAGGGCGCACCGATCCTGGCACCTGTGAAAGGCGACCAGGGATTGAGTTTTGTCGTCAATACCAATTGGGACGTCCTGAAAGTCGACGAGACCGAAGAGTTCTATCTGCGGGATGAAAAGTCCTGGCTCTCCACCAAGGATGTTGCGAGCGGGTGGCAGCCGGTGTCGGAGCTTCCGGACCTGATCAAGAACCTGCCGGATGACGACAACTGGTCCGAAACACGCGAGGCGATCCCACCTCAGCCGTTCCCCGACAACAAGCCGCCGAAGATCGTCTACTCCGATAAGCCGGCCGAAATGATCGTCTTTGACGGAGAGCCCAAGCTGGAACCTGTCGGATCCACGGATCTTGAATGGGCTTCCAACACGGAAAGCGACGTCTTTTTCCTGAAGTCGACATCGACCTGGTACATCCTCGTATCCGGACGCTGGTTTAAGTCGGCCTCTCTTGACGGTCCGTGGGAATTCACCACCCCAAGCCTGCCGCCGGAGTTCCAGAACATCCCGGAAGATGCGCCCTATTACTCGGTGTTGTCGTCAATCCCGGGCACGTCAGAAGCGGCGCAGGCACGGTTGAAGGCGAGCATTCCCACGACCGCACGTGTCGAAGTCGGTTCCGTGAGTGCGGACATCGCCTATGCCGGCGATCCGGAGTTCGAACCGATCGAGGGAACCTCGATGTCCTACGCCGTCAACACCAATGACCAGGTCATCCAGGTTGGCGCGAAATACTACGTTCTTCAGGATGGCGTCTGGTTTGTCGGCGACAGCCCGGAAGGGCCGTTTGTGGTCGCGACCGCCGTGCCGGACGAGATCTATACGATCCCGCCGTCGTCCCCGGTCTACAACACGACTTATGTCCGCGTTTATGAATCGGAACCGAATGCTGTCTGGTACGGCTATACGATGGGGTATCTGACCGGGTTCCTTGCCTGGGGCGTCTTCGTCTACGGCTCCGGATGGTACTACCGTCCCTGGTATCGCCCGGGCATTCGCCCAATCTATTTCCGGCGTCCCGTTACCTACGGCATTGGCGCGTTTTACAACCCCGTCCGCGGCACCTTCGGCAGGTATGGCTATGCCTATGGTCCGAGGCGCGGCATCGCGGGTGGAGGTATCTACAACCCCCGCACCGGCGGATACATTCGCGGCGCGGCCATCAGCGGTCCGCGCGGAAGCGCCGGGTTCATCACCGCCTATAATCCGCGGACCGGCAACCGGATCGTCGCCGGCGGTGCACGCGGCATCTACGGTTCCTGGGGCGGCGCGGTCGTCTCCGGCCCGCAATGGTCGCGCACACGCGACATT
Organism: uncultured Roseibium sp.; assembly: GCF_963669205.1. Classification (NCBI taxonomy): domain Bacteria; kingdom Pseudomonadati; phylum Pseudomonadota; class Alphaproteobacteria; order Hyphomicrobiales; family Stappiaceae; genus Roseibium; species uncultured Roseibium sp. The sequence goes on from NZ_OY769915.1 coordinate 2,284,986, forward strand.
CAGGCCGGTGCCGCCAAGCGCTGGAAGGAAAGCGGCGACCTTGGCCGCATCGGAAGCCTGGATCGCAGGGGCGATGTCTTCGCCGGTCGCGACGGCTCGGTCTACCGCCGCGACGGCGAGAACTGGAAAAAGTTCGAGGGCGGACGCTGGGGCGATGTCGCCGCGCCGTCGCGCGACAATATCCAGAACCGCCTGGGCGAAATCGGTGCCGGCGCGGCGATAGGAGCAGGGGCGGGCGCGGCGATTGCCAACCGTCCGGCGGGCGACCGGATTCAGAACCGGCCCAACGCGGGGCAGGGGAATTTGCAGAGGCCGCAGAACCGCCCCGCTGGCGACAGGCCGAATGTAAACAGGCCGGCAGGTGACCGGCCGGCGGCGCAGCGGCCGAGCACGCAAAGGCCCAGTACACAAAGGCCCAGTACACAAAGGCCAAGCACGCAACGGCCTGCCCAGAGACCGTCAACGCGCCCGGCACAGAACACGCGGCAGGCTCCGTCTCATCTCAACCGTGACAGAAAGGCGCGCAACGCCGGCAACAAGCAGGTCAACCGGAATCGCAACGTTCAGCGGAACCGTCCGCAGCAGACGCGTCCGCAACGTCAGGCCCGGCCGCAGCAGGCCCGGCCTCAACGGGGCGGCGGTGGCGGTGGTCAGCGGCGCGGTGGCGGACATCGCAGGCGGTAACGGCGCTTCCCGCAGTTGCCGTCAGGCCGCGTCGGGTTCAGGTCTGAGCCGCCGGATCCTTAAAGTGGCAGATCGCGGGCATCCGCGATCGCCTCCATGGTCATGTAGGACGTGACCGTGTCCAGATCGACTTTCTCGATCAGGCGCTGATAGACCCGGTCGAAGGCGTTCATGTCTTCGGCGACGACTTTCAGCATGTAGTCGTAATCCCCGGCAACACGGTAGAAGTCGATGACGTTCGGGATCGCCGACACCTCGCGCCGGAAGCTCTCCAGCCAGTCCTTGGAATGATGGCGGGTTCTGATCATCACGAAAACCGTCAGGTTGAGCCCCAGCAGCGCCGGGTCCAGCCGGATGGTGTGGCTCCTGATCAGACCGTTGTCGTAAAGCGCCTTCAACCTGCGCCAGCACGCATTTTGTGAAAGCCCGACAATTTCTGCGAGCTCTCTCTGTGAAAGACGGGCATCCCGTTGCAGAGCGCGAAGCATCGTCCGGTCAATCTGATCGATTTTTTTCTCCATATTCGATCAAATGACACGAAAATATATGAGAAACAAACAAAAACTGTGAAGTTTTCTCATTTGGAAAGGTCATATGATTGTACCAACGCGAGTTTGGAGCAGCAAATGACACACAAGACCGGAACGGCAATCGATCATTTCAAGGCAGATTTGAATTCACCGGATCTCGTTGCGCGGCTGCGGGCAGGACTGATCGGAGAGGGAGCCCAGATCACGGGTCCGCTCGGTGAGCGCGAGATGATCTATGCCGACTATGTCGCGTCCGGCCGGGCGCTGCGCCAGATCGAGGATTTCGTTCTGGAAGAGGTGCTGCCGGTTTACGCCAACTCTCACACGGAGGCATCCTATTGCGGGAGTGCCATGACACGGATGCGCGAAGCCTCGCGGGCGGAAATCGCGCGCGTCTGCGGCGCGGACGGTTCGTACGCCACCATTTTCTGCGGTTCCGGCGCAACGGCCGGTCTCAACAGGCTGGTTCACCTGCTGGGCGTGAGCGAGGCGGTTAGAAGAGGCGAACGGCCGCTTGTGCTTCTCGGGCCGTATGAACACCATTCGGATATTCTGCCGTGGCGCGAAAGCGGGGCTGAAGTCATCGAGATCGGAGAAGACGAGGCGGGCGGTCCTGATCTCCAGGACCTTGAGGCAAGACTGCTGGCCTGTGGCAGGAAAAGACTGGTGATCGGCGCCTTTTCCATGATGTCCAACGTCACCGGCATCGTGACGGACGATCTCGCCGTGACGAGTCTTCTCAAGAAACATGGCGCGTTGAGCGTCTGGGACTGCGCCGGCTCGGGTCCGTATCTTCCGATCGACATGCAAAGCGGCACGGATGCGCAAAAGGATGCCGTCGTGGTGTCGCCGCACAAGTTCCTCGGCGGACCAGCGGCCTCCGGTGTGATGATCGTCCGCAAGGACGCCGTGAGACGGGATGTGCCGGTTTTCCCGGGCGGCGGCAGCGTCCGCTTCGTGTCCCCTTGGGGCCATGACTACACCACCGATTTGTGCGCACGCGAGGAAGCCGGAACCCCGAACGTGATCGGAGACATCCGGGCCTGCCTTGCCTTTCTCGTGAAGGAAGCCATCGGGCAGGACCTGATGGATGCCAGAAACGCCGCCTGGCGGGGCAAGGCGCTGGCGGTCTGGCAGGAAAACCCGGCGATCGAGATCATGGGAAATCCGCAGGCACGCCATGTCCTGCCGGTCTTTTCATTCCGGATGCGCGATCTGGAGCGCGGCGGTTACATCCATCAGCAACTGGTGACGCGAATGCTCTCGGATGCTTACGGTATCCAGGCGCGGGGAGGGTGTGCGTGCGCCGGCCCCTACGCACACCGCCTGCTTTCGATCGGGCCCGACGAATCGGATAGATTGCGACAGGGCATCCTGGCCGGAGAAGAACTGAAGAAACCGGGGTGGACGCGGTTGAATTTTTCCGTTCTGCTCACCGCAGACAAGGTGGACAGGATCATTTCTGCGGTCGATGAGCTTGCACGCTCACCCTATCCGCTTGCGGACTGGTACGAATGCGACCGGGAAACGGCGCGTTTCAAGGCAGTCAGAACCGCTGCTTGATGAGGATTTGAAAAGATGTGCCGATGGGCGGCCTGGAGTGGCGCACCGAGATATCTGGAAGAGGTCATCTGCGATCCGGCCCACTCGCTGATCGATCAAAGCCGGAATGCGCTGTCCTGCAAGACCGCGGTCAACGCGGACGGGTTCGGCGTTGCCTGGTATGGCGACCGGGAAACACCGTGTTTGTACAAGGACGTACGGCCGGCCTGGTCCGACCCCAATCTGCTTCAGATCGCACGGCACATCCGCTCTGGGCACTTCCTGGCGCATGTGCGTGCGTCGACGGGCACGGCAACGACCCGGGACAACTGCCACCCCTTCACCCACGAGCGCTGGGCATTCATGCACAACGGTCAGGTCGGCGGCTATGAAAAGGTCAGACGGCGTCTCGACAACATGATCCCGGATGACCTTTACCGACACCGCATGGGCGGGACGGACAGCGAGTGCCTGTTCCTGATCGCGCTGGCCTATGGTCTGCGGCTGCATCCGCGTGCCGCCATGGCGCGCGTGGTTCACGAGGCGGAGGCCCTGTCCCGCTACGCCGGAGAAAAACCCCATATGCGCTTTGCCTCCGCATGGTCGGACGGCAACACGCTCTATGCCGCGCGTTACGCGTCCGACAACGTCCCGCCGACGCTCTATTACCGGCAGTTCGATGACGGGGTCATGGTTGTTTCCGAGCCGCTCGACGAAGCGCCCAGCCGCTGGGTTGAAGTCCCACAGGGACACATGATCGAGGTAAAGGATGGCGAGGTTCGGCAGGTCGCCTTCCTGAGCGAGGAAAATCTTGTCGGCTGAGGGGCGCTATCGCATCCAGAACAGGGCGGCCAGGCGTCAGCTCTCGATCCAGTGCCATGCGGTTTCGATCTCGTCCGTGGAATAGTGCATTTCCTCGATCCCGACCGCCTTCGCAAAGAACGCATCCACTGACACGAGCGTTTGGAGAAATTTGCTGTCCGCAACGATGGCGACTTTCCGCAAGTGACGCATGTGGGTCAGCATCCACTTGATATCGGAGGCGGCAGCCTCGAATGAGACGCTGACCTGATCGCCAAGCACGACCAGAATGCTGATCTTGTCGTGCTCCTCGATCATTTTTTCGGCTTCGGCGGTCAGGTCTTTTTCCTGGCCGATGTCGAGCTTGCCGGAGATCTCGACGCCGAGTATGGCACCATTGCTGCGGGGAAGAATCTTGTACATCGGCACCTTCCTTGAAACAGATCCTGCTCTCGAATCCGGTCGCTAGCTTAGTGCACGCGTTTCCCACCATTCAAGGGCAGGCGGTCGTGCGCTGCTCAGCCGTTTCTGTCTTGAGCTTTTGAAACCAGCGCGCGGGTCTGGGCATCAACAATCTCCCGGATTTGCCGCGTCAGCGGAAACTGTTCGGTTCGGGAGGTTCCATATGTCAGGTTGAAGTTGTGAAACTCCGCGCTTTGCGGCGGCATCAGGTGATGCTGCAGAATTGTCTCCAGCTTGTCGAACGCCTTTGCCAGCCTGGCCTCGGCTGTCGCCGCTCCGGCATATTCATCCCAGAGGCCGAGAAGGTCCTCGGAGATGTCGTCGGGAAGACCGTTGCAAAGGGTCTGAAAGTCCTGCCTTTCCCGGGCTTCCCTGTCGTCGCCGTCCTGCTGAAGCGGTGCCGGGATGTCACCGGATATCGCTTCGCCAAGGTCATGCACAACGCAAAGTTTCACCAGCTTGAGCAGATCGATCCCGTCCAGTTCCTTCTCGAACAAAAGAACCATGAGCGCCAGCCTCCAGCTGTGCTCGGCGGTGCTTTCCGGCCGTCCCTGGCGCGTCGAGCCGGATCGGATCGTATCCTTCAGCCTTTCGGCTTCCTGGAGGAATGTCAGGATGCCGGCGAGCCTCTGTGGCTCCATCGTGTCTGCCGGGAAATTGGGAACGTCTTGGGTCATGCCGGTGATCGTAGCCGCTCGAACGGGGCGTTGCGATGCCCTGAATAAATTATGCGGGCGTGGAAATCTCGTCGCGGACAAGGCGCGCAAAACGTCCGTCGGACAGGGCGAGCCGGGAAATGCGGATCCGGCTTTCCGGGATGGTCAGTTCCGCGAATTCGGCGCGCTCTGTCTGGTAGACGATGTCGGGACCCAGTGGTTCGAACCAGCCGCTGTCCGCCAGATTGTCCTCGGCCACTCTTATGCCCTCGGAGGCAAACCGCCACAAAGGCGTGTCGATGAGGTCGGAAACGGAAACCCGCCAGTCCTTCGTGCGGGCAGGCGAGGCGGCGAGCAGCCTGTGGGTCAGGTCACACACGAGATGAACGGGCGTTGCGGCTTGTGTCACGAGATCCAGCAGGGCCCGGTCCGCTGCCGTCTCGGGCCGCGCGCGCAGCAATCTCGTGATCTGCTGCCGTTCGAACCCATCCGGTTCTGCCTGTCCGCTTTCCCAGCGCGATATCCTGCTTTGGGACACGCCGAGATCCCGGGCCAGGGCTTGCTGCTTGACCCGGTTGAGGACGCGCCACCTCCTTAGAGAGGGGCCGAGGTTGGAGGCGAGAACGGCGGTTTCGCTGATCATGACGGTAGTTTACCGCCGCTTGCCTGAAAGGTGGAGAGCCAATCGCGGAAGTCAGGCTGATTTGTAGGCGCGGCTGGAGACCTGGAGAGCATTCCCGTCCGGGTCCTTCGCATTGGAAAAAGCGTACCCGTCCGCCTTGTGAATGGTTCCGAATTTCAGGCCCTTCTTTGCGGCTTGTTCCCGGAACGCGGCAACATCCGTGACATCGAAGACCAGCTTGACGGCGACCTGACCCAGTTTTTGCGCCTTTCCGGCCTTGTGGAGCAACAGGTGCGACCCGCCGTTTTCCGGAACCAGTTCGGTGATACGGTCCGTCGGTGTGGTCACCGCCCTGAACCCGAAGAAAAACGCATAGAACGAGGCGCTGATATCCACGTCGCGCACATAAAGGATGATTCGATTGAGCCCTGCGGACACAGTCACGCCGCTGCCGGAGGAGGCGCTCAGATCGGTGTCGCTCATTTCCTGAGTTCGCCTTGTGTGAACGCGATGGACGGGTCGGACGAGTGTTCGATGCCGTCGATCCCGATCTCCACCCATGAATGCTTGCGGTGTTCGTAAACCGAAAATCGCGGGGCCGGAAACTCCGGATCTGCAAACGCTCCGACCGGAACGGCCGTGACGCCGGGCCAGCCCTCGATGACAAAGGCGAGCGTCGACCCGCAGACCGGGCAGAAACGATAGGTGGCGACATGACCGCTGTCGCAGTCACGGTGCCATTCGTTGAATTCGCCCGTCAACCGGACATTTTCATCGCGCCACCGCGCCTGCACCGCGAAAACGCTTCCGGTCCGCTTCTGGCATTCAAGGCAATGGCAGGCAGAAATGCGCACAGGCTCGCCGCTGCACTCGGCACGCAGCTGTCCGCACCTGCACGTTGCCGTTCTTGTGGTCATCGGTTGGCCTCCGTTTCGGTCTGCTCTTAAGGAAAGCACCGGCACGCGAGGCGCACAATAGGTCTCGCGCAGAAGAGACCTATCGATATTTTTCAATAAACGCGTCGATGGAAAGCTCCCGGAAGTCCGGCAGCCGCTCCTTCAGCGCGGCGTGCGGCCAGTCCCACCAGCAAATGTCCATCAGTGCCTGTTCCTGCCGTTCGGTGAAACGGCGCTTGATCGGTTTGGCGGCGACACCGCCGACCACGGTGTAGGGGGCAACGTCTTTCGACACGACCGCGCCCGCGGCGATGATCGCGCCCGTGCCCACCGTGACGCCGGCAAGCACGGTTGCATTGTGGCCAATCCAAACATCATGCCCGATTGTCACCCAGTCATCCTTGCGCCACCGGAAGAAGCCGGCATCGTCCTCACCGAGTTCATAGGCCGCGGCGCGATAGGTGAAATGGTGCTGGGACGCGCGCCAGGTCGCGTGGTTGCCCGGGTTGATGCGTACGCGCCGCGCGATCGAACAGAACTTTCCGATACTTGCCCAGACCACGTCGCCGTCCTGAACGATGTAGGAATAGTCGTCCATGTGGCTTTCGCGCATTTCGGTGCGCGCGCCGACCTCCGTCCAAATCCCGAGTTCGCAGTTCAGAACGTTGGCTTCGGGGTGAACGTTGGGGGCTTCGGTGAGCGTGTGCTTTTGCGTGGGCGCGGACATCGGGTCTCCATCGAGGTTGATCAATACCGGCAGTGTTTCTAGCGGGCCGGGCCGCGTCTCAAGTGAAGTTTTGATGACAATGCCATGACGAATTCCGTCCGCTATGATGTGGAAACAACGTGGAAAACGGCGAATGCCTGTTTTTGCGGCGGAAGGGGGAAAGGTGCATTGCCTCAAAAACAGGCGCTGTGCGTGCAAGACTTTGGCCGGTCAATCGACGAAGGCCAAAGGGAAAAAATCATTATCCGTCTAATTTCTGCCGGCGACGAGTGCCTCCATGTCATTGAAAGGACATAAATACTTAGCCTGAACGTCAAAAACCTGTCATCTGACTGTAATCGACCAATGGCTCTTTCCCCGGGCGCTAAGCAATTTAACGGACAGGGCTGTCGGGTGATTGAATTCCAGAATGTAACCAAGACCTTCGGGTCTCGGACTGCGGTTAACAAGGTCAGTTTTAACATCGACAAGCCGCAGATGGTCGGCATCATCGGCCGGTCCGGCGCGGGCAAGTCGACCCTGCTGCGGATGATCAATCGGCTGACACCGGCAACGTCCGGGGAGATCCTGTTTGAAGGCAGGGACATCCTTCGCCTGAGAGGCGCCATGATGCGCCGGTGGCAGCGCGACTGCGCCATGGTGTTTCAGCAATTCAACCTCGTGCCGCGTCTCGATGTCGCCACCAACGTGATGCTGGGTCGTCTCAACGGCCACGGCACGCTCAAGAGCCTTTTCAACATTTTCAGTGCCGGAGATGTCGCTGACGCGCTTGAGGCCCTCGACCGCCTCGGCATCGTCCAGGAAGCGACCAAGCGCGCCGAGGAACTGTCCGGTGGACAGCAGCAGCGCGTCGCGATTGCCCGCGCGCTTATGCAGAACCCGCATATGATCCTTGCCGACGAACCGATCGCATCGCTCGATCCCATGAACGCGAAAATCGTCATGGACGCCCTGCGCGAAATCCACGAGCGCGACAACAAGGTGGTCATCTGCAATCTGCACACGCTCGACACCGCCCGCAGTTATTGCGACCGCGTGATCGGAATGCGCGACGGTTTCATCGTTTTCGACGGCAAGCCGGAAGAACTCACGACAAATGCAGCCCGCGAGATCTACGGCGCGGACGAAAGCTTTAACGAGGCAGCCACATCCACTGCCATCGATGCCGGCAACGCCGGCGCTCAAGAATCCGCCGGTGCGATGACCCCGGCGGCAGCAGCGGTTTGAACCGCCTGCGCACCTTACAACGTCATCGGATTCAGTCTCTCGGGGAGTGTCCCAAATGAAAATCGTTTCCAAAGTTGCTGCGCTTGCTGCTGTCAGCATGATCGCCCTGAACGCGTCCGTCGCCGGCGCAGAAGAAATCACCGAATTCCGCATCGGCATTCTTGGCGGCGAAAACGCCTCCGACCGCCTGCGCGCCTATGAGTGCCTGGAAGAAAAGACGGCTGACCTTCTTGGTGTCCCGGTCAAGCTCTTTGCGCCGGCCGACTACAACGGTGTGATCGAAGGCCTGCTCGGTGGCAACCTTGATCTTGCCTGGCTCGGTGCGTCCAGCTACGCCAAGGTTCACCTGACCGATCCGGAAGCCGTTGATCCGGTTCTCGTCAAGGTGAACGTGGACGGCGGCTACGGCTACTACTCCATCGGTTTTGCCCGCAATGACAGCGAAATCAATTCGCTGGAAGACATGAAAGGCAAGGTTTTCGGTTTTGGTGATCCGAACTCCACATCCGGCTACCTGATCCCGTCCATTGCCATCCCGCAGGAAGGCTATCCGATGGAAGCTGGAGATTACTTCGGCGACGTCGTCTTCACCGGCGGTCACGAACAGACAATCGTTGCCGTTTCCAATGGTGACATCGACGCTGGCGTGACCTGGGCCGACGGCCTCGGCGAGTGGGAAGACGGCTACAACTCCGGTGCTCTGCGCAAGGCATCCGATGCCGGTCTGGTCGACATGACCGAACTGCGCCAGATCTGGCAGTCTCCGGTGATCCCTGAAGGCCCGATTGTTCTTTCCAAGACGCTGCCGGAAGACGTCAAGATCAAGATGACCGGCCTGATCGCGTCCTTGAATTCCATCGATCCGGACTGCGCCTACAACATTGCCGCCGGTGAGACGAAGGGCTTCATGCCGATCACACACGAAGCTTACGTGAACATCGTTGAAGCGCGTAAGGCCAAGAACAAGAACTAAGGTTCGAATGAACCAGGACACGGGCCGATTGCCGGCCCGTGTTTGCTTGAATGAAGGCGTTGATTTCACTCCTGTTTCAAGCAAGGAACTGGGCCGCGATCCAGTGCTCACAGGACCGTTTTTGCAAACCGCCACCCGTGTGCCTGTGGTTACCGGATCTCTGCCGCAGTCCTCGCTCGCAACAGCGTGTGTCGGGGTGGCAGGACCAAGACCGCTCCAGGCGGCACGACGCTGCCGACATGCCAGAATTCTTTCACAGAAGGCTCCTAGAACATGGCCGTTGCCGCTCTCGAACAGGAAATCTTGATACTGCGCAAGCGCCGACAGCTGTACTCGTTGATCGGGTTGCTGCTTGTCCTTGCAGTGCTTGTTTCCGGTTTTTCGAAATCCAACGAGATGAATTCCGGCGGTTTCCTGCAAGGGCTTTCGAAGTTCTTCGACTATCCCGGTGAAATTGTCGCCGAAGCCTGGCAGGCCGGGCCGGCATTCTTCGGGCTCATATTGAACTTTGTCCCGGCGATGCTGGAGACATTGAACATAGCCGCGGTCGCAACGCTTTTGGGAGGTGCAATGGCGGTTGTGCTGGCCATGGCTTCCACGCGCAACGTAGACAGTTGGGGACCTCTCATCCCGGTTGTTCGCCGCATCATGGACATCACCAGAGCGTTTCCAGAGCTGATCATCGCTCTGTTCCTGATTTTCGTTCTCGGGTCCAGTCCCGTTCCGGCGATGATCGCGGTTGCGGTCCACACGGCTGGTGCTCTCGGAAAACTCTTTTCAGAGGTCAATGAAAACATTGATCGCAAGCCGATCGAAGGTTTGTCTGCCTGTGGTGCCAGCTGGCTGCAGCGCATCCGCTATGCCGTGATGCCGCAGGTCGCCCCGAATTACCTGAGCTATTTTCTGCTGCGGCTTGAAATCAACGTTCGCGCCTCTGCCATCCTCGGCTTTGTCGGCGCGGGCGGTATCGGGCAGGAGTTGCGCCGCACGATCGGCTGGGGTCAGGGCGCAGGGGACGAAACAGCTGCGATCTTCGTGCTTCTGTTCTGCACCATCATGATTATTGACCAGGTCTCGTCCTACCTGCGTGGCAAACTCGTCGGCTCCGGCCGCGCGCATTGAGGAACTTCGTTATGGCTGTCGACACGCTCAACGAACCGGTCTTCGACCAAAACACTGTATTTCGCAATGTGCGCCGCCGGGCCTGGCTCACCATCGGTGCTCCCTTGGCGGTCGTTCTTTACCTGACCTACACATGGTTTGCCTTTGGCGTGCCCGAATTGCTCTCCAAAGCGCAGCCCGAAAGAGCGGTAATCCTGGCGACCGACAGTGTCGCCTACAAGGTTCATGTCACCAAGCTTCTCCGGCGTGACATCATGGAGGTCGCCATCGAAGGGGAGCGCCGGGCAACCTACGCTCAAGAGGACTTGCCCGATTGGGTGGATGTTGACGGAACGAATGCGATTGTCGATCTCGGCGATGGTTATGAAGTGGCGATAACCGGCAAGGTGATGGAATTCACCGTTCCCGACTACGGCACCATCAAGGTAACGGCAACGAATAGCGGCGTGACAACCGAATTGCCGCCCGGTCCCGTTCCGGAATGGCTAAAGGACGATCCGAGAAAGTTCGATGCCCGTCCGACACTCGACCGGCGCGTTCAGGTGACGAAAACGAAAATTGAAGTGCACAACTACTTCGGCGGCTGGGAAAATTTCTGGTTTTCTTTCCAGTCCGAGCTGCATGGCATGTCCTTCAGCCAGCTCTGGGCCATCGCGCTCTCCAATGAACGCATCGATCCGTCGCAATCTAACATGTCGCTGATCATGCACGACTTTCTCGGAAACCCCGACTGGCAGCACGGCGAGGTTTTCACCGCACTCTTTGAAACGATCATGATGGCTGTTCTTGGCACGCTCATCGCTGCGTTTGTCGGTTTGCCCCTGGCGTTTCTGGCCGCACGAAACTTCACACCGTCTCTCCTGTTGCGTTTCGGCACGCGCCGTCTGTTCGACTTTCTCCGAGGCATCGACATGCTGATCTGGTCCTTGATCTTCATTCGCGCCTTTGGTCTCGGACCGTTGACCGGAGCGCTTGCAATCGCATTCACCGATACCGGCACGCTCGGCAAGTTGTTTTCAGAAGCGCTTGAAAACATCGACAACAAGCAGGTAGAGGGCGTCCGGGCGACGGGTGCCAGCCAGATCCAGCGCTACCGCTTCGGAGTTATCCCGCAGATCCTTCCGGTCTTCGTCTCCCAGGTGCTCTACTATCTGGAATCCAACACCCGCTCCGCGACCGTCATCGGCGCGCTCGGGGCAGGGGGCATCGGTTTGATGCTTGTCGAAACCATGAAGACGTCCCGTGACTGGGAAAATACGAGCTACATCATCATCCTGACGATTTTGGTCGTCATCATGATGGATCAGGCTTCGGGCTGGCTGCGCAGGAAGCTGATCGAGGGCAAATAGGGCAACATCTGTAGTCCACGGATCGAGTCGTGTGACGGCTTGCGCAAAGCGCAGCGCTGTGGTCGCCTGTCAGCCAAGGGGAGGCGGCCACCATGCAGGCTCATGTCGGATTGTTGATCGTTGATGTCCAGGCCGGTTTCGTCGGTGCGGGCACGGACCACATTCCGGGCATTGTCGAGGATCTGCAGCGGGACTATCGCCACATCGCCGCGTCCCGGTTCGTCAATCACGAAAACTCGCCGCATCGCCGATTTTTGAACTGGAACAGGTTTCTGCCCGGCACTGACGAAGTCGAGCTTGCCTTCAGGCCGGCCTCCCACGCCTTCGTGTTCGACAAGCCGCACTATTCGGCGGTCTCGTACGATCTTCTCAGATGGATCAATCTCAACGGCATATCCGAAGTGCATCTGTGCGGGATCGACACGGAGATCTGCGTGCTTACCTCCGCCACGGCGCTGTTCGAAGTCTCGATCAGGCCCGTTGTCCTGGAATGGGCTTGCGCCTCGGGCGGGGGTGGAAAGGAAGGTCACGCTGCCGGGCTGATTGCTTTGAAGCGGCTGATCGGGCGGCAGAATGTGTGGGCCGACGGCTCCGGAAGACGATTTTTCGACGGATGAAAGGCCCGCACGACGTGAATTCGGAACCGGGATTTGCAGGTCGTGTGTGGTTAAGTTTGCACTCATCCCTTTTTCGCCGCATTTCCATCGTGCGATAATCAAAACATCTCGCAGAGGAATCAATGCTCTTGGAGGGGCTCATGCCGGGATTTGGGTTGAAAAGACTGGCGCTGATAGCGCTCGGGTCGGGTCTTGTCTGGACCGCCGGCTCACAGAATGCCTTTGCGATAGAAAGCTGCGTCGCATCGCTGAAACGGGAGGCGGTTTCCGCGGGTGTCCGGCCCGAGGTCGCCGAGCGGATGCTCAAGGGAGCATCTTTCGACGAGAAGGTGATCCGGTTTTCGACGTCGCAGCCGGAATACAAGACCGAAATCTGGGACTACATGGCCTTCCTTGTCGATGCGGAGCGGATCAAGGACGGCAAGAAAAACCTCCGCAAGCATCGCCAGACCCTGTCGGCAATCGAAAAGCGCTACGGCGTCAACCGTCACGTCGTACTCGCCGTTTGGGGAATCGAGAGCGATTTCGGCCAGTTCAAGGGGGATTTCTATACGCCACATGCACTTGCCAATCTTGTCTGCGCCGGAAAACGGCGGCAGAAATACTTCCGCGGCGAGCTCATAAAAACCTTGCAGATTGCCTCGCGCGGGGACGTTCCCGTCAATGATTTCCAGGGGTCCTGGGCCGGTGCATTCGGTCAGACCCAGTTCATGCCGAGCACCTATAACAGCCTGGCGGTCGATTTCGACGGCGACGGCCGCAAGGACTTGGTCAATTCCGTTCCCGATGCTCTGGCATCGACGGCGAATTTCCTGAAGAATGCGGGCTGGAGAGACAGCCGTGCGTGGGGTTACGAGGTCAAGGTGCCGTCCGGCTACTCGGGGCCCACAGGCCTCAAGAAGCGCGCCTCGCTGTCAACCTGGGGCCAGCGCGGGTTCAAGAAGGTCGGCGGTGGCAGCGTCTCGGGCAAGACCGAGGCGGCACTGATCCGTCCCGCCGGAGCAAACGGCCCGGCGTTCCTGGTCACGCGCAACTTCAACGCCCTGCGGTCCTACAATGCGTCGACATCCTATGGCCTCGCGATCGCGCTCCTGTCTGAACTCGTTGCGGACGGCGAACCGTTCAAGACGCCCTGGCCGACGGACAATCCCGGTCTTTCGCGGGCGCAGCGCCTGGAACTGCAGAAACTTCTCAACAGGAACGGCTTCAATGTCGGGGAGCCTGACGGCAAGGTCGGACCGCTGACCCGCGCGGGCATCCGCAAGGCCGAGGCCAAATACGGCTTGCCGGTGACCGGACGGCCGTCATGGAACGTCTACAGCGCTCTCGGCGGAAAATAGACATCCGTCAGGCGCACCCTGCGTCGGAAACGCAGGGTTGAGAAGGCATCTCCAGTGCGTTATGTCGTATTGCACCATTGTTTTGTTGCGCTGCGAAAACAAGCGGCGCACAATGCGGATCTCATTCTGGAGAAGTGCGATGTCAGGCCGAATATTGACCGTAGCCCAGCAAAAGGGCGGATCCGGCAAAACCACGCTGGCGGCTCACCTTGCGGTTGCACTGGCCAAGCAGTCGGGCGAACCGGTGGCGATCCTCGACGTCGACCCGCAAGGATCGCTCGGAACTTGGTTCGAAGCGCGTGAAGAAACCCTGGGGGAAGACGAGACCGGACTTGAATTCCGCACCGCGTCCGGCTGGGGTGCCCGGCGGGAGGCACGGTCGCTGGCACGGTCCCACGGATATGTCGTCATCGACACGCCGCCCAAGACGGACACTGATGCAAAGCCTGCAATCGATGCGGCGGATTTCGTCATTGTCCCGGTCCAGCCGACCCCGGTCGACCTGTGGGCGACGTCCCAGACGATCGATCTGGCCAACCGTGAGAGCACGCCTGCGCTGCTCGTACTGAACCGGGTGCCGCCGCGCGCTTCACTGACGGGAGAAATGGCGGAAGCGATCGCAGAGTCTGGCTACGAGACCTTGAACGCGCGGCTCGGCAACCGGACCGTATTCGCCTCCGCGATGGGCAGGGGCATTGCAGTGACCGAAGATGCGCCGTCCAGCAAGGCGGCAAACGAGGTTGCCTCGCTGATTGACGAGTTGCTCGACAGGATCGGTTGAGGCCCGTTCTCCCCGGTTCCAGACTAAATTTGCCTTGTCCTTGTCACGTTCCGGTGCCTTGATAGAGAAAATTCTCGGTCCGGGAGGACAGGCATGTTTGTTTCATTCAACGTTTTCAACCCAGTCAATTTCTTCACGCCGCGCTTGAAAGAGCGCAGTTTCAAGGCTGTTGCGGCACCGTTCGTTCTCGCTGCAACGATCGCGATGGTTGCCACCGCCCACGCACAGGACCGGCGCATCGTGACGATCGATGATGCGGATTTCTTCGGCGGAGACTATCGCACCGTCAAGGATGTCGACCTGAACGGCTGCACCGCCGCCTGCCTTCAGGACAACCAGTGCCGCGCCTTCACGTTCAACACCTCCGCGGGCTGGTGTTTCCTCAAGTCGGATTTCGGTGAACTCCAGAGTTTCCAGGGCGCCATCGCGGGCCGCGTCGTCGAGGTTCAGGCGCCGCGCGCCGACGAAAGCGCTGATCGCAAGGCCGAGTTGGCCTTTGTGCCGCGCACACAGCTGGAAAGCGCGGAAACCTATTCGCAAAGCCTTGCAAATCTCAGAAGGACGACGCGAGCGACGGTCGAACAGCTGCGTGTGGAGGGACTTGCCGCCCTCAGGAACGGCAACGCGGCGCTTGCGGAAGCAGATTTTGCGCAGCTGATTGTTCTCGAACCGGCAGATTTTCAGGCCTGGACCCAGCTCGCCCTGGCCTTGCTGGCACAAAACCCGGACAGTTGGCAGGAAAAGGAAACCAAGCAGAAAAATGCGGTCTCGGCTGCAATCAACGCCTACCTGCGGTCCGTTACGCCGCAGGAGCAGGCTTACGCGCTGGACCTGCTCGGCAGCGCTCTGGTCCGCAGAAGCGAGTTCAAGCCGGCGATCAAGTCGCTGAGAGCGTCGCTCGCGCTTGGCGAAAATCCGGACCTGCGCCGCCGCTACGACGAGCTTGTCGCGCAGCACGGCTTCCGGATCGTCGATCACCAGGTGGACTCCGACAGTACGGCGCCGCGGATCTGCCTTGTCTTCTCCCAGAAATTGCCGCTTGGAGAAGACCTCTCGCCCTATGTCACGGTCCGCGGTCCGACCACATCCTCGATCGAAGCAGAGGGAACACAGATCTGTGCCGACGGCCTTGAACACGGTGCCCGCTATCAGGTCACCGCGCGCAGCGGACTGCCGGCGGCAGACGGCGAGAAGCTGGAGAAGACGTCGGAGCTGTCGATCTACGTGAAGGACCGGTCGCCGTCGGTTCACTTCCTGAGCCGTTCCTATGTCCTGCCCTCGGGCGGCAACCCGACGATCCCGATCGTTTCGGTGAATACCAGTGAAGTAGAGACCACGATCTATCGTGTCGGCAACCGGTCGGTCGCCGATGTGCTTCGCGACAACAGGTTCTTGCGCCAGCTCGATCCGTGGCAGGCGGATCGCATTCAGGACGAACTGGGCGAGAAGGTCTGGTCAGGCATCCTTGAAACGCAGAACCCGCTCAATCTGGATGTCACGACGGCCTTTCCGGTCGCCGACACGGGCATTGACCTCAAACCCGGCATCTACGCGCTGACGGCCCGGTCGAAACTGGACGTCAGGAACCGCTGGGGAACGCTTGCGACCCAGTGGTTTCTCGTGTCCGATCTTGGGCTGACCGCGCTCAGCGGTGACAACGGCATCGCTGCAAATGTCCGATCGCTCGCATCTGCGGAAGCCCTTGAAGGCGTGACGGTCAGATTGCTGGCCGTGAACAATGACATACTCGGTGAAACCGCCACAAATCAGGATGGGTTTGCCGAATTCGAGGCCGGTCTGACACGCGGACGGGGCGGATCCGCGCCGGGCGTGCTGATTGCCGAGACCGCCGGGGGGGACTATTCGTTCCTCGACTTGCGCAAACCGGCTTTTGACCTGTCAGACCGTGGCGTCGAGGGCCGCACGGCGCCGGGACCTCTGGATGTCTTCGCCTGGACCGACCGGGGCATCTACAAGGCCGGTGAAACGGTGCACGCGCAGGCGCTTCTGCGCAATTCCAAAGCCGTCGCCCAGGAAAATTTCCCGCTGACCTTTGTGTTCAACCGTCCCGATGGTGTGGAACATGCACGCTTCACCGTCTCCGATGCCGGGCTGGGCGGACATCTGCAGGATCTTGACCTTGGGGCATCTGCGCAGCAGGGCATTTGGTCGTGGCAGATATTTGCAGATCCGAAGGGCCGTGCGCTGGCCCAGGAAACCTTCCTTGTAGAGGACTACCAGCCCGAGCGCGTCGATTTCGAGCTTGAATCCCGGGCTTCAGCCTTCAGCAGAACGTCGCCGACACCCGTGTCGCTGGAGGCGAAGTTCCTGTACGGGTCGCCTGCCAGCGGCCAGACACTCGAAGGTGACGTGATCGTGCGTCCGGTGCGAACGATGACGGACCATCCGGGTTTTGTCTTCGGGCTCGAAAGCGAAGAAACCTATTCGCGCCGCGGTGAAATTCCGTCCGGCCTCAAGACCGACGGGGAGGGCAGGCTGAGTTTCGATGTTGCCATGCCCGCATTGCCTGAGACGACCGCCCTTTATGACGGCACGCTTGTCGCGCGCCTCGTCGAGGCCGGCGGACGCTATGTCGAGCGCGACCTCGAACTTCCGGTTGCCCTTGACGGGCCGCGCATCGGCATCAAGGCGGCATTCGACGGCGGCGTCGACGAAGGTGGACCGGCCGCCTTTTCGATCATTACCGTCGGCGCGGACGGCAAGCAGATTGGCGCGTCCGGGCTGACCTGGACACTTTCAAAGGTCAACCGCAGGTACCAGTGGTACCGGCTCGACGGGCGCTGGTCCTTCGAACCGATCACGACCTCGCAGCGTGTTGCCGGCGGTGACCTCGAAACGTCGGCAGCAAGTCCCGCCACGCTTTCGCTGCCGGTCGAGTGGGGTGAGTACCGGCTTGATATCAAGGGCAGCGGGGCGCTCCAGACAGCAACGAGCGTCTCCTTCAATGCCGGCTGGTACTCGGCGGACGCGAGCAGCGACACGCCGGACTATCTCGATGTCGGTCTGGACAAGGCCAGCTATCGGCCGGGCGAAGTTGCGAAACTGCGCCTCAAGCCGCAGATGGCAGGCATCGCCGTTGTGAACGTGGTCGCCGGCGGGTTGCTCGCAAGCCAGAGCGTCGAAGTTTCCGCCGCAGAAACCGAAGTCGAAATCCCGGTCAGCGATGATTGGGGGGCGGGTGCCTATATCACGGCCAGTCTGTACCGGCCGATGGATATCGACCAGAAACGCATGCCGTCCCGGTCTGTGGGACTGTCCTGGTTGCAGGTCGATCCCGGCGACCGGGCCATTGACGTCGACGTCTCCGCGCCAGGCCGTATCCTTCCGGAAACAACGCTCGACGTGCCCATCAGGCTTGCCAATCTTCAGGCCGGAACAAAAGCCTATCTGACCGTGGCCGCCGTCGATGTCGGCATCCTGAACCTGACCGACTACGAGACGCCGAACCCGGATGGGTGGTACTTCGGCCAGCGCCGGCTCGGAACGGACATCCGGGACCTTTACGGACAGCTCATCGACAGGATGGCCGGCACGGCCGGCCGGGTCAGGTCCGGCGGGGATGCCATGTCGCTCCGCCTCGATTCGCCGCCTCCCGACGAGGAACCCGTGGCGCTGTTTTCCGGGCTTGTCGAGGTCGGACCCGACGGTGAGGCTTCGGTTTCGTTCGATATACCGGCATTCAACGGCGCCCTGAAACTGATGGTGGTTGCCTGGACAGCCGACGGTGTCGGACACGCGGAGCAGGAAGTGGAAGTGCGCTCGCCCGTGGTGATGACGGCAAGCGCGCCCGCATTCCTCGCGCCGGGCGACGTTTCGCGAATCGCGATCGAGATCGACAATGTTGATGGCGCAACCGGGACTTATGAACTGGAAGTCTCGGCGGCGGACGGCCTCACGGTTGACAATGCACCGAGACAGGTGCGGAGCCTGGACATCGAAAACGGAGACAAGTCTCTGGTGCTTCTGCCGGTTAGTGCGGGCGGCGCGACCGGCAAAAGCGAGCTGGTTGCAGCCCTGACCGGCCCGGACGGCGCAAGCTTCGTCAAGCGGATAGGGCTCGATGTCAGGGATACCCAGCCGGAAACCGTGCGCCGGTCCTCGGTCCAACTGGCCGCAGGCGGGCGTTTGACCCTGAGCAGCGACAGTTTCGACGGTCTGAAAGCTTCGACTGTCGACGTGACCCTCACGGCCGGCGGTGCTGCCAGCATCGACCTTGCAGGTCTTCTCGCGGCCCTCGACCGGTATCCCTACGGATGCACAGAACAGACAACAAGCCGCGCGCTGCCACTGCTCTACCTGAGCGAGGTTGCCGAGAGTGCTGGCCTGGGCGGCGACGATGCCATACGCGAACGTGTCGTCAAGGCAATCGCCGCGGTTCTGGCCAACCAGGCCTCGTCCGGCGATTTCGGTTTGTGGAACAGCTATGGCGGCGGCGACACGTGGCTGTCCGCCTACGTGACCGACTTCCTGACCCGTGCGCGCGAAAAGGGATATAAAGTTCCCGATCTCGCCTTCACGACCGCCCTGGACAATCTTGAAAACCGGCTGTCCTACGCCTCCGATTTTAAAAATGGCGGGGAAGATATCGCCTACGCGCTCTACGTGCTCGCCAGAAACGGCCGGGCGTCCATGGGTGACCTGCGCTACTATCTCGACGCAAAGCTGCAGGATTTTGCAACGCCGCTTGCCAAGGCGCAGGTCGCCGCCGGTCTCTCTCTGTATGGCGAGAGGGAACGGGCCTCGATCGGGTTCTCCGCCGCGCTTGCAGATCTCCCGCGCGATACGTCCACTACCTTCAGGGATGATTACGGGTCGCGCCTGCGCGACAGTGCCGCCGTCACCGATTATGTGGTCACGGCGTCAGCGGGCACACGGCTCGAGGACGAGGCCGTTGATCGGCTGGAAGAGGCCCAGGGTCAGACGCCGAACCGCTCGACCCAGGACATGGCCTGGCTGCTTCTGGCGGCGAACGCGCTCAACCAGTCGGCCGAGGAGGCGCGCATTTCGGTTGCCGGGGCGGAAACGCCGGGGCGCCTTGCCTGGTCGCTGACGGGATCCGAGATTGCCGGTTCACCCGTCGAGGTCGTCAACAATGGCACCGCTGCAACGGATCTGCTTGTCTCCGTTTCCGGGCAGCCCGTTGTTCCCGAACCTGCGGGTGGGCGCGACTATTCGATCGAACGCACGATTTACGATCTGGACGGCAACCCGGTCGATCCTGCGGCGGTTCCCGTGAATACCCGTCTCGCGGTTGTTGTGACCGTACGCGCTCTCACGGGCCAGCCCGGGCGGTTGATGGTGGTTGATCGCTTGCCTGCTGGCCTGGCGATCGACAACCCGCGCCTGGTGAGGTCCGGCGATATCGGCGGGCTCTCGTTCCTTTCAACGGTTGATTCGCCCGAACATGCGGCTTTCTACGAAGACCGGTTCGAGGTTGCCGTGGATCAGAATCGTCAAAGCGGGGAGGAACTGACCTTTGCCTACCTGGCGCGCGCCGCGACGCCGGGTACGTTCGCGCATCCTCCGGCGTCGGTTGAAGACATGTATCTGCCAAACCGCAGAGCGATCACCGCGACGTCCAGCTTCACCGTGCTTGGACCGACCCGGTAAGGCCCGGCATGCTGAAGCGATTGCGGCACAGGAAGTTGCTGAAGTACCGGCGAACGCTCGCCGTCGCCGGTCTTTTCTGCGCCGTGTCTTCCGCATTGGCGGCGTGGAAGGTTCATGGCGACTACTCGTCTTTGCCCGAACCGCCCGCTGTTGCGGACCTGCCGCTCTCGGTCGTTGTCCTTGACCGCGACGATCGTCTGCTGAGGGCCTTTGTCAGCGACGATGACAAATGGCGGCTGCCGGTGGAACTGAATGACATTGATCCGCTCTATTTCGACATGCTGCTTGCTTTCGAGGACAAGCGCTTCTTCGAGCATGGCGGCATTGATGCGCGTGCGCTTCTGCGGTCTGCCGCTCACAGCGTGCGCGCGGGGCGCATCGTGTCGGGAGGCTCGACGCTGACAATGCAGGTCGCCCGCCTGCTTGAGGAAAAGCCGACAAAGAGTGTTCGGCGTAAATACGAGCAGATCCTGCGCGCCATCCAGCTTGAGGAGACGTTCACGAAGGAAGATATCCTTCGTCTCTATGTCATGCGCGCTCCCTTCGGCGGAAACCTGGAGGGCGTGCGGGCGGCGAGCCTGACATGGTTCGGCAAGGAACCCGGACGCCTGACGGCCGCCGAAGCGGCATTGCTCGTCGCGTTGCCGCAAAGTCCGGAAACGCGCAGGCCCGACAGGTTCGCCGAAAATGCGCGTGCGGCGCGCGATCGCGTTCTCGCCGTTGCGGCATCCCTAGGCGTCGTTTCGCAGGCCGAAGCGGTATCTGCGTCTGCGGAACCGGTGCGAACGCGTCGCTACGCAATGCCGTTGATCGCGCCCCATGAGAGCCGGCACGCACGGAAGAATGCACCGGAGAAGGCCGCGCATCGGCTCACTCTGGACAGGGACTTGCAGGCAAGGCTTGAGGCGCAGGCGCGGCGGCGCGTCGCCGACTTTGCAGTGCCGGTCTCGCTCGCCCTTGTGGTCGCCGATCACGCCAGCGGCGAAATCCTGGCAAGGATTGGGGCGCCAGATCTCCTCGACGAGGCGCGGTTGGGACACATTGACATGACGCGCGCGGTCCGGTCCCCGGGGTCGACCCTCAAGCCGTTCATCTACGGGCTGGCCTTCGAGGAGGGGATCGGTGTCCCTGAAAGCCTGATAGCGGACAGACCGGTCAGCTTTGGCGGCTATCGTCCGACAAACTTCGATCGCGCCTATCAGGGCACCGTCACGCTTCGCGAAGCGCTTCAGCTCTCCCTGAACACGCCGGCGGTGCAGTTGCTGGAGGCTGTCGGCCCGGCAAGACTCATGTCGCGTCTCAGGCGGGCCGGTGTCCGTCCGGTCCTCGACAGGAGAAAATCCGCCGGGCTGGCCGTCAGTCTGGGCGGGCTCGGGCTTACGTTGGGCGAGTTGACCCGGGCCTATGCTGCGCTCGCAAGGGGAGGTGAGAAATCCCGTCTGTCGGCTTGCCGCGACGCATGTCCCGAAGAGCCTGACGGCAAGTCCGGCAGACGCGTGCTTTCTGAAAAAGCTGCAGTGATGGTGAGCGATGTCCTGATCGGCATGCCGCAGCCGAGAAGCGCACAGGCGCACCACATCGCCTACAAGACCGGAACCTCATACGGCTACAGGGATGCATGGGCGGTCGGATATGACGGCCGTTTCGTCGCGGCGGTCTGGGTCGGGCGGCCCGACGGGTCTCCTGTTCCCGGGCAGACGGGGCAAAAAACGGCCGTGCCGATTCTCCACGAAGTCTTTCAGAAGCTCGGTCCGAACCGGGAAACCCTGCCGGCCTATCCTGCGGCTGTCAGTGCGCTGCTAGATGGTGCGGTGCCCATATCCTTGCGATACGCGCGGACACGGGCAAGCCGCGCCGCTGACCGCATGGAGGACAAGTTGTCGATCTCCTATCCTCCCCCGGGAGCAGAGCTGGATCTGGGTTTTGGCGCGGGTTTGGGGGGGCTTGAGGTGGCACAACCCATTGTCGTGAAATTCAAAGGCGGGACGGGCCCTTACGCGATTCTCGTCAATGGCCGGCCGCATCGCCTGGATGCGTTGCAGAATCAACTTGTCTGGCAACCGGAAGCGCCAGGTTACGCAAACGTGACGATCCTCGACGCGATTGGCGGAAGTGCATCTGTTTCGTTTATGATGCGTTAAATATCTGAAATATCGAACAAATTACATCCTTTGAATCTGGCTGGCAACATGGGTCGCAGGTGCAATCCGCGGCCAGGAGGGCGTATCCGCACGCATTCTGAAAAACGAACTTAAGGTAACTGAAAGTAATAATTGCTCGCGCATTGCGCGCAGGTCGATTGCGTAAGCATAATATAGAATAAAAAACGAATTTGTCGTCAAAAGAAAAAACTATTATTTTTTAAAGGTATTTAAAATAGACGTATAAGGCAAAATTTTATACTAAATATACAAAATATTATACTTTTGTGACGGTCTAGGCTTGTCAAATACAACCTGAAGATTCGCAAACGATGATTGTAATTTGCAATCTGGAGCATTCTACGTAAAATCGGCAGAATTCTGCCATATTTTGAAATATGGAATCGAAAAACGATAAAAAACAGTAACTTATCTTGTTGCCAAAATAACACATCCCGCTTGAGTTGTGCAACCTTAGCATGTTTTTGGCTTGAATTCGTGAGAGGGGTTTGGTTTTAAAGATGTCGCGATAACGAGTATTCGTTTTAGAAAACAATTCAAATGATGAGCAATCGAGTTGTTTTTCTAAAAAATCGCGGGGGTAGACCTTGTCACGTCATTTTGGGCGGGGTGAGGCTCTAATTGAAATGACTGTTTGGAGGTCAAAATGAAACTCAAGGGCTTGATGCTCGGCGTGGCAGCTGCTGCTACCGCTACAACCGCTCAGGCGGCCGATCTTCCGGTTGCTCCGGAGCCGGTCGACTACGTTCGCGTCTGTGACGCCTACGGTTCTCGCTTCTACTACATCCCGGGCACCGAAACCTGCCTGCGCGTTGGTGGCCGTCTGCGTACGCAGTTCGTTGTCAACAACGTTCTGGACGACGGCAACTGGGCCAACCGTGACCAGGACGGCTATGACTGGCTGACGCGCGGTTACGCTTACCTCGATGCCCGTAATGCGACCGAATTCGGCACCCTGCGTGCATATGTCGGCCTGCGCATGGACATCACCAATGGTGAGAGCGGCTTCAAGCTGGACGCTGGTTACATCCAGTGGGGCGGCCTGACAGCTGGTTACCTCGGTTCCAACTTCAACATCTACACCGGTCAGGTGTTCATGGGTGTTGTCACTCGTGACTGGTCCGACTCCACGGTCAACCAGCTCGCTTACACCGCGGCCTTCGGCAACGGCTTCTCCGCAACGCTGGCTCTCGAAGACCGCTCCGGTCGTGAAGTCGGCGACTACGGCGGAACGCGCATGCCTGACATCGTTGCTGCTCTCGGCGTATCCCAGGGCTGGGGTTCTGCACAGCTGTCCGGTGCCCTTCACCAGGTTTACCCGGATGCAGCCTTCAACAGCACAAACGCTTCTGGCGATGAAGACAGCCTCGGCTGGGCAATCGGCGCTGGTGTGAACGTCAACCTGCCGTTCGCCAACTCCGGTTCCAACATCTACTTCCAGGGCTTCTACGCTGACGGCGCGCTGTCCTACATCGGTAACGGCATCACCGGCATCTCGGTGATCAGCAGCACGACCGGTGCAACGCTTGGCTCCGTATCCGACTACGGCGGAAACGGCGACAAGAGCTCGGGTTACTCCCTGTCTGCCGGTCTTTATGTCCAGGCTACTCCGACCATCGGTCTTGCAGTTGACGGTTCTTATGCACACGTCGACCAGGACGATGTGATCGGCACCACCGATGGCGACATCGACCGTTGGGCAATTGATGGTTCCGTACAGTGGCAGCCGGTTTCCGGTTTCGTCATGGGTGCTGACATCGGTTACTCCAACACCAGCGCCGACATCTCTGGTGTAGACATTGACGATCTCGACGAACTCAAATTCGGTGTTCGTATGCAGCGCACATTCTAATCTAACGGTTAGAATCCTGACTGAGAGTTTCTGAACTCCGGTCAGTCATGCGGCCCGGCAGGCTCCAATCTGCTGGGCCGTCTCCTTTTCGGATTTGTCGATTCTCAGACCACCTTTTGCGGTGACTCGCGCCTGCCGCGCCAAACGAAAGCGTCGTTTTGTGCCGCTAGGAGAGGCTCTAGAGCGCTCATTTCCTAACAGTTTCTAAAGATCTCCCCCAATTTTGTGACATTCGCGCAACACCGGTTTTTGAAAACAGCGCTCGGGCAGGGTCGAACACGTATTCGATGTTGAACCGCCAATGCGGATGCGTATGGTCATGGTGCGAGCGGCTTCGAGCCGCACTGGTTTGCATGCCACGGACATCCAACCTCCGATCGGAAGCAAACGCAGAATTAATTCGCGGGGACAAATGGCGCTTCTGTTTTAGTGCCAATTGAAATGACTGATTGGAGGTCAGAAATGAAACTCAAGGGCTTGATGCTCGGCGTAGCAGCTGCTGCTACCGCTACCACCGCTCAGGCGGCCGATCTTCCGGTTGCTCCGGAGCCGGTCGACTACGTTCGCGTCTGTGACGCTTACGGCTCTCGCTTCTACTACATCCCGGGCACCGAAACCTGCCTGCGCGTTGGTGGCCGTCTGCGTACGCAGTTCGTTGTCAACAACGTTCTGGATGACGACGACACACCGGGTGCATGGGGCGCTCGTGACTCCGACGGCTATTCCTGGCTGACGCGCGGTTACGCTTACCTCGATGCTCGTAACGCTACCGAATTCGGCACCCTGCGTGCATATGTCGGCCTGCGCATGGACATCACCAACGGTGCAAGCGGCTTCAAGCTGGACGCTGGTTACATCCAGTGGGGCGGCCTGACAGCTGGTTACCTCGGTTCTAACTTCAACATCTACACCGGTCAGGTGTTCATGGGTGTTGTCACTCGTGACTGGTCCGACTCCACGGTCAACCAGCTCGCATACACCGCTGCTTTCGGCAACGGCTTCTCCGCAACGCTCGCTCTTGAAGATCGTTCCGGTCGTGAAGTCGGCGCTTACGGCGGAACCCGTATGCCTGACATCGTTGCTGCTCTCGGCGTTTCCCAGGGCTGGGGTGCTGCACAGCTCTCCGCTGCTCTGCACCAGGTTTACCCGGATGCAGCCTTCAACAGCACGAACGCTTCTGGCGATGAAGACAGCCTCGGCTGGGCAATCGGCGCCGGTGTGAACGTCAACCTGCCGTTCGCCAACTCCGGTTCCAACATCTTCTTCCAGGGCTTCTACGCTGACGGCGCACTGTCCTACATCGGTAACGGCATCACTGGCCTGACCGGCGTATCCGACTACGCTCCGGACGGAGACACCAACTCCGGTTACTCCCTGTCCGCTGGTATTTACGTCCAGGCTACCCCGACCATCGGTCTCGCAATGGACGGCTCCTACGCTCACGTAGACGTAGACAGCTCTTCGACCTTCGGCGACATCGACCGTTGGGCAATCGACGGTTCCGTACAGTGGCAGCCGGTTTCCGGTTTCGTCATGGGTGCAGACGTTGGTTACGCCAACAACTCCATCGGTGGTACGGGCGGAAACTCCGACAACGACTTCGACGAACTCCTCTTCGGTGTTCGTATGCAGCGTACCTTCTAATCAATCCTCAATCGAGGTTTGATGGAAAACCCGGCGGAAACGCCGGGTTTTCTTTTTGTTTCTGGGTCCAAAAGACCCGGTACTTCAATGTTTTGGGCTTGGAATACCGTTCCGGTTCCGCCGATACCAGAGCAAGGGCGGCTCTCTGGCCTAAAGCTCCTTCAAAAATCGCGCGACCGCTTCGTGCGTCTCCGTTTCCCAAAGGACCGGCGCATGCCCCTGGCCGGGAATTGTTCTGAGCCGGGCATTCGGATGCGTTTCGACCATCCGGTTGCAGGTTTCCGGGCTGAGCAGATCAGACTTTTCGCCGTGAATCACCATAACCGGACGATCGAGCAGCCTGTCATAAAGCGGCCAGAGGTCGGGGGCGGGCGCCGCGTCGTCCAGGCTGGCGAATTGATGGGCGAGGGCGGGGTCATAGTCCATGACGAACCCGTCCGGCGTTTCGGATGCAAGCTGGCCTGCGAGTTTCAGCCAGTCTTTGCCTTCAAATGCCGGAAACTGGTGACCGATCGTGTGTCTCAGGTTGTCCGCGACCTCATCAAGTGAGCGCGCGCGCATCCGGTGACCCAGCGTTGCCGCGATACGGTGGATTGCGCGCATCTCGATATGCGGCCCGACATCGTTCAATATAACGCCGGCCATCTGCTCGGCGGTATAACGTCCGGCCATGACAAGGGCATGGAGCCCGCCTCTGGAAGTGCCGAGAACTGCAAAGCGTTTCAAGCCGAGTTTCTCAATCGCAAGAGCGATGTCGTTTTCCTCGACCGGAAGTGCGTAGTTTCGCCACTCCGGATCCCAGTCGCTTTTGCCGCGACCCCGGTAGTCCAGCGCGATGACATGATGATTCTGCCTCTGAAGGAAGTTAGCTATATCATTGAAATCGCGAGTATTTCGGGAGAGGCCAGGCAGGCAGATAACCGGAATTCCGGCCTTGTCGTCCGGAACGTCGACAACCCAGTTGCGGCCATGAAGGTGAAGCCCGTCGGTGCTCTGCCAGGTGAAATCCTGTGGCTGCGCCAACGGCATTTGCGCGCCGGCAGAGCGCGCGTCTTCAGGCGCTGTGCTCATTGATTGTCTCCGAAAGCGTTTCCTGTTTCTGTTTTCTCGAAAGATAGGGGCGGGCCAGAGGCTCTGCCAATAGGAAAACACCGTATTTTGCTGATCGTGCGGATTGAGGTGTCTCTGAAAAGGCGCATTGAGGCGAATAAAAGGAGCGAATCCGGCTGAAGAGCAACGCAAGCATTGCCCCTTTTGCAGCGGATGAGTATGTTGCGCCTCCAATGAGACAGGGCAATCGCCGTTGCCCGGAAAAACACGACTCATCCAAGAGGAAACCGAGATGTTCAAAGGCTCCATCCCAGCGCTGATTACCCCGTTCAAGGACGGAGCGCTTGATGAGAAACGGTTTCAGGATTTTGTCGAGTGGCAGATACAGGAAGGCTCCAACGGCCTTGTTCCTGTCGGCACCACCGGTGAAAGTCCGACCTTGAGCCATGACGAGCACAAGCGGGTGATCGAGCTCTGCGTTGAAGCGGCTGCAGGACGTGTGCCGGTGATTGCCGGCGCCGGATCCAACAACACGGTTGAAGCGATCGATTTTGCCCGGCACGCCGAAAAGGCGGGGGCGGACGGTTTGTTGGTCGTCACGCCCTACTACAACAAGCCGAACCAGGCAGGGTTGAAAGCGCATTTCAGGGCCGTGAACGACGCGGTTGGCCTGCCGATCATCATCTACAACATTCCGGGGCGGTCGATTATCGACATGACACCGGAAACCATGGCCGAACTCTACGAGACCTGCGCAAACATCAAGGGTGTCAAGGACGCAACCGCGGACTTGTCCAGGACCAGCCGGCAGCGGCATCTCTGCGGTCCGGAGTTCAATCAGTTGTCCGGCGAGGACATTTCTGCGCTTGCGTTCAATGCACATGGCGGTGTCGGCTGCATCTCCGTAACCGCGAACGTTGCACCGCGCCTTTGTTCGGAGTTTCAGGCCGCGACCCTCGCGGGTGATTTTGCAAAAGCGCTTGAATACCAGGACCGGCTCGCGCCGTTGCACCGGGCGCTCTTCCTTGAACCGAGCCCCGGCGGGTCCAAATATGCACTTTCGGTTCTCGGCAAGATCGAAGAGGAAATGCGCTTGCCTCTCGTTCCGGTGACCGAGGAAGCCAGAGCCGAGATCCGCGACGCGATGGCACATGCAGGTCTGATAAACTGAGCGAGCGGGGCGTGACGCCCTGAAGGACGAGAATGGCTTCGAAAAAAGGGGGCGATCCGGGACGGAAAATCATTTCCGACAACCGGAAAGCCCGTTTCAACTACGAAATCGAAGATACGCTCGAAGCTGGTATCGAGCTGCGGGGCACGGAGGTGAAATCTCTGCGCAACGGGAAGGCGAATATTGCCGAATCCTACGCTGCCGAATACGGCGGTGAAATCTGGATCTACAACGTCTATATCCCGGAATATCTGCAGGCGAACCGGTTCAACCATGAGCCCCGGCGCCCGCGCAAACTGCTTCTGCACAAACGGGAAATCGGCAAGCTTGCCGGTGCCGTGCAGAAGGAGGGCAAGACAATTGTGCCACTCAAGCTTTATTTTAACGACAAGGGCCGGGCAAAGCTCGAACTGGCACTTGCGCGGGGGAAAAAGCTGCACGACAAGCGCGAAACAGAGAAGAAACGCGACTGGCAGCGCGAGAAATCCCGTCTTATGAAGAACTTGGGCTGAAGCGCGTTTTCCACATGTTGAAAACGCGCCGCCCCCGGGTTCTCGCGTTCTGTTGACATGTTGCGGATAACTTGTGGATTGCCTGTGAGTTTAAACGGCGGAGTGATCGCACTGTTCAACCGGTTTTCCCGTGGATAGGTTGATGAAAACCACTGCACGGCTGCTGGATCACCGGGATTGCATATCCTACGCCATCAAACTTGTTAGAATGCTCCGCGTCTGGTCTGGAATGCGAACCGGCAGGCGGGTTTCCCGGTCGACCAACACGTGAACAAACCGGCCATGGGCCGCTGTCTGGTCTTCTTTGCCGGCAAACAAACCGATGCGGAAAACCACAGAGCTGGAGCCGAGTTTCTCGATTCTGAGACCTGCAGAAACTGTCGATGGAAATGTCAACTCCGAAAAGTAGTGGCAACCGGTTTCAACGACGAGGAAGACCTGGGAACCGGTTCGCGGGTCGAGAATTCCATTGTCGACATACCAGCCGTTTACGGCCGTGTCGAAGAAGCTCAGGTACTGAACGTTGTTTACGTGGCCATATATGTCCACATCCATCCACCGTGTGGGGATTTCCTGAAAAACCCGGAAGGCGGTTCTCGAAAGGGGCGTTGGGCGCATATCCTGTGGATAACCTGTGGAATTCATAGCGCGGATCTGTAGATATCCAAGGCGTCGGTCTCTGTCATTTCACGCGGATTGTTGACCAGAAGCCGGGTCTGTTTCATGGCGTCCCGTGCGAGCTTGGGAACGTCTTTTTCCGTAATGCCCAGTTCACTTAGCCGGGTTTGCAGTCCGAGCTTCGCCGCAAGTTCCGACAACTTTTCGGCAAACGCATCAGCGCGCACATGCGGGTCCGCAACGTCCGATAGCTCGGGAAAAAGGGAGGGGGCAATCTCGGCATAGGTTGCCGATGCAACGCTGTTGTTGAACTTCAAGACATGCGGCAGCACCAGTGCGTTCGAGAGCCCGTGGGGAATGTGGAAGGTTCCGCCGAGCGGATAGGCAAGAGCGTGGACGGCTGCGACGGGTGAATTGGCAAAGGCCATTCCGGCAAGCATGGAGCCAAGCAGCATGCAACCCCTGGCGTCTTCATCTTCCGGCGTGGTGACCGCCGTTTCGATGTTTGCTCCCAGAAGGCGCAGCGCTTCAACCGACAGTGTCCGTGAGACCGGATTGTTGTTCGACGACCTTGAGGCATAGGATTCGATCGCGTGTACCATGGCGTCGATCCCGGTCGCAGCGGTGACGGCGGCGGGCAATCCCAGCGTCAGCAAAGGGTCAAGCACCGCGATATCCGGCAAAAGGAGCGGGGAGACGACACCGCGTTTTTCTTCCTCGCCAACGGTAATGATCGATATCGGCGTGACCTCGGATCCGGTCCCCGCAGTTGTCGGGATCAGAACAAGTGGCAGACGCGGCCCCCTGGCGTTGCCGATCCCCCAGGCATCGTCCAGATCTTCACCGCTCCGCGCAAGCAGCGCGACGAGCTTGGCGACATCAAGAGAAGATCCGCCGCCGAAGCCGACGACGGATGTTGCCTGATGCAACTTTGCGGCCTCTACGGCCTTTTCGACCAGCGCTCTTGGTGGATCCGCAACAACGTCCGTGAATTGCCCGACATCGAGACCCGCCCGTGTCAGTGCATCCAGAGCGGGCGCATGCAACGCCAACGATACGATCCCGGGATCGGTGACGATGAACGGCCGCTGTCCAAGACAGAACTCGGCCACGTCTGCAAGTTTCGACGCTGCTCCGTTCTCGAACACGATACGTTGGCTGGTATTGAAGGTGAACGGTGCGATCATGTCTTCCCCTGACTCGGTCGGCTCACAGATTGCCCGCTCCGGCCTGATCCGTCGAGGGGGACCATCGTGGAATTTTGTAGAAACTGACAGGGGCCGTCAGGCATGCATGCGCGCGCCTTTTGTGATCTTGTCTGCTGTTTTCTTGTCCGCGTGAAACGCAATCCCAACGACGCGGGCATCGTCCGGTGCGAATTTTTCGAAGACCGCCCGGTTGGCACTGTCGTGCCCGGTCACGAACATGTCTTCGATGTAAAGACTTGATTTCACATCTCTTTGCAGAGCGCGGGCATGGATCTTCCTGATCAGCATCTCGTCGGCGGACAGGATGATGATTGGCTGGATGCTCATGGAGTGATAGCTGTTACCGGCAGCATCGCGGTAGGCTTCGCCGATGAGGTCCGGCTTTGCCGCAGCGATACCGGTCGACAGAAACGCCGTTACATTGAGCTTTTGCCAGACGGCCATGTCTTCACGGACAACAACGACAAACTTGGTATCAAACATGAGGGCAAACTCCACGAAGGGCATCAGATCGGCAAGGGTTCGCGCCAACCTTGCGCCGGATGGAGATGCGGGTCTTGAACGTTTGTGCACCGCGCACAAAGACTCGATCCGGATTGCACCTGTCGAGAGCGGAATCGAACGGATCGAAGCCAGGTTCACGGGCAAGGGCTTTGACCCGCACAGGCACGATACCTATGCGATCGGTTTGACGCTGAACGGCGTGCAGACGTTCCGATATCGCGGGAAGTCACATGCCTCGCAGCCTGGTCAGATTATCGTCATTCATCCCGACGAACTGCACGACGGCGGAGCGGGAACGGAAAGTGGTCTGCGCTATCGCATGATTTACATTCAGCCGGAAGACATTCGCGACGCGCTGGAAGGGGCCGGTACCGCGAGCCTGCCTCATATCGCGGACCCCGTTTTCACCGACCCGCAGCTGCAGGCAATTCTGCGGGAAACGCTTGAAGACATCGAAACGGAAATGGGGGAACTCAGGCGCAGTTCGGTTCTTGCAGAGCTTGCAGCCGGCCTTTTCAGGGTGGGCGACACCGGTCCAAACAGGTCCGAAGGTCCAATGGACCGGGCCGCCCTGGAAAAGTGTGCCGACTTCCTGAAGGAAAGTTTCAGGGATCCTGTTCGGGTAAGCGACTTGGAAAGGCTGGCGGATCTCGATCGCTATACCTTGTCGCGGCAATTCAAGCGGGCTTACGGTACAAGCCCGCACCGGTATCTCCTCATGCGCCGCCTCGCGCACGCAAGGCAGTTGCTTTCGAACGGGGAACCCCTTGCCGCGGTGGCAGTTGAAAGCGGTTTTGCCGATCAGAGCCACATGAACAGGCATTTCAGGCGTGCGTTCGGCATGACCCCTGGCACATGGCGGCAGTTAACCGCCACAAGTACCTGAAACTGACCTAAAGCGATCCCGGACCGAACTTGTTGGAACGCGGGAAGCCGGTCGGCGGCAATCGACCGGCATTGCCGCGGTCACCGCACCAGTCGGCCAGTTCGTCCATCGTCCGCGTGAAGCTGCGCCCCGAGCTGTCTGTCCAGGTCAGGCCGTCTTCCGCCTTGAAGACCCGGATATCGGCGACTTTTCCGTCGCGGTAACGCTGCAGCCGCACGCCCCGTCCTCGACCCATCTGCGCCACCTGTGCCAGCGGGAAGACCAGAAGCTTCCGGTTTTCACCGATGATCGCAACGTGATCTCCGCTCGCGTCCACGCAGAGCGTT
This sequence comes from uncultured Roseibium sp., assembly GCF_963669205.1. NCBI lineage: Bacteria > Pseudomonadati > Pseudomonadota > Alphaproteobacteria > Hyphomicrobiales > Stappiaceae > Roseibium > uncultured Roseibium sp. Next base: position 2,316,879 of record NZ_OY769915.1, read on the forward strand.
GCTTCTGCCGGTGCGGTCAGGTTGAGAACCTGTTTTCCCTTGCGTGTGTTGGCGATCACGTCGTTCTCGCCGACGACAAACCCGCGTGCCTCGTTGTTGCACACAAGCAGGTTGCGCCCCGGCTTGTGAACGAACGCATTCACCACGTCCTGTGCCTCGTCCATTTCCACCATGAGCCGGATCGGTTCGCCGTGTCCGCGCCCGCCCGGAAGGCGGTCCGCGCCAAGGGTGAAGAACTTGCCGCCGGTCGAGAAGACGAGGATCTTGTCCGTCGTTTCCGCGTGGAAGGACAGCTTCAGCTTGTCGCCCTGCTTGAAGGACAGAGTGGACAGATCGCTCTGGTGCCCCTTGAGCGCGCGTATCCAGCCCTTTTCGGAAATGATGACCGTGATCGGTTCCTTTTCGATCATGGCCTGCTGGATGTCGACTAGGTCGGCCTCGGGAGCTTCGGCCTTGTCCGTGCGTCTCTTGCCGATCTCGGTCTCTGGCCCGTAAACCTTGCAGATTTCCGAGACTTCCTTGGAAATGCGCGTCCATTGGCGCGCGTCCGAACCGAGCAGCTTTGTCAGTTCGTCCTTCTCATCGGTGAGTTTTTCGTGTTCCTTGCGGATCTCCAGCTCTTCAAGCTTGCGCAGGGATCTCAGCCGCATGTTGAGAATGGCTTCCGCCTGGACATCCGTGAGTTCGAACGTCCGGATCAACTCGGCCTTGGCGTCGTCCTCCTCGCGGATGATCCGGATCACCTCGTCCAGGTTCAGGTAGGCGATCAGATAGCCGGCAAGAACCTCCAGCCTGTGATTGATCTGCCCGAGCCGGTGTTCCGACCGGCGGATCAGGACGACCTTTCGATGATCGAGCCATTCCCGCAGAACCTGCTTCAGGCCCATCACCATGGGCACCTTGCCCATGGAAAGGACGTTCATGTTCAGGGAGAACCTGTTTTCAAGATCGGTGAGCTTGAACAGCGACTCCATGAGAATGTTTGCATCGACGTTGCGCGAGCGGGGCACAAGCACGATGCGGATGTCTTCAGCCGATTCATCACGGACATCATCGAGCAGCGGCAGTTTGCGTGCGGTCAGCAATTCGGCGATCTTTTCGATCAGCCGCGATTTCTGCACCTGATAGGGGATCTCCGTAACGACGATCGCCCATTGACCGCGGCCAAGATCCTCGATCTCCCAGCGCGCACGGATGCGAAAACTGCCGCGTCCGGTGGCGTAAGCTTCGCGGATCGACCCTTGATCGGAGACAAGCAGTCCGCCGGTCGGAAAATCCGGACCCTTGATGTGCTCCAGCAGCTCGTCGACTTCGGCCCTTGGGTTCTTGATCAGATGCAGACAGGCCTGGCAGAGTTCAAAAGCGTTGTGTGGCGGGATCGAGGTGGCCATGCCGACGGCGATGCCGGAAGACCCGTTGCCGAGCAGGTTCGGAAACCCGCCGGGCAGGACGATGGGTTCCTTGTCCTCGCCGTCATAGGTCTCGCGGAAATCAACGGCGTTTTCATCAAGACCGTCGAGCAGGCGCTTGGCCGTGTCGGTCATGCGCGCCTCGGTGTAGCGCATGGCCGCGGCATTGTCGCCGTCGACATTGCCGAAGTTGCCCTGGCCGTCGATCAGCGGATAGCGCTGCGCAAAATCCTGGGCAAGCCTCACAAGCGCATCGTAGACCGCCTGGTCCCCGTGCGGGTGGTACTTACCGATGACGTCGCCCACGACGCGTGCGCATTTCTTGAAGCCTGCTCCGGGATCCAGTTTCAGAAGGCGCATGGCGTAGAGCAAGCGTCTGTGAACCGGTTTCAGCCCGTCGCGGACATCCGGCAAAGCCCGGTGCATGATCGTGGAAAGGGCATAGGCCAGATAGCGTTCTTCAAGCGCATCCTTGAGGTTGATGCCCTCGATGCCGCTCGGTGGTGGTGTCGTCTCTTTTCCCATATCTGTTTGCTAACCGTTTCGCCTTGGCTCCGCAATTCGCGACAGATGGATTGGGAGGAGAAATGGCGGATTTTCAACGGAATTCAGCAATTTTTCGCCTTCAGAACATGTTTGTTGCCATGGGTTCGGTTTCGAGTTCGGACCTGCGGTTCAAAAGTAAGTTGCATTTGACGTCGGTTAATGAGTTTAAACTGCAATTCCTGACGAAATACATGAACTTGGACAGTTCCCAAATGTCGAAGAAAATATTCTGGTCGGTCTTTGCGCTAGGTTTTGTAGTGTGTGTAGTTTACTTGAGTGAGCGCAATAATTACTATTTTCACCGGGCAAAGCACTACAACATGCCTGCCGGAAGTATGTTGCCGACTCTGGAAGTTGGCGACCAGTTTCTGGTAAAGCGAGTTTTCTCGGTATTTGGAGAGCGATACGTCCCAAATAGAGGTGATGTAGTTGTCTTTTGGAACGAAAGGACCGGCTCGGATTATGTAAAACGGCTTGTCGGGTTACCGGGAGAAACCATTCAGGTTCGAGATGGTATCGTCTTTATCGACAAGGTTGCCGTATCACGCACCGGGGGTGGCGCATACGAAGCCAAAAACGATTCTTATGCCAGACATTCATTCACCCGCTTCAACGAAACACTCCCGAACGCAGTAGAATATGAAATTCTGGAGTTGAGTGACGAAGCACAGCTCGACAATACGAAAGAGTTTGTAGTGCCGGACGGGCATTTGTTTGTTCTCGGAGACAATCGGGACAACTCGGTCGATAGCAGGGTCCCGTCCGTTGTGGGCTTTGTGCCCATCAAGGACGTCAATGGTGTTGCCCGGCACGTCTATTATTCAGGACCGGAGAAAAGCTTTATTTGGCGGCGCATCGGCGATGGCAGACATTGACCGGCTAACCGAAATTCCAGGGAAACTCCTCGCGGTAGCGCCGTTCCAGGGCGCCGAGCAGTTGCTGGCGCGTGCCGGGGTCCGAATTGCCGCGCTCGCGCAGATGACTGGACACGAAGAACGATGTCAGGGCAAAACCTTCCGTGACATCTGTCCAGGTCAGTTCACTGCCGGCCTGGCGCTGCCCCTCCAGCAGGAACGAGGGCAGGGGCAGCATCCGGTCGTGATACGGTTTGCCGGCATCGCGGCTGACCGCGCGTCCCGATTTCGGAGAGACATAGACAAGGTCTTCACTTTGCCCCGTTGCCGCACAGGAGGTGAGATCCAGTCCCACGCCCAGATCGCGCAGCAGTTCCAGTTCGAAGCGGATGAGCAGGGCGGCTGCCGCATCGGGCGCATCGAGATGCTCCAGAACCACATTGAGCGCGTCATAAAGATGCGGGTAGGGATGCCGCTCCGGCAACAGTTTCAGCAGGAAGGCAAGATGCTGCAATCCGGCGAGTCCGATCGCGTTCGTCATCAACTGGCCAGCACGCAGGGTCTGCGGTTCGAGCGCGAACATGCCGAGATGATCCGATAGACGCGCCTTCCAGGTCAGGTCAAGTTCGTTTCCCGGCTGCAGCACGGGCCGGTTGCGCTGCGAGCGCCCGCCGCGCACCAGCCCGAGATGCCGTCCGTGGTCGAGCGTCAGGGCCTCCAGGATGACATCGTTCTCGCCGTGTTTGCGCGTGGTCAGCACCACCCCGCGGCTCGTCCACTCCAACGGAAACACCTTGTTCTGCCGCCGGACCGTCCCGATCGTGCCCGGCCAATCACGCAACTACTTGGGAAACTCGAGACCCATTTCCCGGTAGCGTTCCGGATCGTCCGCCCAGTTTTCGCGCACCTTGACGAACAGGAACAGGTGCACGGGCACTTCGATGATATCGGACAGCTCTTCCCGCGCGGCCTTCGAAATCGCCTTGATCGTCTGGCCGCGCTTGCCCAGGACGATGCTCTTCTGGCTGTCGCGCTCGACATAGATCGTCTGTTCGATGCGCGCCGATCCGTCCTTGCGGCTTTGCCACTGCTCGGTTTCCACCGTCGAAATGTAAGGCAGTTCCTGGTGCAGGCGTTCGAACAGTTTTTCGCGTGTGATCTCCGCTGCCAGAATGCGCAGGGGCAGATCCGACGGCTGGTCGTCCGGATAGAGCCACGGACCGTCGGGAAGCTTCGAGGCGAAATGATCAAGGATCGTCTGTGTGCCGTCGCCGGTCAGGGCGGACACCATGAAGGTCTCCTCGAAGTCGAGATACTCATTCGCCTGTTGCGCGATCTGAAGCAGCTTCTCGCGCTTTGCGACATCCGTCTTGTTGAGGATCAGCACCTTGGGCGCGGACTGGTTCTTGAGACGTTTGAGGATGTTCTCCACTTCCTCGTCGATGCCCTTGCGCGCATCGATCAGCAGCGCGATCAGATCGGCGTCACGCGCACCGCCCCATGCGGTGTCGACCATCGCCCGGTCAAGGCGGCGCTTGGGCTTGAAGATCCCCGGCGTGTCGATGAACACCAGTTGGGCATTGCCGTGCATGGCAACGCCGCGAATGATTGAGCGTGTCGTCTGAACCTTGTGCGTGACGATGGACACCTTTGTGCCCACAAGCTGGTTGATCAGGGTCGACTTGCCGGCGTTCGGCGCACCGATCAGGGCAATGAAACCGGCTTTCGTGTCCTTGGGCATTTCGCCGAGCGGCGCGGGCAGGGGAATATCGAACCGGCCCTTTTCCGGAACGAACTCGGTGCCCTCGTCGGCAGATTTGTCTTCTTCACTCAATGGAACGTCATTCCTTCCACACACCTTCCCGGCGCAAGACGGTCTCGGCCGCGCTTTGTTCGGCGATCCGCTTGGAGCCGCCCTTGCCTTCGCCCGGGGCCAATCCCTGAACGATGACCGCGACCGTGAAATTCGGGGCGTGATCTGGCCCGTCGCGGTCGGTGACCTCGTACCGCGGCGTCGGCAGGCTCTTCGATTGCGCCCATTCCTGCAACGTCGTCTTCGCGTCCCGCAGGGGACCGGTCCAGGATAACATACGCGGCTCCCAAAGGCGCCTGACGAAGGTTTCGGCTGCTGCATATCCCCCGTCTAGGTAGATTGCGGCGATCACTGCTTCGCAGATATCGGCGAGCAGGGCAGTCTTTTTCCTGCCGCCGGTCTGTGCTTCCGCGAGGCCGATCCGCATGGCGTCTCCGACACCCAGCACCTGCGCGATCTCGGCACAGGTCTCGCGTTTGACCATGTGGTTGAAGCGGCGGGCGAGTTCGCCTTCATCCGCTTTGGGAAAATGCTCGTGCAGCATGGAGGCAACCGCAAGCCCCAGGACGCGGTCGCCCAGGAACTCCAGTCTCTGGTAGCTTCCCGAAACGGTCTCGGACGGGGCGAGGGCGCTCGCATGCGTCAGGGCTACCCGGAGCAGCTCCAGGTCGCTGAATTCGTACTGCAGCGCCGCCTTGAGGGCCGATACCGCGTTTTTCTTCTGGTTCTGTGTCATTCGGCCTGCTTTGGCCTTTCGCGGGTAAACGCAGAGCTAGAGGGTCTTGCCGATCCGGTCCCAGCGCACGGTCCAGGGCCAGGTCCAGATTTGCCAGGCCGGCGTTCCGTCGCCGATGGAGAAGAACAGGATTTCCGCGCGTCCCATGAAGTTTTCCAGCGGCACGTAGCCCACCTTGGACAGGACACGGCTGTCGACCGAATTGTCGCGGTTGTCGCCCATCATGAAATAGTGGCCTTCGGGCACGGTATATTCGCGGGTGTTGTCCAGCTGTCCGCGCGTGGTGAGGTCGAGCGTGTCGTACGATACCCCGTTTGGCAGCGTTTCGCGGAAACGGGGCACCCGGCGCACTGCGCCTGACGCGGACGTTTCGATGTAGTCGTCGATCTGTTCGCGTTTGACCGGCTCGCCATTGATGAAGACAACGCCGTCCCGAACCTGGATCGTGTCGCCGGGGAGACCGATCACACGCTTGATGTAGTCGATCGACGTGTCGGTCGGCAGCTTGAAGACGGCGACATCGCCGCGCTTGGGGTCAGCGGACCAGACCCGGCCGGAAAAAGGCACGATCCCGAATGGAAACGAATACCTGGAATAGCCGTAGCTGTATTTGGAAACGAAAAGATAGTCGCCGATCAGCAACGTGTCTTTCATCGAACCGGAGGGAATATTGAACGGCTGGAAGAGAAAAGTGCGAACGATCAGGGCAAGCAACAGTGCCTGGACGACAACCTTCACGGTCTCGTACAGACCGCCGTCCTTGTCTTTCTTGTTTTCAGACACGCTCATGTTTTCCCTTAAAGCAATTTGCGATGGATCGGGTCATCGGGGCGACACCCGAGCGCGACTCTTAACGGTTCATGCCGGTTGACGCAATGCGCTGTCCACCGTCATGAAACCGCAGGTCACCGGGAATCTGTTGATGGCGGCAACGGCCAGTCCGGGGGCCATGCCGAGATCACGACAAATGCCTGCGCGAGCGGAAAATCGTCGGTGATCGTCAAGTCGATTGTCGTCCTGAAACCGGCCGGCGTCATGGCGGCCAGCCTCTCGGCCGCGCCGCCCTCCAGCGAGATCGTCGGCTTGCCGCTCGGCAGGTTGACCACGCCCATTTCCCGCCAGGCGACGCCCATCCGGATCCCGCTCCCCAGCGCCTTGGAACAGGCCTCCTTGGCGGCGAAACGCTTCGCATAGGAAGCGGCACGCTGCGCGCGCCTGTCGGATTTTGTCCGTTCGATTTCCGTGAAAACCCGGTTTGTGAACCGGTCGCCGAAGCGTTCCAGCGTCTTTTCGATCCGCCTGATGTCGATCAGATCGCTGCCTATCCCTAAGATCATCCTGTCGCGGACCCGTTTCCTGAGAAGTTCTGCGCACTTAATTGGGGTCGATCCCGCAAAACTCAACCGCTGCCTTCATCCTCGACCGTCGAGGCACCGCCCGAATAGGGGGGCTTTCCCCTGTCGGCGAGGGTCTGACGCCTCTTGCGCTGATAGACCTCGACGCTCTTGAACACGATGATGTAGGAAACCGTACCGACCACCAGTCCGAGCGGGACCCCGCCGATCAACATCGGCTTCAGCATCGGCCAAAGCGAATCCAGCGAGCGTTCGAACAACCCTTCCTGGAAACGCTGATGAACCTGATGCGGGTCTGCTTTCGGGGCTCTCCCGTGCAGGATCCACTGGCCGATCTTGAAGGTCGATGCCCAGATGAACGGAAAGGTGAGCGGATTGCCGATGGAAGTCCCGAGCGCCGCCGCGATCATGTTGCCGCGCACGATATAGGCAAAAACGAACGCCGTCAGGAAGTGGAAACCCACGAGCGGGGTGCAGGACGCAAAGGCACCGGCGGCGAAACCGATTGCGATGGCATGCGGCGTTGCCGTCAGACGCAGGACACGTTTGCCGAAATACCTGGTGGAACGCGACCAGCTGTTCCGTGGCCAGACTGCAACGCGAAAGCGCTCGATGCGCGAGGGTCTATTTCGGCGTTGGAACAGCATGAATTCGTGTCGCGTCCTGTCAGCAGCTTATTTGTGTTCAGCTCAAGCCCCGGCTTCCCGGTTTGACCGCGGGCAGGGCGGCCAGTTCCGGTGGAAGATTGTCCGGCTCGTAAGCAGGTACCTTGTATTCGGCCAACGCGACGATGGGAACAGAGGCATCTGCTTCGCCTCCGGACCGGTCGATCAAGCAGGCCACGGCAAGGACTTCAGCACCAAGAGCTTTCAACGAAGTTACCGTCTCGCGGCTCGATAGACCTGTGGTAACTATATCCTCAACAACGATCACCCGGGCGCCTTCGGGCATGTCGAAGCGGCGCAGCCTGAATTCGCCGTCTTCTCGTTCCACCCACATGGCCGGAACGTCCAGATGCCGCGCCGTTTCGTAGCCCGGTATCAGCCCGCCGAGGGCTGGGGAGACGATATAGTCGATCTTGCCAAAACCGCTCGCCGCGATCTTCTCGGCAAGTGCCTTGCAGAGTTTTTCCGTCTTGTCCGGGTACATGAACACCCTGGCTTTTTGGAGAAAGACGGGACTGCGCAGGCCTGACGTCAGAATGAAATGACCTTCAAGGATCGCACCGGCTTCACGGAACAAGGCCAACACTTCGTCGCGGTTCATCAAAATCTCCCTGTCATGTTGCGGCTATCCATTAACCCGGTTGACGCTTGATACATTAGGTTTTGAGCGCAACTGATTGATGATCCGGTTCAGGTGTTTCAGGTCCCAGACTTCTAGATCGATCACCATCTGGTGAAAGTCCCGGGCACGTTGAACCATTTTTACATTATCGATGTTTCCGCTGTTTTCGCCGATTACCTGTGCAATCGCCGCAAGTGATCCCGGTTCGTTGGCTGCCGAAATATCCAGTCGTGCCGGGAAGCGCTCCGGGTTGTTTACATCGATGTCCCAACGGACATCGACCCAGCGTTCGGTCTGGTCGTCGAATTCCTTGAGCGACGGCGATTGTATGGGATAGATGGTCAGTCCCTCCGACGGGGTCAAGATACCGACGATCCGATCGCCCGGAACGGCTCCGCCATCCGGCGCGAAGCTGACGGGTATGTCGCCGGACAGGCCGCGGATCGGCAGAGCCGGGCCTTCGCTCGCCTGTTCGTCCTCATCGGACGGTGCCTTGCCGTTGTCAAGCTCACCGGGCGGAATGCGGAATTTCAGCCCGTGCCCCTGTTTCAGTCCGAACCAGCCTTCTTCCATCGGTGGGCCGGTCATGGCAACACGTTCATCCTGATAATCGGGATGCGCCGATTTCAGCACCAGCTGTGCGCTGAGATCGCCACGGCCGACCGCCGCCAGAAGATCGGCGACGCTCGACTGGTGATGCTCGCCCAGCACGGCTTCGAGCAGATCTTCCGAAAACACCTTGTCGGCCCGGGCAAAGGCCCGTTTCAGGATGTGTTCGCCGAGCGCACCATATTGCTTGCGGACCGATTCACGGGTTGCGCGGCGGATCGCGGCGCGTGCCTTGCCGGTAACGGCGATCGCTTCCCAGGCCGGCGGCGGGGTCTGCGCGGCGGAGCGGATGATCTCGACCTCGTCGCCGTTGTGGAGTTCCGTCACCAGCGGCATGATCTTGCCGTTTATCTTGCACCCGACGCAGGTGTTGCCGATGCCGGTATGGACCGCGTAGGCGAAATCGATCGGCGTTGCGCCGCGCGGGAGCGCGATCAAACGGCCCTTCGGTGTGAAACAGAAGACCTGGTCGTGAAAGAGTTCGAGTTTCGTGTTTTCCAGGAATTCTTCCGGCGTGTCGCCCTGGGCAAGCAGTTCGGTCGTGCGCCGCAGCCATTCGAAGGCGCGGCAGTCTTCGGTATGACGCGCGATGTTTCGCCCGCCCAGTTCGCCGTCCTTGTAGAGCGCGTGGGCCGCGATGCCGTATTCGGCGACCCGGTCCATGGAGATCGTCCGGATCTGCAGTTCGACCCTCTGGCGCGAAGGCCCGACGATGGTCGTGTGGATCGACTTGTAGTCGTTCTGCTTCGGGGTGGAGATATAGTCCTTGAACCGTCCGGGAACCGTCGGCCATGTGGTGTGGATGACACCGAGCACGCGGTAGCATGCCTCCACCGTCCCGACTGTGACGCGGAAGCCGTAAATGTCCGAAAGCTGTTCGAAGCCGATCGCCTTGCGCTGCATCTTGCGGAAGATCGAGTAGGGGCGCTTTTCCCGGCCCCTGACTTCGGCCGCCATGCCGCGTTCGCTGAGCCGTTCCGTCAGCGTCGTTTCGATGTCGGCGATCAGGTCGCGGTTTTTCTCGCGCAGATCGACCAGGCGGTCGGTGATCGTTTCATAGGCTTCCGGGTTGAGCGTATGGAACGATATGTCCTCCAGTTCCTCGCGCATGTCATGCATGCCCATGCGGCCGGCGAGCGGCGCATAGATTTCCATGGTCTCTTCCGCAATGCGGCCGCGCTTGTGGGCGGGCATGTGCTGAAGCGTGCGCATGTTGTGCAGCCGGTCGGCGAGCTTGACAAGCAGGACGCGCACATCATCCGCGATGGCAAGCAGGAGCTTGCGGAAGTTTTCCGCCTGCTTGGCTTTCTGCGACACCAGGTCGAGTCGCTTGATCTTGGTCAGACCTTCGACAAGCTTGCCGATTTCTTCGCCGAACAGCGCGTCGATCTCGGCGCGCGTCGCATCGGTGTCCTCTATCGTGTCGTGAAGCAGCGCGACGGCGATCGTCGCGTCGTCGAGGCGCAGATCCGTCAGGATCGCAGCGACTTCGAGCGGGTGTGAAAAATAGGGGTCACCGGATGCGCGCGTCTGCGGGCCGTGCTTCTGCATGGCATAGACATAGGCCTTGTTGAGCAAGGCCTCGTCTGCTTCCGGGTTATAGCGTGTAACCCGTTCAACGAGTTCGTATTGACGCATCATGGCCGCAACCGACCCAGGCAACCGGCTGAGACATCAGCAGGAAAAACAAAATCCGCCTGAAACGCGTGCACCTTGCGGTTGCGCTTCAGACGGGAACTTGACGAAAACTTAGACGTCGTCGGTGCGCTCCGGCGGCACCAGACCTTCCAGACCGCGCAGAAGATCTTCTTCCGACATGCGATCGAATTCCACGGCACTGTCGTCGACAGTGTTGACCTGGGTAACCTGGTGCTGGTTCGCGGACGGAACCACAGGCACGGCTTCGGTTTCCGGCTCGTCCACTTCCACGAATTTCTGGAGGGAGTGGATCAGGTCTTCTTTCATGTCTTCCGGGCTGACGGTCTGCTCGGCGATCTCGCGCAGTGCGACGACAGGGTTCTTGTCGTTGTCACGGTCGATCGTGAGCGGAGATCCGCTTGAGATCATGCGGGCCCGATGCGCAGCAAGCAGCACCAGCTCAAACCGGTTTTCGACCTTGTCGATGCAGTCCTCGACGGTCACGCGCGCCATTCGACGTCTCCATAGGCTAAAGGAACTTGAAAAAAAAGCGTATAGTGACCACAATTCCAAAAAGCAACCCCTTGAAGGATTTCGGAGGAGATAGCCGCTTTTTGCAGGTTTTTTATCGATTTTTTCTGGCTCCAATCTCTTTTGCATTGCAGCGGTCCAATCTTTTAGTGTAGGGCACTACTGGGGACCTATAAGAATCAATAGGGTCGGTGGGAAAAAGAAAACAATAAGCTGAGCAAAACGGCGATGGGCGTTAAATGTATTCTCAGCAAAAATGCGTTTGCCGGATGAAAGGCAAAATGGGTCTGGCTGCGGGAGCCCGATCTACCATTCCTTTACATTCAAAAGCGCATTTAACTCGGAAAGGTTTCACTTAATATGTTTGACGCTAGAGAAAAAGTTGCTTTGTTCATCGATGGAGCCAACTTGTACTCGACGGCCAAGGCGATCGGATTTGATATCGATTACAAACGGCTGTTGAAGGAGTTCCAGGGACAGGCCTATCTGCTGCGCGCATATTATTACACCGCGCTTATCGAGGATCAGGAGTATTCGTCGATCCGGCCGCTCATCGACTGGCTGGATTACAACGGTTACAAGGTCATCACCAAGCCGGTGAAAGAATTCGTAGACAGTGCCGGACGCCGCAAGGTCAAGGGCAACATGGACATCGAACTTGCGGTTGATGCCATGGGGCTTGTCGAGTCCGTCGATCACATCGTGCTGTTCTCCGGCGATGGCGACTTCCGTTCGCTCGTCGAGGCGCTTCAGCGCAAGGGCAGGAAGGTCAGTGTCGTGTCGACGCTGAAGACCCAGCCGCCGATGATCGCCGATGATCTTCGCCGTCAGGCCGACCATTTCATAGATCTGGCAAGCCTTGCCAACAAGATCGGCCGCGATCCGTCAGAACGCCCCGTTCGTCCGCAGATGTCGTCTCACGTCGATGATGACGACGACGAGGATGATGACTACTAAGAAGTCGTCATGACGGCTGAATCAGAAAACCGGTTTCCCACGGATCCGCCGCCGGACTGTCCGGTCTGTCCGAGGCTCGTAGCGTTGCGGCACGAGCTTCAGGCGGCGCATCCGGGCTGGCACAATGCGCCTGTGCCGTCGTTTTCCGCCGAAAATCCAAGGTTGCTGGTCATCGGGCTTGCGCCGGGAATGAAGGGTGCCAACTGCACCGGGCGGCCATTCACGGGCGACTTTGCCGGTGACCTTCTTTACAAGACAATGCTCGAATACGGATTTGCGGACGGTACATACGCTGCGCGTCCGGATGACGGGCTTGTCCTGAAAGACGCCATGATAACCAACGCCGTGCGCTGCCTGCCACCGCAGAACAAGCCGACCGGCCCGGAAATCAAGGCCTGCCGGCCCTATTTGCTCGCAACCCTGTCGGCCAACCCGTCGATCCGCGCCGTCCTGGCACTTGGAAGGATCGCGCACGAGACCTTCTTGACGGCGCTGGACCTGCGCCGTGCCGCGTTTCCTTTCGCGCATTGCGCGGAGCATGAGCTTCCGGAGCGCGGCATGTCGTTGTTCGATAGCTATCACTGCTCGCGCTACAACACGAACACCGGACGGCTGACCGAAGACATGTTCCGGTCGGTATTCGATAAGATCAGACAGAATATTCCGCCGCAATAGCCTGCATCGTACCGCTATATATTGCGGTTTGTGCAACAGTCTCCGGTGATCCATTGCTGTCCGGTTTTGAAAGTGCTGTCGAACTTATGTCGTTGAGAAAGCGGCATGGTGCCGTGCGGCGCCAAATCGGGATACGGAATTGTTCCCCCGATTTGCCGTCCCGGTTTGCCGTGAAAGCGGCAGGACCGGGACCCTGTGTGATTGAAGTGTGCTTAAAGGGGTTGGGCGGGAGGCCGCCGGTGATCAGGGTGTGACCTAGCCTTTGTCTTCAGCGTCTGCGTCAACCACCGTCCAGCCGTTCGGGCCAAGGTGCTCCTGCGGCTTGAACCGGGCCTTGTAGGCCATCTTCGCCGACCCCTCGACCCAGTATCCCAGATAAACGTATGGAAGCCGCATCTTCCGCGCCCGCTCGATGTGATCGAGGATCATGTAGGTGCCGAGCGCTGTTTCCGTGAAGGCGGGGTCGTAGAACGAATACACCATGGAAAGTCCGTCGGAGAGCTGATCGCTCAAGGCGACACCGAGCAGCGGGCCTTCCCCGGTGCCGGTCACGAAGCTGTCCGGTCCGCGCTGGCGGTATTCAAGCACCAGCGTCTCGACATGCGTGTCCTCGACCATCATCGCGTAGTCGAGCACGCTCATCTCGGTCATGCCGCCGTCTTCGTGGCGTTCCTGAAGATAATCCCTGAACAGATCATACTGTTCCGCGGACGGGCTCGCAGGCAGGCGAGCCCCGATGAGATTCGCGCCGGACTTCCAGACCCGCCTGAGCGATTTGCTCCACTTGAAGTCGTTCACGCGCACCCGCACGGATATGCAGGACTGACATTGTTCACAAGCCGGGCGGTAGGCGATGTTCTGGCTGCGGCGGAAACCGCCCTGCGTCAGCACCTCGTTCAGGGCAGGCGCGCCGTGTCCCACCAGATGCGTGAACACCTTCCGCTCGTGCTTTCCCTCCAGATAGGGGCAGGGCGCAGGGGCTGTAAGATAGAACTGCGGATGGTCGGTCGGGTGTCTCGTCACCTTGTTGTCCCGCGATACCTCAATGCGTTGCTAACATTCCATAGTACCATGGCGCGACCAACGAGAACGTCAACCATAAAATGAGCGCCAGCGGGACACCTGCGCGGATGAAGTCGATGAACCGATAGTGGCCCGGTCCCATCACGATCAGGTTTGTCTGGTAGCCGATCGGTGTCGCGAAGGACGTGTTGGCAGCGATGATCAGGCAGACGACGAAAGCCTCCGGGGGCTGCCCGATCTGGTTGGCCAGATTGATCGCGATCGGCGTGAAAAGGACCGCGGCGGCATTGTTGGACAGAAAATTCGTCAGCACCATGACGAGAAAGAACAGCGCCGAGAGAATGACGGGCGCGGACGCCCCGTGCAGCGCATGAACGAGCGCGGAGGCAATTGCCGTCGCACCACCGGTTGCTTCAAGTGCGACGGCGGCGGCCAACGAGGCGCCGACCAGCATGAAGATCCGGCTGTCGATCGCGCGCATTGCCTGGCGGATATTGAGGCAGCCGGACGCGATCATGGCGAAGGTTCCGCCGATTGCCGCCGAAACGATCGGGACCAGCCCGGACGCTGCCAGCGCGACGACGCAGGCAAAGATGGCCAGGGCCCTCGGCGCATAGCGCCGTCTTGGCACCTCGGCCGTCGACCAGTCGAGCAGCAGCACGTCCCGATTGCCCCGCAGACGTGAAATGTCCTCTTCACTGCCGGCGACAAGCAGCACGTCGCCCGATTCGAGCCTGATGTCGTTCATCGCCATGCGGGGCATCCGGCTGCGCCTCTGGATGCCCATGACGAGGCAGCCCGTGTCGGCATAGAATCCGGATTGCGGCAGGGTTCTTCCCATCAGTCTCGACGCAGGTGCGACGACGACTTCCGCCAGACTGATCGACCCCGGCTGAACAGCTTGCTGTTCCCGGCCCGGACTGCCCTGTTCCGTCTCCGCCTCCATAAGCGGCTGACGGCGCGCGAGCGCGTTGGCGAGCGCATTTCTGGTGGCCGCGACAATCACCGTATCGCCGGGCGAGAGCACGACATTCTCGAAGGGCGGCAGCAGCGGTTCCTGTCCGCGCTGCACGAGGCGGACCGTCATGTCCTTGAGCTTTGGAAACATGCCCGAAACCGCCTCGACGCCGACGAGCGGATGTCCGTAGGTGATTTCAATCTGCGCGATAAACTGCTTGCCTGACGTCGCCTGGAATTCCTCGGCCATCGTCTTGCGGGCCGTCATCAGGTGCGGCATGACGAAAAAAACGTAAAGGGAGCCGACGCCGGCAACGATCAGACCGATCGGGGTGAAGCTGAAAAAGCTCAACTGGAGATCGGACGATTGCGCAGCGTAATTGGCGACGAGCAGGTTGGTTGACGATCCGATGAGCGTCGTCATGCCTCCGAGGATAGCAATGAAGGACAGCGGCATGAGAACACGCGACGAAGACTGCCCCACAGTCGCGGCGACCGCCGTCAGGATCGGCAGAAACATGACCACGACGGGCGTGTTGTTCAGGAAGGCGCTCAGTACGGCGACTGCCAGCAGGATCGGTATCGTCGCCAGTGCGGAACGCCCGCGCGTCATGCGCACGATGGCCTTGGCTGGCCCCTCCAGCGCGTCGGTCTGGAACAATCCCTGGCCGATGATCAGCAGGCAGATCACCGTGACCAGGGCAGGATTCGCAAATCCCATGAGAAAATCGGCTGTGGCAACCTGATGGCCGTCCGGTGTTTCCACGGGAAAGATTGAAAAGATGACGATAAAGGCACTCACGGACCCGAGAGCGACCGTCTCGATGGGATAGCGCTCGACGGCATACAGGATGACGGTGGACGCGATGACCACAAAGGTCAGCGCCATCGCGATATCAACAGAATGCATTCACCTGCCCAAGCCTTGCGTGGCCACTCTTGACGAACGCACATTCTAGAACAGGCGGTCCGCTGATTGAAAGAGCCTTGAATTCAAGTGCCCGTTGATACGGAGTGGATCATCCTCTGCAAAGCGCGGCGCAGAGAAAAACGTTTCTTACACACTGGAATCGCAACTCTCCGGCATCGAAGACTGAATTGAACTCACCCTGTCGCTTCGAAGCGGAACATCAGTTTCCATCGGCTATAGGTTTCAAGGCGGTCCACGTCTGTCGGAAAGTAGTCGTTCGGTTCACCCAACGGGACGAAGGCGTTGGCCAGAAAACGGCGGACAGAGACGGCGAAACCGGCTGTCCGGAATGCCCCGGCTATGTCAGCCATGCTGTGATTGGGCACGGGAACGTTCGAAAACTCCTGTATGCGGGCGCGCCACATTGCCCACAGCGGGCTATCGCGGTGACAACAGGTGACGGCGTAGTAGCTGCCGCCCGGCTTCAGGGCGCCGGCGATCTGCCGCGCGTGCGCTTCAAGGTTTCTGATCAGGTAGATCACTTCATGCGAAAACGCGAGATCGAACCGCTGATCGAGATCCGGAAGCTCGGCAATTGCACGGTACGAAATCGGTCGGTTTCCCTTGAGCGCCTCGGCGATTTCGATCGGACGGCGCGCGATGTCGACACCGGTGCCCGATCTGAACGGGCGCAGGTCATGCAGCAATCGGAGAAAACCTCCCTGATTGCAGCCGAAATCAAGCACGTCCGCATTGGACAGGTTGGTTTCGTCGATGGCATCGATCATTTCGCACCAGATCCAGGTGTGCTCCTCCGTCATTGCATCTTCTTCGGACGGGAGGCTGGACCAGTTTTCGATCAGATTTGTTTCCACGGTCATACCTATGCCTTTGCTTCCAGGTCTTTCAGGAGCGCACGGAAAACCTTGCGTGCGTTACCTGGGTGTCTGACTTTCCTGACCGATTTCAGGTTGGACAGCTCGTTTCCGACGACGATCAGGCCGACCATTCCCCACTCGTAGTGGGGAACGCAGATATGTCCGTAAATACCCGGAACCGTGAATTCGACCGTCAGGTTTTCGTCGACGGCACCGTTCCAGGGCGCTGCACCGTCCGGGATCATGCCGCGCTTGGACGCCGAGTTGTGGCCCGCATCCGTTGGCACGAAGGTGACGCTGTCGCCGGGGTTGATCCGCAGAATTGCAGGCTCGAAGACATTCGGCGCATCCGGATTACCGCAAGCCGCGTTGAGCATGAGCACGCCGTGTTGTGCGCCTGAAACTGCGGGGACGGGGCAGGCAAGAGCCGAACCGGTTCCGGCCATCGCTGCTGCGGAAAGGATGAATTCACGGCGCGTAAGCATGGACGATAAGCTCCTCTCTGGGCCCCTTCGACGTTTCGATCGCGACCCCGTAGGTGTTTGAAATTGCATCGGCGTGCAAAACCTCCGTGGGCGATCCCTGGGCAAGGATCCGGCCGTCGCC
Source organism: uncultured Roseibium sp. (assembly GCF_963669205.1). Lineage (NCBI taxonomy): Bacteria > Pseudomonadati > Pseudomonadota > Alphaproteobacteria > Hyphomicrobiales > Stappiaceae > Roseibium > uncultured Roseibium sp. The sequence goes on from NZ_OY769915.1 coordinate 2,333,663, forward strand.
AAGCAGAATAAGATGGTCGGCGAAGCGCGCGGCGAGGTTGAGGTCGTGAAGAGCGACGACGCCGATCGCGCCGCGTTTCGCGATCGCCGATGTTATCCGGCCGAGCACCTCCAGCTGGTGGCGCAGGTCGAGCGCGGACGTCGGCTCGTCGAACAGGTAGACATCCGATTTTCTGATCAAGGCCTGGGTCACAGAGACCATCTGCGACTGACCGCCCGAAAGCTCGCTGACATAAGCTTCAGAGAGGTGCCCGATACCGGCTTCCTCCAACGCCGTGCCGACAGCGATCATGTCAGCCTCGTTCACACGCCAACCCTTCAGCTGCTTGTGTGCCATCATGACGACGTCGAAAACGGTGAGGGCGGCATTGGCGGTAAAGAACTGCGGCATGAAACAAACCTGTTCCAGGCGTGTCCGCGTGGAGAGGGTGGCGAGGTCGGCATCGCCCAGATACACGCTGCCGCGCTCGGCCTTCAAAAGCCCGGCGATCAATCGGAACAGTGTCGATTTGCCGGCGGCATTGGGGCCGATGAGCGCGGTCAGCCTGCCTGGCACAATCGGGTCCAGACCGACGCCGTCGAAGATCCGCCGCGATCCGTAGGAAAACGCCAGATCTTTTGCGGTGAGCGCATTCATTGCCAGTGCCTTTTGCGCTGGCCCAGGATCAGGAGAAGGAAGAACGGAATGCCGATCAGCGACGTGATCATCCCGATCGGATAGACAATGCCCGGCGTGATTGCCTTGGATGCGATCGATGTTCCGGAAAGGATGAGCGCACCACACAGGGCGGAAAGCGGCAGAAAACCGCGCTGATCTTCGCCGACGATCATGCGCGCGATGTGCGGGCCGACAAGGCCGACAAATGCGATTGCCCCGACGAAGGATACGGCGACGGCTGCGAGCAGCGAAACGCCCGCAAGGACCGTGATTCGCAACAGGCCGACATTGACGCCGAGCGCGGCCGCCTTGTCTTCCCCCATGCGCAGGGCGGTGAGTGCCCAGGAACGGCTCATGAACCACGGCAACATGAGCAAGAGGATGGCAACACAGATGCCGACCTTGCCCCAGGTCGCCCGCGCCAGCGAGCCCAGTTGCCAGAAGATCAGTTGCGCAAGCTGAATTTCCGATGCGCCATACTGCAGGAATGCCAGCAGCGCGTTGAACGTGAACAGCATGGCGATCCCGACCAGGATCATGGCCTCCGGCGTGACCCCGCGTAGCCGCGTGAAGACAAAAAGCGCGCAGGAAGTCAGCATTGCGAACACGAAGGCGTTCACTGATACGAACAGGCCGCCGACACCCGGGATAACCGACCAGCCGAGCACGATCGCAAGGGCTGCACCGAACCCGGCCGCCGAACTGAGGCCGAGTGTGAACGGATCTGCAAGGGGATTGTTCAGGATAGTCTGCATTTCGGCTCCGGCGACGCCCAGCATCGCGCCGACTGCAACGGCCATGAGGGCAACCGGCAGGCGCAATTGCCAGATGATGACATCTTCCTTGGGCGTGGCTAGGGAGCGGTCCAGAATGACCTGGATCGTGCGCCAGATGGAGAGATCGGCCGGGCCGGTCGTGATGTCGATGACGACGAGGCCTGCAAGAAGGAGAAAGGCGAAACAGACGAGCAGGATGCGTCGCAGGTGGCGGAGTTTGTAGGCGCGCACCAGCGCCAGGGCATCGCCCGAAACAAGTGTGCTGTCAGACATGTCAGATCCGTTGCGCGCACCCCCGCTACGGGTTGGAGCGGAGGTGCGCGGGAAAGAAGGCCTAGTTTTTCAGGGTGATCCAGAACTGCCCGGACGGTTCGTATGGAAGGAACCGGTCATGCAGCTGCCGGAACGTCAACGCCGGATCAAGTTCCTCGAAATCCTCCGGGTGCAGCCATTTCGCCAGAACCTGAACCGCGATGAAATGGTAGGGCGAATTGTAGAACTGGTGATAGATCGAGTGGAACCGACCCTCCTTGACTGCGCGAAGGTCGGCAAAACCGGGGCGTGCGGCCAGCGCGGCGAGGCGTTCGCCATTCACTTCCGGGTCGCCGTCATAACCGAGGAGCGTCGATGTGACTTCCGGGCGCGCTTCCTTCCAGTTCGCGCCGGTGCCGAAAACGACGTCAGGGTCCGCCTCGATGATCCCTTCCAAGCTGAGGTCAACCCTGTAGGCGTTCGCCAGCGTCGACCCGTAATTCTTGCCGCCGGCAAGTTCGACGAAGCGGCCGTAATTGTAGGGGCCGAACGACCAGCAGCAGAAGTCGGTCTGCCATCCGGCGGCATTCTCGACCACCACGAGCGGTCTGTCTTCAGCCGGGATCGTATCGACGACATTCGTCACCTTGCGCATCTGTGCGATATAGAAGTCGATGAACTCAGCCGCGCGTTTCTCTTCTCCGAAAATCCGGCCGAGGATAAGCATGGACGGAACGGCATTCTCGGTCGCATTGCGGCGGAAGTCGATGAAGGCGACCTGAACTCCTGCATTTCCGAGCTTCTCGATCAGACCGGTTTCCTCGGCCTTGAACAGGTTGCCGACATCAAGCAGCACAAGGTCGGTTTCTGCTTCCAGAACGGCTTCGACGGAAAAATCACCGGCGTAGGGGTTGCCGAAGTCGATCATCCGCGCCGCATCTTCCGGAAACGCACCCTGGTATTTGCGGAATGCATCCGGATCGTACTGCACGAGGTCGCTTTTCCAGCCGACGATCTTCTCGAACGGGTTGCCGTCGATGAGCGGCGCGATGCCGTACATCATCCGGCCTTCGCCCAGAATGATCTTGTCCGGCATTTCCGGCAAGGTAACTTCCCGGCCTGCAATATCGGTGAAGGTGAGGGCCTCGGCCAGAGCGTTTGAGGAGGGCGCGGCCAACAGGGAGCCAGCCACGAACGCGCACGTCAGTGCGCCGACGCGTTTGAAGAAAGTCATAGCGTTTTCCGTTAGTTAGATTGCAGCGCAGCAATAGCAAATCCGGAATTTAAAGTCGACTCAAATATTCAGGTTTTTTCGTTTTTGAGGTTCGCGCCACGGTAGAGTGCGAAAAAGTCAGAGAAAATGTCATAGCGACCGCGAGCGCCGGACACCGGAAAAGTCGAGGCCGGACAGGGAACGTGCGAACGGAAACGAAGGGGTCTGGTCATCGGGCCTGCACCGTGAAAGGCTGAGGATCGGAAAACAGGAAAGCGCTGCATACCATGACAACCGAATCGCCTCTGACGCTGAACACGCCACGCGCAATTGTGACGCTTCTGTCCTTTGTCGTGGTTGTTCTGGGGATGGGAATATTCATCGGCACGCAGTCGGCCCCGGGCGACTGGTACGCGAACCTTCAAAAGCCGCCCTTTAATCCGCCGAACTGGATCTTCGGACCGGTCTGGACAGTGCTTTACCTGTTTATCGCCGTTGCCGGCTGGCGAACATTCAGGCAAGCGCCGCGCTCGGCCGCCATGAAGCTCTGGGTGACCCAGATGGTGCTGAACTGGGCGTGGTCGCCCCTGTTTTTCGTCTTTCACCAGCTGTGGTTCGCGCTGGTGATCCTCCTGGGAATGGTGGCCGCGATCGGGCTTTTCATCGCGAACAGGTGGCAGCCGGACAGGACCGCCGCGCTTCTGTTTTGTCCCTATCTGGCCTGGGTCGGATTTGCGGGTCTGCTCAATCTGTCGCTGGCTCTGCTGAATTGACCGCTCTGAAGGCCGGATTGGTTTCCGGTTGTCCAGAAAGGGGCATTCAGTGCGAGGCCTGGAAACGCACGTCCACATACTGCTGGTGGTATGCCGAGTTCACGACGACGACCCCGAGGATCATGTCGTGGAGCAGGCGCTTGCGGTCCGAGAACAGCGACACCAGCAGCACCAGCGGGGTCAGCAGCGAAACCGAGAACCAGAACAGCAGTGCATGAACGGCGGCGAGCAGGGGGTAGGGCTTTGCACCGTACCAGAGGCGCATTTCCAGACCCATGGCGCGCATTCCGAGCGTTGAGGCCTGCGGCCCGCCGAGCGTGAAGGCGACATAAAGGAGTGCAACCGCCGCCGGCAGAATGCCGTAAAGCAGAAACCCGAGCCCAAGTGTGAAAACGCCCAGAAAGAAGACAAGGATACCGGCCCCGAAGGTCATGAGAGCGATCACGATCACGTCGATGAAGAACGCGAAGATCCGGCGGCTGCGCACACCGGAAAACAGCTCCGGATGCAGGGCGGGATCAAAAACGTCTTCGCGGACATGGTCGGTCGAAGTCTCGGCGGACATGAAACGGCTCCTTGAATTGTGATGAGCTTCATGTGGGCATTCACGCCGCAAAACGCAAATTCAGCGGGACCGAAGTCGCGTGACGCCGCGAGCCCGCTTCGCATCACCCCATGCGCTCGCCGATTTCCAGGTAGCGGACCACAAAGCCGCGGTCCCGAAGGGCCGCGACGATCCGCTCGCCATGGTCCCGGTCGAACGCTTCGAAGGAGACATCGAGCGTCGCGCCCTTTGCGGGCACGTTCAAAAACAGCCTGTGGTGCTCGACATCGACGACATTGCCCTGCATGTCGCCGATCACGGTCGCGATCTCGCCCAGGGTTCCGGGCCGGTCGGGGGTGTCGATCCGGATGGAGACGAGCTTGCCGTCCCGGGCAAGTTCCCGGACGACGATCTTGGAAAGAAGACGCGGATCGATGTTGCCGCCGCACAGGACAAGCCCGACCTTCCTACCTTCAAAACGCTCACGATCCGACAGGAGGGCAGCCAGACCGGCGGCGCCCGCGCCTTCGGCAATCGTCCGCTGCAAGGTCAGATAGGCGTTGATCGAGCGCTCGATGCTGCTTTCGGATACCAGAACCACGTCGTCGACGGATCTTTTGACGACCTCGGTCGTCAGGACGCCGATGTCGCGCACCGCAATCCCCTCGGCGATGGTCGCGCCTTCGCACACAACCTCCTTGCCGTAGAATGCACCCCACATGCCGGGATAGAGCGTGGTTTCCACGCCGATGACTTCGATCGTCGGTTTCAGGGCCTTTGCGGCCGTCGCGATCCCGGCGATCAGCCCGCCGCCGCCGACAGGCACAACGAGCGCCTCAAGATCGGGTTGTGCCTCGAGCATTTCGATCGCGATCGTTCCCTGACCGTGTATGACATGGGCGTCGTCATAGGGGTGAACCCAGACCAGATCCTTCTCCGCTGCCAGCCTGTCGGCCTCTTCCTTGGCCTCCGCGAGCGTGTTGCCCGCCAGGACCACTTCGGCACCATAGCCGCGCGTGGCGGAAATCTTCACGAAAGGCGTCAGAACAGGCATGACGATGGTTGCCGGAATGCCGAGGCGGCCGGCGTGGTAGGCAACGCCCTGCGCATGGTTGCCCGCCGACACGGCAATGACACCCCGGCGCTTTTCGCCGGCACTCAGACTGGACAATTTGACCAGCGCGCCGCGTTCCTTGAACGCGCCCGTCACCTGCATGTTCTCGTATTTGACGTAAACGTCGGCTCCGGTGAGCTGCGACAGGCGCGGTGCGGGCAGGCACGGCGTTTTAAGGACCGCACCTTTTATGAGGTGTGCGGCCGCCTGAATGTTATCAAAGGAAACTTGATTTTGATCTTCCGGGCCGGTGGCGGACGTCATGTGCGCTCAGCCAGCATCGCGGCAACCTTGGGGGCGAAATAGGTCAGGATCCCGTCCGCGCCCGCACGCTTGAATGCCAGCAGGCTTTCCAGCATCGCGCGATCGCCGTCGAGCCAGCCATTGGCGCTGGCGGCCTTGATCATCGCGTATTCTCCCGACACCTGGTAGGCATAGGTCGGGACCTGGAACTCATCCTTGATGCGCCGGACAATGTCGAGATAGGGCAGGCCAGGTTTGACCATGACCATGTCCGCGCCCTCGGCAATGTCCAGCTCCGCCTCGCGCAGCGCTTCGTCCGTATTCGCCGGATCCATCTGGTAGGTCCGCTTGTCACCCTTGAGCGTTCCGGACGATCCGACCGCATCTCGGAAAGGGCCGTAGAAGGCGGAAGCATATTTGGCGGAATAGGCCATGATCTGGGTGCCGCGATGGCCCTGGCTGTCGAGCGCCTGGCGGATGGCACCGATGCGGCCGTCCATCATGTCGGACGGCGCGATGACGTCCGAGCCGGCCTCCGCCTGCACAAGCGCCTGGCGGCACAACTGATCGACGGTCTCGTCGTTGAGGATCGCGTCACCCTCCATGAGCCCATCGTGTCCGTGGCTGGTATAGGGATCGAGTGCGACATCGGTCATCAGGCCGGTATTCAGTCCTTCCGCCTTGATAGCACGCAGTGCGCGGCATGTCAGGTTGTCCGCGTTGAGTGCCTCGCTTCCGGTATCGTCGCGAAGGTCCGGATCCGTGTAGGGAAACAGCGCAAGGGCGGGTATGCCGAGCTCCGCCGCGCGCGTTGCCTCGCGGACGGCTTCGTCCACGGACAGGCGGACGACGTCCGGCATGGAGGCGACGGGCTGCCTGACATTTTCGCCGTCCACAAGGAATATTGGCCAGATGAGATCGTCCACCGTCAGCGTGTTCTCGCGCACAAGACGCCGGGACCAGTCGGTTCGCCTGTTACGCCGCATGCGGGTGCCAGCCAGCAGGGTGTCCATGTGATCTGACGTAATCGGGGGGAGCGGCTTTTGGGACGGCATGGCGGGTTCGGACTCGGGTTTCGGAAGGACAGTGCACATTGTGCCGGATGTTATGGCGCAATCTATCACGCAGATTGACGCATTCCAACATTCTGTAAAATAACTGAAAATAATAATGAAAAAGAGATTGTTTGACGTTTGCGTCAAATATGGTTTAGTGCACCAGCCGCAACGGAAAAACGGACGGCTGTCACCTTCGCCGGGTGAGGCTCAGTTGGGAGGAACGACGTGGACTTTGCACCGAACGAGGATCAGCGCGCTTTTCAGGATATGGCGGCCGGCTTCTCAAGGGATGAGCTTGCCCCCTATGCAAAGGAGTGGGACGAGGACAGCATCTTTCCGGTCCCGACCCTGCGCAAGGCGGCCGAACTGGGGTTCGGCGGTATTTATGTGAAGGAAGATGTCGGCGGGTCCGCACTCGCGCGCCTTGATGCCGCACTGATTTTCGAGGAACTCTCCAAGGGGTGCACATCGACTGCGGCCTATCTTTCCATTCACAACATGGTCGCCTGGATCATCGACACATATGCGTCCGAGGCGTTGCGGCAGAAATTCCTGCCCAGGCTCTGCACGATGGAGCTTCTGACGAGCTACTGCCTGACCGAGCCCGGCTCCGGGTCCGATGCGGCGAGCCTGCGCACCAGCGCAAGGGATGATGGCGATCATTACGTTCTCAACGGTTCCAAGGCCTTCATATCCGGCGGGGGAGTGAGCGACCTTTACGCCGTCATGGTCCGCACGGGCGGCGAGGGCCCCTCGGGCGTTTCCTGTCTGCTTGTCGAAAAGGGAACGCCCGGCCTGAGCTTCGGGGCGAACGAAGTCAAGCTCGGCTGGAAGAGCCAGCCGACCGCGCAGGTCAATTTCCAGGATTGCCGCGTTCCGAAGTCGAATCTGATCGGCGAGGAAGGCCAGGGTTTCAAGATTGCCATGTCCGCACTGGATGGCGGGCGTCTCAATATCGGTGCGTGCTCACTCGGTGCCGCGCAGGCCTGTCTGGATCATGCCCTGGCCTACATGAAGGAACGCAAGCAGTTCGGCAGGCCGATCGCCGATTTTCAGGCCCTGCAATTCCGGCTGGCGGATATGGCGACAGAGCTGGAAGCCGCACGCCTGCTTCTTCACAAGGCGGCGGCGGCCGTGGATGCGAAGTCCCACGAGGCAACTAGGCTGGCGGCCATGGCCAAACGGCTGGCGACGGACACCGGGTTCAAGGTTGTCAACGAGGCATTGCAGCTTCACGGCGGTTATGGCTATCTGCGCGACTATCCGATTGAACGTTTCTTCCGCGATGTCAGGGTGCACCAGATCCTGGAGGGAACCAACGAGGTCATGCGCCTGATCATTGCGCGCCACTTGTTGAAAGACTGAGTGAAGCATCACCTTTTACCCTTTGAAACGACTCGCATTCCACAAGGCAATTCAATGAACGACGAGATCCTGTTCGAGGTGCGCGGCAAGGCGGGGTTCGTGACCCTGAACAGGCCCAGGGCGCTCAACGCGCTGACACATGACAAGGTCAGGGCGCTGGCCTTGCAGCTGGAACGCTGGGCGGACGATCCCGCAGTCCGCCACGTCGTCATAAGGGGCGCCGGCGGCAAGGCCTTTTGCGCCGGAGGCGACATCCGCAGCATCTACGATGCCGGGCGCGCCGGCGAACTCGACGGGCTGAAGACCTTCTTCCGGGACGAATACACGCTGAACGCCTATATCAAGGCCTATGCGAAGCCCTACATCGCGCTGATCGACGGCATTGTCATGGGCGGCGGTGTCGGGGTATCGGTGCACGGAAGCCATCGTGTCGGAACCGAAAACACGCTGTTTTCGATGCCCGAGACCGGGATCGGGTTCTTCCCGGATGTCGGGGGGACGTATTTTCTTCCGCGCATGCCGCACAAGACCGGGGTCTATTGTGCCCTGTCTGCGGGCAGGCTGAAGCAGGCGGATGCGTTTTCCTTCGGCGTTCTCACCCACGCCATTGCCCAGGCGAGCCTGCCTGATCTTGAGACGGCCCTGGAAACAGCCGATGATGCCGATACGACCCTGGAGCGTTTTCGGGTGACCCCGGAACCCGGTCCCGTGGAGAAAAACGGCAAGCTGATCGAACACGCATTCTCGGCCTCTTCCGTCGAAGAGATACTTGGTCGCCTGGACGCGGCGGACGGTGAGTTTGCAAGGGACACCGCCCGTGCGATCCGGGAGAATTCACCGACCAGCGTCCTGATTGCGCTCGAGCAGCTGAAGCGGGGTGCAACGCTGACCTTCAACGACTGCATGAAGCTGGAATACCGGATCGTGTCGCACATTCTGGAAGGCGAGGATTTCTTCGAGGGCATCCGCGCTGTCGTGGTCGACAAGGACCAGTCTCCGAAATGGAACCCTAATCAGCTCGCACAAGTGGACAGGGCCGGGCTGGCGTCGTATTTCGAAGAACCGTCTGACGGAGATCTTCATTTATAAGGCCCAATCGGATCGCACATGATCACAAGCTTCCAGGACCTCATTGACGCCCGCCCGCCATGGAGCACGATCCTGATACTCTATCTGCGCTGCATCGCGCTGATTCTCATGGGCGGGGGCGTAATCTACTGGGCGCGCATTGTCGGTATTGTCGAGTGGCACGGCAATTTCTTCTGGGACATGCCGGTTGCCCTTCAGGGAGCGACTGTCTTTTTCGCCGTGCTGGACCTTGTCGCCGCCACCGGTCTCTGGCTCACCGTTTCCTGGGGAACGGTGATGTGGATATTCAGGTGTTTCTGCCAGATCCTGATGCACACGGCCTTTGCGGATCTCTATGGCCGCCGGCCCTATGAAATCACATTCTATCTGATCACGATCGCGATCTACGCGGCGCTGGCCTATCTCATGCACAAGGAAAACCGGGCGGCAACGGCAACCGCGTGACGGACGCCTGCAACGGTCATTCAGCTGACTCAAATCATAAGGAAATCCGTCCAACCGATTCTGGAGGAAGGCGGAATTCATCTGGGAGAGACAACATGACGAGTACAATTGGTTTCATCGGTCTGGGAAACATGGGCGGACCCATGGCCGTCAATCTGGTCAAGGCCGGGCACAGGGTTCTTGGCTTTGATCTTTCGGAAACCGCGGTGAGTGCGCTCGTCGAGGCCGGCGGTGAAAAGGCGGACGGTGTTGCAGAACTTGCCACTGAGGCAGATGTCATCGTCACGATGCTGCCTGCGGGCAAACATGTCCGTCAGATCTACCAGGGGGAGGGCGGCATTCTGGACAATGCGAAGGCCGGGACGCTCCTGATCGATTCCTCGACGATCGACGTCGACAGTGCCAGGGCGGTTTCAGCAGCCGCGGCCGGGAAGAACATGCCCATGGTTGATGCACCGGTTTCCGGCGGCGTCGGCGGTGCCACGGCCGGTACGCTGACATTCATGGTCGGCGGCTCCGAGGACGCGTTCGCGTCCGCCAGGCCGTATCTCGACATCATGGGCAAGACAATCGTGCATGCCGGTGGTGCCGGCAACGGTCAGGCGGCGAAGATCTGCAACAACATGATCCTCGGCATTTCCATGATTGCCGTGAGCGAGGCATTCGTGCTCGCCGAAAAACTGGGACTGGATGCGCAGAAGCTGTTCGACATCTCTTCAACGGCGTCCGGCCAGTGCTGGTCTCTGACATCCTATTGTCCTGTTCCAGGTCCGTTGCCGTCGTCGCCGGCCAACCGGGATTACCAGCCGGGATTTGCCGCGGCGATGATGCTCAAGGATCTGAAGCTCGCCCAGGAGGCGTCCAGCTCCGCAGGCGCAGCGACCCCTCTCGGAGCCGAGGCCGCAGCACTTTATGCGCTATATTGTAACTCAGGGGGAGACGCTAAGGACTTCTCAGGTATCGTGAATTTCTTGCGTGGGACGTGATTAACAAAAGATGAAACAGGGTGCTCAAAAGCGGTTCAAACGTTAACGAACGATTCAGCGTGTCTCTTAAGCGGATTTTAGAAACACTCGGTTAGATTGAGTGTCAAGGCGGGAAGATATCCGCCCATCAACAGGTACTATAAGAGGCGCAAACACATGATCACCGCAAGTAGGGCAGTCGACGCTGTTTCACCGAGCGAAGCGGACGAAGTGGAAATCAAGCCACTTTACCTTGAAGCTCTGACTCTTGTCGAAAGACTGCATCGGCGTCTTCTGGACGTCATCAAGGATGAATTCGACCGTATGGGTCGTTCCGATGTCAACAGCGTGCAGGCTTTGCTGCTGTTCAACATCGGCGACGCAGAGCTCACTGCCGGTGAGTTGCGTACACGCGGCTACTACCTCGGATCGAACGTGTCCTATAACCTGAAGAAGCTGGTCGAGACCGGTTACATCCACCACCAGCGTTCCCGCATGGACCGCCGGTCTGTGCGTGTCAGCCTGACCGACAAGGGCCAGGAAGTCGCCAAGATCGTCAACGATCTCTATGAGCGGCACATCCTGTCCGTCGAGCAGGTGGGCGAGATCGGTGCTGAAGACTTTGTTGCACTCAACAAGTCGCTTCGCCGTCTCGAACGCTTCTGGACCGACCAGATTCTTTACCGGCTCTGATTCAAGCGGCATATCCAGATGACAAAGCACCGCCCACCGGGCGGTGCTTTTGTTTTGGGTCTTCACGCATTTGTGGCTTTTATTCCTTTCCTTTTCTTCCTATCCGATGGTTTGGGCGCAACTCGTCTGAAAAGGACAGAGATCGCGCGGTTTTTGTGTTCTGCGGCTGTTCGGTGACATCTTGTGGTCACAAAAGAATGGCTTTGTGCCCCGCTCAAGGCGGTAGCATGGTTAAAAATTCAAGCGATTTATTAACCTCTGCCGCGTAGAAATTTGTTTTGGAACAGGAAGCCGGAGCTGTTTAACTGGCCCGGTTCAATACCACGAAATCTGAAGGCGTAGGGCGTTGCAAATGAAGTTGGCGATGCACATGAAGGGCGGCCAGTCCGGAAAAGAGAGTTTTCCTGCGTGGCGTGCCGGGAAATCGTTCCTGGGCGTTTGTGCCCTGGGAATAGGCGCCTTGCTGGCGCATGGTGGCCCGGCAAATGCACAGACAGCTTTGCAGTCGCTGCAGCAGAACCGGCAGAATGTCGAGTGGACCGATAATTTCGATATCGCCACGGAGAACATCACCGAGGTGAATTCCTCGGCGCCGACCCTGTCACCCGAAACGGCCGACTATATCGCAATCGCGATCGACCGCTACCAGCGCATCGTTCAGGCCGGCGGCTGGGGAGGGGTCACCGGCGGCGGCAAGGCGCTCCGCATCGGGGCGAAGGACCCGCGCGTTGTTGAATTGCGTCGCCGTCTGATCGCTTCCGGCGACCTGGAGCAGCAGGCCGGTCTGTCCGACGCCTTCGATTCCTATGTTGAAGCTGCCCTGCGCCGTTTCCAGCTGCGCCACGGGCTGATCCCCGATGGCGTCATGGGCAACGATACCGTTCAGGCGCTCAACGTTCCGGCCCATGTCAGACTGGGCCAGCTCGAAACCAATCTGGTGCGCATGCGCTCCATGTCGGGTTTTCTCGGCGACCGCTACGTGATGGTGAACATTCCGGCAGCGGAGATCGAAGCCGTTGAAAACGGCAGGGTCCGTTCGCGTCACACAGCCGTGGTAGGCAAGATCGACCGGCAGACGCCGATCCTGAACAGCAAGATCTACGAGCTGAACTTCAATCCCTACTGGACGGTCCCGGTCTCGATCATCCGCAAGGATCTCATTCCCAAGATGAAGGAAGATCCGGAATACCTGTCGAAGAACAACATCCGTATCTTCGACTGGAGCGGCAACGAGCTTGCCTGGCAGCAGATCGACTGGAACACGGATGAAGCGACCCAGTATCGCTTTACCCAGGATCCGGGCGCGGAAAACTCGCTTGGCTCGGTCCGGATCAATTTCCACAACAAACACCAAGTGTATCTGCACGACACACCTTCCAAAACGCTTTTCGGCGAAAGCCAGCGCTTTCATTCTTCCGGATGCGTGCGTGTTCAGAACGTCCGCGAGCTTGTCACCTGGATGCTCCAGTCGACGACACCTGACTGGGATCGCACCCGCGTGGATTCGGTCATCCGGACCGGCGAGCGTGAAGACGTGAAGTTGAAAAAGTCGATTCCGCTCTACATGACCTACGTGACCGCGTGGGCCAATGCGGACGGTGTCGTCCATTTCCGTGATGACATCTACGCCAGGGATGATGTCCTAGCCACCGAAACACAGGCGCGCCTCTAGGTGATGGACCCATAAATGAGGCGGAAATGGTTTGAGGCGGATTGCGTCTCCTCAAGGAGCGGAAGCGCAGGAAATGTGGTTCATTTTCGAGCCTTTCGCGACGCCGGGGAGGCGCACTCCGGTCAAATCCGAAGGACATGGAAATGGCTTCACCCCGTGGCGTCAGCGTGCTTGACCGGGCAGGAAGCCCGCTCCGCACACTCTTCCTAACGGGATTTCGCCATTTCGCATGCCATTTCAGTCTCATTTATGTGTCCATCGCCTAGGTCTTTCAGCGCCTATCTGTTGTGTGGGTACGAAACGCCGGTCTTGATAAGGCCGGCGTTTCGTGTCTTTTAGGACGCCACTGCAGCAGGGAGATGCCAGATGAGTCGCGAACCGCGGCCAGGCGAAATCTATCTCGAATTTCATCCGATCGGTGGGCAGGTCAAGGTCACCGCGATTGATGCTGCAACAGGCATAGAAGTCTCCACTTTCGGACCCGCAAATACCTCTCAAGAGGATCTCAAGCGCGTTGTCGTCCGGAAACTCAAGCGCCGGATCAGCCAGATTGCCGAACGCGATGGGCCGTCAGCCGATCCGACGCTGTACTGACAGGTTCTTTGCCAACGAAGCATGAAAAGTCATGCAGTTAAGCGGTTTTGAGAAAATTCTCTGTCGTTTTCCCAATTGACCGCGTCGGTATGCCCCTTGGTTCCGCAATGGGGCTGTGTTACTTCCACGCGCAAAGTTGGCCATTTGGCCTGGCGTTGTCCGAAAGGGCGAAATTCGAGGCCTGGTTCCTCGTCATGCGAATACAGGGAAAGTGCGATGTCTTTGATGGAAAGCTCCGGGCGGACTCATTCCGGTTTCTTCACCAGTACCCTTGCCGAAGTTGACCCCGATATTTTCGGAACCGTTCAGCAGGAGCTTGGACGCCAGCGGCACGAGATTGAACTGATCGCTTCGGAGAACATCGTGTCACGGGCGGTTCTGGAAGCCCAGGGATCGATTTTCACGAACAAGTACGCCGAGGGCTATCCGGGAAAGCGCTACTACGGCGGTTGTGAGTTTGCGGACGTTGCCGAAACGCTCGCGATCGAACGCGCCAAGGAACTGTTCGGTTGCCAGTTTGCCAACGTCCAGCCCAATTCCGGCAGCCAGATGAACCAGGCTGTGTTCCTCGCACTCCTGCAGCCAGGCGACACCTTCATGGGTCTCGACCTCAATTCCGGCGGGCACCTGACGCATGGGTCCCCCGTGAACATGTCCGGCAAATGGTTCAACGTCGTGTCTTATGGCGTGCGCAGGGACGACCACCGCCTCGACATGGAAGAGGTCGAGCGTCTTGCAAACGAGCACAAGCCCAAGCTCATCGTGGCGGGCGGCACGGCCTATTCGCGTTTCTGGGACTGGGCGAAGTTCCGCGAGATCGCCGACAGCATCGGTGCCTACCTGATGGTGGACATGGCTCACATCGCCGGTCTTGTCGCAGGCGGTGTGCATCCGTCCCCGGTGCCGCATGCCCACGTTGTCACCAGCACGACGCACAAGTCCCTGCGTGGTCCGCGCGGCGGTCTGATCCTGACCAATGACGAGGCAATCGCCAAGAAAATCAATTCGGCGGTTTTCCCGGGACTGCAGGGCGGCCCGCTGATGCACGTCATTGCAGCGAAGGCGGTGGCCTTCAAGGAAGCGCTGCAGCCCGAATTCAAGGCCTATGCCCGCGCGGTAGTCGAGAACTCCAAGGCGCTTTCCGAAGCCTTGAAGGAACAGGGGCTGGATATTGTTTCCGGTGGAACGGACAACCACTCCATGCTTGTCGATCTTCGCCCGAAGAATGCCACCGGCAAGGCCGCGGAAAAGGCGCTCGGGCGCGCGAACATTACCTGCAACAAGAACGGCATTCCTTTCGACCCCGAAAAACCGTTCGTGACGTCTGGCATCCGGCTCGGCACGCCTGCGGCGACCACGCGCGGCTTCGGTGTCGCCGAATTCAGGGAAGTTGCCGCCCTGATCACGGAAGTGTTGGATGGTTTGAAGGCCGCAAACAGTGAAGAGGGCAATGCGGCGGTTGAAGCAGCGGTCAAAGCCAAGGTAGAAGCACTGACAGCCCGGTTCCCGATCTACGAGGGATAATCCGGCCCGGTCAGGAGCTTTGAGAAATGAGATGTCCGTTTTGCGGTGGCGAGGAGACCCAGGTCAAGGATTCCCGTCCGACCGAGGACAACACGTCCATTCGCCGCCGCAGGATCTGTAACACCTGCGGTGGCCGTTTCACGACATTCGAGCGGGTTCAATTGCGTGAACTCATGGTCTTGAAACGGTCCGGGCGCCGCGTGACGTTCGACCGCGAGAAGCTGATGCGGTCCGTCCAGATCGCAGTACGCAAACGGCCCGTCGATCCAGATCGGATCGAGCGCATGGTCAGCGGCATCGTGCGGCAGCTTGAAAGCTCCGGAGAAAGCGAGATTACTGCCGAGACGATCGGCAATCACGTCATGGAGGGGCTGAAGGGCATCGATGATGTCGCCTATGTCCGGTTTGCCTCCGTCTACAGAAATTTCCGAGAAGCCAAAGATTTTGAAGCGCTCCTGGACGAACTCAGCGATTCAGAGAACGCGCCACTAAAAGACCAATGATCTTTGCGATTTGATTGACATGTCTTCTGAAACCACGACCGATACGCGGTTCATGGCCGCGGCCGAACGCCTTGCCCGCCGCGGACTTGGACGCGTCTGGCCGAACCCTTCCGTTGCAGCCCTGATCGTGCGCGAGGAGGACGGCGGACCGATCCTCGCCGGTCGTGGCGTCACCTCCCGGCCGGGCATGGCGCATGCCGAGGTGAATGCGCTCAGGCACGCCGGTGAACGCGCGCGAGGCGCGACCTGCTATGTCACGCTGGAGCCGTGTTCCCACTATGGCCGCACACCACCCTGTTCCCTGGCACTCATCGAAGCCGGGGTCTCGCGTGTGGTCATCGGGATGCTGGATCCGAACCCGCGTGTCGCCGGACGAGGCGTGAACATGTTGCGCGACGCCGGCGTTGATGTCGTCATCGGGGTGCGCGAAAAGCAGATGAGGGATCTCTACAACGGTTTCACGCTCCGCCAGCTCAAGCAGCGCCCGCATGTCTTCCTGAAGCTGGCCGTGTCGAAAGACGGCTTTATCGGCCGTTCCGGTGAAGGACAGGTCAAGATTTCGGGTCCCTTATCCATGCGCAAGGTGCATGGTTTTCGTGCAGAATACGACGCCATTCTGGTTGGAACCGGAACCGCGCTCGCCGATGATCCGCAATTGACGTGCCGTTTGCCGGGGCTCGCACAGCGCTCGCCGGTCCGCGTTATCGTCGACCGGTGCGCGCGCCTGCCGCTGGAATCGAAGCTGGTCCGCACCTGCGTTGACGTTCCGGTGTGGCTTGTCTGCGGCAACGACGCCGATCCGGACAAGATCGAACTGCTGGCTGCGGCCGGCGTCAACGTGATCCGGGTGCCGGCCGGGGAGTGTTCCATCGATCCCGGGGTCGTCTTGAGCGCGCTCGCGACCAGGGGCATCACCCGGGTGATGGTCGAGGGAGGCGCGCGCATGGCGTCGTCATTCCTGGAGGCAAATCTCGTCGACGACCTGTGTGTCGTCACCGGAAATTTGGTGATTGGCGAGGGCGGCATCCCGGCCCTGCAGGATCTTGCGCTTGAAGATGTGCTTGCAGACCCCAAATTCGAGCGGGTCGACACAGGTGCGTTCGACCAGGACCGTTTCGTATACCTTAGACGCCGTGGAGGCTGACATGTTTACCGGCATAGTGACCGACATGGGTGAAATCGTTGCCATATCCGACATCCCGGCCGGCAAGCGGACACGGATCCGGACGGCCTATGACACACAGACGTTCGACATCGGAGCATCCATCTCCTGCTCTGGCGTTTGCCATACGGTCACGCGGAAGGCGAATGAGGCGAGCGGAAACTGGTTTGAAGTGGAGTCGGCCGCCGAAACCCTTGCCCTCACGACCGTTTCCGACTGGCGGGAAGGCCAGAAACTCAATCTGGAACGGTCCTTGACGCTTGGAGCCGAACTGGGCGGACACCTCGTTCTGGGGCATGTCGACGGCATAGCGCGCGTGGTCAAGCGCGAGGATCATCCGGATTCTGTCTATTTCCAGTTCGACGTTCCCGAAGACGCGGCGCCGTTCATCGCCAAGAAGGGCTCCGTTGCGCTCGATGGCACGTCGCTCACCGTCAACGAGGTCGACGGCTGTCTCTTCTCGGTGTTCCTGATCCCCCATACGCTCGAAGTCACGACCTGGTCGGACCGCCACGTCGGCGACGGGATCAATCTGGAAGTCGACATGATGGCCCGCTACGCCGCGCGACTTGCGGAATTCGGCAAGAACGGGTAGGGGACGTTCCAACCTATCGCAGGAACACACCATCGCTGGTCCGGCTGTGAGCATGCCGCCCGGTTCTGGCTGCATTGCACGATTGACGCTGGACAAGACGTGACAGACGTGGTTCCTGTCGCCGCCCCAAATAGGATAGACTGACCCATGAGCGCTGCATCGAAACTGCTGATCATTGAAGCCCGGTTCTATGACGACCTGGCCGACGCGCTTGCCGAGGGAGCCATAAAGGAAATTGAGGCTGCGGGCGCGAGTTACGACCGCATCGCCGTTCCTGGGGTGCTCGAAATCCCGGCAGCGCTTTCCATGACGATGACGGCGATGGAAAGTGACGGCGTCCTGTATGACGGTTTTGTTCTGCTTGGTGTGGTCATCCGCGGCGAGACCACGCACTACGACATCGTCGCAAACGAATCCAACCGGGTTATCATGGACCTGATCGTTGACGCAGATCTTGCCGTCGGAAACGGTATCCTGACCGTGGAGAACGATGAACAGGCCTGGGCGCGTGCGAAGGTTGGGGACAAGAACAAGGGCGGTGCTGCGGCACGGGCAGCCCTCGACATGATCGCGTTGCGCGAACGCCTTGGAGTTTAGGAAGCATGACCGGCAAGGCCGACCTGGACCAACCTGAAAAAACTGTGCGCCCGGCCAACAAGCGCGGCGTGGCGCGGCTAGCTGCCGTCCAGGCCCTCTACCAGATGGACGTCGGCGGTGCACCGCTCACAAGCGTTGTCAGCGAATTTACCGCGTTCCGTCTAGGCAAGGAAATCGACGGGGCGCAGTATCGCGATGCCGATGAACAGTGGTTCAAGCAGATCGTCGCCGGGGTCGTCGAAGACCAGAAGTTTCTGGACCCGTACATCCACACAGCGCTGACCGAAGGCTGGCCCTTGAAGCGCATCGACAGCCTGTTGCGTGCAATCCTCCGGTCGGGCTCCTACGAGCTTCTGCGCCGCAAGGACGTGCCCGCCAAGGTGATCATTTCCGAATATATCGACGTGGCGAAGGCTTTTTTCGAAGACGATGAACCGGGCCTCGTGAACGGCGTTCTCGACCGGCTCGCGCACGAGCTGCGTAACGCGGAACTTGACAGCGGCAAGGCGGACGGCGCGTCCTGACATGTCGAAAGACCGTCCCGGCGAATTCGACCTGATCAAGCAGTTTTTCGCGCCGCTGGCCACCGATCCGGGCAGTCTGGGACTGACCGATGATGTCGCGGTTTTTGTGCCGGAGGCCGGATACGACCTGGTCCTGACGAAGGACGTGCTTGCGGCCGACGTGCACTTTTTCAAGGACGATGCACCGGAGGCGATCGCGGCCAAGGCTCTCAGGGTGAACCTCTCGGACCTCGCGGCCAAGGGCGCCCGGCCGCGCGGATACCTTCTCGGTCTGGCGCTGCCCTCCGACTGGACAGAGCCCTGGCTCGAACGGTTCTGCTCGGGACTGGCCGCGGATCAATCGGCTTTCGATGTCCGGCTGCTCGGCGGAGACACGATCCGCTCCGGCAACGGCCTGCAGGTTTCCATCACCGCGATCGGCCAGGTCGCGGCCGGACGGACGGTCCGGCGCTCGGGTGCGAAACCGGGCGATGTCCTTTTCGTCACGGGCACGATCGGCGATGCGGCTGCGGGCCTCAAGATACGCATGAGCGACCGGTTCTCCGCGGAAAACAAGCTGACGGCCGCTCAGGAACGTCATCTGCGCGACAGGTACCTCATCCCAATGCCCCGGCTTGCCTTGGCCGATCTCCTGACCGAATTCGCGTCGGCATCCATGGACATTTCGGACGGTCTGTTTGCGGACAGCGCTCACATTGCGACTGCTTCCGGGGTGGATCTCGAGATAGAGCTTGCGCAAATTCCCCTCTCGCCGGCCCTGCAGAAGCTGCAATCGACCTCCCGTGACATCTTCACTGCTTGCCTGAACGGCGGCGACGATTATGAAATCCTGGCGGCCGTTCCCATGGCCGAAGCAAATACGTTTCAGGCAAAGGCGGCATCGGCAGGTTGTCCGGTAACGGCAATCGGCGCCGTTGTCGAAGGCCGGGGGAATGTGAACTGCCGAGAAGACGGGACGCTTTTCGCTTGGCACGACAAAGGCGGCTTCACGCATTTCTGAGTGCCGGGACGCCATTTTGGCGCATGTGAACGGCTAGGGTACGGACCCATAAATGAAGCCATTTTGCCGTCCTTCGGATTTGGCCGTTTTGGCCATCTTCATCGTCGCGAAAGGCTTGAAAATGAACCACATTTCCTGCGCTTTCGCTTCTCGCAGTTGTTCAAAACGATCCAAACCAAATTGACTTCATTTATGAGTCCCTACACTAGTCATTCTATGCCGCAACCGGCCAATCCCGAGACCTGATGCATGACCACCGCGCACCCGGAATACTTAGTTGATGATCACCTTGCGAAACGCAACGCCCTCTTGCTGTCGATGGCCCAGGCTCTTGGCGGGGCATCGGCGTCGATCGTGATCGCGACGGGCCCGCTGGTCGGTTACATGATGCTCGATCAGGACAAGTCCCTCGCCACGCTGCCCGTGTCCGCGATGGTTCTGGGAACCGCGTTCGGGACGATACCGGCCGGAATGATCATGCGCAGGTTCGGCCGCAGGGCGGGCTTCACCGGCGCGGCGATTCTCGGGGTGCTTTCCGGACTGCTTGCGTCTTTCGCGGTGTTCCGGGACAACTTCCTCTTGTTCTCGCTGGCCTGTTCGATGGGCGGTTTCGCCGGGGCTTTCGTGCAGCAATACCGTTTCGCCGCCGCAGACACCGCGAGCGATGTGTTCAAACCCAAGGCGATCTCCTGGGTTCTGGCCGGAGGCGTGTTGGCAGGCATCGTCGGTCCACAGACAGTGATCGCGACAAAGGACATGTTTGCGCCGATCATGTTCGCCGGCACCTATCTGGCGCAGGCCGGACTGGCGCTTGTGTCGCTCTTTCTGCTCGCCTTCATCAGGATACCGAAGCCACCGGTTCAAAGCAGGACGCAGGCCGGCGGACGGCCTCTGCGAAAGATAATGGCGCAGCCCAGGTTCATTGTCGCGGTTGCCTGCGGGATCTGTTCCTATGCTCTCATGAGCCTCGTCATGACCGCGACGCCGCTTGCCATGATCGCCTGCGGCTTGTCGGAGACAGACGCGGCACTCGGCATCCAGTGGCACGTGCTGGCCATGTTCGGACCGAGTTTCTTCACAGGTAGTCTTATTGCGCGGTACGGCAAGGAACGGATCGTTTCGATCGGCCTGAGCCTTCTTGCCGGCTGTTCGGTCGTGGCCCTGATGGGGATTGAGCTGGCGCATTTCTGGACCGCGCTGGTCCTGCTCGGGCTGGGCTGGAACTTCGGTTTCATAGGTGCCACGGCCATGCTGACCGATACCTACCGGCCGGAGGAACGCAACATGGTTCAGGCCGTGAACGATTTTCTGGTGTTCGGTTTTGTCGCCGCGGCCTCGTTTTCCTCCGGAGCGCTGCTCAACGCGTTCGGATGGGAAACGGTCAATGTTCTCGTTTTTCCGTTCGTTGTGCTTTGCATCGGATTGCTTGTCTGGCTGGTCTTGGCTGAAAGAAAAGCAGTTACAACCGCTTAAAGTATCTTCCAGAATCTCCTTCGTCAGTGCAGCAAAAATACTGCACTGCAGCAAATCTTGTCGCTACGGAAGAGTGAAATTAAACGATGTGAGAGCTTGACGAAACGCTCCGCTTTGTTGCTATCGTGTGCGCGCCTCACGCTAAGGAATCTGTGCGGGGTGCGATCTGGCGGCAAAAGTAACGATAACAAGTATCCGCCGCAGTTCTGGGAGGAAGTATGATCGAGCTTGTCATCATTGTTGTTTGTGGCCTCTTGTCCATTGCGTATGGCGCGTGGGCGATCCAGTCCGTCATGGCGGCGGATGCGGGAAATGCCCGCATGCAGGAAATCGCCGGAGCGATTCAGGAAGGGGCCAGTGCCTATCTCAACAGGCAATACACAACCATCGCCATCGTCGGCGCGGTTGTTTTCGTGCTCGCGTGGATACTGCTGTCCGGGCCCGCGGCAATCGGTTTTGCCATCGGGGCCGTCCTTTCAGGAGCTGCCGGTTACATCGGCATGATGGTCTCGGTTCGTGCCAATGTGCGCACGGCGCAGGCAGCCAGTCAGAGCCTTGGTGCCGGGCTGGAAATCGCCTTCAAGGCCGGTGCCGTTACCGGCCTTTTGGTCGCGGGCCTGGCGCTGCTGGGTGTCGCCGTCTATTACGCCATCCTGACAGGCATGATGGGATACGAGGCGACAGACCGCACGGTTATCGATGCGCTCGTCTCATTGGGCTTCGGTGCCTCGCTGATTTCGATCTTCGCACGTCTTGGCGGTGGTATCTTCACCAAGGGCGCTGACGTCGGTGGCGATCTTGTCGGCAAGGTCGAAGCGGGTATCCCGGAGGATGATCCGCGCAACCCCGCGACCATCGCCGACAACGTCGGCGACAATGTCGGTGACTGTGCAGGCATGGCGGCCGACCTGTTCGAGACCTATGCCGTGACCGTTGTTGCAACCATGGTTCTGGCGTCGATCTTCTTCACCGGCGAAGCCGCGACGGACCTGATGCTGCTGCCGCTTCTGATCGGTGCAAGCTGCGTCGTGACCTCGATCATCGGGACCTTCTTCGTCAAACTTGGCGAAAACAACTCGATCATGGGTGCGCTCTACAAGGGCTTCATCGCGACATCTGTGCTGTCGGCCGTTGCCCTGGCCGTGATTGTATTCGGCTGGCTGGGATCCGGCACCGAATACACCACGTCCGGCGGAGCTTCCTTCACCGGTTTCGATCTGTTCGTGTGCGGTATTGTGGGCCTGCTTGTGACGGGGCTCATCATCTGGGTCACGGAGTACTACACCGGCACGGAATACCGTCCGGTGAAGTCGATCGCCCAGGCATCGGTCACCGGTCACGGCACCAACGTGATCCAGGGTCTCGCAGTTTCCCTGGAGGCGACGGCGCTTCCGGCGATCATCATCATCGCCGGCATCCTGGTGACCTACAGCTTTGCCGGATTGTTCGGCATCGCGATCGCTGTGACCACGATGCTTGCCCTGGCCGGAATGGTCGTGGCGCTTGATGCATTCGGGCCGGTCACCGACAACGCGGGCGGCATCGCCGAAATGGCGGATCTTCCTGCGGAAGTGCGCACCACGACGGATGCGCTCGATGCGGTCGGGAACACGACCAAGGCTGTGACGAAGGGCTATGCGATCGGTTCCGCGGGCCTGGGTGCTCTCGTGCTGTTCGCGGCCTACACGGAGGATCTGAAATACTTCTCCAGCACGGCTGAGGAAGGCTCGATCTTCGCAGGCATCAACGTGGACACGCTGTTCACGCTCTCCAACCCCTATGTCGTTGCCGGATTGCTGTTCGGCGGATTGCTGCCGTATCTCTTCGGCGGGATCTCCATGACGGCTGTCGGCCGCGCTGCCGGTGCGGTGGTGGAGGAAGTCCGCCGCCAGTTCAAGGAGAAGCCGGGCATCATGGAGGGCACGGAGCGTCCCGACTACGGGCGTGCCGTGGACATGCTGACCAAGGCAGCGATCCGCGAGATGATCATACCCTCGCTGCTGCCGGTTCTGTCGCCGATCTTCGTGTTCTACGTCGTGCGTGCGGTCGCCACACCGGCGGATGCATTCGCTGCGCTCGGTGCCATGCTGCTCGGCGTTATCGTGACCGGCCTCTTCGTGGCCATCTCGATGACGGCAGGTGGTGGCGCCTGGGACAACGCCAAGAAGTCTTTCGAAGACGGCTTTACCGACAAGGACGGTGTCACTCACGAAAAGGGTAGCGAGGCTCACAAGGCGTCGGTTACGGGCGATACGGTCGGCGATCCCTACAAGGACACGGCCGGTCCCGCAGTCAACCCGATGATCAAGATCACCAACATCATGGCGCTCTTGCTCCTGGCGATCCTGGCACACTGACGGAAACCTCCCGCTTGCTTTGCGAGCGGGAACGCTTTTGCCGAAACAAAAGAACGGCGGGCCTCTCAGGAGGCTCGCCGTTGCTTTTTTGATGGGTCAGGAAACGATTTTGCTCTGGGGCGAGATCTGCCGGCTGACCAGGATTTCATCGATGAAATCCTGGTAGTCGAGTTCCGACGTAACCGTTCCGCTGCGGACGACGCCGGTGAGCATGAGGGTCATGAGTGCAAGCACGCCTGTCTGCAGGAACATGAGGATCATGATGCCGAGCACCACCGACGCCCAGCCGGGTGTTGAATAGCCGATGGTCTTCAGGATGACGGCCGTCGAACCGAACACGACGCACAGCGCGGCAACGATCGCCGAGGCGATGCCGACGCGCACCAGAACGTCCTCGGCGAAGACCATCATGCCCTTGAAGCCATGGAGTGCGAGGCCGACGAAATTCATCTTCGACTGGCCGGCGTAGCGTGGACCGCGATCCTGCGGGCAGGTTGCAATGCGGAGCTTGGACGCGAGAACCGCGGAAGCAACATGGATCGACAGCTCCGGCATGGCCGCCAGCCGTTTGACGCCCATCGGCTTCATTGCCATGAAGTTGCCGAAACTGATCGTCCGGCCCGTGATGATGCGGAACAGGCGCTTGTAGATCTTGTAGAAGGTCTTGAAGCGCATCGTCTCGAAACGGCTCTTGCGCCGTGCAACGACCACATCGACATCGTCCTTGCTGAGCGCGCTCAGCAAATTCGGTATGGAAGAGGGGAGATCCTCTCCGTCGGAATCCATCACGACCACCCGCTGATTCTCGTTGATATGCGTTGAAACATATCCGACGCCGATCGCGATCGCCTTCTGGTGGCCGACATTGCGTCTCAGCTTCAGGACGGTTCCCCTGGCGCCTGCCTGATCAAGGCTTGAGGTATCAAGCGGCTGTTTGACCGAGCCGTCGTCGACGGCAACGATATAGACACTGTCACCGAGTTCTGACTTCAACTCCTGAAACAGCCGGCTGCTGGCCTCGAAGTCTTCGTAGACCGGTGTGACGATAATGATGCGGGCGTCCGTCGGGATCATCAAGGTTCACAGTTCCCTGAAATAGGCGATGGTCTTCTGGAGTCCCTCTTTGAGAGGGATTTTGGGAGCCCAGTCAAGTTCCGACTTCGCCAGCGCGATGTTCGGCTGACGCTGTTTCGGGTCGTCATGCGGAAGCGGGTGGTAGATGAGTTTCGAACGCCCGCCAACGAGATCCAGGACGGTTTCGGCGAGTTCGCGGATCGTGAATTCGGACGGATTGCCGAGATTGATCGGACCGGTCAGCTCACCGGGCGAGGCCATCAGACGGACGAAGCCGTCGATGAGATCGTCGACATAGCAGAAGCTGCGCGTTTGCAGCCCGTCTCCGTAGATCGTGATGTCGTTGCCCTGCAAGGCCTGCACGATGAAATTGCTGACGACCCTGCCGTCATTGGGGTGCATGCGCGGTCCGTATGTGTTGAAGATGCGGGCGACCTTGATCTCCAGGCCATGCTGGCGGTTGTAGTCGAAGAAGAGTGTTTCCGCGCAGCGCTTGCCTTCATCGTAGCACGAGCGGACGCCGATCGGATTGACGCGGCCCCAGTAGTCTTCGGTTTGCGGGTGAACCTCGGGGTCTCCGTAGACCTCGCTCGTGGAGGCCTGAAAGATGCGTGCCCTGGTGCGTTTGGCAAGGCCGAGCATATTGATGGACCCATGGACGCTCGTCTTTGTCGTCTGGACCGGGTCGCGCTGGTATGGACGGGCGAGGCCGGGCAGGCGAGATTGTAGATTTCATCGACCTCCAGATAGATCGGAAACGTGACGTCGTGCCGTTGAAACTCGAAATGCGGGTTTGCGAGCAAATGGGAAATGTTGTCCTTGGTGCCGCTGTAGAGATTGTCGATGCACAGCACATCGGCACCTTCGTCCAGTAGGCGCTCGCACAGATGCGATCCCAGAAACCCGGCGCCGCCCGTAACGAGAATTCTTTTCCTGTTCGCAACTTTCATGAATTCAATTCCCGCGCCCTGGGTTCTGTTTCTTTGTTTTGATCACGTCCGCACCCTTGCCTTGCACGCACAGGCAGCGTTCCCTTGAACACATGCGGTTTACTCTGAAAGCGGCAGCTTTCACAAGCTCGGCCTTATGCGTCGGTGTAGAGCAGGGGCAAGGCGGGGTCCCAGGGACGCTGGTTCCGCTGGCACTCAATATAACAAGGGCCGAAGGAGAGGGCGGTTGACGCCCGGAAACAGAAGTTACGTTTCACGAGACCGACTGGCGTGGCAGCGAGCTGACCTGCCGCTGTGCGCCGTTGTCTGTTTTGCCTGGGTGTCCGTGTCACGCCGTCTCGGCTAGAGCCCAAGGCCCGGGTTGGTCGCACCCCGGAGGATCTGCGTCAGGAAGCCGTAGTCCGCACCGCCCGTACGGGTCTTGCGGGTGACGATATCGACGATCTTGCCGTCTTCGAGCGTGTAGTTGCCGAGATCCTGAACAAATCCGTCATCGTCGAAGTAGATTGCCACGACGCGTTGCTCGACAATGTCGGGTGACAGAAAGGCCGTGGTCGCCGTTTTCTGGGAGATATAGTAATAGGCATCGCCGCTCAGGCTTGAAGTTGTTGAGGGCGAACCTAGAACCAATTCGACCTGCTCTCGGCTTGAGCCAACTTGCACCTGGTTCAGCATGGATGTTGTCACGACATGTCCATGCGTATAGGTGGAGGTGAAGCAACCGCCGAGCGGCAGGGTCGCCAGAAGCGGAAGGATCAGGGCGCTCGCCTTGAAGTTCATTTAAGAAGTCCCGTTTCGCCAGGCCACACCGGCCGATCTTGTATTTCGTTGCTTGGCAAATTCACTATCGTGGGATAGGGCACAAGGCAACACCTGAGTCAAATGGAGACGGTCATGGTATTCGGCCTGTTTCGCCGCCGGTCCACCGAAGCTGAGCACAAGGTCTATTGTGAAATCGTGGCCCAAGCGCGGCAGCCCGGATTTTATACAGACTTTCTTGTGCCGGATACGATAGACGGCAGATTTGATCTTATCGTGTTGCACGCAGTGCTTTATTTCAGGCGGATGAGGGGCGAGGGAGCGAAGGTTTCGCAGTTCGCCCAGGCGGTATTCGATCTGTTTTTCCAGGACATGGACGCCTCCCTTCGCGAAATGGGCGTGAGCGATACACGCGTTCCGAAGAAGGTCAAGGTTATGGGGGAAGCCTTCTATGGCCGGGCGGATGCGTACATCCCCGCCATTGACGCTGCTGATGCGGAAGAACTCGCAGCAGCGCTGGGACGCAATCTGTTTCCGGACAATCCCGAGCCGATGGCGCAGATGCGTCTTGCCCGCTATATGCTGGGCGCAGCAGACTCATTGTCAGGACAGGCAACCGCTGACCTCTTGCAGGGACAGCTGAGTTGGCCGGATCCTGGAGCTTACAAGGATTTGCCGGTGTAAAACGGCAACGGAAAACCGGAAAATGACCAAGGAAACATTCCCATACCCTTTCAAGGTGAACGCGAATCGAGTCGTCGACAAGGATGAAGCGATCACCGTCAAACCCGATGCCGCCGCCCTGGAAGCGATCGCCGCCGCTTATGACCTGGTCGCCATCCGCGACCTGGAGGCCCGCTTCACGCTGAAACCCTATCGCAAGGCTGGTGTCCGGGTTGTCGGTCCGGTCCTGGCAATGGTGACACAAACCTGTGTGGTCACCCTGGAACCCTTCGAAAGCGAGCTGAAACTGGACGTGGACCGGACCTTCGAACCGGCGTCGAGCAGGTCCGGGAAGATCCGCGACCTCAACGAAGACGGCGAGATCGAAATCGATCTCGAGTCTCTGGATCCCCCCGACCTCGTCGTTGACGGCGTCGTCGACCTGGGCGCGGCCATCTGCGAAGAACTCGCTCTTTCGCTCGATCCGTTTCCGAGAAAACCCGGCGTGGAGTTTCAAGGCGGCGAGCCGGAAACCGGGGAGGAAGACGAAGGCGACAAGGAACCTTCCCCTTTTGCGGCGCTGGAGGCTTTAAAATCCAGGCAGGAAGACTGAAATAGCGGGTTTCGCGGCGAGTGCCGGGCATCTGCGCAATGTCATGGGTGGATGTTTTGGGCGTAAGTTCGCAAAGAGTTCAGGAAAACGGTTGTCACTCCGGGCAAAACCGTTATGTTCGCGCCCGACTCCAGCCCCTCCGGGAAGGGTGTTGACCCGCAGGTGCGCTGACCAGTGCCGTCCTTTTGTGTGAAACGTTAAAAGACCTTCTGAATGGCGAAGACAATTCCGATTTCCTTGGATGCCATGGGCGGCGACAGCGGGGCTGAAGTCGTTATTCCCGGCGCAGAGATCGCACTTGTTCGTCACCCCGAGATCCGTTTCCTGCTTTACGGAAACGAGAATGTCATTCGCCCGTTGCTCGAACAGTACCCCCGGGTCAGGGACGCGTCGGTTCTGCATCATTGCGACGTCTCCATTGCCATGGACACGAAACCGAGCCAGGCCCTGCGCCAGGGCCGATGGCGGTCCAGCATGTGGCGATCCATCGAAGCGGTGAAATCCGGTGATGCCTCTGTGGCCGTCTCTGCTGGAAACACCGGCGCGTTGATGGCCATGTCGAAATTCTGTCTGCGCACGATGGCTAATATCGAACGCCCGGCCATTGCGGCGATCTGGCCGACCACACGCGGGGAGTCGGTCGTTCTGGATGTCGGGGCAACGATCGGGGCCGACGCGCAGCAACTGATAGATTTCGCCATCCTCGGTGGCGCTATGGCACGCGCGCTGTTTGGTGTTCAGCGCCCGAGCGTCGGACTTCTCAATATCGGTGTCGAGGAAGTCAAGGGGCTCGAGGAAGTCAGGACCGCCGGGCGGCTTCTGCGGGAAACACCGCTGCGTTCGCTTGAATATGCAGGCTTTGTCGAAGGGGATGATCTCGGCAAGGGCACCGTTGATGTCGTCGTGACCGAGGGATTTGCAGGCAACATTGCGCTCAAGACAGCCGAGGGCACCGCGAAGCAGATCGGCAGTTACTTGCGCTCCGCGATGAATCGAACCTTCATGTCCAAGATCGGCTATCTGTTCGCCAAAGGCGCTTTTGATCTGCTTCGCGAGAAGATGGATCCCCGCAAGGTGAACGGTGGAGTGTTTCTCGGGCTGAACGGAATTGTGATCAAAAGCCATGGAGGCACGGACGCTGAAGGCTATGCTTCGGCGATTGATCTGGCCTATGACATGGTGAAAAACGAGTTGACGCACAAGATCGCGCAGGATCTTGTGCACTACCATCGCGGCCGCTTCGCAGAAGCCGCGCCGACAACGGAAGGTGATTTGTGAGCGTAGTCCGTTCGACCGTGACCGGGTGCGGCAGTTATCTGCCCGACAATGTTCTTACCAATGACGATCTTGCAAGGCAGGTCGACACGTCAGACGAGTGGATCGTCCAGCGGACCGGCATCAGGCAACGTCACATTGCCGCCGAAGGCGAGGTAACCTCCGATCTCGCCCTGGAGGCGGCCCGCCGTGCGCTGGAAAGCGCCGGACGCAAGGCGGAAGACATCGATACGATCATTCTTGCGACGGCAACGCCCGACAACACGTTTCCGGCAACGTCCGTGACGGTGCAGGCCAAGCTGGGTATCACCCAGGGCTTCGCCTTCGACGTGCAGGCCGTCTGTTCGGGTTTCGTCTATGCGATGACCACGGCTGACGCCTATATCCGCGCAGGCGTGTCGGAGCGCTGCCTTGTCATAGGCGCGGAAACCTTTTCCAGGATACTTGACTGGGAAGACAGGACGACTTGCGTGTTGTTCGGTGACGGCGCGGGAGCCGTGGTTCTTGAGAAAACCGCGGGCTCGGGTGCGAATGCCGACCGGGGAATACTCACCAGCCACCTGCGTTCGGATGGCCGGCACAAGGAAAAACTCTATGTCGATGGCGGACCATCATCGACACAAACGGTTGGTCATCTTCGCATGGAAGGCCGCGAGGTCTTCAAGCATGCGGTCGGCATGATCACGGACGTCATTGAGGACGCCTACGCGGCGACGGGATTGACGTCTGAAGACCTGGATTGGTTCGTGCCGCACCAGGCGAATAAGCGCATCATTGATGCGAGCGCGAAAAAGCTCGGCATCGCTCCTGAAAAAGTTGTCACAACCGTGCAGTTGCATGGCAACACTTCTGCAGCTTCGATCCCGCTGGCGCTCGACACGGCGCTGAAGGACGGACGTGTCAAAAACAACGACCTTGTGATGCTCGAGGCGATGGGGGGCGGCTTCACCTGGGGATCGGTTCTCCTGCGCTGGTGATTGGCGACAATTGCATTGCCGACAAATATTATCTTGAGGTGGAGTTCCGGTTGACCGGCCCGCCGTGAGGCAATACCGTAGGGCCTTGCATTGGAGTTCCATTGCAAAATCAGCCAGATCGCTGGCATCTTTGTGGAGGGGTCATGGGCAATCGGACTATTACCCGTGCGGATTTGTGTGAAGCCGTTTATCAAAAGGTCGGCCTCTCGCGAACCGAGTCGTCAGAACTGGTCGAGCGTGTACTTTCTGAAATTTCGGACTGTCTTGTTACCGGCGAATCGGTAAAATTATCAAGCTTCGGTTCATTTGTGGTCCGTTCCAAGGGGGAGCGCATAGGCCGCAATCCGAAGACAGGTGAGGAAGTACCGATTTCACCGCGTCGCGTGATGGTGTTCAAGCCATCAAACGTATTGAAGCAGCGGATCAATGATGCGCTGACAGGGCAGGCGAGCAAATAACAACGACCGGATGAGTTCACAGGAAAAAAGCCCGGACGCCTTTCGAACGATAAGCGAAGTCGCAGAAGATCTGGACTTGCCGCAGCATGTCTTGCGCTTTTGGGAGACACGGTTTTCCCAGATTAAGCCGCTGAAGCGTGGCGGTGGACGCAGATACTATCGTCCTGACGATGTCGAACTTCTCAAGGGCATTCGGCATCTCCTTTATGGCGAAGGCTACACCATTAAGGGCGTGCAACGTATCCTGAAGGAACAGGGCCAGCGCTTCGTGACCCAGATCTGGCGCGAAGATGCCTCGCCATTGGCCACGATGACCGTCCAGACTGACGAAGCCCAACCGACCGCTGCATCCGAGACAGCCCCCATGCAGGAAGAAGCCTTGCCCAATGGCGTTCTTCCTGAAAACAGCGAAGAACCATCTGCACCGCCCGCGTCTGGCGGGATGAACTTCCTGAACAGGTTCAGAGGCGAAAAGCCGACACCAGGTTCGGCGACTGGACAGTCCGCGGTTTCCAAGGAGGACATACGCCGGTTGCAAGCGACCCTGTTCGAGTTGCTGGAATGCAAGCGGACCCTGGACCAGGCCAGATAATCCGCGCAGCTGATCAGCCTGTTTTGCCGTTGAACATCTTGCCGATAAAGCCGCGCTTTTTGGTCGAAACGTCCCGGTCCTTTTGGGCAACCTGTGCTTCTTTCGCGAAATTCCTGAGTTCGGCCATGGACATGCGCTGGGGTTGAGGCTTCCTTGGTCTTGGCCCTGGCGTGGCCTCGACCGTGTCTTGCATCTCTTCAACCACGATTGCCGCTGCGGGCTCTGGCGCGGGTTCTGTCACGACGGGAACCGGCGCGTCTTCGACAGGCGCAGAAACATCTTCAATAGGCGCTGAAACGTCTTCGTCAGCGGTGTTGTCGTCGTCGTCCGGGCCGGCCTCGTTCAGTTCTGCCAGCCGCTGCATGATGGCAGCGTCGACCGGATTATCCGGGTCCAGCTCGGCGTCTTCATCGTCGAAATCCCGGAAATCGGCAGTTGCCGGCAGGCGCTGCTGCGCGGGGGCCGGTGGCGGATCGAGCGGAACAGGGTCGGTGTCTTCCCCAACCTGAGCAGAAGGCTCTTGTGAAGGCTCGGCCTCATCGTCGTCCGCAAGCGGCTGCTCGTCCCCTTGCATGACTTGCAACAGGATCCGTCCCGGAGCGTAACCTTCGGATGGTTCCAGCTGGATCTGGATTCTTTCGTCATCGTCTCGTCCGAAAGACAGTCCGTCGGTTCCGATGCTGTCGGACTTCAGCGCCGTGCGAACGAAATCATAGACTTTCTCGACAAGATATTCCGGCGGTTGCGGACAGGGCTTGATCTCGACATACCGTCCCACGAGCCATTGGGCTCCGGCAGCGACGACACCGGTCAGTGTCTGTCCGGTCTTTGGATCGTCCTCGGAAAACAGGTGACAGTGCAGGTACAGAAGCAGTTCTTCTTTCGCCGCGGCCAGCCGCCGGAACGTGTCCGGATCGAGCAGAAAGGTGCTCGGACCCCAGAAAACCGAAACGGAGTCGGCTTCCTCCAGAAGGCCCGTCACGATCGCCTTGGCGAGCGACATGGCCCGGAGTGCACTGCCGGTATCCTCGAAAACGGGCTGATCGCCGGCCATTGGGGCGTCCGCTCCATTCAGAGCGGTCACGTTGTCACCGGAGACGGGCTGGATGGAAACATGCGTACAGGCCGTCACCGCATCGGCGATGCGCTGGTCGCCCTTGATGAAGTTTTCAAGGGAAAACGTGTCGAGGGCAACCTGCAGATAGTCATCTTCGGCAAAGGGGATCGACTGCACGACCGACACTTTCAAATCCGCGATTTGAACGGCCACGTCGTGCGCAGAATCTGTCTCCAGTTGAACACAGCCCGTTGCATCCAGCCCGGCACGTTCGGCCGCTTCAGCAAGGATATGCAAGATCCTGTCACCGCCCAATGGCCGAAACTCTTGATGCAGGATCTGGCTGTCGACACTTGAAAGTGGATGTATTTTCAACTCATTGACCGCAGACTGGTTTCAACGCTGCGTAAGGGTAAACAAAATCGGTGAACAAGGTATTAGCAAAGTTCACGATCCCGGCGGCGCAGACAGAGCACTATTTCAGTCCCATGCAGCTCGCATAGAAACTGGTCGTTGCCGGCCAATCGGAAAAAATGCCCTCCACACCGACATCTTGCGCCAGAACATGCATGACTTCCATCATGTCTCCGTCACCGTCGATTGCCTCTCCCACGCTCTGGTAATACCAGCCGCCTCCCGACGTGAGCGGTCCCGAGCGTTCCAGCGTCCATGTGATCAGCTTGAGCCCGGCTTCCTTGGCGGCTTCGGCATAGGGCGAGGGAACAATCTTGCCGTCTTCCAGGGTCAGGAGCACGAAGAGCGGCGGGGCCAGATAATTGACGCCCATCTCCTTCAGTTCGGCCATTGAGGGGGAGAAGGTAGACGGGTCGAGGGGATTGAGATCGCGCCGCCCGTCGAGATAAACAGCCTGTTTCCCGAATTCGGGTTCGTTTTCGATCCAGTAGAGAACGTCTTCGAGATTGAATGACTGAGCGAACACATCCTCCGCAGGAATGCCGGCGGCCTTGTAATCGTCAATCAGCTTCTGCGCATAGTCGGTTTGCGAAAATCCGTCGAACGGCATGGCAACCTTCGGTGCCTTCAGTTCCGGTGTGAACTTGACGCCCAGATCCTTGAAGAGGTCGATCGACTCCGCATGCGTCATCAGGCTTCCGGTATGGCCGTAAAGCTCGGTCCGCCAGTCCGCGGTTCCCTTCAGATAGTCGTCGACGGTTTGCGCGGTCTTGTCGGCGCTGTCCATCTTGCCGCGCAAGGTTCTGAACTCGGCGAGGGTGATATCCGATGTGCGGCACTCCGCAGAGGCCGGCGTGCCGCCTTGCGCCGGGACGAATGCGCCGGTGCATTTGCCGGCCAGATCCGTCGCCAGGATGTCCGTCGTCGTATGCAGATCGCTCTGCGAATGACGGCAGACAAGTTCCTTGTCCTTCGTGAAGGTGACGTCGCATTCCAGAATGCCTGCCCCCATCAGCGCACCGGCGCGGTAGCCTTCCTCGGTGTGCTCGGGAAACTGCAGCGGCGCCCCGCGATGGGAAATCGAAAACAGGGTCTTGTCGACCGGCTGGCCAATGCAGCTCTCAAGCTTTGTTTTCAGGTCGCTGTCCGCCATCTGGCTGACGAGATAGGCGGGGCGGGGGCCGACCGAAACTGTTTCCGATGCGCCGGGAGAAGGCAATCCGGCAATCGCCAGCCCGGCGAGACAGACGGAAGCGGTCTGTTTGAGAAAACCGCCCTTGCGGGGGTGCTGTCGAAAATTCGCTGGCAGGAACATGGCAGGTTCTCTCATTTTCAGGTTCGTCTGGGAGCGGATCGGAACGGCTCGCTCAGGACTTCGGGACAATCCGGCAAGTATGGCCGGTTCAAATGTTTTTCCAGTGAATACGGAGCGTTTCAGGACCCCTGACCGATAAACCCCGTTTGTAGGTCACGGTCTCTTCCACAAGTTCTATCGAATTGAAGCGTTTCAGCAAAGTCGAGAAAATGATGTCCATATCAAGCCGCGCCAGGTGATTGCCAAGGCAGAAATGTGCGCCGCGCCCGAACGCTATGTGCCAGTTCGGGGAGCGCCCGACATCGAAACGGTCCGGATCCGGAAACTGCTTCGGGTCCCGGTTCGCGGCTCCGTACAGAACGCCGAACTTTGTCCCGCGTGGAAATTCCTGACCGCAAATCTCGACGTCCTCGGTGCAATAGCGGTGGAAGAAGGGCAGCGGGGATTCGTAGCGGAACATCTCCTGTACCGCGGTTTTCATCAGGGCCGGCTCATCTCGCAGGCGCTGCAGTTCGGCAGGGAACGTCAGAAGCGCGTGCATGCCGCTGCCCAGAACATCGATTGTCGATCCGTGCCCGGCCATGAGGATCAGCATGGCCGTGGAAAACAGTTCGTCATGCGACATGTGGCCCTGTTTTTCGGCCTCGATCATGACGGAAAGGAGATCATCGCGCGGGGCTTTCTCTCGGGCCGATTTCAGGTCCAGGAGATAGTGATAGAACTCCGTCGTGTTGCGTTCGGCCAGGTCCTTTCGTTCATCGGACCGGTCGATATCGAAAAACTGCACGATATTTTCCGACCAGATCCGGAGCTGCGGGCAGTCCTCGTCCGGCACGCCGAGGATGCGGCCGATGATGTGCCCTGGAACATGCGCCGCCAGGTCTTCCACGAAGTCGATCCCGGATCTGTCCGCGAGCGCGTCGAACAGCATGTCGACATAAGCCTGTATGCTGTCGCGCAGGCCGTTGACCATCACGGGCGTGAAGAGCCTGAAAACCTGCTTTCGCAAGCGGTCATGCACGTCGCCGTCGCTGTCGAGCAGCGAGAACTGAACGAAACGGCTGTGATGCGGCATGTCGTGCCAGTTGCCAGCACGTTTCTGTTCGGCAATTTCTTCGGCACCGGCGATGTGATCCAGGGAGCGAACCATCCTGTCATTCATGACGATGTCCGAAACATCGTCAAACCTTGCTGCCAGCCAGACATCGAAATCCTCGAAATAGGTCAGGCCCGGCTGCGCCCTCAAAGCTTCATAAAATGGGTACGGATCTTTCGCGAACGCATCGGACAGGGGGTTGAAGGCGGGGAGCGGGGACGGGCTCATTCGGGGCTCACTGATCTGGAAAAAGCGGATCGCTGGCTGTGTTTCATTTCAACGTCCGGGATATTTGAAGGGAATTACAAGAGATCACCATCCGGATTCCGGCATTAAAGACAAATTTTCAAGTTCCCTTTGTGTTGCAAGGCGTCCGGGAGCAACAGGGAGCGGGAAAACGCCCCGATGCCGGCGGGTGACGCTTCCCATGTCCGGCGGCGAAACGTTCGTGCCGGGTGTAGAGGCAAGACACCTGTGCGGAAAGGACCGGGCACGGGCACGGCGGTTGTTCGGCCCGCGGAAGTTAATCAATATCAGAGGCGGATATGTGTATTTGCGGTTCAAACCTGTTTCTATTCAGTTTAAAGCGTGCGGAAACCGAATTTATCGAGTATATTAGGGGTTGTGATGGCTGCATCCGCGGTACTTTTTGGGCTGCTTTGAAGAAAGCTGCTTCCAATACGGAAAATAGATAAAATTTTACTGGAATTTAACAGTCTTCATTTTCCAAATAAGTTCCAATTTATGGTAAATTCGCCGTTTTTTTCTAGTCAAAACAGCGAATAGAGAATAATACTGTGTCTGTGAGGTCCGGACCGATCCTGTTAAAGGATTGGAGCGGCTTCTGGCGTCCGCTCTCCACGGAAGACCGTTAGGAATATCATCCTGTTCATTTCCTGCTGATCGCGATCATGCGGACCTGCGACTTGACGTAATTGGGGGGTTCCTTGGGACCTGAAGACGTTTCGATATTATTCAATGCGTATTCAGCGTGCCGGGCCAGGCTTTACACGCTTGGTTGCACGGCCCGTGTTTTACGGGATTTCAGTGAAGTCATTCCCGCGCTTGAAAAGTGCGGCAAGGACGTTACCCCCTTTTTCCAGACGAGGTTTTTCGACTTCAACGGCCACAACGGTTTCTGCCACGTGGCCTTTGCCGGCGAGGAACCTGTTTCCTTCTATTGCAGCCAGCTGTTCGATACCGGCGCGATGCAATATCTCGACTACCACAGGGTGCAACTGTCCCGGATTTACGGGCCCGAATATCCCGTCGACGAATCCTGGGTATGTCCGCCGATGAAGGACATCCAGGGCAAGGTGATCTATTCCGGGGATGCGCTGAATGTCTCGGGCCATGGCTCGGCCCGATTATCCCTGGAGCGGTTGGCGCTGATTGCGCGGATGAACCTCTATCTCGGGCTGGCCACCTGGCAGGACGCAAATGCCTGTGTCGGTCTCGCGCGGGCCGACAGGGTGCGCAAATCTCTGGGTGATATCTATGGGGCCTTCCACAGGTATCCTTATGCAACGAGATGGCTGAACCCGCCTGAGGACAGGAAACAGGACGACATGTTCCTGTTCAACTGGCCGTCAGACGTTCTCTATCTTGCAAAAATAGATGCTCATGAAACTGCGCCGACGTCGGCAGGGTGAGATTGACGAGAACCGGTTTCGGCGATCCGAGCCACAGCCGTTCGATCAGGCGGTAGTAACTGACAGGGATATTGGTAAGCGCGCCGGGTGGCGTGACTTCCATCTCAACGAGTTCAAACACCCTGTCTCCCTGCGCGGCCCTGGCGTATCCACCGGCGACGGCTTGGTCGAACTTGGGGTCCTGTGTCCGGATTGCCGACGCGAAGTCGCTGCCGAACTGCCCTTCCATGACGTCTTTGATGTAGCTGCTCTGTCCGACATATCCGATCTGCGGGATATGGTCGCCATTGGCGGCGATCGACGTGAAGACGACACGATGAAACTGCGGCATGTCCGGCCGAAATTTTCCGTCCGTTGCCCTCAGGAACGTTTCAAGCTCCTGTATGTGCTGACCCGCCAACCCTTTCATGTTCGACGGATCAACGCGCTTGATATGCATTCAGTTTCCTCCGCCTGTCACTGGACGTTTTTCGGTCCGTGACAACTCAGAACGATTCTGCCGGATGCCTGTTCGGCAATGCCTTTCTTATAGGTTTTCATTGCGGCATTGAAAGCGGCGCAATGAAGACACCCTTAATATAGCCATTTTCGATCAAGTTTGCATCAATCTCCGCGCCTGGCAGCGAGGCTGGCCCGCAATGTCTTCGCAAGTCCGAGACCTTACGATCCATTGTGGCCCGGATGAAAGCACATTTGCGGGAGCGAACCATGTTCGGCCCGTGTCGCAACAGGATGAAACCACGAAAACGCGACGTTTTTGTGCCCGCGCTTCACTTCACGTCAACGACCTCGACATTGCGCGCATCGATTCCATCGCGAAGGTCCGACTGATCCACCGTCAACGTGCCTTTGCCGTCGCCCTCTCTTGAAACGCGGATGCCCGTATCGTTGCCGTCGTCGTTTCCGGCGGTGGTGACCCTGTGGATGGTTACCGTGACCGTTCCCTGGCCCGCTTCGTCGAAGCGCAGTCCGTTGCCGCCGTTTTTCCATGCTCCGACTTCGTAGACGACTGCAATAAGGTCTCCCGGACCTGATTCTGACGTTCGAAAACCGTCATCCGTGTTGTGGTCGGCAAATGACCGGACGTGGGAGATGATGGCATTGCCCGCGTCTTCTTCATCCAGATCCACACCTTCGTCGAGATTGCCGGTTATTTCGCTGTCGGTCATCGTCATGACGAGATCGCCGTCACCGGCTTCGTCGATGTCGATGCCGTCGTCAAGGTCGATGGAGAATTCATATTCTTCGACGAACCCGGACGCGTGAAGCGATATCTCGCGTTCGAAACAACGGTCGTCAGGCGAGCCGGTCACGGCCGCGGGCAGGTCGGCTTCGCTCATCTCGCCGTCATCGAACTCCCCATCGGGCTCATCGGGCAGATAGCTGTGCAGGATCCTGGGGTCGCAATAATCGCCATTATCGAGAAACCGGGTCTCGACGGTCGAGGCGTAAACGCTCCCGGCATCGCCTTCATCGAGCTCTACGCCGTCCGCGCCCACCTTGCGGAAGACGGAGTTGTAGGAAACGAACGTGATATCGCCGTCGCCCCTTTCGTCGACCCGGATCCCGTCGGCATCAAATGCGCCGAGGCCCACTCTCTCGATCCTGACATCCGTAAGCTGTGCATTGATGGAGGCCGGGGCACCGTCACCGCCGCCGCCGCTGCCACCGCCGCACTTATCGGCAAGGTCGCAGTCCGAAACATGAATGCCGTGATAGGCGACCCCAGACACAGTAACGTTTTCGAGCACCACATGAACGACCCCGGTCTGATCGTCTCTCACATCGAGAAAAATGCCCTTTCCGCCGGAGCCGTCTTCGTCGCCCCGGTTTTCAATGCTGAAGCCGCCCGGCCCCTTGAAGTGAAGCTTCGAAACGGAAAGGTCGGCACCTTCGGAGATTTCGAGCAGCGTCACGTTTTCCCGGGCATGAACCGTCTGTCCGTCGCCGTAGATTTCAAGGGGCGCGCGCCCTGAGTAGGCAAGGGATGTTTCGATGTCGATGTCATCACGCGTCACGATAAAGATCGGCCTGGTCTGCGTGTCCCCGGACGCAGCCTCGAGCGCCGCGCGAAAGGTACCTTCGCCAGAGTCTGCGCCGGAGGTGACCAATAGCGGAGCGGAGGCGAGGGACGGCGGCGCTGCAAGCGCCAGCAGGATTGGCGCGGCGGACCTGGTCGCGTGGGACAAAAGACGGTTCCTGATTGTGGTCACTTCCAAGGCTCCCTCTCAGTTGCACGGCCTCGACCCGGCGAATCCTGCGCAAGAAACTGAAACCCGTTCAACTGCGCATTGCGCGTGTCGCGGCGCCGGTTGAAACAACCTACACCACAGTCTCGGGTGTCGCCAAACCGTGCTGAGTTGGACACTCCCGATGGGATTGAACGGTCATGTGCGACGTGGGTGCACCGGTGAACCGGATTAACCATGAAGTATAGTGTAACGCTGCGTAAGGTGAGCGAAGGCTCGAAATGCGTTGACACATCAGCCGCCAAGCAGCTACGAAGCAGCCGTAATGCATAAAAATTGAATCAATAAAAGAGATTTTCAGATGCTTGGAACTGTGCGCGCTGCGATTGCAGCAGGTTTTCTTTTCGCGGGGTTAGCTGCCGCCACTGCGGCACCCATGTGGAATACGGTCGGGGCCGGAGGCTTCGACAACGGCTATGCGACTTCCATCACATATGATGCCAACGCGGCACGCGGCAGCGCGAACGATCGCGGCAACGCGGAAAATGCGCTCGGTGCGCATGACGGTTCGTTTTTTGAGATCGGTTTCGGAAGCTACATCGACCTGACCTTCGGGACACTTTTCGATACGAGCGTTTCCGTCTTCGAAATCACCTTCGGAAATGTTCTGAACTGGCCCGAGTCAGCCCAGATTCTCGTGGGTGACGGGATCGACTTTCAGCTCATCGCGTCCATTGGCAATGACGATGCCCAAGGCGGAGGAGTGTTTCCGATAGCGCTTGCCGGCACGTTCGATACGGTCCGCATCATGGACACGTCTCCGACCCGCAATCTGTCGACCGGTGGCTTCGACGTTGACGCTGTGCGCGTCACACCGGTGCCGCTTCCGGCGGCCCTGCCTCTGCTGGGGGCAGGGCTCGCCGTGCTTGGTTTTGTTGGCTGGAGGCGGCGTCAGGCTGTGTGAGCCAGCGACCCGTTCAGGAATTCGAACCCGTTCGGCATCGTGATGCCGAGCGGGTTTTTCTTTGTCTGCCGAACGCTCTTTGGCGAGGGGCGAAAGCGCTCAGCCGTGCCATGGACGCTGATAGAAGCGCGCGAGATTGCCGCTTTCAGGTCGCCGCGGTGTTGTCTTCCGCCGTCAATTCGAACACTTCGATGGCGCCTTCATATCCCTTGACCTGTGCTTCGCCCGCCGAGCGGACCCTGATGCGGCCCTCTACGCGGTTTGCGAGCTCTGCGCTGACAAGGATGCTGGTTTTCTTTTCCCGGTTGAGCCCCTCGAGCCTGGACGCAAAATTGACCGTGTCGCCAAGCGCCGTGTAGTTCAGGCGGTCCGAGCTGCCGACATTGCCGACAATGGCCTCGCCTGCGTGAAGGCCAATGCGGGTCCTGAGAGGCAGGATGTCCGCGTCGGACCAGGAATCCGTCTCGGCCTTGCACGCCTCGATCACGGCAAGCGCGGCACGGCAGGCTTTTACCGGGTGGTCGTCGACATGGTTCGGTGCGTTCCAGAATGCCATGACGGCGTCACCGATGAACTTGTCGATTGTCGCCTCGTGCTCCAGAAGCGTCTGCGTGACCACCTCGAAATACCGCGACATCCGGTTCATGACTTCCTCCGGCGGGAGCTTCGACGACATGGCCGTGAAGTTCTCTATGTCCATGAACAGAACCGTGACATCCCGCTTCTCGCCGCCGGGTTCGGGTGTTTCCTGCCGCTTGATCATCTGTTGAACGAGGGCCTTGGGCACGTATCTGCCGAAGGTCAGAAGCGATGTACGCATCTGGTCCAGGGCGGTTTCGAGCTGGAACACCTCGTTGACCACGGACGAGCGCGAGAACGGCCTGTCGAGATCGAAGTTGCGGATGCGCTGCGTGCCTTTGGCCAGCGTCTTGAGCGGGCGCGACAGGGAGCGCGAGACGAGCCAGATGAACGGGATGCTGCACAGGGCGATGAGCGCGGACACGAGGATCGTCCGCTGAGATGCCCGGGTGATCTCGCCGATCACGTCGCGCGACGGCAGGGCAATCGCAAGGTTCTCGCGCTCGCCGGCGCCAAGTCCGATCGCGGATATGTGCGTCATCCACGGATGTCCGCTGACCTCGACCGTCTTGATTTTGTCGCGGTCCGGGTTGCGCACCTGTTCCTGCAGGGTCGCCAGGGCAGCGTATCTGTCGTCGCCGTCCGGGCTGTCCCTGAGGGAGGAGTGCGCAAGCAGCGTGCCCTCATGGCTGATGATCGCGAGAACCCCGGTTCTCGCCTGGGGTTCGGAATCCAGAAACGAACTGAGGTCCGAAAGCGTGATATCGACGCCGACAACGCCGCGCGCATGCCGCTTGCTGACCGTCAGGCCGGGTTTCTTCGAACCGGTGAACAGGTAGACATCCGTCCGCTCCACCAGGGGGCTGTCGATGGCCTGCTCGTACCAGGGCCGCTCCCGCGGATCATAGGAAATCTCGTCCTCGTTCGAATTGGTGTGCAGCGTCACACTGTTCTCGTCCAGAAAGCGCTCGATCTGGATGGGCCGCTTCCGCTCGCCCCGCAGGATGATCTGCTCGCGAAAGACAGTGCCCTCCGGCGCGCCCATTTCCTCCAGCCGGGCTTCGGGCAAGGTGCGTGTCGCGCCGACAAGATAATTGCTGCCGTCTTCGTAGCCGATATAGATGTTGGCGATCTGTGGCATGGCCGAGAGAAACGAGATCAGTCGTTTGCGCGCCGGATGGCCGCTCGCCTTGGGCTCTACATTGACGTCGAGCCAGTCACCCGAATATTGCGCGATGGCGTTGATCGGCTCGATCAGGGAGGCCGTCTGCAGCCGCACGACTTCGGCGGACCGTTCCATGAGGTCGCGGCCCGCGGTCAGCGCCGTCGCCCGGTTGGCGTAATGCGTATAGGAAATAATGGTTGCCGCCAGCGCCAGCGCAACGCTCAAGGTCACCGTGAACAGGCTGACGGTTATGGAAAATCTGGAAAGCGGTTTCATCGGCCCCTTGCGTCGCCCCACGACGAGCGCCTGCACCCGGCGCCTCATGCCGAAGCTATTGGCCCGACAGGACCTTTGCAAGGGCAGGGAAGGGCAGGAAGGGCTTAGGCAACAGGAGATTTTGCCTTGTTGCCGTCAGAACGGCTTGGTCGGGCAGGCCGGATTTGAACCGACGACCCCTTCACCCCCAGTGAAGTGCGCTACCAGGCTGCGCTACTGCCCGAACGGGTTCTACCTATCTTGTTCGCTTTCCAAGCGCAAGCGGCTTGTTGGGGTCAGGACCGGCTTTGTCCACGCATCGGGTTCCCGGCCAAGAAACCGGAGCGGGATTGCCGGGTTTCGAGCCTGTCGGCCGCAATCAGGCCCCAGGCCAGCCCGTAGAGCATGTACATGTGCCGCCAGCGGTCGGTGTCGATGATCACCGACAGGATCAGGTGCGCGACAAAGACCGCGAAGACGCAGTGGGTGAACCCGGTCCAGGGACGCGACTTGAACAGAAGCGGAACCATGGCCGCAAGCGTCCACAGCGCCAGGACGATATAGGTGACACCGCCGAGCCAGCCATAGGTGGTGAAGCTCTTCAGATAGACATTGTGGGTGTCTTCAGGGAAGTAGTTCCGGAAACCGAGCGTCCCGAGACCGAGCGGGTGTTCCATCACCAGCTGAAATCCGAGCGCATAGCGCGCGAACCGGCCGAGCCGGGCACTGTCGTAGTCCTGGACCAGGCGGGCCCGCTGTTCGAACATCGACGCGACCGTATCAATCGAGAGCGCGGCTGCCAGAAGCGCGAAGACGGCCAGCACGCCGGCAAAACCCAGCATGATCAGACGCATCCTGCGCCGGTTGCCTTGCTCCGTCACCAGGGCAAGGAAATAGATAACCAGCACGCCGGCAAAGAGCACGCCCCAGGCCCCCCTGGAAAAGCTCAGGAAAATTCCGAGCAGCAGCACCGTGAGCGGGAGCAGCAACAGGACGTTCTTCAGAACCGAGTCGCGCAGGAGCCTTTGAATGATCAGGAGTGTCGGCAGCACAAGAAACGGCCCGAAAACATTGGGGTCCTTGAAGGTGCCGCGCGCCCGGTCATAAAGCGTGAAATAGTCCGCGCCCGGGAACAGCTGAAAGTAGCCGGCGATGCCGACCAAGGACACCAGCACGGCGCTGGCCGTGTAGCCGTTCTGGATGATGCGGAACCGTTCCGGTTTCTCAGCCAGGATCGCGGCATAGAAGATGGCGGTGATCGCAAGGAACCCGGACACGGCCATGTACATGGACGCGTCGCCGAAATCGTTCGCGATCGGTATCGAGGCGATGCCTCCGGTGATGTAGAGCATCAGGCAGATGATCAGCGGCCCGAACTCGCGCCGCAGCTTCAGTCCGCAGGCGAGCCAGACCACCGTCAGCAACGCCATGTAGAGTTCGTAAGGCGCAGGCTCCTCGATCACGAAGCCGGACAGGAATGCGGCAAGCCAAAGCGCGCCGTTGCCCAGGCTTCTGACAGGCAGGCCGATCGGCGCGTGCGGTCCGTAGGCGCCAGAATATCCGGCAGCGGCGCTCAATAGGCGTTCTCCGTGTTGAGCAGCCGGAACGGTGTCAGCAGGAGGATTTTCAGGTCGAACAGGATCGACCAGTTCTCGATGTAGTAGACATCGCACTCGACCCGTTTCTCGATTTTCTCCTGCGTGTCGACCTCACCGCGCCACCCGTTGATCTGGGCCCAGCCGGTCACGCCCGGCTTGACTTTGTGGCGCGCGAAGTAGCCGTCGACCACGTCGTCCCAGGTGGTGTTGTCGGTATGTGCGTTGACCGCGTGCGGCCGCGGACCGACAAGCGACAGCGTGCCCGCCAGAACGTTGAAGAGCTGCGGCAGCTCGTCGATCGACGTCTTGCGGATGAAACGGCCGACGCGGGTGACACGCGGGTCACCCTTCGTCACGACCCGCCTGGCGTCGGGATCCGACATCTCGGTATACATGGACCGGAATTTCAGGATTTCGATGATCTCGTTGTTGAAGCCGTAGCGTTTCTGACGGAAAAGGATCGGCCCCTTGCTGTCGAGGCGAATGGCAATCGCCGCCGCGATCATGAGCGGAAACAGTGCCACGATCGCCGCGGTCGCGAACACGAGATCGAAGACGCGCTTGCCGACCATGTCCCAGTTGGCAATCGGTTTCTCGACGACGTCGACAAAGGGCACCGTGCCGATGAAGGATGTGCCCCGGTTGCGGAATCGGACCTTGTCCGTATGCGCGGACAGGCGGATGTCGACGGGCAGGATCCAGAGTTTCTTCAGAAGCTGCAGAACCCGCTTTTCAGCGCGCAGGGGAATGCAGACAATCAGCATGTCGATCCGGGCAAGGCGCGCAAACTCCACGAGGGCGCTGATGTTTCCAAGCTTCGGATACCCGGCCACGACCGGAGGGGACCGGTCGTTGGCGCGGTCGTCGAAAATGCCGCAGATCCGAATGTCGTTGTCGGGCTGGGCCTCGATCTCGTGGATCAGTTCCGCGGCCGCCGTTCCGCCGCCGACGATAATCGCGCGCCGTTCGAGGCGGCCGCGGGTCATCCAGTGGCGCACAAGGGAATAGACGACAAAGCGCGACAGGCAGAGTCCGGTCAGACCCAGCGCGAACCAGGCGCCGATCCAGGGGTCGGGCAATCCGGTGCCGATCCCCGTCGTCGAGCGCAAAAGGGCGAACATCGCAAAGACAAGCGTCCACCCGGCCGCGACGCGTCCGAGCTGGGACAGTCCCTGGCGCATCACCGAAACCTGGTAGACGTCGGCTGCCTGGAAAAAGGCAAGCGTGAACAGGACGGCCGCGAGGGTTGCAAAGACGGCGGACCACCCGGCTGCCAGTTCACCGCCACCTGCGAACACCGCTGCGCCGGCGCTGAGCACGATCAGAACAACGTCGGTCAATCTGACCAGCCCGGTCAGGACGGGAACGGAGATCCCTTTGCCGCCGAGACTTTGGGCAAGCTGCAAAGCGGCGACGGAAAGCCCGTTCTCGGTCGTCGGCAACGTGTGAAAGTTCTGCGGGCCGATGGCGTCATCGACGCTGTGCCGGAACTGTCTTTCCAGATTCTGCCGCAGATCAATGCCGGAATTGCCTTCCGGCTCCCGGTGGACGGTCTGGGGAGGTTTGAGGGCTGGATTGCTCATTATCGGTTGCTCGATCTGGCATAGACGGATTGAGGCCTGGAGCGTGCGCTGACGGCCTCTTTCGCACCTGAAACGGAAACCTCCTGGGGCTTGAGGCCCTTGATTTCCTGGTAAAGTG
Organism: uncultured Roseibium sp.; assembly: GCF_963669205.1. Classification (NCBI taxonomy): domain Bacteria; kingdom Pseudomonadati; phylum Pseudomonadota; class Alphaproteobacteria; order Hyphomicrobiales; family Stappiaceae; genus Roseibium; species uncultured Roseibium sp. The sequence continues at coordinate 2,378,196 of NZ_OY769915.1, forward strand.
TGGTGATCCGGTCGCTCATGAGCTCGACGGAAAATGTCTCGGCGAGACAGCTGCGCAGCTCCCTGGCGTCGGCGGCCATGCGCTCCGGCTCAGACAGGGCTTTCTCCATCGCAACCGTGAGCTTTCCGATATGGCCCGGTTCGATCAGGCGGTCGGCATATTTACCGAAAACCTCCGGAATACCGCCGACACGCGTTGCGATCAGCGGACGCTGCGCGGCAACCGTTTCCAGAATGATGTAGGGCATGGCCTCCGCGCGCGAGGGCACCACAACGGTGTTCGCCAGCTTGAAGGCCTCCGGCGCGGGAAGGGCGCCATGGAACGTGATGGACCTGTCGAGCCCGAGAGAGGAGACCAGCTTGCGGTAGCGCTCTTCATCAGGTCCCTCGCCAACGATATGGGCGCTGGGCGCGGTACCGGTTTTCAGGCGGATGTTGTAAAGCGCCTCGATGAAGAGATCCGGACCCTTCAGATCCCGCAGCATGCCGATATAGAGAAAGTCACCCGCATCCGCTCCGGCCGGAACAGGCGTGAACTCGGCAGGCGTCAGGCCGTTATAGACCATGCGTGTCCTGGCTTTCGGCAGGCCGACCTTGCTTTCATATGCCGCCGCCTCGTAGTCGGAGACGAAGACGATCCCGTCGGTCAAGCGCCCGAGCAGATTTTCGAGCGTGTGATAGACGCGGCCCTCGAACCGGTGCGGATCATAGTGGAGGCTGCCGCCGTGCGGACAATAGACCCGCGCGACCTTGTTGCCGCGCAGGCGCAGCACCGTCCCGATCAGCCGGGCATAGGCCCCGCCCTTCGCGCCGTGCCCGTGTAAAACGTCCGGACGAAGGTCGCGCACATGCCGGTAAAGGGCCAGTGCCGCAGACATGTCCTGAAAAGTGAGTTGCCGTTGCATCGGAAAGCGCGCGAGGCCGAGAGAGAGCCTTGGCCTGATCTCGTCCATCAGCCTGTTGTCGAATTCGCTGCCCGTACTGCTGTCACAAATTACGCCGACATCGTGCCCGGCTTCCGACTGCGCGGTTGCCAAATCGCGTATATGACGGAAAATCCCGCCAATAGGCGAACGGACACAATGCACGATCCGCATTGGGGTCGTTGTCATGGTGCAGTTTCCCTGTTCTTACCCCCAGGTTTCTTTTTGAACCCGTGAGGTATTGAGGCTGCACCGTATCAAACGGAGATGAGTCCACCGTTAATGGGGGGCGTTTTAGAAATAGCGTTCCCGAACGTAAATGGTGTCTCCCGGGCGGATCGGGTCCGAAATGGGAACACGGCCGTTTAGAACTTCACCATTAATCTGCCGGGTGATGTCGACGTTGGTCTGCTGGGCTCTGGAGCTGAAACCACCGGCGGTGGCGATGGCATTCTGCACGGTCATGCCCGCCACATAGTTGTACTGGCCTGCATTTTGCACTTCGCCCATGATGAAGACCGGGCGATAGGTATCCACTTCCACGGAAACATCGGGGTTGCGGATATATCCCTGCCGCAATTTGGCGGCAATCTCGGAAGCAAGTCCCTGCTGGGTTTTACCCCTGGCAGCAACACTGCCGATGAGTGGGAAGGAAATATAACCAGCCTGATCAATGACATAAGTGTTGGAGAGGTCGTCCTGGCCAAACACGATGATGCGCAGCCTGTCGCTGGAATCCAGGCGATAGGGCTGTGTCAGCGTTTCATGAAACGCCGTTGGCGGCTGTCTGTATCCACTGCACGCGGCAAGGCCCAGGCACAAGGCCAGAACAACAAGCGCTCTCGTACGCATCAGCGACTCTCCTACAATTCAAGGACAGCATCGCGTGTTATGGTTAATTGAGCGTGAAGAGCGTTTTTGCGCAGGCCTGTCAAAACAGCCGAGGCCGATGCAAAGATTAACGCCGGCGAACACGCAATTGCAGAAAGCTTAACCGATCGCTTACCCTAATTCGCGATAGTTTGCCGGAATGTGGAGACAGAACCCAATGAATGCTGATCGGCAGACACATCCTGAAGACGACATGGCGCTTGATCTGGGCGGATTGTTGCGTGCGATCGGCCGCTCCCTGGGCTGGCTTCTGCCATTGACGCTTCTCGTGGCGGCTGCCGTTTTCGTCGGATTGCAGTTCGTTGCACCCAAATACAAGAGCGAAGCAAGGGTTCTGATCGAGAGCACCGACAACAAGTTTCCCGGTGCATCGCGCGGCATTGAAGAGGAGAGGGCGCTCCTGGACGCCGAGGGGGTTGCGAGCCAGGTGCAATTGCTCATGTCCGCGGACCTGGCGCGTCGGGTGGCATCCAAGCTGAACCTGGCGGCGATACCCGAATTCGATGCCAGGGGCGACGGGTCTCTCATCGGTGATCTCCTGACCGCGATCGGTCTGAAAAGCGACTCGGCGGGCAACAGCGCCGAGGAAAGGGTGCTCAAACACTTTTACGAGAATCTCGATATCTACCAGCTCGAGGGCTCCAGGGTCATTGCGGTCGACTATTCCGCGGAAAACCCCGTACTTGCCGCGAAGGTCGCCAACACCATCCTGGATGAATATCTCTCGCTGCAATCAAGCGCCAAGAGAGAAACCACGGAGCTGGCCTCCGCCGCGCTTGAACCGCAGATCATCGAGCTGCGCAAGGAGGTTCAGGCCGCAAGGCAGGCCGTTGCGGATTTCAGGGCGCGTGCGGATCTTCTGATCGGTGCCGATAACATTCCGCTGAGCCAGCAGCAACTGGCTGAAACCAGCAGCGACTATTCTGCGGCGCAGGCCTCCAAGGCCGAAGCCCAGGCGAAAGCGGACCTGCTCAGGGAATTGCTCAACTCCGGCGGATCACTCGAAACGGCGAGCGATGTGCTCAATTCGACCCTGATCCAGCGGCTCCGGGAGCGGCAGGTCGAGATCCAGTCGAACATTGCGGAACTGTCGATCACGCTGCTGCCGAACCACCCCCAGCTGCGTTCGCTGGAGTCTCAGCTTGCCGATTACGACCGGCAGATCCGTTCGGAAGCGGACAAGATTCTCCAGGGGCTGGAAAACGATGCGAAGGTGGCTAATCAGCAGGCGCTTGCCCTCGAAGCCCGTCTTGAGGAACTGAAAGCGGCAGCTGCCAGGACCAATGCCGACCAGGCGCGCCTCAGCGAACTGGAACGGGAAGCGAACGCCAAGGCCGCCCAGCTCGATCAGCTCATGCTCAGTTTTCAGGAAGCTGATTCCCGGCTTCGCGCACAGGTGCTGCCGGCAGACGCACGCATCATTTCGCGCGCCAGCGTCCCGGTGGAGCCTTATTCGCCGAAGATCATTCCAAGCACGATCATCGCCGCCCTGGTGACTTTCATACTCGGCTGCGCCCTCGTCCTGATGCGCGCCTTTCTCTCAGGCGATGCTCTCTACCGTGTCAACGCCCCCGGCGCTTCGTCATCTGCGCAAATGCACGCTCGGCCGGACCGGCGGGCACCTGCCGTGGAGCCTTCGGCCAGCGGGCAGTTCATGAGTGCGAACCTGTCTGCGCGCGATCCCCTGGGTTGGTCACCGGGATATGGCGTGTCTTCGGCAAGTTACGACCTTTCACCCGACTTGAAGCGCGGGCAGCCGCGCGAACAGGCGCGCGTTGCCGATCGCGTCGTCGAGCTTGCGGACATTCCTTCATCGCCGCGCCGGACGCGCACGCGCCACCGGGGCGAGCCCGTCGATGCCAGGAGTGACTACGATCAGGATGTGTCGCCCGACTGGCTGGACAACCTGGGCGGCAATGACGAACCGGCGCCGGCAAAGGACGAGCCGAGGCCGCCGCGCGACAAGGAAACCGCACTTGAGCCGCTGGCGGACAAGACACCCGGCATTCCCTGGAAGACACAGCCCAAGGCGTCCTTCTCCAAGGATATCGATGTGACGGGGCGGATCGTTGTCTTGAGCGTAGACGATGAAAACCTGTCGCATGAGCTGGCTTTCGATCTTGTGCGCAAGGCGGCCGGAAACGGGGCGTCTTCCCTGGTTGTCGAAGTCTTCCCCGACCAGGCCGACAACCGGGCCGCAGAAGGGTTTTCGGACGTCGTGTCCGGCCGCATGCCGTTTGCCAAGGTGGTCTACCGGGACGCGGTGTCGAAGGCCCACATCATCGAATCGGGCCGTTTCGCCATCACCGACGACATGGTCAGGTCCGATCGCTTCAGGCTCGCCCTTGATGCGATCAAGTCCACCTATGAGGTGGTGGTTGTCGATCTTGGTGCGATTGACGGATCGCTCGCAAGCGCACGGATGCTGAGCTTTGCCGACCGTGTGTTCATCGCGGCCAGCGCACCGGACCATGGTCACGAGCTGCAAAGTGCGGCAAACCTGCTGGCACACAACACCGGCGCCAGAGTGGAAGTCCTGATTGCCGGTGACCTGACGCCGGATCCCCGCCGGAACGGCGACGGACACGCAGCGTGAAGCTCCGGCCGCCAAACCCTCCTGCCGCCGAACTCCCTCGCGCGGTCAAATGACGTGAACCCGCATCGGCGGCCGGCACGAGACGGGCGCACTTCAAAACGTAAGTAGGGTGGGCGTGAGGCCGGCTACGATCTGCCGCCTGCAGATTTCCAGCGGCGCATCTGCCGTACCAGCGGCCAGAGCACGTCTGAGTTCCGCACCGCGGATTTCGCCTGTGTCCGAAGAGCTTGCAGGTTCTTTTTGATGTTGCCTTTCAGCGAAACAGCCATGCGGCTGTCCCTGAGCGGCACGGGTTCGGCCCAAGACGTCTTGTACCGTTCTTCGCCCAGCCCGAGATCGAGTTCCTTCGTCTGCGGGTCCGAACAGGCGCGTTCGACGATTTCCTTGATCAGGACCAGGCCGGGGCTGTTCGGCAACAAGGCGTCATGCGCAACGCTGTTGCTGTAGGCGTGGATCGTGCCGTCGCCCTGCGCACACAGATAGGTTGACCGGATCTTGCCGTCCGCCTCAAGAAACCAGAGGTCCAGGTCCCGGCAGGCGGTGTCCGTGCCGGTGAGCCCGAGAAGCCTTTCCAGGAATTGCCGCGCGGATGTGGTTGCAAAGACGTTTGGTATCCCGGCCTCTTGCGCGCGTTTTGACCGTTGTTTGAGGAAAGCCTCAAGTCCGTTGCGCAGATCCGTTTCGGTTTCGGCCCTGATCACGCGGTATCCGTCGATCGACTGCAGGTGCCTTTGTTTGCGCAGGAGGTTCTTTCGGGATGATTTGCTGTGCGTTTCGCGGAAAAGCGTGTCGAAGTCATCGGCAAGACGGCGGGTGAAGATCGGGCTCGGGCTGGGTGTCGCCCCGTCGAGCACGAGCGGATGGCTCCGGCCGTTCCAGGTCTCCGGGACGTTTTGCAGGAGCAGCAGATCGGCATCGGCCTCCCGGCAGACAGTGGTCAGAAGCTCCGAGATCTGCGCGTCTGTCACGCTCCCGTAAAAGTCCCGATCCCAGATCGCCGTGTTCTGGTTTCCGTTCTGATAGCCAAGGAAGGAAAGCGTTCTGGTGCCTGCGGCGTTCTGCAGCCCCAGCGGAAGAACGAGAACCGGTTTTTCCTCAAGCTTCACGGTCACGATCACGGGTGTGACATCCAGGTCCTGGCCGATCGTTTGGCTCCAGGCCGCAAGCCAGCCTACGGACTGATAGGGATTGCCGAAACCGCCCGCGATCAGCTGTTTCCAGCCGGACGCCGCCGCCTGAATGTCATCTGACAGGACGATCTGCAGGGCCTGCGATTTCTGCACGAAGCCGCCTTCGTCTCCTGAGTTCAAGCTGGTCGCATTTGCCGCTGACATAGGGGTAATCCATTTTAAACGATCATTGACGAAAACTTTGGGTTGTGCTGGCCGTGCATTCTCGAGCCCGGTAGACTTAGCAACAATTGTTAAAGAATACGTGCCTTAATGGCGCTTAATTCGTAAACGGGCACCGCCGCCATATGGGCATTCGTCAAAAAGCAGTTTCACGCGCATTCCGGGTTCTGAAGGGATCCGGACTTGGACGCGCGCTGGCTCCGCTGACACAGGGTTGTGGTGCCGTTTTCATGATGCATCATGTCCGTCCCGCCCGTGACGATGCCTTTCAACCCAATGCCCATCTTGAAATCACGCCGGAGTTTCTCCGCCTTGCGGTCGAACGCATACGCGCAAACGGCTATGAGATCATATCGCTGGACGAGGCCGTCGATCTCCTGAAATCGGGCTACGGTCACCATCGCTATGCCGTGCTGACATTCGACGACGGGTACCGCGACAACCTCAAGGTCGCCTATCCGGTGCTGAAGGACCTGCAGGCGCCGTTCACGGTATTCGTCGCCACCGGCCTCGTCGAGCGCACGAGCGAACTCTGGTGGCTGGCACTGGAACGGATCATTGCCGCAAACGAGACGGTCGAATTCACCCGGGCAGGCGAGGAAAACGGCCTGCCGTGCGGAACGGCGGCTGAAAAGAACAGCTGCTTCGAGCGCATCGTCGACTATCTGACGCTGGAAATCGGCGAACTCGACCAGCGCAAGATCATCAGGGCGCTTGCCGGGAAGTATAACCTTGATCTTGCCGGCCTCGCGGACGAGCAGATGATGACCTGGGACGAGGTTCGCGAACTGGCAAGTGACGACCTCGTCACCATCGGGGCGCACACCCATGATCACTTTGCGCTGGCGCGGCTGGACAGTTCATCGGCCCGCGCAGACGTCACCAAGGGCATGAAGATCCTGGAGAAGGAACTCGGCAGGCGGCCGAAGCACTTTGCCTATCCTTATGGAAAGTCGCATGCGGTCAGCCTGCGCGATGCGGAAATTCTCCGCGACATCGGCTTTTCGTCTTCGGTCACGACATTACCCGGTGTTCTGCAGTCGGTGAACGCGCGCGATCCGATGATGTTGCCGAGGGTCTCGTTGAACGGGCGCTTCCAGGAGCCGGCCATCGTCGATCAGTATCTGACAGGCGCGCCTTTCGCGCTCTATCGCGCCGCCCGTTGGGCGGCCTCGGGCTTCGGTGTCAGGTCCGGTTTTTCCCGCTTCTTTCCATCCACCAGATGATGGCGCCTGCCGGTATGACCCACAACAGGCCGGCAAACGCGAAATAGATAAAGCGGACCAGGTTCGAGGCCTGCTGCAGGGTCATGTCCCCGATCACCATCGCCGTGAACGCGTAGATGATCACGAAGGTGACGAGAAGCACCATGCCTACAAATTTGCGAAACGAGGGAACCATCGTCGGGAGTGTCCGTTTTAGCGATTGATGGATGCGGAATTCGAGACCGATTGACGCAAAATGTCTCAGTCCGCTTGCCGTGTTGTCATTGCACCTATATCTCCGCACACCAAAGGTCAAATCGGCGTTGGGATAACCGGGACGGGTTTATGAACGTGATTGCAAACGGCGAGGGCGCTGCCGGCATCCAGTTACCGCCTGCAAAGCTGGAACGGATCAGACGCAGCCGGGCCATGATCCGCTGGTGGCTCTATTGTGTGTGCCTGCTCATCCTGGCAATGGTCGTGGTCGGCGGCGCGACCCGTTTGACCGAATCCGGTCTCTCCATCACCGAGTGGAAGCCGATACATGGCGTCATCCCGCCGCTCAGCGAAGCGGAATGGGAAGAGGAGCTCGAAAAATACCGCCAGATTCCGGAGTACCAGCTCATCAACAAGGGCATGAGCCTGGAGGAGTTCAAGTTCATCTTCTGGTGGGAGTGGGGGCACAGGATGCTTGGCCGCGTCATCGGCGTCGCCTTCTTTGTCCCGATGGTCGTGTTCTGGGCTGCCGGCCGTGTCGAGCCATGGCTGAAACCGCGCCTGCTGCTCGGGCTCGCCCTCGGCGGGTTACAGGGCTTCGTCGGCTGGTGGATGGTCGCATCAGGCCTCGTCGAACGTGTCGATGTCAGCCAGTACCGGCTTGCAACGCACCTGACGCTGGCACTGATCATTTTCGCGTATCTGTTCTGGATCGCGCGGCGCTTGTCGCCGCTTGAAGAGCCGCTGCCCGAAGAAAGAGACAGGCTGACAGGATTGAGCACCGTCGTGCTCGCGGTGGTGTTTGTGCAGATGTTCCTGGGCGGCCTCGTCGCGGGCCTGAATGCGGGCATGACCTTCAACACCTGGCCGCTGATGGACGGTCAGTTCATCCCCGACGGCCTGTTGCTGCTCCAGCCGGTGTGGCTGAACTTTTTCGAAAATGTGCTGACCGTGCAATTCCAGCACAGGATGACAGCTTACCTGTTGGTCGGATTGGCACTGATCCTGATGATGTCGACGTTCCGGGTGAGCGGCCGCAGTTCCCTTCGGCGTGCCGGTGCGCATCTCGGAGGTTTCGTCGTGCTTCAGGCGGTCTTCGGTATCCTGACACTGATCTGGCAGGTGCCGTTGTCGATGGCGCTCGTCCACCAGGGCTTCGCAGTCTTCGTGCTCGCTGCCTCGGTGGACCACCTTGCCGCGCTCAAGGGCGCTTACCCGGTCAGGGGGTAAAGGCCAGCAGGCATCACGCGAGCGACGAGGGACCTCGCCTCACCAAACCGGCGTCATTGCAGGGCTTGACCCTGCAATCCAAGCCGTGATCTCTCCTCCGCCTCGGGTTTCAGCACCGAAACGGCATGGATGCCATGGCATGACCGGGTGGGAATGGAGTGCTAAATTTGTGTCGTAAAGCAAGGCGCATAGTTCCATTTGTCGCTGAGTCTCGATGTGAAATTTCTTTCCCCGCTGTGTCATCCCGGCTTGCTGCGCAAGCGGCAAGACCGGGATCCAGTACTCCGTGCAGCTGAAGATGAATGGAATACGTCAAAGCCGGTGGCTACTGGGTTCCGGCCTTGCGCTGCGCTTCAGCCGGAATGACAATTCTCTTGAAATGAGATGGCCCACCAAACCCGCGTCATTGCAGGGCTTGACCCTGCAATCCATGCCGTGACCGCTCCGCCGCCTCAAGCTTCGGCAACGAAACGGCATGGATGCCATGGTTGAGCCATGGCATGACGGAGATAGGGTTCAGGGAAGGGGGCGTTTTCAGGACAACGCCCGGTATTGCAAAAAAATGCCCGCCGGAGAGGCGGGCATTTCGACTTTGCATCACTGATTTCAGTCGGACAGCGCCTGATCGAGATCGGCGATGATGTCATCGACCTCCTCAAGACCCACCGAAAGGCGCACGACGTCCGGTCCGGCGCCGGCGGCGGTCTTCTGGTCGTCGGTCAGCTGCCGGTGCGTCGTGGAGGCCGGGTGAATGATCAGGCTGCGCGTATCGCCGATATTGGCGAGGTGCGAAAACAGTTCGCACTTGGAAACCAGCGCCACGCCCGCATCGTATCCGCCCTCGACGCCGAAAGTGAAGACGGCGCCCGCCCCCTTGGGCATGTATTTCTGCTGAAGCGCATGATACTTGTCTTCCGGCAGGGCCGCGTAGGACACCCATTTGACCTTGCTGTGTCCGGACAGATGCAGGGCGACCTTCTTGGCATTGTCGGAATGGCGCTGCATGCGCAGCGGCAGCGTCTCGATGCCGGTCAGGATCATGAAGGAGTTGAACGGCGAAATCGCTGGTCCGAGGTCACGCAGGCCGAGGACGCGGCAGGCAATCGCGAAGGCGAAGTTGCCGAAAGTCTCGTGCAGAACGATGCCCTGGTATTCGGGTCTCGGCTCTGACAGAAGCGGATACCGGCCGCCGGCGGACCAGTCGAAACTGCCACCGTCGACGATGATGCCGCCCATGGAATTGCCATGCCCGCCCATGAACTTGGTCAGCGAGTGCAGAACGATGTCGGCCCCGTGCTCGATCGGGCGGCACAGGTAGGGGGTTGCCATGGTGTTGTCGACGACCAGCGGGATGCCCTTGGCCTTTGCGAGCGCGGAGATCGCCTCGATATCCATGACGATACCGCCTGGATTCGCCAGGCTTTCGATGAAGATCGCCTTGGTGTTCTCGTCAATGGCCGCTTCGAATGTGTTGAGATCGTCCGGATCCGCCCACTTGACGCTCCAGCCGAAGCTCTTGAAGGAGTGGTTCAACTGGTTGATGGAACCGCCATAGAGCTTGTTCGCCGCAACGATGTTGTCGCCGGGCTGCATCAAAGTGTGGAAGCAAAGCAACTGCGCGGAATGGCCGGACGCGGTCGCAAGGGCGGCGGTGCCGCCTTCCAGGGCTGCGACGCGCTCTTCCAGAACGGCGGTCGTCGGATTGGTGATGCGGGTGTAGATGTTGCCGAAGGCCTGCAGGCCGAACAGGGAGGCTGCGTGATCGACATCGTCGAAGACGAAAGACGTTGTCTGGTAGATCGGCGTGGCGCGCGCGCCCGTGGACGGATCGGGCGCAGCACCGGCATGAATGGCCAGCGTGGAAAACCCTGGAATATTTTCGCTCATGAATAACCTCCCTTTGGAATTTTGCGCAGTTTGACCGAACCTGTGGGGGAGGTCAAAGCAGGATTTTGCGTATTGGGACGCCTTGTTGGAATACCGATGTCAATGGCTTGATGGTGCCGTCGCGTCGTTTCCACGCCTCCGGCCGTGTCAGCTCTCGCTGTTGCCTGTCAGACCCCGATGCTGGAATCCCGACTTGAGTGTCGGCCGTTTGGCGGAGATGGTTCGCGAATTGACGCCAGCCCAGCCGATTTCGCCGGAAAGCCGCCCGTACTCGATCTTCGGGCACCGGTCCATGACGACCTTGATTCCGGCATCCTCGGCGCGTTTGGCAGCTTCGTCGTGGCGGACCGTCAGCTGCATCCAGATGACCTTCGGCAACTTGCCGCTTTGAAGGACATGATCGACGATCTGCCCGGCAGCTTCCGAATTGCGGAAAATATCGATCATGTCCGGTACGTTCGGAACCTCGTCGAGCGAGGCGTAGACCGTCTGACCAAGGATTTCCTTGCCGGCCTGGCCCGGGTTGATCGGCCAGACCTCATAGCCTTTCGAAAGCAGGTATTTCAGAACGAAATAGGACGGGCGGACGTTGTTCGCCGAGGCGCCGATCATCGCAACGGTCTTGACCTCATCGAGGATGCCCTTGATGTAGGTGTCGGAATAATTGTCGTGGTTCATGTGCTGCTCAGCTGTCCGTCCAGTCGGGCTTGCGTTTTTGCAGGAACGCGGAAATGCCCTCTTCCGCATCATTCGCCAGCATGTTTTCCACCATGGTCTGCGCGGCGAAATCATACGCCTCCGACAGCGGCATTTCGAGCTGACGGTAGAAGGCCTCCTTGCCGATCTTGAGTGTTTTCAAAGACTTGGATGCTATTGTTTCGGCGTATTTCTGAACGACCTGATCTAGGTAGTCACGCGGCACAATCCGGTTGATCAGCCCGAACTCCTTGGCTGTTGAGGCATCGATGCTCTCCCCGGTGAGCAACATTTCCATCGCGTGTTTTGGCGCGACATTGCGCGACAGCGCCACCATCGGGGTGGAGCAGAAGAGGCCTATATTGACACCCGGCGTGCAGAAGGTCGCCGTGTCGGTCGCAATGGCGAGGTCGCAGGAAGCAACCAACTGGCAGCCGGCAGCGGTGGCAACCCCCGTGACAACCGCGATCACGGGCTTTGGCAGGCGGACGATCTGCTGCATGAGGTCGGAGCACTGCGCCATGATCCGCTCATAGCTTGCCTTGCCACCGTCCGCTTCGGCGCGGGCAGCGGTCAGTTCCTTCAGATCATGTCCGGCGCAGAAAACCTTGCCTTCGGCGCCCAGCAGGATCACCCGCACGGCCGGATTTTGCGCGGCTTCGTCCAGTTCTGCCGACAGTGCCGCCATCATCTCGGACGACAGCGAGTTCATGCGGTCCGGACGCTGCATGACGATCCGGTAAACGCCCTCGTGAAGAAGGGTGCCGAGCATCGGCTTTTCGGCTTGGTCGTTAGCGGCGGTTTCAGACATGACCGTTTCCTGGATCGTTTGTTTGGCGCTTGTTATAGCGGAATGCGGCGCCTCCGCGATAGCTGAAAAGTGCGTCCGGGCGATTGTTTCACGCAGCCTTTATCAGGGATCGAAAGCGCACCGCTGCGGAACGCGGTCTTTTCAGGTAGGATGAAGACATGTGGAGAGCGGCACTCACACCCTTCATGTTGTTCGCCGTCCTTTCGGGGGCGGTTTTCCAGTCGCAGGCAAAGGCCCAGGAACAGGTGGATGTTGCGCTTGTGCTCGCCATCGATGTCTCCCGCTCAATGTCCCAGGAAGAACTGGAGCTTCAGCGCCGCGGCTATGCGGCGGCCATCGCCAGTCCCGAAGTGATCAGGGCTATCGACCTCGGAGCGCGCGGCAGGATCGCTTTGCTGATGTTCGAATGGGCGAACGACAATCATCTGCGCGTGATCGTCGACTGGACGTTGATCGACGAAGCGGCTGACGCGCAGGCGTTTTCCGACCGGGTCCTGAACGACAGATCCTTCAGTCAGCGCCGCACCTCCATATCCGGTGCCATCACCCATGCCGCCGAACTGCTGGAGGAGGTGCCTTTCCGGGCCGACCGGCATGTGATCGATGTTTCCGGCGACGGACCGAACAACCACGGCAGGGCTGTCACCGCTGCGCGTGATGCGGCATTGGAGAAGGGGATCACGATCAACGGCCTGCCGCTGATGACAACAGGCGGGCCGGGCTCGCAGTTCAACATTCCGGATCTCGATGTCTACTACCGCAAGTGCGTCACGGGTGGGCCGGCAAGCTTCGTCATTCCGGTGACGGACTGGGCCCAGTTTCCCGACGCGGTGCGCCGCAAGCTGATCCTGGAAATCGGCGGTTTCGAGCCGGAAGAGCCGCTCGTCCAACCCGTGCAGTTCACCTTCGAAGAACCCTATGACTGCATGATCGGCGAAAAGATATGGGATCAGCTGCGCGAGCAGTTCTTTCTGGATCCCTGAAAGCGGTGAACCCGGACCTAAGTGGAACGCCGAATTGGCGCGGCACCGGATCGTCGCCAGAATAGCGGTATGAGCGCATCGGAAAACTTGGCTGCGGGCAAACTCAGACGGACGCTGTCCTTGCCCTGGCTGGTCTTTTATGGCGTCGGCGTCACCATCGGGGCAGGGATCTTCGCGCTGATCGGAGAGGTGCTTGCGCTGGCGGGCGATCAGGCACCTTTGGCGTTTCTGATCGCGGGGCTGATCGCAGGTGTAACAGGCGTTTCCTATGCGGCTCTGATCGGGCGCTTTCCGAAGGCGGGCGGCGAAGCCGTCTTCGTGAACCGGGGCGTCGGCGGCGCGTTCGCACGCTTTGCCGGCTACGGCGTCGTCGCGACCGGGACGATCTCGAGTGCCGTCATCTCGATTTCCTTTGCCGGATACATCCGTGAATTCGTCGATCTGCCGGAGTTTTTTCTGGTGGGTCTGGTAATCTGCGGCCTGTCGGCGGTGGCCTGGTACGGCGTTCGCGAAAGCGTTGTCTTTGCAGCTGCGGTGACGCTGATCGAACTGGGAACGCTGCTTGTCGTGATCGCGTTCGGCGCGCCGCTACTCACCGATCTGCCGGAGGTGGCAAAGACCCTGTCACCGGCGCTGAACGTCGCTGTCCTGAGTGGAATTCTGTCGAGCAGCGTGCTCGCATTCTTCGCTTTCATCGGTTTCGAGGACATGATCAACATGTGCGAGGAGACCGTGGCTCCCGAGCGAACCGTCCCGCGTGCGATCTTCTGGACACTCGGGATCACCCTCTTTGTCTATGCGCTGCTTGCCATCATTGCGGTGCTGGCGGAGGGGAGAGAGGCAATCGTGGCCTCATCCGCACCGATGGCACGCGTCTTCGAGGCCGTGTCGGGCCTTTCGGGAAAGCCGGTCGCCGCCGCTGCCTCCATTGCTATGGTCAACGGCATTCTGGTGCAGATCGTCATGGCGAGCCGCGTGCTCTATGGCATGGGAAACGAGGGCGTTGCGCCCAAGTGGTTTTCAAATGTCGACCCGGGAAGGCAGACCCCGGCGAGGGCAACGGTCTTTGTTGCGGGAATGGTGCTGTTGCTCGCCCTGGTCTTTCCGCTTGTGCAGCTTGCCTCGGCAACCAGTCTCGTCACGTTGGGTGTCTTCGCGCTGGTCAATCTTGCGCTCTTCAGACTGGGCACAAGGGAGGGCTCGGGGAACCTGCACCAACGGCGCTGGTGGGGACTGGCAGGTGTGCTCCTCTGCCTGAGTATTGCCGGGTTTCAGCTTCTGATCGGGGTGACCGGCGGCCACTGAACGTGCTTGCGATTATCCGCGCCGGCGTCTGCGCCGGCGCTCGCCGCCACCGGCCTCGTCCGCTGCCGGGGTCTTGCGTTCTGGAAGGTCTATTTCCGCGCGCAGATGCGGGAAGGGATCGACCTTGTTGGGCAGCGCCATGGCGTTGACGAAGTGTTCCTGGAACTTCGGCTCGAGCGCGGTCTCGATCTTTTCGATGTCGCGCACGGTCTGTTCGATTTCGCGCCTGTAGCCCCGGTTGAGCAACGCCATGCGCGCCCCGGTTCCGGCAGCGTTGCCGACACCCGTCACACCGTCGAGGGGGCAGTCGGGAATGAGGCCGAGCACCATGGCATATCGCGGGTCGATGTAGCTGCCGAACGCACCCGCCAGCCGGATCCGGTCGAGCGCATAGGTACCGAGCTTGTCCTGAAGCAGTTTCACGCCCGCATAGAGCGCGCCCTTGGCGAGCTGGATGGCGCGGATATCGGTCTGCAGGATCGAGATTTCCACGTCCTCATCCGCGATGAGATAGGAAAAGGTGCGCCCCTGGGCCTGGACGCGTTGCGTGCGGGCGGCGAGCGCTCCGTCGATGACCCCGTCTTCGGTGATCAGCCCCGCCAGATACATTTCGGCGACGGCTTCGATGATGCCCGATCCGCAAATGCCGGTCACGCCGACACTGTCGATCTTTTCCGCAAAGCCTTCTTCGTCCGACCACTCGTCGACGCCGATCACCTTGAACCGCGGTTCCAGGGTCTCCTTGTCGATGCGGATGCGCTCGATGGCACCAGGTGCCGCGCGCTGTCCGGAGGAGATTTCAGCACCTTCAAAGGCGGGCCCGGTCGGCGAGGAGGCCGCCAGCAGCCGGTTTTTGTTACCCAGAACGATTTCCGCATTCGTGCCGACATCCACCAGCAGCGTGATCTCGTCGTGGCTGTAGGGGCTTTCGGAAAGCGTCGCGGCGGCCGCATCGGCGCCGACGTGACCGGCAATACAGGGCAGCATGTAGACACGGGCACCGGGATTGAGTTCCAGCGACAGATCGCGGGCCGTCAGCACCATGGCGTCGGAAGCGGCCAGCGCAAAAGGCGCGCCGCCGAGTTCGACCGGATCGATCCCGAGGAACAGGTGATGCATGACCGGATTGCCGACGAAGGTCGCGTCCACAACATCGGACCGCTCCGCGCCGACATCGCCGACAAGCTTGCCGACCAGCGCGTTGATCGCCTCACGCACGGCCTTTGTCAGCTCCGGCAGCTTCGACGGGTTCATCTGCACGTAGGACACCCGCGACATCAGGTCTTCGCCGAAGCGGATCTGCGGGTTGGACGTGCCTGCGGAGGAGACCGTTCTGCCGTTCTTCAGATTGCACAGATGCGCGGCGATTGTCGTCGAGCCGATGTCCACTGCCAGGCCGTAAGCCGCTTTCTTCTCTCCCGGCCACAGGGCCGTCACGGTCGGCAGGAGTGCCTCATCGGCATAAATCGCCGCGGTCACGGTCCATTGGCCCTTGCGCAGGATCGTCTGCACGGATGGAAGCAGGACCGGATCGACCGCAAGATCGGTCAGGCCGGCTTCGTGTGCGAGAGCTTCGCGCAGGCGGTCGATGTCGCCGCGCGGTGTTTCCATGTCCGGTTCGTCGATGGTGACGGTGACGAGCGAGACCGCGCTGTCGGCATCGATGTGCTTGGCTTCGGCGCGTTTGCGCACCACCTGGCGGTTGGTCTGGGCATCGGTCGGAACGTCCACGACCAGATCGCCGAGGATCTTTGCCTGGCAGGAGAGCCGCCGGTCACTGGCCAGGCTGCGCAGCGTCGCGTAGCGGGTTTCCGCTTCCGTCGCGCAGTCCAGATTGCCCGCGGAACTGGTCAGGTTTTCCTTGGCGAAGGTTCCTTCGGAAACGGAGATCTGGCAGCGCCCGCAAATCCCGCGCCCGCCGCAGACGGATTCGACATAGACACCCAGGGAGCGCGCCGCGTCGAGCAACGGCGTGCCGACGGCAAATGTTCCCCGCCGTCCGCTCGGCTGGAATACGACTTTGGCAAGTTTGGCGTGTTCGTTCATGCTTTCGCTTCGTTCCGGCAGCGTCCAAATTCGAGGGTTCGAAACCCCCATCCCTGACCCCTCCCTACAAGGGGGAGGGGAATTCTTCCGTGTTCACTCTCCCAGTCTGTGCTTCAGCTCAGTCTCAGACCTGGCGCTCGGAACATTGCCTCTCCACGCACAAAACCCCTCCCGCTTTTAGGGAGGGGATCGGGGTGAGGCATCCAATCGGCGTTTTCCTGCAGCATCCGCTTGAGAGCAACAAGCGGATGCATCCATTTTCTCCCTATCCTGCCGACCTCCGCGCTGCACGGCCACCGCGGCGGCGTCCGCCGGAGCCGGCGGCCGCTTCTGCGGGCGCTGGCGTTGCGCCGGCTGCGGCCGGCTGGTGATCGCGGTAGGTCATGATCCATTCCTGGCAGTTCGGGTCCCTGCCGTTCAGCACGTTGGCAGCGCGCACGGCTTCCATTTCCTGCGGGCGGCACGGATTCATGATGGCAGAGGTCATGCCTGCGCCAATGACCATCGGAATGAAGCCGGCGTTGATGCCGTGCCGATGCGGAAGCCCGAACGAGACGTTGGAGAGGCCACAGGTGGTGTTGACTTTCAGCTCGTCGCGCAGGCGGCGCACAAGCCTGAACACCTGCTGTCCTGCCGTGCCCATGGCCCCGATCGGCATGACCAGCGGGTCCACGACGATGTCGTGCGCCGGAATGCCGAAATCGGCGGCGCGTTCGACGATTTTCTTGGCAACCGCAAAGCGGACATCCGGATCTTCTGAGATGCCGGTCTCGTCGTTGGAGATGGCAACGACCGGCACGTCGTACTTCTTGATGAGCGGCAGGATCGCTTCGAGTTTTTCTTCTTCGCCTGTGACCGAATTCACCAGCGGACGGCCCTTGGTCACTTCAAGACCGGCCTTGATGGCCTCCGTAACCGATGAATCGATTGATAAGGGAATGTTCGTAAGTTCTTGAACGATCTGCAGAGTTTTGACCAGAAGCGGCGGCTCGGTCTCGTTCGGGTTGACCGCAGTCACACCGGCATTGACGTCAAGCATCGTTGCGCCCGCGGCCACCTGGGCGAGCGCATCCGACTTCACCGTTTCGAAGTTGCCTTCAACCATTTCAGCCGCAAGCTTCTTGCGTCCGGTCGGGTTGATCCGTTCGCCGATGACACAGAACGGTTGATCGAAACCGATCACGATTTCCTTGGTGGCGGATGCGACGACTGTGCGTGTCATTTAGGCGCTCTCGTTGGCAGTCATGGATGATGAGGATTGAAAGGACCAGCTCCCGCGTCCATGCAGCCAGTCGGCGGTTTTCTGGATGCCGCCGAAGGGGTAGACGTGGATCTGTGCAAGCTGTGTATCCGGCTGGCTTGTGACGCGCGCCTCGAGCGGTTCGACCATGGTTTCCGGATCGTATCCGGCAAGCATCGACACGACGGCGCCGCCCCGCTTCTTCAGGAACTTCAACGAGTTCTCGACACCTGCAAAGGCCGCGTATTTCAGAAGCGTTGTCATCTTGGCCGGGCCGGCGACACCGATATGCACCGGGAAGCTGTTGCCCCAGTCACGCAGTTCGTCCAGCCAGAGGCTGACGCGATGGGGATCGAAGCCGAACTGTGTCACCAGGCGGAATTCGGCGTCGCTCTCGGCGGCCAGCGCGTGCTTGCGCATCAGGAAGGACCGGATCACGTCCGGCGCAATATCGGGAGCGCCTTCCGGGTGACCGGCAACGGCGATCTTGCGGATGCCGAGCTTGTCGAACAGGCCGGTTTCTAGGAGCGCGACCGATGAGGTCAGCGGCCCAGCCGTGTCGGCCTCGCCTGCAATCGCGAGGACTTCGGTTGCGCCGCCTTCCTGGGTCAGACGCGTGATCCGGCGCTCGAAAGCCTCGCGCGAGGGGTAACGGCGCGCGGCCATGTGCGGAACGGCGATCAGCTTGTTGTCGGTGAGGGTGCGTACTGCATCGACGATCGTGTCTTCGGCGGCATTGCCCAGATCCGTGACATAAACCTGCGTGCCGGCCGGAATGTTCGCCAGGAGTTCGGTCTTGTCGACCACCTGCTTCGGCGACATTTCGGTGGAGGCGGCAAAGCGCCCGGTGGCCAAAAAGCGCTGTTCAGTCATGTTCCGTGCCTCCACTTGCGAGCAGGGTTTTCAGTCTGTCTTTGGGATAAGCGGCGAGCAGCTCGCTCAGGGCCGTTTCCGCTTCGGTTTCCAGATCGTCAGAAACTTCGACAGGGTCGGTGCGGCGCCACTCGGCCATGTAGGCCTCGCTGTCTTTCGCACCGATCCGCATGGCGCAGGCATCGATCGCTTCCATGAAAACGGCAGGCAGTTCGCGGCGTGCGGACTTGCGGCCCTTCTTCACCAGGATCTGTGCCGGTATGTCCCGCCAAAAAACGATAATCTTCTGCGCCATTTGCTCATCTTCCTCCGAGAGCATGTTTGCCGGATGCAGTTCGATTCAGGCCGCCTGATAGCGGCATATGAGCGTGAAAATCCGACTTGTCCTGGCCGCGCGTCAACGCTCGGCCTCTGCACCCAGAAATCCGGACAGAAGACCGTAGCCGGTTCTGCGGATCTCGAAGGTCAGTTCCAGTCTTTCGGCAGCATCGCGTGCCGCCTTCTCCAGGTCCGGATTGTCGGTCTGCGCCAGATAGACCAGCCGCTTGTAATGGGCGAAATACATGTCTCTCAGGTGAGGGTGCCAGTCCAGGCCGAGCGGTTCGATAACCATCGACTGGAAGTGGCGCGCAAGGAAGTCCGTGAGATAGAAGGTGCCCAGTTCTTCTTCCGCGAGCCTGTCGAATTCGTCGAGGCCGGAAAAGAACGCGTAGCAGTGTGCGCCTTCGATCCGTTTCGCGCCGGTTTCCTCCAGCACTTTGTCGAGAAGGCCGCCGGTACCGCAATCGCCATAGCCGATCAGGATTTCCGAATAGGCATCCCGGTGCAGCAGGATTGTGCGCCGGACTTCATCGGGGATCTTGTCAGGGGTGTTGTGGAGCTGCGCCGGCAGGCAGGTGAGGTCGATGTGATCGAGACCGTTGAGATCGCGGACCGCGATGATCTCGCGCGCGAGTGCGCCGCAGGCAATGATAAGGACGCGTCCGAACTTGTCGTTCGCGTCCTCTTCGTTCTGGATAGGGAAAAGCGGCTCGCCCACATGCATGCCGGCAGCCCCTTCGAACACCGTCTCAGCCTTTTGCGGCGAGCTGGTTGTGGCGGCGGGCAATCAGGTCCTTCGCCATTTCGACCGCAACGGCCGCATCGCGGCAGTAACCGTCGGCTCCGACCGCTTCGCCGAATTCCTCGTTGAGCGGCGCACCGCCGACGAGCACGATGTAATCGTCGCGGATGCCCTTGGCTTTCATCTCGTCGATCACGACCTTCATGTAAGGCATGGTGGTCGTCAGGAGAGCCGACATGCCGAGGATCTCGGGCTGGTGCTCTTCAAGAGCGGCGAGGTAGTTCTCGACCGGATTGTTGATGCCGATGTCGATCACTTCGAAGCCTGCGCCCTCCATCATCATGGAAACGAGGTTCTTGCCGATGTCGTGAATGTCGCCCTTGACGGTGCCGATGACCATCTTGCCGACCTTCGGCGCACCGGTCTCCGCCAGCAGAGGACGCAGGATGCCCATCCCGGCCTTCATGGCGTTGGCGGACAGGAGAACTTCCGGCACGAACAGAATACCGTCGCGGAAGTCGATGCCGACAATGCGCATGCCTTCGACAAGCGCCTTGGTCAGGATGTCGTAAGGCACCCATCCGCGTTCCAGCAGGATGTTCACGGCTTCAACGATCTCTTCCTGCAGACCGTCGTAAAGGTCGTCATGCATCTGTTCGACGAGTTCGTCGTCGGAAAGGGACGCGAGATCGATATCTTCTTCATCGGACATGGGCAGCTCCAACACGGCGCAAGTGACTATAACTTAGTACAAAACCTTATGCCTGAAGGCTGATTTGCCGATATCTTCAATGCGACACGGCAAGTCGCTTACGCGACAGTGCCGGTAAACCGGCGGTCACAAACAAAAGGGCGGGTCGATTGACCCGCCCGAGTTAGCCGTTCTGGTCCGGACAGATCAGAACAGACCTTCGATCTGGCCGTTGTCGTCCAGACGGATCTGATTGGCTGACGGGACGCGCGGCAGGCCAGGCATGGTCATGATCTCGCCGCAGATCGCGACGATGAAGCCGGCACCTGCCGACAGGCGGACCTCGCGGACCGGCAGGCTGTGCCCGGTCGGTGCACCGCGCAGCTGCGGATCGGTGGAGAAGGAGTACTGGGTCTTGGCCATGCAGACGGGCAGATCGCCGAAGCCGTCGGCCTCCCAGCGCTTGAGCTGGTCGCGCACGGACTTGTCGGCAAGCACTTCATCGGCCCGGTAGATCCGCTTGGCGATCGTCTCGATCTTCTCGAACAGCGACAGGCTGTCTTCGTAGAGCGGCGCGAACTGGGCCGCGCCGCTTTCGGCGAGTTCCGAAACGCGTTGCGCCAGTTCTTCCGTCCCTGCGGAGCCGTTGGCCCAGTGTGTTGCCAGGATAGCGTCGACGCCGAGGTCTGCGCAGTAGTCCTTGACCGCCTGGACTTCGGCTTCCGTGTCCGCGGTGAAGTGGTTGATCGCCACAACGGCGGGCACGCCGAACTGTTTGACGTTCTCGATGTGCCGGCCGAGGTTGGCACAGCCCTTGACGACCGCGTCGACGTTTTCGGCACCGAGGTCATCCTTGGCGATGCCACCGTTCATTTTCAGGGCCTTGATGGTTGCCACGATGACCACGGCATCGGGCGAAAGACCCGCCTTGCGGCACTTGATGTCGAAGAATTTCTCTGCGCCGAGATCCGCGCCGAAGCCGGCTTCGGTGACGACGTAGTCGGCAAGCTTGAGCGCCGACTGGGTCGCCACAACGGAGTTGCAGCCGTGTGCGATGTTGGCGAACGGGCCGCCGTGAATGAAGGCCGGGTTGTTCTCCAACGTCTGCACCAGGTTCGGCTGCAGGGCTTCCTTGAGGAGAACCGTCATCGCGCCGTCCGCTTCCAGATCGCGGGCGTAGATCGGCGTGCGGTCGCGGCGATAGGCAACGATGATGTCGCCGAGACGCTTCTGCAGATCCTTCAGGTCGGTGGCAAGGCAGAGGATCGCCATGATTTCGGAGGCGACCGTGATGTCGAAACCGCCTTCGCGCGGGAAGCCGTTGGCGACACCGCCCAGAGAGCAGACAATGGAGCGCAGCGCGCGGTCATTCATGTCGAGCACACGGCGCCAGGTCACACGGCGCTGGTCGATGCCGAGTTCGTTGCCCCAGTAAATGTGGTTCTCGATCAGGGCCGACAGCAGATTGTGCGCCGAGGTGATGGCGTGGAAGTCGCCGGTAAAGTGCAGGTTGATGTCTTCCATCGGCACGACCTGGGCGTAGCCTCCGCCCGCGGCACCGCCCTTCATGCCGAAACACGGGCCGAGCGACGGCTCGCGCAGGCAGATCATCGCATTTTTGCCGATCTTGTTGAGACCATCGCCCAGGCCGACGGTCGTCGTGGTCTTGCCTTCGCCGGCAGGGGTCGGGTTGATCGCGGTGACAAGGATCAGTTTGCCGTTTTCGCGCTCTCCCAGACCTTCGATAAAGTCGGCCGAGACCTTGGCTTTCGTCCGGCCGTAAGGCAGGAGGGATTCATCTGGAATATTCAGACGGTCACCGATTTCCTGAATCGGCTTCATCTTGGCTGCACGGGCAATTTCGATATCGCTTGCCATTGGTTATCTCCGCGGCATGTCCTTGAAAACTTGATCTGGTCAGGCGGGACAGGCCGCTGACTGTGCCCGGAACGCTATGTGAGAGCGCAGTGCAGCATCTGTTCCGTTTGCGACAGGATGCACTTTGGAAACGACGATGGGTCGCGGACACGCGGCAGGCGGGCGGAATTCACGCCACGCGTCAAATGCGCACCGCAAAAGAGCAATTGCAATGGCGTGAGAAACTGACTTTATTTCCGCCATGACAGATTCTGATATCCTATCCCGGCTTCCCGAGCGCCTAAAGCAGGCGCGGCGCGCGCAGGGCCTTTCGCTGGAAGCAGTCGAAAAGATCTCCGGTGTTTCAAGGTCGATGGTCAGCCAGATCGAGCGCGGCGAATCGAATCCGACGGTCGCAACGCTGCTCAATCTGACGCGGGCGCTGAATGTCGATTTCGCCGGATTGCTCGGAGAGGAAGTTGCCGAGGACAGGGTCGAGATCCTGCACGAACACCAGACGCCTGCACTTGATCGTGCCGGCGACGGCTGCAAGATCCGCATCCTTTCCGCTCCGCAGGATGCCGGCAAGCTCGAGGTCTACGAGCTTATCTTCAAAGAAGGCGGCAAGCTCGACAGCAAGCCGCATTCGCGCGGCACCCGCGAGCAGCTGATTGCCCAGGAGGGACGGCTGGCGGTGACTTCCGGGGTTGCCAGGGGCATGATCGAAACCGGCGACACCGCTCGCTATGCCGCCGACGTCCCGCACGCGATCGAGGCCATTGACGGTCCTGCACGCGCGATCCTCATGGTCGTGAAGTTTTAGGCTTCTTCGGATTTTGATCAAAAATCCGCTATATTAGATGCTGTCGCTTTCTATTCGCTCGAAATTCCGGTATAGTAGATAAAACGTCTACTTTATCGGAGCTTCGCCGTGAGCAACGCCTTCCTCTCCCACATCACCGGTATCCTGGAAGAAATCGAGGCCGAGGGCCTTTACAAGAAGGAGCGGGAGATTTCGTCGCCTCAAGGCGGTGTGATCGAGGTGAACGGCCGCGAGGTCATCAACCTTTGCGCCAACAACTATCTCGGGCTTGCCAATCATCCGGCGCTTGAAGAAGCCGCACGCAGGGCGCTTGAGCCCAAGGGATACGGCATGGCATCCGTCCGCTTCATCTGCGGCACGCAGGACATTCACCGCGAACTGGAGCAACGGCTGGCGCAATTCCTCGGCAAGGAGGACTCCATCCTGTTCGCCGCCTGCTTCGACGCCAATGGCGGCCTGTTCGAACCGCTCCTTGGTCCGGAGGACGCGATCATATCGGATGCGCTCAACCACGCCTCCATCATCGACGGCATCCGGCTCTGCAAGGCGCAACGATACCGTTATGCAAATTCCGATATGGCGGATCTTGAGGATAAGTTGAAGGAGGCGCGTGCCGGGGGTGCCCGCCACGTCATGATCGCCACCGACGGCGTCTTTTCCATGGACGGGTATCTCGCGAAGCTTCCAGAGATCACGGCGATTGCGCAGCAATATGATGCGGTGGTCATGGTGGATGACTGCCACGCCACGGGTTTCATGGGGCCGAAGGGGGCGGGAACACCTGCGCATTTCGGCGTCGACGTGGATATTCTCACGGGAACACTCGGCAAGGCGCTGGGCGGCGGCATCGGCGGCTATATCGCCGGACCGCAGCCCGTCATCGATCTGCTGCGCCAGCGCGCACGGCCGTACCTGTTCTCCAACTCCCTGCCGCCAGCGGTGGTCATGAGCGGACTGGAAGCCATCCGGCTGGTGGAGAAGGGAGACGATCTCCGGCGCCAGTTGTTCGACAACGCGGATTATTGGCGCTCCGGCCTGGAAGCGCTCGGTTTCGAGGTTCTTCCAGGCGAGCACCCGATCATACCCGTCATGCTGGGCGACGCGAAACTGGCGCAGGCGATGGCCGCAAAGCTGTTCGAGGAGGGTGTCTACGTTGCCGGCTTCTTCTTCCCCGTCGTGCCGCGCGGTCAGGCGCGCATCCGCACCCAGATGAATGCCGCGCTCACGCATGAACAGCTTGACCGGGCCCTGGCGGCCTTTGACAGGGCAGGCAGGGCGACCGGAGTCCTGTCATGAGCAGCAACCAGATGAAGGCGCTCTCAAAGCTGGAACCGCGCGAAGGCCTCTGGATGACCCGCGCGCCGGTGCCGGAGGTCGGTCCCGACGACGTCCTGATCAAGGTCCGCAAGACCGGCATTTGCGGCACGGACATCCACATCTGGAACTGGGACGACTGGGCGGCCCGGACTGTGCCCGTTCCCCTGATCACCGGTCATGAATTCGCCGGAGAGATCGTTGAACTCGGAAAGAACGTCACGGAGTTCGAAATCGGCCAGAGATGTTCCGGCGAGGGGCACTTGATCGGAAAACAGTCCCGCCAGTCGCGGGCAGGCAAGTTTCATCTCGACCCGGAGACCTGCGGCATCGGCGTCAACGAGCAGGGCGCTTTCGCGGAATACCTGCGCCTGCCCGCGTTCAACGTTGTGCCGCTGCCGGATGAAATCGACGATGAAATCGGCGCGATCCTCGACCCGCTCGGCAACGCCGTCCACACGGCCCTGAGTTTCGATCTTGTCGGCGAGGATGTTCTGGTAACCGGTGCCGGACCCATCGGGATCATGGCCGCTGCCGTCGCACGCCATGCCGGTGCGCGCAATGTCGTCATCACCGACATTAACCAGGAGCGGCTTGATCTGGCGGCGAAAGTCACCGATGTCGTCCCCGTGAATGTCGCCGAACAGGACCTCAAGGGGATCGAGCAGAAGCTGGGAATGCGCGAGGGCTTTGACGTCGGGCTGGAAATGTCCGGAAGCCAGGTAGCGCTGGACCAGATGGTGGAAAATCTCGTCATGGGCGGGCGCATCGCGCTGCTCGGCATTCCACCCGGCAAATCGCCGGTCGACTGGTCGCGGATCGTCTTCAAGGCAATCACCATCAAGGGCGTCTATGGCCGGGAGATCTTCGAGACCTGGTACAAGATGATCGCCATGCTCCAGAACGGGCTCGACGTGCGCAACGTGATCACGCATCGTTTCGGCGTCAACGACTTTGAAGCAGGCTTTGCCGCCATGAAATCCGGAGAAGCGGGAAAGGTGGTCCTCAGCTGGACGTAACGGCGGGGGAGGCGGCAAGGCAGGCCCGCGTGGCAGAACCGGCTTGCAAATTAACCTCATCCAGAGGTGAGAGGCGCAGCGAAACCTCGAAGGATGGGCCGCACGTCAAGGCCTATCCTACAGGACGGACCGCGATGTCATAGGGGAAAGACCGCTTGTCTCCGGTTGTCATCCCGGTTTGCCGCATGAGCGGCAAGACCGGGATCCAGCAGCCCGTGTCGATGGCAATTGAGAATGACGGCCAGACAAGAGCCTGCTGGTTCCCTGCCTTCGCAGGGATGACAACGAGACATGTAAAGACGCGATTCTCTGAAACCTGAGGGTCGCTGCTCCCTGGTCAGCAACTCCCTTAAACATGATAGACCCAGCCGTCTCGACACTTGTGTTCGCTTCGCTCGCGCTGAGGTCTGGATTCCAGATCGGCGTTCGGCGTTGCCCCACTTGTCTGGAATGAAGGCGGGGGAACGTCGCACCCTCCTTCGTCACCCCGGACAAGCGTCAGCGCAGATCCGGGGCCGGGGAGCCGAAGCGTATCGATTCGTGATCCAACCCGATTTTGCCGCCCAGTTCCCGGAACTCCGTTCCCTCCGGGAAGAAAATGTCATGCACGGGCATGGGTGACGCCCGGCAGCCGGTTCAGGCGAAACCCGACTTCTGCGGCAGGCCGAGCTTTTTCAGGATCATCACGACCGGGCACATGCCGGTGAACGACGCCTGGACGAGATGCGCCCCGAGGATGCCGGTCAGCCAGAGCCAGTTGAGATTGACGTAAACCGCGAGAAGTACGGAAGCGACAATCAGGGTCCCGACCACAAGAAGAATTGCGCGTTCGACAGTCATATTCAAATCCTTACATTCATAATTTCGTAAGTTTGAATATATAGCGCGTTTTCACGCCGCGAACCAGTTCGGAAATGCACGGCAGCGAATTGGTCGCAGCGGTTCCGGTGAAATCCGGATCGGTTTCATTTATGGGTCCGTACCCTAGAATAGCACTTACGTGGGATCGAATGAACTCGCACGCGCGGCACGCAACCCATCCGGTTCGTGAAGCGCACTCTCAGTGCCGGTCATGACGCATGCGCGATGTGTGCAGTTGCCCGGCTTGCTGCAACTCAGAGTGCCGGATTGGAGTGCCTCAGCCAGTCCGGTTCGAAATCGATGTCCGAACATCCGCTGAACCGCGCCATTCTTTGAAGCTCGGCTTCCAGTTTGGAGAGGCGGCCCTTGCTCGCCCGAACACCCGGTTCGGGCCAGTAGGCGCGAATCTTTAGCCGCTCATTGTCCCGCTGTGCCTTCATGTCGATCCGGCCAATAAGCCGATCGCCCTCCATCACGGGAAATACGTAGTATCCGTATTGCCGTCTGGGTTCGGGGACAAAGATCTCGATCCGGTAGGAAAAGTCGAAAAGGCGTTCCGCACGCTTCCTGTCGCGCAGGGCCGGATCGAAGGGCGACAGGATGCGCACCCGCGACGGCGGCCCCGGGACGTTATCCAGTTCGGCGAGCGTTTCCGGGTACACAAAGACACGCCGGAAATCGCCGCGTGCACATTCTATCTCGGCTTCGACAACGGTCCCGTCTTCAAGCGCGGCCCGGCACCAGGTTTTCGCTTCCTGCGGAGATATCAGATCCCAAAACGCCGCAATCTCCCCGGATGTCGCAAATCCGAGCCTGGAAAGCGCCGATCTCGCCGCCCAGTCGATCGTTTCCCGGGTCTCGTGGCGCGTGGTTCTGTGTGCGTCCGGGATCACACGCTCCGTCAGATCGTAGACTTTCTGAAAACCCGTGCGCCGGCACACGGACAGTTCGCCGGTGCGCCACAGGAATTCCAGCGCGGTCTTGGACGGATGCCATTCCCACCAGCCGCCCGAACTGCGGTTTTCGTCCTCGCCGACGCTTGCGGAGGTGACGGGACCGTGATCGCTGACGCGTTTCAGCACGTCGTCGAGTTTCTGCTCGAATTCGTTCTGGTGCCAGTTACGCCACCGTTTGATTAGCCGTTCCCGGTCGCGCGCGAACCGCAGTTTCCAGTGCGAAAAGAACTTTGTCGGAACGATCGATGCGTCGTGGGTCCAGTGTTCGAATACAAGGCGGTCCCGCTCCAGGTGCAGTTTCAGGTTCTTTTCCTTGTAGGCGGGCCGGCGAGCGGCGAGAATCATGTGGTGCGCGCGCGCAACCGTATTGATGCTGTCCACCTGAACGAAGCCAAGCTGGTCGAAGACCGCACACAGATCCTCGCCCTTGCCGCTTCCCTTTGGAGGCGCGCAAAGCCCGTGCTTGTGCAGGAACAGGTGGCGGGCTTTTGCATTGGGAATTCTGGTCAGAGACGGGGCGTTCATGGCCGGCACGGTAACATCATTGCATTGGTTGCGAAATCCGTTTTGCGATCGTTTGTGACGGTGTCGCGGACACAGACATTGCAGCTCAAACCATCACGAACTAAAAGTCGGCACAGTGTGGGCCATGGGGACGCGGCGTGAGTGAACTGTTTGGATTGAGCCCGGACCTTGGCGTCATCGCAGCGCTGGTCTTCGTCATTGCCGGGTTTGTGAAGGGGCTCGTGGGCTTCGGCCTTCCCGCGATTGGCCTCGGGCTGATGACCGTCTTTGTCGGGATCGAGAAGGCGATGCTACTGATCCTCTGGCCGGCCTTTCTGACCAATGTCTGGCAGGCATTCTCCGGTGGCCATCTCAAGGTGCTGCTCGCAAGGCTGTGGCCGTTCCTGGTGACGGCGGTCCTGACCCTTGGCGCCGGGACATTCATTCTGACACAGGTGCCTGAAGGCGCCGCGGACCTGGTTCTGGGCATGCTGATGGTGGCCTATGCGCTGCCGATGCTGGCCGGCGTTTCGTTTCTGCTTGAGGAGCGTCAGGTTGTGCCGGTCGGGATCGCCGCCGGGCTCCTCAACGGCGTCTTCTCCGGATTGACAGGCGCTTTCGTCGTGCCCGGGATCATGTATCTGCAGGCGCTGGGACTGTCTCGCGATGCGCTGATTCAGGCCCTGGGGCTGTTGTTTCTCTCTTCCACCGTCGCCCTCGGCCTGTCGCTCGGCGGATTTGGCCTTGTCGGCGGCCGTGAAATACTCGCTTCTGCCGCGCTTGCCCTGCCGGCCCTGACGGGTGTGTGGGCCGGACAACGCTTTCGGAACCGTTTTTCCGATGCTGCGTTTCGCAAGCTGATCCAGCTCGCCATCCTGGCACTCGGCCTGTATCTCGTCCCGCTCGGCATCTGGCGGCTTTTCCAATAGAAAACGCCGCCTTGCCGGCGGCGTTCTGAAGTTCGTGCCGATCCGGCTGAGCGCTATTTCGCAACCAGCCGCATGGGCGCGGCGGTACCGACGCCCGACGTGGTCTTGGTGTTCGCCCACTGGTACGACTGCCGTTCTTCGGTCGGCGTGCACAGGAAACGCTCGCGGTAGCACTTGGTGAAGTGCGACGTGGAGGCAAAGCCGCATGCCAGCGCAACATCCAGAACGGACGGCTGGTGCGCCGGAGCAGATCGCGGGCCGTTTCCAGGCGCAGACGCAGATAATACTGACCGGGCGTGCAGTTGAAATGCCGGCGGAACAGGCGCTCCAGCTGGCGCGGGGACAGGCTGACCGTCATGGCAAGCTGCTGGCAACTGAGCGGGTCTTCGATGTGCAGGTCCATGATGCGGATTGCATCGAGGATCTTGGCGTTCGAGATACCGGTGCGCGCCTCGATGTCATGCCGCTGTGCCGATTCGCCGGAGCGCATGTTCTGGTAGAGGGCGACCTCGGCGATCTCGTGCGCGAGATACGCGCCATGCTGAATCGCGATCAGGCGCAGCATCATGTCGAGCGACGCCATGCCGCCGGCGCAGGTGATGCAGTTCCGGTCGATGGCGAAAATGTCCGACGTCACCTCGACGTCCGGAAACTCTTCTCTCAACGACCGCAGATTTTCCCAGTGGATCGTGCAGCGTCTGCCGTCCAGCAGGTTGTAGCGCGCGAGAAGATAGGCGCCGGTGCAGATCGCCCCGAAGGTGCGTCCCATCGCATTCAGGCGCCTCAGCTTGTTTCCAAGGTCGGCATCCAGCGGAAGGCGCTCAACGTCGATGCCTGTGCACAACAGTGTAATATCGGCATCAATAAGTTCACGAATAGATTTATTCGCCATCACTTCGCAGCCATTGCTGGCCACGACTGAATTTCCGTCCAGTGAATAAGTAGTCCACTCGTAATACTCGCGGCCAAGTAGCCGATTTGCTAATCTGAGCGGCTCAATGACGCTGGCGAATGCATTCATTGAGAACCTGTCCATGAGCACAAATGCTATGGACTGGCCTGTTTCTTCGTGCGTGCGTCCGGACATTTACTTTACCTCGTTGGAAGGTATTATTATGCTTTGTTTTATTTGATCAGTAATTTTTGCTTTTTTTATTTGTCTGTCAAATAAAAAAAATCGATCCCAAGCAACTTTGCGGCAACGTCATGTGATTGTCGCGAGCGCTGCTTCAATCGTCCGGAGCAGATCAGCCAAGTAAGGACGTGTGATTTACATGGTCCGAACGCGATGTCGGCGCGCTGAAGCGGCGCGTGCGCCAAGAACGATGCGCGCGCCGCAAGACGTCCGGTCCGGAACTTTCTGCAAGATCTTTTGGAGCGGCGGACGCAACTTTGTCAAAGCGGGAAACGTGGATCAGATTTCGCAGGGCGCGCGGATGAAATCCGAGACTGATCTATCCTGGGGCAGCTGCGGGCGAAGACATTTTACTCCGATCCCCGGGTGAGCTATTTTCGCGAAGAACCGGCGCTGTGTGCCGCCGCTGGAAACACGATTTCATCAAATCACTAGGTTCAGGGATCATTTTGGAATGATTTTTTTGCGAAGCGGACAATTCGTGGATTTAAGTTGCTTCAAGTCAATGCTGCCGTGGTCTACATGGAGCATAACCCCTGATGCGTGAAGACCTACGGATTGCGAAAGACATGAACGTACTTGCCAAACCATCGGATCTTGAATCCGCCGTTCCCGCGAACGTTTTCGTGGAAGAAGTGAAAACCGTTCAGCACTACACTGACCGTCTGTTCCGGTTCCGCATGACGCGTCCGGCAAGCTTCCGGTTCCGGTCCGGTGAATTTGTGATGATTGGGCTCATGATCGACGGCAAGCCGCTTTACAGGGCCTATTCGATCGCAAGTCCTGCATGGGATGAGGAACTCGAGTTCTTCTCGATCAAGGTGCCGGACGGTCCGCTGACCTCGCATCTTCAGAAGATTCAGCCGGGCGACGCCATCCTGATGAAGAAGAAGCCCACGGGAACGCTCGTCAACGACGCGCTCATTCCAGGCAAACGCGTCTACATGTTCTCGACAGGAACCGGCATCGCTCCGTTCGCGAGCCTGATCCGCGATCCCGACACCTACGAAAAGTTCGACCAGGTTATCCTGACGCACACATGCCGCGAAGTCGCCGAACTGAAATATGGTGAAGACCTCGTTCAGGAGACGATCAACGACCCGTTGATCGGTGAGTTCGCGAAAGACAAGCTCGTCCACTACACCTCTGTCACGCGCGAGGACTTTCCGCGCCAGGGCCGGATTACCGATCTCATCGAAAGCGGAAAACTCTTCACCGATCTCGGCGTGCCGCCTTTGGACCCGGCCGTGGACCGTGGCATGATCTGCGGCTCGATGGACATGATCAAGGACACCAAGGTCCTGCTCGAAAAAGCTGGCCTTACGGAAGGTGCCAACAACAAGCCGGCGGAGTTTGTGGTCGAGCGCGCTTTTGTCGGCTGACACGGCTCGGCAATCAGGACAACCGGGCTGCTGTCCGGCATAGAGCCCTGCGTGCCACCAATTCGCGCAATTGAGTGACCATGACCGGTCCAAACCCACGATTGGGCCGGTCGGCGCCTGCCCGGAGTGAGACGCAGGTCTGTCCATGCAGGCCCGAAATATCGTGGGAAAAGTACTTTTATGTATTTGTATCCGGGAGCATTTTACTGGACTGTTGTCGCCAGAGTGTCAGTGACGTTTAGACCAGTGTTGGAAGCAAGCCCGGCTCATGAAACTTGATAGCGAAATCCAGGTTATCGCGGAAATCGGGTGCAATCATCTTGGCGACATGGACATTGCCTGCCGGATGATTGAGACGGCAGCCGGGTATTGCGGCGCCCAGGTTGCCAAGTTTCAAAAGCGGCACAACAGAAGTCTGCTTCCGCCCGATGTCTACAACCGGCCGCATCCAGTTCCCGCGAATTCCTACGGGCGCACCTATGGTGAGCACAGGGAGTTCCTCGAGTTTTCCATCGGGCAGCACCGCGAATTGCAGCAGGAGTGCCGCAGGCGTGGCATCGAATATTCCACATCCGTGTGGGATTTGACGTCTGCTCAGGAAATAGCGGCACTCAAGCCTTCGATGATAAAGGTGCCGTCGGCGACGAACCTCAACTACGATGTGCAGGAATATCTGTGCCGGAATTTCGACGGCATGATCCACGTTTCGACCGGGATGACCACTGGACGTGAACTGTCTTCGACCATCGAGTTCTATGAAAAGATGGGCCGTGCGCGCGATCTTGTCATCTATGCGTGCACGTCGGGTTACCCTGTTCCTTTTGAGGAAGTCTGCCTGCTCGAAATCAATCGTCTGCAGGACCTTTACGGCGAGAGAATAGCAGCGGTCGGATTTTCCGGTCACCATATCGGCACGGCCGTCGACATGGCGGCGGTCGCCGTGGGCATGAGCGGTGAAGCGCGCTTCAGGCGGGGTCCGTTCAGATATATTGAACGGCACTTCACGCTCGACTGCAGCTGGAAGGGGACCGACCACGCGGCCAGTCTGGAACCCGATGGCCTTCGCCAGCTCTGCGAGGGTGTCCGGGAGGTGTCGGCGGCGTTGAATTACAAGGAAAAGGAAATTCTCGACGTCGAAGTGGCCCAGCGTCACAAGCTCAAGTGGCGTGAAACAAGCGCAAGCGAGACCGACCGGCTGCTTTTGAACAAGGTTTCCTAGGGGTGCAGGGCGCGTCCGCGCATGCGCAAATCAAGGCGCTCGTTACAGACTTTGATGGTGTTCACACCGACAATTCGGTGTTCCTCGACGTGGATGGACGGGAGTTCGTCCGCTGCAGCCGCGCCGATGGCATGGGTATCGAAATGCTGCGTAGGCGCGGGCTCAAACTCCTCATTCTGTCGCGAGAAAGTGACGGTGTAGTCGCGGCGCGCGCGCGCAAGCTGCAAATGGAGTGCGCGCATAACGTCAAGGACAAGCTGCCGTTTCTGGATGCCTGGAGACAGCGCAACGGCTTGTCGTGGCAGGAACTTGCCTATATCGGCGACGACGTCAATGACCTTGAATGCCTTGAAGCCTGCGGGGTTTCAGCCGCACCGGGCAACGCCCGGGCCGAGGTCAAGGAAGTCTGCCAGATCGTATTGAAATGTTCCGGCGGAGACGGCGCCCTGCGCGAATTGTGCGATCTTCTTATTGACCGCGCACTTGTACCGGAGACCCAGGCCTGAGGTGCATTCGCCAGCAAACTCTCAAGACAATGCTCGCGGTTCATGAAGCAGCCTTCTGCCGGTCCGTAATCAGCGATATCCTTTGCAAGAACTTTTAGCCCGTCTGCCTATCCCGGGCAGATTCAACGGCGCGTGCGACGACGCCCCTTACCCGCGTGGGAGACTGAAGGCGACCGGCCACAGTATCCTTTGTTCCGGTCGAAAGTACGGCTTAGCGTCATGCGCCATAAGCCGCCTGTCTCTGATCCACATGAAAAGCGGGTCTTGCTGACCAGGTTAAGCTTTTGAAAAAAACGGAAAGCAACTTTTCTTGACCAGCTGTTCGTCAAGAAAGTTGATCTCTCAAAACCTGTTGAAAATCGAAATACCCTCCTTTTGAAACGAGGAATTCAATTGAGTATTTTAAGTAAATATTAATAATTTCGGATTGCCGGGATTGGAAGGTTTCTGTGTCTATGAGTTCAGACGATCAAGCGCTATTTATTGGTGGCAGTGACAAGGAGCGTCTCTACCTCAAGGACGATGAATTCGTAAGCGAAAGCGGGGTAAAGGTCGTTGTCAAGGCGACCGACATTCCCGGCATTGACATGCGGGATACGGTGGCTCGCCATAAGGCGCGCTACTTCCAGCTCGGACTGTTCTGCCGTCCGGACCTGCGCGTGCTCGACTTTCCCTGCGGCAGCGGCTACGCGGCGGAAGTTCTTGCTCCGCTGCACGTCTCCTACACGGGCCTGGATTTCGACGAAACCACGGTTGAGTATGCCAAGCGCACTTATGGCCGCTATCGGGCCGGCTATGATGTCGGCGACCTGCGGAAGCCTGAGTTGTTGCGCGAAAGTTACGATATCGTCGGCTGCATCGAGGGACTGGAACATATCGAACTGGACCGGCAGGATGGCCTGATCGCCGCGCTTCGTGACGCCATGGTTCCCGGCGGGGTCCTGGTGGTGAGCAGCCCGGAGGCACGAAGTGGCGTGTCGGGCCCGAGCGCAGACAATGCGTATCATCTCGGCGAATTGACGCGCGCTGATTTCGTGTCCCTGCTGTCCCGTCACTTCAACCCCTCGGAGATCGAGGTGGTCACGCAGGAAGCAACGCTGACAACCGGCTTCAAAAACACATGTCTCTACGGCATTTGCCACAAACCGGAACAGGGCAGCCACGCGGCCGCCTAGTCGTTCCGGTTAGTCCTGAACGCCGGGAGGTAGACGAGACGAACAGCTTGTTCTTTGTGGTCAGGTCTTTCGCGCAAACGCTGGTTGTTTGTAGAAGGACAGCTTTTCAAGCGCCAGACCGTACTTTTCGATGAAACTGTCTGCCGCAACGGTGGCGCCAACGGTGGCCTGGTAGTCGTCAAAAACGATAAGGCCATTCTTCACGACGCGGTTGAAAAGCAGGTCAAGCGCAAATTCCGTCGGCTCCAGAACATCCATGTCGAGATGCAGCAGGGAGATGCGGAGTGCCGGATTTGCATTGAGATAGTCCGGCAGCGTCTCGAGGACATTGCCTTCGACCAGTTCGATATTCGCAAAACCCTTAGCTTGCAGAAGCCCGTCAAGTTCGGTCCTGGAAAGGCCGTCGCCGGCCTGTGATTCATAGGTCTCGATGAACTCGACATCTTCGGGTCGCGAAAGTCCGGTGCGTGGAAACTTTCCAAAGGCATCGAAACCGATGACCCGCCGGGACGACATGTCCTCGAGCGCTGCGCGAAAAGTCGCAAACCGAATGAGCGAAAGACCCTTGAATACACCCAGTTCGACCACGTCGCCGGGGATGCCCGTGATCATCTTGTAGAGCTCATAATGGGCCAGCGTCTTGTTCAGGCGCGTCGGATCGGAGAACCAGTGGTAGCCGTTCTCAAAGTCCCAGACACCTTCAGCCGAGATGCCTTGAACGATTCGCGCGCTCGCCGAAGTCATGCGCATTCCTTCTCCAGATGAGCAGCCCAATCAGTCATGCATATTAACATTCACTTGAAATACTCAATTGAAGCACGCGCCCACAAGTGTATGGCGCTTGGCTTTTCAACAGATTTCGCATGTTCCGCTGTCTTGTGGATCAGCTTGAACAGTCCGTTTTCTTGTTTGGAAATCATTTCAACAGTTAAACTTGGCTGGTCGGGGCCGTTTCTCTTGTAGTCTCAAAAGACGCATGTGATCCTCCAAGTGATGGGGAATCATTCGGCGGCTATCCTGTAGGAAACTGTGCAGCGTAAATCCGGAACTCGGCGAAGTCTTGGGGGGTGCCACCGTTCGTGCCGTTGAAGCTGCCAGGGGAGGGGCGTACACCCGGGCGATGCGGCCAGCTGATATCAATTGAACCAGACGGCTTGAAGCATGAATCTAGTTGCCACGAACAGTTTCCTGAACAGTCTGCAGCCCAATGCGCTTGCGGGAGTGAAGGCGACACTCATCAACATGCCGATCCGGGAACAGGCCAAACCCAACAACCCGCCGGTCGGTCCCGCGTTGCTCGCCGCCAGATTGAGGGAATTCGGTGCAGAGCCGACAATCATTGATCTGAACATCTATCGCATCAAGGACGAGGACGCCGCGCGGCGGGGCCTGGAAACAGGCCGTTCCCTCACGTTTGCCGAAGCTCGTGGGTTGATTGGCCGCACTTTGGAAAAAGCCGGCAGCCAGCATCTGATCGGGCTTTCCGGACTGATCACGACACTTCGCTGGCAGACGGAGGTCGCCACAATTGTGCGCGAACTGGACCCGGATGCGATGCTTGTCAGTGGCGGCGGCTTGGCAACGCAGTTTCGCGCGGACCTTTTGAACTGGATCCCTGAACTGGACGCCGTGGCGCACAGCGAAGGCGACGACATTGTCGTGAAAATCGCCCTGGATGCGAAAGCCATGAGGGACAAGGGCTTCGAACGGGCGCTCAACGCGGGGCTGCTATCGCCGTTCTATCGCGAAACGAGGGACAGGCGGCCGCGTTTCGTCTACCACGGCGGCAGACCGGCGAACCTCGATAGTCTGCCATTGCCTGCTTACGACCTGATGCAGGAAGATGTCGACGGCTTCAAGGTGCTCGAGGAATACCTCAATGTTCCCGTGTGGGGGGGCAGCGCCAAGAACAGCTCGGCGACCAGTTTTGAAATCAAACGCAGCATCTCCACGGTATCGAGCCGCGGGTGCCCGTTCGAGTGCAAGTTCTGCTTCCGCGGCGCACAGGGGGAACGGAACTACGGTGTCCGTAGCGCCGAAAATCTCGCGACCGAGTTCATCGAATATCAAAACCGGTATGGCGTCGATTTTATCGGTCTGATGGACGACAATTTCATGGTGAGTCCGAAGCGTATTTCGGCACTTGCCGACATTCTTGAGCCGTATGCGGCGAGCGGACAGCTGCGCTGGGGCGCGCATGGCAGACTGGATGAAGCGGCCGATCTGCGGCCTGACCGGAATGGCGGCTATCGCAGCGCGAATGTTCTTCGTGTCAGGGAAATGAGGCGTGCCGGATGTGTTTACATCGGGTTTGGTGCCGAGTCGGCATCGCCTCAGGTTCTGGAAGACATGGGCAAGGGCGGTTTCATGCTGTCCAGCGGCACGGAAGTCTACAATGGCTTCGAGTTTCCAAGGGCAATGACACAGGGAATTCGCAATACGCTGGAAGCCGGCATCCATGGCAACTGCACCTGGATCATGGGGTATCCGGGTGAAACTCTTGAGCAATTGCAAACCAGTCTGGGTTTCATCAGGTGGCAGCAGGACCTTGTCACCGAAGGTTTGGTGGCCGGGACGCCCGATCACGACGATGCAATGGCCTCGATCAACACGTCCATTTTTACTGCGACCGCCTATCCGGGAACCGAGATGTTCCGGCATCCGCGTGTCCGTGCGACGCTCGGTGACGTGTTCAACCTCAGGTTTGATCGCAAATCAGGGCAGCCCGTCGGCGACGACAACTTCCGGCAATACGTCCTGGAACTGAACGACGCCACGAAAATGATCACCAACGAAAGCGGCAGACCCTTGAACTTCAGCAGCCTGTCTGACGATGAATTTGTCCAGGTGCGCGAGAAACTCGACGCACAGGACCATGACGCTGTTTTGGGAATGTGATGACCAGGAAGTTTATAGCGATGGTGCCCGCGCGCGCGGGCAGCCAGGGGCTGCCCGACAAGAACGTCCGCCCCCTTGCAGGCAAGCCGTTGATGGCACACAGCATTCGCCCGGCGCTTGAATGCAGCATGATCAGCGAAACATTCATCAACAGTGACAGCGACAGCTATCTTGAGATTGGCAGAACCGCCGGTGCCGTCGCACATCGACGCCCGGATCACCTGGGACAATCCGATACAACGATGCAGGCGGTTGTCGCAGAATTCATCGAGGCGCGCCGGAGCCAGGGCGATGAATTCGATGCCGTGGTGGTGCTCTATCCCACCTATCCGTTCCGGACGCCGGAGCTCCTGGAAGATCTGCTGCACCACTATCTGCAGAACCCGGGATGCCACAGTGTCATCGGGCTGAAACAGCCCGACACCCACCCGTTCCTGTGCGCAAAGCGGGAAGCGGACGGATCTATCAGGACCTTCGTGGAATATGACGGCAACAAGTACTACCGGCGCCAGGACTATCCGGAGTGTTTTGAACTCACGTCCTGGGCCATGGTGATTTCAGCTGATCACGTCGGTGCGCTGAATGCACACATGATGTCACCGGAAACAGTCGGATACGTCGTCCCCGATACGGTGCGCATTGTGGACATCGATACGGATATCGATTTCTATTTCGCCGAGTTCCTGATGGAAAAGAACTACCTTTGAGCCGTTTGGCGCGCTGAGGCGTCGGTGAGTTGGCGCTCCTGCCGCGACCTTGCCAAAGGCTCGGAACGGGAAACCCCGCTCTGCTCCGTCAGCCGGCAACGGTATCCAGTTGCAGCCGTTTGTTCCGCCGTGACGGGTCGAAGGTGCTGAGATGCTCCTCGAGCGTTTGCCTGATTGTCGGAACCATATCGACGGCAAGCTTGTTTTCATCCATGCGCAGATAGGTTGTCGATGGATGCCAGGGAACACCGTTCTGACCAAGCAGCAGCGCTGATTCTTGAGGTCCGAAGCGAATGGTCGGAACATCCAGAACGCCTGATATTTCCGTGACGCTGACATTGGCCGAGACAACGAGGTCGCAACAAGCGGTCAAGGCTGCGGCTGCTTCGAGGTCATCGAAAAGATCGACCTCCTCGAAATTGACGAACGCTCCCTTCGATTTGGCCTCGAAGAATTTTATCTCCTTCAGCGCACTGAGATACTGCAGGTTGACGAAAGTGACGTCTTCCATGTCGATGATCGGAAAGAATTCGGGAGCGGAGAGATAGTAGCGTGCGCGGTACACTTCGAGGTTCCGCGACCGCCATCCGATGCCGACAATCGGTTTGTCGGCTTTGCCTTTCAGGCGTTCAAAAAACGTGTGTGCGAGGCCCTGGTCGAAGGAAAATGCCGGGGTTCTCGCGTTTCGGAATGACTGGAAATCCGGACGGAAGAACTTGGCAATGTCGACAAGATTGGCGGTGATGTCGAAGTCGTCCAGGTCGGTTGTAAGGTCCGAGTTGACTTGAGCCGCCCGAACAGCGGCCTGCGGAAATGAGCTTTGAAACCACGGCACGGACTTCGGGGCGACTTCCAGGATGACCTTTCCGGCCCGCTCGATCAGTTCATGCAGCATGGTGCAGCCCCGCAGAGCGTCCCCAAGACCCTGATCGCACCACGCGAGCACGGTCTTGCCGGAAATGTCTTCTCCACCCCATTCGGGAACATCAAACTTTCTTTTGTTTGACGTGGAATTCTCATCGCCGAAGCGGGCGTCGTGAAGCGCCCAACCGTTGGTCAGATCACCAATCGAGAGATAGGCAAGAGAGAGGTTCCAGTCGATTCCGGAGGCTCCTTCCGGAGCGAGTTTCTTCGCTTTCAAGAACGTGTCGACAGATTCTCGGCCGCGTCCCAGCATGAGATACTGGACGGCGAGCGTCACCAGGCGGTGATAGTTTTTGGGATTGTCCTCAACGGCCTCTTCCGCGTATTTCACGCCCACATCGGTTCGAGAGATCGAAAACAGCAGCCGCGCGGTCTCATGTTTGAGCTCGGCATTGTCGGGAAAGCGCTCCAGTGCATCGGCAAGTTCTGCTTCGGCAACCTTGAACTCTTTCTGTTTGAGGCGGCAACGTGATCTCTCGATGTAGTTTTCGGGATTGTCCGGGTTGAGCTGGACGGCCCTGTGAAAGAAGGCGAGCGCCTTTTTGAAATCCTCGCTCTCTCTCAGCAGCAGGCCGTAATTGCGGTAGGCATCCCCGAAATCCGGATACCTGACAAGCAGTTGCTGAAAAACCTCCTCCGCGTCTTCCGTCCGTTTCAGGCGGGTGAGGGCGATCCCCCTGATGTTGAGCGCTTCCTTTTCCTGCGGATTGAGGGACAGCGCTTTTTCAGAGACCGCCAGCATGCTCTCCGCGTCGGTGCCGACATCCATCATCGCCCGGGCTAGGTTGGCATAGAACGGCGCCTGG
This sequence comes from uncultured Roseibium sp., assembly GCF_963669205.1. NCBI lineage: Bacteria > Pseudomonadati > Pseudomonadota > Alphaproteobacteria > Hyphomicrobiales > Stappiaceae > Roseibium > uncultured Roseibium sp. The sequence continues at coordinate 2,417,218 of NZ_OY769915.1, forward strand.
TTGGGGTTCACGGCAATTGCTTTTTGTATGTATTCGATCGCCCGCTTCGGATAGCCAAGCTGCCGGTATGTGACGCCGAGAAGATGAAGCGCATCGGCGTTGTTCGGGAGCTTCTTCAGAACCTGCTTGTAGCAGCGCTGTGCCTTTTCGATCTCGCCGGACCTTTGGTACCCGAGCCCCTTGAGCATCTTCTCGCGGGTAGGATTTGGCGCTGTCTGCGTTGCCATCTGAGTCAATCCCGTTGGAATCACGTTCCAGCGAGCATATCAGCCACTCTTGCCCCGCGCAGGTCTGCGCACCCGGCAGCCCAAATACGCTGGGGATAGTCAGGCAATCGGGTGTGTGTGCTGTGAGAAACGGTTGCACGGCGGCGCAGGTTTCGGTGGAAACGAACCTAAACGGGCCGTCCGGCGCGCGTTACGCCGGCAATCGCCTCGGCCAGTTCGTCAAAATGCGAGATGACCCTGTCCGGTCCGAGTTCGCTGACGGGTACGGGCGTGTAGCCGAAATCGACCGCGACGACCGGAATGCCCGCATTGCGCGCGGCGCTGATGTCCGTTCCGCTGTCGCCGATCATGACGGACCCGTCGATCGATCCGCCGGCGCGCTGGATTGCGCCATGCACCGGTTCCGCATCGGGCTTGGAAACGCTGAACGTATCGCCGCCGACGACCGCATCGAAATACTTGGCAAGATCAAGCGCTTCGAGGAGCGGCAGGGTAAGCCGTTCCGCCTTGTTGGTGCATACCGCGAGTTTCCATCCGTCACGTTTGAAACGCTCCAGCGAGGGGACAACGCCATCGAAGGCGCGTGTGTGAACGGCGATGTTGGCAGCGTAGTGATCGAGGAACTGGTGAAAGAGCGGCAGCACCATCTCCTCGCTCCAGCGCACGTCGTTGTGTTCCAGCCCGCGCTGCAGCAGCACCTTGGCCCCCATGCCGACCATGTGGACGACCTTTTCCTGCGGGACCGCCGCGTGACCGTTCGCGGTGAGAACGACATTGAGCGTGGCGACAAGATCTTCCATCGACGACACCAGTGTGCCGTCGAGATCGAATACGAGTACGGACATGAAACCCTCGGACAAGGATGATGAAGCGTTTCCCTAACCGCAAAGGTGAGGAGAGGGCAAGCGCTAGGGTACGGACACACAAATGAAGTCAATTTGGTTTGGATCGTTTTGACCAGCTGCGAGGAGCGAAAGCGCAGGAAATGTGGTGCATTTTCAAGCCTTACGCGACGATGCAGATGGCCGCAACGGCCAAATCCGGAGGACGGCAGAAATGGCTTCACCTCGCAGCGTCACCGCGCTTGACCGGGCAAAAGCCCGCTCTGCACACGCTTCCTCGCGAGTTTTTGCCATTTCTGCCGCCAAATCGGCTTCATTTATGGGTCCGTACCCTAGAGCTTGTACGCCGTGCGGAAACCGCCCCAGTGCCGGCCTTCGATGAGGATCGGAGCGTCGACTTCCTTCATCCAGACGACGTTGCCGCCGCCCATGTCGCGGGCATAGGACTGGATGAGGAATGGCCGTGTATTTCTGGCCGCGCTCAAGCCCGCGCGGTCGTCGAAAATGCGCTTGTTGCGGCAGTTCGCCGTGTTCCAGACCGGGTCGTCCGGACGCTGCGGGTTCGAAAAGACCAGGTTGTGAACGGGAAGATAGCCGTTTCGGTCGACCGAGGCACAGAAGGCCATGCCATGCGGTTTGCCGTCAGCAAGGATTTCTTCCTGTATTTCCGGAATGACGGTTTCAAGGTGGCGCAGGGCGCGTGTCGACACCTGCTGCGGGTCCGTTCCGTCGATTGGCGCGTAGTCGGTGTCGAACAGATCATCGATCTTCATGATGCGGTTCGAAATGAGGCTCTGCATCGCGGCTGCAATTCTGGCGGCTCCGGTCTGGGCGCAGTCGACCTCGCGCGCATGACTTTCATGAATGGAGGCGATCTTTGCGTGCAAGGCGTTCTCGAAAGCCGGGTCGGGGTCCTGGAAGCAGCAATGAAAACCGTTCTCGGAAACGGCTGCCAGCCGCGCCGTGACCTTGCCAAGCCCGCTCAGTTCGATCTGCAGCAGGTCGTTCGCACGAAGCGTGACGTCTCCGGATGCCTTGAAAAGGCACCCGCCTTCGGAAATGTCGAGTGTTTCGCCGCGCGCCGATGCGCTGCCGTTGGAAATGGAGCCTGCAAGTTTCACCGGCAACCGGTCGTGCTTGCGCCTGTTGCCCAGTTCGGTTTGCCGGATCATCATCGTGAAGCGGCTCTGGAGGCTTTTCGACGCGACGCTCATTTGCGAGCCCGTCTCGCGGGCGCGCGTTCCGCCTTCTTCCGCTGAAGCAGCGCTGTCGGTGATCGTCTGTGCCTTCTTCACCACGATTTGGGCGAATTCCGCGGTCTTGTTGGCCTGTTCGCCGATGAGGTTGGTCGTGTCCACCTGGGAACGTACGGCGTCCTCAACGGCCGAAAAACTCGGCCTTATCTTGCCGATGACTTCGATGATCCGGTTCACCGAACCGAGGCTGTGTTCCGCGGACAGGTTCAGCTTCTCGATATTCGAGACAATCTGCTCGGTGGCAGACTGTGTTTCAACCGACAGCGACTTGACTTCGTTGGCAACCACCGAGAAGCCTCTGCCGGCCTCTCCGGCCCGAGCCGCTTCGATGGTCGCGTTCAATGCGAGCAGGTTGGTCTGTTTGGCAATGTCGGAAATAAGGCTGACGACGTTCGCAATGTCATCGATTGCGCTTTTCAGTTCCAGCACACCTTCATTTGCCTGATCCGCGATTTCGCGGGCCTCGTCGGCGAGCTGGTTCGACACACCGACCTGGTTCCCGATCTCGCTGCTCGAGGCTGACAGTTCCTGGATGGATGAGGCGAGACTTGAGGCATTTTCGTCGGCAATGGACGACTGGTCGGACAGGGACCGCGTGTCATGGCGAATTCGCGCCAGCGTATCCATCTGGCTCACAAGCCGGTCCTGGACGTTTTCCGCGGCGACATTGATGGTCTTCGCTGCAACCTGCAGATCATCCTCGAGGCTGTCGAGGACGAACTCCAGTTGTTCGGGTGCTTGCGGATCTGAGGTCTCGCTAGAAGTTTCCTCTGCGTCCGATTCGGCAGCCGCGTGCTCCGGCATCAGATTTTCGGACCGATTTTGCTTCAATTTAAAGAGGTTCATGTGTTGCCGCGCATGTCAAAACCCAGGTTGTAGGCTCAAACTTCGCAAATCAATCTAAAGTCATGGTTAATGAATTCGTTATTCCCTTGCCTCCCAGGGCTTTCTCGCACCTCGCCCTGAATGTCACTGGACCGTGAGAGGTCGGCCATGCTAAGCACCCGGCGGTCAAGAATAAGAAGTGGCCACGCCCCATCCGCTCGGGCGGCGGCCGAAGGAACATGGATGAGCGATCAGTTTAAACGGCAGGCAGCGGAAAGAGCAGCGCAGGACGTCGCGCCGGGGATGCGTCTGGGGATCGGAACCGGATCCACTGCGGAGTTTTTCGTGCGTGCGCTGGCTGACCGTGTTGCCGGCGGACTGGATGTGATCGGTGTTCCGACATCCGAGCGCACGCGCGCTCTCGCCTCTGAATTGGGCATTCGCCTGACGACCCTCGACGAACTGCCGGAACTTGATCTGACGATTGATGGTGCGGACGAACTGGATGCGGGCCTGTCACTGATCAAGGGGGGCGGGGGCGCATTGCTCCGGGAAAAGATTGTCGCGGCGTCTTCCGCCGAAATGATCGTGATTGCCGACGGCAGCAAGGAAGTTGCCACCCTCGGACGGTTTCCCCTGCCGATCGAGGTGGTGCCATTTGGCCTGAAGGCGACCACGAACGCGATCGCGAAGGCGCTTCGGGCAGCGAGCCTGCCGGAGAAACTCGTCTTGAGAGGTGGTGCTGAGGATCCGTTCGTAACCGACGGTGGTCATTACATTTTGGATGCGCACCTGGAGGCCATACCCGACGCACGAGCCCTTGCCGGGAAGCTCGTTGACATTCCCGGCGTCGTTGAGCACGGCCTCTTCATAGGGCTGGCAACAAAGGCTTACGTTGCAGGTACGAATGGGGTAAAGACCGTGGTACCTGCCTGAATTATGATGTTTTGGTGTCCGATCAAGCTGTCGGACAGCCACGTAGGAGTAGAAGCATGACACTCACGAGAGCTTTGCCGCGGGCAGCTGTTTTTGGCGCCGTATTGACAGCAACAGCCATGTTTGCAGGCGTTTCCGTGGCGCAGGATGCCATTTCTGAAAGCCACATGGCGGCTGCAAAGCGCGTTGCCGAAGTGACCAAGGTTCTGGAACCGTTCGACGAAATTCTGCCCATTCTCGCAGAGCAGACCCGGACCGCGTTCATCCAGGCAGAGCCGACCCGCGCTGAGGAAATTATCGAGGTGGTGCAGGAAGTCGCATTGCGGCTCGCACCCACGCGTGGGGAGTTGAACACGCTCGTCTACGAGGCCTGGGCAACCAGCTTCACGGAAGACGAACTGAACGACCTGGCCGCATTCTACCAGACGGATCTGGGACAGAAGCTGACCAAGACCCTGCCGCGCGTCACGCAGCTTTCGGTCGGTGCGGCCCGGGAATGGCAGGACAAGACGTCGACCGAAATGGTGACCATCGTTCAGCAGGAACTTCAGAAACGAACCCAGCCGCAGTGATTGCCGCGCGTCACGGCGATTGCACGAAGAATTGAAGCTGGTGCATGAGACCGGCAAACAGGCCGCGTGAGCGGCCTAATTCGTTGGAATAACACCGTTTTGGAGCTGCGGGACTATGGATCGCCGCGGTTCGTGCCTTGCATGGTGATCTGCAGCGCCTATCTGGGGCGGGCTTGGAACTCTCCGGGAGCACAGAGCAGGCGAACGCGAAAAGAGGCGAAGATGACCGACTACGACTATGATCTTTTTGTAATTGGCGGCGGATCCGGTGGTGTGCGCGCCGCGCGCATCGCCGCGACGCATGGCGCACGAGTCGGGATCGCCGAAGAGTACCGGTATGGCGGAACCTGCGTGATCCGCGGATGCGTGCCGAAGAAACTGTTTGTCTACGCCTCCAAGTTCTCCGAGGAATTCGAGGACGCCGATGGTTTCGGCTGGTCCGTCGGCGAACGTACTTTTTCCTGGGACAAGCTGATCGCTGCAAAGGACCAGGAGATCACGCGCCTGGAAGGGATCTACCGCCGAAATCTTGAGCGCACCGACGTGGAAGCGCACGACAGCCGCGCTGTCATCGAGGACCCGCACACGGTTCGGCTTCTGTCCACAGGCCAGACCCTGACGGCCAGGTACATTCTGGTCGCGGTGGGCGCGTCACCGAACGTCGACACCTCCGTGCCCGGCATGGAACACGTGATCACGTCCAATGAGGCGTTTCACATGACGGAGCTGCCCGACAGCATCGTGGTCGCCGGCGGCGGATACATCGCGGTTGAATTTGCCGGCATATTCAACGGCCTCGGCGTCGATACGACCCTGATCTACCGCGGCGAGGAAATCCTGCGCGGTTTCGACATGGACCTCAGGACCACCGTCCGCGAGGAAATGGAGAAAAAGGGCATCAAGGTCATTCTGGGGGATACGTTCACCAGCATCGAGAAATGCCAGGATGGCGGCCTTGTCGGACATACGAAGGGCGGCAGGGACCTCGCGGTGGACAAGATCATGTTCGCGATCGGGCGCAATCCGCACACCAAGGATCTCGGTCTGGAAAAGGCCGGTGTCGAGACAGACCGGATCGGGGCGATCAAGGTGAGTGCGGATTCGCAGACCAGCGTGCCGTCTATCTACGCAGTGGGTGACGTGACGAACAGGGCCAATCTGACCCCTGTCGCGATCCGGGAAGGCCATGCCTTTGCCGACACGGTTTTCGGAAACAAGCCCTGGACGGTCGATCACAGCCTGATTGCCACGGCCGTGTTCTCTCAGCCCGAAATGGGAACCGTCGGACTGACGCAGGAACAGGCGCTGGAACGTACGCCCAACCTGGACATCTACAAGTCCAGTTTCCGACCGATGAAACACACATTGTCCGGCCGTGACGAAAAGATGCTCATGAAAATGATTGTCGATGCCGATACGCAGAAGGTTCTGGGCGTGCATGTTGTTGGTCCCGACGCCGGAGAATTGGCGCAAATCCTCGGCGTGACCTTGCAGATGGGCGCGACGAAGGCCGATTTCGACCGGACGATTGCCGTTCATCCGACGGCGGCCGAGGAACTCGTGACCATGCGCGAACCGACCGAACAGCTGCGCGGCTAAAAACGACTTTCATGACAGAGGAAACCGGACCTGGAAACGGGTCCGGTTTTCGTTTGTTTAGACTTGTCGCCCGATGCTCTAACCGTTCGCTCTCTTGAGATCCGGCGGCGGAACATCCGTGGCATCGCCCAGTTCGGCTGTCCATGCGCCTTCAACTGCAGGTGTCTCGTCAAAAAAGGAGAAACAGTTCCGGCCGAGTGCCTTGGAATGATAGAGCGCTGCATCGGAGAAACCGACGAGTTGCTCCGGATCATTGCCGTCTTCCGGCGCTCTTGCGATTCCGATGCTGAGCCCCACTGCGGTCTGTTTGCCGTCGCTGAGCGACACGGGCTCCCGGGCCGAGGCAATCAGGGTGTCGCAGAGGGCTCTCAGATGCGTGCGTGTCGTCTCGTTCCTGTAGATGACCATGAATTCGTCGCCGCCGATCCGGCAAACGAGACCTTGCCGCCCGACACCGGCATTCAGCCGCTCCGCAATGGTCTTGAGCACCGTGTCTCCCGCCGCATGTCCGAAAGTGTCGTTCACGGACTTGAACTTGTCGAGGTCACAGTGAAGAACCGCAAAACGCTTGTCAGGCAACTCCCTGGCGGATGAAGCGAGCACTCTGTTGAACAACAGCCGGTTGCCGAGACCCGATAGCGTATCGTGAAGGGCAAGAAAGCGGTTTTGCTGTTCGCTCGCCTGCAGCGACGTCGTCAGGCGTCCGATCCGCCAGGCAATGCCGAAGGCGAGTGTGCCGAGGGCGACGCTCAAGATGGCGATCACGGGAATGATCGTCGGCCAGATCGACGCGGTGGCGGATTCGCTTTTCCAGCGGAACACGCCGATCGGTGTGTCCGCAATGTCTGAAATCAGAAGAAACGGTCCTTCCATCCGGGCAGGAACGGTTTCTTCAAAGCCGAAGGAACGGAACGCGGGCTGCGCATTCAGTTTCTTCTGCAGCACGTCATCCACGAAAAGTGCGGACAGGAGAATCATGGGCGCGCCGTCGGGCAGTGTCGTCTCGTATCGGTCCGGAATGATCGGCATGGCACCGTATAGGGCAGGCTTCCCGTCGATGCGAACGAAGCCTGTCACCGCAAAGGTGCCGGCGTCAAGATCCTGCAGCGACCGGTGGCCGAATCCGCCCGGAACGCGCACACGGTTGAGCATGTATTTTGTCGTCAACTCGTCGACGATCGTCTCCAGCTCCGGTGTCTCGGCCAGGGGCCTTGTCACGATATGCGTGTAGTCCTGGAAAGATTCCGCCAGCACCTGCCGGTCGCCGGAAATCAGGATCAGCTTGTCATGCCGGTAGTTGGTCCAAAGCGTATCGAAGGTTTCCCGGGCATAGGCGGGATCAAAGGTCCTGACCAGCCTGTTGACGGACAGGTCCGATGAGGCAACGCCGATCTGCTCTCTGACGATCGTGATTTGCTGGTCGGCGACAACACTGCGGAACAGGCGCTCCTCGTTGGCAATGGTCTGTTGCGTCGAGGCGCGGGTTGCCACGAATCCGACGAAAAGCAGGGAAACCGAAGTCACCGCAATCAGGAGGGCCGCCAGCGCGAACGCTAGACGCGAGATGTGCTGTCTGGCGAGCCTGGGGGCCTGGTCGCTGTATCGTCTGCGAAATTCGCTCAAGTTGCGGATGCGCCTTCTACTACATCTGGTTTAGTTTTCATTTGAGACATGAGAGATGATTAAGGCTCAAATTGATTAATAACGGGTGCGAATAACAGTAAAAGAGGTAAATTGTTCTTGAGGTTGCGTGAGCGTATCCACTGCTGTCCGGTTTAACTCGGAATTGATCCAGCGAGGCGATCCCAGCCCATGAGCTTGTCATTCCGGCTGAAGCGCAGCGGAAGGCCGGAACCCAGTAACCACCGGACTTTCCGTCTTGTTTCAGCCTCCGGCCACTTGGAGTACTGGTTCCCGGTCTTGCCGCTGACGCGGCAAACCGGGACGACAAATCGGGGGAACAATTCCGTATCCCGATTTGGCGCCGTACGGAACTATGCCGCTTTCTCAACGACATAAGTTCGACAGTACTTTCTAAACCGGACAGCAATGGAGCGTATCCGTGGAGGCGCCGCAATTCGAGTTGTCCTGCACCGCCACGGGCCCTTCCGGCTGACTAACTTGCCTTGGAATGCGTGGCTGTTGCGCCGTCCATGCTGTCCGTGTGCAGGTAGCGCGGCGACGCAAACTCGACCGTGTTGCGGCCGTTTTCCTTGGCCCGGTAAAGGGCCAGGTCCGCCAGCCGGATCAGGTCCTTGTCGTTCAACCCGCATTCGGGCGCCGTGGCGATGCCGACGCTGACGCCGATCTGGACGCTGTTTCCGCCGCCGATTTCGATCGGAACGGACATGGATGTCCGCAAGCTTTCGGCAATTCCCTCAAGCTCGTTCGCGCTTTCATATTTCGTCACAAGGACGATGAATTCGTCTCCCCCGATCCGGCAGACAACGGAATCTTCGCTGAATTGACGTTTGAAGCGGTCGGCGACGACGCACAGGACCATGTCACCTGCTTCGTGGCCATAAGCGTCGTTGATCGGTTTGAACCGGTCGAGATCGCACGCGAACAGCGCAAATCCCTTGTCGGGAAGACTATCGATCGAATAGGCCAGACGGTCGGAAAAGTGGTGCCGGTTTGGCAGCCCGGTGAGCGTATCGTGGTTCGCGAAATGATGGTTCTTGCGCTCGCTCTCCTCAAGCTGCGACGACAGTCGGCTGATCTTTGCGGCGGCGGCGAAGGCAACGGTCGAAATGATCACCGTCATCAGCAGGATGAGCGGCAACGCCATGAGCCAGATCTGTTGGCCGGGTTTTTCCTGGTCCCAACTGAAGTAACCCATCACCGTACCGTCGGCCGCCCGGATCAGCTGATTGGTCGGATGGTCGCGCTCCGGTTCGCCGGCAATGTAGCGCAAATCGCGATAGCTGAGGGTTTCATTCAGCTCGGCGACCATGGTCTCATCGACATAGACGGCATTGATGAGAACAGCCGGGTAATCGTTTGTGGCATCCACATCGCCGTAGTCCGGCAGGACCGGGACCGCGACCAGAAGCGCAGGCTGCCCGTCGACGATCGCAAACTCGGAAATCGATACGTCCAGCAGGACCGACTGGGGCAGGTACCAGTCGGCGAATGCGGAGTTCGATCGCCGTTTTCGCTCGTCGAAAGCCACCCGCGTGCGTTCGGCCAGCTGGCGAAGGATAGGCGCAGCCTCCGTTTTCTTTTCCGGAAACCGGGTGTGATCCTCAACGGCCTGGGCGATCAGCGTGCCGTCGGTAGCCACGACGAAGGTTCTTTCCAGATCGAACGTTTCCCAAAGATCGAGAACAAGCTGCTCCTTGATGAACGCGCGATCCGGTGGGGCCTGGAGGGCGGTGAAGGTATCGTCCCATTGAGCCAGGTCGAATTGGTCGATTGCGATCATTTGCGTATAGGTGTCGAGGTTACCGGCAAAGCGGAGCTTTTCGCTTTCAAGCGAGCGCCGGTCCGCTTCGACCCAGGCAAGATGGGCAATGAATGTCAGGGACGCGGCAGACATCGCGATCAGGAGTGCCGCCAGGCCGTAGATCCATACCTTGATCTGACGCCCGGTCGCGGATCTCACGTTATCTGCGTCCCCGGCCGTGCCGGCATTCATTGCGCGCTCGAACAAAGCGAATTCCCTCCTCAATCCATCTGTCTGGATAGCAGAGGGAACTTAACGTCAGCTTCTAAGTCTCGGTTTTTGGGCGGAAACTCAGGCCAAATTGCCAAGAGTCTTAACGAAGCGTTCTACTTCATCCTCCGTATTGAACGCGTGCAGAGACGCCCGGACAACGGATTCAAGCCCTCTGTGCGGCAGGTCTATCTGCGCCGATGTTCCCTTGCTGACCGAGACGTTGATGCGCGCCGAAGACAGTCTGGCCTGGGTCTGCGCAGGTGTTTCGCCGTCGACCGTGAAGGTAACGATCCCGCCCTTGCGGGCTCCCTTGTCGTGAAGCGTCACACCGTTGACCGCTGACAGTTCAGTCCGAAGTTGCGCTCCGAGCGCACAGATCCGGTTGCCGATGCGCTCCATGCCGTAACCGATGGCGTAACTGACGGCGACGCCAAGGCCGATCTGACCCGCGACGTATCGCTCCCAGGTTTCGAAGCGCATGGCATGCGGGACGAGTTCATAGCAGTTGTCGTCCAGCCAGTTGGCGGACTGAAGGTCGATGAAAGGCGGCTCGATCTGGTCCAGAACATCGTCGCTGACATAAAGGAACCCCGTGCCCCGTGGCCCGCGAAGATACTTGCGTCCGGTCCCCGACAGCATGTGGCAGCCGATGTCGCTGACATTCAGCGGGATCTGACCCGCCGACTGGCAGGCATCCAGAAGATAGAGGAGCTTTGCGGAGCGCGCGATTTCGCCGACGTCCTCAGCCGGATTTATAAGCCCGGAGAAGGTCGGAATATGCGTCAGGGCGACGAGGCGCGTCTTCGGGGTGATCGCGGCCTTGAGCGCGGCAAGGTCGATCTGGCCGCTTGCATCGTCCTCGACAAGATCGATCTCGATATTCTTGCGGCGTTTCATCTGCAGAAACGCGACGTAGTTGGAAACGTATTCCGCGCGTCCCGTAATGATCCGGTCACCCTCGCGAAAGTCGATGCCGTAGAAGGCCATGTCCCAGGCGCGCGTTGCATTCTCGACATAGGCGATTTCATGGGGTTTGCTGCCGATCAGGGCGGCAAGGCTGGTGTAGAACGTGTCCATCGCGGCGCTGTTCGCACTCGCCGCTTCATAGCCGCCGAGCGTTGCCTCGAGATCGAGGTGCTCCTTGACGGCATCAAGGGCCGGCTTGAGGGCAAGCCCCGTGCCGGCATTGTTAAAATGGATCAGCTGCCCTACACCGGGTGTATCGTCCCGCATCGCCGCGACATCGTGGTTGGAAAGGGATGGAACAATCATGATGACCTTCGGCTTGGTGTTGTCGGCAAACAACAGATCTGAGACCTGCACTCAATGACGATCACATATTTTGGATATGGCTCTCTCGTCAATGCCGACACGATCCCGGCCAGTGCAACGGTCACGCCAGGCAAACTTCGTGGCTGGGTCCGCGAGTGGCGTGTCTGCGGTATGGGCGAGGATGGACAGGGGCGCTGTGCCTTGAGCGTGCGCGAAGCCCCGGGCAGCGAGATAAGAGGCGTGATGGTGCGCGAACCCCGCTCACGCCTGAAGGATCTGGAAAAGCGGGAAAAGAGATACCGCAAGGTGGAAGCCGTGGGCGGCGCGTTCCGGTGCGATGCGGAGCAGGCAAACGGGCCGCACGATCTTTTCGTCTTCGTGGGCGCGGCAGAACACAATCGCTGGGGTACGGAAACGCATCCGATCCTGCAAAGCTATCTGGATTGTGTGCTGGCAGGCTTTTTCAGCCTGTGGGGCGAAGAGGGGATCGAGCACTTTCTCGATACCACCGACGGATGGCATGTTCCGGTGCTCCGCGACCGGCACAAACCTGCCTATCCGCGCGCGGTTGCTCTGCCGGAACGCCTGCGCGAGATGATCGATGCGGCCATCGCGTCAAGAAACCTGACATACATCGATCCACCGTTGCGCAGCCGCTGAGGCGCTGACCGTCAGGCGATGAGGCCGTGGAGCAGGGCGCCGGCAAGATAGGCAATACCGGCGGCGCACAGTCCGATGCCCGTCGTTTCCAGTCCGGAGACAACCCACGACTTTGCCGACCAGCGCGATTTGATGGAACCGATGAGGAAAAAGGCGAAAGCCGTCAGGGCGGTGGTCTGGATTTCCGATGAACCGGAGCCGAAAAGAAAGGGCAGCAGCGGCAGGCTGCCGCAGACAAGAAACGCGGTGAAGGTCGCCAGGGCCGCCTTCACCGGAGACCGCGCCGTGGAGCTGAGCCCGTACTCCGCCTGCATCATCGTTTCGATCCAGGTCGCCCTGTTCGACGTGACCAGCCGCACGAGGTCGTCCAGGTCCTTGCCATCGAAGCCCTTCGACCCGAAGATCTGCCGGATCTCCTCCCGCTCGCCGTCCGGCACCAGGTCGATATGCTTTTCCTCGATGGACAGAAGGCGGGCGTAGTCTTCTTCCTCCGACTTTGTTCCGCTGTAATTGGCCGCCGCCATGGAAAAACCGTCTGCCAGCAGGTTGGCGACGCCGAGGATCAGGATTGTCTTTGCCGAAAGCGCAGCGCCGACCGCGCCTGCGACGATGGCAAAGGTGGTGACGGCGCCGTCGATCCCGCCGTAGATCCAGTCCCTGAGGTAGCTGGGCTGCGGTTTTGCCGCGAGCCTGAGGGCGATGTCATCGGGTCTGTGGCTGTGCTCCAGTCTTGGAGATGGCATGAGACTGTCCTATCTTGTCGAAACGCCATGGTGAGGCAGGAGACCCGGTGCCGCCATGATCCCGGTCAAGGTCGAAATCAGCTGCACGTTTCGGAATGACGTCCGGCTTGCCGGGGCACTGATGAAAATTGCCTGATTGAACTGTGGCGTTACCGTCCTTCGGCGTGTATAACGCCGCACGTTTGCTGCCATGCGGCAATCGGATACCAATGAAAATGTCTCGGACGGCGCGCCACCATGAGAGAATTCGCGCGCGTCCTGTAGGAGTAGGAAAAATGGCGGAGAAGTGGAGCCCGGAGACTTGGAGATCGAAGCCGATCTTGCAGGTTCCGGAATACCCGGATCAAGAGGCTTTGGCGGATGTTGAGCAGCGCCTGTCGACGTATCCGCCGCTGGTTTTTGCAGGTGAAGCGCGCGCGCTGAAGCAGCAGCTTGCCGACGTTGCAGCCGGCAACGGTTTTCTTCTCCAGGGCGGCGACTGCGCCGAGAGTTTTGCCGAACACCATCCGGATCACATCCGCGACTTTTTCCGCGTGTTCCTGCAGATGGCCGTCGTGCTCACCTATGCCGCAAGCCAGCCGGTGGTGAAGGTCGGACGCATTGCCGGGCAATTCGCCAAGCCGCGGTCTTCCAACTTTGAAACGAAGAATGATGTCGAGCTGCCGAGCTACCGCGGTGACATCATCAACGACATCAACTTCGGTTCCGACAGCCGGATCCCGGATCCGAGCCGCATGGCGATGGCCTATCGCCAGTCCGCCGCAACGCTGAACCTTCTGCGTGCCTTTGCGCAGGGCGGTTTCGCGAACCTGGACCAGGTGCATCAGTGGATGCTCGGTTTCATCACCGACAGCCCGCAGGGCCACCGTTACAAGGAACTGGCCGACCGCATTACCGAAGCGCTTGCCTTCATGCGGGCCTGCGGCATCAGCTCGGAAAACGTGCCGCAAATGCGCGGCACCGATTTTTTCACCAGCCACGAGGCACTGCTTCTGGGCTACGAAGAGGCGCTGACGCGCGTCGATTCCACGTCCGGCGAATGGTACGCCACGTCCGGTCACATGCTCTGGATCGGCGACAGGACGCGCCAGCCGGACCACGCGCATGTCGAATTCTTCCGTGGCATCAAGAACCCGATCGGCCTGAAGTGCGGTCCGTCGCTCACGCCGGACGGCCTGCTTGAGCTGATCGACATTCTCAACCCGGAAAATGAACCCGGACGGCTGACGCTGATCGCCCGTTTCGGGTCGGAAAAGGTGTTTGAACACCTGCCGCAGCTTGTTCGTGCCGTGGAGCGCGAAGGCAAGTCGGTGATCTGGTCGTGCGACCCGATGCATGGCAACACGATCACGGCGGGCGGATACAAGACACGTCCGTTCGACCGCATCCTGAAGGAGGTCGAATCCTTCTTCGAAGTGCATCGCGCCGAGGGCACGCATGCAGGGGGTGTCCATGTCGAAATGACCGGTCGCAACGTGACCGAATGCACCGGAGGGGCGCACGCCCTGACCGCCGAACAGCTCGGCGATCGCTATCATACCCATTGCGACCCGCGCCTCAACGCCGACCAGGCTCTGGAACTGGCTTTCCTGATTGCGGAGAACCTCAAGAAGGAACGCGATGGCCGTCAGGCTGCACCGATTGCCGCAAGTGCCTAGAATTCCGTGGCCAGCGGTGATCAACTGTTAACCAAGAAGGCGGCTTTTGCCGCCTTTTTTAGGTAATTTGGACAGTCATTTTGCACGAGGTAAGCCACATTTAACGCTCGCGCCCCATATCTGGAGAACCGCAAATTTCCGGAGGAGACGCAAGGGTGCGCGAGAAGTGGGATCTGTCCAGAATTTCCTGCCTGATTGCAGATGACAATCCGCATATGCGTACGATCCTGCGCTCTGTTCTGACAGGGTTCGGTATTCGCTCGATCTTTGAGGCGAGCGATGGCGCGGAAGCGCTTGAGCTTGTCGTCGACCGGAAGCCGGATGTCGTCCTCCTGGATTGGGTCATGAACCCGTTCGGCGGAAGCGAATTCCTGCGGATCCTGCGCGGCGACCGGGATCCGGTGATTTCGACAATTCCCGTCCTCGTCATTTCCGCCCATGCCAACCGCGCGACGATCATGGAAGCCATCACGATCGGCGTCCATGGCTTCGTTGCCAAACCGATTGCCCCTGCCATCCTCTACCGGCACATCGGAGAGATCCTGGAACGGCAGGACCTGCACGGCCGCTCGAAGGGCATCAACGGTCTCGGTTCGCAGAAACCGACGCGCAAGCTCAACATTGCCGATGTCCAGCAGCCGCCGGGCGAACCGGTCGCGGATGCGGAGCCCCCTGCAGAAGACGACAGCGGTCTCGCGCTGCTCTGAGGTTGACCGACCCATCTGACGCGGCTTGTTTTTTCGCGCTCGCCTGACGGTGGAGGACGCGCGCACGCGCATTCCGATTTGAGAGATTGCAACGCGACCTGCTTGCCGCTACATCAGCAGGAATGTCTTCTCCTGGAACGGGTTCCATGATTTCCGATCACTTCAGACTGGCTGTCGCACAGCTCAATCCCACGCTCGGCGACGTTTCCGGGAACGCGGAGCTCGTTCGTGTGGCCAGAAAGCAGGCTGCGGAAGGCGGCGCGCACATCATGCTGTCCTCCGAGCTCATCCTGTCGGGATACCCGCCGGAAGATCTGGTTCTGAAACCCGCCTTTGTTCGCAAATGCATGGAGGCGGCCGAAGAGCTGGCTGCAGAGACGTCCGACGGCGGTCCGGCTGTCGTGATCGGGACGCCCTGGCAGGCCGAAGACGGCAGGGTGTACAACGCGGTGCTGCTGCTGGATGGCGGCGAGGTCCGCGCCGTCCGCTACAAGTACGACCTGCCCAATTACAGCGTCTTCGATGAGAAGCGGGTGTTCTCCGCCGGACCTCTGCCCGGGCCGGTCGACTTTCGCGGCGTCCGCATCGGTCTGCCGGTCTGCGAGGACATCTGGAACGACGAGGTGTGCGAGTGCCTGGAGGAAACGGGCGCGGAACTGCTTCTGGTTCCCAACGGGTCGCCCTACTGGGTCAACCGTGCGGAAGAACGGCTGCAGGTCGTGGTTTCACGGGTCGTTGAAACCGGATTGCCCCTTGTCTACTGCAACCAGGTCGGCGGGCAGGACGAACTCGTTTTCGACGGCGGGTCGTTCGCACTGCAGGCGGATCGTAAGCTTGCGTTCCAGATGCCGCAGTTCGAGACATCGCTTTCCTTCAGCGACTGGCGCCGGGACGGCGAAAGCTGGACGTGCGAAACGGGCGATGTGGTGAAGCTGCCCGACCTCGACGAAGCCAATTGGCGCGCCTGCGTCATGGGTCTTGGCGACTATGTCGACAAGAACGGGTTTCCGGGCGTCGTGCTCGGCCTCTCAGGCGGGATCGATAGCGCAATCTGCGCGGCCATGGCGGTTGATGCACTCGGTGCCGACCGGGTCCACGCGATCATGCTGCCTTACAGATACACCTCGGAGGATAGCATCGCGGACGCGGCCGCCTGCGCATCGGCGCTGGGCATCCGCTATGACACCGTTCCGATTGCCGAACCGGTGGAAGGCTTCAGGTCCGCGCTGAGCGGACTGTTCGATGGAACTGAAGAGGACACGACGGAGGAAAACCTGCAATCGCGCGCACGCGGCGTGATCCTGATGGCGGTCTCGAACAAGTTTGGCCGCATGGTCATGACCACGGGCAACAAGTCGGAAATGTCGGTTGGTTATGCGACCTTGTACGGGGACATGAACGGTGGCTACAACCCGATCAAGGATCTTTACAAGACACAGGTCTATCATCTCGCTGAGTGGCGGAATGCCAATGCGCTTCCGGGCCTGCTCGGGCCGGAAGGGGAAGTGATCCCGTCCAACATCATCACCAAGGTTCCTACCGCGGAACTGCGGGACAACCAGACGGACCAGGATTCCCTGCCGCCATATGACGTCCTCGACGACATTCTGGAATGTCTTGTCGAAGAGGAAATGTCCGTCAGCGAGATCGAGAATCGTGGCCATGACAGGGCTCTGATTCACAGGATCGAGCATTTGCTCTATATTGCCGAATACAAGCGGCGTCAGGCTCCTCCCGGCGTCAAGATAACGGATCGGAATTTCGGAAAAGACCGCCGTTACCCCATCACGAACCGGTTCCGGGATCGCACATAAGGCCTCACCGGAGCCGTTCCCTTTCCTTCGGGCCCGTTTCGGGCAATCGGCTTGGCGTGTATGTCCTATTTTGCTTTCCTGCGTGACAATGCGCGCTGGCTGTCCGCGAGTTATTTGCTCGCCACGTTTTCCGGTTTCGGTCAGACGTTCTTCATTTCGCTGTCCGCCGGTGACCTGCGCGCAGAGTTCAACCTGAGCCACGGCGACCTGGGAATGCTCTACATGCTGGCAACCCTCGGCAGCGCCCTGACGCTTCCCTATGTCGGCAAGAGCCTCGATCATTTCCCGGCTCAGAAAATCGCGATGGTCGTCGTCGTCAGCTTCGCCTTGTTTTGCGTCGCCCTGGCGAATGCCTTCGCCGTCTGGATGGTTGCGCTGGCCTTCTACGGCTTGCGGCTGTGCGGCCAGGGCATGATGACCCATACGTCTGTTACCACGGCAGGTCGGTGGTTTTCAGCGCAGCGGGGCAGGGCGGTCTCCATCGCCATGCTGGGCTTTCCGACGGCTGAGGCGATCTTCCCGTTTTGTTTTGTTCTGTTGAGTGGCGTGATCGGCTGGCGCGGCGCCTGGTATGCCGCCGCGCTTGTGCTGGTCTTTGTCGCGCTTCCAGTCCTGTTCTGGCTACTGGCGAAGGATCGCATCCCGTCAAAGGCGGAAGTCGCTTCGCTCAAGGTGGAGGGCCGGCAGTGGACGCGCGGCGAGGTGTTCCGCGATGCCCGGTTCTGGCTTGTGTCCTGCGGCATCAACGCGCCCGCGTTCATCGGCACGGCGATCCTGTTTCACCAGGTCTATCTGGTGGAACTGCGCGGCTGGTCGCTGGAAGTTTTCGTGAGCGCATTCCTGTTCATGGCCGGCGGCGTGGTCGCCGCCTCGCTGGTGATCGGTCCGCTGATCGACAGGTTCTCGGCAAGAAAACTGTTGCCCTATACGCTCCTGCCGCTGTGCGTTGCCTGCTTTGTCCTGGCAAATGTTCATGCGCAGGCCGCTGCCTTTGTCTTTCTCGGGCTTGTGGGCATCGGCAACGGCTTCAACGGAACGCTTGTCGGTTCCTTCTGGCCGGAAGTTTACGGCACGCGCCACATGGGTTCGATTCGCGCAATGGCCTTTTCCATCATGGTCTTCGCCTCGGCTGCTGGACCGTTTCTGGTTGGCTGGCTCATCGACATCGGCGTCTCGCTGGATGTCCAGGTCATGGGCATGGGTTTTTATTGCCTCATCTTCGTCCTGATCCTGTCCCTGATGGCACGCGCCTATCGCGTGCGGCAGGAGGGGGCGGACTGACCGCACTTTTCGGTTGCCGTTCCCCGTTTCACGGGCTAACTCAGGCGCCATGACCGTCACTGTTCGTTTCGCGCCGTCACCCACCGGCCACATCCACATCGGCAACAGCCGTCCCGCGCTCTTCAACTGGCTTTTCGCCAGGAAGGAGAACGGCCGCTTCATCCTGCGTTTCGACGACACCGATCTGGAGCGGTCGAAAGCCGAATATGCGGAATCGATCGAGAAGGATCTGCGCTGGCTGGGCATCGAACCGGACGTGATCGAGCGCCAGTCGGAGCGGGTGCCGAGTTATGACGCAGCCGCGCAGAAACTGAAGGACGCCGGCCTTCTTTATCCCTGCTACGAAACGCCGGACGAACTGGAGCGCCGGCGCTCGCGTCAGCGCGCGCTGGGCAGGCCTCCGGTCTATGACCGCGCCGGACTGAAACAGTCCGAAGAAGAGCGGGCCGCCTTCGAAGCCGAAGGCCGCATAGCCCATTGGCGCTTCGTTCTGCCGAACCACGACGGCGATCCCTTTGAGACGAGGCGGACAGATGTCACGTGGTACGATCTCTGCCGGGGCAGCCAGTCCGTCGATCTCGCGTCGCTGTCCGACCCGGTGCTGATCCGCGCGGACGGAACATACCTCTACACGTTGCCGTCGATCGTCGATGATATCGACATGGGCGTGACACATGTGATCCGCGGCGAGGATCATGTTGCCAATACGGGTGTCCAGATCGCCATCTTCGAAGCACTTGGCGCCGGTGCCCCGGTTTTCGGCCATCACAACCTCCTGACGACGCGAGACGGCGAGGGGCTTTCAAAGCGCAAGGGAGCCCTGTCTATCGGATCGTTGAGAGAAGCTGGCCTTGAAGCGATGTCTGTCGCGTCATTGGCCGTCCTGACGGGAACCAGCCAGGCGGTAGAACCCCTTCCCGACATGAAGGCGCTGATCGAAAAGTTCGACCTGTCGAGCGTTTCCAGATCGTCGGCCAAGTTTGATCCCGAGGAACTCAAGGGCCTCAATGCCCGGCTGGTGCACGATCTGCCTTTTGAAGCCGTCAGCGATCGTCTGACTGAGATGGAGGTCGGTGGCGGCGCGGACTTCTGGGAAACGGTTCGCGGCAATTGCGAAATTGTCCGCGACGCACTGCTTTACTGGAATGTCGTGACGGGTCCCGTTGCCTCGCATGTCGACGAAGAAGACCGGGAATTCGTCGTGCGGGCGAGGGAATTGTTTCCCGAGGGCGATGTGACCGAGCAGACCTGGGGGACCTGGACGGCAGCCTTGAAATCGGAAACGGGCCGAAAGGGCCGGGCGCTGTTCATGCCCCTGCGCCGCGCTCTGACCGGCATGGATCACGGTCCGGACATGAAAATGCTGCTGCCCCTTATTGGGCGACAAAATAGTCTGGACCGACTACCCTGACCGAAGGCGTGCTTTCCGGCATGGGTCGAAATCCCTGATCGTCGGATTTGAAGACCGGTGAAACCGCGACGGCTTCTATCTCGTCTTCTTCAGTCTGCTTGCGGAGCGAAAGCAGCGGGAAGTCGCCATCTGCAGACGGAGCGCGCCGCGCCCCGCCACCATCCGGGGAGATGGCGTCCTTCGCGATGAACGCGGCAACCTTGGTGACGTCAAATCCCTTCTCAAGGTTGAAAAGCGTGCCCGGATCTTCGTGTCTCGGCAATTGCGAGGGGTTCAGTGGTAGCCTGGACAGGAGCGCCGGGGTCTTGTCCGCGGTTTCAAATGTCTCTCCCTGACTGGGTTGGAGACCGCGGTTCGGAAGCCCGGCGCTTATGTCGGAAAAGAACAGGCGCCCGCCGGACGACACGCTCACCTCGGACCATCCAGATCGAGATTTGGAATTCCTGGATAGTCTGCAACTGCAGCCTTCCACGAACTCGGACTTGTAGCGGAACGCAAACGGCTGCTCGGCATACGGAATACCGGCAAGCGACATCATTTGCGACTGGTCTCCGCCCGGATTGCGGTAAACGTAGAGTTCGGTCGGGGCAGCCGGACAGATTTCCGTGCAACGGGCCGCGTCATTCACGAACTGGCTTTTGTCGGTCGAGAAACTGACCGGAAAGAAATAGCCGTCGCAGGTCCGCACGCAAAGAGTTCTGAAAACACCGCCAGAGGGAAGCGTCGGGCGCGTCGCATCGGAGCGCTGTGCGCGCCTGACCGTCTCGATCTCGCGGTCTCCGGTCCGCGCCGTGGTCTGCTCCACGCGCGGCCCTGCGTTGAAGAGACGGGAAAAGAACGATTTTGCCTTGGGCTGATCCGCATCGCCTTGCGCCTTTGCCTGCCGGTTTCTCGCGGGCGCGTTGCAGTCCTGCCGGTCAAGCGCCGCGCGCACCTGCCTTATGCGTTTCGTGTTCTTCGCCGAAGCGCCCCCGCCGGATCGTTTGAGCTGACGCTCGATCGCGGCGAGGTTGGAGTTCATCCGTTTTAGTTTGCCGTTGAGATCCGTGCATTTCGCCGTTCGGTTTTGCGCGCAACCGAAATGTCTGGCATCGCGCGAGGCCGCCGCGATCGCTTTTTCCTGCTGCCGTTTTGCCTTCGACCACTTGCGCGCAGCAGCCGATTGGGACCCGTTTGACGATTCCAGCTTCCGCAGTTCGGACTTCAGGGCGGAGCAACTTGCCGCATAGGCGGCATGGGACGGCAGCAGCAGCGCTGTTGCAACGCAGACTGCACGCACTAAACGCACGGATTTGGCACTTCTCTGACGCCTCATCGCTTGTCCCCGGCAATTCAGCCTTTCTGCTGAACCGTCTTTCACCCTCTGAAGTATCGTCCTTGTCCCAATCAATAGCAACGAAAGCGCTCACGTTCGGTTAATGCACCCGGGACACGTTCCGGTGAAGTCTCAGTCTCCATCGCGCTCCCGGACGGCGCGGTGCAACTCGTCAAAGACAGAGGCAAGCAGCTGTTTCTGCTCGCTCGTCAGCGCATTCTGCAGATCCTCGGAATAGGCAAGCGCTTTCGGAATGATGTCTTCGTAAAGTGAGATCCCTGCAGGTGCCAGCCTGAGCGCCTGCTCGCGCATGTCGTCCGGGTTCCTGTCACGGGCGACAAACTCGCGTTTTTCCAGGGCTGCAACGGCGCGGCTGACCTTGGTCTTGTGCATCGATGTCGCCGTACTGATATCGCGCGCCGTCATGACCCCGTGTTCGCCAAGCGTGGCGATGACGCGCCACTCCGGGATGCCAATCCCGTATTTCTCGGCATAGATCTTGGAAAAGGAACGGCTGACAGTCTCGGCGAGATGATTGAGCTGGTAAGGCAGAAAGTGGCTTAATCTCAAGATGGGCCTGTCATCTGAGCCGTCCGATATCGTCCGGGTGTCGGAACCTGTTTTGCGCGACATGATGTATTCCAGCCCTGCAATATTTCATCCGCCAAATTCCGCTGGCAGAAATCCATGCCGTGTTCCGGCCACTTTGTGTCACTAGCAAGTATAAACGAACAAGGCGCCGGTGAAAGACAACCCGCGCTGCTTCGAAAATTGTTCAACTTTGAAGCCAAAATTTGCGCAGAGCTTCGGCTAGCCAAGTCTTGGAGCGGACGAATTGGCGGACCTATCTGTTGATAAACAGGGAATAGTTAAGGAATGCAGACGTGAAAAATTGCGAATCAGAGACGGAAACTGAGACGCTACGGTCAACAGAAAAAGAGTGTGTGGCAATTCGGAAATTCCTGGAAGTCAACCAGACAGCTGGCATGAAAGCGAGGCCGCAATGACGAACGAATCGAACAACTCCGAGAATCCGACGGGAGCGAATGAACGGTTCGAGGAACTGGGTCGTGGTTGCTATGCCTACAGCGCTGACGGATGCTCCAATACCGGGGTCATCGTTGGTGAGCGCGGTGTCCTTATCATCGATGCCCAGGCGACGCCTGAACACGCCGAACGTGTTCTAGAGAAAGTCCGCGGCGTTACGGACAAACCGGTCAAGCAGGTGGTTCTGACGCATTTCCATGCAGACAGTTCACTCGGCGCCAATGCCTTCGAGGCAGGCGAGATCGTTGCGTCCGATCTGACCAGGCGGATGATGGACACGCGCGGAGCTGAAGAAATTCTGGTGGCCCGCGAGCGCATGCCCGGCTTGTTCGAGGCGCTTCCTGCCACGACGACCATCAGTCTTCCGAGCCTCACCATTGCCTCCTCGATGTCGATCGATCTTGGCGGCATCGACGTTCGTCTGATGCATCTCGGCCGGGGCCACACGACGGGAGATCTCGTTGTCTGGGTTCCGGGCAGCGCGGTCATGTTCACCGGAGATCTTGTGCAGACATCCGCGATTCCCTATTGCGGCGATGCGCATCTGGGGGATTGGACAAGAGCGCTTGACCGGATCGCCGCATTCCGTCCGACGACGCTGATGCCCGGCAGGAGCAGGGCGGCCATCGGCGCGACGGCAGTGGCTCAGGCCATTGAAACCACACGCGACTTCGTCACGACGTTGCGGGACGCGGCAGCGGCATGCGTCGAACAGAATCTCGGGCTCAAGGATACTTTCGCGGCGGTGAATGATGCGTTGGCATCGCAGTTCGCTTCGAAAACGGACTTTGAGCTCAACCTGCCGATCAATGTCGCGCGCGCTTATGACGAGGCACTCGGACTGGACCAGCCGCAAATCTGGACGCGCGAGAGATGTGCCGACCTGAAGGATGCGCTTGCCGGTCTCGAACCGGTTCCGCCCGCTGTCGAAGATGACAGCGAAGATGCGGCTGAAGTCCCCGAGAATCCGATCGACAGGGCCGCGACGGAACTTGTTTCGGACAACGATTTTGCCGCGTCGCTTCTGGAAGGAGACGGCGGGGGCTCTCAGGCGGAAGAAGAGCCGCTCGACCTGTCCTCGGAGGATATTGTCAGACTGGGCGATGACGAGGGCCCGGACGGCTCCGCGGATGAAGACGAGACTGACAGCGCATCAGAACCGAAGGTTCTCATGGAAGCAGCCCGATAACCAGGTCGCAATTCGTCACCCAAAATGAACACGTCTTGCAACGCACGCCTTCTTGGCGTGCGTCTTGTTTTGTTGACGGCAGCCGGCTTGCTTGACTGAACGGGCATCGTCACCACATGTCAGTGCGATCTGCACTCGGAGGTAAATCGATGCGTTTTTCCATCGCCGGAGTTCTTGCACTTGTTCTTGGCTTGCTCGGCGCGGCACCGGCCTTTTCGGCGGATGAGCCGGATCTGATATTCAAGAAATCGACCGTCTGGAAGTTTCTGACACCGGACCACAAACTCGCGACCTATGCGATCGACGATCCGTTGGTGGACGGCGTTGCCTGCCATTTCACCGTTCCGGAAAAAGGCGGGGTGTCCGGCTGGCTGGGTGTCGCTGAGGAGGTTTCCGACGTATCCCTGGCCTGCCGTCAGGTCGGTCCGGTGACCATCAAGGAGAAGTTCGAGCAGGGTGAAGAGATGTTCCGCCAGCGGCGGTCTCTTGTCTTCAAGAAAATGCAGATTGTGCGCGGCTGCGACGTGAAGCGGAACGTGCTGGTTTATCTTGTGTATTCAGACAAGCTGATTGAAGGCAGTCCGAAGAATTCAACCTCAACGGTACCGCTGATGCCCTGGGGAGACCAGGCCCCGCCCAAATGCGGTGACTATCTGACGGATTGAGGAAAAAAGCGCATTGGAAAGCACATCTAGTCCGCGTCGAGCGTCTCCAGGTGTCTGGCGACGGGCAGGTCGGCACCGGCGCAGAAATGCTTGTAAAGCATTGCCATGACGTCTTTGACGGGCTCGCTCGACAGGCGGTAATAGATCGTGGTGCCCTCCCGGCGCGTCGCAACCAGCCCCTGGGCGCGCAGCAGCGAAAGCTGTTGTGAAACGGTTGGCATCCTCATGCCTGTGGCCTCGGCGAGCTCGCTGACGCAACGCTCTTCTTCAAGAACGAGGCACATGAGAAGCAGCCTGGGTGCCGATGCCATCATCTTCAGGAAGTCGGCTGCGGATTCTGCCTTATCTTCAAGTGCTTTGTAGTCCATCAGGTGACTGTGCCAAACACGCGCGGAAACTTCAAGTCTCGGGCGATTGACACCACACGTTGCTGAGGTTGGTTTAGATTCGGCCTGCCACCGTCACCAGAATGTTGCCGTCGCCGCACCCGGTACCCGTCGCCAGACACATGCTCTTTTGCTGCAATTCGCTGCCGAAGGCCTTGGTTCCGTCCGTGATCGCGATAAGCGCGGCGAAAGGACCACCCAGAACGATGGCCAGGAAAAGAAGGACAAATACGCGGTTCAACATCGGGGTCTCCTGAAGACAATCTGTATCGATTGCCCGGAGACTAAGGTGCACCGCTTGAACTGATACTGAGCAGTGCGTTCAGCGTCCGTTCATTTGTCTAAACAGAAAGAAAAGACAAATAGAAACGGAGGCTTAACTTCTAAAGGTTGTCCGTCATCGCCTTTCTGAGCGCGTCAAGAAGCACCTCGTCGCGGCCATAAATGTCTTTCCGGAAGTGGGTCGACCCGTCCTTGTTCATCCAGGCGGTCAGATAGGTGAGGTGCACCTCGATCGGCACGACCGGCTTGATCACCGTCCGTTTTTGGGTGTCTCGAATTCCCTCCCAATGCCCTGGGGTGGAGTTGTTGTCTGCAAGCAGCACATCAGCCAGCGCGAACGGGTTCGAGGCCCGGATACAGCCGTGGCTGTAGGCACGCTCGGCCTGCGAGAACAGGGATTTGGACGGTGTGTCGTGGATATAGATGTTGAATTCGTTCGGGAACATGAACTTGATGCGGCCGAGCGCATTGCCGTTGCCCGGATCCTGGCGCAGGCGGAACGGGAAGTTGCCTCCCGAATAGCTGTTCCAGGCCACCCGTGTTGCGGCGACCTCGTTTCCGTCCTGAAACACCCTGATATTCTGGCGGCTGAGCGCCGACGGGTTCTGTTTCAGCTTGGGCAGATACTCCTTCGTTGCGATCGAGTAGGGGACATTCCAGAACGGATTGATCTCCACATATTCAAGCTGATCGGAAAAGACCGGCGTTGCATGATAGGGTTTGCCGACAACGACCCGCGTCGTGTGGATCGTCTTTCCGTCGCGCACCACCTTCAGGTTCTGGTCCGCAAGGTTCACAAAGACATAGAACTCCCCGAGATAGTCGCGCATCCAGCGTCTGCGCTCCATGTTGAGCTCCATCTGCACGAGCTTGTCCTGGAGCGGGATGTTGAGCCGGGCCAGCGTGTTTTTGCCGATCACGCCGTCGGTCGCCAGACCGTGGTGTTCCTGGAAGGTTTTCACCGCTTCGACGATCGCACCGTCATAGACCTCGCCCGTATGGTCTTCGGCTCCCGGGATGTCTTCTTCCATCAGGCGCGTGCGCAGGACGGTGACGCGCGGGTCGGTCATGCCGGGTTTGAGCACCTCGCCATCCGGCACGGATGTGAACCCGCCGGTTTCCGCTTTCTGCCTGTATTGGGCGAGCCGGCGTTTCAGCCGTGCGTAGTTATCCGACTGGGGCGCCAGGCTGTCGAGGAAGGCGCTGAAGTCGACCGATTGTTCCGCGTTTTTAAAAAGGGACTTCGGATCGGGCCGGTCCGGGAAAAGGTTCAGCGCCTTGTTGATCTTGTTGGGTTGGACGCGACCAGAAGAGAGATGGGTTGCATAGCGCAGGAACTGGCGGGAAAGTTCCAGATCGAACGCCGCCCATTCCTCCGGGGTCTGTGCCGTCTCGGTCTGCTGCGCCAGGCCGAGGGGATTGTAATTGTTCGGATTGAGCGCGTGATCGTTGGCCTCGGCCATTGCGGCAATTGCCAGATGAGCGTTTTCCCTCAGGCCGTTCTGATCGAACCAGACGGGGGCATAGACCCGTTCGGCATAGTAGGCTTGCAGCCCTTCCGGCACGTCTTGTGAAATGGACGCCTTTATGGCGACGGCGATCGGGGTTTGCGGCTCAGGAGCCGCCTGTTCGGTCACGGGAGGCGGTGCCTCCGTCGACTGCGCGAGAGCGCTCGTCTCCGACATCGAGACAGACAGCAAGACAGCGCTCGCCAGGGCGGCGGCGTAGGTAAACGGATTTTTTGAACGCGGCACAACCATGGCGAAATCCCCCTCTGATTCCCTTGTTGTAAAGTCTAGTCGATGTGAGAGGATGCGCCAACGCCGCGCTTTTCCCGGCGCGGTCCGGGTCAAAATGCAGCCTTGACCGCGTCCTGCTTTCCGGTCCATAAAGCGCCCATGATGACGGCCACACGGAACATCATTTCGATCACCATTATTTGCAGCTAGCGACACCGCTGGCTGTGGCCGTTCCCTCTTGGCAAAAAATCTCCTGAGACGGATCGCCCGGTCAGCCGGCCAGGAGACCGTTTGACATGAGCGCCGCTGAGACTGAAAAATCCGGCACGAACAAGGGCTTGAAGTTCACCAATACGCTGACCCGCGAAAAGGAAGATTTCCGGGCCATCGATGACGAGAACGTGCGCCTTTATGTCTGCGGCCCCACAGTCTACGACTTTGCGCACATCGGAAACGCACGTCCGGTGATCGTGTTCGACGTGCTTTACCGCCTCCTGCGGCACGTCTACGGACCGGGCCACGTTACCTATGCGCGCAACATCACCGATGTGGATGACAAGATTAATGCCCGCGCGCTGCGGGATCATCCAGGCCTTCCGCTCAATGAGGCGATCGCCAGGGTCACCCAACGGACGGCGGATCAGTTTCACAAGGACATCGCGGCGCTGAACGTGCTTCAGCCCGATCATGAACCGCGGGCGACCCAGCACATTGACGGCATGATCGCGATGATCGGGCAGTTGATCGGCAAGGGACATGCCTATCAGGCCGAGGGGGAAGTTCTCTTCGATACGGCCTCCATGCCGGAATATGGCGGCCTGTCCAAGCGCAAGCTGGACGAGCAGATCGCCGGTGCCCGCATTGCGGTCGATGCGCATAAGAAGAACCCGGGAGACTTCGTGCTCTGGAAGCTCTCGTCCGACGACGAACCGGGCTGGGACAGCCCGTGGGGACGCGGCCGTCCGGGATGGCATATCGAATGCTCGGTCATGAGCGCGCATCACCTGGGAAAGGTGTTCGACATTCATGGCGGCGGGCTCGACCTGATCTTCCCGCATCATGAAAACGAGATTGCCCAGTCCTGCTGCGCGCATGACACGAAGACCATGGCCAACTACTGGATGCACAATGGTTTCCTTCAGGTGGAAGGAAAGAAGATGTCCAAGTCGGAAGGCAATTTCTTCACTATCCAGGAACTCCTGGAGACCGAGAATTTCGGTGGCCGGAAATGGCCGGGCGAAGTGCTGCGTCTTGCCATGCTCATGACGAACTACCGGGAACCAATCGACTTTTCCGTCAGAAAACTGGAAGAGGCGGAGAACCTTTTGTCGAAATGGCCGGATCCTGCCGAAACGGACGCCGAGCCTTCGCCTGACGTGCTGGATGCGCTGAAGGACGATCTGAACACGTCGGCTGCCATCCAGGCGCTTCATGCCCTGGCGGGCGAGGCGGCGCGGGACAGCGGCAAAATGAAAGCCTATTCCGCATCCGCCGCACTCATGGGGCTGCGTCCGGTCGCGGCCGACCTGAGCGGCATAGACAATGCCGCGATCGAAGCCGAGGTCACGAGACGTCTGGAGGCACTCAAGGCGAAGAACTGGCCAGAAGCCGACCGGATCCGCGATGAACTGATGTCTCAGGGAATTCTTCTAAAGGATTCAAAAGACTCAGCGACAGGCGAAAGGATCACGTCCTGGGAGGTCAAGCGATGAGCGGGCCCGAAACGCGCGTTCACACAGGCGGCTGTCAGTGTGGCGCGGTTCGTTTTCGCGTCGAGGGCGAACTGGCGACGGCGTCAATCTGCCATTGCCGCATGTGCCAGAAGGCCTTCGGCTCCTTCTATGCGCCGCTCGTCGGCATTCGCGCACCTGCGACATTGATATGGACGAGGGGAGAGCCCAAGCGCTTCCAGAGTTCAAATCACGTCGCCCGCGGGTTTTGCCCTGAATGCGGGACGCCACTGACCTATGAAGCCCCCGGAGACGTCGGCATCGCCATTGGGGCTTTCGACAATCCGGAAGGGATCGCGCCGGTGATCCAATACGGCGTTGAAGCCAAGCTGCCCTATACTGACGCCATGGCAGCGATCCCTGAACGCCGCACCGAGGAAGACGTTGAAACGGCTGTCTTCCTGGACACGATCATTTCCAACCAGCATCCCGATTACGACACCGAAACCTGGCCTGCGGTACAGCCCGCTGCGCCGGTCTCGCCGGAAAAAACAAAATAGCCGGTCGAATGACGGCGAGGAAACACCGATGACCAAGGAACGCCTTTATCTTTTTGACACGACGCTGCGCGACGGGGCTCAGACCAGCGGTGTCGACTTTTCGGTGAACGAAAAAATCGTCATCGCCGAGTTGTTGGAACGGCTCGGCGTCGATTATGTCGAGGGCGGATATCCGGGCGCAAATCCCGGAGATACCGAGTTTTTCAGCGAGAAACGGACGCAGAAGGCGCTTTTCACGGCCTTCGGCATGACCAAGCGTGTCGGGCGGTCGGCCGCGAACGACCCTGGTCTGCAGCAGGTGCTGGCCAGCAAATCGGATGCCTGCTGCTTTGTCGCGAAAGCCTGGGATTATCATGTCGAGGTCGCGCTCGGCTGCTCCAACGAGGAAAACCTGGAATCCATCCATGACACGGTCGAGGCCGCCGTTGCGGCCGGCAAGGAAGCCATGATCGATTGCGAGCATTTCTTTGACGGTTACAAGGCCAATCCGGACTACGCCCTCGATTGCGCGCGCACGGCCTACCAGGCAGGAGCGCGATGGGTCGTCTTGTGCGACACCAACGGCGGCACCCTGCCGGACGAGATCTACCATATCGTCTCCAGGGTGCAGGAAGTGGTACCGGGAACGCATCTCGGCATTCACACCCATAACGACACCGGGCAGGCGGTCGCAAACTCTCTTGCGGCAGTTGATGCGGGCGTGCGCCAGATACAGGGAACGCTGAATGGTCTCGGGGAACGTTGCGGCAATGCCAACCTGGTCACCCTGATCCCGACGCTGAAGCTCAAGAGCGCTTTTGCAGACCGGTTCGAAATCGGCGTCAGTGACGAACAGCTCGAGGACATTACCTCGGTCTCGCATGCGTTTGACGAGATCCTGAACCGTTCGCCGGACAGGCAGGCGCCTTATGTCGGCGAAACGGCCTTTGCCACCAAGGCTGGCATTCATGCTTCGGCAATCCTGAAGGACCCTCAGACCTATGAGCATGTCGCGCCGGAGGTCGTTGGCAACCAGCGACGGGTGCTCGTCTCCGATCAGGCGGGCAAGAGCAATCTGCTTGGAGAACTGGCACGTGTCGGCATCGAGGTGGACAAGGCGGACCCGAAACTCGACCGGCTTCTTGCCCTGGTGAAGGAACGGGAGTCCGAGGGGTACGCCTACGAGGCTGCGGACGCCTCGTTCGAGTTGCTGGCGCGCCGTGAGCTTGGCGAAGTCCCGCGCTATTTCGAAGTCAGTTCGTTCAAGGTCATGGTCGAGCGCCGCTTCAACGCGATCGGGGATCTCATCACGGTGTCCGAGGCGGTCGTAAAGGTTGATATTGACGGTGAAACCCGCATGTCGGTGGCGGAAGGCAACGGCCCGGTGAACGCACTCGACATGGCGCTGCGCAAGGATCTGGGCAAGTACCAGGAAGCGATCGTCGGTCTGGAACTTGTGGACTACAAGGTGCGTATCCTGAACGGCGGCACGGGCGCGGTCACCCGTGTATTGATAGAAAGCCATGACGCCCGCACACAGCGCCGCTGGTTTACCATCGGCGTCTCGCCGAACATCGTCGATGCTTCCTTCCAGGCCCTGGTGGACTCCATCACATTCGCGCTTCTGAAAGCGGACAGCGTCTGATCTTCGGGCGTCAGAAAGGCAGAACACATGTCGCAGCCGGTCTCTGAAGCCGAGGCACGGGCGGAGTTTCGGCAAGGCCTTTTCTTCGGGCTCTCGGCCTATGTCATGTGGGGCTTCTTTCCCGCCTACTACAAGCTGACCGATTCCGTTCCCGCCGATATCGTCGTGTCGCATCGGATCGTCTGGTCGATCCTGTTCGTGGGCCTGTTCCTCTATCTGCGCGGGCGCTGGCAGGAGGTCCGTGAAGCGCTTGAACAGCCTGCAATCCTCGTGCGGCTTATGGCGTCGGCAACGTTCATTGGTGTGAACTGGCTTGTTTTCGTATGGGCCATCGAGCAGGAACGCGTTCTCGACGTATCCCTCGGATACTTCATCAACCCGCTGGTGAGCATTCTGGTCGGCCTTGTCGTGCTTAAAGAACGCCTCTCGATGGGGCAGGGATTTGCGGTCGCGATCGCCACCCTGGCGGTTTTGATCCAGGCGATCCTTGCCGGTGGCGTTCCGTGGGTCTCGCTGATCCTGGCATTCAGCTTCGCCGGATATGGCTATGTCCGAAAGGTGACGCCGGTCAAGGCGACGCCGGGCATGTTCGTCGAAACCCTCTTGCTGTTTCCCCTTGCGGCGGCCTATCTGCTTTACAGCCTCGGCACGGGGGCGGATGCACTGGTCCTGGGCGATATTCCGGTGCTGATCGCTCTCATCGGCACGGGCATCGTCACCGCGCTGCCGCTGACACTGTTTTCCGCCGCCGCACGCCGCCTCCCGCTGTTCATGCTGGGCCTGATGCAATACCTGGCACCGTCGCTGCACTTTCTGATGGCTGTCTATGTTTGGCACGAACCGCTCGACCCGACGAAGCTGCTTGCCTTTTCAATGATCTGGGCGGCCTTGGCCGTCTTCACGCTGGACAGCTGGCAACGCTACAGGCGTGCGCGCTGACCTTGAGGGCCATGGCGCTCTCGGAAAGGGTCACTGCATGGCGCGTGAGGCGCGTTTTGCGGAATAGAGATTGAGGTCTGCGACCTTCAGGCTTTCCGACAGATCTCCGCCGAGCAAGGGTGCAAGTCCAACACTGGTCTTGATGTTCAGCTTTTGACCCCTGTGCTCGACGGGGGTGTTTTGAACGTCCTTGAGCAGTTCGGCGAGCCGGTCCTGCGCGGCCTGTTCCGACTGGTTGCGCAGCAGCACGCAGAATTCGTCGCCGCCGAGACGGATGGCGAAATCATCGTTGCTGGCAAATCTGGACAAGCGCCGTGCGAAGCTCTTCAGGACGGCGTCTCCGAAATCGTGTCCGTGATTGTCGTTGACGCTCTTGAACGCATCGAGATCCATGAGCACAAGCCAGTTTTTCGTTCCGGCATCCGGAACCCAGGACTGGATCGCCTTTGCCTGGTCTTCCAGCAGAAAGCGCCGGTTGTAGAGCCCGGTCAGGGCATCCCTCATGGCCAGGTTGTTCAGTTCCTCGATCCGGTAGATATAGGCAAGGTTCTGCGACACCCTGAGGAGCAATTCCTCGGGTGAGCAGTTCTTGTCGACAAAATCCGCAGCGCCGTATTTCAGAAACCGGACCCGGTTGTCGGAATTCGTCACGGCCGACATCCCGATAATGCCGACCTTTTCGCGGCTGTGGTTGCGGCGGACCGCTTTCAGGAACGCGAACCCGTCCTTGCCGGGTAAAAAGTAGTCCGCCAGAACCAGTTTGATGTCATTGTTTTCTTTCAGGCAATCGAGCGCTTCGTCGGTGCTCGCAGCCTGGTAGACCTTGTACATGTGCTTGGAGACGATTTGCGCGATCGCCTGTCTCTCCACGGTCGCGTCGTCCAGCACCAGGATGCCGATACCCGGGTTCTTCGAAAGCCGCCGGATCAGGTCGGCGACATAGTCGAGGCTCCCAGGGGAATCTTTCAGGACGTAGTCAATGACGCCCTTCTGTAGCATCTTCTTGCGTATTTTCGGATCGAACCGGCTCGTGAACACGATCGTCGGAATGTTCCATTCGTCGCACAGGTCAACGATCTCGCCGTCCGGAGCATCCGGCAGTGTCAGGTCGACAAGAGCAAGGTCCGGTTCGCCGATCGGCAGGTTCAGGCAGCTTTCCGCCTCGGCATAGTTGCGTGCAACCATGATCTGATGACGTCCCACGTCATGCAATTTCTTGACGATCGCTTTTTCGAAAAACGACGCGTCTTCAACAAGGAGGGTGGTCTGCATGGGAACGTCCGGGGCGGGCGGGTTTTGAGGAGTTTACTCTTGCGAGGGGAGGACTTCAACTTCCGGTGCGTAAGTGGTCTCCGGACATGATAAAGCGTGTGCCGAACGTTCAGGCCCGGAAGCGCGGCACCGCAATCTGGGTGGCGGGCTCAGAAATCCGTTACCTTGGCCAGAGCATCCGTCTCATCATTCACGCGGCCGGCGACGGAGGCCCGCAGCATCGGCAGAATGTCCTCGACCTTTTTCGCCACCAGATAGGGAACTTCGGTATCCGGCCTGATGTATCCTTGTGCGCGCATGTGATCGAGCAGTTCCAGCAAGGGGGACCAGAAGCCGTTTATGTTGGCCAGGGCGACCGGTTTCTTGTGCTGGCCGAGTTGCGCCCAGGTCATCATCTCGACGGCTTCTTCCAGAGTGCCGATGCCGCCTGGCAGAGCAATGAAGGCGTCGGACTTCTGGAACATCAGGTGCTTGCGCTCGTGCATGTCCTCGGTGATGACTAGGTCTTCGAGCGTCTCCAGCATGACCTCCCGTTTTTCCAGGAACCGCGGGATGATTCCGGTCACCGCTCCGCCCGATTCGAGGGCGGCATTCGCGACCGTTCCCATCAGGCCGACGGACCCGCCGCCATAAACGAGGCGCAGGCCCGCCTCGGCGATGATCTGGCCAAGACGTGTTGCCGCCGCTTCATGTGCCGGGTCGGAGCCGAAGCTGGAACCGCAATAGACACAGACGCTTGTAAGTTGATTTTGAGAAACCGTATTCATGACGCAAAGATGTGGCATTCAGATCCCCTAAAGGTCAAGCATTCTGTTTTGAGACCCTTGGGAAACAAGCGGGATTTCTTGCCGTGCCCTCAAAAGGGGGCTATGGATGGGTAGCTAATTAAATGTGACAGGGGCAGATGCTGCGCCAGACCACGAACTGCATTTGACGCAGTGCGGCATGCGCGCAAGCCTTCTGACGGGAAAACAATGAACAAGAACACTCTGGTCCGCACTGCAGTTGTTGCGGTACCGCTCGCGATAGCGGCGATCGCCGGCGCTTATGTCTACAAGGATGTCCTTTTCGCACCCGAACCGGACGCCGTCGAAACAGCGCAGAATCCGACAAACTCGGAAGCCAAGTCCGAAAAGAAAGAGGTGCAGGCAGCAGCGCCTGCAAAGGACGATTCCGGACAGGCGCTGACTGACGAGAAACCTTCTGCCCAGCCGCAACAGGCCGAAGCGGAACCGGACCCGGTCCCGGTCCCGCCGGTCAAGGGACCGAGCTTTGATGTCGTCGGTGTCGAACCCACCGGCGAAACCGTTGTTGCCGGCCGCTCCGATGCCGGCGCCATGGTCGCCCTGACCGCCAATGGCGAAGTTGTCGGCAAGAGCATTGCCAACCAGGCGGGTGAGTGGACGATCATTCTGGAAGAACCGCTCAAGCCCGGCGACTATGATGTCGGTCTCGAGGTTCACGACGAGAAGGGTACATCCATCGAAGAATCCGAGCAGCGTCTCATTGTCTCCGTTCCCGAGGGCGGCAAGGAGCAGCCGCTCGTGGTTCTGAACTCCCCGGATGTGCCCTCCAACATTCTGCAGAAGCCCGAAACGGATGAACTGATCGCGCAACTTCCGGCACAGCAGGGCACCGAACAGGCCGCGTCAGGTGCTGGCGAAGCACAAAATGCCGAAACGGTCGTAGCCGCATTGCCGGCCGCCAGGGACAGCAACACGGCCACGGCCGGCGGCACTGCCCCCGCAGAACAGCCGGCCCAGGCAGACGGTGCGGCTAACGCGCCGGCTTCGCAGAATACGGCAACACAACCGCAATCTGCCGCTGGCGCCAGCGGCAATGGCCAGGCAATCGGCGAAACGGCTGATGCACCGGTGCAAACCGGCACCGCCGAAACAGCCGCACTGAGCCAGGGGCAAAACGCCGCGCCGGCCAATGACACCGCGGCGGTCGATACCAGCAAGACGGAAACGGCACAAACCGGGCAGGCCGTGGCCTCTCAAAACGCCGGCACTGCTCAGCGGGAAACCGCAGGCAACAGCCAGGAGCCCGCCGGCCAGCCGGTTGAAACACAGACGGCTGCCGGCGAAGTCAGCGGAAATGGAATTCGGCAGGAGCAGGCGGGTCAGGCCGCAGGCGAACCGGCAGCGCAGCCGCAACAGCAGGCCGCTGCGGACGCGGAGCCTTCTGTCACGGTGGAGGCTGTCGAATCCGAACCGGACAAGGTCTATGTTGCCGGGACAGGAAAGCCTGGGTCTTCGGTACGCGTTTATGTCGGTGAAGATTTCCAGGGCGAGGCCAAGGTCAATTCCAGCGGCAGGTGGCTGGTGCAGGGCACCAAGAATGTGCCGGAAGGAAATGTCGAGGTCCGGGCCGACCTGATTGCGCAGGATGGCGATACAGTGGACGCGCGTGCCGCCGTGACCTTCGAGAAGGAACAGGACAAGCAGATCGTTTTGACCAAGGTGGTTGCGACGGGGTCGGGGAGCGGTCAGGGTAGCCAGGGCGCCGATGTCCAGAAGTCGCTTCCGGTCGTCATCATCCGCAAGGGCGACAATCTGTGGCGCATCTCGCGGCGTCTTTACGGCGATGGTGTGCGCTACACGACGATCTACCAGGCGAACCAGGACCAGATACGGGACCCCGACCTGATTTATCCGGGGCAGGTCTTTCTCACACCCGAGGGAGACGTGAACTGGCCGGACAGGGAACAGGACGCGTCCAACAGGGGCTGACGGCAATCCGGGCCTGAGGAATATTGGCAGGGGGCCTCTTCGGCCTGCCTGCCAATTTCGTTTGAACCACTTGCTTTTTGACAAATTCATCGCATATCTACGATGAAACACGGTTTCGTGAAAAAGGAGCGGTTTGATGAGCGAGACGGGGCAACCGTCAGAAAAGACCTGCGGACCCGCTTCGGCGTGCTTGTCAAACTGCGAGGAACTCGCAGCGATTTTCCGCGCGCTTGGGCATCCGGCCCGGCTTGCAATCATAAAGCAACTGGCGATGCGCGACGAAGCCTGCTGCGGTGAGATCGTCGACCACCTGCCGCTGGCCCAGTCGACCGTTTCACAGCATCTGCAGGTACTCAAGGATGCGGGGCTTCTGGTCTGCGATGCCAGGGGCCGCAATTGCCACTACTTCCTGAATCACGACATGCTGTGCCGGGCGGAAGCTTTCTCGGATGATTTCTGGAAAGAACTGAACGCCTTGCAGTCGCCTGCGGATCTCGCCCTGCATTCGGCGAAAACGAAGATCGACTAAAGAAAACGGGTCGCTTTCTGTGGCCCCGGAGAAAGAATTGACAGATCAATCAGCCACCTCGGCGCAGCGGTCCACCGATGCGGCCAGAGGCAGCCAGAGTTCCCGGACCCAGAAGGTTGTCAGCGCCGATGAGGGCAGCACGCTATCGACGCTGAGCAACTTGTGGCCCTACATCTGGCCGTCGGACCGGCCCGATCTGAAAAGACGCGTTCTCCTGGCACTCTTTGCACTCATCATTGCGAAGATCGTGACGGTCTTTTCCCCCTATTTCTTCGCCTGGTCGACGGATGCGCTGACGGGTACCGACACGGGATTGCCGGCGTTTCTCGTCGCGCCTGTCATGCTCGTTCTGGCCTACAATGCTGCGCGCTTTCTGGCTGTCGCGTTCAACCAGCTCCGGGACGCCCTGTTTGCGCGCGTCGGACAGCATGCCGTGCGCCAGCTCGCGATCCTGACCTTCCGGCATTTGCACCAGCTTTCCCTGCGATTTCATCTGGCACGGCGGACGGGTGGCCTCAGCCGCGTCATCGAACGTGGCGTCAAGGGGATCGAATCCATCGTCCGGTTCACGATCCTCAACGGCATTCCCACCGTTTTCGAATTCGCCATCATGGCGGCGGTCATCTGGTATCAGTTCGGCTTCATGTATGTTGTCATCGTGGCGGTAATGATCGTTGCCTATGTCTGGTTCACGATCAAATGCTCGAACTGGCGGATCGGCATCCGCCGGGAGATGAACGAAAGCGATACGGACGCCAATTCCAAGGCAATCGACAGCCTTCTGAACTTCGAGACGGTCAAGTATTTCGGCAATGAAAAGATGGAGGCCGCTCGCTTCGACGTCTCAATGGCGAAGTACGAGAAGGCGGCGACAAAGACCTGGACCTCTCTTGCTTGGCTCAATCTGGGTCAGGCGGTGATCCTGGGCATCGGCATGGCGGTCTGCATGGCGCTTTCGGCAAGAGCCGTTATGGCCGGAGAACAGAACATCGGTGACTTTGTCCTGATAAACGCGCTGTTGATGCAGATCTCCATACCGCTCAATTTCATCGGGTTCCTGTACAGGGAGATCCGGCAGGGTCTCGCGGACATCGAAGCCATGTTCGACCTTCTGCTGGTGCCGACCGAGATTGAGGACAAGGACGGCGCCGAGCCGCTGAAGGCCGCTGGCGGCAAGATTGCCTTCAAGGATGTGAAGTTTCACTACGATCCGGATCGCCGTATCCTGAAAGGAGTCGATTTCGAGGTACCGGCCGGCAAGACGATCGCCATCGTAGGTCCTTCGGGTGCCGGCAAGTCGACCATCTCGCGCCTGCTGTTCCGGTTTTACGATGTGACCGGCGGTGCGGTTGAAATCGACGGCCAGGACGTGCGCGACGTGACCCAGGCAAGTGTCCGTCATGTCATCGGAATGGTGCCGCAGGACACGGTCCTTTTCAACGACACCATTGCCTACAACATCCGCTACGGGCGGCCCGATGCGACCGATGAAGAGGTGCGTGAAGCCGCCCGGATGGCGCAGATCCACGATTTCATCGAACGGTTGCCCAACGGCTATGCATCGGAAGTGGGAGAGCGCGGGCTGAAACTGTCCGGAGGCGAGAAACAGCGGGTCGCGATTGCGCGCACGATCCTGAAATCACCGCCGATCCTTATTCTCGACGAGGCGACGTCGGCGCTCGATACGCACACGGAACGGGAGATCCAGTCCGCTCTGGATCAGGTTGCGCAGAACCGCACCACGCTGGTGATCGCGCACCGTCTGTCGACCGTGGTGAACGCCGATCAGATCATCGTGCTTGAAGCAGGCGAAATCGCGGAGCGCGGCACGCATACGGAACTTCTGGACAAGAACGGTCTCTATGCCTCGATGTGGGCGCGGCAGCGCGAAGCTGACGAGGCCGAGGAACGTTTGCGCGCGGCGCGGGAAAACGATGAGCTGGGAATTGTCACACGCGGCAAGACCGCGGATTACATCCCGGCGAAATAGCGGTTTCCGGAGAAGGGGCGTTCTGCCCCTCTCAGGGGCCGGGTTCAGACGCTCAATTGTTGCCGGAATGTGCTGATCTGCAGGGCAGCCTTTGCCGCCTCGCGCCCCTTCAGCACGAAATGTTCGCGGTAGATTGCCGTGTGGTGCTCTGTTTCCTGGAAATGATGAGGTGTGAGGGAGACGGACAGGACCGGAACATTCGTTTCGAGGCCTGCCTGCATCAACCCTGTAACGACAGCCTGCGCAACGAAGTCATGCCTGTAGATGCCGCCGTCGACGACGAGCGCCGCCGCAGCGATAGCTGCATACTTGCCTGTTTTCGCAAGGCTTTTCGCCGCAAGCGGCATTTCGAAAGCACCGGGAACATCGAACACGTCGATGTTTTCGGCGGGAATTATCTGTTGAAAGCCCTCAAGTGCCTGGTCGACGATGTCGGAATGCCAACCGGCCTTGATGAAGGCATAGCGGGTGTGTGTCATTGGTGATCTCCCCTGTTTGCGACACGTCACCCAAGGCGATCACGAGCGGCCCGGATCATGGCGATCCGAGCGCTGTTTCTCTTTCATCCGGACTGTAACCGTCGGCCCAGGCATCTCACCTGATCTGCTTGACCCTTCCAGACGGAAGGCGCTCGCGGGCTTGCAGCGCACTGCTTACCGCCGGTGGGGAATTTCACCCCGCCCTGAGAATGCCGCCTTTGTTGCAGGCGGCCCGCCTCAAGACAAGCGTTGAATCTCAAAAAGTGCGGTGACCTTAAGGCCGTTTTGCCTGTCAGGCCGCGCGGTCGGTGGTCCGTGCAGTTTCTTCGGCAACGCCGATGTCGTTTGCGGGCGCTTTTCTCCCGGCATGCCGGTTTGCAGCGCTGCCAAGGAGAAAGTTCGTGACAGCCCTTGCCAGACCCCTCAGCTCCTTGTTGCGAGCAGCACGGGCGCGGGTTTCGTAGATGTTGCCGGTGTGGATCATGACAGGCTCCTTTTGTCTGTGGAGGGTTTATCTCATATTGCGAACTTTCGAAGAATTGGGGTAATCTGGAAGATATCTTTCGAAAGTTTCGAATAATGCGACTCGATGATCTGAAGTTTTTCAAACGCGTGGCCGAGCTCGGCAGCCTGTCCGCCGCGGGCAGGGAGTTCGGCCTGTCACCGTCGGCTGCCAGTAGCCGGTTGAGCAATCTGGAAAAGGAACTCGGTTCCCAGCTGGTTGCCAGAACCACGCGGCGCACGGGCCTGACCGAGGCCGGGCAGGTCTTTCTGCGTCACACAAGCAACGCCCTCGGTGAGATGGACCGCGCGCGGGCGTTGATCGACGCTGCTGAAGAAGCCCCTCGCGGAATGCTGCGCATGTCGCTGAACGTCTTCTTCGGACGAAAACACATCCTGCCTTATCTTCCCGAATTCAGGGAGCTTTATCCCGAATTGAGGCTGGAGGTCGACATGACGGACCGGATCGTCGACCTGGTCGCCGAAGGCTACGACATGGCGATCCGGGGCGCGCCGCTGCCCGATTCCAGCCTGATTGCCCGCAAGCTCGGTGGAAATCCGCGTGTGCTTTGTGCCAGCCCTGAATATCTTGCACGCAAGGGCATTCCCCGTTCGCCTGAAGATTTGCGCAACCACGACTGCGTCGGTTTTGATCCGATGCCCGTCTGGTATTTCGAAGGGCCGGAAGGGGAGATCGCCTATCATCTCGAGGACCCGGTTATTTCCGGTGACAGCGGCGATTTTGCCTACGACGCGGCAATCTACGGGCTTGGCCTCACGGTCAAGTCCCTCGCGCATGTCTGGGAAGATCTCCGGGACGGCAGGCTCGTTGCCGTAATGGAGAACTATCCCGTGGCGCGGACAGGGAACATCTATGCGGTTTATCCGCCCGCAAAATTCATCCCGCCCAAGGTCACGAAACTGGTGGATTTCCTGATCTCCAAATACGGCCGGCCGGCCTATTGGGAAATGGACTACCGCAAGGCGGCGGAATAACCCGCATGTTCCGCGCGTTGCCTGCACAAAACCGCAGGAAAATCAGTCCTGGCAGGTTCTCATCGCGCCAAAAAGCCTCTAGAAGCGGAGAAGTATTGAAGCGCAACGGGTGCGTATCCCGCGTCGGCTTTCAGCGCCTCGTTGCGGGAAAGCCTTGTGGTCCTGACCCTGAATCCGGAAGAACTTGATGTCGATTGTCGATACCGTCACCAAAGCCATGGTCCCGATCCATCGGGAGGGCTGGCCGTTTATTGCCATATCGCTTGTCGCGACCCTGGTCGTCGGTTGGTTTGTCGATCCGCTCTTCTGGATCGGGCTCTTCATCACCGGGTGGATCTGTTACTTTTTCCGCGACCCGAAGCGGGTCACGCCGGTCGGAGACGGTCTTGTCATTTCACCGGCGGACGGTGTCGTGAGCCATGTCGGCCTCGTCAGGCCACCGCAGGAACTTGAAATCGGCAGCGAACCGCTGATGCGCGTTTCGATCTTCATGAACGTTTTCAACTGCCATGTGAACCGCGCCCCGGTTGGCGGCAAGATCGAACGTGTCGCCTACAGGGCCGGCAAGTTTCTGAATGCCGAACTCGACAAGGCCAGCGAGGACAATGAACGCAACGGGCTCGTCATCGACACGGGCGAAGCCAGGATCGGCGTGGTGCAGATTGCCGGGTTGGTGGCGCGCAGGATCGTGTGTTTCGTTCGTGAAGGCGAAACGATCACCGGCGGCGACCGGTTCGGCCTGATCCGCTTCGGTTCTCGTCTGGACGTCTATTTCCCCGCCGGTACACAGCCGAAAGTGGCTTTGGGGCAAACCATGATCGCCGGTGAGACGATCCTCGCGGATCTTGCACAGCCCCAGGCCCCGGCGCAGCCCCTGACGCGTGTGAGTTGAGGTAAAAGGTGGCCGAGAGCAAGGACAACAGCGCCGACAAGAGCCGTCAGACGCCCCGGTTCCGCCGTGTTCCGATGCGTCTCATCGTGCCGAACATGGTCACGCTGCTGG
Source organism: uncultured Roseibium sp. (assembly GCF_963669205.1). Lineage (NCBI taxonomy): Bacteria > Pseudomonadati > Pseudomonadota > Alphaproteobacteria > Hyphomicrobiales > Stappiaceae > Roseibium > uncultured Roseibium sp. Next base: position 2,457,600 of record NZ_OY769915.1, read on the forward strand.
CGCTCTGTTCGGGATTGACGGCCGTGCGCATGGCCTTTGACGGCCGGTGGGAATTTGCGGTCGGGGCCGTCATTCTCGCGGCTGTCCTAGATGGGCTGGACGGCCGTGTCGCGCGCCTGATGAAAGGCACCTCACGTTTTGGCGCGGAGCTGGATTCCCTGTCCGACTTCGTGAATTTCGGCGTCGTTCCGGCGCTCATGCTGTATCTCTGGCTGCTCAAGGATGCCGGGAACCTTGGCTGGATTGCCGCGCTGATCTTCGCAATCTCGATGGCTCTGCGTCTGGCCCGTTTCAACGTTGCGCTGGACGACCCGAACAAGCCTGCCTGGACGTCGCGTTTCTTCACGGGTGTTCCAGCACCGGCCGGTGCGCTGACGGTCCTGCTGCCGCTTTACCTCGACTTTCTAGGGCTGTTTCCGCACTGGTTCGCCGATGCCGCGTTCGTTGCGGCCTATACCGTCGGCATTGCCTTTCTGGTGATCAGCAGGCTGCCGACCTTCTCGGGCAAGACGCTCGGCACGCGCGTGCGGCGCGACTACGTTCTGCCCCTGATCGTGGTGGCCGTCCTGGTCGTGGCACTCACCGTAAGCTATCCTTTCAGGATGGTGGCGGGCGCCGCTGTCCTCTATCTCCTGGCGATCCCGGTTTCATGGCGCGCGCACCGCAAGCTCGTCATGGCAGACGAGAACATGGCCCTCGATGACGACGGCGATGAATGCGACACCGATCTCGACAACATAGCCGACCGGGACAAGGACCACGGCGGCTGAATTAGGGTACGGACCCTGGTCCGGCCTCGCAAATCGGGTTTCATCCGCAAACTATCAGGTTCACTTAGAGCGCCTCACAACCAAGAGGAGCCTGAAGTGCTAAGCGGAAAGACAATTCTGATCACGGGTGCCAGCAGCGGAATCGGAGCAGCGGCGGCGCGGATTTTCGCAGAGGAGGGGGCCAATCTCGTTCTGGCGGCAAGGCGCAAGGACAAGCTCGAAGAGGTCAGGGCTTCCTTGCCGGACGCCACCTCGCGCATAGTGGTGTTTGCCGGCGACGTTGCCGATCCCGGCTTTTCTGAAGCCTCCGTCAACGTGGCCGTGGAAAGCTTCGGCCGGCTGGACGGCGCATTCAACAACGCCGGAATGCTCGGCGACATGGGGCCGGTTTCCGAGCTCAGCCTTGAAAACTGGAACCAGGTCCTCGCGACCAACCTCACCAGCGCCTTTCTCGCCGCAAGGCACCAGATACCGGCCATGGCCGGGTCGGGGGGCGGATCGATCGTGTTCACATCGACATTCGTCGGTCACACCATCGGTCTGCCGGGCATGTCGGCCTACGCCGCATCAAAGGCCGGGCTCACCGGGCTGACGCAGGTGCTGGCCGTCGAATGTGGCCCGCAAAACATCCGTGTCAATTCCCTGCTGCCGGGCGGGACGAAAACTGAAATGGCAGGTGACGATCCGGCCTTTCACGACTATGTCGCCGGACTTCACGCCCTGAAGCGCATGGCCGGACCGGAGGAGATCGCGCGCGCCGCTCTCTTTCTGCTGAGCGACGCGGGATCCTTTGTCACGGGCTCTGCGCTGCTTTGCGATGGCGGCAATTCGATCACAAAGGCATAGGTTCCGGGTCAGGCGTCGAGCGCCGGCAGAGGTATGGAAAAGGCTTCGTTGCGTTCGATGTCGAACGCAACGCGGAACACGGTTTTTTCCTCAAAGTAACGTCCAATGAGTTGCAAACCGATGGGAAGCCCCGCCGAATGCATGCCGCAGGGCATCGTCAGGGCAGGGTGCCCGGTCATGTTGAAAAAGGTCGTATAGCGTGTGATCGCATTGCCGATTGCCTCGTCGATACCGTCTCGGCGGGTACTGACAGTTCCGAGTTTCTGAGCGATTTCAGGCGTTGCGGGTGTCAGGATGACGTCTACCTGCTCAAAAAGTGCAATGGTCCGTTGCCGGTATGATTCAATGAACCTTTTGGCCTTCACGTAGTGCTCCGCGAGGATGCACTGGCCGACGGCCAGACCTGCCCGAAAATCCCGACTGTAAAGATCACCGCGCGCCTCCAGATATGCGGAATGCGCGCTGAGCGCTTCCGGCATCTGAACGGTTAGAGACACGGTTCGCGTCTGCTCCATGTCCGGAAACGACACGGGCACGAGCACTGCTCCCCGGTGGACCAGATGCGTTTTCACGCGTTCCAGCGCCTCCAGTATCTGCGGGTCGCACCGGTCGAAGAAAAAGTCGGAGGGTATGCCGACTCTGACGCCGGATACATCCGCTCCAAGCGCATCGGAATAGGTTTCGAGTGGCAAGTTGACGGATGCAGGGTCCCGTGGGTCGTAGCCGGAGACCGCCTCAAGCATATCGGCACTGTCGGCGACCGTTCGCGTGATAATGCCGACATGATCGAGCGTCCAGCAATAGGGCACGACCCCATGGGTCGGAATACGGCCGATCGTCGGCTTGAGGCCGACAAGGCCGTTCAGCGCGGCAGGTGCGCGCACCGAACCGCCGGTATCCGTACCAAGAGCCGCCGGAACAAGGCCGAAGGCAACCGCCGCCGCCGAGCCGCTTGAGGAACCGCCGGCCAACCGCGAGATGTCATAAGCGTTGACGCACGTTCCGTAGACCTCGTTTTCACCGGTCGCGCCATAGGCGAATTCATGAAGATTGGTTTTCCCCATGCTTAGCGCGCCGGCGTTGCGCAGACGCGCGATCACAAATGCGTCCTCCTGGGCAACCCTGTCATGAAAAACCCGCGATCCCGCGGTCGTTTTCACGCCGGCAACGTCGATGAGATCCTTGCTGGCGTAGGGAATGCCGGTTAGGAACGACCGCGGCAGGTCGCCATCTGTCAGTGAAGCTGCGCTTTCCATCGCCTCTGCCGCAGTCACGGTGATAAACGCGCGGGAAACGGCATTGTGCCGGTCGATGCGCTCTGCGAAGAGGGAAACGAGCTCCGTCGGTGATATCTTGCCGGCTGTCAGCAAAGCCCTCAGGGACCGTATGTCTTCAAATGCGGGATGCGTTGTCATCTATGGTTTCTGCACGCCGAGCGCCGGAGGCGTTGTGCCGAGATCCGTCTTTCGAAGAACCTCCAATTCCTCAAGCAGGTTCTGAAAGCCGGTGATGACGCCCATCTGCGGGTCTATCAGCTCATTCTGTTCCGCATCGGACCAGTCATGGCTGGCCATCTGTTCGAAGACAGCTTGCAAAGTCTGTTTCTGCAGCGGTTTCATCTTGGGTCTCCTTGCAAGCCGGCCGGACGCCGCGTCATGGCGAATTGCGGAGGTAAGCAGCTCACCGGATGATGAGCGTTTCAGGCGTCTTGTTGGTGAGTATTTCAGCACCGTTCTCGGTCAGAAGAACGGTGTTGGAGATGAAGTAGTCGACAACATCCGTGTTGGTGAACCAACTGTGTGCGTGGAACACCATGCCGGTTTCCAGCCTGCGTTCTGAGTTGGGAAAGAGCGATGTAACCATGGATCCTCCTGTCCAGCTCGGCGGAAATCCGATGCCGACCATGTAGCCACAATGATGGCGCTCATAGTCATGAAGACCGGCCGAAGCAGCAACCTCGCGCCATGCATCATAGGCATCCCCGGCCATTCCGCCCGGCTTCAAAGCGGCACAAATCGCCTTCATTCCGTCGATCGCCAGTTCGGCCGACTTTTCCGCACCGTCCGGGGCGCTGCCGACATAGGCAAGCCGCCCCATTGGAGCCTGGTACTTGCGGAAGGCGGCACAAGTCTCCAGGAAGACCGCATCGCCGTTCCGGAAGATGTCTCCCCGCCAGGTGGTGTGCTCTTCTCCGAGCCGAGTCGTGGGTCTGATGAACGGACCGAAGCCCGGATATTCGCTGCCCTCGCGGATCATCCGGTCGTGGTAGGCCGCAGCGATCTCGTAGTCACTGGCCCCGTTGCGCACGGCCTCGATGGCTGACAGGGTCCCAAGGTCTGCGGCGTGGGCCGCTTTCCTCGTGTACTCCATCTCCAGGGCAGATTTGACCTGCCGCAGGTCATCGATGATGCCCGACGCATCCACCCAGTGGGCATCTCCCTGCTGGATAAGTTCCGCGTGGCGCGGCGTCAGAAACAGGCTTCGTTTTTCAATGCCGACGCGACCACCCGTCAGCCCGAGATCCGCGACCGCCCTGAGGACGGCATCCGAAAGCTCTTCGTGATCCGGGTGTCCATAAAAAGCAGCGTTTTCAACCTGATTGTGAACGGTGATCTTCTCCATGGCCCGGCAGCACAGCGCCAGGTCGCCGTTGCGGTTCACAACAAGGACATGCGCGGCGAAAAATCCCCAGTGGTCCAGACCCGTCAGCCAGTAGATGCTTTCCGGCACGGATATGAGGATGCCGTCAAGATCATTGTTTGCAAGCGCAACAACGGCGCGACGCAGACGCTGTTCGAGTTCGCTCGCCGGAAACGGTTTGGTGTCAGCCATGGGATTGAGTTCCTGATCCGTCGTTTATGAAAAAAGGCCGTGCATGAGGATCAATGTCTGCTCAGCAGGATCCGGCGCGGATATTCCGTGATGTATTCGGCCCCGTTTGCCGTAACGACTATGGAATCGCCAATACGGCCGGCGGTGACACCATCGATGGCAATCCCGCCGTCGACAGCGAAGGTCATTCCGGGCTTGAGGACCGTCTTGTCCCCTTCCTTCAATTCAGGTGCCTCAAGATAGGCGACACCGATGGACCTACCGGTTCGGTAGCCCGTCTGATAGCCGCGTTCGCGGTAAACGTCATTGGCGGCCATGGCGACCTCTTCGGCAAGAACGCCTGGGCATATCGCTGCGATGGCGGCCTGCTGCGCCGCAATTGCGGCTTCCTGCACGTCGCGCGCATCATCGGTGACATCGCCGATATGAAACATACGGTCGAAGCCGAGCTTGTATTGTTTGAACTGGGCCATGTTGCAAAAGCAGAAATAGACCGGATCGTATTTCCGGTAAGCCTTGACGCCCGCGCGTCTGTGCACCATCGAAGTGTCCGAGCCGCTTTGAAGGATCTGCAGATTGTGGATCATCGGCGACACGAACCGATCCCAACCCTTGTCCGTCAGGAAACCGGCGGCTTTTCGGGACCCGGCTTCAATCACGGCGAGCGCGGATTCAAATTCCTGCGCGCCTTCGCGCAGAGACTCGTGCGCCGCCAGCATCATCGCACCGGCGATCTGCCCGGCTTCTTTCATGACGCCGATCTCGAACTCGGTCTTGATCGTGCGCATGTCTCCCAGAAGCGCGGATATGTTCCTGAGGGCGCAATCCGGAAAGGTGTCATCAAGGAAGTTGCGGACAATCGCCGGAATCGAGTTCCGCTCGATCCATATTTCCGCCGGGGCATTGCCCAACGTTTCCGAAAGCGCGCGTGCCCAGCTACGCTGACCGGCATCTTCCCAGACCCTGATATCCTCGACCCAGGTCATCGCAGCCACCATTTCGCTTTCCATCAGGGGGGTGATGACGGTAGGAGCGCCGCTCCGGCGGACAACCAGCAGGGTCGGGCGGCCGAACTCTATGCCAAGATAACCCCAGAAACCGGCAAGATATGCGATTGAGCTTTCGTCGGTGAACACCGCAAGTTCGATCCCTGCATCGCCCATGCGCTGCTGCAGTTCCGCTGTCTTCTGCTTTGCGTGGTCCAGCATTCAGCCTCCCCTTATCCGTTAGTTTTCGAAGGCTTTCCGGCAGGCAGACCGTTCGCGCTTTCGAAAGGCAAGCAACCGAGCGGTCCGGCTGACGTCAAGCACGGTGTCGAGAGCATGTGACATGCGCGTATCCCTCTTTTCAAGTCGATGGCGGAAGCGCAGGAGCAAAGACGGCAATCCCTTATTTGGTGTACCTTTAAATTTGAAGTGACGAACTTACAAGAAAAATTCTCGCATGAAGCCCAAAAAAATATCAAAAAGAGGCATAAAATCAGATTTGTAAGGCTGTCTGTTGCAAAGAGGTGAATAATTGGTATACCTTTATGTCATTAGGGGATCAAACACCTTCACATAAGGGAACAGACCTATGACAAAGATTGGAAAGTCGATTTCCGCCGCCATCATGCTGATTGGAGCGGTGTCTGTGGCCTCGGCCGGCCCGATTCAGGATCGCATTGATGCGGGCGAAACGATCCGCATCGGTTTTGCAAACGAAATCCCCTGGGCCTATCCGGGCGATGGCAACGAGCCGCTGGGATTTGCCAATGTGCACGCGCTCGGCGTCTTGAAGGCGATGGGATATGAGAATATCGAGCCTGTCGTCACCGAGTGGGGCGGACTGATACCGGGTCTGAAGGCGGGCCGCTTCGACATCATCACCGGCGGCATGTACATCATCGGCAGCCGGTGTGAGAACATCTCGTTCTCCGAGCCGATGGGCATCTTCGGCGACGCTTTCCTGGTCGAGGCAGGCAACCCCAAGAACATCAATAGCTATGCCGATATCAAGGGTAGCGGATCTCTCATGGTCACCGGTGCCGGCTACAACACGGTTGAGGCGGCCAAGAAAGAAGGCGTCGATGAGACCCGTATCATGCAGGTGCCCGGGCCAACCGAAATCCTTGCCGCGATGCGAGCGGGCCGTGCGGATGCCGGCGCTGCGACCTATTTCACCTTGCTTGGTCTTGCCGAGCAGTCGGACGGCAAACTTGAAGTGACCGACCCCAATAACCTGCCGGACTGGACAAAGAACTGGGTGGGCATCGGTTTCCGGTCGGACGACGGAGATTTCCTGAAAGCCTTCAACGCGGCGCAGGCCGACTATCTTGGAAGCGATGCGATGCTTCAGGCCGTGGCACCGTTCAAATACGGAAAGACCCAGTTGCCGGACCCGAGCGTGAAGACCGAGTGGATCTGCGCAAATCGATGATCTGAAAGGGCGGGGTGTTTGCCCCGCCTTTTGCACCGACAGTCGGAGTTCGCATGTCCTATTCGGAGTTTCTTGCAGAGTTTGGCGGCCGTTTTCTGGACGGGTCGGTCGTCACGGTCGCACAGTTTGTGCTGGCCGCGGCGCTGGCGATTGCAATTGCTTTGGCCTTCGGGCTCCTCAAGCTGTCGCGCCACTGGGCTGCCCGCGGTGTGGCGACCCTCTACATCGAACTCTTCCGTGGAACCTCGCTGCTGGTCCAACTCTACTGGATCTTCTTCGTCCTGCCTCTGTTTGGTGTGACGCTGGAGAAATTCACGGCGGGATTTCTGGCGGTTGGCATGAACCTCGGAGCCTATGGCGCAGAACTTGTCCGGGGCGCCGTCCGGTCTGTACCGAAGGGGCAATGGGAAGCGGCCTACGCACTTTCCATGTCACCGGCCCGGCGAATGTGGCGCATCATTCTCCCGCAAGCGCTGGTGATCATGCTGCCGGGATGGGGAAACCTGCTGATTGAACTGCTCAAAGCCACAGCCCTGGTTTCGCTCATTTCAGTCACCGATCTGATGTTCGAAGCGAAGCAGGTCAACAGCACGACCTTTCTCTCCATACAGGCGTTCGGGACCGCTCTGGTCATCTACTACATCTTCGCACGGTTCCTTCTAACACCCGCGCTGCGACGGCTTGAGTTGTCGATGGCGCGCCGGATCGGAAAGGCCTGAGGCGATGTTTGACTGGCGATGGGATTTTGCCTTGGAAATCTTGCCCCGGCTCGTTGTCGCGACGGGCAACACGCTGATGGCGGCAGGCGCCGGCTATATCATAGCCATCCTCCTCGGACTGATCCTGGCACTCGCGCAGCGAACACCTTTCAGACCGGTCACCTGGATTGTCCGCGAGGCGGTCGAGTTCATCAGATCTACGCCGCTCGTGCTGCAGATTTTCTTTGTGTTCTACGTCGGACCGCAATTCGGCATTCGACTGGATCCCTGGACCGCGGGAATGATTGCGATTGGCCTGCATTATTCCGCGTACCTCTCGGAGGTCTACCGGGGCGGGCTTGATGCCGTTCCCAAAGGCCAATGGGAGGCGTGCACGTCCCTGAGCATGTCCATGCGCCAGACCTATGTCCGCGTCATCATTCCGCAAGCCCTCCCGCCTTCGGTCGCCGGGATGGGCAATTATCTCGTCGGAATCTTCAAGGACACGCCGATGCTTTCCGTCATCGGGGTCGCCGAACTCATGCATACCGCCAACGCGATCGGCTCCGAGCACTACCGTTTCCTGGAACCGTTCACGCTCGTCGGCATCATTTTCCTTGCGATTTCCCTGCCTTCCGCCGGCCTGATCAGGCTTTTTGAAAACTGGGTGCGCCGCAGGATTGGAATTGACTGATGGACAAGTTGACTGCTTACCCGCTCGAACTGGATGGAACGGATGTTCCCATGGTCCGGTTCATGAACGTTACCAAGAAATATGGTGCGCTGACCGTTCTGGAAGATCTGAACCTCGACATAACCGAAGGAGAGATGGTCTCGATCATCGGTCCTTCCGGATCCGGCAAGACGACAGTTTTGCGCATGTTGATGCTGGAGCAGATCAACAAGGGTGTGATTTACGTGGATGGCAGTCCGCTCACCCACATGGTGAAGAACGGGACGCTCGTTCCTGCCGACCGGCGGTACCTTCGCATGGCGCGCGAGCCCATCGGTATGTGCTTCCAGCACTTCAACCTGTTTCCGCACATGACAGCGTTGCAGAACTGCATGGAGGGGCCGGTCCAAGTCCTTGGTCTGACGAAGCAGGAAGCGCGCGAGCGTTCCGAAGAGTTGCTTCAGATGGTCGGCATGATCGAAAAACGCGATCAGCATCCCTCGCGGCTTTCCGGGGGGCAGCAACAGCGGGTGGCAATTGCGCGCGCGCTCGCCATGCGCCCCAAGGTGATGCTCTTCGACGAGGTCACGTCGGCCCTCGACCCGGAAGTGATCGGCGAGGTGACCAACGTCATCCGCAAGCTCGTCTCCGAACACAGCCTGACGATGCTCATGGTGACCCACCAGATGGGCTTTGCGCGCGATATTTCGGACCGGGTCTGCTTCTTTTTCGGCGGAAGGATCGAAGAGCAGGGAACGCCGGACGAACTCTTCGAAAATCCGCAAAGGGAGCGCACGCAGCAGTTTCTGAGTGCCGTGAAATCCGCGGACTGATCGCCAGGACTTGAAGCGTAAAAATGGGGCAGGGAAGGAGCAGAAAGCCGAGGCCTTGACGTTTGGATACCGCAGGGCTCGGGAGAAGGGAGATCCAAATGACTGACGAAATCAGTGAAACTTGCAAACCTCAGGTTCTGGACACCGTGCTGCAGGGAGTTGGACCGTGTGATCTGGAACAATTTGCGGCGTGCCGTCCTGACACGGCAAGAGTTGTGCAGCTCAGTGAAGGCCGTTTTGCGGGTCGGCTGTCGACCCACGAGTTTCCCGGTATCTCGCTTTGTCTCGAGTGGTGCAATCAGATGATCGAGAAGGAGATCCATCTGGACAACGGCAATCTGGCTTTCAGCATGTGTGTGGACACGCGGTGTCCCGATCTCTCCTACAACGGTGTGACCAAGGAAAAAGACTGGATTCTCCTGCAGTCAGGCGGCGACAGGAGCGTTCTGATTTCTCCGGCTGAGAGCACTCAATTGACCGTCAAGGTCAGCAAAAGGATATTTCGCGAACTAATGGATGCTCTGCCGGAGATTGCGGACTGGCTGAATGGTTCGCACGCGCATGGTGAGATTCTGAAGACGAAGTTTTTTGCGAACCGGCTCAGGGACGTCTGCCGTGTCGCGCTAGAGGCTTCGCAACTTCCCGGAAGTGTCGAGCGCCGGCAAGCATTTGGAAACAGCTTGCTGGCGAGTCTGGTAACCGGCCTGACTTTTGAATGGTTGTCGCGGCAGGCATTTTCCACCTATCAAAGGCCGCGCGTACTTGAGCTTTTCCAGGCGGCGAGGCAGGTACTTTTGAAACATGACGGGGAAGCGGAACTCTTGAGTTCGTGCGGGCTGGGTTCGCGGCGCTCAATCGAAAAAGCCTTCGCTGAGCTGATCAATATGGGACCGGCAAAATATTCGCGGATCGTGCGCTTGAACAATTCGCGCAGGAAACTGCACGACAGAACCTATGCTGATACCAGCATTGGAGACATCGCGGCTGAAGAAGGGTTTTGGGACTGGAGCAGGTTTACGTCTTACTATCGGAAACAGTTTGGCGAATTGCCTTCCGAGACACGCAGCAAATCCTCCTTTCCGGTGGTTGCACCGGACATGCTGGCCGCATGAAAACGTCTTTCTGGAACCAATGCGCAGAAACACGGCAGTGGCACGAACGATGTTTCAAGAGCATTGTTCGTTGCACAACAAGGACGCTTCGGGCACGTAGGCGGCCAGGTAACCCGCACGCTGAACCCGGCCCTCGCGCCTGAGAGCAAGGCCGGTGTTTTGCGGAAAAGGAGAACGCCACATGAAAATCGGCATCGCCGGGACGGGAGCGATCGGACTTGGTGTCGCAAGAGCATTGACCGAAGGCGGCATCCCCGGATGCGAACTCGCGGGCATTTCGGCCCGGAACGCCGAACGGGCCGCGGAGGTCGCCCGTGAATTGTCCACCCCGCTACGCAACATGACATTTGATGGCCTGGCGGATGCGTGCGATCTCGTCGTCGAGGCCTTGCCGCCAGCGATGTTCGACAGCCTGACCCGGCCCGTACTTGCAAGCGGCAAGGTACTGGTCGTCTTGTCGGCAAGCCAGTTACTCGGGCGGGAGGACCTGATTGATTTGGCCTCGAGCGCAGGCGGACGCATTCTCGTCCCCTCCGGGGCGATGCTCGGCCTGGATGCCATCAAGGCCGTAAACCAGGGCACAATCAGGTCAATCACGATCGAGACCCGCAAGCCCGTCGCAGGCCTGGTGAACGCACCGTACATTCAAAAGACGGGACTGGATTTGAGCGCGCTCTCCGAAGCCACCTGCATCCTCGCCGGATCGGTAACGGACGTCGCGCGAGCGTTTCCGGCAAACGTGAATGTGGCAGCCGCGCTCAGCCTTGCCGGGATCGGCCCGGACCGAACGCGCATGGAGGTTTGGGCAGACCCTTCCTTGAGCCGGAACCTGCACACGGTCCGGGTTGCCTCCGACAGTTCCGATTTTACCATGCAGATTCAGAACCGGCCGAGTGCCGAAAACCCGGCAACCGGCAGGATCACGCCGCAAAGCGTCATCGCGCTTTTGAAGGATCTTCATGCAGTCATGAGAATAGGCACTTGACGCTATCGAAAAGGAGCATGCAATGCTTGCAGCGGGCAGGCGCCCATCTCCGGTACTGGCACTGTGTCTGACAGTAACCTCATGACTCAGATTGACGAAAGCAGCTCTGGCACCCGATGACAAAACAGGACATTTTCGAAACTCTGCGCATGCGGGTCTGTATGCTGGACTATGCGCCGGAAGCGCGTCTGAACGAGCGCGAACTGGCAGCTGAATTCGGTGTCAGCAGGACACCCATGCGTGCCGTTTTGCAGCGCCTCGAACGCGACGGCCTCATAGAAAGCAGGCATGGACAGGGCACTGCCGTCACAAGCATAGACCTGAAGCGGATGCAAGATGTCTACGTGGTGCGCATGCGACTGATGGATGCGCTTTCCGACAGCACGAGACTGCCCATACCCGATGGGCTTGAGGCGACGCTTGCCGATCTGGTTGCCGCATGCGCCGAGTTGCTTAAGAGCCGTGACAAGCGTGAATTCGCTCAGATCAACATCCAGCTGAATACGATCCTGCACGGACTGGTCAAGAATGACGTGTTGCGCGAGATAAACGAGAAGCTTTTCTTCGAGTCCGCCAGGTTCTGGTTTCTGCTTCTGGACGAACTGGATTTTGCGGAACAGGTGCAGGCGCTGATTGACGAGATTTCAATGATCCGCCGTGCGATTGCGCTTCGGGACGTAAAACTCGCCGCTGAAATTCACAAGGCCCACCTGGCATTGGTCCTCTCATCCATCAGACAGCGGAGCGCCGCCTCCGGCGATATCTCTTGAGCGCGTGTCCTCAGGCATTTGCATCGCTTGACAGGTGTCAATGAAGTCCGGCGGGTAGGACTGCAATGTTTCAAGCGTCCGGCGGAAAGTGGCTGCTGGAGGAAGCCCGGGAGCAGAGAGTGACGCCGGAAATTGAGATCAAATACGCAGAAATTGGCAATCTGGAAGCGTTGCGGCAGCTATATCTCGACGCGTTTCATGACGAAGACCTGTATCCTCTTGTTTCGAAACTGCTCGGTGGCCCTGTGCCGGTCACGTCTTTAGTGGCTGATTTCGGCGGGACTCCTGTCGGGCATGTGATCTTCACGCGGTGCACGGTAGAGCCGGGGGGCGTGGCCGTCGCTCTCCTGGGTCCGCTCTGCGTGACCCCCGGACGACAGAAAAGCGGGATCGGTTCCGCATTGGTGCGGTCAGGTTTCGATCATCTGAAAGCGGCCGTTGCCCGCGTGTTTGTTCTCGGTGATCCGAAATACTACGCCCGTTTCGGGTTCAAGCCGGATCACCTGGTCGAAACACCCTGTCCGATCCCCGCTGAGTGGAAGGATGCCTGGCAGTCCGTACGACTTGACAACGGCAACACCGCCATGACCGGACGCCTGATTGTTCCCGATGCCTGGAATGATCCATCTCTTTGGTCGGATTGAGATGCGTGTATTTCAGCGCCGTTTGCGGACGAACATCTGTTCGGTGACCGACTTGCCCCATTGATCGCCGACATATTCGTCGGCAAGGGTGAAGCCGTTCCGTTCGTAGAGGGTCCGGGCCGCGTCGAGACCCTTCAGGGTCCAGAGGTGGATCTCGTCGAAGCCGTGTCCGTCACAGTGCTCGAGGGCCTTGAGCAGCAGTTTTCTGCCGAAGCCCAGACCGCGAAGTTTCTCCGACAGGATGAACCAGCGCAGGTGGGCGACGTTGCCGTCCAGATCCTCGCCGTCGATGCTGATCGAGCCGATGATCTCGCCGTTATCCAGAAGGCTCCAGCTGTTGTTAAGCGGGTTGCCGACGCGCTGCATGAAGTCGGCCATTGCCTGCGAGACCACGCTCTCGAAGGTCGGTCCCATGCCGATGATCGCGCCGTGTGTCCTGGCATGCAGCGCGGCAATGTCGCCGATCATGCCTGTCTGATAGCCTTCGAGAATGTCGAAGCGGTGCGCTGTTTTGTCGGCACTCTGATCCGAACCGGCAAGGGCATCGGCATAGGTTGTCAGGGCATCGGCGATCGCCTGGGCCGACCCGTTTCTGATTTTCGACAGGGCAGTCCGCGCCTGCCTGTCGCCGAATGTGTCGATCTCGGCGAAGGTTTTCCAACCGGCATTTGTGAGACTCAGGCCGAAGACGCGGCCATCCTGTTCGGAGCGCGTCTGGAGGATGTCACCGCGGATTTCAAGCGCCTTGAGAAGCCGGCTGATCGTCGATTTTTCGAGCTTCAGCCGGGTTGCCAGATCCTTGGCCGTCACGCCGGGGTGCAGCCCGATTTCCATGATCGCGTGAACGCCCGAGCCCGAAAGGTCCGTGCCCGCGATCGTCTTGTCGAGAAACCCGAACTCCCGGACAAGCTGACGGGAGGCGGAGCGGATGTCTTGAACGAGCGAGGTGGAGATGTCGGTCATGGGTTACCCGAATATAGTTGTATAATGCAACTATATGATCGGCACGCGGAAATGGCAAGCGATCCGGGACACATTCAACGGCCGGCAAATATCGAAATCTACCAAAGGGAAGGGGTGGGGCAGGTCAGCCGGTATCGGGCAGGTCTGTCAGACTGCCTAGATAGTCCTTGTGGAAGGATCGATAGCTTTCGGAGGTCGCACCGAGATGTGCCTTCGTGAGCCGGTGCAGATCGGGGAGCTTGTGAAACGGAACCGTGGGATAGCTGTGATGCTCCGCATGGTACGGCATGTTCCAGGCCAGTCTGCGGACAAACCTGTTGGTATAGGTCGTCCGGCTGTTCTCCAGCATGTTCGCGACGAAGGGACAGCGGCCATGTTCGGCAAGAAGATAAAGGCGCAGGAAAGGCTGCCCCAGAAGGCAGGGGACAATCCAGACGAACAGCAGCACGTCCGACGCAGCCATGAACGACAGCGCGGCAAGAACTGCGTAGAGGACAACCGATCTTGTCGCCTCACGCCGGACTTTTTTCTTCCCGTTTGCAGGGACAAACGGCTCAATGCATCTGCCCGATGCGTTACGGATGAGTGTTTTCAGGCCGCTCCACCAGGTCGGCAGGCCGCTGACATGAACGATATACTGCCGAAACGTCCCAGGTTTTGCTCCGGCAAGTTCCGGATCGTTTTCCGGGTCCTGGGTGTGCCGGTGGTGGGCGAAATGGAAGTACCGGAACCAGTCCGCCGGCACCAGGATGAGGAAACCGCAGATCCTTGCAACAACATCGTTCAGCCACGCCGACCGGAAGGCGGTTCTGTGGACGGTCTCGTGGAGGGTGGTGAACAGGAACACGATCAGGATGCCCTGCGGAACCATCAGCAAGGCCCAGCCGGGCACTTCAAGCGCGATCATCGTTCCAAGTATTGCAATCGACCCGAAGTGAATTGTAAGCGCGGCAAGGCCTTTCCCGTCGGACGTTTCCGTCAGTTCGGTTCTCTGCGCCGCCGTCAGACCGGCAAGGAATGATCGATGATCCATCAGGCTTACATATCATATGCAAGGAAAGGCGAGGAGCATGAGCGTGGCGCGCTCTCATCACCCTGTCGCGTCAAATGCGTTGATGCCACTCGGGAGGCACAACCTCGGCTTCCTCCCGAGTGTCATCCCCGGCTTGACCGGGGACCCAATCCACGTTGTGTCAGATTGCGTGTCACGGGAAGGGAGCGGCGGTCCTGCTTTCGGTCAAACAACCGACGCTCTGGAAACGAGTGGCTCCCGGATCTCCGCTGCGCTGCGTCAGGGATGACGGTGGAGGTATTGCCTTGGCTTTTCCCCGAGTGTCATCCCCGACTTGATCGGGGACCCAATCCACGTTGCCGCAAACTGCGTATCGCGGGCAGGGCGCGGCGGACCTGCTTTCGGTCAATCTGCCGACACTCTGGAAACGGGTGGCTCCCGGATCTCCGCTGCGCTGCATCCGGGATGACGTCAGAGGCGGACGCATCCAATACCCTCATCCTGAGGAAGCGCGGGAGCGCTGTCTCGAAGGATGGGCAAAACGTTCGGAGCGAGTGACCACGTTTTCAGACTTGGGCAGGGCCGATAGCAAAAAGAGGGTCTTGGCTCGCTTGGGCTCAGCAACAAAAAAAGACCGCGCGGAACGCGGCCTTTTGATCTTTTTCGCTGCGGCCTCGGATCACTCAGCCGCGAGCGGCTGTTCGTCCTGAGGTGGCACCTTGGGCGGTGCCGGTTTGGGCATCGAGACAACCTTGGCGGCCGGACGTTCCTTTTCCAGATCCGGGTCTGTCCACTCGACGTCCTGATCCGCATCCGTTTCAGGTTCGACTTCGGCTTCCGCTGTTCTGGCCGCGGCTCTTTCACGCCGTGCCGTGCCGAGATCCGCAAACCAGCTCCAGCTTGCATTGAAACTCCGCACCCAGGTGTTGGGCAGGGCGATCATGACCGGGATCATGACAAGCGTCAGGATCGTCGAGAAGGCAAGGCCTGAAATCACTGCCGTCGACAACTGGATCCACCAGATCGCGGTAATCCCGCCGACCGCGATCGTCTTGGAGAAGAAGTCCAGATTGACGGCGGTTGCCATCGGCACCAGGCCGACGATCGTCGTCACCGTTGTCAACAGGATCGGACGGATACGCTGACCTGACGTCTTCAGGATCGCATCGAGCGGATCGAAGCCGTCATGGCGGAAGCGGTTGTAGGTATCAATCAGAACGATGGCGTTGTTCACCACGATCCCGGCAAGCGCCACGACCCCGGTTCCAGTCATGATGATCGAGAACTTCTGGCCCGTCAGCATCATGCCGAGCAACACACCCATCACCGACATGACCACCGTGGAGAGGGTCAGGAAGGTCTGGTAGAACGAGTTGAACTGCGTCAGCAGGATCAGGAACATCAGGAACAGCGAGGCCATCATGGCCCGCATCAGGAATTCACCCGATTCCTTCTGGTCCTCGTCCGCGCCCCGGAACTGCAGATAGACATTGTCCGGGAAGGTCTGTGTATCCAGCCATTCGCTGAGTTCCTGAACCTTCGCGTCGACCGTCAGGGGCTTGCCGTCCGCATCGACCGCGGTCTTGTCGACGGTTGCCTTCAGCATCATCGAATAGAGGCCGTCGCGGCGGGTGATCGAAGACACTTTCGGCTCCGGCGACCGGTCGATGAAGTTAGCGATCGGAACGAGACCAAGCGGCGTCTGCAGACGCAGCTGGTCGAACCGGTCGAGCGTCCGCTCGTCGGCTGGAAGCCGGACGCGAATGTCGACCTCGTCCTCGGAATCCGTCGGCCGGTAGTTGCCGATCAGAACGCCGTTGGTGACCAGCTGGACCATGTTGCCGACCGAGCCGATACCAGCCTGGTAGCGCCCGGCCTGTTCACGGTCGATGTCGATCTGCCATTCGATGCCGGGCAGGGGACGGTCGTCCTCCTGGTCGATCAGGTGGTCCATCGTGTCCAGATGTGTCCGGATACGCGCAACCTGTTCCACCATGGTGTCATAATCGGTGGACGTGACCTCAAGCTGGATGTCCTTGCCTGTCGGGGGACCGCCCTCGATCTTGCGCGTCTCCACGCGGATGCCGGGGATATCCGCGGACCTGTCGCGGATTTCGGCAAAGATCTCCGAAGCCTTCCGGCGGCAGCAGTATTTTGCCAGTTCCAGCGTCATTTCGCCGATGAGATCGCCCGGCTTGTCCTGAACGCCGCCGATGAAATCGGGTCCGCTTCCGCCTCCCGGAGGATAGGCGGAGGTGATGACATTCTGGATGCCGGCCGTCTTGAGCACTTCCGCTTCGACCCGCTTGACGATCTCCAGCGACTCCGCAGCCGACATGTTGCCGCGTGCCGACACCATCACGACAGCCTGGTCGGGCTCTTCGTCGACGAAGAACTCGACACCGGTCGGGTTCGACGAGAACGAGGTGAAGATCAGGGCGCAGGTTCCCAGAACCGCAACCAGCGTCAGGATGTTGCCGAGCGGGTTGCCTGCCAGCAGTTTCAGGTGCCGGACGTAAAGACCGGTAAAGCCCTTGACCGTGCCCGCATCGAAGCGGAGTTCCTCGGGCTTGTCGCTTTCACCGGTTCCGTTTCGCGTGCCGAAGCCGAGCCGCTTGCGCAGGCCGTCGAACATCCACTCAATCGAATGGACCAGCGGAGAGATCGCCTTGTAGGCCGCCCATATGGCGACGAGCGCAAGCCCGAAGACAACCAGGAAGAACCCCGTGTTAAGTGCGATCGGATGCAAGAACACCGTGAACGGATGCCCGAGGCTCGCGATCGATGCGAACACGGAGCTGATCGTGTCGGTGACGACTGGCGGCCGCGTAGTCGCCAGGAAATAGGCGAAATAGGCTGCAAAACCGACAGCCAGCATTTCGAACGCAAGCGAGACAAATGTCACGGAGCGATATTGCTTGGCAGGTTTCCGGTTTTCCTCTTCAACCTTAGTTGCTGCGCGTTCACGCCTCCAGCGAACGAACGGGCGCAGAACGAAATACGCAACTAAAAGCGTGACAAGACCAAGCAGACCGGCAACCGGTGCTGCCATGGGGGACGCTGAGAGCGCCTCGGCGAAGCCGGGCACTCCGGGCACGGCACCAAAGGACCCTAGCGTGATGGTGACTGCAATTGCGCTGAACACCAGCGCAAGAACAAAAGCTGCTCTGCGTTCGATCCAGTGCGTCACCATCGCGAAGATGCCGCCCGTCACCGGCAGGAACACCATCGCGGTCAGGAGCGCCGCCATCAGAACGATGATGACCATGATCGGCAGGTAGCTCATGAACTCGCCGGCAACACCCGGCCACAGCAGCATCGGCAGGAAGGCAACCAGAGTGGTCGCTGTCGAGGAGACGATCGGCCAGAACATCAGGCGCGCGGCGCGAATGTAGGCTTCGCGGTCTTCCATGCCTTCGCTTACTTTGCGGTCGGCATATTCGACCATGACGATCGCGCCGTCGACGAGCATCCCGACCGTCAGCACGAGCCCGAACATGACCATGATGTTCACGGTGTAGCCGAGGCCCGACAGGATCAGGAAGCCGACCATGAAGGAGGTCGGAATCGCGAGACCGACAAGCAGGGCCGAACGCAGGCCAAGGGCCGCCAGAACCAGGATCATCACGAGGAAGATCGCCGTCAGGATCGACGACTGAAGCGAACCGAGAACCTCGAAAATGTTCGAGGACATGTCAATCATGTAGTCGACCTGGATCGTCTCCGGCCAGTCCTTCGTCGCTTCGTCGACAACGGCACGGATGGCCAAGTTGTTTTCGATGATGTTGGTGCCGATGCGCTTGGTGACGTTCAGCGCGATGGCCGGGCTGCCGTTCACGCGCGTGTAGGAATCGGCATCCTTGAACGTGCGCCGGATCTCGGCGACGTCGCTCAGGGTGACGACACCTTCACCGGCCTGCTTGATCGGCAGGGAATAGACGTCGATTGCATTCTCGACCAGGCCCGGAACCTTGACGTTGAAACGTCCCTGGCCGCCGTCGATGTAACCGGCTGGGACAAGCTGGTTGTTGTTCGACAGCGAGGTAAGCAGTTCCTGCTGAGTGATGGCGTAGGATTCCAGCTTTTCCGAATCGATCAGAACTTCGAGCTGTTCTTCCCGGTGACCTGTCAGGTCGGCCGAGCGCACGGTGTCGATCGCCTCGACCTGATCCTTCAGGCGGCGCGCATGCTGGTAGAGCGTGCGTTCCGGAACGCTGCCGGAGAGCGCAATCGTGATCGTGGGAACCAGCGCGAAATTGGTTTCCGAAATGGTCGGCTCTTCGGCATCCGCAGGCAGTTCGCCCTTGGCCGCATCCACCTTGTCGCGAACGTCCGCAAGCGCCTCGTCCTTGTCGAAGGAGATGTCGAATTCCAGAATGATCCCGGCATGGCTTTCCGAAGCGACTGCCGTGATTTCCTTCAAGCCGTCGAGACCGCGAAGCTCCGTTTCCATCGGACGCACGAGAAGCCTCTCGGCGTCCTCGGGGGAGATCCCCTGCTGAACGATGGACACATAGAAGACCGGAACGTCGATGTCGGGACTGTCTTCCTTCGGAATGCTGATATAGCTGAAGACCCCGGCAACCAGGAGCGCCAGCATCAGCACGAAGACCGTCTTGGGACGTCTCAGGACGCCTTCAAGCATGTTTATCATTGGGTGAGCCCCGCAGTTTCAAAGACCGGCTGGACGGTTTCGCCATCACCGACATATTCCTGTCCGACCACGATCACGGTCACTTCCTCCGGAAGTCCGCCGACCCACAGGCCGTCGCTTTCGCCGCCGAGCACCTTGACCGGGTAGAACGCGGTCTTGTCATCCTCGACAACGGCGCGCACACCGACGATCCCCGCATCGCTCAGGGTCAGGATGGCAGGCGAGATCTTGTGTGCCTTTTCGACCGGCAACGCCAGGCGCGTCACGGCGGTCACGCCATCGCGTGCAATCCCGTCCGGGTTCGGCAACTCGACCTCGACGCGGAACGTACGTGTGTCGGGTTCCGAAGAGGGAGAGACATAGCGGACCTTGCCCGTCATTGTTTCGCCAGTGACGAGCCTGACTTCAGCCGGCATGCCGATGGAGATCTGGCCGATATTGAGTTCCGAAACCTGCCCGATGGCGATCATCGGATCGGAATTCACGACGGTTGCGCAGATGCCGCCATTATCCAGCTGTGCGCCGATTTCCGCCATCGGGCTTTCGATGACACCATCAATCGGCGACCGGATGACCGTGCGCTCAAGCTCCAGTTCCGCCTCTTTGACACGCGCGCGCGCCGCATCGAGACCGGCCTGGGTCGCAGCCGCCCGCGTTTGAGCCGTAAAGCCCTTGTCGGCAAGTTTCGTCGCAGCAGAGTGGTCGAGTTCGGCCTGCGCGAACAGAGCCTTTGCTTCCAGCACGCCCGCTTCGCGCGAGCCGCGATCCAGCTCACACAGGACATCGCCGGCGGCAACATGTGCACCTTCTCGTGCAGGGCGCCGGACGACGTCGTCCTTTGTCTCGGACATGACGGCAACCTTGGCCTCCGCCTCGGTGCGTCCGCGGACTTCCAGAATGGCCTGCCGATCCTGTGCCGTCAGCTTCACAACCTGCACCCGGAACGTGGTGTCCCCGTTTCCGGCAACACGTTCCGCCGGCGGCGGCACTGCATTCTCGCCATCACCGACACCGCCGACGACAACGGTGCCGCCGGACATCCAGTAGCCTATGCCTGCGGCAAGGCCCACCGCCATGATATAGGACAACTTAACTTTCATGGGTCTTCACTCCGAAACTCAATCTTACTCGGCGGCGTCCGACACGGGCTTTGCCGCGTCTTCTGCAATCTTCACGAGCGCATTTCCGTGTTCTTCAAGGTAGGCCAGCGTGCAATTCATGCAGGCGATGCCGTAGCTCCTGGTCCAGTTGGAGCCAGGGTGGCTGCATTCTTCATCGGATTCCGTCAGCAGGCGCAGTTCCTCGAGCACCTGGGCCTTGCGCCTTTCAAGCGCGCGGCGAATGACGTCGGGCGGCAACTGGGCGGCATTCAGGGCGATCAGCAAAAACG
Source organism: uncultured Roseibium sp. (assembly GCF_963669205.1). Classification (NCBI taxonomy): domain Bacteria; kingdom Pseudomonadati; phylum Pseudomonadota; class Alphaproteobacteria; order Hyphomicrobiales; family Stappiaceae; genus Roseibium; species uncultured Roseibium sp. Next base: position 2,478,200 of record NZ_OY769915.1, read on the forward strand.
GTGACTTGAACGTGTCTGGAGCCTGCGGTTCGCAAAGATATTCGATGAGTTCCGCGTGGCCCGCCTCCGTGATGGAATAGACTTTCCGGGCAGGTTTTCCCGCCTGCGGTTCTTCGCGGACAGTGACAAGGCCTTCCGATTCCAGTCTTGCAAGTGCGGGATATATCGAACCGAAACTGGCGTCATCGAAGTAGCTGAATCGTCCGTCGGTAGATTCCTTGCGGATCTCGTATCCGGTCGCGTCTCCGAAAGACAGGATCGCCAGGCACAGGCTGCGTACACTCATCGGTCTCTCCGTTCCCGAAGGCGTCCCTTCGGACTGACGGCTTGTCTACGCACAAAACTCGATACCGGACGTTATCTCCGGCTGTAGCGCAGAAAAGGGGTATATGTTGGTTCGATATATCGGACTAATATATATCATCCTTGAATGAATCAAGGGTGCGGTGCACAATTATTTGGAGCTGCGGCGAAAGGGATCAATCCCGGCAGGTGGCCCGGCAGCCGGCGGGCAGAGGCACCGGGCCTGTTGATTTTGTCACCTTGCCGCATGCTCGCGGTGCTTTATTTTCTGACCAAGGTGAAACAACCGGGCACATGGGAGTTGACGATGCCGGACGAGAAACGGGCAACCGCGGCGCGCAAACTGAAGGACGATCCGCTGCTCCGGCTCATTGCGATCAATGGTGTCGCGGGCGTCGGCGTCGCGATGCTCGTCATGGGCGGTATCTTCTGGACCAATGTCGGCAATCTGCGTGTTCTCGTCTCCGGAGCGGAGGACCCGGTTCTGCCTGTTCTGATGCTGGCATTCGCTCTTGTCATCACGCTCGGTTCCGTGGTCATCGGATCCGCGATCATGCTTCTCGGCAGGCAACATGGAAACGGTGGCGCGCAGGGAGGCAAACCTCTCCACGCGTGGACGGGTAGCCCGCAGGGCACGCCGGTCTACGTGAATGCCGCACCGAAATCCGGCCGAACCCGAAGCGTAACGCACTGAAACGTCTACATTCCTGGTATGTGCACAAAGGCGATTGCGCTTGCATCTGCCGAGCGGGTGGGGCCGGCATCTGAAAAAAGGGTCATGGCGGCAGCCGTGAGCAACAGGAGCAGGCCCGCAGATGACAGTTTCATCACATTAATCCTTGCGATCGTGGCCGTCCCCCAGCGCTGTCCGCGAGATACCTGATAAGTTGCAAGGCTCTAAAACGCCGATAATCGCGTGCATAAAATTTTACCGATCGTGCTTTTTTGCTGCCTGCGCAGGCGAAAGGTTGCGCTTGCTCACATGTTGCGGTCTTTTAAAAGCAACTGATTTGAGTGGGAATTTTCGATCGCAGCTGGACAGACGGGCGGATTGACGAACGATCTTGGCTGAGATCCGGCCAACGGACGTTCCGCGTCTCGGGCGATCCGGACACCGGCGGTTTGAAACCTCGGCGGCAATGATGGAGCAAGGCATGAATGACACCTATCCACGCGACATGGTCGGGTATGGGCGTACCCCGCCAGACCCGAAGTGGCCAGGTGGTGCGAAGCTCGCGGTCCAGTTCGTCCTGAATTACGAGGAAGGCGGCGAGAACAACATTCTCCACGGCGATTCCGCATCCGAAGCCTTTCTGTCGGAAATCGTTGGTGCCCAGCCATGGCCTGGCAAGCGGCACTGGAACATGGAATCCATTTACGAATATGGATCGCGAGCGGGATTCTGGCGGCTTTGGCGCCTTTTCACGGAACGCTCCCTACCTGTCACCGTTTTCGGCGTTGCAACCGCCCTGATGCGAAATGGCGAAGCGGTCGCGGCCATGAAGGAGGCCGATTGGGAAATTGCATCGCACGGTCTGAAATGGATCGAGCATGGTGACATGGAGGAAGCCGAGGAACGGCGTCAGATCCGTCAAGCGATCCGCATCCATGAGGAGGTGACCGGTGCACGCCCGCTCGGCTGGTATACCGGACGGTGTTCCATGCAAACGCAGAAGCTGGTGCAGGAGGAGGGCGGATTCCTCTACGATTCCGACAGTTACGCAGACGATTTGCCCTATTGGGTGGACGGGCCCGACGGAGATCATCTCGTCATACCCTACGCGCTCGACACGAATGACATGCGGTTTGCGTCCGCACAGGGCTTCAACTCGGGTGACCAGTTTTTTGCCTATCTGAAAGACGCGTTCGACACGCTGTACGACGAAGGCCGGCGCGGAGCTCCGAAGATGCTGAATGTCGGTCTTCATTGCCGGCTTGTCGGCCGGCCTGGCCGTGTCGCCGCGCTGGCGGGTTTTCTGGATTACATCGCCAGTCATGCCGATGTCTGGATCACGCGCCGCATCGACATCGCCTGGCACTGGCACGCACATCACGGACGCATCTAGAAGGCATCCGGCAGACGGGTTTCGTCCCCTGAAATAAATTAGCCCCGACAGCCGTTTCCCGGGCGGCTGACGGGGCAATGAAAATTTCTGCTCGCAACAACGTCTAGAAATCGCATTTCGTAACGTAAGTAAACAGTTCGTTAAATTTAACCTTAAGATTTAAATCTGCTTGTAATCTTGCAAGATGATTAACGTTTCGCCACGTGCGCGGCAGAAATTTTTTGCGGCCATCCGCTGCCCAGCATTCTGCATATCGCTGGCTCGACCCCAGTTGACGCGCTGCCGCCATCCTGGTCCGGCGGCAGCGAAAAACGACTGGTGAAAACGTTGATGGTTCTGACGCTTGTATCAAAATGATACGAAAAGCTGTGAATTTTAGAGTTTTCCAGGGAAGGGATGTACGCCTTGCGGGTTTTGCAGACGGTGGGGGAGTAGAACAGACGGGTTTGGGGCCTGTCAGTTCGCTCAAATGCAAGGCCGGTTCGCCGGCTTGTGTCGAACCAGGTGGATGTCGGGCAAACAGACTGTGAATCTCTCAACGATACGTACTGTGGCAGACAGCGTATTTGACTATCGGTTTCTCGTGCTGAAGCACGTGGGAACCATGCTTTTCCGGGATGTTTTTGTCGGCCGGGATTGCGCCGTTAGTCTTGCGCCGGGCGGGATTGATCTAAGCGGATCTTCGCTCCAAGCAGCAACGGCGGCTTCACGGGACAAAAAGGTCAGGCCTTCAGATACCGGTTCCATATGGCGCATCTCCGAAGAAGATGATGTGTCCTGTAAGGCGCGCGCGTCGTCGCTGTTAGACGCACGTGCCTGGTGTCACTCCAGAATGGAAAAAACAGCGTTTCTCAAAGAAAACAGAACCGAAGATCGCGACATCTGTGCCGGTGAACTCCGCCAGGCGGATGAACCGTTTGTCGCGGCAAAGAGAGAACGAAACTCCATGAAACCACTAATGCGGCAGACATTGAAAGACTGTGGGCAAGATCGGATCAGTCCGGAAAGTATGATCCTCGTCGGAACGTCAATGCTGACAGTGCGAACTGACAGCGTTGCCAAGAAGAATTGCGGGGGGCTTTGATATGAGCCTCGCGCTTGACTATGAAATTGTGCACCTGCGTGAACAACTCGAGCAAAAAGAGGCCAGAATTGCCGAGTTGGAGCGTTTGATTGCGGACCAGCAGGTCGTCTTTCCACCAGGTTGGGATCTGACACGTATCCAGACCCGCATCCTGAGATTTCTGTTGAAGCGGAACTTCGCCAACAGGGAGCAGATCCATGCTTTCCTCTACGCGGACCGGGATGATGGCGGGCCGGAACTTGAAAATGTGCGCGTGCACATTTGCCTGCTTCGCAAGAAGCTGAAACCGTATGGCGTGAATATCAGCTGGCTGGTCGGCATGGGCTACAGGCTCGACGATGAGACCAAGGAAAAGATCAGGTCTGCGTCCACGCGTCCCGAGTGAAAAACATCGACGGGCACCTGACTGGCGGGCGTGCACCGGCACGCCCGTGCGCACTTATGTCCGCAGTTAACCTTACCAGCTAAAATACAACTTAAAACTGAGCAATTCGTATTGCCTGTTTCGCGTGTATCGCATACCACCGCTAGAGCTTAACATTTTATTAATTAAAGCTTGAGGTTGAAATGCGGTTCGTGTTGAAGAATTTTCATATAATTGTTTTCGCTTGTGTTTCGCTGCTTTCCGCTGCCTGGATTGCAACCGAGCCGGGGCGCGCGGAGAAGATTGCTCGCCCTCTGGTGGAAGACGCGCGCGAGGTCAAAATGCTGGCGACGGGTGCGTATCGTGAGTTGCGCGGCTTCAACTGGCGCGCGGCCTGCGACGAATTCGTAACCATGTATGTCACGGCGATGCGCATGCCTTCGCTGGTGTTCGAGAGACTTGCCGATCGGCTGGACAAGTTCAATGATGACATCTCCAGGCGGGCTGACGGAACGCTGCGGCTGACACCGGAAGCGGAGACGGAAAGACAACTGGCTTTCGGTCACGCAGATGCCATGGCGAGCGCAATGCCTTGACCGACGCCGATGCACATGGTCGCTAGGGCGAGTTTGCCGCCGCGGTTTTTCAGTTCAAACGCGGCGGAACCTGTAATACGCGCTCCGGACATGCCGAGCGGATGTCCAAGCGCAATGGCACCGCCATTCGGGTTGAGCGTGTCGCTGTCTTCGGGCAAACCGAGATCCCTGCACACGGCAACGGCCTGCGCTGCGAATGCCTCGTTCAATTCCACGATGTCGAATTCACCCGGTGAAAGGCCAAGACGCTGGCAGAGCTTGCGTGTTGCCGGGGCAGGGCCGATGCCCATGATTCTGGGCGGTACACCCGCGGTCGCGCCACCCAGAAAACGGGCGACGGGAGTCAGGTTGTATTTGCCGACCGCGGTCTCGGATGCCAGCAAAAGAGCGGCTGCGCCGTCGTTGACACCGGATGCATTCCCGGCGGTTACGGTCCCGTTTTCCCGGAACGGTGTCTTGAGTGCGGCGAGCGCTTCGCGCGTCGTACCATGTCTGGGGTGCTCGTCCTGCGAGAACAGAACCGGGTCGCCTTTTCTTTGCGGTATCATGACAGGGACGATTTCTTCTGCCAGACGACCGTTTTTCTGCGCAGCTTCGGTTTTCCGCTGGCTATTGAAGGCGAAATCGTCCTGATCCGAGCGCGACACGGAGAAATCTTCAGCGACATTCTCCGCCGTTTCTGGCATTGAATCGATGCCGTATTGACGTTTCAGGAGCGGATTGACGAAGCGCCAGCCGATCGTCGTGTCATAGATCTCGGCCTTTCGCGAAAACGCGGAATCGGCCTTCGGCATGACGAGCGGAGCCCGCGACATGCTCTCCACACCACCCGCAATCGCGACGTCCATTTCACCGGCCTTGATGGCCCGCGCGGCCGTCATCACGGCGTCCATGCCCGATCCGCACAGCCGGTTGAATGTCAGTCCGGGTACCGTCTCGGGCAGTCCGGCCAGGAGAGCCGACATTCTTGCAACGTTGCGATTGTCTTCGCCGGCCTGGTTGGCGCACCCGAAAAAGACGTCATCCAGGTGCGCCCAGTCCATGTCCCGGTTCCGCTCCGTGAGCGCTTCGATCGGGATGGCGCCGAGGTCATCGGCGCGGACGGAAGACAATCCGCCGCCGTAGCGTCCGATCGGTGTTCGAACGTAGTCGCAAAGAAAGACGTGGTGCATGTCGACGGTCCCGGAAAACGCGGTTTCTGGAACAAGGTCTTGGACAACCTTTCCGCTGATTGCAAGCGCAGTTCCCGCGATTGCCCGAAACCGTGATCAGTCCGTGTGGCGGACGATGTCGTCTTCGGCAAGATAGGTTCCGGATTGCACCTCGATCATCCGTACGGGAATCTTGCCCGGATTGTGCAGGGTGTGCCGCGCGCCGAGCGGGACATAGGCAGACTGGTTTTCCGTCAACAGGCTGGTCTTGCCGTCAATCGTGATTTCCACGGTTCCCGATACCACGATCCAGTGCTCGGTGCGATGCAGATGGCTTTGCAGGCTCAACCGTTGTCCCGGCTTGATCATCATCGATTGAACGGCGAAGCGGTCGCCGGCGTTGATGCGCTCGGTGTATCCCCAAGGCTTGTAGGCGCGCGTGTGACGGTCAACCTCGTCGCGGCCTTCGGCTTTCAGCTGATCGACCACCTTCTTGACATCCTGTGCGCTGTCCTTGTGGGCGACGAGCACGCTGTCGCTGGTTGCGATCACCATCACGTCTTCCAGTCCGATCACCGACACAAGGCCCTGCTGCGAATAGGCGAGGCAGTCGCGGCTCTCCAGAAAGCGCGTGTCGCCGAGCCCGGAATTGCCGCGTTCGTCCTTGTCGAGCACCGTCCAGATCGCGGACCAGGACCCAAGGTCATCCCATTCGGGCGACACCGGCGCACAGGACACGTTTTGTGCCTTTTCCATGATCGCGTAGTCAATGGAGATATCGTTGAGCTTTTCGAAGCTTGCTTCGTCAAGCCGCGTGAAATCCAGATCGCTGCGCCGCGTCTCCATGACGTCGCTGACGGCCTGGAAAAGCTCCGGCTGGTGGGTTTTGAACGCGGTGATCATTGTGTCCGCGGAATAAAGGAAGATGCCTGCATTCCAGACATAGCTGCCGTCCTCAAGGAAAGACTTTGCGCGCTCAAGGTCCGGTTTTTCGACAAACTTTTCAACCGCGCGCACCGGGGTCGCGCCGGGCGCGACCTTGATGTACCCGTAACCCGTATTTGGCTCTGTGGGTGTGATGCCGAACGTGACAATCGATCCGTCCCTGGCAACGCCCTCGGCCGCACGCACGGTGTCGAGAAAAACCTCTTCCTTGCGGATCAGATGATCGGAAGGCAACAGAAGAATGAGTGCATCGGGGTCGGCTTCCGCGGCAATGATCGCGGCCATGAGTGCCGGTGGCGCCGTGTTCCGGCCGACCGGTTCAAGCAGTATGCTGGTTGCCGTCATCCCGAGTTCGGCGAGTTGTTCGCCCATCTGGAACCGGTGAGTGTTGCTGCCGATGACGATCGGATCGGCAAAGCCGGGCTGGCTCACTCTTTTGCAGGTCTTTTGAAAAAGGCTTTCGCCATCGAACAGAGGCAGGAACTGTTTGGGCCGGTCTTTGCGCGAAAGAGGCCAAAGGCGAGAGCCTACACCGCCGGACAAAATGCAAGGAAAAATCATGGAGCGGAACCTGGAAAAAGCTGATTACAGTGTTGGTTATACACCTTAGATTGTTCAATTTTATTAACATTTGCAATCTGAGGGCAGGTTCTGGCTTGACTGAAAATCATGTAATAATATAACGCGACTTCCGGTTTTCTGCTGGAAAATCCGGCGCATTCGGTACAGGCTCGTTAAATGGTGCTCGAAAACAACAAGTTGGTGGAACTCGACAGGGCAGGGGTGCGCAGAGACGGAAGCTGGCTCGTTAGGGGCGTCGATCTTTCGGTTTCGCCGGGTGAGATCGTGACGCTGATCGGGCCGAACGGATCCGGAAAATCGACGACCGCGAAAATGACGCTCGGCATATTGAAGCCCTCGGAAGGATCAAGCCGGCGCAAGAAGGGCCTCAAGGTCGGCTATGTGCCGCAGAGACTTGCAATTGACTGGACACTGCCTCTGACGGTTCGGCGCTTCATGCGCCTGACCAACGCTCTGACCGATGACGAGTGCTCCCGGGCTCTTGAACAGACCGGTGCGAACCATTTGCTCGATGCCGAGATGCGCACCCTGTCCGGCGGCGAGCTGCAGCGCGTCATGCTGGCCAGGGCGATTGCCCGAAAACCGGATCTTCTTGTGTTGGACGAACCTGTCCAGGGTGTCGATTATGCCGGTGAGATCGCCATTTACGCTCTCATTTCACAGATCAGGGATGCGCTCGGATGCGGCATCTTGATGATTTCGCACGATCTTCACGTGGTTATGGCGGCGGCCGACCAGGTAATCTGCCTGAACGGGCACGTGTGTTGCCGGGGCACACCGTCGGACGTAAGCAAGGACAACAATTATCAGGCCCTCTTCGGGATGAGGGCCAGCGCCGAGCTCGCGGTCTATGAGCACAAGCATGATCACGTCCACCTGCCCGACGGATCGGTCAGACATGCAGACGGAAGCGTATGCGAAGACTGTTCCGGCGAACATCATGACCATGATCACGGGCAGGCAGACGTTTCCGGGAAGACGCGTACAACGCCGGGCGGAACCACGCATGCTGGATGACTTTTTCACGCGCGCGCTCGTCGCCGGTGTGGGCGTTGCCCTTGTGGCCGGCCCTCTTGGCTGTTTCGTCATCTGGCGGCGCATGGCCTATTTCGGGGATACCCTGTCTCACGCGGCGTTGCTTGGTGTCGCGCTTTCGCTGCTGTTTGACCTGAACACGACGCTGGCCGTCGGCGGCACATCGGTCGCACTCGCCTTGCTCCTTCTTTCCCTGCGCAGAAGCGAGATACTCTCGTCGGACGCGTTACTCGGGCTGTTGTCACATTCCGCGCTTGCGCTCGGGCTTGTTTGTCTCGCGTTCATGACCTGGGTGCGTGTCGATCTCCTCGGCCTCCTTTTCGGAGACATCCTCGCGGTGACCCGCATCGACATTGTCATGATTTATGGTGGTGGCGCTTTTGTTCTGTTCGCTCTGGTTGTAGTGTGGCGTCGGCTGTTCGCGGCGACGGTCAACCCGGACCTTGCCGGCGGTGAAGGCCTGGAACCCGAGAAGATGGAGCTTGTATTCATGCTGCTGACGGCGGTCGTGATTGCGATATCGCTCAAGATTGTCGGTGCATTGCTGATCACCGCTCTTTTGATCATCCCGGCTGCCGCTGCTCGCAGAATGTCCGCGTCGCCAGAGCAGATGGCGTGTCTTGCCGCTGTGCTCGGAGCGGTCTCTGTTGTCGGTGGGCTCTACGGCTCCCTGACCTATGACACGCCGTCCGGACCATCGATCGTCGTTGCAGCGATGCTGTTGTTCGTCGTCAGCCTTGTCCCGGCGGGGGGACTTGTGAGAAAGATAAAATCAGGTTCCGACTGATGATATCGCATCCCGGCCCAAAGCAATCAGGAGACCGTCCGTGTCCGCTCATGCGAATCCCGAATTGACGAAAAACCAGTCACTGGTTTTCGGTTCCCTGTCCGACGCGGGTGGACCGCTGACGGCCTATGCGATCCTGGATCTGCTTCGCGACGACGGTTTCCGGGCCCCGCTTCAGGTCTATAGGGCTCTCGACAAGCTTGTCGAATATGGCATGGTTCATCGGCTTGAAAGTCTGAATGCGTTTGTTGCCTGTGCACACACCGGGTGTTCAGCCCACGGGACGGCGGCCTTTGCCATTTGCGAACAGTGCGGTGACGTCCGTGAATTCACCCCCGACGAAGCGATCAGTGCGCTGCAGGACTGGACCAGGACACAGAATTTCAAGCTTGCCCGCATGACGATCGAACTGCGCGGAACCTGCGGCAAGTGTGTCGAGGCGGCCGTCTGAACCGACGTGGGCGGCTGAACCGGGACAAACCTCTTTCTGCATGCTCGAAATATGAAATCTGCGGTCGAACGCCTGGCCATGTTGCAGGCCGGGCGCTCGCCTCTTATGGTCCGCGAACGCGGGAAACTGACCAGCCCTATACTTGACGGTTGGCGGGCAAACTGAGGGAGAACGGTATGGCTCTGCTGCTGGCCGGTTTGGTTTTGTTCTTGGGAATTCATGCCGTACCCATGTTGCCGGCCTTGCGCGGCAGCCTGGTCGGGAAACTGGGTGAAAACGGCTACAAGGGCCTTTTCAGTCTCGTGTCTTTCGCCGGGTTGGCGCTGACGATCTACGGTTACGGAGACGCCCGCTTCGACGGGGCGCCCGTGCTCTACGATCCGCCGCTGTGGCTCCGCCACGTCACCATGTTGCTTATGGTCCCGGTTTTCATTTTCCTTGTCGCGGCTTACGTGCCTTGCAAGATCAAGAAGGTCCTCAAGCACCCCATGCTGGTCGCGGTGAAATTGTGGGCGCTGTCCCACCTCCTGGCGAACGGGGATCTGGCGTCGGTCTTACTGTTCGGAGGATTTTTCCTGTGGGCAGTGCTTGATCGCATTTCGTTAAAGCGGCGGGGACCGCTCGCGGGCCAGGAGCCTGTCGCTGGGGGGGAGCCGGGCCGATATTCCGACGTCTGGGTGATTCTCATCGGACTGGTGTTGTATGGGCTTTTTGTCTGGAAGCTGCATGCACTCCTGATAGGTGTCCCTGTCGGATAGGCTTGCAGGACAAAAATCCCTCGGGATTTTGTCAATTCGGGACGGATTGCCCCACTTGCGCCATGAAGGCGGGCTTAAAGCCCAGCAGGGAATTGCCCAAGACGGATCAAATGGATAATGTGCGCCACTCGAAACAGGGTGGTGGCTCAGCACGTGAACGGGCCGCTGAGATAAATGCAGGAAATAGACACGCATGTCTGATATTTTTCGTGAAGTCGATGAGGACATCCGCCAGGAGAAATACCGCCGGCTTTGGAACAAGTTCGGTATGTGGATTATCGGCGTCGCGGTGCTGATTGTGGTCGGTACGGCCGGCTACCGTTTCTGGCTGGGATACGAAGAAACGCAGTCGCAAAACGCCGGGGACAAGTTCTTCGATGCTGTCGCGCTTTCGGAACAGCAGCAATACCTGGAAGCTGCCGAAATCTACAGTGAGCTGGAGAACACCGTCGGCGGCTATCCGGCGCTTGCGAAATTTCGCAGAGCCACGGACCTGGCCAATTCCGGACAGTCTCGGGAAGCACTCGATGCATTCGACGCCCTTTCACGCGACAACACGCTCATGGAGGCGATGCGGAACGTGGCCTCGCTGCGGGCAGGTTATGTTGCGGTGGACACGGAAGACTACACTGCGGTCGCTGACCGCGTCGAAGGCCTGACCGGAGATACCGGTCCGTTTCGGGCAGCCGCGCGTGAGCTCCTTGCGTTGAGTGCCTGGAAAAACGGCGACTTCGAAACCGCCAGCCGCTGGATTACCGCGCTGGAAGACGATCCTGAGACACCGGCTGACGTGAGCCGCAGGGCGTCGCTTCTGGGCGAGGTGATCCGCGCCAATGACGGTGGTGCAACGGCCGGTGAAGGAAGCAACCAGTGATCTTTGCAGCAGTCGCAGCCCGCAGAAACACACTGCTGGGACTATTCGCAGTCTCCCTGGCGCTGACCGGATGCGGTTCGGTGAGCGAGTTTGGCGATTCCATCAATCCGTTTTCGCGCGAAAAGATCCTGCCGGGTGAGCGCCAGCCCGTTTTTGACGGTGCTGATCCCGCCGCCCGGGCACTTGGCCAGACGGCGAAGGTCGGTCCGGCCACCGGCGGGCAGACCTGGACGACCAGCGGTGGTGGGCTGACCAACGATCCGGGGAACGTCGCCGTCTCGGTGTCTGGCAGCCAGTCCTGGCGCTCCAATGTCGGAACATCCGGGCGCGGGCTGACCTCTGCTGCCCTCAGACTGTCCGCGCGTCCTGTGAGCGATGGTAGCAAGATTTACATTTACAAGCCCAACGGCGAAGTTGTTGCGCTTTCGACCGGTGGCGGGCGCGTCTGGACCCAGAATCTGCGGCCCGAAGGCGAGCGCGATGTGGGCCCCGGTGGCGGTGTGACCGTCGCCGACGGCGTGGTCTATGCCGCGACAAGTTATCGTCAGCTGATCGCGCTTGACGCCGGCTCCGGACGGGTCCTGTGGACGGCGGATCTGGACACGCCTGCACGCGGAGCACCGGTCGCCGGTGCCGGTCATGTGTTCGTGGTGTCGCAGTCGAATGAAGTCTATGCCCTGTCGCAGTCCGACGGGGCGGTCGCATGGACATATGCCGGCATTGAGGAAACCGCCGGATTGCTGTCGGTTGCAAATCCCGCCGTATCCGGAAATCGCGTGATTGTTCCGTTCTCCTCGGGCGAGATAATGGCCATCGATATCAAGTCCGGCGAAGCGGAATGGATCGACAGCGTCTCCCGTGGCTTCAGGACCCTGGCCCTGTCCGGTCTCGCCGACGTCTCTGCAAGCCCGGTTGTTGCCGACAACATGGTCTATGCGACCGGGGTCGCCGGCAGAACGGTTGCGGTTGAGGCACGAACCGGCCTGCGGCGCTGGGAGCAGGACCTCGGCAGCGTTCACACCCCAGTCGTGTCCGGCAGCGCCATGTTCATGGTGGACCTTGACGACCGGATGGTGGCGCTTGACCTGAAGAACGGCGAAACGCTTTGGGCGACTTCGCTGCCACGCCCGGAAAAGAAGAAGCGGAGACGCAACTGGGCCGGGCCGATCCTGGCGAACGGTGCTTTGGTTGCGTTTTCCAGTGACGGCCAGATCGCGATCGTGGACGCGACGACGGGGAACATCATGACGTCACAGCGCACGAACGCCGATGTCTACGTGACACCGATCGTCGCCGGCGGCCGGATCATTGTCCTGAGCGGCAACGACGGGGTCACCGCATTTAACTAGGTCGGCGTCGGACCTGTCGGCCTCGGGCGATGGGGTGTGACGTTCAGAAATTCAAAGAGAATGAGCGATTTGTCCGCGATCAGGCGGACAAATCGCGTTTTTGCGTGGCTTCGGGGTTGGGACCTGCATGAAGCCCGCATGTCAGGAGAAACTGCTGTGGGCGCAACTGTCGCCATTGTCGGACGGCCGAATGTCGGCAAGTCCACCTTGTTTAATCGTCTGGTCGGCAAAAGGCTGGCGCTGGTCGACGACACGCCGGGCGTGACCCGTGACCGCCGTCCCGGCGACGCGCGTCTTGGAGATCTCCGCTTTACGATCATCGATACGGCCGGTCTCGAGGACGCGGACAAGAGCAGCCTTGAAGGGCGCATGCGCCGCCAGACGGAAGAGGCGATAAACACCGCTGACGCCGTCCTGTTCCTCATAGATGCGCGTGCCGGGGTGACGCCGCTGGATTCGCATTTCGCGGATGTTGCACGGAAGACCACACGCCCGGTGATCCTTTTGGCCAACAAGGCCGAGGGACGAGCCGGGGAGAGCGGGCTTTACGAGTCCTATTCCCTGGGCCTTGGCGAACCGATTGCGATTTCGGCCGAACACGGCGAGGGTCTCGCCGATCTCTACGATGCCCTTAAGCCGCATGTCGACCGTGTGAGCGAAGAGGAAGAGGCGCGCCGCGAGGAAGCCGTCACCAATGTCGACGTGAACGAAGACGGTGAACTGATCGATGACGAGGACCCGGTCGGCACCGTGGAGCGTCCGCTCAGGGTCGCCATCGTCGGACGGCCCAACGCGGGCAAGTCGACCCTGATCAACAAGATGGTCGGTGAGGACCGGATGCTGACCGGACCCGAAGCGGGCATCACGCGGGACAGCATTTCCGTGGACTGGACCTGGCGCGACCGGCACATCAAGCTGTTTGATACCGCCGGGATCCGCAGGAAGGCGCGCGTTCAGGAAAAGCTGGAAAAGCTCTCGGTCGCCGACGCGCTTCGTGCGATCAAGTTCGCTGAAGTCGTGGTGGTTACGCTCGATGCCACGATGTCCTTCGAAAAGCAGGACCTGCAGATTATCGACCTGGTCGCGCGCGAGGGGCGTGCGCTGGTGATTGCAATCAACAAGTGGGACCTGATCGAGGACCGGGAAGCTGCCTGGAAAAAGATCCGCGATGCGAATGAGCGATATTTCAACCAGATAAGAGGCGTTCAGATCGTCACGCTGTCCGGTATCCAGGGACAGGGTATCGAGCGTCTGGTAGAAACCGTCTTCACGGCCTACGAGGCCTGGAACGCACATGTGTCCACGGCCAAGCTGAACCGCTGGCTCGACCGGGTCACGGCCACGCATCCGCCTCCGGCTGTGTCGGGTCGGCGTATCCGGCTGCGCTACATGACCCAGCCGAAGACACGGCCTCCGCATTTCGTTGTTTTCTGTTCACGTCCCGAACAGCTGCCCGAAAGCTATACCCGCTACCTGGTCAATTCCTTGCGGGAGGCGTTCGACATCAAGGGCACGCCGGTCCGCCTTGCCTATCGCAAGGGCGACAACCCCTACGCGCCCAAGAAGAAACGAAAGATACAGTAGCCGCTGCCCCCGTCGGGCGAAGCGCTGCAACGCGTGTGTTTTCCCTGTTTTGCCTGAAAGACATAGTGAAGGAGCTTTTTTGATGATTTCCGAACGACTTGCATTTGCCGAAGGCCTTGCGATCAAGGCAGGTAAACTCGGTCTGGAATATTTTCGAAAGCTGGACACGCTGACGATTACCCAGAAGGGACATCAGGACCTGGTTTCCGAAGCGGACAGAAACGTCGAGACGCTCATCCGGAAGGAGCTTGCGGCCGCCTATCCCGAAGACGGAATTCTGGGCGAAGAACACGGCATGGAAGAGGGCGCATCCGGGTACACCTGGGTCACCGATCCGATTGACGGAACCGCGAATTTCGTCACGGGCATTCCGCAATGGTGCGTCATCATTGCGTGCGTTCACCAGGGACAGGTGATCGTCGGCGTCATCCACGATCCGGTCGCCGGAGAAACCTTCACCGCGGGAGCCGGGCAGGGCGCGTTTCTGAACGGCAAGGCCATCAGCGTGTCGAACAGCGACAGCCTGGCAGTCGGTTCGGTGGGTGTCGGCTTCAATGGCCGTACAGCCATAACCGATGCCGTTAACGTCGTCGGCGCCCTTGTTTCCAAGGGAGGCGTGTTCTTCCGCAATGCCTCGGGCGGCCTGATGCTGGCTTATACCGCGTCCGGACGGCTGATCGGCTATGTCGAATCCCACATGAATGCCTGGGATTGCCTTGCCGGCATGCTGCTGATCAGGGAGGCCGGCGGCATGGTCATGGATCAGGACGTCAATCATTCGCTTTATCACGGTGCGCGCATAGTCGTCGGCTCGCCGGGCGTCTACGGCGATCTGAAGGAAATTGCCGACAGCTCCTTCGCACCGCTCGAGGCGGCGGAGTAGCCGGCCCGAGGGTATGACCTAGACGTGCTGGTCGACCAGAACCGGATTGCCGTCCGGATCGACCAGCACGAAACTGGCCGGACCGGATGTTGTCTCGTCTGCTTCTGCCTGAAAAAGATAGCCCTTGGCCTTCAGGTCTTTCTGCAGCTCCCGGATGTCCTGAAAGTCGTCGAGTTTCCGGGCGCTCTGGTCCCAGCCGGGATTGAAGGTCAGCATGTTTTTTTCGAACATGCCCTGAAACAGGCCGATGACGGTGTCACCGTTTTTCAGGATGACCCAGCCGTCCGACCCCGAGCCCCCCATGTCCGAAAACCCGAGCCCCTCGTAGAAGGCCTTCGATTTCTTTAAATCCTTGACCGTGAGGCTGATTGAAAACGCACCGAGCTGCATGTGACGGCCTCCTGTACCGTTGATTGAACCAACGGCATGGTTTCAAAGGCCGGGAAAGGTTGCAAGTTCTGCGGTGCTGTCTTGCTCGGGCGCAGGCAGCACAGGCGAGGAAAGCGTGCTGCTCAGCTGGACCACTCGCCGCTGACGCGGTCGAAGACGGCGCCGGTGCGGTAGACACCTGGGGTGACGAGTTCCACGAGTTCTGCGGCTACTTCGGCCGGTGTCGGCAGGTTTTCCGGAGTTTCGCCCGGCATCGCCTTGGCGCGCAGGCCTGTGCGCGTTGGACCGGGATCAGCCAGATTGATCTTCATGTTGGTCTGCAGGCTTTCGTTCGCCCAGGTCTTTGCCATTGCCTCGACCGCAGACTTGCTGATCGACTGAAGCCCCCAGAAGGCGGTCCGGGTCTGCGACTGCACTGCGGTCAGAAAGAGGGCGCGTCCGGCGTCCGATTGGCGCAGGAGCGGATCGAGTGATCTGATCAGGCGCCAGTTGGCCGTCACGTTGACCGCCATCACCTTTTCGAAATCCTTCGGGCTGATGTGCCCGAGCGGGGACAGGACACCAAGCATGCCCGCGTTGCCGATGAGAATGTCGAGCTTCTTCCAGCGCTCGAAGATGGCCAGACCCAACCGGTCGAGTGCGTCGAAATCGGTGAGGTCCACCGGCACCAGGGTCGTCTGCCCGCCGGCCGCCTTGATCTCGTCATCGAGGTCTTCCAGGCCACCGACGGTGCGGGCGAGGGCGATGACATGCGCACCGCGCGCTGCGAGCAGCTTTGCAAGCTGATAACCAATGCCGCGGGACGCGCCGGTCACCAGCGCGATCCGGCCTTCAAGATCATTCGTCATGTTCTGGTCTCTTAGCCGACTTCCACGAGACGCGGCGCGCTGACAAAGTCATTGTCTTCCGACAGGTCGGTCAGGGGCGTCGGGTAGTCGCCGGTAAAACAGTGGTCCGTGAATTGCGGGTTCGCGTCATCGCGTCCGTCATAACCCATCGACTTGTAAATGCCGTCAACGGACAGGAATGCCAGGCTGTCGGCTCCGATATAGGCCTGCATTTCCTCCAGGCTGTATTTCGCAGCAAGCAGTTTTTCGCGAACCGGCGTGTCGATGCCGTAATAATCCGAGTAACGGATCGGCGGGCTGGCAAGCCGGAAATGGACTTCCTTTGCGCCGGCTTCACGGATCATCTGGACGATCTTCACCGATGTCGTACCGCGCACGAGGCTGTCGTCGACAAGGACAACGCGCTTGCCCTCGATCTGCGCCCGGTTTGCGGAGTGCTTCATCTTGACGCCAAGCGCCCGGATCTGCTGTGTCGGTTCGATAAAGGTCCGGCCGACATAGTGATTGCGGATGATCCCGAGTTCGAAGGGAACACCGCTTTCCTGGCTGAAACCGATTGCAGCCGGGACGCCGCTGTCCGGGACGGGAACGATCACGTCTGCCTCGACGCTGGTCTCGCGCGCAAGCTGTTTGCCCATCTCGCGGCGCACGTCATAGACACTGCGTCCGCCGACGATCGAATCCGGCCGCGAGAAGTAGATGTATTCGAAGATGCAGGGCCGCGCCGTCTGCTTGCCGAACGGAAAGTAGGACTGGATGCCGGTCGAGGTGCAGACGATCACTTCGCCGTTTTCCACTTCCCGGATGAACTTGGCGCCGATGATGTCGAGAGCACAGGTCTCCGAGGCCAGGATGGGGGCGCCATTCAGGTCCCCGAGCACAAGCGGGCGGATGCCAAGAGGGTCACGTGCTCCGATCAGCTTCTTGGACGTCAGCGCCACAAGCGAATAGGCACCCTCCATCTGCATGATCGCTTCCATGAACCGCTCGACGATTTTCGCCTTGCGGGAGCGGGCAACCAGCTGAAGGACCACTTCGGAATCCGACGTCGACTGGCAGATGGCACCGTCGCGGATGAGTTGCTGTCTCAGGGTGAGGGCGTTGGTGAAGTTGCCGTTGTGACAGACCGCGATGCCGCACCGTCAAGCTCGGCGAAAAGCGGCTGCACGTTCCGAAGGATCGTTTCGCCCGTTGTTGAGTAGCGCACGTGCCCGATCGCGGCACGACCGGTCAGCCGGCCGATCGTTTCGGCGTCTGAAAAGTGATCGCCGACCAGTCCCAAGTGACGTTCTGCCCGGAACTGCTCATTGTCGAAGGTAACGATGCCCGCCGCTTCCTGGCCGCGGTGCTGGAGCGCATGCAGCCCGAGAGCCGTCAGGGCGCTGGCATCCTCATGTCCCAGAATTCCGAAGACGCCACACTCTTCGCGAAGTGTGTCACCGTCCAAAAGATCATGCACTTCGGTTCCGCCAGCCATGGCGAACACTCCTTATGTTGACCGGTCATGAAACCGGCCCGGGAAGTTGATTGCTCCGCTATAAGCACGAAAGCAGCATTGTCGTCCGGCACGCGGCAAGGCGGAGGCAGGACAGTTTACAGTTCGATGTGCGCCCGTTCGGGCGTCAGTTGTTGTCGCTCGTCAGTTGCTCCAGCCCCTGACGTTCCGCGTCGCTGTATTCCGGCTCTTCCGACGGTGCGCTGGCACCGCTGCCGGTCAGGTCCGCATCGCGGATCCTGTCAAGGATCGCCTTTTCCGGATCTTCCGGCAGCACCGCAACGAGGCGCTCGCCGATTGAAAGCAGAATGGGCCGGGACTTGGCGTCAAGAACCCACTCAGGCTGCTGCTCCGGTTGAACGAACCAGTTGAAGAACATCATCGCCACCACGACCAGGAGCAGGCCGCGCACGGCCCCGAACACGAAACCCAGGGTCCGGTCGAGAGCACCGATCCGGCTGTCCAGGACGAAGTCGGAGATCCGCATCGTGATGTAGCTGACGATCACCAGCGTCACCAGGAATACGGCGGCTGCCGAAGCTCCGGCGGCTACCAGATCGTGAGATATGTATTGTTTTGCATATGGCAAGACCCGCTCGTAGAGCAGAAATGCCGCAGCTGCCGCTGCAACCCAGGAGACGATTGACAGAACTTCCCGGACAAAACCGCGGATCATTGCAAGAACCGCCGAAATGAACATGATGGCCAAGAGCAGTCCGTCCAGAATGGTTATCGGCATGTTCCTGAAAAGTCCCTTTGTCTGGCGCTCAAATGCGCTTCAATCAAAATCCCGATCCGCCCGGCATCTTGCGTCATGTGCCCCTTGACGCACCAGCCTCAGCGGACAGTTTGGCGACAAATTCCCCAAGTTCCGCAAGGCCTGAAGCCTTGAATGGCGACCCGGCACCGTCCTTCAGGTTTCCTTCCGGACACATCGCCTGGTCGAAGCCGAGTTTTTCCGCTTCCTTGAGCCTGGACTGGGCCTGGGCCACCGGCCGGATGGCTCCCGATAAGCTGACCTCGCCGAAATAGACGCAATTGGCCGGAAGGGCAAGCCCGCTGAGCGATGATATCAGGGCCGCGGCGACGGCAAGATCGGCCCCAGGTTCGTTGATTTTGAGGCCGCCTGCCACGTTCAGGTAGACATCGTGCTGCGAAAAGCGGACGCCGCACCGTGCTTCCAGAACGGCAAGGATCATGGAGAGCCGCGCATTGTCCCAACCGATGACGGCCCGGCGCGGCGTGCCGAGCGTCGACTGGGCCACGAGGGCCTGGATTTCGATGAGCAGCGGTCGGGAGCCTTCCAGCCCGGCGAAGACCGCCGCGCCGGGAGCCGAAGTGGTCCGGTCGCCGAGGAAGAGCGCCGACGGATTGGCGACTTCCACGAGACCCTTTCCCGTCATTTCAAAAACGCCGATTTCGTCGGTGGCCCCGAAACGGTTCTTGACCGACCGCAGGATGCGGTACTGGTGCGCCCCGTCGCCCTCGAAATAGAGCACGGCGTCGACCATGTGTTCGACAACCCTGGGACCGGCGATCTGGCCATCCTTGGTGACGTGGCCCACGAGCACCAGGGTCGTTCCGTTTTTCTTGGCGTATCGCACCATGGCCTGCGCCGATGCGCGCACCTGTGTCACCGTTCCAGGTGGCGACTCCACCTGATCGGTCCACAGGGTCTGGACGGAATCGAGGATCAGCATTGCCGGCGGCTTGTCTGCTTCAAGCGTTGCGAGAATGTCCTCGACACTGGTTTCGGCCGCCAGGGCGACCGGCGCGTCCGACAGGCCCAGGCGCTCGGCACGCAGCCGCACCTGACCGATGGCTTCTTCGCCTGAAATATAGACCGTCTTGTGGCCGAGATGGGCCAGCTGTGCCGCCGCCTGCACCAGAAGCGTCGATTTTCCGATTCCCGGATCGCCGCCGACCAGCAGCGCGGATCCGCGGACAAAGCCTCCGCCCGTGACCCGGTCCAGCTCAGCGACATTCGTCTGTATCCGCGGCGCTTCCTTCGTGTCCCCCGACAGACCGACAAGCGGAACGACGCGGCCCTTGCTGCGTGCCGCACGTGCCGGACCGCCGCCGACGCCGCCGCCCGACTGTTCCTCGACGATCGTGTTCCATTCACCGCAGGATTCGCAGCGGCCAACCCATTTCGCGGTCACTGCGCCGCACGACTGGCAGACAAAGGATGTGGACCGCCGGGCCATGCAATCTCCAATCAGGTGAGGGGGCCGTAAACGCGTTCGAAGCGCCGCCCGAGACTTGTCAGGTATTCGTAGTCGATCGTCTCCGCATAAGCCGCAAGGTCCGCCGCTGCAACATTCGGGCCCATCATTTCCACATATGCGCCGCGTGCCAGCAGGTGTTCGGGTATATCGGTGACATCCAGCGTGATCATGTCCATGGAGATCCGGCCGAGGATGGGCGCCTTGTGGCCGGCGATCATTGCGAAGCCGCCGGGCCGTTTATCCGTCGAGCCGGCACGGCGCAGCATGCCGTCGGCATAGCCCGCAGCCACCACGGCGTTCTTGAGAGGGCGCTTGGCCGTATGCATCGCGCCGTAACCGATCGTGTCGCCTTCCGGCACGTCGCGCACGATCATGATGCGTGCTTCGACCTTGGCCACGGGTGTCATCGGATTGGGTTCGTCTTCGATTGCCTGGCCGCCGTACAGGGAGATGCCGGGCCGCACGACATCGAAATGATAGTCGCCTCCCATGAGGACGCCTGCGGAATTTGCGAGCGACCTTGGCAGATGGGCGTGGGGCGCCGTCACCTCGCGAAAGAGATCCAGCTGGCGCCTGTTCATCTCATGCTCCGGTGTCGACCCGCAGGCCAGATGGCTCATCAGAAGTGATGGCACGAACGGACCCATCCTGCCGGGATCGCCGAGCGATCGGGTAAATTCCGCCGGAGAAAGGCCGAGACGGTGAATTCCGGTGTCCACGTGTACGGCGGCATCGAACGACCTGCCGGATGCCTTGCACAGGCCGGTCCATTCTTCCAGTTCGGGCAGAGACCCGAGCACCGGCCGTATGCTGTGCTCCAGGTAGGGGCCGCTTGTTCCGGGCAGCAGACCGTTCAGGGCGTAGATGACGGCTTCCGGCAAAACCTGCCGCAGCGCGACCGCCTCGGCGGGCACCGCGACGAAGAAGGTCCGGCATCCGGCCGCGAAGAGCGCCTGGCCGACCTCTTTCTGGCCGGTCCCGTAGGCGTCAGCCTTGATGGCCGCAGCGCACTCGCTGTTTCCGTTCAGCCTGTCGTGGAGAAAGCGCCAATTCTGCGAAACTGCGTCAACGTCGATTGTAAGCCTGCCGCCATAGAGATCGGACGGAAATCGGTTTTCTGGGGGTGCTGACACTGTCTGGCGCTGCTCCGGCACATGCGACGGCTCAAGGATTCGCGCGCCAGTTTAGAGCATTTTCCGGGAGGAGTTCCAATTCAAAAAAGTGCGGCGCAGGCCAAATTCTCCGCACGTCTTCTTGCCCCAGCCGCCGGAAATCGGATCAGTCCTGGTAAAGGAATTCGATTCCGGCTTCATCCGTCCGGATCCACCGGACTTCACCGTGAAAGCGCAGCATCTTGCTTTCCACTTCAAGGACGATTTTCTGGTTACTTTTCAGGCCTTTGGTCTTTGTCGCGATACGGCAGCCACCTGCGCTGATATCTTCAACGACGCAGGGTTGATGGCTCTTCTCGAATTTCAGGATTCCAGGCCACTTGCAGCGCTTGCGCGGGAAGATCCTGGTCTCCTCCAGTAATTTTTGTGTCGGTGAAATCACGAGGGTCGTTTCCGGTGCGAGACACAACAGACTTAACATTATTGCCCTAAAGTAAGGAAAGGGACTTAAAGATGGTTTAAAATTGTCAATTCATACAATTCGAAATTGCGTCAAATTAGGTTGTGTCTTCGGAAGTATAACTACCATTGCGGGTAGTTGCCGCCGGATTGTGCGAAGGCGTGCCGGCACGCCGCCGTGAACCTACTCGTAGCGCTCTGGAAGATGATCGTCTTCCGCAAGGTCGGAAAAGCGCGTGAACTCACCCTGGAAGTGAAGATTGGCCGTTCCGGTCGGACCGTGGCGCTGCTTGGCAATGATGACTTCCGCCTTGCCTCGGGCCGCATCGTGCTTGGCTTCCCAGGCTGCATATTCGGGTGATCCGACTTCGGGTTCGGTCTTGGAGAGGTAATATTCCTCGCGATAGACGAACAGGACCACGTCGGCGTCCTGTTCGATCGAACCGGATTCGCGCAGGTCCGACATCATGGGGCGTTTGTCGTCGCGCGATTCGACCTGGCGCGAAAGCTGGGAGAGCGCAATGATCGGCACGTTCAGCTCCTTGGCGAGAGCTTTCAGGTTGGTCGTGATTTCCGTAATTTCCTGGACCCGGTTACCGGAGTTCTTCGCGGACCCGGACAGAAGCTGAATATAGTCAACGACAAGCAGGTCCAGTCCGCGCTGCCGCTTGAGCCTGCGGGCCTTTGCCACGAGCGAGGCAATGGAGATGCCACCGGTCTGGTCGACATGCAGCGGAACCGACTGCATGGTCTGCGCGCAGGCGGCAAGTTTCTCGAATTCCGCTTCCGTGATGTCCCCGCGGCGGATCTTTGAGGAGGAGATTTCGGCCTGTTCGGAAATGATACGGGTTGCCAGCTGTTCTGCCGACATTTCAAGAGAGAAGAACCCGACGACGCCGCCGTTCACGGTCTTTATCGCGCCGTCCTGCTGTTCTTCGGACTTGAAGGCCTGGGCGATGTTGTAGGCAATGTTGGTGGCAAGCGAGGTTTTGCCCATCGCCGGACGGCCTGCAAGAACGATCAGGTCCGAATGCTGCAGACCGCCCATCAGCCGGTCCAGCTCCCGAAGCCCGGTGGAAATGCCGGACAGGGCACCTTCACGGTTGTAGGCCGCATGCGCCATTTCGATCGTTTCCGTCAGGGCGTCGCCGAAGGCGACGAACCCGCCTTCGCTGCGCCCCGTTTCGGCAAGCTCGAACAACCGGCGCTCCGCGTCGTCGATCTGTTGTCCCGGAGGAACGTCGATCGGGGCATCGAAGGCGATGTTGACCATGTCTTCGCCGATCCGGATCAGGTTCCTGCGGATCGCGAGATCGTAGATCGTGCGTCCGTAGTCCTCGGCGTTGATGATGGAGGCCGCGTCACCCGCCAGGCGCAGCAGGAACTGGGTTGCGGACAGGTCTGCAATTTTGGCATCGGCCGGGTAGAATGTTTTCAGCGTGATCGGAGACGCTGTCTTGCCGGCACGGATCAGATGGCCGATTTTCTCGTAGATGTCCTGATGGGACGGGACGAAAAGGTGGTGCGGTTCCAGAAAGTCGGAGACCCGGTAGAACGTTTCATTGTTCACCAGGATAGCGCCCAGCAGCTGTCGTTCAGCTTCTGCATTATGCGGCGCGAGACGTTGAACGTCTTCTTCCGTTTCGACCTTCTTCAGCGTGCCCTTCATACCGACCCCCGATAACCCAAGTCCACCCGGCATACCTTCACTTGCCGGTCGTCTCAAGGCTCAAAAACAGCTGTCATTGATTCCCACCGGCTTGTGCAGATCAGCGGGGAAAGACTCAAATCCGTCTTGACTCCAAAGCTGTTTGAAGACTCAAGGCGATAGAGCTTAGTCATTGAAATCAATTATGTTTTCAAATGCGTTAACGGACGGTTAATGAATTCCGCTGTGCTTTCAAAGCCTTGCCTGAGGTTCCGTACCCGTTTCTTTAGGGATGCCGTCACGGTGTGCCGCATGGATTGCCGGCAAAGCAAAAAAACGGCGCTGCAAGCAGCGCCGTTCCTTAAATCTGCCGGAATGATTCTCGAGCCGGTCAGGCTTGTTCTTCTTCCTCGGCTGCAACTTCCTCGACAGCCTCGCCATCGGTTTCGTCTGCAGCTTCGCCGTCGTCTTCGGCTTCTTCTTCTTCGAATTCGAAGACATCCTGTTCGGGCGTGGTGAGGTCTTCACCGGCTGCCTGGCGCGCCGCTTCGTCTTCGGAGCGGGCGACGTTCACGCTGATGGTGACTTCGACTTCCGGGTGCAGGCGGATCAGGACGCTGTGCAGGCCGATCGTCTTGATCGGGGTGCGCAGTTCGACCTGGCTGCGGGCGACGGAAAAGCCGGTCTCGGTCAGGCCTTCGGCAATGTCGCGCGTAGAAACGGAACCGTAGAGCTGCCCGGTCTCACCGGCGGACCGGATCATGACCAGGGCTTCGCCGTCCAGCTTGGAGGCGACGGCTTCGGCTTCGCTCTTGCGTTCCAGGTTGCGTGCTTCGAGTTGCGCGCGTTCGAGTTCGAAACGCTCCAGGTTGGCCTTGTTGGCACGAAGCGCCTTGCCTTGCGGCAGCAGGTAGTTGCGGGCATAGCCGTCACGAACGCGGACGGTGTCACCCATCTGTCCGAGCTTGGCGATGCGCTCAAGAAGAATGATTTGCATTTGTTTCTCCTACTGTCCCGCCCTCGGGCGGTTAGAGACCGTTTCTCCGCGGTCCCAATACGGATCTCCCGGGCTCACCCGGGAGAACGGGTTTCGTTGCAGAAACCTTAGCTGATCACGAATGGCAGCAGGCCGAGAAGGCGGGCACGCTTGATGGCGCGGGCCAGTTCACGCTGCTTCTTCGCGGAGACCGCAGTGATGCGGCTCGGAACGATCTTGCCGCGCTCGGAAATGTAGCGCTGCAGCAGACGGATGTCCTTGTAGTCGATCTTCGGCGAGTTGGAACCGGAGAACGGGCAGGTCTTCCTGCGGCGGAAGAAGGGACGGCGGCTCGGAAGCTGTGCAATATCAACCATTGTCTCTTACTCCTCGTCAGCACGGCGCGGCGGACGGCCGCCACCGGAACGCTCACCGCGGTCGCCGCGATCACCACGATCACCGCGGTCGCCACGATCACCACGGCCACCGCCACGGCGGTCGTCGCGGTCACGCTTCTGCATCATTGCGGACGGTTCTTCGTCCAGTTCGTCGACCTTGAAGGTCATGAAGCGAAGGACATCTTCACTGAGGCCCATCTGACGCTCCATCTCGGCAACAGCAGCGTGCGGTGCGGTGATGTTCATCAGTGTGTAATGTGCCTTGCGGTTCTTCTTGATGCGGTATGCAAGGGTCCGCAGACCCCATGTTTCGACCTTACCGACAGAACCGCCAGCGCCTTCGATGAGGCCCTTGTACTGTTCGACGAGCGTTTCGACCTGCTGGGCCGAAACGTCCTGGCGCGCCAGGAATACGTGCTCATAAAGAGGCATGAAAGTAGCCTTTCTTCGTGTTGACAACGCGGGACTGGCGCAAAGCCTCCTCGTAGACCCGGAAAGGCGCACGAGAAATCTTACGGGAGTGGGAACACGGGAAGTCGGATCTTTTGAAAAGCTCCTGGCAAACGCCCTTCCGTTCAGCCCCCGGCCAAAGCCCGGATGAAGCGCGCTATATACTCCGATTTTGGGAAATTGCAAGGGGCGGGACACGAAATCTCGCGGGGATCTGCCCGGTGGGCGAACGATGCCGAGTTATGACCGTAATTCGCGGGCCGTCAGCACCTTCCGCGACGCGCGTGCTCTCTTACGAAGCCCGCATTTTGTCTCGAAGCGTGGCCGCGTATCATTCGCCGGACAAATCCGTCTTGGATCCGCTCGCGTGAAGACCCTTGGAAGGTTTACTGGACAGCAGCTGCGCGCATAGAGTGTGAGTGGGGGGTGAGCATGACAAGAGCATCTGAAGGATTTGACCGCAAAGTACTTGAGGGCTGGCTGAATGAACGATCGGTCGACGTGACGCTCGTTATCGCGGCCAGGTCGGCACAGCGGGTCGCGCCAATGTTGGCCGGCTTGTTTAACAACAAACTGGAGGCTCCAGACAGCATACTCCTGCCGCTCTTCCGTGCCATGGCACTGCCATTGGCTGCGGCCAGATATCCAGCCCGTAGTAATGAAATGTGGGCTGCCACCTCCACCGCAGCCACCAGAGCCGCCGCCGCCAGCGGCGCCTTCGCCACCGCTGACGCCGCCAGAGCTGCCGCCGACGCTGCCACCGCCGCCGCAGTCAGCGCTGATGCCTTCGCCGCCTTTGCAACTGCAGCTGACGACGCTTTCGCTGCCTTCGCCGCCGTCGCCACCGCCGCCAACAGCGCTTCCGCCGACGCCGCCGCCACCGCCGCCGCCGCCGCGGCCACCGCCAGTACGGCCACCGTGTCAGCTCTTAAAGCAGATCGCGACAATATTGAATCCACTGTTAGCTCCTTTGGCCTGGCTGAAACGCCGCTTTGGCCGGAGAATCAAATCCCCGACGAAGTTTACAAGGAGTGGGAAAACCTGAAATCTCGGCTCCTGTCCCTTGGACGGGACTGGGAAGTCTGGACCGAATGGTACGAAGATTGCCTTTCTGGCCGCCCAGCCCAAAGCGCGGCGCTGGAGGTTGCCCGCGTGACCTTGCTCGAGCCTCTCTGGGAAATGGGAGTGGCCAGGGTCAATTCCACGATCAGGGAGCTTATGGATCTTGCCGAGGAGGGCGGCGATGAGGCCGTGGACCGGCGCATGGAGGCGTTGCGGCGGGAGTTTTCGGTTGATGGCGAAGTTCCCGGGCAAAGTTCCGACCAACAGGCATCGGAGCCAGCCAGGGACACGCAGGCAACCGTTCCCGCAGCCCGAAATGTCTGGCTGTTGCAGTACAACCCGGATCAGTGGTCGCCAACGGGAGCCTTTCAGAAAGGCGAAACGCTCTGGTGGAAAACCAGGAAGGCGCTGCCGCGTGATCTCGAGTCGGGCGATGTGGTCATCTATTGGCGGACAAAGAAAACAGGTGGCGTCGTCGGCACGGGAACGGTGCTCTCGAACGAACTGAGCCCCAAGGATGAAGACGGCTGGAGCGGCTTCCAGACAGAAGTTATCGAGTTCGACGAATCCAGACTTGTCGCTCGCACGGAAGCGATTGAAGCCACGGGTATCGACCGCAAATACTGGCAGGGCGCCGTTTTGGGCCTGCCGGAGGATCAGGCCGTCCGGCTAAACGAATTTCTTGTGTCCAGGGGCTGGCAGCCGTTCCTGAATGACGCGCCCGATCCCGTTCTGGACGCGCTTGCCAGCATTGATGATGTGGCCCGGCAGCGCATCACGGGTGAAATCAGCATGCGCCGCGACGATGCGGAGCGGGATCACGATGCGCTTGGGCGCGCGCCGCTTGCCATGGCTCTGGCCTGGGCGCTGCACGAGATCTGGTGCGATGTGCAGGGATTGGGAGAGGGTTCAGATCGGCGTTCGCAGGAAGAAGCGCCGGGTTTCGTTGCGCATGTTGACGCGCCCTGGGGAGGAGGCAAGACGAGTTTCGCCAACCTGATTGCCCGGACCCTCCATCCCGGTCTCGACGACACGGTTCCGGAGTTCCTGCAAAAACGCTATCCGGACCGCACCGACATGAGCGGGCTGTTTCTGGCGGCGGCGCATGAAAAGGGCGGCCTCGTTGAAGATGAGCGGGCAAAATTTGATCGCACGGCGCGCCGTCCCTGGATCATCGTTCCCTACAACGCCTGGCTCAACCAGCATGTCGATCCGCCCTGGTGGAGCTTTTACCAGACGATCCGCAAGGTCTGTTTCCGCGCAATCCGCGAAGAGGGTTGCCCCGAGGTTGTTCAGAAGGGCGACGGCAGCTACAGGAACAGGCAGGAAAACTGGCTGGATCGGAGGGTGCGTTGGTGCGGCATGTGGGGCCGGGAGCTCCTGTGGCGGCTGACAACGCCAAAAGTGGTCATTCAGCTCGTCATCGCTTTTGCGTCTTTTTTCGTCGGTTATGTGCTCTATCAGTTCGGCATCGTGGCGGCCAGTTCCGACAAGGCAGTCGTCGCGACCACCTCCGGCATAGGAGTGGTGCTGGCGCTGATCACCGGGTCCGGATCCTTTGTCGTGGCGGCGGTCACCGTATTGGCCGATGCGCTTGCGCCGGGCCGAAATGCCCTCGGCGAGAGAGTGGCGCTCGGGTCAACGGACCCGCTCAGGCGTTTCCGGCGGCACTTCGCAAGAATGATGCAGGCCGTGGAACGGCCCGTTCTCGTGATTATCGACGATATCGACCGCTGCGAACCCAAATTCGTTGTCGAGATGACCCGTGGTCTGCAGACGATCCTCAAGAGCCCGCGGGTTGTCTATCTGCTCCTCGGTGACCGAAACTGGATCGAACAGGCCTTCGAGGTCTGCCACGAGGACATGAACAAGATCGATGTCGGCGCGGAGCATACGTTCGGCGGTCGATTTGTAGAAAAGGCCATTCAGCTCTCCTTCATTCTGCCCAGCATATCCGGAAAGAAGGAGGACTATGTCCGCGAAGTCCTGACCGGCCGGAGGTCCGGATCTGACGGTGGCGCGGCAGCGCAGCCGGCGGGAGGTCAAAGCGCTGCGGCGGGAGCAAACGGCACGTCCGGACCGAACGCACCAGCGGGCGGAACCGTTGAAGACGGAGGCCAACCGGAGGCCCGGAGCAATGAGACGAATGGGGAATTTCCTGCAGAAGTGTCACCGGACGCGTTGCTCAGGGTCCGCCGCGAGATGTCCCAGGCCCGGACCGCGCAGGAGATCTCTGCGGTGGGTGCCGAGCAAAGCAGGACGGTTGGGGGAGACCGCGCCCTGAAAAGAGCGGTGCGCGAGGAAGCGGTGCTGCGCCGTGCCGCGCAACGGGAGGAGGTCGAGGAAGCCATCCGCCACTGGCTTCAGCCATTGGCACGGTTTCTCCCCGGCAACCCGCGCCACATCAAGCGGATCATAAATGCCGTCTTCATGTATCAGAACAGCCTGCTGCTGACCGAAGAAGACTACGACGAAGCGGATTTCGGCGGAGAGCAATGGCGTCAGCTTGTCATCGGTGTTGTCTTGATGGTCGGCTATCCGAACTCATGGTCGATCCTGAGCCGGCACCCGGAATGGGTCGAACCGCTATCCACCGGATCGGAAACCCTGCCGGAAGCGGGGTCACCGGACAAGGACACTCTGGAAGCGTTCAGAAAGCTTCAGCGGAACACACACTTTGTGGAACTCCTGAGCAAGACCGAGCTTCGCAATTCGGATGGAGAGGTCCAGGAGACACGCTTTACCGAAGAGACTGTCCGCTGGTTGAACGACCTGATCCCGCTGAATGCGCACTAGGATGGTGACGGATTGAGCGCGCTGTTTAAGGCCCTTTACGCCGTTCGTCCGGCGCAAACTTGGCCTTTGGGGCTTGACATCCCATGGGTCTCCGTTTCATAGGCTGCCGCCAACGTCGTGCGGCTGTGAGGAAAAGCTGCTTGCGACATTCTCTTCCTTGCCGCGGAACCAGACATAAGAAAACATCTGCGCCGCAGCCGATATGGAGAAAAATCCAGATGACCATAGCGTTCACATTTCCAGGCCAGGGCAGCCAGAGCGTCGGAATGGGCAAGGTGCTTGCCGATACCTTTCCCGAGGCAAAGGCCGTCTTCGATGAAGTGGACGACGCGCTCGGACAGAAACTGTCCGACGTCATGTGGAACGGCCCGGAAGAGACACTGACGCTGACGGCGAACGCCCAGCCCGCGCTGATGGCCGTCAGCCTCGCCACCATGCGTGTGCTGGAGGCAAAAGGACTGGACCTGAAAGAGAGCGTCGCCTTCGTTGCCGGACATTCGCTGGGAGAATACTCGGCGCTGGCCGCTGCGGGCAGCCTCGACATCGCAACCACCGCCCGTCTGCTCCGCGTGCGCGGGGACGCCATGCAGAACGCCGTTCCGGTCGGGATGGGGGCGATGGCGGCCTTGCTCGGTCTGGATTTCGACGTTACCGTTGAAGTCGCCCAGGAGGCCGCGCAGGGCGAGGTCTGCCAGGCAGCCAACGACAACGCTCCTGGCCAGGTGGTGGTTTCCGGCCATCTTGCCGCCGTTGAGCGCGCGGTCGAGATTGCCAAGGCAAAGGGTGCCCGGCGCGCCGTGATGCTGCCGGTCAGCGCACCATTTCACTGCTCCTTGATGTCACCGGCCGCAGACGCCATGTCAGATGCGCTTGCGAATGCCGAAATCAGGTCGCCGGCGGTGCCGCTCGTTGCCAATGTCCTGGCCGAACCGATCTCCGATCCGTCGGACATTCGCGTGCGGCTGGTCGAGCAGGTAACCGGTACCGTTCGCTGGCGCGAAAGCGTGCTCTGGCTTGCTGGTCAGGGCGTCGACACCTTTGTCGAGGTCGGCACCGGCAAGGTGCTTTCGGGCATGATCAGGCGCATTCACAAGGAATCGACGGGCATGGCCGTGAACACGCCCGAAGACATTGACGCGCTGATTGAGAAACTCGGCGGATAGTCCGCATCGCGCGTGGCGCAATGCCGCCATGTGCAGGATCGAAGATTGATGAGGGAAGGACCCCAAATGTTCAGCTTGGAAGGCAAGAACGCGCTCGTCACGGGCGCAACGGGTGGTATCGGTGAAGCGATTGCCCGCATGTTGCACGCACAAGGGGCATCCGTCTCTCTTTCGGGCACACGCGCTGAAAAGCTGGAAGCACTGGCGTCCGAGCTGGGTGAACGGGCATTCGTCACACCGGCCAACCTGTCGGATCGTGAGGCCGTCGACGCCCTGTTGCCGGCAGCCGAAGAGAAAATGGGGTCCGTCGACATTCTGGTGAACAATGCCGGCATCACGCGCGACAACATCTTCATGCGCATGAAGGACGAGGAGTGGGATCAGGTGCTCGAGGTCAACCTGAGCTCCGGTTTCCGCCTTTGCCGGGCCGCCATCAAGGGCATGATGAAACGCCGTTCCGGCCGCATTATCGGCATCACCTCGGTGGTCGGCGTGACCGGAAATCCCGGTCAGGTCAACTATGCCGCGGCAAAGGCGGGCATGATCGGCATGTACAAGTCGCTTGCGCGCGAGGTGGCGAGCCGGAACATAACGGTCAATGCCGTGGCGCCTGGTTTCATTGAAACGGCCATGACCGACGCGCTCAACGACAAGCAAAAAGAATCAATTCTGGCGAGCGTTCCGGCTGGGCGATTGGGTACGTCTGCCGAGATTGCTTCTGCCGTCCTTTATCTGGCGAGCGAAGAAGCCGCGTACGTGACGGGACAGACTCTTCACGTCAATGGCGGCATGGCCATGATTTAAAAGGGAAATTTGCCGAGTAGGCAAAAAGAATCCAGGCCGTTTCAAAGCGGTCCGGACTGGCTGGTAATGGTCAACAAAGTGTGTTACCAACCCGCCGATTGTTACGAATTGCGTTATTGGGTCCGGTCTCCCGGCGCAGTGATGCTGAGACATCTTCAAGACCGCGAGCTGGTACTGTCTCCTTGTTCAATGGGCCGAGACAGTTTCGCGAGTGATGAATAGACGAAAAATAAGGAAGTGAAAGATGAGCGATATCGCGGATCGGGTGAAGAAAATTGTTGTTGAACACCTCGGTGTTGACGCCGACAAGGTTGTGGAAGGCGCAAGCTTCATCGATGATCTTGGCGCTGACAGCCTCGACACCGTCGAGCTGGTCATGGCATTTGAAGAAGAGTTCGGTGTTGAGATTCCCGACACGGCTGCCGAGACGATCCTGACTGTCGGTGACGCGGTCAAGTTTCTGGAAGCAAACAAGTAAGGGGCAACCCTTCTTGAATTTGGTTTAAGATCGGGCCGGCGGGGTGTGCTCCGCCTGGCCCTTCCAACGTAAGTGCAGGTGTATGAGGCGAGTTGTCGTAACTGGGTTGGGCATGGTGACGCCGCTTGGCGGTAACGTCGATGCCACTTGGAAAGGGATCCTCGAAGGAAAGAGCGGGGCCAACAAGGTCACGAATTTCAAGGTTGACGATCTGGCTTGCCAGATTGCCGCCCAGATCCCCCGCGACCCTGGCGAGGAAGGGGCGTTCAATCCGGATGACTGGATGGACGTCAAGGAACAGCGCAAGGTCGACGACTTCATCGTCTACGCAATGGCTGCCGCCGATCAGGCGATGGCGGATTCCGGCTTCAAGGCCGAAACCTACGAACAGCAGGCGCGCTCCGGTGTCCTGATCGGTTCCGGCATCGGCGGCTTGCAGGGCATCGAGCAGGGCGCGCACCTGCTCGCCGAGAAAGGCCCGCGCCGCGTCAGTCCCTTCTTCATTCCCGGCCGCCTGATCAACCTTGCCGGCGGTTACGTGTCCATCAGGCACAGCCTGAAGGGTCCGAACCATGCCGTCGTGACAGCCTGCTCGACGGGCGCGCATGCGATCGGCGATGCGTCGCGGCTGATCGCCTTCGGCGACGCGGACGTGATGGTTGCCGGTGGCGCGGAGTCGCCGGTCTGCCGTCTGGCGATTGCCGGATTTGCCGCGTGCAGGGCCCTGTCGACCGGATTCAACGATACGCCCGAAAAGGGGTCTCGCCCGTATGACGTCGACCGCGACGGGTTCGTCATGGGGGAAGGCGCCGGCGTTGTGGTTCTGGAAGAATACGAACATGCCGTGAAACGGGGCGCCACGATCTATGCCGAAGTGATCGGATATGGTCTTTCCGGCGATGCCTATCACATCACGGCGCCGTCTTCCGATGGCGACGGTGCCTACAGGTGCATGGAAGCCGCATTGAAGCGCGCCGGCATCACGCCCGCGGACATTGACTATGTCAACGCGCACGGAACCTCCACGCCTCTTGGCGATGAAATCGAGCTCGGCGCCGTGACCAGGCTGGCCGGCGAAAACGCATCCGGCCTGACGATGTCGTCGACCAAGTCGTCGATCGGGCACTTGCTTGGCGCTGCCGGGGCTGTCGAGGCGATCTTCTCGATCCTGGCGATCCGGGACGGCATGGCACCGCCGACGATCAATCTCGACAATCCGTCCGTGGAAACGGAAATCGATCTGGTGCCGCATGCGCCGAAGAAACTGGACATCAATGTGGCCTTGTCGAACTCATTCGGCTTTGGCGGGACGAACGCATCGCTTGTCTTCCGTAAAGTTGCCGCATAACCCCTTCAAGTTCTGTCCGGCCGGGACTGATTCTCGCAGCCCGGCTGGAGAAATTGATTGTGACGACTGGTCCGCTTGAGCTCAATTCAATGCAAAGGGCTCAACCTTGGAGGTGTGACCCAATATGCGCATAAAGCCGAAAAGCCCCCGCGAAGCGTTGCAGCCAGAACCTGCGCCGGCACCGCCCCAGCGTTCCAGGCACGTGCGCAATCCCCTTGTGATCCTGAGCAATCTGATTATCACGCTCGCGGTATTCGGCCTTGCCGCTGTCGGCGGAGCGCTTTACTTCGGCAAGACAAAATTTGAGCAACCCGGCCCCTTGGCCGAGGACGCCACGGTGGTGATCGCGTCGGGATCGGGTCTTTCCGGCATCACCAACAGACTTGCCGGAAGCGGTGTCATCGGCGACAGCGTTTTTGACGAGTGGGTCTTCAATCTCGGGATCCGGTTCTACAAGAACGCAACGGATCTGAAGGCGGGCGAATATGCATTCGCGCCCGGCGTGTCGATGCACGAGATCATGACCGATCTGGTACAGGGCAACGCCGTGACGCATTCCGTCACGATCCCAGAAGGCTGGACGACCGCACAGATATTGGAGCGTGTGCGCGAGCACCCGATCCTCGTTGGCGAGATAACGGATGTCCCTGCAGAAGGGGACCTGTTGCCGCAGACCTACACCTTTGCGCGCGGTACGTCGCGGCAGGAAGTTCTCGGCCAGATGAAGGAGGCGCAGGAGAAGCTTCTCGCTGAAATCTGGGAACGGCGCACGAATGATCTGCCGGTTGCCACGCCCGAGGAACTTGTGGTTCTCGCATCGATCGTTGAGAAGGAAACCGCGCTTGCCGATGAACGTCCCAGGGTCGCCGGCGTGTTCGTCAATCGACTGAACAAGAACATGCGCCTGCAATCCGATCCGACGATCCTGTACGGACTTTATGGCGGTGAGGCCTGGCTGAAAGACCGGTCAGCCATCAAACAATCCGAAATCAACGCCCAGAACCAGTACAATACCTACCAGATCGACGGGCTTCCACCCGGTCCGATCGGTAATCCGGGCAGAGCGGCGATGGAAGCCGTCGCGAACCCGTCCCGGACCCAGGACCTGTTCTTTGTTGCCGATGGCACGGGCGGTCACGTATTCTCCGAGACGTATGAGCAGCATCAGGAAAACGTTCGCAAGTGGCGGCAGATAGAACGGCAGCGCCGCCAGGGCGAGCAACAGCAGAACACGGAGCCTGCGACGTCCAACTAGGCGGATCGGCACGCAGGATCTGAGACCGGCAGGGCAGGTGCCCTGTCTCAAGTCCGGAGGGGGCAGATGGCGTTAGCCAGCATGACGGGGTTTGCACGCTCGATCGGGGAATCCGGGCCGGTCCGCTGGACCTGGGAGCTCAGGTCGGTGAACGGAAAGTCCCTGGACCTGCGGATACGCATCCCGGCCGGGCTGGAAGCCCTGGAACCTCAGATCCGGGAACGCTGCAGCAAGGTGCTGAGGCGCGGCAACGTCTCCATCGGCCTCGCCATGCATCGCGACCAGTCGGAACAGCTTCTCCAGGTAAACGAAAGCGCGCTTGAGGCTGTCCTGTCGACCATTGATCTTCTGAAAGACCGGGTTCCGGATCTCGCTCCGCCCTCGCTCGACGGCATCCTGTCCCAAAAAGGCGTCTTCGAACTGAAGGAGCCTGAAGACGACGAGGAGACGCAGGCGGCATTACACAGGGCTCTGTTGACCACGCTAGACGCCGCGTTGATCGATCTTGTGGACATGCGTCACACGGAGGGGCAGGCCATCAGCGATGTTGTCCGCGCGCAGTTCGACAAGATATCGCAGCTCACCCAGGCGGCTGAAGATCTTCCCGCAAGGCACCCGGACGCCATCAAGGAACGGCTCCGCAAACAGGTCGCGGACCTGATGGAAGCCTCCGACGGCCAGTTCGACCCGCAGCGCCTGCACCAGGAAGCGGTGTTTCTCGCGACCAAGGCGGATATCCGGGAAGAACTCGACCGGTTGCACGCTCACGTGTCAGCGGCGCGGGACCTGATGGGAACAGGTGGCGCCATCGGGCGGCGCCTTGACTTTCTTGCGCAGGAATTCAATCGGGAAGCCAATACACTGTGCTCGAAGTCCAATGATGTGGATCTGACGGCAATCGGGCTGGACCTCAAGGCCGTCATCGATCAGATGCGAGAGCAGATACAGAACCTGGAGTGACACCCATGACCGCGACACCTGCAGGAACCACCGTCAGCGCAGAGCAGGCGGAACAGCAGCGCCGGGGGCTGATGCTGGTGCTGTCATCTCCCTCAGGGGCGGGCAAGTCCACGATCGCCCGATTGCTGCTCGACAAGGAAGACAATCTGGAACTGTCCATTTCCGTGACGACGCGCCCGCGTCGCTCCAGCGAGGTGGACGGGGTTCACTATAATTTCCTGGACGCGAAGCGTTTCGAGCAGATGCGCGCGCATGACGAGCTTCTGGAATGGGCGGAAGTTCACGGCAACTACTACGCGACACCGCGCGGCCCGGTCGAGGATGCCATCGAGAGCGGCCGCGATATCCTCTTTGACATCGACATCCAGGGCACGTTTCAGCTCTATGAAAAGATGCGTTCGGACGTGGTGTCCGTATTCATACTGCCGCCATCCATCGCGGAGATGAAATCGCGATTGTTCCGGCGGGCCGAGGATGCCGACGAGATCATCGCAAAGCGTATGAAGACAGCCGTTGGTGAAATGCGCCACTGGTCCGAATACGATTATGTGGTTGTCAACGATGACCTGGAACGTGCTTACGAAAACGTGCGCGCTATCCTGAGGGCGGAGCGTTTGAAGCAGTTCCGCTCACCGAAGATCGGCCCTCTCATCCAGGGCATGGTGGATGACCTGGAAACGGAGCTCGGCGACAAGAGCTGAAACCCGGATCCGTTGACGCGTTACACCGCTGGCGATTGGGGAAACGTATTCGCCAGGCGGACAAATCCCTCGATATCGATTTCCTCCGCGCGCACTGTCGGCTTGATGTCGGCTGCCTCGATCAGGCGTTCCGCATCGCGTGAGAGCGGCTTGAGGCTGGCGCGCAACATCTTGCGGCGCTGGCCGAAGGCCGCAGCGGTGATCCTCTCCAGGCACTTCAGGTCGCAGGGCAGGGGATCCGCCCTTGGTGTCAGGTGCACGACGGCCGATGTCACCTTGGGCGGCGGTGTGAAGGCCTTTGGGCTGATATCGAAGAGAATGCCGCGATGGCACCGCCAGCCGGCGAGCACACCAAGGCGTCCGAAAGCCTTCGTCCCGGGCTCCGCGGTTATGCGCTCGGCGACTTCCTTCTGGAACATCAGCGTCAGGGAGGACCAAAACGGCGGCCATTGCGGTGTCGTGATCCAGTTCAGAAGCAGCTGTGTCCCGACATTGTAGGGAAGGTTGGCGGCGATCCTCACAACGCCGTCCCCGGTCAGCGAAACCGGGTCCAGTTGAAGCGCATCGCCTTCGATCACCTCAAGGCGGCCCGGATAACGGCCGGCGATCTCGGCCAACGCGGGCAGGCACCTCGCGTCCTTCTCGATTGCAACGACCTTTTTGGCACCGGCGGCCAGCAAGGCCCGCGTGAGCCCGCCCGGGCCCGGTCCGATTTCCAGCACC
Source organism: uncultured Roseibium sp. (assembly GCF_963669205.1). Lineage (NCBI taxonomy): Bacteria > Pseudomonadati > Pseudomonadota > Alphaproteobacteria > Hyphomicrobiales > Stappiaceae > Roseibium > uncultured Roseibium sp. The sequence goes on from NZ_OY769915.1 coordinate 2,514,306, forward strand.
GTCGCTTCCGTCAGATCTCCGGCCGAACGGGCGATGCGCGATGTGAGGTTGAGATCGAGCAGAAAGTTCTGGCCAAGCGATTTCTTGGCGTTCAGTCCATGTGCCGCGATCACGTCGCGCAGCGGGGGCAGGTCATCGATCTGGGCCATGCGGGGTCAACTACAGCAAGTCGGGGTTTGACAGGGCGCTTGCCATGCGCAGGGAAGCGGCGAAACTGTCGATACGCGCCGTTCCGCTGCCTGCAATGGAGTAGGCGGTTCCGTGGTCGGGGGATGTTCTTACGAAGGGCAATCCGAGTGTGACGTTCACGCTGTCATCAAACCCAAGGGTTTTGGCGGGGATCAGAACCTGATCGTGATACATGCCGAGCACGCAATCATAGTGTGTCCGCGCTGCGGCGTGGAACAGCGTGTCGGCAGGGTGCGGTCCCGTTGCGTGAATGCCCATCTCGTTGAGCTGTTCGACAGCCGGTTTGACTATGTCCTCATCCTCGCGTCCCATCGAGCCGTTTTCACCGGCATGCGGATTGAGACCGCAAATGGCGAGCCTCGGGTTCGGATACCCGAACCGGGTCTGGAGATCCTTCGCCGCGATGAGCGCCGTGTCGACGATGAGCTGCCGGTTCAACGCGTCGGGAACTTCCCGTATCGCGATATGAATGGTAACGGGGACGACCATCAGCTCGGGACCTGCGATCATCATGACCGGTTTCGCCTCGGTGCCTGGCCAGTGCTTGGCCGAAAGGGCGCCCAGAAACTCCGTGTGACCGGGAAATGCAAAGCCGGTCTTGTAGAGAGCCGCCTTGTTGATCGGATTGGTGACGAGCGCCGACGCACGTCCGGTCTTGATGTCTTCGACACATCCTTCGATGGCCTCGACAACCGAGGCGGCAGCCGTGTCCTGCTCTTCGCCGGGCGTGTCGGCCAGCGGAGCCCCGGTTTGAACGACGGGCAAACCCTTGCCAAAGGCCTTCGGTGCTTCCTCCGGTGTGCAGGATATCACCCTTGTCTTCAGGCCAATTCTCTGTGCCCGCGCGTCAAGCAGGGCCGCGTCCCCCCGAACGTAGAAGCACGGGAGCTTGATGGCTTTCCGGTTCCACCAGGCAAGCAGGGAGAGTTCCGGACCGATCCCGGCTGGCTCCCCCATGCTGACCGCGATCGGCGATTGCTTGGGGCTCATCTGGGGTCAGCGATAGATGATCGTCGCGCGGCGGCGCACATCCATCAGGTATTTCCGTGACTGGCTTTCGCCTTCCTTGGCGCGTAGTTCGTTCTCGAGCTCGGCGCGTGCACCGATGTCGGACGCAATCTCCCGCTTGCCGCATACAGCGATCATCTCGTAGCCGACCGGCGTCGTTGAAGGCTTTGTCAGGCTGCCCGGGGTAAGCGCGTTGATTTCGTCACGCATGTTGGCCGGCAGCTCGGTTTCCAATCGCCGCCCGATCGGCTGCACCACAACCTCGCTGTACTGGCCGAGAACACTGCCGGCGTCGTCACAGCCGTTGAATGCCGAGCGGATCTTGTTGCTTTCCTGCTTGCGTTTCGATTTGAAGCCACCTGAAGAGTTCTTCGGGACAACCACGATTACGCGTTTCAGGTCGTATTCGATGGATTTCTGCCGGTCGGCTTCGTCTTTCTTCTGCAGCGCGGCGATGATGTCGGACTCATCCACCTCGATCTGGCCGCTGAACCTGCGCTGGAGCAACTGGTTCCAGGCAAGCTGTGCCTTCAGTCTCGATTTGAGCGTTGCCGGTTGCACGCCGCCGCTCCGCAGCGCCTTGGAAAGCTGCGATGGCGACATCTTCACGTTGCGGGCGATGTTGTTATAAGCGTTGTCGATCTGGGTCTGGCCGATATCAATGCCCATTCTGTCTGCTTCGGCGAGCTTCACCTGATCGTCGATCAGTTCCTGCTGCGCCTGACGTTTTGCGACTGACGACGACTTGCGCTGGGTCAGCGTGATCAGGCGCGCGCGCTGGCTGATGTCGTAATCCGTGATCGGCACGTCATTCACGATCACCTTGATCGCCGCATGGGCCGGGGTGATTGCCGGCGTCATCAGTGCCAGGACAAGGCTCAGGAAAACAGGGGCAAAACGCAGTCGCATTGGTCAACCTTCTGTGTTGGCCCACAGCCAAACCGAAGCTAGTGTTATTGTGGCTTGCTTTCTCGCATATAAGTGGCGCGAATTCAAAATAATACCTGCATGATGCCTGAATTCATGGCAGCAAAATGTCTCACGAAATCTTATGCGGACATAATCCCGTGAACAGCATAGGATTTCGAAACTCGAAACTTGTTCGCTGAGAGGCCGGTCTAGTTGAGCGCGCCGCTCGACACCTGTGTGTTGCCGATCGTTCTCAGGCCGATCCGGAAATAGAGCGTACGGTTGACCGAGTCGCCGTCATTCCGGCTGCGGTCCTCTGCGTAAGACATTGAGAAAGAGAAGCCTTCGTCGTCATATCCGATGCCGACGCCGTCCTGGACGATGTTCGAATTCTCGATGTCGTAGCGCATCGAACCGAACACTCTCCAGTTTTCCTGCAGACGCAGGCTCGCCGAACCCAGGATTTCCTCACGTGGGGTGTCGATGCCGACGTCGGGCTGCTCGCCGAGGAAGGCATAGGCGAGGGACGAGACCACCGGGCCGTAGATCGCGCTTGCCTGGGCCTGGAGCCGGTTGACGGAGAAATCGTCCTTGTCGAAACGCGCCTGCGCACCGAGTTTGACGCCGTATTGCGTGTCCAGGTACAGGCTGCCGACATAGTCCGACAGGGTCGTGGCCAGGCCGGAATCCTCGGTGGCCCCGAGAATATCCGGCGTCGCATAGGAGTTGTCGCCGGCCAGCTGATAGGAACGGCCGAACAGGCCGCTCAGGTAATATCCGCTGTTGAGCTGCAGCTTGTAGTTCAGGCCGACATTGAGACGGGTGCCGCCTTCTGCACGGTCGAAGCCGGAAAACTTGTCGTAGTCGAACAGGGTCGTGGTGTCGAACACGATGCTCTGCGCATCGTCGTTCGGTAGTTCGCCGATCCGTTGTTCATTGGGGCGCGCGACAATCTGGGCGATGGGCTCGAAAACCTGGTTGCCGCCGTCGAACGCGGCGATGATCGGATAGCGGTATTCAAGTCCGATAGCCGGCATTGCACGGCCCACGAAGCTCTCTCCGGCCAACGCGGTGACATCGGAATCCGGGGAGGCGAGGAAGAACAGGTCACCGCGCATGTAGGCAAACGGCGTGAAGGATTGTCCGAGCGGGTCGATGAAAGTTCGCCGCCAGTCTCCCTGCAGGGAGAGGCGCGAAAACGTGCCGTCCACACCGCGGAATCTTGCCGTCGTGCCGCCATCGATGGAAAATGCATCGGTCTCGTCGCGGGTCAGAGAAGTGAAATTCGCTGCAAGGGACAGTTCACCGGCAAGGATCGGATCGGCGAAAACGTAGTCATAGTCAATCACCGGAAGAACGAGAGGCTGCTTGTCCTGAAGCGAACTGCCGACGGGAGAGAACCCGTCTGCGTCAAAGTCGCTGTCCTCGTAGTCTTCCTGGGAAATCTGGAAGGCGTAGGCCCTGACCGACAGCAGATTGCGGTCGTTTCTGCCTTCAAGATAAATCTCTGAAGGATCGCCGCCTCCAAAGCTCGCCATGGAGTAGTCCTTGAAGAACTGCCGGTCGCTCTTGTAGGTCACGTTCCAGCCGAGGGTCCAGTCCTTGCTCAGATCGAACACGGCGGTCGAGTTGACCGCACCGCGCCAGCGTTCGTCCGCCCTGGATGTCGAAAACTCGCCCGGTTGGGCCTGGAACAGGCCGGCGGCGGAGAAGCTGACCTGGCCGTGTTCGAACCTGTGCCGGTACTGAACGTCCCCGAACAGGCCCTGTTTGGTCAGCGGTGTCAGCGTGGTCGTCAGGTCGTAGTGCGGATCGAGCGCCCAGTAGTAGGGGACGGTGACGCCATATCCCAGCTTGTCATTCACGACTCCGCTCGGGATCAGGAAGCCCGACTTGCGCTTGATGGTCGGGTCCGGCATCGACAGATACGGCAGCCAGGCAATCGGTTTGCCATAGACTTCGAACGCCGCATTCTCGAAGCGGATGATCTTTTCCTGCTGCTTGTGAATGATCTTTTCCGCCCGAACGCGCCAGAGCGGAGGTTTGTCCGGCGGGTTTGTCGGCTTGGTGTAGACCGTGTAGACACCGTTTTCGATCGTGGTGACATTATTACCTTCGCGGCGCGCTTTTTCCGCGAGAAAACGCGTGCGTTTGGTCGTGTCGATCTGGAGGGCATTGGCAAACCCGTCGGCGAAGTCCTCCGAGAGTGTCAGCTCGGATGTACGCACGACATTTCCGTCCGCTTCAATGAAGATGACATTGCCGCGTGCCGTCAGCTGGCCTGACTTGCGATCGAAGACGATCTGATGCGCCTGAACCGTGTTTCCGTCGTAATAGACCTGAACATCACCTGTCGCCACGATGACGTCGTTGTCGAAGTCGTAGGTGATTTCACTGGATTCAAGCAGCATTTCCTCGTTCGGGTCGACATCACCCGTCAGGCTGCTGGTCAGTTCCTGCGCCTGCGCGCCGGTTGCCGGATGCATGAGTCCGGCCGCAATGGCAAGACAGCTTGCTGCCGCCAGGAGGCTGCCTTTTTTGGCCCACATCTCTAGAGTCAGGAAAAGCGGCAAAGACATCGGTCTCACCCGTCCTCCTGATGCAAGAGAATTGTCAAACCCATAAGAACTCCAAATACTCCTGGCGCCCATGCAGCCACCAAAGGGGGGACAATACCTGCACCCCCGAAATCCTTCGCCAGCTCGGTGAGAACGTAAAGCACGAACCCGGACAGGATTCCACCCAGAATCATGGTCCCCAACCCACCAAACCGCGATACTTTAAGGGAAACTGCCGCCGCAATCAAAATCATGGCGACCAAAAGAAGCGGCCGCGCGAGCAATGTCTGGTATTGCAAATTGTACCGGTAGGCCGGCAACCCGGCATTTCTGGCCAGTTCGATGAAGCGGGGCAGGTTCCAGAATGAAATTGATTCCGGCGAACCGATGCTTTCGCGCACCTCGGTCGCGGTCAGGAACGTGCTGACCTGATACCGGCCATAAGGCTGTGGATCTTGTTCCGTCGTGTAGACGATCGCGTCGCTCAGGTACCAGATTTCATCTCCAAGGCGCGCTTCATCGGCCTCGATGCGTTCCCGGAAGGTGCCGTCCTTGTCAAAGGTGAAAACAGTGACGCCCAGGAGTTTGGTGCCACCGTCCAGCAACTGCTTGGCCAGCAGCACGGATTCGCCGTCAAGCCCATCCTGCCGGACCCAGACCTCATTGCTGTTTTGAAGCAGAAACGTCTGGTCTGCACCGAAGAGACCGGCTGCGACTTCGTCGGACTTCTGCTGGAACCAGACCGCTGCCGGGTTGTAGATCGTGACGGACATGATGCCGAGAATGATGCCGACCACGATGGCGGGCATTGAAAACTGCCAGACCGAGATGCCCGAGGCGCGGGTCACCACGAGCTCCAGGGCACGGCTGAGCGTCACAAACGCGGCGATCGACCCGAACAGGACCGTGAACGGGATGACCTGCTCAAGAAGCAGGGGGACGCGCAACAGCGAGATCAGGGAGACCCTGAGCACCGAAAAGCCCTCGCGGTCGCCACCCCTGCGGACGAGCTCAAGAACATCGAACAGAAAGATCAGCACCGCCGCGAACACGAACAGACCGAGGATCGCCTTGAGAAAGCGATTGGAAAAATAGATCGCAAGCGTCCGGCCGAGGATCATGAGACGCCTCCGGCCTGCCGGTTGTTGAGGCGGTTGCTGATCGCTTCAATCCGGTCCTGGAGCGATTGATGCAGAGCGCGCAGCCAGCGAGGTTGGGTTCGACGCTCGTTGAAGATGGAGACCAGCGCGAGGGCGGAGCCGGCGATGGGAACGATGTAGAGCAGGCTGAGCAGCACGTTCGACACTCCGGCGATGGCTGTCACGCCGAAACCGGATGTCCGCAAGATGACACAGCAGGTGATGGCGCCGACAATCGCCGTGCCTCTGCCTTGCCGGGTCGTTCTGGCCTTTCCCAGAAATGCGAAAACGATCAGTCCGAAGGCGATTGCGTAGAGCGGCTGGCTGAAGCGTTCATGCAGTTCTTTCGCCAGCTTGTCCGCATTGTTCAGCGCATAGGCATCGTTCCGGCCGGGTGCCAGCAGGTTCGCCGTGGTCCGTTCACTTGCCTTGAACACCGGCTCTCCCGCCTCAGGGATCAGGTTTGACAGATCGAAGGCATATGACTGGAAGCGGACAATGGAAATGTCGCCTTCCTTCTTCGGGCGGCGCTGGATCGTTCCGTTCTGCATCACGAGCAGTGTCCGGTCCGCCGCTTCGACGATATTGCCGGTGTCCGCCTGGTAGGTGAATGCGGTTTCCCCGTCGCGCGTGTCGTGAAGCAGCAGGCCGTCAAGCGTGCCGTTTCCGGAGCGGTTCCGGATATGAAACGTCAGACCGCTTTCCACCGTAATGAACTTGCCGGGCTTGACGATGTTCGCCACGAGATCCGCTCTCACGCGGGTGATCTCGGTTCGCAGCTGCGCGAGCCCACCCGGTGCCACGTAGAGCGAAAGGCCTGCGATGAGAAGCATGACCGCAACCGAAAAGATCATGACCGGTTTGAGGACGAGAAACCTGGAGCCGCCGCTGGCATCGATGACGATCAGTTCGCTGTCGCCGGAAAGCGCATTCAGCACCAGGATCAGGGCAAGCATGAGCGCGAAGGGAGCGACGATCATGATCAGAAAGGGAAGGGCCAGCATCGTGATGCCGATAAACTGGACGATCGTCTGCCCCTTGGACGTCACCAGATCAAGTTGCCGAAGCGCCTGTGTGGCCCAGACCACGCCGGTCATGGCTGCAATCGTGAGGGTGAATGCATACAACGTCCGCCGGATTATGTAGCGTTCGAGCGTCTTCATGTCTGACCGGACAGGCCCTTTGCAAATACTAGATAAAATCCCCAGCCATCGAATAGCACGTAATGTGGTGAACGCCGCATAAATAAGAATGGTTAATTTGCATTAATTTTGTTCTCTGTTGCCGAAAAGTCGTTAAAACCCCATGATTTGCGTTAAACAGGTCACAGTCGCAAGCCGGGCGGGCGTGACCTGGAATTGCAAAGACAACCAAAAGCCGAACAAGGACCGACGCATGACCAAGCTAGCAAAGATTTCGTTTTCCAAGGCAGATGCTCCCGGGAAGGGTGTGGCTGTCGTTTTTGCCACCGAGAAGCTTGGCCTCGGGAGCATCGCGCAGGAGGTTGCCTCCGGGCTGCAGGGCGGTCTGGACCGGGCGGCGGGGATTGCCGGCTTTTCAGGCAAGCGGAAAACGACGCTCGACCTTGTTGCTCCCGCCGGCCTGACACTGGACCGGCTGATCGTTTTCGGCGTCGGCAAGACCGAGGACCTCACGCCGGGCGACTGGCGGGCGTTTGGCGGTGTGGTTCTGGCCGCGCTGCAAAAGGCCAAGGCCGATGCGGCCGAAATTCTGTTCGACGTACCTGAAGGAGTGGCGCTGTCTGCGGCGGAAATTGCCGAGTTTGCGATGGGGGCAAAGCTCCGCGCCTACTCGTTCGACGCCTACAAGTCGAAGAAGAAGGGAGCCGAGCCTGAGAAGGAGCTCAAGCTCACCTTGAAGGTTCCGGACACGAAAACGGCACGCAAAAGCTGGAACGCCGCAAATGCCATCGCCGACGGCGTCATCCTGGCCCGTGACCTCGTGAACGAGCCGGCAAACATGCTCGGTCCCGTCGAGTTCGCAAAAAAGGCCGCCGAACTTCAGAATCTCGGTGTCGAGGTGGAGATCCTCGGCGAAAAGGAGATGAAGAAGCTCAAGATGGCAGCGCTGCTCGGCGTGGCGCAAGGCTCTGTCCGTCCGCCGCGCCTGGCGGTGATGCGCTGGAATGGCGGCAAGAAAGGCGTTGCCCCGGTTGCCTTCGTCGGCAAGGGCGTTGTCTTTGATACCGGCGGCATCTCCATCAAGCCGTCTGGCGGCATGGAGGACATGAAGGGGGACATGGGCGGCGCTGCCGCGGTCACCGGTGTCATGCATGCGCTTGCCGCCAGAAAGGCGAAAGCCAATGTCATCGGTGTCATTGGTCTTGTCGAAAACATGCCGGACGGCAACGCGCAGCGGCCCGGAGACATCGTCACCGCCATGTCCGGCACGACCATCGAGATCCTGAACACCGACGCGGAAGGGCGTCTCGTGCTGGCCGATGCGCTCTGGTACACCCAGCAGAAATACAAGCCGGCCATCATGATCGATCTTGCGACTTTGACAGGCGCTGTTCTGGTGGCCCTGGGCAATCTGAATGCGGGACTGTTCTCCAACGATGACGATCTGGCGGAGAAGCTGCTGTCATCGGCCGGAACAAGCGGAGAACCGCTCTGGCGTCTGCCTCTGTCGAAGGAATACGACAAGATCATCGACACGCCGAATGCGGACGTGAAGAACACCGGCGGACGCTGGGCCGGGTCAGTGACGGCGGCGCAGTTCCTGCAGCGCTTTGTCAACGACGTGCCGTGGGCGCATCTCGATGTGGCCGGCACCGCATTCGGCGCACCGAAGGACGACATCAGCCAGGGCTGGGCATCCGGTTATGGCGTGCGCCTACTCAACCAGCTTGTAGCGGACCACTACGAAAGCTGACGCAACACGTCTTCGCACTCATGAAAAAACCCGCCGAAACGGCGGGTTTTTTTTGATTTGCTTTCTCGTGCACTCAGCAGGTCTTGTAGGTCTGACAAGCAGTTGCCGGTTCGACGAGCATTCCCATTCCAAGTGTTGCTCCTGCAACGACAGCCACCAAAGCACAAAACACAAAAACGCGTGCAATCATTCACAAAATCCCCTCTTTGGCCGGTTCGGACCCACCGGACACCGGCCACCCAGCATTGATCCATTTGGATCGCTCCCGGAAACGAACACTAGTCAATCGACATTTGCGAAGGGTTAATGATACGAGTCACGCGGCCTGTCCATGTCGCATGTGCGGCAGAGCGAATTTGAGTGTCCGGCTGTTGCAGTCGCGCATCAGTTTCGTTGGCGTGGCTTGATATCCTGTGCAAAAGCACATGGTGACGGGAATCGGTCTGGAGCAGGGCAATGAGCGTTGAAGTGATGTTTTATCATCTGATGCACAAGCCGCTCGAGGCCGCTTTGCCGCAACTGCTTCTGAAGTGCCTGGAACGTGACTGGAAGGTGGTCGTGCAGACCGGCAGCGAGGAGCGCTGCAACGCGCTGGACTCTCATTTGTGGACCTTTTCCGATGAAAGTTTCCTCCCTCACGGCACCAGGGCCGACGGCCATGCGGAGCATCAGCCGATCTATCTCACGGCCGAACAGGATAATCCGAACGAGGCAGACGTGCGTTTTCTGGTGGACCGGGCGGAACCGCCGGCGCTCGGTGGCTACAAGCGTGCGATCTACATGTTCGACGGCAACGACGAGGCCGCTCTCGCCGAGGCACGCATGCGCTGGAAGGAAGCCAAATCGGAAGGGTTTGACATTGCCTACTGGCAGCAGACGTCATCGGGTGGCTGGGAGAAAAAGGCCTAGCGCAAGCAGCTTTTATCCTGAAGGTATTTGCGGTCGGGCCGGACCTCGCAGCAACTTGCGTAACCGACGTCAGACAGGCAGCGCCACGGTGCGAAGCGATCTGGGCTGCTTCTTCGCCGCGGCTTGTCCCCTGGCAGTGCTGCTTCGCTTCCTGGTAAGCCGGTAACGCAGGATCGCAAGCGACTTTCGCGCCGGTGACAATCTCCTGTTATGCGCAATCTTGCGGCCCGCCTGCGCCAGGCAGCGGTCGGAACAATCGCCGGCGGTAGCTGATTTGCGCCTGCCTTCGGTTCCGTGAGACTTTTCAATGATTATCATGCGTACTCCCGATCAAAAATCGCGGGATCAACCCGCCGTCATCCGGCTTCCTCGAATTCTGCGGAAAGTCTACAGGGCAAAGAATTGAAAATAATGGAAGTTTGCCCTTTTTTGGAGTTTGTGCCCAGTAGAAATTAACTAAAACTTCGAGCCAGTTTTGATGATGTTCTGGCCAACATAGTGAATTAAATCCGTGAAGTCCTGTTCTGTTAGCTTCCCTTATGAAAATTTTTCAGTTTATTTCGTGTGCGCAGTTTCGATCAGCCTAGACTGTTTCCCTTCATTTTACTGAAAGAAGAAAAAAGTCAAAGATTGCGGAATTATCGGTTAAAATTATAGATTTTTTCTAGTATCCAGTTTTTACGCAAACCTAGGTTGCATATATTTTATGATTGCGCTTAATTGTATATGGAGACCAAGCGACGCTGGTGTCGGGGTGATCTTGGTTCGGTAAGCTCAATTACATGTGGTTTACAAGGTGTGACAACGATGGCCTCGCAAGGGCAACTTATTCAAATAGACGTAGACCAGCTAGTTCTTGATTTAAGAAACAACCGACATGAACCAGTTCGGAAACCAGAAGAGGCAATGCGGGCTCTTCTGGGAAGCGAACAAGTTATTCAACTTGCTCTAAGTATTGCACGTGAAGATGCGAACCCTATGGATTTGATGGGGGTGATTGAAAAGAAGGGCACGGGGCACCGCAAGACTTACGTGTCGCTAGAGGGTAACCGCCGCACATGCGCATACATGCTTCTTCTAGATCCTGAGCGTATTCCTGTTGGAGTCGCGAATCGACTGGCGACAATTAAAAAGCTCGAGAAGGCAGCGGCAAACGCGTCATTCACACGCAAGAGAAACGCTATTCTCTTTAAGTCCAGGAAACAAGCCGAACCTTGGATCAACATTATGCACGTCAACGACAACGACGGACGTGGACGACGACGCTGGTCGGCTGACCAGCGAGCACGCGCAAGTGGCGGAGGACGAAACAAAAAGGCGTTGGCAATTTTGGACCTTGCTGAGCATCTCAATCTATCGAAGCGCTCGGATCGAGAGAAGAAACTAACGACCGTTCAGAGGTATATTGGTAACCCAATCCTTCGTCAGCTTTTTGCATTAGACTTTGACAGAAGTAATGTGGTGCTAACGACTCGTAGTGCTGGTGACGCGGTTGCCCTCTTCTCACGCTTTATGGAAGATGTTCAAAACAACAAACTGTCATCTCGTAAAGACTCAGAAGGTGTGGCCCAATATGCAGCAAAATTGATCGCCGAGTTAGGTCTTGGGGAAGATCGATACGAAGCGCGTTCTCTAATGGAAATTATGATAGCAGGGCGTCAATCATCCTCCCCAGACGATGAATCGCCAGAAGAAGACGATGGTAGTGAAGACGAAGATGAAAGAGGCGATGACGGTAACAAATCCACAGCCCCATCGAAGCCACCCAAACGAACAAAAATAGGTCTGGATCGAGACCTCGAACTTCTATTCCATCAGATCAGTTCATCGAAACTTCTTAGTCTGTATCAGTCATGTGGCAATCTAGCTCTCTCGTCGCACACCCCTGTTACGACAGTTGGCATTTGGTCGATACTTGAAACAATGGCCGGGTTGCACAAGGGGGTTGAGGTTGGATTTATTGAGTACTTCAACAACGACCGAATAACGAATGCTGGTTTTCCAAAAAACGCTGGCCGTAAGGAAGTTCGCGCAGCGATTGAAAGAATTGCGCTAAACGGAAACTCGACCAAACACAGCTTACGTGCGGCAAATTTTAATGGTGACCAGCTAGCGAATGACATAGACGTACTAGTTCCATTCATGAAGAAAATTTGCGAAGAAATTCTAGACCAGAAAGATCCGCCAAAATGACAATTCCCCGGCAAAATAGGCTCAACTCATAGTGTCTAAGGCTTCGTCTCCATTGCGATATCCAGGGGGGAAATCGGCTCTTCAGGGATTGATTACCTCCATCTTGCTCAAGAATAACCTAGAGCACGGACATTATGCAGAACCCTTTGCTGGCGGTGCGGGGCTTGCCCTCGCTTTACTATTTAATGGAGTGGTATCTGAAATTCACCTCAACGACATAGATCGTGGCATCTCATCGCTTTGGAACTGCATTTTGGATCACACTGACGAACTGCTTGAACTTTTGCGAGAGACACCAGTTACGATAGAAGAATGGCATCGACAACGAGACAAAAATGCGAGAGCCGATGCCTCGGAAATAGAAGCAGCATTCTCCACGCTTTTTTTAAACCGCACAAATCGCTCGGGTATCATCAAAGGCGCAGGTGTAATCGGCGGATTGCATCAAAATGGGAACTACCTATTGGACTGTCGCTTTAACAAAGAAGAGTTAGCTCGTCGCATCCGTCGCATCAAAAGATACCGTTCGCGCATTCATTTTAGCAGCCGAGATGCATTGGAATTTTTAGACATCATAGATCAAGAACTGCCAGAGCGAGCGCTAGTATGTGCAGATCCTCCGTATTTCGTCAAAGGGTCAAATCTCTATACAAGTTTCTATCGCTCAGAAGACCACTCAAAACTTGCTGAGCAAATTCTAGGTCTAACTAGCCCTTGGGTCACTACGTACGATAACTGTGAAGAGATTTCTTGCCTGTATCGTTCACACCGACAGTATGAGTTCTCAGTGCAATACTCTGTTCAAACGAAGCGCAAAGCAGCTGAACTTTTGATAGCTTCTAAAGGTCTGCGAATACCTAGCTCATTAAGAAAAAGGCAAAGATCCGTTTCCAAGCGGCGGTCTATGAACATGGAAAGTGCATAGTGTCTGACATGAGCTCAATCTGCTTATGGATTGTTATACCTCGGTTTGTTTGAGTAGAGCGCCTTCTAAAGTGGTTGAGGAATCGTCAGGAAGCGATCTGCCCACCAACAACCATCGAAAAGCGCGTTGTGCTCGGCTGTCATTGGTTGCTCTGCACTAATGCAATAAACTAAAAGATTGTGAGTTGAGCTAAGTTTAGCTGAGTAAGGTTAGGTTGACCTAAATGTTCATCCGGCTTCCTCGAATTTTGCGGACAGCTCCAGCCATTCCTCTTCCGCATTGACCAGTTTTTTCTCGCAATAGGCCCGTTCCTTGGCGAATTTCGTGGCGCGGTCAGGCTCCCGCTGGAAAAACTCCGGGTCCGCCAGGGCATCGTCCAGCTTGCCGATTTTCTCCTGCAGGCGCGCCATTTCCTTCTCGGCCGCGTCAATTTTCTGCTTCAGCGGTTTCAGGAGACTGCGTCGTTGGGCAGCTTCGCGGCGCTTGTCCTGCGCGGAGGCCCGTTCGGCTTCTTCTTCGGCACGGGCTCTGGCTTTTTGTGCCGCTTCCGGACCTTGCAGGATCAGCCGGCGGTAATCCTCCATGTCCCCGTCAAAGGGAGCGACCTTGCCGTCGGCAACGAGCCACAGCCGGTCGGCGCACGCTTCGACCAGATGCCGGTCGTGACTGATGAGAATGACGGCCCCCCGGTAATCGTTCAGTGCCATCACCAGGGCCTCGCGGCTGTCGATGTCGAGGTGGTTGGTCGGTTCGTCGAGTATCAGCAGATGCGGGCCGTCGAATGTCGCAAGACCGAGCAGCAACCGGGCTTTCTCTCCCCCGGAAAGGTCCTTCGCGGGTGTGTCCATGCGATCGGTCGGCAGGCCGAAGCGGGCAACCCGGGCGCGGACCTTGGCTTCGGGGGCGTCCGTCATCAGTGATCTGACATGCGCGACGGCGCTTTCGGCAGGGCGCAGCTCATCGAGCTGATGCTGGGCAAAGAAGGCGATCTTGAGTTTGGTTGCCTTGGTGATGTCTCCGTCCATGGCGGCGAGCCGTCCGGAAATCAGTTTTGCGAATGTCGACTTGCCGTTGCCGTTCGCACCGAGAAGGGCAATACGGTCATCCGTGTCGATGTTCAATGTCAGCCTGGACAGGATCCGGGTGTCTCCGTAGCCGGTCGAGACGCCTTCCAGCTTCATGATCGGGGGGGCGAGCTGTGCGCCAGGGTCGGGGAACTGGATCGGTTTGCCGTTTTCTTCTGTCAGCGCCGTTATCGGCTGCAGCTTCTCCAGCATTTTCAGGCGCGACTGCGCCTGGCGCGCCTTGCTTGCCTTGTAGCGGAAACGGTCGACGAACGCCTGCATGTGCTTGCGCTGCGCGTCCTGTTTCTCCTTCGCCTTTTCCGCCAGCACCATGGCTTCGCGCCGCTGACGGTCGAAACTGTCGTAGCCGCCGGAATAGTAGGTCAGTTTTCCGCGTTCCAGATGGACGATGCTGTCCACGGCCTTGTTCAGGAGATCGCGGTCGTGGGAAATCAAGAGGACCTGATGCGGATAACGCGCAACGTAGTTCTCCAGCCAGAGCGTGCCTTCAAGGTCCAGGTAGTTGGTCGGCTCGTCCAGGAGCAACAGGTCGGGCTCCGAGAACAGAACCGCGGCAAGCGCGACCCGCATGCGCCAGCCACCGGAAAAGGAAGAGCACGGGCGCTGCTGCGCGTCGGCGTCGAAACCCAGCCCGGCGAGGATGGACCCGGCGCGCGCCTCGGCGGTGTGTGCACCGATGTCCGCGAGCCTGGTGTGAATGTCCGCGATCCGGTCCGGGTCGGTTTCCGTCTCCGCTTCGGCAAGCAACCGGCTGCGCTCCTTGTCCGCCGCCAGAACCACCTCCATGAGCGTGTCCTCGGTGCCCGGTGCTTCCTGGGCAACCTGACCGATGCGGGCGCGTTTCGGGATCTGTACCGAACCGGTCTCGACGGAAAGGTCGCCGGTAATGATCTTGAACAGGGTCGACTTGCCGGCACCGTTGCGGCCGACTAGGCCGGTTTTCGATTTTCCGGGCAAGTTCACACTCGCCTTGTCGATCAAAAGGCGGTCCGCGATCCGGTAGGTGAGGTCTGATATCTGCAGCATGGCCGGATGTTTGGCGGAGCATTGCACCGGATGCAAGCGGAAACCGAGCACGGCAATGTGGACAATGCGGCGCAGTCGGGCCGCACTGCCCTGGCAAGGATCATTCGCTGTCGAAAAAAGCGATCAGCTCGCTGACGATACGCTCGTGCTGCACCTGTCTATCGGAGCTGCCCTTGATGCAGACAATCTCATCACCCGGTTCGTGGACCTTCAGGATTTCATAGCCTTCGGGCTTGCACACACCCATAAAGTCGAAATGCCCCGCATCGGCGAGTTCGACGTGCCGCGTCGATTCTCCGGGGAGCAGCGACGCGAGCATGCGGGATTCGACATCCTGGTCGAGCATGTCCGCACGCCCGGATCCGAGAACCAGGACGGGTGTCTCCACAAGTCCCAGGCTGCGGCGCGAAAGGACCGGTGTGCCGCCGAGATCCATGCTGACAGTCTTTCGTACGCGCGCATCCTTGCGTGAACGCCGCATTTCTTTGCGGTCCGCGTCCGTCTCCGCGACCGACCAGCCTTTCAGAACGGGACACACGACGTTTGTGTCATCTTCCGCACACAGGTTTTGATAAAGACCGGCATCGAACCGTGCACCTGCCAGAAGCATGACGGTGTAGCCGCCCAGGGAGTGGCCTGCCGCATAAATCCTGTCTGTGTCGACACGGTCCGCCAACGGGCTTTTTTCGACGAGAAACGTGATCAGACGCGACATGTCCACCGGCCGCTCCCACAATTCGCGCGCGTGATCTGCATCGCGCAAAAAGGTACTCGTTCCAGGGTGATTGATCATGGCCACGATAAATCCACGCCGTGCAAGCGCGGATGCCAGCCATGCCTGATTGAGCGTGTTTCCGTACATTCCGTGGGAAACCACGAGCAGCGGGAACGAGCCTTCGGCGGCGGTGCCGCCCGGGTCCGCCGGCGCCATCTGCCAGACTTTGCTGTTGTCTGCCCGTTCGAACCACTCAGGCGTTGACGTCGGGTACCAGACGTTGCCGGCGAGCGGGCGGTCAGCCCGCGCATCGCTCACGCTGACCTCCAAGACGCCCGGTCCGTAGGGGAGTGCGGACGAAGCTGATGCTGCGGGCAGACCGGCGACAGAAAACAGGCTAAAGAGCAAAACGGTTATGGTTGGCAGCGCGTTTGCCACAAGTGGAGTTGAAAAGGGCATGGTTCGAAGACCTTCGGTTCGGGTTGGCTCGCTCTCAAAATGTGTTTGCATCGAAGGTGTTGACAATCGTCGGGAGCGCGCTGTCCTGTCCTTAATCGTGATAAAGGACAAGGTGGACAGAGTGCCTTTTCAACGGGCGACGACATGATCAGCATCCCGGTCTCCTTTTTGCTCGCCGCGGTCTTCCTTGGGCTGGGACTGTCGGTTCTTTTCGGGCGCGTTCTGCCGCGTCTTTCCAGGACAGCTTTCGGCGTTTTCTTTGCTCTGCTCTGTGTCGAGGCGGGATTGGTGGGACTGCGCTTTGCCTATGGCGTCAACGATTTCGTCGCGCTGCAACGAAGCTTGCCGGTCTGGATTGCGCCATCCCTCTACATGGGATTTGCAGCGCTTGGATCCCGTGAAAACTCCATGCTGCAATCAATCATCCGTCATGGAGTTGTTGCCGCGCTTCTCACGCTTGCCATGCTGTTCCCTATCCCCGTTCCCGGCTACGTGGACGGTCTCATTGCGCTGAGCTTCCTCGTATACGGTGTCCTGCTGGTGCGGCTCTGGGCAGGAGGGCCGGACCGTTTGGCCCTGGCGCCGACCGGACAGGCAAGTTTCCTTCACCGGCTTCTGGCAATTGCGATAGCGATCGTGTTCGCAACGATTGCGACCGACCTCTGGATCGCGCTGCTTTTCACCATGCAGATGCCGGAATCCGCGTCTCTCGTGATCTCTTATGCGAGCCTCGCCTTCATCGTGACCGCGCTCGCGATTGCCGTCTTTGCCGCGCGTCAGCGCATACCGCGCCGCAAGACCGAAAAGAAAACGCCGCCGGATGCGGATAACAAGGCGCTCGTGGAAAAAGCCAGACGCATCCTGATCGAACAAAATCTCTACAAGGACCCGGCGATGACGCTTACGCGGTTCGCGCGGCGCACCGGTGTGCCCGATCGAGACCTATCGATCGCGATCAACGATGTTGCCGGCGTCAATGTCAGCCAGTTCGTCAATGAGGTTCGGCTCGAAGAGGCGGCCAGGCTGTTGACCGATACCGAAGAACCGGTCACCCGGATACATGAGGAGGTCGGGTTCCTCACCCGGTCCAACTTCTACCGCGAGTTCCGGCGCCGGTTCGGTGATGCACCGGCGCTTTCCGCAAGAAGGCTCAGCCGTCGTCCGAGATCAGTGCGAGATAAAGCTCGGCAAAACCACCCAGCAGCTCGTGGCAGATGATGACTTCCCGCGTGTCTGCATCCCAGAACGCGTTGTCTTCACCGCAGGCCGCGGCCCGGAAGGTGACGTTTTCGGGTAGGTCGTAGAACGTGTCGATTTCTTCGGCGATCGTTTCCAGGATTTTCGCCTCGCTAAGAAACGAGCCGAGGAAGGCGAGTTCCGCCGGTGCGTCCTCGTGTATGACCTTGATCCTGCCCGCCGCCGTGTCTTCCTGCCGTAAGTAGGGATCGGTCACGTATTCCCAGGAATCCGCGGCTTGCTCGTAGTCTGAGGCGCAGCTGTCAATGCGGTCCTCGGGTAGAGCGAGGTCTTCGGCCAGATCGAGGAAAGCGTCCTCGTCGGCGCCCACCATCAGACAAAGCATGCGATAGCCGCGCTGCTGGTCCAGATCGTGCTCACCATAAAAGACCAGGGCGTCGTAGTCCTCTTCGGACATCAGAAACCAGCCGGTCATTGCGTGCAGGAGGTAGACGTCCATATCGTCCGTATCCGCGGCCAGCATGGAGACCGTGGCAAGATTGTCGACGGCGTCTTCCTCTTGCGCGAGAACCGGCAGTTCCAGTTCCGAAACGAGCATGTGGCCGGCTTCGTGATAGGTCACGAACACCGTGTTACCGGCGACAAAGTCCAGGAACTCGGCCTGCTCGTACTCCGAAAGAGCCCGAAAGCCGGATTCCAGACCTTCAAAGGAAGAGGCAGCCTCGGGCGATGCTGCTGCCGGATGAAACGCTAGGGGCGTTGCAAGGGCCCAGAACGTTGCGAAGCAAAAAGCCTGAAGAATTTTCACGAGCAGTGTCCCACCGTTTCAAGTTCCTTGGAATTTCCAGGCTGCAGCGAAAACGATCCGCAAGCAGCTTTCAGCAGACTATGCGCACCGTCCGGGCAATTCCAGCAGCATTGCAACGTGCAGGCTCGCTGCAAACGCCGCGAAAATGTCATGCTCCAGCCCCTTGCGGCCTAGACGCAGCGCCGCTATTAAGGCCGCGAAATTACTGAAATTCCGGACCGGCACGGCGTCGGCTCCCTTCGAAACGAGAAAGACGAAACCATGGCGATTGAACGCACGTTTTCCATGATCAAGCCGGACGCGACCCAGCGCAACCTGACCGGTGCCATCACCGCAAAGCTTGAAGAAGCAGGACTGCGCGTTGTCGCGTCGCGGCGCGTGTGGATGTCCCTGCGCGAAGCCGAGGCATTTTACGCGGTCCACAAGGAACGTCCGTTCTTTGGTGAACTGACCGAATTCATGTCCTCCGGTCCGACGGTCGTTCAGGTTCTGGAAGGCGAAAACGCCATCGCCAAGAACCGCGAAGTGATGGGTGCGACCAACCCCTCGGAAGCCGCTGAGGGAACGATCCGCAAGGAATTCGCCCTGTCGATCGGTGAAAACTCCGTTCATGGGTCCGATGCACCTGAAACCGCGGCGGTCGAGATTGCTTTCTGGTTCTCCGGAACCGAACTGGTCGGCTGAACCGGAACGGCGCATTGAACTGAATTCGAAAGCCGGTCCCGTCGGGCCGGCTTTTGCTGTTTTGAAGCGATCTCCGGATACATCCCGTTACATATTCATACCAAAAGGCGACAGCACGCCTTGGTTGACTCAGTCATACTGCCCGCGTCGGGGTATTGAATCTGGAGACAGAAAGCATGCGTTTAAGTCTTGCGCTTGCAAGCGCGCTGATAGCTTCACAGGCAGCTGCACACGACAGTGCTGCGCCGATTGGCGGAGAAGAACCGGTTGAACACATCCATCTGAGCGATGAAATCTGGGATCTATTCATTCCTCAGGCAGAGGCGAGTGCCGACATCACGGTTGAGGGAAACACCAGGCGAATTTACGCCAATGGATATCCCAACAAACCACCCGGGAAGTTCCCCAACCGCAACAATCCCCACGCCATCTCGAAGAAGAACTACAATCTCAAGGTGCCGCTCGATCCGCGCAAAAATGCCCAGGCTCGGGATGCGCAGGGCGCTGTATTCGGCATCGCCGTCAACGGGGTGGTCATGGACCCGGGGACAGCGGAATTCTGGCGGAACGACCGGCGTTCGGGATGGAACTACGAAGCGCTGGGCGGCGCCTGCAAGCTCGGCCTCGACAAGTACAATGCCCATGTCCAGCCGAACGGGACCTACCACTATCACGGTATTCCGTCCGGTGTCGTCTCCGCGAGTGGCGGGCGGTCGGTTCCCGCGTTGATCGGCTATGCCGCCGACGGATTTCCGATCTACGGCCAGCACGGATATTCCGACCCTGCGGGGAAATCCCCGATGAAGAAGCTCAAGAGCAGCTATCGGATCAAGAACGGCAACAGGCCGGATGGTCCGGGCGGACGCTACAACGGCAAGTTCACGCAGGACTGGGCCTTCGTGGACGGGGCGGGCGACCTTGACCGGTGCAACGGCCGTTTTGCCGCGACACCCGAATATCCGGACGGGACCTATCATTATGTCCTGACCGATACGTTTCCGTTCATTCCCAGATGCTGGATGGGCACGCCCGATCAGAGTTTCACCCGGCTCAAGGGGCGCGGGCAGCGCCGCGGCGACCTGCTGCCGCAAGGAGACGTACCGGAGCACGATTTCGCTGCGATCAGCGATCTTGGTGCCGCGCCGGTGATACAGGTCCAGGGCGGTCCGCCACCGCGGATGCGTCCCGGCGGGCCACCGCCGCAGCGTGGCCAGCGCGGTCCGCGCCAGCAGCGCGGCGGCCCCGGAGGACGGGCTCCCTGCAGCGGAAGCTGACGCGACTGGTGGCAAAGGATTGAAAGGGGAGGCGCTTGACGGCGCCTCCTTTGCTGTTCATTAGGTCAGGACAGGTCTACCTGTCAGCTCGTGCAACACCGGATGGATACGCCATGAACCAGTCACCACCGAAAAGTACCTTTTCAACGTGTCCGCACGATTGCCCTTCGGCCTGTGCGGTGGAGGTTCACTTCTATCCGCATGGCGACGTAAGGCGGCTGAACGGAGCCAGGGAAAACACCTATACAGCCGGTGTCGTCTGCGCCAAGGTCGCCCGCTATCCGGAACGGCTTTACCATCCTGAACGCCTGACCAGCCCGATGCGCCGCGTCGGCGCGAAAGGCGAGGGGCGTTTTGAAGAGATCTCCTGGGAAGACGCGCTCGACCTGATCGCACAAAAGTTCCTCGCCGCCGAAGCGGAATTCGGTGCCGAAAGCGTCTGGCCCTACTATTACGCCGGGACGATGGGACAGGTGCAGCGCGACAGCATCCATCGCCTGCGCCACGCAAAGGGCTATTCGCGCCAGTTCGACAGTTTTTGCACGAACATGGCCTGGACCGGCTACATTGCCGGAACCGGCCGGCTTGCGGGCCCCGATCCGCGCGAAATGGCGCTGTCGAACCAGATCGTCATCTGGGGAACCAATCCCGTGTCAACTCAGGTCAACGTGATGACCCATGTGATCGCAGCGCGCAAGAAACGCGGCGCCCGTATCATTGTCGTCGATGTCTACGAGACGGAAACCATGAAACAGGCCGACATCGGCCTTGTCCTGAAGCCGGGAACGGATGCGGCGCTCGCCTGCGCAATCATGCATGTGCTCTTCCGCGACGGCCATGCGGATCGGGACTATCTCAACGCCTATACGGACTGCCCGGATGAATTCGAAGCCCATCTTCAGACGCGGACGCCAGAATGGGCGGCGCGGATAACCGGTCTTGAGGCCGCCAGGATCGAAGAGGTTGCCACCCTCATCGGCGAAACCAAAAAGACCTTCTTCCGGCTGGGATACGGCTTCACGCGGCAGCGCAACGGTGCCGTTGCCATGCACGCCGCTGCTTCCATCGCCTGCGTTACCGGCTGCTGGCAGTATGAGGGCGGTGGCGCCTTTCACAACAATGGCGCCATTTACCGGCTCGACAAGGAAATGATCGAGGCGACCTCGCTCAAGGACACGAATGTGCGCGCGCTGGACCAGAGCATGATCGGCCGGATACTGACAGGTGACGAAGACGCCTTGCTGGGAGGTCCTCCGGTCAAGGCCATCCTGATCCAGAACACCAATCCCGTGTCGGTTGCCCCGGAACAGGAGCGCGTCAAGCAAGGTTTTGCGCGAGAGGATCTCTTTACCGTCGTCCACGAGCAGTTCCTGACCGAAACCGCGAAGATGGCGGATGTCGTCCTGCCGGCGACACAGTTTCTGGAGCACGACGATATCTACAAGGGCGGCGGCCACCAGTACCTGTCGCTCGGTCCGAAGGCCGTTGACCCGCCTGATGGCCCCAAAGAGAACATCTTTGTTATCAACGAGATTGCCAGGCGCGTTGACTCAAAATCTCATCCGGGATTTGACATGAGCGCGCGCGAGCATATCGACTGGATGCTTCGGAAATCCGGCTACGGCAGCCTGGCGGATCTTGAGGCCGAGAAATGGCGCGACCTGCAGCCGGACTTCGAGACATCGCACTTTCTGAACGGCTTTGGCCACGCGGACGGAAAATTCCGCTTCCGGCCCGACTGGGCGAACACCGCCGCGCCCAACAAGCCCGATGGCGAGACAGTCTTCGGGCCATTCGCTGACATGCCTGAATTCCCGGATCAATGGGATGTCATTGAACTGGCGGATCGCGAACACCCGTTCCGCCTGGCGACGTCGCCGGCACGGTCCTTCCTCAATTCCACGTTCAACGAAACCGAGACCTCGCTCAAGAAAGAGGGCAGACCCGAAGTCTGGATCAGGCCGGACGATGCGGACAGCATTGGCATTGCTGACGGCGCAAGGGTTCAACTGGGCAATGCGCGCGGCGTTGTCACGCTCCATGCCCGCCACGTGGAAACGGTGGCTCCCGGGACGTTGATCTCGGAGGGGATCTGGCCGAATGCGGCATTCGAGGACGGCAGGGGCATCAATACGCTGACCGGAGCCGATCCTGTTGCGCCTTATGGCGGCGCAGCGTTTCATGACACGGCGGTCTGGATCAGGCCCTGCTAGGGTATGGCCCATAAAAGAGGCCGTACCCTGGCGCTTTCCTCAAGGTAAAACACCTGAAAAAAAGCAGCGCATCCCGGCGGAATGCGCTGCCTTTCCAGACGTGAACACAGGTTTGGGGCTCCCGGACGTCACGGCTGGGGTTGCGGGGCATCATCTTCCGACGTCACCAGCCTGCCTTCCTCGGCCTTGTAGAAATACTGGCTCGAGACCAGCCATCCCTTCAGGGGACGCAGCATCGGGATACAGGTGAGCAGGATCAGTGGCAGGGTCGTGACGAGGTGTACCCAGTAGGGGGCGGTGAATGCGATTTCCAGCCAGATGGCAAAGGCGACCGCCGGCACACAGCCGAAACAGATGACGAAGAATGCAGGGCCGTCTGCGGGATCTGCGAAACTGTAGTCGAGACCGCAATGGCTGCAGCCGCGCTTCAGTTTCAGGAAACCGTCGAAAACCTTGCCCTCGCCACAACGTGGACAGCGTCCCTTGAGGCCGGTCTGGATCGGTGAAAGCTTCGGCCAACTCTGGTTCGTGTTCATCTGCCTTCCAGTCTTGTGAAACTCCGCAAACGCTTTGACTGCGTTTCGTGCGATGCCATCATTTGTATATTGACTGTAATTGAATGCAATCAAAATACGGTATTGATGCGCATAGTCAAGGGAGGCATGTGCGGCAAATTGGCCTCCATTCAAGAACGGGTCAGATGTATTCGCCGTCAAAAATAGACGGATGCCTGCGCTGGTGATGCGGTGAGTGTCTGGGAGAGGATTTCGAGCGCGTTCCCGAGCTGCTTCCGGTCGGCAGGGCCGCCGAGGCCGACGCGGATACGTTCCGATGGCGCTCCGGACACGGTGAAGGCATCGGATTCGGTGACGCCGATCGGCAAGTTGCGCAACTGGCTGACGAAGGCGGGCCGGGTCCAGCCGTTGGAAAGCTTGAGCCAGATATGAAATCCTTCTGGATCGGACAGGTACTCCTGACCATGCAGGTACGTTGCCGCGATCTTCTGCCGCGCCGCGCCTTCGGAACGAATGTAATCCAGAAGCAGTGAGGCGGTGCCATCTTCGATCCAGCGGGTTGCCAGGGCCGTCATTACAGGTGACGGCATGACCTGAGATGTTCTTGATGCACGTGAGAATTGCCAACGTGCTCCCGGATCCGGCGCAAGCACATACGCAAGCCGTAAGCCGGAGCCGAGGCATTTTGACAAGGAACCGATATACCAGCTCGTTTCTGGCGCGATGGCGGCAAAAGGCAGGGGCGCCTTGCGGCAAAGCTGGCCATATGCATCGTCTTCAAGGATTGGTACACCGACCTTTGCCGTCAATGCGGCGAGTTCCTTCCTGCGAAGATAAGGAACTGTCTTTGTTGTCGGATTCTGAAGCGTCGGATTGAGGTAGAGTGCTTTGAGGCGGCCCGATCCGGCAGCGCTCTGCAAGCTGTCCGGCAGCACGCCCGCATCATCCGTTTCCAGTCCGACCAGCTCCAGCCCCAGTTGGGCCGTGAGTGAGCGAATGCCGGGATAGGTGACGTCCTCGCAGGCGACCTGATCGCCCGGTTCCGTGATGGCCGTGAGAATGGTGCTCAGCGCCGACTGGGCACCGGATGCGAACAGGATCAGCGAGGGTGCCGGAGAAAGTCCGACACCTTCAAGCCATCGGGCTGCAGCGAGCTGATCCTGTTCCCAGCTTTCGGGATTCTGATAGCGAAGCAGATCCATGAGATCCGCGGAGAGAGCGTTGTATCCCGACCGCATCCTGTCGATGAGCGCGCGATCATGCGGTTCGGGAGGGAGGTTCATGGAAAAATCGGGCGGGCAGATCCTGACGGCACCATCTTGCGAGCCCTCTGCGGTCCCTACGCCGTTCTGCTTGGTCACGAATGTGCCGCTGCCGACCTGGGACGACAACAGTCCGCGCCGCCGTGCCTCGGCATATCCGCGCGCGACGGTCGTGAAATCAAGACCGAGCACCTTTGCCAGTTGGCGCTGCGCGGGAAGCCTGTCTCCGGGTGAAAGCCTGCCGTTCGAAAGGTCGGCGGCAATGCTTTCGGCAATGGCTATGTAGCGCGGGGCGTCACTGCCTTGCAAATCGGGGCACCAGTCGGTCATGCGGCTGTCGTCTTTCGAAAAATTGACTGTAAATGACTGTATAGCGCAAGTGATTTGCCGTGTCATTAACAGCCATTCGACTGCGATTCCTCAATATCCCGCTTTCGCACTAATTCAGGTCGAGAACCTCGACGGACAGGATCGTCGGCAGGTGCCGAGCGAGTTCGGTCCAGCTTTCGCCTTCGTCGAAACTTCCATAGAGCGAGCCGGAGTTCGTGCCGAAATAAAGACCCGCGGGGTCACGTTCGTCACCGGCCATGGCCTGACGAAGGACGGTAAAGAAACACGCCTCTTGCGGCAAACCTTCGCGTTTTGCCTGCCAGCTGCATCCGCCGTCTGAGGACTTCCAGACCGCCGCCGCCGCTTCCGGCGGGAACCGGCCGACAGAATCGCCGTTGAGGGGGAAGGTCCAGATGGTCTGGGGATCGCGCGGATGCACCCGGATCGGGAACCCGAATGTCGACGGCAGGCCGTCATTGATGCTGTCCCAGCTACGTCCGCCGTCGGACGAGCGCCAGACACCGTGATGGTTCTGCTGGTAGAGCAGATCACCGTCGCCCGGTGCGCGCATCATGTTGTGCACGCAATGGCCTGTCTCTCCGTCCCTGGGTCCGGCCGGATGGCTGTGCCCCTCACAGGCGGCCGCGTTCGAGAGACGGTTGCGCCGCTCCCAGCTTGCGCCCGCATCTTCTGTCGCAAAGACCCCCGCCGCGGATATCCCGACCCAGAGTTTTCCCGGGGCCGCGGGATCATCAACGATCGTGTGCAGGACAAGACCGGCAGCGCCAGGGTTCCAGCTTTCCGCGGAAGGATGGTTCGTGAGGCTCTCGAGTGCTTGAAAACTCTTGCCGCCGTCGTCGCTCTTCAAGAGCGCGGCAGGTTTGGTGCCGGCATAAAGCGTTCCGCGCGAGAGGCGGAGTGACCATATCTGGGAAAAACGGTCGGTAAAGGGAAGCGGATCGTCAGACCAGCCGATCGTCCGGGCGAAGTCCGGGTCCATCGCCGCCCAGTCGTCGATTGTTCCCTTGGAGAGTTTGGTCAGCTCCCAGTTGTCTCCGCCGTCCCCGGAGCGCCAGACACCGGCCCCGTTCCAGTCGCCGCCGCCGCCGGCCCAGATCTGCCCCGTGTCAGGGTCGCCGATCGCGTGATTGATCGGCCAGCCGTCGCAATAGGGGCCCCTGACGGTCCAATCCGTTCGATCCCGGCCTCCGGCAACCAGAAATGCACCCTTGGTCGTGCCGATAAGGACTGTCAGTTCTCCGGAATGCATCACGAGGCCTCCTCAAAACCATCGTGAAAATTACCACGGAACACGCACTGGATCCCAATTGAATGTGGTTTTCGACACGCACTGCGTCCAAAACATCAATTTATTTAACTATTCGCTAGAAAAGTCGATTTTTTGATGTAGCTTGAGAGGGCGATTGGAAATAGGAAAGGTATTTAATGTCAGGCTTCCGCTTCAAATACCCGGGTCTTGTCAGCCTCATGGTTGCGCTGTCGATGTCTTCGGCCCTTGCCGACGGAGACCATGAGCCGATCGGCGACGAGGTATGGAACCTGCCTTTGTTCGATGCGCATGTGCACTACAAGGAACCGGCATGGGACCGGTATCCCGTCAGCAGCATCGTGGAACTCATGGACAAGAACGGCGTTGCCATGGCGCTTGTATCCTCCACGCCCGACGAGGGCACCATCATGCTGTGGGAATATGCGCCGAACCGGGTCGTTCCCGAGCTTCGGCCCTACCACGGAACCGCGGGATCGTCGAACTGGACCAAGGCGGAAGGAATGGACGCCTATCTGGAGGGCCGGCTCGAAAGTTATCCTCACGAGGGCATCGGAGAATTTCATATCCGTCAGCTGGACATGTCTGACGAAACATTGTTCCGCAAGATCATTGCGATGGCGAAGGAGCGGGACATCTACCTGCATGTTCATTCGGGAACCGAGCCGATCCGCTGGCTCTATGGTCTTGATCCGGAGGTGAAGATCATCTGGGCGCACGCCGGACTGGGCACGCCGGCGCCGGAGGTTTACGAACTGATGGACGAATATCCCGAGCTTCTCGCTGACACTTCCCTGCGGGAGTACAGCATTCTCGGCCGGGGCGAAAATCTTGATCCGCAATGGCTTGAAATCATTTTCGATTTCCAGGACAGGCTGATGATCGGCAGTGACACCTGGGTCAACAGCCAGTGGGACAGCTATTCCGAGATCATGACCATGAACCGGCGGTGGCTGTCGAAGCTGCCACGGGAGGTCGCTGAGAAGATCGCCTACAAAAATGCCGAGCGTTACTTCGGCCGCGAGATCTCCATGGACCAGATCGGCACCAAATAAGTGCTTGGAGCGACGGTCCGGGCGAAGCTCAACTTAGCCCGGCCAGACCAGCCGAAGCTCGGATTCGCCTGCGGCGCCGGTCAGGACGCGGGCTCCGGTCACCTTGGTCTTGCCCGTTGCGACAAGTTCGAGCGCTTTGGGATAGATCCGGTGTTCGACTTCCAGAACGCGCGCCGCAAGCGTTTCAGGCGTGTCGTGGTCGAGAACGGGAACCGCGCCCTGAACGATGATCGGGCCGTCATCCATTTCCGCCGAAACGAAATGAACCGTGGCCCCGTGGATCTTGACGCCTTCGTCGAGCGCCCGCTCGTGGGTCGCTAGGCCCTTGAAGGAGGGCAGGAGAGCCGGATGAATATTGATCATCCGGCCTGACCAGGCATTCACCAGGTAGGGTGTCAGAATGCGCATGAAGCCCGCGAGAGTGACCAGCTCGATGCGGTGCTCGCGCAGGACCGCGTCGACTGCCTTTTCAAACGCCTCGCGGTCTCCCGCGAACCCGGTATGGTCGACGACCGCTGTCGGAATTCCGAATTCCGCCGCCCGCTCCAGACCTTTCGCGTCGGGCCGGTTCGAGACGACAAGCGCGATTTCAGCCGGGTAGGAGGGTTCCATGGCCGCGGAAATCAGCGCGCCCATGTTCGATCCGCGTCCGGATATGAGGACGGCTGTGCGTTTGCGGCTCATCCGGGCAATCCGAGACTGTTGTCGAAGAGAACGGGCGTATCCCCGGCCGTTTCGATTGCACCGATGACCGCAACGGTCTCGCCGTTGTCCCGCAGGACCCGGCAAACCGCGTCAACTTCTTCCTTTGCGACAGCAAGGACCATTCCGACACCACAATTGAAGGTACGCAGCATCTCGCTTTCCGCGACACCGCCGGTTTGTGCGAGCCACGAGAACACCGCGGGTGGATTGATCTTCGAAAGGTCAATACGCGCCGAACAGTTCTCCGGCAAGACACGCGGCAGGTTTTCCGGCAGGCCGCCGCCTGTGATATGCGCCAGCGCCTTGATACCTGCGGTTTCCCGAAGAGCCGCGAGAAGCGGTTTGACATAGATCCGTGTCGGTTCCATCAAAACGTCGCCGAGTGACCTGTCCGTGTCGAAGGGAGCGTCATCGGACCAGGAAAGTCCGGCAAGTTCCATGATCTTGCGCACCATGGAGTAACCGTTCGAGTGCACACCGGACGATGCCAGCCCGAGAAGGACATCGCCGGCCTCGACATCGCTGCGCGGCAGGATCTGCCCCCGTTCAACGGCCCCCACGGAAAAGCCGGCGAGGTCGTAATCGTCGTCACCATACATGCCCGGCATTTCGGCTGTTTCGCCGCCGATCAGCGCGGCACCCGCAAGTTTGCAACCCTCCGCGATGCCGGCAACAACGTCGCTCGCCGTATCGACGTCGAGCGCCCCGGTTGCAAAATAGTCCAGAAAAAACAGGGGCTCGGCACCCTGAACGACAAGATCGTTGACACACATGGCGACAAGATCGACGCCCACGGTGCGGTGCTGACCGGTTTCGATCGCTATCTTCAGCTTTGTTCCAACGCCGTCATTAGCGGCCACCAGGATAGGGTCGTTAAAACCCGCGCGTTTCAGGTCGAACAGGCCGCCAAATCCACCGATGTCGCTGTCCGCGCCGGGCCGTGACGTTGCCTTGACCAGCGGCTTTATCCGGTCGACCAGCGCATTTCCCGCATCGATGTCGACACCGGCATCGGCATAGGTCAGGCCATTGCTTCCTTCGGCTTTGGACGGGCTCATGGCTGCTCCAGATGTTCGATTGCGTGTTTGGCGGCAAATGACCCAGGGTGCGGACCCATAAATGAGGCGGAAAGGGTTTGAGGCGGATTGCTTCTCCTCAAGGAGCGGAAGCGCAGGAAATGTGGTTCATTTTCAAGCCTTTCGCGACGCCGGGGAGGCGCAATCCGGTCAAATCCGAAGGGCATGGAAATGGCTTCACCCCGTGTCGTCAGAGTGCTTGACCGGGCAACTAGCCCGCTCCGCGCACTCTTCCTGACGGGATTTCGCCATTTCACATGCCATTTCAGTCGCATTTGTGAGTCCGTACCCTTGTCATTTCTCTGCCGCGCATACAGCCTTGCGCCGTTTTTCACAAGGGCCGCGCGGCCTGTTCACCCGCAAATCCACCTCTTGACCGGGGAATGCCCGACAACCTATGAGCAATGCGCGGGAAAAATGCCTATTTTGTCATGTATAGTACCGCAGACTTTTCGAGACCCATTCCCGGTCCCTGTCCGGAGGAACATTTATGACTTTGCGCCGTCAGGTTCAGTTCTGGTTGCTTTCCCTGGCCGTTTTCTGCGTCTTTCTATACATTTTTTCCGGCGTGCTCTTGCCTTTCGTCGCGGGAATGGCCGTTGCCTACCTGCTCGACCCCGTATGTGACCGCCTGGAGCGGCTCGGGATGGATCGCCTCTGGGCCACCCTGACAATCCTGTTTTCGTTCATACTTGTCCTCGTCCTGTTTTTCGTCCTGCTGCTGCCGGTCCTCGGCAACCAGCTCGCTTCGTTTCTGGAAAATTTCCCCGATCTCGTGCGTAGGCTACAGGTCCTGCTCCAAAAGTATTTTCCAGCCAATCTTGCGAACCTTGCCGGCTTGTCGCCGGAAGATCTGCAGGCCTCGATGACCGACATCATCGGGCAGGGGGCGTCCGTTGTCGGCAAGCTGGCGCAGTCGATCTGGAGCGGGGGGCAGGCGCTGCTGTCGATCCTGTCGCTTTTCGTGATCACGCCCGTCGTCGCGTTCTACCTGCTGCTTGACTGGGACCACATGGTTGAGCGGATCGACAGCTGGATCCCGCGGGACCACCTTGACGAAATTCGCGGGCTGGCCAGGGAAATGGACGGAGCCGTTGCCGGCTTCGTTCGCGGTCAGGTCTCCGTGTGCGTCATTCTGGGTATTTTCTACGCGGTTTCGCTGGCGCTCGTCGGGCTGAATTTCGGACTTCTGATCGGCATGGTTGCCGGGCTCGTCAGTTTCATTCCATTCGTCGGAGCTGCGCTCGGCTTCGTCTTGTCCATCGGCGTCGCGCTCGTCCAGTTCTGGCCGGACTGGCCCTGGATTCTGGCAGTGGGCGCTGTTTTTGCCGTCGGCCAGTTCCTGGAAGGAAACATTCTGCAGCCGAAGCTGGTTGGAGAGAGCACGGGCCTCCACCCCGTGACCCTGATGTTCGCGCTTTTTGCCTTCGGCTTTCTGTTCGGCTTTGTCGGAATGCTGATCGCCGTGCCGGCGGCAGCGATGATCGGAGTGCTTGCGCGCTTCGGGCTGAGGCAGTACCTAGCGAGCCCGGTCTACAAGGGAACGGCTCCTGCTTCGACCGTGAGTGAAGAGTAAGTGACGGGATAATGGCGGATCCACCGCGCCAGTTGCCATTGGAGCTGCCGCATGAGGCAGCGCTCGGACGCGAAGACTATCTTGTCGGTGCGTCCAACAAGGCCGCATATGAGCTTCTGGAAAGATGGCCGGACTGGCCGTCACCCGTTGTTGTGCTCGCCGGTCCGGTCGGGTCCGGCAAGACGCACCTTGTCGAGGCATTCCGGGACGAAAGTGCGGCCAGTGTCGTCGCTGCTCCGGACCTTGCCGAACACATGGTCGGTGCATTGACCGAAGCCCCTTCCGCAGTCGTCGAGAATGCGCATCTGGGTGTTGACGATACCGCTCTTTTCCATCTCCTCAACGCGTCGCGGCAGGCCGGCAAGACCGTCCTGATCACCAGCCGCACCTGGCCAGCCAGTTGGCGGCTTTCGCTGCCCGACCTGTTGTCCCGCTTGCGTGCGGCCACACCGGTCGAAATCCTCGAACCCGACGACGACCTTCTGCGCCGCGTTCTCGTCAAGCTGTTTGCGGACCGGCAGATCTCGGTCGACATCGGCGTCGTGGATTACCTCGTCGTGCGCATGGAACGGTCGCTGGATGTTGCCATGCGCGCGGTCGAGGCCATCGACCAGGAAGCGCTTGCCGGACGTGTCAAGATAACCAAGCCGCTTGCCGGACGTGTTCTGGAAGATGTGCATAAAGGCCGTTGAGGGGACGCGTTGCGACATTGGTTTCATTTGCCTCGTGCGCTCACCGTGTTACTGAAATCTCAAGGGTCCACGGCGCGGGTATCCACGGCCTGTATCTGAGGGGAAATACCTTGAACGAAACAACCGACCTTTCAGATGTTTTCGCGGCCTCTTCCGATCTGCGCGGCGAGAGCCGGGAACCTGAAGCCGACATAGCGCAAGCACCTGATCGCTACATGAACCGGGAGCTTTCCTGGCTTCAATTCAACCTCCGTGTTCTCGAAGAAGCCATGAACGAGAATCACCCGCTTCTGGAACGGGTGAGGTTCCTGTCGATTTCCGCGAACAACCTTGATGAGTTTTTCATGGTGCGGGTTGCCGGCCTGCGCGGTCAGCAGCGCGCGGAAGTGACGAACCTGTCAGACGATGGCCTGACGCCGACCGAACAGCTTGAAAGGATCAGCGAGGCTGTGCGTGATCTTCAGGCATCCCAGCAACGGATCTGGGAAGAGCTGCGCGGGGATATCGCCGACAAGGGGATCGAGATCCTTCACGGCGACACGATTGATGACGCCGACAGGGCGTGGCTGCAGGACTATTTCCTGGGATATGTCTTTCCGGTTCTGACCCCTCTGGCCATTGACCCGGCGCATCCGTTCCCCTTCATACCCAATCTCGGCTTCTCCATCGTTTTCGAACTGGTCCCGACGTCGGGCGGGCGCGGAATGATCGCGCTGTTGAGAATTCCGAACCAGGTCGAACGGTTCGTGCGTTTGCCGAAGGGAAGCGACGGCACGGCGCGGTTCATTGCCATTGAGCGCGTTGTCAGCATGTTCATCGCCAGGCTGTTTCCCGGTTACGAGATCAGGGGCAAGGGCGCGTTCCGCGTTATTCGCGACAGCGACCTGGAAATCGAGGAGGAAGCCGAGGACCTCGTGCGCCTGTTCGAGAGCGCGCTCAAGCGCCGGCGCCGGGGCTCGGTCATCCGCCTGGAGATTCAGGAAACGACGCCGCCGGCGCTGCAGGAATTCGTGGCCGATGCGCTGGATGTGGGGGAAAGCGAGATCTTCCAGGCAAAGGGCCTGCTTGCGCTCAACAACCTGTCGCAGATTGTTGATCTGGAGCGCCAGGACCTCAAGTTCGACCCGTACACCGCCCGTTTCCCGGAGCGCATCCGGGAACACGGTGGCGACTGTCTCGCGGCCATCCACCAGAAGGACATCATCGTCCATCACCCCTACGAGTCCTTCGACGTCGTGGTGCAGTACCTCCGGCAAGCCGCCCGGGATCCCGACGTCGTTGCGATAAAACAGACGCTCTACCGAACCTCCAACAACTCGCCCATCGTCAAGGCCCTGGCGGAAGCGGCGGAAGCCGGCAAGTCCGTGACGGCGCTGGTGGAGCTCAAGGCGAGGTTCGACGAAGCGGCCAATATCAAGTGGGCGCGCGACCTCGAACGGGCGGGTGTCCAGGTCGTTTTCGGTTTCATTGAGCTGAAAACCCACTCCAAGCTTTCCATGGTGATCAAGCGCGAGCATGGCCAGCTCAAGACCTACTGCCATATCGGCACCGGCAATTACCACCCCATTACCGCACGCATCTACGAGGATCTGTCCTTCTTCACGGATGACCCCGGCATTGCCGAAGATGCGGCGAGGGTCTTCAACTTCATAACCGGTTACGCCGAACCGGACGAACTCAACCACCTGCTCGTCTCGCCGGTCAACTTGCGCCAGCGGATGCTGGAATTGACCGAGGCGGAGATCCAGCATGCGCGTGAAGGACGCCCGGCCCAGATCTGGATGAAGATGAATTCGCTCGTTGATCACGAGATCATCGACGCGCTTTACCGCGCCAGCCAGGCCGGTGTTCAGATCGATCTGGTAATCCGCGGCATATGCTGTCTCCGGCCCGGAATCGAAGGGCTGTCTGACAACATCCGGGTCAAGTCGATCGTCGGCCGCTTTCTCGAACACTCCCGGATCTTCTGTTTCGGAAACGGACATGGCCTGCCGTCACCGGAGGCGTATGTCTATATCGGCTCGGCCGACCTGATGCCGCGAAACATTGACCGGAGGGTGGAGGTTCTTTCGCCTCTGCTCACCGCAACGGTGCACGAACAGGTTCTCGATCAGATCATGGTCGCCAATCTGAAGGACAACCAGCAGAGCTGGCGCATTCTCGCCGACGGCAGCCATGAACGCATCGTCCCGGGTCCGAACGAAGAGCCTTTCAATGCACACCGGTATTTCATGACCAACCCGTCACTTTCAGGAAGAGGAAAGTCCTTGAAAAGCGATCGTCCCAAGCCGTTCCTGAAGCGGCAAAAACGAGGCTGACATGAAGAGCCAGTTCAAGCCGGCACGCGGCCGGCTCAACGGGACAGGGCCGGTCGCGGTCGTCGATATCGGCTCCAATTCCGTGCGCCTGGTGATCTATGAGCGCAAGGCCCGCACGCCCACGATGCTTTTCAACGAGAAGCTTCTCGCCGGGCTTGGTCGAGGGGTCGCGGCAACTGGACAGCTTGCCACGGAGTCGGTGGACCTCGCGCTTGGAGAACTGGTTCGCTTCAAGGCGCTGATCGAGCATACCGGGTGCAAGGAGCTCCACGTCGTCGCGACGGCCGCGGCACGCGACGCGGAAAACGGGCCGGAATTCGTGACCGAGGTGGAACGCATTCTGAAAGCTCCTGTCCGGATCCTGAATGGCAGCGAGGAAGCCTATTATTCCGCCCTTGGTGTCGTTGCCGGTTTCTGGCAGCCGCGCGGCATCGTCGGCGACATGGGTGGTGGCAGCCTTGAACTCGTTGAAATCGGTGAAAAGAAACCCGGGGGAGGCGCAACCTTTCCCCTTGGCGGTTTGCGTCTGTCGGAGGAAGCAGGCGGCTCCATCGAGAAGGCGCGCGAGATCACCGAAGCAGCGCTGAGGACCTATGAATGGCCCGATCTTTCACCGGGCGAGCGCACCTTCTTCGCTGTCGGGGGAACGTGGCGGTCCCTCGGCAGGCTGCACCTGATGCAGAACGACTACCCTCTGCACGTGATGCACAATTACGAGATGGATGCCGAAGAAGCGATCGCCTTCTGCCGCGCAATATCTGTTCCCAATCTTGAAAACATCGACATGGCTGAGGTTGTCTCCAAGCAGAGGCGTCCGCTGGTGCCGATCGGTGCCGTGGTTCTTGAACAGGTCCTGACCGCCATGAAAGCCGAGCGGCTGATGTTCTCCGCGACCGGTGTTCGCGAGGGCCTCTTGCACGAGAAGCTGTCGCCGGAGATGCAGGCAAAAGATCCTGTCATCGAGGCGGCACGTGAGCTGTGCGAGCTGCGGGCGCGCTCGCCCCAGCATGCCATCGAACTCATCGACTGGACGGATGCACTTTTTCGGGAACTGCAGATCGAGGAGACGGCGAACGAAAAACGGCTGCGTCACGCGGCCTGTCTCCTGTCGGACATCGGATGGCGCGCGCATCCGGACTACCGCGGCGAGCAGAGCCTCAACATCATCTCCAATGCGTCTTTTGTGGGTCTGGATCATGCCAGCCGCGCATATCTGGCTGCCGCCGTGTTCTACCGGCACCAGGGTTTGCGGGAAGGAGCTTTGTCCCAGGTCATCCGGGAACTGTTCACCGACCGTCTCAGGATTCGGGCCAAGGTGCTTGGTGCCACGTTGCGTGTCGCATCGCTGCTGAGCGCGTCCATGGCCGGGCTGCTCCCCAAGATCGGGGTTGCGGCTACGGAAACCGGCCTTGCGATCGAACTGACCAGCGATCTTGCAAACCTGGACGGGGAACGTCTGCGCAAGCGCGCAGCGCAGCTTGGCAAGGTGATCGATGCGGAAGTTGTTCTGAAACTCGCCTGAGGAAGAGCGGCTATTCGGCCGCTTGCGTTTTCAACTCACCCTGACCGGAAGACTGCGGTAGCGCAACGATCTGCCGGTTCTGGAAGGCGAGCGCGACTTCGCCGCGCTTGAGTTTCAGCGCCAGCTCTCCGAACAGTTCACGTCGCCAGCCTTTCATTGCCGCGACATCGGCATCGTCATTCGCCGCGATTTTTTCCAGATCGTCGACCGTCGCGATCACCTTGGCTGCGACGCCGTTAGCCTCGCTGACCATCTTGAGGAGAACTTTCAGAAGGTCGACAGCGGCCGCCGAACCGTCGGGAGCCTGCCGTCCCTTGGGCAGTTTGGGCAGGTTTTCGCGCGGGATTTTCAGTGCGCGCCGGATCGCCTTCAGGATGTCATCCGCCGACCGGGACCGTTCGAAACCGCGCGGGATCGTCCTCAGTCGGCTGATCGCCTCCGGATCCTGCGGCTGCTGCGCTGCCAGTTCGTATATTGCGTCGTCCTTGATCACGCGGTTGCGCGGTACGTTCCGTTCCTGCGCCTCCCGCTCGCGCCAGGCGGCTAGTTCCATCATGACGGCGAGTTCGATGGGCTTGCGCACACGCAGTTTCAGCCGTTTCCATGCCTGTTCCGGATCTGCCCTGTAGGTTCCCACGGAGGTCAGCACTTCCATCTCGTCGCGAACCCAATGGCTGCGGTTCTGCTCTGCGAGATTGGCCTTCAGGAACTGATAGGCGTCCCGCAAATGGGTGACATCGGCAAGGGCGTATTCGAGCTGTTTGTTCGTGAGCGGACGGCGCGCCCAGTCCGTGAACCTGGAGGACTTGTCGATTCGCGCGCCCGTAACCTTGTAGATCAGCTGATCGTAGGAAATTGAATCTCCGAAGCCGCACACCATGGCGGCGACCTGGGTATCGAACAGGGGGGCGGGAATCAGTTCACCCTGGTGGTAGATGATCTCGATGTCCTGGCGCGCGGCATGGAAAACCTTGGTGACACTGTCGTCCCTCATGAGCCCGAAGAACGGGGCGAGATCCAGACCTTCCGACAACGCGTCCACGATGAAGGCCATGTCGGGACCGGCCATCTGAATTACGCACAATTTGGGCCAGAAGGTCGTTTCCCGGAGGAACTCCGTGTCAACCGTTACGTAGTCGTGGGCTGCAAGACGCTGGCAGGCTTCGGCGAGATCTTTTGTTTTTGTAATCACATGCATGGTGAGACACAGCTATAACGGAGTTCAGCCGCTTTGTCGCCACGAAATGGAGGGACTGGAACATTCTCCTCTTGAAGAAGCGCAATGAGTGCGCCTATGTTGGCAGGAGCTAAAATGGTTTCCCAAGAAGCAGGAGATGCCGGATGCGCAAAATACTGGTGGTGAATTCCAAGGGGGGATGCGGGAAAACAACCATCGCCACGAATCTTGCAGTCGCACTTGCGGCACGGGGCGAAGATGTTGCCCTGGCAGACGCCGACCGGCAGAAGTCCAGTCTCTCCTGGGTCAAGCAGCGCCCGAAGAACCTTGTCAAAATCGAAGCATTGAACTGGAGTAAGGAAGGCAACATCGGAGACATGGACAAGAAGCTGGACGCAGTCGTCATCGATGGTCCCGGCGGCCTGCGCTCCGAACTTGCCAAAAACCTGATTGCAGAAGCGTCTGATATTATTGTTCCCGTCCTTGCATCCGCGTTTGACTGGAGCGCTACCCTGAAGTTTCTGGACAACATCTCCGACATCAAGAAGGTCAGAAAGGGCAAGGCGGACATTCATGTTGTCGCCAACCGCATCAACCGGCGCTCGACCCAGGTGGCCGACCTGGAACAGACACTTGCGAGAAAAGGCTATCCGCTGCTCGCCAGGATTTCAGACCGGGTCCTCTACGCGCGACACGCGGCAAACGGCACCGGCGTGTTTGACAGCTCGGACGCAAAGGCTCACGAGGTGAGGGGGCAATGGCATACCCTGCTGCAAGCCGTCGACAGCTGACTCAATTCTTTGTTTCGAGCTCCTGCAGCAGCTTGTAGTCGGTTGGCGGATCGTCGCAGATGCCAGGTCCGCATTCCAGGAATGTCGAAATCACATTTGCCAGCGCCAGGAACAGCATCAGGAAGAAGGCGAATTTCGCGAGACGCTGACCGCCGAACCGCCCGTGTTCAGGCTTGTCGACCAGAGCTTTTTTATACTGTCCCTCGAACAGCAACATGATCGCCGTTCCCAAAATGACCAGGAAGAAGCTGATCCCGGCCCAGGTGTAGTAGTGCAGACCGAGGACCGGTGAACCATAGCTGCCCGTGCCGGGCACAATGTGAAGTAGGATCTGACGAATCGAGACGCTTCCACCGTAAACGGCAGACAGCAGCATGATGCCGTAGTGATGCGGCTTGGCGCCGTAAATGAGGTTGAGGCACAGACCGTAGCCGACGCCGACGAGAGCAACCCGTTGCAGCAGGCAGAGCGGGCAGGGCAGTTCGTCCAACGCGAATTGAAAGGCGTAGGCAGCAATCAGGATTCCACAGACAACGAGAAGTCCAATCGCATTCAGCGTCCGGGACGGATGAGGAGCGAGAATGATCATGCGACTGGCTCCTAAAGCTTGATCGTAAGCGGGCTCGTTGCGTGATAGTCGAGCCAGTAGATGCTCATCACGAGTGCGACAGCGAAAACCGCGTACGAGAGACGCCAGCGATCCCGCCAGGCAAGGATGATTGCGATCGTCATGAGTGTGAAAAGTAGAGAAATCACGTTCGGTCCCCCCGGTAGAATCGAGACAGCAGAAGCTTATAGCAGGGGTCGCGTTGCGGCAATTTTCAACCCACGCGATTGGCGGCCCGGCAGAAGCTTTCGCAAGTACCGCAATGATCGATGAAGAGTCATTCGAACGGAAGCTTGGCGGCAAGGTCGAGAAACTGTTCCGCGGTCAAACCGGTCAGCGTCGGCATCTCGGCATCGGAAAAACGCTTGTCGTTGACAGCGAGCCGAATGAGGGCGCGGATGGCGGAAAACTCAATCGTGGATACCGGCGGTATCAAGATCTCGCTTGCAATCCGATCCCTGATCTTCACCGCGAGACGACCGGGTACCGAAGTGGTCATGACCAATTCTTCTTCTTCCTCGAGGCTTTTCAATGCATCGAGTATGGCTTCGGCGAGGTCTTGGGACACGGTGCCGGCAAACGCCTTTCGAGGAACGGATAAAAAACAGGGTTGATGGATACCGTTCCTCACGAGGATTCGGCAAGCAAGGTCAAAGACCCTCCCTTGACTTTCGCTCCGCAACATGGCTTGTGCAGCCGGACACGGCCTGCCTTCGGTGGGCCGTAATGATTTTTCATGCCAAGAAGAACGCCGAGGAATTAGAATGCACCCCTACCGTAGCCACACGTGCGGTGATCTCCGTCTGTCCGATGAAGGCCAGACCATCCGTCTTTCCGGTTGGGTCCACAGGGTCCGCGATCACGGCGGGGTGCTGTTCATCGATCTGCGCGACCACTATGGTGTGACGCAATGCGTGGTCGACCCGGATTCCGACGCCTTTTCCCTTGCCGAGAGCGTGCGCTCCGAATGGTGCATCCGCATTGACGGCAACGTGAAGAAACGGACCGACGAAACCATCAATTCGGAGCTGCCGACGGGCGAAGTCGAGATCTTCATCCGCGAGATGGAAGTCCTTGGCGCCGCCAAGGAATTGCCGCTGCCCGTGTTCGGTGATCTGGAATATCCGGAAGAAGTCCGGCTGAAGTACCGTTTTCTCGACTTGCGGCGCGAGAAACTGCACAACAACATGATGCTCCGCTCGGAGGTGATCCGGGACATTCGTGACCGCATGTGGTCCATTGGGTTCAACGAGTTCCAGACCCCGATCCTCACGGCGTCGTCGCCGGAAGGTGCGCGCGACTTTCTAGTGCCGTCGCGTCTGCATCCCGGCAAGTTTTACGCGCTCCCGCAGGCGCCGCAGCAGTTCAAGCAGCTGCTGATGGTTTCCGGCTTCGACAAGTATTTCCAGATCGCACCCTGTTTCCGCGATGAGGACCCGCGCGCCGATCGCTCGCCGACGGATTTTTATCAGCTCGACATGGAGATGTCCTTCGTCACCCAGCAGGATGTCTTCGACACGATCGAGCCCGTGCTTGCAGGCTGTTTCGAGAAGTTCGGCGGTGGCCGTCCGGTCAACCGCAACTGGCCGCAGATCGCCTACAAGGACTCCGCACTATGGTACGGAACCGACAAGCCGGATCTTCGGAACCCGATCAAGATGCAGATCGTTTCCGGGCACTTTGCCGGGTCCGGCTTCGCCATCTTCGCGAACCTTCTGGAGCAACCCGGAACCGAAATCCGCGCGATCCCCGCGCCCAAGGGCGGCAGCCGGAAGTTCTGCGACCGGATGAACAAGTTCGCACAGGGCGAAGGCCTTCCGGGCATGGGCTACATCTTCTGGCGCAAGGCGGAAGACGGTTCGATGGAAGCGGCCGGCCCGCTTGCCAAGAATATCGGTCCCGAGCGCACCGAAGCGATCCGCACCCAGCTCGGGCTGGAAGTCGGCGATGCCGCCTTTTTCCTCGGTGGCAAACCGAAACAGTTCGAGGCGGTGGCCGCAAAGGCCCGTGTGATCATCGGAGAAGAACTCGGCCACACGGACAAGGACCGGTTCGAGTTTGCCTGGATCGTTGATTTTCCGATCTACGAAAAAGACGACGAGACCGGCGAAATCGACTTCGAACACAATCCTTTCTCAATGCCGCAGGGGGGAATGGAAGCGCTTGAGGGCGATCCTCTTGAGGTCAAGGGCTGGCAGTATGACCTGTCCTGCAACGGCAACGAGCTGGTTTCGGGCGCGATCCGGAACCACAAGCCGGAAATCATGTACAAGGCCTTCGAAATTGCCGGATATCCCGCCGAAGAAGTCGACACTCGCTTCGGCGGCATGGTGACCGCGTTTCAGTATGGTGCCCCTCCGCATGGCGGCTGCGCCGCCGGCATCGACAGGATCGTGATGCTTCTTGCAAACGAGGCCAACATTCGCGAAGTGATGCTCTTCCCGATGAACCAGAAAGCCGAGGATCTCATGATGGGTGCGCCGAGCGATCCGACCGCTGCGCAGCTGCGCGAGCTTCATTTGCGGCTGAACCTTCCTGAAGAGTGAGCGCAGCGATCCGGCCCGTATACGATTGAGACGAATTCGCGTGTTAGGATGACCGTGGGTTCACATGATGAGTCTCATTTGCCGAGGCGATGAAACCGATGGAGACACAACGTTTCGTGCGCAATCCGTTCAAATCCAAGACCTGGACCGACCCGAAAGGAACGGTCCAGCTGATCAAGCGCGTTCTGAGCGAAAATTTCCGGACATACATTCCGAAGTACCTTCTGGCATTCGTGTTCATGGGCGTGATTGCCGCCACGACGGCGGCCAGCGCGTGGATCATGCGGGATGTCGTGAACGAGGTGTTCGTGAACAAGGACGCGCAAATGGTCTACGTGATCGGCGCAGTCGTCTTTTTCATTTTCACGCTGAAAGGTGCTGCAACCTACGGACAGATTGTTGTCCTTGCGCGGGTCGGCAATGAAATCGTCACGGATCTGCGCCGGCGCATGTTCACGATCCTCCTGCGTCAGAACCAGGCCTATTTCGACAGGCACACCCTTGCGGAAATAGGGGTTCAGGTCGGCCAGGGCGTCGGCGCGGTCAAGACCACGCTCGACATGATCGTGACGACCCTTGGCAGGGACGTGCTGACGATCATCGGTCTCGGGGTCGTCATGGCGGTGCAGAACCCGCTTCTGAGCCTGTTTGCGCTTGTCACGATGCCTCCGGCCGTGATCGGCGTTACCTTTCTCATTCGCAGGGTCAAGGAATACGTGAAGCGCCAGGTGGTCTCGAACGCCAAGGTCAGCACCGTCATGCAGGAAACCGTTCTGGGTGTCCGGGATGTGCGCGCGTTCGGCATGGAACCTGTGATGCTCGACAAGATGGAAGTCGGTCTCCAGGAAGTGAAGAAGCAATCGAACAAGATTGCCTCCCTGACCGCCAGGACGTCGCCTTTGATGGATACGCTTGGCGGTGTCGCGATCTCGCTCGTGATCTTTTACGGCGGCTATTCCGTCATCGAACTCGATCAGGACCCGGGGGCCTTGTTCTCCTTCATTACCGCGTTGCTTCTGGCCTATGATCCGGCGCGGCGTCTGGCACGGCTGAACGTCAATCTGGGCAAGCAGGTCGTCGGTCTGCGCATCATGTACGACCTTGTCGACCGCAAGCCCGATCATGAAGATGCGCCAGATGCACCCGACATCGTTCTGGGCGCCGCACAGGTGGAATTCCGCGACGTGGAGTTTTCCTACGGTGAAAGCGCAGCGCTTCACAGCACAAGCTTCGTGGCGGAAGCCGGAAAGATGACGGCTCTGGTCGGAGCGTCCGGCGCGGGCAAGTCGACGGTGTTTTCGCTGCTGGAGCGGTTTTATGACCCGCAGTCCGGCGAAATCCTGATCGACGGGCAGAACATCATGAATGTGACGCAACGCTCGTTGCGGGAGTGCATTGCTTTCGTGGGCCAGGATCCCTTCCTGTTCAACAACAGCATTCGCGAAAATATTGCCGTCGGCAAGCCCGGCTGCTCACAAGAAGAGATCGAGGCGGCCGCGAGGTCCGCCAATGCGCATGATTTCATCATGACGTTGCCGGAAGGCTACGGCACGAGGGCAGGGCAGAGCGGAAGCAACCTGTCCGGCGGCCAGAAGCAGCGAATTGCGATTGCGCGTGCGATGCTGCGGGACGCACCGATCCTGTTGCTCGACGAAGCAACCTCGGCGCTCGATGCCGAATCCGAGGCAACCATACAGTCAGCTCTTGAAAAACTGATGCAGGACCGGACGACGCTGGTTATCGCGCACCGGCTCAGCACCGTGCGCCACGCCCACCGGATCCACGTCATGGACAAGGGCCGGGTTCTGGAGAGCGGCACCCACAACGAGCTCTTCGAGCATGACGGGATCTATCGCCGTCTGTGCGAACTTCAGTTCCAGGACAAGACGGAAGCCGCCGAATAATCGCGTTGTCTGCAAACGAAAAAAAGCCCGGGGACGACCCGGGCTTTTTCTTGTGTTTTTACGGGTTGGTTCACTGGTTTGCGGTAATGCCGACCGACAGGATCTGCGGG
Source organism: uncultured Roseibium sp. (assembly GCF_963669205.1). Classification (NCBI taxonomy): domain Bacteria; kingdom Pseudomonadati; phylum Pseudomonadota; class Alphaproteobacteria; order Hyphomicrobiales; family Stappiaceae; genus Roseibium; species uncultured Roseibium sp. The sequence goes on from NZ_OY769915.1 coordinate 2,555,966, forward strand.
ATCATCTGCGGGGCCAGCATCGCCGTTCCCATGACCTGCGAAAACGGGACAGGAGCGCCGGGCGCCGCCGTTATTTCAAGCGACCCGGGCGCATTCAGGTAATCCGTGACGGCCTTGGCAACCTGGCCTTCAAGATCCTTGTTCTGCAACATGCCGAGCATCAGGGGCAGGCTGCCCGTCAAACCGCCGACATAGGTTGGCACATCAACACCTGACTTCTTTGCTTCCTGCTCCAGGATACGGCCGGTGAGCGAGGCATCGTCCAGACGAATTTTTGCGTCCACCACCGAAACATTCTGAAGAAGCCCCATGGCTTCTTCCGGCTTGTCGGACTTCGCTTCAAGCTGTTCCACGATCTCGCGCGTCACGCCTCCAAGAGAAAGGGAGAGCGTCAGGCTGGCTGCATCCTTCGCATCGATCTTGAGTTCCGGAATGTCGATGGTCGCGGCATCGACATCCCATTTGCCCGATGCGGTCACGTCGAGGGACAGTGTTTCGTAGCCAAGTTCGGAGAGCGTCTTCGCCTCTTCCACTTCGAGCTCTTTCACGTCGACGACAGCACCGTTCAGGGCAAAGCTGCCTGAGGTCGGTAAATCACCGTCCATGCTGTCTATCGTTGACGAGATCGACTGGATATCGGCGACCTTTCCGTCTTCATCCCGGATCTGGATGGACTTGATTTCGACTGTCCGGTAGCCCGGGCCGGACGGCGATGTCTTTGCGGCGGCCTCGGCAGGCGAGGGAAGCACAAGCTGCGTCGCGTCGAGCGTGCCGACCGACATGCCGCCGTCATCCGCCTTCAATTCAAGTGATTCCAGGCCGAGGCTCTCGAGCTTGAGGCGGCCATTTTCCAGGATCTCGCCACCGCCAAGCATCGTCTTGGCAATCGTCACCTTGCCGTCCCCTCCGTCCGCGACGACGAGCTGTTCGATCGTGACCGTGTCACCTGAGGCGTCGACAGAACCGTAACTCTCGACGGTTCCCTCCTGCGCATCCACGACGGACAGGAAGGCGTCGGCGACCTCGTTGCCGGTCGGGTCGAAGGCGAGGGCGGGGACGGTTTGAAGTGTGATCAGGCTGACGGCCGTGCACAGGCCGAGCGCAAATCGGGGCGAGGGGGAAAACATCATATAAAACTCCACCATGAAAAGGCGGGCACACTCTGCTTGATGTTTCGTGCCGAGGCAAGGCCGTTGCAGTCTCAATCCAAGATGCGAAACAGCGGCTCTTCGCGCCCGCTCCCCGTTGCGCTAGGCAGCTGCCTTTTCCTGAAATTCCTCCTTGGCGCGCTCGATATCCTGGAGCGACGGCAGACTGGCCTCATTGCCCAGATGCTGGATTGCGTGTGTCGAGGCGGCGCGGGCGAACTCGAAATGCGCGCTCCAGCTGCGTTCCGGGTGATTGAGGTAGGAGGCGATGTAGGCTCCGTGGAAGACGTCGCCGGCTCCGTTGGAATCGACGACTTTCTGCATCGGAACGTCGAGCGCGGGCAGAATCTTGTCTGTACCTCCGGCTTCGTACCAGACGGTTCCGTGTTCCCCGAGTGTGACGGCGCCGACCGGGCAGTTTTTCGATCGAAGATATTGCAGCGTTTCACCTGTCGACTTTCCCAGTTGCTGGCAGAACCGTTCGGAGACAACGGCGATGTCGATTTGGTTGAGCAACTCGTCCGTGTTCTCCCGGACCGCACCGCCGTCGAGTGATGTCAGGATGCCGAGGTTCTTGCAGGCCGCTGCGTAGTGGTGGGCCGCATCGGGCATGTGCCCGTCCAGGTGCAAGGCCTTCATGCCGGTCAGCGTGAGGGGCGGGAAGGGATGGAGGAAGTCGTTGTCGCGGCAGCGCACGATCGCCCGTTTTCCTGATTTCGGCATGATGAAGGAGAGCGAGGAGTCGCGCACCTTGCGGCCATGGACCGAAATCCCGTAGGCCGCCGCCATGTCCAGGAACATGCGCGCCAGCCAGTCGTCTGCGAGCGAGCACAGGACGTCCGGACGGCCCCCCAGCTTTGCGCAGCAGAATGCGGCCGTCACGGCATTGCCGCCGAAGCTGATCGCATAGTCCCGGGCGATCGTCTTCTCATCGCCGGTCGGTAGCTGGTCCGTCAAAAATGTAACGTCGATATAGGCTTGGCCGATGAACAGCGCCTGCATGAGCAACTCCCGTTTTCCCGTGGAACGTCTCGTAGCGGCACTTAATCACGTGCCCGGTACGTTCAGCCTTGATCTGGATGAAACACCAACACATTCAGTCCTTGTTTACCCAGATCGGCCATGGTCAGGAAGAGTTTATTGGCCAACAGGTACAGAATTGTCCTTCCGGTATCTAGGTTTCGCGAAAACGGTCCTGATCGCCCTCGTTCTGGCGACCACGCCGCTGTTCGCGATCAACATCATTTTGAACCAGTTTGCCGAGCGCCGGGCGTTGACCGAAATGGAAGCCATGGGCGAGGTGTCGATCCATCGCGCGGAGGAGGCCATCAGCAGCACTGTGAGCCTGCTTCAGAGGCTCGACCGTGACGGTGTACAGACATGCAGCGCGGAAGACAGGGTCATCTTCGAGAGACTGATCATTGAAAACGGCATGGTCGATGCCCTTGGTCTCGTGGACTCCAAGGGCCAGCGCATGTGCATTGTTCCGGACCGCGAGCTCGCCGGCAAGATCATTCTTCCTCCGGTGCGCACCGATGGGCCGCTGGTCGGCATCGGCATGCTGGACAGGGATTATCTGGGCGCCAGGGCGGCGGTCATAAGCTGGGACCTGAAGGACCAGACCAGGCTGTTCGCGGAAGTGACGCCCGCCGTCATTGCGATGGATCCCGGGCCGGAATACCTGCGGTCCTACAGACGCGCCGAGTTGCGCCTCGGCGACAACCTGCTCTGGTACAATGTCGGCGGGTACAATTCAGAAGGCTCCGGACAGGAAAGTACCCTTTCGGTGGATGTCATGTCGGAGCTTTATCCGCTCGTGGCCACGATCACCGCTCCCAAAAGCGCGGCTGCGCATGTTGTCAAGGATCTGAAAGTAGTCGCGGCCGCCGCGTGCGCCGGCATTGCAGTTCTGTTCGTTGCGATCGGCGTCTGGCTGTCCTGGCGGCCGGAGAGCGAAGCCAACGACGAATTCGTGGCCGCAATCCGCAACGGCGAATTCATCCCCTTCTATCAGCCGGTCATGGATATCGAAACGCTGCGACTGCGCGGATGTGAGGTTCTGATGCGCTGGCGGCGTCCGAACGGAACGATCGTGTCTCCGGGCCAGTTCATGGCCTACGCGGAAAACAACGGCCACATTTTTGATATGACGCGCCACATCATGCGTCTGTCTTCAGAAGAAGTGGGAGATCTCTACGGAGAGAACCCGGACTTCAAGCTTTCGATCAATCTGTTCGCCGGGCATTTCCTGGATCGTGAAGTGGTCGCCGATATCAAGTCCATATTCGAAAACTCGAAAATCTCGTTCCAGCAGATCGTTGTGGAAGTCACTGAACGCCATCCCCTCGAGGACATGGAACTTGCGCGCAAGATCATGGCGGAACTTCAGGCCCTCGGCGTCCGTGTGGCGCTGGACGACGTCGGCACCGGTCACGGCGGCATGGCCTATCTGCAAAAGCTGGGCGTCGATATCATCAAGATCGACAAGATGTTCATCGACACGATCAGCTCCGACGACAACTCGACAACGATCGTCGACTCCATGGTCGAACTTGCCGACAACCTGGGCATGGGCATTATCGCGGAAGGTGTCGAGCAGGAAGAGCAGATCGAACGTCTGCTTGAACTTGGTGTCACGGCAGCGCAGGGCTATTTCTTCGCAGCTCCGATGCCCGCCGATGAATTCATTGAATTCTCCGAGCGGATGGAAAGGGAGGCGCTCGAACGCACCCGTCTTGCAGCCGAAGCCGCGGCAGCCGAAGAGGCTGCAAGCGAGGCGGCAATGTCCAACGCGGCGGCCTGACGGTCAATTCGCTCGGGCAGATCCGGCTTTTTCGCTGGTCACATCCCCCATCGTTTCCCCCGGTCACACTCAACGTCGCATCACAATTGGTGGAGCCGCGAGAATAACACTTGTCTGTACCGGCTGGACGGTTTATGTAAGTCGCGACTTTACTGACCAGACGGTTTAGAAATGACGGCACGAGCTCCAAGACATGCCCCGGATTCAAAAGCGGACATCCTGACGGCCGCGATCGAGGTTATCCGCCGCTCCGGCGCGCAAAGCTTCACGATCGACGCGGTTGCCGAGGAAAGCGGGTTTTCCAAGGGGGGCGTTCTTTACAATTTTCCGACCAAGGATGCCCTGATTACTGGAATGGTGGAGTTCCTTGGCGGACAGTTCGAAACTGACGTTCTTGCCGCGCGGGCGGCAAACCTCGGCTCGAAGTCACCCACGCTCAGTGGCATGATCGATGTTACCGAACGGTGGCTGGAAACAAGGCGCGACGTGGCGCAGGCGATCCTTGCAACAACGGTTGACCGTCCTGAGCTGACAGAACCGTTCTTGAAGGTGAAGCGCCGGTTCAAGGCGGCTATTGCGGATGAAACGGATGAGTTCGGCAAAGCCATGGCAATCTGGTCCAGCCTTGAGGGGCTGCATTTTTCGGTCGCGCATTGCGTGTCGATCCTTGACGACCATGAACGAGCCAAGGTGCTGAGCGAACTCAGAAACCACCTCGAACAAGACTAGGGCACAGACCCACAAACGAGGCTGCAACGGCGCAGCGGACGGCGATGAGGCGCAGGGAAAAGCGGGACGGCACACGATGACGGTTCAAAGAGGAAATATGGCCCGCTGGATGGCGGTGCTTGCTGCGGCGGTCGTGCTGGCCGCTTGCCAGGACAATATGCCGGACCCGGTCGCGGAGGCGGAAGCAAAACTGCACGCTGCCCCAAGACCGGCGAAGATTTTCACGGTGACGGACGAGATCGGGCTGATCGAAAGACGTTTCGCCGGGCGTGTCGCAGCTGTCCAGACGGTTGATCTTTCCTTCCAGGTATCCGGCAAACTGCTTCAGTTGCCTGTGCTGGAAAGCCAGCAGGTTTCGAAGGGGGACGTGATCGCGAAGCTGGATCCGACGGATTACGAGCGAGCGGTTCGCGAGGCGACGATCAATGTTGACCAGGCCCGGCGGGAACTCGACCGCCTGGAAACGCTGAAAGAGCGGTCGGTCATTTCCCAGTCGGCCTATGACGAGCAGAAAAACGTGCATGATCTGAGCCTGGAACGGCTGGAAGAAGCGCGCCGGAACCTGCAATACACGACCCTGGAAGCTCCGTTCGACGGCATTGTTTCTCTGCGCCTCGTCGACAATTTCACGACGGTCAGCGTGGCGACCCCGATCGTGCGCATGCATGATGTCTCGGAAGTGCAGGTCGACATCAATGTCGCCGAAGCGCTGTTCGGACGCGTGACGGCGTCGGAGGTTTCCTCCATCGAAGCGAAATTCCCGGCATACGGCGAAAAGATCTTCCCGCTCGAATATCGCGAACACTCCAGCCAGGTGGATGAAGTCACCCAGACGTATCGGATCACCCTGGCAATGCCGCGCGAGGGTGTCGATCAGCTTTCGCCCGGCATGACGGCGTCCGTCATCGTCAAGCTTGTTCCGGAAGGCCTGGAACTCGGGGAGCAGTTGCTCGTGCCGACGGCCTCGGTCGCTGTCGACGGAGAGGGCAACACATATGTCTGGAAGTTCGCGGATGCGACCGGTGCCGTCTCCAAGCAGCCGGTCGAGATCGGCACGATCATGGGTGACTACATTCCCATTCGCTCCGGCATCGAGACGGGAGACGAAATCGTGTCGGCCGGCGTTGCCTATCTCAGCGATGGCCAGATCGTGCGCCGCCTGCGCTGACAAGTGCCGTAACAAGTCAAGGGAACACGGACCGTGGATATTGCACGTTACTCCATCGAGAAGCCGGTTAACACATGGATGATCGTGCTGATCGCACTTCTCGGCGGTCTTTGGGGGCTGACCTCGGTCGGCCGCCTCGAAGATCCGGCCTTCACGATCAAGGAAGCGCAGGTCATCACCGCGTATCCCGGGGCTACGGCCGCCGAGGTCGAGAACGAGGTTACGGAAATCCTCGAAACCGCGATTCAGCAGATGCCTCAGCTCGATGAGATAAGGTCGGTTTCAGAACCCGGTCTGTCGCGGATCAGCGTGGAGATCAAGCCGACCTACGACGGCGGGGAACTGCCGCAGGTCTGGGACGAACTGCGCCGCAAGGTCGGCGATGAACAGCGCAACCTGCCCGCAGGCGCCGGAACGCCGCTCGTCTATGACAGCTTTGGCGACGTATTCGGTCTCTTTTACGCGTTCACCGCCGACGGTTACACAAACCGCGACATACGTGACACGGTGAAGCGGATCCGCCGGGAACTGCTTGCCGTTCCGGGTGTCGGCAAGGTGGAGGTTGACGGCGAGCCCGAGGACGTCATCTACCTCGATGTCGATCAGGACAAGATGGCTGGCCTCGGCATATCCATGACCGATATCGTCGGCGTGCTGGACGCCGAAAACAGGATCCAGTCGAACGGCTCGGCGGTGTCCGGGCAATCACGCATCCGCTTGATGACACCGTCGGCCTTTGAAGATTTCAGCGGGATTCAGGATCTCATTGTCGGCCGTCCGGGCTCGACGGCGATGATCCGCCTGTCGGACATTTCCACACTGGAACTGGGTGGGCCGGAACGTCCGCGCAAACTGATCCGCCACGACGGCCACCGCGCGGTCACGATCGGGGTCTCCCAGGTCGACGGGACAAACATCGTCGATGTCGGTGACCGGGTCGTAGAAAAGCTGTCGGAAATCGAAGCGTTGCTGCCGGTCGGCATGCAGATCCATCCGATCTACGAACAGAACATTGTCGTCGATGCATCCGTCAACGGTTTCATTCTCAATCTGGCCGCGTCCGTCGTCATCGTGATCGGCGTTCTTGCGCTTTTCATGGGCTGGCGGGCGGCGGTGGTTGTCGGAACCGTGCTTCTGCTGACGGTCATGGCAACCGTCCTGTTCATGCGGATCTTCAACATCGAGATGGAACGCATTTCGCTCGGCGCGCTGATCATCGCCATGGGCATGCTCGTGGACAACGCGATCGTCGTCGCCGAGGGCATGATGATAAACATGCAGCGCGGGCAAAGGGCGATCGAGGCCGCAAGCCGCGTTGTCAGGCAGACGATGTGGCCGCTCCTCGGAGCGACGGTGATCGGCATCATGGCCTTTTCGGGGATCGGATTGTCACCGGATGCAACCGGCGAATTCCTGTTCTCGCTGTTTGCGGTGATCGCGATTTCGCTGCTTCTGTCCTGGGTCTTTGCCGTCACGGTGACACCTCTATTCGGGAAGTATTTCTTCCGTACGGCAGAAGGCAATCCTGACGATCACGATCCCTACAAGGGCATTCTTTATGCCATCTACCGCGGCTTTCTGGTGGGGGCCTTGCATGTACGGCTTCTCTCCGTGCTGGCGCTTGTTGGCATAACGGTTGCCTGTGTCATGGCGTTCGGCAATGTGAAGCAGGCCTTCTTTCCCGACAGCAACACGCCGATCTTCTATGTGCATTACTGGTCTCCACAGGGCACGGACATCAGGGCGACAGAAGCTGATCTGGCTGCGATGGAGAAGGTCATCCTCGCCGATGAACGCGTGGAAGCCGTGACCAGTTTCGCAGGCGGCGGCGCAACCCGGTTCATGCTCACCTATGCACCGGAAGACGCCAATCCCGCCTATGGCCACATGCTCATCCGCACGAAAAACCGCGACGATATCGATCTTCTCGCACTGGACCTGCGTTCAAAATTCGGCGAGCGTTTTCCATCGGCGCAGATCATCACCAAGCGTCTCGTCTTCGGCCCGGGTGGCGGCGCGAAGATCGAGGCACGGTTCTCCGGGCCGGATGCCGATGTGCTCAAACGTCTCGGCGACGAAGCCCAGGCCATCTTCTCCCTTCCGCAGAACCGGCTGGCCGATGTCAACACCGACTGGAGACAGCGTGAACTGGTCGTTCGCCCCGTTTTCGAGGAAGACAGGGCGAGGATTTCGGGCGTCACCCGCGAAGAACTGTCTCTGTCGCTGCAATTCGCGACGGAAGGCGTGCAGGTCGGATCCTATCGTGACGTGGACGAGAGCATCCCGATTGTCGCCCGAAAGGCCGGCCCGGAAGGCATCTCGGTCAACGAAAGCGTCTCCGACTCGCTCGTCTGGAGCACGGGGCAGCGCCGCTACGTTCCGGTCGACCAGGTGGTGAGCCGGTTTGTCATGGAGCCGCAGGACACGCTGATCCACCGGCGCGACCGCGTCCGGACGCTGACCGTCAAGGCAGAAACAACGGCAGGCGAAACGGCCTCAGCAGCGCTCGCGAGAGTCCGGCCGCAGATAGAGGCGATGGCGCTGCCACCAGGCTATGCACTGGTTTGGGGCGGGGAATACGAAAGCACGAATGATGCGCAGGCATCTCTCGGGGCCCAGTTGCCGCTCGGTTTCCTGGTGATGCTGATCATATCGATCCTGCTTTTCGGATCGATCCGGCAACCGCTGATCATCTGGCTGATGGTGCCGATGTCGATCAACGGCGTCGCGATTGCCCTCCTGGCGACCGATACGCCGTTCGGCTTCATGTCACTGCTCGGGTTCCTGTCGCTTTCCGGCATGCTGATCAAGAACGCGATCGTGCTTCTGGAGGAAATCGACAGGCTGATCGGGGAAGGAAGCGAGAAATACGATGCCATCGTGACCGCCAGTGTCTCGCGCATGCGTCCGGTCATGCTGGCGGCGATCACGACGATCCTGGGGATGGCACCGCTGTTGTCGGATGCGTTTTTCCGGGGCATGGCGGTGACGATCATGGGCGGGCTGGCTTTTGCGACCGTGTTGACCCTGATCGCCGCGCCGGTTCTTTACGCCCTGTTTTTCAGGGTTCGTCCTCCCGCGAAAACCGGGAAAGGCGAGGAGGTGACCGACGCCGGCGCGGCCGTGCCGGCGGCGTGACCGCCGTCATCAAAAGAAAACCCGCCCGCGGGGCCTGCGCGGACGGGTTGATCCAGCTGCCGTGGCATTGCCGGTTTCAGAAGGTTGAAAACCGGACTTTGTCCCTCAGTCGGACGCCATCTCACGCTGGACGGTCGACTTGGCGACCTTGATATTGTCTAGCACCTTGGGGCAGCTGGTGCTCGACGCCTGCTTTTCGGACAGGAAGGACGACATGCGTGCTTCCAAATCTTGCAGCCTTGTCCGGCGGGTGAACTTCGGTTGCATGGCAGGCAAGGCCATAAAGGGCCAGAACGGGTTCATGACAGGTTCCTTTCGCGGGCACGTTCGGGTGCGGTTCAGTAAGCCAAGCGATTTGCGTTCAGGCTTGTTTCAATCCTGCTGATCTCGTCACGCAAACGAAGTTTGAATTTCTTCAAGGACCGAATGTGCTGCGCGTCGGGGTAGGGATGTAGCTCCTCACGGCGGATCAAGGAATCCAGCGTGTTGTGCTGGCTGCGCAAGGATTTTAAACGGTTGTACATCGCCTACCTCCACGTTGTTGGCTGTTGCTGTGTTGACAACCATGATATGGGGTGAATTCGACATAGAAGAAATACATTGTTTGAATTAAAGTGATAGATGAAAACTATCGCCAAGGGAGCGACAATGCATTTCCGGCCGTCACCGCGTCAACTGGACTATTTCATCGCTCTTGCCGAGACACTCCATTTCGGCAAGGCGGCTGAAAAATGCCATGTGTCCCAGCCGACTTTGTCTTCACAATTCAAGCTCTTGGAAGAGAGTCTCGGATGCGGACTGCTGGAGCGCGGCAGTGGCGACATCAGCCTCACGGCTGCCGGTGAGCGGCTGTTACCGCTTGCACGTCAGGCTCTTGAGAGTTTGGACGAAATTGTGGCGGTGGCGCAGGCCGGCCGGGCAAATCTGGGTGGTTTGATACGGTTGGGGGTTTCGCCCACATTCGGGCCATATTTCATGCCGTACCTGCTGCCGATTCTGAAGGAAAATTTCCCGGATCTGGAGCTTTATATCCGCGAGGACCGGCCCAACTTGCTGGAGGAAGGTCTGGCCGCGGGCGCTCTGGATTGCATCATCACGCCGGACTTCACGCCGACGGGGCAACTGACAGAGCGTGTGATCTGCTTCGAAAGCGTTTCACTTGCCGTACCAAGGACGCATCCGCTTTCCGGTCTGGACGCGGTGCCGGTGTCGCTGCTGAAAGGCGAGAAGCTTCTGTCCCTGGGACAGGGCTTCCGGCTGCACAATGACGTCCAGGCGCTGGCACGGGCGGCCGGTGCCGACTTCCTTCAGGATTATGAGGGCACCAGTCTCGACGCGCTTCGCCAGATGGCTTCGATCGGCATGGGGCTGGCGCTCTTTCCCGCCGCCTATATCGCCTCGGAATTTCCCAAGGAACAGAACCTGCTTTTGAAACAGGTCGAAGGCATCGCCATGCAGCGCGTCATGTATCTTGTCTGGCGCAACGGCAGTTCGCGTGCCGCGCATTACGAAAAACTGCTTTCGCTTGCACAGGAGGCGGTTATGAGTATGTCGGCAGAGGGTGTTGAACCTGCCGATGCGGCATAGGGAGGCTGGCGTGAAACCAACCAACAGGAAGCACGGTCCGATGACCACCGCCATCCACGGCGGCGAAACGCCGGACCCGGCCACCGGTGCGTCCGCGCCGCCCATTCACATGAGTTCCACCTTCGTGAGCGAGGAGGTGGCCGGCTTTTCGGCGCACGACCTTGAGGACGGCGGCGACGGGTTCATCTATTCACGGTGGGGCAACCCGACGGTTTCGTTGCTCGAACAGAAGATCGCCGCACTGCAGGGGGCGGAAGACTGTCTCTGCCTGGCGTCGGGCATGGCGGCAGCGACCGCGATTTTCCTCACGTTCCTGTCGGCTGGCGACCATGTTGTCGTCTCCGACGTGTCCTATGCGGGTGTTGCAGAACTCGCGCGGGAAACGCTGCCGCGCCTCGGCATTGAGGTAACGATGGTGGACATGTCGGACCTGGATGCGGTCAACGCCGCGATCCGGCCGACCACCAGGCTCGTTCACACCGAAACGCCGGTCAATCCGATCATGAGGCTGACGGATCTGAAAGCGGTTTCCGCGCTCGCGCACGCCGCCGGTGCGCTGCACAGCTGCGACGCCACGTTCGCGTCGCCGCTCGGCATGGACGCTGCAGGCCTTGGGGTCGACCTGGTGATGCATTCGATCACCAAATATATCGGCGGCCATGGCGATGCCGTCGGCGGTGCCGTTGCCGGGCGGGCAGACCTGATCGCCGCCATGCGAAAGGAAGCTGCGATACATCATGGCGGCGTCCTGTCGCCGTTCAATGCATGGCTGATCGCAAGGGGCGCGGCGACGCTTCCGCTGCGCATGAGAGCTCACCAGGATGGTGCGGCGGCGGTCGCACGGTGGCTGGAAACGCATCCCGCCGTGACACGGGTGATGTATCCCGGATTGCCATCGCACTCGCAGCATGATCTTGCGGCACGCCAGATGACGAATTTCTCCGGCATGATGTCCTTCCAAGTCGGTTCCGCCGAAAACGGCCGGGCGTTTGCGCGCCGGATGATCGACCGCCTGGAAGTCATTCATTACGCGGTCTCGCTCGGTCATCATCGCTCGCTGATTTTCTGGATGGAAACCGCTCCGCTGATGGAGACCTCCTTCCGCCTCGAGGGCAAACAGCTGAAATCCTACGAGGATTATGCCGGTGAGGGGATCTTTCGCCTGTCCGTGGGACTTGAGGACGCCGAAGACCTGATCGCGGATCTGGAAGCCGCGCTTGATTAGCGAAGCATGCGGACTGCGCGCAAACAAATGCAAGTTGCCGCATTCCGCTTTTCGTGCCAGCATTTCAGATCAGGTTGTACCCTCGTGATCCAGGTTTATGGGAGTGTGACCCGGGGCAGAGGAGGAGAGCGATGCCTGAGATTTCCAGCGACAGCGATTGTCAGACCGTGATCACAACATTCGAGATGACACCGGGAACCTGTTTCGACCTCCTGGATGAACTCAAGGACGCGTATCAGAACTTCATCCGGCATCAGCCCGGCTTCATCGGCGCCGGGCTTCACGTCAACGATGCCCAGACCCGCATTGCAAATTATTCGCAGTGGCGCAGGCGGGAGGACTTCCTCGCCATGCTGCGGACACCGGAAATGCGCGAGCGGAACAGGCGCATCCACGCGCTGTGCAAGAGTTTCGAACCCGTCATGTATGATGTCGCGGAGAGTTTCAACTGACTGCGATTTCAGTGTTGCAGCGGACCGCGAAGGCTTGCGCACCGCCTTGTCTTTTCCGCGTGTAAGGTGTTCGTGTGTTTATCGAGCGGTCGGCAAGAGAAGTCATGTCCTATCAGTTTACAGATTGCAGCGCCTTGCAGCCCGCGCAGCTATGCACCGCGATGAATGCGGCCTTTTCGGACTACGTCGTGCCCTTGTCCCTCACGCTTGACAAGTTCCTGGACTTTCAGCGGCAGCGCTGCTTTTCGGCCGAACATTCCTTCGCCGCAATGCAGGCAGAGGAGATCGCCGGTTTCTGGTTCTCAAGTCCGCCCTTGTCCGCCTATGACAACCGCGCCTACACCCTGTCCGTCGGAACTGTTCCGGCGCATCGCCGAAAGGGCCTGTCGCGCCGATTGCTGCAACAGGTGATCGCGCGGCAGAAGTCAGATGGCGGCAGCGGGCTTCAACTGGAGGTGATCACTTCCAACGACAAGGCGGTGAAGGCCTATGAAGACTTCGGGTTCACGGCATGCCGGACATTGCGCGTTTGCGGGATATCCGGACCGCGCCCGTCCGGAGCCGGGCACTCTCACTTCACCCTTGAGACGATTTCGATCGACCGTCTTCCCGATGAGAACAGCACCTTCTTCGACACGCAGCCGACACCGCAGAACGGACGTGCAGCTCTGAGCGCACTGCGCGAAAAGACCTGCGTGCTTGGTGTTCAGATCGAAGGCAGACTGGTCGGCTGGGGCGCGTCCTACATTGACGGATCCGTCGCGCAGATTGCCGTTCACCGGGATTTTCGGCGGCGTGGGATCGGGCGTGCGCTGCTGGAGGGGCTCTGGAACGCGACGGGAGCAGAGCATCTCACATTCGTTAATGTTGATGTCGCTTCGCAAGCAGCGAATGCGTTTCTTGACCGTGCCGGGGTTGAAAATCGTGTCCATCAGTCCGAGATGCGTCTGATTTTCAGAAACTGAACCGGTTCGGCTCATTCGCCTTTCTTGAAGGGCGCATGCCCGGCAAGGGCTTCGTTTTCACGCGCCACGGCGAAACGTTCCTGCTCCAGATAGTCGGCGACGGCCTGATGAAGGCCTTCATGGGCAATCCAGTGGGCCGAGTAGGTCGTGGCCGGGAGATAGCCGCGCGCAAGCTTGTGCGATCCCTGTGCGCCCGCTTCAACCCGTTGCAGTCCCCTGGATATGGCAAAATCGATGGCCTGATAGTAGCAGAGCTCGAAATGCAGGAACGGGTGGTGCTCGCAGCAGCCCCAGTGCCGGCCGAACAGGGTTTCCGACCCGATGAAGTTCAGCGCACCGGCCACATAGCGTCCGTCCCGTTTCGCCAGCACCAGAAGCGTTTGTTCGGCAAGCCGTTCATTGATCAGCGAAAAGAACTTCCTGTTGAGATAGGGGCGGCCCCACTTGCGGGATCCGGTATCCATGTAAAACCCGTAAAAGGCGTCCCAGTGGGCTTCTGTGAGGTCGCTGCCGGTGACCCACTCGACCTCGATCCCCTCGGCGCTCAGGGCTTCGCGCCGTTCCTTCTTGATCGCCTTGCGCTTGCGTGAGGCAAGATCGGCCAGAAAGCCGTCGAAGCTTTCATACCCGTTGTTTTCCCAGTGGAACTGCTGATCGGTCCGCTGCAGATAGCCGAGGTCGCCAAGCCCGTCCCATTCCGGCTTGGTCAGGAATGTTGCATGCACCGAAGACGCACCGCTTCTCTGGCATACCTGAACGAGACCGGCCGCAAGGGCCTGAAGACCGGCTTCCCGGTTGATGCCCGGACCGACCAGGAACCGGCGGCCCGTGGCTGGTGTGAACGGCACCGAGATCTGCAGTTTGGGATAGTATTCGCCCCCGGCACGGTAGAACGCATCCGCCCAGCTGTGGTCGAAAACGTATTCGCCCTGGGAATGGCTCTTGAGATAGGCCGGAACAGCGCCCAGTACGTTGCCGCCGGTGTCTTCAAGCAGCATGTGGCGCGGCAGCCAGCCGGTGGCATTCGTGGCGCAGCCGGCGGCCTCCAAGGCTTCGAGAAAAGCGTGGGAAAGAAAAGGGTTATAGGATGTTTCTTCATGTTCTGCATCAAGAACGCCCAATGCGTCCGCAAGGTCGGACCCCTGAAACACCGCTGGTGATGCGGTGCTCTCAGTGCGCGCAAGTTTTCCAGCGCCATCCAGGTGCCAGCCGGGATTGGCAACTGCATCCCATTTGCCGGCGGACACATCCTTCAGCGAGGACAGGATCCGCAATGAAATTGTCTGTCCGTCGGCGGGAGCGTCCGGATCCTGCTTTTCCTCGGAGGGGGAAGAACTCATGCGTCAAAAGCATCCAAAATTGGGGCCACCGTTAAAATGTAGCGCTCTCGTTTTGCATCGCAAGAGGGATCTGGCTGACGCCGTCCGGGAAACAGGCTGTTGGCTTCGGAAACCGGCTGTTACACGGAGCGGGGCTCGGCGTCCGGATCAAAACCTTCAAAAACGATCTGGTCCGCATACCGGTCTGCGCGTAGGCGTTGTTCGCGCGTGCGCACCGTCCAGGTCATCAGCGGTATCCTGAAAACGGACCGCAGCAGGCTCGGCCCGGCCCTTGGCAGATCGTTGATGCCGTAGGAGATGAAATGCGGACGCGTGCGCGGTGCGTGAAGAAGATGCCGCAGGATGAACCGGTCCGTGCGGGAATATCGTGCGTAGTCCGGCCCCGGTTCGGCACCGTCCGCAACAATACCGCGCAGGACAGCCGAGTTCCGGCTCCGGGCGATGGACAGCATGTCCGGGTCGAAGGATTTCAGGCAAACCGGTCCCTGATACGCCGCAACCTGATCTGTCACGCTGCGCACGAAGTCTCCTTGCGCATCGCGCCGCATAAGCGACTTGATCTCAATAACAAGCGGGACCTTGCCGTCGACGAGATCGAACAGATCCTGAAGCAGCCACAAAGTATCCGTGCCGGTTCTCATGTGGATGCCGAGCAGGTCTCCTGCAGCATGATCGATGACGTTTCCCGTTCCTTCCGCGAGCCGGTCAAGCGTGTAGTCATGAAAGACCAGCGCCTTGCCGTCGGCGGTCTCCTGGACATCGACTTCGATCGCAAGATTGTGCTCAACAGCGCGGCTGATCGCACTCGGCGTGTTCTCGATGATGCCGTTGTCGGCATCATGAAAACCGCGGTGTGCGATCGGCCGGGCAAAGATTGCCTGAAGGTCGTTGGACATGGAGAAACGATCCGGAACTGTTCCAGGCGGGTGACCCGCCGGAGATACGTCAGTCTTCGATTTCGAAGATGGCTTCGATCTCGACGGCCGCGCCGAAGGGCAGGGACGCTGCGCTGACTGCCGAGCGGGCGTGCCGGCCGGCATCACCCATGGCGTCGACCAGGAAATCGGATGCCCCGTTGATGACCTGCGGCTGATCGGTGAAATCGGCAGTCGAGTTGACGAACCCGACGATCTTCACCAACCGGACGACTTTGTCGAGATTGCCGGTCGCAGCCTTTGCCTGGGCGAGCAGGTTGATTGCGCAGGTTTTGGCGGCCGCTTTGCCGTCGTCCAGAGATACGTCGCCGCCAAGCTTGCCGGTGAAGAGGATCTTGCCGGCTTCCATCGGCAGCTGACCGGAGATGAACAGCTGGTTGCCCGTCCGGACGTAGGGCACATAGTTGGCAGCAGGCGCGGCGGCATCCGGCAAGGAAATTCCGAGGTCCGTCAAACGGGTTTCGATTGCACTCATGTCATGGCTCCAGCTGGCATCGATTTTCGGTGTCTTGGCGCAATTTCCCGGGTGTGACAAGGCCAAAGTATCCGCGGTCCGAAATAAGTGGCAGCCGGGACCGCCGTTCGCTGACAGGCGGGTCGCTCAATCGCCGGAATTATGAAATAAGTCACCCTGAGTGGATTTTCGGGGCACCGTCTCACATTCGCTGTGGCGCACGTCCCCGATAACCGCATAATACCGGAAGAGTTCCGACGAAAAGCACGTCGGAGCGGCATAGAGGAATAACACATGCAGCGCGTTCTCATGAATGGATCAGTGGCCGGCGCCTTTTTTGCCACGGCGGCAATCGCCGGCGTTTTTTCATGGGAAGCCAGTGGTGCGACTGCCGGCGGAAAGGGCGGATACAAGCTTGTGCCGCACCGTGCGGTCTACGATATGAAACTTGGTGACAAGGAAGACAATTCCGGCATCGCCGGGCTTGCCGGCCGGATGGTGTACGAGTTTTCCGGCAACGCCTGCGATGGCTACAGCGTCAATTTCCGGTTCGTGACCCGGTTTCAGAACACCGATGGCGGCTCGCAGGTGACGGATCTGCAGACGACGTCGTTCGAGGAGCCGCAGGCGGAGAGCTACCAGTTCCTGTCCAAGACCTATGTCGACCAGGAGCTTGTCGAGGAGTCGCGCGGAACCGCGAAAGCCGGCGCCGAAGGCAAGACCGTCGAGCTGAAGGAACCTTCGGAAAAGTCCTTGCAGATCAGCCCGGAAGTGATGTTTCCGACCGAACATCTGCTGAAGATCCTGGACTCCGCCGAAAGCGGTGTTTCGTTCATCGCGGCCGATATCTACGACGGAGCGGAGACTGGTGAGAAGGTCTATTCCACCACCACCGTGATCGGCGCCAAGGCACCAAGCCAGGTCGAGGCGGGCCCCGAAAATCCGGATGCTTCGCTGGCCGGATTGCACTATTGGCCGGTGACCGTTGCCTATTTCGATCCGACCGATGAAGACGCAACGGGAGAACTGACACCCGTCTACCAGCTGTCCTTCTGGCTCTACCAGAACGGTGTCAGCGGTCACCTGACACTCGACTACGGAGACTTTACCATCAAGGGCAAGATGGCTGCGCTGGAGCTTTACGACGAAAACGACTGCAACCGCTGACCGTTCTGGGGAACGAACCGGTACATGAAGCGCTAGCGCTTCCGGGGCTTGTCCGTGGACCGGGCAGCCAGGGTCAATCCCAGTTCGACGGCGGAATTCCCGAACTTGTCGCGCAACTTGTCGACGGCCAGTTCTGCGTTTTTGCGCCGTTCCGCCGTCTGGTCGAGAAGGTCTTCCGGGTCTGCACGATCCGCTGATTCAAGGTCGCTGACACCGATTCCGATCAGGCGGAATCGCCTGCCGTCCGCCTCGTTTTCCAGCAAGGCATCGCCTGCAGCGTAAATCTTGTCCGCAAGCTGTGTCGGGTCTGCGAAGTGGCGGGCCCGCGTGATCGTCTTGAAATCGGCGGTCTTGAGTTTGAGCGTGACGCCGCGCCCTGCAAGCTCGGACTTCTTGAGTCTCGCCGAAACCTTTTCCGACAGGTTGCGAAGGATCGGGCGGAGCGTTTCAAGGCTGGAAATATCGGTCCGGAACGTTGTTTCGGACGACACGCTCTTGGCACCGCGCTGCGGTTTGACCGTCCGGTCGTCCGTGCCTTGCGAAAGCGTTGCAAGCCTGAGCCCGATGGTCCCGTAACGGCGCGCCAGATCCGCCGCTTCCATGGTCTGCAACTGGCCGATCGTCCTGATGCCGTCCTTTTCCAGCTTCTTCTGAAAGACCTTGCCCACCCCCCAGATACGGCCGACCGGCATTCCCGCCAGAACCGTTTTGGCCTCGGCAGCGCCGATCACCGAGAACCCTCTCGGTTTCTCGAGGTCAGACGCAAGCTTCGCCAGGAACTTGTTGGGCGCCAGCCCCACGGACGCCGAAATACCAATGTCGGTCTCTATGTCCCGGATGAATTTGGCGAGCGTTTCGGCGGGCGTTGCCTGATGCAACCGTTCGGTTCCCGTCAGGTCCAGAAACGCCTCATCGATCGAGAGCGGCTCGACGAGCGGGGTGAGGGCGCGCATCCGTTCCCGAATTTCCTTGCCGGCCCTGGAGTATTTTTCCATGTTCGGCTTGATGACCACGGCGTCCGGACAGGCTTCGAGCGCCTTGAACATGGGCATGGCCGAGCGGACCCCGTAGATGCGGGCGATATAGCAGCAGGTTGAAACAACACCCCGTTGGCCGCCGCCAACGATGACGGGCACGTCCTGGAGCTCGGGATTGTCCCGTTTCTCGATGGATGCGTAAAACGCGTCGCAGTCGATATGGGCAATGGAAAGCCGGTCCAGCTCGGCATGCGAAACCAGCCGGGGGCTTCCGCAACCCGGACAGCGTGACGCCGTCGCCGGGGGCCTGTGGCCGCAGTCCCGGCAGAGCGCTTTGTCGATTTGCAGATCTTCAGACACCGAAATGCGCCGCTTCTGGGAAAGGACCGTTGTCCCTGGTTGCTTCTGAATTCAGAGGATAGACTGAATGTACGCAGCCGTCTCCAGCCAGTCTCCCGTGAGCAGGTCAATGTGGGTCTCAGGCTCTGTCGCTGCAAGAAACCTTTGATCCGCTATGAACTGGATCTGCACGGATGATGGCAACGAGGCCTGGACCGAAGAGTGATTTGTCGGGCTGTCATCGATGAAAACAAGCGGCCCGGAACGGTTTGCCGCCAGCGCAGCCACCGCGCCGCCCTTCGGACCGGAATTCGTAACAACGGGGAAGGGGATGCCCAGACTGGCGAGCAGTTTCTCGCGCGCCGGTTTGTTGTGGCTGCCGGGAAGATTTGTCAGCAAAACAATGTCCCAGGTTTCGGACAGAGCACCCAGGGCCCGGTCCGCGCCATCAACCAGATCCTGCGCGTGGCTGATCTCGTCGAAAAAAGCCAGCAGATGATGTCTGACCTCGTCTGCTGACAACACGCCCCGGTCCGCCGCACGTCCGATATTGCCCGTCAGTCTGTACTCGTATTGCAGGAACATCAGATCGCGGTCGTTCAGATAGTCCTCAAGATGCCGTATCAGATGAAGGATCACTTCGTCGACATCGCAGATGATCAGCTTGTTGCCGGATGCCGGCAGAGCCCTGATCTGGTCAAGGACATCGGGCAGGACGGGCGTCGGTTCAGGCATCTTCACCGGTCCCTCCGGCGAGGGCGTAGCGCGCTGCCGCCATCATGGTCGGCCGCACGCCGGCATTTTCGCAGAACGCCAGCAAGAGCGGCTCGTCCATCATGTAGAACTCCAACACACCCGCCAGAAAACCCGGTTCGCTGGCTGCAGCTCGAATCATTTCCGGCCCGATACCGGAAAATGCAAGAAACCGGCCGATCTGTTCAGGGTCGCGGCTCAGCTGGAGCAGAGCTTCCGTCGCAATTCCTTGAGCTTCTTCAACGGATAATGACTTGCCCTGTGTATATTTCATTGTGTTTTTTTGCCTTTCTGAAACGATTCCGGGTTACAACAAATCTAATGCGGACGGAGGCAGGGTTCCACCGCAGACAGGAAATGGGTCGAGAAATGGGACCGGCCGCGCGCCGGGCGAAGGGCCGAACTTAATGGCAAAAACCGTATTGATCGTGGAAGACAACGAGCTGAACATGAAGCTGTTTCATGATCTGCTGGAAGCGCACGGCTACAATACGCTTCAGACCCGGACCGGAATTGAAGCGTTGCAGTTGGCCCGCGATCATCACCCCGATCTGATCCTGATGGACATTCAGTTGCCTGAAGTATCCGGCCTTGAAGTCACCAAGTGGATCAAGGAAGACGAGACAATCTCTTCGATTCCGGTCATCGCGGTGACAGCTTTTGCCATGAAGGGCGACGAGGAACGCATACGTCAGGGCGGTTGCGAGGCCTACATTTCGAAGCCGATTTCCGTGGCGAAGTTTCTGGAGACCGTGCGCGACTTTTTGGGTGAGGACTGAACCCGCACACTGTAACAGTTTCCCGGTAAAGAACCTGTCCAGGGACTGCGATCGCGACAAGCCGCTGCCGCAAGTGTTCGTGAAGGCGATCTTTCGAATCGGTTACCGGCTTTCACGTTAAGGTTACGAATTTACTAAAAAGGCATTGTTTCTGTGCATATTTAGCGGAATTTATTGCATTCGAGCTTTTATGGAGTAGTGTGACGGCAGGTCTTGGTGATCCTCGACCGCGCCAAATACGCAAGACTTCGGTCAGCAAAAAGGTTTGGTGACAGTTTCCCCTCGGAGTGCTCAGGTCCGCCGCATCTCCTGGGTCCGTGGGGCAGGTCGGTTGGGAACCGGCCGAAGAGTGGCCTCCTCGAATGCCGTGTTCCCACCGACCACTAATTCCTCAAACGAGCGTGTTCTCCGTGGTTCAGAGCTTAGCCAGCGCTGACGCCTGGGGTTTTTTTAGATCCGTTTTTCAACAAAAAACCCGCCAGTCCGGCGGGTCAATGTTCATCCGGCTAAGAACCGGATCTACTTGATCTTCGCTTCCTTGAACTCGACGTGCTTCTTGGCAACCGGGTCGTACTTCTTCTTGACCATTTTTTCGGTCATCGTGCGCGAGTTCTTCTTCGTGACATAGAAGAAGCCGGTGTCCGCCGTGGACACAAGCTTGATTTTGATTGTTGTCGCCTTGGCCATGGCCTTGGATCCTGTTCTCGTGTGTCGGGCATAGGGTTCTTGTGGCCAGATTGGCTGGCGGTGAATCTACCCCAATGTCTGAAATCAGCGCGCAAACTACCCATCGGGGCGTGAAAGTCAAGCGCTGCCTGCGGTGCGACCGGGTTTTGAAGACAAAATCCGTCTATTTTGTCCGGCAGGCAATCACCCGGATCTCAACGATCGCGTCTTCGTGCACGAACCCGGCAACTTCGATCGCAGTCCAGGCAGGATAGGGAGGCCGGACAAACTCGGAACGAATATCCTTGAAAAGCTGCAGATGCTCCCGAAGTCCGACGTGGTAGCTGGTCATCTCGACAACCGCGCTGAAGTCCAGGCCGGCCTCGGCAAGCACAAGCTCCACCTTCCCGAATGCGTTTCTCATCTGCGCTTCCGGATCACTTGCCATGTGCCCGGAGGGATCGGCACCGGTGAAACCCGTCAGGAAGACAAAATCACCGCATGCAAGACCGGGCGACATCTTCCAATCGTCATGGTAGGCCCGCATGTCGCCGGGAATGATGGCAGTTCTGTCCATGAATTCCTGCTTCAGATCTCATCGCGCTTGAAGGCGCCCTTGCGGAAAAAGTAGTAGGGAACCTCGGTTCCCGGTAACAGATCCGGGTCCTTCGCAAGTCTTGCTTCAAGGTCTGTCAGAATTGTCTGGGTGATCAGCGGCAGTTCTTTTTTGCGCGCTTCCTCAAGTGTCAGCCAGGCGCAATCTTCCAGCTCGCCCGAAGGGCCTGTTCCCTCCGGCAACTGGTCCGCAATCGCATCCGACCAGACGGCGAGAAACCGTGTGTCGAAGCGCCGCGGTCTCTGCGGCGGCGTGATTGCCCTCGCCACCATGCGAAGGCCGCTCAGGTCCGGCTGAATGCCCCTGTCGGCGAATGCTTCGAAACCCTTGCCGAGACGCAGTCCGCCATCATCAGACTTATGGCCGACGAATATGCCGGCCTCTTCGTAGGTCTCCCGGATGGCGGCCAGGGCGAAAGCGCGCACGCGGGCGGCTGATTTGCCGTTCTTGAGACCCTGGGAGAGCTTGGTTTCGACGCTTGGGTGGTAGGGCAGAACATTTGCGATGCGGCTGTCGCCCGGGTCGACGCGCCCGCCTGGAAAAACGAACTTGCCCGGCATGAACGCATGCCGTTTGTGGCGCCGCCCCATCAGCAGCCTGACCGTCCCGCCGGCATCGCGGTCCAGGATCAGCAGTGTTGCCGCATCCT
Source organism: uncultured Roseibium sp. (assembly GCF_963669205.1). Taxonomy (NCBI): domain Bacteria; kingdom Pseudomonadati; phylum Pseudomonadota; class Alphaproteobacteria; order Hyphomicrobiales; family Stappiaceae; genus Roseibium; species uncultured Roseibium sp. The sequence continues at coordinate 2,577,856 of NZ_OY769915.1, forward strand.
TTGGGCGAATGTACGGAAAGTCCCCGGCCTTCTCGTCCTTCGCCAGCTGTTTTTCAAACGAACCGGTCATGTGACCCTTTCGGAAGGCGCGGGTGCGACGGGAAATTCGTCCTCGGCGTCCGGATCGAAGCCGTGCATGTAGAGGGCCCATTGAAGTCCGACCAGCGCGCCCTTGATGGGGCGCATGAGCGCAAAACAGAGCAGAAGCGTCAAGGGCAGCCAGATCGACATGTGGAGCCAGATCGCGGGCCGCCACATCACCTCGACAATCAGCAGCGCGGGGATGATGATATGCCCGACAATGGTGATGGTGAAGTAGGGGGGCGCATCATCGGCCCGGTGATGATGGAATTCCTGACCGCACTCGGTGCAGCTGTGACGCGTTGCCAGGAAGCCGTCGAACAGTTTGCCGCGGCCGCAGTTCATGCAGGAATTCCTGGCCCCGCGCAGCATCGCCGGAATGACCGGTCGCCGCGGCCGTTCCGCGTCCGCTTCCGGGATGTCCACGTCATCTGTCAAATCATATCGAACCGTCACCTTGGCCTCCTTCGGCTCGTCTTTTTCGTGGAGGCCTTTGCGCGTCCGCCCTTGGGAGGCCCACGCCGCGACTTTGGCGCCGCTTTCCGGATTTTCTTGCCCGCGATGCGTCCGTGACTGAGCAGCTCGAAGGTGAGCGCTCCGGCGAACGGCGCGGCTTCGACAAGCCTGACTTCCACCTGATTCCCAAGTTGGTAAGTCTCGCCCGATTTGTCACCTATCAGGGCATGCGACCCTTCGTCGTAGCGATAGTAATCGAGGCCGATCGTGGAGGCTGGAACGAACCCGTCGGCACCCGTGTCCTGCAGGCGGACAAACATGCCGGATTTCACCACACCGGCGATACGTCCCTGAAAAGTCGCCCCGACCTGATCGCTCATCCAGAGCGCGATCAGGCGATCGATCGTGTCCCGTTCTGCGAGCATGGCCCGCCGCTCGGCACCGGAAATCTCCGCGCCGATTGCCTCAAGCTTGCTTTCAATGCCGTCCGGCAGGCCGTCCTTGCCCAGACCCAGCGCCGAGATCAGCCCCCTGTGCACGATCAGATCGGCATAGCGGCGGATCGGCGATGTGAAATGCGCGTAGCGGCGCAGATTGAGGCCGAAATGGCCGATATTCTGCGGTGTATATTCGGCCTGGGCCTGACTGCGCAGAACGACTTCATTGACGAGATTGGCCTGCGGCGTGTCCTTCACCTTTGCCAGAATGCCGTTGAACACGGAGGGACGCAGCCCGCCGGAGGACGGCAGCTTCATGTTCAGGGTCGACAGAAACTCCTTGAGGCTTTCCAGTTTTTCCGGTGTCGAGGCGTCGTGAACGCGATAGAGCAAGGGGCTCTTTTTCTTCTCGAGCGTTTCCGCCGCAGCCACATTGGCCTGGATCATGAATTCTTCGATCAGCTTGTGCGCATCAAGACGCTCCGGAACATAGACATGGTCGACGGTTCCGTCGTCTTTCAGCTTGATCTTGCGCTCCGGCAGATCGAGTTCCAGCGGTTCGCGCGCCTCGCGGCCCTTTTTGAGCACCGCATAGGCAGCCCAAAGAGGTTTCAGCACGCCATCCAGCAGAGTTTCTGTCTTGTCGTCCACAATCCCGTCAATGGCCTTCTGGGCCTGCTGATAGGAGAGCTTTGCTGCAGAACGCATCAGGACACGGTGAAAGCTGTGACCGGTCTTGCGCCCTGCCTTGTCGAAAATCATGCGCACGCCAAGGGCAGGTTTGTCTTCCTTTTCGCGCAGAGAACACAGCTGGTTGGAAATGCGCTCGGGCAGCATCGGGATGACACGGTCCGGAAAATAGACCGAGTTGCCCCTGATATTGGCTTCCCGGTCCATGGCAGAGCCCGGCGTGACATAATGCGCGACGTCGGCGATCGCGACATGGATCACGTGACCGCCGCTGTTTTCAGGGTCGTCGTCAGGTTCCGCAAAAACCGCGTCGTCGTGATCCTTGGCATCAGGCGGATCGATCGTGATCAGCGGCACCTGCCGCCAGTCCTCCCGCTTGCCGAGCGTTTCGACCGGCCTGGACGACTCGGCCTGGGCTTCGACGGCTGAGGGAAAAACGTGCGGAATACCGTGTGACTGCAGCGCGATTTCCGAAATCGCCTTCTCCGAGTTCATCGATCCGAAGCGCTCGACAATCGAGGCGCGCGGCTGGCCGTAGCGGCCCGAGCGGGTCACCTGTACGCTGACAAGATCACCGTCGTCCGCTTCCTTCAGGTCCGCGGGGTCGACGTCGAGTTCACGCTGCTTGCGGTCAATCGGTTCCAGATAAGGGGGGCGCTCGCCGTCGCGCTTGCGGAAGATCCCCAGGGTGGCGCCCTGTTTCTTTTCAAGCACCTTGATGACGCGCGCGACGTGTTCGGCTTCCGGACCGGTTTCCGCCTCCGTCAGACGGATGAGCGCACGATCGCCGACACCAGGCTGGGTGGCCTTGGTTTTGCCGCTCAGGACCAGGACGTTCGGCGGATCGCCCGCTTCTTCGTCCCAGTCGACCGGGACCCCGAGGAGGTCGCCGTCGCTATCGCGCCCGAAGAGCCGCGCGACAAAGACCGGGGGCAGATCGCCGGGGCGGATCATGCGTTTGTTCCGCTTCTCGATCAGGCCTTCTTCGGAGAGGTCCTTGAGCATTTTTTTCAGGTGGATGCGGGCGCCGCCGATGATGCCGAAATGACGTGCGATCTCGCGCTTGCCGGCGCGCCCCGGATTATCCGCAACAAAGGCGAGAATGTCCTCGCGTGAGGGCATCTCGCCGGGAACCTTCGCGTGTTTTCGTCTTGTATGCTTGCGCGTGTTGATCCGTTTCGCGTTCAAGACGCGTCATCCCACGGCACGTCTTCAGATGAAGCGTCGACCTCCGCCTTTTTCGCCGTCTTGGCGGCGGTCTTTTTTGCCGTGGACTTGGCCTTGCCGTTTGCGGAGGACGCTTTTTTGGTGGTCGATTTCTTTGCAGCCGCTTTCTTTTTGCCGCCGCCCTTGGCGGCTTTGGCCGCAATGAGTTCCAGCGCCTGCTCGAGGGTCACCGCCTTGGGATCGCTGTCCCTGGGCAGGGTCGCATTGATCTTGCCGTGCTTGACATAAGGTCCGTAGCGGCCGTCATAGACGTTGACCGGCCCGCCTTCGTCCGGATGCTCGCCGAGTTCCTTCAGCGGCGTCGCGGCCGCACCTCTGCGTCCGCCGCCCTTGGCGCGTTTTTCAGCCAATGCATCCACCGCACGGTTGATGCCGACGGAAAAGACCTCGTCCGGTGCGGAGAGGTTTGCATAGGTTCCCTCGTGCAGCACAAACGGGCCGTAGCGCCCGATCCCGGCCGTGATCATCTTGCCGTCTTCAGGGTGCAGGCCGACTTCGCGCGGCAGCGACAGCAGCTGCAATGCCTTTTCCAGATCCATGTCGGGTGCGGACCAGCCCTTGGGCAGCGAGGCGCGCTTCGGCTTTGCTTCCTCGCCAAGCTGAACATAGGGGCCGAAGCGGCCATTGCGCAGCGACACATCCTGTCCCGTGTCCGGATCCGTACCGAGCACCTTCGGGCCTTCGTCCGCGTCGCCGTCTTCGCCGTTCGGCTTACCGAGCTGACGGGTGAAACCGCATTCCGGATAGTTGGAGCAACCGATGAACGCGCCCCAGCGGCTGACCTTCAGCGACAGCTGTCCCGTGTCGCAGCTCGGGCACTTGCGCGGCTCGCTTCCGTCTTCCTTGGGCGGGAAAATGTGCGGTCCGAGCAACTCGTTGAGCGAGTCGATGACCTCGGCGACGCGCAGATCCTTGATGTCGTCGACCGAGCCGGAGAAGCTGGTCCAGAAATCGCGCAGCACGTCCAGCCAGGACAGTTCACCGGCCGAGATCTTGTCCAGCTGTTCTTCCAGGCTGGCCGTGAAATCGAATTCGATATAGCGCCGGAAGAAGCTTTCCAGAAACGCGGTGACGATCCGTCCCTTGTCCTGGGGAACAAGCTGTTTCTTTTCCAGCTCGACATAGTCCCGGTCGCGCAGGGTCTGCAACGTGGAGGCATAGGTCGACGGGCGTCCGATCCCCAGCTCTTCCATCTTCTTGACGAGGCTGGCTTCGGTATAGCGCGGCGGCGGCGTGGTGAAATGCTGGTTTGCCTCGATCGGGTCCGAGCTTCCGTCAACAGAGGTCGCAAAAAGGCGCGCGCCATTGTCGACGGCCGGAAGGCGTTTTGAGTTCTCGTCTTCCTCGTCGTCGCGTCCTTCCTGGTAGAGCGCGAGAAAGCCGTCGAACCGGACGACGGAACCGGTTGCTCTCAGGTTGGCATTCTTGCCCGAGCCTGTCGCGACGATCTCGATCGTCGTGCGTTCCAGAACGGCGGACTCCATCTGCGAGGCCATCGTGCGCTTCCAGATCAGCTCATAAAGCCGTGCCTGGTCGGGGTCGAGGAACTTGGCGACATCCTTCGGCCGCCTTGCAAGGTCAGTCGGCCGGATCGCCTCGTGCGCTTCCTGGGCGTTCTTGGCCTTGGACGAATAGGCGCGCGGTTTTTCCGGCACATACTTGTCGCCGAAATCCTGGCCGATCACGCTTCGCGCGGCCGCAATGGCTTCTCCGGCGATCTGGACACCGTCGGTTCTCATGTAGGTGATGAGACCGGAAGTTTCCCCGCCGATGGAGATGCCTTCATAAAGCTTCTGGGCCACCTGCATCGTTCTGGAGGCCGCGAACCCGAGCTTGCGCGAGGCTTCCTGTTGCAGGGTAGAGGTCGTGAACGGAGCGGCCGGATTGCGCTTCGCCGGCTTCGAGGCAACGCTGTCGACCGTGAAACTCGCGGTTTCCAGCATGGATTTGATCGTCGTCGCCTCGGCTTCGTTCTTGATGTCGTGGCGACCGATCTTGCGGCCTTCGAAGCCCGTTACACCCGCCTGGAACATGTCCCCGGCGGGTGTCTTCATATTTGCGAAGATCGACCAGTATTCCTGGGGTTTGAAGATCTCGATTTCCATCTCGCGGTCGCAGATCAGACGCAGCGCCACCGACTGTACGCGTCCGGCGGACCGGGCTCCCGGCAGTTTCCGCCAAAGGACGGGTGAAAGCGTGAAGCCGACGAGATAGTCGAGCGCACGGCGGGCAAGATAGGCATCGACCAGGGGCCCATCCAGCTGACGGGGATTGTCCATCGCTTCCAGGATCGCCTTCTTGGTGATCGCGTTGAACACCACCCGCTCGATCTGCTTGTCTTTCAGGACCCGTTTTTTCTGCAGCACTTCCAGAACGTGCCAGGAAATCGCTTCTCCTTCGCGGTCGGGGTCGGTTGCCAGGATCAGACGATCGGCTTCCTTGACCGCGTTGGCAATTTCCGAGAGCCGCTTCTGGGATTTGCTGTCAACCTGCCAGCTCATGGCAAAGTTTTCGTCAGGCAGAACCGAGCCGTCTTTCGGAGGCAGATCCCGGACATGGCCGTAAGAGGCCAGGACCGTGTAATCGGTGCCGAGATATTTGTTGATCGTCTTGGCTTTAGCCGGCGATTCCACAATAACGACGTTCATTCTTACCCAAATAATTTTGCCGGAAACGGAGCCCCCGCCCGGTGGAGAAGGAGATTTAAGATGCGCAGACGATCACGGATCATGCGCCGCCTGTCAAATGGACCTTTGCGCGTCCGGGGTCAAGTGACCTTGCATTTGACATAGTTTTCCACGGTTGAGTTGCCCACAGGGCACACACGCCGCAACGATCCATTTGCGCAGATCAAACGGCAGGATCATCCCATAACCAGGGAAACCTTGTGCCCGGCGTGGCGCTCGAGCCGGCCGGCAAGTTCGAGTTCAAGCAGAACGACATTGACCGTACGCGCATCTGCCTCGACAAAACGGATCAGTTCGTCAAGCTCCATCGGCGCAGGGCCGAGCGCTTCGATGATCCTGCATCGCGTGGCGTCGACCGGCTCTTCCGGGTCGGCATCCTGCCGTTGAATGGTTTCGGACAGCCCGCTAAACAGTGGCAAGGCCGAGCCGGACCGCCCGGCCATTCCCTCCAGGACATCCCGTGCCGATCTTGCCAGCGTCGCCCCCTGACGGATCAGTCCGTTGGCGCCTTCCGACCTCGGGTCGAGGGGAGAACCCGGCACTGCATAGATGTCCCGGTTCTGCTCGAGCGCGTAGCGCGCCGTGTGCAGGGACCCGGAGCGCTTCGCCGCCTCGATCACCACCACGGCGAGCGAGACACCCGAGATCAGCCGGTTGCGCCTCGGAAAATCCCGTCCGCGCGGTTTCCATCCGAACGGCATTTCGCTGATGGCCGCGCCGCCTGCATCCAGGATTGCCGCCAGGAGGCGGCCATGCTCTGGCGGATAAAGCACATTCAGTCCGCCGGCGAACACGGCAAGCGTGCCTGTCTGAAGCGCCGCCTCGTGCGCCGCAGCGTCGATGCCGCGCGCGAGACCCGAGGCAATCGCAATTCCTTGCGCACCGAGATCGCGGGCGAACCCGGCTGCAAGCTTGCGCCCGGAAAGCGAGGCGTTGCGGGCGCCGACAATCGCCGCCATTTGCGGATTGGCCGTCACCTTGCCTCCCTTGATCGAGAGGAGTGGAGGCGGACTGTCGATGTGCTGCAGATGGGGCGGATACTCGGCTTCGCCCAGGGCAACCAGGCGGGCTCCGAAGCGCCGGTGCGCTTCAATTTCATCGACGGCATCCTGCTCGGAGCAAAGCCGGTAGCTCCGCTTGCCGCCGCGTCTTGAAAGCGCCGGCAGGATTTCGAGCGCTCGCTCCGCGGATCCGGCATGGTCCAGCAGATCACGCAAAGTCGCCGGGCCTATGTTTTCCGATCGTATTAGACGAAGCCAAGCCAGACGCTGGCCCTCGGTGAGGCACAGTGTTTTATCCGGTTGGCCTGCGCTCATATCCCTCCGCTGTCTGTGTCTGCTTCGACGGTTGGCGCGGACTTCGATTTTGACCCGATCCGGCTCTCTTCACCGCGCAAGAGCCTGCCGATATTCTCGTGATGCTTGATCCACAGAAGCACGGTCATGAAGAGTGTCATTTCAGCAAGTTGAAAACGGTTCAGGACGAGATAGAGCAGAACCGGCGTTGCCAGGCTCGCCGTCAGCGCCGACAGGGAAGAGTAGCGGAACAGGACCGCCATGCCGATCCAGATGCCGATGAAGATCAGCGCGGCCGGCCAGTAGAGGCCGAGCAGGATGCCGATATATGTCGCGACACCCTTGCCACCCTTGAACTTGAGCCAGACCGGAAACAGGTGACCGAGAAAGGCACCGAGACCGGCAACCAGAGCCATGTCCTGACCGTAGATCGCGTTGACGATCAGAACCGCGACGGTTCCCTTCAGGCCGTCACCGAGCAACGTTGCTGCGGCAAGCGACTTTCTGCCGGTGCGCAGAACATTCGTCGTGCCGATGTTTCCTGAACCGATGTCTCGGATATCTCCGAGGCCGGCCATCCGCGTGAACACGAGACCGAACGGGATCGAACCCAGCAGGTAGCCGAACGCAAGTGCAGCAAGATAGTAGGGCCAGGCGAATTCCCAGCTGATCGGATCTGGCACGCGAATCTACTCCCTTGTCGCGCTTCGGCAAATTTCTGCGGCACTGTAACCGGCTGTCGGTTCGGATCAAGTCCCGAGAGTGCATTCACGCCACGGCAACTTTTGCATCCTCTGGAAAGAGCGACGCCACGAGGCCCGCCGGCACGGGATACCAGCGCGTCACCCCTTCAGCTTGTATTTCTCTGCCTGGACGACAAGCGATCCGAAAGGTGCCCTTATGCTCGCCCTGAGCGGAACCAGATAGGGTTTGTCGCCAACGGGTGCCAGCCAGATTTCCATCGACTTGTTGTTGGCAAGTTCCTGGATCGTCTTGCGCTTCGGACGGTGACCGGAAATCGGTTCATACCGGGCACGGCACACGAGAACATCGCCCTTGAAACGGCCATCCGGTGTTTTGGCCTTCCGCTTCGACTTGTAGCTCAGATGGACGTTGTAGCGCTCCTTGCCGTCGAAGAGTTCCAGGGTCCGGTTGCAGCTTTCGGCGGTAAGGCCCTTTGGCGCGGGAAAAACGGCTGCGGTCAGCGGGTCCAGCACGTTCCTCAGATGATCGGACGTGACCTTGATCCTCTGGTTCATCCGGTCCTGTGGCGGGTTCACCGCGACCTTCTTGACGGTTCCCTCGCGCATTTGCATCGAGATCGTTCCGTTTTCATCGTCGCTTTTGACGTTCAGGGCGAAGCTGTCTGGCCGGAGCGTGCCGCCGGTGATGTTGCCGCGAACGTTCACGGACCCTTTTCCATCCGACACAAGCTTGCCGAAGGCCGCGGTACCGCCATCGGCCTTTATCGAGTATGCGCTGTCGCCGAAGTCGACGGACAGAACACCGGAACCGATCGGAAGTCCGACGGCGAACAGCTTGTATTTCATGTAGAGGTCAGCCGAATGAGCCGGGGTACCGGCAAAGGCAATTGCGAAGAGCGTCAGGAAAACCGTGCGCATGATCTGATCCATCCATTCCGTAAGGCCCCGCCGTGCTGACAACAGCAGTACGGGCATTTGCGCCGGATCGAACACCATTTCACCTGAACACAATCTGAATGGCCGCCGGCCGTAGAGGGCGCCCGGCTCAGGAGTGTGAGAAGACCATCTTGCCGGCGACGACGGTGCGCAGGACCCGCCCGGAGAAGCGCGCATCCTCGAAGGGAGAGTTCTTCGAATGCGACCGGATGGCGCTTTTTTCAAGCACCCAGGGCCGGTCCGGGTCGAACACGGCGATGTCGGCGGGAGATCCCTTGGTCAGGCGGCCGGTCTCCAGTCCCAGCCTGTCGGCCGGCTTGTTCGTCATGGCCCCGAGCAGGGTAATGAGGTCGACCTGCCCGGAATGAAACAGCCGCAGGGCCGCCGCCAGCATGGTCTCGAGCCCGATAGCGCCATCTTCCGCTTCCGCCCAGGGATGCCGTTTTGTTTCAACGTCCTGCGGATCGTGATTGGAGCAGATGATGTCGATGGTGCCGTCGGCGACCGCGGCGATCATCGCTTCACGGTCATCCTCGTCGCGCAGGGGCGGGGACATCTTGAAGAACGTCCGGTAGGCGCCGATGTCGTTTTCGTTGTGCGTCAGATGATTGATCGAGATCCCCGCAGTGATATCCAGCCCGCGCTTCTTGCCCACGCGTATCACGTCCGCGCTGTCCGACGTCGAGATCAGGTTTGCGTGGTACTTGCCCTTTGACATGCCCACGAGACGCAGGTCCCGTTCCAGCATGATGATCTCGGCTTCACGCGGCACACCGGAAAGGCCTTTCCAGCTCGCGTTCAGGCCTGTGTTCATCACGCCGCCGGCCAGATCCGGGTCTTCGGTATGGTGGATGACGAGGGCATCGAAGTCCCGCGCATAGGTCATCATGCGGCGCATGACCTGCGCATTCTCGACCGACTTGTGTCCGTTTGTAAAAGCGACGGCGCCGGCTTCCTTGAGCAGACCGATTTCCGCCATCTCGGTGCCGTTCAGTCCCTTTGTCAGGGCCGCGAGCGGATGCACGTTGACGATGGCTGTGTCCCGTGCCCGCCGGAGAATGAAATCGACCAGCGCCGGATCGTCTATGACCGGATCCGTATCCGGCATCGTGCAGATGGTCGTGACACCGCCAGCAGCGGCAGCCTGGGAGGCGCTCGCAAGCGTTTCGCGGTGCTCCGCGCCCGGTTCTCCGACAGAAACGCACATGTCGACGAGACCGGGACAGGCGATGGCACCCTTGCAATCGACAATCTCCGCGCCGTAGGGCGCACCCTGGTTGGCCGCTTCGGGACCTGCCGCCAGAATGGTGCCGTCCGCAATGATGATGGAACCTGGTGCATCCAGCTCACGCGCCGGATCAATCACCCTGGCGTTGGAAAGTACCAGCGGTCTTGGTGTATCGAGTGCCACGGGCATCTTCCTCTAATGATTGGGCAGGTTTGCGGCGAGCGCTTCAAGGACGGCAATCCGCACGGCAACTCCCATTTCAACCTGTTCCCTGATCAGGCTCTGCGGGCCGTCGGCGATGGAGGCGTCGATTTCGACGCCCCGGTTCATCGGGCCGGGGTGCATGACCAGAACGTCGTCTCGCGCCACGGAGAGTTTTTCCGCGTCCAGACCGTAGTAGCGGTAATATTCGCGGACCGAGGGAACGAATGCACCGTTCATGCGCTCGCGCTGCAGGCGCAGCATCATGACGATGTCCGCGTCCTTCAATCCCGCGCGCATGTCGTTGAAGACCTCCACGCCCATCTTTGATATCCCGGACGGCAGCAGCGTTGACGGTGCGACGACGCGGACCCGCGCACCGAGGGCATTCAGCAGAATGATGTTGGAGCGGGCGACACGCGAGTGGGCGATGTCGCCGCAGATGGCCACTGTCAGCCGGGCGATCTTGCCCTTGTGGCGCCGGATCGTGAGCGCATCCAGCAGCGCCTGCGTCGGATGTTCATGCGGTCCGTCGCCGGCATTGACCACCGAGCAGCCTACCTTGCGCGCCAGAAGATGAACAGCACCTGCAGCATGGTGCCGGACCACCAGAAGATCCGGATGCATGGCGTTGAGCGTTGCCGCCGTGTCGATCAGCGTTTCCCCCTTTTTCACCGAGGAATGGGACACGGCCATGTTCATGACGTCCGCGCCCAGCCGCTTGCCGGCAAGTTCGAAGGAACTCTGCGTGCGGGTGGAGTTTTCGAAAAAGAGGTTGATCTGGGTGCGGCCCTGAAGCACCTGCTTGCGCTTGTTGACCTGCCGCGAAACCTCGACGGCTTCTTCGGCACGGTCCAGAAGTCCCAGAATTTCGTGGGGGTGAAGCCCTTCAATGCCCAGCAGATGGCGATGGGGGTAGGGGCTGTCTCGATGGGTGTCTGTCGCGGTCATCGAGACCATCCCTATATGGGGAATCGGCACGGTGCACAAGCCACGAATTCAACTCATGCCCGATGTCCACATGAGGCGGATGTCTGACCGGCGGCCTGACGCCCTGCCTTGCTGCGGGCTCACCCTTGCGAAGACATGAATCCGAGCCGATCAAGGAAGCCTTGCAGAATGTAGGCAGCGGCCATCTTGTCAACGACGCTGGCGCGTTTTGCCCGGCTGGAGTCCGCCTCCAGCAGCGTCCGCGTCACGGCGGCTGTTGACAGGCGTTCATCCCAGTATGTGATCGGAAGCTCGGTCTTCTGGGAGAGGTTTCGGGCAAAGGCGCGCGTCGCCTGCGCACGCGGGCCTTCGCTCCCATCCATGTTCAGCGGCAGTCCGAGGACAATGCCGCCGACATCCTGTTTCCCGCAGATCGCGAGCAGTTGTTCGGCATCGATCGTGAATTTCTTCCTGCGGATCGTATCCATCGGCGTCGCGATGCCACGGCCGGGATCCGAAAGTGCCATGCCGATCGTCTTGGTGCCCAGATCAAGCCCGATCAGCCGGCTGCCGGGCGGCAGCGCCGATACGAAATCTTCGATGGAAAGTGCAGGATCGTTTGCCATGGGCGCGCTTTATCAGGGCCGGGTTGAAAAGACCAGTTGGAACTGCATGGAAGCCGCTGTCGGCAACAACCCATTCTTGCACAAACGAAACCAGCGTCTAAACTCGATCTGCCAAAAGCGTTTCCGCGGGAGAATTAGATGAAACTCACCTGGTACGGTCATTCTGCCTTCAAACTCGAATTTGCAGAAACATCCATCATGTTCGATCCGTTTCTGACCGGAAACCCTTCATTTCCCGACAATCTGACGGTCGATCAGGTCACCGCGGGCGTTACCCATGTGGTGCTGACACACGGTCATGACGATCACATCGGAGACGCGATCGAGATTCTCAAGAAGAACGGAGCACAGCTGACTTCGAACTTCGAGATCTGCATGTGGGCAGGCAGGCAGGGGATCGAAAACATCAACCCGATGAATTCGGGCGGCATGGTCGATACCGGCACGTTCAAGGTCGCGCTCACGCGCGCGGAACATTCCTCGTCGAAGCAGTCGGACGGGGAGGCGATCTATCTGGGAAATCCGCATGGTGTCATAATCGAGGTTCCGGGAAAGAAGGTGCTCTATCACATGGGGGACACCGATATTTTCTCCGACATGGCGTTGATCAACGAGATTTACCGCCCGAAGATCGGGATCGTTCCTGTTGGCGACCGCTTTACGATGGGTGGCCGGGTTGCAGCCATGGCCTGCACGAAATTCTTCGACTTCGACACGATCGTCCCCTGTCACTTCGGGACCTTTCCCATCATTGAGCAGTCGGCGGACGCTTTCGAAACCGCCATGGGCCCTGATGCCGCCTTGGTGAACACGATGACGCCGGGTGCGAGCATCGAGGTATGAACCGGCCGCTTCGCCGCAAGCGCACGCCGTGGTTCGCCAGGCTGACTGCCGGCATCCTGATGCTCCTGTGCGCGGCCACCTTGCCGGGTCATGCGACCGAGGCAACGGCGATCCCGGCCGAGAAGCCGGACGCCCCAACAGCGGTGACGGCGCCGGCATCGGCACCATCCGGGGCATCCTATGAAAAAGTGCATGAGGTCTTTTCGGGCGACAAAACCGTCTCGGGCGAAAAGATCACCTTCCCGCAGAAGGACGCTTCGGTCAGGGCCATCGTCGTGACGCTGGAGCCCGGTGAGGCAACGGCATGGCACCGGCATGGCGCGCCGCTCTTTGCCTATATCCTGCAAGGCGAAGTCACCGTGTTCTACGAGGGGATCGGAGAGAAGGTGTTTCGTCAGGGAGACGGCGTGATGGAAGCGATGGCCGTGACCCACCAGGGACGGAATACGGCAGATGGCGAAACGCGTATTCTCGCGGTTTTCCTGCTTGGAGACGGCAGGGACGCCCTCGTACCCGAGGACGCGCCGGCCAAGGGACCGCACTAGCCGGAGGTGGCGGCCGGCGCGGAAGGATTGCGCCTGGGCGTATTCACGCCGATTCCGTCCTGTTCAACCCGAATTGGGCCGCTTGAAGTGATCCCCGGCAACCAGCTTGTCAGTCCGGCTGAAGCGCAGCGGAAGCAGAATGGCCGCTTCTCGTAGCACCGTGTCTTTGCGCCGGTGTAAAAAGCGTCTTCGTCGAGACGCAGATCCCGTTAAGTCATGTCGGAAACAGTCGATGTGTCGGTGTTTTTACATACGAGCAAGGGTTACGACTAAGGCCGGTAGAGAAACATGACAAAATACTAATGTAAATCAGCTGTTTATGAACAAAATTTCACAAGTAATTCCAGACTTGCAGCTTATTTCTCTTCATGAAGGCGCCGGGCAGACGGATGTGGTCGAAAGCGGGCGCAGGCACCATGGAGGATGCGCTCTTGCACCTGGTAAAGTCGGACAGTCTCATCGAACGCGGTCTTGACGCCGCAAACTACAACATCTTCGAGCAGAACAGGATCTGGGCGCGCTACGCCTCCGAAAAACCGGATGTTGCCGCAAGCCTGATGCGCACGATCCGGGCGATCCACATGAGGATGAAGGAGGAGAGGGACCTGTCCGCCCTGTCAATCGGGGCGGGAAACGAACCGCAGTTCCGGATACTGCAATCCGCGTTTCAACAAGGTCTGTCGCTTTACGATATCGACGGAGCGGCATTGGCGACACTCCAGGAACGCCAGGCGCGCCAGATGTTGGAAAATGTGCGGCTGGTTCAGGGAGATTATACGATCGACTTTCGCGATGCCGCAGCCGCCGAATGTGCCCGCGACGCGCTGTTCGAGGGCCGCAGGCAGGATCTCGTCACGCTCCATCACAGTCTTTATTATTCCAAGGCGACGACCTGGCCAGGTTTGGTGAAGGCGCTGTATGACGAGGTTCTGGCTCCGAACGGGGCAATCCACGCGGTCATGATGTCCGCCCGGGAAACAAGGCCGCACACGACCACATGGCTCTACAATACGTTCGCCAAAAGGTACTTCGGTGCATCGACGGACCAGGACCTGCTTGGGCTCAGACAGGAATTGCGCGATGTGCACGCTCTGAAGGACTGTGAGATCTCTGCGGAGACGCGTCAGGTCCGTTTCTGGGTGGACGACTTCGACCTGTTCATGGCGGTTGTCTGGATGATCCTTCTTTACCCGCATGCGCATGACTACACGCTGGAGCAGCGGATCGAGATCACCGAGTTCGTCATAGAGAATTTCTGGATCCCGAAGAGGCCGCTGGTACAGACCCAGGACTATGTCACCCTGCACAAGCTCGGTCCCGCGCAATCCATGGCGATCTTCGGCGGCAGATAGCTTCTTTTTACACGCGGTGGAACCTGTCTGCTCCAGCACGGTTTTCGTGCAATCAGGAAACGGGCAACAGGCCCAAATTAATGGGTCCTGTTACTAGAGTTTGTTCAAGAGCGCCGGTGTCGGCCACGCGTCCGCAGGCATGCCGAGCTTCTGCTGCATGTCCTGGACGGCTCCCCGGGTTCCGGCTCCAAGGATGCCGTCGATCTTGCCGACGTCGTAGCCCTTGTTCTGTAACTTTGTCTGCAACTGTTTCATCTGGGCATCGTTGAGCCCCTGATCGGGGTTTCCGGCGTTGTAGCGCGGCGCACCGGCAAGACGGGTTGCGAAATAGGCTGCGGACGTTGTGTAGATGAGAGACTGGTTCCATTCCAGATAAATGTCGAAATTCGGATAAGCCAGGAAGGCCGGGCCCTTGCGGCCCTGCGGAAGAAGCAGCGAGGCCGGCAGGTTGGGCGAGATCTGGCCCCAGCGCGGCTGAACGCCGAGCGCGGCCCATTGCGCGCCTGTCTTGGTCTTGCCGAGGCCCGTTTCATGCCAGTTCAGGTTCTGCGGCACCGTCACTTCCTGCAGCCAGGGTTCGCCCTGGCTCCAGCCCAGGTGATTGATGAAGGCACCGGCAGTGAGGATCGCGTCCGACGCGCTCTGCTTGAGCTTTACGTGCCCGTCGCCGTCGCCGTCGCGTCCGAACTTGATGATGTCCTCGGGCAGCATCTGCACCATGCCGATTTCGCCGGCCCACGCACCGGTCGTGCGCTGCGGATCGAGGTCGCCATGCTGAACCATTTCGATGGCAGCGATCAGTTGCGGGCGGAAAAGCTCCGGACGCCGGCAATCATGGGCGAGCGTTGCCAGTGCGTTGACCGTGTTGAAGTCGCCCTGAACCGCACCGAAATCGGTCTCCAGCGCCCAGAAAGCGGTTATCACCGGCGCCGGCACCCCGTATTCGTTCTCCGTCCGCTGGAAGATGGCGGCATGTTTCTTCATGTTCGCCGCGCCGTTCTTCATGCGGTAGCTGGAGATGACCCGTTTGGAGAAGTCCAGAAAGGTCATCTTGAAGACGCCCTGGGCGCGGTCGCGTGACAACACCTTCCGGTCGATCTGCGCACGCGCCAGGGTCCGGTCTGCCGCGTCGGGCGACAGCCCCTTTGCAACGGCTTCCTGTTTGACACCGGCCAGGAACTGCCTGAAATCGCCGCCGCATTGCTGGGCCGACGCGGGAGAAGTGAAAAGGCAGAACCCTGCGACGATGCCGGTCGCAAAGGTGAACGCGAGAGTCTTGCGGCGGGTCATGGATGGTCCTGTCGTTGCGATGTTGCAGCCAAATGCGCGTCGTCTGGAATTCGGCAACAGTTGACTTTGCTTCGCCCGCAACGTCAACCGGAACGGAGGGCAAAGACACGGTCATCCACGAAGAGCGTGCGTTTGAAGGGCGTTACTGGCAGTTGCCGAAATCGGACCCCACCATGATGCCGCCTTCCGGGCTGCGACGGAGCGGGGCGTTGACCCGTGCCGAGGAGCGGCATCCGGCTGAAGGTGACTGCAGGTTGGGTGCCGGAGCATAGGCCGGGTCGCCGTAATAGGGGGCGGCATTCACCCCGGATGTCTGCTGAAGACACATCTGGTAGGCCGTGTCGTAGAGTGTCTGCCAGCCACCGGGCATGGATCCCATGTTGTTCAGGACGCCGAGGGCGCCGCCGGCACGCGCGCCGCGCGCAGCGCCGGAGCGTCCGGCCCAGGCGCCGCCAACGACCGCACCTGCCATGCCGCCCGAAACTGCATCTCCGACAACATCACCGTTGCCGACATAGGAATTTGCGTAATCCGTTGCGTAGACCACGCAATCGGTTCCGTCTGCCGACGCGGTCAGAGGCGTGCCGATCAAAAGCACGAGGGCTAAAGCGCAACCGGTAGTCTTGTGCCGATGAAACATGTCTGCTCTCCCGCCGGCAGAACAATCGGGGCAGGGGCAGGCCTCTATGCCCGCGCGCACCCGCGCTGCCGGATTTTCGAGGAAACCAGCCTATGTCGCCGGTCTTAACAAGTCTCTACCGCATTCGATTGGATTTGAAGCTCATTGCGCGGCGCGCTCGACAAACCTCTGGCCGACAAATCCAGTTTTGCCGTCATATTCAATTCCGCACCACCATTTGCCGCATTCGTTGAAGCTGACGGTAGTATTGGCGGGAATGACGGCGATGATTTCGCTGTTCTTCTTTTCCGATAGACGCATGTTGACGGAGGCGGTTGTCTGTCCCGAATTCGCATATGCGCGGACATCTTGCGCGGAAGCGGTTTCAACCGGCGCCGTCCCGGCTTCCTTTGCACTGACGACAGCGCCGGGACTGTTGTTGGCTGCGATAGCCTCACTGTCCGACCCATCGGCCGAAACACTGGCTGAAACACTGGACAGTCCGGACCGGTTTGCTGAAGAAATGCTAAGTGCATAGGCCGGGGTCGTGAGGCCGGCCGGCAACCCGGAACCAGGCAGGGATGCGTCCGGCAGCGGGGCCGTGGCTGCGGCCTGGGCGGGTGCGGCTTGCGGATAGACCGGCGCGGCCGCGCCCTCGCTGGTGGTTGCCGGGGCCGGGGCGGCGCTGGTGTTTCCGGAGGCAAAGGCTAGCCTCAACCGGTTTTTCGCCTCGGCGATCTGTTCCGGTGTGGCCGTGTTGAACGGTTCGGTCTTCGCAGCGCTTTCCGGCGTGCCGGAGATCGCCGCCGTAGCCCTCACCGTGTTTTCGGTGGCGGACACCGGCTGCGGGTCCGTGACGATCAGCTGTGTCGCGACAGGGCGGGTTTCCGGCTCGTCCGCGACCATCATGTCCGGAACGCCGAGCGCCAGCGCGGCACCGCCCGCCAGGCCGACGAGCAAAGCCGCGGCCACCAGGGGTCTGAAGCGCAACTTGCCGGGCCGTTTCCCTGCGCCTTGCGGCGTATCCGGGTTTTTCACCGCGGACCGCTTGACCACATCTGCAATTTTCTCGGCGTCGTCCGACTTGCGCAGAACGCCCGGGATCTCGAACGGAACATCGTGCAATTCGGCAGCCAAATCCGGTTTTTGCAGGTCGCCGTGGTCTGTCCTGTCCGCGGCGGCGTGCAACTGCAGGATTTTCGAAGCGAGCTCGCCAGGGTCGATTTTGCGGAGTGACTTTCGAAATTCGCCGCTCGAATGAGCACCTCTGATAACCTTGAATTCGCGTCTCGCCGAAGGATCCTGCCCGGTCTTTCGGGCCGGATCTGGTTGACTGGCGCATGTTTTGGCTGGCGCGGTTACTTGATACATCTGGCCCTCCTGTTGATGCGGTTCGGGCACGCGCAAGGCGGTCACCTGGATTGGGTAAGGTGGCATTAACCTTTGTTAATGCGTCCGCACACGGGCCGGATTGCGGCGACACTGGGGAATTTTCCTTGAATTTTGACGAGCTTGTGATCCGGAAAGAGGGGGGCAACCTGTGCGTTTGCAAATGCATAACCTGTCTTTGCCATGCTTGAATGTGCATTGGCATGAGGAGATTCGGTGCCGGACGCGAAACGCGCATCGATGAATGGGCAGGAAACGATGAAACGCTGGGTGATCTCGAAAACTGTTGGGGCCTTGATGGGGCTGGGAGCGTTTCTGTGCGCAGCCCAGGCGCAGGAACCGCAGCAGCAGGAACTGAGGATCGGTTTCATGGCAACGCTATCCGGGCCGGCGGCCGTCTTCGGTGAACACATGCGTGACGGCTTCATGCTCGCCGTCAACCAGTCGAACGGGGCCCTCGGAGGCATGCCGACCAACGTGCTCGTCGTCGACGACAAACTCGACCCGGATCATGCGGTCAAGGAGGTCACGAAACTGATCGACGAGAATGGTATCGACCTGCTTGTCGGAGTGAATTTTTCAAAGATCATGCTCGCCATCCATGATCCGGTTGTCCGCTCCCGGACGCTGTTCATCGGAACAAGCTCCGGACCTGCACCCATCGCGGGCCGTAACTGCAGCCGTTACTTCTTTTCCACGGCGGCGCAGGACGACCAGGTACACGAGACCATGGGGCGCTATGCCAGCCTCAAGGGATACCAGCAGGTTGTGACCATTGCGCCGGACTACGAGGCGGCGCGCGATGCAATCTCGGCGTTCCGGCGGCATTTCAAGGGACAGATCGCGCGCGAGATTTTCCCGAAACTGGGCCAGACGGAGTTTTCGGTCGAGTTCGACCAGATCGCCGGGATCGAGCCCGACGCGATCTATGCGTTCATGCCCGGCGGGATGGGCGTGGAACTCGTCAGGCAATTCCAGACGTCCGGCATGAAGGGAATTATTCCGTTCCTGTCGGCAAAGACGGTCGATGCGGTCACCTTGCCGTACACAAAGGAGATGGGCGAGGGACTGTTCTCCGCAGCGCACTGGGCTCCCAATCTCGACAACCCGGCGAACAAGCGCTTCGTACGCGAGTTCCGGCGCGCCTACAATTACGCCCCGTCGACATATGCCGCACAGGGCTACGATGCGGCGAAGCTGATTCATTTCGCCCTGGAACTCACCGGAGGCGCCAAGGACAGGGAGGCGATGCTCTCGGCAATCAATGCCGCACCATTTGAGAGCGTGCGCGGAGACTTCCGGTTCAATTCCAACCAGTTTCCCATCCAGGACTTCTATCTGGTCGAAGGCGTGCGCCGGACCAGCAGGCTTTACGAGATGGAAGCCGTGGCGCGGGTTTTCGACGATGTCGGAGACGCGTTTTCCGGTTCCTGCCGGATGTGACCTGACGAGATAAAGAGCCGATCACTGCAATTCTGAAACGGGTGGTCCAAAAATAACGACCGGGCACCTTGCATTCAGGACTACGCGGTCCATATTAGCGTCATGTCCAACACCGCACGACAGCGCTCCGATCAGAAAAAGCGGTCTCCGGGCCCCGGCAGACCCAGGACTTTCGACGAGTCCGCAGCCCTGGAAGCCGCCTTGCTGGTCTTCTGGCAGAAGGGCTACGAGGCAACATCGCTGGACGACCTGACGTCGGCGATGGGCCTGAGCAGGTCGAGCTTCTACGCTGCCTTCGAGAGCAAGCAGGCGCTGTTCCGCCGCGCACTGTCGCATTATTCCCGTAATGGGCTTCAAAACCTGAAAGATGTGGCCGGGTCCGCGCAAGGCGATCCCGTTGACGCCATGATGCAGGCACTTTCCAATCCGCAGGGCGGTGCGAAGGGCTGCATGCTGGTCAATTGCATTACCGAACTTGCCCCGCATGACGAAGGCGTGGCCGAGATCGGGCGCCGGCATCTGGAAAGGATCGAGGAGATCTTCGCAGAGGTTCTTGATCCTGAAAATCCCGATGCCATGCGTGACAGGGCACGCGCTCTGTCCTCGCTTGCGATTGGAACCCTCGCGCTTCGAAAGGCCGGATATCCGGCGGACCGGATCGCCGATACCCTGAAACAGGCAAAGGTCATCCTTCCGGCCTGACCGAAACCTGCAACTGGCAGGGGCCTCGCATCGGCGAGCCTCTTGCGCATAAATATGGACTGAATGGTCCGTAATTAGGAAATCACATTCCTCCGACGACGAAAAGGAACTGAGTATGTCTGACCAAAAACTGTTCACGCCCGCAAAGGCCGGGTCGGTGGAGATGAAGAACCGCATCGTCATGGCGCCCCTGACGCGCAATCGCGCAAGGGCAGAAGACGATGCCCCGTTCGAACTCCACGCGGAATATTACGGCCAGCGCGCCGGTGCAGGGCTGATCATCACCGAAGCCTCCCAGATCTCGCCGCAGGGCAAGGGCTACGCGTGGACGCCCGGCATCCATTCCGAAGCCCAAGTCGAGGGATGGAAAAAGGTGACGGATGCGGTTCATGCCAGAGGCGGCAAGATCGTCATCCAGCTTTGGCATGTGGGGCGGATCTCCCACCCGGTCCTGCAGCCGGGCGGTGCCGATCCCGTCGCCCCATCCGCGATCGCGGCGAACTCCAAGACATTCGACGGCACCCAGTTCGTGGAAACGCCGATGCCGCGTGCACTGGAAGCCCACGAGATTCCGGGTATTGTCGAGGATTATCGCAGGGCGGC
The DNA here is from genome assembly GCF_963669205.1 of uncultured Roseibium sp. Classification (NCBI taxonomy): domain Bacteria; kingdom Pseudomonadati; phylum Pseudomonadota; class Alphaproteobacteria; order Hyphomicrobiales; family Stappiaceae; genus Roseibium; species uncultured Roseibium sp. Next base: position 2,598,140 of record NZ_OY769915.1, read on the forward strand.
TGAAAACGCGAAGAGAGCCGGTTTCGATGGCGTCGAAGTCCACGCCGCGAATGGATACCTGATCGACCAGTTCCTGCGCGACGGATCGAACAAGCGCGAGGACGCCTATGGCGGTCCGGTCGAAAACCGGTCACGTTTCCTCAAGGAAGTGATGGATGCGGTCGTGTCCGTCTGGGGCGGTGACAAGGTGGGCATACGGCTCAGCCCGTTCTCCAGCGCAAATGACATCGCCGACAGCAATCCGCAGGAAACCTTCGCCCACGTGATCAGGCTGCTCAACGGCTATAGCCTGGCGTATCTCCATCTTGTCGAGGGCCAGACCGGAGGCCCGCGTGACATTCCCGAAGGCGGCGATCTTGCGGCGCTCTACGCGCTCTTCGACGGCGCGCGGATGGGAAACAATGGCTACGATCGTGCTCTTGCCGTCGACGCCGTCGGTTCGGACACACTCGATTTCGTGGCGTTCGGGCGCCCGTTCATCTCCAACCCGGATCTGGTCGACCGGCTGGAGAAGGACGCCCCGCTCAACGCGCTCGATCCGGAGACGCTCTATGGCGGCAACGAGAAAGGCTACACGGACTATCCGACACTGGCTGAAAGCGCTGTTGCCGCGCAATAGCAGCACTCTCCTTCGGGGTGCCCGGCATCCACTCTTCCAGGGCAACCCGATGGAAAGCCGGTGCAGGTGACTGACCTGCACCGGCTTTTTTGCGCTGCGCGCGTCAGCCGGTTTTGCCGGTTTCGGGCGTCCCCGCGATCGTCTGGTCGATTTCCTCGAGCACCAGACCGCGCGTTTCGGGCGCGAAAGTCCAGGCGTACCAGATGCCGAAGGCACAACAGGCGGCAAACATGCCGAATGTCATCGCTTCACCCAGACCGGCTGCGAGCACGGGAAACAGAAAAACCACCAGGAAATTGCAGAGCCAGTTGGAAATGGAGGCGATCGCCATGCCCTTTCCCCTCAGGGCGAGCGGAAACAATTCCGACATGTAAAGCCAGGGAAGCGGGCCGATGCTGATGGCAAAGAAGAAGATGAACGAGAAAAGCCCGAGTAGTGACAGCCAGGCCAGGTTGTTGTCGTTCAGCTGGAACAGGACCGCGACCAGCGCCATGCTCAGGAATGCGCCCACGAACCCGAAAATGAACATGGGGCGCCGCCCGAGACGGTCGACAACGATCATCGCGAGGATCGTGACGCTCACGTTCAGGGCGCCGATGCCCATGGTCGCGACGAGTTCATTCGCCAGTCCCTCGAAACCGGCATTTTCGAGGATGCGGGGCGCGTAGTTCATGATCACGTTGATCCCGCTGAACTGCTGCAGGAAGAACGCGAGAACCGAAAAGACCAGCAGACCGCGCAGCGCCGGTTCCTTGAACCTGCTCCAGCTCTCCTCGGCCGGGTCTGCTGGCCGGCCGCTTTCGATTTCCTCGACGATCTTGTCCAGCCTTTCGGGACTCGCCTCCGGCTGAACGGTTTTCAGAACCTCGCGCGCCTGCTTGTCCCGCCCGGCGAGCACCAGCCAGCGCGGGCTTTCGGGAGCCTTGACGATGCCCGCAAGACAGATCATCGCCGGCACGAGGCTGAACCCGAGCATGTAACGCCATGAACCGGTGAAGGAAAACGCCCAGTCGACGATGAAGGCCGAAAGGATGCCGATCGTGATCATCAGCTGAAACGCCGAGACGACCGCGCCGCGGATGCGGGCAGGGGCGATTTCCGCGAGGTACATCGGAGCCACGAGCGACGACGCGCCGATGGCAGCGCCGATCACCAGCCGCGCGACGGTGAGGGACCACACGCTGAACGCCATTGCGGCAGCGAGTGAGCCTGCGGCAAACAGGATCGCGCAGAACGTGAGAACCGGACGCCTGCCGAACCGGTCGACGGTAACGAGTGCCAGTACGGCACCGAATATGGCGCCGAACGGAACGGCACCGGTCATGAAGCCTTCGCTTTGCGCCGTGAACACGAACTCTTTTTTCAACAGAGGCAGAGCGCCGGAGATGACCCCCTGGTCCGTGCCGAACAGAAAGCCGAAAATTGCGGCCAGTAGTGCAATCAAGAATAGCAACGCGTCTCTCCCCACAACGCCGCCACGATGTCGACCCGCGTGCGTTGCGCGGGTTCTTTTATGTGGCTCACAACCTTCACCCGACACCGTTCGCCGATGCAAGCCAAAAGATCAGCTCCACGGAACGATTCACGGAATGCGACGATTTTGAAAGGAGTTAAGTGGTGTGGCGATTGTCGATCATGACAGAACCGTACCGTACCGTACACTTTTCCATCAATCCGGCCTTTCGGCCCGGCGAAAAACCTGCCAACCCCATGCCAAGTCAAATTCGGATGCGTTCAAGCGGGTCGCGGCGGTGACCAGGCAGGCGCCTGCTGCAGGCGAAACGCTGCCATCAAAGGGAGAAAAACATGCCTCCGTATCGGTCCAGAACCTCCACCCACGGTCGGAACATGGCCGGTGCCCGCGGGCTGTGGCGCGCCACCGGCATGACGGATAATGATTTCGGCAAGCCGATCATCGCGATTTCAAATTCCTTCACCCAGTTCGTTCCCGGACACGTTCACCTCAAGGATCTCGGCCAGCTGGTTGCCCGCGAAGTCGAGAGGGCCGGGGGCGTCGCCAAGGAATTCAACACGATCGCCGTCGATGACGGCATCGCCATGGGGCATGACGGAATGCTGTATTCGCTGCCGTCGCGCGAAGTCATCTCCGACGCCGTCGAATACATGGTGAATGGCCACTGCGCGGACGCGCTTGTCTGTATCTCCAATTGCGACAAGATCACACCGGGCATGCTGAACGCTGCCATGCGTCTCAACATTCCGGTGGTGTTCGTCTCCGGCGGGCCGATGGAGGCCGGCAAGGTCGTCCTGGAGAACGGCGATCACAAATCGATTGACCTGGTCGATGCCATGGTCGCGGCCGCCGATGACAGCATGTCGGACGCGGACGTTCTGTCGATGGAGCAAAATGCCTGTCCGACCTGCGGTTCCTGCTCGGGCATGTTCACCGCGAACTCCATGAACTGCCTGACCGAGGCGCTCGGTCTGGCGCTGCCCGGAAACGGCTCGACGCTTGCGACCCACGCGGACCGCGAGCGTCTCTTCGTCGAGGCCGGCCATCTGATCGTCGATCTGGCGAAGCGCTATTACGAAGAGGACGACGAAAGCGTTCTTCCGCGCAATATCGCCAACTTCAGGGCATTCGAGAATGCCATGACGCTCGACATCTCCATGGGTGGATCGACCAACACGATCCTGCACCTTCTTGCCGCTTCCTACGAGGGTGAAATCGGCTTCACCATGGATGACATCGACCGTCTGTCCAGGCAGGTGCCGGTGCTGTGCAAGGTCGCGCCGGCAGTGGAGAACATCCACATGGAGGACGTGCACCGGGCAGGCGGTATCATGGCGATCCTCGGCGAACTCGACCGTGCCGGCAAACTGCACACGGACATCCCGACGGTGCATTCCTCGACCATGAAGGAAGCGCTGGCGCGCTGGGACGTCCGCCAGACCAACTCCGCAAGCGTGCACGAATTCTACAAGGCCGCACCGGGCGGCGTGCCGACACAGGTTGCGTTCAGCCAGGACCGGCGCTGGGACGATCTGGATCTGGACCGGCAATCGGGCGTCATCCGCGAAGGCGACCATGCCTACAGCAAGGACGGTGGTCTGGCGGTCCTGTACGGCAACATCGCCGAGGAAGGCTGTGTCGTGAAAACCGCGGGCGTCGACGAGAGCATCCTCAAGTTCACCGGTCCGGCGCGGATCTTCGAAAGCCAGGACAGTGCCGTCTCGGCGATCCTGACCAACAAGGTGAGGGCCGGCGACGTCGTGCTGATCCGCTACGAGGGACCGCGTGGCGGCCCCGGCATGCAGGAAATGCTCTACCCGACCAGCTATCTGAAGTCGAAGGGCCTGGGCAAGGAATGTGCCCTGATCACCGACGGCAGGTTTTCCGGCGGAACCTCGGGGCTGTCGATCGGGCACATGTCGCCGGAAGCGGCGGAAGGCGGCGCAGTCGGTCTGGTCGAGGAGGGCGACACGATCGTCATCGACATTCCGAACCGTATCCTGAAGGTCGATATCCCGGACGAGGAACTGGCCAGCCGCCGGGCAGCCATGGACGCCAGGGGCGATGCCGCCTGGAAGCCCGTCGAAAAACGCAGGCGCAAGGTGACGAAGGCTCTGCGCGCCTATGCAAAAATGACGACGAGTGCAGCCAAGGGTGCGGTGCGCGAAGTGGATTGAATTCTCAGGTATGATCGGCGCCGGTGGTGTGGTCGGTTCAAAATTGAGAGGATTGTTGGTTTGCCAGAGGCAGAGCCCAAAACAGCGACCCCGAGAGAGATACACGCGTATCTCAGCGATCAGTTGAAATCATACCACGATGGTCTGATTGATTTTGCGTTCAAGCATGGTGTCATTCTGACGGTGATACTGGGCTGGGTCGTTTCATCAGAACGGGCGCAAGAGTTCCTGGGTGAAACCGAAAGCAAGAAAATTGCTTCCCTGGCCGCGTTGAGCCTCTATGCGCTCGCACACGTCTTATGGGTCCGTCGATGGTATCTGAAGTCGAATGCTGTGTTCGGTCAGCTTAAAGACTTGAAATATATGTCGATCGATAAATATAAGCCGCAGTACGTGACTAAATTTATGGCCGGTACATTTATGGCTGTGCACTTCGCCATATGTACCGTTATCGGCTTCTTCATCGCACACTTGGGCTAGCGTTGAGGACAATAAACGCAAACGTCTAGGACACGATGGATTCAATCACACAATTCGTTCTGGGTGCCGCCGTATCGACGGCTTGCCTGGGAAGCAAGATCGGGCCGCGCAAGGCCGCGATTGTCGGCGGGTTGCTCGGCACGCTGCCGGATCTGGACGTGTTCATCCCCTTTGACGATCCCATCGACAGTTTCGTCTATCACCGCGGCTGGTCGCACTCGATCTTCGTGCACGCGCTGGCTGCCCCCGTCGTCGGCGAGGTGCTGGTGCGGCTGTTCAGGGGACTGCGTGAGCATCGCTGGCTGACCTGGGGGGCCGTTTTCCTGGTGTTTGCAACACATGCCATGATCGATGCGATGACCGTCTACGGCACGCGGATCTTCTGGCCCGTCTATCCCGACCCGGTCGGCGTCGGTTCGGTGTTCATCATCGATCCACTCTATTCCATTCCATTGCTGATCGTCGTGATCTATGCGCTCTGCAAGAAGAACTGGACGTCGCGGCTGCGCAACTGGGTCGCCGGTGCCCTGATCGCGACCACCGCTTACATGGGCGTGAGCATTGTCCTGCAGCAATATGTGCAGGGGCAGGCACGTCTGGCCTTTCAGTCCCAGGGGATCGAACCGGAAGCCGTCTATGCGATCGCGGCCCCGTTCAACATCCTGCTCTGGAAAGTCATCGGGCTTGAGGAAGATCGCTACGAGAACCTCTACTATTCCCTGCTCGACGGCCCCGGCGAACCCGAAATCTACGAACATCCGCGCCATCCCGAACTGGCGGCCTGCCTGTCGGATTCGGCGGCCTTCCAGAAGCTGGAATGGTTCAGCCGCGGCTTTTTCAGAACGGAACTTGTCGGCGACAAGGTCGTGGTGTCGGACCTGCGCATGGGCCTGACGCCCGGCTATGCCTTCCGCTTCGCGATCGGTGAATTGGATGACGACGGCATCCGTCCCATCGAGCCACAGCGGGACACGGGCCTCGAGCGGATCGACTCCGATGACTGGGACTGGTTCCTGGCGCGGCTGAAAGGACACCCCAGCGTGCGCAATGCCGAGGCGAAGGCCGGAAACGTGGTCGCATCAGATGCGCCGCGCGCGTGCGGCACAAGCTCCGCAACGGGTTAGGGACGTCCGGAATTATTCTGTTTTGCCACTTTCGGGGATCGGCAGGAGCAGTGTACCCGCAAGCAGGGCTTCCGGGTCGTGAATCTGCGGCACCTGCTGGCAATCGGCAACCTGTTCTCCGGTCTCGCCCTTGTGCTCCTTGAGCGTTGCGCATATCGGGATTGCCGACTGTCGGGTGCCGCTGACCGCGACACTCATGACATCGTGCAGAGATCCCTCCGTTTCACGGAGCGCGAGCGCGAGGTGTTTGGCAAAGAGAGAAATCGTCCGGTCCGCCGAGTAGTTTGCGCTCTGGCCGTCGCCCGCTGAGGAGACAAGCGCCTCGGGTCTGTCCTCATGATCGACGGAATGTCTGTCGAGCAGGTGCATGTTCACGGCGTAGGAGTCGTTGGTGTCGAGGATCAGAATGACCTGCGCCGCCGGGATCGTATGAAGCATGGCCGCAAAGGCAGGCGCGGTAATCCAGATACCGTCACTGATGGCCGCGGCAGCCGTTTCGGGTTTCTCGTCGGCCCAGAATTCCAGCACGAACCCGTTTTCCTCGTCCGGCTGGTCGCCCTCCAGCTGGCCGAGCGGCAGATTTGCATAGATGATCAGCCGGTCTTCCGGTCCCAGGCGGTTGGCAAGCTCCGTCGCCTTCAGCTTGAGTGCGGACGCACTCGCGCCCTCGTTGATGAGAAGGTGCTGGTTGTCCGGGCCGGCATCAAGGCGCGGGCTGATCGCATTCATGACGCGTTCCAGACTGTTGTAGCAGACCTCGAGGGCCTGGGCATTCCAAGGCGGACAGTTGCCGATACCGAGCACGTGATTTCGAAGGTCCGCTTTCCCCTGCGCATGGGCGTCCGGTCCTTGCACGAGACACGCCAGCAGGACAAAGGCGATCCCCAGTGCGCCGAGCGATCGGCGCAATCTGCGGGAACACCTGACCGTGTTCATCTTGGCGTTGCCGGACATTGGTCCTCCCGGGACTCCGAACGCTGGGGCTTTGCTCAAGCTAGTGCAAGCCGATGAAGACAATGCAAAAGAAAGCCGGAAAATCAATAGAACTCTGACGTGCTCTGTTAATCAACTTATTTCGTCACCGGGTCACTCGGGAACCAGAAGTTGAATAACGACTGGTATTTTAATTGTTTCGCCTTTTGCAAGGAAAGCGAGCGCCGTTTCCGGTCAATGACTAAGTTGTTTCAGTTTTTCTACTATGTTCACGGTGTCGTCGGTGAGCGTGCCCGTGTCCGCGTTTCCGACATGCGTCACCATCTGAATGAGATCCGGCAGCGTGTCACGGCCACCCAGATGCACCGTTCGCTTGATCAGCCGCCGGATCATGTCATCCGGATTGCTGCTCTGGCTGGCTAGCCATTTGGAGAACAGGTAGAGGTCTTCGGCTTCGTTTTCGGGCATGCCGAAGACCGACTGAAGCTGCTCCATGATGGCCTGCTGTTCCGCGCGTGAGATACCGCCATCGGTTTCCGCCGTGAGCACCAGAAGGGCGGCGGCGGTGACACGCGGATCGTCAACGCCTTCACTGGGGTGCTGGTTCGCCCGCGTTTGGAAGCCGAAGCGGCGGGCGGCCGCCTTGACGTCATGAGTGGCGTCAAGCACGACCTGTGTCGTGTCGGCCGCTCGCCGGGAACGGTAGAGCCAATAGGCGGCCCCGGCGACAAGCGCGATGACGACCAGCAATGTTGGCAACGACGATCTCCTTCAGTCTCTGCCTGTTCCCATAACGACACAATTGCGAAGACAGCGTGACAGATTCACGATGCGGCTTCGATTTCCTGCCTCTGGGCATGAACCAGCCGTTCAACGACATTCTCGATGATCTTGTGGCCGGCATCCTGGTCAAGCGACATGATCGATTCCGGATGAAACTGAACGGCGGCGATCGGCTCGTTTTCGTGTTCGATCGCCATGACGACCCCGTCCTCGGTTTCCGCCGTGACCCTGACATCGCCTGGCAGCGTCGCCCGCTTCGCGAATAGCGAGTGATACCGTCCGACGACGACCGGTGCGCTCAATCCGTCAAACAGCAGGGAGTTGCCGGAGAGACCGATCGGGGAGGGCTTGCCGTGCATCGGGATATCGAGTTGCCCGAGCTCTGCCCCGAAATACTCGGACAGGGCCTGAAGGCCGAGGCAGACCCCGAAGATCGGCAGCGCGCGCGCCCGCGCCCGTCCGATCGTGGCGGCACAGTCGAAGTCTTTGGGGTTTCCAGGTCCCGGCGACAGGACAACCAGATCTGGATCGACATCGTGAAAGACGTGATCGGCGACCGGGGACCTGTAGGTCACCACATCCGCGCCCGTCTGCCTGAAATAGTTGGCAAGCGTGTGGACGAAGCTGTCTTCGTGATCCACCAGGAGGATCTTCAACCCCTTGCCGGGTTTGGCGTCTTCCGTCCGCGTGGTTGCCTTGCCGGCGAGGCCGGCCTCGCGCACCGCTGCCCGCATGGCCTCCGCCTTGAGTTCCGTCTCCGCTTCCTCGTCCTCCGGGACACTGTCATAGAGAAGCGTGGCACCGGCCCGGATCTGGGCAAGGCCGTCCTTGATGCGCACGGTTCTGAGCGTGAGCCCCGTGTTCATGTCGCCGTTGAACAGCACGGCCCCGATGGCGCCGCCATACCAGGCGCGCGGCGACTTCTCGTGATCCTCGATGAACTGCATCGCCCAGCGTTTCGGAGCGCCGGTCACGGTGACCGCCCAGGTGTGCGAGAGGAAGGCGTCGAGGGCGTCCATGTCGGGGCGCAGGATGCCTTCGATATGATCAACCGTGTGTATGAGCCGCGAGTACATCTCGATCTGCCGGCGTCCGATCACCTTCACCGACCCGGGTACGCAAACGCGGCTCTTGTCGTTGCGGTCGACGTCGGAACACATGGTCAGCTCGGCTTCGTCCTTCGCCGAATTCAGCAGCTTTCTGATCTGCGCCTCGTCCTCGATCGCGTTTTTGCCGCGCCTGATGGTGCCTGAAATCGGGCACGTCTCGACGCGCCTGCCACCGGTAACGCGCACATACATCTCCGGTGAAGCACCGACGAGATATTCCGCGTTGCCCAGATTGAAGAAGAACGAGTAGGGCGAGGGATTGATCTGCGCCAGACGCCTGGACACCGCCGAAGGAGGATTGGCGCAGGGCTCGTAGAACGTCTGGCCCGGAACGGTTTCGAAGAGGTCTCCGCGCCTGAAATAGTCCTTGGCTTTCTCGACCAGCTTCGCGTATTCCCCCGGTTCGTGATCGCCGCGTCCCGGGTCCCGGTTCGCGGGCATGTAGGCGTGTTTCTCGCCGGTCCGCTCCAGGCCTTTGGTGGTTCGGCCGTTCACGACGAAGTCATATTCCAGCACATAGGCGCGCTTGCCGTGGTGATCGACGATCAGGATCTCGTCGGGCAGAAACAGAACGACGTCCCGCTGATCTTCGGGCCGTTGCAGTTTCAGGTCGATCGGCTCGAACTGAAAGGCGACGTCATAACCGAAGGCACCGTAAAGCCCCAATTGGTCATCGTCGCAGGCGAAGAGGTCCTTGAGCGCGCGCACGATCGAAAAGGTCGATGGCTGGCGGGACCGCTCTTCTTCGTTGAACAGCCGGTCGGGCTTCTTGACGGTAAGCGTGATCCGGTCGTCCGTGGCATCGAACGTTTCAATCACGTCGTGGGTTCTGAGCGCATCGGCGATGGCGGGAACCAGAACCTTGCCGCGTTCGTTAAGCGCACGGATAACGACGGTCCGGTCGGCCGCTTCCACAACGAGGGGCGGATTGACCAGCGCCATGTCCCAGCGCGTGTAGCGGCCCGGATATTCGTAGGAAGAGGCGAGCACCGCTCCCAGCTCGCTGTCCAGCCTGTCGATCCAGTCCGACGTGCCGGTTTCGTAGTCGGAAGGGCGTGATGTCCGCAGGATCGTAATCCCGCTTCCTGTTTCAAAGGTCTGGTCTGCCAATGCCGGCATGGTCTTTCCGTTCCCGTTTCGTCGGCCCGTTGGAAACCTGGCGGCCTCAAAATGCACCAAGGCCGCCGTCGGTATCCCGCGGCGGCCTTTGGTGCGTAGTTATGATCCCTTCAGTGCATGATCCATCGCCGGCCGCCTATTTCGCGCCGCGCCACCACCATGCTGCTTTCAGGTTCGTTCTCATGGCTTGACGCATATCTTATGAGCGCCGTGATGGCAACGGTCTATCGCGGCCGCTGCGGCGGGTGCCGCTTTTTTGGCCATATCCGGGCAGCGGCTGCCCATATTTTTTCTCCAGTCTTGACCCGAAAACAAAGATGCTGTTTTGCAGTGCGTCAACCATTGTTGATGTATCTTCGCTTCGAGGGGCATTCACAATGCCGGTTCGGGTGCGATGAGGGGCAAATGGAACACTACGATCTGATCGTGATTGGCAGCGGGCCGGCGGGGCGCCGTGCTGCCATTCAAGCGGCGAAGTTCGGACGCGACGTATTGGTCGTCGAACGGGGGCGCCGGGTTGGCGGCGTATCGGTTCATACCGGCACGATCCCGTCCAAGACCTTGCGCGAGACTGTGCTGAACCTCACCGGATGGCGGGAGCGCGGCTTCTATGGCAGTTCCTACCGCGTGAAGCAGGACCTTACCGCAGCCGATCTCAGGGCGCGCCTGCACATCACTCTCAATCACGAGGTTGATGTCCTTGAACACCAGTTCTCGCGCAACAAGGTCGATACGGTGCGGGGCGAAGCCCGTTTTCTGGACACGAACCTGATTGAGGTCGAGGGCGACGCCGGCGAGTTACTGAAATATTCGGCGGACAAATATGTTATCGCGGTCGGAACCAGGCCCTTCCGTCCGGATTATGTTCCCTTCGACGGCGAATACGTACTCGACAGCGATGAGATCCTCGAGCTGGGAGAAATCCCGCGGTCCATCGCGGTGATCGGGGCAGGGGTCATCGGGGTTGAGTACGCGTCGATCTTCTCGGCGCTCGACGTCCATGTCACGCTGGTCGAGCCGCGCGACAGCATGCTCGATTTCCTCGACAAGGAGCTTGTTGCGGACTTTACCCATCAGCTTCGCGACCGGGGCATTGCGCTTCGTTTCGGTGCGACGGTCGAAAAGATCGAGAAGCACGGGCCGGGAGACTGCGAGATCACACTCGAAGGCGGCCGCTGTGTGCGCACAAACGTCATCCTGTTCGCGGCCGGCAGAATGGGAGCGACACCGAAGCTCCATCTCGACAAATGCGGGCTGTCGGTCGATCACCGCGGCCGCCTGAAGGTCGATCCCGCGACGTTCCAGACCGAAGTCGACCACATCTTTGCGGCCGGGGACGTGATCGGGTTTCCAAGCCTTGCATCGACGTCGATGGAGCAGGGACGTATCGCGGCGTGCCAGGCGCTTGGCGAAACGGCCTACGACCCGCCCGAGTTTTTCCCGTATGGCATTTATGCGGTCCCGGAGATCTCCACCGTCGGCATGACGGAGGAGGAAATCAAGGATCGGGGCATAGCCTATGAATGCGGCGTCGCGCGGTTCAGGGAAACCTCGCGCGGGCACATCATGGGTCTCGATACCGGCATGCTCAAGATGATCTTCTCGCTGAAGACCCGGCGCCTGCTCGGGTGCCACATTGTCGGAGAAGGGGCAACGGAACTGGTGCATATCGGCCAGGCGGTTCTCAATCTGAAAGGGACCCTGGAGTATTTCGTCGAGAACACCTTCAATTACCCGACACTCGCCGAGGCCTACAAGATCGCGGCGCTGGATGCCTGGAACCGGATGCCGCCGCTGGAGGAATAGTTTTTTCGGGGGTTGAAAAAAATCGCCATTTCCGGTTTTCGGCCAAAAACTCTTAACGTATAAACGGTTAGGCTCGTGCATCGCTGATTCGAACGATCTGAAAGTCTTTGATGGCACGCACCCTGCTTCTGAAAAACGCGGATGTCCTCGTCACGATGGATGGTGGCCGCCGGGAGATCGAAAACGGTGGCCTATTCGCCGAGGACGGGCTGATCACAGCCGTCGGTTCGTCACATGAACTGCCGAAGACGGCCGACAGGGTGATCGATGCGTCCGGACAGATCGTCCTGCCCGGATTCGTGAACACGCATCATCATCTCAACCAGACGCTGACGCGCAATCTGCCTGCCGCCCAGAACAACAATCTGTTTCCGTGGCTGCAGGCCCATTACCGGATCTGGGCGCGTACCGGTCCGGAGGCGTCTCGCGCGAGCGCGCTGGTCGGGCTTGCCGAACTTGCGCTATCAGGATGCACCACCGTCTTCGACCATTCCTACCTGTTTCAGAGCGGCAACAAGGTCGACTACCAGATCGAGGCCGCGCGTGATCTCGGTGTCCGGTTCCACGCCAGCAGAGGGTCCATGTCACTCGGCGAAAGCAAGGGTGGTCTTCCGCCGGACGCGTGTGTTGAAGACGAGGACGACATTCTCAAGGACAGTATCCGCGTCATTGACCGGTATCATGACGCCTCGGTCGGGGCCATGACCCGGATCGTGGTCGCGCCATGTTCGCCGTTCTCGGTCTCAGAAGATCTGCTGAGGGAGAGCGCCCGGCTCGCGCGCGACAAGGGCGTCATGCTGCACACGCACCTGTGCGAGACGCTGGACGAGGAACGCTACACGCTGGAGCGCTTCGGCAAGCGCCCTGTGGAATGGATGGAAGGCCTGGACTGGACCGGGCCGGATGTCTGGTACGCGCACGCGATTCATGTCGACGATGACGAGATCCAAGTGTTTTCGTCGACCGGCTGCGGGGCGGCCCATTGCCCGTGTTCCAATATGCGCCTTGCCTCGGGCATAGCGCCGGTCAAGAAATACATGGCGGCGGGGGTCAAGGTCGGACTGGGTGTTGACGGCTCTGCCAGCAACGATGGCTCCAACATGCTGTCGGAAGTGCGCCAGGCCATGCTTCTCGCACGCCTGAAGCTCGGGCTGACACCGCCGGACGCACATGAGCACGCCGCGCTGCCACCGTCGCATCCGCTGCGCGCAGGCGAGTGGATGACAGCCAGGGAAGCCCTGGAACTTGCGACCCTGGGAGGGGCGTCCGTGCTCGGCCGGGACGATATCGGCGCATTGGAGGCCGGCAAATGTGCGGATTTCTTCACGCTCGACCTCAACACGATCGAGTTTGCCGGCGGATTGCATGATCCTGTCGCAGCGGTCGTTTTCTGCAGCCCGAAAGGGGCGAAGACAACCGTTGTCAACGGCAATGTGGTTGTCGACGACGGCCGGATTGTTACCCTGGACATCGACAGGGTCATCGCTCAACACAACAGGCTGAGCCTGCAAATCGCTGCCGGGGACTGACGGCAATGAGAGGACCCGGTGTGTCCTATCCGTCAATCGGCTGGTGCTCCGGATCGCAGATTTGACTGCTCAGCACAGCCAGCAGTTTTCGGGCAGGGTGGCGGTAGTCACAGTTTCACCGTTGCCGATCCAGTCCATGATGCCTTTTTCAACGTTGACCACGTTTGTGAACCCTGCCTGACCTGCGAGATATTCGGACAGAACCTGGCTGCGCCGGCCTGTCCGGCAGATGAAGACGATTTCCTGATCCGGGCCGGAAACGAGCTTCTGCAGTTCGGAACCGAATTCGGGATTGACGTTGCCATTGGCGTCGAAGAACGTGACGAGATGGGTGCCGGGGATGACACCGGTCTCCTTCCATTCGTCCGGCCGGCGGATGTCGATCACCGTTGAACCTGCCGCCAGCAAGTCCTTCAGCCTGTCGTTGCCGATATCGGAGTATTTCTTGCCTTTGACGTCCAGAAGCTCGATCTCGAACTTGAGCGTGGCATTTGGCGGTATCACGCCGCCGGCGCCCTGTGCCCCATAGGCCAGGTTCGGCGGTATGATCAATTCGCGCTTGCCGCCGACCTGCATGCCTTCGACACCTTGTTCCCAACCCGGAATGACCCGCCTTTCGCCGAGCGTGAAGGAGAACGGTGTGCCCCGGTCAACGCTTGAATCGAACTTGGTACCGTCCATCAGCCAGCCGGTGTAGTGCACGACGACGGTCTCGCCGACATTGGCCTCTTCCCCGGTTCCCTTTTCGATGTCGCGAATTTGCAGTTCGGTTTGCGCCAGCGCCGAGGTGCTCACAAAAACCGTTACAAAAAGAGTGGTCAGCCACTTAATCATCATGCTTGATCCATAAAGTCCGTAAAATCTGTTGCCCGAGGGTCGGCGATCGGCCCCGGGAATGCAAGTCACGCTCTTTTAACGAACGATCACGTGAAAAGGATCACATCGATGATGCGGCGCATTGGCACATTGGGGCTCGCGATTGGCGTATTTACCGGCCTCGGCACGGCTTCCGGAACTCCGGCGGCGGCGGCGGATCTGGAGTTGACGCTTCCGATCGACTGTGCATTGGGCGAAGACTGTTTCGTGCAGAACTATGTCGATATCGATCCCGCGGACACCGTGATGACCGCGTCCTGCGAGCGGGCGGGCTATGATGGCCACAAGGGTACGGATTTCAGGGTCCTGAACACGGCCGAAAGCGCTGACGTCATCGCAGCCGCGCCAGGTGTCGTGAGGGGAGTGCGCGATGAAATGCCCGACCAGCTTGTCCTTTCGGAAAGTGACCGCGAACAGGTCGGCGGCAAGGAGTGCGGAAATGGCGTCGTGATCGCACACGGCGATGGCTGGGAAACCCAGTATTGCCATCTGCAGCTTGGATCGGTGACCGTGAAGGCGGGGCAACGGGTGGAACGTGGCGCCACGCTTGGACGCGTCGGCTATTCCGGCTTTGCCGCATTTCCGCATGTGCATCTGTCCGTCCGCAAGGATGGCGAGATGATCGATCCCTTTCTGGGAACTGCGGAAAACGCCCGTTCCCGCCTTGAAGGCTGCCGCTCGGATGCGGCCAAGTCGCTGCAATACCAGGACGCCCTCTGGCAGGCCGACATCAACAGCATGCTGATCGATGCCGCAGGCAAGATCATCGAAACCGGCTTTGCCGACAGTCCGGTGAAATCGATTGACGTTGAGCGTGCGGAGGTAACGTCGCCGGCGGCCGGTTCCCCGGCGTTCGTGTTCTTCGCTAGGCTGATCAATGTCCGCAAGGGAGACCGGATTGCCTTGCGGCTGGTCGGTCCCGAAGGGATTCTCGCCGAAACCGGGGGCAAACCGATTGACGGACAGAAAGCGCAATGGGTTGCCTTTGCGGGGCGCAAGCTGAAGCAGGAAAGATGGCCGGCGGGAAACTATGTCGGGACGGCCATGCTGATCCGGGACGGCGAGATCATCCAGCAGGAAACGTCGGTGTTGTCGTTCTGACTTGGGTTGCCGCCCCTTGAATTGACATCTCACGATACGGGGAACGTTTCCGGCGAACTCGGGTCTACTTGCCACCTGCCGGATCGTTAACGCTCCTGATCAGCTTTCCGAGAAGGGACGACAGCTGTTTCTGTTCAGGTCCGGTCAGACCGTCGATCGCCCTGTGCTGCACGTCGACATAGCCGGGGATCATGTCCTTGACCAGCTTGAGGCCTTCCGGTGTCACGCAGACCGAGAGCGCTCTGCGATCCTCGGGATGTGGACGGCGTTCCACGAGGTCGGCCTTTTCCAGCTTGTCGACACGGGCCGTCATGCCGCCGGAACTCATCATTGTCGATCTGTAGAGCTCAGTCGGTGTGAGCTGGTAGGGCGGGCCGGACCTGACAAGCGTTGCAAGAACGTCGAATTCTCCGAGTTTCAGTCCGATCTCCGCATAGGCAGGCACCAGATAGTCGCGGTTCATGATCTGGGCGGCTTCGTTGAGCCGGCCAAGCAGAACCATCGGCTGCAGCTTGTCGGCGACCGACGGCACTTCCTTTTGCCATTGACGGCTTGCCCGCTCGGCCCGGTCGATCAGGAGGTCGTCCGGATCTCCGAACAGGTTGCTCCCGGCTTTCGACGTGTCTGTCTTTGACTTGGTCATGTCTTTCTCGAAGCCCGATCTTTCCGGACCGGTCAAATTCTCATCGACTGCGTCGACGGGAATATGCCGATCTTTCAGGAATTTAACCCGGGAACCATTCCTGTTCGGGTAGGCGGTGTCAATCTTTTTCAAGAATCTTTAAATCAAGTATCTTGAAATCAAGATAAAATCTGCTACCTAGTGTGACAGGGAAACGATCCCTTGGCCAACAATGGGGAAGGTGCCATGACAGCCACCGCAGGATGTGAAAAAAAGCCTGGCTCCGATGCCGGGGAAAGCCGGGACCGGAACAACGCGGGCGTCGGCAACCTGCTCGACACGCCGGTTGTGCTGTTGCTGATCATCGGCGCGTTCCTTGCCGTTTCCACGGTGTTTGCCAAGGCCGCGCCGAATTTTGGCTGGCATCCGGTCGGACTGCTTCAATGGTCTGTTCTTGGCGGCGCTGCAGGATTGTTTGCGGCAACAAGGCTGGCCGGTCTGAAAAGCCGGAAGGAAGGCTCTGAGAAGGCGGCCGCAAGCCGCCGCCAGTTGCTTTTCTACATCTTCGTCACGGGAATACTGTTCATATTGCCGAACATGATCGCTGTGACCGCCGCGCCAAAGGTCGGAGCCGGATTTGTGGCGCTTTGTTATGCGTTTCCACTGGTCCTGACCTATGCATTCGCAGTCGTGCTGGGATTGCAGCGATTCCAGTTGCTGATGGTCGGCGGCGTGGTCTTTGGCGTCGCGGGGGGCGTGCTGCTCGCGGCTTCGGGCAAGACACTGTCTGCCGATGCATCCCTGTGGTCCGTTCTGGCGCTCTCGATTCCCGTGTTCCTGGCGGCCGGAAACATTTATCGCACCCTCAAATGGCCGGAAGGTGCGAAACCCGTCGACCTTGCGCTCGGTATGATGATTGTCGGATTTCTGGCCTTGTTCCTGTTCACCGCTCTTTGGAAGATTCCCGTCGCACCCGCTGAATGGACAGGAGAGGCCGTAACGCTGCTGGCCGCCCAGACTGCAATATTCGGCTTGCAATACGGTCTCTATTTCCGGCTCCAGAAGAGCGCCGGACCTGTCTACCTGAGCCAGATCGGATCTGTTGCGGCCGTCGTCGGTCTCGCGCTCGGTTACCTCGTGTTCAACGAAGTTCCGAACGCGGCGAAACTCGCAGCCGTCGGTGCTGTCGGGATCGGCATCGTGCTCGTCACGATGGGGCAGCGCCGGCTTACCCGCGCCGGACGCTGAGGGTCAGTTCCAGAGCCAGGCCGCGCCGCGTACGCCCGAACTGTCACCATGAACCGCCTTGCGGATGGGCGTGTCGAACGTATCGGAGAATATGTACGGGGCCATCGCAGGCGGCAGATCGGCATAAAGTTCCTCGATGTTCGACATGCCGCCGCCCAGAACGAACACATCGGGGTCCAGCAGGTTTGCAGACATGGCGAGCGAGCGGGCGAGGCGGCTGACATAGGCTTCGTAGATCTCGCCTGCCACCGGGTCACCGCTACGCTTGAGCGCCATGATTTCGTGGCCCTTCAGCAAGGTGCCGGTCTTTTCCTTGTAGTCGAGCTGAAAACCGGTGCCCGAGCACCAGCGGTCGATGACGCCCTTGTGGCCGATCCAGCTGTCGGGTCCCGGAAACTCCCCGGCAGACAGCCAGGGCACGGTGATCGCTCCCCATTCACCGCCGATACCGTTGGCGCCCAGATGCGCCTTTGCGTCGATGGCGATACCGGAACCGCTTCCGGTTCCGATAATGATCGCATGCACGACATGCGCACCGGCGCCGGCGCCGTCGGTTGCCTCGGAGACGGCCAGGCAATTGGCATCATTCTGAATGCGAACCGGCCTGCCGACCACCTTTTC
This sequence comes from uncultured Roseibium sp., assembly GCF_963669205.1. Lineage (NCBI taxonomy): Bacteria > Pseudomonadati > Pseudomonadota > Alphaproteobacteria > Hyphomicrobiales > Stappiaceae > Roseibium > uncultured Roseibium sp. The sequence goes on from NZ_OY769915.1 coordinate 2,615,761, forward strand.
CAGGTCCTTGTCGAGCGGTTTGCCGTTCATCCACGTCGAGTTCGCGTTCTTGACGAGCCCCGACCTGGGCGACAGCGAACCGGGAATGCCGAGCCCGAGTGTGCCTGTCCGACCCGTTGCGGCCTCGGCGGCATCGACCAGAAACTTTACGGCCTCAAGACAGCCCTGGTAGTCGTCACGCGGCGTGTCGACGCGTTGCCGGAAAAGCTCTTGCCCGTCCTGCGACAAGGCAATGATTTCTATCTTGGTGCCGCCCCAGTCTATCCCAAGCCGCATGATGTCTATCCTTCTTGTCAACCGCCGGCTCTAACCAACGTCTTTTTGTTCAAGGTGGTTCCGTAGAAACCGGGGTTGAACGCGCACGAAGCGTTCCGGTACAGCGCGCGTCGTCTCGCCCGGTAAGCGGGCGGTTGCGAAGTCGCGACCGGAACCGAATGAACGCTGCACACGTGACCTGTTGTCAGAACGGGGCTTTATTTGCCGAGAACGGCGCCCAAAAGCAAGAGTGCACCTGCCGAAACATACCGAAACCCGATGGTATGGCGCTTTCTTTTTCCCAGACAGAAGGAGACATGCAAAGAGAGCCGGGCTCTGCCGGCTCTCTTCAACATCGCATTTGGGTTTGCTTTGCAGTCCTGGCGTCAGGGCCCGCGCCGGTCGGGGAGAGGGATGAATTCTTCCGCATCGCCCGGAACCGTGTCGAAGCGGCCCTGTTTCCAGTCTTCCTTGGCCTGTTCGATCCGTTCTTTCGAGGAGGAAACGAAGTTCCACCAGATGTAACGGTTGCTGTCCATCGGTTCGCCGCCCAGAACAACGAAGCGCGCCGGATGGGGCGTGTTGTTCTCGATGACGAGATGATCGCCCGGTTTGAAGACCAGCAGCTGCGCCGGGTCGAACGCCTGGCCGGCGATCGTTATCTGGCCGGAGATCGTGTAAAGGCCACGCTCTTCCCATCCGGCGTCGAGCGGAACTTTCGCACCCGGTTCCAGGGCTATGTCGGCATAGAACATGTCCGACGCCGTTTTCACCGGGGCCGTGTGCCCGTAAAGGCTGCCGGCGATCAGTTTGACCGATGCACCATTGTCCGCGAACTCCGGCTGTTCATCCGTGCCATGGTGCTGGAACGTCGGATCACCTTCTTCCATGTGCTTCGGCAGAGCGACCCAGCTCTGCAATCCGAACAAGGGCCGTTTTTCGGTCATGCGCTCCGGCCGCTCGCGCTCTGAGTGCACGATGCCCTTGCCGGCGCTCATCCAGTTGAGTGCGCCCGGGGCAATCGCGATTTCCGTGCCGAGGCTGTCGCGGTGATACATTTCCCCTTCGAAGAGATAGGTGACTGTCGCCAATCCGATATGCGGGTGCGGGCGCACGTCTATGCCGCCGCCGACCAGAAGCTCAGCCGGTCCCATCTGATCGAAGAAAATGAAAGGCCCGACCATCCGGCGTTTCGCCGAGGGCAGGGCCCTGCGAACCGAAAAGCCACCGAGATCGGACGTGCGCGGTACGATGATCGTGTCGATGGGATCGCAACTCGTTGCGACACCGGGTATGGGATCCGGACTGTTCAACCAGCTCATTGACCTCTCCTTGGCGTCAAACTCTTCCCTGCCCCTTAGATAGGGTGGTGAAACCGAAAGTGTCCATTGAACAGTCTGTTTCCATCTGGTCAGGCGGTCCCGGGCGTGTATAACGGCGATCCAGCAACCGTCTCCGGAAGCAAATTAATGAAACGCGTCATGATCGTCGGTGGTCCGGGCTCCGGGAAAAGCACGCTTGCGCGCCGCCTGGGTGACCTGACTGGTCTGCCGGTCTTCCATATGGACAAGATCCACTGGCGCGCCGGGTGGGTGGAACGCACGCGCGAGGAAAAGGGGCGTATGACCCACGAGGTGCATATCCGGGACCGCTGGATCTTTGAAGGCGGGCATTCCAGCACCTATCCGGAAAGGGTCGCCCGGGCGGACACGTTCGTCTGGCTCGATGTTCCCGTCGGCCTGCGCCTGTTCAGGGTGCTCAAGCGATCCGTCCTGTTCTATGGCAAGACGCGGCCTGATCTGGCCGATGGCTGTCCCGAGCGGTTTGACCTGCAAACGATCGAATTTGTCAGGTTCATCTGGCGCACGCGGCATTCGGCACGCGCCAGGCTGCTTGCGATCCATCAGAACCCGCCGCCGCATCTTCGGGTGTTCCGACTGAGAACCAAGGTTGAATTCGACGCGTTTTTGCAAACATGTTCCCTCAGCATCGACTGAAACAAGAACCGGTAGCAGCAGACAAATGAGGACTTCATGAAACTTGATCCGTTCTACCCGATCGTCGACAGCTCGGCCTGGGTTGCGCGCCTCGTGCCCCTTGGCGTGAAGCTGCTGCAATTGCGGATCAAGGATGCCGGGGACCAAAACAATCTGCGGCAGGAAATTATTGCAGCGAGGACGGTCTGTGAAAAACATGGCTGCCAGTTGATCGTGAACGATTATTGGCAGCTGGCGATCGAAGAGGCCTGTGATTTCATTCATCTCGGTCAGGAAGACCTGGCGGGCGCGGATCTGGACGCCATCCGCCGTGCGGGTCTCCGTCTGGGTGTCTCCACACACGACGGGGACGAACTCGAGACAGCGCTGTCCGCTGACCCGGATTACATCGCTCTTGGTCCCGTGTTTCCGACCAGTTCCAAATCTCTCAAGTGGGAACCACAGGGTGTTGCAAAGGTCACAGGCTGGAAGCGGCAGTTCGGCGGTCTGCCGCTCGTGGCGATTGGCGGCATCACTCTCGAAAGGGCCGGGGAGGTTCTGCAAAGCGGCGCTGACAGCATTGCCGTCATAAGCGACGTGACGCGCAACCCGGACCCGGAGCAGCGCACGCGGGACTGGATCGGGCAAACGCGCCGATAGCAAGATGTCAAAAGGTGAACTTCAGAAGAGCACCCTGTCGCGCGCGACCTGATCGCGCAGGAAATCCTGGACGGCGGCGACGTGGCGAAGCGGACGGGAACTTTCATGCGTGACCATCCAGTAGGCGCGGCGCAATTTCATGGCGGGAAGAACCGAAACGAGATCCGGGTCTTCGCGCGCGATAAAGTCGTGCAGGATGCCGATACCGGCACCGCCCCTGACGGCCTCCGTCTGTCCGAGCGCGGACGCAATTTCGAAGCGCGCCGTCCAGTCCTTGCTGAATTCAGCCCCGTAGTTCAGCTGCGGTGAGTAAAGGAGATCTTCCACGTAGCCGATAAGATCGTGCGCGCCAAGGTCGCTTGCCGAGGCGGGCGTGCCGCGTTGGCTCAGGTAGAATTTCGAGGCATAGAGACCGAGGGCATAATCAACCAGCTTGCCCGCGACCAGGCGGCCGGTTTCGGGCCGGTCGATCGTGACGGCGATATCCGCCTCGCGGCGTGACAGGGAAAAGGAGCGTGCCACCGGAACGAGCTGCACGGTCAGGCCCGGATGTCTCGCGGTCAGTTTTCCGAGCCTGGGGGCGAGATAGGCAACGCCGAAACCGTCCGGAGCACCGATGCGGACGGTGCCGGCGATTTCCGGCGTATCACCGCCAAGATCCGCCTCTGCGGCAACCGCTTCCGCTTCCATCCGTTCTGCACGCTCGAAAAAACGGCTGCCTGCCTCGGTCAGGAGGCACCCGGACGTCGACCGGTCAAACAGTCTGGTTCCCAGGCTTTCTTCGAGGGAAGTGAGGCGTCTTGCGACGGTTGCGTGGTTTACGCCAAGGCGCTTGGCCGCGGCCAGGATCTGCCCGGTGCGGGCAATCGACAGGAATATTCTGATGTCATCCCAGTTCATGACGTCTGCTCCAGTTTCGCTGCCCTGCCGCACCAGCGGGCTTGACCCGGTGAACCGCGCCGTATTGTCTGGTTTCAACATGCCTCCAACGTGCGTCGGAAGGGACGCGGAGGGCTGCAGCAACTCTGGCGCTTGAATGCCATAACTTTAAAAAATGCACAACAGATCCGGAAAACTGGGTCTTGTTTACAACAAAAATAAAAGCGACAAAGAGCGCAATCGGAGTGGACACAACACCGTGCCGTCAAATCGGCTGCGGTTGATTGGGAGAGATTGAAATGCAGAAAATCGGTCACTTTATCGACGGCAGGCATGTCGAGGGGACGTCTGGCCGGTATACCGACGTCTACAATCCGGCCACCGGCGCAGTTCAGGCGCAGGTCGCGCTCGCAAGCCAGGCGGAGATCGACGCCGCTGTCGCCAACGCCGCTGAAGCGCAGCTTGGCTGGGCCGCCACCAACCCGCAGCGCCGCGCCCGCGTCATGATGAAGTTTGTCGACCTCCTGAACCGGGATATGGACAAGCTGGCCGAAGCGCTGTCGCGCGAGCACGGCAAGACGCTTCCCGACGCCAAGGGCGACATCATTCGCGGCCTGGAAGTGGCCGAATTCTGCATCGGCGCGCCGCATCTGCTGAAAGGTGAGTACACCGAAGGGGCAGGACCGGGCATCGACATGTATTCCATGCGCCAGCCCCTGGGTGTCGTTGCCGGCATCACGCCGTTCAACTTCCCGGCCATGATCCCGATGTGGAAGTTCTGCCCGGCGATTTCCTGCGGCAATTCCTTCATCCTGAAGCCGTCGGAACGGGACCCTTCCGTGCCGATCATGCTTGCCGAGCTCATGATCGAAGCCGGTCTGCCGGCCGGTGTGCTGAACGTGGTCAATGGTGACAAGAGCGCGGTTGACGCGATCTGCGACGACGAGACTATCCAGGCCGTCGGTTTTGTCGGTTCGACTCCGATCGCGCAGTATGTCTACTCCCGGGCAACGGCAAACGGAAAGCGCGCCCAGTGTTTCGGCGGCGCCAAGAACCACATGATCATCATGCCGGATGCCGATCTGGATCAGGCGGCCGACGCGCTCGTCGGTGCCGGTTACGGCGCGGCCGGGGAACGCTGCATGGCCGTTTCCGTGGCGGTTCCCGTCGGCGAGACCACTGCCAACGCACTGATCGAGAAACTGGCGCCGAAGGTCGAAGCCCTGAAGATCGGTCCCTACACGGCAGGTGACGATGTCGACTTCGGTCCGCTTGTGACCAAGGAAGCACTTGGCCGCGTGCGCGGTCTTGTCGACCAGGGCGTCAAGGAAGGCGCGAACCTTGTCGTGGACGGCCGCGATTTCTCAATGCAAGGCTATGAGAACGGGTTCTTCATGGGCGGCTGTTTGTTCGACAACGTGACCAAGGAAATGGACATCTACAAGACCGAGATATTCGGTCCGGTTCTGTCCGTCGTCCGCGCCGAAAGCTACGAGGAAGCCCTCGATCTGCCGCTCAGCCACGAATACGGCAACGGCACCGCCATCTTCACCCGTGACGGTGATACGGCACGCGATTTCGCGTCCCGCATCAATATCGGCATGGTCGGCATTAACGTGCCGATCCCCGTGCCGCTCGCCTATCACACGTTCGGCGGCTGGAAGAAGTCCGGCTTCGGTGATCTGAACCAGCACGGTCCCGACGGGTTCAAGTTCTACACCCGCACCAAGACCGTGACTTCCCGCTGGCCGTCCGGTCTGAAGGACGGCGCGGAGTTTGTCATTCCGACGATGAAGTAAGTCATTTAGAATGATGCAGTGAAAACGGCGCCGGGGGCGCCGTTTTTTTATGCGGCTACGGCCGGCGCCTCCACAGCGCGGTCGGGTGCGTAGTGTGACATGGTGACAACTCCGTCGATTTCGGCAAGGAGCGCCGCGAAGGTCTGATCGCTCATGATCTTTTCCGATGCTGCCTTCGCGCAGTCCAGATCCTTCCAGAAGACGACATCGGCAAACAAGTTTTCGTCCGTCAGGGACGCGTAGGCCGTCCAGGAGACAAAGCCTTCAAATCGCCTTGCAATATCCTGCGCCGCGCGGCGGGCCAATCGGGCATTCTCCTTGTCCTTTACCTTGAAAACAACGAGTTCGAGGCAGGGATCTGTCATGGTGTTCTCCATCAGGTTTCGCAATTTCAATGTGCACGACCATCGCACAGGCCTCCTGACAGCATCCCGTCAGCACATCGCCGGCGCCCGTGCGCCAAAAAGTCCCGAGAGTTTCCTCCGGCCCATTGTGGCGAAACGGGAAGGGGCGTTGTAAGGACATGCAGGGAGACGACGTTTGCTAATGTGCGTCATTTTGGAGAGGCTGCTCCTTGATAGACCGGCTGGACCGGTCGTAACAGACATGAAGGGCGCTGGGACGGGGTTTGGGAAGAAACGCGGAAAACGCTCCTGAGATTGGAGATCCGGACGATTCCGACGGGAAGATGCTGAACCGGGCAGGGTTGGTTCAGGCTCTCGCGGATCTCCTGTGGGTGCCGCAGGCCGGGTTCCTTGCCTGGTCGCTGGGAGCGGTGCTGTCTCAATCGGCCGGTTCCGGGGCGGAGGATACGCAAGCCCATCTGACACCTGTCCTTTTGACTGCGGCAGCTGCGGTTGTCCTGATCGCCTTTGCGCGCGTTTTTCTTCAATACCATGCTCAGAACAGGGCGCGGTGTGCAGCACGGCTGATACAGGAAAGAGCCAGGTCGGCATTGCTGCAGGCCGCTGCAGGGCGTTCGCCATCTGAGAGCTTTCCCTCATCCGGGGCCTTTGCCGCGCATGTCGTCGATCAGGTGGATCTGCTGGGTCCCTATTACCGGAACTTCATGCCTCAATACATGCGGCTCAAACTGGTACCGATCGGCATCGTTCTGGTCGCGGCATGGTTCAGCTGGCTCGCAGCCTTGATCCTGCTTGTCTGCGGTCCCGTGATCCCGGTTTTCATGGCGCTGATCGGATCCCGGGCAAAGGCCGCGAGCGAGGACCAGCAGGAGGAGTTGACGCGTCTCAGCGGTATGCTGCTCGACCGGATCAAGGGATTGGAGACCCTGACGGTGTTCGGTGCGCTCGACCGCACAAGGGCGGATATTCACGTCGCAGGTGAACGTTTCAGGCTCGGCACGATGAAGGTCCTGAAGGTGGCCTTCCTGTCGTCGACTGTCCTGGAACTTTTTTCTGCGCTCGGCATTGCCTTTTCGGCGGTTTATGTGGGGTTCACGCTGTTGGGCGACCTGGATATCGGCACATGGGGCACACCGCTTGGCTATGCCGGTGGCCTGTTTGTTCTTCTGCTCGCGCCCGAGTTTTTTGCACCCTTGCGCGCCTTTTCCGCAGCCTATCACGACCGCGCAGCGGGCATCGCGGCATCTCGCAAGCTTTCGGCCCTTCTCCGGGACATGCAGACCGGAAGCCGGGACAGATTGACGGAAAGCGGCAGCATTACCGAAAGCAACGCTGGGCAGGGTGCCTGGTGCCTCGCCGAGCCGCCGGCGATTGTGGTCACAAACCTGTCGATCATGCTGTCTGGTAGACAGGTTTTTGAACGGTTCTCATTGAAGGTGGCTCCGGGAGAGACCCTTTTGCTCACCGGCAGAAGCGGAAGTGGAAAGTCCACACTCCTCGATTGCGTGCTTGGTTTCCGGACGCCGGATACCGGACAGGTGCTGCTGAACGGGACCGATGTGCACTTGATGGCGGAAGATCTTCGGGCGAACGTCATGTGGCTGGGTCAGGCACCCAGACTGTTTCACGGCAGTCTCAAGTCCAATCTCCTGAAAGGGCATCTGCGCGCCGACGCCATTTCTCCGGATGAGATCTGGCAGGCGCTGCACCTTGCGGGCGCCGCAGAACTCGTCGAGCGCCTGCCGCAGGGACTTTCCACCCGGATCGGCGAAGATGGTTTCGGTCTGTCCGTCGGCGAGATACGCCGGATCGCATTGGCTCGTGCGGCCATGCGCGAAGACGCTGCCCTGCTGATCGCCGACGAACCGACGGCCGGTCTTGATGCTGACACGGCGGCCGATGTCGTGAAGGGGCTGGAACAACTGGCGAAGGGCAGGACAACTCTTGTCGCCTCGCACGATGCTGCCGTCCTGAATTTGCCGGGCAGTGTGCTGGATCTGGGCAGGCTTGAGGCGCACGCACTGGAGCCGGCGACATGACGGCGATATGGCAAATCGTTAAGCGCCAGCGGTCCTTTGATCGTCTTCACTTCTGGCTCGGCATCCTGGTGGCCCTGTTGCCCGCCGTTGCCGGGATCCTCCTGCTCGGTGTCTCCGGCTGGTTCATCACTGCTGCGGCGATTGCCGGTCTGAGTGGGGCGTTCCTTAATATCTTCGCACCGAGCGCCATCATCCGCGCTCTGGCCATCATCCGGACCGCGGGACGCTACGGCGAACGTTTGCTCACGCATGATGCGACCTTTCGCTTCCTTGGGGATCTTCGCGACCGGCTGTTCGCACTATGCTCGGACAAGGCGCGCGACGGGGGCCGGTCCGGCCTGTTGCTGAACCGATTGACCGCTGACATTGCCGCACTCGATGCCATCTACCTGCGTCTCGTCGTGCCCGCTGCCCTGGCGCTGACCATTTTCGCGTGTCTTCTCCTGTTCTGGTTCAGCGTCTCGATACCCGTATTCCTGGCTGGCTTCGTGTTTGTCCTGGCGTGGATCTTGCTGATCCTCCGGTCGCTTGCCCGCCCGGACAAGACCTCCGCGCGCCGCGCGGACGCCGCGTCCGAGGCAATGCGGCTTCGGGCGGCGGATCTGGCGGCGGGGCGCCGCGATCTTGCCATCTACGGCGGCCTCGACGTCGCGGCCGAAGACGTCGCCCACGCCGGGCGCCGGCTAGAGCAGGCCGAGGACCGTCTCGAAAGACGGGCTGCCGCGACATCTGCCGTCTCGAACCTTATCGGACAGATGTTTCTGGCGGCGATGCTGCTGGCGTGCGCCTTCGGTGTCGCAGGCGGGACCATCGGCTTGGCCTTTGCCGTGGGCCTCGTGCTCGTCGTGACCGCGCTTCCGGACATCATTGCGATGCTGCTTGCCGGACTTGAAAATCTGCCCCGGACGTCACTGGCCGCCCGGCGCACGGTCGCGGCAGGTGAGGCCTCTTCCGGCAGCAACAAGACACGCCCGGACCCTTCAGAACCGGAAGAGCTGCCTGCGGGCACCGCCCGCGTCCTGCGGTTTGAATCGGTTTCGTTCACCTATGAAGGGGCCGCCAAAGATGTGTTGGACGCAGTGTCCTTCGACATCGGCCCTGGAGAGATCGTTGCCATTGCCGGGCGCAGCGGCTGCGGCAAGAGCACGATTGCCGCGCTCACGGCCCGGTTAGTCCGTGCCCGGAGCGGCCGGGTCCTGCTCAACGAGCGTCCGGTTGAAGACTATCCGGAAGACGCGCTTCGCAGGTCGATCACGGTCGTCAGTCAGCGTCCTTACCTCTTCAATGACACGCTCGCTGCAAATCTGCGCCTGGCCAATCCGCAGGCAAGCGAGGCGGATCTCTGGCAGGCGCTGGAGCAGGCAGCGCTCTCCGAACGCATTGCAACGGGCAAGGAAGGACTGTCAGCCGTTCTCGGAGAAGGCGGGCTGGGATTGTCCGGAGGAGAGCAGCGACGACTAGCGCTCGCACGCGCATTTCTCACGTGGCCCCAGCTTTTCGTGCTCGATGAAATGACCGAGGGGCTCGATGACGGGACTGCCGGAGATGTTCTCGACAGGTTCCTGGAATACAGGGGTTCATCGGCTGTCCTGATGATTGCCCACAAGAAGCGGGAACTGGAAGCCGCCGATCGTGTGATATACCTGTAAAAAGTGCTCAGGTGACCGGCAAACCTGGCAACAGGGGATCGTTTTTTTCAAAGATGACGCCCGGTTTTTCTGCGATTTGTGGTTGTCCATTACGACATGTCGCATTGACCTCTCTGCTGGCCTGAGCCACCATCCGGACTCGGTAGCCTATTGCTCTTAACGGTTTTTTTGACGGGAAAAGACAAGCATTTTGTCCGGCGATGAGTGCGCCGAGTTGCATCATGTCGGTTGAGAGCAGCCCTGACTTGAGGTTCAGACCCAGAGGGTTTGAAAAGGGGGAATGCAATGGAACTGAGTGTCGTCGATCTGTCCCGGCTGCAATTTGCCATGACAGCGCTTTATCACTTCCTGTTTGTGCCTTTGACCATCGGGTTGTCCATTCTTCTTGCGACCATGGAGACGGTCTACGTCATGACCGGCCGCGAGATCTGGAAACGCATGGTCAAGTTCTGGGGGACGCTGTTCGGGATCAATTTTGTCCTCGGCGTCGCCACCGGCCTTACGATGGAATTCCAGTTCGGCATGAACTGGGCCTATTTCAGCCAGTATGTCGGCGATGTCTTCGGCGCGCCGCTGGCCATCGAAGGTCTGATGGCCTTCTTCCTCGAAGCCACGTTTGTCGGCCTGTTCTTCTTCGGTTGGGACAAGCTCACCAAGCGCCAGCACCTGGCAGCGACCTGGGCGCTCGCGCTCGGAACCAATTTCTCCGCGCTCTGGATCCTGATCGCCAACGGCTGGATGCAGAACCCGGTCGGGGCCATATTCAATCCGGACACCATGCGTATGGAGGTCAGCAGTTTCTTCGACGTGCTGTTCAACCCGGTTGCGCAGGCCAAATTCGTGCACACGGTTTCGGCCGGCTATGTCACGGCCGCGCTCTTCATGCTGGGTATTTCCGCCTGGTACATGCTTCAGGGCAGGCATCTCCAGATCGCCAAGCGGTCCATGGCGATCGCATCCGCATTCGGGTTTGCCTCGGCGCTGTCCGTTGTCGTCCTCGGTGATGAAAGCGGCTACGAGGCCAATCTGAACCAGAAGATGAAACTCGCGACGATCGAAGCCATGTGGGAGACCGAACCGGCGCCCGCCGCCTTTAACGTCGTCGCCTGGCCGGACATGGAAAAACGGGAGAACATCTTCGCGATCGAGGTACCCTATGTCATGGGACTGATCGCGACCCGGTCGCTGGATACCGTGATCCCCGGCATCAATGAACTCGTGGACCGTTCCAAGGACCGCATCCGTCAGGGTGCCATTGCCTGGGATGCCCTGCAGAAGATCCGGGAGAACCCGGAGACGGTGTCGGAAGAGGTTCGCGAAACATTCAGCTACAATGCCAGCTCGCTCGGCTATGCCTACCTGCTGCTGCCCTATACGGACAATCCGATGGAGGCGACGACGGAACAGATCGAGGAGGCTGCTTGGTCGACCGTGCCGAACGTCTGGCCGATGTTCTACGCCTTCCGGATCATGGTGGCATGCGGCTTCTTCTTCATCCTGCTAACCACAGTGTTCTTCTATTTTTCCTCAAAGGGGAAACTGGATCTACTGCGCGAAAAGCACCGGTGGCTGCTTCATGTCGCCGTGTGGTCGATCCCGCTGCCGTGGATCGCCTGCGAGATGGGATGGTTCGTCGCCGAGTACGGCCGCCAGCCGTGGATCATTGAAAGTATGCTTCCGACCTCCGCCGCAGTCTCCAGCCTGTCGGTCGCCGAAGTCCTGCTGACACTGGCAGGCTTCGTGATCCTTTACAGCACGCTGCTGGTGATCGAGATCGCCCTGATGATCAAGTATATCCGGATCGGTCCGGACGACGGCGAACCGGCCGGGACCGCACCGCCGCCTGCGAGTGCGCAGCCGGTTTCCGGCGCAGCCCCTGTTCCTGCGGAGTAACCGGCCATGATCCTTTATGAAATGATCGACTATTCGACGCTGAAAGTGATCTGGTGGGTCCTGCTCGGCATCCTCCTGATCGGCTTCGCGGTCACCGACGGTTTCGACATGGGGGTTGGCGCCCTGTTGCCATTCATTGCCGAAACCGATATCGAGCGCCGCGTGGTGATCAACACCATCGGCCCGACATGGGAAGGCAACCAGGTCTGGTTCATTCTCGGGGGAGGGGCGATTTTCGCTGCCTGGCCGCCGCTCTATGCGATCAGCTTTTCCGGTTTCTATCTTGCCATGTTCGTGGTGCTTGCCGCCATGATCCTGCGGCCGGTCGCCTTCAAGTACCGGTCGAAGCGGCCCGACCCGTCCTGGCGCAACAGCTGGGACTGGGCGCTTTTTGTCGGATCCTTCGTGCCGGCTCTGGTGTTTGGCGTCGCCGTCGGCAACGTTCTGCTGGGCGTGCCGTTCTCGCTCGATAACGACCTCAGGATGACCTACGAGGGATCTTTCTTCGGTCTTTTCTCTCCGTTCTCGTTGCTGTGCGGATTGCTCTCCGTTGCCATGCTCGTGATGCATGGCGCCGTGTGGCTCGTCATGCGCACGACCGGAGAAATCGCAACGAGAGCCCGCAGGTACGGCTCCATAGCGGCGCTGCTTGGCATCGCGCTGTTCGCGCTTGGCGGTTATCTCGTCGCAAGCGGATATGTCGACGGATTCCGGATCACGTCGGACGTCGATCCGAACATGCAGGCGAACCCGCTGGCCAAGACCGCGGCGATCGAGGACGGTGCCTGGATGGCGAATTATGCCGCTTATCCGCTGCTCTGGATCGTGCCTGGGCTGGGGTTCTTCGGATTGCTCGGAACGCTGCTGCTGCTTCAGACAAGGATGGAGATGCTCATCTTCGCCTTTTCGAAGTCGGCGATTGTCGGGATCATCGCGACGGTCGGCATTTCGATGTTTCCCTTCATCCTGCCGTCTTCGGTTCAGCCCGAGGCGAGCCTGACCGTCTGGGACGCGTCCTCGACGCACCGGACACTTTTCAACATGCTGGTGGCAACCGTCATCTTCCTGCCGATCATCCTTGTCTACACCGCCTGGGTCTACAAGGTGCTCTGGGGCAAGGTGGATGAGGAAACTATCGAGCGCGACAACCACACGGCTTACTGAGGAGACGACAAGATGTGGTATTTTGCCTGGATCCTCGGAATGCCGCTGGCGTGCTGCCTGGCCATCCTGAACGCCATGTGGCTGGAGCTGCGTTCCGACGACGAGCGCAGGGAAGAAGAGCGTCAGCGCTTTCATCGGCCGTAACGGGGATACCGGCCGGGCCACTCAGCCCGGCCGTTTCCTGGCGGATCAGTTTATAGCAACCGTGTAGCGGACAATCCTGTTGTTGTCGCTGTCGGAGAAGTAATACTCGTTGCCCCGGATGGCGACGCCTTCGGGATCGTCGAAGAGGTTGGGTCCCTTTCCGGGCGTCCCGGTTCCCAGAACACCGACGAGAACGGCGCCGTCTTCCGTGTCCGGATCGATCATCAGGATGCGGTGTGCGTCCTGGTCCGCGACGACAAGCCTGCCGAAACTGTCGATGTCGAGATAGCGGGGTCCGTAAAACCCGAATTGCGGCCCCTCGACCGTCTGCAGTTTTTCAAGACTTGGAGAATACCGCACAAGCCGCCGGTTGAAATTGTCGGCCACCCAGACGGAGCCGTCCGGACCTTCCGCGACATCGTGCGCGCCCGGGTGCGAGCCGGCGCTCGCGACCGCTTCGCCATTCTCGTAGGCGATCAGAAGCCCGGTCCCGCCTGCCATTGCATAGATGCGCCCGTTGCTGTGGGCGAGGGCGCCCTCGGTCCTGGGGGCGGCCAGCGTGGCATATGGTTCACCATCAAGCGTCTCGATACCGCTGAAGACGAACACGCTGCCAAATCCCGTCACAGCCACTGCGACTTCACCGCCGGGGCCGAATGAGATGTCATGCGCGCCGGGCAGCTTGCCCGCGCTCAGGCTTTCCACGACATCAAGCGTATCGGGATCAACGACGGCGATCCTGTTTCCGAATTTGTCCGCGACATAGAGACGATCGTCCGGCCCGAAGGCAAGGTCATGCGGATCGTTCAGGACTTCGGGTCCGGCCTTGTCGAACGACGCGAACGGAGCCGGGGCCTCCTGCGCGCTTGCAGCAACGCTTGCGAGACATGCAACAACAAGGATTTCGATACCGATCCGCATGGACAGATCTCCAATTAGCCTGAGAGAACGGGCGCGAGAAACACAGGCGGAAATATCGTGCTGTGAAAGCTGCGGCCGGTCAACCGGAGGGACGCTTCGCCAGCCCGCTGACACCGCGTGGCAGTTGTCTGTATACAAAGCACCGGACGCTGAATAAGTTGAGGCCGCCCGGCAGGGTAGGCCGCAACACGGAAGCTGCTCCACACGCGGCATTTGGCAGGATGGATACATTTGATAAGAGTGGTGTTTTCGGGCGTAAGACGGATCTGCATGCTGCTTGCCGTGATCGTCTTTCTGGGCCAGCTTTCCATGGTCCTGATGCGCTACCTTCTGGGTTTCGGCTTTCTGGAAATTCAGGATGCGGTCAACTATGCGTTCGCCTCGCTGGTGGCTCTTTCCGTCGCCGTGTCGTTCGAGGCGGACAAGCATGTCCGCGTCGACGTTTTCCGGCAGAGACTCACCGAGGCCGCCAACCGGCGGATCGACTGGCTGGGTGACATGGCCCTGGCTCTGCCGGTCTTCGTCATCATGCTCTGGATGGCCTATCCTCTTGTGCGCAGCTCCTGGATAATCTTCGAGGGATCGCCTGAAACCGGCGGTTTGCCGGGGCTTTTCCTCGTCAAGACCTGTCTGCTGATCCTCCCGGCACTGGTGGTCTGGCTGACCGTTTCACGGGTCATCGGGTTCTTTCGGCGGAAGGCGTCATGAGCATCGAAATCGTCTGGCTGCTCGTGATGGCACTCGCCGTCTTCGCCTGCATTCTCTCCGGTGTCCCGGTGCTGCTGGCCATTGCGGGCGCACCGACGCTTGTCGCGCTCCTGGCTGCATCCTTCGGCGATTTCGACCTTGTTTTCTTCCAGGCGGTTCCGCAGCGGATTTTCGGCATCATGACGAACCCGCTGCTGCTGGCGGTGCCCCTGTTCGTGCTGATGGGGCTGCTGCTGGAAAAATCGCAGCAGGCGGAGCGGATGCTCAAGAGCCTGAGTGCGGCGCTGGGCGGAAACCAGTCGGCGCTGGCGCTTTCCGTCGTTCTGGTCAGCGCCCTGATCGCCGCGTCCACCGGTATCATCGGCGCGACCATCGTCATGCTGGGATCGATCATGCTTCCGGCCCTCCTGAAAGCCGGCGTCGACAGGCACATGAGCAGCGGACTGATCTGTGCAAGCGGCACGCTGGGGCAGATCATTCCTCCCTCGATCGTGCTGATCCTGCTGGGTGACCAGATCTCCAACGCCTATTTCGAAGCACAGCAGGAAGCCGGAAACTTCGCGCCCGATCCGGTCACCGTCGGCGATCTTTTCGCAGGCGCCCTGCTTCCGGGGCTCCTGCTTGTTGCGCTCTATGCCGGTTACGTCGTTTTCCGGCTCAGCCGCAGCGGCAAAGGCGGGGGCAAGACAACAGAGCGGGACACAGTCACAGGCCGGCAGCTGGCCGGGGCCATCGCACCGACGCTCGGCCTGATCGTCGCCGTCCTCGGCAGCATCCTGATCGGTGTCGCGACGCCAACCGAAGCCGCGAGCGTGGGTGTTGCCGGCGCGTTGCTGATTGCTTCAGCGGGGCAGGGCCGGGCCATTGCCCGCCCGGCGCTCTTCTGCGCTCTTCTGGCCGTTGCGCTGCTCGCGCTCCGTCAGGCCGGCATTCTCGGCCTCGACTTTGCCGACGGACGCATCAACTGGACGCTGAAATCCGCGATCTCCGTTGCCGCGACCGCTGTCGCGCTGGGCCTGATGCTTGCCGTGTCTGCGTCGCTCCTGCGAAATGGCGTGCTCGCATCCGCGCTGCGCGAGACCGTCACGATCACGGGAATGATCTTCGGCATCGTGATTGCCGCCAGCATTCTATCGCTGGTCTTCCGCGGCTTCGACGGCGACGAGCATGTTGCTGAACTGCTCCAGTCGCTGCCCGGCGGCGCCTACGGCATGCTGCTGCTCACCATGCTGGTGATCTTTCTGCTCGGGTTCATTCTGGAATTTGTCGAGATCATCTTTATCGTGGTGCCGATCGTCGGGCCGATCATTCTGCAGACGGATATCAGCCCGGTCTGGTTCGCGGTCCTGATTGCGCTGAACCTGCAGACGTCCTTCCTGACGCCGCCTTTCGGGTTCGCACTTTTCTATTTTCGCTCGGTTGCACCGCCGGACATTCGGACCACGCAGATCTACGTTGCCGTGATACCATTCGTGGCAATCCAGCTCGTGGCACTCGGCCTTGTTGCAATCTTCCCCGCTCTTGCGACATGGTTGCCCGGAGTTTTGTTTTGATGAGAGGAGTCTGGACATGAAAAGACGGGAATTCCTGAAAGCGGGCGCTGTTGCCGCGCCTGCTGCCCTGCTTGCGGCACCGGCTGTCGCACAGGGCAAGGTCGAGTGGAAACTTCCGACATCCTTTCCCGCAAAAGCCCCGGGCGTCGGCACGAATGTGACCTCTTTCGCCGAGCGCGTCGCGGCCATGTCCGACGGCCAGCTGACGCTCAAGGTGTTCTCCGGCGGCGAACTCGTGCCGCCGTTTGGCGTGGAAGACGCCGTGGAGCAGGGAACGGCGGAGATCGGCCACTCGACGCCTTACTACGCGGCCTCCAAGAACTCCGCGCTTCACTTCTTCTCCGCCGTGCCTTTCGGCATGACGGCGGTGGAGACGACGGCGTGGCTTCGCTACGGCGGCGGCCAGGATCTCTGGGACGGGATCTATGCCGAACGCGGCCTGAAGCCGTTCTATTCCGGAAATTCCGGGGTGCAGTCCGCCGGCTGGTTCAAGAAACCGATCGAAAGCCTCAACGACCTTGCCGGACTGAACATGCGCATTGCCGGGCTCGGCGGCGAGGCCATGCGCAAGCTCGGCGTCAATGCGGTGCTTCTGCCGCCGCCGGAAATCTTCCCGTCCTTCCAGTCCGGCGCGATCGACGCTGCGGAGTGGGTCGGGCCGATGCTCGACATGGCGTTCGGTCTGCAGAAGGTTGCCAAATACTGCTACGTGCCTGCCTTCCACGAGCCGTCAGCGGCGCTGGAGATTGTCGTCAACAAGGAGGCTTACGAAAGCCTGCCGGCCCATCTCCAGGCGGTGATCGCCAACGCGGCCGAGGCGACCTCCGTCGAGACAACGGCCCAGTTCGACTATTTCAACGCGGTCGCGATGCAGAAACTCAAGGCCGACGGCGTCACCTTCGGCGCATTCCCTGACGAGGTGATCGCGGCTCTGAAGACCGCGGTCGGCGAAGTCATGGCCGAGAACGCAGCCGCCAATCCGGCCTTTGCGGAAGTCCAGAAGAGCTATGACGCGTTCCTGGAACTCGCCAGGGACTATGCCATCGAAGTCAAGGCCGCGACGTTTACCCAGCGCGTCTAGGCGTTTGAATGCGGCGGCGGTGCCATGCATCGCCGCCGGACCGGTCATGCGAACCTGACCTTTGCGTCAAACTGCCTCAGATGATATGGAGGCGCCCATGACGACATCCGACCGCCTCTATTCCGGCCACAAGCCGCGCTTTGCCGTTGCACCGATGATGGAGTGGACGGACAGGCACTGCCGTGCGTTTCACAGGCAGTTGTCGCGGCATGCGCTGCTTTACACCGAGATGGTGACGACGGGAGCGGTCATTCATGGGGACCGGGAGCATCTGCTCGGGTTTTCCGATCTGGAACATCCGGTCGCCTGCCAGCTTGGCGGGTCTGATCCGACGGACATGGTGGCGTCTGCCAGGATTGCCGCGGATTTCGGTTATGACGAGGTCAACATCAATGTCGGCTGTCCGTCAGACCGCGTGCAATCGGGACGCTTCGGAGCCTGCCTGATGCAGAAACCGGAGCTTGTCGCCGCCTGCGTTTCCTCCATGAAGGATGGTGTAGAAATCCCGGTGACGGTGAAGTGCCGCATCGGCGTCGATGACCAGGACCCGGAAGAAGCGCTGGACCGGATGGCGGATGCGGTTTTTGCCGCCGGTGCGGATGCCCTTTGGGTGCATGCGCGCAAGGCCTGGCTGAAGGGCCTGAGCCCGAAGGAAAACCGGGACATTCCGCCGCTTGATTACGACCGCGTCCTGCGGCTGAAGCAGCGCTTTCCGGAAAAGTTCATTGGCCTGAACGGCGGCTTGCAGAGCCTGGACGAGGCCGAGCCTTACCTTGAGACCCTGGATGGACTGATGTTCGGGCGCGCGGCCTATCACACACCGCAGATCCTGGGAGAGGTCGACCGCCGGCTCTATGGCGCGTCGATGCAGGACGTGTCTCCCTGGCAGGCGGTTCGGGCGCATATGGGCTACCTGGAAGGGCAGCTTTCAAATGGTGTCAAGCTGGCGCACATGACACGCCACATGCTCGGTCTGTTCCACGGCCGGCCGGGCGCGCGCAGCTGGCGCCGGATCCTGACCGTGGAGGCCATCAGGCCCGGTGCCGGGCTGGAGGTCGTGGAAAAGGCGCTGGCCGCTGTCAGTCCACAGGAACACGCCGCAGAAGCTGCGGAATAGCGCTCCCGTAGATCACGGATTCATGATCAGGCGATCGCCCTCGATCCGCCAGCTTCTGAGCTTGTCGAGCGCGGTAAGGCCGAAAAGGCTGCCGCTCAAGGCGCCGTCACGGGCCACGAAGCCACGGATATTGCGCAGGCTGTGATCGCCGACAGTGATCGTCTCGATGAGGATCGGGGCGACCATCGCCCGCCCGTTGGCGGTGGAAACGGGCACGGTGAAGGAAAGCGCATCCGGATCGAAGCCGGCCCGGCGGGCATCGTCATAGGTCAGGACAACTGCGCTGGCGCCGGTATCGAGCAGAAAATGGGTCCGTGTCCCGTTGACCCGCCCATCGAGCACGAAATGCCCGGTCGCATCCCGGACGATCAGGATCGATCCGTCGGGCTGGGTGACGGCAAGCCCCGGCGCAAGGGCACCAAGCACGCGGTAGCCCGCCTGGACGAGATCGGTCCGGTAGGTGTAGCCGACAACCAGAAGCGCGCAAAGACCGCCCCAGAAGAGCGTGCCCTGGACGATTTCCCGGATTTTAGGTTGGCCGAATATGAAGCTAGCCAGAAACACGAAGGCGAGCGCGGAAAGCGCGACGATCCGCGGTCCGCTGTCGTCGAAATTGATGTTTTCCGGGTCGGTCGGATCGCCGAAGAAAAAATAGAAACCAGCCGCGAACATGATGACGACCAGCGCGGCGACGACGAAGCCCCGGATCTGTCTCGGCTTGTTGCTCATCACGCGCCGCCTTCTTGCCCCTCGGCGGCGCGGCGGGCGGGCAGGTCGGCCATGATCTCGGCGCGCTGTTCCTCGCTGTAACCGGCCCAGCCGGCGATTTCGTCGAGCGAACGCGAACAGCCGGCACACAATCCCGTGGACCGGTCAATCTGGCAGAATCTGACACATGGCGAGTTCATGATGCCGATATGGCCACAGATTGTGGCTTTGCCAAGTCATAAAAACGTCGGCCCGGGCTGCGGATGCGTCGTCAGCGAAGCCCGGCGGGATTGAATGGGGCGGTAATGATGTTGACGGGAAGGGCCACCGTGTTGCCGACAAACGTTCCAAGACTGTCGCCAAGCGTCGCGCCGCGCGCTCGTTCGGTCGTCGATCTCAGGCCCGATTGCCCGAGCGTCTCGCGGAATTCCGGACTGAGCTGTGCAAGCTGCGCGAACTTGGAGTGATTGGCCGAATCGAGCGAATCCAATTCCGTCACGTCGATTACGATGGCACCGAGTTCGGCAAGCTCCTCGTCGTTCGAATACGCTCCGACGCGTTCCTTGCCGCCCGCAATCGCCCGTGAGAGCCGCAGGGCGCGATCGTCCCTTGAAACAACCACGACATAGGGATTTGTCGGTCTACCGAGTTTCCTCAGCTGCGCCTTGAAGAGATCGATGTCGATATCCGGTGCGGCCAGGATTACGACTTTGACCTTGCCCGACAGGGCCCGCCGCTGTTCCGGCGAGGACTGGATGGCCGTCTCCATGAGCAGCCAGTTGCCCATGGAATGCGCCAATATGGTGATGTTGTCCGCGTTCGTCTTGGCGAGCAGCAGCATGGTTTCCGCGAGCGATTGCCGCGCGACGGCGGCACTGTTCAGGTCATAGACATAATCCTGAAGTTTGCCGCGCGAGGCCCAGGTGAAGAGAACTGGCACGCCGTCAATGTCGCCGTCGTGTACCACCTGAACGAAACGATACAGCGCTTCGGGAAACAGCGTGTTGTACCCGTGTATGAACAGAAAGATGTCGCGTTTTCCGCGCGGCATCTTGGCCAGACGGCTGTTGATCTGGCGAATGAAAGTGCTCTGGTCCTCTATGTAGCCGGCGTCCCGGGCGACGAACTCCGTCTCAGGGTTGCCCGGCAG
Organism: uncultured Roseibium sp.; assembly: GCF_963669205.1. NCBI lineage: Bacteria > Pseudomonadati > Pseudomonadota > Alphaproteobacteria > Hyphomicrobiales > Stappiaceae > Roseibium > uncultured Roseibium sp. Next base: position 2,635,822 of record NZ_OY769915.1, read on the forward strand.
GCTCTCCGGCCATTCGACCTGGCTGACCTCGTGGCTGGGCGGCACGGAGATGGTGGCATGAGCGTAGCTGACCTTTTCGCCGCGCTCTCCGTTGAAATACGTGTCCGGCCGGCTGTCGCGCTCACGCGTCGTGACGATCATGATGTCGTGGGATTTTGCGCCCTGCGCTGGAACTTCGGTCAGTGCCAGTGCGCCGAATTCCGGGCGACTGCCGCATCCGGCCAGCACGAGAAGCAGCGACACCAGCAAAACTGACCTCAGCGTAAGAGACCAAGTGCCTGTTGAACCATCGTCAATTTGATCAATCATCGCGTGTCGCCGCCCACCTAACACCTGCTCAAGGCACCATAAGCATCCCGACCAGGAATCCAAGCCCGCAGATTTGCTGAATAGCGCCCAAAACGTCACCCGTCACACCGCCGATCTTTGCCTGAGCAACTTGTCCGACGGCAAAACCCGTGCCTATTGCGATCACAAGGCCCAGGAAAAGAGCTGTGGGGGAAAGCAGAAGCGCGGCTGGAACGAGAAAAGGAAGCGTCAGCAACCCGGCTTTGCGCGCTGTCCCGGCGTCCGGCTTTCCGAATCTGGCGGCAAGACCTTCCGGGCGGGCCAGCGGTCGTTGGCACCACTGCCAGACCAGGATCGTCCGGCTGATGACTTCGGTGCCAAGGAACAGAAGCGCCGCATCTGCCGGGCTGAATTTTTGCCAGAGGACCGCCAGCAGGGAAATGCGCAGGACAACGGTCAGAACAAGGGCGAGCGCGCCAAAGGCCCCGATGCGGCTGTCCTTCATGATCTCCAGCCTGCGGGCCGGCGTGGATCCGCCGAAGAGACCGTCGGCGACATCGCTGAGGCCGTCTTCGTGCAAAGCCCCTGTCGTTGTGCACAACGCTGCGAGGATGAGCGCCGCGATTGCGAAGCCGGGCAGCGCGGTGTAACCGAGCAGGGTTCCGAGACCGGCGGCGGGAAGGGCAACGACAAGACCTGCGAGCGGCGCCGCAGCTGCGATTTGCGGAAAATTCGGTGCCGCGGCGGGAGTGTCGGCGTCATTTACCTTCGGCAGGGGCAGGCGCGAAAAGAAGCGGACACACGCGGCGGTATCGGCTGCAAGGATCGCCAGTGATCCGATCAGTTTCGAAGGTGCTGCTCCGGACCGGTTCTGGCCGTGTTTTTCCCGAGAATCTGAGGATTGGTCGGTTTCCGAGCTCATCAGGCCGGTCCTGTGCTTGAGTTTTTCCAACGCGCCGTTATAGATCAGCCGCCGGAGAGGACCAAGTATCGGAACTCCCATAAAAAACCAGACCGGGAAAAACAACATGTCCCTATCCGAGACCGCGCTTCCGTTCGATGATATCCGCAACCTCGTCAAGTCGATGCCGGGTCCGGACGAGGAAGCATTGCAGAAGGTCAGGGACAGGGACAGTCAGCTGACGAAACCTGCCGGATCCCTGGGGCGTCTGGAAGAGATCGCGGAATGGCTGGCCGCCTGGTCCGGCAACGCACCGCCCAAGGTCACCCGGCCGATGGTCGCGATCTTCGCATCTGCGCACGGGGTTGCCGAAGAAGGCGTGTCCGCGTTTCCAAGTGCCGTGAACAAGCAGATGGTGGAAAACTTCGCTGCCGGTGGAGCCGCCATCAATCAGCTCTGCCGCGTCAATGACATCGGCCTGAAGGTGTTTGATCTTGCGGTCGACATGCCGACGCCGAGCATCACGCGTGAAGACGCCATGGACGAGGCCAACTGCGCCGCGACGATGGCCTACGGGATGGAAGCGCTGGCCGGCGGGATTGACCTGATCTGCCTTGGTGAAATGGGGATTGGCAACACGACGGTGGCAGCGGCCGTCTTTCATGGGTTGTTTGGCGGAGAGGCTTCCGACTGGATCGGACGCGGAACCGGTGTCGATGACGACGGTCTTGCCAGAAAGCGCGAGGCCGTAGAAAAGGCGGTTGCCAGGCTGAACGGTGAGAGCGATCCGCTCGAAATTCTCAGAAAGGTCGGCGGCCGTGAAATCGCGGCCATGGCGGGACTGATCATCGCCGCGCGCCTGCAGCGTGTTCCCGTCATCGTCGACGGCTTTGTCACCACGGCTGCCGCGGCAGTGGTTTACGCGATGAACCCGTCCGGGCTCGATCATTGCCTGTTCGCTCATGTGTCCGCTGAGCATGCGCATGGGCGCGTGCTTGAGCGGCTCGGCAAGGACGCATTGTTCGATTTCGGCATGCGGCTTGGCGAAGGGTCCGGCGCGGCACTCGCTGCCGGCGTGGTCAAGGCTGCCTCCGAAATGCATTCGGGCATGGCGACGTTCGCAGACGCCGGTGTTTCGGGAAAGTCCTGACGTCAGGCGCTGCGGACCGCCACCTGCTGCGCGGCGCGCGCGCTGACGGCTGAAGCCTTGGTGTCGCCGGTGTAATTCATGTTGCGCGAAGGGGGCAGCGATACGATGACTTCGGTGCCTTCTCCCAGCCTGGAATTGATCTTGAATTTGCCGTCATGCATGGAGATCAGCGCCTGGACGATCGACAGTCCGAGACCGGTTCCCTGTTCGGCGCTCTTGATGGCATGCGACCCCTGACCGAAGGCTTCGAGTACCGTCGGAATTTCCTCCTCGGGAATACCCGGGCCATTGTCGCGAACCGAGACATACTGTCCGCCATCTGAAGTCGGTCCCAGGTTCACCCGGACTTCACCTCCGACAGGCGTGAACTTCACGGCATTCGACATCAGATTGAGAATGACCTGCCGTATGGCGCGCTCATCGGCCCAGACACGTGGCAGGTCCGCCTGGTGGGCGTGGTGAAGCGCAATCGACTTTGCCTTTGCGCGGACTTTCATCATCGTCCCGCATTCGGCAACCACGTCGTGCAGGTAGATGCTTTCCTCATGCAATTCGTGACGGCCCGCCTCGATCCGCGAAAGGTCAAGTATCTCGTTGATGAGATTGAGAAGATGTTCGCCCGACCCGTGAATGTCTTCCGCGTAGGACCGGTAGTTCTTGTTGGTCATGGGACCCAGAACCTCGTCCTTCATGATTTCGGAAAACCCGAGAATGGCATTGAGAGGCGTTCTGAGCTCGTGGCTCATCGTCGCGAGGAAACGGGATTTCGCGAGGTTGGCGGCCTCAGCACGCCGGCGCGCCTCGTCGGAAACGGAGTTCGCGGTTTCCAGTTCGGCGATCAGGTGATCCTTGTCTGCGCGGTACTCAAGCATCGTGTTGGCGTTTTTGAGAAGCTGGTTGCCCAGGATCAGGAAGAAGCCCTGTGCCCCGATGGCCATGGCAGCAAGAGTGTAGTGAACCGCGCTCGACTGCTGCAGGAAGGTGAAAGTGACGACGAATGTGATCGGCAGCGTGCTTGCCAGCAGACACTTGGGCAGGTTTGCCGACTGCATGGTGTTCATCGCGATGACGATCAGGAGTGTCGCGAAGTGGAAGATGACAAGGCCTTCCCCGGACCCGATCCGTTCCGGCATCAGGAAGAACATCGCCCAGCTGCATCCGTAGATCAGGTCGCCCGCCGTGAACCGGCGGCGCCACACGACACGCACTTTCTGGTCCGAAGGCGCCTTTTCGTAGGAATGGCTGATCACGACCATCAGGAAGTGTGCGCAGATGGTGACCAGGAACCAGGCGCCCATGAACTGCGGACTAACCCAAAGCGAGGAGATCGCGGCCACGATCAGCGCAAGCAGCGGCGCGGCAAACGCCGCGTTGATGCGCGTATCGGCAAAAAGGTGCTGACGTTCGTGCTCGAAGGTCGACTGCCGGTTCTCTGGAGCTCCAAGGCGGCTGCGGATATCACGTACCGAGCGTGCAAGCTCGCGCCGCCGCTCGGCGCGCCGCCTGTTGATCGCGATCGTTTCGCCAACTGTATCTGACGCTTGGGACTTCATGGGACGCCGGAATGTGTTGATATCGTTATTGTGATGCTGCGTGTTTATGCACTCTGACTCATCATTCCTTAAGATCGTCCTCAGGATCGTGGTAAGCATTGCGTTAACCGGCTGTATCAGGGTGCAACTCTTTGTCGTTTCAACATAATTCCCCGAACCTGGATGGTCTTTCCGCGCGCATTCGTGCGTGCCGAAAATGCATAGAGGATCCGGTCGGAAAGGCCTTGCCACACGAGCCGAGGCCGGTTCTGCAGGTGTCGTCGAGTGCGCGGCTGTGCGTCAGCGGGCAGGCGCCCGGCACGCGCGTTCACAAAAGCGGCCGGCCGTTCACCGATCCCTCAGGAGACCGGCTCAGAAGCTGGATGGGAATAGACGAGGGAATGTTTTACGACGCTGACCGGCTCGCCATCGTTCCGATGGGGTTTTGCTTTCCGGGTCTTGACGACAAGGGTGGGGATCTTCCGCCACGCAAGGAATGCCGCACCCTCTGGCACGACGCCCTGTTTGCCGAGATGCCGAAAATAGAAATGATCCTGGTGATCGGACAATATGCGCAGGCGTATCATCTCGGTGCGATGCGCAAGAAGAGTCTCACGGAAACCGTCGGTTCGTGGCAAGACTATTTCAGCGCTGCAGCAGAAAGCGGAAAGCCGAAAGTGTTGCCGCTGCCGCATCCGTCTTGGCGCAACAATGCCTGGCTCCGGAAAAATCCGTGGTTTGAGACAGATCTTCTGCCCGTCCTCCGGGCGGAAGTGGCGCGGCTGATCTAGGTTTCGTCGCGAGTTTGAGGATAAAATACTCCGATAAACGCGATTTGACATGCCGAAAGAAAAATTCCATACGTCATTTCGCCTGTGCCGGAAATCATTTCCTCCGGGCCGAGTTATCCGCGCTACTAGTCGCACGCCTAGAACTGGAAGTCACCGCCATGATTGATCGCATCGATCGCCGCATCCTGTCGATACTTCAGGAGGACTGCACTGTCCCGGTTGCCGAAATCGGCCGCCGTGTCGGTCTGTCGACGACGCCTTGCTGGCGCCGCATCCAGAAGATGGAGGAAGACGGCGTCATCACCGGTCGCGTGGCCATTCTGGATCCGGGAAAGGTGAACGCCAAGGTAACGGCCTTTGTTGCGATCACGACGAGCCAGCATTCGGAAGACTGGCTGAAAAAATTCGCAGATGTGATTCAGGAGTTCCCGGAAGTTGTCGAGTTCTATCGCATGGCAGGGCAGGTCGACTATCTCCTGCGTGTTGCGGTACCGGACATCGAGGCCTACGACGCCTTCTACAAAAAGCTGATCGCCAAAATCGATATTTCGGATGTGTCGACAACCTTTGCAATGGAGCAGATCAAGAATACAACCGCACTTCCGTTGACTTATGTTGTACCGGAAAAGCCTCGGGGAGAGGCGTAGCGCGTCGGCAGCGGGAAACCAATGGGCGCCTGGTGCGCGCTTCCATTGGTGGGATAGTCAGGCGTCGCAGACCGGATGCCGCGCGAAAAACCGGGCGGCCTCAGCGTCGGTCACCGGCTGTCCGGCGAAGATTTCCGCATAGGTGCGCATGCGTTCCAGGCGCGGTGCCAACGGGTCTGAAGGCCCGTCCTTCTTCATGGAAATATATCCGATCTGGGTCTGATAGACCGTGTTTGCCCGCACGTTCGCGTGGAGGGCTTCGAAACCGAAGCGCTCGAACATGGACTGCAGTGCTTTGATCCGGATCAGATCGGCCTCTTCCAGCATCCCGGCGAGCCGCGTGTCGGAATGGGCCCAGTTCCGGACGGCGAATTCCAGCCTTGAATCAAACAGGTCCGGCAGGAGCCACAGGTCGAAAACGTTCAGGATGGCTTCGGTAATGGTCTCTGCATAGGCCTCGGTCCGCCGGATCAGATTGCCGGTGTTTTTCGATCGCCAGAGCGCGATCAATGCGTCGAGCAGGTCCTTGCGATCGGAAAAATGACCGTAGAAACTCGTGCGGGACAGGCCCATGCGCTCCGCGAGCGGCATGACTTTGACCGCATCGATACCGCTGTCCAGCAAGGCACTGTATGCCGCCTGGATCCAGAGCTCCCGGGTTCCGCGCCATCCGCTGGTTTTTTCGATCAGGGGTTCGTTCATGGAGGCTCGTTAGCAGCCGAATACCCTCTGAACAACCAAAATTGACATACATGTCTTTAAAAGCGACATAAATGTCGTTTTTGCGGCTTTTCACCTTGCAGCGCCCCGCAATAAGCTCGCCGGTGACCGGGCAGGCCGGCCGGATGCGAATTGAGGGAAGCGCATGTCGAAGGATCCACTGCTGCAGCCTTATCAGCTCAAGCACCTGACGCTTAAAAACAGGATCATGATCACGTCTCATGAGCCGGCATATCCCGAGGACGGCATGCCCAAGGAGCGTTATCGGGCCTATCACGAGACCCGGGCCAGGGCAGGGGTCGCACTGACAATGACGGCGGGTTCGGCTGCCGTGTCGCGCAACTCGCCGCCCGCATTCAACAACATTCTCGCCTACAGGGACGAAGTCGTGCCGTGGATCCGGCAACTGACCGATGCCTGCCACAACCACGGCTGCGCCGTCATGATCCAGCTCACCCATCTGGGCCGCCGGACCGGCTGGAACAAGGGCGACTGGTTGCCGTCTGTCTCCTCGACGATGGCCCAGGAGCCTGCGCACAGGTTCTTCCCGAAACTTGTCGAGGACTGGGATATCGCGCGCATTATAGAGGACTATGCCGACGCTGCGGAGCGCATGAAGGAAGGCGGCATGGATGGTGTTGAACTGGAAGCCTACGGCCACTTGATGGACCAGTTCTGGTCGCCGGCGACAAACCAGCTTGACGGCCCTTATGGCGGCGAAACGCTTGAGAGCCGGATGCGGTTTTCGCTTGAGGTCATCGACGCCATCCGGAAACGGGTCGGGGAGGATTTCATTCTCGGAATTCGCTTCACGGCCGATGAGGCGATGAAGGGGGGCATAACAGCCGAGGAAGGGCTGGAAATCGCCCGTCGCCTGAAAGCGACCGGCCAAATCGATTTCCTGAACGTGATCCGCGGCCATATCGACACCGACGCCGCCCTGACGGACGTCATCCCGGTGCAGGGCATGCGCAACGCGCCGCATCTCGACTTCGCCGGAAGGGTGCGGCGGGAAATCGGCTTGCCGACATTCCACGCTGCCAAGATCCCCGACGTTGCAACGGCACGTCACGCAATCGCCGAGGGCCTGCTGGACATGGTCGGCATGACACGTGCGCACATGGCCGATCCCCTGATCGTCCGGAAAATCGCGCAGAAGCGGGAAGAGGATATCAGGCCCTGTGTCGGCGCGACCTACTGCCTCGACCGGATCTACCAGGGCGGTGAAGCTCTGTGCATTCACAATCCGGCCACGGGCCGCGAACTGACGATGCCGCACGAGATATCTCAGGCAAGCGAAACGAAAAAGGTTGTTGTCGTCGGGGCCGGTCCGGCGGGTATGGAGGCCGCCCGGGTTGCATCCGAACGCGGCCACGATGTTGTCGTCTTCGAGGCAGCACCTGATGCGGGTGGGCAGGTGCGGCTGACGGCACAGTCCGAGAGGCGCCGTGAAATGATCTCGATCATCGACTGGCGCATGCAGCAATGCCTCGCCAGGAATGTGAGATTCAACTTTAATACATACGCAGAACTATCTGACGTAAATTCTGAATCGCCTGACATCGTTATTGTGGCGACGGGTGGTCTGCCGCATACGGAAGTGCTGTCGGAGGGCAATGATCTGGTCGTATCCGCCTGGGACATGATTGCCGGGGACGTCAAACCGGGCAAGCAGGTTCTCATCTTTGACGATGCCGGCGATCACGCGGCGTTGCAGGCGGCCGAAATGATCGCCAAGACCGGAGCACATGTCGAGATCATGACGCCGGATCGGTCCTTCTCGCCGGAGGTCATGGGAATGAACCTGGTGCCCTACATGCGCGCGCTGCAGGACAAGGATGTCCGCTTCACGGTCACCTATCGTCTGAAGGCGGCCAAACGCGCGGGTAACAGGATCACGGCGGTTATCGGAACGGACTACTCCGGCCATACCGAGGAGCGCGACTTCGACCAGATCATCGTCAATCATGCGACGATTCCGCTGGACGATCTCTATTTCGACCTCAAGCCGAAGTCGAAAAATCTTGGTGCCGTGAACCAGGAGGCGCTGATTTTCGGACGTCCCCAACCGCTCGAGGCCAATCCCGATGGGGAATTTGCGCTGTTCAGGATTGGGGATGCGGTGTCCGCCAGGAACACCCATGCCGCGATCTACGACGCTTTGAGGCTGGTGAAAGACATCTGACTTCGCCTCGATGCGGAATTTTTGGGCAGCGTCTCACTTGAATAAGCGGATGCCGTTTTTGAGCTATGGCGGAGGATTGGTCCGGGACTAGTTTTCGCAGCATCAACGCTCGGTGGCAGCGAACACATCAGGATCACGCACATGTACAGCGACTCGGACATTCTTTCGCTCTTGATGAGCCGGCGGCCCGGCTATTCACTGCCGCAGCCGTTCTATACCGACAGTGATGTATTCCAGGCCGATCTCGCCCACATCTGGCAGAAAGACTGGGTTTTCGCGATCTGCTCCGCAGAACTTCCGAAAACCGGAAACTACGTCACGCTGCAGATCGGCGCTTACTCGGTCATCGTCGTTCGCGGGGCTGACGGGGTTATTCGGGCATTCCACAATTCATGCCGCCACCGCGGCAGCCGCATCTGTTCCGCCGCCAGGGGATCGGCGCCCAAGCTGGTGTGTCCCTACCATCAGTGGACCTATGAACTGGACGGCAAGCTCCTCTGGGCGCGCGAGATGGGCGCCGACTTCAAACCCGGGGACCATGGGCTGAAGACCGTTCACTGCATTGATGTGTCCGGCATGGTCTTCATCTGTCTTGCCGGGGTCGCGCCGGACGCCTCCGGCCTGCGACGTCAGGCCGAACGCTATCTCGGGCCCCACGATCTCGGAAACCTGAAGGTCGCGCATCAATCGACGATCATCGAGAAAGGCAACTGGAAGCTCGTATTGGAGAACAACCGGGAATGCTACCACTGTTCCGGCTCCCATCCTTCGTTGTGCCGGACGTTCCCCGATGATCCGAACCTTGTCGGAGCCGATGATGCATCCACGTCCAACGTTGGAAAACAGCACGTCGAGCGCTGCGAGAACGCAGGATTGCCCGCGAAATACGTGATCTCGCCGAATGAACAGTGGCGCTTCGTGCGCATTCCGTTCCTGGGGGAAGCCGTCAGCTACACGATGGACGGCAAGGCGGCCGTGTCGAAGCGGATCGGGACCGTTCCCTTCGACAATGCCGGAACGTGCCTGTTCTTCAACTATCCGAACACATGGAACCATTTCCTGTCGGATCAGGTTCTCACCTTCCGCGTCCTGCCGATCGGGCCGATGGAATCCGAAGTGACCACCACATGGCTGGTTCACAAGGATGCGCAGGAAGGCGTCGACTACGATCTGGATCGGCTGACCGAGGTCTGGACCCACACCAATGACGAGGACCGCCGGATCGTTGAGGAAAACCAGATCGGCATCTGTTCTCCGGCCTACGAGCCCGGGCCGTATTCACCGGTGCAGGAAAGCGGCGTGATCCAGTTCGTTGACTGGTATGCCGCGCATCTGGAAACGTCCCTTCTCGGGCGCTTCCGTGTAGCGGCGGAGTAATCCCATGATACGGATGCCGGGACGCGACACGCCTGTCTGGTCCGACAGCGAGTTGCTGGAGTGCGTGATGGTGGTGCCCGAAGCACCCGATGTGAAGACATTCTCATTCCGTCCGCCGTCCGGGGCGACGTTTGTCTACCGGGCGGGGCAGTTCATCACGCTGGATCTGCCGCTGCCAGGCGGCAATGTGCAGAGAACCTATACGCTGTCGTCCTCGCCGGTCTCCAACGCTTATGTTTCGGTAACCGTCAAGGCCCAGCCCGGAAGTCAGGGATCGCGCTGGCTTCTGGACACTCTGAAGCCGGGCATGCGGCTGAAGGCGTTCGGTCCCGCCGGGCTCTTTCATCTGCCGCCGAACCCGGACGGGAAATTCCTGTTCATCTCGGCAGGCTCAGGCGTCACGCCGATGATGTCGATGGCCCAGACGCTTTTTGAACGGGGCGAGGACCCGGACATCTGTTTCATCCAGTGCGCCAGACGTCCGGCGGATCTGATCTTCCGTCAGAAACTGGAATACATGGCGAGCCGGGTGACCGGACTGCAATTGCACTTTGTCGTCAGGCAGAGCGATCCTTACGAGGTCTGGACCGGCTATCGCGGGCATTTCAACCAGTTGATGCTCGGCCTGATGTGCAACGACTACCTGGAGCGCGACGTCTATTGCTGTGGTCCGGAAGGGTTCATGGATGCCGTCCGGGAGATTCTGAACGCGCTCGGTTACGACATGGACCGCTATCACCAGGAGAGTTTCCAGGCACCTGCCGAAACCAAGGCGGAGCTGACCGAGTTTGACGATGTTGTCCCGCAGGAAGATACAAAGGCGCAGATCGTTTTCGCCCAGTCGGGCGTTTCCGCCTGGTGCGCCGAGACCGATACCGTGCTTGCGGTTGCCAAGGATGCCGGCCTCAACATTCCGTCCGGATGCACGTTCGGCGTTTGCGGGACCTGCAAGGTACGAAAACTGGACGGCGAAGTGCACATGGTCCACTCCGGCGGGATCAGCGAAGACGACATCGAGGCAGGATACATTCTCGCGTGCTGTTCCAACCCGATCGGCACCGTCGAAGTCGAGGTTTGACCGGGATTATCCGATGCCGAGGCGCTCACGCACGTTTGGTGAGGACAGCTCCTTGACGGTTTCGCGGCCGATCCTGCGCGCGGTCCGGTCGTCGGACCGGGCCAGTTCCTCGCCCAGGCTCAGCGCCGGACCATGCAGGGACACCGAGCGTTTGCCGATTTGCCGCAACGCCCAATGCACCGCCTTCCAGACGAAGTTGCGTTCGTCCGTGGAGGCCGTGCGGATGAAGGCGAAGCAATCCAGAAACGCCTGGTCCGAAGCGGTTTTCGCGTGGACGGCGCGCCAGGCGATCAGCGCAAATCCGGCCCGCTTGACGAACTCGCGCTCGCTCGCCACAAGCTCCGCAACGAGTGCACCTGAATCCGGGCGCCGCGCATAGACATTGGTAAGCTGGTCGCAGAGGTCCCAGGACTGGATGTCGTCAAGCCAGCGCTGCATCAGTTCTGCCGTCATCGCCTTCGGCGGCGTGATCAGAATCGCAAGCAACCGTGCCTCGTGAAAACCGGACGCCCAAAGATCGTCTGCTAGGTCCGGCACCTTTCCGAGTTTCCTGGAAAAAGGGCGCAGAACGGAAAGCGGCACACCGAAGGCTCTGGAAGCGTCGATGCCGAACCGGGCCAAGCCCTGCCGGTTTTCCTCTGTTCCGAGATCACCAAGGTGTTGAAGGACCGCTTGTGCTGTCCAATCTGGAGGCGCGTGGCGCATTGGTTCCCCTGGCAAAGCCATAATTTCAGACGCGGTCGAACCCACTGCTGTCCGGCTTAGAAAATACGTTCGAACTTATGCCGTTGAGAAAGCTGCGCAATTCCGATCGGCACCAGGTCGGGATACGGTGTTTTCTCCCGGATTTGTCGTCCCGGCTTGCCGCATTCGCGGCAAGACCGGGAACCAGTATCCCCTATGAATAGACGTTAATGGAAGACGGAGAAACAAGTTGCTACTGGTTTCCGGCCTTCCGCTACGCTTCAGCCGGAATGACAAGTTTATTGACTGAGGATCGCTTCAATAGACCATTGTCGGGCTAAACCGGACGACGGTGCCGAAGCCGGGAAACATAGGCCAGTTGCGGTGGAAAACGGAGGGCACTGCGCGGGCAAGGGCATCCGGTGTGATCAAAAAAAAGCAGGGTCCGGCGTTTGTGCCGGACCCTGTCTTGTCGAGACCGTCGATGAAGGCTCGCGGGGATTACACCCAATAGGGCCTGCGCCACCAGACACGGGCGGCCTGTTCTTCCCTGTTCCGTTCCTCGGCCAGACGGCGCTTGGTGCGCGGGTCCATCGTTTCTGCGCGCGAAGACCGGGTTGCTTCCAGAAGGCTGCGTGCATAAATATCTAACATTGACTTACACTCCTCGGTTGGCGTCTGATGAGAATATGGCTCTGACGTGGGAGAAACGCGAGTCAGTAAGAATTTTGATATGTAAGGATAAGTTACATATGGACTGGCGTGCCCTGCCTCCGCTGAACAGTCTCAAGGTGTTTGCCGTCGTGGCCGAGACAAGAAGCCTTTCCGCCGCCGGACGGGAGCTCAATGTCACCCATGCGGCTGTCAGTCAGCAGATCCGAAGCCTTGAGAGTTTCATGGGACTGAAACTGATCGTGCGGGAGGGCCGGGGTGTTGCCCTGACCCTGGAGGGCGAACAGCTGTTCGGCGGACTGAAAGGCGGTTTCGAAGCCATTCGCGACACCGTCGATGCGCTCCTCAAGGACGACCAGGCAAGGCCGCTGAACATCACCATGACGCCGACATTCGCGGTCAGCTGGCTGATGCCGCGGATCAACGATTTCCGGCTGAAGCACCCGGACATCGAGTTGATGCTCAACCCGACGGCCGAAGTCATCGAACTGACCCCCGGCGGCACCGACATGGCGATCCGCTTTGGCAGGGGCGACTGGCCCGGTCTGGATTCCGAACTGCTTTTGCCGACCAACTTTGCCGTTGTGGGTGCACGCTGCCTGATCGGCGACAGGGCGATCGAAAGCCCCGAGGACATTCTGGATTTCCCGTGGCTGCAGGAATACGGCACCAACGAACTGGCCATCTGGATGGAGAACCAGGGCGTCGTGCCCTGTGAGAAGCTCAACGTCACCCATCTGCCGGGCTACATGCTGCTTGAAGGATTGCGGCGCGGCGAGGGGGTATCGGCGACGGCCAAGGCGTTTATCAAACCGGATATCGACGCAGGCAGCCTGCAGGTGCTTTTCGAGGATGAAGAAGACCCGGGAACCGGCTATCACATGCTGACACGGCAGGGCGTCAAGCGCCCGCCCTTGAAGAAGCTGATGACATGGCTGCGCACCATGATCGCCGAAGACAGCAAGCGAGCGCGAACCGGGCTCGGCCAGTCACAGGATGACAAGCGCGATTGGTGCGCCTGAAACGCAGCAACCCTAAGCGGGAATTGGATGATTTCGGCCTGCTTTATGAGGATATGGCCTAGTCGTTGCGTTCGATATCGTTCAGTTCAAAACTGCTGTCGAGCAGTGCCGGCTCTGGTCCGTAAAAGCGGGCCAGAAGAAAGAAACGACGTTCAGGGTCGGTCGGCAGCCAGTTGCTCTCCTTGCCCTCTGGTGCATTTGGCCCGAAAAAGATGTCGACTGACCCGTCCTCGTTGGCCACGACATCCGGCATTGTGGAGTCAATGCTGCTCGGTTCCAGATCGCGCAGGTAAGATGCCGTTTCCAGGTCGTAGGTCGTTATCGCCCAAAAGTCTCGAACCGGCACATCCGGCGGCATTGTCAGCTTGTAATTCCGGCTACCGTCAAGCCACTCGCCATCCGGGGTTTCCGCAAGATCGAGATAGTAGGTCGAGCTGCCGTAGTTTTTCACGCTGGTGATGATGGCGTAGTAAAGCGCGCCGCGTGCGTGATAGTCGTAGTAGGCAGGGTACTCGTAGGACCACTCCGTTTCGCGGGATCCGTCGGGAACCAGTGCCGACCAGCGTTTGCCTTCAAAGACAAACGGATTCAGAACGCGGTGGTATTGATCAATCATGTATTCCAGAGCCTCTGGCCCGGCGGCATCGAACATCGATTGAAGTTCGTCGCTCGGCGCAAATGGCTGGTCCCGCCTGATCCCGATCCGTGACAGCAGTCCCATCATCGCAAGGTCGCGCTCCAGAACGGTTTCTTCGCCGATCATCGCGTGGATCTCTGCGTATATGCTTCCATCCAGCTTGGGTGTCATTTCCAGCAACTTGCCGAAAAGATCGATGTAGTTGGTCGATGGACTGTCTGCTTCGGAAAGAGGATAGATCCTGAGTTTCTTTGTCAGTTCCGTTGCCTTGGCAAGGTTCTCAGCGGTTGCGCCACCCGGCAGGATTGGCCGCAAGACCGCGAAGCCGAAGTTGGTCTCCTGCTCATAGACGAGCGCGTTTCGCAGGAGTGGACCATCGTAACCCGGCGGAACAATCAGGTATTTCGCGCCAAGACCGCGATCGCGCCCTGCCGCGCCAACGTCGTCCAGTGGTCTCTGCCATGCGTCCATGATCGTGCCGAAAATCCCCACTCCGTCCTCGGAAGGGGGCATTTCAACCACCACTGGACCATCTTCAATGGACCAATAGGTCATGATGTAGGGAGTGGTGTTGTTCGGAGTCGCCGTCTGGAAGCGCCAGTCCTGCAATTCCGAAAAATAGCCGACATCATTCGGACCAACTCCGGCATCAGCCAGCGCGTCCCGGTAGAATTTGAAATTCATGAGAGGCATGGCCCAAACAGCGGCATCAACTGCCCGGTGGTATGTCATGCGCTCGTCTACGCTCGCACCCGCCATTTCGAACCCATCGGCATGGGCGTTGGCCCCGAGAACCATACCAAGCAACACCGCGCCAATCTTTGATGATCCCGCAAACCACCCCATGCAAGCCTCCTGTGAAAGGAATTTTCTTTTTCTTTGAATCGCAACACTATCGTGCCGTCAGCACCGCTTCGAGATGTTACTTCTGACGTTCGTCAAATTGGCAGCGTTGGCGTGATTGCCCTGCGCTTGCGCAAGACTGGAGCGGGTACATCCGAAACTCCCGACGGATGATACGTGTTGAGCCGGGTGCGGACCTGAGCGGACACCACAAGTATTGTCTGCTTTGAGCGAAAAGCGATCATTCTCGGGTCATCGCAAAACAGGAACGGGTTGCCGTCCCTTGATCTCGTCGTTTGATTGTGGAACCGGACCCTCAAAAATTGAACATACTGGACCTGTTCGCGGAACCGCTTTTGAGGCACGGATTGCACAGGAAATGGGAGTTCTCGATCCATGACGAATGCGCAAAACAACACCAATCCGCTTGTCCTTCCCGATGACCTGCCGCGTCCGGTCGACGATGGCGGAGCTGACCATCTGAAGGGGATGAAGGTGTGCTCTGTCGGTCTGCGTGCGACGACGGGAGACCGGGTGGATCTTTCGAAGGTGCCCGGCAGGGTGGTCGTCTACGCCTATCCGATGACCGGTGTTCCCGGCGTCGAGCTGCCGCCCGGCTGGAACGATATTCCCGGTGCGCGCGGCTGCACGCCGCAGACACTGTCGTTTCAGGCGGAAAAGGACGTTTTCGCGGCCTTCGGTGTCAAGGTCTTTGGCCTGAGCTCGCAGACCGCGGACTACCAGAAGGAACTCTCCGACCGCCTGGATCTGTCTTTTCCGGTCCTGAGCGATGCCGATTTCGAGTTCTCGGACGACATGCGCCTGCCGACCATGGTGGTCGAGGGGATGCGGCTGATCAAGCGGCTGACCCTCATTCTCAAGGATGGTTTGGTCGAGCATGTCTTCTATCCGGTCTTCCCGCCGAACAGGTCCGCAGCCGAGGTGATCGGCTGGCTTCAGGACAACGCGGGCCGGGAACACGGTTCCGGCGTCCTGATCTACACGACACCCGATTGCCCCCATTGCCGGGCTGCCAAGGCGCTCCTGCGGGAGAAGGGGATCGCTTATGTCGAGGTCGACGTGGACCGTGACCCGGAGGCGGCGCATGTCATGGTTGCCCGCAGCAATGGCCGCCGGACCGTGCCGCAGATTTTCATCGGCCCGACTCATGTCGGTGGCGGCGATGACCTTGCTGCGCTGGAGAGAGGTGGACGGCTGGACGCACTGCTTGCTGGCAGGCGGGTGTGACGCGTAAGAAGAGCCAGGCTTCGGATGCGCAGAACCCATGCCTTGAGAAACGCAGACAGCCAGAGAGCTAAAGACCAACGCCTTGCAAACTCTACGCGACGAAGATGAAACAGTTTACGTGACTTTGGGCCCCGAAGGCACCAATCATGATTTTGTGCTGCGCAATTATCTGCGCGAGCGCGGGAGCCGGGCGCGGGTCATCCACGCACCGGACGCGGCCCGCATGCTGGAACAATGCTTCCGTGGCGATGCCACGCATTTGATGATTTGTGCCGCGCATCCGGCTGCCGCGGAGACGGTTGCGACAGCCCAGTACGCGCACGGTATTCTTCTGACCGACACCTTCATCGCCGCGAGCCAGCCTCTCGCGATCTTGACCCGGTCCGATGTCGAGAATCCCCGGACGATTGCGCTCCAACCGGCGACCCGTTCTTACACGTCCCTGTCCGGGTTTGACGAGGTGATCGAAGTGACGTCTACCGTCGCCGCCTTCGAGGGATTGCTGCAAGGCGATTGGGACAGCGCCCTCACGCTGCGCCGGTATGCTGATACCAGGGATGTGAAGATGGTCCGCCCCGTCGATGCGGCGCGGGATGCCTGGCTGGTCCTCTCGCGCGGCTAAAAAGGCCCCTGGCTGATCGACATTGATGACTTGGCACGCGAGCGGACACCGATTCTGCGCCCGATAGAAACGCCAGTTCTTTGCAATTATTCGCTTGATATCGATTTTGCCATTGACCCTGACATTAGTGTCAGGGCGCTAAGCGTGTCGCCTGTCAAAACTCTGAAAAACCCGTATAGGAGACGAAACGACATGGCGCGAAACAGCATCTGGACAGGAAAGGTGGCCATCGTCACCGGCGGCAGTTCCGGGATCGGCAAGGCGGTCGCAACCCGACTTGCTCAGAACGGCGCGAACGTTCTCATCACGGGACGCAGCGCCAGCAAGCTCGCCGAAGCCGCGGCTGAGGACGATGGCATCGAAGCCCTGCAGATGGACAGCGCAGAGGCGGGAAGCGGCGCACGGATCGCCGAGGCGGCAGACGCGCGATGGGGACGCATTGACCTGGTTGTCAACAATTCCGGTGCAGGTCAGATGCTGCCGGTGGAGGCGTATGACGCCGAGGTCATTGCGAGCATGTCGGCCCTGAACATTCTGGCGCCGTCGCAACTTGTGGCCGCGACCCATCCGGCGTTGCGTGAAAGCAGAGGGGCGATCGTGAACGTCGGAACGGCCGTGTCGCGCAACGCGGCACCGATGCTGGCGCATTACGGGGCGACCAAGGCTGCGCTGGAACACCTGACCCGGTCCTGGGCGATCGAACTTTCAGGCGACGGCATTCGCGTCAATGCCGTCTCACCCGGGCCAGTCAAGAGCGGCGCGCTAACCGGAATGATGGGTCTTCCGGAAGAGATGGCGCGGCAGGTCGAGGAACAGGAAGCTTCTCAGGTTCCCCTTGGACGGCGCGGTGTGACTGCCGACATCGTCCCCTGGATACTGCGTCTGGGCAGCCCGGCAAACGAATGGCTTACGGGACAGATCCTGACGATTGATGGCGGCTGGTCGCTGCGAACCTGACGAGCAACGGGCCGGGTGGATTGAAATCATTCACCCGGCACCTTACTCATTGACGGACAACCCTTACACCCATGTCAGGCCCTCTGGAGTATTCGGTCATGCAGGCAAAGGAAGCGGCTGAGACACTCGGCATCACGCAACGCATGCTGCGCCATTATGAAAAAGAGGGCCTGCTGGACGTTTCGAGAACGCCCAACGGATATCGCATCTATCGTGAAGCCGACTTGCGCAGAGCCGGACGTATACGAGATTTCATTGCAACGGGGTTCTCCACGCGCGAAATCCGCGCCATGAGCGCTTGCCTGTCCGATGAGGGGTCGGGCCCGTGCGAAGGTGGCATTGAGAAACTGGCCGAAAAGCTGCAACATATCGACCGGCTCAGGGCTGAGCTTGATGAAAAGCGGAACGCGGTTCTCGACCGGCTTGCTGTTCTGAGAAACAGCCTGTCCGCCTAGACGTTCCGTACCACAATGCGGACAGGTCCGACTGTTTGGCGTGGTGCCCGTCCGGGTATTCGAGATGAACAGGCGCGATCCGAGCCATCATGCGGCCATTTGTGATCGGTTTCACTTGCAGATAGGCAGTTCCAGGGGCGGCCGTTTCGGCAGGGAGCGCCGCCATTCGTTGATGATCGGTTGCAGTTTTCTCTTCGGCCAGAACTTGGGCGCGCCGATTGATTTCAGGCAACTGGCGTTCCAGTAGAGCCCGGCGTTGGCCAGCGACGTGCGTTTCCTGACCGCATTCGCCACCGCGTTGATATCGCGTCCCTCTGGATAGATGTAGAGCGTGGTCGGATTTCCCTCGACCAGCGACAGGATCTGCCGTGATTCGGCCGGCGACCAGGTGGTGCATCCATTGCTGCGCCCGCCGGTGTAGTTCACCAGCTTGCCGTATGGGACATAGCCATCCTTGTCCGCATGCGGGCTCTTCGGGTTCTTGAAACGGCATTGCCATTTCAGGAAAACCGCGGGGTGCCCGCCGATGGCCCGTTCCCGGGCATTTGCGGTATCGCCTTCGCCGTCAAACAGCAGGAATGTCCGGTGAAAGGCTTTCCGTTTGCCGGACTGGCGGTGGTAGCCTTTGAAGGACGTTCTCGTTTCGGCTGTGACGTAAGCGCCACCCGCCGTGAGTTTCGATCCTTCCGCATTGCTGAAATTCCTGGCGCACTGGCGTCCGTTCGAGAAATTCGCGCGCTTCAGTTTTCGCCCGTTGCCGTAGCCCGACGAAACAGCCCGGAAGAATTTTCGTTGCTCGCAAATGACATAAAACCGGCGCCCTGGCTTTCCGCTGCGCGAGGTGCTCGGGCGTGTCGCGTCCTTGGCGAGATAACAGGGGTTTCTGACCTTGCCCTGGCGACGCTTTCGCTGATAAAGCGCACGCGCCCTTTGGAGGACGACCGGAGCAATTTGACCATCGGCCGTACCGACATGTTTTTGCAGCCAGCCGGGTATTCTTGAACTCTGCTGCGCCGCATCGGCCGGCTCCGCTCCCGACACGGCGGCAGCAAGCAATACGGCAAGGGTCAGGTGAGGCCAGGCAAACGGCACGATCGGTCCTCCTGCAAATCGCGTGTCTTTGATACTACACGCAATTCGCCGGTTTCACTTGCGCAAAGCGAAGGAAAACACGTCTTGCATCCAGAGACCGGTGCAAAACCTGCCGCTTGGTAAGCGCATCTGCCGTAGTCGACAGGCAAGCATCGTCCCCGGTCAGGACGCGTTCCGCGCGAACAGGTGTTCGGCCATGACGCCCACGCGTGTTTCCACCGCTTCGAGTGCATCGAGAATCAGGTCCTCGCGGAAACGTTTTCCGGCCACCTGCACCGCGACCGGCATGCCGTCATGCATGGATGGAGAAACGATGCCCGCCGGCAAACCCATGTAATTCATGGCAAATGACCAGATCCCGCAGCCGAGCACGTCCATGATGCCGTCCTTGCCCTCCGCGTCCCTGTTCCAGGCATAGGTCGGAGACGGCAGGAACGGGCACAACACGAGGGGATACTGCTCAAACAGGAGATTCCACTGGCGTATGAAGTGGGAACGCCTTGCCATCTGCTGCAACAGTTCGTCGTCCCTGAAAGGGGGGAACAGTTCGAAATATTCGTCGAACATCCGGTTGATTTCGGAACTGCCGTGTTCGCGGACATCCTTCAGCATCAGCACGTTGACCTCGCCCATCAAGGCGCGGTAGCCCGTTTCGCCGATTTCGCTGATGTCGGGCGTCTCGATCTCGATCACCTCGTATCCGGCATCGAGCAGGCAGTCGCGCGCGGTTTCAAGGGCCTGGAGGATCGCCGGGTGTGCCTCGAACTGATAGGTGTTCGTGGTGAACCCGACTTTGACCGGCTTTTCCGGAGCGGGTCCGTCAAACGGGACGGGGGCCTGCCACGGATCGCGCGGGTCGTAGGCGATGGCGGACTTCATCGCGAGCCGCACATCGCGGACCTCCCGGCAGATGACCCCCTGGACGGACATCAGTTGCGCGAGCATGCCGCGCTCGGCCTTTTGAGAAGGGTTCCAGGCAGGCGTACGGCCAAGTCCCGGTTTGACTGTAACCGCCCCGGTGGCGGCGGCCGGAAAGCGCAGCGACCCTCCGATGTCGTTTCCGTGGGCGATCGGACCCATGCCGCTCATGACGGCGGCCGAGGCCCCACCGGACGATCCGCCGGGTGAAGCCCAGTCGTTCCACGGGTTCGCGGTGCGTCCGTGCAATTCGTTGGTCGTCGTTGCGCGAAAGGAGAATTCCGGCGTATTAGTGCGGCCGATCACGATCGCACCGGCATTGGTCAGGTTTCTCACGAACGGCGCGTCATCCGGTGCGACGATTTCAGTGAAAGCCTTGACCCCGTTCGTGGTCGATTTGCCCTTCTGGTCGACATTGACCTTGATGGTCACCGGGACACCGTGAAGCGGTCCGACAGGTCCGGAGTTGCCTTGATTTGCATCCAGACGACGCGCAATTTCGATCGCTTCATCACCCAGATCTTCGACAACGGCATTCAGATGACCGTTTTCCGCGCGCATGCGCTCAACGGTACCTGCCACAACGGCTTCAGCCGTCGTTTCGCGCCTTGAGATCTGGTTGACGAGTTCGCTTGCGCTCAGCTGCCAGACTGGTTTTTCCGCCATGTATCAGGGCTCCTGCGTACGCCGGTACGCGCAATCATTTCCCAAAAAGCATTTGTATCACCTGTCGGTCTTAGAGCAGGTGGCTTCTGACGGCAATGCGGCATCACTACCTGAAGGGCCAGTGAGCCCGGACCCGGCATCAAGCGGCCAGGTCCGGCAAACAATGCACGTCCCGTTGCTCGCACCAAACCGGAATGCTCAATGTCTTCATGGCAAGGCAGCCCGTCCGGACCCCAGGCTTTCTTGGCTACTGGTTCGGAAAATAGTCTTCGCAACCGCCTTCGCGGTACACATCGGCCGTACAACAGTGCAAACCGCCACCAAAGGCATAGGCGTCGCGCAGCTCGACCTCGACGACTTCCATGCCCAGCTTGTCCATCTGTTCCGCCTGGTAGACTTCGGATTTTTCGACACACACCGTCTTCGGATCGAGAACCAGTACATTCATCGACAGCCAGACGCTTGAATAGCAAAGGGGCGGCGGCGCGTTGTGTGCGGGCTGTGCAGCATCAACGATCTCCCAGCCGTTCGCTTCGAACAATCCGCGCTGTTCCGAAGGCAGGCGCCGTTGCGGGTTGTTCATGATCAATCCCGGACGCAGCGGCGTGAAGGTTGCGTCGATGTGAATGGGGTAGGGGTCTCCGGGAAAATTCACGGTGTGGACGCGATGGTCCGGAAAATGCCGGCGCAGCCACTCGATGCCTTTCAGGTTGGTCGTGAAACCGTGCTGCACGACGAGATCCCTGCCGAACCGCAACACGTCCGCGGCATCGAACAGCGGCTCCTCTTCCGTCGTGACAAAGAACTTCTCGGCAGCCCACTGCAGGCGCTTTTGAACGCCTATCTTCTCCGACAGGTAGTCCGGGTGATAATCGGCATCGGTAAGGCGGGGCTTGGGCGCAGCTTCATGCCGGAAATTCGGATCCTCCTCCCAATAGCGCTGCAGCAGCGGGCGATAGTTCAGATATTCGAACCAGCGGCAGCGGTAGGACATCGTCGCCTCGAGGATTTCCGAGCCGACGGTCAGCAGCACGTCGCGCGGCGGCATACACCCGAACTGGCTGTCGGTGTGAAAATCGGGCGTCGTGGCAGGCAGCGAATGATCGATGGGCACCGGCCTGTCGACCCGGATGCCCCGAGCCTCCAGTTGGGCTGCAAACGTGTCCAGCAGCTCATTGGCGCGATCGATCGTTTCCTGCGGGCGCCGTCCCCATTGTCCGCGCATGTCGCTGTCTTCGGGGACTTTCGCATCGAGCGCCGGCTCCTCGGGAGGAATATGGCAATCGTCGGCGCGCCCGACGATGACGTGTTTCAAAGGATCCCATTCGTTCCAGCTACTTACGACCGTTTTGTTCATTCTTTCCTCCGCCCGGCAAGGGTCGCAGAAGATAGGAGTTTTCTCACATTTCGACAAGGCATCTTGAGCGCATCGAGAAACTTCTTTTTCACCGGGATCGGCCGGAGACAAGTCACGTGTTTCTTAAGTTTTCCCGTCCAAACTGCATAGACGTCAGGAGAGAAGGCAGTCATTGGATAGCTTGCCTGCCCGCCGTGATTTATCGCGGCCTCGGATGGCGTCGATTGAGGTATTTGACACTGTTGCCAAGCCTCCATTGAAAGTAGCGTGTGTATTGAGTTTCCGCGATGATCCCCGCAAGAATGTCGCGGCAATCCGAACCAAGGGTGAGCATCCATGCTGGGCGTCGTTTTCACTGAGTTTATGGAGATGGTCGAAGACAAGTTTTCCTTCGACGTTGCCGATGAGATCATGGAATTGTCCGGGGTCGGAAGCGAAACCGGCTTCACCGCCGTGCAGGACTACGACCACAATGACATGGTCAAACTCGTCGGCGCCCTTCACAAGGTCACCGGAATCGATATCGATACATTGATCGTTGTCTTCGGCGAGCACCTGTTCGGACGTTTCACCGTGACGCATGCGCACTTCTTCGAAAAAACGGAAAGCAGCCTGGATTTCCTGCAGAAGATCGAAGAATACATTCACGTCGAGGTGAAGAAACTCTATCCGAATGCGGAACTGCCCACCTTTCTGTGCGAACGGGTGGCTGAAAACAGGCTGATCATGAATTACAGCTCCAAGCGTCCGTTTGGTGATCTGGCGCAGGGGCTCATCCAGGGGTGCGGAGCGCATTTCAAGGAAAACCTGACGATTGAAAGGACGGATGAAAACGGTCCCATGAAGGTTCAATTCGTCATTAGCCGGGAAGCCTGATGACCGAAAACCTCGAAGCATCCAAGTGGATCCGGCGCTTTGAGAGGGAACGCGCGGCCCGCAAGGAGGCCGAACGGCTCCTGGAGCGCAAAAGCAGTGAGCTCTATGAGATCAACCAGACGCTCAAGGTGACCCTTTCGCAGCTGGAGCGACAGGTCGAGGAACGCACGGCAGAATTACAGTCCGCCATGTTGGACGCCGTATCGGCGAACGAGGCGAAATCCCAGTTCCTTGCTAATATCAGCCACGAAATCCGCACGCCGATGAACGGTGTTATCGGCATGATCTCCCTGTTGCAGGAAACCGGGCTGTCGTCCGAACAGCAGCGTTATGCCGACGCCGTGCTTTCCTCGGGCGAGGCTCTGCTGACCATCATCAACGACATCCTGGATCTTTCGAAGCTGGAGGCCGGCCGCATCGACCTTGCCGAGGAGGCTTTTGATCTGCGAAGAGCAGTCGACGGCGTCATCGAAATCCTGACGCCCGTCGCTTTTGCCAGCAACACGGAACTGGCGTGTCACGTTTCTCGAGCCGTACCCTCCAGCGTCATCGGCGATCCCGGCCGGTTCCGGCAGATTCTGATGAACCTCATCGGAAACGCGATCAAGTTTACGACAAAGGGGGCTGTCGTTCTCAGGGTTTCACCGGCCACGCCCCCCGACGGACTGCGTTTCGAAGTGGAGGACACCGGCATCGGGATAGAAGCCGACCGGCTGCCCAGGCTGTTCGACAAGTTTTTTCAGGTTGATCAAAGCAATTCGCGCCGTCACGGCGGAACCGGGCTCGGGCTGGCGATTTCCAGGCAACTGACCGAGCTGATGGGAGGCCGGATCGGTGTCGAGAGCCAATTCGGTTCGGGCAGCACCTTCTGGTTCCAGATACCGTTTCCTCCGGTTCACTCAATTCCCGGAGAGGGAGACGAATCGATCAGGAAAAAACGTGGCCGTATCGTTTGCTTCAGTACGCTTGAACCCGTCGCCGGGGTATATGCCGGGACACTGGAAGACCTCGGTTTCTCGGTTGATCTGGCCCGGTCGATGGAACAGGTACGAGAGCACCTGGCGAAGCATAGCTACGAGGCTGTCTTGGCAAGTGCCGTGAGCAGCGCGCAACTGGACAACCTTCTCTCGTTGGAACAGGGACGATCCGAGCCGGTTCTGTTGGCGACGACAACGGATGCCGCGGTATCAAAGACGGCTTCCAACCTGGTGGTTCTGCCCAGGCCGCTCGCGCATGACAGCGTTGCAAGGGCGCTGATCCCGGACGCCTTTGCTGAGCGGCTTGACGGGATGAATGACCCGGTTTCCGATCCCGGCGAGGGTGCTTCAGGCGAACGGCCGCTCAAGGTCCTGATCGTCGAGGATATTGTCACCAATCAGCTCGTCATGTCGGGCTACCTGAGCACGCTGGGGCATGAGGCAGATATTGCTGCCGATGGCCGGCACGCGCTCGCCGCTGTTCAGGAAACCGGTTACGACCTCGTTTTCATGGACATGCAGATGCCCGACATGGACGGATTGGAAGCCACGCGGGAAATACGCAAACTGCCCGGTACAGCGTCTAAAGTACCCATTGTCGCGATGACGGCAAATGCGATGGCGCAGGATGAGGAAAGCTGCATTCAGGCAGGCATGGACGGGTTCCTGTCGAAACCGGTGCGCATTGACCAGATTCGCGCAACCCTTGCGCAGTTCGCCGCGACAACAGCGGACAGGCAGTGATTCGGCTGAGGCCCGGACCAGCAGGTATTCCGGCGCTGCGAGGTCCTGCTGTCCCGGTTTAAAAAACGTAGCTTAGCGCAAGATTCAGTCCGTGATATTGCAGATCACCGTTGCTCAGGGACGTCCCATAGTTGGCGCCGACCGTGAGGCCGCCGCCAAAGGCGTAGTCGAGACCAACGTCAAAATTCACGCTGCCGCCGTCGTTTCCGACATATTGCTGCGTGGCTGTCAGGCTCGGGTCCTGAATCAGGCTGACGGTGGCGTTCCCCAGGTCCAGATTGCTGTATTGGTAAAACACGCTGACATAAGGGCTGAAGTTGCCATGGTTGTAGCGTGTGTTGAAGCCGACGGAAACGGAGACGCTGTCGGAGTTTTGCTGGTCGACGGAAAGAGACCCGCTGCCCGCATTCCCTTCCGTGTAACCATCAACGTTGATGTTCGTGTACCAAAGCCTCGATTCGACACGTGTCGTAAACGCCTTGACGGAGGGGAAACGGTAACCGATGGTCCCCTGAACGGTGTGGGCGCCCGCATTCGTGGAGGCCTTTGCAGTCCCTGACGAACCTGCGTTCCGGTCCAGGTCGAGATCGAAATGGCCATAAGTGTAGACCAGGCTGGAAAAAAATCCGTTCTCGTTGATATATTGCGCAAACGCAGAGAAATGGTCGCTGTTTGACTGCGTGTTCCCCAAATCGTCCACATAATCGGTGTCGGTGTAGTTCCGGCCGTACGCAACGCCGAGCGCGATGGAATTCGTGATGTCGATATCGGCACCCAGCTGACCGCCGGCCAGATTACCGTCATAGCCGCTGAAGCTTCCTGTCGAACCCTGATCGATGGAAACGAAACTGCCTTCCGACCAGACTCTGATGCGGCCCGGCATATTGGCTGCACCCGGGTTCCCATTGGTTCCGATTGCCGTATCCGGAAAGGTTGTGTTGCCCGACGAAGGTTCCGCATACTGGCTCAGATAGGTCTCGTCGAAATACCCGTTCGGACTTGCGATAGCACCGTCCCGGGCAGCCAGATACTTCTCGTTCTGCAATCGAGACAGGCGCCGGTTGAGCAGCGAGAGCGTCAGGGAACTGATGGAGTTGACCTGCGACACGTTCGCCGGGATCGTGTTGAAGGCGATGTTCTTCTGTTCGTCAAAAGTGGCGCTGAAAAGAGCGATGCCATACAGGGTCGTGTACATGTGAAAATTTGTGCCGGCCAGAAACGGCAGCCCGCCATTCTCGGCAAGCAACGGCTCGGGGTCGTCGCCTGTATTGGCGGCAACCTGATAGGTGTTCCCGTCGCTTGCGTGGACGGCGATCCAGTAGGTGCCGGGATCCAGGGTCAGCCCTGAAATGGAGAATTCATCCAGATTGGTGTTGTTTCCGCTTAGCGTGACATTGCTGTAGACGGTTCTATTTGTGCGCGTCGCGGTTCCGGTGAAAAGCTCTGCATAGGGAGAGGCAAGGGCCCTGACCGAATAGGAAAATCCGTTGGCGCCCGTGAGCGTTGAATTTGACAGCTGCATGAAACGCGTAACTTGCGTTTGCTGGGTAAAGGTGTGCTGCGTTAGCAGAACCTGGCGGCCACCGGCACCCGCCGTCTGATTGTTCAGGGAATTGCTTGCAGCCGAGGTGAAGCCAGTAATCTTGTCCTTGACGACAAATTCCTGCGCCTGTGAAGAAAAGGAAATCAAAGTCGCTAAGGAAGCGAGACAGACAACTGTCGAACCAAACTTCAAAACCGGCCCCCCAAAACGGTTACTGCATGCCCCATAGAATTAGAACCACAGCGACACTCTCACAACGCAGATAAGGCCTAGCATGCGCAATGACCCAACGTCGCTTTCCTGTTCGGATAGCATCCAAAACAGAGGCATGTCATGTTTATTCTCACGATCAAGACGGATTGCGGTAGCCGGAGACGTCGGGTTTGCCGGCGATGCTGCGCTGATTTGGAAGTGAAAATCCCCTTTCGCCCAGGCAAGATGCCGGATGCCACGGAAACGTTCTTTCTTCCGGCCCGGTTCCTGAAGCTTGCCTCAACCCGCATATCCGAACGCCTGCGGCAGCCATAGGACAAGACCCGGAAACAGGATCAACGCGGCCAGCGCTGCCAGCAACACGCCCAGAAAAGGCCAGATTTCCCGGATGATTTCGTTAAGCGGGATGCGGGTGACCGCGTTGATGACGAACAGAAGGATGCCATAGGGCGGGGTGATCAATCCGATCATGCAGTTCACGACCGCCACGACACCGAAGTGAACCAGGTCGATGCCGAGTTCGCGGCAAGTCGGTATGAACAGCGGAATGATCACCAGGATGATCGTGGTGGCATCCAGAACGCATCCAAGAAGCAAGAGCAGAACATTCACCATGACCAGGAAAGCCAGGGGGTGGATGTCGAGACCGACCAGTTGCGCTGCCAGGATCGTCGGAATGTTTTCCGAGGCGACAACATAATTCAGGATCAGCGCGCCGCCGATCACGATGCCCACCGCAGCCGATGAACGCGCGCTCTCCACCAGGATCGTGTAAAGCGTGCCAAGTGACAGGGCTCGATAGAACAGCCCCGCGAGGATAAGGGCATAAAAGGCGGCGACCGCGGCCGCTTCGGTCGGGGTCGTGACGCCGCCATAGATACCGTAGAGGAGGATCGCGGGCATGAGGAGGGCCGGGAAGGCGTTGACCGTCAGGCGGGGCAGCTCGGCCAGGGGCACTGCGGGCTCCAGTGCGAAATTCCGGCGGTGTGACAGCCAGATGTTGAGCCCCATCAGGACGACCCCCATCAACAGGCCCGGTACAATTCCGCCCAGGAACAGGTAACCGATCGAGGTGTTGGAAACGAGCGCATAGAGCACCATCGGGATCGAGGGGGGAATGATCGGCCCGATGGTGGCTGAGGCGGCGGTGATCGCTGCGGCATAGCCGCGCGTGTAGTGGCCGCTCTTGGTCATCATCTCGATGATGATCTTGCCGATCCCGGCTGCGTCGGCCACCGCGGATCCCGACATTCCGGAAAAGATCAGGGACGCCACGATGTTCACGTGGCCCAGCCCCCCGCGAAACCGGCCGACAAGGGCAATGCAGAACTGCAGCAGCCGGTCGCTGATCGTGCCGGCATTCATGATGTTTGCAGCGACGATGAACAGGGGAACAGCCAGAAGCACGAAGCTGGAATAGAGCCCGTCCATGAGCACTTTGCCGGCCAGACCGATGTCCTGTCCCGCAGCAAACAGATAGACGAGCGAGGAGATCAGGATGGCATAGGCAATCGGCGCGCCCATGCCCGCCAGCAGAAACAGCGTTCCAAGGCACAGCAGAAACTGAACACTCATTCGCCCGGCCTCGGGTCATCGGAGCCGGCCGTTTCCGGCACGCCGTAGCGGAAGGCCTGCCACACGATCCAGAAGTAACGCGCGGAGACAGCAACGAGAAACAGCATGTAGACCACGTAAAGGTCGCGCATCCTGATCCCATCCCCGAACAGGGAGGAGAGGGTTGCGGTCTTCTTGAGCCTCAGGATGTAGAACTTGGCCCAGGTCGGTTCGATCGAGATCGCAAGGCCAAGGGCGATGCACAGACCGAAAAAAATTACGAAGATGCGCCGTGTCCCGCGGCTGACCCGGCTGTACAGGATGTCGAAACGCACATGGTCGCTCTCGCGCACCACGAAGGCATTGCCCCAGAAAACCAGCCAGAGCCACAGGACCAGGCAAAGCTCCAGCGTCCAGCCAAATCGTGTCGGTTCGAGAAAGGGGAGATAGTCAGGCAGCCATTCCAGGCGCGCCGAGTAGCGGATGAAAATCTGTAGGACGAAAGTCAGGAACATGACGGCCATCATGGCAGCCGCGGCGGCCTGGGCCGCGTGTTTCAGACCTGCTGCAATCTGTTTCATGAGTGCCGTTCACCAATTCGGGCAAGGGCGGATTTCCACCCTTGCCCTGCTCGGGTCAGTTGCCCAGTGCGTTGATCTTTTCCAGAACACCGTCGGGCCAGGAGGCCGCGAATTCCGAACCGACATACTGAGATTGCACGTGTTCGCGGAAGGCCTTCAGGTCCGGCTCGTAGATCGCAAGGCCCTGTTCCTCCAGATACGACACCAGATCGGCTTCTTTCTGCAGCTGGGCCTTGCGGCCGCTTTCGGCGGCAGCCTCCGCCGCAGCCTGGACTTTCGCCTGCTGTTCGGGGGTCAGTTCATCCCAAACAGCCTTTGAAAACGCCACGTAGTTCAGGTCCACCAGATGCGAGGTCAGGGCGATCTGGTTGGTAACCTCGAAGAACTTCGCATCGACAACGGTCGGCAGCGGGTTGTCCTGTCCATCGACGGAACCGGTCTGCAAGGCGGTGTAGACTTCCGTGAAAGCCATGGGGGTCGGGTTTGCACCCAGAGCCTTGCCAAGGAACTGCCAGGCATCGGTGCCCGGCATGCGCAGGTTCACGCCGGCAAGGTCGGCCGGCGTCGTGACCGTCAACTCATCCTTGGTCTGCCGCAGATTTACATGGCGGCGGCCGAGATACATGACGGCGAGAAGTTTGATGCCGAGTTCGTCTTCGACCTTCTGCTTGAAGGGCTCCATCAACGGGTCGTTGAAGACACGTACCTGGTGATCGGCGTCCTGATGCACATAACCAGTCGCAAAGATCGAGAACTCGGGGAAATACTGCGCCAGTTCCTGGGCGGATGCGATCGACATCTCCAGGTCGCCCGAGGCGATGGCCTCAAGCTCCGAGTTCTGTTTGATCAGCGAGGCGTTGTAATGCGGTTCGTATGTCGCGAACTCCGCCACCTCAGGTGCGAACACTTCGGCCAGCGCCACCGACCGCTGGTCGGTTTCCGATGCCGGCGTCGACATGCGCAGCGTGACCTTGTCGGCCGCCACTGCGGACGCAGTCATCGCCAAAGCCGCAAATGCGGCCAGGCCATTACGGAAAAAAGAAGATTTCATTGCACTTCCTCCTCTGTCATTGCGGTTGTCCCGCATTTGTCGTCAGACCCCGAGGGCCCGGCGTTTTGCGCTGTCCACATGTGCGTGCACAGCTTCAACCGTTTTATCCACGTCGCGATTCTCGAGTGCGTTGATGATCACCAGGTGTTCGCTCATGACGGACACCACCAGTTCCGGCAGCATGCGCGTGTCGGAGTTTCTGATCAGACGTATCTTGATGGCGTTGACCCGGTGAATGTCGGAAATGATCCGATTGCCGAGGGCATCGATGACAAAATCGTGGAATGCCCAGTCCATATGCTGAGCGCGCGACAGCAAGTCCGGCGTCACGCCGTGCTCCGCTTCCTTGAGGATTTTGCGGTGCTCGCCGGCGATGCGTTCGATATCGGCATCGGGCGCATTCCTGCAAAAAGCCGCAAAGGCCTCGCTTTCGATGATCCTGCGCAACTGGAAGGCATTGCGGATCAGTTCCAGATCGATGCTCAGAACCTGCAGGCCCCGCTTGGGCACCGTGCGGATCAGACCATCCGCCTCCAGCCGGGGGATCATCTCGCGTATTGCGCCAAGGGGCATTCCCGTGAGCTCGACAAGTTCCCGCTGGGAGACGATCTGACCGGGCTGTATATCGCGCGACAGGAGCTTTTCGGTAAAGCTGGAATAAGCGTCATCGCGCAGGCGGCGTGCGGACCTGTTCATGCGGCCATGCCCTTTCCTTCCAGCGCAAGAAGTCCGGATTTCTGCTCTGCGTTCAAGCCGGTCAGGGGCGCGCGCACGGTTTCCCAGACAGGATCGTCCAAGGATTCCGCCAGCAGCACTTTCAGGGCCGGGATGACGGGGAGGGCGACGATACGATCCACCGTTTGCGACAGCATCGGATCCTCGGTGGATGAGGCGAGCACGTTGCAAAGCCGTTCGGGATAGAGATTGGCAACGCCCGTGATCGATCCGACACAGCCTAGTGCAACGCCCTTGTGCAACAGGCGTTCGTCGCCGAGCAAAACCGGCAGCGACTTGCTTTCCAGCAGGCGCACGGCGTTGGCCCAGTCTCCGGAACTGTCCTTGATGGCGATGATCCGTTCGGGATAGGCACCCTTGAGACGCCAGGTGAGGGGGCATGAAATGCCGACACCCGTTACCTGGGGAATGTTGTACAGAATGATCCCGGCTTCAGGGGCGCTGAGAGCCAGCAGCTCGGCGAACCACTGAAAGATCCCGTCTTCCCCGGCATCGCTGAAATAGCAGGGCGGCGGCACCAGAAACCGCGTGATCCCGGCGCGCAGTCCCTCGTCGATCTGGGCAGCGACATCCGCTGCCGCCGATCCGTAGACCCCCAGCACGATCCGGTCGGCAGAAAGGCCCGTGTCGAGCAGGGCGCTGATTCCCTCGTACCGTTCGCTGGCGGCAATCGAAGCACCTTCGCCGGTGGTACCAAACAGCGTGACGCCGGCAACGCCCCGGTCGATCACCGAGGCCGCGTGAGCCGCGAGCCGCGCGCCGTCGATCGACCCATCGGCTGAAAATGGGGTCAGCAGCGCTGTCAGGATGCCGTACTGTGCCATTGGTTTCCCTGAATTGAACACGAGTATGATACATGACATTTTAACGGTGTACAGACTAACATGTTACAAAAGAATACTGGAGGACCGCCATGCCGACTGTCATCAGCGCCGGTTTGATAACGTTGGATGCGGTATACGACCTGACGGCCTATCCGGCCGAAGGCAGCAAGGTCAGGGCAGGTTCAGCCCGGCTTGTTCCCGGAGGCGGCGCGATGATTGCCGCCACGGCGATTGCGCGGTTGGGCGGGATGGTCCGGCTTGCCGGTGCCGTGGGTGACGATCAGTTCGGCCGATATCTTCGTGACCAGATGAAACTGCGTGGAATTGATGACACGCTGGTCCAAACCGTCCCGGGTGAGACCACGTCCCATTCGGCGGTGTTTGTCACCGCGGGCGGAGAACGCACCATTGTCAATCAGAGACCGGACCGGTTGCTCGACGGGAAACTGACGCGCGATGTCACCGGCTTTGACGTTGTCCTCGCGGATACTCGGTGCGTCAATCTGGCAAAAGAATTGTTTGAAGCGGCAGGGCGGCAGGGCAGGCCGGCGGTTCTCGACGGAGAGGCGCCGCTGCCGCTTGACCTCCTGCCGTCCGTCAGCCATCTCGCGCTTTCCGAACAGGGGCTGGCTGAATTTGCTGGCAGATCGCTCGCCGGGATCGCCGCACAACATGACTGCTGGGCGTGCGTGACGCGCGGAGCGGCCGATGTTGAGGTGCATGATGGCAGCCGGTTTGCGCCACCGCAGGTGACGCCATTGGATACCCTGGGAGCAGGCGATGTCTGGCACGGTGCCTTCGCCTTTGCGCTGGCAGACGGGAATGATGAACCGCACGCTGTGAAGTTCGCCAACGCGGCGGCTGCGCTGTTCGTCTCGCGCATTGGGGAAGAGCGGTTTCCGACCTCTGAGGAGGTCGAGGCAAAACTCTGAATCACCGCGGTTCCCGCCCCGGATTGCACCGGAGCAAGGGGACGGATCACCGCCCCTCAGGATGTTGCGTTGCGCTTCGGCCGGATACTCCTGGCGATGCCGAGCACGATCAGGAGCAGGAGGACCGGAAAAAGCGCCAGCGGGCTTCCCGCCGCGATGAGGGCCGTGCCGGCTGCGCAGGAAATGGACGCTGCGGCCTCCGCAAGCGTCGAGGCCTTCGAAGCGACCTGCCTGCGCCGGAAGGTGGAACGGCTGGCTTGCGCGCGAAACCAGAGCTGAACAAGGATCGCGCTTGCAGCCGCGATCATTGCACCGGTGAAAGTGACCGCGGCACCCCAGGGCGAAATGAGGGCCAGAAAGACCGCAATCGGCAGCAGGACCGCAGCAACAAGTGTCAGGACCGACAGCACCTTCGCCCACAGGCGCGTAAACGCGGAGACGGGTGCCGTTGCAATCAGGTCGGGCGCATCCTCTCCGGAGATGGTCAGCCAGGCAAGGCCGCCGGCAAGCTGCCCGACGGCCATGACAACAACCGGCGCAACGATCACGGAAATCTCGGTTTTCTCGCCGAAGCTGACCCAGAGCATCACGGCTGGCGGGATGAGATAGAGAACCTGCATCAGCGTCTGGGAAACCAGCCAAGGGTCGCGGGCGATCAGCTTGAGTTCCTTGTGAACGAGCGCGCCGAGCGGCGCGTAACCGCGAAACGCACGTTCGGTGGCGCGTCCGCGCGAAGTCTTTTCCGTGATACCGAGTGCCGACACCACGATACGTCGAAACTGTACCGAGCCACGCCAGACACCCACGGCAAAAATCAGGACGGATGCGGCAAGGAACGCAAGAACGGCACTGCTCTGCCCGGCGACCGCGTGTGCGGGAAACCACCACGCGGAGCCTGCAGCCGGCGCATGTATTGCCAGGAAGGCCGGATCGAACAGCGAGAAACGGGACATCGACCCGAAGGACAGGATTGCAACAACCTGCATGCCGATCAGGAAGGCCGCTCCGACCACCGCCGCCAGGATTTGCGCGGCAATGCGCGTGCGCTGCGCGCCGATCGTTCCGAACAGCGCGAGTGTGATCAGGACGCCGGCCCCGGTTGCCGTCAGCGACACGGCCAGCAGAACCGCATATCCCGCAAGCCAGCGCTCCCCGCCAAGCGCCACGGCAACGTTGAGGAAGGGAGAGATGACCAGTGCCGACATGCTCCAGCTTGTCAAAGCCATCATGACGATGCGCACGAGAAACAGATCGCGGGAGGGTGCGGGGGAGGAAAGGATCAGGTCGAGGTCATCGCGTGCGTAGAACGCGCGCGTCACCGACTCCATTGCCTGTGACAGCATCATGGTGAAGCTGAGCACAACCGTGACCGACAGCATTGCCAGGGCGGTCTGATCGAGCACGAACCCTTCGGTCAACTGGGGGGACAGCACGGCATACGCTATCAGATGCATGATCGCGTAGAAGAGACTCATGCCGATCAGTGCGCGCCGAAGGCTGGTGTTGCGCCAGCCTGAGAACATCCAGGCCCAGTCGCGCCAGGCGAGCCGCAATTCATGCCGCGAGAAGCGCAGCAGTGCGGAATGTGCCGCCATCTGGCTCATGCCACTTTCTCGCCAAGGCGGCCCGTTTCGAGCGTCTGAGCGCTGCCTTCGGTGTCACCACCGACGATCTTCAGGAAAATGTCCTCAAGCGAGTTCCCGTCGGCGCTTGCCCGCTCGCGCAACTCTTCCAGCGTTCCTTCCGCAACAAGCTGTCCGCGCGCGATGATCCCGATCCGGTCCGCCATGCGCTCCGCGACTTCGAGGATATGTGTCGTCATGATGATCGACACGCCTGTCGCAACCAGGCCGGACAGCACCTTTTTCACTTGCCGTGCTGACCCGGCATCAAGTCCGGTGAGCGGTTCGTCGAGAATGATCAGGCGCGGCTCGTGGATCAGCGCACCGGCAAGCGCCACCTTCTGGCGCATGCCCTTCGAGAAGCCGCCGCAGCGTTCGTTGGAATGGGGGGCAAGTCCGAAGGAGTCCAGTAGCGTGTCGGCCCTGAAACGCGCATGGTCCGGCTCCATGCTCCACAGACCCGCTACGAATTCCAGATATTCCAGCGGTGTCAGCTTGTCGTAGACCATGGGTTCGTCGGGAACCCAGGCCAGGATCTGCTTGGCGGCAACCGGGTCCGCAAAGGCGTCGATGCCACAGATGCTGACGGAGCCCGCATCAGCCTCGAGCAAACCTGCGACCATCCGCAGCGTCGTGGTTTTGCCCGCACCGTTCGGACCCAGCAAGGCGTAGAATTCGCCGCTGCGCACCGTCAGCGAAAGATCGTTGACTGCAGGTTCGCTGAAGCGCTTGTGTAGATTGAAAATATCAAGGGCGGCGGTGCTGGAGGACGGCATCTGTCTCTCGTCTGAGTGCGGTTTCGGCCAGACTAGCGGAGGGACCTTTCGCGACGGTAAAGCCGGTCCTGCCTCTTGCCGTGTTACGAGGTGCGCGAAACAGGCCGCCTGACACCGGCGCCATTCGGCTTGTTTCAACATCAGCCCCCGGGGTATCTGTGTCCCACTGGCAAAGCGAAAACAAAGGCCGGATCGTGAACGATTTGCTCTTGGGAATTGATCTTGGGACGACCTCCGTCAAGGCCGGCGTTTTTGCGTCCGACGGCACGCAGCTTGCCGGGTTTGCCGAACGCTATCCGACACGCCGTCCTGCCCCGGGCATTTGCGAACAGGACCCTGCCGACTGGATAAGGCTCATTGAAGGGGCCATGGAACAGGTTCGCGCGGCCGGCCTCGCCGGTTCGGTGCGCTGCGCGGCATTGACCAGTCAGGTCAATACCCATGTGTTTATTGATCGGGACGGACACCCGCTCCGGCCTGCCATCCTCTGGCAGGACACGCGCGCAACAGAAGAAGCGCGGGAGTTGAACTCTCGCATGAGCGATGCTGAAAAGATTGCGATCCTCGGCGCGCCGATCCCGATTGATGCGTCTCATGCCCTGGCCCGGATGCTCTGGGTCAAGCGCCATGAGCCCGGGACATGGGACAAGACCGCCCATGTTCTGCTGCCGAAAGACTACGCGCTTCTTCAGTTGACCGGGGAACTTGCGACGGACGCCTTGTCGAATATCGGACTTGTCGGATTGGACGGGAACTACGCCCTGAATATCTTCGACCTTGTTCCCGGCGCAGTCGACCGCATGGCCCCGCTTCGTTCGATGACATCGCTCGTCGGCGAAAGCCGGGACCGTATCCCGCTTGCCGCGGCCACGATGGATGGTTGGGCCGGCCTGGTCGGGGCAGGGGCCTGCCGCGAAAATGCGTTCGCCTATCTCAGTGGCACCAGCGAGATCCTGGGGCTATCCGGTCACACCGTCACGCACGCACCGGGTGTCGTCGTTTTTGCAGAGCGGGAAGGCCTGCGGCTGCACGCCGGACCCACGCAGTCAGGCGGCGCCTCGCAGCAATGGTTTTGTGATGTCGCGGGAATGACCATCCCGGAGATGGCACGACTGGTTCAGGATCGGCCCCTGTCCCGCGCGCCGCTGTTTCTGCCGCAGTTGGCCGGCGAACGCGCGCCGGTCTGGAACGCAGATCTGCGCGGGGCGTTTCTGGGGCTGGAGGCCGGAATGCAGTCAGCCGATTTTGCGCGTGCAGTCTATGAGGGCGTCGCCTTGTCCGCCCGCCATGTCCTTTCCGCGCTTGAAGCCTCCGGCGATACACGCGCGCCTTGTCTGACCTGCGCGGGCGGCGGGTTCAGGTCCGACATCTGGGGCCAGATCCGCAGCGATGTCCTCGACCGGCCGCTGCAACGCCTCGCGCTTGGCGAAGCGGGCGTTGTCGGCGCAGCCTGTATCGCCGCGGTTGCCTCCGGCATGAGCGAAACACTCGCAGAGGCGCATGTGCCGTTTTCAAGAACCGACAAGGAATGGGAACCCGATCCTGACCGCAGGGCGTTCTATGACGAACTATTCGAAATCTATCTTGAGGCTCTGAAAACAACGGAAAGCCTCGGCAAACGATTGAATGCCCTGCACCCCTGAGCCAGTCTTCCTGCCGGACATGCTCCGCCATATTGCCCGTCATGCAAAATTGACGACAAGAGCGGCAGAACCGGGTGCTTTTGTGCTTGAATAGCGGAAATCGAACGAGAGTTGCATCCATGACCAAACGCCCTGAAGACCTTCGCTCAGCCCGCTGGTTCGCACCTGATGACCTGCGGTCCATGGGGCACCGGTCGCGTGCAATGCAGATAGGGCTCGACGGCGCGGACTGGCAGGGCAAGCCGGTCATCGCGATCATCAACACTTGGTCGGATCTGTCCCCATGTCATCATCACCTTCGCGATAGAGCGGATTTCGTCCGGAAAGGGGTCTACCAGGCCGGCGGCATGCCGGTTGAAATGCCGGTGCACTCCTTTTCCGAGCAGTTCCTCAAGCCGACATCGATGCTTTATCGCAACATGGGAGCCATGGAAGTGGAGGAAACCCTGAGGGCGCACCCGATTGATGGTGTCGTGCTGATGGGCGGGTGCGACAAGTCCACGCCGGCGCTGGTCATGGGCGCGCTCAGCATGGGGCTTCCGTTCCTGTTCATGCCCGCCGGCGCAATGCTGCGCGGAAACTATGCCGGCCGCAAGCTGGGCTCGGGCACGGATGTCTGGAAATACTGGGACGAGCGGCGCGCAGGCACCATTGGCAAGGAAGAGTGGGACGGGGTTCAGGGCGGCATTGCCCGCAGCTACGGCACCTGCATGACCATGGGCACGGCCTCGACAATGATGTCGATTGCCGAGGCGTTCGGGCTGACCCTTCCGGGGGCGTCCTCCATTCCGGCGCCGGACGCCGCGCACAAACGCATGGCCGCCGCCTGCGGACGCCGCGTTGTCGACATGGTCTGGGAGGATCTGACGCCCGGCAGGATCGTGACGCACGCTGCGACGGCGAACGCCACGGCGGTTGCCATGGCGACAGGCTGCTCCACGAATGCCGTCATTCACCTGATCGCCATGGCGCGGCGTGCGGGCGTGGACTGGGGCCTCGATGACCTTGACCGCATCGGTCACGAGGTGCCGGTCATCGCCAACATCCGGCCCTCCGGCACCGAGTATCTCATGGAGGATTTCTACTATGCCGGCGGCCTGCCGGCCCTGATGAAGGAAATGAGCGAAAAGCTGGATTTGTCGGCGCTCACGGTGAACGGGAAGACGCTGGGTGAGAACATCGCGGCAGCCGAAAACCACAATCCCGATGTTATCCGGCCACTCAACAACCCGGTTTATCACGAGGGCTCGCTTGCCGTGCTGCGCGGCAACCTTGCGCCCGACGGAGCTGTCATTAAACCGGCTGCATGCGACCCGAAGTTTCACCGGCACAAAGGCCCGGCAATTGTCGCCGACAGCTATCCCGAACTGAAGGAGATCATCAACGATCCGGACTACCCGATGTCTCCCGATCACGTGCTGGTCCTGCGCAACGCGGGGCCTCAGGGTGGCCCGGGCATGCCGGAATGGGGCATGATCCCGATGCCGCAGGCGCTCCTGAAAGCCGGCCACCGCGACATGGTGCGGCTGTCCGATGCCAGGATGTCCGGAACCTCCTACGGGGCCTGCATCCTGCATGTGGCCCCCGAAGCCTTCATCGGCGGCCCCTTGGCCCTGATCGAAACCGGGGACATCATCGAGCTGGACGTGCCGAACCGAACGCTGCGTGTCGACCTGGACGACGACATGCTGGCGGCGCGCAAGGCCCGGTGGTCAGCACCGGAGCCCCGCTATGAACGCGGCTACGGCCACATGTTTTCAAGGCATGTCGAACAGGCCGACAAGGGCTGTGACTTCGACTTCCTGCGAACCGATTTCGGCAAGCCGGTTGCGGAACCGGATATATTCTGACGGCGAGGGACTGCCGCTTGTGGGACTGGTGGTTCCAGGGCGCCGTGTGCGGGGAGCCGGAGCAGGTTTTCCCGGCTGATCAACAGGGCGTCTCGCATCAGATCTTCGTCTCCCGGTTCAAGTCGAATAGAGTGCGCCCGGCGAGAGACACTCCCAATCCGGAATGAAGAGATGATGGACCTGCTGGTCGCCTGGCAACGCTGGATTTACGAGGGGGTGCGGGGCTCGATCCTGGAGTTCGGCCAGTCCGGCGATGTCTGGCTGCTCCCGGGGATGATCGGAACCGGGATCGTGTTCGGCGCGATCCATGCGCTGACACCGGGCCATGGCAAGAGCATACTGGCCAGCTACGTCGCAGGCTCGGAAAACGGGTTCATGCGGGCGCTGTCGATCTCCACGGTTCTGGCGGCAACGCACGTTGTCACTGCGGTTCTGATTGCCTTTTTTGCAGCCCATCTGATGGAGCGGTCTTTTGTCGGCGGCGGACGTGCCCCGGCTCTCGAGTTCTTGAGCCGCGCCATACTGGTCGCGATCGGTTTATGGTTGCTCGTTCGCGCCCTTCGCGCCAGACGGCGGGAAGGCCGTCACGAAGGAATGGGGGTCGCGTTGACGACCGGCCTGGTTCCGTGCCCATTGACCCTGTTCGTTGTCGTCGCGGCCTTGTCGCAGGGCGTTCCGGAAGCCGGGCTTGTGTTCGCCGGGTCGATGGTGATCGGGATCGCGCTGACGCTCGGTCTGGTCGCAGTCGCTGCCGTGGCGGGTCGCCGGACGATATTGCAGACCGTTTCAGGCAAAGGGGACGGTGTCGCGATCGTATCCCGATTGCTTGATGCCGCCGCAGGCCTGCTCATCGTACTCTTCGCCGGTCGCGATCTGCTGCAGTGAAAATCTCGGCGAGAACGGGATTTTGCCCTGGAGCCGCGAAACGTTGGACCTTTACGCGGCCCCTTAGAACGTGCCGCAGCGGTGAACCTCAAAGAAGCAGGTTAACTCCTTACTTGCTGTCGGGTTAGCCGCAACAGGAGTTACCCTGCTGGATAGGCGGACAGGCAACCGTTCCATACGAGCAAAAGACGCAGCAATCACCCGGTTTGGGTTTCAAGATCACGGCACAAGAACGACACTCGTAAAACCACTGGCAGGCATCCGTCGGCATGAGTTCGTTGGACCTGTAACCGCATTCCGGACAGGTAAGACAACTGTTCAGCTTGATATTGGCGTCG
Source organism: uncultured Roseibium sp. (assembly GCF_963669205.1). Lineage (NCBI taxonomy): Bacteria > Pseudomonadati > Pseudomonadota > Alphaproteobacteria > Hyphomicrobiales > Stappiaceae > Roseibium > uncultured Roseibium sp. The sequence continues at coordinate 2,674,808 of NZ_OY769915.1, forward strand.
TGCATTTCGCTCACATCATGGAAATAAGATAATCGTTGATCCGTGTCTCGTTGAAGACAACGCCCCACGCTAAAAGCGTCAGCAGTGTGCTCCCTCCAAGCCACCATTTCATTCGAGCAGGACTGCGGTTGCGGAAGCTTAAACTCCAGGCCAGAAGCAGCAGAACTGATGACACTGCAAGGACATAAAAACTCGCGGCCGCAATCTTGCCGAATACAGCGAGCCAGCTCCCGCCAAGCCCGAACAGCATGAAAGTCATGGGCAAAACGCAGCACGTCGCCACGCCGAGCGCGGAAAACGAACCTAGGTAGCTGGCGAAAACGGTGTTTTTCATCATCTCGTCTCAAGCCAGAGAAACCACATTCCACGGGCCACCTCGCTTTCCCAAATGGGGGCGCTTGCGGCCAGCGCGAAGGCAAAAGTTGATGCAACGAAGACAGTAAGCGTCAAAGCATGCCTTTGGACACAGCCCCAGTTTAACCAGACACGGTACCAGCCCCACCCCAGGACCAAAGCAACGGCAGCAAGAACTTCGAAGCGATACGCGACGACTGATTCCAACAGCGTGAGCCAGGAACCGCCCAAACCAATGATTGTCAATCCGATAGGCAGCACACAACAGGACGCACTCAGCAAGGCCAGCATCCCGGCGCCACCGACTAGCGCTCTGTTTGGTGCGGGCTTCTCCGCGCCCAAAATTTCTTTGTTCGACTTCATGGCCCACTTATGCATCCTGTAGTGACTACAGGATCAAGCCGAGGATTATCACATGGTCGCGATCGGAGAAGCATCTCGCCGAAGTGGCGTATCAATTGAAACGATCCGCTACTACGAACGAGAAGGCATCGTTTCCAAGGTGTCACGCACTGCCTCCGGTCGACGATCTTATTCCGAAAAAGAGATCGCTGAACTTCGTTTCATACGCAAATGCCGGGATTTGGGTTTCTCAATTCAATATGCGGTTGCTTTGAAAGAGTTGGCCCAGGAAACGGAAAACACCTGTCAGACTGCGGCGCGGCTTGGACAAAAACACTTGTCCGAAGTTCAGGCAAAAATTGAAGAGCTCAAACATCTCGAGCGCGCTTTGTTTGAGCTGGTAGCCAACTGTTCGGAAGGTCGACACGATTGTCCGATGCTTGAAGCGCTGATGACGCGCAACTGATCACGCGGCCTCTTGCACCGCGCCGCAGCGGTGAACCTCCAGGCTCACATGCACGATGCCAAGATCCTTCGGTATGAGCGCCTTGTAATGTCCCGGACTGCGCGGGGTATCGCTGACAATCACGACTTCGGCCGCATACTGGCTTTGTCTGCCAAAAAGGCGCTGATCGAACAAGGCACCGCACGCCGCGCCTAGAACACCCTTGGCCGGGACGTCTCCAGATCGCGCCGCTCACCGGCCCCGTAGCCGAAGTCGTAGAGCGCGTTCATGTAGGCCTTGTCGAAGGGTTCCGTGCTGTCCTCGTCAAACTCGATGGGTATGGAAACAAAGCGCAGTTCGGCCCCGGTGCGGTCGGCGAAAAGCTGCAGCCGCTGGACATCGGCTTTTGTGCTGTATTTCAGCAGTGTTGAAAACGCTCGGCCGGCCAGCGGTATGGTCTTGGCTTTTACAGGTCTGTATTCCGGGAGATATTTCCCGTTCGTCAGGATGAAAATCCGGCCCCTGCGCTTCGGAGTGTCGTTGAAGACGGTGAGGTTCAGCGGAGCGAGGAACAGGTTTGTCGTCGTCGCGCCGTCCACATGCAGTTCGCTATAGGTTTGACCGTCCGCCACCACGTCTATCTGAACCGGCGGGAACGCACCGGGAATGGAGGCCGAGGCCAGCACAACCTTGCGGAACAGGTCGAGGGATTCGGCGGTTCCGGCTGCCGCGATTTGCCCCATGTCCCAGATCACCGGACGCTGCGCTTCGATGTTAGTCGTGATCAGCGCCAGGCGCCTGCCGCGCCGATGCTCCCTGGCAACCTCGGCCAGAAATTCCGGCGTTATGAATTCCGCGATAAGGTTTGCGAGCGGTTTGCTGTCGGTAACGGCGGCTCCGCTCAACAGACCTGCGATGTAGTTCGGCTTTATGATGTCGCGCGTGCTGTGCGTGGTGTAGAAGCGTTCGAGATCCGCATCGTATTTCGGTCCAAGAAATGCGAGCGGTGCAATGAGCGCACCCGTACTGACACCCGTCACGATTTCGAACTGCGGGCGGTCGCCTCGTTTCGTCCAGCCATTCAGATAGCCGGCTCCGAAGGCTCCGTTCTGACCGCCTCCGGACAAGACCAGGATGTTGGCATCTCCGCTTGCCAGTCCCGAAGCTCTGATCTGCTTCTCGCGTGTCTTCAGTGTCGCGGAGTATCCGGGAGAAAACGCGTCTGCCCATGTCCTTGCGGTTTCGAAATTCAGGACCTGCGCCTCTTCGACAAGGTCTTCCGGAAGCGGCTGGTGGGTTATGCCGCTCCCAGCACAAGACGCAACCGCCAAGGAAATTACCGCCAACAAGCAAAAGCGTTTGAGTGTACTCACCAATTGATCTCGTCTGACGATAAGAAGCGCCAAAATCCTATCACGTTGAAAATGAGGCGTCGTCGTCTGACAGCGCGATCACAGGCTCAACGCCCTGAACGTGTCCGATTGTGCATGGAAATGTGAATTGGGCAGCCGCGACAAGACGGTTTCGACGGACCGGTCGCCGCACGCATCGGAAAAAATCGCAACAAGCCATCGCTGGCCTCGCAAGGCCGGTATGAGTGCGGACGCGTCAACGGCACCCTTGCGTGCCGGACCTCACGCGTGTCCTGCAAGCCTTACTTGATCGCCGTCAGCGCCTGCTCGAAATCCGAGACGAGGTCGGCCTCGTGTTCGATGCCGACAGAGAGCCGGAGCAGGTTTTCCGGCACATTCGTGACGTCGCCCTCGATCGTGTGGCGGTGCTCAACGAGGCTCTCCGTGCCGCCCAGCGACGTGGCGCGCTGGAAGACGTCGAGACTTCCGGCAACACGGAGCGCGGCAGCTTTGCCGCCCTTGACCTGCACGGACAGGAGCGAGCCGAAACCGCCGGTCATCTGGGCCTTTGCAATGTCATGATGCGGGTGGGCGGGAAGCCCGGGGTAAAGGACATCGTCGACATTCGGATGCGCCTTCAGATATCGCGCCAGACCCATCGCGTTGGCGTTCATGCGTTCGACCCGCAGCGCCAGCGTTCTGAGACCGCGCAGCAGCAGCCAGGCTTCGAACGAGCCGAGTATGGCGCCTGCTATCTGGCGTTCCTCGCAGATGAATGTCCACGCCTCGCTGTCGGCATCCCTGGTCGAAACGACACCGCCCAGAAGGTCAGAATGGCCGTTGAGCGCCTTGGTCGCCGAATGCATGACAAGATCCGCGCCGAGCGCAAGCGGTTTCAGGATCAGGGGCGTTGCCGCCGTCGCGTCGACGGCAAGCAGGGCATCGTGCGCCTTACACAGCTTCGATATCCGGCCGATATCGGCGACTTTCAGATAAGGGTTGCTCGGAACTTCCAGCCAGACCATGTCGGGCTTGGTGATCGAAATCTCGTCGTGAATGCTGTCGAAATTGCTGGCATCCGTTTCCACGAGGACGATGTCGTTGCGCGCGCAGTGCTTGCGCAAGAACAGCGTCGTGCCCCAGTAGATGCCGGATTGGACCAGAAGCGTGCCGCCCGGTTTGATACTGCGGACGATGGCCGCGATCGCCGCCATACCCGATGCGAACAGGCGGCTTTCTGCGCCGTCCTCCAGCGCGGCAATCAGCTTTTCCGCCTTGAGATAGAGGTCGTTGCTGTCGCGGCTGTAGATGTGACCTGAACGGATCGGTTCATAGTCTTCGTCGCGCACGAAAGTCGTTGCGGTCTGGATCGGCGGAACCACCGCTCCCGTTGAAGGGTCGAACCCGCCGCCCGCGTGGGCGAGGAGACTGTCAGGATGGAGACCGGAATTCGGACGTGGTGACTTTGACATGTGACCTTGACGGGTTGCGATGCTGCCCGGGAGATGACCGGCGTCAGCGTTTCAGGTGACGGGTGAGGCGGGCTTCGATCCTGTCCCACACCCGGCGAAGCGTTTCCACGATCATGAGATAGATGACCGCAGCCCAGATATAGGCCTGAAAGTCATAGGTGCGGGAATAGGCGCGCCGGGTTTCACCCATGATATCGTAGATCGTGATGATGGCCGCAATGGCCGATCCCTTGATCATGAGAATGATTTCGTTGCCATAGGGGCGCAGGGCCACCATGAGCGCCTGGGGCAGAATGACCTTGAAGAACGTGACGGGCCTCGTGAGACCCAGCGCGGCCGCGCCTTCCCACTGTCCGCGGGCAACGTTCTGGATCGCCCCGCGCAGGATTTCCGCCTGATAGGCCGCCGTGTTCAGCGAAAACGCAAAGACGACGCAGTAGAACGCGTCGCGGAAGAACCACCACAGGCCCACGGATTGCAATTCGGGTCGGAAGGAGCCGAATCCGTAATAGATGAGAAATGTCTGTGCCAGCAGCGGCGTTCCGCGGAAGAAGTAGACATAGGCATAGGCCGGCGCAGAGAAGATCCGCCACGACGACGACCGCGCCAGCGCGATCGGAATGGACAGCAGGGCTCCGAACAGGAGTGACAGGCCCACGATCTGCAGCGTGACCAGAAAACCTTCGACATACTTGGCGCCGTAGCGCTCCAGAAAGCTGTCGAATTCATGGGTTTCAAGACGTGCGTCCGCCCAGATCACCCAGTCGGCGGGAAGGTAAGGCCGAAGGGCCTCCAGGATCGGTTTTTCGAGGTTGCCGAGCAGATAGACGACCAGGGAGACGCCGGCGACAATCCACAGCGCCATGAGCACGTGCCCGGCAATCCTGGTATTGGTCCAGGGAAGGGCGCGCGGAGGCGGCGGCTTCATTCCCGTTGTCGGATCCGGCGCGATCATCTTTGCACCTCGCCGCGTTTGGACCAGCGCTCGATGCGCGTGAAGGCGGTTGAGGAAATCATTGCAAGGACAAGGTAGATCAGGCAGGCGAGGCCGAAGAACAGGAACGGTTCCTTCGTGACCCGCGCCGCGATGCTGGTTTCGCGCAACAGGTCCGAGAGGCCGATCGTCGAAACGAGGGCCGTGTCCTTCAGCAGGATCAGCCAGAGGTTTCCGAGCGCGGGCAGGGCCAGCCGGATGAGTTGCGGCAGAATGATCAGCGTCATTGTCTGGAAGCGCGAAAGTCCCAGCGCGTAACCGCCTTCATACTGTCCCTGGGGGATGCCGCGAAAGGCGGAAAGAAACGCTTCCGAGGCGAAAGAGGAAAACACCAGCGAGAGCGCGATCATGCCCGCGACGAAGGAATTGACCTCGATATAGATGTCGAAGCCCATGAGCTTCAGGAGCTGCTGCAATCCGATCTGCACGCCGAAAAAGACCAGGAAGAGAGTCAGGAGTTCCGGCAATCCGCGAAATATGGTCGTGTAGATATTGGCCGCCAGCTTGAGGCTCGGCTCGCTGGAATTCTTGGCGAGCGCAATCAGGAAACCGATGATCAGTCCAAAGGGCAATGTGGCAAGCGAAAGCGAGACGGTGATCAGCACACCCTTGGCGATCGTGTCGCCCCAGCCATTTTCCCCGAGGGACAGCAGCGTCAAAGCTTCTTCCATAAGCCGGCGCTTCTTTCTTTTCTTGTTGTTGCTGGCCCGGCCACCCCTCTGGCCGGTATTGCGATTCATATCGCAAAAGAAAGCGCGGCGCTTGTTCCGCGCCGCGCTCCCGTGTTCGTCAAAGGGCCGTCAAATCAGCCGCCATAAACGTCGAAGGTGAAGTACTTGTCGTTTATTTCCTTGTACTTGCCGTTCGCGAGGATGGCTTCGAGTGCCTCGTTGAACTTGTCCTTGAGCTCGCCGTCGTCCTTGCGGATGGCAATGCCTGCGCCTTCACCGTTGATGACCGGGTCCGGCGTCAGGGTGCCGAGGATCTTGCAGCAGGCGCCGTCTTCGGTTGCCAGCCAGTCGGAGAGGACCACGACATCGTCGATCACGGCGTCGATACGGCCGCTGGCAATGTCGAGCTTGTACTCATCCGGCGTCGGGTAAAGCTTGAGGTCTGCCGACCCCAGTTTTTCCTCGGCATAGTTCGAATGGGTGGTCGACGACTGGGCGCCGAGCGCGATGCCGCTCAGGTCCGCATCGGAGGTTCCGGCGATGCTGGAATCCTTCGGTACGGCAATTGCGGGCGGCGTGTTGTAGTACTTGTTTGTGAAGTCGACCTTCTGCTTGCGCTCGTCGGTGATCGACATGGACGCGATGATCGCGTCGTACTTGCCAGCCTGGAGGCCGGGAATGATACCATCCCAGTCAGACGTGATGAACTCGCACTCGACCTTCATCTCTTCACAGAGCGCCTTGGCGATGTCGACATCAAAGCCGATGAGCTGACCATCGGAGGTCAGTGAGTTAAACGGAGGGTAAGCGCCTTCAGTACCGATACGGACCTTCGACCAGTCCTTCGCTTGAGCACCACCAACGGCAGCCAGAACAGCAACTGCGGCTGCAGCCATACGCAAAACACGCATTTTTACTTCCCCTAATATTTTGTCGCGGCGCAAGCGGGTTCTTCCCGCCTTTTTGCCCGAAGGCCCTATTCCATACACTTCCGTCTAAATTTCAAGCATGCCCAACAAAAAAACACATTGTAATTTGCGCTTTTTGCGCCTTCAGATTGTGTGCCGATGCGGAAGGCACCATCTGGCTGTGCCGTTGGCGGCAGGATCGGAGCCGCTTGTTGCCAATCTGCCGGTCTGACCGGTTTCGGCGGCCCGTGGCGCGGACGGATCAGACTTTTTCATCGAATTCATGAAATAGTTGAATTTGTTCGAGCCGGAGAGACCCTCTAGGGTCAGGACCCATTAATTTGGATGAATTGGTAGGGATGAATTTGTTCGGATACGAGACGCAAAGCTGCAGGAAACCGTCCGGTTTCCAAAGATTTGCAACGACGTTGCCGGGCAAATTCATCCTATCCCTCAGGGACGCAAAAACGGCTTCGACCTGCACCGTCAAACCGCTCAACCGGGCAGGAAGCCCGCTTGTCGCGCTTTTCCTCGCAACTCATCGCCGTTTGCTGCGCCAATTCAACCAAATTAATGGGTCCTGACCCTAAGCAGGTGACACACCGAAACAGTCAACGTCGCGAACTGGCCGCGTGGTGTCCGTTCCCGATACCAGGAGGCCCGAATGACATCCTTCGAACTCTTCATCGGAAACAAGAACTACTCGTCCTGGTCGTTCCGGCCCTGGATTGCCTTGCGGCACAAGGACATTGCCTTTGCAGAGAAGCTCGTTCCCTTCGATTTCGACAACGGCAACCCGGAGTTTCGCGCCTTTTCTCCGAGCATGAAGGTCCCCGTGCTGAAAGACGGTTCCCTGACAGTCTGGGACAGTCTTGCGATCCTTGAATATGCGGCCGAGTGTTTCCCGGAAAAGGGTCTCCTGCCGCAGGACAGGCAGATGCGTGCCCGCGCCCGAGCCGTATCGGCGGAAATGCACTCCGGCTTCTCGGCGCTGCGCAATGCCTGCCCGATGAACATGCGCCGTCAGGTGGAGGTTCTGGCAGTCGATGATGCCGTCAAGGCGGACGTATCGCGGATCCTGGACATCTGGAACGAATGCCTGAATGCCTCCGGCGGGCCGTTCCTGTTCGGCGATTTCACGATCGCCGACGCCATGTTCGCCCCGGTTGTCAGCCGCTTTGCGACCTACACGCTTACGTTGGACCCGGTTTTTCAGCAATATCACGCTGCACTCACCGGCACCGGGGCCTGGCAGGCCTGGGAGGCGGACGCCCTGAAAGAAACCTGGTACGTCGCCGTCGACGAAGTCTAGAACACAGCGGCACAGTTTTCCCGAAAGGGAACGACTGCACCCAGTCGATGGACCGGAACGCGCGTTGCGGCGTTCGCCTGTTTCGTCCACTGCTTGGAAACGTGATGCGCTGACCTGACCCCTCAGGTGCGCGCGTCGAAAGTCTTGTCCAGCGCGCCCATTTCATTGAAATAGTCCTGCAGCCTGTCGACGAACCGGCGAACCTTGATTGGAATGAAGCGGTTCGATGGGTAGACCGCGTGGATCGGGTGCGGCGGGTATTGCCATTCGGGCAGGACCAGCTCCAACTCACCGGAGGCCAGGTAAGGCTCGATCAGCCAGCGATTGGCGATCGAAATGCCGAGCCCTGCAAGCGCCGCCTGGCGCAGGGTGGAGGAATTGTTGACGATCATCGCGGGATTGATCTTGATCGACAGCTTTTCTCCGAGCGTGCTGATGAACGGCACCCGGTCGCCCGTCGAGATGTTCTTGTAGAGCAGGTAGTCGTGTTCGGGCAATTCGGCCGGGTGGCGCGGGCGGCCCTTGCGGTCGAGATACTCCGGCGACGCGACCAGGCAGCGCTGCGCAACACCGAGGCGCCGCACGATCAGCCGCTCGTCCCTGATTTCTCCCATTCTGATGGCGACATCCAGCCGTTCCTGGATGACATCGACGAACTGGTCGGACAGCGAAATGTCCAGCAGAAGACAGGGATGTTCCTTCTTGAACCGGATGAGGAAATCGGACAGTACGCTTTCCGCAAATCCGAGCGGCAGCCCGATCGACAGCGGGCCGGACATCTGGGTTTCATCGCTCTGGATCGATCTGTCGGCCTCGACCAGGCGGTCCAGAATGTCGCGCGCGTAAGCGTAGTAGCGTTCACCGGCTTCCGTGAGCTGAAGCTGACGTGTCGTGCGATTGAGCAGACGCGTGCCGAGCTGGTCCTCAAGACCCCTGATCTGCTGGCTGATGGCGGGTTGAGACACCCCGAGGTGCTTTGCGGCAGCCGAAAAGCTGCCGAGATTGACCGATTGAACGAAGCCCGAGAGTGCGCTGAGTTTGTCCATGTGAGTTCTTGAATCCGGCGTCGGTGAAGGTGTCCGTATATATAATCAATGCTTATGAGTTTTATAAGGTTGGCCGCTCTTCAAAAACAAATTGAATGAAACAACTTCTAGGAAGCCCCACCGGTGTCACGGTTGGCGGCCTTCAAATACATCTTCTTCAGGTCAAGCCGGGAGTCAGTTCATGACCCATTCCAATCTTTCCCTTTCCAGACGTTCCCTCCTGGGTGCCGCAGCCGGCGCTGGCGCAATTGCGGCTGCCGGCGGTGTCACGCTCGTCGGTGGCGCAGCCAATGCGGCCGCGCCGAAGGCCGGTCAGCCGATGGCAGGTGCCTTGCGCTACAAGGTGGGCGACATGGAAGTGACCGCGCTCCTGGACGGTTATCTCGATGTCACGCCCGAGCTCGTGGTCGGCTACGATGCGGCGGAAGGCAAGCGCCTAAGGGACGCCGCGCTGATCGACGGCGACGCGCTGCGCATTCCCGTCAACGCCTATCTGGTCAACACCGGTGACCGGCTGGTGCTGGTCGACGCCGGAACCTCCGATGCGCTCGGCCCGACCATGGGCCGTCTTCCTTCGGCGCTTGAGGCGGCCGGCGTTTCGCCGGATCAGATCGACGCGATCCTGATTACGCACATGCATCCCGACCACCTGTTCGGGGCTGTCGATGGCGATGGCAACAGGGTATTCGCCAATGCGGAACTGATGCTTCCCGAAACCGACAACGCCTTCTGGTTCGACGATGCGGCCATGAATGGCGCGCCCGAACAGTTCAAGCCGTTTTTTCTCGGCGCACGAAAGGCCGCGGATGCCTACAAGGGCAGCCAGACGCTTTTCTCCGGTGACAAGGAACTGATGCCGGGTGTGAGCGCAATGGCGCTTCCAGGACATACACCGGGTCATACGGGCTACGTTTTCGACAGCAACGGCGAAACACTGGTGATTGCGGGCGATATAATCCACATGACAGTCTACCAGTTCGACCAGCCGGGCTGGGGAATCGGGTTCGATATCGATGCCGGCAAGGCCGCAGAAACCAGAAAGAGCTTCTTCGATCAGGCAGCAAGCGACAAGCTGCTCTTTGCCGGCGCTCACATCCCGTTCCCGGGCATGGGCCGCGTCGCCAAGGACGGTGATGCCTATCGTTTCGTGCCCGCCGGGTGGCCCTACGCCTATTGATGATGCCTTTGGGCCCGGCGGCCAGCCGCCGGGCCTGAAAAGACCACCGGAGGCCGTGACATGAGAGCATTCCGCCGCGTCGCGCATCTTGGCCGATGCTCCACATCGCCCCGCGACACGCTCCACGCGGATCACTCTCATGTCACGGTCGAATAGGTTCTTGCTTGTTGAGGTTGGTATTACCTGATCCCGAAACCGGAAAAGGGCAGGTAGCTGACCAGGTCGCCTGCCTTGATTCGGGTGACGTCTTCCGCGATCTCGATCAGGCCGTTTGCTTCACGCAGTCCCGTGATCAGGCCGGATCCGTCACGCATGAATTTCCGGGCAACCTGTACACCGTCGCTATTGGTTTCCAGATATCCCCGGTAGAATTCCCGGCGGTCCGGCTTTTTCTTTGGAATTTCAAAGCCAGCCGGCACCTGAAAGCTCTGCGGCTCAAGAAATTGCCCGCCGGCAAGGACACTCATGACCGGCCGTGCGTAGAGAAGAAAGCAGACCATCGCGGCGACCGGGTTTCCCGGAAGCCCGAGAAAGACAGACGACCCTATGGTTCCGAACATCATCGGCCGACCGGGCTTGATCGCCAGCTGCCACATATGCTGCTGCCCGAGCTTGTCGAGCGCATCCAGGATGTGATCCTCTTCACCGCGGCTGGCACCACCCGTCGTCAGGATGACGTCGAAACGCTCCGCAGCGTCTTGCAGCGTGCGTTCGATCAGCATCCTGTCGTCCTTCAGGATGCCGAGATCCTCGATTTCAACCGGCACAGTGGCGGAAAGGCCGCGAAGAAGGAAATGGTTGCTGTCGTAGACGTCGCCGACCGTTATCAGGTCGCCGGGCCGGCGCACTTCGTCTCCGGTCGAAACGAGAGCGACCTTGAGTTTCCTGTAGACGCCGACATCCGGTTTGCCGGTCGACGCAATCGCCGCAATCTCCTGCGGCCGCAGTCTGTGACCAACCTTGACGATTGAAGTTCCGGCCGAAACGTCTTCACCGGCTTTGCGGCAATTCGCACCGGGTTTCAGGCCCTGCGGAATGATGACGAAGTTCTCGCCGTCCTGCGTGTGGGTTTCACAGTCCTCCTGCATGGCAACGGTATCGGCACCGGGCGGCATGACGGCGCCGGTGAAAATCCGGGCGGCGGCCCAGGGTCCAAGAACAGTGCCGCTCGCATGTCCGGCGGCGACGCGCTGATTGAGCCGGAAGAAACCGCCGGCTTCGTCGAAATCCGAATGCCGGAAAGCGTAGCCGTCCACGGCGGAATTGTCAGCAAGAGGAACATCGCGCGGCGCGCTCACGTCTTCGGCGAGGATGCGTTCAAGCGCATCCTCGAGGCGAACGGTTTCAATGTCTGAAATCGTCGTCAGCCTGTCCTTGAGGATCGAAAGCGCCTCATGATGTTTCAGCCTGTCCTTGTCGTGCAGAAAGCAATCATCCAGCAGACGTTTTGCCGTCATTGTCCGGTCCTCTCCAGATCGAGGTGCCGCTCGATGAAATCGGCCATGGCCGGAACATCATCCAGGTCGAAGACGGGCAGGTCCTCATCGGGCAAGGCATGGTCGGCGGCGACGGCAAGAATATTCGGGTCCTGCGGGGCGAGGGGGCCACGATCGATGGTCTCCGTTCGCCGTGCCTCGATTTTCGGATGATCCTCGCGCTTGTAGCCTTCGATCAGGACAAGATCGCACGGCGCGAGACGCGCGAGGATGTCGGCCAGAAACGGCTCGTCCTCCTGCCGCAATTCGTGCATCAGCGCCCACCTGCGGCCGGAAACCAGTGCGACCTCGCTGGCCCCTGCCTCGCGGTGCCGGTAGCTGTCCGCTCCAGGTTTGTCGATGTCGAAATTGTGGTGCGCGTGCTTGACGGTCGACACCTTGAACCCGCGCGCCGTGAACTCCGCGACCAGCCGGGTCACGAGTTGCGTCTTGCCGGAGTTCTTCCAGCCGGTGATACCGAAGACGGGTGTGGTCGTCATGTGAAGCGTGCACTCAGCGTATTGCGGACCGTCGCCAGGTCGTCCGGTTTGTTGGCATTGAAGAAGGGATCGAGACCCGTTGCCGGGTCCAGATCGAAGGACACTTCCACGCTGTCGTGCCGGTCGACGAAGGCGAGTACCTTTCCGCTCTGTCCGGTTTCAAGCCACTTGTGTAGATCGTCTTTCAGCCTGACGGGCCAGAGCCCGAAGACGGGATGCAATTTGCTGGAGGACGAGGCAAGCGCGATCACCGGGACATCGGCCGGAACGGAAGCACACAGGCGCTCCACGAGGTCGGTCGGAAAGAACGGCGTGTCGCCGGCGACCGATACCACGTGACTGATCGCGGGATGGTACGTGTCGGCGTGGGTCAATCCCGCCAGAACCCCTGCAAGGGGCCCTGCGAACTCCCCGACCGGATCGGGAACAACCGGAAGCCCGAACTGCGCAAACCGCTCCGGGTCGCCATTGGCGTTGAGAACGATGTCAGGGACCTGTGTCGACAACCGGGCGAGGATCACGTCCAGCATCGACTTGCCGCCGATATCAAGCAGGCTCTTGTCGCCGCCGCCCATGCGCCGGGACTGCCCGCCTGCCAGGACGCACCCGAGAACCCTGTCGATGGTCAAGGCGTCGCGCTTTGCCGTCATTGCGCTGCCAGGCTCCCTTTTCGTTTCGATTTTTCCGGTTCGTCCTCGGCGGTGGCGGGGTCCATGTCGAACTCGATGCGCTCTGATCCCGCCAGGGCCACGAACCTTTTGCCCCTCGCACGGCCAATCAGCGTCAACCCGGCCCGTTGTGCCAGTTCGACGCCCCAGGCTGTAAATCCGGAGCGCGACACGAGGATGGGAATGCCCATCATCACGGTCTTTATCACCATTTCCGATGTCAGCCGCCCGGTCGTATAGAAGATCTTGTCGCCCGCAGGGACACCGTGGAGCATCATCCATCCGGCGATCTTGTCGACCGCATTGTGTCTGCCGACGTCTTCCATGTAGACGAGCGGCCGGTCTTGCTGGCACAGCACGCAGCCGTGGATCGCACCCGCCTCCAGGTAAAGGGAAGGCGTCGTGTTGATCGCCTTGGTCAGACTGTAGAGCCAGGACGTCCGCAGTCTGGCATCTGCCGGCAGCGACGCCGTTTCGAAACCGTCCATGACATCGCCGAAAACGGTTCCCTGCGCACAACCCGACGTGCGGACCTTCTTTTTCAGCTTTTCCTCGTAGTCGGTTTCCCGCTCGGTGCGGACAACCACGACCTCGAGATCATCGTCATAGTCGATTTCGGTGACGACATCGTCGTCGGTGAGCATGTTCTGATTCTTCAGGTATCCCACCGCGAGCAGGTCCGGATGATCACCGATCGTCATCATCGTCACGACTTCCTGCGCGTTGAGATAAAGGGTCAGGGGTTTTTCGGTCACGACCCTGGTTTCGACGGATTGCCCGTTCTGATCGATTCCGGTGACCGTCGTTGAAAGCCTGGCGTCCAGGGGGTCGGGTTTCAGCACGTAAGGGCCTGACAAAGGCGCGTAACTCCACAACTGATTGTTCTGGAGACACTATGGGACGCGGCAGGCAAAGGGCAAGGTCTTATACCAACCTCAATAAGTAGGAACCTATCCGACCGTGAAATGAGAGTGCTCCGCGAGGAGCGTGTCGCAGGGCGATGTGGGGCATCGGCCAAGATGCGCAACGCCGCGGAACGCTCTCATGTCGCGGCCTCCGGTGGTTTTTTCAGGCCCGCCGGACTGCGTTGCGCCGCTTGACCGGCCAACAAGGCTGCACCGCTCCTTGCCGGCGAATCTGAAAAGACCATCGGATAGGTTCTTGCTTATTGAGGTTGGTATTAACTGTGCAAAGTGCCTTGCACCCGTCTGCAGGACGGGCGCCGGCAACTCTATGTGCGGAAGCAGAAGTTTGGCGCGGCGGAAGCACGAACTGGACACGATGGGCTTCCGGCATGCGCATCAGCGCATCACGGTTGACGCGGCGCAGGCAACGCCGCGTCGGGCATCAGATCATCAGCATGTCATTGGTGAGCCGGCCGGCCTGCAATTCGGTCGCGAAGTGGCTGAAGGCAAGATACGCTTCGTCGCGCGTTACGTCGCCCGGATGATCCAGCAACGGGCGCAGCACCGGATTGGAGGCCGCCGCTACACCGTCGGTCAGATCGCGGAAGAACATGAGTGAATTCGGGAACAGGCGAAAATCCACTGGTTCGTGGATGATACCTTCGATGCTTTCAAGGCGTGGATCGTTCATCACGCAATAGACGGTATCGAGCACCTGACCGGTCTGGCCCTCAAGGATCTGGACAATATGCTGGTCGACGAGCAGCAGGGCTCCGGTCACTCCCGCCTTCCGGTTGATCCGGCGGATCCGGAGGAGGGTTCTGTCGATCTCGTCGGGCAACGGCAAGCGCATGTTGTCCCATTTGATTTTGCTGCGATAGCAGGCGCGATAAAGCTCCATTGCGTGTCCAATCGTTTCTGTGCCGATAGACAAAGCCTGCGCCTCAATTCCTCACAATTGCTTAAAATCTTAGTCAAATTCGAAGAAGAAGTGGGGAAACGCTGAATAGATTGTAAAGTTCTGAGGAAATCAGTGCTTCACCGTTGCGTTCCTGGTTAAAGAAAGCTGTGAAAAACCGGACGCCAAATCTTTGTGTGGAAAAATCATCGTTGCCTTGACAGGATGTAGTCCAGCCCGGTTCTGACGGCAGGCCACTCATGAGAGAGAATCGAATACACCGCCGTGTCTCGCAATGACCCGTCCGCAGTCCGCTGATGCGATCTGAGAACACCGTCGAGTTTCGCGCCGAGGCGTTCAATCGCCGCTCGGCTTTGCCTGTTCATGAAATGGGTTCTGAACTCTACGGCAATGCAGTCGAGCTCTTCGAAGGCGTGGGCGAGAAGCATGCGTTTGCATTCGGAATTCAGCCCGGTTCTCTGGACAGATTTCCGGTACCAGGTCGAGCCGATTTCAACGCGCTTGTTCGCTGCATCGATATTCATGTAGGTGGTCATGCCCACAGCCGTCCCGTCCGGCGTCAAAACGGCGAAAGGCAGCATTGATCCTGCTTCCTGCAATGCGAGCCGGCGGTTGATCTCGGCCTCGACTTCGCGTGGCGCTGGGATGGATGTGTACCAGGCTCTCCACAGGTCTCCCTCGGCCGCGGCAACAGCCAGGTCTGCCGCATGGCTCTGCGCCAGCGGGCAAAGGGTTGCGTGAATGCCTGTCAGCGTAACGGGAGGGGGCCAGCTCATGCATGTGCTCCGGAGTTGCGATTGCTGTGTTTCAGAAGGAACGTTCCTCGCCGTTCCACTTGAAGAACCTTCCGGTGCGTTCAAGGTCGAGCGTTGCCGCGACATCCAGGATACCTGCGGCGACATCGGCAGGGCAATTGTCAGCCGCGGCCCCTCCCATCGACGTCCTTACCCAGCCGGGATCGATCAGCGCGACCGGAATTCCCTCAGGCTCCAGTTCGGTTGCCAGACCCTGCATGACCTTGTTGACCGCCGCTTTCGAGGCCCGGTAGGCGAGGGTGTCCGGCTTGCGGTATCCCATCCAGGACATCTGGCTGGAGATGGTGAGGATCTTCGCGGCGTCCGACTTCCTGAGATGCGGCAAAAAGATCTGCGAGACCGCCAGCGGGGCGAGCGTGTTCACTTCCAGCGTTTTCAGGAAGCCGTCGAAGTCCATGTCGAGCGGGGACTGGCGCGCCGGTGTGATGATGCCTGCATTGTTGATGAGCAGGTCGAGTTCTACATCGAGATCCTCTGCAGCGCAGCGCACGGCGTCATGATCGGTCACATCGAAAACAAGCGGTACATACCCGACACCCAGCGTTTCGGCGCTTTGCCGTGCCGCTGGTTGTGACCTGACCGATCCGTAGACCGTCCAGCCGTCGGCGAGAGCCTTTCGGGCAAGTTCGAGGCCGATCCCGCGATTGGTCGCGGTGATGAGACAAGTGGGCATGTGACTTCCTGATGTTCCGTTGGCCTTGAAATGGCGCCTTTCCGCGCGGCGAGTACACTACCTTGAGCCGCCTTGAGTGCAACCGGGATTTGCGCCCGCCGCTGGATTATGCGCCGTGTGTGGCTGTTGCGTTCAACAAAGAGACGCCTGCAGCAAATTGGCGGCTTGTTTTTGTCGGCGTGCAAATTAGATTTCCATGCGAAATACCGCTGTTCATTTCAGACAGCGCGCACAACGACAGGACAGTGAAATGAGCGACGGAATCAAGCAGGCCGTGATCGAGAGCCTGAAGCAGATCAAGGGTCCGGACCTTGAAGGGAACATCGTCTCTCTCGGGCTGGTTTCCGATGTGTTCGTGTCTGATGGACGTGTCGCCTTTTCAATCACCGTCCCCGCTGCACGCGCGCAGGAACTTGAACCGTTGCGGCAAGCCGCCGAAAAAGTTGTCAGGGAAGTGGATGGCGTTGAAAACGCCATGGTTGCGCTCACTGCGGAACGTGCTCCTGGCGCCGCGCGCAACACCACACCCCCACCCAAACCTGCCCCCCGTCCGGCGCAGCGCGCACCAGAAGAAGAGGCGGCGGCCAAGCCCGGTGTACCGGGAATAACGCACATAATAGCTGTCGCCTCGGGCAAGGGCGGGGTCGGCAAATCGACGACGACGGCCAACCTGGCTCTGGGTATGGCGGCAAACGGACTGAAAGTTGGGGTTCTGGATGCTGATATCTACGGTCCGTCCGTACCGCGGCTCTTCAATGTATCGGGCCGCCCCGAAACCGTTTCGGGGCGGGTTCTGAAACCGCTGGAGGGCTATGGCATAAAGGTCATGTCGATGGGTTTCATGGTCGAGGAGGAAACCCCAATGATCTGGCGCGGACCCATGGTCATCTCCGCGCTGACCCAGATGCTCCGGGAAGTCGCCTGGGGCGAGCTTGACGTGCTTGTTGTCGACATGCCGCCCGGAACGGGTGACGCCCAGCTCACCATGGCGCAACAGGTTCCCCTGGCGGGCGCGGTGATCGTTTCGACACCTCAGGACCTGGCACTGATAGATGCCCGCAAGGGCCTGAACATGTTCAAGCGGGTCGACGTGCCGGTGCTCGGGATCATCGAGAACATGAGCTACTTCCTCTGCCCCGACTGCGGCAGCCGCCACGATATATTCGGACATGGCGGCGCGCGCGCGGAAGCGGAGCGTCTCGGCGTGCCGTTCCTTGGTGAAATACCGCTGACGATGAAGATCCGCGAGACTTCCGATGCCGGCACGCCAATTGTTGTCTCAGATCCTGAGGGACCGGTCGCCGCGATCTACAAGACGATTGCGGGGCAAGTCGTTGCCACGATCGAGAGTGCTGCAACCTCGCCCGAAAGAGCCGCCCCCAAAATCGTGTTTGATTGAGCTCTGCAGGCCGGTTTTTTGCATGTCGAGATAATTCGCAGCCGCGGCAATCGCGATTCAGTGCGCACGATCGGATGCTGTTGGCTCCTTCTGGCACGGATCGCGCATCATTTTTTACTTAATCACAGTCTTAAGAAAGGTATTTAAAGTCAGTAAGTTAAAGGGGGGTGCCCTTACGTGAGTAAATCTCGCCCAGGATTACTCCAGGCAGACTCGTTTTCTTTTCACGGGCGGATCACGCTTCAGCTTTAGAGTACCCTGCGTTGAGTGTGAAAAGTTTTCAATCTGTCGTAGGGGTTGCGCTGCGGAATGGACTACGGCCATCCAGAGCAGAACAGGATTGTCGAGGCACCGTCTCTCGGCGTTTTGATTGCCATTTCCACGGTCAGTCCGCTGGCAATGCAGATTTATCTGCCATCATTGGCCGGCATGATGATCGTGTTTTCGGCATCGGCCGGCGAAATTCAACTCTCTATGTCCGCCTACTTCATCGCATTGGCGATCTCTCAACTGTTCTGGGGACCGCTGTCCGACCAGTTCGGACGCCGGCCCGTGATTATCGTCGGAATGGCGCTGTTTGTGGCTGGAACCGTCTGGTGTCTTTTTGCGCCGACGATTGAATGGCTGATTGCAGCACGTGTCCTGCAGGCGGCGGGGGGAAGCGCCGGAATTGTGCTCGCACGGGCAATCGTCAGGGATCTATATGGTCCTGCTCAGGCCGCAAGCAGGATCAGCTATGTCATGATGGGCATGGCCGTCATGCCCACGATCGCACCTGCACTCGGTGGCGTCCTCGATCAGTACTATGGCTGGCAGGGCGGATTTGTTCTGCTGCTGCTGATCGGTACCGGCGTTTTCGTCGCAAGCTACCTGGCGCTTCCGGAAACCAATCCGGTACGCAGTTCTGCAGGGTTTGGAAGAGCCTTCCGAGCCTATCGCATCTTGATGGGCGAACCGCTTTTCTGGAGCTATGCGCTCACGGCGTCTTTTTCCGCTT
Organism: uncultured Roseibium sp.; assembly: GCF_963669205.1. Lineage (NCBI taxonomy): Bacteria > Pseudomonadati > Pseudomonadota > Alphaproteobacteria > Hyphomicrobiales > Stappiaceae > Roseibium > uncultured Roseibium sp. Next base: position 2,693,232 of record NZ_OY769915.1, read on the forward strand.
TGACCTATTTCGCCTATCTGGGCGGCGCCCCGTTCATCGCGGCGCAGCTTCTCGCCTTGAGCGCTGCCGAGATGGGGCTGTATTTCATGTTCGTCGCGATCGGTTACATCGCGGGCAACTTCGTGTCCGGCAGGTTTTCCGAGCGCGTCGGGCTCTTTCCCATGATCATCTCGGGAACGCTCCTGAGCCTGCTTTGCGTCGCACTGATGGGAGGTCTTGCCTTTTTCGGGATTGTCACGGCCGCAAGCATCTTCCTGCCGATGTTCGTGCTGGGTCTCGGCAACGGCATCTGTCTGCCGAGCACGATTTCCGGTGCCGTCAGTGTCCGTCCCGAGCATGCCGGATCGGCATCCGGCCTGGTGGCCTCGATGCAGGTCGGGTGGGGGGCAGCCGCCGGGACTCTCGTCGCGTGGCTGTTTGCCGACAGTTTTCTTGCGGGCTCTGCCTGGAGCATGATCCTGATCATGGCTCTCGGGGCTGTAGCCAACCTTGCCGCGGCAATGACAATCAAGCGGGCCACGGCCTCGCAGCGTTTCGTGCCCGCTGAATAGCAGCCCTGCTTCATTTGTTTAACGGCAAGCTTGAGAGGCGGCAATCAGCCGCCTGTCACGCTCATGTGGCGTGAAACGGCCGGCTGTTTTGACCTCCGGTCGATGACGAAATCATGGCCCTTGGGTTTGCGCCCGATGGCCTCGTCAATGGCTTCGTTCAGGACTTCGTTGCCTTCAGATGCGCGCAGCGGAGCGCGCAGATCCGCCATGTCGTCCTGCCCGAGGCACATGTAAAGCTGCCCGGTGCAGGTGACGCGCACACGGTTGCAGCTTTCGCAGAAATTATGCGTCAGCGGCGTGATGAAGCCCAGGCGGCCGCCGGTTTCCTCGATCGTCACATACCGCGCCGGCCCGCCCGTCTTGTAGGGGATGTCCGTCAGCGTGAATTGCTCCGAAAGCCGTTGGCGCACCGTTGAGAGCGGCAGATACTGGTCCGTCCGGTCGCCGTCGATCTCACCGAGCGGCATTGTTTCGATCAGGGTCAGATCATGACCCTCGCCATGACACCATTCCAGCATCTCGACGATTTCGTGCTCGTTGACGTCCTTGAGGGCCACCATGTTGATCTTGACCTTCAGACCGGCAGCGGTTGCTGCGCGAATGCCGCCGAGCACCTTTTCAAGATCGCCCCAGCGGGTCACGGCCTTGAATTTCTGCGCATTGAGCGTGTCGATCGAGACATTGATGCGGCGGACACCGCAATCGTAGAGCTCCGTCGCGTAGCGGGCGAGCTGTGATCCGTTTGTGGTGATCGTCAACTCTTCGAGAGCCCCGTTGTCGAGATGACGTCCCAGGCTCCGGATCAGGCTCATGATGTTCTTGCGCACCAGCGGTTCGCCGCCCGTCAGACGCAGCTTGCGCACGCCTTTTTCGATGAATGCGGAGCAAAGCCGGTCAAGTTCTTCGAGGCTCAAGACTTCCCGCTTGGGAAGAAAGGTCATGTCCTCCGCCATGCAATAAACGCATCTGAAGTCGCAGCGATCGGTCACAGAAACACGCAGGTAGGTGACGGCTCGGCCGAAGGGATCAATCATAGGAGATGTCGGGCCCGGGGCATCGGCCGAATTGGTAGGAACGACAATTTTCCCGTCTGTCACGCTTTTCTCTCCCATGCGTACATTTTTATTGACCACATCATATGGCGCGCCGCCAGACAATAGCAATGGAAACCGCCATGCCTGAGGACACTCCCGACGACAGGTAAACTTGAGAGTGTAGTTTTGTCAATCGGACGCTTCAGGTCTTCTCGTCGCGGTTTGCATCGAGAAGGGTCCGGATTTCGGCAAGGGCAGGGACTAGTTCGCGGATCTTGTCCTCCGGATACTGCTTCCGGAAGACGTCTATATCGGGATCGATCGACTTGACGGCGGCGTCGCGGAACAGCCGGCCGGCATCCGTCAACCACACGGTCTTGCTGCGGCCGTCATCAGGATTCGGACGGATCTCGACAAAGCCGTGCTCCACCAGGCCGCCCAGTGTGTGGGTCATTGTGGTTTTCGGGACCTGAAACGCCCTGGCGAGCGCGAGCGGGGTCTGACCGTTCTTGACCCGGATGAGGTGATTGACGACGCTGAAATGCGGAAGGGTCAAACCCTTGGGCAAACGCGCCTCCAGAGCTGTTCGGCTGAGCTGCGCGATTATCCCGATTTCGTTGAAGAACGCGAAAAACAGCGTTCGGGTGTCGTTATCCATTCATGATCCGTGTTTCGAGCGGCCAGCGCGGCGAGGGAGGCGTTGCTGGACCGTAACCCAATCTGCCCAGCATCTGAACCGTTTCCCCCGGTTTGGCAAGGAGTTCATGCGCCCTCCGATAATGTGGCGTCATTTCCTCGAATTCCTGCAGCGCCTGGCTCACCGGGTGCAGTGCGAGCCCCAGTCTTGTGGTTTCCAGGTTCAGGCGCAGCCAGCGCCTCCCGGCGTCGATCTGGTCTCTCCGGGCATTTGACCGGGTTGTCTGGACGACATAGGCCGGTGTTGCAGCCAGCATTTCGCGATAGATCTTCACACCCTCCTGAAACCCGGTCGAGGCCGGGTCGAGCTGATCCTTCCGGTTCAAAACGCCGGCGAGCATCAGCGTTTCAAGAAAGGGACCGCCCAGATCGATACCATCCGGATTGGCATTGATTTCGGATTTGCCGAACCGCATCAGGTCGACGCTTTCCTTAAGCGTTCTGTGGGTCTGCATCTCGGTGAGCCAGGCGTTCCAGGTGAGATCCCTGATCTGAGCCACCTGCGCCGTGTCGGTTATGACGGCGCCGAACGGATCAAGTGCCGCGATCATGCTTTCCGGGACGGCCTTGTCCTGAAACGGCTCCTTGCAGGTCCGCCTTGCCAGGATCTGGTTCGCCAGGGGATCAACGTCGCTGCCGGCTCGCAGCGAAACGCGGGCGACCGGACCGGCTTCGCCATCCGGGAACAGCACAATATCGGCTGCGCGGTTCTTCAGCGTGGCAGCGACGGACATCAGCTCCAGAAAACACCCCAGACCGATGAAAATCTGACGGTGAAAAGGATCGGTATGCGGCAGATCCCGGGTCTCGTCCCGATGCAGAAGAAAGTCTTCGTGTCCCTGGAGTTCAAGAAGCCAGGGTTGCCTGTTGTGCGGGTTGGGCGCCAGCAATGCATGGGACAGTGCGAACAGCCTCGGGTCCTCATAGGTGCCGGCAGTGTCCCAGGGGGCGAGTGCCTTTTCAGGTATACGCGTTGCCAGGAAGGTGCCGGCGGACGCGGTGGCCGCAACCACCGCGCCGCCACCGAGAATTGCAAGTGTCTTTCTGCGTGTCAGGGTCATCATTTTCTCCATTAGTACGATGTCGTACTAGATAGTGCGAAATCGTACCAAAGCAAGAAAGCTGTAAAAAATTTCGGGGTTTTTTGTGCTGAGACTTGTAATGACACTAAAAGGTGTTATTTAAAGTGACACCGAAAGGTGTTGTGTATGGAGGTGCAGATGCGAATGACGAAATGCCTGGGAGCGGTTGCCGTCTCCCTTTTTGCAAGTGCTCCGGTTCTCGGGGCCGGTGAGGCTGAGATCAAGCTGAGAGCTCAGCCGGACCTTGCTTGGCAAACGACTGCCGAGGGCGTCGCCTTCGCGCCGCTGAAAGGGGACCGTTTCGAGGAAAGCTACATGGCGATGGTGCGGTTGCCGGCCGGTCTCGTCAGTCCGGTCCACACCAAGAGTGCGGGAATGTTCGGCCTCGTGGTTGCCGGTGAAATGGTTCACGTAGCCGCCGACGGGACAGACGCGGCGGAAAACGTCCTGAAAAGCGGCGACTATTATGAAATCCCCGCCGGACTGCCACACCTGAGCAAATGCGTTTCGCAGGTCGATTGTGTCACGTTTCTGTACCAGGACGGTCCGTTCGACTTCCTGCCGGTTGGGGAGGAACGCTGATGAACACGGGACCGCAACCTGTTTTCCGGGCGCTTTCCGATCCGACCCGGCGCGAGATCCTGTTGCATTTGAGCCGGGAAAGCCTCGCGATCTCCGAAATTTCGGAAAGGTTCGGCATCACACGGACCGCAATCAACAAGCATCTGGCGATCCTCGAGGAAGGCGGTCTCGTCAGAAGTGAAACGATCGGACGGGAGCGCAGGAAGAGCCTCTCTCCGGAGCCTCTGAGATCGGCGTTTGAATGGCTCGGGTTCTTCGAACAGTTCTGGGACCGGAAACTTGCCGATCTGCAGCGTGAAATCGCCAGGGACATGAAGGAACAGGAAGGAAAACCGAAATGACTGCGACCACGATTACCAAGACGATATTCCTGAACGCGCCGCGCGAACATGTCTGGTCATTCCTGACCGAGAAGGACAAGCTTGCACGCTGGTTCCATCCGGCGGAAGAAGACCTGCAGGAAGGCGCGGATTACACGCTGCTCGACCAGCATGGTGACATGAGCAGGATCTGCTGGGGCAGGGTTCTCGAAATGAAACCGCACGAACGCCTTGTCTACACCTTCACTGTCAAACCGTTGAACGGGGCCATGACCACCGTCCACTGGACGCTGGAGGACGCTGCTGGCGGAACGCGCCTGACGCTTGTCCACGAAGGCATCGAACAGGCGGCCGGAGAAGCCGCCTTCATGATGCTGAGCGCGCTCGATACGGGCTGGGACGAGCATTTCGGGCGGTTCCGCACCCAGGTTCGCGAACCTGTTCCTGCGTAACTGGCGAAGTGATGTCGGCGGCCGGCGGAAATTGCCGGCCGCACCGTTGATCCAGTCGCGGTCATGGACGTATCTGGAACAGTCAACATATTAGAGGCATCATGACGACACTTGTTTGGTTCCGGCAGGACCTGAGAACGGCAGACAACCCGGCGCTCCATGAAGCGGTCAAAAACGGACCGGTTCTGCCTGTGTTCGTGCTGGAGGATCCGGCACAGACCGGTGAGACCCATCCGCTCGGGGGGGCCAGCAAATGGTGGCTTCATCACAGCCTTGAAAACCTCGCACGGAACCTGCCGGGTCTGATTGTATGCAGGGGCGACGCGCGCCACCTCATTCCGCAGATCGCACGGGAGAGCGGGGTTCGCGCGGTCTACTGGAACCGTTGCTACGAGCCGCAGGCGATCGAGCGCGACACGGAAATCAAGGCCCTCCTGAAGGACGGCGGTTTCGAGGTCCAGAGCTTCAAGGCATCGCTTCTGTTCGAACCATGGGAACTCGCCAACAAGGCCGGGGGTTCCTTCAAGGTCTATTCGCCGTTCTGGAAAACGGCGCAGCAGCGGCAGGTGAACGCACCGCTGCCCGCACCAAAAGACGTGACCTTCGTGGACAGCGCGCATGGCGAAGCCCTTGAAAACCTCGGGCTGCTGCCGTCAAGGCCGAATTGGGCAGCGGGATGGGATCGTCTGTGGCAACCCGGAGAAGACGGCGCGTCGGAGCGCCTGAAAGCGTTTCTGGCGGAAGGCCTTCAAGGCTACGGCGAGCTTCGCAACCGGCCGGATTTGCCGAATGTATCCAGGCTGTCCCCCCATCTGCATTTCGGCGACATCTCTCCGCGGCAAATCTGGAACGAAACCTGGAAGACGATCGATGCCGAGGACGGACACCGCAAGGACGGTCACAAGTTCCTGTCGGAGATCGCCTGGCGCGAATTTTCCTATCATCTCCTCTATCACTTTCCGGAGCTGCCGCAGGCAAACTGGCGCCCTTCGTTCGACGCCTATCCCTGGCGGGACTCTCCGGAAGATATCCAACGCTGGCAGAAAGGTGAAACCGGCTATCCGATCGTCGATGCGGGCATGCGTGAACTCTGGCGCACCGGGTACATGCACAACCGCGTCCGGATGATCGTCGCGAGTTTCCTGGTCAAGCACCTTCGTTTGCACTGGCGCCACGGCGAAGCGTGGTTCCGCGACACGCTGCTCGATGCGGACCTTGCCAACAATTCCGCCAGCTGGCAGTGGGTGACCGGATCCGGGGCCGATGCGGCACCTTATTTCAGGATCTTCAATCCGATCACGCAGGGCAGGAAATTCGATCCGGACGGTACCTACGTGAAGACCTGGGTACCGGAATTGAAAGGCTTGGAGACGGACTATCTGTTCGAGCCGTTCAGCGCGCCCAAATCCGAACTGGAACGGGCAGGCATTGTGCTCGGCAGGGACTATCCCTTGCCGATTGTCGATCACGCGGCGGCACGGCAGGCGGCGCTGGACGGATATGAAGCGGTGAAGCTGGCCGGTCAAAACGCCGCTTGACGCCTCGACTGTGCGCAGTATCGTCCCGGCACACCTGAAAACTCAAATGCTCCGGAAGAAAATCAATGGCGGACGAGTCCACTCCCTGGCCGACAGAACTGCGGGTCGCAAGCGACAGGAAATCGCTGAAGGTTGCGTTCGACAATGGTTCTGCCCATGACCTGTCCGCTGAATATCTGAGGGTCTGCTCACCCTCTGCGGAGGTCAAGGGGCATGCGCCGTCGCAAAAGCAGACGGTTCCCGGCAAGCGCAATGTCGAGATCATCAAGGTCGAACCGGTCGGCAATTACGCCGTTCGCATCCATTTCGACGACATGCATAGTTCGGGCATCTATTCATGGCGCTATTTGCTGGATCTCGGCGAGCGGCCGCAGAACCACTGGGGCGTCTACCTGCAGGAACTGGCGCAAAAGGGCCTCAGCCGGGACATCTAGAGCATTTTCCGACCAATTTGGATCATTTGATGAGGATATCCGGTTCACTCGGCCAGGCGGGTCACGAAGCGCGATGCGGTGCATCGTGCAAGTGGCTCAACGCCGCCGATGGGCCGGATATTCTCACCCGTTGTGGAACGCATTCAAGCGACAATCGTCAAGACCGGCCGGGCCCTTTTCCGCTCTGGCATCGTTGGTCCACCCTAGTCACCTGAATCTGAAGTTCGACCAATTTTGCAGCGGGCTTCGAACGAACTTTAGATTCAAGAAGGTGACTAGCAAGTCTATGTTTCTAGTGCGGTTCACGAATTTGAAGTTCGCTTCGGAGACTGCTGCAGCAATGATGCGAACTTCAAATTCACCGCACTAGTGGTGGGAGACACCGCGGCGGGCGAACCGTCTCGCCAGCGCGAAAAAGGGCCTCGGTCAAATGACCCAAATTGGTCGGAAAATGCTCTAGATCCGGATTACCCTCCCTGATGGCGCGAATCGGTTAGACTGGCGGAAGGCTGACCCCGAGCCTTCCCCCTCCGACCGGAGAAGCAGCTGACCTGCAGGGCATCTAGAGCCCTTTTGAATGATACTATCTTCAAATAAGGCTCTATACCCCATTGGCTTGACGCGCGCGCATGAGGAGGGATTGCGGAACGGCGCAAACAGGATTTCGCCAATGAAGTTGTCCGCTCCGGTCTATCGCCTCAGGCGCACGGCCAGAAACCTTTCCAGACGCGAAAACATTTCTCTTTCCAAGGCGCTTGACCGCATCGCAAATGCGGAAGGTTTCAGCAGTTGGAACCGTTTGGTCTCTGTCTACGGAAAACGTGCGCCATCAGCGCGCCTGCTGGAGGTTCTTCAACCGGGTGAATTGATGCTGCTGGCCGCACGGCCCGGGCATGGAAAGACACGTTTGGGTCTCGATCTGTTGTCGGAGGCAGCCAGCCGTGGTTTTTCCTCGGTGTTTTTCTCTTCGGAGTTTTCCGAAAAAAGGCTGTTGCAGCTTGGTCCGGCGATCTGGCATCCCGGGCCGGGACGTGACAGGTTTGAAGCCGTGCTCACGGATACGCTGAACGCGAACACTGTCATGGATTGTCTTTCGGGAAACGCCGGTGGTGTGGTCGCTGTCGTCGACTATCTGCAGGTTCTGGACCAGAACCGCGCGGCACCCGAACTGTCTGACCAGGTCGAAATGCTCAAAGGGTTTGCAGCCACCAGGGACATGCGGCTGGTGGTCCTGTCACAGGTTCACCGATCCTATGACCCGGCAGACAAGGCTCTCCCGGACTGGACGGACGTCAGGCTGCCCAACCCCGTCGACCTGTCGATGTTCGACCGGGGCTGCTTTCTGCATGGCGGCAAGCTGGCCGTTCACCCGGGACCCGGATGACACGGGAAGCCGGGAAAGCTGACGAGGGCACGAAAAAAAGGCCGGCTCACAAGATCCGGCCTTCTCTTAAACGAGCTGTGATCGATGCTTAGCGCTTGACCACGATCTTGGAGCCGACGCTGACGTTCTTGTAGAGGTGGATCACGTCTTCGTTCGCCATGCGGATGCAGCCTGAAGAAACTTCAGAACCGATTGTCCACGGCTCGGTGGTTCCATGAATGCGGTACAGGGTCGAACCGATGTACAGTGCGCGCGCGCCCATCGGATTGTTGGGGCCGCCCGGCATGTAGGTCGGCAGGATCCGGCCCTTCTTGCGCTCACGCGCCCGCATCTGCGCCGGCGGTGTCCAGCTCGGCCATTCGGCCTTGCGGGTCACGCGGTGCGTGCCGGCCCACTGGAAGCCCTGCTTACCGACGCCAACGCCGTATTTCATGGCCTTGCCGTTGGGCAGAACGTGATAGAGGCGGCGTTCGGACGTATCGATCACGATGGTTCCGGGCGTGTACGGTCCGGAATATTTGACCTGCTTGCGCCGCACGGGCGACTTGCCGCCGGGGTGATACTTCGGCGTCACCCAGGTGTTGGTGCTGTGGTCGAAGTAACCGGCGCGAGCCGACACTTCGGCGGGTAACAGGAACGAGCCTGCCAGTATTGCAATCACTGCGTAGAAATAAGTCTTCATATTTATCCCCCTTCAGCGCCTGCCCACGTCAGAGCGCGCATCACATCGAAGGTTACGTTAGGAAAATCTCCTTGCCGCACTATTAACAATCATGGCCTAATTTTGATCGGAAGGGAATCTCACGATGATGTGAGGAGGCGGCCGGTCGATCAAATGTGCCGAAATTGCAACGCAAATTTCGCTCAATAAGGGTGTATTAGTGACTATGCTCCTAAAAGTCGTATCACTTTCTTCAGTTTGTCAGTGATCGGCCTCGATTATTGACCTGAGGGAAATGAAGAGATGTGCGTGGAAATGACGGCGCTGTCGGTCAGATCATGAACGGTACGGCCTGATTCCGTGTTCCGGGGTCAATGCGCGCAATGCGCTGCCGAGACCTTGTCGAATTCCTGCTCGCCCAGATCGCTTTCACTGATCATGAAATCGAACTCGCCACCGTCGCCGATGGTCATCTCGGCGCCCCAGTCACTGAACAGCTGCAGGAGCAACTGCTCCGGACTGTCATGGGCCATGTTGAACTGGACGGAGGAGAGGTGCCCGAACATCTGGTGGTAGCAGTTGCCGGACCGGGCGCCCGGAAACTCGGGGCACTGGACACCGTCGGCATCCTTCAGGAACACGGGATGCCTGTCTGCTGCGGCGACATAGACCAGCTCCGGAATATGTTTTGCAAGCTCCCGATCGGCCCCCGATTCCGTCACCAGCCGGTGCATCGCCCGTTCGATGTCCGACTTCAGATAGGTGCTGTATCTCTTGTCGGCCGCCTGGGTCAGAAAGTCGTTGAGGTCTTCGATGAAGGCCTCGATCGCGCGCTGTTCGATGGCAGTTTCGTGAGATCTGTCCGCCTGCAGTTGCCAGTCTGCGAAACAGGCTTCAAACCCGGTTTCCTCCAGTTTGGCCGCGTGCCGGTTGCGCAGGATACGGCAGATCAGGCCGATGCCTCTTGGGGCGAACGGAAATCCGGTTTCTTCGTGCGGCCTGACAACAAGAGGCTTTCCTGACGCCTTGTCCTCTTCGGTCCAGGGCGCGAACAGATGAAACTCGCGGTGCCGGGCGTTGTCCACCGTCATGGTTCCGAACGCGGTCAGCAGTTGATCCGTCAGGTGGCGGGTATGCGCCTCCCCATATCCTTCCGGAGCCTCGAAGGGCAGACCCTCTGCAACCGGCATCGTTTCAACCTTGGCGAAGTTCAGGGGCCATTCGGGGAAGATTCGGGTTTTTTCGTCGCCCGGGAGGCCGAACAGGAGGTCGAAATGATAGTTGCCGTCCCGGAGCGAGGGCAGGTTTTTCGGAAATGCGGTCGGTGCCCCGGCATAGTCCGCATCGTAGAGGACGCGAATGTCGTTCGCGCTGGCAACATCCGGTTCGGACCAGGAAAGGCTCTCGTCAAACCGGCCGAAGAAAAACAGCATGCCGTCTTTCGGAATGCCTTCCGGCCGCCAGGGCAGATCCGCAAGGTCGATCTGCGCCAGAAAATGCAGCGGAAGGTCCGCCTTCACCTGATCGCCGTGTCCCGGCGCCTTCGGCCACGCAATGCTGTTTGGAAGATCCGGCAGTCCGCCGATCTTGCTGCGCCCGTGCTTCTCGCGATGCGGCGGGTAAGGACGATACGCATAGACCGCCGGACGGGCAAACCGGCCGCGCAGGTTGTCGAACGTATCGCCACTGTCGGGGTCGAGTTTCGCCTCTTTCCGGTGTTCGCGCTTGAGCTCCAGCACCTCCTTGCGTTCAGGTGCAGGTTCGGCCTCGGTTTCTGCCTGATCCTTCTCCTCGGGCAGTTTCTTGGCTTCTTTTACAAGGACTTTTTGAAAGCGGCCGTCATTGATGTCTTGCGGCTCGGCGTTCTGCTTCCGGTTGGACTTGAGCGGCAAAAGTGACCAGAGCGAGCTGAATACCGGTTTGAAAAGCGGCATAAGCACCATGCCCGCGACACTGCCAAGGATCGCAACCAGAAACAGAAAATACGTCTTGGGGAAGCCGAGCTTCTTGCTGCCATACGCAAAAATGACAAGAATCAGAAGGTAAAGTGCGAATTTAACCATGCAGACATCTATGATGTTGAGTTTTCACCCACATTTGTGACTGCATGGAATAAAGATCAGGTAAAATTTTTTGAACAAATACCAACAGAACCTGTCGGAAAAAGGCGGCCTGAGCCGCCTTTTTCTTGCGTGGCCGGGCAGGTAGCCCGCTTGTCGCGCTTTTCCTTGCAGCTCATCGCCGTTTGCTGCGCCAATTCAACCAAATTGATGAGTCCTGACCCTGGTCAGCCCAAATTCAGCTCCTTGAAGAAGTCGTTGCCCTTGTCATCGATGACGATGAAGGCCGGGAAGTCCTCGACCTCGATTTTCCAGATGGCTTCCATGCCGAGTTCCTCGAATTCGACGACCTCGACCTTCTTGATGCAGTCCTGGGCAAGACGGGCTGCCGGTCCGCCGATGGAACCGAGATAGAAGCCGCCATGGGCCTGACAGGCCCTGCGGACCTGCGCCGAGCGGTTGCCCTTTGCCAGCATGACCATGGAGCCGCCGGCTGCCTGGAACTGATCGGCATAAGCGTCCATCCGCCCGGCCGTGGTTGGTCCGAAGGAGCCGGACGGCATGCCGTCCGGTGTTTTCGCCGGGCCCGCATAGTAGATCGGGTGGTTCTTGAAATAGTCCGGCAGCGGTTCGCCGCTTTCAAGACGGTCGCGCAGCTTGGAGTGCGCGAGGTCGCGGGCCACGATCAAAGGACCGGTAAGGGACAGCCGCGTCTTGACCGGATACTTGCTCAACTCACCCAGAATTTCGGACATTGGCCGGGTCAGGTCGATTTTCACGACATTGTCGGACAGCGCGTCGTCGGTCACTTCCGGAAGGTATTTTTCAGGCTGCATTTCCAGCTGCTCGAGGAAAACACCGTCCTTCGTGATCTTGCCGACGGCCTGCCGGTCCGCCGAGCAGGAGACCGCCAGGCCGATGGGCAGCGACGCCCCGTGACGGGGCAGGCGGATCACGCGGACGTCGTGGCAGAAATATTTGCCGCCAAACTGGGCTCCGACGCCCGTTGCCTGCGTGAGCTTGTGGATTTCCTCTTCCATGGCAAGGTCACGAAATGCGTGGCCGCTTTCCGAACCGCCCGTCGGCAGTCCGTCGAGGTACCTGGCAGAGGCGAGTTTGGCCGTCTTGAGGTTCATTTCAGCCGAGGTGCCGCCTATCACGATCGCCAGGTGATAGGGCGGGCAGGCGGCCGTGCCGAGCGTCAGGATCTTTTCCTTCAGGAAATCGATCATGCGGTCATGGGTGAGAAGCGAGGGCGTGCCCTGGAAGAGGAACGTCTTGTTCGCCGAACCGCCGCCCTTGGCCATGAACAGGAACTTGTAGGCGTCTTCGCCTTCGGCATAAAGCTCGATCTGCGCCGGCATGTTGCTCGCGGTGTTTTTCTCCTCGAACATGGAGATCGGCGCGAGCTGGGAATAGCGAAGGTTCTTCTTGAAATAGGCGTCCCGGGCGCCTTCGCCGAGGGCGGCTTCGTCGCCGCCCTTGGTCCAAACCCTGCGGCCTTTCTTGCCCATGATGATTGCAGTGCCGGTGTCCTGGCACATCGGCAGCACGCCGTGCGAGGCGATGTTTGCGTTTTTCAGAAGATCGAAGGCGACGAACTTGTCATTTTCGGTTGCTTCCGGATCGTCGAGAATTTTCTTCAGCTGTTCCAGGTGGCCGGGCCGGAGGTAGTGATTGATGTCCTTGAACGCTTCTTCGGCCAGCAGGCGGAGCCCCTCCGGATCGACCATGAGCACTTTTTCACCGTTGAATTCGGCGGTGCTGACATAGTCGGATGTCAGCTTGCGGTACGGGGTCTGATCCTCGTTCTGCGGGAAGAGTGCGCTGTGGTGATATTCGGGAGGGGTCACGGGAGCGTTCATGAGGCGTCTTTCCTGATCTGGCTGCCCCCGGCATCAGCCGGCAGCGCTGGAACGATATCTGCCGTTCTCATACGGCAAAAAGGCCGCGGACGCCAAGTCCTGCGGCCTGCACAATTGGTTGCACAATCTGTGTGATCGTCAGCGCGTTGCCGTCAGGTCGAGCTTGACGGTGACGATATCGCCGACCGTGTCCGTACCGACGCCGGCTCCGAGCCCGTAATCGAGGCGATTGAGTTTTGCGGTTCCTGCCGCCCTGGCACTATCGCCGTCGATGTCGAGCGTGAAGTCGAGTGTTACCGGATGCGACGCGCCCTTGATGGTCAGCGTGCCGTTGGCGCGGTAACTGTTGCCTTCAACGAGCGTTGCGCCCTCTGCCTTGAACTCGGCAACCGGAAAGCCGGCGGCATCGAACCAGTCCGCCGCGGGCAGGGTCGTGTCGAACTGCGGATTGCCTGTCGAAGCGCTGGCCGGGTTGATGGTGGCCAGGATGACCGCGCTTTCGGGGGCGGCGGTGTCAAAATCGATGCTGGCGTCCCAGGTGGTGAAGGTTCCTGTCAGCGCTGCGCTGCCCTGCTGGACTTCGAAGGCGAGTGTGCTGTTCGCCGGATCCACGGTCCAGGCCTCGGCCTGCGCCGCGGAAACGGCCCCGATCATCGCCAGAGACAGGCCAGAGAGAATCATTTTTTTCAGTGCCATGCTACGAAATCCTCAAGTGAGATATTAAGATTTGGCCTTGGCCGGTCCGGTCGACACCATGCGTTTCAGGGTGTCGTCCCGGGCGATGAAGTGGTGTTTGAGAGCGGCGGCGACATGAACGACGATCAGTGCGATGAGAAGATATGCCCCGTATTCGTGCAGGAACTTGAAGAAGCCCTCCGCCTGCTCCTTGGTGCCGAGCCCTTCGGGAACCGGAAGATGCGGCACGGGCTGGACGTTGAAGAGCACCGTCGGAATGCCCCAGGGCGACGCCGAAACCATGAACCAGCCCGTGATCGGCATCGCGAAGATGAGGGCGTAGAGACCGATATGTCCGAGATGCGCGGCGGTTTTCTCAAGCGGATGCATGCCGGCGGGCAGTTTCGGGGTGGGGTTCACCAGCCGCCAGGCCAACCTGAGGACGGCAAGCGCCAGGACAACGAAACCGACCGACTTGTGCAGCTGATAGAGCTGAAATGTTTCCGGGTCTGCTGGCGGCAGCGACGTCATGTAGAGCCCGAAAGCAAGCATTCCGGCAATCAGCACGGCCATCGTCCAGTGAAAGGCGATTGAAATGCGTCCGTAGCCGGTCGAAGTGTTGCGCAGCATGGCGGGCTCCTTGAATTGGGAGGCCGGTCAAACCGGCCTCCGCGTCAGTCGGGTCAGTTCGTTGCCTGCGAAATCAGTGTTTCGGCATGGAACGTCACGGTGACCTCGTCACCTACATAGGGCACGAACATGTCCATGCCGAAGTCGGAACGCTTGATCACGGTGGTAACCGCGAACCCGGCAGCCGGTTTCTTTGCCATCGGATGGTCGCCCATTGCAAGAACGTCGACCGTCAGCGTGACCGGTTTGGTGATGCCGCGCAGTGTCAGATCGCCGGTGACGTCCAACTGGTTCTCGCCGGTCTGCTCGACCTTTGTGCTTTTGAACGTTGCCTGCGGGAACTTGGCCGCGTCAAAGAAATCCGGGCTCTTCAGATGCGTGTCGCGATCCGCCCAGAACGTGTCGAGACTGTCGATGTTGATCGTGAACTCGATGGAGGAGTTCGCCGGCGTCGCCTTGTCGATCAGCAATGTACCGTCCCAGTCGCCGAAGCGTCCGTCGGTCGTCGAATAGCCGAGGTGGTTGTAGGTGAAGGAGAGGTTGGCGTGGGACTTGTCGAAGTCATAAGCGACCGGCTCGGCGATCGCCGGGGCCGCGAGCAGGGAAAGAGCAAGTGCGGAAGCTGCAAAACGGATCATGGGAGAACCTCAAATCGTTGATCGGAGAGCGTTCGCTCATGAACGCTGCACCGGGAAGATAAGAAAGAAATTTTGCAGTGCAATTTGACTGACCGTTCGGTGTGGCTGAACAATTGTCGCACCGCTGGAGCGATTCTTCCGGGCAATGGCGGCCGTTGAAACGGGAGGCCCGGGCCGCGAATCAAAAACGCGTGTTCGGAGGCGTGCCTGCATTTTATGGTTGTGATGAGCAAAGGCGGACTTTGTAAGTTATTGAAAACAGGGAACGAGTTCTTCTGTCATCAATCCATCAAGAAATTCAGGCAGCTAGTATGGATAATCTTGTCCAAATAGGTGAGAAGGCAATCCGGGGGGCGGCCGGTCCGGTTCGGCTACAAGGAGTACGTGACGTGAAACAGGCAGTCATCGTGTGCCATCGGGGTGCATGCAGACACGCTCCCGAAAATACATTTGCCTCGCTCGAAAAGGCCATCGAACTCGGCGCGGAGGTCGTCGAATTCGACGTCAGGCCGTCGAAGGACGGTGTTCTTTACGTTCTGCACGACGAGACGCTCGAGCGGACGACCAACGGGTCGGGCCGGCTTTCGGAGTTCTCCGCCGCCGAGCTTGACCGCCTCGATGCGGGCACCTGGTTCTCGCCCGAGTTCGCCGGTGAGCGCATCCCGCGTCTGGATGCATTCCTGGATGCCTGCCGCGGCCGGATCGGAACCTACGTGGAGATCAAGGAAGGCGATCCCGGCGAAGTCCGGGACATGCTTGCGGCACGCGGCATGCTCAATGACGCCTGGACGTTTTCCTTCGATCAGTCGATCCGTGCGCTGGCACGGGCCAAGGTCCCGGATCTGAAGCGCATGCTTTTGTTCGCGCATGTCGGCTCCGTGGAGCGCGCCGTGGCCCAGGACGCCCATATCCTTGAATTCGACAAGGACACCCTGCGCGAAGATCTCGTTAAGGAAGCCCGGGACGCAAACCTCATCACGCAGATGTTCTACGACGGCGACGATAGGGATATGTTCGAGAAGGCGGTTCGCTACGGTATCGAACAGATGAACATCGATCATGTCGAGGTGTTCCGGGAAGTCGAAAGCGCGTTGCTGACACCTGCTGAATGATTCGCCGGTTTATTCGAATTTGCATGCAGAGATTCACGCAATGGAAACCCTGTTCGTCGATCGGGTCAATTATTTCTAAATATTTATTTTGAGTTAAGCAGAAATCGCTAAGAAAAAAGCTGAATTTTACCTGCGAGGTAGTTTAGCTATGGTTGTTTGTGACTTGGGAAACAACTTAAAGATATCAGGCCGGGCAAAGCATTCCAAATATAAAAGTCTGTCGAGTAAAGCCTCGGCCGTGCTTTTTGCTGCCTTGTTGTTAATACCGCTTTTCCTCGCAGGGACGGTGAACGGCGCGGCAGCGTCTGAATGGGTGGTCAAGCGCGTATCCGGCATCGTCTATTTTGTTGCCCCTGGTGTCGAGGCGTTCCGCGTTAAGCGCGGCATGGCTTTTGAAAAAGGTTACACCATGGGCACCAGGGCGGGTGGCCGGGCATTGATCGCGCGTGGTGAGGAAACCATCAGTGTGGGCCCGAACACAACCTTCGCCCTGTCCAAATACCTCAGCAACGGTTCCAAGACGACGTTGTTGCAGCGCAAGGGAAGGGTCACGGTCGATGTCGCGAAGCGCTCGCGGCCGCATTTCTTCGTCGAAACGCCATTTCTGGCCGCCGTCGTCAAGGGCACCCGGTTCGACGTTTCTGTTGATGAAACGCGCACGCGCGTTTCCGTCGATAGGGGCGTTGTCGGGGTTGAAGACTTCTCTTCCGGAGATCGCGCCGATCTGACAGCCGGGCAGAAAGCCTCGAGCGCGAATGGAAACAATGGCGGCCTGAGTGTTGGCGGGCGCACCAAACCGGACGTGCGCAAGGGGCCGAAACGGAGCCCGAAAGTGGCAGCGCTCGGACGTCCGGCACCGGTCGAGATTCAGAAAGAGAAGCCTCAGAAGGCAAAGGGATTGTTCGGCGGTCTGTTCGGCTCGAACGAGAGCTCGAACGGTAACGGCAATTCGAATGGCAACGGCAATTCGAACGGCAACAGCAACGGCAATTCGAATGGCAATTCGAATGGCAATAGCAACGGCAATTCGAACGGTAACTCGAACGGCAATAGCAACGGCAATTCGAACGGCAATTCGAATGGCAACAGCAACGGCAATTCGAACGGTAACTCGAATGGCAACAGCAACGGCAATTCGAACGGCAACGGCAACGGCAATTCGAATGGCAACAGCGGCAAGTAACGTGAGCTCGATAGAGATACGCCCATCGTTGCACCATTTGCGAACCGGGTGAGGTGGAGTGCACGTCTGGTACGAGAAAGTCGGGGTGCGTTTTGTGAACGCAATTCTGGTCGCGGTCTTCCTGGCCGCGGCTATTCTCGTTTTGCGGATTGCGGGTCTGAGCGACAGCATCGACAGACTCACCTGGGAGACCAGGTTCAGCCTGGATACCAAACCGGTTTCGGGTCAGATCGTCTTCATCGATATTGATGCGGGCAGTCTCGAGAAAGTTGGTGTCTGGCCCTTTCCCCGCCGGATCCATGCCGACCTTGTCGATCGGCTCGCGGGTGCCGGCGCGCAGGACATCGTCTTCGACGTCGATTTCAGTGCAGCCTCCAACCCGGAAGATGATGCCTTGTTCGCCCGCGCAATCGAGCAGGCAGGCAATGTCAGCCTTGCCGCCTTCCGTCAGGCGGCCTCCGCTCAGTCAGGCGAAAACGAAGTCATTAATCTGCCCGCGGACCCTTTTCTGGATCATGCCTGGCCGGTGGTCGTCATGGTGCCAATGGAGGCCGACAGCCGGATCTGGCGCAATCTCTATGGCTACGAGATAAACGGGACCACCGAAATCTCTGCTGCGGCATTCCTTGGGGAACACAGCGGTGACACGCAAGGTGCGTTCTACCTTGATTACGGGATCGACGTCGACAGCATTCCCCGCATTCCCATGGCCGACGTGTTGGGTGGAACAGCCGATCTGGGGCAGATCTCCGGCAAGAAAGTCATCGTCGGGGCCAGCGCACTCGAACTGCGCGACCTTTTTGCCGTACCGGTGCACGGGATAGTTCCCGGCGCGTTGGTCCAGGCACTCGGTGCGGAAACGCTCCTCCAGAAGCGGGCGTTGACACCCATGAGCGAAGCCTTTCCGCTCCTGTTCGCGGTGCTTGTTTTCGCTCTGTTGCTGATTACCAAGATCGAGGGATGGGCGATCAAGCTCGGCATCTTCCTGCTGTCCGCTCTGGCGATCGAGATCGTGGCGTTCGCCGTCCAGCAGTCGCACCCCGTTCTTGTTCCGACCGGAAGCGCCCATGTTCTGCTTGTCCTGGCGGCTGTGATTGTCGTTTTGCGTGAGCTCGGACTGCACAAGCTTCTCGCACATGTCGCCGACATCAAGCAGCGCAACAGCGACCGCATGCTGGGGCAGGTGTTCGATGACAGTTTCGACGCCATCATCGTCATCGATGGCGATTGCCTGATCACGGCGGCCAACAGGACGGCGCGCTCCCTTTTCTCCAGCGAAACGCTTGCCGGCAGCAGTGCGCGCTCGGTTCTGCCGAATGCGCTCGTTGAAGAGGCAATCGTTGCGCTTCAGGCCGCCGACGGGCGCGATCCTGTTCCGCAGATCCTGGTTCTCGCCCAGGAAGGGACAAAACGACGCTTCATCGAATACGTGGTCACGAAAGCCGAAAAAACACTGGCCGAAGCCAGGCACCCCAACAAGGTTGAAACGCGGGCGCTCGCCTGCCTGACCTGCAGGGATGTGACCGATGAGCGGGAATCCGCGGCCCGGCTCGAGTACCTGGCACGTTTCGATCCGATCACCGACCTCCTCAACCGCAACGGATTTGAGCGGGAGTTGAAAAAACAGACCAGGAGCGCCTGTTCCAGGAGCGAAGCAGTCTGCGTCGTTCAGTTCGCCGTAACCAATCTCGACCAGATCGTGGCAACGCTCGGCTTCACCTATGGCGACCGCGTGCGTCAGTCGATCGCGTCGCGGCTGAAAAGCCATCTGGCCAAGGACGTGACCTGGGCTGCCATCACCGCAGACGTTTTCGCCGGCCTCAGCGTGTCTAAAACCGGAAGCGAAACAGAACTCGCGATCGTCGAGGAAGTCCAGAAGATCATCGGCGAAGACTATGCCATCGATGGCGCGCGCATCTCGGTTCAGCTCAAGTTCGGGTATGTCGTGTCCGAAGGCGAGGGTGATCCGGACCTCATTCTGAAACGCGCCGGCAACGCGCTGTCGACGGCACGGCGGGACAGCCAGAACCCGATCGTCTGTTTCAGGTCGGAAATGGACACCGCCCTTCAGCGCCGCAGAAAGCTGGAGACGGAACTGTTCAAGGCGATCATCCGGGATGAATTGCGTCTGGAATACCAGCCGCTGGTGCGCCTGAACGACAGCACGCTTTTCGGTGTCGAGGCTCTTTTGAGGTGGGACAGCCGCGAGTTCGGTCCTGTCTCGCCCGCGGAGTTCATTCCGATCGCGGAGGAAAACGGATACATCCAGGAACTCGGCGCCTGGGTACTGAATCGCGGCATGAAGGAAGCGTCGCACTGGAAACAGCCCTTGCGGCTGTCGGTCAATGTGTCGCCAGTGCAATTCTTCCGCGGAGATCTTGTCGAGACGGTCGCCGAAGCGCTGGAGCGGTCCGGTTTTCCGGCGGGCAGGCTGGATCTCGAAGTCACGGAATCGCTGTTCGTCGATGATAGCCCCGAGCTGATGCGGTGCATGGAAGACCTGAAGTCGCGCGGCTGCAATTTCTCCATGGACGATTTCGGCACCGGTTACTCGTCGCTCGGATACATCACCAAGTTTCCGTTCTCCAAGATCAAGCTCGACAGGTCCTTCATCAAGGAAACGATCGACCGGCAGGAAGACACGGCCGTGATCGAGGCGGTGCTTCTGCTCGCCGAAGGCTACGGCATGTCGGTGGTCGTTGAGGGCATAGAGACATTCGAGCAGTCCTGCCGGCTGCAGGAGCTGGGCTGCCAGCTCGGGCAGGGGTTTTACTTCGGCCGCCCGATGACGGCGATTGACGTCGCCGAGCGTCTGGTGGTCGCTGCCTGACCCGGCATTTTTCTTTTCTGAAATCCATCCATCCTTTCGAATTCGTCTCATTCGCGCACGCGGTGGTGCTTCCAATGGTGCGTAACTTTGTTCTTGTTTATGAACAGTTTTGCATGTTATTGCACGTTTATGTCCAATATCTCTCAACTTCCCAATCAGCGTCGTGCGGCCATTCTCGAAATCCTTGCCCGTGGCGAAGCGGTGTCGGCGGCACAGCTGGCGGCCGACTACTCCGTCTCCGAAGACGCCATCCGCCGGGATCTGCGCAAATTGGCCGCCGAGGGCCTTTGCGAAAAAGTCTATGGCGGCGCGTTACCGGTGACGCCGTCAGCACAACCGGTTTCGGTGCGCACGATGGAAGATGTCGAGCGCAAGGAAGCCCTGGCAAAAACGGCGCTCTCCCTGGTGCAGCCGAGAGACTGTCTTTTTCTGGATGTCGGCAGCACCAACATCATCCTTGCGGAACACCTGCCCCTGAATCTTGAACTGACGGTCGTGACCAATTCCGTCCCGGTGATCGCGAAGCTGATGGGGAAGAAAGGCCTGAACGTCTTTTGTCTTGGCGGTGCCGTCAACGCGGACGTGGGTGGGACGACGGGGTCGCAAACCATCAAGGCTTTGGAGACTTTCCGGTTCGACCTGGCATTTCTCGGCACCTGCGGCCTTTGCCGCGAGATCGGTGTCAGCGCTTATGATGCTCAGGATGCCGACGTGAAGCGGGCTGCGGTCAGCGCAAGCGACCGGGTTGTCATCCTGGCGACCGAAGAGAAGCTTGGCGCCCGTTTGCCGCACAGGATCCTTCCATTTGATGGGATCGACTGTCTGGTCCTGGAAGCGCATGTAAGCGAAGAATGCCGGTCGGAGTTCATGACCGGGACAAATCAGGTCCTGACGGCCGCGCCCCCCGAGGCAGGACGGGGAGCCGTCCGATGAGTGTGGATGCCGTTGGTCTTTCGACCGATCGCCCCGAAACCAGGCTGGCAACGCGCCTTGCGTTTTTCGCCGCCGGGTTCGTGCTCGGATGCTGGTCACCCCTCATACCTTATGTAAAGCAGCGACTGAGCCTCGATGATGCCGGCCTCGGCCTGCTTCTGCTCGGCCTTGGTGCCGGGTCGGTCGCCGCAATGCCGCTTGCCGGAATTGCCTGCACGCATTTTGGCACGCGCAAGGTGACGGTTACCGGCGGTCTGGGTCTGGCTGTTCTGTTTCCAGCCGTCGGGTTCGTCGGATCGCTCTGGACCATGGGGGCCGCAGTCGTCCTGATCGGGATCTTCCTGGGCATGCTTGAAGTCGGCATGAACTCGCACGCCGTCGAAGTGGAACGCGGATCTTCAAGACCGCTCATGTCCGGATTTCACGCGCTTTTCAGCATCGGCGGCTTCGCGGGTGCAGGCGGCGCAACCGTGTTGCTGTCCTCTGGCGCGTCACCCGGTTTGACGGCAGGCGCCTGCGCGCTTCTGGCGCTCGCAGCCATTCTGGTGTCCTGGCCAATGCTGTTGAAGGCGGAGCCGGAGGCCGGGTCAAACGCCATCGTTTTTCCCAGGGGCGTCGTTCTGGTGATCGCCCTGCTCACCGCCACGACATTCCTCGTCGAAGGCGCGATCCTTGACTGGGGAGCGCTGCTCGTGACCGAACAGGGGCTTGTCGGTATCGCCATGGGCGGGTTCGGCTACATGCTGTTTTCCGTTGCCATGACAGTCGGCCGGATCTTCGGCGACAGGTTCGTTGCAGCGGTCGGGGGCCGCCAGTGCCTCATCTGGGGCGGTGGTGTCACCATTGCCGGCATACTGCTCGTGACGCTGACGCCTCATATCGCGGTTTCGGCAATCGGTTTCGTCGCGATCGGACTGGGTGCTTCCAACATCGTGCCGGTGCTGTTCAGCCTCGCAGGAACGCAGAAGGACATGCCAAGCGGGCAGGCGGTCGCCGCGGTCGCAACGACCGGTTATGGCGGCATCCTGCTCGGACCGGCCGCCATAGGTTTCGTGGCGAACGCCACCAGCCTGCAAACAGCCTTCCTGGCGCTGGCGCTGCTGATGTGTCTCGTGCCGCTTCTGGCGGTGCGTGTGACGCGCAATACCTGACGCGGCAAGGGACGGCCGGGTTGCTGGCCATCGCTTAGATGAAGCTTTGAAAGCGGGGCCTCAGCCGTCCTGACCCTAGGGTACGGACCCATAAATGAAGCCGATTTGGCGCTGCAAACGGCAATGAACTGCAAGGAAAAGCGCGACAAGCGGGCTTCCTGCCCGGTTGAGCGGTTTGACGAAGCAGATCGAAGCCGTTTTTGCGTCCCTGAGGGATAGGGTGGATTTGTCCGGCAACATCGTTGCAAATCTTTGGAAACCGGACGGTTTCCTGCAGTTTTGCGCCTCGTATCCGGACAAATTCATCCCTACCAATTCATCCAAATTAATGGGTCCTGACCCTAGAGACCGAGCCCGCCGAGGCAGTTGTATTTCACGTTGAGATAGTCATCGAGACCGTATTTGGAACCCTCGTTGCCGACGCCGCTTTCCTTGAAACCGCCAAAGGGGGCAACTTCAGTGGTGATCACGCCTTCATTGACACCGACGAGGCCGTATTCAAGCGCCTCCATCACGCGGAAACACCGGCCCAGATCCTGCGAATAGAAATAGCAGGCGAGCCCGTATTCCGTATCGTTGGCCAGTTGGATGGCATCGGCCTCGGTGTCGAAGCTGAACAGGGCTGCAAGCGGACCGAATGTCTCTTCGTGGGCGACCTTCATGTCCGGGGTAGCGCCGGTAATCAGTGTCGGCTCGAAGAACGTGCCGTCGCCATCGGGCCGGTTGCCGCCGGAGACGAGTTCGCCGCCCTTGCTCAGGGCATCCTGCACATGCGCCGCAACCTTTTCCACGGCGGCCTCATTGATCAGCGGTCCCTGGGTGACCCCGGCCTCAAGACCGTTGCCGACTTTCAGCTGTTCGGCCATGGCGGTCTTCAGTTTCGCCGCGAAGGCGTCATAGACACCGGCCTGCACATAGATCCGGTTCGCGCAAACACAGGTCTGCCCGGAGTTGCGGAACTTGCTGGCGATGGCTCCGCTGATGGCGCGGTCAAGGTCGGCATCGTCGAACACGATGAAAGGTGCGTTGCCGCCGAGCTCCATCGAGATCTTTTTCATGTTCTTGCCGGCATTCGCGGCCAGCAGCTTGCCAACCCGGGTCGACCCCGTGAACGTGATCTTGCGCACTGCCGGGTTTTCGCACATCTCCTCACCGATGGCCGGAGCGTCGCCGGTGACGATGTTGACGACGCCGGCCGGAAGGCCGACCTTATCTGCCATGATGCCGTAGATCAGGGCGGAATAGGGCGTAAATTCCGCCGGCTTCATGACCATGGTGCATCCGGAGGCGAGCGCCGCGCCCAGCTTTCTGGCAATCATCGAATTCGGAAAATTCCAGGGCGTGATCGATGCAACAACGCCGACCGGTTCCTTCGTCACCAGAATGCGGCGGTCCGCCCAGGGGGACGGGATCGTGTCGCCGTAAATGCGTTTTCCTTCTTCGGCAAAGAAGCGGATGTATTTGACCCCGAGCGTGATTTCACCCTTGGCCTCGGCGACCGGTTTGCCCATTTCGGTGGTCAGCAGCACGGCAAGGTCGTCCACCTGGTCCATGATGGCGTCGCACAGCTTGTGCATGTAGCCCGCACGTGCATCCGCCGTGAGGGCCTTCCATCCCGGAAACGCCGCCTTCGCCGCCGCGATGGCACGGGCGGTCTCGCTGCGTCCGCAATAGGGGATCGTTCCGATGCTCTCGCCGGTCGCTGGATTGGCAACGGCAATGGTCTGGCCGCTATCCGCATCCACCCACGCGCCGTTGATATAGACGTTCTGCTTGATTAGTGCGGTGTTCAAAGACATGGATCACTCCCGAATTCTTGTGCGCAGAAGGGCGGCCGAACGGCCAGCCGGACCGGTTTTCAAAGAGATAGAGCGCCTTTGAGCCGTCTGGCAAGCGCTTTTCAGGCCATAGGGGGAATTGGGCCCGGCCCGCGGTGTCAGATCGGTCGGATGACACCCAACCGCTCCCGAAGGGCGGGGCGTTCAGTGGTCTGGTCTGGAAGGAAAACGGGCCCCGAGGGGCCCGGAAAGCCGGGTCAGGATCCGCTGAAGCGTTCCTGCAGGGCCGCGATTTCGTCCGCGAGTGCCTGGGCCTGTTTCTGTACGCGGTCGAGCGCAACCTTCATGCTGTCGAGATCCGTTGCGTCGTTTTCCTCCGAGAAGGGAGGCGCTCCGCGCCCGACGAGCAGCCAGGTGGGGCTGACATTGAGAACGCCCGCGAGCAGGACCAGTTTGTTGGACCGGGGCTCGGAACGGTCGCTTTCCCAGCTTTGCATGGTCGACGTCTTGATTCCGAGGCGGCGGGCAAGCTGCGCTGTCGACAGACCGGATGAGTCGCGCGCCTTGCAGATACGCTCGCCAAGAGTGTATTCGCTGCTTCGTGTCGTCATGACTGAACTCCCGTCAAGGCCGGTTCGATCCGTCACCAAATGAACGGTTTCGTTCGCCAAGAACGGAGCATTTTTTCTGAAATGGTGGGTCATGGCGCGCACCCTTGCATGATCGGCCTGTGCAGTGCAACAGCTGCCGGGCGATTTGTCGCATAGAGAGTGGGCTGCGGCGGGATTGAGCAAATTGCTCGGTAAAAATGACGGTTTTGGCGAGTGCCTCAGTATTCGCGCTCGAAGAAGATTCCGGCCTTGGATTCACCATCCGCGCCCACTTCACCGCGCACCTTCAGACCGCGGTCGAGATCGATGTCCACCTTTACACGGCTTGAACCGGACCCCGTTCCCTGTTCGACGCCGAGATAAATATTGTCGTTGATGTACTTCCCTACGGCGACGGAGGGGCCGTCCTCTCCGTCCGTGTTGATGTCGATGGCGTCCAGCCCGAGCGACTTGCGCAAGGTCGCCAGCGGCCCGCTGTCGCTACCGCCCGTCAGGGTCGCGATCGCAGCCGCCAGGCTTGCGATTTGTGTCGCGGAGAGATTGCCGACGCTCTTGCCGAACAGGAGCAGGGCCAGAACCTCGTCCTGGGGCAGTTCAGGCGAAGACGTGAAGGCGATTTCCGGATCGTCCGCCTGGCCGCTCACGGTGACGGTGATCGTCGTGTCGTTGACGGTCGTCGTGGCGGCAAAATCGATCAGCGGTGTCAGCGAGCCGTCGAAGGTGGCGCTGCCGCGCGAGAAGGTCAGCCGTCGCGTCAGGATATCGAGCTGGCCGCGCTTCAGCGAAAACGCGCCGATCGCCTGAGGGTCTGCCGTCGTGCCGACCACCTTGAGGTTGCCTTGCAGTTCGGCATCGAGGCCCCGTCCGCGGATGAAGATCCGCCCCGGCGCGTTGAGCACGATGTCCAGACGCGGTGGCACGGACTTCTGTTCCGCCTGGGACTGTTTGGGTTCTCCACCAAGATCGGCAACCTGCTGCCGGATCGCCTGGGAGGCATTCACGTGTTTCACCTCGACCGGCGGAATCGCCCCCGGAAGATATTCCGGGATCGAGATATCCGCCTTGTTGATGGTGATGGACCCGCCGATCAGCGCCGAGTTCGACGCGGAGGCGAGCGGTCCGCTGATCTTGATATCCGCATCGACATCGGCCGTGACCAGGCCCGGGTCGACGTAACGCCCGCGATTGAGCTTGAGCGCAAGATCCGCCGGAAAGCCGTTGTTCATCCCGACGCTGCCGGACGCGGACAAGGAGCCGCCTGTGGCAAGCTCACCCGTAATCGAATTCAGCGATGCCTGTTCCTGCGTGACTGTCGCCGACCCGGCAATGTTCTGGACGGTCAGACCCGTCGACAGACTTGTGACCTTGAGCCCCGCGGGCGTCGCCGTGATCTGGTAGGTCGGTGCGGCAGCGGACCCGCCGACATTGCCCTTGAGGGCTATGGAGCCGTCGCCCCGCAGTCCCGCTTCGAGCAGCGGGCGTTTCAGCGCGTTGACCGGCACGGTGCCGTCAAGCGAGATTGCAATGGCACTCGGTTGGGCAAGTCCCACCGTCCCGGACGCGGAAAAGGCAAGGCCGTTCGGATCGCTGACCGTGGTTTCCTGGGAGACCTGATTGTCCTTCAGGGTGCCGGTCGTTTTCAGGGCAAGCGCGGAGAGCCCGTTGTTCTTCAGTTCGCTCGCGGTAAGACCCGCGCCGGTAATCGACCAGGTTGCTTCCGGCGCCCCGGAACTGCCTTGCGCCTTCAGCGATCCGGAGAGCGTTCCGCCCAGCCCGAGGGACGGCACGAAGGCATTCGCGAGGTTCAGCGGCACGGAAGTCAGTTCCGCGGACATATCAAGATCTTGACCCGCGGTGCCTGAGACGGCAAGCGATCCGTCGCCGAGCTTGAGCCTGAGCGGCTGGATATCGGCGGTTCCGGCCGAATAGGAAATCCGTGTTGCCTCGAGCAACTGGCTCGCGAGGCCCTGGTAGCGCATGGACAATTCGGAAAGATCGACAACATAGGTGTCGGTTTCCGGTTGTGCGATCCGTGCGGCAAGGGAAAGGCCGTCGTCGTTGTCCTGATCGATCTTGACATCGGCGTTGATCGACGTGCCGTCTCCCTCGGGTTTCGCCGATAACGTCACCGCATGAACCGGCGTTGCGTCGGTGATCAGGTCGGAGAGCTCGACATCCGCGGTCGCCGTCTGTGGAGAGTAGGGGGCCGCAATGTCCGCCTTCACCTTGACACTTCCGATGCTCAGGGACGGAACATCGATGTCGGAACCGGTGAGATCGATCGCGAGTTTCTTCGCGTCGGGATCGGCCAGGACGCTCCCCTTAAGCTGTCCGCCGATTTCGGTCAGGACGAGGGGGGACAGCGAGGCAAGATCAGGGGCGTCGATCTCAAGGTCGCCCTTGAGGGTCTCGACCGGCTTCTGCAGATCGGCCACCGCGAGCGCGCCCGTAACGGTGTTTCCGGCGAGTTTGACAGACAGCGGGTTGATATCGGCGCCGCCGTTTTCGCTCTTCAGCTCGATATCGACCGCAATCGGCTGGCCCTTGAGGCTGGCCGAGGAGGTCACCTTGGCGCTTGGCGCCG
This sequence comes from uncultured Roseibium sp., assembly GCF_963669205.1. Lineage (NCBI taxonomy): Bacteria > Pseudomonadati > Pseudomonadota > Alphaproteobacteria > Hyphomicrobiales > Stappiaceae > Roseibium > uncultured Roseibium sp. The sequence goes on from NZ_OY769915.1 coordinate 2,720,016, forward strand.
CCATGTCCGCGATGGCCGTCGCAGCGAACTTGAGCGCGTCCAGTGGTGTGCCGGCGAGCAGGATCTGCTCGGAGGACGCATCCAGTTCGACATTCAGCGCGTCGATCGGTCCGGATGTCCTGGCGGACAGTTTGGCCGAGCCGGCAAGTTGCGGATCGAGCTTGCCCAGATCGGAAAGGTCGACCGAGACATCCGACGCCAGTTCCTGTTTCTGATAGTGCGCGTTTCCGCCGATTGCGATGGCGGCATTCTTGATCGAAAGGCTCTCCACCGTGATGTCGTCCGCACCTGCGAGTGCGACGACGGCGTCGAGCTGCGTCGAACCGGACATCAAGGTGTCCGCCTGCGCAATGCCGGTCACCACATCCTGCATCGTGACCGCTGCAGTTGCTTTTCCGGAGATTTCGGCCGGATCAAGATCCGCTGAAAAAGTGGCGGAAACGCTTCCGCCGAGGTCCCGTTGCGCCAGTTTCGAAAACAGACTGAGGTCGGAGAGCGAAAGCCGTCCCTGACCAGCGACACTGGCGGTCGAAAGCAAGGTGTCGGTCAGCGTGAGCGCTGCTGCGGAGGAGGTGAGCGCGAGGTCGGATATCCGGACTTCCTGGACGCCGCCATTCGCCGTTCCCGAAGCCTTGAGCGACAACCCGCCCGTGAGCGGTTCGGTCTCCGCCGTCAGGCCTTCCAGGTCGGCGATCGCCAGTTGCAGGTCGAAGGGCGATGTCAGGACATCCGCTTGCAGGTTGGCTCCGGTTCCGCTGGCATCAAGCTTGATTGCCCCCGTTCTGGCCTCGGTCGTCTGAAAGGAACCCATGCCGATACTGGTCGACCAGTCCGCCGCCGCCTGGCTGCCTGTCACCGCAACGGTGGCGTCAACGGGGCCGAAAACGATGCGCCGCTCGCCGAGATCAAGGGCGATCAGGGCATTGTCGCCCGCATTGACCGTCATTTTCGCGTCAGCGTTGATCTTTTGATCGGCAAGGTCTGCGGACGCCTCCACTGCCACGGTCTGGGTCTTCAGATCGAGATCGGCTGCGACGGGTGCGAATTCCGGCGTGAAACGCGCGCTGCCCGCTGCATGCGTGGTGCCGGTCAGGAAGGCCTTGGCTTGCGGTGGTGCGAGCGGTTCGAGATCTCCGTCCAGATCGAAGGTGAGAACGCGTTCTGGGTCCTTTTCTTCCAGGTTGGCGGAACCGGTGACGGTTGTTCTCCCGTCCAGTGCGACATCGAGATTGGCCGCCCAGTTCGTCAGCGGACCGCTTCCCTTGAGGTCCAGCCGGATAGCCGGAAGGTCGGGAACCTCCAGGAGGCGCGCCGCCATTCCGCCACGCGGCTCCGAAAGAACCAGGTCAAAGGCCAGGGTTTCCGCGGCGGGTTCGAATTCGGCGGAGGCATTCAGTTTTGCGTCGATGCCGTCCACCCTCTGGACGTCGAGCTTGCCGGATATGAGAGCAGGATCGCGCTCGAAGGCCCCGGAACCGGCAACGGAAAACGACACCGGTTCGCCGAGAACGGAATTTCCGATGTTGATTTCATCAAGAGAAAGATCGGTCAACGAAACATCAAGTGGCAGCGCAAGGCCGCTGGACGCTTCGCTCGTTTCGGTCTCGCTTTCGGTGGTGCTCGCGGGTTGAGCGGCAGGAAGCCGGTTCAGGTCGATCCTGTCAGCGGTGAGGCTGGCGACATCGAGTGTTCCCGACAGGAGCTGGAGCGGGTGCCAGTTGAGACCGAGTTGCTCGGCTTCGAACCAGACACCATCCTGATCGGCGAGTGTAACGTTTTCGACGGCCGCGTTCAGGCCGAAGCTGAGATAAAGACCCTCGATCCTGATTGCCAGCGTTTCGCTCGAAGCGACCGAACTGACGACATTCGACACGAGATTGCGGCCCGAAGGCACCTGCAACACGGCAATCAGAAGCAACGGAATTGCCACCACGAGGGCGATGAGAAATCCGAAAATACGAAGAGTCAGGTTCAAAAAACGCATGAGGATCAGGGTTTTCTGCTGTCCGGTGCCGCGAGGCTGATCAATCGGGTTTCAAGGGTTTAGCGCGTTCGGCAACGTGTTTCCAGGCAACAGTGTTGCCGAACCGGTGTTCAAAGGGATCAGGATACTAGGGTCCGTACCCCTAAAAGGCCTGACTCAAGCCCACATACAACGCGAAATCAGGATCATCCTTGCCGGGATCGAGTGGAATCGCGGCATCGACGCGAAGCGGACCTATCGGGGTAAAGTACCGCAAACCAGCGCCCACGCCCACCTTCAAATCCTCCGCAAAATCCGGAACCGTGTCTTCATAGGCGTTTCCTGCGTCCACGAATCCGACCACGCCGATGGTTTCGGTCACCCGGACGCGGACCTCCCCTGACAGTTCTACCAGGGACCGGCCGCCGACAACCTCACCATTCACCCTGGGGCCGACATTGCGGTAGGCGTATCCGCGAATGGACCCGCCGCCGCCGGCAATGAACCGCCGGCTTGCCGGAACCGCCTCGACCGAAGGCGCGAAAATGGACCCGAGCGTGACCTTGCCTGCCAGAATGAACCGCTTGGCCTTGTCCAGTGCGTAATAGCTGGACACCGTGCCTCTCACGAAACCCATCGCATTGGAATTGAGCGTATCGTAAGCCGGTTCGGCAAAGACCGCTGCGAATACGCCCTTGGACGGGTTGAGCTTGTCGTCCCGGTTGTCGAAGGTGAGGTCGGCTGGCAGACCGAGAAGCAGATATTCGTTCTCGCCGAAGGCATCTTCCTCGTCGGCAAAGAAAACCTCCGCACCCGCGCGTCCCTTGAGCGTGTCGGAAAACTCGCGGTTGAGAAAGGCGTTGAAGGTTGCGGTCCGGCTCTTGTAGGCGTCCGGGTTTTCCTGTCTGGCTTCCAGGCTCGTCGAGAAGCTGGTCAGAGGACCGAAAACCCCGGGTTTTTCGAATGCGATCCGTGCGGAGTATTCCTGATTTGCGAAACTCTCGGTGCCGATCCGTCCGACGGAACCTTCCACGGAGAGCAATTCCCCGCGGCCGAAAAGGTTGCGGCGCCGCCAGTAGGCCTCCACTCCGAAGCCCTCCGTGCTCGACCAGGAGGCTCCGGCGCCGATGACATGCCGTTTGCGTTCGCTCACTTCGATCGTGATCGGCAACGTGCCGTCCGGGCCTGCAATGTCGCCCTCGACAAACCGGATGGACGAGAAGATGCCGAGATCGTTCAGCCGCTTGCGCGCCCGCGCGATGTCCTCGGGAGAATAGATGCCGCCTTCAGGCAGCATGGCCTGCTGCTTGACGAAGTCCGGATCGGTCACGTCGGTTCCGTTGACGGCGACCGGCCCGAACCGCGCCTGAGGCCCGGCATCGGCCACAAGCGTGACATCCAGCCTGTTGGAACTGTGGTCTGCGGTGATCCTGCGTTCGGCGATCCTCGCTTTCGGGTAGCCGCGCCCGCGCAGCAGCGCAACGATGCGTCCCTCCGCTGACAGGATCTTTCCCGATTCGGCGGGTTCACCAGGCGTGAGGCCCCAGAAGGAAGGATCCGTCGACAATTCGCTGGTGTCCGACGAGATAGTGACGTTGCCGAAAGTGAACACCGGACCGGGGTTGACCAGAATGGAGACCCGCACCGGCCGGGCATCGGGCAGGTCGCTCTGTTCAAGCGCGGTTTCCAGGGGAATGCCCGCGAGCTTGATGGAAACCGTTCCGCCGTAGCGGCCATCCGAATAGAGCTTGGCAACGAGCCGTTCACGGTCGGACAGCGCGCGCGCGATCAAACCGGCCTCGCCGGACGGAGGCTTGTCCTGCTGTTGGAGGAGCAGGGAAGCTCCCTTCAGGTCGCTGGTCAGGTCCTCGTTGCCGTCCGAAACGGCGAGTTCAGCGTCATACGGGGTGGGATCCGGGACCGCTTCGCCTTGTTCTTCTTCTTCGCCGCCAAACGGTTTCCACCCGAAGATTTCAAACGCGGCTGCCGGATAAAGCGGCAGCGCGAGGCTGAGAAGCACCGCTCCGATTGCGACACTCGATGCCGAAACACGAAAAGAGCCGGCCGCCGTACCGGCAACCAACGTCTTGGGTGCGGTTGAAACCGCGCTCCGGGCGAGCCCGGAGAAGCAAGACGGTAGACCCTTCACTAACTGCCGCCTGACGGGTTGGTCTGACCGGACTTTCCAGATCTTGAAAAGCTTGTTGGCCAGAGTGCTTACGCAGCCCTACAACTGTGAGCGTATGCTGCCATGGTTAAATCTTGCTGAATCTTGATAGACCATGACGAATGGCTGAAAGCAAGAGAGAAGGCAGTGCAAGGGTTTGCCGGAAACAGTTGAAGCGCTGGTTATCACCTGTCAATACTGATTTCCCTTACGGCAAAAACAGACGCGCCGGGCAGGCCCGGCGCGTTTTACTCTTCCTGGAACGTACTTGCTCTCAGAACAGCGGATCTTCTTCCGGAAGGCCCATGAGACGCCGTGCGGCGGTCAGGGTATTGACCATGAGCATTGCGATCGTCATGGGCCCCACTCCGCCCGGCACCGGTGTGATGGCGCCGGCATGAACCACGGCCTCGTCAAACGCGACATCTCCGACCAGACGAGACTTTCCTTCACCGCGTTCAGGCGCCGGTATCCTGTTGATGCCGACATCGATGACGGTTGCACCGTCCTTGATCCAGTCGCCCTTGACCATTTCCGGACGCCCGACGGCAGCAACCACAATGTCGGCGGCGCGCACAACATCGGGAAGGTCTTTTGTGCGGCTGTGGGCAATCGTGACCGTGCAGCTTTCTTGTAGCAGCAGGCTGGCCATCGGTTTGCCGACAATGTTGGAACGGCCGACAACCACGGCGGTCTTTCCGGAAAGCGTGTCGCCGAGCGTGCGTTTCAGCAGCACGAGACTGCCGGCCGGGGTGCACGGAACAAGCGCGCTGTCGCGTTCCCCGGCGGTCAGGAGACCGACATTGACCGGATGGAAACCGTCGACATCCTTTTCCGGGCGTACCAGGCGCAGCACTTTGCTTTCGTCGATATGGCCGGGCAGGGGCAACTGGACCAGAATTCCGTGGATCTCCGGATCATTGTTGAGCCGGTCGACCAGCGACAGCACTTCTTCCTCGCTGGACGCGGCATCAAGCGTGTGCTTGACCGAATGAAAACCGCAGGCTTCCGCGGCCCGGTCCTTGTTGCGGACATAGACCTGGCTGGCAGGGTCCTCGCCGACGAGCACGACGGCGAGCCCCGGGCGTTTTCCGCTTTCCTGGAGAAGGGCGGCCGCGCGCCGCGTGATCTCATCGCGCACGGATTCCGCGATGGCTTTGCCATCAATGATTTGGGCCTGGGGCATTCAGCCTCCTTGTCGCTGATACGATTTGAACAAACGAATTCGGCGACCAGCTATAGAATGGCCGTCCGGATTGAAAAAGGCAGATTGCGTCGTTTCTTACTCTGGTTTCGCCACCGCGCCCTTCCGTTTGCTTCAGGAGTGGCGCACGAACCGCTCCAGTTCCGAAATCGCGCAGACAATGTGATAAAGCGAGCTTGTGGGGGCCGGCTCATCTGCAAAACTGCCGTCGGGAGCCAGTTTGTCGAGGTAAAGCCCCGCCGGTGCCTTCTCAATATAAACACGGAGTGCCGCGACCGATGCGGGAATGTCCGCAAGGTAAGCGTCTCTTTCCGGTCCGCTCGAGATTTCGGCCAGGGCAACAGCCGCCTTGATCCATTCGGTCTGTCCCCATAGACGCGCAATGGGGTTCTGAACAGTGAAGTCGTCGTTGAGGGCCATGAAGGTGACGCCGCGGTTTTCGTCAATGCCGTATGTCCAGGCAATGTCATAAAGGCGTCTTGCCGCAACCAGGGCACTCGCATCGTCCCGCGAACGGCCCCATCTGCACAGCAGCCACGCCCATTCGAACTGGTGGCCGGGTTCCATGATGCGGCCCTTGTCGCCGGGCATGGGTGACCAGTCCAGATCGAAGAACTCCCTCAGACCGCCGCTGACCGGATCAATGAACCTGTTCATCGCAAGTTCGGCAATCTCGTCCGCCAGTTCGGACCAGACCGGATCATCGGAGACGGCTTCCCAGGCAAGGCAGGCTTCGAACAGGTGCATGTGCGGATTGGAGCAGAGCGGACGTATGTCCGGATTGGCTTCCCGGAAACCAGCTTCGCCGTGCCTGTAGGTCTCCAGAAGGAAGTTCAGCAGATTGGCGGCATGCTCCTCGGCGAGCGCTTTCCGGCTCGGAACGGATGCCGCGATGTTCGCGAAACCGAACAGCGCGAAGGCCTGATTGTAAAGATCGAACGTGTCGTCGACGATCTCGTTGTTCAGATTTGCTGCGGTGGCAATGTAGCCGGAATTCGTCAGGTAGGTGCCGGTGAACCAGTCGAAAAGGCCGGCGGCGATCTCTTCCGCCGGTCCGTTCCATCCCAGCCTTGCCCCTTCCAGAAACGAATAGATCTGCCGGGGGACAATGCGCGCGCGGCGCGGCGCATCCGTTGCCTTGCGGTCAACAAGGTCGATGGCCTCGAAACATTCCCCCTTGGAAAGATCAACGCCCTCTGCAAGCCAGATCGGCAGGGCCTGGTCGTTCTGCCACTTGATGAGATCGGCGGACAACTGCCTGATCGGCCCAAGGCCTGCGTTCTGGGGTGCCATTGAAGTCCTCATGCCCGGGTGAGACGGATGCTCAGGGTGAATCGGTTTGAATCCGGTCAGGACGTTTTAGCGAAAAAATTCGAAGAAGGAAAAACAGCAAAAATTACCATGGCACCTGTCTGTGCGGTTGATGCCTCAGGTGCCCCGGCGAGCGCCGGGACACCGGTTGCCGGTTCAGACATTGCTGTCGGGGAAGGATGCCTTGCGCTCCGCCATGAAGCTGACCAGCGCGTCGTCGATCGCCGGATCGAGCTCGGGGCCGGTATAGGACCTGAGCATTTCCTTCCACTTGCCGTTGGCCCGGCGCGCGGCATCGAGTTCGCCGTCGGCAAGCCACTGCTCGTAGGAATTGTTGTCGGCGATCGAGGAGCGGTAGAACGCGCTCTCGAAGTTCCGCTGCGTGTGGGCTGCACCGAGGAAGTGCCCGCCCGGGCCGACTTCCTGCAGGGCGTCCATTGCCAGGGTCTCGTCGTCGACCTCGATGCCCTTTGCCAGCACGTGCATCATGCCGAGCTGATCGGCATCCATGACGAACTTCTCGTAGGACGAACACAATCCGCCCTCCAGCCATCCGGCGGAGTGCAGGGCGAAGTTCACGCCGGACTGCACCGTTGCCAGGATCGTCTGTGCCGATTCCTGCGCCGACTGGCCGTCCGGCAGTTTGGAGGCGGTGAACGAGCCGCCCGAACGGAAGGGCAGGTTCAGCCTGCGCGCGAGCTTGGCCGCACCGTTCAGAAGCAGCGAGCCTTCCGGGCTGCCGAAGGTCGGCGCCCCGGATTGCATGGATATGGAGCTCACGAAGGCACCGAACACGACCGGTGCGCCGGGGCGGACAAGCTGCGTCAGCGCACATCCCGCCATCGCCTCCGCCAGCACCTGCGACAGTGTTCCGGCGACGGTGACCGGGCTCATCGCACCTGCCAGGATGAACGGCGACACGATGCAAGCCTGGTTGTTCTTGGCATAAACCTTCAGCGCGCCGAGCATGGTGGCATCGAACACCAGCGGCGAGTTCGCATTGATCAGCTGGATCATGACGCAGTTCTGATCGACGAAGTCCTCGCCGAAGGTGATCTGCGCCATCGCGACCGAATCTTCCGCGCGTTCCGGTGCCGTCACCGACCCCATGAACGGCTTGTCGGAATACTTGATGTGCGAATAGACCATGTCGAAATGGCGCTTGTTCACCGGCAGATCGACCGGTTCGCAGACCGTGCCGCCCGAATGGTGCATCCACGGCGACATGTAGGCCAGCTTCACGAAATTCCGGAAATCCTCGATCGTGCCGTAGCGGCGTCCCTGGTCCAGATCGGTCACGAAGGGCGGGCCGTAGACGGGTGCGAACACGAGATTGTTGCCGCCGATCTCCACATTGCGGGCCGGGTTGCGCGCATGCTGGGTGAACTGGCGCGGCGCGGTCTTCAGGATCTCGCGCAGCATGTCCTTGGGAAACCGCACACGCTCGCCGTCGACATCCGCACCGGCGTCCTTCCAGATCCGGAGCACTTCCGGGTCTTCGCGGAATTCCAGTCCGATTTCCGCAAGAATGCGGTCCGCATTCGCCTCGATCTTCAGAACGCTTTCCTCGCTGAGGACGTCGTAGATCGGAAGTTTGCGGGAAATATAGGGGACAGCCTGGCCGGCCGGACCAGCTTGCCTGCGCTCGCGGCGGGCGGATCGGCCTCTGCGGCCCGACGGGGCGGCGTCTGACATCATTCAGCTCCAAGGGTGGTGTTTTGAGTTGTGCGTAGTCTTTCTCAGGCGCAAGTGCAACCCGGCTCCAGATGCGTCGCACTTTGCCATAAATGCGTCATGTCCCTGACTTGATCGTTCTGGACCTGCCGGTGCCGGGAAGCGGGCAGTGTAGCACCATTGAAGAAAACCGTCGCTTGGGGCTCTGAAATCCGGCTCAGCGATTGCCTTCGCTTCCTTCGCGATCGGGTCGCCGCGTCGCGGATGAATGCCGTATCCATTGCCGCGTGGATGGGAGACCGGATCGGCTCACGGCATTGGAAACAAGACTGAAGGCGTCCTGTGCTGACGACCGCGGCACCAGACAGCCTTTCCCTACCGTCATGCCATGGTTTGACCCACTGCTGTCCGTTTTAGGTCGGCATTGATCCAGCGAGGCGATCCCAGCCTATGAGCTTGTCATTCCGGCTGAAGCGCAGCGGAATGCCGGAACCCAGTAACCACCGGATTTTCCGTCTTGTTTCAGTCTCCGGCCGCAACGGGTACTGGGTCCCGGTCTTGCCGCTTTCACGGCAAACCGGGACGACAAATCGGGGGAACAACTCCGTATCCCGAATTGGCGCTGCACGGAACTATGCCGCTTTCTCAACGACATGAGTTCGGCAGTACTTTCCAAACCGGACAGCAGTGGATCAGGTCCGGCAATGACGCAGTTGTTCTGGGCCAGGTTTGGTGTCGTCCCGCCCGTGCTGCACCCCAGCGGTGAGGGGAGAGGAGGCGCCCACCCCCACCCGAGTCGTCCCGGACCTGATCCGGGATCCAATCCACATTACCTCAAAACACCTGCATTTGGACGGGAAACGCCGGATCCTGCTCGGTGAAACGGCCGCTGCTCTGGAAACGAGTGGGTCCCGGATCTCCGCTGCGCTGTGTCCGGGATAGCGCGCGGGGCACTGGATTGCCTTCATTTGCGGTCGGCTGCCACCGGGGCGGTGCGACCCATGTGGCAAATCTGCAACCGTAAGGAGGGTCGTGAATTTAGGAACACTTTATTGGTTAATGCTGGTTTACCTGTCAGAAGTGACAGTGTAACAAGAGAGCGTGTGGGGGACGTCAGTTATGAAAGACGTCCGGAATGATCCTGTTTTCCCGTCAGCGGAAGCTGACTGCCCTATGCGCCGGTGTATTTGTATTCGCAGCGGCCGAGCAAACTCAAGCTGATGATTTTGTCGTCGATACAGGCGAGACAACCACTCAGGTAGTCGATGGCGACGACACGCTTGTTGTCACAGAAGATGGGAGCATCGTCACGACCGCTGACAGTGAACCTGGCATCAACAGCAGCGGGACTGGTAATACGATCACCAATCTGGGCTTGATTTCGACCATTGGCTCCGTATCCCGTGGGATTTTCAACAATGGGACGGGCGCGCAAATCACAAATAACGGCACGATCCGAACGACAGGCAGTAACTCGGAAGCGATCTTTAATCACAACGCAGCCGACACGGTCATCATCAACAATGGCGCAATCTGGTCCGCTGCCGCGGGCATTCGTAACCTGAGCGGCGCCAACATAACGATTATCAACAACGGCTCGATCCGGACGAGCGGAACAGTTTCGCATGGCATAGTCACATTCGGTGACGCCAGTTTTGTCCAAAACAGCGGTTCGATTTGGGCAAGCGGTTCTAACGCCGACGGGATCTATTTGTGGAACGGTAGTTTCACTGGATCTCAGATAGTCAATGATGGGTTGATAATCAGCGAAGAGAGCGATGCCATCCTTGTTGGCAACAGTCACACCAATCCAAGCGTGACCTTGAATGCCCCTTCTTTTATTGGCGGGGTGATACGCTTCGAGTCGGAAACCACGCTCAACATCAACACCGGGCCGTCGCATTCCGTGCTGTGGCAACTTCCGACAACGAATGTCGCGGGCGGTAAGGCCAATGTTGCCGGCACGGTTCCCTGGTTCTACGACACGGCAACCGGCCAGTTTGCCACCTTCGAAGTCACCGGGCTGACCGCGAGCTTCAACCAGTTGGCCGACAACGCGAACACGCTGGCCCGCCTTGGGCGCTATGGCCTGAGGCAGGCAGGGCGGCTGGCACCGGCGGCGGCTGTCTCCGCAGCGCTTGCCTATGGCGAAGGGGAGACGGGCACTTCCGACAGCTTTGACGCGCTGCTGGCGACCAACTCCGGCCCGGAGGCCGCCTACGGGTTCAAGTCGGGCCACTTCTGGATTACCGGCTTCGGCGGCACGGCCAACTATGAGGGCGACGGCAGCACACTCGACCAGACCATTGATCAGATCGGCGCTGCCGCCGGCTATGCCTGGAACCAGTCATCGGCGATGCGCCTGGGCGTCATGGCGGGCTACATGAACGGCACAATCACCGCGAAAAGCACCTGGTCGGATTCGCAGGATATCAACAGCAACGGAGTCTTTGCGGGCATCTACGGTGACCGGCGCTTCGGCCGCGTGACCTTTGGGCTCGGTGTCGCCGGAGGCTGGCAGACGAATGACAGCACCCGTTTCATCAATGACAACACGGCACTGACCGGTGGCCTTACCCTCGGCGAGAGCTGGGCAAGCGCGTCCTATGAAAGCTGGTTCATCACGCCGGAGGCCTCTCTGTCCGCTGCCATCGAACTCGGCGATACCGGGTTGGTGGTGAGACCTACCGTTCGGGGCCGCTACGCCCTGCAACACACCGCCGCCTACGAGGAAAGCGGTTCGAACGCCAATGCGTCGGTGGATGCCCATTCGCTGGGCGTGGTGGAAGGCGATTTCGAACTCGCGGTGTCAAGGGATATCGGCCCGGCCACCCTGACGGGCCGCGCCGGCTACCTGGTGCGCAGTTCGGCAGGCGATGACGATGTGCCCGTGACGCTGCTCGGCATCACCAACTCCGTCGGGCTCGACGCAACCGACCGCTCCGCCGCCTACGCTGGGGCATCGCTCGACCTGCATCTCGGCCCAACCGCCAGCTTCACCCTGGACGGTCAGGGAACCTTCTCCGACGATGTCGACGCCCTCCAGGGCATGGCCCGCCTCGCGATCCGCTTCTGAGCGCAGCGCTGCACCTCCAGCGACCGTCAAATCGCCATCCCGGCAAACGAAGCGCGAGCGGGGTTGGTGATGATTGGGGCACTGGCTAGCCCTTGACTGCCGTCATGCCATGGTTTGACCCATTGCTGTCCGGTTTAACTCGGACTTGATTGAGCGAGGCGATCCCAGCCTATGAACTTGTCATTCCGGCTGAAGCGCAGCGGAAGGCCGGAACCCAGTAACCACCGGATTTTCCCTCTTGTTTCAGTCTCCGGCCGCAACGGGTACTGGGTCCCGGTCTTGCCGCTTACACGGCAAACCGGGACGACAAATCGGGGGAACAACTCCGTATCCCGAATTGGCGCTGCACGGAACTATACCGCTTTCTCAACGACATAAGTTCGGCAGTACTTTCTAAACCGGACGGCAGTGGATCAGGTCCGGCAATGACGTGGGGGCTTGGGAGGTGTCCATCGTCCTCTCGCCCCTGCTGCACGCCGGACGGTGAGGGGAGCGATTGTGCGCTCCTTTCCAAGTGTCGTCCCGGACTTGATCCGGGACCCAATCCACATTGCCTCAAGTCGCTAGCACTGCGGCGGGAAACGCCGGATCTTGCTCCGTGAAACAAGCAGTGCTTTGCAAACGATTGGGCCCCGGATCTCCGCTGCGCTGCGTCCGGGGTGACGCTGTGAGGACGGGTTCACTCGAACCCCGACCTCATCCTGAGGAGCGAAGCCTCGAAGGATTGCCACGCATTCCGGAGCGTCTGGCCCGTCCTTCGAGACGGGCCTTTGGCCCTTCTCAGGATGAAGGCAAAGGCTTTGGAGGGTCCTTTGCGTTCGCTCAATATGCGGGCGCCCTTTCGCGAGCAAAAGGAACCCGTGGACCGGGTGATCCACGGGTTCAGTTCGGTCAGACGAAGTTGAAATCGTCCTGGTGCAGGTCGGCAACGGTGACACCCTCGAGCGTGATCGTTGTCTCTGCATCGATCGTGATGGTGGTGTTGGTGCCGTCGTCGGTCATCGCCACCAGGAGGGCGTCGTATGTGGCGAAGAGCGCGCTGTCGAACTCCATGATGTCGTCGGTTCCCGCGCCGGCGGTGAAGTCCGTGACGGTGTCGTGGCCGGTGTCGCCGAAATTGAACACGAACGTGTCGGACCCGGTGCCGCCGGACAGGATGTCCGCCCCGCCGCCGCCGGTCACCACATCGTCGCCGCCGCCGGCGTCGACCTCGTCGTCTTCCTCCGTACCGAAGATGAGATCGGCCTCGTCGCTGCCGGTGATCTCGCTGCCGATGAGTGCACCGTCGGCTGTGTAATGCAGGGCCGTTAAATGTCCATCGGTTTCACCTACAACAACGAAGCCACCGTTGTCCAAGGCAGCGATGGAAGTAAAATGATCGCCCGTTGTGCCCACTTGAAATTCGGAGCCGACCGGATTCCCATCGCTGTCGTACCTTTGAGCAAAAGCGCCATTTTGTCCGTTAGAATACCATGCTATCACAAAGCCGCCATCGCCAAGAGACGATGCACCAGCGACTTGTTGATTGTCTGTGGTGTAGGTGTTTACTTGAAATTCGGCTCCAATCGGGGTGCCACTACTATCGTATCGTCGCGCAAAAATTCCGGTGCCATCCCCATCCTGATCTGGGTACGATGTCCAAGCCACGAGGAAACCGCCGTCTTGCAGAGCCGTTACGGATTGAAGTCTCAGAAGAACGTTTGTTGTCGTGTTCACCTGGAATTCATTGCCAACAGGATTGCCGTTGCCATCGTAGACCTGGCTGTATACACCCCAGGTTTCGCCATCCAAGCCGTATGTGCTCCACGTAAACACAAATCCGCCGTCGGCAAGGCCAGCGACAGATGGATTGTAAGACAGGTTGTAAATGCTCTGATGGCTGTCCGTGTTTACCTTGAACTCTGCACCGACCGGATTGCCGCCGCCATCGTAACGCTGCGCGAATACACCCTCATCCGCGTGCCAGGCGATAAGAAAACCACCATCAGCAAGAGACGTAATGGACGGCGAAGTTTGACTGCCTTCGGTCGTCGAATTCACCTGCAACTCATCGCCAACCGGGGCGCCCGCGCTGTCATACCGTTGCGCGGAAATTCCGGCGAGGTCCCCATCGCCGTTTTGTGCCATCCAGGTGATGACGAAACCGCCGTCCGCCAGAGTTGATACACCGTATTGCAACGCTGAAGTTCCGGTCGAATTAACGTGGAACTCCGCGCCGACAGGATTTCCACTATTGTCGTAGCGCTGAGCGAAAAGTTCAGTGCCAATGCCGGAACTCTTAAGCTGCACCCAGGTGACGACGTAGCCACCGTCGGCAAACGACGCCAATGATTCATCATGGTTCGGCAGCAAGCGGTTTGCTTCAACCAGCCTAACGTCAACCCTGCCAATGTCCTTCAAATAGGTACCTGGAGAATTGAGCACCACTTCGTTGCCCGGTGCAACCACCGAAACATCGAACACCTGGCTCGCCGCCGTTGATCCGGGCTGGCCGTCGTTCGCTGAGACGAGGACGCTCAACGATCCTTCCGACCCTGCCGGGGGTGTTCCGGAGAAGGTGCCGTTGTTTGGGTCGAAGACAAGCCAGGACGGCAGGGCCGAGCCGTCCGCAAGGGTGGCGGTCAGGGTGAGCGTGTCGCTGTCGGCGTCGGTGAAGGCGTCTTCTGGCAGCGTGAAGCTGATATCCGCGCCTTCGGCAGCGACGACATCTGCGAGCGCGGTGCCCACTTCCGGGTCATCGTTGACCGGATCGATGGTCAGGTTGAACAATTGTTCGGCGTAGTCACCACCGTTTCCGTCATCCGCCCGGATGGCGATGACAATGGAGCCGTTATAGTCCTGCGGCGGGGTGCCGGAAAACGCGCCTGTGGCGGAATTGAAGGTCAGCCAGGACGGCAACAGCGAATAGACGATCAGCGGAAACGGACCGCCTCCCACCTGTTCCCTCTGCCACACGCTGTAGGTGAGCGGGTCGCCGTCGGGATCGGTAAAGGCATCTGTTGGGAGTGTGAAGCTGACGGCGGTGTCCTCGTTAAAGGATTGATCGGCAAGAACGGTGCCCACTTCCGGATCGTCGTTCTCCGGTTCGATGACAAGATCGAAGGTCTGCGATACCGGATCTGCGGTGCCGTCGCTCGCGCTCACCTTGATGCTCAAGGTGCCGTTGAAGTTCAGCGGCGGATTGCTGGAGAAGGTACCGGTCGCGGCATTGAAACTCAGCCAGGAGGGCAGGGCCGACCCGTCCGCCAGCGTGGCCGACAGGGTCAGCGGGTCACCGTCGGGATCGGTAAAGGCATCGGCGGGGAGGGTAAAGCTGACGGCGTTGTCCTCGTCGAAGGACTGATCGGCAAGCACGGTCCCTACTTCCGGGTCGTCGTTCTCAGGCTCGATGACCAGATCGAAGGTCTGCGAAACAGGATCGGCGGTGCCGTCGCTCGCGCTCACCTTGATGCTCACGGTGCCGTTGAAGTTCTGCGGCGGGGTGCCGGAAAAGGTGCCGGTAGTGGCATTGAAACTGAGCCAGTAAGGCAGGGCCGAACCGTCCGCAAGGGTCGCCGACAGGGTGAGCGGGTCGCCTTCCGCGTCGGTGAAGGCGTCGGAGGGAATTGTGAAACTGACGGCGGTGTCCTCGTCAAAGGACTGATCGGCAAGCGCCGTGCCCACCTCCGGTGCATCGTTGACCGCGTTTATTGTCAGCAGGAAAACCTGCTTGGTGGATTCGCCGTCGAGGTCGCTTGCCGTGACCTTGATATAAAACGAGCCGCTGTACTCCTCTGGCGGGGTGCCGGAGATCGTGCGGGTGTCCGGGTCGAAGCTCAGCCAGTCCGGCAACGGCTGGGTGACGTTTCTGAGCGTTGCGACCAGCGTCAGCGTATCGCCGTCAATGTCGGTGAAGGCATCGGCGGGGAGGGTGAAGCTGATCGGCGTGTCCTCATCGAACACCTGGTCGGGCAGGACCGTGCCCACGACCGGTTTGTCGTTCTCCGGTTCGATGACGAGATCGAAAACCTGAGACACGGGGGCGGCGGTACCGCCGCTTGCCTCCAGTTTGATGCTGAGCGTGCCGTTATAGTCCTGCGGCGGGGTGCCGGAAAAGGTGCCGGTGGAGGGATTGAAACTCAGCCAGGACGGCAGAGGCGAGCCATCGGCAAGCGTCACCGACAATGTGGGGGTGACGCCGAAATGGTCGGTATAGGCGCCCAGCGGAATGGTGAAACTCACCGCGGTATCCTCGTCGAAGGACTGGTCCTGAAGGAAAAGCGCAAGCTCGCTCACCGGGATCGTGATGTCGTCGAACTGGTAGAGTTCGACTTCACTCACGTGATCGGTGTCAGTGGGATCGCTGATGCGGGTGATCTGGAACGAACCATCGGCAAGCTTCTCGATGATGAATTCGCTGACATTGCCGTCAAAGACCGCGGTGTCGTCGCTGCCGCGGCCGATCAGCGTATCCGCCCCGGCACCGCCCTCCAGAATGTCCGCACCGTTGTTGCCGTAGAGATAGTCGTCACCATCGCCGCCGATCAGGTGATCTCCGTCCTTGCCACCGATCAGGATGTCGTCGCCGCCGCCGCCGTCCAGCGTGTCGCCGCCGTCGTAACCCTTGAGCGTGTCTGCGCTGTCTTCCGGAATATCCGGGTTGCCGAGAGCCGCGGACGACAGGTTTTCGTCTTCCCTCACCGTGCCATGTTCGCGCAGCTCGATGATGATTTTCCGCGTTTCGAAGAAGTTGCCGGCGCCGTCATAGACATCGTAGACGAAATCGAAATACCCGGTGCCGTAACCGTCCTGATCGGCGGTGTAGTCATAGCCGTCGGCAGCCAGAATGCCGGTCGCGTCATAGGTGTAGAGCCCGTCACTGGCTGCGGTTCCCGGCGCGCCTGCCGGCACGCCGTAGGTGTAGCCCTGGGCGGCCTCCTCCCTAGACAGAAGCCGCATCAGGGCGGTGAGGTCGTAGGTCAGGCCGAGCCTGCCCAGGGCCGTTTCATCCACGGCGCTGACGAAACCAAAGACGGGTATGGTGCTCATTGTCGTGTCACTTTCTGTGTGTGCTTGTTTGATGGCGGAAGAGACCGGTCACGGTCACGGCCAGTCGTGCTGATGCGCCGAGAGGCGAAGATTTGAACCGGGTGAGCGGATGGCCCGTGCGGGGGACACTGCGCTTGCAGGACTGCAGTTTTCCAAAGGCAGAGTTCCCGGACAGTGCGAGAGCTCTGCCGACCCGTTCAGGCACGCAGTTTCTGCCCGGAACTCTGTCGGGACCGGACATGCCGGTCTTGCAGCAATTGGCCTGATGGCGTGACATTTGGGACCGGCCGTTTCGTTCAGTTCATCCTCGGCAACCGGTCCCCACTGCTGCCCTGATTTAATCGTTAAGTGTCAATTCGCCCAATGCAACCAACCGAACTTCCCGTAAAAAGTGTAGTGCGGTTGCGGTTCCGTTAGGGTTGCGCATTTTTGAAATGCAGGTTTTGCGGGCAATACTTTGCGATCTCGCAAAGCTCGGCACCCACAACCTGAAAAGCCGGATTATGGGAAGTTTAGGGATACGTTAACCGTGTCTGGCGAGGGAGGTACGCAGTCGCGTCGGTTTGTTTTCAAACATGACAAGCGCGTCGGCATCCCCGGATGAAAAGACTGTAACCAGAGCACAGCCGCCCGTCCTTCCACTGGACGCCGTGTCGCGGAATTGGCAACACCGTGTCGTGGTCATAATGTCGCCATGACGCATTCACGCTATTCGCACTTCCGTTCTGTCGCGATACTGCGCCGCAAGGATCGATGTGCAGGTCGTGCACACCAAAGACAATGAGGCGGCGAAGTCGCAGGCCGCTTGCGCGTATTGAAGAGGAATGAAACATGTCGGCATTTCCTGACAGGGCACAAATCGTCATCGTCGGGCTCGGAGGCATCGTCGGTGCCTCGGTGGCGCATCACCTGCTGGAGCGCGGCTGGACCGATGTCGTCGGCATCGACAAGTCCGGCATTCCGACCGACATCGGCTCGACGGCGCACGCCTCCGATTTCTGCTACACGACCAGCCATGATTACCTGTCCGTCTGGACGACGCAGTATTCCATCGAGTTCTTCGACCGGCTTGGCCACTACGCCAGGGTCGGCGGTCTGGAAGTCGCGCGCACGGGCGACGACACCTGGATGGAGGAGATCAAGCGCAAGGTCACGTCCGGCAAGGCATTCGGCACCAATGTCCGCCTCGTCGAACCGGCCGAGATCAAGGAGCTGTTTCCGCTGATCGAGGAAGACCAGGTGCAGGGCGGCATGTTCGACCCCGATGCCGGCCTCGTCGTGCCGCGCTCGCAGACGGTCGCGGGCAGGCTTGTCGACATGGCCGAGCAGACCGGCAGGCTCAAGGCCTTCGCGAACACACCTGCGCAGTCGCTGATCGTTGAAGACGGCCGCATAAAGGGCGTCGTCACCCATCGCGGCACGATCATGGCGGATCATGTCATTGTCTGTGCCGGGCTCTGGGGGCGGCAGATTGCAGCAATGGTGGGTGAGGATCTGCCTGTCATGCCAGTCGATCACCCGCTCACGTTCTTCGGCCCGTATGACGAATTCGAGGGAACGGGCAAGGACATCGGCTACCCGCTGCTGCGCGATCAGGGCAACTCCGCCTATATGCGCGATACCGGCGATCCCAAGACCGCGGAAGGCGGACAGATCGAATGGGGGTACTACGAGACCGAGAACCCGCGCATGTGCCACCCGCGTGATCTGCTGGAAAAGGACCAGGCGCGCCTGTCGCCGTCCCAGCGCGACCTTGAGATGGAACAGGTCATCGAGCCGCTCGAACGCGCCATGGAACTGACGCCGATCCTCGGTGAACTCGGCTACAATGAAGGCCATTCCTACAACGGCCTGTTGCAGGTCTCCGCCGCCGGCGGTCCGTCCTGCGGTGAAAGCCAGAAAGTCCGCGGCTTGTGGTACTGCGTGGCGATCTGGGTCAAGGACGGACCGGGATACGGCAAGCTGATCGCCGACTGGATCACGGACGGACGTACGGAAATCGACCATGCGCCGATCGACTACTCCCGTTTCTATGCACACCAGATGACCGAGGACTTCATAGCCGGCCGCTGTTACGAGGCTGCGCAGAAGATCTATTTCCCGGCGATCCATCCCCGCGAGCCTTATGCGACGGGACGCGGCGTCAAGCGGTCTCCGTTCTATGAGCGGGAAGTCGAACTCGGCGGCCACTTCATGGAACTCGGCGGCTGGGAGCGGGCGCATGGCTACGCGGCCAACGAGCATCTGCTGGAAAAATACGGCAATCGCGTCCCGGTCCGCGAGGCGGAGTGGGACAACCGCCACTTCTGGCGCGTGTCGAATGCCGAGCAGCTGGCCATGAGCGAAGATTGCGGCATCATCAATCTGTCGCACTTTTACATGTTCGACGTCTCGGGTCCGGATCACGTTGCGCTGCTGGAGTGGCTCTGTGCAGCCAGGATCGGCGGCGACAACAACATCGGCAAGGGCATCTACACCCACTTCCTCGACGATGAGGGCAACGTGCGTGCCGACCTGACGGTGTTCCGCATGGCCGATAGATGCCGGATCGTCGACGGTGCCGACGCCGGGCCGCGCGACTATCACTACGTCAAGCGCATTGCCGAGGACAAAGGCTACGATGTGACGGTGACCGATGTCAGCGAAGAGTTCACGACAATCGGCATCTGGGGACCGAATGCGCGTGACAACCTGAAAAAGGTGGTATCCGATCCCGCCGCGCTGGATCCGGAAAACTTCCCGTTCGCCGCGATCCGGCAGATCGAGATCGCCGGCAAGCCTGTCTCCGCCCTGCGCCTTTCCTATGTCGGCGAGCAGGGGTGGGAACTGCACATGAAATACGAGGACGGTCTCGCCGTCTGGGACGCGCTCCGGGACCTCGGCGTCATGGCCGTTGGCGTGGAGACCTATGCCAACTCCCGGCGCATGGAAAAGAGCCTCAGGCTGCAGAACGCGGACCTTCTGACCCAGTACAATCTCTACGAGGCCGATCTGGCGCGGCCGAAGGTCAAGGAAGCTGACTTCCGGGGCAAGGCGAAGCACCTGGAATATCGGGCCCGTGACAAGCAACCGGCCATGCTCTGCACGCTTGTCATGACGGAAAACACCGACAGCACCGGCGTCAAGCGCTACCCGGTCGGCGCCATGCCGGTCATGGACCCGGACACGGGGAAAACGCTGGTCGACGCTCTGGGCCGGATTTCCTACACGACGTCCGTCGCCTTCGGGCCGACACTCGGCAAGAACATCGCGCTGGCGTATCTTCCGCAGGACTATTGTGAGGTCGGCCGCAGGCTGAACGTGGAATACATGTCGGAGACGTACCCGGTCGAGGTCGCCGGTGTCGGCTACGCGCCGCTCTACGATCCGGAGAACCTCAAGCCGCGCAGCTAGGGTCTGTTGAGGTTCAGGATTTGGTCGTGGTTTGGATGAAAATAGCCTGGTTCAAGGAGCGAGTTCGCAGTAAGGGCAAGCCCTTTCAAGAAATTGCGACGCCGAAACGGGCTATTTTCGCCAAATCGCGTCGCGACGCGGCGGATTTCGGTCCCGACAGCGTCGGAAACTCCTTGTGGTGGGCCACACCACGGCAGACTTTCCTCCTCTTCGGGCCCCGAAATCCGACACGCGCCACGACCGAAACCTGAACCTCAACAGACCCTAGTCTGCGGCTTTCGAATGGAGCGCTGGGCGGTTTAAGACACACGCAGTCTGGCGTCTACGCAATCTCCAAAACCCGCGTGGACTTCTGCGCGGGTTCTGCTATTGCAGGCAACAGTATTTCCCTGGGGTGGCCACACCGCCTGATTTTGACTTGAAAGATCTCCGCATGTCGAAACTTGAAGACCTGCTGTCGCGCAAGGGCGCGCTCCTTGCCGACGGTGCAACGGGCACCAACCTGTTTGATATGGGCCTGGTCTCCGGCGATGCACCGGAACTCTGGAACACGGACGAGCCCGGCAAGATCCGGGTCCTGCACCAGTCCTTCGTGGATGCGGGTGCCGATATCATTCTGACCAACACGTTCGGCTGCAACCGCCACAGGCTGAAGCTCCATCAGGCAGAGGGCAGGGTGAAGGAACTCAACGCGGCCGGTGTTCGGTTGGCACGCGAAGCCGCTGCTTCGGTGGAACGCGAGGTTCTTGTGGCCGGGTCCATCGGTCCGACAGGAGAACTTTTCCAACCTCTTGGTGCCTTGAGTTTCGAAGAGGCCGTCGAAGCCTTTCGCGAGCAGATGGAAGGGTTGGTCGAAGGCGGGGCCGACGTGCTCTGGGCCGAAACGATGTCCGCCGTGGAGGAGATGAAGGCCGTCGCCGAAGCCGCAAGGGACTTCGACCTGCCGCTGGTCATAACGGCAAGTTTCGACACGGCGGGCAAAACGATGATGGGGCTGCCGCCCAAGGGTCTGGGCGATCTGCAAACCGAGTTTGCCTGTACGCCGGTTGCCATCGGCTCCAACTGCGGTGTCGGCGCGTCCGATCTTCTGGCGGCCATCATGGAAATCACCGACGCCTATCCGGACGCGATTGTCGTTGCCAAGGCCAATTGCGGTATCCCGCAGATCCAGGGCGACGAAGTCGTCTATACCGGCACGCCCGACCTGATGGCGCGTTACACGCACAAGGCGCTTGATGCCGGTGCCCGGATCATCGGCGGCTGCTGCGGAACCTCACCCTTGCATCTTGCCGCGATGCGGGCAGCGCTCGACAGCCATTCGGCCGGCGAACGCCCGACACTGGATGAAATCCTGAGCGATATCGGCCCGCTCGTCTCGCCGCCCAACAAGGCCGCGGATGCAGCCCGGGCGGAGAGTGAAGGATCGGCATCAAGCGGACGCCGGCGCGGTCGGCGCAGAGCCTAGCAAGGTCAGCAGCTGCCGGGCTTAACATCCTTGAAGGACGCGTTTGTTTCCTTGAGGCTTGCCGAATCGATTGCCATCGGCTGGTAAGGCGGATCGGTCTGCATGCCGGGATTGCTCATGTGGATCTTGTAGCAGCCGGAATAGACGAGGTTCTTGCCGTCTGTCTGTACGGCCTCGATCACCACGGGCAGGGCCCAGTAGATCTGACCGGCCCCCGGATCCGGCTCGGTCGATCCGAACTTGACGGTGACCGACTTGGTTTTGGCATATCCCGAGGACCACTCTTCGAAATCGCCGGGTGCTGATGCCGGCTTGAAATAGCCGTAAGCCTGCGCGTAGTAGCGGTTGCTGATCGCGAAATAGTAGCTTTCGACCAGCTTCTGCGGGCTCGAGCGGTCGTCCATGTAGGTCGAGTCGCCGGCGAACGCGTCAACTCCTGGACCGTGCACTGCCAACAGGAAAGCAGCGGAAAACAGGCCGCTGGCAAAACAGATTTTACGCATCCGGGTCTCCATTCAAACATCAATGGCCGCCAATTTTGGTGCGGCAGGTTTTCGCGGATAGATTTTCACCTTCGGACGCGTTGATTCAACCCGGACAAACGAAGGTTTATTGAAATTGAACAATCTCCTGTTACCCCGGCGCTGTATAACTCCTTGCCGCGCATCCCGCGTCATAAGCTGTTGGAGAGCTGTTTGAGAATCCTCGGCCTGATATTGATTGCAGCTGCGTGCCTTGTTCCCGTCGTTTGGTACGTGCCATTGGCCGCGTCCCGCGATCCGGTCGCGCTATTCAGTCAGTATCTCGGGTCCGCGGCTCTGGTGCTGATGGGGCTCAACCAGTTCATTGCCACCCGGATGCCGGGCCTGGAAACGGTTTTCGGTCCGCTCGACAGGATCTACGTGCTGCACAAGTGGCTCGGCGTCATCGCCATGGTCGCCATTGGCCTTCATGACATCATCGACGCGGAAATGAACGGACTGCGCGGCGGTCCGCTTGCCGGTATTGCCGAGGACATCGGTGAGATTAGCCTCTACGGGCTTCTCATTCTGGTGCTTGCATCCGTGATCACCTTCATCCCCTACCACTTGTGGAAGTGGAGCCACCGGCTGATCGGGATCTTTTTCGCGCTGGGCGCCTTCCACTTCTTCTTCATCGAGAAACCTTTCTCCAATGCCGAACCGCTCGGGCTCTACATTTCCGCATTCTGTCTGCTCGGGCTCGTCAGCTATGCCTGGATGTCCGTGCTGAGGCCCATGGCGCCGCGCGGGCACGGTTACACGGTGTCGTCGGTAAAGCATCTGGGTGGATTTACGGAAGTTGAGCTGGCGCCCAAGGGACGGGGCTTGAAACACAAACCGGGACAATTTGCCTTTCTCTCGGTTTCGGGAAGCGGGCTGTCCGAAGAGCACCCCTTCACATTGAGCGGCGCACCGCGTCAGGATCGCGTCCTGCGGTTTTCGATCAAGGATCTCGGCGACTATACCCGCCGTTTCAGCGACAGGATCGAAAAGGGCATGGACACGACCGTCTCCGGACCTTTCGGTCACTTTTCGATGCCGTCCGGAAGAGATCCGCAGGTCTGGGTCGGTGCCGGGATCGGCATTACGCCGTTCCTCGCCTTTGCCGAACACCTGAAGCAGCGGGAAACGGGCCAGGTAAAGCTCTATTACTGCGTCCGCGAACGAGAGGACATTCCCTACGCGGTCGAGCTTGAAAAAATTGCAGAAGCGGTCTCCAACCTCGAAGTGATCATCGTCAACTCGGCCGAAGGCATCCGGGTGACGCCTGAACGGGTCGCGTCGGACCTTGGCGGTGAACTCGCGCGGGCCCATGTCTTTTTCTGCGGACCCGTTGCCATGCGCAAGGCGTTGAAGAGCGGACTGGTGCTGAAGGGAATGCGCGCATCGCGCTTTCATTTCGAGGAGTTCGAGATGCGCACCGGCATTGGCCTTCGCAGGTTTGCGGCATGGCTTTGGGACCGCGGCACCTACGCCATTGAAAAGCGGCGCGCTTCCGGTGCCCACCCCGCGGAGTGACATACACAAAAGCGGCACTTGCAATTCTCACTTTTTGACGTTTACGTAAAAGAGGGCCGGAATACCGGCGTGAAATGAGGGGTATAGGAGAGTTTCATGCAGCCGGTCATGACAGCTGAGCAGATTGGAGCGTTTCTCGACAGGGAGTTTCCGCAGATCCATGCCGGTGGTCGCGCCTATTCCATTGAGAGCGTTTCGGAAGGCGAGGCGGTCATGCGCCTTGCGGCGACGGATCTTCATCTGAGGCCGGGCGGCACGATTTCAGGACCTTCGATGATGTCGCTTGCCGATCTTGCTGCCTATGTCGTCATCCTGGCGCATATCGGTCCTGTAGCCCTGGCTGTCACGACAAACTTCAACATCAACTTCCTGCGCAAACCGCAACCGGGCGATCTGCTCGGGACCTGCCGTCTTCTGAAACTGGGCAAACGGCTTGCGGTGGTCGAATGCGGGATTGCCGGGGCAGGGGACAAAGATCTTGTTGCCCATGCGACGGCGACATATTCGGTACCGCCGCGCTGATGAGGCTTTGCGAAGCATGCGGGCAAAGCCGGTTACGCCCGGCGCAATCGAACTTTCATGTGGTAACATGATACCGTTTTTATAAAGCATTGAAATATATCAGAAAAACAAACTGATACAGAAAGAATGTGTCTTGACGCCCCTTTTCCGTCGGCGTATAAGCTGCCTCGAACGAATTCAGGGTCCGTTTGCAGGCTCACTTGGAGCTGCACGGGCCCATTCTTTAACCGACCAAGTTGGATCAAACTCATGAAGACCTTCTCTGCCAAGCCGGCTGAGGTCGAGAAAAAGTGGATCTTGATCGACGCAGAAGGCATGGTTGTCGGCCGTCTCGCCGCTTTCATCGCCAACCACCTGCGCGGCAAGCATCTGCCGACCTATACGCCGCATGTCGACACCGGTGACAACATCGTCGTCATCAACGCCGACAAGGTCGTGCTCACCGGCCGTAAGTACGACAACAAGAAATACTACTGGCACACCGGTCACCCGGGCGGCATCAAGGAGCGCACTGCGCGCGGTATCCTGGAAGGCCGATTTCCCGAGCGTGTTCTGGAAAAAGCCGTTCAGCGCATGATGCCGGGCGGCCCTCTGTCCAACAAGCAGCTCAAGAACCTCAAGGTCTACGCTGGTCCGAACCACCCGCATGAAGCTCAGTCGCCCGAACTGGTCGACGTTAAAGGCCTCAACGCAAAGAATGACGGCAGGAGGGCTTAACAATGGCTGAGCTGCAATCCCTGGAAGAACTGGGCGGCGCGGTCGATACCGCTGCTCCCGAAGCTCCGGTCCATGTCCAGAAGCTGGACGCACAGGGCCGTGCCTACGCAACCGGCAAGCGGAAAGACGCGATTGCCCGCGTCTGGATCAAGCCGGGCACCGGCAAGATTTCCGTCAACGGCAAGGACTTCACCGAGTACTTCGCCCGTCCGGTACTGCAGATGATTCTGCGCCAGCCGCTCATGCTGACCGACCGCGATGGCCAGTACGACGTTATCGCAACCGTCACCGGTGGCGGTCTGTCCGGTCAGGCCGGCGCCGTGCGTCACGGCCTCTCCAAGGCTCTGACCCACTACGAGCCGGAGCTGCGCGGTGTCCTGAAGAAAAACGGCTTCCTCACCCGCGACAGCCGCGTGGTCGAGCGTAAGAAGTTCGGTAAGCGCAAGGCGCGTCGTTCGTTCCAGTTCTCCAAGCGTTAATCGCTCGAACGGGATTTCAAGATTCATGCGGCGCTTCCAGGAATTGGGAGCGCCGTATTGCGTTGTGGGAAGCACGTGCGCCGACTGCAGGCAAATGCGCATTGTCGCAAGCGCCGCGTCTCCCGGGCCGATCACGCCGGCATGCCAGACTTCAATGTCTGAGTTTCCCGAAGAGACGACATCCTGGTCCGGTAGGGTAGGTTGACCGACGGAAACGAGGGCAGCTTGCGGGCTTCTGCTCATAACTCCAATGTCTGCGGACAATTGGTGGGTTGTGCAACTTGGTCTCCCCGAAAGGTAAAAAATTGAAATATCAGAAACTTTATTGCGACTCTCAAGGTGAGAGCCACTGGGAAGATATTGAGGTTGAACTGCAGGAACAGACCTTTGCGCCTCCTGCAAAGGCAATCGAAATATCGACGCCCGAGGTCGTGCAGCAAACCATGTTTTTGAGGTTGAAGTCGGGTTGGAATGAGCCAATTCATCCAACTCCCGTCACCCAAAAGCTGATTTGCCTTTCTGGGACTGTGCGCGTGACCGCCAGTGACGGAGAGTCCAGGGACATTGGCCCCGGGGATGTCTGGCATATGGAGGACAAGCACGGCAAAGGTCACCACACTGTCGTTACAAGCGAGGAGGATTTTCTCTCCGTGATCATTCAATATGAGTGAACGTCAGTCGATCCATGCAGACGTCCGGAACCAACGCAGCAATGCGGACCTACCCCATATTCCGGTTCACGTCCGCTTCGCCCGTAAAGCTGATCCGCGTGGTCTGTTGATCTCCTTCGCAGGGTCCGTTGAGAGCGGTCATCGACGCACGCTCGTTGATGCGTCCATTGACTAGCCTGCTTGAGAACCACTGCGGTCCGGTTTGGAAAGCGCTGTCGAGCTTATGTCTCAGAGAGAACGGCTCAATTCCGTCCTGTATGAGGTCGGTATAGAGAAATTCTTCCCGGATTTGCCGTCCCGGTTTGCCGCCTGTGCGGCAAGCGGCAAGACCGGGACCCGGTAGTCTCTTCGACCGGAGATGAGAAGAAGACAGTGAAACAAGTGGTTACTGGAAGCCGGCCTTCCGCTGCGCTGCTGCCGGAATGACAAGTCCATTGTCGGGAGATTGTCTCACGAAGCCCGTTTCGGTTTGAGCCGCACCACAGTGTTCACACTTCCAAGATTACCCATCGGAAGAAATATTAAGTAAATATCAGCTTAATCTTAAGCTTATGGCGCTTAGATCAGAAAATATAGTGAATTTTATTATGCCTGGTGTTGTTGGCGGCGCATAAACGAATACC
Organism: uncultured Roseibium sp.; assembly: GCF_963669205.1. Classification (NCBI taxonomy): domain Bacteria; kingdom Pseudomonadati; phylum Pseudomonadota; class Alphaproteobacteria; order Hyphomicrobiales; family Stappiaceae; genus Roseibium; species uncultured Roseibium sp. The sequence goes on from NZ_OY769915.1 coordinate 2,746,348, forward strand.
ATGAATCCGGCCAAAACCTTTAAACTCGTGCGCGCAAACTTGGACTGCTTCTCCGAAATCGCTGCGCGTTTAGTTCGCGTGACGTGAGGATGCCGTGATTGTCAGTCACAGACACAGGTTCATTTTCGTCAAGACGGTGAAAACAGCCGGAACATCCATCGAGGTTGATCTCAACAAGGTCCTCGGCGCGGACGACATTGCGACACCGATCGTTCCGGCGGTCGCCGGCCACACGCCGCAAAATTTCGCATTCAGAAAATACGGCTTGTTCTCACGCAATTGCTCGAACCACATGAGCGCGCGCGAAATCAGGAAGATCATCGGGCGCAGGGTTTTCCGGAAGTATTTTGTCTTTTGTGTCGAGCGTGAACCGATAGACAAGTGCATGAGCCACTACAGCATGTTGATAAACAGTCCCGTCCACAACGGGGGAAACGAGGACCTAACCTGGGATGATTACGTGGCTCGGGGGAAGTTTCCTGTCGATGTCGGAAAGTACACCGACAGGCATGGCGGATTACTGGTGCACAGGATACTGAAATACGAAAACCTGGCCGAAGAGCTGAGGTCCGTCGCAGATATGCTTGGTTTTAAGGTCGATCTGACGACAAAGGCGAAATCCGGGTTTCGAGAGATTTGCCCGGTGTCCGAGCAACAGGCGCAAATCATCTATGACGCCTTTGCGAAATCCAACCGGTATACGGGATATTCGATGCTGCACCGGGCTTAGCGCACGAACCCATAGATCGCCGGGCATCCGCAAGGCGTCTGTTTGTAGAGTTCTGCCTCGGCTGGCACAGACAAGACTTCTGCAAGGCCGGTTTTTCAGCTAGGGTACGGACCCATAAATGAAGTCAATTTGGTTTGGATCGTTTTGACCAACTGCGAGAAGCGAAAGCGCAGGAAATGTGGTTCTGGTTCATTTTCAAGCCTTTCGCGACGCAGCAGATGGCCGAAACGGCCAAATCCGAAGGACGGCAAAATGGCTTTACCTCGCAGCGTCACCGCGCTTGACCGGGCATAGAGCCCGCACTGCACACGCCTCCTCGCGAGATTTTGCCATTTCTGCCGCCAAATCGGCTTCATTTATGGGTCCGTACCCTAGAGCTGTTTTCGAACGAATTCTTCCGCATTCGCCACCGGACCCGGCAGGTCCCGTGAGCCGACTTGACCAGGCCAGATGTCCCAGGCGCGATTTCTTGAAGGCAACCTGTTTCGCCATGTCACGGTGATGTCGCTGACGTCCTCCGTTGGCCTGATGGCGATCTTTGCCGTCGATTTCGTCGACATGATCTTTATTTCCATGCTCGGCAAGGACGAACTGGCGGCAGCGATTGGATATGCAGGTGCAATCCTTTTCTTCACGACTTCCTTCAATATTGGTGTCGCCATTGCGGCCGGTGCGCTCGTCGCGCAGGCGCTCGGGGCAGGGAACAGGGAACGGGCGCGCCAGCGGGCTTCGAACGCCCTGGCTGCAGGTTTCCTGTTTGCGGCCGTCTTTGCGCTCGGCGTCTGGCTGGCGCTTGACGAACTCGTCACCCTGATCGGCGCGCGCGGCATCACCCACGACCTGGCCGTTCTGTACCTGGCCATCATCGTGCCGACCCTGCCCATCTTGCTGCTGGGAATGGCGGGAGGGGCGATCCTGCGTGCGCATGGCGACGCACGCCGGGCGATGATGTCGACCATCATCGGCGGTATCGTCAATGCCGTTCTCGACCCGATCCTGATCTTCGGCCTGGATCTGGAACTGACCGGCGCGGCCCTGGCCAGCGCGATTTCGCGCGTTGCGATCGCAGCCTACGCACTCGCACCGATCATCCGGTATCACGGCGGCCTCAGCCTGCCGCGGCCATTGCAACTCTTCAGGGACCTGCCGCCGGTATCCGCGATTGCCTTCCCGGCCATCCTGACCCAACTGGCGACGCCTTTCGGTCAGGCCTGGGTGACGCGCTCAATGGCAGATTTCGGCGAGGATGCCGTTGCCGGAATGGCCGTCATCGGCCGTATGACGCCGCTGGCATTTGCGACGATTTTCGCCCTGTCGGGTGCCGTCGGTCCGATTGCCGGTCAGAATTACGGAGCAGGGCGTTTCGACAGGGTGCGTGAAACCCTGCGCGATGCCCTGTTGTTCACTGCCCTTGTCGTCGGCGTTGCCGCGCTGGCGCTCTACATGTTGCGCGAACCGATCGCCCGGCTGTTCGACGCGGACGGCATGGCACTCACGCTGATCTATCTCTTCTGCGGTCCGCTTGCGCTGGTGTTCTTCTTCAACGGTATCCTGTTTGTCTCGAACGCCTTTTTCAACAATCTCGGCCGCCCGTTCTACTCCACCTGGATGAACTGGGGCCGCCATACGCTCGGTACCATTCCGTTTGTCTGGCTCGGAGGTGCCTATCTCGGCGCACCCGGCGTGCTGATCGGGCAGGCCGCGGGCGGCATCGTCTTCGGGCTCCTGGCGCTCGTCCTGGTGCGACAGGTGGTCAGGGACGTGGAGAAACACCCGGAGCAACCCAGGGGTCCCGGCATCTTCCAGCGGCAGGCGCGTCAGGTGATCCTGTTCTTTTCCAGAAGGTAGGTGAGCCGGGGCCGTCAAGTCTTGCCATCGGCCTGTTGTTTCAGGCGCAACAACACCTTTACCGCAGCCGTCTCGCACATCGGCGGGTCCAGTTCGGCGCCGGCAGGGTCGGTTCCGGACAGGAGCTTGGGGGCAAGAACGCGGGGGTTGCGGTAACGCACCCATCCGGGCTTTTGTGTCCACTGTTCCTCGGCGAGCAGATCACCGGTGGCGATATCAAGGAGGTAACCTTGAACAGTCACGGATGGTCGAAAAAACAACGGCATCCAGAAGTCTCCGCCGCGGAATGTATCGAAGTATCCGTGATGCAGGTCGACAATGGCCAAGTGAAACAATCGGTCGCCGGGAGCAGAAGCAGCGGCGGGGTCATGCTTTTGCAACCCTAGAAAACTGGAAAAGTGCTCGCGCAGGACCTCTGGGCTTGGCTTCGGTCCCCACGTATAGTCCGGACCGTCGCAAAATGCGCTCAAAAGGTTCCAGTTCAAACGCATCTGGACGTCGCCGAGATAGATTTGTGGTGGTTATTTCCGGCGAAACGGTTGCAGGATTGACTTAAGCACGCTTGTACTTGGCCCCCTTTCTTTTGCTAAAAAGGCAATGCTCCCTGAGCTTCACGATGCATGATTGCAGGTCAAAGCATGCTTTGTTTCAATTCAGTCAGCAAACCGACTGCCGTGACCTCGATCATCGGCAAGCTCTTTTTCTTTTTGCTGAAAAAACTACGTGTGGTTTTGAAGCTGTTTGTCTTGCTGGCTTCGGCAAGAATGTTGCCGGTTCTTGCTTCTGTAAGCGAACCTTCAAGCGACACGGAAACAGCAGGTGGAATTAAAAGTCAGGGCACCAAACCGATCGGGCCCAGAACATCATCCGAGGCCGCACCTGTTTCATTCCTTATGTCCGTAACCGTGAAGTTGAAAACCCACGCGTTTTCCATTGTTTTGTTGAAGTCTTGTGTGGCTGGAATTCCGAGAAAGCCCGAGAAATACGTCTGCAGTGTTTTCTCGTTGCTGGCGGTGCTTTGACGTCGTTCAAACAATTCGATCTTCAGGTCAATCGTAATGTGTCCCATCAGGATTGGTGGATCGATTGAACGTTTGCGAATCTTTGGAATCTGCATCTGATGTCCCGATTTATTCGCGACTTATTGTGGTGGTTGGTCACAGGACATTCAACTTATGACCTCCATCACGACGCGCCTTTTGTCGTGATCTGCTTCCAACACGCAACAGCTTCCTGAAGCGCGGGCACTCCATGTGCGACGGCGCAGAACACACGGCGGCGTGACGGATCATGTCTCTGAGGTTCCCGAGCTGCCGGATCTGATCGTCAAGCTCATCTGCCCTGGCGGTGAGTTTTTCGCGCGAGATATCGGGGCGGCCGTCGGGCCCGAACATGTCTTTGATCTCATGAAGTGAAAACCCGGCGCTTTTGCCGAGTGTGATGAGCGCCAGCCGGTCGAGCACGTCCGGACCGAAGAGGCGCTTCAGGCCCCGCCGGCCAACGGAGGTCAGCAGGCCTTTCTCCTCGTAGTGGCGAATGGCCGAGGCGGCGATGCCGGTGTGGTGTGACACTTCGGAAATATCCAGCAATTTCATCTCTTGACCTCAAGTCGACTTGAATTGGTAACGTGGCGCGATCCTGTCCGAAATGCAAGGGAAACCCATGCTTCACCGTCATCGAATATCCGCGCGTCCGTCCTGGCTGGATGCCGCCGCCATCGGCCTTCTGCTGACGGCCACATTGAAGATCATGGCAAATGCCACGATCAGTCCGGCTCTTCCGGCTCTGGAGGCGAGTTTTGCGCAGGACCTGTATGCCGGACATCTGACGCGCTTCCTGGTGGCCGCACCATCGCTGACCGTCATATGCGTCGCACCGGTGGCCGGCCTGCTTGCCGACCGGATCGGAAAGGCTCGGCTTTTGGTCGCCGGTGTTGTCTTGTTCGTGCTGGCGGGAAGCGCAGGCGCCTACCTGCCGGATCTGCAATCCATCCTGATAAGCCGGTTGGTGCTCGGGGCAGCTGTCGCCCTGACGATGACCGCCCAGGTCGCGCTTGTCGGTGACTTGTTCGACGGCGGCCGGCGCAACGCCTTCCTCGGATGGCAGACTGTTGCGATAAACTTCAGCGGCCTGATTTTCATATCTCTTGCCGGCTTCCTGGCGGGCCTGTCTCCGCGGCTTCCGTTTCTGGTTTACCTGCTGCCCATTCTCCTGTTGCCGTTTCTGTCGGGAATACGCCGTCAGGAACGCAAGGCGGCACAAGAGAAAACCGACGAGCAAGTTCACCTGAACAGCGGGAAGGGGGCGTGGCTCGGTGCGATTGCGGCCATTTGCGGACTGACGATGAGCACCGTGATGCTGTTCTTTCTGATGCCGAGCCAGATACCGTTCTTCCTGATGGATATCGGTTTTGACCCTGCTTCGGGAACCGCCGCAACGCTCGGTGTCCTGATGCTCTCCGGCGGATCGACCGCAATGTTGTTCAGGCGTTTGAGCGACAGGTTCGGTCTCACGTTGGTGCTTGCGGGCGGTTTCGCGGCAATGGCTGCGGGATTCGCGGTCATCGTTTCCTACCCTGTCTGGGCGCTGGTGCTGTCTGGCGCGGGATTGATCGGCGCGGGATATTCCCTGGTGCAGCCGGGATTTTTCGTGCTCGCCCTGAAGGTCGCGCCGGGCAATCGCAGGGGCAGCGCTTCGGGACTGGTGACCACGGCCATGTTCGCGGGACAGGTTGTCTCGCCGCTGATCCTGACCAACTTGCTGGACGCCTCCGGGTTTCAACCCGTTTTCTTCGGCGCAGCAGGCGTGTTTGCCGCTTTTGCGGTCGGAGCCGCCGCCGCCACACTGTTCGGCTCCTCCGGAAAAGCGGAAGCCTGAACGGATCAGCGGCCGCCGGTGGGCAGCAGGTGTTTTTGCGGTTCGCCCGCAACATAGGTTTCCACGACGCAGCGATCGTCGCCGAGCGTTTGCAGGAGGAACAGTTCCTCCGACAGGGTTGTGACGGTTTCCATGCGCAGCGCCTTTGCGGGCGTCGCGCCTGCGTCGAGCACCACCAGATCGGCATCCGTGCCGGGGTCAAGCGTTCCGATCCTGTCGGCAACTGACAGGGCCTGTGCGTTCCCCAGAGTGATCCAGTAGAAGCTGGTGAGCGGGTGCATGCGCTGCCGCTGGAGCTGCAGGATCTTGTAGCCCTCATCGAGCGTGCGCAGCATGGAATAATTCGTTCCGCCGCCGACATCCGTCGCGATCGCGGTACGTATCCCTGCGCTTTCAAGGCCCGACTTGTCGAATAGGCCGCTGCCGAGGAAGAGGTTGGATGTCGGGCAGAAGACGGCGACGGACCCTGTCTCGCGCATGACGTGAAGCTCGTGTCCGGTCATGTGAATACAGTGTCCGAGCAACGTCCTCGGACCCAGGAGGTCGAAGCTTTCATAGACCCCGAGATAGTGCGCGGCATCCGGATAAAGTTCCCGCGTGAACGCGATTTCGTTCTGGTTCTCGTTGATATGGGTCTGCAGGTGGCAAGCAGGAAATTCCTTGAGCAGTGCTCCTGCAGCTTCGAGCTGCTCCGGCGTCGAGGTGATCGCAAAGCGGGGTGTAATGACATATTTCGCCCGGCCTTTGTCATGCCACCTGGTGAGCAGCCGCTTGCTGTCATCGTAGGAACTTTGCGCCGTGTCGCAGAGTGCGGCCGGTGCGTTGCGGTCCATCATCGTCTTGCCGCCGAGCATCATCATGCCCCTGCGTTCTGCTTCTTCGAAATAGGCGTCGACCGAGTTCGGATGGCTGGAGCAATAGGCAACCGCCGTGGTCGTTCCGTGTGCGACCAGGGCGTCGTAGAAATGGGCTGCGATCCGGTCCGCATGCGCCTTATCGGCAAATTTCTGTTCGGCCGGAAACGTGTAGTCGTTCAGCCAGTCGAGCAGTTGATCCGCCCAGGAGGCGATTACCTGCGCCTGCGGAAAGTGAATATGCGTATCGATGAAACCGGGAAGGATCAGATGCGGACGGTGATCGATGACCTTCACTCCGTCCGGCGCAGTGCCGGCAATGTCCGAAAAGTCGCCACACGCCTCGATCCTGCCGCTGGACAGAAGCAGGGCGCCGTCCTCCAAGTAGGAATAGGCGCTGGTATCGTCCGCTCCGCCCGGACAGGCGTTGAAGGTCAAAAGTCTGCCGCGCAGGAGTGTTTTTGTCTGGTCTGCCACAGCGTGAGGTCCTTGATCAGTCTGCAGGAAGCGGGAAGAGACCCAGTAATAGTCCCGCGCGCTCCGGGGAACAATGGGCGGCTGCAGCCTGTTGACAATCGTTCGTGTGCGCCCGATCAAAAGGTGTGTGCGGGTTCACGTCAGTCTGGGATTGTTTCGATTGGCACGATCTGATGTCCTCTGTTAAAGACCGTTTGCAGAAGGTGAAACTGCCTTGAAACCACGCCATCGGCTGCGCAGAGGAAGATGAAATGTCAGCAGATTTGCCCCGTCCGACCGACAACGCCTTTCTTGGAAAGTCGCTGAAGGGTGGATCGCATGAATCGACCTATGCCGGAGCGCTGTCCTTCATGCGGCGGCGGTACAGCCGCGATCTCGACGGCGTCGACCTGGCTGTCTGGGGCATTCCCTTCGATGCATCGGTGTCCAACCGTCCGGGTGCGCGATTCGGCCCCCAGGGCGTGCGCAGGGCTTCGGCCATTTTCGACGGCGATCCGCAATACCCCTTTCACATGGACCCCTTCGAAGAGATCGCCTGTGTCGATTATGGTGACTGTGTATTCGACTACGGCCGCAACGCTGATGTGCCGGGCCACATCGAAGCCCAGGCCGCTGAAATTCTGGCAACGGACACACATCTTTTTTCGATCGGCGGCGATCATTTCGTCACCTATCCGCTGTTGCGTGCGCACGCCGCCAAATACGGCCCGCTTGCGCTTGTCCAGTTCGACGCCCACCAGGACACCTGGCCTGACGAAGGCGACCGGATTGACCACGGGACATTCACCGGGCGTGCGGTCCGGGAAGGCCTGATCGATCCGCACAAGTCGATCCAGATCGGCATCCGTACGCATGCCCCCGAAACCTGCGGGCTGGACATCATATTCGGTCACGAACTGGAAGAACTCGGGGTATCGGGCGTGATCGACCTCATCAAAAGACGCGTCGGTTCCGCGCCTGCATACATGACCTTCGATATCGATTGTCTGGATCCCGCCTTCGCGCCTGGAACCGGTACGCCGGTGTCGGGCGGACTGACGTCGCGCGAAGCGCTCTGCATCCTGCGGGGTTTGCGTGAAATCGACTTCGTCGGAGGAGATGTCGTCGAAGTCGCCCCGGCGTACGATCACGCCGATATCACGTCGATTGCCGGTGCCAGCGTGGCACTGACCTATATCGGCCTGATGGCTGAAAGGCGAAAGAACGCAGGGTCATAGATCGTTGGAAGGCGTTGGTAGATCTGCAATCGGTTTGGCCGCGCAGAACGGACGGACCCGAATTCAGGCGTTCTTTTCGGCGTTGTCATTATCCGGAGCCGACGACCAGAACCGGTAGAGCGGCGACTTGTCCTTCATCTGCTCAAAGAGCAGGACCTGTTTCCGGAAACACACGAGTTGCGCCGAATAGGCAACGAGCAGGCCGGTACCGGTCAGGAGGAGGGATGCAGTGATCCCGCCCGTATAGGCAATCACGGCCCCGAGCCAATAAACCAGGAAAAGGGTCGTGATGCGGGCGCTCAATTTGTCCGGTATCGGCGTGTGAAGCCGGTTCAACCAGATCCGTTCCCCAAATCCGACCGAGTTTGCCCAGCTCGGCTTTGTCGAGGCCGCGGTCTGTTTGCTCTGAAGAAAAACAAGGCCTGCAACTGTGAGCAGCGTCAGGGCGATGGCGGCAGTCGTGCCAACCCAGATGTGTGACCAGATCGCAAGGCAGACAAGCGCAGGAGTCAGGATCTTGGTGTAGGTCGCGCGTGCACCTGCCGGTTTGCTTCCGCCCGTTATTCGCAGAGTCCCGAGAACCACATTTGCAGGGTGTCCCCCGTGGTGTGCCGGCTGTACCTGGTAGAACTGGTGTCTTTCGGGTGTCTGCATGGTTAACGCTGCGTTTACAATCGAAGCGCAACCATACCCTCAGTCCCGGACACTTGGCAATCTCGGTTGGCCAATGCGCCGAAAGTGACGCAGTTCCGTGAGAACGACAGGTATCGGGACACGGGCGATATGGGCGAGCCGTTTGTTCGTCGGAGCCATGGACTCAGCACTGAATCCAACCACATTTCTTTGCGTAAGTCGCCGTTCACTTCTGATAGTTTCTGCCTATTTATTGTTTATTAGGTGGAAAATACATAAAATATCGAATTATCCGATGAACCAGGCGGGTGAACCGACCGGATGAAAAAAGAGACAATGCTTGCCGGTAATCAGCACGTTCACCTGACGAGTGGAAAGACCCTCGCGGAGGAACTTGACCGCATCAACGGGCTCGATCATCTGGAAAAGGGTGATCAGCTGCACCTCAGTGATGACTGGGTGCAGACGCTGGTCAATAACGTTTCGGACTACATTTTCGCCAAGGATCTGCATCACCGGTTTGTCATGGCCAACCGCCAGGTCGCGCTCGACCTCGGACTTGAGGACCCATCCCAGGTTATCGGCAAGACCGACCTCGAACTGCACCCGTTGGAGACCGGCCGGGAGTACAAGAACACCGAAGCGGAGATCATGGCTTCCAGGGAAGCGCGGATCGACTTTGAGGAAGTGGCCCTTCCGAAAAACGGCACGCGGCGCTGGCTGTCGACATCGAAGTACCCGGTCCTGAACGCCCAGGGCGAGGTCGTCGGCATCGTCGGGATTTCGCGCGACATCACGGAGCGCAAGAAGGCGCAACTCCTGCAACAGGGCCAGAACAAGGTGCTCCAGGAGATTGCGACTTCCAAGCCGCTGCATGAGGTTCTCGAAACCCTTGTCCTGACCATGGAAAGCCAGATGGATGGCGTCATGGGATCCATCATGCTGGTCAGCGAGGATGGTGAGCACCTGGTCCCTGCAGTCGCTCCGAATTTGCCCGAAGGCTATGTCGAGCTCTGTCAGGGGACCCCAGTCGGCCCGAAGGTCGGGTCCTGCGGAACCGCGGTCTACCGGCGGGAAAGCGTGTTCGTGGACAACATGCTGGAACACGAATTATGGAGCGATTTCCGCGACCTCATCCGTGAGTTCGACATGCGCGCCTGCTGGTCCGTGCCGTTTTTCGGCAAGGACGCGCGCGTTCTGGGAACCTTCGGGCTCTACTCGAACGAAGTGCGCGGGCCGAGCGAACACGAGCACAAACTCGCCGTCGAGGCCGCCCGTTTGGCCTCCATCGCCGTGGAGCGGGAGCGTGCGGAAACCGAGATACGTTACCTTGCCAATCATGACGTTCTCACGGGACTCCCCAACCGGCACGATTTCAAGGCCAAGCTGGCTGAGAAGGTGTCCGACAGCCTGCAGTCCGGTGAACCGGTTGCGGTTCTCTTTGTCGATCTCGACGACTTCAAACTCGTCAACGACAGTTTTGGCCATGCGATCGGTGATCAGGTTCTCATGATCATCGCCGAGCGCATCCTGTCCGTTCACGGCGGTCAGCATGAATCGGTGCGTTTCGGTGGGGACGAATTCGTCCTGATTGTCGAAGGCGACCACGCGCAGAAACTGGCGCTTGTCGACCTGATGACAAAACTCAGGAATGAAATCACCCGGACGATCTCCATCGGTGACCTGTCATTCCATGTGACCTGCAGTATCGGCGCGGCAAGCTGCCCGTCGGACGCCGAAGATGCAGAACAACTTCTGAAGAATGCCGACAAGGCGATGTTTGAGGCCAAGTCGCAGGGGCGCGACGGTTTCAAATTGTTCGAACACTCAAGGCCGCAGAAATCCTTCAACCGGCTGACCCTGCTTGAGGAAATGCGCCGTGGGATCGAAAACGGCGAATTCCATCTCGAGTACCAGCCGCAATACGATTTGTTCAGCGGCCGGATCGTGGGCGCCGAAGCACTGGTGCGGTGGCGGCATCCGTTTCTCGGCAGGCTGATGCCCGAAGACTTCGTGCCGCTGGCTGAGGACAGCGGCCTGATCGTGCCGCTCGGCCGGTGGGTTCTCTTCGAGGCCTGCCGCCAGAACAGGGAATGGCAGCTTCAGGGCTTGCCGACCATAACCATTGGCGTGAATGTCTCTCCCCGCCAGTTCCGAGATGCGGCCCTGACCGGCGACGTCTGCGACACGCTCGCGCAAACCGGGCTGTCGGCGCAACATCTCGAGTTGGAGGTCACGGAAAACCTTCTGATGAAGAACGCCGATCAGGCGGTCAAGCTCATGGACGATTTCCGCAGGATCGGCCTGAAACTGGCGATTGACGATTTCGGAACGGGGTATTCGAGCCTGATTGCTCTGAAGAATTTTCCGCTCACGCGCCTGAAGATCGATCAGAGTTTCATCCGCGATCTGGAAACCGACGAAAACGATCGCAGCATCGCGCGCGCGATCATTACCCTGGGCCGGGAATTGGGACTGAACGTGGTGGCCGAAGGCGTCGAAACCGCGAAACAGCAGGCCTTCCTGGCCAGTTGCAAGTGCGAAACCGTGCAGGGCTTCCACTTTGGCAGACCCATGTCGCCGGAGAAATTCGCAGCGCTTCTGGGAATGACCCTGATGCCGATCAGCGCGCAATCGCGTTGATCGGTGCGCCAGGGTACGAACCCGTAAACCTAGACCTTCTGCATGACGTAGGAACCCGGAGCGTCCTCAAGTATCTTGACCCTGTTGGCACCAGGTTTGCGCGCCTTGACCGTCGTCCCGTCGATTGAACGGATCCATTGATCCCAGTAGGGCCACCAGGAGCCCGGATGTTCCTCGGCATTCTTGAGCCAGTTTTCAAGCGTCCCCTTCGCCTCGCCTCCGGTCCAGAACTGGTACTTTTTCTTCGCCGGCGGATTGACGACGCCCGCAATGTGCCCCGACCCGGCCAGCACATAGTCGACGGGACCGCCGAAGCAGCCGGACCCTAGGAAGACGGACTTGGGCGGCGCGATGTGATCCTCTCGCGTCGCAAGGTTGAAGATCGGAATGGTGACCCTGGAAAGATCCAGCATCTCGCCGGCCACTTCCATTTCGCCCTTGGACAGCTTGTTGTCCAGGTAGCAGTTGCGCAGGTAGAAGGAGTGGTTCGCTGCCGGCATGCGCGTTGAATCGGAATTCCAGTAGAGAAGGTCGAAAGGGAAGGGATCCTTGCCCTTCAGGTAGTTGTTGACCACGTAGGACCAGATCAGGTCGTTCGAGCGGAGCATGTTGAATGCCGACGACATTTTCGAACCGTCCAGATAGCCCTGTTCTTCCATCCGTTTTTCAAGGACGGAGATCTGCTCCTCATCCACGAAGACCTTGAGATCGCCTGCGAAGGTGAAGTCGACCTGCGTTGTGAAGAAGGTTGACGTCTTGATGCGTTCATCGCCGGTCTTTGCCATGTAGGCAAGCGTGACCGCCAGCAGCGTTCCACCGACGCAGTAGCCGATCGCGTTGACCTCTTCCTGACGGGTCGCACGCTTGATCACGTCCAGTGTGTTGAGAATTCCTTCCTTCATATAGTGCTCGAAGCTCTTCTGAGCCTGTCGTTCGTCCGGGTTCACCCAGGAAATGACAAAGACGGTATGTCCCTGATCGACCGCCCACTTGATGAAGGATTTCTCCGGATTCAGGTCGAGAATGTAGAACTTGTTGATCCAGGGCGGTACGATCAACAGAGGCCGCTTCAGCACCTCAACGGTCGTCGGTGTGTACTGGATCACCTGGCAGACATCGTTCTGGGCGATCACCTTGCCCGGCGTGTTGCCGAGATTGTCGCCAAGCTTGAACTTGGAAGGGTCCGTCTGTCTGATCTTGAGTTCGCCCTGGCCGGTTTTCAGATCCTCGGCCAGATGCTGCATGCCTTTCACGAGGTTTTCGCCGTTGCTTTCCATCGTGAGGCGAAGCAGTTCCGGATTGGTCAGGACGAAGTTTGACGGTGACACGGCGTTGGCGATCTGAGTGACGTAGAACTCCGCCTTGTGACGGGTGTGTTCATCAAGCCCCTGGGCGTCGTGGACCATCTCCTCGGCCCACTTGCTGGTGATGAGATAGAGTTGCTTGATGAAGTCGAAATACTGATTGTCCTGCCATTCGGGATCGGCGAAGCGCCGGTCCTTGGCCGGTGTTTCTACAGCCGGTTCCGCCTGTTCGCCCATCATCCGTTTCAGGGACGAATTCCACAATTCGATGTAACCGTTCCAGAGCCTTGACTGTGCCTCCAGCGCGCGTTGCGGGTCGGAAACCCAGTATTCACCAACCTGGGCCAGCGTCTTGACCACGCCCGTCAGTTCGTCTGTCGATTCGTGCGTGATCTTGCCTTGTTCGCGCGGCTCGATATAGGCAGCCAGTGCTTTTCCCGCCTGTTCCAGGGTTTTTGCCAGGTTCTGGGCAAACGCTTCCGGGTTGTTGATAATGTAGTGCAACATCGGATGCGGGCGGTCGTCGGACATCGGTATGGTTTCCTCCGGTGCTTTCTTTGTCCCTCCTGCCTGGCAGGGCGGAGGGTATTGGTCGTCAAATCGCGTTATCTGGTTAGTTTTCCGCCAGTATTCTGCCTGCCGTTCCTATATGGCATAAGGCGCGCGCGCAGTCGATCCGTATTGAACCTCAGGCGGACGGCAAGCCGCACCTGTTCCGAGACGCGAGGCGGGCACCCGCAGGGCTGAATGAAAACGCCTTCATACTTCTGGAAAAGACAGGAAACTTGCCACACGAAGGCAAAATACCTGATAGCGTTTCTTCCGAGGCCGCCGAGGTCTTGAATGCACCGCTTCGGGAGGAACACGGTGAGTTTGACCGGCATGCGTACGATCTGCAGCGCGATACTTCTCTGCTTTATGCTGACCGCCTGTGGCGTCGGGCCGGGAACGCCGCTCATCGTCGCCCTGAAACGCGACAAATCGCAATTGGACGGGAATGTCCCGAAACCCAAGGGCTACGACCGGCCGGTGAGCGCGGGTGTCTCAAGCGGGTTGATCAACCCGGCCGATCGCGAAGAGACAGCGAAATATCTGGAATCGCTCGCAACGTCGCAGTGATTGCAGGCGGCTAGGGACCGGGTGCGGGACGTGCGTAAGGTGCTGGCGCTTGCATCGCGGCGGCAGGTCCTTCAGGAGGGCACAGCTTGCAGGCTGAAAATGCGTTGCCGCCTTAATCGGTTTAATTCGGAGCGGCGCAACGGTCCTGGAAATTTCTTTTCGGAAAACCTGACAAAATTAGGTGGCTAGTTTCGCAAAGACGGATGCGAAAACGCGTCGAGGCTGCTAAAAGAGCCCCGCCGCGCGGGCATCGACATGTCTGCGTGCCGCCACTACGTCAACTCGCAAGGATCAGCGCCATGGAGGAATTCCATAAGATCAAGCGGCTGCCGCCGTATGTCTTTGAACAGGTCAATCGTCTGAAGGCAAAGGCGCGCGCTGCGGGTGCTGACATCATCGACCTTGGCATGGGAAATCCGGACCTGCCGACACCGCCGCATATCGTCGAAAAGCTGACCGAGGTGGTCCAGGATCCCAGAACGCACAGGTACTCGGCGTCGAAAGGCATCCAGGGCTTGCGAAAGGCGCAGGCTGCCTACTATGGCCGCCGCTTCGGAGTGAAGCTCGATCCTGACACGCAGGTGATCGCCACACTCGGGTCCAAGGAAGGCTTTGCGAACATGGCGCAGGCAATCTCCGCTCCGGGAGACGTGATCCTGAGCCCGAACCCAAGCTACCCGATCCATACCTTCGGGTTCCTCATGGCCGGCGCGTCGATCCGCAATGTTCCGGCCGAACCTGGCCCGGCCTTTTTCGACGCGCTGGAACGCGCGGTCATTCACTCGGTGCCGAAGCCGATCGCAATCATCCTTTGCTATCCGGCAAATCCCACGGCCTATTGCGCCGATCTCGACTTCTACAAGGACGTCGTCGCGTTCGCACGCAAACATGACATCTTCATCCTGTCCGATCTTGCGTATTCGGAAATCTATTTCGAGGCAACGCCGCCACCGTCCGTTCTCCAGGTGCCCGGCGCCATGGACGTGACCGTCGAGTTCACCTCGCTTTCCAAGACATTTTCCATGCCGGGCTGGCGCATGGGCTTCGCTGTCGGCAACGAACGCCTGGTCTCTGCGCTGTCACGCGTGAAATCTTATCTCGATTACGGTGCCTTTACCCCGATCCAGGTCGCGGCAACGGCCGCGCTCAATGGCCCGGAGGACTGCATTGCCGAGACCCGGCAGGTATACAAGAAGCGCCGCGATGTCGTCGTGGACAGCTTCGGGCGGGCCGGCTGGGACGTGCCGGCTCCAGAAGCAAGCATGTTTGCCTGGGCACCGATTCCCGAGAAGTTCCGGGCTCTTGGCAGCCTCGAATTTTCCAAGTTGCTGCTAGAACGCGCTGACGTGGCCGTCGCGCCGGGCCTGGGCTTCGGGGAACACGGCGATGATTACGTGCGCATCGGTCTGGTCGAGAATGAACAGCGCCTCCGGCAGGCCGCGAGAAATATTCGCCGCTTTCTTGAAACTGCAGACCAAAAGCTGCACAACGTCATCCCGCTCGAGACTTCTGGCTGAATTGAACTGGACAATAATCTGAATGGCTGAAGCATTGAAAATTGGCGTCGCTGGTCTTGGCACCGTCGGCACGTCGGTTGTGCAACTACTGGACAAACACGGTGAGCAGATCGCCCGGAAAACCGGGACAGCCGTCAACGTGACCGCCGTGAGCGCCCGCGACCGCTCCAAGGACCGCGGCATTGATGTCTCCGCCTGCGCGTGGTTCAGCGATCCCGTTGAGATGGCAAGAACCGCGGACTTGGACATTTACGTGGAGCTGATTGGCGGCGAAGCCGGTGCAGCCGAAGACAGCGTTCGCGCTGCGCTGGAACGTGGCGTCCATGTCGTGACCGCGAACAAGGCCTTGTTGGCGCGCCACGGCGTAGAATTGGCGGAGATTGCCGATGCGAACAACGCCGTCCTGAATTACGAGGCTGCGGTTGCCGGCGGTATACCGATCGTCAAGACCCTGCGCGAATCCATGGCAGGGAACGACATCAGCCGCGTTTACGGCATCCTGAACGGCACCTGCAATTACATTCTCACGCGCATGGAGGCGGACGGGATCAGTTTCGAGGACTGCCTCGCCGACGCGCAGCGTCTCGGATACGCGGAAGCGGATCCGACTTTTGACATCGAAGGCAACGACACCGCGCACAAGCTGGCGATCCTGACCAGCCTTGCATTCGGCACGAAAATTTCGAGCGACACGATTTTCATGGAAGGCATCACGTCCATTACCACGGCGGATATCCAGGCAGCCGATGAACTTGGCTTCCGCATCAAGCTCCTGGGTGTGGCGCAGCGCACCGACACGGGAATTGAGCAGCGTGTTCATCCGACCATGGTGCCGAAATCTTCGGCGATCGCGCGAATTGACGGTGTTTTGAACGCGGTTGCCGTCGATGGCGACTATGTCGGCGAGATCGTGCTTGTCGGTCCTGGAGCGGGTGGAAACGCGACCGCATCTTCGGTCGTCGCCGACATCTCCGATATTGCCCGGGGGGATGCGACGAATACTCTCGGTATGCCCGCACATGATCTGAAAGACTACCAGCGCGCGCGCATGCGGCTTCACGAAGGCGGCTACTACATCCGACTGTCCGTTTTCGATCGCCCCGGTGCCTTCGCGGAGATTGCACGCTGCATGGGTGATGCCGGTATTTCGCTGGAATCGATCGTGCAGAAAAGGCAGTCGGCGGAAGTGCCTCCGGCATCATTCGATGCCGAGTTGCCTCAGCCTGTCATATTGATCACGTATGAGACCACCGAGGTCGCGATCAAGGAGGCCCTGGATGTCATCATGTCCAAGGGTGTGGTTGCCGAGCCTCCGCAAATGATACGCATTGAAAAGCTGAATTGATAGCAAGGTGCCTGCCGCTTGGCGCGGGGGAAAGACTGGAGAAGTTGATGTCCGATACAGAAAATCAGCCGTCGAGTGGACTGGACCGGATTCTGACCCTTGAACTGGCACGCGTGAGCGAAAGGGCAGCCGTGTCCGCAGCGCGTCTGCGCGGACACGGGGATGAAATGGCTGCTGATCAGGCGGCAGTCGACGCCATGAGGCGCGAGCTGAACCGCTTGCCGATCGACGGTACGGTCGTTATCGGCGAGGGGGAACGCGACGAAGCGCCCATGCTCTATATCGGCGAGAATGTCGGCACCAAACAGGGACCTCAGGTCGATATTGCCCTCGATCCTCTGGAAGGCACGACCATCTGCGCCAAGAACCTGCCGAATTCCCTGGCCGTTATCGCGTTGGCCCCTGCCGGCGACCTCCTGAATGCACCGGACAGCTACATGGACAAGATCGCCATCGGGCCAGGCTATCCCGCCGGCCTGATCGATCTTGATGCGCCGGTTGCCGACAACATTGCCGCAGTCGCGAAGGAAAAAGGCGTTGCCGTTTCGGAAGTGACGGCCTGCGTACTTGACCGTCCCCGGCATGCGCGCCTGATCGAGGATATCCGTGCTACGGGTGCTGCGATCCGCCTGATCGGCGACGGCGACGTTGCCGGCGTCATTCACACGACCGACTCGGACGAAACCGGCATCGACATCTATGCCGGCATCGGCGGCGCTCCGGAAGGGGTGCTGGCGGCGGCCGCGCTGCGCTGCATCGGCGGACAGATGCAGTCCCGGCTGGTCATCACGCGCGACGAGCAGGTCGACCGTGCCCACCGCATGGGTATCGAGGACATCAAGAAGAAATACACGCTGGAGGAAATGGCGGGGCCGGATGTTCTTTTCGCGGCCACGGGCGTGACCGACGGCAACTTCCTGCAAGGCGTCCGGTTTGGACGCGAGCACATCACCACCCACACCGTTGTGATGCGGTCCTCTACGGGAACAATGCGCTACATCAAGGCGCAGCACCATGATCTGGAGAAATTCCACCTGGATTGAGGGGCGTGCCGATAGTCTGTCGAGGTTCAGGATCCGGTCTTGCTTTCAATGATCAATAACTCCGATGAGGAAGACGGGCGGCTCGTACTCGGGGTCGCCAGATCGGCGAACGACAACGCCTGGCGCGAGCGTCTGAGCGCAGCCGAGGCTCGGACGGCGATGGCTATCGCGCAGGTGGAGGGCATTCCGGACGTGTTGGCGCGCGTCCTCGCCGCGCGCGGCGTTACGCAGGAAAAGGCGGCCGACTTTCTGGAGCCGACCCTCAAGTCCCTGATGCCTGATCCGTCCGGCCTGCAGGACATGGACGCTGCGGTCGAAAGGATCGCGGATGCCGTCCAGGCGGCGAAGAAAATCGCGATCTTCGGCGACTATGACGTCGACGGCGCGACCTCTTCCGCGATTTTTGCCAAATACCTCAACTGGCTGGGTCTGGATCCGATCATCCACATCCCTGATCGCATCGTGGAGGGGTATGGTCCCAATGGTCCTGCAATCGAACACCTGCATGCAGGCGGCGCGGAATTGCTGGTCACGCTGGATTGCGGCAGTACCTCGTCCGAAGCGTTCGAAACTGCCCGGTCCCTGAACCTCGACGTGGTTGTCATCGACCACCACCAGGTTGGCGAAACGCTTCCCGAAGTCGCGGCACTGGTCAACCCGAACCGGCAGGACGACCTGTCCGGCCAGGGGCATCTGGCAGCGGTGGGGGTCACGTTTCTCTTCCTTGTCGGCCTGAACAGGGAGCTCAGGCGGCGCGGCGCATTCGAGAGTGGCCGGCAACCGGATCTGATGTCACTGCTCGATCTCGTCGCCCTTGGAACCGTCTGTGACGTGGTTCCGCTCAAGGACCTGAACCGCGCCTATGTCACGCGGGGTCTGGCGGTCATGCATCAGCGCCAAAATCCGGGTCTCACCGCGCTGGCCGATGTGGCCCGGGTGAACGGCAGGCCTGTTCCATATCACCTGGGATTTCTTGTCGGGCCGAGAATCAACGCCGGCGGCCGGATCGGTGATGCCGCCCTTGGCGCGCGGCTGCTCACCACGCAGGACAGTCACGAGGCCCGCGCAATCGCCGAGCGGCTTGATCAGCTGAACAACGAACGCCAGGCGATGGAAGCGCACATGCTGGAAGAAGCGGGCGCTGAAGCGCTCGCGGCCATCGATGCACGTGACCCGGCCGTGCTACTCACCGGGTCCGAAGACTGGCATCCGGGCATTGTCGGGCTGATTGCCTCGCGCTTGAAGGAGGCGCATAGACGGCCGGCATTCGCCATTGCCTACGATGCCTCGGGCAAGGGGACAGGCTCCGGCAGGTCCGTTCACGGTGTCGACCTCGGCGCCGCCGTACGCAAGGCTGTCGATATAGGCCTTCTGGAGAAGGGCGGGGGTCACGCCATGGCCGCCGGCCTGACCGTACAGCGCGAAAACGCCAAGGAGCTCGAAGAGTTTTTCAATCAAACTCTCAGGGACGACGTTGAAGGTGCCACAAGTAAACGTGAAATCCGGGTCGATGCTGCGCTGACGGCGACGGGTGCTACCCTGGATCTGGTGGAACTGCTTGAAAAAGCCGGACCCTTTGGGGCAGGCCATTCCGAGCCGGTCTTTGCATTTCCCGCGCACCGCATCTCTTTTGCCGATGTTGTTGGAAAGGGGCATGTCCGGGCGACCATCGCCGCTGGCGATGGAGCGTCCTTGAAGGCCATCTGCTTCAAGGCGGAGGACAAACCGCACGGCCGCATGTTGCTGGAAGGCAGGGGCCGCAATCTGCATCTGGTCGGGACGCTCTCGATAGATACCTGGCAGGGGACACCCAAGGTACAGTTGCGCATCCTCGACGTTGCCGATCCCCAGAAGACGCGCCTGTAAGCTCACCTCGGTAAGAGGCCATTAACCAAACCCTAAGGCTCGCTGCGTAAGTTTTGTTCACGAAGGAATCGTGAGGGAAAGATATGCGCGCTCAGAATGAGCTTTCGCCATATTTTGCGGAAATTGACAAACGCACCGACAACGCGCTGAAGGGCATCCGCGAAGTGCGCAGGTCGGCGAAACTGAAATCCTTGCCGTCGCAACCGAAGGGAACAGTCGCTGGAACCGGGTTCCTCGTGCTTTTCGCTGTTTTTGTCGGGTTTTTCCTGGATTGACCCGGACCCCCATTCGCACTTGAAATCAAGGCGCCGCCGCTCTTATGTCTGGCAGTTGAACTGTTGGAGATACCTGCTGCATGACCAATTATCCTATTGCACTCTGGTCCTTTAACCTTGGCCGCGCGCCGGCCTCGGTCGACGCATTGGCGCGTGCCATCAAGGATGAGATGCGGAAAGCGGCGGAAGCAGGCGCGAAGCTGCTGATGCTTCCGGAATATTTCATCGAATGCTGTCTTGCTTTCAAACCGGCAGGACTGCCGCCCGACCGTGAAATGGCGTTTCTCGCCGATGTGGGCAACGACTTGCTGAACCTGCTGGCACCCCTTCCTCAGGAACACGGGATTTCGGTTCTGGTCGGAACGGTGCCGGTGAAAACGGATGCCGGCATCACGAATACTGCATTTCTGCTGACCGCGGACGGCCGCCGGATCAGGCAGGACAAGCTTTGCCTGACACCTTTTGAGCAGGACCCCGATACCTGGAACCTGACACCGGGGAACCAGCTTGCCGTTTTTGAGCTTGATGGCCTCAAAATGGCGATCCTCATTTGTCTGGACGTTGAAATGCCTGCACTGAGTTGCCTTCTTGCGAAAGCGGATCTCGATCTCATCCTTGTACCGTCGATGACGGAGAAACTGTCCGGCTATCACCGCGTATACGGGTGCGCCAAGGCACGCGCAGTCGAACTTATGTGCGCCGTCGCCGTATGCGGCGTTGTCGGCGTTGCCAAAGGCACGACCCAGAACGACAGCAGCGTGTCTGGCGCCGCTCTTTACGTTCCTTGTGAAGAAACCCTCGGTTTCACCGGCATTGCAGCCGAAATTGCGGCGACAGACGGGACCAATTCCGAAGAACCGTTCCTGACATGTGCCGTGCCCCTGAAGGAACTGGATGAACTGAAAGCCGGCAAGGCTGAAGTGTGGCCGGGCGCCTGGAGCGCGGAGGCGGTATCGATCGTCGGAAATGCCTTAAGGTAAATTGTGGTTAAGTAATATGCCCGATGCACAAAGTGCGCTTTTGTCTAGACAAATCGAGCGAATGCCACTAAGTACACACCTCCATTGAAGGAAGGTGTGAAAGTGAGTCTGTCCAGATCGTTTGCAAGGGGGGATAAGTCGTGGCTGCAGGGGCTTTGGGGTTTGTTTTACAGGCCGGCCCGTTTGCAGATCGCTGCCCTGTGCATGCGTCCCGGAAAGACCGAAACTGAAATTCTCCTCGTTTCGACACGGGATACGGGTCGTCTGATCCTGCCCAAGGGCTGGCCGGAAGCTGACCGGCAGGATCACGAAACGGCTGTTACGGAAGCTTATGAGGAAGCGGGCGTCGTCGGGCAGGCAGACCCGCATGCACTTGGGACCTTCAGTTCATACAAGGGCCGATCGGATGGTTCAAAGGTGCGGACAAGGGTACTTGTCTTCAAGCTGCAGTTCGAGAAGCAGTTGAGCAAGTTTCCGGAACTGGGTCAGAGACAATGTCTGTGGCTGCCCTTTTCCGAAGCCGTTGAACAGGCCAATGAAAACAGCCTGAAGCGTTTTCTTCGCCGCCATCGGGCAGAAATCGCCTAGGAAATCTCTTCCGAAGACCTTTTTGCGCTGACGGACAGGTGCCCGGAAGCTTCGAGTGAAAGGTGTGCCCAGACCGGCAGATGGTCGGACGCAACGCGCGCGGTTCGGGATTTGTGAACGCCTGCCTTTTCCACGGTGAATTCCGGACTGGTTATGATCCGGTCGAGACTGCCGACGGGAAGCGGGCTCGGAAAACTCTTGCCCGGTGTCGTGACTTCGTAGCGTTCTTCCAGCAGCTTCAGGCTGCGCGCCGTGTCGCGCCATTCGTTCAGGTCGCCAATCAGCACCGTTGGCAGATAGTCGAGATTTTCATGCAACTGGTGCATCAGCGAACTGATCTGTTTCTTGCGGAAGTGCCCGAGCAGACTGAGATGCATCGCGGCCACGCGGAACTTTTCGCCGCCGATCTCAAGATCCACCGCGACGGCGCCGCGTGGTTCCAGTGTCGGCAGTTCCAGCTTTCTGAAATCGACGATCCCGATCGAATCGCGGACCAGGATCGCGTTGCCGTGCCATCCCAGGCTCTTGCCGTTCTCCGAAAAGGGCACTGGCCGGTAACCGGTTTCCGAGAGGATCGTGACCCTATCCAACGTGCTTTCGCGCGGACCGAAGCGTTTGTCGGCTTCCTGCAGCGCCAGAACGTCGCAATCGAGTTCACGGATGACCTTCAGGGTCCGTTCCGGGCGGCGACGGGCATCGACGCCGATTGCCTTTTGTATGTTGTAGGAACCGATCTTCAGCATGCGGGAGAGAGTTGCGGGATTTGGCAGCTGTTTGCAAGTCAACGCTTCGAGAAACCGATGGACGAGCGCAAACGCCGCTGACAATTCGTGCGCTCGCCCAGGCATACCCGACAAAGAAACCCGTGGTGCTTGCCACGGGCGCGCATTCATCCGAGGGTTCGCGTCAGGCCGCTTCCAGTTCGCCGGCTGACTGCACCAGCAAGCCGGCAACATAGTCCATGAAGGAAACCCACGCTTCCACAACGAACGTATCCGGACCGGTGCGCCAGACCATCACGGGCGATTTGTGGAAGATCGTGCGTGAAACCGTGCCGACGGGAAACGCATCGAGCGAAAAATCGATGAAGATGCCCGTGTTGAGCAACCAGACCGCTTTTTCACCGCTCACGATGATCGCTTCGGAACGCTCCGATATGTCCACGAGCGCATGCGGCTGGTCCTTGAGCCCGGATTCGATTGCCTCGAAAACGGAGCCCAGATCGTCTTCCGGTGCCAGAAGCGTCCACTCGTCCGGCCCCATCCAGAGCGCGGCGCGCTTGTCTCCCAGCTCACAGGACATCGGTTTGGTTGGCAATGCGGCACCAAAGGCGCTGCCGGCATCATCAAGAGACGCAGGCCTCGCCCGGAAGGAGAGCCGTGTCACCGGTGCCGCCTTGAGGATAGAAACATCGCCCAGGCTCAGGAGCGGGTCTGCCCCGGCGTCGTCGGTGATCAGGTCATTGGCCAGAACTTCAGACATTGATCCGCGCTCCTTCCTTGTCATAGAACACCGGACCGGTCACCTCGACCGGGATGCTGCCGTCCGGCATCGGAACATAAAGTGTCTTGCCCTCGAGGGCATGACCGTTCTTGACGACGGCCAGGGCAATCGTCCGGTCAAGCGCAGGACTGAAATAGGACGAGGTGACATGACCTTCTGCCGGCGTACCCGTCGCCGGGTTTTCGGCGGTGGTTATCTGCGCACCTTCCTCGAGTTTCACCTTCGGGTCCTTGGTGAGCAGCCCGACGAATTGCTTCCGGTTTTCCGCCACGAGATCAGGCCGATCCAGCCCGCGTTTGCCGACAAAATCGAATTTCTTCTTGCCGATGGCCCAGGTCATGCCGGCATCCTGCGGCGTCACGGTTCCGTCCGTGTCCTGACCGACAATGATGTAGCCTTTTTCCGCGCGCAGGACGTGCATGGTTTCGGTTCCATACGTGGTGCCGGCATGCTTTTCGATCTCCTTTGCCAGCGTCTCCCACATCATCTTGCCCTGCCGGCGCGGCACGTTGATTTCGAAACCGAGTTCTCCTGTGAAGGAAATTCTGAAGAGGCGGCAGGGAACGCCGCAGAATGTGGCCTCCCTGACGCTCATGTGCGGAAACGCCTCGTTGGAAAGGTCGACACCTTCGAGGAACGGGGCAATGACATCGCGTGCCTTCGGTCCCTGAACGGCGGCAACCGCGTATTGTTCCGTCGTTGATGTGATCCACACGTCGAGATCTGGCCATTCGGTCTGAAGATAATCTTCCATGGTCGCGAATACGCTTGGCGCGCCACCGGTCGTGGTGGTGACGTGAAAGCGGTCATCTGCAAGGCGTCCGATGACACCGTCATCGGTGATGAAACCGGCATCATTGAGCAGAAGGCCGTAACGGCAGCGCCCGGGAGCGAGCTTTTTCCAGGGATTGGTGTACATGCGTTCCAGGAATTCTGCCGCGTCCGGTCCGACAACCTCGATCTTGCCGAGGGTCGACGCATCGAACAGGCCGACGCTGTCACGCACCGTCTTGCACTCACGTGCGACTGCGGCATGCATGTCTTCGCCCGGCTTCGGAAAATACCAGGTTCGCTTCCACTGTCCGACATCTTCAAATACACCGCCATGGTCGGCAACCCAATCATGCGACGGGGTCTTGCGAACCGGGTCGAAGAAGTCGCCACGGGCAACGCCCGCGAAGAGGCCGAACGTGGTCGGCGTGTAGGGCAGGCGGAACGTGGTCAGTCCGACATCCGTCATCGGACGCTCCAGCGCGCCGGATGCGATCTGCAGGGCGTTCATGTTGGAAAGTCGGCCCTGATCGGTAGCCATGCCGGTCGTCGTGTAGCGCTTGATGTGCTCGATCGAATGCATGCCCTCGCGCACGGCCAGTTTGACGTCCTTGGCGGTGACGTCGTTCTGGTAGTCAACGAATGCCTTGACCCTTGATGCGTTGCGATCGTGGGGCAGGGCACCGAGCGTACCACCTTCTCCGGCTTCGCCGCCGCTGGCGGCAGCATAGGACACCTTGGCCGACTTGCCGGTCGCAGCCTTTGCGGCCTCTTCCCCGGCTGCATAACCATCCTCGAGCGTTGTCTGCAGGCCGTAGAGGCCTTTCGCGCCGCCGACGGAACGCTCTTTCTGGACGGAATTGCCCGGAACATAGGCACCCTTGTCGCCGTCCCACACGACCTTGCCGCGCGACTGGGAATAGAGGCTTACGGTCGGCGTCCAGCCGCCTGACATGAGCAGCGCGTCGCACTCGACCTGGCCGCCCGAGGCGACCTGGCCGGATGTCATCAGTTTGCCGACAAGCACCGATTTGACGCGCTTGCGGCCAAGCGTTCCGGTGATCACGCACCCTGCCTCAACACGGATGCTCCGCGCCTTTGCGATCGAAATCAGGCTTTCGGGCGGGGTCTCGCGGAGATCGACGATCGCGGCGATCTCGACGCCGTGGTCCGCAAGATCGAAGGCCACCTGCCAGGCGCTGTCACATGCGGTCGCGATCACCACCTTGTGGCCGACCTTGACACCGTAGCGGTTCAGATAGGTGCGGCCGGCTTCGGCCAGCAGGATGCCCGGGCGGTCGTTCTCGGGAAACACCATCGGACGTTCGATCGCGCCGGAAGCGATGACGACTTCCTTGGCCCTGACCTGCCACAGCCGCTCCCGCGGCAATTTGGGATCCGGGTTTGCGACGTGCTCCGTTACCCGCTCGGCAAGCGCGACATAGTTATGGGCGAAATAGCCGAATGCGGTGGTTCGTGACAGCAGTCTGACATTGTCCATCGAAGCGAGTTTGCCGATGGTCTCGCCAACCCAGTCGGCCGGTGCCTTGCCGTCGATGGTGGCGTTCGTTTCCGTCAGCAGGGAACCGCCGAATTCCGCCTGTTCATCGCACAGAATGACGCTTGCACCGGTCTCTGCCGCGGCAAGCGCTGCTGCCAGCCCGGCGGGCCCTGCGCCGGCAATCAGCACATCGCAATGGGCATACTGGTTGCCATAGAAG
This sequence comes from uncultured Roseibium sp., assembly GCF_963669205.1. Classification (NCBI taxonomy): domain Bacteria; kingdom Pseudomonadati; phylum Pseudomonadota; class Alphaproteobacteria; order Hyphomicrobiales; family Stappiaceae; genus Roseibium; species uncultured Roseibium sp. The sequence goes on from NZ_OY769915.1 coordinate 2,771,659, forward strand.
TCCTGATCCGGGTTCTTCGGCGGCTTGCCGAGACCGGCCGCCGCCCGGATGACGGGTTCGTACACCCTGTCCCAGAAGGACTTCGGCCACATGAAGGTCTTGTAGTAGAAACCGGCCGGAAAGAACATCGACAGTCGGTCGTTGATCGCGCCGACATCGAAACCGAGCGAGGGAAACCGGTTCTGGGAAATTGCTTCGAGGCCCTGGTAGAGCTCCACCTGCGTCGCGCGCAGGTTCGGTGTCTGGTCACCATGCCGGTAAATGCCGACCAGGGCATTCGGTTCCTCCGAACCCGCGGTCACGATTCCCCGCGGACGGTGGTATTTGAAAGACCGGCCGACGAGGTGAACGCCGTTTGCGAGCAGCGCCGAGGCAAGGGTATCCCCGGCATGGCCGTGCATTTGCTCACCGTCGAATGTGAAGCTGATCTGTTCGGCACGGTCGATCCGGCCGCCTTTTTCGGTGCGGAATGGCTGGCTCATTTGCCGGCCTCCTTGGCGAGCTTTTCAAGGTCCGGCATCGGTTCGCCTGCCTTGTAGAAACTGAGAAATTCGTCTGAGACCGTGTGGCGAACAGCGTTGAAGAAACGCCCGCACCCGTGGATATGGCGCCAACGCTCGGCGTAGACGCCCTTGGTGTTGCTTCTCATGTAGAGGAAGTTCACCCAGTCTTCGTCGCTCGTTGCAGACGGATCGGCGGGACGCGCGATATGGGCCTGGCCGCGGCAGGAAAATTCCGTTTCGGGACGCTCCACATCGCAATAGGGGCAATAAACCAGCAACATCTGATGAAATCTCCCCTCAGTGAGCCACGGCGGCCGCGGCCGCTTCGTCGATAAGGCGTCCGGTGCGGAACCGGTCGATCGTGAATGGTGCATTGATCCGATGCGGATCGTCCCTGGCAATCGTGTGCGCAAAGACGTGTCCGGACCCGGGCGTGGCCTTGAAGCCGCCGGTGCCCCAGCCGCAATTCACGTAAAGGCCCTGGACCGGTGTCTTGGAAAGGATGGGCGACCGGTCGGGCGTCACGTCGACGATACCGCCCCAGTTCCGCAGCATCCGCATGCGCCGGAAATGCGGGAAAAGTTCGCAGATCGCGTCGATCGTGTGATTGGAGATATGAATGCCGCCGGTCTGCGAGTAGGAGATGAACTGGTCCGTGCCCGCGCCGATGACCAGTTCGCCCTTGTCGGACTGCGAGATATAGGCATGGATCGTGTTCGACATCACGACACACGGGAAGGCCGGCTTGACCGGTTCGGAGACGAGCGCCTGAAGCGGGTAGGACTCCAGCGGCATGCGAACACCGGCCATGTCCATGATGGTCGATGTGTGCCCGGCCGCAACGACACCGACCTTCTTTGCCTTGATGAAGCCTTTCGAGGTTTCAACGCCTTCAACGGACCCGTCGGCACCGCGGCGAATACCGGAGACGGCGCAGTTCTGGATGATGTCGACGCCCATGTCGTCCGCGCCGCGCGCGTAGCCCCACGCAACCGCGTCGTGCCGTGCCGTGCCGCCGACGCGCTGAAGAGCCGCGCCCATGACGGGATAGCGGATGTCCTTCGAGATATTGAGGGGCGGGCAGTATTCCTTGGCCTGCTCGGGCGACAGCCACTCGTTCTGCACGCCCGCGAGCCTGTTGGCGTGAATGTGGCGCTGTGCGACCTGAACGTCGTGGACCGTATGCGCCAGCATCATCACGCCACGTCCGGAATACATGACGTTGTAATTGAGTTCCTGTGACAGGCCCTGCCACAGGCCGATTGCGTGATTGTAGAGCGCCGCGCTTTCTTCCCAGAGATAGTTGGATCTGACGATGGTGGTGTTGCGGCCCGTGTTGCCGCCGCCCAGCCAGCCCTTTTCGACAACGGCCACGTTGCGCACACCGTGTTCCTTGGCGAGATAGTAGGCCGTCGCGAGACCATGTCCGCCCGCGCCGACAATTACGACGTCGTATTCGGACTTCGGCTCGGGGGAGCGCCACTGGCGTCCCCAGTTCTGGTGCGCGGAAAAGGCGTTTTTTGCCAGTTCCAGGAAGGAATATCGCTTCATGAAGCAGCGGCTCCGCACGTTTGCGCGCCGGTTTCACGGATTGAATCTCGTGAAGCCGGCGCGGCTTGTTTGAATTTTCAGGCGGCGACCATACCGATGCGGTCACGAGCCGTCCATTGCCGCGCATAATTACGATTGAACCCTCGTCTGCGTATAAGGTTTCAGTCGCCTGCTTGTCAGAATACGACATAGGTGTCGCATTGCCCGCGTCCATTGGAAGCAGCACACACGAAACCCCTTGGAACGGAACAACTTATAGGGTCGGAACAAGTTCGTTTTCTGTGTTGATTCCGTTCTGTTTTTCGCATTCCGGACACCTGACGTCGTTTCGGTTCTTGCATTTCAGACCGGGGGCGGTAACTCTCGTTGCCAAGCTATTTCAGGGAGGTCTTTCGATGGAAGTTCGTGCAGCTGTGGCCGTGGGGGCCGGAAAACCGCTTGAGGTGACCACGGTGAATCTGGAAGGTCCGCGTGCGTTCGAGGTTCTTGTCGAGGTGAAGGCGACGGGCATTTGCCACACCGACGAGTTCACGCTGTCGGGCGCTGATCCGGAAGGTCTTTTTCCGGCGATCCTGGGTCACGAGGGCGCCGGTGTCGTTGTGGAAGTGGGGCCGGGGGTTACCACGCTGAAACCGGGCGATCATGTCATTCCGCTCTATACGCCGGAGTGCCGCAACTGCGAATACTGCCTCAACCCGAAGACCAATCTGTGCCAGGCGATCCGCTCCACCCAGGGCCAGGGGCTGATGCCGGACGGCTCGTCCCGCTTCACCACGCTCGATGGCGATCCGATCCTGCACTACATGGGCACCTCGACCTTCGCCAACTACACGGTTGTGCCGGAGATCGCGCTGGCCAGGATCCGGCCCGACGCGCCCTTTGACAAGGTCTGCTACATCGGCTGCGGCGTGACCACCGGCATCGGTGCGGTGATCAACACGGCCAAGGTGGAGGAAGGCGCGCGCGCCATTGTCTTCGGCCTCGGCGGTATCGGCCTGAACGTGATCCAGGGTCTGCGCCTTGCCGGTGCGGACCAGATCGTGGGTGTGGACCTGAACCCGGCCAAGGTGGAGATGGCGACCCGTTTCGGCATGACGGATTTCGTCAACCCGAGCGAGGTGGAGGGGGATCTCGTTCCGTATCTGGTCGATCTGACCAAGGGCGGTGCGGACTACACCTTCGACGCGACGGGCAATGTGAGTGTCATGCGGGCAGCGCTTGAATCGGCTCACAAGGGCTGGGGCGAGAGCATCATCATCGGCGTGGCTCCGGCCGGGGCGGAGATTGCCACGCGTCCGTTCCAGCTGGTGACGGGCCGGTCGTGGCGCGGCACGGCCTTCGGCGGCGCGCGCGGGCGCACGGACGTGCCGAAGATCGTCGACTGGTACATGGACGGCAAGATCGAGATCGATCCGATGATCACCCACACCATGCCGCTCGAGGACATCAACAAGGGCTTCGATCTCATGCATGCAGGCGAATCCATCCGATCCGTCGTTCTTTACTAGGAAACGGACCGGGCGCATTCCGGTTTCGGTCCCGCGTCGGCCTGCCGATGACAAGTGCAGGACAACGGACCGCTGCAATCACAAAGTGTTCAGGCGAGAGAGCTGTTTCGGTTTCGAAGCGGCTCTCTGTCTTCCAACAGGCAGGAAATCATGAAAACCATCTCGGAAAACAAGGCTTTCGGCGGCGTACAGGGGGTCTACTCCCACGATTCGGAGGCTTGCGGATGCGAAATGACGTTTGCGGTCTATCTGCCGCCGCAGGCCCAGGAAGGACCGGTTCCCTGCCTCTGGTACCTGTCGGGCCTCACATGCACCCATGAAAACGCGATGACCAAGGCCGGGCTTCAGGCGCATGCGTCCGAATTCGGCATTGCGATCATCTTTCCCGATACCAGTCCGCGGGGCGAGGGGGTTGCGAACGACGAAGCCTACGATCTCGGCCAGGGAGCCGGTTTTTACGTCAACGCTACCCAGGATCCCTGGTCGCCCCATTTCCAGATGGAGACCTATGTCGCCGGCGAATTGCGGGATCTTGTTACGGAGAATTTCCCGGTAACGGTTCACCAGGGCATCACCGGACATTCCATGGGCGGGCACGGTGCGCTGACCCTGGCGATGAAGTACCCGGGGCAATACCAGTCGCTCTCCGCCTTTGCCCCGATCTCCAATCCGTCTCAATCCGATTGGGGACGGAAACAGCTCGGCGCATATCTGGGAGAGGATGAAAGCCTCTGGAATGTCCAAGACGCGTCACGGCTGCTGGTGGACAAGGGCTGGGTCGGTGATGTGCTGGTCGACCAGGGAGCAGACGATCAGTTTCTGGACCTGCTGAAGCCGGCAGCGCTGGCGAACGCGCTCATCGAGACCGGAACCGCGCACTGCTACCGGCTCCAGGAGGGCTATGATCACTCGTACTACTTCGTTGCGAGTTTTGCGCGCGATCACGTGGCCTGGCATGCGGAGAGACTGAAAGGCTGACCCGCGGCGTCAGGATTGACGCGGAACGACCCTTAGGCTCATGACCCCTTAATTTGGTTGAATTGGCGCAGCAAACGGCGATGAACTGCTAGGAAAAGCGCGACAAGCGGGCTTCCTGCCCGGTTGAGCGGTTTGACGAAGCAGATCGAAGCCGGTTTTGCGTCCCGCAGGGATAGGGTGAATTTGCCCGGCAACATCGTTGCAAATCTTTGGAAACCGGACGGTTTCCTGCAGCTTTGCGCCTTGTATCCGAACAAATTCATCCCTACCAATTCATCCAAATTAATGGGTCCTGACCCTGAGCGCGCCGAGCGCAAGGGAGAGCCATCCGACGATCAGGAACATGCCGCCGAGAGGTGCCGCCATCGGAAACAGGCTGCTGCCCAGGAATGAGCGGCTGAACAGGTCGCCGCAGAACAGGAAAAGTCCGCAAAACAGAAAGATCGCCGTGACCGGCAACAGCAGCACCTTGCGCGATTGCGCGAGCAGGCCGATCCCGAGAAAGACCGGAGCGTGGAACAGCAGCATTCGCGCCGCGGTGCCGAGCGAGCCCGGATTGTCCGCGTGCGCAGCCATTGCAAGTGTGACAACGCCGAGCGCGCCCGTCAGGCCGCTGATTGCGAGGCAGACCCTCAACAGGCCTGCGGTCGGTTCTGGTGGCGGCGCCATCGGTCTTATCATTGATAGATCCCTGAACAGTCAAAACCGGCCGGTGGTGATCCGGCCGGTCGACATTCAGGCCGCAAATCCGCGTTTTTTCAAGAGGGCATCGATTTTGGGCGGCCGTCCACGGAATGCACGGTAGGTTTCCTCGGGGTCGGGCAGGCCGCCGGCGGAGTAGATGTGGGTGTGCAGCCGTTCGGCCGTTTCCGGGTGGAAAATGTCACCTGCTTCCTCGAATGCGCCGAAGGCGTCCGCGTCCATGACCTCGGACCACATGTAGCTGTAGTAGCCGGCAGAGTAGCCGTCTCCGGAGAAGACATGCTGGAAGTGGGGAATGCGGTGGCGCATCGTGATGGCGTCGGGCATCCCGATCTTGCCGAGTTCCGTCTTTTCAAAGGACCTGATGTCGAGATTGCCGGGCTCTTCCAGCAAGTGGAGTTCCAGATCCATCAGGGCGGAGGCCGTGTATTCCACGGTCGCAAAACCCTGGTTGAAATTGGCGGCGGCAAGAAGTTTTTCCAGCAGCGCCGCGGGCATCGTCTCACCGGTCTTGTAGTGTGTCGCAAATCTCGACAGCACGTCCGGCTCGGACAGCCAGTGTTCATAGAGCTGTGAAGGCAATTCGACGAAATCCCGGGCTACGCTTGTTCCCGAGATCATCGGATATGTCACGTTGGACAGCAGTCCGTGCAGACCATGCCCGAATTCGTGAAACAGGGTCCGTGCATCATCAAAGGTAAGCAGGGTTGCTTCGCCCGGCGCTCCTTTCGAGAAATTCATCACGTTGACGATGATCGGCGTGACGTCGCCGTCCAATTTGTGCTGTGAGCGGAAGGCGGTCATCCAGGCGCCGGATCGTTTGGAGGGCCGCGCAAAATAATCGCCGAGGAAGAGACCGACATGTTTGCCGTCCTGCCCGAGAACCTCGTAAACGCGGACATCGGGATGATAGACGGGCATCCCGTCCAGCTCTCTGAATGTTACGCCGAACAGGCGGGTGGCGGTGTCGAACGCCGCTTCAATCATGTTTTCCAGTTGCAGATACGGCTTCAGTTCCGCTTCATCGAGATCATGTTCCGCCTTGCGGACCTTCTCAGCGTAGAAACGCCAGTCCCAGGCTTCGATCGCGTGGTTTTCGCCAGCATTCGCCGCCATTTCGGCCAGCTTTTCCTGTTCCTCACGCGCTTGAGCGACTGCCGGCTCCCAGACCTTGGTCAAAAGCGCACGCACATTTGCCGGTGCTTTCGCCATTGTGTCATCGAGCTTGTACTGGGCGAAGTTGTCAAACCCGAGCAGCCGGGCTTTCTCTGCGCGCAGCGCAAGTGTTTCGGCGATGATATCTGCGTTGTTGGTTTCTCCGGCCAGTTCGCCGCGCGAACTCCACCCGCTGAACGCTTCTTCACGCAGCCGGCGGTTGGTCGAGAACTGGAGGAACGGCTCTATGCTCGACCTTGAGAGCGTGATCACGTGCTTGCCCTCAAGACCGCGCTCACGCGCCGCTTCTGCGGCAGCGGTCAAAAGAAAGTCCGGCAGGCCCGCGCGATCTTCTTCGGTTTCCAGAACGAGCTGATAGTCCGACTCGTCTTTCAGGATGTTCTGGGAAAAACGCGTCCCGAGGGTTGCCAGCCGCTGCGATATCTCGGCCATGCGCTGCTTGCCGCCGCCGTCCAGTCCGGCACCGGCGCGCTGGAACATCTTGTGATAGCGCTCAAGCACCTTTGCGTCTTCGACCGACAGCCCAAGCGTGTCGCGCTGTTCCCAAAGCGCGGCAACACGATTGTACAGTTTTTCGTTGAGCAGCATGTCCGAGGAGTGTTTGGCAAGCTTCGGCGCGATGTCTCGCTCAACCTGCTGGAGCGTTTCATTGGTATGCGCACTGGTGAGATTGTAGAACGTGCGCGCGACCCTGGTCAGCTGTTCGCCCGATTTTTCCAGCGCCGCAATCGTGTTTTCGAAATTCGGCGTGGCGTCCTGACCGGCAATCGCGTCGCTTTCCCGGCGGGCGTCCGCCATGGCTGCTTCGAAGGCCTCTTCGAAGTGACCGGGCTCGATCTTGTCGAAGGGGGGAAGTTCGAACGGGGTGGTCCATTCGGTAAGCACCGGATTGGTGGTCATGACGGTCCTCTGTGTGAAGAATTGGGTTTAGGCGGACATATGGAGAGGAAGGGCATCTCAGCCAAGGGGCATTCGGAAAAGAGGGCCGGCACGGTACAGCGGATGGTCCGGGCGAAGGTCATGGCACTTGTGCGATCCTGCCGGGCGAGACCTTCCGTCATGCATTACCACATGCTTTTGGCCGCGCGGCCCGGCCATTCAGCGTCATATGTTTCACCGTCGAAGCCTTGCTTGATCTCCTGCATGATCATGCCCGGCGAAGGCAAGGTGGAGGGGGCTCTGAGGTCTTCGGCCTTCCAGAGACCGGCGCGCATGATGGCGCGTGCGCATTGAAAATAGACCGCCTCGATGGCGATTTCGATCACCGATCGCGGCAGATGACCTTCCATTTCGAAGGATGCCAGCAGATCGGGATCGACCGAAATCCTGGCCTTGCCGTTGATCCTGAGAACATTGTTCCAGCCGGGAATCATGAACATCAGCGAGACACGCGGGTCCCGGACAATGTTGCGGAGCGAATCGATGCGGTTGTTTCCGCGGCGATCGGGCATCAGCAGTGTTTTCTCGTCTGCGACGCGGACAACGTTTCCGGCATCTCCGCGCGGCGAGCAGTCAAGGCCTTCCGGTCCGCAGGTTGTCAGTGCGCAGAAGGACGATGCCTCAACGATGCTGCGGTAGTGGGCGCTGAGAAAACCGATCTCCTTTATGGTCGAGGCCTCGCCTGCAACGCCGTAGTGGGAGTGCAGGTCCTCGAGCGACTCGATAAATGGCATTTGGCAAGTTCCTGATGAAATTTTGGGCGGTGGGTTTCTTTTCGCGACACTACTGCGCCGCCTTGCGGCACGTCAATTTTGTTGGCCACAACCTATTGGAGGTGTCTGCGTGCAACTTTGGTCTAAGCACTTGATCGAGGACTAAAAAATGGGCAGGTGTCAGCAATAATTTTGCGGTGCACCATGATTTTAATTAACTCGCTTGAATTAATGAGAAAAAAGTATTTTGCATCGCGAAATGTGAAGGTGTTTTTCTCCTTTAATTCGCGTGAATACTTCGAAAGTCTAATAAAGTGTTGAGCAGGCACGATCCGATAGTCGTATTGCTGATTTGTAATGACTTTTTCTACAGTCCCCCCAGCTTGCGGTTTTGACGTTGAGGAACCGGTTTTCCGGTCGGGGAACACTCCGGAACTGCTGGCGGCTGTACAGCTACTGCAGGTGCGTCCGAAGGGGGCGTGCCGATCCTTTCTGGGAGGAAAGTATGAGTTTAATACGTAAACCCCTAAATCGTCGTTCTATCTTGCGCGCTGGTGCTCTCGGCGGCAGTGCTCTTGCGATGCCAACGATCTTCACGAGCCGTGCATGGTCTGCCGGCTACCTGAACGAGCCGACCGGCGCGACGGTGACACTGGGTTTCAACGTGCCCCAAACCGGCCCTTACGCAGATGAGGGTGCCGACGAATTGCGCGCTTACCAGCTCGCAGTCGAGCATCTGAACGGTGAAGGCGACGGCGGCATGCTCAACACGTTCTCGTCCAAGGCGCTCAAGGGCAACGGTATCCTTGGCAAGAAGGTCGAGTACGTCACGGGTGACACGCAGACCAAATCTGATGCGGCACGCGCATCGGCAAAATCCATGATCGAAAAAGACGGCGCCATCATGATCACCGGCGGTTCGTCCTCCGGTGTGGCTGTTGCCGTGCAGGCGCTCTGCCAGGAAGCAGGCGTCATCTTCATGGCCGGTCTGACCCACTCCAACGACACCACGGGTAAGGACAAGAAAGCTAACGGTTTCCGTCACTTCTTCAACTCCTACATGTCCGGTGCCGCACTGGCTCCGGTTCTGAAGAACGCTTATGGCGAAGACCGCAAGGCCTATCACCTGACTGCGGACTACAACTGGGGTTACACCACCGAACAGGCTGTTCGTGAATCCACGGAAGCCCTGGGTTGGGAAACGGTCGAAACCGTCAAGACGCCTCTGGCTGCAACGGACTTCTCGGCCTACATCACGCCGGTTCTGCAGTCCGACGCGGACGTGCTCGTCTTGAACCACTACGGCGGCAACATGGTGAACTCGCTCACCAACGCCGTTCAGTTCGGCCTGCGCGACAAGCAGGTGAACGGCAAGAACTTCGAGATCATCGTTCCGCTGTACTCCCGCCTGATGGCAAAGGGTGCCGGTGAAAACGTTAAGGGCATCTTCGGGTCCACCAACTGGCACTGGTCGCTGCAGGACGAAGGCTCCAAGGCATTCGTTCAGTCCTTCGGCCAGAAATACGGCTTCCCGCCGAGCCAGGCGGCCCACACGACCTACGTTCAGGCTCTGCTCTATGCAGATGCATGTGAGCGTGCAGGAACGTTCAACCCGTGTGGTGTTGTCGAGGCCCTCGAAGGCTTCGAGTTCGACGGTCTGGGCAACGGCAAGACTCTCTACAGGGCTGAAGACCACCAGTGCTTCAAGGACGTCCTTGTCGTGAAGGGTAAGGAAAACCCGAGCTCCGCATTCGACCTTCTCGAAATCGTCGAAGTGACACCGGCTGCTCAGGTTACCTATCCGCCGGATCATCCGCAGTTCGCGGGCGGTGCACTGGGAACCTGTAACCCGGGCGCATAAAACCCATGAAAACGGAGGGACGGGGCGCGCGTCGCCCTGTCCCTTTTATTAGAAATAGTGCGTGGTTGGGGACTTTGACTCGCGCTGATGATCCGAGTTGATAGCGATGGACGCGATACTTCTTCAAATTCTGAACGGTCTCGACAAGGGGTCAGCCTACGCGCTGATTGCTTTGGGCCTTACCCTCATTTTCGGAACGCTTGGCGTGGTGAACTTCGCCCACGGCGCACTGTTCATGATCGGGGCGTTCTGCGCTGTCACGCTGAGCCGTTTGCTCTCCCTGTCGTACGTGACGATCGATGAAACCCAGAAAGATTTTCTCGGCAATCCCCTGAAGGTCGAAACGCCCTATGTCGAGGCCTGGTTCGGGCCGGAGACGGGGGCGGCGATAATTGACTGGTCGGTCCCGCTCGCGATCCTGTTTTCCATACCGATCATGGCACTTGTCGGGCTCTTCATGGAGCGCGGCCTGATCAAGTATTTCTACAAGCGTCCGCATGCGGACCAGATCCTGGTGACCTTCGGGCTGGCCATCGTGCTCCAGGAGATCATCAAGTATTTCTTCGGTGCCAACCCGATACCGACCCCGGCACCCGACGTGTTCGCAGGCAGCCTCGATTTCGGCGCGATGCTCGGCATGGACCCGAACATCATCATCTATCCCTACTGGCGCATCGTTTACTTCCTCTTTGCCGCGGTCATCATCGGCGCAGTCTTTGCCTTCCTGCAGTTCACGACCTTCGGAATGGTGGTTCGAGCGGGGATGGCAGACCGGCAGACGGTCGGGTTGCTCGGTATCAACATCGACAAGCGTTTCAGCGTGATGTTCGCGCTTGCCGCCGTGGTTGCCGGGCTGGCCGGTGTCATGTACGCGCCGATCAATTCACCGAATTACCACATGGGAATGGACTTCCTCGTCTTGAGCTTCGTCGTGGTCGTCGTTGGCGGAATGGGCTCGCTTCCGGGCGCTGTTCTGGCCGGATTCCTGCTTGGCATTCTTGAGAGTTTCGCCTCCATGGCGCAGGTCGTCGCGTTGCTGCCCGGCATCAACCAGATCATCATCTATCTCGTTGCAATCGTGATCCTCCTGACCCGTCCGCGCGGTCTGATGGGCCGCAAGGGCGTTATGGAGAGCTAAGTCATGTTCGGACTCAACAAAAAAGATACATCGCTCTTCTTTCTGGTCTTGCTTCTCGTGGTGTTGGCGCCGTTCCTGCTCAACCCGTTTCCGGAAGGCTCGGAGCTGGCACAGTTCAACGCCGGCTATCCCGACCTGATGCAGAGGTTCCTGATTTTCGGCATCTTCGCGATCGGCTTCAACATCCTGTTCGGCCTGACCGGCTATCTGAGTTTCGGCCACGCCGCTTTCCTGGGTGTCGGTTCCTATGCCGGTGTCTGGATGATGAAGCTGCTGACAATGAACGTCATTCCGGCGATCTTCATGTCGGTCGTGTTCGCCGGGTTGTTTTCCCTGCTGGTCGGCTACATCTCGCTGCGCCGCTCCGGAATCTACTTCTCGATCCTGACACTGGCCTTCGCACAGATGTCCTTCTCGCTCGCCTATTCGGTTCTGACACCGATCACCAACGGCGAAACGGGTCTGCAGCTGGCGCTTGACGATCCGCGCATTCTCGGCGTCAGTTCCGAAAACGGCGCCATACCGGCCGCGAACTTCTTCGGCATTCCGATGCGCGAGAGTTTCGAGCTGAGCATGGGAGGATGGCTGTTCACCTTCAACGCCGGGTACTACCTGTGCGCCCTGGTGATGATGATCGCGTTCTATATTGCAATCCGGATCTTCCGGTCGCCATTCGGCATGATGCTGCGCGCCGTTAAGTCCAACCAGCAGCGCATGAACTTCACCGGCCTGAACAGCAGACCCTACACGCTCGCCGCGTTCGTCATCTCCGGAATGTATGCCGGCCTGGCTGGCGGACTGATGGTCGCGATGGATCCGCTGGCAGGTGCTGAGCGCATGCAGTGGACAGCGTCCGGTGAAGTTGTCCTGATGACGATCCTCGGCGGGGCAGGGACCCTGATCGGTCCGGTGCTCGGTGCCGGTTTCATCAAGTACTGCGAGAACATCTTCTCCAAGATCAACGACAACATTCTGTACGACTGGTTCGCCGCGCTTCCGCAGGGTCTTGCCGATTTCCTCGTCTTTGTCATTCATCCCTTCATCGGCAAGGGCTGGCATCTGACGCTCGGCATCATGTTCATGCTGATCGTGATCTTCCTGCCGGGTGGCATCATGGAAGGCGTGGAGCGGATCGGAAGGCTGTTCAAACGCAAATCGTCCAAGGACGAGAATTCCACTGCGCGTCCCAAGGCCGCACCAGCTGAATAAGGTGAAATGACATGGAAATCTTGCGTGTCGAGGGCGTGAACAAGTCGTTCGGCGGACTAAGAGCCCTGAATAACGTCAACTTCTCCGTCGAGGAAGGCACCGTTCAGGCAATCATCGGCCCGAACGGGGCCGGGAAGTCGACCTTCCTCAACTGCCTGATCGGACGGCTCGTACCGGATACCGGAAGCGTCATGTTCGGTGACATTTCCTTGACCGGGATGAAGCCCTTCGAGATCAATCAGGTCGGAATTTCACGGGTGTTCCAGACGCCGGAGATCTTCGGAGATCTCACGCTCATGGAAAACATCATGATCCCCGCGCTGGCAAAACGCGACGGTGAATTCAAGTTGCATGCATTCGCGGATGTCGGCAAGGACGGTGAGATTCGCGACAAGGCCCTTCACATGTTGGAAGACGTCGGTCTCGTCGAAAAGAAGGACATGGTTGCCGACAGCCTTTCGCGCGGTGACAAGCGCCGCCTGGAATTGGCCATGTGCCTGTCGCAGGACCCGAAGCTGCTGCTTCTGGACGAGCCGACGGCCGGCATGTCAAGGGCCGATACCAACAACACGATCGATCTTTTGAAGCGGATCGGCGATCGGGGCATCACCAAGGTTGTCATCGAGCACGACATGCATGTCGTGTTCTCGCTCGCCGACAAGGTAACCGTCCTTGCCCAGGGTGCGATTATCGCCGAGGGCAAGCCGGAGGACATCAAGGGCGATCCGCGTGTTCAGGAAGCCTATCTCGGAGGAGCACATCTGTGAGCATTCTCGAAGATCAGTTCGCAGGGAAAACGGCACCTGCGGTCAAGCCTCAGAAGGCACGCGGAACGGCACCAGCCTACTTCTCGGCCTGGGATCTGCACTCCTACTACGGCGAGAGTTATATCGTTCAGGGGATCAGTTTCGATGTTCGCGAGGGTGAGATCCTGGCGTTGCTCGGGCGGAACGGCGCCGGCAAGACGTCGACGCTCCGCACGATCGCGCGCATGGATGATCCCAACCTGACCCATGGTGAAATCTGGCTCGATCACCAGCCGCTTCATGATATGCAGAGCTATCAGGCTGCCCGTGTCGGCGTCGGCCTTGTGCCGGAAGACCGGCGGATCATTCAGGGCCTGACGGTTCAGGAAAACCTGGAACTTTCGCAGATCGCCGAGCCGAAGGGGTGGTCGATCGAGCGGATCTACGACCATTTCCCACGGCTGGCGGAGCGCCGGGCCCAGGAGGCGGTGACGATGTCGGGCGGCGAACAGCAGATGCTCGCCGTCGCGCGCATCCTGGCCCGCGACATCAAGCTTCTGCTTCTGGATGAGCCCTATGAGGGGCTTGCACCGGTTATCGTGCAGGAGATCGAGCGCATCCTTGAAGGCGTCAAGGAACTTGGCATTACCACGATCATTGTGGAACAGAACGCAATCGCCGCGCTGCATCTGGCCGACCGCGCCGTCATTCTTGACATGGGCGAGGTCGTGTTCGATGGCACGGCTCAGGAAGTTCTCGACAACGAAGAACTGCGTCAGGAGTATCTTGCGATCTGACGAAACAATAAGTTGAAAATCATTGGCCGGCGCATCGCGTCGGCCTTTTTTTGCCTCTGCCTGTTTTCTATGTGGTCATTTGAGGCAGACAACGGCTAAATATGATCCACGCAGTTTCCCGAGTCGGAACGGTGGTTTCAGTGTCCATTTTCAGATCCGAATTGCCCAGCATTGCCGGTTTCATCGTCTTCGCGGCTTTTGTTGCCTCCGGGGACGTCCTGAACCCGCAGGTCATTGGCGTCGGACCGTCGCTCGGACTGCTGGCGGTCATTTTCCTGACCGTGATGTGGTGTGCATTTTCGGTGGTCAGACACGCGGAATGCCTGGCAACGATCCTGGGGGAGCCGTTCGGCACCCTGATCCTGACGATTGCTGTCGTCGGGATCGAGGTCGCTCTGATTGTCGCGATCATGGTCTCCGGCGAGGCGGCGCCCACGATGGCGCGCGACACGATGTTCTCCGTGATCATGATCGTTCTGAACGGCCTGATAGGCTTGTGCCTGCTTGCCGGCGGGCTGCGGCACAGGAACCAGACATACAATCTCCAGGGCGCGAATGCGTTTCTCGCGGTTCTCGTACCGCTGGCGGTGTTCGCCCTGGTGTTGCCGCGCATGACCCATTCGGCGCCGGGCGGGGAACTGTCTGCCTTGCAGGCGAGCTTCGAAGTCGTGATGTCCGTTCTGCTTTATGGCGTCTTTCTGGCCATGCAGACCGTAACTCACAGTGACATTTTCCGTCAGCCGGATGCAGGTGACGACGGCGATGAGCATCACGGGGCTGTCGTCAGGTCGATACCGTTTCACGTGGCCGGGCTCTTTGGCGCGCTGGTGCCGATCATCCTTCTGTCCAAGAAGCTTGCTCTTTATGTCGAATCCGGCATTGCCGGGATCGGCGCTCCTCTGGCTCTGAGCGGTTTTATTGTTGCGGCCCTTGTCCTGATGCCGGAAGGCATGAGCGGGCTGCGTGCGGCGCTGGAAAACAAGCTTCAGCGCGCTGTCAACATCTGTCTCGGCGCCGCAGTGTCGACAATAGGTTTGACGGTTCCCGCCGTTCTGGTCGTCAGCTGGGTGACAGGTCACACAATCGAACTTGGACTGGACTATCCGGAGATCGTGCTGCTTGCCCTGACCCTTGTGGTCAGCCTGATCACGTTCGGAACACGCACGACGAATTACCTGCAAGGCGCCGTCCACCTGACACTCTTTGCCGCCTACATAATGATGATTTTCGACCTGTCATGAATTTGCAGATAAAATCGTACT
Source organism: uncultured Roseibium sp. (assembly GCF_963669205.1). Classification (NCBI taxonomy): domain Bacteria; kingdom Pseudomonadati; phylum Pseudomonadota; class Alphaproteobacteria; order Hyphomicrobiales; family Stappiaceae; genus Roseibium; species uncultured Roseibium sp. The sequence continues at coordinate 2,786,742 of NZ_OY769915.1, forward strand.
TCTTTTAAGGAGATAGCTTGGTCCGGACCGTCTTCTGTGATTTGGTCTTTCCGTGATTACCGTAATTGAATGATCTCTTATGCTGCTGCTTTCTGAAGACCAAACGCGCGATGCCCTGCCGTTTCCCGACCTGATAGACGCATTGGCGGAAATGTTCCGGTCAGGCTGCGTGATGCCGACGCGGCATCATCACGATTTTGAAATTCCCGCAGAACCGGCAGGGACCATGCTCCTCATGCCTGCCTGGGTTCCGGGCGGATATGCCGGCGTAAAGGTCGTGAATGTCGTTCCGGGGAACGCGGAGCGGAACCTGCCTGCGGTGCATGGACAGTATCTTCTGTCCGACGCCAGAACAGGCGAGATGCTTGCAATGATCGATGGCGGTGAACTGACTGCGCGCCGGACCGCGGCAGCCTCCGCACTGGCCGCGCGCTACCTGGCACGGTCCGATGCGCGTCACCTGCTCGTGCTCGGGACCGGCCGTCTCGCCCCTAATCTGATTGCCGCGCACATGGCCATCCGGTCGATCGAGCATGTCACGATCTGGGGACGGTCAAGGGAAAAGGCAGCTCAGTTTGCAAGGGAAATGCAGGCTCAGTTTCCCATCACGATAGAGGCGGCAGCCAGTCTGCGTGACGTACTCGGCACGGCCGACATTATCAGCGCCGCGACGTTGTCCAGCGAACCGCTGATCAAGGGCGATCTTCTGAAACCTGGAGCCCATGTCGATCTTGTCGGGGCCTTCAAGCCCACCATGCGGGAGAGCGACGACGACTTGATAAAGCGTGCGGAAATCTTTGTGGATACACGTGACGGATGTCTGGTCGAAGGCGGGGACATCGTACAGCCGCTCCAGTCGGGGCTGATTTCGAAAGGTGATATCCGCGCAGACCTTTACGATCTGTGCCGCGGAAATCACGCCGGCAGGCAGTCGGACGACGAGATCACAATGTTCAAGTCCGTGGGCGCCGCACTCGAAGACCTGGCAGGCGCCATGCTGGCATACCAAAGCACCGAGCACTGACCGGAACGGGCAGGACGTCAGCCGAGTTCAAAGCTGGTGATGCCGTAGATCTGGTCGAGCGGAAGGTCGGGTGCAGGCCCCCGATACATGCGGTAGGTCTCGAATTCCGGTGACAATTCATATCTTTCGGCCAGCAGAAGGGCTGCCGTGTTCGGCTCCGGTGTGTCCAGGATGACGAATTGCCCTTTGACCTGCCCGGCGAGCGTCCGGAAAAGTGTATCGGCAATCTCCGGCGTATCGGCGAAGAGCGGCCCGATCTTGAAACCCTCATGACATGCCCGCAATACCCCGTATCCCTTCACAGCGCCGTCTTCGATGAACGCGAAACCTCGTCGCGTTTCGAGCATGGGTGCGGTCCAAAGTTTCAGAAAAGTCTCGCGTTCTGACGGGAAGAAGCGCTGGTCATACAGGTTGATGGCGGGAAAAACCCCATGGCCGATAGGTGCGATACGCGGGTCCATGGGGGCATCGCAAAGTGAGACTCCTGTCTGCCGGATGTTCCGGTAGACGGATTTGAAACCGTGCTCTGCGTAGCTGGCGGTCTGTTCGTTCACCGCATCCAGCCCCATCAGCCTTGAACCGAGATGGCTCATCGCCTCTGCCCAGATTTGATGCCCGTAGCCCCGCGTTCTGTGTTCGCGTTTGCAGATGTAAAAACCGATGAAACCGAAGATGTCACCATAGCGCACTGCCGAGATGACCGTGATCAGTTCTCCGGCGATTTCTCCACCCAGAAATCCCTGCGGATCGGCCGCATAGAACGCCGGACCGTCCTCGATCCCCGGGTTCCAGCCTTCCTGCATCGCCCAGTCGAGTGGAACACGGATTTCGGCTTCGCTCAGGTGCCGGATTTTGAGCTCTGTGGTCATGTAATTTGTATCCGTCGGGTCATGAGTCGGCAGGATTGCGTGCCGCAAATACAACAACTGCCCTCGCAATTATCAACGGATATTGAGCACTGTAACCCAAAAAGTCGAAAAAAGTCGGGTGTTTATACCGTTCGCGCGCTTGCCTAGCCTGTGCAAGTGTGCATCACTTTACTCAAGGTAATTTACGACTAGTCTGATCCTTGGGGCGGATCGGCAAAGCTGTGAGCTTCGTCACAGCCTGATTTCAAAATATCTGCGACGTTACGCTGCCTGACATAGCGCTGAGGACGATATGCATAAACGGAAAAACCTGCTGGCTTTGATGCGGTCTGCAAAGGAGAGTGTGACGGGCCCGGTCACAAGTTTTCGCCGTGCCATGCGCGGAGGCGCAATCGGCCTCACTGTCGGTGTCCTGGCAGTCGTTACGCCGGCGTTGGCATCGACGGCTGACGATCCCGGGCGGCGAGTTGCACTGGTAATCGGAAACCAGGACTACGAATTCGTCGAGCCGCTCGTGAACCCGCTGAACGACACCAAGGAGATCACGCGGGTTCTGCGCGAAGCGGACTTCGACGTGACGGTCGGTACGAACCTCAGCAAGAAGGAACTGGAAAAGGTCGTCCGGAGGTTCCTGCGCGAACTCAACGACGGCGACACCGCGCTTTTCTACTATTCCGGTCACGCGCTGCAGGTCGGCGACTCGAATTTCCTGTTGCCGGTCGATGCCAAGCTGTCGTCCCAGTACGATCTGGAGTTCGAAAGCCTCAAGGTCTCGCACCTTCTGGACTACATGAAGGCGGCGTCCAGCCTGCAGATCGTCATGCTCGACGCGTGCCGAGACAATCCGTTCGAAATCGGGAGCCTGTTCTGGGGTGAAGAGGAATATGCCCTGGGCAAGACCCGCGGTCTGCGCAGGATCCCGAACAAGCTCGGCAGTTTCATTTCCTACGCGACACGGCCCGGACAGGTTGCCTATGACGGAGAGGGGCCCATGAGCCCGTTCACGTCCTCCGTCGTCACAAATGCGCTGGATCCGTCTCTGGAGATCAAGGACCTGATGACTAAGGTCCGCGATGAGGTCGTGCGCAAGACCGGTGGCCAGCAAATCCCGTGGGAAGATTCGACACTCGTGACGAATTTCTACTTCGTGCCGCCGAAACCGGAGCCCATTGTCACCGCGCATCACCGGGTCAGTGTTCCGCTCACAAGCGACGCGAGCCCGCTTTCCATACCCGAACCCGTGCAGCCGGAAGGCGGCGCGATCGTCGCGACGCTGACCCTGTCTCCGGAAAAGGGCACGCTACGGCTGCCTGATGGCAGGACCGTGGGCGAGGGCGATACACTGGATGCGACGGAACTGGCGAGCCTCGAATTCCTGCCCGACGGGTCGGGAGCAGGCGATGTCGAACTGATCGGATACCAGGTCAAGGATGACTGGGGGGGCTCAGCCTCGGCGATTGCCTCCATCACGGTTGTTCAGTCGGCCCCGGTTCCGGACGATGGTGCCAGGGAACGCGAGCGCAAGGAACGCCTTGAACAACTGGTTGCCTGGCTGTCGCAGACGTCCAAGGGCTCCGCGGTCGAGGCCGACATCGGCGTCGGCCCGGTGCAGGTCTATGCCGATGCGCCGGACGAAGGTTTGCCGGCGACGGATGATTGGCTGAAAGTGGTTTCGGTCGACAGTGATTTGCAGCTTTCCTCGGACGGACGGCTCCTGCGCCCGGGCGACCGGTTTCCAATGTCCGGTCTTTCCACCCTGACGGTGCGCCCGCAAATCGGTTCGGAAACGCAGGCACGGCGTTTCACGCTCGAATTGCCGGCCGAGGCTGGGAGCTCCGGTGAAACGTTGACCCAGATCGTGCAACCGCGCGTAACCCAGTGCGATCAGCTGGCGACGCAGCCTTTCGATCTTCAGGCGGTCACCGAGGGGCGTCTGGCCAACGATATCGACTCAGCGGCAGTGGACAAGGCGTGTGCCGAAGCCATGACAGCGTATCCGGAGATAGGACGATTCGTATTCCAGCGCGGACGCGGAGCCTTTGCGGCCGGAGATCTCGTCGGGGCTGCGGATTACTTCCAGCAGGCCTACCAGATGGGCCATGTCCGCGCGGGCCAGGTTCTCGGCCGCATGTACTATCTCGGCGCAGGCCGTGACCGCAATCGCGAGAGGGCAGTCGAACTTTACAGCAGAGCCGCCAAACGCGGTGACGCATATGCCCTCCATTCGTTGGGCATGGCGCAGATCAAGGGCGAGGGCACAGAGCAGAACGAAAAGGCTGGTCTGGAAAAGCTGCTGCAGTCCGTCGAAGCCGGCCACACGTTTTCGTTCAATGCGATCGGCGGGTTCTACCTGAATGGCAACCACGTGGAAGAAAACGTCGACCGCGCGGTCTACTACTACAACCGTTCGGCGTCCCGCGAGGACATCTACGGTTACCTGAACATGGGCACGCTCTACCGGGATGGACTGGGTACGCCGCAGGACTTCGGCGCAGCGCTTGGCTGGTTCAAGAAGGCCCATGAAGGCGGCCATCCCGCTGCGGGTACCGCGATCGGTCTTCTGTACTTCAACGGCCAGGGCGTCGAAAAGAGCGAAGAAGAAGCGACCAGATGGTTCCGAGAAAGCGCGGAGCGCGGCGATGCCTGGGGTGCCTACAACACGGCCTGGATGCTCGGACAGCAATCCGGAGAAGCCGCGGGCCGCGACCGGATCCGAATGCTCGCGATGGCGGCCGTAGTCGACCCGTCCTCTTCAGCGGCCGGAAAAGGCCGCGAGGACCTGAAGGGCGCCAACAAGCGCCTGAAGTCAATGGTGCTGCAGCAGGCGCTGACCGATCTTGGGTTCGAGCCCGGACCGGTCGACGGCCAGCCCGGCCGCAAGACCAGGGATGCGTTGAACAAGTTTTTCAGCAGTTCGGATCTTTCGCCTGTTCAGGGCGACGAGGCCCTGATTGCCCTTGTGAAGTACCAATGGGAACAAAGCCGTCCCAGATATGATTTGTTCTGATTTCTTAAGGAGGAATAGATGAAACACATTAGACTAGCATTGCCCTCAGCAGGCTTGATGGCGCTGTTCCTCGCCGGGTGTGCGACACAGCCCACGGTATCGACAGGTGCGGATCCGATACCCGCAACGCCTTCAGTGGCGACCACGACCTCGACTGCGCCTGCCGCTGCACCGGCGGCCGCGACCCCGGTGTCTGACCCGATCAATGACCCGCTCATCCGCGACAACGACAATGGTGGCGGCGGCGGTGGCGGCGGCGGCGGCGGTGGACCGGGCGGCGGCGGCGGCGGCTCCTGGGGCTGATCTCGCACCACTGGTGAGGCTGTTGATGAACGTGTTTTCGAAGGTGGCCCTGGTTCTCAGGGCGCTGCGCTCGCTCTGTTGTGCGGTCCCGATCCTCTTTGTCCTTCATCCGGCTGCGGCCGGAGAATGGCGGGCGCTGGTGATCGGGATCGACGACTATGAACATGTTTCACCGCTCAAGGGCGCTGTGAACGATGCCAGGGACATTGCGGAAACGCTGCAGGCTGCCGGTGTCGAGGACCTTCAAACCCTTTACGACGGTGCCGCGACGAGAGATGCCATCCTGACCGCCTGGCAGGGGCTGATCGAACGGTCGGCAGAGGACGATGTCCTCGTGCTGTCCTATGCGGGGCACGGAGCGCAGGAGGAGGAATGGGTCGAGGGCTCGGAAGCAGACGGGCTTGACGAAGTGTTTCTTCTCGCGGGATTCGATGTTTCCGCACCGGGCAATGCCGAAAGGCTGCGCGACGACGATCTTTCGGCGATGCTCAGGGCGGCCGGCGACAGGAGCGTGCTCGTGCTCGCCGACAGTTGTCACTCCGGCACGATGACGCGATCCATCGATCCCAGGATCGTCCGGCTTGGCACGCGGCTCGTCGGATTGCCACCCTTCGAAAATGACCTCTTGAGATCACGTCCGAGCCATCCGTTGTTGCAGCGGCAAGAAGGCGACGGGTCCGACCTTCAGGAGCTCGCAAACGTGATCTATGTCGGCGCGACCGTCGACGGCCAGGTGATTCCCGAACTCATGATCGCGGGCGAACCCAGAGGTGCCTTGAGCTGGTCCTTCGCGCGCGGTGTCGAGGGACGGGCCGACCTCGACCGGGACGGCGGCATTTCCATGGAGGAACTGACCCTGTTTCTCAAGGAAACCGTGCGCGTCGCGACCGAAGGCCGGCAGACGCCGAGCCTGACGGTTGGCGGCGGCTCTCGCGCGGCGGTTCTTCCGCGGGTCAAGGACAACATCCTGGCACGCGGCACGACCGGACTGACCATCTCGGCCAGTACGGACATAGCACTTCCCGTTCTGAAGAACCTCAAGAAGCGCCATGGCGGTGCGGTGGAGATTGTCGACGATGGCAATGCCGACCTGTTCTGGGACGTGGAAGAAGGCGATGTCCTGACGAAATTCGGAGATATCGTGCTTCGCAACAGCGCCGGGAACGCCGACCGGTTTTCGCAGGTTGTCTCCAAATGGCTGTTTCTGTCGGAGCTTTACGCACTCTCGCGTGAGCGCAAACCGGTTGAAGGCACACTGAGACCCGCAGTCGGGCATATTCCGGAAGGGTCACCGCTCAAGGTCGGGCTTCGGTCCGACGAAGCCGGCTTCATGGCCGTGTTCGCGTTGGAGGCGGACGGCACCGTGCGTCTGCTTGCACCGAACAGGAAAGCGGACCCCTTGGGCGAGGATACCAAACTCGAGGCGGATGCGCCTTATGTGCTCAATCTGCGCGCAGCCTTGCCGTTCGGCGCCGATCATATCGTGCTGATCAGATCCCGTGAAACCATGCCGCAGCTGGTCGGTGTTCTATCCGCGATGGAGGGCAGGCCGCTGGATCCCGCTCTTGCACCCAAATTGCTGAATTTGATCGGAAAATCTGCAGAGGCTGTCGGCATAACCGGGGTCTATACCGAACCTGCGGGCTAGGGTGAGGACCCATTCATTTGGATGAATTGGCAGGGATGAATTTGTTCGGATACGAGGCGCAAAGTTGCAGGAAACCGTCCGGTTTCCAAAGATTTGCAACGACGTTGCCGGGCAAATTCACCCTATCGCTCCGGGACGCAAAAACGGCTTCGATCCGCACCGTCAAACCGCTCAACCGGACAGGGAGCCCGCTTGCCGCGCTTTTCCTTGCAGCTCATCGCCGTTTGCTGCGCCAATTCAACCAAATTAATGAGTCCTGACCCTAGTTCCTGCCACCCAATTCGCGTTTGTGTGACCAAGGCCACATTCAATTCGCGATTTTCTGGTATCATTGCTTCAATTGGCGCTACGACTCCGAGTGGGTCCGTGCGCAACAAACCATTGACCCTGGAGACCGTCATGAAAGATTTGTTTAGTCGATTTGCAAGACGAAGTCTGAAACCGACCGGTTTGGCTGCCGCGTTCGGGCTTGGCACGATCGTGTCCGGTGCTGCGCTTGCAGATCCTGTTGCGCTTGTCCTCGATCGGTCTGAAGGGGTGTCCGTTTCGGCCTTTTCAGAGCTGATGCCGGGTGATGTGGTTGATCTTGGCGCATCGGGACACGTGGATCTTCTGGATTATTCCGCTTGCCAGGAAGTGCGGATCAAAGCGGGGACCCTGACGGTATCCTCGGGCGGCTTCGTGGTTGATGGCGGCGAAGAAAAGGTCCTGCGCGCGGGCAACTGTCTGCAGGCCGACAGCGGAACCAGTTCGAGCGCTGCGGACAAGGGGCTGACCGTAACCTTGCGCGGGTTGACACTTGAGAACAAGAAAGCTGCCTCGCTGATGCTTCGTTTTGATGACAAGGCAAAAGATCAGTACGGCTCGGTTTTCGTCTCTTTCGGCGGAGGTGAGCCGAAGCGGTTCGACGTGCTCGACAATATCGTAACGGAAATGCCGGAACGCGAAAGCGACGAAGATGCTGTTGAAGTCGAGCTTTTCCTGCAGGGAAAAGCGCCGGACTTTGGCGTTGAGATGCGCAAGATTACCATCGATCCGGCTCAGGTTGGCCGCAAAACCGCGGTCGTCCTCGTGAAATGAAGTCAGGTGGCCGAATCGCCGATTCGGCCCTCGGCCGAAAGCAACTGGTCCTGCTGATTGCCGTGGTTGCATCTTTGGTCGGACTGGTGGTCGGCTTGTCGGCGAACAAGGCAATCTGGGAAGGCTGGGTGACGGACCGGCTCTTCCAGCTTCGCGCCAATTACAGCCATTCCGGCCAAACCGCATCAGCTCCGGTTGCCGTGGTTGGCCTGGATCAGGCCTCGCTGGATTCCGAGCGTCTTTCCCGTATTCCTCGTGTCCTGATGACCCCGGTGATGGCCGAAGCGGGGCAAGCCGTGATTGACGCGGGTGCGACGGCTGTCGGCTTTGATTTCGTGTTTGCCTACAGTGCCGACTCCTTCGTCGATCCCAGCACCGGAGAGGCACGGTTGAGCGGTTTTGACAGGCCGTTTCAGACCTTTGCCTATCGGAACCGGGGCAAGGTTTTCATTGCACATACCGAAATAGGCGTTCCGCACCGCAGCTTTACCGCGGCGATCGGTGCCGGAGGCGTCCGTTCGGTGATCGTTTCCACCGACAATGACGGCATCGTGCGCAAACATACGCCGCAGCTTCCGCTCGACGATTCTTCACATCTCATCGATGCTCTGCTCGGGGCCGCGGGGTCGGATGTGTCGGAAGCATTCGTTTCGGTCCCGACGTCAAGACTTGCGACCTCATTGCCTTACATGTCCCTGATCGACGTCCTGATGCTGAGCCAAAGCGAGGAGGGACGCGCGGCATTGAAGAAATTTTCCTCCGGGCGAATCGTTCTCTTCGGCGGTTTGCTGCCCTTCGAAGACGAGCATCTCTACTCCGACCGGTTCCTGCCGCATGTCTCCGGAGCAGACGTTGAAACCGGTCCGGGTGGAAGACCGCGCGTTCAGCCGCAGACCGCAGGTGTTTTCATTCTGGCGGATGTGATCGGTGCCGCGCTTTCCGACCGCTATGCCGTTGCGCCGCCACGAGGGCTTCTCACGGCGTTGTCATTCGCCTTCGCGATCGCCGGCGCTGTTGCCGGGCTTTTTCTGCCACTCATGATTTTGCCGGTAATCGCAGTCCTGGGCATTGCGGCGGGTATCGGCGTGAGCCTCACCGGTCTGGAGGCCGGCGTCCTGATTGCCCCGGGTGTCGCACCTGTCAGCTGCGTGATGGCCATGGTCACGGCGGCCGTCGGCAAGGTGAGCATCCTTCAGCGCCGGCAAAGGTCGCTGGTCAGGCTGTTCGGCCACTACCTCGCGCCTGACGTGATCAAGCACATGGCAACTTCGGAACAACTGCCGGAACTCGGCGGAGAAACAAGGCACGTTGTCGTTGCGTTCATCGACATCGTCGGCTTCACCAAGATGTCCGAAAAGCTGGCTGACCGGGACGTCGTGCGCGTCGTCAATGCCTGTTTCGACAGGATCGGACAGACAATCACGAAACATCAGGGTTATATCGACAAATACATTGGCGATGCGATCATGGCGGTCTGGAACGCGCCCAACACGGTCGACAATCCCGAACAGTCCGCCGTCGATGCCGCGCATGAGATCATCGCGAGCCTCGACGAGATCAAGGAGATCACCGGAGAAGGGGGACTGGATCTCAGGATCGCCCTGAATGCCGGTCCCGTACTCGTCGGCGATATCGGCGGTGAGCACCGGCGGTCTTTCACCGTCATGGGGACAACGGTGAACACGGCCAGCAGGGTCGAATCCGTTGCCAAGGACAAAAAGGTTCGCCTCGCGCTCAGCCAATCGGTCGCGGACGGATTGCCCAAGCGGTACCCGTTACAGGAAATCTGGACCGGCCAACTGCGGGGATTGAGTACGGAGATTGCTGTCTATACGCTGGATGTGCCTGAAATATATATGGAAAAGAGCCCAGCCTCTGCCGATGACGAAAACCGGCAGCCAAAATCCAATCTTCTCGAGTTTCCGCGCTGATCGCATTTGGCCGTCTTTCGAAGCGACCGTTTTGCATCTGATGGCTTCATCCTGCATGATCGGCCCTGCAGCTGAAAACCAAGAGAAACTGCTGTAGCCGAAGGTGAGCGATGGTTCAGTGGTCTGACAACAACAGCCACGGTGCACACAGGCCCGAATTTGACCGGACAGTGATCCGCCCTGCGGGGAAGCCGGCAGCGCCGCCTGCTGCACCGGCACCTCCGGCGAGGCCGCAAGCGCCTCAACACGGGAATGACAAGCGCGCGAGTTCACCCATCGTGGTTTACGGGATACTTGCGCTTTCGTTCCTGGTCATCGGCGGCGGCATCGGCGCGATCGCCCACCTGGTATCGTCGGGCGCAATCTCGCTTTCGGCGCCGGAAGATGCCGGCGGCGGGCAGGTGGCTGCACCGACGGACGCGGATATTGAAGTGGACCAGGGCGTGGATACTGATGATGTGGCGTCTCTGGACCAGCAGGACGACGCGGACCTCACTGACGATGCGTCTGCAACCGGCGACGGGACGGCTGAAGACCTGGATGTCCCTGCCGATCCTTTCTTCGACATGGCGGTCTCGGCCGTCATTCCGCTCGCCGGCGACCCGGTGCTGTTGAATGACGGTGCCTCCACTGAGCGCATTCAATTGTCGGAAAGGGCCATTCCGGAGAGTTCCAAGACCAGCGGCGTCACGGCCTTGCCTGCGCTGAGCGCATTTGTCCTCGACAGCCGGATGCTGAATGACGACGGGGATCTCGTGATCCGCGCTCCGGGCAGCGAGGCCGACTTCCAGTTCGGTAATTTCGGTGGTGGCGAAGAGAACGATGGACTGATCGTGGATGAACCGGAAGTGGCCGACGATACGGGCGCTACCGATCTTCCGATATTCCTCAAACCGTCGACGGACACGCTCGATCTCTATCTGACCGAACGCCCGATCGGTCAGGGCCCCAGCCGGATCGAGGTGCGCAAGGCGATCGCCAAAACGGTTCCGATCGGCACGCTTTTGAAAGACAACGGGTTCGATGAGGAGGTGTCCAAGCAACTGCAGGAGTTCCTGAAGCTTGAATTCGACAGGTCCGATCTGATTGCGGGCGACAAGATCGCGATACGCGGTGTGAGGCTGCCGAACCGGGTCGGCCGGATCGGGGACTATTACAGGCCTGTCCAACTGTCGCTCTATTCGGCCGATGGCTACGTCGGAACCGCGGCATACTCCGCCACGCGCGAAGGGGAGGCCTATATCCATGGAGCCGATCCCTGGTTTGGAAAGGAAATCGTGCAGGATAAGATCGGGGGCGATCAGGGCGGTCAGGCCGGAAAGACGCACCGGCTGATCGACGGACTTTATGCGACTGCGGTCCGCAACGCCGTTCCTGCGTCGATTGTCGGAGAAGCAATCGCCTATCTTGCGCCGACCACCGATCTGAAACGGGCGATCAAGCCGGATGAACGTTTCACCCTGGTTTTCACCGACATGGCACGTGACGAAAAGCGCGGCGGTGGCCGCGTGCTGTTTGCCGGTGTCCGCAGGGGCGATAACTGGTCTGTCCGCTGTTACGTCCTCAAGGCACCGGGGAACAGGGGGTTTGCCTGTGTGAGCGAGGGCGGCAAGATCAGTCTTTCAGGTGCCATGCTGGTGCCGGTCAAGGGCGTCCTGACGTCAAAGTTCGGCATGCGGTTCCACCCGATCAAGAAAGTCTCGCGATTGCACGCGGGCGTCGATTGGGCGGCGCCCACGGGCACGCCCATCCGGGCCGCATTTTCCGGCAAGGTCACCTACAAGGATGTGCGCGGCGGCTATGGCAACTTCATAGAATTGACCCACAAGGACGGGATCACCAGCCGCTACGCGCACATGCATGAATATGCCGACGGGATCGAACTGGGATCGGTGGTCCAGGCCGGAGACCTGATCGGCTATGTCGGCACAACCGGCCTGTCGACCGGACCGCATCTGCATTTCGAAATCCGTCAGAGAGGGGAGCCCGCCGATCCGCTGTCCTTTGAAATGGAAACCGGCGCGGATGCCCCGCAGTCCGTCGCCAGCAAGGACCTCAAGGCCTATCAGGGCGTGATTGGCGAAGTGCTGACAGGCAGCCAATGAAGAACAGCCGGCAGGTGCCGGTCTGAGCCGGTTCCGGACACTCTGGCCGGTCCCGCATTGAGCAGCAGATCGAGCATGGGATTGCAAAAGCACATGGCGGTGCCGGGGCACCGCCATGAATGCCGGCGAAGCGTATTATGCGTCGCCTGTCGCGATCTCCAGACCGTCTTCACCCGCCGTGATCGCCACGGAAGTCAGTTCCTCTCCGTTCATCTGAGCGGTCAGGAACGCCCGCGAGAGCTTGGGCAGGAGGTCGTTCGTCAGGATGTTGTCGATCATCCGGCCGCCACTGTCCGGATCACGGCAAAGCGAAACGATGTGCGCGATGACATCGTCCCCGAATGTCAGCTCCGCATCCCGGTTCTGTTTCACGCGCTTGACGATACGATTGAGCTGAAGACGGATGATGAAGCCGAGCATGGACGGTGACAACGGATAGTAGGGGATCGTCACGATCCGGCCGAGCAGTGCCGGTGGAAACACATCCAGGAGCGCCGGTCGCAAGGCCTCCGCCAGCTGTTCGGCGTCCGGCGCATTCGGATCGGTGGCCGCGAGATCCGGGTCGCTTGAGACCGGCGTGTCCAGCATGTGGCTTGCCGCGTTCATGATCGTCTCGGTGCCGACATTCGATGTCAGCAGGATCAGCGTGTTTCGGAAGTCGATCCTGCGGCCCATGCCGTCTTCCATCCAGCCCTTGTCGAAGACCTGGAAGAAGATTTCATGGACGTCCGGGTGCGCCTTTTCCACTTCGTCGAGAAGCACGACGGAGTAGGGTTTGCGGCGGACCGCCTCCGTCAGACGTCCGCCTTCGCCGTAGCCGACGTAACCCGGAGGAGCACCCTTCAGGCCGGAGACGGAGTGTGCTTCCTGAAACTCCGACATGTTGATAGTGATCAGGCTGTCTTCGCCGCCGTAGAGCGTTTCCGCAAGCGCGAGTGCGGTCTCCGTCTTGCCGACGCCCGAAGGGCCGCACAGCATGAAGACACCGATCGGCTTGTCCGGATTGCCCAGCTGGGCGCGGCTGGTCTCGATCCGTTTGGCAATCATGGCGAGGCCGTGGGCCTGACCGATGACGCGCTTGTTCAGGCTGTCCGTCAGGTTGAGGATAGTCGACATCTCGTCCTGCACCATCCGGCCGACGGGAATGCCGGTCCAGTCCGAAATGATGCTCGCGACGGCTTCGTCATCGACATATGCATAGACCATGCGCTCGTCTTCGGGGATCTCGGCGAGTTCCGCGCGTTTCTCGTGCAGGGCGGTGCGAATCGCGTCCTCGTCTTCCAGGTCGACATCGAGATCGAGTTCGATGTCGTCGATCGAGACAAGCGCCGGGCCGTCATGCTCGGGGTCCTCGATCTCCGCGCTTTCCGGATGGGGGGCCGGTTCTCCACCCTTGAGCTGCGACAGGGCAGCGTTCAGGCGGCGTATTGCGGCCACAAGCGCGCGTTCGCGCTCCCATTCCTCCCTGACCTTCTCGATGTCGCCTTCGGTCGCCTCAATGGCCTCGTTCAGCGCATCCAGCTGTTCCTGATGCTCCAGGCCGAGTTCGGTATCGTCTGTAAGCGCGCTTTTCTCGGTTTCCAGGAAACCCTTCTTGGCCACGAGGTCGGACAGCTTGGCAGGCTGTGCGGCCTGCGAAATGTTTACCCGTGCCGAAGCCGTGTCTAGAACGCTGACCGCCTTGTCCGGCAATTGCCGCGCAGGGATGTAGCGATGGGACAGCGAAACCGCGGATTTGACGGCGCTGTCCAGGATGCGCACCTGGTGATGTTCTTCCATGGGGCCGAGCAGGCCGCGCACCATCGCGAAGCACTTTTCCTCATCCGGCTCATCGACCTGGACCGGTTGGAAACGCCGCGTGAGGGCAGGGTCCTTTTCGAAATGCTGGCGGTACTCCGACCATGTCGTGGCCGCGACCGTGCGCAGCGTCCCGCGTGCGAGCGCCGGCTTGAGCAGGTTGGCGGCATCACCCGTGCCCGCCGCGCCCCCGGCGCCGATCAGCGTGTGCGCCTCATCGATGAACAGGATCGTCGGCACGATCGAGGCATGCACGGCGTCGATAACGGCACGAAGCCGCTTTTCGAATTCGCCTTTCATCGACGCGCCGGCTTGCAGCAGACCGAGATCGAGCGCACACAGGCGCGTTCCAAGCAGGGCGGGCGGAACATCACCTGCAACGATCTTCTGGGCGAACCCCTCAACAATCGCCGTCTTGCCGACACCTGCCTCACCGGTCAGGATGGGGTTGTTCTGCCGGCGGCGCATCAGGACATCGATGACCTGGCGGATTTCTTCGTCCCGGCCGACGATCGGATCGAATTCCTCCGCGCGCGCCCGGGCGGTGAAGTCGACCGTGAACTGGGAGAGGGCATCTTCGCCGACGCCGCTACCGGGAGCGGTCTCCGCAGGTTCTCCACCGGGGGCTGCTGCGGCCTTTGGACCGGAACCGTCGATCGGACGCGCACCGACCTCGCTTGAAGATCCGGCGATCTTGTCGAGGTCGCGCGTGAGCACGTCGCGGTTCAATCCCTCAAGCGCTGGCGAATAACTGCGGAACTGTCGCCAGGCCGTCTTGTCGCCCATGGCTGCGATCAGCACGTAGGCGGACCGGATCTTGTAGTCGCCGTAGCGCAGGGTTCCCTCGAACCACGCCCGTTCAAGCGCCTCCTGGAAGGGCGTCGCCATCGACGGAAGTTCCGTCTGATTGATCTTCAGGTCCGCGATCGCCTTCTGGAGGTCACCGTGAACGTCGCCGACATCAATGCCGAAGTGGCGCAGAATATGGACGAAATCGGTATTCTCGTCGCGTGCGAGATAATAGAGCCAATGAAGGATCTCCAGGTGCCGGTGACCGGAACTCTTGGTGAGCCGCATGGCTTTTTCGAGACAGTCGTAGCTGACTGTCGTGAGTTTGTTGGCAACTGTTTCAACCAGAATGTCACTCATGGCACCGGCCTTTCAAATTGGAGACCTATTGATAAACGGTGGTATGCCGACGAACCGGCCGGAACCGGGTATCGGTCAACATGTCTTCTTCGTCGTCGGTTGCATCGTCCTCCGCCGGTGCAGCGTCAACCGGCTTCAGCCAACCGATATGGCCGAGTGTTGCCGAGCTGGTACTGTCCATCCGGACGGAAGAGGCGCATCTTTTCGGAAGCGCAAGTTCGATTTCGTACTCGATCTCCAGTCCGAGGTAAAAATCGATGAGATCGAAAAGCTGCTCGGTCCAGGGATTGGGCCGAGTTCGTGTCGGTGGCAAAAACTTGCGGTATTCGTCAAGGGAGCTTGTGAAGATCCGGATCCGGACCTTGTCGCTGACGCTGTAGACCTTGGAGCCGACGATCGTGTCCATGCCCAGTTGACCGCCGCCACCGGGGCCCAGACCGCCGATGCTGAGCTGGTCATCGGGGTCGAGGTGCAGCCACGTGCCGACACACTGGTCAATCTCGACTTCAACGCCAAAAACGCCGGTAATCAGGGCCTTCAAACGCGCAGCGCTCTTGACCTTCGTTGAGGTTATGCCTGCGAACAGCAGTTTGATCCGGTCGTCGATCCCGTCAAGATCCTGGTAAATGGGGCTGCCGATACCAATGCTCGACCCGAGGTAGGACAGGAACCGGTCATCATCCGGACGGTCGTGCTGCACAATCGGGCGCGCATCAGCCCAGGCCCGGAAAAACAACTGAACGAAGCGGTTGTTGAAGACATCCAGAAATCTCGGGAAACTGTCGTCCCCCCGCAGGCCGCGCACGATGGCTTCGTCTGTATATGCCGAAGGCAGCGCTCCGTGCGGTCCCAGGAAGCCCAGGAACTTTTCAAGCAGAACGAGGCCATCATCGGCATCTCGGGTAGCGCGTTCAATCGTGGATGTCGCGAATTCGCCGGTCGGATCCTGTCCGAACCGGACAATGTCTTCCATTGTCCGTCGGCTCTTGCCGATGCGGGGAGGGGCCGGTTCATCGAGCTTCTTCGGCCCCATGCCGGATTGCGCGCCGCCTGGTCCCGTCTGGCCTTCAAGCATGCGCAGCACTGCCAGGAGATCGTGTCCACCGGGGTGTTTCTGCACACGGTCGCTGAGTGCGGCCAGCAACGAGGCAAACTGCTGTTGCACCGGAACTTCTATCCTGGCCTCTTCGACAGGTCGCGGTTCCTCTTCTTCCGGACCTTCTGGTGCCGGTGGCTCCTCTGCCTCTGCAACAAATTCTTCTGTCGGGGTTTCATCCGCCCGTTCGGTGCCGGTTTCCGGAGAAGAAGGTGTCTCGATCGTGTGCGATATTATCGTGTCGGATTGGAGCTCTTCAGCCGTGAGCGGCGTAGCGTCCGGTTCGCTTTGGAGAACCTCTTGTGCAAGCTCGGCGATTTCACCGCTTTCGAGCGAAGGCGTTTCTTCGGGTTCCGAGGGGCTGTCCGGCCAGACGGAAGGGGCCGCAGCCACCTGCACGACCGTCTTGTCGGCGGCCGTCTTCTTGCTCTTGGGAACAACTTTCGTCTTCTGGTCGTTGTCGTCAGCGTCGCTCATAGGATCCCTTGTGCTCCGATCCTGGGAGGCCAT
Organism: uncultured Roseibium sp.; assembly: GCF_963669205.1. Lineage (NCBI taxonomy): Bacteria > Pseudomonadati > Pseudomonadota > Alphaproteobacteria > Hyphomicrobiales > Stappiaceae > Roseibium > uncultured Roseibium sp. Next base: position 2,803,261 of record NZ_OY769915.1, read on the forward strand.
TTCATGATGACGCCGCGTTCCGTTGTTGCGATCACGCACTGGGTGAAATGGTTGATGGACGCATACTCCGCAATGAAGCGATCAAGCACGGCACCCATGAGAAACGCACTGGCTCCTTCAAATGCCTTGTCGTCAAGCGTGATCGTGACTTCCAGTCCCCGCGCCACACCGGTTCCTGACTTTTGCTGCAAGCGCCGCACGACGGGCCGTGTCGACACGGAGCGAACCGACTGGGCCTGGCGATCCGCGGCATTGTCGGCGAGCGGCGCGAACAGGCTGAGGATGTCCCTGAAGGACCGACCGTCCTGCCCCGCGGCATCATGCACAAGACCGGTATGGTTGAGCGCCAGCACGTTGATCAGCCGCCAGGCAATCGCTCCGGCATGTCCCTCCTCGCCGAGCCGTTCATTGTAGGATATGAGCGGAGGGCGCGGCTGCGTCGGACCCGCGACGCAGTCAACCTTCAGGCTGACGTCTTCCAGGATGCGGAAATCACCGATCGGTGACTTCTCCGGGTTGCTGCCGACGGGAAGCTCCGCCGCAAGCGCCCGGTTGGAGGCCATGACCTTCAGGGAGAGTTCCGCCAGGCGTTTGTTTCCGCTTTCCAGCAGCGCGGCAGCCTGTGCACCGCTCGAGATCATGATGAAGGTTTCCGTCCCGATATAGGAACTCGGCTGCATTCTTCTCAGTTCGCTGGAGGACTGCCGGCGGGGCATGCGCCGGATCGTGTAGAACCATTCGTGACCGGCTTTTTCCGTGTCGGGTGCAACGCTGTAGAGCGGTTCCACGGATCGTTTTTCACCGCCCGAGAAATGGGCATTCACCTCTGTCACGGCGTGGACTTCGTAGTCGAGGGGCCGGGTCCGGTCGGTGATGACGGCAAATTCGTGCTGCCCCTTCTTGATCGGAACCCTGTCGGTTGCGCGTTCGAACAGATTGACCGCCGGCGCAGTGTGGAGCGCGAAGATCTTGTCCTCGACATGGGAAGGCAGGCGCGGATCCGCTTCATCAAACACGAACACGACCTCGAACGACTTCGCGTTCACGCGGTCAAGATACTTTCGCAGTCCCGTCAGGCGAAATCCCAGGAAACTGCGCGGAAAGTTGAAGTAGTCCCGCAAGTGGTCGAAGCCGACGAAAAGTCTTCTGTCGTTGCGCAGCAGCGCGTCGTTCTCGTCGAAACCGAGTTGGGTGACTGCATCCACCGGAAAGCGCTGAAGCGTCGCCTGTCCGAACGAGTCTTCGGTTCTGAGGTAGACCGCAATCGTATGACCGAAAATCTGCTCGTAAACCTTTGCCGCCAGATCGAGCGGCCCGACAAGCTGTATCGGCAACTCATCGATGCGGCATCCGGCAACCTGGTATTCCGGCTTTTTCAGCGCTTCGTCTTCAGAGACCTCAAGCTCCGGGTCTTCCGCCATCCGGTGGGTCAGCTTGATGGCAAGCCCTGCGCGCACGCGCCGGTCCTCTGCCATCGCGGCCCCGAGCCCGGACACCTGGGCAGCGGAGCTCAGATACCGAGCACCTGCAAGCTGCAGGGGGGTGAGCACGATCGGGGCAGCTAACGTGAACCGGCATCTGACTTCTCCCTGACGTTCCCGGAAGACCGCTTCCATGGGGGCGTGCCGGTCAACCCTTATCCCGGCCCTGAGGTTGGCGTCGCCGTATTTGGGAGTGACGCGGGCCAGCACCATGGAGGGGATGGGGGCAAGGGCAGACGGATAGAGCTGTTCGAACAGGTTGGAGGTGAACTCGGCAAACTCGTGTTTCATCTTCAGCTGAACACGGGCCGCCAGAAAAGCGGTGCCTTCCAGCAATCCGGACAGCATCGGGTCGGACCGGTCCTCAAGAAGCCCGCCCAGTCGTTCGGCCACGGCGGGGTAGGACTCGGCAAAAGCAGCGCCCTGCTCACGCAGATAGGTGAGTTCCTGATTGTAGAGGTCCAGAAATTCGCGGTTCATGCAGTCGCCCCGATAATCTTGATGCGTCCGAATGCCGGGTCGACATCCGCAATGAATTCACTACCGATGCGAACAGGATCGCACCTTATGTCAGCCTTGATCAGAAACCGTACCTTGAACGTTTCGCTCTCGATGCTGTCGTCACGTATGACCTGCAGCGTGCGCGGGTCCATGCGCGGTTCGAAGCGAATGAGGGCTTCGCGGATGTCGTCCGCCAGCCGGTCGATCTTGATGGTGTCGACGACATGAACGGAAAGGTCGGGAAGGCCGTAGTTTAGGATTGAACTCTCGACTTCGGGGAAATCGGAAAGATCCTGTGTGGAATTGAGATTGACGGTATTCAGCAGGGCCTGAAGATCGCGGCGCACCTCCGAAAGAAGCGTGTGTTCCGTGACACCGTAGCTTCTGGAAAGTCGCCGTCCGGACTTGAGGTTCTTGCCCTTGCCCTCTTCTTTCTGGCGTTCCTGCGCAGCCTTGTACTCCGGGTCGTCCATAGCGCGGAAGGCCCACATCAAAGGCGCGTGAATCTTCACAGTTGATTTTGCCATCGGCAATGCCCGGGAGGTAGCTGCTGTCAACGAATTCCGGAAGGCGAATGACGCACTGCGTCTCTGGTCTGTTCGAATGCCGCCCCCAAAAAAGAACGGCTGCCGCCCGCCTGGGCGCCAGCCGTTTCGGCAAATGCCTTATTTCTTTTCGTTCGCTGCGATATCGAAGGCGAACTCAGGTGTTGCACCCTTGGAACCGTCCGGCTTCTGTTCGGTGTACATCACCTTGAAGGAACCGAAGTTGAGCGACCAGGTGCAGGTGACCCGGTCTTCAGACCCGGTACCGCCGGTGGAGAAGCTGGAGACGAGAATGTCTTCCATTTCAATCTTCAAGTACTCGAGCGGGTTGTCACCGGCAGCCTTGCGGCAATACAGCGTGCCCTTCGAGATGTGCTTGCCGGTCGCCAGGCACTGCAGGGCTGCAGACGTATCCTTACCGATATACGAAACCAGGCTCAGATCCTGAAAGTGTGCCTTGCCGCCACCGGAACCGGAACCCATGTGGGTCGTGCCGGACTGGGATGCGCCCCAGGACCAGGACAGGATGTCAATTTCGTCCTTGTGAGTCTTGTCCTGCGACTCACCCTTGATACCGTCGAGCTTCAGAAAACAATCAACCTTAGCCATTTTAAATAATCCTCTTTGTGTTCAGACCGGTTTGTTTAGCCGGCACTGGGTTTCCAATACTTGCATCTAACTCAGACCTTCTGGCCCGAACCCCTGAGAGCTTTCGCGTCTCTTTTAGACCTCCACCCGGTTGTCCCGGTTTGCACCCCTTGAGGATGCGGGCCATTCGGACGGGCAGGCGCCCGAATGGCAATCTTGTCGATCAGTTTCCGTCTTGCGGAATGCGTGAGGCAAGGCTCATGCCGATATCCATGCCTTCAAGCTGGTAGTGCGGACGAAGGAAGAACTGGGCCCTGTAGTAGCCGGGGTTTTCCTCGTCCGGAATGATGGTCACCTTCGCTTCACGGAGCGGCTTGCGCGCCTTGGTTTCCTCGGTCGAGTTGTCGGGATCACCATCGACATAGTCCATGATCCAGTCGTTCAGCCAGCGCTGCAGTTGCGGCGCTTCCTTTGTCGAGCCGATCTTGTTGCGCACCATGACCTTGAGGTAATGGGCGAAACGTGTCGTCGCGAACATGTAGGGCAGCCGGGCGGACAGGTTGTCCGAAGCCGTTGCGTCCTTGCCGTCCGGACCGGAGAACTGACGGGGCTTGAAGACCGACTGCGCACCAAGGAATGCCGCCTGGTCGGTGTTCTTGCGGTGGATCAGCGGGATCAGGCCGAGACGCGAGATTTCATGTTCGCGGCGATCGGAGATCGCAATTTCGGCCGGGCACTTCTGGTCCACGCCGCCGTCGTCTGTTTCGAATACGTGGGTCGGCAGGTCTTCGACAAGGCCGCCGCTTTCCACGCCCCGGATGCGAACCGTCCAGCCGTATTCCTTGTATGCACGGTTGATATTGGTCGCCATTGCATAGGCCGAGTTCATCCACGCGTAGTTGTCGTGGCTGTCTTCGCCGAATTCTTCCTCGAAGGCGAATTCTTCGACCGGATCGGACTTCGCACCATAGGGCTGACGAGCCAGAACGCGCGGCAGGGACAGACCGAGGTAGCGAGCGTCTTCGGATTCGCGAAGCGTGCGCCACTGGGCGTGAATTTCCGTGTCGAATACCTTGGACAGGTCGCGCTTCGTCGGAAGTTCCGTCCAGCTTTCCATCTGCATGAGCTGCGGATCGGCTGCCGCAAGGAACGGAGCATGCGCTGCGGAGGCAATTTTCGACATGCCGCGCAACACCGTGATGTCCTGCGGCTCGTAACCGAATTCATAGTCACCGACCAGGCATCCGTAAGGCTGACCGCCGAGCTGACCGAATTCAGCTTCGTAGATCTGCTTGAACAGCGGGCTCTGATCCCACTTGGCACCGCGATAGCTCTTGAAGACCCCGGCGAGTTCCCGCTTGGAAATATTCAGGAACTGAAGTTTCAGTGACGCGTCGGTCTCCGAATTGTGGACTAGGTAATCAATGCCGCGCCATGCGCTTTCCAGCTTCTGGTACGAAGGCGCATGAATGATTTCGTTGACCTGCGACGTCAGCTTCTCGTCGAGTTTCGCAATCATCTCGTCGATCGTGTCGTACACGTCGTCTTTGATGAGTGCCTGGTCGGACAGGGCCTCCGCAAGGAAGGTCGACATCGCGTTGTCGACAAGTTCATTGGCGGTTTCGTTTTCGCTTTTGATGCGGAAGTTCTGCTTCAGGATGGAAGCAAATTCCTCAGGGCTTTTTTCACCTGCAGCTTCCGCGGCAGCCGCACCACTCGTTTGAGCGCTTGTGTCGGTGTTGCTCATTTATGCCTCCTCTTTGTCCCCGTCATCGGCACCGTCGCCCTCTGGAGCGGCGGTTTCGGCTTCCATCTTCTGAGCAAGGGCCTGCATCAGGGCCGGATCGCGGGTCAGTTCCTCCAGCTGGCTGATCGCCTGAACCCGGCCGTCCATCATGGTGCGCAACGCGGCAAGGCTGTTGCGTGCATCAAGAAGTTTTTTGAGCGCCGGCACCTGTTCTGCAACTTTGCCCGGCGTGAAATCGTCCATGTTCTTGAACTTCAGCTGGACGCTCATCTTGGTGTTCTCTTCACCCGACAGCTTGTCTTCGACGGTGAAGGAAGTTCCCGGCTCGATCGCTTCCATGCGCTTGGTGAAATTATCCATATCGATATCAAGGAACTTGCGCTCGTCGACATCGTCCTTCTCGACCCCGGGGCTGTCGCCGGAAAGGTCAGCCATGATCCCCATCACGAACGGCAACTCGACCTTCTGTTCCGCATCGAACGGATCTTCGTAGAAGATGTGCACCCTCGGAGGTCTGTTGCGTTTAATAAAACCTTGCCCGCTATTTGATGCCATTTTACTTGCCTTTCGTGTTTCTGACCTCAGAAATTAAATCGGATATTGTCAAATACCTGTTGAACGTAGAATCACTAGCGACGTTGTTTGCTGTTCATCTCGTCTGATGAACTTATATTTACTGCGCTTGCCGATAAAATGAAGTGACGGCAGTCACATGTATGTCGCTTTGAAAAGTTTCCCCAAATATTGAGAACCCGTTGTGCCGTTGAGTCAAGGACAAGTGTGGGAACTCTAGGGAAATAAAGGATTTTTGCCGCAAGATGACCACGTTCGCCTCACTCTTCTTCAGGGCGCAGAAACAGGTTCAGGAGACCGGTGAACGATCCTGAACTCATGTTCTGGGCTTCTTCCAGCAGCATGGGAATCGGGCTGGTTGGCTCGTTTGCGGAATAATAGCCCTTGACGGCTCCGATCCCTGTGATTGCGTCCGCGCGGTTTTCGATGACAAGCACCGAAAAGTCGTCGATGTCGCCGAGTTCCCGGTCTTCGCCTTCGTTGAGTTCGAGCAACCGGTCATTGGAAAGCTGTAATCCACTCGCGCCAAGCAGCAGGGCGACCTCGTCGAACCGCCTGGGCATGAGGATTTTCAGCGCATCGAGATAGGACTTGCCGACGAGCCCACTTGCTTCCCGTACCAGAAACAGGGCCGGGTGAGACGGCTCGCGCGCAGAGAAATAGTCTTCGACGGCATCGAGAATCAGTTTCGCCTGCGCGGCATTTCTGATTTCAAGATTTGACGTTGTTCCTGGGCCGGCTTCGGATGTCTGGTTTGCTTCACCGCTGTCTGACCCGGCCGAATCGACGTCTTCCGCAGACATGCGGCCGAGGCGAATATTCAGTTCCGTGCCGATATCGGTGAGGAGTGTGACCAGGGCGTTGTAGTCCGGCGCTGACGCCTTCGCGTCAGCAGCCTTGAGTTTTTCAGCGCAAATTTCCGAGATCCCACGAAGTTCGTCAGGGAGTTCTGCGAGATCCTTGAGAACCTGTTCGATAACGTCCTGTTCAAGTTCGCCGGATGTCAGGGCCGCTTCGATCGCACCAAGTGAAATGGTGTGTTCGTCCTCGCGCGCTGGAATGTCGCCGGTCGCAATCTTGATGGCACGGTAACTGATAGGCCCGCTCCGGCGCGTCTTCAGAAGGGGAGCGGCTTCAAGCGGCAGGACGACCGTCGGACGGCTGTTGAAAGATTCCAGCGCGCCCATACGCTCCATGAAACCGAAGTCGGCATCCATCGGGTGAACCTCATCCCAATGCGCGTCGAGCAACTTTCGCAAAATCCGGACAACGTCGGCAAATTGTTGCAGCTGGCCACTCAGAAGTGAAAACTGCCCGAGCATCACCAGCAGCCGGATATCCCTGGACTGCTTGAGGAAGCCCTCCATCTGCTTGTAGATGTCGGAAAACTCGATTTCGGAACGATCAAAATCGGAGAACCGTTCCGGCAGCATCTCCTCGCAGGAGTCCATCAGTGCCGCGAAGGCTGGTTCCGTGTCGTAGAGGTCGGGTCCGCATCCGGCGCCGGGAGAGATTTCGACGCCATATTTCTCCGGATCGAAATTCATTGATCTGTTTGCCCCACTTCAAAAACCCTGCCGGAAAGACCCCGGCAGGGCAGTCGCCGCATCTGGCGTTATTCGAAAACCAGCTTGCTTTCGACACGTCTGTTCGACGGATCATTGACGTCCGCGACTTTCGGGCGTGTCTTTCCATAACCGACCGTCTTCAGCCTGTTCCTGCCGACACCAAGCGAAACCAGATATTCGGTCACGGCCTGGGCCCGGTCCTCGGAAAGGCGCTGGTTGTAGTTGAGCGAACCGATGCCGTCGGTGTGGCCTTCAATGACAAAGACCGCACTGGCAAGTTCCGGGTCGGCAATGCCCTTGGCGAACTCTTTCAGATTCGCTCGCGCGGACGGGCTGAGGCGCGCCGATGCGTATTCGAACGAAACGAGGAGATTGAAACCGGCATCGATGGCCTTGGTTTCCGGATCAACGACGAGCGTGTCCGTGCTTGCGGTCTCGCTGGCCTGGCCGTCGGCATTTTCAGGCTTCACGGCCACCTGGCCGCCTTCTCCCTTGGCGGCGTTGGGATTGCATTCATCCCGGGTGCCGATGCAAAGCGCGCGCGTTGCACCGGTCGGTTTCAGCGACCGGGTCTTGAGCTGCTTGAAGTGCTTGCTGACTTCGTCGGCCGAATAGGTCGCGTCCTGGGCAAAGGCGGTCCCGGAAGCAAATCCCGTTGCGGCAACCGTCAACGAAAGCAGTGTGGCGGCCAGCACGGCACGTGGTTTGAACGCAGCGGCTTTGACCTTCACATTGCACACGCCTGAGACGATTTGGCGATGGGTCACGATCTCAATCCTCCCTTTCGGAGCTTGCGCGAGCGAACTCGCAGTGGATGTTGAAATATATCGTGCCATAACCTGAAAATATTAATGTGGTGCAAGTCACTAAAGTACGTTTTGATGTCAGTATGTCGATTTGTGGGGAATAAGCAAGAGGAGGAAAGCGTGAGATATTCGTGAGATAGTTAACAGACTAATGTGATTTTTCTCGTGTCTTCTTGATTGCCGGGTTTAGTGCCAAACAACTCTTGGTAATTTTTGAATTCGGTGTTTAAATTTTTGCAATAACTGTGTTCCCTAGCACATCGGTTTCGTCAGATTCGTCATAAATAGAGATGCAGATGCCTGCGACCGGCAGCCGTACCTAACCGCAGTTTTTTAAGGAGACTTCCGTGGCCACTGGACAACTCAGACAAATCGATCGGATGGCCGAACTCAAGTCGGTCTTTGGCGAAGACGAACTCTCCCTGGTTACGCTTGAATGCGATGAGGGATTGAGCGACGAATTCGATATTCGCCTGGATGTCGTGAGCCAGAAGGAAGATCTGGATTTCGATCAGGCTCTTGCCACCCACATGACGGTAAAGGTCAAGACCAACAACGGTGACACCCGGTATTTCGACGGCCTGCTCACCAACGCGCGCTGGCTCGGTCACAAGGACGGCTACTACCGCTACAAACTGAACCTGCGTCCCTGGTTCTGGCTGCTGACCAAAACTTCCAACTGCAGAATGTTCAAGGACAAGTCGGCACCCGACATTATCGCGGAAGTTCTTGGCGAGCACGATTTCGCCGATTTCGAAAACAAGCTCACAGAGAGCTACGATCCGATTCACTACTGCGTTCAGTACAGGGAATCGGACTATGATTTCTGTTGCCGCCTCATGGAGGAATTCGGCATTTCCTATTGCTTCGAGCACAAGGACGGCAAGCACACGATGATTCTCGCCGATGCCAAGTCATCCTACAGTCCGATCGAAGGCGATCCGAACATTCCCTTTATCGACCTGGGGGGAGACAGTCAGCGCGACGAGGAACATCTCTATCACTGGGTCGGCGGTCGCGCGTTCAGGACCGGAAAATTTGCCATCAACGACTATGATTTCGAAAAACCGAGTGCTTCGCTGGAAGCGGACAAGGATGCCGGGTCTTCGTACAGGGCCGGGTCACTGGAAAAGTACGACTACCCGGGCCGATACACGGAGAAGGACAAGGGCACGAAATACAGCGATATCCGTCTGCAGGCGGAGCAGGCCGGAGACAACCGCGTCGAGGCCGCTGGTGAAGTGCCGCGCTTTTATGCCGGCGGTCTCTTCACGCTGAAGGATCACCCGCATCAGGCTCAGAACAAGGAATATCTCATCATCCGCGCGAGCCACCAGATCATCACCGAGAGCTATCGCTCGGTTGATGCGAGCGCTCAAGGTGAGGCCTATACGGGTACCTACGATGTCCTTTCGTCCGACATTCCGTTCAGAACCCCGGCCAACACGCCCAAACCGCGCATTCCGGGGCCGCAGACGGCCAAGGTTGTCGGAGATGGCGAGATCGATGTCGACGAGTACGGTCAGATCATGGTCGAGTTTCACTGGGACCGGGACAAGACGCAGTCGCGCCGCGTGCGCGTGGCCCAGGTGGTTTCCGGCAAGAACTGGGGAGGCATGTACATTCCCCGTGTCGGCCAGGAAGTCATCATCCAGTTCCTGGAAGGCGATCCGGACCAGCCAATCGTGATCGGAACGGTGTATAATGCGGACAACATGCCGCCTTATCCGCTACCGGGCGAGAAGAACAAGTCAGGTATCAAGACTGATTCAACGGTCGGCGGCGGCGGGTACAACGAATTTGTCCTCGACGACACCAAGGGCCAGGAAAAGATCGGTGTTCATGGCGAAAAGGACATGGAGACTGTGATCGAGAACAATGACCACCTTCATGTCAAGAACAACCGCACGACCAAGATCGACATGAATCGGGAAGAAGAAGTCGGCGTGAACGTGACCGAAGACATCGGGTCGATGTGGACGGTTGAAGCCGGAATGATGATAAAATTCAAATGCGGCAACAGCACGATAACCATGACACCCACGATGATTCAGATTAAGTCGCTGATGGTTCAGGTAAAAGCGGACACGATGATGCAAGTTCAGGGTACCATGACGCAGGTCACCGGAAGCGCGACCCATGTGGTTCAGGGCGGTATCGTTCTCATCAACTGACCTTGTCCGCTGGAAATCGGCCTGTCTGAAAATGGAGTGAATTGAATGGGATCACGGATCCGTTTTACCAAGGCGGCGCAAGTGTTCGAGGCCTATGCCGAATTGCATGAAGATGTGCAGCAGGCAGAAGGTGATGTCTCGCCGCAAGACTATGCGCTCGCCCTTCTGGAGGGTGATGATCCGTCAACGGCAATAACCTTTTTCGCACACGTCTTGCCGAAGCCGGAGGCCGTTTGGTGGGGATTGAAATGCGTCGAAGGTCTTGACGCCGACAAGAGCGCGCATGACCGGAAAGTTCTGGATCTTTGCGCGCACTGGGTGCGCGAAGGCGATGAAGAGGCGCGCCTTGCCGTTCTGCCTGAAACGGAAGACATAAGGAACAACAGCGCATCGGTCTGGTTGGGACGGGCGGTTGCCTGGTCGGGAGGCTCCTTGTCTCCCAATCCTGAATACCGCGTCGATACGCCTCCGGCGCTAACGGCCAAAGGGGTGAACGCGGCGGTGCAACTGGCAATTGGAAGTCAGGATCGCTTCGGACGGGGCGAAGCGCCGAAACTGTGTATTCGATCCGGTCTGTCATTTGCCGAAGGCGGCGTGATGCCGGTTGTGAGCGTGACGAAAAAGGCTGAAACCTGAAAGCAAGTGGGATCTCTCGGGAATGCGGATAACGCTCCAGATTGAAAATGTGGACCGGCTCGAGACCGGAGGGCAGGTGTCCTATTCCTGTGCTGACCGCGGCTTCGACATTGGCCGTCACGAGCACCTGGACTGGAGCCTGCCGGACCCACAGCGCGTGATTTCCGGAAAACACTGCGAGGTTCGTTTCGAAGGCGGGAATTTCGTCCTTTACGACGTTTCGACCAACGGCACGTTTTTGAACGGCAGTCCGAACCGCATGGACAAGGCCCACGCTCTGCGCTCCGGTGACCGTCTGATGATCGGCGATTACATAGTCGCCGTCACGCTCGACGCTGGAGAAGGTGCCGGTGCCGGTTTCTCGGGCGGTGCACCTGCAAGTGCTGATCCCGCATACGCATCCGGGCCGGCGCAATGGCAGTCGCCCGCACAGGCACCGGCCGCGCCCGCTTCACCTCAGTGGCCTGCCGGGCAGCCTGCGGCAACCCCTCATTACCCGGCCCAGCAGACGAGCAGTCCGTGGGACGCGCCGGCCTCGACCGGCATGGAAGGGCGCCACGCGCCGCCGTCTCAGGCGCCCGGTATCGGCACGCCTGCGGATGATGTCTGGAGCCAGCAGGGCCACGGATGGGGAAGCGCGGACCCGGCGCTTTACGATCCGCAATCGAGGCAGCCGGAAGCAGAACCGGTCCGGCCGGCGCAGGCGGATCCGCTGGACCACCTTGCCGCCCAGCCGAGCATGCAGCCGTCCGGGACGCCGGTTCCACCCGCGCCTTCCGAGCCCGCGCAGCCGCAGGCCGCACCATCTGCCGGCCCCGGTCCCGCGGCCCCGTTTCCGTCAGCTGCTCCGGAAGCAGCAGGGCAGGGGGCACCGGAGCCTTTGTTCAAGATGCCGGCTCTCGAAACCGAAACGGCGGAGGAGAGCCCTCCCACCGAAGCTTCAGCCGAGGTGCCAGGCGGCGCGTTTCCCGAAACACCTGATGCATCCGCTCATTCTGAACAGGACGCCGCTGTTGCCTCTCCTTTCCCGGAGAGTGTTCCGGCAGTTGAGCCTGTCCAGTTGGAAAACGCTCCTGAAGTGGCGGCAGAAGCGCCGGTTGAGGTGGCTGAACCGCCGCAGACGGCTGCCGCGCCTGAAGTGGAGGCCGAAGTACGGACAGCTGACCTTGAGCCCGCACCGGCCGTGGCTGCACCGGCAAAGGCAGCGTCTGGCCAGGGGGCCGGACCCGACATCCTCAAAGCATTCTCGGAAGGCGCGGGAATACCGGAAAGTGTTCTGTCGGACCGCGATCCTGAGGAGTTCGCGCGCGAAGTCGGCTCGATCCTGAACGGCATTACCAGCGATGTCATGGGCCTCCTTCAGGCGCGCAGCAAGGTCAAGGCCATGACCCGGAACGCCAACCGGACGTTAATCAGCCGAAGCGGCAACAACGCACTGAAATTCTCGCCGACCCCGCAGATGGCGCTTCAGACGATGCTCGCGCAGAACGTCGAGGAAACCGGCTATCTTCCGTTGCCGAAGGCAATGTCGGAGGCGTTCAAGGATATCCAGAAGCATCACGTCTGGACGTACGCCGCGATGCAGAAGGCTGCCGCCCGGTTCGATGAGACACTGTCGCCGAAGGCGGTGGAGGACGAGGGGCAGGTCGGTAAGAGCACGTTCGGAAACCAGAAGGCAAAGATGTGGGATCGGCTTCAGGAGCGCTGGACGTCGCTGACAGGTGCATATGACGATGGAGTCGTCGGCGTGTTTACGCAGTACTTTACGGAAAGCTACGAAGAATTTTCTAACGATGAGTCAGAGCAATAGGACGAACAGCAATTTTGAGGCTTTCGGGTGTCAGGGGCGCGTCGGCGTCATCAAGGTAAGGGAGCAGTGCCTTAATGTCATGGTATAGCAAGGTTGCATGGACCGAAGGCCTGTTTCTGAGGCCGCATCATCTTCAGCAGAGCGACCGCTATGCGGAGCACCTGCTGGATGAACGCGTCAGGCTTGCCTCTCCCTATCCCTGGGGCTTTTCCGACATTGAGATCGATCAGGATGTCGGTCAGCAGTGCAGGTTTGCCCTGCGGTTCGGCCGCGGGATTTTTCCCGACGGGACCGTCTTCAATTTCCCTGCCGATGGCACACCGCCGCCTGCCATAGACGTTCCCGAGGACGCCGCCGGTCAGATTGTCTGGCTTGGCATTCCCGAAACCACTGTCAATGCCGTCGAGGTTGCGGACGGGCGCGAGGACGCCGCGACGCGCTATATGCAGGGCCGCGAGACCATCATCGATTCGACGTCGGCGATCCGGCAGGAAGAGGAAATCGATGTCGCACATCCACGGCTGACTTATTCGATCCGCTCGACACCGCATCCCGGTCATGTCTGCCTCCCGGTCGCCCGGATCACGGAGATCAAGGACCGCATCGTCATCACCGACGGAACGTTTGCGCCGCCTGTGCTGGCGTGTCACGTGCATCCGGTCGTGACGGGTTGGATCGATTCCGTAATCGGCTGGGTCGAACGGAAACTGAGCGAACTGTCACGCTATGCAGCCGATACCTCTGCAGGCGGCGGTTTGCAGAATTTCGATTACCTGACGTTGCAGATGCTCAATCGGCTTCATCCGCAGCTCATGCATCTGCGCAAGTCGGCCTATGTTCACCCCGAACGTCTTTATTCCGAGTTCCTTCAGCTTGCCGGCGAACTTGCGACCTTCGCCACCGAGGAGCGCCGCGCGCGCAACTATCCTGTCTACGATCACGACAAGCTGCACGACATCTTCAAACCGGTCCTGGCGGACATTCAAGCCTTTCTGTCGGCTGGTTACGATCGCCGCGCGATCCGCTTGCCGCTGGAACAGCTCGCGCCGAACGCCTTCAAGTCGACGATCGTCGACCGCAACCTGTTCTCTCAGGCAAACTTCGTGATCGAAGTGGCCGCGCGCCGTCCCCTGACCGAAATCCAGACCGAATTTCCGCGGCTGTTCAAGGTCGGCCCGTTCGGCCAGATGCGCCAGATCGTCTATTCGAACCTGCCGGGCATCCCCCTCATCCACATGCCCGTTCCGCCGGCGCAAATTCGCGCGCTGACGGACAGGGTCTATTTCAGGCTCGACAAGTCGACACCGCTCTGGCGCGAATTCAGTCAGGATTCGGCGATCGGTCTTCAGTTTTCGGGGAACTGGCCCGACCTGCAGCTTGAGTTCTATGCAATTCGGGAGGGCCGCTGATGTCGGACAACGACGATCCCTTCGGCGTTTCCAAGCGCAAGGGAAAAACGATCGTCCGTCCAAATCCCGGAGGGCGCTGGAGCGAGACATCCCAGCCGGGTGCACCGGCCGGTCAGCCGCCCGCGGCGCCTCCGCCTCCCGCTGCCCCGGTGCCGGGACAGGCGGCTCCGCCTCCGCCACCTCCCGGTCCGCAGCCTTCCGGCGCGCCGGATCCCTGGCAGGGTGGCGGCGGTGCGGCCCAAGACCCGTATGCGCCGACACCGGCCGGATATGAATACGGCCAGCAAAAAGCGCCGGACATCAGGACGCCGCCGCCCGCACAGGCACCGGCTCCACCGCCGCCATCGCCGCAACAGGCGCCTGGCGCACAACCCACCGGGCAACTGGCACAGACACCGGACATCAACCAGATCCGGGTCGCCAACCGCAATCCGATATCGCGTGCAGCGGCTCCTTTGCTTCTGCTGCTCGGCCGTCTGCACCTGACGATGACGGACGCGCAGTTCGACGCTCTCATGCGCGACGTTTACAATGCGATCAAGACCTTCGAGAAGGACCTGCGCAGCGCCGGGATAACGGACGACCAGATCCAGTCGGCCGCCTATGCGCTCTGCGCCACTTCGGATGACATCGTCCAGAACCTGCCGTCTTCCGGCAGGCACCAGTGGACGCAATATTCCATGCTGACCCAGTTCTTCGGACAGGCGACCGGCGGTGTCGAGTTCTATCAGGTGCTGGAGAAGGCAAAGCAGGATCCCGGCCGCAACTTCGGCGTCCTTGAAGTGATGCACGCCTGTCTGTCTCTCGGGTTCTATGGCAAGTACCGGGCCATCCAGGGCGGTCAGCAGGGATTGGAACGCGAACGAAGGGATCTGCACGAGATCCTGAGGCGCGTCAGGCCGCGGCCCGGTGACGACCTGTCACCACATTGGCGCGGGCTCGAACTTATCCAGAAGCGCACCGGATTCTCCGTGCCGATCTGGTCGGTTGCCGCCGTTGCCGGAGCATTGCTGCTCGGGGGCTATGTCACCCTGATGCTTCTTCTTGCGAGCGGCAGCGAAGTGATCGCCAGCCGTTCCAGCGCGCTCTACCCGACCGGCCCGATCGAACTGGCACGTGAGGGATACCAGCCCAAGCCGCCGCCGGCACTGGCGCCGCCGCAGGATGCGCCGATCGATTCGATATCGGAACAGCTTGCAGGCATCGATGGATTGGAAATCCAGCAGGCGGGTCCGGCCATCATGCTGAGGATGCGCGCGCAGTTCGACGTGGCCGCAGCGACTTTGCGGCCCGAATTCCAGCTGCTCGTGGAACAGGTCGCCCAGACCCTTGATCAGGTCGAAGGTGAAATTCTTGTGGTCGGGCACACGGACAGTGACCCAATCCGCAACAATCCGAGATTCCCGACGAACTGGCATCTGTCGGTCGAAAGGGCAAAGTCGGTCGCTGCCGTCATGCAGGCACTTTTGCAGACACCGGACAGGGTGGAGGTGGAGGGCCGCGGTGCGGAGGAACCGATCGCGCCCAACACCAGCCGGGACGGCAAGGCGCTCAACCGCAGGGTGGAGGTTTTCCTGAAACCTCCGGCCAAGGGACTGGTTATCGACAACTAGACGTCAATCCGGGGCAAAGTTAGAAACAAGGTTTTATCAATGAAATTCTGGCTCGGAATAACGGCAATTATCATAGGCATTTTGGCCTTGATTGCTCTGATCTGGTTTGGGGGTCCGTTCCTGGCGATTGCCGGCGTGCGTCCGTTCGAGCCTCTTTGGGTACGCCTGCTACTCGTGTTTCTGGTCTTGCTGACGATTGGCGGCTGGACCGGTTACCGGATCTACAAGCGCATTGCGGCGAACCGCGCCCTGGAACAGGAAATTCTTCAGCCCAAGGCCAGCGAGCAGGACCTGCAAATCATGTCGGAGCGCATGAAGGATGCGCTGAAGACCCTGAAAACGGCTAGTGGTAACACGCGCACCTACCTCTACGACTTGCCCTGGTATTTGATGATCGGTCCTCCCGGGGCCGGCAAGACGACGGCCTTGATGCATTCCGGGCTCAAGTTCGCCAATTCGAGGGGCAAGGGTGAAGCGCAGAAGATCGAAGGTCTGGGCGGAACCCGCTATTGCGATTGGTGGTTTGCCGAGAATGCCGTTCTGATCGATACGGCGGGACGCTACACGACCCAGGATTCAGATGAGGAGCATGACAGCGAAGCGTGGCTCGGCTTCCTGAGTATCCTGCGCAAGGCGCGGCCGCGCCAACCGGTCAACGGCGTCATGGTGTCCATCAGCCTCGAAGATCTGATGACCTTGTCGGACACGGAGTTGAAAGAACACACCGATGCCATTCGCGCGCGCCTGATCGAACTCTACAAGACGCTCAAGATTGATTTCCCTGTCTATGTGATCTTCACGAAGGCCGACACTGTCGCAGGCTTCATGGAATTCTTCGGCTCCTATCCGGAGAGCAGACGGAACCTCGTGTGGGGCGCGACATTCCAGACCCGCGAAAAGAACAAGAACATGGTCGCGGAAACGCCGGCTGAGTTCGATCTCCTGATCGAGCGCCTGAACGAGGAACTCGCCGACCGGCTTCAGGAAGAACCTGATCCGAGGGCCCGCCTGATGCTGTATGGGTTCCCGACCCAGATTGCCGCCCTCAAGGATCGCCTTACCGGCTTCCTCAACGCGATTTTCGAACCCAGCCGCTACTACCCGAACGCGGTGTTGCGCGGCTTCTACTTCACCTCCGGGACGCAGACCGGAACAGCAATTGACCGGGTGATCGGCTCGATGAGCCAGGCCTTCGGAACCTCCTATCAGGCAGCCGCGCTGTCGGGGCAGGGCAAGAGCTATTTTCTCCGGGACCTGGTCAACAAGGTGATTATCGGAGAAGCAGGCTGGGTCACGCACAACAGGCAGGCCGTCCGCATGGCGACAGCTACGCGGATCGCGGCCTATTCGGCGATCGTGCTGCTGACGCTTGGTCTGGGCAGTCTCTGGACCATGAGTTACCTGAACAACAAGTCGCTCATTGATGAAACCGCAAAGGCGGTCGCCACGGTGCGCGCGGAAGGCGAAGGCGTCCTGGAGCAAAGGGTCGTGCGCGATGATAGCTTGCGCGATTCTGTCTACATCCTGTCGCTCCTGCGTGGTCTTCCGGTCGGTTACGACAGCCGGAACGATCCGACGCCCTTCATGGAAAAACTCGGCCTGAGCCAGCGCGAACGTCTCGAGGCGGCCGGCATCACGTCCTATCGCAGCGGTCTTGAGCGACTGCTTCGTCCGCGTCTCCTGCTGCGCATCGAAGAGCAGATGACCGACGTCCTAGACAATCGCACGGGGCCCGGCGGCCAGGACATCGACACGCTTTACAATCTCACCAAGCTCTACCGGATGGTCGCCGGGGACGCGCCGGAGATCGACAAGGATCAGATCAAGAATTCGTTCCGTGCCGACTTCCTGCAAAGTTTCCCGGGCCCTCAGGGCGAAGTCCTGCGCAACGAGCTGAACTCCCATATTGCGGCCATGCTGGATCTGGATTTCGGTGGCAACGTGCTGACGGATCAACTGGACGGCGTCCTGGTGGCGGAGGTGCAGCGGGAACTGGCGCGGGTGAGCCTTGCCGAACGTGGCTACGCGCTGCTCAAGTCAAGGTCCAAAGGCATTGCAAGCGAGGACTGGATCGCAGAGCAGCGCGGTGGTCCGGATATGGAGACCGTGTTCGAAACGGTGAACGGCGATACCCTCGACACGGTATTTGTCGACCGCTTCTACACCTATCCCGGCTTCCACCTTTCCGTTCTGCCCAACCTGGCCGGCATTCGCGAGGAACTTGAACGCGACAAGTGGGTGTTCGGCGAGATCGGCGATGCCGATGCCTTTGCGGACCAGTATCAGTCCTTGCCCGGCGAAGTGCTCGCCCTTTACACCAAGGACTTTATCGAGGCCTGGGAAGAAGCGCTCGGCAATCTGAAATTCAAGTCGATGCGCAACGACAAACCGCTCTATACGACGCTGCAGGCGGTCTCCGCGCCGACATCTCCGGTGGTTCAGCTTCTGGAAAGCATCCGAAGAGAAACGCTCCTGACGCAGGATTTGTCGCAGGATGGCGTTGCCGGTGCACTTGGTGGCGGGGGCAATGCCGGGGACGCAGGCAAGGAAGCCGGTCAGAAGGTCTTCCAGTACTATGTTCTGGACAGGGCCGGCGGCCTGAAACGGATCGGCCTCGAGGCCGGGATCAAGGCACTTGCTCCCAGCGGTGTTGCGAACGCCCTGAATGCCGCATCCGGGGGCGGGGGGCCGGCCATCATTCCCGGCAAGGCCATCGAAGATCACTTCCGGCCCTACCATGTGCTGGTTGAAGGCGAAAACAGCCGCAAGATCGACGCGCTTCTGGTCAACTTCAAGAACATTCTCGACAATCTCCTTGTCGTCGCGAACAACCCGATCCAGAGCGAAACGGCAAATTCCAATGTGCAGATCCAGGCTTCGCTGCTCCGGAGCAACGCGACCCGGTTTCCCAAGCCCTTTGACCAGCTCATCCTGCAGGCAGCCAAGGAGTTCGACGAGGAGTTCAAGGAGACGTCGATCACGCAGCTGAACGAGAAGCTCAAGTCCCAGGTGGTCGACGAGTGCCGGAGGATCGTCGCGCGGAACTATCCGTTCACGAATGGGCGGTCCGAAGTGCCGATGACCGAATTCGCGAAACTGTTCTCCCCGGCCGGTATCATGCAGCAGTTCTTCGATCAGAACCTCAAGGCGCTCGTGGATACGTCGTCACGGCCCTGGAACTGGAAGCCAGAGGTAGCGCAGGCGGACCGGCTGTCCAACGCCACGCTGCGTCAGTTCGAGCGGGCAGACCTGATCAAGGAAGCGTTCTTCCCGACCGGAAATGCGTTCCCGTCGATCGGTTTGCAGGTGGTTCCGCGCGCGCTGTCGCAGCAGGCGGACGCGGCAAGTCTTGAAGTGAACGGCAATCTGGTGCTGGTCACCCGCGGCCCCGGGTTCAATGCCGACATTCAGCCTCTGCCGGCAAGTTTCGACTGGCCCAGCAACACCGCGACACCGCGCGTCGTTCTGGTGATCCAGCCGGAGGTACCCGGGTACAGATCGCGTCAGGAGGTTCATGGAGACTGGGCGTTCTACCGGTTCATAAGGGCCAACAGGGTCAGCTCCGGACAGAACAAGTTCGTGATCCGCAAGACGCTCGGTGGACGCCAGGTCGCCTTCACGGTCACGCTGCGCACCAAGCCGAACCCATTCTTCCTGTCGGCCGTCGGCGACTTCAAGTGCCCGACGAGTTTCTGAGGGGAACCGGATGCAGCATAACCTGACCGGATATTTCGGGAAGCTGCCGGACCGCGCAGACTTTGTAACAGGCAGCTGTCCGGACGGGTTCCTGAAACTGTGGGAACCGTTCCTGATACACGGTCTTGCGCAATCGAGGCAGGATCTCGGAGGTGACTGGGAGGACGCCTATATGACGATGCCTGTTTGGCGTTTCTGGATGACGCCGACCGGAACGGACGGTCTGCCGTCTGCACGTGTGGCTGGCGCGCTGATGCCGAGTGTCGACAAGGTGGGACGCAAGTTTCCGCTGACGGTGGTCGGGTCTTCGGAGGGGGACGGTGATGCCTGTCAGCCATCTGGGGCCTGGTATGACAGCGTGGAGGATGTTCTGCTCGGTGCGCTTGGGGAAGACGCAGCGCTTCAGGAATTCCAGCGGGCGATTGCAGTACTTGCCGCGCCGTTCGAGGGTGCTGAAACGAAAGACGCGTCTTCTTGCGAACAACTGGAGCCTGACCGGGCTTCACGAGGCCAGGTTTTGTCGTTGTTCTGGTGTCAGGCCGGTCCACGCGCGTACCGGTTCGGCTGTGATGGATTGCCCGCCCCTGAAGAGTTCCGCTGGCTGCTTTTGCCGGAGGCTTTCAAGGCGGGCCCGGATAACGGGAAAGCGGCAGGGCAACACCATGGGCGATACCAGGCGGAGGATCATCGAACATGAACCAGCAGGTTTCCGAAGCACTGCAGGGCTTTTCGATCGGACTGACTCACGTCGGCTGCGTGCGAAATGAAAATCAGGACACCTTTTACTGCGACGAAGCAAGGGGTGTCTTCGCGGTCATGGATGGGGCCGGTGGCATGCATGCCGGCGCGATGGCGTCCGGATTGGTCAAGAACGCGCTCGGATATATCCGCGAACCGCGCAGTGCGGTTGATCTGCTGGACCAGTTCGAAGGGCGGGTCATCGACGCGAAAAAAGACATCGAACGTGTTGCAGCAAAGGCCAATGGCGCCGCCATGGGCACCACGATTGCCGCACTCCTGGCCTACGGAACGGACTTCGCTTGCCTGTGGGCCGGCGACAGCCGCGTCTACCGCCTGCGAAACGGGACGATGGAGCAACTGACGACCGATCATACGGAGGCGCAGGAACTCGTGGATCAGAATGTGCTTACCCCCGAAGAGGCCAAGAATTTTTCCAGAAGGCATGTGATCACGCGTGCGATAGGCTCCGGACTGGAACTTGAGCTCGAACTGGTTTCGGGCAATCTGCGGCACGGGGACCGCTTTCTACTGTGCTCCGACGGACTGACCGGCCATCTCGATGACGCGGTCATCTCGAACATGCTCCTTGACGGTGCACAGAAATCGGTGGCACAGCACCTTTTGGAAGGGGCTCTGGAAAAGGGTGGCACGGACAATGTCACTGTGGTCGTGGTGGACTTCGACCAGGTCAACCGGAGTGAAGGAGCAGGCCGTACATGAAGCCGGATGACCATTTGCTGCCGATCGGGACCAGGCTGAACAACCTCTACGAAATCGAGGAACACATTGCTGATGGCGGTATCGGGATCGTCTATCGCGCGCGGGATGTCGAGAGCGGTGATCCGGTCGCGATCAAGGTGCTGCTGGCCAATTTCGCCAAGGACCCGCTGATCCTCGATCTCTTCAAGCGCGAAGCCAAGATCCTCAGAAAACTCAAGCACGACGCCCTGACGCAATACTTCGTTTTTGCCAAGGAGCCGACACTGGGCGTCTACTACCTTGCGATGGAATTCGTGGGCGGCCCCTCGCTCAAGTCGCGGCTCGAGTCGGGCCCGCTGGAACCCGAGGCGGCCTATCGGCTCGTCATACGGCTGGCCTCCGCCCTGCAGGATGTGCATGACAGCGAGGTCATTCACCGCGATCTCTCACCCGACAACATTATCCTTCAGAACGGCGATGTCGGTCAGGCGAAGATCATCGATTTCGGGATCTCGCGGGCCAACACCGGTGGTCCGACAATCATCGGCGACGGCTTCGCGGGCAAGGTGAACTACGTTTCGCCGGAGCAGGTTGGCCTGTTCGACGGCAAGGTCACGGCCAGAAGCGACATTTACTCGCTCGGGCTCGTCATTGCCGAAGCGCTGACCGGACGACAGCCGGACATGGGCGGTTCCCAGGTCGAGATGGTCGAAAAGCGCAGGATCGTGCCTTCGTTGGACGGTATCGACAACCGGTTCCGGCCTCTGCTGGAGGCGATGCTGCAACCGGACCCGGCGAACAGGCCGGCGTCGATGGCCGACGTTGCCCAGTGGACGCTGGGTGCGCCCATGTCCCAGCCGCGCGAAGACAAGACCATCATCCGGCCGTCCGCGCCGCCTCCGGAACAAACGGCCCTGGACTTGCCACCGCCGCAAGCCCGGTGGGGAAGGCGCATTCTTGTCGGGCTGTCGCTGCTCGGATTTGCCGGTGTTGGCGCTGCAGGCGTCTATTTCCTGGCAGGGCAATCGGTTCCTCAGCAGGACCAGAAACCGGTTCTTGTGGCGCAGCCCAGGGACAATGCACCCGATGCGCCGCTTCAAGACACGGGGCTGTCGGGAGATACGGGCTCGCAAGACAGCTCTGCCGACAACGACACGACGGATCAGGCCCTGGACAATACCGTTCCGGACATACCGGTCAGTACGGACGGTCAGGACGACGCGGCTGACCTCAGCCTGTTGTCTCAGGATAAGAAGGACAACGACACGGTCCAGGACGCCGTGGCTCAACAGCCTGCCAAGCCTGAAGACC
This sequence comes from uncultured Roseibium sp., assembly GCF_963669205.1. NCBI lineage: Bacteria > Pseudomonadati > Pseudomonadota > Alphaproteobacteria > Hyphomicrobiales > Stappiaceae > Roseibium > uncultured Roseibium sp. The sequence continues at coordinate 2,825,159 of NZ_OY769915.1, forward strand.
GCGTGCGCAACTATGTGAACAACTACAAGGCTGACGAATGCATGTATCTGCAGCCTGTGAGGATTGCGGCCAATTCCGCTGAAATCGAAGGGTTTGCGTCGCGCACGCCGCCCTTCATCGCATTCGACAGCGACTTCACCCGGTCGCAGGGGTTTGAGGCCAAGATACAGGCCAATCTCGTGTCGGACGCCCAGTGTCCGGCTGTTGCCTTTTTGAGGGCAACGCCCCACGGCAGCGAAAAGACGGAGCTCCGGCTCGACATGCAAAGGACTGTGGTACCGAACGGCGAGAACATGGCCGGCAGGATCTCCGGCTTCGATGCGTCGACAGGTGAACTCGGGCTATTGTTCGTTTCGAGCAGCGGAAGCGTGGTCAACCTGTCGCCCTATCTTCAGTCCGACGACGGTGGTGCAGGGTTTGTCGTGCCGCTCAATCTCAAGACGCCTTCGGAGGAAACCGGCCTGATCATTTCCCTCGTCGGAGACGGCCTGGTGGCGAAGCTCTCCGGCCGCAGTGAAAAGCAGGCCGACGCCTACTTTGACGCGTTGATGGATGAACTCCCCATCTTGCGGGCGACCGCGACCACGGTCAAAGTGGTTCCTTGAACAAAGTGGAGCCGGGAAGGTGGACTGCAGGTCGCAATGAAGCGTTACACGAAGCCGATCCATTTGCCCAAACCGCTGCCCAGCCGGTCAGCGGACAGTTCTCTTGCGCTGATTAATGTTGTCTTTCTGCTGTTGGTGTTTCTTCTGGTTTCCGGAACGTTGCGGCCGCCGTTGCCTGACGCATTCGAATGGGCCGAGACAACCGAAAACAAGGGTGAAGGACAGGTCCGCAACACTCTGGTGCTCACGCGCGCAGGTGACGTCTGGTTCGAGGGCGCGGTCCTCGATGAGGCAGGAGTGAACGATTTCCTGGAAGGCCTTGGCGGGGGCATCGACACCTTGTCGGTTCAGGTCGACCGGCATGCACAAATGAAAGACGTTGCACGTCTTGCCGGGACGCTTCGCACCGCCGGAATAGCAAGGCTGAGTTTCGTCACGATCGAGGCGGAAGATCCGTGACGGCTGCCGTCTACAATCTTGCCGGTGAAGCGCGCATCCCGGCCTATGTCTGGACGGCCGTTCTCGGCGTTTCCGTCGCCGCGCATGTCGCGCTTCTTGTCTACGGGATTTCGCTGACGTTCAACGAGGATGCGCAGGACCCGGACATCACACAGACGGAAATCGTCATCGAAAGCGACGAACTGGTTTTCGAGACCGCAGAAGAGGTCCAGTCCGTGGTTGCTGAGGCCGCACAGCCCGATGCGGTCGCGCCGCAAGCTGCCGGCCAGACCGCTCTTCAACCTGTTTTACCCGAGGACATCCAACAGGCGCTGACACCGTCCGTCTCCGAACTGCAACCGGCCCAGATTGAGGCCGTCCGTCCTGTTGAAAGTGAAACAGCAGTTTCCAGCGCGGTATCGCCGAGCGTTCAGGATTCAGTCGAGGCCGGGACAGCGCCGATTACACCAACGGAACAGGTTGCACCGGACAGGGTGGAAACGGTGGTGCAGCCGGCCGCAGAAGTTGCAGCTACGGCACCAGTTCAGCCGATCATCTCCGCCCGGCCGGAGACGGCGGTGCAGGTCGAACAAAACAGTTTGAGCATCGCTCCTCCCGACGCAACAGTGGTGACCGGTATTGCCTCTGATGTTGTTATCGTCGAAGCCGTTCCTGAAGATGTTCCGTCAGGTGCGAGCCAGCCTGAAACCATCGTCGCCGTTCCAAGCGTCGTTCCGGCCCAGACCGGCAGTGAAGTTGCCGTTGTAACGAGCGTCCAGCCGACCACCCAGGTCGAGCCGCAAACTGTCGATAGCGCGGTCCGGCCGCCGGCTTTGAGTGTTGCACCACCGGTCGAGGCGGTGACGGCGGCAACACGTCCGGCCCCGGTTACGCCCACGACGAGTTCGGCGCCTGTGAGCGCTGTTACGCCGAATACAGGTGCTGTGCAGGCGATCACGTCGACGGAGGTTGTTCAAGACGTGGCCGTCGCAGCGAGCCCGCCGGTGAGCCGGGTCGAGAGCGAGACGGTCCCGGCGGCGAGTGCCAGCCCAGTGCAAGTGACACCCGGCAACGTGCAGGCAGTTGCACCGGCCGAAGAGCAGATTGCCGCGGTCCAGCCTTCGGAGATCATTTCACCTTCCGTGCTTCCGAGCGACCCGGAAACCTCCAGCGTGCCAACAGCGCCCACCGTCGCAGACCCCGAGCCAAGCGTGCCGCCGGACGACGTGCCGACGATCGACCCTCTCGCGGAGGTAACTGCGTATGTGTCCGACTATGATATTGGCAGCTGTGCGCATATCACCGTCCTGGCGGCCGGAACAGACACGGCTGAGATCCTTGCATTTGGGGTCGGTATTCCCCGTTTCTTGGAGTTCTACAGCAAGTTTCAGGGAACGCAGGGCTACGATCCGGACATGCAGGTGCGTCCGATTTCCAACGGACAGTGCGCTGTGCTCGATACGCTTGAAACCTCAAAGGGCATCGAAGCGCCCGGCCTAGTTCAACTGGCGAGTACAGACATCAGAAGCGGATCTCAATTGAGGGGCGTGATCCAGCGCGATTTGCCGATCGGACGTATTGCGCAGGCGGAAGCTGCCGGGCTGGAGTTGAACGGGAAGGGGCCTCCGGAACTCTACCTCATTGACAGGAACGGACAGATACACGATGCCCGAAAGTATGTTCGCCCGGAAAACAGCACGGACAGAATTGGAGGATGGCGCTTCAGTTTTCCGGTCTCCTTTCCAGGCAACGAAGAGAATGAATACAGCCTGATCCTGACCATCTGGAACAGACCCAAGGAAAACCAGCCCGCTCCGTTCACAAGGCGAGCTGCGGGGCGCATCGCCAGCGTTCTTGAGAAGCCGGGGGTCTATTCGATCGAGGCCTTCAAGGTGTCACGATGACGGTTGCTGCGCACCTGTGCCGGCGGTAAAGACACCCGTCAGCAGCACTTCAAGTGCTGCCCGCTCTTTTTCAAGACGCGTTTCAAACCAGGTCACGGCAACGGAGACCGGTATTGCCACGGCGAGGCCACAGGCGGTCGTGAGCAGCGCGACCCAGATGCCGCCTGCCAGTGTGCCCGGGTTTGCCGCAGAACCGGCTTCCTGAAGCGTCTGAAAGGTTTCAATCATCCCCAGAACGGTTCCGAACAGGCCGAGCAGTGGCGCGATCTGGGTGACCAGATCGAGCGCCTTCAGCCAGCTTGCCAGTCCGAACAACCGGTCGGCCGCACGCGCGGAAATCTCTTCTCGCAGTCGTTCTTCGCGGATGTCGCGTTCCTGTGATCCGAGCGCCTGGTTTTCCAGCATCTGGATCGCATCCATCGCGCTGCGTATGAGCCCGGCGGAGAGGGACCGGTCCTTGAGCAGAACCTGCGTCGCCTTGGTCCGGTCTCCGGTCCGCCACATGGTGACGGCCTGCCGCACCAGAGTGTGACGGCCAACCCGTGCGTTCGAGAACTGGAACGCTTTTGCAAGGATGACCGCGAGCGCCAGGATCGAAATCCCGAGCAGCACCAGAACGACCGGCCCGCCCAGTTCCAGGAGAGAAGACGAGGTCTCAGACATTCAGATCCGGCTCCATTCGGTCTCGGGTGACACGGTCAGTCGCCGAACTGGATCGCTGTCCGGTTTCCAAGGTCCAGCAAATCGGGGCAAAAGACGTCCGTGACACTCGCCGGAACGCAGTTCAACACGTCGTTAATGTGAAGCCTGGACAGGCTGTCGCATGCCTTTCCGGCAAGGTCGAACTGGAGAACCTTGGTTTTACCGGCCGAAATTCGCGAGAATTCAAGCCGCAGAAACTGATCGACAAGACCATCCGTGTTGAAGGCAACAATTTCCAGGCCGAGCTGATTCATCGGGCGTTCCAGACCGTTGGTCGCGATAATCGACAAGCGGCAGCCGCCGTCCTGGGTTGGCTGGACGTGGTTCAGTTCCAGACTGATCTTGCCGGTCGGCGCCTGTGCCAGGCCTGGTGCAACCGAGGCGATTGTCATAAAACAAATTGCGATGAAATGCGTCAAAAACCGCATGTAATTCCCCCGAAAACATCACGCTGAAACGATAACAAAATCAGCACTCAACGCCATCTGACACAAAAATCAGTCATATGACAACAAAACAGTCCAGTCTTCAGCGCCTTCCGTCTCGATCTTGAAAAAATCCGCCTCGATCAGGCCTCTTTGCCAGCATTGGTCGCCGTCGAACAGAACGAATTTTTCCTGCCGGATGCACAGCGTCACGTCACCGCCGAGCCGGCCTTCGCCGAAACCGTCCGAAACATGCAGATAATAGTTTTCTGCCTTCAGCGGTTCCTGGAGCACCTGGCTGCAGGCATTCGCGGTTATGGTCCACCATCCCTCGGTGCGCAAACCCTCCTCGGTGTCGTATCCGATGGCAACGTTCACCAGATCAACGGACCCGTTGCAAACACGCAGCCCGGCTTGGGCGTCCTGAGAAGCCATGAACAACAGCACCGACGCAACGCACAAGAAGGCTGCGGCCCGGTTAAAGTGCCGTGCGCATGGGATTCGATACGCGGCATGCTTGGCTCTCGCCATGAGGAAGAACTCTCTGATCATCGAATGCTTACGCTAAGACGGAGCGCCGCGCGGGTCAATTTGACCTTTCGCTGCCGTTTGACGCGGACTTATGGAATATGACAAGGTCGGCACCGCTCAAGCCTTCTGATTGAAGACGGAACACATGATCCTGATCCATCCACCGATTGGAAAACGCAGGCGGATACCGCTGACACCGCTCATTGATGTGATCTTCATTCTCGTGATGTTCTTCCTGTTGTCGTCGACATTCGGCATCTGGCGGCCGCTGGATGTGGCTCTCGGTAGCGGAGAGGCGACGGGCGTTTCTGATACCTCCACCGTGAAAGGTATTCCTGCCGTCCTTATCAATTTCCGGGCGGGGCCGGGGAACGCGCAACCGCGCCTGGTCGTGAACGGCAAGAATGTACCATTGACCAAGTTGGCCGGGGAACTGGATCGCCTGGCGGAGGCGGGTGCGGCAACTGCCGTGCTCATCCCGGATGCGACGATCGATTTTCAGCAGGTGGTCAAGGTGCTGGATGTGGCGAAAACCTCGCAACTCAAGCGCGTCAGTCTCAAACTGGACTGACCGCAAAAAAAAGCCCGGCCAAATTGCCGGGCTTTCCTGTTTCTGTGCCGCTCATCTATCGGCCTATCGCACCACCGATGATGCCGCCGACAACGCCGCCGATGAACGCGGCACCTGCCGGGTTCACGCCTCCGCCGGTGTTCCGCCGCTGCGTGTTGGTCGCACGCTGGGGCTGGGTCGTGTTGTTCCGGCGGGTCGTAGTGCTGCGCGAGGCGGAAGCAGCCTGCTGCTTGCGCTTGATTTCAGCGATATAGGCCGAGTACTGCGTCGCTGTCTGATTGGTCAGCAGCAGCTGCTGAGAGGCGGTGAAGAAGCCGGTCGGAACCAGGCCATTCGCCGTCTGCCAGGCTGTGATGCCGGCCCGCGTCTTGGGTCCGAAGGCACCGTCGGGACGCCCGACATTGTGCCCGGTAAGGTTCAGGCGTGTCTGGATTTCCCGCCGTGCGGTCCGGTTCCAGCCAAGTGAGGCTTCGGTTTCCGCAGTGCCGGGAACGGCTGTCTGCGGGTTCGGTAGGGAAGTGACCGCTGCACCCGGTGCCGCCCCCTGCGCAGCGTTCGCCGGAGCCGTTGCGGCCGGGTTGACCGCGGCAACCTGGGCGCCGCCTTGCAGACGCTTGATCGAGTTGCGGGCAAAGTCGGCGAAGGTGCCTTTAGGATATGCCGACAGGTAGGATTCGTAGTCGGCAACCGTATCGCTTGATTTCGCGGCTTCCCAGATCAGCTTCTCGCGCTCCCAGTCGAGATTCGGCTGGGGAGTGGCAGCAGCTGCTGTCGCAGCGTTGTTCACGGCCTGGTTGGGCACGGGCGACGTCGTCGCTGTGCTTCCAAGAGAGGCGACTTCGGTTCCCGCCGCTGCCGGTGCAGCCTGCTTGTTAAGGAAAACTTCGCCGATCAGCGATGCATTGACCCAGGGACGCTGGCGCTTTTCGGTGGCGTCGTAGACATCGCCGGTAACGCGCGTCATCACGGTCTGGATGGATGCGTTCGGCGTGTCGATGTGACGGATGAGAGCGGACGTGAACGGAGAGTTCTGTCCCTCGCCATCCAGTGCGACGTCGCCGGGGCTCGTCGCGAACGCAATCACGGAGCCTTCGCCACCGGTTTCCTCGACCTTGATTTCCGCAAGGCCCGCACCGAGGCTTCCGGACCGGCTCGGTCCCATGCGGCGTGCGAGTGTACGTGCCAGCGGATTGTCGCGGCATGCGTCGAGAAACACCATCTGCACCTTAACGTCCTTGGACATCTGGCGCATGATGAAGTCGACGGAGATGGTCTCGAAATCGAGCGACGTCTCGTCTTCGATTCTGGCATCGATCGGGACTAGCAGGTTCTGGCCGCCGACCTGCATGCCGTGGCCCGCGTAAAACAGCAGGGCGATTTCGGCACCGTAGGCCTTCTTCGCGAAATCCAAGACGGAACGACGCATGTCATTGTAGGTCTGGTCCTGGCCGGCAACGACTTCAAAACCGAGGCTGCGCAGCTTTGCAGCCATTTTTTCCGCGTCGTTCGATGGGTTGGGTAGTGGAATCGTGTGTTCGTAGGCGCCGTTGCCGATGACGAGCGCAACGCGCTTTGCCAGGGCTGGTATCGTCCCTGCCAACAATATTGCCAGCACGGCGATCATTCGTGTGAACATGTCCTGTCCTCTCGTAAGATCAATATTGCCCGTCGGTTTGTCCGATCTTTATTTGAGGCGAGTGTCCTCTTCTTCTTTAACCTACCTCTGCGGCATTAATCGATGTGTAATACGTGTCACAAGTATGCGTTTTGGTGAAATTGCCCTTAAAAAATACCCACCTGCCCGAGTGCGAAGGTTTCAAGAACGCGTCAGTTTCGGCGCAAATCATAGCCAAACTTTGTAGGCGATTCCACCGTTCTCACAGAAGCTTCAACGTTTTTTGCATCAAATTTTCGTCGTCGTCAGACGAAAAGTGCCGTCAGTTGACGCGAGAGAAGGAACCGGTGCCGGGGCGCGTGCGGATATTGCTGCCTGCGTACACAATATCCGTGACAAAGATCACGCATGTTCCGTAGCGGATCCTGCTATGATTTGCTTAGTCGGGTGGCAATGCCGAATTGCCGCGGTTCAGCTCACGTAGGAGCGGTTATGATGGCCGGTCGTTCTGATATCCTTTCTCACATGAAAGCTCCGCACCTTGGTGTCTTCAAGACTGCGGCGAAGCTCTACAATGTCGCTATCCTGGTGAGGCGCACGAATACCGCATCGCTGCAGCATATCGGAGAACCCTACGCGGTGCCGAAGCGGCTGGATTGCAAGGCAAAGACGGCCGATTTCAATGTTGCACCCACGGGAGCGCGTCTGGCCGAAGCGAAAAGGGGTGTGATTGCGGGCCTCGTGGTCGATCCGGCCCTGTTCGGCGCAGACGCCTACGCGGACGGCAAATATGCAAAGGCTCTCGCAGCGTGGCGCTCATTTGCGGGCCAGTTGCATGCTGAAATGTCCACTTATGAAAAACAGAAGAGCTTTACCTACATTCCCGCGGGCGGCCTCTACTTCGTCGAGCGCAATCCGGAGGATCCGTACTATGGCTGTGTGAAGTTCACGTCAGGATCACTGATCACGGCGGGCAAGTGCATCCACGGAGATTTTGATCTCTACGGCATCGTCGACATGGATGCCCCGGATCGGATCGTCAGGGTCAAGGAAAAAAGGCTCGGACAGACGCATGCACGGTCGCCGAAATTCGTGGATGTCCAGAACTTCGTGAACAGCCGTATCGGCGTCAACATGATCCTGCACGGATCGCAGGAAACCTACGCCTCGGGTCACGAGGACGACGATCTTGATGTCTTTTTTCCAGATGGCAGGATCGAATATGCCGGTCCGTCCGCGAGCGACCTGGCCGCATTTTACCGGCGTCATTTTCCGGGCAGAACGTTTTTCGGCAACGACGACCCGGCCCAGGCGATCGAAGGCCGCTACGTTTCGCCCACGCGATGACGTTGCTGCGAAAGCTTTTGGTACCCGACCAGGAATTTCTGAGGGAAAATGGCACGCCCAACGGGACTCGAACCCGTGTTTCCGCCGTGAAAGGGCGGCGTCCTAGACCGCTAGACGATGGGCGCGCGGTCGACGCGGCTGCGTCGTGGGGAGGCTTATAGGCGGGAATGGACTTGCCTGCAAGAGCCTTTGCGACAATTTTTTGCAGGTCCGGTTTTCCGGACCCGCGCATGTTGAAAACCGGACGGAATCACCACTCGCCGGTGTTCGGCATGGACGCCCAGGGCTCTTTGATTTCAAGGGCTTCGCCCTTCTGAAGCAATTCAAAGGAAATGTTGTCCGGCGAACGAACGAATGCCATGTGGCCGTCGCGCGGCGGACGGTTGATCGTCACGCCTTTTTTCTGCAGGTCTTCGCAAAACGCGTAGATGTCGTCGACCTCGAAAGCAAGGTGCCCGAAATTGCGGCCGCCGCCGTATTCTTCCGGATCCCAGTTGTAGGTCAGTTCGAGAAGCGGAGCCTTGTTCGCCTTTGCCGCCTCGATATCGTCCCCGCCGGCAAGGAAGATCAGCGTAAAGCGGCCTTTTTCGCTTTCGTGACGGCGGATCTCCGTCATGCCCATCTTGTTGCAATAAAAGTCCAGGGACTCTTCAATGTCGGTTACACGAACCATCGTGTGCAGATAACGCATAGCTTGTCCTTTTCCTCAATCGAGGGATCTATCCAGAGGTGCCCGACCGGCTCATGACCTTTATCACCAGCCTTTCCGAAGCCAGAGACTTTGTAGCCGATTTTTTTCAGGATGACGGCCTCAGCATTGTCGCGTTGACCGGCGCGGGAATTTCGACTGAATCGGGAATTCCGGACTTCCGGTCCCCGGGAGGGATATGGTCCCAGCGCAGGCCGGTTCAATACCAGGATTTCATTGCCTCCGAAAAAAGCCGTCTGGAAGACTGGGACAGGCGTTTCGAGATGGCCGAATTCTTTGAAACGGCGAAGCCGAACACAGCGCACCATGCCCTGACGAAACTTGCCGAAACCGGGCAGCTCAAATGCCTCATCACCCAGAATGTCGACGGTTTGCATCAGGCGGCCGGGTTTCCGGAGGACAGGCTGATCGAAATTCACGGCAACTCGACCTATGCCACCTGCCTGGAATGCGGCATGCGCGCGGAACTCGCCGACCAGAAGGAGGACGTGGAGGCACGGCGTTCTCCGCGCTGTACCGCCTGCGGCGGCGTGCTCAAGGCCGCGGTCGTCAGTTTTGGCCAGCAGATGCCGGAGGCCGAACTGGAAGCCGCCTTTCAGGCCACGCAGACCTGCGACGTCTTCCTGGCCATGGGAACCTCGCTTGTGGTGCATCCTGCGGCCCAGTTGCCTGTAAATGCTGTTCGCAATCGCGCCGAACTGGTGATTCTCAATGGACAAGAAACGCCGCTCGATTCGCTGGCCTCTACTGTCATTCGGACACCGCTGGCACAAACTTTTTCAGGTTTTGGCGAAGAAATTGATCAAAACCTGTAAATGGTCTGTGGTTAGTTCCACAATTTCGCTTCTCGCTATAAGTCGCAATGTTATCCTTTTATTAGGAATCGGTCGTGAGGTGAGTCGCAACTTGCCGTCGGCCTAATGATGCGGACCAGAGACGGGACAATATCGCTATGGGGGTGAAAACCGCACGGGAACCCCGCGCGCTCGATACGACGGCAGAGGACGTTGCCGTCGACGTATTCGAGATTGCCGGAACAATAAAGTGGTTCGATGTGGGCAAGGGCTACGGCTTCATCGTACCAGATAGCGGGGACGGCGACATACTTCTGCATGTGACCTGTCTCAGGCGCGACGGTTACCAGACGGCTTACGAGGGTGCGCGCGTTGTTTGCGAAGTGCTCGACCGGCCTCGCGGGCTGCAGGCGTTTCGCATCCTGTCGATGGACGAAACGACGGCGACCCATCCTTCGCAGCTGCCGCCGTCACGAACCCATGTCCAGGTCGTTCCCGAAGGCGGGTTTGAAACGGCGACGGTCAAGTGGTTCAACCGGGTGAAGGGGTTCGGATTCCTGACACAGGGTGAGGGCACGGAAGACATCTTCATTCACATGGAGACGCTGCGCCGCTTCGGGATCACGGAACTGCGGCCCGGGCAGGATGTGCAGGTTCGTTTCGGCCAGGGGCCGAAAGGGCGCATGGCGGCCGAGATCCGCCCCGTGGGAACCGGAACTCATATTCCCGCCTCGCACTGATCAGAGACTGCATGCGCGGACTTTCCTTCCGGCCGGACTTGCTCCGGCCTTTTTGTTTGCCGAATGTCCCTCGACCCGCGGATTGATCCTGAAAGGGCGCAGTCCCGAATTCAAGTGACCGGCAGATGTGCAATCGCACGCCTGCCGGTGTGTAACTGTTGAAGGTGAAAACCAGTGTCCCGATTTTTCCGCCCAGCCGCCCGGATGTTCCTTGCCCTGATCCTGGTGACGGGCCTGTCCGCTGGCGCCGTCGCACAGGATGACGGCAAGCGGCTGCGCACCGAACCGCTGACTGTTGAAAGCGCCGCGAAAACGCATGAGTTCACGGTAGAAGTTGCGGTCACCGCACCTGAGCGTTCCCGCGGTCTGATGTTTCGTGAGGAAATGGCCGCCGACCACGGCATGCTGTTCATCTTCGAACAGGAGGGAGACCGCTATTTCTGGATGAAGAACACACCGCTGCCGCTCGATATCATCTATATCGACGCCGCCGGCAGGATCGTCAGCATCGCTGCCGACACGACGCCCTTTTCCGAGCAGACGATTCCCTCGGGGGCGCCCGCCAAATACGTCCTGGAACTCAACGCGGGAACATCGGCAGAAAGCGGTATCAAGGTCGGCGACACGGTGTCCAGCACGTCCATGACGGGTGAATGAGCCCGAATAACGGGCAAGCGAGTGCGTTCATTGACGGCCGGATGATCAGGTTTGACGAATTGCGGTCCGCCTTCTGCGCTATGTCTCCCTCAAACGAGGGAGCTAAAATTTTTTGAGACGAAACGGTTCATTAATAAACATGCCGTAGCGTTAATTTGCGATTGGAATTATCGCTTGGCAGCCTCGCGCGTGATCCTCCGTAACCCTATGTTTACCCGCGAGGTTGCCACTCCTTTCCTGAAACACCCGTTCGAATGCGCATTTGTCTGAACCCTGAGTGGCTTGGCGGCGACCCTTTGTCCGCGCGCCCGTTCGGCGCCGGTTCGGCCAGGTCATGAAGTCGACTAGATCAGCAGGGGCACTTTCGGCATCCATGTTGTCACGCGGCCGCCCATGCCGTGCAATTCCGGGATCTTGATCACTTTCATGGGGTTGGTCTGCTTCAGGGGATCCATTGTTATTACGGCGGGCTTGCCCTTGTGGATCGTGGTCCCCCACATGACTTCGACATGCCCGACATCGGACCCGGTGGGCTTGTAGCCGATCATGAGGGGGCCGTGCCAGGACATGCGGGTAAAGGCCGTTTCGGCATAGAAATCGTCTGCAGAAACCGAGACCGGACGCAGACCGTAATAGAGTTCCCAGAGTGTCTGGCCGCTCGGGATGCGCAACGCGCCATTTGATCTTGCGCCGCCTTCCGAGATCATGCCGGAGATGATCTGTTCCTGCGTGTAGTTGCGGCGCCCGGATCGCGTGGTCAGCCAGCTCTCGGTTGCTGCGGCCCAACAGTTGGACGTTGCCCCCTGGTAGACTTCCTTGGGCTTGTGCCGCAGTTTTTGATGATCCTTTGCGAACAGGACAGCGTCGGTGAAGGCGCCGACAACACCGTCGACCATGAGGCTCTCCTGACTCTGAAACGCGTAAACCGCGCCCTCCGTCTTTGACCCGAAATCACCGTCCGGTGTCAGTGTAATGCCGATTGAGGACCGGTTGAGCTGACGTTGCAACTGCTCGACATAGGGGCCCTTGTAGCCGCGTTTGGCTTTAACTGAACTCATCACCAGTCTCCATGCATCTTGGGCCGGCAAGGCGCCGGCATCGCTTGGATCCTGAAATAGGGACGCTGCGGAAACTCCGTTATGATATCCGTCACAAAAGACACGATTTGCGCGCATTCCGTGCAAAAGCACGTTGTCTTGTGGTCTTGTTTTTTGCAGTCTTGGGAACAGCCCGGAACGCGACCGCACCATGCTCGGCGCCTGAAATCAGTCCGGGAACATTTTGTCGGTGCATGTCCACAATGGAAGAAACTTCACTCATCATTCCCGCTTGACGCAATCTGCGAACCTATGTACACCCCCCAAATCAACGGATCGGGGTATAGCGCAGCCTGGTAGCGCATCTGGTTTGGGACCAGAGGGTCGCAAGTTCGAATCTTGCTGCCCCGACCAATACTTTCAGTAATTTAGCAAAAAATATTCCGGAACACTGGGTGGGTCGGGGCTGCAATGCGGCTGCAACTATGCGTCAAAGCTGCCGGTTGTGACTTTGTTTGTTCCCGGTTTCGCCACTGGCGGCAGCAGGGAACGGATCTTCAGATGTTTGTTTATCTCGGTGATTACTGTGTCTGTTGCATGAAGTGCATGCTCCAAAAATTCAGGGTCGAACCGCTCATGGAAAGCCTCTGTCGAGGACCCTTCCTGGCTGGTGTGCCCCATCCCCTCGGCATCCTGCGCCTGGCCGACGCACCCTATTTGCCCGCCGTTGATAAATACGCACGGTACGTCGCAAAGAGTTTCGAAAACCTGCGGCTTATGATCAAACGGCACGAAGATGCCGTTGTCTGGGGCGCGTAAGCGTGAGTGGCATCCTTGAACCCCGCCGGAAAATTCTTCACCAGGTTGACGGTTGACCCGCACTTTAGGGAGAAGAATGATAGGGGGAATGCAGCGCGCGACCGGCACCTCACACCAAAAAAAGAGCCTTCCAGTCCATGTCCAGCGATCCGGGAAAAAGAACCTTCAATCCGCCGTCCGTCCGCGCGCCCTTCGGCGCCTACAATCACGGTCTTCAAGTGCCTCCGGGCGCAAGCCTTCTGGTGACGTCGGGACAGCTCGGCATCAGGCCGGATGACACAATTCCAGCTGATGTGACGGGGCAGGCCGAGATCTGTTTCGAAGCGATCGCCACGATCCTGCGCGAAGCGGACATGACTTTTGAGGACGTGATCCGGATCTCCGGGTTCGTCACGCGGCGCGAAGACTTTGCCGACTACATGGCGGTGAGGGACCGGTACACCGGTTCGATCAAGCCGGTCTCGACTCTGCTGATCGTTGGCGGCTTCACGCGTGCGGAGTTTCTGGTCGAAGTGGAAGTCACGGCCGCGAAGATCTTCTGAAAGAAGTGCGCGGCCGGCTCGTAACCAATTGCGCAGACACGGTCGGTGTCAGAAACGTTCCATTTCCGCGCCGACCTTGTTCAGGAAGGCCGATGTCGTTTCCGGCGTGCAGTTGTTCATGTCGTAATGCGCGAGATACTTGACCGGCGCACCGATCTTGATCTGGGCGCGGATCACGCGTTTGACGATCTTGCGCGGCGGATCGCCGACGAGCAGCGCGCGCCACCGGCTGCCGCCATAGGTCATGACCGCCCCGAGCTTCCGGATATGGCGTAATGTCGGTGTCAGCTTGCCGTCTTCCAGATCGAAGGACACGCCGGGCAGCCAGACCCGGTCGAAATACCCTTTCAGGATCGCCGGAAAGCCGAAATTCCAGACCGGCGTACACAGGACGAGCGCCTCGCAGGCCTGCAGCCGCTCGCAATAGCTGTCGACGAGTTTCCTGTTGTCCGGAACCGTATGATAGATGTCCCTGTCATGGGCGGACAGGACGGGGTCGAAACCTTCGTCATAGAGATTGCAGCGGTCGACTTCATGGCCGGCCTTTTCCAGGCTTTCGCAGGTCTTGTGAAAGAGGGCACGGCCGAAGCTTGCCTCCTGCGGGTGGGAATGCAGAACCAGAACACGCATTCGCTCACGCCTCGGCGAAGGACTGAAGTCCGGGGAAGAGATAGGTTCCGCCGTCATTGAAGTCGAAATCCGGGTTCTCCCACGCGATCATCTTGCCCGGATTAAGCAGGCCCTTCGGGTCGGTTTCCTTCTTGAAGTCCAGTTGCACCTGGTCCGTGCGCTTCATGCCGCCTTCTTCCAGCGTATACCTGTGCGGATTGAAGACCGCGCACCCGTTTTCCTCGTGCAGGCGGATGATCTCGTCCAGCCGCTCTTCCGTGGTGAACCGGATCAGCGGCAACCCGGAGCACTGAACCTGCCCGTCGAACCGCAGGAATTCCAGGTGTCCGAAGATCTCACCGGGAAACATTTCCGTCGTCTTTTGCACGAGTTCCACGTGGTTCGGGCTCGGATACTGTGTCTGCAGGTAGGTAAAGGAACTGTCGAACTTCAGTGCGCGCAACGTGGTGTGGTTCCAGGCGAGCTCGTAGGCGTGCGGAATACCCTTCATGCTCTCCACCTCGTCGGAGCGGAACCGAAGACTTCCCTTCATGCGCTCGGCAAGCGCCAGGACGGCAGACATGGACTGCGGTGCCACCATGAGCACGGTCACCGCTTCGCCTTCCTTCAGCCACGGCTTGTGGCGGGTGAAGTAGTCAAAGGGGATCGGAGCGGCAATCGGAGCGACTTCCTTGAGCAGCAGGCCGTTGCTGCGCGCGAGCCGGTCTGAAAAGACGACGGCATCCATGAAGGTGTCGTGGCCGACGATCACGTCGACCCAGCCGTATGCCGTGGTCAGGGGCATTTCGACTTCGGTGATGATGCCGTTGGTGCCGTAGGCGTGGCTGACCTTCTGCAGATCCCAGGTCGACAGCTCGATCACGCGCGGTTCGGCTTCCATGGTGACGATGCGCAGTCGCAGGATGTTGCCGAGGTCGCGCAGGCCGCCCCAATGCACCGAACCGACCCCGCCGGAGCCGCCTGCAATGAACCCGCCGATCGTGGCGGTCTGCGCCGTGGACGGATGAAAGCGCAGTTCCTGGCCGGAATGTTCCCGCGTTTGGGCGTCCAGCTTGGCCATCACGATCCCCGGGCCGCACACGACTCTTCCCGGGGCAATTTCCTTGACCTCGTCCATGCGTGACATGTCGAGCACGATCCCGCCGGAGAGCGGCATGGCCTGGCCATAATTGCCCGTACCTGTTCCCCGCGGCGTCACCGGAACGCCGTGCGCGAAGGCGGTCTTCAGGACCCGGATGACCTCGTCCTCGTTCTTCGGCGAGACCAGGAGATCCCCGGTGACGTTGTCGAGCTGGCGTTTCAGAACCGGAGAATACCAGTAGAAGTCCCGGCTTTTTGCCTGTACGAGACGCGGATTGTCTTCCACCGCCACACCGTCGAGCTCAGCCTTGATCTGTTCGTAGTCGGCCATCGTCAGCCTCTCATCAGTGGGTCAAGTTCACGATAGTCCGGCAGGCGGCGGTCGATGCCCATGCCATTCCGCACCACGATGCGGTCCGCCTGCGGACGGGATAGAAATTCGCTCCAGCTTCTGGCGTTGAAGATCACCAGATCGGCCGCGCAGCCCTTGGCAATGCGTCCGAACCCTGGTTCCTGGAGGATACCCGCCGGCACACACGTCACAACTTTGGCCGCATCGTCGAGCGGGTGGTCGAGATGGGCGATCCTGACGGCCTCGCGAAACACCTCCACCATGTCGAGATCTCCGTAGGCATAGAACGGATCGCGGGTGTTGTCGGAAGCGACCGCCACGGGAATGTCCGCTGCCATCAGTTCATGCAACAGGGTGATCCCGCGCGAACGCGGGGTCCGGCCCGGATGCCGGTCTTGCAGATACATGTTGCACATCGGCAGGGAAACCACGGAAAGGCCGGCCTGCTTGACCTTCGCGACGGTTGCCGCGGCCCAATTCTCGTCCTGTCTTGCAAGCGAACAGCAGTGTCCGACCGTGACCGCGCCTTCGAAGCCGTTGCGCAGTTTGGCGTCCGCGATGGCGGAAAGGGTGAGCACGTTGGCATCTTGCGTTTCGTCGACATGGAGGTCGACATCCAGTCCTTTCCCGGACGCTGCCTGAAACAGCCGGTCGAGACGGCTGTCGAGATCGGGCATCGGATAGGTGACACCACCGAGCAGGCCGCCATGTGCCGCGACCACGTTCACGAGGTCGGAGAAATAGGCGTCGTCGTCGATGGCATCGATCGGAAAGAGAGCAACGGCCTGGAGCTTTATGCGGTCGCTCCAGCGCGTTCGCATGTCCGAAAAGACCTCGAACGAGATCCGGTGTTGCGGCGCCAGGCTGTCGATATGGGTCCGGAGCAGATTTGTCCCATGCGCATAGGCGCAGCGCAGCGAGAAATCCATGCGGGTTTCGACATCCCTGGCATTCCAGTTGGCTTCCCGGTCCGCCCGCACTGCCATCAGGGCACCGTCGAAATCACCGCTCGGGTTGGGTTGCCGATCCCAGATATGGCCCTTGTCGATATGCGTGTGCATGTCGGTGAAGCATGGCCAGACCATCCGGTCTTCCAGGTCGACGCCGTCGATATCTGCCGGGGCTGAACCGGCTCTCAGAACGGCTTCGATCCTGCCGTCGGAGATGACAAGATCGGCTGCACACAGCCCATCCTTCACGGCGCCGGTGGCCGCCGGCGAAAGCACACTCGGAAGCGTCGCGGAGCGCAGGGCAAACCGGTTTGCTCTGGGAAGGTCGAGTTGCATCAGTTTTCCCGTTTCAGGCTGCTTTCATGCCAGCGATGCAGGGTCCACCAGGAAATGAAGGAGGTCAGTGCAAAAATCAGAACGCCGAGGCTGGCAAGGAGGAAGAGGGCTGCAAACAGCCGCGAAATGTTGAGCCGGAACTGCGATTCCAGGAGCCGGAAGGCCAGGCCCGACCCGGCCCCGGCGGAACCGGCGGCAAACTCGGCCACCACCGCCGCGATCAGCGCAAGTCCGCCGCCGATCCTGAGCCCCGTCATGAAATAGGGCAGGCACGAGGGCAGTTTCAGATAGATCAGCGTCTGCCAGCGGCTCGCGCCGTAGAGTTCGTAGAGGTTGAGCAGATTGTGGTCGACGCTCTTCAGGCCCTGGACCATGTTCGAAAGGATCGGGAAGAACGCGACGACGAAAGCGCAGATGAGAAGCGCGGACTGCGTTGTCGGGGCATAGATCAGGATCAGCGGTGCGATCGCGATGATCGGCGTGACCTGCAGGATGACCATGATCGGATAAAGAGCCGTTTCGATCCAGCGCGACTGGACAAGCAGGATTGCCATTCCGCCGCCGCCGATCAGTGCAAGCGCCAGCGACATGAGCGTGATCTTGGTCGTCACCCAGAGCGCCGGCAGCAGGATGTGCCAGTCGGACACGAGCGCGTTCACGACAAGCCAGGGCCCGGGCAGGATATAGTGCGGGATTTCGTTGACGGTCACGACGACATGCCAAAGGACAATCAGCGACGCGATCACGCATAGCGGTATGCAAATCGTGAGAAGGCGCTCGCGGCGCTTTTGCGCGACCGCGGTTTCCTTTGTCGGCAACTGAACGGCGGCAGGCCGCGTGGAACTGGCGGATATGCTGTCCATGCCGTCCCTGTTTTCGGTGGTCAGCTGAACCTTTTCGACCGGAACTGTCATGCGTGTTCCTCGCCCCCCATCGCTTCGGACAACCTGGCAGAGACTTCGGAGCAGGCCTGACGGTACTCTTCCGATGTCCGGTAGTGACTGTCCCGCTCCAGACTTGTGTGCAGCGGAAAATCGGAATCGACCCGGCCCGGTCTGGCTTTCATGACGACGATCCGGTTGGCAAGATAGGCGGATTCAAACACCGAATGCGTCACGAAAACGACCGTGATTCCGGTTGATTTCCAAAGCGCCAGAACATCGTCGTTGAGTTTCTGGCGGGTAATCTCGTCGAGAGCGGCAAAAGGTTCGTCCATCAGAAGAAGCTTGGGTTCCGTGACGAGCGCGCGCGCGATGGAAACCCGCATTTTCATGCCACCCGACAGTTCCCTCGGATAGGCCTTGTGGAAATCGGCAAGGCCGACGCTCTCCAGCGCGGACATGATGCGATCGCTCGCGGCTTTCCTGGAGATGCCCTTGAGGCGCATCGGCAGATAGACATTCCCGAAGACGGTCTGCCATGGCATCAGGGTCGGTTCCTGAAACACGAAACTGATGTCGCCATCTGGAAGACCGCGCGCGTTGATCCTGAAACTCGGCCAGTCGATGATCCCTTCGGAGATACCGCCAAGCCCGGCGATGATTCTGAGGGCGGTTGATTTCCCGCAGCCGGACGGGCCGAGCAGGCTTATGAATTCGCCTGGCATGACGGTCAGCGTCATGTCCGAAAGGGCAACGGTGCCGTTGGAAAAGACCTTGGTGACATTCTTCATCTCGACAAGGGAACGAGAAGTTTTGAAGTCTGCGGTCGGGTGCAGGTGCGTTTCTGAACTGCCTTGTTCGGCTATGACCATCTTGAACTCTGGAAAGTGTGAGCGCCGCCCCGCACGTCGGCATGCGGGGCGGAAAAAACGCCGGTTCGACCTTACTTTTTCAGGTCGAGACCAACTCCCTTACAGACGAACTCAACGGTATATGACTGCTTGTAGTCAAGGGTCGGATCGACAACCTCGATCGAGGCAAGCGTGTCGAAAAACGCTTCGAAATGCGCATCGGTCATGCAGCCGATGCCTTTTTCAAGCGTTTCGCCTGAATCGACGATGCCGTATTCCTTCATCTTGGCGAGGGAATACGCGAGCTGCCCGTCGGTCATTTCCGGGTTGTCTTTTTTGATCAACTCGTTTGCGGCGGCATTGTCGCCATAAAGGTAGTTGTACCAGCCTTCGATCGAGGCATCGACGAAACGCTGAACCAGATCAGGGTTCTCGTCGACCAGGGCCTTGGACGTGGTGATCATCGTGGAATAGGGCGTCCAGCCCTCGTCTGCCAGAAGGAACACTTTCGGTGCCCATCCGGCCTGTTTCTCGATTTCGTAGGGTTCGGATGTTAGGTAGCCCTGCTGCCCCGATTTCGGATCGACGATGAACGGCGCCGGATTGAACGTGTACGGCTTGTATTGCGCGTCGGTGAAACCCTCGAAATTCTTCTTCATCCATTCGAAGTAGGTGACGTACCCGTCCTTGCCCATGAAAATGGTGTCGAGTTTCGTCAGGTCGGTGAATTTCTCAATGCCCTGATCGGGGTGGGCGGTCAGGATCTGGGGATCCTTCTGGAACATGCTGGCGACGTTGATCAGCGGAATGCCTTCCTTGACATAGTCGAACCCCTTGAGCGTGCCGCCCATGTAG
The DNA here is from genome assembly GCF_963669205.1 of uncultured Roseibium sp. NCBI lineage: Bacteria > Pseudomonadati > Pseudomonadota > Alphaproteobacteria > Hyphomicrobiales > Stappiaceae > Roseibium > uncultured Roseibium sp. Next base: position 2,844,530 of record NZ_OY769915.1, read on the forward strand.
AAATCGATCTTGCCCGAGATCAGGAGGGCGTCATTGGCCGCCTGCGGACCGCCAGGTGCAATTGTGACCTTCAGGCCGTATTTTTCGTAGGTGCCATCTGCAACCGCCTGATAGAAGCCGCCATGCTCGGCCTGAGCCAGCCAGTTGGTGCCGTAGGTGACCTCGTCCAGGGCGAGGGCCGGCGCAGTCGCGGTTCCGGCCAAGAGAACAGTTGCAAGAAGCGTCCTTGCAGACGGGAAAACGGTCATTTCATACCCTCCAATTAAGCAAAACTGCCGCGTAACCGCACTTTTCAATAATATTTGAGCCCTTGAAGTGCACGTTGAAAAGCATCAAAATTCGCCTGCAGCGATGACTAATAGTCATCACGTATTTTGAGTGGTGATCATTTGTGCTTCATGCACAAAAAGGAGGCGGTCGTTGACGCAGTTACATTCCCGCAAGCTTCAGTATCTTGACGAGATCGCCCGGTCGGGTTCGATCCGCAAAGCCGCCGATCGGCTCAATGTCTCGTCCTCCGCGATAAACCGCCAAATCCTTGCGCTGGAGGAGGAATTCGGTGTGCCGTTGTTCGAGCGTCTTCCCCGTGGCCTCCGCCTCACGGCGGCCGGCGAACTGTGCATCGAGCATGTGCGCGACGTCTTGAAGGACTTTTCGAAACTTGAAACACGCATCAGGGCACTCAAGATGCCGCAGGCCGGACGCATTTCGCTGGTCACGACCGTGGGTCTCGCTTCAGGTCCGTTGCCGGAGATCATCGGACGGTTTATCGAACAGAATCCGAGGGTTCATATCAAGCTGCGCAGCGACGGTGGAACCACCACGGTCAATCCGGTCCTGACGGGCGATGTGGATATTGGCCTGGGTTTCAACATCGCTGCGATGCCGGGTATCCGTACCCTTGCGACGTTCGATATTCCCATCGGCGCGGTCGTGCCGCCGGAGCACAAGCTTGCGGAGAGCACCGGTCCCGTCGACCTCGTGGATCTTGTGCAGGAGCGCATGGTGCTGGCGCAATCGGGGACAAGCCTGAGGGATGTCATCAATCTTGTTCTGTCCTCGATCCCGGTGCCTGTAGAGCCGGTTCTGGAAACGAATTCATCTGAGACCGTACGGCAACTCGTACGCCGGGGTATCGGCATCAGCCTGCTGAACCCGCTTGATGTGGTCGCCGAGTGCCGCCGCGGCGAACTGGTGTTCCGGCCGCTCGCCGCCATGCAGACACATCACCAGCCGATGAAGCTGTTCACCCGGGCGAGGGCCTCGGTGGACGCATCGACAAGCCTCTTCATCGAGTTCCTGCTGAAGGAACTCGGCGCACTTGTCGCGGACCTGCAGAAAGACGGCAACCTGCCGGCCCAAAGGGGATCATTCGGGCCGATAAAGACCTGACAGCGGATACGCGGCGAAGTCATTCAGCATGTCGATGAAACCTGACACCTGGTGCGCGCAGATGGCCGACCCCTTGTCGGCTGTCGCGTTGGACGCATCACCGACCACACCGGCGGGATTGAGGTCGTGCGCAATCCACGCCAGTGCGTGCGGCGGCGTCGGCTGAATGTATTTCGAGGCGGCCTTCATGTCCTCGGCCCTGGACCGGAAATTCTCGGCGTTTTCCATCCGGACAAGATCGGGACGGAAATGCAGCATCAGCGAGGTTTCGACGTCACCGCCGTGGATGCCGAAACGGGACTCGTGCTCCGAGATCATTCCATCAGGGTGTCCGAACCGGCTCCAGTGCGTCACCAGGACGGCCATGTCGAAGCGCACGCGAAGCTCGCGGGAAACAATGCTGATGATATCCGTATTGCCGCCGTGCGAGTTCACGACGACCATTTTCCGCACGCCGGCCTCGTTGACTTTTTCGCCGATCGCCGTCCACATGGGGATCAGCAGGTCGGCTCCGAGCGTAAGCGTCCCCGGACCATACTTGTGCTCGTTGGCCTTGCCGATCTCCTGCACCGGCAACACGAGAACATCCAGTTCTTCGGGAAGTTGCCTGCGTGTTTCCTCCAGCATACCGCGCGCGATCGAGACATCCGTCGATATCGGCAGGTGCGGCCCGTGCTGTTCGGTCGAGGCGGTCGGAAGGATGGCGATGACGCGTTCGGGATCCAGATCGGCAAAGTCTGAAGTGTTCAGTTCATTCCAGTAAAAACACTTTGCCATTTGCATTACCTCAGATCACAAACACACGTTCCCTGATTGGGGTAGAAAAATCGGTGCGGCATGAGAAGCATCATTATGTCCACGCGATGCTGCCTTTTTGCGGACAGTGCCGGTCCCTTGTCATATCATTCGGGCGCTGGTTCAGCGCGTTTTGAACGACCGGGCGCGCGATGAGACGGCTGTTGCGGGCTCCCTCGGAATGCATCCGCCTGAACTGATCTCGATGTTCAGAGTCCCGCCCGATCCCGGGCAACGTGCCTGCGCGACCTGCGGAAAAGGTTTGACGCATGGAAACGAGCAGTTGTTAATAGGCATAGTTAAAAGAAGTGCCGTAACGGGAACTGTTTCAATTTTGGAATGTTCGATATTGAGAATTGCTTTGCCCGTTAAGGATTCTCGTTAATGAAATTGTTTACGATGCGCGCGGTTTTTTGCGTTCAACATATTGAAAAATAAAAGAAAAAACTACAGCCAAATTCCACTCGGATTTTGGCAAAAGAATTGCATTTCAGTCCTCACGAATGAACTGGAGGAGTTTATTTATGCTTTCCCATGCCGAGTTTACGTCATTTGACAGCCGCCCCGTGTCAAGCGCAGAAGATGTCTTCGTATTTGACCTTGCGGCACTGGTCCCCGGCACGTGCTGCCAGATAGATCATGATTTTGCTATTTATCTTCGTACCTTTGCAAACTCCCGGCCGTGTTACCTGCTGACGAGCGTAACCTACAACGAACTGATGGCGCGGTTGCCGACCAGCGTCAGAAAAGCTTTCAGGGGCGTGTTTGCGTCTTCCGGCGCCGAGCTTTGGAGCAGTGACGAAGTGGTCGAGCGCGTTGAACACACGTTTTCCGATGATCTATACGAGTACCTCGTGAAGGTTGTTCAAAACAGCGCGTACCCGGTCAAGGATGCGCCACTTATCGAAAACGGTCCGGCGACGCTGAGGGTCTGCCTTGCAGGGACAAAGGCATCGATCGGACAGCTGAGCACTTACCTGAACTGGGAAATCGAGCACCGCGAGTTGCCGGTCATCGTTCACGAACTCCAGTCGAAATTTCCGGACCACGATGTACATCAGGACAGCGATACCAGCCTGCTGGTCGCGCCGGCGACCATGTCCACGTCGCGCGTCCATCGCCGCATTGCATCCGAACATGCCGATGCGCGCGTCATTTCATGCATGTCCCCGCGGTCGGCGAATGGTTTTGCCGGGCCGTTTTGCAACGCGCTCTCGGATTCGGACCTTGCTACCGAGGTTGGCGGTCCGAGTGATCTGAGCCAGCTTATGAGTTACGAAATGCGGCGAAGAGCAGCGGATGAACTGCTTGCAGCCGAGTAGGACCTGCGAAACACCGCTGTCCTGCGGCAACCGATCGTGCCACTAGTGATCCCGGGCCAGCGTGCCCGGGATTTTTTTGTCGGGTCGAAGTCGGCCCGGCACCATTTTCAATGCGGTACTTGGGGCATGAAAGAGTGTGAACAACATGCTGAAAAGCTTGTGCTCTTGTCAGATCCTGCCCGAGATGGAAGGTTGTCGGATCATGGGAAGGGAGGCCGCATGGATAACTGGGTAGCCAAGGCCGTCGGAAAGATCACCGCGGATGCGCATCGTTCGGCGGATACGCATCTTTTCAAGCTGCAGATACCCCGCCTCGAAGGGGTCGACCTTTACCTGAAGGACGAAAGCACACACCCGACCGGCAGTCTCAAGCACCGGCTTGCGCGCTCGCTTTTTCTTTACGCGCTTTGCAACGGCAAGATCCGGGAAGGAACCACCGTTGTCGAGGCATCATCAGGCAGCACGGCCGTGTCGGAAGCCTATTTCGCCAGGATGATCGGTGTTCCCTTCATTGCGGTCGTTCCCGAAAGCACCGCGCACAGCAAGATCCGGCTGATCGAGCTTTATGGCGGCAAGGTCCACTACGTCGCGTCGGCACCGGAGATGCACGGGGCATCGGTCGAACTCGCCCGCTCGATCGGCGGGTATTTCATGGATCAGTTCGCCTTTGCCGAACGGGCAACGGACTGGCGTGGAAACAACAACATTGCAGAAAGCATCTATCGTCAGATGGAGTTCGAGCCGCATCCGGTGCCGAGACTGTTCGTCATGAGCGCTGGCACCGGAGGCACCTCCGCAACGCTCGGGCGCTATATCCGCTACAAGGGCCATGACACGGAACTGATGGTCGTCGACCCGGACTATTCCGTCTTCTACGACAGCTACATGTCCGGCGACCGCAGTCTCACCTCCGCAAGGTCAAGCCGGATCGAGGGCATCGGGCGTCCGGAAGTAGAACCTTCGTTCCAACCGGATGTGATCGATTCCATGCTCAAGGTGCCGGATGCGGCAAGCGTTGCAACCATCCTGTGGCTGGAAAAGCGTATCGGAAGACGGGCTGGCGGGTCGACGGGTACAAACCTCTGGGGGGCCTTGAAGGCTGCCCGCGACATCATGGAACGCGGTGAGCGCGGTTCAGTCGTGACGCTGATGTGCGACAGCGGCGAACGCTATCTGGATACCTATTACAATCCGGACTGGGTGGCAGAGCATATCGGGGACATCGGCGTCTACTCGGAAGCGCTCGATGAATGGGGGTAGGGCCGGACGCTCAGGCCCGGCTCTCGGCTTCCCGGTTCCGTTCCCTAGCGGTCGAAGGCCTGAAGCAGGAGAGACATCACGTTGAGAAACTCGTCACGCCTTTCATGCGGCAGCTCGTTGACGTTGGAGACGCCGTAATCGAGCGTCAGGATCATATCCCACATTTCACCAAGGTTTGCCTTGTCGACGGCGGACTTCAGTTTGAGCGGCGACGTCGTTGATGGGGTGACGTGTTCGGGAACATAGGCCCCGAGCGTCTTGTGAAACTGATGATGCATGCGCCCACTCTGTAGCCTGGATGTTGTGTTCTGCACCGACTGTTCCAGCCGGTATTCTTATTGAGCGCGAGAAGCTTGGGATCAAAGGAACACTTTGTCCCTTCACGCTAAAGTAGCTATTAACACAAGTTACATGTCCCTGTCATCTCACCATGGGGTCAATATTCAGAAAGTTTACGCAACGACCGCCGTTGTTCTGACCCGGTGGCGTTTACGTCACTGCAAGGCAAGAGTGACAGAACGGTGTTGACTTCCGGGTGAAAGACGGGAAAAAGCTTTTCGGAAGGTTGAACCATTGACCATCGGATCAGGGAACGTTGACATGGTTGCGCGCATCTATCGCCCGGCAAAAACCGCGATGCAGTCCGGCAAGGCAAAGACCCAGCGCTGGGTGCTGGACTATGAACCGGAGGTCGCCAAATCCGTTGAACCGCTGATGGGCTACACCTCGTCTTCTGACATGAAACAGCAGGTGAAGCTTTATTTCGACACGCAGGAAGAGGCGGTTGCCTACGCCAAGCGTCACGGCATCGCGCACCGGGTGGAAAAGGCACAGGAACGCAAGGTTCGCGGTGCGGCCTATGCGGACAATTTCAAGTTCAACCGGGTCGCTCCCTGGACCCATTGAGACGCCGGACCGTGCATCTTGTGTCCCCGGAAGCGGAACGGTTCGAGGATTGCCTGTTGAAACCTTGAAACCCGCATCGACACGAATGCAAAAACTGATTTTAAGACGTAGTTCAACCGGCCGTTGGGCCGGTTCGATTTCAGGCCCCGTAGCTCAGCTGGATAGAGCACTCGCCTTCTAAGCGAATGGTCGCAGGTTCGAATCCTGCCGGGGTCGCCACCTAAAAATTAAGTTATTGATATAATTAGATAAAAGAATGATTTCCGCCGCACCTGAGCCTAGGGTGCGGCGGAATTTGTTCTATTTTAGGTCCAGGAGCGACCAGTATTCCAGGTCGATTTTCTTGCGGTTGGCCTTCCGCGTGTAGAGGGTTGCCATGTCTTCCGACGTCCAGCCAAAGATCGCCATCATCTGCGTGACGGTCGCGCCGCGCTCGGCTGTCAGCGCCGCGCCGGCCCGCCAGCCGCAGCGAAGGTTTGGGTTCGTGGAGCCAGTGTCTCCGGGCAAACCGATGCAAGCGGCTTTGCTGCATTTGCCATCGGACGTCTCAACGCAAAGGCAACCAATCACTCGATGCCGATATAGGCGATCGCCCAGACCTGCAGGCGGGCGTGTTCTTCTGCCAAGCCTTCATCTTCGACAGGCGGAAACACGATCATCGTCGGCCCGAATCCGCCGATCCCCATCGGAACCCCATCCGAATGGGTTGCGAGGATAGGGCGGTGCGTGTCGATGCTCTGCCACGATATCTCCGCCTGGTAGCCGTCCATGGCCAGCGGCCACGCGGTTTTGCCGCCCGCGCCCGCGGTTTCCATGACATCGGACAGCAGCGGTCCGGAGAAGGAGATGTCCCGCTGCTTGTCTTTCGGACCATAAAGGATCGTGATCTCGACCTGTTCCATTGCATTCAGCATGGCTGCGTCGAAGCCGACCGCCTTGTCATAGCTAATGTCGTGGAACCCGAGGAGACCGCCATCGGTTTCGCTTCTTGCGGGCAGGTTGGTTTCGGTTACGGCGCCACCCAGCGTCACGAGCACATGGCCCTGTGGCGCTTTGACGTCGGCAAATCCCGGCAGCGCGATCAGGGAAAACAGCAGAATGGTTAGGATATGGCGCACGGGTCTTTCCTCCTGTTTTGAGTGGTGTTGTAAAGTGTTGCACCTTTAGGGTGTTTGCGTGTTTCTCAATACAAATGTCGCGCCGCGGGTGCGGCCGCTTCCAAGTGATCCAGCGCGCACCTTTGTTCGCCGCCCCGGCCTTGAGCCGGGGCCTCCTGCCAGTTGCTGTTCAGGTCCCGGATCAGGTCCGGGACGGCGCAGGTTGCGGAAAAGCCACGCAGCAAAGCGGGACCTGTCACAAGGACGCAAGCGCGCCCCTTCGTCACCCCGGGCGAACAGCGTGAGACCCGGGGTCGGAGAGCCCCGGTGTTCCGGGAGGGCGGACCAAGAACCTCATGTCCTCTGCCTCCCCGATCCCGGCTCTGCGCTGCGCTTGGCCGGGATGACGAGCGGAAAAAACACCTCATCCTGAGGAAGCGCGTAAGCGCTGTCCCGAAGGATGGGCCGCACGGCAGGGTGCTTGCCGCCTATCCTTCGAGACGCACGCAAGCGTGCTCCTCAGGATGAGGCTGAGAATCGATGCGGCCGTACTCAGCCGGATCAGGTCCGGGACGGCGCAGGGCGCGCAATCGTCATCAAAACCTGATCGCAAACCGCGCCATGCCTTCGAGGGCGTCAACGTCATCGGACAGATAGCCCTGACCGTCGAGGGTGAAGCTGGCCTGCGGGCCGAGGTTCAGATCCAGCGCCGCACCGAGATAGGCGGCCGAGCGGTCCGTTGCGCCGAGGCCGACGGAATTGGTGATGCCGAGCAGCGTGACCGGCACATCATCATCGCCGGTAGAACTGCGCACCAGATAGCCCGCGCGGCCCGTGAGCGTGACCAGCTGGAAGCTTCTGGAAAGGGCGAGTTCAAAGTCGCCTTCCGCGACCGCGAACGTGTGGCTGTCCACCGTGGCATTGGCGGCAGCGCCGGTTTCGGTGTAGCTGCCTGTCTGCTGCAGGGCATAGCGCCCGCGTACAGACGGGGTGAGAATGATACCGGTCCGCTCGAGGGCAATATCGGCGGAGAGCGCGGCTTCCGGGGTCACGAACCAGCTGTCATAGGAGGCGTCGGCGGTGCTTTCGCCAAGGGTGAGACCGCCGGTCAGCGCCGTGTTGTCGTTGACGAAGCGGCTGCTGTCACTGGTCTGCCAGCCGCCGGCAAGCCCGAGTCCGAGGCTGACCGGCCCGAAGCGCCGGTCGCCATGGACCCCGGCAAAGACACCGTTGCTGGTGAGATCCTGTGAATCCGCCCAGGGGCTTGTCGCGGTGATGGAGCCGTTCATGTAGCCTGCCATCACCCCGAGGCGCATGTCCGGCGACTGGTTCCAGGCATAACCAAGGGCCGCGCCGATCTGGTCGATGCTGTAGTCGAGAGTGAGGTCATCGCCGTCATAATTGGCCCCGCCGCCGAAGCCGGTGAGCCAGAAAGACCCGGTCTTGAGGCCATAAGCTGCGTCCGGCCCGGAATTGGTCGCCAGCAGCACATCGAAGCTTTCTGAGCCTTGTGTCCCGTCCTCGCCATAGGCCAGCGCAGCGGCCTCCGCAGATCGGCCGCGGCCGGTCTGCCGGAGGCCGTAGCGCCCGAGACGCCCGAGCATGTTGGCGGTGTTGGCCATCTGGTTGAAGCTGGCGGTGAGGCCGGTCGGATCGAAGGTGGCGAACTGGCCGGTCGCCGTGTCGTAGAACCAGGGGATGGGACCGGAGACATTTGCCTGACCGCCCGCGACATCCGTTGTCGGCAACTGCCACAGGACCGAATGCGAGGCTCCGGTGCTGATGTTGAGCGTCGTCTCGGATTCGAAGGTGATGGCTCCGCCGAGAAAGGAGGGGGCGTTCAGATTGACAGTCGTTCCTGACGCAAAGCTGAGCACGCGCAAGGCTGCTTCTTCGCCACTAACCACTTTGCCGGAATTCACAAAAAGAGCGTCGTCACCTGCCAGGAATATGCCTTCTTCGTCCGAAACGATCGTCCCTGAGTTCGCGATCCGGGCATCGGTGCCATAGTCGACGATACCCTTACCTCCGGAGTAAACAAGGCCGCGATTTTGAACAATGACTTCGGCATCATTGCTATAAATCCCGTCGCCATTCGAGTAGATTGCACCGCTGTTGACCACTGTGACATAGGCACCGAAATTGTTTATTCCCCGGTCGCCGGCCTGGATGGTTCCGGTATTTGTTATGCCGACGCTATCGCCGAAATTGGTGACACCGTCAGCCGAGGTGCCACTTGTTGTGATCGTTCCCGAATTCTCGATGATCGTGCTGTCGCCAGAGTTGTAAATCCCTTCTGCATTGCTGCCGATTGTCCTGATAGTTCCTGAGTTTGTAATGATGCTGGTGTCGCCAGTGTTTTCAATTCCCTCGTCGCCAGCCTGAATCAGTCCAATGTTGGTAATCATGGTATCGGCAGCGCTGTTGCGGATCCCGTCTGCGAGGCTGTCGTTGACGAAAATAGTCCCCAAATTGGTGATCGTGTTGCCGTTGCCGCTGCTGTCAACACCATGTTCAGAGCTGCCGGTTGTGCTGATGCTGCCATCACCGGAAATGATGATCGTGTCGTAGGTAACACCGTCGATCACCTGCGTATCGGTGACCGGGCCGTCAATGATGAGCTCCTGGGAAAGCGCATGGGAAGCCAGCGCAAGGAAAAGTGCGCAGGCGGAATGTATGGTCAGCAGAAGCTGACGGGAAAAACTCGGCATTCCGGACGTCTCGCGAATCGAACGTCCCCCACACACTCCTTGTTTAGCACCTGATTCATTACAGGAAACTAAAAACTCGAGTTTCACCAAGAAAATGGCAGATATCGGGACACCTATCTGCGCGCAGTCCGGATGCCTCTGCATGCGCCGGAAGACATAATCCTCCAGTCTTTTCTGCCAATGATTTGGATACACCTTTATTGCAATGGTGCGTTCCGCAATGGCGAGTTGGAGGTCTGCAGCCGCTCGGGGCAGCTGGGTGTCGCGACGTAAACTGATGAGATATCTTCCATGTTGTCGGATTCAACTTGGGAGCTGAAAGCATGAACCGGTTGCGTGCCGTGCTGTGGACAAGTCTCATCGGTTTTGTTGCCGTCTTGCCTGTTCATGGCGGCGCGGCGCTGGCACAGGACAAGGCCGCCGCGCAAAACCTGAAACCGCCGCGGGACGGCGGGGTGCGGCGTTGGGAAACCGCCGCTGCAGAGACCGGGATTTTCAGGGAACCGGCGGAACGGTCTGAACGGGTGACCACGCTCGGTGAAGGCACGATTTTGCAGAACAGGGGCTGTTCGGACAATTCCGGTGTGGTGTGGTGCAACGTGCGTTCGCTGCGCGGCGGTGTCAGGGGGTATGCGCGGGCAGGGCAGCTGAGACCTGCCAAAGGTCCGGACGGCATCGTCGCCACCGGTCTGGACGACAGCCGTCAGCGCGCCGGCAAGCGTGATTTTGACGCCGGTGAGGTGATACCCTGCGCGCAGGAGCAGGGGCAGGCCTTCGGAAAATGCAAGGCGGCCGTTGCACGCGGAGTTGGCGGCGATGCGACTGTCGTCGTCACGTTCCAGAACGGCTTTGCCCGCAAGCTCTATTTTTTGCACGGCGAGTTCGTCAAAGCGAGCGCGACGATGTCCGGTGTCGGGACCGACATGGACTGGCATCTGGAGAAGTCGGTCCACCATGTTCGCGTGGACGACCAGCGCTTTGAATTGACGGACAAGTTTGTATTCGGCGAGTGAGGCCAAGGCTCCGGGGCGCGGGCCCCGGGTTGGCCGGCCGCACCGCCTGGCGCGGCGCGGCTGAACCCTGTCCGGGGTCTTAAGGTGTGATCTTGTGGATCATGCCTTCATCGACGGCTGCATAAAGGCTGCCGTCCGGTCCGAAGACCAGCGAGCGGAAACGTCCCGACTCCATCGGCAACGTCATTTCGGTGACGTCGATCAGTTCCGTTCCGTCCTCGGACAGCTGCAGAACGTCGATCCGTTGCCCGAGCGGTGTTCCGCCGAAGCCGATCCCCATCAGGCCGACGACCATCGCACCGTTCCAGTCGCCCCAGTTGTCTCCTTCGAGGAAAGCGGCCGAGGATGTGCCCTGCGACCATCCATTGTTGTTCCAGATCGGCGGCATGGCGCTCGGATAGGTCTCGAAGTCCGTCATGGGCATCCAGGCGGCGCGCTTGAACCGGTTTTCGCCGACCATCTGGTTCGGGCTGTATCCGCAATAGTCGTCGGGGCAGGCGCCACGGCCTGCCATGTTCGGCCGCGGATCCCAGCCCGCATTGCCGCCGTTGCGCAGAACGGTGATCTCATCGGAATGCCATGGGCCGTGCTCCGCCGTGATCGGCGTGCCGGTTTTCGGGTGGAAGGCGATGCCCTGAACATTCCGGTGGCCATATGTGTAGGTCCGTTTGTCGAACCCGACAGGTGGCGTGTTGCCGGGCGCGGGGGTTCCGTCCGTGTCGATCCGGAGCACCTTGCTGCCCATCAGCGTCGGGCTTTGCGGTACGGCGCTGTTGTGGTTGTCACCCGTGGTCAGATAGAGGAACCCGTCGCTGGGATTGAACCGGACACGTCCGCCATTGTGGGCACCGGGGCCGCCGAAGGGGTGGTCGGATGCCTTCATCTTGTAGGGAACGTCGTCAACGATGTCGGTCCGGTCCGAGACGTTCGAGAAATCGTCGGCGACCACCAGGCGCATCAGCCTGTTCGTGTGCGGGTCGGACATCTTGGAAGTTGAGTAAACGTAGATCCGGCGGTTGTTGGCGAAGTCGGGATCGACAGCAACGCCCATCATGCCCGCCTGACCTTCGCAGAAAAGGTCATCCGCCGTCGACGCAAAGCCCTGAACACCGCCCATGCCCAGAAGTGCCTTTGTTTCGCCGGACGGCATGCGGACCGAAAGCCCCTTGCACTTTTCGGTATAGAACATCGTTCCGTCGTCGAGGAATGCCATGTCCCACGGGTTCTCGAGGTCTTCGATGATGACCTCGTGTTTCAAGCTGGTCGTGTTCTGTGCGAATGCAGGAGCGGACAAAACGGTCGCGCCCATCAGGAGCGCCACAAGACTGGTTGCTTTCCCAATTTCCATAAAATCCTCCCAGGTTGGTATCATCCGGGACGTTATGAAAATTGTTTTGTTTCTATCCCCGGACGCAACAGAGAGTAAGCTGTATTTCCGGTCACATCAAATAAATTAACCCAGCGTAAGAAATAGTAGTCTGCAGTTCGCAGGTGCACAAAATCGGTTCATTCGAATGTCACAACAATAAAAGTCACGATATTCGTGATGTCTTCGTCCGAAAGCGACTTTGCACGAGGTGCCATGAGTGGTGTATTTGGCCCAAATCTTTCGCCGGCGCGATATCGTTCAAGGCGATCGGTAAGGTATTCGGCGGTCTGTCCGACAAGTTTCGGGTAGCTGGCGAGGCCTTTTGCGGTCGGGCCGTGACATTGTCTGCAGTTCTTCTTGTAAAGGTCCTTGCCTGCATCGGCATCCTGCGCACCTGCTGGAAAACCGGACAAAGATGTCAGCAGGATCGCTGCGCACAATGTCTTTGCCTTCATTTCAATTCCCTCCCGATTGATCTTGATTTTTATGTATTTTTGACCCGACCAATGCGCCTGTTTTGACAGCCTGCCGGCAGGACAATCCCGGCGGCCGCTATTTCATCGCGGCCGCCTTTCTTACCACTTCAGGTGCTCCGTGCGTGTTGGGAATGGCTTCCTTGAACACCTGGATGAGGTCCATGTCCTGCTCTTCGGCTTCGCTTGTCGGGGTGAGCGCCAGGTCCGTGTAGGACTTGCGGTTTTCGTCGGCCAGCACGCGCTTCATGGCAGGCCGGAACTTGAGAAAGAGACGCGCCCAGGAAAACGCAACCCATACCGCCTCCACAGCGCGCTTGGGATAAAACACAAGCGGATTCTCGAGCTTCATACCGTATCTGCGCTGGTCGCGATGCTTGCGCCTGACAATGCCGCATTCAAGCGGGTGAACCTTTTCAATCAGGATCGCTCCCAGGAAATGGATCATCGATGAATAAAGAGCCTTGGTTCGTGCGCCGCGCGCGGCATCACGCCGAAGCACCGTTTCAACGTGTTCGGGCGTATAGAATTGCTTCCAGCTGTCGAAATAGATTTCTTCCCAGTCCGCATCGCTCATGATCGGGTGATGGGTGACACGGTGATTGAGATCGTACTTGTTGAAATCCGGATCCATCCAGACATCCTTGGACGAGAGCACCTTGTGATCCTCGGAGCCGGGCAGGGGGGTCAGGAAGAAAAACTCGATCAAATCGAGCGGAAGTTCCTTCTTGATGATTTCGATGTTGCGCCGGATCTTCTCCGGAGTGTCGTTCGGGAACCCGAGAATGTATCCGGCATAGGTGATCACGCCGGCCTCCTTCCAGGCCTGGAGCATCTTGCGATATTCCCAGATCTTGTTCTGGCGTTTCTTCGCAGCGGTCAATGCATCGGGATCGATGTTTTCCAGCCCGATGAACACACGGGCACAGCCTGCCCGGGCAGCCTTTTCGATGAAACCGGGGAGGCGGTAACAGAGCGTGTCGACCTGCAGCACCAGCTTGAACTTCAGCCCTTCTTCCTCACGAAGCCAGATCAGACGGTCCAGAATCGCTTCCCAGTTCTTGTTTCTGGCAAAATCATCGTCGGTTATGAAGAAGCGGCGGATTTTCTGCGCCGCGTTCGCGCGGATGATCGCCTCGACGTCATCGGGGGTCCGGAAGCGTGATTTTCGGCCCTGGACATTGATGATCGTGCAGAACGAGCACTGGAAAGGGCAGCCGCGCCCTGCGTCGAAACTGGTGTAGGCGCCTGCCATCTTGCGGACGGCATCAGCGGGCAGGATCGGCTGAATTGCACCTTCCAGGTGAGGAAGATCCTTCATGAAATCGTAGAGCGGCTTGAGTTGTCCGGCCCAGGCATCGGCGAGCAGCGCGTCCATGCGCCCCTCGGCTTCCCCGGCGTAGATGCTGAGACCCATCTCCTGCGCTTTGACAATCTCGGGGGGCACTTCCGGCAGCATGGAAATACTGCCCGCTGCGTGAAATCCGCCGGCAGCGACCGGAATCCCTTCCGCGATGAATTCCCTTGCAATATCGACTGCCCTGGGAAACTGGTTCGTCTGAACGCCCACCAGCCCGACAAGGCAGCCATCGGCCTGTTTCAGGGACCTCGCCAGTTTGGCAACTTCCACCTTCGTGTTGGTTTCGTCGATCACCTCGATGTCGAGCGCGACATCGTCACCCAGTGTCCGTCGCTCTGCACAGTCCTTGATGAGGGCGTAGACGGAGGCCAGCGAGTTCGAAGGGATCGGCGCACGTACCCACTGGATCACGTAACCTTCATCATCGTAGTGCGAAGGTTTGATCAGCAGGATTGAAAAACGCTTGGGCATAAATCTCCTGACTCCGGTCGAAACTCGCACTGACAATGTGTCCGCGACCTCCGGTACGCGGTTTCATCTTTACGGAACGGAGGATCTGCCGCAAGGGAATAATTGGTTGGCACTTTTCGGGTTGCAGGAACACCTTGTGAAATTTGATGCTGCGAATGTGAAAGCTTCGCGAGACAATCCGCCCGGGCGTCCTGTTCGCAGTGCGAAACAAAATTTCCTTGAGATTTCAAAAAAGACTGTTGGGAGACTTGTGCGGTGCAGTAAATTTGAATTAATTTTATCAACAAGTTTTCAACAGACTTGGTGTAATCTGTTGAAATACATGATGTCTACTGGACATGAAGAAGTATTGTCGGCACTATCATATTCACTACTGGTTCGGTGCTGAGAGCGGATTGGCAAACGAATTCAAGGCCCAATGACCGGTAGCCCATGCCAGGGATTGGTGAGAGATCCGTCTGACGGGTTGTTTGACCGTTTCTGGGCGCCACGTGGGGAACGCCGGACGCATTCACGTGAAGCGAAGGGCGTCCCGGTAAACCGGTAACGGCGGGTAATCCGTTTGATCGGCGCGGACTTGAAACCTCGTGTTTTCGCGTTCGTGGGCCTGGGTTCTCCAGAGAAATCAGGTCAGTGTAAAAGTGGAGAGTTTTGACAAGCGGTGACTGCTCAGCGCTTATTGTCAAAGCAAAATCTTCCTTTAACGCAGGGGGGCGCTGGTTTAGGCCAGCGTCCTTTTTCTGTGTCGATGTCTGCGAACACACGGCATCGCCGGATGCAGGGCATGCGCAGCGGGTCCGCGGCATTCGTGGCAGTTTCCTAAAAATCCGATATCTGTGAAGGGGAGGAGTCGCGCGTCTTGTCGCGTCTTGAATGGCTGCCCCGCGATGGGTGCGGTTGGCTTGCCTGAATTCGCGCTCGGAAAACCGGGAAAGTTGCTGCTTTCGGTTACGCGCTTCTCGATGGAACACCGGATCGCTCGGAGCGAACCGGTGTTTCCAGCAAACGTTTCAGAACAGTGACGGTCTTCAGGACTTCCGCTGTTCCGAGTTTGGTTGTCCGACCATCAACGGCGTGATTTTCGTCTTCAGAATCATATCAAGCTCTTCAGACCCGTCTTCAAGCGACTGAAGTGCCATATCCAGGCAATAGGAACAGAAGGTGCGACCGTCCTTGTCGGCCTCTTTCTTGGTGTAGCGGATCATCCGTTTGATCGCTTCAACCGCGGGTTCCTGCTCATTTGAAATGCGTTCAGACTTACTGACTGTCTTTGACATTGTTATACCCACCAGTATTCGAATTTCCGTTTGCAGCGAAGCTGCCGTAACCATCCACGAGAAGCATGCTGTTGCAGCGTGATACTAGCGTGATAAAGTATTGTTGTATATCAGGTTGTGAGACATTCGCTCGCGAGTGTTAAAACAAACGACAATGCGTGATGGAAATACGGGGAATGAATGGCAAATGCGTCATGCTTTGCATGTCTAGGGCGCCCTTTGCTTTTGAGCGAAAATGGTGAGCCCACCGCGGTCAAAACTCGTAAAGCCCTGGCAATCATGGGCTATTTGAGCCGCGTGGGCGGCATGAGCTCCCCTCGGGAAACCCTTGCAGATCTCCTGTGGAGCAATGCGGAACGACCGAAGGCGATGCAATCCCTGCGACAGGCGCTGCGGCAACTGAAAACGGCTGAACAATCTGTCGGGCATGACGTCGTTCACGCATCCAGCAATCACGTCAAGCTGGACGCGGAGCAATTCGCATCCGATTTTTCACAGGTCATGAGGCTGCTCGAGCAGGACAATGCCGAGGGATACCTGCAAGCCGGTGAGCTGTGGCGCGGAGAGTTCCTCACGGGATTTGATGAACTCGATCCGGAGTTCACGGACTGGCTCCAAGTGGAGCGTGAGCGCGTACGGTCCGACATCGTCACGGCGGCTTTCAAGCACTTGAATGATGTTTCGACCTCGGACGGCGGAAGGAAAACCGAAGCCGGAGCCAGATTTCTGCTGAAGATAGATCCAGCTCTCGAGGCGGCGCACAGAGTTCTTATCCGTCTCTATCTGAAGCTTGGGCAGCGTGAGAGGGCAGAACAGCAACTCAAGACATGCGAACGCGAAATGCGCCTGCATCTGGACGCAGCGCCCGATCGGGAGACTTATTCGCTTCTCGAAGAAAGGGACGATGCCGGCATTCAGAAAAAGGAATTCCTGCAGCCAGGCCTAGGTGGCGCGGTTCAGCCGCCCTTGTCGAACGCCGATGGCATTGTGCGTCTTCCGGAAATCTATGTTGTCTCTGCGTCGCTGGCGAAGAGAAATGCCAATGATGCAATCTATTTGCGCGAGGAGATCGTTTCCGGTCTCTCTTCGTTCCGGTCCTTCGAACTTTTCCAATCCGAGTATTTTGGCGAAGCCAATGCGCCGCACGCCGCTTTGGTGGAAGGCTACGACATGGGCAGCTATCTGTTGAGGTTTCGGCAGGACGAGCGCTCGGGCAAGGTCGTGGTCCAATTTGAGGATCGGGAAAACGGCCAAATCGTTTTCAATGAAATCGTTGACCTTGCGATGTGGGACGGCATTCTTCCGGCCGCCAGCCATATCGTGAGCCGCGTGAATGCACATGCGATCGAAAAACTCCGAAATCCAACGAACACTTCTGTTTTTGCACGCTGGTGCCAGGCCGACGCGTTGTTGTGGGAGTTCACGCCCCAGTCCGACGCCAAGGCAATGCGGTTGCTGGATGAACTTGAGAAATCGAACAGAAGGTTCTCCAGAACCTATGCAGGCAAGGCTTCGATAATAATGAAGCAGGCGCTGCATTTTCCTATGAATGACAGGACAACCGCACACGGTTTGAACGATTTGCTGAAGTTGGCTGAGCAAGCGATCATGCTCGACCCTTGGCAGGCGGTGAACCAGCGTGTCTATGGATGGGCGCTGATCCTGTCCAACATGCCTCTCGAGGCGAAGCGAGCTTTCCAGAACGCTGGGAGACTGAGTTCGTCAGATCCCTCCAATCTGATGTCTGTCGCCGAGGGGCTGGCGTTTTCCGGTGATGTTGTCAAAGCTCGGGACATAGCCGAGCGAGCCTACGATCTGTTTAGCTACGTACCGCGTGTATTCTACGAATACATGGCGAACATATCCTTTGCCGAGGAAAACTATGAAGGCGCGCTTCAGCATATCGAAAAGAGCGCGGGGACCAGCCTCAAAGGATTGACCACGCGCGTTGCCGCCCTTGTGTGCCTGGGGCGGCACGCGGAAGCCATACAGACATTGCGCAGGTACGAGGAGCACCGATTGACGCTTCTCAGTGCGTCCAAGGTCGGCATGCGTGATCCGGAAGATTGGCGCAGGCGCGTAAATTTCTTCCAGAATGAACGGGTACACGCCAGCTACGACAGGGGCGCAGAGCTTGTGAAAAGGTTTCTTTTCGAAGGTGGGCTGTCAGTTTAGGCAATGGCTGGGGAACATCTCGGACAACGCGCCCAGGTACTCCGCGTCCTCGTTGGCGAGTTTTGCGGTGTTCAATCTGTAGGGCAATGTCACCGACTTTGTCGCAGTGTCTTCTGACACCACTTTGAAATTGAAGAGTTCAGTTGTCTCCGGCGGCAAGCCGATTTCCCTCAAAAACGAGGCCGGGTCTTGCTCGAACGCCTTTTTTACGCTGGCATCCGTCGCTGCGCGTGCGAGCAATTTGCCCAACTTGGCGGCATTGCTCTTGTAGTGTGGGAAACGAGCCATTTTTGCACCTCTGCCCCGAAGCAGCCGCCCGAGATTTGGGCTCAGGCGGCAGATGTTTCGATGGATACGACCTATTCCGGAAGGTCTTCGTAGTAGCAGCTGCCCAGAGCAGCCAGGCCGAGTTCTTCGAAGTAAGCCTCATCGTCTGCAGCGAGGCGGGTCTTGTCGACGTCTGCCGGAATGACCAGGTGCACCAGGTCGGCGGTATCGGCGTGGATCGTGACGTCGGATTTCGCTCCGATTTCAGTCAGGACAGTCTCCGGGCTTTCAATGAGCTGTTCCCGCGCTGTAGCATCTTGAATGATGGCGCCGAGTTTCGCACCAACTTCGATTTCTTTGCGGGAGGAAAGAGTAACGTGCATGGTGAGTCTCCTGTATTTAAAGTTGAAATTTGACACGGTGAGTAGTTGGATGGCCACGATGTCAAAATGAGAGCGAGAAAAAGCGACGTAAAAAACCCAAACAAATTGGTTTTACTATGCATTTGCTGCTTTCAACTAAAAATATAGAGCCAATAAAAAAAGTACATCAATAGAAACCGCGTTTTTTTACATGAAATGCAATTTAGGGTAGAGTGAGTGCGCTATATTGGGCGCTGGTATGAAGTTGGCTTGAGCCGGAACAGGGTGGATGCCGATGGCAGGGGAAATGGCAACCGAGATCGAATTGTCCGATCAATGCTGGTCGGACCTCGTAAACTCGGGTCTTGCGTCCCGCGCTGACGATGCGTCCGGATCCGGACGATTTCACATCGAGCCCGACCTCGGTTTGTTCGTGCCGTTATTGTCCCGTTTCGACGTCCGGCTGGCCCCGATGCGGGTGCGGGGCTGTCCTGTTAAATTTTGCACCGGTACGATAAAATTGGCGCGCGATCCGACGGTGCGGCGAAGGGCTGCGGTAACGACGATCCCGGCGGGCGGTCAATCGGATACATCTTCTGGTGCAGCTTTAAGTTGTTTGGGCGAACTGTCTGAGCGATTGAGTCTTTGTTCTCTGGGGGAGCGTGATTCCAGAGTTGAAATAGACTTAACATTGCAATCACAGATCGAAATGACCGAGGTGCTCGGGTACAGCGCACGGCAGCTGAAGGTCATTGCGCGTCAGGTCGGGCTCCGGGAGGATGGCGTGGGTCCCGATGTTCCCGATCTGGAGCAATTCTCCGCGAGGGCGGTAAACGTGCGGCGATTGGGGGACGGGGTGCCTGCGTCCTATCCGAGCGCAGGTGTTCTGTTCGGTGAGTTTGAACTGGTCACGGGCCGTCCGGGAGGGTTTGCGTCAACGGTTGGGTCTGCGGTTTGGCGAGATCGCGACGGTGCGCGGCAACGTGCGCTTCTCGAGTTGGTCGAGCGCGATGGGGTTGCGCAGGCATGGTACAACCGCCTGGGGATAACAAGGATCGAAAAGGGGATCGTTTCTTCTCTATTGCCGGAACAGATGGTCGCGCATCTCGATGAAAGCCGGAGATTTTGGGGACTCTACGCGGTTGCAACCGACCTTGAGGTTCATATCGCACTGGCCGTGTCTTGTGAAGTCGATGGTCGCCGGACGGCTTTCGGCTCCGCTGCCGGCTGGGATTTCGCGTCCGCCTGCAAATCGGCAGTCACCGAAATGCTTCAATCGAAAAATGCTCTGGACCTCATGGAAAGGGCCTATGGGGGGCAGGACGCGGGAACGGGTCAACCGCAGAAGCTGCCGAAACATCTTTCATATGCACGGGACAAGTCGGTTTTCGCCGATTTTCTTCTGAAGGCGGACGGTGCCGGCGCTCCACCAGACCCGGCAACCGTTTTCACATACAATGACCTCCTCGATAGCTGCGCCTCCAAAGGCATCGACATTTGGGAATTCGATGCGACCCGTTCCGATCTTGGGATCCCGTGCGTCAAACTGATTTCCCCGGGTCTGTGCAGCTGGGAACCGCGTTTCGGCAAAGACAGGCTGTACCAGGGGGTCGTCGAACGCGGGCTGTGCGACCATCCGGCTGCCGAATCCGAATTCGAGACCCGACCGTTTCCGTTCTGAAACCGGATGAGCTCTACTGCTGTCCGGCTTCAGGTTGGGATACGGATTTGACTGCCGGATTTGCTGTCCCGGTTTGCGCATTTGCGGAAGGACCGGGAACCTGTGTTTGAAGTGTGCTTAACTGGGTAGCGGCCTTCCGCTTTGCTTCAGCCGGAATGGCAAGTTCATTGATTGAAGATCGTCTCGCGAGATCCTTGTCGGATTAAGCCCGACAGCAGTGGATGAGGCCCAGGATTGACGCGGTCGACGAACCACGACACGGAAACGCACGTTTGGTGTCGCTTTCAGACAACGACCTCGTCATTCGATCTCTTGAAGAAGCCGGGCGGGAAAAGTCCGCGCTTTCTACCTGACAGAGGGGCGCCCGTCAGATGTCGGCCGTGCCAGCGTCAGAACCCAGAAGTTGCGCCACTTGCCGGTATTCCTGTTTGTTCTGGCAACACCGACGCGCGTGACGTAAGGGTTGAGCAGGTTCTTGTTGTGGCCCTGGGAACCTTGCCACCCCTTGAACGCTGCCGGCAGGTCCGCGTATCCCGCTCCGAGATTTTCTGCGCCCGCGTAGTTTCCGTAGTTCGCCTTGCTCAGCCTTTGCGACAGGCCGAAGGAACTGTGCTGCCACGTGTCCATGCTGTCGCGTTCCGCGATGTGGCGTGCCATTTTTTGCGAGACCTCGTCCAGGACGGGATCATGTTTCAGCGCGGGCAGATTGTTCTGGCGTCGGTAGGTGTTGATGAGGGACAGCAGCTGGCTTTTGTCGACAGGCTGATCTGTCAGCACGATTTCGTCTTCAAGCTCCCCGCCGCCTGGTAGGACGCCGCATGCATTGAGTGAAACGGCAAGGGTGAGGATCAAGAGGAGTTTCAGTCCGGGAGAGAACACGTCCAGAGCTCTCATTTGGGGTCGTCTCCCGGCCAGGAAACGCCTTCGTCGGCGAAAAAGTGATAGGGGCCGGGAAAGTCCTCGACGTAGGCCATGTGGGTTACGAGACCGGTCCCTTCGCTGTGGTAGTGTACGAAATAGGCTGGCGGTTCGAAGCGGAACATGGCGGCTCCGTCCGGTGACAGGTCGAGCTCGACCTGATGGCCGGTGCTGGGGGCAAGTGTCATGATCTTGCCGGCGAATTCCGCGATGATCGGCCGGTGCAGGTGACCGCACAGCAGGCGTTGAACCTGCCGGTGCGGCGCGATCACCTCTGCCAGCGCCGGCGCATCGAGAAGACCCATGGCATCCATGTGCGCGATGCCGGACAGCGCGGGAGGGTGGTGCAGCGCGATCATCGTAGGGGCGTCATTGCCGGAAAGCGTGTCTTGCAGCCACGCGAGCTGCTCCTGGCCGAGTTGCCCGTGCGGGCGGCCCGGCAAGTGCGTATCCAGAGCGATGATGCGGACGTCATTGACCATCGCAGCGTAGTGAATCTTGCCGTCACCGGTTTCGCCGATACCAGGAAAACCCGCCATCTCCCGGCGCATGCCCTTGCTGCTGTCATGATTGCCCGGCATCAGGTAGACCGGGATATCGAAGCGGTCGAGCAACGCACGGGCAACGGCATATTCGCGCGGATCATCGCGATCCGTGAGATCTCCGGTCACGATGACCGCATCCAGCCCGGGTGAAAAGGCAAGAAGAGACCTCACGGCGCGTTCCGCCAACATGTTGGTGTCGGAGACCCTGTAGCAGGCCAGACCTCTCGGACGGAGGTGCAAATCAGTTATCTGTGCGATCTGGGTCATCTGGAATCCCGGGAATCGAAGCTGTCGAAAAACCTCCGGAACGATAGCTTAGCTCTTGATGAGAGCAAGCACTTGTTTCCCTTTTCCGAAAGCTCATGTAGGAGAAGTTCTGTGTCGGGAGCGCGCAGGCCGCTTTCCGCACACGTCAGAATTTTACCAAACGGCATTTGTGGCAGGTATGAGCGACAATTCGAAGGTTCACACACAAGGCGGGGCCGAAACGGCGGAACAGGAAAGTGCCGACACTCCCCGGACAGGTCCGGGATTTGATGACAAAAACGTCTCGGCGCAAAACGGCGCTGCCACACGGTCTGATGCGCTTCGAAAGCCGTTTTGGCTCAAGGTTTTCGGGCATGACCTGACCGCACCGTTTCTCCTCCTGCTCCTGTCGCTCCTCTTGTTCGTACCGGGGCAATGGAGCGTGCCTCCGCTGGACCGCGATGAACCGCGCTACACCCAGGCCACCAAGCAGATGCTTGAGACGGAAGATTACATCGATATCCGGTTCCAGGAGCAGGCGCGTCACAAGAAGCCGGTCGGCATTTACTGGCTGCAGGCCGCGGCCGCGAAACTGACCGGACATGGCGCCGATGCGCCGCTCTGGGTCTACCGGTTGCCGTCGGTCATCGGCGCCGTGCTCAGCGTACTGGCCTCATTCTGGATGGCGCGCGCCTTTCTTGGCCCTGCCGCGTCATTGCTTGTCGGCGGTTTTGTCGCGCTTGCGATCATCGTCGGTGTCGAAGCCCGCCTCGCGAAAACCGACGCGATGCTGTTCGCGACCGTTATCATCGCACAAGGTGCACTCGCCCGGATCTGGCTCAAGGACGCGGACCAGCGGATGTGGGGACTCAGCTTCCTGTTCTGGACCGCGCTTGCCGCAGGTGTTCTGATCAAGGGACCGGTAGGGCTGATGGTGGTTGGCTTCACCGTTGCCGGCCTCATGATCGCGGGACGGAAGGTGAAATGGTTCAAGGCCGCGTCTCCGCTGCTCGGTTTCCTGTGGTTCTTGGCGCTTGTGTCGCCCTGGTTCGTCGCTATCTGGATCGCAACGGACGGCACATTCTTCACCGAAGCGATCGGCCGGGACCTTCTCGGCAAGGTCGGGCAGGGCCAGGAAGGACACGGGGCTCCGCCCTTGACCCATCTGGGCGCCATGTTCGGTATCTTCTGGCCGCTGCCGGCGTTTTTCCTGATTTCGCTTCCGTTGATCTGGAAAGAACGCTCAAGCCCGCTTGTGATGTTCTCGATGGCCTGGTTCGTTCCGACGTGGGTCGTTTTTGAGTTGGTGGCCACGAAGCTGCCGCACTACACCTTGCCGATCCTGCCGGCACTCGCGTTGCCCGTCGCAGCCGCTCTCATGGAAGGCGCGGGGGAGGCGGCCGGGAAGTGGATGAGACGGGGCTGCATGGTTTTGTTGGCGGTTCCACCTGTCGGACTTGCAGCGATCTCGTTTGCAGGGCCGTTCGTGTTGGGAGTCTGGCCGTCGCCGCCGGGGGCCGTCATCATGGCAATCGGCGCGGTGTTCGGTGTTGCGGCTGCATCCAGACTGAGTAAAGGGGTTGCACTCAACGCCTTTCCGGCAGCGACCTTAAGTGCCGTCTGCATTGCAATCGGGTTCTGGGGCTTCGTTGGTCCCGCCCTGACCCCGATCTGGGTCAGCCCGCGCCTTGTTGCCGCAATCGACCAGATACCTGGCTGCGGAGACGGTGCCGGCAGGCAGGTCGTCACCTCCGGCTTTCACGAACCGAGCTTTATTTTCCTGGAAGGGACGGGCACGCGCATCATTTCCCCCAAGGGGGCAGCGGAGTTTCTTGCCGAAGCACCGCCGGAAGATGGCGGCGCGTGCCGCGTTGCGGCGATCGAAAGCAGGGAAGAAACAGCGTTTTTGCAGGCAGCCAAGGAGATTGGTCTTGTGCCTGAGGTCCGAAAGAGGGTAGACGGCCTCAACATCAATGGCGGCGACGACGTTGATATAGCTCTATATCAGAAAGCCGGCGCGAAAACGGGTGCAAAAGAAAACGGCAATGTCGAACAGCAGTAACAACGTCTGGCGGGTACTGGCGCGCATGCGCGGGAATATTCGCCGGGCACAGATGCTGTTCTCCGGCCGGAGAGAGCGGGCACGCCATAGCCTGGATCCTCTGCCGCCGGGCCAACGGCCGCAGGATATCTTTGCAATTCTCCTGTTGACGGTCGGAGTTGCCGTCGTCGTGTTCGATGTGCCGACCTATCCCTGGCTTCGCTCTCTGCCGAACGAATACCGGAATGCCTTCCGCGCATTCACGGATTTCGGCAAGGCGGACTGGATCCTGATATCGACAGGCCTGACCTGTCTCTTCCTGCTGGCGCAGGATGCGGGCCGGTACGCCTTCCGGATCAGGATGGCGATCGGGTCGCTCTTCACCTATGCCGCCTTCATATTCTACTGTGTGGCGGCAACCGGTCTTCTCGCGATCGCGTTCAAATGGTCCCTGGGAAGGGCGCGGCCGAAGCTCTATGAACAGGTCGGACCGGTCCGTTTCGACTTCCTGGCGTTCGACGGCACCTACACGAGTTTCCCGTCCGGTCACTCGACGACCGTTGCAGCCCTTGCCACTGCGCTGGCCTTCATATTTCCAGCCTATCGCTGGCTGATCGTGGTCGCTGCCTTCTGGCTCGCCTTCAGTCGCGTCATGGTCGGTGCACACTATCCGAGCGACGTGATTGCCGGAACGCTGCTGGGTGTGACCTTCACCTTCTTTACCGTCAGGGCCATGGCGCGCCGCAGGGTCGGGTTCCATCTTTCGCCCTCGGGAAAGATCGAGCCGAACATGAATGCCAGATCCGCACGTGCATGTGTGCGGGCGGTCTGGAGGGTCCTGCGTGGTCAACGCGGCTTGCATCGGGTGCCGGTCGAACCCGTGCGGCTGGAAGAGACGGATCGGACAACTTGATGACAAAGAGCTTTATTGAAGGTCTCGCGACAGGGACGGCGACCCTCGCCGTTACCGTGGTTGTTCCCGCCAAGGATGAAGCGCAGAACCTCCCGATCCTTCTCGATGAAATAGAGGCGGCGCTCCAGGGGCGCCGTTTTGAAGTGATTGTCGTCGACGACGGCTCGTCCGACGGAACAGATATCGTCCTGCAGGATTATGCGGCCACGCATGATTGGCTCCGGCCTGTGCGGCATCAGACATCCTGCGGACAGAGCTGTGCGGTCAGAACAGGCCTGCACTATGCCCGCGGGAATGTCGTCGCCACGATTGATGGCGACGGTGAAAACGACCCGGTCTATATTCCGCAGCTTGTCGACGCGCTCGAAGAAGCGGGCGCGTCAACTGCCCTTGCAGCAGGACAGCGGCTCGGCCGCAAGGCAAGCCTGGCGAAGCGCTACGCATCGAAATTCGCCAACAAGATCCGCGGTGCGATCCTGAAAGACAAGACGCGGGACAGCGGCTGTGGTCTGAAGGCGCTGCGCCGCGATGTTTTCCTGCAATTGCCTTACTTCGACAGTTGGCACCGGTTCTTGCCCGCTCTTGTCATCCGGGAAGGTTTCGATGTCGTGCACATTGACGTTCAGGACCGGCAGCGGCGCCACGGTTCATCGAAATACGGGATTTTTGACCGCGCGCTGGTCGGTGTGCTTGATTTGTTCGGCGTCTGGTGGCTCAGGCGCCGGCGCAAGAAGGTGCCTTCCGTCCGGCCACTGACGTGACCGATTTCTGAAACATCAAAATGACGGGTTTCATTCCCGACCGGACCAATTGGACCTGCCAATGAGTGCTCTTTACGACTGGATCTACGCTGTTTTCGTCGAGCAATTCGATTTCTGGATCATCCTGGGCTTCTTCGCCCAGGCCATGTTCATGATGCGGTTCGTCATACAATGGATCGCGTCGGAACGCGTCGGCCGGTCCATTGTCCCGGTTGCCTTCTGGTTCTTTTCCGTTGCCGGCGGTTCGCTGCTGCTGATCTACGCAATTCAGCGCCAGGATCCAGTTTTCATCGCCGGGCAGGGGCTCGGTCTTATTATCTACTTCAGAAATCTGTGGCTGATCTTCAAGGAAAAGCGAGAAGACCCGACCATCTGATGCCGGCCGGCCTAAACTCCCTGTTTGGATCGGGGACGGTGCGGCCGCCTGTTGGGGGCCGCAGCCGGGTGCGCTAACCGAAAGCCTTTTCGAGGGCCTGGCTCAGATCGTTGATGAGATCCTCGGGGTCCTCCAGGCCGATATGGAGCCGGATCGAACACAGACCCTCGTCGACCGGTATCACGGAGCGCAAGCTTTTGAGCTTGACCGGGATGGCGAGACTTTCAAATCCGCCCCAGGAGTATCCAAGCCCGAAGAGCTTGAGCGCGTTCAGAAACGCGTTTGACTGATCGCGTGTCGTTCCGGCGACGAAGTCGAAGGCGCAGAGGCCCGAAGCACCGCTGAAATCCCGCTTCCAGATCGCATGACCGGGATCCGTGTCCAGCCCCGGATATCTGATATGGGCGACAACGGGCTGGTCTTTCAGCCAGGCCAGGACATCAAGCGTGTTGCGCTGATGCCGCTCAAGCCGGACGGACAGCGTGCGAAGACCGCGAAGTCCGAGATAGACGTCATCCGGCGCAACGTGGCTGCCCATGGCCCCGTGAAGGCTGTGCAGCCCGTCCCATGCCCGTTCGCTGGCCGCGATCGTGCCCAGCATGACGTCCGAATGGCCGACAATGTACTTGGTGCCGGCCTGGATCGAAACGTCGACACCGAGCGCTAACGGCTGGCAGAAAAGGGGAGACGCCCAGGTATTGTCCATCAGCACAATCGCCCCGATACCGTGCGCCGCTTCGGCAATCGCCGGAATGTCCTGCATCTCGAAGGTGAGGGACCCTGGGGCTTCGGTAAAGACCGCGGTTGTATTGGGCTTGAAAAGCGCCGCGACGTCTGCGCCGAGCGCCGGATCGTAATAATCGACCTGAACACCGAATTTCGGCAGAACCGTATCGGCGAAATGCCGCGTCGGATGATAGGCGGTATCGGTGATCAGGATGTGGTCGCCCGATTTGACGCAGGACAGCACAGCCAGGGACACGGCATTCAGCCCGGAGTTGGCAAGAAGGACGCCTTCAGCGCCTTCAAGCTCCTTGACCGCCTCTTCGAGGGAAGCGGTCGTTGGGTTGCCGCGTCTTGCATAGGTGTATTTCTGCCCGCCCGGGCGCATGGTTTCGACATCGGGATACAGCACGGTCGATGCGTGCACGACCGGCGGGTTCACGAAGCCATGGAAACTGGCGGGATCGCGCCCGGCATGCGCGAGCTTCGTATCGGCTTTCAGGGGTGTTTTGGGATTGATGTCTGACATGAGCGAAGGATTTCGGATTTGAGGGGAGTGATCCCGGGGTTGTACCCGGTAAAGAAGGCTTATTCCAGCCACGTCCGGCAGCTGTCAACGGGGCGTCGGGAGTGAAGTCTGGGCGTCGGGTCTATTGATAACTTTGTTTTAAGGTTAACGCTGCGCAGCACAGGGAAAAAATGGAATGAACTCTTTTTGAGCATTGAATGATTTCGAAATAGCCATGTTCGCTATTTGTGCATACCAGGCCGCTCCATTTGGACGTTCTGTTGCGAAATTTGACGAGATAATGACAGCAAGTACTTGACCCGAACAGCCAAATGCCATCGTATGGGCGCGTTGGGTGGAACGGGAGAAATCTGGAGGAAGCCGCGCTGCGGCCAGCGCTCGTCCGCAAACGAGACGCAGAAGAGGCCTCCCGCTGAGTTCCAACACTAAAAAAAAGTATGGGTAACAAATAAAGGCTGCATATCCATGTCCAAAAAAATCCTTCCACTCGTTCTCGGCGCTGCAATGGGCGTCGCTGCTTCGACTGCTGCGGGTGCGACAACCTTGGAAGATGTCAAGGCGAAAGGCTTCATCCAGTGCGGTGTGAGCCAGGGTCTGCCGGGCTTCTCCAATCCGGATGCTCAGGGGAACTGGACCGGTCTCGACGTTGATCTCTGCCGCGCGATGGCCGCTGCAGTATTTGGCGACGCTACCGCTGTTAAATTCACTCCGCTGTCCGCCAAGGAGCGCTTCACGGCTCTGCAATCCGGTGAAGTCGACGTTCTGTCGCGCAACACCACCTGGACGATGTCCCGTGACACCCAGCTCGGCCTGAACTTCGCCGGCGTAAACTACTACGACGGTCAGGGCTTCATGGTCCGCAAGGATCTCGGCGTGACATCCGCGCTTGAGCTGTCCGGCGCATCCGTGTGCACGAACACCGGTACGACGACCGAGCTGAACGTTGCCGACTATTTCCGTGCAAACAACATGCAGTACGAAATCGTAGCCTTTGAAAAGGCCGACGAAGTTGTGGCTGCTTATGATGCCGGTCGTTGCGACGTTTACACCACGGACGCTTCTGGCCTGTATGCACAGCGTCTGAAGCTGACCAACCCGGGCGATCACATGGTTCTGCCGGAAATCATTTCCAAAGAGCCTCTTGGTCCGGTTGTCCGTCAGGGCGACGATGAGTGGTTCAACATCGCAAAGTGGACCCTCAACGCGATGATCAACGCCGAAGAAATGGGCGTGACCTCCGCAAACGTTGACGACATGAAGGGTTCTGACAATCCTTCGGTCAAGCGTCTGCTGGGTGTCGAAGGTGCTTTCGGTGAAGGCATCGGCCTGTCCAACGACTGGGCGTACAACGTCATCAAGAACGTCGGCAACTACGCAGAAAGCTTCAACGCTAACGTTGGTCCGGACACACCGCTCGGCATCTCCCGCGGCGTGAACGCACTGTGGAGCGATGGCGGCTTCCTCTACGCTCCGCCGGTACGCTAATCCTCATTCCTTGTGAGGAAAAAGGGGTTCCGGCAAATCGCCGGGACCCTCAATAAAACAAATCCGCGCATCACAAACCGGAAAACCGGTGAACGCGTGGGGGAACACCTGCTTCATAAGCCGATAGGGAGCACGCACCAGCGTGTTGCAGAAGCAGATAAAACGTGAAAGAGACGAGGCGACAGGCCAGGCTCTTTTCGTGAACTTGGGCGAGGTTCTATGTCAGTAATGGAGCAGGACTCGGCGGGGGCGCCGGCGCGTGCTTCGCTGATGAACGATCCAAAAGTCCGCGGCTATTTCTATCAGATACTTCTGATAGTGCTGCTGCTGACCTTCGGATACATCATCGTGACGAACACAATCGCCAACCTGGAACGGCAGAATATTGCCTCTGGTTGGGGATTTCTTGAGAATACTGCCGGCTTCGGCATTATTCAGTCGCTTGTACCATACGCGGAAACGTCGAGTTATGGACAAGCCATCTTTGTGGGTTTCCTGAATACGGTTCTGGTTGCGGTCGTCGGCATTTTCGTCGCGACGATCATAGGCTTCCTTGTCGGTATCGCGCGACTTTCGAACAACTGGGTCATCAGCCGCATTGCCTATTGCTATGTCGAACTGATCAGGAACGTTCCGCTGCTTCTGCAGATCTTCTTCTGGTATTTTGCGGTTCTGCGCGCGGTTCCCGGAAAGCGGGAAAAGTGGTCGCTCTTCGACACGTTCCACCTGAACATCGCAGGCTTGCGCGGTCCGAAGCCAATCTGGGAGCCGGGCGCGGAATTCATCGGCTACGCGCTGATCATCGCGATTGTCGCCTCCATTTTCGTGTCCCGGTGGGCGCGAAAGCGTCAGGAAGAAACAGGTGAGCAATTCCCGGTTTTCTGGACCGGCCTCGGGCTGATCATCGGTCTGCCGCTGATCACCTACTTCGTCACCGGCATGCCGATGACGCTGGAACACCCGAACTTCGTGGAGACGGGACCGGCGCTGCGCAGGGGATTTCAGCTTGGTGTCGGACTCAACCTCATTCCGGAATTTCTCGCTCTGACGGCTGCGCTTGCGATCTATACCGCCGCCTTCATTGCGGAAATTGTGCGCGCGGGTATTCAGGCGGTCAGTCATGGACAGACGGAGGCTTCGCATGCCCTCGGTCTGCGCCAGGGACCGACGCTGCGTCTGGTGATCATCCCGCAGGCAATGCGCGTGATCATTCCGCCGCTGACAAGTCAGTATCTGAACCTGACGAAAAACTCGTCGCTTGCAGTCGCTATTGCGTTTCCCGACCTGGTATCGGTGGGAGGCACCGTGCTCAACCAGACCGGTCAGGCAATCGAAATCATCGGTATCTGGATGGCGGTCTATCTGTCCCTCAGCCTGATTACATCGGCCTTCATGAACTGGTACAACCAGCGCATGGCGCTCGTGGAAAGATAGGGAGCGCACATCATGGCTAACACAGATATCTTTCAGATAAGAACAGAAGAGGCGCCGACATTGCCGGCGCCGGTGTCCACCACCGGCGTGATCGGATGGATGCGCAAGAACCTGTTCTCTTCGGTTCCGAACACGATCCTGACGGTTATCGGGATCCTGCTCGCTTACTCGATCATTGCACCCTTTATCCAGTTTGCGTTCGTTGACGCTATCTGGACGGGGGAGAACCGCGAGGCCTGCCTGCCTCAGGACGGCGGTCATGGAGGCGCGTGCTGGGCATATGTCGAGGCATATTTCCCGCAGTTCATCTATGGCCGGTACCCGTCCGCCGAGACATGGCGCGTTGATATCGTCTATGCGCTCTTCGCGATTCTGCTGGTGCCGCTTGCCATCCCGGGCGCACCGTTCAAGCGGACCAATGCCATCCTGTTCCTGGTGGTTTTCCCGATCGTGGCGTACTTCCTGCTCACCGGTCTTGTCATCGGTGACACGGTCGTGCTTCCGATCGTTGAGACCGCGGTTTGGGGCGGCCTGCTTGTCACGCTTGTGATCGCGGTCACCGGGATCGTCGCATCCCTGCCTCTGGGCATTGCACTCGCGCTCGGCCGGCGGTCGCAAATGCCGATCATCAAGCTGGTCTCGATCATCTTTATCGAGTTCTGGCGCGGTGTTCCGCTCATCACGGTGCTGTTCATGTCGTCGGTGATGCTTCCGCTGTTCCTTCCCGAAGGCGTAACGTTCGACAAGTTGCTGCGCGTTCTGATCGGTGTGACGCTGTTCTCCGCAGCGTATATGGCGGAAGTGGTTCGCGGCGGCCTGCAGGCCATTCCCAAGGGACAGTATGAAGGGGCGATGGCACTGGGTTTGCGGTTCTGGCCAATGATGTATCTCATCATTCTTCCCCAGGCGCTGAAACTCGTGATCCCTGGCATCGTCAACACCTTCATCGGCTTGTTCAAGGATACCACCCTGGTTCTGATCGTCGGCATGTTCGATCTTCTCGGTCAGATCCAGTCGTCCTTTACAGATCCCACCTGGTCAACGCCCAGCCAGGGCCACACCGGGTATCTGTTCGCGGCGATCGTATTCTTCGTGTTCTGTTTCGGTATGTCGCGATACTCCATCTTCATGGAGAACAAACTTCATACCGGACACAAACGCTAACGAACTGCAGCCGGAGCGCGCGCATCGCCGCAGCGCTCCGGTCCTTTGAAATTTTTGGAGTGAACCCATGAGTGAAAATGCAGTAAACGCGGAAGAACTCGCCGCCGACCGTTCAAAAATGCAAGTGTCCGATACGGATGTTGCGATCGAAATCAACAACATGAACAAGTGGTACGGCGATTTCCACGTTCTCCGCGACATCAATCTGAAGGTGATGCGCGGCGAACGGATCGTTATCTGCGGACCTTCGGGCTCCGGCAAGTCGACGATGATCCGCTGCATCAACCGGCTGGAAGAACACCAGGCCGGCCAGATCCTTGTTGACGGAATCGAGTTGACGAACGATCTGAAAAAGATCGACGAGATCCGCCGGGAAGTCGGCATGTGCTTTCAGCACTTCAACCTGTTCCCGCATCTGACCATCCTGGAAAACTGCACGCTGGCGCCGATCTGGGTACGCAAGATGCCGAAGAAGGAAGCTGAAGATGTCGCGATGCACTATCTTGAGCGCGTGAAGATCCCCGAGCAGGCCCTGAAATATCCAGGCCAGCTTTCCGGTGGTCAGCAGCAGCGCGTTGCGATTGCGCGCTCCTTGTGCATGAACCCCAAGATCATGCTGTTCGATGAGCCGACATCGGCCCTCGACCCGGAAATGATCAAGGAAGTTCTCGACGTGATGGTCGGTCTTGCCGAGGAAGGCATGACCATGCTCTGCGTCACCCACGAGATGGGCTTTGCCCGCAAGGTCGCGAACCGCGTGATCTTCATGGATGCCGGCCAGATCGTTGAACAGAACGAGCCGGAAGACTTCTTCGTGAACCCGCAACACGAGCGCACGAAGCTCTTCCTGAGCCAGATCCTGCATCACTGATCGCGGGCGTCACCAACAACCGCAAAGGCCCTGGAACGCGAGTTCCAGGGCCTTTTCTGTTTTTCCGAAGATGTTTGCCGGATGAGGTCAGGGCGAAAGCCCGTCACGGTTCTCCGGTCACGACCTCCGTATCGTCGCGTCCGCCCCATTCGGTCCAGGAACCGTCATAAACGCTTAC
The DNA here is from genome assembly GCF_963669205.1 of uncultured Roseibium sp. Taxonomy (NCBI): domain Bacteria; kingdom Pseudomonadati; phylum Pseudomonadota; class Alphaproteobacteria; order Hyphomicrobiales; family Stappiaceae; genus Roseibium; species uncultured Roseibium sp. The sequence goes on from NZ_OY769915.1 coordinate 2,876,645, forward strand.
ATCCCGGACGCCGAGGACGGTCAGTCCAAGCGTCAGGATCGCGGCCGTCACGCCTGAGCCGCAGGTCGTGGTAATCGGTTTCTGCAGATCGACACCGGCGTCCTTGTAGATCGTTTCGAGGTCGGTGCGTGCGCGAAATGTTCCGTCTTCTTTGATCAGCTGCGTGAAGGGGAGATTGAGTGCATTCGGCATATGGCCCTGACGCAGTCCCGCTCTGGGCTCGGGTGCGGTACCGGCAAAGCGATCTGCGGACCTTGCATCCAGCAACTGTCGGTCTCTCGTCTCGGTCGAGCGCCGGACTTGCGCCAGATTGGCGACAGCGCCGTGATTGAGCCGGGAGGTGAAGTGGCTTTGCGGCTTGCGCGGCACGTCGTCCGTGAAGGGCCTGTTTTCTGCGCGCCACTTCGGAAAGCCGCCATCCAGCACATAGACGCTGTCGGCACCCATCGTGCGCAGGGTCCACCAGACCCGTGGTGCGGAATAGAAACCGAAATCGTCATAGACGACGATCGTCTGCCCGTCGCCGATCCCGAGCTTGCGCATGGCTGAGGAAAAAACGTGAGGTGGAGGCAGCATGTGCGGCAGATCGCTGTTCTTGTCGCAGATCTCGTTGACATCGAAGAACACCGCACCGGGGATGTGCGCGTTGGGGTAGACCGGCGGCGCATCAGGATGCGTGACCGGTGGCATCCAGGCGTTGACGACCGCAAGATCCGGGGAGTCGAGATGATCGGCCAGCCATTGGGTTGAAACAAGCGGGTGGTCGGACATTGAAACTCCTCAACTCTGGTAGAGCCCTTTGGACTTGTGCCATTCCTCAATGGACAAATCGGGATAGGTCTTGAAGTGGACGTGACCGATGCCGAGCGGCACCTCGATCCAGTCGGGCTTGTAATCAAGCATGATATGGACGGTTTCAGGCGGCTTTGGCAAGGGGGTGTCAATGACCCCGGCATGCGGATGAACCAGATCCGGCCAACGTGGGTCCCAGACCCAGAGATGCGTCCCGCATCGTTTGCAGAAGTGCCGTTCGGCAGGGCTCTGCGTGCCGTCGATTTCGGCGTGATAAACGGCTTTCGCGTCTGTTCCTTCTGTTTTCAGACTGTCGGCATCACCCATGAGGTTGATCGCGTATCCACCGCTGCCGCCAACCTTGCGGCAGATGGAACAGTAGCAGCGCATGTAGGGGTAGGGAGCCTTGCTCTCCAGCTCAAACCGGATCGCCTTGCAATGACAACTGCCGGAAAGGTGCATGATCTTGTCTCCTTTTCGCCGTTCAGTCCGTGAGACGAATGCGAACCCTTCTGTTCTGTTTGCCTTTCTTTTCGGTTTTACCGATCGAAAGTTCCCCGATTTCCGAGGTTCTGGAAACGTGAGTGCCGCCGCACGGCTGAAGATCGACGTCCTTTCCGATCCGAACCAGCCTGACCCGGCCGGAGCCCCTGGGCGGTTTGACCGACATGGTTTTGACGAGCTCCGGATTGGCGTCGAGTTCTTCGTCGGTGATCCACTCCGTGGTGACCTCGTGATCGCCGGCCGCGAGGTCGTTGAGCACCTGATACAAGGTGTCCTTGTCCACCGTTTCGTCACCCATGTCGAAATCAAGACGACCTTCCATGTCGCCTATCTGGCCGCCTGTGACTGGAAAGGGCAGGGCGACGGAGAGCAGGTGCAGCGCCGTGTGGACCCGCATCATCCTGTAGCGTCGCGCCCAATCGACATGTGCGACCACCTCGCTACCCGGTTCCGGCAGAGATTGGCCATCTGAGGGAACATGAACAATGGACATCCGGTCGGCGTCATAGACGGTCGTCGCAATCTCGATCTGCGTCCCGTCGGCAAGCTCAAGGTGGCCGCTGTCACCGGGCTGGCCGCCGCCGGTGGCGTAGAAGACGGTTCGATCAAGCAGGAGACCGCCGCGCTCGTTGACCCCCGTCACCTTTGCTTCGCACGTGCGCAGGTAGGCGTCGTCACGAAACAGGGGTGTGGTCATGGTTGGCTCCAGGTCATCGTGTTGCAGGCCGGTGAGCAGCCCGGCGGAAGGGTGAAACAGTCCCGCAGCCTACAGACCCCGACACGATCCGTCGACCTCTGTTGCAGATCGGAAATCACTTGCCGAAGCAATGGTCCATCACGATGGCCGCGGCCGCCATGTTGCCCATGTGCAGGGCTGTCGGCGTGTTCTGGTGTCCCGGATAGGTGAGGTCACCGGCGGCGTATATATTGGGCTCTGACGTGCGAAATCCGTCATCGACGGCCACGTAGCCCGCATCCGTTATTGTCAGATCCTGAGCGGCCGCGAGGTCGGCCACAAGATCGGTCTGCCGTTGATGGGGAAACACCAGCAGGCAATCCAGGTCCATTGTCGCACCGCCCGGAAGTTCCGCACGCTGCAGGTTGCCGTTTTCCGAAACCAGCCTCTGCGGCAGTCCGTCGGAGATGTCGGCACCGAGGTCCCGGATTTGCTGGCGCCTGTCCGGGCTCAGGCGTAGCCCGGGGGCGACGAAATATATGAGGTTCTGTGTCCAGTTGCGGTAGATCTCCGCAGCATCGAGTACCTCGGGCCGATGCGCGTAGATACCCCAGCGCGCGTCTTGCCATTCGATCCCGTGACAGAACGGGCAGTTTATGACGCTTCGGCCCCAGCAGGCTTCAAGTCCGGGCAGATCGGGCAAGATGTCAACCATTCCGGTTGCCAGAAGAACCTTGTCTGCCTGGATGGATGATCCGTCAGCGCGAACAAGCTTGAAACCGTCCGGCGCACGATTCACCTCGCTGATGCCGGCGTCTTCGATGACGGCATAGGGATAAGAGCCGATGTCACCGCGAATGTCTTTCCGCACGTCACCTGGCGCGCGTTTGTCCAACCCGGGCAAGGCCGCCACAAAGGGCGACGCCGAATTTCTGGCGGGAGTTGGTGCATCGAAGACGACTGACGACATCATGGACCGCGACAGCGTGAGCGCCGCCGCGAGGCCCGCCGGACCGCCCCCGATGATTGCCACTTGTGTCTTTTCCATTTTCGTTCCCTTCGGCTCGGCTGAATGACCCGGTGGTGAAAGGCTTGAGCGCAAGACCTGCTAGGCACCCGCAAGCGTCCGGTCGACGACACGCCTGAACAGGAGTGACTGCCTGCAAACACTGGCAAATGCGACCGCTTTCCGGAACATAAGAATGCAGACGGGCATTGTGAGCGCAACGAAATATGCGTTCGATCATCCTGCACGCGCCGCGTTTGGCCGGGATGTCTCGAGTGCGTGAACAAACCCTCATCCTGAGGAAGCGCGGCAGCGCTGTCTCGAAGGATGGGCCGCGCACTCAGCAGATGACGCGCATCCTTCGAGACAGGCCTGCGGCCTTCCTCAGGATGAGGCCCGGGATTGGCTGTGTTTCGGGACCAGATGCCGGTCAGCGAGAAAACGCATGTCTCTTCGACGTCACCCCGGGCGAGCCTTCACGAATGCGGACGAGCCGCAAGGGCAATGACGCCGGGTCCCGGCGCGAACTTCGCTTGGCCGGGAAGTCCCGTGTGCGTAAACAAACCTCATCCTGAGGAAGCGCGGCAGCGCTGTCTCGAAGGATGGGCCACGTACTCGGAATAAGCCGCCCATCCTTCGAGACAGGCCTGTGGCCTTCCTCAGGATGAGGCCCAGGATTGGCGGTGTTTCCGGACCGGATGCCGGTCAGCGAGAAAACGCATGTCTCTCTCACGTCACCCCGTGCGAAAGGAGTGAGACCCGGGGCCGTACCCTACAGGATCGGAGACAACAGCCGTGCACCCTGGGCGAGAACGCGGAAGACGTAGCTTCTGGAACGGAATGCATCCGGCCATGTCAGTCTTGCCTTGTCAAAATCAGCCTCCAGCATCGTCTCAACATTCTGGATCATCCGCTCGTGCGTGAACCACAGCGTCAGTTCGAAATTGATCTGGAAGGACCGGTTGTCGAAATTCACCGTACCGATCGAGACGAGGTCATTGTCGAGCAGGGTTACTTTCTGGTGCAGGAAACCGTCCGTGTACCGGTAGACCTTCACGCCGCGCTGAACGAGCGTGTCTTCGTAGGCATGGGTCGCGAGCCAGACCGTCCAGTGGTCCCTTTTCTCGGGCAGCAGGATACGCACGTCGACACCGCGCATTGCCGCAGCTGCAAGTGCCGTCTGCACGTCGAGTGACGGCACGAGATAGGGTGTCGTGATCCAAAGCCGCTCCTTCGCCCGTGCAGATGCCTCGACGAACGCGATGGCGCACTCCTCGAGTTTGTCCGCAGGTCCGGTCGGCATGACCAGCACCGACTCGTCGCCCGGCATCGGAATGTCGCGCACCTGCGGCAGGTCGATGCGCTCGCCGCTTGCCCACAGCCAGTCTTCCACGAAGGACAGCGCGCAGGCGACCGCCGCCGGACCTTCGACCTTGACATGGGTATCGCGCCAGTGACCGAACCAGCGATCACGTCCGACATACTGATCGGCGACGTTGTGGCCGCCAACGAATGCGGTTCGAAAGTCAATGACAACCAGCTTCCGGTGATTACGGTAATTCAGACGCATCGGTCCGAGAAGCCGCAGGAACTTGTGGTTTTCATTGAAACCGCACACCTCGACCCCGGCATCCTTCAGGCGGTTGAGAAAGCTGCGGGACAGGGAATGACTGCCGACGTCGTCGTAAAGGAACTGGACCTTGACGCCATCCCTGGCGCGCGAGATCAGGGCGTCCGCCATTTCGCGGCCGAGTTCGTCGTCGTGAATGGCGAAGAACTGAAAGAAGATGCTGCTTTCAGCGGCCGCAATCGCATCCTTGATCGCGGAAAAAGTCGCGTCCCCGTCGATCAGCAGCTCCGACGTGTTTCCCGCTAGAAACGGGACGCCGGCGACACGGGTCAGCACGGGCCAGTCCCGGGTTTCCTCGTGATCGGTCAGCCCGAGTTCGTCCGCGCGTCGTGCTCTTTCGGCGCGCCCCAGCGATGCCTGTATCTTCGCGTAGTCGGAAAACGACCTCCAGCCGAAGACGAAATAGAGCGGAACGGTCAGGTAGGGCAGAAAAAACAGCGACAGCAGCCAGGCAACGGACCCTTGCGACGTCGTCGAGTTCATCACTTCCCGGATGGCACATATGACGGCGGTTGCGTACATGAGCGCCAAGAAGGCGGCGACAAGACCGAGATTGTTGGCCATCATGTCGAGAACACCGACGTCGGTTACGGCGTCCTGAATCACGGCCTGTGCGTCGGCACTGTCCTGTGCAAGGGTCGGGTCATCCTGCCCCATGGGTATTCAAACCATGCTGTTCAGGCTCACGCGAACGGAGCCTGAAGTGTTACCTGCTTTTCGAGCCAATCGGGCACCGGCAGGTTCTTCGATCTGAGAAAATCCGGATTATAGAGTTTCGAATGGTACCTGGTTCCATGATCGCAAAGGATGGTCACGATCGTCTTTCCGGGACCCATTTCCTTTGCCAGCCGCCGCGCTCCGGCGAGATTGATGGCGCTTGAACCGCCAAGAAGCAGGCCTTCATGTTCGGCCAGATCAAAAACCAGCGGCACTGCATCTTCGTCGGCGATCGTGTAGGCGTAATCAACCTTCACGTCCTGAACGATCGGCGTTTTGCGGCCGAGCCCGATTCCCTCGGAGATCGACCCGCCCTCGGAAGCGACGGCTTCGCCCGTGGTGAAAAGAGATTGCATCGCCGCACCGCGCGGATCGGCGCAGCCGATCACGACGCCGGGCTTGTTTTCCTGGAGATACTGGGAAACGCCGGACAGCGTGCCGCCGGAACCGACGGCGCAGATAAAGGCATCCACGCGGCCGCCGGTCTGGGCCATGATTTCCGGCCCGGTCGTAACGTAATGCGCCTTCTTGTTGTCGAGATTGTTCCACTGATCGGCGAAAATGACCCCGTTGGGTTCGCTCTTGGCCATTTCCTCGGCCAGACGGCGCGCGACATGCTGGTAATTGTTGGGGTCCCTGAAGGGTTTTGCGGGAACCTCAACAAGCTCTGCGCCGCAAAGACGCAGCATGTCTTTCTTTTCCTGGCTCTGTGTTTCCGGAATGACGATCACGGTCCGGTAACCGCGCGCTCCGGCCACAAGGGCAATTCCGATCCCGGTATTGCCGGCAGTTCCCTCGACGATCACGCCACCCGGCTTAAGGTCACCCCTTGCTTCGGCTTCCAGGATCATTTGCCTTGCCGGCCGGTCTTTCACCGACTGTCCCGGATTCATGAATTCGGCTTTGCCAAGAATTTCACAGCCTGTTTCCTCCGAAAGGGCTTTCAGGCGAATCAGGGGGGTATTGCCAATCGCGTCGACAACGGAAGCGGACACTGTCATTTTTTCATTCCTGGCTGATCTGGCCACCGAGCGGGAAAGGGCCAAATGGTATTCATAGGACCGGGACGCTAAAGGCAGCAGCATCCAGGATCAAGTTTGCAATTTAAGTGCTTGGCCCTCGAATGCCAGCACAGGGATCCGTTTTGCGATGGATTTTCCGCCAATCCATTGAAAGTGAGCATGGAGTTGTTCTTCAATACCACTGGATGAAATTTTAAATTGGCATATTTTTGGTGTAGAAGATGATCCGGAAAACGTTGCATAGCGTACCGACAGTAAACCTAATCGGGTGCTTGGAGTTAAATGAGAGCGGAAATGGAAAAGAACGTGACGGGAATGGACGAACTGCTTGCTGGCTATGCGGCCGGTACGCTGTCCTACCCGGCGCAGGCGCTGGTTGGAGCGCATCTGGAACTGAGCGACCAGAACCGGGGCTATGTCTCGTCACTGGAAAGTCTCGGTGGTGTCAGCTTGAATGACGCCGATCCGGTTGCATTCGACGACCGGGACTCCATGCTTTCGTCAATCTTCAGCGACGATGCGCCTCTTTCGAACGACAACACGCCGTTGGTGCAGAGCGGCAGCAATGTTCCGCATGCGCTGCAGAGCATCATTGGGCGGTCGATGGAGGGGTTGCCCTGGAAAACGCTGCTTCCCGGTGTGAAAGAGTGCAAGTTCGGTGAAATCGACGGGTGCGCGAGCAGTTTGATCTGGGTACGCGCTGGCCGGGCCATGCCGTCGCACACGCACCACGGCACGGAATTGACGCTTGTCCTGCAGGGCGGGTTCAGCGACGAGGACGGGCACTTCGTGTCCGGAGATCTCGCCTTCGCCGATGGAGATGTCGATCATAAGCCGATTGCCGACGAAGGCGAAGACTGCATTTGCTTTGCAGTGACCGCAGGGCGTCTTGAACTGACCGGACCGGTCGGCCGCTGGTTTGCACCTTTTATGCGGTAATCACCAATCCGGACTCCGGGGCCTGTGCGTATAATCAGCACAGGTCAAGGAGATCGTATTGCCTCAGACACAGTTCGTTGCCCATCCCACACACGGAGCTGCCTGGATCACGGGAGCAAGTTCCGGCATCGGTTATGCTCTTTCCCTCGCACTCGCAAAAGAAGGCTGGCGCGTTGCCGCGACGGCGCGCTCCAAGGATGCATTGGAAGCGCTGACTGCAGCCGCACGGGAACTCCCTGGAGAGATTGTTGCCTATCCCGGCGATGTGACAGACACGTCGCTGATGGAGGAGCATTGCCGTTCAATCGAGAGAGACTTGGGTGGCGTCGCACTTCTCGTGGCAAACGCGGGCATTTATCTTCCGCAGGATGGCTTGGACGCGGATGTCGATTCGTTCCGAAAGAGTTTCGACGTCAACCTGATGGGCACGGTCAATGTGCTTCTGCCGGCGATCGACGCGATGAAACTGAGATCCCGCGGTCAGATTGCCATCGTTTCCTCGGTCGCGGGATACAGCGGTTTGCCGACATCGGCCGCCTATGGGGCGTCCAAGGCGGGGCTGATCAATATGGCCGAGTCACTGAAATTCGATCTTGACCGGGCCGGCATCCGCATTCAGTTGGTCAATCCCGGTTTTGTCGACACGCCAGCCACCAAGTCCAACCCGTTTCCGATGCCGCATCTGATCACGCGCGAAGAGGCCGCAGAAGAAATCATCAAGGGCTTACAGCACGATTCGAAATTCGAAATCGCGTTTCCAGGGGCATTCGTAAGACAATTGAAGATGCTCAGGATGCTTCCCTATCGCGCCTATTTCGCCCTGGTGTCCAGGTCGACCGGCTGGAACAAGAAAAAGCCCGCACGCCTGGAAAGGAAAAGGCCGGCTGAAGAGCCGGCCTGATCGCCAGGAACAGTTCGTGCCTGTTCAGGAGGCCTTGACGTAGACCATCTGGCGCACGTCGATATTTCCGGCGCGGAAGCCTGCTTCACAATAGTGAAGATAGAACTCCCACAGACGTTTGAAGCGTTCGTCGAAACCCATCGGCCGGATCTGCGGCCATGCCTGGCGGAAACGCTGCCGCCACTCGGCGAGCGTACGCGCGTAGTCCTGTCCGAAGATCTTCTGTTCGGCAAGGTCCAGACCCAGCGACTTTCCGATGTCGACGAGCCTGCCCGGAGGCGGAAGCATGCCACCTGGAAAGATGTAGCGCTGAATGAAATCGGTGCCGCGCCGGTAGTCTTCGAACATCGTGTCCTGGATCGTGATGATCTGAAGCCCGGCCTTGCCGCCCGGCTTGAGACAGTTGGAGAGCTGGCTGAAATAGGTCGTCCAGTATTTCTCTCCGACGGCTTCGAACATCTCGATTGATGCGATCCGGTCGTAGACACCGCGCTCGTCGCGGTAGTCCTGAAACACCACGTCGACCTTTTCGTTGAGGCCGGCGTTGAAGATGCGCTCGCGCGCGTAGTCATACTGTTCCCGGGAAATCGTCAGCGCCTTGACGTGCGCCCCGACCGTCTTCGCGACATGTTCTGCGAAACCGCCCCAGCCGCATCCGATTTCAAGAACGGAATGGCCCGGCTCGATGCCGGTCTGCTGGACCAGCGACGCATATTTTTCCGCCTGGGCCTGTTCCAGGTTGTTGGTTTCGTTGCTGTAGATCGCCGACGAATAGGTCATCGAGGGATCGAGCCATTCCTTGTAGAAGGCGTTCCCGAGATCGTAATGCGCGGAAATGTTCCGTTTCGAGCCCCGGCGTGTGTTGGAGTTGAGCCAGTGCCGGATCGACAGCAAGATACGCGTCACTGGCTGCCCCTGGATCGCTTCGAGGGTCGATTCCTGGTTGATGCAGAACACTTCCAGGAACGTCGTCACATCAGGCGACGACCAGTAACCGGCCATGAAAGCTTCGCCGACCCCGACATCGCCCGCCTTGACCACCATGCGGAAGAACCGCCAGTCGTGAATGTCAAGCACGCCATGGGGCCCGTCCTCGCGGCCCTCAATGCTGAATTTCCTGCCGTCGGGAAAACTGATTTCCAGCGACCCATAGCGGATTCGCAAGGCAAGGCTGGCAGCCATGCGCGCGAGGCGAGGGGCGCCCTTAAGTTGTTTGCGCAGATTATGTTTGGTCAGTGCAACAGGCTCACTCATCGCAAAACCTCTTGAGATGTCACTTGTCCGAGGCCAATGAAACTGGCCGCTCTCCCAACCGGCCCTGACTTGAACGATCAACGGGCCGGGGATGGAATGGTACACGCTTGAGCCAGATTTTAAAGGCTTCCCAATGGATTGCCAAAATTACCTTGGCCGTGAGGAAGGGGACGCGAATGCATTCCCTGAAAATCGCACGAGACGTCAGCGGGGTACCGGACCCCGAAAAGGTCGCGGACAAAAGCGGCCCTTTGGCGTCTGTTTCGAGGATCCTGACCCTGACAGCATCGCCCGGGGGCAGCATGCGAAAATGATAGTGCTGCTCCATGCTGATAAACGGCGAAACGTAAAACTGCTTGGACTGGTCCTGGCGCACGCCTGCATCGCTCACCTGACCGTTTTCGATCGGCAGCACATAGGTATGCAACCCGCCAAAGGTATTGCGTACCTCGTAGACAATTGCAGTCAGTTGATCGTTTTCGTCATAGGCATAGTAGACGCTCAGAGGATTGAACCCGTAGCCCAGCAGCCTCGGATACGCGAGAAGCAGCACCCTGGACGGTCTTTTCACCGACTTCTTGCCGAGCAAGGTATCGATATGCCGCCTGAGATCCGAACCGTTCCGGTTGCCGTGATCCTTTTCGTGGAAGGACAGGAGATTGAAGCGGTTCACAGAAAAGAAGCGGGAAAGTTTGCGTGCTTTTCCGAGCTGGTCAAGATCGAGCAGCAGCGAAAACACGGAGTAACTGAACCTGTGTTCCGCCGGCTTCATGCGATGGTGCATCACCTGACCGGAGTAAATCGATGCAGGGTCCGCCGGCGGTTTGCCGTTATCGCTCATTGTATTCCGGCTTTTCCAGCTCATTCCGCCGCTTCCAGATAAGCCGTTTCGGCGGGTGCCTTTTCCCACGGCAACTGCGCACCGAGCCGCTTCGCCACGGCAAGGCCCGAGGCGAGACCGTCCTCGTGGAAGCCATGACCGTTCCATGCGCCGCAATACCAGGTATTGTTCACGCCCTGGATTTCTCCCATGCGCTTTTTGGCACGCAGAGCCGCAGCGTCGAATTGCGGATGATCATAGACATATTTCGCAAAGGTTTTGTCCTCGGAGGGAGCCTCGAACGGATTCAGGGTTACGAACACGGGCTTGCTGCGATCGATGTTCTGAAGGCGGTTCATCCAGTAGCTGACCGTCACGTCGCGTGTTTCACCTGCGTCGCGGTCGGACATGTAGTTCCAAGATGACCAGACCTTTTTTCGCTTTGGCATCAGGCTTTCGTCGCGGTGAAGGTACACTTCGTTCGGACGGTATCTGATGGCTCCGAGAATTTCCCTTTCCTGGGGGCTCGGGTCTCCGAGCATCGCAAGGCTCTGATCCGTGTGGCTCGCAATGATAACGTGATCGAACACATCGCTGTGTCCGTTTGCGTCCTTTACCATAACCTTCTGGTTCTTCCGCGTGATTTCGGCAACGGGAGCTGCGAGCCTGATCTTGCCGGCCAGCGGCGCGAGCAGCCGGTTGACGTAATTTCTGCTCCCGCCGGAAATTGTCCGCCAAAGAGTTGGTTCGAAGGTCAGAAGGCGGTGATTTTCGAAAAACGCAACAAAGCTCTCGGCGGGATAAGAGCGCATCTCGTTGATTGGCGTGGACCAGATCGCTGCTCCCATCGCGAGCAGATAGTCATTTATGAAGCCCTGTGAATACCGGTTCTTTTCAAGGTATCCGCCAAGGGTCTCGCCGGTCAGTCTGCCGGCGCGCAGATCCAACACAGACTGTTTGTTGAAACGGAAAATATCCTTCAACATAAACAGGAACCGCGACGATAGCAGGTTCGAGCGTTGCGCGAACACCGTATTGACCGAGTCGCCCGACCATTCGAGGCTGCCGTTATCCGCCGACAGCGCAAAGCTCATATCGCTTGCTTCGGTGGCAACGTTGAGGTGGTTCAACAGTGCGGTAAAATTCGGATAGTTACGCTCATTGTAGACGATAAAGCCGGTGTCCACCGATATCGGCGTTCCGTCGTAGTCGATGTCGGCTGTTGCGCTATGGCCTCCGGTACGGTTTCGTTTTTCGTAAAGCACGATGTCGTGCTGTTCACTGAGGGCCCAAGCAGCACTGTTTCCGGAGATCCCGGAGCCGATGACGGCAATCCGCATGTTCATTCCTTTTCGAGTCTGGGCAGTCCGCAAGGACTTGCGGCCAGGCGAGATTTTATTGCTTTTGTAAAGGGAGTTACGGCGCAGAAATCGGCTCGGATCACGCAGAGCGATGATTTTATAATTTAATTTGCCCTGCGGAAACGGATCGTGGTGCCAAGGACAGTGCGCGAAGCGAACACGTCCTGTCCGGTCATGCGGGAGGGCGCGCCAGAACTGGATGCAAAATGGGCCCGCTCGGAAAGCGGGCCCATTGTTTTTTGGTTACAAAAAAATGTTCCGGTCAGGCCTGCAGAGTATCAACAAGCCAGTTCCAGGCAATCTCGACACGGTTTCTGGCAGCGTCGAAAAACGCGACAATGTTGTTCCAGACGGACTGTCCGAAATCAGCCACCTGCAACATCGTTCCGCGCTCGATCGGTTCGTTTTCGGTTTCGATCAGTTCGACGGTCGTGGCGTCCGTGCCTTCGTTGACGACCCTGCGGGTCACCATGAGAGCGCCTTCGGTAACAAGACGCGACTCGTCCTTGCCGGCTACCACGGTTTCCTGATCCATTGAACGCACGACAACGGCACGTCCGTCCGGCAGCAGGTGGGTCTCGTTTTGACTGACCTCGGAGTCATAAATGACCTCACCGTAGGAATCGATGAGTTCCACCCAGACGGTGTTCCTGCCGTCGAGTTCGATTTCACCAACCCAGATGGTCAGTTCACTCTCCAGCGGATCCTTCTGGTCAACCGTCGCAGACGCAACGGTAACCGCGAGGCGGTCCTCCGGCAGGGTGATGGTCTCCTGAGGAAGTTGTTCGGCTAATGCGCCGCTCGCCATGGCGAGGATGAGACCGAGCGCAATAGTTCCAGCTCTGGTATTCCGTTGCATGTACGCCTCCCAAGGCTAATACAACCAGCTCAACCGCACTTGGGGCACTTGCGGATACGGCCCTTTTTGGGCTCTTTTCCGCAGGGTTTCTATGTTTTGTGAGCGTGCGCCCCACGCTGCGCGGTCACGATTCTGCCATTATCGCACCACATTCTAGGTTTTGAGTGTAACGAACATCACATTTTTCGGTGATTTCATTTACTTTCTATAAATAAATGTGGTTTCTGGCCGGCGATTCAAGGTCATTCACCGCGACGTGACCGAAACTATCCTGTTAAAATTGCTGATGAGTTGAAGCTGATCCTGTCATAATTGGCAATTGGTGTATCTGAAAACAGGCCAATCGTAGCTTTGATTAAATTTTTCGGCAATCGTGAATCGTTCCTTAACGTAAATTTTGATGCTTTACGTCAGGAATTCTGTCCTAACCGGTGACAGTGACTTGAAGCACTGAGCAGTTCGCTCGAAATGCCTCATGTTCCATTTTGGTCAAATGTGTCGATGGCGGTTCTCAGCAACCGCACATGCTCAGCGCTTGTCACCCTGATGCCGTCCTGTGCGACGAAACCCAGGCGTGTCTCGGGCCGGTCCGGCGGGAGAGTCTTCTCGAGCACGGAACAGGAAGCATGCAATTCGTTCACTCCGGTTTCGGTCAGAATTCGCGAAGCATTCTCGTGAGACACGCCGGACCCGGCCATGATGGAGATGCGCCCCGCGGAGAGACGGACAATCTCGGCAAGCGCCTGAAGATGCTTGTCCGCTTTCCGTCCCTGGCCGGAGGTAAGGATGCGTTCGAAGCCGGCCCCGATCGCATCCGCGATCGCCAAAGGGAGATCGTGCAGCGTGTCGAACACCCGATGAAGCGTGCCCGCAAGCCCGCTGTGGCGCAGGGCAGGGGAAAGGAAATCGATGTCGAGGCGCCCGTCTGACGTGACAGCACCGGTCACGATACCGCTCATGCCGTGTTGACCGGCCAGTTGAATATCCCTGAGCATGATCGTCTTTTCGGCGTCGGAATACCTGAAATCACCCGGTCGCGGTCGGATCATGGCATAGACCGGAACGGGCAGCCTCGATGCCGCGGCCATCATGCCTGCGGAAGGGGTCAATCCGCCCTCGGAAAGCGCTGCGCACAATTCGATCCGGTCGGCACCATTTTCCGCCGCGATCCAGGCGCCTTCTATCGTGTCGACGCACACTTCCAGTCTCGTGCCGGTCATCCCCCAACGCTCCCGAATGTCCTGCGCGCGAAGAGGCCCGCGCCATGCAAGCCTCCGTTCTGCGCAAACTGCCCCCTGACGACCAGTGGCTCTGCGTAGCTTGCCAGGACGAGATCCCGTGTTTTTCTGTCGATCATTGCGAGAAGCTTTCCGTCATTGGACAACCCGCCGCTGACCGGAATGACGTCAGGGCCGAGTGTATTGACGAGCACTGAGAGTGCGCGGGAAAGAAGCGTCGTGAACGCGTCGACGGTTTCAGTCGCTTCCGCGGAACCCTGGTGCCAGTCGCGCGTAATCTCACGGCTTGATAAACGGGTGCCATGCAGAGAGGAATGGATACGCTCCATTCCGCGCGCGGATCCCACTGCGTCGACGCAGCCGACCAGGCCGCAGCCGCAGGCAAAGTGCCCGATCCTGCCGAGCGTTCCGCCCGCTGTGGGATCGATGATGGGACCGTGGCCCCATTCCCCTGCAATGCCGCCGAACCCGGTGACGAGATCGCCATTGATCACCAGGCCGCCGCCGACGCCGGAACCCAGAATGATCCCGAAAACGACGGGCTTGTTGCGCCCGGTTCCGTCAACGGCTTCGGCAAGGGCAAAAGCGTTGGCATCGTTGATGATTGCGACCGGAAGGCCGAGGGCAGCACTCAGTTCCTTCTGGACCTCGCGCCCGTGCAGGCAGGGAATGTTGGCGACATCCGCAACTCCGGTCCGTTGATCATAGGCACCGGCGAGCGAAATCGAGATCCGCGATGTTGCCGGGGCGGCCACCCCCCTGACGGCCACCACAAATTTTTCCCAGTCGTTGCCGGGCGTCTCAATGCGTTCTCTTTCCTCAACGGTGCCCGCAGACTGCAGCGCGCCGGACCGGATGAACGAACCTCCAATGTCGTAACAGGATATCATCGCCGGTTCACTGCTCCTCGTGCGCAACAATTGCAGGTCAAATTAAATACCAATATGCAACCAATTTGCCGGGCAGTAAATCAAAAAGTCGCGCCGCTACTTGCTGCACCAAAAACGCCTGCGTTACAGAAATGAACGCAAATTCCCATCGTTCCGTGCCAGGGCATCTTCGGCGGCATCGGCATCCAGGTCCTTCAGCAGCATCAGGACCGCGACCTTCAATCTGCCATCTGCTTCCGTCAGCGTGTCCAGTGCTTCCTGCGGACTGCAATCGGTCAGATCCTGCAGGATGCGTTGTGCGCGCTGTCGAAGCTTGTCGTTGTCTGCCACCAGGTTGACCATGTGGCCTCGAACGGCATGCCCGAGCCTGAGAGCGACAAGCGTCGACATCATGTTAAGAGCCGCTTTTTGCGCGCTCGCGGCACCAAGGCGCGTTGAACCGGCGATGATCTCGGGCGGTGTTTTCAGGAGAATGGCGTGCGTGACCTCAAGCATGAGCGGTGTGTCGGCGTTGTTGGCAATGCCCACGGTCGCGGTACCCTCGCGGTTTGCCGCCTGAACGGCTCCCAGCGTATAGCGTGTCGTTCCGCTTGCGGAGACGGCAATCAGGACATCTCCGCCTCCAAGACCGGACTCCTGGAAGTCCTTGAACCCGGCTTGCGCGTCGTCCTCATGAACGCCGGCGAGGCTGAGAAGGTTTTCGGCGCCGCCGGCATAAAGGATGCGCATGCGTTCCGGAGGAAACCCGAAGGTGCCCGGCAATTCAAGGCAGTCCGTCAGGGCCGTGAGCCCCGAGCTTCCGGCACCTGCATAGCCGATCTTTCCCCCAGATGCCGCCGTTCGATGAAGACACGCCGCAGCCCTGCTGATCTGCGGGATCGCATCGCGGGCGGAGTCAAGCGCTTCAAGCTGCCTCTGGAGGATGATCGAGAGCACTTCCTCGTCGGGCTTCGTCGACAGGCCAATGGATTGGGGGTCACGGTCTTCGGTTGTCGGCAGGTTCATATTCCGGAAACTCGAACACTAGGGTACGGACTCATAAATGAGGCTGAAAGGGTTTGAGGCGGCTTGCTTCTCGTCAAGGAGCGGAAGCGCAGGAAATGTGGTTCGTTTTCAAGCCTTTCGCAACGCGGGGGAGGAGCAAGTTGGCCAAATCCGAAGGACATGGAAATGGCTTCACCCCGTGGCGTAAGCATGCTTGACCGGGCAGGAAGCCCGCTCCGCGCACTCTTCCTAACGGGATTTTGCCATTTCGCATGCCATTTCAGTCTCATTTGTGGGTCCGTACCCTTGCGTTTTTGCGCCGAGACAGACCCTTGAAAAGCCTGTCCACCATAAAGGCGGCTGCAGCTGCAGACCGTGCCTCGCGGTTGGGTGATTTTCTTTTAACACTTGATTTTAGGTTTCGATAGAGTTTAAATTGGTATCTGAAAGGTATTATTTTAGCCAAGGCGCCACGCCCAATGACAGATTTCGTTTCCATGCTGGAAAAAGGCGACTGGCTTGCTGGGTCAAGCGGGCCGAGATACCTGTTGTTGCGCCGGCGCATCCTTCAGGCAATCGATGAAGGCGTTTTGAAGGAAAACGAGCCTTTGCCCTCCGAGAGGGATATTGCCGCGATAACCGAACTTTCCAGGGTCACGGTCCGCAAGGCTGTTGCCGGTCTGGTCGAAGACCAGGTCGTCGTCCAGAAGAGGGGAAGCGGGTCCTTTGTTGCACCGAAGGTGCAAAAGGTTGAACAGCGCCTGTCCAGTTTGACGTCGTTCAGCGAAGACATGGCGCGCCGGGGAATGGACGCCAGCAGTGAATGGCTGAAGAGGGGTCTGTTTCCCGCATCGCCAGAGGAAATGTTCACACTCGGCTTGAGTTCGGGCGAGCGGGTCGCCCGTGTCGAGCGGCTCAGGAAAGCTGACGGCACGCCGATGGCGATCGAAAGGGCGTCGCTTTCGGAGAAGGTGCTGCCCAATCCGGAACAGGTATCGACGTCGCTTTACGCGGTTTTGCGCGCGTCAGGCATGCAGCCGGTTCGCGCGATCCAGCGCATCTCCGCAAGAAGCCTTGAGCAAACGGATGCCGGCATCCTCGGCGTTCCGGTCGGTTCCGCCGGTCTCAAGATCGAACGCGTTTCCTATCATGCTTCCGGCCACGTCGTTGAATTCACGCGGTCGGTTTACCGCGGCGATGCATATGACTTCATCGCAGAGCTGCAAATTACGGAAGACTAAATTCAATGTCCGACAGTTCGTCTCCGAATATCACGACGCACATGCGCCGCGAAATCGAGGAAATTCCGGACGCGGTCCGACGGTTGCTGTCCGTATCGCGTCCACGCATCCGCAACATCGCCGAAGAGGCGGGGTCGCCTGTTTTTCTTGCAAGCGTTGCGCGCGGATCATCGGATCACGCTGCAATGTTTCTGAAATATGCCTCGGAAATCTATCTTGGCCTCGCGATGGCATCGCTCGGCCCGTCCGTGTCTTCGGTCTACGGCGGGCGGGTGCGACTGGAAAAGGCGCTTGTCGTTGCGATCTCCCAGTCGGGTGCCAGCCCAGACATCCTGTCTGTCGTCGAAGAGGCCGTGAAACAGGGGGCGACCGCGATCGGTCTCACCAACACAGGCGACAGTCCGCTGGCGCGGCTTTCCACCGCGACGATTGACATTTGCGCAGGTCCTGAGCAAAGCGTTGCGGCGACAAAGACTTATGTCAATTCCGTGGTCGCCGGCCTCTTGCTGCTGGCCGAGATCGGCAACGATGCCGAACTTTCGCGTGCCCTTGATGCTGTGCCGGCCCATCTGGAAAGGGCGATCGAAACCGATTGGTCGGTCCTCGCGGATCCGATTGAAAAGCGCGGTTCGCTCTATGTTGTCGGACGCGGCCCGGGGCTGGCGGTTGCAAACGAGGCTGCGCTGAAATTCAAGGAAACCTGCCAGATACATGCGGAGGCCTATTCCTCTGCCGAAGTGCTGCACGGTCCGGTCTCCATTGTCGAAGACGGATATCCGGTTCTCGTGCTTGGCGTGCGCGATGCCGCCGAGGAGGGGCTTGCCCAGACGGCGGATCGCATGGCAGCCCAGGGCGGGATCGTCTTTGGAACCACAGACAAGCTCGAACGCGCGAGACAGCTTGATTTCGAGGCCGCCGGGCACCCTCTTACAGATGCCATCACCCAGATCGTATCGTTTTATGCGTTCATCGAATGGTTCGCCCGCCGCCGGGGGTTCAATCCCGATGTGCCACGGCATCTGAAGAAGGTGACGCAAACGGTATGACAGAAAGGGCGGCCTACACCGCGCAGCGGATATTCGACGGCGACGCAATCCATGAGAATGCAGCAGTGCTCGTCAACGATGGAGCCGTTGCGGGCGTCGTGCAATCGTCCGAGATACCGGACGCGTTTCCCGTGGAAGACTTGGGCACGGGGCTGCTTTCGCCCGGACTTGTCGACCTTCAGGTCAATGGCGGCGGCGGTTTGATGCTCGGAGATGCCCGATCGATTGATGATCTGGCCGCGATCTGCGCCGCACACCTGCCGCTCGGTACCACCGCGATGACACCGACGCTGATCACCGACACACCCGAGACGACACGCCGGATCGTTGCCCTCGGTGTCGAAGCCTTCGCAAAGGGTGTTCCGGCCTTCCAGGGTCTGCACCTGGAGGGCCCTCATTTGTCGGTGAACCGGAAGGGCGCGCACGACGCCGATCTCATAAGAGCCATGACGGAAGAAGATCTGGCGTTTTATCTTGACGCGGCCCGGCAGTTGCCCAGCCTGATGATCACGGTCGCACCGGAAACGGTTACGCCCGATCAGATCGCGAGCCTCGGGAACGGCGGCGTCCGCGTCAGCCTCGGACACACGGGGGCAGGGTACGAGGCGTGTGAAATGGCCGTGGACGCCGGAGCGGCGTGCGTGACCCACCTCTTCAACGCCATGAGTCCGCTACAGCATCGCGAACCGGGGCTTGTCGGGGCGGCGCTCGACCTCGGCAAGCTGAGCGCCGGATTGATTGCTGACGGGATCCACGTCGACCCTGTGGCGATCCGCATTGCGATGAAATCAAAGCGTGGCCCTGGACGGATTTTTCTGGTGACCGACGCCATGTCGCAGACAGGCACGGATGTGAGTTCCTTTACGCTGGGAGGGCGCACGATCTTCCGGGAAAACGGCATGTTGTGCCTTGCCGACGGGACATTGGCGGGTGCGGACATCGATCTGGCCGCCTCGATGCGCTTCCTGTGTGACAGTGTCGGTGTCGACAGGCTCACGGCGTTGAAGATGGCAACGAGTCATCCCGCTGACGTGATCGGACTTCCGGTTGGTCGGCTGAGGCCTGGCCGTGCTGCCGACATGGTTCTGTTTGGCGCGGACTTTGCTGTCGAGCGCGTGTGGCTTGGCGGAAAACCCGGGTATTTGCAGTGAATTTTGCGGCAGGACACTTCGCCGGCCGACGCTACCGGGACCGCTTGCCCGATGCGCGCGGTGGCAGTCACCGATCCGCAAGACTTCAGGATCGTCCCACCATCCGATTGAGAGTATTGTCTCCGTCAACGAGATGATGTTTCAGGGCGCCGGCCACGTGCAGGGCGATCGCGGCAATCAAGGCATAGCCGGTATAGTGGTGGACCTCTTCAGCCATCTCCGCCAATCCTTCGTTGATGGCCTGCGGCCGGCCATTCTCGCCCGGATTGCCGGACACCAGATCAAGACCGAAAATGCTGAGGCCCTGGCCGCTCATGATCGCGTCCAGCATTCCCGACAACGGCATGATGACGGTCCCCAGGATCAGCACCCAGTGTACGATACGCGCGATGCCGTGTTCCCAGGCAGGCCCTTCACTTATGCTTTCCGGCCAGCCCTTGTTCAGGCGCACGACCACCCGTGCGGCAATTATGCAGAACAGCAGCAAACCGATCGATTTGTGAATGTCGTAGAGGGAGAAGCTGCGCGTCTCGGACATGAAAAGCCCGAGGCAGATCAGACCGATGATCCCGGCCGCGATCGCCCAATGCAGCGACATCTCGAGCTTTGAAACTGGTTTGCTTTCCATTGATCTCTTCCCTGCCTGATGCCGCCGTCTTAGCGCCCGTAGTCGGACTTCGGATTGCGGTACATGGTGTGGTAGTGCCCGGCACCCGACGCGTTGCCGCCGACATTCCCGCCTGTCGACAGCAGTTCGATGATCAGGCTCGGCCCCTGGATGCGCATGTAGGTCGGCGTGTTGAGTTCATCGGTACCGGTCCAGGCAAACGAGACCTCGTCAAGTTCGGCAGAGAGTTCGTCCATCCGCCGTTCCGCATCCCTAGCCGGAAGTATCGAAACCCATTGGCGAACGGTTTTTTTCAGAAGATCCCTCTGGGCCGGTGACATCGTGGACGCGGCAAGCCCGATGACCGGCGGCACTACACCGTCCTTGCCGGGGCCGGTCAGCACGTTGTCCGGCACCGCGCCCGCATCGGCAATGGTTTGCTGTTCTTCATCGAGCGCGTCGAATACCGCAAAACCGGCCTGGTGCATGTCAAAGCCGACTTCATATGCGGTTCCATCGAGGGTGAAAATCGAAGGCTCCGTGCCGACAAAGGACGGGGAAAGCGATTTGACCGTATCGCCTTCAATGGAAAGGTTGAGGCCGAGGTGATGGCCGCCAAATTGCCATGCCCATGGGGCCTTTGACGAAGGCGTGCCATAAATCGCAAACCAGTAATTTTCCGGAGACCATTGGAAACGCTCCGCACGCGCATCGCGGCTCAGAAAGGCTTCCGCTGCCATGATTTCTGCCACGCGTTCATAGCCATCCTTGCCGAGTGCCGAAGCAAGAAAGTCGAAGAGTGAAGAACGCTGTGCCGCGTCCATCTCGCCGACCGGGATGCCGGCGCGTTCGACCATGGCGGCAGGAAGATTTGACCAGCCCGTCCGATTGACCGCGTCGAACTCGAAAACGAAGCGTGCGGTCTCATCATCGTCGAAATGTGACAGCAGCGCCGTTGCCGCCAGAAATGCCGCTTCGGCGGACGCCTTGCCGTAGGGCTGCGCATAGTCGGGAATTGGCACGACGCCGTGGCTTTGCTGGTCCGGAGCATCATGGGCCGCGAGGGGCGTTACAAACAGCAACAGGACGGCTGCAAGGGTCGGGAATCTCATCATCTGTCTCCGTTGAGCTGCTTGATGGGTCTCATGCCGCGACAGGCTGGAACGGGCCCGATGGCGCATCGCTGTCCTGCGAGGAATGCAACTGTTTGGAGAAGATCGCGCATCCGCCGCAAGAGACCTTGTGCCCTGACAATTAAAGCCCATACCTTGCGGTCAGGATTATGATGTTTGCGAATCTTCTGGCGACGCGTCCTGCGCACCGGCTTGACCTCCGGTCAAGAAACGATCTGCACGATGCGGTGGCGGTACCTTCGAGCAATTTATGTGGAAACGGCCTGCAAGCGACGGCCGCAACCGATTCGAAGCATCGGCGCCGGCAACCGCACGGCGATGGAACCGAACGCCTGAGCTGCTACTTGCCGTCTGGTCGTTTTTTTTCCCTGAGCCATGCTTCGTATTTTGGAACGTCCTGCCGCAGCTTGAGGGCCGCTCCACCGAGTGCATCGGCAAGCGCTTCCGTTTCCCTGCATTTCCGTTCCATGAATGAGACCGGATCGTGGGCGCCGAATTCGGTTTTTGCTTCTGAAAACCCCGTATCGGCGTCATCATCTTCGCTGTGGCCAGGTGCGTCGAACAGGACACGTACTTGAGCATCGTAGCGCAGCGCATCATGGGCGGCTTCAGCCAGTTCCATGAACCCGATCACGAACCCGCCCGAGGCCTGTTCATCGTTGCTTGGATTGATCTGGAGGAGAATCCGGTGATCGGTCTCCTTGGCAGCGCCGTTCAAAATTGTGCCGAACAGCTGACCTGACACCGAGTTTTCCCTGTAGTGCTCGACAGCACGCTGAAAGTCGTTTTCTCTCAACGCCTCCGAGACCTTTTTCTTGGTCTCAGCAGTCTCCACCACGATCTTCGCCATCTGTTCCTGCGTGAAAAATAAATCAAAAGTTGTACATCGCCGGACGCTACCTCATAGATTTTGGAAAGTGAAGTGCAGTTGCAGTGAAATACGGACCGGAATGTACTGAAAAGATCAAATGTAAAGAAATCGGTTCGCCTGAATTTAATTTCTTTCGTAAAAAGGATCAGTAAATCTTACGATTTACAAGTTGATACTCCGGAGATGCCGTATTGAACGGGCCTCTGCAGGATATCTGAGGGGTCAGGATGAACCGGGTCGGCATGTGTTTCGGCATGCGCAGAAAAACTCTGGTGCGCCCGCAATCACGCTGAGGCGGCAACGCTCAAAATATTGCGTCTGGAATTTTCGCATGAAAGAAGGGTGGTGATGGCTCCCCAGGCCGGACTCGAACCAGCGACCCAGCGATTAACAGTCGCTTGCTCTACCAACTGAGCTACTGGGGATCACCACGTTGGGGCCGGTTCGCGACCGCCCCGCCGATGGGCAAGCGTATATCAAAGGCTTGATCCGTTTGCCAAGCCCCAGTGTGCGTTTTTTTCATCCAGCCGTCATTTTTTTGTGCTTCATGTGGAGAACTTCAAGAAAAACAGATAGCTAGAAGCTTTTCTCAATTTGGGAAGCGGCGGCGATGCAGTGCTTCGTTCTGCATAGGCATCGCTTGACACCGCGAAGAAACGGTCGCGAGTCCGCTGCCATCTTCCGGGGGGCGTTGCCTTGGCCGGATATTTCCGGCGCTTGTCACTTGCTGAATATGCGTTTAGGAAGGATTCCGACGGTTCCGGAACGGGCTTGGCCTGGACCGGATGAAACGGGAATCCGGTGCAAGTGCTCTGCGCCAATCCGGAGCTGCCCCCGCAACTGTAAACGGCGAGCGATTGCACATGAGCCACTGGTCCGGCGGACCGGGAAGGGGTGCATGAGGCCACCAGCCGTGAGCCAGGAGACCGGCCGTCGGGAGACTAAACCCTTGCAGCTGTCGGGTGGACGGCCGGGAGATTGTGGTGATTGAACGAACAGGGCCCCGGTCCACACTTGTCCTTGGGGGCGCGCGCTCCGGCAAAAGCAGTTTTGCCGAAGGACTTGCGGTCCGCTCCGGCCTGCAAAAGATCTACGTCGCGACAGGCGCCGCTTTCGATGCCGAGATGGCCGACCGCATCGCTGATCATCAGCGTCAGCGCGGCGGCGACTGGCACACGATCGAGGAACAGCTGGACCTGACAGGCGTCCTGACGCGTGAATGCAGGCCCGGCCGGGTCGTGCTTGTCGACTGCCTCACGCTCTGGCTCTCCAACCTGACCTTTGCCGAAAAGGATATTGCCGCCGAGACGGCAAAGCTCTGCGACGCTGTTTCGGAGCTTGCGTCCGCCTGTGTCTTCGTATCGAACGAGGTCGGCATGGGGATCGTGCCGGACAACCGTCTTTCCAGGTCGTTTCGAGATGCGCAGGGGCGTCTCAACCAGGATATCGCTCAAGCCTGCAGCCAGGTGGTTTTTGTCGCCGCCGGACTGCCCGTGCTTTTGAAACCCAACCCGCACATGGACATTGCACTATGAACACGATGAGCCCGCAAAAGGGACAGAAGATACCGGCAACGATCGTGACCGGGTTTCTTGGCGCCGGAAAGACGACGCTGATCCGCAATCTGTTACAGAACGCCAACGGCCGCAAGATTGCTTTGATCGTCAATGAATTCGGAGACATGGGGTTCGACGGTTCACTGGTGAACGGTTGCGCAGATCCGGACTGCGCGGCGGAAGAAGTCGTGGAACTCACCAATGGCTGCATCTGCTGCACGGTCGCCGACGACTTCCTGCCGACCATGGAAATGCTGCTTGCCCGCGAAACGCCACCCGAGCACATCGTCATCGAGACATCCGGTTTGGCGCTGCCGCAGCCGCTTGTGCGCGCATTTTCCTGGCCGAGCGTCAAGACGAAGGTGACCGTCGACGGCGTTGTTACGGTCCTGGATGCGGCTGCGCTTGCGGAAGGCCGGATTGCCCTTGATGAAGCCGCACTTGAGGCCCAGCGTGCGGCCGATGAAGCGCTGGATCACGAAAGTCCGGTTGAAGAATTGTTTCACGATCAGTTGCGTTGCGCGGATCTGGTTGTCCTGAACAAGGCCGACCTTGTTTCGGGCGACGCGCTGAAATCCGTCGAGGACAAGATCCAGGCAGATGTCCGTTCCGCGGTTCACATCGTCTCCTCCGAAAAGGGCACCTTGCCGATCGAAGTTCTGCTGGGCCGCCAGTCCGCGGCCGAAGAGGACATGGCAGCGCGTCACGAGCACCACCATCATCACCATGACGACGATGACCACCATGACGATGATGACCATCATCACGACCATCACCATGATCAC
This sequence comes from uncultured Roseibium sp., assembly GCF_963669205.1. Classification (NCBI taxonomy): domain Bacteria; kingdom Pseudomonadati; phylum Pseudomonadota; class Alphaproteobacteria; order Hyphomicrobiales; family Stappiaceae; genus Roseibium; species uncultured Roseibium sp. The sequence continues at coordinate 2,900,628 of NZ_OY769915.1, forward strand.
CATCACCACGATGATTTCGAGAGCCATGTTCTCAATGTGCCAGCGTTCCAGAGCCTGAAATCCGTCGAGGAAAGGGTGCTGGAAGGCATGGCTCTCAAAGGTGTGCTGCGCATCAAGGGGGCGGTCCGGATCGAAGGCAAGCCGGCGCCTGCCATGGTTCAGGCGGTTGGCCCCAGGGTGGAGACCTGGTTCGCCGCCGGGGCGGAGAGCTCCGGAAAACTGGTGGTGATCGGCCTGAAGGGATTTGACCTTGATGCCGTCCGCACGCTTTTCGGCAGCGTGAAGGCCGCCGCCTGAATGTGCTGCGGCACCTGATGACAGCAAGCTCGAAGTAAACATAACGCCCAGCACGCCCCAGGAAGAAGACACGCCCGCATGCACATTCTGGCCAGTCAGACGCGACGGATTGACGACGGTGGTGATGCCGTCGACCTCGGGCAGTCGCCCGCCGATATCCTGTTCCTTTCGGCAGCGGACACTGAGCTCGGCGGTTTCGCGTCCTCACACGCCGCACTTGAGGCGGGCCGCGCGAGCCTGCGTCTCGCCAACCTGATGGCGCTGGCACATCCCTATTCGATCGATCTCTACGCCGAACAGACGGTCAGGGGATCGAAGCTCGTGATCCTGCGCATCCTGGGTGGTGTCGAATACTGGCGCTACGGTCTTGAACGCATCGGCGAAGAGATCCGGGCGGCCGGCAGTGAGCTGGTCGTCATTCCGGGCGACGACAAGTGGGATGAGCAACTGACGTCCCATTCGACGCGCCCCGCCGACGAGGTTCACAGGTTCTGGCGCTACTGCGTCGAAGGGGGCTCGGAAAACTACGCCAACGCGTTGCGGTATGCCGCTTTTCTGCTTGGCCTGGGCGCAGAGCCGGCGCATCCGGTTCCACTCCCGCGGGCCGGGATCTACCTCAAGGGGCAGACGGCATCGGATCTTCAGGACTGGAAGGCGGTCTGGCCCAACGCGCCGCGGCCCGTCGCTGCCATCACCTTCTACCGGGCACTCATTCAGGGTGCGCAGACCGCGCCCATAGATGCGCTTGTCGAGGCGCTCGATCAGGCCGGTATCAATGCCTTGCCCGTCTTTGTTTCCAGTTTGAAGGAAGCCGAATCCGTCGCGATCCTGGAAAGCCTGTTTGACGGGGCGCAGCCGGATGTCGTTCTGAACGGGACCGCCTTTGCGGTGTCGAAGGCAGGACGGGCGCACCAGCCGACACCGCTCGACAGGATCGGCAAACCCGTGCTTCAGGTGGTGTTTTCCTCCTCCTCGAAGGAAGGCTGGGAGGAAAGCGACCAGGGACTGTCCATCCGGGACCTGGCTATGCATGTCGTCCTGCCGGAGATTGACGGGCGCATTCTGACGCGCGCCGTTTCCTTCAAGGAGGAAGGCGTTTTCGATGAGGCCACGCAGTCGACCCCGGTGCGGTTCACGCCTGTTTCCGACAGGGTCGAGTTCGTCGCCGCCCTGGCCGCGAACTGGGCAGCGCTTGGCCGGACGCCGGAGGCCGACAAGAAGACGGCGCTGATTCTGGCGAATTACCCGAACAAGGACGGCCGGATCGCCAATGGTGTCGGCCTTGACACGCCCGCATCCTGCACCGCGCTTCTGGCCGCGATGGATTCAGCCGGGTTTGAGACGGGAGATGCACCTGAAACGCCGGCAGCGCTGATGAAACTGCTCACGTCCGGCGTGACCAACGCATTGGACGGATGCGCGGACCGGCAGACGTACGAAGAACTCTCGCTGTTTGACTATCAGCGGGATTACGCGGGATTGCCGGCGGACTTGAGGACTGCCGTATCGGATCGTTGGGGGACACCGGAGAGCGACCCGCATGTGGTCGACGGCAAGTTCCGGCTCGCGCTGCACCGGTTCGGCAACCAGGTCGTCGGAATTCAGCCGGCGCGCGGTTACAACATTGATCCCAAGGAAACCTATCACGATCCGGCTCTGGTCCCGCCGCACCATTATTTCGCATTTTATATCTGGTTGCGGCAGAACTTCGGTGCCGATGCCGTCGTGCATCTCGGCAAACACGGAAATCTTGAATGGTTGCCGGGCAAGGCGCTTGCCCTGTCGCATAACTGTTTCCCGGAAGCCGTTCTCGGTCCGGTTCCCAATGTTTACCCCTTCATCGTCAACGATCCCGGCGAAGGGGCGCAGGCGAAGCGACGGACTTCCGCCGTCATCGTCGATCATCTGACACCACCGTTGACACGGGCCGAAAGTCACGGTGTTGCAGAGGAACTGGAGACGCTGCTGGACGAATACTATCTCGCCAGCGGTGTCGACCCGCGCCGCCTGAAGGTTCTGACGTGTGACATTCTCGACGTGGCGGTGCGCCATGGCCTCGACAGGGACATCGGCCTCGACGACGACATGGACGAGGAAACGCGTCTTGCCCGTCTCGATGCGCATCTTTGTGATCTGAAGGAACTGCAGATCCGGGACGGTCTTCACATTCTGGGACAAAGTCCGGACGGCGATCAGCTTGTCGACCTGCTTTGTGCGCTCGCGCGTGTGCCGCGCGGCCCGGAACCCCGTCAGCAGAGCCTGCAAAGAGCGCTCGCACGGGATCTGGACCTCGGTGATTTCGACCCGCTCGATTGCGACTTTGCGCAGGCCTGGTCCGGCGCGACACCTGAAGTGCTTTTGACAACCAGCGACGCTCCCTGGCGATCGAACGGTGACACGGTTGAAAGACTGGAACTCTTGTCCCGGGATCTTGTCGCAGGCACGTGCCCCCCGAAGAGTGATTGGCAGGAAGCCGGTGCAGTGCTCGACGAGATCGAAACAACGCTGCGGCCGTCCGTCCTGGCGTCGGGGCCCTCGGAAACAGCGTCGGTCCTGAAAGCACTCGATGGCCGGTTCGTGGAACCGGGGCCGTCCGGCGCGCCTTCGCGCGGGCGCCCGGACGTGCTGCCGACCGGAAAGAATTTCTACTCGGTTGATGTCCGCGCGGTGCCGACCGAGACGGCCTGGCGGCTCGGCTGGCAGTCGGCCGCTCTTGTCGCCGACCGCTACTTTCAGGAAGAAGGCGAATGGCCGACATCCCTGGTCCTGACCTGCTGGGGCACGGCCAACATGCGCACGGGCGGAGATGATATTGCCCAGGCCCTGGCGCTGATCGGCGCAAGGCCTGTCTGGGAGCCGGCATCGGGCAGGGTGAGCGGTTTTGAAATCCTGAAACTGTCGGACCTGGGGCGTCCGCGCATAGATGTGACCTTGCGGGTCTCGGGTTTTTTCCGCGATGCGTTTCCGCACCAGATGGACCTGTTCGACAGCGCGGTGCGCGCCGTGGGGGCGTTGCAGGAGCCGGACGATGCGAACCCGATTGCCGCGCGTATGAAAGCGGACGCATTCAGGCTCCGGGCGGAAGGCATCGGATCGGACGAGGCAGAGCGCCGCGCCGGGTTCCGCGTTTTCGGTTCGAAGCCAGGCGCTTACGGAGCCGGGCTTCAGGCGTTGATTGACGAGGGGCTCTGGCAGGAACGCTCGGACTTTGCCGACACATTTCTCGGCTGGGGCGGATATGCCTATGGCGGCGGTGCGTCCGGAGCGGGCGCAAGGGAGGAACTAACCACGCGACTCACGTCCGTAGATGCGGTCCTGCACAACCAGGACAACCGCGAACACGATCTTCTGGACAGCGACGATTATTACCAGTTCGAAGGCGGTCTTGCGGCGACCGTTGAAACACTCAAGGGCGCTGCCCCGAAAGTCTTCCACAACGATCATTCCCGCCCCGAACGCCCGGTTGTCAGGACACTCTCGGAAGAAATCGGCAGGGTCGTGCGCGGGCGTGCCGCCAATCCCAAGTGGATACGCGGCGTGATGCGCCACGGCTACAAGGGCGCTTTCGAGATGGTTGCGACGCTTGACTACCTGTTCGCGTTTTCAGCCACGACGACTGCTGTCGGCGACCATCATTTCGAACAACTCTTCGATGCCTATATCGACGACCCGGAGGTCCGTGACTTCCTGAAGGATGCCAACCCCGCCGGTTATGCCGACATGCTGTCCCGTTTTCTGGAAGCGATTGATCGCGACCTCTGGACGCCGAGGCGTAATTCGACCCATGCTGTGCTGAACGACCTTAAGACGAGTTTTGAAGGGACACCCAAGCCGTGACTGCCGAAAGCGAAAAGCCCGAGCTGACCGAAGACGAACTGAATGCCCGTCACGCGGAGAAGATGCGCAAGAAAAAGGCCGCGCGCGACAAGATCATGGCGACCAAGACCATCGAAAAAGGGCTGCTGATCGTTCACACGGGCAAGGGCAAGGGAAAGTCGACTGCCGGTTTCGGCATGGTCTTCCGCTCGCTCGGTCACGGCCACAAGGTCGGTGTCGTCCAGTTCGTGAAAGGCCGGATCGAAACCGGTGAACGCATGGCGCTGGAGCGCTTTTCCGATCTGGTGACGATCAAGCGCATGGGCGAGGGGTTCACCTGGGAAACGCAGGACCGCCAGCGTGACATCGATGCGGCGGAGCAGGCTTGGGAAGCTGCCAAGGACATGATCACCTCAGGGGACTACCGCCTGATCCTCTGCGATGAACTCAACATCGTGCTGCGCTACGACTACATCGACATCGCCAAGGTGGTCGAGTTCCTGAAGAACGAAAAACCCGATGATGTTCATGTCGTCGTGACCGGCCGCAACGCAAAGGACGAACTCATCGAGATCGCCGATCTCGTCACCGACATGACCCAGGTAAAGCACCCGTTCCGGTCCGGCGTGAAGCCGCAGGAAGGCATCGAATTCTAGTCTTGAGGATCGGTGCGCACACGCAACAAGGAAGGATTGATCGCAATGGGCAAGATCTTTGATGACGGTCTGCGCTCCGCGTCGCCCCATCATGCCGAATTGGTTCGCAAATACGAGCTCTACCGAACCGTGGTCGAATTTCTGGCCGCGCTGACCTTTATCGTCGGGAGCATCTTCTTCTTCTATCCCAAGCTCGTGTTTTCCGGGACATGGCTGTTTCTGATCGGGTCTTTCCTGTTTGCGGTGCGGCCATCCATAAGGCTGCTGCTTGAACTTCGTCTTGCGAACCTGCCGGTGCCCGCAGAATTCAGACCCTATGGCGCCGAGCCGGTCGAAGGTGATCCGAAACCATGACGCGATCAGATGCGGAACCGAAAACACCCGCATTGATGATCCAGGGAACCGGCTCGAATGTCGGCAAGAGCCTCATTGTGGCAGGTCTCTGCCGGCTCTTTGCCAACCGGGGGCTCACCGTTCGCCCGTTCAAACCGCAGAACATGTCGAACAATGCCGCCGTTACGGATGACGGCGGTGAAATCGGCCGCGCGCAAGCGCTGCAGGCACTCGGCTGCAGGACGCCGTCTTCGGTTCACATGAACCCGGTTCTCCTGAAACCGGAGACCGACACCGGTGCGCAGATCATCGTCCAGGGTAAACGCTTCGGCACCATGCGTGCGCGTGAGTATGGAAAGCAGAAGAACACGCTTTTACCGAAGGTTCTGGAGAGTTTTTCAACCATTGCATCAAAAGCGGATCTGGTTCTGGTCGAAGGCGCCGGCAGCCCCGCCGAGATCAACCTCAGATCCGGCGACATCGCTAACATGGGGTTTGCGGAAGCAGCCGGGCTGCCTGTGATCCTGTGCGCGGATATCGACCGGGGCGGCGTGATCGCATCCGTTGTCGGCACGCACGCGGTTCTTGAGCTGGAAGAACAGAACCGCATCAAGGGCTTTTTCATCAACCGCTTTCGGGGGGATCCCAGCCTCTTTGACGATGGCATGCGCGAGATCGCGGCAAGGACCAGGTGGCGGGGGCTTGGTGTTGTGCCGTGGTTTGCGGATGCGGGGAAACTGCCGGCGGAAGATGCGCTCGGCCTCGAAGACGGCTTCGGGCAGGGCAGCCTCAAGATTGCCGTTCCCGTGATTTCCCGGATTGCCAATTTCGATGATCTCGATCCGCTGCGGCTCGAACCCGGTGTGTCGCTCACACTTGTGCAGCCGGGCGAACCCTTGCCGGGCGATGCCGATATCGTCCTTCTTCCCGGTTCCAAGTCGACGATTGGAGACCTGGCCTTTTTCCGCGGGCAGGGGTGGGACATCGATCTGATGGCTCACCATCGTCGCGGTGGCCAGATCCTCGGGGTTTGCGGCGGCTATCAGATGCTGGGACAATCGATTTCCGATCCCGACGGCATCGAGGGGCCGCCGGGAACCGTCGAAGGTCTCGGGTTTCTGGATGTCAAAACCGTTCTTACGGCCGAGAAATCGACTGTCTATGCCGAAGGAACGCACCTCGCCAGCGGTGCAGCGTTTTCCGGTTACGAGATCCATATCGGCCGCACTGATGGTCCCGATTGCGACCGCCCGATGATGCAGTTGAAAAACGGCTCTTTGGATGGTGCGGTGTCGGAGGATGGACGGGTTTGCGGAACCTATGTCCATGGCCTCTTTACCAGCGACAAGTTCCGCTCCGCCTTTCTGGCAGCGCTCGGAGCATCATCCGAACTGGCCTACGGCAGGAGCATCGACCGCATCCTGGATGATCTGGCGCGCCATCTGGAAAGCGTTTTGGATGTCGACGCAATCTTTGAGATTGCCGCTGGAGGTAGCTCGCCACCTAGCGCAGAAAGACTACAAGCAGCAGGACCAAAAGCGCCTGTATGATGCATGCGCCGATCATGACGAAGACAGCCCGGTCAATGTCGATCGCTGTCGCCTGTCTGCGCCCGGTGTCGTTCATGTAGGGATCGTCGACCGTGTACCCAGGATAGGCGCGCGGACCGGCCAGGGCGATATCGAGCGCACCCGCCATCGCCGCTTCCGGCCACCCGGCATTGGGCGATCTGTGTTTTCGCGCATCCTTGAAGACGCAGGCAAGGCTTCTCCGGGGAGAGCCGTGCGCGAGCGGGGCGGAAAGAGCGATGAAAAGTCCCGATAGCCGGGAGGCGGGCAGGTTGATGAGGTCGTCGAACCGCGCCGAGGCCCAGCCGAAGTACTGATAGGTTTCGTTCTTGTGCCCGATCATACTGTCGGCGGTGTTCACGGCCTTGTAGGCGAGAAGGCCGGGCAGGCCGAGAAGGGCAAACCAGAAGACGGGAGCCACCGCGCCATCGGAAAAGTTCTCGGCGCAGGATTCGATCGCAGCCCGGGAAACGCCGGCTTCGTCGAGCTGTTCCGGGTCACGGCCGACGATCATGGCGACGGCTTTGCGGCCCGCTTTCAGCCCGCCGCTTTCAAGCGCGTCGCGGACCGCGGCAACGTGACGATAGAGGCTGTTCTGCGCGATGAAGACCGCGGCGATGATGACCGTCAGCACTGCACCGAAGGGAATGCGCGCGAAAAGATTCTGGAGGATTGCCCCCAGGGCCAAGCCGCCGAGAACAAGAACGGCAAGCAGGAGTGTTCCCGCATGTTTTCTCTGACTGGAACTCAGCGACGGACGGTTCATCCTCCTGTCGAAGAAGGTGATCACCTTGCCGATCCAGACAACCGGATGCGGCAGTCGGCGCCAGAGCCAGTCCGGATCGCCGACGACCGCATCAAGCAGGAGCGCGGCGAGGAGCAGCCAGAGTGCATTCTCGTAGATCAGCATCCCGCTTAGCTAGAACAATTCCCGGAAAAGGGGAACCGGCTTTCCCCGTCTGTCCCGCGCAGCATGAGCGGTTATAGCTCGCCGCGCGCATCCGCCAGGGCATCGGACAATCGCTGCAGGTTCTCCGGACCACCCGGCAGACCGAAGCGGATCCATGTCGGCGCATAGTCGAAGATCCGTGTCCAGATATGCCGCCGCGCCAGCGCTTCATGCAGCGCGTGCGCCGTGCGAAGGCCCGCCAGTGCGAACAGGGGGGTGCCGCCAAAGACACTCAACTGATGTTCCGACAGGGTAATTGTCAGATCCGCCATCTCATCGGCAAGGCGACGCACCGTCTTGTCCTGCCACTCCTGGTCCCGGAGGGCCGTCGCCCCGATTTCCAGGGCCGGTCCGCTGACGCTCCAGCTCTCCAGTCGGGCACTGACCCGGTCGACGGTCTCCTGCGGACCGGCCAGGAAACCGAGCCGCAGTCCCGCCAGACCGAAGAACTTGCCGAATGATCTCAGCACGACAATGTTCTGCTCGCCGACATGCGGCAGGACGCTGGCGCCGGGCATGACGTCGGCAAAAGCTTCGTCCAGAACCAGGAACCCGCCGCGTTCGGTCAGGATCCGGGCAATTTCCAGAAGGCTCTTCACATCGATCAACTGACCGTCCGGATTGTTCGGATTGACCAGAACGACAATCCTTGCTTCCGCAGGCAGCGCATAAACGCTGGAGAGTTCGAGCGGGTCCCTGCCGTCCCTTTGCCAGACTTCCTTGTGGCTCGAATATGTCGGTCCCGCCAGGGCCGCGGGTCCGTCGGGAAGCAGTGCCGGCAAGAGGGAGAGCAGGATCTGCGTGCCGGGAGCGGCGACAAGCCCGAGATGATCGGGCACCTGGTAGGCGCGCCTTGCCGCGGCAAGCAGCTGTTCTTCCGCGACGCGGTTCGGCAGCGCGGTCCAGGCGGTGGCCGGGAGCGCTTGCGCGATCGGGTAGCTATGAGGATTTATCCCTGTCGACAGATCCAGCCAGTCATCCGCTTTTCCGCCAAAACGTTCAACCGCAAGCGACAAGTCACCACCGTGTTTCACGAAATCACCCTTTGCGCTTCCCCCTGGCAAACCGACGTGCCGGGGCTTCTAGGGTATGGACCCATAAATGAAGTCAATTTGGTTTGGATCGTTTTGACCAGCTGCAAGGAGCGGAAGCGCAGGAAATGTGCTTCATTTTCAAGCCTTTCGCGACGCAGCAGATGGCCAAAACGGCCAAATCCGAAGGACGGCAAAATGGCTTCACCTCGCAGCGTCACCGCGCTTGACCGGGCATAAAGCCCGCTCTGCGCACGCTTCCTCGCGAGATTTTGCCATTTCTGCCGCCAAATCGGTTTCATTTTTGTGTCCATACCCTAGTCTTTGATTTGCCGAGCATTATCCGATTTGACGGCCGGGGGCAGCACGTGAAACGACACTTCCCTTGTCAGAAACGCAAATTGACAGGAAAAATTCGGAAATGATAAGAACAAAACAGGAACATAAAATGTGGGGTAAGACATGGCAGCAGAACGGAGATCGAAGGGTCCCAGGGAATTCGACCGGGACCTTCTCCTGGAAGCGCTGGCGCGGGCCAGGAAGGCAATGGTCGACGCGCAGCGCGCGATGCGGCCCAAATCGGGTCTGTCCCGATCGGCCGACGCGGTCATTTCGGAAATCGATGAGTTTGCCTTTGTACTGACCGGGGAGAAGAGCCACTTTCACGCAAGAGCGCACGGATCGCCGCCCGGATCGGCGAAAAAGACGGCCCAGGGTACGGACCCATAAATGAGGCGGAAATGGTTTGAGGCGGATTGCTTCTCCTCAAGGAGCGGAAGCGCAGGAAATGTGGTTCATTTTCGAGCCTTTCGCGACGCCGGGGAGGCGCAATCCGGTCAAATCCGAAGGACATGGAAATGGCTTCACCCCGTGTCGTCAGCGTGCTTGACCGGGCAAGAAGCCCGCTTCGCACACCCTTCCTAACGGGATTTCGCCATTGCACATGCCATTTCAGTCTCATTTATGGATCCGTACCCAAGGCGCGGCGACGATCAAAGGTCTGCCAGTGTTTCCGCGATCAGGTGATCGACGATCCTGTCGAGCTTGTCCGGGGCGATGAGCCCGTCATCGGGAATGTCGCCGGCAATCTGCAGCTGTTTGTCGGCGGATGTGCCTTCCAGGGCGATGGTGCGGATATGTTCGACCTCCGCCTCGCACCCGAAGAAGACTGCGTCAGGCCTGACCAATTCGATCAGTTCCTCGACAAGGTTCACAAAGGGCGCGGTTTCGTTGCGGCCGAAATCGATCAGGCTCGCCTCGGTTCCATACCGCTGCGCCTGCCAGCGGTTTTCCGCGAGCAGGAAGCGCGAGTAGGGGCGCCAGCTCTGGTTGGCCCGCCTGAGTCTGTAGAGCATCCGGCACAGGCACCTGTAGAGCGCCGCGATCGCGACCGCATCGTCGAGACGCGGACAGACATCCGTCACGCGCAATTCAAGCGTCGGGAATCTGTCGGAAGGCCTGAGATCCCACCAGATCTTGGTCGCGTCCTCCAGGACCCCGGCGCTGCTCAGGATCTCGACGATATGCCGGTATTCGTGATGACTTTCGAACCTCGGGGGCAATCCGGTGCGGGGCATCTCGTTGAAGACGGCGAGGCGATAGGACTTCAGCCCCGTGTTCCGCCCGCGCCAGAAAGGCGATGACGTGCTCAGCGCCAGAAGATGCGGCAGGAAATAGGCGAGCTGATTGAAGAGATCGACGCGCAGTTCCTCGTCCTCGATGCCGACATGAACATGCATGCCGCAGATCAGCATTCTTCTGGCAACGACCTGCATCGTCCGGGCGATCTGGTTGTATCGCTCCTTGTCGGTGTGCGGCTGGTCGGTCCATTCCGCAAAGGGGTGCGTGGAGGCGGCGATCGGCGCAAAGTCATGCGCGGCCGCTTCCCTGGCAACAGTCTTTCGAAAATAGGCAAGTTCCGCGCGCACTTCCGAAAATGTCAGGCAGACCGGCGTTCCGACTTCGATCTGGCACTGCAGGAACTCCGGACTGACCCGTCCCTCAAGCGCGCTTTCGCAGGCGGAGAAGAGTTCCTTCGGCGGGGAACTCGCCAGCTTTCGGGTGGATCTGTCGACCAGCAGGTACTCTTCTTCGACGCCAACGCTGAAACTTGGATCTTTCATCGGTTCAGCATCGGCGGTTTTGAAGGCTCAAGTCAAGCAACAGTCGGCGCAAGCTCTTGCCCCTGTTGGGAATATGTCTGTCCGCCGTCACCAGATGTTGCCGGCGCCGGGTGTGTAGACCGCCGCGATCACCGTGTTCGTCTGGAGCAAGTCGCATTCGAGGATGCCGGAAAACTTCGCGACCGGAACGCTGGCCTCGAAAATCGACGCCGCCGCCATGACCTTGCTGCCGGCCGACAGTTCCACGGTGTCCAAGCCCTGGATGAGCACACTTTTCTGAGAACTGATGACCACATCCTGTCCCTGGACGGAGACAATGCTCTCAAGCCCGGCAACCCGCGCTTCCAGATCGTTGATCCTGGTGCGAAGCGTTTCGACAAGCGCTTCGAGATCGGGGCCTTGAGGAACGATTTGCGGGGACTTTTGCGGCTGCGGCGGCTGCACCCGTTTCATGGGTGATGTCTTTATCGCACGGGGTTGTGCCGCCGGGATCGAAGGACTTCCGCCTGGTTTTTTCATGTCGCGTTTCTCCGTCTGTGAATTCTGGAGAAAACGCTAGCATGACGCAGCGGAAACAGGTAGCGCCGCGTACAGTGAACGGGTGCAGAACCGTTTTCCGGCCGGAAACGTGCAATGTGGGAAGGGGGCGCGCCCCGGGGTTGAGAGCAGGCGAGATTTCTGCGCTGATGGAGGCGTGTGCGGCCAGACGGGGAACGGAGAGCAGCGATGGGGATGTTGAGGTCACTTGCTGACGCGTTTCTGGGAACCAAGATCCGCGAATGGTCAACCGAATTGTCGTCCGGCAGGAAGCTTAAACTCATTCTCAAGGAGCGGGATACGCGGCGCTATGTCCTGATACGCTTTTCAAGTGCCGGAGACCACCAATACGACCATCTAGAAGCAGACGAGGTGGAGTTGCTCGCCCAGAAGCTGTCGGAGATGTCGGTGGACATGCACAAAACCGGGTGACCGGAGCGTTTTTCGAGTCCTGGAGATCTGTAAGCCTTGCGAAATCCGATCGGAATGGTTCGATGAAGGCGGTGGAGGCCCCGACCGGAATCGAACCGGTGTACACGGATTTGCAATCCGCTGCGTCACCACTCCGCCACAGGGCCTTTTTGCCGTCTTTTCAATGACTTAAGCGATTGCCTCAAGTGGTGTCAGGCAGTTTCGCAGCAAGTGTTAGGCAAATATCTGTTCCCGGACTGTCCGTCAACCCGTCTTTGCGTTTTTCACACCCAATGCGAATTTGACATTTCGCACGCCCTTATCCGTGCGCACCTTGAGAGCCGGCTGGCGGCAGCTTCGCGTCGCTGTGCTGCGCGACCAGGGCAACGGGAAGGCTGATCTTCGAGGAACGGTTATCGAGACGGGTGACCACGTAACCGGAGCCTTAGCATTCTGCGCTCGTTGCCTAACTCAGGCTGCCGGAAACCCTTAGACTGAAAATCATACCGTTCGGAGTGAGACGGTATCCTCTGCCGGGTAGCCTGGCCACTTGGCAACTTTGGTGCGCCGTTGATGGGCATTGCGGCGCACCTTTTTCTTGGAAGTGGCTTGCGGGCGACAGGGTGGAACATGCGAAGCATCGTGCTTTCGAACGGCGGTTCGATCGGGTTCAGGCAACGGCTGAAGCACTTTATTTGGCGGTTGTTTCAGGTCTTACCGGATCGCAGCTTCATTTCCCTCAAGTTTTTCTCGATTTGCGGCCGGTTTCCGAACCTCGATGTTCCAAGAAATTTCACCGACAAGGTGCAGGTTCGAAAGCTGTATGACCGCGACCCCCGCTTTCCCGTCATGGTCGACAAGCACGCGGTCAAGAAGCTTGTCTGCGACCGGGTCGGTGAGGACTACGTCATCAAGACACTCTGGGTCGGGCGGGATCTTTCCGAGGTCGACTGGAGCACGATCAGGCTGCCTGTCGTGGTGAAGCCGACGCACGGAAGCGGTCAGGGCGTTTTCCTTGAAAAACAGGAAGATATCGACGCGCTGCTCAAAAGCGGTCTTCCTGAAGAATGGCTGGCAACCAGACACCATCGCCATAACCGGGAATGGGCATACGGAGAATTTGAGCCGCAACTGATTGTTGAAGAAATGCTTCAGGGCGGGACGGACGCACCGGATGACTACCGCTTCTTCGTGTTTTCCGGAAAGGTGCGCCTAATTGCCGTGCGGTTGCGGCGGAAAGGCGTTTCCTATGAGGCGTTTTTTTCACCCGATGGGGTCCGTCTGGATCTGCGATCCGGATATCGCACACCTGCTTCCGGTGATATCGAACTGCCGGCGAGCCTTGCAACGATGATCCGGGTTGCCGAAAAAATAGCGTGTGACACCGATTTCGTCCGTGTCGATCTTTATGCACTGGAAGACCGCGTTTTCGTCGGCGAACTGACGCTTTATCCCGGCGGTGGATTTCCGGGTTGCGTTCCAGAAGCGTGGGACAGGAAACTCGGCGACATGTGGGATCTGCGCGCAAGGCCTCCTGAAAAAAGTTAGCTGCTTTTGTGGGGTCGGGGCCGGAGACACTGCGCTGGCTGCATTAACGCGGATGCGCGCTCCAAATCGGTCCGGCGGTATCGTTGCGCCGCTCCGGCGTTGGCACGGTGCAAACCGGGCGCGGCTTCCCTGTTTGCTTTGGATCGTTACCTCGCTGTTCGCCCGTGTGTCCGGCGCCGCTCAGCACCTGTTTCGGCGACGTGCGTCACTTCGCGGGCGTTTGCAATCGCCCCCGACACTTGTCAGGCCGTGTCTGCGTCGTTAATGAACCTACTTGTGAGGTGCCGGAGAACCGGCCAGGCAGAGCGAGGGCCGAAATGACGGACTATAGTCAGTCGCGCCGCAAGATGGTGGACAACCAGCTGCGGACCAACGATGTGACCGATCACCGGATCCTGGACGCCGTGGAAGATGTGCCCAGGGAAAATTTCGTCCCGGCCTCAAGGAAATCGGTGGCGTATATCGACGAAGACCTTCCGGTCGGGTCGGACGAGGGCGGCCGCGTCCTGATGAAACCTCATATATTCGGCAAACTGCTTCAGCTTGCCGACATCCGGGCTGACCATATCGTGCTCATCGTGGGGGCCGGCACCGGTTACAGCGCGGCGGTGATCGCGAAACTTGCCGCGTCCGTTGTCGCGCTCGAAGAAGACGAGGCCCTTTTCGGCGCAGCCTCCGAATCGCTGGTCGAACTCGGCATCGAGAACGCCGTCGTGGTCGATGGGCCGCTGACGGAAGGGTTTGCCGCCGAGGGTCCTTACGACATTGTTTTCGTCGATGGAGCCGTTGAGGTTCTGCCTGAGACACTGACAAAACAGCTGAAATCGTCTGGCCGTCTGGTGGTGATCGAAGGGCAGGGCGGGGCCGGGGTTGCGCGGCTTTACCAGAAGTCCGGAGAAGCGGTGAGCAGCCGATTCGGTTTCAATGCTTCGGTCAGTCTTCTGCCGGGCTTCGCCAAAACCGAGGAATTTGTTTTTTAACGAATTGGTAACCAGCTTGAACCAGTCTTCATTGAAAGATGGTGGGTTTTGCAATGCGGCGAATGGGTTATCCCGGTTTCGGGTTTGTTGCCTGAATGCCGCAGTCTCTGAAAAACGGATTTAATCTGTCGCAATCGGTTGAAGAGTAACGGTCTTCGGTTTACTCAACTATCCTATATGTCGTGATCCGGAAGGAGCGTTGGGTGTCGTGTGGTTCAACATTTAAGGCAGCTACCATTGGGCTTGTACTGATGGGCGGGGTTGCTGCCGTTTCGTTGACCGGAGCTGTGTCTTCTGCAAAGGCTGAAACGATCTGGCAATCGCTCGCATTGGCGTATGCCAATAATCCGAGTTTGAACGCCGCACGTGCAACCTTGCGCGGCACGGACGAGGGTGTTCCCCAGGCCCTGGCGGGTTGGCGCCCGACCGTGTCTTTGGGTGCAAGCATCGGCCGGACCTGGGAAGATTCAGGTTCGCGAAACCTGGCTGCAGTGCAGAACAACGCGTCGATATCGCTGACGGTCAGTCAGACAGTTTTTGCGGGCTTTCGGACCGTGAACTCGGTTCGCCAGGCGGAAGCGATCGTTCGCGCGCAACGGGAAAGCCTAATCTCCACCGAGCAGGACACCTTGCTGTCGGCCGCGACGGCTTACGTAAGCGTGATCCAGGACACCGCGCTTGTGTCGCTCCAGCGAAGCGATCTGGCCTTCCTCCAGGAACAGGTGCGTGCCGCGCGTGACCGGTTCGATGTCGGCGAAGGAACGCGGACGGACGTGAGCCAGGCGGAAGCACGTGCTGCCGAAGCGCAGGCAAGCCTGAACTCGGCACTTGCGAACCTCAACGCCAGCCGCGCCGTCTACCGGCAGGTGATCGGTATTGAGGCCAAGAACCTGTCTGCCGACACCGGCATTGCCAAGTTTGTTCCCAAGTCGCTCGACACCGCACTGAAGACGAGCGAGGTAAAGCAACCGCTGATCCGGCAGGCGCAGCATCTGGTCGATGCCGCGATTTTCAGCGTGAAGGCGATCGAAGGCCAGCGGTTGCCGACCGTGACGGTTGATGGTTCCCTGAGCCGGAGTGTCAACCCGAGCACGTTCTTTGCGGAGAACACCGACTCCGCATCCATCAACGGCAGCGTGAGCATTCCGCTTTATCAGGCCGGTACGGTTTCTTCGAGTATCCGGCAGGCGAAGGAATCACTGGGCGAGACGCGGCTGCAGCTGGACGTGACCCGTGACCAGATCCGGGCGAACGTGATTTCGGCCTGGGGGAACTATCAGGCCGCCGAAGCATCGATCGTGGCTGCCCAGGCTGCTGTTGAAGCCTCGAAACTGGCCCTCGAGGGCGTGATCGAGGAACAGCGTGTCGGCCAGCGGACGACACTGGATGTTCTGGACGCCCAGCGCGAACTCGTGACCCAGCAGTCAAATCTGGTGCAGGCACAGGCCAACCGCATCGTCAGCGGTTATCAGCTGGTCTCATCGATCGGTGCCTTGAGCGCAACGGATCTCGGGCTGCGCGTGCAAATCTACGATCCGACCCAGCATTACAGGGCGGTTCGCGGCAAGTGGTTCGGTTCGAGAACGCCAGACGGCCGCTGAGTAAACCAGACAAGATTCATAAACGGCTGGAAACCCGGGTTTCCGGCCGTTTTTTTGTTTGATAGCGCGCACTACTCGCGTGTTCTGCTCAAGTCGCTCCGATATCCGGCGTGGTGAATTCCGGACTTATGAGGGGATAAGGCAAACGGAACAGACGCGTTTGCTTTGCGGGTGTGCCTTCCAGACGCATAATTTCGATTAACGAATCATTTGCGACGCCGAATGTGCTGCAGCGCGGACGAAGTACACGGGGGAAGTCATGGCAGAGGCGAAAAAGGCCGACGAGCCGTCGATGGAGGAGATCCTCTCATCGATCCGCCGTATCATTTCCGACGAAGACGCACAGGGAGACGCCGGCAGCGAAGAAAGTGACTCCGAACAGCCTGATACTCCAGTAGAAGAAGCGGTAGAAGATATGGGCGACGCTGCCGAAATGTCACAGGACGATCTCGACAAGCTGTTCGACGTCGAGCCGAGCAGCGGCGGCGGCGGAGACAGTGCGTCCGAGGATGAAGCCGACGACATGGCCGCGGCAATGGAAGCCGATGCCGCGGAAGACGAAGGCGAAGACGATGTTCTGGAGCTGACCGAGGAACTTGCGGTACCGGACGACATGGAAATGGTTGAAGGTCTCGCAGAAGACTTCGACAGTCCGGGCGGTGACCTTTCATTCGCGGAGGCATCCGAAGCGCCTGCAGCGCCCGCGCCGATACCTCCGTCCTCAATGGACACGTCGCCCGTTCCCGATGATCTGCCGGATGTCGCAGCCGACGCCTTCCTGACTTCCGACAACACCGGCGATGCGGTGCATGCCGCGTTCGACAACCTGTCGAACATGTTTGTCGGATCACAGGCACAGACGGTTGAAGAGCTAGTCAAGGAAATGCTGAGGCCGATGCTGAAAGCATGGCTGGACCAGAACCTGCCGGGAATGGTTGAGCAGATGGTTCAGAAGGAAATCCAGCGCGTGACGCGCCGCCGCTGACGTGGGTCCTGCCCCTACCGCCGGCTTGGCTTCCTGCCCGGTCCCAGACGGCATCCCCGGTAGTTTTTCGCCGCAATGGACGAACACATCGTTTGCCATTCGCAGCCGTCGCATGCTTTGCGGAACATGCCGTCTGCGTAGGCATCGCGCAACGCCTCGATCTGCGCATGGGTCAGACTGAGCTGCTGGCCCGGTTCCATTTCAAGCCCCAGCAGTCTGTGGATGCGCCGTGACGCGATATCGTCACGGTCCCTGATGCTTTCCTTTCGGCAGTGATGGTCGGCCTCGGCGAGCATCGGCTCGCAGATGTCATCGGGACCATCCACGATTTCAAGTTCTTCGCCGGAATTCAGCCGGTCCACGATCCGGGTGTAGTTGCGCACGAAAGGGGCCGTATATCCCTTTCCCAGAAATGTCAGGACACAAAGAAAGTGATGGGGGCGGATCCGGATCGTCATGGTTGGGTTATGGCAGTAAATCCGATTTGACCCAAGTCCCGGAATTTCAGTGCGCGCAAAGATTCCTCAAGGCTTCGTATCCTTGCCGCAATCAACGCATAACCGGTTGACTTGCGCGGACGCTTCCGATTTACACGGGGGCTCACGAATTTCGACAGACATCTTCCCTTCGAGTGACCCTGATGCTTGAAAAGACTTACGATGCGGCCAGCGTTGAGCCGCGGATTTACGAAACCTGGGAAAAGGCGGAGGCCTTCAAGGCCGGAGCGGGCGCCAAGCATGGCGCACCGGCCTTCTCGATCGTGATTCCGCCGCCGAACGTGACCGGTTCGCTTCACATGGGTCATGCCCTCAACAACACGCTGCAGGACATTCTTGTCCGTTGGAAGCGGATGCAGGGGTTCGATGTTCTGTGGCAGCCCGGCACCGATCACGCCGGCATCGCGACGCAGATGGTCGTCGAGCGCGAACTCATGGAAACCCAGCAGCCTGGGCGCCGCGAAATGGGCCGCGAAGCGTTCGTTGAGCGCGTCTGGGAGCAGAAGCGGAAGTCCGAAGGCACGATCCTCGGCCAGTTGAAGCGCCTTGGCGCGTCCTGCGACTGGAGCAGGACCGAGTTCACGATGTCGCCCAACCTCTCCGCGGCGGTGCTCAAGGTATTTGTCGATCTCTACAACGAAGGCCTGATCTATCGCTCCAAGCGCCTGGTGAATTGGGACCCGAAGTTTGAAACGGCGATTTCCGATCTCGAAGTCGAGAACATCGAGACCGACGGCCACATGTGGCACTTCAAGTACTCGCTGGCCGGCGGCGAGACATATGAATATGTCGAGAAGGACGAGGACGGGACCATCACCCTCCGCGAGACCCGCGACTACATTTCGATTGCGACCACGCGGCCGGAGACGATGCTTGGTGACGGCGCGGTTGCGGTTCATCCGGGCGACACTCGTTACGCCCCGATTGTCGGCAAGCTTTGCGAGATTCCGGTCGGGCCGAAAGAGCATCGCCGGCTGATCCCGATCATCACCGATGACTACCCGGATCCGGACTTCGGCTCCGGCGCGGTGAAGATCACCGGCGCGCATGATTTCAACGACTATGGTGTCGCCCAGCGGAACAATATCCCGATGTACCGTCTCATGGACACCAAGGGTGCCATGCGTTCAGACGGTGCACCTTATGTCGAGGAAGCGGCGAAAGCGCAGTCGATCATCGACGGGGCCGAGATGACCGTCAACGAGGTCGACGAGATCAATATCGTGCCGGACGATTTGCGCGGCCTTGACCGGTTTGAAGCGAGGAAACGCGTTATTGAGCAGATCACGGCGGAAGGCCTTGCGGTCATGGTTCCGGCGGATCATCCCGAAATTGCCTGGATGAAGGGCCAGGCACCGGACTGGCATCCGCAGGGGCGGGCCATCGTTCGCGCGCTCGGCGAAGACGAAACCGGACCCTCCGAATTGCCGATGGTCGAATCCAAGAAGATCATGCAGCCGTTCGGCGATCGCTCGAAAGTCGTCATCGAGCCGATGCTGACCGACCAGTGGTTTGTCGACGCCAAGACGCTTGCTGCCCCGGCGCTGAAGGCCGTTCAGGACGGCAACACGAAATTCGTTCCGGAAAACTGGGACAAGACATATTACAACTGGCTGAATGACATTCAGCCCTGGTGTATTTCGCGCCAGCTCTGGTGGGGACACCAGATCCCGGTCTGGTATGACGAAGACGGCAACGAATACTGCGCGGCAACCGAAGAAGAGGCTGTTGCGAAAGCCGGCGGCAAGGCGCTTACGCGTGACGAGGACGTTCTCGATACGTGGTTCTCATCTGCACTCTGGCCGTTCTCGACACTGGGGTGGCCGCACGAGACGCCCGAACTGGAGCGGTATTACAAGACCGATGTCCTCGTCACCGGCTTCGACATCATCTTCTTCTGGGTGGCCCGCATGATGATGCAGGGCATTCATTTCATGAAGGAAGTCCCGTTCCACACGGTCTATATCAACTCGATCGTCGTCGACAGAAACGGGAAGAAAATGTCGAAGTCACTCGGCAATGTTCTCGACCCGCTCGAACTGATCGACAGCTACGGTGCGGACGCAACCCGGTTTGCGCTTGCCAGCCAGGAAGTCCAGTCGCGCCGGACGTTGCGCATGTCCGATCAGGCGGCGGAAGGTGGCCAGCGTTTTGCGACGAAGCTCTGGAACGCGTCCCGTTTTGCGGAAATGAACGGCTGTGCACGGGTCGAGGGCTTTGATCCCGCGGCCGCGAAGCACACGCTCAATCGCTGGATCGCCACCGAGATGGGACGCTGCATCTCGGAAGTGACCGCGGCGCTTGATGACTATCGGTTCAATGATGCGGCCGGTGCGGTCTACAAGTTCACCTGGAACAGTTTCTGTGACTGGTTCCTGGAGCTTGCCAAACCGATTTTCAACGGTGATGACGAAGTCGCAAAGGCTGAAACCCGGGCGACGACGGCATGGGCGATCGACGAAATCCTGAAGGTCCTGCATCCTTTCATGCCGTTCCTCACCGAGGAATTGTGGGAACGCCTTGGCGAAGAAGGGGCTGCTGCGGGTGATTTGCTCATGCTGACGGCCTGGCCCGAGGCGAAGGTCTCGGACGATACGGCTGCAGCGGAAATCAACTGGCTGGTCAACCTGATTTCGGAAATCCGCTCGGTACGTGCGGAAATGAACGTCCCGGCAGGTGCCAAGGTTGCGGTCGTGATCACAGGCGCAAGCGAAGAAACAAGGGGACGTCTGTCCACGCACGAAGCCGCTGTTCTGCGTCTGGCGCGGGCTGAGAAGGTCGACCTCGCGGACGCCCCTCCGAAGGGCTCCGCGCAGATCATCGTCGGGGAGGCGACGGTGTGCCTGCCGCTTGCCGGCGTTATTGACCTCGGCGCCGAGAAAGCACGTCTTGAAAAGGAAGTCGGCAAGCTGGACGCGGACATTTCCAAGATCGAGAAGAAGCTCTCAAACCCGAAATTCATCGAAAAGGCTCCCGCCGATGTTGTCGAGGGAGAGCGCGAAAAGATTTCCGAGTTTACGGAAAAGCGCGTGAAGGTGCAGGTCGCGCTGGATCGACTGGCGGAGATCGGCTGACACCGTGACGTGGCCCCGGAACAGGTTGTCTTGCCGGGGCCGTAATTCGGTGCTAGCGCCAGCAATCCCGATAAAGCTATTCTAACTCCAGCGACTCAAACACCGATGGCAGACGTGGTCAAAACCTGGAATACAGCAAGACGAGTTTTAGCCGGCGCCGTTTTCGGTGCGCTTGCAGTTCCGGTTTTTCCGGCGTCAGCGCAGACCGAGAAAATCGAAAATCCGGTTGCCGTCTTTTCCGGGCTGGACAAGATCACGGGCCGGATCATTTCGTTCGATGTCTATATCGGCGAGACGGTTCAGTTCGGCGCGCTTCAGGTGACGCCAAGGGTCTGCCACACGCGGCCTCAGACGGAGTCGCCCCTGACCACCGGTTTCGTCCAGGTTGACGAGATCACGCTCAACAATGAAGTGCGGCGGATTTTCTCCGGCTGGATGTACGCCGCCAGTCCGGGTCTGCACGCGGTGGAGCACGCTGTCTATGATATCTGGCTGACCAACTGCAAGCTGGCGTCAACGGTTCCGCCGCCCGAAGACTATGACGGGCCGCCGATCCAGGGCGCCGTTGCCGATGGTGAGGACCCGCTCGCCGGACCGGATGATGGCATTGAATCCGGACCCGGCATCCCGCGGAAAAAACCGTTTCAGGGCTGAGGCTCGAATTTACGTGATTTTTCGCGGTGCGTAACCGGGCTGTCTCAGCTCAAAGCCGACCTTGCTGCGCTTGAAACCCATGGTCTCGTAAAACCCGTGTGCGGTCCTGTTGCCTGAACCGGACATCAGCATGATCTTGAAGCAGCCGGCCTCCCAGGACAGGTCGATTGCTGCCTTCATCACCCGTTTGCCGATGCCTTTGCCCCGGCTCGACGTTAGCGTAACCACGTTTTCCACAAGAGCGTAGGGCGCGCAGGCGCGGGTGAGGTTGGGCACGATTACAAGCGTAAGCGTTGCGGCCGGTTTTCCACCTAGGAAAGCGAGCAGAATTGTCAGTCCGGGTTGCGCGAGCATCCGCGCGTAGGTCTGTTCCTGCCTGGATGTCTCGGCCGTGAGATCTTCCGGGTTGAGATCGTGATAGAGCGACAGGAGATCGGTAAGGTCCGATGAGGCCGCCGCGCGGATCAGAAGATCTTCAGACATGAAAAAAGCCCGCCGGTCCGGCGGGCTCCTCCAAAACAAGGTCAGTCGATATCGACGTAATCGTTGGGAGTGAGACCGAGCCGGCCGTCGACATAAGTGCCGCAGCGCTCGAGAAGTTCTTCCATGTCGTTTTCAAAGAAGTGGTTGGCGCCCGGGATTGTCTCGTGGTCGATCACGATACCCTTTTGCGTCTTCAGTTTGTCGACAAGGGTCTGGACATCCTTCTGGGGCACGACCTTGTCGTTGTCGCCGTGAACGATCAGTCCTGACGAGGGGCAGGGGGCAAGGAACGAAAAGTCATGCAGGTTCGCCGGCGGCGCAACGGAGATGAAGCCTTCGACTTCCGGGCGGCGCATCAGAAGCTGCATACCGATCCAGGCACCGAATGAGAATCCGCCGATCCAGCACGCACGCGCGTCCGGATGCACGGTCTGGACCCAGTCGAGTGCCGCTGCCGCATCGGACAATTCACCCTGACCATGATCGAAAGTGCCCTGAGACCGGCCCACGCCCCGGAAGTTGAAGCGCAAAACCGCAAAACCGCGCCGCGCGAACATGTAGTACATCTGGTAGACGATCTGGTTGTTCATCGTCCCGCCGAATTGCGGGTGAAGATGCAGAACCAGTGCGATGGGAGCGTTGCGTTTTTTCGCGGGGTGGAACCGGCCCTCGAGCCGGCCGGCGGGACCGTTGAAGATCACCTCAGGCATGAAGCGCTATGTCCTTGTCATATTGTCGCGCCGAGACGGGAGGCGCTGAAATTTCGTTTCTGTATACGTGATTTCCCGTAAGTCTAAACTTGACTCTTTGCCTCCGAGTTTCTAGAACCTTGTTTAGAATTATTCGAAAGTTCGCATCATCCGCCAACGGCAGGCAACACTCGGTTCGATCGGTTGGGGGGTGTTATCGTCATCACAGAGAAAAATATCAAGTTTTTCGAACATGTGTTTGGCAATAAAGCGGAATTTCGACGCCGTCAAACTTGTCAATCCTGGCTTTTGAGGTTTCATGCCGCGTCTATCGGCCCCGATCTATCTCGATTACAACGCTGGTGCGCCGCTGCGTCCCGGCGCACGGGATGCCATGATCGAGGTTTTGAAGGACACGGGCAACGCCTCTTCGGTGCACGCGAACGGCCGCAAGGCACGCGGCAGGGTTGAGGCGGCGAGGGACCGTGTCGCTGAGCTTTGCGGCACGGGCGCACGGTCGGTGACGTTCGTATCCGGCGGCACGGAAGCGAACATGACCGCTCTGTCCCGCGTTTGGCAGGATGGCGGCAATCCCGTTTATCTGGACAAACTATTCATCAGCGCTACCGAACACCCGTCCGTGATGACGGGCGGCCGGTTCGCCGTTGCCGACCAGACAATCGTTCCGGTGGACGGCAATGGCGTCGTCAAACTCGACGCGCTGAGACAGAGCATTGCCAATGCCGAACCGGGACTTGTGTCCGTAATGGCGGCCAACAATGAAACGGGTGTCATTCAGCCACTTGCCGAAATCGGCGCGCTTGCGCGTGAACACGGACACTTTTTTCATGTGGATGCCGTTCAGGCCGCCGGTCGCGTCCGGATCGACATGGACGGCTGGCAGGCAGACGCGATCACGCTATCCGCACACAAATTCGGCGGGCCTCAGGGTATTGGCGCCGTTGTGACGAGGTCGACGTCCAGGTCGCCCGCTCCGCTGATGATCGGTGGAGGCCAGGAAAACTGGCGCCGGGGCGGCACCGAAAATGTTGCGGCAATCGCGGCGTTCGGTCATGCGGCGGAAGACGCGCGGTCGGACCTGGATGCCGTCGAGCATCTGCAGGACATGAGATCAAGGCTCGAAGCCGGATTGAAATCGGTCTGCCAGGACACAGTTATCTTTGGCGAGGGTGCCGGCAGGCTTGCAAATACGACCTGTTTTGCCGTTCGGGACCTTCCTGCCGAGACTGCGCTGATCGCTTTGGATCTGGAGCGCGTATCAGTTTCATCCGGTTCGGCGTGCTCGTCGGGAAAGGTGTCCGTATCGCACGTGCTGACCGCAATGGATGTGGACGAGGCACTGGCGCGGTGTGCGATCCGTGTAAGCATGGGCTGGGACACCCGGCCTGAGGAGATCGACGCATTTCTGGAGCTCTGGCCGGCGGTTGTCGACAGGCTCAACCCGAAGGCGCGCAGCAAAGCTGCGTGACACGGAAACTCGGCGGGAGACCGCCAAAGCTATGGCCGGGGCGAGGCTATCGATCCGGTGAGTGTTCAAGACGCGGACAAGGTCCGCCAGATGGAGGCAAGGGATGCCAGCTGTACAGGAAACCATCGATCAGGTGAAAGCTATCGATGTTGACCAGTATAAATACGGCTTTGTGACCGACATTGAGTCGGAAAAAGGCGCCAAGGGTCTGTCCGAAGAGACAATCCGGTTTCTGTCCGCAAAGAAGAACGAGCCGGAATGGATGACGGAATGGCGCCTGGACGCGCTGCGCCGGTTCCAGCAGATGGACGAGCCGGACTGGGCGCGCGTCTCGTATCCGAAGATCGATTTCGACGACCTCTATTATTGGGCTGCCCCCAAATCCGTGGAAGGGCCGAAGAGCCTCGATGAGGTCGATCCGGAACTTCTGGCTACTTACGCGAAGCTCGGCATCCCGCTGGCCGAGCAGGAAATCCTGGCTGGCGTTGAGCCGAAGAACCGTGTTGCCGTCGATGCGGTCTTCGATTCCGTCTCCGTCGTCACCACCTTCAAGGAAGAGCTGAAGAAGGCCGGTGTCATCTTCTGTTCCATTTCCGAGGCGGTGCGCGAATATCCGGATCTGGTCAAGAAATATCTCGGCTCCGTGGTGCCGGTGACGGACAACTACTACGCCACGCTAAACTCGGCTGTCTTTTCCGACGGATCCTTCGTCTATATCCCGGAGGGCGTCCGCTGCCCGATGGAATTGTCGACCTATTTCCGCATCAACGAGCAGAACACCGGTCAGTTCGAACGTACGCTGATCATTGCCGAAAAGGGCTCCTACGTCTCCTATCTGGAAGGCTGCACGGCGCCGCAGCGTGATGAAAACCAGCTGCATGCGGCTGTTGTCGAACTGGTTGCGCTGGACGATGCCGAGATCAAGTATTCCACCGTCCAGAACTGGTTCCCCGGCGACAAGGACGGCAAGGGCGGCATCTACAATTTCGTCACCAAGCGGGGCGACTGCCGTGGCAAGAATTCCAAGATCTCCTGGACCCAGGTCGAGACCGGCTCTGCGATCACGTGGAAATATCCGTCCTGCATCCTGCGCGGCGAGAATTCGCGCGGCGAGTTCTATTCCATTGCCGTTTCCAACGGCTACCAGCAAGTCGACAGCGGCACCAAGATGATCCACCTGGGCAAGAATTCGTCCAGCCGGATCATCTCAAAGGGCATTTCCGCCGGACGGTCCCAGAACACCTATCGCGGTCTCGTCTCCGCGCACAGGAAGGCGTCGAACGCACGTAACTTCACCCAGTGCGACTCGTTGCTGATCGGTCAGGACTGCGGTGCGCACACGGTGCCTTACATCGAAAGCAAGAACGCATCGGCCCAGTTCGAGCACGAGGCGACCACCTCGAAGATCTCGGACGACCAGATGTTCTATTGCCTGCAGCGCGGCCTGTCGGAAGAAGAAGCGGTGGCGCTGATCGTCAACGGCTTCGTCAAGGACGTCATCCAGCAACTGCCGATGGAATTCGCCGTTGAGGCACAGAAGCTGATTTCGATCAGCCTGGAAGGATCGGTGGGCTGATTTCCCATCAACCCGAATGTGATTGATTGGGCTGTTGTGCCCGCTGAATAACGAGGAAACATCTCATGCTTGAGATCAAAAACCTTCACGCCCGCATCGCGGAAGACGAAACGGAAATCTTGCGCGGTGTCGATCTGACCGTCAGGGCAGGCGAAGTGCACGCCATCATGGGTCCCAACGGCTCAGGCAAATCGACGCTGTCCTACGTTCTGGCCGGCAAGGAAGACTATGAAATCACCGAGGGTGAAGTGCTCTTCAACGGTGAGAACATGCTGGAGATGGAACCGGACGAGCGGGCAGCCGCCGGCATGTTCCTGGCATTCCAGTATCCGATCGAAATTCCGGGCGTCGCCACGATGGAATTCCTGAAAACGGCCATGAACGCGCAGCGCAAGGCGCGCGGCGAGGATGTCCTCTCCATCCCGGACTTCATGAAGCGCGTGAAGGCGGCGGCAAACCACCTCAACGTTTCCATGGACATGTTGAAGCGTCCGCTCAATGTCGGCTTTTCCGGCGGCGAGAAGAAGCGCGCCGAAATTCTCCAGATGTCTTTGCTGGAGCCGAAGCTCTGCGTGCTCGACGAGACCGACTCCGGCCTCGATATCGACGCGCTGCGGATCGTTTCGGAAGGCGTCA
Organism: uncultured Roseibium sp.; assembly: GCF_963669205.1. Classification (NCBI taxonomy): domain Bacteria; kingdom Pseudomonadati; phylum Pseudomonadota; class Alphaproteobacteria; order Hyphomicrobiales; family Stappiaceae; genus Roseibium; species uncultured Roseibium sp. The sequence continues at coordinate 2,926,561 of NZ_OY769915.1, forward strand.
ACGCGCTTCGCGGGCCGGATCGGGCGATGGTCGTGATCACGCACTACCAGCGTCTGCTCGATCATATCGTGCCGGACGTGGTCCACGTTCTGTCCAAGGGACGGATCGTCAAGACCGGTGACAAGGATCTGGCGCTCGAGCTGGAGAAGAACGGTTACGCAGACTACGTCGACGCAGCCGCTTGAGGGAAGAAAGCGATATGAACGCCAGCATGCCTATCAGACACACCCAGGCCGAGAGCGATCTGTTCGACCGTTTCGAGGCCGCGAAACCGGACCTTGCCGGTTCCGTCGCTGTTGCCGCGTTGCGCGAGGCAGCCGTCGACCAGATCAGGGACCGCGGATTGCCGCATCGCCGCGTTGAAGAATACAAGTATTCGGATCTGCGTGCGTTCATGAAGTCCGCGGCGCAGCTCGTTTCCAACGCCGAGGTTGCCAGCACGAAACAGTTGCTGGCGGACCAGAACCTTTTCGGCGACCTGGAACGTCACAGGATTGTCGTTGCCAACGGATCTTTCATTGCGGACCTGTCTGACGTCGAGGCGCTTGCAGCTGAAGGCGTCACGGTCACCGATCTCAACGAAGCGCTTGCCGGTGAACACGGGTCACAGCTGCTTGCCTCGCCGAAAACCGGACCCAGTGACGGCGTTGTCGCCCTCAACACCGCCTTCGTGACAGGCGGCGTTGTTGTCGAGGTTGCCGGTGGTGCCGAAGTATCGAAGCCTGTCGAGCTTGTCCACGTGGCAACGTCGTCCGGTGCCCAGGTGACCCGCAACAAGGTCCGCGTCGGCGCGGGCGGAAATCTGAAGCTGCTGGAGACCTTCGTCGGTGAGACAGGCGAGGGCGGCGAAATCAACGCTGTTTTCGACTACGATGTAGCAGACAGGGCCTTCCTGGCAGCGACGCGTCTGATCGTCGGGACGAATGATTCCGCCAACCTCCTGACGACGATTGCGACCATCGGAGCGGAAGCGGAATTCAAGTCGCTTGGTTTCATGGCGGGCCCGCGTTTTGCGCGCAATCAGCAGTTCATCAATTTCACGGGTGAAAACTCCGAAGCCAAGATCTACGGCGTCACCATGGCCGGCGGCAGCGATCTGGCGGACCAGACGCTGATCGTTGACCACGCTGTTCCGCATTGCAACAGCCGTGAGTTCTTCAAGACCGTGCTCGACGGCAACGCCAAGGGTGTTTACCAGGGGCGGATCAACGTCGCGCAGCATGCGCAGAAGACCGACGGCGAAATGATGACGCAGGCGCTGCTTCTGTCGGAAGACGCCGAGATGGCGAACAAGCCCGAACTCGAGATCTTCGCTGATGACGTGTTGTGCGCGCACGGCGCCACCAGTGGCCAGATCGACGAGGACCTCCTGTTCTACCTGCGTGCCCGGGGCATACCGGAAGACGAAGCCAAAACGCTCCTCGTTCTTGCCTTCCTCTCGGAAGCCATCGAGGAATATGGCGAGGACGATGTGACCGAGGGTCTGGAAGCGCGTGTGCGTGACTGGCTTGCCGGTCACTAGGACGCGCCAAGGGGTTTGGAGATAAGGATCAGCGCCGAATGACCGCCGCGACTGCAGAAAAAGAACCCGTCACAACGGGATACGACGTGGAAGCCATCCGCCGGGATTTTCCGATCCTGTCGCGGGAAGTTTACGGCAAGCCACTGGTCTACCTGGACAACGGCGCATCGGCCCAGAAACCGAACGCCGTTATTGATGCCGTCACCAAGGCTTATTCGGAAGAATATGCCAACGTGCATCGTGGGCTGCATTTCCTGTCGAACACGGCGACGGACAACTACGAGGCGGCACGCGAAAAGGTGCGCCGGTTCCTGAATGCCAAGTCCGTCGACGAGGTCGTCTTCACCAAATCGACCACGGAAGCCATCAACCTGGTGTCCTATGGGCTCGGTCCGGATTTCTTCGGCGAGGGCGACGAGATCGTGCTCTCGATCATGGAGCACCATTCCAACATCGTGCCATGGCATTTCCATCGTGAACGGCATGGCTCGGTTCTGAAATGGGTGTATGTGCGCGAGGACGGAACGTTTGACCTCGATGCCTTTGTGGACACGTTGACCGACCGGACCAAGCTTGTCGCCATCACGCAGATGTCCAATGTTCTCGGCACTGTGGTTCCGATCAAGGAAATCTGCGAGATCGCGCACGAAAGGGGCATTCAGGTTCTGGTCGATGGCAGCCAGGCCGCGGTTCACATGCCCGTCGATGTCCAGGATCTCGGCTGTGACTATTACGTCTTCACAGGCCACAAGGTCTACGGTCCTTCGGGGATCGGCGTCCTTTGGGGCAAGCCGGAGCGGTTGAACGCCTTGCGTCCGTTCAACGGCGGCGGCGAAATGATCCTTGATGTCACCGAGGACGTCATCACCTACAACGAGCCGCCGCACAGGTTTGAAGCCGGAACGCCACCGATTGTCCAGGCGATCGGCCTTGGCGCCGCGCTGGACTACATGGACCTGATCGGGCGCGAGAACATTGCGCGCCACGAGGCGGATCTGAAGGACTACGCGCATGAGAAGCTGCGTGAAATCAACTCGCTTCGGATCTTCGGAAATGCCCCCGGCAAGGGTGCCATCGTCTCGTTCGAGGTTCAGGGCGCACACGCGCACGACGTGGCGACCATCATTGATCGCGCCGGGGTGGCGGTGAGGGCGGGCACTCACTGCGCGCAGCCACTCTTGGCAAGATACGGTGTAACCTCTACATGTCGTGCAAGCTTCGGCCTCTACAACACGCGCGGGGAAGTGGACGCGCTTTATGAGGCCCTGTTGAAGGCACAAAGCTTTTTCGGGTAAGGACGGACCCACGATGGAAAACGCAACAACGATAGATACCGCCGCGGACGGCGCTGAACTGCAGGCAGAAGTGTCTGCGAAGACGACGATCCCGGAGGCCGAACTCGACAGGCTGACGACGGACATCGTCGGTGCCCTGAAATCGGTCTACGATCCGGAAATCCCTTGCGATATCTATGAGCTCGGCCTGATCTACAAGGTCGATATCGAAGACGATCGCTCGATCAACATCGATATGACCCTGACCGCGCCGGGATGTCCGGTTGCCGGGGAAATGCCGGGTTGGGTCGAAAACGCGGTTTCGGCCGTCGCAGGTGTTGGCCCGGTCAATGTCGATATGGTGTTCGACCCGCCCTGGACGCCCGACCGTATGTCGGACGAAGCGAAAGTGGCACTCAACTGGTATTGAGTTCGAAACCTTTTTTCCGATAATCTGAATTCCTATATCAGGTTTCGAACCTTAGAAGCAGATAGAGGACCGAATGGCATCCGCCGGAAAATTCCAGGTCATGACCATGACCGACAGCGCCGCCGAGCGCGTCAGGGAACTTGTCGAAAACACCGACAAGGATGCCATCGGGTTGCGCGTCGGGATCAAGAAGGGCGGCTGCGCCGGCATGGAATACACCATGGACCTGGTTGAAAACGCCAAGCCGGGCGATGACGTGATCGAAGACAAGGGTGCAAAACTCTTTATAGATCCGTCTGCGGTGCTGTTCCTTCTCGGAACGGAAATGGACTTTGAAGTCACGAAATTCCGCTCCGGTTTCGTGTTCAAGAACCCGAATGAAGTTTCCGCGTGCGGCTGCGGCGAATCCGTGTCGCTTCAGGCGGCAGACGAAGGTGCCTTACCCCTCAACTGATCCGGCGTCCGGATCAATCTGCGACGAGAGTTTCCATGACACTGTTTGAACGGCTCAAGACGCATTCAGCGTCCCAGTGGGCCGATTACACGCGCCACCCCTTTGTCGAACAGCTTGGCAAGGGCGAGCTGCCGATTGAGTGTTTCAAACACTATCTCGTCCAGGACTACCTGTTCCTCATCCAGTTCGCGCGGGCCTACGCACTCGGCGTCTACAAGAGCCCGACGATTGCCGACATGCGCCACTCGCTTGAAGGGGTGAAGGCGATCCTGGATGTGGAACTGGAGCTTCATATCGAGATTTGCGGCCGCTGGGGAATGGAGCGGCAGGAGATCGAGAACGCGCCCGAAGACACGCCAACAATGGCCTACACGCGGTTTGTTCTGGATGCCGGCATGTCCGGCGACCTGCTTGACCTGCAGGCCGCGCTGGCTCCGTGTATCCTTGGATATGCTGAAATCGGCAAACAGCTGCAGCAGGATGGTGGCGACAATTCCGAAAACCCGTATCAGCGCTGGATCCAGGAATATGCCGGTGAAGGCTACCAGGATCTGGCAAAGGGTTTCGAGGCCTGGTTCGAAGCAACCTCGGACCTGGTCCTGACGGATCACAGATATCCGCGTGTCCTGTCACTCTTTGAAAAAGCGTGCCGGCTGGAAAGTGATTTCTGGCAGATGGGACTTGACGCGAAAGGATAATCGGTCAGGCAGGTTCGGAAGGGCTTGTCCGCGTGATCATGAACGCGGGCAGGGCATGTTGCACGCCGTCAGGCGACGTGTTCGGCAGCCTTGGCCGACGGCAGGTCAAGTTCGGTCTTGACCAGGTTCCGGCCGGCATTCTTGGCTGCATAAAGCGCCTCGTCGGCGCGGGATACGATTGAGTGTGCCGTATCGATCTGTTCAAAGGTTGCGATACCGACCGATATCGTCACGCGCCCGAGATTCTCGCCGGTTGAACGCTTCACCAGTTCCTTTGACATCACCGCGGTTCTGATGCGTTCACCGATCTCGCCCGCTTCTTCAAGGTTAGACTGAGGCAGGATGATGGAAAACTCCTCGCCGCCATACCGGCAGGCAATGTCCTGTGTCTTGATGTTCTGCTTGACCGCCAGCGCGACGAGACGCAGCACTTGGTCACCCGTCTGGTGTCCGTAGGTGTCGTTGAACTTCTTGAAATGATCGATATCCGTCATCAGCAGCGCAAAGCTGCGCGTGCTGTCCTTGGACTGGTCGACGATCTTTTCCAGTGAAACTTCGAAGTGTTTCCGGTTGTTCAGCGTCGTCAACTCGTCCGTCAGAGATTCATAGCGAATCGCTTCGAGCGAGGACTGCAGGTTCTCGATGTGCTTTTTCGACTCAAGCAGCTGGCTTTCGAGCTTCCGGTTGGAAGCCACAGCATTCTGGGTCGATTTCACGAGATGCGTGACGTAGAGCTGCAGTTTCTTAGGATCGTCCAGCCGCTTGATTTTTTCCCCGGCCTGTTCGAGGGAGCTGCCATAGTCCGACGTCGCGTCTGCGCTCAGTTTCAGCGATTCGATGAGTTCTTCGACTTCCCTGGAAACCTTGGTGCCGACTTCGTCGAGGCGGTCGCCGAGGCGCGTAGGGGAAAGGAAACGCCCGTAAAGGTTCAGCATTTCATCGGTGCTGACCCGGCCTTTTTCCTTGATGGTCTCGTTGACGGCCCTGTTGAGACCCTGATTGTAGCCGGCCGCATATGTGTACCAGAGCTCATAGGAGCGCGGGTATGCCGGCAACGTGTTTTTTCTTATATATCCGACAGCGGACTCACCATACTTGATGGTCCGGCTATGGTCGTCTTCTTCAGACATAGAGCTTCTCTCACCTTCACCTTGCGAATCCGCCCCACACGGTCACAAGATATAGGTCCCAAGGTCTGATGGAAGATTTAAGGAGCGGTTAAGCTTAAGGGAAAACCTTGTAAAAAGTGACGTTACGACGCTTTTTTCGGACGCGGCTCGCGCAGCAGGAAGGCCGGTATGTGGACACCCGCGCTGAAAGCAGGTTCGAGTTTGTCGTTCCTGGCTTTTTTGCTCGCGGGTTTTTGCGGAAGTTCCGAGACTGATACCGGGCTCATTGCGTCTTTCTGCTCCTGTCTGCCGTCCGTGTCGGCATCACGCTGTTTGGCCTGCGAACGACGTCTGCCAGACGACTTTGTCTGAGGGGCGTCGTTGTCGTTGCTGGATTCGCTCTTGGAGGTCTTGCCTGATTTGCGGCGCGCCTTGCGCTCCTTGGCGGCTGCCTCGAAATCAATCGGCTCACCGAGCCAGTCAATTGTCTTCTTGATCAGCGTCTCGATCGCATCGAGATACTTTTTGTCTTCGCCCGTCACGAGTGTGTAGGCGGTCCCGCTGCGGCCCGCGCGTCCCGTTCGGCCGATACGGTGAACATAGTCTTCAGCGTTGATCGGCACGTCGTAGTTGAACACGTGGCTGACTTCGGGAATGTCGAGCCCGCGCGCAGCGACATCGCTGGCAACGAGCAGCTTGATGCTGCCTTTCCGGAAGCTGTCCAACATCATCATCCGTGTGCGCTGGTCCATGTCCCCGTGCAGGGTGCCGACATTGTATTCATGGCGTTCGAGCGAGCGGAACAGCGTCGACACATCGCGCTTGCGGTTGCAGAACACGATCGCGTTCTGCAGATCTTCGGCTCCGTCCAGAAGCTCGCGCAATGCAGCGCGCTTTTCAAAGTCCTTGGACGGAGACGCTTTCAACTGCTGGCTCACGTTTTCTGCCGTGGAAGAGGTCGGTGCAACTTCGATCCGTGCCGGGTTCTGAAGGAACGTGTCGGTGAGGCGCTGAATTTCAGGCGGCATCGTTGCCGAGAAGAACAGCGTCTGGCGCGTGAACGGGATCAGCTTGCAAATCCGCTCGATATCCGGGATGAACCCCATGTCCAACATGCGGTCGGCTTCGTCGATGACCAGGATTTCAACGCCTTGCAGCAGGAGCTTGCCGCGCTCGAAATGGTCGAGCAGCCGTCCGGGAGTCGCGATCAGGACGTCCGTGCCGCGATCGAGTTTCCTGTCCTGTTCGGCAAAGGAGACACCTCCAATGAGCAGAGCCACATTGAGTTTGTGGTTGGTGCCGTATTTCTCGAAATTCTCTTCAACCTGGGCGGCGAGTTCGCGCGTCGGCTCCAGAATAAGCGTGCGCGGCATGCGTGCCCGTGCGCGCCCTTTCTCAAGAAGCGTCAGCATGGGCAGCGTGAAGCTGGCAGTCTTGCCGGTCCCGGTCTGCGCAATGCCGAGAATGTCCCGCCGTTCCAGCACCTGCGGTATCGCGCCGGCCTGGATCGCTGTGGGTTCCTTGTAACCTGCTGCGTCAACTGCAGCGAGCACCTTCTCGCTAAGACCGAGAGTATCAAATGACATGGAGCGTTTCGCCCAAATGTTGTGATTGTTAGACGACAGAACTGAGGAGAACCCGGGTGCTATCGTGCGCACACACTACATTCATGCGCTCCGGTGTCAATGCGCCATTGAGGTAAATTTCCAAGAAAATCGAGTATTTCTGAGCAATAATTTTCAACTGAGTTAATAGTGGAGGCAGCTGGACTTGTTTTTCTGCTTCGAGGTGCCTCAATCTGCCGCAATAATTTGCAAAATGATTGCCTGTTTTTGCAACAAAAAAACCGTGCCCTTCGTGCCTGACGCGTCCAAAAGTCTGTGAAAGACCTTATGGAACAACGCGTTCCTTTCCGCAAACGAAACCGCGGTATGCCGGTTCATCTAGATATCGAGATCATCGGCGAACTCGGCATTCTCCTGAATGAAACGGAAGCGCGCTTCAGGTTTGTTACCCATGAGCCTTTCAACCGTATCGTTTGTCGTACCGATATCCATCTCATCCACCGCGACTTTGAGCATCGAGCGTTTCGAAGGATCCATCGTTGTTTCCTTGAGCTGCGCCGGCAGCATTTCACCCAGGCCCTTGAAACGGCCTATTTCCACCTTTGACTTTCCTTTGAAGGCAGTCTCCAGCAGTTCGTCCTTGTGTGCATCATCGCGCGCATAAAGCGTCTTGCCGCCCTGGCTCAGGCGATAGAGGGGCGGGACGGCGAGGAACAGGTGACCGCTGCGTATGAGTTCAGGCATTTCACGGTAGAAAAAGGTGATCAGCAGGGACGCGATGTGCGCCCCATCGACATCCGCATCCGTCATGATCACGATCTTCTCATAGCGCAGGTCCGCGTCCCGGTATTGTGACCGTGTCCCGCAGCCGAGCGCCTGGATCAGATCAGCAAGTTGCTGGTTCGCAACCAGCTTGTCCCGTCCCGCATTGGCGACGTTCAGGATCTTGCCGCGCAAGGGCAGGATGGCCTGGTTCGAACGGTTGCGCGCCTGCTTCGCAGAGCCACCGGCCGAGTCGCCCTCCACGATGAACAGCTCTGTTCCGTCCGCCTGATTGGCCGAACAGTCGGCAAGTTTGCCGGGCAGGCGGAGTTTCCGCACCGCGGATTTGCGCGCAACGTCCTTTTCCTGTCGGCGTCTCAGGCGCTCGTCGGCGCGGTCAATCACCCATTCCAGCAATTTGTTCGCCTGGTTAGGGGACGCGGTCAGCCAGTGATCGAACGCATCACGCACCGCGGCTTCGGTCACGCGCGTTGCCTCATTGGTTGCAAGCTTGTCTTTGGTCTGTCCGACGAATTCGGGTTCGCGGATGAACACCGACAGCATGCCGCCGGCAGAGGTCATCACGTCATCGCCGGTGATGATGCTGGCTTTTTTGTTGTTCGTGAGTTCGCCATAGGCTTTCAGGCCGCGCAGCAGCGCATAGCGAAAACCTGCTTCATGCGTTCCGCCTTCCGGTGTGGGAACGGTGTTGCAGTAGGAATTGACGAAGCCGTCGCCCGCGAACCAGTTCACGGCCCATTCGACAGAGCCGTGTTTTCCCGTCTTGTCTGTCCGGCCCGCAAAGATCTCTTCAACGACGCGGCGTTCACTCGTGAGGCGCTCGGCCAGAAAATCCTTCAGGCCGCCGGGGAAGTGGAAGACTGCTTCCGCAGGTGTTGCGTCTTTGCCGTCGATCAGGTCGGGATCGCAGTGCCACCTGATTTCGACGCCGCCAAAAAGATAGGCCTTTGAGCGTGCCATCTTGAGGAGCCGGGCAGGTTTGAACCTGGCATTCCTGCCGAAGATCTCCTCATCCGGCTTGAAGCGCACGAGCGTACCGCGCCGGTTCTGCGTGTCCCCGACCATTTCGAGCGCACCTTGAGGGTGGCCCCGGCGGAATGTCTGGCGATAAAGCTTCCTGCTGCGCGCAACCTCCACGACAAGCTCTTCGGAAAGCGCATTCACCACCGAGACGCCAACACCGTGCAAACCGCCGGACGTCTCATAGACCTTGCTGTCGAACTTTCCGCCCGCATGAAGTGTCGTCATGATCACTTCAAGGGCGGATTTGTCTTTGAACTTGGGGTGCGGATCAACAGGGATACCGCGCCCGTTGTCGACGATGGTGAGGTATCCATCCGCCGAAAGCGACACGTCGATCCATGTTGCGTGCCCGGCAACGGCTTCGTCCATGGAGTTGTCGATCACCTCGGCGAATAGGTGATGCAGCGCTTTTTCGTCGGTCCCGCCGATATACATGCCAGGCCGGCGCCGGACCGGTTCAAGGCCCTCAAGAACCTCGATGTCTGCTGCTGAATAGTCTTCGGGATTTGGAACGGCAGCGATCGGGCGCTTCTTCGCGGGCGCGGTTTGGGGTGGGCTTTCGCCAATGGTCGCGGCTCGCGCCGCATTGCCAGCAAACAGATCGTCTTTTGCGCTCATTCCGTCTCGCCTGAAGGGTCTCATTCCGGATGGTGCCGGGTCTATGTCGATACCTACACCGAATCAAAGGCAAGTTTGAAGGACAAATGCAGAACGGCAAAGGATTTTGCCATAAAGCCCCTGTTTTCAACAGAGACCATCGAATTCGGCCGCTGGAAACCGATCATCAACGCACTTGTGTTTATCTGCGAACGAAGGACCTGGGCGTATCCGGTAAATGTGCTGTTTGGGCAACACTCGCGGACAGAGTCACGGTTGTGAGCCTCGAAAATCAAAGTTGCCCATGTTCAGCCATGTTTGGGCAGCAACCGTTACGCTAAGTTCGGTTGTCCGGAAAACGATGCATGCATTGTTCTTTGAACAACCGCTAACGGAAGAAACCCGCAAATCGTCTTATTTGAGCCAACAATGGCCAAACTTAAGCCGAATTGCTTGGCCAGTTTGGGCACCTCAAAAAGAAAACCGTCCGGGCATGAGGACGGAACGAAGAGACAGGAAATGCGCGAGGCGCGAACAACATTAAAAGCCGTTGAGAACGAACGGCCTGTCGCTGGACTTTGGCTTGGTGTTTATCGCCAGTCTTGTGAGCGCAGCTGGTTTCCATTGCTGAAGGGCATCGGAAAACACGGCCTGCTGTGCGCGGCGCTGAGCCTCGGACTTGTCGGTGCGGCCGCCGCATTCGACGGTCAATCCAGTTCCGACGTGACGATTGGCGGCGAAGCCCTGTCGCCCTCGGAAGCCTTGCGTGCAGGTGCCCGGCAATACTATTCGGGCGACAAGGCGGGCGCGCTCAGTTCGCTGCAATATGCTGCCGAGAACGGACAGCCGATGGCCGCCTGGAAGCTTGGCGAGATGTACGCCAAGGGCGACGGTGTGAAGGAAGACGACCTTAAGGCTTTCCAGTATTACAGCCAGATCGTGCGTGAACATGGCGATGACAGTCCGAGTGCTCCCGACGCACCGTTCGTGTCCAGCGCATTCGTTGCACTCGGCTCCTACTACCTTGACGGTATCGAAGGCTCCGTTCCGAAGAACGAACTGCGTGCACGCCAGATTTTCACGCATGCAGCGTCCTATTTCGGTGACGCTGATGCCCAGTACCAGTTGGGACGCATGTACCAGGACAACAATCATCGCATGGCCGTGCGGTGGTACAATCTCGCTGCCCTGAAAGGTCATGTGGGCGCACAGGCGCGACTGGGTGAAACGCTTTACACGATCGGCACCTCTGAGAAGAAAAAAGCGCGCGGTCTCATGTGGCTCACGGTTGCAAGAGAGCAGGCGGACGGCGCCGATGCCGTCTGGATCAATGCGATGCACGAGCAGTATTTCGCGGTTTCCCCGGAACCCGTGCGGGAAAAGGCCCGTTCGCTCGCTGATGGCTGGATCCAGCAGAACCGTCCGGACATGCTGACTGCTCAGCAGCTCAAAACCCAGTAATTTAATGAAATCGGAGTGAAGAGCGCGCCCGGAACGATCGGGCGTGTCAGCCCAGTTCCTCGCGCGCACCATCGATCCGTTCGGACGTGGTTCCGTCCCGCGGATCAATAATGTCGCCTGTCAGGTTCCTATCGTATTCCAGCGGCAGCATTGAAAGCGGGCAGGGGGCGTTGGTGAATTTCCACGACGTGTTGTTCAGGACCATGGAACAGGTTGCCATCTTCATCCCGTTCGGGCTCTTGAGACAGATGGATTCCCCGACACCGTAGTCGGACCCCTTGTACCTGCATGTGCAGCTGATGTTCTGTGCATGTGCGAGAGTGCTCAGAAAAACGACACCGAAACCGGCCAGCAACGCTGACAGTTTCGCCGCCCTGGCAAGCGGCAAAGCAGGTGCCGGGCGTGATCCCGGTCCGCAATGGTGCCTGCTTTTTGCCGGCGCAGGCGAGAAGTGGCGAAGAGTTATCCCATTGCGAAAAGAGTACCACGCAGAGGTTTGACCGCAAGTACTCCACGCGATTTGTAATAATTTCAAGAATTACGGACAGGGCGCGGCGGCAACGCAAGTGTTGCGCGGTAACGCAACCTTACGCGGCCAGCTGAACCCACACGGGCACGTGATCGGATGGCTTTTCCCACCCGCGAACGTGCTTGTCGATGCCGCAGCCGGACATCCGGTCGGCGGCCTGCGGAGACAAAAGGATGTGGTCGATCCTGATGCCGTTGTTCCTTTGCCATGCACCTGCCTGATAGTCCCAGAAAGTGTAGGTTTCCGGTGCTTCGGTGCAGGCGCGCACGGCCTCTGTCAGGCCCAGGTTGGTGAGGGCTCTGAAACGTTGCCTGCTTTCAGGTTGAAAGAGAGCATCGTCGAGCCAGTTTTGCGGGTTCTTCGCGTCGACAGGATCCGGTATCACGTTGAAATCGCCCAGCAGGATATAAGCGTTCTCATCGCGCAGCCGGTCTTCCGCATGCGCAATCAAACGGTCCATCCATCCGATCTTGTAGGGAAACTTCTCGCTTCCCATCGGGTTCCCGTTCGGCAGGTAAAGGCATCCGAATCGGACAGCGCCCAGATCCGTTGAAACCGACGCTTCAATGAAACGGGCCTGTTCGTCGCTATCGTCGCCGGGAAGCCGCCGCATGACATCTTCGAGCGGCTTCTTGGAGAGCAGCGCAACACCGTTGAAGCCTTTCTGGCCGTGCGTTTCCAAGTTGTAGCCCAGATCCTCGAAGGGCTGGCGCGGGAAGTTTTCATCAACCGACTTGATTTCCTGAAGGCAGGCAACGTCCGGCGACGTCTCCTTCAACCATTCAAGGACCGTGTCGATGCGCGCCTTCACGCCATTGATGTTCCAGGTGGCAATCCGCATCCGCCCGTATGTCCTGTGCTGGAGTTTTTGCCGCGCAATCCGGCTTGAAAAAGGAGCGCCTGATTCAGACCCTGAAGCTATCAGATCGTGAAGCTGGTGCCGCAGCCACAGCCGGCGGTGGCATTCGGGTTGTTGATCTGAAACGACTGTCCGATGAGATCATCGACAAAATCGATTTCCGATCCGCCCATGTACTGAAGCGATACGGAATCGACCAGGACGGTCGCCCCAGTTTTTTCAATGACCAGATCATCGTCTTCCGAGCGATCGACAACGTCGTATTTGTATTGCAAACCCGAGCAGCCGCCGCCTTCGACACTGACCCGAAGCATGCTTCCCGCGGGTTCGCCGGATAATATCTTGGCAATGCGCTTGGCAGCGCGTTCACTCACTGTTACTCGATTTTCAAGTGTTTCGGTCATCTTCTGCCGACTCGCTGTGCTCTTGTAAGTGGCCAAGAGCAGGAAACCTGACTTATTCAGATAAGTAAGTTTTGAATGCGCTCGCGTCAATCTGCGGCGCGCGATAAGACTGGGTGAAGCAGCATTGAACGGTGACGGGTCGCAGATGAACACGGATATTGGCTACGGAGCGCAGTCGCGCGCCCTCTATGCGGAAAGCCCGGCTGCGAGCAGGGGGCGGCTGTTCGCCGAGGACGAGAGCCCGACCCGGACGCCGTTCCAGCGCGACCGTGACAGGATCATACACTCGTCGGCCTTTCGAAGGCTGAAACATAAGACCCAGGTGTTCGTCTATCATGAGGGCGATCATTACCGCACGCGCCTGACGCACACCATCGAGGTTGCGCAGATCGCGCGTTCGCTGGCCAGGGCGCTGCGTCTCGATGAAGACCTGGCGGAATGTCTGGCACTGGCGCACGATCTCGGGCACACCCCGTTCGGCCATGAAGGCGAGGATGTCATGCACGAGTGCATGGCGCCCTACGAAGGTTTTGACCACAATGCGCAGTCGCTGCGTGTCGTGACCAGCCTGGAACACAGATATGCCGACTTTGACGGTCTGAACCTTGCCTGGGAGACACTTGAGGGCCTCGTCAAACACAACGGTCCTCTTGTTGCCGGCGACGGAACGCCGCTCGGCAAGTTCAGGCATGGGGAGCTTCCCTTCGCGATCCGGCAATATGCCGAAAAGCAGGACCTTCTCCTCAACACCTGGCCCGGAGGTGAAGCCCAGGCGGCCGCCATAGCGGATGACATTGCCTATGATGCACACGATCTCGACGACGGCCTCAGGGCCGGGCTTTTTGCCGTCGAGGACATGCAGTCGGTTCCGTTCCTTGCCGACATCCTAAGGGAAGTCGACACAAGGTATCCGGGTTTGGAGGAAGGGCGCCGCATACATGAGATCGTTAGGCGTTCGATAACAAGGATGGTGGAGGACGTCATCCGCCATTCCCTTGCAAACCTTGCCGAGACGGCACCCCGAAACGCAGCTGACATTCGGTCTGCGGGCAAATGCCTGATCGGTTTTTCCGACACGATGACGCCGGCGGAAAAGGAAGTGAAACGCTTCTTGTTCGCGCGCGTTTACCGGCACGACGACGTTCTGGCGGTGCGCAGGATCGTTGCAAGGATCGTGAAAGACCTGTTCGACAAGTTCCGGTCCGACCCTGGGCTCATGCCGAAGCCGTGGAGCGAGGGTCTTGAAGGATTGAACGATTCCGGGATTGCACGCCGTATCTGCGACTATATCGCGGGCATGACCGACCGGTACGCCATTGACGAGCACCGCAGACTGTTTGACGACACACCGGAATTAGGGTAGGCGCTTGAACGACTTGACCACCCTGCTGCGCCGAGGATGATGTCCTTCGCTGCGCCGGGGTGTTTTGTGCTTCCAGGACCAGGCTTGATCGGTGCGAAATGAATATCTTTGCTGACTTCACACAACGCGTGAAAAATGCACTCCAAAATCTTGACTTAAAAGATACAAATGGGGAAGCTCCCGATCTTTCGCGTGTGGTTGTCGAAGCGCCGCGAGACCCTGCGCACGGCGACCTGGCAACCAATGCTGCGATGGTTTTGGCAAAGCCCCTTGGCGTGAAACCGAGAGAGCTCGCCGAACAGCTCACCAGGAAACTCGACGAAGACCCCGATGTCACGGAAACGACGATTGCAGGGCCTGGCTTCATCAACATGCGCGTCGCGCCAGCGGTGTGGCAGGGCGTCCTGAAGGGTGTCCTTCAGGCCGGCAGCCGCTACGGCGCGATCGTGCAAGACCCGGCGCCGAAGGTGAATGTCGAATATGTGTCAGCCAATCCGACCGGGCCGATGCATGTCGGTCATATCCGGGGGGCGGTCGTTGGTGACGCGCTTGCCAACTTGCTGCAATTCGCCGGCAATGACGTGACCAAGGAATACTATATCAACGATGCCGGATCGCAGATCGAGACGCTCGCGCGCAGCGCCTTTCTTCGCTATCGCGAGGCACTCGGTGAGGACATAGGCGAGATCCCGCCCGGTCTTTATCCCGGCGACTATCTCAAGCCGGTCGGTCAGCGCCTGAAGGACGAGTTTGGCGACACGCTTCTGGATAAGCCGGAGACCGAATGGCTTCCGCTCGTCAAGGAAGCCGCGATAGCCGCGATGCTGGACTTGATCCGCGAAGATCTTGCCGCGCTCGGCGTCGAGCACGAAGTGTTCTTTTCGGAAAGAACGCTTCATGAGAGGTCGGGTGGGAACGGCTCCATGATCGACATCATGCTCGACGGATTGCGCGCCAAGGGGCTTATCTACCAGGGCACGCTGCCTCCACCCAAGGGGCAGGTTCCGGACGACTGGGAAGACAGGGAGCAGACGCTGTTCCGTGCAAGCGATTTCGGCGATGACACCGACCGCGCCCTAAAGAAGTCGGACGGGTCCTACACATACTTCGCCGCAGACGTCGCGTATTTCCAGGATAAATTCGATCGTGGTTTCGACGAGACCATTTATGTCCTCGGCGCAGACCACAGTGGATATGCAAAGCGCTTGCAGGCGGTCGGAAAGGCTGTTTCCGACGGCAAGACCGATGTGATCGTCAGGTTCTGCCAACTCGTCAAACTTATGCGCGACGGCGAGCCGGTCAAGATGTCGAAACGCTCCGGCGATTTCATCACGCTTCGGGAAGTTGTCGAGGAAGTCGGACCGGACCCTGTCCGTTTCATGATGCTTTATCGCAAGAATGACGCCCCGCTCGATTTTGACTTCAAGAAAGTCACGGATGAGACGAAGGACAATCCCGTCTACTACGTCCAGTATTCCCATGCGAGATTGAGATCGAACCTGAGAAAGGCGCAGGAGCAATTTCCAGACTTGGGGTTTGAGGATGCTGACCTGGAAAAGGCCGATCTTGCATTGCTAGACGATGAAGGTGAACTTGAACTGATGGCCAAGGTTGCGGAGTGGCCCAAGATTGTGAACGTGGCGGCAAACACTCACGAGCCTCATCGGATTGCGTTTTATCTGTATGAGCTGGCAACAACTTTGAGCAGTCACTACACCCGCGGAGGAGGCAATGATTCGCCGCATTTAAAGTTTATTCAGACTGGTAACCCGAAATTAACCCTGGCACGTCTTGCATTGGTTCGTGCAATATCTTTGGTACTTGGGGCTGGGTTGTCGATCTTGGGGGTAAATGCGCCCGAAGAAATGCGCTAACTTAGTACAACGTCCTCCGCGGTAAAGTAGTGGACGCCAAGTAGAATGGGACCGGTTTTCGTAAAGCTCATGGCCAATGATTACGAAAATGAGAAATCGGATTTGCACGGGTCGCCCGCAGTGGCTGACGCGGATCGTCCGGCTATGGATGATCCGCTTCTCGAATTGGCAAGAATCGTCCACAAAAACAATCAATTGGGTGCAAATGTGAGCAGCGGTCGCGTCGGAAGTACAGACTACTTTGCGGGGCTTGATGATTTTGCGGAAGACGTCTCAGACAAACCGCAATCCGGACCTTCGCGTGTCGAGCCGTCTTTCCCCGATACCGCCTTCAAACCCGGCAACACCGGCAGGCCGCCACTTGGGCCGGAAAAGCATCCGGCACCGATTGTCGGCGAGATCCGGAACCAGTTTTTTGCCCGCACCGGGGGCGAATCGGCGCTTCCTGACGACAATGTTCCGCCTCTGGATCCGCAGCAGGTCGGCGGTGAGCGCGCCGAAAATGTTTCGCCCTTGTGGCCCAGGCTCGACAATCCACAGGCTGATGCGCCTGCTGGCGTTTCCGTGCCTGGATACGCTGCACCGGACGTTCCCGTCGAACCGGTTACCGAGGCGCTGAATGAACCGGCAGCTTACCGGACTGAACCTGCCGGCGATCTCACAGGCGGTTTTGCGAGAAACAGTCTCGATACGGCCACACCGCTGACACGCAACGTGGCGATGGACATCGAGCAGAGCCTGACCGCTGAACTCGAAGACGAACTGATCGGTGCACTCCGTCAATCAGTGGACGAGGAAGTCGGAAAACCGGCTTCTGGGACCACGCAAGAGGTCGCATCGACGGATGCGTTTTCGGACATCACCGAAGACGTGGTGGATCACGATGTCCCCGTGGCGGTCGCCCCCGATCCAGTTGCAAGGGTCGAGGAGGCCCGGTGGAGGCATGAGAGCGCAACGACGCAACCGGTTGCCGAAGCAGCGGCACCCTATAGCGAGCGGGACCTGACGAGCAGGGTGGAGCAACCAACGGGTTTTCCCAATAATCCGGATTTCGCATCGTTGTCCCATGTCGATCCGGCAAGGCCGCACGCCGACAGCGTGGACGAATTCCGCAGACCGGCGATCGACGAGAACGAACTGTTTTCTGCACTGAATACGGAGAATTCTGCGGCTTCATCAGCCTCCGGCGCGTCACAGGCTGGCCGGCATTCAGAGAGCCCGGCAGGCATCGACGCCCTTTTTGCCGATCTCGATTTCCCGGAGCGCGAAAACCGCACGCCGATTGCTGCCGAACCGGAAGCGCCGGAACCTGAACCGACTGTTTCTGCAGATGCCATTGATGACATGGCATGGCCTGAAGCGGCGAACGCCGTGCCTGATGTCGAGGACCGTGAAGACGACTCGCCACCGCCGCCGGAAGGGTACGATCTCGATGCCGTTGCCCGGGCGATGCAGGAGAGCGATCCGAGCCTGAGCGGGGCCGGGGTGCTTCCGCCGCATCCGGAAACCGAAAGAGTGGCCGCCGACCAGTCGACCGGCAAGTCGCGACGTGGCCTTTACGCTGCCATGGGCGTCGTCGGCGTGGCCGCGCTTGGTGGCGCGGGTTTCTTTTTCTACGACGGGAATTCCGTTCAAGTCCCCAGCGGTCCGCCACCGGTAATCAGCGGCCTGCAGGAGCCCTTGAAAATATTCCCCGAGCAGAGCCAGTCCAATGCCACCGGACAATCGTCCATCAAGATCACGGATCGTCTTCAAAGCACGGGAGAGAGCGTCCCCGAGCGTCTGAACATTCCTGAAACGCCGCAACCCGTTGAGCTGCCTCCGGCTCCCGCTGCCTCTGACGGCAGTTCCGAACTTGCGCCCGGGACGCCGAAACAGGTACGTACCGTGATCGTCCGCCCAGACGGCACCATCGTTTCCGGCGACGAAGCGCCCGTCATCAGCGCACCGACGACCGTGGAAACCCCGGCGCCGCAAGCACCGGAGATAGCCGCACCTGCGATCACAGCGGAAACACCTCAGATAGCGGCCACAGAGACGGTGAACGCCGTGCCCGTGCAGACGGAACCCATCGTGGTGGCGCCCCAGACGCAAACCGCCACGGCAACGGAAGCGGTCCCCGTACCCCCGCAGGCGGAAGAAACCGCTGCGGCAGCACCTGTCGAACCCGCGGCACCAGCCGTTCCTGAAATCGTGACCCAAACCGAAGAGCCCGTTCAGGCGCAGACCGAAACACAGGCTCCGGCGGCACCGGTCCCGACGGTCATTCCGAGGAAAAAACCGCAGGCCCCTGTTCAGGTCGCGGCTGCTCCCGTCGCACAGACCGCGCCTGTGGCGCAGACCGCACCGGCAACGGCGCAACGCCAGAACGGTCCATTGAACCTTGCCAACACCGGCACTGCCCAAAGCCAGCCGGCAGCATCTACGAGCGGGTCAATTCCTTCCGGCACTTATATTGTTCAGGTTACCTCGCAACGCTCCGCGGCTGCGGCACGTGACGCGTATGCCGGGCTGCAGAGAAGCTATCCTGGCGTGCTTGGAAACCGGAGTGCCGTTATAGTTTCCGCCGACCTGGGCGACCGCGGCATCTTCTACCGAGCGCGCATTCCGACAGGGTCTCGAAGCGAAGCCGATTCGCTGTGCGAAAGCCTGAAAGGCGCAGGTGGGGACTGTTTCGTCCGGCGTCAGCCCTAGGGGACGGACCTTAAACCGGCAAGCCTCGCAGGCGCGATTGCAAGGTCGCGCCTTTTACCGGACTATTCCGCAGCCTGCCTCACGTCATGGACCGTACCCGTCAGGCGCGGCCACATGAGCCTGTAAACACGCGCAATCGCGTTCATTGCGGTCTGGACTGCGGGTTCACGCCGCACATCCCGGTGAACGATGATGTGCTCGGGGTTGGTCAGTTCCGCGAGTGGCCCGGTAATCCCGACAAGCGACGGATGACTGTCTCCCATGAAAACCGGCAGCAGAGCCAGTCCCTGGCCGGCGGCCGTCATGTTCATGAGTGTCGTCATCGTGTTGGTGCGCATCCGGGGACGGCTGATGTTCCGGGCCTCCATCCAGCGGGCCTGAGCAGGGTACCAGAGGTCATCCGGTGCAAATCCGAGCCAGTCGCATTCGGCACACTTCAGATCGCGCTGGATTTCCGGATTGTCTGCCAGATACTGCCTGGAGCCGAAGACACCATAAGCAACATCGCCCACTTTTCGTGAGATGAGCGTGTCTGTCTCTGGCAGGCAGTTCCTGATCTGCAGCTCTATGCCACGCGATTGATGATCGGCATGCAGATGGCTGGAAATGATCTCCAGCTCAACCCCCGGCATAAGTGCGCAAAGCTCCTTGAAACAGTCGGTGAGGATCCTTGCGCGCACTTCGTCGACGGCAACGCGGACCACTTTCAATGCGGATCCCGAAAGGTCGGGCAACACGCGGCTGGCCGCGTCCGCACTCTTGCGCATCTCCTCGGCAAGTGGAATGAGACGCAGACCGGCTTCGGTCGGCTTGAGGCCGGTCGGCGTCCGGTCGAACAGCCTGGCGCCGACCTTGTCTTCGAAGGTCTTGAGGCGGCGGCTCAGTTGCGGCTGGCTCAACTTGAGCGCCTTTGCCGCTCCGGAGAGCGACCGCATGCGCGCGGCCGCATTGATCAGTTTGAGGTCATCCCAGTTCATGACCGACTTATACATAACTACACAGTGGCGTTCAATTCCATGCATATATACATGACCGGCATGATGATTTGGCGACTGAGCGGCAGACCGGTTTGCTGTTAAGCATCAGGCCTTCAGCAGGCAGGAGACAGAATGCCGCCAAATTCCGATTACATGCGCCGTGAAAACATTGCCCTGGCCTACGGACTGGCTCTGGCGGGCATGGCGGCGTTCACGCCCGTCTTTGCGGCCGGGAAGATCGCGGACGGCCTCCTGCCGGTGGTCGTTCTGGTCTGGCTCCGGTTTCTCGGCGGCGCTCTTACGATCGTCGGTTTCGGAACGGTCAGGCGGGTACCGCTTTTTTCCAGGGTAAGTCCGCTCTGGAAGCTTCATCTGATGCGCGCTTTCTGCGGCATCGGCGGCCTGGCATGCTCGATCTACGCAGCCAGCATCCTGCCGCTCGCGGACGCGACCGCTATCGGACTGACCAAGGGCATCATCGCGATCGCTCTGGCCGGACTTGTTTTGAAGGAACTGATAACCGGCCGTCATTGGCTCTCCGGCGGCTTGTGCGCGCTTGGTGCCTATCTTGTCGTCAGGTCCGTGAGCGGCAACGGGGGCCTGAACGCGCTCGCTCTGGACGGTGTCGCCGCGGCGCTGATGGCCGCTGTCTTCATGGCCTGTGAGGCGCTGATCATGCGCTACATAGCGCAGCGCGAAAACACGGTCACGATCCTGGCCTATGTCAACATCTTCGCAACGGTTCTGCTGACTATACCGGTTCTCTGGATCATCCGCGAGCAACAGGTGCCAATGTCCAGTCTCTGGGCATTTGCCTGGCTCGGACCGGTCGCCATTATCGGCCAGTCACTCAATATTTCCGCCTACCGGCGCACCGGGGCCGCAACACTGGCGCCGATCTATTACAGCAGCGTCGTGCTGGCCGCCGCATTCGCGTATCTGGTCTGGGGCGAGGTTCCGTCACCGATTGCGGCGTTTGGAGCCGGCCTGATCGTCCTGGGCGGCCTGGTCCTGACCATTGGACGCCCGGTCAGTCACCCAGCAACTTCTTGGCGAGGAATGGAAGGCTCAGATCCAGCCGGTAGTCGATCGAGGAATGGTTGTCGTTGAATTCCTCGTACACGCAGTCGACGTCGTGTGCCTCGAGTTTTCTGCGCAAACGTCTCGCACCGTAAACGAGATTGTATTGATCGACGGAACCGCAATCGATCCACAGGCCCTTCAGCGACTTCAGCGCGGGAACATGGCTGTCGATCATCTCGATCGGGTCCCAGGAAAGCCAGGCTTGCCAGCGCTCCTGGATGATTTCACAGGTCTCCATATCAACGGGTAACCTGATGCCGCAAAACACCTCTGGATCCGGATCCGGGTCATACGTTGCCGCCATTGCGAGCGTCATCAGGTCATGCAGCGCATTTCCAGGGTATTTCGGTCCCTGCTCGAAGCCGGTTACGAAGGCTTCGATCGATCCGGCCTTGGCGATCGCCCGTACGGCGTTCGGCATCTCCGGCAGATAGCACAGTTCGAACGCCATATCGCCGGAGTGACACGCTGCAGCCGACCAGACGTCAGCGTGAAGCATCGCATGGACGATGGACCCGTACCCGCCGGACGACTTTCCGAATATCGCGCGCAACCCGGGGCCGCCACATTTGAAGCGTCCCTCGACATCTTCCAGCATTTCGGTTGTCAGCCAGGTTGCCCAGGGTCCCATGACAAGGCTGTCGATATACTGGTTTCCGCCAAGCCGGGTAAAACAGTCCGGAAAGGCAACGACGACCGGCGGCAACTCGCCGTCATGGATCAGCCGGTCCAGCCGCTCCGGTACGTTTTCGCCGAAATTCTTCCAGTTGACATGTGCGGGGCCGCCTGCGGTGAAGCCGACAATGTCGACGAGCAGCGGCAACCCCGCGCCATCGTGCCCGTGGGGCACGTAAACGACGATTTCGCGGGTCGCCGTATCGCCGAGGCGGTTCTGGCCCAGAATCTCTGACCGGTGGGATACCCTGTGAAGCGTGCCGGCCGGAATGTCTAGTCGTGCACGCATGGGGTCTCCAATCCTGACTGAGTGAGCATTTGACTGCCTAGATTGCAAGTTCAGGGGATGGACGCAAGAGAAAGCTTCCGGTTTCTTGACGCGTTATGGGGCGGCGTTTAAGCCGGAACTATGACCAAGGCATTTGTGTCCGGCTGTGCCGGAGTGACGCTCACCCGTGATGAAATCGCGTTCTTCAGGGAAGCCGATCCCTGGGGCCTGATCCTGTTTGCCCGGAACGTGGAAACGCGGGATCAGCTTCGTGCGCTGACATCTGCGTTTCGCGAAGCTGTCGACAGACAGGACGCACCGGTTCTTGTTGACCAGGAAGGCGGCCGCGTCCAGCGATTGAAAGCGCCGAACTGGCCGAAATACCCGGCACCCAAACTGTATGGCGACCTTTATCGGAAAGATGCGGAGACAGGCCTACGGGCCGCCTGGCTTGGGGCGCGCCTGATCGCATCGGATCTGTTCGAGGTCGGCATAACGATCGATTGTCTGCCCTGCCTGGATGTGCGGTTCCCGGACACCGTTGATGCAATCGGTGACCGGTCGCTTTCCGGAGATCCGGATGTCGTCACGCGGCTTGGCCAGGCCATGATCGACGGTGCTGTCTCCGGCGGTGTTCTGCCGGTGATCAAGCATATTCCGGGTCATGGCCGCGCGCAGGTGGACAGTCATCTGGAGCTACCGCGTGTCGATGTAGACATCGCGGCGCTGAAAAGCGTGGATTTCCGCCCCTTCAAGGCACTTTCGGGCGTGTCATTGGGAATGACTGCCCATATCATTTACAATGCAATCGACCCTGAGACGGCCGGAACGCAGAGCGCGAAGGTCGTCCAGGATGTGATCCGCAGGGAAATCGGGTTTGAAGGCTGTCTGATGAGTGACGATATCTCGATGAAGGCGCTTGGAGGTGACTACGTCGAGAGATCGCGGAAGATCATAACGGCGGGATGCGACATTGTCCTGCATTGCAACAGCGAGATGAGCGAGATGGTCGCCGTCGCCGAAGCGGTGCCCGACCTGGCCGGTGTATCGGCGCAACGATGTGCAACGGCGCTGGACGGGTTGAAACCGCCCGAACCCGGCTTTGATTTGGCCGCGGCCCGGGATGAGTTTCATGACATCACCGGGTTGAACATGGCCTGACCGGAGATTGAATGGCTGAACTGGAAACGCATAGGCAGATTTCAGACGACGGGTCTTACGACCTGCTGAGCACTGTCGGTGGCGAGGAAGAGCGTGCGATTTCCGAACCGCAGCTGGTCGTGGATGTCGAGGGGTTCGAAGGCCCCCTGGATCTTCTGCTCGGCATGGCGCGCACGCAAAAGGTCGACCTTGCGAAAATCTCCATTCTGCAACTCGTCGAGCAGTACCTGACCTTTGTCGCCGAGGCGCGGCGGATGCGTCTGGAGCTGGCGGCCGACTATCTTGTCATGGCGGCATGGCTTGCCTTCTTGAAGTCGAAGCTGCTTCTGCCCGAGCAAAAGGACGAGGACGAGCCGACCGGTGAAGAATTGGCGGCAGCTCTTGCGTTCAGGCTGCGGCGGCTGGAAGCGATGCGCGAAGTCTCGGAGAAACTGATGAACCTGAACCGGCAGGGGCGGGACGTCTTCCATCGCGGCGATCCCGAGACCATGTCGGTGCAACAGAAAAGCATCTGGGATGCCTCCATCTACGACCTGCTCTCGGCCTATGCCATCCAGCGGCAGAGGCAGTCGGTCACGTCGGTCAGGGTTCTGAAACGCACGGTCTGGTCGCTGCAGGAGGCGAGGGAGCTTCTCACCAGGCTGGTCGGCCGCGTCAGTGAATGGGCCCCCTTGAACGCCTATTTGCGGGACTATCTCTACGACAACAAGGACTGGGCGACGATCGTTGCGAGCACCTTTTCCGCAAGCCTGGAAATGGTGCGGGAAGGCAAGGTCGAGATCCGCCAGGGCGAAGCCTTCTCGCCGGTCTACATCCGCTCCATCGTGAAGGAAGACGCGCATGACGTCTGAGGACGGGCAGCCGGATCTTGTTGGACACTCCGAAGTGGACGTCCATGCCGATCTGGCCGGCCAGCGGATGATCGAGGCCTTGCTGTTTGCCTCCAGCGAGCCGCTTTCGCTTGAGGAACTGACCCTTCGCGTGCCGGAGGGAACGGATGTACTCGCGCTGCTGGAACGGCTGCAAAAGCTCTACGAACCACGCGGTGTCAACCTGGTGCGCCTTGCAGGCAAATGGTGTTTCCGGACGGCCGAAGATCTCTCGTATCTGATGCACCGCAATGTCGAGGAACAGCGCAAACTGTCGCGGGCAGCACTCGAGACGCTTGCAATCATTGCCTATCATCAGCCAGTGACGCGCGCCGAGATCGAGGAGATCAGGGGCGTTTCCACGTCCAAGGGCACACTGGACGTCCTGCTTGAGACGACCTGGATCAGGATGCGGGGCCGCCGGCGGACACCGGGGCGGCCCGTGACCTACGGAACCACGGAGCAGTTTCTGGTCCATTTCGGACTTGAAAACGTGAAGGATCTGCCCGGGCTTGAGGAACTGAAAGGCGCCGGTTTGCTCGACAGTGCGGTTCCCGCCTCATTTGTAGTCCCGACACCCAACGACGAAGTGGCATTGACGGAAGACGAAGATCCTTTAGAAGACGGGTCTTTCTTTGATGACGACGCGGAAGAGACCGCCGGAGCTTGATGCCACAGGAAGACAAGCCGCAATTTTCCAGCGGGAACGGACATTCGCTGAACTGGGGCGCGCCCGGAACGGCCGGTGCCACCATTGCGGCCGGCCTCGTCTTTGAAGACATCTCCCATGACTATGATGGCGTGCCCTCCGTCAGGCATCTGAGTCTGTCGGTCGCACCGGGCGAGATTCTCTGCCTGCTGGGCCACTCGGGCTGTGGCAAGACGACCTTGATGCGGATCGCCGCCGGCGTTGAACGGCAAAGCCAAGGCAAGGTCCTCATCAATGGGCGCGAAATTGCAGGTGACACGGTGTTCCTGCCGCCGGAAAAACGCGGCGTTGGCCTGATGTTCCAGGACTATGCGCTGTTTCCGCACATGAGCATTCTGGCAAATGTCATGTTCGGACTGACGGGCCTGTCGAAGACGGAGGCGCAGGCGGCGGCCTTTGCCGCGCTTGGCCGGGTCGGTCTTGCGGACTATGCAGCGGATTATCCGCACGCCTTGTCAGGCGGCGAACAGC
Source organism: uncultured Roseibium sp. (assembly GCF_963669205.1). Lineage (NCBI taxonomy): Bacteria > Pseudomonadati > Pseudomonadota > Alphaproteobacteria > Hyphomicrobiales > Stappiaceae > Roseibium > uncultured Roseibium sp. The sequence continues at coordinate 2,951,413 of NZ_OY769915.1, forward strand.
AGCGGGTCGCGCTGGCCCGCGCGCTCGTTCCGCGACCGGGCATCCTCCTGATGGACGAACCGTTCTCCGGCCTCGACAAGCGCTTGCGTGACAGTGTGCGGGATCAGACGCTGGCTGTGATTCGGGAAACACGCGCAACCTGCATCATCGTGACCCACGATCCGGAAGAGGCGATGCGCATGGGCGACAAGATTGCGCTCATGCGGCAGGGGCGGCTGGTGCAGCACGGGACGGCCGCTGAACTCTACAACAAGCCGGTCGACCTGTTTGCAGCCCGTTTCTTTTCCGAGCTGAACCAGATCGAGGGAAAAGTTACGGCCACGGGTGTTGAAACTGCGCTTGGACTTTTGAAAATCGAGAATTGCGAAAGCGGTGAGCATGTCGACGTCTGCATCCGCCCGCAGGGCATATGCCTGAACAAGGCGGGCCTGTGCGGTGTGCCTGGCAGGATCACGTCAAAAAGATTCGTCGGCGAGGTCGATTTGCTTTCCGTTGCGATCGATGGTCTCGATCATCCGGTGCAGGCAAGGGTTCGTGCCGGGAGCGACTGGGAAGCGGGAATGGACGTTGCGGTTGATACTGATCCGAAAGACGTGCTTGTTTTTTCCCGCAAGGAGTCCCAAGTCTAGGTGAAGAGGCTGCCCTGAGTGTCATCAATCTGTCTAACGGCGAAAAATGTTCTTCAGGTGTATGTTGCAGGGTGGGTGCCCTTTTTGTAAAAGGGCCGAAGGGCTTTAAAGCCGTTTATCAGGAGTTTGGCGTATGGGCATTAGTATTTGGCAGATCTTGATCATCGCAGTGGTGGTGGTTCTGCTTTTCGGACGTGGCAAGATTTCCGAGCTTATGGGTGATGTTGCCAAGGGAATCAAAAGCTTCAAGAAAGGCATGGCCGAAGACGACACCGCCGATGCTCCGAAGACCATCGATCATCAGGCCGGCGACGCGGCTCCGTCTGCGAAAGCTGAAGATCAGACCAAGGCGAGCTGATCTAATCTGCATCGCGTCTCCTTAAGGGACGAGAGTTCTCATGTTCGATATCGGCTGGACCGAGCTCATGGTGATTGCGTGTATTGCAATCATCGTTGTAGGGCCAAAAGACCTGCCGCGCATGTTGCGCACGCTTGGGCAGACACTGGGAAAAATGCGACGCATGTCGCGTGAATTCCAGTCGACGTTCAATGACGCCTTGCGCGAAGCCGAGCAGCAGGCCGACATTGCCGACATGAAAAAGCAGGTCGAAGATGCAGCCAACTTCAATCCGCTTGGTGATCTGAAGAAATCGATCGAGGAAGATGCGGCACAAAAAGCATCCAGGCCGATGACGACCAAACCGGCGTCAGCCGAGAAGGAACCGGCAACGGACGCCGCTCCCCCGGCAGAGGCTGACACCGCGAAAGCTGATTCAGAACCGGCAGCCGCGAAGGCCGATACCGCCAACACGCCGGCCAAGGCTTCGGCGACGGAAGATGTTAAGGCATGAGCCAGGATGATATCGACGCCTCGAAGGCGCCATTGATCGAACATCTCATAGAACTGCGACAGCGGCTGATGTGGTCCATCGGCGCCATCCTGGTGATGTTCGTCGTCTGTTTCTATTTCGCGACCGACATCTACAACATCCTGACGATTCCCTATCTGCGCGCAGTCGGCGAGGGACATCCGGTGGAGATGATCTTCACCGCGCCGCAGGAATGGTTCTTCACCCAGTTGAAACTCGCGTTGTTCGGCGCGCTGTTCCTGGCCTTTCCCGTGATTGCCAGCCAGATCTACATGTTTGTCGCTCCCGGCCTCTACAAGCATGAACGCGGAGCGTTTCTACCGTTCTTGATCGCGACCCCGATTCTCTTCCTGATCGGCGCGTGCCTTGTATATTTCCTCGTCATGCCAATGGCGATGGGGTTCTTCCTGTCCCAGGAGCAGCTTCCCGGCGAAGGCCAGGTTGCCATCCAGCACCTGGCGAAGGTAAGCGAATATCTCGGGCTCATCATGATCCTGATTTTCGCCTTCGGACTGGTTTTCCAGCTGCCGGTCGTCCTGACCCTGATGGGACGGGCAGGACTCGTCAGTTCCGAAGATCTCAAAAAGAAGCGCAAATATGCAATTGTCGGTGCCTTCGCCGCTGCGGCAATTCTGACACCCCCTGATCCGATCTCGCAGATCGGTCTTGCGCTCCCCACTTTGCTTCTCTACGAAGTCTCCATTCTGTCCGTGAGGCTGATAGAGCGCCAACGCGCGCAGCGGGAAGCTGAACGCGAAGCGGAAGACGCAACAGCCTGATCCATTTCAGCCAGCGTTTTTTGGTCTCCCGGACGGAGTGTATGGACAACGACCGTCATTCGGGAAGCGAAGATGTTTGACATAAAGTGGATACGGGAAAACCCGGACAGTTTTGACCAGGCTCTGGCCAGACGCGGCTTCGAAGCGTCATCGGCCCGACTGATTGCACTGGATGATTCCCGCCGCTCTCACATCACGAAGCTTCAGGAAGCACAAGAACGGCGCAACGCCGCTTCAAAGGAAATCGGCAAGGCAAAGGGCTCGGGCGATGACGCGCGTGCACAGGAACTGATTGACGAAGTCGCCCAGATCAAGGCCTTCATTCAGTCCGGTGAAGAGGAAGAACGACGGCTGGTCGGCGACCTGGAAGCTGCGATGGCGGTCATTCCGAACCTGCCGCACGACGACGTGCCCACGGGCAAGGACGAAAACGACAACGCCCTCCTGAAAACCCACGGCGAAAAGCCGGCCTTCCGGTTCAACGAGGCTCCCAAGGAGCATTATGAACTTGGCGAGGCGCTCGGCGACATGGATTTCGCGGCGGCTGCAAAGCTGTCCGGCTCGCGTTTTGTCGTGCTGAAAGGCCAGATCGCGCGCCTCGAGCGTGCTCTCGGCCAGTTCATGATCGACCTGCACTCTGAGGAGCACGGCTATACGGAAGTGTCACCGCCGCTTCTCGTCAATGACGCACCGCTTTTCGGAACAAGCCAGCTGCCCAAGTTCGAAGAGGATCTCTTCAAGACCACCACGGATCATTATCTGATTCCGACCGCTGAAGTGCCCCTGACAAACCTTGTTGCCGGCGAAATCGTTCCTGAAGATAGCCTGCCGCTCCGTGTGACGGCACTGACCTACTGTTTCAGGTCCGAGGCCGGGTCTGCCGGACGCGACACGCGCGGCATGCTGCGCCAGCACCAGTTCCAGAAATGCGAGCTGGTTTCGGTGACGACGCCCGACACGTCCCTGGACGAACTGGACCGCATGCTCGGCTGCGCTGAAAAGGTGCTCCAGAAGCTCGGGTTGCATTACCGCGTCATGACCTTGTGTACCGGAGACATGGGCTTCGGAGCGCGCAAGACCTACGACATTGAGGTCTGGTTGCCGGGGCAGGATGCCTATCGCGAAATCTCGTCATGCTCTGTCTGCGGAGATTTTCAGGCAAGGCGCATGAATGCACGCTTCAGGCCGACTGACAGCAAGCAACCGCTGCATGTTCACACGTTGAACGGCTCCGGCATTGCCGTCGGCCGGGCCCTGATCGCGGTTCTGGAAAACTACCAGAATGGCGACGGAACGGTCACTGTGCCGGACGTTCTGCAGCCCTATATGGGCGGTCTGGAAACGATCGGTTGAGCGAAAAGACCTGAACGGGCGGCAAGTAAGCAGAATTGCCGTCCGTGAACCTTTCATTGCACCAGGCGCCCTCGGCCCGCGTTTGGTTTTTTCTCATTCCGGAGGGGGACATTTCCGCATGCGTATCCTGATCACGAACGATGATGGAATTCACTCGCCGGGACTGACGGCCCTGGAGCGCATTGCCCGGACGCTATCTGACGACGTCTGGGTCATTGCACCTGAGACCGATCAGAGCGGCGTCGCGCATTCGCTGACGCTGAGCGATCCGTTGAGGCTGCGTGCACTTGATGACCGGCATTTTGCCGTCAAGGGCACTCCGACGGATTGCGTGATCATGGGTGTGCACAACGTTCTGAAAGGCAAGCCCGACCTTGTCCTGTCCGGTATCAATCGCGGTCAGAACATTGCCGAGGACGTGACCTATTCGGGAACGGTTGCCGGGGCGATGGAAGCGGCAATCCTCGGTATTCGTTCGATCGCCGTGTCTCAGGCCTATGACTGGGATGTCAGGGCGGAACCGAATTTCGCCGTCGCGGAGACCCATGCTCCGGACCTGTTCGCGAAACTCATCGACTTCGAGTTGCCGCCCTACAGCCTGCTCAATGTCAATTTCCCCGCATGTGCGCCCGGCGCCGTGAGGGGCACAAGGGTCACGGTTCAGGGGCATCACGAACAGAGCGGGCTGACGATCGACGAGCGCCAGGACGGTCGCGGATACCCCTATTACTGGCTCCGGTTTCGCGAAAGGGGCAAATCCGTATTTGATAATTCGGACCTGCAGGCAATTGCCGATGGATATGTGTCCGTTTCCCCGCTACGCATAGATCTGACGGCGCACGATCTTCTGGGTCATTTGAATGATGCGCTGAAATAAGCCCGCGAAGGGAGTTGTGCATGGCCGGTCTCCCGCCCGGCGAGGATGAGGTAAGGCAATCGTCGGCATTGCCGGACGAGGCGGAAGCGCGTGCCGCGCTTGTCCTGACGCTGAGGCGGCGCGGTGTCGGTGCCATAAATGTCCTGAGCGCGATTGAACGTGTGCCGAGGCGCCTGTTTCTTCCCGCCCGCCATCATGGCCTGGCCTATGACGACGTCACCTTGCCGATCGAATGCGGTCAGACCTTGTCGGCACCGTCCATGGTCGCCTACACGGTACAGGCGCTGGATATCGCGCCGGACCATTCGCTGCTCGAGATCGGAACCGGATCAGGCTATCAGTCGGCTGTCATGGGACACCTGGCGGAAAGGGTCGAGACCGTCGACCGTTTCGCGACCTTGACCGACCTCGCCAACCGCCGTTTCGCAGCCCTGAAACTTGACAACATCACGGCCACCCAGGCGGACGGGTTCGACGGACTGAAACAGAAAGGCCCGTTTGACCGCATCGTGGTCACGGCTGCGATCACGGCCGTCCCGGACAAATGGGTTCAGCAACTCAGACCCGGCGGTATCCTGGTTGCCCCGATCGGGCAGTCAAGGCAACCGCAGTCCCTTATCCGGTTTACAAAGTCCGAGAGTGTGATGACAGCGGACACGCTGATGCCGGTGAGAACGGTCATGCTGCAACCTGGAATCGCAATAACGCTTTGACACCGCTGCCTTGTAAAATGGGACGCAGACAGGCGAATCCCCTGGGGTGAGTCGTCGGCCGATTTACTATGTTGCGCGAGATGGAAAAGGTATTCCAAACGAAAAATCGACGGAAACATGCCGATTCCATGGTATTCGCACCGTATCTTTAGTCTTTATAAACCTTACTGCCGTTTACTCTTAACCATAGCAGCCATTGTTAGCGGTATGAGTATAGGCGATGAAAAAGCGGATGCGTTCCCTCCGCGGGGATCTACTGGGTAAAGCAGCGACGGTATCATTGGTCGCAGTATTTCTCTCGGGTTGTTCCAGCGCCGTCGAACGGTTTGGAGAACCTCCTTACTACACGGGAAACACGCAAAATCAGCGTGAGATCCTGAACGGGGCACCTGCGCCGGCTCAGCCGACTTATCAGGACATTGCCAACGGTCCCGGAGGAACATCGGCGGGATTGCCGCAGACAAGTTCAGCGCCGGTCACGACAGGTTCGGTCTCCACGCAGCGGTCGGACATCCAGTCAGCGCCATTGCCTGCGCCGGCAGTGGCGTCCGCACCCGTCAGTCAGCCCACAGCGCCGGTCTCGACGCTGCCTGCGCCTGAGACGGTCAGTGCTGCAAACGGCAAGAACTGGAAAGGCTGGACCGGAACCGGTGGAACACGCGTCACTGTTCGCCAGGGCGACAGCCTCAATTCGATCTCTCGCCGGTACGGCGTGCCGGTGCAGGCTGTTGCCTCGGTCAACGGCATCAGCGATCCAAACCAGGTCAAGCCCGGGCAAAGCATCATCATTCCGACCTACGTCTATTCGGAGCGCAACGGTCATTCCAGCGCGACGGAAGGCGAAAGCGGCAAGGTCAAGCTTCCGGCGGTTGCCAGCAACGAGACGGTCGTCACAGGTTCCATCCCGGCGAATTCAGGAAGTGCCCCGCGTCCCGGACGCAAGCCGGTTCAGCAACCGACCTTCACCCAGATCAGCGTCAGCGAAGCCGTTGTCGAGGAAGTTGACGTCATTCAGGTTACCGCGCTGCCGAAGCGCAAGCCCGCGGTCACGAATGCCAGCCTGACGACTGCGTCCATTGCCACGGCCACACCTGCCAAAACCACGGCTGCACCGGCTGCTGCCGCGCCGTCCGCACCAGTTCAGAAAGTTGCACTGCCGCAACCCGCTCTGACCCAGGAACCCCGTCCGACGGAACCGATCAAGACGCCTAAAGTCACCAATACGCCCAAGGAGGCGGTGACCTCGGACGCGAAGTTCCGCTGGCCCGTGCGCGGCCGGATCATCTCCGACTTCGGCACGAAGCCGGGCGGTGGCAAGAACGAGGGCGTCAATCTGGCGGTCCCTGAAGGCACGCCCGTAAAGGCCGCGGACGACGGGACCGTGATCTACTCCGGCAACGAGTTGAAGGGATACGGCAACCTCGTGCTCGTGCGGCACAGCGAAGGCTGGGTGTCCGCCTATGCCCATAACAGCGAGTTGAAGGTCAAGCGTGGCGATGCGATCCGCCGGGGCGACGTGATCGGTCTAGCCGGAGCAACCGGGTCGGTGAACCAGCCGCAGGTACATTTTGAACTGCGCAAGGGCAACAAGCCCGTCGATCCGCTGAACCACCTGCCGAAACGGTGACGGATCATCTTCGAAAAGCTGAGAGCCCGGCTGACGCCGGGCTTTTTCATGTCAGCGGTTTCCCCAGCCGTCCCGCCAGATCCTGAATGAACTGGTAGGCAACGCGTCCGGAACGGCTGCCGCGGGTGGTCGCCCATTCCAGGGCCTCGGGCCGCCAGTCTTCCTCCGGCACATCCAGTTCGTGAAACGCGACATAACCCCGGACCATTTCCAGATAGTCGTCCTGGCTGCACTTATGGAAGCCGAGCCAAAGACCGAAACGGTCCGACAGAGAAACCTTTTCCTCGACCGCTTCGGCAGGATTGATCGCTGTCGACCTTTCGTTTTCGATCATGTCGCGCGGCAGAAGGTGCCGCCGGTTCGACGTCGCATAGAAGATCACGTTGTCCGGACGGCCTTCGATTCCGCCCTCAAGCACGGCCTTGAGTGACTTGTAGGAGGTGTCGTCGTTGTCGAAACTCAGATCATCGCAGAAAATGACGAAGCGAAACGGCGCCGTCCGGATCAGGGACATGAGGCCGGGCAGCGATTCGATGTCTTCGCGGTGGATTTCGATCAGCTTCAGGTCGGAGCTTTGCGTTTCCTGATTGATGGCCGCATGCGCTGCCTTGACCAGCGAGGACTTGCCCATGCCGCGAGCGCCCCACAGAAGGGCATTGTTCGCCGGCAGCCCTTCCGCGAACCGCCGCGTGTTGTCCATCAGCAGATCGCGAACGCGAGAAACGGCACACAGGAGCGAGAGTTCCACCCGGTTGACCTTTTTCACGGCCTGAAGGTTTCCGGGGGCCGGAACCCAGACAAACGCGTCGGCGCTCGTCCAGTCCGGCGTCTCCGCCCGAAGTGGCACGGCTCTCCCGATCAACTCGATCAGGGAATCGAGTTTGGCATTCAAAGATGCAAGGTCGTTTTGCGAGCTCATTTTTCTTGCAACCCCATTCAAAAAGGCCCATGTGAGGCCCTGAAGCACGTGGCGGGAGGATTAGCATGGGGCAGGGAAGGCGAAAACATCTGTTATTCCCATACCGGTACGCCAGAATCCGTTTGCAAAGCTTGAAATGAGGCGCGCCGCCGTTATAGTCCGCGCCACCAGAATTCAGTGCGTTTGACCGTTTTGCGAAGAGGCAAGACGCCTAACAAACGCCACCTAGGAGAGTTGAATGTTCATCACCCCAGCGTATGCGCAATCCGCCGGAGCCGTAGGTCCGGGTTTCCTGATCCAGATCCTGCCCTTCGTGGCCATCTTTGCGATCATGTATTTCCTGATCATCCGGCCCCAGCGCCAGCGCATGAAGCAGCATCAGGAAATGGTGTCCAACCTGCGCCGTGGTGACACCATTGTGACCACGGGCGGGCTTATCGGCAAAGTCTCCAAGGTGGTAGATGACAGTGAGCTTCAGGTGGAACTGTCCGAGGGGGTCAAGGTTCGCGTGGTTCGCTCCATGGTTCAGGAAGTGCGCTCCAAATCAGAGCCTGCCAAAGAGAATTCCTGACAGAACGGCCCGCTCCGATCTAATTGCTGGCCGGACAGGGGTCCGTCCGGCCGTATTAAGGCTTAAACATGCTCCATTTCGCCCGTTGGAAAATTGTGTTGATCCTGGTGGTTGTTGCCGCAGGTTTCATCACGACGCTGCCGAATTTCTTCACGGCCAAACAACTGGAAAGCTGGCCAGACTTCCTGCCGAAGAACCAGATGGTGCTGGGGCTGGACCTTCAGGGCGGGGCCTATCTGCTTTATGAGGTGGATCAGGCCGACTACATAAAGAAACGCTTCGAAGCGCTCGAAGGCGATGTGCGTGACACGCTGCGCGAAAATCCGAGAATTGGCTATACGGGTCTGGACGCCAGACCGGATTCCGTTCAGGTCAGGATCCGGGATCTGACGCGCCTGGACGAAGCACGTGAACGGCTCGCTCCCCTGGTCAATCCGCTCGTTTCCAACCTGTTCAGCGGCCAGCCTGTCGACGAATTCGAAATGACGGTCGAAGACAACGGGCTTGTCCGCTTCACCTATTCCGATGCGGGCCTCGACAACCGGCTCCAGGCCATTGTTCAGCAGTCGATCGAAGTCATCCGGCGCCGTGTGGACGACCTCGGCACGACGGAACCGAACATTCAAAGACAGGGCACGGACCGGATCCTCGTGGAAGCGCCGGGTGAAGGCGATCCTGAGCGGCTGAAGGAAATCATCGGCACGACGGCCAAGCTGACCTTCCATCTTGTCGATCGGAACATGACCGGTGAACAGGCTATGCAAAGCCGGCCGCCGGCGGGAACGTCTGTGTTCCTGTCCGTGGACGATCCGCCAATTCCGTATCTTCTCGAAACCAGGCCGCTTCTGGGTGGTGAGGACCTTACCGACGCTCAGGTCGCATTCGGCCAGTATTCGAACGAACCTGTCGTGACTTTCCGTTTCAACCAGTCGGGTGCGCGCGAGTTCGCCCGGATCACGACCGAAAACGTGAATTACCCGTTCGCGATCGTGCTGGATGAGGAAGTCATCTCCGCGCCCGTAATCCGTGAACCGATCATCGGCGGATCTGGCCAGATCTCCGGTGATTTCACCATCGAAGCCGCACAGGACCTTTCCACGCTGCTGCGCGCAGGTGCGCTGCCCGCGCAATTGACCGTGATCGAGGAACGCTCCATCGGGCCGGGACTCGGTGCGGACTCGATTGAGGCTGGCAAGATCGCGTCGATCATCGCGGGTGCTGCGGTTATCATCTTCATGATCCTTGCCTATGGCCGCTTCGGCATCATTGCCGATCTGGCGCTGATGTCGAACATATTCCTCATTTTCGGTGCGCTGACAGTGCTTCAGGCGACGCTCACGCTACCGGGTATTGCGGGTATTGTTCTGACGATCGGCATGGCGGTTGATGCCAACGTGCTCATCTTCGAGCGAATACGCGAGGAGTCGCGAGCCGGGAGATCGGTCATATCCGCGATTGACGCAGGCTACAGCCGTGCGCTCGGGACCATCCTTGACGCAAACATCACCACGCTGATTGCGGCCGTCATCCTGTTCCAGCTCGGGTCCGGACCCGTGCGCGGCTTCGCCGTCACGCTCGCGATCGGGATTTTCACGACCGTCTTCTGCGCGTTCACCTTCAGCCGTTTGCTGGTTGCGCTATGGATACGGCGCCGTCGGCCTTCCGTACTTCCGATCTGATCCGGGGAAAAAGAAATGTTGCTAAGACTCGTTCCGGACAACACGCACATCAAGTTCATGTGGCTGCGGAAGTTCAGTTTTCCGCTGTCGATCGTGCTCGTCGTTGCCTCTCTGGCCGGATTTTTCACTGTCGGCATGAACTACGGGATCGACTTCAAGGGCGGGACGATCATCGAGATCAAGACGGACGGCCCCGCCGATATCGGCGCGATCCGCTCTGAACTATCGTCGCTCAATCTCGGTGATGTGCAGGTTCAGGAATTCGGTGCACCCGACGATATTCTGATCCGCGTTGAGGAGCAGCCGGGCGGGGAACTCGCCCAGCAGACCGTGGTGCAGAACGTGCGCACGATTTTTGAAGACGACAATGTCGATTTCCGCCGCGTTGAAGTGGTCGGTCCGAGGGTTTCGGGTGAACTTGCCCAGGCCGGTGCCATCGCGGTCGCGGCCGCGCTTCTCGCGATCATGATCTACATCTGGTTCCGCTTCGAGTGGCACTTCGCGGTCGGTGCTATCCTTACGACAGCGAATGATGTCGTGGTGACGATCGGGCTCTTCGTGCTTTTGCAGCTCGATTTCTCGTTATCGAGTATCGCGGCGGTCCTGACCATTATCGGTTATTCGCTCAACGATACCGTGGTGGTCTATGACCGCATCCGGGAAAATCTGCGCAAGTACAAGAAGCGTCCGCTGACCGACATCCTGGACCAGTCGATCAACGAAACCTTGTCGCGCACGACGATGACCTCCGTCACGACGCTTCTGGCGCTGATCGCGCTTTACGTGTTCGGCGGCGAGGTGATCCAGTCCTTCACGCTGGCCATGATCTTCGGCATCGTGATCGGGACCTATTCGTCGATCTTCCTTGCTGCTCCGTTCCTGATCCTTCTTAAGCTGCGCCCGGACGCCATGTCGCGGAACGACGGTGATGACGAGAAGGAAGCAAAAGAAAAAGCGACGGCTTAAGGGCCGTCCCGGTGGAGATCCGCGACGCCCACTTTCCGGGCCGTGCCCCCATTGATGCCTATGGCAATGGCGGGTTCCGTTTCGCTAACATGTCGCACAAGGGGGCGCTGCTGTGCGTCCCCAGCGGCATTTACGGCTGGCACGTCGACAATCCTTCGCAATTCAGCAAGGAAGCGTTTGAACGGGTTTTACAGGAACAGTCCGATATCGAGGTTCTGCTGGTTGGAACCGGCGTTGACTTGCACCTGCTGTCACCGGATCTGAAAACGCTCTTTCGCGAGGCGTCGATCCTGTCCGATCCGATGTCGACCGGTGCCGCCATCAGAACCTTCAACGTTCTGCTGTCCGAGGACCGCGCCGTTGCGGCTGCCCTGTTGCCGGTAGACTAATCTCGAACCTGTGCCATATGGGCGTTTATGACAACCGATTTCGATCATGCAGCTGACACGGTGCGCCGATATGACCGGGACAGGTATCTTTGTGCGCTTCTGGCCCCGGAGGCGCACCGGGCTGCACTGATGTCGCTTTACGCGTTCAATGCCGAGATTGCGCGCGTTCGTGACGTTGTTTCCGAACCGCTGCCCGGTGAAGTCAGGCTGCAATGGTGGCACGATCTGCTGGAGGGAACCGAACACGGAGCGTCAGCATCCAACCCGGTCGCGAACGCTCTATTCCAGACAATTGAGGCCTACAACCTGCCGCGGCAAAGTCTCGTCGCCATGACCGAGGCAAGGATCTTCGATCTTTACGACGATCCGATGCCAAGCCTCCACGACCTTGAAGGCTATGCTGGCGAAACCGCTTCAAGCCTGATCCAGCTTGCCTGCCTGGTTCTCAGTGAGGGTGAGGACGCCGGCACGGCGACGGCCGCGGGTCATGCCGGTGTTGCCTATGCGCTTACCGGGCTGATGCGGTCCCTGCCGTGGCACGCGTCGCGCCGGCAGATGTTTCTGCCGCGCGATGTCTGCGAGAGGCATGCGCTCGATCCGGAGACGGTGTTCCGCGGTGAAACGACACCCGAACTTCAAGCCGTACTCGGGGAACTGAGGGATCATGTGCGCCATCACTTGAAACGCGTCCGCAAGGAAAGTGCAAATGTTTCTGAAACCTGCTGGAACGCCTTTCTGCCATGTGTTCTCGTTGCGCCATATCTCAAGCTGCTGGAGACCCGGACCCCGGACCCGCTGAAACAGCCCAAGGAGATGTCGCAGCTCCGGATACAATGGCTCTTGTGGCGTGGATCAAGGCGGCCGTTCGACCGCCTCTGAGCGCTGGGGTGCGGACTCTAAAGGTGTGCGGACTGCGCGTCACTCCGCAGCAAGCATGTCCAAACCGAGATCCGCCTTCCAGCGCGCGAAATCCTGTTTGGCCCGGTTGGTCATGGCCAGTTTCTTCGCCCTGGATTTTTCCTTGCCCTTGAAGCGCTTGCCGTCTTCATCCCTTGTCGGCGCTTCGACTGTCGGGAACAGGCCGAAATTGACATTCATGGGCTGGAACGAGCGGGGTTTCCCGGCGCCGTCCTCTCGCGTGATATGACCGCCGGTGATATGGCCGAGCAAGGCTCCCATCGCCGTCGTGTCAGGCGGTGAGACAACCTGTCTTCCCTGGGCCTCCATGACGGCAAAAAGTCCCGCCATGCAGCCGACGCTTGCAGATTCGACATATCCTTCGCAGCCCGTGATCTGGCCTGCGAACCGGATGCGGGGATCCGCCTTCAGGCGCAGGGAACCGTCCAGCACCTTCGGAGAATTCAGGAACGTGTTCCGGTGCAGCCCGCCAAGCCGCGCGAACTGGGCGTTTTCGAGTCCTGGTATCATGCGGAAAATGTCGGCCTGTGCGCCGTATTTCAGCTTCGTCTGAAACCCGACCATGTTGTAAAGCGTGCCGAGCGCGTTGTCCTGTCGAAGCTGGACGACGGCATAGGCTTTGACGTCGGGCTGGTGCTCGTTTGTCAGGCCCATCGGTTTCATCGGCCCGTGACGCAGCGTCTCCCGTCCCCTGGACGCCATGACCTCGATCGGCAGGCAGCCGTCGAAATAGGGCGTATTGGCTTCCCATTCCTTGAAATCTGCGGTTTCTCCGCCAAGAAGCGCATCGATGAACGCTTCGTAGCCGTCCTTGTCCAATGGGCAGTTGAGGTAATCCTTGCCCGTGCCGCCAGGTCCCACCTTGTCATATCTTGACTGGAACCAGGCCTTTGACAGGTCAACCGTGTCGAAATGCACGATCGGTGCGATCGCGTCGAAAAATGCCAGCGAGTCTTCTCCGGACGTTTCCAGTACGGCCGCCGAAAGCGCCGGCGAGGTGAGGGGGCCGGTCGCAATGATCACCTTTTCCCAGTCCGCGGGCGGCAGTCCCGCGACTTCCTCCCGGCTGAGACGGATGAGCGGGTGTTTTTCAAGGGCCTCCGTGACGGCGGCCGAAAATCCCTCCCGGTCCACGGCCAGCGCGCTTCCGGCGGGAACCTGGTTCGCATCGGCTGCTTCCATGATCAGGGAACCGAGCTGGCGTAGCTCGTGGTGGATAAGCCCGACGGCGTTCTGTTCCGAGTCGTCGGAGCGGAAGGAGTTGGAACAAACCAGTTCCGCAAGTCCATCTGTCTGATGTGCATCGGTCCTGCGAACCGGCCGCATTTCGTGAATGACGACAGATAATCCGGCCTGGGCCATCTGCCACGCGGCCTCGGATCCGGCCAGGCCGCCACCAATGACATGAATCGGGTTCATTTGAGTATCCTGGGGTCTTGTCGGGGCCCTGGAAACGCGATTTGTCTGCGTGCCGGCCCGGTCAAAATCATGACGCCCTGATTACAGGCAACGGCCGGTCTCCGCAATGATTTCAGGGTACATCGCGTCCGCCACCGGCAGCCTTTTACGTCGGCAACCGGAAAGCTGGCCGGAAAAGGGGAGCTTTTACAGACGTGATCACTGGGCTGACGTGGCAATACCCCTGATCAGGCACAAAAAAACACCTGCCGGTGGGAGGAGGTACCGGCAGGTGTTTTTTATGAGCATCTGCGCTGAAAACGCAGAGCAAATGCAGTCCGGTAACTGGGAGGAGGATGTTCCCGGGCTGCAATCAGGTGTTACTTGATGGCCTGACGTGCGAAGCGGCTGATGTCGCCACGTGCGATGCCGAGATCGTCAAGTTCACGGTTGGTCAGGCTGGACAGCTCGTCATAGGTCTGACGGAAGCGTTTCCAGTTATTGTATTTGCGTACAACAGTATCAATCATGGTTTAGGCCTTTCGCTATCTCATGGCCATGGCACCGCGGATCGGCGTCTGGCCCGTTCATCTCTTACGATGGATATATAGAAAAATTGTGCGCTGCGAGGTAGAGGCAAAAGCGCGAGGCAGATATGCAAAAAATGCAAGGATACAATTAGTTAACAAAACAAACAGATACCGGAACGGGTAGCTATGGTGAGGCGCTATCTCGCATATGCGAAATAGATTGGACCTATAGCGATTTCCTGGAAAGCGGTTGCCGGACAAACGAACGCCCGCCAGTGGGAGGAGGTACTGGCGGGCGTCGTTTCGACGATGCAGGACTGGGAGGAGGATGTCCTGCGTGTCACACGTCGTCAGGCTGGGAGGAGGATGCCCTCGGACGCGATCTCTAATTCCTAGCCGTCAAATCCCCGGCGAGCGACGAACTTGATGTCGCTACGGCTGATGCCGAGATCCTGGAGTTCTCTGACCGAAAGGCGGGACAGTTCATCGACCGCACGACGGTAGCTCACCCAGTTGCTGTACTTCTTGCGCACAGTATCGAACATTTTTTTATTCCTTGTTGCGCAGCCCGTTCTGCCGTCTGCGTCGTTGTTGATTTCATATATAATTCACCAACTGAAATAAAAGAAGTGCCATATCCGCATGACAGGCATGCAATTTGTGCAATGCAATAAAATTTGTGTGATTGGAAATGCGCGCATCAAGAAAAACCTCTTTATTCAGTCACATAAAGAGATAATTGCGGCGCACAAGAAATCAAGTGGTGCGATGCCGCTATTCAGCGGCATCCGATGCGCGGTGAGGGCGGCGCTGAAGAAGCTCTCTCAGGAACTGTCCCGTGTAGCTTGCCGCGATCTCCGCGACATCTTCAGGGCGTCCGGTGGCAACGACCGTACCGCCGCCATCTCCGCCTTCCGGACCGAGATCAACAATCCAGTCCGCGGTCTTGATGACCTCGAGATTGTGCTCGATCACCAGAACCGTGTTCCCCTGATCCACGAGTTCATGCAGCACGTCAAGCAACTTGGCAACGTCGTGAAAATGAAGACCGGTCGTCGGCTCGTCCAGGATATAGAGCGTGCGTCCCGTCGACCTCTTCGACAACTCCTTGGCAAGCTTGACGCGTTGCGCTTCGCCGCCTGACAGCGTGGTTGCCTGTTGT
This sequence comes from uncultured Roseibium sp., assembly GCF_963669205.1. Taxonomy (NCBI): domain Bacteria; kingdom Pseudomonadati; phylum Pseudomonadota; class Alphaproteobacteria; order Hyphomicrobiales; family Stappiaceae; genus Roseibium; species uncultured Roseibium sp. The sequence continues at coordinate 2,966,792 of NZ_OY769915.1, forward strand.
CCCACCTTGATATAGCCGAGACCTACGCGCGCAAGGGTTTCCATCTTGTCCCGGACCGCCGGAACTGCGGAAAAGAAACCTGCGGCTTCCTCGACGGTCATGTCGAGAACATCGGCAATGGACTTGCCTTTGAATTCCACTTCAAGCGTTTCGCGATTGTAGCGTTTGCCCTTGCAGACATCGCAGGTCACATAGACATCCGGCAGGAAGTGCATTTCGATCTTGATGACGCCGTCGCCCTGGCACGCTTCACAGCGCCCGCCCTTGACGTTGAACGAAAACCGGCCCGGCTGATAACCGCGCGCCTTGGCTTCCGGCATGCCCGCAAACCACTCGCGAATGGGGGTGAAGGCACCGGTATAGGTCGCCGGGTTCGAGCGCGGTGTACGGCCGATGGGCGACTGGTCGATATCGATCACCTTGTCCAGCACTTCAAGGCCTTCGATGCGGTCATGCGGAGCCGGGTTGTCGCGGGCGCCGTTCAGACGCCGTGCGGCTGCCTTGTACAGCGTGTCGATCAGGAAGGTGGACTTGCCTCCGCCCGAAACGCCGGTAACGCATGTGAATGTGCTCAGTGGAATATCGACATCAATGTCCTTGAGATTGTTGCCGCGGGCACCTTTGACCGAAATCTTGCGCTTCTTGTTGATCTTGCGCTGCCCGTCGGGGCGCGAAATCATCCTGCTGCCGGACAGGTATTCACCGGTCAGGGATTTCGGATTGGCCATGATCTCGGAGGGTGAGCCCTTGGCGACGACCTGCCCGCCATGCACGCCTGCACCCGGTCCGACGTCGACAACATAATCTGCCGTCAGAACGGCATCTTCGTCATGCTCGACGACGATGACGGTGTTTCCGAGATCACGCAGATGCTTCAGTGTTTCCAGAAGCCTGGCATTGTCGCGCTGGTGCAGGCCGATCGACGGTTCGTCCAGAACATAGAGAACGCCGGTGAGGCCGGAGCCGATCTGAGACGCCAGCCGAATACGCTGGCTTTCGCCGCCCGACAGGGTGCCGGAGGAACGCGACAGGGTCAGATATTCCAGGCCGACATCATTGAGAAACTTCAGCCGCTCGCGGATTTCCTTGAGGATCCTGCCCGCGATTTCCGACTGCTTGTCGTTGAGCTTCTCGGGGAGGGCATCGAACCAGTCCCTGGCACTACGGATTGAGAGTTCGGTGATCTCACCGATATGACGATCGGCGATCTTGACGGCGAGCGCTTCGGGTTTCAGCCGGAAACCGCTGCAGGCGGGGCAGGCGTGATCGGATTGGAAACGCGCGAGTTCTTCCCGCACCCAGGTGGACTCGGTTTCGCGCCAGCGGCGCTCGATATTGCCGATGACGCCTTCAAACGCCTTTTCCGTCCTGTAGCTGCGCACACCATCGTCATAGACGAATTCGATCTCCGTCTTTCCGGTTCCGTGAAGGATCGCGTCCTGAACCTCCGCCGGCAGATCTTTCCAGGGCGTCGACATCGTCACCTTGTAATGCCTGCAGAGCGCTTCGAGCGTCTGTGCGTAGTAGGGAGATGTCGATCCCGTTTTCGCCCACGGAAGGACCGCACCCTCGCGCAGGGAAAGCGAGTGATCCGGGACGACAAGGTCCTCTTCGAAGGCGAGCGTTGTGCCCAGGCCGTCACAGGTCGGGCAGGCGCCGAACGGATTGTTGAACGAAAACAGGCGTGGCTCGATTTCCGGGATCGTGAAACCGGAAACCGGGCAGGCGAACTTTTCGGAAAAGATGATCCGTTCCGGGTCACCCTTGTCGTCCGTCTTGTCGGCGAACTCCGCAATGGCGATGCCGTCCGCGAGTTTGAGCGCCGTTTCGAGTGAATCCGCCAACCTGCCCGCGATATCATCGCGCACGACAATCCTGTCCACGACAACATCGATGTCGTGTTTGAACTTCTTGTCGAGGGCAGGGGCCTCGGAGATCTCGTGAAAGGTTCCGTCGATCTTGACGCGCTGGAATCCTTTTTTCATGAGTTCCGCGAGCTCTTTGCGGTACTCGCCCTTGCGTCCGCGCACCATCGGCGCCAGCAGGTAGAGCCGGGCTCCTTCCTCAAGTTCCATGATCCTGTCGACCATCTGGCTGATGGTCTGGCTTTCGATCGGCAGTCCGGTAGCCGGCGAGTAGGGAATGCCGACGCGGGCAAACAGAAGCCTCATGTAGTCGTAGATCTCGGTCACCGTCCCGACCGTGGACCGGGGGTTCCGCGACGTGGTTTTCTGTTCGATGGAAATCGCCGGCGACAGCCCGTCTATCTGGTCGACATCGGGCTTCTGCATCATTTCCAGAAACTGCCGCGCATAGGCGGACAGGCTCTCGACATACCGCCTTTGTCCTTCGGCGTAGATCGTGTCGAATGCGAGCGAGGATTTGCCGGAGCCGGACAGACCGGTCATGACGATGAGCTTGTCGCGCGGAAGATCCAGGTCCACACCCTTGAGGTTATGTTCCCGCGCTCCGCGAATGCTGATGACCCTGGTGGGGTCATGCGCCCAGTTATCTTTATTCCGACTGTTTCCGGACTTCGACATTCTGAGATTTCCTGCCGTGAGGTGCGCCGGTCCGAGCCCGCCGCCGAATGGATTGCAACTGGTTTTGACCGTGTGGCACCAGGTCGCCTCTACCCGATATAGCAGCTATGTGCGCAACATCCAGTGAGACCATTTGGCTGCCTTCAAAAATACGCCTCATACGGTCCTTCGATTGAATTCCTTTTACAGAAATGATAAGAACAAAACAAGTACATCAGCGCTGGAGACGATCGGATTTGTCCTGCTGTAGGCAAGAACGCAGGTCGCATCCCGGTTTTCCCGGTCCTGCCTTGTGGAAAATGAGGGCAGGCAACGGAAAACTGCGGCGAAACGGTTGGAGTGTCGTTACGGTTCTGCTTTCTGGCAGCTTCACAGGCAAGCGGTCTGTCGTGGACGTGCGTGTGAGCGGCACGAAGAGCCGGAACGGCCGTGGTAATGAACAGGAGTACAGGATGGCGGGCAGCGTCAACAAAGTCATATTGGTCGGCAATTTGGGTGCCGACCCTGAGATCCGCCGGACCCAGGACGGTCGTCCGATTGCCAATCTTCGCATCGCGACGTCTGAATCCTGGCGCGATCGCAACAGCGGCGAACGGCGCGAAAAGACCGAATGGCACCGCGTTGTGATCTTCAATGAAGGTCTGTGCAAGGTCGCCGAGCAATACCTGCGCAAAGGGTCCAAGATCTATCTGGAAGGCCAGCTTCAGACACGCAAATGGCAGGATCAGTCGGGTCAGGACCGGTATTCGACCGAAGTGGTTCTGCAAGGCTTCAATTCCAACCTGACAATGCTTGACGGACGCGGCGAAGGCGGACAGCCGGGCGGCTTGCCTGACTACGGCAACGATTCCCAGGGCGGCGGCGGCGGATATGGCGGCAGTTCGGGTGGGGGCGGCTCCCAAGGCGGCGGTTTCGGTGGCCAGAGTGGCGGCGGCGGCCCGATGGACGACGAGATCCCGTTCTAGGGGCGGAGCGCCTGTCGAACATCTCGCGAAACAAAACAAAGCTGCCCGGCAATCGCGCCGGGCGGATTTTGACTACGGTATTTGCAAGTTGCGCATAAGTCTCAACGGGGCTGCAATTTCGTTCACGATCCCGCAGCGCATCCTCCGCTGCCGGCGCTCTTGCCGAAATGATGTCCAGATGCTGTTTTAGGGACTGGATGAGCGATGATTCCGAACAAAAGCGGCAAATTCGTCACACTGTTTTGATTTCAAAAGCTGTGAATGAAGCTTGCTCTTAACCATCTCATCAAGGCTGATATAGTATTAACCAGTTTGCTTTTCGTATTTCGTGGCTGTTTTCCGGACTTTTTCCGTACGAATTCGGCCCTAACGCGAGGAGATTTGGTGCGGGAGGGCAGCCTTCCGGGCAAATGATTTACGTCGGTGCGGGAAGTGTGACGGCTTTGGGTCGCGTGCCGATTTTTGACCGGTTTACGAATTCGTGGGTTGAGACAATGCAGGCAAACAAGATGAAAAGTGCGACGGACGGTGTTGGCGTTTCGAAACACGGCGGGGCGAGAAGGCTGCCAGTCAATTCTCTGAAAGCCTGTCTGATGGCGACTGTCCTTGCATCCGGCTTTAGTGTGGCGGCACCGGAAACGGCTTCGGCGCAGGGGCTGTTCCAGCGCCTTTTCAACCCTGAAAATCACCGCAGGCAGCAGGAACGCCAGCGTCAGGAAGATTTGCGGAAGAAGGCGGTGTCCGTGAAGGTCGCGGCACCGCGCTATCTCAACTACACGCCCGACACGCTGAAAAAAGTGTCTCTGGAACCGCTCTCGGAAAAGAAAACCGCCGAACTTCAACCGGCGGGCGAAGGTGTCGAAACCGGTGACGCCGCAAAGATCGAGACGGATATCACCCCGGTGGAGCCTGCCGTCCTGACGGCATTCGACGAAGCCCGCCCGGCACTGAAGGGCCTGTCGGTTACCGTTCTTCCCGAGGTCGGCGAGGCCCTGATTGGCTATTACCGCGAGCATCCGGACTTTGTCTGGGTCGACGAAGACGGCGTTACGCTGAAAGCTGCAAAGGCGCGCCGGGAATTGGCGTCCGCCGCCGAGTACGCGCTCGTCCCGGAGGACTATTTCGTACCGCTCCCGGCGCTTTCAGGTCTCGGCGAAGCGGAACGTGACGCCGCGCTGATGCGGTTTGAAATGCAGATGAGTGCCGCAGCACTCTCCTATGTCCTTGATGCAACCCGCGGCAGGGTCGATCCGAACAAGATCTCCCAGTATCACGATCTGCCGAGGCACGACGTGGATCTGGTCGCGGCTCTTGAAGGCTTTGCCGCGTCGGAAGACATGCAAAGCGAACTGGTCTCGCATCAGCCGCAGAACGATCATTTCCGCGCGCTTGCTTCCGAACTGAAGCGCCTCAAGGCCGAGGATGAAGACGCCGACCAGATCGTCATTGCACCGGGAACGTTCCTGAAAGCCGGCAAATCGAGCCCGGAGATGAAGAACATCGTCGCGGCGATCGGGAAAAACGGCTCGGACGAACTGAAGGCAGTCCATGGCGACACGCTAAGCGGATATGACGGCTCCGATGCTTACGCGCCGGCTCTGGTGGGCCTGGTGAAGGCGTTCCAGAAGGAGGCCGGACTGACGCCGGATGGCATCGTTGGCAAGAACACGATCAGCGCGCTTGTCGGAGAAACCAACGCCGCGAAGATTGCCAAGATCGAGTTTGCAATGGAGCGCAGCCGCTGGCTCCCCGAAGAACTCGGCAACCGCAAGGTGTTCATCAACCAGGCGGCATTCACGGCAACATATACCGCTCCGGGAGAAGACCCCCTGTCGATGCGCGTCGTGGTCGGCAAGAAGTCCAACCAGACCAATTTCTTCTACGACAAGATAGAGATCGTCGAATACAATCCCTACTGGGGGGTGCCGTATTCGATCATCGTCAACGAGATGGTGCCCAAGCTGGCGCGTGACCCGTCCTACCTCGACCGGGCCGGTTACGAAGTGACGACGCCGGGTGGCCGCAAGATTTCCTCAGCCTCGGTCAACTGGTATGCCGTTGCCGCGAAGCAGACATCGGTGAATGTGAGGCAATATCCGGGCCGCTCCAACGCGCTGGGTGAGGTCAAGATCCTTTTCCCGAACCGGCACCACATCTACATGCATGACACGCCGTCGAAAAACCTGTTCAACAAGGACGTGCGCGCCTTCAGCCACGGCTGTGTCCGTCTGCACGATCCCAAAGGCATGGCGGCGGCCGTTCTCGGCAAGTCCAAGGACTACGTGACGTCTCGGATCGCTGCCGGGCAGAACGAACAGGAACAGGTCACGGGCGACATTCCGGTATATGTTTCCTACTTCACCGCCTGGCCTGAATTGGATGGCAGCGGCATCGGCTACTATTCGGACATTTATGATCGCGACCGTTACCTGTTGAAGGCAATCGAGAAAACCGAGGCAGAGCGCGCAAAGGCACGTTCTGCCGGATAAAACCAGACCCTTGAACGCGAAACGCCGGGCAACTCGCCCGGCGTTTTTTGTCGAGGGTGTCGTGTGACCGTTACGACTGTCCGGACAGGCAGTCAGCGAGAGATTGCGACATGCTTGTCAGAAGGTTCGGATAAAGATCCGGTCCGTTCTCAAGTTCTGTTCCAAGCGGATCCAGATTTCCTTTCCGTGCGTCGGTTCCTTCCAGGACAACGTCGACAAGCTTGGCGTCGAACTGCGGCTCCTGGAAGACGCAGGTAACGCTCAGATCGGACATCTGGTCCCTGATTTCCGCAACCCGGCTGGCACTCGCGACCGTCTCGGGCGTGAGCGTGATCGCGCCACTGGCCTCGATATCGAAATGATGTTCGAAGTAATGGTAGGCATCATGGAAGACCACGAAGTTTTTCCCTTTTGCGGGCGCCAGCGTTTCGGCAAGGCCGTCTTCGAGCGCTTCAATCCGTTCTGCGAATGCGGCGGCGTTCTTCTTGTAGGCAGCCGCGTTATCCGGATCGACTTCTGACAGCGTTTCCGCCATCGTGGCCGCAATCGCAATGCCGTTGTCCGGGTTCAGCCAGATATGCGGATCCATGCCGTCTGCATGGTCGTGCCCTTCGTGATCCGAGTGTCCGGCATGCTCTTCATGATCATGCTCGTCGTGATCATGCTCGGCATGTTCTTCATGCTTCTCATGGTCGTGATCATCGTGATCAGCATGTTTTTCGTGATCATGCTCGTCGTGACCATGCTCGGCATGTTCTTCATGCTTTTCATGGTCGTGATCATCATGATCAGCATGCTCTTCATGATCGGCATGATCGTCATGATCGTGATCGTGCGCGTCGAAATTGGCACCCTCGCGGTAGGGCAGCAGGTCGATGCCCTTGGCGTCAAGCAGTTCGACTTCGACTGCGTCGGCAGCCATGGCTTCGATCGGCTTGGCAAGGGACGCAGACAGGGACGGGCCGACCCAGAACACAACATCTGCACCCTGGATCAGGGCGGCCTGGGATGGTTTCAGAGCGAAACCATGCGGCGATGCGGCCCCGTCGATGATGATTTCAGGTTCACCAACGCCGTCCATGACAGCCGCGGCGATGGAGTGAATCGGCTTTATCGTCGTGACGACGCTGGGTGCGTCCGCGTTTGCAACCGACATTCCGGCAGCCAGAGCGAAAGAGCCTGCAAGTACCGACCTGGTCAGCCCGCGGCCGGATTTGCTTGCGGTATTCTTGAACGTGTTAGAAGGTGTCATGTGTCGAACCGTCTTCCAGAGAAAATTTCGTAACGTGTTACTTTATAACGTTTCTCCGAAACCCGTGCAAGCGCACATGATAAGGCGAAGTTGTCCAGCGACGAGATAGGCCAGATGTCGGAAAATCACATTGCAGAACTGAATATCGCCAGGCTCAAATACGAGATCACGGATCCGCGCGTCGCCGATTTCGTCAATAACCTCAACAGGGTAAATGCGGTTGCGGAAAGAAGCGAAGGGTTTGTCTGGCGTCTCGCGGAAGATGCAGGCAAGGGGGAAACGACCGTGATCATGGATGATCCGCGGGTGATCCCAAATCTCTCGATCTGGAAGGACGTCGTCTCGCTCGAGAAATTCGTGTTCCAAACGGTTCATAGACGCGTCTATGCGCGCAGGGCGGAATGGTTCGGGGCCATGGAAAAAATGCATTTCGTCATGTGGCCCGTGCCGGCCGGGCACCGTCCAGATCTGTCCGAGGCCCTGGACCGGCTCGACAGGCTCAACACGCTTGGGTCGTCCGACGAAGCGTTCGGATGGGACTATGCGAGGACCAACGATATCTGGCGGGCCCAACGCTGCTCGGAGACGGCCGCCTGAACGAGTTTCATTCTTTTGCGCGGACACGCGGAGCATCTGGCCCGCATTCGGATATTTACGGTATCGAAAATTGGGAAACTAAAGGCCGGAATCGAAAAACGATATACGAAACAGATGCTTACATCCCATCTGAAAGAGCGGGGTTGGCGCTGCGGACATGCCTGGATTCAGCAGATGTTTACTTTAATGGCGCACTGTTCGCACACGAGTTTCAAAGTGGTGCCAGTACGTCATGTTTCGCCGCAAGTCATCCAAAGAAGAGTATTCACTGGACATGCCCCTTGAGCTGGAGGAGGGACCGCCTCCTTTCGCATACAGGCGCATTCTGCAGGTTCTGTCCCTGGGCGCTGCCGCCTTTCTGGGCTGGTCGATTGTCGGACAGGTCCGCGAAGTCGCCAAGGCATCCGGGGAAATTGTCCCGGCGGGAAAAGTCCAGACCGTCGGGCACCTTGAAGGCGGCATTGTCGCCGAAGTTCTGGTCCAGGAAGGCCAGCTCGTCGAGAAAGGAACGCCGCTCGTCCGCCTGCAGGAAACCGCGACTTCCAGCGACCTGGAACGCGTGCGGACACGGCTTCAGTTTCTAGAGCGCGAAGAGCAGCGTCTTGTCCTTAATCCGGATTTCTCGAACATAAGCGACTTGCGATCGGGCGAGGGGTTCGATTTCAGCGAAGCCCAGCAGGCAGCCTCCGAGGCGCAACAACGGGCGCGCGAACAGACGCAGGAGGCCTTGAAGGCCAGGATCGATGAACGCGAGGCCGAGCTTGCCAGTGTCGTGGAACGGATAGCGTTCCAGCGGACGCAGGTCGAGATCGAGCAGGAGAAGTTCACGATCCAGCAGACACTCTTTGATCAGGGCTATTCATCCAAGCGGCGTTTTCTCGACGCGAAATCCGCGCTTCAACTGTCGCAGAGTGTGTTGAGTGAACTTGTCGGCAGGAAGGGTCGAACGGAAGCCCAGCTCGCAGAAGCAAGGGCAAGCTTCGAGCGCTCGATCGCCGCTGCGGCCGAAGAACTGGCCGAAGAACGGAGCAAGGTTGTTCAGGAGCGAAATGAGCTTGCCTTCGAAGCGGAAAAACAAAGGGACCGGTTTGACAGGCTCTTTGTGCGGGCGCCTGCGAGCGGTCATATCAAGGCGCTTAATCTCAAGGGCCCCGGCAGCGTCCTTGCTCCCGGAGATGTCGTTGCCGAGATCGTGCCGAGCAACAGCGATCTGGTCGCCGAAGTCCGCGTGTCGCCGAGGGATATCGGACATGTGGAAGTGGGCGACGAAGCCGAGATCGCAGTTACGACCTTCGATCCGAATATCCAGGGAACACTGAAAGGCGAGGTCACCGTCCTGTCCGCGTCCAGTTTCCGCGACGAATACGGCAACTACTATTTCAAGGCCTCGATCCCGCTCTCGTCCAACATGATCGGGCAAGGGGCGCAGGCGGAGACGATTTCGCCGGGCATGGTCGTCGACGCGAAAATCGTCACCGGTTCCAAATCCGTCATGCAGTATCTGCTCAAACCGGTGACACGCGCTATCGGGGATCCGTTGAGCGAGCGCTGAACCACGCGCAATTCGCAGCAAAGTCTGCAAAAAAGCCCGGTTGAACCGACCGGGCTTTGTTGTGTCTGAGACAATGCCCACTGGACACCTGGTTCAAACTACCAGCGGATTTCCTCGATCTGGGCGAAATCGATCTTGCTGCCATCGCTGAAATCGATGGACCCTTCGGCGTCCTTGGAAAGCTCCAGCCGGCCGTTCTCGGTGTCGGTCTTTTCAACCGAGCCATTGGTAATCGTCACGGTCCAGTCGGTACCGTACTCGCCGGCTGCCGTCACGCCCGGGCCGCCGCCAAGGTCGATGACGTCGGTCCAGGCCGTGCCCGCACCGCCTTCGATGACATCGTTTCCGTCACCCAGGCCATGCATGAACAGGTCCGACCCGTCACCGCCGGAAAGCGTGTCGTTTCCGGTACCGCCGACTATGATATCGTCGCCGGAACCACCCGATATCGTGTCGTCACCACCGTCTCCGAAAAGGAGATCGCGCCCGCCATTGCCGGTAATCTGGTCATTCCCCGCAACCGCTCCGCCTTCGACGCGGTCGTTGTGGTCGCCGGTCGTGATCGTGTCGTTGCCTCCGACGCCGTCGACGGAATACGAACGGTCGCCGGTGCCGGTGAAACTTCCGTCGGCGAGACCGCCGGTCATGTCGTAGCTGTAGGAACCGTTCACGTTGACGGTGTAGGTCTCGGACGCCTCCTTGCCGTCTGTGGCCGTGGCCGTGACCGTGAGGTCGATCGAGCTTTCCACCTGACTGTCGAAGAAGGCGTGATCGGCGATCGTCACGACACCGTCCGCATCGATGCTGAAACGGTCGTCGCTCAGCGCATAGGTGAGGGCGCCATCGCCGGGTGTCAGGGCCGAAACGGAGATACCGACCTCAGACCCCGCGTCCGCGGTTTCATGGATCTGGTTGCCGGTGGCGTTCGAGTCGAGAAGCGTGATTTCACTGCTGAGCGACAGGTCGCCGGCTGCCACCTTCCCATCCGCGAATGTGAAGTCTTCGACATTGCTGACCGTTTTGGCGCCGTCGGGCGACCCGGAGCGCGTGTCAACGATCGTGTGGCTGCCGTTGCCGTTGTCATAGATCGCATAGTCGGCCTGGTTCCCGGACAGAACCAGCATGTCGTCGCCTGCACCGCCGTCGATGCTGTCATTGCCGCCGAACCCGAAAACGACGTCGTCTTCATCCGTGCCGACGATCGTGTCGGCGTCGGTCGTGCCAAGTTCTATCCCGACCGTCTTGGAGAGAGTGGCACCCGCCGCATCTGCGACCTGAACCGTGACCGTGTCGCTTTTCGCCGTGCTCGCATCGTGTTCGCGCGCGAGCGAAACAGATCCGGTGTCCGAGTTTATCTGGAAGGCGCCGTCGCCGTCGTCCAGGAAGCTGAAATGGAACGTGTCTCCGCTGTTCTCGTCAGTAACCGACTCGATGCCGGTCAGCGTTGAGCCCGCCGCGATGGTCTCTTCCCCGGCACCGTTGGAGACGATGACGGCATTGTTGCCGGGATCACCCCAGTCTCCGCCGGAAGCCGGATTTTCGGTGAGGCCGGTGATGGCGGCGTCGCCGTTGACCGTGATCTGGTAGGGACCGGTCGATGAACCGGACGCTGGATAGTCCGATCCGCTGTCGAGTGCTTCGCTGCTGTCGAGCGGATAACTTCCGATGACAACCATGTAGGTACCGGCTTCAAGACCGGTCTGGCTCAGGTAACTGTCATAGGAAGTTGTGCTGCCGTCGCTCCCGGCAGCACCGTCATCGTTGCTGGCAACGAGCGTGAAGTCACCGCCGCCATTGTCCCGGTAAAGATAAATCTGGCTGTCGAGGCTGCCTGATTCATATCCGCCGGCAAGCACGTCGATTGTCAGGTCTCCGCCTTCGTGACTGATTGACCAATGGTCGACCGACTGGTTGCCGAACCCGTCGGAAACAATCTCGCCCGATACAACGGCATCGCCGCCGGCAACCTCGGCTATCGAAAGGCTGTCATTGGCGGACAGCGTGACGTCGGTGGGCGCCAGGTTGACGATGTCACCGCGTGTATATGTGCCGTCGGCGAATTCGAAATTTTCGACATTCGTGAGTGTATCGGTGCCGTCCGGTGAACCCGGCCGGGTGTCGGCGATCGTGAGTGTTCCATCGGTCTCGGTGACGGTGTAATCCGAAAGGTTGCCGGAAAACCGGGCCGTGTCGGTGCCCGTGCCGCCGTCGATGGTGTCGTCACCCTCGCTTCCGGCGAGCGTATCGTCACCAGCGCCGCCGATGATGTTGTCGTCGCTGGTAGATCCGGTAATCGAATCGTCCCGGTCCCGGCCTTCGATCTGGTCCACGCCGGTCAGCTCGACACTGGTGAAGTCCCAATCGATCTCGGAATCGCTGCGCTGTGCTCGCAGCGTCTCACCCGCTACGCCGCTTCCGTCGATTTCCTCAATGCCCTGGGTCGCCGCATTGAAAGTGTCTTCCAGCTCGAATTCGGTGCCGGTGTTTTCAGCGAGAACAATCCGGTCCGTTCCCGCAGTGCCGGTGTCCGATATGATGTCCGCCCGGCCGTCACCACGCAGCATGTATGTATCGCTGCCTTCGCCGCCCTGCAGGGCATCGTTGTCCGCGCCCGCGCCGCCGTCCAGCGTGTCGTCACCGGCTCCGCCGATGACAGTGTCCGTGCCATCGCCGCCATCCATATCGCCGCCGTTATCATGCGCGGTGATGGTATCGTTGCCGGTTCCGCCCGTGATCGAACTTTCCGCAACGCCGGTGTCGGTCATCGTGACACCGGTGTCCGCCAGTTCCATGCTTTCGGCAACATCGGCCACATTGATTGTGAAGGTTTCCTCGGAAGTCGACCCGTCCGTCGAGGTTGCGGTCACGACGACATCAATGCTCGGCTCCGTTTCGTAGTTGAATTCCGCACCGGCTGCGACGGTGACTGTGCCATCGTTCGCAACCTCGAAGCGGGCGTCATCGACGGAAAAGGAAACGCTGTCCGATACATTGGAGTCTGCGGCGCTGACCGTAACGCCGACGCTGTCTCCGGCTGCCGCGTTTTCCGAGATCGCGTCGTCCGATGCATCCGTGTCACTCACGGCACTGACCCGCTCCGCGATCAGGTCTCCGGACAGTACATCGCCATCGGCAAATGTGTAGATCTCTACGTCATGGACCGTATCCGTACCGTCCGGGGAATCCGGGCGTGTATCGGAAATGGTATAGGATCCGTTGGCGTTCTGAACGATGTCGTAGTCGTCGCGGTTTCCGGAATAGACGGCGGTGTCGGTGCCGCTGCCGCCGGAAATCCGGTCGTTGCCGGCGTCGCCCTGGAGCGTATCGTCGTCTTCCTCGCCGGAGAGGTTGTCGTTTCCGGTGCCACCGAGAAGCGTGTCGTCGCCACCGCCGCCATAAATGGTGTCGTTGCCGGAGCCGCCATCGAGCAGGTTTGCCTCGGTGCTGGGTCTTGTTCCGACCTCATCGTCGATGAAGTCGTTGCCGTCTCCGCCATAAACCGTGTCGGCACCCGTGCCGAACTCGATGTGGTCATCGCCTTTGCCGCCGTGAATAGTATCGGCGCCGCCGCCACTGAAGATTTTGCTGCCGTCGTCATGCGCGGTGATGGTTTCCGCCGCATCCGTTCCGTGGATCTCCGGTTCGGCGACACCTTCATCGACAAAAACGGTTTGACCGGCCTGCAGACTGAAGGTCTCGGCAACGTCGGAAACGGCGATCTCAACGACGTCCTGCGAGCTTGTACCGTCAGAGGAGGTGGCCGTGATCGTGAGAGAGATGGTCGGTTCGGTTTCGAAATCGAAGCTCGCTCCGGACGCAACGGTGACCGTGCCGTCGGCGGCGACATCGAAGCGCGCATCGTCAACGGTATAGGTCACCGTGTCGGTGACATCGGCATCGGCGGCTGACGCCGTCACGCCGACCGCCGTTCCCTCGCTCGCATCCTCGGCAATCGTGTTGGCGCTGCCATCCGTGTCCGTGACGGCGGATATGCTGGTTTCGTTGACGTCCGACACGTCGATCGTGAAGGTTTCGTCTGACGTCGATCCGTCCGAGGAGTGAGCCGTGACCGTGACGTCGATCGATCCTTCCGTTTCCGCGTCGAAGGTAGCTCCGGCGGCCACGGTGACTGTGCCGTCGCCAGCGACGTCGAAGCGCGCATCATCGACGGTGTAGGTAACCGTGTCGGAAGCATCGTCGTCGGCGGCCGATACAGTCACGCCGACCTCAGTTCCCTCGGCCGCATCCTCGGCAATCGTATTGGCGCTGACGTCCGTGTTCGAGATGGCTGAGACCGCAAACTCGTTGATGTCGGCGACCGTGATCGTGAAGGTCTCCTGGGAGGAGGAGCCATCGGTCGACGTGACCGTCACCACCACATCGATTGTGCCTTCCGTTTCGGCGTCAAACGTCGCGCCATCTGCGACGGTCACCGTGCCGTCATCGGCAATGTCGAATCGGGTATCGTCGACCGAATAGGAAACCGCATCGCTGACGTCTCCGTCCGATGCAGAAGCGGTTATACCGACTTCGGAACCCGCCGTGGCGTTTTCTGCAACAGAATTGACCGACGAATCCGTGTCCGTGACGGCAGACACGTCCATTTCGTCGGCGTCCTCAATCACGATTTCGAATATCTCGGATGACGTCGATCCATCGCTGGATGTCGCGGTGATGGTGACGTTGACGGTTGCTTCGGTTTCCGCGTCGAACGCCGCGCCGTCCGCGACAGTGACCGACCCGTCATCGGCAACGGTGAAGCGGTCGTCGTCGACGGTATAGGAGACGGTATCGGTTGCGTCGTCATCCGCTGCGGCGACGCTCACGCCGGTCTCTTCACCCGCGACCGCATCTTCACTCAGGATGTTGGCATTCGCGTCAAGGTCCTTGATCGCCGACACGGAAGATTCCGAGATGTCGGCAATGAAGACGGTCACGTCTTCGCTGTAGGTGAGGCCGCCTGAATCGGTTGTCGTAACGGTCAACGTGACGCTGTCTGCGCTCTCGCGATCAAGGCTCTCGGTGTCCTTGAGCTTCAGCACCATCATGCCGATGCCGTTTGCAACGATCTCGAAACGGTTGTCTGAAACGGAGTAGGCGTGTTTGTCGCTGACGTCAGCGTCGGTGGACGAGACGCTTCCGACCACTGCGCCATTCACGCCCTCGGCAATGGTCAGCGGAATTTGGGTCAGGGAAACGTTGTCGAGCAGCGCACCGTAGCTGTCGTTGTCCTCCGCCGTTTCGCGGAACTCGAGAACATCATCCCCACCGGTTCCGACAACCTGCAGGTCCATCGATGCCCAGTCACCGGTCTCCGGATCGAACCGGGAGATCAGTTCGTCGTTCCAGTATACCTCGACCGTACTCGTCTCGGAGCTTGACCGCGCCATCGCATCGAAGGACAGGTCATAGACCTGCCCGAGTGTGGTTTCGACGGACTGTGAAATCGAATTCACACCGCCGTCTGAATCAAGTTCCAGATGCTTGTCACCGTCCGTGGCATCGACACTGCCGAGATTGTTCCAGACTTCGATTGATCCTTCCGCGGACCAGAAGCCGGAGGGATCGGACTTCGTGTGGGTCCAGGACCCGCTCGAAACATCAAACGCCTCGAAGCTTCCGTTTTGGATCAGATTTCCGGGATGGCCCGTGATCAGGATATCCGTCGGCGCGTTGTCGTTGACGTTTCCGACCTCCACGGTGAAGGTCTCCGAAGAAGATGAACCGTCCGAAGACTCCGCCGTGACGGTGACATCGACCGTAGCCTCTTTTTCAGCATCGAAGGCCGCGCCATCGGCAACCGTGATTGTGCCGTCATCAGCGATATCAAAGCGGTCATCGTCAACCGTATACGTGACGGTGTCCGAGACGTCGTCGTCTGCGGCGAAGGCGGTAACCCCGATTTCGGTTCCCGAAACGGCGTCCTCGGAAACAGTGTTTTGGGACGTATCAACGTCCTCGACATTGGAGGCATCAAACTCATCAACGTCGGCAACCGAGATCGTGAATGTCTGTTGGCTCGACGTTCCATCACTGGAAACAGCTGTCACGACGACGTCGAGCGACCCTTCGGTTTCCGCGTCGAATTCTGCGTCTTCTGCGACGCTTACCTTACCGTCGGAATCGATATCGAAGCGGCTGTCGTCGACCGAAAAGGAAACGGTGTCACTGACATTGGGATCTTCAGCATGCGCCGTAATGTCGACAAGCGATCCGGCGGCTGCATCTTCCGCAAGCGTGTTCTCGGCGTCATCCGTGTCCGTGATTGCGGTTATATCTTGTGCGACAAGATCGCCGGCGAGGACATCGCCGTCAGAAAACCGGAAATTCTCGACACCGGCAACCGTATCCGTGCCGTCCGGCGCACCGTCGCGCATGTCGGTGACCGTGAAACTTCCGTCCGGGTTTTCGACGACATCATAGTCGTCGCGGTTTCCGCTGAAGACCGCCGTATCGGTGCCCGTGCCGCCATCCAGGAAATCATCTCCGGCGTCTCCGGCCAGCGTGTCATCACCATCCGCGCCTTCGATGACACCGCCGTCTTCATGCGCGGTGATCGTGTCATTGCCGGTACCGCCGGTTATGCTGGTCTCGGCGACCCCCGTATCGGTAAAGACGACACCACCGTCACTCAGGACATGGTCTTCTGCGAGATCGTCGAAGTTGGCGGTGAAGGTCTTGTCTATGGAGGCTCCGGCGGAATCGGTCGCGGTCACGGTGACCTCGACAGACGGTTCGGTTTCAAAATCGATGCTGACGCCGTCTTTCAGTTTCAACGTACCGCCAAGCACCTCGAAACGGTCGTCGGAGACGGCATAGGTGTGCACGTCACCAATGTCCGGATCCGTGACGGACAATGCACCGACGATGGCCCCGGCGGTGTTTTCGGACAGAGCACCGGTGTTGAAGTTGTCCAGGGTCGCATCTGCATAGACGGAGAGACCTTCGTCATGGATCTCCCCGAGGAAATCTCCGCCGACATGGCCCTGGCTGTGTCCGGCAATATCGCCGACACCGATGTTGTTGCCGCCATCCCAGTCGCCGTCAGGCCAACCGGAGCGCTGCGCCGCAAGGCTGTTGCTCCGGTCCATGTCGCCGAGCGCGAACTCGTCCGACAGAAGCAGCGTGATCGTGCCGTCATCCTTGCTGAGTTCCAGAAGGAAATTGTAATCGGTGCCGGGAGAAATTTCCGCGCTCAGTTCCAGATTGTTGCTGTCACCCGCGTAGACATTCAGTCGCCCGTCTTCGATGACGACATTGAGCCCGTAGACATTGCCGCCCGTTTCGAAAAGCGTTTGTGCGGTGGAGACGTCCTCGGCCGTCGTGAACGACAGGGCAAAGACGTTGTTGTCGGTCTCGAGCCCGAGTTCGGAAATGCTGGTGCTGGATGTGTACCCGTCGGCAGCGGTGAAATCGGCCTTGTTTTCCGTATCCAGTTCAAGCGTGGCCGGCGCTTCATTCACGTCCTGGACCGCGATCGAGAACTCCTCAGAGTGGCTCAACCCGCCGGCGTCCGTCACCTGAACGGTGATCGTGTGGGTGTCAGCGGTTTCGTGATCGAGAAGGGCGCCGTCCTTGACGCGGATTTCGTCTCCCACGATCTCGAAAAATCCGGACGGATCGTTCGTGATCTCATAGGTGTGCGTGTCCCCGTCATCAGGGTCTGTCGTCGAGAGACGTGCGACGACCGTTCCGCCCGCGCTGTTTTCATCAACAACGGGCTGCATGTAGGTCTCGAGAGTCGCATCGGCATAGACCGAAACGCCGTCGTCCCCGATAGTTCCGAGGAAGTCACCGCCCACGTGCCCCTGGCTGTGGTCCGCCAGTGTGCCGACGCCAATGCTGTTGCCCCCGTCCCAGTCACTATCGGTCCAGCCGTCCTGCCGGTCAGCGAGGCTGTTGTCCGCGTTCATCTCATTAAGGGGCAGTTCCTCCGACACCAACAAGGTGAGGGTGTTCGTCTCCTTGTTGAGTTCAAGCGCAAGATTGTAGTCTGTCCCGGTCTCGACAGGCGTGCTCAGTTCAACATTGTTGCCTTCACCGGCATAGACATTGAGGACGCCGTTCTCGATGACGATGTTCAGGCCGTAGTAGTTCCCGCCGGTTTCGAACAGTGTCTGCGCGCTCTCCACGTCACCGGACGTGGAAAACGAGACGGTCACGACAGTCCTGTCTGCTTCCAGGCCAAGGTCGGAGATACTTGTTGGAGATGTATAACCGTCCGAAGCGGTAAAGTCCGCCGAGGCAGGTGTAGCACTGAGATTGATGTTTTCGGGGTTCTCGTTGATGTCATTGACCGCGATGGTGACATCTTCCGAGTAGGAATGACCCGCTGCGTCCGTCACCGTGAGGGTCAGAGTGTGCTCGTCTGCCGCTTCATGATCGAGCACGGCACCGGTCTTGACCCGGATTTCGTCACCGACGACCTCGAAGTAGCCGGACGGATCGTCCGCTATTTCATAGACATGCGTATCGTTTACATCCGCATCGGTGACGGACAGCTTCGCAACAACCGTTCCAGCGGAGCTGTTTTCATCGACACTGGCGTTTGAAAGCAGGATATCGGACGGGGTTTCGTCGTTGATGTCCGTGACGCTGATCGAAAAGGTCTCGCTCGAACTTGAACCATCGCTTGAAGTCGCCGTTACCGTGAAGCTGACATCGCCTTCCGTGTCAGCGTCAAAAATGGCGCCCTCTGCCAGAGTGACGACGCCATCGGCATCAATCTCGAAACGTGGATCGTCGACTTTATAGGAGACGGTTGCCGTGGCATCCTCGTCGACGGCCCGGGCGGTAACGCCGACAGCGGTTCCGGCCGCGGCGTCTTCGCCGATCTGGTTTTCGGCGCTGTCGACATCCGTTACGGCCGAAATGTCGCTCTCGTCGACGTCGCCGACCTCGATCGTGAAAGTTTCTTCACTTGATTGACCGTCCGCGGCAAGGGCGCGCACGACAATATCGTGCGAACCGGCCGTTTCGGCATCCAGTTCACCGGCAACGGTCACAACACCAGTCGAAGGATCGATCGCAAACAGGCCGTCCGCGTCATCGACCAGGCTGTAGGTGACACCGGAACCGTTGGTCATGTCCGCGCTTGCGGTAATGCCGGTGAGCGCGCCGGTCGCGGCATCTTCGTCAACGGCATTCTGATCACTGTCGATATCCGAAACGCCGGACAAATCTGAACTCGTTTCGGTTGCCGGCGCCTGTTCCTCGACCGAACCGGTGTCCGGCGCGGTAGCTGGCGCTGAAACCGCGGCGACCCCGGCATCAACACCCTGCCGACCGGTCGCGGAATTGATGGCGGCGGGATCGTTGAGGCTGACACCTGACGGGTCAGTCCGCTCAATGAGCGGCGCCGAGGTTGAGCTGCCGCTGTTCTTGACTGTCGTGTCGATGGAGGGACGGGATTCGTGTCCTGGCCCAGAAACTCTTTCTGCGCTCTCGTCGGCCGCACCCGCTGCAACAGGCGCGTCGTCCCTTGCAGTCTGCGCTCTTTCTTCAACGCCGAATGACGAAGCGCCGTCCTTGAGGTCTTCCTGCGGCAGGGGTTTGTCCAGGTGACTGCCCAGATGCAGATTGGAAATCACCTGCTCGCTGGAAACACCCATGTCCTGATCAAGGTGATAGTCGTGTGCCTTGTCGAGGTGCCGGTCCTTGGTGTCGAGGAGGCCGGAATGAAGATATTCGTCGGAACCCAGCGTCGAACTGGAAGCCCCATCGCCTTCATTGGCCGGGGGGCTGTTGTCGGGAGTCCGGTTTTCGGTGTCTTTTGCCATGCGGCCGCCTGCTCACACGATTTCCATCGTGCGAGTGAACGATGTTGTCCTTAATAAAGCGAAAAATTTCCGAGAAAATTCTTTTTAATTTCAGAAATATATTCGTGCGCAGACCCTTAAGGTAAACGGTTTTTTAAACCCGTCGGAGCACCTTGCGTAAACGTGGGGTCGACTCTGGTTAGTCAATGTTGAAATCATTCTTGTCATCTTTTTTTCTGCGCAGGATGCGTGTCCAGCATTCTCCAAGCGGCAAATGGATATCGTCTCCGCGACTTCCCCGGGATGTTGTGATCGCTTCGATCTTCGCAAATGTTCTCGGTCTGGCGATGCCGCTCGCGGTGCTTCAGGTATATGACCGGGTTCTGCCGAATGCGTCGACGGACACATTGCTGGTTCTCACGCTCGGAGTTGTTTGCGTTCTTGCTGCCGATGGTCTCATCAAGGTCGCCCGGGCTGCCGTAGTGGGCAGATTGGGAGCAAGTTTCAATCACCAGGCGCACAAGGAACTGTTCCGGCGCGTGCTGGATGCAAAGCCCGAAAACTTCGCCGGCACGCCGGTGTCGCTTCAGGTTCACCGGCTGCGATCGCTGCAGTCCGTCGCGGATCACTACGGCGACCAGGGACGGTTGCTCGCAATCGATCTTCCTGCGGGAGGAATTTTCCTGGCGGTTCTCGTTTTCATAGCCGGACCACTGGCTCTGGTGCCTGTTGTCCTGCTCGCGGTGTTCATCCTGTTTGCGCTTCACCGGAGCCGGGTCCTTCAGAAAGTGGTCGCGGACCGGGCCGCGCAAGATGACCGGAAATCCGATTTCGTGCTTGAAGTGCTGTCTGGTGCAAAGACGGTCAAGTCACAGTCGATGGAAGCACTGATGATCCGCCGTTTTGAGCGCTTGCAGAAAGAAACCGCCAACCTGAGTGCCCGCTACATGCTTCTGGCAGGCCAGGCCCGCGATGCCTCCACGGTGTTTGCGACGCTCACCACCGTCTTCGTCGTCCTGTTCGGTGCCGTCATGGTCATCAACAACGGATTCAGCATCGGCGGTGTTGCGGCAAGTACGCTCTTGTCCGGGCAGTTCGTGCAGCCTTTTCTTCGCGCGATCAATCACCTGACGGACATGCAGCGCCTGAAGCATGATTACGCGCAGGTCGACAAGCTGTTCGATCTGCCGCCGGTCGAAACAAGGGCGCAACTGGAAACGGACCCGGCCGGTTTAGTCCAGCTGATAGACGTCTCGATGGATATTCATAATGCGCGGCGGCAGGTTTTTACGAATTTGAATCTGACGATCAAACCTGGCGAATTTGTCGGCTTCAGCGGCGCGGACGGGAGCGGCAAGAGCACCTTGATGAAACTCTTCGCCGGGGAATTGTCGCCGCTCGCCGGAGACGTCCTCGTCGGTGGGCATGACTTTTCCGGACCATTGAAACATGCGCTGCGCAAACATGTCGCCTATGTCGACAGCCGGGCGGCTGTGTTCAACGGTTCGATCATCGAGAACCTGACCATGTTCGGTGCGGTCTCCGATATCGCGCGGGCCCGCATGGCCGCCAAACTGATCGGTCTTGAGAAGGAAATTCATCTGCTTCCGAAGGGCTACGACACGCAGCTCGGTGCAGACCTCGGAGGCAAGGTCCCGGCCTCGACCTTGCAGCGCATTTGCATCGCAAGGGCGCTGGCGGGAGAGCCGAAAGTCCTGATTCTCGACGAGGCAAATGCGCAGCTGGACCAGCAGGCCGAAAAGGCGCTCATCAACGCGCTCTACCGCCTGAAGGGACATTTGACCGTCATCATCGTGGCGCACCGCCCGTCAATGCTTGCCGTAGCCGACCGTCAGTACCGGCTTGAAGACGGCAGGATCCATGAGATCACGCAAGAGACCGGGCTCAATCCGCAAGGTGTGGAGATTTCAGCGTGACCCGTGCCCTGTTCGATCTTGAGGACCTGAACCCGCAGGCCAATCCCGTTCACCGTCAATGGAATGAATTGTCGGACCAATTGGGAAGTGAAGCTGCCGAAACGGCCTTCAACAAGCTGAGTGAAGGAAAGACCCCGGCCGAGCGATGTCTTGTGCCTTTGCTGCGCGAAATGAACTGGCAGGGCAACGACCGGCTCCTGTTCGAAGCTCTGCCGCACTTCGATCGGATCGCGTCGATCCAGGACCTCAGAACGGTTCTGAACCGGATAAACGTTTCGTCCACGCGCTACCGCGCCAATCCCGCCGATATTGCTGTCTCGCAGCTTCCGTGCATCAGCGTTACCGCCGACGACGTTCTCGTGCTCGCGACCAAAACCGGGAACGGGGACTTTCGCGCCTTTTCAGGCTTGAAGGGGGAAGCCGTCATCCTCTCGGCGAAGGACATCACGCGGCACGAGGTCTACACGGTTTCGGAAGAAACGGAAACGGACAGGAAAACTTCCGGCAGCCGCCGATGGTCGTCACTGGCGTCGAAACAGTTCCGGACCAGCATCGTTTCAATCCTGGCGATCGGCTTCGTGCTCAACATTCTCGCTTTGGGACCGCCATTGTTCATCATGGCGATCTACGACAAGGCGATGGGCGCCAAGTCGATCGAGGTGCTCCTGACGATGGCGGCCGGCATCGGCATCATTGTCCTGAGCGAATTGGCGTTGCGAAAGACCAAGAACCTCCTGCAGTCCTATCTCGGTGGGCGCGTGGATGCGATTGTCGGCAACAAGACATTCGAGAGGATTCTGCATCTTCCCTATTCGATGCTCGCCGAAGCTCCGATCGGAACCCAGGTCATGCGGTTGCGGTATTTCGACAGCGTTCGCGACATTTTTCAAAGCGCGCTCTTCACCGCGATCGTTGATATCCCGTTTACGCTGATCTTCATCGCGGCGATCTTTCTGATCGGTGGCCCGGTGGCCTATCCGCCGCTTGCACTGCTGATCATTTATTCCGTGATCGCCGTCTACGTGTTGCCCAAGGTCCAGCGCGAGGTGGCCGCGGTCGGCGAGCACAAGTCCAAGTTGAACAGTTTCATGATAGAAACGCTTCGAAATCAGCGTACGCTCAGGGATCTCTCGGTTGAAGATACCTGGCTCGAACGCTTTTCCGGCCTGTCAGCCAATTTCAACAAGTCGAACATCCACGCGCGCAATCTGACACACCTGTTGCAGACGGTGTCGCAGACACTCATGACGATCTGCGGCGTGTTTGTGCTCGGCATAGGCGCGTTACAGGTAATGAACAGCGACATGAGTCTCGGGGCGCTTATTGCCACGATGGCCTTGTCGTGGCGCGTTCTCAACCCGATGAACCAGGCCTTCCTGAGCATCACGCAGCTTGCACAAAGCAGAACGGTGCTCGAACAGATCGACAATCTGATGAAAGTGCCGCTGGAACGCGAACCCGGTTATCTGCCCAGGATCACACGCGACATTCAGGGCGACCTGAAGATTACGTCTCTCGTATTGCGCTATCCAGGTGCCACCGAAGCGTCGCTGAAAGGCATCGAGCTGACGGTGAAACAGGGAGAGCTGCTGGCGATCACCGGTCCGAGCGGCTCCGGGAAGTCGACCCTCTTTCAGGCCATTACCGGCCTCTATCAGCCCCAGGTCGGTTCCATTCTTTTCGACGGGCTGGACGTTCGACAGCTTGATTCAGCCGAATGGAGATCGCGGATCGGTTATGCACCCGACGATCTCGATTTCTTCTATGGAACCGTGAAGCAGAACCTGCTTCTCTCCGAACCGGGAGCGAGTGACAGCCGGATTTTCGAAACCGTGGAGTCCCTCGGCCTCCTGTCCTATCTCGAGGAGAATTTCGAAGGTCTGGAGACGCGCCTGAACAGCGAAATCCTCAAGAAGATTCCGGACAACATGAAACAGCGCATCGTGCTGGCCAGGGCACTCGTCAAGAGGGTGCCGCTCTACTTGTTCGACAACCCCGGCATGCATCTCGATTTCGATGGCGACCGCAAGTTCATGGACATGATCGGACAGCTGCAGGGCAAGGCAACCGTTCTGATCAACACGCAGCGTCCAAGTCACATGAAAATGGCCGACCGCGTGGTCGTGTTCAATTCCGGACAGATCGCGATGATGGGGCCGCCGAGCCAGGTTGTTCCGGTCCTGATGGGACAGACCGCCAAGGCCGGCTGAGCCTGGTGCGCAGCGGCCTGGCCGTGCGCACCGGTCGTTCATCAGGACGCGTTCCCGGACCTTACATTTGCAATCGCGTCCTGGAATGCAGGCCCGGCAATGATCGCGTCGGCATAGGCATGGCCGAGTTTCTGGCCTTCTGACACATCCATCGGATAATGCACGCCTGCGACAACACGGCCATGGCCGATACGGGTCGCGAGATCCGCAAGCTCATCCGCTTTTTCCGGAAAGACTTCTGCGAGCAGCCGGGCATAGACAACCGCACGGATCGAATGGCCGCTCGGGTAGGACGCAACGGGCCGTGCATCACCAAGCGGTTCGACCGCACTGCTGATCTCGAACGGCCGGGGGTAGTCGTAAACACCTTTCACGGCGTCATAATCCGCACGCACCGCATCGATCGCATTGTCTATGACGGTTTTCAGGGCAGGGCCATTCACCTCGAAGATCGAGTCACCGATCACCGGCGCGAAACGCTCCGTGTTCAACGTGGTTTCCACGAACTCTGCCTGCTCCTGCGTGCGTGTTTCCTGCAACCAGAGGACGGTTGAAAGTTCCTCGTGGAACCGGGGTGTTCCGAGCGCGGGCGGCTCCATGATCAGACCGTGTGCATCGACGCTTGCAGGCGGAAGCAGCTGGCTGGACGGTTCGAGTGCCTGAACCGGTGCCGTGAAAACCACGATGCCGAGCGCGAGTGCGGACAGGGCAGCTAAAGACTTGTTCATGTATATGCACCTCCACTTTGCAGTTGAGCGAAAGCCCGCAATTGGTTTCTGTCTGCATTTGAGATGAGGTGGGTACGAGAGATTGCAAATTAAGTTGTTTTAATCTTGGTCTGAAAGTCCGGCTTGGAAATGAACCCGTCAACCGGCACGGATCATGGTTGTGGAACAGGGGTCCGGGCAGACGGCAGGGTGGAGAATCTAGCGGGGATTGATGTCGGGCAGACGGGCAAATGTTTCTGACTGCCTTTTCCTGCTAAGGCTCCGGCGCAAGCCTCGGACGGTTTCAAGAAGATGCTTCCATCGGCGGTCTGCATCCTCCCGCCTTGGGGGGCTTTTTGCCGAGAAAGAAAGCGCGCTGCATGCGTGGACTGCCAGCTCAAAATCCCTCCAGTCGCCGAACCGGGTGTCGCCGCCGACGGCGATCTTCCACCTCGACGCACGCTGCAGTGTCCCGTTGAGGTCGTGTTGTCTTATGGCGGCGGTCAACTGACGGAACAGATAGCTTTCCGACGTGTAGTATCGTTCCTTGAGCGCCGCTGCCGATCGCCTGACACCCGGAGACAGCAATCGCCACGCGACAGTGGCCAGAACAGCGACAAGCGCGAACAGGACGAGCCAACCGAACAGGTCCCGCCAATCGAAGGGTGCTGCCTGCTGACCGGGTTGCGCATCCGCCGTGCCAGTCACTTGAAGCGCGATCTCCGGAACGGTGGCGGTTTCGATTTTGCCGCTTTCAAGATTGTACCAGGAAAGGCTTTTCTCCGGGATGGTATAGGTGCCCGCGGTTTCCGCGACCAGCGAGGTTACCTCGCTTCTGGTGCCTGATAGCAGACCCCTGTCTTCCTTTTCGTCGAGGACCGGCTCCTTCGGATAAGCGGCCAGCCCGTTGCCCGGGTCCGCGTCGGAGAGCGGCGGCACAAACATCGGGGCCAC
Organism: uncultured Roseibium sp.; assembly: GCF_963669205.1. Classification (NCBI taxonomy): domain Bacteria; kingdom Pseudomonadati; phylum Pseudomonadota; class Alphaproteobacteria; order Hyphomicrobiales; family Stappiaceae; genus Roseibium; species uncultured Roseibium sp. The sequence goes on from NZ_OY769915.1 coordinate 2,991,756, forward strand.
ACCCGTCACCTTCGCGATCGTGGTTATGGTCAGCGCATCGCCCGCTTTCATGCTTTCGGGAGTGCCTTCGACAGTCCGCTCCAGTGTCAGCGACTTAGCGGCAAGAAACGGGTCGAGGTCCTGGGCGCCTTCGGGGATCTTTCCGGTGATTTCGAACCCGTCCGTTTGCGCGTCGACCACGACCGGTTGCTGGTTATCCGGATCCGCGTAAGTCACCTTGATGGTACCCGGCGGGATCTGAAACGTTCCCGCAGTCATGGGATACAGACGGTACGACCGTGTCACGCCGGACCACGTCTCGCCGTCGATCGTCTCGCTCGTCGGGCCCGATGCCCGCGACGGCAGCCGCACAACGACATTGGGCGTTTCATAACTCGGGAACACGGGAGGCGAGGGGAGCCAGGTGGGAACCAGCACCGTGACCCTGTAGATCAACGGCTGGCCGGGAACAGCGGTATCCTGTTCCAGAGACGTTCTGATTTCGGGGATCTGGGCGTCCTGCGCCGAAGCGGGATTGGCAGCCAGAAACAGGGCCAGGGCCAGCAGCCGGACGATCGTCATTGCGGCCCCTTTGCGTTTTCAAGGGCGAACCGGCTCTTCAGAAAGTCGCCGGTCTGCGTGTCGACGGTGCGCATCCATTGTTCGGCCGTTTCCGGCATTGTTTCACCGGTTTGCTGCTGGGTCTCCGTGCCGCGGCCGGCTTCGTTGTCATAGACGGTATCATCGGCACCGATGCCGGCCTCTTCGCTTGTGTCCGACTGCTCCCTGGTTCTTTCAATATACTCGAGTATGTACTTGGCAAGCTCCAGGTTCTTCCTGGCGGCCTCGTTCGCCGGATCGCGATCGAGCGCCTTTTGAAACGCGTCTATGGCATCCCGATAGGACCGCGACTTCATCAACGACATGCCTTCGCCGAGGGCGGCATCGGAGCTGTCCTGCCAGGCATAAAGCTCCGCCGCTTCCTCGTATTTGCCGGACTTGTAGAGCGCGAATGCCTTCCAGGCGGGGTCGGTGAAGAGCTCGGCCGCCTTTGCGAATTCCTTTGCCTCGAAGGCCATTCGGCCCTGCTGGTCGGGCGTAAAGAACCAGTCGCGCCATCCGTCTGCGCGGGCCTCATCGGCGCTGTGTGACAGCACCACAACGAACAGGATCACCGACCAGCGCATGGACCACCCGCGCCGGAACCAGAACAGCAGGATCAGCGCGGCGGGCCACGCGAACCAGACGCCCTGATCGCGCCACTTCGCCTTTTCGTCCTGTGACAGTGCAGCCTGATAGGCCGCATCTATACTCCTGAGGACCTGCTCCACGTCGCGGGTATCTGCGGTGACCGTCACAACCCGCCCCGACGCAAGGCCGCTCGTATCCGGACGATCGCCCGCGTCCCTGTTGAAGACCCAGAAACTCAGCGAACCGCCGCTTGCCGGACCCCTTCCGGAAATCGCTGCCTGTTCCTCGCTCGAAATCGTATCCAGCATGAACAGGATCGAACCGGGTTCTTCCTGCCCGTCCAGCAGTTTCTGTGCAAGCTGCAGTGCGTTTCCCGCGGCACTTCCCTTCACCGGCATGACGCTCGGATCAAGACCTTCGAGAAATGGTTTCAGAACTTCGGGGTCTTCAGTGAGCGGCACGACCTGGTGGGCAGAGCCGGCATAGGCGACCAGGCCTGTTTTCGCGCCGGCGCGCTCCTTCAGCAGGTCCTGTATCTTGTGTTTGGCGCGTTCCAGGCGGCTTGGCGGGACATCCGGTTCCATCATGGATTCAGAAACCTTCAGTGCGATCACAAGGGGCGCTTCATCGGACACCAGAGGGTTGGGCTGCCGCGACCATGTTGGTCCGGCCGCGGCGACAGCCAGCAGCGCCAGGACGAGTGCAACCGTATCGATGGGTCGCAGGATGGTCCGTTTCTCCGCCCCGATCGTCAGGGCGGCGGCAAGATGCGGTGCGATAACGGACGGCATCTCCGTCTCCGGCCCCGATCTGAAACGGGCATACCACCAAAGACCGCCGATGACCGCCAATGCCAGCAGCCACCATGGCCGCAGAAAATGAAACTGCGCAAGATCCTGTGCAAGGATGTCGAAGGTCATGCGGTTCTCCTCATGGAGGAACCGAGCACCATCGTTCCGAGCGCGACCAATCCGATCAGCACCGCAAGCCCGAGAAAGTACGGGCCGAGTGCATCCCTTGGTCGATAGCTGGCCGTATCAACCGCGCGCGGGGCGAGCGCATCTATTCTGGTGTAAATTTCGTTCAGTGCGTTTTCGTCACTGGCGAAGAAGTACTGTCCGCCGGCAGCGTTCGCAATGTCTTTCAGGCTTTGTTCGTCAAGCCGCTGCTCTCCGGTGCCAGCTGGGTCGCCGACACCGATCGTGACGATGTCGATACCCTCCTTTGCGGCAACGCCTGCGGCATTGATGGGCGTCATCCGGCTGCCCGTGTCCGCTCCGTCACTGAGCAGTATCAGCAGCCGTTCTTCGATCTGACTGGCCTGAAAGGTCTTGATCGCGAGCCCGATGGCGTCTCCGACGACGGTCTGCGGACCGGCCATACCGACTTCGGTCTGGTCAAGCAGGGCACGGACGGACGAGAGGTCTTCGGTAAAGGGCGCCTGTATATAGGCCTTTGACCCGAAAACGATCAGGGCGATCCGGTCGCCGTCCCGTTCGGAAATGAAGTCGCCGACGACGCGTTTGACGGCGTCGAGCCGTTGCGCCCTTTCGCCGCCGCTGGAGGGAAAGTCGACCTGATCCATGGACCCCGAAATGTCGATCGCCAGCATCACGTCACGCGCTGCCTTTTCCTGCACGATCGGATCGCCGACGCGCACGGGCTGTGCAAGCGCAAAGACAACCAGGCACCAGACCAGCAAGGCAGCCAGGGATTGCAGGCGCGAGCGGCTGATCACCACGGAACCGGACGTTGGCTGCTGCCCGGCCGCCGAAGCAATGCTCCGGAAATACGGGAAGCGCACCGAGGAAACGCGCTCCTTGTGCGCAGGCAGAAGAAAAAAGACCAGCAGTGGCAGCGGCAGCATCAGAAAGGCAAGGGGCTGGTCGAATTCAATCATCCGGAAGCTCTCTCCGGTGTCGCTTGATCCACTCTTTCACAAGCAGTCTGAGGGGTTCACCTGCCGGCTCCTGCTGGTAGGGCGCCGTGGAAAGAACCTTTCCCGGGCCGTTGGAAAATCCGCTGCCGCCATAGGCGTCGTCGAGAAACGTCAGCCAGCTGTTGCCGAAAAGCGAAGCGACGGCCGATCGGGGATAGGCGGCAAGCGCCGTGCGCCGGACAAGACGGGCGAGGGATGACGCATCCTGCGCGGACGTTCCGAGTTCAGCCAGAGCCGCGCGTCGGTAAGCATCCCGGCGCCAACGTTGAACCAAAATCCGGGTGAGCGCGGCGCAAAGCAACAGCAGAACCAGTCCAAGCCAGACCCAGCCCATCGTCTGAGGGGCCATCGAAATCGGCGCCGGTTCCGGAACAGGCTCCAGGAGCTCTATCAACTCGGCCAGGTTCAGGCCTTTCCACTCCTCATTCATCGGCGGCTTCCCGAGGCCTGGACCGAAGGCCCATGAGGCGGCGCATCTGCTCAACCGTATCACTGCCGGCGCTGAGCGGCAGGACGGGCGTTCCGTATTTCTGTTGCCACTTCAGGATTTCCGCAATGCGGCCCGAAGCGAAGTCCGACAGCTTTCGATAGGTGTCCGTCGTGCCCGTATCAAGTTCGACCTGAAGTTCGCCATCGGAAACGACAAGCTTCATGTTCCTGGGCACATCTTCGGAGATCGGGTCGGTGACCGGACACAGGATGACATCATTGTGCCTGGCGATGGTGCCAACGAGCTTTCCGGTCCGCGCGTCGAGACCGTCGAAGTCGCTGATCACGATAACCAGATGGTCCCGGCGGGCGATGCGGGCGACCGAGGCAAGTGGCTGGTTCAGGAACAGCGGATGGTCGGCGCGCGGCGCCTCGGCGTGAAGCATACGGTTGGCGCGATCAAGTGCCGTCAGGAACCGGTTGACCGCCGTCCGTCCCCGTTTGGGGCGAAACTCTGAAACGTGGCCGTCTCCGAAGATGACGGCTCCGACCCGATCGCCCTGGTCGAGAACGCGAAAGGCAACAAGAGCCGCCGCCTCTGCAGCGGTCACGGACTTCATGTTCAGCCGGGTTCCGAAAAACATCGACATGCGCTGGTCGACGACGAGCAATGCCGGGCGGTCGCGTTCTTCGCTGTAGACCCTGACATGGGGCTCACCCGTCCTTGCCGTGACCTTCCAGTCTATCGTTCGCGGATCGTCTCCCGGCAGGTAGCCCCGCAACTCCTCGAAATTGAGGCCTCTACCGCGCAGCCTGGAGGCATGCCGTCCATTCAACACGCTTGAAACCGGCTGCCGCGGGAGCAGGGTAAGCTTCCTGGCCCGGCCTTCAAAGGACCGCAAATGCTGCAGGTTGACCCTTACCCGGGTATCGATCTGTTCATGCTCCGGAACAGCGCTTGTTTTCAGACCTGTGCGGGACCTTGCAGAGGCATCACGCATCCTTGCCTCCTCACGTCAACGCGACCTGAGCCACGATTTCGTCGACGACCTTGTCCGGGGAAATACCGTCCCCGTCGGCCTCGAAACTCAGGCTCAGGCGATGGCGCAGCACATCATGCGCAATGGCCCGGATATCGAGCGGATCGACGTAGTCGCGTTCCTGCAGCCAGGCATGCGTGCGGCTGCACTTGTCGAGAGCGAGCGAGGCTCTCGGGCTCGCACCGATTTCGATCCAGCGCCCGAGATCTGCGGAGAACCTGTCAGGGGTCCGTGTCGCCTGGACCAGATCCGCCATGTAGCGTTCGCTTGCCTCGGACACGTGGATCGAGGCAATCTCGGACCGCGCCTGGAATATCGCTTCCTGTTCGATCGGGGCAGGCGCGGTTTTCCCGCCATCGTCACCGGTTCTGGCCCCAAGTGCCGCCGTTTCTTCACCGCGCACCAGTCGGATGATCTCGATTTCGTCCTCCACCGGCGGATAGGTGATCAGCACATGCATCAGGAACCTGTCCATCTGCGCCTCGGGCAGCGGATAGGTGCCCTCCTGTTCAACCGGGTTTTGCGTCGCCATGACCATGAACAGTGGCTCCATCTTGTGGGTCTTTCCGCTGACCGTTACCTGGCGTTCCTCCATGGCCTCCAGAAGAGCCGCCTGAACCTTGGCAGGCGCCCGGTTGATCTCGTCCGCAAGGACGATGTTGGCAAAGATCGGGCCTTTTTCGAAACGGAACGTCCCGGTCCCGCCGGACTGGTGGTAGACCTCCGTACCGGTCACATCCGACGGCAGCAGGTCAGGTGTGAACTGAATGCGGCTGAAATCCGCTTCCATGTTCTTGGCCATCGCCTTGATCGCACGCGTCTTGGCCAGCCCCGGCAACCCCTCGACCAGCAGATTGCCGTTCGCAAGCAACCCGATGATCAGACGGTCGATGACATCTTCCTGTCCGACAATCGCGCGCTGCATGCGCTCCTTGAGTTTTTGCGCCTGTTGAAGTGCTTCTGACATCTGAAACAGTCCGTGAAACGTTAAAGGGAAGGGGTTGCGGATGAGTACCGGTATCGGTCAGGCTCAGTTACCGGTTCCCGACCAGACGCGTCTCCAGTCTTCGGCCATGTCAACGAGCAACCAGCCACGCGCATCAGCTTCGTCGAGCCCTTTGACCAGCTTGCCCACATGGCTGTCCCGATCGTAAGCCCATTCCCGTTCGCCGTCCGTGTGGTGCACGATCAGACCGAGGCTTGGTCCTTCTCCGGCGGTAGCCCACTCAAGCATCTCGAAGTCGCCGTCGGAGTTTCCACCAACGAAAATCGGGCGTTTTCCAATCTTGCTGTCGATGCCGATCGGTTTTCCCGCCTTGTCATCAATGAACGCGATCCCGGGATCCTTGATGATGGTCGGTACGCCATCGACGACCTCATACCGCGTTTCGCCGGCGCTGCCGATGACATTCTCCGGCGATACGCCATAGGCTTCCTCGACAAACGCGCGCATGAAATGAATGCCGCCACCGGAAACCAGATAGGTCTCGAAATCCTCGTCCCGCAGATATCTCAAGAGTTCCAGCATCGGTTGGTAGGTCATGTCGGTATACGCGAGATCTTTGGTCGGGTGTCGCGCCGTTTCTATCCAACTGGCAACATCAGCCTGAAACTCCGGTACCGACAGCCCGGAGTGAGATACCATCACGATTTCAAGGAGGCCTTCTTCACCAGCCTTGGCGACTGTCTCCATGTCGCCGGCTGCGGCGGCCTTCAGGACATCGCTTGAGAGAATGGAAGGGTCTTTCGCGGCCATTTCCCTGAGCCGGTCAAGTGCATAAAAGAGCTGGAAATAGACAGGTTGCTCAGACCAGAGCGTCCCGTCATTGTCGAAGACGGCGATCCTGTCCGCTGGCGTGACATATGTTTCCGACGTCGGGTCGGTCACCTCGTTCACAAAATCGATGATCCGTGATTTTGTTTCACCTTCTTGCCAGGAGGGAAGAGGGTCAGCGATTGCCGATCCCGCGAATACAGCCAAAACCGCAACACACAAAGAAAATTTCATACCGCTCTCCTGGAAAATGACCCACGAAAATTCATGCGTGATCACGAAAGCCGGACGCGTTCTCGCGTCTTGTTCAGTATCCACCGGCGACCGGTTTGCGCGGCCGCCGGTGGACGTTTGGTACGGAGCTACTGAGCGCCGTGGGGCGTGCTCAACTTGTCCATGACCTGATCGAGCGAGAAGCTCGCCGCTTTCTGGCGCGGCGGAAACTCCTGGAATGTCGCCAGGAACTCACCGACATATTGCTGGGCGGGAACCAGAAGATAAGCCCGGTCGATCAGCCAGTCATAGTAGGTGTTCGAGGTCTGGTAGGACCGCTCATACGGATCCCGGCGCAGGTTGAAGATCAACGGAACGCGCAATGCCGTGAACGGTTCGATCCAGGCCCGGAAGGTCTTGTAGGCCTTCTGCTCCAGGAAGATCATTTTCCAGTCGTTGTAGCGAAGGGCCGTCAGGTCACCATCATCGGAGAAATAGAAGATTTCCCTGCGCGGACCGACATCGGCTTCACCAAGCAGGACAGGCAGGAAATTGTAACCGTCCAGGTGGACCTTGTATTCCCGGCCGATCGCCTGGACGCCGCCTTCCTTCAGTTGCTCCTTGATATCCGGCACACCGGCAGCCGCCAGGTAGGTTGGCAGCCAGTCCATGTGGTGCATGATTTCGTTGGAAACGGACCCGGCCTCGACCTTGCCGGGCCAGCGCACCATGGAAGGCACACGCCATCCACCTTCCCAGTTGGTGTTTTTCTCACCGAAGAACGGCGTCGCTGCCGCATCGGGCCACGTGTTGTAGTGCGGGCCGTTATCCGTCGAGTAGTGAACGATCGTGTTGTCGGCGATGCCGAGTTCATCCAGGAGGTCAAGAAGCTGGCCGACCTGCATGTCATGCTCGATCATGCCGGCGGTGTACTCATCGACGTGACGGCCGGCAATCTGATCGGCCTGTTCCCGCATTTCCGGTTTCACGTGAGTGCGGAAGTGCATGCGCGTGCCGTTCCACCAGACGTAAAACGGCTTGCCCTGCTCGTTGGCGCGCTTGATGAAGTCGATTGCGGCAGTAATCGTTTCCTCGTCGACCGTCTCCATACGCTTCTTGGTCAGCGGGCCGGTGTCTTCGATGGAACCGTCAGCCGAAGACTTGATCACGCCGCGCGGGCCGAAGGTTTCGCGGAACGTCCGCCCGTCGGCCATGACCGCATCACCCGGGTAGTCCTCGTTTTCCGGCTCTTCTTCGGCATTCAGGTGGTAGAGATTGCCGAAGAACTCGTCGAAGCCGTGGTTGGTGGGGAGGTGCTCATCCTTGTCGCCCAGATGGTTCTTGCCGAACTGACCGGTCACGTAGCCCTGCGCCTTGAGGAGACCGGCGATCGTCGGGTCCTCTTCCTGCATGCCGAGATCAGCGCCGGGGAGACCGACCTTGGACAGGCCCGTGCGGAAAACGCTCTGGCCCATGATGTAGGAAGACCGGCCCGCCGTGCAGGATTGTTCGCCGTAATAGTCGGTGAACATCATGCCTTCCTTGGCGACGCGGTCGATGTTCGGCGTCTGATATCCCATGAGGCCGAATGTATATGCGGAAATATTGGACTGCCCGACGTCATCTCCCCAGATGACGAGAATATTGGGCTTGTCTTCCGACTGCGCGAGTGCTGGCGCAAAATCTGCCAGCGCAAGCGCACCGAAAGCGCAAACGGCCAGTCTGGCCGCCTTTAAATTATGCCTGAATTTCATGACTCATTCCTTCCCCTGCGCATTCACAGTGTGTCAAAAAAGTAAAACACACCAATGCCTTGGTGATCGGCAGGACAATCAGAAAATGATTTTTCCGCAGCGTCAATGATTGCAGCGGATTAATATGGCCCGCATGCCAATAATCAGTCGCCGAACGCCAAACAAATTAATGTTGGAGAAGAGGCATGGTCTCCACCGCGCGAACATGCGGAGATGGACAATGTCTATTTTACCGAGGTTGCAGAAATTTTTCATGCGCGCGCACTCCAGATCGGCTGCACACCCGGGTCTGCGTGAATCGTCCACCCGGGAGTGTTCATGCGCCTCGGCGAAACTGAGCAGACAAAGCACGGAAACGATTATGCGCTCCGGCAGGCTGCTTCCGGATAAGTCTCGAAAATGTAGAACGGTTTCATTTCAAAATATGTCAATATTAATCGCAAATTCAGGAGAATGATCGTTATTCAATGATTGTTTAGCCGCCCAATTGAACCAAAAATCTCGTGAATAAATTCAGCGAGCAGCCAAACCAATACTTAGGTATCGGTTTCAGCGTGGGTCATGATATTTTTATCAGTATTATCCTTGCAACTTTTGCAAAGTAAAAGGTACTTTGTTCGCCAGACTGGGAGGAAACAGTCTCATGAACATCAGTGCCAAAAAACAGGAACCCGTTCAGATCCGTTCGATCCTGGTGATCGACGATCATCCTCTCTATTGCGATGCACTTGCGTCCACACTGGAGAGGCTCTTCAAGTCCCGAACGGTCAAGAAGGCAAATTCCCTTCAGGACGGGTTGCGGCAGGTCAATTCGCGCCTGCGCCCCGATCTGGTCATTCTTGACCTGAAACTGCCGGACGCCACCGGTATCAGCGGTTTCATGAAGGTGAAGAACCGGCTCCCGGACGTACCCGTTCTGGTTATTTCCGCAGAATCCTCGGATGAGTCCGTCAGTGCGCTCATGTCGGCCGGCGCAGCCGGGTTCATTCCGAAAGACGCGTCGGTCACCGTCTTGCAGGAAGCGCTTTTTGAAATCCGGGAAGGGCTTCGCTTTTTCCCGCCCGGTTTCACGCAGACAAAGAGATCGGCAAAATCGGACCTGACGTCCCAGGAGATCGCGCAGAAGATCGCCGATCTCACGCCGCAGCAGAATCGTATCATGAAACTGATCTGCGCAGGCAAGCCAAACAAGCAAATCGCCTATGAAATGTCACTCGCAGAGGCGACCGTCAAAGCTCACATCACTGCCTTGTTGCGTCGGCTGAATGTCAGCAATCGCACGCAGGCGGCTGTCATGGTCAAGAGCGTCAGTCTGGACGGTGCGCCGCCGATTCCCGAAGCTGATGCGAGGGCGATGCTGAGCTGATCGGTATGACGGTTCTTCTGGAAAATAGGCTCGACAAGCCGAAAGCCGTGCAGATTGGTGTGTCGCACGCGAGTTCGGAAGCGGACGCGGTGAGGGAGGCGATTGCGGATTTCAATACCGGCGCGATCTGCTTCGTGCTTTTCTTCATGCCTGACCATCTCGATCCGGAGAAAGTTTCGAACGAGTTCGCACGGCAGATGTCGTCTGCAACCGTCTTCGGCTGCTCGACGGCGGGTCAGATTACGGCGCAGGGTTACGAAAAGGATGCCTTGCTGGTCATGGCCTTTCCAAGACGTCACTTCCGCTGTTCCTCCGCGCTCATCAAGCCACTGAAAGCCCTGTCGATCGAACGGACCGCGAACCGGGCCAAGGTTCTCGCGGACAGGTTTCCCAGAACCGGCAACTGGAAGACCGTGGCTCTTGTCATCGCCGACGGAATGTCCAAGCAGGAGGATTTGCTCGTCGCGGCCCTCAATGCCGGGTTGGGGGAAATCCCGGTCTTCGGAGGTTCTGCCGGGAACGGGCTTGCCTTCGGTGAAACCTATGTGTCCCACGGGGGGCATGCGTACAGGAACGCAGCGCTTGTTCTGCTCATCGAGACCGACCTGTCTTTCAGGGGCATCGGTTTCAATCATTTCCAGCCAACCAGCAGGCAGATGGTCGTGACGCGTGCGGTGCCGGAAGAAAGGCTTGTGCTGGACATAAACGGTGTGCCCGCCGCACGCGAATATGCGCGTTACGTGAACTGTCCCGTGGAGCAACTCTCGCCGCAGGTGTTTGCGGAAAATCCCGTTCTGATAAGAAGCGGAAAGAGCTGGCACGTGCGTGCCATTCAGCAGGTTGAAGAAGGTGGCGGCCTCTGGTTCCTGTCCGCGATCGACGACGGACTGGTTCTCACGCTCGGACAGGGTAGGGAGATCCTGCAAACGCTGGACTCAGGGCTCGATCATTTTCGCGAGCACAACCAGAAGCCTGACTTCATCATCGGTTTCGACTGCTATCTGCGCAGGCTGGAAATCGAACAGAAGAACCTGGCGGCGGATGTTTCGGCAATCCTGCGCGAGAACCACGTTTTCGGTTTCAACACCTATGGTGAGCAGCATCTGGGTGTGCACGTGAACCAGACTTTCATAGGGGTCGCCTTCTTTCCGCCAAGCGACGGAGCGCTCTATTGATCGACCCGAGCGAACCACTTGAGACGCAGCTCGAGCGCCAGGGCAAGATCATCGAGGCGCTCATGCAACGGGCTGCCAGGGAGAATGACGTCGGCCGATCCGCGTATTCGCTGTTTCAGTCCGCCATCGCGCTTCAGGGTGAGGTCTGGGAGAAGACAAAACACCTCGAACAGGTTCTGGACACACTCGGTCAGGCGAGCAACCGGCTCAAGAATTCCGAATTCGCCCTTGAACAGACCGAACGCAACCTGGCCGACGCGCTGGACGCAATGGAAGGAGGCTTCGCGCTTTTTACCGGCGATGCACTTGAGATCTGCAACGCACAGTTCAGGAACATGGTGCCCGGCATCTGCGAACAGATCGTCACTGGGATCAGCATCGCGGATTATTTCGAAGCGCTTGACGGCTGCCCGCAGGTCATTACGAAAGGCGCATCCCTGAATAAGGCAAGTGGCGCCAACAACCGAAACGAGGCCGGGTCCGCGAAATATCCTTCCGTGTTCGGCTTGAAGAACGACCGCTGGTTCCAGATCACGCAAAAGCGGACGTCACCGAGAAAAACGGCGCTGCTCTCGACGGAAATCACCAATATCGTTCTGCAGAACCGTATCGAGAAAGACCAGCTGATCGACAAGCAGTCGGTTTTCATGAAGGCCGCGTTTGAACACATTTCTCAAGGGGTCTGTACGTTTTCACCGTCAGGCTCCCTGATCTTGCGGAACGAACGCTTCCGGAAGCTTCTGCGTCTTCCGGTGACGCTGGTCCGAAAGGGCACGCCGCTCGGCCAGATCCTTGCGTTCTTTGCGCGGCACGAATTGGCAGCTGAAACGGGCGCGAGCATCGAACAGGAATTTCTTGCCGCGATCGCACCGGACCGGGAAGGCATAGACCGCAAGGTCAGGCTGACCTCGGGCGACATCCTGAACATCAGCATTCACCGTCTTCCCGACACCGGTCTTATCATGAATGTCATCGACTTCACGGCCGAAGCGCAGATGACGGACCTGCTGGAAAAAAGGGTCGGCGAGCGCACGCGCGAGCTTACGGAAGCCAACGAGCGTCTCCAGCGCCAGCATGAAGAACAGATCCGGATCGATGAACAGCTGCGCCAGGCCAAGGAGCGCGCGGAAGAAGCCGTGTCTTCAAAGACCAGGTTCTTCGCGGCCGCAAGCCATGATCTGCTGCAGCCCGTGAACGCGGCAAAACTTCTCATTTCCACGATGACCGAAAGCACGTCGGAAAAGGCGGTTGCGGAAACGGTCTCCCGCCTGGAACGTTCATTCAAGTCAATCGAGTCCCTGCTTCACGCATTGCTGGACATTTCGAGACTGGATTCCACGGGCACGGAACTCAACCTCAGTACATTCAACATTGGAGAGCTGCTTTCGACAGTTCAACGGGACTGCCGCCAGCTTGCCGAGGAAAAGGGCATCAGACTTGATATCGTTCCGAGCAGCATCTGGGTCATAAGTGACCAGCGCTATCTCGTCCGGTCAGTGCAGAACCTGATCGTGAACGGCATTCAATATACGCAGGAGGGCCGTGTACTGGCCGGGTGCAGGCGCAAGGGTCCAAACGTCGTCATTGAAGTCTGGGACACGGGCATCGGTATATCCAAGAAGGATCAGAAGCGCATTTTCAACGAGTTCACCAGAGCCGCGCCCGATAGCGCAGGGGTCGGCATGGGGCTTGGACTGTCAATCGTGGATCGCGCCTGCCGGCGGTTAAACCATTCCGTGAACGTGCGTTCGAAACCGGGTGTGGGATCCGTCTTTTCGATTTCGATACCGATCTGTGACGCACCGGCTGTAACCGAACACAGTGAAAACACGGTATTGCCGCTCGTCCCGGGCGCCATGGACGTCATCGTGCTGATCGTTGAAAACAATCCGGATGTGATGTTCGCGACGGCCCGGCAAATCGAATCCTGGGGAGGCAGCGTTCTGACGGCTGCATCCACGAAGGAGGCGCTCACCTGCGTCCGTGAACTCGGGATGCCACCGGACATCATTCTCGCCGACTACCAGCTCGATGGGGACGACAACGGGATCAAGACAATTGTCGAACTGAGACGTGCGACGAAAACCGACATTCCCGCGATCATGATCACGGCGAACCGGGAAGAGGAACTTGCCGAACAGAGCAGGGCGCATTGCTTCACGATCCTGACCAAGCCTGTTGAGCTTTCGAGGCTGCGGCCACTAATCGATTGGGAGACGAGACAACTGAACGCGGGCTGACCGTCCGGCTATTGGAGTCCGGGGCACGGCACGGGGAATACAGACAAAGGTCTGTGCTGACTTGTGCGGTGGCGAACGTAGAATCTGAACGCATGGCAACTCGACAGATTGAGACCTGGATGGCTCGGACAGGACAGCGCCTGGTTGCAGCATGCTTGTTGACGCTCGCACTCTGGTGCGCGGCGGCGTCTTCGGGCTTTGCCGCGGGGACCCATGAACTCTTGTTCAGGGAAGGGACGCTCGACACGATTTCCGGTAAGGAGTCGCTGGAATACCGGCGGGACGTGTCGGCACCGGGCAGTCGGCCGCTCGAGCGGAAGAATACCGGGCCGATCAGCTTGATACTGACCTCCGACGACATGGCCGAAATCCATTTCGGTGGGCAGGGCGACCGCAGACGGGTCGGTGCGTTTCCGGCAAGCGTCGGCAATCCGCTTATCATGTATTTTCTGGAAACCGTGGTCAGGGATCTGTCCGGTCTAGCCGGCGGCAGTCCCTACTATATGCGCAACAGGATCAAGGCGGAGCTGCTGAAGGAACACCCGGTGCAGGAGGTGACCGTGCAATTGGGTGATCGGCAGGTCGGGGCGCAGTCGGTCGTCCTCTATCCCTTCCGGAATGATCCGGCCAGCGACAGGATGCGCGGCATCGAGACCCTGGCTCTTTCCGTGACGGTGTCCGGCGAAGTCCCCGGCTGGTACTACTCCCTGAAGGCTGAAACGAGCGAAGAGCGCGGGACGCGTTCAGCGCTTCCGGACACGTTGCCCGCATATAGCAGCACGATCCTTTTCCAGGGCGTGGAGGGTGAAAAATGAGCGCTGAGGTCCACGCGTCTGACTGGCGGCATGTCCGGCCACGTTGGCTTCCTGTCTTTACGTTGGCTCTTCTGGGTACACTTGCTGCAACCGGACAGGCCCTCGCTCAGACGGAGAGGGAATTGCAGCACCTGAACGACTACCCGACTGAGGCGCGAGCCGAATATGTGTTTGCCTGCATGGCCACCAACGGGCAAAGCAGCGACGTTTTACGCCGGTGTTCTTGCTCGATAGACATCATTGCGACCATTATTTCCTATGAGCGATACGTCGAAGCGGAGACGGTTCTGTCGCTGCAGCTTGTAGGCGGTGAGCGCATGTCGCTGTTCCGCACGGCAGCGAACGCGAAAGGACTTGTTTCCGATCTCAGGAGGGCGCAGGCGGAAGCAGATATCCGCTGTTTCTAGGCTTCGCGCAACCGCACAGGGTTGGACGGTCTACCCATCCTCATGCACGCCCCTACTGGTGGGAACGGCCTGGCCGCTCTGCTCAGCTCTGGATGTCCTTGGGAACGGTCTTCTCCCACTCATTCCCCTCGGTGTCCTCCGCCCGAATCACCAGATCGTCTGCGCCGTTGTCCGTGTACTGGAATCGGATCACGGGGTTTTCGGACAGGGAAATGCCGCCCTCGACCGTAAACAGCGTTTCATCTCCCTGGCGCACCTCGATGAAATTGACAAAATGCGCGGAAATGAACAGTTGCGTGACCTGATCGCGCTGCAGACCGGAATAATTGGGGTGCCTGATCATGATCTGGGCCTCGCGGCGATTGGTCGAATTGTCAACGGCCGGCGTGAAATGTTTCGCCCGGATCTGACCCATTTGCGACATGGCAAGTTCGGGCGACTTGGTGGCCGGTGCCGAGCAGCCTCCCGAGGCTTTGACAAAGCGTCCCGCCATGACCGGACCGTTTGCCGTGTCGGCGACGACCCGGACGTTTGAATACTGATTGACGCGAACCCTGATCTCCATATCGATGGGATGCATCGAGTCGCTGAAGGTGAGCTCTGCCGCGACCGGCGCCGGGTTTTCATCGATGACCAGAAGTGCCTTGCCGATCGAGGGCGAATTCGGGGAGGACTGGCGTATCACGATCGGGACCGTTGCCGCGTCGTGCGCACGGTAGGGCGCATCAAGATCGATGATCCCGTTGGCGGGCGCCGGCTTGGTGTCGCCGACGATGTCCCCCCGCAGCTCATTCCAGCTGCCTTCGAGCTGCAGAGGATTTCTGATCGCATCCGAGTCCGCAAGCGCAAAACTTGCAGAAAGCGCAACCTGCAAGCCGACAAAGATAGCGGTTGTTGCGGGTACGGTGGTTTTCAGGAAAGTTTTCGGAATCCTTGTCATTGTCCAGGTCTCTTTCGTCGCCCCGCCAAGTACACGTCCACCAACTTCTGCCGATTACTCGCCGGACGCGCTCCAGACTGCCACTTCTCGATTTCCGGCATCGCAAGAATATTAGCATCTTTGCGGTGTCACCAAAATCAATCCTTTGGGATGTATTGCGGCGGCCCCTGCCAATTGAAAAACTGGCTGGTGACGAGCAAAAGCCGCACAGTCCGGACAAGGATGCAGGGCAGATGTATGAAATCCTGATCAGTTTGTGCCTGCTGGAGGATCCGGGCATTTGCCGCGAGCAGCTCCTTCCCGGTCGTGAAACGGTCACGGAACAAGAATGTCGCGGGCGCATACAGAACCTGGACACAGGGCTTCTAAATCCGGACAACACGAAATATCTGGATTCCGGCGTGGTATGCCGCCTCTCCGATGCCGGTCTGCCGTTGCAGCAAATCGCGGACGGCATCTACGTCCACACGGGAGAAGTATCGGAGCCAAATCCCGGCAATGGAGGAGACATAGCCAATCTCGGCTTCGTTGTCGGTGATGTGTCCGTTGCCGTGATCGATGCGGGAGGATCCCGTGCCGTGGGAGAAGCATTTTACCGGGCAATCCGTTCTGTCAGTTCGTTGCCGATTTCACATCTTGTCCTGACCCATGTCCATCCGGATCATCTGTTCGGGGCGTCGGTCTTTGCCGAAGCCGGTGCGACGGTCATCGGCCATCCAAATCTTGAAAGGGCACTCAGGGACAGGGAAGAAAGCTACTTGCTGACCTTCGAAACCGACGTCGGGCCTGATGGGTTTCTTGGAACGGAGACGGACTTTGCCGTATCTGTGCAGAGCGAAATCGACCTCGGCGGACGTGTCCTGGAATTGATGTCCTGGCCGGTTGCCCATTCGACGACGGATCTCACCGTCTGGGACAGTTCGACGGGCACATTGTTCGCGGGCGATCTTGTCTTCGACCGGCATATACCGGTTCTCGACGGTTCTTTGAGCGGCTGGCTGCAGGTTCTTGACCAAATTGAGGAAATCGATCCAGTCAAGATCGTCCCCGGTCATGGTGCACCCTTGCTGGAGCCGGCCGCGGCGGTCTCTCCGGTTCGCGCCTATCTCAAGCTCATTGAGAGCGACACGCGCGCGTCGCTGGAAGCCGGTGAACGCATGAGCGACGCGGTCGGGACCATCGGCGTTGCGCAAGGAGGGCAGTGGGAGCTTTTCGACGTCTACAACGCCCGCAACGCAACGGTTGCCTTCACCGAACTTGAATGGGAATAACATTCGCGCCGAAAGCTAACGGGCATATTTCAGAAGCAATTGAGCGATGGCGTAGAGACGTTTTTCAATGAGAACCGGCGTCTCGCAGACATATGTCAGCGATCGCGACCGGTCGCGGAACACTCGTTCGTCCCAATCCAACTGCTCCTCGAGCCGGTCAATCCTGTCGAAATCCGGATCCGTGGTTCCTTCGATGTCACGCATTTCCGTTCGCGTGGATTCAATCCTCTCCGACAAGGCTATCTGTTTAAGGGAATATTGCTCGATGCCACTGATGACATCACGGCGTGTCTTCCCAAGCGTGATGAAAATCTCGGAAAAGATGAACAGCATGGTTTGTGCGTCGGCGAATTCGGTGTCTTCCGAAAACGACTTTACTTCGCCTTCCGCCTCTTCCAGTGACACGCGGCGCAGCGACAGAAGCGCAACAAGTGCTCGCGCCTCTTCGGGAAGGGGGCGGCGTGTGTTCAGATCGAAGCCTTCGGGGAGCACGTGATTCCACATGATCCCTATGGAAAGTTCCTGAACCTTTCGCTGCTGGCAGGGCCAGGTGGGATCATCAAACGAGGCAGAATGTGCGTTGAAAACGCCCCAAACGGCAGCAAGTAGATATGAAATAAAAATTAAATCTAATTTTGCCTTATATTTCATGTTCTGCGTCCTCGCTCGTATTCATTGTAAGCGAGTCAGATATTTTGTCCACACGTCGAAACACACACTAAGGTCGCAATTGTCTCAAAAGAGCTGGGGAATATAGTCACCGGTACAGTCGGACACATCAATATTTCCGGCACGGAGACTTTGTATGAAAACTCGTGCAGCAGTTGCAGTTGCCGCCGGAAAACCGCTTGAGGTGACCACGGTGAATCTGGAAGGTCCGCGTGCGTTCGAGGTTCTTGTCGAGGTGAAGGCGACGGGCATTTGCCACACCGACGAGTTCACGCTGTCGGGCGCTGATCCGGAAGGTCTGTTTCCGGCGATCCTGGGTCACGAGGGCGCCGGTGTCGTCGTTGAAGTGGGGCCGGGGGTCACCACGCTGAAACCGGGCGATCATGTCATTCCGCTTTATACGCCCGAGTGCCGCAACTGCGAATACTGCCTCAACCCGAAGACCAATCTGTGCCAGGCGATCCGCTCCACCCAGGGCCAGGGGCTGATGCCGGACGGCTCGTCCCGTTTCACCACGCTCGATGGCGATCCGATCCTGCACTACATGGGCACCTCGACCTTCGCCAACTACACGGTAGTGCCGGAGATCGCGCTGGCCAGGATCCGGCCCGACGCGCCCTTTGACAAGGTCTGCTACATCGGCTGCGGCGTGACCACCGGCATCGGTGCGGTGATCAACACGGCCAAGGTGGAGGAAGGCGCGCGCGCCATTGTCTTCGGCCTCGGCGGCATCGGCCTGAACGTGATCCAGGGTCTGCGCCTTGCCGGCGCGGACCAGATCGTCGGCGTGGACCTGAACCCGGCCAAGGTGGAGATGGCAACGCGTTTCGGCATGACGGATTTCGTCAACCCGAGCGAGGTGGAGGGGGATCTCGTTCCGTATCTGGTCGATCTGACCAAGGGCGGTGCGGACTACACCTTCGACGCGACGGGCAATGTGAGTGTCATGCGGGCAGCGCTTGAATCGGCTCACAAGGGCTGGGGCGAGAGCATCATCATCGGCGTGGCCCCGGCCGGGGCGGAGATTGCCACGCGTCCGTTCCAGCTGGTGACGGGCCGGTCGTGGCGCGGCACGGCCTTCGGCGGCGCGCGCGGGCGCACGGACGTGCCGAAGATCGTCGACTGGTACATGGACGGCAAGATCGAGATCGATCCGATGATCACCCACACCATGCCGCTCGAGGACATCAACAAGGGCTTCGATCTCATGCATGCGGGCGAATCCATCCGCTCCGTCGTTCTTTACTAGGTAGCCAAGCCATGGAAACCCTTGCCGAAAGCAAATGTTTTGGTGGTGTGCAGACGGTTTACAAGCACCAGTCTGCAGCCTGCTGCTGCCAGATGACATTTGCGATTTTCCTGCCTCCCCAGGCAGCGGAAGGGGTGGTGCCCTGCCTGTGGTACCTGTCTGGACTGACCTGCACACACGAAAATGCCATGACCAAGGCGGGTCTTCAGGCACACGCGGCAAAACACGGCGTGGCACTCATTTTTCCCGACACCAGCCCTCGCGGTGAGGATGTCGCGGATGATGAAGCCTACGATCTCGGTCAGGGAGCCGGGTTTTACGTCAACGCGACGAAGTCTCCCTGGAAGACACATTTCCGGATGTACGACTACATCGTGAAGGAACTGCGCGAACTGGTGCAGATATCTTTCCCGCTCAGCGAGCGGCACGGCATCACCGGTCATTCGATGGGCGGCCACGGCGCACTAACCATCGCGTTGCGCAATCCGGGGCTCTATCGATCCGTGTCGGCGTTCGCGCCGATTACCAATCCGACCCAATCTGCCTGGGGCCGCAAGCAGCTCACCGCGTATCTGGGCGACGACGAGGCGGCATGGGCCGACTATGACGCCACGATCCTGTTGCGTGAACGTGGCTGGAACGGCGACATCCTGATTGACCAGGGCGCCGATGATCAATTCGTCAATCTGCTCAGGCCGCAGGCGTTCGCCGGCGTGGTGACGGAAACCTGTCAGCCGGCCGTGATCCGCATGCAGAAACGCTACGACCACTCCTACTTCTTCGTTTCGACGTTCGGCGGCGATCATATCGCCTGGCACGCAGAACGGCTGAAGAGCCAGTCTCACCAACAGGATAACGGCAAGGGGGCCGCATGAGAATACCGGTCGCATCACGGCGAAACCTGTCTCTTTTCGCCCTGTCTTTCCTGTGGGCCCTGCATCCGGCGAATGCCCTGGAACCGGGTGACCCGGTCAAGGGTGAGAAGGTCTTTCGCAAATGCAAGGCCTGTCATGCGGTCGGCGCGGACGCGGTGATGAAGACGGGGCCGGTTCTGAACGGTGTTGTCGGTGGCGCCGCGGCAAAGCAGGCGGACTTCAAATACTCCAAGGCGCTGCGGGAAGCTGCAGATCAGGACCAGCTGGTTTGGACCGTTGCGAACCTGGACGTTTTTTTGACCAAACCGAAGAAATTTCTGCCCGGCACCAAAATGAGCTTTGCGGGGCTTCGCAAGGAAAAAGACCGGCAGGACATCGTCGCCTACCTGGCGACGTTCGAAGAAGAGGGAGGGAACTGAGACCAACAGTGGAACAGACGGCTTGTCTGACCGCCGGTTCGGGCCCGGGCGCCTGCAGTCGCGCATCCCGGTAACCCGCATGGCCGTCAGCGTAGGCCTGCGCATGAAACGCCCCAGTCTCGTTACGGGAGGAAGACATGAGACACATACTCATTTCCGCCGCTGTACTGGCTTTAGGAGCCGGGACAGCCAACGCAGATGCAAATCTGCAAAAAATGATGGATGACCCGAACCAGTGGGTCATTCAAACTGGTGACTACAAGAACCAGCGCTTTTCCAAGCTGGACCAGATCAACAAGGACAACGTCAAGGACCTCCAGGTCGCCTGGACGTTTTCCACCGGTGTGCTGCGCGGACATGAAGGCTCTCCGCTTGTCATCGACAACGTGATGTATGTGCACACACCTTTCCCGAACACGGTCTACGCTCTCGATCTCAACAACGACGGCAAGATCATCTGGAAATACGAGCCTAAGCAGAATTCCGACGTCATTGCCGTGATGTGCTGTGACACGGTCTATCGCGGCGTTGCCTATGCCGACGGCAAGATCTTCCTTCACCAGGCCGACACGAAGCTGGTCGCCCTCGACTCCAAGACGGGTGAAGAAGTCTGGAGCGTCGTCAATGGCGATCCATCGGTAGGCGAAACCAACACGGCGACCGTGATGCCCGTGAAGGACAAGGTCCTGGTCGGCATCTCCGGCGGTGAATTCGGGGTCCGCGGATCCGTGACCGCCTACAACATCAAGGACGGTTCTCTCGCATGGCGGGCCTATTCCATGGGCCCCGACAGCGACATTCTGGTCGATCCCGAAAAGACCATGCATCTCGGCAAACCGGTCGGCAAGGACAGCGGCCTCAACACCTGGGAAGGCGATCAGTGGAAGATCGGCGGGGGCACCACGTGGGGCTGGTATTCCTATGATGCCGACGAAAACCTGATGTATTACGGTACCGGCAACCCGTCGACCTGGAACCCGGCGCAGCGTCCGGGCGACAACCGCTGGTCCATGACGATCATGGCCCGTGACGTCGACACCGGTGTAGCGCGCTGGTTCTACCAGATGACGCCGCATGACGAATGGGACTACGACGGCGTCAATGAAATGATCCTGACGGAGCAGGATTTCGGCGGCGAAACGCGTAAGCTTCTGACCCATTTCGACAGGAACGGTTTCGGATACACGCTGGATCGCGTGACAGGTGAGCTTCTGGTCGCAGAAAAGTTCGACCCCAAGGTCAACTGGGCGACGGAAGTGGTCATGGATCCGAATTCGGACCAGTACGGCCGGCCGCAGGTTGTTGCGCAATACTCGACAAAGCAAAATGGCGAGGATGTTAACACGACGGGCGTATGTCCTGCTGCACTTGGTTCCAAGGACCAGCAGCCGGCCTCCTTCTCGCCGGAAACCGGTCTTTTCTATGTCCCGACCAACCACGTCTGCATGGACTATGAACCGTTCCGCGTCAGCTACACGGCAGGTCAGCCCTATGTTGGTGCGACCCTGTCCATGTATCCCGCGGGCGACAGCCACGGCGGTATGGGCAACTTCATTGCCTGGGACAATGAAAAGGGCGAGATTGTCTGGTCAATTCCGGAACAGTTCTCGGTCTGGTCCGGTGCCCTCGCAACGTCCGGAGACATCGTCTTCTACGGCACGCTTGAAGGCTACCTGAAGGCAGTGGACGCCACGACCGGTGAAGAGCTGTACAAGTTCAAGACACCGTCCGGGATCATCGGCAACGTGATGACCTACACCCACAACGGCAAGCAATACGTCGCCGTCCTGTCGGGGATCGGAGGTTGGGCCGGTATCGGTCTTGCCGCCGGACTGACCAATCCGAATGAAGGCCTTGGTGCGGTCGGCGGTTATGCCGCGTTGAGTGACTACACCGCTCTCGGCGGTCAACTGACGGTCTTCGCGCTACCGAACTGACCGACATCCTGACGAGTTGGGCCGGCGCGGACTTTCGCGCCGGCCTTCGCCGAAATTCAAGCGAAACACCGCCGGTACCGGGATCCCCAGGGCGGATCCGAGCCACCCGGCGAGCCAGCCCCGAAGGACAGTTGATGCGTACGAACACTCTTACAAGCATCTTGGCGGCAGCGATCTTCATGTTGACGACGGCAACCGCCTCGATCGGCGAGGATACCGTTGACCAAGCTCTCGTTGCGGTGGCTTACGAAGAGGGGGGGCGGTATTTTACCGATGATGACATTCCGACATACAAGATCCAGGAAGACGGAACCGTCGACTGGCTTACCTATTCGGGCTTTCGCCGCTATCACTCCGAATGTCACGTTTGTCACGGCCCTGAAGGGGAAGGGTCAACCTATGCGCCTGCCTTGAAGGTCTCCGCCATCGAGATGGATTACTACGACTTTGTCGATGTCGTCACGAATGGCCGGAAGAAAGTCAACGCCTCGGCGAATTCCGTCATGCCGGCATTCGGCACAAATCCGAACGTCATGTGTTACCTCGACGACATATACGTCTATCTGAAGGCGCGCGGCACGGATGTCGTGGCGCGCGGCAGGCCAAGCAAGAAAGAAGCGAAGTCGGACGACATCCGGGAGCAGGAAAATGCCTGTCTCGGATAGAAGGCGAGGGTGGATGGTTTCGGGCCCGTGGACGCGCATGCTCGCATCCGCACTTCTGGCCGTCCTGATCGTAAGTCCGGCGGGATCGCTTCAAGGCACCGGTGGCCGCGCCTTTGCGCAAACATCGGACCTTGTGTCCACGTCCGAGTTCCGGGTGTGCGCCGATCCTGCGAACTTGCCCTTGTCGCACGAATCCGGGTCGGGTTACGAAAACCGGCTGGCGGAGCTGTTCGCCGGGAAACTCGAACGGCCCGTGGCCTACACATGGTTCCCGATGGCAACCGGCTTCGTGCGCAACACGCTCAGAGCAAACCGCTGTGACGTGATCATGGGCTACGCGCAAGGGCATGAACTTGTTCTGAACACAAACCACTACATGACCTCGGCCTACGCCCTGATCGTGCCGAAGGACAGTATGCTCTCTGATGTGAAAACGCTTTCCGACGAAGCCCTGAAGGGCAAGCGTCTCGGCATCGTCGCGGGATCGCCGCCAGCGTCGCACCTGGCAAGAAACGGTCTGATTGCGAAGGCGAAACCCTATAACCTGTTCGTTGACCGGCGGGTGGAGTCGCCCGCTGTCGACATGCTTGAAGACCTGAGGGCGGGGACCATCGACGCGGCGGTGCTCTGGGGCCCGATCGGCGGTCCGCTGGTAAAGTCGGACTTTCCGGAATTCCAGCTCACACCGCTGCTGGGTGAAGACCAGCCACCGCGCCTGTTTTTCCGTATCACGATGGGGGTCAGGCCGGGTGAGAAGGTCTGGCAACGCAAGCTCAACTCCCTCATTCGAAGAAACCGGGACGAAATCAACGCCATCCTTGTGGACGCCGGTGTGCCGCTGCTGGATGACATGGGAACGCAGACCCTGAAGGGAGACTGACATGGGTTTCGCAGCCGCCTCAACGCGGGCTGGCGGCATACGCGGCTGCCTGAGCATTCTTGTCCTGGCACTTCTCATGACCCCGCTTGCAGCCGAGGACATCGCTGAGCCGGACGGCTATCGAGGCAAACCCTACCGGGCACCTGTGCCGAACACATTGACCGGCGCCACGGTGCTGTCGACGAACCAGGCCTACCGGATTTGGAAGAGCGGCAAGGCGCGCTTCGTCGACGTACTGCCCCGGCTTCCCAAGCCGGCAAAGCTCCCGGAAGGAACCGTCTGGCGTGACAAGCCCAGAAACAGTATCCCCGGAAGCATATGGCTGCCGAATGTCGGTTATCAGACAATCCCTGAGATTGATGCGGTCTATTTCAGGCAGGGTCTTGAGACCGTAACGGCCGGCGACAAGTTGAAACCCGTGGTGATCTTTTGTCAGGCAGACTGCTGGATGTCCTGGAACGCGGCGAAACGGGCAGTCGAATATGGCTACACGGACATCAGCTGGTATCCGGACGGCACGGATGGCTGGCGTGCGGCTGGCTATCGGCTTGAACGGGTGGAGCCGGTAGAGCGTCCCGATTGATTGAATTTGGCCTCACGGCTCTGACTTCATCAGTAGACCGGTGGCTCCAAACGCCAGGACGTGACATCAAAAACCATATGGACAGTCAGTGCTGTCGATTTGCAGACTTGCCTAATCCCGGAAGACGCCGTTTTTCAGAATGTAGGTCATGCCCCGTCGCCAGGACGTATCGGTGTTCGATCGCACATCGACCGCCATTGCGCGCAGGGTCTCTCCCGTGCGGACATCCTTTACGGACAGGTTCATCGAGACGATGAGGTTCGAGATCTTGTGAACGGAACCGGCCACAGCATAGTCGGCGTCAAGCGCCTGGCCAAACCGGATATCGCAGCCGTAGCACTGGCCCGGATTGGCAATGTTCGCAAGTTTGCTCTCGATCGGCGCAAGGTCCACAAGCGTCAGACCTTCATCCAGAAACCTCTGTTCCACGAGCCGTTCAACCATTGACAGCCGTTCGGTTTCGTCCGCGCGCACCCCGTTATAGGCGCCTTCGGTGGACATATCCACGAAGCCGAGCCCCAGAAACGCGACCTTTGCATCTGGACGCAGGCCGTCGGCGGACGCGGCCGACAGCATGGCGATGCACGTCAAAGCTGCAATGATCTCTCTCATCGTAGCAGTTTACGGCGTTAAAAATGCACGACAATCGATCCTAAAGTATCGATTTTACGACGGGAATATCTTTGGCAAAATCTGGAAAAGCAGGGATCGGACCGGTTCATGATACGCTCTTTGATTGTAGTTGCGACTTGCTGCTTCGGTTTCGCGACCGGCCTGCTCAGTCATGCAATCCAGAGCCCGGCATGGGCACTGGACATCAATGTCGGGGTTCTGCGCGTTGATTATCCGGTCCTGGCACCCGTCTCCCGTTTTGACCGAAGACCCGACAATCTGGGGTTCGCGGGCGCGCAGCTCGGAAACCAGGACAACGAAACGACAGGGTCCTTTCTGGGGCACAGCTTCTCCTTTGAAACACGGCCCACGACACCGGAGAACCTTGAAGCGGACGCCGCGGGCTTGCTTGAGGCCGGGTTCAGGATCATCGTTGTGCTGGGCCGGGGAGAGGATGTACTGACGGTCGCCGACAAAGCCGGACCGGAGGCCCTCGTCTTCAACGCCGCTGCGCCCGAGATCGAACTGAGGGGCGAGAGCTGCCGTCCCAACCTGCTTCATGTCGCGCCGAGCCGGGCCATGCTCGCCGACGCGCTCGCACAGTTTCTGGTCTGGAAGAAATGGACCCGCTGGCTGCTGATTTCCGGTTCCAATCCGGACGATCAGCGGCTGGCCGAGGCCTATCGGCGCTCCGCAACGAAATTCGGCGCTGAGATTGTTGAAGAGCGCGTTTTCGAGGACACGGGCGGTTCGCGCAGATCCGACAGCGGTCATGTCCTGGTGCAACGCCAAATCCCCGTTTTCACGCAGGAGACCAGGGACCACAATGTCGTGGTCGCCGTCGACGAAAGCGACGTGTTCGCGCTTTATCTGCCCTTCCATGCCTGGACGCCGCGCCCGGTTGCCGGGTCGGGTGGCCTGCGGCCCGTGAGCTTTCATGCCGCGCATGAAGCCTGGGGCGCAACGCAGTTCCAGAGGCGCTTCGAGAAACAGAATGGCAGATACATGCACCCGGAAGACTACAATGTCTGGGTCGCGTTTCGCGTCGTCGGTGAAGCCGTCGCCCGGGCTTCCAGTGACAATGCGACCGTGCTTCGGGACTACATCCTGAGCGACGCTTTCGAACTGGCCGCGTTCAAGGGGCAAAAGGTGACCTTCCGCTCATGGAACGGTCAGCTTCGGCAACCCGTCCTGCTGACGGACAGCAAGATCACGGTCAGCGTTTCGCCGCAGGAAGGATTTCTGCATCACCGCTCACCCCTGGACAGCCTGGGGATCGACGAAGCGGAAAGCAGCTGTTCGGCCTTCGGTAACTGACGCCAATGGAGGAATGACACCATGAACGGGAACCAGTCCGTGGCTGGACGATACGGTCTGATGGCCGGTGTCTTCTTGCTTGCGCAAACGATGCTGCCGTCGTCTCAGGCGCTTGCCAACAAGATCTATGTGAGCAACGAGAAGGGAAACACGGTCACCGTGATCGACAGCGAAACCTGGGAGCCGATCACCGAATTCCCGGCCGGCAACAGGCCGAGAGGCATCGGCATCAGCCCTGACGGCGATCACCTCTACGTTTGCGCGTCCGACGACGACACCATCAAGGTGTTTGACGCCGATACCTACGAGTTCCTGTGGTCCTTGCCCTCCGGTCCGGATCCGGAGTTATTCGTGATCAGTCCGGACGGCAGCAAACTCTACGTGTCCAACGAGGACGACAATCTCGTCACCGTTGTGGACACGCAAAAAAGGACGATCGTCGCCGAAGTGCCCGTCGGCGTCGAACCGGAAGGGATGGCGATCAGTCCGGATGTCCGCTTCGTGGTCAACACCTCCGAAACGACCAACATGGCCCATTTCATCGCGACGGAAGACTACCAGATCAAGCACAACATCCTGGTTGATCAGAGGCCCCGTTATGCGCGTTTTACCAATGACGGCAGGACGCTCTACGTCAGTTCGGAGATCGGCGGCACGGTGTCCGTCATCGACATGCTTGGCGAAACCGGTCCGGAACTGACCGGAAAGATCAGCTTCGAGGTAGCGGGTGTTCAACCGGAATGGCTGCAGCCGGTCGGCATGCGGATCACCTCTGACAACAAATGGCTGTTCGTGGCACTTGGTCCAGCAAACCGGGTCGCGGTTATCGACACCGCCAGCAACGAAGTTGTCCGATACGTGCTTGTCGGACAGCGCGTTTGGCAGCTCGATTTCACCCCGGACGAGAAATATCTTCTGACCACGAACGGCAACTCCAACGACATCACCGTCATCGACGTCGCCAGTCAGGAGGCGGTGAAGTCCATCCAGGTCGGTCAGCAGCCGTGGGGCGTTGTTGTTGCGCCCGACTGAGCGGGCAGGTCGGACACGCGGGAACCGGGAGGACACCATGAACCCTTTGAGAAACGCTGCTGCCGGGTCCACGACATGGATGAGGGAGGTGCTGCTGAAGAGGCTCCAGACGCGTCTCGGCATTTTCGGCACCGGTCTCGCCATCTGGTCCATGCTTGCAGGCGCTGCATTCGCCGCAGACCAGCCGGTTCTGCGCGCCGCAGTTCTGAAAATCGGCACGGTCAACTGGGAACTGGACACCATCAAGCGCAACGGTTTTGACGCCGAATTCGGTTTTGAGCTGGTTGTTCGGCCGTTCGCGGACAACGGTGCGACACGTGTCGCCCTTGAAGGAGGAGAGGCGGATGTCGCGGTCGCAGACTGGATCTGGGTTGCCCGTCAGCGCGCCGCCGGCAAGGATTACGTTTTCATCCCGTACTCCAAGGCGGTCGGCGGACTTGTCGTTCCGGAAGACAGCCCGGCAAGAAACCTGTCTGATCTCAAGGGAAAGAAGATCGGCATCGCCGGCGGACCCGTCGACAAGAGCTGGCTGATCCTGCAGGCCTATGCCCGGAAGGAATACGGCTTCGATCTTGCTGAGGAAACCGAACAGGTTTTCGGCGCCCCACCGCTGATTTTCAAGGCCGCGTTGCAGGGGGAAACCGACGGGGCCATCAATTTCTGGCATTTCCTCGCCAAGATGAAGGCCTCCGGAATGCGTGAACTCGTTTCCGTCGAGACGGCCGCAACGACGCTCGGTCTGGATCCGGACATCCCGCTTCTGGGCTATGTCCTGAAGGAAAGCTATCTTGAAGCGAACCCGGCAATTGCCACTTCGTTCTACAACGCGTCGCGCAAGGCCAAGGACCTGCTTGCCAATGACGATGCGGCCTGGGAACCCTTGCGTCCGCGCATGAATGCAAAAACGGACACGCAGTTCGAAGTTCTTCGCCGTGATTTCCGGGCAGGCATTCCGGCCCAGGGGAACGTCAGCGAGGACAGCGCGGCAACGTTCTTCCTGCTGATGGCACGCCTGGGTGGCGAGAAACTCGTCGGCAAGGCCAGCGAACTCCCCGCCGGTCTCTTCGTTGAACTCGAGTGACTCAACGTGCCCGTCTTGATCGTCCGCATCGTGTCCCTTGCCGGTTTTCTGGCGGCCTGGTCCCTGCTGGCACGGATCAGCGGCGACCCGACCGTGTTGCCGTCGCCTGGTGACCTCCTGGCGCCGTTCGTTCGGGAACTGATGTCAGGCGCGTTATTCGAACACATGTCGGCGACAATTCTTCGGGTGATCGCAGCCTTCTGCATTGCCATGACGGTCGGCGTGTGTCTGGGACTGGTCATGGGCACTTACCCGGAGGTTGACCGGTGGCTGGACCCCTGGCTGGTCGTGTTCCTGAATTTGCCGGCGCTTGTCCTGATCGTCCTCTGCTATCTCTGGATCGGTCTCACGGATATCGCTGCCGTCGCCGCGGTTGCGCTCAACAAGATACCCGGCGTGGCAGTGGTTCTTCGCGAGGGCGCGCGCGCGCTTGATCCGGACCTGAGAGCGATGGCGCGTGTCTACAGGGTGAAGCCTACGGCGTTTCTGCGCCATTTCGTTTTGCCGCAACTCGCGCCCTACATAGCGGGCGCAGCCCGTTCGGGGCTCGCGGTTATCTGGAAAGTGGTTCTCGTCGTTGAGTTTCTGGGCCGTTCCAACGGCATCGGTTTCCAGATCCACCTTTATTTCCAGCTGTTCGACGTGGCCATGGTTCTCGTCTACTCGCTGAGTTTCATCATCTTCATGCTGGCCATCGAATGGGTGCTGCTCCAACCCGCGGAAAGCAGGGCCAGGGCCTGGAGGCAGGCATGATCTGCGTCGACATAAAGGCAAAGAACTATGGCGCATCCCCAATTCTGAAAGATGTCGCCTTCAAGGTGCCGAATGGTGGTTGTCTCGCAATTCTCGGAAAGTCGGGTGTTGGCAAATCGACCCTGTTGCGTCTCGTTGCCGGTCTGGACCGGGACTACGAAGGGACGGTTCGGTGCCCCGGGAGAATGGCCTTTGTTTTCCAGGAGCCGACGCTGTTGCCGTGGCGGACAGCACTGGACAATATCCTGATCGTTCATCCGGAGCTTTCGGGAGACGCCGCGCGCGACATGCTGGCGAATGTCGGTATTGCCGACAAGATAGACCTGTTTCCGAGGCAGATGTCGCTTGGCCAGCAGCGCCGGTTGTCGCTTGCGCGCGCCTTTGCAGGCTGCCCGGAACTGCTGATCCTCGACGAACCGTTCGCCTCGCTCGACGGGAAAACCGCGGCTGCGATGATCGCATTGACGAAACGTCTGATCGGCGAAAACGCCCAGTCGACCCTGTTCGTTACCCACAGCAATGAAGAAGCGGTTGAACTGGCCGACAGCACGCTGCTGCTCGCCGGCACACCCGCAACCGTCGTCAGGAACAAGACATTGGTTCAATATCAAAGGGAGAAAGCATCATGAAAAAACTAGCCGGACTGTCCATTGCACTTTGCATGCTGGCAGCACCCACTATCGCGCACGAATTCGGTTTCGCCGGAATTCTCGACAAATCGAACCGGGAAGAATTGCCGGAACTCATCCTGTCCTCCGGCAAACCCATCGCGGATGCGCCGCTCATCTTGAAATCAGGCACGATGTACGAGGTGGAAATCGTTTCGGACGGCAGTGCGGAGCTTGCACTGGAAGGGCCCGGTTTCTTCCGGGCGATCTGGGTCAACGAGGTCGTGATCAATGGTCTCGAGGTGCGGCCCTTCGGACTGGAAAGTGTCGAGTTTGATGATGCCGGCACCATGGAAATCGAGTTCCTGGCTATCAAGCCCGGCCGGTATTTCCTGCGCCAGCCCGGCTCCAAAGGCGAAAATCAGCGGGTCGAAATCACGATCCAGTAGGGTCGACCGGCCAGTCATCGGTCCATACAACCGGTGTTTCAACCTTACCGTGGTCCTTGCATGGAACGATCCTGCCGTTGGAAGAGGGATGACCCGGTTGTGTCCGGTCGAGAGAACCACACACTTTCGATTGTTGCCAGGTCGGGATACGATTTTTCTCCTAGAATTGTCGTCCCGGTTTGCCGCATGCGCGGCAAGACCGGGAACCGGTATTCCTTTGACTGGACGATAAGAAAGAAGGAGTTACTGGTTTCCAGCCCTCCGCTGCTCTTCAGCCGGAATGACACGTTCATTGACTGCGGATTGCCTAAATAGATCTTTGCCGGTTAAACCGCACAGCAAACGGCCCCGCGGGAACGGACGGCGGTCAGAACAGAATGCGTCCGTTTTCGACAACCATGCGATCATCCAGAAAAACTGTCGGGTTCAGCACAACGAGATCTATATGAACGTTGCTCTGGACCGTGCCGCCGTAATAGACATTATCGCCGATCGCGATGTGGACCTGGCCCTGCCGCTTCTTGACTTCCTGAAAAATTCCGTCAGGACGGGATGAGGGATTGAGGCCGATACCAAATTCCGCAATGTTGTCGGCGTGGGGAACCGTTGAGACTATTTTTCTGAGTTCGTCGGCCTGCGGGCAATCCCCCGTAACCTCGACAACCTTTCCCATCTCGACACGGATCTTGATCGGCACATCCGGTTTTCCGACGATCGCGGCCGGCCCATCCACGACGAATATGCCGTTTGCCTGTCCCTCGATGGGGCGCGAGGACACTTCCCCGTCCGGCAAGCCTGCCATGTATCCCGCTTCACGCACATAGCCGCACTCGATGATCACATCGTCAAATGCGATGGGCGCTTGTATGTCGGTTCCAGCTTCGGACGTGATCCGCATCTCCCGGCTGTTGCGCCAGATCTCGGCCAGGGTGTCTCCTTTTTCCCTTACGGCGGCATAGTCGGCGGCGGCCCCGCCGGCGGTGAGGGTATCCAGATCACGCATAGCCAGGGACATGACACGCAGGCGTTTTGCCGCCAGCAACTGTTTCACCTTCGCAGCATAGACAGGTGCGCCGCTGGACTTCGTCAGGCCGATCAGAACATCTGCCAGCTCCAGACCATGCTCGATGACGGGATTCATCAGGTTCTTGTTCGCAGCCGACCGGGAAGGTTGCAGCAAGACGGCATATTCGGCTCCGATCTTGCGCATGGCCTTCTGAAGCGCCGCTATCATTTCAGGCGGGCTGTCCTCGTCGCACATGATGGCGACCTGTTCCGTGGCTTTCACGGCCATGAGTTCGTTGGCAATCTTGTCGGCCGCTTCTTCTGGCGACAGTCTCTTGTCGTCCGCCATTTCCTAGAACTCCGCAGCCTGAAGGTTTGTTGCCGGCAAAATATCAGCTTCACTCAGCCGGGGCATGTACATGACGATGATGTTCGCTCCACCATGCGAAACCACTTCAACACGGTGCTCCAAGCCTTTGGGAATGAATATGAACTGCCCCGGGTGCATGACAACGCTATCCTCGGCGCCAAAGATTTTCAGTTCACCGGACAATATGTAAACCATTTGATCCGAGACCGCATGGAAATGCGGGTCGGCGCCGCCACCGTGGCCGAGAAATCCATGAATGACTTCGATGTCCGAAGGATTTTCGTGCCTTGGCCACAATCGGTGGTTCAGCGTTTTCGCGTGCCTTGGAGGCGAAAATGAGCCCAGATTTGCAGGGTCCACAAGAAGATCGGATAGTTTCATGACGAAGTCTTGTCTGTCAAATGAGCGAAGCCTTTGAACTTCGGTGCGTTCAACAGGAAAGTAAGACGAACACGGATATCGAGTGTATCAATATTATCGAATGTCTTGTTCAGTTTTTCTAACTTCGAGCGAGTTTACATTTGTTCGATGGAGTCAAACAGCGTTGCACGAAGCATCTCGGCTGCCGGCGAAAGCGAACGCCCCCGGACAGTGAGAAATCCCACTTCACGTGTCAGTTCCGGTTCGGCCAGCGGCACGGAGACGAGAGACTCATGATCGGGGCAGGCTGACCTTGGCAAAGCCGAAACACCGAACTGTTTTTCAACCAGACCCCAAAGCGTTCCAAGTTGAGAAACTTCGTGGACAGGGCTTGGCATCAGCTCGGCAATCGCACTCGAAGATCTGAGTTGTTGACCGACATTGGTTTCGGAACTCAGGGAAATGTAGCTGAATTCATGCAGGTCCTGCCAGCATACCGGCTCGGACCGGGAGGCAAGGGGATGGTCCCTTGGGCACAACAGGCAATAGTTTTCCTGAAACAGCGGCTCGAAATTAAGTTCCGGGCTGCGAACGGGACCACCGGCTATTCCAAAGTCCGCGTCGTGGTCCAGGACAAGATGTTCCACGCTTGATCCGGTGCCATCGCGGATCGTCACCTGTATATCCGGGTATTTTTCCTTGAAACTCAGGATCACGGACGGAAGTATGTTGATCGCAATGGAAGCGAGGCTCGCGATCTTTACGCGCCCTTTGCTGAGCTGCCCCTGGCTGGACACCTCCTGGAAGGTCATTTCCATTTCCTGCAGCCATCTCTGGATACGCGGATAGAGCTGCTCGCCTATCATCGTGAGCTGCATGTGGCGTGTCGTTCGATCAATGAGCCTTGTTGAAAGAACATCTTCCAACTGACTGATATTCTGGCTCAGAGCCGACGGAGAGATACACAATTCATCCGCCGCAAGCGCGAAGCTGCCAAGCCGCGAAACACTCTCAAACGCACGGAGATGTCGGATCGTTGGATAAATCATGATTACTTCATAATAACTCTTAATTTTTAATTTTACAAATTAATTGCGGTTGACTGTACTGAACGCATGATGCTGATAAAAAATGCTACGCTCTACGCGCCGGACTTTCGCGGCCTTGCCGATCTCCTCATCATTGGCGAAAAGATTGCCCAGGTTTCCGCGCCTGGCGAAGCGACGCCACTACCCGGCACGAAGGTGATCGATGCGCAGGGTCGCGCGGTCGGTCCCGGCTTCATCGACAACCATGTTCATGTCCTCGGCGGCGGCGGCGGACTGGGCTTCCGGTCACGCGTGCCTGAACTGCAGACAAGTCAACTGACCCGGGTCGGAACGACAACTGTCATCGGCATGCTGGGGTATGATCAGTCGACCAAGGACATGCGTGGACTTCTGGGCAAGACCAAGGGCTTTATCGGCGACGGGATCTCTGCTTATGCGCTGACCGGCGCCACTTTGAGGCATCCGGTTCCGACGCTGACAGGGGATCTGTGTGACGACATCGCCTTCATCGATTCCATTATCGGCGTCGGCGAGATCTCAATTTCCGAGCTGGGCTACGGATATGACAGTCTCGGGCCGGGCGCGCAGTACATCGCCGAAACCCTGGTGCAGTCCCTGCTGGTCGGGCGTCTGGCAGGGAAGGGCGGCATATTGTGTCTTCAGGTGCCACCCTATTTCGAGCAGTGTCTGAAACCGCTGTTTGCAATGCTTGACAAAAGCCACGTCCCGATCGAGCAGATGGTTCCGTCACACGTCAATCAGACCGATGGCTACATGGCGGACGCGATCACGTGGGGCAATCGTGGTGGCTGGGTGGATGTCGGCGCAAATTACCGGCCTGACAACCACTACGCTCGCTCGACGCAACCTGCCGAAGCTGTCACGCAACTGATCGAGGCCGGAGTGCCGATGCACAAGATCCTGATAAGCTCGGACGGCAATGGCGCGCCTCCGAAAGAGGAAAAGGGAGAAGCAGTCCCGACCCGCGCCAACTACGGACACGTCGGAAGCCTGCACATGGTTTGGCGGCAGTTGATCGAACAGGATCGTCTCAAGCCGGAAGAGGCGCTGACCCTCGTCACAAGCAATGTGGCAACGGCATACCACCTCAAACAAAAGGGGCGCGTCGATGTGGGAATGGACGCAGATCTGGTATTTTTCGACGAGAATTGGAACATCGATACCGTAATCGCGCGTGGCAGGGTCATGGTCGAAGAGCGTGAAATAAAGGCGCGTGGCATGTTTGAGACGACAATTCTCGAAGGTCTCAAATGATCCGAACTGTCTTCAGAGGTCATCCTTGTCGCTGAGCAACACCGTTGAAAAACTTGCCCGCAGAGAGATTTCATCCAGTGAGATCACGGATATCTGCCTGGCAAAAATCGCCGAGTTGGATGGGAAACTCGGCGCCTTTGTTTCCGTGTTTGAAAAAGAGGCGCGTGATGCGGCAAGAACCGCAGACGCTCTTCGGTCCAAGGGCGCCGAAGTTGGCCCCCTGCATGGAATTCCGGTCGCGGTGAAAGACCTGTTCCACGTCAGGGGACATGAAACGCGGGCCGGGACACGAAGCCATTCGATACCGCCGGACCTGGCGACCGCTGCGGCTGTCCGGAAACTGACCGATGCAGGCATGATCGTGATCGGCAAAACGCATACGGATGAGTTCGCCTACGGTGCCTGGGGCGTGAACAGGTTATACAGCTCTCCCTGGAATCCATACGACATGGAAACGCACCGGGTTGCCGGAGGGTCCAGCAGTGGATCGGCGGTCGCTGTCAGCGCGGGACTGGTCCCGTTCGCTCTCGGGTCTGATACGGGTGGCTCTGCGAGGGTGCCGGCCTCCTTTTGCGGCTGTGTTGGTGTGAAACCATCGTTCGGATCGATTGACAGGAAAGGCATGGTTCCCCTCAGTCCAAGTCTGGATGTCGTCGGATTTTTTGCCAACACCATTGGCGATGCAGCCTTGCTGTTTGACGTGCTGGCGGATGCAGACAAAGCCGGCGCAAAGCCAAAAACGCGCGGTGGCGGCGAACGGAGAGGGCGGAAAGTTCAAAACCTCGAAGGCGTGTGCATCGGGTTCCTTCCAACGCAGTTTCTTCAGAACGTGAACAGCGACATCTTGCGGCTCTATGAAATGTCGCTGGATGCGCTGAGATCATCCGGAGCGACGATGACGGAGTTTCGGCCACCGCGGCCGTTCAGTGCCTACCTGACCGACACGGTCAGCCTCGTGAGCGCGGAAATCTACACCACGTTTGGGCAACTGGCGGAGAAACTCGACAGCGAAATGCAGCCTTTCATCCGGGAACGCATTCTGGATGGCAAGGCTGTTTCCGCGGCGCACTACTCGGTCCTGTTGAACCGCCGCAACGATGCGATTGCGGAAATGCGCCTCGCCATGGACGACTTTGACGCACTCGTGACGCCCACGTGTGCCGGCGCCGCGATTCCCGTGGCCGAAGTTGATTTGACCGCACCGGCAACACCTTTTGCGCGATTCGTGAATTATCTGGATCTTGCCGGTCTGTCCTTGCCTTGCGGATTGACCCGTGCCGGTCTGCCGGCCGGGGTGCAAGTCGTCGTCAAGCGTTTCGACGATCGCAGGATGTTCGAAGTCGGCGCCTGCATTGAGAAAACCTTGGGCAAGCTGCAGCCATCAGCCCTGGGGAACGTGTGGCGTTGACTGCTCAAGTCTCGCGGAAACCGTGTCCTCCAGCCACCCAAGCCGCATTTCCGGTACCGAACTGATCAACAGTTTCGTGTAGGGGTGTTGCGGCTGCTTCAATATTTGCTGGGTCGGACCTTTTTCAACGATCTGCCCTGAATTCATGACCACGATGTCGCCGGCAAGGGACGCGACTGTGGACAGGTCGTGACTGATAAAGACAATGGAAATACCGATTTCCCGCTGAAGCCGTTTAAGCAGTTCGATGACATTCCCGCCGACAATCGTATCAAGGGCCGAAGTGACCTCGTCGCAAAGAATGATTTCCGGCTCAGCAGCCAGCGAGCGTGCCAGGTTTACACGTTGTTTCTGGCCTCCGGACAGTGCGTCGGGATACCGGCTCGCGAACTCCGGGGTCAAGTCAACCAGGCGCAGCAGTTCATCCACGCGCGCTCGCTTGTCTTTGCCCTTGAGGCCGAGATAAAACTCCAGGGGCCGGCCGATGATATCGCCGACGCGTTGCCGCGGATTGAGCGCGGTGTCCGCCATCTGATAGACAAACTGGATCTTTCTCAACTGGTCGATCGAACGTCGCCGGTAGGACGGTTCGAGTTCGCGACCATCGAGGAGAAGAGCCCCCTCGGAAGGAGGAAGCAGGCCGGCGTAGACCCTTGCCAATGTCGATTTCCCGCTTCCCGATTCCCCGATGACCCCTACGGTCGACCGTTTTGGAACGGCGAAGTCGATGTTTTCCAGAACATTGACGGCGGGCTTGCCATTCCAGGCTTTTCCATATCCGGCGGAAACATCGAGCATCGCGGCGACATCTTCTGTTTTTTTGTTACCGCCTTGGCTTTCTTGTTCGACCGTATCGGGATCCCAGGGTTTTGCAGCCGCCATGAGCCGTTTTGTATAGCTGTGCTTCGGGTTGTTTATGATGGCCTCGGCCGGGCCTCTTTCCAAAACCTCACCACCGTACAGGACAACGATATAGTCTGCGATCTGTGCCACGACGGCGAGGTCATGACTGACATAGATGGCAGCAGCACCCTCGTCGTGAATGACCTTCTTGAACGCTTTGAGGACCTCGATCTGGGTCGTGACGTCAAGTGCCGTTGTCGGCTCGTCCAGAACGAGCAGATCCGGCTTGCCGCAAAGCGCCATTGCCGCCATCAGCCGTTGCAATTGACCGCCGGAAACCTGGTGCGGATAGCGGTCTCCGATCGTCTCGGGGTTCGGCAGATCGAGCGACTTGTAGAGTTCCAGGGCTCTTGCATCGGCGTCTTGGCGGGACATCAGATTACGGGTCACGGAAGCTTCGACAACCTGTTCATTGATCTTGATGGACGGATTGAACGTCGCCGCAGCACTTTGTGCAAGGTAGGCGACCTTGCGCCCTCGCAAAGGGCGCAATTCAGCCGTGGTTTTCCGGCAAAGGTCGTCGCCGAGCAAACGTGCCTGGCCGCCTGAGAACTTCAAGCCAGGCTTGCAGTAGCCGAGCGCAGACAGGGAGATGGTCGTCTTGCCAGAACCGGATTCCCCGATCAGCGCAACCACCTTGCCTTTCGGAACCTGAAAATCCACGCCCTTGACGATTTCCAGTTCGCTTCCGTCTGATTGCGGTGCGCTTACGCGCAGTTGCTGTGCTTCGAAAACAATATCTGTCGACATGTTCTACATCCGCCCGGAGAGTTTGCCGCCCGCAAAGGCCGATATGTCGTCTACAATGAGGTTGATTCCGATCGTCAGCGTCGCAATCGCGACTGCTGGCGCGACAACCGGCACCAGGGATCCGTCATAGGACTGGAACGCGCCAAGGTTCTCGCGCACCATGGAGCCCCAGTCCGCGCGCGGAGGCTGCACGCCAAGTCCAAGGAAACTGAGGCTTGAGACAAACAGGATGACGTATATCAGACGCAGGCCGAAATCGGAGATGAGCGGCATTGCAGCGTTTGGCCAGATTTCGCGCGCGACCAGCCACCAGATTTTTTCTCCTCGCAACTTGGCGGCCTCGACAAAATCCATGACCATGATTTCGACGCCGAGCGCACGTGCAAGCCGGTACACGACCGTGGCGTAGACAAGACCCGCGGTGACAATCAGGATTGGGATGGACGACCCGACTGCAGCGACCACCACAAGGCCGAGCATGATTGTCGGCAAACTTAGAAAGGCGTCGTTGATACGGCTGAGCACCATGTCTGTTTTGGGGCCGGCAACAGCTGCGCCAACCCCGAGGATGACCCCCACACCATAGGCGAGCAGGGTTGCCGCTATCGAGATGCCGATGGTTCGGCTGGCGCCGTACATGAGACGGCTGAGAATGTCACGGTCGCTGAAATCGGTTCCAAGCGGCGCTCCTGCCCTGGGGTGCTGGAACTCACTGTAGTCATCAGGGAAAGGCAGGTCGTTTTCGCCATAAGGGGCAAGCCACGGTCCAAAGACCGCGACAAGCAGCCAGAACGTCACCACCGCTGCGCCAATCCATCCGCCGAATGTCAAACGGAATTTTCTGCGCGGAGGGCTGTCCTGCAATTCGGAAAAAGGTGCATCGTCGTCCTCTTTGGCGACGAAATGGGTATCCATGTAGGTGTGCGGGTCTTTACTGATCACTTGGAATACCTCAACCGTGGATTTGAAACGATTGCAGCAATGTCGGCGATCAGCATCAGGCAGACGTAAGCTGCGCAGAAAATCATTCCGACGGCCTGGACAACCACGAAGTCACGCGTTTGCACACCCTGCACGATCAGCGTTGCAAGTCCCGAATACGCAAAAAAGATCTCGACGACGATCACGCCGGTGACCAGATAGGCGAGGTTCAGTGCCACCAGGTTCACGATGGGGCCGATGGCATTCGGCAGAGCGTGCCGCAGGATTATTCTTTGCCGCGACAATCCCTTCAATATGGCCATTTCGATGTAGGGTGAGCTCATGACATTCAAAACGGCTGCGCGGGTCATCCGGACAAGTTGCGACGCAATGATCAGGCACATGACCCCGATTGGAAGCGCGAAATGCTTGATCAGCTCCCAGAAACCCAGTCCTTCGATGCTGCCGATCACGACGGAATTTCCGACGCCGAGCCAAAAAACAAAAATGAGAACCAGGAGTGTTGCTGTGAAAAACTCGGGAGCTGCGACGAGACTGACCGTCACGAGTGTCAGCAACCGATCGTAAAGGCTCCCTGGGAACATGGCGGCGAGAATGCCGAATGTAAGTGAGATTGGCACGCCAATCAGGGCCGTCAGGAGGCTGACGAAGAGCGTATTCTTGTAGCGATCGGCGATCAGCTCGCTGACGGGCGCATCTCCGGCAAGCGAGTTCCCGAGATCGCCCTGCAAAAAGGCGAAAAGCCAATTCAGGTACTGTTCCCAAAGTGGCAGGTCGAGCCCCAGTCTGGTGCGCAACGCAGCAAGGTTTTCCGGAGTTGCTTCCTGTCCAAGCCGGATCTGTGCCGCATCGCCGGGCAGCACCTTGGTGCCGAGAAAGATAATGATCGACACCGCACAGATGGTGATGGTGCCGATCACAAGCCTCTTAAAGATCAGATACAACATGCGAAGCGGCCTCTGAGGCAAACCAGGTCAGTGTTTCGTCGAAGGCCGCTTGTCCAAGTTGCATTCGATTGTTCCTAGGCGTCGTCCCGCCACAGGAACGGTGGGCTTTCGCAACCGCCGAAATTGTTCAGCGGCACATGCGTCCGGCCCTTCACGTGATCGGCGGCACCGTCGATATAGTTCGTGTGCGCCGGGAAAATGCTGCCACCCGTTTCGTGAATAAGTGTCTGCATGTCACAATACATCTGTTTGCGTTGCGCCGGATCGGTGACCGCCAGAACATCCACCAGAAGTTTGTCGAACTGCTCGTTTTTCCAGTAGGATTCGTTCCACTTTGCCGTGGAGGCAAAGGCGACCGACATCATGATGTTGGCGGTGGGACGCATGTTCCACTGGGTGGCGCAGAACGGTGCGACTTTCCAGACGGAACTCCAATACCCGTCGGTCGAAACCTTTTGCACGTCGATGTTCATGCCGATTTTCTGCGCTTCACGCTGAAGGAAGAGTGCTTGATCGACAGCGCCCGGCGTGACATCGGCAACGACAATCGGAACAGCAGTATTTCCGACGCCGGACTTTTCGAAGTGGAACTTCGCCTTGTCCGGATCCAGCATTCGCTGCGGAATTTCCGCACAGTGATCGGGGTAGGCCGGACCGATCGGCTGGTCGTTTCCGAGCGTGCCTTGTCCTTTCAGGACACCTTTCACGATCCGTTCGCGGTCCATCAGATACTGAATTGTCCGAATGAGATCGGTATTGTTCGAAACCGGCAGGTCGCGACGTGCCGCAATCCCCATGAAAGCGCCGGACTGCAACGCCCAGATTCCGACACCTTCCGTCGATTCGATCTTCCCGATCGTCCTGGGGTCGACGTTGGCCATTGCGTCGATCTCGCCGGAAAGGAGCGCGTTGAGGCGCGCAACGGGGTCGGGGATCGCAAAGTGTTCAAGCTCGTCCAGGTGTCCACCGTCTTCCCAGTAGTTGTCGAAGCGCGCGCCGACGCAACGGACACCGGGCTTGAACTCCTTCACCGTGTAGGGGCCGGTGCCGACCGGGTTGGCGAAGTCCGTCCAACCGTCGGGTATGATCTTGAACTGGAAAGTACCGAGCGCAATGGCAAAGTCTGCATTTGGCGAACTCAGGATTGCGCGGACTTCGTAGTCGTTCACCTTTTCCCAACGGTCCACCATGCTGAACAACGTTGCGCCGGTGGAAGCGGAGTCAGGACCGACATGCCTGTTCATGGAATAGAGCACGTCATCGGCCGTCATCGTCTTGCCGTTGTGAAATTCCACGCCCTTGCGCAGTTTGAACGTCCATTCGGTCGCGTTGTCATTCGTTGAAATCTCTTCCGCGAGTTCGGGCTGGTAACTCAGATCATCCTGAAGCCGAACCAGAGACCCGTAAAACATCCGGCCCCGGAAGTAATCGATGTTCGATTTGAAGGCAGCGGGATCAAGCGTGTCGCCAGGGCTATGGGCCTCGATTGCCATAACAAGTCGGCCACCCTTTTTCGGAGTTGCCGCGATGGCCTGTTTGGTGGACCCGAAGATCGCGCCAGCCGCTCCCGCCGTTGCACCGGCCGCCATCATCCATGCCAGAAACGCCCTTCTGGAAGCACCTCGCTTGATCATTTCTTTGACAGTCGCTTCGTCGGCTTGCGTCAGGTCAAGGCGGTTTGCGCTCTTGTATTTGTTTTCCATTTGCTTGATCTCCGTGAGACTGCCTGTGGTACTGCTCACAGCAAAACGCACAAACACGGAATGAAAAAATTAAATTTTCCGACGGATTATTTAGTCAAGCTGAAAAGAGAAGAAGTGCCCAAAGTTTAGACATCGCAGATTTGTTGGGTTTAACTCAAAAAGCCAAGTCGCTGCACAACAGGCAAGCAGTTTTGATTTTCTATCTGCAGCGCCTTTAGGAGATCAGCGCGCCGCATTGCAGACCGAAGGAATTGGCACATCAGCGCTTGGTTAATTCTCTGCCAGTAGGAACGCCGAACCGCAACTGTATTCAGAGTGCCTCCAAGCGTTGCCGTTGGTATCGCTGCATGACCTGTTTTTGCGGTCGTGTTTCAGGCACACGCTTTGAAACGAGGCGAACGACTGCGCGTTTCGGACGGCAATTCACCGAATTGCTTTCGATAATAGCTGGTGAAACGGCTCCACTCCCAAAACCCTTCTTCGGCAGCGATGTCGCCGATGGTTTGTCCCGAGAAGGCGGGGTCTCGAAATTTCCGTCGCGCCCTGTTCAGCCTTAAAACGCGCGCGTACATGACCGGCCCCATATCAATCAGCTCGGAGAACGCTTTTTCAATCGAACGCCGGGACCCCAGTTTTGAAACTGCGCGCGGACCGTCGTCATGGAGCGCCTCGTGGTTCTCCAGAAGCAAGCGCCGCATGGTTTGGAAACGGTTGAGGACGTTTGGTTTCGGATAGGTCGGGAACGCATTGTTCGGCAACCACTGGAGCGTCAGTCCGATGATGAGGCTCAGCATGAGATTTTTGGCAACTGCGTCCGGATCGTCTGTCCAGATTTCCTGTTTCGAAAACTCTATGGCCAGACGCCCGGTGTCCCTCAAACGGTCGGCAATCAGAGTGGACTTTAGAAAATCACCGTTTCTGTTGAGACGTGTGATCCACTGGACGATCTCCGGCATTGACGACAGATGGTGCAGAAAGGATGTGTAGCTGACCTGCACCGTCAGTTGCACGCTCCAGGGCGGCGAAATCAGAACGCTTTTGGCGTCGGGAGGTTGCACAAACACCCAGTCCGTTTCCCTGGTAATTCCGTTGTAGGACAGATCAGGGTGGTGCTCATCCACGCAGACATGGAAAACCAGCGCGTCCGGGCCGCTGGACATTTCGCGTTCGATCACTTGGTTGCAGCATTCCAGACGGGTTGAAACACTCCCTGAACCTGTTGTCAGCACTTTGGCACCAAACCGGCCGGCACTCAATTGAACCACGTGTGTGTCGTCACCGTGGCTCGTCGCGTAGTCTTGGAAACTGTGTTCTTTCGCGGACTTCAACAGGTCATTGAAACACCGCGGATAATCGAAGTTGTGCAAAAAAGCGTTCATCCTTGGTCTCCCTGAAAGTGAGGTTCAAGTAGCCAATCTCACATGCCGGCACTTCCTTGTTCTGTCTTCCGAAGTCAGCAGTTCTCAGCCCGGCCCGAAACCGCCCGCTATTCCGCAGCCATCACCTCGGCGGCCACGTTGTGGCAGGCGGTCTCCGATTGGCCGGTTTGGCGCAATTCGGGCGCGGTTTGTTTGCACAGATCAGTTGCGATCGGGCACCGGGGGTGGAAGGTGCAACCGCTTGGCGGATCGATCGGGTTCGGATAGGCCGTGCCGAGTTCGATGTCGGGCACGTCGGCGTCGGGTTCGGGCGTCAGCACCGAACTCAGCAGAGCCTTCGTGTAAGGATGCCTGGGATTTTCGAAGAGGGTGCGTGCATCCGCGATTTCGACGACCCGACCCAGATACATCACCACCACGCGCGTCGCGATATGTTCGACCACGGCCATGTCGTGCGTGATCAGCAGATAGGTGAGCTGCATTTGCTCCCTGAGTTCCAGAAGCAGGTTCAGGATCTGTGCCTGAACCGAGACATCGAGCGCCGAGGTCGGCTCGTCACACACAACGATTTCAGGCTTCAGGACGAGCGCACGGGCGATCGCAACACGCTGGCGCTGACCGCCTGACAACTGGTTCGGATAATTGTGATAGAGACGGCGTGGAATGCCGACGCGCTCCATGATTGTCTCAACCGTTTTCTGCTGGTCGGCTGATGAGCCGGATCCATGCAGTTGCAGGGGCCTGCGAATGATCTCGCCGATCGTCCTGCGTGGATTGAGCGAGGAGTAGGGATCCTGAAAGATGGATTGGACCCGCCGGGATTTTTCGACATTCGAAAGGCCCGAAATGTCCTCACCGTTCAGCGTGACATGTCCGGAGGAGGGTTTGCGCAGGCCGAGCAGCATGCGGGCCAGGGTTGATTTCCCGCACCCGCTTTCCCCGACCACAGCAACGACTTCGCCCCGGTGCAGGTCGAGCGAGATGCCGTCGACAGCGCGTAACTGCTTCGGCTGCGCGAACATGTTGGCCTTGATGCGGAACACGCATTCCGCATCCCTTGCCGAGAGTACCGGCGCGTCCGACATGTTGATGTCTGAGCCATAGTCTGTCGGTCCGGTGCCCGCCGTGCCATATCCGGCCCTGAATGCCTGTTCGGCTTCCTGCTCACTCAAAAGGCAACGGCTTCGTCGTCCCGGTGCTGTCCCACGCAACGCAACCGGTGTTGTGTGACAGGCCTCGAATGCCCTGCTGCAGCGGTTCGCGAACCGGCATCCCCGGAAGTTGGTTTTGAGCGAAGGGACGAGCCCGGGGATGGAGCCAAGTTCTTCTCCGGGGCTGATCTCGCCGGGGATCGGAATGCTTTCAAGCAGGCCTTGCGTGTAAGGATGAAGCGGCGCACCGAACACCTCGTCGACACGGCCGGTTTCAACAATCTGCCCGGCATACATGACCGCAACCTTGTCCGAAACCCGGGCGACTACGCCAAGATCATGCGTGATGATGATCATGGCCATGTTCATCTCACGTTGCAGATCGCGCAGAAGTGTCAGGATCTGTGCCTGGATCGTCACGTCAAGGGCAGTCGTCGGCTCGTCCGCGATAATCAGTTCCGGCTCGCACATCAGCATCATTGCGATCATGACGCGTT
Organism: uncultured Roseibium sp.; assembly: GCF_963669205.1. Taxonomy (NCBI): domain Bacteria; kingdom Pseudomonadati; phylum Pseudomonadota; class Alphaproteobacteria; order Hyphomicrobiales; family Stappiaceae; genus Roseibium; species uncultured Roseibium sp. The sequence continues at coordinate 3,035,157 of NZ_OY769915.1, forward strand.
GCCTGAGGCCACCGGAGAGCTGATGGGGATATTGGGACAGGCGGCTTCTGGCGGCCGTGATCCCGACCTTTTCCAGGAGTTCGACGGCACGGTCGCGCGCATCGGACCGTGACACGCCCCTGTGTAGCATCAGGAGTTCGGTCATCTGCCGTCCGATCGTGTAGACCGGATTGAGCGAGGTCATCGGCTCCTGAAAGATCATTGCGATCTTGTTGCCGCGCAGGGCCGCCATTTGCGATGGGGTCACGGACAGGAGGTCGGTATCGCCGAACCGCATTTTCGACGCTTTCCGGACGGTCCCCTTTGGCAGCAGATCCATGACGGCGAGTGACGAGATCGACTTGCCGGACCCCGATTCACCCACGATCCCGAGTGTTTCACCTTTCTCCACGGATAGTGAAATGTTGGAAACGGCTGTCAAGTCGCCTTCCGCCAGCTTCAGCGTGACGGACAGGTCTTCGACTTCGAGTAGGGGCATCCTCGCTCTCCTGCGTCAGTTGCGGCCTTCCGGGGCGGTGATGTCGCGTATTCCGTCGCCCAGCAGATTGACGGCAAGCACCAGCAGGAACAGCGCGGCGCCCGGAATGGCGACAAGATACGGTTTGAAGTACATCGCTTCCTTGCCCTCGGCGATCATCAGTCCCCAGGACGCGGTCGGCGGCTGCACGCCGACCCCCAGGAAGGAAAGCGCGGCCTCGTGGATGATGACCACGGCCATTTCCAGCGAGAACACAACGATGATCTGGTTCGAGAGATTGGGCAGGATTTCGTAGAAAAGGATTTGGCGGTCGGTGCTGCCGATACTGCGCGCAGCGGAGACGTATTCAAGCTCGCGTATCTGCCGGGTCATCGTCCGTGTGACCACCATGTAGTAGGACCAGTGCAGACACCCCAGAACGACGATCAGTGCCGTGATCGAAGCGCCGACAAAGAAGACCAGCGCCATGGCCAGGAGCAAAGAGGGCAGGGCCAGCTGGCAGGTGAGCAGAAACGACGCCGCCCGGTCGGCCCGTCCCCCCAGATATCCCGCGACAAGGCCGATGGTCACACCGATGACGCATCCCAGAAGGGCCGCGCCGAAGCCGACGCCCATGGAAACGCGCGCGCCGTATATCAGACGGCTGAGATAGTCGCGGCCAAGCTGGTCGGTTCCGAAAATGTGGTCCCAGCTGCCGCCCTCGGCCCAGACGGGCGAGATCAGGCGCTTGGCCAGATCCTGCTCGAAGGGAGAGTAGGGGGCAAGGACAGGTGCCAGCAGCGCGACCAGCGTCATGATCAGGACAACGGTGCCACCGAACTGAAGGCCACGATGTGACCTGGCCTTTTTGATCATCCGCTCCCTGGGTGTCAGGTCGATGATTTCGCCGACCATATGGTGCGGATTTGTGCTCGCGTCGGTCATCTGTATCACTCCAGGCGCAGTCTGGGATCGAGCCAGGCGTTGAAAACGTCCCCGGCAACGGTGAGGAAGATGAAAATGAGGGCGAAGACGAAAACCAGCATCTGCACGGTCGGGATGTCGGCTCCCAGAATGCTTTCATAGGCAAGACGCCCCAGGCCGTTGAGCGCGAAGACCGACTCGGTCACGACCGAACCGCCGAGCTTGTAGCCCAGTTGGATCGCGATCACGCTCACCACCGGCAGGAGCGCGTTGCGCATCGCGTGCTGGAACAGGATGCGTCCTGGGCCGAACCCCTTCGCACGCGCCGTCCGGATATAGTCCGACCCCAATACATCGATCATGCCCGCGCGCGTGAGCCGCAGAACTTGCGGCACCGCGCTCATGCCCAGGACAAAGGACGGCAGGACAAAATGCTTCCAGGTCGTGTCGCCGGACACCGGAAAAATCGGAAACATCACGCCCAGAAGTATGATCATCATGAGCCCGAGCCAGAAGTTCGGGACGGCCTGGGCCGCGGTCCCGAGGCTCAGCGCGAAACGGTCGAGCCATCCGTTCGGATTGAGCGCGGCCAGCACCCCCAGAAGGAGACCGACAACTGTGGTGATCGTCAGGGCGCTGAAGGCGAGTGTCAGGGTGACGGGAGCCCGTTCCAGGAAAAGGTCGAAAACAGGACGTTTCCAATAGTAGCTTTCGCCGAAATTGCCGACAAAGACATTGCCGATCCATTCCACGTAGCGCACTGCGAGCGGCCGGTCGAAACCGTATTGCACGCGCAGTTCCTCGATAGCTTCCGGTGAGGCGTCTTCACCGGCAACCATCGCTGCTGGATCCGCGGCAAGGTTGAGCATCAGGAAGGTTGCGAGCGACACCGTGATCGCCACCACGAGACCCATTCCCAGCTTTCGGCCAATGAACTTGAACACGTCCTCTCTCCCTCGTCACCCGGTTGTTGTTTTGCTTTGGGCGGTGACCGTCCCGGGCGCCCCGCACAAGGGTCACCCGGGTTTCCGAAATCGGCTACTTCCAGGTGATTTCGTTCAGCCGCACCAGGCCATCGGAGGGCGGGGTGAAGTCAACGTCCGTGCCGGCTACGTAGTTTTCGGTGAACCGGTAGATCGGCACGTGATATGCCATGTCCGCTGACAGCTTGAGGGCCTGTGTGTAGAGATCGGTTCGTTCCTCCTCATCGATTGTGGAGAGGGCGGCATCAAACAGCGCTTCCAGGTCCGGATCGCGGTTGAGGTTGCGGTTCGACCCTGCCGCGAAGTGGTTGTGAATTGCACCGACATCAGGCGTCGCGTAATAGCCCCAGGTGCCATGCATGGACGGCGCTTCTTCTGCCGCACGTGCCTTGGAGAAAGCCGAAAGCTTTACGTAATTGATATTCGCCTTGATACCGATCTTCGCAAGATCAGCAGCGACGGCTTCTGTTACAGGCTTGTCGCGATATGCCCAGAGATCGAGCTCGAACCCGTCCGGGTAACCCGCTTCCGAAAGCAACGACTTGGCTTTGTCCACGTCATAGTCATATGTCGTCACGTCCTGTGTGCAGCCGAACATGCCGTCATAGCACAGCGAGTTGATCACCACGCTCGATCCGCCGACAAGGTGATCCACGATTGCCTTTTTGTTGACGGCGTGGTTCATCGCCTGGCGCACCTTGAGATGGGTCATCGGGCCATCAGGATCCGTGACACCGCCGGCGTCGAGGATCAGGAAGCCGATGCGGGTCGTCGGTCCCGGAACGTGATCCACCATGGGAAGGGTGCCGAGATTCTGCGCGGTGTCATCGGGAACGGTGTAGGAAAACTGGACCCCGCCCGAAATCATTTCCGCCGAGACCGTGCCCCATTCGGGGATCGGCCGTATGACGATGGTCTTTGCACCATCCGTGGACTTGGGGCTATCGTCATAATATCCGTCAAACTTCTCAAGTGTGACACCTGCACCCATGTCGAAGCTGACCACACGGTACGGGCCGGTTCCGTTGAACTCCTGCGTCAATGCGCTGGTATTCGGATCCGATGCCGGACCGTAGCTGCCTGCCTTGCGCGTCTGAACGAACATGGCAATGTCGCGCAGCATGAGCGGGTAGGGTTTTTTCGCGGTGATGCGGATCGTTTTGCCGTCGAGCGCCTCGGCACTTTCAAACCAGCCGCGAATGAAAGCTCCCCGTTTTGTTGCCGCCTGTTCGTTCGCCGTCCATTCGAACGAGAAGACGATGTCTTCCGCGGTGACCGGCGAACCGTCGTGGAACGTCACGCCGTCGCGCAGGACGAAGTCCACGGTCTTGTCGTCGACATAGGCGTATGACGACGCGAGCGCAGGCAAATATTCGTTGGTTTCAGGATCCCGGACAACCAGCTGATCCGATGTCAGGTACGACAGAATGACATTTTCGCGCGCTGTCGAATACAGGCTGTCGAGCGTCTGGATTTCCTTGTTCGCCGCAACGACCAGGGTGTCGTTTGCCTTGTCGGCGGATGCTGGTGCGGCAAGGGATGATATCAGCGTAGCCGCCAGGAGCGTTGACCTTAGTTTCATGGGGCCCTCATTTCGGTGATTTTGTCGTTCACTACGCTAGGGCCGGAAAACTTAATGTGTCCAATGCATGGATTATATTTTGAACATGCGTAGAACGAATACGCCTTCTGATTTCACATGCATCTCTTGCATAAACGAAATAGTAAAAATTCATTTCACGTATTCAATACGGTCTCCATAGACTTCGGCCAACGTTTCGGGACGTTTCTGCGCATCCCCCCAAAAGGTTGTTCCCGACTGTCAACGACGCCCGAGATGCGGTCGTCCACCAAAGAAATGACTGGATTGTTTCCGAATGTTGCCGAGTTCCGATCTGACGCCTGATCTTCAGGACCGCGATGCCGCGATTGCATCCGCCGTGCGTTACATTGAGGGGGGTGGGTTCAAGACAGATCTGGAAAGACTCGTCGCTTGCCGTACCGAGACGTCGAAGCACGGGGATGCGGCTCAAAAGCTGATCTATCTGAAGGAACTCATTGCGCCGCAACTTGCCGGTATCGGTTTTACCGCGCAGGTCTTCGAAAATCCTGATCCCGGTTCAGGACCATTGGCGATCTACCAGCGTATTGAAGACCCGCAACTGCCGACTGTGTTGATTTACGGTCACGCTGACGTCGTTCCGGGCCAGGAAGGCCAATGGGACGCAAGCCGGTCTCCCTGGAAACTGGAACAGGTCAACGGCAAGCTGTACGGGCGCGGAACGGCGGACAACAAGGGCCAGCACTGGATCAACATGGCGGCGTTGCGGGAAGTGATTGCCGCTCGGGGATGTCTGGGGTTCAATTGCAAGATCCTGCTCGAAACGGAAGAAGAATCCGGTTCCCCCGGTCTGGAAACCTTTTGCGAAATGCACAGGGACGCTCTGGCGGCTGATGTCCTGATCGCCAGCGACGGTCCCAGGATCCGCACCGACCGGCCAACCGTTGCTCTCGGTTCACGCGGTAATTTCAATTTCGATCTTGAAATCAGGTATCGCGATGGTGGCCGGCACTCCGGCAACTGGGGCGGTTCGATCAAGGACCCGGTGATCCGTCTCGCGCATGCCATTGCAACGATCGCCGACGATCAGGGGCGTATTCTGATCGAGGCGTGGCGACCGGACAAACCGACAGACCGTGTTCGGGACCTCCTGAAGGATTGCCCGATCCTGCAGTCGAACGGTGTCAGCAGGATGGACGAGGATTGGGGTGAGACGGAACTGGAACCAGCCGAACGCGTGCTGGCATGGAACAATTTTGCCGTTCTGGCGATCAAGGCGGGTGCTCCCGAACGTCCGGTCAATGCCATCGCGCCGGCGGCTTGGGCGCGCTGCCAGCTGCGCTTTCTGGCAGGGCTCGATCCGGAAACGATCCTGCCCACCTTGCGCGCGCATCTGGATGCTTGCGGCTTCGAAGACGTGATCCTGAGACCTGCCAGAAGCACTTGGTGGAGAGGTACCACCACGGATCCGGACGATCCATGGGTCCGCAGAACGATGCGTTCCCTGGAAAGGACGGAAGTGCAGACGCCGGACCTCATTCCCTGTATCGGCGGCTCGCTGCCCAACCATGCGTTTCAGGGGATTGTCGGGATGCCGACGGTCTGGATTCCCCATTCCTACGCGGACTGTTCCCAGCACGCGCCGAATGAGCATGTCCGCCTGGATCTGTGCCGCAGCGCGATCCGGGTCATGACCGGATTGTTCTGGGACATCGGGCGGCACGAACGGGAGGGAAGCTTACATGCTTATCGGGGCGATTGCCGAGTGGATCACGGATCATCCGGGAAACTGGAACGCGACGGTGCTTGAACGCGCGCGTTATGGCATAGCGGACACCGTCGGCTGTATCATCGCGGCGTCCGGTCACGACGTCGTGGTCAGGGCGGCGGCGGCTTCCGGTGGAAACGGGAAAGCTGCCTCAACAGCCGCCTTTATCGACGGCACAGCAGCCCATGTTCTGGAAATCGACGACAATTTCTACCCCGCCCTGACACATGCTTCGGCGCAGGCGGTTCCTGCGTTGTTTGCACTGGCAGAAAAGCGCGATTGCAGCGGCAGGCAGGTGCTTGATGCCTATCTGTACAGCCTTGAGATCCAGGCCGCCATTGCCAGTGCAATGGGACGAAGCCATACCCTCGCGGGCTGGCACGCAACCGGAACCCTGTCGACTATCGCGACGGCGGCGGCAGCGGCGAACATGCTCGGTCTGTCAAAGGCCGAGGTCGCAAACGCCATGAGCATATCCTGCAGCATGGCCGCAGGTTCCAAAGCGCAGTTCGGCACCATGACAAAATCGCTGCATTGCGGCTTTGCCGCCCGCAATTCCGTCGAGGCGGCGCTGCTGGCTGCGTCCGGCATTGAAGGGTCTGCCGATGCCCTGGACGGACCCCATGGGTTCCTGGCAATGCACAGCGACGGTGAGACGCCTGCATATGAAAGCGTCCTGAAAAGTCTTCACGCATCCAGTTCCGTCGAAACCTTTGGTCTGGCGCCGAAGAGGCATGCCTGTTGCGCGTCGGCCCACAAGGGGTTGGACGCGGTCGAGGATCTGACAAGGATCCACAAATTCGATCTCGCCGACGTTGAGCGTATCGACGTTTCGATTGGGACCACCAATCGTCAAAATCTGCGTTACGACCGTCCCCGGGATGGGATGGAAGCACGGTTCTCGCTGCCATATGCAATGGTTGTTTTCCTGCACGCAGGGAAATTCTGGCTGGACGATCTGCAAGACGAGGCAGTGCGGCGCCCCGAGATCCTCAGCCATCTGGAAAAGGTCCATGTTAACGTTCTGGATCTGGACGAAAAGGAACTGCCGATAACACAGCCTCTCGAGCACCAGGTCAGGGTGCGCCTCAAAACGGGTGAAGAACTGTCTGCCCAACGCGCCTTTGCGAAGGGGACGGTAGCGGACCCGTTCACGGAACAGGATTATCTGGACAAATTCCTGAATTGCTGTGAGGACAGGCTCGAAACGGAACAGGCCGAAGAGCTTTGGTCAAACTTGCGGTCAATCGATTCCGACACGGTTCCTTCCGCAAAACGCGCCAAAGGCTTTTCTTCCGGTCAGGCGGCGCTGTTCAGTTCCCTGTAACTCTCCGCGACGGTCTTCCGCAGCCATTTGTGCAACGGGTCGCCATCACGCGTCTTGTGCCAGACAAGATTGAGATGACGAATGGGAGATTGAAACGGAAGTTCACGCACGACCAGGCCGTACCGCGCCCGCGCAATCGGCGCAATGATGCGCGGAATGCTGGTGATCATGTCCGAGGACGACACCACACTCATTGCCGCCGCAAAATGCGGCACGCGCAGTTTCACATTGCGGCTGTGCCCGCTCTCAGCGATCTGCTGGTCCAATCGGGTCCGGTTGGCATCAATGGTGGTCGTGCTGACATGCGGCGCAATCTCGTAATACGCGACATCCAGGTCACGGTCGAAGCGCGCGTTTTCCTTTGAACCGGCGCAAACATAATCAACCTCGCCCAGTTTGTGCCAGGAATAGCGGCTCGGAACATCATAGTCCCAGAAGAAGGCCAGATCGATGCGTCCGGCATCCAGATCGGAATGAAGGCTCCGTTCGACGACCTCCTTTGCAAGGCCGAGGGCCGGCAGAAAACGGAATTCGATATTCGGAGCGATCCGGCTCATTTTCGGCACCAGCATGCCGGGCAGCAGTCCCGTGAGAAGATCGCTCATCGCGATGCGCACGATGGCATTCGCTTCCGACGGATCGAAGTCTTCGTCCGACTGGATTACGTTGACGAGTTCGGCGACACTCACAGAGACCTTTTCGGCGATGGCCAGACAGCGTTCTGTCGGCTGCATTCCCTGTGGTGTGCGCACGAACAGGTCGTCACTGAAGAGCGATCGCAGCCGGTTCAATGCATGGCTGACCGCAGGTTGCGACATGCCGAGCGATTGCGCCGCCTGGGTCACGTTCCGCTTTTCGATCATCGCGTTGAGGACCTTGAAGAGGTTCAGGTCGACGGAGTTGAGGTTTTTCTTCTGCAAACCGGTCACACATGTTCAAGATTGCTTTTCTTGCTGGAAACGTACTCCGAATACCGAAAGGCGGGAAGGGGACCTGCATTGCCCAATTAAGCGTCATTGCAGGCCAAAAATTGCTCTTCTACAACGGTTTCAATTGTTTAGAGTGAGAAAGAACAGCGTTGTAGTGTGATATGCCGGCTCAAGGCACGGGAAAAAATACCCGTTGCCCGTGAAGCGCGATTACGTGCGTCCGGGGCATGATCCTGCTCCTGCTGGCAACTTCAGCATCGGAGTGAAAATGCCCGACGTCTCACATTACCCGATTGCAAAAGACTGGTTTTCGGTCTCCAGGATCGATGACACGACGGACTTGTTGCTGGAACCGCATGTTCATGTTCTGGAGCAGGCCAACATGTTTTTCGTGCGCGGTTCCGGCCGCGACATGATCATCGATACCGGGATGGGCATCGTACCGATCGCACCTTATGTCGATCCGTTGTCGGCCAAGCCGCATTCCGAGATCATCTGTGTGTCGACCCACACGCATATCGATCATATCGGCGGTGTCCACGAATTCGATACCCGCCTCGTTCATCCGATCGAAGCTGACGAGATGGCGTCCCCCTCCATCATGAGCACGATCATTCGGGATGAAATTGATCCGGTCCTGCTGGAGTTGTTTGCGTCTTCGGGCTATCCGCCTCTGGACGAACTGCTCATAACCGCCTTGCCTCATGAGGGCTACGATCCGGCCTCATATACGCTCAAGGGCGCACCCGCCACCGGGCTTCTGGAGGAAGGCGATACCGTCGATCTGGGCGACCGGCAATTCACTGTTCTGCATGTGCCGGGACACTCGCCGGGCAGTATCGCGCTGTTCGAGGAAAAAACCGGGATTCTGTTTGCAGGAGATGCGATTTATGATGGCCCGCTCATCTATGACGGGCCGGGAATGAGCGTTGACGACTACGTGGTGACCATGAAAAAGCTGCAGGCACTCGACGTGGCGGTCGTTCACGGAGGTCACGATCCGAGCTTTAACAGGAAACGCCTGGATGAAATCGTGGAGAATTACTTCCGGATCTGGGGCGTTTGAAGCGCTGTCTCACGACAGACCGTTAAGTTCGGCTACAGTCCACTGGCGCGTGAACGCGTCGCCGTCGAAGCTTGCGTGATGCGTGGCAAGCTGATCGCTTGCTGCGCGGAGGTTCTCGCAGAGCACCGTTCCGACGCGGTTCGGCTGGCTCGACAGCTCAATAACAGCGGCTTCATTCTCAAGACGTCCGAAACTGTACTCCGCCTGGAACAGATCGTTGAGTTGATCCCGGTCGGCAATTGCCAGCGCCTGTGCAAGCGCTTCGTTCCATGGAATCGCCAGGTTTTTCCGGGTAGGCCGATCACAGGCGAACAGAAACCGGGACGGTGTGGTGATCAGAAATCCCCAGAAACCGCCGGCGCAAGTAAATACCCGGCCTTCCGGCGCGGGCTCGCCTTTATGCTGTTCCAGCCACAGTTCGACAAAATCCGCGTAAACTCCGTACTCGAAGAGGCCGCCTGAGGCTCGTTCGAGACGGCCGATATCCCGCCCGGTCTCCGGCCCCTGAAGATTGATCGCCCTCTGCCAGGTGCAAACTCCGTCATCCACCGCCGCCCAGCCGGCAAATCCCTCCGAACCGGCGAGGGCCAGCAAATCATCCTGCGAGAGTTCGGCAAGGCATGCCACCGGCAACCCTTTTGAAAACCGCGCCGGAATGCGCAAATCGGCATAAAGGCCCCGGGCCTGAAACCAGTAGACCTGCGTGTCATGGTCTTCGAATTCGGGAACGTTTGCCGGCGCCTTGATATAGGCACGGCGCCAAAGACCGCGTATGTCAGCGTCGCAAACAGGCTGCGAGACAATGTCCGCGGCGCCCTCCATCAGGCTGCTGCGGCTCCGTGTGAACCGAACGCGGCTATGATTTCATCGGACGCCCGAACGGCTCCGGTTTGCAGATACTCCATTGCATCGAGCGCGGCTGAATGTGCGTCGGGATCGGAGCCGCCGACGCAATCCTTCACGACGCGGCAGTAAAAGTCTTTCTGGTGGCCGTCTGCGAACGTGTAGTGAACGCACACATTGGTCAGTCCGCCGACCATGACAAGCGTGTCGGCTTTCAAGCCCCGTAGCAGGATGTCGAGATCGGTCCCGATAAAGCAGGAATAGCGCCGTTTCTTGATGACATAGTCATCAGGTTTCAGACCAACGATTTCGTCGGCAATTTCCGTTCCTTCACGTCCTTCGACGCAATGAACGTCTTCGGTGCCGTCAAGTTCGCGTCCAAAGTCGACCATGTCCGGGCGATGGGCTTCCTGAAAGAAGATCACCGGGATGTCGTTCGCACGCGCGGCATCGATCACCGTTCGGGCCTGACGCATGGCATTTGTGTATGCGGACATCTTCGGAATGCCGCCGTCATAGTTTTCAAGAAACGCGCTCTTCTGGATGTCGATCACCAGCAACACCGGGTTTCCGACGATCAGGGGTTGTTCGGGCATGGTTGTTGTCCTTCTCGGATCATGTGTCTTTTTGCGCCGGATCTGCACCAAGCAGGCGGGGAAGGTCGCCATAACGGGCGACTGCACTGAAAACGGCAATTGAAACCAAAAGGAAGGTAATCGCCCCGACAGCCATCGTCGGTGTGAAACCGTTGCGCAGCGAATTGAAGATCTGCAGCGTCACCGTGCTGTAGGCGGAAGCAGACACGAAAAAGATGACGATGAATTCGTGGAAGCTCAGAACCACCACGAAGAAGAAGCCGGACAAGGTGTAAGAAAGGGTCTGCGGCAGAATGATCGTCCGAAGGATAGTCGCTTCGTCGGCACCCATGGTTTGCGCCGCGTCCAGGTGGTACTTGTCGATGGATTGCAGTCCGATCGAAATCGTCACGAGCGGCAGCGCTGCGAGCAATGCCGTGTGGCTCAGTATGCCGGTGAAGATGTTCCCCAATCCGCCGACAAAGGTCCACAGGAAGCTCAAGCCGACCCCGAACACGATCGGCGGCAAGGCGAAGGGCAGTCCGGCAAGACCTGTGAGGGCGCGGGAGAGCGGCGTATTCCGCTTCCACTGGTCATAAGCGATGGGCCAGGCAATCAGTACGGCCAATGTTGCGCTCGCGAGCGCGACAATGACGGAGTTCTCCATCGAGCGGAGCCATACCGGTTCGGATACGAAAAACTCTCCGAAGCGGGCCAGGGTCGGATCCTTCGGAGGAAACAGCATGGAACGGCCGCCATTGAGGGCGGACAGGCACACGATCACGATCGGCAGACTGATATAGGCGGCACAAATCAGCATGAAACCGTGTTTGAATGCGGCTTTCATCGACCCCGTTTCTCCGCAAGACGGCCAAGCCACAGGCTTGCCAGAATGAACACAGCGGCCGTGGTCAGGAGCACCACGGCCTGGGCAGCGCCAAAGGGCGCGTTGAGTGTCGCGCCCCGGATCGCCTCGTAGATTGAAACGGGCAATGTCTGGTGAGCGGGTTCTGCGAAATAGGTGACGGTCACATAGGCACCGAGCAGATAGACAAACAGCAGCAGCAAGGTTCCCATGACCGGGATGCGGACAACCGGCACAATCACCGTGCGCATGACGGTGAAGGATCCGGCTCCCATGGTGCGTGCCGCCTCGATCATCGAGCGATCAATGCGCGACAGCGGTGCATAGAGCAGGATCACCGCATAGGGCCAGACCAGGTATGCCATCGTGAGCACCGTCGCCAGCTGGGACGTCTTGAACTTCACGTTGCGCGGATTCGCAAGGCCCCAGTCCTTCAGCACGGCAAGCCCTCCGGACTCCTTCAGCCACGCCGTCACACCGGTTGCCTTGAAAAGGGCGGGAAGGCCGGAGCGGTTGGACAGCATGATGTCCCAGCCCATGACGATGAAGACTTCCGACATGGACAGGCTGGCCAGAATGAATACCAGCCAGCCAGCCTGCACCGGGCGCGAACACTGGCTGAGGAAATAGGTAAAGGGAAACGCGAATGCGATCGCGATCAGCGATCCGAGGACCGCATAAGCCAGTGTGTAGCCGAGCTTGTAGGCGTAGAGCAGCGTGATCTCGTCCGGCCAGCCGATACCCACGAAAACCCTTGCATAATTGCTGGGATCGAAGGCCCACACCCAGCTCGCGCCTTCGATCTTCTCGCCGAAACTCACGGCGACCACGAGCAGGATCGGTGCCAGGAAAACAAAAAGAAGAACTGCGGCAATCGCCGTCGTGATGATCGAGCGTGTGCTGAACCGATGCACGTCACCGGTCGGCGCCCCCTGTCGGCTTTCCCTGAGGGAGCCCCTTTGGGTTTGCGCCAGGGAAGCCGCTGCAGTCAGGTCGCTCATGCGGCGACATTCTCGCGCTGGTCGGCAGACTGCACTGTTCGTTCGGCAGCTGCAGCGGTGGTTTCGCCGGGGAAACACAACAGGGCACCGGGTTTCAGCCTGACCCCCGTCGTTTCACCCTGAACCACCGAGGCGGCCTCGGTCGACGGCATTTCGCAAATAACCCGTCCCGCGCTTGTCTCGACGAAGACTTCCCGCGTTGGACCGACATCCCTGACGAAGGCAACCGGGCCGGTCAGGGTGTTCGGGGTATTCTCGTCGGCAGAACACAATTCCACATTCTCCGGTCTGCAAACGAGTTGCACCGGCGAGCCGTCCACAAACGGGGCGGGTTTCTCGAGATCAAACGGGCATTCGCCGGCAATGACGCGCCCGCTGCGAACAATTCCGCTGAGAAAGTTCGCTTTGCCAATGAAAGAAGCCACGAACGGTGTTTCCGGGCGCTGATAAATATCTGTCGGCGTGCCGATCTGTTCGCAGACACCGTTGCTCATGACGACGATCTCGTCAGCCATTGTCATCGCTTCCCGCTGATCGTGGGTAACGACGATGGTGGTGATGTTCAGCTGCTGCTGCAGCAGGCGCAGCTCGACCTGCATGGTTTCGCGCAACTGAGCATCCAGGGCGGACATGGGCTCATCGAGCAGGAACACTTCCGGCTCCTGGGCCAGGGCACGGGCGATAGCGACGCGCTGGCGCTGGCCGCCTGAAAGTTGACCGATCCGGCGGTCCTGGAAATCCGCCATCTGAACAAGATCGAGCAGCTCTTGTGCACGTCGTGAACGCGCGTTCTTCTCGACGCCCGAAATCGTGAGGCTGTAGGCGACATTCTCGCCCACCGACAAATGAGGGAAGAGGGCGAAGGACTGAAACACCATGCCGAACTTGCGCTTGTTGGCAGCCTGCGTCGTGATGTCGTCACCGTTGAGCGAAAGACTTCCCCTGGTTGGCGTTTCGAGCCCGGCAATGATACGCAGCAACGTCGTCTTGCCGCAGCCCGAGGGTCCCAGAAGCGCCGTCAGTTTGCCTGTTGGAAAAACAAGGTCGATGTTCTGAAGCGCAGTTACCTCGCCATATGTCTTTCTGACGTCCTTTAAGACCAGTCCGGCCATGAAGCTGCTACTTTCGAAATGTTCGCGTGATGAGTTCCAGGCGTTTGCAAGCGGCCGTTACCGCGCGTGGCGCAGCACCCGATTTGCTTGTGCAGAGAGGCGGGATCAACAGGACTGTTCCCGTATCACCCGCCCCAATCTGAGCGGCGTCAGGCTCCGGCGAGCATCGCGTCCCACCGCTCCTTGATGAACGTCTCGTTGTCGAGATAGGACTCGTAGGCCGGCGTAATGATCGGCGACCCGGAAACGAATGCGAACTCCTCGTCCGTCAGGTCGGTCAGTTCCCTGTTGACCAGGGGAGCCGTGCCAATGTTGCGCGACATCAGCGCCTGCGTTGCTGGATCACTGGAGAACGCCATGAACTCGTACGCTTCACCGGTTTTCTCCGAAAGCGGGCTCAGGCACCAGGACCCGTAGCCGATCGGGTTGCCTTCGGCGGGGAAGAGCGGTTTGATCGGGAAACCGTCGGACGCCATGATGTTGGCGACGTCCAGATAATAGGAACCGGCGATCACGTCCTCGTTTTTCATCGCCTGTTCCATCTGGCTCTCGGCCGACCACCACAGCGCCACATGCGGCTTGAGTTCCGCAACCTTGTCCAGGACCGCCACGATCCCGTCTTCGGTCATCAGTGTCTCGGCTCCGTCGAAGAAGGTTTTCGCTGTAATGTCGAGCAGACGGCCGTCGACCTTCTTGGATATTCCGAGCGAGCCTTCGAAAGCGGGGTTTTCCCAGAATTCCTTCCAGCTGGTCGGTGCAGGTGTCACCTCGTTCGGATTGATCACCATGGCGTTGAACCACGCCATCGAACCGACACCGACAAGACCGTCCGGACCTTCATACAGGAACTCGGCATCCAGATTGGTCACCCCGGGGATTTTCGATGCGTCCAGCGGCTTGAGCATGTCGCCGATACGCGTCGCCTTGATCATCGTGTCCTTGCCGTAGAGAGACACGTCGGCCGGCACCGTTCCGGAGGCTGCCGCCTGCTGCATCGTCACGAGCCAGTCACTGGAGTTCGGCTGGGTGACGGACTCAACCGTAATGCCGGTCGCCTCGGTAAAGGCCGGATAGACGAATTTCTTGAAGCTGTCTTCGAAGTACCCCCCGTAAGAACCGATCTTGATCGACCGCGCCTGGGCGATCGCCGGAATGGCAAGCAGCGAGCTGCCTGCGGCCAGGGCTGCGGTACCTGCCGCACCTTTCAGGATCGAACGGCGTGTCAGGTCAGCCGTGCTCCGGGTCTTGAATTTCTGCGTCATCCAGCGTGTTCCTCTCAGAATTCGGCGGCCCCTCGCTCGCCAACTTTGGTGGAACCTCATTGATCTTGAGGCATGCCCGTAGGCAAAGCACATTGCATGCCAAACAAAAAGCTCAACTAAAACAGCTAGATGGTAAATTGATCGACTGTGCAGCGGAGAGGCCATGTACGATTGATAGGCGTGTTGCCTAATTTTTCTACAAAGACAATTATTGTGCAGAAGTTCGTTGCTGATATCCTGAAACACTCAGTTGCCCTGTGTGCCATCGCTCGTGATGGGCACTGCGGCTACCACTCATATCGATTACCGCGCCAAACATCGGAGTCTCATCATGCGTGATCTCTTGGACCAAAACACGCTTGCTCAAGAGGCGAGGGTGGATGGAACCGATGACCAGGTCGCATTGAGTTCGGAACATGTGTCTCTGCCGGTCATCGATCTGTCCGGCCTCCACGGCGACGATCCCTCGGCTCTGGCGGACGTTGCCCGGGAGCTGGGCAAGGCGGCGAAGACATCGGGCTTTTTCTACATTCGGAACCACGGCATCGATCAGACCCTGATGGATGAAGCGTTCGCCGCCTCCCAGGCGTTCCACACCCGGTCCCGGCGCTACAAGATGAAATACTGGTGCGGCTACAGCACCAATCACCGCGGCTATGTCCCTTTCGAGGAAAACGGCAGCGCGTTCCCCAAGACGATAAACTTCAACGAAGCGTGGGACATGTCGTTCGAAGCGCCCGCCGACCATCCGGACTACCTGGCGGGCTGGAAAATGACCGGTCCCAATGTCTGGCCGGACCTTCCCGGCTGGAAGGAGACGATCTCGAGCTACTATGACGCTGTCTTTTCGCTCGGGCTGAAGCTGCTGGGTGCGCTCGAACTTGAACTGGGCGTTGAAGCCGGAACGCTTCGCAAACATGTGAACTGTCCGACCTCGCAGTTGCGGCTCCTGCGCTACCTTGAAAATGATGTTCCGGCGAGCAAGGATTTCGTCGGCATCGAGGCCCATTCGGACTTCGAATGCTTCACCATTCTGCTCCAGGGTGGACCCGGTCTTCAGGTGCTCAATACCGATGATTACTGGATGGAGGCGCCGCCGATCCCCGGTACGTTCATCGTGAACATAGGCGACATTTTCGAGACCTGGTCGGGAGGGCTTTACAAATCGACGCAACACCGCGTGGTCAACACTGGCAAGGAACGGTATTCGATGCCGCTTTTCTTCGGTCTCGACTATGACGCTGTCGTTGAACCGCTGCCGAAGTTCAAGACAGCGGAGACTGCCGAAAAATACCCGCCGATCAAGGCAGGTGACCACCTGATGCGCATGACCGTCGGTGCTTTCCGGTACATTTCCGACGCCGTCGACAAGGGTGAGATTGAACTCGATTTTGCAGTGCCTGAAAGCAACCCGTTCAAGCGGCCCGCGAAGACGATCTCGCAAGACTGACCCCGGATCTCCCTTTGGCAGCGGACAAACGAGGGTTAGCCGGACAGGCCGACCGGGGCCTGGGGTGCCGAGAACAGTACCGGCAACTCCTGCCAGTTTTTCAGAACCGACGCGGTCTGCGTGAAATTCTGCGGCTTTAAACGTCCGTTTTGCCACAGCGGCACACCGTCGAAAGCAATCGTCGGATCGAGGATCATCCAGCAGATCTCACCCGGAGGTACGCTTCCGCAGGTATGAAAATGCAGAAAGCGCGGGCTGCCGAAGATGTTGTTTGACCAGCGGTCCGGATCGGCATCGATGTCGTCTTCAAAAAAACATGCTGGATGGATGCCGGCATGCCACGAGTGGATGGCATCCTTGTCGAGTCCGAATTGATCCGAAATGCGGCCATAGTGCTCTTCAATGGCCCTGATGTTGTTCCGGTCACCTTCGAAGCCTGCTATTCGACCCTGGCTGACCTTGGCCATGACGACGCCGTCAATTCGAACGGCTGCCGGTGAATAGGAGCGCGACCCGGTGGGTGTCAGCCAGCGCGTCAGCGCCACCTGACCACTAATCGCACGCGTGAGCACAGGCTGCGGGACGCAAAGCGGAAATCTCTTGACCGAAACCTCGCCCTCTACGTCGTCCTCCATCTCTACGCTGCCTTGCAAGCGGGTACCGAGCGGACAGCTGATCTCCACGCGTGTCGATGCCCGCGCAATCGCATCGACTGACATCTTCAACGCCGTCATGGCATCGTGGTTTGTCGCCGCATAAGGGGATTTCAGCGTTTTTTCATCCCGCGCATAAAGCATCGCGACAGTCTTGCCGGGCAACTTGTCGACAAACCTGTCCTGATCACCGACGCGTGCGAGATAAATGATCGTGTCGTGCGCGGCCAGTTGCGCTTCATAGTGTTCCGGAAGAGGTCCATCCGGCCCCCCGACATCGATCGTCGAAACAAGGCACCCCAGGGTCTCCAGCGCTGTCTTGATCAGAGATGAAGCCCCGGCATCGTACCAGCCGAGCGCCGGATCTTCGCAGACGATCAAGGCTCTGGTCCCGGCTTTCACCTTCATGCATTTTTGCAGCAGGTTGTCGACGCCGGCTGTCTTCAAAGTATCGTTCATCTCTGGATCTCGGCCTGCACGGTCAGGAACCTGAACTCCGGTGTGATGACCGACAGGATCCCGTGACGCATCTCGGCATCGACGCAGATACTGTCTCCCGCGCGCATATTGAATTCCTGCTTGCCGTAGCCGTATGTCGCTTCGCCTTCCAGCGCATGAACGAAGACGACGCCACTGCCGACATAAACGGGCGGCACGGCCTCCTGCCGCTTGAGCGTCACGATGCGGGCGCCGAACTGAAGATCGCGCCGAAGATGAACCGCAAGGTTTTCAAACTCGTGCACATGCTCGTCTACGATCCGCGTCGACTTGAGGCCGGAACCTCTTTCCACGAAAGTGTAGTCCGTGTGGTCCGAAGTCGTTTCGCGGAACAGGCTGACGAGCGGCACTTTCAGCGCTGCCGCCAGGGCGCTCAGCGTGGAGATCGACGGAGAAACCTGTCCGCTTTCAATGCGGCTGATCATGGCTCCGGAAACGCCGGAGAGTTCGGCCAGATGCCGGGCGGAAAAGCCGTTTCTGTTTCTGAAATCCTTGAGAGCGGCACCGATCGCGCCGTCGATGTCATTGTCCATGCTCACTCGGTCTTCCGGTATGCGAAGGCACGATCGAACCGCCACTGCAGATAATCCCCGCAGGTTATGGCATCCTCAACGGGGTTGTGATCGGCACCATAGATCTCGCGCGCATCAATCATGGTTTCCGGGTTCGGATCAAAGGCGAGGACAAGCGAAAGGCGCTCCTTGCCGGAACTGTTCACGACCCTGTGCGGTGTCGATTTGTAAGCCCCGCCTGTCCACCGGGCAAGAAGATCGGCGACATTCACAACCAGGGTTCCCTCGATTGGCGGCGCCTGCAGCCAGTCACCATTGACATCTTCTACCTGAAGTCCACCGACAGCGTCCTGGCACAACACGGTCAGCACGCCAAAATCCGTGTGCGGCCCGACGCCGAACTGGTCGGCTCCCATGTCTTCCGGCTGAGCCGGATAGTAGACGAACGACGCCCGGCTCAGGGGACGCGAGGCCGTTTTGAGGAAAAAACTCTCCTCAAGTCCCAGGCCGATCGCGAAACCGCGCATGAGATGATGCGCCACTTCGTGGGCCTGGCGAAAATACTCCATGGCAGCCGGTTCCAGATCCGGAAGGAAGTCGGGCCACCGGTTGCGCCCTCTGAGCGGATGATCGGCAACCGTATCCCCGTTTTCATCCTGCATGCCCCAGACGAAGCTCTCCTTCAGGTCCGCCTTGAGCTTGTCGCCCATTCTGGCGCCACCCGGCGCCAGCCATCCTCTGTGGCTGGACGATACCCGAACCATGTCTTTCCGCTCCGGCGAACTCCGGAAAAAGTCAAAAGCGAGGCTGCGGGCCGAGGAAATGCACTGCTCCGGAATGCCATGACCGCCGATATAGATGAATCCGAGGCCGGTACTGGCCGCATGCAGGGCTTCGGCCACGGAGACCGGATCGGTTCCGTCCCGCAGGGAGGTGATGTCGATGACCGGGATCTCGTTCGAGTCCATCGGTTTGGCTTCAGCGTAGACCATCTTGCTGCCCGTGATTGGAAAGAGAATTGCATTCTATGCAAATTATTTATCAATATGCAACTACTCGGAGCCGTAATAGCCGACGATGTCTCCGTCCGTGGTGACGCCGAGACCGTTGAGATGCCTGTTCACATAGTTGAAATAGCCGATGATCTGGTTGGCCTCCAGGATCTGGCCGTCATCGGCGCCGTGGTGCCGCAGCGCCGTTACGTCGGACCTGGTCATGTCCGCGGGCCGCAGCGTGAGCTTTTCGGCGTATTTCAGGAACTGCAGCTCAAGGCCTGAAAACGCGTCTTCCGGCTGCCGGGCGTTCAAGGCCGTTTCGATTTGATCCGCCCGTGCGTCGTCGCCGATCAGATGGCGCGCGTTGGCCCAGTGATTGGCGAGCGAGTAGGGGCAGCCGTTCAGGATCGAAACATAGGAGGAAATGGTCTCCTGAAGCCATTCGGGCAGGGTGTTGGCGTCATCATGCAGGGCGGCGCGATAGAGGATGACGTGGCCCTTCATGGTGTTTGGCCTGAGGGAATGAACCCGCATCACGTTGTCGACGGTGCCATGCGGCGTTCGGGCAAGGCGAAGCACGTCCTCCAGTTCGGCACTGGCATCCTCGTCGGAGATCATTTCGATCCAGGCTGTCATGGTTCCTCCTAGCCGCGTTGATCTGACTGCAATTTCCGCTCCAGCCACCGGACCCCGGCCGAAACGATCAGGATCAGCACGAGGTACTCGAGGACGAGCACCGTGTAAATTTCCAGGGGCCTGTATTCAACGACGACAAGTTCGTTTGCCTTGCGCGTCAGTTCCTGCATGCCGATCACCGAGACGAGCGAGGACATTTTCAGCATGTAGACGAGCTGGTTGCCCAGGGCCGGAAGTATCCGCCGCACCGCCTGCGGAAGAATGACATAGACCATCATGTCGGTGTAACTGAGCGAAATCGAGTGGGCGGCCTCGTACTGGCCCTTGTCGATGGATTGAATGCCGGCGCGAAAGATTTCCGCTTCAAAGGCACTGTCCGACAGGGCGAGGGCGATCACACCGGCCCAGAATACCGTGATCGTGAGACCCGTCATCTGGGGCAGCCCGTAATAGACCCACAGGATCAGAACGAGTATGGGCACAGCCCTGACCAGTTCGACATAGACCCTGTTGAACCGCCTCAGATACGGATTGGTAGACAGGCCGGGCAACGCCACGGCAAGACCGACGACAATCGAGATGACGATGGCGGTGAAGGACAGCAGCAACGTGTAGTAGAGGCCGCTGAGAAGAAACTTGAGATTGTTCCATCCGGCCGGCACCGTCGGGTCGACCACGTACCAGCCCCAGTTGCCGGAACAGCCGCTGAGCAGCAGGGCGAGGCCGCAAAGACCTAGAAGTCGGCAGACTGTCATCCGGCTCTCCCTGTCATCAGTGCGCGAGGATTTTTGAGAGGAAGTCCCGGCACCGTTCCGTCCCGGGATTGCTGAAGAACTGCTCCGGTGCAGCTTTTTCGACAATCTCGCCGTGATCCATGAAGACCATCGTATCCGCCACGCGCTTGGCGAACCCCATTTCATGGGTCACGCAGATCATTGTCATGCCGCTTTCGGCAAGCTCCGTCATGACGTCGAGCACTTCGTTGATCATTTCCGGATCAAGCGCGGAAGTCGGCTCGTCGAACAGCATGATCTCAGGTTCCATGCACAGGGACCGTGCGATCGCGACACGCTGCTGCTGTCCGCCGGAAAGCTGCCGGGGAAACTTGTCGGCCTGTTCGGGAATGCGCACGCGTTCGAGATAGGACATCGCGAGTTGGTCGGCATCCACCTGGGACAATTTCCGGGTTCTGAGCGGTCCGAGCGTCAGGTTCTGTTTCACGGTGAGATGCGGAAACAGGTTGAACTGCTGGAAGACCATACCGACGGACGACCGCACTGCACGCAAGCTGGACCCGGAATGGGTCAATTCGTTTCCCGCGACTTCAATGAGGCCGTCATCGTGCCGTTCGAGCCCGTTGATACACCGTATCAGCGTTGATTTCCCGGAGCCGGACGGTCCGCAGACCACGACCTTCTCTCCCGCAAGCACCTCAAGAGAAACATTTTTCAGGGCCTGAAAGTCTCCGAAGGTCTTTGAAACATTTTCGACTTTGATCATGGCCTTCGCGGACAAATTCGATTTTGCTTAAAAGGAAGTCTTGACCATTAGTTAGTCATGTATTTGAGTGTAGTGCAATAAATTTATCATGTAGCAAAACTGCAGTGCACAACGAACCATCACCTCACCCTGAGAGGAGAACGGCATGAAACTGATCAAGACAACGGCGACGCTTTGCTTTCTGGCACTTGCCACCCTTCCGGCGTCGGCCGAGTCGGCGCTCAACGATATTCTCAACGGCGGTGTTCTCAAGGTCGGCACGACCGGGGACTGGAACCCCATGACGATGAAGGACATCACGAACAACACCTATACCGGCTACGATATCGACGTCATGACCGAACTGGCAAAGGATCTCAACGTCGAGGTCGAGTTCGTTCCGACTGACTGGAAAACACTGGTCAGCGGTGTCACGGCGGGCAAGTACCACATCACCGGTTCCGCGTCCGTTTCCCCGGCAAGGGCCAAGGCGGCTGGTTATTCGACATCCTATTTCTCGCTGGCAACCGTACCGCTCATCCTTGAAACGAACGCGGACAAGTTCAAGGACTGGGACGACCTCAACAAGAGCGGCGTAACCGTGGCCGCAACGCTCGGCACCACGCAGGAAAAGCAGGTCAAGGATTTCTTCCCCAACGCGACGCACCAGATCGTCGAAGCCCCGGCCCGTGATTTTCAGGAAGTGCTGGCAGGGCGCGCCGACGCGCATATCACGTCCAACGTCGAGGCACTCAAGCTCGTTGAAAAATATCCGCAGATGATGATCGTACCGGTGAGCGCCCCGAAGGCGCCGACGCCGATTGCCATGCTGCTGCCGCAGGACGACCAGGTGTGGATCAACTACGTCAACACGTGGATCGCGCTGAAGACGGAGCGGGGATTCTTCGACGCCCTCGGCAAGAAGTGGCGGCTCAAGGAGTGACGCTTGTACGCCTGTGAACTGGGAGCAGGGGGCGTTCGAAACGGAATGCCCCGTGCCGCCACATGCTGAAGCTCTACGCCGTCCCCGTGAGCCTCTACTGCGCCAAGCTGCGCATCGTGCTCCGCCACAAGAACCTGGAATGGCAAGAACTCCCGCCTCCCGGGGGCTACGGGTCGAAGGCCTACAAGGACCTTGTTCCGGGCGGCAGCCTGCCGGCTCTCGAACATGACGGGCATCTGCTCAGCGATTCGGAGGCGATCGCCGAATATCTGAATGAGCTTGAGCCCGAACCGGACATGCTGCCGGGCGGCAGGCTCGAACGCGCCGGGATCCGTGAACGGTCGCGGTTTCACGACACCCGGCTCGAACCGGCCTTGCGCGCATTCTTTCCGATGATCGGCCGCAATCCCGGCGCCGAGGCGGTTTCCGAAAAATGGAGCGCCTTGGCGGAGCGGCTCGAACAGATGGAAACACTCCTCCCGCAGGCCACGCCGCACCTGACGCTTGCCGATTGCGGGGTGCCGGTCACCTGCCTTTGGATCGGTGAACTGGCGCCGCACTTTCACGCTCCTTCCATCGTGGGCACCCGCATGCAGCGCTATCTTGAGGGCCTGATGGCGCACGCCGCTGTGGCTGCTGAGCTTGCGCAATACGCACCGCGCCTGAAGACATGGATGGCGTCCCGATGAGACTTGATCTGTGCAGCTGGCTCGAGGTGGACGCCTATCTTCAGCGAAATACGACGGTCATTTTACCCACCGGTTCGACCGAACAGCATGGTCCGATGGGACTGATCGGCACGGATGCGCTGTGCGCCGAGACCATCGCCCGGCTAGCGGGCGAGCGAACCGGAACACTCGTCGCCCCGACGCTCGCCTATACGCCGGCACCGTTCAACATGGCGTTTCCGGGAACAATCTCCGTCTCGGCGGAAACATTCAGGAATGTTGTCGCCGAGATCATGACGTGCCTCTACGGACAGGGGTTTCGCAGGATCTATGTGCTGAACGGCCATGGGGCGAACCTGGAACCGATCCGCCAGGCCGCCAGAGGGATCGAAGCTGCCGAAGACCGGGAATTCCGGTTGCGCTCCTGGTGGGAGTTCGAGGCCGTCGGAAAACTGAGGTCCGAGCTCTATGGCGACTGGGAGGGCATGCATGCAACGCCCTCGGAAGTCGCCATCACCCAGGCAGCCCATCGCGTCCTGCCGCCCGGAACGGCAACCGAGCCGCCCCGGAAACTGTCGGCGGACTACATCAGGAGCCACGCGGGAGACCGGCACGGCCCACCCGACGAACACCGCCGCGATTTCCCGGACGGGCGCGTCGGCTCTCATTCCGCGCTCGCAAGACCAGAACACGGCACGGCCCTGATCGAGGCGGCGGTTGATGGCTTGACCGGAGATTTGCAGGAGTGGCTGGCCAAAGACTGGACGCCCGAGCATCGGGCTGATTGATGCGTAACGTAGCAAGTGTCATTTGTTGCAGGTGTTCGTCATGTGGGGATTGCAGCCGCTATGTACGATCTTGCAGGACACGCCCTTGAATTTCTTGCAGCTTCTAATCGCGTCGATTTCAGCATATTTTTTCGCTTCTTTGCCCCAACTCCAGCCGCAATGTTCGCGGTCAGCACTCATTGCAAACGCGAAGTAACCTTTTTTAATTGACGCATCATCCAACCTTTTTGCGCAGACTTTCTTCGATCTTTCGGAGGCATGTGACAAATCGACAAAAGAACTGGTGAATAAAAAACAAGAAAATGACAAAGCAAATAAAATTCTGAACACGGATATACACCTTATGATAGGTATGTTTTCGTCTTCACTAGACTACAAAAAATCATCGGTCAAACTGAAAACTCATCATAGTGCTCAATAGCCCCCGTGCGGCAACCACACCTTGAAAATCTGATGCAATATCTGTTTTCAATCGGTCTTTCTCTCTACCGCTGCTGCGGGCCTTTCTGATCACTGTTTCGCGGTGGCGGTCTTGCTCTGCTCAAGCAGATATTCCAACTGCTCCTGATAGACAACTAGGTGGGGCAACTCTCGCTGTTCTTCAGCCATCTTCTTTGAAACGTTGAGTTGGATTTCTGACATTGCTGGGGCCTGATGAGCCACAGTTTTCGGATTGCAAGAAGCGATTCAACCTCTCACGTTTTGCGTCGATGCAACTGCGAACCATGTGTGACAGGTCGCCAACTTCCAAAGACAACCGGCCGCCAATGTGTGCGCTGTATGATTAGTAAGTGACCACCCTAAGATCCTTCGGCACTTCTATCCTGCCGGTCGCATCGTTGCGGCTGTAACCTTTGCCGGCGATACAGTTGTCCCAAATGGCATCGTTGATACCTGTTTCACTGCCATATTCTGTTTGCCGAATTCCCTTTGCCTGGGCAGCACATTCAGCCCGATCAGCAAAAAACTGTTGTTGACTTGCTTTTGGATGATCGTAAGCCACACGATCCTCAGTGGTGCTTGTTACGCACCCACCCAGAGCTAGCAGACCTAAAATATAATATTTTGCAAAAGATGGTTTCACTGTAAATTTCCCCATAGTAATTGCGATTTGAAACTAAAAAAATTTTGAGAATTATACAATAACTATTAATTGGCCGGCGTCGAATTTTTTCGTCAGCTACTGATTTTGAGTCAGCGCTCTAGTATTCGCGTGCCGCCAAATGGACATTCCAACGCGAGGGCTCAATGCCCGCAATCGGGCGTTTCTGAGCAAGGGTTATTGAAGAGCTTCGACGACGGACAATGCGGACTCTGCCTTGTTGCACCAATAAATTTGCTGCTGTTCAGGTTCTGCACCGTTTCCAGTCGCGTGAACGCTTTGTGCATCCCATGCGAAACCGTCATGCCCATACATCGCAGCGGCCATTTCTTCGATCAATTTAGATCTGCGGTCATCATTCATGTCAGGGGGCTCTACTTTCCTATTTGTGCCTTCAGGATTTCGATCTCTTTTTCGACCCTCTGAATGCGCTGTTCAGTTTTCTCTTCTCGGCTCTTTCGAACCTTCCCAACATTGCTCGTGCAGCCCCATCCCATGACCATGCACTGAGGATTCGCGTAACCGCACATTGCCGGGCCTTTGTACTTTCCGACGTATCGGGCAGGAGGGTCGACCCATCGGGATTGGGCGTGTGCGGATGTCGCGAAAACCGCACTTAGGCAGGCCAGAAGAACAAACCTGGAAGTGTGCCGATTTTTGTGTCGTGCATATTCGCTGTTTGCTCCGGCTTTCGGCCTTGTCCGAAACGGATATCTTGCCAAATACTGGCGGAATTCTGGGGAAAAGAGTTGGCTGGGGAACCTGGATTCGAACCAGGACTAACGGAGTCAGAGTCCGTGGGTCTACCGTTAACCTATTCCCCAAACGGCCCGTCGATGCGGGCGTCTGTTTTCAGCAGCGTGTCGAGAATGTCTCGTGAGCTGTTGAATGTGCCGCATATACATCCATCGCAATTGCGATTTCAAGTGCCGTTTTCGACTTTTTTGTGAAATCGGAAATCGATTGCACCGGCAAGGTGCAAGATTTTGAGACAGAAAGCTTTTCCAGCGCCGGGCAACCTGATACAGTTTTGGCAACGATACATTGGCCCCGGCAGAGGCTGGCAAAACAGCTGCAACCGGCGGGCCTGAAAGGCAAAAACGTGACTGAGTCAGGTCAGGAACCGCCCGGAATCGGGCGACGTACCGCTGACGCGTCCGGGGATAATGGAACTCGAACCGAGTTCAACGGGTCAAACCGCAGGCGGCGCAAGCGCCGGTCCGGTCAGGGCCCGAAAGGCGGAGCGGCAGCCGAAGACAGGCAAGTTGCGTCGCCAGGTGACGGGGCCAATACGGGCCAGCCTCGTCGCGCTCCCGGACACGTCGAACATACGCATTCCGCGCAGGACGGGCATCCGCCTGTGCAGGGTGAGGGGGCAAAGCGCCGCAAGAAACGGCGCCGCGGACGGCCGGACGCGGAGCGGCGCGCCGCTGCGCCCGTTCATTCAACCGCGGAGCATCCGCACAATCCGGACGCCGTTACCAGCCCAAAGGGCAAAAAAGCCGCGAACAGACGTGGCCGGCGCCGCTGGCAAGCTTCGAAAAGTGCGAAAAACGGCCATGCTCTGCATCCCGAGCAAAAGGCCGGACAGCCTGCCGCCAACGAGGATCAGGCGCTCGCAAAGTCCGCGCAGCCACTCAAGGCAGACAAAAGGATCTCCGAGGAAAGAGACCTGCGGGCGCCAACGTCGTCACAGGCCACCCGGTCCAATGGGGCGAAGGCGTCTTCGGGACGCCGGTCCAGAAACAGTGCAAACAAGTCGCCGCTCTATGCAGCGCTTGATCTTGGCACCAACAATTGCCGCCTGCTGATCGCACGCCCTGAAGACCGCGGGTTTCGCGTCGTTGATGCCTACTCTCGCATTGTCCGCCTCGGCGAAGGGGTCGGGTCAAACAAGCGTCTCAGCTCGGCGGCCATGGATCGTGCCATTGATGCTCTTGCGAACTGCCACCGGAAACTGGCGGACCGCGGCGTTGTCAGATCGCGCCTGATTGCCACCGAAGCCTGCAGGGCGGCCGAGAACGGCGCGGACTTCATCGATCGCGTCAAGTCTGAGACCGGTCTCGCGCTGGAAGTCGTCAACAGGGAAACCGAAGCCCGTCTTGCGGTGGCCGGGTGTGCGTCGCTGGTCGACCACGAGGCGGACGGCGTCATCCTGTTTGACATCGGCGGCGGGTCCTCGGAGATTGTGTGGCTCGATCTTCGCAACCGGTGTGGCGCGCGGGGCTACGCGCTGACGCGCTTCATCAGGTCCTGGATCTCGCTGCCTGTCGGTGTCGTCAATCTCGCCGAACGGCACGGCGGTGTTCATGTGACGCCCGATATCTTCGAAGCCATGGTTGATGATGCCGCTGATCATCTGTCCGCTTTCAGTCTCGCGGACACGCTTTCCGAAGCCATCACATCCGGCCGTGTCCACATGCTCGGAACGTCCGGAACCGTGACCACACTTGCCGGTGTTCATCTCGGCTTGCGCCGGTATGACAGGCGTAGGGTCGATGGAACATGGCTGGAAGATGGCGACGTCTCGAAGATGATTGATCAGCTGCGCGACATGCCGTATGAGGCGCGCGTTGAAAACCCCTGCATCGGTGCGGACCGGGCCGACCTCGTTCTGGCCGGGTGCGCGATTCTGGAAGCGATAAGGCGCCGATGGACATGTTCGCGCCTGCGCGTTGCCGACAGAGGTCTGCGCGAGGGCATCCTGACCGAACTGATGGCGGCGGACGGTGTCTGGTCGCATCGTTCCCCCCGCAAGCGCCAGGACAGACGGCGCTGGAAGGACTGACTATGAGCCGTTCGAAGAAGGGATCCGGCGACCGCGGCCTGCACGTGAAGGTCAAGACTGCAGCCGGCCGGAGAGAATCGTCGACCCGCTGGCTCGAACGGCAGTTGAACGATCCCTATGTGCGCCGCGCGAAGGCGGACGGGTACCGGTCAAGGGCCGCCTACAAACTCACCGAGATCGACGACAAGCACAAACTTCTGAAACCGGGCTATCGGGTTGTCGATCTTGGCTGCGCTCCGGGCGGCTGGTGCCAGGTTGCCGTCGAGCGCGTGCAATCGAGCATCGAAGCGCCAAAGGTCGTGGGCATCGACTATCTGGACATGGACCACGTGCGCGGCGCGATCTTCCTGAAGAAGGACTTTCTCGACGACGACGCGCCTGCGGCCCTGATGGAGGCCCTTGGAGGCTCCAAACCCGATGTCGTGCTGTCGGACATGGCGGCGCCCACCACCGGTCACAAGCAGACGGATCATCTGCGAACGACCCATCTGTTCGAGATCGCGATCGACTTTGCACGGCAAAATCTCGTCCCGGGAGGGTCGTTTCTGGCCAAGGTCTTCAGGGGGGGAACGGAAAACGCCTTGCTGCAGGAACTCAAAAGGGAATTCAAGACCGTTGCGCATCTGAAACCGCCGGCAAGCCGCAAGGAAAGTCCGGAGCTCTATGTGATCGCGAAAGGCTTCCGCGGGAGCAGCCTGGATCCGGCGGACTGATCGTGTGCAAACGGATTGTCAAAGGAAGGTCCTGAATGCATCACATCAAGAAATTTACACAGGCCCTTGAAAAATCATGGAGTGCGCAGTCGAGCACGCTCTGGACAGCTGAAAATCCGGCGGCGGGACAATGCGGCGTCAGCGCGCTTGCTGCCAGTGATCAGCTGGGTGCTGAAATTCTCAAGACACGCTACGGCTCGATCTGGCATTTTTACAATCGAATTGATGGAAAGCGCTACGACTTTACGCAAAGCCAGTTCGATGCACCGATTGTGTATGACGACTTGCCGTCGACACGTGATGAGGCATTTGGCGACACCAACGCGCGTCAATACGCATATCTGACAGAGGCGGTGAAACGGGTGCTGGCGAAGGAAAAGGCCGATTGAAAACCGCCGGGTGGGAATTCCACTTTGCTTTCTGTCACCTGCATGTTATTCACCCGCGCCAACTTCTCCGGCACAGCCGAAGCGACTCGCCAGACGCAGCTTTCTCTCCAGAGACTGCGTCTCTAGCTATTTAATAAGGGGAATTGGCCATGGCATCCTTTTTTGTCCCGTCGACCGGACAACAAGCTCTGACCTTTGATGATGTCCTGCTGATACCCGGCCATTCGGAAGTTCTGCCCGGAGAGGTGGACCTGAAAACCAAGGTCACCCGTGAACTGGAACTGAATATCCCGATCCTTTCGTCAGCCATGGACACCGTTACCGAAGGCCGGCTTGCCATCGCTATGGCGCAGGCAGGCGGGATCGGTGTCATTCACCGCAACCTGACCCTCGACCAGCAGGCCGAGGAAGTCCGGATGGTCAAGAAGTTCGAATCCGGCATGGTCGTCAATCCGCTGGTCATTGGCCCCGATGCGACGCTGCAGGACGCGCTGGACCTGATGAAGAGGTTCGGCATCTCCGGTGTTCCGGTTGTTGAAAACGGCGGAACCGGCGGTCAGGCGGCAGGCAAGCTGGTCGGTATCCTGACCAACCGCGATGTCCGCTTCGCCTCCGACAACCAGCAGAAGATCCGCGAGTTGATGACGAGTGACAATCTCGTCACGGTCAGCGACAACGTCAGCCAGGACGAGGCAAAACGGCTATTGCACCAGAACAGGATCGAGAAGCTGCTTGTCGTGGATGACGAGCGCAACTGCATCGGCCTGATCACCGTCAAGGACATGGAAAAGGCGCAGCTCAACCCCAATGCCTCGAAGGACGCGCAGGGCCGGTTGCGCGTTGCCGCCGCCACGAGCGTGGGCGAGGAAGGTTTCGCGCGGGCCGAAAGGCTGGTCGATGCAGGTGTCGACATGGTGGTCGTCGATACCGCGCACGGTCATTCGCAGAAGGTTCTCGACATGGTCGGCCGCGTGAAGAAACTGTCGAACTCGGTTCAGGTTCTCGCCGGTAACGTCGCGACGTCCGAAGCGACGAAAGCGCTGATCGATGCCGGTGCGGATGCCGTGAAGGTCGGGATCGGTCCGGGCTCGATCTGCACGACACGCATTGTCGCCGGTGTGGGTGTGCCGCAGCTCACCGCGATCATGGAGTCCGTCAACGAGGCGGACAAGCAGGGCGTGCCGGTGGTCGCCGATGGCGGCATCAAATACTCCGGTGATCTTGCCAAGGCGATTGCCGCCGGCGCCGCCTCTGTCATGGTCGGCTCTCTTCTTGCCGGGACAGAGGAAAGCCCGGGCGAAGTCTATCTCCACCAGGGCAGGTCCTATAAGTCCTATCGCGGCATGGGATCGGTGGGCGCCATGGCGCGTGGTTCGGCCGATCGTTATTTCCAGGCCGAGGTGCGCGACAGCCTGAAACTGGTTCCCGAAGGCATTGAGGGCCAAGTGCCCTACAAGGGCGCGCTCGGCAGTGTTCTGCATCAGCTTGCCGGCGGCCTGCGCGCCGCGATGGGATATGTCGGCGGCCACGACATCCTGGATTTTCAGGAAAAGGCCCGGTTCGTGCAGATTTCCGGCGCGGGCCTGAGAGAAAGTCATGCCCACGATGTTACCATCACGCGCGAAAGCCCGAACTATCCATCCAGTGTTTGAGTTTGATTTTCCGGTCGTGCGAACGAAGCCGGACAAGGACCAAGGGTCGACATGAAAGACGGCGGACGCCTCGCGGCTGCAATAGAAGTTCTGACCGAGGTAGAGAACCGCCACAGGCCGGTTCAGGCCTCCCTCAAGGATTGGGGAACCTCGCACCGGTTTGCCGGATCGGGCGATCGAACCGCGATCGGCAATCTCGTCTTCGACGCCATGCGCAACAGGGTCTCGCTCTCCGCTGCCATGAAAGATCCGTCACCACGCGCTGCCGTTCTGGCGACCTACGTGTTGACCTGGGAAAAAGGTCTCGAGGCACTGCAGCAGGCCCTCGAACAGGACCGGCACGCACCGGAGCCACTGACACCGGCGGAGACGGCGCACCTTACGGAATCAGGTGCCGGCATGGCGCCCTGGCAGTTGGCCGACATTCCACAGTGGCTGTGGCCAGAATTTGAAACGTTGTTCGGCAACGACGCGGTGACGGAGGGAAGGGCGCTCGCCACCCGCGCGCCCATCGATCTGCGCGTCAA
Organism: uncultured Roseibium sp.; assembly: GCF_963669205.1. Lineage (NCBI taxonomy): Bacteria > Pseudomonadati > Pseudomonadota > Alphaproteobacteria > Hyphomicrobiales > Stappiaceae > Roseibium > uncultured Roseibium sp. Next base: position 3,065,623 of record NZ_OY769915.1, read on the forward strand.
TACGTTGAAAGCGGACCAGGACAAGGTTCTGAAACGCATTGCCCATACCGGCGCCGTGGCAACGAAGCTGTCGCCACACGGCGCACGCATTGCTGCGAAACCTGGAGCTGGCCGCCTCCCGCATATCCAGGCGGAAGAAGGCTATCAGAAGGGCTGGTTCGAACTGCAGGACGAGGCCAGTCAGCTGGCCGCGAGCATGGCCCTGGCCGCGCCCGGTGAACAGGTTCTCGACTATTGCGCCGGCGGCGGCGGCAAAACCCTGGCCTTGGCAGCGGCCATGCAGAACAAGGGGCAGCTCTATGCGTTCGACGCGGACCGCCTGCGGCTGGCACCGATCCATGAGCGCTTGAAACGGGCGGGCGTTCGCAACATCCAGGTAAGAGACCCTGCGTCGTCCACGCTTGAGGATCTGAAGGGCCAGATGAATCTCGTCTTCATAGATGCGCCCTGCACGGGAACCGGCGTCTGGAGGCGTCGGCCGGACTCCAAATGGCGGTTGACCGAAAAAGCTCTGGCCGACCGGCTTGAGGATCAGCGTACGGTGCTTCAGCGCGCGCGTGACTATGTCAGGCCAGGCGGCCGATTGGCCTACGTGACCTGTTCGCTGCTTCGGCAGGAGAACCAGTTTCAGGTCGACTGGTTCCTGCAAGAAAATGACGACTTTGAGCTGGTTTCCCTGAGTGAAACCTGGCGCGAAATGTATCCGGCACAACCTCTTCCAAAATATGCCACGTCCCGCGGTGAGCTGCTGTTCACACCCGCTTCGACCGACACGGACGGGTTCTTTGTGGCGTTGCTGAAGCGCAGGTCCTGACTGGCCTCCATCGTCAAAACCGGCCAATCATCTTCAGGTCACGTCCGGTCACGCCGCTGCAGGCCAAGAACTGTCGAAGCATCCGCGCTGACGTGGCCATTTGCGTCTGTTTCTTCCGCTCGCGGGCGGGCAGGTACTTCTTCACCATGCGCGTCGCCAATCTGAACAGGCGTATCTGTCCGATGCGGTTCGTCCTGAGAACCGCCTTCCGGGCGCTCGTTCCGGGTCGAAACCCGCGCGGGCTGGTCCTCGCGGGCTGATCTGGGCAATCGTGAAGCGGAAACAAGCTTCAGGGCAGTCTCACGGACGCGCGGATCAAGGCCGTTGCCTGCGGCCAGTCCCGTCAGCACCGACCTTGCTTCTTCGGGATGTTTCAAGGCGGCCAGCGCTGCACCGATCGCATTGAGCGGTTCCTGCGCCTGCCGGCCCGCGTCATGCGCCTTCATGGCACAGTCGAGTGCACGCGCATGTTCGCCGAGCTTTCGGTTCAGGACACTGAGCCGCACAAGGCAGGATTGCGACGCGGGTGCAAGTTTGAGCGCAGCGTCCGCAGCCAGCAGCGCGTCCTGCAAGTCGCCTTTCCCGGCAAGGGCATCGGAGAGCAGTTCAAGCGCGAGCGGATCCGTCGGGGCGAGTTCGTTTGCCTTGATGGTGTATTCGACCACTTCGTCATAGCGCTTGCGCCTGAGCAACACGTCAGCAAGGCCAAGCAATGCACCTGTTTGCGCCGGGTCTGCCTTCAGCGCCTTGCGAAAGGTCGCAATTGCAGCCGCACCGTGTCCGGTTTTTGCCTGCGTTTCCGCCTGCAGTGTCAGCACGGCGGGTGATTGGGGCATGAGGGCCGTGAGTCTCGCAACGCTTTTCGCCGCGGCGTCGGCCCGCCCTTCCTTCAGGCAGACCGTGGCGTAGCCGAACAGCGCGTTGCGGTTGTCGGGAGAGCGGTCCAGCACGTCCTGAAAATTCTGGGCCGCGTTTTCCAGATCGCCAAGAAGAAGCTGACAGTTTCCAAGGCTCGCGCGCGCGTCGAGATTGTCGGGTTCCGTGAAGACGATGCGCCGCAACTGTGATTGTGCTTCTTCCAGATATCCGGCCTGAAGAAGTGCTGACGCCGTGCGATACGCGATTTCCGTATCCTGGGGAGACATTTCCTGAGCCCGCAGATAAGACACCAGCGCCTTGTCGAGTTCACCGGACTTTTCCAGAGCAAGGCCTTCTTCGAATGCTGATCGTGCATTTGCGGTCATTTGAGTTCCGAGCTGTCAGGGGTTCGGCTCTTGTCTGACTTCAAGAAACCGTTTTCAGTAAGTGTGGGAAGCTTAGTTGACCGACGTTGCGGGGGTCAAAACGGAAATTCCTCCGTACACAGGCTTGTCGCCGTTCGCAACGCGTAACGGAAGGCGAGCCTTAACCCGGGCGCTTCGATTCTGCCCGGCTTGAAAATGTGGTGAGACTGGCATTTTGCCGACGAATCCGGGTTCTCAATCCAAAAAAGACAAGTTAGAAGCTGGCCATGACCCATCATGAACGCCTCCTCATCATCGATTTTGGCTCCCAGGTCACGCAGCTGATCGCCCGGCGCCTGCGAGAATTGAACGTTTACTGCGAAATTCACCCGTTTCAGAACGTGACCGATGCATTCTTGGCGGAGTTCAGGCCGAAGGCGGTCATCCTTTCCGGAGGCCCGTCCTCGGTCTTCGCGGACGGCGCTCCAATGCCACCGGAAAGCGTTTTCAAGCTGGGCATACCGATCCTGGGGATCTGCTACGGTCAGCAGGTGATGATGCACTGTCTTGGCGGCAAGGTCGAAAGAGGGCATGGGACGGCCGAATTCGGGCGCGCCTATGTGACGCCCACCCAGACGCGGTTGTCCCTGCTTGAAGGCTGGTTCGATCACGACAGGGAACAGGTCTGGATGAGCCACGGCGATCATGTCAGCGAAATTGCGCCGGGTTTCGGTGTCTACGGTACATCCCCCAACGCCCCGTTCGCTGTCACGGCCGACATCGACCGGAATTTCTTCGCGGTTCAGTTCCATCCCGAAGTTCATCACACGCCGAACGGCAAAAAACTCTATGAAAACTTTGTCCGTCTAGCCGGTTTTGAAGGCGACTGGACCATGGGCGCCTATCGCGATGATGCCGTTGCGAAGATCAGGGAACAGGTTGGCGACAAGAAGGTCATTTGCGGACTGTCAGGTGGTGTCGACAGTTCGGTCGCCGCGGTACTGATCCACGAGGCCATCGGCGATCAACTGACATGTGTTTTCGTCGATCACGGTCTGCTGCGCCTGAATGAAGCGAGCGAAGTGGTCACGATGTTCCGTGACAACTACAACATTCCGCTGATCCACGCCGATGAATCCGACCTGTTCCTGAATGCACTGGACGGCGTGTCCGACCCGGAACAGAAACGCAAGACGATCGGCAAGCTGTTCATCGACGTGTTTCAGAAATACGCCAACGAGATCGACGGTGCGGAATTTCTTGCGCAGGGAACACTTTATCCGGACGTGATTGAAAGCGTGAGTTTTTCGGGCGGCCCGTCGGTGACCATCAAGTCCCACCATAATGTCGGCGGCTTGCCGGAAAAAATGGGCCTCAAACTGGTCGAGCCGCTGCGCGAGCTGTTCAAGGACGAGGTGAGGGAACTTGGCCGGGAACTCGGCCTGCCGGACAGCTTCATTGGCCGGCATCCGTTCCCGGGGCCCGGCCTTGCGATCCGCTGCCCAGGAGAAATCACCCGGGACAAGCTGGAGATCCTGCGCAAGGCCGACGCGGTTTACATCGACCAGATCCGCAAGCACGGTCTCTACGACGAGATATGGCAGGCTTTTGTCGCCATTCTTCCCGTCCGCACGGTTGGTGTCATGGGCGACGGCCGCACCTACGACTACGCCTGTGCCCTCAGAGCCGTGACATCCGTGGACGGCATGACGGCGGATTATTATCCCTTTACGCATGAATTTCTCGGTGAAACCGCAACACGCATCATCAACGAAGTGCAGGGTATCAATCGGGTCACATACGACATCACCTCCAAACCTCCCGGCACGATCGAGTGGGAGTGAAACCACCCGGCGCCTGGAGCTCCTGACTGCAATGAGCAGGCAGTCCAGACGACCTCTTGGGATTTGGTCATGAGACGCGCACTGGATCTGAACCCGAATTGCGATAGCTGCGCGGCCCTTTGCTGCGTTGTGTTCGCATTCGACAAGTCGGATTCATTCGGGATTGACAAGGCCGCCTGCGAGGTTTGCCCGAACCTGGACCAAGGTGACCGCTGCCGCATTTTCGATAAACGGCAGCAACTGGGGTTTGGCGGCTGCATAGCCTATGACTGCCATGGCGCCGGCCAGCGGGTGACAAATGAAGTCTTCCACGGCAGACACTGGCGTGACGATCCGGCGCTCACGGAGCGAATGGGGGCGGCATTATCCGTCCTGCGCCGAATTCATGAATTGCTGGTTCTGCTCTCTTCGACTAGGCGCCTGCCGCTTTCTGACGAAGAAATCCTGGCGCTCGGAAGACTGGAAGACATTCTCGTTCCCGACGCAGCGTGGACAGAAGAAACGCTTGCGGTATTCCCGGTTGCCGATGTCACCGATCAGGCAAATGCGTTTCTGCGGTCCCTGCGGCATCACGCCGGGGCCCTGGCTACCGCGCGCACCTGATGCAAAAGGCGGCGGCCGGGTCGACTTCCAGCCGCTTTTCGGCGATCTCTTCTCCGCATTCCACACAGTCCCCGTACTCACCCGCATCCAGACGATGAAGCGCCGCGGAGATCTTCTGGATATCGGCACGCCTTTGTCTTTCCGATGCCTGGGCCATGGCCTGGCCTTGCAGTGCATCCATGCGCGACAACCGCCCGACCGACTGCTGATCGAGCGTGACCGGAGCGCGTGCCTCCTCGGAGATATCGCTATAGGCCTCCAGCTCGGTCTTCATCGCCGTGAGCTTTTCTCGAACAAGGTCTTCATCCAGCGGCATGGGTTTCCTCCATGCAACAGAATGGAGAATTCGGGCCAGGCCCGCAAGCAGCCGTGACCATCTGCTGCTGGATGCGGATGACACACTCGTGACTTTGTGCGGCAAACCGTAATTTGCAAGTATTGGGCCGACCTGAGTGGGAGTTCAGAAATGCGTTTTCGAGGAAAGAGTGTGTTTGGTGCGCAGTTGCTTGTTGCTGCGTTGCTTGTCACCCCGGCAAAAGCCGATGACGTGGAAATTGTCGAGGCAAAAGCGCGCCAGTCCGGCAGCACCTGGACCTTTTCTGTAACGCTGAGGCATGGCGACACGGGCTGGGACCACTATGCCGATTTATGGCAGGTCTTCACCCCTGACGGAAAACTTCTTGGAGAACGCGTTCTGCTGCACCCGCATGTTGAAGAGCAGCCATTTACGCGGTCGTTGTCCGGCGTCGAGATACCGGATGGCATCGACGAGGTGGTCATCCGCGCAAGAGACAGCGTGCACGGCGTCGCGGACCAGCAATACAGGCTCGCCCTGCCGCGCTAGGGTACGGACCCATAAATGAGACTGAAATGGCATGCGAAATGGCGAGATCTCGTCAGGAAGGGTGTGCGGAGCGGGCTTTCTGCCCGGTCAAGCACGCTGACGCCACGGGGTGAAGCCATTTCCATGTCCTTCGGATTTGACCGGCTTGCTCCTCCTCCGCGTTGCGAAAGGCTTGAAAATGCGCCGCATTTCCTGCGCTTCCGCTCCTTGAGGAGAAGCAATCCGCCTCAAACCATTTCGGCCTCATTTATGGGTCCGCACCCTAACGCGCCATGAGCGCCAGGACGCCGTCAGCAACGAACTGGACCGACAAGGCAGCGAGAAGAACACCCAGAAGACGTGTGATTACAAGCTGCGCGGTCTCGCCCAGCAGCCGTTCAAGCCTGTCTGCGAGCAGGAACGCGCCCAGGCAGCTCAGCAGGATGACGGCAATCACGCCGCCCAGACCAGCATAGGCGACCGGATCGGGGGCCTGGCTGGAAAGCAGAATGATCGCCGAGATGGTCGCAGGTCCGGAGATCAGCGGAATCGCAAGAGGAAAAATGGCGACTTCGTTGACCGTCCCGTGGTGCCCCTGGGATTCGACGGCTTTCTCCGCGGTTTCCGCCTTCCGCTCCTGTCTCTTGCCGAACACCATTTCGATCGCGATCAGAAACAGGAGAATGCCGCCGGCCACCCGGAACGCGGAAACGGAAATGCCGAGAACGTTTAGAACGGTCTGTCCCGAGGCATAGAATATCAACAATATGCCTGCCGCGGTGGCGGTTGCCCGGACCGCAACTTTCCGTCTGTCAGCCGCGCTCATTCCGGCGGTCACGGCGAGGAACATCGGAGCAAGACCGACAGGGTCGATCGTCACGAAAAGCATGGCAAACGCGTTGATGAAATAGTCCAGCATTCGTGGCATCCGATGCAGAATTGTGAGTGTGGATTCGGCCTTGTTACATGGGATTTGACATCACTTCGAGTGGCTGCGCGAAAATGATTTTTCCGGCCTGTGAATACGCTCCGTAACCCATTGAAAAAGAACACGAAACGCCGACGGGAAAAGTGACCGGAAATTTGGACCGTGACCTTGAATCGGATATAAAAGGCGCAGCAATAACAATGAAGTGAGATCTTCCTTGTCCGACCAGGATAACAACACCCCATCGGACGGTCTGCCGTCCGATATCAAACCGGTCTCCATCGTCGACGAAATGAAGAGCAGCTACATCGAATACGCGATGAGCGTCATCGTTTCGCGTGCGCTGCCCGACGTCCGAGACGGACTGAAACCGGTGCACCGGCGTATTCTCTATTCGATGCACGAAAACGGTTACGAGTGGAACAAGCCATACCGCAAGTCCGCACGTGTTGTCGGTGACGTCATCGGTAAATATCACCCGCATGGCGACAGCGCGATTTATGAAGCGCTTGTGCGCATGGCGCAGGACTTTTCGCTACGGTTGCCCCTGATCGACGGACAGGGCAATTTCGGATCGGTCGATGGCGACCCAGCAGCGGCAATGCGTTACACCGAATGCCGGCTGGAAAAAGTTGCCCACAAGCTCCTTGATGATATCGACAAGGACACGGTCGACTTTCAGGAAAACTACGACAACTCCGAAACCGAGCCGGTCGTTCTCCCTGCAAAATTCCCGAACCTCCTTGTCAACGGCGCAGGCGGCATCGCCGTCGGTATGGCGACGAACATTCCGCCGCACAATCTTGGCGAAGTGATCGACGCGGCGATCGCCATCATGGAAAACCCGGCCATGACGCTTGCCGAACTGATGGAAATCGTTCCCGGTCCCGATTTTCCGACGGCAGGGATCATCCTCGGACGTTCCGGTATTCGAAGTGCCTATGAAACCGGTCGCGGCTCCATCGCGATGCGCGCCAAGGTCGACATCGAGGAAGTCCGAAAGGATCGGAACGCTCTGATTGTCACCGAGATTCCGTATCAGGTGAACAAGTCGACGATGATCGAGAAAATCGCCGAACTTGTGCGCGACAAGCGCGTCGAGGGCATTTCCGACATCCGCGACGAGAGCGACCGCTCCGGCATGCGGGTCGTGATCGAGCTGAAACGCGATGCGGTTCCTGACGTTGTCCTGAACCAGCTTTACCGGTTCAGCCAGTTGCAAACCTCGTTCGGCGCGAACATCGTTGCGCTCAATGGCGGCAAGCCGGAGCAGATGAACCTCTCGGACATGCTCAAGGCATTTGTGGCCTTCCGCGAGGAGGTTGTCGGACGCCGCACACGCTTCCTGTTGAAGAAGGCGAGGGACCGGGCCCATATCCTGGTCGGTCTGGGGATCGCCGTCGCAAACATCGACGAAGTCATCCATCTGATCCGCACCGCACCGGATCCGGCGACCGCCCGTGCCCAGCTCATGGAGCGCGACTGGCCGGCCCACGACGTCGAACCGTTGATCAGGCTGATCGACGATCCGCGCCACCAGGTTCGGGAGGACGGCACCTACAAACTCTCCGAGGAACAGGCGCGCGCGATCCTGGACCTGCGTCTGCAGCGCCTGACCGCTCTCGGCAGGGACGAGATAGACGAAGAGTTGAAGAAGATCGGTGCCGAGATTTCCGAATTTCTCGACATTCTCCGGTCTCGTGCGCGGATCCAGGAAATCGTTCGCAACGAGATGCTGGAAATCAAGGAAGAGTTTGCAACGCCGCGCCGAACCGAAATTATCGAAGGTGGTGCAGACTTTGACGACGAAGACCTGATCCAGCGCGAAGACATGGTCGTGACAGTCTCCCATGGTGGTTACATCAAGCGTGTCCCGCTTGCCACCTACCGGGCGCAACATCGCGGCGGCAAGGGCCGCTCGGGGATGGCCACGAAGGACGAGGATTTCGTCACCCGTCTTTTTGTCGCCAACACACACACGCCGGTTCTTTTCTTCTCCTCCCGCGGGATCTGTTACAAGATGAAGGTCTGGCGTCTGCCGCTTGGCGGGCCGACCTCGCGCGGCAAGGCCCTGGTCAACATGCTGCCACTCGAACAGGGAGAGCAGATCACCTCGATCCTGCCTTTGCCGGAAGATGAGGAAAGCTGGGCAAACCTCGACGTGGTGTTCGCCACGGTGCGCGGGACGGTGCGCCGCAACAAGCTGTCCGACTTCGTCAACATCAACCGGAACGGCAAGATTGCGATGAAACTGGAAGACGGCGACGGCATTGTCGGCGTTGACACGTGTTCCGAACATGATGACGTCATGCTGACGACGAATTTCGGTCAGTGCATCCGGTTCCCGGTCACCGATGTGCGCGTCTTCGCGGGCAGAAACTCGGTTGGTGTGCGCGGCATCCGGCTGGCCGATTCCGACCGGGTGATCTCTATGCAGATCCTGCATCACATAGATGTCGACGCTGAAGAACGCGCAGCCTATCTGAAACTCTCCCGGGCGATGCGCGGCGAGGCGGATGAAAACGGCCACGGTGCGGACGAAGAAGGCGTGATCGCCGGAGATCTGCCCCAGGAACGCTATGCGCAGATGAGCGCCGCCGAACAGATCATCCTGACCGTTTCGGAGAACGGCTACGGCAAAAGGACATCCTCCTTCGAATACCGGGTGACCGGCAGGGGCGGCAAGGGCATCACGGCCATGGCGGTGAATGACCGCAACGGCGGCCTCATCGCCTCTTTCCCAGTTGAGGACAGCCACCAGATCATGCTGGTAACCGACGGCGGCCAGTTGATCCGCTGTCCGGTGGACGGTATCCGCATCGCGGGGCGTGCCACCCAGGGCGTGATTGTATTCAAGACGGCCTCGGACGAAAAGGTCGTTGCCGTTGAGGGCATATCGGAGGTTGACGACGACGAATTCTCCGACGATGCAGAAGAGGCGGACGCTGAAGGCGGAGATGGCACTTCTTCTGCCGGCGAAAGCGGCACCGCGACCGGAGAGGACGGTTCTGGGGACGGCGGAAGCCCGGAAAGCTGATCCGGACAATCCATGCGCTCAAACGACAACAGCGGCCAGGGTGGAACCTGCGCCGCTGTTTGCCGTTCGGGGGAGAAAACTGGGAGGTATCTAAAACTCAGTTCGCGGTCGGGTAACGCGCCAGGATGGTCTGGTTCGCGGTCGGTGCCTTTTGCTCAACGGTAACGAAGGAAACGTTGCGAACCTTCGAAGCACCGGTCAGAGACGCGGCACATTCCTCGCTCCACGCGCCCCATGCCTGGGAAGTGCAGTTTTCGGATACCGGGGAAGCGGCAATACGGTCGGTCTTGGTTGCAGACATGCCCTGTGTTGCCAGGCTCGTCAGGTTTTCGGCCTGAGAAGCGTTGCTCGGATGCAGGCTCATCATGCCCGCAGCAACCATTGTCAGCAGCGCAAGTACAAAGACCGCTGCCATCTTGAATTGGACGGATACGTCCGCTGCCTTGCCCTGGAATGTAAACGGTGCGCCAGTCTCGCTTGAAACGGTTGCGCCTTGTGTAACGTAGCTCCTCATCGTCCTGGCTCCTGCTCACGCCTTGTTTGTGATGAGCCCACTTTGGACCATGAAGAAAAAGTTCGATGTGACGGCGATCACAAAATGTGCCCAAGTTGGAAAAATGCCGAAATTGAGGGTTTTTCTTGTGAGGTGCCGGCTGGCGGAGTATGGAGTGAGCCATGACACGCATCGCGCTTTACCCGGGTTCCTTTGACCCCGTCACCAATGGCCATATGGACATTTTACGTCAATCGCTTGCCCTGGCCGACAAGGTTGTCGTTGCCATCGGGATCCATCCTGGAAAGAAGCCTCTTTTCTCCTTTGACGAGCGGCAGGAGCTGATCCACGCATCTGCTCAGGCTGAATTCACGAAGGAAGAGGCCGAACGTATTGATGTAATTTCCTTTTCCGACCTGGTGATCAACACGGCGCGGGCGCAGGGGGCAGCCTGTCTGGTTCGCGGATTGCGGGACGGCACCGATCTTGACTACGAAATGCAGATGGCCGGCATGAATGGCACCCTTGCGCCGAACATAAAGACGGTTTTCCTGCCGGCGTCTCCTGCGGTGCGCCACATCACCGCCACCTTGGTCAGGCAAATCGCGAAGATGGGCGGTGAGATTTCCGAATTTGTGCCTGAACCGGTTGCGTCACCGCTTCGCCGCGTTTCGCGTCCACAAGGCTGACGACAATTTCCCTGATCTGAACTTTAGGAGCTTCCAGTGTCACGACTATTTGCAGTTTTCGCCGTTCTGGCGTCGATCGTTTTCCTCCCGGCCCTGGCAAATGCCCAGGTCAAGGATCCTGAAAACACGCTCTTTCTGGACCTCAAGGACGGTCGTGTCACCATTCAGCTGCGCCCTGACCTGGCTCCGCAACACGTTGAACGCATCAAGAAACTCACGCGGGAAGGGTTTTACGACGGGGTCGTTTTTCACCGCGTGATCGACAATTTCATGGCACAGACCGGCGATCCGACCGGTACCGGCCGCGGTGGGTCCAACGAACCGGACCTTGCAGCCGAATTCAACAGCGCACCTTTCAGGAGAGGCACGCTCGGGATGGCCCGTGCAGCCAGCCCGAACAGCGCCAACTCCCAGTTTTTCATCATGTTCAACGATGGCGACTGGCTGAACGGAAAATACACGGTCTTCGGCGAAGTCGTTGACGGAATGCAATTTATCGACAATATCACGCGCGGTGAACCACCCGCGAATCCGGACAAGATCGTCAAGATGCAAGTCGCGGCAGATGCGCAATAAATCAGAACAAGCCCCGATCTAGAGACCCAAGGAGTCAGACATGGCTGAAATCAAGGATGCCGAAAATACCCTTCTCATGGAAACGAGCCAGGGACCGATCGTCATCGAAATGAAACCCGACCTTGCGCCCGGACATGTTTCCAGGATCAAGGAGCTTGTGCGCGAGGGATTTTACGACGGCATCGTTTTCCATCGGGTCATCGATGGCTTCATGGCGCAGACCGGCTGCCCGCAGGGAAAGGGAACCGGCGGCTCGGGTCAGAAACTGAAGGCCGAGTTCAGCAACCACAAACATGTCCGCGGAACCTGTTCCATGGCGCGCGCAATGGATCCGAATTCCGGCGACAGCCAGTTCTTCATCTGCTTTACGGATGCCCCCTGGCTCGACGGCCAATACACCGTTTGGGGCGAAGTGGTCGAAGGCATGGATAACGTCGACAAGATCAAGCGCGGTGAACCGGTCGTCGATCCGGACAACATCGTGTCCCTGAAGGTCGCGGCCGACGCTTCCTGATCGGTGCAGATGACCCTCATACGGCAGCGCGGACACCTCGTCTGCGCTGCTTTGTTTTGAGTGCTGCTCCGGGCAGTTGACCTTGCCCTGCCACGGCGATAAGAGCGCCGGAACGGCGGAGACCCGACCGCAACAGCCTGATCAACGCAGCAAACACCGGATTGACCTGAACGCCATGCGCGTCGACGACTTTGACTTTGAGCTTCCCAACGAACGCATTGCCTTGCGGCCCGCACAGCCCCGCGACGCCGCGCGCATGCTTGTGGTTCGTCCCGGGGAACGCAGTGTTTTCTCGGACATGGGTGTGCGGGACCTGCCGATGCTTCTGGAGCCGGGCGACGCTCTGGTGTTCAACGACACGAAAGTCATTCCCGCACAGCTTGAAGGCCGGCGGTTGAGGGGCGATCTTTCGGCAGGTGTCAGCGTGAACTTGCATATGCGTTGCGCCCCCGATCAATGGCGCGCCTTTGCCCGCCCTGCGAAAAAGCTTCAGATTGACGATGTCGTCGTATTTGAAAGGGCGGGAGAGAGACTGACGGCAAGGGTTGCGGAAAAGTCCGACGCGGGCGAGGTGCTGTTGTGCTTTGACTGCACCGGGCCTGACCTCGATGCCGCAATCTCAGCCGTCGGCCACGTTCCATTGCCGCCCTATATCGCGCAAAAACGCGCGGAAGATGCGCAGGACAAACAGGACTACCAGACGATTTTCGCCGAAAAGGACGGAGCCGTCGCCGCACCGACCGCCGGTCTGCACTTCACGCCGCAATTGCTGGCCGCGCTCGCGGACCGCGGAATTGAGCAGCATATCGTGACGCTGCATGTCGGTGCGGGAACGTTCCTTCCCGTCAAGGCGGACGATACGGATGATCACAAGATGCATGCCGAGTGGGGCGAGGTGACAGAAAAGACCGCCGCAGCCCTTCAACAGGTCAAGGCGCGCGGCAACAGGGTCGTGAGCGTTGGCACAACGTCACTCAGGATCCTCGAAAGCGCCGCGCAAACCCAGGGGTTGATCCAGCCGTTTGCGGGTGAAACGTCGATCTTCATCACGCCCGGCTATGCGTTCAAGGCAATAGACGCCCTGATGACCAACTTCCATCTGCCGCGTTCGACGCTGTTCATGCTGGTGTCCGCCCTGTCCGGACTGGATACAATGCAGGCCGCCTATGCGCATGCGATCGCAAGCGAATACAGGTTCTACAGCTACGGGGATGCGTCACTCCTCTTTCCAGCAAAACCGAGCGAGGCCGATCGCGATGTCTGAGCAGAAAAACACGTTCGATTTCAAGCTTCTGACAACAGATGGCACCGCCCGGCGAGGCGAGATAACAACACCGCACGGCATTGTGCACACCCCGGCCTTCATGCCGGTGGGCACGCAAGGTACGGTCAAGGCCATGTATCCGGGCCAGGTCCGCGAAACCGGTGCGGATGTGGTCCTCGGGAACACCTACCATCTGATGCTGCGCCCGACCGCAGAAAGGGTTCATGCCCTCGGGGGCTTGCACAAATTCATGAACTGGCCGCACACGATCCTGACCGATAGTGGCGGCTTTCAGGTCATGTCGCTTGCCCAACTGCGAAAACTTGATGAAGAAGGCGTACGCTTTCAAAGCCATATCGATGGCCGGAAATACCACCTGACACCGGAACGCTCGGTCGAGATCCAGGGCCTTCTCGGATCCGACATCCAGATGCAGCTCGATGAATGCATCCGGCTTCCCAGTCCGAGGGAAGAAGTGCAAAGGGCAATGGAACTGTCCCTGCGGTGGGCGGAACGCTCACGCGAACAGTTTGAAACGATGCTAGGTCCGCAGAAGGGACAGGGTCTTTACGGGATCGTGCAAGGCGGCGATCAGCCCGACCTGCGCATCCGCTCGGCGGAAGAACTCGGCAAACTCCCCTTCGAAGGCTATTCGGTCGGGGGCCTGGCGGTCGGAGAGCCGCAAGACGTCATGCTGGCCATGCTGGACATCACCACGCCCGTCATGCCCGTCGACAAGCCGCGCTATCTCATGGGGGTCGGAACGCCCGACGACCTGCTGGAAAGCGTCAAACGCGGGATCGACCAGTTCGACTGCGTCATGCCCACACGCGCCGGCCGTCATGGATTGGCCTATACGAAATACGGCAAGGTCAACCTGAAAAACGCGCGGCATCAGGACGACCCGCGTCCTCTTGATGAAGACAGCGGCTGCCCGGCGGCGAACACCTACAGCCGCGCCTATCTCCATCATCTGGTGCGCGCTGGGGAAGGGTTGGCGGGCATGTTGCTGACGTGGAACAACATCGCCTATTACCAGCAGCTCATGAAAGGCATGCGAAATGCGATAGAGGAGCGCCGGTTTGCCGACTTCTACGCCGAAACGAAAGAAAACTGGGCGCGGGGAGACATCGCGCCCCTTTGATCACTGCTGACGAGGCAAGCCACTGTCAGGCAGCAAAGCCGTCGGACTTGGTCAGGTAGCATCCGGAAATCCGCCAGGAGCCGTCTTCCTGTTGCTCGAAGCTGTAGAGAGCGAGCCAGTTCTTGCCCTTTGGGCCGACAACATAGACCTCCTGTGTCGGACCGAATTTGGTCATCTTCGATTGGCCGAAGGTCACGCTTTGCGGTCTGTAGACCGGTTGATATCCCTGCTTTACCATCTGCATAAAAAATTCCGGGCTCTGAAACTTTTGCTGCAGGGAATTGGTGGCAAAGGAGAAGGCTGCCTGCGCGTTTCCGGCAGCAAATGCGCTCATCTGATCCTTGATAATGCCCTGAAAGGCGCTGGTATCGAGAGTTTCCTCTGCTGTTGCGGACCCCGCCATAAGCAATCCGGCAACACCCAGGCCGGCCAGGGACTTCAGAAAGTTGAAACGCACCATGGTCGATGTCTCCTTTGCTGGAACATGACCGAGTATACGGCGTAATCGCCCAAGCGGATCGGGTGACCCTGGTGCTGTCCACTGTCGAACAGACAGAAAAAGGCGCGGAATTCGCTGAGAAAAAGACAGGTTCTTGGCGTTTCGTCTGCGGGCTAAGTCAGCTATTGGGGGAATAAAGCCAATAATATCAATAACGAATGCCGCCGCACGAGCACCTGCTATTGCCTTTTTACACATTATGACTGGAATAGACGGTCGCTAATTCTTTCCGCTGCGCATCCGGTTGCCCACAGACCTGAACGCGAATGGCCTGTAATAAATACGGATAATCCGAACGACGCGAGGCCGGAAGACGAAAAAAGCCGGTTCACCTGCATACCGACTTGGTTGTTCTGATGGCGCCGTCCGGGACGGACCGTCCAAATCTACTCTGCAGCGACCCGGTGTTGCCCCTCGAGGGTACCTCTCATGAAGGGGACCAGATCATCCGCGAGTTTCGGATCATCCATTCCAAAGGCGATATTGGCACTGAGGAAGCCAAACTTGCTGCCGCAGTCATAGCTCCGTCCCTCGAACTTCAGCGAGGCGAATTTCTGCCGAGACATGAGGGAAATCATGCTGTCTGTCAGCTGTATTTCGCCGCCTGCGCCTTGCCCTTGGGCGGATAGCAGATCGAAGATTTCGGGCTGAAGAATGTAACGGCCGGTGATCATCAGATTAGACGGCGCAGTGCCCGGCGCGGGTTTCTCGACCATGTTCGAAATTTCGCTGGAAGCGGCGTTGATCCGCTCGGCGAGTTCGACGATGCCGTACTGGTGTGTCTGGTCTTCCGGAATTTCCTCGACGGCGATGATGTTGCCGCCGGTTTGGTCATAAAGGTCAACCATTTGCCTCAGGCAGCTGACTTTCGACTTGATGATCACATCGGGAAGAAGAATTGCAAACGGTTCATCGCCGATAATGTCGCGCGCGCACCAGATTGCATGGCCGAGTCCAAGCGGTGCCTGCTGGCGGGTGAAGCTGGTGGACCCGGGTTGCGGCCGGTGTTTCTCAAGCAGCTCGAGCGCCTCGGTCTTGTTCCGCGCCTTCAGCGTATCCTCGAGCTCATAGGCCATGTCGAAATGGTCTTCGATGACGTGCTTGTTGCGTCCCGTGACGAAAGCGATGTGCTCAATCCCGGCTGCCCGCGCCTCATCGACCACATATTGAATGATAGGCCGATCCACGATCGTCAACATTTCCTTCGGAACCGCCTTGGTGGCCGGCAAAAACCTTGTACCGAGCCCAGCGACAGGAAGCACTGCTTTGCGAATGGGTTTGTTCATGTGGAGCCTTCTCACGCTTACTGACACTCAAAGTCGCATCAATCTGTTCATGAAAGAACAAAACAGACAATAAACTCAGGGTTCTGAGTGGGTATATATCTCATTGTAATCTCGAAGAATTGCATCGCGGTTAAATTTCTTGATCGAATCGAAACCCGGCTCGTAAAGAACCCCATACGCCTATCGGTACCCGAAAATTGCGACAAAAATATATTCGCGAGAGGCGTCGGTTAAATCGATTTAATCGGCCCGAGGAATTGCAGAAAACAGACGGTTGCAGCTTTCCCAAAAGAGCGCTATGGAACACGCGAAATCGGTGCGGGCCTGTTTATGTCGACACGGGCACGTGCGGAGCCGTCCTTTGAAGCAAGGTTGAGAATGACTGAGGCGAACCGGGAAGTTCAGGTTGGAAACGTTACGTTCAGCAACGATGCGGCTTTTGGTCTCATCGCCGGTCCATGTGCACTCGAAAGTCGCGACCACGCGCTCGAATGCGCCGCAGCCATCAAGGAAATCTCCGAACGCGTCGGTATAGCGACGGTCTACAAATCCTCCTTCGACAAGGCCAACCGGACGTCACTGACGGGAGGACGCGGCATCGGCATGAAAGAAGCCTTGCCGATTTTCGCCGAGGTCAGGGAACGTTTTGGTCTGCCGGTCGTGACCGACGTCCACGCTGCCGACCAGTGCGCACCGGTTGGAGAAGCGGTCGATATCCTGCAGATTCCGGCGTTTTTATGCCGGCAAACCGATCTCCTGGTGGCCGCGGCGCACACGGGCAAGGTCGTCAATGTCAAGAAAGGCCAGTTTCTTGCCCCCTGGGACATGAAGAATGTTCTTTCGAAGGTAACCGGCTCGGGAAACCCCAACGTTCTGCTGACGGAACGGGGCGCCAGCTTCGGGTACAACACGCTTGTGAGCGACATGCGCGCGCTGCCGATCATGGCGCAGACAGGGGCACCCGTCGTCTTCGATGCAACCCACTCCGTTCAACAGCCGGGCGGGCAGGGCGGTTCGACAGGCGGTGACCGGACGATGGTTCCAGTGCTGTCGCGCGCCGCGGTCGCGGCCGGTGTCGCCGGCTTGTTCATTGAAACACACCCGGACCCGGACAAGGCGCCATCGGACGGACCGAACATGGTCCCGCTGAAGGACCTTGAGGCCTTGCTCCGGCAGCTGAAGGCGATTGATACCGTCGTCAAGACGAAAGCATAGGAACGGGTCACAGCCCACGAGGCCAGAATGCAGATTACTGGAGCGCACCTCCAGGCCAATAGCCGAATTCGCGGCCCCATACGCGCCGGTAGTTCATCGGCGGATGCCAATAAATGTCCATGCGACAAGGGAGTTATTCCATGACCGCCATTATCGATATCGTCGGACGCCAGATTTTCGACAGCCGGGGAAATCCGACAGTCGAAGTCGACGTCTTTCTGGAAGACGGGTCTTTTGGCCGTGCCGCCGTCCCGTCGGGTGCCTCGACGGGCGCACACGAAGCAGTCGAACTTCGCGATGGCGGTGATCGCTACATGGGCAAGGGCGTTCTCAAGGCCGTTGAAGCCGTAAACGGCGAGATCTTCGAGACGGTCGGAGGTCTCGATGCGGAGGATCAGCTGCAGATCGACCAGGCCATGATCGACCTGGACGGGACGAGTAACAAGGCGCGTCTCGGCGCAAACGCAATTCTCGGCGTTTCGCTTGCGGTCGCCCGGGCCGCGGCACAGGCATCCGGCATGCCGCTCTACCGCTATGTCGGCGGCACCTCAGCCAGAACCCTGCCGGTTCCGATGATGAACATCATCAATGGCGGCGCACATGCCGACAACCCGATCGATTTCCAGGAATTCATGATCATGCCCGTGGGAGCCGACACGCTCGGTGAGGCGGTTCGCATGGGCACGGAGATCTTTCACACGCTGAAAAAGGCGTTGAATGCGGCCGGTCACAACACGAATGTCGGCGACGAGGGTGGTTTCGCTCCGAACCTTGAATCGACCGATGCCGCCATCGGTTTCGTGATGAAGGCAATTGAGACCGCCGGCTACAAACCGGGAGAAGACGTTTATCTGGCGCTTGATGCGGCCTCTACCGAGTTCTTCAAGGATGGCAAGTACGTGCTCGAAGGTGAGGGACGGTCGCTCGCTCCCGAAGAAATGGCGCAGTATCTCGGCGACCTTGCTTCCCGGTATCCCATCATTTCCATCGAGGATGGTCTCGCCGAGGACGACTGGGACGGCTGGAAGGCAACCACGGACCTGATAGGCAACACGTGCCAGCTCGTGGGCGACGACCTGTTCGTGACCAATTCGGAGCGCCTGCGGAAGGGCATCGACCTTGGAGTCGCCAATTCCATCCTGATCAAGGTCAACCAGATCGGTACGCTGTCCGAAACCCTGGACGCCGTGGAAACTGCACACAAGGCTGCCTATACGGCCGTCATGTCGCACCGTTCCGGCGAAACGGAAGACTCGACGATTGCCGATCTGGCGGTTGCAACGAACTGCGGTCAGATCAAGACCGGGTCGCTGGCGCGTTCCGACAGGCTCGCGAAATACAACCAGCTGATCCGGATCGAAGAGGAACTCGGTCCTCAGGCCGTCTACGCGGGACGTTCGATTCTCAAGGGCTGATGCCGGACAGATCCAGGTCGACCGCACAAATGAGAACCCCGCCGAACGGCGGGGTTTTCTGTTTTCCCATTCGCCTGAATTGCGGGATCAGATCGCGTCCGGGTCCGAACGTGTTTCTTCGGCGTGCATGAGTGCAGCTGCAATCGTTTCCGCTCTTTCTGCACCGGCCAGCACGAACCTTCCGTCGATGATGAAGCAGGGCACGCCGCTTATGCCCGATTCCTGCGCCTTGGCGATTTGAGCTTCCGTCTTGTCCAGATCGGTTTCCGTTTCCAGAAGCTGTTCGACGAGATCGGATTCCATCCCTGCTTCCTCCGAAATCCGCACCAGCGTCTCGGCCCGTGTCAGGTCTTCTCCGTCCAGGAAAAAAGCCTTGAACAACCGTTCCACCACATCGCTCTGGACATTATCGGCGCGGGACCACAACACGAGGCGATGGCAATCAAGAGTGTTCGGTGAAAGCTTGATGTCCTCGAAGGCGAAGGGAATGCCTTCCTGTGCGCCGGCCTCCCTGATCCGCTCATAAACGGAAGCGGCGTTCGCCGGACCACCGAACTTGTCGTTCAGATACTGCTGCCTGTCCTTGCCGGACTTTGGCAAGGTGGCGTCCAGCTGGAACGGATGCCAGCGCACCTCGACATTCAGCTGCGGGACGGATTTGAGGGCCGCCTCAAGCCGTCTCTTGCCGATAAAACACCATGGACACATGACGTCGGAGACAACGTCTACGGTAAGCGGAGCGGTTTCGTTCATGTTTGACCCGATTTGTTCTTTTGTCCGTACCCTAGTGATTTGGGCCGGAATGCCAAGTTTGTTTTTAAGAAAGGACCCATTTGCGCGCTACGCTCTCACAAATGGTATCAAGGCAGCCCATATCTGGCGAGCGGACAAAAGCGGCCTCCGGCAAACCCTAAATCCGGGTCGTGGCTGCCGGTTTCGGTCAAAACGGTGCTATCGAACGGTATGCGACAAGATCGAGCTTATGCGCTTTTGCAGCCGCACGGTGCCGGCCTGATTTTTCAGGACCGCGACCGGTCCGAGATCCTTGACCAGGCAAACAAGATCCTCGTCGCGGCTGGTTGCGTCGGCGATGGAAAGCAGGGTGGTGTAGATTTCATCGAGTTCGGTGTCGGAAGTAACCTCGATGCCGAAACTCTCCGGCTCAAGGCGCATTTCCCACAGATCCAGACCCCGCGCCGCGAGCGCGTCGCTGCAGGTCTTCAGATAGTTGGCGTAGTATTCGCTTCCGAGGCCGCCATCGTTGATCTGTTGTCGCAGCCACATCTGGCTTTCCGCCAGAATTCTGTCAGCCAGCCTTCGCCGTTTTCCAAAACGGATGGCGGTTATCATGCGCTGCGTCAGCGTTTCCTTGCGGTTCTGTCCGATGATCACGTCCGAAGCGCCGTTTCGAAACAGGAGCGCTGTATCTTCCTCGTCTTCGCAAACGGCAAGAACCGGAAGGCCGGCAAATCTGGCGTCTCTTCTGATTTGCCGGATGTAGTCGATTGCATCCTCAAACGCCGCATCGATGACAACGGCATCGAATGCGCGCATGGACATGTATTCAACCGCCATCTTGCCGTCGAAGGCTCCGACGACCTCGACTTTTTCATCGCTGGCATCCTGCCATTCGAGAAAGCGGCCGCTGAGGCCAACCACCATCAGACTGCTGCTGCCTGTATGGTGCGGGGCCGATCCGAAACCCGGTATTCGGCCGAAGATCTTTCGGCGAAGCTGTGCTTCCTCGGACCGCATCAATGCACGTTGATGAATGCATATGAGCATCAGCAGCACATCGTCAGGAACCACCCGGTCAATGATCGCCGTGGCCTGCACATCTTGCGGCAGACTGCTGCCGCCATCGGTCAGCACGTAGACCGGCACGTCGCAGGGCAGGGCCTTGATGTGAGGGAACAACCAGTCGAGGAAATTCTGCGGGTCGTGGTTTTCGAGGCCGTCCATGTCGATAACAACGGCTGCAGGAAGTGCAGTCGGCGGCACGGAATTCCGCTCGAACATGTTCAGGAGCGAAACATCAAGATCTTCGGGGGCGTCGCCGTTGCTGTTCCGCTTCGGCCGCCGCCCTGCATACCAATAAGGTCCACGCCACGAAAGCGACGTTTCATAGTCCATGCCCAGTCCCCACCTAGAGCAGCTGGTGCTCGTTCATGCGCAACATGATGCCCTTACTACACGGATTCGATCAACCTGCAGATGTCCGGGAGGTTGCGCCGTGTCCTGCTACACGTTCAAGCAACCGCAGCCGGCAGCCTCTGCGTCCGCATCGTAAGCTTCTCGCGGAAAATCGTTCCGTCCGGATTGCGCGGCAGCGACTGAAGGATCAGGACACGATGCGGTATCTTCGCGAGATCGACCCCTTCGGCATCGAGATAGGCAAAAAACGATGCCGCATCCGGTACGGTTGCGGTGTCGGGAACGATTGCAGCGTAAAGTCTCGATCCGAGAATGGGGTCTTCCACGATGAAGGCGGCAGCCTCTCTCGTTCCCGGATAGCTTGAATAGATGACGTCGATTGTCTCGAGATTGCCGGTCCCCAGCGCATAGGCTCCGGGAATACCGAAACCCGAAATACCGTCCTCGACGAGTTCGACCTTGATGTTCGTGTTCAGGAAGCCTGTGCCTTCCCAGCGAACCCGTCTCTGGTCGCCGTTGACAGTGCGCCAGCCGATCTCCGGGACCATGGGACCCTTGACGAGGAGTGTTGGCAGGCGCGCCTCGATCTCCTCCGTCACTGCGACTTCTAGTAGGGCTGGCCCGCTTTCACACCCGTTCGGCCCGTCATGCTTTCCCAAGGCGGTTGCCTTGACCTTGGCGGACGGCCCCCTGGCCTTGGCAACAAGCGCGAATTCGTCGGCAACATGAACATCGACGAGGGGCCGCTTTGCAACGAATGTGTTCGGGTGCGGCGAGGAAATGTTCCAGGCTGCCAGGATCGTGGTATCCGGGTTGGTGAGCTTGCGGTCGAGCGTCTGCGCCAGCGGGCCGGGTGTAATCACAACATCGGCGCCGACATCGTTGGCATGCGTCGCCAGGTTGGCGAGCGATGTGGGATGATGCAGATGCAGCGTGCTGCCTGTCGCCAGAAAGGGAACAACGCCACCGCCCAGTCCGGTCAGGCCGCTGAGCGAATAGGGAACCAGGATCGTGCTGCCATCCTGGAGTTCCGCCTCGCTGATCACCATCTGTGCAGCTGATATCCAGTGGTTGTGGCATCGGCTCACCGGCACGTTTTCCTCGCCGCTCCGGCTCCAGCAGATCGTTGCCGTATGATCGGCGGGGTCCGGCCGTTCCTGAGGCTCGAAAGTCAGACCGTCACCCATTTCCGCCAGCATCGGCGCGAGTTCAATCAGCCCGTCCGGCACATCCTTTCCGAGCCCGAACACGAAGCGAAGCGCAAACAGATCGCCCGCAACGTCGCGCGCAGCTGTTCCGACGTCCCGTGTTTCAATCCGGTCCGCGGCAATGAAGCCTTTTGCACCAATGGAATTCAACGCCTCGAGAACGTTTTTCTGCCGCCAGTGGAGGGGCAGGGGCGAAACGATGAGGTCCGCCCGCAGTGCCGCCAGGAAAGCTATCACCGTATCGACGGTGTTTGGCGCCTGGATCCCGATGACATGGTCTGAAGACAGGCCGACCGTGTTGTAAAACGCGGCGAGCCGGTCGATTTCACGATCCGCCTCGGCATAGGTCAGGCTGCGCGGATTGCCGCCTGTCCAGGTCGCCCGGTCCGGCGCGTCAACCAGCGCAAGTCGATCGGGATGCTCTGCCGCCGTTCTGCGAAAGAGTTCATCAAGCGGCAAATCGGACCAGGCTCCGCTTTCATGATACTCCTTGGCAAGGTGTTCTTTCGTGACTTTCATGTTTTCCTTCGTCCGTTGGTCCGATTATTGCGTTGCCGAAGTCCACCACGTGTCGAACTCGTGGCCGTAGAGTGAGTGCTGTTCCGGTGGTGACACCTTCGTCCAGTGCGCCACCCAGTCATCGGATACGTGATAAAGCGGGACCGCGTAAGCGCCCGAGATCAGAACCCGGTCGAATGCACGGACGGCATCGACAAATTCTTCCCGGCTGCGGGCACCCACGATCGTATCGATCAACGCGTCGATGGCGGGTTCCTTGGCGCCCACGAAATTGAATGATCCCTCTGTGTCCGCCGCCTTTGAGCCCCAGCGCCCGTATTGCTCCGCTCCCGGTGAAAGCGACGCGTACCAGGTGTTGAACACCATGTCGAAATCCCGTTTCGTGCGGCGTTCCTCGAACTGTGAAGCATCGACACTGCGCACGCTCGCGGCAATTCCGAGAAGTTCGACGGTCCTGATATAGGCGAGTGCGAGTTTCTCTTCGTCCTCGTTCTTTGCCAGAATTTCGAACGCCAGCTGTTCTCCGGTCGTCCCGTTGACGAGTTTCCTGTCCTTGAGCGCATAACCGGCATTGTTCAGCTCCGACAGCGCGGCCCGCAAAACCTTGCGGTCCCGTCCGGAACCGTCCGCATCCGCCGGTCTCCAGCTGCCTTCCAGGACGTCGGTATCGACGGCATCCGGATAGGGCGCCAGCAACTCGCGTTCACGCGCACTGGCCGGGCGTCCGATCGAGGAGAGTTCGGAATTGTCCCAATACCCGGCTGTGCGGGTGAACAGGTCGTAGTAGAGATTGCGGTTCACCCAGTTGAAGTCAAACAGCATCCGCAGGGCCTTGCGGACGCCGACATCCGCGAACTGATCGCGTCGGGTGTTGAATGCGATGCCCTGCATCGGAGCCGGAACACCTCTGGGAATGGACATCTGCACCACGTCGCCGTCCTTGGCGGCGGGGAAATCGAAGCCCTTGGCCCAACGCGCCGGGTCGCGGAACTGAAGAGCATTCACGAGGCCCTTCTTGAACGCCTCCTGCAGGGAAGTTTCGTCCCTGAAATATTCGATCCGTATCTCGTCGAAATTGTCGAAGCCGGCTTTGACGGGAAGATCCCTGGCCCAGTAGTCCGGGTTCTTTTCGTAAACGACGAGCCTCCCGGGCTGGATCGTTTTGAACGTGTAGGGGCCGGAGCCGACAGGCGGCGTCAGCGACGACTTGTCGAAATTCTCCGCATCCGTGTTTTTCTTGGAGAAAATCGGCGCAAGTGAAATCAGCAACGGGAGTTCCCGGTTTTCGCCGTTTTCGAACACCAGCTTGATGCGGTTCGGCGGCGTGATCACCTTGTCGACAATCGCGCCGTACCAGTTGCGGTAGGGCGGCCGTCCTTTGTCCCGGATGATGTCGAGCGAAAAGACGATATCATCCACCGTGACCGGGGACCCATCGGAGAACTTTGCGTCCGGATTGAGTTCGAATTCGATCCATTCCCGGCTCTCGGGCATGCGCACCCGTTGTGCGATCAGCCCGTAGAGGGAAAACGGCTCGGCATAGGACCTCACCATGAGGCTTTCCAGGATATTGTTACCGAACTGACGCTCCCTCATACCGCGAGCCGATGTCCATCCGCCCTGAACGATGAACGAATTCAGACTGTCGAACGTGCCTTGCACGCCGAGACTGATTGTCCCGCCCTTCGGTGCATCCGGATTGGCATAGGGAAAGGGCTCGCCGGGAGCCAGGGCCGGCGACCCATGCATTGAAATCGCGTGCGTCCACGGCACGTCCTCGTCGGAAGCCGAAACCTGGCTGGCAAACAGGAAGACTGCCGCCAGAGACAGGACAAAGGCGCCCATTGACTTGCACAAAACGCTTTTTACGGTCCAGACGACGTCAGGAATACGCATAACCATCACCGGAGATCCCTTTGATTCTCACTCCGGAGCCTAGCATAAGCTCGCCCTGAGCGCGCCACGCACCAGCCACAAAGACACAGATATACAGATTTGAATCGAACTTGAGCCTTGCGTTGCAAATCGGCCACCCTCTTGCCCTAATTGGGTGCCTTACCATGCAATTCACGGATCAATTGTTCGAACGGGCCTTGCGGATGCTTCCGGAATGCCTCAGAACAACGCAAAGAATTCGCATAAGCACGATTGAGGACGTTTCAATGACGAGTGTTTTGAAAAGAGGATTGTTCGGATGCGCTGCGGCTGCATTCGTGGCGGTGTCTTCTTTTGCAGCTGCTCCCGCAATCGCCCAGGAAGAAAAGAGCCCTTGGACGAAGGCATGCAACACCAATCCGCAGACGCAGAAGGAAATCTGCTTTATCTCGATTGAGTTGCGCACGAACACGGGTCAGTTCCTGAGCAACATCGCGATCCAGGAAACCGAAGGCGAGGCACGGAAAAAGCTTCTGGTGGCAGTTCCCACCGGAGTGCTCATCCAGCCGGGCCTGCGCATCCAGATCGACGACAGCAAACCGGTTCAGGCCAAGTACAGCATCTGCGCGCCGAACGCCTGCTATGCCGAACTGGCGATTGACGACACGTTCATCAACGCCATGAAGCAGGGCGGTGAGATGCGTGTTTCGCCGTATAATCAGCAGGCCAAGGAAATCGTCTTCAAGATGACCCTGATCGGCTTCACCAAGGTCTACGACGGTGAACCCATGGATCTTGCCGAACTGCAGAAGCGTCAGGAAGAACTGCAGAGCGAACTGCAGAAGAAAGCCGACGATGCCCGCCAGAAACTGATCGACGCCCAGAAGGCCTCTCAGTAACTCCGCAGGTTCTGCAACAAAGAAAGGCCGGAACGCAAGTTCCGGCCTTTTTTGAATTCAGGGTCTGCTGCGCGTCAGTGGATCTCGACGCTGCGCGGCAGATACGAACCGTCTGTCTGTTCTTCGAAAATTTCTTCCACCTGCGGATGCCGGACCGGTTCCCCGGTCATGTCCGGTTCCAGGTTCTGCTCACTGACATAGGCGACGTATTCCGTCTCCTCGTTTTCCGCCAGCAGGTGATAAAAAGGTTGGTCGCGAACCGGCCGCACGTCCTCTGGAATGGCATTCCACCACTCTTCGGTGTTGCTGAATGTCGGATCGACATCGAAAATCACGCCCCTGAAAGGGTAAATCCGGTGCCGGACGACCTGACCTATTCTAAATTTTGCCGTTCGCATGGTTACTCGTCCGCCTGCTGCATGCATCGCCGGGATAGCGTGTCGACCGCCGGCTTGCAAGCATTGTAATATTAAAGTCTACACAACAGGCCTTGCGATTTCCTAAAAACCATACACCTCCGCAAGGCCGGAGTCTTTGCTGGCGACGAGCTTGGCAAGATCGACAATGACCTTTGCCTGTTTCCACGTCGCGTCATCCTGCATCTTACCATCAATCATGACCGCGCCGGTACCGTCAGGCATGGCCTCAAGTATCTTGCGCGCAAAGGCGACTTCCTGCGGATCGGGCGAAAACACCCGTTTGGCAATTTCGATCTGCGTCGGATGGAGCGACCAGGCGCCGAGACAGCCCATCAAAAACGCGTTACGAAACTGGCTTTCGCAGGCCTGCGGGTCGGAAAAGTCTCCAAAAGGTCCGTAAAAAGACTTCAAACCGTTCGAAAGACAAGCATCGACCATCTTGGCGACGGTATAGTGCCAGAGGTCCTGCTGGAATATCGCCCGGGTGCCCGCACCGGTCTCGTCCGCAAGAACGGCATAGTCCGGATGCCCGCCACCGACCCGCGTCGTCTTCATGCCCCGCGAGGCGGCCAGATCCGCGGGGCCCAGGCTCATGCCGTGCATGCGCGGGCTGGCCGACGCGATCTGCTCGACGTTCTTCACGCCTTCCGCGGTTTCCAGGATCGCATGGATCAGGATCGGCCTGGACAGGCCGGCTTTCGCCTCCAGCTGCGCAAGCAACTGGTCGAGATAGTGGATGTCCCATGCCCCCTCGACCTTGGGCAGCATGATGACATCGAGCTTGTCGCCCACGGACTGGACGATCTGCATCACGTCGTCCAGGAACCAGGGACTGTTGAGACAGTTCACTCGGGTCCACAGGCCCGTCGTGCCGAAATCGTTGTCGCGCGCCATCTGGATGAAACCGGACCGGGCGCCAGACTTGGCATCGGCGGGAATGGCATCTTCCAGGTTTCCCAGCACGACGTCGACCTTGCTGATGAGGTCCGGAACCTTGGCCCGCATCTTCTCGATATGCGGCGGAACGAAATGGATCATCCGTTCCAGCCGGACAGGAATTTCGCGGTACGGGGCAGGGGCACCTATGGCGAGTGGCTTGTAATATGCACTGGGTGCTTTCATGAAACTGGCTTCCTCCTGCTGTCCGTACTCTAGGTGATGGACCCATAAATGAGGCTGAAATGGCATGCGAAATGGCGATATCCCGTCAGGAAGGGTGTGCGGAGCGGGCTTCCTGCCCGGTCAAGCACGCTGACGACACGGGGTGAAGCCATTTCCATGTCCTTTGGATTTGACCGGATTGCGCCTCAAACCATTTCCGCCTCATTTATGGGTCCATCACCTAGCTATAGCGCCTATGCTGCGCTGCAACCATTACCCGAAGGGTGAAGAGGCAGGTAGCTGCTCATCCGTGGAAGGACTTCACCGCAGCAGCACGCGTCTCCTGCCTCTGAAGGAGGCTCTTGCCGGGCGGTGCCCATTTCTTGTGGATCCACATCCACTGCTCGGGATGCTCCTTGATCCATCCCTCGAAGATCTCGTGCATCCGAGCGGTGGCGGCCTGTATGTCCGCCTGCCGGTCGTCTGTGTGCGGGACCGTGATCGCCTGTCCCTCGACGCGGAAGTGAACGCCTTTCTTGCGAACGACGCGTCCGAGCACAATCGGCACATTGCTGGATCTGGCAAGGGAGGCCGGTACGGTGTTGGCGTAGGCCATGCGGCCGAAAAACGGCACCTGAACACCGCGTGCTTCCCTCAGGTCTCCCATCATCGCCAGGACACCGCCGCTTTTCAGCGTCGCCAGGATCTTGCGGGCCGCCTCCGGCCCCTTGGACAACAGCCCGCCGCGATATAGGTCCTTGCGCAGGGTGCGGACAACCTTGTCGGCCTCCGGGTTCCGGAGGGCCTGGTATACGCCGGTGATCTCGACGCCGCGTCTTACAACCGGCTGCACGCAAAGTTCCCAGTTGCCGCTGTGAAAAGAAACAAGAATGCAGGCCTGTTTGCCGTCGAGCATGGCGTTGGTCGTTTCGTCCCCGGTCGCCTCGAACCGGTAATCCTGCTGCAGGAGCCGATCGATATGAAAGGTCTCGGCAGCAACCCGGCCGAGGTTCTCCCACATGCCGCGCACCGTTTGCTCGCGCTCGCGCTCGCTCATGGACGGGAAGGCATGCTCCAGATGCTCAAGCGCGCGCTTGTGGCGGGCATTGAACGGGGCAAACAGGCGCCAGCTCTTGCCCATCAGGTAGGACGCCGCGTCGACCGGAATAATCCGGAACAGGAACACCGCAACATTCAGGACAATGCCTTCAAGCCGGTTCTGCAGTGCGAACCGTTTCGGGTGTTTCCTCTGTCTCAGTTTTCGCGACATTTCGGGGCGGTCACTTTCGCTTTGTCTTGCCCGGTTCGCACACGGGGCCTGTTCAGGTCTTTTTGAGGGCATTGAGACCTTGCGGTACCCGCCCAGACCTGATTGGTATGCGGGACACGACGCACTCCGCGGGTGAAGCGTCCATATCCAAGCTCAATGAGAGATGCAAGTTTCTTTCGATAACGATCCGTGCTTGTCGCCTCGTCAGAATACAGGAAGTGAATGCTGGAAGTCATAAGTCTGGCGCTGCCTTTTTTCGGCTTGATCATTCTGGGTTTCGGCGCCGGAAAAATCAGGCGTTTGCCCGAGTCCGGGCTCGCCTGGATGAATTTCTTCGTGGTCTATCTTGCGCTTCCGGCTCTCTTTTACCGGCTGTTGTCCGAAACGCCGTTCGAGCAGCTGGCAAACGTTTCCTATATCGCGGCGACGACCTTCACCACCTATATCGTCTTCGCCATCTCTTTCTGCATCGGTGTTGTGGTGACACGCGGCAGTATCGGGGAATCCACGATCCTGGGCATTGCCGGGGCCTATTCCAATATCGGCTACATGGGACCCGGACTGACGCTGGCCGTCCTGGGAGAGCAGGCCACCGTTCCGACGGCGCTGATCCTGACTTTCGACAATGCCCTGATGTTCACCCTGGCGCCCTTGCTGATGGCGCTGGCGGGGACCGAGAACGAGTCGATTGCCGGAACTCTCAAGCAGATTGGCATCAAGATCTTCACGCACCCGTTCATTCTCGCGACCATCGCCGGAGTGACGGCGGCGGCCTTCGAGCTTCGTCCGCCGCAGGCGGTCAACACACTCTTGCTCTACCTCAGCAACGCGGCGGCTCCCTGCGCCCTTTTTGCCATGGGCGTCAGCATTGCACTCAGGCCGATGGGCCGGGTTCCGGTCGAGCTTCCGCTCGTCCTCGCAGTGAAGCTGCTGCTGCACCCGTTCCTCGTCTTCCTGCTGCTCACATGGGTCGGCGGGTTCGATCCGACCTGGATCGCGACCGCCGTGCTGATGTCCTGCCTGCCGCCGGCAACGAATGTGTTCGTGATTGCGCAGCAATACGGAACCTATGTGCAGCGCGCTTCAAGTTTTGTTCTGGTCGGCACGGCGGTTTCCATCATTACGGTGACGGCCTTCATCTGGGCTCTGACAACCGGATTTCTGCCAGTCGGTTGACCGGCACCCCCTGAAAGAACAAGCTCTCTTTCCAAGATGCACGGGTTTTCAGCCTCAAGGCGACTTGCAGACACATGAACAAGGCACCTCAATCCGACGAGATTTACGGTCGATACGCGCCACCTGTCCGCGATCGCTTGCAGCATTTGCGCCGGCTCATACTGGAAACGGCGCAGCAAAATGCACAGGTCGGGGACATCCAGGAAACCCTGAAGTGGGGTCAGCCGAGTTTCCTGACCCTCAAGCCAAAAACCGGCACAACCATTCGCATCGACAAGGACGGAGTGGATGGAGCGGGCACCGCAGACGTGGCGCTTTTCGTCAACTGCCAGACGTCGCTGGTGTCCGAATGGCGGGTTCTCTATCCGCATCTCTCCTTCGGCGGAAACAGAAGCGTGCATTTCCCGGCGGACAAGCCGCTTCCGGAGGCGGAGATCTGCCAAATGGTTTCAATGGCCTTGCGGTATCACCTCGACAAGGCGCGCCGCTAGGGTGCGGACCCAGGCTTTCGCCAGCATCGCCCTAGGTCAGCCGGGACGCCGGAAACCGGATGCCGGGGCCATGCCTTCGCGCATGAGGAACCTTTTGAGAGGGGTGACCTTGTCGACGACGTACATCCCGAGCCCGCGGGCGGCCTGAACCGGCAGAAACGGTGTCAGCAGCGACCTGTTGAGAATGTCGACGGCGTTGGTCCGCGTCGTGATATCGCGCCTGCGTTTCGTCTCGTAGTGCTCCAGGATGCTCCGGTCGCCCGGATCGGCATTCCTGCGGCAGGCGCCAGCGACAACCGATGTCAGGTCGATGATATCGCGCAAGGAAAGGTTCAGCCCCTGGGCGCCGATGGGCGGGAAGACATGGGCTGCCTCGCCGATCAGGGCGGTCCTGTCGCCGATCAGACGGCTCGCGCTCATTCCACTCAGCGGGAAACTCTTGACGTCCGAGGCAAGCTTGAAGGAGCCGAGGATTGAATGCGCCCTGCGTTCGAGTTCGGTCTCGAGCTCCGCCGCGTTCATCGCACAGAGCTCAGCGGCGCCTTCTTCGGTTTCAACACAGACGATCGACGACATGTTACCGGGAAGGGGGACAAGCGTGAACGGCCCCGTTGGCGTGTGAAACTCAGTCGAGATGCTGTTATGCGGCAATCTGTGTTCAATGTTGAGAACGACGGCCACCTGAGGATAGGTCCACGTTTTGACATCGATCCCTGCCGCGTCGCGGAGCATGGACTTGCGGCCGTCAGCCGCGATGGCAAGCCGTGCGTGAATGAGCGATCCGGATGCCGCTTCGACAAGAATGCTTCCAGGTGCTGTCTCGACGGAAACGGCCTGTTCCGGAAAGACTGTCAACGTCTCTTCAGCGCTGCACTTGTCCTCCAGCACCGCGTTCAGCCGGTCGTTCAGGATATTGAAGCCGAACTCTTCCAGTTCGAGATCGGACGAATCAAACACCACTTCCGGTGCCCTGATGAGCCCGCCGGTGTCGTCCACCATGCGCATCTTGGCAAGGGGAGCCGTGCTTTGCGCCAGATCGTCCCAGACGCCGATGCGCTTCAGGAAGGAAATCGATTGCTGCCAGAGAGCGGTGGTGCGGCCGTCCTGGCCGCCGGCAACCGGGGCGACAAGTGCAACGGACAAACCGAGTTGCGCAAGGCCGATTGCCGCAATCCGGCCCGAAGGACCGCCGCCGACAACAACAACATCCTGCACACTCGTCTGATCCGGTTTTGACATCTGGTTCGCCTGTCGTTCACTCTCTGCCCCTCAAACATGCGGCTTTGCGGCACAAAATCAACGGGGCGAAACCACGCAGGCGGGCGGGACCCGAAATCCCGGACACCTGGAAGAACCCCATATGCGCAAGATCAAAGACTGCATCGGAATTCTCGCTATCCTGGTGCCATGGATTTCGATAAGGGCCATTGACGGAACGGATGACGACTGCAGCGACTGAAAAAAACGACCTGAAACAACGACCCGCTCCCGGGTTTGGCCGGCGCGGCTGGCCACTGGTGGTGCTGGTGGTGGCAATGCTGAGCCTGTCCGGCTGGAGTTATCTGCTTGTCATGGTCGCGGACATGGTCCCGGCGATGGACATGACGCAGGCCGGACCTGGCATGGGCGTGTTCAATCACTTCAACATCTTCAGCGGGTTGCCGGCTGAAGCCCGGGCGGCCCTGGCCGTTATCTGCCTACCGGCGGGAGCGACGTTCGGCATGCCGTCGGCGGCCATGACCGGCGGTGACCTGCTCAGAATTTTCCTGATGTGGGCGATGATGTCGATGGCGATGATGGTCCCGACAGCCATTCCGATGCTCAAGGCCTATCATGCCTGGATCGGACGCGGACGCGGATCCCGGGATAGCACCTTCATTCCGTCCGTTGCCGCGATTTTCGGGTACCTGACCGTCTGGTTGGGATACGCCCTTGTCGCGACATTCGCGCAATGGGGGCTTTCCGTCGCCGGCGGTATGACCGACATGATGGCACCGGCAAGCCTAGCCTTGACAACGACTGTCCTGTTCGCAGCGGGTCTTTACCAGTTCACGCCGGCAAAGGCCGCGTGTTTGCAGCGCTGCTGGTATCCACGCTGGAATTTTTCTGCAGACATGAACGGACGCGAATTTGTGAGGGGATATGGCGAGGGTCTGGCACAGGGGTTGATCTGTCTTGGCTGTTGCTGGGCGGTTATGACGGTGATGTTTGCCGTCGGCCTCATGAATGTCATCTGGATTGCCCTGCTTGGAGGCATCATGGCGCTCGAAAAGACGTTCCCCAGCAAGCTATTCCCCAAACTGATAGGTGCCGGACTGATCTGCTGGGCGGGGCTCCTCGTTGGGCTGATTTACGCCTGATTCAAGCGGAAGCAGGCCGACTGATTTGCGACTGGGGCTGTTTTTTCAGTTCACACTGTCATACGATTGCAATATTAGTCCCCGGGCGCGGTCAGGCAGAGACGGATCCGGGACAAAGACCGGTGCCCATCACCAGCGATTAGAACAATTGGCGCCGTGCTGCATTTAGTGTGAGGAAATCCCGTGACGGACGTAACCCCGGGCAAAGCAGCGCCCGAACCCGCATTGTTCCTGATTCACGTACTGACAGCGTCCGGCGCACCCATCGCCCTGGTCGCGCTGCTTGCGGGTGCTCAGGGCAAGTGGGCAGAGATGTTCGCCTGGCTCGGGTTGGCCTTTTTCGTTGATGGCATAGATGGCCCGCTTGCGCGCCGGTACAACATTGCCGAACGTCTGCCGAGATGGTCCGGCGCCTCGCTCGACTTCGTCATTGACTATGCAACCTACGTTTTTCTGCCGGCATTCGCCCTGTCGTGGAGCTTCATGCTGTCCCAGCCGTGGAACTGGATTTGCGGCGGCCTGGTCGTGTTCACCGGTGCGCTGTATTTCGCCGACAACGGCATGAAAACACCTGACGGGTCCTTCAAGGGATTCCCGGCGGGCTGGAACATGGTCGTTTTCGGCCTGATGGTCCTGTCGCCCTCCCAGACCTTCACGATCGCCATCGTGATCCTGTGCTGTGCCCTGACATTCGCTCCGATCCGCTTCGTCCATCCCGTCCGTGTCCGCCGCTGGCGGATCGTCACTCTGCCCGTGACACTGGGGTGGATGGGACTGGCGGCATACGCGATTGTCAACGGCATGTCGCTCGAAGGAAGCCTGGCCGTGATCTTCACGGTTTCGAGCATCTACCTGTTTTCGGTCTCCGCGGTTCAGCAACTGCTGGATCGTGTTGATTAATCACCAGATTTGCCTTTTCCACGGCTGCCGATGCCGCTAGTGTGCCTCCGGCATCAAGTGCCGCAGGGAAAACGCTAGTGAGAGGCACGCCGCCTCCCGGAGGGAAAAATGGTTCAGGCTGTCCGTGTCCATGAAACCGGTGGTCCAGACGTCATGCGCTGGGAACATGTCGATGTCGGCGAACCCGGCCCGGGCGAGGCACGCATCCGGCATACCGCAATCGGTCTGAACTTCATCGACACCTACTTTCGGTCCGGTCTTTATCCGGCCCCGTCTGGCACACCGTTCTCGCCGGGCAACGAGGGCGCCGGCATTGTTCAGTCGGTCGGCGAGGGCGTGACCCATCTCAGCCCGGGAGACCGTGTCGCCTATGCAGGCGCGATCGGATCCTATGCCCAGGAGCGCATCATTTCCGCAGACAGTCTCGTCGGTGTGCCGGACGGGATCGACGACAAGACCGCAGCCGGAATGATGCTCAAGGGCATGACCGCCCAGTACCTGCTGCGCCAGACTTTCCAGGTCGGGCCCGATACGACGCTGTTGTTTCATGCAGCCGCAGGTGGCGTCGGACTGATCGCCGGGCAATGGGCCGCCCACCTTGGCGCAACCGTCATCGGTACCGCAGGGTCGCAGGAAAAGATCGAGCTTGCGAAAGCCCATGGCTATCAGCACATGATCAACTACCGCACCGAGGATTTCGTTGAGCGGGTGAAGGAGATAACCGGAGGCAAGGGCTGCGATGTCGTCTACGATTCGGTCGGCAAGGACACCTATCCCGGTTCTCTGGATTGCCTGAAACCGCGCGGGTTGTGGGCCAGCTTCGGACAGTCTTCCGGCCCTATCACCGACTTCAATCTGGCGCTGCTTGCGCAAAAAGGCTCTCTTTTCGCAACACGGCCGACCCTGTTCACCTATATCGCAACCCGCGAAGCGCTTGAAAAAACCGCCGCCGAGCTCTTTGACGTCGTTCAAGAGGGGATCGTCAAGATCGGGGTAAACCAGGAATACCGCCTGGCCGACGCGGTGCAGGCGCACCAGGACCTTGAGGGAAGAAAGACAACGGGCACGACCGTTCTCATACCCTGAGGGGACGGGTGTGATGCTCAGCGGCCGGGCCCAGGAGCTGTCCCGCAATCTTTACAGTCCCGCCATGAGATACTTCATGGCGGCTGCCGAGGCAGGGTCGATAAGGGCCGCCTCGCGGGAACTGAACGTTGCATCCTCGGCGGTCAACCGCCAGATCCTGTGGCTGGAAGAAGCGCTGGGAATGCAGCTGTTCGATCGGGTCGGGCGGCGCATCCGGCTGTCCCAGGCGGGCGAACTGCTTCTGGCACATATTCGCCGGACATATTCCGATTTCGAGGGAACGGTTGCCGAACTGGATGCCCTGAAAGGCCTCAGGCGCGGCTCCGTTTCAATCGCCAGCGTCGAAAGCGTGTCGGAAAAACTCCTGCCCGCGCTGATCAGCAGTTTCCGGAAACGATATCCGGGCATTCATGTCAGTGTCTCCGTTTCCTCCTCGCAGGACGCCGCGGCAAAGGTCGAGGCCGCAGAGGCGGATGTTGGCTTCACCTTCGACCCGCCCGAAAACTCGGCGCTGACGGTCGCGTTCGAGCATGAGCTTGTGATCGGCGCACTGATGTCGCCCAGGCATCCGCTGGCGGAGCAGGGCAGGCTGGGGCTTCACGACTGCCTGAAGTTTCCTGTGGCCTTGCCGGCCGAGGGCCTGTCCCTGCGTACGCGGCTGGATCTCGTGCGAAGCCGGATACCCGGCGCATCGAGGACATATGTGGAAGCCAACTCGCTCCGCCTGATGCGGGCGCTCGCGCGTGAAGAGGATGTCATCGGATTTCAGACGATGATCGGTTGCGAGGATGATCTGGCTTCGGGATCCCTGGTTTTCAGACCCCTTACGGACGCGCCGCTCCAGGCAGACCGTTTGTGTGTGATAACCTCGTCCCTTCGGGCATTGGCCCTTGCACCGGGAATGTTTTTTGACCACGCAGTGTTGACCATGAAGGACAATCTGCCTTCAATTGATGCCGAAACGGCATCATAAAGGTCTCAAATGAGCGCTTTGGTTCCGCGGTTTTTTAAGGCACATTTTCGTCAGGCTTTGTGACGCTTCGTCACGCGAGGGAGAATGTTGATGGGTCGCTTGACGACGCACGTACTCGACACGGCTTTGGGAAAGCCCGCAAACGGGCTCAGGATAGATTTGTGGTTACACGGCGAAACGCCGGTCTTCGTCTCGTCTCATGTCACGAATTCCGACGGACGCGTGGACGGCCCGATCCTGGACACCGATGCTTTCAGGACGGGAACTTATGAGCTCCGGTTTCATGCAGGCGATTACCTGAAGACGACGGGACAACAGCTTCCCAACCCGCTGTTTCTCGACGTCATTCCCATCCGCTTCGGAATGGCCGAAGCAGATGGCCACTATCATGTACCGCTGCTGCTCTCGCCCTTCGGCTATTCGACATACAGGGGGAGCTAGGCAATGCGCGACACGATCCGCTTCCTCAGGCGCGGTGAAATCGTTGAACTGGACAATGTCGGGCCAACGGAAACCCTTCTCGACTACCTGCGTCTTCGGCAAGGACAGACCGGGACCAAGGAAGGTTGCGGCGAGGGCGACTGCGGCGCCTGTACGGTTGCGCTCGGGCGCCTCGTCAAGGGAAGGCTGGTCTATCAGCCGGTGAACAGCTGCATTTTGCTGCTCGGCATGGTCGATGGTGCGGAGCTGGTAACGGTCGAAGACCTGGCCCAGGACGACCGGCTGCATCCAGTCCAGCGCGCCATGGTGGATCTGCACGGATCGCAGTGCGGCTTCTGCACGCCCGGTTTCATCATGTCGCTCTTCACCCTCTATCACGCGGAGAACGTCGCCCAAACCCGCAAGACCGTGACCGACTGGCTTGCCGGAAACCTCTGCCGATGCACCGGCTACCGCCCGATCGTCGACGCGGCCCTGCAAACCTGCTTCCAGGCAACCGACGACGCCTTCACCTGGCGCGCCAACGAAACCCGTGAACAGTTGCAGTATCTCGCCGACAGCCGCGACATTTTCGTGGGAGACGGTGACAGCTTCTTTTCCGCGCCCGCAACGCTTGACGGTCTTGCCGCGCTTTATGGCCAGCACCCGGATGCGACCCTCATTGCCGGCGGTACGGATGTCGGTCTTTGGGTCACCAAGCATCTTCGCGAACTGCCCAAGATGATCTGGCTCGGCCGGATTGAAGGCCTCGACCGTGTCGAAGACAGCCCCTCGGGCGTTCTGATCGGATCGACGGCAACCTACACGGCAACGGAAAAAGCCGTGACGGGTCTCTCGGAAGACCTTGGGGAACTCTGGCGACGGATCGGATCGAAACAGGTGCGCGCGTCGGGCACCGTCGGCGGCAACATCGCAAACGGGTCCCCGATCGGTGACACGCCGCCGGCCCTGATCGCGCTCGGCAGCACGCTTGAATTGCAATCGGTCGAAGGGTCCAGGGCCATTGCGCTCGAGGACTTTTTTCTGCAGTACGGCAGACAGGACCGAAAACCCGGCGAATTTGTCACCGGCCTCTTCGTCCCCCGGCTTTCCGCCAACCAGGCGTTCCGCTGCTACAAGATTTCCAAGCGGTTCGACCAGGATATCTCCTCGGTCATGGGCGCCTTCCGGTTCACGGTCGAAGAAGGCCTCATCGTCGCTTCCAGGATCGCCTATGGCGGCATGGCGGGGACACCGATGCGGGCCTCGAACGCGGAAAAAGCGCTGTCCGGCGCCGAACTCGACGATCCGTCGACATGGGGCGACGCGATGAAAGCGCTGCTTGCCGATTTCGATCCGTTGACCGACATGCGTGCAAGCGCAGGCTACCGCATGGAAACGGCCCGGGCTCTTCTGGCGAAAGCCCTGATGGAAATCAGCGGCACGGCACCTGGAGACATTCGGATTTCGTCGAGGCGGGGGGCTGACAATGACCGCGCAGCCTGACCGCAGCCAGGACATGCCCGCCCTCAAGAACGTCCGCAAGGCGCTGCCCCACGACAGCGCCGAAAAGCATGTTACGGGGACCGCAACCTATATCGACGATGCCGTCGAGCCGTCAGGCACACTTCACGTCGCACCAGGCTGGGCCCGCCACGCTGTCAGGGGAAAACTGCTTTCGATCGACCTTGACGACGTGAGATCGACACCCGGCGTTATCGCGGTGCTGACATCTGAAGACATCCCGGGAACGAACGACTGCTCGTCCGCCTTCGGAGACGACCCTGTTCTTGCCGAGGACGAAGTGCTGTTTTACGGCCAGGTGGTGTTCGCCGTTGTCGCCGAAACGCGGGACATCGCCCGAAAGGCGGCGCTCAAGGGAAAAATCGAGGTCGCTCCGATCACGCCGATCCTGACCCCTGAGGATGCTGTCGCTGCCGATACGACCGTCTTGCCGGACTATCAGTTCAGGCGGGGATCTCCCGAAACCGGCCTGCAGGCATCCGGGAACATCCTGTCCGGTTCAATGAACATCGGTGGCCAGGAGCACTTCTATCTGGAAGGCCAGGTTGCCATGGCCACGCCTCAGGAAGACCACGGCATGCTGGTTCTGTCATCGACGCAGCATCCGACCGAGATCCAGCATACTGTGGCCAAGGTTCTGGGCGTTCCGGACGCGACGGTCACGGCGGAAGTGCGCCGGATGGGCGGGGGCTTCGGCGGCAAGGAATCCCAGGCGAACCAGTGGGCGGCTCTGGCCGCGCTCGCCGCCGCCAGGACCGGCAAGACCTGCAAGGTCCGCCTCGACCGCGACGACGACATGATCATGACCGGCAAGCGTCACGACTTCAAGGTCAACTGGAAGGTCGGTCACGACGACACGGGACTGATCCGCGCCGTTGACATGGAGTTTCTTGCGCGCTGCGGATATTCCGCGGACCTGTCGCTCGGCGTGAACGACCGCACCATGTTTCACGCCGACAGCAGCTACTTCTATCCCGACGCATCGATCCGTTCCCGCAGGCTCAGGACGGATACGTGCTCCAACACTGCATTCCGCGGTTTCGGAGGCCCGCAGGGCATGCTCGCCGCCGAAAGACTGATCGACGCCATTGCGATCAGTCTCGGCAAGGATCCGCTGACGGTCCGCAAGCTGAATTTCTACGACGGCGAACGCAACATCACACCTTACGGAATGCCGGTCGAAGAATTCGAGGTCATGCATGACCTCATCTCGACGCTGGAAGTGAAAAGCGAATACTGGATCAGGCGCGAGGAAATCGCCGCCTTCAATGAAAACAACGCGGTGCTGAAAAAAGGGCTCGCGCTGACGCCGGTCAAGTTCGGTATTTCCTTCACACTTAAGCACCTCAACCAGGCCGGCGCGCTCGTCCACCTCTACACGGACGGATCAATCCACCTTAACCACGGCGGCACCGAGATGGGGCAGGGCCTCTATCAGAAGGTCGCGCAAGTCGTCGCCGAGGAGTTCGGGGTGACGATGGACAAGGTCGTGATCACGGCGACAAACACCTCCAAGGTGCCGAACACCGGGCCGACAGCCGCGTCCTCTGGCACGGACCTGAACGCCATGGCGGCCAGGATCGCGGCACAGGAGATCAAGTCGCGGCTGATTTCGTTCCTGTGCGAAATGCACCAGTGCGGACCGGATGTGATTTTCTTCGGTGAAAACAGGGTCCTGGTGGGCGACAAGGGCTACACGCTGGCAGAGGTCGCGAAGCAGGCGCATGCCGGCCGCATCCAGATGTCCCACGCCGGTTTCTACGCCACTCCCGGCATTACCTGGGACCGGGAAACCGTGTCCGGCCGGCCCTTCTACTACTTCGCCTTCGGGGGCGCCTGCGCGGAAGTGACCATCGACACCATGACCGGTGAGATGATCGTGGATCGCGTCGATATCCTCCACGACGTCGGTCACTCTCTGAACCCGGCCATCGACCTCGGGCAGATCGAGGGTGGCTTCGTCCAGGGCATGGGATGGCTGACGACGGAAGAACTTGTGTGGGACGAGGAAGGCAGGCTGCGGACGCATGCACCGTCGACCTACAAGATCCCGACGGCATCCGACATACCGGACCATTTCGACGTTCAGCTTTATGACAGCAGCGGCAACCCCCAGGACACGGTCTATCGCTCGAAGGCGGTCGGTGAACCGCCCGTGATGCTTGCCAATTCGGTCTTCTGCGCCATCAACGACGCGCTCGCCAGCCTTGCCCCCTTCGAGATACCGAACCTCGATGCCCCGGCAACACCGGAGGCCATCATGCGCGCCGTACAGGACATGCGCCGCAGAAGGGCAGGTGCATGAAAGTCTGGACACACATCGCCGACAGTCTGGAAGCTTGCGGGTCCTGTGCCCTCGTGACGGTCGTGCAGGTGGAAGGCTCCGCGCCGCGTGAGGAAGGGGCGCGCATGGTGGTGCGGCCCGATACATCCTTTTTCGGAACAATCGGAGGCGGCACGCTCGAACTGGAGATCATCCGCAAGGCAGCGCGTCTGGCAGATGCAAATGTTGCGCTTCTCGACATGCAATCCGTCGCCCTCGGTCCGGATCTCGGCCAATGCTGCGGCGGCCGGGCCAAGCTGTCGATCGAGGTCATCACGGCGCAGTCAGCCGGTACGGCAGGCTTGCTGGCGCAACGCGAGAATGAAGGCACGGTTTTTGCCACCAGCGCCGAAATGCGGGACGGGCGCCTTGCGCCCCGGCGCATTCTGGATGCCCCTGTCGCGCGTCCATTCCGGCTAATTGAAAGTGCTGATGAAACCGTCTGCGAGGTCGTGGAATGTTTCGGGGAAAAAAGGACGCCGCTTGCGCTGTTCGGTGCCGGGCATGTCGGCAAGGCGCTTGTGCTGGCACTTGCACCACTTCCGTTTTCCATCACGTGGTTCGACAGCCGGGCGGATCAGTTCCCGCGTGCCGTGCCGGCTCATGTGACGAAAGTCGCGCTCGACAATCCAGCCTCCGCACTCGATGACATGCCGTCCGGCGCCTTTGTTCTGGCAATGACCCACTCCCATGCCCTCGACGAGGACATCATGGCGCGGGCCTTGCTGCTGCAAAAGTTCGATTACTGCGGCGTCATCGGATCAAAAACGAAAAAAGCCCGGTTCATGAAAAGACTGAAACAGCGTGGATTGAGCGATCTTCTGATGACGAGAATGGTCTGTCCGGTCGGAAAAACGACAATAATGTCGAAGCATCCGGCTGCAATTGCCGCCGGAATTGCAGTGGACCTTCTTGAACGGCACGAGGCAGGTCAGAACCGGGAAACGAGTGGATCGGGGCTTGCCCGGAACAGGACACTTGGTCAATAAGGCGGCATTCAGGTGGGGGAAGACGTGGAAGAAACAGGTAGCCCGGATCTCGGCGGCGACATGCCCAATGACAGGTCCGAAAGAGAAACGCTTCTGAATGCCCACGGGTTGACCAAGCGGTTCGGCGACATCCTTGCCAACGACAGGGTGGATCTCGTTCTCAACAAGGGTGAAATTCACGCGCTCCTGGGCGAAAACGGCGCCGGGAAGTCGACCTTGGTCAAGATGTTCTACGGGTCTCTCAATCCCGATGGCGGCGAAATCTCCTGGAACGGGCAGCCGGTCTCGATCAACAACCCGGCAGCGGCGAGGGAACTCGGCATCGGCATGGTCTTCCAGCATTTTTCGCTGTTCGAGGCCCTGACGGTCGTCGAGAACATCGCGCTGGCACTCCCCAATCCGGGCAACATGCAGGATCTGGCAAGGCGGATCGAAACCGTTTCACGAGATTACGGACTGCCCTTGAATCCGGGGGATATCGTCGCAGATCTTCCGGTCGGTATTCGTCAGCGCATCGAAATCGTGCGCTGCCTGCTGCAGGAACCGCAGCTGATCATCATGGATGAACCGACCTCGGTTCTGACGCCACAGGAAGCGGATCAGCTTTTCGTGACGCTTCAAAGGTTGGCAAAAGAGGGCTGCGCCGTTCTCTATATCAGCCACCGGCTGGAAGAAGTGAAACGGATCTGCCATCACGCCACGATCCTTCGGCATGGCAAGGTCGTGCGCGAATGCGATCCGACAAAGGAAACGGCGGCGTCTCTTGCCAGCATGATGGTGGGTGCCGATGTCGCCTCCGTCAGTTCCGGAGAAGGCGAAGCGCAGGTCGGGCAAACTCGCTTGACGCTTCAGAAACTGAGCGCACCGGCAGCAACGCCCTTTGCGACCACGCTCAACGGAATCTCCCTCGACCTGAAAGCCGGAGAAGTCGTTGCCATCGCCGGTGTCGCCGGCAACGGGCAAGGGGAACTCTTCGATGCCATCTCAGGTGAAATGCGTGTGCCGGCAGACATGGTGCGGATTGACGGAACGCCATGCGGCAACAAGAGCATCACCTGGCGGAGAAAGCAGAACGCGGCCTTCGTTCCAGAAGAACGTCTCGGTCACGGTGCCGTGCCGGGCATGAAACTCTCCCAGAACATCGTTCTGACGCGTCACAGCACCGGCGACAAACTTGTTGGCGGAGGATTTGTGTCGACAGCCGAGGCAAGCAACCTGGAGAAGCGGATCAAGAAGGCCTTCGATGTGCGCATGTCGCATGACGACCCTGAAGCCAGATCGCTCTCCGGCGGCAATCTCCAGAAGTTCGTCGTCGGCAGGGAATTGGACCGGGAACCCGGCGTGCTTGTCGTCAATCAGCCGACCTGGGGCGTCGATGCCGGCGCGGCGGCGTTGATACGCCAGGCCCTGATCGACCTGGCCCGATCGGGCTCCGCCGTCCTCGTCATCAGTCAGGACCTCGATGAAATCTTTGAGATCGCCGATCGGATCGCTGTGATTTCCCGCGGCTTCCTGTCTGAAGCTGAACCGGCCGCGCAGATGACGCGCGAGCGTGTCGGCCTCCTGATGGCGGGTGGCGCCGAAACGCAGGGAGAGGTGGCCTGATGCGTCTCGAACTTGTCAAAAGAAAAGAACACAGCCAGGCAATGGCCCTGCTGTCCCCCTTGATCGCGGTCTCGCTGACAGCCCTCACAGCCGCAATCATTTTCTCAATAACCGGTCACAATCCACTGATTGGGCTATATAAATTTTTCATAGAACCGCTCACTCAGCAATGGTCCCTGGAAGCAACGATCGACAAGGCGACACCCTTGATCCTGATCGGGTGCGGCCTCGCAGTCTGTTACCTGTCAAACAACTGGAACATCGGTGCCGAAGGACAGTTTGTCGTCGGTGCACTGTTCGGGTCCGTGCTGCCGGTTCTGTTTCCGTCTTTCGAAAATGCCGCGACACTGCCTCTGATGCTGCTGTTCGGAGCCATCGGAGGAGCACTCTGGGCGCTCATACCCGCGCTGTTGAAAACGCGCTTCAACACCAACGAGATCCTGACAAGCCTGATGCTCGTCTATGTTGCCGGGCTGCTTCTCGACTACCTGGTCCGCGGTCCCTGGCGCGATCCGGGCGGATACAATTTTCCCGAATCCCGAATATTTTCGGACGCGGCAACGTTGCCGGAAGTGTTCGGGGGCGTGATGAGCCTCTCCGCACCGATCACGATCGCGATCGCGGTCATCCTGGCAGTGGTGCTTGCGAATACGTTGAA
This sequence comes from uncultured Roseibium sp., assembly GCF_963669205.1. Taxonomy (NCBI): domain Bacteria; kingdom Pseudomonadati; phylum Pseudomonadota; class Alphaproteobacteria; order Hyphomicrobiales; family Stappiaceae; genus Roseibium; species uncultured Roseibium sp. The sequence continues at coordinate 3,107,940 of NZ_OY769915.1, forward strand.
AGGCTTCGAGATCAGGGTGATGGGCGAAAGCCCGCGCGCCGGCAGCTTTGCGGGCTTCTCCGCCAAGGGATTGACCTTGTTCTCGTTCGCTCTCGCAGGCGCTCTGGCCGGTCTGGCCGGCACGATGGAAGTTTCCGGGGCGCTGAACCAGCTGTTGCCGTCGATTTCACCGGGTTACGGCTTCACGGCGATCATCGTCGCCTTTCTCGGGCGGCTCAATCCGATCGGCATCATCGTCGCCGGCTTCGTGCTCGCGTTGTCCTATATCGGCGGTGAGGGGGTTCAGTCCGCGATGGGCGTTTCCAACGAGATTGCCAGCGTGATCCAGGGCCTGCTGCTCTTTTTCGTGCTCGCATGCGACACGCTGATCCTTTACCGGATTCGAATGGTCACGAAGCGCTCGACACCAGCGGAGGCATCACATGTTTGAAGCCGTACTTCTGACGGTCATCACCGCCGCAACCCCGCTCCTTATCGCTGCCGTTGGCGAACTCGTCGTGGAACGGTCCGGCGTCCTAAACCTCGGCGTGGAAGGCATGATGATCATGGGCGCGGTGATCGGATTCGCCGTTGCCAATCAGACCGGATCGGGTTCACTGGGGGTCATAGCAGCCATTGCCGCCGGCATGGCCATGTCCGCACTTTTCGCGGTGCTGGTGCTGTTTCTCGTGGCAAACCAGGTCGCGACGGGCCTTGCTCTGACGATCCTTGGCATCGGTCTGTCCGGGATGATCGGGGAAGCGTTCATCGGGGTTCCGGGCCTTGATCTGCCGCAGCTCTATGTCCCGGTTCTGTCCGAAATCCCGTTTATCGGGCCGGTGTTCTTCCAGCAGGACGCGCTTGTCTATCTGAGCTTTGTTCTCGTTGCCGTTGTCGCCTACGGACTGTTCCGGACTCGCGTCGGGCTCGTCCTGAGGGCTGTCGGCGACAATCACGGTTCGGCGCATGCCCTTGGATACTCGGTCATAAAGGTCCGTTTCATGGCGATCCTGTTCGGAGGCGGATGTGCGGGACTGGCCGGCGCCTACCTGTCGCTGGCCTACACGCCGCAATGGGTGGAAAACATGACGGCGGGACGCGGCTGGATCGCCCTTGCTCTGGTTGTTTTTGCCTCCTGGCTGCCGTTGCGCGTCGTCATTGGGGCCTATCTGTTCGGCGCGGTCAGCGTTCTGAACCTGCATGCACAGGCGCTGGAGTTCGACATCCCGTCGCAGCTGCTGTCCAGCCTGCCGTATCTGGCGACTATTCTGGTTCTCGTTCTGATATCGGCAAATCGCAGATTGACTTTGGTGAACACTCCGGCATGTCTGGGGAAACCGTTCGTACCGGACCGCTGAACCGGGCGGACAAAGCAACGGTCCTGGCCTGAACGCGATCACGGCCCGGGCCAAACAGAAGATCGCAAAGACAAGAGATCAAACAAGAGGGGACTACTCGTATGAAATCTATTTTGAAGACCACGGTCGCAGCGTTTGCGCTCGCTGCGCTTGGAACCGCCGCCAATGCGGCCGACGTGAAGGCCTGCTTCGTCTATGTCGGCCCGGTCGGTGACTTCGGCTGGACCTACCAGCACGATCAGGGTCGTCTTGCCGTGGAAGAAAAGTTCGGCGACAAGGTCGAGACCGCCTACCTTGAGAGCGTTGCCGAGGGCCCCGACGCGGAACGCGCCATCGAACGTTTCGCCCGTGAAGGCTGCGACATCATCTTTACCACCTCGTTCGGCTACATGAACCCGACGATCAAGGTTGCGAAGAAATTCCCGAACGTGAAGTTCGAGCATGCCACCGGCTACAAGACGGCGGACAATGTTGCGACCTATAACTCCAAGTTCCACCAGGGCCGCTACATCATCGGACAGATTGCCGCAAAGCAATCCAAGACCGGAACCGCCGGCTACATCGCTTCCTTCCCGATCCCGGAAGTGGTCGCCGGCATCAACGCCTTCCTGCTCGGAGCCCAGTCCGTCAATCCCGACTTCAAGGTGAAGGTTGTCTGGGTGAACACCTGGTTCGACCCGGGCAAGGAAGCGGACGCTGCCAAGGCCCTGATCGACCAGGGGGCGGACATCATCACGCAGCACACGGATTCCACGGCACCGCTTCAGGTCGCACAGGAGCGCGGCGTGCACGGCTTCGGCCAGGCATCCGACATGGTCAACTTCGCCAAGGATGCGCAGTATACGGCCATCATCGATGACTGGGCTCCCTACTACGTAGAGCGCGTACAGGAAGTCCTCGACGGCAACTGGCACACGCACAGCTCCTGGGAAGGGCTGGCAGAAGGCCACGTCGTGATGGCTCCTTACACCAACCTCCCGGCAGATGTCGTGGAGATGGCGCAGGCAACGGAAGCCAAGATCAAGGATGGCTGGGAACCGTTCACCGGACCGATCACCAAGCAGGACGGCTCGGTTGCGGCCGAAGACGGCGTACGTCTTGATGACGGTGCCATTCTCGGCATGAACTGGTACGTCCAGGGCATCGACGACAAGCTTCCCGAATAAGCTGACATTGAACGGGCCGGATCGTATGATCCGGCCCGTTTTCGTTCTGCTCAGTCCCGTCTGGATATCCGGTGGATCGCGTCGTCGCGCGTGAAGAGACTCGGCTGCAGAACCATCCCCAGACCCGGTTTCTCGGGCACCGTGATCATGCCAGTTTCAATTGGCGGCAGGTCGTCGACCAGGTCCTGATACCAGTTGTAGTAGAACCCCCGGGCGATTTCCTGCTCCCTGACGTTTCTGAGACCGAGCGCCAGATGCGTGGAAACCGCGAGTGTGACCGGCCCCGAGCAGTCATGGAACGCGACCGGACGGGCATTGGCCTCCGCAAGCGCGGCGATCTTTCTGGCGATGGTGACGCCGCCGGCCCAGGTAACATCGACAATCGGCGTTGCAATATCGCCGTCCTCGATCAGCACCTTGAACTGGCCGAGGCTAGCAAGCGTTTCCCCGCCGGCAAAGGGCACAGGTGAGCTTTCCGTCAGTTTCCGGATATCATCCGTGCGGTCCATCCACACCGGATCCTCGATCCAGTCGATATCGAGCGGTTCCAGAGCGTGTGCGATTTTCTTGGCGGCGTTGAGGCTCCAAAGACCGTGCAATTCCGCCTTCAGCCGCATCCGGTCGCCATGCGACTTGCGGACACGTTCGAACGGTTCCAGCCCCTTTTTGAGATCCTCCAGCGAAATGTCGATCCCGTCCGCTGCGCCCTCCGCCAGGTCGAAAGGCCAGATTTTCATGGAGAAGATCCCCATCTCCATGAGCGATGCGGCAACGTCTTCGGGGTGGTTCAGGAACCCGTTGAGATCGTCATGGAGCACACCGGAGCCGGAGCCTTCATCGGTTCCGAAATTGTCGGGCCGCACGGCAGATGTCTTGGAAACATAGGCCGGACCGGCACACGTGTTGTAGACCCTGATCCGTTCGCGGGTCCGTCCGCCCAGAAGGTCGACCAGCGGCTTGTTCGCCGACTTGGCGGCAATATCCCAGAGCGCAACATCAACGGCAGCGACGGCCCGGATCTCCGCTCCGGTTCCGGTGAAGCCGACATAAGGCTGCATCTTCATGTTCAAATACTCGATCCGGCGCGCGTCCTGGCCCAGGAGGATGGGCGCAATCCGGTCGTGAACATCTGTTTCGCACGGGCCTGCGCCGAAATAGGTCTCGCCAAGACCGGTCAATCCGTCCGAGGTATGTATCCGCACCCACAACAGATTGGGGTGCTCGGCGAGGCGCAGGGTTTCAACGGCATCTATTTTCAAGGCACTGTCCTGTTCCATTGGAGCTCAAAGCCCGGTTCGCAGACCCGATCGGCCGCACCATGACAGCATTGTTGCGAAGTCCGGTCGCGTTGCAAGGTCAGTTGCACCGATATCGGCTGGCATTCCAGGCGCGCGATAGCTACCTTCTGGATCAGAATGGAACCTTGACTGTTGCGGCGGGCGCCGAGAACCACTTCCCGGTGCCTCTTGCCAGGCGAAAGACAGGCGATGATAAAACGACGCGAACTCATGCTCGGCGCAATCGCTGCCGGAGGAACGACGCTTCAGACCATGAAACACGCCCAGGCGACAACGGACGGCCCCGACGACGCTGCCGACAACAGGTCCTCCGACCGGTTCGCCCTCGCGCTTGGCGGCGGTGCGGCAAAAGCGTTCGCGCACATACCGATCCTCGAAGGCCTTGATGAACTCGGCGTCAAACCGGCAGAAATGGCGGGGACTTCCATGGGCTCGATCCTTGGCGGACTGTATGCCGGAGGCATGAGCGGTGCCGAGATCCGGGAATTTGCGGTCGAACTATTCACGAAGAAAACCCAGCTCTTTCAGAAACTGTTCCTGAAAGACGGGCGCACATGGTCGTCGCTTTTCAATGTGGTTCGTCCTGCCATCATCGATCCGATCATCCTGTTCGAGACCGTCTTTCCCAACACCATGGCCGAGACCTTTTATGAACTCGATATCCCGCTCAAGATCGTCGCGACGGATTTCTACACCCAGTCCCAGGTCGTGCTGGACGAGGGGCAACTGCTGCCGGCAATCGCGGCTTCCTCGGCCTTGCCGATGCTGCTGACGCCGGTCGAGATCAAGGGCCGTGTCCTGATTGACGGCGGTTTCGTCAACCCGACACCGTTTGACGTCTTTGAAAGGCCCGACCTTCTGACTGTCGGAGTTGATGTGACAGGCAGCGACTACTCGCACAAGAGCGGTCTTCCGAGCGGCCTGGACACGTGGATCGGGTCATTTTCCATCACGCTGCACTCCCTTGTTGCCGCCAAGCTCGCATGCTCGCGCCCAGATCTCCTGATCGAACCGCCTATTGGCAAGTTCAAGACGATGGATTTCTTCAAGATCGAAGACATTTTGGAAGCGGCAGAGCCGGCGAAGGAGGTTTTCAAGCGCGAACTTGGCGCACTTCTGGAAAAAACCTAGCGTTCAGAATGCCGGGCCGCGTCTGGAGAAGATATCCTTCAACTGATCCGCGCGGTCCGTTGACCAGCCCTCCGGCTCCACGACTGCTGCCCACGCGTCGATATAGTCGGGGGCGACGTAGTAGTGTCCGAACCTTGGAACGTCGAGCGCGAACATGGAATCGAGCGCAAGCTGCAACATGGTCACGATGGGGAACCAGGAGAGCCGTTCGGATACATCCGGTGCGCGCGGCTGATCCAGCCAGGCGGGCGGGCGCACCGCGCTGTCAAAAGTGAAATTGACGATCGGATCGCTGCCGTAGTTGAGAAAGACAGCCCTGATCGGGCCCCAGGTTCTGTAATCACCGTCAAGACCGCCATATTGATCCATGACGCGCACAAGCGAACCGTTGCCGAATGTCGGGCGCCACGCCGGGCTACCTTCGTTCCGCTGGTCGCGGACTTCCGTCCAGTACCTGGAAAAGAAGGGCGAACCCGCCCACATGGCTCCCTGGATCGGATCTCCCAGCATGTCGAACAGAGGCAGGGTCGCTTGGGAATTGAACGCGCCCTGGCTCAGACCGTGAACGTAGAATTGGGGCCTGTCGTTTTTCGGCAGCGTGGTCCAGTAATCGTAAATCTTGTCGAAAAGAGCCCGGGACTGCGCGACGCCGTAGTCGGGATGCGCAAGCAGGGCCAGCATGCTGGTCAGGTAGGAATACTGCACGGAGACCGTGGCAACGTCGCCGGCAAGCATGAAATCAAGCGTGTCATGCGCACCCGGGTCCATCCAGCCGGTACCGACCGGAACCATGACGACGAGTACGGACCGTTCAAAGCCACCGACCCGGATCAGCTCTTCAAGTGCGAGTTCGGCGCGTGCTTCCGCCGTATCGGCCGATCTGCGGCCGACATAGACCCTGAGCGGCTCAATCACGGGTCCGGAACTAAATTCCGAGATCTCTTCGATGGTCGGCGACGACGCAACGAAGTGGCGCCCCCAGCGTCCCATCTCGTCCCACTTGACGAGCGAGGCAGGACTGCCGGTCTTCGACGGGTCCTTTGGCTGTGCGATATTCGGCTCGATCAGCACATCGGCCGCTTCGAACGATGCATCCGCTGCCCGAAGCGTGGATCTTATGAGCGCTCCGTCAATCAGTGCCCAGAAGACCCAGCCAACCAGCGCGATGGAGAGCACCACACCGACCTTCTGCGGCACCACACGGTCGAGCAGACGGGCAACAAACCGTCGAAGGACACCTGCCAGTCTGAAACCCGCCCACAAGCCCAGAAACATGAGCCCTCCGGCAGCGAAGATGAAGAATGGAGCAGCGGTGTCGAGCGGTGGCAGATCGACAGCGGTGCGTGTCGCATTCTGCCAGGAGGCCGCCTTTGAAAGGGAATAAATGAGAATTCCGGTGCTCATCAAAAGCGCCGTACCCCACCAGACCCAAAGAAATCGGCCCTTGATGTCGGGGATTTCCATGTAGCGCCAGAGGGCGCGCACGAGCATTGCCAACTCGTAACCGAGACTGGCGGCGACGGCCGCAAGCGCGGCCTGAACCAGGGGGTCGCGCGGCATCAGGGACGGTGTCAGGGCGGCCCCGAAGCAGCTCACCGCAGCAACGAGCGCAGTCGCCGACAGACCGTTTCGAATAACCTGCAACAAACCCATGTCTTTCCGGTCCCAGATCACGCCTTTGAAGGATGATCCCAAGGAATGAGCATGACAGGCACGTGCTTGTCTATCGGCTTTTTGCAGGACTTTAGTCAATTCCGGGTGGAGGAAGGTTTTCCCCCCGGAATTGCACGCTGTCAGCGTTTTTTGGCCTGCCGCCTGGAGCTGCGCACCTTCAGGACACCGAACCCGAGCACGATCGCTCCGGCAACCAGAGCAAGGTGAAAGGGGGAGCCCAGAAGATGGTAGAGAGCGTCTGCCCAGCCCGTCACTTCGTGGTGATCGCCCGGATGTGCCAGGGCCGGTGTTGCAAGGGCGGTCAGCGCCGCTGTGGTCATCAGGCGTTTCATTCTGCGATGTCTCCCGTTTTCAGTCTGTTGGTGAGGATGTCGATCAAGTCCATGTCGAGGCGTTCGGTCAGCGACACATAGGTGAAGGTCATTGTCTCGCGGTCCGAAACCATCGAGCCGGGAAACGGCATATAGGCAAGTTCGCGCGACGCGAAGGCCGGGGAGGCCGTGCCGATCTGCCAGTTGGACACGATCTTTGCGTCCACCAAATGCTGGACGAGACCGTCCGATCCCGCCTGGTGAAACGGCACCCCGGCAAGCCTCAGGTAACTCGTCTTGTCTTCGGCGGAGCGAAAGCCGTCGATGAAGCTGGTGGCAAGGGCCTGCAGCTCGTCCGCTCTTTCGGCATCGGATGCGCCATGGACATGCGAGTGGAGATGGTCCGCGCCCGCGTGATTGTGGCCATGGTGGTGATGACGATCGTGATCGTGGTGATGGTGATCATGGCTGTGGGAGTGGTGATGATCGTGCGGCATCGGCTTACCCCACATCCGGTCCGGCCGGGATGGAGACCGGTTTGTCGATGATTGACTTGTGCGAGCCCATCTTGCCATGGGAAACGAGCGTACCGAGCACATCGACGATGACCCGGGTCGCCAGCAATGCCGTGATGTCGGAACAATCGTAAGGCGGTGAAACCTCGACAACCTCAAGCCCGCAAATACCTTCCTTGGCGACCAGCGAGACGAGTTCGAGCGCTTCTCTCGGCAGGAACCCGCCCGGTTCCGGCCAGCCGGTGCCGGGAACGAAACCGCAATCGACGCTGTCGATATCAAACGAGATGTAGACGGCATCCGCATCCTGCCACGCCAGTTCAAGCGCGCGCGCAGCGGTTTCCGCCAGGCCGAGTTCCTCGACGTCCCGCATCGTGAAGATGTTGGTGTTGCGTTCGCGGGCAATCTCGACACCTTCGCGGGGAACCTGCCATCCGCCTATGCCGATCTGAACCAGGTTGACCGCCGGCACATTCACCAGATCCGTTGCGTGGAACCAGGGCGTGGTGTGCATACGCTCGTCGAGATCTTTTTCCTGAATGTCGATATGACGGTCGAAATGCACGATGCCGATCCGCTTCGACGTACATTCGGCAATACCGCGCACACACGGGAACCCGATCGAATGGTCGCCGCCGATCATGATCGGCAGGGCGCCGGAAGATGCGACATGCGACACTGCGCGCGTAATCTGGTCGAAGGTCTTTTCGATATTCGCCGGGATCGTGAAGATGTCACCGACATCGCACAGGGTCATCTGCTCGCGCAGATCGACGCCCATTTCGTAGTTGTACGGCGTATAGAGCGCGGAAATCTTGCGCACGCCCTGCGGACCAAAACGGGTTCCGGGCCGGTAAGTCGTACCTCCGTCGAACGGAATGCCGATGATCGCGGCATCGTAGGCCCCGACCTGTGTCACGTCTTCCACGTAGGGCGCCTTGAGGAACGTGTTGATACCCGCATAGTGAGGCAGCTCGCCGCGCGCGAAGGTCGGGATTGATTTGTCGGTCAGGCTGTCGGAACCGGTCAGACCCATGCGCAGGGCCCAGGCCTTTTCCTTTTCCCAGGCTGCGGTTGGCAAGGCGCCTTCCTTCTCCGCGGACTTCCAACCGCGCAGTTGCAGCTTGTCGAAATCGGGATGGTGATGCCGTTCCGTCGGCTGCCGCGTGGCAGTCCCGGCAACCTTGTGCCGCGTCGTCGGACCGGAAGGATCAAAGATGGTCATGGACGTTCCTCATGAAGGGTTGGTTTGTGAACTGTTGATTGGTTTGCGCTGCGCGCCGGTACCGATTGTCCCGGCGATGTCGTCAGGCGCGACCGCACTGCCGGAGCTGTGAGGGGCTTGAAGCGGCAGGTCATAGGTGATCGTCGCCCCGAATGCCTCGGGCGCCTGCGGATCGTGACGGATCTTGTCGAAGACAAGCAGTCGCGTTCCAAGCTTGAACGCCTCGTGGATGTCATGGGTCACCATGAAGATGGTCATGCCGAGTTCGCGCCAGAGATCGAGCAGCAACTCGTGCATGTCGACTCGAATACCCGGATCGAGCGCCCCGAAGGGTTCGTCCAGCAGAAGGATGCTCGGTCTCTTGATCAGGGCCTGGGCGATCGCAAGGCGCTGCTGCATGCCACCGGAGAGCTGTGCCGGATAGCGGTCAGCGGCAGCTGCAAGCCCGATACGGTCGAGCAGATCCCCGATGTTGGACAGAGCTGCCTGTTTCCGGGAGCCGAACAGCTTGCCGGCAAGACGCGAGGTCTGGAATTCCTGGGCAAGGATCAGGTTTTCCGCGACCGTGAGATGTGTGAAGACGGAATATTTCTGGAACACGATGCCCCGGTCGGGAGTCGGTTCTTCCGGCAGGTCGTTGCCGTCCAGCTGGATGGTTCCCCGGGTCGGGTGTTCTTGGGACAGCAGCATGCGCAGGAACGTCGACTTGCCGCAGCCCGAGGCACCGACGATCGTGCAGAAGGCGCCGGCCTCGACATCCAGATCGACCCGTTCCAGTACGGGGACCCCGTCGTAGTATTTGGAAACGCCTTTTACGGAAAGCTTGCAAGAGGAGGTCGTCGTCATAGCGCGTCGCTCCCCAGGTGGTGCCAGCGAAAGGCGCGTCTTGAGATCAGAAGCAGCAACCGGTCCAGCAGGAAGGCGAGGAGGGTGATCCACACCACATATGGAAGGATAACGTCCATTGCCAGATAGCGCCGGACGAGAAAGATCCGGTATCCGAGACCTGTCGTCGACGCTATGGCCTCCGCCGATATCAGGAAGATCCATGCCGGCACCAGACCCAGTCGGAGCGCCGTGATCAGCTTGGGCAGAACCTGGGGTAGGACCAGCCGCGTGATCATCTGCCAGACCGACGCGCCGAGCGTCTCCGCCTTGATGATCATTTCCCTCGGGATGTCGAGAACGGCCTGGGCAGTCGAGCGGATCATCACCGGGGCGGTTCCGATCACGATCAGCGCAACCTTGGCAGCCTCGCCAAGACCGAACGTGATGAACAGAATCGGCAGGATCGTGATGGGCGGGATCAGGGAGAACGTCGCCAGATAGGGCGCGAGTGCGCTTCTTACATGCGGAATGAAGCCGATGGCGATCCCGAGGCAGAGCGCCAGCAACGTCGAAACGACCATTCCCGTTCCAAGCCGCCACAGACTGTCGAACGTGTCGACCCACAAGAGCAGGTCCCCGGATCGACGGTCCGGAACGGCTGCCATGCGCCAGAAGGCTTCCCCCATACGCTCGATCGAGGGCAGGAGCTTGTCGGCAGGGTTTTCCAGCCGCCGGTAGTGGCTCGCGACGGCATAGGTGACGAGCGTCAATACGAACGGCAGAATGCCGAGGGCAAAGGCGGTCACCCGGGACGGTTTCCGGTTGATAATGCGCATGAGACATCCTGACGGCGTGCGTTCAAGCGACCCGGCCGCTGTAGGGCCGGGTCATCATTGGTCGTGAACGCTCAAAGCGCTCCGTCGACTGCCATTTGCATGAAGCTCGGATCAAACCGGAGCTTCACGTTGTTGGCATCGCCGTAGATCGAACCGTCCGCGAAGGACACGCCGACGAATACCGGGCTCGGCGCGCCTTCACCCAGAATGCCCTTGTCGTAGAGAAATTCCGCGACGAACTTCATTGTGGCCGGCAGTTCGGCCGCCTTGGTGAATTCGACGGCATCAGCAGGCGTATAGAACATCTTGGTGGTTGCCAGCTGTGCATCATATCCGGCGAGATCGGTTCCGGAGGATTCGGCCATGGCCGTGCGGGCGGCAATGCCTTCCTCGCTGTCTGACGACATGATCGACATCAGCTCATACCAGGCACCGACAAGGGCCTTGCCGAAGGCCGGATTGTCGGCGAGCGTCTCGGTATTGACCATCATGACATCAATGATCTCTCCGGGAATACCGGCACTGTCGAACACCTTGGTGGCATTCGGCTGTGCTTCGATTTCCGAAAGCAGCGGGTTCCAGGTCACGACCGACGTGACATCCGGTGTCGCGTAGGCAGCGATCATGTCGGCATCGGACGTGTTCACGACCGTCAGGTCCTTCTCCGACAGACCCACGGTATCGAGAGCGCGGGCGAGCAGGTAGTGAGAGACGGACAACTCGACGAGATTGACTGTCTGACCCTTGATGTCTGCAAGGTCCGACTTGTCTTTCAGGATGATGCCGTCATTGCCGTTGGAATAGTCGCCGACAATCAGCGCGGTCGTGTCGACGCCGCCGCCGGCGGGAATCGACAGGGCATCCATGTTCGTCATGGAGCAGCCGTCATATTCGCCGGCCGTGTACTGGTTGATGGATTCGACGTAGTCGTTGATCTGCACGATCTCCACGTCGATCTCGTACTTGTCGGCCCATTTTTTCATGATGCCGCTGTCTTGCAGATAGCCCCAGGGCATCCAGCCGACATAGATCGACCAGCAGACCTTGAAGTCTTTCTTTTCCTCGGCCTGAACCGATGCAACGGACAGCGGCACTGTCAACGCCGCTGCGAGTAGGGAAGCTTTGGCTATGGATTTCAACATTCGTGCGCGTCTCCTGTCATTAGCCCGCTGGAAGGAATCGGTTGGGCTTCAATCATGAGTTTCTTGCGCACGGCCGGGAGCAGGTTCGCGCGCGCGAAACCTCGTGCAGTAGTCTCCCGGGTTTTTGTCCCGCCGTGTCACCGGACTATGCTGGTCAACGACCTTCTGCGTCCGGTTTGCACCTCTTGGTCCTGCGTCGTGATCGACCGGATCCCTAGGCGCGCTGCACCACGTTTGTTTAGCAATCCGGATGCCAGTTGTTCTGAAGGTCGAAAGTATTGTTGAAAAACAAAGCGCTATGGAGATCGTTCAAATCAGACCGAAGACACGCATATCTCCCGAATGAGCCGTTCTGTCCAAAAAACAGGCATGGGTGACCACTTTTCGGTCAACACTGTCAGGGAAGGTCCGGCCACATGGATCAAACCATTCTCAAGTCTCTCCGGCCGCGGACCGCTTGTAGTCCTTGACCTCGCAAAGGTCGGATCCGAGCGCCTTGTCGATCTCGGACTTGATGTCCGCCCGGCGGTCCCGGTTCTCGTAAAGCGCGCGCGATGCATCCTCGAAGGCCGGCCCGAAGTCGCTGCGCCGGATGAGTTCCCTGACAAGGTTTTCAAGATCCCAAAGGGCCAAATTCACCTGTCTGAGCTTGTCGGTGAGGGAAGACACCTCCGCAGCCCTGGGAACCGAGCAGAACACGATGGAACGGTATTCGGCCAAAGCCTCCTTGATGACCTCGAGCTTGTCCGCATCGGTAATCTTGTCGCGCTTGATCTCAAGGATCGTCAGCCGATCGAAGAATTCGCCGTGAGACACCGGTATGCTTAGAGACATAGTGACCAGCCGGGTTCGAGAAACATCGTATCAACAGAAATCAAGCCGAAAAACCGCATCATCAGTCAAGCAATTTCTCCAAAGGTGTTTAACTTCCAAAGCCTGAGAAACATGTAAATGACAAACATTAAGTAAAAATATCGATGCGACACTTGGAAATTCTTTCAAAGTTCTGGAATCCGTTCTTTTGCTGGCAATTATCCAGGGATATCACCTAAGCCCTCCCTGTTGCCGCTGCGCCACCGGCCTTGTTGCGGAACGGGCAGGCGGCTGATACACCTATAAATTGTGCCTTGTGGGGACGCACACACCATTCCGCCTGCGGCATCGCATCTCGCGAAGCCGGCGCTGCGGACGACAGCTGCAGGGATATCGGGAAAAAGCACTTTAACAGGCCCGACCGGCCGCCGATAACCTGCCCACCCACAAAGGAATTCACACCATGACGCAGACCGACAGACCCAGTGCAGGGCAGATCGTTTGGGAAGATCTCGAATTCAGAATGGGACTGCTCAACGGGCTGGCCCAAATCGTGGGCATTCTGACAAGCCACGTAGCGGCGGCCAGTGAAGACCCTTATGAAACGACAGAAGAAATCCTGGAGGTCATCGTCAAGGAGCGCACCAAGTGGCACGGCCATCCCTACGGAGAAGGCCTGGAATGCGCCATCGATGCGGTCCGCGAACACAAGATTCCTGCAAGGTAAAGTCTGGAAGAGGGGCGCGCGGAACCTTGCGCGTCCCGGCTTCCCGGCGGAGATACCGTCGCCGGTCCCGAAGCGGCTGACTTTCGGTTCGCGACACGAAATTCAAAATGGTTTTAATGATTTGGTTCTCTTTTCCACTCAAGGTAGAAAAGATGAAGAAATACATTTCCGCTGATGATTGGAAACGGCATCATGCAGCGACGGTGACGCACGAGACGTGAGGCTCAATTGGGTTTATTTCTGCTGTTTTTTTCGGGTTTCCTGTTCATCGCGGTGGTGACGACAACACCCCGGGATGCGCGCCTTGGGCGGAAAGGGTTTCTGCTCCGCAACCTTGTTCTCATCGGCCTAGGTACCTTCACGGCCATCATCTTGAGCTATACCGGGGTGCCGAATTCGCCACTCAGCGTCCTGATATTTGTATTTTGCGTTGTCCTGTTTTTCTTTTGCCTGCAGTCGCAAGTCATGCGCCTTCAGGATATGCGAAGATCACGCTACTTCGCACTTCTTTGCTATGTCCCTTACCTGAACCTGGCCTATCTGGCCGTTCTCTTGCTGGCGCCCGGGCGTGCGCAAGTGGATCACGAGGTGTTTGCGTAAGCCGCCTGGGCGACAACACAGAATTCCGTTTGCCTGAAAACGCGCCCGATGGCGCGAAGACGCCTGAATGCGCAATCTGCTTAACTGTACCGGCGTATCCGATGTAAAAATCGGCCCTGTAATTTATGCGGTGACATCCGAAGCAGGTTGCGCAATCTGACATATGAACTCTTCCCGGCGCCTGCCTCCGGACCCCTGCTGGAAGGCTCTCAATGACCGAGAAAAAATACGTGATTGACGCTAGCATGGGTGTCCGGAACGGGATGATGTTTCTCTGTCCGGTCAAGCGAGACGAAGACGGAAACCTCGTTCCCGACACGTCCGAACCCCGCATTCTCTGCGACAGCCTGGTAGACCGCGTGATCCTCGGCATCTTCCACGCAGACGGCCCCGAAGCCCTCGACGTGTTCTGTGAGGACCACAAGGACGAGATCCGGCGGGTTCTGGCGCAGCTTTTGTAAGTGAAGCAAACTGTCTCAAACGTCGAAATCAAAGTTTTTAAGCGCAATCTTCGGCAATTTGTTGCCTTTGAGTTTTATGGCACGGAGAACTACCGCACCACTAAGCCGCACTGAATCGTATGACAACTTATTGATTTCGGACTCCGAGAGATTAGATTGGCGATGGAAAAGTTTACCTCTGAGTCTGTCAATTCTTTTCCACTCTTTGGTAAATGAGCCCATTTCCAGAGACACCAATAGTGAAACAACGCTCTTTGATAAACTTGAACGCTGCAAGCTCTTTATTCTGCTTCTAATCTCTTCCTTTTCATATTCAGATATGTCTGAAAAAGAATCGATATGTTTCGCCAAGTGTTTAAGCAAACTCTCTTGTTTGCACGTCCAACCTTCACTGATACCTAAAGCTTCAACCGCAGAAATTGCCAAAACAATCTTCGAAAACGGTTCCTTTGCTAAAAGTGCTTGGTTAAGTAAGCCCAAACTTTCTATAAGGCGTTGCTCATCAACTAGCGCTTCAACAGAGCATTCCGTGACTGCAACCAAAAATTCCTTTAAGTTGAACTTCTGACTCAAAGTCGGTGACGGTAGTAGTAGTACTCCGCGTTCTACATCAGGCAATATCTCCAGACCATGAACGTTAGGTCTCGGCCAAAATCGCGAATCGAGTCCTGGTATCCTAAGGATTTTTTCATTCACATATCCTCTTGGTTTATCTGCGCCGACGTTGACACCTATACGTGTGCAAAAGCCGCTTACTCCCAAAACCAACTTTAGTTGAGTTCCAAAGTTAGTAGCCTGATTTTCGGTGGTGAAGCCACGGGTCTCAAAGATCATCCAGTCGCCCTTTGAAAGTGCTTCGCCACGTTCTGAAGTAATTATTACTTCGCGATTTTTGAACATAAATGCTCGGCTGACGTCTTCAGTTTGGAACCTGCGTCCAAATCGAACCATTATCCTAGCTTTGAACCCAGTTGAGTCAGTCATTTACCACTTACGATTCCAGTGTGGTTCCATTTGAACTAAAATACTTGTATATCAAAAATTGTATGTTTACGTGACGCACTTTTCTAATCTATCTTCAAGAAAATTAGACGTTGAAAGTGTTCAATGATGCATAATAGGCATGGCTTGGGGCGAAAAATATCAAAAAAAATACAAAGAACCGTCCGCAAACGATGTAAATTTGGTTGTGTCATATGTCGTGCTGCTGTCTTTCACTATGAGCACATTACCCCTGAATTTAAAGACGCACATAAACACGATGCGGATAACATTTGTTGCTTATGCGGCAGCTGCCATGAAAAAGTTAACCGGAAGCAGTTTTCGAAAAAATTTGTTCTCCAAGAGTATCAGCGAATACAGAAGTCCAGAGATGATGAAGTTCAAGCTCCTTTCGATTTTCTTGACTTTTCCAACGGCAAAGCTGAACTCAAAATAGGCGGTATTGCATATGATCCGGGTGTTCGATGCATCTTCAAATACCATGGCCGACCAGTTCTCTCCGCGGCGCCGGGCGACAGTGACGTTCCAGGGGCAATAAATGCAACGTTTCTTGATTGTGAAGGACGACAAACACTACGCATCAAAAACAATGTTTGGGAGGGAGCTATTGATGCATGGGACACTGAAGTGACGGGTTCACGAATTTCCGTCCGCAAGCGGAAAGGCCAATTTTCACTTCGGTTACGCTTGGAAGCGCCTGGGCGAATTGTGGTGGAACGGCTTGATATGCGTTTCAACGACGCAATTATCCTGGCATCAGAGCATACACACGCTCTCGGCAGACAACTGGCGACCGGCCAAATATGCTGGTTCCACGCCACGATGGTTCACATGGGAGCGCCCCTACGCAAAGCGTCAGCTATTGAGTTTGTACATCCAGGAGAGATCGAAAGGCGCGATCTAAAACTCGTTGGCAGCGGAAAGCGACTCGCCTCCGAAAACAATCTAGTTGTCGCGCAGACCGGGCTTGGAGTTACATATAAACCAATAGGAGTCATAGTAGGCGCAGGTTGCGCAAATTTTGGTCTTGCAGAGTTCGCAGTTGGCGCATCAGCGTCGCTTGAGGAAATGCGCAAATGTGTGTTTGAAAGGCCTAACAGTGTGGCCGAGTTCATAGCCACAGAATAAGTACGAGACCACCAACCGCGAACTTCAAAGCCATCGAGAAAATTCACAGGAAAAATGGCAGTGCAGGTGGGGTTCGAACCCACGGTACGCTCTCACGCACGGCGGTTTTCAAGACCGCTGCCTCAAACCACTCGGCCACCTCACCAATGCACCCATGGCGCGTCGGCGCGGGCGGCATTTAAGAACCTGTTCCTATTTGAGTTGGCTCGTCCTTTCTCACGGCCGCAGGACAATGAATTGCGGTGTGCATTGAGTGCAGCGCAACCGGCATCTGGAGCAGGCAATGAGCGACAGTCTTTCCTAGGTGAGCTCACATATCGGCGGGACAGGTCGAAGGCAGAATGGCACGTCGTTCCGGTCTTTGAAGTTAAGGCCTTTCTGGACTTGACGATAGTCAAGACCTGCCATGCCCAATCCTGTGAGGATACAAACCGGCCCGCGACTGCTCAGTCGCGCTGCCGGTGTTCATGTAGCAGGAAAAAGTGCCGGAAGACGCAAGCATGGCCGCAGTCCCACACACGCAACACGCCAAACCTCTGCACCGGCTTCCGGCCGTGCTGACGACCGGGTTTCGCTTCTTTTTTCTTTCAGCAGGTCTCTTCTCGATCTTTGCCATGCTGGCCTGGACAGTCTGGCTGGCCGTGCACGCGGGCGGTGGAGCGTTCATACACCAACCCATGTTGATGGCACCGCACCTGTGGCATGCACACGAGATGGTCTACGGATACACGGCAGCCGTGATGGCAGGGTTTTTCATCACGGCCGTGCCCAACTGGACCGGAACACGGGAAACAGGTGCCGGATTCGTGATGGCCAGCGGCTTCATCTGGTTGCTGGGGCGTCTCGCGGTCTGGTTTTCAGGGAGTTTTGATCCGGTCTTTGTTGCGGTGATCGACCTGGCGTTCATCCCGGTTCTCGGCACCGCGATCATCGGACGGCTCGCGCGAAAATCCCAGGCACGCAACCTGATCTTCCTGTTTCTGCTGTGCGCTCTGTTCGCCGGCAATCTGATGATGCATCTGGACTGGATCGGATGGGCGGGGGGAAACACGGAAGCGGGTATCCGGATCGGCATTTTCGCAAGCGCGACAATGATCTGCATCGTTGGCGGACGAGTCGTTCCGGCTTTCACGCGCAACGCTCTCAATAAGAAAGGCTACGAGGGTGACTTGCCGCAATCCGGCATCTGGCTGGACCGCAGCGGCATGTTGTTCGCCGCACTGGCAACGCTGGCCGCTTTTCCGTTTGTGCCTTCTCCGGTACTTGGCTGGATCTGCCTGGCGGCCGGTGCCGCCAATCTGCTGCGCCTGGCCGGTTGGCGCGGATGGGCGGTGCGCCATGCTCCGATCCTCTGGATTCTACATATCGCATTCCTTTTGCTCGCCACCGGTTATCTTGTTTACGGCAGCACGCTTGTCCTCGGCGTGATGAGCGAAGCCTCCGCGCTTCACCTGCTGGCGGCAGGTGCGATCGGCAGCATGACGCTTGCCATGATGACCCGCGCATCCCTGGGACACAGCGGGCGCCCACTCAAGGTGTCCCGGCCGATCGCGTTGGCGTATCTGGTACTGATTTCAGCTGCGCTTGTGCGCACTTTCGGCACGCTCGCTTTCGACTACTTTCCGGTGATGCTTGTCTCGGGAACGCTCTGGGTTGGCGCTTTCTTGCTCTTTGTCTGGATCTACACGCCGATCCTGCTGATGCCGAGAGCTCCGAGGCACCCGGACGCGCACAACACGTGACCGGGCACCATCTCGAAACATGAACTTCGTGGTCAAATTTTTCCGCGCTTGACAATCGTCAAGACACTCGCCGAATGGAACCCCGAAAATCGCTCCAACGTCATGATTGACCTTTGCTGGAGCGCTCAGCGTGCATCCTCTTTCTTTTATGTTCCGATACGTCTGGCTGGCCGTCTGTTTGACGCTTGCGATTGCGGCCATGCCCGTGGCCAGCGCGGCGGACGCGGAAATTGAGCGCTTTCTTGAAAAGGTATCACCCGGAGACATGGTTCCGGGAGCGGACAGTTTTGGGCCGCTTCGAGACGACGTGCCTGTCGTGCCGGCCCGCAAGGGGGCAGATACCCTCGGCTGGGTTTTCCTTACGTCGGACTTTGTGTCCACCACCGGCTATTCCGGCAAACCGATCCATACGCTGGTCGGGGTTGACCCGGACGCAGTTGTCACCGGTGTCCGCCTGGTCAAGCACTCCGAACCGATCGTTTTGATCGGGATACCGGAGGCAAAGGTCAGGGCCGTCACGGAAGGATATGCCGGGCTCGACCTCAAGGCGGAAGCGGCAAGCGGCGGATCGGCGCACGAACTTGACATCATCTCCGGTGCGACCGTGACCATCATGGTGATCGACGACTCCATCGTCCGTGCGGGCTTGAAGGTGGCCCGGTTGCTCGGTCTTGGCGGTCTTGCGCCACACGTCGCCGAGGCGGGGCCGAAGAAAGAGATAGATACCGGACGGCAGGACACTCTTGACTGGATGACACTGACAGGCGACGGGTCCGTGCGCCGGATGTCGCTGGACGTCGCGCAGGTGAATGACGCATTTGCGGTGCAGGGCGACCCGCGCGCGATTGCCCGCCCGGAAAAGGGACCGGACACCGATACGTTCATCGATCTTTATGTGGCGCTTGCGGACGTTCCGACAATCGGTCTTTCTCTGCTGGGCGAAGCAGAATACGCCAATTTGAAGAAACGCCTGAAGGACGGCGAGCACGCTCTCCTGGTGATGGCGCGGGGGCGCTATTCCTTCAAGGGATCCGGGTATGTCCGGGGCGGTATCTTCGACCGGATCCAGATGATCCAGGACGATGTTTCAGCCCGGTTCTTCGACAAGCAGCACGCCCGCGTTGGTGAGATCGCGGCGGACGGCGCGCCCGCCTTTGTTGAGATGGACCTCTTCGTCATTCCTGCCGATATCGGATTCGATCCCGCCAGGGACTTTCGGCTCCAGCTCCTCGTCCAGCGTGCCGTCGGACCGATTGACAAGGTGTTCCTGACATTCGACCTCGGATACCGGTTGCCGGACAGCTACCTGAAAGAGGTGCCGGTTTCGACATCGGGACGCCAGACGGACCTGCCGGCTGCCAGTGCTTCATTGACCGGCGAAGCGGACGCCGTTCCGCTCTGGCAACGGATCTGGAAGGACCGCCAGACCGATATTGCCATCCTGGCGGCCGCCATCGTCGTGCTCACACTGGTTTTCTTCTTCCAGATGCAGGTAACCCGGCACGAGCGTTTCACCTTCTGGTTCCGGATCGGGTTCCTGACGTTCACGCTGGTCTGGCTTGGCTGGATCGAAAACGCCCAGCTTTCGGTCGTCAACGTGATGGCGTTCTTTTCCTCGCTGACCGGCCAGTTCAGCTGGGATGCGTTCCTGATGGATCCGCTGGTTTTTCTGCTGTGGTTCTCCGTTGCAGCCGCGCTCCTGTTCTGGGGCCGCGGGGCCTATTGCGGTTGGCTTTGCCCCTTCGGTGCACTCCAAGAGTTGACGAACAGGCTCGCGAAGCTGGTCCGTATTCCGCAGATCGAAATGCCGTGGGGTCTGCACGAGCGCCTCTGGCCACTCAAATACATGATCTTCCTGGGTCTCTTCGGACTGTCGCTCTATTCGCTGGACGGTGCGGAGCAGTACGCCGAGATCGAACCTTTCAAAACTGCGATCATTCTGAAGTTCCAGCGTGCCTGGCCCTTTGTTCTGTTCGCGGTGGCCCTGCTGGCGGCCGGTCTCTTCATCGAGCGGTTTTATTGCCGGTATCTGTGCCCCCTCGGCGCGGCACTCGCGATTCCCGCGCGGCTCAGAATGTTCGACTGGCTCAAGCGCTACCGAGACTGCGGCAATCCCTGCCACCGCTGCGCCAAGGAATGCATGGTCCAGGCCATCCATCCGGAAGGCAACATCAATCCAAACGAGTGCCTGAACTGCCTGCACTGCCAGGTTCTTTATCAGCACGAGCAGAAATGTCCCGTTTGCATCAAGAAGCTCGCCAAGAGGCGGCGTTTCGAAAAGCAGACCGGGCTTGGAAAACCGGAGGCGACGGCCAAAACGGTCGCGCCGGAGCCGGTTGGCTAACCTTCAAAGGGCAAACAAGGAGATCAGCCATGAAGGAGAAAGAAAACCATTTGGGCGTTTCCCGCCGGGATCTTTTGGGCGGAACCGCGAAAACGGCTGTCGTGGCCGGAATGGGTGCTGTTGCCGTCACCGGCGCCCAGCCCGCCCTTGCTCAAGGCGATCATCAGAAGTTTGAAATGGCGCCGGGTGAACTTGACGAGTACTACGGTTTCTGGTCCTCCGGCCAGACCGGCGAGGTTCGCATTCTGGGCGTTCCATCGATGCGTGAACTGATGCGTATTCCGGTCTTCAACCGCTGCTCGGCAACAGGTTGGGGCCAGACCAACGAGTCGCTGAAGATCCTGACGGAGGGCCTGTTGCCTGAAACGAAGGCTTATCTGGCGGCACAGGGCAAGGTTACCTACGACAACGGCGACCTGCACCACCCGCACATGTCCTTCACCGACGGCACATATGACGGCCGCTACATCTTCGCAAACGACAAGGCGAACACGCGTGTTGCGCGCATCAACTGCAGCACGATGAAGTGCGACAAGATCATCGAGATCCCGAACGCGCATGACATCCACGGCATGCGCCCGCAAAAGTATCCGCGCACCGGCTACATCTTCGCCAACGGCGAACACGAAGCCCCGCTCGTCAACGACGGCAGCATTCTGGACGATCCAGATCAGTATGCCTGCATCTTCACCGCCATCGACGGTGACGAAATGAAAGTTGCCTGGCAGGTGATCGTTTCCGGCAACCTGGACAACACCGACGCGGACTATCAGGGCAAATATGCCTTCTCGACGAGCTACAACTCGGAGATGGGCACGAACCTTGCGGAGATGACCGAAAGTGAACTGGATCACTGCGTCGTCTTCAACATCAAGGCGATCGAAGAAGCCGTTGCCGCGGGCAACTACAAGGAGATGAAGGGTGTTCCGGTCGTCGATGGGCGCAAGGAAGCCAATTCCCAGTTCACGCGCTACATCCCGATACCGAACAGCCCGCATGGCTGTAACGCCGCGCCGGACAAGAAGCACATTGTCATCAACGGCAAATTGTCTCCCACGGTGTCGATCATCGATGTCACCAAGCTTGATGCGCTGTTCGACGACAATGCCGACCCGCGTTCGGCAATCGTGGGCGAACCGGAACTGGGCCTCGGGCCGCTCCACACCGCGTTTGACGGAAAGGGCAATTGTTTCACGACGCTGTTCCTGGACAGCCAGGTGGTGAAATGGAACATGGACAAGGCCATTCAGGCCTATGCGGGCGAAGCCGTTGATCCGATCATATCCAAGGTGGATGTGCATTATCAGCCCGGCCACAACTCCACGTCGATGGGTGAAACTGCCGAAGCAGACGGCAAATGGCTGATTTCGATGAATAAATTCTCCAAGGACCGCTTCCTGAACGTCGGTCCGCTGAAACCGGAGAATGAGCAGCTCATCGACATTTCAGGCGACGAAATGACGGTCGTTCATGATGGCCCAACCTTTGCCGAGCCGCATGACAGCATCATCGTGCACCGCTCGAAGGTGAACCCGGCGATTGTCTGGGACCGCTCCGATCCGAGCTTCGTGGATGCGATCAAGCAGGCCGAAGCGGATGGTGTCGACCTCGAATACGCTGCCGATGTCATTCGTGACGGCAACAAGGTGCGCGTCTACATGCACTCCGTCGCGCCGACCTTCAGCCTGGAGAAATTCACGGTGAAACAGGGTGACGAGGTGACGGTCTATGTCACCAACATCGACGACATCGATGACCTGACGCACGGCTTCTGCCTTGCGAATTACGGTGTCGCGATGGAAGTCGGCCCGCAGGCGACCGCGTCGGTCACGTTCATCGCCGAACGTCCGGGCGTCCACTGGTTCTATTGCCAGTGGTTCTGCCACGCGCTCCATATGGAGATGCGCGGCCGCATGTTCGTCGAACCCAGGGGAGCCTGAGACATGCAATGCGTCCTTCGAAATCTGGCTCGCGGCATCGCTTCGGTCTGTGCAGTTCTTGCGGGCTGCGGACCGCTGGCGGCTGCAGACTGGACAGTTCCGGCCAGGGAGGGCGCATTGCAGGAAATCCTGCAAGACGCGCAAGCCGGGGATATCCTCCGGCTTGCGCCCGGCGATCATGCCGGCCCGGTGACGGTGGACAGGCCGGTCACGCTCGACGGTGCCGGCAAGGCCCGTATCGTCGGCAACGGCGAGGGGAGCGTAGTCACCGTGACCGTGCCGGGTGCGACGATCCAGGGGCTGACCCTGACCGGGTCGGGGCTCTCACACGAAACGCTCGATGCCGGCGTCAAGCTGACCAAGAAGGCGCACGGTGCCGTCGTGCGAAACAACCGGATAATCGACAATCTGACCGGAGTGGACGTTCACGGCGCGCGCAACGCCATTGTCTCGAACAATCTCATCGAGGGCCGGCGTGATTTGCGCCGGAACGAGCGCGGCAACGGCATCTACGTCTGGAATGCACCTGATCTGCTTGCGGAATTCAACACCATCCGTTTCGGCCGGGACGGTGTCTTCGTCAATACCAGCCACAAGGACACTTTTCGCGGCAATCTTTTCGAGGAACTCCGGTTTGCGGTCCACTACATGCACGGCAACAGCGGCGTGATCGAGGACAATGTCTCCAAAGGAAACGACATTGGATATGCGCTTATGTTCTCGGACCGGCTGACGGTTCGAAACAATGTCTCGATCGGCGATCGCAATCACGGCCTCATGCTGAACTACGCCAACCGGGCAAGGATCTCGGACAACCTTGTGTCCGGGGGCGGTGAGAAGTGCCTCTTCATGTACAACGCCAACAAGAACAGCGTATCGGACAACCACTTTGAAGGATGTCCGATCGGGATCCATTTCACCGCAGGATCGGCCAGGAACACATTCCAGGGAAATGCCTTCATTCGCAACAGGACACAGGTGAAATACGTCGGCAGCCGAATGCTCGACTGGAGCACGGACGGGCGCGGCAATTACTGGAGCGACCACGCTGCATTCGACATGAATGGTGA
This sequence comes from uncultured Roseibium sp., assembly GCF_963669205.1. NCBI lineage: Bacteria > Pseudomonadati > Pseudomonadota > Alphaproteobacteria > Hyphomicrobiales > Stappiaceae > Roseibium > uncultured Roseibium sp. The sequence goes on from NZ_OY769915.1 coordinate 3,131,230, forward strand.
TGGTCTTGCTGACACCGCATATCGGCCCAACGACATGGTCGACCAGGTTCTGTGGACGCAGCCTTCCGCCAAGCTGCTGATCGGCAGTCCTGCGGTTCAGCTCCTTCGTTGGACGCAGTCTCAGTTTCCGGCCCTGTTGCCGGGCGGGATCGTCGACAACGCCCCGTTGATGCATCCGCCCGTTCGCCATACGCCAAATGCAGGAGTTCAGGGATGACCCCGTCTACGCTTGCTGTTCACTCGGTCACGAAACGTTTCAAAAGCCACGTCGCCGTCGGCCAGGTGTCGTTTGATCTGAAACCCGGCGAACGAGTTGCGCTTCTGGGGCACAACGGTGCCGGGAAAACCACGCTGTTCAAGATGATTCTGGGTTTCCTGAAGCGGGACGCCGGCGAGATCTCCGTTCTCGGGTCCTCTCCCGGCAGCAGGGTGTCCCGGCAGGGAGCAGCTTACTTACCCGAGTCCGTCGCGTTTTCAGGCGCTCTGACCGGCGAGGAAGTCATCCGCTTTTATGCGCGTCTGAAGGGCGAGAATGTTGCCCGTTCCCTTCAGTTGCTGGAGAGGGTCAGTCTTGCCGATGCAGCAAGACGGCGGGTGAACACCTATTCGAAAGGTATGCGCCAGCGCCTTGGCCTTGCACAGGCGCTGATCGGAAAGCCGAAGCTTGTTCTGCTCGATGAGCCGACCACGGGTCTGGATCCGATTTCCAGGCAAAATGTCTACGAACTGATAGGCGAGATTGCTGAACGGGGCGCGACCGTCTTGCTGTCCTCCCATGCCTTGACCGAACTGGAAGCCCGGACAGACAGGGTCCTTATCCTGTCAAAGGGGAAACTCGTCGCCGATGACGAACTCGCCACGTTGCGAGCCCAGGCTGGCCTTCCGATCAGGTTGAAGGTCTGGACGAAGCCGGGGTCGGTTCAGGAAGTGGCGGAACAGCTCGGGGCGGGAAAGATGAACGGACGATCCGTGGAGTTCGACTGTGGCATGGACGAAAAGGTTCGGACGCTCGCGGCGATAAGCGCGCTCGGCAACCTGGTCGAGGACGTCGATGTTCATGCGCCCAGCCTCGATGACGTTTACCGGCATTTTTCAGACACATCCCGAAAGGAGGCATGAGCCATGTTCTCCCGAATTCTCACCATCGCACAACAAGAAGTCCGCATCGGCATCAGGAACCGCTGGGTCCTGCTGGCCACGCTGATACTCGCCGTTTTCTCCCTAGCTCTGGCCCTGCTCGGGTCCGCGCCGTCAGGAACACTTGGAATAGACCGGTTGACGATCACGGTCGCTTCGCTTGCAAGCCTGTCCGTCTACCTTGTCCCCTTGATCGCGCTTTTGCTCGCCTTTGATGCGGTTTGCGGTGAGATCGAACGCGGGACCCTGCTCATGACCTTCTCCTGCCCGATATCGCGCACGGAGTTCCTGTTTGGAAAAGCCGTCGGGCATGCGTTTGTGCTCACAATTGCACTGGTGGCGGGCTATGGCCTCACGGTTCTTGTCCTTTTGGCAACGGGAACCGGTACGCTGTCCGGGCTGACAGACTTCACACGGCTGATTGCAACGTCCGTGCTTCTCGGCATCTGTTTTCTTGCACTCGGTTACGTGCTCAGTTCGCTGACGCGTCAGTCGGGCACCGCCGCTGCATTGGCAATCGCTGCCTGGCTCCTCCTCGTTGTTCTTTACGACCTCACCCTTCTGGGTGCGCTTGTCGCCAATCCGAGCGGAATATTCGCATCGCAGGTTTTCCCTTACGCGGTTCTCTTGAACCCGGCCGATGCCTTCCGGCTCTTCAATCTGGCGGCTCTTGGCGCCAGTGACCTTGTTGGCGGCATGGCAGGTGTTGCGGAAACGCTGCCTTTCGATCCTGCATTCGCACTTGTGTCGCTGGTTGTCTTCGCCGGTGCCGCTCTGGCAGCGTCGGCCACTCTCATCCGGAGGATCACGCCATGAAACGAAGGTTCATTTTTCTCCTTGCGCTCGGTCTCCTCGCAGGATGTCAGGAGGAGGTTGAGATTGTGAAGCCGGCGGCCATTGCCCTGACACCGGAGGCGGCGGGGCACTATTGTCAGATGACTGTCCTGGAGCACGACGGTCCGAAGGCACAGATCCATCTCACCGGAAATCCGTTTCCATTCTGGTTCACACAGGTGAGGGATGCTGTTGCCTTCATGCACTCCCCGGAAGAACCCAAGAACATCGCCGCGATCTACGTGAATGATATGGGTGCGGCGCGCAGCTGGAAGGAGCCGGGTTTTGAAAACTGGATCGAAGCAGAGGAGGCCTGGTTTGTCGTTGACAGCAGACAGACCGGCGGGATGGGCGCGCCCGAGACGATACCGTTCGGAACTGAAGAAGGCGCAAAGGCATTCGCCGCCGCCAACGGCGGCCGCATCCTTCGCCTCGATGATATCCCTGTTGACTACGTTCTGGCGCCGGTTGAGCTCTCCTCGGCGACCGGGTTGACCTCCAACGGGTCGGGTGAGGCTTCGAGATGACGTGTTCCAGTACGCTGCAGCGAAGGATTGACCGGCGACGCTTTCTCAGGATCTGCGCCATCGCCTCGGCCGGTGCAGTTCTGCCGTCTTCGGCTCTCTCGGCAAAACAGGCCCTGCAGCATTGGACCGGCACCGCGCTCGGAGCGCCTGCCGAGATCAACCTGCTCGGGATCGACGGCGAAAAGGCACGGGCGCTTTTCCGTCTGGTCGACCATGAAATCCGAAGGTTGGAGGGGATTTTCAGTCTCTTTCGAGACGACAGCGAGCTGGTCAGACTTAACAAAGACGGATACCTCAAGGCGCCGTCACTTGAATTCATTGAACTTCTCGGAACCGTGCGCTTTGTCCACAGAGTGAGCGAGGGCGCGTTTGATCCGACCGTTCAGCCACTCTGGATTCGCTTTGCGAATGGCACAGCGCCTCAAGATCTCACCGAAACGCACGCTTTCGCGGATGCCGCGAGGCGCACGGGATTCGCAAAGGTCCGATTCGATCCTTCGCAGATCCGTTACGAACAACCCGATATGGCGATGACCCTGAACGGTATTGCCCAGGGTTACATCACAGATCGTGTCGCCGCGTTGCTGGAGGCTCGAGGGTGCCGGAATGTTGTCGTCGATCTCGGCGAGATATCAGCCAGGGGCCGAGGCTCCAGCGGGCCGCATGACGACACCGGCGGCTGGATCGTGACACTAAGACCTGACCCGGCACATCCGTCGGCAAGGACCGGCATTCGTCTTAAGGATGCAGCCGTCGCCAGTTCTGCACGACTGGGAACGACACTCGATCGTGAAGGGAAACACTCGCACATTCTCGACCCCCGGTCGGGACACCCGGTGAATACGGATCTGATCGCTGCAAGCGTGATTGCTCCCAGCGCGGCTCTGGCTGACGGTGTGTCGACGGCTGCTCTGGTCACCGGCAGGAAGGGACTCAGCACCACGTTGTCTCAACTCCCCGCAGCAAAGGCATTCGTTGTTAATGAAGACGGAACGGCGGACTGGATGTGAAACCGGGTCACGGCAAAGAGCTTGCAAAATCGACGATGTATGACCGGCGACTTATTTCCCGTCAGCCTCGTCCATCAATCCACGCACCCATCTGGCGGCCCACCAGGTGGCGGGAATTCCCAAAGGAATGCTGATCCATATGGCCGTTAGCGGCGAAATTTCCGGAAGCCCGAGTGAAATGCCGATCAGGCCCAGCAGGAAGAGATTGATCGCGACCGCCGCCGCCGTGAACGGGTAAAGCAGCAAGGCGAGTCTTTTCACCGACCATGTGCTGTCTGTTGCGGTCATGCTGCTTTCCTCTTCATAGAGAATTGCAGATTCCGCAATTTTTTCAATAATAAAGAGACAACTCTTAACCTGCTATGAGAGCCGTGACTGAGCTCGTCACACCGCGCAATTCCGTGATCTGTCATGCCCGGAGCGACCGTTTCTGCATCAATCTCCACACCGGCAGATTGATGTTCCACGGTGCGGTGTTGGCTGACCGGGTCGAAATTCTCCGCCTTCAGTCGAGCCGTCTGCAGGCTGTGTGCGATGATTTCCGCGATGAAATCGGCTTCACCGAGCGACGGAAGCAGCACGCCCTTGAAACCGCCTTCGGCGAGGGCATCAGGAATGTCCTCCGTTAGGTGAGATCCGGTTCCGGCCAGAAACGGCAGGAGAAGCGTTCTGGGCGTACTCAGCGGCGCCACCCTTGAAAGAAACGGTTCCTGCGCGAGAAAACCCGTGTGGATCTTCTTCTTGAAAGGCATCAGCGCTCGCACGCGTTTTGCGAAATAAAGGGCGCAGTCAGCCGCAGCCGGACCGGTTTCAGAGCCATGTGCCGCGATCATGACGTCACAGGAATGCAAGGACCAGCCACGTTGCTCAGCCTCCTGTTTCAGCAGCTGGACGGTCCTGTGCGGCAACATCGGATGAAGACCGAGAGGGCTGAGCTGCCGAACCTCACGGCCACCTGTGCGTTCCGGCAACGCCTTTTTTGTAAACCAGCCGTCGGCCATGAAGTCGGGATACACAAACGGAATGCCGCCGCATTCCCTCAGCTCCCGCTCATATGCGCCGGGAGCGGCCAGGGTGGCGGACCGGATATGCCAATCCGGAAGCCGCGACCTGATCTGCTGTGTCAGCACCTGAAGCTGCGCCTCGCCCGATACCGGGCAGGAGGGTTGACCGTGCGAAACGATCAGGGCTTCAGTGACTGGTCCCCTCCGAAAAGGTGATCTTGTTCCAGACATTGTATTTTCCCGAAGGTTTCCTCATCGGCAGACGCCTTATTTCTTCAAGCGTTTGCGCGTCGTAGACGATCACGGCACCGTCGTCTTCCCAGATGGAGACAAGGGCATGAGCGCCATCGCGGGTGAACTCGACATGCGCAACGGTCGCGCCTTTCTCCGGCCGCAGGGTTTTCACGATCTCAAGGCTCTGCTTGTCAATCACATGCATGACGTCCCTGTTCGGACCGAAGAAGACATCGACCCAGACGTAGGGCGAGTTTTCATGGCTGCGCATGAAAAAACCCGGCCCCAGCGTCTCGATGCGTTTCAACGTCTTCCAGGTCTGCATGTCGATCACGGAGACCGCATTGTCGTTGAGGTGAGGGGTCGCCATGACGGTCGTATCACCATGCTTCCAGGTGATGCCGGAGCCGAGATGCGGCATTCCCGGCAGGTCCAGATCGGCGGTTTTCTGGCCGATGACCAGGTCGATGACCTGGCCGCCCGCACCACTGCGCGAAGCGCCCATGACGTATTCGTAGCTCTGATCGAAAAAGAAGTCGTCAAGATAGTCGGGCGTCGTGATCTTGCGCACCGGGAAAGGCTTGGTATGCGGAGCAGGGCCTTCTATCCGCCAGTCATGGGCAAAGCCGTAATGGGGAGGGTTGGGGCCGTAGAACACCTCCCAGATCTCCGGCACATCCTTCAGCGCCAGAACAAAGCTCTTGCGAGGCGGCGCCTGATAGACCGCGGAAATCCGGCTTGGAGTCCCGTCCTTGCCCTTGATTTCCTGCACCGCCGCGACGCTCAGGTCTTCGGCGGCAAGGATCGTCAGGGTGTTCGGCAGATAGTTGGCGACGGCAATCCACTTGCCATCATGGCTCATGGCGATGTTGCGGCTGTTGAGCCCGGCGCGAACGCGCCCGACTTCCTGGAGCGCATAGAGGTCGTATTTCTGGACCCAGCCGTCGCGGGACATGATGAAGACGTAACGGCCTTCGGGGCTGAATTTGGGCCCGCCATGCACCGCGAAAGGCGTCGGGAACCGGTCGAGCGTCTCGAACGTGTCGCCATCAAGCACGCTGACGTGGTGATCACCGGTCTCGACGGCAAGCGTGATGTTCATCGGGTCTGACGACCAGACGGGCTTGTCCGCCGGCTGATAGTCTTCATTGAGAACCCGGCTGGCCATGATCTCGTCATCCCCCCAGGGCGGAACATCGGCCAGCGGCTCCTGCAGGAAAGCGGAAAGCGCATCAATCCGGCTATCGCTCATGAGGTCGCCGAAGGCGGGCATTTGCGTTGCCGCGCGTCCGTCCCGGATCACGGAGACAAGGTTGGGTCCGCGCATTCGGCCAAGGGTCTGCGGAATGAGGGCAGGGCCGATGCCGCCGAGACGATTGACACCGTGGCATTCCCTGCAGTTCTCGGCATAGTCCGCAACCGGATCCGCGAACGGGGCGGACACGGTCATCAGAAGAGCGCTAAGCGAAACGATGAGCCGGGTCATGGCGTTTTCCTCTGAAGGGTGTCACGGCCAGGCGTTCGCACGTGCCACCGGTAAGGCCGATCTCGTTGTCGTCGAGATAGCAGGCCGGGTCCTCAGCCCAGGGATCGCCCGTCAGCTGCAGCGCGCGGATGCGCGTGTTGCCGCCGCAGACGTCCTGAACCGCGCAGGAGCCGCACCTGCCTTTCAGGGGCCTCGGCCGTGTCCTGAGCTGTTTCAGCACGGGATCGTCGCCGGACCAGAGCTCGGAGAAAGGCTTGTCCTTCACGCTGCCGACCGTGTAGTCGGACCAGTAGGTGTCTGGATGAACATTGCCGAGCGTATCGATGTTGGCGACGCCGAGTCCGGACGAATTGCCGCCCCAGGCGGCAAGATGGCTGCGGACATGGTCAGCGATTTCATCACCGAACTTTGCGCGCACCCAGTTCAGGAAATAGACCGCGTCGGCGTCATTGTTGCCGGTGACGATATCGAGTTTCCGTCCACCGTTGACGCCGGCCCACGCGCGGTCAAGCAAGAGGTCCATCGCCCAGCGGGACCGCTTGTGTTCCGCATCCTCTCCGCGGTTCTTGTCACCGCGTCCGGCATAGACGAGGTGCGAAAGGTAGAATTTGTCGACATCCTCGGCGTCGCAGAGTTTCAGAAGATCCGGCAGATGCTTGTGGTTTCCCTCGGTGAGTGTGAAACGCAGCCCGACCTTGATGTTCCGGGCCCTGCATTCACGAACCCCCCGAAGGGCAGACTCGTATGCGCCTTCAACTCCCCGGAACCAGTCATTTGTCGCGCCGATACCATCAATCGAAATACCGACATAGTCGAAGCCGATCTCCGCGACGCGGTCGAGCGCATCACCTTTAAGCTTTGTGCCGTTTGTTGAGAGCGCAAGCATGCGCACGAATTTGCGTGCGCGCGTTGCGATCTCGAAAAGATCGCGCCGGTCGAGTGGTTCACCGCCTGACAGGATCAGGGCGGGGATCTTGAAGCGGCCAAGGTCTTCCAGCGTTTCCATGGCCTGTTCGTGTGTCAACTCACCCGGAAAATCGACATCGGCGGATACCGTGTAGCAATGTCGGCACCTGAGATTGCAGCGGCGTGTCAGGTTCCAGATCACGACCGGTTTCACCGGTCCATTGCTTGCCCGCCTGCGAACCGGTGTCGGATTGGTGATCTGCTGCATGTATTCCGTCAGACGAAACATCGTTCAACCTCTCTTGGCGGCGAGCCGCATGCCCGTTTTCTTCAGGATCCGGGTTGAGAACAGGATGTCGCCGGCCCGGCAGGCACCACCGAGCAGATCCGCGACCTTGTCCCGCTTGACGAGGACCTCCTCGCGGCTGGAACCGTGGACCATCGCGAAGAGGTTGTAGCGCCACACGGGAAGAACACGCGGACGCCGGTAGCAATGGGTCACGAAGGGGAGGGCACCGATGATTTTCCCCAGACTGTCGACAACGGTGTCGTCGACGTCCCACACGGACATGCCGTTTGCGGTCATGCCGAGGCGATAGTGGTTCGGCGCGGCGCCGATGCGGCGCACGACGCCCTGCTTCTTGAGAGCATCCAGACGGTCCAGCAGTTCGGCCTCGGTGATGCCAAGCGTTTCGGCGACAACCGCAAACGGATGCGGCACGAGCGGCAGGCCAGCCTGTGTGGCCTCGATGATTGCCCTGTCTTTTGGGTCCAGTGTCATGCGTCTACCCGGAAGCCAACGAAAAACTCACGTTTCTTGGGAAAAAGAAGAACTTCCAATCCCGTGTCGTGTTCGATGTCCTTGGCCGTTCTCATGATGTCGCCGCGCTGCTCTGTCGCTAGCACGAACCACATGTTCAACTCGTGGTCCCGTTCATAGTTATGCGCGACTTCCGCATGAGCATTGACTTTGGTTAAGACGTCTTCGAAGCGGTCTTCGGGAACAGACATGGCGCACAGGCAAAAGGCGCCGCCGAGGGCTTCGGCGTCGAAAAAGGGTCCGAAGCGCGTCAGCAGGCCGTCGTCCCGCAGCTGACGGATCCGGTCGACAATTGCCTCTTCGGACAAACCGAGTTCGTCGCCCAGCGAGGCGAACGGATGCGGGACGAGCGGCAGATCATCCTGAAGGCGGTTGATCAGCCGGCGATCGAGATCGGTCAGCGTCACGGTCATGCGGCAGCCCCCTGAGGTGCGATCATCGCTCCGGTCTGCTTGAAACAGCGGCATGAAAACAGGATACGCCGGTCAACGCCCGTCAACTCCGGAAGTGCCGACGCTCTGGTCAAGGTCTCAAGAGCTTCCTTGCGGCTCCGCGCGTGGATCATGCAGTAAAGCCTGTAGGGCCAAACGCCAGCAACGGGACGGCGCTCGTAGCAGAGGGTCACACCCGGCACGGCGGCCAGCGCAGGCCCGGCAGCGCCCACCAGTTCCGGGCGTATATCCCAGACAACCATGGCGTTGGAACGCCAGCCAAGCGCCCTGTGCCGGACGATCACACCAAGTCTCGAAATAATCCCTGCGTCCTGCAGCACTGCAATCCGGTCTAGAACGTCTTTTTCCTGCCGCCCCAGTTTCAAGGCGATCTCAAGATAGGGCTGTTGCGTCAGAGGCATGCCGGTGGCGAGCGCCTGCAGGAGATCGTTGTCACCCTCCTGCAGGTGCTCTTTACGAACCGGCCGGGGCGCGGGTGGCCGGTCCATCTCTCCGTTCAGTCTGAATCCAAGATCGACGTTGAACGGTCTGACAAGTGGAAGGTCCAGGACACGAAGCCCTGTGCGACCCTGTATTTCCTCCAGGACGCGGTCGACATGCGCTCTGTCGGGGCCGGTCGCGACGAACCAGAGGTTCCAGTGGTTCTCTCTCTCGTAGGAATGATTGACGCCGGGCTGGCTGCCGACGATTGCCGCCACATCTTCAAGTCTTTCGGCTGGTGCGGCGAGTGCGGCAAGCGTGCTTGCCGAGACGGTGTTGGGCGCGCACGTCGCGCCGACCCTGGTTACACGCCCGGTTGCTCTCAGGAACTCCAGTCGTCTAATGACTTCCGTTTCGCCGCACCGCAGTGCCTCGCCGATACGCGCAAATGGGCGCGGTTCGATGGGAAGACTGCGTTGCCAGTCATCCAGAAGCTTCAGATCAAGTCGGTCGCCTATACGTTCCATCTTTCAAAGTCCCGTTCTGTGCGCCCTCGATGTGAAGAAGATGCCCGACGGGCTTTCCGCGTCGATCTCACCCCGCTTTTCGAACGTTCTCGTGTCGTAGATCATGACCTTCCCAGCATCCCGCACGGACACCCAGACCTCGTGGCCGCGAGGTGTGAACTCCATGTGCAGGACCGCTTTGCCCGGCTTGAGTTCGTGTACGACTTCCTTGGAAACCGTGTCGATGACCTGAATGGTGTCGTTGAGAGGATGGGCGAAATTCACCCAAACCTGCCGGCCGTCCGGCCGCGACATCGCAAACACCGGCTGCCCGTGGGTCTCCGTTCGCCCTGTTTCGGAGAGCTCGCTGGCATCGATCCAGAGAACCTGGTGGTGTCCAACTGCGGGAAGCACGAATTCCTGTCCGGCCCGGGCCCAGCCCTCAAGATGAGGCATCTTGTAGACCGGCAGCTCTTTCTGGCCGCGGCCGTATTCCGGGAGTACCCGGATCGGTTCCGGTTCAGCTGCCCAAAGATCGATCGCGGTCAATCCGTCCTCACCGAACAGGCCGGTGATGTAGAGGCGGCCGTCTCCGGTGATCAGGGCGTCGTATGGGTTGGCGCCGATATCCATGATCCTGGTGACCGATGGCTCCCCGGTAGACAGGTCCGCGATCCAGGTTTCACCGTCATCCCAGAGGGTAAACACGAATTTCCGTCCGGGTGCGTCCACAAGACCGATCGTTTTCGAGCCGGTCGGAATGTCGGCGACCAGGTCGAGCGAGTCCGCATCGAAAATGCGGACGCCGCCGGGTTCATAGTTGGAGACGGCGACCAGTTTGCCATCATCGGAAATCGCGCCGCCGATGGCATTGCCGGACTGGACGACGCGCTTGACGATTTTTCCGGATGTGATGTCGACTTTTGTCAGACCGCCGTCGCGCCCAAAAACATAGGCAAACCTCTGGTCGGGCGAATAGACGAGACTGGCGTGCGAAAGATCTCCGAGACCCTCGATCCTGGTGATGGCAGCGCGTTCGGACTGGTCGATGAGGAGAAGAGACCCGTTTGCGCGCTCCACAACCAGGCCAAGGTCGCCCGTGGCGACAATGGTCTCGGATTTCAGTGGGGTAGCCAGTACCGCTGCAGCCATTGCAAGTGCCAGAGCGGAGCCCTTCAGAGCCGTCATTTCAATTCTCCCTGCAAGAGATACTTCGCTATCCGATCTGCATCCGCTTCGCTGAGCAGCGGCCGCCATGGCGGCATTGCGGTTTCCGGGATGCCGTCGAGCACCACGGTGGCAAGGGTTTCAATGTCGTAGTGGGACAAAGATCCAGGCCGGATATCCGGTCCGAGGCCGCCCTTGAGTGTCAGTCCGTGGCAGGAACCACAGTCCTGATGCACCAGATTGATCAGTTCCGTTTTCGCGCTGCTCTCTTCCGCCATTGCAGGCGCACAAAGCAGGACAGCGATGGAAAGAAATCTAAGCATGGGCCTGCTGCCCGGCTGCCGACACGCCCGGTAACGGCTTTAGAATGTCCAACTCATGTGCGGTCCAGTCGGCACTCAGCGTGACAACCTTGCCGATGACGAAGAGGACAGGGGCCTTTAGACCGGCCTGCCGCAGATCAAGCGCAACGGTGCCGAGTTTCGAAAACAACCTGGTTTCGCGGGGCGTTGTCGCCTGTGCGACTGCCATGACCGGGGTCTCTTCGCTCAACCCCTCAGCGACAAGACGAAGAGCAATCTGGCCGATATTCGCCACACCCATGTAGACAACAAGCGTGGTGTCTTCGCAGGCGAGACCGCTCCAGTCGAGATCGAGCGACCCGTTCGATTTGCGGTGTCCGGTGACATATCGAACGCCGGTTGCAAGGCCTCTGTGAGTGAGGGGAACACCGCTGACGCAGGCAGCGCCCTGTGCTGCCGTGATGCCGGGTGCGTACTCGATGTGGATACCGTTTTCTAAGAGATACGCAGCTTCTTCGGATCCGCGGCCAAAGATCAGCGGATCGCCGCCCTTGAGGCGCGCCACGGTCAATCCGTCCCGCGCGAAGTTGCAGAGCATCTCGTTGATGCGCTCTTGCGGAACCGGGTGGTTGTCAGGCGATTTGCCAACCGAAACCAGGTGTGCCCCCGCCGGCGCCAGCGACAGGATTTCCGGAGACACCAGCCGGTCATAAACGACCACATCAGCGTCCTGCAGCATGCGCACGGACTTGAGGGTCAGAAGTTCAGGATCGCCTGGGCCCGCTCCGATGAGAAAGACTTTTCCAGTCATGAAAACCCTCGCTTCGCCTGAAAACTCAATGGCCTATGGTTGCTTATTTCGCACGCGGTCTGCTTGATTATTGTCAAGCGCCCGGCAGCTTTTTCCAGAATTTTAGATAAATTAATTCAAGGAGTTACGGTAACTCTGCCGATCATATCCTGGGTTTCCCAATGCGGACCGCACAGGTAGCTTTGCGGCGGTCCCGCGGTCAGAAACGTGAATTCGAAGGCCTCTTCGGGAAACAGCCGGTCCGACTCGGCGATGCCTTCGTCTGAGAGAATGACGCTATGGCTGGTTCGCTTGTCGACATTCACCCATCGGACGGTCGTGCCTACGGGAACGCTGAGGTTTTCCGGGCAGAACCTGTACTTGTACATCTTGACCACAGTGACGCCGTTCTCTTCGGACGACGATTGCCCGAACATCTCGACATAACGATCTTCCGCTTCGGCGCAGATCATAGCCGTGTCTTGTTCGTCGGCCATGGCGGGAAGAGCGACCGTCATCGGCAACACGACAGCGGCAAGGCGCAAAACATTCATGAACATGAGATCCCTCCCTTTCATGCGGAAACGGCGGCCGGCAAGCCGGCCGCCGGCCGTCTATTGTTTGGACACGTTGATCTGTGCGGTCTCGTCATCGAGCGCGAAACTGGTGTCGAAGGTCACGTGGTGAAAACGCGCCGCCGCATAGTCGTCGTGGATCGCAAAACCGACCGTGTAGACCTTGCCCGGTTCCAGCGGGACGTCACCCGGTGCACCGGATTTGAGTGGCCGCGAAAACACGACGGTCCAGACGCCGCCCGACAGACTTGCCTCAGCCGCCATATCGCCGTCATTCGCAACCCGGCGGTCCAGCAGATAGCCGTTTGAAGAAGAGCCGTCCGCATAGACCCTGAGCAGATCCAGGAACGTGCCGTCTGCAAGAAGCTGATCGATCTCCTCGGCCGGTTTCAGCTTGTCCCAGCCGCCCTGGGCCTTGCCGCGCCGCCCCTTGACTTCGACCTTGGTCCGGCTCTCGGTCAGGTACTTCGTGATTGTGTCTTTCGCCTCGAGTCTGTCTGACACGTCTGCATTGGCAGCGATAGCCTCGGCGCCGGGATCGAAGGGCATGTAGGTGTTGTCCGCATGGCACGAGGCCCAGCACCCGGTTGTCTCTCCCATCTCGATGCCGGTCCCGGTGATCATCATGGCAACCTTGACCTGGTTGTCGGGATCCATCTTGCCGCCGTCGACGAACGGAGCGGGGTTGTGACCGGCATCCGGCCACTGCAATCGCACATAAAGGTTTTCATCGTCGTGGGCGGCCTGGATGGCTGCATCGATCGTGCCGCGCTTGCCTGGAATCGGGGTGGGTTCGATCTCGCCGCCGGCGACGATCTTGGTGCCGATCGCGGTTACTTCCTTGGCGTGACAGGTGGTGCACGCATCGCCGCCCTTGGTGAGCGGACGGGCACCGCCGTGGGTCTTGCCGTTCTGAACCCACTCAAACGAAGCCTGACCGGGATAGAACAGGGTCAGGTCGGTCACGGGGACCGCGTTCCAGTCGATATCGGGAGCGACATTGCCAGCGCCTCCCGGCGACGTTGGCGCAGCCTCGGCCGCGCTGCCCTCCGCCTTGGCGCGCTCCTCGGCAACCGCGGCGTCAACGGCAGCAGCAATCTGGGCTTGTACAGCCTCCTGCCGGGCCTTCTGGTCAGCCTTGGCCGCTTCAGCCTCGCTCGCCTCTCTGGCTTCAACGCGGGCAAGGCTTGCCATGTATTCTTGCGGAACGTCCCGGACGAATCCGGGGTGAGGGGCTTCGAGCTCTTCCAGATATGTCTCGTCCGCCCGGTCACGCAGATCCGAGTGGGCAATGCCCTTGTGGCAGTCGATACAGGTCTGGCCGGTCGACATGGCATTGAGGTGCTGCTGACGTGCGCGCGGTTTCTGGAATTCCGGCATCATCGAATTGAAGTCGTGGCAGTTCCGGCACTCACGCGAATCGTTGGCCTTCATGCGCTCCCACTCGTTCATTGCGAGCGCCAGACGCTTGGCCTCGAACTTTTCGGGCGTGCTGATGGTGCCCATAACCTTGCCGTAAAGTTCCTTGGAGGCCTGGACCTTGCGGATGATCTTGTGGGTCCAGTCTTTCGGCACGTGGCAGTCTGAACACGTTGCACCGACACCGGACCGGTTAACGTCGTGGATCGTGCCCTTGTATTCCTCGTAGACGAAATCGCGCATCTCGTGACAGGAGATGCAGAATTGCTTGGTATTGGTGGCTTCCATCGCGGTGTTGAAGCCGCCCCAGAAAATGATACCACCGGCAAAGACGGCCGCGACACCGCCAATGGGCATGCCCCATATCAGGTATCTGCGCCAGATCGGATTCTTCTTGTCACCTTGGCTGTTCTCGGACATGTCCAGGCTCCGTTTTGGATTTCTCCGCAGGCCCTTTTGACCGGGCCATAAGCGATCGCAATGCGGATGCGGGGAGCGTTTGCCCTCACTCAGGCGACCGGTGGTCGATGCAGTCCCTTCACCGCTGGCAAAGAGGAAGGGCGGGATCTTTGCCCGCCCTTCCGGAGTGCTGGCTCACATCAGGTGACGTGGTTCGAACGGTTGTAGACGTTGAATTTGCCGGTCGGGGCGAAGAGGCCCTTGACCCGCGTTTTCTCTTCCAGCGTCTTGGCGTCGAAGATCACGATTTCACCGTTGGGCTCCTTGGAGGTGGAGCGGTTCCACTTGGAGACCCATACTTCCGATCCATCCTGGTTGAATTCGAAGTGAACGGCGACGTTGCCTTCTTCCTCGGTGATCTGGATGGTCTTGACGATCTCTCCCGTTTCCTTGGAGATGACCTGCACGGACTGCTGCACTTCCGGTTCCGGGTGCTTGGTCTGGTCGGCCCAGATGTAGTCTGAGGTCGGATGCGTTCTGATGAACAGGCCGGCACCGTCGGTTTCGACTTCGTAGCAGACCTTCCAGGCGTCATCCGGACGGTTCTCAGGGTCATTGCCCCAGACCGTAACCGTGCCTTCACCAAGGTGGGTGGTGCCTGCCACCGGACCGCAATTCGGGTCATTCCAGTTGGCGCCCGGGCCGGGGTGCGGCAGCGGCGCCGTGTCGATCATGGCTTCCAGCTTGTGGGTCTTGGTGTCCACGACAACCATCTTGTTCGACGCATTCGCGGCGATCTGGAAGTAGCGGCCGGACGGATCGAAGAAACCGTCATGCAGGAATTTAGCGGAATCGATCTTGTCGATGCGCAAATTGTCCAGATCGCTGTAATCGACCTGCCAGAGCTGGCCGAGTTCCTTGACCGCGACGATCCATGTCGGCTCGTTCGGAGTGGTGTAGATGGCCGCAACGCGGCTTTCTTCCACATATTCACCGTCAACGTTCACGCCGCGCGTGGAAACGACTTTTTTCGGTTCCATGGTTTCCGCATCGACGATCGCAAAGTGCGGCGGCCAGTAACCTCCGCCGATGACATACTTGCCGTCGCCGGAAACCGCTACGTCGCGTGCGTCGTAGGCGATCTTCACTTCGGCAACCAGCATGTTCTCCGGGTTCTGCCAGAGATCGATCTTGGTCATCTTGCCGTCACGGCCCATCGTGTACCAGAATCGGCCCGGATGCTCCGGTTCTTCGAGTTTGTGGTGCTCGGAAGCTTTCAGGACGTGCACCGCGTAACCGGTCGGAATGTGCGCAAGAACTTCCTTCGTGTCACCGTCGACAACGGCGACCTTGCCCACGTCGCGCTCGATGACGACGAAGAAGTTTTCCCAGTTCCTGCCGTGCAGCGGTTCGCTCGGATAGTCCTCCGGTTCGACATAGACCTTCCGTGTCGCTTCCATCTGCGCCAGCGACATTTCCGGCGGTGTTGGCGCCTCCATCATGATGTAGGTGGCCATGTCCTTGATTTCCTGCTCGGTCATGATGTCCGAGAAGTTGTTCATGCCGCCTTCGGTGCCCCAGGAGATGATTTTTTCAAGTCGTTCCTGGCCCAGCTGCAGCGTGCCGCCTTTGGTGACGGTCCCGTCAGCTGCGGTCTTCTTCCATTCCGGTTCCAGGTTCTTCCCCGTTGCGCCCTTGCGCAGGACGCCGTGGCAACCCGCACATCTTTCGAAATAGAGCTGCTTGGAACTTTCGAAGGCCTCCTCGCTGAGGGTCGGACCTTCGGCAAGGGCAGGCGCCGTCATGCTGCCCATCAGCAGCGCCAGACAGGTCGCTAACGCGTAACCCAACCCTTTTTTCTTCCTTGGATGTGACATTCTCCAAACTCCAAATGCTGGTGAGGCACTCGCGAGTTTGCGTGAACGCCGGAAGGCTTCCTTGACTTTCGTTAAGAATGCACAGCCGGTTTTTCCCAAGACACCAAAACATCTCCCGAACGACTGTGTCCGGCCTGTGCCGGGCTTGACTTTGGTTAAGGAAACGAGTGCGCGCCCTGTCACCCTCAAGGCCACGATCAACTCGGGGAAAGGAGCGCGTAATGCGCGAAGTCATGACCAAAAGCATGGCCCGAAACATTTTTTATGGCGGGTCACTCTTCTTCATCATCATCTTCCTGGGGCTGTCGATCCACAGTCACCTCTACATAACCGGGACGTCGACCAATCACGCCGGCATCACCGAAAGCGTGGCCGCAGGCAAGCGTGTCTGGGAAGACAAGGCCTGCATCAACTGCCACACCATCTTGGGAGAAGGGGCGTACTTCGCGCCTGAAGTGGGCAACGTGATGACCCGCTGGGGTGTTCTTGACGACCCGGACGCAGCCTTCGAGACGCTGAAAGGCTGGATGGAATCCATGCCGACCGGCATCGAGGGGCGCAGGCAGATGCCCAATTTCAACCTGACCGACGAGGAAATCCGCGACCTCGCGAACTTCCTGATCTGGACCGACAAGATCGACGCCCAGGGCTGGCCGCCGAACGATGCCGGCTGATCCGAAAGCAAGAGGAACGAAAGATGAAATACGAATCACAAAAGGTCGCCATGGCGTATTTCGCCGTCGCCCTGGCCCTGTTTGCAGTTCAGGTGCTTGGCGGACTGCTGGCAGGCTGGGTTTATGTTCAACCGAACTTCCTGTCCGAACTGCTGCCCTTCAACATCATTCGCATGCTGCACACGAACAGCCTGATCGTGTGGTTGCTCCTTGGGTTCTTCGGAGCCGCATATTTTCTCATACCCGAGGAGGCGGAAAGAGAGATCCATTCGCCCAAGCTTGCATACCTGCAACTGGCAATCCTCGTGATCGGTACTCTGGGCGTGGTCGTTACCTATGTCTTCAATCTGTTCGAAGGAAACTTCCTGCTCGGCAAGGAGGGCCGGGAGTTCATCGAGCAGCCCAAATGGGTCAAGGCGGGGATCGTCGTTGCCGCGCTGATCTTCCTCTACAACGTCACCATGACGGTGCTGAAGGGCAAGAAGACCGCGATCACGAATATTCTTCTTCTGGGCTTGTGGGGCCTGGCGCTGCTGTTCCTGTTCAGCTTTTACAATCCGAGCAACCTGTCGCTGGACAAGCAGTACTGGTGGTACATTGTCCACCTTTGGGTTGAAGGTGTCTGGGAGCTGATCATGGCCTCCATTCTAGCCTATCTCATGCTGAAGCTGACCGGTGTCGATCGCGAAGTCGTCGAAAAATGGCTTTACGTCATTGTCGCCGCAGCGCTCTTCTCGGGCATTCTGGGAACGGGCCACCACTACTACTGGATCGGCACGCCCGGCTATTGGCAGTGGATCGGGTCGATTTTCTCCGCCCTGGAGGTCATCCCGTTCTTTGCGATGATGGCCTTTGCATTCGTCATGGTCTGGAAGGGCCGGCGCGACCATCCGAACAAGGCCGCGCTCCTTTGGTCCCTCGGCTGCGCGACACTTGCCTTTTTCGGTGCCGGTGTCTGGGGCTTCCTGCACACGCTGCACGGCGTCAACTACTACACGCACGGCACGCAGATCACGGCCGCGCATGGACACCTCGCCTTCTTCGGTGCTTACGTGTCACTGAACCTGGCAATCATCACCTATGCAATGCCGCTTCTGCGGAACCGGGAGCCCTATAACCAGGTGCTCAACATGGCCTCCTTCTGGCTCATGTCGAGCGGCATGGCATTCATGACCTTCGTGCTGACTTTTGCCGGGACCATCCAGACCCATCTGCAACGCGTCAATGGTGAGTATTTCATGGACGTGCAGGACCAGTTGGCCCTGTTCTACTGGATGCGGTTTGGATCCGGAGCGGTGTTCGTTCTTGGGGCGGTGCTGTTCATCTACGCGATTGCGGTGCCGAAACGCGAGGTCATCGAGCCCGGCAAAGCCGCCGGCATGCCTGCGGAGTGATGGAGATGGAAGGATCTGTATCCTTGGGAAAAGGGGCGGCAGGCGTCCCTTTTTACCTCCCTCAGGGCGACGAACGCACGGTGTTCGAAGCCGCTTACAACAACAGCCTGCCGGTTCTTCTGAAAGGTCCGACCGGCTGTGGCAAGACGCGCTTCGTCGCCCATATGGCGGCAACGCTGGGGCGCAAGCTCTATACCGTTGCCTGCCATGACGATCTTGCCGCCGCGGACCTGATCGGCCGGTACCTGCTCAAGGGCGGGGAAACGGTCTGGGTCGACGGCCCTCTGACACGGGCGGTGCGGGAAGGGGCGATCTGCTATCTGGACGAAGTCGTGGAGGCACGCAAGGACGTGACCGTCGTGCTGCATCCGCTGACCGATGATCGCAGAACGCTTCCCATTGACCGGACCGGCGAAGAACTGGCGGCCGCGCCCGGTTTCATGCTGGTTGCCTCCTACAATCCCGGTTACCAGAACATCCTGAAGACGCTGAAACCCTCGACACGGCAGCGTTTCATCTCGCTTGAATTCGACTTCCCGCCGCCCAGTCTCGAAGTCGAGATCGTGGCCGAGGAAAGCGGTTTGGACAAAGACAGGGTGAGTGCGCTTGTTCGGCTGGCCGGAAAGCTGCGGGCCCTGAAAGGCCAGGATCTGGAAGAGGGTGTTTCAACCCGGCTGGTCGTCTACGCAGCCACCCTGATCGCGCAGGGTATGCCGGTTGACCGCGCTGTTCTTGCAGCGATGGTCGAGCCGCTGACCGACGACGAGGACGTGAAACGCGGGCTCCTCGATCTTGCCACGGCCGTGTTTGGGTGAGGCCAGACCGATGGGCAGGATCGACTTCGAGCCATGGGAACCCGAAGAAACCGTCGGGAAACTGTGGCACGCATTTGCAAGCCGCCTGGATGCACCTGAGGTGCATCATGGAGCCGCGGTCGGCCTCTCAGAGGTCGGCGGGCGGCTTGCAGTGCTTTTTCGGGGGCTGGGGGGGAGCCACAGTATTGACTTGCGCCCGGTCTCCGATGAAGTTTCGCACCACCGCCTCGGTTTCCTGAGGCGGCTCGGGACTGAAACGGAAACCGTTCCGCAGGCAAGCTTCGATGGAGAGACCTTCCGTCTGCCGGAGACGTTGGCCGTCTTTCCCTTCAGGGAGGCCAATGCCGCGCTCTACGTTTGGCTGACGGCCATGGCTGCACATGCGCCGCGTTTTCAGCCGGAGGACGATCCGCTGCGCGCAGACTTGCGGACGCTCCATCATGTCGAGGCAAGTATCCACAAGACGCTCGCAACGGCTCCCGGGCTCGCCCCCCTGTACCGGGAACTCAGCCGAGGTGTTCTCTCAACCCGCAAATTGACAGGCCTTCCCGTCATGGAAGCGCGGATCGAAAAGCTTGTGCGTCACATGCTTGGCGATCCAATTGAACTCGCCGCGGACGTCGAGGAATTGATGGGAAAGGTCCGCGAAGGCAATTTCTCGAACATCTGCGCTCAACGTGGGTATCGGCCATTTCGGCCTGTCCCGGTCTGGCTGCAGGTGCGGGAAGTCATGTTCTCGACAGGGGACGCGGTTGAAGACCGCGACACTGAGGGTGCGCCCGAAGAGGCTTCAGGCAAGACCCTGAAGGCTAGGAGACGAAAAGCCGACCAGGCAGAACGAAAGGACAGCCTGATCCTGCACAAGTTCGAGGCAATTCTGAGTTGGGCCGAGTTCCTCAATCTGAACCGCCGCGTCGATGACGATGACAATGACGATGCAAAGAAGGCTGCGGAGGATCAGGAGGAAATCGGCCTGGGTCAGATTTCCAAGGCGCCGGCAACACGATTGAAATTGCATCTTGATCTGGCACCGGAGGATGTCGACAGGGAAAGACTTTCCGGGAAGTTTCTGTATCCGGAGTGGGATACGCGCACCGGCAAGTATTTGCCTGATCATGCATGCGTTTTGACGAACGTTGCTGACGCCGAACCGAACCGGGAGAATGCCGATGAAGATCCCCGTGCCGCGCGGCGCATCCGCGCCGTCAGAAGGCAGTTCGAGGCATTGCGTCCCGGGCGTGTCACCACCCGTGGACACCTTGAGGGCGACGACCTCGACATGGACGCGGCCGTCAGGTCCCAGGTTGAAAAGATTGCCAGCGGCAACGGCAACGAGCGGATCTGGCAGCAGACGCGGCCGGAGGCACGTGACCTTGCCGTTTCCATTCTGCTGGACGTGTCTCGATCAACAGAAAGCGCCGTCACAGGGCGGGCGGTCATTGACATCGAGCGCGAAGCCCTGACGGCGCTCGCCTGGGGGCTGAATGCCTGCGGCGACGATTTTGCCATCTCCGCATTTTCTTCGTTGAAGCGTCACCGCGTCTATCTGCAAAGCTGCAAGCGTTTCGACGAACCGATGTCAGCGACGGTAGAACATCGGATAACTGGTCTGAAACCGGGGTTCTACACCCGGTTGGGAGCTGCCATGCGCCACACATCCAAGGAACTGGAAACACAGTCCCGCAAGCGCAGGCTGCTTCTGGTGATCACCGACGGCAAGCCGAATGATCTGGACCACTATGAGGGACGGCACGGGATCGAAGACACCCGGATGGCTGTTCGCGAAGCCCGGCGGGCTGGGCAGTCGGTTTTTGGCGTGACAATCGACAAATCCGCGAAATCCTGGTTCCCGCGCCTGTTCGGGCAGGGAGGGTTCGCGGTTATCCCGCATCCGGACCGGCTGACACAGGCGTTGCCGCAGATCTACAGACAGCTCGTTGGAGGGTAACGAAATGTCCGCCAGCCATCTGGAAGGGACCGGCGGGCTGGATGATCTGCCCGGCGATCTGATGATGTGGGTCCTGATCGTGAGCGAACTGTTGGTCTTCGGAGCCGGGCTTGTCGCCTTCCTCGCTGTCAGGATCACCGATCCGGCGGGGTTTGCCGCTGCCAGTACCCATCTTCATCCGACGCTTGCAGGGGTGAACACGCTGGTCTTGATCACAAGCGGTTTCTTTGCCGCGCGAGCACTCGAATTCAGCCTGTGCGGCAGGATACCTGCTGCACGTCTAGCGCTTCTTGGAGCAGGGGGGCTTGGTGCCCTGTTCCTCGCGATCAAGACCCATGAATACGCCGATGTGGCTGCCAAGGGAATTTCGACCGAAACCCACCCGTTTTTCACGTTTTACTATCTCCTGACCGGCTTTCACGCCCTGCATGTCGTGGCAGGCATGCTCATTCTTGTGCTGATCGCATGGAAGGTCACACCCCGAAATCTGGAAGTCGGCACGGCTTTCTGGCACATGGTCGATCTTGTCTGGGTGCTGCTGTTTCCCGTGATCTATCTTTTGGCCTGACCATGACATGAGTTTCAATCCGACAACCCGGGCCTGGTTCAGCCTTCTCATCATCAGCTGTGCATCGGTTATGGTCGCGGCGGGCGCTGCGCAGATGCATGCGGCCTGGGGAACAGGGGCGCTGGTGCTGGTGTTTGCCTGGATCAAGGCACGCATCGTGCTTTCCAGGTATCTCGGCCTCGCCCAGGCACCGCGCATCCTGTCCGGCTTCAACTGGGCACTCGGTCTTCTCTGTCTGCTGCTGCTCGGCCTTTACCTGGCTCCTGAGGTCATTGCCTGAAGGCTGCGGCAAGCGGCTCAGGCAAGTCGAATTCGGCAAGGACCCTTTGACGCGCGTCGTCCGACATCTTGCGTGCCGTCTTTTGCACGATCCCGAGCACTTTCGCGTCGTTGTGCTTGGCGGCAAAGGGCGAGAAATACCACTTCAGGAACACGAAGCAGATGACGTCTTCCAGCGACTGGACGTCCTTGTGGCGCTTGATGCCTTCCTTGCGAAGCATCCGGCCGGTTGCGTCGATCTCCGCAACGCCGAACCCGGCCGCAGCCATGATTGCACCAACCCGCTGCGCATGATGTTCGGCAAGTTCACGGCGCCAGGCATGATAGCCCACCTTGCCTTCAGGGTAGGTCGCGCGCGGCAGGATCCAACGCTCGATATGCTGTCCCCGCGCGGCGATCCTGAGCGCGTCGGGTGCATCTGGATAAAGCCGTTCGAGTTCGGCACTCATGCGCCTTCCGTAGAGCAAAGCCGCAGGTTCACCGTCTTCAAGGTTGGGATCGGCTGCATTCGCCGTGTCGATCGCCGATAGGGCGGTATTCAGGCAACTCACTGTGCTTTGTGCCATGCTTCGACCGGGTCGGTTTCGGAATACTCTCGCAGACGATCGATATTCTCGATTGCGGCGTTGTTCCGGTTGATGTGGACACCAATCGTTTTGAGCTTGGAAAAGGATCGGGACAGGCTTTCCGGCTTCATGCCGAGGCGCCCTGCGATGAGGAACTTGTCATAGGGCAGGGTCACGACACAACTGCCTTCTTCCTGGTGACAGAGACCCAAGAGAAATTCGGCGACCCGCTGAGGCCCCGTCTGGGCCTTCAGTTGCTCCAGTTGGGCGACGAGCGAGTGCAGGTGCGTGAAGGTCGAGGCCAGCACTGACACGGCGATTTCCGGGTCCCTTCGCATCGCCTCGAGGAGAGCAACGCTCGGAATGCGCATGACTTCGCAAGCCGTCACGGCTTCCGCGGAGACCGGATAGGCGTGTCCCCGGAAGGCGACCGCCTCGCCGAAACTCTCACCCTTTGCGAAGACATTCACAACGGCTTCACCGCCGTTCGGGGCGATCCGGTAGAGCTTGACCCAGCCTTCGGTTACAATGTGAATGGCATGGGCGGTTTCGCCCTGAAGGAACAGCGTTTCGCCGCGATCATATTCGCGCCAACTCGACAAGCCGAGGAGCGTGTCCTGTATGTCTTGCGGAAAACTCTGCAACAGCAAAGAGGTCTGCGCGATCTTGCGGCGGCGTTCGTTTGGCATCTCAGTTTTATCCGGATTCACCTGCGCGAACCCGCTCCCTCCCAGATTTGCAACTCAAATTAGCAGAAAGACGGAGCGCGTGATTTGCTCCTGATCAAAGTCTGTTTCGAAAGTTGGTCCCTTGACCAATGTCATGTAGAGCGCGGCAAACCACCGTTAGGGTCCTCACCAGGCGGGAAAGCGGCAAATCATGAAGAAACCAAGCGCGTTCAGGTAACAATTGTTGCCCTCTCGCGGCACTCATGCTTCTTGCCGAGATGAGCGATACCATTGAACATCTTGTCGTTGCGCTGCTTTCGTTCTGGAGCCAATGCCGGGTGGTTAGTCCGCCGATTGCCGCACCCAAGGTTGGAACGACAGGAACGTGTTTGGTCGCCTTTTCGAGGCCAAAGGTGGCCGGAGCAGCCGGGCGAAGTCAGCTGACTTGGCCCGGCTCAGCTTTCGTCTGTTTCCTCGGGACGCAGAAATGGCGGCCAATGAAAAAGGAAGGCCAGGGAGCAACGTGAGAGTTCCGATTGCGTTGTCGTTGTGTTTTCCCGTTCACGAAGAATTCCGGTGCACCGTCAGTTCCTCCGGTTTGCACCGCTTCTGCGCAGTTGGTCTGGTTTGGAACCGGAGAGTCGCAAGTTCGAACTAGAACCAATTTTGATGGGTGTTTTGTGGGGCGCGGAACGTAAGAAAGAAAATTTACAAGCAACAACATACACTTGAAAATGCCCGACCTGAGACATGGGTGACAGACCGTTCCGGAGACATGGGTAACACTTTCCTTTTTCGGGAGGTGTCGATGCCGTGGAAAGAGGTGTCCAAAGTGGAGGAACGTCTTCGTTTCATTGCCCGCCTGCTGGATGGCGAGGGCATGAGTGGTGTTTGCCGTGAGTTCGGCATTTCCCGCAAGACCGGTTACAAGATCTGGAATCGTTATCGGCGGGACGGGATGGAGGCGCTTTGCGACCGGTCACGCCGTCCGGTTCGATACGCCAACCAGCTTCCGGAGCAGGTCGAGCGCCTGATTGTCTCGACACGGAAGGACAAGCCCCACTGGGGTGCGCGCAAGATCCGGGAGATCCTCGTGCGCAAGCTGGCTGGCGATGTGCGCATTCCGGCACAAAGCACGGTGCATGCGGTTCTGGACCGGCACGGTCTTGTCAGCAGAGCCCGCAAGAGGCGGCGCGCCAACAAGGCCGAAGGCACACTTCTTTCAGCCGGTGTTGGCCCCAACGATCTGTGGGCCGCAGATTTCAAGGGTGAGTTCAAGCTGGGCAACCGGAACTACTGTTACCCTTTGACCGTCACCGACCACGCGTCCCGCTATCTGCTGAGCTGTGAGGCCTTTGACTCCACAAAGGAAAAGCCGGTCATCGGGGCCTTCCTAGCCCTGTTCAAAGAGCGCGGACTGCCACCTGCAATTCGCACGGACAATGGCTTGCCGTTCGCTTCGCCAAACGGTCTCTACAATCTTTCAAAGCTGTCGGTGTGGTGGTTGCGTTTGGGGATCGGCATCGAGCGCATCAAGCCTGGCCACCCCCAGCAGAACGGCCGCCACGAGCGCATGCATCTGACCCTGAAGAAGGAAGCCACCCGGCCTCCGGGGATGAACAGCCTGCAGCAACAGGCCAAATTCGACGCTTTCGTCAAGGAATTCAATGAGGAGCGGCCTCACGAAGCGCTCGTAATGAAGACCCCGGGTGAGGTCTACACGCCCTCAGCGAGGCCATATCAAGGCCTGCCGGAGCTGGACTATCCCTTTCACGACAAGGATGCACTGGTCACGGCTTGTGGGCGGATCTGCATGCATCGCAAGAAGATCAACGTCTCGACCGTACTTGCCGGTCACAAGCTCGGAATAAAGGAGGTGGAGGATGGAATTTGGCTGATCAGCTTCATGAGCTATGATCTGGGATACATCGACCTGGAGCAGAAAACATTACAGACAATCGACAACCCGTTCGGCACGAGGTTGTAACCCATGTCTCCGGTACAAACTGTTACCTATGTCTTCGGGCTGGACAAAAAATAAAGTGGCGGTGAGGGTGGGATTCGAACCCACGGTACGCTCTCACGCACGGCGGTTTTCAAGACCGCTGCCTTAAACCACTCGGCCACCTCACCATTGCAGCCCTGGCGCGGTTACGCAGGCTGCGTGGGTCACCGTTTCGTTTGTCTTGAGCGGAAAGTCAAGAGCCGGTCTTTCGGCGGGCAGGGAATTGGGAAAAATCGTGTGGAATGCGGCAGCCGCCGCTGGCGGGGGCCTTTGGCATGTTCCGGTTCCGGGCGCTTTGGGTTGGGTAGGGCAGGGTGCGCTGCGGCACCGGAACATGACAAAGTGTGGGGCCGCCGGTCCGGTGTCGTGGGCAGGGTTTGAACCGGCGGCCAAAGCTGGAGGTGGGTTCCAGCATTGCCGTGACAGGGCGGTCACAAGCAATGAAGACACATTAGGCCGAACCGCCGGCAACCGATGTGACCTACATCACAACCTGATCATTTGACGATTTTTTGCGGACTGTCACTTGTCTGCAACAATTTCGGGATCGTACAAATTTCATGTATTTCAGTTACTTACCGCAACGGAACTCGACCCGGGAGCGTAAACGGCGTCAAAACCTGTGACTGTCCGGAAAAGGCGCGCCGGACAGCCTCGACGGGGCGTTTACTTTGCAGTAAGACACTTGCCATTAAACAGGCTGGATGTCTGGTATGCGCCGCGGGGGCAGTGCATCGACGGGGTAAAAGCCGGCAGACGGAAAAAGTAGCCTGGAACCGGCCTGTTTTAGGGCCGGGGTATCGCGTGAGCTACGGGGCCGCCAGCGCGTTTATGAGTAGGACGGCAGGATGCAAGGGATGGGCGTAGAAACTTGCCGGAAGGCAGGAACGTCTTCGGGGAAAAACAGCCGCGGATGTGAGCGAAGCGGCTGGAAGCAACTGCGCACGGTGGTCCTGACGGTCGCCGCTGTGTCGTTCGTGGCTGCTTGCAGCTCTGCGCCCGAAAAACCCAAGGCCAAATTCAGTCCAGAAAAATACGGCGTGAAAGCCAGCCCGCGCATGGTTGCCTCTGGCAAACCCGTGCCCAAGGGCGGCGGACGCTATGTCATCGGCAAGAAATACAAGATTGCCGGCAAGTGGTACTACCCGGAGCACGACCCGGACTACAGGAAGACGGGACTTGCCTCCTGGTACGGCCCGACATTCCACGGACGGAAGACGGCAAACGGTGAAATCTTTGACCGCAACGCCCTGACGGCCGCTCACACCACGATGCCGCTGCCTTCCTATGCGCGGGTGACGAACACCGCCAATGGACGATCGATGATCGTCCGCGTGAACGATCGCGGTCCCTTCCACGGCAATCGCATCATCGACCTGTCCGAACGTGTCGCAACGATGCTGGAAACGAAATCGGCGGGTGTGGGCAAGGTCAAGGTCGAGTATGTCGGCCGGGCGCCGCTTCACGGCGAGGATGAAGAATACCTGATGGCGTCCTATACGGGCCCGGGCTCGGTCACTCCAGGTGCATCACGTCCTGGCACTCTGATTGCCCAGGTGCCGGCTGAACTCATTTACGGCAAGGTTCCGGCTCCCGCCGCGCGGCCTTACCTTTCGGCGGCAACGCTCGCGTCCGCAAAAAAGCGCCAGTCGGGCGTCCAGGTCGCAGCGTTTGACCCGGCGATCGCCTTCGAGGCCGGAAACCCGGCCATCAAAGTCGCGTCCAACAACCGTTTCCAGCCGGCAACGGGGTCGCTTTCATCCAGCTACGCGCCCGCAAACAAGCCGGCGCACGTACCGTTCCCGGGTTCGGCTGACAGCTTCCTTTCCGGAAGCGCGATTTCGTCCTATATCGCGAACCAGCGCGTTTCCGGGGCTCACGCGGTCTTGTCCACAAGAGTTTCGCAAGGCCTTTCCATGCGACAGCTGGCTGCTAAACTCCCGTCGGGCAACTAGCAGAAACGGGACTTGATCGCTGTGCCCGTTGACTTACGAAAGGAAGCGGCAGGGTGACGGGTCTACCGGTTTCAGCTTGGTGCAGGCGACTGAAAACAAAAACCCTTTTCGCTGTCTTGTTGGCTGTGTCCGTTGCAACGCCCGGTCCGGCGTCAGCAGTTGAATCCATTGTCACAAAGGCGCCGAAGGCCTTTCTGCTCGAACCTGAGTCCGGCACCGTTCTTTATTCAAAAGCGCCTGATGAGCCGTTCACGCCGGGCTCGCTGGTCAAGGTCATGACCGCGGCAACCATCTTCAAGCTCCTGAAAGAAGGCGAGGCGCAGCCGGACCAGCTCTGCACGGTCAGTGAACATGCATGGCGAACAGGCGGTGCACCGTCACGCAAATCGACCATGTTTGCCGCCATCAAGTCGGACATCGCGATCGAGGACCTCCTGAAAGGATTGCTTGTCCACAACGCCAACGACGCGGCGATTGTGCTTGCGGAGTGCATCGACGGCTCCGAAGAGGCTTTCGCACAACGCATGACGGACCTGGCCGCGTCCCTCGGCATGACCGCGAGCACCTTTTCGAATGCGACCGGCTACGACGATGCGCCCAACAGCACGACGGTGCGCGACCAGGCGCGGCTTGCCGAATATATCGTCGAACAGCATCCGGACCTCTACGACCTGTTTTCCATTCCGGAATTCACCTGGAACAAGATCTACCAGCGGAACAAGAACCCGCTTCTGGGGGAAATCAGAAATCTCGACGGACTGGGCGGCGGCAATCACCCGGAGGACGGGTATTCCGGTCTTGCCTCGGTGGACCGCAACGGACGCCGCATCATTGCAGCCGTCGCCGGTCTCAATTCGGACAAGCACCGGCTGCAATCGCTCAACGAAGTGATCGGTGGTGCCTGGGAATTCTACGCGATCAAGACGATCTACCCGGCCGGTGAAAAGATCGCCGACGGGCGCGTTTTCGGCGGTGTTGAAGGCACGGTACCGCTCGTGGCGAAGGCTGATGTCAACGTCCTTCTCGCCCGGGGCGGAAGCCTCGACTACCGGCTGCGCGTCGTTTACGACGGACCGCTGCATGCTCCCGTGGACAAGGGCACACCTGCCGGCGAACTGCGCGTCATCGGCAAGGAAGGGGTCGTCTACAGGGCCCCGCTGGTCACCGGAGCAGACGTTCCTGAGGGAACGCTGATGAACAGGGCGATGGACGGTCTGCAGGAACTCCTGTTCGGCTGGATCGGATAAGTCCCCAACAGCATGACGGCGGACGAGATTCCCTGTTTGAAAGCGGCACGTTTGCCTTGTATCAGTTGGTGAGCAAGGTCACACGGTCATCAGACGGGCCGGCCTGAAGGAGACGGGAAAAGCTTGTCGGGACATTTCATTACTTTCGAAGGCGGAGAAGGGGCGGGCAAGTCGACACAGATCGCCCGCCTGAGGACGTTTCTGGAAAGGAGCGGCAAATCGGTCGTCGTCACGCGGGAGCCGGGCGGCTCGCCGGGTGCGGAAAAGATCCGGTCACTGTTGCTGTCAGGTGGAGCAAAAGATCAGGGACCGCGCGCCGAAGCCATGCTGTTCGCGGCAGCACGTGCGGATCATGTCGATGCGACGATCAAGCCTGCGCTGGAGCGCGGCGACTGGGTTCTGTGCGACAGGTACTCCGATTCCACGCGCGTTTATCAGGGCGAGGCGGGCGTTGAACAGGACTATCTGAAGCTTCTCGAACTGGCAGCCGTTGCGGGTTTGAGGCCGGACATGACGCTCTTGATCGATGTCCCGCCGCAGATCGGCCTGAGCCGCGTCGCAGAGCGATCCCAGGTCGACGACAGCGGCGGACCGGATCGTTTCGAGGATGAAGCCGTTGCCGTCCACGAACGACGCCGCAAGATGTTCCTGCAGCTGGCGCTTGATGAAGCCTACAGATTCACGATTATTGACGGATCTCGCGACGAAGATTTTGTCGAGCGAGAAGTCCGCAAGGCGGTTGTGACCACATTTCCGGAGGAATTCGACATCGACGCGGCCGACATGGCAACCGCGGACAGGCCATTCTGATGGCGCGCCGGAATGAACCCGTCGACGTCCCTGAAGTCGATGCACTGCCCGGGTACCCGTTGCCGAATGAACAGACCCGACTTGTCGGGCACAAGGCAACGGAAAAGGCGCTCCTGGACGCATACCGTTCGCAGCGCATCCATCATGCCTGGATCCTCGGCGGCGCCAAGGGCATCGGCAAGGCGACCCTGGCTTTCCGGTTTGCGAAATTCATCGTCGCCAATCCCGACCGGTTCGGACCGCAGGTGTCCGCCGCAGCCGATCTCTCGGTTCCCGCGGATCATCCGGTGCTGAGGCAGGTGGCGGCGGGCGGTCACCCGAACATCCTGCATCTGCGCAGGCCCTGGGACGAAAAGTCCAAACGGTTCAAAACCGACCTGCCGGTGGACGAGGTCCGCAGGACCGTCTCCTTTTTCGGAACAACGGCCTCGGCGAAAGCCTGGCGCATCTGCATCGTCGATGCTGCCGACGACATGAATGCGAGTTCTGCCAACGCCCTGTTGAAGATACTCGAGGAACCGCCGGAGCGGTGCCTCTTTCTGGTTCTCAGCCACGCGCCGGGACGCCTCCTGCCGACGATACGCTCCAGGTGCCGCCGGCTCGGCTTGGACGCGCTCACCCCATCCGAAATTTCGGAAGGCCTGCAGTTGCTTGGCGTGGATCCCCTGCCGGCGGCCAATGACCTCGATGAACTTGCAGCGGCGGCTGACGGCAGTCTGCGGGCAGCCATTTCCCTGTTGTCCGGTGATGGGCTCGCGATCGCCAAGGGCGTGCGGCGTCTGGCCGACAATGCAGCACAACTGGACCTCGGCGCCGTCCATGCGCTTGCCGATCTCGTCGCCGCGCGTGGTCAAACCGACAACTGGTTGAATTTTCAGCATGTTCTGGAACGCCTGTGTCACGAACGCATGAGCCGGGATGTCAAGGCCGGCGTGCGCTCAGCCTATCGCCACGTCGAACTTTGGGAAAAGGCCAGCCGGGCGATCCGCGATGCGGACGCACTCAATCTCGACCGGAAACAAGTGGTGCTCGACTTTTTCTTCGCCTTGCGCGCAGCCTGAGCCAGACCGCTCTTGGGAAATGGCCGGTTTCCGGCTATCAAGGCGCGCCGAACAGTCTCGATTCCAGGATATTTCATGCTCGTCGACAGTCACTGCCACCTCGATTTTCCCGATTTCGACAACGAGCGGGACGACCTGATCTCGCGGGCGCATGCCGCGGGCGTCGATCTGATGGTCACGATCTGCACGCACATCCGCAAGTTCGACCGGATCAAGGCAATCGCGGAAGCCTATGACGAAGTCTACTGTTCCGTCGGCACGCATCCGCACAATGCCGGTGTCGAACGCGGCATACCGGTAGACGACATTGTTGCCCTGGCGGCCCATCCGAAGGTCGTTGCGATCGGTGAAGCCGGTCTCGACTATTTCTATGACAAGGCGCCTCGCGACGCACAGGCCGAGGGCCTGCGCGTTCATATCGAGGCCGCGCGCCAGACAGGCCTGCCGCTCGTCATTCACGCGCGCGACGCGGACGACGACATGGCGGCGATCCTGCGCGAGGAAATGGGGAAGGGGGCCTTCCCTGCTCTCCTGCACTGTTTCTCCTCCGGACGGGATCTTGCCCTTACCGGGATTGAACTCGGTCTCTATGTTTCGTTTTCCGGCATTCTGACCTTCAAGAAATCCGAAGACCTGCGCGCAATCGCACGGGACCTTCCGGCCGATCGGCTCCTGGTCGAAACGGATGCACCTTACCTTGCGCCCCAGCCCCGTCGCGGCAAACGCAACGAGCCTGCCTATACGGCCATGACGGCTGCCGTTCTGGCCGAAACACGCGGTGTCTCCGAAGAAGAGATGGCGCGTCAGACAACCGAGAATTTTTTCCGGCTGTTTCAAAAGGTCCCGAGGCCCGCCGCATTCGGCGGGACGGCGCAGCAATGAGCGTCCGCCTGACCATCCTGGGGTGCGGATCATCCGCTGGCGTACCGCGCATCGGCAATGACTGGGGCGCCTGCGACCCGGATGAGCCGAAAAACCGGCGCCGGCGCTGCTCGCTCCTTGTCGAAAAACGCGGCGAATACGGGTGCACGACGGTCCTGATCGATACGGGCCCGGATCTGCGCGAACAGATGCTGACGGCAAATGTCAGCCATGTGGACGCGGTGCTTTACACCCATGCGCATGCCGATCATCTGCACGGGATCGACGACCTGCGCGCCTTCTGGCTGCTCAGCCGTCGCCGCACTCCGGTCTACATGGACGATGAAACGCACCGGCGCGCCCTGGAGGCCTTCCGCTACTGTTTCGAAAAACCGCAAGGCTCGAACTATCCTCCGATCCTGGAGCACCGGACGGTCGAACACGGCAAGCCGATCGAGATCGTCGGCGACGGCGGTACGCTGACATTCGACCCGATCACGGTTCAACACGGCGACATCGATGCGCTTGGCTACAGGGTAGACAACGCGGCTTACATCCCGGATGTATCCGACATCTCAGAAAACTCTCTCAATAAGTTGAAATTACTGAATATTCTCATTCTTGATTGTCTTCGACGCACGCCGCATCCAAGCCATTTATGCCTTGAGGATTCGCTGGAATGGACGGCTCTGATCAAGCCGAAATCCGCGGTCTTCACGAACCTGCATTGCGATCTCGATTATGCCGAACTGAGCCGCGAATTGCCGGAGACGATCCAGCCGGCCTATGACGGTATGCAGATCGATCTGACAGTCCTTGAAGACGAAGCCGGCCAGATGAGCCATGCCGGGTAAGTCGACCCCGAAACTGCCGACAATCGAGCGCCTGACAAGGTCGGCCATTCACTACCTGGAACGCTACAGTTCGTCTGAAAACAATCTGCGCAAGGTGCTGGAACGCCGCGTATTGAAAGCATGCCGTCATCACGGCCTGGATCCGGCGGACTTTTCCGGAATGATCGACAAGGTCTTGAAAAAATGCGTCGATTCCGGACTGGTCAACGATCGCAGCTATGCAGAAACCAAAACGGCAAGCCTCAGACGCCGCGGCGGTTCGCGCCGCAAGATCGAGGCGCAGTTGACACAGAAAGGCGTCGATCGCGACACGATCAAGTCCGTGCTGGACGACAGCACAGGCACCGAGGAAGAAGCTGCCGGAGCGTATGCACGAAGACGCAGGCTCGGTCCGTTTCGAAACGCCGCAGACAGAGCGGCACGCCGGGAGAAAGACCTTGCCGCCATGTGCCGCGCAGGTTTTTCATTCGACATCGCGGTACGGGTCATCGACGCTACAGAAGACGACGCGCAGTGATGAAGGCAGACGCGGCGACAGGCACGTCGCGCTAAACGTCTGAAAGTCCGGCGTTATTTTGCATGTACAAAAATGTTCCATAATATTGATTATGCGAATTGATGATACGGATCTTGCCCGGCACGATACTCGTACCCTCCAACCCGTCCCTCGATCCGCCATGCATTGTTTAAAAGGCGTGTCGTATATCCATGGCGTAATCGTTCCAGGTTCAAGCCTTCGTCGAGACGCACCGGCATAAGAATCACGCTTGGTGCGATCGCTCAGGATCCGGGGTCGCGCGTACGCCGCAAACGTTTCCTCCGGCAATGTGATTCACAACACGGACGAAACCAGAATTTTTGATAGACTTGTGTTTGACTGTTTGAAGCGTCCGCCGGGAAACGGGCGTGTCATACACCCGGTCCACGACACGAGGATGGCGACCATGTCCGCGACGTTTAATGCATCTGATTGGGAAGTGTCCGGTTATATGGACGCCGGCGTCGGTGCGGGTATCGCCGGCGGATACTGGACGTTCATTTTCAGAAGCCGCGCGGCGAACTATGCAGGCCTTTACGGCTTTGCCGGTGGCGGACTCGGCTTCGGCGGTCGCGGCGGATCGATTTCCCTTCCCGAGTTCGGCGGCGAAGCCGCGCACTACTCCTATACGCGCATCAACTGCAACCGCGTTTTCAGCGCCAACGACCTGGACGGCTGCTACGGACGGCTGACGACGGCGGGCGCCGGTGCGGGCGCAGGATACGGCCTGTGCAGCATGACGGCAGGCAATATGGGCGGCATGCTTTTCAGCAGCCAGGACGTCAACGGACCGGGTTTCACGGCAGGCGCATCCGCGATGACCACAATGGGGATCTGGGCACGCATGACCGTCCTGAGTTACTCAATGACGTGACTTGAGCCGCTCTAGGGTACGGACCCATAAATGAAGCCGGTTTGGCGGCAGAAATGGTAAAATTTCGCGAGGAAACGTGTACGGAGCGGGCTTGTTGCCCGCTCAAGCGCGGTGACGCTGCGAGGTGAAGCCTTTTTGCCGTCCTCCGGATTTGGCCGTTTTGGCCATCTGCATCGTCGCGAAAGGCTTGAAAATGAACCACATTTCCTGCGCATTCGCTTCTCGCAGCTGGTCAAAACGATCCAAACCAAACTGACTTCATTTATGAGTCCGCACCCTAGTCATCGTAGCGAGCCCCTCGCCCGCGCATTTTCTTGATCTGTCCGCGCTGTTTCTTGGCGTCGAGACGGCGTTTTTTCGACCCCAGCGTCGGCTTGGTCGCCTTGCGGGGCTTAGGTTTCTCCATCGCCCTGCGCAGCAGATCCAGCAGCCGGTCGAGCGCGTCCTCGCGATTGCGCTCGCGCGTCCGGAATCGGTCGGCCTGGAGGATGATTTCACCATGCTGCGTGAGGCGGCTGCCCGCGATCCGCGCAGCGCGCGACTTCACGTCCTCCGGCAGGGTCTCGTTGCCCGCAAGATTGAACCGCAGCTGCACGGCCGTGGAAACCTTGTTGACGTTCTGTCCTCCGGGCCCGGACGCCCGGATGAACTCCTCCGAGATGTCCTCTTTTCTGATGTGTATCTTCCCAAGAACCGGAATGAGCGATGCGGAATGGGGTTCTGCCGGTTCGTCGTCCACGACTACGCGCCGCCATCTTGCGGAACTGTCAGGCCGACCCCGTTGAGCAGAAGCCGCGTCACGGAGACGACGGTCTCTTCGAAGAACTCCGGATCACTGAGATCCCTTCCCGTCAACGCTCTGACCTGTATGGAAAAATCCGCGTAGTGCTGCGTTGTCGCCCAGATCGTGAAGATCAGGTGCACCGGGTCGATCGACTGCATTCTGCCGGAGTCGATCCAGTTGTCGATGACCTGGGATTTTTCTTCAACAAGACGTTTCAGTTCACCTTCCAGGATCGGCAAAATCTGGGGTGCGCCCTGCATGACCTCATTGGCGAACAGCCGGGACGCTTCGGGATAATCCGCCGACATCTGGATCTTCTGGCGGATATAGGCGGCCAGTTCCCGGGCCGGTTCGCCGTCCGCGTCAAGAGTTTTCAGTGGCGCGAGCCAGACCTCAAGGATGTGCGCAAGCGTTGCCTTGTAGATCGCTTCCTTTGACGAAAAGTAATAGAGCAGGTTCGACTTCGACATGCCCGCTTCCGCCGCGATGCGTTCGACCGTTGCGCCGGAGAACCCTTTTCTTGAGAATTCGCTCAAGGCGGCCTCCAGAATAAGCGAACGGTTTCGCTCCTGAATCCGGCTGAGGCCTCCATTTTTCTGAGAAACCGATCCCTGCCCTTCAAGACTTGTCATCAAATACGTCCGCTTCCAACCTTCAAACCACCCTGTGCCGGGCACGTGTCGCAACCGGCCGAACTCTATGAATTCGGCCATTTTTGAGCGGTCATGTCTGCTTCTGAAGCTGATTGACCACAAATTGGTCATGCCGAATGGAATTGCATCTTGACCATTTGGTCAAATTACTCCTAGGGTAAATTGACCAACTGGTCAGAAGGCTAGTCGAACATCTGGTTGCCTGCAACGGGGAACTCTTGAAGCTTCGCACCTATCTGATCATCATAATCAGAACCGGCGAATGCCGGACACGGCCAAAACGGCCATCCAGAGATCGATCGGCGCTTCTTTCTTCGGAGAGTTCAGGAAGAAGAGCCGGGAACAGTGTGGTGAGAGGACCAGCACCGCCGGGCGCTTGCTCCCTGCAGGCCGGCAAATCATGGGCGCTTTCTCCAGCACGAGCAGCTAGACCGCCAGCCCTTGAACCCGGGCTGCAAGGAGGACGCATGTCAGCGCCGGCACAGGCAGCAACCAACAATCTTGAAGCCTTCTGGATGCCGTATACGGCGAATCGCCAGTTCAAGAAGGCGCCGCGCATGTTTGTCTCTGCCAAGGACATGCACTACACGACCGCCGATGGCCGTCAGGTCCTTGACGGAACCGCGGGCCTTTGGTGCTGCAACGCCGGTCATTCGCGCCCGAAGGTTGTCGAGGCGGTTCAGAAACAGATCGCGGAGCTGGACTATGCGCCCGCCTTCCAGATGGGGCACCCGAAGGCCTTCGAACTGGCCGCCCGCCTGTCGGCCATGATGCCCTCGCCGCTCGACCATGTCTTCTTCACCAACTCCGGCTCCGAAAGCGTCGACACGGCCCTGAAGATCGCGCTCGCCTATCAGCGTGCCATTGGACAGGGTACCCGCACCCGCCTGATCGGCCGCGAGCGCGGCTATCACGGCACCGGCTTCGGCGGCATCTCGGTCGGCGGCATCGTCGCCAACCGCAGAACCTTCGGGACGATGCTGACCGGCGTCGACCACATGCGCCACACGCATGATCCGGAGCGCAATGCATTCTCGCGCGGCATGCCGGAAAACGGTGCCGAATATGCCGAGGACCTGATCCGCATCATCCAGTTGCACGACCCCTCCACGATTGCGGCTGTCATCGTCGAGCCGGTCGCAGGGTCAACCGGTGTCCTGATCCCGCCGAAGAACTACCTGGAGCGGCTGCGCAAGATCTGCACCGACAACGGCATTCTGCTGATTTTCGACGAGGTCATCACCGGGTTCGGCCGCCTCGGATCGCCCTTCGCGACCGATTTCTTCGGCGTCACGCCGGATCTGGTGACAACGGCCAAGGGTCTCACCTCGGGCGTGATCCCGATGGGAGCGGTGTTCTGTTCCTCGGATATCTACCAGGCCTTCATGACCGGTCCGGAACACATGATCGAGCTGTTCCACGGCTACACCTATTCCGGTCACCCGGTCGCCTGTGCGGCAGCGCTTGCAACGCTCGACACCTATGACGAGGAAGACCTGCTGACACGGGCAGCAGGGCTGGCGCAACACTGGGAAGACGGCCTGCACGCGCTCAAGGACTGCCCGCATGTCATCGATATCCGCAATCTCGGTCTGATCGGCGCGGTTGAACTTGAGCCGATCGCCGGCGAGCCGACAAAACGGGCTTTCTCCGCCTTCCTGAAAGCCTATGATGATGGCATCCTGATCCGCACGACCGGTGATATCATCGCCCTCTCCCCGCCGCTGATCATCTCGAAGGAACAGATCGATGAGCTCTTCGGGAAACTGCGCGCGGTCCTCGAGGCGATTGACTGACCGGATCGAACAGAAGGCTAGGCGTCATGAAACGTGAACAGGCAACGGCCACACAGCTGATTGACGACGACAGGGTCCGCGTCACCCGTTTCGATTTTGCGCCGGGCGCCGAAACCGGATGGCACCGGCACGAAATGGACTACGTCATCACCGCGCTGACCGACTGCAACATGCTGCTGGAAGAACCCGGCGGTGAAAGCCGTGAGGTCCTGGTTCCGGCCGGAACCGTCTACCGGCGCGATGAAGGCGTCGAACACAATGTAATCAACGGCGGGGACGAACCCATGTCCTTCGTCGAAACGGAGTTAAAATAGGAGATTTCAGATGGCAGCTCCGGGCGAGAACCTGAGGATCAACGCGGACCGTCTGTGGGACAGCCTCATGGAGATGGCCAAGATCGGTCCTGGCGTTGCCGGCGGCAACAACCGGCAGACCCTCACGGACGAGGATTCCGAAGGCCGCAAACTGTTCCAGAAGTGGTGCGAGGAAGCCGGCATGACGATGGCGGTCGACACCATGGGCAACATGTTCATGACCCGTCCGGGAACCGATCCGGCTGCCCTGCCCGTCTATGTCGGCTCCCACCTCGACACCCAGCCGACGGGCGGCAAGTATGACGGCGTCCTCGGCGTCCTCGGCGGACTTGAGTTGGTGCGCTCAATGAACGATCTCGGCGTGAAGACAAAACATCCGATCGTGGTCACCAACTGGACCAACGAGGAAGGCACGCGCTACGCGCCTGCAATGCTGGCCTCCGGTGTGTTTGCGGGCGTTCACACCCAGGACTGGGCCTATGACCGCGAGGACGCGGAAGGCAAGTCCTTCGGCGATGAACTGAAACGCATCGGCTGGGTTGGCGACGAGGAAGTCGGTGCCCGCAAGGACAAGATGCACGCCATGTTCGAGCTGCATATCGAGCAGGGACCGATCCTGGAGGCCGAAGGCAAGGATATCGGTGTCGTTACCCACGGCCAGGGCCTCTCCTGGACGCAGGTCACCGTGACAGGCAAGGACAGTCATACAGGGTCCACGCCCATGCCGATGCGCAAGAACGCCGGGCTCGGCATGGCCAAGATCCTCGAACTTGTCGACGAGATCGCCTGGTCGCATGCGCCCCATGCGGTCGGTGCCGCCGGTCATATCGATGTTCATCCGAATTCGCGCAACGTCATCCCCGGCAAGGTTGTCTTCACCATCGATTTCCGTTCCCCCAGTTTAGCCGTCATCCAGGACATGGAAGAACGGCTGAAGACCGGCGCGAAGAAGATCTGCGACGATATGGGCCTTGAGGTGGAATTCGAAAAGGTCGGCGGCTTCGATCCGGTCGAGTTCGACAAGGGCTGCGTCGAGGCCGTGCGCAATGCTGCGCAACGCCTCGGCTACAGCCACCGGGACATCATTTCCGGCGCCGGACACGATGCCTGCTGGATCAACAAGGTCGCCCCGACGGCCATGATCATGTGCCCGTGTGTCGACGGCCTGTCGCACAACGAAGCCGAGGAAATCACCCGCGAATGGGCCAAGGCCGGCGCGGATGTTCTCTTCCACGCGGTTGTCGAGACGGCGGAGATTGTGGGGTAGCGAACAAGCATAGGTCCCGGATCAGGTCCGGGACGGCGCCGAACAGAACAAAGGAACCCGAAAAGCAAGATGAAACCTGGCTGGAACTTATCACTCCGCCGTCCCGGCCTTGAGCCGGGACCAAAAAATTAGCCACAGCCTCGCGGTGACCTATTTCGTCTACATTCTGGCAAACAGGCCGAGAGGGGCGATCTACGTAGGTTCAGCGCGGAACCTGAGAAGCAGAATTGAGCAGCACAAGGCCGGAATACGTGGCAGCCATACGGAGAAATACAACATCAAAACGCTTGTTTATTTCGAAGTTCATGACGAGGTGATTGATGCTGTTCACCAGGAGCGGAGGTTGAAAAGATGGAGGCGGGCCTGGAAGGATCAGTTGATTGAAAGCGCCAATCCGGATTGGAAAGACGTGAGTGATCAGATCCCCTTTTAGAGGATCTTGCGACTGATGGTCCCGGATCAGGTCCGGGACGGCGCAATAGGCGCGTTGGAGGCCGGCAGAGAGCCGGCAAGACTGACAAACAATTGCCGTCCCGGCCTTGAGCCGGGACCAGGACAACACAGCATCGAAGCGTCCCGAACCCGGATCGGGACATGAAGAATGACAGAACGCGGTAGAGCAAAGGGGAACGATGATGGCGAGCAAAGTGATCAAGGGCGGCACGGTTGTCACCGCCGACCTGTCCTATGAAGCCGATGTGAAGATCGAGGGTGGCAAGATCGTCGAAATCGGCCCGAACCTCTCGGGTGACGAGACACTCGACGCGACCGGTTGTTACATCATGCCGGGCGGCATCGATCCGCATACCCACCTGGAAATGCCGTTCATGGGGACGTTCTCCTCCGATAATTTTGACAGCGGCACCCGTGCAGCACTTGCCGGGGGCACGACCATGGTCGTCGACTTTGCCCTGCCCTCGCCCGGCCAGTCGCTGCTCGAAGCGCTGCAGATGTGGGACAACAAGTCGACAATGGCCCATTGCGACTATTCCTTCCACATGGCGATCACCTGGTGGGGCGAGCAGGTTTTCAACGACATGCAGGAAGTCGTCGAGAAAAAGGGAATCAACACCTTCAAGCACTTCATGGCCTACAAGGGCGCCCTGATGGTGAACGACGACGAGATGTACGCCTCTTTCCAGCGCTGTGCCGAGCTCGGCGCCCTGCCGCTGGTCCACGCCGAAAACGGCGATGTCGTCGCCAGCCTGCAGCAGAAACTGCTCGCAGAGGGCCATAACGGACCGGAGGGCCACGCCCATTCCCGCCCACCGGAAGTGGAAGGCGAAGCCACCAATCGCGCGATCATGATCGCCGACATGGCCGGCGTCCCGGTCTATATCGTGCACACCTCCTCCGAGCAGGCGCACGAGGCCATCCGCCGGGCCCGCCAGAATGGCATCCGCGCCTATGGCGAACCGCTCATCCAGCACCTGACACTGGATGACAGCGAGTATTACCATCACGACTGGGATCATTCGGCGCGCCGCGTGATGTCGCCGCCCTTCCGGGACAAGAAACATCAGGATTCGCTTTGGGCGGGTCTCGCCGCGGGCTCACTCCAGGTCGTCGCAACTGACCACTGCGCCTTCACCACCGAGCAGAAGCGCACCGGTGTCGGCGATTTCACCAAGATCCCGAACGGCACCGGTGGTCTTGAGGACAGATTGCCGATGCTGTGGACCTACGGCGTCAACACCGGCCGCCTGACACCGAATGAATTCGTCGCAGTCACTTCAACCAATATTGCAAAAATCCTCAACATCTACCCGAAAAAAGGCGCTGTTTTCGTTGGCGCGGATGCCGATCTGGTGGTCTGGGACCCGGAAAAGGAAAAGACGATCACCGCGGGAAACCAGCAGTCGGCGATCGATTACAACGTCTTCGAAGGCAAGAAGGTCAAGGGCTTGCCGCGCTATACGCTCACCCGGGGCCGCGTCGCCGTGGAAGACGGCACGGTCAACCATCAGCAGGGCCACGGCGAGTTCGTGGCACGCGAGCCGTTCCACGCCGTCAACAAGGCACTCAGCACCTGGAAGGAGCTGACCGCGCCGCGCAAAGTGGAACGCACCGGCATTCCTGCCAGCGGGGTCTGATGGAAGACGAAATCAGGTTGGTGCACACAAAAATGATCTAGGGCAGAGCGTTGTTCCCTCTCCCCGTGGGAGAGGGCCAGAGTGAGGGAACGAATTGGAGTAGGGACCGATCGTTTTGTC
This sequence comes from uncultured Roseibium sp., assembly GCF_963669205.1. Classification (NCBI taxonomy): domain Bacteria; kingdom Pseudomonadati; phylum Pseudomonadota; class Alphaproteobacteria; order Hyphomicrobiales; family Stappiaceae; genus Roseibium; species uncultured Roseibium sp. The sequence continues at coordinate 3,171,239 of NZ_OY769915.1, forward strand.
CCCTCACCCGAACCTTCGGTTCGACCTCTCCCAGGAGGAGAGGTAACTTGGGGCAAACTCGCTCCCCGATTGCCCGCCCTGAAAGCCGAAACTGCAAGGCACGTGCAGGAAAATGAAAAACGGAAAACAGAATGTTGACTGCCGCTGAAATCGAAGACGGACTGGACGATGCAATGAAGGAACAGGCCAAGCGGGTTATCGACATCGACAAGCTGTCGCTCACCTTCCAGACGAATGACGGCCCGGTTCATGCGCTGTCCGATATCGATCTGAAGATCGACGAAGGCGACTTCGTGTCCTTTATCGGCCCGTCCGGCTGTGGAAAGACGACGCTCCTGCGCGTCATTGCCGACCTGGAACAACCGACGGCAGGCACGATCACCGTCAACGGCGTGTCGCCGCAGGAGGCGCGCCTCAACCGGGCCTATGGTTATGTCTTCCAGGCGGCCGCACTCTATCCCTGGCGCTCGATTGCCAAGAACGTCGCCCTGCCGCTTGAAATCATGGGGCTCTCTCGGGCCGAGCAGCAGGAGCGGATCGCGCGGAACATGGACCTGGTGAACCTCTCCGGTTTCGAGCAGAAGTACCCCTGGCAGCTCTCCGGCGGCATGCAGCAGCGCGCGTCCATCGCCCGTGCCCTGGCGGTTGAGCCGGATCTTCTCCTGATGGACGAGCCCTTCGGCGCGCTGGACGAGATCGTCCGCGATCACCTCAACGAACAGTTGCTTCAGCTCTGGGCCAAGACCAACAAGACGGTTGTCTTCGTCACCCACTCCATTCCGGAAGCCGTGTTTCTCTCCTCCAAGATCGTCGTACTCTGCCCGCGCCCGGGCCGCATCTACGATGTCATCGAGAGCGACCTGCCGCGTGACCGCAACCTCGACATTCGCGAATCCGCGGAATTCCTCAAGATTGCGCACCGTGTCCGTGACGGCTTGCGCGCGGGGCATTCCTATGAGGATTGAGGTTTCAGATTTCGAACGCGTATCGCCGTGGATGAAGAGGTATGTGCGGGAGGGCACAGAAACATTCGCCAATTCCCCGAAAAACAATGGAAAATACTATCTGGCCGGATTTGCGTTAACTTTTGCGTTGATGGTCGTTCTTTACTTAGGGCTCCTCGACACGTCTTCGAGTGGCGGAAGGGGGCGCTTGTTTCTCGTTTTTTTGCCTTTTACCTGCCTCTATGCACTTGCCATGTTCTCTTGGTACCGGTTCGGGCGGATTGAAATATGTCTCGGTGACAAGATAACCAAAAGAATGAAACTCGGTCACATTTGCTTTAGCTGGGAGCGTTGGCTTTGGCCGGACATTCACAGTGTCTGGGCACAAAAAGTAAAAGACGACGTGCCTGATCATTCGCAATTGAGTCGAAAAACGGTTTACCTGAAGTATGACCGCTATACTCAGGTCCTCTTAGGTAATCTGACTTTCGATGAGGCTGATAGTCTATGTGATGCGATAGCTGTTCGGCTAAAACTATGGAGGACGGTATGACTGAAAACATACAACCTCTAACCATCGCTCCAACCCTTTCACATGGACCGAACCAACAGCAGAGCGAGTCAATACCGATTGCGGCACGCTCAACACACAGGATCCGCAGCGCTATCCGTGGCGACATGGCGAGGTGCGGCGAGATCCTCAATGACTGGATCGATGAAACGCCGTGGATGCCGCGTATCCATTCGCACGAGGACGTCATCCGGTATCACGCAGGTTTCGTTTTCGAAAATCGGGATGTTCTGGTTGCCGAAAACGACGGCAACGACGTTCAGGGCTTTGCCGCCACAAGTTCCGATGCCATCGTCACCGGATTTTACCTCGCTCCGGAGGCCCGGCAGAAAGGCCTCGGCCTTCAGTTGCTGAACAATATCAAACAGGCATATCCGTCCGGTCTCAGTCTCTGGACCTTCGTGGCCAACACCGGTGCCCGGAAGTTCTATGAGCGCGAAGGCTTTACTGAGGAACGCCGGACAGACGGCGACAACGAGGAAAACCTGCCGGACATCCTCTACCGCTGGCAACCGGAAGGAGCGGCCGCATGACCGACACCGCCCTCACCTCGCCCCGCACCAATCTCAGCCCGTTTGCCGGGCTCATGTCCGGCACGGTCGGGCCGGTGACGGTGGTTGTCCTGGCGATCCTCGCGATCTGGTATGTCGCGGCAGCCGCGCTGAACACGCCGTTCCAACAGGAAATGTACGAGCGCGCGGGACAGGAACATGTCCAGTTCACCCAGCTCATCGCCGATACCTGGGCCCAGGAACGGCCCGTTCTGCCCGCACCGCACCAGGTCATCATCGAGATCTGGAACACCACGGTCGAAAAGAAGATCACCTCCAAGCGTTCGCTTGTCTATCACAGCAGCATCACCCTCTCCTCGACGCTGCTCGGCTTCCTGATCGGTACGACGCTGGGTATTCTGCTTGCCGTCGGCATCGTGCATTCCCGCGTTCTCGACAAGTCCCTGATGCCCTGGGTCATTTCCTCCCAGACGATCCCGATCCTGGCGATTGCCCCGATGATCATCGTGGTCCTCAACGCCATCGGCATCTCCGGACTTTTGCCCAAGGCCATGATCTCCACCTACCTGTCGTTCTTTCCGGTTACCGTCGGCATGGTGAAAGGCCTCAGATCGCCTGAAGTCATCCACATGGACCTGATGCACACCTACTCCGCGACGCGGATCCAGGCCTTCTGGAAGCTGCGCCTGCCCTACGCGGTGCCATTTCTCTTCACCTCCATGAAAATCGGCATGGCGGCCTCGCTCGTCGGAGCCATCGTCGGTGAACTGCCGACCGGTGCCGTGGCCGGACTGGGCGCGCGTTTGCTGGCTGGGTCCTATTACGGGCAAACGATCCAGATCTGGTCGGCATTGATCGTGGCAGCGTTCCTGGCCGGTTCGCTCGTGGCGCTGATCGGCATCATGGAAAAAGTCACGCTCAAGCGGATGGGGATGGCGCAATGACACCGGCAACAAACAAAAAGCGGCGTTTCGACATGCCCGCCATCCTCGCCTGGTTCATTGTTGCGATGGTGCTCGTGGGTCTCTTCAGCCGTATCTTTGAGCCCGACCTCGGTGTGATGGACGTTCCGCGTCTGTCGATCTGCCTGGTGATCCTCGGCATCGCCGCGGTCCGCTACGAACTCGGCTTCATGCGCAACCGGATCGGCGATCTGATCCTCGGCCTCGTCACCGCGATCGCCGCCTGGCTGCTCATCAGCGTGGCGTCCAACCACGAAGGCGAGGCAGCGCTCGGCTTCTGGGCGCTGACGACCGCCACCTGGGCGGCGTCCTGGCTGTTCGTTGAAAGACTGGCCATCTGGAAAACCGCCTCGCCTCTTGCTGCCCGCCTCGTCAATCTTGCCATCCCGGCGCTCTTCGGCATGGCCATCCTGCTCCTTTGGGAAGTCATCGTCACAGGCGCGGGCGTTCCGAAAGTGCTGCTCCCTGCCCCGTCCGAAATCTGGGTGCGTCTGGCCACGTCCGTGCCGATCCTCTGGGCGGACTTTCAGCAGACTTTCCTGAAGGCGGTTCTGGCCGGCTATGCCATGGGCTGCGGCTCCGCGTTCCTCATCGCCATTCTCGTGGATCGCGTGCCTTTCCTGCGCCGCGGCCTGCTTCCCATCGGCAATCTCGTCTCGGCCCTTCCGATCATCGGCGTTGCCCCGATCATGGTGATGTGGTTCGGATTCGACTGGCCCTCCAAGGCCGCCGTCGTCGTGATCATGACCTTCTTCCCGATGCTGGTGAATACGGTCTCGGGACTGGCGGCTTCCGACGCGATGCAACGCGATCTCATGCGGACATACGCCTCGAACTACTGGCAGACCCTCTTCAAGCTGCGCCTGCCGATGGCCATGCCGTTCATCTTCAACGCCCTGAAGATCAATTCCACCCTCGCCCTGATCGGTGCCATCGTCGCCGAATTCTTCGGCACACCGATTGTCGGTATGGGCTTCCGGATATCTACCGAAGTCGGACGCATGAACGTGGACATGGTCTGGGCCGAGATCGCGATTGCCGCCCTGGCGGGCTCAATCTTCTACGGTCTCATCGCGCTTCTGGAACGGGCGGTTACCTTCTGGCATCCGTCCGTCCGGGGGTAGTTTGCCTCTCCAATTGTTAACCCGGTTTGACGTGTAAGCGACGCCAAGCTTCAATATCGCCAACGGTGTTGCAGGACTTGATGCATCAATGTCGGGTTTAACCCTGCATGGGTCTCATGAAGCGATCTTCAGTCACTGAACTTGTCATTCCGGCTGAAGCACAGCGGAAGGCCGGAAACCAGTAACCACTGGACTTTCCATCTTTTTTCAGTCTCCGGCCACAACCGGTACTGTATCCCGGTCTTGCCGTTTACACGGCAAACCGGGACGACAAATCAGGAAAGCAAGACTGTATGCCTATTTGGCGCCGGACGGTAGTGGACTTGTTCCTGCAATGAAAGCCGATATCGACTGGAGAGAAACGGAAGCCATGGCGCAAAGGCGTTCCGGCGCGAAAAATCTTGTGCTTTCGGGTCTTCTTGCTTCGTTTTCGGTTTTTCGTGCCGTGCAAGCGTGCCTTAATGCTGGCATTCAGAAAGACATCACCCCGCCGGTTAGACCTGACACGCAAACGGGAAAAGCGCCTTCATGACACCCAGCCGTGACATTGCCCGCCTCATTGAGATCATGGCCGCGCTGCGGACGCCCGTTACGGGGTGTCCCTGGGATCTGGAACAGTCTTTCGAGACCATCGCCCCTTATACGCTCGAAGAGGCCTATGAGGTCGCCGATGCGATTGCCAAGAACGACATGCTGGACCTGCGCGAGGAACTGGGCGATCTGCTGCTCCAGGTCGTCTACCACGCCCGCATGGCCGAGGAAGACGATCATTTCGACTTCGGAGACGTTGTCGAGAGCGTCACGAAAAAGATGATCCGGCGCCATCCTCATGTTTTCGGTGACGAGAACGGCGAAAAGGCGGAACACGTCAAGGGAATATGGGAACGGATCAAGGCCGAGGAAAAGGCCGAGAAACTTGCGGAAAGGCAGGCACACGGCCTTAGCGAAGGCAAGCGACGGTTTCTGGACGAGGTCCCGACCGCCTTCCCCGCGCTCCAGGAAGCGGACAAATTGCAGCGCAAGGCTTCGAAAGTCGGCTTCGACTGGAACGATGCACGTCTCGTACTCGACAAGATCCGCGAGGAAACCCACGAACTCGATGAGGAACTGTCCCGGAGTACGCCGGACAAGGCGCGCATTGCCGACGAACTTGGTGACACGCTATTCGCCCTCGCCAATCTCGCCAGGCATCTCGATATCGATCCGGAAGAGGCATTGCGGCGAACCAACCGGAAATTCCGGACCCGGTTCGCGGCGATCGAAGAGCATGCCGATAAAAGCGGAACCACGCTCCTGGCGATGACCCTTGATGAAATGGAGGCGGCCTGGCAGGCGGCAAAACAGTCAGGGGATGCAGACAGGTTGTAGAAACAGATACCTGAAATACGCAACCTTTTCCGGTGTCCCTGTTTCCGCGCCGTCGGCCTGCTGAAAAACTGGTTGCATCGCAGATGCCCCATTGAACCTGCTGTCACTGCCCGCAGCATCCTGGAAAAACGCGCGAACACCGCCCAGGTGCCGCAAAGCGCGATCTCTGTTTTTGTTTTCCGGCGAACCAATTTCACCACAAACGCATGAAATTCACCAGGGACGGCTCTTGGGGTCAGGACCCTAACCCTGAAGTAACGGTTTCTGACGCAAGAATGAGAACTGGATCACACCAGAAGCGACCCCTGGCAACACGATGACGCGCGACGCCGACAACACGCATGACCGAAATCTCCCGCTCCTGACCGGGCAGAGCACGCTTGCGACAGCCGCCTGGATGATGGCGAGCCCGTCCATCGTGCTCACGTTTCTGGCCGTGTCCTTGGACATGCCGATCTTCCTGATTGGTGCCCTGGTTTCGATACGGCAGCTGGCAAGTTCGCTGACGGACATTTTCCTGTTCAATGCCATAACCAGAATTCAAAACCGGAAACGGGCATTGTCTCTGACCGATCTGACACTGGCACTCTGTTTCGGCGCGACCATCATTGTCGTGCTTTTCGGCGACAAGTCACAGGCGATGGTCGTTTTCGTCATTTGCGTATTCATCATGGGGATCGTCGATGAATTCCAGCAGCTTTTGCTGACGGACTTCATCAGCGACAATCTGAGGTCTCACGCCCGGTTGAAGCTGAAATACGCCCAGATGGCGCTTGGAGGCATATTTGCCGTGGCGCTGACATGGTTCGCGCACGAAATGACACTCGAACTGCCGCCATTGCACCGGCACTCGATCATCGTTGCGATCGGGGTCATGTGCTTCGCCTTGTCGGCCTTCGCCGTTCTTGCGGTCAGGGACTTCGCCGAAAAGTCAGCGCTTCCCGCACAAACCGGAACGTCCCCGTACACAGCCCTGATGGCCTATGTCTCAAACGCCGTCCAGATGCTGGAATTCGACTGGTTCCGCAAGTTCGTGACGCTTAGGATCGTCTTCGCCAGCGTCATTCTGGCCGTTCCCTTCTTTTCACTGATATCAGCGGAAGCGCACCATGCGTCCGACAAGGGACTGACCGCGCTCATAATTTCCTATGCGCTGGGCTATATCGTTGCCGGGCCGCTCTGGGGAACCCTGAACAATATATCGCACCGGCTGGTCATGTTTTCCTGTGCCGTTCTGGTCGGCATGTCCGGCGCAACCCTTGCCACGTTGCATTTTCTGGATATTGATCACGATGTCAGGATACATGCCGTGGCAATTTTTACCGTAAGCGTCGCGGTCAGGGGTATCGGCGCTGTTCTCAGCCTTTACTACATGGACATTGCGCCCAAGGAACAGCGGGTGAACGGTATCGCTGTCGCGAGATCGTTTGTGCGCGTCGCCATGATCTGTCTTTCGGCGGCACTGGCGGCTGTCGCCCATTTACACGAAACCGCCTGGGCAATCCTGTTCATAACCCTGGCAAGTTTCGGTGCCGCGGTTTTCAGTTACTTCCTGACGCGATCAGGCAATACCAGCCATGCATCCGGTTCCGCTGACGCTTGATGACACGCGTCAGCTGTCGGCCTCAACATATTCAGCGAACAGATCGCGGAACGGTCCCCGCTGCTTGTCGGAAACACGCACCTCTGCGGTCACCGCTTCCTCGCTGTCTACCCGGTTGAGAACTTCTGACATCTGGTAGAGCTTCGCCAGGAGAGCGCCCTCTGCAACAGGAAGACGAACGCTCAGGATGTCATCGTGCTGGGCGATGAAGCGGTCGATCCGGGACGAAAGTTGTTCGACGCCGGCGCCGGTCAGCGCAGAGACGGCAATCGGTCCGTCCTCTCCGGCGTCGGCGAGCAGTTTTTCACGGTACGCCGCGTCCAGGCAATCGATCTTGTTCCAGACCTCGATGATCGGCGCGCCGGTCAACGCATCGACACCCAGCTCGTCGAGCGTTTTCTTGACGTCCTCTGCCTGCGCATCGCTATCGGTATGGGAAATGTCGCGCACATGCAGGATCAGGTCCGCCTCGAGAACTTCCTCGAGCGTCGCCCGAAACGCGGCAACCAGATGCGTCGGCAGGTCCGAAATGAACCCCACGGTGTCGGAGAGGATGACCTCCTTGCCGTGCGGCAGGGTGACCTTGCGAAGCGTCGGGTCTAGAGTGGCGAAAAGCAGATCCTTGGCAAAGACATCCGCTTCTGTCAGCCGGTTGAACAGCGTCGACTTGCCGGCATTGGTGTAGCCGACCAGCGCGACAACGGGTTGCGGAATTTTCTTGCGCTTCTTCCGGTGCAGATCACGGGTGCGGCGCACACTGTCCAGTTGCTTCTGAAGCGCAATGATGCGGTCCTGGATCTGCCTGCGATCGGCCTCGATCTGGGTTTCACCCGGACCGCCCATGAAGCCGGCCCCGCCCCGTTGCCGCTCAAGGTGCGTCCAGGACCTCACAAGCCGGCTCTTCTGCCAGGTCAGATGTGCCAGATCAACCTGCAGACGGCCTTCCTTGGTGCGTGCCCGGTCGCCGAAAATCTCCAGGATCAGACCGGTCCGGTCAATGACCTTGGTCTTGAGCCGCCGCTCGAGATTTCGCTGCTGCACGGGCGACAATGGATGGTCTATGACGACGAGATCCAGGTCTTCGCTTGCCACCATACCGGCCAGTTCGGAGACCTTGCCTTCACCAAACAGGGTCCCCGGCTTGGGATTGTTCACCTTGACGACGTCGGAGTGAATGATCTGAAGATTGATCGCCGCACTCAGCCCGATCGCCTCTTCAAGACGCGCTTCCGGGCTGCGATTGCCGCGCAGGTCCTGCTGCCCGCCATCGCCGCGCAGTTGCAGCACGGGTTCGATGATCATCGCACGAAAGGGCTGAGGCAGGCGATCCACCCCAGTGTCTTTTGTTCTGAGCGTTTTGTGCCCCGGTTCTTCGGGCCCGTTTGATTTCGAAAAATCGTCTGCGCGAGACTTAGGTTTCAATCAGCCAGCCTTTTCAGCGTTTTCCTCAGCCTGATCGAACAGTTGAACAGGGCCGTTTGGCATAATTGTGGAAATCGCGTGTTTATAGACGAGCTGTGAATGCCCGTCGCGGCGCAACAGGACGCAAAAATTGTCGAACCAGGTCACGACGCCCTGTAGTTTGACGCCGTTGATAAGGAAAATTGTTAGAGGAGTTTTTTGTTTGCGAACGTGATTGAGGAAAGTGTCTTGGAGATTTTGTGCGCGCTCAGCCATCAGTCTTTTTATCCTGTTTTGCCCCCGGATGCGGCCGAGCATCCGGCTTTTCGGCAGCTTATCGTCACAAGCTATTGAATTTCAACCATTTCGGTTTGAAGTTCTGCCCGAATCTTGTTTTGCCCAGTCGAGAAACTGTCTGCCTCAGTTCCTTCTACGTCGTATTTATGTCCCTAGACAAGACCAATTCAGTCATGCCGTCTGCAAATCAGTAGCAGTATGGAACAGTTCACGCAATCGCAATGCAACAGAACCCGGATGACCATTGCCGACAATTCTGCCATCGACACGTGTCACGGGCATCACAAGAGTTGACGCAGCGGTAACAAATGCTTCCTTGGCTTCGAATGCCTCTTCGAGACTGAAAGGCCTTTCTTCGAACGTCAGCCCTTCCCTTTCGACAAGATCAAGCACCACCGCGCGAGTGATCCCGCGGAGAATACCGTTCTCGGCCGGCCGCGTCACGAGCGCTCCGTCCTTTGTCACGATCCAGGCATTGGTTGAACCGCCTTCCGTGACTTTGCCATCGCCGTCGATGTACCAGGCCTCCTTGCCACCGTTTTCCTTGGCGTGCTGTTTCGCCAGAACGTTGGGAAGCAGCGCAACGGTCTTGATATCGACACGCGGCCAGCGGTTTTCCGGGTAACTGACAACGGAGATGCCCTTTTCGGCCTGGGCTTCCGCTGCCGCCGGATTGGTTGATTTGGCGGTTACGACGATCGACGGGGCAACGTCCTCAGGCGGGAAGAAATGGTCCCGTTTGGCCACACCGCGCGTAACCTGGATGTAGACGAGTCCGTTCTTCACGAGATTTCTGCGGACCACCTGGCGCAGCACGAATTCAACCGCGCTCCGGCTCATGGGCCAGTCGATCTGGAGTTCGCTCAAGGATCGGCCCAACCGGTCGAGGTGTCTCGGCATGTCGACGATCTTGCCTTGCCAGACCTCACATACCTCGTAAACGCCATCTGCAAACTGATATCCGCGGTCTTCCACGTGGACCGCGGCATCACCATGACGGACGTACTGACCGTTTACATAAGCAATCCGGCTCATGAACACTCCAAAACAAGCAAAAACACATCCAGCCAGACGGCCTTCAAAACATTTTTGAACGTTCGGTCAGATAATTGCAAGCTCAGATTAGCGGCAATTCGCCTAAAAGAAATCGAGGCTCACGCGGAACATCTGCTCGACCTGCCGGACACGATTGGCAACCGCAAAAATGACGATACGGTCCTGCGCCTGGATCTGAAGTTCCCCGTTCGGAGTGAGCACCTCGCCGCCCCTGAAAACGGCACCGACGCGAATTCCGGACGGCAGATCGATGACGCGCAGCGGCTTGCCGACCAGCGGTGATGTATCGAGCGCTTCTGCCTCCACGATCTCTGCTGCACCGTTCTGGAGCGAATGAACACCGCGTATCCTGCCGCGGCGTACATGCTGGAGTATCCTGGAAATCGTGACGGCCCGCGGGTTGATGAACGCATCGATGCCCAGTGCATTCGCAAAGGCCGGATAGCTCGGATTGTTGAGGAGCGACAGCGAGCGCCGGCAACCGAGTTTCTTGGCCATGACAGACGACAGGATATTGACCTCGTCCTCGTTCGTGAGAGCGACCATCGTATCGGCATCCCCTGCATCGGCCTCGTTCAGGATGACCTGGTCGAGTGCGCTGCCATGCAGGATGACCGAACGCTTGAGCTCGTCGGCGACCGACATGGCCCGTTCGCGGGACGCCTCGATCAGCTTGATCTTCGTTCCGCTCTGACGTTGCTCGAGCGCCTTGGCAACATAGAGGCCGATATTGCCACCTCCGGCGATCACGACCTTGGCCGCCTCCGGCTCCTCATGTCCGAAGATGCTCAGTGTCCTGCGCACCTGATCGCGCCGCGCCACGACGTAGGCCAGGTCACCGGTCAGGATGCTGTCGCTGCTCTTGGGCACGAACAGACGGTTGTTCCGGTAAAGCCCGACGACGACGGCCCCCAGGTCCGGAAACAGCTCCGTCAGCTGCCTCAGCGGCGTGTCGACCACCGGACAGTCCTCTTCGCACATGATGCCGACGACAACCACATGATCGTCTGCGAACCGGACGGTCTCGACAGCACCCGGCAATGCAAGGCGCCTCAACACCATCTCGCCAACCTCGATCTCAGGCGAAATGATCACGTCAATCGGCATGTTGTCGCGTGAGAAGAGGTTGCGCCACCGGCCCTGCAGGTAGGACTGCGCGCGGATACGCGCAACCTTCGTCGGAACGTTGAAAAGGGAATGCGCAACCTGGCAGGCAACCATATTCACTTCGTCGTAAAGTGTCACCGCGACGATCATGTCGGCTTCTTCGGCGCCTGCCTGCGCCAGAACGTCCGGATGCGCACCATGGCCGACAAAACCCCGCACATCGAGATGATCCCCGATCGCATTGATCAGCTGCGGCGAAGAATCGATGACCGAAACGTCGTTCTGCTCCGCGGCAAGACGCTCTGCGATCCCGTATCCGACCTGACCGGCGCCACAAATGACGATTTTCATGGAAAGACTCTTTTCCCGCTTCGCTTTTCGATGATGGACTTTACCGTTTTCAGGTCATTCCAAGTGTTTTCAGTTTGCGGTGCAAGGCGGACCGTTCCATACCGACGAATTCTGCCGTCCTCGAGATGTTGCCGTCAAATCGCTTTATCTGGGCCTGCAGGTATTCCCGCTCGAAAATCTCGCGTGCTTCACGCAGCGGCACCGACATCAGATGTTCGCCTGTTCCGGAGGTCGGCAGGTTCGGCAGTGTCTCTCCGATCTCCGCCGGCAGCAGGTCTGCCGTAATCGTGCTGTCGGGTTCACCCCGGCTCAGGATCATCAGCCGCTCGACATTGTTGCGCAACTGACGAACGTTTCCGGGCCAGTCATGGGTCTGCAGCACCGCCATCGCATCGTCCCCGATCGGGCGGAGCGGAATACCAGAAGCTGCCGAAATCTGTTCCATGAAATGATGCACCAGCACGGGTATGTCCTCACGCCGCTCCGCAAGTCCGGGGACCCTGAGCGGCACCACGCTGAGCCGGTGATAGAGGTCCTGGCGGAAGAGACCGGAGGCAATATGTTCCTCCAGGTTCTTGGACGTGGATGAAAGAATCCGGATGTCGACCTGGACTTTCTGCGTTCCGCCGACCCGCGCAAAACTCTGCTCCACGAGCACCCTGAGGATTTTTCCCTGCGTCTCGGCCGGCATGTCTGCGACCTCGTCGAGATAAAGCGTGCCCCCGTGCGCTTCCTCCAGTGCGCCGATTTTCCTCAAGTTGCCGTTTTCGTCCTCGATGCCGAAGAGCTCTTCCTCCATGCGCGCAGGCGTGATGGTGGCGGCGTTCAGGACGACGAAGGGACTCTTCATCCGGAGGGACTGGTCGTGGATCATCCGCGCCGCCCGCTCCTTGCCGGCACCGGACGGTCCGACGATGAGGATCCGGCTGTTCGTACCGGAGATCTTCTGGATGGTCTGCCGCAGATTGTGCGCGGCCGAGGACCCGCCGATGATTTCGCTGGTCTCGCCACTGCGCTGCTTGAGATCCCGGATCTCGCGCTTCAAGCTGGACGCCTCAAGCGCCCTCTCGACGATATGTATAAGCCGGTCGGCCTTGAACGGTTTCTCGATGTAATCATAGGCACCGCGCTTGATCGCGGAAACGGCCGTTTCGATATTGCCGTGGCCCGAGATGATCACCACCGGCAGGTCGGGATCCGTTTCCTTCAGAACGTCAAGAAGCGCCAGGCCGTCCAACCGGCTCCCCTGCAGCCAGATGTCGAGGATCACAAGTGACGGCTTGCGCTCCTTGACCGTGGCAAGCGCACTGTCGGAATCATGCGCCGTCCGTGTCCCGTAGCCATCGTCATCCAGGATGCCTGCAATCATCTCCCGGATATCGGTTTCGTCATCTACAACTAGAATATCATGCGCCATGAGCTGTCACTGCTTGCTCTTGTTCATTGCTCTCCGTTTCGACCTCGGCAGAAGCTGCCAGAGTGAGCCGCACCAGAGTGCCTGTTGCATCAGGGGTTGATTTCGGGGCGTCCAGCAATTCGACGCCACCGCCGTGGTCTTCCATAATCTTCCGCACAATCGCGAGACCCAGGCCCGTGCCCTTTTCCCGCGTTGTCATGTAAGGTTCCAGCAATCGGCTGCGGTTTTCCTCAGGCAGCCCGACACCGTTGTCGATCACGTCGACAATGATACGTCCCGGCGTTTCGTCGGATTCTCCGCGCAAACGGACCAGAACCTGTCCTTTCGGCAAGTCGTCGCCCTTCCGGGCGGCGACGGCCTCGGTCGCATTCTTGACCACATTTGTGAAAGCCTGTCCCACGAGACGCGGATCGAACACGGCGGTCACCGCCGTTTCGGGAACGTCGGCGGTGACCGAGATTTCCGGATTGGCAACCGATTGCATGAAGGCGGCATCCCTCACCGCTTCGCGGAGATCGGAGCTGATCTTGTTAGGCTTGCGCATCCGGGCAAAGGATGAGAATTCATCGACCATCTGACCGATATCGCCCACCTGCCTGACGATGGTGTCGATGCACTGGTCAAAGACTTCCCGGTCTTCCTCGATGCGTTTGCCGTAACGGCGGCGAATGCGTTCCGCCGACAGCTGGATCGGGGTCAACGGGTTCTTGATCTCGTGGGCGATCCGGCGCGCGACATCAGCCCAGGCAGAATTCCGCTGCGCCGAGACGAGATCGGTGATGTCATCCAGCGTCACCACGAAGCCATGCTCGCGCCGCGTCGACTGCTCGCTCGTGATGCGCACGTTCAGCGTCCGCAGCCGCCCGTTGCGCGTCACCTCGATCTGCGTTTCAGGCAGTTTTTCCGTACTGTTTTCAAGAGCGCCGTTTATGCAATCGGCAAGCTCTGGAACGACCTCCGTCAGTGGTCTGTTGAGGATCTGAACCTCATCAAGCTGCAGCAGTTCGAGCGCGGAGCGATTGATAAGCATGATCGACGCTTCGTCATCGACGCCGATCACACCGGTCGACACCCCGGACAGGACGGCCTCGTTGAACCTGCGCCTCCGGTCGATCTGCTCGTTTGCGGCAAGCAGGGCGTCCCGCTGGCCGAGAAGCTGCCCGGTCATCTTGTTGAACGTGAGTCCAAGGTTGGTCAGGTCTCCTCCGGATTTCTCCGTCTGCACCTTGACCGCAAGGTTGCCTCTGGACACTTCGTCAGCGGCCGATATCAGTACCCGGATCGGAGAAACAAGTCGGTTTGCGAAGCCGAAGCCGATCCAGATCGCCGACAACAGCAGGATGAGCGCAACCCCGAGATAGACCAGCGCGAACGCAACCTGGACGCCAAAACGGCTGTTTTCCATCTGCTGGTACTGGGAAGCGCCGGTTTCCGCCAGACGCAGATATTCGACAACCCGCGGATCGATGACGCGAACGGCGTAGAGATAGAAATTGTCATATGCTGAGAGCTTCATCACGCCGCCGACGAGATTCGAACTGCCCGGCGCGATCAGGATGGGGTCGCCCGACTGCGCCTTGAAGAAACTGTCAGCGGGCGGGAGCGGTATCTGTGCGTTCGGATCGAGAATGACACGCGTGACCACGTCGCCGTTCTCATCAAGGATCATTGCGCCGAGAATGCCGCGAAGCGATACCTGCGTCGCAAAGAACTGATCGAACCGTGTCGGCTCGAACTCGTAGATCGCCTTTGCCCGGTCGATGTCTTTCGTCATGGCGATCAGGTCGCCCCTGAGAACGCGTGCATGTTCCTGCAGATAGGCCTGTGCAACGGTCAGGGCATTGTCGATGATCTGCCTGGTACGGTCCTCGAACCATCGATCCAGCCCCCGGTCGAGCGTAACGGCGGCCAGGATTGCCATCATGACAGCCGGAACGGCGGCAACAAGGCTGAACAGGGCAACAACGCGTACATGGAGGCGCGCAGCCGCCCGTCCGCGACGGCGCGCCTGCCAGAGCTTGTAGATTTCGACGGAAACCACGCCCAGAAGAACGGCGGCCAGCGCGCCGTTGATGGCCATCGCCGTCATGATGACTTCTCGGGTGGGATCGACGGATGTCAATCCCATGAGAATAACGAACGTGATCGCAATCGAGATCAGCGCAACCACCATGACGGCAAGCCCGGCACGCCGCCATAGCTTGCCCGAAGTGCTGGATTGCACGACGGATTGCTGAACTGTCTCCAGTATCATGCAGCCTCTAAAGCACTGCAAACCACGAAATAATTGCGGCTTGCCAAAACATTCGCTGCAAACTTATCACACAATGTTGCGAAATTGCGACAGACCTGCGCCCTCCCGTCATTTTGCAGTGGAAGAGCTTGAGGCCACGATCAATTTTCCGGAAAATTCAGCGCCCCGGACAGCATCAAATCCACAAGGAGGGCCGGAATGCGCTCACCTGGCGGAGCGCATCACCTGGATATCGAGATCCCTGATCTTCTTGCGCAAGGTGTTTCTGTTGACGCCTAGAAGCTCGGCCGCCTTTATCTGATTGCCGCGTGTTGCAGCCAGAGCGGCGCTGATAAGCGGGTATTCGACCTCCCGCAGGATGCGGTGATAGAGACCGGGTGGCGGAAGGGCCTCACCGAAAGTGTCGAAGTAGCCGGAAAGGTATTTCTCCACCGAACCGCCCAGATTGACATTCTCGCTCACTTCCTCGGAACTCGAAACGGCGCTGGGCTGGCTCAGCTCCTGGTCGAGCAGACTTTCACTGATCACATCCTGCGGATAAAGCGCCGCCAGGCGCCGGACCAGGTTTTCCAGCTCACGCACATTGCCTGGCCAGCGGTAGCGGCGCAGCATATTGAGCGCTCCGACATCGATCTGCTTTGCCTGCAGACCCTCCTTCTCGACGAGCGAGAAGAAGTGCCGCACGAGGTCCGGAATGTCCTCGACCCTTTCACGCAGCGGTGGCAACCGGATCGGAACGACGTTGAGCCTGAAATAGAGATCTTCGCGGAACAGACCCTGGTTGATCAGGTGACGCAGATCCTTGTTGGTCGCGGCAACAATGCGCACGTCGGTCTTGATCGGCGTCCGTCCGCCGACAGTGGTGTACTCGCCCTGCTGCAAAACGCGCAGCAACCGTGTCTGTGCTTCCATCGGCATGTCGCCGATCTCGTCGAGAAACAGCGTACCGCCATCAGCCTGCTCAAACCGGCCCGAACTTCGGTTTTGTGCGCCGGTAAAGGCCCCCTTTTCGTGACCGAACAGCTCGGCCTCGATCAGGTCCCGCGGGATGGCCGCCATGTTGATGGCAACGAACGGGCCGTTTCGTCTTTTTCCGTAGTCATGCAATGCGCGCGCAACGAGTTCCTTGCCCGTGCCCGACTCCCCGTTGATCATCACCGTCAGGTCGGTCTGCATCAGCCGCGCGAGAATACGGTAGATTTCCTGCATGGCCGGCGAGCGGCCCACAAGCGGCATCCCCTCACCGGCATCCTCGATGTCGAGCGCCGGTCTTTTCTTGGGCTCCTCGAGCGCCCGCTGCACGATATTGGTGAGTTCCTTCAGATCGAAGGGTTTCGGCAGATACTCATAGGCTCCCTTTTCGGACGCCTTGATCGCGGTCATGAACGTGTTCTGGGCACTCATGACGAGTACCGGCAATTCCGGCCGCATCTTTTTCATGCGCGGCAGGACATCGAAGATATTCTCGTCCGGCATGACGACGTCGGTGATGACGAGATCACCATCTCCGGATGAAACCCATCGCCAGAGCGTGGAGGCATTTGACGTCAGCCGAACCGTGTACCCGGCCCTCGAGAGCGCCTGGTTGAGTACGGTGCGGATCGCCGCGTCATCATCTGCAACAAGGATTGTACCTGTCGGCATCGTTATTCTTTTCCCTCGCTCGCCGTGTCGGAATCCGGAGTCGTTTCGCCGGAATACGCAGGCATTAGGATGCGAAAAATGGTTCTTTCACGCTGGCTGTCGCATTCGATGACGCCGCCATGATCGCCGATAATCTTTGCAACCAGCGCCAGGCCCAGACCGGAGCCGTTGGTTTTCGTCGTGATAAAGGGTTCAAAGAGATGCGGCAGGAGGTCATCGGGAACACCCGGACCGTTGTCCTGTACGCAGAATTCGAGTGGAAGACTGACACGCTGCTCGGTTCCGGGCACTGAAAGGCGGACACCCGGGCGAAACGCGGTCGAGATCCGGATCTCCCCGTCGGGGTCGTCTCCGATCGCCTCGCTCGCGTTCTTTACAAGATTGAGAAACACCTGAATAAGCTGGTCCTTGTTCGCATAGACCGGCGGCAGGGATGGATCGTAGATCTCCACGATCCTCTTGTTACGGGCGAACCCGTTGTCGGAAAGGCTTTTGACCCTGTCGAGCACGACGTGAATGTTCACCGGTTCACGCTCGATCGGTCTCTCGTCGGAAAAGACTTCCATCCGATCGACAAGTTTCACGATCCGGTCGGTCTCGTCCATGATGAGCCGGGTCAGGGAGCGGTCGTCATCGACCACGGATTGCTCCAGCAACTGCGCGGCGCCTCGAATTCCGGAGAGCGGGTTCTTGATTTCGTGCGCCAGCATCGCCGCGAGTCCGGTCACGGTACGCGCCGCCCCCCGGGAAGTCAGCTGCCGGTCGATTTTCTCCGCCATGGTCCGTTCCTGAAACATCAGGACCACGGCACCCGGCCGATCTGAAACCGGCGCGGCATTGATATCGACCATCTTCGGCGCACCGATGCGCGGTGAACCGATATCGACCTTGTATTCGTTGACGGGCGCCGCCCGTTCACGCACCTGTTCGATCAGGGTGAGCAGCGGACTGCCGAAGGGAACGAAGTCGCTGATCGGGTGCCGCCGCAGGACGGAGGCACTGGACCGCATGAAGATCTCCGCGGCCATGTTCGCAGATTCGATGACACCGTCAGGCGCCACGAGCAGCACCGGGTGCGGAAGCGCGTCTAATATGGTCGGACCATCACTCGCGAGCATGGCTATACGGCCCGTTTCAGCACTCACTTCGCTCACGCGGCTATCCGATCGTTGGATGTTGAGAACCAGTCGATGATCAATCGCAGCACTTCGGCAGGCGAATTGGATGTCATGAGAATCCGTCTCTCGTTGGCCGGACACTGGGCGGCCCCGCGGGTGGCGGCATCATCGAGATACCAGCCCAGATGTTTGCGGGCGATCCGGACACCGGCAATTTCCCCGTAATGGCTCAGCATGTCTTCGTAATGTCCGGCGACGAGATCTGCGAACTCCGCCGCCGCAGGCGCTTCGAGGCGCTCGCCGGTTGCCAGATAGTGTCCTACGTGGCCGGGCAGCCAGGGCCGGCCATAGGCACCGCGTCCGATCATGATGCCGTCGGACCCGCTCACGCAGAGCATGGCTTCCGCGTCCTCGACCGACTTGCAGTCACCGTTTGAAATCAGCGGAATAGAGATCGCCTTCTTCACGTCTCGAATGGCCTTCCAGTTCGCCGTCCCCTTGTAGAACTGGCACCGCGTTCTGCCGTGAACCGTGACAAGCTGGACGCCGGCGTCTTCGGCCCTGCGCGCAAGTTCAGCTGCATTCATGGACGTGTCGTCCCAGCCGAGGCGCATCTTGACCGTAACCGGAATATCGACCGCGGCGACCGTCGCATCAATCAGGGTCAGGGCATGATCCAGATCCCGCATCAGTGCGGAGCCGGAATAACCGGACGTGACCTTCTTTGCCGGGCAGCCCATGTTGATATCGATGACATCGGCACCAAGTCCGGCAATGACCTTTGCCGCCTCGCCCATCCAGCGGGCTTCCCTTCCGGCGAGCTGGACGACGTGCAGCCCTTTCTCCTGAGCCTCGGCGCGCATCTGCGTTTCCGCGTCCCCTTTCACGAAGGTTTCGCTGGCGACCATCTCACTGACAACCATGCCGGCTCCGAAACGCGCAGCAAGCCGGCGAAACGGCAGATCGGTGACACCCGACATGGGAGCCAGAACGGCCCGGTTGGAAAGTGCATGCGGTCCTATGGAAAGAGTGTTCGAGACTATCGACACACAGTTCTCTTTTCTGCTCATTACCTGTGCAAAACGCCAATTGCCTATATTGTAGCCAATTTGCGCATCGCAACAAGTCTAAATTTGCTTATTGATACGGTTCATCGTTAATGGCCGTCAGCGTTTTTCGCTTCAATTGCCTTCGGGGAGAAAACAATGAACAAAACGGCCGCCGCATTGATCGTCGCGGCAGGACGTGGAACGCGCCTTTCGGACCCGGATAATAGCCAGCCGAAGCAGTACAAGACAATTGCCGGACGCCCGATCCTGTCTCATACACTGGACGTCTTCCTTAATCATCCTCGAATCGCACAAATTCTGACGGTCATCCATGCAGATGACACCACGCTTTATGACGAGGCCGTAGCTGCAGCCCGTTTTGAAACTGATGGCAAGGCGCTCATGACGGCGATCGGCGGCGATACCCGTCAACAGTCCGTGCTGGCAGGCTTGAAGGCGCTTGAGGGCACCGGTTGTGATTTCGTGCTCATTCACGATGCCGCACGACCGTTCCTCTCAGAACCGGTGATTGACGGCATCCTCGCAAGCTTGGACAAAGGCGCCGAGGGCGTGCTTGCCGCAGTTCCCGTTGTCGACACGCTGAAACGCTGCGAGGAACAGGACCGGAAACTGCAAACGATTGATAGAACCGGCCTGTGGGCAGCACAGACACCGCAGGCTTTTCCATTCCGGCCGATCCTGGAGGCCCATCTGAATGCGGCCGAAGACGGCCGGCATGATTTTACCGACGACACCGGTCTGGCCGAATGGGCAGGCTTGAAGGTAGAACTGAGCGAAGGCGATCCGGCAAACTTCAAGATCACCACGCGGCAGGATCTGGCACGCGCCGAAAAACAGGTGAATCACATCCCGATGAAACAGGAAACCCGCACCCGCCCACTTTTGTCGGAGCTTTTGGATGTCCGGACGGGTATCGGATATGACGTTCACGCATTTGAACATGGAGATACCGTTGTTCTTGGCGGCGTGGCCATTCCCCACGCCAGGAAACTCAAGGGGCACTCCGACGCGGATGTTGTGTTACACGCGATCACGGATGCCACGCTTGGTGCCATTGGTGACGGTGATATCGGCAGCCATTTTCCGCCGAGTGACCCGATGTGGAAAGGGGCTTCCTCGGATCGGTTCCAGCGTGATGCTACGGATCGGCTGACGAAGCTTGGCGGACGGCTTGCCCATATCGACGTCACCATCGTCTGTGAAGAACCCAAGATTGGCCCGCACCGGAACGGCATCCGGCAGAAAATCGCCGAGATCTGTGACGTTCCGCTTTCGCGCGTATCGGTGAAGGCAACGACATCCGAGCGGCTCGGCTTCACAGGACGCAAAGAGGGCATTGCGGCACTTGCGAGCGTGACGGTTCGTTTGCCACTTCCAGAAAACGAGTGAGTTGACGATGAAGGAACAACGTCCGGCAAGTCTTGATGATCTTGCCCCCCTGACCCGGGAAGTTCTGGAAGAACTGAAGGACCAGGGCAAAATGATCGCAACGGCCGAATCGTGCACCGGCGGCCTGATTTGCGCTGCCCTAACGGAAATTGCTGGCTCATCAGTGGCGGTGGACCGGGGCTTCGTGACTTATTCGAACGAGGCGAAGACAGAACTCATCGGGGTTCCGGCAAGCCTCATCGCAAGTGAAGGCGCCGTCAGCAAGGATGTTGCAATTGCCATGGCTGAAGGTGCACTGGCGCGTTCAAATGGCGATATCTCGGTCTCGGTCACCGGCATCGCGGGCCCTGGCGGCGGGTCCGAACACAAGCCCGTCGGCACCGTCCACATTGCGGTTGCGGCCACCGGCAGACCAACACAGCATTTTCACTGCTGGTTCGCCGATCACGGACGTCAATCCATACGCCTTGAGACAGTAAAAACTGCCCTTACGTCAGTTCTAAATGAACTCAAGGCGGCAAAATCTCATTAACGATCGAATGTGTTCACGCTGGTGTTGAATGGCAGTTTCCCGTATGACGTACGTTGGGTTGAACATCGGTTGTTTTCACAAATGAATTTACGTCTTGCGACTTTTCTCGCCGCGCTTTGTGCCGCCACCGCATCGCATGCGGAATCTCTGCCGAAGCCCGGAGACTACTACCTGATTTCGAGAGATCACGCCGGCAGGTTCCTTGGCAGCCACAAATTGTTCAAGAACAAAAGCGACGACATGAAGCAGGTCACATACTGCGGACGTGAGTACTTTGTGCGCGACAGTTCCGTCGCCTGGACAGAACTGGAAGCCGAATTCGGCCACATCGTCCATGTGGAGTTCAACTTCGGCAAGGGATGGCGCCCGATTTGCGCCAATCCCGAGCGCGAGGTCACGCTTGCGGACATTGGAGTTTCCCTCGACGCGAGAGAGGTTTTAGCCGGCGTATCGACCGCCCCTTCAACCGCGAGCCGGCTGGCGACGATCGGCGCCATGTTCCGGACCAGCGTGTTTGAGGACTCCAAGAGTGGTATCGGCATGTGACCGGTTTCTGCCGCTTGGAACAAGCGGGTGAACTCTTGAATGACTGCGCGTTTTGCGAGCATCTAAATTTTTAATAAAACACCCGTGCGGCTTTCAATCCGATAGTGAACTTCGCCCCCTACCCTGAGAACAAACGCTTAATATTTCGCTGGACATACCGACACGCAAGCGGCATCGCGGCAGGGACAACAGACAATGCAATTTCAGAAAATCCTACTCACGATCGGCTTTCTCCTCATTTCATCGACACATGCAGGCGCGCAGGGCGAAATTCCGAGGATTGGCGACACCTATATCATTTCCAGGGATGACGGCCGGAACTTTCGAGGATCTCACCGGATCTACAACAGACCGGCCGACGGTCTCGTTGAGGTCGAATACTGCGACCGGTCCTACTGGGTGAGATATGCGACCGTTGCCTGGACCCAGCTTGAAGTGGAAAACGACTACAAGGTAAGGGTCGAATTCAACTGGGGTAAGGGCTGGCGGCCGATTTGCGACCATCCGGAGGAACAGGTGACGCTCGAGGGACTCGGCATTTCCGATGACCCACGGGTTGTCGTTCAAAATGACAGAACCTCTGTCGACAAGGCCGGCCGGTTTGCCGCAATCAGGGATGCCTTCATGTCTCAGGGCAAGGACAAGGCCGCCAAATCGTTTCATGACGAATGAGTCGAATCGTTACCAATTCGGTAACGAACAGGTAAACAAAATGGCCTAAAATTCATGTGGTGGGGCGGACCTTGGTTCGGAGAGGAGCACACACATGAAGCGCTCTTTCACTTGTCTGGCGATATCCGCGCTGACAGGTACCTGCTGCGCGACGGCGGTTTACGCCCAGAACGACTTTTATATCCGGTCGGAATATTCGAACGGCGAATTCACAGGCTTTCACGAGATCCTGGCCGAGCCCAAGGATGGCTACCATCAGGCCAGCTACTGTGATCGCGTCTTCTGGGTATCTGCGGGTACAGTCATCTGGACGGAAGAAGAGAACGCGGCCGGCCGTACGCTTGTCCTTGAGGAAAGTGACGGCAAGAGCCGCACCATCGTCTGCAAAGACAACGATGCCTTTGCAACATTGGACGACCTGGGTCTCTCGGAGAAGGAAGTTGCCAAGATACGGGCGGCAAACGAGCCGCTCGACATGAAGTCGAGCCGACTGCGCACGATCCGAGACGCGTTCAAGCAATACAAGTGACACTGTCCGTTTGTCCGGCTTAGGGCACGACCCATAAATGAAGCCGATGTGGCGGCAGAAATGGCAAGATCTCGCGAGGAAGTGTGCGCAGCGCGGGCCTTTGCCCGGTCAAATGGTGCAGACTTATCTTCCGGTGCTCTAAACGCCGTAGACCTCGTCCGCGCGCGCTTCGAACGCACTGGAAAATTTCCGGAACGCCTTGTCGAACATGACACCCATCAGAGACCCGAGCGTGCGGCTCTTGAATTCGTAGGTGATGAAGAAACCGACATTGCAGGCCCCATCCCCGGCTTCCTCAAACGTCCATTTGTTCTCGAGATGCTTGAACGGACCGTCCAGATACTCGACCAGGATCATCTGATCGTCCGGCCGCAGTTCAACCCTGCTCGTGAACGTTTCCTTGAACAGCTTGTAGGCCACTGTCATGTCGGCGACGAGAACCGTCCGGCCGCCGTCTAGCTGCTTTCTGCCCCGCACGTGAAGGTCCTGGCAAAGCGGAACGAACTGAGGATACTTTTCAACGTCAGCAACAAGACGGAACATGTCGTCCGCCTTGTGATTGACTTTGTGCGTTGAAGAAAAACTCGGCATTCAGCGTTTCTGCGTCCGTTCAATGACCAAGCTTGGCTTTTCGTGCTGCGCGCAGATCTGCAAAGTCTTCGCCTGCGTGGTGAGAAGACCGTGTCAGCGGGCTTGCGGAAACCTTCAGGAATCCCTTCGCATAGGCGATCCGCTCATAGCCCTTGAATTCCTCCGGCGTCACGAATGACATCACCGGATGGTGCTTTTTCGAAGGCTGCAGATACTGCCCAACCGTCAGGAAATCCACATCGGCTGCCCGCAGGTCGTCCATGAGCTGCAGAACCTCGTTGCGGACCTCGCCCAGGCCGACCATGATGCCGGACTTGGTGAACATTTCCGCATCGAGTTCCTTCGCCTTTTGAAGCAGTCTGATGGAATGGAAATAGCGGGCACCGGGCCGGACCGTGAGATACTTGGAAGGAACGGTTTCAAGATTGTGGTTGAACACATCCGGCTTTGCTTCGACCACGATCTCCAAAGCACGATCTTTCCTGAGAAAGTCGGGTGTCAGGACCTCCACCGTCGTCGACGGAGAGGTTTTCCGGATCGCCGTGATCACATCTGCGAAGTGCCGGGCACCCCCATCGTCGAGATCGTCCCGGTCCACGGATGTGATAACCACGTGCTCCAGTCCCATGGTCGCAACAGCGTCTGCAACACCTTGCGGCTCCTTCGGGTCGACCGGCCCCGGCATCCCCGTTCTGACGTTGCAGAAGGCACAGGCGCGCGTACAGGTATCGCCGAGGATCATGAAACTGGCGTGTTTCTTGGACCAGCACTCGCCGATATTCGGACAGCCGGCCTCTTCACAGACGGTCACCAGGTTGTTCTCGCGAACCACGTTCTGGGTTTCGCGGTAGACCGGCGACGTCGGCGCCTTGACGCGTATCCATTTCGGCTTGCGCTGCACCGGGTTGTCCGGACGGTGTTCCTTCTCCGGATGGCGCGGGCGCACATCGGATTTTTCCTGCGGGCGATTGAGCGTATCTACGATCGTAACCATGGGACTTAAGTGTCGCTATTCCTATGAAAGGTCAAGACATATTGGCGCTGCGCCAGCTATGTGCTGAGCGCGGGCCTCAACAATTCTGAAAACCTCTGGCGCGCCGTTTCCGACAGCGGCAACGATTTTCGCGTCGCCTCGTCCATCTGGACAATCACGGTCATCGCCTGGGCGGCTGGACGTCCATCCTGATAGATGCGCTGAATGAGTTTGAAGGAACTGCGGCCGATTTCCTTGACCGCGGTACCGATCTGAACTTCTCCTGGCCAGTTGATCTCCGACAGGAAGTCGAGTTCGAGCCTTGCGATCACGAAAGACGCCCCCGCGCACATCAGTTCGTCGCCGAACAGCAGTTCGACCCTGCCAGTTTCCAGAAAGGTATTGAACACCGCGTTGTTGACATGTCCCTGCCGGTCCGTGTCCGCATATCGGAGCTTGTCTGTCGTCATCAGAGGAAAGACGCTTATTCCCGGATCGGTGTTCTTGTTCGACGACTGCGGCGGCTTGTCCGAAACGACATAGATATAGGCAGGCACGTCGCCCGTTTCCGTGCGCACCAACGTCTCGATGCGCTCATATGCTTCGCCTTCAAAGGCATCCAGGCGGTCCCAGTGCTCGACCAGTTCGGTCGACTCGAAGACAAGAACCTCGATGGTCTGCCCCTCGGGATCAAGCACCAGTCCGGGAAAACCGAGCGCAGCTCCCCAGCCGGACTGAACAAGCCGGCCCTGCACGCTTCCCTCGCTCCAGCGGCCGGGAATGTCGGCGAGCTGCGCATGGTTCGCGCGCCCGGGGGCAAGTGTCCCGTAGGCGGCAAGCCTGTAGTCAGGCGTTTCTAGCTGTCTTTCCATCAATTGCTCATGCTCCCCGTCAATCGGTCTGCCCCCGAGCAAAGGTCAGGGAAGCTGCGCGATGCCGCGGCTGACCGGACATGTGCGGAATTCACTTGAAGACCTTTTTCCAGATAAACAGGAACAGGATCGCGCCGACGATGGCGACAATCAGCCGGTCGACCACACCTCCCGCCAGGTTGAGATCGAGGATCGATGCCAATTCTCCGCCGAGAAGCGCACCGATCAGGCCAACGACGAGGCTGCCGATAAAGCCGCCCCGGCTGTTGAGGACCCGATGGGCGACGGCACCGGCGATCAGACCTATTATGGCGGAGACTATAAGCCCCATACCTGTTCCTTTTCAGACAATGTACCTGGGGCTCCGGCGATCCCGCCTCAAGCGAGGATCCGCGCGATCAGCACGACCACAACGGCCCCTATGGAAGCCACGAGTATTTCATTCAGATAGGGATTGCCGAGATCGATGTTAATCCCAAAAAATTTGAAGATGAAGCCACCGACGAAAGCGCCGATGATGCCGGTCAGCAGATACCGTATCAAGCCACCGCCACCGACCAGGATACTGGCGAGCCAGCCTGCAATAATGCCGATTGCAATCCAGATCAGAATTGACTTTGCATCCATGACAACCCTCCCACGTCAGTCATTCGCACCGGACCCGTGTTCCGTCCGATCCAGAACCTCAGTGTAGCTGAACCCGGTCGTATCACAACTCACCGCTACGATCTCCAGGGCGCTGCCCGCAAAAAACCGGCCCGGTTTGGGCAACTCGAGTCCGAACACGGTCCCCTCGTGCAACACGCATTTGGCTGTGAGTTTTCGTTTCGGTGCCTCAAGCCTGACATTGATGAAATGTGTCCCGTTACGGAACGGTGCATCCAGAAGATCTTGCGCGTATGATCGATAATATCGGAAACAGGGGATGCGTCCCTCCGCCTGCCTCTCGATGAAAAATCGCCGCGAAAGCTGCCGCCGGGCGCGATCCGCCTGTTCCGCCGGCAGCCACCCTATGGCCGCCTCGAGGATCTTTGCCTCGTGCGGCCTGAGCGACCAGCTGCCTTCCCGGCAGACATACCTCAATCCATCCAGGAGATAGGCAAACACGGGTGGCGCCTCCGCTCGACGTAGGGACCCCGCACCGACACGGGGCCGCCGGATGGCCAGCTACATGTTCAGCACGCGTCCATAGGCATCGAGCACCGACTCCTTCATCATTTCCGAGAGCGTCGGATGCGGGAACACCGTGTGCATGAGGTCTTCTTCCGTTGTCTCCAGGTTCATGGCGACAACATAGCCCTGGATCAGTTCGGTCACCTCGGCGCCAACCATGTGCGCTCCAAGCAACTGACCCGTCTTGGCGTCGAAGATTGTCTTGATGAGACCTTCCGGTTCGCCGAGCGCAATCGCCTTGCCGTTCCCGATGAACGGGAAGCGCCCGACCTTGATGTCGTAGCCCGCTTCCTTTGCCTTCGGCTCGGTCAGACCGACGGACGCGACCTGAGGATGACAGTAAGTGCATCCCGGGATCATCGACTTGTCCATGGCATGAACATCCTTGCCGGCAATCTTCTCCACGCAGATGACACCTTCGTGTTCCGCCTTGTGCGCGAGCATCGGCGGTCCGGCTACGTCGCCGATGGCATAGATGCCGGGAACGCTGGTACGGCCATAGCCGTCGATCACGACACAGCCACGATCCGTTTTGACACCAAGTTCCTCAAGACCGAGATTCTCGATATTGCCGACGACACCGACTGCCGAAATCAGCTTTTCGGCTGTCAGGTCCTGCTTTTTGCCGTCTTTGGTCTCCACCGTTGCGGTCACGACCTTGGCGCTTTTCTTGACCTGGGCGACCTTGGCTTCAAGCAGGAACTTGATTCCCTGTTTTTCCATCTGCTTCTTGGCAAGCGCGGAAATCTCGGGATCCTCGACCGGCATGATGGTCGGCATCATCTCGATGACCGTCACATCTGCGCCCATGGTCTTGTAGAACGACGCAAACTCGATACCGATCGCACCCGATCCCATCACGATCAGGGATTTCGGCATTGTCGGGGGCACCATGGCCTCGAAATAGGTCCAGATGTCCTTGCCGTCCGGCTCAATGCCCGGAATGACACGCGGACGCGCACCGGTCGCCACGATGATGTGCTTGGCCTTGTAGAGGCCCTCGCCCTTCGTGCCTTTCGGTGCGGGGTGCTGGGGTTCCATCGCTTTCTTGGAGGTCTTCGAAACGGTGACCTCTCCGGCCTTGGTCACCTTGCCCTCGCCCCAGATGATGTCGACCTTGTTCTTCTTCATCAGGAAGCCGACGCCGCCGGCAAGCTGCCCGGATACGCCGCGCGACCGGCTGACAACGGCCGCCGGATCGAACGAGATCTTCTCGGCGGACAGGCCGTAGTTCTTGGCATGCTGCATGTAATGGTAGATTTCGGCGGACCGCAAAAGCGCCTTGGTCGGAATACAGCCCCAGTTGAGGCAGATGCCTCCCATGTGCTCGCGTTCGACGATCGCGGTCTTGAAACCGAGCTGCGCGGCACGGATTGCGGTCACATAACCACCCGGCCCGGAGCCGATGATGATCACATCGTAGTTGGTATCAGCCATGGTGTTCTTCCCCGGCGAAAGAAATCATCGTTCAGATACGGCGCGGCATCATCACCGCGCCGCAGAGCATGCGTCAGACCAGCATGCTCATCGGGTTTTCGATGTAGCCCTTGAAGGCGCCCAGCAACTGCGCACCAAGTGCGCCGTCGACGCAGCGGTGGTCCGTGGAGAGCGTCACCGTCATGACCGTGGCGATCGCCACCGCATCGTTTTTGACAACGGCGCGCTTCTCGCCGGCTCCGACGGCGAGGATGGTCGCGTGCGGCGGGTTCACGACCGCCGAGAAGTCCTTCACGCCCATCATGCCCATGTTGGAAACCGCCGTGGTGCCACCCTGGTACTCTTCGGGCTTGAGCTTGCGCTCTTTCGCCCGCTTGCCCAGATCCTTCATCTCGTTGGAGATGACGGACAGCGGCTTTTCTTCCGCCCGCCGGATAATCGGTGTGATCAGTCCGCCGGGGATCGAAACGGCAACGCCGACATCCGCATGCTTGTGCATGACCATGTTCTCGTCGGTCCACGAAACATTCGCGTCCGGAACATCGCGCAACGCCAGTGCCAGGGCCTTGATGGTCATGTCATTCACCGACAGCTTGTAGGCAGGTTTGCCGTCCTTGTCGGTTGCAGCAGCGCCATTGAGCTGAGCCCGGAGCGCCAGAAGCGCGTCGAGTTCACAGTCGACCGACACATAGAAATGCGGGATCGTCTGCTTGGACTCGGTCAGGCGTTTCGCGATCGTCTTGCGCATGCCGTCATGCGGCACGAGTTCGTAGGAATCCTCGTCGAACAGTTTGAGAACCTGATCCGCGGAAGGCCCTGTTGCAGGTGCTGGCGCAGCTGCTGCCGCCTTCGGCGCTTCGGCCGCCGGGGCAGCCTTTCCGGTTCCCGCGGCGACGGCTGCCTCGATGTCCCGCTTGACGATCCGGCCGTGCGGACCGGTGCCTGTGAGCGCTGAAAGATCAAGGCTGTTCAGCTTGGCAAGACGCCGTGCCAGAGGCGAGGCAAAAATGCGCGAACCGTCATTGGCGACAGGCGCCGGGCCCGCAGGTGCGGGCGCTGCCGATGAAGGTGCTGCTTCGGCAGTCGTTTCAGCCGGTGCAGCTGCGGCAACAGGCGCCGGGCTGGCAGAGGCCGTGTCGATGGATCCGGCATCCTCGCCGTCCTCCAGAAGCACGGCGATCAATTCGTTGACCTTGACCCCGGCGGTGCCTTCGGGAACCACGATCTTGCCGACCGTGCCCTCGTCCACCGCCTCGACTTCCATCGTGGCCTTGTCGGTCTCGATCTCCGCGATGACATCGCCGGCGGAAACCTGATCGCCTTCCTTGACCAGCCATTTGGCCAAGTTGCCCTCTTCCATGGTCGGAGAAAGGGCCGGCATGGTGATATTGATTGGCATGTCCGTCTCCCTCGCCTCAGGCTGTGTACGTCACGGCCTTGACCGCTTCGATGACTTCCGGAACACCCGGCAATGCAAGCTTTTCAAGATTTGCCGCATATGGCATCGGAACGTCCTTGCCGGTCACGCGCAGGATCGGCGCATCCAGATAGTCGAACGCCTGTTCCTGTACCTGATAGGCGATCTCCGAAGAGACCGAGCACATCGGGAACGCTTCCTCGATCGTTACGATCCGGCCCGTTTTCCGGACGGAAGCAAGCACCGTTTCGATATCGAGCGGACGGATCGTGCGCAAGTTGATGACTTCCGCAGAAATGCCCATTCCGGCGAGTTCGTCGGCGGCCTGCAACGTGTAGGTCATGCCGATGCCCCAAGAGACGAGCGTCACGTCCGTGCCACCGCGTTCAACCTTCGCCTTGCCGATCGGCAGAACGAAATCATCCATGTCCGGGATCTCGAACGAATGTCCGTAAAGGATCTCGTTCTCCAGGAAAATGACCGGGTTCGGATCGCGGATGGCCGCTTTCAGGAGGCCTTTCGCGTCAGCCGCAGAATACGGCTGGATCACCTTGAGGCCCGGCACATGCGCATACCAGGACGCATAGTCCTGCGAGTGCTGCGCACCGACGCGGGCCGCCGCGCCGTTCGGACCGCGGAAGACGATCGGAGCACCCATCTGTCCACCGGACATGTAGAGCGTCTTGGCCGCCGAGTTGATGATCTGATCGATCGCCTGCATGGCGAAGTTGAATGTCATGAACTCGACGATCGGCTTCAGTCCCGCCATCGCGGCACCGACACCGAGACCGGTGAAACCGTGCTCGGTGATTGGTGTGTCGATCACGCGCTTTGCGCTGAATTCATCCAGCAGGCCCTGGGTGATCTTGTAGGCACCCTGGTATTCGGCAACTTCCTCGCCCATGACGAAGACATCGGCGTCGCGGCGCATCTCTTCGGCCATCGCGTCGCGCAGTGCTTCGCGCACCGTCGAACTCTTCATGGCAGTTCCCGCCGGGATTTCGGGATCTTCGGCCGGCTCGGAGACGACCGGGGCGGCAGGTGCAGCCGGCGCGCTCGGCGCTTCGGCGGCAGCTGGGGCCGGCGTTGCGGCAGCCGGCGCTGCGGCTGCCGTATCTATCGCACTTGCATCTTCCCCTTCACCGAGAAGAACGGCGATTTTCTCGTTCACCTTGACGTTGTCGGTGCCTTCCGGAACCAGGATCTTGCCAAGCGTTCCCTCGTCGACCGCCTCGACTTCCATCGTGGCCTTGTCGGTTTCGATCTCGGCGATCACGTCGCCTGCGGTAACGGCATCGCCTTCGGCCTTGAGCCACTTGGCGAGCTTGCCCTCTTCCATTGTCGGCGAGAGCGCCGGCATCAAAATATCAATCGGCATATTGTCCCCCGGCCTTAAAGCAGAATGTCCGTGTAGAGTTCAGACGCATCCGGCTCCGGATCGTTCTGTGCGAATTCGGCGGCTTCGGCGACCCGTGCGCGGATGTCCTTGTCGATGGCCTTGAGATCGTCTTCCGACGCCCAGCCCTTCTCGATCAGACGCGCCCGGACCTGTTCGATCGGGTCGTGCTCCGTCCGCATCTTCTGGACTTCGTCCTTCGAGCGGTATTTCGCCGGATCCGACATCGAGTGGCCGCGATACCGGTAGGTGATCATTTCCAGGATGTAGGGCCCCTTGCCATCGCGGCACCAGGCAAGTGCCTTGTCGGAGGCCGCCTTGACCGCGCGCACATCCATGCCGTCGACCTGCTCGCCCGGAATCCCGAAGGACGCACCGCGCTGGGACAGGTCCGTGGTCGCAGACGCGCGCGAGACACTCGTACCCATGCCGTACTTGTTATTCTCGATCACGTAGACGACCGGAAGCTTCCACAGTTCGGCCATGTTGAAACTTTCATAGACCTGGCCCTGGTTGGAGGCGCCATCGCCGAAGAACGCCATGGAGACATTGCCGTTCTCGCGATACTTATTCGCGAATCCGAGACCGGTGCCAAGCGACACCTGTGCGCCCACGATGCCGTGCCCGCCGTAGAAATGCTTTTCCTTGGAGAACATGTGCATGGAGCCGCCCTTGCCCTTGGACAGGCCGCCGCGGCGTCCGGTGAGTTCGGCCATGACCGCACCCGGATCGAGATCCATTGCCAGCATGTGGCCGTGGTCGCGATAGCCGGTGATCATCTGATCACCGTCCTTCTTGGCCATCTGCATACCGACGACGACAGCTTCCTGTCCGATATACAAATGACAAAAACCGCCGATGAGGCCCATGCCGTACAATTGTCCGGCTTTTTCCTCGAATCGGCGGATCAGAAGCATTTCACGGTAAGCGTGGAGTTCATCGTCCTTGTCGAACTCGGCGATCGCAGGCTTCGCTTTCTTGGCGGTGCTGCGGGTCCGGCTGGCGCTCTTGGAGCGAGCGGAAGTGGTCTTTGATGCTGTGGCCATAACCCTCTTCTCGGCGTGACGTTTCCCCTAAGACAGGTAGCTGCAACTTATCCTGTTGCACATGTCAATCCAATCATATTTAACGGGACATTTGAAGCGATTTAACCCACTGAAAAAGTGAAATAAATTTAATTTTAACTGAAGTTTTGTTAACACGTAAAAATAAACTGAAAATCAGTTTACTTCGTAGCGGCGGCCAGGACGCAGTACGACCAGTTCGTTCGCATGCACGAGATTGAGGTTCAGCCGTGCGCGCTCGTCGAGCATATCCGGATCGAGACTCTCCGGGCGAAGCAGACTGACCCGGGCAACCAGTTCCTGACGTTCGGCAATCAGTTCTTCCAGATCCGATTCCAGTTCCGAAACCTGGCTTTCAATCATCGCCCGCCCGACCATTCCAAGTTCGCCGCTCATGGCATGAAACCCGAAATAGCCAAGAGCCGCAATGGCAATTGCTGGCGTGATAAGACGGCGGAGGACGGATTGTTTACGCTGACGTGTCGCTGCTCGGGGCACTCTTGAGGACCTTGACGCTGTACTGATGGTCGCTTGGTGTCTCCACTATGCGAGGTTAGGTTTAATAGAGTCTTGAGATGTCTATTCAAATGCTTCCAAATTTCGGGAAGGCGGAGCGAGCCGATGGACCAACATGAAACCGAGCGCGACACCATGGTACGGGAGCAGCTGGAACGCCGCGGCCTTGAAAATCCGCGCGTCCTCGACGCGATGCGCTCAGTTCCAAGGCACCTTTTCGTGAAAAGCAACCTCCAGAAGCATGCCTACGCCGACAGGCCGCTGACCATCGGCTTCTACCAGACCATCTCCCAGCCCTATGTGGTCGCCCTCATGTGCGATCTGCTTGAATTGAAAGAAACGGACGAGGTTCTGGAAATCGGTACCGGCTCCGGTTATGCCGCGGCTGTGCTGTCGCGTCTGTGCGCGTGCGTGACAACTGTCGAGCGCATTCCCGAACTTGCAGAAAAGGCGCGTGAGACGCTGACACGCGCGGGCTGTTCGAACGTCACCGTCCATTGCGGGGATGGAACCCTTGGATTTCCTCGGGATGCGCCGTTCGATGCCATACTTGTTTCGGCGGCAGCACCGTCTGTTCCGGAAAGCTACAAGCAGCAACTGGGCATCGGCGGACGGCTTGTGATCCCGGCCGGCCGATCCAGATCGTCCCAGTCGCTCTACCGGGTCCGCAAGAAATCCGGCACCGAGTTCTCCATGGAGGATCTCGGCGGCGTCGCTTTTGTCCCCTTGATAGGCGAGAAGGGGTGGAAAGACACCTGAAGGAAGATCCGAGCGCTCAGGCAGCAGCCAGCTTCGCCAGCTTCGTCAGGATCGTCGCGGTGCCCTTGAGACGTGAGTCGGTCTTTTCCCAGTCACGGGTCAGCACGACGCGCTGATCCGGGCGGATCTTGGCAAGAACGCCCTGCTCCGCGATGTAGGACACGAGCCCCGCGGGATTGGAAAACTCGCTGTTGCGGAAACCGATGACCATGCCCTTCGGCCCGGCGTCGACCTTCTCGACATTCGCCTTGCGGCACAGGCCCTTGATGTAGACGATCTTCAGGAGGTGCTGGACCTCTTCCGGCAGCGGTCCGAAACGGTCGATCAGTTCGGCACCGAAGGCGTCGATCTCCTCGGCCTCGACCACATCACCGAGCCGCCGGTAAAGCTGGAGCCGCAGTTGCAGGTCCGCAACGTAGTCCTCGGGGATGAGCACCGGGGTACCGATATTGATCTGGGGCGACCACTGTTCCTCGCCGAAATCCGCGCCGCCATCCTTGAGCTGCGCAACCGCTTCTTCCAGCATCTGCTGGTAGAGCTCGAATCCGACTTCCTTGATGTGTCCGGACTGCTCCTCGCCGAGCAGGTTCCCTGCCCCGCGGATATCCAGGTCGTGGCTGGCAAGCTGAAAGCCCGCGCCGAGGGTTTCCAGCGATTGCAGAACCTTCAGACGCCGTTCGGCTGTTGCCGTCAGCGTCTTGTTGGCCGGAACGGTGAACAGCGCGTAGGCCCGCGTTTTCGACCGGCCGACACGTCCGCGCAACTGGTAGAGCTGGGCGAGGCCGAACATGTCGGACCGGTGAACGATCAGCGTGTTGGCGGTGGGAATGTCCAGCCCGGATTCGACGATGGTGGTGGACAGGAGAACATTGTACTTGCCCTCGTAGAACGCGTTCATCACGTCCTCCAGTTCACCCGGTGGCATCTGCCCGTGGGCAACGGCAACCTTCAGTTCCGGCACCTGTTCTTCCAGAAAAGCCAGCCTCTCCGCGATGTCCGACAGTCGCGGACAGACGTAAAAACTCTGCCCGCCGCGGTAGTGTTCCCGCAGCAGCGCTTCGCGCACGACCAGCGGGTCAAAGGGTGAGACGAACGTGCGAACGGCCAGCCGGTCGACCGGCGGCGTTGCAATGAGGGAAAGCTCGCGCACGCCGGTCAGCGCCAGCTGCAGCGTGCGCGGGATCGGCGTCGCCGACAGGGTCATGACGTGAACGTCGGATTTCAGTTCCTTCAGGCGTTCCTTGTGCTTGACCCCGAAGTGCTGTTCCTCATCGATGATCAACAGCCCGAGGTCGCGGAACGTGATTGATTTCCCCAACAGCGCGTGGGTTCCGACGACGATGTCGACCGAACCGTCGGCGATGCCCTTCTTGGTCAGGGTCAACTGTTTTGCCGGGACGAGCCTTGAGGCATGGCCGACATTGATCGGCAAACCGTGAAACCGTTCGGAAAAGGTCTTGTAGTGTTGCCGGGCCAGCAAGGTGGTCGGCACGACAACTGCTACCTGGCGGCCCGACATGGCGGCAATGAAGGCTGCGCGCAGCGCGACTTCGGTTTTCCCGAAGCCGACATCACCGCAGATCAGGCGGTCCATCGGACGCCCGGAGGAAAGATCGTCGAAAACCGCGTCGATCGCCGTCAGCTGGTCGTCGGTTTCTTCATACGGGAACCGGGTTGAAAACTCGTCGTAGACCCCCTCCGGCGTCTCCACCACGGGTGCGGTTTTCAGGGCGCGTGCGGCAGCGGTCTTGATGAGGCCGTCCGCGATCTCCAGGATGCGCTTCTTGAGCTTCGCCTTGCGCGCCTGCCAGGCACCGCCGCCCAGCTTGTCCAGCTGCGCTTCCTGGTCCTCGGACCCGTAGCGCGACAGCAGCTCGATATTCTCCACCGGCAGATAAAGCTTGTCGCCACCGGCATATTGCAGCTCGAGGCAATCATGCGGTGCGCCGACCGCCTCGATCGTTTTCAGCCCGATGAACCGGCCGATACCATGTTCGACATGGACGACGAGATCGCCCTCGGAAAGCCCCGTTGCCTCGGTGATGACATTGGCGCCCTTGGACTTGCGCCGCGACTTGCGCACCAGCCGGTCGCCGAGAATGTCCTGCTCGCCGACAAAGGCGACATCTTTCAGTTCGAAACCCTGTTCGATCCCGAGCACACACAGCGCGGTGGTCTTGGCAGGGAGCCGGTCCGCGTCCTTGAGCGTGGCGACGTCCTGCACGGCACCAAGCCCGTGATCGCCCAGAATCTGTCCGAGCCGGTCCCGGGAACCGTCGGACCAGCATGCGATGACGGTCCGTTTGCCCGCGGCCTGAAGCTCGCGCACATGGGTTGTCAGGGCGTCGAATATGTTGACGTCGCCGGCGGTACGTTCGGCTGCGAAACTGCGGCCCTGTTTGCCGCCAAGTTCGATAACCGTTTTTCCCGTCCCTGGCGGAGGTGTGAACGGATCGAGTGTGGCGCTCGCCCGGTCGGCGATCGTGGCAGTCCACTCGCTTTCCGAAAAATAGAGTTTACCGGGTTCCACCGGCATGTAGGGCACCGTGCCGGAGCTTGCCCCCATCTCCTTTGCTTCCTGGCGCGCGGTGTAGTGTTCGCCGATCTGTTCGAGCCGTTCCCGGACCGCGTCGGCCGCGTTCGCATCCAGAACAAGCGGGGTATCGCCGATGTAGTCGAACAGCGTTTCGAGCCGTTCGTGAAACAGCGGCAGCCAGTGCTCCATGCCCGCATACCGGCGGCCGTCGCTGATCGACTGATAAAGAACGTCCTCGCGGCTGGCCGCGCCGAACATTGCCAGGTAGGACCGGCGGAACCGCGAGATCGCCTCTTCCGACAAGACGACTTCGCTCATCGGCACGAGGTCCAGGCGCTTCAGCTGTTTCGATGTCCGTTGGGTCTCGGCATTGAAGGAGCGGATCGATTCTAGCGTGTCGCCGAAAAAATCGAGCCTGACGGGCTCCTCCGAACCGGGGGCAAAGAGATCGATGATCCCCCCGCGTACGGCATATTCGCCGGTTTCGCGAACGGTCGGTGTGCGGGAGAAGCCGTTCATTTCCATCCAGTTGGAAATCGCGGACATGTCGACCTGGTTTCCCGGCGCCATCGAGATGGTCTGCTCCGCCATGAACCCGCGTTCCGGCATGAGCTGAACGGCAGCGTTCAACGTCGTCATCAGGACGGTTTTCCGGCCTTCGGGTATGCCTCGCGCCAGTTGCCCGAGCGCCAGCAGCCGCCGGGCACTGATTGCCGGATTGGGGGACACGCGGTCATAGGGCAGACAGTCCCAGGCGGGCAGCTGCAGGACATCGACATCAGGTTCGAAAAACGCCAGTGCTTCGCTGACCATCGCCATGCGGGTTGCGTCACGCGCCACGAAGACAAGGGCAAGACCATCTGTCTCGCTTTCGGCAAGCAGCCTTGCAAGCGCATAGCTTTCGGCGCCATCGGGCACACCGGCAAGCGTCACGTTTGCCCGGTCGTTCAGCAGGCTGTCAAACACGGCCATTCTTCCTGTCCTAACTGACGAAACCGGCGGGACCGGCTGCATCGTGATAGGCGATGATCCGGCGGTAGAGCGGCCCGTCCCATTCGGCGGGCAACGGCTTTCGCCCGGTCATCCATGCATAGAGATCCTGATCATGCGCAGTGAGAAGATGCTCCAGTTCCAGGAGTTCTTCTTCCGAAAGCCGGTCGATTTCAGCATTCGCAAAGCCACCCAGAAGAAGGTCCATTTCCTTCATGCCGCGGTGCCAGCAGCGGAACAGGATTCGCTTGCGCCGCGCGTCGCGCTCGGTGTCGGAAGTGTTGCTTGTGCTGCCGGTGGGATCGCTCATGAGTGGCCTATCTGGAAACGGGCAAACAGGGACCGGAGACGGACCGTCTCGACGGATTGCAGGCCGCAAGTGAATTCGTGACGGTTATATAACGCCGCAGAACGGGATTGTCAGCGCTTTCTCGCGTGCCGGCGCACTTATTTGTTCACATATTGTTCCGCCTGTTGCGCCGATCGTCCGCTTCGTGGCAAAACTGGCGGAGACTTTAATCAAGCGAACGCCTCAAGGCAGAGGTTCTTCACGCAAGATGCGCCCGCCGGTTCTCGATCCCCTGTTTGCGCCCGTCTCCACACTGCCGGGCATCGGACCCAAGATCGCCAAGCTCGTTTCCGGGCTCGTGGGCGGTCAGCCGGACCGGGACGCGACCGTTTCCGATCTGCTTTTTCACATTCCCCACAACCTCATCGACCGGCGGCACCGGCCTGGGATTGCCTATTCGGAGAATGGTGACATCGTCACTCTGGATGTCACGATCGGCCGTCACCAGGCACCGCCGAGACATTCAAAAGCGCCCTACAAGATCCCGGCCTATGACGACACCGGACAGATCAGCTTCGTTTTCTTTCATCCAAGGCGGGACTGGCTGGAAAAAACCTTTCCGGAAGGCGAACGGCGGATCGTGTCTGGCAAGGTCGAGTGGTTCAACGACCGTCCGCAGATGGTCCATCCGGACTATTCGCTCAAACCCGAAGAAGCGGCCCAGATGCCGGCAATCGAGCCCGTCTATCCATTGACGGCGGGCCTCGCTTCCAAGACGTTGCAAAAGGCAATGCGCGCGGCACTAGAGCGGGTCCCGCACCTGCCGGAATGGCTGAACAAGCCGTATCTCCAGCAGACCGGCTGGCCAGACTTTCACGAAGCCCTGCAGACACTGCACGGGCCGAAAGAGCGCCAGGACATCGAACCGCAGTCACCCTATATGCAGCGTCTCGCCTATGACGAACTCCTGGCAAGTCAGCTTGCGCTGGCCATGGTCCGGGCCAATATGCGCACGCTTGGCGGCGTTGCCAGGCATCCGGGCGGCGGTTTGCAGAAAGCCGTCATCGACGCGATGCCCTTCCAACTGACCGCCAGCCAGGCGAATGCCATAAAGGAGATCAACCAGGATCTCGCGGAACCGACCCGTATGCTGCGACTTCTCCAGGGTGACGTCGGCTCCGGAAAGACCGTTGTCGCGCTTGCGGCACTGGCTCAGGTGATCGAAACCGGAGCCCAGGGCGGGCTCATGGCGCCGACCGAGATCCTCGCGCGCCAGCATTTCGCCTCCATGATGCCACTATGCGAAAAGACAGGCATCCGGCTGGCCCTCATGACCGGCAAGGACAGCCAGAAGGACCGGCGCCTGCTGCAGGAAAAACTGGACGCGGGCGAGATCGATCTTGTGGTTGGAACGCATGCACTGTTTCAGGGATCGGTCACGTTCCAGAACCTCGGCATGGTCGTTGTCGATGAACAGCACCGCTTCGGGGTTCATCAAAGGCTCGCCCTCTCCGGCAAGGGCCAGGGCGTCGATGTCCTTGTGATGACGGCAACGCCGATCCCGCGCACGCTCGTCCTGACCTGCTTCGGAGACATGGATGTTTCCCGCCTCACCGAAAAGCCGGCAGGCCGCAAACCGATCAAGACCGTGTCCGTGTCGCTGGACCGACTGGACGAGATCATTGCGCGCGTCGACGCAGCCGTTGCGGAGGGGCAGAAGGTCTACTGGGTCTGTCCGCTCGTCGAGGAGTCTGAAAAGATCGATCTCGCTGCCGTTGAGGACCGGCATCGTGTTCTTCAGCACGCCCTGAGACAACCGGTGTCACTGGTGCATGGCCGCATGAGTGCAGATGAAAAAGACGCCGCCATGTCCGCATTCAAGAACGGCGCCACCAGAGTGCTCGTCGCCACGACCGTGATCGAGGTGGGTGTCGACGTTCCCGATGCGACCATCATTGTCATCGAGCACGCGGAACGGTTCGGCCTTGCGCAATTGCACCAGCTCCGCGGACGCGTCGGCCGCGGCGACAAGCCGTCGTCCTGTGTCCTGCTCTACAAGGGTCCGCTGGGCGAGACAGCCGGTGCGCGCCTCAACATCATGCGTGAAACCAATGACGGCTTTCTGATCGCGGAAGAAGACCTGAAACTGCGCGGAGGCGGTGAAATTCTCGGAACCCGTCAATCCGGCACACCCGGCTTCCGCATTGCGCGCGCAGACGAGCATGCGGACCTTATGGAAGTAGCCAGGGATGATGCAAAACTCATTCTGGAAACGGACCCGGAGCTGAATTCCGACCGTGGCAATGCATTGCGTTGCCTGCTTTATCTCTTCGGCAGGGATGCCGCGATCAGGCTTTTGAGGGCCGGTTGATCAGGCATCCTCGCGCTTGCGGATCCGCTCCAGCTTCTCCGGCTCTGCGATGACATCTTCAAGGATATCGGGAAGATCCGGGCTGACGAGACCAGCCGAGATGACCAACTTGGCGGCGTCTTCAACCCCCATGGACAGCTCCACGATGTCTTCCTTGGGAACGAACAGCAGGAAGCCGGATGTCGGGTTCGGCGTCGTCGGCAGAAACACGGATACCGTGCTTGCCTTGTCCCTCAGCCGTTCCGCGACCTCACCCTTTGTTTCCGTCGAGATGAACACGATCGCCCAGAGCCCTTTGCGCGGATATTCGATCAGGGCAGCCTTGGTGAAACTGTTGCCACGTTCATCAAGCACCGTCTCAAAGATCTGCTTCAAGCCACTGTAAACATTGCGGACGAGCGGCATTCGTCCGACGATACCTTCGCCGGCCGATATCAGGCTGCGTCCGAGGAAATTGGCTGCAAGGAATCCGACGATCGTCAGCACGAAAATCGCGACGATCAGGCCAAAACCGGGAACGGAAAACGGCAGGTAGGTCTCGGGATTGTAGATCTTGGGCACGAAGGGTTTCACCCAGCCGTCCACCCACTTGATGAAGGTCCAGGTCAGCCAGAGCGTAATGCCGATCGGGCCGGTAATGACCAGACCGGTCAGAAAATAG
This sequence comes from uncultured Roseibium sp., assembly GCF_963669205.1. NCBI lineage: Bacteria > Pseudomonadati > Pseudomonadota > Alphaproteobacteria > Hyphomicrobiales > Stappiaceae > Roseibium > uncultured Roseibium sp. Next base: position 3,210,751 of record NZ_OY769915.1, read on the forward strand.
TTGCGAAGGCGTGTTGCCGCACCCGGTCTATGACCTTTGATCGGCGAGTCTTCTGGTTTATGCTTGTTGCGGCTCATAGGTGAAAACGACCGGATTCCTGTTGAGTGCTCGTCTTACAGTGTGATCCACACTACATAATTATCTTTATCGCAGTGCGGTATACTTCGCTCGATTAATTTTTCAGCGATATACCCTAAAAATGCCGATTGCGGAGGCAGGATTGCGGCGTTTCACGTTCAAACTTCTGGGAACCGGATGCGTGGGCCTGGGAATCATCGGCGCTTTTCTGCCTATTCTGCCGAGCACGATCTTTTTCATCCTGGCGGCCGGCTGTTTTGCGCGCTCCTCCCCCGCGCTTGAAGCCAAAATCCTCAACCACCCCGTAATCGGTCCATCCGTCATAGCCTGGCGCGAGCACGGAGCCATTCCGGTGAAGGCCAAAGCGATCGCCGTTGCCGGCATGGCGGTCGGCTATTGTTTCTTCTACTGGTCCACCGGCCCCGCCCCGTGGCTTGCGGCCGGTGTTGCCATGATCATCATCGGATGCGCCACCTATGTCGTCTCCCGCCCGTCAGGTCCGAAGACGGAACCTTGATGGTGTCGCCTAGTCGTCTGGAATGAGCCGTTTTCCGAGCGCGACAGCTTTCTCCGGGGCATAGCCGAGGTCGTCATAGAACTTCATGACCGCTTCGTTGCCCTGTCTCACGAAGAGATTGATCTTGGGACAACCGAGCCCGATCAGAAACTCTTCGCAGTGTTCCATGAGTCGCCGTCCCAGGCCCGCTGACTGATGCTCGGGGTCGATGCTGAGATAGTAGATCGCGCCGCGATGGCCGTCATAGCCTGCCATCACGGATCCAATCACCTTGTCGCCTTTGAGCAGGACAAAAAAGCCTCCCTGAGGGTCGCTCAGTTTGCGGTCTATATCCTTGTCCGGGTCGTTCCACGCACGCGTCAGACCGCAGGCCTGCCAGAGAGCGATGACCTGCGCCCGATAGCGTTCTTCAAATGGTGCAATGACCGGTTCAGCTTGGTCCACCATGGGCCTACTCCACCGTCACGGACTTGGCCAGGTTACGCGGCTGATCCACATCCGTGCCCATGAAAACCGCCGTGTGATAAGCGATCAACTGTACAGGCAGCGCGTATATGATCGGCGCAACGATATCGGACATGTCGGGCATGATAACGGTGTTTTCCGCAGCCCCGCCGCTTTCTTCCGCGCCTTTGGCATCCGTGATCAGCACGATCCTGCCGCCGCGCGCGGCGACTTCCTGCATGTTGGAGACCGTTTTCTCGTAAATCGCATCGTAAGGCGCAATCACGAAAACCGGCATGTTCTCGTCGATCAACGCAATCGGGCCATGCTTCAGTTCGCCGGCCGCATACCCTTCGGCATGGATGTAGGAGAGCTCCTTGAGCTTGAGCGCACCTTCGAGCGCGAGGGGGAAATTCGTCGAGCGGCCGAGATAAAGCGCATTGTTGGCTTTCGACAGCGGCTGCGACAATTTTTCGATTTCGGTTTCGCCCGCGAGCGCCTTCAGTGCCAGGCTCGGGACTTCGGTCAACTCTCCAACCAGCGCTTTTTCGCTTTCGGCGGAAAGGAAACCGCGTTCCCGTCCTGCCTGGATGGCCAGTGCCGCCAGAACGGCGAGCTGGCAGGTGAAGGCCTTGGTCGACGCCACACCGATTTCCGGGCCCGCGATGGTCGGAAAAACCATGTCGGCCTCCCGGGCAATCGTGCTCTCCGGCACATTCACGATCGCGCCGATTGCCGCTCCGTTCTCCTTGCAGTAGCGGAGCGACGCAAGCGTGTCCGCCGTTTCACCCGATTGGGAAATGAACAGGGCCGCGTCCCTGTCGCTGACAGGTGTCTCCCGGTACCGGAACTCGCTGGCGATATCGATTTCGACCGGAAGCCGCGCATATTTCTCGAACCAGTATTTGGCAACAAGACCGGCCAGATACGCCGTCCCACAGGCCGAAATGATCAACCTCGACAGGTCCTTGAACCCGAGCTTGTCTGCGCCCGCAACATTGGCCGTGTTGCTCGTATAGTCGAAATAGCGCGACAGGGTATGGCCAAGCACTTCCGGCTGCTCATGAATTTCCTTGGCCATGAAGTGCTTGTAGTTGCCCTTCTCCATCAGGCTCGACGTCACGGACGACCGCGCTTCCGGTCTCTCGACCGGATTGTTGTCCCGGTCGAAAACGCGAGCACCGGACCGCGTGAGCACCGCCCAGTCGCCTTCATCCAGATAGGTAATTCTGTCGGTGAAGGGCGAAAGCGCGATGGCATCGGAGCCGAAGTACATCTCGCCCTCGCCATGACCAATCGCCAGCGGAGACCCTTTGCGTGCACCGATCATGAGGTCGTCTTCGCCTGAAAAAAGCATGGCGAGTGCAAAGGCTCCCTTGAGGCGAGGCAGCGTTTCGGCGACTGCGTCCTGGGGTGACTTGCCTTTTGCGATGGACGCATTGATCAGGTGCGCGACCACCTCGGTATCTGTTTCGGTAGACAGAACGGCACCGGCGGACACCACTTCGTCACGCAATTCAAGATAGTTCTCGATAATGCCGTTGTGAACGATTGCAACCGAACCTGCGTGGTGCGGATGTGCATTTGAGACGGTCGGCGCACCGTGGGTTGCCCATCTGGTATGGCCAATGCCCGAAGAGCCCGCCAGGGGTGTCTTCTCGAGCGCGGCTTCAAGATTGCGCAGTTTCCCCTCGGCTCTGCGGCGGGCCAGCGCTCCGTCGACCAGCGTTGCAACACCCGCAGAATCGTATCCCCGGTATTCCAGGCGCTTAAGGGAGTCGACAATACGCGGAGCGGCCTCAAGTTGCCCCAAAACACCAACGATGCCGCACATAAAAGTTCCCCTCTCGTCTCGGAAAAGTCACCATGCTTTAGACGACGGTGAACCGGAATTTGAAATCAATACGTGTTTCAGAAAATGTCAGAACAGGTGTCAGGTCTCAGATCCGGACTTCGCATCCTTCGCGGCTTTCAGCTTTTCTTTCAGAGCCTTGGCCCTGCCTTCCTTCGTTTCCTGGCGTGCTCTTCCGAAGGCCAGCGCATCTTCCGGAATGTCTTGCGTAATCACGCTCCCGGCGGACACAAATGCCCCGTCTCCCAATTGAACGGGCGCAACCAGCGTCGAATTCGACCCGACGAAGCTGCCGTCGCCGATTTCCGTCCTGTGCTTTAGAAAACCGTCATAGTTGCAGGTGATCGTGCCGGCCCCGATGTTGCTCTTTGAACCGACGCTCGCGTCACCGATGTAACTGAGATGATTCGCCTTTGCACCCGCGCCGAAAGTCACGTTTTTCGTCTCCACGAAGTTACCGATCTTCGCGCCGTGCTCGAGGACCGTGCCCGGGCGCAAACGCGCGTAGGGACCAACGACGCATCCGCTTGCCACGGCTGCACCTTCCAGATGGCTGAACGCCCGGATCGTCGCTCCCGAAGACACTTTTACACCGCGAGCAAAAACCACGTTCTGTTCGATGGTGACGCCCGGCTCAAGGACGGTATCGTGGGAGAAAAATACGGTTTGCGGCGCAAGAAGCGTGCAGCCTTCATCCATTGCCGCGCGGCGCATGCGGTTCTGAAAGTCCTGTTCGCAGGCCGCAAGCTGGGCCCGCGTGTTGATGCCCTGCGTCTCTACCTCCGAGCCGGCGACCGCCGACACCTTGAGGCCATGACGGTTGGCAATCTCGACGGCATCGGTCAGATAGTATTCGCCCTTGGCATTCGCGTTGCCGATTTCCTCCATCAGCGACAGAGCATGTTTGCCGGAAAAGCCCATGATGCCAGAATTGCAGAACGTCACCTTGCGGTCTTCGTCAGAAGCGTCTTTTTCCTCGCGGATCGCAAGGAGCTTGCCGTTTTCGGTAAGCAGGCGTCCGTATCCGAACGGATCTTGTGTCTCGAACCCGAGCACGACGAGATCGCTTCCATTGCGCAACGCGTCCCGCACCTTCAGAACGGTCTCGGCCGTTACCAGGGGTGTGTCGCCGAATAGCACAAGGACGTCGTCCGCCGGATGGAGAAGTGCCTCTCTGGCCGCCAGCGCGGCGTGAGCGGTTCCAAGCCTCTCCTCCTGCACATGGCACAGGGCGGACGGCATCATTCCGGCCACCAGATCCGCAAGCGCCGGCATCTCCGGACCCGTCACTACCGAAACGCGATCCGACCCGGCACCGGCGAGCGCTTTCAGCACATGACCGACCATTGCCAGCCCGCCAATCTCGTGAAGAACCTTCGGCAGATCCGATTTCATGCGAGTCCCCAGACCTGCAGCGAGAACGATTGAGAGACAAGTGCGATCGGACATGCAAAATCCAACTCAGATTTCAGGACAAGGGGCGAATGCGCGGGCTCTTATATGCCCCGATCCACAGAACATTGAAAGATGTGATGATCAGGCCATTCCTGTTTTGCATTCATTAACCATAATGGGCGCCTGATACACCATCGCCGCGCAGATTCGCAAACAGGATCCGGACTGAACGCCTTGCTTGAACCCCAGGCCCCAAAAACGACTCGAGAAATCGTTCGGGACACGTTTACTCCGTCCCGGGTCGGCATCTTGTCCTGGGCATTCGCGGCCGTTTTCATGGGAACCATCGGGCTCGCGTCCTACCAGTTCGGCAGCCGCCCGTTTACGCCTTTCATGGACAACCGGACACTGCCTGTCGGGATCCCGCTGGCTGCCGGCGCCCCGATCGAAACAACCGCCTCGATCAACCGTGATGCCGCAATTGCGATCGCAGCCGTTCCTTCATCCGTCGGGGAAACCGAAAACGGGCAGAACCTGCAACAAAGCCAGATAGAAGTGCTCCAGCGCGAAGTTGTTGGATTGCGCCGCCGGTTATCGGCTCTGACGGAACAAAATCGGGTCTATTCGAGCCGCATCGCAGCACTCGAACAGGAGGTCGCGCTCGCAAAACTCGCGTCTTCGGCACGGGCAAAAACGATGGCGGAGCAACCAGTTGCTCCGCGACCCGGCAAGATCGTCACGGAAAGTCCCGGCGCGGAACCCGCGGCAAAGCCGGTAGCGGGTGACCCTATGGCCAGTCCGGTGAAACAAGCGCAGCCCTGGAATGCAGCAAACAAGGCTCCGCCCGCGCAGGGACCCGAGACGGAAGATCCGCGTGCGGCAACGCCCGAACAGGGCGCAGGTGTCCGCCTGATGCCACCCCCGCAAACCCTGCCGGCGCCTGAAATTTCCGAAACCGAACCGGTCAGGATCGTATCGCCCACGTCCGGCGACACGTCATCCCTTACCACGGCGTCGATACCGGACACACTGGCAGAAACCTTGCCGGAGTTCGACAGCACACCAACACGCACGGCCCTTGCGCCTCGGGTCATCAGCCCGTCGGCTCCCGCCGGCCAGATCCGGGGAACGGGAAGCGAAGGCCAGATCAGACGGAGCGACTTCGGGGCTGTTATCGGACACTATCGCTCCAGAGCGGGCGCAGCGAAGGCATGGGCCGATTTCAAGGAACAGAACGAGGAGCGCATGCGCGACCTGCGGCCGCTCCTGATGGAAAAGCAGACCGAAGAAGGCGGGATCGCGCTGATGATCGGCCCCTTTGCCAACGCGGCGGATGCATCCCTTGCCTGCCTGCATCTGCTCGCCGTTACCGAACTTTGCCGGCCCGCGCTTTATGCCGGTGATCCGCTTGTCACCGCAGCCGAATTCAGGGACAGCGCGTTCTCGCCGCCGCAATAAAGCCGGTCTTGCCGTAAAAATCCCATTCGGGTGTGAGCTGCAACCGGGCGCAGCAATTCGGCCTGAAACAGAATCAACCGATCGTCTGAAAGGCCGGAAAGGTTTCCAGGAGCCAGTAGGAGAAAACGGCCATCTGTCCGGTCAGAAACAGAACGCCGGTCACGACAAGCATTCCGCCCATCGTCTTTTCAACCACCCCCATGTGCTTGCGGAACCGCTTCATGAACTTCAGGAACGCACCGGCAAAGAGAGACGCGATCAGGAAAGGAATACCCAGCCCCACCGCATAGGCCGTCAGCAGCATAACGCCCTGACCGACCGTGTCCTTCGCTGCCGCGAAGGTGAGGATCCCGGCCAGAACGGGACCGATACAGGGCGTCCAGCCGAAGCCGAAAGCAAGCCCCATCACATAGGCTCCCAGTGGCCCGGCAGGCTTGCGCGTAACCTGGAACCGGGCTTCCCGGTAGAGAAGACCAATCCGGAAAACGCCCAGGAAATGCAGCCCCATGACGATGATGACCGCACCTGCGATATAGCCTAGAAAATCGAGATACTGCCGGATGATCTGACCCAGAAGGCTTGCGGTTGCACCCAGCATGACAAAGACGGTCGAAAACCCAAGCACAAAGACAAGCGACGTCAGGAAGACCCTTCTTGCTGCCGCGCGGTTGTCCTCTTCCTCATTGGCCAGTTCCTCAAGCGAAACGCCTGCCATGTACCCGAGGTAAGGCGGCACGAGGGGCAGCACGCAAGGCGAAAGAAAGGACACAACTCCGGCCAGAACGGCAATGAGTACCGACGTTTCTTGGAGGATCATCTGGTTTTCCGGTCTCGCTCGATTTCGGTCCGGTATAGACCGGCTGAGAATTGGAGCATTGATTTAGCCCCGGAATCATCAAACTCCAAGACAATTGCGTGTCACCTTTTGGAGAGCGGGTGACTAGTTCGCCCGGCGCTCGCCTGCCGGGGACAACAGCCCGTTTTCCTCAAAGTATTTCATGGCCCCGGGATGAAGCGGCGCCGTGACGCCATCGGTGACCATGTCCGGCTGCGTGAGAACACTGAGCGCCGGGTGCAGGGTGGAGAAATCATCGAAGTTCTCGTAGACGGCCGCGACGAGGGCCGCGACGATGTCATCGGGCATCGCGGCCGATGTCACGATCGTCGCAACGACACCGAACGATCCGGCCGGTTCGTCCTGGTCATAGAGGCCCGCCGGTACCGCTGCCGGCATGTAGTAGGGTTCGTTTTCAACAAAAGCGGCAACAGCCGAGCCGTCCATGCCGATCAGGCGAATGTCGCACTGTTCCATGGTCTCCTCGATCAGGCCGGCCGGATGACCGATCAACTGGAAATAGGCATCGATCTCGTCATTGCACAGGGCTTCGGCGAGTTCTGAACTGCTTCTGTTCGAAAACCCTTGCCTGTCCGCATCCGACCAGTTCAGGCTGGAGATGAGCGTATTCCAGGAGGCTTCCGATCCGGAGCCCTTGCTGCCTATGTCTATCCTGGCACCCTTGAGGTCATCAAAGGTTCCGAAGCCGGACGTGTCCCTGACTACGACCGTCGCGACTTCGGCATGCAGTGCAAATACGGAACGCAGGTCTGCAAAAGGTCCCGTATCTTCAAACACCGACGTGCCATGATAGGCATGATGTTGCCAATCGGATTGCGCGAACCCGAAATCGAGGTCGCCGGACCGGATGAGTTCGATATTCGATATGGACCCGAGCGTTGCTTCCACGGAGCAGCGAACGCCGTGATCGGCTCTCTGCTGGTTGACGAGCCTGCAGGCGGCGCTGCCGGACGGGTAATAGACACCGGTGACCCCGGCTGTGCCTATGGTGATGAAATTCTGTTCCGACGCCAGTCCCTGCAACGGCGGCAAGATGCCCAAGGCGACAAAAAAAGCCATCAGCAAAATCGGACGAAGACGCGGGAGAAACCCTCTCGGGGATCCGGCACCGCGTTCACGATAAACGGACAAACACATGGAACAGACACCTGACGCCTGGAAAACCGCGAACACACTCAAGACCAGAGATACCAAAGCTGCGCGTTCTTGACCAGCGTGGTATCCGCCTCCGGCACAGAAGGGGTGAACTGTGCTGCAGAATCAAAAAAGGCGCCTGAGCGCCCGTTCCGCCTGCCTTGCTTTGCAATCGGCAACGGCCCCTGCCCTGGCCGCCTGCACCGGTGCCTAGTTGGATTGCCCCCCGCTGATGACTTCGAAAATCATGCCCTTCAGCTCTTCTTCCGGATCACCCTCTCTCAGACCCTGGCGCCACTGATCGAGGATCAGACGCAGACCGAGTGTTTCGCGATTGTGCGGCAATTCACCAATAAAAGAAGCAAAAAAAGCGTCAAGCTGCTCACGATCGATCACACCCTGATCGATGAGCGCGTGAATCAGCGTCATCGTCGCAGCGATGTGCCCCTTCACGAAATCAAACTCGACGGAGTTTGTATGAGTATCCATTGTCGTCGTACGCATGCGACCTCCTGATGACACACCAAGTTACAACACAAATCTATATTGCGCCACCTGACAGTTTTCGCAGTAGAATAACCTTTATCTTCTTAGATATGAATATATCCCAAAAATGTTAAGCTACTATATTTGCACATCCTGCAATTAGTTTACCAATTGGTATTGTTATTTGGCAATTAATACTCATGGATATAATTTCATGGCGAATTTTATCGTTGTTTATATGATTGACACATCGACGCATGTCGTTTTTCGCCGCGCTGTTGAAAAAATGAGTTTTGCCTCTTGCAATGTCCCCATTGTCAGCATAAACACACGCCACCGACGCGGCGGCGAGCCTCGCTGCACCAACGCTTCGGTACTTTGGTGAGAGCCGATAGCTCAGCTGGTAGAGCAACTGACTTTTAATCAGTAGGTCCAGGGTTCGAACCCCTGTCGGCTCACCAAAAAACTCCCAGTAAAACAAGATTGCCTCGGCTCTGGAAACCAGAGACAGACGGCCGCGTTTTGCGTTCCGGAGGCATCCTCTGGAGACCCTGACAAAGACAGATGGCTGGCTTCGGAAATTGAAAGCGTCGAAAGAGGCACGAGAATTCGCCATTGGCATTTTTCCCGGTCAGCGCCAGTGCTTCGGCAAGCGGTCTATGGTGTGGTCCGGACTGGTTCGCGCTCATGGCGGTCGAGCACGGATCGCACTCGGAAAAAAACGTTGGTCACGCTTCGGACAGACCGGCAGTGATTCAAGAATCAATCGAGTTTACATACAGGTATGTCTGGTCAAACGGAGCGCAACATTCAATTCGTTCGCGTCTAACAATTGCGTTAGTGCGGAAAAGGCCGTGGGAGCTCTGCGAGTGCCGCCCAAAAACTAGTCTCATTTCCGGCAACAAACGCTACGCCAAAACAGGCGTTAGTGACACTTGCGTCGCCGGCACAACATCGCCAAACCGCCAAGTCCTGCCAATGCGAGCGGAAAGGAAGCGGGAACGGGAACAGCTGCTACGATTTCCAGCGAGGCAAAGTCAGAATCGGCGCTGTTCGCGTCACTGGTGGCAACCAAATACATATTATAACTGCCGACCCCCATGCCCAAAGCTGACAATGCAGACGCAGAAACGATGTAGATTGGGTTGGATGTGTCGACATCAAAGCTGACCGGTCCCCCGCTGTAATTGATGTCCCACTTATATGAGGTGATTGTCGCTGACGCGGTGGTTTCCAACGACGCCGAAGCATCAAGTACCAAGTCTTCACCCAGCGTAATTGAATAAGGACCTCCGGCCCTTGCGATAGTCGCGGCAGATCCGGAAACAACACATAAACAGAGCAAAACAACTGCGGCTGACAAAACACCCCAAATTCTCATGATATATCAATCCCCTGATAAATTTACCGTAGGTTAACTTTATCGTTGTTTGTTTGTCAAATTAACCATTTCCTCACCCCTCTTAACTTGATGACGGGCAGAACCAGTCTGTCGTCAGCACTTCTACCCCCATTTTTGGGTCGTGACCAAGCACCGATCATTCTGGGTCCTCGACGAATTGACGTCCCTCCCAACCAGATGGAATTCAAACTTCGAACTATTGTTCTCGCTCAACAGCACTTTGGCATCCGGACCCAGTGTCACCAGATCCAGTGATGTGTCGTATCGCACCGGAGCGAGCGCGATGGGCGATTTTTCCGATCAAGAAACGCGCAGTGCCGCTTCTCAGGTTCAGCGACGCAGTTTGGGGCGCTTACGGCGCCACATCCGCTTTATAAACATCTTCCGGCATTCGCGGAGCATAGCCTATATAGCCTGCATGCCGTCCCACAGGTCGCGCGCAGAAAAGACACGGCAAATGCAAAAAGGAAACGAATCCGTATGAAAGTGCCGATCCCGGAAGAACCGACCCACATGGTCACAGCGATCGTCGCCTATGCCGGCATCGCAAAGCGGCTCCATGTCGAGATTGAAAAGCGGGCCGCGGAAACCGGCATTGATCTGGACGCCATCCGCTCGGATCTGCTCCAGGAAGCCAAGAAGGCCATTCCCCATGGCGATTTCGCCAAGGACGAGATCGGCGTCTACAGGACCATGTTCCAGGCAATCGAGACGATATTCGATCCGATCGGCCCGGACACGGGTGCCTAGGGTCCTGAAACTAGGAGGTACAGACTGTCGGAAATGTCGGCAACGGGTGAACCGAACCGCCTCAAGAGAACGTAATGAGGGCAGCCAATTGGAGATGACTTGATGCCCCGGATCGGAAACATTCTGAGCCTCGTTGCCGGCGCAACCGTGGCCATGAGCGCGAGCATGTCACAAGTGCCAGCCGGACAGGCCGGGGACAGCGCCCTGCAGTTTTCCTTCGACATGCCTGACGGCAGTCAGCTGCCGCTGGAGCAGTTCGCGGGCAAGACGGTCCTGGTGGTCAACACGGCAACCAGATGCGGGTTCAGCAAGCAGCTTGCCGGACTGCAGCAGTTGCATGAACGCTATTCGGCAAGCGGACTGGTCGTGATCGCGGTGCCGTCAAACGATTTCGGCAATCAGGAACCCTTGCAAGACGGCGAGATCGCCGGGTTCTGTGAAGCCAAATATGGCGCCAAATACCTGATGACCGCAAAAACGTCCGTGAAGGGAAAGCTCGCGCATCCTTTTTACGCGTGGGTGGCGGAAACGCTCGGGTCAGCGGCTCGCCCCTACTGGAACTTCCACAAGTACCTGATCGGGCCGGACGGCTCGATCGTCGCCTGGTTCTCGACACCGACAAAACCGACATCTTCGAAGATCGTCCGCGCCATAGAGGCACAGCTTGGCAGCTGACCCTGCTTTCAGGACCGAAGGCCGGCAGGAGGCGCCGTAGGCGGAAGGCTCGCCTGGCAATGCGCATGACGCTTGAAACGGCGGTCTGCGAATTTCCGATAGGCAAATGAAACGCCGCGATAGACGCCCGGCAAGGCGGCGAGCGCGCCCAGAAGCCGCCATCCCCTGAACTGCCGCCAGATCACCAGAAACGCGTCCAGACCGGTTCGGATCGTGCCCTCTTCGTCGCGCACGCGCAGATAGAGCAAGGCATCCGACTGGCTCATGCCCGTGCCCTGTAGCAGTTCCGGATGCGTGGCGATATCGTTCCAGACGATGCTTGTGCTCGGTGTCAGCCGCTTGTAGTAGCCGATCTCCCGCGAACAGAGCCCGCACTTGCCGTCGTAATAGACCTCGATCAACGCTCTCACCATCTGTTTGCCTGACTGATGGTTCTTACGTTGCCGCTGCCGGCATGGATCGCAGATGCGTATTTGCAAACCACCCGGATTGTTGTGATTTCGGGATGTTCAGCAAAAAGGCCGGTCTGACAGTGGGTGTCGACCGGCCTTTCTTATCGTCGATATGTCTTGGCTTATCCGGCCTCGGCACTCCGGCTGACATGCCCCTGACCGCCGAGCATCGTCTTCGCCTTCTCGCGGATGTACTGGAGACACACGTAAAGCACGGGGATCATCAGGACCCCGACCACGGTTGCAAACAGCATTCCGCCGAAGACGGCAAAGCCGATCGCCTTCTGGCTGGCGGCACCGGCGCTCGACGCCGTCATCAGCGGCACGACACCCAGCAGGAACGACAGCGCTGTCATCATCACCGCGCGGAAACGCAGGTGCGCCGCCTCTGTCGCCGCTTCCATGATGGATTTGCCCGTGTCGCGCTGTTCCATCGCGAATTCCACGATCAGGATGGCATTCTTCGCCCCCATGCCGACAAGCATGATCATGCCGATCTGGGTATAGAGATTGACATCGCCGCCGGTGACGAACACCGCCACGAGCGCCCCCATGATGGCGAAGGACACCGACATCAGGATCGCGACCGGCATCGACCAGCTTTCATACTGGGCAACCAGGAAGAGATAAGTGAACAGGATGGACAGCATCAGGATGAACATCACGATGTTGCTGGCGCCCTGCTGCTGCTGTGCCGTTCCCGTCCATTCGTAGGTGTATCCAGGCGGCATGGCTTCGTCTGCTGCCGATTCCATTTCGTTGATGACGACACCGGTGGAAGCGCCAGGAGCCGGATCCGCCATGACGGCGGCTGCCCGGAACATGTTGTAGCGCGTCAGGATCTGAGGCCCGAGCACATTCTCGGTCGTCAGGACACTGCGAAGCGGCACCATGGTGCCGTCCTGGGAACGGACATAGAGCCGGCCGATATCCTCGATCTTGTCACGATACTGCCCGTCTGCCTGGATCATGACCTTGTAGACGCGGCCGAAGATGTTGAAGTCGTTGATGTAGAAAGACCCGAGATACGCCTGCAGCGTGGTGAAGACGTCGGAGACACCGATCCCCAGCGTCTTGGCCTTCTCCCTGTCGAGATCGACAAACACCTGTGGAACATTCGCCCGGAAGGTCGAATAGGCCCGCGCGATATCGGCGCTCTGGTTGGCCGAATACACCATTGAGCCGACGGCGGACGCAAGGTCCTGCGGCGTGCCGCCACCCGTTTGCTGCATCATCATCTGCACGCCGCCGGTGGTTCCGAGACCCGGGATCGGTGGCGGGTTGAAGGCAATGATGTTGGCGCCCGGTATCGTGGAGAAATCGGCCCAGAACTTCGCAAGAATGGCATTGATGCGAAGGTTCGGCTCCTGCCGCTCCTCCCAGTTGCTCATTGTCGCGATCACGAGTGCGGCGTTCGAGGACGTCGCGCCGTTCAGGATGGAATAGCCGTTCACGATGACGACGTTCTCCACACCCGGGACAGCCTGCGTCAGTTCAACGACGCGCTCCGTGACCGTCTCCGTGCGTTGTAGCGCGGCGCCGTCGGGCAGCTGAACGTCCACCATCAGGTAACCCTGGTCCTCGGACGGCAGAAAGCCCTGGGGCAGCGTGCTGCCGAGCGACACGATCACGGCAATCGCACCGCCGACGATGATCAGGCCGATAAAGGCCACACGCACGAGCCGGCGGATGATCGCGGTATAGCCGTCGCGCACGCCGGTGATGCCGCGGTCGAACAGGCCCATGAGACCCTTCGGCGGGCCGGAACGCGCCTTCAGGATGAGGCCGCAGAGCGCCGGGGACAGCGTCAGCGCGTTGATCGACGAGATCACCACCGAAACGGAAATCGTCACGGCGAATTGTGAATAGAGCCGGCCGGTGATGCCGGGCATGAAGATCGTCGGCACGAACACGGCGAGTAGCACCAGCGTGGTCGCGATGACGGGACTGGTGATCTGCTCCATCGCCTTCGCGGTTGCTTCCTTGGGTGCAAGCCCCTCCTCTGCGATGATGCGTTCGACGTTCTCCACAACGACGATCGCGTCATCGACCACGATACCGATCGCCAGAACCAGCGCGAACAGGGAAATCGTGTTGAGCGACATGCCGAGGGCAAGCAAGACCCCGAACGTTCCGATCAGCGACACGGGGATGGCAACGGTCGGAATGATCGTCGCGCGCCAGTTCCCCAGGAAGATGAACACCACGGAGACAACGAGCAGGAATGTCAGGAACAGCGTCGCGATCACATCGTCCAGCGATGCCTGAACGAAGTCCGTCGTGTTGAATGGAACCGCGTATTCGACATCGTCCGGAAATGCCTGCGAGAGGCTTTCAAGGCGCGCGAGCACGTTCTCGGAGACCTGCAGCGCGTTTGCACCCGGAGCCTGGTAGATCGCGAGAACGGTGGAAGGCTGGCCGTTGAACTCACCCGACGCGTTGTAGAACTGGGCGCCGAGTTCGACCCGGGCGACATCCCCGATCTTCACGATGGCCCCGTCCTCGCCGGTTCTGAGGACGATGTCCTCGAACTCCTCCGGTGTCGCCAGACGGCCCTTCGCCTTGATCGTATACTGGAACTGCTGTCCGTCCGGCACGGGTGGCGCGCCGATCTGGCCGGCAGCGACCTGGATGTTCTGGTCCTGCACGGCCGCGATGAAATCGGTCGGTGTCATGCCCAGGCTGGTGAGCCTGTCCGGATCGAGCCAGATACGCATGCCGTAGGCGAAATCCGTCATCACGTCGGCACGGCCGACACCCTGAACGCGGGCGAGCGAATCCTTCAGGTTGATGGAGGCATAATTCGACAGGAAAACGGGGTCATAGGTGCCGTTCGGCGAATAAAGCGTGATCACCAGCAGCATGTTGGTACTGGCTTTTTGAACGGTTACCCCGTTCGCGGTCACTTCGCTCGGCAGCTGGCTTGTCGCCTGCGACACGCGGTTTTGCGTGTTGACCGTTGCAATGTCCGGATCCGTGCCGACCGCAAAGGTCACGTTGAGCGAATAGTTGCCGCTGTCGTTGCTTGTCGACTGCATGTAGATCATGTCGTCGACGCCGTTGACCTGCCCCTCGATGGGGGCCGCCACGGTCTCTTCCAGAACCTCGGCGTTCGCGCCCGTGTAGGTCGCTGAGACGTTCACCACCGGCGGCGTGATATTGGGAAACTGCTCGACCGGCAGGGACACGTATCCGAGAATACCGGCAATCGTGATAACAATGGAAATCACCAGCGCGAATTTCGGCCGGTAGATAAAAAAGCGAGAAAACATTTAGCTCTGCTCCGCCGGCTGGGATGCGAGGACGGGGTCGACCTCGACACCCGGTCGGACTTTTTGCAGACCTTCCGTTATGACTTCATCCCCTTCGGCCAGCCCGTTCGTCACGACGAAATTCGTTCCGATCTGCTGTCCCAGCTCGACATATTTCTGTTCGACCTTCTTGTCCGACGTGATCGCGAGAGCAAAAGCGCCCTGCTGGTCCCGCTGGATCGCGGCCTGGGGAACGACGAGCGCGGTCTCCGTGTTCGGAGCTTCCAGAAGAACCGTGACATAGGTGCCTGCAAGCAGTCTGACGTCCTTGTTCTCGAACTGACCGCGGAAGGAAATCGTGCCGGTCGTCGCGTCAATCTCGTTGTCGATATAGACGATTTTGCCGCTTTCTCCGTATTTGTCCCCGTTGGGAAGCATGAGGCTGATGGAAGGCGCTACGTCGGGAGACAGATCGGCAGGACTGATATTGTGGGTCTGCACCGCGTTCAGATACTGCGCTTCGCTGACGGAGAAGTTGACATAGACCGGCGCAAGACGGATCAGCTTGGCAAGTGAACTGGTGTTGGGTCCGACAAGTTCCCCGACACTGAAAGTGCTCTTGCCGATCTGACCCGGAAACGGTGCGGAAATGTCCGTGTAGCTCAGATTGAGTTCCGCCTGCTGCAAAGCGGACTGCGCCGCCTCGACCGACGCTTCGGCCTGCTGTTTCTGCGCAAGCGTTGCTTCGTAGGCGGCTTCCGACACATGCCCCTTGTCCAGAAGATCCTTGTCGCGTTTCTCGTCTGCCGCCTTGAGAGCCGCATCGGCTTTCGCGCTGGCAACATCGGCTTTCGCCTTTGTCAGCTGGGCCTCGTATTCGGCCTTCTCGATCGTGAACAAGAGGTCGTCCTGCTTCACGAACGACCCGTCGGGAACGGCCTTGTCCTCCAGGAAGCCGCTCACGCGGGCGACGAGATCGACCTGATCCACTGCCGCAATCTGGCCGACAAAGGATTCGCTCTGGCGCACATCCTGTGAGGTCACCTTTGCCACGGTGACGGAAGGCGGCGGGGCCGCCGGGGCCTCGGCCTGCTTCGAATCGTCAGAACAGGCTGCCAGCAAGCTCAGTGCAGCAGCGGCAATAAGAAGATGACGGGAACGAGAAGCGATACGCTGAAATGGCATTCGAGAACTCCGCTGTCAGACCTTTGGGTCGCGCGCTTGATCGGAGTTCACTATAAAAGGACTGATTGATTCAACAAGCGAATTTTCATGTCGTGCAGGTCAGACGACGAGATCCGCTAACGCTGCGTTTTCAATCCGCAATCGCCCTTGGTTGTTTTCCCAATGGTCGCTGAGAGTGCGGAGCCTGTCAGCTTTCTGCCGCGGACAGGATCACTGTGAAACCGTGCAATCCGGTTGCAGGAAACACACCTGTTTTTTCTGCCGAATCAGTCCCGATCTCAATCGCAGCAATCTGCGGAAGATCCCCCTGGATTGCCTCCGCAGCGCTTTCGCCAACGAGGGACCGGTACGCCGCCGGATTTAGCACGGAAATCCTGCCCCGCGCCGTTTCGACCTCAAGACCCAGGCTCGTTGCCCGCATTTCCCGCTGACCGGTAAAGCCGCCCAGAAACTCGTGATGATCCGACGGATCCTCGGCGACCATGTAGATCGTCCTGATCTGCCCTGCACCGTTGGCATGTTTCTGGAAAGCCGGCTTCCAGAAATTTTCCGGATATTTGTTGTGGCAGGTGAAGTAACCGATTTCCGGGCTTAGAGGATCCCGGAGAATGGTCAGGTCGAAGGCCACCTTTGCCGTCTGCCCGTCTGGCAGGTGCGCGACGCGTTCGAACGAAAACGGTTCGAAGAGGGACAGGCCCGCTCTTTCGAAATCCTGCCTGTCGAGGCTTGCATCCCGGCTTTCCATGACCAGCATGCTCGCACCTTCACGCCTGGTGAGGAATGACCGGTTGAACGCACCGAAGGAAAACCTCCTCCCGGCCGTTTCCGTGATGAGACCGGGCTCCGCCACGCTGAGCAACTCGATGAAAAATCCGTTGAGCTGTATCAGCCGGTTGGCGGTTCCCCATGGATGCCTGTTTTCGGGCGTGACCGTGAAACCGAGCGCTTCATACGCTTCGCCGGCGGCGTCGAGGTCGTTCACTGCAACGACGATATGATCGAGACCTCGTAGCAACTCTGTTCCTCCCCGAAAGCCGGCCTAGACCAGACGGCTCTGCTGCAGCGCCGCACCGATAAAGGACGCGAACAGCGGATGCGGCTCGAACGGCCGCGATTTCAGTTCGGGATGATACTGCACGCCGATAAACCAGGGATGGTCCTCGATCTCCACCGTTTCGGGAAGAACACCGTCGGGAGAGGTCCCGGCGAATATGAGGCCGCAGTCTTCGAGCTGGCTGCGATAGCCGATATTGACCTCATATCTGTGCCGGTGACGTTCAGATACGCTTGTTTCGCCGTAAATTTCGGCGATCTTCGACCCCGGCTTCAATGTGGCCGGGTAAGCGCCAAGCCGCATCGTTCCGCCAAGATCGCCGTCTTCGTTGCGAAGTTCTCTCTCGTTACCCTTGGTCCATTCCGTCATCAGTCCGACAACCGGTTCGCTGCTCGGACCGAATTCGGTGGAATTGGCCTCCGTGATCCCGGCCATGTTGCGCGCCGCTTCAAGCACCGCCATCTGCATGCCGAAGCAGATCCCGAAGTAAGGTATCTTGCGGTTGCGGGCGAAATTCGCGGCGGCGATCTTGCCTTCCGCTCCGCGCTCCCCGAAACCGCCGGGCACGAGGATGCCGTGAACGCCTTCCAGATAGGGGCTGGGATCCTCCTTCTCGAAGGTTTCCGATTCGATCCACTCCAGATTGACCTTCACCCGATTCGCGATGCCGCCATGCACCAGCGCTTCGATCAGGGACTTGTAGGCGTCTTTCAGCACGGTGTATTTGCCGACGATCGCGATCTTCACCTCTCCCTCGGGATTGGCAACAGCCTGCGAAATCTCCTGCCAGCGCTGCAGCACCGGCGCCGGGGCGCCCGTCAACCCGAAGGCCGCGAGGACTTCGTCGTCGAGCCCTTCCTGATGGTAGGCGATCGGCACGTCATAGATCGACTTCACGTCGTAAGCCGGAATGACGGCACTCTCGCGCACATTACAGAACAGAGAGAGCTTTCGCTTTTCCGTCTCGGGGATCGGACGGTCACAGCGGATCATGAGAATGTCGGGCTGGATCCCGATCGACCGCAGTTCCTTGACCGAGTGCTGGGTCGGCTTTGTCTTCATCTCCCCGGCACTCGGAATGTAAGGCATCAGCGTCAGGTGGACGTAAACCACATCCCCGCGCGGAAGATCGTTGCCGAGCTGGCGGATCGCCTCGAAAAACGGCAGACCTTCGATGTCGCCGACGGTACCGCCGATCTCGACGAGAACGAAATCATAGCCGTCGTTTCCATCGAGGACGAAGTTCTTGATCGCGTCGGTCACGTGCGGAATGACCTGCACCGTGCCGCCGAGATAGTCGCCCCGCCGCTCCTTGGCGATGATGTTCTGGTAGATCCGGCCCGTCGTGATGTTGTCCTGCTGATTGGCAGGCCGCCCGGTGAACCGTTCGTAGTGACCCAGGTCCAGATCGGTCTCCGCCCCGTCGTCAGTGACGAAGCATTCGCCGTGCTGATAAGGGCTCATGGTGCCCGGGTCCACATTCAGGTAGGGGTCGAGCTTACGTAGTCGAACCTTGTATCCGCGCGCCTGGAGCAAAGCACCCAGAGCCGCTGAAGCAAGACCTTTTCCAAGCGAGGAGACCACGCCGCCGGTAATGAAAATATATCGCGCCATGGACCAATACCATATCCTTGCCGGGAGCCGTTTGGCCACTCGGGAGTTGCGTTCTCAACACATAAAAATGCCCTGCGAACGAAGCCGCAGGGCAGTTGTCTTTGGAAGCGGCCGAAGCCTCTATTGTGCGGCCGGCACCTGCGGACCCGAAGGCTCGCCCTGGGGTCTCAGCTGATCCAGGATACCGCCTGAACCGCTCGGAGCACCGTCCACCGGTGCGCCATCCGTCGACGCCGGTGCGGCATCGAGGATTGAACTGGGGGCCTCTTCATTCTGGGCGATGAGGCTCAGCGTCAGAGATGTCGCGAAAAAAGCGACCGCCAGGACAGCGGTTGCGCGCGTCAGCACATTGGCTGTTCCGCGGCTGGACATGAGGCCGCCGCCGCCACCGCCGCCGCCGCCAATACCTAGCGCGCCGCCTTCAGAGCGCTGCAGGAGGACAACAAGCACCAGGGCCAACACGACCATAAGGTGGATAACGATGACTACGGTTTCCATCGAATGCCATTCTATCTGAATTTCAGGTTTGGCGGCCTTCTACACCAGTCGGCGCGCGCTTTCTACCCTTCAATTGCGACTTCGCGATCAAAGCTTCAAGTCTGAAGTGGTCAGGAATATGCGCCAATGATGCTGAGAAAATCGTCGGCTTTCAGACTTGCCCCCCCGACAAGCGCTCCGTTTACATTGCTGACGGACATGAGTTCAGCCGCATTTGCCGGTTTGACGGACCCGCCGTAGAGCAGCTTCATAGTGCTCCCCTCACCGCCGAGCCGCTCCGTCAGCGTTTCCCGCATGGCGGTGTGCATTTCCTCGACATCGCCGGTCGTCGGCGTGAGTCCGGTGCCGATTGCCCAGACGGGCTCATAGGCGATGACGCTGTTTTCCGCTGTCGCACCGTCGGGCACGGACCCCGCCAACTGCGTCCTGACGACATCCAGCGCCTTGCCTGCCTTGCGTTCAGCCTCCGTTTCACCGACACAAATGATCGCCGTCAGGCCCGCCCGCCAGGCAGCCTGCGCCTTTGCGTTCACATCGCCATCGGTTTCACCATGATCCGTCCGGCGCTCGGAGTGCCCGACGATCACCGCTCTTGCGCCTGCATCCTTGAGCATCTCGGCGGAAATGTCTCCCGTGTGTGCGCCGGATGCCGCCGGATGACAATCCTGCCCGCCGATGCCCGGCGCGCCTTTTCCCGAGATCTCCGCAAGCGCGGCGACAAGTGTTGCCGGCGCACAGATCATCGTGTCGACCGCATCGGCCATCTCGTCGCCCAGACCGGCTTTCATCTTGTGGAATTCGGCGAGGCTGGCGCGCAGTCCGTTCATTTTCCAGTTGCCGGCCACAAGCGGCTTGATCTTGGCGCTCATCTGTTTTCGTCTCCCAGATACCCGATGGTTGGACTGGCGCTTATAGAGCAGATGCGCCACCGCGTTGCAATCACCTTGGTTTGAGGATCTCTCTTTCTTCTCCGAAGTTTGTTCCCGACCGTCTTGCGAGGAAGCCGCCACCTCATTATGATCCGCCCGCCCCGGTCACAGCGGCCTGGTAAAGCGCCGGCTGGAACGGCCTTGGACAAAAAAATAAAACGGAAGTCTTCATGCTTGACTCACTGCGCAAAGGCGCCGGCACCTGGGTTGCCAAACTGTTTATCGCATTGCTGATTTTTAGTTTCGCCATCTGGGGCGTCACTGACTTCCTGCAAGGCTTCGGCCAGAACACCGCGGCCAAGGTCGGTGACACGGAAGTGAGCATATTCGAGTTCGACCGGACTTACCGTCAGGACCTCAACCGGCTCGCCCAGCAATTCGGCCGGCCGCTTACGGCCGAAGAAGGCGCAGCCCTCGGCGTCCCGCAGCAGGCTCTCGGAAGATTGATCGCGGAAGCGGCCCTGAGCAATACGGCTCAGGACCTGAAACTCGGCGTATCCGATCAGCGTCTCGCAACGTTGATCCAGTCGGATCCCGCCTTTCGCGGTGCGAGCGGACGGTACGAGCGCGCCAGGCTCGATCAGGTCCTGCGCGCCTACGGCTACCAGGAAGATGAATATGTCGTGCAGCGGCGGCATACGGCCGAACGAAACCAGCTCTCCGAGGGCATCGCCGGCAGCCTGAGAGCTCCGGCCAGTTACCTCGAGGCCCTGTCCGCCTACCAGTTCGAGACGCGGACTGCCGACTATGTCCTTCTGACGGACGAAACCATCGGAGCGATCGAAGATCCGACGGACCCGGCCCTGACGTCCTTCTACGATGAAAACAAATCGGATTTCCGCGCGCCGGAATACCGGGAAATCAAGATCCTTTCCCTGACGCCTGAAACGGTTGCAAGACCCGATGACATCGCCGAGGAGGATGCCCGCTACGAATACGAGCAGCGTGCGGAACAGTATTTCCAGCCCGAGCGGCGCAAGGTGCGCCAGATGTCGTTTCCCTCCAGCGAAGCTGCACAGGAAGCAGCCGTGGAGATCGAAGGCGGCAAAACCTTCGAAGACCTGATGACCGAGCGCGGACTGAGCAACAATGATGTCACGCTCGGCACGATGGCCAAGGACGACTTTCTTGATGAAACGCTCGGCGGCACGGCGTTCTCGCTTGGTGAAGGTGAAACCAGCGGCGCGGTGGAAGGCCGGTTTTCGACAGTCATATTGAATGTCGAGGAGGTCTTGCCGGAGAGCACGCGCCCCTACGATGAAGTCAAGGACGCGATTATCCAGGATCTCGCGGCTGAACAGGCCGAACGCGAAATCCTGGACATGCTCGACGAGGTGGAAGACGCGCGCGCCGGCGGAGCCCTGCTCGACGAAGTCGGGGAGCGTTTCTCTCTCCCGGTCGAAACACTTTCCGCCTTTGATCAGTCCGGCAAGTCGGCGTCCGGTGACGATGTTGAGCTTCCCGAAGCCGAAGGCCTCCTCGCCGCCGTGTTTGAAAGCGACGTCGGACTTGAAAACGATGTGCTGCCTTTCGGAGATCAGGGATTTCTCTGGTACGAAGTCGACAACGTGATCCCGGAACGTGACCAGGCTCTCGACGAGGTGCGTGAACAGGTCATCACGGCCTGGAAGGCCGACCAGTTGAATACCCGCCTGAGTGAAAGGGCCGCGGAGATCCAGGCAAGGCTCGAAGGGGGCACACCCCTGGAAACGCTGGCAGGTGAAGCGGAACTTGAAGTCAAGCGTGCCGAGAACCTGGCCCGGAACGCACCGGCAGGCGACTTCGGTCCGGACGCCGTGACGGCAGTGTTCGGCGGCCCGGTCGGCACCAGTGCGGTTGCAACGTCTGCGGGCGGACAGAGGATCGTCTTCAAGGTGGCCGACGTGTCGGTCCCCGACTTCGACGCAACCTCTTCTGCCAACGCCACGCTCAATGACCAGCTGTCGCAGCAGATGAGCGACTCGCTCCTTGGACAGTTCATCACGGACCGCCAGAACGCCGCAGGGGTTGAGGTCAACGAAGTGGGTATTTCGCAGGCGATCGGTCTGAACCCGCAGTGACATGACCCGGAACGGACGACGATCATGACCACATTCAAGGAATTCATAGCCAAGGTCGCTGATGGTCAGACGCTGACCCCGGAGGAAGCCCGACAGGCCTTCGACGTCATCCTGTCGGGGTCTGCCACGCCCTCTCAGCTGGGCGGATTTCTGATGGCCCTGCGCGTACGTGGCGAGAGCACCGCGGAGGTGACCGGTGCGGTCGCGACAATGCGCTCCAAAATGCTGACGGTCGATGCCCCGGCCGATGCCATTGACATCGTCGGCACCGGTGGTGACAGCTCCGGTAGCTACAATATCTCGACCTGCACGGCGATCGTTGTCGCCGGCTGCGGCGTCCCGGTCGCAAAACACGGCAACCGGTCTTTGTCTTCCAAATCGGGAGCGGCAGAAGCCCTCTCCGAACTCGGCGTGAATATCGACATTGCGCCGAAGAAGATCTCCGACTGCATACGCAAGGCCGGGATCGGCTTCATGTTCGCACCGCTCCATCATGCGGCCATGAAGCACGTCGGCCCGACGCGAATGGAACTCGGCACGCGGACGATCTTCAACCTTCTTGGCCCCCTGTCGAACCCGGCAGGCGTGAAGCGGCAGATGGTCGGCGTTTTCGCGAAGAAATGGCTCGATCCGGTGGCTCATGCGTTGAAGGAACTAGGCTCGGAAAAAGCATGGATCGTTCACGGCTCGGACGGAATGGACGAAATCACCACGACCGGCCCGACCCATGTCTGCGAACTCAAGGACGGGTCCGTGAACACATTCGAGATTTCGCCAAAGGATGCGGGGCTACCCACGGCAAGGGCCGAAGACCTGAAAGGCGGACTGCCGGCCGAAAACGCCAGAGCGCTGCGGGAGGTCCTTGCCGGCGCCAGGAACGCCTATCGCGACATCGTCCTGTTCAATTCAGCAGCGTCCCTCATGGTGGCCGACAAGGCACGGGACCTGAAGGAAGGTGTTGAAATGGCGGCAGCAAGCATTGACGACGGAACGTCTGCCGACACGCTTGAGAAGCTTGTCGCGGCATCGAACGGATAGAATCATGTCTGACATCCTTCAGAAAATAGAAGCCTACAAGCGGGAGGAGATCGCCACCGCCAAGGCTGCCGTATCTCTTGAGGTTCTCAAGGGCCGGATTGCCGATCAGGCGCCGCCGCGCGGCTTTCAGGCTGCGATCGAGGCAAAGCATGCCGCCGGAGATTATGCGCTGATTGCGGAAATCAAGAAGGCGAGCCCCTCCAAGGGCCTGATCCGGGAAGACTTTGATCCGCCGCTCCTTGCAAGGGCCTATGAAGACGGCGGGGCCGCGTGCCTGTCCGTCCTGACGGATGCGCCGTCCTTCCAGGGAAAGCCCGAATTCCTGACTGCGGCCCGGGCGGCAGTGTCCTTGCCCGCGTTGCGCAAGGATTTCCTCTACGACCCGTATCAGGTTTACGAAGCACGAGCATGGGGCGGAGACTGTATCCTGATCATTCTGGCCGCCGTTGACGACGACACCGCGCGGAAGCTGGAGGAAACGGCGTTCAACCTGGACATGGACGTCCTTCTCGAGGTTCACAACCTGGAAGAGCTTGAACGCGCGCTCAAGCTGTCGTCGCGTCTGGTCGGCATCAACAACCGGGACCTGAAGACCTTCGAAACCAGGCTCGAGACGAGCGAGGACCTCGCCCCGCAAGTGCCTGGCGACCGCATTGTGGTCGGAGAATCGGGCCTGTTCACGCCCGGCGATCTCGCACGCATGAACAAGGTCGGAATCTCGACGTTCCTGATCGGCGAAAGCCTGATGCGCCAGAGTGACGTCGCCAGTGCCACCCGCAACCTGCTCGCCCGCACACCCGTTTCCGCGGCGGTCTGAGGCCTCATGTCCGAGCAAGATCAGAAACTCACGCATCTGGATGAAGCGGGTGCCGCCAACATGGTCGACGTGTCGCAAAAGGAAAGCACGCACAGGATCGCTGTTGCGCGCGGATCGGTCACAATGCGCGCCGAGACCCTTGACCTCATCCGGTCCGGCAATGCCAAGAAGGGCGACGTGATCGGAACCGCAAGGATTGCGGGCATTCTCGCGGCCAAGAAGACGCACGAGTTGATACCGCTCTGTCATCCCCTGATGCTGTCCAAGGTCAAGGTGGACATCGAACCCGACGACACGCTGCCCGGCCTAGTCGTGACGGCAATCACCAAGGTCAGCGGACAGACCGGTGTTGAAATGGAAGCGCTGACGGCCTGTTCGCTCACCTGCCTGACGATCTATGACATGGCCAAGGCCGTCGATCGCGGCATGGTCATCGGCGACATTCGCCTCGTGGAGAAGGCCGGCGGTAAATCCGGGCACTGGACGCTCGAAAGAGACGGCAGCGAAGGCGGAACCTGATGAGTCTCATGCCGGTTGCCGAGGCGCTGGAAAAGCTTCTCTCGGGTGTTGATACGCTGGAAACCGAGTTCGCAGCGCTCGAACGGGCAAACGACCGGACCCTTGCCGAGAACCTCGTATCGAAACGGACGCAGCCGCCTTTCGCAGCCTCGGCAATGGACGGGTACGCCGTGCGCCATCAGGACGTCGCTGACGGCGGTGCAGTGCTCGACGTCATCGGTGAAGCACCTGCAGGCCATGGCTATTCGGGCAAGGTCGAAAAGGGTCAGACCGTTCGCATCTTCACCGGCGCACCGCTGCCCGATGGCGCCGACACGATCCTCATCCAGGAAAATGCGCAGCGGCAAGCCGACCGCATTTCCGTTCTTGAGATCCCTCCGCAAGGTGCATATGTCCGCCCTGCAGGGCTCGACTTTCAGAAGGACCAGGTCCTTCTTGAACCTCCGCTCAAGCTGACCTATCGCCAACTGGCGCTTGCAGCCGCAATGAACCATCCCGAACTGCCGGTCGTGAGGCGGCCGAGCGTCGCGATCCTTGCGACCGGCGACGAGCTTGTGCGTCCGGGCACGGACCCCGGTCCGGACCAGATCATAGCGTCCAACCATGCAGGAATTGCCGGACTTGTCGAGGATTGCGGCGGTCTGCCCCTCGACCTCGGCATCTCGCCGGATGACCCTGTCGAACTTGCGCATCACGTGCGCAGGGCAATCACCGAAAAGGCAGACATTCTGGTGACCCTCGGCGGAGCTTCGGTCGGTGATCACGATCTGGTCCAGGACGTTCTCGGCCGGGAAGGAATGGACCTTGCCTTCTGGCGCATCGCCATGCGTCCGGGCAAGCCGCTGATGGCTGGCAGGCTCGGAAGCACCAGGGTGCTCGGACTTCCAGGCAATCCCGTTTCAAGCCTTGTCTGCGGATTGCTGTTTCTCAAGCCCCTGATCCACAGGATGCTGGGGTCCTCGTCCGGTGCAACAGCTCCAAGACCGGCGGTCCTGGGCGGCGACCTGCCCGAAAACGACCGGCGCCAGGACTATGTTCGCTCCACATTGCACGAGGACGCTGACGGACGGCTAGTGGCAACGCCGTTTTCCAAGCAGGACAGTTCCATGCTCGCCCTGTTGGCAAAGTCCGGCGCATTGATCGTCAGGCCGCCGCATGCCCCGGCACTGAAGGCGGGGTCAGCCGTGGACGTGCTGGTGCTCTGACAAAAAAGGGAGGCCGGTCCGCCTCTCCTTGAACCTGACGATAAGCTGCTACCGCTCACGCATCGCGTGCGCGATCTGGTCGGTGACCGGTTTGACCAGATAACTCAGGACAGTTCTATCGCCGGTTTGCAGGAAGGTCTCCACCGGCATTCCCGGGACCAGCGTCTGAGAGCCGAGCTTCTCCAACTCCTTGTCGTCGATGATGAGTCTGGCAGTGTAAAAACTCAGGCCGGTCCGCTCGTCCTGCGTGAGATCGGCGGCAAGCGTCAGGAGCTTCGCATTAAGCTCCGGTGTCGTCCTCTGGTCGAAGCTCGGAAAGCGGATCCGTGCTTCCTGCCCAGGCTGAAGCTGGTCGATATCGACGGGCTGCACCTGCGCTTCGATGATCAGCTGGTCCTCGCGCGGAACGATCTGCATCACCGTTTCACCCGGTGCGATCACACCGCCGATGGTATGAACGGACAGCTGGTGTACGAAACCGCTGCGCGGCGCCACGATGTCGACCCTTGTCAGTTCGTCTTCAGCAGCGATTTTCTGTTCTTCCAACTGGGCAATGCGCGAGCGCGCTTCCTGCAATTGTTCGAGAACTTCGGCCCGGTAGGATTCCTCGATTTGAAGAATCTGGATCTGACGTTCGCTGATGGCTTCCTTTGTTCTGGCAATCTGCGCGATGAGATCGCCGTATTCGCCGGACAGCCGCGCCTGTTCCCGGCGAAGCGCTGATACGCGGCTCTTGGAAACCAGCTGCTTGTTCAAGAGGCCGTCGAGATCCTCGAGTTCTTCCTTGATCAACTCGATCTCGGATTCCTTCGCCTCGACCTGAGCCTCAAGGCCCTGGGTCTGCTTGTTGAACTGCCGGATCTGCTCTTCAAGCTGGTTCTTGCGCCCTTCCTTCGAATTCTGACGCGCTTCCAGCAACAATTGCTGGCCTCGTTCGATGTCGCCCAGGCTCTCGATTCGATCTTCGGGCCAGGCAATCGCCTTCAACTCGTCCCGCTCGGCTTCCAGTCGCAGTTCCTGCGCGGTCAATTCCTGCAATTGCTTGGTGATCACGGCAAGGTTTGCTCTGGTGACTGTATCGTCAAGACTAAGCAGGAGGTCGCCGGATGCGACCAGATCACCATCCCGGACCTTGATGTCGCGAACGATGCCGCCTTCCCTGTGCTGAACCTGCTTGATATTGCTTTCCACCACAACCGTGCCGGAGGACACCACGGCACCCGAGATCTCGGTGAAGGTCGCCCACCCGCCGATACCAACGACGACGAAGATCGTGACAAACAGCGAGAAGAAAAGATGTTTGCGAACCGTCTTGCTGAGCTCCTCGTCCGCCGGATTGGTTGCTGCAGCGTGCTTCATGGAATCTGAGTTTTTCATCGGGCCGCTCCTGCTCCCTGACGCATGGGCTGTACGGGTTGAACAACCTGTTTCAGCACGTCTTCCTTCGGACCGAATCCGGCCATCTTGCCATCCTTGAGGCACAGAATCTTGTCGACGGTCGCGATCGCGCTCGGTCTATGGGCAATCACCACGACAATCGAGCCCTTTTCACGCATCGCCTTGATGGCATTGGTCAATGCGCTTTCGCCGATCGCATCCAGATTGGAGTTCGGTTCGTCGAGCACGACCAGGAACGGATTGTCGTAAAGAGCCCGCGCAAGCGCGAGGCGTTGACGCTGGCCCGCGGACAAGGAGCGCCCGCTCCGGCCGATGATCGTGTTGTATCCTTCCGGCAGCGCGACAATCATGTCGTGCACATCGGCCAGCTTGGCGGCCTCGATGATTTTCTCCGGTGCCGCATCTTCGCGGAAGCGGGCAACGTTTTCCGCGATCGTTCCGTCGAAGAGCTGCAGATCCTGCGGAAGATAGCCGATGAATTCGCCCCGCTTCTTGCTTTCCCACTGGGAAAGCTCGGCACCATCGAACCGGATGACCCCGCGAAGCGGCGTCGTCACCCCGACAAGGGCCCGCGCAAAGGTCGACTTCCCGGACCCTGAGGGGCCGATGACACCAAGTCCGTCGCCGGCCTGGAGATCCAGCGTGACATTCTGCACATAGGGCGTCGTCTCGCCGAACGGTCCGCAAAAGACCTGTTCGACCGTGATGCCCTTTGACGGTTGCGGCAGATCCATCTTGGGATCCTCTGCCTCGGAGATCTGCAGGATTTCACGCAGGCGGCGCAGGGCCTGACGGCTGGCAACAAATCCGCGCCACTGGGCGACAGCCTGTTCGATCGGAGCCAGGGCGCGCGATGTCATGATCGACGCGGCAATCATCACGCCCGGTGTGATTTCCTGTTGGATGGCAAGCCAGGCGCCAACGGCCAGAATGGCGGATTGCAGAATGAAACGGATCGTCTTGATCGCCGTCCCGAAAACTCCTGTCGTATCCGAAGCCCGGCGCTGTGTTGCCAGATACTCCGTGTTCTGTGCATCCCAGCGGGCGGTCAGGGTGGATTGCATGCCCATCGCGGCAACGACTTCGGCATTGCGCTGACCGCTTTCTACGACGGCTGTCCTGCGGCCCGATTGGCCGGCCGCATCCTCGGTCGGTCCGCGGGACATGTACTCGTTCACAACAATCAGGATCGAGATAATAACTGCGCCGGCCAGCCCGACAACTCCCAGAAGAGGGTGAAACAGGAACACGATACCCAGGTACAGCGGCAGCCAGGGTATGTCGAAAATGGCAGCCGGACCTGGCCCTGACAGAAACTGGCGGATCGTGTCGAGATCCTGAACCGGCCGCAGGCGCGCGGACTTGCGACCCAGTCGCACCGGAAGGCTGTTGGAGACCTTGTAGACAATCCCTGAAAGCCTGGCATCCACACGCTGCCCGAGACGGGACAGGATGCGTCCGCGAACCCCTTCCAATATTCCGTAGAACACGTAAAGAACGATCGCCAGCGAACCGATCACCACAAGTGTGGGAACCGAACCGCTTGCAAGGACGCGGTCATAAATCTGAAGCATGAACACCGGGCCGGTGAGCATCAGGATGTTGATGACGAAGCTGACGACCGCCACACCCCAGAATGCTGATCGGATGGGCCGGAAAGCAACCGCGACGGGATTTTCCCGACGATCACCGGCTTTTGGAGCCCGCTGATTTGATACCGCCATTTAAACCTCTGTCCCGCCTCTCGGCCATGTGCCGTACGATGTTCTGGTCACCACTGTGTCCTTATGCATCCATTAGACGAATTTGTGTGCCTTTATGGGCCAAAAATACTGGTTTTCCCAAACTCACTCATCGTACTAGCACAAACTGACTTCCAGTTTCGTCGTCTATATCACACTTAGGTTCGGACTTTCATGAATTCGCGGTAGAAAACGAGAGCCCGGCTCGTATACGAACCGGGCTCACCAAAGGATGACGTTTTGTTTGGTGTTGTCAGCCTGCTTTCTGGACGGCGCGTTTGGCCATGACGGTGACGAGGTTTGCGCGGTAGGCGGCGGAGCCGTGGAGGTCGTGCAGCATGGAGCCTGCATCGACCTTGATGCCTGCGACCGCGTCCGGCGACCAGTTCGCCGCCAGCGCCGCTTCCATGCCGTCGACCCGGAAGACGCCATAATGGCCCGCCCCGGTCACCGCCACCCGCACCGAGCCGTCCCGGTGCCTGGCCACATAGACCCCTGCCATCGCATAGCGCGAGGCCGGGTTCGGGTATTTGGCATACGCCCCCTTCTCGATCAGCGGGAACGTCACCGACACCACGACCTCGTCCTCGTCCAGCGCCGTGTCGAACATGCCCACGAAGAAGTCTTCCGCTGACAGCGTCCGCTTGCTCGTCACAACCGTCGCCCCCAGCGCCACAAGCGCCGCCGGATAGTCCGCGGCCGGGTCGTTGTTGGCGATCGAACCCCCGATCGTGCCCATGTGGCGCACCGCCGGGTCGCCGATACCGCCCGCAAGACCGGCAAGGCTCGGAAGTTTGGAACGTACGAGATCGGACGCGGCAACCTCCGCATGCGTCGTCGCAGCCCCGATCGACAGGCTGCCATCGCCCTCGCAGATGCCGTTCATCTCCGCAATCTTCGTCACATCCACAAGGTCGCTCGGCGACGCAAGACGCTGCTTCATCGTCGGCAGAAGCGTCTGGCCGCCGCCAAGAACCTTGCCGTCCTCCGCCTTCGACATCAGATCCGATGCCTCGGCAACCGAACCGGCGCGGTGATAGGTTGTTTCATACATGACGGGTCTCCCCAAAATCTCACTGTCAGATGACCGGGCAGGCCAACCTGCCCGAAGATGATCTCTTGAACCTTATTCGGCCGCCTGCTTCTCCTGAGACTGGCACAGCTGCCAAACCTTCTCCGGCGTCGCAGGCATCGTCAGATCGTTCGACCCGATCGCATCCGTGATCGCGTTGATCACAGCCGGCGGCGATCCGATCGCACCGGCCTCCCCGCACCCCTTCATGCCCAAAGGATTGCCCGGGCACAGCGTCTCGTGCGTCGACAGGCTGAACGAGGGAACATCGTCCGCACGCGGCATCGTGTAGTCCATGTAGGACGCCGTCAGAAGCTGGCCGCTCTCGTCATAGGCCGCGTTCTCAAGAAGCGCCTGCCCGATCCCCTGGACAAGACCCCCGTGAACCTGGCCTTCCACGATCATCGGGTTGATCACCTTGCCGAAGTCATCCGCCGCAACGAAGCTCACAATCTCCGTCTTGCCCGTCTCCGGGTCGACCTCCACCTCGCACACATAGGTGCCCGCCGGGAACGTGAAGTTGGTCGGGTCGTAGAACGCACCCTCCTTCAGACCCGGCTCCATGCCTTCGGGAAGATTGTGCGCCGTATAGGCCGCAAGCGCCACTTCCGTGAACGACAGCTTCTTGTCCGTGCCCGCGACCTTCAGCTCGCCCTCCTCGATCTGGATGTCGCCTTCCGACGCCTCCATCAGATGCGCCGCGATCTTCTTCGCCTTGTCCTCCACCTTGTCCAGCGCCTTCACGATCGCGGACATGCCGACCGCTCCGGACCGCGACCCGTAGGTCCCCATCCCGAACTGAACCTTGTCCGTATCCCCGTGAACGATCGACACCGCGTCGCTGTCAAGACCGAACCGCTCGCAGATCAGCTGTGCGAACGTCGTCTCGTGACCCTGGCCATGGCTGTGAGAGCCCGTCAGAACCTCGATCGTCCCCACCGGGTTCACACGTACCTCGGCAGACTCCCAGAGACCAACACCGGCCCCCAGAGACCCAACAGCCGCCGACGGCGCAATCCCGCACGCCTCGATGTAGCAGGAAAGACCGATCCCGCGCAGCTTGCCGCGGGACGCCGCCTCCGCCTTGCGCGCCGCAAAGCCCGCATAGTCGGCCGCCGACAGCGCCGCATCCAGCGTCGCGTCATAATCGCCCGCGTCGTAGCACATGATCACAGGCGTCTGGTGCGGGAACGCCCGCACGAAGTTCTTGCGCCGGAAGTCCGCAGGCGACAGACCCACCTCCCGCGCCGCCGTCTCCATGATCCGCTCAACAAGATACGTCGCCTCCGGACGGCCAGCACCCCGGTAGGCATCAACCGGCGTCGTGTTGGTATAGACCGTCTTCACATTCGCGTGGATCGCCGGAATGTTGTACTGGCCCGACAACAGCGTCGCATAGAGATAGGTCGGAACCGAAGACGAGAACAGCGACATGTACGCGCCCAGATTGGCAACCGTCTTAACACGAAGACCGACAATCCTGTTGTCCGCATCAAGCGCAAGCTCAGCCTCCGACACGTGGTCGCGCCCATGCGCATCCGTCAGGAACGCTTCCGTCCGGTCCGACACCCACTTCACAGGACGGCCAACACGCTTGGACGCCCAAAGACACACCATCTCTTCCGGATAGATGTAGATCTTCGACCCGAAGCCGCCGCCCACATCCGGTGCAATCACCCGAAGCTTGTGCTCGGGAGCCACGTTGTAGAACGCCGAAAGCACAAGACGCGCCACATGCGGGTTCTGCGAGGTCGTGTAAAGCGTGTGATGCTCTTCCGCATCGTCGTAGCTGGCAAGCGCTGCCCGCGGCTCCATCGGGTTCGGAACAAGACGGTTGTTGCGGATCTCCATCTTCGTCACATGCGCCGCACCCGCAAACGCCGCATCAACCGCTGCCGCATCCCCGATCTCCCAGTCGTAGATCAGGTTGCCTTCCGCCTCCGGGTGGATCTGAGGCGCACCCGGCGCAAGCGCGGCAACACCGTCAACAACAGCCGCAAGCTCCTCATAATCGACAACAACCGCATCCGCCGCATCGCGCGCCTGCGCAGCCGTATCGGCGACAACAACTGCGACAGCCTGGCCAACATGGCGAACAACCTCCGGCTCAAGCGCCCGCCAGCCGCCCATCTTCATCGGCGTGCCGTCCTTGGAATGGATCATCCAGCCGCAGATCAGGTTGCCGATCCCGTCACCGACAAGCTGGTCCCCCGTCAGAACCGCATCCACACCCGGCATCGCAAGCGCCGCGCTCGCATCAATCCCCGTCACCTTCGCATGCGCATGCGGCGAGCGCACAAACGCCGCGTGACCCATCCCAGGAAGAACCATGTCGTCCGTATACCGGCCCTTGCCCGTTATGAAGCGCTTGTCTTCCTTGCGAAGCGCACGTGCGCCAATCCCCTCAATCGCCATCTTCTCTCTCCCAAAACCAAAATCCGGAAACGCACACCAGACAAACGCACCCTCTCCTCAAGAGCCTCGCAAACCGGGCCGTCCCGCCGTCTCAAAAGCGCGGAAAAACCGCACTCAAAACAAACCGAAAACCCTACTCGGCAGCCTGCGCCATCCCCGCCATCTGGTCCGACGCCGCCTTGATCGCCTTGACGATGTTGTGATAGCCCGTGCACCGGCAGATGTTGCCCTCAAGCTCGTCTCGGATCGTCGCCTCGTCCAGATTGCCGGCACCGTGACGGTTGATCATGTCAACCGCGCTCATGATCATCCCCGGCGTGCAGAAACCGCACTGAAGACCGTGATGCTCCCGGAACGCTGCCTGAACAGGATGAAGCGAAGCCGCAGACCCGATCCCCTCAAGCGTCACAACATCAGACCCATCAGCCTGCGCCGCCAACAACGTGCACGACTTAACAGCCTTCCCGTCAACATGAACAACACACGCACCGCACTGCGACGTGTCACAACCAACATGCGTCCCGGTCAGACCACGAACATCACGAATAAAAGAAACAAGCAACGTCCGGTCCTCAACATCAGCAGAAACAGACTTACCGTTCAAAACCATCGATACCTTCGACATAAATTCCTCTCCCTCGTCAAAGCAGCAAACGCCTCATTACGGCGTTATTGTTTTCCCAAAACGGTCCTCGCCGATGCCAGGTTGCAAGACCTTCATCAAATCAATCTGTCGCAACGGGGTCAACTCGCAAGAGCCAGTACCAGAATAAGCACGCCCAAGAGCGCCAGCCCCCACACCATCGGCCCACCAAAGGCGCTGCGGCCCGCGGCAACTTCGAGATTTTCCTCAGCCTTTTGCAGCGTCTCCTCGACAGCATGCTCGGCTTCCTCGATCGCATGAAGCACTTCGCCCGGTGTTTCTTCGATCGCTATTCGCTTGGCTTCTTCCGCAACCCCGGCATCCAGCTCGTCATCGACGGCTGTGTCATCCGTTTCGGGTTGCGCAGGAGAACCGACCCGTTCGGTAAACTTGGTGAAAAAGTCTTCCGCCATCTTTTTCGCAGTCGAATCCACCAGGCGGCTGCCGAGTTGCGCCAGCTTGCCTCCGACCTGGGCCTTTGCTTCGTAGGTGAGCAAGGTTTCCCCGCCTTCTTCCGACAATTTGACGTCCGCCGAACCCTTGGCAAATCCGGCAACGCCGCCCTTGCCCTCACCGACGATCGTGTAGCTCTCCGGCGCATTGATGTTCTCGAGCGTCACCTCGCCCTTGAACTTCGCCTTGACCGGTCCGATCTTCGTCGTCACGGCGGCATTCATTTCCGTCTCGGATGTCTTTTCCAGGCTCTCGCAACCGGGTATGCAGGCCTTCAGCACTTCCGGATCGTTGAGTGCCTTCCAGACGTCTTCTCTTTTTGCCGGGATCCGGCGGGTGCCGCTCATATCCATCTTGTTTCTCCCTCTCAACCCTAGCGCAGCCATGCCGGTTGCCCAACACGCCCCTCCGGAGCGCGCGCAAGGCGTCGTCGGAAGGGCAATGCTATGAGAGCCTGCATCGCACCGAATTTCAATCACTTATCGTGGCAAGGGAAGAAAAGGCAGGCTCATTTGCCCACCGCCTGGCACAAACCTCTGCAAACGAGCGGAATTCACCGGTGGTTCGTTTGCATTTCTTTATCCGGCTGCGAGATCCGGACCTTTGGAAGCGGTCACGAAGGCGTCCAGCCCCGAACTGGGCAGTGGCTTTGCGAAGAGATATCCCTGCAGAAAATCGCACTCCAGTTCCTGCATGATTTTCCGCTGCCCGGCCGTCTCCACGCCTTCGGCCGTGATACTCAGATCGAGTGCCTTTGCAACGGCGATGATGGATCTCACTACAGCCAGAGCATCCGGATCCTGCTCCATGTTCATGATGAAGCTGCGGTCGATCTTGATGCCGTCCAGCGGCAGTTTTCGCAGGTAGCTGAAGGAAGAGTAGCCGGTTCCGAAATCATCGATCACCACCTTGGCACCCTTGTTCCGCAGCCAGGTCAGGACGGAAAGGGTCACCTGATCGTTGTTGACGAAGAGGCCTTCGGTGACTTCGAACACCAGCCGGTCCAGACCCAGGCCCGCGGAGGCCGCCGCGTCCTCGATATCCTTGTAAATCCGGCCGGCCTGAACCTGCCTCGGCGACAAGTTGACATTCAGTCTGACACGCTCGGAGACACCTTTCAGAGCGCTGAATTCAGAGAACGCGGACCTGAACATCCATGCCCCGATCTCGACAATCAACCCGCTTGTTTCCGCTGCCTCGATCATCCGCATCGTGTTCAAGGTTGCCCCCGAAGCAGTCCGGAAGCGCATCAGGGCCTCGAAGGAGGCGATGCTTTCGTCGGACGCCTGCATGATCGGCTGGTAGTTGAGCGAGAACTCCGCCTGAGCCCCCTTTCCCGTCAGGAGCGATGCCAATCGCAATCTCTCCAGTGCCGCCTCCTGCATGAGCGGGTGGAAAACAGCGTGGTTCGTGAGCCCCTTCTGCCTGACATCGTTCAGCGCGATCGACGCATGCCGCACGATTTCCTCGGCACTGTGCTCACCTTCATCGGCGGTCGCGATCCCGCATCTCAGTTTCAGTGAAATCTGGTTCTCGTCAATGGCGATCGGTTCCTGGAAGGATTCCTCGAGCCTTGCAACGATGTCCTGGATCCTGACCTCCAGGCCCCCTCTCAGAAGAATGAGGAACTCGTCTTTTTCCTTGCGCGCGATTGCGAGCGCATCCGGAAACGTCTGCGACAACCGGTGCCCGGTCTGTTTCAGAACCGCCGCGGCCTTTTCGTCTCCTATGCCGTCGACAATGAAACGGAAACGCTGGATATCGCAATGGATCACGAGCAGAGGATGTTCGGCTGCCGCCTGGCTCTGGAATGCCTCCAGAAATCCGGAAAACGTTGATTGCCCGGTCGTACGGTCGACATAGGCAAGGTTGCGAATATGCTCCAGCAGACCCGTCTTCTCGTAGCCAAGTGCAACATTGGACACAAACAGACGAATAATCTCCGGCCCGATTTTTTCATTCAGGGTGGCAAGCGGCAACCCTATGAACAGGGCTCCGGAAAGACCGTTTCTCGTGATAAGGGGCAACGCGACGCCCTGGGACGTCGAATATTCGCTCTTGTTGACGATGCACTCCGATACGCACTTGCGGACAAGGTCTTCGCCGATAACGTCCAGCGGCAGATCCAGCTTGTCCTCGAAAGCGCCCGAGGCGGCCAGAACCCGCACGTTGGAAACCCCGTCGGAGCCGGGCTGAGAAAAGGATTCCAGCCCGCATAACAGTCCGTCGACTGGCTCACCGGCGAGATCCGAAAAATTCTCCAACACCAGTGCCGCGAACTCGCTCAATGCGTTTTTCTCGACGATGGCAGACAATTGCGCGTTCAGTTGCTTCAGCCGCAGCCGATTGGTTTCCAGGGACAGAACGAGCTTGTAGCCGCGCAACGCCGTGACGATCGCTGTGATGAGTTTTGTGCGCGACAGCTCAGCCTTTTCGGCGTAACCGTCCACGTCGAACTTCATGATCACGTCCGTCTGCGGCGCGTATCCCGGCTGTCCGGTCCGCAGGATCAGGCGTGTGAAACTGTTTCCGAGTTCCGACCTGATCCAGCTCACGAGCCCCAGGCCGGCCGTATCGTTCTCCATCACCACATCGATGAGCGCGACGGCAATGTCATCGTGCTCTGCCAGGCACACGCGCGCTTCCTCGGCGGACAACGCGTGCAGAAGTTCAAACGGGCGGTCCTCAAAGTCGCACCCGTCCACCGCGATCCGCGTGACATCGTGAACATCGGGATCATCGTCGACGACGAGTATTTTCCAGGGAGACTTTGCAACCCGGTTTGTTTGCGATTTGGGTGGGACCAGAAAATCCATGCTCATCTACGGAACCTGCACCCCTGTTTCGCGCCCGCCCTGCTCCGGCGCCTTCAAGGGGATCTCGATCGAGAACTCCGTCCCCGACCCAACCTTCGACACGACCGACATCGATCCGTTCAGGGCCTCGGTGACCAACTGGTAGCAGATGGCCATGCCAAGCCCCGAACTTCCCTTGCCGAATTTTGTTGTAAAAAAGGGCTCAAACACCTTCTTGAGGTTCTTCTCCGGTATCCCCACACCAAAGTCCTTGCATCTCAACTGTATTTTCGGCTCGCGCTGACGCGAAGATCCAACACGCCGTGCGTCGTGAATGCCGGTTTGAATCCGGATTTCGCCGGTTTTTCTGCCTTCATACCCGTGCTTGATCGCATTCTCCACGAGATTGGAGAGCACCTGGCTCACCGCTCCGGGGTACCCTTCGATGACGACATCCGCGTCCAATTTCAAATCCAGGTCGAACGATGTCTTCTTCAAGGTCGGCTGAAGGGTCGCAATCGTTTCGCGGACAATGTGGTCGAAATTGAACGACCGCATTTTCTCGCTTTGCCGGTCGACGGCAACCTGCCTGAAATTTCCGACGAGTTCCCGCGCACGCCCGAGGGTCTTTTCGATAATGTCCGCCGTGTCCCCGATCCGCTGAATTTCGTTTTCCAGAGCCTCCTTGCTCAGGCTTTGATTGTCGAGCTCGGACCGAAGATGCTCCGTGGAATCATTGATTGTGGTCGCAGCCATGAGCGCGTTTCCAAGAGGTGTGTTCAACTCGTGTGAAACGCCTGCCACGAGCGCGCCAAGCGCGGCAAGGTTGTCGGCCTGAATCAGCTCTTCCTGAACCAGCTTGAGCTGCTCGGTCCGGCGCGCGACAAGTTCTTCCAGATTGGTTTGATATTCCTGGATTTTCTGCAGGTCGTGATGTCTGCGCTGAACCATCGATTGAAGGCTTGATGCCAGAATTCCGATTTCGTCCTCCCGCCCGGGCATGAGAGTCGTATCGGGCGGATTTTCGATCAGGCGCGGCGTCGACAGATAGGCGACAATGTCCGTAAGCGGTCGGCCGATCAGCCGTCTGAACACCCAGCGGATCACGACCGTGAGCAAAAGCAGGTAGACGACGATGGCCGCCACGATGTAGCCGACCGTCGCGAAGATTTCTTGCGAGATCGTATTCCTGTCGATCAGAATGAAAACCTGGCCGATCGCGTCCTTGTGCAGGATGGTGCTCGGCGACTGCAGGGTATAGGTAAGGGCATCGGAACGTCGCGGACCGGTAACGGGCTCGCCGAAATCACCGGTGTCGGGCGTCTCGACCCAGACCCGCTCAACCACTTCGAGACTTTCCAGCCCGCGGATCAACTGGAGGGTTGCTTCCGCATTGACGGTCCAGATGGCGCGTTCGAAGGGGCGCTTGGTCGCTTCAAAGAACGCTTCCGTCACGCGGATGGCCCGCTCGTGGGACGCATCCCATGTTATTTTCGTCAGAACGCCAATGAAAACAATGCCGAGAAGCGCAAACAGACCGAGCGTATAGAGGATGAACGTCCGGGACAAACTGACCCGGCCCACCTTTTTCGGAGCATATTGCAACGACGCACTGCCGCTTACACTCAAGACGCCTACCTCTAGACTGGACATGACGCAGTCGGAAGACGGCATGCAGACCGGCCCGGTCTGCCGGGCCGCACCCCAACGTATCCTTACGGATTTTGCGTAGGTTTTCTAAATTTTCCATAAAAATCAATTGTAAATTAAACCAGTCAGAGCCGTTATTTCTAGTGCTGGCGACTTCATTCACCTCAAGAAATCCATCGCGTACTTGATATCAGGCACAGAGTTATTAGTACTTCCCATCCTGGATTTTAATTTCAACCAAAAATCTACAGAAACTGATGTAACAAAATAATATAAAACACTCGCCTAAAGAAAATTTATCTGTGTGATTTTAGAGTTCAATCATGTATACTTTGCGTCAGGTCTTGCTCAAGATCCGATGGGTCTGAGCGTTTGCTTCGATCAGCCGAGTAGGCTCAATGAAAGAAGACGACGGACTACGTTTCGAACTACCTGACAAGGCTCTGACGGCCCTGCCTACCGGGGCGGTGAAAGAGACTGTCGAGCGTTTGGGGCACAAAATCGCACTTGGTGACTTCCCCGTGGGAGATGTTCTTCCCAAGGAAGACGAACTCGTCGCCTCACTTCGGGTCTCGCGGACCGTCATTCGCGAGGCGATCAAGGTACTGTGCGGCAAGGGCCTTGTTCGCACGGCGCGTCGGTACGGCTCCAGGGTCTGTCCGTTCACGGACTGGAATCTGCTCGATCCCGACGTTATTCGCTGGCACACGCCCGAGTGTCCGATGACCGCCCGCATCTATGTGGAAGCCGCCCAGCTGAGATCGATTTTCGAACCGGAAGCTGCGGCCCTGGCCGCTGAAAACGGATCTAGAAATCAGCACGCCAGAATCCTGCAGGCAGCCCGAAACATACATTCAGACTACGGCGAGGACGCCATGATCGGGGCAGTGTTCGCTTTTCATTCGACGATCTTGCAAGCGACCGGCAACCTGATGCTGACGCATTTTCAGAATCTGATCCACGCCGTTCTCGTTTCCTCCAACGGCCTGGAAGGTGCCGGACCGCGTGCAGACACCGTTTCCCGTGAGCTCCACATTGCCGTGGCTCAGGCAATCCGGGCCCAGCAGCCGGATGCGGCGCGGCACAGGATGCGGGACCTGCTCGCCTTGCATTGACCTGGCACCGGCCGGCACGAGGCGCCGGCAACGCGGATCGGCCTTGGAAGGCGGCGATCGGGTCAGGTTGACAAAAGTGTGCGAACCAACTGGCTTTCCGGATCCTTCAGCGCGTCGATCACGTCGAAGTGGTGCCTGTCGGGTTCCACATGAAGACGCGTTCCCGGCCAGGCTTCCGAGAGGAGCCTCGATTGGCGCACAAACTCCGGACGCTCCGCCGCACCGACCCACGCGGTGACCGCGCAACTCGCTTTCCTTGTGCGCAGCGCCGGGCTCTCCTCTGCCGCCGCGGCCTCCGACAGGCAAAAGGAGTCGTTCATCAAGGTCTTGCGCAAGGGTCTCAGATCGTGGAGCCCGCTGATCGAAACCACGTTTTCGAGCCTGCTCAGGGTCTTGGCGTCAAGCGGAGAGTTATCGCAGACCATCCGGGTTACCAGATGTCCGCCCGCCGAATGACCGGCCAGGCGAACCGGGCCGCCCTGCCGCTCTGCGGCGAACGTGATGGCGGATCCTATCTGTTGCGTGATGTCGCCGATGCTGACCGCCGGCGCCAGATCATAACTGGGCAACGCGACCGTCCAGCCGCACTGCAGGGCACCGGCTGCAAAGTGGGACCAGAAACTCTTGTCGAACCGCAGCCAATAGCCGCCGTGAACGAAGATCACCAACCCTCTGGAGATGCCCTGCGGATGGAACAGATCAAGTTTTTGCCGATCCGAAGTGCCATAGGCGACATCCAGTGAGGTGTCCGCCCACCCCGCCCTGAAGGTCTCTGCTGCGCTTGCCCATATGTCCGGATAGGCAGCTGAACCGGGGACATGCGCCCCGTTGGCATAAGCGTCGTCCCAGTCTTTGATGTCCGCGTCCGTCATGAATTGTCCTGCATGGAAGGAATCAACTGGCGGCAGTGTTGCACAAAATGAACTTCACCGGGAACGGGTTGCCGACGCTCCGGCTTGTCAAGGAAGGCCCGACCGGCCTAGGGTACGGACGCATAAATGAAGTCAATTTGGTTTGGATCGTTTTGACCAGCTGCAAGGAGCGGAAGCGCAGGAAATGTGGTTCATTTTCAAGCCTTTCGCGACGATGCAGATGACCAAAACGGCCAAATCCAAGGGACGGCAAAAGGGCTTCACCTCGCTGCGTCACCTCGCTTGACCGGGCAAAAGCCCGCTCTGCGCACGCTTCCTCGTGAAATTTTGCCATTTCTGCCGCCAAATGGTCTTCAATTATGGGTCCGTACCCTAACGTCGCTCAACATCTCAAGAACCGGAAAACAGTCGATCCATGATGCAACGCTGCTCGAACCGCGTCCCGAACCTCTCGCACTACCTGACCAGGAACGCCTCCCGCTGGCCGCAGCGCCCCGCGATACACCGGGAAGACAAATCCTGGAACTGGACAGATCTGGACAAGCGCGTCTCAGCGCTGTGCCACGCGTTGCACCGTGATCTCGGTGTTTCAAAGGGTGACGCAATTCTGGTCCAGGCGCGAAACTCCAACCAGATGGTCGAGACCATGCTCGCCGCTTTCAGGCTCGGCGCCGTCTGGGTCCCCTGCAATTTCCGCCAGGCACCGGGCGAAACCGCATTTGCCAGCGTCAAGGCGGACGCACAGGTTTTTGTCTGCGATGCGGATTTCAGGGATCAGGCAGAGGCCGTCAAGGCGGAAAGACCTGATATCAAGGGTGTCATAAGCATCGGCAGGAGCGAATTCGGTCTCGACTACGAAAGACTGATTTCAGGCCACGCCGGCTCCGGTTTTGCCAATGAACCCGTCACCTATGACGATCCCTGCTGGCTCTTCTTCACCTCCGGGTCCACAGGCCGGCCAAAGGCAGTTGTCCTGACCCATGGCCAGATCGGCTTTGTCGTCGTCAACTATCTGGCCGACCTGCTGCCCGGAACGAGCGAACGGGACGCCTCCCTCGTGATAGCCCCTCTTTCCCATGGAGCCGGGCTTCAGTTGATCGCACAACTGCCGGCAGGAACAGCGCACGTGCTGATGCCGGATGGCGGTTTCAAACCGGCAGTGGCCTTCGAGCTGATCGAAAGACACAAGGTGAGCAACCTCTTTACCGTTCCCACGATCGTGAAACGGCTGGTGGAAGATCCCGCGGTCGACCGCTACGACCACTCAAGCCTGCGTCATGTGATTTATGCCGGTGCGCCCATGTATCGCGAGGATCAGAAAAGAGCGCTCGAAAAGCTTGGAAACGTGCTTGTTCAGTATTACGGCCTTGGCGAAGTGACCGGGAACATAACGGTGCTGCGCCCCCAGGACCATTCACTCGATGATGGTCCTCAGGCGCGTGTCGGCACGTGCGGCACGGAGCGCACCGGCATCGAGGTGAGCATCCAGGACGAGGACGGCAACCTGCTGAATCCCGGAGAGACAGGGGAAGTCTGCGTTGTCGGGGCTGCCGTTTGCGCCGGGTACCTCGAGGACGCGGATGCAAATTCCAAGTCGTTCCGCGATGGCTGGTTCCGTACGGGCGATATCGGCCACATGGATGAAGACCGTTTCCTCTACCTGACCGGACGGGCCTCCGACATGTATATCTCTGGCGGATCGAACGTCTATCCCAAGGAGATTGAGGAAATCCTGCTGGCTCATCCCGGCATTTCCGAAGTTGCAATCCTCGGAATTCCGGATCCTCAATGGGGGGAAATCGGGCTGGCTGTTTGCGTTCTGAATGCCGGACAAAGCGTCACGGACGCGGAACTTTCGGACTTTCTGACCGGCCGAATCGCGCGCTACAAGATGCCCGCACGTTATCTGTTCATCGATGAAATGCCGACAAGCGCCTACGGAAAGATCACCAAGAAACTCGTGCGGGAGCACCTTGCGGAACAGGGATTGATATGAGGCGCCCGGCTCCGGAGCATTTGTCGCAGATCGTCCATCCCGGCCCCAGAAACAATGACAGGCGCCCTCACCGGCTGTGCAACGCCAAGACGGTTTCAATCGGTCTGCTGCCGGGAATGCCCCTGCTGAAACAGCTGGCGGACTGGATCACGGCGGCAGGATATGACACTGCCGTGCTTGACCTGGCCGGACTGACCCTCAGCCCGTTTGAATACGTCATGCCGGACAGGGCAATCGATGACAGGCACGCTGCCTGGTACAGCGACACTAAATACTCCGCCGGGGTCACGCTCTGCGATGCGGTTGCCATCTTCGGAAAACGGGACGGCCATTGGTTTGCGCACATTCACGCCTATTGGACAGACGATGGCGGGAGGCATCTTGGGCACCTGCTGCCGGACAGTTTGCATGTTGGCGCCCGGAGCCGGGTTGCAGGCTATGGCATCAAGGGTGCGCAATTTGTCTCTCGGCCGGATCCGGAAACGGAATTCACGCTCTTCCGTGTCACCGGGTCCTCGCAAGACGCCTCTGATCCGCCTGCCAACGCACTGATCACGACGCTCGCTCCTTTCGAAGACCTGCCGACGAGCGTCCAGGAATTGAGGGAAACGCTCGGTGCCCCGGCGGTGAAAATCGCTGGACTTGGGAGTCTTGCAGGCGCAGGTTTTACCGACGCGCGCGCCATGCGCGGCCTCATCTCGGAAATTCTTCTGCAGCCCGGATGCCGCGCGCGAAGTGATGGCAGCACCAATCTACCCATCCGATGTGTCGACCTGGACGGCAGTCTGCACGCCGGGCATCTGCGGCCCGGATCGGCTCCGACGCTGATAACGTGCGAACTGATTGTGATTGCGGACGACTGACACAAATCGTGCGGCCGCGTGTCGCGCGAGCGTCTCGGGCACACAAACAGAAGCGTTGGGTAACGTCCGAATTCAGGATAAAATTCGTGGAACCACATATTCCTCTGCGTGTATTCCGAATGCAGCCGCAATAGTCTGTACATTCTCCCCATTCTCATGGCGCTCAACGATATGCTCTCGACTGAATAAACACGTGCGAGCACTCTGGAGCGGGTTGTTCATTCTACAAATCCTGAAACTGATTAGGTTTGGTCGCCAACCAGTCTCAAGACTTCAATGCGAGTGAACAACCTTCTGAGATTCCACACTTAGCGTCAGCGCAGACCGACATTCGCGTTCGAGATCAGGCCGAGTTCATACGCGATCGCGATCATCTGCGTCTTGTTCTGGGCGTGCAGTTTGCGATTAAGCGATGCTATGTAGCCCGCAACGGTCGATTCCGCCACGCCGAGTATCGTCGCACATTCGGAAGATGTCTTGCCGCGGGCTGACCAGACGAGACATTCGATTTCCCTCGTACTGAGTACGAGTTTCTCGCCAAGATCACCCATGAGCGCATAAAGGCGGGAGAAAATATGCTGGCTGATCAGATGCAGGGTCGCCTTTTCCGCAGGCGAAGGCAGGGACCGGGTCCCGGAAAAACCGATTGCACCTCGGCGGCCCGTTTTGTCATGGCATCCGAAATAGACGCCTCGTGGCATTTCATGCTCCAGAAACAGGTTGATCGCGACGCTCTGCTCTTCTTCGGGTCTGTCGATTCCCTTCGTTTCAAGGTCATATTCGACGGGGTCGTCCGTCTGTCGCAACCCGGCTATGATCGGACTGTTTTCGAGCAGCTTCAGCCTGTCATAAGCGGCCAATAAGGCGCCACTCCAGTTGGAAGCGACGATGCTGGGCCGTATGTTTTCGTCCGTCACCTGGGGCAGAAACAGCACGACATAACGCCCGAACCGCAGATCTTCGGCAATGCGGCGCAGCTTTGTATATAACTCCGAGGGATTTTGCACACCGTTGACGGAACTGTAGAGCCCGGACAAGTAACCCGCGTTTTCTACACTTGCATCTGTCATGGCAGCCTTCCGGGTTGCATTTTACCGACGGTCAATGCGGCCAGCCAGTTGATTGGTGTTACAGCAATCCAGAGCGCAAGGCGCCGGTTCGAAGAACAGAAATTATTGTTTTGTTCCTGTGCTCCGCCAATTACGCAGGTTTGCAGGAACTTGCTACGCTACAAACGCAACCCATAATTGCATGACTTGTTTTGCGACGCCAAACGAAAAACGCGACAATCAACACCGTACTTCCCGGGCTGGTCATCGCTCGATGGTGCCGCCAAGTTTCCCCGGACACGGACATCGCTCCGGCTGAACTTAATGGTTCGGGTGCAGACGCGACGAGCGCTCAATGTCACCGGATGCGGACCGGGAGCCGGCCTGGCAATCGCGTCAAAATGCCGTCGACGCGACACGAAGCACATGATGATCACGGCGGCATCGACCGCTGCGCCGCACATGACCGACGCTGCGCCGTGGCTCTGGTCCGGACCACTCCGTCATCCGCTGAAGAACAGTAAGAGAACATTTACCCTTGCAGAACACAATAGGAACAGGTACTGTGTTCTTGATTTGTACCAGCCCCTATTCGTGGTCAGGGAGAGCCAAAGATGCTCACGCGCAAGCAGTATGAACTGCTCATGTTCATTCACGAACGTCTCAAGGAAACCGGCGTTCCGCCTTCATTTGATGAAATGAAGGATGCGTTGGACTTGCGTTCGAAGTCGGGCATACACCGCCTGATCACCGCCCTCGAGGAACGCGGCTTCATCCGGAGGCTGCCGAATCGGGCACGCGCCATGGAGGTGGTCCGCCTTCCCGACTCGATCGCTCCGGGTCTGGGGACACCGCGGCCACGGGGCAGCTTCTCGCCTGAAGTCATTGAAGGCTCGCTGGGGAAGCAGGAACCGAAGCGCACTGTTCCGGTGCAGCCGGAATCCGGAACGGAGATCCCCGTG
The DNA here is from genome assembly GCF_963669205.1 of uncultured Roseibium sp. NCBI lineage: Bacteria > Pseudomonadati > Pseudomonadota > Alphaproteobacteria > Hyphomicrobiales > Stappiaceae > Roseibium > uncultured Roseibium sp. The sequence continues at coordinate 3,255,445 of NZ_OY769915.1, forward strand.
ATGGGGCGCATTGCGGCCGGTGTTCCCATTGAGGCCATCCAGACCCACAGTCATTCGATCAGCGTGCCGCAGGAACTTCTGGGTAGAGGCGAGCACTACGCCCTCGAGGTGCGAGGTGATTCCATGATCGAAGCAGGGATTCTGGATGGGGACACGGTTCTCATTCGAAGAACCGACAGTGCCGACAGCGGAGACATTGTGGTCGCGCTGGTTGACGAAGAAGAAGCGACGTTGAAACGTCTGCGCAAGAAAGGTGCATCGATCGCGCTTGAAGCAGCAAACCCGGCTTATGAAACACGGATATTCGGTCCTGGAAGGGTTCGTGTTCAGGGGCGGCTGGTGGCTCTGTTCAGACAGTACTGAGCTGCCGGAAACGTTGCGAAGACACTGAAACTGATTGTGTTTGGTCGCCAACCAGTCTCAAGAACTCATAGCGAATGAACAACCTTTTTGGAAACCACACCTAGCGTGCATGTCGCAACGAGGCGCGTGTGACATTGCCTCGCCTGTGCCAGGGACGAGGTTTTTCGGCGATTGCGAATTCAATCCTGAGTATACCGGTGGTGACGTCTGCCCTTTCACTGCCGGCTTCAGCGTTTGCCGCGGATCTGCCGGGATGGCCTTCTTGCAGCTGTGGCGAGAGCCATAGGGATATGGCCCCCCTGCTCTGTCTCAGGCTCCTGCCGAACACGATTGCCTCCGGACAGGTGCCGGGGACGACCAGATCGCTCACGATAAGATCGGCGTATCGGCAATCATGATGAAGCGCTTCCGGCATTCTGGGCAAGGCGATCTTCAGCGGCTTGACCGGCCCGAGCAATTTCCGGCCGTCACCGGACGGTGCATGCGCTTCCACGACGCATCCGAGGGTGTCGCATCGGATTTGCGGCGATCTCATCTTTTGCGACTTTATCGCCTGCCCCGCAACGCCTTCGGATTGGTACCATGTTTCGATAAGGAAGGTTTCATTCCGGCCGGACCACTTCAAGACACCGTCATTGTCCCTTGCCGCGATGCGATAACCGTTCGCTGCAATATGCACATCTGGAGAAGGTGAAAACCGGACCAGGCACAATCCGAGCAAGAGCGGCAACAGGGCGTAGGCGCGCATCCTTCCCCGCATAAGAAGGAAGGCGAAGAGGGCTGCGGAAAAGGCCAGCATCTCGGTCGCCGTGACACGCGCGATCACGCCACTTCCCCCGTCCAATGCAGCCACGAAAGCCGCAATCTTCAGAAGTACCTTAAGTCCGAATGCCATGATCGACAGAGGGAGCGCAGCCAGGCCGAACGGCATCAGGACGAACGCGAGTACTCCCATCGGCATGATAAGAAGTGAGAAGACAGGCATCCCGAGCATGTTTCCGACAAGACCGTAAGGCGCGACGCGGCCAAAATGATGCGCTGCAATGATCCCGGTCGCCGTGCCGGCGACCAGCGCAGTGACGAACAGCCCCAGCATCCACTTGCCCGCCGACATCAGCAGCCGGGCTTTCAAGCTGCCTTGCGCCGGATTTCCAAAGCGCGTCCAGGCGGCATACTCTCGCCAGGCTTCATAAACGGCAACCAGGCAAATGACGGCCGCGAACGACATCTGAAATCCGGGATGAAAGAGGCGTTCTGGTGCCAGGGCAAGGAGAAAGAGCCCCGCAAGCGCGACACTGCGGACTGTCAGGCCTCTGCGGCCTGTCAACACGCCCACGAACACCAGAGCGATCATGAGGAATGACCTCTGGGTCGCAATGGAACCGCCCGAAACCAGCAGATAGAAGATTGCGGCAAGCAAAGCGCAGCCGGCGGCGATCTTGTGGGTCGGCAGCCGCAGACTCACGGCCGGGAAGAGAGACAGAAGGAATGAAGCTGCTGCGTAGGTACCGCCGGCAAAAAGAGCCATGTGGAGACCCGAAATCGCGAGGACATGAGCGAGCCCCGCGGCGCGAAGATCTTCCTGGTCACGTTCACTGATCGCACTTCGGTCGCCCACGAGCAGCGCGACCGCGAGCGCGGCTTCCGGGGCATTGCGGAGATCGGCGGTGATGCGCGCCGCCAGAATGTCTCTTAAAGACTGCATGAAAGCAGGCAAACGCATTGCAAGCGGGGCGGCGTCCCTGTCCAGAACGGCCGGTGCACCGAAACTGAAACCCGTTGCCCCTATTTGCGAATAATAGGCCCCGAAGGAAAAGTCGTATCCTCCGGGCATTACGGGACCGGCGGGAGGAAAAAGGCGTGCACGCATCTTCACGGTGTCACCTGTGACGGCTGCCGTCTCCCTGGGAACACGAACGCGTATGCGTTTGGGAAAGAGAACGTCACGCACTGATCGTTCATTGACGGTTTCAACGCCGACAACCAGCCTTAGCCCGTTCGCGCGCTCGATCCGGTCGACGACGATCCCGTTCAGGGTCACCGTCATTTCATGGGCAAGGCGCGGCGCCGCGACGTATGCCGTACGGATTGAGGCAACCGTGCCTCCTGTCAGGAATGCCAGCGCCAGCAAAACAAGCGGAGCCAGGCCCTTCTTCCGGTTCTCCAGAACCGCCAAACCCGTCAGAACCGATAGAACGCCCGACAACACCTGCCATGAGGGTTCGGCGGGAAGCATCGTGTAGACCGCAATTCCGGCGGCGAAGGAGAAACTGATCCAAAGCAGCGCCTGATCTTCCAGGACGCTGGGTATCGATGCCTCACTGCCTTCGTCGCCGGCACGCGACAGCAACCTTTGGATGGCCCGGTTTGTCCCCTGAGAACTGTTGTCATTGCGCGACGCTTTTTCACGCCGCTCAGCAGAACGTGTCGCGTTCGTCAACGCGTTGCGGCGTATTTTGACATAACCTTCCCCGTCATTGCCCGGCATGGACAAACCATTGTTGCCGGACAAGCGGAAGAAACGGCTCGAGCACTGTTTTGCCCTGTTTTCCTGTGCTAAGACCGCGCCAGATTGATGGCGCACTCCGCGCTGCTCACCTGATAGAGACCTTCAAAAATACACCATGGCACAAGAGATCGTTACGCGTTTCGCTCCATCCCCGACCGGATTTCTCCACATTGGCGGTGCCCGCACAGCATTGTTCAACTGGCTCTTCGCCAAACACAACAACGGCAAGATGCTGCTGAGGATCGAGGACACCGACAGGGCACGATCGACCGAGGAGGCCGTTGATGCCTTGGTCGATGGCCTCACCTGGTTGGGGCTGGACTGGGAAGGCGACCCTATCTCCCAGTTTTCGCGCGTCGACCGGCACAAGGAAGCCGTCGCGCAGATGCTCCAGTCCGGCAACGCGTACAAGTGTTACAGTACCCCGGAAGAAATCGAAGCCATGCGCGAAAAGGCGCGCGCCGAAGGCCGGCCGCCAAGATACGACGGAACCTGGCGGGACAGGGATCCGTCCGAAGCGCCTGCAGGCATCGATCCGGTCGTGCGGCTCAAAGCACCCAGGGACGGTGAAACGGTCATAGAAGATCAGGTTCAGGGGCGGGTCGTCATTCCGAACAAGGATCTCGACGATCTGATTCTGCTGCGCTCCGACGGGACCCCGACCTACATGCTTGCGGTCGTCGTCGATGACCACGATATGGGCGTAACGCACATCATTCGCGGCGTAGACCACCTCACCAATGCGGCCCGTCAGACACTGATCTTCCAGGCGCTCGGCTGGGAAACGCCGGTCATGGCACACATTCCGCTCATTCACGGGCCGGATGGAGCCAAACTCTCCAAGAGACACGGTGCGACGGGTGCTGAGGCCTATCGCGCTCTCGGCTACCTGCCGCAGGCGATGCGGAACTATCTGGCCCGGCTCGGCTGGAGCCACGGTGACGAGGAAATCATGTCGCTCGATGACATGATCAAATGGTTCGGGCTGGACGCGGTCGGACAGTCGGCCGCACGCTTCGACTTCAAGAAGCTGGAGAACCTGAACGGACACTACATGCGGTCAACCGATGACGCGGAGCTCCTGTGTCATTGGAAAACCTATCTGCAATATGCCGACCAGGGCGATACAGTCCTTGCCTGGCTTGCGGCAGGTGGTAACGAACAGACTGCATTGGCTGCCCTGCCCGGGTTGAAAGAACGGGCCAAGACACTGGTCGAACTCACGGAAAGTGCATCATATCTCTGGCGCCAGAGACCTCTGGATCTGGATGAAAAGGCGCAAAAGATTCTCAACGACGATGCCAAATCCATTCTTGGGGCCCTGTATTCCGTTCTTGAACCGATATCCGGATGGGAGGCGGAAGCGCTCGAGACGGCGGTCAAGTCGTTCGCCGAAGAAAAGGACCTGAAGCTCGGAAAAGTGGCCCAGCCCATCCGTGCAGCCCTGACCGGGCGCGGCGTCTCGCCGGGCATCTACGACGTTTTGGTGGCGTTGGGCAGAGAGGAGTCGCTTGCCCGCATCAAGGAACAGGCGAACTGACCGGCCCCCACGGACCTGCCCTGTCGGTACATCTACCGAAGCTGTCTTCCGGCAGGGGGAACGGGATGCGCAGCTTGCGCGAGCGTCTTTGACCAAAGCGTTATACCGGGCTGCTTGCGGCACTGCGGTAAATGAGCTACGCAAGACGCGAAAATTTCTCAAGTGCCGTCCGGCGCAGGCTTCTCGCGGTTGAGAGATGCCCGTGCTGATCGGCACATCAGGATAACACGAAGGGGTTTCTGTATGGCCGAAAACAACGCCAAGCTAAACGTTGGTGGTGGCGACCACGATTTCAACGTTCTTGACGGATCCATCGGGCCGTCAGTGGTGAACATCTCGTCCCTCTACAAGGACACGGGCATGTTCACCTATGACCCCGGTTTTACGTCAACCGCCTCCTGCGAATCCAAAATCACCTATATTGACGGCGACGAAGGCACCCTTCTCTACCGTGGTTACCCGATCGAACAGCTTGCCGATCACGGCGATTTCCTGGAGTCCTGCTACCTTCTGCTCTATGGCGAGTTGCCGACAAAGGTTCAGAAAGATGACTTCGTCAATCGCGTGACGTATCACACGATGATCCACGAGCAGATGAACCGGTTCTTCTCCGGCTTCCGCCGCGACGCCCACCCGATGGCGATCATGGTCGGGACGGTTGGCGCCCTGTCGGCTTTCTATCATGACTCAACGGACATCACCGATCCGCACCAGCGTATGGTCGCATCACTGCGCATGATCGCGAAGATGCCGACGATCGCGGCCATGGCCTACAAGTATCACGTCGGCCAGCCCTTCGTTTACCCGCGCAACGATCTGGGATACGCCGCCAACTTCCTGCACATGTGTTTTGCGGTGCCGTGCGAGGAGTACAAGGTAAACCCGGTTCTCGCCCGCGCCATGGACCGCATCTTCATCCTGCACGCAGACCACGAGCAGAACGCATCCACATCCACGGTGCGTCTCGCCGGATCTTCAGGCGCCAACCCGTTCGCCTGCATCGCGGCCGGCATTGCCTGCCTCTGGGGCCCGGCACATGGCGGCGCCAACGAAGCGGCGCTGAACATGCTGTCCGAAATCGGATCGGTCGACAACATTCCCGAGTATGTCGAACGCGCCAAGGACAAGGATGATCCGTTCCGTCTGATGGGTTTCGGGCACCGCGTCTACAAGAACTACGACCCGCGCGCGCGCATCATGCAGAAAACGACCCACGAAGTGCTGGGCGAACTCGGCATCAAGGACGATCCGCTTCTCGATGTCGCGATCGAGCTGGAGAAGATCGCTCTCAACGACGAGTACTTCATCGAAAAGAAGCTCTATCCCAACATCGACTTCTATTCCGGCATCACACTTCGGGCTCTCGGTTTCCCGACTACGATGTTCACCGTGCTCTTCGCGCTGGCAAGGACCGTGGGCTGGATCGCGCAGTGGAAGGAAATGGTCGAGGATCCCTCACAGAGAATTGGCCGTCCGCGGCAGCTCTACACGGGTGCGACCAAGCGGGACTACACACCGATCGATCAGCGCCGCTAAGGCCTGTACCCCAACGAAAATCCAGACACCCCCGGCCACCCCGGGGGTGTTTCCGTTTGCGTGGGCAGGACCGGCGTCGGATTGGCCCGCTTCAGAGTTATCTTCGATTTCAATGCCTTAGAAACATGTAGAGCGTTTACGGATAGCTACTTTCGCATTGCTTCTATGACGACGTCTGCAGCGGCGTCCCGCTGACTGTGACCGTCCGGCAATCGCATCAGATCGTCAAGACGCTCCAGCTCCGACAATTGTGCAGTCCGCTCGGGACCGTCATCAAGGAGAGGCAAAAGCTGATCTGCGAGCACCCTCGCCTCGACTTCCTCGTCCAGAAATTCGGGTATCGCCTTCTTTCCCAGGATGATGTTGGGAAGGACGAAGGTCTCGATGTTCGCCAGTTTGAGAACTCGGTTCAGTTCCTTGAGCCGCCGGAAGAACCAATCCACCCTGTAGGCGACCACCATGGGCACTCCGGAAAGCGCAAGTTCCAGCGAAACGGTTCCGGAGGCAGCCAATGCGGCATGAGCCCGGCGAAACGCGGCGTTTTTGGCCTGAAGTCCGGTCACGATTTCAGGCTGATATCGCCAGCCGGAGACACCCTCGCGGATCCTTTCCTCCAGATGCGGTACCGCGGGCAACAGCACATCGACATCCGGCATCTTGTCCTTCACGAGACCGACCGTATCGCCGAAATCGGACAGGAGACGCTTGATTTCGCTGCCGCGGCTGCCGGGCAGCACCAGCAGTACCCTGTTGTCCGCGCCGACAGCGCTTCTTTCACCGGGCGACGGGCGAAGTTGATCAAGATTTTCGCTCAAAGGGTGGCCGACATAATGGGTACGCGGCCCGCCAAGACGTTCGTGCACGGCCGGCTCGAAAGGCAGGAGGGCCAGCAGCTCATCCACATAGGCACTCATCCTTTTGGCACGCCCCGGACGCCACGCCCAGACGGAGGGCGAAACATATCCCACGATAGGGATATGAGGTGCCCGTTTCCGCACCCGCCTGGCGACACTGTGCGTGAAGTCCGGGCTGTCAATGATGACAAGCACCGAGGGATCTTGCGCGACCACGGCATCAACCGTCTGGTAGACGCGCCGGACGATCAACGGCAACCGTGCCAGAACAGCACTCAGTCCCATGACGGACACGTCGGTCATGTCAAAAAAGCTTGTCAGACCGAGCGCTGTCATCCGCTCGCCACCGACGCCGCAATAGCGCAGGTTCGAACCAAGCCGTCCGTTCAGCGCTTTCATCAGTTCAGAGCCCAGCTGATCGCCTGACTCTTCGCCGGCAACGAGACAAATCGTCGGCCCGGCGTCAGTCATCCGCCAGCCCGTCTGAAATCCGCGTGCGGTCGACCCCGACGACAAAAAGACCGGCTGCATCGGCTTTTTGCAGCGTGTCGGCCTTGTCCGCGATCAAGGCCCCCTCGGCTTCCACGGCTATACCGGACAGGCCTGCGGCCAGGGCGAGCTCGATCGTCTTCGGTCCGACAGTCGGAAGATCAACACGCAGGTCCTGGTTGGGCTTGGCCGTTTTCACCAGGACACCTTTCCGTCCGCGGGCACTGACACGCCCGCTGGACTTGAGGTCGGCACAGCGCTGCAGCATGGCATCGGTACCTTCCGCCCCTTCCAGCGCTATTACCCGGCCACCGACCGCAACTGCCGCCTGTCCGATGTCGAGTTCGCCGAGTTTCTCGGTTGCGCGCAGGGCAAGCTCCAGGTCACGCCAGTCTGCCTTGGAGGGCCTGGCACGTCCCAGAACGCCGCTCGACGCCAGAAGCCGAGGTGCCACATCTTTTATCCCCACAACGCGAAACCCTTCGTTTTCAAAAAGCCGGATTACCTTGGTCAGCAGGCTGTCATCGCCACCGGACGACAGTGTACGGATAATCGCGGGCAGTCGCTTCAGCGTGCTGAAATCGGTCAGGAATGGCAAGAGATCCGGTCTCTTCGTCACGCCGCCAATGAAGAGGACTTCCTTGCATTGCGTTCGCTTGAGAAAAGCGTGAAGGCGGCCTATCTCACTCCAACCGAGTTCGGCATGCGCCTTCCGTCTGGTTTCCTCGTCTGCCTCGCCCTTGATCGCGACGATCTGAAAATCGCGTCCGGATGTCTCAAGGACGTCCGCGATCTGCCGGGGGATCATTCCATTTCCTGCAATCAGAGCCAGGCGCGCAGAGCGTGCATCTGCCAACTCCGGCATCTGTTCAGTCTTCGTTGCGCGGCGTGCAGAAACGCCGGTCTTCTTTCTCAAGAATGAAGTCGGTAACCGTTTTCACCAGCGGTTGGTCCTGTGCCTCTGCGGCAAGCGCCTCGGCCCGGCTGCGCAAGGTTCCTTCTTCACTGTCGAACAGGGCACGGTAGGCGGCACGGAGTGCGTGGATCTGCTCGCGCGGCAGTCCCTTTCGTTTCAGGCCGATGAGGTTGAGGCCGGCAAGGCGTGCCCGGTCACCGATCACGGATCCATATGGGATGACATCGAATTCGACACCGGTCATGCCGCCGACAATTGCTCCGGTGCCGATCCGCGACCATTGCCGGATCGCACTCAGGCCACCCAGAATAACGAAATCGGCAAGTTCGACATGGCCGGCCAGCGTCGCATTGTTCGCAAGAATGACATTGTTCCCGACATGGCAATCATGCCCGACATGGGCCCCCATCATGAAAAGACCGTTGTTGCCGACCCTTGTCACGCCGCCACCGCCCTCGGTCCCGGGGCTCATGGTCACGTGTTCCCGGATCTGGTTGTTCGACCCGATTTCGAGACGCGTCACCTCGCCGGCAAACTTCAGATCCTGAGGTTTGTGACCAATGCTGGCGAATGGAAATATGTGTGTCCCGGACCCGACACTGGTGTGGCCTGCGACGACGGCGTGCGCCTCGAGTGTCACACCGTCGGCAAGTTCTACGTTCGGTCCGACAATCGAATATGGACCGATACGAGTTCCCTCGCCGATCACGGCCCCGTCTTCAACGATGGCCGTCGGATGAATATCTGTCATTTTCCCTCACGCATCTATCAGCATGGCGCTGACTTCCGCTTCCGCTACTTTCTTGCCGTCCACCTGGGCGACTGCGTCGAACTTCCAGATATTGGCGCGTTGCTTGATCTTCTTGACGTGAAAATGCACCTGATCACCGGGCTCGACCGGCTTGCGGAATTTCGCCTTGTCGATCGTCATGAAATAGACCAGTTGCGGCGGCGCGTCGTCGCCGCGTGCATGGACACACAAAGCACCGGCCGTTTGCGCCATCGCTTCGATGAGAAGAACCCCGGGAAAGACCGGTCTTTCGGGAAAGTGCCCGGAAAAATGGGGTTCGTTGATCGTGACGTTCTTGATTCCGATGCAACTGTTATCGTCATCCATCTCGATGATCTTGTCGATAAGCAGGAAAGGATACCTGTGCGGCAGAAGTTTCATGATTCTCATGATATCTGCGCTGGCAAGTGTCTTTTTTTCTTCGTCTTCCATGAGTGCCCCTCGGCGGATTAACTCCGAAACATTCAAATCAACGCGGTTTACGGTTCGTTGCCGCGTTCTGCAAGCTTTCTGACGGCAGCAACTTCCCTGAACCACTGTTTCACCGGCTTCGCAGGCGTGCCGCCATAGCGTCCGCCGGGAGCCAGGTCTTCACTAACCACGCTCACGGCCGCAATCTGCGCGCCCATTCCGATCGTCACATGGCCGCGCACACCTGTCTGGCCGCCGATCGCTACAAAGTCTTCGAGGGTGCAACTGCCGGACAAGCCGACCTGCGACACCAGAACACAATGCCGTCCGACAACCACGTTGTGGCCAATCTGAACCTGATTGTCGATCTTGGTGCCTTCTCCGATGATGGTGTCCCGGTTTGCACCCCGATCAATCGTCGTATTGGCACCGACCTCGACATCGTCCTGGATGATGACACGCCCTACCTGCGGAACCTTCAGATGTCCCTGTGGCCCCATCGCGTAGCCGAAGCCGTCCTGTCCGCAACACACGCCCGGGTGAAACGTGACCCTGTTCCCGAGAACGGAATGCTGAACGGTGCAATTGGGTCCAACAACGCAATTGCGGCCGATCTTTACCCCGAAACCGATGACTGCGTTTGCACGAATGACGCTGCCCGAGCCGATCTCGGCATCCGCCCCGACAACCGCTCCCGCCTCGATCGTGACATTTTCCTCAAGTGTGGCCGTCGGATCGACAACCGCCCTTTGCGAGACACCTGAGCTGGCCGGCTCCCTGGGCGACATGGCGTCCGGGAAGAGGTTTGCCAACACCTTTGCCCAGGACCGGTAGGCATCGTCGCAGACCAGAACCGCCACGTTCTCCGGAACCTTGTCCTTGTGTTTCCGGCCGACGAGACAGGCGGCCGCCCCTGTGGTTTCCAGCTGTTTCAGGTAGGCCGTGTTGTCAAAGAATACGAGCGTGCCGGCCCCTGCATCTTCAAGCGGAGCAACATCCGAAATTTCGAGTGTCTCGTCGCCACGGTAGATTTCCGCCCCTGCCCATTCGGCAACCATCTTGAGCACAATGGAATTCGGGAATTCGAAGAACCTGGGCTCGGACATATTGTCATCCTTGTTGCAAGCCAACAAAAAAGGCCGCCGTAAAGACCGGCGGCCGTTTTCTAACCCGATTGACCGCCATTTAGAAGCGGGTACCACCGCTCAATCTGAACAGCTGGGTCTTGTCGGAGTCTTCCTTTACGAGCGGATAGGCAAAGTCGGCACGGATCGGGCCGAACGGCGATCTCCACCGCACACCTGCACCGACCGACGCGCGGATCGCCAGATCGTTGGAATCGATCCTGCCGCCATTGTTCTCAACCAGACTGACCAGATCGCTGTCCGCATCCCAAAGAGAACCGGCATCAGCGAATACCGCACCGCTCAGCCCGAGTTCCTTCGGAATGATCGGGAACGGGAACGTGCCCTCAGCGGTTGCCGCGAAGAAGAACCGGCCACCGATAGCATCATCCGTCGTTGCGTCACGAGGACCGATACCCTGGTTTTCAAAGCCGCGCACGAGGTTGCCGCCAAGCATGAACTGCTCGGACACCCGCAGGCGCTCGTCACCCAGTGCCATGATGTTACCACCACGGAACTGCAAGCTTCCGACGATGCCGTAATCAGCCAGGATTTCCTTGTAGGCGCGGGCCTGTGCTTCGGTCTTGATGTAGTAGCTGTCGCCGCCAAGACCTGCAAACTGCTGACCGAAGGAGGCATAGATGCCATCCGTGGGGTCAAGGTTCCGGTCGAGCGTGTTGTAGCGAAGATCGTAACCGACGAGCGATGTCAGGTAGGTTCCGAGCGAGTCACAAACAGCAAGCGACAGATTGTTGGTGTTACAATTGTTGATGTTGGTCGACTCGTTGTCGGGATCGGAGTTGTCCTCCTGGAAGATGTTGTAGAACAGCCGAAGCGTCAGCTCTTCTTCGCGCAGCGGCAACGTGAAGCCGAATCCGCCACCCGTTCTCTCCTGGTCGAACGAACGGTAGTCGTTGGCATCATCCACCCTGCGATAGACATCGACGTCGAACGCTACCCGGCGTCCCATGAAGAACGGCTCCACGAAACGGAACTCATATGACTGGGTATCGGTGCCGCCACCGATGGAGAGCTTCACGAACTGGCCTCTGCCGAGGAAGTTCTTTTCCGTCAGCGAAACGTCACCGACGATACCGTCGACGGTCGAGTAACCGACACCGAACGAGATTTCACCCGTCGGTTTTTCTTCCACGCGAACATTGACGACGACGCGGTCAGGCGCGCTGCCCTGCTGCGTGGTGATCGACACGTTCTCGAAGAAATCAAGGTTGCGCAAACGGCGTTCGGCCTTGTCCACGAGCGCCCGGTTGAAGGCATCGCCTTCCACGATATCGAATTCGCGGCGAATGACATATTCACGGGTCCGGTCGTTCCCGATGATATTGATCCGCTCGATATAGGCGCGCGGGCCTTCCTCGATGTAGTAGATCAGCGAAATCGTGTTGTCGTCGTAGTTGCGCGACCCTCTGGGGCGGACACGCGCAAACGCATATCCTTCCTCGGAAACGCGCAGGGTGATTTCTTCGACGGACTGCTCGACGCGCAAGGAGTTGAAGGTCTGGCCGCTGCGCGTACGTACGAGCTTGCGCAGGTCTTCAGGGTCGACTTCGGCGATGGTCGAAACCAGTTCGACATCGCGGATCTTGTATCTCTCACCTTCATCCACGGTGAAGGTGACGTAGAAGATGTTCTGCTCGCGATCGAGGTCCGCGCTTACCGAAACAATCCGGAAATCGGCATAGCCCTTCTGATTGTAATACCGGCGAAGCAGTTCCTCATCGGCGGCCAATCGGTCAGGGTCGTAGGTGTCGGTGCTGCGCAGGAAGCTCAGAAGACCGGTTTCGCGCGTGCGAATGACGTCGCGCAGACGGCCATCGCTGAACGCCTTGTTGCCGATGAAACTGATGCGCTCGACACCCGTCTTCGCACCTTCGTTGATTTCAAAGACGAGGTCGACCCGGTTTTGTCCCCGGTCGATGATCTTCGGCTCGACGGACGCACCGAAGCGGCCAGAGCGGCGATAGGACTCGAGAATGTTCTGCACGTCCGCCTGAACGCGGGCGCGGGACAGCGTTGTCCTGGGCTGCGAACGGACCGCAGTTTCCAGGGCGTCGTCCTTGATCTTCCGGTTACCTTCGAAAGAGACGCGATTGATGATCGGATTTTCCGAAACCGTTACGATGACCGTGCTGCCGCGAGGGGTGATGTCGACAGTGGCGAACAGGCCGGTCGCATAGAGCGCTTTCAGGGATTCATCCACATCAAAGGCGCTGTAGGAGCGGCCGGGGACAATCGTCATGTAGCTTATGACGGTTTCATCCTCGACGCGGGTGTTCCCCTGCACCTGAATGCTTCGGGCCACGGCTGCCTCGGCAACCGAAACAAAGGAAATTGGTCCCGCCACTTGCGGCGCGACCGACCCTACCGAAAATACGGCTGCCGCCAAACACACGGCCCGTATAAGTCTCTGCAATCGCTGCATTATTGCGCTATGCCTTTTTTGTAGTACCTCATCCGGAAACCTGCACTCACCCCTGCGGATTCCCGGAACCGACGAACGTTGTATAGGTTTTTACCGATAACGCAACCGCACTTCGAGTGCTGAAAGCGATTTAGTCTGAAGACGTTGCGTCAATGTCACGGCTGCTAGGAATCGTTTGATACGAGACGCAAAATATCCCTCCAGGTTACGAAGACCATTAGCATTAATACCAAGCCCAAACCGATGCGGAAGCCGACATCCTGTACGCGCTCGCTCAAGGGCTTGCCCCGCAAGGCTTCCGCAGCGAAGAAAACAAGATGACCGCCATCCAGAATCGGGACGGGTGCCAGATTGATCAGGCCGATACTCACCGACAGAACGGCCGCGAGCGAGATCAGCGGAATCAAGCCATGTTCCGCGACTTTTCCCGAAATCTCGGCAACGCGGATCGGGCCGCCAAGCTGGTCCGCGGACTGGCGCTGGGTGATCACACCCCAGATGTAACTGACGGTGCCGTCCATGATCCTGTAGGTTTCCCTGGCACCTTCCGCGATGGCTCCGAGCGGGCCGTACTGGATGCGAATGACATTCTCCGGATCGGCACTTCCGCGAAGACCGATATCACCGGCCATTTGACGCTCGCCCAGGAACACTTCCTTTTCCTTGGCGTCCGGCGTCACCGTCAGGGCGACGAGGTCTCCCCCGCGTTCCACCTGAAAAACCAGCGGATTGTTGGCATTCATCAGGACAATCTGGCGCAGTTCGCCGAAGGTGTGAATGTCACGGCCGTCGATCTGTTTAACAACGTCGCCGGCGACGATACCGCCTCTTGCCGCCGCGCCGTCGGGGAAGACCTCTTCCACGACCGGGACCAAACCCTGTTTGCCGGCGGACACGAACAGGGCTGCAAAGATGGCGATTGCAAGCAGGAAATTCGCCAGCGGGCCGGCGGCGACAATCGCCGCTCGTTGCCAGACGGGCTTGGCGATGAAAGCGGTCTTGCGCTCTTCGTCGCTCATGTTCGCGATGATTTCACGGCTGGGAACACTTGCCGCGTTTTCATCGCCGGCAAATTTCACGTAGCCGCCGAGCGGGATCATGCACAACTTCCAGCGCGTACCCTTGCGGTCGTTCCAGCCGAAGATCTCGCGGCCGAACCCGACGGCGAACGCGTCAACCTTCACGTTGCACCAGCGGGCAACGGCGAAATGTCCAAGTTCATGGAAAAACACCACGATTGTCAGGACAAACAGAAAGGGAATGATCGTTCCGACAACGAGGGAATAAGCAGATACTAAGAGATCCATGAACGGGTCCGATCCAAACGCGACGACGCATTTATTGCATCACATTATTAATAAGAGAATTACGGCGCGTTAATGGTAAGATACTTTTTTTGCTGCAGCATCAATGCCATGACGTCCGGCTCTCGACCCACTCTAAGGTCTTTTGCCGCGCTTCGGAATCCAGGTTGAGTACGTCTTCAACACATTTTGAAGGTTTGAGCAGGTCTGAAGCGGACAAATGTTCGAGAACGGCTTCGATTGCCGCTGGAATATCCAGGAACCCGATACGGCCATTCAAAAAGGCCTGAACCGCGACCTCGTCCGCCGCATTGAGCGCAGCCGGCGCGCCGCCACCCGCATCCAGTGCCTGAAGCGCAAGACCCAGGCAGGGAAATCTGACCGCGTCAGGAGCTTCGAAGGTCAGCGTTCCAAGCTCCGCCAGGTCCAATCGCTTGACCGGTACGGGCATGCGCTTGGGGAAGGACAGGCAGTGTGCGATCGGTGTCCGCATGTCCGGGCTACCCAGTTGCGCAAGAAGCGAGCCGTCTTTGTACTGCACGAGCCCGTGAACCGTCGACTGCGGGTGAACAAGAACATCGAGCTGATCATTTGCAACGGGGAAAAGATGCGCAGCCTCAATGACTTCAAACCCTTTGTTCATCATGGTTGCACTGTCGATCGTAATCCGTGAACCCATATCCCAGTTCGGGTGCCTGAGGGCCTGTGCCGGAGTGACGGATTTCATCTTCTCGATAGGCCAGGTTCTGAACGGACCGCCTGACGCCGTGAGGATGACCTTTTCGATCTGATCAGCCTGGTCTTTCTCGAACACCTGAAAAATCGCATTGTGCTCACTGTCGACCGGTAGAAGTTCCGCTCCAGCCTCGCGAACCCGATCCACGAACAGATCACCGGCACACACAAGGCATTCCTTGTTGGCGAGCGCAATGCGGCGCCCCGGCTTGATGGCCCTGAATGTCGGTGCCAGCCCCGCGGCACCCACGATCGCACCGACAACCAGATCCGCCTCCAGATCCACGGCTTCCGCGATCGCGGCCTGCCCGCTCGCGGCCCGGATGCCTGTTCCACTCAGTCGATCAGCGAGCAACTGGTAGTTTTCGTTTTCCGCCAGAACTGCAATCGACGCATTGAGTTTGATCGCCATGTCGGCGAGCGCATCCGCATTCCGATTGGCCACAAGTGCAATGACGTCAAAACGATCGGGATTTCTTTCAAGAAGATCGGCGAGACTTTGACCGATCGACCCCGTCGCCCCCAGAACGGTAACCCTGACCGGGCCCTGCCCGGTATCGATTGCGGCGTCAGCCGGCATCGAACTTCCCCCAAGCTTATCCAAGTCCAAGGCCCGCGACAGGATCTGAAAGTGGGCCGCCGAGCAGAACTCCGATGAGAACGGCAAAGATCGCGGCAGCAACGAGGCCGTCGATCCGATCCATGATGCCGCCGTGACCGGGAATCAACTGACCGGAATCCTTGACGTCGAACCGGCGTTTGATTGCCGACTCGAGCAGATCCCCCGCCTGCGAGATGACGGACAGAACGATCGCGACGCCGGCCCAGCCCAGCAGCCCCTGCGCATTCGCAAGCGCAGCCACCGCCGTACCGAAAACGGTCGCGAAGACCAATCCGCCAAGCGCACCCGACCATGTCTTTTTCGGAGAAATACGCTCCCAGAGTTTCGGCCCCCCAAACGCCCGTCCGGTGAAATAGGCGAAGATGTCGGTTGCCCAGACGACGAACATGAGGAAAAAAGCGAACAGCAGTCCGTCGCTCCCCGAGCGAATTGCGAGGAGCGAAAACAGGGCGAGACCGCTGAACAGCACGCCTTCCGCCCCCCAGCGGCCTGTCTGTCCGCCGCCTGCACAAAGAAACACGGAGGCGGATCCTGCGACCAGGACGATGAGGGAGATTTCCGGGAGGCCGATGACCTGGAAAACGGTCAGCGCGGGAAGCGTCAGAAAACTCAGCGCGGCCGGAAGCAAGGCATCACGTGTCCCGGTGATCGACATCCATTCCCACAGGAACAGCAAGGCTGCAACAAGGACGAGGATCGCAAAGGCAAGCCCGCCCCAGAAGGTTATCAACAGCACCAGCGGTCCCAGGATCACGGCAGAAACAAGCCGCAACCGCAAGTCGGACATTTTGGTTTGTTTCGGTCCGGGCTCTGCCATTATGGATGCCGCATGTCAGAGCGCTTTGGCATCGACCCCGCCATAGCGCCTCTCGCGATTGCAATAACAGCTGAGGGCCTCATCGAGCGCGGCTTCGTCGAAATCCGGCCAGTTCAGGTCACAGAAGTAAAATTCGGAATACGCAGCCTGCCAGAGAAGAAAATTGGAAAGACGTATTTCGCCGCTGGTCCGGATGATAAGATCCGGGTCCGGCAGGCCGCCGGTATCCAGAGCCTGTGAAACAAGGTCCTCTGAAAGGTCTTCGACCCGCAAGTCGCCGTCTTTGACGCGCTGCGCGAGGTGCTGCGCGGCCCTGACGATTTCATCACGCGCGCCGTAGTTGAACGCGACCACCAGATCCAGTCCGGTGTTCTTGCGCGTCAGGTCCTCGGCCTCCTCCAGCAATGCCAGAATGCCAGGTTCCAGATCACTGCGTCCGCCGATCACGCGAATACGCACATTCGCCTCGTGCAGTTCACTGAGGTCGCGCTGAACAAAGCGCTTAAGCAAACCCATCAGGAACGAAACCTCGGTTGCCGGCCGATTCCAGTTCTCGGAGGAGAAGCTGTAGATCGTCACGATCCTGATACCGATATTCCCGGCGTGCCGGATCGTCCTTCTGAGCGCTTCCAAGCCCTGGCGATGCCCCTCCGTCCGCGGCAGGCCACGTGCCGTCGCCCAACGTCCGTTGCCATCCATGATGAAGGCAACATGTTTGGGCAAATTGCCGATCGATCTGCTTTCCGCCGGTGCTTGCGGGTTCGGGCTGACGCTCATAGGCTCCCCCTGATCACAGGTCCGGTCACAGCCTAGACCTGCGAAATTTCCTGTTCTTTTCGCTCCAGCATGCTGTCGACTTCGCCAATCATCTGATCGGTCAGCTTCTGCACTTCGTCCGACGCGACCCTGCTGTCATCCTGGGAGATATCACCGTCTTTCTCGGCTTTCTTGGCGTCATCCATCCCATCACGGCGCACGTGTCTGATGGCGACTTTCGCCTGTTCGGCATACTTGTGCGCAACCTTGATGAGTTCCTGGCGCCGCTCCTGGTTGAGTTCTGGAATCGGCAGGCGGAGTAACTGCCCGTCAACCACCGGATTCAGGCCGAGATTTGATTCCCGGATCGCCTTCTCGACGGCGGCGACCATGCTTTTGTCCCAGACCTGCACCGCGACCATACGCGGCTCCGGTACGGACACGGTAGCAACCTGGTTGATCGGCATGGCCTGGCCGTAGGCGTCGACGGACACCGGGTCCATCATGGACGCGGATGCGCGACCGGTACGAAGGCCTGCAAAATCGGTTTTCAGCACCGAGAGCGCGCCTTGCATGCGGCGCTTCAAATCGTCCAGATCGACACCTTCTACCGACATTTTGTCCTCACTAGTGTTTTTTGCGTGGCTAAATGGAGTCTCAGCGCGCGCCAACATGGCACAAACGCGCTGAAACACAAGGGCTTGAAGAAAAGATCAGGCTGAAAAGTGTCAGTCGCCCACGACTGTATAAGTGCCTGTTTCCTGAAGCACGCTCACCAGCGCACCTGGAGTATGGATTGAAAATACGATGACAGGAATGGAGTTGTCGCGCGCCAGTGCAATGGCCGTTGTGTCCATGACCTTCAGATTGCGCGTGATGACCTCTTCATACCCGAGGGTCGCATACCTTTCGGCGTCGGGGTTCTCCTTGGGATCGTCCGAATAGACGCCGTCGACCTGGGTCCCTTTCAGAAAGGCGTCGCACTTCATCTCCGCTGCGCGCAGGGCCGCGCCGCTGTCCGTGGTGAAAAACGGGTTTCCCGTTCCGCCTGCGAAGATGATCACATCGCCGTCTTCCATGTAGCGGTCGGCAACGCGCTGCGAAAACGTCTCGCAGATCGACGGAACCGCAACGGCCGACAGGACGCGGGCGTTGACCTTCAAGCGCCGCAAGGCATCGGCCAGGGTCAGGCTGTTCATGATGGTCGCGAGCATCCCCATGTGGTCACCCGTGACCCGGTTGCCGCCTTTCGCTGCAACGGCAACGCCGCGGAAGATGTTACCGCCACCGACGACAACGCCGACCTGGGCTCCGAGAGCCACGGCGTCGGCAATTTCCTTCGCGATCCTTTGCACAATGGCCGGGTCAATTCCAAAAGCCTGCGATCCCATCAGGGCCTCACCGGAGAGTTTCAGAAGGATCCGTTTCCAACGCAAAGAATTCGTCATGTGTTCACCTGGATTAGAATTGTCTTTCTAAAAAAAAAGCGCCGGACTTGCCGGCGCTTTCGTGAGCTTATTGCCCGGTGGCTGCCGCCACCTCCGCGGCGAAGTCCTGCTCTTCCTTCTCGATCCCCTCACCCAGGGCAAGACGGACGAAACCGGTAAGCTTGACTTCGGTCCCGAGTTCTTTCGCAAGCGCCTCTACAGCCTGTTCAACCGTCTGATCCGGGTTGATGACAAAGGCCTGTTTCACGAGGGTAACTTCCTCGTAGAATTTGCGCAAACGTCCTTCCACCATCTTTTCGATGATGTTGTCAGGCTTGCCGGACTCGCGCGCCTGCTCGGAAAAAACGGTCTTTTCACGTTCGACGACAGCGGGATCCAGCGCTTCCGTGTTCAGGGCAAGCGGGCTTGTCGCCGCCACGTGCATCGCGATCTGACGGCCGAGGCCATCGAGCTTTGCAGCATCTGCAGACGATTCCAGCGCGACGAGCACACCGATCTTGCCAAGTCCTTCGGCAACCTTGCCGTGGACATAGGTCGAAACGACACCTTCGTTGACCGCAAGCAGTGCGGAACGGCGCAGCGTCATGTTTTCGCCGATGGTCGCGATCGCGTCGGTGATCGCGTCGGCAACCGACTTGCCGTCCAGATCGGCAGCGGCCAGCGCCTCTACCGAACCGTCGGTCGATGTCGCAACCTTGGCAACTTTGGCGACCAGTTCCTGGAAGCCCTCGTTGCGCGCAACAAAGTCCGTCTCGGAGTTCAGCTCGATTACGGCAGCCTTGGTGCCGTCGGTTGCAACACCAACAAGACCTTCAGCGGCAACGCGTCCGGCTTTCTTCGCGGCCTTTGCGAGGCCCTTGGTGCGCAGCCAGTCGACAGCCGCCTCCATGTCACCGCCAGATTCATTCAAAGCGGTCTTGCAGTCCATCATGCCAGCGCCGGATTTCTCACGGAGCTCTTTTACCATCGCAGCGGTAATGCTCATCGATTGCCTCGTGGATGGGGGTTTCAGATAAGACACGGTTTAGCTGATCGCTGCCCGCATCTTTATGACGGGACTGCAACAAAGTGCAGCCCGCCTTGCGAATTCAACATGTAATCTGCCGCGGCATTGCGCGGCAGTACCGGATCAGGCTTGCGCCGCAGCCGTCGCGTCTTCAGCCGGAGCTTCGTCAGCGACCGGCGCTGCTTCTGCTACCGGAGCTTCTTCAGCAGCCGGGGCTTCTTCAGCAGGTGCAGCTTCTTCCGCGGCCTCGACCAGAACCTCTTCAACCGGCGCTTCTTCCGCCTCGCCGAGGTCCATACCGGCAGCACCCTGTGCCCGGGAGATCCCGTCGATTGCAGCACGCGCGATCAGATCGCAGTAAAGCGAAATGGCACGGCCCGCATCGTCGTTGCCCGGCACCGGATAGGTGATGCCATCCGGATTGGAATTGGAATCGAGGATCGCGGCAACGGGAATGCCGAGACGGCGCGCTTCCTGGATGGCGATTGCCTCACGGTTCGTGTCGACCACGAAGATAAGGTCCGGAATACCGCCCATGTCCTTGATGCCGCCCAGGTTCCGCTCGAGCTTCTCGCGCTCGCGGTCCATGAACAGGCGCTCTTTCTTCGTCAGGGCGTTTGCCGCATCCGAAGACAGCGTTTCTTCCAGTTTGCGCAGACGCTGAATGGACTGGGAGATGGTCTTCCAGTTCGTGAGCATGCCGCCGAGCCAACGGGCGTTGACGAAATACTGCGCGGAATTGCGGGCAGAAGAAGCGACCGCTTCCTGCGCCTGACGCTTGGTACCGACGATCAGCACGCGGCCACCGCCGGCAACCGTGTCCGAAACAGCTTTCAGCGCCTGGTGCAAGAGAGGTACCGTCTGCGACAGATCCATGATATGAACATCGTTACGTACACCAAAGATGTACTGGCCCATACGCGGGTTCCAACGGTGTTTCTGGTGACCAAAGTGAACGCCGGCTTCGAGCAGCTGACGCATGGTGAAATCGGGCAAAGCCATGGCCCTTAATCTCCTGAGTTTTCCGGTTTAACCTCCGCAAGAGGAGTATGGGCCGGAGGATCTCTCCAATCGGCCACCGGATGGACCCCGATAAACTCAGGTTCCGCCCCTTGCGTGTGGAATGCGCGCCTTATAGTTGGCAGCGAAACTTATTTCAAGACCAAAACCCGCTTTTCTTTCCAACTTCGGGCGATCACCAGTTCCGCCTGAAACACGAATGTTCTGGTTGTCCGGACACAGGAGAGTGGATTGAGGGGGCGGCTGGCGTCAGAGGGGCTAGAACCCTTTGACCCCATGTAACATTCAGGAGATCGCGGCAGGGGTCAGCTGCGCTGGCTCTTGTTAATCAAGTCGGCCGCCTTGCGCCGAACCGACCGACCAGTGATCCGGATTGACGCGCACGAAGATCTGGGCACGCTGGCGTTCCGTCACGTCGGCGTTTTCCGCCGAATCCTCCACGCTTCGCAGCGCAAGTGCAAGCGACCCCACTTGTTGCGCCTGGACCACCACTTCAGACTGAAACAGCGTCAGCTCGAGCGTGGCTGTTCGCTTGGGGGAAAGGTTCTTGCCGTCCTGTTCACCTGCCGTGGTGCTGTCGATCGCAAGAACGCGAATGTTTTCAAGGATTGTTTCACTCGTGACCCCGACACCTTCAAGCTCTCGCGTCAGGATGAGATCAACCTTGTCGCCCGGAAGGATGAATCCGCCCGCCGATGTTTCCTGCCCGACAAGGACCGCGATGGCACGCTTTCCCTTCGGCAACATGGTGGCCATGTATCCCTTGTCAGTCTGGATCAGGCGTTCTCCGCGAATAGGTTCGCCGGAAAAAATCGCAGTTCTGGCAATGCTGCCAATCATTTCCTGGCTTGCTTTCGCTGCCTTCGCCTTGGTCACGACACCGCGCGGGACAGCATCTTTCGGCCATTCGACCCATGCAAAATCCCGGTCCGAAATCTTTCCTCCCTGGGGGATATCCTTCGCCGCAACGAGAACCTTGGCGTGCTCCACCGGTGGCGGCGGTGGAGGAGCCGCAACCGCCACTTCCGTGTCCCTGACAAAATTGAAGGCCTGATAACCTGCGCCAAGGGATACAAGAAGTACAAATATCCTAGCGAGTTTTGTCCACAATTTGCATATTCCCAGCACACATCATGATTTTTCGAGCCAAGAATACATGCAAAAGCCCCAAATCATAAGCAACCGGGAAGGAAAACGCGTAGTACTATTAACAAGATGCCAAAATTCTTTCTCACGTTCAAAGCATTAAGAGTTCACAAGATAAAATTTCATGCAATTGCTTCGAACTCACTTCAGAATTTCTTAATTCCTCAATGGAATGGGTGAAAGCCTGCGAACAGGAGCATAACGACGGGTACACTGTGCCTGACACCACTGTTCACTCCCGCATCGAGGGGCTTTCGGACCAAGGAGGTCCGCAGCTTCACGCCATTTGCACGTCCGTTACACCCGGCACCGCCTTGAGGGCGCCGGCAATCTCTGGCGACAACCTGAATCGGCCCGGCAACTTCACTTCAACCTCTCGCGAGCCGTTCTCCAGCAGTACGATGACCGTGACATCGCCCTCACCTCTCACGGTAAGCTGCCGTGCAAGGCTCTGTATCGGGCGTTCGTCGCGAACAAACACGCGCATGCTCTTTTGCAGGCGCGCCGCGACCTTGTCGATCGGGTCGACCTGCTCGACGCGCAAGGACGGTTCTTCGTCTCGCATGTCGGCGCCGACAAGAACAACGACCGACCGTCCCGGCTGCAGCACGTCCCGGAACTGCTCGAGTTTTTCCCGAAACAGCAGTGCCTCGTATTGGCCGCTCGCGTCCGAAAGCCGTGCAATTCCCATCCTTGTGCCGGTGCGTGTCTTGCGCTCCTGAAGCGAAATGACCGTTCCTGCGAGCCTTCCGTGCGATGCACCCTGCTTGACTGCGTCGGCAAACTGGGTCCAGGGCTGCGCACGCATCTTATCCAGCACCTTCGCATATTCATCGATCGGGTGCGCAGACAGATAGAAACCGATTGCCGCGTGCTCGCGCTGGAGTTTCTCGTCATTGGTCCAGCTGAGCACCTCGTCAAGCTGCAGCGGTTCTTCGCTGTCGCTGCCGCCGAACAATTCGTCTTGACCAAGCGTCCTGTTCTCCTCTGTGCGTTGGGCCAGCCCCATGATCCGGTCGATCCCCTCGAACACGCGGGCACGGTCCGGTTCGATTTCATCGAACGCACCGGCGGCGACGAGATTCTCAAGCGTGCGCTTGTTGAGGAACTTCGGCGAGATCCGGCGGGCAAAATCACCAAGGCTCTTGTAGGGCGTATCGCCGCGCATCTCGACGATGTGCTCCACAGCCTGTTCGCCCACGCCCTTGATCGCCCCCATCGCGTAAAGGATTTTGCCGTCAGAGACATCGAACACCACTCCGCTGCGGTTGATCGACGGCGGCACGATCTCAATCTTC
The DNA here is from genome assembly GCF_963669205.1 of uncultured Roseibium sp. Classification (NCBI taxonomy): domain Bacteria; kingdom Pseudomonadati; phylum Pseudomonadota; class Alphaproteobacteria; order Hyphomicrobiales; family Stappiaceae; genus Roseibium; species uncultured Roseibium sp. Next base: position 3,278,572 of record NZ_OY769915.1, read on the forward strand.
ATGCGCCGGGCCTCCTGACGGAAGTCACCCAGCTTGTCTGTATTGCCGAGATCAAGCGTCATTGACGCTGCCATGAATTCGACAGGGTGGTTCGCCTTCAGCCAGGCGGTATGATAGGAGACGAGTGCGTAAGCTGCGGCGTGCGATTTGTTGAAGCCGTAATTCGCGAATTTCGCGACGAGATCGAAAATCGTTCCGGCCTGGCTCTTGTTGATGCCGCGTTCGACGGCCCCATCGACGAAACGCGCTCTCTGGACTTCCATCTCTGCGGCAATCTTCTTGCCCATGGCGCGGCGCAGCAGGTCCGCCTCCCCGAGCGAATAGCCGGACAGCACCTGCGCGATCTGCATGACCTGTTCCTGGTAGACGATGATCCCGTTCGTCTCCATCAGGATAGGTTCGAGCAGCGGATGCAGGCAATCCGGGTCCTGTTCCCCGTGTTTGACCGCATTGTAAACCGGAATGTTCTCCATCGGTCCGGGACGATACAGCGCCACAAGCGCGATGATGTCCTCGAACCTGTCCGGCTTCATGCCCGCGATCGCACGGCGCATTCCCTGGCTTTCCAGCTGGAACACGCCGAAGGTTTCACCCCGCGCAAGCATTTCGTAGGTCCCGGTATCATCGATCGGCAGACCGGCGACATCCACCGAGACACCGCGCCGCTCGATCAGGGCCACAGCCGTGTCGATCACCGTCAGTGTCTTCAGACCGAGAAAGTCGAATTTCACCAGACCGGCATCCTCGACCATCTTCATGTTGAACTGCGCAACCGGCATGTCCGAACGTGGGTCGCGATAGAGCGGAACCAGCTGTTCCAACGGGCGATCGCCGATCACCACGCCGGCAGCATGCGTCGACGCATGTCTGTAGAGCCCCTCCAGCTTCTGGGCCATGGAGAGCAGTCTTTCGACGATCTCCTCTTCCTTCGCCGCCTCACTCAGACGCGGTTCATCCGCGATTGCCTGGGCAAGCGTGACCGGATTGGCCGGATTTGCCGGGACCAGCTTGCAAAGCCGGTCGACCTGGCCATAGGGCATCTGCAGCACGCGTCCGACGTCCCGGAGCACGGCCCGCGCCTGAAGCGATCCGAAGGTGATGATCTGCGCGACCTGCTGGCGGCCGTATTTCTCCTGAACATAACGGATGACTTCTTCACGCCGGCTCTGACAGAAGTCGATGTCGAAATCCGGCATCGAGACACGCTCGGGATTGAGAAAGCGCTCGAAAAGCAGCGAGAACCGCATCGGATCGAGATCGGTGATCGTCAGCGACCACGCGACAAGTGACCCGGCACCCGACCCGCGGCCCGGACCGACGGGGATATCCTTGGCCTTGGCCCACTTGATGAAGTCGGCGACGATCAGGAAATATCCCGGAAACTTCATGCGTTCGATAATGCCGGTTTCGTAGTCGAGACGTTCCCAGTAGTCCTTTTCCTCAAGTCCCGGAGCCAGACCGTGTTCTGCGAGCCGCGCGCGCAGCCCGTCCCTTGCCTGGCGTTTGAGTTCGTCCGCCTCGGCCTGCTCCGCGGCTTCCGGATCCGCATCCCCTTCGGTGAAGCGCGGAAGGATCGGTGCCCGGCGCTCAGGCCGGAAACTGCACCTTTTTGCAATCTCGACCGTTGCTGACAGTGCTTCGGGCAAATCGGAAAAAAGCGCACACATTTCAGCGCGGCTTTTGAAATAATGTTCCGGCGTCAGACGTCTGCGGTCTTCTTCAATGAGAACCCGTCCTTCGGAGATGCAGATCAGTGCATCATGCGCTTCATAGTCTTCCCGCTTTGCAAAGAAAGGCTCGTTGGTCGCGGCCACGGGCAGAGCGTACTCGTAGGCAAGCTCCAGAAACGCGTCTTCCGTCTTGCGCTGCTCTTCCATCCCGTGCCGCTGGATCTCGACATAGCAGCGACCGGGAAACGCCGTCGACAATGTCTGAAGACGTGTCCGGGCGATCGCTTTCTGCCCGGCTAACAGCGCTGCACCCACCGGTCCCAAGTGACCGCCGGTCAGAACGATCAGGCCTTCCGACTTGGAAAAAAGATACTCGGCCGTGACATGCGGCTTCAAGCCGGTCTCGGTGTCGAGAAAGGCTCGGGAGGTCAGCTCCATGAGATTGCCGTAACCGCGCTCGGTCATCGCGATCAGAACAACGTCGGCGAGCGCGATTTCACCCCGGCGCGCACTTTCCAGACCGTCATCGAAAAAGACGGACAGCTGACATGCCGTAACTGGCTGAATACCGGCTCCCCAGGCCTTTGACGAAAACTCCTGTGCGCCGAAAAGATTGTTGGTATCTGCGACGGCGAGCGCCGGTTGGCCATCGTCTTTTGCCAGTTCAAGAAGTTTCTTGATCGGCAACGCTCCCTCAAGGAGCGACAGCGCGGAGTGTACTCTCAAGTGCACGAAATCCGGGCCACCCGAACCGGGTTCACCCGCCACCGACGCGCTTTCAGACTGTACGGATCCACCTGATGTCACGGACATGCCGAGGCTCTTTTCTGCTGCTTGAATCAGAGCCTAGTCAATCTCGTCTTACTGCCGCTGTCGAGACGCTGTCAGAGTTGTGCCCGATCTTCTTCGCCGGCACACCGCGTTCATTCGCTTTGGGAAAACAGTCCACCTGTCAGTCGGCCGACGCCGGCCCCGCTATTTCGTCTGCCGGGGAGATCAGGCAGCCGCGAAAAGAACATCGCCCCAAACGGCGAGTGTCGTGCAGAAACAGACCAGGGAAGCAAATGCTGCAAAATCACGAGCGATATGGATCATGTCGTCCTCCAACGTCCTACCCTTGAATATCGAGACTATGTTCCATTTTTGTTCCTTTTGCAAGCCCTTTTTGTTCACGCCATTCGCCATAGGTGTGCCACAATTTTAAACAGCATGTATTTGATTTGTTCTCAGCACCGCGAAAACGGCAGAACGGCGCGCCCACGAACCTCAGCCAATCGTGTTGAGGTCTTTCACCAGCCCGTCTTCCAGCGTGATCGCCCGGTCCATCCTGCCTGCAAGTTCCAGGTTATGCGTTGCAAACAATGTCGCCACGCCCGAGGCGCGGACGAGTGCCGAAAGCGCTTCGAAAACATAATTTGCCGTGTTGGGATCCAGGTTGCCCGTCGGTTCGTCGAGCAACAGGATACGGGGCGCATTCGCAACGGCTCTTGCGACAGCGACGCGCTGCTGTTCACCGCCCGAAAGCTCCGAGGGTCTGTGACTTCCCCTGTCTTCAAGCCGCAGGTAGGCCAGCAGTTCATCAGCACGCTCCGCTGCGACATTCCTGGCGAGGCCTCGGATCATTTGCGGCATCATCACGTTCTCCTGCGCCGTGAACTCGGGAAGGAGATGATGGAACTGATACACGAAACCGATGTCGTTGCGCCGGATTGCCGTCCTTTCGTCGTCGGACAGGTCCGAGCAGTTGACCGGACCCAGAAAGACATCTCCCTCATCGGGCCGCTCCAGCAATCCGGCGATATGCAGCAACGTGGATTTGCCGGTGCCTGACGGGGCGACCAGGGCGACCATCTCCCCGGCCTCTATCCTGAGGTCCGCGCCCTTGAGGATATGCAGTTTCTTTTCACCCTCGTCGAAGCTTCTGACGATGCCGGAAAGTTCCACGGCGGCGTGCTGAGTGCCGGGTTTCGCGTCCGTGTCCACGGCCATGTCCACCTCCCGTTCCTCACTCATACCTGAGCGCCTCGACCGGATCGAGGCGGGCAGCACGCCACGCCGGGTACAGCGTTGCCAGGAGCGACAGGGCGAGCGCCATCAGCAGCACCGTGATCGTTTCGCCGCTGTCTATTTCGGCGGGCAGTTTCGACAGGAAATAGAGCGTCGGATCGAAGAGCTGCGTCGATGTCAGCCAGGAAACGAATTGCCGGATGCTCTCGATGTTGAGGCATACGATCAGCCCCAGGAAGAACCCGGCAAGCGTACCGACACAGCCGATACTCGCGCCCGTGATCAGGAAGATCCTCATGATGGCGCCTCTGGTTGCGCCCATGGTCCGCAGGATGGCAATGTCCCTGCCCTTGTCCTTCACGAGCATGATCAAGCCGGAAATGATGTTCAGCGCGGCAACGAGAACGATCAGTGTCAGAATGATGAACATCACGTTGCGCTCAACCTCAAGTGCCGAGAAGAATGTCGCATTCCGCTGGGTCCAGTCGGTGACCAGCGTGGGCCGCGCCGCGCCCTCCTCAAGGGCGTTGCGCATCACGCCGACATTGTCCGGGTCAACGACATAGATCTCGATCCCGGTCGCGCGGTCTCCCATGTTGAAGTAGGCCTGCGCCTCTTCCAGCGGCATGAACAGGAAGGTCGCGTCGTATTCGCTCATGCCGATCTCGAAGATGGCCGACACCGGATACGCCTTGACGCGCGGCGTGACCCCCATTGGTGTGACGCTTCCTCTGGGCGAAATGATCGTGATGTTGTCACCGACCGTCAGACCGAGTTGCTGCGCCATGCGTGTACCGATGACGACGCCCTCGCCTGCATCGAAGCCGTCGATGCTGCCGGGACCGATATTGTCGGCGACAAGCGGCATCCGGCGAAGATCGCTCTCGTAAACACCACGCACGAGCGCGCCGAGATTGCCCGCGGGCCCGGACACCAGGGCCTGACCCTCGATAAAGGGAAATGCGGCAACAACGTCCGGAACCCCTTCGAGACGCTCAGAGACGGCATCATAGTCATTGAGCGGCATGTCGATCGGCTGAACGAGCATGTGCCCGTTGATGCCGAGGATCTTGTCCAGCAGCTCCGAGCGGAACCCGTTCATCACTGCCATGACGATGATAAGCGTCGCGACACCGAGCATGATTCCGGCAAACGAAAATCCGGCGATCACGGAAATGAAGGTTTCCCGCCGTCTTGACCGCAGATATCGCCCCGCGATCATCCATTCGAAGGCGGAAAAAGGCCGGGTCGGGGTTGCCGTCGTCTGGCCGTCGCCAACATCCGCCATGTCTGCTGTCGTCATAACAATTCCACTTCAGCAATGCCCAGCCGGCCGCGAAAGCCGCAACCGAATCCCCGTTCAAAGGATCACCGCACCGGCTTATTCCGTCAATGCCGACGTCAGCTTGTTGAGAGCGGCTTCCGGGGACATCATTTCCTTTTCCCCAGTTGAACGCTCCTTCACTTCCAGAAGACCATCCTTCAGTCCTCTCGGTCCGGCAACCACCTGGTAAGGCAGTCCGATCAGATCCATCGTGGCGAATTTCGCGCCGGCACGTGTGTCGGTGTCATCGTAAAGGACTTCCACGCCCGCAGTTTCGAGTTTCGCATAGAGATCTTCCGAAACGCTGTCGGTTAACGCGTCACCCGGCTTCAGATTGACAAGCCCCACGTGAAAGGGTGCAACGGACTTCGGCCAGATGATTCCGTTGTCGTCATGGTTCGCTTCAATCAGGGCACCAAGAAGGCGGGAAACCCCCACGCCATAGGATCCCATGTGAACCGGAACCTCGGTGCCTTCGGCTGTCGCGACCTTCGCTCCCATGGCGTCGGAATACTTGGTCCCGAAGTAGAAGATATGTCCAACCTCGATGCCGCGCGCGGACACCCGGTCGGCTTCGGCAAGCTTTTCGAATGCGGCCGCGTCATGCATCTCGTCGGTCGCGGCATAAGGCGTCGTCCACTGTGTCACGATCGGCGTAAGATCGGAAAAGAAGTCCGTTCCCTCCTCCGGTATCGGCAACTCGAGCAGGGACTTGTCGCAGAAGACTTCGCTTTCCCCGGTGTCGGCCAGGATGATGAACTCGTGGCTCATGTCCCCGCCGATCGGACCAGTCTCCGCCTTCATCGGAATAGCCTTCAGTCCCATGCGGTCGAAGGTCCGCAGGTAAGCCACGAACATGCGGTTATAGGCGTGCCGGGCAGCTTCCTTGTCGAGATCGAAGGAATAGGCGTCCTTCATCAGGAACTCGCGTCCGCGCATGATCCCGAAACGCGGGCGCACTTCGTCCCGGAACTTCCACTGGATGTGGTAGAGGTTGAGCGGCAGATCCTTGTAGGACCGCACGTAGCCCCGGAAGATATCGGTGATCATTTCCTCGTTCGTCGGTCCGAACAGCATGTCGCGCTCGTGCCTGTCGGTAATGCGCAGCATTTCCTTGCCGTAGGCATCATAGCGGCCGCTCTCGCGCCACAGATCCGCAGATTGTATTGTCGGCATCAGAAGCTGAATGGCACCTGCCCGCGCCTGCTCTTCTTCGACGATCCGTTCGATCTTGCGCAGAACCTTGAAACCGAGTGGCAGCCACGAATAGATGCCGGCAGACTGCTGCCGGATCATGCCTGCGCGCAGCATCAGGCGATGTGAAACGATCTCGGCCTCTTTGGGTGTCTCTTTCAGGATCGGCAGGAAGTATCTGGACAGACGCATCATGTTCTCTCGGATTGGCGGATAGCTCGAATTATGCGCAGTCAAACCGCATGCTGCGCCTAAAAACAAGTCCCTTGGCTGAACCACACCTGCTTTTGCAATCCTTGCTTTATCGAATGGACAAAAGCGTGGCGGTTCCTTTCGTTTGCCGTCTTAATTGACCGGCCTTTCCGGGCAACTGGTGAACCAATTATCATGCGGATCAATTAGGCAAGCAAAAAAAATAGGCTCTTTACGACAAACAGGTGACAAGCGCGAATTGTTCCGCTAGGTTCCATTTCAATAACAACAAGATGCTTCAGCAGAAATGCTAGGATGCTCAAGGACATCGCGGTCTGAGTCTTGGGAGGAAGGACCTTCTGGCGCATCGCAAGATCCGCAGCCGCCCAGCCAGGTTGTCAAACAACCGGCCAGGGAACGGGGGTCAGTTTGGACGCGGAACTAATCAAAGGCAGAGCTCGCTCTGCCTTTTTCTTTTGCGGCCCGATCCTGTCGATTCTCAACGCTCCTGATTTTGGTCTCGCGTCGCCCGAACCCACAACCTCGTCAATGAAAATGCGCCTTCGCTTTATTCTTGCGGGAGACGCAGTGTGGTTAACCAGGAGTTGACGCAGGTCACGATTTATCTATAGGTCGTATCTAAATAATATTGATAATTGTGACAAAGTGGGGGATTCGATGATTCACAATCTTTTTAAACCAGCTGCATTGTTGACGGCAGTCATGCTCCTGAGTGCACCTGCTCTGGCGGGCCCTGTCAATGGAACAGGTCTTGTAACTCCTGAGGTCATATTCGGCAGCGGCAACGCGAACGGCTCATTCACGGGTGTAAACACCAACAACGTCGAACTGGGGCTGCGCGGCAAGGTGCGCTACAACAGTGCCGGCCTGCCTGAAAACACGTTCAATTATGATGGCGACCGCACGTATACCTTTTCGCCTGCATCCAGCAATGCTCCTACAAACCGGTCTGCGTTCAATTTCGAATGGTCGATTAACTCGGATGTTTCGGGCACGGGATCGCGCAACCTGACCGACCTGACCTACCTGCTTCAGGTGGATATGGATCCGGGTGCGGGAACGAACTTCCAGTCCTTCGACCCCATCAATCAACCTTTTGCGGACCACGCACTGGGCAACAACTCGACGGCAAACGGTGCAGGTGTTTCGAACCTTTTGCTCTATTCCGCAATCGTCGGCACTTACAACGTCGCGCAGAATTCGTGGAACCTCGGGTTCAGCACGCTTTTCCCGGGAATCATCGATCCACAGGCCGAAGGCCTTTACACCATCAACCTGTCTGCCGCGCAGAACGGCAATACCCTGGCGTCCACCTCAATTGACATTCTGTACGGTGCGACACCCGTCCCAGTCCCAGCCGCACTGCCTCTTCTGGCCGGAGGCCTGGGTCTTTTGGGCTTCATGGGGATGCGCAGAAGACAAGGCCGTTAAATCAGATCCGGATTACAAATCACTCGACCTGAAACAAGCGGCCCTCATTGAGGGCCGTTTTTTTAAGCTTCACCTGTGAATGAAAGCAGGCCGAAACAGCGAATTAACCGGCCCTGGTACTGGGCGGTTTGAAGAACGGAATGTCATCAAGTCCGAATCCGGAATGCCGCAAAGCCAGATAGGTACCGAAAACCACAGTCGCAATCACGGTCGTCAGCACAATGACCTTCAGAAATTGCGGCTTGTGCGGTGCACTCGGCTCGCTCCCGGGGACAACGTCCCCGGCTTCTTCCTGCGTCCTGTGAAGACCGAAAGGCAGAATCGCAAACAGGATGATCCACCAGATCATGAAAAAGATGGCCATGCCAAACGCGACCGACATCAATCAGGCCTCTTCCAGCTCGGTCAGCGTGCCGAGGAAATCTTTCGGATGCAGGAACAGGACGGGCTTGCCATGCGCACCGATCTTCGGCTCGCCGTCGCCGAGCACCCGTGCCCCGTCGGCGACAAGCTTGTCACGGGCGGCAATGATGTCGTCCACCTCGTAACACACGTGATGAATGCCCCCTGAAGGGTTCTTTTCCAGGAACTTGGCAATCGGCGAATTGTCGCCGAGCGGCTCCAGCAATTCGATTTTGGTGTTCGGCAGATTGATGAAAACGGTGCTCACGCCGTGGTCGGGTTGCTCTTCCTTTCCCGACACCACCGCACCGAGCGTATCGCGATAGACAGCTGTCGCCGCCTCGATATCCGAGACCGCAATGGCAACATGGTTCAATCGTCCGATCATTTCAGCTCCTTCACGCAGACGCAGCCCGAAGGCCACAGACTGGATTATAGTTGGGTCACCATAACCTTGCAGAGCGTCTTTTTGCCCCACACGTCGAGTATCTCGGAGCGTGCTGCCCGCCGGGCTGCTTCACCGATAAGGTCCTTGTCCTTGCGCCGCGCCTTCGGAATGCTTGTCACCGCGCCGACCACGGCCTTGATGACAATGTCTTCCATCGGTTCGCCGTCATCATCCGTGTCCGGCAGACCCATCAGCGCAACTTCCGGATCGCTCAAAAGATCTCCGGCTCGATTGACCACGAGTGCCAAAATGGCCGCACCGGCAAAAGAAAGCTTGCGCCGTTCTTTCACGCCGGTCACCTCAGGATCGTCGAGAACGCTTCCGTCCTTGACCAGGATGCCCGACGGAACCTCGTCGATGACGGCAGCCCTTCCCTCGTTCAGGCGTATGATGTCCCCGTTCTTGCCGCGGACCACTTCCGGAACACCCTGTTCCTTCGCAAAAGCCGCATGCGTGGCAAGATGCAACGGCTCGCCGTGAACCGGAAGCACGACTTTCGGATTGAGCACCTTGTATAACTGTTCCAGTTCGCCCCGGCGCGGATGGCCGGAGACGTGCACGAGCGCATCCTTGTCCGTGACGATGTTGATGTCGTTGTCGGCGAGATTGTTGAGCACCTCGGCAACCGCCTTCTCGTTTCCCGGAATGGTGCGCGAGGAAAATATGACGGTGTCGTCCCGGGACAGCGCCACATTGCGATGGTCCCCTGCCGCGATACGGGCAAGTGCGGCCCGGCTTTCACCTTGCGATCCGGTGCACAGCAGGACCGTCTTGTTCCGGGGCAGATACCCGAAGGCCTCTTCGTCATGAAACTGCGGCAGCCCGTCCATGTAGCCGAGCTCACCTGCCACCGCGATCACCCGGTGCATCGAGCGCCCGACAACCACGACATCGCGGCCGTTGGCCGCCGCCGCCTCGGCAACAGCGCGTATCCGCGCGACATTGGATGCGAAAGTGGTAACGGCAACGCGTTGCTTGGCCCCCGCGATCACCTTCTTCAGTTCGGCGGCGACATCCCGTTCGCTGGGGCTGATGCCGTCACGCACCGCATTGGTGCTGTCGCAGACCAGCGCCATCACGCCTTCACGTCCGATTTCCGCAAGGCGGTCCAGATCGATCGGCAGCCCCACCCCCGGCGTCGGATCGATCTTCCAGTCGCCGGTGTGCAGAACAAGTCCGGCCGGCGTCCGGATCGCCAGGGCACACGGTTCGGGGATCGAATGCGCCATCGCGACGAACTCGACATCAAACGGACCGATCTCGTGCCGTTCGCCCTGTTTGACGATCGTGACCGGCACTTCTTCCGCGCCTGGTTCGCTCTCAGCCTTTGCGGCCAGAAGGCCGGCGGTAAACGCAGTCGCGTAAACTGGAACTTTCAGAAACGGCCACAGGTGCAGAATGCCGCCATAGTGGTCCTCGTGCGCATGGGTGATGACCATGCCGGCAATATTGTCGACCTCGTCTTCGAGAAACTTGATATCGGGAAGGATCACGTCGATCCCTGGCAGGTCTGGCCCTGCAAAACTCACCCCGCAATCGACGATAAGCCATGTCCGGTCATGTTCCGGACCAAAGCCGTAGAGACCGAGATTCATGCCGATTTCACCAACGCCGCCAAGCGGCAGGAACACGATTTCGTTTTTATTCTTGTTGGCCGAAGCCATGGATTGCTCCTTTAAAGCTTGGAGCAGGCGGTTCACCGGACCTCAGTCACCGGGAAAGAAAACATCACCTGCATAGAGGGTGCGTACGCTGCCATCATCCTGCCTGAGGACCAGATGGCCGTGCGCATCCAGATCGGCAAAAATGCCGGAAATTTCTTCTCTGGCCGTTTTTACGGAGATCTCTTTGCCCAGATGGGCCGCCCGATCGAGCCAGTTCTTCCGGGTCTTTTTGAATCCCCCAGGTTCCCGCCAAGTATCGAGATGCGCCGAAAAGGACGACGCGAGAGCCTCGAACATGCGCTCGGCAGACACCTGAAACCCCAGGCTCCTCAGATCAGTTGCCTGGTACATCGCAAGTGGCGGGTGGGAGATACAGTTGACCCCGAAACCAATAACGACCGCCTGACGGCCATCAGCGAGTAGCTCAGCCTCAAGCAGGATGCCTGACAGCTTCGCTCCATCGACCAGCAGGTCATTCGGCCATTTCAGCTGCACCAGATGGAGTGTTCCGGCCGCTTTGTCAACTGCATCGGCAAGAGCCACCGCTGCCACGAGGGGCAATTCGCCGATCCGTTCGGCCGGTTTCGGGTCGACCAGCAGCAGGCTCGCGAACAGATTGCCGACCGGAGACGACCAGTCGCGCCCTCTGCGTCCCCGGCCCTCCGTCTGTTCTCCGGCACGGATCCAGAGATTGCCGCCATGGCCTGCCCGCGCACGATCAAAACAGAGCGCATTTGTCGAACCGGTGCTGTCCAGTTCTTCAAACAGAAAGTCCGGCGCACCCGGCGCCGGACGTTCAAGATGGTCCCTTGCCATAGGTCCCGTCAGAACAGCGACTGCGCAGCGGCGCTTGCCGCATTGACCACATGTCCCGGAGCCAGCCAGAACAGAACGACGAACACGCTCGACAGACCGAGAACGACGCGCAATTCCATCGGCATCGCCTCGAAGCCTTCGACCGGTTCGTCGAAGAACATGACCTTGACGATCCTGAGATAATAGTAGGCACCGACCACGGACATCAGAACGCCGATGATGGCGAGCGGGTAAAGACCAGCCTCGACGGCGGCGACGAAGACGTACCACTTGCCGAAGAAACCGACCAGCGGCGGAATACCGGCGAGCGAGAACATCAGAAGCGCCAGAAGGATCGCCATCGCCAGGTTGGTCTGCGAAAGTCCGGACAGGTCGTCGATCTCTTCGACCATGCCGTCCTTGCGCCGCATGGACAGGATGCAGGCGAATACGCCGAGCGTCATGCCGAGATAGGCGATCATGTAGAAAATGACGCCTTCGACGCCCGTCTGCGTGCCTGCCGAAAGGCCGACCAGCGCGTAGCCCATGTGACCGATGGAGGAATAGGCCATCAGCCGTTTCAGGTTCCGCTGCCCGATGGCCGCAAAGGCACCGAGCGCCATGGAGGCAATCGAGACGAAAACAACGATCTGCTGCCAGTCGCTGGTAACCGGCTGAAAGGCCTCGATCACGATGCGCACCATCATGCCCATCGCCGCAACCTTGGGAGCAGCGGCCAGGAAGGCGGTGACCGGTGTCGGCGCGCCCTCGTAGACATCCGGTGTCCACATGTGAAACGGCACCGCCGATATCTTGAAGGCAAGGCCCGCCAGGATGAAGGTAAGACCGATCACCAGACCGATCGACGCGCCGTCATGTGCCAGCACCTCGGCGATCGCCGCGAAAGAAATCTGGCCGGTGAAACCGTAGACCAGCGACATCCCGTAAAGAAGCATGCCGGAGGAGAGCGCGCCCAGGACGAAATACTTGAGGCCGGCTTCCGTGGACCGCACGCTGTCCCTGTTGATCGCCGCAACGACGTAAAGCGCCAGGCTCTGCAACTCCAGTCCCATGTAGAGCGCGATCATGTCGTTTGCCGACAGCATCAGCATCATGCCGAGCGTGGCGAGAACGATGAGGATCGGATACTCGAAATGATCGAAGGACTGGCTCTTGGCATAGGCCCACGACATGGCGATGGCAAAGAACGACCCCGCCAGAACCAGCAGTTTCAGCAGATAGGCGAAATCGTCGAGCACGAACGAGCCGCCGAAGGTTTCGCCGAAGCTCGGCACCAGCATCAGCACCAGGAAGCCGGTCCCGAGCAGGCCCATGGCCCCGCCGAAGACCACATAGCTGACGCCCTTTCCGCCGAATGCTCCGATCATCAGAAGCACCATGGCTCCGACGGCAAGGATGATCTCCGGCAAGACCGGCATGAGATCTGGCAATTGGCTCACATCTGACATAGCTCTGTCTCGTCCTCGAAACCTATTGTGCCGCCGCAGCGGCGGCCGCGTGCTGGGTTACCCCGGCCGCTTCAAGCGCTGCAGTGTACTGATTGATGAGATTGTCCACCGATCCTTGCGTCACATCGAGGATCGCCATCGGATAGAAGCCGAAGAAGATGGTCAGGATGATCATCGGAAACAGGATGACCTTTTCCCTGAGGTTCAGATCCAGCATAGACTTCAGGCTTTCCTTCTCCAGTGCACCGAATACGACGCGGCGGTAGAGATAGAGCGCATAGGCGGCCGACAGGATCACACCCGTCGTGGCAAAGAAGGCAACCCAGGTATTGACCTGGAAGGCCCCCATGAGCGTCAGAATCTCGCCGACGAACCCGGAGGTTCCCGGCAGACCGACATTGGCCATCGTGAAGATGAGGAACGCAACCGCGTATTTCGGCATCCGGTTGACCAGACCGCCATAGGCGGAGATCTCGCGCGTATGCATCCGGTCGTAGATCACACCCACGCACAGGAAGAGCGCACCGGAGACAATGCCGTGGGACAGCATCTGGAAGATACCGCCCTGCACGCCCTGCTCCGTCATCGTGAAGATACCCATGGTGACATAGCCCATGTGGGCGACCGAGGAGTAGGCGATCAGCTTCTTTATGTCTTCCTGGGCAAGGGCGACCAGAGACGTGTAGATGATCGCCACCACCGACAGCGTGAACACGAAGGGTGCGAACATGTCGGATGCGATCGGGAACATCGGCAGCGAAAACCGCAGGAAGCCGTAGCCGCCGAGCTTCAGGAGGATACCCGCCAGGATGACGGACCCGGCCGTTGGCGCTTCCACGTGCGCGTCCGGCAGCCAGGTGTGCACCGGCCACATCGGCATCTTCACAGCAAAGGAGGCGAAGAAGGCGAGCCAGAGCCAGGTCTGCATCCCGCTCGGGAACGTGTGCGCCAGAAGTTTCTCGATGTCGGTCGTGCCGGCATCCCAGTACATCGCCATGATCGCGATCAGCATCAGGACGGAGCCGAGCAGCGTATAGAGGAAAAACTTGTAGGACGCGTAGACGCGGCGCTTCCCGCCCCAGACACCGATGATCAGGAACATCGGAATGAGACCGGCCTCGAAGAAGATGTAGAAGACGAACAGGTCAAGCGCGCAGAAAACGCCGATCATCAGCGTTTCCAGCACCAGGAACGCGATCATGTATTCCTTGACCCGCTTCTGGACGCTCTCCCAGGAGGCAAGAATGCAAAACGGCATCAGGAACGTCGTCAGGATGACAAACAGCACGGAAATGCCGTCGACGCCCATCTTGTAGCTGATGTCGCCGCCGAGCCAGTCGCGGTTTTCCACGAACTGGAAGCCCGGATTGGAGTAGTCGAAATTACCCCAGATGAACAGCGACAGCAGGAAAGTGACGCCGGTCGTGACCAGAGCCACCATCCGGATGTTTCGTTTGCTGCCCTCGTCGTCACCCGGCACCAGGAGGATGAACAGGACGCCGAGCAGCGGCAAGAAGGTCGTGAGTGACAGAATTGGCCAGTCGATCATTAGTGTGCACCCCCGCCGGTGCCAGTACCGGTGAACATCGACCAGGTGATGAGCGCAGCCACACCGATCAGCATCGCAAATGCGTAGTGATAGAGATATCCGGTCTGCAGCCGGACGACCCAGGACGTGACGTTCTGAACCCGCGCGGAGATGCCGTCCGGGCCAAAGCCGTCAATCACGGTGCCGTCACCCTTCTTCCAGAGCGTGCGGCCGATCCACATGGACGGACGGACAAAGAGGAAATCGTACAATTCGTCAAAATACCACTTGTTGAGCAGGAACTTGTAGAGCCCCTGGTGCCGCTCTGCGAGCTGCTTGGGCATCTCGGGCGACCGGATGTAGAACTGATACGCGACGAGGAAGCCGAGCACCATCATGACGAAGGGCGAGACCCGCACCCACGCCGGCACATCGTGCATGGCATGAAGAACATGGAGATCGCCGAACGCAGGCAGGGACCCGTTCCAGAACGCCGTGTAGGCGTCTTCGGAATAAAAGAACGAGTTGTAGAAGACCATGCCCGCAAGGACCGCGCCGATCGAAAGAACGAACAGCGGCACGGTCATAACCAGCGGCGATTCATGGACATGTTTCATGACATCTACCGGTGCGCGCGGCTTGCCGTGGAAGGTCATGAAGGTCAGCCGCCAGGAGTAGAACGAGGTGAGAGCGGCAGCGATGACGGTCAGCCAGAAGCCGTAGAGCGCCATCGGGTTTGCGTGCTCGCCACCTGCCCCCGCAAAGGCCGCCTCGATGATCCCGTCTTTCGACACGAACCCGGCAAAGCCGATATGCGTGAACGGAATGCCGACGCCGGTCAGGGCCAGCGTGCCGATCATCATCGTCCAGTAGGTGATTGGAATGTGTTTCCTGAGCCCGCCCATCTTGCGCATGTCCTGTTCATCGGACACCGCGTGGATGACCGAACCGGCGCACAGGAACAGAAGCGCCTTGAAGAAGGCGTGCGTGAACAGGTGGAAGATGCCGATCGAATAGGCACCGACGCCGAGCGCCACAAACATGTAGCCGAGCTGCGAACAGGTCGAATAGGCGATCACGCGCTTGATGTCGTTCTGAACCAGGCCGACAGTCGCGGCAAAGAACGCCGTTGTCGCGCCGAAGAAGACGATCACGGTCAGGGCCGTTTGCGACAGCTCCATCAGCGGAGACAGACGCGCCACCATGAAAACACCGGCGGTCACCATCGTCGCGGCATGAATGAGCGCGGACACAGGTGTCGGGCCTTCCATGGCGTCGGGCAGCCACGTATGCAGCAGGAACTGTGCCGACTTGCCCATCGCACCCATGAACAGGAGCAGGCAGACGATGGTCATCGCCCCTTGCGGATCGAGCTGGTAACCGAGGAAGTTCATGACCGGCTCCTGGCCCTCGATGAAGGACGGAGCGTCGTTGAAGATGGTCGTGAACTCGATGGTCTGGAAAAGATAGAAGACCCCGAAAATGCCGAGGGCGAAGCCGAAGTCTCCCACGCGGTTGACGACAAAAGCCTTGATCGCCGCCGCATTCGCGGACGGCTTCTTGTACCAGAAACCGATCAGCAGATACGAGGCGAGACCCACACCTTCCCAGCCGAAGAACATCTGGAGCAGGTTGTCGGCCGTCACGAGCGACAGCATGGCGAAGGTGAACAGAGACAGGTAGGCAAAGAAACGCGGACGGTGCGGATCGTGATGCATGTAGCCGATCGAATAGACATGCACGAGCGCGGACACCGTGTTGACCACGACCAGCATGACAGCCGTCAGCGTATCGACCCGAATGGACCAGGACACCTTCAGGTCGCCTGCATCAATCCAGCGGAACAGCTCGACGATCTGCAACTCCGAACCGCCGAGCCAGAAGCCGAAGAACGTGATCCAGGAGAGGATTGCAGCGAGGATGAGCAGACCGCTCGTTATGTATTCGCAGGCTTTGTCGCCGATGACGCGGCCGATCAGGCCGGCAATCAGGAAGCCGATAAGCGGGAGGAACAGGATTGCGGAATACATCAGGTCCTACCCCTTCATCACATTGACGTCTTCCACGGCGATGGAGCCGCGGTTTCGGTGGAACACCACCAGGATCGCCAGCCCGATCGCCGCTTCGGCGGCAGCGACGGTCAGAACCAGCATCGTGAAGATCTGCCCCATGAGGTCGCCGAGGAAAGAGGAAAAGGCGACGAAATTGATATTGACCGAAAGCAGCAACAATTCGATCGACATCAGGATGACAATCACGTTCTTTCTGTTCAGAAAGATCCCGAAAATCCCGATTGTGAACAGGATCGCCGCGACCGAAAGATAATGCGACAGACCGATTTCCATGGGCGCCTCGCCGTGCTCCCCTCAATTACCCCAACCGGGAACCGCACGGAGGAGCGTGCCGGTTTCCGGACTATTCTCAAGTGACGCGGAAGCTCCGCGTCAGATTCCCTTGCCCGTCTCCACCTTGCGGACCTCGATGGCGGCTTCACGCGTGCGCCCCACCTGTTCCGGAATGCTTTGACGTTTGACATTCGGTTTGTGGCGCAGCGTCAGCACGATCGCGCCGATCATCGCCACCAGCAGCACCAGGCCCGCCACCTGGAAGAAGTAGATGTATTTCGTGTAGAGCACCGAGCCGATCGCTTCGATATTGCTTGTCTGCGCAAGGTCCGGCGTCGGTTCTGCGCCTTGGCCGAGCACGCCCGGCGCAATGAACCAGGCCCCCAGCGCCATCAGCAGTTCGACCATGAGGATCAGGCCGACCAGACTGCCGATCGGCAGATACTGCAGGAAGCCCTGCCGCAATTCGACGAAATCGACGTCAAGCATCATGACGACGAACAGGAACAGCACGGCGACCGCGCCGACATAGACCACCACGAGCAGCATCGCGAGGTATTCCGCGCCCAGCAACACGAACAGTCCGGCAGAATTCACGAAGGCCAGGATCAGGAAGAGGACCGAGGTCACCGGGTTCCGGGCAGCGATCACCATTAACCCAGACGCCAGCGTGACACCGGCAAAGAGGTAGAAAAAGAGGGCTTTAAGGATCATATCAAGAACCTGCCTGTCGTGTGGCCGAACCGGCCGAAGATGCGCGGTCCGACCGGATTGCCGGGCCAGCGCCGAAGTCGTCGGTTAGCTCCTAACGGTAAGGAGCATCCATTTCAATGTTGCGCGCGATTTCGCGTTCCCAGCGGTCCCCGTTGGCGAGCAGCTTTTCCTTGTCGTAGTAAAGCTCTTCGCGGGTTTCCGTGGCGAACTCGAAATTCGGCCCCTCGACAATTGCATCCACCGGACAGGCTTCCTGGCAGAAGCCGCAATAGATGCACTTGACCATGTCGATGTCGTAGCGGGTTGTCCGCCGCGTTCCGTCATTGCGGCGCGGACCTGCCTCGATCGTTATCGCCTGCGCGGGGCAGATCGCCTCGCACAGCTTGCACGCGATGCAGCGCTCTTCCCCGTTCGGGTACCGGCGCAACGCATGCTCACCCCGGAAGCGCGGGCTGACAGGCCCCTTCTCGAACGGGTAGTTTACGGTCGGCTTCGGTTTGAAGAAGTACCGCATCGCCAAAAAGAACGCCGACACGAACTCCTGCAGAAACAGCGATTTGGCGGCCTGGTTCAGTCCCATCGCGTTTGCCTCTCCTTGATCAACCAGCCAGCTGGCTGGCGGCCCAATAACCGATAACCGGGAAGCCGATTATCGGAACTCCAAAAATCAGTGCGCCGAGGGGCGCCTTGTATCTGACCGCGGCGCCACCATCGCCGCCGGCCTGTCTGTTCTTCATCTCCGACGCCTGAAGAATTCCCTTCAGGATCCTGTAATCGATCCAGCCGACATAAAGCCCGACCACGGCACCGATCACGCCGGCAATCGACACGCTCACGCCGCGCCCGGAGCCCAACCGGTCGCCATCAGGACGGCGGCAACCACAACGACCATCGCCAGCGACAGCGGCAGGAACACTTTCCAGCCCAGGCGCATCAGCTGGTCATAGCGGTAGCGCGGCACCATTGCCTTGACCATCGCGAACATGAAGAACCCGAGAAGGCACTTCAAAATGAACCAGACGACACCCGGAACCCAGGTGAACGGTGCGAAATCAAACGGCGGAAGCCATCCGCCCATGAAGAAGATGGTCATCAGGGCGCACATCAGGCAGATGGCGACATATTCCCCGAGCATAAACATCATGTACGGCGTGGAGCCATATTCCACCATGAAGCCGGCAACAAGTTCCGATTCCGCTTCCGCAAGGTCGAAAGGAGGCCGGTTCGTCTCGGCAAGGGCAGACACGAAGAACACCACGAACATCGGGAAGAGCGGCAGCCAGTACCAGTTCAGGAAGGACAGCCACGGAACCCCGAGCATGGTCGCCAGACCCGTCTGCTGCGCCTCGACGATACCGGTCAGGTTCAATGTGCCGGCGCACAGCAGAACCGTGACGATCACGAAACCGATGGAGACTTCATAGGAAACCATCTGCGCCGCAGACCTGAGCGCTGACAGGAACGGGTATTTCGAGTTGGACGCCCAGCCACCGATGATCACACCGTAGACTTCAAGCGAGGAGACCGCGAAAACGAAGAGCACACCGACATTGATGTTGGCAATGACCCATCCGTCGGCAACGGGAATGACCGCCCAGGCCGACAGCGCCAGCAGAACCGAGATCAACGGCGCCAGCAGGAACAGGATCTTGTTGGAGCCGTCCGGGATCACCGGTTCCTTCAGAACGAATTTCAGGAGATCGGCAAAACTTTGCAGCAAGCCCCAGGGACCGACCACGTTCGGACCGCGGCGGATCTGAACGGCTGCCCAGATTTTGCGATCCGCGTACAGAATGTAGGCGACGATCACAAGAAGCACGACCATCAGCAAGATGCTTTGGAAGGCGATCCAAAGGAACGGCCATCCATAGGTCGTCATGAAATCAGCCATATCGGTCCCCTGCCCCTATTCAGCTGCTTCTGCGGCCCGCGATCGCGCGAGCGCCGAACACTCGGCCATCGTTTTCGACGCGCGAGCAATCGGGTTGGTCAAGTAAAAGTCACGGATCACATTGGCGAAACCGGCGCTGTCCATGGTTGCGGACGCATCCGCCAGTTTGTCCAGATCCGCGGCGTCGCCTGCCTCAATCGCATCGATCCCCGTCATGAGGGGGTGCGCCTCGAACAGTTTTGCGCGCAATTCGGCAAGTGAATCGAAATCGAGCGTTTGGCCGAGAGTCGCCGAAAGCGCCCGCAGGATGGCCCAGTCTTCGCGCGCATCGCCCGGAGGAAACGCAGCGCGGTCGGCCATCTGAACCCGGCCTTCCGTGTTCACGTAGATGGCCGACTTTTCGGTATAGGCCGCACCCGGCAGGATCACGTCCGCGCGATGCGCACCGCGATCACCATGCGTGCCCTGGTAGACGACGAAAGCACCTTCGGGAACCTCGACCTCGTCAACGCCGAGAAGGAACAGGACGTCAAGCGCGCCGGTTTCCAGCATTGCTCCGGTGTCCTTGCCGCCTTCACCCGGCACGAAACCTATATCCAGCGCGCCGACCTGGGACGCTTCGGTGTGCAGGATGTTGAACCCGTTCCAGCCGTCCTTGATAACCCCGAGGGACTTGGCGGCAGCCAGGATGTTTGCAAGGACTGCTGCGCCGTCCGGACGGTTCAAGGCGCCCTGCCCGACGATGAACATGGGCCGCTCGGCCTTTGCCGGTGCATGGTCGACAAACTGCTTCAGACTGTCCGGTCCGGCTCCGAGATAGGTAACCGGATAGGTCAGGTCCGCATTCTCGCCGATAAGGCCGATATGGAGATCGCCATGTGTCCACCGCTTGCGGATCCGGGCATTCAATACCGGGGCTTCCTGACGGGGATTGGTACCGATCAGCATGATCGCATCGGCCTCTTCGATACCCTGGATCGACGAGTTGAAGATATAGCTCGCCCGGCCGTTTTTCGGATGAAGTGGTGATCCGGGGAAGCGGCTGTCGATGTTCTCGACACCGAGTTTGCCCATCAGGCTCTTCAGCGCGAACATGTCCTCGACACCGGCCAGTTGCCCCGCGAGCGCACCGATCTTGTCCGCTGTGGTTCCCTTGACCTTTTCCGAAATGATCTGGAAGGCCTCGGACCAGGAAACGGCCTGCAGCTTGCCGTCCTTGCGGGCATAGGGGCGATCAAGGCGCTGGGTCTTGAGACCGTCCCAAATGTAACGCGACTTGTCGGAGATCCACTCCTCGTTGACGTCCTCGTTGAGCCGCGGCATCACCCGCATGACTTCCTTGCCGCGGGAATCGACACGGATCGCGGAGCCGGCCGCATCCATGACGTCGACACTTTCGGTCTTGGTCAGTTCCCAGGGACGCGCGTGAAACTCATAAGGCTTGTGGGTCAGCGCACCGACCGGGCAAAGATCGGCAACATTGCCCTGCATTTCGGAGGAAAGCGCCGCCTCCAGATAGGTCGTGATCTCGGCGTTCTCGCCGCGACCGACAAGACCCATGTCGGTGACGCCGCACACTTCGGTGGTAAACCGGACGCAGCGGGTGCAGTGGATGCAGCGCGTCATGATCGTCTTGATCAGCGGGCCGATTTCCTTGTTCTCGACCGCACGCTTGTTCTCGTGAAAGCGGGACCCGTCGACGCCGTAGGCCATGGCCTGATCCTGCAGATCGCACTCGCCGCCCTGGTCGCAGATAGGGCAATCCAGTGGATGGTTGATGAGCAGAAACTCCATCACGCCCTCGCGTGCCTGCTTGACCATCTCGGACTTGGTTTCGACAACGGGGGGTTCACCGTTCGGGCCCGGGCGGAGATCCTTGACGCCCATGGCGCAGGATGCCGTCGGTTTCGGCGGGCCGCCCTTGACCTCGACGAGGCACATGCGGCAGTTGCCGGCAATCGACAGCCTGTCGTGATAGCAGAAACGCGGAACTTCGGCGCCCGCCTCTTCACAGGCCTGCAGCAGCGTGTAGTCCGCCGGAACTTCCACTTCCTTGCCATCAATGATGAGCTTCGTCATCCGTTGCTCTCCAAATCCCGTTCCGCTTACTCAGCCGCCACCATGGTCGAAGAAGACTTCGACTTGGCGACATAGTCATCGATGCGCTGCTCGATGACCGGCCGGAAATTCTTGATCAAACCCTGGATCGGCCACGCAGCCGCGTCGCCAAGCGCGCAAATTGTATGGCCTTCGACCTGCTTGGTCACCTTGAAGAGCATGTCGATCTCTTCGTAGGAAGATTCGCCCTTCACCATGCGTTCCATGACACGCCACATCCAGCCCGTGCCCTCGCGGCACGGCGTGCATTGGCCGCAGCTTTCGTGCTTGTAGAAATAGGACAGCCGCGCGATCGCCTTGATGATGTCCGTGGACTTGTCCATCACGATCACCGCCGCGGTTCCAAGACCGGACCCCATGCCGCGGAGCGTGTCGAAATCCATCGGCGCATCCTTGATTTCGTCAGCCGTACAGCACGGCACGGACGATCCGCCCGGGATCACCGCAAGGAGATTGTCCCAGCCGCCCCGAATACCGCCGCAATGCTTGTCGATCATCTCGGAGAACGGAACGCCCAGTTCCTCTTCGAAGGTGGCCGGCTGATTGACGTGTCCGGACACGCAGAAAAGCTTGGTCCCCGTGTTGTTCGGACGGCCAAGCGCGGAAAACCACGCAGCTCCCCGCCGCAGGATCGTCGGCGCGACCGCAATTGATTCCACGTTGTTCACGGTGGTCGGGCAGCCATAGAGACCGACATTGGCCGGAAAAGGCGGTTTCAGACGCGGCTGGCCCTTCTTGCCTTCGAGGCTTTCCAGAAGCGCGGTTTCCTCGCCGCAAATATAGGCCCCTGCACCGTGGTGCACGTAGATGTCGAAATCGTAGCCGTTCTTGTTGTTCTTGCCGATGAGACCGGCGTCGTAAGCCTGATCGATTGCCGACTGCAGGCGTTCGCGTTCCCGGATGAATTCGCCGCGCACGTAAATGTAGGCAGCGACGGCATTCATCGCGAAACCTGCGACAAGGCACCCTTCCACCAGCGTGTGCGGATCATGGCGAAGGATTTCACGGTCCTTGCACGTTCCCGGTTCCGACTCATCCGCATTCACCACGAGATATGCGGGCCGGCCGTCGGATTCCTTGGGCATGAACGACCATTTCAGGCCGGTCGGGAAACCCGCACCGCCACGGCCGCGCAGACCCGAGTCCTTCATCTCCTGGATGATCCAGTCGCGTCCCTTGTCGAGCAGCGCCTTGGTGTTGTCCCACTGGCCGCGCTGTTTTGCGCCTTCCAGACCCCAGTCGTGCAAACCGTAAATGTTGGTGAAGATCCGATCCTGATCCTTCAGCATCCCTTCCCCCTAGTCTTCGCTCTTGGAGGAGGCCACGTCACCGGCTTCCACACGCTTGGAAAATTCTGTGTCTTCGCCGGAAGCCAGGATTTTGGCCTGCTCGATCCAGCCGTCACGTTCGATGCGGCCCTTGAACTTCAGCCGGCTGTCGACCCAGGCGACTTCGGCCGGTCCCCATTTGGCAACCTGATCGAAGTGATAGAAGCCCAATTCGTGAAGTGTTGCTTCAAGTTTTGGCCCTACGCCCTTCAATTTCTTGAGATCGTCCGGCTTTCCATTGCGTGCTTCAGCGAGCGTTTCCGGCGCTTTCTCTTCAACGGATCCGGTCTCGGCTTCAGGCGCAGGAGCCTTTGCCTTTTTGGTGGCGGGCTTGCTGCCCGCAGCCTTCGGCGCTTCGGGCTCTTTCTTTTCAGCGGCCTTCGGCTTCGGCTCGGCCTTCTTGGCGGGCTCAGGCTCTGCCTTAGTTTCGGACCGTGCTGCAAAGGCGGCCCTCACCTTTTCAACCGCATCCTCGGCAGGTGTCGGAACGCCGTCATAGTCGTTCCCGCCTGAATTGATCGCGGCACCCGCGAACGCGTGTGACGCCGTCTCCGCGCCGTCGACAACATGCGCGATCGGCAGTGTGCCTTCGGTGGTGTCCTCAAGCTCGGTCAGGCTTGTCAGACCGCCCTCGGCCATCGCGAAGCGTCTGCCGTTCTGCGGCCCGGGTGTTACCTGATTTCCGGCGGCGATGTCATCGATAAGTTTCTCAAAGCTGTCAGGTGTCAGGTCTTCATAGGTATCCTTGAAGATCTGCACCATCGGCGCGTTCACGCACGCACCCAGGCACTCCACCTCTTCCCAGGAAAACAGGCCGTCTTCCGAGATCTCGTGCATGTGCTTTGCAATGCGGGACTTGCAGATCTTGATCAGATCCTCCGAACCGCGCAACTGGCAGGGTGTGGTGCCGCAGACCTGGATATGCGCCTTTTTCCCGACAGGCTGCAGCTGGAACATCGTATAGAAGGTCGCAACTTCCAGAACGCGTATATTCGGCATGTCGAGCAGGTCGGCGACGTAACGGATCGCCGGTTCGCTCACCCATCCGTCGTTTTGTTCCTGGGCGCGCCACAAAAGCGGAATGACCGCCGACGCCTGACGACCGGCCGGATATCGGTCGATCAGCTTCTTTGCCCACGAAAGGTTCTTTTCCGTGAACTCGAAGCTGTCTGGTTGTTCCGCGGCAAGTCGGCGAACTGCCATGGTGTCATCCCCGTTCTAAAAATCTTACCACAGCCGCTGAAACGGCCGCCGTTGTCGCAATCTGCCGGCAAAGCAGCCGCATCAGCGGTCCACCTCGCCAAAAACGATGTCCATGGAACCCAGAACAGCCGAAACGTCAGCCAGCATGTGGCCGCGGCACAGGAAATCCATGGCCTGAAGGTGCGCATATCCCGGCGCCTTGATCTTGCACCGGTAAGGCTTGTTGGTGCCGTCGGAAACGAGATAGACGCCGAACTCGCCCTTGGGCGCTTCCACGGCGGCATAAACCTCTCCGGCAGGCACGTGATAGCCTTCGGTATAAAGCTTGAAGTGATGAATGAGCGCTTCCATGGAGCGTTTCATTTCGCCGCGCTTCGGCGGCACGATCTTGCCGTCAACGGAGGAGACCGGGCCTGTCTCGACCGTCAGTTTTTCCAGGCACTGTTTCATGATCCGGATCGACTGACGCATTTCTTCCATGCGGATCAGGTAGCGGTCATAGCAGTCGCCGTTCTTGCCGATCGGGATATCGAATTCCAGATCCGAGTAGCACTCGTAAGGCTGCGACTTGCGCAGGTCCCACGCGGCACCGGAGCCGCGCACCATGACGCCGGAAAAACCCCAGGCCCAGGCATCGTCAAGATCGACGACGCCGATATCGACATTGCGCTGCTTGAAGATCCGGTTGTCGGTCAGAAGCCCTTCGATATCATCGAGCGTCTGCAGAAACGGATCGCAGAAATCCCAGATATCGTCCAGAAGATCACGCGGCAGATCCTGGTGCACGCCGCCCGGACGTACGTAAGCCGCGTGCATGCGCGCGCCACAGGCACGCTCATAGAACACCATGAGTTCTTCGCGCGGCTCGAAGCCCCAAAGTGGAGGCGTGAGCGCACCGACATCCATGGCCTGGGTCGTGACGTTCAGAAGATGCGACAGGACGCGCCCGATTTCGGAATAGAGAACGCGCACCAGCTGTCCGCGCTTCGGTACCTCGATATCCATGAGCCGCTCCACCGCCATCGCGAAGGCGTGCTCCTGGTTCATCGGCGCGACATAGTCCAGACGGTCGAAATAAGGCACCGCCTGCAGATAGGTCTTCTGCTCGATCAGCTTTTCCGTGCCACGGTGCAAAAGTCCGATATGCGGATCGACACGGGTCACCACTTCGCCGTCAAGCTCCAGAACAAGACGAAGAACGCCGTGTGCCGCCGGATGCTGCGGGCCGAAGTTGATATTGAAATTTCTGACCTGAGCCTCAGCCATCTGGACCAGCCTTAGTTCGTCGTTGCTTTTTCATCACCGGGAAGCACGTAGTCGGTGCCCTCCCAGGGAGAAAGAAAGTCGAATGTGCGCATTTCCTGGTTGAGGCGGACCGGCTCGTAGACGACGCGCTTCTTCTCGTCGTCATACCGGACTTCGACAAAACCGGTGACCGGAAAGTCCTTGCGCAGCGGATGACCGTCAAACCCGTAGTCGGTCAGGATCCGGCGAAGGTCGGGATGCCCCGTGAACAGAATGCCGTACATGTCGTAGGCTTCGCGCTCGAACCACTCGGCGCCGGGAAAAAGCGGCGTGAGCGATGCCACCTGCGAGTTTTCATCTGTCTCGAGCTTGACGCGGATGCGCTGGTTCTGAACAGGCGACAGAAAGTGATAAACGACATCGAACCGTTTTTCGCGCGCAGGATAGTCAACACCGCAAATGTCCGTCAGGTTCACGAACTTGCACGAACTGTTGTCACGCAGGAACCGTACGACGTCGAGTATATCCGTGGCGTTCACGGTCAGCGTGAGCTCACCATATTGAAGCTGCCAGGACACCAGCGACTCGCCAAGGCCGAGTTCGATATGCTCAGCGAGTTCCGTTAGCGTCTCGTCCATCGTGTTCAACCTCATTCATCAGGTGTCTCTGCAAAAGCGTTCAACACCCGCCCACCACAAATCAGCCGCGGATGGCGGCCGAATTCACTAGCGTTCGATCGTTCCGGTTCGCCGGATTTTTTTCTGCAGCAGCAGGACGCCGTAAAGAAGCGCCTCGGCAGTCGGAGGACATCCGGGGACATAGATATCGACCGGTACCACGCGGTCGCAGCCGCGAACCACGGAGTAGGAATAGTGGTAGTAGCCACCGCCATTCGCGCATGAGCCCATTGAAATCACGTAGCGCGGTTCAGGCATCTGATCGTAGACCTTGCGCAGGGCGGGCGCCATCTTGTTCGTCAGTGTTCCGGCGACGATCATCACATCGGACTGTCGCGGAGATGCGCGCGGCGCGAAACCGAACCGCTCCGCGTCGTAACGCGGCATCGACATCTGCATCATCTCGACAGCGCAACAGGCCAGACCGAATGTCATCCACATCAGGGACCCGGTGCGTGCCCATTGAATGAGATTGTCCGTGGACGTGACGAGAAACCCCTTGTCCGCAAGTTCGTTGTTCACTTCCAGGAAGAAGGCATCGTCTTCGCCGACCGGTTTGCCGGTATTGGGATCGATGATGCCCTTAGACTGCGGAGCGACAAGCGGCTCGGTCGTGGTCAGTCCCATTCCAACGCTCCCTTTTTCCATTCGTAAATGAATCCGACGGTGAGAACCCCGAGAAACACCATCATTGACCAGAAACCGTACCAGCCGAGCTCACCGAACACGGTTGACCACGGAAACAGGAACGCCACCTCGAGATCGAAGATGATGAACAGGATCGCGACAAGATAGAAGCGCACGTCGAACTTCATGCGCGCGTCGTCAAATGCGTTGAAACCGCACTCATATGCGGAGAGTTTTTCAGGATCCGGATTCTTGTACGCCAGAAGGAAGGGAGAGATCAGCAGGGCGAGCCCGATTACGAGCGCAATGCCGATGAACACGACGATCGGGACATATTCCCGCAAGAGTTCTTCCATATCTTTCGCGTCCTTGCATCTGGAGTGGATCGGGACTTGATCCGGAGCCAGGGCCCATCCGTTGCCTGAAATGCCGTCAGATCGGAACGGGCCCGCCAGTCGATAAAACCAACATGCGAGCGCACGCTTATCTTACGACTTGTTGCAGCGCAAGACCCCCGTGTGGTCAAAGTCTTGCCATACTCGAACCAAATTCCCGACGACCCCTGTCCTCACCTGTAGTTTAGCCAATTTGTCCCTGCGGTAAAACTTTGCTCGGAAGGAACGCAATTATGCCGCACCCGCTTTGATATCCCAGCCAAAACAAGAATCGGATTCAAGCCCAAAACGGCGCGCATTACCAGTCTGCCCGCTGTTTTCCGATCAAAACCGGGTCAGTTGAACAAGACGTGAGCGACCTGTACGCGGTAGCGCACCGCCATACGTCGTTCAAAGGCAAAATTCGGTGGGAATTTATGACACTGGAAGGGAACCGTGAGTGGCGCGAGTGACGGGGCTCGAACCCGCGACCTCCGGCGTGACAGGCCGGCACTCTAACCAACTGAGCTACACCCGCACATTCACGGTATCTCGCCACTGCTCCCAACCGATACCCAGTATCTTGAGGAGAGTGGCGCGAGTGACGGGGCTCGAACCCGCGACCTCCGGCGTGACAGGCCGGCACTCTAACCAACTGAGCTACACCCGCTTCGTGCGGCAACTGCGTGTTGCCGTGAAGTGGCGCTGATGTACGGCGGCTGAGGGGCGAAGTCAAGCGCCCACTTGCACGAAACATGTCGTTTTTGCGAAAGCCGACCAAAACCTTGACCGGCACGCGACACAGCGCTTGGATGGAGTGTGGATAACCCGTTGATCCATTTGGGGCGAACACAAATTTTCGCGCTCGATGTGAATCTTCGAACCCCTTGAGAAAAAACAATTTCCTGCTCCTGCGCGCTGCCGCGCACCACCGGGATTTTTCGTGCAGCGCAAAGGCGGTTTCTGCGCGCATTAGACACGGCAGGTCAAGGCCCGCTCCGGACCGGAGGTAATCATCGCAAATGCGTGGCGAGAACGGACCTTGCGCGAAACAGACGCAATTGATCCGGCACCATGTTCGTGTGCCGCAATCAGTACCGCCCAAGCGAATTAAACAAGGAGGGAATGGTGGGCGATGAGAGACTCGAACTCCCGACATCTTCGGTGTAAACGAAGCGCTCTACCAACTGAGCTAATCGCCCTCAACGAGGTGAGACGCCTTTTAGGTGGTCCCTCCTCTCTTGGCAAGTACAATTTCAAAGAATTTTTCGGTGGTTTTTCCGCCTGTGGATGACTTGCAAACATCGGGATGGCGATGCTTCATGGGCAAGTACTAACGCTGAAAGCCATTCAAAATCATGAGTCTGCATAAATCCGGAACCCGGATCGGCTGACTGCACAACGCGGACAGCTTCTGTTGGCAAACTGCGCAGCGAAGTCGCGTTCTATCGAAAACGGTAGGCGAATTTCAGCATTTCGGTAAGGCCCTGCTGCGGATTGTCCTCAGCGAGACCGTTCTGGGAGAAAAACCGCGCCAGCCTTGCAATTCCGAGGTGATCATCCGGACCTCTAGGCGGTGGCTGTTCCATGAGCTTGGCCGCGATGATCCAGGACATGGTTCGGCGATACCGGTTCTTGTTGGCGGAAAACTCGGGATTGCTGGCCGCACGCTCGAACAATCCGCCCCAGGCCTGGTTCACTGCATCATTGATGGCCTCGACGCGAATGAACCCTGCCTTGTTGGGGCTGCGGGCCTTGTTCAGGAGATGATCGATGTTGTAGCCGGCGAGATCACTGCTGGTTGCCTTGATCCCGTAGACCTGGTCCACGAAACCCAGCCAGGCCTTCTGGTAGGACGAATAGCCCGCCCTCACCCAGACACTGGTGTTCTCGTCCGGGTTTCCCGGCTTGCTGACGATCGCGACGTTCTTCAGACTGCGCCGCCCGGCCCGTTCCGTTGCGACCTCGTCATTGAACTCGTTCAGAAACACCAGTCGCCCCAGGGTGTCCGGATGCTCGACCTGTACCTGAACGAGCGGGTTGCGCACCCATGCA
The DNA here is from genome assembly GCF_963669205.1 of uncultured Roseibium sp. Lineage (NCBI taxonomy): Bacteria > Pseudomonadati > Pseudomonadota > Alphaproteobacteria > Hyphomicrobiales > Stappiaceae > Roseibium > uncultured Roseibium sp. The sequence continues at coordinate 3,307,294 of NZ_OY769915.1, forward strand.
TCGAACAATGCTCTTTGCCGCCGCCCGATCAGTGCCTGCAAGCTCATGAAGTATCACCGCTCACTCGTGATGTCTGTCTCGTCCAGACTACACCGAAATCGCCGTGGCCGACACAGGAACCGACCAACGGAATCGCTCAAAGCAAAAGCCCCGCCCCCGAGAACCGGGAACGGGGCTTTCAAGACAGTCTTGCGCGTGTGAACTTATGCGTTCACGGCGTCTTTCAGGCCTTTGCCGGCCTTGAACTTCGGCGTCTTGGAAGCCGGGATCTGGATCGTTTCGCCAGTCCGCGGGTTGCGGCCTTCAGTTGCAGCCCGTGCGGAAACGGTGAAGTTGCCGAAACCGATGATGCGTACTTCGTCGCCGCTTTTCAGCGTTTCCGTGACAGCTTCAAAAGTTGCGTCAACTGCTTCGCCCGCCTGCGCCTTGGTGAGGCCGGTCTTTTCTGCAACAGCTGCGACCAGATCGTTCTTATTCATAGCAGATACCTTTCTAAGAAACGGCAGAGTGCCGACGATTCCTGTCAGCGCCGTTGCGCGAAATTCGGGCGAATTGACGCGAAACGCAAGTGATTTTTTCGCAGAAAACCGCCATTTCTACCGATTATTCAAAAGAAAAGCCCCGGAATCCCCGGGGCTCCTCGTTTTGTGCGGTGCAAATCGGCTTTTAGTGCGCCAAAACGCCCGACTTGTCCTTGTCCGATTCACTCGCCTTGGCGGCGGCTTCGGCAGCACTTTCATCCCACTCGATCGGCTCCGGAAGACGCACGAGCGCGTTCTTCAGAACCTCTTCCATGCCGGAAACCGGGATGATTTCGAGCGAGTTTTTGACAGAGTCCGGAATGTCGGCAAGGTCCTTGGCGTTGTCTTCCGGGATCATCACGAGCTTGATTCCGCCGCGCAGCGCAGCCAGGAGTTTTTCCTTCAGCCCGCCGATCGGCAGCACCCTGCCGCGAAGCGTGATCTCGCCGGTCATGGCGACGTCGCGCCGCACCGGTATCCCGGTCATGGTCGATATGACAGCTGCTGCCATGGCGATGCCCGCAGAGGGCCCATCCTTCGGCGTCGCCCCTTCCGGCACGTGAACGTGGATATCCTTCTTGTCGAAATTCGGCGGTTCAATGCCGAAGTCGACAGCACGAGAGCGGACATAGGACGCCGCCGCGGAGATGGACTCCTTCATGACGTCTTTCAGATTCCCGGTGACGGTCATCTTGCCCTTGCCGGGCATCATCACCCCTTCGATCGTCAGCAGCTCGCCGCCGACTTCGGTCCAGGCAAGACCGGTGACAACACCGACTTGGTCTTCCAGTTCGGCTTCTCCGTAGCGATACCTCGGGACACCGAGGTAGTCCTCGACCACTTCCGTCGTCACCGTGATGCTGTCCTTGTCGCTCATGAGGATGTCCTTGACCGCCTTACGGGCCAGGGTCGCCATTTCACGCTCAAGATTACGGACACCGGCTTCGCGGGTGTAGCGGCGCACGACAAACTGCAGCGCGTCGTCTTCAATCGCGAATTCGCCTTCCCGCAGGCCATGATCCTTTTCGGCCTTCGGAAGCAGGTGGCGGCGGCAGATTTCGATCTTCTCTTCCTCGGTGTACCCGGCGATCCGGATGATCTCCATCCGGTCCATCAGAGGTCCCGGGATGTTGAGCGTGTTGGCCGTCGTCACGAACATCACATCGGACAGGTCGTATTCAACCTCCAGGTAATGATCCATGAAGGACGAGTTCTGTTCCGGATCGAGAACCTCCAGCAGCGCCGAAGACGGGTCACCGCGGAAATCCATGCCCATCTTGTCGATCTCGTCGAGCAGGAACAGCGGGTTGGATTTCTTCGCCTTTTTCATCGACTGGATGACCTTGCCGGGCATCGAACCGATATAGGTCCGGCGATGCCCCCGGATCTCGGCCTCGTCGCGCACACCACCAAGAGACATGCGCACGAACTCGCGCCCCGTCGCCTTCGCAATGGACTTTCCAAGTGACGTTTTACCGACGCCGGGAGGCCCGACAAGGCAGAGGATAGGCCCGCGAAGCTTGTTTGCGCGGCTTTGAACGGCGAGATACTCGACGATCCGCTCCTTGACCTTGTCCAGACCGTAGTGATCAGTGTCGAGAACCTTCTCGGCAAGCGCGAGATCGTGCTTCACCTTGGATTTCTTGTTCCAGGGAATGCCGATCAGCCAATCCAGATAGTTGCGGACGACCGTCGCCTCCGCAGACATCGGGCTCATTTGCTTGAGTTTCTTGATTTCCGCAGCCGCACGCTCGCGCGCTTCCTTGGTCAGCTTGGTCTTCTTGATCTTTTCTTCGAGTTCGGCGACCTCGTCACGGCCGTCCTCGCTGTCGCCGAGTTCCTTCTGAATGGCCTTCATCTGCTCATTCAGATAGTACTCGCGCTGGGTCTTTTCCATCTGGCGCTTGACGCGCGAACGGATCCGTTTTTCAACCTGAAGGACGGAGATCTCGCTCTCCATCATGCCGAGAACGCGCTCAAGACGCTCGGCAACGGAGACCACGCCGAGAATTTCCTGCTTCTCGGGGATCTTGATCGCAAGATGCGAGGCGATCGTGTCTGCGAGTTTCGAATAGTCGTCGATCTGGTTGACCGCGCCCAGAACCTCAGGTGAAACCTTCTTGTTCAGCTTCACGTAATTCTCGAATTCCGAGACCACGGAGCGTGCAAGGGCTTCAACCTCGATATTCTCGCCATCGCGTTCGGGCAGCACCGTCGCCGAAGCCTCGAAATAGTCTGTGCGGTCGGTGTACTCGCCGATCTGCGCGCGTGCGCCGCCTTCGACAAGCACCTTCACGGTGTTATCCGGCAATTTCAGGAGCTGCAGCACGGTGGCGAGCGTACCGACGTCGTAGATCTGGTCCGAATTCGGATCGTCGTCAGCTGCATTTTTCTGGGTGGCCAGAAGAATGTGCTTGTCGGTCGTCATCACCTCTTCGAGCGCCTTGATCGACTTTTCACGACCAACGAAGAGCGGAACGATCATGTGCGGGAACACGACAATGTCACGCAGTGGCAGAACGGGATAGACAGCGGTGCTGTCTGCGTCGGTGGCGCGGATTTCTGCGTCGCTCATTTTTTTTCCTTTCTCAGCGTGTTCCGGCCCCATTCAAGAAAGCAACCGAAACACTGAAAAACGGCTTTCGGAGAAGTTTCCGACTGGCCGAACCGCAGCACCCCAAGCGAGCGTCCTGCAATTCGCACGAGCCGTCGTCAGTCCTATTAGGTGGACACCAGCACTCCTGGTGTCAAGGCAGGTTTTGTTCCCAAATCGGTCTAGTCTGTTGACGACTCGCACATCCGGTGGAAAACGCATCGGCAGTCTGCGGCCAATAGACAAAAAACAAAAATGCCGCTCGTCCGGAGCGGCATTCTTTATTGTTTTACAGGAGAACGGCACATGTCGTCAGGCGCTGGTCGCCGACGTCTCTTCGCGATCCTCGTAGATATAAAGCGGTCTCGCCTCGCCTTTGACGACCTCCGGCGAAATCACCACTTCCTTGACACCCTTGAGACCAGGCAGTTCGTACATGGTATCCAGCAGGATGGATTCCAGGATCGACCGCAGCCCGCGGGCGCCCGTCTTGCGCTCGATCGCCTTGCGCGCGATCGCTTTCAGGGCCTCGTCATGGAACGCGAGTTCGACCTGTTCCATCTCGAACAGACGCTGATACTGCTTCACGAGCGCATTCTTCGGCTCGGTCAGGATCGTCACCAGGGCGTCTTCGTCGAGATCCTCGAGCGTTGCGATCACCGGAAGGCGGCCGACAAACTCCGGGATAAGACCGAATTTCAGAAGATCTTCCGGCTCCAGTTCCGCGAACAGTTCGCCGATGCGCCGGTCTTCCGGTGCATGAACCTGCGCCTGGAAGCCGATGGACGTCTGCGTTCCGCGATCGGAAATGATCTTGTCGAGACCCGCGAATGCACCACCGCAGATGAACAGGATGTTCGTCGTGTCCACCTGAAGGAATTCCTGCTGCGGGTGCTTTCTGCCGCCCTGCGGCGGAACAGAGGCAACCGTCCCTTCCATGATCTTCAGGAGGGCCTGCTGCACGCCTTCGCCGGAGACATCGCGCGTGATCGACGGATTGTCGGCCTTGCGGCTGATCTTGTCGACTTCGTCGATGTATACGATGCCGCGCTGCGCGCGCTCGACATTGTAGTCAGCCGACTGGAGCAGCTTTAGGATGATGTTCTCGACATCTTCGCCGACATAACCGGCTTCCGTCAGCGTGGTCGCATCGGCCATCGTGAAGGGCACGTCCAGGATGCGTGCGAGTGTCTGCGCCAGAAGCGTCTTGCCGCAACCGGTTGGACCGACGAGCAGGATGTTGGACTTTGCCAGTTCAACATCGTTGTTCTTCGACGCGTGGTTCAGACGTTTGTAGTGGTTGTGAACGGCGACCGACAGAACCTTCTTCGCGCTGCCCTGTCCGATGACGTAATCATCCAGAACATCGCGTATTTCCTGAGGGGTCGGGATACCGTCCCGCGACTTCACCAGCGAGGATTTGTTTTCCTCGCGGATGATATCCATGCACAGCTCGACACATTCATCGCAAATGAAAACAGTCGGGCCGGCGATCAGCTTGCGAACCTCATGCTGGCTTTTGCCGCAGAAGGAGCAGTAGAGCGTATTCTTGGAATCGCCGCCGCTGGCCTTTGTCATGTAGTCAACCTCGCGTTTGTGGGACTTATCCCCTTATCGTTCCCGTCACGGCCAAATTGTGGCGGAACCGGTCAGAAGCCGCCCTGGGGCGATGCTTCGCAATATTAAGTCATCATGCTTCACCAATAAAAATCAATATAGGTTTAAGGTGAAGATGAAAACCCGGCATTAATCTGCCGAAGTGCGATCTTTCGGAAGGATTCTGCATCCTTCCTTAAGATCGTTTTAGCAACGTCAGCTTTCCGCTTCCCCGCCGAGGGTGGTGCGATCGCTGATCACGTTATCTACGATACCGAATTCCTTGGCCTTTTCGGCGGTCATGAAGTTATCGCGCTCGAGCGCTTCTTCGACCTGATCAAGGCTCTGCCCGGTATGCTTCACATAGATTTCATTCAGCCGGTGCTTCATTGCCAGGATTTCCTGTGCATGAAGCATGATGTCGGCCGCCTGTCCTCTGAACCCGCCGGAAGGCTGATGCACCATCACGCGCGCGTTGGGCAGGATGAATCGCATGTCCTTCTGGCCCGCAGCCAGAAGAAGCGATCCCATCGAGGCCGCCTGTCCGATGCAGAGCGTCGAAACAGCCGGACGGATGAATTGCATCGTGTCGTAGATCGCAAGACCGGAGGTAACCAGGCCGCCGGGGGAGTTGATGTAGATTGCGATCTCTTTGCTCGGGTTGTCGGCTTCCAGATAGAGAAGCTGCGCGCTGACGAGGGTTGCCATGTGATCCTCAACCGGGCCGGTGAGGAAAATGATGCGCTCCTTCAGCAGGCGCGAAAAGATATCGAAGGCCCTCTCGCCGCGATTCGTCTGCTCGACGACCATCGGCACGAGAGTGTTCATGTAGATATCGACAGGATCCTTCATACCTCATCCATATGCTTGAGATGATGTCCGGTATCACCGGACTTAGACACAGGCCCTTGAAGCGCATCGATCAGGGCCCGACTCGAAAAAAGCGACATCCCGTATATATGGGATGTCGCCCTTAACGCAAATTCATGGCAGATGCGACATGAAGGCAAGGTTAAGGCCTTGACCGCATCTGGGGATATCAGGCCTGAACTCAGGCGTCGTCTTCGTCTTCGGCGACCAGCTTTTCAAGCTCTTCCTTGCTGACCGTCTTGTCGGTGACCTTGGCGAGTTCAAGCATGAAATCGACGACTTTTTCCTCATAGATCGGTGCGCGCAGCGAAGCGAGCGCTTGCTGGTTGTTCTTGTAGTATTCGAACACCTGCTGTTCCTGGCCCGGGAACTGGCGAACGCGGTCATAGAGCGCGCGCTGCAGTTCCTCGTCTGTGACCTGGATGTCGTTCTTCTCGCCGATTTCGGAAAGAACCAGTCCGAGACGCACACGCCGTTCGGCGATCTTGCGGTATTCCGCCTTCGCCTCTTCTTCGGTCGTGTCTTCGTCTTCGAAGGTTTTCTCGTTCCGCTTCATGTCGTCTTCGACCTGACGCCAGACGATCTCGAATTCCGAATCCAGAAGTTTTTCCGGGAGTTCAAAGGAATAGTGCTCATCGAGCTTGTCGAGCAGCTGGCGCTTGACGCGCTGGCGCGTCATCTGGCCGAACTGGCTCTCGATCTGGCCGCGAACGATTTCCTTCAGCTTGTCCAGTGATTCAAGACCAAGGCCGGTTGCGAATTCGTCGTCGATCTTGACGTCGCCGGGTGCGGCGACTTCCTTGACCTCGACATCGAACGTCGCGGCCTTGCCGGCAAGGTGCGCGGCCGGATAGTCATCGGGGAAGCTGACTTCAACAACTTTGGTGTCACCTGCCTTCAGACCTGCAAGCTGCTCCTCGAAGCCCGGAATGAACTGACCGGACCCCAGAACCAGCTGACCGTTTTCATCGGCACCGCCCTCGAAAGGCTCGCCGTCGATCTTGCCCAGATAGGACATGGTCACCCGGTCGCCGTCTTCCGCCGCGCCGTCCTTGGTATCGAACGGCGTGTTGTTCTTTGCGATATCCGTGACCTGCGTGTCGACTTCCTCGTCGGCGATCTCGACAACAGGGCGTTCGATCTCGAAACCGGCGAAGTCGACGATTTCGAATTCCGGCAGAACGTCGTAGCTCATCTTGAACGACAGGTCCGCATCGCCGGCCATGATCTTTTCGGCTTCTTCTTCCGGAAGATCGATTTCAGGCGTCAAAGCCGGGCGCTCGGAGCGCTCTTCAACAGCTTTCTGCGTGGTTTCCTGGATCGTGTTCGACAGGATTTCCGCCATGGCCTGACGGCCATACATCTTTTTGAGGTGCGCGACCGGCACCTTGCCCGGACGGAAACCTTTGATGTTGGCCTTGGACTTCATGTCCGCCATGTAGTCTTCGAGCTTGGTGGCAAGATCACCAGCCGGAATATCGATTTTGAGCTCTCGCTTGAGGCCCTCGGAGAGGGTTTCGGTTACCTGCATGGGTTTTTTCGTCCTCGATCCCGAGCGGCAATTCGCTCCGGAGGTTTTGTTTTAAATCCCGTGTGCCGCACCGCCTGCGCCTTCCTTTTTCCGAAAGCGTTCCAATAGCGGCGCCTCACCCCGAAGCGGACTCCGGGGCGCACGATGGGAGCGCGATAAAGCTTGGGGCTGAAAGTGTCAAGGGCAGACGCCCGAAATTGCCTGCAAAAACCGATGATTCCGGCCTCGCACCGAAGACGGAACATCGCATTTCTGCAGGCGACCGGGCCAGCCGGTTTCACAGATCATCGTGCACCAATCAAGGGTTTGACGCGCCCCGTCTTTTGCTTAGGGTCAGGACTCACTAATTTGGTTGAATTGGCGCAGCAAACGGCGATGAGCTGCAAGGAAAAGCGCGACAAGCGGGCTTCCTGCCCGGTTGAGCGGTTTGACGAAGCAGACCGAAGCCGTTTTTGCGTCCCTAAGGGATAGGATGAATTTGCCCGGCAACGTCGTTGCAAATCTTTGGAAACCGGACGGTTTCCTGCAGCTTTGCGCCTTGTATCCGAATAAATACATCCCTACCAATTCATCCAAATAAATGGGTCCTGACCCTGGAGCATTCAGGAAACCCGTTGCACGCTTCGTCACAAGGGTGCAGACGCTAGAGACCATCCGGTTATTCGAAAACTTAGAGGTAGAAATGGAACAACGCAGACTGGGTGCAAACGGGCCTGAAATCAGCGCGATCGGCTATGGTGCGATGTCCTTTTCCGACATGTACGGCACAACGAACGAAACCGAAAGCCATGCGATCCTCGACGCCTGCCGCGATCTCGGCGTGACCCATCTGGACACGGCGAACATTTACGGCATGGGCAAATCGGAAAACGCAATCGGCAGCTACCTCAAGGCCAATCCGGGGGCCCGCGACGAATTCATCATCGCGACCAAGGCGACAATCACCAAGGATGCCGACGGCAACCGTGCCTTCGACAACTCGGCGGAGCATCTGGAAGCCGAACTCGACAAGTCCCTGGAGCGGTTGGGCCTGGACTGCGTGGATCTGTTCTATGCGCATCGCCGCGACACCCGCTTCACGCCGGAAGAAACCGCGGCCAATCTCGGCAGGCTGGTCGAAAAGGGCAAGACACGGGCAATCGGGCTGTCGGAAGTTTCACCGTCGACGCTCCGGCGCGCCATGACCGCGTTTCCGATTGCGGCCGTTCAGTCTGAATATTCGCTGTCGACGCGCGCTCCAGAACTCGGTCTGGTGCAAGCCTGCGCGGAACTCGGCGTCGCCATGGTCGCCTTTTCACCGGTCGGGCGCTCATTGCTGACCGACAATCCGATCCCCGCGGAACGCATCAGGGAAATCCCGTTCCTTGCCGGCAACCCGCGCTTCATGGAGCCCAATCTGTCTGAAAACCTGCGCATCATGCAAGGCTTCCGCAGCCTTGCCGCCGAGATGGGAACAACGGCGGCCGGTCTGGCCAATGCCTGGCTCCTGGCGCGCGGCTCCCATGTCATCCCGATCCCCGGCACCCGATCGGTCGGTCACCTGCGCGAATGCCTTTCCGGCGCATCTCTCAAGCTCACTGAAACGGATCTTGAGCGGATCGAAGCCGCCCTGCCCGTCGGCTGGGCCCATGGCGACAGGTATTCCGAACAGCAATGGATCGGACCGGAGCGTTTTTGTTGAAGACGATCGGTGCCCGCAGCAATACACCAGGCAGAACAATCGTAGATTAAGTGATGTCAAGAAACTGATTGGTGCGGATGGAGGGACTTGAACCCCCACGCCTTGCGGCACCAGAACCTAAATCTGGCGTGTCTGCCAATTTCACCACATCCGCATCGCAACAGGCCGGAGGCCCTGCGCTCAAGGCGGGGCTTCTATAGCACCGCAGGTTTTTCCGTCAAAGGAAAAAGATGCATTCACGAGGCCATGTCGCGGCGCTTGTCCACAAGCGACGCGATGGCAGGACGGAGTGCAGATGCGAGATCTTCCGCGATGAGTCCAGGCCCCGCTTGCCCCCCCGCCTCGCCATGCAGCCAGACCGCCTGGCACGCGGCCTCAAATGCCGGAACACCCTGTGCGAGCAGACCGGTGACAATACCGGCGAGGACGTCGCCGGAACCGGCTGTTGCCAGCCAGGGCGGCGCGTTTGAATTGATCGCCGCGCGGCCGTCCGGCGACGCGATCACGGTATCCGCCCCTTTGAGAATGACAATGGCGTCCGACGTTTTCGCAGCTTGCCGCGCGCGCCAAAGCCTGTCTCCCTCTATGTCGGGAAACAGGCGCGAAAACTCGCCCTCGTGCGGTGTCAGAACGACGGGTACCCGGGCTTTTCCTGTCTGACTGAACAGGACACCCGGATCTTCGGTAAAGCTGGTCAGGGCGTCGGCATCCAGCACCAGGGCGCGTCCGGTGCCCAGTAGCTCCGCGACAACCTCCCGCGTTTGTGCACCAACACCGTAACCAGGTCCGACGAGAAGGGCGTTCAGGCGCGCGTCGGCCAGAAACTCCCTGATCGCATCGCCGTCCCCGACCTTTTTCAGCATCACGGCCGTCAGATGGCAGGCATTGACCATCATCGCATCGGGCGGCGAAGCCAGCGTCACCAGTCCTGCCCCTGCCCTGAGTGCGGCGCCGGCCGACAACCGCGCTGCGCCGGTGGCGGACATCGGTCCGCTGAAAACCACGGCGTGCCCCCTGGAATACTTGTGCCCGTCGGCAGAAGGCATTGGCCAGTGACCGAGCCAGAGATCAGGACCGTTTTCGAACGTTTTCGGACCGATTGCGTTCAACGCCGCCGGCGCAATACCGATATCGGCAACCGTTGTGGGACCGCAGAGTGCCTTGCCGGGAAGCAGCAGATGCCCTGGCTTTTTCCGGAAAAAAGTGACGGTCGCGCGCGACTTGATCGCGCCTCCGAGAACTTCGCCGGTGGCACCGCTCAAGCCAGAGGGAAGATCGACGGCCACAACTGGTATGCCGGATTGGTTGATCAAGCCGACAAGATCGAGAACTGGTCCGGAAAGCGGACGATCGAGACCTGCCCCGAACAGCGCATCGATGACAAGGTCTGCGGATCGGAGATCTTTCGGAAAATCATCTGAAATGCGGTCTCCGGACGCAGGGTACGAGATCGAGCCGCGCATGCCGGAATTCAGCCGCCCGAATGCCTCAAGTGCATCACCCTTGAGCGTATCCGGTGGCTTCAACAGGTAGAGACTGACGGCATGGCCCGACATTTCCAGACAGCGCGCGGCGATGAAACCGTCGCCTCCGTTGTTGCCCGGCCCGCACAGAACGAGCACCTTCGCCCCGGCGGACACAAGATCCGCTGCCGCTCTGGCAACCGCCTGCCCTGCCCGCTCCATGAGAACGATCCCGGGAACACCGCCCTCGATGGTCAGTCTGTCGGCACGGCCCATCTCGTCCGGCGTGAGCAGAATGGCAGTCGCTTTTCCACTTTCCGATGTCATGACAACCGCACTCTCCACGCTGCGACAGGCCTGACGGCCAGGACGTCTTTTTATGGAATTTCATCCGCGCGATGACAAGCGGATCACCAAAATGCACACGATTTAATCATTTCGCTCACGTTTTAATCACTATTTTGTCCGCTCACATGGGGCGCCACCCTATTGGGAGGCTGTGTTGCCACTTTTCTTGGCTGTTTTCCCGGACTTCCAAATTGGCCCGGGAGACAACGCCCGGTTGGCACGCATCGTGCTTAGGGACAGCATCGGTTTTCGCCGGTGCACGGGAGCGCTCGCCTTCAAGTCATCGGCCAAGAATGAGCCTGCCGACATGTCCGGCATGTAATTTGGAGAGAGAAACAAGGTGATGAAAAAGATCGAAGCGATCATAAAGCCCTTCAAGCTGGATGAGGTCAAAGAGGCTTTGCAGGAAGTCGGCCTTCAGGGCATCACCGTGACCGAAGCGAAAGGTTTCGGCCGTCAGAAAGGCCACACGGAGCTTTACAGGGGTGCCGAATACGTCGTCGATTTTCTCCCGAAAGTGAAAGTCGAAATCGTCCTTGGTGACGATATGGTCGAAAAAGCGGTTGACGCGATCCGCTCGGCTGCGCAAACAGGGCGCATCGGCGACGGCAAGATCTTCGTTTCTAACATCGAGGAAGCCGTTCGCATCCGTACCGGCGAGTCCGGTATCGACGCCATCTGACCCACCCAATTCCGGCAACCGCCGGTAATCCCAACTCCGGCCTTGTCCAACAGAGAAAGATGGAACCCTCTGAAGGCCCGGACCCAAACCCACCGTTCACAAGATAATCAAAGGGATGGATATAATGACCACTGCCGCTGACGTCCTCAAGGAAATTCAGGAAAAGGACGTGAAATTCGTCGACCTGCGCTTTACCGACCCGCGCGGTAAAATGCAGCACGTCACGATGGATGTTGCACTTGTTGACGAGGACATGTTCGCAGAAGGTGTCGCCTTTGACGGATCGTCGATTGCCGGCTGGAAAGCCATCAACGAGTCCGACATGATGCTGATCCTCGATCCTGAATCTGCCCATATGGATCCGTTCTTCGCGCAGTCCACCATGGCGATCTTCTGCGACATCATCGATCCGATCACCGGCGAAGGCTACAACCGCGACCCGCGCATGACCGCGAAGAAAGCGGAAGCTTACGTCAAATCCGGCGGTTTCGGTGACACGATCTATGTCGGTCCGGAAGCGGAATTCTTCATGTTCGACGACGTCCGCTTCACCGCTGACCCCTACAACACGGGCTTCATCCTGGACAGTTCCGAACTGCCGTCCAACATGGGTTCCGAATACGAGACCGGCAACCTCGGCCACCGTCCCCGCACAAAGGGCGGCTACTTCCCGGTCCCGCCGGTCGACAGCGCACAGGACATCCGCTCCGAAATGCTGTCCGTCATGGGCGAGATGGGCGTTCCGACCGAAAAGCACCACCACGAAGTGGCGGCTGCACAGCACGAACTCGGCATGAAGTTCGAAAAACTGACTTCCTGTGCCGACAACATGCAGGTCTACAAGTACGTTGTTCACCAGGTCGCACATGCTTACGGCAAGACGTCCACGTTCATGCCGAAGCCGGTCTTTGGCGACAACGGCACGGGCATGCACTGCCACCTTTCCATCTGGAACGGCGGCGAGCCGGTCTTTGCCGGTAACCAGTATGCCGACTTGTCCGAGACCTGCCTCTACTTCATCGGTGGTGTCCTGAAGCACGCGAAGGCCCTGAACGCCTTCACCAACCCGTCCACCAACTCCTACAAGCGTCTGGTTCCGGGCTACGAAGCGCCTGTCCTTCTGGCCTACTCATCGCGCAACAGATCTGCGTCCTGCCGCATTCCGTTTACCGCTTCGCCGAAAGCAAAGCGCGTTGAGGTTCGCTTCCCGGATCCGACGGCAAACCCGTATCTCTGCTTCTCCGCTCTGCTGATGGCCGGCCTTGACGGCATCAAGAACAAGATCCATCCGGGCGACGCAATGGACAAGAACCTTTACGATCTTCCGCCTGAAGAACTGGCTGAAATCCCGACGGTTTGCGGTTCTCTGCGCGAAGCACTCGAGTCTGTCGATGCGGACCGCGACTTCCTGAAGGCTGGCGGCGTCTTCGACGACGACCAGATCGACGCCTACATCGAACTCAAGATGGAAGAAGTCGAACGTTTCGAAATGACGCCGCACCCGGTCGAGTTCGACATGTACTACTCCGTCTAAGAACAAGCGTTCTTTGCGGAAGAAAAACCCCGGCCTGTTGGCCGGGGTTTTTTGTTGTTCAACCCGGTTGTTGCGCCAGCCAGTCCGCCAGCGACGGGCGGCTGCGGCCCTTGAAGCCCTGCATTCGAGGGGACGCGATCATGGCATTCAGAACTGCTTCCTGCGTGGTCTCCGCCGCCGCCTTGAACAGAATATCAATTCCATCCTCCCGCAGAACATCGCGTGCGATGAAATCGCCATCGGCAAAATGCGGAATGCGCTGTGCGGTGGAAAACGCCAGTGCAATATCGCCGCTGCCGTTGCCGTAGTAGGCACCAAGTCGCCCGAGACCGGCAGCTGTGCGCCGCGCGATCCGATTCAGCTGCCGGCTTTCAAGGGGCACGTCGGTGGCAAGAACGACGATCACCGATCCGCGTTCAACCGTCTGCGCATCATCTGCCGGACGGGGCTTGCGTCCGTCGGGAAGTGTGAGGTCGCCCGGTTTGCCGAAATTCGCCTGCACCAGGGCTCCAAGCACGAAGTCTCCGCGGTCCAGCGCCATGCTCCGCGACGCGGAACCGATCCCGCCCTTGAAACCGAACGCGCTGATGCCCGTACCGGCACCGACACTGCCCTGTTCAAAATTGGTGGCGGCAGCATCAAGCGCGGCGAGTGCATCCGCTTCGCTCAGGGCCATCGCGTTGATGTCGCTCAGATACCCGTCATTGCATTCCATCACCACCGGATTGACCGTGCCGCCGGAGCGGTCGATATCGGGGTTGATGGAAAGTTCCCGCCGGATCAACGCGTTGATTCCGGTGCCCACGGCGAACGTGTTGGTCAAAAGAATGGGTGTTTCCAGCGTTCCCAGTTCCTCCACCTGGATGAGACCCGCGCTCTTGCCGAACCCGTTGATGACATCAGCCCCGGCCGGCAGTTTTTCCAGAAAGAGATTTCCGGCATGCGGCAGAATGGCCGTGAACCCGGTCCTGAAATCACCCTTCCGCAAGGTGTGATGCCCGACGGTGACGCCAGCGACATCCGTGATCAGATTGGTGGGACCCGGCTGCAGATCGCCGCAAAGGAGACCGTTGGCACGTGCTGGTGAGGTTGAAGGCGACGACATGAGACAATCCGTTCCAGGAGATTCGATTGGATCTCATAGAAGGTGATTGTCCCTCTGCACACAACACCGGAACGTGCCGGCGGCAAAAACCCATGCGCAGCCGCGATCCGAAGACGCAGAATATCCGGACCGTCGCCGGAATGCTGAGGCGTCCGAAGAGCCCAAAACGAAAGGCCTCCGAAATCGGAGGCCATCGTTGGTGAGGTCAGGTGATCAGCTGATCTTAGTAGCAGACCTGACGATATCCGACGACAACATACCGGCCGTAGTAAGGGCTCCAGCGCCGAACCGGCTGGTTGTGGCAGCGTACGGGATGGTAGTGACGGCGCTGTGCCTGCGAGGCGATGATGGCACCGGTCGCCAGGCCGATGATGGCACCTGCTGCAACCGCGCCTGCACGGTTCTTGGCATGTGCCTCGGTCGGTGCAACGGCAATAGCGGTCGTCGCGATCGTTGCGACGGTAACGGCTGCGATGGCAAATTTACGAAACATAACGGGTCCTCTCGACTGGTGTTCAACTGTGTCTGCGTCTTGATGTACCCAAGATAGGACCGTCCCTCTCACACCGCTGTGATCACCATCACGCAACGTCACATTCGTATGATTTCGGAAAAACCCGGTATAATCGGTGTCAAATAACAGCGCAGGATTAAGCAGATGTGGGTGATACTGGCCGTTTCCATTCAAGTGTTATCGGGCCCGAATGTCTGGCCTGTCCTGGATCAGGGAACCTTCGTCTCGGAGGCCGAATGCCAGGCGGTGCTGGACGAAGCCGTCCCGCGCACCCTTTCCGAACAGATGCGCATTGCCTGGGAACAGGGCGAGCTCAAATATGTCTGCATCAAGGCCCGCGAACCCGGCTCTGCAGGCAACTGAGTGAAAGTTGTCACCAGCGCGCAATCCCGTTGATTGACATTCCGTCAGGGCGACATCACCCTGCCGGACACGCTTGTTGCCATTTTCAAATCGGATGCCCGCATGCTTTCTGGAGCCATGATTGTCTGGTTTGTACTGACCGCGGCGAGCCTGGCATTCGTCATTTGGGATTCGGTCTTCAACGGCGTAACGAGTTGGGTGCAGAAGCTCGCCTGGATCCTCGTCGTCGCGTATACGGGTCCTGTCGGTTGTTTTCTGTATCTCATGAGCTGCCGCCGGCCGTTTCCGGGCGGCCACGACGAATTCACCCGGAAAACTTGGAAACAGGCGGTCAACAGCGAAATGCATTGTCTTGCCGGCGATGCGACAGGTATTGTCATCGCCGCGTCAATTGTTCCGGTCTTCCATCTGGCCAACGGGTGGGACAGCGCCGTCGAGTATGTCGCGGGCTTCGTTTGCGGCCTTTTCATCTTCCAGGCCCTGATGATGCGCGGCATGTATGACGGCGACTATTGGAAGGCCGTGCGCAACACCTTCTTCGCCGAAACCATGTCGATGAATTTTGTCATGGCAGGAATGCTGCCGACAATGATCATTCTGGCGAGCTTCTGGCCAGGCTCAACGGAGCCGGCCTCGGCTGAATTCTGGTTCCGCATGAGCATTGCCTCGATCGTGGGACTTGCGACGGCGTACCCCGTCAACTACTGGCTGGTCGCGTCCCATCTGAAACACGGATGCATGACACTGCCTGGCAAGGACACACCTGCCCTGGGCCACCGGTCGCCTGAGCCTGCAATGGATATGTCCGGACAAATGCCGCACATGCAATCAGGGGACCGGCACGAAGGTCACGTGCATTCGAAAATGGCGATGGCACGTTTGCCGTTCCCGGCCCAGGTTGGATTGATTGCCGCATCCTTCGCGGTGCTGCTTGCGGCCGGATTGATCACGGGCCTGTTCGTACCGATCCGCTTCGGCATTGCTGGCTGAGACTGGATTACAGGTCGCCGATAGCGGCGATAAACGGATGAGATCCCGATATCCTCCCTGCAGCGATTTACATCTTTGCCCTCTCGCGCTAGAGCACGTCCGCAGAAAAGACATCCCTCAAGACGACAGACGGGTTCGGACGACACCATGAGCGAGTTCAAATCGGATTTCCTGAACGTTCTCTCGGAACGTGGCTTCATTCATCAGATTTCCGATCCACAGGGCCTTGACGAACTGTGCGCAAAGGAAACGGTCACAGCCTATATCGGGTTTGATTGCACGGCTCCCAGCCTGCATGCCGGATCGCTCGTCCCCATCATGATGCTGCACTGGTTCCAGCAGACGGGACACAGGCCCATCGCGTTGATGGGCGGAGGCACCACCCGCGTCGGTGATCCGTCGGGCAAGGATGAAAGCCGGAAGATCCTCACCGAAGACTCAATCGAGGAAAACAAGGCCGGCATCCGGAAGGTGTTCGAGAAGCTGCTGCGTTTCGGCGACGGGCCGCGCGATGCCATCATGCTCGACAACGCGGACTGGCTCTTGAAGCTGAACTATGTCGACTTCCTGCGCAACATCGGCCGGCACTTTTCGGTCAACCAGATGATCCAGCGCGACTCGGTGCGCCTGCGTCTGGAACGCGAGCAGCATCTTTCGTTCCTCGAGTTCAACTACATGCTGCTGCAGGGCTACGATTACCTTGAACTCTACCGGCGCACAGGCTGCCGTCTCCAGATGGGCGGGTCGGACCAGTGGGGCAACATTCTCTCCGGCACCGATCTCGTCCGCAGGCTCGCGGAGACAGAGGCCTTCGCCCTCACCTCGCCCTTGCTGACAACCGCTTCGGGCGCGAAGATGGGCAAGACGGCGGCAGGAGCTGTCTGGCTCAACGAGGAACAGCTCTCGGCCTATGACTACTGGCAATACTGGCGCAACACCGAAGACGCCGATGTCGACCGTTTCCTGAAACTCTTCACGGTCCTGCCGATGGACGAGATCGCCCGGCTTTCGGCCCTCGAGGGTTCGGAGATCAACGATGCCAAGAAGATCCTGGCCACGGAAGCAACTGCGCTGATCCACGGACGGGAAAAAGCCGACGAGGCCGCGGAAACTGCACGCAAGGCATTTGAAGAAGGCCAGTCCGCCGAAGGCCTGCCGACCGTCGAGATTTCCAGAACCGACCTCGAAGCGGGTATCGGCGTCCTGTCCGCCTTTGTCACGGCCGGCCTGTGCAGTTCCAACGGCGAAGTGCGCAGGAACATCAAGGGCGGCGCTGTGAAGATCAACGACAAGGGCGAGCAGAACGACAAACGCATGCTGGGCATGGGCGATGTATCGGAAGACGGCATCGTGAAGCTTTCGCTCGGCAAGAAGAAGCACGTCCTGCTGAAGCCGGTCTGAGCGGTTCGGCGGGAACCGGGACAGACGCCTGGAGATCGATGTTCAGTTCTGCTGGAACTCGAACATCCTGCGGAAAATGCCTGGTGCGATCGCGGAGATCGGATTGACCGAAAGCACGGGGTCGGACACCGACCCCGAAAGGCGGTAGGTCACGCCGATCAGGCCCTCGCCGGAATTGCCGCCGAGCGCGAAGCCGAGGATCGGTATCTTGGCGAAGAAATTGTTCAGCGCATAGATCGGCACGAAGGTCCCGCTCAGATTGAGCGTCTGCTCCGTCAGGTTCACCGTTCCACTGACCGTACCGCCCAGAACGTTGCCCTGCAGCGCGCCGCGCAGGATCGTCATGATGTCGCCGTCGCGGGTGAAGTTGATTTCCATCGTATCGAAATTCGCCGACCCGTCAGACGTCCTGGCCGTCACGATCCGCGCATCCGGATCCGGGTTCGAGCGCTCCCGATCCCGGATGCTCCTGATGGCCGGGTCTTCCGTAATCCGCAGGGAACGCACCTTGAAATCACCGGCCCAGCTGTCCTCGTCCGCCATGGCGACGCTGATGACGCCGCGCCCGCCTTCCATGCGCTCGTAGAAATCGAGAAACTTGAGTGTCGCGCCCGTGTCGTCGAACTGACCTGTGGCAAGCTGACTTTGACCCTGCTCGACAATCTTGAATTCCAGATCGGAGCCACCGTTGATTTTCCCGCTCAGGTCAGCCGTCCGGATGCCCTTCGGTCCCGTCTCGACCTTGCCGGAAACGCCCTTGAGTGTCTGTCCGTTGAACCCGGTCACGCTCTGAAGGGACACCGCAATGCGGGCACCTTCGGAGAAATCACCTGCGCCCTGGCTGCCGCCCGGGCTCGTCAGGCTCTGAATGAGACCGCGCCCGTCGAACACAGAGCCGGAAAAGATGATGTCGTACCGGCCGTTCGCCGTGCGCTGAATCTCGACGTCCGCATCGTCGCCGGGGCGAAGCCTGAAGGTATCGAAGGAAGCGGTCACCAGTTCTCCGGCCTTGGAAAGCTGCATTGATCCGGAAATGTTTGCGCCCTCCGACGTGAGCCTGAAGTCTCGGACCATCTGTTTTTCATCGGTCTCGATCAGTTTGAAGGTCGCGGTTGCGGGCACACCCCTTGCCTTCTCCCAGCCGAGCGCTTCAAGAACAACCTTGCATTTGGTCAGATCGACCGAGAAATCCTGTCCGTCGCTTCTCCCTGTCACGCTGAGAACAAGGTCACCGTCGAGAAATGCGGTGAGGTCGATCCCCTTCTGCTTCAGCTGATCCGCGGTGACCGAGACGACGACATCCTGCTTGCCGGCAACGCCGGATTCGCCAAGCGGCACCACCAGATCGATATCGGCATCGAGGCCGTCGAGAACCCCGTTCCCGGTGATGGCGACCTGTTCGGGCGTTGCATCGATCTCAACATCCGCGTTTTCGATCGTGCGGCCCATGATGGGATTTTCGTCGGTGAAATCGTCGAGCGCTCCGGTGACACGCCATGAGACATCATCGAGGCTGATGCCCTTGGCGAGCGGAAAGCGCGCCACGACATCAATGCTGCCGTCTCCGCTCGCGCCGCCCGTCTTGAGGCCTGCGCGGTCAATCACATTCAACGGGTTGCTGTTTGCCACGGTTGCCAGTTCACCGATGCCGCCTTCCACTTTCGCCTCGATCTTGGCCGTTTTTCCATCGCGAAGCGGCAAATTGTAGATCTCAAAGATGCTTTGCGGCACCGCGACGTTGCCGCCTTCGGCGGTCTGCGCCACGCCGCCGTCAGCGCGCACGGTCAGCACTTCACCCGCCACCTTGAGCGATCCGGTCAGGTCCGACACCTGCGGCAAGTCTCCGAACGGCGTAACTGCACCACCGCTGAAGGTTGCATCCATGAGCATGTCGTCGCCGGACCAGCCGGCGTCCGGGTCCCGGTGGTTGAAGGCGGGAGGCCGGATTGCCGCGCTATAGGTGAAGTCTTCGATCAGCCCCGCCTTTATATTGTCCGCCACCCAGCGGCGAGCGGGCGGGACAAGCGTGATCGGCCAGACCTGCTTTGCCGTTGCGATGGGTATGTTCTCACCGGACGCGGCGATGGCAACGTAGGGACCCTGATCGGTAATCTCGATGGACGCAACCAGCTGCGCGATCGCCTTGCCGGCCTTCGCGATGAACCGGTCAATGGATATCACCCGGTCGAGCGGATTGAAGCGCGCCCTGATCTTCACGCCGTCCAGCATCTGCGGTGCTTCACTGACATCCGCCGAACCGAACTGCGGATAGTCCGACGTGAGACCGATTATCCAATCGTTGGAGCCCTCTTCTCCCGGTTCGACAAGTCCGGAAAAGTAGATGCGCGTGTTGCCACGGATCACGTGGGACTTCGTGATTTCAATTGCGCTCTGTCCGGCATTGAACAGCAGCGAAAGCGCAGCGTCGTCAAAGGCGACAAGTGTTTTGCCAAGCTGGAACCAGCCGTTCTGCACCCTTGCGACCGCGTTTGCGGACAGGAATTTGCCGTTACCGTCAAGCTTCGTCTCGACTTTCGCCGATGCAGGCAGACCGAAACCCTTGCCGTGTCTGTCCAGGGTCGCCGGACCGAGCAGCTCGGCAAGGGTTATTCCATTGACGACGATACCGATGGTCTTTTCCGACCCGCCTTCGGGCGCACTGCGCGCCAGTTGCAGGCGCCAGGTGGAAACGTTGCCCGATACTTTTGCGCTCGCACGGATGACGCGGCGGTCGCTTCGAACGACATCGGCATCAATTCCGTCAAACAGGCGCGGCTTGGCTCCCGTAAGCTCGAACGTGCCGTTGCGAATTGAAACGTGCCTCAGGCCACGCCTGGAAAACTGATCGTCAACGACATCACTCATGCGGTCGACCGCCTCCATGAGAGGGCCGATCTCGGGCAATTTCGCCTGGCCTCCCTTGAGCGCGACCGTCACCCGCGGCTGGACGAGGCGAAGCGACGAAAACCGGAGCTTGCCTTCAAGCAGGGCATCCGGATCTAGCGGAACAACCAGTTCAGGAAAGAGGATCGTGACGGGAGCCGGTCCGTCGATTTCCAGCTTCGCCTCTTCCAGGATGAATTCGATACCGTCTTCAGCGGTAAAATCGATACTGCCCTGCTTTATTGCGAGCTCCAGCGGCCCGCGTGTTGCCTGAGAAGCCAGAACGCTGCCAAGAAAGGGAATACGGACCGGGCCGGAGGCAAACAGCACGACCAGCCCCGCCGTCACGCAAACCAGAAGTCCGAGAGCGACAAACCAATAGCGTTTGCGAACGGTCTTTCGCGCCGTTTTGGTCAATTTGGTGCCGCCAGATCTTCCAAACAAATTCGGTCCATTCTCCTGACTTGCCAAAGCGGACAGGCGCTGTTGCGCTGCGCCGACACAAATACATGTTCTAGCGCGCATTGAACGAGTCGCAACGCGACCTATGATACTTCGAAAGTTGGGACAAAATCGACTGCTGCTTGCGCAGCCGCTTTCCGGTTCCGGCAAGAACGCACAAATTATGACGGAAGGATGACAGGATGCAGGAACTCGCCATCGGAGATGCGGCGCCGGACTTCGACCTTGAAGGCGACGGAGGCGGACGGATCGCCCTGAGCGACCTCAAGGGAAACCCGGTGGTGCTGTATTTCTACCCGAAAGACAACACGCCGGGCTGCACAAAGGAAGCGATTGCCTTCTCGGAACTGATCGGAGAATTCAGAAATATCGGCACGACGATTGTCGGCGTGTCACCCGACTCCGCCAAAAAACACGATAATTTTATTGCCAAACACAATCTGGCGGTCCGGCTCGGCGCGGACACCGAAACGCAGACGGCCGAGGGGTATGGCGTGTGGGTGGAAAAATCCATGTACGGCAAGAAGTACATGGGTGTGGAACGCTCGACCTTTCTAATAGACAAGGACGGAAAGATCGCCCAGATCTGGCGAAAGGTGAAAGTGCCCGGTCACGCGGATGCCGTGCTGGAAGCTGCCAGGGCACTCTGACCAGACGTACCTATGTCGACGATGTAACCGGGACCACGATGAAATCTGAAAAGACGCCACCAGCACCGCCGACACTCGTCGCTGGAGCCAGAGCCATCGTTTCGGCCCCGGATGTGTCGGAAAAGGTGCGGCTGGCCTACCAGGTGTCGAAAGCCTGGTTCGGCAGAGAGCTTGCCATAGGCTCCCCGTCCAGGGACGGTCTCATGCCGGACCGCCCCGGACGGCCCGACAGCCCCGAATTGCGGGCACCGCGCGACATGCCCAAGCGAAGCCTGACTGGCAAGGCCGGCCGTCTCGCCCTGCTTCATTCCCTGGCGCATATCGAATTGAACGCCGTCGATCTGACCTGGGATCTGGTCGGGCGCTTCGCCCATGTCCGCCTGCCGCGCACCTACTATGATGATTGGGTCCGGGTCGGCCTTGAAGAGGCCAAGCATTTCTCGATGCTGCAGGACAGGCTCGCGAGACTGGATGCCGCCTATGGCGACCTGCCGGCCCACGACGGGCTTTGGCAGGCGGCCCAGGACACGGGTCATGACCTAGCCGCGCGCCTGGCGATCATTCCGCTCGTCCTGGAGGCGCGCGGCCTCGACATTACGCCACCGATGATCGAAAAGGCGCGCAAGTCGGGAGATGACGACACGGCGAAGTGCCTGGAAGTCATCTACCGGGATGAAAAAAACCACGTTGCTTTCGGTGCAAAGTGGTTCCGATTCTTGTGCGACAGGCAGGGAATCACCCCGGAACCGGCATTCCACGCATTCGTCAGAAAGCACTTTCGTGGCAGTTTGAAACCGCCTTTTAATGATCGGGCAAGATCCGAAGCAGGGCTAACCCCCGGATTTTACAAGCCTCTCGCTCCTATCACGGGTTAAAATTAGTCCCGATGCAGACGATTTATTAACCTTACCAAATTCTAATCATCACCAGTTTATTTGCAGAATGCAGACAGTGACTGAGTGATCATGCAACAAAGTCAGAAATCGCAGCGACCGCCTAACGGGCCAAGAATGGCGACGCACCACGCGTCTTTGAACCGGGTTGAAAAGTCCACCACGTATAGCGTGCGCCCCATGCACCTGATTTGCGGGGCACTTGCATGTGTCGCCGCGACGCTGGGTGTCAGCGGATCCGCAGCCTATTACCTGATGCGAAGCGACGTGATGGCCGAAGCGAGCGCCGAACGCACCGAGCTCGTACTCGAGTACCAGGACCATATTGACCGGTTAAGAGCCGAAATCGAAAAACTCACCAGCCGTCAGATGGTCGATCGTGAAACCGTAGAGATCCAGGTCATGGACGTGCTGCGCCGCCAGCAGGATCTCAACCAGCGCCATGCGATCGTGGCGGATCTCGTGGCGCGGGCTGAAAGCATCGGCATATATCTCAGCAACGACAAGCCCCTTCCCCCGCCGAAACCTTCGCTGGATGCACGCGAGCTCGCTACCATTGGAACCAGCGACAAATCAGCCATCGGTGGCGAGAGCGAGTTGATCGACGAACCGGTCAAGGCCCTGGGACTTCGCGAAACAACGACCAGAAGCGTCGATCCGCTTTCGATCCTTCAACAGACGGCACCGCAGCCCGAGGCACGGACCACCGTAAAAAAAAACACTGAAAAACGGGCTGCCCTCGACGCCGTGAAGGCTGACATTTCCGAGATGGACGTCGAGAGCACCGCGGCCGTCGACACGATCACGGTCGCGACCGAAAGCCGGATCGAGGATATCCTCAGCATCACCAAGTCGATCGCGCCGTCGATAAATGATGCCCTGCGTGACAACAGTTCGATCGGCGGGCCGTTCACGCCCATCTCGCACAAGACGTTTCCGGAGCGTCTGAGACGCGCCGACAGTGCGCTGGAAACACTGCGCCGCGTGAAGTTCGCAGCGCTCAGGCTCCCCGTGAAACGTCCGGTTCGCAACGGAACGATTTCAAGCAACTACGGTCCGCGCGTGGATCCGTTCCTGCGGCGACTAGCGATGCATACGGGAATTGACTTCAAGGCACCGTACGGGGCGCGGGTCTACGCGACGGCGCCCGGCACGGTCTTGACCGCCAAGTGGAATGGCGGTTACGGCAAGATGATCGAAATCAGACATGCCAACGGTTTTGTGACGCGATATGCGCATCTCAGCCGCATGCAGGTCGCAGAAGGTGACCACGTGCTCGCCGGCGACCTGATCGGCAATATCGGATCGACAGGCCGGTCGACCGGCCCGCACCTGCACTACGAGATCCGCCGTCATGACAAGCCGCACAATCCAGGTGCCTTCCTGACGGCAGGCAACAAGTTGACCGAGCTGTCTCTTTGAAAAACGGGGCCTTGCGCCCCGTTCGCCCTCAATCTGATCGTTCGGATCAGTCGATATCGTCGACTTCCACCGGTTCACCGCCAAAGACGCGCTGCGCCAATGCGGCCTCCATGAACTTGTCGAGATCCCCGTCCAGCACATCGCCGGGAGATGTGCTCTCCGCTCCGGTGCGCAAGTCCTTCACCAACTGGTAGGGCTGCAGAACGTAGGAGCGGATCTGGTGTCCCCAGCCGATATCCGTCTTGGACGCAGCTTCGGCATTCGCCGCTTCCTCGCGCTTTTTCAACTCGGCTTCATAAAGCCGCGCCTTCAGCATGCCCCAGGCGGTCGCCCGGTTCTTGTGCTGGGATCTTTCCGACTGGCACTGGACGACGATGCCGGTCGGCTGGTGCGTGATCCGCACCGCCGAGTCCGTCGTGTTGACGTGCTGTCCACCTGCGCCCGACGCGCGATAGGTGTCGATCCTGCAGTCGCTCTCGTTGACGTCGATCTCGATCGAATCGTCGATCACCGGGTACACCCAGGCACTTGAGAAACTGGTATGGCGCCGCGCATTGCTGTCATAGGGCGAGATGCGCACAAGCCGGTGGACGCCCGATTCCGTTTTCAGCCAGCCATAGGCGTTCTCGCCCTTGATGAGCAGCGTCGCGGACTTGATCCCGGCTTCCTCGCCGTCGCTGTAGGCGGGCACTTCGACCTTGAAGCCGTGCTTTTCCGCCCATCTCCGGTACATCCTGAGAAGCATCGACGCCCAGTCCTGGCTTTCCGTGCCGCCGGCACCGGAATTGATCTCCAGATAGGCGTCGTTGCCGTCGGCTTCGCCGGACAGGAGCGAGTTGAGTTGCAGCTGGTTGACCTTGTCCTTGAGGCCCCGAAGGGCGTCTTCGGCGTCCTCGATGACGTCCTTGTCGTCTTCCATCTCGCCGAGTTCGATCAGCTCGATATTGTCCGCAAGGTCCTGTTCCAGGCCCTTGACGCCTGTAATGCCATCATCGAGCTGCTGACGTTCGCGCATGAGTTTCTGCGCCTTCGACGGGTCGTTCCAGAGACCGGGATCTTCTGAAAGGGCGTTCAGTTCTTCCAATCGGACAAGAGCCTGATCCCAGTCAAAGATGCCTCCTCAGCAGGCTTATGGCCTGCTTGATTTCATCAACGATCGCTTCCATTTCGGCGCGCATCGGATACCTCGCTGTAGTGTGAGACGGCCCGGTTTTCCTGAGCAGGACCGGGCCGTGAATTGGAGCGGGACATTAGCCTTGCCGTCAGGCGGTGTAAACCGCCTTTGAGCCCGGAGCAGCCGGTCAAACAAGGTTCGGTGCGCTCCGTTATCAGTAAAGGCCGCCGGTCCCCACGGTCACCGCTTGCTGCGCCTCCGGCGAGACAGCCGTCGGCACACCGAGCTGGCTCTGGAAATCAATGACCGCGTAGCTGTCGTTCGGTGTCATCCCGGGCTTGAATGCTTCCAGGATTGCGCCGGGTGATCCGGGCGCTGCGCGCCCGCCGGTCCGCCGGTTGATGGCAATCAGCTGAAGCCCGCGCGGCACGCGGAACTCGACCGGCGGCTTGTCGGCAAGCGCCTTCTTGACGAAGTCGGTGAAGATCGGCGCTGCGACCTGACCGCCTGTGGCGCCGCGTCCCATGGGTTTGGGATTGTCGAAGCCGACGAAAACACCGACGGCCAGATCAGGCGTGTAGCCCATGAACCAGGCGTCTTTCTCGTCGTTGGTGGTCCCGGTCTTGCCGGCAACGGGCCGCTCTACGGCACGCACGGAGGTGGCGGTGCCGCGCTGGACGACGCCTTCCATCATCGACGTGATCTGATAGGCCGTCATGGGATCAAGAACCTGCTCACGGTCATCGATCAGGATCGGCTCCTGCTGCCCTTCCCAGGCATTTTGCGTGCAACCGTCGCAAATCCGGCTGTCATGCTTGTAGATCGTACGGCCGTATCGGTCCTGGATCCTGTCGATCAGGGTCGGGCGGACCTTTCGACCACCATTCGCGATCGTCGCATAGGCGGTCGTCATCCTCAGGACCGTGGTTTCCCCTGCCCCCAGCGACATCGACAGGACCGGCAGCATGTTGTCGTAGATCCCGAACCGCTTGGAATATTCGGCAACCAGGGGCATGCCCATGTCCTGGGCGAGACGGACTGTCATCACGTTCCTGGAGAGTTCGATCCCCGTCCGAAGCGTGGAAGGCCCGTAGAATTTGCCGCCATAGTTCTGCGGCCGCCACGTCCCTAGGCCGGGACCCTGGCTGATTTCGAGCGGTGCGTCCATGATCACCGAAGACGGCGTGTAACCGTTGTCCAGCGCCGCAGCGTAAAGGAACGGTTTGAACGACGAGCCCGGCTGACGGTAGGCCTGCGTTGCCCGGTTGAACTCACTCTGCGCGAAGCTGAAGCCGCCCACCAGGGCAAGAACGCGGCCGGTATAGGGATCCATTGCAACCAGCGCGCCGGACACTTTGGGGATCTGCCTGAGTTCATACGTGCCCGGAGCAACCGGGCTCTCCTGCACGTAAACGACGTCACCTGGCGCAAGCACATCGGATACGGAGCCCGGCGCGCGTCCGTTGACACGCGCCCACTTCATCGTCTCCAGGAACAGCGGACCGCTTTTCCGCTCTTTCGAAAGCTTGCCGCTCACCAGCTTGTCCGGCTGCACACCGACGGTCGCCTGTTCGCCGCCGCTTTCCAGGACCACGGCAAGCGTCCATTCGGGAATGTCGCTGAGGCCTTCGATCTTGCCAAGGTCAACGCCCCAGTCCGCACCGAGTGCAATCCGGTCGATGGGCCCGTTCCAGCTGCCGCGCTTTCGGTCGAAATCGATCAAACCGTCCATGAGCGACTTGCGGGCCATTGTCTGCAATTCGGGATCGAGCGTGGAACGAACGGACAGACCGCCTTCGTAAAGACGGGTGGTTCCGAAAATCTCGGCGACTTCCCTGCGCACTTCTTCCGTGAAGTACTCTGCGGCAAACAGCCGGGAGCCGGATTTCCGAGGCTTGACGTCGATCGGCTTCTTTTTCGCCTCTTCGCCTTCTTCGATCGTCACATACCCGTCCGCGATCATGCGGTCGAGAACATAGTTGCGGCGCGCGATCGCGCGGTCGGTGTGCCTGAAGGGATGATAGTTGTTGGGAGCTTTAAGAAGCGCCGCCATGTAGGCGACTTCGTCGAGTTCCAGTTCGTGAACCGACTTGTCGTAGTAAATCAGCGCGGCAGCGGCGATCCCGTAGGCTCCCAGACCGAAAAAGTTCTCATTGAGGTAGAGTTCGAGAATCTCGTCTTTGGTGTAGGCCTGCTCGATACGCAGCGAAAGGATGGCTTCCTTGATCTTGCGGACGATGGAAAGATCGTTTGTCAGCAGGAAGTTCTTCGCGACCTGCTGGGTGATCGTCGACGCCCCTTCCGGACGCCGTCCGGAGCCGTAATTCTGCACGAACCGGACGGCCGCACGGGCAATGCCTTCCGGATCGACGCCGATATGCGAGTAGAAATTCTTGTCTTCCGCAGAAATGAACGCCTGCTTCACACGATCCGGCATGGCCTGTATCGGCAGAAACATGCGCCGCTCGGTCGCATACTCGGCCATGAGACTGCCATCGGCGGCGTGAACGCGCGTCATGACGGGCGGCTCGTAGTTCTTCAGCGCCGTGTAGTCCGGAATGTCCTCGTCCAGGTGCTGCAGATACATCCACACACCCGCTGCGACCAGGAGCGCGAGCGCGGCCCCGATGCCGAAAAGATAGCCAAAAAATTTAACCAAGAATTTCATACTGCGGGCTCGTCTTTCCCCGTCATTGCTGCTTGTCGCTTTCTAGCACGGAAACTCTAACACGGCACTCTCGGGTGCAGATTGTCACAATTGCCTGACTGTTACCTCTTGCACCAATATGGCGATGCTGAGGCAATCGTCCTCCAAGACGCTCAATTTGCGTGACAAATCACCATCATTACTGTGAAAGCGTCCCTTTCTTCCGGACCAGCCTGGGCCTGAAAAAGCCGTGTATGGCATCGCTCATCGCGTTCGCCATGCGCTCCCGCCACTCTTCTGTAATCAGCAGTTTTTCGTCGTGCTCGTTGGAAAGATATCCCAGCTCGACCAGAACCGACGGCACATCATGTGCCTTGAGAACGCGAAAGCCCGCAGATCTGTGCGGATTGTTGATCAACCGGACGGCACTCTTGAGCTCGGTCACCAGTGTTTTCGCAAAGTAGTTCGAAAAGGAACGGGTCTCGCGCTTGGCGAGATCAAGCAGGATATCGGTGACGTCCGTCGGCTCCTCGTCAAGTTCAACACCGGCAATGATGTCGGACATGTTTTCAACTTCCGCCAGTTCCTCCGACAACTGATCGGATGCCTTGTCCGACAGCGTGTACACCGTCGCACCGCGCGCCAGTTTCCTGCCCCGGCGAACCGAATCAGCGTGAATGGATATGAAAAGATCGGCCTCAAGCTCGTGACCTATCTCGACACGCCGGGAAAGTGACACAAACGTGTCGTCCTCGCGCGTCAGACGCACATCGTAAAGTCCGCTCTTTTCCAGCTTCTCCTTCAGCAGGTTCGCGAAATCCAGTACGATCGCCTTCTCCAGCGTTCCGCCAACCCCTGTGGCACCGTTGTCGATGCCCCCGTGTCCGGGGTCCAGCACGATCAGGGGCCTGTCGCCTTTTTTCGCCCCCTCACCAAGACGGTCGGTCTTGGGCGCCGTTTTCGCTTCACTCGCCTTCTCCGCCTTGCGGGAGTTCAGCACGAACGTATCGAAGTCTTCCGGCGACGACCTGACGAGGTCGATGACAAGTCTTGCGGGCTGATCGTCAACCGCCGGCAGAAAGAAAGTCTTGTCGACACTGACAGGTCCACTCAAGTCCATGACGATCCGGGACTTTCCCTGAGCAAACAGCCCGTACCGCCAAGTTGTCACCATGCCGCGGCCCGTCTCGCCCGCACCGCCCGGCAGTTTGAATTCGACCTCGGGGAGGTCGACAATCAGACGGAAGGGACGTGCAAGTCCCGATATGGCCGGTTTGACCTGCGTATCGAGGTCGAGAACGAATCGGGTGCGCTCCGCATCACCGGCAACGCGCGCGCCGATGACCTTCGCAGCCGCCGCCAACGCCGGATTTGCCTGTGCGCCTCCCATGAGGAGCAGGAAAGTGAAAAAAAACAGCGTGGTCGCCGTCCGCATCAGGTCAGCGGCGCGCGAAATGGCCCCCGCAACAAGCGCCACCTCAGGTTTCGGCGCGTTTTTCTTCACAATTTCTCCGGCCAGTTTATGCATATTCTGTTTGTTTCTAGTCTCGGCAGTGCCGTTTTAGGCGAGGTACGGGCCCAGGAAAATAGTTTGTACGTTTCACATTGCTTGCAAAGCGGAGCAACGGATCGTAAAAGTACCTTACGGATTTCGGTTCAAGACCGATACCTTCCCGGGTGGTGTTTAAGGGTGACTATCCACAACACCATTTGAAATCATGGTCTCATTGCGACGGAACAGAGGCCGTTCCATCGCGAAAACGGCAGACTCGATGATAGAGGATCAGGTAGCGGCCCCCTTTGAATACGATCTGTATTGCAGGTTTGTGGCCTGAATTGGAAACAGAGCCCCATGCAATACGGACCACGGAAAACAAAGGCGAACTTCTCCGGCACCGGTTGCAGATGAAGCGGCACTCCCCTCCCTGGCACACCGGAAAAGGTACAAAGACTCAACTAAAGGGCCTGCGTTGCCCCGAAGGACCCGCGCGATGCACACAGTGATCAATACGAAACAAGGCCCCGCTCACGCGGATGGTTTCGTTGATCAGACGACCGCGCCGGGCGCAGACGCCCTTCTCATTCTTAGCAATAAAAATACGGCAGCTTCACTCCTTTCGGGCGATGCGTGCTTGCAATGCGCGCTGAGCACTGCTGCCGTGGAGACGTTCAGTAATGGCAAACAAAATGCTGATCGACGCGGGCCACCCGGAAGAGACCCGGGTCGTCGTCGTACGTGGCAATCGTGTTGAAGAATTCGACTTTGAGGCGGCAAACAGGAAGCAGCTACGCGGAAATATATATCTGGCGAAAGTGACCCGGGTCGAACCGTCCCTGCAGGCGGCTTTCGTTGAATATGGCGGGAACCGGCACGGTTTCCTCGCGTTTAGCGAAATTCATCCGGACTACTACCAGATCCCGGTCGCGGACCGCGAAGCCCTTTTGGCTGCGGAAGCCGCTGAACGTCAGAAAGACGACCAGGACGCGGACGAGAAACCGAAGCGTCGGCGCAAGTCCCGGGCTGCGAAAAACGAGTCTGCCGAGACTGTCGCCAGCGAGAAGGTTGATGCCGATGAAAAATCGGAAGCGGCCGCCTCTGATGAGGGTGCAGGCGAAGCCGCCGAGGCGACCGGCGAAGCAGAAGAAACCGTAGACGCAAGCCCTGAAGATTCGGCAGATGCCCCGGCCTCCGATGACGGGACGGCGGACAAGCTTGCTGCGGCGTCTGACGGCGATCCTGCAGAAGAGACTGCTTCGGAAGACGAGACGGATCCGGCTGAAGAAGCCGACGAAGATCAGGACTCGGACGCTGAGGAGAACGGCGATGAAGATGCCGTGGCAGCAGCCGATGCAGAAGAAGAAACCGAAAAGCCGGTCCGGGCGCGCAGCCGCCGGCGCCGGCGCTCCCGCGACGACGACGACGAAGTCGACAGCGAAGACGACATGGTCGAATCCGTCGGCGCGGAAGACGCGATGGAAGAAGTGCCCGAGCGCACCGTTCCCTTACGCAAGCAGTACAAGATCCAGGAAGTCATCAAGCGCCGACAGATCATTCTGGTTCAGGTCGTCAAGGAAGAACGCGGCAACAAGGGTGCCGCGCTCACCACCTATCTTTCCCTCGCGGGCCGCTACTCTGTCCTGATGCCGAATACGGCTCGCGGCGGCGGCATCTCCAGGAAGATCACCCAGCCGACTGACCGCAAGCGCTTGAAGAAGATCGCTTCCGAACTCGATGTTCCGGAAGGCATGGGCGTGATCCTGCGCACGGCAGGCGCGAGCCGGACCAAGGCCGAAATCAAGCGGGATTTTGAATATCTCATGCGCCTTTGGGAGAATGTGCGTGAGCTGACGCTGAAATCGAGCGCGCCAAGCCTCGTCTACGAGGAAGGCAGTCTGGTCAAGCGATCGATACGCGACCTTTACAACAAGGACATAAACGAAGTTCTTGTTTCGGGAGATGACGGATACCGTGAGGCCAAGGACTTCATGCGCATGCTCATGCCGAGCCACGCGAAGAATGTTCAACCCTATCGCGATCCTTCGCCGCTGTTCATTCGATACGGCGTCGAACCCCAGCTCGACGCCATGTTCTCGCCGCAGGTGACGCTGAAGTCGGGCGGATACATCGTCATCAACCAGACAGAAGCCCTTGTTTCGATCGATGTGAACTCCGGCAAGTCGACGCGGGAACACAATATCGAGGACACGGCGCTCCAGACGAACCTGGAAGCGGCGGAAGAAGTCACGCGCCAACTGCGTCTCAGAGATCTTGCCGGTCTCGTCGTGATCGACTTTATCGACATGGAAGAGTCGAAAAACAATCGCGCGGTCGAACGGAAGCTGAAAGACTGTCTCAAGAACGACCGCGCACGCATTCAGGTCGGCCGGATTTCGCATTTCGGACTGCTGGAAATGTCCCGTCAGAGGATCCGCACCGGCGTCCTGGAAAGCTCGACGACACCGTGCCCGCACTGTCAGGGCACCGGCATGATCCGCTCTGTCGAGTCGGTCGCCCTGCACGTGCTGCGTTCCATTGAAGACAACCTCCTGAAGGGCGCTACGCACGATCTCATCATCCGGACGACAACACAGGTCGCGCTTTACATTCTCAATCAGAAGCGCTCCAACCTGTCCGATCTGGAAATGCGGTTTGCCGTCGAAATCGAGGTCAATGCAGACGAGATGGTCAACGGCCAGCTCTATGTCCTGGAGCGTGGTGCGCCGATAGACCGCGACCGGGTGCCCCCACCGGCCCCCATCGTTCATCCCGACACCGTCGAGATCATCGACGAAGAGACCGATCAGCCGGTCATCGAGGAACAGGCGCAGGACGAAGACGGCGGCGACCGTCGTCGTAGACGTCGCAGAAAGCGCCGCAGGAACGGTTCGGACGGCGCCCAGGAAACTCAGGACGGTCAGCAGACCGCGGCCGAATCGGACGAGTCCGAAAAGGAAGACCGGACAACCCTGGACGCGGAATCAGAAGACGGAGACTCCGATGAACCCCGCCGCAAGCGCCGGCGCGGGCGAAGAGGTGGGCGTCGCGGTCGCCGGAATGGTGAAGACGCGGATCTTCAGACCGACGAAGAGGTTGCCGCCAATGCGGAGAACCAGGAAGACACCGGTTCGCCGGAAGACGGTGCGGAGGCACCTGAAGCCGATGCGGCAGAAACGGACACCCCTGCCCTCGCGGACGCAGGCATGGAAGCCGCACCGACCGGAGAATCAGACGCCGTCGTAGAGACTGACGAAGCCGAGACGGCTACGGATGACGCTCAGGTGGAAGCGGAACCGGAAGTCACATCCGATGCAAATGGTGAAACGACCGAAATGAGCGGCGCTGAAACGGATGAACCGGCGGTTCAGGCGGAAGAAAGCCCTTCCCCTGAGGACATCGTCGTGGAAACTCCGACTTCCGAACAGCCCGTACCAAATGAAACCGCAGGCGAGGAAACGGCCGCCAAACCGTCTGCGCCGGCAGAACCGGTCGTTACAAGTGAGACGACCGGGGACGAAGAGGAAGACAAACCCAAGCGCGTCGGCTGGTGGCAGCGTGGCAGGTCGTTCTTCTGATCGACTTTCAGTCCAGTTAAGAAAAAGGCGGCCTTTTGCCGCCTTTTTTGATGCCGCGTGAAGGAACTGCGCCGGAAACACCGGCTGAACGTACTCAGCTGAGAAAATCCGAAAGGCGCATCAGCGCTTCTTTCATGTGTTCGTGGGCTCCGGCGAACGAAAACCGCAGGAACGCGTGCCCGTTCAGCGGATCGAAATCAACGCCGGGCGTTGCTGCGATACCGGTCTGGTGCAACAGCTTGCGCGCAAAATCGAGACTGTCGCTGCTGTACTTGCTGATATCGGCGTAAATATAGAAGGCCCCATCCACGGGCAAAAGTCTGTCCAGCCCGACCTTCGGCAGGCCGTCCAGAAGGAGCGCCCGATTTTCGACGTAGCCGGCTTTCACGGCCTCCAGTTCCTGAACGGAACCCAGTGCGGCAGTTGCCGCAATCTGGGAGATTTCGGGGGCGGATATGTAAAGGTTCTGGGCAATCCGCTCCACCGGGCGCACCAGTTGTTCCGGAAGGACCATCCAGCCGATCCGCCAGCCAGTCATGCAGTAATATTTTGAGAAGCTGTTGATGATGATCGCGTTTTGCGAAAGCGCGAGCGCGGTAGTCTGATCGTCCGCATAATCGAGGCCGTGATAGATCTCGTCCGAAATGAACCAGATGTTCTCCGCGTCGCAATAGGCGACCAGTTCGGCCAGGGCGTCAGCGCTCATCATCGTGCCCGTCGGGTTTGCCGGACTGGCGACCAGGACGCCCTTGATCGGCCCGTCTGCCTGCGCCGCCTCAAGATGATCCGGGGTCAGGCACCAGCGCGTCTCCGGGCCGACAGCCAGTTCGACAGGTACCAGTCCAAGCGACTTCAGGATATTGCGGTAGGCCGGGTAACCGGGCCTCGTCAGCACGATCCGGTCACCGACATCGAAAGCGGCAAGAAAGGTCAGATTGAAACCTGCCGAGGAACCGGTCGTAACCGTGATCCTGTCCCGGGGCACCTCGACACCGTACGTGCGCCGGTAGTGCGCTGAAAGGGCGTTGCGAAGAGGACTGATCCCGGCCGCCTCCGTGTAGCCCAGACGTCCGTGCTCCAGGGCTTGACGGGCTGCCTCGAGCGCCGCTTTCGGAGCGGGCGCAGACGGTTGGCCAACCTCCATGTGAACGATCGACCGGCCATCGGCTTCCAGTCTCGCCGCTTCGGCAAGCACGTCCATGGCGATGAAGGGCGACACGTCACTGCGCCGGGAAGGTCGGAAAGCGATATCTGTCATGTCTGGTCTGGGCGTCCGGTCGTTTTTCCTGTGCGGACCGTATTGCCGATTTTGCGCGAAGAGGCAATGCGCCTGCCGGGCCTGAGTGACAGTAACAGCGGCGTTCACGACTAACCTTTCCGATTTGTCATGCAGGATTTCTTGACCGGAACAGGACAGATCCATAACTTCGCCACACGGTGACTATCCATACCGCAACAAGATGACTGATAAAATACAGGACGGGCTGCGCTCAATGCCGGTTACCCCATCACCAGACAGGACAACATTGCGACAGTCGATACGCAGGACAGTCGCGACCCTGTGCTCAGCAGCAATCGCCATTCCACTCGTCGTCACACCCGCCAATGCACAGCGGGGCAAAGTGCCGATCGTCCGCGACGCGGAAACGGAAGCGCTGCTGAAAGACTACGCAAAACCGCTTTTCAAGGTTGCCGGGATCGCCCAGTCCGAGCCTCAGATCATCCTTGTCAACGACAAGTCATTCAATGCCTTCGTGCCCGACTCCCGGCGCATGTTCATCAACATCGGCGTGCTCATGGACGCGGAGACCCCCAACGAGGTTATCGGTGTCATCGCCCATGAAACGGGCCATATCGCCGGGCGGCATCTGGTGAGGCTTCGGGCTGCAGCCGCCAACGCACAGATCATCGCGGTGATCGGTATGCTGCTGGGTGCAAGCGCCGCTGCTGCAGGTGCGGCGTCCGGATCCGGTCGTGCCGCCTCCGGTGGCGCCGCCGCCGCCCTGAGCGCACCCGAAGTCGGCAGGAGATCGCTGCTTGCCTATCAGCGAGGAGAAGAAGCGGCCGCGGACCGTGCAGCTCTTCGGTACCTCAACGCGACCGGACAGAGCGCGCGCGGCATGTTGAAGACATTTCAGCGCATGTCCGAGCAGCAGCTTTTTTCAAGCCAGTTCGCCGACCCCTATGCACAAAGTCATCCGATGGCGCAGGAGCGCTATAGCGGACTGCAGCGTGAAGCCCAGAAGTCCGAGTACTTCGACAAGCCGGACGATTATGTACTGCAGTATCGGCACGAGCAGGTTCGCGCCAAGCTGTTTGCGTTTTCAAGCCATCCATCCGCGACGCTGCGCGCATATCCGCGCAGCAACAAGAGCCCTGCCGCCCAGTATGCGCGGGCGATCGCCGCAATGAAGAGCCGCGGCAAAGGGGCCGTTAAGGAAATCGACGCCCTGATCCGCACACAGCCGAACAATCCGCACTATTACGAGCTCAAGGGACAGGCCCTGATGGAAGGCGGCGATCCGAAGCGTGCGATTGCGCCCTTCAGGAAGGCTCTTTCCTTCAAGCCCAACGAGCCACAGTTCCTTGTCTGGCTCGGATACGCACTCGTGGGGGCCAACAATCCTGCCTATCTGCAGGAGGCAGAGCGCGTTTTGAAGCGGGCGATTGCGCTGGATGAGAATTCAGGCGTTGCCTACAGTCAGCTTGCGATCGCTCATGGACGGCAGGGAGAACGGGCGGAAGCCGATCTTGCCACTGCAAAGGGACTGATGGTGCGCGGAGATTTCGATGCGGCCAAGCGATATGCGGCCCGTGCTCAAAAAAGTTTGAAGCGCGGATCGCCGGCATGGGTTCAAGCGGACGACATTGTGGCGTACAAACCACCTAACGTTGGGAATCGCCGGTGACGCCAGACGGACGCGTGGCGGCGGATTGGCCCGTGGCGTCGCCAGAGGAGTTTTAGATGATCAATCCTTACTCATACCCGCATCGGTTCTTGTCGGCCGCGTTTCTTCGCATCGCTTCGGCAGCTGCACTGGCGCTCACGCTCATGGCGGGATCCGTGTCGGCACAGGATCTCAGCCGCAGCGACGTTGAGAAAATCGTTCGCGAATACCTTCTGGAAAACCCGGAGATCATTGCCGAGGCATTCAATGAGCTGCAGCGCCGTGAGCAGGCTGCCGAAGAAGCAGCCCGGCTTCAGGCGCTGAACGACAGCGCGGACGTGCTGTTCAATTCGACGCGGCAGGTTGTTCTGGGCAATCCGGAAGGGTCCGTCACCTTGGTCGAGTTCTTCGACTACAACTGCGGGTACTGCAAGCGTGCGTATGGCGACATGGTCCGTCTCATCGACGAGAACCCGGAACTCAAGGTCGTCTTGAAGGAATTTCCCGTCCTTGGCCAGGG
The DNA here is from genome assembly GCF_963669205.1 of uncultured Roseibium sp. Taxonomy (NCBI): domain Bacteria; kingdom Pseudomonadati; phylum Pseudomonadota; class Alphaproteobacteria; order Hyphomicrobiales; family Stappiaceae; genus Roseibium; species uncultured Roseibium sp. The sequence goes on from NZ_OY769915.1 coordinate 3,343,038, forward strand.
TTCGGTCGAAGCAGCCCAGGTTGCCGTTGCCGTCAACTCCATAGCGCCGGACAAATACGGCGAGTTCCACGAAGCGCTTCTGATGAGCCGAGGCCAGGCCAACCTCGCCAGCGCCCTTGCCGCTGCCACGGAAATCGGCCTGTCCGAAGCCGAATTGCAGACAGCCCTTGCAACGGACGAGGCCGGCCAGACGATCGAGGAGGTTTACACGCTGGCAAACCGCCTCGGCCTGACAGGCACGCCGTCTTATGTCGTCGGAAACGAGGTTGTCATGGGCGCGGTCGGCTACGAGCAGCTGCGGACAAAGATCGAGGCCTTGAAGGATTGCGACCAGACCACATGCTGAGCCCTGAGCGCTCAAGGCTGTTGGAAACTGGTTCGTCTGAAAATCAATGAACCTTCGGGGCTTTTCCTGACACAATTGAATCCCTATAAGAAGTCTGGCTCGTATTCACTTGAATACGGGCCAAACAATTATATCCGCTGCATTATGGCGGGACAAAAAGTGCGGACGGAACGGGCTTCTACCAGGATTTCACCTTGTAAAAGTCAAAAATGGCCGGAACCTCGACACCAACGCGTGGAGCCAGTGACCGGTAGCCCCAGAGCTCATGCTTTTTGTGGATCGAGTACGAGAGCCAAATGATATGATGCGTAACGATAACAAGAAATTCGACACGGCCCTGATCCGCGATCTCGCGGTCCTGTTGGACGAGACCAACCTCTCCGAGATTGAACTGGAACAAGGCGATACACGTATCCGCGTTGCCCGTCAGATGTCGATAAACGCTCCCGTCAACGTCGCCACACCAGTGGCGGCAGCAGCTCCTGCGGTTGCGGAACCGGTTGCCAGGACGGTTGAAGCGGTTGAGGAAAAACCTGCCCAGGCGGGCTCTTCGGTGACGTCGCCGATGGTAGGCACGGCCTATATTTCACCTGAGCCGGGCACAGCACCCTTCATTCAGGTTGGCGACAAGGTGACGGAAGGCCAGACGATCCTGATCATCGAAGCCATGAAAACAATGAACAACATCCCCTCCACGAAATCCGGCACTGTGAAACAGATCCTGGTCGACGATGCACAGCCGGTGGAATTCGGCGAACCGCTTATCGTCGTCGAGTAAGGAGCCGCCAGGGTCATGTTCACCAAAATTCTCATCGCCAACCGGGGCGAAATCGCGCTGCGAATTCTTCGCGCCTGCAAAGAGCTCGGAATTTCAACCGTTGCGGTTCATTCAACCGCCGATGCTGATGCCATGCATGTGCGCCTTGCTGACGAAAGCGTCTGCATCGGTCCGCCCGCGGCGCGCGACAGCTACCTGAACATTCCGCAATTGCTGGCCGCGTGCGAGATCACCGGCGCAGATGCCGTTCATCCGGGCTACGGGTTTCTGTCCGAAAACGCCCGCTTTGCTGAGATACTCGAAGCACACAACATTGAGTTCATTGGCCCGACCGCTGAACATATCCGCATCATGGGTGACAAGATCCAGGCGAAACAGACGGCCAGGGATCTCGGTATCCCGGTCGTGCCCGGCTCGGATGGCGAAGTTACAGCAGGCGACGATGCCCACGCGATTGCCCGGGATATCGGCTACCCGGTTCTCGTCAAGGCAGCCGCCGGCGGCGGCGGGCGCGGGATGAAGGTGGCCCAAACGGAGGCTGATCTGGACACCGCTCTTTCGACAGCCCGGTCAGAGGCAAAGGCTGCCTTCGGAGACGACGCCCTCTACATGGAAAAGTATCTCGGAAAACCGAGACACATCGAAATTCAGGTTCTGGGGGACGGCAAGGGCAACGCGGTCCACCTCGGCGAACGCGACTGCTCGCTTCAGCGCCGGCACCAGAAGGTGCTGGAAGAGGCCCCCTCACCCAGCCTGAACGCCGAACAGCGGGAACGCATCGGCGAAATCGTGGCAAGCGCCATGCGCAAGCTGAAATACCGCGGCGTCGGTACGGTCGAGTTTCTCTATGAGAACGGTGAGTTCTATTTCATCGAGATGAACACCCGCCTGCAGGTGGAGCACCCCGTCACCGAGATGATCACCGGCATCGACCTTGTTAACGAACAAATCCGCATTGCCGCAGGCGGCGATCTGGACATGACCCAGGACGACATCAGGTTCGAAGGCCACGCGATCGAATGCCGGATCAATGCCGAAGACCCCGTCACCTTCGCTCCGTCTCCCGGGACGATTACCTACTATCACCCGCCGGGCGGTCTGGGTGTCCGCGTCGATTCCGGGGTCTATCAGGGCTACAAGATCCCGCCCTACTACGACAGCCTGATCGGCAAGCTCATCGTACACGGGCGAAACCGCGTGGAATGCATGATGCGTCTTCGCCGGTGTCTTGACGAATTTGTCGTTGACGAAATCAAGTCGACTATTCCGCTGTTCCGTGATTTGGTGGACAATCAGGCGATCGCGAACGGTCAGTACGACATTCACTGGCTGGAAAAATACCTGGCTGACAAGTCGAACTGACCGGGCAACGGCGAAGCAGACGACTTCGCACCTGGAAAGCGAGACCACGCATGGCTGGTTACAAAGACGATATTGTCATGGAAATAACACCGCAGGTGCTGCTCAAGGCCTATGCCTGCGGGTTGTTTCCCATGGCAGAATCGGCGGACGATCCAGGATTGTTCTGGCTGGAACCGGAACAGCGCGGCATCCTGCCGTTCGATGCTTTCCACCTCCCCCGCCGCCTCAGGCGAACCATCCGGAACGACGTTTTCGAAATCAGGGTAAGCACCGACTTTCAGCGCGTGATCGACGGCTGCGCGGAACCCATGCCCGGACGCCAGAAAACCTGGATCAACCGTGAAATCCGTCGCCTCTACGGCGAACTCTTCGACATGGGATACTGTCACACGGTCGAAGCTTGGCAGGAGGGAAACCTGGTCGGCGGGCTTTATGGTGTCAGCCTGAACGGGGCTTTCTTCGGCGAGAGCATGTTCACCTTCAGAACCGATGCGTCAAAGGTCTGCCTGGCGCACCTTGTTGCGCGTCTGTTCGTGGGGGGCTACTCCCTCCTTGATACCCAGTTCGTGACGGATCATCTCAGCAAGTTCGGCACGCTCGAGGTGTCGCAGGCGGACTATAACGAGCGTCTGTCCGAAGCCCTGAAACTGGAAACGGACTTTTACGCCCTGCCCTCGAGCGCCAACGGGCAAGACGTGTTGTCGATCCTGGACGCCTGCCGGGCTCCTTGAAACCTTTACGCAAACCGTCAGTGCAACCCAGAAACAGCAACCAACACGCGCGCACGTGGTTGTAGGTGTTTTGCAGCAACTTTGCTAAGTTTCCCTTCGGTAAACCAAGTTCAGGGAAATGCTATGGTGGGGGACCCCAAACAAACCGGCAACAACAACGGCCTGGGCAAGCCCGCTGCTGCGACCGGGGCAAAGGAAGAACGGCGCTCGCTGGCTGGCCGGGACCAACACATCACGGAGACCGCCAGCCCGAACCCGCCGGTGGCAGCCGCGCAGAAGACCGCGGCGCAGTCAGACTTCGTCAGCGACCTGAAGAAGGCGACGAAAACCGTTACGGACTACGTAACAACGGCCGGCCGGACCACGGACCCGGAAAACACGATCGCCGATGCGAAATTCAACAAGGACCTGCAAACCCTGCGGAACCTGCACTCGTTTCTCATCCGGGAAGCCAAATCGCTTCCGGAAGACTTCTCGCTCGGCATTCTGAATACGCTCAAGGACGGCGGCCAGAGCGACAGGGGCCGCAGTCCGACGGCCGATGAGTGGAAGGCGATCGAGAAGAAGACACAGGTGTTGTTCGCGCAACTGACGGACACCGACAGAAAGAAGTTTCTGGCGTCCCAGATGCCGAATTTCCTGCCGAGGATCGCCGTCTGGCTCGTGGCCGTCTCGATCGGATCGATGATCATGTCCGTGGTGATGGCCGAGTTGACGCTTTTCGACCCCGGTATCAACGGCGCCTTCATGGTCTTTTTCTTCCTGGTCTGGCTGATGTCGCTCGGTGCGATCGGAGCCGCGGCGTTTATCGGCTTCAACGCAATCTCCGTCAGCACCGACATCACGTTTGATATCTCCGATTCCAATTTCATCGTTCAGCGCATCGTCCTGGGCGCACTGTTCGCCTTGTTCTTCACCCTGCCCTTCGGCTTCCACGAGTTCATCAGCTTCGCCAAGAGCCTGAGCACAGCCGCCCAGAACCGGGCAACCGTGCCGACGCAATCCGAACTCGCCTTTACCAATCAGTCGCTGCTTCTGATCATGCCTTTCGTGCTCGGCTACAGCACATCGCTGGTGATCCTGATTCTCAACAGGCTGATCTCGTCCGCGAGCACCCTCTTCGGGGCACAGGAAACCAAAACCAGGGTGGCTTCCGGCCAGGACGGGCGATAGCGGATACAAAAAAGCCCCGCAAAAGCGGGGCTTGAAAAAAATCGATTGTCCGGGTGCCTCAACCGCCGGGGGTCCAGGCCTCGTAGTCGCCGGTGACTTCCGGGCGTTTTTCCGGCGTCAGAATGGAACCGTGCGGCCTGTAGGCTTCGGGCGTTCCCGTCGGATTGGCCTTGTGCGTCTGCTGCCAGTGCTTGGGATGATAGGTCTCGTCGCTCGGCGGCGTGTCGACACGGTGATGCATCCAGCCGTGCCAGCCTGCCGGGATCGACGACGCCTCGGCGAGGCCGTTGTAGATCACCCAGCGTTTCTTGCCGCCACGCTCCTTGTAGTACTTGTTGCCGGCTTCATCCTCGCCGACAAACTCGCCCTTGCGCCAGGTAAAAAAGCGCGTGCCCATGGTCTGGCTGTTCCACCAGGTGAAGATTTCAAGCAGAAGCGTCTTCATGGCCCTTGAGAGGTCCTTTTGGGATACGGGTCCTTGGTCCGGCCTCTCCATGGGAGCGGCGGCAATTTCGCGGAATATGGCCTTAACAACGGCTCCTGTCCAGTGCCGCACTGCCGCATCGCGGCAGAAATCCGACATGCATCTGTTCTGCAGCCGCCTGAAAGCAGCGCCTGCCCAGGGTCAGGAAAACGCGGTATAGAAATACTAGTGGAGCTTGAGATCCTTGGACTTCACGTATTCTGCGTTTCGGATATGCCGCGCCGCGGCAGAATGTTTTGCGGTTGTCCCGCCCTTCTTGACACCGGCAAAAATCTCTTCCTTTTTGCCCGGCTCCACTTTGGGCGCCCTGTCGAATTCCTCTTCGACCACCTCTTCCACCTCGGCCCGTTTCTGGATCGCGATCTTGTGGTGTAGCCGCGCGCCTGCCAGGGACTGCATTTTCTCCGCCTGCTCGTCCAGCGTCTTTTGAATGCCGTAGATGTTGTAGAAACCGGAATGTTCCAGGATCATCGGTCGCTCGTCCGCCATCAGCCACTGAAGGCGCTTGAAAAGCGTGGATGGCGACACCGGCTTTACCAGAACATGATGTGCTCCCGCTCTCAACGCCTTGTCGACGAGCGGACGCGTGCCATGTGCGGTAATGAAGAGAATCGGCACATAGCAGAGCGGTTCCATGTGACGGTGCCGGACAAGTCGCAGGAACTGGTAGCCGGATGTCGGCTCCATGCGCCAGTCGGTCAGAATCACATTCGGCGGTTCGGCAAGACTCGCTTCCAGGGCATCATCGACCGAATCAAACACCCGGACACGCGAAACCTTGAAGCTCAGAAGAATCGACCTGAGAATCGTCTGCATAGGCTTGCTGTCTTCAACAACGACAGCATCGATATCCTCCATCGCAAGTCCGTAGGCTGCATGATGCTTCATGAAATGCGGGGTCCTCTCCTTGCCATTCCCGCACTTAAGCAAAGGCGGCTTAAACCAGCCTGAAGCCGCCGCCCGCCATTTTCGTCAAATTTTCATAAAAGCGGGGTTATCGTCATCCACAGCGAAGTTCGAACGCGCTTTCGATACGTGATCAGCGCGTTTGCAAGCACAAATTTCCCCCGTTCCCGCTGACCTCGCCTTGCTCCCCACAATCCACACAGCCACACAATATTTTGCGTTTGCCCACAAGGACGACACAAGCTGTTGTCACTCATGCCTTGACCTTAAGAATTCATTTACATTAGTTTTTCATTATTGCGATGTGCGTAATCGGGAGCCCTTTCCGGGTCCTTCGGTCATCCAGCAACCCTAAAGTAGCCGCGTTCCTTTTCCGCGTTCACAAACGAGAGCGGAAGACGGGTTTTTGCGTGCCGAGTTCAGGAGGTGCATCGTGACAAACCTGTTGATGACTACTATATATAGTAGACCCTGACACAGTTAACGCTACATACAGGAATTGCCTGTAGGCATTGAGGTGGCATCCGGCGAGAAGGCAGACGATTTCGTCGCGGCGGATGAGATGCGGAATGGACCGGTTCTGGGCGAACCGGCTGGGGACATAAGGGGACTTTTAGAATGCGGATCGAGCGGCGCTACACCAAGGAAGGCCAATCGCCTTACGCCGACGTTGAATTTCGGAAAGCAACGAGCGAGATCCGGAATCCGGACGGCTCCATTGTGTTCCGTCTGGAGGACATCCAGGTACCGGCGCAGTTTTCGCAGGTCGCCTCGGACATCCTGGCCCAGAAATACTTCCGCAAGGCAGGCGTCCCGGCCAAACTGAAGCCGGTCGAGGAAAACACGGTTCCCTCCTGGCTGTGGCGCCACGAAGCCGATGAGGACGCCATGGGCGACCTCGCCGAAGACGAGCGCTACGGGTCGGAGATCGACGGTAGACAGGTGTTCGACCGTCTCGCCGGCACCTGGACCTATTGGGGCTGGAAGGGCGGCTACTTCGACCAGGAGGCGGACGCCCAGGCGTTCTACGACGAACTGCGCTACATGCTGGCAACCCAGAAGGTCGCGCCGAATTCCCCGCAATGGTTCAACACCGGTCTGCACTGGGCCTATGGCATTGACGGCCCGAGCCAGGGTCATTTCTACGTCGACTTCCAGTCCGGCAAGCTGACGAAATCGAAGACGGCCTACGAGCACCCCCAGCCGCATGCCTGCTTCATCCAGTCCGTTCAGGACGATCTGGTGAATGACGGCGGCATCATGGACCTTTGGGTGCGCGAAGCGCGCCTGTTCAAATACGGTTCCGGCACCGGTTCCAACTTTTCGTTCGTGCGCTCCGAAGGCGAGCGGCTCTCCGGCGGCGGCAAGTCCTCGGGCCTGATGAGCTTCCTGAAGATCGGCGACCGGGCCGCCGGCGCGATCAAGTCCGGCGGCACGACGCGCCGCGCGGCCAAGATGGTCGTGGTCGATGTCGATCACCCCGATATCGAGGAATATGTCAACTGGAAGGTCAAGGAAGAACAGAAGGTGGCGGCGCTCGTCACCGGTTCCAGGATCTGCCAGAAGCACCTGTCCGCGATCATGCGCGCCTGCGTCAACTGCGAGGCGGACAACGGCGACTGTTTCGACCCGGCCAAGAACCCCGCCCTGAAGCGGGAAATCCGTGCTGCGAAGAAGATGATGGTGCCGGAGAATTACATCCAGCGCGTCATCCAGTTCGCCCGTCAGGGGTTCACCAAGATCGAGTTCCCGACCTACAACACCGACTGGGACTCCGAGGCCTACCTGACTGTTGCCGGACAGAACTCCAACAACTCCGTGCGTGTGACCGATGGCTTCCTGGGCGCCGTCGCCGATGATGGCGATTGGGACCTGACGGCCCGCCGCACCGGCGAAACGCTGAAAACGATCAAGGCGAAGGAACTCTGGGAACAGATCGGTTATGCCGCGTGGGCATCCGCCGATCCGGGCCTGCAGTACCACACCACGATCAACGACTGGCACACCTGCCTTGCGGATGGTGAGATCCGGGCCTCCAACCCGTGCTCGGAATACATGTTCCTGGACGACACGGCCTGTAACCTTGCGTCCCTGAACCTGATGCAGTTCCGCAATGAAGACCGGTCCTTTGCCATCGACAATTATGAGCACGCTGTCCGCCTGTGGACGATCGTTCTCGAAATCTCGGTGCTGATGGCACAGTTCCCGTCGAAGGAAATCGCGGAACTGTCCTACAAGTTCCGTACGCTCGGGCTCGGCTATGCCAATATCGGCGGCCTCTTGATGACATCCGGCATTTCCTACGATTCCGATGAAGGCCGCGCGCTTTGCGGCGCGCTGACGGCGGTCATGACAGGTGTTGCCTATGCGACGTCTGCCGAGATGGCCGGCGAACTCGGCTCCTTCCCGGGATACAAGAAAAACGCCAAGCACATGCTGAAGGTGATCCGCAATCACCGCCGTGCCGCCCATGGCGAGACAACCGGCTACGAGGGTCTCAACACGCCTCCGGTCGCGCTTGACCACGCGAATTGCCCGGACAAGGAGATCATCGAACGCGCCAGGAAGGCCTGGGACCGCGCCCTGGAGCTCGGTGAAGAGAACGGCTACCGCAACGCGCAGTCCACCGTGATCGCGCCGACCGGCACCATCGGCCTTGTCATGGACTGTGACACCACCGGCATCGAACCCGACTTTGCCCTGGTCAAGTTCAAGAAGCTGGCCGGCGGCGGCTACTTCAAGATCATCAACCGTGCGGTTCCAGAAGCCCTGCGCGTGCTCGGCTACTCGGAAAGCGAGATCGGCGAAATCGAGGCCTATGCGGTCGGTCACGGCTCGATCGACCAGGCCCCCGGTATCAACCCGGCCAGCCTCTCCGCGAAAGGCTTCACCGAGGAAAGCCTCGGCAAGCTCAAGGACGGCATGAAGTCGGCCTTCGACATCAAGTTCGTGTTCAACCGCTGGACCCTCGGCGATGACCAGCTGAAATCGCTTGGCGTCTCCGACGAACAGCTGGAAGACACCGAATTCGATCTCCTCACCTTCCTCGGCTACTCCAAGGCCGATGTCGAGGCAGCGAACACGCATGTCTGTGGCGCGATGACCCTGGAAGGCGCTCCCTTCCTGAAGGAAGAGCACTACCCGGTCTTCGACTGCGCCAACCCGTGCGGCCGGATCGGCAAGCGCTTCCTGTCGGTGGAAAGCCACATCCGCATGATGGCGGCGGCCCAGCCCTTCATCTCCGGCGCGATCTCCAAGACGATCAACATGCCGAACGATGCAACGGTCGAGGACTGCAAGGAAGCCTACATGCTCTCCTGGAAGCTCGCCCTGAAAGCGAACGCGCTCTATCGCGACGGCTCCAAGCTGTCACAGCCGCTGAACGCGCAGCTTCTGGCCGACGACGAGGAGGAGCAGGACGAGGCGATCGAGGACATCGCCGCCAAGCCGCAGGCCGCCAAGGCCGAAGTCGTGGCGGAACGGATCGTGGAACGCATCGTCGAGCGGGTTGTCCGCGAGCAGGAAAAACTGCCGGCACGGCGCAAGGGGTACACCCAGAAGGCCAAGATCGGCGGACACACCGTGTTCCTGCGTACCGGCGAATACCACGACGGCCGTCTCGGCGAGATCTTCCTGGACATGAACAAGGAAGGCTCCGCACTGCGCGCCTTCATCAACAACTTCGCCATCTCCGTCTCGCTCGGCCTGCAGTACGGGGTGCCGCTCGAGGAATATGTCGACGCGTTCACCTTCACCAAGTTCGAGCCGGCCGGCATGGTCCAGGGCAACGACGCCATCAAGAACGCAACGTCGATCCTCGACTACGTGTTCCGTGAGCTCGCCGTGTCCTATCTCGGCCGTCACGACCTTGCCCACGTCCCGCCGGAAGTCTTCGGCACCACGGGCGAAGGCTCGTCCTCCGGAGAGGACCGCGGCCAGGGCGGACAGATCGTCTCCCACGGCCTCGTGCGCGGCCAGACCGAACGCTTCCGCCTTGTTTCCAGCGCGGGAGAACCCGCCGGTGAAACCACCGAGGCGATCTCGGTCCAGACGGCCAATACGCCGGCGGCCCAGGTATCGGCTGTCGCAACGGCCTTTGCCCGCGGCACGGAAGCCGCGGCGGCCGTCGAAATCGGCACCACGGCCCCTGCCCCGCAGGTCGCCACGGCGGCCCAGCAGATCGCCCAGGCCCGCATGAAAGGCTATGAGGGCGAAAGCTGCGGCGAATGCGGCAACTTCACCATGGTCCGCAACGGCACTTGCCTGAAATGCGACACCTGCGGCGCGACCAGCGGCTGCAGCTGACGGTTCAGTCGGAAGACCGCTGTCCGTGACGGCATAGGATGGACTATTTAGGCCAATAAATGGCTCAAAGAGGCCCGAAAAGAAAAAACCCGCCCATCGGAGACGATCGGGCGGGTTTTCTATATCGTGGGTGTTGATGTCTGTATTTGGGCCGTCATCAGACTGTCGGCTTATGTGCTCCGATCGCGATTACCTGACATTCAACGGCCCTGGTTGTGGTGACGATTCCGGCCCATTGCCGACATTCACCCGCTGAAACGCTCCTGTAGGCGTATTTCCGACAACGAAGGAAACAAGCCTCTCTCCGTTGTACCACCCCCCTTCCCGCAATCTTTCGCTTGGAAGGCAGCGGCTCGAGAAGCCGTGTTTTTACAGTCATGGTTCTGTCTGCACGCATTAGGGCGCAAGACCCCTTGCGGGTTGCGGGCACGGTTCTGTCTGTGAAAAAGTAAGGTTGCCCGCCCCTGACTACGCGAGAAAAAGAACAAAATAGCCCACCTGAGAATTTAGGTGGGCCGAATATCAAATACATCAGGGATCGAAGCCGAATGGCCAAAACCGCAATCATGCCGGTTTGGTTCACGAGAGCCCGCCCGGATGCGCCTGAGGCGAAACACTCAATCAATACACACGTTTATATTGTAAAAAACTACCAAAAGTTGCTATAGTTTCAACAAATTTAGGCTTCAATTGCGAGCCGATTGATTTGATCACTCAGGACACCATGCCAGACAAAATTGCCAATCTAAGAACTTTAAAAGGAATGGGAATCCTTGCTGATCGTGCTGCGCAATCACCAAGCCTGGATCTCAAGAAACTAAATCTAATTTACGGTTTCAATGGCTCAGGCAAAACCACTTTGTCCCGGCTGTTTGCTTCTTTGGAAAACGGAGAATTACACCCCGGCCTTCCAGCCGGCAGTTCGTTCGAAATATCAATGGAAGATGGCAGCCGTTTAGGTTGTCCATCCAATCCTGCGGGCCTGGAAAAACGCCTATTGGTATTCAATGGCGATTTCATCGAGCGCAACTTTCAATGGGCCCAAGGCAAAGCAAATCCTGTTTTCTTTATCGGTGCAGACCAGGCCGATGCCGCGAAAGCCTTGGCCACGCTCGAAGCTCAAATTCCACAATTGTCAGCAAACGTTACAGCAACAGAAAATTCTGCAAAACAAGCCGAAAAAGCCTTTGGTACTTTTAAGAAGGAGCGAGCGAAGAATGTTGCGCCGCGGCTGTATCAAGGGAGCCGAAAATACGAGGCACCACAACTGACAAAAGACTACGAGAACTGGTGTTCCGACGAGATCACTATTCTCGACGACGACGCATTAAAGGCGGCGGAAGACACTCGCAGGCTTGCAGAACCAATGCCCAAGATTGACGAGGTGGTTTTTGACGCTTCGAATATCGGAAAAGCTTTTGAATTCATCCGAGAAATCTGCACCCAAGAGTTAAGCACAGTGGCACTCGAGGAAGTGCAGCAGCACCCGGATATGCTTTTGTGGCTTAAAACGGGCCATGAATATCATGACAACAACGAGCTAAATGACTGCCTGTTTTGCGGAAACAAGATTTCTTCCGAACGACTTTCAAATTTAAAGAACGCCCTTGATAATAAAATTGACGAATTCGTATCTCGCCTCACGAAAACAGCGGATCGACTACAAGCTGTTAGAACCGACTTAGATGGCGTTTACGAATTAGCGCCCTCTCTCGATGCGTTTCCGGCAAATTTGCAATCTGAGGTCAAGGAACGCAGAACAGCCTTAAAGTCGGCGCTTAAAGTTCCAAAAGACTACCTCAAAAAACTCAATGAGGCGCTGTCTTCGAAACAATCTCGCCCGGCAAGTCCTGCTGACATTTCTAAATTGCCTACACAAGCTGAAGTCGAGCAGGCCACCACACAAATTCAAGACACATTGGCGCGTTTGAACGAGATCATAGGCCAGCACAATCAGATCGTCACAAACTTTGAAAAACACCGCGACGAAGCCGGAATTCTAATTCGAAAGCACTTTTTGGCGGAATGCAAAGGTGACTTCGCAGCACACGTTCAATCGGTAGAAAGCGCAAAAACAACGCATGAAGCAGCGCAAACTGCGTTAACGCAAGCGAACGAACAGGCAGAAGAGCTGCGTCAGAAGATCAGAACGCATGGTCCAGCAGCCGACATTATCAATAAACTTGTCGCATCCTATTTAGGCCACAACGAGCTAACGATCCTATCCGTTGATGAAGGTTATGAGCTTCAAAGATATGGACGGCCCATTGAGGGTATGCCGAGCGAAGGCGAGAAAACGGCGATTGCCATTTCTTACTTTTTGTCTCGACTTGAGTCAGAAGGCCGGAAGCTCAAAGACCTAATAGTTGTCATCGATGACCCTATTTCCAGTCTTGATACCAAGGCGCTCAATTATGCCTGTTCACTAATCCGAAGCAGACTATCTAAAGCCTGTCAGCTCATTGTTTTGACCCACAATCAACAATGCCTGAACGAATTTAGGAAAGCCTGGAAAAACAAGGCCAGAGCTTCGGGAGATGCTGAGCCCACAGCCAGCTTTTTGTTCATAGATACGGCAATTCCAGAAGGACAGACTAAACGGGTTTCATCTCTCACCAAGATGTCGAAATTGCTCAGAGAGTATGACTCTGAGTATCATTTTCTTTTCCACTACGTTCTCAACTTTTCAAACGCAGCAGATAGCTATTCCGAACACAGCTATATGATGCCCAACGTATTGCGGCGCGTATTGGACATTTTCCTAGCGTTCAAGTGTCCTGGAAGCTCAGGGCTTTCTGGCAAAATCGAAGAAATTTGCCGTCACTATCCTGACTTGAACAAAGATCGCATGAATGCTCTGGAGCGCCTAGCGCAGGTTGAATCGCACTCCGACAATCTCGACGACCTAATTTCATTCTCTTCCATGACGCTTGAAGAAACAAAGGAGGCAACAACCGCCCTTTTGGAGATGATGGAGCATGTCGACGAAAGGCACATAACCTCCCTTAAAAGAATTTGCCGATGAAAGACTCAAGCTCAAACACCAGTAATCATTTTATGCTGCCAAGTGACCTCAATGCGCGACCAGCCGCTCCTGAGGATGTTTGGGATTGGCAGTCTTACTATACATGGAACTCTGAAATCTGGGACCTTCTGACACCTGTCATTACTGAAGAAGTTAAATCTACATTTCTCGCCGCCCCTCCAGAATACCTTGTGAGTGATGATCTGAGCTGGTTGGACGACATCGTCTTTGAAGTTGAAGATAGAGACATAAGCACAAAAACGTTTCTTGCTGAAGAGCTTAGAAAAAAATTTCGAGCATTTCGCGCTCTGCATGGAACAAAAGCAGAGAGCCCGAATATATTCTTTGAAACAGGTCTTATACCTCTAGATCCTGATCATATTCACGCCCGCGCGCGCAAAATATTCTTAAACGGAACTTTCCCAGAACTGTCAGACGCCTACTTGGAAGCAGCAATCAAGGCTGTTGGTGCGGGTACGCGCGCAGGACGCGTTTGGTTCGAAGGAAATGAAAGACTATTGGTAGAACATGCGGGCCATTACATGTTGTACGGAAGCGAATACCTCACTGCGATTGCGGCCAATATGAGAGGCACACGTGATTATAGGAGAGTTCTCAAGGAAATTGACCAGCCCGTGGTCCTCATCTGTGATGTGCCATTAGATTTGATGTCTGATCATATGCTTGAAGAATTTTCTGGCAGCGCCCTCGAGATGGTTTTTCAGGAGCTGATGGATGGTGCAGAATTCTGCCCTGAGCGTATGCGGGGCGCAGCGTTTTGTATTCGTGAGGCTTTACCAGCGGAATGCGTCATTGGGTATTATCACCCGACTTTGCTCAAAGATCCGCTTACCTAACAACCAAAGATGAAGGTAGGCACAGCAACTTGAAAACTATTTATCTCGATCAAAATCAATGGGTTAGACTAGCAAAGGCGCGAGTAGACCCGGAAGCTGATGCGACTGCTACGTTAGTCAACACGCGATTGGAGAATGCGCTCAAAAACAATTCAGTATGCCTACCCCTTACCGCTGCCAACATCTACGAGACCTTTAAGATCAACGATCCGGCTAGACGCGAACACCTCGCATTTTTGCAAAGCGGCCTTAGCCAAGGAATGGTTTTTGTAAGTAGGCGCGAGCGTCTAACGAGAGAAATTGCGAATATCACCCGCGAAATCTGTGGCCTGTCTCCATTATCTGAAAGACCGCGGGATTGGTTTCTTTCAGATCTTTTCTTCGAAGCCTTCGCAAGCCGAAGTGATAAACGCATACCATTAAACCTAAGCGAACACTTAGTCAGCTTGATTAAAACTAATCCAGGCCTGTTTCTGTTCAATTTCTGGACGGAGGCGTCTTCTAATGAAAGAGTGCTAGCTGTTCAGAATTGGAGTCAAGGATCCGAAGAACTACGACTTCGATTGGAGAAGCGAAGGGCAAGTTTCAAAAATGAATCCATCAATCTACGCAGACGAGCCTATAGCGCGGCGATCTTGATTGATGAAATCGAAGCAGTGTTGGAGATCGCTCGAGATCACGGCGCTCAATGGGAAAGCACCTCTGATTTGGGCGAAAAAAATGCGAAGAAGTTGGTACGAGAGGTGCCGATTTTTTACGTTGAGAGAGAACTTGCCCTGAGAATAGAAGAGCAGCCTCGCGCGCTGCACGAAAACGATTTCAGAGATATGGCAACATTTTGCGCAGTACTTCCGTATGCTGATGTCGTAATAGCAGAAAAACAGTTTGTAAATTTGTCGATACAGGCAGGCCTGGATAAGAAATATAGAACTTTGACATCGTCGAAGCTTGAAACACTGGTAGATCTAATTTGATCACTAACAAAACAGTCCTATTCTCTACAAATGATCAAAAAAACTAATCAACCCCGTTTGGTTAGGTCTATACCTATGACTGTGACATCATCCACGCCGTGAAATTCGGTTGATATGTCTTGCCAATGAGATTGCAGGGCATCAACAAGTCCTTGGAAGTCTAAACGTTTCTCCGAACCTGATTTGTTCGGCACCTCCCAGTGTTTTTGCGCCCCACGGGTCACAAGTAAAAAAATACCTCTATTTGAACGATGATCGCGAAGATAGTCACCACAAAGTTGGTTCTCCAGCCGCTCGAACAGCTTGTTACCAGACCAACCATTATCGGCAAGCTTCAATTCGCACGGTACAGGACCATCGAATCCGACACCGTGGAAACGCAAATCCGGCCTTTTCGCGTCGGAAAGCTCTTCTTCCTGGGGTATTGAATACCGGCCACGCGCTTTCTCACGCAATTCACGACCAATGTAATTTCGCATATCCGTTTCGAGAGTAACGTTTTTAAGAATATCCGCGATGCTGCTGTCGCCATTCTCGATTTCATCTTTCAAGTCGTTTAGGCGCATAACAGCCAAATCGGCGAGTTCACTATGTGTAGAGGGTGTTCTTTCGAGCGTTTCATGGAAATCCAAAACGTCCTGAACCTTCCAGGGACTAATATCGGCATCCTTTTCAGCTCTGGATTTTGCGAGATGCGCAAGCCAAGGTCGGGCCTGATTGTCCGGGTGAGATTTAGATATTTCTTCCAAAGCGAGATAAGCTTCTTTTCCCGGCGTCTCGTTTAGATGCGAAAAAAGAGCATTCCGTGCATCTTGAGCGCGGTCTCTAAGTTCTGGCGAGTAGACGCCTTTGCCCGCACGTTCAATATCATCTTCACGCCGAATATACTGATGCATTAGTAGGTAAAGTGACTTTAAGTGCTCAGGAAGCAGATATGCATTGCGAGACCCAACATCGTCGCGCCTCCTCTTACCTTGCAAGAACACAATAAAATTCATAGCAAAGTTTGTACGACTGTCAGAATCAGGAATTTTGCTAAGTTTCGTTTCCAGGTCCTGGATCGCATTGAGTGGATCAACACCCACCCAAACCGCATACCAAAGCGCTAGGTTGTCGAGCTCAGTTACTTTTCTGCACTTTTCTACTGCCAATTCGCGCAAATCAACATCGGTGATTGAAGAACCCAGTACAATGGTCATTAGTTTTGTCAAATTTCCAATGTTGCTAGGCTCAAAGTCAATTAGTTCTTTTACTAAACTCGGCGCTATTTGATTCCATGACCATTGACCGCTCCAACTTACGTCATAGAGCATGTAGTTGGTCTCAACGTCGGGTTTTTCTATAGACAGTTCATATCTAATTTCTTGAAGCATGAAATCAGCCACCTGAGGAAGATAATTGGCTGCCAATTTAGAAAACCAAGGAGGAAAACCGTTAAGTTCAAAAGAGGCATATCGGCATGCAAGATCTATTTCTTCTTTATCAAACCCAGCGGGCCAATTGGCTGTTTCTTCAGCTTCGATGCAAATGCCGGAAAGGCCAAAAATCGTTTGAAGCGTAGTCTGGTTAAGGGGCGCGCCTTCAGAGCGTATTTTGGGTTTGTGCTTGCGCCAGTAGGCGACACATCCATCACGAAATGCAATCGCTACGTCTTCGCCAAAATCAGCGCCTAAGCTCTTCCAGTCACTAACGGAATAGCTTGTAGTGCCGCCGTTCTTTTTCCGCATTTTTTCATGTAGGTAAGCTTGAGCGCTTGAAACCGAAGAAGGGTTATCAAACTTAGGGTCTCTCAGCTCGTCAATATGGCTGCTTAAGTATCCTTTGCTCTCTTCAAGCTCCTTTGTTCTTTTGCGCTCAATTGCTCTGTCTCGTCGCTGAAAGCCTGCCAGTCTCCGCCTATGTTTTTTGACTTCTTCGCTTGCCGCCGCCGGATTTAGATAGTTTTGAAGGCGCGAAGACAATTCAGCATCGCTAGAAACGAGTTTTTTTAGTTGCTCTCGCCAGTTACGTGGGCGGCCAGCGTACTTGTAAAGATTGAAAGCCAATGACAAAGCCATGAGGCGATTGTCCAGCTCTTCCTGATCGAACGACTGCTCCTTGAAATACTCGAAATCCTCTTCGTCAAATTTCCAAAAGGTGCGAAAGACATCGATTTGCCAAAGCTCTGAAACACGCTCCGCGCGCTTGTTTTCTCGGCGACTTCTTACCTGTTCAACCTCGTACCAAAACAATGATCTGTTCAATTCGGGCCACACGCAGATCAATTCATCAAAATTGAATTTTTCGTCTCGAATGCCTCCAATGTCATATTCAGATGCGGCAGGGATTTTATGTAAGATTTCCAAAGCTGGAACACTCAAAGCGGCAGAATGCCGCGCAACAATTAGTCTTTTTACAGCTAAGGCTGCCGATCTTATTAGCCAGCCGAATTCTTGGGAAATTTCACAGAAGCGCCGCTCTACGATCGGTTTCAGATTCAGAATATCGTGAAATCCGGACACAATGTCGGGCAGCAATTCAAGACTAGCGTCTGAAACAAATTCCTCGATCGCACTAGAAAGGTTATCGGCGCTAAAGCGCTCACCCCTTTTTGTTTTCACTATCGAAGATAGTAACCAACTAATTGTCTTTGCCGAGGGGTGAGAATGTTGTACTAATTCGGCCAACCAATCACGATCTAACTCCTCTCCCTCCGACAAAAAAACGTCCCGTAAGTCGGCGCAGTCTTGTTCGGTACCCACAGCAAAAACCGCGCGAAATGCGGCAATTCTTGTATATGAATCGCAGTCCTTCCTAATTGCAAAAGACTGCGCTTCCGGAAGCAATTCAGATAATTCACCGAGCCAAATCATTCGCAGTAAAAATGGTGTTAGTTCGGTATTGTCATCGTATTTACTAAGCAGTGCTCGCAAGTCATCAACGAGATCTGTATTTGCAAATCTCTGTACGGCACTTCGATCTGCGGCAGAACGGCTCGATGATCCGCTTGCCAGCTGATCGCAAACATCGTGAAGTATCGTACGGCGTAATTCTCGCGGTAGCTGGCTTGGGTCTCCACCTTCAAAGAAAACTTCAGGAGCCGTGTGCGCCAATCGTTCTCTTATTTTCTCATCCAACAACACCAGCCAGGACAACACCGGGCGCAACGCAGGAACGACAACATCGACACCGTATTGAGTACGAAAGAGCAGATTTTCTATTTTTCTGCGCGAAGTCTCTCGTCGCAGAAGATCAGCAAACCATTCGGCTGTGAGGTACTCACGCACTGATCTGTGATGAAACCGGACCGTCCCGTAAATTGCCTCGTCAAAAACTGGTCGAGAAAGGAGAGCCGCCTGTTTGATATCATTCCAATATGGAAGAATGTCTCTGACCGGAACACCTTTGTTATTGTCGGCTCCGTCAGGTACGCGGATCGTGGGCTCTTGTGATAAAGTTGTGGCCGCCGCTAAAAGCTTCACGCCAAATCGTGCATCGCTCTCAGAAAGCGGTTGCGCATCAGCGCGGTTTTGATCTCTTTCTAGGAGCCGTCGACGGATACTGTTTTGCATCAATTCCAGCCGACTTCCAATTTTTTGTTCATCAAGCCAGAACTCTACAAGTTCCTCCAGATCTTGCGGCCTTGAAGTGAATGACCACGCATCAGCGCGTTCGACAGCATTGAGAAACGCCGCTGTATCCTGGATGCCCCTCCCCGCTGAAAATTTTAAAATTTGCTCCGAAGATAAATCGCTAAGAGCTACAAGCTTGAACACATGTTTCTTTTGATCAAGCTTTGTAGATTCAGGTTCTAGCCCTAGGTCAATATCAAGTTCCCCGTTTTCGTCCTCGATTGGATCAGGACGTGCCTCGCGAACAAACGGTAAATGTTGACTGCAAAAGGCAAGGTCTGACTTGGGCCGCCAAGCAGAGCTACGACCAGTAATGACAATGTGGGTGCGATTTTTAGCTACTGACAATTTTCTTGCCAACTTGCGAACTGCTAATTGAAAGTCTCCAGGGTCACGGAGACGCGCCTCATCAACAGAGTCTAGCAGTAGCCAGCCCTCTTCATCGGCCTCTAGCCAACTTTGAAATTCTTCATAACTGCCGACTTCAAATGCATCCTCAAAATCCTGCGGAATATGCTCAAGACGAAGAAAAAATGCCGGATTTCCTTCAACTCGGAGCCTGCTCGCCACATTTCTGATTTCCTCAGTTTTTCCTGAACCTGCTTCCGAAAGTATGACAACTCGATGCTCTTTTATGAGATCGACCCAAGTGAGGCTTTCTCCTACATGAAAAACATTGGCTAAATCGACGTCATCACTTTCGCTGGCATAGTCCGAAAGTTCATGGAAAGTCCTATTGAGGTCGATAAAATCATCGTTTCGAGAGAGTTGAGTCATCACAACTTGAAATTTAGTTGCCAATGTTCGGCGCAACAAGATCGAGGCGCAGAAGCCAAAACAAATGTTGTGGGGAAGTATTCTCAGCTTTCATTGTCGGAGACACGAATTGCGCGGGAAAGCGAATGACCAAATTGAACAGTGGCACCAACCAAGAACGATTTCATCCCAATCTCGCAAGCGCTCTAGAGAGGTTGAGAAGTCGATTAGGTGTTGCGCGGGGTTGTCGATACCACTCGGCAGAGCGTTGAAAACCCTGTCGAGTTTCTAGGCTGGATCGGCCCCGATCTTGTCCCAAAATCGACCTCTGATCTCAACGGTAAGCTGTTGGACCAAAACTTTTGAAGGACAGACGACTAGCACGGCCCGGTCCTGTGCGCGTTGGCGAGCGAGCGTCGCCATCCCCCCGGTTTTGCCCGTGCCTGTCGGCATATTTACGAGGCAGGCGCGAGCACTTGCCGACTCCAAATAGGCGTCGACGGTGTCAAGCGCCGCGTGCTGATGCGGCCAAAGGGCAAGCGCAGTCCTAGATAGTTCAGCCTCAACCAACACGCACCTCCAAGAACCTAAAGTAGTGCTCCTGCTTAACTCACACGTTTACCGAAAAAAATAATGGGGCAATGGCCAAGATGCAGCCGTGTGCGATGAGAACCGGCGCGAGACGGTAACTATTAAGCCATGTGTTGAGCCGTTCAGTTTCAGACACAAGAACCTACTACGTATAATTTTTTGAACCCTCGTCTATTTTTTTAAACGTAGGTTTTGTTTTCTGGACGAGTTCATGGTATCTTTTTTTCAGTAACGGAGTTTCTGTCATGGCACGCCAATCAACCCGAAGCAGTACGTTGAAATACCCTTTAACGAGTATTCTTGGAACAAAATCTAGCGTTGTTCTTCTGCGCGAACTGTCCGAACACGGCGGGTTTCTCACAGCTCCATTGCTCTCACAGCGATGCGGCATTTCTAGAGCAAGCGCTTGGAAAGAATTGGGCGTTTTGGAGGAGCTTGGAGTAGTCGGTTCAGTAGGCACAGAAAGGTCTCGCGTTTACCGGCTAAACCCCGACTACCCGCTTTATTCATCTCTGAAAGATCTGTTTGAGCAGGAAAACTGTCGTTTCACCAAAATACGCGACGCTATTTCCAACGCTGTTTCCTCTTTTGAGAACAAAGTTATAGCGACTTGGATTTATGGAAGCGTCGCAAGGGGGGAAGACAAACCGAACAGTGATTTGGACATCGCTATTGTGTTCTCAACAGACAATCTGGAAGGCCAATTGGAGAGCATCCGCAATATTCTGGCGTTTTCTGCGGAAGAGTTAATATTCCAGCCTTCAGTGATTGGGATTGGTCCTACTGACGTTAGGAGGTTAACGCAATCAAAGGACCCTTGGTGGCAAAGTGTGGAAAAGGACGCATTGACCGTTGCAGGGTTGCATCCAGTAGAGTTATCAACCCAGACTACTCGTCAAATAGTGTAAGACTCTCTGAATGACACGAACAGGTTCTGCTAAATCAGTCGACCAACAATTCGGAAATGGACGATTGCAGATAGCACGCTCATATCTCGAAGCGGCTCGTAAAGCCATTGAATTTGCTGAAATTGATGAAATCGGAAATCCAGTGATGTCACAGATTGTGCATGCAGCAATCGGCTATACTGACGCACTCACCGCAAAATACGCAGGGAAAATAAACCGTGGGGATCACTCTGCCGCATTGAAGACTTTGCGAGATGCTCTCGGAAACCGCCTTCCAAAGTCCCAAGCAAACAAATTGCGCAACATTCTTGATCATAAGGACGAAGTTCAATACGGAGTTCGACTAAAACCGCTTGCTGAGGCAGAGAGTTTGTTCAACAAGCTGGTAGACTTTGCAGCATGGGCTGAGGAGGAACTGCGACAGTAAACATAAAAAGTGATTATCCCGCTGATAGTGATTTCATTTGCGTATAAACTACTCGGCAACGAATGGCGATTTCCTTCCGCGCCTTGACCGAATTTCTAGTATATTTCAGTGGGTTTGTTCAAAGAATCGGAATTTCCTCCAAAACGATTTGGTATGCCGTCGCACTCATGGAACCGGACCGAAGTAAGCCCCCTGCCCTGGATTCGCATAACGTGCCATATGGAACTTCATGGCTTTCACAAACCAAAACGTTGGTATCGACCAAACTAGATAATTGTCCGAAGTGGTGCCGGAAGGGGCCTGATTGTTTAGTGTAGTCGAAACGACGAAGCGGACATGGCTTTTGCACCCGGGTGCGGTTGCTAACGGCCCTTAGCCGACCTTGACGAATGAGCTGGATGCCGCGACGCACCTGTCGAATTGGGACGTTCGCCGCATTTGCTCGGTGCTGAACCGATCCAAAATCAGTTCAGCGGACAAAGCGGACTTTAGTTTCCTTCAACCCTAGGCCTGGTTTGCTGAAGACTGCCAAAATGCGGCACAAATCCGGGAAAAACCAATTGAGCATGACGACGCTCTAGGGTGCCAGGAAGGGCTCGCTTAACAATGAGCAGCTTGCCGGATCAGGAATTCATAGAAGGTCGGGGAAGAACAGTCCAACGCATGGGGCGTCGGCGAAGCGTACGCCTCGGCAACGTGCACCAGAAGAAACGGCCTCTCAATTGAAGCCGCTACCCTCTTTTGCAAATCTCGGTCAATGCCCTTAAAACGTGATGTTTTCACTTAAAGGTTGAATTGCATCCGAAATTCACTACAATCTTTTGCTTTCCGGGGGGAGAGTATTTCCATGACCAAAGAATTTAAGCTTGGCAGTTTTACCTTGAGGGCAAAGTCAGCGGATGCCGAAAAACCGGACGCTGAACAGGAACTGAAAATTGCTGTCGAAGCGGCGTTGGAAGAATATGAACCAGAGCCTGGGGAAGCTGTCCCCAGCGCCAAGGATTTTGAACTAAGGGAAGAGCACCCCACAGGCGCCGAAACGCTTTTAATTATTTTCCTGACAAGCGCGGCGACGGCCGGTGGCGCCCAATTCGGCAAGAAGACCGTGGACGCAATCTGGGAGCTTGTGGCCAGTAGACTGCGCAATTCTCGTACCGCGCGAATTGACGTCAAAGATGACGATCATTCGTGAATCTTTACCCAGCGTTACGGCTCAGAACTCCTTCACTCCATGGGACTGACGACTTATTTCAGACGATGCGATCCTGACGGGCTGACTATTGCGCGGCTGTGTCTTGGTATTGCGCGTGCCATCTGGCGAGACCACATCGTTGATGTGAATGCCCCACATCTTCACCCCGACACCAGGCGATATCTCAAATCCCTGGCTGCCCAGATGGAATTCTACGCAAAGAACGCGAAGAAACCCAAACCGAATGAAACTCGATTGGCTTTCATGGAAACGCTGCGGAATGCCCATGAATCTGCGAGGGATTCTGCTGGATCTGGGGTCGAATGGCTCAAGTTCGTTCTGGTCTGGAAGGAAATCTTTGGCATCGTGGATAATTACTACTTGTTTGGGCGTTCCGAGCGCCTCAAACACGATGAATGGTATAGTGACAGTGGTGAGCGGGCGGAACCCGGGCCGGTCTTGAGAACTTTCGTTGAAGAAACTAAAGGGGTGGTGCGGGTTCTGGAGCATGTCTACGAGGATGTCGTCGGCGAGTTTCAGCGCGTGCATGCGAACATCGAGATTGAAACCATCGCGTCCAACGCGCCCAGTCAGATGGGGTATGACTTTGCGTCTATGCCGCGGGTCAAGGGCAAAGTGACGTCCGAAAAGAGGGAGCACCCAGAATTCAACCCCTCTCCCTGTGGGGATTTTCAACGTTCGCGCAGGATCATCGTAGAGATTCCTTACCCCTGTGATCGAGCGACGGCCTTTGCCTACGAATGGGTTATTGCCCACGAAATCGGGGTGCATTTGTTTTCGCAACTGGCCAACGAGAAAGGTCCCCTGAATGATGGAGATTATCTGGCCTTTTCCGAAGGTTTCATGGACGCCGCTATTTTGGATGTTATTAAGGACAGCTCGCAGAACGCCAAGGATGTGCCCAACCTTGTGGGGGCAGATATCGCCAAAGGGGCTCAGCTTCGCACTGATGCCCGCCTGTCGCAGGATCTTCCCAACGACATGAGCTCTGAGCGCAAGGTCCTCTGGCGCGATCAAGTGCCCGCCGGTTGCCGCTGCTGGAAATATCTTAATGAGCTTGCCAATAATATGGATGTCGAGGACCGAGGTGGGCTTGAAGCCAAGATCTGGGCCCGACGCGTCGCGCTGAAACTTAATCTGCTGGATTTAGTAAAAGAGGAGCGCGCGAAATTTATATCCGGCCTCCAGATCATCTTTGATGTGACCAACGATGAAGCTGGTCAACAGATGAGAGTGCGCCAACAGCACGAGTTGGCCGAATTTCTCGACGAAATGCGGGTGGCCGAGACACTCGACGATGCTGCGGCTTGCATTCGGGACTGTCTTACAAACTCGCGGCCCTTTTCATCTTTGCATTTCTAGAAAAGGCTTGAGGTTGCAAGATTCTTGACAATTACATTACATTACTTTAAGTTGTAACGTAATGTAATATAGGTATCGAAAGGCAGAGCCGATGCCCCTCACAAACACCCATTTTGAAAAGCTCGCTCAACTAAGGAATCGAGACCTCTTGAACGCCTTGCTTGTTGCGGACAAATTTGGTTACGAAGATCTTGCACGGCAGACTCGCAGGTCTGCCGCATCACTGCGCGTTCAGTTTCATCGGTGGGAATCCCTTGGCCTAACCCTGTTGGAACAATGCGGGACGGTTACCGAAGACGGGCCTGGACGAAACCCACGGCTGTTCCAGCTGAACCCTCGCCTGCGCGACTATGTCGAACGCGCCTTGGAAAAAATACACCTTCAGTGTCCGGAGCTCCCCAAACGCGACAGCCTGCCCGATATCAAATCAGCTGAAGCCTCCCTTTTGCGCGCGATGAGCGGCAGAGAGCTTGATTTGTCAGAGATGTTTCACACTGCAACGCGGGCGCTCGAGCGCCTGAATAGGGTCGAGTCGACAATAGCTGGCCGCAGCTCGGAAGAGCTGGGCTTCCATGTCAGCGATAAGCTAAGACAGGATCTGATCGGCCAGAAGGTAAGCGCCGAGATGCTGATCAAATCCGTATTGAAGCAGATCGAGAATAAGCCAGAGGAGATCAATGAAAAGGAGGATCGGGCCCTATGGTATGCGAAAAAGAATGAAGACGAAGGCCCAGCCCGTATGGCGTACTACTTCGCCGAAATCCCAGATCGATCTGTCAGCGGCTTCGGCGGCATTTTGAGCGCGCGCATGAAACACAAACTTTGCAACGCCATCGACGACTATCTGAACCCCCGGACGCCAGATTTCTCGCCGGGAGGGCGGCTACGCACCGGATTTGTCCATGTGCTGAAAGAGTCGTTGGAGCTGGAAAAGATCGATTCCAATTGGAGGGGTATCGTCGACCGACTGTGGGAGGGGGCAGATCGCTGTACGCCGATACGCGATTTGCCTGAATTGCTTCAGATGCAAAAAGCAATTGAAGACCGTGCGGCTGAGGATAACCCGGATGTGGTGGACTTCTCGCATGACGGGATTGCGTCACGGGATTCCGAAGGCCCGGTGCCAGAGACGGTCATTGAGGACATCGCCGCCTTGGAAAACATGCCCCGGGCGCGGATACCGGAAAGCCGTGATCGCGCGATGGAAGAGGCTTTCCGCGAGCCCTTGAAGGAATTGTTGAGAAAACTTCCGTTGCCGGATATCGCGGTCTTTGCACGGTGACCATAAATTCCCAAGATACCTCAAGGGCTCGGGAACTCGATTATTTTATCGAGCTGATCGAATTTCGAAGTGCGATCCGGCAAAGTAGGTTGGACTGCGAATGGGTCGAAGACCCCGCACACCCGTCGCGTAGGCTGCTTTACGTGCTCGATTCCAACGTCGCACACCTTTATTTCCAGCCGACCAAGGAGGTCGCATCCACCCGCGCATTGCCAAAGTCGCTCAAATCCTCGGTCGACAATTTCATTGCCATTATCTCGGCGCATTTCATTTTTGAAGGCGCTTTGCCCGGGAGAGGCAGGATCAAAACCTTCATGGACGCCGGACATATTGAAGAGTTCACTGCGCAGATTCAGCGCGCACGCGACGAGTTGCACGAAGGGTCGGCAGCACTATCCAAGGAAACCGCGACTAGGCTGAGGAAGGATCTCGTCAGGTTCGATCGAGCCATAAGTCTAGCCAAATTGGACGATCGCAAGCTGGCAAAAACAGCGGATACTTGGTTCCGAAAGATATTCGAGACCTACGGTATCGAAGGTCTGGGGGCTTACCGCCTGTTGCATGATCTCATCTACAAGCGTGATCAAATGTATCCTCTGCCCCTTGGCCCGTATTTCCGTGGACTGGATATCAGCAATCCCGATCCCGCGCTTGTGGAAGTTTGGTCAAAGGCTCTTGAGAACGAGGTCGGACCGGATCTCCATAAACCCCGCAACCTGATGACCGATGCCGTTTGCCTTGCGCGGATCGAAACCATCAATAAATATCTCAGGGATCATGGCACGAGCGCACGCTACGTGCTTTTGACCACCGACACCAAAATCCTGCGTGCCGCGAGACGCAGGCAACCGGACGACCCTGATGGCCCTCAAGGACCAATCGTCCGCTCGGCGCGGCAATACATCCCGCTTGGCAATATTCACGACATGGACAATTTCATTGGCACGACGCGCGGAACTGATGCCATCGAGCAGGCCATCGATTCACATTTTGCCTTGGAAGAAGTCCATCCTCGCGACCGTGACAGGCGACTGGATTGGCTGCATGAAATCGCGACCGCTCTTGCCAAACGATTCCGCGAAAAGGACGTCGATCCTGAATTCCAACGCCGGAACAGAGTGTTGCTTAAGTACTATTTCGACTTGCCGGACACGGAGACCACGATGGACCGGATCCGCTCAGTCTGGACGCAGCTGATCGAAAACTCGGTCAACCTGAACAAGAACCTGATTCTCGACCATTATCAGCTCTGGATGGAAGGTGTGCAGGATATCCTGCAAAAGGTGAGCCTGGACAGGCAACGCTCTGTCGGCAAATACTATGAGCAAACACAGCTTGACGCCGCAGGAAAGCTGGCCTGTGCTCACATCTACATCACATTGAGTTATCAGATATTTTCCAACCTCGAATCTGCCAGAACCTGGTCCAGACTCGGTCTAGGGGTGCGGCTGGATACCGGCAACCAGCAATCCGGCCCGCATGCCATCGCCGAGAGGATAATAGGCGCCCTGGCCTCTGGCCAGGAACGCGATATTGGCAAACAACTCAGCAAGCTGACCAAGAACCCCCAAGATCCTCAGCAGGTAATCCTGGCGTCCGCGGCAATTGCTTTGCAGTGCGGCCTTTGGAATGTCGCCATCGAATTGGCCGATCTGGTGGTCAATGAAAAGGTCCGGGACCCTGGACCAACCGAAACACTGATCCATTGCCGTGCAAACCTGATTTATGCCTTGGCCAAGCGGGCATTGGTCATGAGCTCAACGAATGAAGAGATTTCCCAATCGGCGGTCAGTGACGAGAGGTTGCGAGTGTCGCTGAGGCGCGTCGCCGACGACCTTAAACGCCTCGAATACGACCTTGAAGCGTCTATTGCCCATGCCGAAATCGCGTGGACTTATCTATTTGAAGCGTTTCGCGAGCCGAATAAAAAGATTGATGAAAGCACAAGCGACAAGATCATACTCGAAATTGGCAAGTGCTTTGATTTCTCGGACACACGAACGGGTCGCCGGATAAACGATTTCACCGGGAAGGACATCCGCACCATTGTTCAGGCTCGCGCCGGCGCTGCGCTTCTGTTCCTAATCCTTCAATTCCGCAGTCGGGATCAACGCATTCCTGCATCAGCTTGGAATTGGCTGAAGTTCGCGAGGGGGGCTCTAGGAAAGATCAGTCGGGGTGGGGACCGCCAAAACCGAAACCAATTGTGGGCTTTGCTGTGGGAAATCTCGAAGAGAATTAAGCCTGGCTTCAAAACCGAGGATATCGCCGACGGCCTTCCAGGACTCGAAAATTACCTATTGCTCAAGGACGACGACGTCGTCAGCGGTTTTCCTGTTGAAAGGCAGTTTATTTGGTCCCTGATTCAAGTGCCGCAACAGACTTGACGATGGCCCCTGCTCCGGGCTGGTCGGATGAAGACTCTTTTCCAGGATAAACGCCGGCGTGTTCGCTGTAGCATCTGGTGCTCAGAATGGTGGGTTAGTGAGTTTTTTGGGCGCCGTTTATGTTTCTAATGGGACCAACGAAACGGGGTCAGTTCCTGAAGCCAGGACGTCCGTGCCAAGTGCAGAAAATGCAGATTGGGCTCTCTACCGCCAAGCGGTGGCGCAACATGAACACCTCTTGGGCCACTTCACAAATATCAGCTTTATTTCCAAGAAGCTGACCGGCTCGCGCCTGCTGCAAATTTACACTTCCCGCTCATTGCCAACCTGGAAGACGGGCTCCGAAATGGTCCATCGGTATTGTCAATGACGCTGCCAGGGAGACCTTCTATTGCATGTCCAATTTCGCCCCTATTTCACCTGGCTGAGCTGCTCCGGAGCGCCATTCGAAAGCATGCCGTCCAGGGCACTCGCGTCGTCTTCCATGTGGCCTGACGCGAACCGGCCGTGACCCGTTGGATGATGCGGTCGCCTTAGCGGCCGAGGTATTGGGCGATCTTCTTCGTGGACATAGTCGGCTGGGCGATATGGACCGCGGCCGTGTCGCGCAGGACGCGCGGTCCCACGCCCGGCGTCGAAAGCGGCCCTGAGCGGTCGGTAGTCGTGGTCTCAATCAATGGCGCCTTCGCGTTCCCGAGACGGACGTTCGCTGCCAAATGCTTTACTCTAAAAGCTGACATTGGCTACGATCAGGGCAAGCAACTAATCTGCTGACAAAACGCCATCTCGCTACAGTTGCGCTAAGGTCCGCTTCCGGAACAGGCAGTCAGGTGTAATTTGACCAAGTTGACCGGAGCTCGCGTGGCTCTGTGGCAGGCGTGCCCAACTTGAGTATTTAACAATCTGGAAATCTGGCTGGACTCGCGATGAAATTGCACTTCCGGCCCTAGTCGTGCCCCCGCCAGCCGACGATCGTGTCATACACTTCGCCGCGCAGCGAGAGACCACGGTTCACGAAGTCCCCGGTCGTGTGAATCGCCAAGACGTAACGCTGTCCCGCCCGCTTGTCGAAGAAATAAACCGGGCTGCCGCTTTGGCCGCCTTCGGTGTCGACCATATAGTCAATGAATGCGTCGTTCGGGCTGCCATTGGATGTCCGCCCTGCGTTGTACCAAAGCGTGCCATATGGCTTTGCCGGCACATGCGGATATCCTGCCGTGTTCACGAAAATTGCGCCCTTGTCCGCGTCATCGAACTCGTCGGTGTCACGCAGCCCGAAGTACCCCAGCCGTTCCCCAACCGCCTGATCCACTCGGATTCCAGCATAGTCCTGAACTATCGCTCGTTGCTCCAGGGCCACCGCCGCCGCTGACGTCTTTGCTACATCCTTCCAAACGTCAGGGATCAAATGGTTCTTTCCCTTAGTTGGTATGTCCACCACCAGCGCCCCATACGGCGCCAACGTCTCGTCCCGCCCCGGTGCAATCCGCACGCGTTCTGCCATGCGCGGTTTTTGATCCCAACCGTAAAGGCTGCGGTCCACCAGCACATGCGCGGCCGTAACCACCAGAGATCGCCCGGCCAGAAAGCCCGTCCCGAACCCAACCGGGCCCCGGTCATACTGCACCTCCAGATGACAGATACAGCGCCACGGCGTTAGCGACGTATCGGTAATGCGCTTCCGGTTGTCGAACCCGATGACCTTCTCTGGCTGAGCTTGTGGGAGGGAGGCTCCACCATCCGAGAAGAACCCTGCGTCGGGCCGGTCCCGCAGCTGCGTGGGGCCCAGGATGTCATGCTGAAACCCCGCCGTCGCCGCGCGGAAATAGTTGAACCCCTCGACACTTTCCGGAGACCCGCCGCCATTGGTCTCTTCCATATAGCTCCGGACTTGCCGCTTAACCCTCTCCAAGGAACTCTCCCAATGACATCGAGACATACCCACCAGGCGCCTCTATCCGCGCCCCGTCGCGCGAGATCAGTACAGGCCGCCGCCCTTCGGTATCGGGTGCCGGGCGGTGTTTTCCATACTGGGTCCAGTCGTGCAGAAACAGCTCTGCGAAATAGGCGTTCGCCTTCTTGTTGCGGACAATCAGGCTCGCGTCGCGGTTGGGGCCGGTGCCGCCCGCCGTTAGGTTGTGCGATCCCAACATCACCGAGTGGTCGTCGACGACCATTCCCTTCGTATGGTTCTTCGGGAAGAAGCGGATGTGATGCTCGTCCGTCCGGATGCCAAAGTCCTTCAATCTCCTCAGCGTCTTCCGTTCGCTTCCGAAAATGTTTCGGAATAGGATGCGCACATCGACCCCGTTCTGCTGCTTTTCACGAATGGCCGAAGCGAGCGCCATGAAATGCGCCGGCGTATCTTCCACCCGCTTCCACAGATTGAATGACTGGTTTTCGATCCACAGCCGGTCCCGCGCCTCCCGCACGAGTTCCAGCACCACCTCGGGATAGTTGTCTGGTGTCAGAAGCGGGTGGATCGTCATCTCTTCGTCCAGATCCAGTGGCGGGAACGGTTTGAAGTCGGTGGGCCGCCCGGCCCGCTCCAGCATCTCCACGGGCACAAGGATCTCGTCATCCAGCCGCCGGCGTCCTGACTCGGTTGCTGTGGCCAACGCGTTGTCTGTCTGATCCTGCGTCAGATGCTCGCGGAACGTTTTGGCAAGCCCCGCATGCTCCACCACCGCATGCCACTCGCGGTTATAGTCGGCCACATCGTCAAAGGTGAGGCTCGGGACGGCGTCCACGTCGATGCTCAGCGGTTGCTGGTTCGACGATTGCCAGTTCCCGCTCGAGAGCCAGAAAACCTTGTCTTCCTTGCGATTGCCCGACAGCCGGTCGGTCCAAACAGCCACCTTGATGTGATAGGCCGTCGCGAACAGCCCACGGCTCCCCAACGACGCCTTGGCATAGAGGAACTTATTGCCCAACTCATTCTTCAACGCGTCAATAGTCTCGCGCTCGGGGATGTCATCGCCCTTCGTGCCTGCGCTGATGTCGTCAGGGTTCACCGGCTTGTCCCCCCGCTGCCGGTCGAGCGTCAGCGTGATCCTCGGGTTCGGGCGTGAGCGCTTCGCAATGTCCATCAGCGCTTCGACGATATGCGGGGCGGTGACGTGGTACATGCCGACGGTCAGATGCTCAAAATCGTCGATCTTCAGGAATTCCCGCAGCACGGGCCAGCCCGCCTCGGGGCTCACACTGAACTGCACTTTGATCTTGTCGGTGACGGGCGAAAGGTCAAACTTCGGATCGCTGAGGTCGCGAGTGTAGTTTGCGCGGCGCTTCCGAAACGCCTCGGTCTCGATCTCAAACCCGAACATCTCTTCCGCGATAACCTGAGGGTCGGCGATCTCGATCACGACCGGGACACCCTCATAAGAGGTGCCCAGGCCGTACGTCGCCGGATTAAGACTGGCATCTGGTGTCACCGCGACGACGACGCCCTTCTCGTCCGTGATCTCCCCGTCATGGAACAGGTACTCCGCGCTCACCTCCAACACCGACGCAGCGCCAGCAGAGGCCCGCGCCATCGTCTCAACGCCGGCAACGGCCGCCTCTGCCCCAAGCTTTTTACCAGGCTTGACCGGCGACATCGCATTCGATGTTGCCGGTTCCCCGACGCTCACCTGGACGTTAATGTGAAGCGGTACGGTAAAGCTGATGGAGCCGTCCTGCCCAACCGATGGCCCCGCAGTTGGCACGACCGGCGCCGCCGCCGGTATCGGGACCGGGGCTGGCGCCGACGGCCGTTCTGCGCCTTGCCACGGTCGGGTGCGGATCAGGTCTTGCACTACACGCGCGGGCACCGCGAAGTTGTTCGTGAACGCCGTGCCGGCAAAGTGCAGCCCCACCGCCACTCCTTTCGTACTGTCCCACACGACCGAGCCAGAGCTCCCCGGCAGTGTCGAGGCATCATGCGTCATGATCTCGCTGTCCTGCCCGGTCACCCGACCCAGTGCGAGCCGCTTGATCCCGAAGCTCTCCCCGAAGACGCTGCTCAGCTTGTCGGCATACTCCACCCGGTCGTCTTTGCCGGGATACCCGATAACCGAAAGCAACGCGTTCGAACTCGCTGTCGAGCCCAAGCGGATCGGCGCACTTACCCGGTCCGTCCCTGCCGTTCTCTCCACCCGAAGAAAGGCCACGTCGGGGCGATTGTCCGGGGCGATCCAAATCACTTCGGTGATCGGAAATTCGCGGGGCTGCGTCCGCATGATCTCTTCGCGGAAGTCGATCTGCGCCGCCTGACGTGTCTGAAAATCGGGGATCCCGGGGCGGAAAATGAAGCCGTTCGGGCCTTGCCGTGCAAACAACTCTGCTACGTGGGCGTTGGTTACGATGATGTCCGATGCGCCGTCGAAATCAATGACCCACCCGGTTCCGGCCCAATCGAGGTGCATGTTGTTGAACAACTCGATCCGCCCAACCGATGGGATGATCCGATTGATCCCCGACTGATGCATCCGCATCTCTTCCAGAAGGTCTTCATCGACCTCGTGCATCGCATCGATGGTGAAGTCTTCGTCCGTGGTGTCGTTGTTGATCCACAAGACCGGACGGCTCCACCGCACGACGGCTTCCAGAGTCGCGGTTTCGGGGCTTGCACTCGTCGCCCTCGGGGCGCCGACCATCTCGGGTTCAGCCCCTTCGGGAAGCGGGCTGGTCATCTTCTTCTTGACCGCCTCAACCGTCATACCAGATGCGGTTGTTATCTGCTGAACCTTCGCCTTAAGGCGGTTGACATAATCTGCATCGTCGGTCATCGCAAAATTCCTGTTTAAAATCTGAAGCTTCTGTAGAAAAAAGGAAGTTTATGCTTACAGGATGCCGCGATCAATTCATCCGATCAAGCTTAAATGTGCGCCGACTTCGCTTCATCGTCACGCCCATTTCATTTGGTTTTTATGTTGAGAACGAGAAAGAATTAAGTAGAAACTGATAATTTAAAGTAATTTCTTAGAGTTAAACGAGTTTAACTTCGGGAATACCATTACATGAATTCGATACTTTCCTCAATTTAGAGCCACGGGAAGTGACTGATTTCTCGAATTTGGCAATGTTCCAATGCTGGCGGTCGTCTAGGTTGCTTCACTGCAATAGCCCAAATCATCAGTACGTCCTGAACTCGCCCTCAAGCGGCTGGGCGTAATTTGGCTGAGATGTCTGCATTCGGCGAGAAGCAGCATCCAGCAATTTGAACCAGCGTCAGTTTTGTCCGCACAGCAGTCATTCGTTCAATCCGCAACAAATGGCCACTTCCCGCCCTCTCTTCACTTTCGCTGCTTTAGTAATGAATGTTTGTCTTCGGGATCTGGTCCTAATTTGCTGAACGTCCGAGATTGCGGTGCAAAGCGGTCACTGTTCCGAATTTGGTCTCGATGCAGAAGCCGGAAAACTCCAACCTCTCACAATCCAAGTCTGGATCTCAGTGCATCAACCAAAGGACTCGGCGCAAACTGGAAGAAACTCGGATTTCAGATCACCTTGTACATAATGAGTTCAGTTTCTTGCTGAGCCACTGCGTTTCCGATTGAGTTTACGCCTCTCGCACCGTACAGCGGACGTCAAATGTTCTTTGCTCTTTCCATCGCGCTCGCCTACGCGCTAACCAACATCGACGGTCTCTTTGCCTTCTTCGCAATCGCGACGTCAGGAAGGTACAGGCAGGCGCTGGTCGGTTTCTTGGTTGCTCAAATTCTGGTCGTCACGGGGGCATACATTGCCGGCGCGGGCGTGACGTTCTTAACGCCGCACGCTCTTGGCTATCTCGGCATCGTGCCGCTATCTCTCGGTGTATGGGAAGTTTGGAGAAACATGTCTCGCTCGAGAGACGAGACCGACACACTAAAACCAGCGCACTCCATCTTCAGCGCCGCCGTGATTTTCCTCGCGCTTAGCGCCGACACATTCATCTTGATCGCCGCTTTTTTCGCCGATACTGCGGCAGTGTTCGACCGGCACGTCCTTCTTGGTGCCCTCATCGCAGTAGCGGGGCTTGTCGTCGCTGGCACGCTGCTAACCAAAAGCCTTGGGCGCAATCGAAAGATCCAGCGGTTTTTTGAAAACCTCTCACCTTTCGTAATGATCGCCGCCGGGATCTACATACTTCTTGACACAGCCACGGATACCCTCTGAGTAAGGCTGGTTAGTCGGACTTCCGCTGAACTGGTTTTCATTTAACCCGTTCGCTCAGTTACCGCTCCTGCAAAGCCAAACGGGCACCGAGTGCGCAGTAAATACCACCAACGACTTTGCTTTGCCATTTCACTACGGCCGGGTGCTTCTTCAGGAAACTACCGAGCTTACCAGCCCCGACAGCGAAGATCACGGTACTGAATAGGCCTAGCAGCACGAAGATTGCGCCCAGCACAGTCAGTTGCAGCATGACCGAACCGTTTTCCGGTTTCACGAACTGCGGCAGGAAAGCGAGAAAGAACAACGCTGTTTTTGGATTTAAGATCTCTGCGATGATAGCTTGGTTGAACGCCTTTTTTGCCGTGATCGGCGTGCTCCCACGCGCGAGATCCAGAGGTGTCTTGTCAAAGATGGCAACAATGCCGAGATAAACGAGATAGGCAGCCCCTGCGTACTTGATGATGCTGAAAAGAAGAGCTGACGTCGCAATTATCGCCGAAACACCGATGATCGCCATCAGGGTGTGTACAACGTCTCCGGCAGCGATCCCTGCTCCGGTTGCAATTCCGGCTTTCGTTCCAGAACTCGTCGCCCGTGCCACGGTCAGTAGTGTTGCCGGTCCCGGTATGAACACGAACCCCAGGACAATGGCGACATAAGCAATCAGCGTTGCAGTATCGATCATAAAGGTCTCCAAACTGACGATCACCACGATTTTAGTTATGCGTCGCGTCGACAACAAGCATTGATCCATTGACCTCGAACTGGAGTGCCATGCACCGTTCTTTTGAGTGTGCCTTCGCTTAGTTTGGAGAATTCAATTTAGAAGTTTCGTCGATTTCAGAAATTTTCTGAAACTCTGTCAACAGCTCCGGGAAACTCTGAGCGAGGTAGCGAACCACGCGCGCATTCTCGATCAAACGTTTCACGTATCCAGTTGCAATCACCAAATCGAGATGATCCTGGCCATAGGTTTCTTCAAGCAGATGAAACTCACGGTCTAGCTGGGCAGATTCCTGCTCCATACGCGCCATTTGATCGTCGGTGAGCCCACTTATTTTCTTTGGCTTTGCAGTCTCAGTTAACTGCGAGGCAGGCGTCGCTCCAACGATCGACTGCGCGTATGGAGAGGAAAACTTGTTCATCGCGATCATGAGTTGGGCAGCTTCGATCTGCCTCAACGGCTTCATTTTTCGCAACTCCCTGAAGGTATTTATTGGGACATGCTTGTCCTTCAGAAGTTCCGCCACTTCGGCGCAGATCCCTTCAAGTAGTCTGCGTTTTTGTTTGATGTTCTTGATATTGACATTCAACACACGCGCTAGAACTTCTTCTGAAACACCTTTTTCAATCGCTTTCAGGATCATTTGATGTTCCTGAATGGTCGCAAGCCGATTGACACGCTTGTTGTACGTGTAAGCTTCGTCATCTGTTGCGATCAAACAGTCGACTTCCTCATGTACAAGTTCCGTCAAGACCGACACTCTCATATGTCCGTCCAACAGGAGGTATTTCCCTTTTTCATCGCGATCCGGCACGACAACCGGAGGCTCAGCCAAACCGGAATAGAAGATCGAAGACCGAATCTGACCGTATTTCTTGGACTTCTTTATCCTGTCCGATACGATTCTTAGAGGTGTGATACTGGAGATGGATAGCCTTATTGGCTCACGGTGAAACGCCAGTTTGATCAATGGAGCTTCTTTTTGGCTCATCGCGTCAGCTCCTGACGCTCCATCCGATCGGCAAGCTTCTTAGGTATTGTGTCCAATTGCTCGGATTTGAGCAGGTCAAGGAACCCTTCGTTCGTCAGAAGTTCCTTCAACGCGTGGGCGATGAAAATCAGCCGATTGCGCGTTGCATCCGCTTTTCGAATGAGGAGTTTTTTGCGATCAGTATCTTCCCTATAGGCACGGACCAACGCCTCGGACGAAATTTTTCGCTTTCGCCTCACGCTGCTTAGAAGAGCCTTGCCTCGACGGTTTCGGCTCTCAACAACTTTCTTGGCAATAAGAAGCTTTCGTCCTCTAAGGATGTTGTTTTCATAAGCATTTTGAAGCGCGTCCTGAACTCCGTCGTCATCCGCATCAACAATCTCAACAGCGACACTGATCGGAATGTGCCCAGCTTCAACGGAACGAAGCAAGCGCTGTTCACCCTGACGTATGAGTTTGCCGATACCCTTTACATACTCTGTTGAAAGCCCTGTCTTTCGAGCGATTTCTGGCTCGTTGTAGCCTCGCTCTTTCATGCCTTCTATGTCACGAACCAAATCAATAGCTTGGTGCTGCCGACGCGCGCAATTTTCAACCAAGCTTTTCACTAAGCTTGTTTGAGTGTCTACCTGAATGACGATCGCGGGTATTTCCGTCTGTCCTAGCTGTTTGAAAGCCTCAAGCCTACCTTGCCCGCACACCAGTTGGTAACGCGCTTCTGTTTCCTCTCCCGTCTTAGAAACGGTGATAGGCCGCTTTAGCCCCACATCACGTATGCTTGAGACGATTTCTCTAAAAACTTTCTTGTTACGCGCCCGAGGATTCAGGACTGAAATCTTGTGAATGGGAACTAACTCGATTTGCAGTGTTTCTGCATCTGGCATCATGCGGCCACCTCGTGAATTGAGAGGCGCTCCGCCAAAGCAAATAGTGGCCTCAGCGTTTCAAATCGATAGGCGTCGATCCAAATCCCATTGTCTTCAGAGAGCCTCAGAGTTTCGGCTTCAACATGGAACGTTGGGAGGATGAGATAATCCTTCGCGCTGGTGTTCTCCGCATTCATCCGCACCGCGATTGTAATGTCTGGATGCAGGCCCCGATCGAGCCGCACTTTCCAACGTAAAGAACCTGCATTCGTTTGAAAACAACGACTTATCGTAAGCGAAGCTGTAAATTCCTGATTTATCGTCAGAAGGTCAGTAATCTCGTCTCTGGAGACAGCCCCTCCGGCCTTCTCGATCCCCGAGATCGTCTCATCGACCGTATCAGGGTAGCGCCGCCGTAGAGCCCTGTTTACTTCGATGTAGCGATAGTCTCTTTCCGGAGTGTATCCGATCAGCTTGTACGCTTTCAGCAGCCCGCCAAAGCGATGGCTAAAGGCTTTGCTCGAAGGACAGTCGTGCGTTTCATCGATAATCAATCCAGAAAGTACGCCTGTCCGTTCATAGACGGATCTCAACTGTTCAAGCATCTCGTCATTGGTTAGATGATGTGACCGGGCTTCAATTATTGCGCGGGCAGCATCGAAAGCTCGCGGGTCAACGATTGCCTCAAACGCATGGTCAGCGCGAACCAGCATCGACGCATCATTTTTCAGTCGATGCTGCTTGAGTTTGAACGAAACGTGGTTCCAAACATTGTTACCGATGTATTTTTCGTTGATGAGGATTTGGTGCACCGTGCCCCTCGTCCAGGGGCGGTCAAGGTCAGTGACAATACCTCGTTGGTTCAACTCTTGGGCGATCGCTGTTTCATCCAAACCGTCTTCCACGAACCGTTGATAGATCCATCTGACAATTGCGACCTCCTCTGAAGGCCCTGGGACGAGCACTACACGGTCAGTTTGGAGGCTTTTCCTTTCACCGCGCGTCAAGAGGCCTTTTGGTCGGCCATGCTCGTCTCTGAGCTCGCGACGTAGACCAAATCCAGCCATTCCCCCTTGTCGATAACCCATTTCAATGAGGCGACACTGCCCAGCAAATACCTTGACAGAGAGTTCTCGGCTGTACTCCGCCGCCATTCGTCGTTTGACGACCTTTTGCACGTCGGATCCAATACTGCCGTCATTTTCGAACTGCTCTGCGCAGTACTCCACCTGCACACCCGCGCGACGACACCGATATTCGTAGAAAGCACTCTCGTCTGCATCTTGAAACCGCCCCCAACGGCTGATGTCGTAGACTAGGATCACCGAGAAATTTGCCTTGCCGCTTTCGATATCCAAGATCAACTTGCGAAGTCCATCACGACCTTCGATGTTTAAGCCACTTCGTCCGGAATCGGCGTAAGTGCGAACGATCTTAAGGCCACGCGCGCTCGCATAACGACGGATTGCTTCGGTTTGGTTTTCTGTCGAATACCTCTGATGTTCGGTGGACATGCGAACATACTCGGCGGCGTACGTGTTCACTTCGTCACGCTCACCATCTTCGCTCTGATCGATGTCCTCTCTCGAACCCATCTTCCAGCCGTTAAGCGCAGGTACCAAAGACGAGTTTTTGCTGCTTAATCCGCTACAGCGAAAACTCCGCGAAAACTATATCTGGAGAGGGGATGCAACATGTCGCCGAAAATGCGCAATAACTTGCATGCTGGTTCAATCGAACAACTGAGCTCAGAGGCTTATGCGGCCATCATTGCGACCGCGCTGCGTAGAGAACTTGGAGGTACACACAGAGCCGTAAAAACGGTGCGTCGGTGGACCGGTGCCGGCGAACGTACCGTTACCAATTGGCTTGCAGCAGAGCATGGGCCAAGCGGACCTCACCTAGCCATGCTCTCCCATCATTCTGACGCGGTTCTTGAGGCGTTTTTGATTATGTCCGGAAGAGAACGCGTTGTTATCGACTTCGAGGTGTCTCGTTTCAAAAGAGTTCTCCTAGACACGGTAGAGCGCCTGGAAGAGACAATCGAATGAAAAACAGAAATATTTGAGCACGACCTGAGTGTTGCACCTGCCCTTCTTCGTCTAAGTGTGTCGTATGTTTTACGGCACACGTGCCTGTTCTGGGGACTTCTTACGGCGTTCGAAAAAAAATTTTAGTCCGATCTAAACTCCAATTTCGACCATTCAATTCACTTCGATTTTTTCGTTCTCAACGAACGATGGACATGTCCTACGGTAAATCAGTCCGAAGGCTTCGGCTGCGATTTCGAAGAACTCAATCCCTCAAACACAAGGACTCAGCCGCGACGTCAACGTCACAAGCTGGCGGAAATGTCACCCTCATTCGGGACCCACGTGTCGCCGGTTGGGGCAAAATTTTAGTTCAAACAGGAAACCCAGGTCTCGCCAGAACCCAGGATGCATTTACACTTAATTAAGGGATAATTACTCAATAGGTAAAAATATCAGTGACTAAAGAGGGAAATACAAACGCTACTCGAACCAGTGAAATTTGATCCTGCGGTGACAGCCGAAAGCAGACATACGATCTAAGTCGCAGCTTTCTCAAGTTTTCCAATCAGATCGGAATCAACAAAACTCCATTTCTGCGTTCTTTGACCTAGTTTATCAAAAAAATTAGGTCCAGGATCAGCAGATATTCTCACCTAAACTTCTCAAACACTACCGAACTTACGGCTATCTCAGTCGTGAGAACCCTCCCCTACATCTAACGTATCGAGAACATCGTGCCTTACTCACCTTCTTCGGGACTGTTCGTCCCAGGTCTAGAGACATCCACCTTGATAAATATCGCTTGCGATATAGTCGCACTGCAAAAGAGCGCGCCGCTATTTGATCCACGCGACGCAGATCGCCTTACCCTGCATGACTGGAGCAAAACGCTTGTGGCGTTCCCAGGCATAATTGCGAGGACAGAAACAGGGACGTTTCTGGAGCCTCTTTTTTGGATTTCAAAGGATCTTCGCTGGGCTGTCACCGCGACCGGACAAGTTCGGCTCGGTCGTCAGATCAGCGACGATCCTCGCTGACCTTAACCGGTCCGGCAGGCTTACAGCTCCGGATCCAAAAAAAACACCGCCCTTCAATTTATGAGCACCCCCGATGCGCCGGCACCCCTTCGGTAGCAACGCGAGCCCTACATTCGAGCAATCAGATGAAAAAGCGACAACTCGCTGATGACCCCTCACCTTCCATTGGAAAACTTGTTGCCAGAATGGCAGTCAGGAAAGCACTCCGCACCGTGCCGGAAATTCGTTTCCGTACGGCATATGTCCTCGGCTTCAAATTGCCTAAGCAACGCGACAAACAGTTCTTTGAAACGGCGTTGAAGAATGAATTGTCATGCCACTTTACGTATGAAGAGCCTCGGCATTTTGGACCAGATTTCTTCTATTTTCTCGGACGCGCTGACAGACCAAAGAACCGGCGACGCGGAACTGATGAAGCGTCTCAGCTACTGGAAGAAATGGACGAAAACCAACGAATGATTGGAGTTTCAACGCCCGAGAATCCAATGACGTCGCAGTTTAAAGAAATTGCTGAAGCGATCATTGAAGCCCCAATTGAAAGTCGCTTCATCAAAGCCGCTCTTTATATCGCATACGATATACATATTTGCGATAATACCGCGGAACGGTTGTTGTCCTACACCCTTTCGGAGCTCACACTCGCTTTTCGCGGAAATCGTCCCTTGAATGCAGCGCTGCGTTTCCTGGAGGGTTTGCGCGGAGCAAGCACATTGGCCCAACAGGAACAGAATGGCTCAGCTGACGTCCGTGATTTGTCGCAGTCCCATGGCTACGGAAAGGCGAAGGTATGGGGCCTTGAGCTGGCAGAAGATTTCCGTGACTTGAAGGCCGGGACAATACAGTGGTCAGACGTCGATCGCGGAATTCTGCTTCGCGGAGACACGGGAACCGGCAAGACAACTTTTGCTAAATCATTGGCCAAGTCATGCGGCGCTGTACTCGTTGAGTGTTCAATAACAAAATCCCAAGCCCTGGGACATCTGGGTGACATGCTCAGGGGTCTCAACAACGCCTTCAAAGATGCTCGCTCAAAAGCGCCCTCAATATTGTTTTTCGATGAATTCGATAGCATCGGAAACAGGGAAACGCTTTCGCGTCATGCCCCTGAGTATGCAACACAGGTGATCAACGGCGTTCTCGACCTAATGGACGGTCTTGAAAGCCGCGAGGGTGTTGTGATCGTCGCTGCGTGTAATCGTATCGATACGATCGACTCGGCATTTCTGAGACCGGGCCGCCTTGAGCGCGTTGTCGAGCTACCCTTGCCTGATCTTGAGGCTCGAAAAGGCATATTCACCCAACATCTTCAGGCCCGGTTGTCAGACAAGGATCTTCAAGATGTCGCTGAACTAACTGACGGTTGGTCTGGTGCGAAGTTGGAAGGATTGGCTAGAGATTGCAGGCGTTTGGCAAGACGCTCCGGTAAGACTTTGGATAATCGACTTGTCCGTGCAGTTTGGTCGACCAAGTTCGATCAGGTGCCTGCTGAAACGTTGGAAAGATCTGCGGTTCACGAAGCGGGCCACGTGGTTGCAGCCTTTGAAATGATTGGGGTCGTTCCGACACAAGCTGCTCTAAAGAAGTACCAGCCAATCGATCGCAGCGATGATGCCGGCAGTGGCGGACACGTTATTCTGCCTGAACGAAATCTCGGATCTCGCGTTCAGTCAGACTATCTCGATGAAATAGCTGTGCTGCTTGCCGGTCAGGTCGCCGAAACGCTTCTTTTGGGTGAGCCATCAGATGGGGCCGGTTTGGCGCGTGGATCAGATTTGGAGCGTGCAACTTACCTTGCAGCTTGTCTAATTGCGTCGTCGGGATTGGGTCGGCATTTGACATTCCGTTCTGAAATCTCAGTTCCAGCGATCCGCCGGTTAATTGACAGTGACAGAGCATTTGAGCGCGATTGTGACCAGATTTTGCAATCCCAGAAACGGCGATCGACAGCTCTGCTGCGAACCAAGAAACGACAGCTTAGAGCGATTTCGGACAGCCTCCTGCGGTCAAATATCCTTTCCGCTGAACAGATTTCAGAGATTCTGAATTCTAATCAAGTTCGTTGAAAATTTTCATTATTATCAATTGGGTAACGAAGAAATGCAGTCAGGAATTTTTGAGCTCGACTCACGGAAAAAGTGCCGGTATTCGATTCAACCCCGAGGCGCCGGCCGTTCCATCCTGGGCGGTGCGTGTCTCGAATTCGGCTTCAACCATCAGCTTCCGCTGACAGGAATAAGGAGGTAG
The DNA here is from genome assembly GCF_963669205.1 of uncultured Roseibium sp. Classification (NCBI taxonomy): domain Bacteria; kingdom Pseudomonadati; phylum Pseudomonadota; class Alphaproteobacteria; order Hyphomicrobiales; family Stappiaceae; genus Roseibium; species uncultured Roseibium sp. The sequence goes on from NZ_OY769915.1 coordinate 3,384,552, forward strand.
CCGACCATGACCATGACTTTCATGCAGAACAATTCGGCTCTCCGCGAAGCCGCACAAGATCTCCCTATACACAACGCTTGAGTTGGGTCACCAACTGCCTGCGCGATGTCTGAATACTGATATCCGTTGCGGTGGTATCCCAGTCACTGTCTCGTCGTGACCGCAAGGGTCCTGTCGGACAGTTTCAATTGCTGATGTCGGGAGACGATCTCTCTTCTTTGTCGTTTTAACCGGCACAGCACTCTCTTCAAGCGATTGATTTTCGAACCCGCCGACGCGCGGGAACAGGAGACCTGTGCCATGTGGAATGAACTGAACCTTCTCCGCTCGTATGTCCGCCAGGGCAACACCGATGCCGGTGGTTCCGTCTGCCGAATAGCTGCCGTGAACAGTCACGTCAGAACCAAGCAGAACAGGAGACCACCATGTCCAATGACAACTCGGAATACTACAAGGCACCGCGTGCCTCTCACGCTTCGCGCACTGTCACTCTGAAATCCTCGTTTTCGTCCCGCGGATTTCTTTGGAACCACACCAGCCTTAGCTGGGCTGGATACGAAAGTACCCTCGAAAGGGACTTTCTGACGATCTTGAACGTCCGCAGTGACGTCAAGCTCTGGCAAGAGCAACCCGAACCTGTGACTTATGTCGATGATCAGGGAAAGCGCCGCAAGCACACGTTCGACGTGTCGGTTCACCTTTTCAATGGTGAAACTGTTGCATGCGACGTCAAACCCCAAAAACGACTGGTTCGCAGTGGGATTGAAGAGGTTCACCGCCTCATCCGCCGCCAACATCCGGACTACGCGGACAAGTTCTTGATCCGCACCGATCGCCACATCTCTCGCGCACTCGTTCGAAACGCCGAGCTGTTCCTCCGAGCACGAACACTCCGGGATGAGGACAGCATTGACGAGCTGCGCCGGCATCTCATCTCGATGCATGGCGTGTACCGCTTGGCTTCACTCGTCGCCCTTCTGAACGACCAAGCGGCCGGCTTCAACGCCGTACTCAACCTCATTGATAGCCGGGAATTGAAGCCGGTCACACGCGGCAGCATCAACGACAACATCGAACTCGAAATCTGCAAAGCAGTCTAACAGGAAAGGAAATTGAAAATGGCCAAGTTTGACAAAGACTGCGGTGGCAGCATTCAGGGTTCCGAATCTGAGACCAGGATCTGCCTCGACGAGCATGCGAAGATCACGCTCAGAGGACAGCCGCATGTCACGGTGTCGTCCAACCAGAAAGCTTGCGTGCTTCGCCGTGTCGACCGCCCACGGGTTTACACGAAGTTCACGAATGCTGAACTGGGTGATTTGATCGCAAGAGGCCTTCTTGTCCAGGAAGATAAACCGCTTTCCCCTTTTGAACTTCGTCTCAAATACGAACACGAAATCCAAATCTGGCAACTTCCAGAAAAAGTCGCCAATCGCGTCGATTTCAGGAGATTCATTTGCCTTGAATTTCTTGCGTTGGAAGCCGCTGGCATCACTTCTCGAAGTGATGCCTCCATGGCCGTCGTGATCAGCCACATCCACGCGCATTGGCTGAAAGTAAATTCGAAACAACGCGGTGGCCACAAGCGCTTTCGCTCATCGCGAAACCTTCAGAAATTCCGCTGCCCACACCCCAGCACCGTTCGTCGTTGGCTCCGCAAATTTGAAGCCGGTGACTTCAAAGCCATGGCTCTCTGCCCGCCGGCACACAAACGCATCATCTGGAACCGGTGAAAGCCGCGCTGGAAAAGCACCAGTCCCGCCTGGAACCAAAACCCAAAAGGAAAAGGAAACCGATCATGACCGAACTCAACAGCACTCAGAACACCCCTTCAGTACCGGGCGCCGAAAGTCGAATCCGCTTCGCACCTGACACAAGAATTACGATCAAGGGTGTTTCTTATACCCAGGTCTTTTCCGACGAAGAAGCGTGCGTGTTGCGCCGCCTTGATACTCCGGAAGTCCATGAGAAGTTCACTTTTGTTGAACTTCTCGACCTTGTTGCACATGGCCTCCTTACTGAAGAACCGGGAGCATTTTCACCGACCGTGGCACGCCTCAAAGTTGGACCAAACATCAAACTTTCAGATCTGAAACCGGAGGTCGCCGAACTGGTCAGGTTCCGCCAGTTCATCTGCGACGAGTTTCTCAAGATGGAGACAGAGGGACAAACCTCGCGCAGCGACGCAGCAATGGAGCAAACGATCAAAGTCCTTTTTGGACAGTGGTTCACCATGCTTGTGCAACGGGCGCCAGGCGCCCGGTTTAGTAGTCAGCAGACACAGGGAACCTTCAAAATCCCAAAGCCCAGCACCGTGCGCCGTTGGCTTCAGAAGTACGAAGCCGCAGACTTCAATGTGATGGCGCTATGTCCCTTGAAGCACAAATGTGGCAACCGGACGGACCGCCTTCACCCCGACGTTAGGGACCTCCTTCGCAGCAGTGCGAGGGAATATGCCAGCCTCCTGAAACCGACGATGGCGAAGGTCTATGAAGACTTCGTCGAACATTTCGACGCGTTGAACGAAGCACGCGCCCAAAAAGGGTTGCCAGCCCTTCCCAAGCCAAGCATCAGGGCCATGCGCACGGAGATTCGCAATCTCGCCCCTTATCACGTCGATGCCGGTCGAAATGGTGAGGCCTTCGCGGCGAAAAAATATGCGTATATCCAGGGAAAGAACAATCCTGAGTGGCCCCTGCAAGTGGTCGAAATGGACGAGTGGAAGGTCTCTCTCCAGACCCTCTTGAAGGGCATCGGCAGCTGGGAAAAACTCGGACTTTCGACCCGTGAGGATCTCAAGAAGGACCTCGGACGCATGCAGCTTTCAGCCGCAATTGACGTCCGGACAAAGTGCATTCTGGCAATGCAGCTGGCGCCCACGGCGACGACCGACCTCGCAATTTCAACCTTGAAAATGGCGATGTCCGACAAGGATGATTTCGCCAAAGCTGCCGGTTGCGAAACACCCTGGGACATGGCAGGTCGCATCCAGACGGTAAGGGTGGACAATGGACCGGCTTATACCGCCGGTGCATTTAGCACTGCCGCAATCGATGCCGGTATTGCCGTCGACTACACCGTTGCCGGTGCACCGTATCTGCGTGGATCCATCGAGCGTGTGTTCAGCACCATCCATACCAAACTGATCTCAGGATTTGACGGACGCACTTTCAGCAACGTTGTCGAGAAAGGTGACTACGACGCAGGTGCGCGCGCATCTCTTACGATCGAAGAACTCGCCCGGGCGCTCGTCCGCTGGGTGGTTGATGTCTACCACAACACGCCGCACGAAGGTTTGGGTGGACAAACGCCGCGAAATTGCTGGCTTTCCCTGCGGAAAAAGGTCGGCGTTCCGCTCGCACCAAACGAAGATGCTATGCGCGCATGCTTCGGGATTACCGTTGAACGCCGCCTTCGGAGTGAAGGGATCCAGCTTTACTCCAACAAGTACCAGTCCACCGAGCTTCAGAGCGTCCGTCGGGAACATCGAACCGGACAACTGAGAGTACGCTTCGATCCGGACGATATCGGGCACATCTCCGTAGATACGCCTAAGGGTTGGCTCAAGGTTCCTTGCACGACGAAAGAGATGCACGGAACGTCCCTCGAAGCGCATGTCGCCAGTCGGCAACGTCTGTTGGCACAGTATGGAGAAGAGGCTGCCCAGTCAGAAGCGCTCGTCAAGAAGGCACTCGCGGATCTTCGCCGGCTCTCGGACGAGAGCCGCAAGAACCGGAGCATTGCCTCCCCAGTCTTCACGGCTGACAACCTCGCCAAACTTGACGCCCATTTTTCAGACGACCGTCTGAGGGTCGATGAAGACTTCGAGGGCGACATTCTTGGGCTCGATGAACCCAATGAAACTGCCCAGACCAAACACGATCCAGACAGCCCAATTACCCACATCCAGGACGCTCCGCCGTTCCTGGGCGACGACGATGACGATGACTACATTTTGGAGGACTAACATGACATCTTCGAATTACCATACCCCCGCCCCTGAAGCACAATCGCCTGGCCCGAATGCGCCTGGCCGACGGCAGAGGTCGGCTGAGATCACGAAGCTTGAGGCAGAACTTCAGCACACCTATTTCCCTCAGAAAAGTGACGAAGACCTTCTCGACAGGCTGAACGACCTTCTCGACACCTTTGAAAATTACACCGACGCTGTCGAAACAATGGGATTGAGCCATGTGGGGAGATTGAAAGAAGGCCGCGCGCTCGCCATCGTCGGCGCATCCGGTGTTGGCAAATCAAGATCCCTTGAACGCGCCTTTGAATCTCTCGGAATGAATGATCGCAAAAGCCCGTTTCGGATTATTTCGATCAAAGCGCCATCCCCGTGCACACTGAAGCAACTGGGTACCTCTGTCCTTCAAGCGCTAGGCTATCCGGTTCGACGTGAACTGCGGGAAAATGTTGTTTGGCGCAAGGTGCGAGACCAGCTCAAGCTCCACGGCATTCGCTTCCTGCATCTTGATGAGCTGCAACACCTCACCCAGCTTGAGAACCCCAGCGATTCCATCAAGGTCTGTGACACCTTGAAGGGGCTCATGCAAGACGAAGATTGGCCGGTTTGGTTGGTTTTGTCCGGAATGCCCAACCTGGCGGCCGTGATTGAAAGCGACTTTCAATTGCGCCGTCGCTGCACATTTGTCCGTCTTGATCTGATGACACCGTGCGCAAATGATCTCCAGACAGTCCAGCGGATCATCAAAAACTATTGCAAGAAGGCGAAACTTGAACACCAGAATCTTCCGATGAACGAACTTTGCAGTCGCCTCATGCACGGAGCAGAGGGAAGAACCGGATATCTGATTGAAATCGTCCAGGACGCGCTTTGCAAGGCGTTGAAAGCTCGACGAAACATGCCCCTCATGGGCGACTTCGAGCTTACTTTTGAGGCCAGAACCGGCTGTCGCCCCGAACACAATGTTTTTGCCGAAGACGTCGAATGGCAGAATATTGACGTCCGAAACACTCTTTTCCCCGAAGACAAAGAAGAGGACGAAGTACCGCAGCCGAAAAAACGCCGTCTCAAGATCGTTCGGGGGGCCTGAGCATGGAACTGGACCCCGTCTACATTCCCTGTATCTATCCGGACGAAACCGTCGCCAGCTACGTGTCACGCGTAGCAAGTAAGGCCGGCTGCACTGCCCGGGAGTTTTGTCTCGACATGGAGATGAGTTTCCAGGCTCTTTGCGATGGCAAACCGGAAGCGCTCACCCGTTTCTCTAAACTTGTCGGTTTCGAAGGCGACCGCTTCCCGGCAGCAATCTTCAAACGCACCGGCGACTGTCGGTTCGAATTTAAGCAAGAACCGTTTTCCAGAAATTCGCTGCGTCGAGCGACAGTGAGGGTCTGTCCTCATTGCATTCAGGAAGACCTCGAGCGAGACGTTGACCATAAAGAGGTCAGGACATACGGGCGTTGGTCTTGGAACATCGCCTCCATTCGGACCTGCTCGAAACACAAAACGCCCTTGGTCGTGGCTGCGCACGAGGACCATCCGCAGAAGGTGCATGATTTTTCGCCGCTCCTCCAACCGTTCGTGGAGGACATCAACCGACACGTTCTCGCTGCACAGTTCCGTGAACCTTCAAGCCTCGAGATCTACCTGGAAAAACGGATCAGCGGAGATCAGCCCGAGAACTTGCTGTCATCCCTTCACCCTCACGCTTATGCCGCTGCCCGGGCCTGCGAAATCATCGGCGCGACAAAACTTTATGGCGCAAGAGTCGTCGCAGAGAGTTTGTCTGAAGACCAGTGGTACGCAGCAGGTCAGGTAGGCTTTGACATCGCCATTCAAGGGGTAGATGGAATTCGCCACTACCTCGATCATTTGCAACATAAGTTTGCAAGCAAAAACCAAAACTGGGGCCCAAGACAAATCTACGGCCGATTGTACGAATGGCTTGCTCACGAAACTGAAGACACGGCTTATGACGATCTCAGGACGACAATCACCGAGCATGCATTTGAAACGCTGCCCATGGGGCCAAACGACGAGATCTTCGGTCGGCGCCCGGCAAAACGTATCGTGCATTCCGTTCATTCCGCTCATCAGGAAACCGGTGCTCATCCAAAACGACTGAAAAAAATTCTCCACGCGGTCGGGCTCATCGACCAAAGCCAACTCGGAAAGACCGACGAACGCATTCTTTTCAATGCTGACGACGCAAAGTTCTATCTCGACCGTGTCGAACAGAGCATGTCGATGAACCAGGTCAGGGCCTACATTAATGCGCCGCGGCCCGTCGATAGGTTGCTATTCGAAGCAGGCATTCTGAAGCCATGGCTTACCGGCGGAACAGTTATCTTCAAGGATCATGCTTTCGCGAAGTGCGACATGGATGAGTTCCTTTCGGATCTTACAACAGACACAAAACCTGTGACGAACGACGAGACTAACTTGGTTCCAATTCTCAAGGCGCAAAAATTGGCCAACTGCTCAACCTTGAAAGTGGTGCAACTGATCCTGGAACATCGCCTTCGTACGCTCCGTACTGATCCTAACGAAACGGGCTTTCTCTCCATTCTTGTCGATCCTGAGGAAGTGAAATCGCTCGTCCGGGGCAAAGACCATGGTGGGTATTCTCTGCGGGAGGTCGAAAAGAAACTGAAAACCTCAACCAAAGTGGTCAAAGCACTCGTCCAACGAGGTTGCCTGGAAGCCGAAACGGCCATCAATCCGGTCAACCGGTGTCCGCAAACCATCGTGAAGCGCGAAATCTTGGACGCTTTCATGAATAAGTTTGAGACCGCAAGTTCGCTGTCACGACGATTGGGTATCCACCTCCAGACGCTGATGAAGCATCTCCGGTGTTCGGGGATCGAACCAGCGTTCGCCGTTGAGGACGTTCACGCGACAATCTACGATCGAGAAATCGCGTCAAAGAAAGCGCAGGAGTTTACCAGACATGACCAACAAGAAGAGTCCTGACAAGCTCACGAATGTCGACGTCAGTTCGACCCCGGCCCTTCGGAACAGGTCCTCTGCTGAGTCTTCCGGTGCCACGAACCTCTGGCTCGATGAATTCACCGAACGGATGACACATCCAGGGCCAAAAGAAGAAGAGTTCTTTGAGCGCCGCCGGCAGCTCAACTTGGGCGCAGGCATCGATGAAAATGGAAACTTGGTAACATCAGGTTCAAAGCCCAAAGAATGAGCGGACCATACTGACGGAAACGCCCCGCGGCAGCCGAAGTTTGTATGCCTGGCAGGTTCGAACTTCAGTCGCCATCACCCTGATTTAGATACTCAGCGCTGCGGAAATTTCCGATCCTCGTTCGCATCAACATCTGGTTGGAATGCGCCTCCCTTTCGGGAGGTATTTTTTTGCCTGACGTCAGCTTTCCAAGCGTTTCTACCGAAATTGAGCAACACTTAGCTTTCATTTGAGTACTTCTTTGACCGAATTCCCGGATTGACTGAGCCAAACTGAGAAATAAAATTGTTTATTTTCAATACCTTACATATTCCGTGCGCCATACTATGCTTACCAGCACAACCGCCAAGGCCGGCCAAACACCGGCCACAGCGCGGCTTCCGGCGCCCAGATGAAAAAGACCCGCCCATCGGCAACGATCGGGCGGGTTTTTGCTTTGCAAGGCGGAGAATGCCGGTCGCGGGCGTCGGTAGGTAGGCGTTTGTTTCTGCAACGTGCAGATCATTTTCAACGGAGTTAGACACGAAATAGACGCCGCGAATTCAGCTGACCCGGACTGATGTCAATCGCAGGGGAGTATCATTGGCGGTCACTTCCCAGGGATTTGCATTCAAGAGAAACGGTCATGTCCTGATGTGGTCCAGGGCGACCGCTCCGGCCGTTCACGAACAAGCCTCACCTGGGCGGCGATCGGCCGCCTGATGCGGTATGAACGACTATCCGAACTTTGGCCGAAGGCGGCATCTAAGGGCCGTCACGATCTCTCGCCTCGCCAATCATCGGGAACAGGAAAAGAGGTTCACCACGGCAGGTACCACTGCTGTGTCACCTTCTTTGAACTCTTCAAAGGCGACCGTTACCGCGCTTTCAATTGCGGCTGCGTCGGCTTCCGACCCGTTATGGGCCTTCATGATGCGCGCGGCCGGACCCACCTTGCTTGCGGCCCGCGCAGCGCTGGCAATGCCGCCCGGAGGCGTGAGCGCGATGTCCAGTTCGTGCGCTTCGATATTGGACACACCAGCCCGGGCCAACAGATCGGTGACACGCTTAAGGTCCTGAAAGGCTGTCGGACCCGGCTTATCCGGGTCTGCCTTTGCCAGCGCCCCCAGCCTTTTCTCGGCCGCTTGTTCCGGGATCGCGAACCAGGGGTTCTTTGCCACGGAAGCCCAGCAGACGAAGATCATTCTGCCGTTGCCAGTCAGGGCATTCGAAAGGTTCTTCAGGGCTGCGACCGTGTCGGAAAAGAAACTCATACCCAGTCGCGAGACAAGCAGGTCGAAAGGCCGGGCTGAAAAGTCATGGGTTTGTGCATCTGCCAAAAGAAAAGATGCGTTGGCAACGCCTTCCGTTTTCGCCCGGTTGGCAGCGCGTTTCAGAAGCGGATCGGAGATATCGACGCCAAGAACGTGCCCGCCCGGAGCGCGCCGGGCGGCTTGAAGTGTGCTTGCTCCGGTACCACAGCCGATATCGAGGATGCAGTCCGTTGATGCAATGCAGGCAGCATCGAGCATCTTGTCCAGCATCCCGGCCATCGCGGTATCCAGAGCATGTTCGTGTTCAATCCATTTCAGACCTGCAGGAGATGCCCAATACTCAGCCTGCACCTTGTTTGCATCCATCAATTGCCACCCTGTTTCGGTCAGCCTAACAGGCATTTGCCACGCCGGAAACGATCAGGCGGCCATGTCTCGAAGGCAACCACAATCAGTCGATTTCAATGATGATGCCCGTATGGACCACGTGGGCATCCGCCCAACGGTTATACGGCACCGGGGGTTCATTGAAGAACGCGGCCATCACCGCCTGGCCCTCGCCACTGTTGTTTGGCTGGCTCGGGAACCACGGTATCCAGTCGGCGGGTTCACCGGTCACCCAGCCCCAGCCGCCATCGGGTTCGCGCGCGCCCTCCGTTTGTTGCAAACCGAAGGTCGGACCAACATAGGAATTGTCGCCATGGTCGCGCCAGAACCTCTTGTCGTCCTTGACCAGACGAAAAACGAAGTCGTTTTCTTCCGGTGTCGTGAGCGTCGCCAGATGTCCCCCGCTTCGCTTGGCAAGCGCATTCGCCCCATCGATCCTCGCACAGCACCATGTCAGTACGCCGATAAACAGTCGATCTTCGAAAAAGCCGTACACAAACTCCTTGCCTGTAAGCGCGGTTGCCGCTTTCAAAAGCCGTGGATCCGTCTCGAGAAGGGCCAGCGTTTTCGGGTCATAACGGCGTGCGTTGCTGGAGGACACGATCGGGACTGAACTGGTTTCAGCCGCAATCAGTTCGATTTGCAGCGCCTCTGCCGTCCCTGCGGTTACCACACCGGTTGACGGCAGCCCGGCCGCCGCCTGGAAATCAGCAATCGCCCGGCGCGTCCGCGTCCCGATCACGCTGTCCTCAGGACCTGCGTCGTAGCCGCGCGCGTTCAATGCCGCCTGCACCGCCTGGGCGTCTGCCTTCGACAGACCAAGCGACTGCTCGGCCGAGGCCGCCGCTTCGCGCGCGACAGTGATCTGACCGCTCTCGGCAACGACGCTCCCCGGCGCGCCTGCAAGTGCTGCGGCCGTCAGTTCCTCGCGCGCAGTCAGCGCCAGATCGCGCATCGAACCTGCCGGAAACCGCTTCAGGTAGATGTCCCAGGCCCGCTCGGTGTTGATCGCCAGCGCCGCCTCGAAGATCGCCTCCTCCTGCGCCGCGGCGATGGCTGCGCCCTCACCTCCTGCGGCAAGGTTCAGATACACCTCAAGTGCCAGGTCGTTCGTCACCGTCGGAACCTGTTTGTCCTCGGTGTCGGCCTTGACGTCGCGGATTACACGCTTCATCAGCGTCAGGATCTCGACATTCTCGGTCGGCAGGTGCTTCGCCAGTGCCGCCGTGAAAGGCGAGTTCCCCGCAGCACCATCATAGGCGACCTGCCCGGGCGAGGCCGCGAACATCAGCATCGAGCCCTGGAAGCGCCCCGCCATCGGCGCGAGACCCCGCGTCGCAAGCGCCCGCGTCGGTGAAAAGTTCTGGGTATAGAACTCGGTGGCCAGCGGATTGTCCCGGCAGGCGTCAATGAAGACCAGGGCAGCGCGTGCTCTTTCCTCGAGCATCTGCACGATCCGGTTGAGCGGCAGCGCCTCGCTCTGCACGTCGAAGGCACTCCGCAACGCAGCATCCACGCCCAACAGGAAGTTCTGTCCCTCGAACTGCATACCGTGGCCGGCGTAGTAAAAGAGAGTTACGTCCGCACCCTCGGTCCGGTCGAGGAAGGCCGAGAACTCGGATGCCAGTCCTGCCCGCGTCAGGTCGGTCGCCAGGGTGACTTCGAAGCCCAGTCCTTCGAGCGTCTCAGCCACGAGGCGTGCGTCGTTGACCGGATTGGCGAGCGGCCCCGCGTTGGCGTAGTCCGCGTTGCCGACGATGAACGCCGTGCGTTTCTCTGCAAGGGCAGGAAACGCTCCCAGCAACAACACAAAGGCAAAAACATGAAATCGAAACATTGGAACCCTACCGGCAATTTATCCGTTCAGAACAATTCACTTGATATGAATACCTAACGCTGCGGCAAGCGACAAGCTTCTGGCCATCAACCGCTGGCGTGTCCCACAAGAACAATCGGAACTGACGCGCTGCGATGGCGTGCAGAACTATCGCATACTTTACGCAAAGGAAATTCTGGTAAATTGTCAGCACGGTGTAGTAGTGTTTGAACAAGCGTCTATTGAGCGCCGCACCGTGCTTTACTTTGTAATAATGATTTCAATGTTCTGCGGCCATGAAGGCCGCACTGTCGAGTAGTCAGTTCATTTGGCTGTCAATTGTTCCGAAGGGGGCAAGATGGTATTCGATATTCAAGCCGCGCTGAAACGTATTGCAAGCGTATTCGGCCAAACCGATGAGCAAGCCCCTGCCCCAACCGGTGATGACGGCCTCCTGCCGGGTCAGATTGCCGGAGCGCTGCAGCCGCAGCCCTACGCCAGTGTGACGGAGTGGCCGGAGGATGTCCTAGCAACGATCCGGTATCGCCAGTCCACGAGCTATCGTGAAGTATCGCGGGCGCTCGGGATCAAGGGCGGTGCAGCAGCCGCGTTCGAGCATCTCCGGGAAACGCCGCGACCGGGCCTGACACCGGAGCAGTTTCGCGACTATATGGGCTGGCAATCGCTCTTTTCCGACGAAGAGCTTGAAGCCGCCAAGCAGACAATTGCCGATTCTGATGCAGCCGAGCCCGAGCTGCCGCAATTCGACCTGGAAGATGACCTTGTTCGGCAGCGCTGGTTCCGAATCCAGAACGTGCTGGAAGAACAGGCGTTGCGTCATGTCGGCCAGCCGCTGCATATGCTGCCCTATATCGCCACCCTCCCGGAGGGAGACATCAACGCGCGTGTCGTCCCGACATTGGACGGCGACAACTATGTCATTTTCTACGACCACGGCATGATGCGCTATCTCCGCGACTTCGCCGCGCTGGCATGTTGGGTGGCGCCGCCGATCGATCCCGTCGCCCTGTTGGATGACCGGGCGATCGCGCAACTGCCCCGCTCCCATACCTTGCCACCCGGCACGATCGACGTGTGCCTCAACACCCTGCGGCGCTACATCTATGAAGGAACGCCTGAAGCCGACGCGCCCTACGTGTCCCCGCCGGAATGGAACAGGCATCTGTTTGTGCCTGTTTTCCAGAACATGCTGAGTTTTGTCGTGGCCCACGAGCAAGGACACGTGCGCCTCGGACACTTCGCGACGAACCGTTTCGGTCCGGTGCCCGAAGGAGAGGCAGATGGTAACGCGGCCTTCCTGATTTCCTATCAATCCATGCTTGGCGGCCAGTCGTGGTCGGTTCCGTTCTGGTGTGCCGACTTGGCCCTCATCGCCTTCCGCATGCTGGATCATGCCTTGTGCGTGCTGGAACACGGGAAGACCGGTCTGCCCTGGAAAGATGAGATATACCCCGCGCCGGAAGAGCGCCGCACAAGCCTGACGAACTACGTACCCGACGATATCCCGGACATATCGAGATTGGCGACCGGCAGCCTCATCGGCATGAACAATTCTCTTTTTGCCATGGTTGAGGAGCAGGTCACCCTGTTTCTCGTCAGTGACTACACGAAGGGGCTGCGGCCGTCTCCGCTGTGGAACGGGCGCGTTCGCCGGACATGGGGCCGCGCTGCGCAAACGCCGTAGCAACGTCTAAAGCACGTCATTCGATCAGGAGGATGGAAACAACATGGATACGATGACGACCGTTGAAATCGACGTGGAGTTCACGCCCGATTCGCCGGAGGAACAGGCGAGTATCGAGAGCGCCGTCAGGGAGGCGGCGGAAGGCGACAGCTTCAAGGCCGGCAAGGGACTTGGTGCCAGCGGTTTCGAGCTGACGATCCTGGCAATCCTCGGCATCCGCGCTCTCGTCGACCTCGTCATGCTCATTCGCCGGGAATGGCGCACGGGCGTCATCGTCGATTTCGAGGGCGAGAAAGTGCGTGTCACGAAAGATCCGGACCTGCCTAGAGGCGAAGTCATCATTTTCCACAAGGACGGCACCAAGGTGACGCGAAAACAAAACGAGATTGACGGGCTCGGCGATCTGATCGCCGCCGCCGCCAAGGTGTCTTCCAAATAGCGGCAGACATGAGCGGCGGCGACGCAGACCCCGGGCTTAGCCGAAACGCTGTTCCATCTCGCGGCGGATCCTGACGGCATCGGCGGTCTCGTCGATGTCAACGTCGTCCCAGGTCACGATCTGACCTGCGGGAATGCTGTTTTTCAGTTTGACGCCGTGAGCAAGGCCGATCGGCAGTGCACCGCGTCCAAGCGAGGTTTTCGCCGGCAACAGCTTGCCCCAGACGGTTGACCCGCCTTCGCCGTCCAGTCTGTCGCCGGTTGAAAGGTCGCGTTTCGCCGTCGCGGCGACATCGGCGTCGAAGGACAGCGTCGAGCCGGTCGGCTTGCCGAGCAATGCGGCAGACAGGATGGAAACGTTCAACTCGAGCCCGATCAGGTGAAAGGGCTTGTACATCGCCGAGTAGCGTCCGGAGGCATCCGTATTCATGCCGTATTGCCGGAAACAGGCGGCGGCGTAAGGGTTCGGCGCTTCGATGACCACATAGACGCCCCAGCGAAGATCCCGGAAAACCGGACGGCCATCCCGCTCCAGGGAAGACACGACTTCCACCATGCCTTTTCCGGCCAGTTGACCGCCATCTTCAACGGGGTGCAGAACATGCGCCAGATCATCCATACCGGCAGGCGGAAACAGCAGCCCGTCCGGCGGCGGCGTCAGACCCGTCGCATTGGCAATCGCAGCCATTTCCAGCGCGGACTTGGTGCCATCGAGGAAGCTGTTGAACATCTGCGCGTTCATGCCGGCGTCCGCAGCCTGTTCTGGCGTCAGGCCATAGTGATCCCAGACCGTGTCCGGCGTGCAAGCATGGTAGCTGGGCAGGTATTTCGTGCCCTTGCCTGCCGCGACAACGCTGAACCCGCAGGACCGGGCCCATTCCACCATTTCACAGGTCAGCGCCGGCTGGTCGCCATAGGCCATCGAGTAGACCACGCCGGCAGCACGCGCCTCTTCCGCCAGGAGCGCACCGGCCAGCACATCGGCTTCGACATTGACCATGACAACGTGCCGGCCCTGCCGGATTGCCTCCCGGGCATGAACCAGGCCCGCAACAGGGTTGCCGGTCGCTTCGACAACGACATCCACATCGTCACGCGCCATCATCGCAATGGCGTCGTCGGTGAAGTCGACGCCGCCGACCAGATCCTCCGTCCAGCCGACTTCCGCGCACGCCTTGCGGGCATTGTCGGGACGCAGATCCGCGATTGCCGACACTGTCAGCCCCGGCGTGGTCGGAACCTGGCTCAAGAACATCGATCCGAATTTACCGGCACCGATCAGCCCCACCCGCACCGGCTGTTCCGCTGCAACGCGTGCCAACAGTTCCTGATAAACGAACATGTACCTCCCCTTTTCGACTGTTGTCCTGTAAAGCCAACCCAGTCAGAGCGTTAGAATTCAAAGATTGCCAGACTGATGTCAACTCGGCTTTCGCCGGCGCGCACCGCGTCCGGTCAGCAACGACGGCCGCGCCGGACCGATGCTCCGGTTTGCCGCAACTCTGCACTTCCCTTTGTCCGCCCGACCTGCCACGGTGCCGGCATGAGCAGACTGTTTGAAGAACTGGACTACGCCCCGACGCTGATCGGCGCGATTTCACTGCGGCGAAGGCATATCCTGTCGCTAGGGACCGATGTCTTTGAAGTCCTGCTCGGGGATGAACACCTGATGTCGAGCCTGTTCACCGCTTCCGAAATCGCACTCGCCGACAAGGGAATGGCCGCGCTGGAGGGCGACCAGCTGGATGTGCTGGTGGGCGGTCTCGGTCTCGGTTACACGGCAAGGGCCGTGCTGGCGGATGACCGCCTTCTCTCTCTTGATGTCGTCGATCTTCTGGAACCCGTGATCCGCTGGCACCGGGAGGGACTGGTGCCGATGAAAACCGAGCTCGCCGACGACCCGAAATGCCGGCTTGTTCAAGGAGACTTCTTCGCGCTGGCGGCATCGCGGGATGGATTTGATGCCGAGCGCCCAGGACACCGGTATGACGCGCTTCTCATCGACATCGACCACACTCCGGAGCGGCTCCTCCACGGTGGATCGAAAGGGTTCTACACGAGCGAAGGGCTGCGCGCCGTGCAGCGCTTTCTGAAACCAGGCGGGATCGTCGGGCTTTGGTCGGATGAACCCCCCGATGAAGCCATCACCGCGCTGCTGGCCGGAGCTTTTGATCAGGCCTGGGCGGAGCCCGTCAAATTCGAAAACCCGTTGCAGGACGGGCGCGAAGTCACCCAGGCCGTTTATCTCGGACGCAAGGCCTGATCGTCACGGGGTGACGAATGTCAGAAGCAGGTTGTTCGCCGGCATCGCATCGTTGGCCAAGGGCGAAAACCCGGCCGAACCTGCAACTTCAGACACCGCCTCGACCGACTTGTACCCGATCGCTGGATCTCGGGCGCGCAGCGACGCGTCAAATGAACGATCACCATCCGAAGCGTACGAGGCCCCTCTCAGAAACGGGCCGTAGACAATCACCCGGCCGCCGTCACTCAATGCTGCGCGCGCATCGTCAAAAAACCGCGAAACGAATGTTGCAGGTACGAGGTGAAGAAGATTGATCGTGAGGACCGCCTGCGCGAATCCCTGCCCGACCGGCCAGGAACCCGAGACATCGATGGCCAGCGGTTCGGCAAGGTTGCTCAGACCGCTGCTGCGCTGCCACGCTGCAATACTCTCCCTTTGTCCGGGATCGACGTCGGAGGGGACCCAGTCAAGCGACGGAAACGCTTCTGCGAACGCGGCCGCATGCTGACCGGTGCCGCTCGCCACTTCCAGAACGCGTCCTTCGGGCGGCAACCGTTGCCGGAGAGCCTCGATCAGCGGACCACTGTTGCGCAGGGCCGCTGGGGCGGTTCGACGTCCGTCGGCAGCTTCGTTCGCCTGTTGAATGATATGTCTTGCCATGACGCGACGATGCCAGCGGGCAAGAGCCGCGTCCAGCCCGCAAAGCGGCGGATCAAATGACTTTTTCCGGAGCTTCGTCTCAACGAAGAAATGCGGATTTCAGGCGGCGTGTTCGTGACACAACTGGTCGGCTTGCGCGGCTGAAAGATCGACATGCAGCAACGTGCAATGAAGACCGGCTTCCGACGAGCTGTGATACTTGCACGTTTTGCACAGCCCGAATGACCGGAAGCCGCGCGCCTCAAGCTGAAACCTGATCAGTTCGGAAAGCGTTTTTTCAAGCGCGGCACCACTTTCGGTGTCGACCCTCCGGAGCGCATCATCAAGCGCATCCACCCGGTCGGCCAGGCCGAAACCCGCCCCCGTGACATCGTAGGAGATGGTGCGTTTGTCGCCGTCCGGCGCCGAACGCTCAATCAGCCCCTTTTTCTCCAGGGCCTTCAATGTTTGAGAGGCTGTCCCTCTTGTCGTGCACAGATAGTCCGCAACCTGGGACGGCGAGCGCGAAAACCGGTTCGCGCGCACAAGGTATCCCAGCGCACTGCGCTGCGCGGGATTGAGATCGTCCGCCCAGTCTTCGGAGGCTATGAGCCGTTGAAGGCGATCCAGCAGCGGTCGAACACGTGATCGGGAGTCGTTTTTCATGGCCTATAAGTAGCGACTCAAAACAATTCTTGCAATAATAGCGACTCGCTATTATTAAACATCAGTCGAACCGGAAAGGAGTTTTTCCATGCGTCCCTCAATCATTTATCTGACCTCATGCGCCCTGCTGGCCGTCACGCCTGCGCTTGCACATGACAAACACACCCACGCGGTCAATCAGGAGACCGCGATCCATTCGCCGGCGGAAAAGAGCAAAACGGCGTCCCTGGACATCATCGCCGCGCATATTCACTCCGAAGGCAATGTCGTCACGTTTCACATGACCACCAACGGTGTCGCAGGTGCCGATACACCGGAGCCGACCGGTGAAGTCGCGGGAGCAGCCGTATGGTCCTATGTCTGGCCGACCACGCTTGATCCCTCCCTGGTTGGTTTCGAGGAAAGCGCCGGCATTCTCGCGATGGCGGCGACCAATCACCCGGACTTCGACGACACACCGCTTTACGACGAAAATCTTGACGGCGATCTCGGCAATGACGGCGGCGTCTGGCACAGCCATTGGGTGGTCCTCGCCCCGACCGCGGCCTGCGGTCCGGGCGCTCTGGCGGTCAAGGACATCCCGGAAAACACGGCCCCCAGATTGCCGGCCACCTGGCCGGGCTTTCCCATCCTGCTCGACAGTCCGGGCTTCACGCCCGTATTCGACGGACCGGAGATCACGATCAGGGCTGCCGTCAACGGTGACGTTACCGGCGCGTCCTATGACGGCGTGACATCGGCACTGAAGGTCAACGAGAGCATTCACGCGCCGCTGTTGTGCGTCACGGATGTTTTTGATGTCGCCTCGGGCGACCTCTCGCTCCCGGGCACCATTGAATGAGACAGTCGATTGGTGGAGAGAATCGCTCTCCACCAGTTCCGGGGTGGAGGACCGGTCAATGGCCGGATCCCGACGAACCGTCTTCGAGCGCCATGTGGGTTTCGTGGGTGGTGCCTGGTGTCGTGTCTGGCGTCTTGTCCGGCATCAACGCACCCTGAGCGATCGGATACCGACCGGTTCCGGTTGGAATATATCGTGCAAGACTAGGGCACGGACTCACAAATGAAGTCAATTTTGTTTGGATTGTTTTGACCAGCTGCGAGGAGCGAAACCGCAGGAAATGTGGTTCATTTTCAAACCTTTCGCGACGCGGCAGATGGCCAAAACGGCCAAATCCGAAGGACGGCTAAATGGGCTTCATCTTTGGGTCCGTACCCTAGATCGGGTACCGCAGAAGCGCGGCCAGCGGTGTGGATCCCGGCAGGTCCTTCTGCCGCACACTCAGAACGTCGCCGCCGGTCTGGATAACGCGGGACGCGATTTCCGAAAGAACATCATAGGTGTCCGGTCCCGCTGTCTCGCTGAAGGTTGCCTCGCCGGTGACCCCGTCTATCGTCCCCGGAACAGCTGCTTCCATGTTGACCAGCAGCGTTTCGACGGCGCCGAAGGTTGCCAGCCGGGCGGCTTCACTTACGCTGTCGCTGGCGCGTCGGTCATTGACCCGGCCGGCGTAAGTCTCCCGGACATTTTGCAGCTGGTCCTCGTAGTGGGTATCGATCAGTTGACGCGAGGCGGACGCGATGTCCGCGTCGGAGCTGTCTTCGGAGACACCGTCAGGCTGGCCGTTGAGCACATTGTCGTAGCTGCAGACGGACAGGAAGATCGAGCGCATCGGTTCGTGGGCAACAAGGACCAGGGGAATATCCCGGCCGGCCAGAAGCGGGCGCAGCGCCGCATCGACACGCCTTGAATAGGCAAGAAGATGGACTTTCTGCCCCTCGCTCCCCTGCAGACGCCCCTTGGGTGCGCGCCCGAGAATGCTGCTTTTTCCGGCAACGCTCGCGGCATCGTCCGGCATGCCGGAAACCTTGACCTCACCGGCAGGACGATCTCCGTTGATCTCGATCACGCGGACACTTTTCTGGCCAAGCACCAGCGCAACGGCGTTGTGGGGAAACGCGACAGCACGCAACAGGGGCGTCAGATGAAATCTGTCCGAGATTTCAGCGGTGTCGTTCAGATGATTGGGCAGCCTGAAGGTGCGGACATTTTCCGGCGTCGCAAAGACGACAAGGCTCTCGGACTGACGGCCCCAGAAGTCGTCATCCTCAACGATATCCGCGAGATTAGCCTCAAGGTCCGAGATCTCCGATTTTGTCAATCGGCCGTCGCTGACCTCCTGAACCGCCGCGTGTGCCAGGTTGGCAAACTTCGTGCGATCCTGCTGCGCGTCCTGTGTGACCGGTGTCGTACGGAGCGTGAAACTCAGGGACACCGGATTGCGCTTGCGCGCAAGTTTCTTGATGTCGGAAAAAGTCGGGATGTCGACGTAGTGCACGGTACCCTCCACCGGTCGGACGCTGCAGACCGACCGACGCAAACCTTGGGAGAGCCAACGCGCAATCACAGAGTGTGAGATCGCTCAGGGGTGGAAAGGTGCACGGCTGCGGTGTTCATGCGGCATCTATGCCTGTGCCGTCGGCAGCGGCACACGGTCTACATGGGCCATTTCCTGGCGGACAAGCATCTCCATGAGTTCGGCGCGCTGCCCCGCATGAAGGGGACTGTCCCAAAGATTGTGGAATTCACCGGGATCGTCGCGCAGATGATAGAGTTCGCCCCAGGCGATCCCCTCGAACATCGACAAACGCCAGTCCGCGGTTCGCAGCGTGTGAACGCGCGGAACGCGCCCGAGGCCACGATTGGTCTTTTGGTGGTCGTACTGGATGAAGGCGGCCTCCCGCCCGCCCGACAGCAGCGAACGCCCCTGCATGCCGATTGCAGCTTCGACACGGGCGCGCTCCAGGATGGTTGTCCCCATATCATGGGTCTGACCGATTTCACCGGTCCGTCCGGGTCTGTCGGCCGAAGGGTCCGACCATATGAACGGAACCCGCGTCAGTTCCTCATAGGCTGCAGGTCCCTTGAACAGCATTCTGTGGTCACCCAGATGATCGCCATGATCGGTCGTGAATATCGTTACGGCATTCCTGGCCTTTGCTTGCGAACATACCTGTCCGACCGCATCGTCGATCATCGAGATCATGCCGCAGGTCAGCGCTCGGGCCTCCCTCACCTCCTGGGCATAGGTGCCCAGAACCGCAAATGAACCCGGATTTGCCCGTCCGGTCTCGCGGTCCTCAAGCACGCTCGCCACATGCGCCGGAGGGTTCCAGTCGTTCGCCTCAAACACGGCAGGGATCGGCATGTCCGCCGGATCGTACATGTCCCAGTATCGTCCCGGCGGGTTGAACGGGTGATGCGGGTCCGGAAAGGACACCATCAGGAAGAAAGGCTGGTCGTCATCCGCGTTTTCCGCGAGCCAGGCCGACGCGCGTTCGGCAATGTAGCTCGTGGAGTAGAGCTCCTCCGGAAGGGCCGTGCGAATGGCTTGCGGGCAGGCGTAGTCGTGGGTCAACTGGTTCTCTGCGCCAAGAAACCGGTCGGCATCTGGAGCCCGTTCCAAAAGCCAGTCCCGGTAGTTGCCGCCGCAGGCGTCCCCATGCCTGGTGACGAGTTCCACATGGTCGAAGCCGTAGAACGGCAGCGGCGTATCGTAGGAAGTCCGCCTCGGGTCCTCGGCGAGATAGGTTTCAAGATCATGCCGGACAGCTTGTGACAGGGCGCCCGATGCGCGGTGGAAGCCGGTGCGGGTCTCCGGCGCCTCAAGCATGGGCGGTTTGCCGGAAAAAGTCTGCAGGTGGCTCTTGCCGATGAGCGCGGTCTTGTATCCCGCATCACGCAGGAGCTCGACGAAGGTGACATGCCGCTTGTCGAGCGGGATACCGTTTGCGCGCACGCCATGGCTGGACGGCATCCGGCAGGTCATGAAACTCGCGCGGTTCGGCATACAGACCGGGCTGGCGACGTAAAACCTGTCCCATATCGTTCCGTTGGAGGCAATCGCGTCGATGTTCGGCGTCTTCAGCACCGGATGACCGGTGCAGCCCAGAAAATCGGCCCTGTGCTGATCGGTCATGAAGAGGATGAAGTCAGGCCGTCTTGGCATGGGCGGCGGACCGGTTGTGCAGGAGCAGGAGAAGTGCGGTCGCGACCGCCGCCCCAATCCAGATCAGTTCAAGTTTCATCATCAGCAACACCGCCAGGCCAAGCCGCAACGCGATCTCCCAGGCTGGCAGCGTTCGCCGGTCGAACGCGGCGAGCGCCGACGACAGAAGATAGAGGGCGACCAGCAGCCGGCCCAGCAGAAGCAGCATGGCCCCGAAATGAACCTCGGCGTCATACCCGGGCAGAAAGGCATTGCCACCGCTCGCCTGAGGATCAAGACGCGCTTCCGTGATCAGAAGCAGCTCCGGATAAAAAGCGAAGATAAACGGCACCACGAACATCACGATCCCGGACCGCACCGCGGAGAGCGAGGTTGCCACGGGTTCCGCCTTGGTGATCGTGGCGGCTGCGAAAGCCGCCAGCGCAACAGGGGGCGTGATGGCACTCGCGACGGCAAAGTAGAAGATGAACATGTGAGACGTGAACAGCGACAGGCCGAGACCGGCGAGAACGGGGCCCATGAGCAGGGCCGCGTTGATGTAGGCTGGCACGGCAGGCATGCCCATGCCCAGAAGCACGGCCAGCAGCATCGTCAGCAGAAGTGCGACAAACTGGAAGAACATCGATCCGCTGCCACCAAGATCGAGACTGTTCAGCCACGCCAGAACATCGAGCGAAAGAAACACCGGCAGCCCCGTGAAGGACAGGCAGAAGTCGATGATCGAGACCGCGAGAAACATCAGGTAGAGCGTCGATATCAGGATACCTGCGTTGGAAAGCCCGTCGATGATCTTGCGGGGCCGCGCGCGCACCTCGGGATCCAGAAACAGCAATCCGAGCAGCAGCATCACCGCCCACCATCCTGCCGCGCCGGCAGAGCCGGCGGAGTTCTGAATGGTCTGCTGCACCCAACTCAGGCTCTGCACCTGACAGCCGGCATCGGTAAAGACCCGCTCCGCGCCCAGAAATCCGCCGAAAAGCCCACAGCCAACCGCATCCTTGGGGGTCAGCAACAGCATCAGGATCAGCAGGATCGGACCGAAGATCATCACCAGATTGAGATAGTCCTGGCGCTCCAGTGTCATCTCTTCCGTAATCTTGCCGATCGCGGTGATGTTCTGTTTCCTGGACTGGAAGATCGCCGACAGGAACAGGCAATAGAAATAGGCCAGTGCGGGAATGATGGCGGCAACGATGACGCTTGAATACGGAATCGCGGTGAGCGACGCCAGGATGAAGGCGGCGACGCCCATCACCGGGGGCATGATCGACCCGCCTGACGAGGCCGCCGCCTCGACGCCGCCTGCAAACACCTTGCTGAACCCGCGTTTCAGCATCATCGGTATGGTCAGGACGCCGGTCGACAGGACGTTGACGATCGGCCCCCCGGAGATGGTGCCGAACATGGCCGACGACACGATGGCCGCATGTGCAGGACCGCCGCGCAGATGCCGTGTCCAGCGGAATGCCAGCTTGATGAGCGACTTTCCTCCGGCAGAACTTCCGAACAGCGCACCGAGAACCAGATAGGGAAAGATCGTGTTCAGGACGATGTCCATGAACCGGCCAAGCAGACCCGAGGAATTGTTGACCAGGACATCGTGAACGCGCGGCCGGCCGTCCGACAAGAGGCGCGGTTCGCCCGCCAGCTTGGTCACGAAATATTTGTTGATGTCGTCGGCGCCGTAGACGTACCAGATCAGTACGGTAAGGATCGTGTAGGCCGAGACCAGGATCGCGACGATCACGAGCGGCAGTCCCCAGACCTTGACGTTGTAGGAAAGGAAAACGACGATCGCCAGGCCGACGATCAGCACGAGCCAGCCGCCGGTCGTATTCACGCATTGCGGGTCTTCGACGGTTGTTGGCGCCGGAAGTCCCAGACTTTCGCTGAATGCGGCCGCAGCCGCCAGGCTTTCCTCGATCAGCCGCGCCCGGTCACCGGTGATCCGGTCCACGAGACACACCGACTCGATCTCGATGAGGTAGGTCAGCGAAACCGTGAACGCCATGACCACGAGCGCAAGATCGAGATAGAAGCCGAATTGGCGCTTGATCACGCTCTTGTCGCGCCAGTCGCGCCACAAGGAATGTTTCAAGACGACAATCAGCATCATCAGCGCGAAGAAAAACGGATAAAACCATTCGAACGGAAACTTGCGTAACTTTGCGGCGGCATTCCCCGACAGGTTCGCGATCAGGGCGTCGTAGCCAGGTATGCCGGGCGTCGAATTGACGAGCCCGACAAGCACCATCGCGACCGAAAGGAAATAGAGCAGCTGGAGGGAGAAACTGCGACGATCCCGGGTATCGTTTGAGCCGACCATTGTACCGTTCACCTTCCGGACAACGGCCGGGCGCAAGGTGCACCCGGCCGGTTGATCCGGACCTTACTTGGCACAGTCAGGAAGGGTGTATCCGGCTTCTTCCCAGGCAGCGACCGCCCCCGGGTGGTATTTCAGCGGGTTCGGTCCGCACATGTCAGTGACTTCGATCGCGGTCTCGCCATGCCAGGTCACGGGCATGAACGGCGCTTTCGCGTGATAGATCGACTCGATATTTTCAATGGCCGCAGCGGTCAGCGACTTTGCCAGCTCGAAATCCATGCTCTTGTTCACGATGTCCGCACCAACAGTGCCAGGCCCCCGGAACGTGCCGTCCTCGGAAACGACCGTGACACCGTCACCGTAGCCCATGTCTTCAATCGGCATGGAGAACTTCACGGTTCCGGGCAGTTTGGCGACATTGTTGAACGCTTCGCTGTCATAAACCGCTTTCGAGACGGAAAAGATCGAAATGTTACCTGATGCCATGCTCGCCGAAACGCGCGGATCCGGGAACGACATGGGCAGAACGAAGGCATCTGCAGAACCGTCCTGCATCGTCTTGACCGCTTGTCCCCAGTTCACCTGGACACCCGTATAGCCGTTGCCTTCCTCAAGGCCTGAGCTGGTCTTGATGAGCAGTCTTGCATTGGTCAGCGCGGCCCCGCGGGGCGGACCGTTGAAGATGGTTTTTCCCTCCAGGCCGTCCCAGCCGCTGATGTTGGAACTGTCGAAAGCAATGAGCCCCTGAACCGAAATCCGGTAGGTGTAGAGGACGGCGAGTTCGCTTGCGAGCTCCGCGCCTTTCTCCGCGCCAAGTCCGGCATAGGGCCCGACCCCCTTCGACAACAGGAAGGGCAGAATGAAGGGAGCGGCAGCGATATCGGTCTTGCCCTCGGCAACATTCTGGACCGAGTTTGTCAGCGTCTGGCCCGCCGTCACCTGGATATCCGCAACCCCGGCCTTGGCGGCTGCCTCCGACAGCGCAATAATGGAGATACCCGGCGTGGTGTTCGGCGCCGCGGTTTCAGCTGACAGGATTGTTTGTGCCTGTGCACCGGTCGTCAGGCACAACACTGCGGCAAGGGTTCCCAAGACAATTCGAGACATCGTTTTCCTCCCTGATCGATGTTTCCTTTGCCCCCGCTTTGCCGGCCAACCCTCCCAAGCGACGCGAGACACAGCATCAAAAATATCGACATTTTTTCTATTTTGATAGTATTAGAGGTATTATGGAGAGTTTCAATGCCTGAATTTTTGCTTTTTGTCGCCCCGAACACCTGTGCCCGCGTGCCGACCATCGCGCTTGAGGAGATCGGTGTCCCCTTCGAGACGGAACTGGTGCGTACAGCCGCCAACCAGCAGAACTCGCCTGAGTTCCTGAAAATCAATCCGAAAGGCAAGGTGCCGACCCTTGTTGTCGACGGCGTTCCGCTGACCGAGAATGTCGCAATCCTCAGTTGGCTGAACGCCCGCTACCCGGAGGCAAACCTGTTGCCGGAGACGTCGGACGCGTTCGAAAGCGCACAACAGATCGCGGACTTGTCGTTCTTTTCCGCAACGGTGCACCCGATCGTGACCCGGGTGGCGATGCCGCTCAAGTTCATCGAGGACAAGGCCCTGTCGTTCGAAATCGTGCGGCCGGTCGGCATCGAGGCCATGAACAAGGTCATGAACATGATCGAGGCGCGCCTGGCCGACGGCCCCTGGTGGTACGGCGACACCTGGTCAGCCCTGGACGGATACCTGTACTGGGTCTGGGGCCGGATCACCGGCGTCGGCTATCCGGCCGAAAACTACCCGAATATCCGCCGGCACTTCGACCTCAACAACGAGCGGCCCGCGGTTCAGCGTGCAATGGCACGCGAGGCAACGAACATAGAAGTGCTCAAGTCCGAGGGTCTCTACAAGGCGCCGCGCTGACACTGCGGCTCCCGGTCAATAACGGTCGGGTGTCCTGGCGAAATCCGCCTTTCAGGATCAATCAGCGCAGCGTCTCCAGGAAAGTGATGGGCATCAGATGAACGTACTTTGGATCATGGCGGACCAGCTGCGCTGGGATTACCTGAGCTGCTACGGAGCAACCCATATCGAGACGCCGAACCTCGATCGCCTGGCCGCAAAGGGCGTCCGGTTCAACCGTGCCTATGTCCAGTCGCCGATATGCGGACCCAGCCGTATGAGTTTTTATACCGGCCGCTACGTGCGCAGCCACGGGGCCACCTGGAACGGCTTTCCCCTGCGCGTCGGAGAACCGACGCTTGGCGATCATCTGCGCGAGATCGGCATCACCAGCACCCTGGTCGGCAAGACCCACATGCGCGTCGACGCGGAAGGCATGAAACGCCTCGGAATCGACCCGGAAAGCACCATCGGAGCCCTGGTCAGCGAGTGCGGGTTCGACGTATTCGTGCGCGATGACGGCACGAACGCGGCGACCGACAAGAACCGTCACGCCGAAGACTACGAAGAATACCTGCGCGCGCACGGCATGGGCGGTGACACCCCCTGGGAGGAATGGGCGAACACGGCGGTCGGACCGGATGGTCAGCTCAAGTCCGGCTGGCTCCTGGAGACGGCACCCCTGCCCGCGCGTGTCCCGAAGGAACATTCCGAAACCGCCTGGCTGACGACCCGCGGCATCGAATTCATGGAGAGCCAGGGCGACGATCCCTGGCTCTGCCACCTGAGTTACATAAAGCCCCACTGGCCGTATCTCGCCCCGGCCCCTTACAACGACATGTATTCGGCGAGCGATCTTCCGCCGGTCAACCGCAGGCACGGCGAACACACGCACCCGCTCATGAAGGCCTGGAGCGAGACGCGGATATGCAGGAGCTTCGCGCGTGAGAATGTCAGGGATATCGTCGCTCCGGTCTATATGGGCCTCATCAAGGAGCTCGACGACAATATGGGCCGGTTGTTCGACTACCTGGAAACCAGCGGAAGAATGCAGGACACCATGGTCGTCTTCTGCTCCGACCACGGTGACAACATGGGCGACCACTGGCTCGGCGAGAAAGATCTTTTCTACGATTGCTCGGCGCGTATTCCCCTGATCGTGTATGACCCGCGGCAAGCGGCCGACGCCACACGCGGAACGGCCACCAATGCCCTTGTCGAGGGCATCGACTTGGCTCCGACTTTTCAGCAGTTTCTCGGCGGACCTGAAAAACCGCACGTGTTCGAGGGGCGTTCACTCGAACCGCTGTTGCATGGAACGACCGGCGACTGGCGGGACCACTGCATCTCCGAATACGATTATGCAACCCGCGATGCCCGCCGCGCCGTCGGCGTGGACCAGGCCGACGCCCGGCTGGTGATGGTCTTCGACGGTCGCTGGAAATACATTCATGTCGAGAACATGCGCCCGATGCTGTTTGATCTGCAAACGGATCCGGATGAACTCGACGATCTGGGCGGCAATCCCGATTACGAAGAACAGGTCGAGCGGCTGAAAGCGCTTCATTTCGCCTGGGCGCGCCGCCATCACACTCGCATCACCCGGACGCCGGCGATCATCGAAAAAATGACCGACGCGCGGGAGCCCGAGGGCATCTACATCGCCTATTGGGATCAGGAGGAACTCGCGGCGGACGGGCTGAAAATGCCGCCGCACATCAAGGACCGATGACAGACTCTAAGACATACATTCAAAGCACACTTTTCAGCTCCGACGCGACCTTGCCGGTTTTGCCGAGATCGTCACCGCCCACGAATATGTAGCGGAAAGACTCGTCCTCCCAGGCTGTTGTTGCAAGGCCGTGGAGCATTTCCGACGAAGGCTCGTTGGCTTCACCGCGCGGGCCGGCCGTCGTGACGCAGAGCGCGAAAGGCGTTCCGTCCGCATCCTGGTAGACGATCTGGATCAGCGGCGCATCGTCGAGACCGAGCACCTGAACCCGTGCAAGTTTGAGCGAGGACGGCGCTTCAAGCGAAGCCTGTTCCAGGGGACGGCCGAGTTTTTCGCTGGCGACTTCGAGCTGACGTTCCAGGACGTCGGCACTTGCGATGGTCAGTCTCACGGTGTCGGCGACATAAAGCGACTGGTATTGCGCGACCCTGCCCCGCCAGTCATCCGCAGACGGTCCGCCGAGCCACATCGCTCCGCCGCCAATCACGGCCCCAAGAAGCAGGACGGCGGCGAGCTTTGTCCATTGCGCACCGGTTCCGCCGTGTTTGACGTCATCAATTGCCGAGCGTTCCAGGTCGGCCAGCACCCGCCTGCCGGGCAGTCCTCTCATCGCACCGCGTACCGGCGCGGCAATCGGATCGAGCGCCATCACCCGGTGTTCCAGTTCCCGGTCGACGCGCATGGTCTGTTCGACCTGCTCCGCACGCCGCGGGTCCATGTCACCGTTCAGAAAGTCAAGAAGCTCCTGATCTGTATAGGTCATGTCTTCTCCTTTCTGTTGCCGGCTGCGGGATCGTCCGCAAACGCCCTCAGCACCTTACGCGCGGCGTGCAGGCGGCTCATGATGGTCCCGATGGGCACATCCAGGATGACCGCGGCCTCCGAATAGGTGAATTGCTGCACGAAGATGAGTTCCACTACGCTGCGCTGTGCATCGGGCAGCGCCATGACCTTTGCAATGACCTCCCGGGCAAAGAGGTTCGTCTCGATCTCCGGGGCGATATCCGCAATCTGGTCGATGTCGACCGTGGCAAACGCCTTGTCCTGCCGCCGGGCGCGGCTGCGCAGCTCGTTCAGCCAGATCGACCGGCAGATCCGCAGGCACCAGCCTTCGAAACTTCCCGTTTCCCGAAATTGATCGGCTTTTTCGACCGCCCGCAGACACGTGGACTGCGCGAGGTCGTTTGTCATCTCGATATCACCGGTCAGGCTCAGCGCGAACCGCCAGATCGACGGCAGTGCTTTCGGCAGCATGTCCCTGACAGAGCGAGATTTCATGTTGAACTCCAGCTGGCCGGCGGCGGCATTGCCGCCGGCAGCAAGAAAGATCTATTCGACCGTGATGGTAATCACGTCGGAATAGATCGGCGGATCGTGCGGGATATGGTTGAGGTCACCGAGCACCAATTGAAGCGTGTGCTCGCCCGGGCCGAGCTCAAGAACGGTCTCGGTCTGACCGCCGCCATAGTGCTTGTGGTTGTCGTCAGCCGGGATGTTGTAGATGAACTCGTCCGCACCATCTTCTCCCTCGCCGATCGGTGCCCGGTTGATCAGGAGATGGTGATGGCCCGTGTTTTCCTTTTCAATGCCCGCCGGCGCGACGCCCATCCCTGACAGACCGAAAACGACCGTGACCGGTCCGCTGACCTTGTCTCCGTCATTCAGATTGACGAAATAGACCTTGGCATCAGGATTGGCCGGGGTCTCGCCGGCAAGGGCCTGTGCCCCGAAAAGGCTGAGGGCGACAACAGCAGGTGCGACAACAAATTTCATGATCATTCTCCTCCCGAATTTAACTCGTGATGTCCGGTAGACACCATCGCCCGGGTTTTATTCATCCTGGGCAAAGTTTTTTTTCATCCGGCGCTTTGCGGACCACGCGGAAGTCCGGCCGGCACGTATCGGCCTGAAGCCGGCAGGCTCAGTAAAACGCCGCCCCTCCCGATCTAAGCGACATGAGAAGAGCGCGCTCCGGCCAGGTTTCTCGGCCGCCTCGCAATCGGATTTCGGACAGTTGCTTTCGCGCCGCCTGAATTTCTCCTCTTTCGACGAGCCCCATCCCGAGGTAAGAGCGCGCCGCGAGATTATCCGGATCAACGGCAAGCGCCCGGTCATAGAAGACGCGCGCCGCCTCCCAGTCCCCGTTTTTTCGGGCCAGGAAGCCGCGATAGGTCAAAAGACGCGTTCCCGTCTGGCCCGTCATTGCATCAAGCGCAAGTTCCGCGGCTCCAAGCCTGCCGGCATAGGCAAGTTCCCGTGCCGCCCGGAAACGATCCTGATCGTCTAAGACACGAGAATCCAGTTTCACGCATTTCTTCGACTGTTCGTCCCAGGCCTCGCCGTCTGCACATTTTTTCGAGGTTGGTGTCGGCTCTGGCGGTTTTGTCTCCCATTCGTCAGGGTCTACGGCGCTGGCCGCTCCGAGCATTGCAGCGAAGAGCGCCGCAGCGAGCACCGATTTGATCAAGCTGAGCTTCATAGGGCCGACCGGTTGAAAAACGTTGTCACCGCGCGGGAGTGTCTGTCCCCGCCAGGTACAAGTCAATCGCCGGTCGCCTGAAACTCGTGGCTCGGCCTCAGGCGCCGTCACCTTGGGGTAGGTACCCACTGCTATTCGGTTTAACTCGGAATTGATCTAGCGAGGCGATCCCAGCCTATGAACTTGTCATTCCGGCTGAAGCGCAGCGCAAGGCCGGAACCCAGTAACCGTTTGTTTCTCTTTCATTTTACAACCTCCAGCCACTTGGAGTACTGGTTCCCGGTCTTGCCGCGTATGCGGCTAACCGGGATGACAAATCGGGGAAACGTTTCTGTATCCCGATTTGGCACCTCAAGGAACGATGCTGCTTTCTCATATACTTACATTCGAAAGCGCTTTCCAAACCGGACAGCAGTGGGTACGGACCCTAGATGCGCTCGACAAGGACCGCGATCCCCTGCCCGCCGCCGATGCACATGGTCGCCGCACCGAGCGTCTTGCCGGTCCGGCCAAGTTCATAGACAAGCTTGGTCATCAGGATTGCCCCTGTCGCGCCGATCGGGTGCCCCAGAGCAACCGCGCCGCCATTCGGGTTCACTTTTTCGGACCGAAGCCCAAGGAGGTCATTGACCGCACATGCCTGCGCTGCAAAGGCTTCGTTCGATTCAACCACGTCCAGGTCGTCGGCGCTCACGCCGGCGCGCTTCATGGCGATCTGCATCGCGGGCACCGGGCCGATGCCCATAACCGCCGGATCGACACCGGCAACACCATAGGAACGAATACGCGCCAGAGGCTTCAGCCCGAGTTCGGCCGCCTTGTCGGCCGAGGCCAGAATGACCGCTGCAGCCCCGTCGTTCAGACCGGAGGCATTGCCGGCCGTGACCATCCCGTCTTTCTTGAAGACGGCACGCAAACCGGACATGTCCTCCAGCTTTGCCTCATGCCGGACATGCTCGTCGGTGTCAAAGACACGCTCCTTGCCGCGTCTTCCGACGGTCAGTGATACGATCTGGTCCCTGAAACGGCCGTCCTCAATGGCCGCGCTGGCGCGGCGATGGCTTTCAACCGCGAATTCGTCCTGCCGCTCACGGGGTATGTCGTAGCGTACGGCGACATTTTCCGCCGTAACCCCCATGTGGCCTATTCCGAACGGGTCGTGCAGCGCACCGGTCATCATGTCGACGATACCGGTATCGCCCATCTTCTGACCCCAGCGGGCCCCTGGCAACTGGTAGCCGGCACGGCTCATGTTTTCAGCACCGCCCACGAGCGCGGTATCGCCGTCTCCCATGGAAATCGCCTGCACGGCGGAGACAACAGCCTGAAGACCGCTGCCACAGAGCCTGTTCATCGTAAGCGCAGGCGCGTGATCGGGGACCCCTGCCTGCCGCGAGGCGACCCGGGACAGATACATGTCACGCGGCTCGGTATGGATCACGTTGCCGAAAAACGCCTGCTCGATCTGCTCCGCTTGAATACCGGCCCTTTCGATCGCCGCCTTTGCAACAGTCGTCGCAAGGTCGCAAGGAGGTGTGTCCTTGAGCGCCCCGCCGAAACTGCCGACGGCGGTCCGTGCAGCGCTTGCAATCACGATCTCTTTCATGGGTCATTTCCTCCGCGTCGGGACCGGAAAACGCACTCCAGGGCGTTGCCGGCTTCAAGTCTGGTTCTGTTTGGCAGATTGCCGCGAACGCCGCAGCGAAGCAATTGCGCCAAAAGGTCATTTCCGGACGCGAAGACGGTCACATCTTGAGAAGCACGGACCCGGACCGGTTTCCGCCCGCGATCATGTCATGCGCCGTCGCGCAGTCTTCGAGAGGCAAGACGTCGGATATCTGAAAGTTGAGCGCGTTTCGATTGAGCAGGTCCGTGAGGTTCGAAAGAGTTTTGGCGCGTTCGGCCTCGGACAGGATGTAGACCAGAACCAGATCGATGGTCACTGCCTTGAACATCAACGGATAAAACGGCAGGACCGGTGTCATGTCCTTCGCCGACCCGAAGGCCGCGATGGTACCGCGTTCGGAAATGATCTTCGTGTTGGTCTCGGCGTTCTTGCCGAATTCCACCTCGACGATCCGGTCGATGGTCCGGCCACCGGTCGCTTCGAGAATGCGGTCTGCCAGATGGTCATCCGTGTAATCGAACACCTCTTCGGCGCCGGCATTCTTCGCGGCCGCGATCGCCTCGTCTCCACGTGCGGTCGACAGCACCCGCGCACCAGAAGCCGTGGCCACCTGGATGGCCAGCCGTCCGACGGTTCCCGCGCCGCCGCTGACCAGCACCGTCTGCCCCGCCACGGGCCCGCCGCCCAGGACGGCATGGCAGGCCGTCAGACCGGGAATTCCGAGAACGGCGCCCTCCTCGAAGGAGACGTGATCTGGCAGCGTCACCGCTTGCTGCGCAGGCAGCGAGATATAGTCCGCCGCCGTGCCGAAGGCTCTCAGCCATTGGCCGTTCCAGATCCAGACGCGGTCGCCGACGCGGCTTGACGGTACCCCCTCGCCGACGGCCTCGACCACACCTGCGCCATCGCTATGCGGAATAATCTTCTGGAAAGGCGGTTCCGTCACGCCGGGGCGTCCGCCGGCCCTGGCGCGGATGTCCGACGGATTGACCCCGGACATGTGCAGCCGGACCAGAACTTCGCCGGCCGCCGGAGCCGGAACCGGCACATCTTCAAGGGTCAGAACGTCCGTTGCCGGTCCGAACCGGTCATAGGTGATCGCGCGCATGATTTGTCTCCCGGACAGGCAAGATTCTTTCCTGAACCATTTGTGCGATGCCAGAGCCTGATCGGGCAAGACAAAAGACAACCACGAAAAACGCACGCCAAAACAGAAAAGCAGGTTCACCGGTAAACGGTGAACCTGCCTGGGTGTCTCAAGGGATCAAGCTCCCTGAAACATTAACCGGCAATGTTCGGCCTTAATGGCAGTCGGGACGCTGACCCGGCAGCAGTACCTTGTCGATCACGTGGATCACGCCGTTCTCCGCCTTGATGTCGGCAATAATCACGTTTGCGGTGGACCCGGTGCCGTCGGCAATGTCGACGCCGCTGTTGGAGCGCGTGATGCAGGTGCGTTCGCTGGTCAGGAGCGGTTTGAAGTAGTTGGAACCGACAGGGATCTTGTTGGATGTCAGTTCACGGTCGTCGACATGATACAGAAGCACGTTGGTGAGCTGATCCTTGTTTTCCGGCTTCAGCAGCGTTTCAACGGTACCTTCCGGCAATGCCGCGAAGGCATCATTGACCGGAGCGAATACAGTGAAAGGACCCGGCCCCTGCAGTGCATCAGCCAGTCCTGCAGCCTGCACTGCAGCAACCAAAGTACTGAAACGCTCATCACCTGCAGCGATATCTACAATTGTTTTTGCATTTGCCTGACCGGCAAAAAGACACACTGCTCCCGCAAGGGCCATAAGGCTCTTTTTCATCACAACTACTCCTGGTGTCGATTGAATTACAGGGTCATTACGCCGCATTGATTGAAGCAGATCTTTTAGATTTGGAAAAAGTCGATATTT
This sequence comes from uncultured Roseibium sp., assembly GCF_963669205.1. Taxonomy (NCBI): domain Bacteria; kingdom Pseudomonadati; phylum Pseudomonadota; class Alphaproteobacteria; order Hyphomicrobiales; family Stappiaceae; genus Roseibium; species uncultured Roseibium sp. Next base: position 3,416,844 of record NZ_OY769915.1, read on the forward strand.
ATTATTGCCGCACACGCCACATAGCCTGGTACCGGCATGCGCCTGATTGCATCGAGCCTCACCAATCATTCTGTGTGCGGTGCCCGCCGGTCCGTCCGCATCGAGCGTGGCCAGCCAGATGGCCGTATCGGCGCCTTCTTCAGGCGATCTCAACGCGCCCGCACCGCCCATGCGCGTACGCACCCAGCCGGGACGCATCGCATTCACCTTGACGCTGTCCGGCAATGTTCTGGCCGAAGCCCCGGTCAGGGCTTTGAGGGCCGCCTTGGCGACACCGTACGCAGCCGGGCCCGACACACCATCGGAAAATGCTCCCCAGCCTGACGAGACATTGACGATCCTGCCGTAGCCAATGCGCACCATCGCCGGTGTGAGCAGGTGCATCGGCAAATATGGTCAGTGCACCATGACGGACATGGATCGTTCAAAGTCCTCCGGATCATCAAGCAGCGGCGTCGAACTCTATCTGACGGGTGCGTTCGAGGGTATTTCGGATAGCGGCCTGCACGCCGGAATGCAGCTCGGCGATTTGATCGCACAGGATATGATCGCAGTCAGGTTGACTGATCCGCTGCGGCTTGCCGTCGTCGGGACGTCGGATGTCGCCGTCGCCGATTCACTGGTCGTGAACTCGCCGTCCGTCGCAGCGGAGGCGGCGCGGCAAAGGTCTGATTTATATCCTGCAGGATTATGTCGCACGAGATGTTCTCGACGAGAGCCTGGCACCGGTTCTATATGAATTCACGCCGAAAGTACCCGGGTCTTTCCGGTACGTCCCGCGTGCCTATCGCGAGATGGTGCCGCCGAGACTGTTTATCGACCACATACGTCAGCACGGCGGCCAATAGGAAGCGCGGCTTTCCACTTTTGAAAAACCGCGCCGTTGCCACTCTCTGTTGCATTCAATTCTTGCAGGGAAAGTCCTGCTTCATGGTTTCCATGAGCGCCTCACCGGCCATCATGGCCTTGCGCTTGGTAAAGTCGCTGTGCACCCAGCGCATGAACGCCCAGCGCACTTCGTCCGGAATGTTCTGTTCCGGAAGACAGATGCCCTTGCCGTCGCCGACGGCGCCGGTCACCTCGAGAGCGTCGACGAAACCGATAATGTACTGTTCGCACTCGATTTCGGCGGCTTGACCCCAACGCGCATCGTTGTCGGCTTCCTGGCACGGAGACAGAAGTTCTTCGGCGGTATAGTTGGAGTGGATGAGCAGGACGGACCCCGGGGCCGCTGCTGCGGGTGCAGTCATCAGCATGGCTGCGATGAGGGAAATTAGGCTGAAACGCATTGGTTCGCTCCAAGGATAAGCCGGACTGCCCCCCGCACGGTCGCGTGCGGGGGACGTGTGCGCATCATTGCGCGCTCTTCTTGTCGGCAAGGGCGTGGACGGCCTGATCCATGACGTCCTGGTGTTCCTCATTGCTGAGGAATGCCGGGCTGTTGACCTTGTTCCACAAGTCCTCGTCCGTCATGTTCTGGTGACAGCCCATGCACAGGCCCGTGCGCTCCATCTTTTCGCGCATGTCCTGCGGTAGCGGACCGGTCAGCGGCCAGTGGGAACCGACGGTGACGAGCTGCTTGCCGTCCTCCGTCACGATCCGGCTGAGGTCATGATCGAGGCTCGGCACGGCCTGTGACTGCATCTGTGTCTGGTTCGGGATGATTTCACCCGTCGCCGTTTCCAGATCCACCACGAAGCCCTTGTCATAGCCCTTCATGAACCGGCCGCCCGAGATGCCGTAACCCAGTGCCTTCGGGTTGTTGTGGCAGCTCTCGCATGTGCGCGCTTCACGGCCTGCGGTGTGCGGCTGCACGGCAGCATGATCGAGCCCCTTCGTGCCGCCGGCATCCGGCGTCATCCAGGTTTCGTTGTGCGCGACCGTGTTGCCGTCCTTGTCGATGACCGTCGTGATCACCTGGCAGCCGGGCATCAGCGGGCTGACGCGGCCTTCCCCGTTGATGCCGAGTGTAGGCTCTTCCCAACGCAGGTAGGAGCGTGTCTCGGCGACCTTGCCGGGGCTTGTCAGGCCATTGGTGCCCATGGCGTTGTCGGCGGTCAGGCCGTTCTCGCCGCGCGAGTTGGCATTGTTGATCCAGTCGACATCGGTCTTGCCTTCGGAATAGTCCACGGTGATATGGCAGCCGTAGCATTGCGGTGCCCAGTCGGCATGGCAGGCATAGCATTCCATGCTTTCCATGTGCTTTCCGACGCTCATCATGGCGACTTCGGCATTGGGCGACTTCCAGTTTCCGTCAAGCGCGAGCTGGCGCAGCACCGGCACCTCGAAGTCGAGACCGGAGGCCGAGTGCAGGATCACCTTGTCACCACGGCGGATGACGTTGCCGAGCGGGTTGCCGCGCGCACTGAGCAGGTATCCGTCTTCCGGCTCGTAGACTTCCGCCATGTACTGCTCGGCGGTCACGTCGTCGGCCAGGCCGCGCGCCGTGTCGCCGATATCGGTGTCGTGTTCTTCCCCGTAGCCCAGCGGCAGTTCCCAGGGAAACTTGGAGACGGTTCCGTGGCAGTCCTCACACTCGATTTCCACCTGGGCCAGGGTCGTGCCCGGCAGGTTGCCGTCACCATGCATGTCGATCGAGGTGTGGCAGTCCTGGCAGAGCATGCCGCCGGCCGGGTTGCCGTCGCGCGATTCGATGGAGTGGTGAAGATCGTCTTTGACATAGACGTAGTTCTTGGTGTGAAGCTTGGGTTGCTTGCCGCCTTTCTCGGTATACGGCGATCCGTAGGGGAACTCCATGATGCCCTGATAGCTCACGCCGATCCGCTTGCCGCGGTTATGGCAGGAGTTGCAGGTCTCCGACGGAATGCCCGAATACTCCACCTCGCCGACTTTCACCTTCGACTTGCGTGTCCCCTGCATCTGGTGCGTCAGGAGCTTGCCCGGCTGATCCTTGGCGATCGTCGGGTCACCGCCCTCGTAGAAACCGTCATTCGAATAGGGAACGTGGCAGGACGAGCAACCGGCGCCCCGGAAGTCGCCGCGCTTCTCACGGCCGGTCACGCCGACATGGCACCTCTGACACTGCTGGCGCGAATAGGTGATACCGGCCAAATTGGGATGCTCGGAAATCGCGTCCACATCCACTTCAGGCACCTGTTCCATGGAACTCGGCATCTGGTCCGGATGGGCCTCGATGAAGGCGACCATGTAGTCCTTATAGGCATCGGTGCCGACGGAGGGGACATTGCCGTCCTCGTCGACCAGGTCGTAGTTGCCATAGACGGAGCGATGCGTATCGATCACGCCCCAGGACCACAGGTTGCCCTGCAACTTGCCGGCTTCCGTGTTCATGAGAGACTTGGTCAGACGCTCGGCATAGCCGTCATGGCACTGTCCGCAGGACTTGTCGGCGATCCAGAGCGCACCCGGATCCGGATAGAACGTGTGCGGCCCCCCGGCATCTGCCAGATCGGCCGGTGTGCCCTGGTGAGCTTCCGCGGCAGTCAGCCCCTGAGGGTTGCCGCCATGACAGACCACGCAGCCCGCGGGGTCGCCCAGATCGGGACCCATGGCCTCAATGGATTCCATCATCGCACCTGAGGTAAACTTCTCGATCCCTTCATGACAGGACATGCAGCCCTTTTCGGCGGCAACGGCCTGATCGACCGTTTCGGGGACCTCTTGTGCATGGGCCGCTCCGCACAGCAGAAGGCCCAGCGCCAGAATAATTGATCTCACGGACCCGACTCCTTTTGAGCTTAGTCGTAGCCTTGAGACCGTAGGACGGGTCACGGAAGCGGTTCCCTGACAATTCGCAGGAAAGGTCGATTACGCGTTTAAAGTTTCAATTGCGAATATTCACAATCACGAAATGATCTAGGTCATGGCCTGTATGAAACGGCTTTTCTACGCTCCCCCAAGCTGAGTGACAGGGGCCGGTGGGAGAGACCGTGCCGCACTCACGAGCGGGGCGCATATGAACAGTCACGACATCTCCATGGGTGGCAAGCTGGAATGCAGCGAAGGCATGTGCCAGTCCAGGCTTTGCCAGCACGTAACCGGTGGCCGTCCGGACAAGAGGCACAAGGTTCTGCAGCGCGGGGACCGGCTCAGCCTGGGCGAAGGTGCCTGCCGGAAGGTCTGGGTCATCCTTCATGGTATGGCGGCGATCTGCTATGGGCTCTCTGATGGCCGCCGGCAGATCCTCGGGCTGGAAACCAGCGGCCACATCATGTGCGGTATGAACGGCAGCGGCCAGAACGGTTCCTGGATCGAAGCCCTGAGCGAAACTGTCCTGTGCGAAATAGACCTGACGAGCCTCGGTTCTCCCGCTTTTCCGGGCGGTCCTCGCAGCGATGGACAGCAACTGGTCACCGAACTCTTTGCGGTCATCCACCAGCGGCTGGAAGCCTGCTCGGCCCACCTCGTCACGCTTGGACGGCTCGACAGCACCGAACGCGTAACGCTGTTCCTTGTCGACATGGCAAGCCGTGTCGGCCGTCCCGTCGGGCAGTCGCTTTACCTGGAACTGCCCATGACGCGCGAGGACATCGCCGACTACCTGGGTCTCAATACGGAAACCATCAGCCGTGTCTTCTCCCGCCTGAAGAAGAGCAGACTGGTTCAGTTTCCGTCCCGCAGCGCAATTGCGATACCCGATCCGAAAGCGCTCGAACGCCGTTTGCCGGTCGACATCCCGGATTTTTCATCAACGAGCCACGTCAGCAACTTCCTGTCTGCGGTCAATGCGCCTCAACCCGCGCACGATGGAGCACTCACATGATCATCGAATTCGGACATTTCTGTCTCGTTCTGGCGCTGATCGTGGCGGTCTTGCAATCCGTTGTGCCGCTCTGGGGCGTCAGGACCGACAATGCCGCGGCCATGCGCTTTGCGGACCACGCGGCCGAAATCCAGTTCCTGGCCACGGCAACAGCATTTGCCGTTCTGACATACGCCTATGTCGTCTCCGACTTTTCGGTGCTGAACGTCGCTCTGAACAGTCACTCGGCCAAGCCGATGCTGTACAAGGTGACGGGCGTCTGGGCGAACCACGAAGGTTCGATGCTGCTCTGGGTCCTGATCCTGACGCTCTTCAGCGTGCTGATCGCCTTCTTCGGCAAGGCCATCCCGGTCAGCGTGCGTTCCATCGTCCTGGCAGTACAGGCGATGATCGGTGTCGGATTTCTGGCCTTTATCCTGCTGACGTCCAATCCGTTCGCACGTATTGCCAATCCGCCCCTCGACGGTCAGGGCATGAACCCGTTGCTGCAGGACCCGGGCGTCGCCTTTCATCCGCCCCTGCTCTATCTCGGCTATGTCGGCTTTTCGACGGCCTTCTCCTTCGCGATTGCCGCGCTTGTGCGCGGTCAGGTCGATCCGAGCTGGGCGCGCTGGATGAGGCCCTGGGTTCTCCTCGCCTGGTCGGGACTGACAGCGGGCATCGCGCTTGGCAGCTGGTGGGCCTATTACGAGCTCGGCTGGGGTGGCTTCTGGTTCTGGGATCCGGTCGAAAACGCATCGTTCATGCCGTGGCTACTCGGAACCGCCCTGCTGCATTCGGCGATCGTCGTCGAAAAGCGCGCCGCGCTTTTGAGCTGGACAATTCTCCTTGCCATCCTGACCTTCGCCCTCAGCCTGATCGGCACCTTCCTGGTGCGTTCGGGCATCCTGTCCTCGGTTCATGCCTTCGCCAACGATCCCGAGCGCGGGGTCTTTATCCTGTTTCTTCTGGCCCTTGCCATCGGTGGCGCACTCACGCTGTTTGCCCTCCGGGCCTCCGAGATCAGGGAGGGCGGAACCTTCGCGACCATTTCGCGTGAAACCGGGCTGCTCATGAACAATGTCCTCCTGAGCGCCTGCACGGTGACGGTCTTTGTCGGCACGCTGTTCCCGCTCTTCCTGGACGTGGCGACCGGTGACAAGATCACGGTCGGTGCTCCCTACTTCAACAGGACGTTCCTGCCGATATTCGCCGGCGTCGTTCTTCTTGCGGCGATCGGCCCGTTCCTCTCCTGGAAGCGCGCCAACGTCCGCAAGCTGCGCAAGGACGTCCTGGTCACGAGCCTGGTCACCGCCCTTGTCGGCATCGTGCTGCTCATTCTGTTCGGAGCGCCCGATCCGGTCAGCGTTTTCGGCGTTGCCATCGCGATCTTTCTGGGCGTTGCGACGCTCTTTGATCTGGCCAGGCGTGCCGGAGCCGGAACGGCCAGGTGGTCCAGCATTCCCCGCCGGCTTGCCGGCCTGCCGCTGTCCGCATGGGGTCTTTGCCTGGGACATCTCGGCCTGGCTGTCGCCTCTGCCGGTGTGGTCGCTGCCTCCCTGTGGAGCATCGAGGAAATTCAGACCGTGACACCGGGCGTTCCGGTTGACGTCGGGTCCTATCAGTACACGCTTGCCGGGGTCGAAAACGGCATGGGACCAAACTACCGCACATCCGTTGCAACGGTTTTGGTCAGCAGAAACGGCCAGGAAGTCACCACCCTTCATCCGGAACGCCGCTGGTACCCGGTGGAGCAGAAACCGACCACGGAGGCCGGTATTGAGACGCGCTGGCATGGCGATTTCTACGCCGTTCTTGGCGATCCGGCCGCAAACGGCCAGTTCGTGACCCGTTTCTACTACAATCCCGGGGTTCCCTGGATGTGGCTGGGCGCGTTCCTGATTTCGATATCCGGTCTTGTTTCCCTGGCCGACCGGCGGCTGCGCCTTGGGGTTCCGACACCCTCGCGCAAGGCGTCCCTGCACCCGCAACCGGCGGAATAGGAGGTTGTGATGCGCACTCTGTTCGGGTCATTCCTTGCCGGATTGCTGTCGATCCTGGCCCTTCTCGCCGTTCTATCCGGTCCGGCACTGGCGGTCGATGGCGACGAGATGTTCGCCGATCCGGTCAGGGAAGCACGTGCGCGGGAGGTCGGACGCCAGCTGCGATGCCTCGTCTGCCAGAACCAGTCGATTTTCGATTCCAATTCGGGCCTCGCCAAGGATCTGCGTGTTCTGGTCAGGACGCGCATGACCGAGGGCGACTCGGATGCCGAAATCCTCTCCTACATCGCCGACCGCTACGGCGACTACGTGCTGTTGCAGCCAAGGCTTTCGATCGGGAACGCCATTCTCTGGGCAGCGCCCATCCTCGCCCTGATGTTCGGCCTTGCGGCGATGGCGCTTTACCTGAGATCGCGCGGCACGGGCCGCCCGGACGTTTCCTTGACTGAAAACGAGCGCGAAGCCGCGCGCAAACTCTTGCGGGAAGGACGGTCATGACCATGTTCTGGATACTCTCTTCAACCGCTCTTTTTCTGTGCGCTGCGTGGCTGGCCTATCCCTTCCTGCGAAGGACCGAAATAGAGCGCGATGAAACCGACGCTGCGCTCACCATCTATCGGGATCAGGCCGACGAAATCCGGCGAGACCTGGAGTCCGGTCTGATTTCAAGACAGGAATTCGATGCCGCCCAGCGCGAAATCGAGGCCCGGGCACTGAAAGCCGCGCGCCACTCGGTGGGCGGCATGTCGGTGACCCGCAGGTCCCCCCTGACAGCAGGTGTCGTTGTTGCCGCGCTCATTGCCGGCTCTGCCGCAGGTTATGCCTGGCTCGGTACGGCAGGAGCCGGGGACCGTCCGCTGGCTGGCCGCAAAACGGAGGCACTTGTGCAAAAGGCGCAAGCCGGAGATATCGGCAGCCGGATCGAACTCCTCGTCGAAACGGTGCAGAAACATCCAGACTCCTTCGAAGACTGGTGGTTGCTGGCAAGGAGCTACGCGGCGACCGGCGACAATGCCTCTGCCGCCGATGCCTACCGCCGGGCCGCGGAGCTTTCCGGAAATGATCCGGGTGTCCTGTCCGCCTACGCGGAGGCCATGACGCTTGCGAACGGCAACAAGGTGCCCCAGGCGGCCAGGATCCTGTTTCAGCAGATCCGCGCCGAAACGGGCGATCCGCGTGCGCGCTATTATCTGGCGCTCGCCAAGGCACAGGCACAGGACTTTGACGGTGCGCTTCAGGACTGGGCAGCGCTCGCCGCCGAATCCGATCCCGATGCCCCCTGGATGCCGCTCGTGCGGCGTGACATCGTCAACATGGCCCGCTTTACCGAACGCGATGTATCGGAGTATCTGCCGGACGCCAGCCGTGCGGAGCTCAACAAGGCGGCTGGAAAACAGACGGACGCCGACCAGTTCGCGCTTCTGCGCCGGGCCACCGCCCTGGACAAACAGCTGGAGAATGATCCCTCGGATTACAAAGGGTGGCAGGAACTCGCCGGGATCCGGGCTGCGCTCGGCGATACGCAGAAAGCCAAGGCCGCTCTTGAAGCCGCCAGAGACCGATTTTCCGCGGCCCCCTTCATCCTCTCAAAACTCGATGCAACCGCGGCTGACCTGGGTCTGGATCTGGTTCCAGGCACCAGCGCCACCAACGGGCCCAGCCAGGAAGACATTGCCGCAGCCCAGGACATGTCCGCCGAAGATCAAGCCAGGATGATCGAGGGCATGGTCGCCGGTCTTGCGGCCAAGCTGGAGGACAATCCCGACAATCCGGACGGTTGGGTGATGCTCGTGCGCTCCTATTCCCACCTGGGAGAAACCGGCAAGGCCGCGGAAGCAATGGCAAGGGCAAGTGCGCACTATTCGGACAATCCCGAGATCCTGGCAAAGATCCGGGAGAACGTTGCCAGTCTCGTGCAATAGAAACACGGCTCCAGCACGCGGATCGACAGACCGGTCTCGGAAACGGGATCGGTTTGCCTATATATAGGTCCAACCGGCGCGCACCGCGCCGCCCACAATCCGGACCTTCGTGATGAACGCCAATCCGCCGCTCTTTCAATTCGACAACAGCTACGCCCGCGATCTCGAGGGGTTTTATGTCGCCTGGGAAGGCGCGAAGGTTCCGGAGCCACAGATCGCGCTGTTCAACTCGGAACTCGCACAGGAGCTCGGGCTGGATGCGAAGTCCCTCGACACGCCCTACGGCGCAAGGATCTTCGCGGGCATCGAAAGCCCGGAAGGTGCGTCCCCGCTTGCACAGGTTTATGCCGGTCACCAGTTCGGCGGGTTTTCACCCCAGCTCGGCGATGGACGCGCCCTCCTGCTCGGCGAGGTCATTGACCGAGACGGCAACCGGCGCGACATCCAGCTGAAGGGGTCCGGTCCGACCCCGTTTTCGCGCGGCGGCGACGGCAAGGCGGTCGTCGGTCCGGTGCTGCGCGAATACATCATCGGCGAGGCCATGCACGCGCTCGGCATTCCGACGACACGGGCGCTTGCCGCGGTGACAACAGGAGAAACGATTTACCGGGAAGGTCCGAAGCCTGGGGCCGTCCTGACGCGCATTGCCGGCAGCCACCTGCGCGTCGGCACGTTTCAGTTCTTCGCGGCCCGCGGCGAGACCGACAAGGTGCGCCAGCTTGCCGATTATGCCATCGCCCGTCACGATCCGGACCTGGCGGGCACGGACGACCGCTACCTGAAACTCTTTTCCGGCGTGATGCAGCGTCAGGCTGACCTGATCGCGCACTGGGTCCTGGTCGGCTTCGTTCACGGCGTCATGAACACGGACAACACGACAATCTCCGGAGAGACGATCGACTACGGCCCCTGTGCCTTCATCGATGCCTACGACCCGGCGGTCGTGTTCAGTTCGATCGACCATGGCGGGCGCTACGCCTTTGGCCGGCAGCCGGTGATCGCGCAATGGAACCTTGCGCGTCTTGCCGAGGCCCTGCTCGCCCTGATCGATCCGGACGATCTGGACAAGGCTGTCGAACGGGTCAGCGAAGAACTCGGCCGTTTTCCGGACCTCTTCAAAACGGCGTGGCTGAACGGGATGCGCGCCAAACTCGGTCTGCGCACCGAGGCCGAAGGAGATCAGGATCTGGCGGACGCGCTGTTGGCGCAGATGCAGGAACACGGTATCGACTACACCCTGTTTTTCCGCAAGCTGTCCGACGCAGCCGGTGGTGATTCCAGACCGGTCCTTGGCCTGTTCCCGGAAGAGAACGGTTTGGAGGCCTGGCTTTCCCGCTGGAACCAGAGGCTTGACGGGGAATCGGACAGCCCAGAAGACACAAGGCAACGGATGAACAGCGCGAACCCGGTCTACATTCCCCGTAACCACAAGGTTGAGGAAGCGCTCGTTGCAGCGGAATCCGGAGACTATAACCCGGCCCAGAGGCTGCTGGGTGTGCTCGCCGATCCGTTTGTCGAGCGTGAGGGTTTGGAGGCATATGCCGGCCCGGCGCCTGCGGAGCTCGGCCCCTATCGCACATTTTGTGGAACCTGACCAACCTGGCCTTGGACTGCGTTAGCGGCCCGCCAGTCGTTCGACAAGAAACATCATCTCCCTGTCGAGCGTGTTTTCCGTGAGGCCGACAAACCGGTCCTCAAGACTGATCGCAACGAGACCGTGGAGCGCTGCGAAACAGGTACGCGTGCGCGCGGCAAGCGCGTCATCATCGAGACCGCCTTCCAGCTGATGCAAGGGCCTTGCAATGAAGGCAAGAAGATCGACGAGTTCCTGCACATGGATCTCCGGTGTCGGAGCCCCTTCCGCCATCTTGAGCGCAAACAGCGTGCGCCACAGGTTGCGGTGCTCCTGCGCGAAGGTCAGATAGGCCCGCGCCAGCGCCTTCAACTGCTCGAGCGGATCTGACACCCCCTCCACGGCTGCCGCCATCGCCGCCTTGATCCGGGCCAGGGTGACCGTATCGACTGCGGTTACCAGCGCATCCTGATCCTCGTAGTGCTTGTAGACCGAGCCGACCGAGTATCCCGCATCGGCCGCGATCTTGCGGATCTGCACCGACTCCAAGCCACCTGCTTCGACGGCCTTGACCGCAGCTTCCAGAACCCGCCGCTGCGTTTCCTCGCTCTTAGCCTTTTGAATGCCGGCCATTAACCACGCCCCTTGCTTAAAAGTGAACTCAGTTCATTTTTTTCTTGACCTACCCTGACTCGTATGGTTTTGTCAAATAGTGAACAACGTTCATTTTTTAGGAGGAACCATGCTCGAACCGCTTATCAGCCAATTGAAGGCCCTTTTTGCCGGCACCGGCTTCGCGCCGCGTGACGGCAGATCCCTGCAGGACCTGGATACCAGTATTCGCAGCGCGGCCTTTGCCGTTCGCACCGCACAGGCAGCCCTGGCCAAGGCGAAGGCCGAACAGGCAATGGACCGCAAGCGTCTGAGACAATTGAACGAATCAATTGAGGACCTGGAAAACCGCGCGCGCAACGCCCTGCTGAAAGGTGCTGAACAGCTTGCGCGGGAGGCCGCGGAAGCCATTGCCGTACAGGAAGACGAAAAGGCCGCACTAGAAGCATCGATCAGTTCCTTCGACCAGGATCTTCTTTCCCTGACCGACCAGTTGCACCGGACGCAGGCCAGATTGCGGGCGCTGAAGCGCGGTGAGCGCACCGCCGAAGTCCGCGAGCAGATTCACAAGGCACATTCCCTTGGCACCGGCGCAGGACAGTCGGCGCTCAGCCGCGCCGAGGAACAGCTGGAAGAGATCTCCGAACACCAGGAGCGCAACCAGCTTGCGGACCGGGAATTTGCTGCGCTTTGCCCTGCGGAGAAACCGGATGCCCTGATCGAAAGACTCGCGGATGCGGGTTGCGGAGCGCCGGTCAGAACCCAGGCCGAGGACGTGCTTGCCCGCCTGAAATCCGACATGCCCCTGATGATTCAAAACCAGCATTGAGAAAGGACACACCATGCAGGACACGCAGATCAAACAATCCAGCAACTGGATGATTTTCACGGCCGTCAGCTTCAGCGTCGCGGCCATCATGATGGCGCTCGGTATCTACAATCTGGAGGCCAGCTTTTCCGCCAAGGGGTTCTACGCCATGGCCTCCCTCATGCTGGTGCACACGACCGTTACCCTGACCAAGACACTCCGGGACCGGGACGAAGCGGAGAAACTGCACAACCGGCTCGAAGACGCCAAGACCGAGAAACTGCTTATGGACATCAGCAGACCGGATCAGGACTGACCCTGTAAGCCACTGCGGGCGGCCGGACCGGCCGCCCTCGCCACCGGAGAGAACAACAGACATGCGCACACCCTTGATCACCTCAAAGCGGTTCGCCCCGCTTTTCTGGACCCAGTTCCTGTCCGCGTTCAACGACAATTTTCTGAAGAACACGATGGTATTCCTGGTGCTGTTTCAGGTCGTCGCAACAGGCGCTGACACCGGCAGCGCCGGCGCTCTGATAGCCATGGCCGGCGCGGTTTTCATCGCACCCTACCTTTTCCTGTCGGCCCTTGGCGGCGAACTGGCCGACAAATACGACAAGTCCATTCTGGCCAGACGGACGAAGGCTATCGAGATAGCCGGTGCGGGCATCGCCGTTGTCGGCATGCTGACGGCGTCTTTGCCAATTCTATTCGCCGCGCTGTTTCTTTTCGGATCTATGTCCGCGCTTTTCAGTCCGGTCAAATACGGTCTGTTGCCCGAGCATCTTGAAAGCGATGAACTGCCGCGCGCGAACGCGTGGATCGAGGCCGGAACCTTTCTGGCCATTCTAACCGGAACGATCACTGCCGGACTGGTCTTTGCGGTTGATGCCCCGTCCCTGATCTTCGCGCCGGCCATGATCCTCCTTGCCTTCTCCTGCTACGGCATGAGCCGGCAGATCCCGCGCTCGGCCGCGGCGTCCCCCGATCTGAAGGTGGATTGGAACCTTTTCACCTCCACCTGGCGCATCCTCGGCGACCTGGCCGGCAACAGGCAGCTGTTCAAGGTAGCCCTGATGAATGCCTGGTTCTGGCTGGTCGGCTCGATAGTCCTCGCCATGCTGCCGTTGATCGTCAAGGATGTTCTGGGCGGCGACGAAAACGCCGTCACCTATTTCCTGACAGTCTTTGCCGTTTCCATCGGCATCGGCTCCGCGCTTGCCGCATGGCTGTCCGCGGGCCGCGTGGTCCTCCTGCCCGCACCGGTCGGCACCTTGCTGATCGCCCTTTTCAGCGCCGACATTGCGTGGACCCTCTCGTCGCTTCCTGAGGCTGCGCCCGCAGCAGGCCTGCTTGAACTCCTGGGCCGCGAGGGCACCGTGCGCCTGACGGTCGACATGGCGGGCCTGGCGATTTCCGGCGCACTTCTGGTGGTCCCGACCTTCACGGCCCTGCAGACCTGGGCGAAGCCGGAGACCCGTGCGCGCCGCATCGCCGGCTCCAATGCCCTCGGCGCAGCCCTCATGGCGCTGGGAGGCATTACCCTGGCGGCCGCCCAGAGAGCCGGTGTCTCCGTCTCCGCAATCATGGCAATGCTCAGCGGTCTGAGTGCGGTGGTCGCCGTTCTCATGCTGAAGGCGCTGCCCACCAACCCGATGCGTGACGCGATTTCCATTCTCTATCGCGCCATCTTCCGGGTCGATATCAAGGGACTTGAAAACCTCGAAAAGGCGGGCGACGCCCCCATCCTGGCCCTCAACCACGTGTCCTATCTGGACGCGGGCCTTGCGCTGACCCTGACGGATCGCAGCCCGACCTTCGCCATCGACTACAACATCGCTCAGCGCTGGTGGGTGCGCCCGTTCCTGACCCTGGCGAACGCCCTGCCGATCAACCCGGCCAAACCGCTCGCCACCCGGTCCCTGATCAAGGTGGTGAGGTCCGGGGAACCCATGGTGATCTTTCCCGAAGGCCGCCTGACCGTCACCGGATCGCTGATGAAGGTCTATGACGGGGCCGCCATGGTCGCCGACAAGACCGGGGCGATGATCGTTCCGATCCGCATCGACGGACTTGAAAAGACGCCCTTTTCCTATCTCAACCCGAACCAGATCCGCAAACGCTTGTTTCCCAAAGTAAAGGTGACCATCATGGAACCCAAACGTCTGGAATTGCCGGAAGACCTGAAGGGACGTAAACGCCGCGCAGCGGCAGGCAGTTCCCTCTACCAGATCATGTCAGAGTTGATGTTCGAAACCAGCCTTGCAGCAGACAAGACCATTGTGGATCAGGTGATTGCCACCGCGAAGGAACGCGGCGGCTCGCAGACCGCTCTTGAAGATCCGCTTTCGGGTCCCATGAGCTATGGCAAGTTGCTGACGGGGGTCTCCGTCCTCGGCCGCAAGATCATGGCGCGCACCAAAGGCGAAGAGACCGTCGGCATCATGCTGCCCAACGCCAACGGTTCGGCGGTCACCGTTCTGGCCACAATGTCCGCGGGCAAGGTGCCGGCCATGCTGAACTTCACCGCCGGTCCGGAAAGTGTGCTGTCGGCCTGCCGCACGGCCAATGTCAGAACCGTGCTGACGTCGCGCACCTTCGTCCGTCAGGCGAAACTGGAGGATCTGACCGAAAAGCTGGCACCGCACGTGAACATCATCTGGCTTGACGAATTGCGCAAGGAGATCGGGCTGTTCGAAAAGCTGCGCGGTGCGCTGACCCGCAACCGTCCCCTGGTGGAGCGGAGCAGCAGCGACACGGCGGTCATCCTGTTCACGTCCGGGTCCGAAGGAACGCCGAAGGGCGTGGTGCTGACACACCGGAACATTCTGGCGAACGCAAACCAGGCAGCTTCGCGGATCGACTTTTCCGCCTCCGACAAGGTATTCAACGTGCTGCCGATGTTCCACTCATTCGGTCTGACAGCCGGCACGATCCTGCCGCTCGTCTCCGGTGTGCCGACATTCCTCTATCCGTCTCCCCTGCACTACCGGATCATTCCGGAGCTGATCTACAGCTCCAATGCAACGATCCTGTTCGGCACGGACACGTTCCTGAACGGCTATGCGCGCGTGGCGCATGCGTATGACTTCCGCTCCCTGCGCTATTGCTTTGCAGGCGCGGAGCCGGTGAAGCAGTCAACCCGCCAAATCTACATGGACCGCTTCGGCGTCCGCGTTCTGGAAGGCTACGGTGTCACCGAAACCGCGCCGGTCATTGCCCTGAACACGCCGATGTTCAGCAAGCCGGGCACGGTCGGCAAACTCATGCCGGGCATGCAGGCACGCCTCGAGCCCGTGCCGGGTGTCGAGGACGGCGGACGGCTGCTTGTCTCCGGTCCCAACGTGATGGTCGGTTATCTGAAGGCGGACAAGCCCGGCGAAATCCAGCCGCTGGCAGACGGCTGGCATGACACGGGTGACATCGTCGCCATTGACGAGGAAGGCTACATCACCATCAAGGGACGGGCCAAACGCTTCGCCAAGATCGGCGGCGAAATGGTCTCGTTGGCGGCCGTCGAGGCGGTCGCCGCCCAGGTCTGGCCGGACAACCTCTCAGCCGTTGCCGCCGTGAAGGATCCGCGCAAGGGCGAGAGGCTGGTTCTGATCACCGACTGCCCCGACGCGACGAGGGACGATTTCCTGAAGGTCGCAAAGGCCCGCGGCGCACAGGATCTGATGATCCCGGCGGAGGTCCGCACGGTCGAAGAGGTTCCCCTGCTCGGCACGGGCAAAATCGACTTTAACGGTGTCACGAGACTGGTCACCGGTGAAGGAACCGTCCCCGACGCCGCCTGATGCCAGCGGCGCTCACAGACACGTCAATCTGTTGTGCCCCGGCCGGAACCGGGGCACATGCCGCCTCTCCCGCCAGAATATTCGAGACCGCTCCCGAACCCAAAAAAGTTCAATGGTCCAGCAAGCGGGTAAAAAAGGCGAGGTCAACGCACTAGGGTACGGACTCATAAATGAAGTCAATTTGGTTTGGATCGTTTTGACCAACTGCGAGAAGCGAAAGCGCAGGAAATGTGGTTCATTTTCAAGCCTTTCGCGACGCGGCAGATGGCCAAAACGGCCAAATCCGGAGGACGGCAAAATGGCGTCACCTCGCAGCGTCACCGCGCTTGACCGGGCATAAAGCCCGCTCTGCGCACGCTTCCTCGCGAGATTTTGCCATTTCTGCCGCCAAATCGGCTTCATTTATGGGTCCGTACCCTAGAGGCGCCGTCGATCCATCACGAGATGAAAAACCGGCAAGGCAAATGGCTGAAGCAGGTTGAAATTGCTTGCAATTTCTCCCAGCACAACCTCAGTATACAGGTGGGGAACCTTTTGCGCACCGGATCATAACGGACCGGCCAGAATATGCGCATCTTTCTTCTCGTTTCTCTGCTCCTCTTGAATCTGACAACAATGCCGTCCTTTGCACAGGATTCACCCGATCTTGATGCACCCTTTGACCCGAGGGCGTGGACCCCTTCCGAGCTAGCGTTCATCCAGACCGCACTCGCTTTCAGTTTGGACTACAGGAGCGTTGTTGATGGCGTTTGGGGAAAGCGAAGCAGAAAAGCTCTTCAGGCGTATTTTGAAAGAGCAGAAGAAAGCAAATACCTCGATCGCATAACCAATCTTTTTGCACTCGGCATTATCATTGATGCAGAATTGGAATTTCGCGACTCTGGTTGGAACAATATATACGTAGAAGAACTGGACCTTACACTGTTCTTGCCTGACGTTGACTACGAGACGACGGATGGGTTTATTGATGTATACCTTGGCGTGAAGGAAAACTACATAGTCGAGAAGTTCGACAGTTCCAAATCTGCAATGCAAAAATACGTGTGGGCTCAGTCGAAGCACTTCGAAATTCTCTCAGAGAAGAGAGGGAAAGGCATTTGGCTGACGCTGCTGAGGAATGAGCGAAGGGCTGGTTACATAATTTCCAGACACATGAGTCGGACATGGAACACGGTCGCCTTCTATTTCAGCATCGAGGACCTCCACATACTGAACGTTCTTTTGACGACAATGACATGGGGTGAACATCCCGACATGATCGAACTCTCGCCGCGGTTGACGAATGTAACCGATGAATTTCTCAGACAATGGCGTGCCGCGGAACAGGAAAGGGACGACTATCTGAGCAGCGAAACAAAGCAGACTCACAATCAATCCGAGAATGGAAATGCGCGCGCTGAAAGCACAGCGGATCAGCAAGAGGCAAAGAAACCAGATCAGGAAGCAGAGAGTAATCGGGATCAGCAGGACGAAAACGAAAACCGTTCTTCAAAAATCGGTACCGGCACTGGTTTTGTCGTCACCGAAGAGGGCCACGTCGTAACGAATGCACATGTCATCAACGAGTGCACGGGAATTACCGTGAACGGTCACGAAACCGCATTGCTCGCCAAAGACGAGCAGTTCGACCTCGCGCTTCTGCACACTCCAAGCATGCCAGTTACTAGAACCGCTGTTTTTTCGAGATCGCCGGCGCGATTGAATTCCGATATCACCATCGCCGGTTTTCCGTACCATGGTGTCTTGGGCGGCCTGAACATTACGCGCGGCACGGTTGCAGCGCACAAAGGTCTCGGCGGAGACGGGATCGACATGCAGGTCACGGCGCCGGTTCAGCCGGGGAACTCAGGTGGTCCCGCGGTCAATTCAGCCGGTAACGTTGTCGGTGTCGTCGCGTCGAAACTTGATGCGGTCTCTGTTATCGCTGCGACCGGAGATATTCCACAAAACATCAACTTCGCAATACGAGGCACGATCGCTCAGCTTTTTCTTCACCAGAATGGTGTTGCCGCGAAGATAGCATCGACTGACACTCGGATTTCACCGGAAATGATCGCTGAACTTCTCAGCGAATACACCGTCCTTGTCGAGTGCACAGGCTGATCGCCGGCAGGCGTTTTCCTCGATTGGTTTTGCCAAGGAATACGATGGAATAGCGGTTGGATAGTGCAGATTCCATAAATACCGCCAGCATTCATACCCTGCACCAAGAACACCAAACCGGCCTTGTGCGGCGTGGATGAATTGATAACTCATCGCGCCACCCCTTCGGGTCCCCAGTTGTCTGCTTTCACTTGATTGTTCGGGCAATTTGTGACTGTTTTCATTGATAAACCCATCTTTGACCCGTTTAGCGGATACCACGACAATGACCACCCCCGCCTATGACGACCAGAACGTATTTGCCAAGATCCTGCGGGGCGAACTGCCGAGCCATAAGATCTTCGAGGACGAAAAAACCCTCGTGATCATGGACATCATGCCGCGCGGCGACGGGCACATACTGGTCATTCCCAAGGCCGCATCGCGCAACATCCTGGATATCGAACCGGACGACCTGAACGCGGTCATGGCAACGGTCCAGAAGATGGCGCGCACGGTCATCGAGGCCTTTGGCGCCGATGGAACGACAATCCAGCAATTTTCTGAACCCGCCGGCGGACAGGTCGTCTTCCACACCCATGTCCACATCATCCCGCGCTTTGACGGTGTTTCGCTCAGACCGCATACCGGCGAGATGGCCGACAACGACAGTCTTGTCGCCAATGCGGAAAAGATCCGGGCGGCCCTCGCCTGAGCGTGACCCGGTCCGGCGAAACGATCCGGGTGTTCACCTTTCAACGAACGCCGGTACTGGACCTATTCAACTCCGATGGACGCTACCGGCCGACCTGGGAAGGAACCGGTATCGCCGGCAGGCATCGCATTGCGTATGAATTTGTCAGTAGACACATGTGCGAGATCGGCCTGTCGGACAGTCTGACGCCGCCTGTCTGGACGTTCGAGGCAGACCCCGGCGAGCTAGAATTGCTCGCGACGATGCTCCTGTCCGATCACGAACTTTCGCAATCCGACTATGTCACGCTGGAGTTGAACGTTCCTGAAAACCTGGTCCTGCGCACTTCCTACAGTGCGTGGTGTGATCTCTATTTCTCCTGCCTTGAAACAGGCCGGATCGAAGACGACGGCAAGTGGCTGGACTGCAGTCCGGTCGACGAATATCCACCACACACGGCGCAAGCCATCCTTCCATATGTTCTGAAAAAATGGATTTTGAGCGTCGAACCGTTGAATGCAACGGCAATTGATTGATAAGTTAAATTTAAGTGGTTTATTAATGAATGTACCGTAACGTTAATTAGCGATCCTCAAAATCGCTTCGCGACCTCGTGAACGTTTCTCCGTGTACCCTATCCACGTTCACGAGGTTGCAACTTCACTCTCTTCCAGCTTCAAGTGAACTGGTCATCTCGCTCGGGCTGCCGCTGCGGTGTCGTGGTACTCGTGCAGTTCCACAACACGGTCGTCCTTCACGGTGAAGAACAGCGCCAACTCCGTTTCACGCGGGACGCCGGTGTGGCGGCTCGTCATCTTCACACTGATCTGAGTTGCCGCCCGATCGCCCGAAACGATGATGTCGGTCAGACGGTATTCATCGATTTGCCAGTCCGCCTGTATTTGCCCGATTGTGTTCCAGAAAGCGCTCTTGCCGGTGCAATCGGCGCAATAAGGACCGGTTTCCACGTCGGCGTGGATGCAATACCGGATGTCATCATGCAGAAGCGAGGAGACGGTCTCGGCATCGCCCCGGTTGTAGCACTCGATCGCTGTGCGAACGACGTCTTCAGTAGTCATGGACATTTCCTCGCAACATTGAAATTCAGATTTTCCCGAAATGCTAAAGCCGGGTTCATGGTGTATTGGCGCACCCTGGCCCGGCTAGCCCGGCTGGCCCATGCCGCTAATCCGGGCAATTGAGGCAACGTTCGAACGTTCCCTTGTCCAGCGAGCCAAGCTGCTGAAACAGGCTCAAGAAATCAAAATGGTTGAAGGCATCGATGATCTGATCGTTCGAAAAACGCCCATAAACCGTGCCCGTCATTCTCACGCGCTCGCCTGTCTTGCGCGAGGTACCCTGAAACTCGCACAGCGCGCAAAGCCATTCTCCGGAGGCGATACTGCGCTTGATGTCGATTTTGACGTCCTTCACAAGGTTGAGCAGCGCCCTTTGAAAGACCTTGAACTCTTCCGGGCCGAGCATTTCGTGTTCTTTAAATGCGTCATCGCCGTCCCTGGTCTGGGCCCCCAAACCAACAGCCCGACCGTCCGGAACGAACATTTCTTCAATGGCCGCTTCGTCCTCCTCGCTCCAGACGCGCCGGAACCAGGTCTCAAGAATTTCAAGATTTGTCATAAGAAAAAGACCCCCCTAGTTTCAAAGCAACCACTATGCCATGTGTGGTTGAATTTACGAAGCGGAATGTGGGAGGGTTCTAAGCCGTTTAGGAATCCTGACCCTAGGCAACACCAGCCGCCTTGGCCGCCTCTTCCTGTTCTCTGGCCAGGTTCTGGTCCTCCTGCAGCACTTTTACGGCGGCCGGCCTCTCGAAGAACCTGGCTGTATAGTCCTTGAACTCACCGAACTCCGGCACGATGCCGAACATCATGCCCCATCGAAGCCCCATGGCCCAGAGAACATCCAGCGCGGTCAGTCTGTCGCCCAGGACATAGGGCCCCTTCGACAATTGCTCGCGCATGTTTTCCATCACCGTGTCGAAACTCCCGTAGGGCGACATCGATTGCGGCGGCTCTTCCCGCTTCAGCGCACGATCCACCAGCGCCGGTTCGAAGCAGGACGCCATGTAGACAAACCAGCGCAGATACGGCCCGCGAATCGGATCGTCGACCGCGGGTGTCAGTCCCTTTTCCGGAAAAAGGTCCGCGAGATAAACGTAGATGGCGACCTGTTCGGTCACCACCGTATCGCCGTGCCGCACCGCCGGAACTTTTCCGGCCGGATTGATCGACAGGAAGTCGGGTTTCCTGTTCTCGCCCAGCTTGAAGTTCAGGACATTGAGGATGTAGGGCGCCCCCAGTTCCTCGAGCAGGACACGTACGCCCGTCGCGCGGGTCTGCGGGGCATAAAAGAGTTCCACCTGATCTGCCATCTTGCTCTCCTGATCGCGGTCAGTAGAGTCTAGCCTACCTGATCGACCAGCCACCAGCCACCGATCAGGACCGCCTCGGCGGCAAGAACGCCGACAATGACTTTCTGCCGCGACGCGAAGAACGCCGCAAATCCGGCGCTGGATGCGGCAACGCGCAGCCACATCGGCGTCTCGCTCAGGACGCCCTGCGGAAACAGGATCAGCTTTGAGATCAGGCCCGCGACCAGTGCCGTTGCGACACAGCGCACCCAGATCAGCAACTCGCTGTCTTCGCGGAGCCGCCCACTGGCAAACACCCCGATCCAGCGCCAGACATCCGTCGCAAACCATCCGGCCACCAGGATCATCACATAGGGCCACCACCAGGTGTCACGGACAAGGGCCTCGGTCATGACAGCCCCTTCCGGAAGATCTTCATGCCGAAGAAAGACGCTGTCCCGCCGATCAGCCCGGTCCACAACAGGTCAAGACCCGGCAGGTACAGATAGACAACCGGTCCCAGCACAAGCCCGACCACCATCGCCGCCTTGTCCACGTTGAGACGCGCAGCCCCCCACAGCGAGCACAGGAAATAGACCGGCGTCACAAGGACCAGCGCACCGGCGACAACATCCGGCAACCGTTCCACGGCCATGTAGGCGATGCCTGTCATGCAGAAAACAAAACTCGTGACGCCGGACCCGAACCCGGAAAAATACGGCAGACGCGCCGCGCGCGGCAGCTCCGGCAAGGTGCGCATGGCGAACACCCAGGCCGTGACCGCCACGAAATGCGAGGCGATCAACAGGTGCCAGGTTCTGGTCTTCCCCGGCACCTTGACCATCGGCATCAGCGCCATGGTCATCGGCATCAGACGGACGGAAGCCAGGGCAACGGCAATGGCCGCCGGCACCAGCCCCATGCCGGACGTGAGGGCGCCGGTGAGAACCACGATCGACGGCAAGGCCCAGATGAGGCCGGTCATGGCCAGCGTTTCGCCAAGCGACAGGCCGGTCTCGCGCGCCAATCCGGCAAATCCGACAAAGGCCGCCGTCAGGATCAGGGCCGGTATCGAAATCGACGCACGCATACCCATGAAGAACCATTGTCTCCCGGTTTTCGCCGGAAGATCAGGCGGGTTCGTTTGCGCAGTTCCTTCAGGAACGGTCATGGGAGGGGCACTCGAGAGTCGTAGATAATAAGGAAGCCTTACATTTTTCCGCACAAACTGTCCAGACCGCCGGCAGTCACAAGCGAGAATTCCGCAGCGCCGGAGGACGTTTAACCCTTGTCAACGATGGCATCGCCGATTCACAACCCCTGCCCGCGTTTCGCCAAAGTCACCACACTAGATTGAAGCCAGCAAGTGACAATCAGAGGGTTCCAAGGTGGCGGGAAATGTCTTGATCAGGGCTTTGTTTTGCGCGGTAATTCTGCTGGCTCCGCGCAGTGCGGAAGCAGAGGAACCGGTATTGATACCAAGTTGCAGAGGTGCGTTCGAACTTTGTGGCTATATCGAGCGGGGTTCTCAAGAACAAAGAATACCAAACACTTTTCAGGATGCAGGCCAGTTCAGTGAGGGTCTTGCCACTGTCAGGGTCGACGGAAAATACGGCTATATCGACCGAACCGGCGAAATGGTGATTGAGCCCCACTACGATCTTGCAGGGCGTTTCAAAGACGGACTGGCGGAAGTCTTTGTCGGCCCGCTGGCCGGTGTGATCGACCGCGGTGGGAGTTTTGTCGTCGAACCCCGGTTCGGACGCATCTACCATTTCACGAGCGACACGTTTCTTTTCACCGACACCCCCCGCCGCCCCAATATCGAACTGGCGTATGAGCTTAACTGGGGACCGTCATTGTACCAGGAATTCACTGGCGGTGTCGGTCTCTACCACGTCGAGAATGGCTTGATTTCGGACAAACGCTATTACGTCGAAAAGTTTGACGACTATTCAAGGGGCCTGATCTGGGCCTCTGAAAACAGGCTCACGGATGCCAGATTCGGATTGCTGCGATCCGACGGCACTTGGCAGGTCACGCCACGATACCGCTCGGTTTCGCAGCTTTCCAATGGCCTTGCTGTCGTGCAGGGTGTTCCGGACAAGGACGGCGAACCCGCCCTTTACGGAGCTGTGGACGACACCGGGAAACTGATCATACCGTTACAGTTCGGGAAAATATCCGACTGGTCGCAACAATTCGCGCGCGTCCGCCACCCCGGAGAGAAAGGCAGCTTTGGCGTCATTTCGCTGAACGGCGTCCTTCTGTCCGGGCGGTACTTCGATGGCGTCTCTATTCCGAAAGACGGCCGTCTTCCACGTGTTCTTGAAAATGGGCGGTGGCACAGTCTCACCCCGGCCGGTGAACTCGTGACCGACGAGCGGCACGGATTTGTTCACCAGACCTGCCCGGGCGGACTGAAACTGTTCGAACAACACGGATTTCTTGCCGTCTCGCATCCGAAAATCCCGAGACCTCTGGTGACCGGACAGGCAATCAAAAACTTTTTGCATTCCAGCCGGGATTGCGAGAAACACCTGTCGCTCAGGTTCGGCAAGGATCAGTACAAGGTCATCAGCCAGGATGGCCTGGTGCTTCCGCCGACGGGCTGGTTCGACGGCAAAGTCTACTTCGGTCTGGAGACGGCCATCGTTTCGCTGAATGGCAAAGAGGGCGTCATCAACAAGGCAGGCGAATTCATCATTCCGCCGATCTACGATGACATTGCTCAGGAACTGTCAAAAAAGCCGGTCGCAACCAAGGAAAACGACGGTGCGAAGACACCGCCGATATACCGGGTCAAGCTGGACAAGCGCACGTTCTGGATCGATTCCGGGAACAACGAAATCGAGGTCTTTCAGAAACCGCCATCCCGGGCGGAGCGGGAAATATTGCTGACCTGCGGAAAGGCCCTGAAACGATTCGAGGAAAACGGGCTCTGGGGCATGAAAGGACCGGACGGCGAAACACTGATCGAACCGAGATACCTTGCCCTGACGTGTTACCAGCGCGGTCTCGCATGGGGCGTACCTCGCGATCTGAACCAGTGGTGCCCGATAGCCCCGGACGGAAGCGAAACGGACCGTTCCCTTTGCCGGGACTACGTCAAGGTCACGGGCGTTCTAAGGGGCCGTCCGGAGGTACTTTCCAGAGACCCGTTTCTCAACAGCCTTTTGTGGTTGCGCGCGCAACTCGACTACGCCCAGGGCAAACGCCCTGTCCGGCCGCGCGCATTGGGCAATCTCTACTGACGCCAGCCGGCCGGCATCAGACCGACCGCGTCAACCCGCCATCAATCCGGATGTTTTGACCGGTGATGTAGGCGGCCTCGTCGCTGGCCAGGTAGGAAATCAGGCTGGAGACCTCATCGGATCGGCCATAGCGGCCCATCGGGATGCGCGCGCGCCGGTCGTCCTTTTCCGGAAGACTGTCGATGAAACCGGGAAGAATGTTGTTCATCCGCACGTTCTGCGCGGCGAACTTGTCGGAAAAGAGCTTGGTGAAGCTTGCAAGACCCGCCCGGAACACGCCGGATGTCGGGAACATGGGATCGGGCTCGAACACGGCGAAGGTCGAGATGTTGAGGATCGTTCCACCGCCCTGTTCCGCCATGATCGGCGCGACCAGCCGGCTTGGACGGATCACATTCATCAGGTAGTAATCCATGCCCTTGTGCCAGTCCTCATCGGAAATCTCGAGGATGTCGCCCTTGGGACCATGTCCTGCCGAATTTACAAGAACATCAACTCGGCCATATTCTTTGACGGATTTTTCAACAAACAACTTCAAGTCTTCGGGTTCAAGGTTTGACCCGGTAAACCCAAGACCGCCAAGCTGCTCCGCGAGAGCTTCTCCCTTCCCGGATGACGACAGGATCGCGACATTGAAACCGTCGGAGGCCAGACGGCGCGCAGCGTCCGCGCCCATTCCGGAACCGCCGGCGGTGACAAGGGCAACTTTTTTCTCGGTCATGTCCGACTCCTTTTGTTGCCCACAAACTAGGAGTTGGTGAGCGGAGCCACAAACAAAATTACCGGATGGAATCGATGACTGGCGCGAATTGCCAGTGTGCCATTCAGCAAAAAGCCCCAGACGAGGTCCGGGGCTTCGACTTGTTTCTGTCGCCGATCAGTCTGCCAGCGGTACCTTTGGTACGAGGCTCTTCTTGGAAGATCCGCCCTTGCCGCCGCCGGACGACTTTGACTGCTTTGCCGCCGTCGCTTTCGCGGCCGGCTTGCGGCGCCGTTTCGGCTTGGGTTTGGCTTCCGCCTTGGCCTTTGGTTTGGGCGGAGAAGCTCGCTCCTCCACGCTTTCAAGCAACAGCCCGTTGCTGTCCTCGGAGACGGAAACCTTGACCATGCCGCCCTTCTTGAGCTTGCCGAACAGAACCTCGTCGGCAAGCGGACGCTTGATGTGCTCCTGGATGATCCGTCCAAGCGGCCTTGCGCCCATCTGGTTGTCGTAGCCTTTCGTGGCCAGCCATTTGACGGCATCGTCGGTCAGCTCGAACGTCACGTTCCGATCTGCGAGCTGCACTTCCAGCTGCATGACGAACTTCTCGACGACCTTGTAGACCACTTCCATCGGCAGGTTGCCGAACGGGATGATTGCATCAAGTCTGTTCCGGAACTCCGGCGTGAACAGCTTGTTGATCGCTTCCGTGTCGTCGCCTTCGCGCTTGATGCGATTGAAGCCGACCGGCATCTTCGCCATGTCCGAAGCACCCGCATTCGTCGTCATGATCAGGATGACATTACGGAAGTCGACCTGCTTGCCGTTGTGATCGGTTAGTTTGCCGTGGTCCATGACCTGCAGCAGGATGTTGAACAGGTCCGGATGCGCCTTCTCGATCTCGTCGAGCAGGAGCACGCAATGCGGATGCTGGTCGACGCCGTCAGTCAGCAGACCGCCCTGGTCGAAGCCGACATATCCGGGAGGCGCACCGATCAGGCGCGACACCGTGTGCCGCTCCATGTACTCGGACATGTCGAAGCGGATAAGTTCCACACCGAGCGAAGAAGCCAGCTGCCGGGCAACTTCCGTCTTGCCGACACCGGTCGGGCCGGAGAAAAGGTAGCTGCCGATCGGCTTGTCCGGTTCGCGCAGACCTGCACGGGCAAGCTTGATGGCGGACGCCAGCGTCTCGATGGCCGAATCCTGACCGTAGACGACGCGCTTCAGGTCCTTACCGAGATTCTCCAGCACTTCCGCATCGTCCTTGGAAACGGATTTCGGCGGGATGCGTGCCATCGTGGCAATCGTGTTCTCGA
The DNA here is from genome assembly GCF_963669205.1 of uncultured Roseibium sp. NCBI lineage: Bacteria > Pseudomonadati > Pseudomonadota > Alphaproteobacteria > Hyphomicrobiales > Stappiaceae > Roseibium > uncultured Roseibium sp. The sequence goes on from NZ_OY769915.1 coordinate 3,442,702, forward strand.
TTTCCTTGACGCCAATCGTCTTGCGACGGCGCGCCTCGGGCACGAGCATCTGTGATGCGCCCGTCTCGTCGAGAACGTCGATCGCCTTGTCGGGCAATTTGCGGTCCGAGATGTATTTCGCCGACAGTTCCACAGCCGTCTTGATGGCATCGTTCGTGTAGCGGACCTTGTGGAAGTCCTCGAAATAAGGCTTCAGGCCTTTCAGGATATCAATCGCGTCCGGAATCGTCGGCTCGTTCACATCGATCTTCTGGAACCGGCGCACCAGCGCCCGGTCCTTTTCGAAGAACTGCCGGTATTCCTTGTAGGTGGTCGACCCGATACAGCGGATCGCGCCGGACGCAAGTGCGGGCTTCAAAAGGTTCGAAGCGTCCATTGCACCACCCGATGTCGCACCTGCGCCGATCACCGTATGGATCTCGTCAATGAACATAACGGCACCCGGGAAATCCTCGATCTCCTTGACGACCTGCTTCAAACGCTCCTCGAAGTCGCCGCGGTAGCGCGTTCCGGCGAGCAGTGCACCCATGTCGAGCGAGAAGATGGTCGCGTCCATGAGCACGTCAGGTACGTCTTCGTTGACAATCCGGTGCGCGAGCCCTTCGGCGATCGCCGTCTTGCCGACCCCGGGGTCGCCGACAAACAAGGGATTGTTTTTCGACCGGCGGCACAGGATCTGGATGGTGCGCTGAATTTCACTGTCGCGCCCGATCAGCGGATCGATCTTGCCGCTGGTTGCCTTGTCATTCAGGTTGACACAATAGGCTTCAAGCGCATCGGTTTTCTGGCTGGGCTTCTTGTCTCCTTCGGAGCCCGGCAGGATATCTTCCTCCTCGGCACCGTCGACCGGACGCGCTTCCGACATGCCAGGGCGTTTGGCTATACCGTGGGAAATGTAATTGACCGCGTCGTAGCGGGTCATGTCCTGGTCCTGAAGGAAATAGGCCGCATGACTTTCGCGTTCGGCGAAGATCGCGACCAGCACGTTGGCACCGGTCACTTCTTCGCGTCCGGAGGACTGAACGTGGATGACCGCGCGCTGGATCACCCGTTGGAAGCCGGCGGTTGGCTTTGAATCCTCGTCACTGTCGGTGACGAGATTGTCCAGCTCCGTCTCGATGTATTCGAGAAGGTTCCGGCGGATCGTGTCCAGATCGACGTTGCAGGCCCGCATGACGGCCGCCGCATCCTGGTCATCAAGCAAGGCCAGAAGCAGGTGCTCCAGCGTTGCGTATTCCTGCTGCCGTTCATTTGCGAAAGCAAGAGCCTGATGAAGAGCTTTTTCAAGACTGCGTGAGAAAGAAGGCACGTAGATTGGTCCTCACTTTTTTTCCATGACGCATTGCAGAGGGTGCTGATGCTTGCGCGCGAAATCCATCACCTGGGTAACCTTGGTTTCGGCAACTTCGTAGGAAAACACACCGCATTCCCCGACACCGTGGTGATGAACATGCAACATGATACGGGTCGCTTCCTCCCGGTTCTTCTGGAAGAAGCTTTCCACAACGTGGATGACAAACTCCATGGGAGTATAGTCATCATTCAAGAGCAGCACGCGATAGAGATTGGGCCGCTTGGTGACTGTTTTCGTCCGTGTAACAACAACCGTTCCGGCGTCGCCACCGTCGTTGTCACGATCGGAGCCCGCCGACATTGCCGTATCTATCGCCTCGCTCATTCCGGCATTTACCAGTATTCATTTCTCGTGACAGACGCCGAACGGCGACCTGTCCGGCCACAGGAACCCACGGCATCTTGCCGCGGATGTTGGATCTTCGTTGATAATCCTGCCGCGCAAGCGGCGCTTGCGCAATGGTCGATTTCATCAAGAATTAGGTGAACGCCTCTTTTGGGACAGGAGCGTCCCCGTCATTGAGGAATGTAGGTGCCTGAAATTCGAATAAAAGATGCGGATGCCACACAAATCGGTGTCAATGAAATTTCACTTGTGCGCAGCATTCGAAAATTGGGTAAATCTGTGCATATAAAACAAAAACCCGGCTGCGATCAGCCGGGTTCTCATATCACTCCGTCATAATACGGAATATTTGCTGGCTTATTTCGCCATCTTGCCGAGCACACCTTCGTAGGGTTTGTAGGCGTCCTTGGACATGTCGGTGACCATTTCACCGAGCTTTGTCATTTCGCCGACAAAACCTTCGTAGGATGTTTTGACATAATCGGCCTGGGCTTCGAAAGCCTTGTCCAGAGACTTGGAAGCAACCAGTTTCTCGACAGCAGCAGTGCCTTCTTCGAAGGACTTCTTCTGGTAGTCGGCAACTTCAGCCGCAATCGCCTGGAAACCCTTGCTCATGGAACCGAAGGATTCCATGGCCATATCCATGTTGTCTTTGCTCAACTTCTGCAAGTCATCAAAGTTGTTCATCATTTCACTGACCTCATCCAGCGGACCGGATCCAGAAGCCTTTTTGACGTGGCTTGATAAGACGTCCGGTGCGCGTATCGCGTTACCTATAGGACAGGGTTCGTAATGCACTGCACAATAACTGTCAAGATTATTTTGCATTGCAACAACAACCCTTACGAGAATTTAATGACACATGCCCCATAACGGGAATTGCGTCCTGGAGACTCAATTGCCGATTGCACGGCGACCGGAAAACCAGAATTCATGACTTGAAGGATTCTACGCAAGGAGTTTGAATAATGCACGGTCGAGTGCTAATCACCAGAGCCGGATAATCCGCATCTTAATAACTAATTTTCTATTTTTACTACGAAGTCGAGAGAAATATGAAGCAAGATTTTAGATTAATCAGAAATTAACAAATAAAACTGAATTTAACGAAGCATTAACTCTAACAAAAAACTACTAATCACAGTGGTTTTTCTGCAATTCATTTACACATTCGTAACCGTGATTCCATCAAATAAACCGGACATCACGGAGCGTCGCGCTGGATCGCAGGGAGGAAGATTCAGCCAGCAATTCTCCAGACTGAAATATGTGACCCGGATTGGGATTGTAACAGTGTTTGGTATGCGTTCTTTTCGCATTGTTCGGTCGATGGCTCGGATCGGCAAAATTCTCGCTCTCAGCACGTTGGCGCTTGCATTGCCGGCGACGGCGAATGCCAACCCGAAATATGCGGGAATCGTCGTTGACGCCAAAACGGGTAAGACACTCTACGCGTCTTCGGCTGACGCCTATCGCTACCCGGCCTCCCTCACCAAGATCATGACGCTCTACGTCGTTTTCCAAGAACTTGAGGCGGGACGCTTGACCCTGAGTTCAAGGTTAAAGGTTTCGAAATACGCGGCAGGCCGCCCGCCTTCCAAGCTCGGCCTGAAGCCCGGCAAGACGATCAAGGTGAAGGACGCCATCCTCGCGCTCGTGACCAAGTCGGCAAACGATGTTGCTACCGTGGTTGCCGAGAACATCGGCGGCTCGGAGAAAAAATTCGCGGAGCGGATGACGCGGACGGCGCGCGCGCTCGGAATGAAGAAGACCACGTTCCGCAACCCGCATGGTCTTCCCAACTCCGGACAACGCACCACGGCTCGCGACATGGCGACCCTGGGACGCGCGATTCAGGAGCACTTCCCTCAGTATTACGGTTACTTCAAGACGCGTTCCTACAAATATGGCGGCCGGACATACGGCAACCACAACAAGCTGCTCGGCAGCGTCAAGGGTGTGGACGGCATCAAGACAGGCTACATCCGTGCTTCGGGTTTCAATCTCGTGACATCGGTCAACCGCAATGGACGTCAGATTGTCGCCGTTGTCATGGGCGGACGCTCGGGCGCTTCAAGAAATGCGCAGATGACCAAGCTGATCAGCCGATACCTCTCCAAGGCGAGCCGCGGCAAGAAAACCGTTCCTGCGATCGCCAAGGGCGGGGCAGCCCCGACCTTCGTCGCCTCGGCGCTCAAGTCGCCGCCGCTGCCAAAGGCCAAACCGGGCAGCCGGCAGGCACCTGCAACCGGTGCGCCGATGGTTCTGGCCTTCAACGCCGGTTCACAGAAACCTGCCGTTCCGGATCCCTCCCCGTCCGGCGACCCGGCAGTGACGAAAGCCGTTGCGGACACCGCACCGAAGACAATCCCGGGCTTCGGCGAAGCCGTCCCGGTCCCGCCGAAACTGGTCAAGCAGCGGTTTGACGAAACCTTTGCAGTCGCGACCGCTCTGCCGCCGGTCCCGCGCGAAAGCCCCGGCCTTGATTTGACGACGAACTCGACCGGCAACAAGGCCCTGCTGGATGCGGCAAGAGGCGCGGCGACAAAGGCAACCGCCAGCGCATCGCCACGCGGCAACAGCCCTGTGCCCGCCAAGACAATCACCGTTGAAACGGTGAGGATCGAAACAATCCCGGCGCCTGAAGCTGTCGAAGCACCTCGGGCAATTGCTATCGCCTCGGCGACAGCGGCGCCGCAGGTTGAACCGGAAACGCGTGGCGACAGTGTAACCGTGGCCACCAGCGACAGGCCGGACATCGAGCCGGGCTGGCAGGTTCAGATCGCAGCATCGGAAACGGAGAACCAGGCCGTCGCTCTGTTGAAAAAGGCAAAGGCCAGAACCGGCGCGGCGCTGCGCGGACGCTCACCTTACACCGAACCAGTCGATGCCAACGGAACAACGCTTTACCGGGCACGTTTCGTCGGCTTCGAAAACAAGACCGCAGCGCGCAGGGCCTGCAGAACCCTCAAAAAGGCAAAATTCGCCTGCTTCGCCATCTATCAGTAACAGCGTAACGGATGTCCTCAATGTCTTCTGAGAAGCGTGTCTTTAGCCTCGTTGATTTTCGCCGCGAGGAAGCCGGATCCTCCCTTGTCGGGATGAACGCGCAGCATAAGCCTGCGGTGCGCGGCTCGAATTTCCGCGTCCCCGGCATCGGGAGAAAGCCCCAGGATCTCGTAGGCCTCCTCATCTGTCATGGGGCCAGAGCTCGCCGGGCTTCCCTGCCCCTCTGTTCCATCCGACTGGAAGTGTTCACGCCATCCGGAAAACCGGCGGTCGAGATAAGCTTCGACTAGTTTCAGGCTCTGGTCGTCCTGCAGACATTCCTGCCAGAAGGCATGAAGCTGTTCTTCTGCAAGATCGTCAAGATTGCGGCCCTGAAAACTGCCGGCCAGCACAACGCCGGTCATCTCGCCGGTATCATGATCCAGTTCCATCTCGATCATCGCCGTCCTCACCCGCGATCGTTGACCGGACGATTTGTTGGGCTTGTATGTTCCGGTCAGTCCGCCCAGTCCCGCCAGTCCGAGCAGTGACAGGCCGAATCCGATCGTGGGAATGGCGAACATGAACCTCCCGGTCACGAGAAACACGCCTCCGATCAGCAGCAACGCGACGCCGCCAAGGGTGCGTACCTTGCGGGCAAGATCCGCCGGGTTCGCCTGAACAAAACTGCGGGCGCCGAAAACAACGGCCGCAAGCAGGATCAATCCGATAAGAAAATAGAACATCAGCCAGGCTTGATTTGCTGCAACAGCAGACGGGCGCCCTGCCCGCCTTTCTTTTCAAGCGCCTGAAGCGCCTTGTGCCCACCAGTTGCAAAAACTGCGACCGCTTTCAAGAGTTCGGCAAGCTGCTGCGCAGAGCCGGCGTCGAACGGGCAATACGCCCCCTTCGTCAGACGCGCCATCTCGCGGAAGGCCTGCTCGGCGACGGCGTCGCGTCCTTCCTGGAACAAGAACATGGGCACACCGAGCAGGCCGAGCTGACCGGCCTTGTCGCAAAGCATGTCCACATCTTCCTCCATGCAGTCGCCGACATAGACGACCGCCGCGATTTTCTCGTCCGACGCTGACTGGAGCGCCGCGGAGAGGACCTTGCCGATCTGCGTGCGCCCGCCCTGAACGGAAATCCGGCTCATCGCACGCGCAAGTTCATCACTGCGCTCGAACCATCTCGATGCCCTGCATTCGCCAAAACCGCGGAAATAGACAAGCTTGATTTTCAGCCCGCCGATCTTGCCCGCTTCCTGAAACATTTCCGCCTGGATGTGACAGGCCCTGTCCCAGGTCGGCTGACGGCTCATCGTGGCATCCAGGGCAAATATCAGGCGCCCGCCGCTCCCCGGCTGGGGTTTGGTTGTCTTCGCTTTTTCCAGAAAAGCGGAAACATCATCAACGGTGGACGGGCTTTGTGAGCCCTGCCTGAGCGGTGTTTCCACCATACCGTCTCTGGATTTTGCCATCCTGCCTGTTCCCTGCCTCGCTCACTTACCAAGAAAGTGGGCATGAGAGCGCTTCTTGGCAAGTTTGTCCGGCTTCCTAAGGTCCTCACGCTAGAGCAGACAAAGCTCAACGAGATCGCGCCGCATTGCGTCCGGGATCGTGCGCGTGTCGCCGGCAGAGCGCATGTCCTCGGGAGCATCTTCCGGCTTCAGATAGCGCCAGCCCTGGAAAGGTCTCCTGGGCTGATAGCGCGTCAGGATCAACCGCGGCTCAAGCACCAGGTCGCACCGTTTGATACCGCCTTCATCGGTAAAAGGGCGAATGTCGACGAGGTGCTGACGGACCTGGATCTTGCCCTTGATGACCCAATAGAGCGATCCGCCGTCAAGAAGTTCGTCCCGGCGAGTCGGAACCATCCGCGTGGTATGCGTGGTCACTTCCTCCCGCCCGGCAAGCCTGGCCTGCTCGACGCGGTAGTCGATCCAAGCCTGCAGAGACTCCGCGCTGTCCGCCCCCACACATAATTTCAACAGATTTAACGTCATTCTTCTGAACTAGCAGGCCTGCACCCGACGTCAAGCCGAGCCGCCGAAACTCGGTGGATTGTGCACAGGCGCGCACAGCAAATCCTTGCACCCCACACCGAACAGGGGTCTCTTTATGTCTATGGACGTGTTTGTAACCGGCGGCACCGGGACAATCGGTGCAGCTGTTGTGAAAAACCTGATCTCGAAAGGAAGCCGCGTCATTGCACTTGCACGCTCGGAGGCTTCCGCTGACAGGTTGCGCGCACTTGGCGCGAGCGCGTATCCCGGCGATCTGAAGAACCCGGAAAGCTGGGTTGAGAGAGCCGCCTCCTGTGAGGCCGTCGTGCATGCGGGAGCTACCTTTACCGAAGACATGGGACGTGTCGACCGCCTGTCCATGCTGTCGCTCAAGCAGGCCGCAAAGCACAGGAAACAGCCGCTGAAACTCGTCTATACGGGCGGTATCTGGCTGTTCCCCGAAACTGTGGGCGCAGACGTTATCACCGAAAAGACGCCTTTCGCCCCCATTCCGGCGTTCCGCTTCATGGCGGAAACGATCCGCACCCTGTCTCACGGGACCGACCTCAATCTCGTGGTCATTCATCCCGCGCTGGTCTGCAGTCTGACAGAGGGCCCCATCGCCCGGATGACACAAGCACTCAAGGACGGAGTGCCCTTCAGGACAAGTGCCGGGCCGCAAACCATGTGGCCTCTTGTCGAAGCCAATGATCTGGCGTCTCTCTACAGCCTTGCCCTCCAGCACGCCAGATTCAGAATGACACTTCTGGCGAGCTCCGTACCGGGCATTTCCGTCGGGCATCTGGCCTCACACATCTCCGCCCGGCACGGCGCACCGCTGAAGATCGAGACGACCGGTACCGCGATCGATCAGGATCACCGTACCGACTTCGACGCGGGCTACGCACTGTCGCAACGGGTTGACACCGCGCATACACGGCGCACCGCTGGATGGGAGCCGGAATACGCCACCATCGAGGATCTCGTCGTTTCTCTTTCCCGTTAACGGCGCATATCAATGCCGGTTCAATCCGTGACAAGTCTTTCTCAACCTGTCGGCCTTATCATGCGGACAACCAATTCACGGGATGTCACATGAAACGACTTGCGGCCTTATTTCTGGTTCTGACGATCACGCTCGGATCTGTCCCCGCTTGCGCGGAGCAGGCAGAAGGCGCGTTTTCGATGGTCAATACGGCTGCGTTCTCGGAACAGGACAGCCAAAGGACGTCACTAGATCTGGAACGGGAGTCTGCCCAGGTCACCATTGACTTTCAAAGAGAAGACCGGCTTGGCCTGACGATAGGCGGCACCAAAATCGCGCTGCACCCGGTTTCCGGCGGCCTGGCAGGACTGACCTGGGACCCTCAAGGCGCCAGCCTGCTTCACGAGAGTGATGTCAAGGCCCTGAACGATCCGCGAAATCCTGAAGAAGTTCCGGCATGGGGGGCTGATCTGGCCTGGCCGGGATTGGGCGTTGCAAGGCTGGTGCTCATACCTTTGGGTGCGGATGCATATGTCGGTTTCCTGATCAGTCATCCGCAGGGCAGGAAAGTCGTTCGTCAAATGGAGTTCAGACAGATCCCCGGCCCCAGGGACAGACCTGATTAGGATACGGAGTCACAGTTGTGTCCGCACGCCCGAACACCTGTCCGGTTTTTGCAAAGCGGAATCAAAAAAGGCGTGGCCACTGACCACACCTTTCGTTCGGTTACGCGACCGGCGTCTTACTGTGCGACGGCAACGGCGTTATTCGCGCTTTCCACATCATTGAAGAGAAGGATCATCGTCAAAGCGAGACCTACCGCAGCGACAGTCCAGAGAGTGACGCTCCAACAGGATTTCTGCACGTTTTCGTCCATTCAAGCCCTACACTTTTTGCGGCGCCGATCCCCTGCATTTTCAAATGTGGCGCCATTGGGGCGACGAAGTAAACGAACCTTTACCAATTCGCAAGCGCAAAAAAGGTGCAGCTGCCAACCGATTTTTGCAGAGCAGAATTCCTTTCATTTTTTCAGCTGCTTATGCTTATTTGGGTTCGTTGTGCCCAACAGAAAGTTTTGCCATGCATGCTCTTTCGAACCTGGATATCGCTGCCGCTGTCTGGTTTCTTGTCGCCTGGTTCGGTTTCAACCTGATCGTCGATGTCACCTCTTTGCGGCACAAGACGCTCTCCAGCGCGATGGATGACTACCGCCGTGAATGGATGCTTTCCATGTGCGATCGCGAGGTGCGCATCATGGACACCGCCATCATGTCCGGATTGCAGCAGGGAACGGCGTTTTTCGCCTCGACGGCGCTTCTGGCGATCGGCGGCGGGTTCGCGCTTCTGGAGGCAACCGACCGCATTGTACAGATTACCGGTGACCTTTCGATCCCGGTCGAGAGCAGCAGAGCCCTTTGGGAAATCAAGGTGCTCGGCCTCATGCTCATCTTTGCATATGGGTTTTTCAAGTTCGGCTGGGCGTACAGGCTTTTCAACTATGCCAGTATCGTCATGGGCGCGGTGCCCGAGCACGGCAGGGCCAACCGGGAAGACGTCCGCAAAATGGCACGCAAGGCCGCAGAACTGAATGTTCTGGCCGGACGGCATTTCAACCGCGGCCAGAGAGCCCTGTTTTTTGCGATCGGATTTCTCGGCTGGTTCGCCGGGCCCTTTGTGTTCGCGGCATGTACGCTTGCCGTTCTGCTGGTGCTGCTGCGGCGTCAGTTTGCCTCGCGCGCAAGGGCAGCCGTGCTCTCGGGGCAGTATCCAAGCTTGCTTTCATCGGACAAGTCGGGGGAATAGACGGAAACCGGATCATCGAAGCCTTTCACCCGGTAGCGGCCATAGAGACCCGACCGGCAGCCCATGATGTCCGAAAGCGCGTCGGAAACGAGCACCTCGCGATGCAGGTCCTTCGCAAGTTCGGCGATCCGTGCGGCCAGGTTGACCACCGGACCGACCACCGTGAAGTCCAGACGCGTCTCGCTGCCGACATTGCCGTAAAAGACGTCGCCGGCATGCAGCGCTATCCCGACGCTCAGATCCGGCGTGACCGCGCAGGTATTGCTCGTATTGATCGTCTCGATCCTCTTGAGCGTTTCCCGTGCCGCAAGCAGCGCCCTCCTGGCCGCATCGCGCGCTTCCTCTTCCGTTTCGTAAGGGAAGATTGCCATCACCTCGTCGCCGATGAATTTGAGCACCTCGCCACCATGTGCCTCGACGGCCGCCGTCATCGCCCCGAAATACTTGTTGAGGAACGACACGATCATGTCGGCGGGAAGCGTGTTGGAAAGCCGGGTGAACCCGCGGATGTCGGCGAAGCTGACAACAGCCTTGATGGTTTCGCCCTGTCCGCGGCGGGTGGTTCCGTCGAGAACCTTCGAGCCCGCACGCCGCCCCACATAGGTATCAAGAACCGTTTCGGCGGTCCTGCGCAACGTCTTGAGTTCGCACACGAGCCCAAGGGGCCGGACGATCGACTCAAACACGCCGATATGCGTTTTGGTGAAGCCGGCGGGTGCCTTCGTGGCGAAGGTCACGACCTTGACCGAGCCGTCGGAAAACGGCATCGGCAGCGCGATATAATCTGTATAGCCCTCATCGCGCAACTCGAGCGTGATCGGAAACTCCTCCGCCTGTTCAGGCGCTTGCGCGAGCCTGACGCGCACAGGTCTGACGGTGTCGTGCACGCGCTTGATGGGACTGGACTGATAGTCGTCGTCAGAGCTGTTCTCGGCCGTGTAGAGACGCAGTTCTCGTGTCCCCTCACTTGTCCAGACGGAGCCTTCCGCCCTGACATTCGGATGAACGACCCAGATCCCGGTGGTTGCCCTGTCCACCGGTACATGTCCCTCGCGAAGACGGACGGCCATTTCACTGACCACTTCCAAGGTATCGTTGAGATACGACGCGTCGCTATAAAGCCATTGCACAACGTCTGCCGCGACAAGCGGTGCTTCCAGGACCATCTGCCCAAGCCCTTTTGTTCCCTGAGATATCCCAGATATGGTGCGTCGCAACGCAAAGTGAAAGAGGTAAAATCTGGACAGCGTTAATCTTTTGCCGGTTTTTATGCATCCGGCCCGGGCAGGAGCGCAGGGGTGCGCCCCGTGATCCGGTAAACGAGAAGTCCGAGCCATTCCCTGAATGCCAGATCAAAGCGGCGCAATCCCTTCGAGGCGCCGGAGAAGGCAAGCCCTCGGTCCTCCAGCCCGCGCGTCCTGTAGTCGACCGGATACGCGGTGACCCCGGTCCAGCCCGCCTGTTCAAAAACGCCCATGGCCCTCGGCATGTGGTAGGCCGACGTCACGAGCAGCCAGGTCTGCCCGGGTTGCGGATCAATCAGCTTTTTGGTCAGAACGGCATTTTGCCAGGTGTTTCTTGAGGCGTCTTCAAGAACGACACGATCCGGCGCTATTCCGAAATCTTCGAACAGTTTTGCGGCTCCTTCGGCTTCCGTCGCCTGGGACTGGATGATGACGCCTTTGCCGCCGGTATGAACGACCCGCGCATCCGGCAGGGTTGCAGCGAGCCGCGCCGCGATCGTGATTCTCTCGCCTGATGTCGTGAGTGCCGTATCTCCCCGGCCGCCGGTCACGACCGTATCGACCGCCCCGCCCAGAACGATGATCCCGTCGTAGGATCTGGTCACGTCCGGCCGCGGAAACCGCTCTTCCAGGGGTAGAATGAGCCAGTTCGCCGCCGGCGAGAGGCCACATACCGCAAATCCGAACACAGCCAGCCAGACCAGACGGATCCCGGTCACCGGCCATCGGTTGATGCCTTTGAGCACCAGACCAAGCAGCGCGACCGCGATCAGGAGATTCGACGGCTGGATGAAAAAATACCCGATCTTGGAAATGTAGAAGAACATTCCGGCAGTCCAACCTTGTTTTTTCGCAACTGAAATCTAGCTTCGGATTTCGCTCAAGAGAAGCTGACCTGCAGTTTCGGCACATCCGGACGAGACTGTTTTCCATAACTAAAACAAGAGTGTGGCGGTTGGTCCCGGAAATTCGTTTCTCAGTGGTTTCAAAAAAAGATCGAATAAGGTTTTTCTGGAAAAAACAAAATAAGCCAAACACTTAAGTTCCACGCTGGCGGAACGGATCTGTAAATCAATTGTCACACTTTGCAGCGAAAGTGCAGTCGTTTTCCTGGTTTGACCTGCGGTGAAACAAAGAGAACCGGACGCCGGTCTTCCACCGAAATGATTGTCGTTTTTCACAAAGGCGATAACCGTGATCGAGGTCACAGGGGCGTGAGCAGAAGTGAGGCATGCTGTGTGAGTTGAACCAAGACACAGTCGAGGGTAGCCAAATGACACTCTATTTGAAACTCGGTGGTCGCGAAGCGATGGTGAAGGCAATGCCGCGCTTGCGTGCCAGACTTGAACAGGATCCCTGTTTCGACCTCTCGCGGCTCCAGAAGGAATTCGAGCGCGCCGAAGACTTTACGGAATTCCTGATCTTCCTGGTTGGTGGCGCTCCGTTTTACGACGGCAAGCCGATCTGTGAGCTTCTATCCCCGATTTGCACGTGCAAGGAGGTTTACGACCGGTTCGTTGACCATCTCGTCATGGTGCTGTTCGCAGGAAAGAGAAGCGAAAACGATGAAACGGACATCCGTGATCTGATGACGACCTTGCGTCCGCAGGTTCTCGACCCGAGACCTGTTGACCCGATCATGGTCTACTCGGTGGAGCAGGAGTTGATCAGCGCCTGATCCCGAAATCCAGTTGTTCAAACAAAAACGCCGGCGACAATGCACCGGCGTTTTGTTTTGCAAGTCCGAACAGTGTCAGCCCAGCTCTTCCACGCTGGTGACGACCTTCCCAACAAGACCATACTCGATACCCTCATCGGGGCTCATCCAGTAGTCCCGGTCCGTGTCTTTCTCGATCCGGTCGATCGGCTGGCCGGTCGCATCCGCGAATATCTTGTTCAACCGGTCACGCATCTTGATGATTTCCTTGGCCTGGATCTCGATGTCGGTCGCCATGCCGCCGGCGCCACCGGACGGTTGGTGAAGGAGGAACCGCGTGTTCGGCGTGCAGAAACGGTTTTCCTTGGGCACCGATACGTAGATGAGCGCACCCGCGCTTGCCACCCAGCCCATGCCGAGAATGCGGACTTCCGGTGCAATGAACTTGATCGTGTCGTGGATCATGTCGCCGGATTCGACGTGACCGCCGGGCGAGGAAACAATCACGGTGATCGGATCGTTGGAAACCTGTGCCAAGGCAAGCATCCGCGCGCAAACGTCGCGCGCCATGTCCTGGGTGACCGGACCGGTGATCAGCACCGTGCGGGCCTCGAACAGATGCTTGTCGACCTGGATCGAAGGCTGGCTCTTGGGTTTGTCGTCTTCGTCGTCATCGAGACGTGCTGGCACATTCGTTGCGTAGTTTTTCATGCGCAGGATTAAGCTCCCTTTGCTGTTGAGCCGGCTGGACCGACAGTATCTGGCAGATTCGCGGGCATTCATTCCGCGCCTGTTTTGACCATGTGTATGCGAACAAACGACCGCTCGCAAACCTTGAAAGCCTGAATAGACCGAAAAGAGTTATCAATCTGGGAACATCGCCGCATTCCGGTCGTTTATTCGCCCTGGGGCGGACGTTCTTCCGCCGCTGTGTGCCTGCGCCCGACAATGAAATGCCAGGCGAGGAGAAACGCGAATGGAAGCGACGGCCATACGAACCACAGGGTCGAGAGCCCGGTCGTCAGAAGATTCAGCACGAAAAAGAACCCGATCAGCACAACACAGGTCCGCACCCGTCTGGGCTGCATACGCAGCCAGCGACGCGCCTGTTCGAACCCGTTTGCGACTGCCCGCGTGTCCTTGTCCCATTGCGGCTGATCGGACGCGCTGGTCTGCGCCTGCGTGTCCTCCTCCCGATCATCCATCACTTCGGTTGGCGAATTCCGGCCACCCAGCCGCACCGCATAGGTCTCTACCGGTTCGCTGACATTCTTGACAACCTGCGGCCCGAGCGGTTCGAACCCGAGCGCGACCTTCGCCTTTACCTGGTCGTAGACGGATTGGGACAGCATGATCCCGCCGCGCGGAGCCAGCTCCTGCAGCCGCGCTGCAACATTGACGCCATCCCCATAGATATCATCGCCCTCGACCATGATATCGCCGAGATTGATCCCGACGCGAAACTCCATCCGGTTCATTTCGGGAAGCTCGGCATTGCGGAGCGACAGCTCGTTCTGAATGTCAACGGCGCACTGGACCGCTTCGATCACGGACGCGAATTCGATGATGACGGCGTCGCCCCACGTGTTCACGATCCGGCCGTTGTGCCGCTCCGTCAGAGAGGACATGACCTCCCGATACGCGCGCAGCCTGTCCAGCGTGCCGTCCTCGTCCCGCTCCATGAGCTTGGAATATTGTGCAACATCCGCGCACATAATCGCCGACAGACGCCGCTTGACCCGTTGCATGCTGGAAACCCCTGAGACCTACACCTAAGGAATGGGAAGCCGGGGAGCAAATTGCAAGAAAAAACCAGCCATCAACGCGATCCGCGCTTGCGCCCTACTCGCCGTACTGCGCCAGTTTTCGAAGGGCATCCAGTGCATCGTCTGCTCTCTCGGCCGGAACGAACACGTGATCATGAAAATAGGCTGCCACGACATTGGCGGAAATCCCTTCCTTCGTCAGGGCAGCCGCGATGGCAGCCGTCAGGCCGACCGCCTCGAGGGAGGAATGCACGGTCAACGTAATCCTGCGAAACCACTCGGCATCTGCCAGCCCCAACTCCCGCGCCCGTTCAACCGGCAGGATCGCTGTTGTGCCCTCGGTTTCGGCGAAAAGGCCAATCGCATCATAGTCGACGAGATCCTGAAATGTCCGGTTCGCAAATGTGCAAAAGACATACGGTTCCGGATCGAGCATGGGGCGCATCTGCGCGATCAGGGTATGCAGGTCGGTTTCGCCGGTCATTCCGTTTCCATTTCAGAAATTGGCTGCAACAACAGGTGCAGTAACCGACTGTAACAGTCTCCACTCGAAAACTCGAACGGCCGGCAGTGCTGAATATTTCGGAAACCTACGCCCCTCGTCGACCGAACCCGCCACCACCGCCGCGCGCTGGATGCGGTCTCGGTATCGGCCTTCCCGGTGTCTGCGCATACGGTGACCGGCTCATATGAGCAGGAACACCCGGTTGCGCCGCGCGTCCGCCGCCCCCGGGCAAATTCCTGAGGATGCCGCATATCCCGACATAGATGAATGCAATCCGCCAGACGAAGAACCAGATATATTCCAGGGGCCCGTCGACATACTGGGCCAGAACCAGCGTTTCAGGGGACCCGGGCACATATCTGAAGATCGGTCTGAAGGGGGCTTCCGGTGTCGCCCGCTCCTGCCTTTCCCGGAGACTGCCGCCGTAGGAATAGCCGACATGCAGGGTTTGCTGGTGCGACCTTCCGTCCGCGCCGTCGTAGCGGACAGTCACGAAAAAGCGCGGCCTCCCGGCATCGGGGCTGTCAGGGTCTTTCTTGATCGACATGAGTTCACCCTCGACATCGACGCCGATAAAAACCATCTGAAATGAACTGGAGAAATTAAACGCACTCCCGACCAGACCGGCCCCGGCAATGAAAATGCCGAAGAGAAACACGCCGATCGAAGCCCATTGTCCGGCAACTGAGTCCGCACGCCCTTCATCAGCTTCCGGCAAGCCGGCAGTGACCCGTTTGAACAGTCCGCGCGCGCCGATCATGAAAAGCCCAACTCCGGCGGCCAACATGCCCACACCCGTTAAGGTTGGCTTCAGGAGAAGCGATGGATCCCCCTCGAAGGAGTGACCGGTGTACTCTCCCGCTTCCTGCATGAGACGCACCTGGGGAAGACTGGAGTCACCGGTAAACATTTCATAGATAAAATAAAACGCAACAAGACTTGTGATCGCCCAATAAACGAGAATTCCGCCGATCAAAACGCCGGCAAGTCCTGCCAGAATATCAATGCCGTATCTTAAAGCCCGGTCCATCGCACCCTCCAATGAAGATGCGCAACTCTAACGAGCAAAAGTTTAACCGTCTCCGAAGAGCGATGGTTAACCTTCGAATATCCGGCCGGTCACTTCATTTCTTTGCCGCAAGGGCCATGTTGCACAGCATCTCGAACATGATCGACACGCCCAGGAAGGCGGTTGCGCCCGCCTGATCGAAAGGCGGCGAAACTTCGACGAGGTCGGCCCCGACAATGTTCACCCCTTCCAGCAGCCTGGCAACCTGCAAGGCCTGGAACGAATTCGGCCCGCCGACTTCAGGAGTTCCCGTTCCCGGCGCAAAAGCAGGATCGACGAAGTCGATGTCATAGGAAACATAGGTGTCCTGCGAGCCGGCGATCTCTCTCGCCTCGACCATGACGTCATCGGGACCGCGCGCATGAAACTCTTCGATGGGAACGACACGGATGCCGACGCTGTCCGCAAAGTCCCTGTCTTCACTGTCGTAGGCAGTACCGCGAATGCCGATCTGAATGACCCTTTTGGGGTCGAGAAGGCCTTCTTCGACCGCGCGCCTGAACGGCGTGCCGTGGGTGTATTGCATGCCGCCGAAATAGCTCTTGAAAAGATCCGTGTGACTGTCGAAATGGATCATCCCAAGCGGCTTGTGCTTCGCGAGCGCACGCAGGATCGGAAGAGAACACAAGTGGTCGCCGCCGGCGGTAAGGGGCCGGATGCCCTGTTCACGGACCCGGTCGTAAAACGCGGTCATGCGCGTGAGGCTGTCGTCGACGCTCGCCGGGTTCGGCCCGACATCCCCCAGATCGGCGCAGTTTGTCAGCTCGAAGGGACGTACGCCGGTTGCCCCGTTCTGGGCCCGGATCATCGTCGACATGTCGCGCAACTGTCTGGGTCCGTGGCGCGGACCCGGCCTGTTGGTCGTTCCGCCGTCCCACGGCGCGCCAATCAGGCCGATCTCGACCTCTGCTATCTTGGCGTCATCGAGCGCCACATGCGGCAACCTCATGAATGTCGGGACACCGGCAAAGCGAGGCAAATCAAACCCGGATACCGGGTGGAAGAACGGATCGGTCATGAGGTCGGCCTGAGGTTGGTTCAAATCTAGTTTGTGCGGGATTCTATTTCTGGCAGAATCTGCAGCTTGTTCAACAAAAACCGGACTACCAGGCGACTGGTTTGCCAAGGTGATCGAAAAACCCGCCGGTTTCTGCCGGCGAAAGTCCTTCTAAAACCTCCAGAAGCCGCTGTGCCGCCACATCCGGTTCCTGGACATCGAGCCCGCTCTTCGCGAATGTCTCGGTCAGCTGCGTTCTGACGGTTCCCGGATGAAGAGCGACGGCAATTGCCTCGGGGTTTCGTCTGGCGAGTTCGACGGCAGCGGTCCTCAAGATCTGGTTGAGACCTGCCTTGGCAGCCCGATAGGCGTACCAGCCGCCGAGCCTGTTGTCGCCGATGGAGCCGACGCGCGCGGACAGTGTCGCGAACAGGCCTCGGCCTTCTCTCGGAAAAAGATGCAGAAAATGTTTCATGAGCAGCGCCGGTCCGATCGCATTGACAGCGTAGGACCGGGCAAGATGGGCCGGGTCGATTTCCCGCCAGCTCTTCTCCGGGCGCGTGCCGTCAAGTGTCAACGCACCGCTGGCATCGAACACCAGCCTGACCTCCCCTTCCAGGGATCTCAGGTGCTCCGCGCAAGCCTCGATTGTCGTCTCATCGAGAAGATCGAGCGGCGGCGCGGACTTTCTGCCGAGACCGACGACCTCGTCGTAGTTTCCCGACGCCCTGACCGCTTCGATGATCGCGGAACCGATGCCGCCGGTGGGGCCGACGATGACTGCTATTTTGCGGGTCATGTGCAATCCTGATGTGTGTCCATCGTCAATACGCAGGGAACCGCGGCCAGGATTGCCTTCGGGGCGACAAGTTTCCGGTTTCAGACAGTCGCTGTCCAGATGCCGTCGACATACTCCGCCTCGTCATCGCCTGGCCACGGCGGCATGGAGATGCAGATGAATGTCAGCGGCACGGCCGCGTCGCTCCGGTACTGAAATGCCGTGCCGGCGGGAATATCGATGGAGACGCCCGGCACCAGTTCCACGGTGCCCGAGGTTTCGCCGTCGGATCGCCAGATCTGTCCCCGCCCCTCCAGAACGAACCAGAACTCGCTGACCGACTTGTGCCGCGTCGCGCGATTGATCTGCCCCTCAGGAACGGTGGAATGGATCATGTTCCCTGTCGGGCCGTCCATCAGGAACCGGATGTCCGCCCCCGCAGGGGATTTGGCGTCGAATGTATCGGACAGAATAGTCTGCTTCACGGCGGCCTCACCTTTTCGCAGAGACGGCGGCGTGACGTCCCTGCGACCATTCTTGCCGCGCCTGAAAGGTCTTGTCGAGCAGCCGGCTAGAGCACCGGGCTCTAAACTGTCTTGTTGAAGATTTCCCGCCCGATCAGCATGCGCCTGATTTCCGATGTCCCGGCACCGATCTCGTAGAGCTTGGCGTCACGCAACAGCCGGCCGGTCGGATACTCGTTGATATAGCCGTTGCCACCGAGCAACTGGATCGCATCGAGAGCGATCTTCGTTGCGTTTTCAGCGGCATAAAGGATTGCACCCGCCGCGTCCTCCCGGGTCGTCTCCCCGCGGTCGCAGGCTTTTGCGACTGCGTAGACATAGGACTTGGTGGCATTCATCGAAACATACATGTCCGCGACCTTGCCCTGCACCAGTTGGAAAGTTCCGATCGGCTGACCGAACTGTTCCCGCTCGTGCACATAGGGAATGACGACGTCCATGGCCGCCTGCATGATCCCGACACAGCCGGCCGCAAGGACGGCACGTTCGTAATCAAGCCCTGACATCAGCACATTGACGCCCTTGCCGACTTCCCCAAGCACGTTTTCCTCCGGCACTTCGCAGTCCTGGAAAACGAGTTCACCTGTTTCCGAGCCGCGCATGCCCAATTTGTCCAGCTTCTGTGCGACGGAAAACCCGGGAAAGTTCTTTTCGACCAGGAACGCCGTGATGCCTTTGGGGCCAGCATCCGGATCGGTCTTGGCGTAAATGATCATGGTGTCTGCCGACGGACCGTTGGTGATCCACATTTTCGAGCCGTTCAGAACGTAGCGGTCACCTTTCTTTTCGGCCCGGAGCTTCATGGAGACGACATCGGAACCCGCTCCCGGTTCCGACATGGCCAGAGCCCCGAGATGTTCGCCCGTTATCAGCTTTTCAAGGTAGCGCTTCTTCTGATCTTCCCGGCCCCAGCGGCGCAACTGGTTGACACACAGGTTTGAATGGGCGCCATAGCTCAGCCCGATGGAAGCGGAGGCGCGGCTGACCTCTTCCATCGCGATGCAATGCTCCAGGTAGCCGAGGCCGGAACCGCCCCAGTCTTCCTCCACGGTGATGCCGTGAAGGCCGAGTTCACCCATTTCCGGCCAGATCTCTCTCGGGAACCAGTCTTCCCTGTCGATCTTCTCCGCGAGCGGGGCAATACGGTCCTGACTGAAGGATCGAACCGTGTCGCGCAGCATGTCTGCGGTTTCGCCCAGATCGAAGTTGAAACCGGGAAAATCGTTGCGAATCATAACTTTACCTCCCCGCGACCCTGATATCAGGTTCGCACGTAACGAATGGAATCGCTCAGCTCGCCGATCCGGTCGTAGAGCAGCTGAGCACGCTTGTTGTCTCGATCGGTGTGCCAGTAGACCTTGCCGCTGGCGCCGGGTTCCCGGTCCGCCGCTGCGTACACCGCCTCAATCAGTTTTCTGCCGGCTCCCGTGCCCCTGGCCTCGGGGCTCACGTAAAGATCTTCAAGATAGCAGACCGTTTCCAGCGACCAGGTGCTGTCGTGAAACAGAAAATGCACGAAACCGACCACCGCGCCGTCGCGTTCGGCGACGAGAGCGCTGTGTGAACCGGGCGCAAGCAGGCGCTTGAACATTCCGTCGGTGACCTCCGGGGCGAGATCCTGCTCGTAGAAGTCCAGGTAGGCTGCCCAATGGCGTTCCCAGATGAATCTGTCGTCCGCCGACAGATCGCGGATCAGAATACCCGACATGGTTCAATCCTTTACGCCTGCAACGCTGACAAGCGTGAACAGCCCGGTCGCGACATGGACCTGCAATCCGTCCTCGAGCCCGTAGACATCCGCCTTTGCGATGGTGAGCGTTCGGCCGGGCTTCACGACGCGCCCCCGTGCCAGCAGTGTCCCCTGCCGGGCCGGGTTGAGCAGGTTGATCTTGTATTCACTCGTCAAGACACCGCAATCAGCGGCAAAGAGGGACAGGGCCGCATATCCGGCGGCGCTGTCGGCAATCGACGATGTTGCCCCGGCATGAAAGAAACCATGTTGCTGGGTCAGTTCCCGACGCATGTTCAGTTCGATATCCACGGCACCCGGGGCGACGTGCACCAGTTCCGCCCCGAGATGCTTCATGAAATGCTGCAAGGCGAAACTGTTCCGGACACGGTGGTTCCAGTCGGGATCTCTCGGCTTCAGATCCATCATTCACTCCCGACACGCGATTTGCTGCCAAGTTCCGACATGCGTGTCCTGGCTCCGGCCTCCACTTCGTCGAGTTCCAGCAGCGTCAATTCGATGTCGCGCTGCTTTTCAAGCAGCTCTTCCCGGCGCGCCGCGATTTTCGCCAGAAGCAGCCTCAACTGGCCTGCCTCACCCGGCGACATGCCGTACATCTCAATCATTTCCTTGATTTCGTTCAGGGAAAATCCGAGCCGTTTGCCCCGCAGAATGAGTTTTATACGCGTGCGGTCACCGGGCGTATAGAGCCGCTGACGGCCGCGTCTTTGCGGCGTGACCAGCCCCTGGGCCTCATAGAAGCGCAAGGTTCGAGTCGTGATATCGAACTCCTGCGTCAGTTGTGTGATCGTGAAATAGCGCTGCATGCCCGCTCCTTGATACGGGCACAGTTTAATCTTTTTACGTTAAAGTCAATACATCTATTTTTTCATATAATTTGCAGTCACTTGAACATCATGTACGAAGGTCGTTCACTGCTGCCTCGGCGTTCAGCACATTCAGGTCCACGTTGCCCGAAATGCCTTTGATCGTGCCGCTGTCCTGGTACTGCCAGAGGACCCAGTCCTTCGTATAGGAAGGCGAATGCCAGATAGAACGGGTCCAAAGACGACGATTGAGCCCCTGTCCCTTGAGGTACGCACGGTAAAAGTCTTCCGGTGCGTACAGGATGACTTTTTTGCGGCTCGAAAGCTCCACCTGCGCAACGAAGCTGGAGATCTCTTTCAGGACCTCTTCAACCGCCGGTCTCCTCGCACAGTTGGCGCTGAATTCAAGGTCAAGAACCGGTGCGAGCATGTCCGGGTCTTCCGGCAACACCTCGAGAAAATTGAGCGCCTGCTCCCTGCCCGGTTTGCACAGGCTGAAATAGTGGTAGGCCCCCCTGGCCAGGCCAACCGACCCGGCACCAGCCCAGTTCCGCGCGAACGCACTGTCCTTGAAATCGCCGCCCTCGGTTGCCTTCATGTAGACGAAGGCGATGTCGTCACCGGCAACTTCGATCCAGTCGATTTCACCGAGATGGTGCGAAACATCAAGGCCGCGGATCGGGTATTCGTCCCTGTCTGGTTCCCAGCTCATGAAAAAAAACGCCGCTCCGCCGATCGAGATAACGCACCCGACTACTACGTAGAAAACTGTCCGGAATATTGCCTGTAAGAATTTCATTTTGCCACCCGCTTCCAAGGCGACAAGAATTTGCCTCAAAATTCTTAAGATTCACGATAGAAAATTCGGCCAGAGCGGCGGCGCCGCAAGTTCGAGCACATTTCCGTCAGGATCGTTGAAATAAATGCTTGTACCGCCGGCTGGCCAGACCACCTCGCTGATGATCTCGACCGAGTTGGCCCTGAGAAAATCGCGCCACGGCTGCAGCTGTCCGGTGCCGATCCGGAAGGCAAAATGACTGTTCCCGGATGTGTCATGGCCTGGAACGACACCACCCGGTGTCTCGACATCTTCCCCCGTATGCCCCCGGCGGAACACCAGCAGTGCCTGGCCCGGTCCCGCGTCGTAGGCAAAGAGCCTGTCGCCCGCGACCATTCTCTTGAGACCGAGAACATGCGAATAAAACGCGTGTGCAGCGTCCATGTCATCCACATAGACCGCTGTTTCCAGAACGCCGTTGATCTCAGGTCTGTCCATGTCTTCGCCCTCTCGGCATCGAGACAGCTATACCGTGCAAAAAACAAACTGTAAAAACTGCCTCAGCAAAATCAACTAAAAGGTGCAGAGAGAAGGTATAATACCTAGAAAAAGTAACTAACTTAAGCAAATAAGTTTGCCATCCAAAGACATCGTGTGTGAAACTCCCGGCATCAATGAAGATTCGATTGGCTTCATTCGACGACGAAACGCGTACCGACCGGGGCACATCGGCGCAAAATGAACAATAAACGCACAACGAGCGCATTCCTGCTTGCCACATTTTTGCTACTCTTTCCCCTGGGAAGCGTTGCAAACGCGGATTATGTCGTGACCGTCATGGGGCCTGAAGCGCCGGCGGACAAACGCTATGAATACGACCGGGCCGTGATCGAACTCGCCCTGACCAAGACACGGGCCAAGTTCGGAGACTTCACCGTTCGCGATACACCCTCCGGGCAAAACACGCGGCGTGCCCTGATTGAGGCATCGAACAACAAATATTCGAATTTCATCATCAAGACATCGATGAGCAACGATTTACCCGAAAGCCTTGCGGTCATCCCGTTCCCCGTAGATCTGGGTATCGTCGGCTACCGCGTCGCCTTTGTATCGGAGAAAAACAAGGAAGCGCTCGCCGGGGTGAAAACGCTTGAGGATCTCAGGAAATTCGAGGTAATTCAGGGCTTGGGCTGGCTGGACACCCGCATTCTCAGGCATCATGGCTTCAATGTGCGCACGAACGCAGAGTACCAGCCGATGTTCTCGATGGCCGCTCTCGGCCGTTCGGACCTGTTTTTCAGGGGGGTGAACGAACTTCTCGACGAATGGGAAGCCCACAGGCATATCTCCGGCCTGACCTTTGACGAGACAATCTCTGTCTACTACCCGCTGCCCAGGTTTCTCGCGACCTCGCGCGAAAACACGGAATTGATCGAACGCGTGCACGAGGGATTGCTGCTTGCCTATGAAGACGGCTCGCTTCAGGAACTGTGGGAAGACAAGTACCGCGCAAGCATCGATTTCGCCAATCTGAGCGGCAGGAAAATCTTCCGGTTGGAAAATCCCTTTCTCGAGGGCCTCGACCCGTCCTGGCAACAATATGTCTACCAGGTCGGGTCAGAGCTGACACAGTAGCCTCAGCTTGCAGAGGCACACCGTGTCCTTTGCCTTCAGGCGAGCGTCAGTTTGACGTCGATGTTGTTGCGCGTGGCGTTTGAATAAGGACAGACCTGATGCGCCTTTGCGACAAGGTTTTCAGCGACTGAACGCTCCACCCCCGGCAGCGAAATATCCAACGCGACCTCAAGACCGAAGCCGCCTTCGGAACGCGGTCCGATACCGACTGTCGACGTGATCGAGGTGTCGGCCGGCACGGCGACTTTCTCCTGACCGCCAACGAATTTCAGCGCACCGATGAAACACGCCGCATATCCGGCGGCAAACAGTTCTTCCGGATTGTTGCCCGCGCCGCCAGCGCCCCCGAGTTCCTTGGGTGTCGCAAGGTCCACCTTGAAAGATCCACTGAGCGTCTCCGCCGTGCCGTCTCGGCCTCCGGTTGCGCGTGCTTTTGTTTCATACAGAACTTCGACAGTCATTTTGGTTACTCCTATCCTCATGTAAAAAAGACCGTTTTCCAATTCGGTCTTTAATTTTATATCGTGCACGATATATTTTATGCACATAAAGCACTGCGCATCCGGCGTCAACTGGTTGCGACCATATCGCGCACGACTTATAAGGTGACGGATGAACGAAACGACAGATCAGATGTCTCTGCTGGACGCGATTGGAATGCCTGCTTCCGAAGAGACGCCAATCCGCAAAAAAGACGATCCGGACAATGCGAAGGCGACACGGGCAAAGCAGATGCCAGAGCCGGCGAAGCGCAAGAAAAAGCCTGCTTCCTCCGCAAAGACAAGGAAGGCAGCGACTGCGGCTGATGGGTCCGCGTTACCCGACCTAACCGACAGTGTCGACGGCAAGCCCGCCCCCGAAGACGAGGTGCACGGTTCGGCAATGTCGGAAACGCCGATGCCCCTGCCGCTCGACAAATATATCTGTTTCGCGCTTTATTCCGCCAACCACGCCATGCACAGCGTTTACAAGGATCTCTTGAAAGACGTCGGCTTGACCTATCCGCAGTTCCTTGCAATGACCGTGCTCTGGGAAAAGAACAACGTGCCGGTCGGCGCGATCACCTCGAAGCTGCAACTCGACACGAATACGCTCACACCGCTTCTCAAACGTCTTGAGACCATGGGACTGATCACGCGGACACGGAACGCAAGGGACGAGCGGCAGGTGATCCTCAAGCTTACGCGCAAGGGCCGCGCACTTCAGAAAAAGACCGAGCAGTTCAGCACGTGCATCCTGTCCTCGACCGGCATCGGCATGGAGGAGATCATGGATTTGCAGCGCAGGATCATGAAGCTACGCGACAATCTGCGCACTGCGGGAACGACGTAACCCGGGTCAGCGCGGTCTAGGTGTGAAATCCAGGAAGGTTGTTCATTCGCATTGAAATTCGAGACTGGTTGGTGACCAAACACACTCAGTTTCAGGATCGATGGAATGAACAATCTTCTAGGATTCCACACCTAGAACGGCAGGCCGAACCAGATCGCAGCGATCCCGAGAAACGCGAAAAACCCGACAACGTCGGTAACCGTTGTCACGAACACACTAGACGCGATGGCCGGGTCGACATTCACCCGGTCCAGCACGATCGGGATCAGCAGTCCCGACAGTCCGGCAAACAGCATGTTGATGATGATCGCGCCCGCGATCACGACACCGAGGCCCGGACTTGCGAACCACAGCCATGCCGTCACCCCGATCAGGACCGCGAGCGCGACACCGTTCAGGGCGCTCACCAGAATTTCGCGGTTCAGGACGCGCAGCATGTTGCGGGCGCCCAGTTCCTGCGTCGCGATGCCTCGCACGGCAACGGTCATCGTCTGGGTCCCGGCGTTGCCACCCATCGAGGCAACGATCGGCATGAGGACGGCAAGCGCCACCATGGCCTCGATCGTGTCCTCGAAAAGGGCAATGACCACGGATGCGAGGATCGCGGTCCCGAGATTGACCACGAGCCAGGTCAGCCGTGAGCGTGCGATCGTCACGACGCTGTCCGATATCTCCTCGTCGCCGACCCCGGCAAGCGCACGCAGGTCCTCTTCCGCCTCTTCCTGGATCACGTCGACAATGTCATCGACGGTCAGCACACCAACGAGGCGCTCGTTTTCATCGACGACGGCTGATGAAACGAGGTTGTAGCGTTCGAAGCGCCGCGCAACTTCCTCCTGATCCTCGGTCGCGAGCACGGCCTGGCGGGTTTCCTCCATGATGGAGGTGACTTTTTCCGCGCGCTTCGTCCTCAGGATCTTGTCCAGATGCACCGACCCGAGCAGCTTGAAAGCCGGGTCGACCACGTAGATCTCGTAGAAGCTGTCCGGCAGATCCCGCGCCTCGCGCATGTAGTCGATCGTCTGCCCGACGGTCCAGAATGGCGCAACGGCGATGAACTCGCTCTGCATCCGCCGGCCGGCGCTTTCTTCCGGATAATCCAGCGCCTTTTTCAGCTGCGCCCGGTCCGCATAGGGCAGCTCTTCGAGGATCGCGGCCTGATCGTCTTCATCCAGGTCTTCCAGGATGTAGACGGCATCATCGGAATCCAGGTCGCCGAGCCCCTCGGCGATGACCTCGTTCGGCAGGTCCTCCAGAACCTGAAGACGAACCGCCTCATCGGTTTCCGTGAGGGCGGTATAGTCGAACTCATCGCCAAGGAGACGGATGAACGCGGCGCGCTCGTCCGCATTGAGCGTCTCCAGGAGATCACCCGTGTCGGCCTCGTGGAGATCGCCCGCAAGCGCCCTCAGCTCAAGGCGGTCCTCGGCTTTCAACGCGGCTTCGACTGCCGCTATGAATTCCGGATTGAGACGGTCGTCCTCGTCGCGGACGGGTATGGGCAGAACGGCGGAGGCGTCGGTGTCAAGTTCAGCTGCTTCGCTCATCGCTCACCTCCTTCTCTGCGTAAGTTGCCCGGCCCTGCCCAGAACTAGCCCGTGGAACCTGAAAGTGCCACATCAAATCCGGCGGCGGTGCACATCTGCGCGCTGTTTTAGCCGAACGGGATTTTGAGATGTTTTTCAGCAGGGAACGAATCTGTTCAATATCCGGCACATGCCTTTGACCGGGCGACGCTCCTCAGCTGATCCAGATAGGCACGGGTCGTTTTCGGAAGGATCGTCTCGCTGGATGAAATGCAACGTTCAGCGCGCCGGAACGCCCGCTTGGCGCGTTCGCTCGTCAGACACACCCGTCCCTCGGCAAGGGTTTCCTGTTCGACATACCAGAGCTGCTGGCAGGTCATTGCGCCGAAACGCGCCGGATCCGTCTTGAACACTTGCGCGTTCAGACCTTGGGTCAATCCGGTGATCAGAAAGCATGCCCAGAAAAAGCGGAAGATGTTCACTGCCAGACCCCGCAAGGTTGATCTCCGTCCTTGGCCGGCTGCGCCGAAATGCGCGGATGCGCCCTCTTCGCCGGCCTCCGGAAGACGACCCGCTCGCAGAACAGGCGCGGACCCAAAAGAAGCCGCGCCCTTTGCGATGCTTACATGGCATGCGGTGAAATCGTCAAACCGGATTTTCTGCGCACGCAGCTCAAACGAAATCGAAGCGTTCGGCAAGCGCGAACTGGACCAGGTCTGACAGATGGCACAGATCGCCGGTCTCCCGGCTCGCATCCGGAACAGAATCCGCTACGAGATCCAACAGGGCTTTGTCCGGCGTCCCGTCCGCGATGTTTTGAAGGTCAACAAGGTCAAATTGCCTGAGCCCGTCTTTGCCCGGCCCGAAGTCAAACTCGAAAGTGGCATCAAGAAAATCAATCAGGAGCACGGGTGGCGCCGGACACTCCGGCTCCACATAGACAATGCCCGCATCGATGGCTTTCACCACCTCGCCCCGGCCGAGGCTGATCACATCCGTCAGCCCGCGTTCCGGATCAACCACATCAGACCCGTTCGACCCTGAACTCGGCGCGACGAATGCCTTTCCGGGCGCATCGTCCGTGGCGAACTGGACGACATAGTCACCCGCAGCAAGGTCCGTGAACGCGTAGTTGCCATCGTCATCCGTCCGCGTTCGGGCCACCACTTCGCCGTCGGCGAAAAGAAGCGTCACCAGAGCGCCCGGAACAGCAGGGTCTCCGGTATCAGCAGCATCACCGTCATCGTCGCAGAAGTAACGGCCTGCGATCACCGCGGTCGGGACATAGGCAATGCCGGCATCGATGTCTTTCACCACCTCGCCCCGGCCGAGACTGATCACATCCGTCAGCCCGCGTTCCGGATCAATCACGTCAGACCCGTTCGACCCCGAACTCGGTGAGACGAAGGCCTTTCCGGGCGCGTCGTCCGTGGCAAACTGGACGACATAATCGCCCGCGCTCAGATCCGTGAACGCGTAGTCCCCGTTCTCATCCGTCCTGGTTCGGGCCACCACTTCGCCGTCGGCGGAAAGCAGCGTCACCAGAGCGCCCGAAACAGCAGGGTCTCCGGTATCAGCGGTATCACCGTCATCATCGCAGAAGTACCGGCCCGCGAGCGCTGCCGTTTCGGGATCGGCGGTTTCCCCGGCCCCGAGCTTGTCATATTTCAAGCCGAAGAAGACATTGGCGCACCACTTCACTTCCAGGGTGACACCCGGAGGCGGCACGGCCCCCAGAAAGGTGAAGAAGTCATTATCCGGTCCGCGGGCTGCTCCCTCGACCTCGATCTCGATCAGCTGATAGGTCTTGCCGTCATCCCCGCGCAGCACGAGGCGTTTCTCCGCGAAGATCTGCGCCTCAAGCGGCACACCGTTTACGCTTGCCTCCTGGCCGAAGGGATCGCGTGCCTGCTCGGTGATCTGTTTCTGCCAGCGGCCGGTTTCCTCGGATCTTGCCCAGCTCTTCTTGTGAATGTCGCCCGAAAGCCAGGGATCGTTGTCGCGCACGGAAAACTCCGTCGTCGCGTTTGCAGGCATGATGAAACTGTCGCCCCGCCCGAGGCTCTTGTCCCCGGGGCTCAAAAGGTCGGCTTCGGTAAAGGCGGTGAATTCATACGTTCTGGAACGGAAGGCCATGTTCAATTCCTTCAAAAATCAAGTTGGGTAAAAAATTGCGACGCCCCGCAATCGGAATGGGGCAAAGCAGGCAATATTACGTAAGGTAACCCAAATCGGTACCGCACGCTACGGCCTGCGTCTGAAGCTTCGAAAGAGGAAGGAAAAAACAAAAGGCGTCCCGAAGGACGCCTGTTCAACCAGCGAGGTATCTGGTTGTCATGGTGCGGTCGAGAAGACTCGAACTTCCACGGGTTTTACCCCACAGCGACCTCAACGCTGCGCGTCTACCAATTCCGCCACGACCGCATATTCGATTGTTCCCGCGCCGTTCGGCGTCGAGGCGCTCCGTGTAGCAAAAGGATTTTGGGGGCGCAAGAGCAGAACTTGCATTAATTCACAAGCGCGGGAATTTTCTTCAGGAAGCGGCTAGAGCGGCCCGTCCGTCCGCATCGGGCGAATCTCCGGCGGGCGCATCAGCACTTCGGTGATCGAGATCCCTATCCGCTCGCCGAGCAGAACGACCTGCCCGCGGGCAACAAGCGTGTTGTTGGCGTAGATCTTGACGTCGTCGTCCTCGCTCACATCGAGATCGATGACCGCGCCGCGCCCCATCCGCAACAGCTGGTGAACCGGCATTTCGCTCTCGCCAAGCACGACGGAGATATCGACTTTGATTTCGTCAAAGGTGGTCATCGGACGTCAAGATCCTTAAATAGGGCGAACCCGCAAGCGCTGCACCATACCATGCCCCGGCCAGCCAGCTCAAAAAACAAAGAACTGTCATCCACATGTCACCAGCCGAAAGAGACACGCTTTCCCTCAGTTTTCTGCCGATTTCAGGCTCAAAACCGGTGGAATGGAAGATATCGGATGACCTGGTCGACTACGAGACCGCGCTTCTGGAAATGGACGAGCGCGTCAAGAGAATCATTTCCGGAGAGGCAAGCGAACTGGTCTGGCTGCTTGAGCACCCCCCGCTTTACACCGCCGGAACAAGTGCCGACGATGGCGATCTCGTCGCGCCCGACCGGTTCCCTGTCCACCGGACCGGGCGCGGTGGACAGCACACCTATCACGGCCCCGGCCAGCGGGTCGCCTATGTGATGCTGGATCTGAAGCGGCGCCAGCAGGACGTCAGGGCGTTCGTCTCCGCGCTGGAAGCCTGGCTGATCAACGCCCTCTGGCATTACCACATTCGCGGCGAACGCCGCGAGGACCGCGTCGGTGTCTGGGTCCGCCGGCCCGAACGGGGAAATACGGTCGAGGACAAGATCGCCGCGATCGGCATCCGGTTGCGCAAATGGGTGACCTTTCATGGCATCAGCTTCAACGTGGAGCCGGATCTGGAGCATTTTTCCGGCATTGTCCCCTGCGGCGTCACCGAACACGGCGTGACCAGCCTCGTCGATCTCGGCATTCCGGTGAGCATGGCGGAAAACGACAGCGTTCTGCGCGCAGAGTTTGAAAAAATCTTCGGCCCGGTCGCCTGACCGGGAACTTGCTGCCTCAGGTAGCCGCGTTGCACGCTTCGACAAAGGCTTTCAGCTTGTCACGGCCGCCGGGCTGCCAGCCGAGCCGGCGGAGTTTGGACGTGTCCATGACACCCGGCCGAGACGAGGCCCTGGCCGGCAAAGCGCCGGCCAATCCGGAACACTCTGAAAAGAGCGTCAGCAGATCGCACCGGTCGAGCAGAAGATCGGATACGTTGAAGACATCGAACCCGTGTTCGAAGGTCCGAAGCACGAGCGAAACGGCAGCCGCCAGATCATCGCCATGAACCTCTGATCCACAGCGGGGCTCTGTTTCAGAGCCTGACCGAAACCCCTCGAACAATCCGGACCACTTGTGAGTGGTCAGTCCGGGAGGCATCCCGTAGACGCCGGTGGCCCGCAGCGCGGCCCCGCAGAAATGCGCATCGCAAAGCGCTTCCAGACCGCGCTCTCCGTCACGTTTCACCTCTCCGTAAAGGCTGTCCGGTTCCGGTTCATCGGTTTCTCGCAGCGTTTCTCCGCGCCGCGTGTCGCCGTAGACCGCGCGGCTCGACAGGAACACCACCTTTCGGAAACCCGCGTCTTTCGCGGCCCGGAACAGGGCGCTGGTACCCTCGACATTGAGTTTGTGGAACCGGTCCGGGTCATCTCCCTCCCCGCCCCGGAACTTGCCGGGCTCATGATGCAGGGCACAGTGAACCAGCGCATCACCGTCCGGCAAACGGGGCGACATCTCGGACAGATCGAACCTGGCGAATTCGACAGCCATACCATCCATGGCCCTGCGGCCCAGCGCTGTCACATGGTTGCCCTTGTCTGCAAGGTGCCGGCACAGAAAGCGGCCGATCGTGCCGCTCGCGCCCGTGATCAGTATCCGCATTCAAGATGCCCGTTGATCTGTCCACTCTCCCGGACCGGCAAGTCGCGTCGTGTCGTCCGGAATGCCGTTGCCGGTCGCAAAGGCCTGCCAGAGATCCATCAGCGGGCGAAGCCGCTCGCTTTTGTCGTGCCCGGCCTGCCAGGGCTTCTCGTACTGGTAATGCAGGATATGGATCTGCTGCCAGTTCCAAAGGTCCGGCAGGTTGAACCAGACATATTGCAGCATGTTGTAGAACACCGGCAACCCGTGCCAATGCGGGAAAAAGGTTTCCAGGAATGTCTGGTCCGTCCGCCGCCAGAACGCGCCTGGAGTTTCGAGAGCCTCCAGCATACGCGCAAACGTCGCAGTGCTTGGACGCGCCGTGAAGACGCCGCTGTTCAGGCGATGAAAGTCGGCGAGGCTTTCATAGACGTTCGGCGCCGCGCAGAATTCGGGATAGTCGAACAGCCCGTCGCAGTTCTGCAGAACCAGCGCGTCCGCATCGATAAAGACGACCCGGTCGTAATCGCTGAGCTGCCACAGGCGCAGCTTGACGAAATTGTCGAGCGGCGTGTGGAAGACGGGCTTTCCCCCTTTCGTGAAAGGCGCGGCCTCGTGAAGCCGTCCGCGCTCGTGCCGCTCGTTGAAGGCTGCAGACGTCTCAAGCCGCCGGCACCGCGCGACGCGCGGCTTGAAGCCCCTGAGGATCTCCAGGTCTTCATCGTCAACACCCGGTGTGCACAGCACGACCAGATCCGCCGCCGTTCCCGTCCGACGCAAGGATCGCAGCAGAGCCGATGCGCCCAGAACATAGTCGCGATTGGTCACAAGCGTCACATAGGCGACACTCGATCCGGCGGGACGGTCGAAGATCGGCCAATCACTCATTGCCGGCCTCAGGAAACCGACTTCAGGCGGGGATGCTCGGGATCATGCTCGATGTCCGCCGCGATATCCCGTGTCCAGGCAGACACCGCCGGAACGCGGCCCCGGTCGACCCGGTAAGCGAACGCCTTGGCGACATCGACGACTTCTTCAAGCAGACCGTCTTCCAGACGGATCGGATCGAGACCCAGCTCCAGGAACTGCTTGTTCTCCACGACAAGATCGTTGTCAGCCGCTTCCTTTCGCGGATTCGGCAGATAGGCGACTTTCGCGCCCGTCAGCCTTGAGATCAGTTCGGCAAGATCGCGGACCCGGTGCGTTTCCGTCATCTGGTTGAAAACCTTGACCCTGTCCCCGTTCTGCGGCGCGTTCTGCAATGCCAGCTCGATGCAGCGCACGGAATCCTGGATGTGGATGAAGGCACGGGTCTGCCCCCCGGTTCCGTGAACCGTCAGCGGATAGCCGATCGCAGCCTGAATGAGAAACCGGTTCAGCACGGTGCCATAGTCGCCGTCATAGTCGAACCTGTTGATCAGCTGCTTGTGCCGCCGGGTCTGGTCCGTGTGCGTTCCCCAGACGATCCCCTGGTGCAGATCGGTGATCCTGAGACCGTCGTTCTTGGCGTAGAACTGGAACAGGAGCTGATCGAGACACTTGGTCATGTGATAGATCGAACCTGGGTTGGCCGGGTAGAGGATCTGCTGGTTTGCGGTCGTTCCCGCAAGCGTCTCGACGCCGACATCAAGATACCCTTCCGGGATCGCGGCCCCGACATTCGAGTAGCCGTATACGCCCATGGTCCCGAGATGAACGAGATGCGCATCGAGATCGAGTTCGACCATGGCATTGAGCAGGTGATGGGTCGCGTTGACGTTGTTGCTGACCGTGTAATTCTTGTGCTGGTCCGATTTCATCGAATAGGGCGCGGCCCGCTGCTCGGCGAAGTGGATGATGGCCTCCGGGCGATTGTCCGACAGCCAGGCCTTGAAGACTTCGTAGTGCTCTGCAATGTCGATCAGATGGAACTGGATGGTGTTGCCGGTTTCCTGCTTCCAGATACGCGTGCGCTCCTGGATGGAGTCCATCGGCGTCAGCGACTGGACCCCGAGTTCCGCATCGATCCAGCGGCGACTCAGGTTGTCGATGATGTGGACGTCATGGCCGAGACTGGACAGGTGCAGGGATGTGGGCCAGCCGACGAAGCCGTCGCCGCCGAGTATCGCGATTTTCACAGGAAGTCTCCCTTGCCCGACGACCATACGACCCGTCGCCGGATGCTGATTGTTTCACTTGAAAGTCCAGATCATTGCGATGATTCAGTGACATTTCAACGCTGAAATTCGAAATTGATACATAAATACAGGTTTTCCGCGGGCAGTTACGCAGTTTCCCGGATCTCGAACTCGCCCATGAGCGCCTTGTCCGACGGGGTCGGTGTCACCGCCCTCACCCTGGCGAAGGCCGGGCCGCTCCAGAGGTGTTCGACCATGTCCGAGACGGCGTCGGACGGACCGGAAAAGGTGGCCTCGACCGCTCCCGTCTTCAGGTTGCGGACCCAACCTGAAAGACGTCGCTCGACCGCTGCGTCCGCGCACCAGCCGCGATAGCCGACACCCTGGACGCGGCCTTCGACAACGACATGAACGGTTGTGATATCGGTCATGGATTTTCTCCGTGCGGAACCTCTAGTGCGGTGAATTTGAAGTTCGCATCATTGCTGCAGCAGTCTCCGAAGCGAGCTTCAAATTCGTAAACCGCACTAGAAACATAGACTTGCTAGTCACTTTTTGAATCTGAAGTTCGTTCGAAGCCCGCTGAAAAATGAGTCGAACTTCAGATTCAGGTGACTAGGTGATGGACCCATAAATGAGACTGAAATGGCATGCGAAACGGCCAGAACCCGTCAGGAAGGGTGTGCGGAGCGGGCTTCCTGCCCGGTCAAGCACGCTGACGACACGGGGTGAAGCCATTTCCATGTTCTTCGGATTTGACCGGATTGCTTCTCCCCGGCGTTGCGGAAGGCTCGAAAATGAACCACATTTCCTGCGCTTCCGCTCCTTGAGGAGAAGCAATCCGCCTCAAACCATTTCGGCCTTATTTGTGGGTTCATCACCTAGGGTAACCCAATGGAAGCGGCGTCGAAAGCACCTGGAGGCAGGACTTTCGACGCCGGCACCGCGGGACGGGATTCACCCGGCCACGATCCGGGTGACCTTGTGAGCTTCCCAATCTCCCGGCGGTTCGAGCTTCTTGATCAGATTGGCGAGAACTGCATCCGGCACGGCATCCGGCCGGTTTCTGTTCTGTTCAAAGAGCGTGCGCCGTGAAGGTTCGAGATAGGCAATCTCGATGAACGCGTCGTAGTCCCGAAACAGTCTCAAAGGCTTGCCCCGCAACTGTTCGGAAATGTTCGTGGCATTCCAGACGAAGTCCTGCTTCCTGCGCAGGTGTTCGCGCGCCAGCTCGTAGGCAGCCTGGATGACCCGTCCCTGGTTTCCGGTCGCCCGTTCGCCGATGCTCTCACGCACGGCATCAAGGCTCACCACGGGAAGGTCGGGCCGGTTACGCGCAATCCATGTGTCCTTCCCAGCACCCGGCAGTCCGGACATCAGAGTGACCTTGCAGCGGAAGTCCTCATGGGCGGCAAAATACGGATCTCTGTCCGCCCTTTCGAAATACCCGACGCGGCTTTCGTCATTGGCAAACGCAAATGGGGTATTCAGGCAACCGGCGTCTGCAAACACCTGCCGGGCCACCTCGACATTGTCGAGGATTGCCTGCTGATCGGCACAGAATCGTCCCGTCGCGTCGGCCCTGGCATGCGTGCACAAAAGGTCCGGCAGGCACCTGAGGGAGGTCCTGATTGCCTGCCTTACATAATCCTCGCGTTCGATCAGCCAGAACGGGATCTGATGGCACAGGATCAGGCCGCAGACCGCTTCGCGCCAGTCATACGGGGCACCGGCATCCCACAAGAGCTGCCTGGCAATGGACGCACCGACGCGGGAATGGCCACGCGATGTCACGCGGCCATCCTCCTCGTGTTTCGTCGTCGCCGGCTTTCCGACGTCATGCAGCACCGCCGCCCAGAACAGGCAGGATCGGTTTTCGCCGTCCGCTCCGCGCCAGGACGGCGAAGCAACAAGTGCGTCGACCACCATGCGCGTATGTGTTCCGGCATCCCCTTCCCCATGATGGATCGGATCTTGCGGACACGTATCCAAGGCGCCGAGTTCGGGCCACAAGGACCAGATGCACTCCCAATCCACATGCCAATGCGGCGCGGATGGAACCAGGCCAAGGAGCCGCGCGAAGCCGCCGGTGCCGTTACTCTCAGGTCTCATCGTATGCCCCCTTCACACCAAGGACCGGAGCAAAAATGTCCACCCCGTCCGCAAGTTGATTGGGCAGTATCGGACGCGAATGCCAGTGGCTATCGGCCTCCGTCAGGGTCTGGATGAAGCCGGCCCGCACATATTTGAACCGGTCGATCACGCTCCGCCCGTCCTCCAGCTTGATATAGAGGCCTTCGCTGAGATCCGTGTCCTCGGTCTGCCGCTCCACCATTTCGGGTCTGTTGCCGGACGCTTCCGCGGCCTGCATCAGGGCCTGCCTCCAGTCTGGAGACTTATAGAGGGATGTCGTGACCAGCGCGTCGACATGCCGATGCGATGGCAAGTCACCCTCGTGGAGAACCGGCACCGGCATGACGGGCAGTCCGCCGAGAATTTGGCGGCGTTGCGTGGTGCTCAGAAAATGGCCGTCCTCCTTGTCGAAAAGATCGAATTCCAGGAAGTAATGCGGCAGGGCGTCATAGAAACTGGTGTGTTTCGCATAAAGCCACTCCCCGTACATGATGTACCGGCTCCCGAGCACCTCGCTCAGGGAATTGGCATGGACGGAAGACCAGGTTTTCAGGAGATCGAAATGCCGTTCCCTGTAACCTCCGGTGAGAAAATGGCCACGGCTTTGCAGCCGCACGTCGCCTGCATCACTGAAGGAAATGGCGCAATTGGCACCGTCGATCTTTTCTTCAACCACCAGGGGCAGCCCCGCCAGTTCGGCCAGGGGCTTGTCGTCTCCCAGGTCACCGGACTGAAGGCGGGACCCCTCCAGGTGCCGCGTGCGCGGGTATTTCATGAGTTCCATGATGTCGCTCGTTGTTCATCGGAGCAAAAACCGGCGTCCGGACAGCCGGAAGCTGCCCGTCATCCTGAAATGAATGACATCGGGGACGCAGGTCGTATGTGTCCGAAATTACAGAAAGGCCCGTTTCCCGCTTCGGGAACCGGCTTGTTTTCAGTAATGCTTACGAGCGTGCTACATCATATTCTCGGAACATAAGGGGTTTCTGAAAGGCCCGACGTATACCTCACCTAACGTCAGCTTGAAACCGGAAATCGGCATTTTCATTCAGATTGATGCCCGTTGATGAATTTGCGCAACAGACGAAATGACAGGTCAGAGCCTGTTTCCTATGCGCCCGCTCCCAGGAAGGTCGATATGTCTGCCGGGTTTTCTGCCACCAGAACCGGGCACTCCGCTTCCAGTTCTTCCCGGCTGCCGTATCCCCACAAGACGCCGATACCGGCCACCCCGTTCGCATTCGCGCCGATCAGATCGTGCTTGCGGTCGCCGATCATCACGGTTTCGTCGGCCGACAGGCCTTCTTCTTCAAGGATATGGGCAATCAGCTCCGCTTTCCGTGACCGTTGTCCGTCGAGTTCGGACCCGTAAACCTTTCCGAAATGCGGCATCATTTCAAAGTGGTCGACGATCTTGCCCGCATAGGCATGCGGCTTCGACGTGCACACGTGAAGATCAAGCGCAGCGGTGCCGAGCGAGGCCAGGACATCGGGAATGCCGTCGATCAGGGTGTTCTCGTAAAGGCCGGTCACGGTATAGCGCTCGCGGTAATGCGCCACCGCCAGATCGAGATCGGAGCGGTCGGAGGTGTTCAGAAGAACCTCGAAACTGTCCCAGAGCGGCGGCCCGATGCACCAGTGGAGATCCTTCCCGTCAGGTACATGTGCGCCCATCTTCTCCAGTGCATGCTGGATCGAACGGGTAATTCCCTCAAACGGATCGGTCAGTGTTCCGTCCAGGTCGAACAGTACTGTCGTGAATGACATGGGGCCTCGAAGGTCTCAATGAAAACAGCCCGGAACGGAGATTTTCCGGGCTGTCTGATTACGTTTGCAAGTTAGGGTCAGGACTCATTAATTTGGATGAATTGGTAGGAATGAATTTGTTCGGATACGAGGCGCAAAGCTGCAGGAAACCGTCCGGTTTCCAAAGATTTGCAACGACGTTGCCGGGCAAATTCATCCTATCCCTCCGGGACGCAAAAACGGCTTCGATCTGCATCGTCAAACCGCTCAACCGGGCAGGAAGCCCGCCTGTCGCGCTTTTCCTTGCAGCTCATCGCCGTTTGCTGCGCCAATTCAACCAAATTAATGGGTCCTGACCCTAGACCATGTCAATCGGCGCGCTCAGGAAAACTCCATGATCACGGCATCGACCGCAAGACTGTCGCCGGGCGCAGCCTTGATTGCGGAGACGACACAATCGCGCTCGGCACGCAACACGTTCTCCATCTTCATTGCCTCAACGACCGCAAGCTGTTCGCCGGCCTTGATTTCCTGGCCCTCGGTGACGGCAATGGACACCACGAGACCGGGCATCGGACACAGCAGCATCTTGGATGTGTCCGGCGGCAGTTTCTCCGGCATCAGCGCGTCCAGTTCCGCGACCCGGGGCGTCATCACCTTGGCAAGGACCGAATAGCCCTGCCAGTCGAGGCGGTAACCGCCCGTAACCGCTCTGATCTGGACCGTGACGCTGTCGGAGCCGACCTTGCCGGACCAGAGGACATCTCCCGGGCTCCAGTCGGATTCGACACTCATGATCGGACCGTCGCCGATGGCGACATCCAGTTCCACGGGCGTACCTGGATATCCAGCGGCAATGCGGATCGGGACATAGGTCTTGTCGAGCTTGACGACCCAGTCCTCCCGCATTTCACCGGAATGCGGACGCAGGCGCCCGGGCAGATGGTCCAGACGTTCGCGCCCCAGTGCTGCCATCGAAAGCGCCACGGCGGCGAGCACCGAATAGGCAGCGTCATCCGGGACCGCCGGCGAGAAACCGTCCGGGTATTCGTCCGCGATGAAGCTCGTCGCCAGTTCGCCGGAGCGCCAGCGCGGGTGGTTCATCAAGGCGGTCAGAAATGGAACATTGTGCTGGATTCCGTCGACATAAAACGCATCCAGAGCCGTGCTCATCGCGTCGATCGCCTGCGCGCGGCTCGGCGCGTGGGTGATCAGTTTCGCGATCATCGGATCGTAGAACATGGAGATCTCGGATCCCTCGACCACACCCGTGTCGTTGCGCACCGTAACGCCTTCGCTTGCGAC
Source organism: uncultured Roseibium sp. (assembly GCF_963669205.1). Taxonomy (NCBI): domain Bacteria; kingdom Pseudomonadati; phylum Pseudomonadota; class Alphaproteobacteria; order Hyphomicrobiales; family Stappiaceae; genus Roseibium; species uncultured Roseibium sp. The sequence continues at coordinate 3,480,317 of NZ_OY769915.1, forward strand.
TTCCTCTGGCGGCTGGTATCGCACGAGCCGCCCTATGGACGGCAGGAAGTTGCGATAGGGATCTTCGGCATAGATCCTGCTTTCGACGGACCAGCCGGTCAGCTTGACGTCATCCTGGCCAATCGGGAGTTCTTCCCCGGCCGCGACCCGGATCATCTGCTCCACCAGATCGACACCGGTGATGAGTTCGGTGACCGGATGTTCCACTTGCAGGCGGGTGTTCATTTCAAGGAAGAAGAAGCTCTTGTCCTGACCGGCAACGAACTCGACCGTTCCGGCACTGTCATAGTCGACCGCCTTTGCCAGCGCGACCGCCTGCTCCCCCATTTTCCGCCGCGTTTCCTCGTCCAGAAGCGGTGACGGTGCTTCTTCGATGACCTTCTGGTTTCGGCGCTGGATCGAGCATTCCCGTTCACCGAGATAAATGGCGTTGCCGTGCTTGTCGCCGAGCACCTGGATCTCGATGTGGCGCGGGTTTTCGATGAACTTCTCCACGAACACGCGGTCATCGCCGAACGAAGAGGCAGCCTCCGACTTGGACCGGTCGTAGCCGTCGCGTACTTCGTCGGCGTTCCAGGCAATGCGCATGCCCTTTCCCCCGCCCCCGGCCGACGCCTTGATCATCACCGGATAGCCGATGTCCGCAGCGATCTCGACAGCCTGTTCCGCCGTTTCGATGACGCCGAGATATCCCGGAACGGTGCTGACCTTCGCATCGTTGGCGAATTTCTTGGATTCGATCTTGTCGCCCATCGCCTCAATGGCGCGCGGATTGGGGCCGATCCAGACAATGCCTTCCTTCTTGAGGGCCTCGGGAAAACTCGCGCGCTCGGAGAGAAAGCCGTAGCCAGGATGAACCGCTTCTGCGCCGGTCTGCTTGCAGGCGGCAATGATCTTGTCTGCAATCAGATAGGATTCGGCTGCCGCGGCGGGGCCGATGTGAACGGCTTCGTCAGCCATCTCGACATGCAACGCGTCCCGGTCCGCATCCGAGTAGACCGCGACGGTCTTGATCCCCATGCGGCGGGCGGTCTTCATGACCCTGCAGGCGATTTCACCCCTGTTGGCGACGAGAATTTTCGAGAACATGCATTTCCACCCAACTGGATTGTTTCCATGTTTGTAGGCCCCGTGCCGCGGCGGCGCAACTTAGCCAAAGGGCGAGCGGTCTTTACCGGACGCCACCAAACTTAACGCTAGGTAATCGACACAGCGCACGGATCTATTGTCAGCATTACGTAAAGTTAAAGGTTTTCCCTGATAATTTGACCAATAGTGGGGTACCGGCATGAAACGTCTCGTTGCATATTTCTTCCTGGCTCTGTTGACACCGATAGGTGCGCAGGCCGAAACAATCGGCAAATGGCATAGCGGTGATGTCAACGGGTTCACGCGGTATTGGACCACCAACGATGTCGGATCGAATTTTGTGGTCTGGTGTCACCCGCAAAGACAGGTCAACGGCACGTTGCTGCATGTTGAGATTGAGGGCAGGATGCCGCCGCCAAACAGCCGTGTGCGCGTGATCCTCGATTCCAGCGTTTTGGACGTGCCCGTCAACGAGCATGGCTATATCGGAACCGGATGTCCGGCCTGCTCGGACAGCTTCGGATACATCTGGCACAAGATTCGCTCGTCCCGCACGCTGGCAGTCAAGTACCCTGACGATACGTATGCCGGTTTCTCGCTGAAGGGTGCGCTGAATGTGCTCCCAGGTAATGTCTGCCCGACCGACTGGGAAAAGAGAAGAGCCAACTCTTAGCTGCACCACAGGACCCTCCTGGCACGAAACGCCGAAACGGAGTGCCGTCTGCCGACCGTACCTGACGCTGGTGCATCAGGGCGTTAAATGGCATTTTGTGTGCCGACGGTCACACTGGCTTCAATCCGGCTGCCGCAATATGCGGGTTGAACGGACCATGAGACGCCAGTCACCAATGGAGGCAGATATGAACAATCGTCGTCTTGCAATCGCAGCCGTCTTGCTCGGCAGCATTTTCTGGACGTCAGCCGCACAGGCGCGACCGGACCTGCGCCAGATGAGCTGCCGCCAGGCCCAGAACATGGTCAAGCAGCACGGCTCTGTCGTCTTCACGACAGGCCGCTACACCTACTCCATGTTCGTCTCGAACCGCAGCTTCTGCGACTATAATCAGGAACTGTTCGTCCAGTACGGACCGACCAAGGACAACCGCAAATGTCCGGTCGCCTACGAATGCAGGGAACCGCTCTTTCCGCGTGGTGGTTTCAACCGCTGGGACTGAGCCGTTCCGGGCCGGCATGCCCGGCCCGCTTCGCAATCACCATGTCAGAGCGGAATATTGTCGTGTTTCTTCCAGGGCAGATCCGCCTGTTTTGACCTGAGCAATGCCAGCGCCCTAGCGACGCGGCGCCGGGTGGAATGGGGCCTGATCACATCGTCGATATAGCCGCGCTCGGCGGCGACGAACGGGTTTGCAAAACGGTCTTCGTAGTCTTTTGTGCGTTTTGCGATCTTGTCCGGGTCGCCCAGTTCGGTGCGATAGAGGATCTCGACCGCTCCCTTGGCGCCCATGACCGCGATTTCCGCACTCGGCCACGCGTAATTAATATCGCCGCGAATGTGTTTCGAACTCATCACGTCGTAGGCGCCGCCATAAGCCTTGCGGGTGATCACCGTGATTTTGGGAACGGTTGCTTCGGCATAGGCAAACAGCAGCTTCGCCCCGTGCTTGATCAGCCCGCCATATTCCTGCGCCGTGCCGGGCAGGAAGCCCGGAACGTCGACAAACGTGACAATCGGAATGTTAAAGCAGTCGCAGAACCGGACGAAGCGCGCCGCCTTGCGGCTCGCATCCGAATCCAGAACACCTGCGAGCACCATCGGCTGGTTGGCAACGATCCCCACGGAACGTCCCTCGATCCGGCCGAAGCCCGTCAGGATATTGCCGGCAAAGCCCTTCTGGATTTCGAAGAAATCGCCCTCATCGACCGTCTTCAGGACAAGCTCGCGCATGTCGTATGGCTTGTTCGGATTGTCCGGCACGAGCGTGTCGAGGCTTGTGTCGACCCGCTCCGGATCATCGTAATTCGTCAGTTCCGGAAGATCGGCCTGGTTGTTCATCGGCAGGAAATCGATGAGCCTGCGCATCTCCGACAGGGCTTCCACGTCGTTATCGAACGCGCCGTCGGCGATGGACGACTTTGTCGTGTGGATCGAGGCACCGCCCAACTCTTCGGCCGTGACCGTTTCATTGGTCACCGTTTTGACAACGTCCGGACCCGTGACGAACATGTAGGACGTGTCGCGCACCATGAAGATGAAATCGGTCATTGCCGGCGAATAGACGTCGCCGCCGGCGCAAGGCCCCATGATCAGCGAGATCTGGGGGATCACACCCGATGCAAGCACGTTGCGCTGGAACACTTCCCCATACCCGCCGAGCGCAGCCACACCTTCCTGGATGCGAGCACCGCCGGCATCGAAAAGACCGATGATCGGCGCGCGATTCTGCAGGGCCATGTCCTGGAGCTTGGTGATTTTCTCCGCATGCGCCTCGGAAAGCGATCCGCCGAAGACGGTGAAGTCCTTGGAAAACACGTAGATGGTCCGGCCGTTGACTGTCCCCCATCCGGTGACCACCCCGTCGCCCGGAATGTGTTGCGCCTCCATGCCGAACTCGGTGCAGCGGTGCTGCTTGAACATGTCGAATTCTTCAAACGAGCCCTCGTCCAGAAGAGCCTCGATACGCTCGCGAGCGGTGAGCTTGCCCTTCGAGTGCTGCGAGTCGATCCTGCGTTGACCACCCCCGAGTCGGGCCGTCTCGCGGCGTTGTTCCAATTCGGCCAGCACTTCTTTCATCAGGTCCTCCCGGTCCGCGTTTCCATGAGGCCGTACCATGAACCGTGCACAAGGCAAAGTCAGCATATGGGCTTAAGGAAGCCGCCAATGGCGCTTTTCGGCGCTGCCCGGACTTCGGGCTCTGCGCCGTGTTTCTCACAAGAATGATACCGCGCAGGTCGGCACGACGAATACCCGGAGCGCATTGACGCAAATGGCGTTTCATCGTTCGCGGGCGCCCGGGCCCAGTCCGGAAGCCGTTTCCAGTCAGAGAAAAAGTTGCACATTTCGTAGGCAGCGAAGCCGAGATATTGTTCTTTGACACACTTCAGATTTTTGTCATGATTGCAAAACAAGCAGAACAGGCAAAGGGGAGGCAATGGCGGACGATCGGACTTTCTTCAACGAAATGCTCGACGATGCTGGTGGACCGCGATCACCATATGCAAGGCTCGCGACATGGCTCGAAGACAAACCCGCTAATTTCCTTACAAAAAAGAGCCGGGATGCGGAGACAATATTCCGCAGGCTCGGGATCACCTTCGCTGTTTACGGCGCAGAGGAGGCAACGGAACGGCTGATTCCGTTCGATCCCATCCCCCGCATCATTTCCGCGTCCGAGTGGCGCCGGCTGTCGGCCGGCATCGATCAGCGCGTGCGCGCGCTGAACGCGTTCATGCACGACATCTACCACCGTCAGGAAATCCTGCGGGCCGGGATCATTCCCGCGGACCTGATCCTCCAGAACGAGGCATTTCTGCCCGAGATGGCCGGCTTCACGCCGGCCCGCAAGGTCTATGCCCATATTATCGGGACGGATCTTGTCCGGGTATCGGAGAACGAATTCTACGTCCTGGAAGACAACACCCGCACACCGAGCGGCGTCTCCTACATGATGGAAAACCGCGAAACGATGATGCGGCTTTTCCCCGAACTGTTCCAGACCCATGCCGTCGCGCCGGTCGAACAATATCCCGAACTCCTGCGCCGGACGCTGGAAAGCGTCGCACCAGATCCGTCCAAATCGGCGCAGACCATCGTCGTGCTGACACCCGGCATCTACAATTCGGCCTATTTCGAACATGCGTTCCTAGCCGACTCCATGGGCGTGGAACTGGTGGAAGGCAGGGATCTTTTTGTCGATGCCGGCAAGGTCTTCATGCGGACCACCCGTGAACCCGAGCAGGTCGACGTGATCTACCGGCGTATCGACGATGCATTCCTGGATCCCCTCACCTTCAATGCGGGCAGCATGCTCGGTGTGCCGGGCCTGTTTGATGCCTACCGCGCCGGCAATGTCACGATCTGCAACGCCCCGGGCACCGGGATCGCCGACGACAAGGCCATCTACGCCTATGTTCCTGACATCATCGAGTTCTACACCGGACAAAAGCCGATCCTCAACAACGTCCCCACCTGGAACTGCTCGCGCCCGGACGACCTTTCCTACGTTCTCGACAATCTCGAGGACATCGTCGTGAAGGAAGTTCACGGGTCTGGCGGCTACGGCATGCTGATCGGGCCGACGGCGTCCAAACGGGAGATTGCCGAGTTCCGGAAGGTTCTGGAGGCAACGCCGTCCAACTACATCGCCCAGCCTACCCTCGCCCTGTCCGCCTGCCCGACCCATGTCGCCTCCGGCGTCGCGCCAAGGCACGTGGATTTGCGGCCTTTCGTTCTGATCGGCGATCAGGTGCGGATCACGCCGGGCGGCCTGACCCGTGTAGCGCTCAAAAAAGGCTCACTTGTCGTCAATTCCAGTCAGGGCGGCGGCACGAAGGATACCTGGGTACTTGAGGACTGACAGCTGATGCTCGGAAGAACTGCCTCTTCACTCTTTTGGATGTCCCGCTACCATGAGCGGGCTCAGAATGTCGCCCGTCTCCTGGAAGTCGCCTATCGCGGAGCCATCATATCCCATCGCGGACAGGAGCACGGCACGCACTGGACCTTTGCCTTGACCTGTTCGGGCTGTGAAAACGAATTCTTGGAAAAATACGATGAACTGGTGATTCGCAACATCGCGTTCTTCCTCCTGTTCTCGAAGGAAAATGCTGTCAGCGTGCGCAACAGCCTGGAACTGGCGCGCAACAATGCACGCGCGGTCCGCACCGGGATCACCGCCGAACTCTGGGAAGCGATCAACACCACTTGGATCGAGTTCACCGAAGTCAATCCGCAGACCATAACCCAGGAAAGACTGCCGGACTTTCTCGCCTGGGTAAACCAGCGGGCACACCTTTTCCGCGGGGCTCTCCTGAACACCGTGCTGCGCAACGACGGTTATTTCTTCTCCCAGATGGGCAATTTCGTCGAGCGCGCCGACAACACGGCGCGCATTTTGAACTCGCAGTACTGGTCGCTCCTGCCGGACAGCGACATCCTAGACGATGGCTCCATGGAAAAGTATCAATGGTCGGCGATCCTGAGGGCGCTGTCAGGCCGGCGAAGCTACCGCTTCGCCTATCCCAACGCGCGCCTGAAAGCCTTCAACATCGCCGAATTCCTGATCCTCAGGAAGGAAATGCCGCGGTCGCTCGCCCATTGTTACAACTGGATCGCGGACACCGCGGAAGACCTGTCGCAATTCTACAGCTCACAGGAACCGAGCCTCGACATGGCAAAGGAAATCGCGCTGAGCCTTTCGGAAAAGCAGATGCGCGAAATCTACCAGGACGGACTTCACGAGTTCCTCGATGACTTCATCGGCCGGAACAACCAGTTCGCATTCGAACTGTCCAAGGATTACAACTTCTCCTGACCGTACCAAACTTCAACCAGGTGCCGCATGCAACTGACCGTCCGACATACCACTCGCTACCGCTATGACGCGCCGCTCGCCAACGCGATGCAGCAGATCCGTCTGACGCCGGAAAACGGGCCTGCACAAAAGGTGATCGAATGGACGATCGACGCGCCCGGCATTTCCCGCGCGACAACCTACAAGGACGCATTCGGAAACCGTGTTCACATGGTATCGCGGAGCGAACCGGTCGAGGACGTGGAAATCACCGCGACCGGCACCGTCGAGACAAGGGACACCAACGGCATCCTGGGTCATGAGCCGGACGCCAGCGTCCCGCCCCGGATCTATACGCGCATCACGCCATTGACACAGCCGAACCAGGCGATCAGAAGGCTGGCAGCGCATGCGGAAGACCCCGACCGGATTGCCGGTTTCCATGCACTCATGCACGCAATCAGGGACAAGGTCGACTACAAGGTCGGCGTCACCGAAACCCACGCACCGGCGGCAGCGGCGCTGGCGGCCGGTGAAGGTGTTTGCCAGGACCATGCGCATATCTTCATCGCGGCCGCCCGCTCCGTCGGTGTCCCGGCGCGCTATGTCTCCGGATACCTGCTGCTGGAGGACGAACAGGCCTCCGAGGCCCACCATGCCTGGGCCGAAGTGCTGATCGACGGTCTGGGATGGACCGGCTTCGACGTCTCCAACGCGCAATGCCCCACCGACCGGTACATCAGGCTGACGGTTGGTCTCGATTCGCGGTCTGCCGCGCCGATCAGGGGCATACGCTTTGGCGGCCTTGAGGAAAACCTGCAGGTACAGGTCGACGTGACCCAGGCGGTTTTTCAACAACAGCAGTAAACAACAGCAGTGATTGTCATTTTTCGGACGCCCAATCTTCGTTCAATATGCTAACAGAGCTGTGGGGAATGTCTGAGGGGCTCTTTGAATGACATATTGTGTCGGCTTGAAACTGGACCGTGGGCTCGTGTTCGCTGCAGACACGCGCACCAATGCCGGTGTCGATAACATTGCGACCTACAAGAAGCTTCATATCTGGGAAGAACCCGGCGAGCGTGTCATCACGCTTCTGTCCGCAGGCAATCTCGCGGTAACCCAGGCGGTCGTCTCGCTCCTGAGCGAACACATTACCTCGGCCGAAAATGACCGGGCAACGCTGATGACCGCCAAGACCATGTTTCAGGTTGCCCGGCTCGTCGGCAGCGCCGTACGCGAGGTCAAGTCGATCGACGGCGAGGCACTGGCAACGAGCGCGGAAAACTTCTTCGTGACGTTCATTCTCGGCGGTCAGATCGAAGGCGAAGAGCCGCGCATGTTTCAGATCTACGCGGCCGGCAATTTCATCGAAGTCGGTGAAGACACCCCGTTCCTCCAGATCGGCGAGCATAAATACGGCAAGCCGATCCTGGATCGTGTGACGCGCGCCGACATGCGGCTCGGCGAGGCGGCCAAGCTGGTCCTCCTGTCCTTCGATTCCACCATCAGGTCGAACCTGTCCGTCGGCATGCCGATCGACATGCTGCTCTACAATAAGGACACCTTTTCGACCGACAGGCAGGTGCGGATCGAACAGGACGATCCGTATTTCCAGAAACTCTCGCACGGCTGGTCCGAGAAACTGCGCGCAGCCTTTGGCGAGATTGACGAATTCGACGTTTGAAGAGCGCCAAGGCGCCGTCAGAAAGGTGTCACAAACCGGCTTTAGAAGCGGACCGATTGACCCGGAGTAAGTCTTCATGAGCAGCGGCACCGCGAGCGAACTCGACCCCGTCACCTGGACACGGGAAACCTCGCAGGAACCGCTTGAGGCGAACGACCTTGCGCTGAAGGCCGTCAGGGACATGATCGAGGCGGGCAGGCGCAACCAGATTGTCGAACTTCTGAAGCGCTGGGATCCAATCGACGTCATGCAGCTGCTCACCCGTTTGCGGCTGAAACAGGCGCGCAAACTCTTCCAGTGGCTGCCGGCAAACCCTTCGATCAAGGTCGTTGCGGAACTCAGGCCCGAGTTCCGGTCGCTCCTGATGGAGGAATCGACCCTCGATCAGTTCCGCGACATTCTTGCCGGACTGGATCCGGAAGACGCGATCGAGATTCTCAACGAGTTTCCAGATGATGTCGCAGACGAATTGATCGCCCGCCTCCCCGATGTGGAGGACATCGCGACCAGGGGCACCTATGCCGATGATACCGCCGGCCGAGTCATGGCGCGCAAGTTCGTGTCGCTGCGCGAAGACTGCACGGCCGGCGAAGCCGTCGAGCAGATGCGCGAGGAAGCCGAACGGATCCGCAGGGTCTTCACTGTCTATGTCACCGATACAGACGGGAAACTCACCGGGACCGTAGAAGTCGGAAAGCTGCTGCTTGCGCAGGATGATATTCTGCTCAGGGACATCATGAACCGGGATGTCATTGCCGTATCCACCGATACCGACCAGGAAGAGGTGCTGCGCCTGGCCCGCAAGCGGGACATGCGCACGGTTCCCGTTGTCAGCGGCGAAGGTCACCTGATCGGACGGATCACACCCAAGCAGCTTACCCGGATTGCGGCGGACGAAGCCAACGAGGATATGCTGCTGATGAGCGGCGTCTCCGGCGAAGCCCGCTCGGACGACACGGTTTTCCGGATCGTTCGCGGGCGCCTTCCCTGGCTTCTGGCCGGGCTCGTCGGTGCCAGTGTGGCGGCGACCGTCGTTGGCTCCTATGAAGACCAGTTGGCCGAGGCGGCGATCCTCGCAGCTTTCATTCCCGTGACCATGTCGATGGCCGGAAACGCCGGTCTCCAGGCCTCCGCCGTTGCCGTTCAGGGGATCGCCACCGGCGCGCTCTGGTCCGGCGATATCGTCTTCCGGCTGTTGAAGGAGTTCTTCGCGGCCCTGATCAATGGTGCCGTTGCCGGGACCCTGCTGGGTATCCTGGTCCTGGTGGCCTCTCTCATCGTGCCGCTCGAGGCACCGGAACGGCTGGCACTCGCGACATCGCTGTCGCTGCTCTGCGTCACCACGCTGGCGGCGATGGTCGGGGCGACGGTGCCCATTATTCTGGACAGGATCGGCATCGATCCGGCCATGGCGATCGGTGTCTTCATCACCTCGTCCAATGACGTTCTCGGCGTCCTGATCTTCTTCCTGATGGCAACCACATTCTACATGGCTTGAAGCTCAGGCCGCCACCCGGATGTCCAGCCTCCGGATCGACTGCTATCCACCACCGCTGCAACGGCAGACAATCACTATCCCGAACCGTCAGGTGGTTTGCAGGATCAGAACCGCCGCATCGAACTCGGTGCGCTTGTAGGCGCGGGTCTGCGCGGCTTCCACATCCTCGCCCCAGCGTTCGATATTGTGGTCCTCTTCCACATGCGCCGCGGTCCAGGCCGCATCCGCATCAAGCTTGCCCTCGCGCAGTCCAAGCGCGAGAAGTGCCGAACCCGTCAGGCTGGTGATCGTGTGAAGCGCGGCAAGTCGCAGCGCCGTTTCCCCCGCGAGGCGGTCCTTGTAGGATGCTAGAAGGGCATCCGGCTGGGCGGCGTGTATCACGCCTTCAATCAGGACAAATCTGCCCCCCAGAAGATCACCCGCCCAATCGACGACCGGGTCCCAAAGCGCCCGCTGCGTGTCGACTAGGCTCTGAGGATCATCGGCGCGATAACAAAGGGCATCGTTTCCGGCAAAGCTGACAATGTCGTCCAGCACTTCCGCCGCCCGCACGCTTACCGCGTCCAGCGCGGAATTGGTAATCCTGGTGAGCGGCATCGTCGCCGGGTTGATTTCCTTTTCCTGGGCGTCCCATTCAGCGGATACGGAGGACGCCAGCTTTTCGTTCGGCAGGGAAAGCGCCGACTTGCCGGGTGTTTTCACCTGTCTTCCGTCGAGATGGATGACATAGCCGTCATCCGTTTCTGCGTAGGAGGCCTCCTTGTAGAAGCGCTTCGGCAGTTCTCGTTTCGAAAGTTCACGCGCACGCTGCTCGGGATCTTTGGCCATCTCTTCATGCAGCGTGTCAAGAAAGTCACGCATCAGACTGTTTCCTTGTCAAATTTTAGAACTTCGGCCAACGCATTATCCAGGTCTTCGAAACCGTGAATGATCCTGTCGGCGCCCTCCTCGGCGAGCCTGGAATGATCATGATATCCCCATGTCACGCCGATTGTCCCTATGCCGGCCGATTTGGCCATGGCCATGTCAAATGCGGTGTCTCCGATCATGACTGACCTCTCAGGCAACACGCCCGTTTCCGCGAGGGCCCGTTCGATCATGTCGGGATGCGGTTTGGAGGGAGACGTGTCAGCGGTCTGGATCGTCGCGAATTTTCCGCGGAGGCCGTGCGTGTCCTGCATGTGTTTGACGCCGCGCAGGGCTTTGCCGGTCGCGATACCGAGCAGAAACGCGTCCCGCGCATGCAGTCGTTCAATGGCTTCCCGTGCACCGGGATAGAGCGGATCAATTTCCAGCCCCTCTGCGCGCCGCGCCCACTTGGCCTGCCGGTAGGCCTCCGCCATCGCGGGCACCTTCTCACGATGCGCCTCGCCGACAAGATCAGAAAACGCCTCTTCCAGAGACCTGCCCACGATGGACAGCGCCGTCTTGCGGTCCGGCATGGGCAATCCGACGGCTTCGAACCCTACCTGAAGTCCATGAAAAATGGTGTTCTGACTGTCGACCAGCGTGCCGTCGACATCGAAGATGATCAGATACATGAGGAAACCTGCGCCTGTTCAGCCAAGGCCCGCATGTGCAGGGTTTTCCGGTCCGGGTCAAGGGTCATTTCTTGGGTCGCGATGCCTGCCGGCCCTTTCCTCGTTTCCACGCAAAGATGGTCAATTGGCGGAACGGCCAGAGCGCTGGCAGGGCCCCGCGCCCGCGCCTGCGCTCCGGCAGGCCCTTACCGGGTCGAACGTTTGGAGCCGATGTGCCTGAAATTTGCCGTTTTCTGGTGGTTTTCGGAGCCCGCTCGACCCGCAAGGTTCTGTTAACCATGTTCGTAAACCGTCCGGTTACCATACCTGCGGATACTCGTGCAGGTGGTTGGACGCAATCGTTTGGGACAGGTTGTCACCAAATCCGGACAGTTTTGGATCGCAGTGTCATCGCTGCGGCGCGTGGGATGGTATTGCCGGAATGCAAGAGATCGAACAGCAGAAACCCTCGGGGCTCCAGAAAGAAAAGACAAGGCGGAAGTTTCCGCTGCGCTCATTCGGCGTCGCCGCCGTCCTGGCGGCAACTGCCGTCACAGTGACCATCAACGGTCCAACTCTTTTCTCCTCCTCCGATCGCACCGGCGACTTCGGTTCCGATCAGAAGGTTCTCGCACTTGCCGTTCCGGCGGTGCCGGATCTGGCCGCACGGCAATCGGCAGCGTCTGACGCCCCGACTTCGAGCAAGGGTCCGGAAACAGGCAATGACCTTAATGCCGGCAATATCGCAGAGCCGTCCATACCCGCACATGGTCTGATGTTCTCGAACACGGCAGCGGTGCTGCAGACAGAGCGCGTGAAGAAAGTCGCGAAATTCAAGCTAGCGGCCAAGCTCGCCCATCTCAGGTTTGCCCAGCATCTGGCCATTGCGCGCGCGGAGCGCGTCGAAGCGGCGGCACGGTTAGCCCTCGCACAGCCGGCACCTGTTGCAGCGGTCGCAACGGTGCGTGTACCGGGCGTCAAACCGCAGCCGCCCGCACGTTCGGTGGCGGTGCGGACCCAACCGGATGCAGAGGTCTCACAAGCCCCGGCCCCCATTCTCGCCTATGCCACACCCGGTGTTCCCGAGGAAGAGAGCAAGAGCGGCTTCGGCGGACTGGGCAAGATCTTCAACGGTCTGAAGGGCGGTCTTCCGGGCCGCGGAAGCGGCATTGCCGTCTACGACATAAGTGCCGCCGTCGTGCACATGCCGGACGGAACCAAGCTTGAGGCTCACTCGGGCATCGGTCACCGGAAGGACAATCCGAAATACGCGCATGTCAGGAACCTTGGACCAACCCCACCCAATATCTACGACCTGAGAATGCGCGAACGCCGTTTCCACGGTGTCGAGGCCATCCGCATGCTGCCGAGGGATCTGGCCGCGATGAAGGGGCGCGACGGCATGCTGGCGCACAGCCCCCTGCTCCGCCGCTCCAATGGCTCCCATGGCTGTGTCGCCTTCAAGGACTACAACAAGTTCCTGAAAGCCTTCAAAGCCGGCAAGGTGAAGAAGATCATCGTGGTCCCCTCGATGCAGAAACTGCCGACATACATGGCAAAGCTCAATCGTGGCACTGATGCTTAGGCCCCAGAGACGGCTTGCTCTCATGCAGTAGATTGGCTAAAGACACCGAAGTCCCGTCCGGAGCTTTTCCTTGACCAAGATACTGGCCGTCTTCCTGATCCTGATTGCCGCCATCCAGGTGATCAAACCGCTCGGCTGGCCGGGTCTCAAGAAACGTTCCGATGCCTGGAAATTCGTCGCCGGGGTTGTCGCAGTAACGGTCGTGTCCGTCATCGTCAGCGCTCTGTTCCAGGGTCTTTAGGTCCGCGGGGAAGTGCCATCCTCGCAAGCAGGTTGAATTCCTCCAAAGGCAGCGACACATGGGCGACCAAGCCACCCTTCACCTGATCTGCGGCAAGATTGCCGCCGGCAAATCGACGCTGGCACGCCGCCTCGCGGACGCACCGGACACGATCCTGATCCGGGAAGATTTCTGGCTGTCCGAACTATACGGCGACCAGATGCAGACCCTCGCCGACTATGTGAAGTTTTCAGAGAAGCTGCGCACAACGCTGGAGCCGCATATCGTCGATCTTCTGCGGGCCGGGCTTTCCGTCGTTCTCGACTTTCCGGCAAACACGATCGAGCACCGGCTGTGGATGCGGCGGGTGTTCGAAGCGGCAGGCAGCCAGCACCAGCTTCACCTCATTGAGGTCAGCGACGATGTCTGCAAACAGCGGCTGAGAGAGCGCAATGCGTCCGGCGAACATGAATTCCAAGTGTCCGACAAACAGTTCGAGCGCGTCAACAGGCACTACCTGCCTCCAACCGAGGCGGAGGGTTTCACGATCCGCGTACACGCGTCATGAAAAAGTTGATCAACTGATCGATCCGACTTTCACCGCCTGATCAGCGTCTCGTCGGGATCATCAGCTTCCGGATCGTAATCGCCGACATCGAAACCGAGCAGGTTCCAGGTCTGCTGCATGTGCGGCGGCAGCGGTGCGGAGACGTCGATCATGCCGTGACCCGACGGGTGCGGAATGACGATGCGCCGTGCCAGCAGATGCAGCCGGTTCTGGATACCGCCGGGCAGTTCCCAGTTCTCGATATTGAAATACTTGTCGTCGCCGATGATCGGATTGCCGATATGGGCGGCATGCGCCCTGAGCTGGTGCGTTCGCCCCGTGACGGGTTTCATGGTGACCCAGGAGAGTTTCTGGGCTGACTGCTCGAACACGGAATAGAGCGAAACCGCGTGTTGGGCATCGTCGTCTCCCTGCCGGGTCACCCGCATCCGTTCTTCGCCTTCGTCGCGCGCCAGAAAGGTTGAAATGCGCCCCTGCTTCGGCTTGGGAACGCCTGCAAGCATGGTCCAGTAGATCTTGCGCGTGTTGCGATGCCGGAAGGCCTTGGTCAGTTCCTGCGCCGCCTGCCGCGTCCGCGCAACAAGAATGATCCCGGACGTTTCCCGGTCCAGGCGGTGCACCAGACGCGGCTTGTTGCCCTTGCGGTCGGTATACGCTTCCAGCATTCCGTCAAGATGGCGCTTGAGACCGGAGCCGCCCTGCACGGCTAGACCGGCTGGCTTGTTGAGCACCATCACCTGATTGTCCTCGAAAAGCAGCATCTCCTCGATGGCTTTCCGGTCATCGGCAATCAGTTTCGTGGATTTGGGCTTGGCATTCTTGCGGTCGTCCGCCGGAAGGTCCACGCCGAGTGGCGGGATCCGCACCATCTGTCCCTTGGCGATGCGTGTGCTTGCATCCGCCCGCTTGCCGTCGATGCGGACCTGGCCGGTGCGCAGCAGTTTCTGCAGACGGCCGAAGCCAAGGCCCGGATAGTGGGTCTTGAACCAACGGTCGAGGCGCATGCCCGCTTCGTCGGCGGTCACTTTTTTCTGTTCAATTGCGGACATCTTGTTCTCGGAACCGTTGGCGGTCCGGCGGGACCACTGTCAACCAGAGCGTTTCACGCCCCGGGCGGAATTCGTTTCGCTGCGTATAGGCGCAATCCGGGAGAATTGGAAGGGAAACTTAGGAAACCACCTGACGCGCGATGGCAAGGCCGCCGAACACCGCGGCGATGGACAGCAGCACCGAGGCCACCACATAGACCATCGCCAGAAACGTGTCGCCACGTTCCCACAGAACCGATGTATCGAGCGAGAAGGCGGAGAAGGTTGTGAACCCGCCAAGAACACCGGTCGCGACGAAATACCGGACCGTCTGGACATGCTGAAAATCGACTTCACGAGCCAGCCGATCAGAAGCCCCATCACGAGGGACCCGACAACGTTGACGGTCAGCGTGCCGACGGGAAATCCGGTTCCGAACAGACGCAGGCTGGCAAGGGCCACGAGGTGCCTTGCCCCTGCCCCGAACGCTCCGCCCAGCATCACAAGAAGAAGATGTTTCAAGGTCTTCCCGACTTCGTCCGATTTCCCTGGCTAAGGCGCGTAGCACGCAGCTTCGTTTTCGTAAAGCTATCCGATCGCGCGTCAATGGAAGACAAGGTGATGCAGACCATGACCGCACGGGGTTTTACGGGCTTGGCCAACGCAAAATCAGGTTTGCCGCACAAAGGCTCAAACCTCTTCCGCCACATGCGCAAAATCGGGATAGATTGACCGGATCAGATCATCGACGCGTTCGATCTCGTCGGGGATCGCCTGAAGCTTGTCCCGTTCTTCTTCCAGGATCGCCAGAAAGATCTGGGCCCGTGCCTGGTTGACCTGGGGCTGGGGCAGCGTTGTCGCCCCTGCTGCGGACAGGACGATACTAACCAGCCTGTCGGCTGCATTGAGGCGGCCCCAGAGATAGTCGTGTTCACGCCAGCTTCTGTTGAAGAACGCACCGAAGGAATTGAGCGCCTTGCCCTTGAGCTCGAAACCTTCCGTGTAGAGGCTCGCGGCGTCTCTTGGGCTGATGCGATCCACGAGGATTTCGGTCACCTCCGAAAAGTCGTTCCGTTGCAGCACCGGGAACGTGATCAGGTCGTAGAAACCGAAGCCGACATAAGACCTCAGCAGGGACATATGCCGGTCCTTGTCGAGAAGCTCGCGCGCGGTTTCCGCGAACAATTCGTCATGAAGCCGGTCAAGGTCGACAAGACCCATCATTTTCGTCAGGTTGGCGAGAAGTGGCTCGACATGCGCTTCCAGATCGCACTGGCCGGACGCGCTTGCGGCAAGAAACGCCTCGGACACCTCTTTGCTTTTCCCGCCGAAAAACGTCTCCGTCCAACGCCAGCCAAGGTGATCGATCTGCTCGTAGAGAAGCCCCTTCAGATGGTCCAGCGCGCCTGCATCCGGCGCCGGCAGCGACGATGCGGTTCCGGGCTGGTAAAACCCGTTGAGTTTCCGGATGGCAAAGCGCAGTCGGCGAATGCGGTAGTCGACATCGAGGCCGCGCAGCAACGAAATAATATGCGGATCTGTTCGTCCGAGGCCATCCTTGCTTTCGGTCGCAAGCCGGTTGAAATGGTTTGAAAACACGGAAAGAGCGGCCTCCTCCCGCGCCTGGAGATCAACGGCGCAGGACAGCCTGTTCGTCAGCCCGGCCAACCGTTCGGCAAGCGCGTGCAGTTTGAGAGACTGGTAGTTCAGAAAGGCAAAGCCGGCCTGTTCGAAAGCCGTGTTTGTCGCATCGCGACGGCACTTGGACAGGACATCGGCGGTGATCGCACGCCATGTCGGCAGGAGCCTGGACACCGCCTGTTCGACAACCGGGCCGGTCGCATCGATCAACTGGGCCAGCCAGCGGCTGCGCCGGTTGTTCTGTTCCAGTTCCTTCAGGTCGTCACCGATCGGCTCATTTCTGGGTATATGCGCGAGCGAGGCCAGGATCACCCTGAAGAATCCGGGAAGCTCCATCGGCCTGTCGCCACCTTCGCTCATGTCGACCGGAGCCGGATCCACATAGATCAGCCGTCTTGCCACTTCGCGGGCCGCGGGCCGCTCTTCAATCACCTCGATCACGGGTGCAAACGGCTTGTTCATGACGACGCTGCCGTCGACAAAACAATGCTGCGCCGTGCGGTCGGGCGTCAGGCAGAGTTCCCGGCTCAGGAACGTGTCGCGTTCCGGCCAGTCAAAGTCGTGCATCGCAAGCGCGCGATCCATTTCGGCGACCGTTGCAGGCGGGAATGCGCCTGGAAACGATGAAGTTGCCCGGGCCGTGAAGACCAGCTCGGGAATGTTGTCGGCATCGAACTGGCTGTCGACATGCCCTTTTGTGCGGTGAACCGCGTGAAACTTCAGGATACGCCGGTGATCCCACTCTTCGACAAAAGCCGGATCGTCGAGCAGGATCCGCCGCTTGATCCCGTTGTAGTCGGTGATCGTGACAAACAGGTCCAGCGTTTGTCCGCGCGGAATGAGTGTCCGGTCGGCGGTGTTTCCATTCTCCATCTTGCGGCAGGCGTCAAGCATCCAGCCGATGAAACGCTCACCTGAAAAGGGTGGTGAAAACCATCTCGCCTGCATGAATTGCCGCAGCTTGTCCCGTGTCTCGTCATTCTTGATCTGCTTGTCGAGGCGCGCGGAAATGAGCTGGTCGAGAACAGGTGAGATCGAGAGTTTCAGATAGCGCGACAAGCCGGACTGGGGCCGCGACAGCCGTGTCACGTCCGCATTTTCCAGCCACATCTCGCTGTGGCTCTCCAACGGCAGGTCATGCGCAATGGCGCGTGCGAGCATGATGCCGTTGACGCCCCCGGCCGAAGCGCCGGCGATCGCGTCGACGACAACACGGATATCGGCAACGCCGGAAAGCAGGTCGAGCAGGTTCTGGTAGGCACACTGGACAGGCTGCAGTTCACGGACGCCTGCCGGTTCGGCCGTGCCGCCATTGCGGTCCAGCCGGAAGCTTGATGCGCGCACGAGGTTCAGGATTTCCCGGCTCACCCCGTGCATGTAGATGGCGAGCGAAACACCGCCATAAAGCACGAGAGCGAGTCTGAGTTCGATTTCCTTCATGGAACTGCCAACCGGATTGTTACAGACGGTCTATCAGAAAAGAATTGCCATATTCCTTAGATGGCGATGAAACGGTCCAAATAAAGCAAATCACGAATACGCGGCGATCATACCTGATCACGCCTGCGCGTGGAAAATGTGTAGCGGCATTTTCTGTTCCGTTGCCTGGACCGTTCAAGTCCCGAACGCACGTGACCGAGACGCTGCGCTTTGGATAGGAGTTGCATTTGTACCATCAAGTGCTCCCGCATGATCCAAAAGGGCACTACAATCCCAGTTTCCACACAGGAGGACATCGGCCTTGGATCTTCAGCAAGTGCTCACATCATACGTCGCCGCCTGGAACGAAGCCGACCCGGGAAAGCGCCTAGGATTGCTCGAGCACTGCTGGGCCGACTGCGGGCACTATCTGGATCCCGCCGGAACAGCACACGGTCGCGAGCAATTGTCGGGCTACATCGGTGAATTTCACGAACACATGCCAGGTGCCCGCATTGAACTCATCAGCGGTGCAAGCGAGCACAATTCCCGTATTTTTTTCAAATGGCAGCTGATCACGGCTGAAGGCATCGTCAAGATCGATGGTGTCGATTTCGGTTCAATCGCCAAGGACGGCCGTCTTCAGGAAATCGTGGGCTTCTTTGGAGCCCCTCCCGAACGGACAGGGTCCTGATCCGCGTCACGTCCATTGAAGGCTGAAGATCGCGCTTGCCGGCTCAGCTCCGCTCCCGCCGCAACTTGCTCCAGTATTCGAGCCGCTTGCGCAGGTCTCTTTCAAAACCGCGTTCCGGCGGGTCGTAGTAGGTCTGCCGGCCAAGCTGTTCGGGAAAATAGTCCTGCCCGGAAAATCCGTCGGGCGCGTCGTGATCATACCGATAGCCGGCGCCATAGCCCTCTTCCTTCATCAATTTGGTGGGGGCATTGAGGATATGTTTCGGAGGCAGAAGGGAACCGCTCGATTTCGCATCGCGCATGGCCGCCTTGTAGGCGACATAGGCCCCATTGGATTTTGGCGCCGTCGCCACATAGATCACCGCCTGCGCGAGCGCCAGTTCCCCTTCCGGCGAGCCCAGCATCTGGTAAGCATCGCGGGCGGCGTTGGTCTGGACGAGCGCATTCGGATCGGCAAGACCGATATCTTCCACCGCCATGCGGATCAGGCGGCGCGCCAGGTACATCGGGTCTTCGCCGCCATCCAGCATGCGGCAGAACCAGTAGAGCGCCGCGTCCGGATCCGAGCCTCTGACCGACTTGTGCAATGCGGAGATCAGATTGTAGTGGCCGTCAGCGCTCTTGTCGTAGATCGGCGCGCGGCGTTGCACGATTTCCTGCAGCCGCTCCGCATCGAAAACCTCGTCTTCCGCCGCCGCCCGCCAGACATCCTCGGCGAGCGTCAAGGCAGACCGTCCATCGCCGTCCGCCATGCGGATCAGCACCTGCCGGGCCTCTTCGTCGAGCGGCAGCTTTTTGTCTTCCGTCTGTTCCGCACGAGCAAGCAGCGCCTCCAGCGCTTCCAGCGACAGGGAGTGGAATGTCATTACGTGCGAACGAGAAAGCAGCGCGGCATTGAGTTCGAAGGACGGATTTTCCGTTGTCGCGCCGACAAGCGTGATGGTGCCGTCCTCCATCACGGGAAGGAAGCTGTCCTGCTGGGCGCGGTTGAAGCGGTGTATCTCGTCAACGAAAAGCAGCGTCGAACGGCCGCCCATCCGTCTGGCGCGGGCCGCCTCGAACACTTTCTTCAGATCCGCAACGCCGGAGAAGATCGCCGAAATCTGCTCGAAGGCAAGATCGGTCTCGTTCGCGAGCAGGCGCGCGATCGTTGTTTTCCCGGTTCCCGGAGGTCCCCAGAAGATCAGCGAGCCCAGGGTCCGCGTCTTGAGCATCCGCGACAGCGTGCCTTCCGCCCCCAGAAGATGATCCTGCCCCACGACGTCGGCAAGGCGCGCCGGACGCAACCGGTCCGCCAGCGGACGCGGGCCGGATTGCGCAAGACCGGAGGCTTCGAAGAGATCGCTCACAGGCGTCCTATCTCACTTCCAGCTTCGAAACCTTGCCGTTGCGCTCGATTTCAAGGACCCAGACACTCGGCGGCGTCTTGGTGATCACCTCCAGCATGCGGGTTGATTCAACCTTTCTCTCGTTCACCGCACGAATGATGTCGCCCGGGCGCATGCCCACCTGGTTCGCCGCGCCCCGGCGGTCGACAGCGGCGATCACGACCCCTTCAAAGACCCCGCCGTCCAGGCCGAGTTCCTCGGCAACGGCCGGAGACAGGTTCATGACGGTGACCCCCTCGAAGGGTGAATATTCGCGCAGCTCGCGCGTGTCGCGCGGCACGGTTTCGGGTGCGGGCACAAGCGGAACGGAGAGCGACACTTCCTGTCCGTCCCGGACAATCAGGAACCGGGACGTCTCTCCGATCATTTTCGTGGCAAACCGGTAACCGAAGGAATTGGGATCAACGACTTCCTTGCCTTCGATCTCGACAACCAGATCGCTGACCTCCAGCCCGGCTTCATGGGCCGGAGACCCGTTGAATACGGCCGTGACGAGAACGCCCTGCGGACGGTCGAGCGAAAGAGCCTCTGCGATTTCCGCGTTGACCATCTGGACCGTCGCACCAAGCCACGGACGCCGCACCTTGCCGCCCTGGTCCGCCGCCTGGGCGACGAAGCGGGCCATGTGCGCAGGGATTGCGAAACCGATGCCGTTGGAGCCGCCGGAACGGGAAAATATCGCCGTGTTGATACCGACAAGGTTGCCGGACATGTCGACCAGGGCACCGCCGGAATTGCCGGGGTTGATGGCAGCATCCGTCTGGATGAAGAACTGGAAGTCGGTCACGCCGACCTGCGTTCGGGCAAGCGCGGACACGATGCCCTGCGTGACCGTCTGACCGACACCGAACGGGTTGCCGACCGCCAGAACGATATCGCCGACTTCAAGGCTGTCGGAATCGGCAAAGCTCACATGCTCGAACGGTCCTTCCTCGCGGATCTTGAGCACAGCAAGATCCGTGCGCTCGTCCATCAGAACGATGTCCGCGTCGAATTCCCGGCGATCGCTGAGAGCAACGCGCACGGCGTCCGCGCCCTTGATGACGTGATGGTTGGTGATCACGGTGCCCTCGGCAGAAATGATCACACCGGATCCGAGCGACGATTCCACCCGCTCACGCGGACGGCTGTTGCCTTGTCCCGGCTGTCCGAAGAACCGGCGGAAAAACGGATCTTCGAAAAACGGGGAGACGCGCTGACGCTGAACCACCTTCCGGCTGGCATAGACATTCACGACGGCCGGAGCGACCTGTTTCGCCACAGGCGCGAAGGACAGTTTGATCTGCGCTTCGCTTTGCGGAACCAGCCTCAGGTCCGCAGGTGACGGATCGACCGTCTGCGCAAAACTTGCGGTCGCCAGGATGCCGGTCAGGGCTGCAAGCAGAATACGGCACAACGGTCGGAATCTGTTTGAATTTGTCAGACGCATTGTCGAGCCCCTCTTTTCGAATCTTCTTCCCTATTCGCGATACATGGCAGATAGGGTGCAAAAGAGGCAATTACAAAAACAATGAGCCGCCAAATCAATGGCGGCTCATCAAAACGCGTTGAGCTGAGGATCAGGCGGAACGCACCTGCTGAAGGAAGCTGCGCACTTCGGTATCCAGCTGTTCCGCTTCTGCCGCCATCTGGGCCGCTTCCTCGGAAAAGTTCTGGGCGGCCATGTTGGTGTCGTTGGAAAGCGCCGAAACGTTTCGGATGTCCTCGGTAACCTTGGACGTTCCACCGGCGGCGCGCTGCGTGTTCTCCGCAATTCCCTGGGTCGCGTAGCTCTGTTCCGTCACCGCCGCGGCGACTTCGCTCACGGACTTTGTGATCTCGTCGATCGTCTTCTGGATATCGCCGATCGCACCGACTGCATCGTCGGTCGCACCGCGGATCGCGTCGATCTGCTGCTGGATCTCACCCGTTGCCTTGCCGGTCTGGGACGCCAGGTCCTTGACCTCGGATGCAACAACCGCAAAGCCCTTGCCGGCTTCCCCGGCCCGCGCCGCCTCAATGGTGGCGTTGAGGGCGAGCAGGTTCGTCTGATCGGCAATATCGCTGATCAGGGTGACAACCTCGCCGATCCGGTTCGCTGCCTCGGCGAGAGACTTCACCGTCTCGTTGGTCGTCTCGGCACGCCTGGTCGCATCAGCCGCCACGTTCGACGAGCGTTCGATCAGGGTGGAAATCTCCTGGATCGAGCTCGACAGCTGATCGGAGGCGGCCGCAATCGATTCGACTTCGGCGAGCGTTTCCTCCGACATCGTCGCGGCGTTACCGGACGTTTCACCCGCCGTATCGGTCATGTTGCGCATGTTGCTCGCCGACTCGCGAAGCGAAGCGGCCGAATGCGCAACCTTGTCGACGACGCTGCCCACCGTTGCCTCGAAGTCCCCTGCAAGGCTCGCCAGCATCTCCTGGCGCTGTTCGGCCTGAATGCGCGCGGCATCGGCCTCTTCGGTGGCACGTTGCTCGTTTTCTTCTGCGGCATTCTGCCGGATCTGAAGGACGGCACGGCCGATATCGCCAATTTCGTCCTTGCGCTTAGCAGCCTTGATTTCTGCCCCCAGATCGCCAGCGGCAATGGCATTCAGGGCACCAACGAGGGTCGACAACGGACGCGTGATCGATTGCGAAAAGAACAGCGCGATGACGGCCGCGATCGCGACCGTGCCAAGAGACCAGAAGATCATCTGGTCGCGCATGTTGGTCACGGCGGCAAGCGTTTCGCTGACGCTTTTTTCCGCAGCGACAACCCAGGTCTGCCCGGCGAAACGCAGAGGACGCGCCACCACCAGATCATCGACACCATCCGCCCCGGTGACGATGGAGGCGGCGGCAGCGCCATTCGCCGCTGCCATCACCGGCTCCGCCGTCGTCTTTGCCACGAGTGCCGTCGGCGAACCGGCCAGAGGCTGATCGCTCAGAAGCAACCCGTCCTGGTTCGTGACGTAGACCTGACCCGTTTCCCCAAGGTCCTCACGGTTCGCGACGATGTTGTTCAGGAACGCGGAATCGAGCCTTACGACGGCGACGCCGTTCAGACTGATCGTTCCGAAGGAATTCATGAAGACGGGAGCAGCCAGAAACATCGAACCGTCGCCGTCCGCGGCCTCGTATCCGGCGAACGGACTCACGGCCACCTCGCCTTCGCCGAGCGTCAAGGCTGCTTCGAACGCTGTCTGAAGCCCGGAACCGTCCGCGGCGCTCTCGGCCCCGAGTTGAGACAGGAACTCGTCCCCCTTGGTTACGGAGTAAAGAACCAGGCCAGCCGGATCGATCAGGTAGATATCGGCATAGCCGCCGTTTTTCCAGACGCTGTAGAATGCCGGGTGCGATTCGGAGTGGCGCCAGGCGTACATTGTCTTCTGGTCGGCGCCTGAAATCTCTGCACGTTCTTCAGGTGTCCGGGGCGCATGGAAGAGCCCGAGAATCTCGTCTTTTTCCTTGCCGAGATTCAAGGTCGCGTTGGCGAGATTGCTCATGGGATCCGCCACACCGGATGCCAGATTCACCACTTCAGCCTTGGCCGCACTCAGCTTGCTCTCCAGGAGAGCAGACCGGGCGCTGATGACCATGCCCAGCTCCGCTTCTGCAGCTTTCTGCAGCCCGTCGCGGCCCGTCATGTATCCGATCACTCCAACCGCGGTACACGCGGCGAAGGTCAGAACAATCATCAATGTCGGTATAACAAAGGAAAGTCGAAAAGAGCTGGACGCCCCTTTCGAGTCAGAGTTTTTCTTGCCAAACACAGTATTTCCCCAATCCCACTTCGTCCCACGAGGGCATGAGGAAAACCTAGGTTCAGTTCCTTAAATCATTGATAATCCTGAGAACGATCCCACTATCTGAAACCGCTCGATTTACTTCATCAAGCTGCAATAAAAAAAGGCGGGCAAAGGCCCGCCTCCCGATTTTTTGTCAAGCTACAACTTACGCTGCGTCTTCAGCTGTTTCTTCAGCCTCAACGCGTGCGCGGTCGTCAGCGCCGCGTGCATCCGGGTCGCGATCGACAAGTTCGATCACAGCCATCGGCGCGTTGTCGCCATAGCGGAAACCGGCTTTCAGAACGCGGGAATATCCACCGTTCCGGTCCTTGTACCGCTCGCCAAGCGTTTCGAAAAGCTTGGCAACCATGGCCGTATCGCGAATCTGCGAGATAGCCTGGCGGCGTGCGTGAAGATCACCGCGCTTGCCCAGTGTGATGAGCTTTTCGATGATCGGCTTCATTTCCTTAGCCTTCGGCAGTGTGGTCACGATCTGCTCATGCTTGATCAGCGACGCTGCCATGTTCGCGAACATCGCCTTGCGGTGGCTGGATGTCCGGTTGAGCTTGCGGCCGGATTTACCGTGGCGCATGGCCCTCTCCTTTATCTTTCAGGCAGTCTGCTTGAACCTTTGAAGCACTTGCCCGGTTGAACCCTTCAGGGACGCGTACGTCCCTCAATACTGATGGTCTTCGTAGCGCTTGGCGAGATCGTCGATGTTCTCCGGCGGCCAGTTGGCGACTTCCATGCCGAGATGGAGCCCCATCTGGGCGAGAACTTCCTTGATTTCGTTGAGCGACTTGCGGCCGAAATTCGGTGTCCGCAGCATTTCCGCTTCGGTCTTCTGAATGAGATCGCCAATATACACGATATTGTCGTTCTTCAGGCAGTTTGCAGACCGTACAGACAGTTCCAGTTCGTCGACTTTCTTCAGGAGCGCCGGGTTGAAGGCAAGCTCGGGGACAGTGTCCTCGGCGACTTCACGCTGCGGCTCTTCGAAGTTGACGAAGATGGAGAGCTGATCCTGCAGAATGCGAGCGGCGAAGGCCACGGCATCATCCGGCTTGACGGAACCGTCGGTCTCGACGGTCAGGGTCAGCTTGTCGTAGTCAAGAACCTGGCCTTCACGGGTGTTTTCCACCTTGTAGGAGACCTTCTTGACCGGAGAGTAGAGGCTGTCGACCGGAATGAGTCCGATCGGTGCATCTTCCGGACGGTTGCGATCGGAAGAATGGTAGCCCTTACCCGTGTTCACGGTGAATTCCATGCGGATTTCAGCGCCTTCGTCCAGCGTGCACAGCACGAGGTCCGGATTGAGCACTTCCACATCGCCGACGGTCTGGATATCACCGGCCGTCACGACACCGGGGCCCTGCTTGCGCACGACCATGCGCTTGGGTCCCTCGCCTTCCATGCGGATGGCGATTTCCTTGATGTTGAGCACGATGTCGGTGACGTCTTCGCGCACGCCCGGGATCGAGGAGAATTCATGCAGAACGCCATCGATCTGAACGGCAGTCACGGCAGCCCCCTGCAGGGAGGACAGCAGGATACGGCGCAGCGCGTTGCCCAGTGTCAGGCCGTATCCGCGCTCGAGAGGCTCGGCAACAACGGTCGCCGTGAAGCGCGGGTCATGACCCGGCTTGATCTCGAGTTTGGTCGGCTTGATCAGTTCTTGCCAATTTTTTTGAATGGTCACGTTTTCGTCCCTTCGGCTATCCCGCCCGGTTCTTCAGGACCGGGCCATTCTTTGCCATTTGGAGAAACAGGTACCTAAAGCCCGGAGCCTTAGACGCGGCGACGCTTGCGCGGACGGCAGCCATTGTGCGGAATCGGCGTCACGTCGCGGATCGACGTGATCAGGAAACCGGCAGCCTGCAACGCACGCAGTGCGGATTCACGGCCCGAACCCGGTCCACGGACCTCGACTTCCAGGGTACGCATGCCATGCTCGGCGGCTTTCTTGGCGGCGTCTTCAGCAGCAACCTGAGCCGCATACGGGGTCGACTTGCGCGATCCCTTGAAGCCCAGAGCACCAGCGGACGACCAGGAAATCGCATTGCCTTGTGCGTCGGTAATCGTGATCATGGTGTTGTTGAACGTGGAGTTCACATGCGCAACGCCGGAAGAGATGTTCTTGCGCTCGCGGCGACGCACGCGCGTCGTGTCTTTAGCCATTCTTGTGTCCTTGTTTTGATCTCGTCACTGCCGTAATGCCGGCAGCTCCACCACCAATCGCTGTCTGATGATTATTTCTTCTTGCCGGCGATCGGTTTTGCCGGACCCTTGCGGGTACGTGCATTCGTGTGTGTCCGCTGACCACGGACCGGAAGTCCGCGGCGGTGACGCAGACCGCGGTAGCAGCCCAGGTCCATGAGACGCTTGATGTTCATGGCGGTGTCGCGGCGAAGGTCGCCTTCAACCATGTAGTCACGGTCGATGGTTTCGCGAATCGACAGAACCTCGGCATCCGAAAGTTCGTTCACGCGGCGGGCAGCATCGATGTTGTTCTTCTCGACGATTTCCTGCGCGAATTTTGCGCCAATGCCATGAATGTACTGAAGCGCGATAACGACGCGCTTGTTCGTAGGAATGTTAACGCCAGCAATACGTGCCACGTTTGTCTCCATTTGCTAGCGGCAACCACGAGGAGATGCCGCAGTGGGTAAAGCCCGCGTCCGGTGGAGCCCGGCCCTTGCGGGGTACGAAATGCCGGGTAGCTCCCGGCACAGAGAAGGCCGGTCCCACTCGCGTGAAACCGGCTAAACTGTCTGGTAGAGCGCGTCGTTTACCGCTCTTAAACCTTCTCGTCAAGTCCTTGCAGGACGGATTCTATGGAGGCCGAAACTTCGTCGATGGACTGCATCCCATCGACCACCGAAAGCAGCCCGGATTTCTCGTAGTAAGGCACCACGACGGCCGTGTCCCGGTTGTAGGCTTCAAGGCGCTGTTTGAACACCTCGGGATCATCGTCCTTGCGCACCGGTTGCCCTGCAGCCTTTGCGTCTTCGGCACGCTTGATGATCCGGTCGACGAGTTGTGTCTGGTCGACGCGCAGCTCGAGGACCGCATCCAGTTTCGAGCCGTTCTCGGTGAGCATCTGGTCGAGTGCTTCCGCCTGGGCGAGCGTGCGCGGGAAGCCGTCGAGGATGAATCCGTTTCTGGCGTCTTCCTCGGCGGTGCGGTCGCGAATGATGCCGACGACGATCTCGTCGGACACGAGGCCGCCTGCATCCATGACGGCCTTGGCCTTCAGTCCGACGGGGGTCTGTGCTGCCACTGCAGCTCGAAGCATGTCTCCGGTGGACAGCTGAGGGATGCCGTACGTCTCGACCAGGCGGGTCGCCTGTGTTCCCTTGCCCGCCCCCGGCGGTCCTACCAGAATAAGCCTCATCGACGTTTCCCCCTCAGTTTTGCTTTTTTCACCAGGCCCTCATACTGATGCGCGAGCAGGTGTCCCTGGATCTGTGACACTGTATCCATTGTCACGCTCACGACAATCAGCAACGAGGTTCCACCGAAATAGAACGGAACGCCAGTCGCCGAAATGAGGAATTCGGGTAATAGACAAACGATGGTGATGTAAATCGCACCTACCACGGTGATGCGAGTGAGGACGTAGTCGATGTATTGGGCGGTCCGCTCGCCCGGACGGATACCCGGGATGAAACCGCCGTGTTTCTTGAGATTATCGGCTGTGTCGCTCGGATTGAAGACAATGGCCGTGTAGAAGAAACAGAAGAAAATGATCATGGCTGCGTAGAACACCATGAACAGGGGCTGCCCGTGACCAAGCGCCGCAGTGATGTAGGTCAGCCACTCGTTTCCACCACCCTGGTTGAACCCGGCGAACGTCGCCGGAACAAGCAGAAGCGACGATGCGAAGATCGGCGGAATCACACCCGCAGTGTTCAGCTTGAGCGGCAGGAACGAGGTGTTGCCCTCGAACATGCGGTTGCCCATCTGGCGTTTCGGATACTGGATCAGAAGACGCCTCTGCGCACGCTCCATGAAAACGATGAAACCGATGACGGCGATCGCGAGGATAATCACGCCAAGGATGATCCAGGTTGCCAGCGATCCCTGGCGTCCGAGTTCCAGCGTCTGAACGACCGCGGAAGGCAGTCCGGCGACGATCCCGGCAAAGATGATCAGGGAGATACCGTTACCGATGCCACGCGACGTGATCTGCTCACCGAGCCACATCAGGAACATGGTTCCGCCGACAAGCGTGATCACTGTCGAGGCGCGGAAGAACCAGCCCGGATCCGTCACCACATTCTGGGCTTCGAGACCAACGGAAATACCGTAGGCCTGGAACGCGGCCAGAACGACGGTGCCGTAGCGCGTGTACTGGTTGATGACCTTGCGGCCCTGTTCGCCTTCCTTCTTCAGCTGCTCGAGGGTCGGAACGACCGTCGTCATCAGCTGCATGATGATGGAGGCGGAAATATAGGGCATGATGCCAAGTGCGAAGATCGCCATGCGTTCGATCGCACCGCCGGTGAACATGTTCACCATGCCGATGATGCCGGTCTGCGCCTGGCTGAAGATCTGCGCAAAGGCGACCGGATCGATGCCGGGCATGGGAATGTAAGTGCCCAGTCGATAAACCAAAAGCGCCCCCAGCGTGAACCAGATGCGCTTTTTGAGTTCTTCAGCCTTGGCGAAAGCTGAGAAATTCAGATTTGAAGCCAGTTGCTCGGCGGCCGATGCCATGCCCTACTCCGGTCTTATGCTTACCCACAAACGGGAAAAGCCCAGGCTGTTAAGCCTGAGCTCCCAGAACGGCAACCTTGCCGCCCGCTTTTTCGATTGCTGCGACAGCGCCCTTGGAGGCACCGGCAACTTCAAAGGTCACGGCGGCAGTCAATTCGCCGTTGGCCACGATGCGGACACCGTCGCGGACCCTTTTGACAACGCCGGCAGCCTTGAGCGTTTCGACCGTAACGGTCTCCGACGCGTTGAGCTTGCCTGCATCGATGGCTTTCTGAACACGGCCGACGGACACGGTGTTGTAGTCCTTGGCGAAAATGTTCGTAAATCCACGCTTCGGCAGACGGCGGTGAAGCGGCATCTGGCCGCCTTCAAAACCCTTGATCGCAACGCCGGAACGGGACTTCTGACCCTTGACACCACGACCACCGGTCTTGCCCTTGCCGGAACCGATGCCGCGTCCAACGCGGGTGCGCTCTTTTACGGCACCTTCGTTGTCACGAAGTTCGTTGAGCTTCATTGTTCTTCTCCTCACCCCGTCCTTATGCGTCTTCGACGACGCGAACGAGATGCTGGACCTTGTTGATCATTCCGCGCACTTCAGGAGTATCCTTCAGCGTGGAACGGCGATGCATCTTGTTCAGCCCAAGACCGATGAGCGTCGCGCGCTGGTCCTTCGGACGGCGCAGCGGGCTACCGATCTGTTCGACCGTAACAGTCTTTTCGGTGTTCGCCATGGAACCTACCCTCTTTCAGCTGGGGTCCGGAGCTGTCGAGGTCAAGCCTCGGCAGCAGCCGGAGTAGCCTCTTCGTTGTTGTCACGGCGCCTGGACTGCAGCACGGAGACCTTCAGGCCCCGGCGCGCAGCGACGGAGCGCGGGCTGTCTTCCTTCGTCAAGGCGGCAAACGTAGCGCGAACCATGTTGTAAGGGTTCGAAGTCCCGAGAGACTTGGCAACAACGTCCTGAACACCGAGCGTTTCGAAAACGGCACGCATCGGGCCACCTGCGATGATACCGGTACCGGCCGGAGCTGCACGCAGCAGCACCTTGCCTGCGCCGTGACGGCCTTCCACGTCGTGGTGGAGCGTCCGGCCTTCGCGCAGGGGCACACGGATCATCGTGCGTTTCGCGGCTTCCGTAGCCTTGCGGATGGCTTCCGGCACTTCACGCGCCTTGCCATGACCAAAGCCGACACGGCCCTTCTGGTCACCAACCACGACAAGCGCGGCGAAGCCGAAGCGACGGCCACCCTTGACCACTTTCGCAACGCGGTTGATGTGTACGAGCTTGTCGACGAATTCGCTGTCTCGCTCTTCGCGATCGCGATTATCCTGTCTCGCCATATTATTTGTCTTCCGTTCTTAAGAGCGCCAACGGGCGCTGGTCAGAATTCAAGTCCACCTTCGCGGGCCGCATCGGCAAGCGCTTTGACGCGCCCGTGATACATGTACCCGCCCCGGTCGAACACGACCTGCTTGACGCCGGCAGCGACTGCACGCTCCGCGACAAGCTTGCCGACGGCAGCGGCTGCTGCAACATCGGCGCCCGTTTTCAGGCTGCCCTTGAGATCGCTTTCGATCGTAGAAGCAGAGGCAATCGTGTGCCCCTTCGCATCGTCAATGATCTGGGCGTAGATCTGCTTCGACGAGCGGAAGATGGAAAGGCGCGGACGTCCGCCGCCGGCTTTCCTGATCGAACGACGCACGCGATCGCGGCGGCGCTCGAAAGCTTGTTTGCTGTTCGCCATGATCTTAGGTCCGTTACTTCTTCTTGCCTTCTTTGCGGACGATGAACTCGTCTGCATAACGTACGCCTTTGCCCTTGTAGGGTTCCGGCGGGCGGAATTCGCGGATCTCAGCTGCAACCTGGCCGACACGCTGTTTGTCGGTTCCGGTGATGCTGATTTCCGTCGGCTTCGGGCACTTGATGTCGATGCCTTCCGGAATCGGATAGACGACATCGTGCGAGAACCCGAGCGCCAGCTGAAGATTCTGACCCTGGACCTGTGCACGGTAACCGACACCTGTGATCGCGAGGTCTTTCTTGAAACCGTCGGTAACACCGGTGATCAGGTTCGACACCATGGTGCGGCTCATGCCCCACATGGAGCGAGCCGGCTTGGAATTGTTGCGCGGATCGATTTTGATCCCGTCATCCGTCATTTCGGCCAGAACAAGATCATTGAGCATGAAAGACTTTTCGCCTTTCGGGCCCTTGATCGTAACCGTCTGACCGTCGATCGATGCCGTTACCCCGCTAGGCACGGGGACTGGCTTTTTGCCAATACGAGACATTTGACCAACCTTGTCGTTGTTTCAAAAGCGAGTTTGCCGCATCAGAAGACGCGGCAAAGAACCTCGCCACCTACATTCTCATCCCGCGCCTGATGGTCGCTCATGACGCCGCGCGGAGTCGAAATGATCGACACGCCCAGGCCATTCGAGACATGCGGGATGTTTTTCACCGACGAGTAGACGCGACGTCCCGGCTTGGACACACGCTCAATGGTGCGGATAACCGGCTCGCCGTCGAAATACTTCAGTTCGATTTCCAACTCGGACTTACCGCCCTCGTAGTCAACCGTGGTGTAGCCACGGATGTATCCCTCTTTTGCCAGCACATCAAGTACGTGTGCACGCAATTTGGAATTAGGTGAGTTGACCTTGTTCTTGCGACGCATCTGAGCGTTGCGAATCCGGGTCAGCATATCCCCCAACGGATCAGAAATTGCCATCGGAGTTTCTCCTTACCAGCTCGACTTGACCAGGCCCGGGATCTTGCCCAGGGAGCCCAGTTCACGAAGCGCAATACGCGACATTTTCAGCTTGCGGTAAAAACCGCGCGGACGGCCGGACACTTCGCAACGGTTGCGAACACGGTTCGGCGCGGAGTTCCGGGGTAGTTTTGCCAGCTTCAGTCGTGCGTTGTAACGCTCTTCGAGGGAAAGATTCTCGTCCTTCGCCATCGCTTTCAGAGCGGCGCGCTTTTCAGCGTATTTCTTGACAAGCTTCTCGCGGCGCTTGTTTTTCTCGATTGCGCTTTTCTTCGCCATCGTCGTTCCCTTCCTTGCCCGTTACTTCGTGAACGGGAAGTTGAACGCGCGCAGAAGCTCGCGCGCCTCGTCATCAGTCGGCGCCGTGGTGCAAACGATCACGTCCATGCCCCAGATCTGGTCGACCTTGTCGTACTCGATCTCCGGAAACACGATGTGTTCCTTGATACCCATGGCGTAGTTGCCACGACCGTCGAAGCTCTTCGGGTTCAGGCCACGGAAGTCACGAACGCGCGGCAGCGCGATTGTGATCAGACGGTCCATGAATTCGAACATCTGCTGGCGGCGCAGGGTCACCTTGACACCCAGCGGCATGCCTTCGCGGACCTTGAACGTCGCGATGGACTTCTTCGCCTTGGTGATGACCGGCTTCTGGCCGGCGATCGCCGCAAGATCTTCAGCAGCCGTCCGCGCTTTCTTGGAATCGCCGACCGCCTCGCCAACACCGATGTTGAGGACGATCTTTTCCAGCTGCGGAACCTGCATGACGTTCTTGTACTGGAACTTTTCCAGAAGCTGCTTGCGCACGACTTCGTTGTAATGCGTCTTCAGACGCGGCTCATAAGCTGTATCAGCCATCGATCAGGTCTCCCGAACGTCTGGCCACACGAACCTTGGTGCCATCGTCCTGCACTTTGAAACCGACGCGGGTCGGCTTGCCGTCCTTCGGATCGGCCAGCGCGACGTTGGACAGGTGGATCGGCGCCTCTTTGGACACGATCCCGGCTTCCTGCGTCTGGGTCTGTTTCTGGTGGCGGCGGACCATGTTGATCCCGCGAACCAGGGCCTTGTTGTCACTCGGCAAGATCTGGATGACTTCCCCGGACTTGCCCTTGTCACGGCCGGTCAGAACAACCACCGTGTCGCCTTTTTTGATTTTCGCAGCCATCAGAGCACCTCCGGCGCGAGCGAAATGATCTTCATGTGGTTCTTGGCGCGAAGTTCGCGCGGCACCGGGCCGAATATACGGGTGCCGACCGGCTCTTTGTTGTTGTTGACCAGCACGGCCGCATTGCGGTCGAACCGGATCACGCTGCCATCGGGACGGCGGATATCCTTAGCCGTGCGCACGACGACAGCCTTCATCACGTCGCCCTTTTTGACGCGGCCCCGCGGAATAGCCTCTTTGACGGAAACAACGATGATGTCTCCGACCTGGGCGTATTTGCGCTTGGAGCCGCCGAGCACTTTGATGCACATGACACGACGGGCACCGGAATTGTCGGCGACGTCGAGGTTTGTTTGCATCTGAATCATGACTGGCTGCCTTGTTCTTCTAGCGGCGCACGGGTCACGGGCGCCTGATGCTCACTAATGGAGCGCGGTCACTGAGCGACCACGGTCCAACGTTTGTTTTTCGAAATCGGCGCGCACTCTTCGATCTGAACAGTGTCGCCAACCTTGTACTGGTTGCTTTCGTCATGTGCGCGGTACTTCTTCGTCCGGCGCACGGTCTTTTTCAGCAGCGGGTGCGTGAAGCGGCGCTCCACGTTGACCGTCACCGTCTTGTCATTCGCGTTGCTGACAACGGTGCCCTGCAGGATACGCTTCGGCATTGCCGTCTCCTTACGCGTTAGCCGACACGCGCTTTTCGCGCATGATCGTCTGGATACGCGCGATGTCGCGGCGGATCTGCCGCACACGCGCAGTGTTTTCAAGCTGACCCGTGGCCTTCTGGAAGCGCAGATTGAACTGCTCCTTCTTCAGGCCTTCAAGCTCACCACGGAGCTCGTCGAGAGTCTTTGCCCGTACATCGGTCGCCTTCATGGCTTAACTCCTCGCCTGCCTTAGTCGCCGATACGCTGAACGAAACGGCACTTGATCGGCAGCTTGGCGGCGGCAAGACGCATCGCTTCACGGGCGACATCTTCCGGAACACCATCGACTTCAAACATGATCCGGCCCGGCTTGACACGGCAAGCCCAGTAATCCGGAGAACCCTTACCCTTACCCATGCGGACTTCGGCAGGTTTCGACGAAACCGGCACGTCCGGGAAGATACGGATCCAAACACGACCCGCACGCTTCATGTGACGGGTCATAGCACGACGGGCCGCTTCGATCTGGCGTGCGGTCACACGCTCCGGCTCCAAGGCCTTCAGACCGAATGCGCCGAAGTTGAGGTCGGTGCCTCCCTTCGACAAGCCGTGGATGCGGCCCTTGTGCTGCTTGCGGAACTTTGTGCGCTTCGGTTGCAGCATCGTTCTTCTCTCGTCTTTCTTGTCTTACGAGCGGCAGGCAGCTTGACTTAAGCTGCGCGCTCGCGGCCCCGATCCCGGCGTCCGCCGCGATCACCCTGGTTACCTTCGGAAGCAGCGGTCGCACGGCGTTCGGACGCCATCGGATCGTGCTCCAGAATTTCACCCTTGAAGATCCAGACCTTCACACCGCACACGCCGTAAGCCGTGTGGGCGCTTGCAACACCGTAGTCGATGTCGGCACGCAGCGTGTGAAGCGGCACGCGGCCTTCGCGATACCATTCGATACGCGCGATTTCCGCGCCGCCGAGACGGCCACCGCAGTTGATCCGGATGCCCTGGGCGCCGAGACGCATGGCGGACTGAACAGCCCGTTTCATGGCGCGGCGGAAGGCAACACGGCGTTCCAGCTGCTGAGCAATTGAAGCGGCAACGAGGGTCGCATCGATTTCCGGCTTGCGCACTTCAACGATGTTGAGATGCACTTCCGAATTGGTGATGTCGGCGATTTTCTTGCGCAGACGCTCGATGTCCGCACCCTTCTTGCCGATGACCACACCCGGACGGCCGGAGTGGATGGAAACACGGCATTTCTTGTGCGGGCGCTCGATCACGACCTTGGAAACGGCTGCCTGCTTGAGTTCCTTCAGCAGGAACTCGCGGATGCGGAAATCTTCGTGGAGAAGATCACCGTATTCGTTCTTGTTCGCATACCAGCGGGAATCCCAGGTGCGGTTGATCCCGAGGCGCATGCCGATCGGATTTACTTTATGTCCCATCAGGCGGTCTCCTCAACTTCGCGCACGACGATGGTCAGGTTCGAGAAGGGTTTCTCGATCCGGCCGACCCGGCCGCGGGCGCGGGCCTGGAACCGCTTGATGACAAAAGCCTTGCCAACATGGGCTTCGGCAACCACCAGGTTGTCGATGTCCAGGTCATGATTGTTTTCCGCATTCGCGACCGCCGACATCAAGGTCTTCTTGACATCCTGTGCGATGCGCTTGCGGGAGAACGTCAGGTCCGCGATCGCGGAGCCGACTTTTTTGCCGCGGATCGAAGCCGCAACGAGGTTCAGCTTGCGCGGGGAAACGCGCAGCATGCGGGTCATTGCCCTTGCCTCGTTGTCAGCGAGCGTCCGCTCACGCTTCGGCTTGCCCATCGTTACTTCCTCTTCGCCTTCTTGTCGGCGCCATGTCCGTAATAGGTCCGCGTCGGCGAGAACTCGCCGAACTTGTGACCGATCATTTCCTCAGACACCAGCACCGGAACGTGCTTCTGTCCGTTGTAGACGCCAAAGGTCAAGCCGACGAATTGCGGCAGGATCGTTGAGCGGCGGCTCCAGGTCTTGATGACCTCGTTCCGGCCGGACTCACGGACCTTGTCAGCTTTCTTCAGCAGATACCCGTCGACAAACGGACCTTTCCAGATCGAACGTGCCACGATCCTTGTCCTTTACTTCTTACGCGCGTGGCGGCTGCGGACGATATACTTATCGGTCTGCTTGTTGCTCCGCGTACGCTTGCCTTTGGTCGGTTTACCCCAGGGAGTAACCGGATGACGACCGCCGGAGGTCCGCCCTTCACCACCACCATGCGGGTGGTCGATCGGGTTCATGGCGACACCACGCGTATGCGGGCGAATGCCAAGCCAGCGGGAACGGCCTGCCTTGCCGAGATTGATGTTGGCGTGATCCGGGTTGGACACGGCGCCAATGGTGGCCATGCAGGTGCCGAGAACACGCCGCTGCTCGCCAGACATCAGGCGCAGCGTTGTGTAGCCCTGGTCACGGCCCACGATCTGAACGAAAGCACCGGCAGAACGAGCGATCTGGGCGCCTTTGCCCGGCTTCAGCTCGATGTTGTGCACAATCGTTCCAACAGGGATGCTTGCCAGCGGCGCGGCATTGCCCGGTTTGACGTCGACATTGTTGCCGGCAACGACGGTGTCGCCGGCGGCCAGGCGCTGCGGCGCCAGGATGTAGCTCAGTTCGCCGTCTTCGTAACGGATCAGAGCGATGAATGCGGTCCGGTTCGGATCGTATTCAAGGCGTTCGACCGTTGCCGGTACATCCCACTTGCGGCGCTTGAAGTCGACAAGACGGTAGGACCGCTTGTGACCGCCACCGCGGTTCGGGGACGTCAGGCGGCCGGTGTTGTTTCGGCCACCCTTCTTGGACAGGCCTTCGGTCAGCGTCTTGACCGGCTTGCCCTTGTGCAGACCGGAGCGGTCAACCTGAACAAGCTGACGACGGCCCGGGGACGTTGGATTGAATGTCTTAAGTGCCATTTTTCTAAAGTCCCCGTCTTAGAGCCCGGTGGTCACGTCGATGCC
The DNA here is from genome assembly GCF_963669205.1 of uncultured Roseibium sp. NCBI lineage: Bacteria > Pseudomonadati > Pseudomonadota > Alphaproteobacteria > Hyphomicrobiales > Stappiaceae > Roseibium > uncultured Roseibium sp. Next base: position 3,516,175 of record NZ_OY769915.1, read on the forward strand.
GTGACCTTCCTGCAGCGTTACGACGGCTTTCTTGAAGTCGGACTGGCGGCCAAGACGTCCACGGAAGCGCTTCACCTTGCCCTTGCGGACCAGGGTGTTCACAGCCATGACCTTGACACCGAACAGTGCCTCGACAGCAGCCTTGATTTCAGGCTTCGTTGCGTCGTTGGCGACCTTGAAGACAACCTTGTTCTCTTCCGAAGCCATCGTCGATTTTTCGGTGATCACCGGACCAACGATCTTGTCGTAGTGAGGAAGTTTGCTCATTTGAAGCGCTCCTCAAGTGCGGACACCGCTGCCTTGGTCAACACCAGGGTGTTGGCCCGCAGGATGTCGTAGACATTGATGCCCTGGATCGGCAGCACATCCACATGCGGGATGTTGCGCGAGGCCAGTGCGAAGTTGTTGTCGACGTCGGCGCCGTCGATCACCAGGGCGCTGGTCAGGCCGAGCTTCTGCAGCTGTCCCTTGAGTGCCTTGGTCTTCGCTTCGGCTGCTTTTGCATCTTCAACGACAACGATGCTGTCTGCTTTCGCCTTGGCGGACAGAGCATGCTTCAGGCCGAGGACGCGAACCTTCTTGGGCAGGTCGTGGCCGTGGTCGCGAACGACCGGGCCGAATGCCTTGCCACCACCGCGGAACTGCGGAGCCTTCCTGTTGCCGTGACGAGCGCCGCCCGAACCTTTCTGACGGACGAATTTCTTCGTCGTGCCGGAAATCTCCGAACGCTTCAGCGTCTTGTGCGTGCCCGCCTGGCGCTTGGCCAGCTGCCAGCGCACCACACGGTGGATCAAATCGGTGCGCGGCTCGAGACCGAAGATCTCGTCAGACACCGTGATCGAACCGGCCGCCCCACCTGCGAGGGTCTTGACCTGGAGTTCCATCACTCACTCTCCTTCCCGGCAGCCTCGGCCGCATCGGACGCCTTGAAAGCACCCGGTACCGGAACGTTTTCCGGCAGCGCCTTTTTGATCGCGTCGCGGACCAGGATCCAGCCGCCCTTGGCGCCCGGAACGGAACCCTCGACCATGATCAGGCCACGCTCAACATCAGTGCGCACAACCTTCAGGTTCTGCGTGGTGACACGGGCATCGCCCATGTGACCGGCCATTTTCTTGCCCTTGAACACGCGGCCCGGATCCTGACATTGACCCGTGGAACCGTGTGAGCGGTGCGAGATTGAGTTACCGTGGGATGCACGGCCACCACCGAAGTTGTGACGCTTCATCGCACCGGCAAAACCTTTACCGATCGATGTACCGGTCACGTCAACGAACTGGCCTTCGACATAATGGTCGGCGGTCATTTCAGAACCGACGTCGATCATGTTGTCCGCGGACACGCGGAACTCGGCCACCGTCCGCTTCGGCTCGACCTTTGCAACAGCAAAGTGACCGCGCAGTGCCTTCGGCGTATTCTTTACTTTCCGGGTACCCGCGCCGAGCTGCAGCGCAGTGTAACCATTCTTTTCGTCAGTCCGGTGGGCAACCACCTGGCAGTTTTCCAGCCGCAAAACGGTGACTGGAACATGCTCGCCTGCATCGTTGTAGATGCGGGTCATGCCCACTTTCTGAGCGATCACTCCAGAACGCATGATGTGTCCCCTTGACCCCGCCTTAGAGCTTGATCTCGACGTCGACACCAGCGGCCAGGTCGAGCTTCATGAGCGCGTCCACCGTCTGGGGCGTCGGATCAACGATGTCGAGAAGACGCTTGTGCGTACGCATCTCGAACTGATCGCGGCTTTTCTTATCGATGTGCGGTCCGCGAAGCACGGTGTACTTCTCGATCCGCGTCGGCAGCGGCACGGGACCCCGTACCTGAGCACCGGTCCGCTTGGCCGTATTGACGATCTCCTTCGTGGAGGCGTCGAGAATACGGTGGTCAAACGCCTTGAGGCGGATCCGGATATTCTGACCGTTCATTGTTGTTGTTCCCAATAAGACTGCGGGCCTGCCCGCGTTACCTTGAGTTTCGCCGGCAGGCCCGGCTGTCGATTATTCGATGATGGATGCGACGACGCCGGCGCCGACGGTACGGCCACCTTCGCGGATCGCGAAGCGCAGGCCTTCTTCCATGGCGATCGGCACGATCAGCTCAACGTCGACCGACACGTTGTCGCCCGGCATCACCATTTCCGTGCCTTCCGGCAGAGAAACAACACCCGTCACGTCCGTCGTACGGAAGTAGAACTGAGGACGGTAGTTGGTGAAGAACGGCGTATGACGGCCACCTTCTTCCTTCGTCAGGATGTAGGCTTCCGCCTTGAACTTCGTGTGCGGGGTAACGGAACCCGGCTTGCAAAGAACCTGGCCGCGCTCAACTTCCTCACGGCCAACGCCGCGGATCAGAGCACCGATGTTGTCGCCCGCTTCGCCGCTATCCAGCAGCTTGCGGAACATTTCAACACCCGTCACAGTCGTCTTCGTGGTGTCCTTGATGCCGACGATCTCGACTTCTTCACCCACCTTGACAATGCCGCGCTCGACACGGCCGGTCACAACCGTACCGCGGCCGGAGATCGAGAAAACGTCTTCGATCGGCATCAGGAACGGCTGATCCTTCGGACGCTCGGGCGTCGGGATGTACTCGTCAACCTGACCCATCAGCTCACGGATCGCGTCACGGCCGATTGCAGCGTCGCGGTTCTCGACAGCTGCGAGAGCCGAACCCTTAACGATCGGAATGTCGTCGCCCGGGAACTCGTACGAAGACAGAAGCTCGCGGATTTCCATTTCGACGAGCTCCAGAAGCTCTTCGTCGTCGACCTGGTCAACCTTGTTCATGAAGACAACAAGTGCCGGAACGCCAACCTGACGCGCAAGCAGGATGTGCTCACGGGTCTGCGGCATCGGGCCGTCTGCCGAAGAAACAACAAGGATCGCGCCATCCATCTGAGCCGCACCCGTGATCATGTTCTTCACGTAGTCGGCGTGGCCAGGGCAGTCAACGTGAGCGTAGTGACGGTTCTCCGTCTCGTACTCAACGTGTGCCGTGGAGATGGTGATACCGCGTGCCTTTTCTTCAGGCGCACCGTCAATCTCGTCGTAGGCTTTTGCTTCTGCGCCGCCGGCCTCAGCCAGCGTCATCGTAATTGCAGCGGTCAGCGTCGTCTTGCCATGGTCAACGTGGCCAATCGTGCCAATGTTAACGTGCGGCTTGTTGCGCTCAAATTTTTCCTTCGCCATCGGATTACTCCGTTTCTCTATTTCTTTTTGACATCAAGAGGTTGGGGTCAGGCGTATTTCGCCTGAACCTCTTCGGCGACAGCCTGCGGCACCTGCTCGTAGTGATCGAACACCATCGAGTACTGAGCGCGGCCTTGAGACATGGACCGCAGATTGTTCACGTAGCCAAACATGTTGGCCAGCGGAACCATCGCGGTGATGACGGTCACGATGCCCCGGTTCTCCGTGCCTGCGATCTGGCCGCGGCGGGAGTTCAGGTCACCAATCACGTCACCCATGTAGTCTTCGGGGGTGACAACCTCGACCTTCATGATCGGCTCGAGCAGTTTCGGGCCGGCCTTCTGGATCGCTTCGCGGAAACCGGCACGACCGGCGATTTCGAAGGCCAGAACGGACGAGTCAACGTCGTGGTAGGCACCATCGGTGAGGGTTGCCTTGATATCGAGCATCGGGAAGCCTGCCAGCGGACCGGAGGACATGACGCTTTCGATACCCTTGGTAACGCCCGGGATGTATTCCTTGGGAACGTTACCGCCGACAACCTTGCTGTCGAAGACGTAACCTTCGTTCGGCTCGGACGGCTCAATGGTGAGCTTGATGCGAGCGAACTGACCGGAACCACCGGACTGCTTCTTGTGGGTGTAATCCACGTCGGCAACCTTGGTGATGGTTTCACGGTAGGCCACCTGCGGCGCACCGATGTTCGCCTCGACCTTGAATTCACGCTTCATGCGGTCAACGATGATGTCGAGATGCAATTCGCCCATGCCCGCGATGATCGTCTGGCCGGATTCTTCGTCCGTCTTGACGCGGAAAGAAGGATCTTCGGCAGCCAGGCGGTTCAGGGCAAGGCCCATCTTTTCCTGGTCGCCCTTGGTCTTCGGCTCGACGGCGATCTCGATCACCGGCTCGGGGAATTCCATGCGCTCCAGGATCACCGGCTTCAGCGCGTCACACAGGGTGTCGCCCGTCGTGGTGTCTTTCAGACCCGCAATTGCAACGATGTCGCCTGCATAGGCCACGTCGATGTCGTCGCGAGAGTTGGAGTGCATCTGCATCATGCGGCCAACGCGCTCGCGCTTGTCCTTGACCGTGTTCAACAGGGACACGCCCTTGTTCAGAACACCGGAATAGATGCGGCAGAAGGTCAGCGAACCGACAAACGGGTCGTTTGCGATCTTGAAGGCCAGCAGGCTGAGCGGCTCGTCGTCAGAGGACTTGCGCTCGGCTTCTTCTTCGGTCTTCGGATCGACTCCCTTGATGGCCGGAACTTCGACCGGGCTCGGCAGGAAGTCGACAACCGCATCGAGAAGCGGCTGAACGCCCTTGTTCTTGAACGCGGAACCGCAGAAGATCGGCACGAAGTCACCATTGATGGTGCCCTTGCGGATCAGCTCTTTCAGCTTTTCCATGGTCGGCTCTTCGCCTTCCAGGTAAGCTTCCATTGCCTCTTCGTCGACTTCGACGGCGGTCTCGATCAGAGCGTCGTGCATTTCCTGGGCGCGATCGGCAAGATCGGCCGGAATGTCGGTTTCGTCCCAGGCAGCGCCGAGGTTCTCAGCCTGCCAGATCAGCGCCTTCATCTTAAGAATGTCAACGCAGCCTGCGAATTCGCTTTCTGCGCCAACCGGCAGCTGCATGACCAGCGGGGTCGCGCCGAGGCGCTCCTTGATCATGGTGACGCAGCGATCGAAATCAGCGCCAAGCTTGTCCATCTTGTTGACGAAGATCATCCGCGGAACGTTGTACTTGTCGGCCTGGCGCCAGACAGTTTCGGTCTGCGGCTCAACACCGGCATTTGCGTCCAGAAGAGCAACCGCGCCATCAAGAACACGCAGGGAGCGCTCGACTTCAATGGTGAAGTCAACGTGGCCCGGGGTGTCGATGATGTTCAGGCGCTTGTCGTTCCAGAACGCGGTCGTCGCAGCAGAGGTGATCGTGATGCCACGCTCCTGCTCCTGCTCCATCCAGTCCATGGTGGCTGCGCCGTCATGAACTTCGCCGATCTTGTGGCTCTTGCCCGTGTAGTAGAGGATACGTTCCGTGGTCGTGGTCTTGCCGGCATCGATGTGGGCCATGATGCCGAAGTTACGGTAGTCCTCGATTTTATGCGTGCGCGACATAGCGTCAGCCCTTCGAAGTCAAATTACCAGCGATAGTGCGAGAACGCGCGGTTGGCGTCGGCCATCCGGTGCGTGTCTTCGCGCTTCTTAACTGCGGTACCACGGTTGTTTGCTGCGTCGAGCAGCTCGCCGGAGAGACGATCAACCATCGTGGTTTCGTTGCGATTGCGCGCAGCGGTGATCAGCCAGCGGATCGCGAGCGCCTGACGGCGATCGGTGCGAACCTCGACCGGCACCTGGTAGGTCGCGCCACCAACACGGCGGGAGCGCACTTCCACTTGCGGCATAACGTTTTCAAGAGCCGCGTGGAAAACCTCGATCGGGTTCTCGCGGGTCTTGTTCTCGACAACGTCGAAAGCACCGTAGACGATGCGTTCGGCGGTGGATTTCTTGCCGTCGTACATGATGGAGTTCATGAACTTCGTGACGACGACATCCCCGAATTTCGGATCGGGGTTGATTTCGCGTTTTTCAGCGCGGTGACGACGGGACATCTGATGTGCTCCTTACTTCGGCCGCTTGGCGCCGTATTTCGAACGGCGCTGCTTACGATCCTTGACGCCCTGGGTGTCGAGCACACCACGGATGATGTGGTAGCGCACACCCGGCAAGTCCTTGACGCGGCCGCCGCGGATCATCACCACCGAGTGTTCCTGAAGGTTGTGACCTTCACCCGGGATGTAGCCAATGACTTCGAAGCCGTTGGTCAGGCGGATCTTGGCCACCTTACGCAGAGCCGAGTTCGGCTTCTTCGGCGTCGTCGTGTAAACGCGGGTGCAAACACCACGCTTCTGGGGGCAGGCCTCCATGGCCGGCACCTTGTTCCGCTTCGGCGGATCTTTCCGCGGCTTGCGGATCAACTGGTTGATGGTCGGCATTCTTTGCCCTTTACCTTGTCCATCCAAAAATTCGTATGCAACTGCAGTCCCCGCTGACCCTGCAAATCCGTCAAGACATGCAAAATCGCGCCCGCGCGCTCTTGAAGAGCGGCAGGCGCTGCGAAAAACCAGAGGACCACGAGTTGCCCCGCGGTCATGCAATCGACGCGTATTCGCCTATGTAACCCGGCAGCGTTTAAGAGGATTGGGTCCTGCGCCTTTGATCAGCGCTGGACGGTTCACTCTTACCGCCTGCCCTTGGGATGCGCGGAAACTACTCACATGCACCCTTTGCGTCAAGTGCTTTATCGAAAAAACCGCAGACCAGGCCACCTGCCCGGTCAATCCCGAATTTTCGACATTAAATCAGCGCTCTATTGTTATCTCGGCACTGCAAATTCCGCACTTTGGGTAATATTATTGCGCGGAGCGCATCAGACACACGGCGCCCCTGGGCTTTCAATGCTCCCGCAACTTTCCCTTGGTGCCACAAATCCGCCCCGCTTCGGGAATCGGCCCTGCTGATTCACCGGTTTTTCAACGTTATGTCCGCGAAGTCCGTCGAACACGGGCAAAGGCCGGACACTCGTCCCAAAACCGGGTACCTGCCATGCGGTTTTACATGAGCGCCAAGCCAGAGAACGTTTCGATGAGACAATGATCACGCGGTGAACGTGACGATAGCGACATTGCCCGCAAGCGCGTCCTGGTAGGCGCCCTCATGGACCGGATCGTCCGGCTCGCCGTCCATGACGCCGATCTGGTCAAGTTCGGCTTCGGCGTAGCCCTGCCCCTGCAGCGCTTCGAGCGTTTTTCGCACGGCGTCGTCATCGTCGGGCGCGGTCAGCAGGGCATGGATCGTGATCGCATCTTCCGGCAACGCCTCTTCGTTTTCCCAGACACGGCCGATGACGATGTAGACCGCCGGCTCCATCTCGACTTCATTGTCATTCATTTCGGAGTTCTTTCATTCCGTTTGAACAAGAAAGGCCGCCCGGAGGCGGCCTTTCGGATTTCGTCGCGCGCGAAGCTTACTCCGCTGCGCCGGTCATGTCTTCGAGCAGACCTTCCGCCGCACTTTCCGAAGACTGCTGACGCTGCGCTTCCTGGATCAGGTCGTCGCGATGCGATGCAATCTTGCGGATGCGCTTCATCACGCCGCCGGTACCGGCCGGGATTAGACGTCCGACAATGACGTTCTCCTTCAGGCCGACCAGCGGATCGGTCTTGCCGTTGACCGCAGCGTCGGTGAGCACCCGGGTGGTTTCCTGGAAGGAAGCGGCCGAGAAGAAGGAGCGTGTCTGCAGCGAGGCCTTGGTGATACCGAGCAGGACGGGAACGCCCTTGGCCGGATCCCTCGCATTGTCGATGGCCTTCTGGTTTGCCTCTTCGAAGTCGATCTTGTCGATCTGTTCGCCCGAGAAGAACTCGGTGTCGCCCGGATCGGTGATTTCGACTTTCTGCAGCATCTGCCGGACAATCACTTCGATGTGTTTGTCGTTGATGGTCACGCCCTGCAGACGGTAGACTTCCTGGATCTCGTTGACGAGATAGGCCGCGAGCGCTTCAACGCCCTTGACCGCCAGGATGTCGTGCGGCGCCGGGTTGCCGTCGAGAATATACTCACCCTTTTCAATGGCATCTCCTTCCTGAAGATGGAAATGCTTGCCTTTCGGGATGAGATATTCGACGGGATCGGCACCGTCCTCCGCCGGATCGATGATGATGCGGCGCTTGTTCTTGTAGTCACGGCCGAACCGGATCGTGCCATCGATTTCCGCGATGATCGCATGATCCTTCGGACGGCGTGCCTCGAACAGTTCGGCAACACGCGGCAGACCACCGGTGATGTCCTTGGTCTTGGCGCTTTCAAGAGGAATACGCGCCAGAACGTCACCGGCCTTGACCGTCGATCCCGGCTGAACCGAAAGAACGGCGTCGACCGAGAGCATCAGGCGGGCATCGGAACCGCGGGCGTTCTTGGAGATCGCGCCCTTGTCGTCCTTGATGACGATCGCCGGCTTGAGATCCGCACCACGCTGGGACGAACGCCAGTCGATGACGACACGCTTGGTGATACCGGTCGCCTCGTCGGCGGTTTCCTGAACCGACGCACCGTCGACCAGATCCTCGAAATCGACGGTGCCGTCGACTTCCGAAAGCATCGGACGCGTATAGGGATCCCATTCGGCAATCCGCTGACCGCGCTTGACCGCATCACCCTCGTCCACGTGCAGCTTGGAGCCGTAGGCAACCCGGTGCACGGCACGCTCGTTGTCGTCGCTGTCGATGACAACGATGGACATGTTGCGGACCATGGCGATGAGATTGCCTTCCGAGTCGCGTTGAACGGAGCGGTTCCGGATCTTCACCGTGCCGTCGACATTGGACTCGATGAACGAGCTGTCGACAACCTGCGCCGTGCCGCCGATGTGGAACGTCCGCATCGTCAGCTGGGTGCCCGGCTCGCCGATCGACTGCGCCGCGATGACACCGACAGCCTCTCCGAGGTTGACGGGCGTACCGCGCGCAAGGTCACGGCCGTAGCAGGTCGCGCACACGCCGGTTTCGGTCTCACAGGTCAGAACCGAACGGATCTTGATCTGCTGAACCTTGGCAGCCTCGATCGCCTCGACATCCTTCTCGTCGATGAGCGTGCCCCTGGGGACAAGCAACTCACCGGTCTGGTTGTTGACGACGTCTTCCGCTGTCGTCCGTCCGAGAACGCGCATGCCGAGGGAGGCAATGACGTTACCGGCGTCGACGATCGGCGCAACGGTGATGCCGCGCTCGGATCCGCAATCCTGTTCCAGGATGATGCTGTCCTGCGCAACGTCCACCAGACGGCGCGTGAGGTAACCGGAGTTCGCCGTCTTCAGGGCGGTATCGGCCAGACCCTTGCGGGCGCCGTGCGTGGAGTTGAAGTACTCCAGAACCGACAGGCCTTCCTTGAAGTTCGAAATGATCGGGTTCTCGATGATGGAACCGTCCGGCTTGGCCATCAGGCCGCGCATGCCCGCCAGCTGCTTCATCTGCTGGGGTGAGCCACGGGCACCGGAGTGCGACATCATGTAGACCGAGTTCATCGGCTTCTGACGTCCGGTCTCGTCGTCGATCTGGACCGCCTTGATGCGGGCCATCATTTCGTCGGCGATCTTGTCGGTACATTTCGCCCAGGCGTCGACAACCTTGTTGTACTTCTCGCCCTGAGTGATCAGACCGTCATTGTACTGCTGCTCGTATTCGGTCGCGAGCGACGCGGTTTCGGCAACCAGGTTCTGCTTGGTTTCCGGAATGACCATGTCGTCCATGCCGAACGAGATACCGGCGTTACAGGCATTCTTGAAGCCGAGTTCCATGATCCGGTCACAGAAGATGACCGTCTCCTTCTGACCGCAGGCACGGTAGACCGTGTCGATCATCTTGGAGATTTCCTTCTTGGTCATCAGCCTGTTGCAGACCTCGAACGGAACCTCGAAATGCTTCGGCAGCAGTTCAGCGATCAGCATCCGGCCCGGTGTCGTCTCGATGATCTCGGACGTCGGGTTGCCGTCTGCATCAATGGACTTGTAACGGCCCTTGATCTTGGTGTGCAGCGTGATGACCTTGTTGGCCAGGGCGTGATGGATTTCGCCGATATCGCCGAATGCCATGCCCTCGCCTGGCTCACCTTCCGCCAGAATCGACAGGTAGTAGAGACCAAGAACGATATCCTGCGAAGGAACGATGATCGGGCCACCGTTGGCCGGGTGCAGGATGTTGTTCGTGGACATCATCAGCGTCCGCGCTTCCAGCTGGGCTTCCAGCGACAGCGGGACGTGTACAGCCATCTGGTCACCGTCGAAATCGGCGTTGAACGCCGAACAGACGAGCGGGTGCAGCTGAATGGCCTTGCCTTCGATCAGGGTCGGTTCGAACGCCTGGATGCCAAGACGGTGAAGCGTCGGCGCGCGGTTCAGGAGAACCGGGTGCTCGCGGATCACCTCGTCAAGGATATCCCAGACTTCCGGACGTTCCTTTTCCACCAGCTTCTTCGCCTGCTTGACGGTCGAGGAGAAGCCCTTGGCGTCGAGGCGCGAATAGATGAACGGCTTGAACAGCTCGAGCGCCATCTTCTTCGGCAGACCGCACTGGTGCAGCTTCAGTTCCGGACCCACGGTGATAACCGAACGGCCGGAATAGTCGACGCGCTTGCCGAGCAGGTTCTGACGGAAGCGCCCCTGCTTGCCCTTGAGCATGTCGGACAGCGACTTCAGCGGACGCTTGTTGGCACCCGTGATGACGCGGCCGCGGCGGCCGTTGTCGAACAGTGCATCGACGGATTCCTGAAGCATGCGCTTCTCGTTCCGGATGATGATGTCCGGAGCACGCAGCTCCATCAGGCGGCGCAGACGATTGTTCCGGTTGATCACGCGGCGGTAGAGATCGTTCAGATCCGACGTCGCGAACCGGCCGCCGTCGAGCGGAACCAGCGGACGCAGGTCCGGCGGGATCACCGGAACCACGGTCATGATCATCCATTCCGGGCGGTTGCCCGATTCCATGAACGCTTCGATGACCTTGAGGCGCTTTGCCAGTTTCTTCGGCTTCAGCTCCGTCGTCGCCTCGGCGATTTCCTGGCGCAGTTTCTCGCTTTCGCGTTCCAGATCCATGCTCATCAGGATCTCGCGGATCGCCTCGGCACCGATCATCGCGGTGAACGCGTCTTCGCCGTACTCGTCCTGCGCGGCAACATAGTCTTCCTCGGAGAGGAGCTGATGCTGCTTGAGCGGCGTCAGGCCCGGTTCCAGAACGACATAGTTCTCGAAGTAGAGCACGCGTTCCAGATCCTTCAGCGTCATGTCGAGCAGAAGGCCGATGCGGCTGGGCAGCGACTTCAGGAACCAGATATGAGCGACAGGAGCGGCCAGTTCGATGTGCCCCATGCGTTCGCGGCGAACCCTGGAGAGCGTGACTTCAACGCCGCACTTCTCGCAGATAACGCCCTTGTATTTCATGCGCTTGTACTTGCCGCAAAGACATTCGTAGTCCTTGATCGGGCCAAAGATGCGCGCGCAGAACAAGCCGTCGCGTTCGGGCTTGAACGTGCGGTAGTTGATGGTCTCCGGCTTTTTGATCTCGCCGAAAGACCAGGACAAGATCTTTTCCGGGCTCGCAAGCGAAATCCGGATATTGTCGAAGGTCTGTGTGGGAGCCTGCTGGTTAAACAGGTTCATGACCTCATGATTCATGATCCATCTCCTTCGATGCGCGGCCGGGGACCGGGTTTTGTTCACCGTCCCCGTAACCGGCATGCCAAGTCATTTGTGGTCCGTTGCCGGGGTTACTCTGCCGCGTCCGCGGTCTCTTCCTCGGCAATCGCGGGTACATCGGTACGCTGAAGTTCAACGTTGAGACCCAGGGACCGCATTTCCTTCACGAGAACGTTGAAGCTTTCCGGGATACCTGCCTCGAACGTGTCGTCGCCGCGCACAATGGCCTCGTAGACCTTCGTACGGCCGGCAACGTCGTCCGACTTCACCGTCAGCATTTCCTGCAAGGTGTAGGCGGCACCGTAGGCTTCAAGCGCCCAGACCTCCATTTCCCCGAAGCGCTGGCCGCCGAACTGCGCCTTGCCACCGAGCGGCTGCTGCGTGACGAGCGAGTACGGGCCGATCGAACGGGCATGGATCTTGTCGTCGACAAGGTGGTGAAGCTTCAGCATGTAGATGTAGCCCACCGTGACCTTGCGATCGAACTCTTCACCGGTCCGGCCGTCGTACAGTACGGACTGGCCGCTCGGATCGTAGCCGGCGATGTTCAGGGCCTCGACCACATCCGGCTCACGCGCACCATCAAAGACCGGCGTTGCGATCGAAACGCCTTTCTTCAGCTGGTCCGCGAGCCGGGCGATACCGTCGTCGTCATAGGACTTGACGTCGTCGCCCTTCATGTTGTCGCCGTAGATCTCCACGATCTTGCCGCGCAGTTCCTCGATCTGGCCCGAACGCTTGTACTCTTCGTACATCTCGCCGATCCGGTTGCCCATGCCCCGGCAAGCCCAGCCAAGGTGGGTTTCCAGAATCTGGCCGACGTTCATGCGCGATGGCACGCCGAGCGGGTTGAGCACGATGTCGACATGGGTTCCGTCTTCCAGGAACGGCATGTCTTCGCACGGGTTGATCTTGGACACGACGCCCTTGTTGCCGTGACGGCCGGCCATCTTGTCGCCCGGCTGAAGCTTGCGCTTCACGGCAACGAAGACCTTGACCATCTTCATGACGCCCGGAGGAAGCTCGTCGCCGCGCTGCAGCTTCTCGACCTTGTCGATGAACCGCTGCTCGAGACGCTTCCGGCTGTCGTCATACTGACCGCGCAGAGCCTCGATCTCGGACATGAACTTCTCGTCCTCGGTGGCAAACTGCCACCACTGGGACCGCGGGAAGTCGTTCAGAACGTCACCGCTCAGAACACCGTCCTTGCTGAAACCCTTCGGACCCGCAACAGCGGTCTTGTCCATCAGCATCTCGGCCAGACGGCCGTAGACGTTCCGGTCGAGGATCGCCTGTTCGTCGTCTCGGTCCTTCGCGAGGCGTTCGATTTCCTCGCGCTCGATGGCCATCGCGCGCTCGTCTTTTTCAACGCCGTGGCGATTGAACACGCGGACTTCGACAACCGTACCGCTGACACCCGGCGGCAGACGCAGGGATGTGTCGCGGACGTCGGACGCTTTCTCACCGAAGATGGCGCGAAGAAGCTTTTCTTCCGGCGTCATCGGGCTTTCGCCCTTCGGCGTGATCTTGCCGACCAGGATATCGCCCGGGTTGAGTTCGGCACCGATATAGACGATGCCGGCCTCATCGAGATTCTTCAGCGCTTCTTCGGAAACGTTCGGAATGTCGCGGGTGATTTCTTCCGGGCCAAGCTTGGTATCACGTGCCATCACCTCGAATTCCTCAAGGTGGATCGACGTGAACACGTCGTCGGACACGATCCGCTCGGAAAGCAGGATGGAATCCTCGAAGTTGTAGCCGTTCCAGGGCATGAACGCGACGAGCACGTTCCGGCCGAGCGCCAGATCGCCGAGATCCGTGGACGGACCGTCGGCAATGATGTCGCCCTTGTGAACCCGGTCACCGACACGCACCAGCGGACGCTGGTTGATGCAGGTGTTCTGGTTCGAGCGCTGGAACTTCTGCAGGCGGTAGATGTCGACGCCGGACTTGCCCGGATCGAGATCTTCCGTTGCGCGGATAACGATACGGGTCGCGTCGACCTGATCGACCACGCCTGCACGCCGCGCACCGATGGCAGCACCGGAATCACGAGCAACGATCGGCTCCATGCCTGTGCCGACGAACGGCGCTTCGGCGCGCACCAGAGGCACGGCCTGACGCTGCATGTTCGAGCCCATGAGCGCGCGGTTGGCGTCATCGTTTTCCAGGAACGGAATGAGCGCCGCCGCAACTGACACCAGCTGCTTCGGCGAAACGTCCATGAGGTCGACCTTGTCGGACGGCACCATCATGTTCTCGCCCGCGTGACGGCAAGTGATCAGTTCGGTGGTGAACCGGCCATCCGCATCATATTCAGCGTTGGACTGGGCCACGTAGTGCTTGGCCTCTTCCATTGCCGAAAGGTAAACGACCTCGTTGCTGACAACACCGTCATTGACCTTGCGATACGGGCTCTCGATAAAGCCGTACTTGTTGACACGCGCGAACGTGGCAAGCGAGTTGATCAGACCGATGTTGGGACCTTCCGGGGTCTCGATCGGGCAGATACGGCCGTAATGCGTCGGGTGCACGTCGCGCACCTCGAAGCCGGCGCGCTCGCGGGTCAGACCGCCCGGGCCAAGTGCCGACAGGCGGCGCTTGTGCGTGACTTCGGACAGCGGGTTGGTCTGGTCCATGAACTGTGACAGCTGCGAAGACCCGAAGAACTCGCGAACGGCAGCTGCGGCCGGCTTCGCGTTGATCAGATCCTGCGGCATGACCGTGTCGATCTCGACGGAGCTCATCCGCTCCTTGATCGCACGTTCCATGCGCAACAGGCCGACGCGGTACTGGTTTTCCATCAATTCGCCGACGGAACGGACACGGCGGTTGCCGAGGTTGTCGATGTCGTCGATGTCGCCCTTGCCGTCACGCAATTCCAGAAGAACGCGAATGACTTCCAGGATGTCTTCCTTGCGCAGGGTCCGGACGGTGTCCTCGCACTGCAGGTCAAGGCGCATGTTCATCTTCACGCGGCCGACAGCGGAAAGATCGTAGCGTTCGTCGTCAAAGAACAGCGACTGGAACATCGCTTCCGCGGTGTCGATCGTGGGCGGCTCGCCCGGACGCATCACCCGGTAGATGTCGAACAGCGCATCCTCGCGGGATTCGTTCTTGTCGACGGAAAGCGTGTTGCGGATATACGGACCGGTGTTGACATGGTCGATGTCGAGCATCGTCAGTTCGTGATAGCCGCGCTCAACGAGTTCTTCCAGCAGCTTGCCAGTGATCTCGTCGCCGGCTTCTGAAAAGATCTCGCCGCTCTGCGCGTCGACGATGTCTTCCGCAAGGTACTGGCCGTGCAGATCCTCATCGGTGATCTTGAGCGCCGTGACGCCCTTTTCGCCGAGTTGACGGATGGTGCGCGCCGTGATCTTGCGGCCGCCTTCGACAACCACTTCGCCGCTGTCCGCATCGATCAGATCGTAGGAAGCCTTGGTGCCCTTGAGGCGCGCGCCGTCGAACGGCATCCGCCAGGACCCGTCTTTCTGCCGCGTGTAGTCGATCCGGTTGTAGAACGTGTTGAGGATTTCCTCGCCGTCCAGGCCGAGCGCCATCAGCAGCGACGTGACCGGGATCTTGCGCCGGCGGTCGATACGCGCATGCACGATATCCTTGGCATCGAACTCGATATCGAGCCAGGAGCCGCGATAGGGAATGACGCGCGCGGCAAACAGCAGCTTACCGGAGGAATGGGTCTTGCCCTTGTCATGATCGAAGAACACGCCCGGAGAGCGGTGCATCTGGGAAACGATGACGCGCTCGGTACCGTTGACGATAAAGGTGCCGTTGTCCGTCATGAACGGCATGTCGCCCATGTAGACATCCTGTTCCTTGATGTCCTTGACCGACTTGGCACCGGTGTCTTCATCCACATCAAAAACGATGAGCCGCAGGGTGACCTTGAGCGGCGCTGCGAACGTCATGTCGCGCTGGCGGCACTCGTCGACATCGTATTTGGGAGCTTCAAATTCGTAGGAAACAAATTCCAGCAGGGACGTCCCTGCGAAATCGGAGATGGGGAACACGGACTGGAAGACCGCTTCAAGGCCTTCAATTTTGCGGCCACCGCCCGCCATCTCGTCGACCTGGAGAAACTGGTCGTAGGATGCTTTCTGCACCTCGATGAGATTGGGCATTGCCGCGACATCGCGGATCGATCCGAAGTATTTACGGACCTTTTTGCGACCGTTGAACGTTTGGGTCATTGTCGCTCCTCGTATCGGCCGGGTAACGGCTTCCCGAAACGCCCCTTTTCCAATCGGGCTGCCCGCCCGGGCGCTTCGGAAAACCGTCCCCCAAATTCAATCAGCTTCCACCTGGAAGAAAAGCTGACCGGGTTATGGGGCCCGGGACATGCGCGGCACAGCATACAAACGCGGCATACCCCAGTGGTGCGTTTGCCCCGGAAACGGGTCGGACCCGCCGGGGCAACAAACGGTCCCGGTTGCCCGGGACCGCGAAAAGGCAGACGCCTTTGTTACTTCAGCTCGACAGAAGCGCCAGCTTCTTCCAGCTTCTTCTTCAGTTCTTCAGCTTCGTCCTTGGAAACGCCTTCCTTGACGGCTTTCGGAGCGGACTCGACGAGTTCCTTAGCTTCCTTCAGGCCAAGACCGGTGATTGCACGGACTTCCTTGATGACGTTGATTTTCTTGTCGCCGGCAGCAGCCAGAACAACGTCAAATTCGGTTTTCTCTTCAGCAGCAGCAGCTTCGCCGCCAGCAGCACCACCGGCAGCAGCAACGGCAACCGGAGCAGCGGCGGAAACGCCCCACTTTTCTTCCAGAAGCTTGCTGAGTTCAGCGGCTTCCATGACGGTCAGCGAGGACAGTTCTTCTACGAGCTTTTCAAGATCAGCCATTTTATTCAGTACCTTAAGTTCGAACCAGTTCGGTTACGTTAGACAGTGTGTTTGGACGCCTTACGCGGCCTCGTCCTTCGTGGCATACGCATTGAAGACGCGGGCGAGCTGCCCGGCCGGTGCGTTGACAACCTGAGCAATCCGGGAAGCCGGGGTCTGGATCATGCCAACCAGTTTCGCACGCAGCTCATCGAGCGACGGCATGGTTGCCAGAGACTTGACGCCTTCCGGGTTCAGATTGGTCGTTCCAAGAGCACCGCCAAGGATTTCCAACTTTTCGTTGGCCTTGGCGAAATCGACAGCTGCTTTTGGAGCTGCTACCGGATCGTCTGAGTAGACGAGAACGGTAGGGCCCTGAAACAGGTCGGAGATATGCTCAAGGTCGGTGCCTTTAAGGGCGAGTTTCACAAGGCGGTTTTTTGCGACTTTTACAGAGCCGCCGGCTTCACGCACAGATGCCCGCAGTGCAGTCATCTGGGCAACCGAAAGGCCTGCATAGTGCGCGACAACAACGACGCCGGTATTGCCCAGCTCTTCGTTGAGAGACGTCACGAACTCGTGCTTTTCCGCTCTTTCCACTTGCCTTCTCCATTTGATGGCTTTGCCGCCATCGGTTTACCTTTGCCGCCCGCTTTCGGTTCCGAACCCGGAACCGCTTTCAAGGCGGCGCTCAGGGTCCTGTCCCCTCACCTTCACGCGGAACGCGCGGCAAGGTCTGGTTCGAACCTGGTTGTCCGCTTGAGGCGGAAAATTCGGTTCTCACCCATCTATGCAGGCCTAGTCGCTTAAGCCGGTTTCCCGGCACCTGCAGTCTCGGACAGGGCAACCCGGCAGAAACCCGCCGGGTCTATTCGGCCTTGAGGCCGAAATCTCGTTTCGATCCGGTTTCCCGGATCACTCGCCGGCAACGCTGGCGAGATCGATCTTCACACCCGGGCCCATCGTGGACGACACCGCGATGCGCTTCAGGTAGGAGCCCTTGGCGCCGGACGGCTTGGCCTTCTGGACCGCGTCGACGAGCGCCTTGACGTTCTGCAGGATGGCCTCTTCGGAGAAGGACACCTTGCCGACACCGGCATGAACGATACCCGCTTTTTCAACGCGGAATTGAACGGCGCCACCCTTGGCGTCGTTGACCGCGGCGGTCACGTCCGGGGTCACCGTTCCGACCTTCGGGTTCGGCATCAGGCCACGCGGGCCAAGCACCTTGCCCAGACGGCCGACCAGCGGCATCATGTCGGGCGTTGCAATGCAGCGATCGAAGTCGATCTTGCCGCCCTGCACTTCCTGGACCAGCTCTTCGGCACCAACGATGTCGGCACCGGCTGCCTTGGCCTCATCGGCCTTGTCGCCACGTGCGAACACGGCAACACGCACGTTCTTGCCGGTTCCGTTCGGCAGAACGCAGACGCCGCGGACCATCTGGTCGGCGTGACGCGGATCAACGCCGAGATTGATCGCAACTTCGACGGTCTCGTCGAACTTGGTCTTGGAGCGGCCCTTTACCAGACCGATTGCCTCGTCCAGGGCATAGAGCTTGTTGCGGTCGATGCCTTCACGGGCAGTGGTGATACGTTTTCCAACCTTCGCCATGATCTTACCCCTTCACCTCGAGGCCCATGGAACGGGCAGAGCCTTCGACCATCAGCATCGCTGCGTCGACGTCGTTGGCATTCAGGTCCTTCATCTTGGCTTCGGCGATTTCCTTCACCTGGTCCCGCGTGACCGATCCGACCGTTCCACGGCCAGGGGTCTGGGAACCCTTCTGCAGCTTTGCAGCCTTTTTCAGGAAAAAGCTTACCGGCGCCGTCTTCACTTCGAAGGTGAAGGACTTGTCGGAGAAATATGTAATCACGGTCGGGCACGGAGCACCCTTTTCAACATCCTGGGTCTGCGCATTGAATGCCTTGCAGAATTCCATGATGTTCAGGCCACGCTGACCAAGTGCCGGCCCGATGGGCGGCGACGGGGTCGCGGAACCTGCCGGCACCTGAAGCTTCAGGAAACCTTCAATTTTTTTCGCCATGTCAGTCTCCAATCATACGCAGCTGAACGGCGATCCAGCTGGTTGGGAGCTGGTGGTCCGGTCCTTCGGCGACATCCGGCGATGAATGTCAGAACCTTCCACCGATATTCCCGGTCCGGACGCTTTCGCCTCGTCCCGGGCACTCGAACCGCCCTTTCGGACGGCAACCGGTCAAAGCTTGTCGACTTGACCGAATTCCAGTTCGACAGGCGTTGCCCGGCCGAAGATGGACACCGCCACCTTGAGACGCGCGCGCTCGTCGTCGACTTCCTCGACAAGGCCCGAAAACGAGGCAAACGGTCCGTCGGACACGCGCACCTGTTCGCCAACCTCGAATGTGACCGACGGCTTCGGCCGGTCCACGCCTTCCTGCACCTGGTTCATGATGCGCAGGGCTTCTTTTTCCGGGATCGGCATCGGCTTCTGGTCCGCGCCCAGGAATCCCGTCACTTTCGGCGTGTCTTTGATGAGGTGAAACGCCTCGTTGGTCATTTCCATCTTCACCAGGACATAACCCGGGAAGAACTTGCGCTCGGCATCGACCTTGCGGCCACGGCGCACTTCAACGACCTTTTCCATCGGAACGAGGATTTCCTCAAACAGATCGGTAAGCCCTTTCTGCTCGGCCTTCTCGCGGATGGAATCGGCGACCTTTTTCTCAAAATTGGAATAGGCGTGCACAATGTACCAGCGCTTGGCCATGGATCTTCGTTCCGTTTCTTGTTCTTGTCTGCAAACCGGGCGGTCGGTCTTACTCAGCCGCCGACACCCAAAAGCAAACCGATGCCCCAACTCATCAGCTGATCCGCGACGAGGAAGAAGATCGACGCGATCAATACCATGACGAACACCATGGCAGTGGTCACAGCGGTTTCCTTGCGCGTCGGCCACGTCACCTTGGACGTTTCGGAGCGCACTTCCTGGATGAATTTAAAGGGATTGGTCTTCGCCATTCCGGTTCCGGTCTGTTAAATACGAGTGGGCGCGCGGAAAACTCCGCGCGCCTCACTCAAGGAAACTCTTTAAGCCCTCGAGGCAATTAAATCAAGAGCAATCTGGCAGGGGCAGCAGGGTTCGAACCCGCGACCTACGGTTTTGGAGACCGTCGCTCTACCAACTGAGCTATACCCCTATAGGCGACCGCCGAGCGGTCCCGCTCCTGATACCTTCTCAAGCCACGCGTAGCAAGACTTAAGAAGAGGAGCTGCCGGGCACAAGACCCGGCAGCCCGAATTCATCTTATTCGATGATGGATGCGACGACGCCGGCGCCGACGGTACGGCCACCTTCGCGGATCGCGAAGCGCAGGCCTTCTTCCATGGCGATCGGCACGATCAGCTCAACGTCGACCGACACGTTGTCGCCCGGCATCACCATTTCCGTGCCTTCCGGCAGAGAAACAACACCCGTCACGTCCGTCGTACGGAAGTAGAACTGAGGACGGTAGTTGGTGAAGAACGGCGTATGACGGCCACCTTCTTCCTTCGTCAGGATGTAGGCTTCCGCCTTGAACTTCGTGTGCGGGGTAACGGAACCCGGCTTGCAAAGAACCTGGCCGCGCTCAACTTCCTCACGGCCAACGCCGCGGATCAGGGCACCGATGTTGTCGCCCGCTTCGCCGCTGTCCAGCAGCTTGCGGAACATTTCAACACCCGTCACAGTCGTCTTCGTGGTGTCCTTGATGCCGACGATCTCGACTTCTTCACCCACCTTGACAATGCCGCGCTCGACACGGCCGGTCACAACCGTACCGCGGCCGGAGATCGAGAAAACGTCTTCGATCGGCATCAGGAACGGCTGATCCTTCGGACGCTCGGGCGTCGGGATGTACTCGTCAACCTGACCCATCAGCTCACGGATCGCGTCACGGCCGATTGCAGCGTCGCGGTTCTCGACAGCTGCGAGAGCCGAACCCTTAACGATCGGAATGTCGTCGCCCGGGAACTCGTACGAAGACAGAAGCTCGCGGATTTCCATTTCGACGAGCTCCAGAAGCTCTTCGTCGTCGACCTGGTCAACCTTGTTCATGAAGACAACAAGTGCCGGAACGCCAACCTGACGCGCAAGCAGGATGTGCTCACGGGTCTGCGGCATCGGGCCGTCTGCCGAAGAAACAACAAGGATCGCGCCATCCATCTGAGCCGCACCCGTGATCATGTTCTTCACGTAGTCGGCGTGGCCAGGGCAGTCAACGTGAGCGTAGTGACGGTTCTCCGTCTCGTACTCAACGTGTGCCGTGGAGATGGTGATCCCGCGTGCCTTTTCTTCAGGCGCACCGTCAATCTCGTCGTAGGCTTTTGCTTCTGCGCCGCCAGCCTCGGCCAGCGTCATCGTAATTGCAGCGGTCAGCGTCGTCTTGCCATGGTCAACGTGGCCAATCGTGCCAATGTTAACGTGCGGCTTGTTGCGCTCAAATTTTTCCTTCGCCATCGGCGTCGCTCTCTGTCCAATACTCGGTTCGGTCGATACAGGCTCGAGGCGGGACGCCCTCCGGCGCCTTGGACAGATCCGCGAGCGTCGAATTGCTTCCCGTAGAACTTATGTCAGGATTTCCGGGCGAAAGAGCCTTCCGTTCCGGACACTCCGGTATGCCCCATGATGGAGCGGGTGAAGGGAATCGAACCCTCGTCGTCAGCTTGGAAGGCTGCTGCTCTACCATTGAGCTACACCCGCACAACGAGAGAACCAGGTACGATGGTGGAGGAGGTTGGATTCGAACCAACGTAGGCATAGCCAACGGATTTACAGTCCGTCCCCTTTAGCCACTCGGGCACTCCTCCATCTCGTCCTGCTTCACGCCGAAGCGATCAGGATGGCTTACCGGAGAACCCGCCCGAAAGGGGCGAGCAATCCCGTGGCGCGTGTTATGCAGATGCGGACCTGCCCTGTCAACGCTGATTTTGCAAAGAAATGCACAAAATCGGGAAGACGCTCGAAACAGGTGCTTCGAACGCTGGAGATCACTCCGGTTACCGTGTTTCCAAGAGTGCCTTCCCGGCCCTCCGGTGTCACCATTTCCGTATGCATTTCCTCAGGCTAGGCCAAGAATCGCCCCTGCCTGTGGACAACTCGCCAGCGCGGCCGGGGACCGGAAATTCAGGAACCGCATCTTGCGCCAACGCGCCTTCGAGAACCACCGCACACGCAATCCGATTGTAACGCCTTACGCTTTGTTGTATCTACAACAAATGACTTCCGACCCGAAAGACATCGATTTTGCCGAAATGGGCAGAACCTGCTTCGGCCACGCGGCCCGGCGCACGGCGAATCTGCTGACGCGGCATTACAATCGCGCCATGGCCGGGCTCGGCCTGGAACTCACGCAGGCACAGCTTCTGGCGGTCATTGCCGATGGCACCGCCCCCTCCGCCTCCGCGATTGCCCGCTATCTCGGCATCGACCGCTCGACACTCGCGCGCAATCTTCGCCCTTTGGAAGCCGCCGGACTGATCTGCCGGCGGGAAACGCCAGGGCGCACCGTCCTGCCCGTGCTCACAGCGGAAGGTGAAGAGAAGGTCGTCGAAATTCACAAGGCGTGGCAGCACGCCCAGGCGGAGCTGACGGACATGCTCGGGCCGGACGGAGCCGAAGCGGTGCGCGCCCAAATGTCCGCCCTGCGCAAGGCCGTCCACATTCTGGAAGACACCGATGCCAGGGCCGCGGCAAATGCGGATCAAACCAACTGAACGCTTCTGATTGAAGGACATCCGATGAATAGCACGGACACGATTACCGAGAACGGCAAAACTCACGAGATCGGCGCCCTGCCGAAAACGGCCTTTTCGGACATGACCGGGCTCGACATTTTCAGGCTCATGATGGCCGGTGACCTACCCGCCCCGCCGATCATGATCCACTCCAACATAAGAATGAAGGAATTCGAGGAGGGCCGCGCCGTCTTCACCGGACTTCCGGCCAAGGAATTTCTGAACCCGCTCGGAACCGTCCATGGCGGCTGGATCTCAACGCTGATCGATACGGCGCTCAGCTGCGCGGTCCACACCACGTTGAAGCCGGGCGAGTTCTACACGACCACATCGCTCAACGTGAACATGGTCCGCCCGCTTCAGGCCACCAGCGGCGAAGTCATCTGCGAAGGCCGGATCGTCCATCGCGGCTCGCGGCTCGCAACCTCCGAAGGTGATCTCAGGAATGCAGACGGCAAGCTGATCGCCCATGGCACGGTGAGCTGCATGATCCTGAAGCCGTCCTGAAGACGCAATTGAAAGGATGAACTGTTCCGAACCGTTTGTTTCCTGCAAAAAATATGGACTGTGCTCAGGAAAATTATCGCACGCTTCTCTTCTTGCCGCCCCGGACCCGATCCGGGGCCATTATCAGCACTGACACGGGTCCCGGCTCAAGGCCGGCACGGCTGACTTCCGGTTGACGCGATAAGCATAAAGAACAGCACGCCCTTCCCCTCCGCCGGATTTGCCGCTACAGCAATCGCCATGACGGATACCTCCAAATCAGGCCGTCCCGGACAGCGTTCGGGTCAGAAGGCTTTTTATAAAAAGAAAGCCGGCGGCAAGCCCGCGCCCCGCAGGCCCGGTCTGCCGCCGGAAGGCCCTGTCCTTTTGTATGGCCTGCACACGGTCGAGGCCGCGTTTGCCAACAAGGACCGCAAGCGGCTGAAGCTCTACGCCACCGAAAACGCGCAGAACCGCCTCTTGGAGCGTGGTGTCCGGATCGACGTGCTCGTCGAGACCATGATGCCCCGCGCGCTGGACCGCATGGTGACCAAGGACGCGGTCCACCAGGGCATGATCCTGGAGGCCGATCCCCTGCCCGCCTATGGAGCGGAACATCTCAAAGGTGCGCGTCTGGTGCTGGCGCTCGATCAGGTCACCGACCCGCACAATGTCGGCGCCATCCTCAGATCCGCCGTTGCGCTTGATGCCGACGCTGTTGTCACCACCGAACGCCACGCGCCGGAAGAAGGCCCCGTCCTTGCCAAGTCGGCGTCCGGCGCGCTCGACATGATCAAGCATGTGCGCGTGAAAAACATGGCCAGGTTCGTGGCTGAGATGAAAGACAAGGGCTTCGGCTGCATTGCGCTCGACAGCGATGGCCCGGCCAGCCTGGAAGACACGGCCTTCACCGACAAGACCGTCCTGGTTCTTGGCTCGGAAGGAAAAGGCGTCCGCCAGGGTGTGCGCGAGGCCTGCGGTCTCCTTGCCCGGCTCGACATGCCCGGCGAGATCCGCTCGCTCAACGTCTCCAACGCCGCCGTCCTGTCGCTTTATGTCGCCCGCATGAAGATGGGTCTCTAGGTGACGGACCCATAAATGAGACTGAAATGGCATGGGAAATGGCGAGTTCCCGTTAGGAAGGGTGTGCGGAGCGGGCTTCCTGCCCGGTCAAGCACGCTGACGCCACGGGGTGAAGCCATTTCCATGTCCTTCGGATTTGACCGGATTGCGCCTCCTCGGCGTCGCGAGAGACTTGAAAATGAACCACATTTCCTGCGCTTCCGCTCCTTGAGGAGAAGCAATCCGCCTCAAACCATTTCCGCCTCATTTATGAGTCCATCACCTAGGCCACACCCTCATAAACCAGGCGTTTCCCCAAAAGGTTCCAGGTCGTCGCCGGGACGGCATCGGAGCGCGGCGCGCAACGGCTTATCAATTCCAGTGAGGCTGCCCCGCGCAATCGGCACCCGCGGCAAACGACACCTGTCAAATCGCCCGATTATCCACAGCATTGATCAGATTTCAGCTGGTTTTAGAGAGGCTTGCGGGAAATTTTAGCAGCTGGTATCGATTTTTTCCTTTCAACCATGGACAAGCGCGTCCAATCTGGTAGAAGCCTTCCCCGGCGCCGGTATAGCTCAGCTGGTAGAGCACGTGATTTGTAATCTCGGGGTCGCGGGTTCGAATCCTGCTGCCGGCACCATTTATCCCCAGATACTACGATTTCGCAGACCTCGCACTCTGGGCTGCCAAATTGGCGACGAAATCGCCCGTTCCCGCCGATTGACCTTTCTTTTTCCTGTTTCCCGTATCTCTGCACCACGTCCCGCAGTATGGTTCGCCACGATCTTGTCGCGCCGAACCACGTGAAAATCATCAGATGATCGCCGTGCTCAGCGAAGGGCCGCGGCAAGGCTCTGCTCAATGTCTTAAAAGTCCACGAGGTGACAATGTCCACACCCGTCCGCACTGAAAGCGATTCCTTTGGTGCCCTGGAAATTCCGGCGGACAAGTATTACGGCGCGCAGACCGCACGTTCGCTGATCAATTTCCCGATCGGCGGCGAAACCATGCCGCTGCCGCTGGTCCATGCGCTTGGCGTGATCAAGCAGGCAGCCGCACGCGTCAACCGCGACCAGGGCAAGCTTGCACCGGACATCGCGGACGCGATTGACCGTGCCGCCGGAGAAGTCGCGTCAGGAAGGTTCGACGACAATTTTCCCCTGGTCGTCTGGCAGACCGGGTCCGGTACCCAGTCGAACATGAACGCCAACGAGGTTATCGCCAACCGGGCGATCGAGATCCTCGGCGGCCAGATCGGCACCAAGACACCGGTTCATCCGAACGATCACTGCAACATGAGCCAGTCGTCGAACGACACCTTCCCGACCGCCATGCACATTGCCGCTTCACGCGAGATCCATCACCGGCTGCTGCCGGCACTTCAGCACCTGCATTCGGCGCTCGCGGCCAAGTCGTCACAGTGGCAGGACATCGTCAAGATCGGGCGGACCCACACACAGGACGCGACACCGCTCACGCTCGGCCAGGAATTCGGCGGTTATGCCGCCCAGCTGGAGATGAGCATCCGGCGGGTCACCGAAGCCTCGGACGGGCTCTATGACCTTGCGCAGGGCGGCACCGCCGTCGGCACCGGGCTCAACACGAAGGCAGGCTTTGCGGAAGACTTCGCGGCCGAAGTCGCCAAGATCACCGGCCTCCCCTTCCGGACGGCGCCCAACAAGTTCGAGGCCCTTGCAGCCCACGACGCCTATGTCTACGCCCATGGCGCCCTCAACACGGTCGCCGCGTCGCTGTTCAAGGTCGCCAACGACATCCGCCTGCTTGGCTCCGGCCCGCGTTCCGGGCTGGGCGAACTGTCGCTTCCGGAAAACGAACCCGGATCGTCGATCATGCCGGGCAAGGTCAACCCGACCCAGTGCGAGGCGATGACCATGGTCTGCACGCAGGTTTTCGGCAATCAGACGACGATATCGGTCGCAGGCAGCCAGGGACATTTCGAACTGAACGTCTACAAGCCGGTCATGGCCTACAACATGCTGCAATCCATCCGGCTTCTTGCGGACGCCTGTGTCAGTTTCACCGACCGCTGCGTCACGGGTATCACGGCCAACGCTGACAACATCAAGGACCTGATGGAGCAGTCCCTGATGCTGGTGACCGCCCTTGCCCCCGCGATCGGCTATGACAAGGCAACCGAAATCGCCAAGACCGCCCACAAGAACGGAACGTCGTTGCGCGAGGAAGCCTTGAAACTCGGCTATGTCACGGACGCGGAATTCGACAGGCTTGTGCGCCCTGAGAAGATGATCGGTCCGGACTGACGAAAAAATGCCCGGCACGAGAAACCGTCGTGCCGGGCAAACGCGTCTGATATTTCGGGCAGAACGCCCAGGAACAGCGTGGTCCCCCTAGAAATGCACGGACTGTGTGTCCAGCGGTTTCTGCAGCGGCGGCGCGAACTTGGTCAGGTCGATACCCTCAACCGCGGTCTTGTATTCATCGACCGTGGGTGTCCGGCCGAGAATGGCCGACAGGACCACGACCGGTGTCGACGCGAGCAGCGATTCGCCCTTCTTGTCGTCGGAGTCCTCGACCACACGGCCCTTGAAGAGGCGCGTGGACGTGGCCAGGACCGTGTCACCCTTGGCAGCCTTTTCCTGGTTACCCATGCACAGATTACAGCCGGGCCGCTCCAGATAGAGGATGTTTTCGTATTCGGTGCGTGCTGTGCTCTTCGGAGCCGTGTCATCGAACTCGAACCCGGAGTATTTCTGCAGGACCGCCCAGTCGCCTTCTTCCTTCAACTCGTCGATGATGTTGTAGGTCGGTGCGGCGACAACCAGCGGAGCGTTGAATTCGACGCTGCCCGAGGCCTTTTCCAGATTGCGCAGCATCTGGGCAACGATCTTCACGTCTCCCTTGTGCACCATGCAGGAACCGACGAAGCCGAGATCGACCTTCTTCTCCGCACGGTAATGCGAGATCGGGCGAATGGTGTCGTGGGTGTAACGCTTGGATATGTCGGCGTTGTTCACGTCCGGATCGGCAATCATCGGCTCATCGATTTCGTTGAGGTCGACAACGACTTCCGCGAAATACTTGGCGTTGTCGTCGGGGGCGAGAGCGGGCTTTTCACCGGACCTGATTTCCGCGATCCGCTTTTCGGCGATATCGACAAGGCCGCGCAGCATCTGGGCGTCGTTGTCCATGCCCTTTTCGATCATGATCTCGATACGGTGCTTCGCGATTTGCAGGGATTCGATCAGTGTCTCGTCCTCGGAGATGCAGATGGAGGCTTTCGCCTTCATCTCCGCGGTCCAGTCTGTGAAGGTGAAGGCCTGGTCGGCCAGCAGCGTGCCAATATGAACCTCGATGATACGGCCCTGGAAGACGTTGTCGCCGAACTGCTGAAGCATCTGCGCCTGGGTTGCATGAACAACGTCGCGGAAGTCCATGTGATCCGCCATGGCGCCCTTGAAAGTGACCTTGACGGACTCGGGGATCGGCATGGTCGCCTCCCCGGTTGCCAGCGCAAGCGCCACGGTGCCGGAGTCGGCGCCGAAAGCCACGCCCTTGGACATCCTCGTGTGGCTGTCGCCGCCAATGATGATCGCCCAGTCATCCACGGTGATGTCGTTCAGAACCTTGTGAATGACGTCCGTCATGGAATGGTAGACGCCCTTGGGATCGCGCGCCGTTACAAGACCGAACTTGTGCATGAATGCCATCAGTTTCGGCGTGTTGGCCTGCGCCTTAAGGTCCCAGACCGATGCCGTGTGGCAGCCGGACTGGTAGGCGCCGTCGACGCTCGGAGACAATACCGTCGCGGCCATCGCCTCAAGTTCCTGGGAGGTCATCAGACCCGTCGTGTCCTGCGAGCCGACGATGTTGACCTTGACGCGGACATCGGACCCGGCATGCAGCACAGCGCCCGGCGTCACGCCGCGCGCGTTTGCGTTGAAGATTTTTTCAACGGCGGTCAGGCCCTGCCCTTCGTGCGAGATCTCCTTCGACGGCGCAAAGGCGGACTTCAGTTCTATACCAAGCGTCTCGCAGGCAAAGCTCTGCAACTTCTTCCCGAAGACGATCGCGTAGGACCCGCCGGCCTTGATGAATTCAAGCTTTTGCGGCGTGAAGGATGAAGTGAGGTCGGCGTGTTCTTCGTCGCCGGCTTCATTCAGCAGCTTCATGCTCTTGGTGTTGATGGTCAGGACGGTCCCCGTCTCCACCGAGTATTTTTGTTCCAGAACAGGGTTGCCGTCATTGTTCAGGATCGGGTTGCCGTCCTCGTCCAGCTTCTTGACCCAGTTTTTCAGGTCGACGCCAATCCCGCCGGTGACGCCGACGGTTGTCAGGAAGATCGGCGAAATGCCGTTCGTGCCCGCAACGATCGGCGCATAATTGACGAAGGGAACATACGGGCTGGCCTGCTTGCCCGTCCAGAGGGCGACGTTGTTGACACCCGACATGCGCGAGGACCCGACACCCATGGTGCCCTTTTCGGCAATCAGCATCACCTGCTTGTCCTGATGCTGCAGCTTCAGCGCCTGGATCTCCTTTTGCGCCCGTTCCGAGATCATGCATTTGCCGTGAAGTTCCCGGTCGGCGCGGGAATGGGCCTGGTTGCCCGGCGACAGGAGGTCGGTGGAGATATCACCTTCGGCGGCGATAAAGGTCACCACCTTGATTTCCTCGTCGACACCCGGAAGCTTCGTGAAGAACTCGGCCCTGGAGTAGCTTTCGAGAATGTCCGTGGCGATTTCGTTGCCGGCGGCAAAGGCATCCTTGATGCGGTCCGTATCGGCTTCGTAGAGGAAGACCTGTGTCTTCAGGACCTCGGCGGCGGCCTGTGCGGTCGACTGATCGTCTCCAAGCGCCAGGTCGAGAAGAACCTCAACGGACGGTCCGCCCTTCATGTGCGACAGCAGTTCGAACGCGAATTCCGGCGAGATTTCTTCAACGGGAGAGTCACCGAGAATGATCTCTTTCAGAAAGCGCGCCTTTTCGCCTGCAGCGCTGGTTGTCCCCGGAAGCGTGTTGTAGATGAAAAACTTGAGGGAATCCTGCCTGTGCGGATTGCCTGTATCCTTGATTTGCGCGATGAGCTCACTCACAAGTGCGCCATCGTCGATCGGCTTGGGATGCAGCCCCTGCTCTTTGCGGCTTGCGATTTCTTCAAGGTAGGCGGTGTACAGGCTCATGGGCGTCCTCGGGAACTGGGGTTTCTTGATGCTTCGGCGCGGCCTCTCTTGAGGCGCCGGAAGCTGGACAAAATTAATTGTATGCGGCGGTATACTATTTCTCATCAGAATGCAAGAAGAGATCACGCAACGCGGATCCAATTGCGGTCGCAGCGGACTGCGTGAAGCGGCTTCGAATGTATCAAAATCGGCCGAATTGACAGCACAGGGCGCGGTGCGCGCGTACCTGCCTTGCGGCAAGCCTGACTGCTGTCACCTTAGGTTCGGGCCTTTTCGAATGCCGCCCAGGCTTCCTGGAATTTTTCGAAATCGAAGCCGGGCTGACGCGCAGGTTCAAGAACCAGTTTTTCGGTCTCCAGCAGCTTGCCGATCGCGGAGGCGAGTGCCGGAATGACATCCTCGGGGATGACAAGGGCGCCGTGCCGGTCGGCATGCACCAGTTCTCCCGGATGAATGTCCAGTCCGAAGATCTTCACCGGCGTTTCCACTTCTTTCACGTGGACAAATCCGTGACTCGGGCCGACCGATCCCGCAACGACCGGAAAATCGTCCGGCAGATCACCGAGATCCCGCATGACACCGTTGGTCAAGGCCCCGGACAGCCCCAACCCCTTGTGAACGGTCGTGTTGATTTCACCCCAATAGGCACCGATCGCGTTCGGATAATCGACATCCTCGACCACGGTGAGCGCCGGCCGGGGGCCTTCGGACATGTAGCGGTAGTAGTCCATGCGCCGGGTCTTGATCACATCCGCCGGCTCGGTCGGCGGCGCCAGCGCGGAGATCTTGGCGGTTCTGGCATAGCCGACCATGGCACCGGCCGCGGGATCGGAGGCGAGCATCGTCCCGCGCGTGAAACGGTTGAAGCCGCGCCGGCCCTGAGCCACTTCGATCGCGTTGCAGACGGTCGGCGTATCGACGGATTTCAGTAGGTCCAGAAGCTCGGTATTCATTCGATGTCCAGCCAGCTCTTGAAGGCCGCGCTGACGGCCTCGGGTTGCTCCAGGGTCGGAAGATGTCCGGCCCCCTCGATGATGTTCAATGTCGATCCTGCGACAAGCGCGTGCATCAGTTCATGCCGGTCCAGCGGACAGAGCCTGTCCTCCTTGCCCATCAGGATCAGGGTCGGCACATCGACCGACCTGAGGGTTTCCTGCTGGTCCGGACGGTGCTGCAGGGCACGGGACTGACGTTCGAAAACTTCGGATCCGAGATCCAGTGCCATTGTCATGCACGTGCGCAGGACATCCTGCCGGAGCGGCCCGTTGGCAAGGTAGTTGGGCTTGAGTTCGTCCCGCATGACCTCGCGCAGACCGCCGGCCCGCACCGCGTCGATCTGGGGTTCGCGGCCTTGCCTGATTTCGTCGAGTTCCGCGCGCGGGTTGGTGTCGAGCAACGCCAGCCGGGAGATGCGGTCCGGAGCCTGCCGGCAAATTTCCATCGCGACAATCCCGCCCATGGAAAGTCCCGCAAGAGCGAATCTCGGCGGGGCCTTTCTCAGAATGTCTTCCGCAAGGGCGTGGATTGTATCGAAGGCAGTAATGGGTGCCAGATGGAGTGGCACGCGGCCGGACAGTGCGGCGATCTGTGGCCCGTAGAGCCGCGCGTCGCACATCATCCCCGGCAGCAGGACCAGCGGTGTCACGCACGCGCCTCCGCGATGGCAGCCCCGTCCGCGAGGGATTTGAGCTTTGCAAAGGCAATCTCCGGATCGACCGCCCCGAAGCCCGCAAACGTGCCGAAGCCACAATCCGAACCGGCGATCACGCGGTCCATGCCGACGATATCGACGAACCTTTCCAGTCTCTGCGCGACCACTTCCGGGTGCTCGACGAAATTCGTCGTCGTATCGACAACGCCCGGCACCAGGATCTTGTCGTCCGGAATTTCCGGCTTGCGGTCACGGAACACCGTCCATTCATGCGCGTGGCGCGGGTTGGAGGTTTCAAACAGGACGTAGCGCGCACGCGCCGACATCAGCGTCGAAAACACCTTGTCCATCGAGATGTCACACACATGCGGGCCTTCGTAGTTTCCCCAGCAGATGTGGATCCGCACCTTTGCCGGGTCGATGTTCTGAAGCGCATGGTTCAGTGCATCGACGTGGCTCGCGGCAATCTTCAGGAA
Source organism: uncultured Roseibium sp. (assembly GCF_963669205.1). Classification (NCBI taxonomy): domain Bacteria; kingdom Pseudomonadati; phylum Pseudomonadota; class Alphaproteobacteria; order Hyphomicrobiales; family Stappiaceae; genus Roseibium; species uncultured Roseibium sp. The sequence continues at coordinate 3,547,053 of NZ_OY769915.1, forward strand.
TTCCTCGTCCGACAGGTCGGTGAACAGCATGTGCCGGGACAGCGCGAGATCGGGACAGTCGAGCTGGAGATCAAGTCCCGAGGCAACGATCGTCTCGTATTCGTCCTTCATGACATCGGCCAGCGCCTGCAAATAGGCCTCTCGTGTCGGATAGTGGTCGTTTTGCAGGAAGAGCGAAATCACGCCGGGCGACGCGGCATTCATGAAACCGGCCGCCGCGCCGTGTTGCGCCATCGCATCCTTCAGATGCTTGATGTCCTTGATCAGCTCACCCTGTCCCTTGGAGCGCACCTCGCCCGTACACATCGGACGGGCGTATTGTGGCGTTCCGCCGCTTTCCGCGATCCGTTTCAAAAAGCTCGGGTAGAGCTTCAGGTCCGCCGGAGCGTTGCGCGGGCTGTCACCGGAGAAGCCGGTGTACCGGTCCTTAACATAGGTGGCGTAAGAGATCTTCGAGGTCTCGCCGTCGCTGACGATCGTGACACCCGCATCAACCTGCTTGCGCACGGTTTCCGAAACCGCGGATGCCATCGCCGCATCGAAGGCAGTCTGGTCATATGGTTCGCCTTTTTCCCGGGCAAAGATGAAATCAACGACTTCCTGTGTCCGCGGCAACGAGCCGACATGGGTCACATCGATCTTGCTCATGGGTCCTCCCAGTTGTTCCGACGGGTCACCCCCGTTCTGTTGTTATCCCACCCAGGTCGGCCCAGCCGGGTCATCGGTGTTCATGACACGGAAAAGGCTCGCCTCGCCGCTCATGGACGGAGCCAGAGTGTGCTCCAGTCCCGGCGGCACGGCGCAGGTATCGCCCGGCGCCAGCACTTTTTCACCACCCGACCAGCCGAGTTTCCAGTGGCCGCGCATGATCATGAGGATCTCATGGCTTTTGAGGCTGTAGCGCGTCTCCGGAATCGACCCGCGGGAGAGGAAGTCGACCTCGAACCCAGGCTTGTCCTTCAAAAGGCCACGCGCTCCGATCACCTTGCAGGGGGACTTGGCACTGAGCGCCACCATGTCCCAGTAGCGCGCGACATAATCTTTCACGACAGCATCGTTCCCGGGCTCCGGAAACGCCTTGAGTTCCTCGTCACTCAGGAGCGGCATAGGGTTGATGCCTTCAGGCAGGGACTGGCCATTCTTGCTGTCATAGAGAACGCCGTTCTGCCCCAGCACCAGCCCGTGGTCACTGGCATCTTCAATCACCTGCGGTGCCCAGGTGACCCCACCTCCGGCATCGTCACCGCCGAGGATCGCCATGATCATTCCGTAGTCGGTACCGATATTTTCAAACCCGCGGAAAATGCCGGTCGGGATATTGAAGATGTCACCTTCTTCAAGAATGACTTCGCCCGCCGTTCCCCAGCGCCCCCAGAAGAAGCGCCACCTGCCCTTGAGAACAAAGAAAACTTCCGCGGTCGTGTGCGAATGCAGCGAGTTCCGGCACTTGGGCGGCTGACCCGCGGCACCGATATTGAAACCCGGCGTGTCCTTGATGTGGACATGCTGGTCCGGACTTTCGGAGACGCCGCCGCCGATGATGGTGAAGTTCTCCTTCTGATCCGATCCGGGCGTGTGAGCGTCGATGAAAGCTGTACGGCAGGGTTTGAGGTCTCCGTAGCGTACGATCCGGGTTTCCATTTCTTCAGGGTTCATGACCAAACCTGCTTTCAAGTTATCCGGTTTTCAGGGCGACCTGTTTCCAGATCGCCGTTTCATCAAAAAGCGTGTATTCGCGGCGCAGACCCCAGGGTCCGAATTCGGCATGCGACGCACCCATCACAAAAACCTCCGCACCGCTGGGTTCGCCAAAGGCGCCCCATCCGTCATGCTTGCCATTGAGGGACCATCGAATGGCGGCACGCGGCGGCATCAACGGGTCATCCCGGCCTATGCGGTGCTCGATCCGGAACTCGGCGGAGGGAAAACTCGCGCGCAGCCCCATCCAGAAGCGATCGGCGGCGCCCCAGGACTGACCGTTGACGCCCCCGGGGTAAAACAGCGCGCAGGCCCGGTCGTACTCAGCTTCGATGACTGCCATATCCGCGCCCATGATGCGCGAAAGAATATCCGCGTAGCGGTCGCCCCATTCATTGTCGTTTCCGCTGCCCTTGTAGGGTCCGGGCTGGTCGACGGCCGGCGTGAAGGGATGAACGCAGTCTTCCGGACCGCCTTCCCGCGCAATCAGGTCCCGTGCATAGTCCTTCGGATCCCATCCCATCTGACGGACGATCGCACCCTGGTCCCTGATGAGCCATTCGTCGTTGATCTGGTTGTCGATGGCATGACAGTCCGCAATGATCCGGTACTGGAGCTTCTTGCCGCTGGCAGGGCCGTAAACGCCGTCGCCGAGATGTGTCGCGGTCGATATGATCCTGTGAGATGAAAGCATCCCGTCTTCCGGCGATCCCGACCAGATCACGTCCTCCCCGAGCAGGGTTCTGTCCGGAAACTCGGCCAGCGTTGCCATGGTCGCACCGATGACATCCTGGTTTCCGACAACAACGGACGCGGGCGAGCGGACGACAATATCGTCCGAATAGTAGTGGTGCAGCGTCGCAATCTTGCGCTCTTCCCAGATTTCCCTGGTGATCCCGATGATGTAATCGGGGAAATCCTGCCAGCGCGGGTCAAAGCCTTTCATCGGGCCATCCTTGGGGTATGCGGGCGGAACCGCGGATCATCAGCGGTCCGTCTATCTGAATTTTCCGGACATCGTTGCGGCCCTCCTCGATCCAGCCGAGCAGCGTGGAGACTGTTGCCTCCACCATCCGGTTCGAGGGCTGACGCAGGGTTGTCAGGTCGTATGCGGGCCAGGACGCCAGGGACACATCGTCATATCCGACGACCGAAACGTCACCCGGGATATCCAGCTCGAGTTCAAAACGCAGCACATCCATGACCGCAAAGGCCATGTGATCATTGCCGACGAAAACAGCGTCGGGGCGGTCCTTGGCCGAAAAGATTTCGCGTGCAGCGGCCGCTGCAGTCTCGCGCTTGTACATGCCGTCGACACACGCAACCGGCTCTATGCCGGCTGCCGCCAGCCCGGCGCGCAACCCGGCCTCGCGGTCGCGGCCGGTGGACGAACCGGACCATCCGGCAATATGGGCGATTTTCCGATGGCCCCCGGCAAGCAGGAATTCCGCGATCTTGCGTCCGCCGGCAAGGTTGTTGGAGGTCACCTGGTTGAGCCTGTCGTCGTCCTGGCCGCGGTTGAACAGAACCACGGGCACGCCGGCGGCCGAACACCTTGCGGCAAGCGCGTTGGACATGCCGACGGATGCTGTAATGATGCCGTCGACCTGGTAGTCAAGCAACTCGCCCATGACCTTGTCGACGCTGGCGTCGTCATTGGAGACCATGAAGACCAGAATGTGATAGCCGTGTTCCTGGAGGGCCGTGGACAGCTTTTCCAATGCATCCGGGTAGAACTGGTTTTCAAGATAGGCCACAACCAGACCGATGATCTTCGACCGGCCGGTAATCAGCGACCGTGCAAGCACATTGGGACGGTAGCCGAGTTCGTCTGCGGCTTTGAGCACCTTGTCCGCCATTTTCGGTGAAACCGATGCCCCCGGCGTGAAAACGCGGCTGACGGCTGACTGACTGACACCGGCCTTCCTGGCAACATCTACGGAAGTGACTTTTTCGGAGCGCATCAGTCCGCCGTCCAACCTCCGTCCACGAGAAGCGATGTGCCGGTCACCAGCGAGGAGGCATCGCTCGCAAGATAAAGCACCGCCCCCATGATGTCTTCGACGACACCCGTGCGGCCAAGCTTGATCTTTTCCTCGATCCACTGGACCCGGTCCGGATTGTCGAAAGTCTGCTCGGTCAGCGGAGTGCGGATGAAAGTCGGGCAGATCGTGTTGACCCGGATCTTGTGCGGCCCGAACTCCAGTGCCATGGCCTTGGTAAATCCCTCGACTGCAAATTTCGACGCGCAGTAGACCGCACGGTCGACGCCGCCGACATGCGCCATTTGCGAACTCATGTTGATCAGCGACCCGGATCTGCCTGCCGCGATCAGGCCTCTCGCCACGCATTGCGTCACGAAGTAAGCCCCGCGCACGTTCACGTTCATGACTGCATCGAAATCTTCCGGCGTGGTATCGACGGCTGCGCTGTGGCGCGCCAGCCCGGCGCTGTTGACCAGGACATCGAACGGGCCGTGTTTTTCGATGCTGACCTGTACCTCGAGGACGTCGGCGACATCCAGCTGAAGCGCCGAGGCAGCAAGGCCCTTCGCCCGGATCGCGTCCACGGCCGCGTCGAGCTTGTCGGTCCGGCGCGCCGCCAGAACCACATCTCCCCCCGCCTCCGCCAGCGCCACGGCAGAGGCAAGGCCGATCCCGGAAGACGCCCCGGCGACAAGCACCTTTTTGCCGGCAAGTGAAAAGCTGGGAGTGGAAGGCAGGTCGATCATGGAAGCGCAACTCCGGTTTCTGGGTCAAAGCCCGTGCGGACCTTGTTGAAGTCACGAAGTCGGTTGAAAACGTCAACACCCAATTGCGCATAAGCGTCGAGAAGATCGACCATGACCCAGTTTTCGCGGATCAGGCCTTTCTCCACCCGCCAGAAATCAAGACTGCGCATTGTTATCTTCTTGCCTGCAGGTGCAATGCCCATCCAGCCGTCATGCGTGACGGACTGGATCATGTCGGGCCACCCGGTCACGGCCGCGTAATTGCGGTCACCGAAAAAGTGGTACTCGATCTGGCCGACATACTGGCCACGATCCGGCATGGCCTTCAGAAACGGGATCTGGTGCCACTTGCGGAAGCCGTTTATGCCACGCCCGGTACCGATTCCGGACGGCCCGTACCAGCTCATGCGCGGATGCCAGAATTTAGGCATCTCCATGACTTCGGGCCCACCCTGCGACGGGTGCCGTTTCATGTGCTCCAGCATGTCGATGATCAGCTGGCAGGTTGCGTTGCCGGATGCCTCGTCATAGGGCCCCGGCACGATGCCGTCCTCGGTCGCCGGGCCCGGTACATGCCACTCGCGGCCGAGGCTCGGCGCCATCGGCCACGCATTCGCCTGCATCATCACTTCCGGAATATCCCAGAGCGCCTGAAACTCGACGACCTTGCCGTCGACAAACCGGTAGAATTCGTGAAACCGCATGGCCACCTGGTGACCTGTTGCCGGGATATCCTGCCACGGCCTCTCAAATGAGCCCGTGTAGTAGCCGCCACATCCGACCCAGTCATTGCCCTCCGGTGTCGGCCCGGCCATGACGATGGTATCGCGCCGCTCCAGATCCGGGATCGCCCTGAACAGCGGTGCATAGGCCTTGTCGTAGAAGGCGTCCGTTCCTGCCGTATCGCCGAACGGGTGGCACAATCTGAACAGGACATCGGGCGTGCAGAGATCGGCGAGCGCCCTGCGGACCGCGGTCTCCTCGAAGTCGTACATGGCCGCCCGGAGCGGCGCGATCAGCTGTTTGTGCCCGGCATGCCTGTCCATCTTATTCGGCGGCCTCACCGTAAGGCACGTTGCCGCCTCCGTATCTGCGGACACGGACATTGGCCTGCTCGGCGTGGCCGACGAACCCTTCCAGCATGCACAGGCGCGAGCAATAGGCACCGATTTCTGCAGCCGCCTCGTCAGTCAGGACCTTCTGGTAGGAATGGGTTTTCAGGAACTTGCCGACCCAGAGCCCGCCGGTATAACGGCCGGCCTTCTTGGTGGGCAGCGTGTGGTTGGTTCCGATGACCTTGTCGCCGTTGGCGACATTTGTGCGCGCGCCAAGGAACAAAGCGCCATAGCAGGTCATGTTTTCCAGGAACCAGTCGTCCCGATCGGTCATCACCTGCACATGTTCGGAGGCGATGTCGTCGGCAACGGCAAGCATTTCGTCATAGGTGTCGCACAGGATCACTTCGCCGTAGTCTTCCCATGACTTGGAGGCCGTGTCGGCGGTCGGCAGGATCTTGAGGAGGCGCTCGATTTCAGAGAGTGTCTCGGTCGCAAGCTTGCGGGAGTTGGTCACCAGGACTGCCGGAGAGTTATAACCGTGTTCGGCCTGGCCGAGCAGGTCGGTTGCGCACATTTCCGCGTCCACGGTTTCATCGGCGATGACCATCGTTTCCGTCGGACCGGCGAAAAGGTCGATACCGACGCGGCCGAAAAGCTGGCGCTTGGCTTCGGCGACAAACGCGTTGCCCGGACCGACCAGCATGTGCACGGGATCGATCGTCTCGGTCCCGAGCGCCATCGCACCGACGGCCTGAATGCCCCCGAGGACATAGATTTCATGCGCCCCGCCAAGATGCATTGCGGCGATCACCGCCGGGTTCGGCGCACCCTTGAACGGCGGTGTGGCCGCAATGATGCGCGGCACCTTGGCCACCGACGCCGTTGCCACCGACATGTGCGCCGAGGCTACCATCGGAAACTTGCCGCCGGGCACATAGCAGCCGACCGACTGCACCGGAATGTTTTTGTGACCGAGGATCACGCCGGGCATCGTTTCCACTTCGATATCCAGCATCGAGGCACGTTGAGCCTCTGCAAATTTCCGGACCTGCTCCTGCGCGAACCTGATATCTTCCATGTCCCGCGCAGAGACCTGGTTCATCAGAGCTTCGATGTCCGTCTCACTCAGACGGAAGGCGGCCGGAGAATAAGTGTCGAACTTTTCGGACAGCTCGCGCACTGCGGCATCACCACGCGTTTCGATCTCCTTGAGCGTTCCCTCCACGATGGAGCGAACCTTGGCATCGTCTTCGGACCGCTCGGCTTCCGGCTTACCGCGTTTCAGATACTCAATGGCCATGTTTCTTCCCTTTCAAAGCGCCGGCGGAACATCTTCTGAAGGAGTTCTCTCGCCGGATCGCCCGTACCACTATTCATCAAATTGCATTCGTATGCAGAAACTTCAAGCAACTATAGGTGCTACACGCAAAACTGCGTAGTTCAAGTTCAGGCAGCCTTGTTCGGTGCGGGTGGTTTGCGCTCGCCGCGATCAAAGGCCTCCCAGCCCTGCCCGTCAAAGACATCCTTACCGAGCTGTGCCAGAACATGGGGAAAATCGACCATGACCCAGTTATCGACAATCTTGCCGTCAACGACCTTCCAGAAATCCATGTAGCGGATCTCGACCCTCTTTCCGGTCGGTGCAATCCCCATGAACTCCCCGCAATGCGTTGCTTCCTGGCGCCCGAATGCCGCCGCCCACTCGCCCATGTAGAGGCGGGCTTCATCCACGCAAACCTTGTCGGAAAACGCCGCCTGGAACGGTTTTTGCCAGTTGTCCTGAAACTCCTTCAACCCTGTCTTGGTGCCGCAGCCGGTATTGCCCAGCCAGCGGAAACCAGCGGAAAAGAACTCGCCTATATCGGCAATCCGGTGATCGTTGAGACCATCGACCATATCCTCGATGACCCGGCGCGTATCATCCGTCTTGCTCATATCCGTGTCGCGGCTGAGGACCGCCTGTTCGGGACGCGAACCCTTCATGTTTCACCTGTAAAAACGTGTTTTTGCGAAATTCTCATCGCCTAGCCCTTCACCGCGCCGGCCGTCAGGCCGCTGACGATCTGACGCTGGAAGATCATGATCAGAAGGAACAGGGGTGCGATGATCGAAACGGCGGCCGCCACGGCCTCGACCTGGTCCGTCGTCGTCGTTTCCCGGTTGAAATACCCCGCAATGGCCGGAACCATCGTCTGGTTCTGGGCATCCAGAAGCAGCGAACAGACGAGATAGTCGTTGTAGGCCAGGAGGAAGCTGAATAGCCCTGTCGTGATCACGCCCGGCCACATGACCGGCATGATCACCCACCTGAACGCCTGGAAATGCGTACATCCGTCGACGCGGGCCGCCTCATCCAGTTCATTGGGGATGTTCTGGAAGAACGAGCGCAACATCCAGATCGTGAAGGGCTGATTGATCGAGACGAGCACGGCAATGACCGCCCAGGGCTTACCGTAGAGTGTCGGCGCCGCCTCCCCGAGAATCGGGCGCAGGATTTCCGCCGAGTTGATGAATGGAGGCAGGTAACCCGCGACGAGAACCGAATGCGGCAAGGCGCGGAACACCAGGGCAACGATCAGGATCCAGAAGGCCAGGCTGGAGCCGGACCGGGCCAGGCCATAACCGGCGAGCGTGCCGACGGTCAGCGACACCGTTACCACTCCGACCGTGATGATCAGCGAGTTGATGAAGTTCTCGTAAAATGCGTTCTCCACCCAGACGGCCTGGTAGTGCTCCGTCGTCAGGCCGAGGATCGGCTTTCCGAGCGGCCCCAGGACGGAATTCAGGACACCCAGGACCGGCGGCAGAATGCCGAAGAAAACGATCAGGAACGCGAGCGCGAACGCCAGCGCCCCGATGATCCAGCCCGGCACGAGCAACTCCGGCGGCGTAAGCTGCGTGACGAGACGCGGAAGCTTGGTCACGGCCAGATGCACGGTATACCAGAGGACCGCGACACCGACGACAATGCTGACGATCGACAATCCGCGTCCTGTGGCGACGGTTTCCGGTCCGAAGACAACGCTTAACGGGTTCGCAGAAAAAGCATCGATCGGATCCTTGAAGCTCATCACCGCGATCCAGAAGATCGGGAAGGCCGCCAGCAGGCACCAGAAGGCGAGAAACCCGGCGGAGGACAGACGCAGCGCCATGGGCTGCTGCATGGATTTCGGCGAACTCATACCCGTCCTCCCTTGTGATCGCGCCAGGTCTTGCGCAGGAGCGGCACAAGCAGCACGACAATTCCGATCATGGTGAGCATAGCGCTGGCAGACGCGCGCGAGATGGAGCGGTTGCCGCTGTCATCGGGCGTCAAGAGGTCGTAGGTCAGCCACTGCAGCGAGATCCGGTAGGCCTGGCTGGAGAAGCCGACGATCTCTTCAAAGACCCGGTAAGAATCCATCAGGTGGATGAGCGAGATGAAGACAATCAGCGGCATGAGGTGCGGAATGACCACGTAGCGCAGGCGCTCCCAACGGCTGGCGCCGTCAATCACGGCCGATTCCAGCGTGTCCTGGTTGACGGTCTGAAGGCCGGCATAAAAGACCACGAAGGCAAACGGCGCCACATGCCAGACCCGGTAGAACATCATCAGGAGTTCGATCGTCCAGCCCTGCGCGAACATGGAAATGTCGCGCGCGAGCCACCACTCGAGGAAGGCAGTCATGATGCCGTCACCGATGAACAGCCAGCGGATCGACAAGGCCCCGATCACCGGCGTGATGATGAACGGAAGCAGCGAAATGAAGATGATGGGGCCGCGTATCATGCGGGTGGCGTTGTTCACTGTAACGGCGATCGCCAGGCCGACGCCGATGACGAGGGGAAGCGTTACCAGCGTGAAGGTCAGGGTGAAACGGAGGGCTTTCCAGAAATCGATGGTCAGAAGCGAGTTGAAATCCAGCGCCTTTAATGCCGCCCACGCACGATCGGGTTCCAGAACGTTCACGTAGCTTTCCAGGCCGACATACTTGACGGTGGTTACCACCTTGCCGTCCTCGCCGAGGACCGGCTGGACCTTTTCCTCGGTGACGCAGGTCTGGTTCGGAAAGCCGGGCGTGCAGGTCTCGACCTGCACCGACTCGAAGACCGGCTGGGTGATGTAGAAGCTTTGCATGAACACGCTGATCAGCGGCGCAGCAATGAAGAGCAGCATCAAAAAGATGGACGGGCCGACAAAGGCGGCGAAGGTCTTGGCATTCATGCTGCCCTCCCTTGAGTCGCGCGGTGAGCGTGGCCGGAGGCCTTTTGACGAATACGCGGCCGGCCGCCCCGAATTCTTCAAAAACGCTCCGGGGCGAAGGGCGCGAACGCCCTTCGCGGAGACGTCGTTGGCTTACTTGATCAAGCCGGCTTCCTTGGCGGAGGTCGTATACGCCGCCGAGATGTCCTTCAGCGTCGTCTGGGCATCCTTTGCACCGGTCAGGTAGTCGGCGACACCGTTGCCAAGTGCGGTGTGCATCAGGCCCATCTGCGAGCTGGCCGGATAGGGAAGCGCGCCGGCTTCTGCCGTCTGAACGACACCGAGCGCAAGCGGGCCCGGCTCGTAACCCTCGACAAGCCAGACAGCGACATCGTTGTTCTGCTTGACCATTTCCGGGGTCATGCCGTTCATGGCAACCCGGAAAGCGGCCTCAGCTTCCTCGTCCGATGCATTCTTGGCAATCACGATCCCGTCCCACCACAGGGTCGAGGCTGCGCGGGCGTTTGCCGTCGGTGCGCCGGCCATCTTGACCTTGCCGACAACCTGGGACTCGTTCGGATCGTCCATGGCACCAGCCCGGCTCGCCCACAGGTTTGCCATGGCGATCTTGCCCTGCTGGAACTGCTGCTGGACGTAGGTGCTGTCGGAAACGAGATATTCCGGATCCATGTACTCGGTCAGCTTCTTGAGCATTTCGAGCGAGGCAACGCCCTCTTCGTTGTCGATCGTTGCCGAATTGTCGGGACCGAAGAATTCACCGCCCATGCCCAGATACATGTTCACGAATTCCTCGCCGAGGTTCCAGCCGGTCTTGAACGTGCCCCCGACCGGATAGTCGACGACGCCCGCTTCCTTGATCTTGGCTGCCGCCGCAAGCACCTCGTCATAGGTCTTGGGAACCGGAATGCCGAGATCCGTCAGGATGTCCTCGCGGTACATCAGATGCTGGGCGTTGACCATCATGGCGACAGCCATGGTTTCACCGTTGATCTTGATGAGCTGGTTCGGTGTCAGGTTCTGACCGTGTTTCTCGATAAGGCTGTCGAGCGGACGGATCGTTCCTTCGTTCAGGAGCGGCACGAGTGTGCCGTTGGCGACACCACCGATCTGGTAGAGCGACGGGTCCGCGGCGAAGGCTGCCGGCTGCTTGGTGCGGAATTCCTGGTCGAGCTCGGCTTCGAAGTCGCCGCACTTGGCCATGAAGGACGTGACCGCTTTCCAGGCCTCGAAACCTGCGGAGAGAGATTTCACCGGCGTGGTATTTTCAAAGTCACAAGCACTCGCCGCGCCTGTGACTGCCAGCGTCATTGCGCTGGCGAGAAGAAGTTTCTTGAGCATGCGTCAGGTCTCCCTGCTGTTCCATGCGCCATCTGGCGCTCTTCTGGTTTGCGGCTGTGAGCCGGGTCCGGACAGGCTTACGCGTCGACGCGCGCGCCCGTCTCGTGATTGAAAAGGTGACAGATTTCCGGCGGAATATGCAAACCGACCGTTTCGTCGATCTCGATGCGGTAATCCTTGTTGGCTTTGACCGACACCAGGGCGCCCCCGGCTTTTACCGTGATCATCGTGGCATCACCCAGAAGCTCCATCGTGTAGACCGGAGCGCTGATCTCCGCCTCGGCGCTCGAAACGGCGACAGCAGCGTCCTCCGCGCGGAAGCCGAGCGTGACGGGACCGTCAGGGGCGTTGAGACCCCGGATGGTCACGTTCTCGCCGGTAAAGGTGCCGCCGGACAGCGTACCTTCCATGAGGTTCATCGCAGGCGATCCGATAAAGCTGGCAACGAACGTGTTTGCCGGTCGGTCGTATATTTCGGTCGGCGAACCCACCTGCTGAATGATCCCGCGTTTCATCACGACGACCCGGTCCGCCAGGGTCATCGCCTCGATCTGGTCATGGGTCACATAGATGGTCGTAACCTTAAGTTCGTGCTGAAGGTTCTTGATCTGCGCGCGCGTCGACACCCGGAGCTTGGCGTCGAGATTGGAAAGCGGCTCATCCATGAGGAACACATTCGGTTCGCGCACGATCGCGCGTGCCAGGGCGACGCGCTGGCGCTGGCCGCCGGAGAGCTCCGCGGGTTTGCGGTGCAGGAATTCGTCCAGTTCGACCATGGCGCTTGCCCGGCGCACACGTTCATCATGCGTTGCCGGATCGACCTTCCGCACTTTCAGGGGAAAGCGAATGTTCTCGTAGACGTTCATGTTCGGGTAAAGGCCGTAGGACTGGAACACCATGGCAATGTCCCGGTCTTTCGGATCAAGGTCGTTCACGACCCTGTCGCCAATGACGATCTCGCCGCCGGTCGCGTCTTCCAGTCCGGCGATCATGCGCATTGTCGTCGTCTTGCCGCAACCGGACGGGCCGAGAAGTACCAGAAACTCACGGTCGGCGATCGTGAGATCGAAATTGTCGACACCGACAAAGGATCCCCACCGCTTCGACACATTCTTGAGCTGAATTTCTGCCACAGCCATCCCCTCTTCGACTGTTTTCAGACCAATTTTGCATTCCTATGCAAAACAGCTAGACACAGCGAAAAGACTTTGGCAACGTTTTTTTGCATACGAATGCAAAATTGTTGCTATACCTTCATAACTCTGAAACCTGCAAGGTACCCAATGTCCGATTTCCGGCGCGCACCCCATAGCTTTCTGAACACCGTTTTGGCCACTCCGGCACAGGAGACCGATGACCTTCTCGCCCGCCATCTGAAGGAAGACGTGATCTTCGATGTCTCAGATCCGGTGAACCGTGTGAGCGGACGCGACAGCGTACGCGGCGCCTTCTTCGAGCCCCTGAAGGAGGCCTTGTCGCATGTGCGCCGCCGCGACGAGATTTTCATCGGCGGACCGAACCGCCGCGAACCCGGCGGGCACTGGTGCGCTTCCTTCACGCACTATCTCGGAAATTTCGAAAAGCCGCTCTTCGGTGTCAGGCCATCGAACCATCTGGCATTTCTGCGCTCGGGTGAATTCTACCGTATCGAGGAAGATGGACGGATCTCGGAAGCCAAGATCATTCTCGACCTGATCGACCTCATGCGCCAGGCCGGACGCTTCCCCCTGCCCCGCATTCTCGGTACGGAGATGCTGTTCCCCGGCCCGGCCACACATGACGGTGTGATGCCGGTCGGTCAGGCAGACGGTGAGACGACGCTCGACCTGTGCGAAGCGATGCTGGCGGACCTGAAAGCCTATGACCCGGCCAACTTCACTTCAAAGGGACAGACCGGCGAGGACGGCTATTGGCATGACGACATGCTCTGGTACGGACCGGGCGGGATCGGTTCGAACTATCGCTGGAGCGGTTTTGAAAAGGATCACCGCGCGTCATTCCTGACGGCATTTCCAGATCGTGTCGGCGGCAATCACTATTGCCGGATCGGCGACGGCGACTACGCCGCCGTCAGCGGCTGGCCCTCCATGACCATGACCCAAATGGGCGACTATATCGGCGTTCCTGCCACCAACAAGGCGCTGACGCTCCGCGTCATGGACTTTTATCGCTGCGCAGGTGGCAAGATCATGGAGAACTGGGTCATGCTCGACTACGTGGACCTGTTCAGGCAGATGGGGCGGGATCTGATAGACGAACAGGCGCGCACCTGATGACGCCGGCCGCCGCTCCGTGAAGGGGATCCACTGCAGGCCTATTTCTTCTCGCGCCATGTTATGACGGCGGAATCTGCCGTCTCGCAGGCTGCAAGGATCAGGTCCCGGGACATGAACGGCCCGGCGGCGCGGCTCGCAGCCCCGGCTGCCACACAATCCCCGGGCCGGTTCCCGGGAGTGATGTACCCATTTGCCGGATCGAAGACGAAGACCTGCTCCGCTTTGCCATCGGCGCAGTCGCGCAACCCGAACGCGATTGCAGGATCGCCTGGTGCAATGAGTTCCATGCACTTGCCGTCAAAGGCAACCGAGCGGATCTGCCCGGACGCCGTGTCGAAGGTGAACTGGACATCCCCTCCCCGCGGCTTGCACGAATGGGCGTGGAGATTTTCGCCAAACCCGCGTCCCTGCGTGTCGATGCACCAGCCGAGATTGTCGGCCTCGTCGAGATTGTCCGCAAGATAGATCACCGGCGCCGGTGTCTTGAGATCCGGCGTTTCGGCAAGCGTCGGCAATGAAACCGTCATCGCCGCGATGGCAAGGCATAGTCCGGTCATGCGCATGTGATGGTCCTCTCTCGATAAACAAATGGCCGCTGTCCCGGTGCGCTACCTCTTCGGGATACCCTTCCTGTCGTCTTCCGCTGCGGACCGCCGTGTCACGCCATCGACAAGCACGAAGGCGATCGAGCACGGCTCCGTTCCACGGTTCGACCAGGCATGATTGGTCCCGCGCTGGACGACCACGTCGCCGGCTTTCAGGAGGACGTCCTCTTCGTCCATCAACATGTAGATCTCGCCTGTCAGAATGACCGCGTAGTCGACACTGTTTGTCCGGTGCATCCACGGATGGCGCGCATCTTCCACGATATTATCGCCCGCGCCCATTTCCGCGAATGCCGCCTTCCCGTCCAGCGTCTTCATGACTTCCGGATCTTCCGGCATGAATTCGACCACCCGGAACACGCTGCCGTTTTCCGGCGGATGCAGAATGAACGGCCCGTCGCAGGTCTCGGCCGAACCGTCATATTCCGCAGGCGTTCCGTCTGTCAGCCAGAAATTGGTCAGCGTGACACCGGGCCTGTTTTCCCGTTGAAGCCGGTGGGTCGCTATACCGTCGCTTTCGACGATGGCAACGCCGTTGCCGTCATGGCCGGTCACGACACGTCTGAATTCTCTCGCCATTTCCATTCCGCTCGTTTCAGGATTTCAGGGACATTTGGGGAAGCGCCTTCTGCTGGATCAGCAGGTAGGCGAGAAGCACGATGCCGAGGACCAGGGTCGGCCAGGACTGGATCAGCAGGCAGAGCCCGGCGCAGAGCGCGACTACCCGGTTCAAGGCGGACAGCGGCCGGATCGCGCAGCCGATGACACCGGCGGCGACCGCCGCCACGCCGGCAAAACCCGTGACGATGGCGACCAGATTTGCCGCAACACCATCCTGCATCAGCAGCCCGGGACCAAAGACAAAGGCAAACGGCAGAACGAAGCTGGTGAGCGCATAGGAAGCTGCCGTCCAGCCGACCTTGTTGACATCGGCACCGGCGATCCCGCCGGCGACATAGGACGCAAGCGCGACGGGCGGCGTGATCGTAGAAATGCAGCCGTAGTAGAAGACGAAGAAATGCGCCGTGAGCATCGGCACGCCCAGCTTGACCAGCGCGGGAGCGACCACGGTCGCCAGGATCAGGTAGGCTGCCGTTGTCGGCAGCCCCATGCCCAGAATGATCGAGGCGATCATCGTGAACAGGAGCGCCAGGATCAGATAGCCGTTTGAGGCAACATCGATCAGCAGCGCGATCTTGGAACCTAGGCCGGTGATCCCGAGCGTGCCCGAAATGACGCCGGCGGCCGCACAGGCGGCTGAAATCGTGATCACGTTGCGCGCGCCTTCGGAAACACTGCCCGCAATCTTTCCGATCAGTTCGCCGTCAATGCGGCGGGTCCTGACTATGTACAGTAGTATCAGCACCGCCATGCCCCAGAGCGATGCCTTGAACGGTGAAAACCCGGCGAGCATCAGACCGAGCAGAACGGCAAAGGCCCCGATGAACGGTGCGCCCTCCAGGAGAACGGCGCCCAGCGGCCGGCCGTCGCTCTGATCCGTCTGCCGTGGCATGATGCCGGAGCGCACCGCCTGAAGATGCACGACGAAGAACGCGGATCCGAAAAAGAGCAGTGCCGGAAGGATCGCGACCGCCATGACGGATGTGTAGGGCACACCGACGATTTCGGCCATGATGAAGGCGGCGGCCCCCATGACCGGCGGCATCAGCTGACCGCCCGTCGAAGCGACGGCTTCGATCGCGCCGGCCTGGTGCGGCTGATAGCCTTCCCGCTTCATGATGGGAATGGTCACGGTCCCGGTGACGGCGACATTCCCGGCGGCGGAACCGGACACCATGCCGATCAGCGTCGAGAAAAGCACGGCGGACTTGGCGCTGGCCGCCCTGAGGCCCTTCGTCAGCCGGATGGAGATCTCGAAGAAGAAATCCCCCGCACCGAAACGCGACAGCATTGCACCGAAGATGGTGAAGACGATGATGTAGGTCGCGGCGACGCCGATCGGAATGCCATAGACACCCTGGGTGTCGGTCGTCAGGAACAGGACCATGCGTTCAAGACCGTATCCGCGCCCGCTCAGAATACCAGGAAGGTAGGGGCTCACGAAAGGATAACAGAAAAAGACCAGCGTTATCAGGGCCAGCACCAGCCCGACACCCCGGCGGGCCGCTTCGAAAACCAGCAGAAGAATGACGATCCCCGCATAGTAGTCCCCGTCCGTCGTCAACCCTCCGCTGAAGGCGATCGCTTTCCAGCGCGACAACAGCCAGGCGCTCGCACCGACCGCCCCAGCAATCAGGAAAAGGGAAAGGACGCGGTCCGTTTTCGTCCCTTCCAGCCGCGCGGATGCAGGCCGGAGCGCGAAAAGAAGCGAAAAGGCCATGGCGACATGTATCAGCCGCAGCGGCATGGTCGAGATCGATACCACGCCGGACACGACGCCAAGATGGAAAAGCCCAAGGCAGAGGGCCGCAGCGTAGATCACGGCCTCTTTGCTGAAAGACATTTTTCGGAAGGTTTGGCTCGCCACCGGGACACCCTCTTGCCGGGTTGCGATGCGAACCCGCTCAAGCGGGTCCGCCTCCGATCCGGTTCTTTACCGAAATATCATTTGTTGAAATAGCGCGCCGCGCCTTCGTGCAGCGGAATGGCCAGTTTCAGGGAATTCGCCGGATCGATCTGTTTGGCATTCGCGTTCTCCGCCTGGAATTCCTCAAGATTGTCGAACACCGAGGACACGATTTTCTCCACGACATCCGCCGACAACGTGTTCGGCACGATGAGCATGTTGTTGACGCCGATCACCGTTCCGGGTTCCGCGGTGCCGTAGACGTCGGCCGGAATCGCGACCGCCTTGAAGGCGCCGTTCTTTTCCAGGGCCTTGTCGAGTATGCCGTCCGAAAAGCTGATGAAACGCAGCTTGTTGCCAGCCGCGGCCTGCATCACGGCACCCGCCGGATAGCCGGACAGCGCAAATGCCGCGTCGACATTGCCGTCGCTCAGCTGGCTGAAACCGTCCGAATAGGACAGAAAGCTGGGTGTGATGTCATCCATGGACATGCCATGCAGCGGCAACAGGAAGTTCATGAAGCCGAGTGTACCGCCGCCTGCCGGACCGACCGCAACGCGCTTGCCCTTGATATCTTCGATGGTCTGGATATCCGAGCCTTCCAGCACGATCATGTGCAGAACGCTCGGGTGCAGCGCTGCAACCGCACTCATCTCGATCGCACCGCTCTTGTAGGGGCCCTTCCCGTTGACGGCCAGCACGGCGAGATTGTTATTGGTGATAGCGATCTCGACCTCGCCGCTGTCGATGAGCCGCGGGTTCTGGACAGATCCGCCGGTGACGACCGGCACCATCGTGATGTCCCCGCCCGCATGTTTGTTGACGAGGTTGGAGATGCTCTGTCCCATCGGGTAAAAGGCACCGCCCAGGCTCGCCGTGCCGATGCGCAGCTCTTCCGCCTGCGCAATCGAGACCGAGAAAAGCAGTCCGCACGCGAGACCCGCTGATTTCAGAATATCAAACATCATGTCCTCCCGATTTTGTGATCAGGATAGACGATAATTTTATCTTTTCAATTTTTTTATCGATATTTTTGTGTTTGATCGATTTTCTGAAGTCCAGACTTCCTCGCCCTGCAGATTACTCCACGTTGCCCATTCGCTTCGCCTGGTCGATCAGTTCCTGGCACTTCTTCTCGTTGCCGGCCTTGCGTTCCTTGTTCGCATCCTCCAGCAACGCGCGCATCCTTTCGGCATCTGTAATGTCGATCCCGGTACGCTTCGCGTGATCGATGGCGTATTCAACCTTGCTGATATCGGCGGCACAGGTTGCCATCGCATTCTGGGTCAGGCCCACCAGGAAAACAGCAGAGCAGGCAAACAGGGCCGCACGGGCGGAAAACAATCGCATGGAAATCCTCCTAACAGTCGAGACTGCCAACCCTGACAAGCGATTGTGAAATTCTGGTGTCCTGATGTGGATCTGACGCTGGTGAGGAACACGTGCCCCGCGTTTCAGGAGCAAAGGGAATGGCGCATCCAAACAATACAACTCTGTAAAATTTTTGTAGGCTGCACACGTGCCGGGCCGGACGGGGACCCATTGCACAAATTAGGGTACGGACCCATAAATGAAGCCGATTTGGCGGCAGAAATGGCGAAATCTCGCTAGAAAGCGTGCGCAGAGCGGGCTATATGCCCGGTCAAGCGCGGTGACGCTGCGAGGTAAAGCCATTTTGCCGTCCTTCGGATTTGGCCGTTTTGGTCATCTGCCGCGTCGCGAAAGGCTTGAAAATGAACCACATTTCCTGCGCTTCCGCTTCTCGCAGTTGATCAAAACGATCCAAACCAAATTGACTTCATTTATGAGTCCGTACCCCAGGGTTGGAGGGAATAATGATTAATGAATTCAAGGATTTCATCGCCAAAGGCAATGTCATGGACATGGCGGTCGGTATCATCATCGGTGCCGCTTTCACGGCAATCGTGACATCCCTGGTCGGGGATCTGATCAACCCCATCATCGGACTGGTGTCCGGCGGCGTCGATTTCACCAACAACTACGCGGTTCTCGCGGGTGAAGTGCCCGCAGGTGCGTCGCTGGAGGCAGCGCGCGAAGCCGGAGCGTCCGTGTTCGCCTACGGCGCGTTCATAATGGCCGTCATCAATTTTCTGATCATCGCCTGGGTCGTGTTCATGCTGGTCAAGTCGGTCAACCGGATCAAGGACGCGGCAACACCCGAGGAAGAACCCGCGCCGGAAGAACCAAAAGGTCCGACAACCGAGGAACTTCTTGCCGAAATCCGCGACGTCCTGAAGGCAAAAGCCTGATGGAGTAAGCCGTCGACGGCCGGCACCTTCTTCAAGGGTGCCGGTCGCAGAACTTTCCAGAACCGGTCAGATCGCCATGACAATCCTGCCGTCGATGGTGCCGGCTTTCATGCGGTCGAATATGCTGTTCACGTCCGAAAGCGTTTCTTCCGTGTAGTGCGAATGCACAAGGCCTTCGGCGGCAAATTGCAGCGACTCGGCAAGATCGAGGCGCGTTCCCACAATGGAACCGCGTATCGTCTTGCGGTTCAGCACCGTGTCGAAAATGGAAAGCGGGAAATCCTCGGGCGGCAATCCGACAAGGCTCATCGTGCCGCCGCGCGCCAGCATCCCGACGCCCTGCTCGAATGACTTGCCGGCCACGGCTGTCACGAGCACGCCCTCGGCGCCGCCGCCAGCCTGCACTTCCGCAACCGGGTCCGTCTCCATCGCATTGATGACCTGATCCGCACCAAGAGACGTGGCAAGCTTCAGTTTGTCGTCGGCGATATCGACCGCGATCACGTGAAGACCCATGGCCTTGGCATATTGTACCGCCATGTGGCCGAGACCTCCGATACCGGAGATCACCACGGTCTGTCCCGGCCGCGTGTCCGTTTCCTTGAGACCCTTGTAGACCGTCACGCCCGCGCACAGAACCGGCGCGGCGGGCGCAAATTCCAGCCTGTCCGGAAGGTGCCCGACATAGTCCGGATCCGCCAGAACATAATCGGCAAAGCCGCCGTTCACGCTGTAACCGGTATTCTGCTGATCGGTGCAGAGCGTTTCCCAACCGCCCATGCAGTGCCTGCAATGCCCGCAGGCCGAATGGAGCCAGGGTATGCCAACCCGGTCCCCCTCTTTCACGGAGGTGACCCCGGCACCGACCTCGGCGACAAACCCGACGCCCTCGTGACCGGGAATGAAGGGCGGGCTCGGCTTGACCGGCCAGTCGCCGTTCGCCGCATGCAGGTCGGTGTGGCAGACACCCGACGCCACGACTTTCACGACGATCTTGCCATCCTTGACCTCCGGTTTCTCAACCTCGCACAGATCGAGCGGAGCTCCGAATTCGCGAACAACGGCGGCATTCATCTTTGGCATGGCCGATCCCTTCATCTTCAGACCTAACACCGGGTCTTGATCCCACGGGAAACGGGCCGGCGTCATTGATCGAGAGCAATCTATCCGTGAAACGCTATCAGGATACGCGCATCACATCATGCGGTGATGAAGATCCATCATGATACACAGGCTGCCGCCGACCATGATGCAGGTCAGAATGGCGGCAAAACGCCCCCCCAGATATCTGCCAAAACACAATTTACAAAGTATTATTCGTTTTTCAGTCGACAATAGATAAATATTGATAGAACCCCAAGAAATAACAAAATTCCAAAATTGAATAATATTGGCAAAGAAATATAAAATCCAAAAAAATGAACCGAGTACCTCTTTGTTGTTGCATCGAAGCTCTCATCTACGACTTTCGCCAAGTATCGAGCGAATGATGGAACGAGCTTCCGTTCGCAGTCTTCTAGCGTTTCACTCAATTTTGACAGTGCAGCGTTCCCCGCGACAACCTTCTCCAAATCGAATTCAGTACCCAAAATATCTTTCGAGCAGAATTTTAACGCATCACTGAATGTTTGATCCGAAACCCCATGATCTCCAGAAAATGCCGAGTTGACACTTTTCGAGACAATTCTCAGCTTTGCTATAGATGTTTGAAGTTTTTCGTCATTTATAACGTTCCGGGCGTTAAGCTCAAGGCTAACAATAGCGTCATCGAGAGCGCTTTTAAGTGCTTGAAAGTTTGCTTTTGCATCCAAAACTTGCACGTCAGCATTCTTTTGTGCATTTGCAATCTTCTGACTCGACAACTCATACAGACCAAACGCAAGCGTCGAGATACACGTCGCAATTAACCCAAGCAAAATCTTGTCGGCTAACTTTTCGCGAAACCAAGCTTTGTCCATTCACCCCTCCAAACAGATTTAGTTGAGCGAGAACCGAAATGGATAATACTCACCTGAAATCTTGAAACTGTATTCAGCATTGGCGCGTGGATAAACATCGGCTGCATTCACCCAAGTAATGTAGCGGCCGGTTGTAACCTCCTTCTTGTGGATGGACCCATTCCCACCCCTTCTGCGAAATTCAATCACGTTGGTTTCACCCAGCGGCAAGTCAATAAAAAAAACTGCCGCACTCAAATCGGAAGCATCACTACCACCGTAGTACTTGTCGTATATAGAGCGAAGCGAAATTAATTTCGATCTACGCCCAGTATTCAAATTCATACGGACACGCTTAGGCGGTATTTCCACCTCGATTGTACTATCGTCTGAATACCTCAACTCACTTAATACGGAATCAATATTTCGCTGATTTATATTTATGCATTTCCTGAATCCAATTTCCTGACAGAGTACAGCTTCCGGAACTATGAATATTTCGACAATAAGTCCTGAAGCAAAAGAAGCACTTGCAGAAAACGAACCAATTAAAAGACACAAGATTGAAAAAAATCGCACAGCCATTTTTCACTCCTCAAGAGCCTTAAAATTTCACAGTAAACCTAAGACACTTTTCTTCGAAATCACGCTCAACTCAACCCTAAGTATTCTAATACGATACCAATTTTATGAAAAAAAATCTATTTGGCAAACTCGCCTCGTGACAAGTCTACGATTTGAAGTTTGAGAAAAGGAATTCTGTCACGCGTCACATCATGCGGTGATGAAGATCCATCATGATCCACAGGCTGCCGCCGACCATGATGCAGATCAGAACGGCGGCAAAACCGAGGAAGAAGAAGTTTTCGCCCGGCGTCGACTTGAAATCCATGTGCAGGAAGAAGACCAGGTGCACAACGACCTGAAGAACGGCGGCAACCGCTATCACTGCGTAGACCGCAGGGCCGGTCAGCAGACCGCCCCAGACGAGCGCGAAGGGAATCGCGGTCAGAACGACGGCAAGCGCAAAACCCGTCAGGTAGGTCGACAGACTGCGTTCAGCTGAATGATCCATAGTCCCTCCTACATGACACCCGGCAGGTAAACGACGGAAAAGATACCGATCCAGACGATATCGAGGAAATGCCAGAACAGGCCGAGCCGGACGAGACGCGAGCGCACCGGCAGGGTCAATCCCTTGACCAGAACCTGCCCGATCATCACACAGATCCCGATCGCGCCGAAGGCAACATGAAGCCCGTGTGTCCCGACGAGCGTGAAGAATGCCGACAGGAAGCCGCTGGTTCCCGGACCCGCGCCCTGGGCAATCATGCCGTGAAACTCGACCATCTCCATCGCGAGAAAGCCGAGGCCGAGGACCAAGGTCACGAAAAGCCACTGAACAACGCGCCCTGCCTGGTCCGAAGTCATGGCGATCGTCGCCAGACCGAAGGTCAGGCTGGACAGCAGCAAGAGAGCGGTCTCGCCCGCGGTGTGACCGAGATCGAAAAGCTCTCTGGATGTTGGACCTGCCGCAGAGTTCTTCGAAAGCACGACATAGGACGCAAACAGGAGCGCGAAAATGACGGCGTCTGTCATCAGGTAGACCCAGAAGCCGAATTCACGCGATGCGAGGGACTTTTTCTCTTCGTGTTCGAGAAGCTCGCTTTTCAGGGTCGTCTCCGACATCACGCCCTCCCCGGCAGAGGTGCGCCCGAAGCTGGGCCGACCGGCTGGAAGTCGCGCATGTCATGCATGTCCGCTGCGGTTATCTGCCCCAGATGAGCCGCCTCGATCCGTGCGACCTCCGCCGCCGGAACAATGAACTCACTGGCGTCGTCGCAGGACCGGATGCCCACACAGACAAGAGCCAGGACAAAGGCCAGCGCTGCAAGCCACCAGATGTACCAGACCATGGCGAACCCGAGCGCGAATGACAGTGCCCCAAGGATCGGGCCAAGCCCGCTGCTCTTTGGCATGACGATATCCTCGTAAGCTCCCGGATGCTGATAGGCGGTTCCGTTGAGCTTCATGTCGTGGAAGGCGTCGATGTCTTTCACGGTCGGCACGATGGCAAAGTTGTAAGGCGCCGGCGGCGACGCGGTTGCCCACTCCAGTGTCCGACCGTTCCAGGGGTCGCCGGTCAGGTCACGCGCCGACCCCCAGTTCTTCGCCGAAACGTAAAGCTGGATCGCAATGCAGACGATACCCAGCAGCACGCAGACAGCACCGAGCGCGGCCACGATCAGGTAAGGCTGCCAGTTCGGATCGGCGTAGTGCTCCATGCGCCGGCTCATGCCCATGAATCCGAGCACGTAGAGCGGCATGAAGGCGAGATAAAATCCGATGATCCAGAACCAGAAGGAACGGATCCCCCACTTGGCGTCGAGCTTGAAACCGAAGGCCTTCGGGAACCAGTAGTTCAGACCGGCAAAGTAACCGAACAACGCGCCGGGTATCAGCATGTTGTGAAAATGCGCCACGAGGAAGGTGGAATTGTGCATCAGGTAGTCGGCCGGCGGCAGCGCGAGCAGAACGCCGGTCACGCCTCCGATGACGAAAGTCACCATGAAGCCGATCGTGAACACCATCGACGGATGGAACTCGATCCGGCCCCGGTACATGGTGAACATCCAGTCGAAGATCTTCACGCCCGTCGGCACGGCGATGATCATGGTTGCAATGCCGAATACCGCGTTCACGTTGGCCGAAGACCCCATCGTGAAGAAGTGGTGCAGCCAGACCGTGAAGGAGAGGATCGCGATGCACGCGGTCGCATAGACCAGAGATTTGTAACCGAACAGGCGTTTTCGGGAGAACGTCGCCACGACTTCCGAAAAGATCCCGAAAGCCGGCAGGATCAGGATATAGACCTCCGGATGACCCCAGATCCAGAGAAGATTGGCGAACAGCATCATGTTGCCGCCGTCCCCGTTGGTGAAGAAATGGAAGCCGAGTGTCCGGTCCAGGGCCAGCTGCGCGGCGACCACGGTCAGAGCCGGAAAGGCGAATGCGATCAGGATGGAAATGCACAGCGTCGTCCACGTGAACATCGGCATGCGCATATAGGTCATGCCCGGGCACCTGTTCTTGACGATCGTCACGATGAAGTTGATCCCGGACGCCGTACTGCCGACGCCGCTGACGATCAGCGCCCAGAGCCAGTAATCGACCCCCACGCCGGGATTGTAGTCGATCCCCGAATAGGGTGGATAACCCGTCCAGCCTGCGGTTGAGAACTTGCCGATCGCGAGGGAAATCAGCACCAGCCCCGCCCCCGCTGCCGTCAGGAAGAGACTGACCGAGTTCAGGAACGGAAACGCCACGTCGCGCGCACCAATCTGCTGCGGCACGATGATGTTGATGAGCCCGGTCAGAAACGGCATCGCCACGAAAAAGATCATGATCGTGCCGTGCGAGGAAAAGATCTGCTCGAAATGCTCCGGCGGCAGATAGCCCTCGTTGTTGAGCGCGATCGCCTGCTGCGCGCGCATCATCAGGGCATCGATGAAGCCGCGTACGAGCATGACCAGCGCAAGCACCACGTACATGATGCCGATCTTCTTGTGATCGAGGCTTGTCAGCCAGTCGGTCCAAAGCACCTTCCAGGCTCTCAGATAGGTGATCAGGAGAAACACCGCGAGACCGCCGCCGACGGTCACGGCTGCACCGCCCATTGCAACCCAGGAATAAAGCGGAATGGCCTCGAAAGTCAGACGTCCCAACATCACGCAGCCTCCCTGCAGAAGCGTTCGGCCGCCCCGCTTGCATCGGGTCCAGCGGCCGGCGCGTATTTCCGCAGGATCAATTTGAACAGGTCGGTCTCGAAGGACGAATAATAGGTGACGGGATCGGCGACACTCTGCTTGTGCAGCTGCAGGTAGCGTTCGCAGTCAAGTGATGCCTCCTGCCCGGCAACCTTGGTCTTCCAGGTGTTGAAGTCCGCTTCGCTCATCGCATGCGCCTTGAAGTGCTGGTCCGGAAACCCGTCGCCGGAGTACATCGTGTTCCGGCCCATGAAGGTGCCGGGTTCGTCCGCCAGGAGATTTAGCTCGGACCGCATGCCCGCCATGGCGTAGATCTGGCCGCCCAGCGCCGGGATCATGAGCGAGTTCATGACCGTATCCGATGTGATCTCGATCGAGAGCGGACGGTCCGCCGGGAAGGCAAGCTCGTTGACGCTGGCAACGCCGAGATCCGGGTAAAGGAACAGCCATTTCCAGTCGAGGGCGATCGCCTGCACCTTGAAGGCAGCCTTGTCCGACGAGATTTTCTTATAGGGATCAAGCTTATGCGTGGATTGCCAGACCAGCGCTCCGAGAACGACAATGATTGCGGCCGGCACCAGCCAGACCACCATCTCGATTTTCCAGGAACTGTCCCAATCAGGTGCATAAGCAGCTGTCTTGGCGCCACGCCTGTAGCGCCAGACGAACAAGAGCGTCAGGACGATCGCCGGGATCGCAACGATCATCATCACCCAGAATGCAGTGAAGAGAAGGTCCCGCTCCGCCAGGGCGATCGGCCCCTTCGGATGAAGGACAGGAGCATTCGAAAGGCCGCAGCCCTGCAGGATCAGTGCTATCCCGAGGACACCGGCAAAACCGATCAACTTCAAGACAGAACAGAAGGTTCGCGGGATATTCACGTTGGCCTATGCTCCGCCGTTCGGGGCAAAGAAAACCCCACCTGTTTCCCGAACACTCAAGAAGGCAGCCATTGCGACTTTCCTCATTTTCGAGCGATTTCAACGGCGACGAAAAACCCTGAACCGAATGGAATCAAGCCTAGCCGAGCCATCCGATCTTTGAAAGGGTTGCGCAGCGGAAATTAGAGGAAGAGTTCGGTTCGTGATGGACGCCGAACACTGTTTTTCAATCCTAATTCACCCGATCGTCATGCGATCATTGTATGGCAAGCGCGCGGTCCAGGGCCATAAACGGCTTTAACGGCGCACAGGGCCGCCACCCGGCAATTCGTCAACAACATTTTTCAGAACAACATGAACAAAACCAATGAAATCCGCCCCTATCGGTTCGGCCCGTTCAGGATCCGCATATATGCGTCTGCGCTTGACCACGAGCGCTTGACGGATGCACCCCGGAATGCGACTCGGTTTGTCCAGAGAGCTGTCAATCGCGGAACAACGGCGACCTTTGCAACCGGTGGGGAAATCACCTCAAGCCTTTGGCCATAAGGACAGAAAATGAGCAAGTTCAAAGCCGTGGTCTTCGACTGGGCCGGAACCATGATCGACTTCGGTTCGTTCGCGCCGATGGGTGTCTTCGTCAAGGCATTCGAGGAGTTCGGTATTTCGGCATCGATTGAACAAGCGCGCGGGCCGATGGGAAAGCCCAAGTGGGATCATATCCGCGACATGATGGACGATCCCGGCATTGCCGCACAGTGGACGGCTAAACATGGCGCGGCACCAACCGTTGCCGATGTCGACAAGGTCTACGAGATCTTCGTCCCCATGAATGAAAAGGTCGTGGCGGATTTTGCGGACCTCGTGCCTGGCGCGGCCGAGGTGGTCAAGACCCTGAGAGCCAAGGGCCTCAAGATCGGCTCTACCACGGGTTACACGCGCTCAATCATGGAAAACGTCCTGCCAAAGGCGGCCGAACAGGGCTACGAGCCGGACAACCTTGTTTGTTCGGACGATCTTCCTGAAGGCCGGCCTGGCCCGCTTGGCATGTACAAGTGTTTCGTGGACCTGGTTGCCTATCCGCCTGCGGCCGTAATCAAGGTGGATGACACGGAACCGGGGATTGCGGAGGGGGTTGCGGCGGGCTGCCTGACAGTCGGCCTCGCTCTGTCCGGCAACTACGCCGGCAAGACACCTGCAGAACTCGCAGCACTTTCGGAAAGCGAAGTCGATAGCTTGCGCCAACATGCAACGGCCAAGCTGAAGGCGGCGGGAGCGAATTTCGTCATAGATACGGTTGCCGATCTGCCGGCGCTGATGGAAAAACTTGACGCTGAATGACGCGACGACCGCACAAGCTGCCGATGGCCAGCGTCCCGGCGGAATAACGCGCTTTTGAAATTCCGGCACTTGCACCCCGGAAAGGAACATGCCCGCATGCTTGTGCGAGACTGGCGCCGGCCGCTTCGGCGGTGCGCACACTGGTGTGAGCAACGGCTGGCAAGAAAGATGGTCTGGGACTACTATCGCTACTCAAATGCGCCTTGCCGGGTTCACGATGCGGCAAACCGGTGGCGCCGGATGTGCGAAACGGGATTTGACGACATGCGCCTTATCAGACGCGGACACCAACTTGCCGGATTGAAAAGCTGGCTCCCGGCCTGTGTTTCAGTAGCCTTGGCCCTGGTGATCACGCCAGCCCCGATTCAAGCCGCACATGCAAATGCCGAACTTAAAGTGATCGACAGCACGGATTATCCCTGGCATTCGATCGGACGTGTCAACCGGGCCGGCTACAAGTCGGTTTCCAGTTGCACCGGCACCTTGATCGCGCCCAATCTTGTTCTCACAGCAGCGCACTGCATCGTCAATTCCAAAACAAAGAAGATGCTGCCGGCTGACGAAGTGCTTTTCATCGCAGGGGTCAGGCGAGACAAGTACGCAGCTAGGCTCGAGGCGCAGTGCCTGCTTGTCCCGGACGGTTACGTTCCGACCGGCCGCCCGAGGATCGGTGATATTCGCAAGGATCTCGGCCTCATTGTGCTCAAGGAGCCCAGCACCCTGTTTCCGCTTCCGCCGCTGACACCGGATGAATCCCGCAGGCTGCGCCAGTCGACGCGCTTTCTCTCGGTCGGATATCGCCGGAGCAGGCCTTACCTTCCCACGGTCGTCTCTTCGTGTTCGATACTCGGAAGCCAGGAAGATGTCTGGATAACCGATTGCAACACCGAGTCGGGCGCCTCGGGAGGACCGCTCATGGTCAACACGATTTTCGGTCCGAGGGTCGCGGCGATCATGTCGTCCAAGATCAATGACGAGCGATCCATTGTCGTGCCATTCCCCGAATGGCAGGACCTTATCGCGTCGGCGTCCTGTGAGGGTGCTCGCGCAGACGAGGCTCTTCTGACCGGTGAAGAAGACGATCAGAAGGCGAATTGACGAAGCCCAAAAAAGTCGCTGTGCCAAGCCGCAATTGCCGGTATGGTGAAACGAGGTTGCCGCAAGGAAGCCGAACGGTGACGGATAGTCGTGCTCCGTTCACACATGCAAGACTTATGGACCATGAACCAATCCGCACCTCCTCCCACGTCGACTGAAAGCAAGGCTGTCGCGACACGCAAGCTTGCCTTTGTCGCAAGCGAGACAGATGAGGCGCAGCGCGCGCTGGTGGCATTGTCGGAGCGCTATGGCAACGTTGATGCCCACAAAGCCGACATTGTTGTCGCTCTCGGCGGCGACGGTTTGATGCTGCAGACACTTCATGCGCACATGGCGAGCGGTAAGCCGATTTACGGAATGAACAGGGGTTCGGTCGGCTTCCTGATGAATGAGTATCGCGAAGACAACCTTCCGGACCGTCTCGCAAAAGCGGATGTGACCACCATTCGGCCGCTCGAACTGACGGCACTCGATGAACACGGCAAAGAGCACAAGGCGCTTGCCATCAATGAGGTCTCGCTGCTGCGCCAGACTTCCCAGGCGGCCCGCCTTCGAATTTCGGTCGACGGGAAAGTCCGGCTGCAAGAACTCGTCTGCGACGGCATCATCGTTGCGACACCTGCCGGCAGCACCGCATACAATCTGTCCGCCCACGGCCCGATCCTGCCGATCACGGCGCAGTTGCTGGCCCTCACCCCGATCAGTGCCTTCCGGCCGAGGAGATGGCGCGGAGCCCTTCTTCCGAATGGCGCACAGGTTGACATCGAGATCCTCGAAGCGGACAAACGACCGGTAAGCGCATCCGCCGATCATACGGAAATCCGCCACGTGACGTGCGTGAGCGTCAGGGAATCCACCCGGGCGAAGGGTGTGATCATGTTCGACTCCGATCACGGATGGGACGAACGTATCCTGTCGGAGATGTTCCGCTACTGAACGTTTCTTTGGAAAAACCACTCCTGGCAACAGCCTGTTAAGCGACACGGATCATACTCCGGTTACGATTGAACTCGCACCCGCTGACAAAGGGCATTGCTAGCATGGCCGAAACTGCCGAGGACAAGGACTACGAAATCCTGACTCCCCCGACCAACCTGCGGAGCAAGGTTCGGGAACTGTCGCCGCGGGAAGCCAAGAAATTCGATCCGGTCAAGGCCGCCGAAGCCGCCATGAGCCGGCTGTCGGGCCACTTCGGCAGCTGGATGGTGAACGAAACCGTCACGCTCAATCAGGCATGGGAAAACGTTCCGTCCGACGGTCTTACGGAAGAAACGCTCGCGCCCCTCTTTCAGGCCGCTCACAACATCAAGGGCCAGGCCCTGACCCTCGGCTTCCCGCTCGTCGGGCAGGTTGCCGCAAGTTTCTGCCATCTGATCGAGACAGTGCCCTCGCCCGACAAGCTCCCGCTGGAACTTGCGGAACGTTACGTCGAAGCCATCCGTGCAATGGTCATGGAAGGCGCCAAGGACGAAGGCAACTCCACCGGGGTCGCATTGCTCGAAACGCTGGAAAGCGTCACGGACGAGTTCCTGAAGCAGTTTCCGCCCGAACCGGACGACGCCTGACCTTCAGACACCCAACAGCTCAGTCCGCGGCATCAGTTGCCAGCCGCTGCTCCCGGAAAACGATGTAGCAGCCGCTCAGGATGATGAATGCCGCACCAACATAAGTCAAAAAGTCCGGAATCTCGTCCCAGATCAGCCAACCGAGCAGCGTTGCCCAGATAAGGGCGCTGTATTCGAATGGGGCAAGCGTCGCCGAGCGTGCGAAGCGGAAAGCCTGCGTGATCAGCGTTATGCCTGCGGTTCCGAAGATCGCTATTCCGATGAACAGCCACATGTCGTCCGGCCGGATCGAGACCCAGACGAAGGGGACGACCAGCGCGCTCAGCAGGGCGCCGGCCCCGACAAGATAGAGCATCAAGGTCCAGACGCTTTCGCGCGGATCGACCCAGCGCGCGCTGATCATGAGGACAGCGTAGAAGAATGCGACCACGATCGGCAGCAAAGACGCATTCTGGAACGTCCCTGCTCCCGGTCTGACCACGATAAGAACGCCGGCGAATCCGGCAAGCACCGCAAGCCACCGGCGCCAGCCGACTGTCTCCTTGAGCGCGACCGCGGAAATGGCGGTGATGAAAACGGGTGCCATGAAAACGAGGGCTGTTGCCTCTGCGATTTCCAGATATTTCAGGCTGGTGAAAAACAGTCCCGCAGCGACAAGCCAGAGTACACCGCGCAGCAGGTGCGCTGCCGGGCGATAGGAGCGCAAGGCGCCGGCACCGCCCATTTTCAATGCAATCAGCACCGCGAACGGCAGGGCAATAAGATTGCGCATGAACAGGATCTGTATGGGCGTATAGGAGGACGTCAGAGCCTTTGCGATCGCATCACTCACGCTCAGGCTGGCGATACCTGCGCACATGAGAAGAATTCCCATCGAGGCCTGGGACAACGCGCCGCCCGTCGCAGATTGCATGACGCCACCTTTTTGAATTCGGACAGGCACATAACCATTGCCCGATAGAGGCGGCAAGCCGCATTTTGCGCTGAAACGTACAGTCCGGACGGAAACAGAACGCCGCGTGCGCGACGGCCGTCCATGGACTGAAAGAAGATCAGGCGGCCGCGGTAATCTGCAGGGAACCGTTCTTCACCAGAAGGCGTGCCTCCAGCCGTGCGACTTCAATCGCGAACCGGCGCAGGAAGGCGGCGACATCTTCGTCCGCTCCCAGAGCCCCATCCTGCATTTCCTGCAGAAGGGTCTCGGTCAGCATCCTGGCTTCATCAAGCGCCAGATCGTAGGTGAAATCGGCCTCGGCCTGACGCGCTATGTCGATGGCAAGCAGAAACGCCTGATGGGACCGTATGGGCAGACCCGCCTTGCGCAGGATAGCCTGAAGTGCCGAGCGCCGGACAGTGACAAGCAGCTTGCAGAGCCTTGGCAGCGGAACCTGTCCCAGGTTAGCGAGCGCGGCCGCAAAAAACCGCAGGCGGCCGCAACATACCGACCGAAGCAGAAGCCGCGTATTCAGTTTGCCCCGGCCCCTCAGATGTTCGACAAAGTCAGGGAGTTCCTCCACGCTTGCCTCAAGAGCCAGCCTGAGAACAACCTTGTCTTCCGCGTCACTGAGGAAGGTGTGTCTCTGGTTTTCCGGAACCCGCTCCAGCACGATCGGGTGATCATCAAGACTTTCGGCAAGTCTCATCAGCAGCTCGTAGCGATTCGCCAGCGGCAGATCACGGGTGCGCAGCAGCTGGTCGCAGATGTCGGGCCGGTTCTCGAACCGCTGAGCCAGACGCAATAGCGAAGACTGCAGCACTTCCGCACTTCCATTGTCGAGGAGAACCTGGCAGGCGCGCTCGCTTGCAACCTCGCAAATGGCGGCACTGATGGAGGCGGGCAGACCTGCGCGGCCGGCTATGGCGCATTGAACCGTTTCGCTCCCCTGCGCAAGCAGATCGACAAGCTCCGCGTCTGTGAGAATGGGCGATTCACTCAGCACCGGAACGGCAACATCATCGACGTCGCAGGCAAGAGAGCGCACCACGTGTGCGGGCGCGTAGGCGCTCGAGGCCAACGTCTTGGAGATCGCCTTGCGGATTGCCCTGCTCGGATCGTCCAGGAGAACTGTAAGAGCTGTCGCCATGCTGGCCCGTTCCTGACTGCCGTGTTCGGCTTGCAAATAACGTTCTGCGAATTCCCTTGCGGCATCAACGTCGCGCTCGGGAGTGTGATCATCTTCGAAAAGCAAAAGGTCGTGTGCGGTCATGGCGGCAATCAGTGCTGTTTGAGTTTCGACTCACACACTGACAGCAAACACTTAACGATCTGTTCACCATAATTTTCACGATGCCTGTAAAAATACGCAATCAGGCCGGCGGCAGCAGATCCTTCTGCTCTTCCTCCGCTTTCAATCTCAAGAATCTCGTCAGATCCAGGGGGCTGCCCTGATCAGCGAGTGCAAGTTCCTGTGCGGCAACCTGACCGGAAACCCCTGTAAAGGTACTGAACATTCCGGCTTCCTCGACCGCAGCGAAGGCGGAAGCGAACCGCGGGTTCAGGTCAGCTTGAGTCGATCCCTGGTCATTTCTGAAAAGAGCTTCGAAGGGGCTGTCCGTTTCCGTTGCCTGGAACGCGGAAACGACACGCTGCGCCGCTGCCGGATCTGCCGGGTTTATCGAGGCGGTCCGGGGATCATGCGGCACATCATTGCCGCGATTCGCCGCCGCAGTTTGCGTCTCCCCTCCTCGTGGAAGGGACGTTGCCGCTTCGGCCAGCTCGACCGGACTGCCGTGAGGCAGGGCTGCCTGCGCACGCGCCAACTCTTCCGGTCCCGGCGGTTTGGAACGCATCGCAAAGGCGGCTGCCGTATCGCCCGCAAGATGGTCGAATTTTTGCGGATCGGCACCCGCCATTGCCTGCACGGGCTTCGCCGTCGGCAGGGCAGCGACATTGAGAAGTTCACCGGAGTTACGAAGATCGGTCTTGCCGCTCGCCTGTGCGATCATTGTCACGGCATCATGTTTGGAAACGATGACCTCGTACACTTCCTGCATGGACCGGGCCTTGCCGTTGCCATGAAAGAAAATCGGCTTGTTCGCCCGCGCTTGCGCCGAAAACATCTTGTCCGCGCGCATGTCCGGATTGGCATTCGTCGCGTCGATCAGGCGGCTGGCACCGTGGGCGCCGAGAAAGTGGGCCATGTAGAGTTCGCCGTCGGTCGGCTCCCGTCCGATCTTGCGTTCCAGGTAGGCCGCATTCTTCTGCGTCAACGCACCGGCCATCATCGACGAAATTTCCGGGTCCTTGCGCAGATCCAGAATCTCGCGCTTCACCTGGGGATCGTTGACGTAGTACTTGCCGCTTTTCGTTTGCAGGATCTGGTCCGAATATTTCTCAAGTCCGTGCTTGGGGCCCGCCTCCTTCATCGTTTCCAGCCAGGTCGATTCGATGAACTGGAACAATCCGGTTGCACTCGATGTCCTGGCCTTCGCCGACGGATTGAAAGACGACTCGCGCGCAGCGGTCTTCACCAGGTACTCGAACGAAGTACCCGTGGAACTACTCGCAGACTGAAACGCTAGCTCGATCCGAGACGCGACCGAGGGTGTGTCAGTCACATGCATGACCTAGTCTCCTCGACGGAACTGATTATGACTTTGTTAACCTTCGCGCCGAAATGGTTAACAAAGTCTTAACAGTACACAGTGCGCGTTCATTCTTTGAGAAATCGGACCTGAAAGAATTGCCGTTTAAGCAAATCTCTCGATACAACCGGCCAAATCCATGCGCGGAGGGCGCGCATTGTTTGCGTTCACACCGGAAAAGATGTCCGAGCGGACGGTTCCGGCAGCCGGATTCGCCGGAGTGCGGAACTGGCCACGGTGCGCGCCACTTCGCCGGAGACCAGTTCGCTCTATTTTTGGGTCCGTACCCTAGGTGATGGACCCATAAATGAGGCCGAAATGGTTTGAGGCGGCTTGCTTCTCGTCAAGGCGCGGAAGCGCAGGAAATGCGGCGCATTTTCAAGCCTTTCGCAACGCGGAGGAGGAGCAAGCCGGTCAAATCCGAAGGACATGGAAATGGCTTCACCCCGTGGCGTCAGCGTGCTTGACCGGGCAGGAAGCCCGCTCCGCACCCCCTTCCTAACGGGATTTCGACATTTCGCATGCCATTTCAGCCTCATTTATGGGTCCATCACCTAGACGTTCGGGCGAACCATTTCGAACACTTCGGTGACGGCCGCGTATTCCATGTAGCCCAGACGCGACAGCGGCTTGAAGCGCGTGACGTCAACTTTCCCCTCGACCAGGATATTCTCGTCGATATGCACGCCGACAACCTGTCCGAACACGATCCAGTTGTCAGTTTCGACACCATCGAGATCTTTCAGCTTGAGCGTCTGAAGGTGCCTGCATTCCAGTGCTGTCGCCGCCTTGGCAACACGCGGGGTCTTCACCAGCCGCGAGGGCGCCATTTCCAGACCCGCCAGTTCGAACTCGCAGGTGTCGCCGGAAACGGGAGCCGAGGACACGTTCATTTCATCTTTGAGATCCCAGCTTGCCATGTTGCAGACGAATTCTCCTGTTGCGTCCACATTGGCAGCGCTGTCCTTGTAGCCGGAAGACGAAAACATCACGATCGGGGGGCGATCACCGACGGCATTGAAAAAGCTGTAGGGCGCGAGATTGGTGCGCCCTTCCTTGTCGAGGGAAGAGATCCAGCCGATCGGCCTTGGAGAAACGATCGCCTTGAACGGGTTGTGAGGCAGGCCGTGGTCGTTTTTCGCAGTTTCGTAAAACATTTAGTCGTCTTCGCTCCATTCGCTGACTATGGCCGAAAGCTCGGGACGCGGTCTTTCCACCGGCGCCTGTGTCGGTGTGCCCACATGCACGAACCCGGCAAATTGCTCGTTGTCACCAGCGCCCAGAAACCGTGCGGTTTCCTTGTCGAAACTGTACCATTCGGTCAGCCACTGGGACGCGAAACCGGCCGCAGCCGCAGCCGTGACCAGGTTCATGCAGACGGCCCCGGCAGACAATTGCTGCTCCCAGACCGGGATCTTTGGGTGTTCCGCAGCCGTGCTGACAACGCCGATCACCAGCGGGGCACGCGTGAAACGAGTCAATTCCTTCTGCCTCTGGTCCTCATCAAGGGGCCCCTGCCGCTCCTCGAGTATCCTTGCAAGCCTGCGTCCGACGGCTTCACCCTGCACGGGCCCGAAAAGGATGAAGCGCCACGGAGCAAGCTTGCCATGATCGGGGACGCGCGCTGCAATCGTCAGCAGATCTGTGATCTGCTCCGCACTCGGTCCGGGCTCCGTCATGGTGATCGACGGATGTGAACGCCGCTTGCGCAGGAAGTCCAGTACGCCTGGTGCACGGGGACTGAAAGTGGACATGAGCCTCGCACTTCTCGGTGTTTCGATTGTGCTCCTGCACGTAATTCATTGAACGCAATTGTCAACTTTAGATTAGATGTCTTGAATTTGCCCGATTTTCAGGCGCATTTGAAACGGTTGGACCCTGCCGCCGGAGCGTATTCGTTCCCGGCCTGTGTTCATTTGTCCGGAATCACTTCGGCAAGCGCACGTGATCGGGCCTGTTACACCTTGGAAGAAGGTTGGACACAAAGCGGTATATCGTTCCGGCCTGAATTGGTATAAATGTCGAAGGACTGTCAATTTTCACAGTCAACAAAAACAAGAAGTGGGCATGTTGGAAACAGGTTCAACACCATTTGCCGCGGCGGCGAAGCGTTTGGCGAGAAACGTCCTTTGCGCGACTTTGATGGTTTTTCCGGTCGCGATCTCCACAAGCGCCATTGTGCCTGCGCAGACCGTGGAGGCGCCGATGCCTCCAAGAGCGAAGCCGGACCCGAACGCGCCCTCCGCTGCAGGCAGCGACCAGATCATCAATCTCCTGGACCGGGAACCTGAGCCGCTTTTTTCCGATGTCGAGATGCCGTACACTGCGCCATCCCGTTCGCTGGCCACCGGTTTCAGCGATGGTCTTGACCAGGGCGCACTTTACCTGATGGCGAAACTGACCCGGGACAGCAAGCCCCTGGATGACGGCCTGATCTGGCGCATCTATTCGGAGGCGACCAACGCCAACGGGCGTCTGGAGCTGATCGCCACGTCAATGGGCGGAGACGCGGAATTCAGGCTCGATCCGGGCGCTTATCTTGTCCATACCGCCTACGGCTACGCCCAGTCGACCAACCGGGTCGTCATCGGCAAGGACGTTCAATCGAAAATGCTGACGTTGAACGCCGGCGGCATAAAGTTCGGTGCTTCCATGAAAGACGGCAACGGCATCGACGAGACCCAGGTGACGTTTGATGTCTACGGAATGACATTCGACGAGCGGGGTGAGCGCAACAAGATCGTCGGCGATATCACGCCCGGTTCGATCGTCAGGCTCAATGCCGACACCTATCACGTGGTCAGCCGCTACGGTGATGTGAACGCCGTGATCCGCGCCGACATTCAGGTGCTTCCCGGCAAACTGACCGAGGCAACCATTTTGCACAAGGCCGCGGACATCACCCTGAAGCTCGTCAACGAGCGCGGCGGAGAAGCCATTGCCAACACCACCTGGTCCGTCCTGAGCGCCGGCGGTCACGTTGTCGTGGAAGCA
Organism: uncultured Roseibium sp.; assembly: GCF_963669205.1. Lineage (NCBI taxonomy): Bacteria > Pseudomonadati > Pseudomonadota > Alphaproteobacteria > Hyphomicrobiales > Stappiaceae > Roseibium > uncultured Roseibium sp. The sequence goes on from NZ_OY769915.1 coordinate 3,582,928, forward strand.
ACCGGCGCGTTTCCGGACTTCGTCCTCGCTGAGGGCGAGTACGAGGCTCTGGCCAGAAACAACGGCAAAACCTATCTGCATAATTTTGAAGTTGCACCTGGCCAGGACCGGGAGGTTGAAGTCGTGACGGCCGTCAGCGAACTGGAAACCCAGGAAACGTCAAGTAGCAACTGACGCTCCTTGTCGTGCGGTCCGGCATCTGAGCCAACGCTCTGCCGGTTCCGGGAATTTGCCTCAACGGCGTCGCCCGAGCAGCCCATTTCCCGGAGCCGAAGGCCCCATCTCCATTTCCATGACCTTTGTCTGCAGGAAATCCATGATTTCCTTCTGGTCCTTGAAACCGGAGAGGGTTTCATAGGATATCGCCTGCCCGGCCCGGGCCGTAATGACGGAGCCGAGAATACGGCGGAATTCCCTCACCAGAAGCGACAGGCGCAGGGTGAGCGAATATTTGCTGACCAGATGAAAGAGCCAGGAATTCTGGCCTTCGAAATAGAGCGGCAGCACCGTTGCCTTGGACGAGCGGATCATCTTTGCCGTGAACGTCTTCCACGGGAGTTCCTCGGCGCGGCCGAAGGGCTTGGCGGCAGTCGCAACGCCGCCGCCGGGAAAGACGATGATGGTGGTGCCTTCCTGAAGCAGGCGCAGCGCTTCCTTGCGCGTCTGCATGTTGGTCTTCAGCGCCTGCTTGTTTTCCTCGAAATCGACCGGTAGCGAAAACGGCCGGACTTCGGGGACCTTCAGCAGTTCATTGTTTATCAGGATCTTGAACGGCCGTCCAAGCTGTTCGGCAAGCGCGAGGATCGCGAGGCCGTCGCCGATGCCATACGGATGATTGGCAATCAGGACCAGAGGCCCTTCGGGCAGGTCCTTCGGCGGCCATTCGCCGTCCTCGACGGAAACGTTCAGATTGATAAGCCCCAGCAGATCGCTCCAGATATACTCTGAAGTCCCGACCATCTGGTGTTTCCAGATATCATAAAGGTCAACAAGTTTCCGGCGTCCCGAGATGCCCTCAATGGCCCGTATCGTCCACCGCTTCAAGGGCGGGTGATCAGGATTGGCGTAGCTGAATTCTGCGTAATCCACGGCAGCCATCGTCTCGATAGAAAGTTCGGGCAAAGTCGGAACCTAGTACCAGAACCGGTGTTTCAGAATTGTGACAGCACATTGCCCTAGCGTAAGGGCAATGTGCAAGCTGTAACTTATCCCCGTATTTTGGTGCTCCGGAGTTTATTTCAAGTCCGGCGGTGTTGCCTCCTGGACAAACGCCTCGACCGCCTCTTCAAGGCCCATCGACCGCTGGTCTTTCGAACCGAGGCGCCGGACGTTGACGGTACGTTCCTCGGCCTCGCGCATGCCGCAGACAATGATCACCGGAACCTTGGCCAGCGAGTGCTCGCGGACCTTGTAGTTGATCTTCTCGTTCCGGAAGTCGGTCTCGACCTTCAAGCCGTTCGCTTTCAGCAGATCCGCCACTTCCTGGCCGTAGGCATCGGCCTCTGAGGTGATGGTCGCGACCACCACCTGCAAGGGCGCAAACCACAGCGGAAAATGTCCGGCATAGTTCTCGATCAGAATACCGAGGAAGCGTTCCATGGAGCCGCAGATCGCGCGGTGCACCATCACCGGCGTCTTCTTCTCGCCATTGCTGTCGACGTAAAAGGCGCCGAACCGCTCCGGCAAGGCGAAATCCACCTGAGTCGTTCCGCATTGCCATTCCCGGCCGATCGCGTCTCGCAGCGTGTACTCGAATTTGGGACCGTAGAATGCCCCCTCGCCCGGCAGGATGTCGGTTTTGACCCGGCCTTCCGACTGAAGCTCGATCTTTTTCAGAACATCCGAGAGCACGGCTTCCGCGTGGTCCCACATCTCATCGGTTCCCACGCGCTTTTCAGGACGCGTGGACAGTTTGACCACAACTTCGTCAAATCCGAAATCCTTGTAGACCGAGAGGATCAGATCGTTGATCTTCAGGCACTCTTCTTCAAGCTGCTCCTCGGTGCAGAAAACATGCGCGTCGTCCTGCGTAAAGCCGCGCACGCGCATCAGGCCATGAAGCGCACCTGACGGCTCGTAGCGGTGAACAACACCGAATTCCGCAAGCCGCATGGGCAGATCTCGGTAACTCTTCAGACCGTGCTTGAAGATCTGAACGTGCCCGGGACAGTTCATCGGCTTGAGCGCAAAGACACGGTCGTCCTCGGCCTCCGGATCGGCACATTGCACGGAGAACATGTTCTCCTTGTACCAGGTCCAGTGCCCCGAGGTCTCCCACAGGGACGTATGCAGCACCTGCGGCGCGTTCACCTCCTTGTAGTCGTCCTTCAGGACACGACGCTTGTAGCTGATCAGGCTCTGGAACATGTCCCAGCCCTTCGGGTGCCAGAACACGACGCCGGGACCCTCTTCCTGGAAGTGGAAAAGGTCCATTTCCCGGCCGAGCTTGCGGTGATCGCGTTTTTCGGCTTCCTCCAGCATGCGAAGGTAGCCTTTCAGCTCTTTCTCGTTGTGCCAGGCGGTCGCGTAGATGCGGCTGAGCATTTCGTTGTTGGAGTCGCCGCGCCAATAGGCACCGGCAACCTTCATGAGCTTGAAGGCATCACCGATCTGGCGCGTGGACACCATGTGCGGACCACGGCACAGATCCAGCCACTGCCCCTGCTTGTAGATCTTGAGTTCCTGATCTTCGGGAATCGCATCGACAAGCTCGACCTTGTAGTGCTCGCCCTTCGCGGCGAAGTAGGTCTTGGCCTCCTCGCGCGACCAGATTTCCTTGGTGAACTGCGCACCGCGCGAAATGATCTCGCGCATCTTCTTCTCGATGACAGGCAGATCATCGGGATGGAACGGCCAGTCGTCGCCGCTGTCGGGGTGAACACGCTTGAAATCGTAGTAGAACCCGTTCTCGATGACGGGCCCGATCGTGACCTGTGTCCCCAGCCACAGTTCCTGCACGGCTTCGGCCATCACGTGCGCCGCATCGTGCCGGATGAGTTCCAGCGCACGCGGATCGTCACGCGTGACGATTTCGATGCTGTGATTGGCCGCAATGGCGTCGCTGAGGTCCCTCAACTCGCCGTCCAGTGTCATCGCGACCGCTTTCTTGGCCAGCGACTTGGAAATGCCCTCGGCGACCGCAAGGCCGGTGATGCCTGCTTCGTAGTCGCGCACGGAATTGTCGGGAAAGGTCAGTTGGATCATGTCGCGTCTCCTGCTCACTCCTGCAGACCATGCAGGTAAGCTGTTTGTTTTTTTCAGACGGCCTGCTGATAGGGTATTCTTGGCAAAACGGCAACCCTTTCCCGCCGTCCAACCCGTCCCATCCGGTGCCCAACCGCGTGAGCTCGACGGGTCTAATCCGTCAAAAGCGGTGGCGGACGGCGTCGGATCGGCTGGGATTTGACGATCGATGTGCTTGTTTCCGCCTTGTCGGAGATGACGTCGAGAATGTCGTCAAGCTGTTCGATGGACGGCACCGCGAGGCGCGCAATGAAACAGTCGTCGCCCGTGACCTTGTCGCACTCGCAAAACTCCGGAATCTCCTGGATCAGCTGCCGCACGATGTGGAGTTTCCCCGGAAGCGGACGAATGCGCACGATGGCCTGCAGGCTGTAGCCGAGAGCCTTCGGATCGATCTCCGCAGCAAATCCGCGGATGACACCGTGTTCCTGCAGCCGCCGGATCCGCTCCGAGACACCGGGAGAGGACAGTCCGGCATGTGCTGCCAGGTCCTTGAGCGACATGCGCCCGTCCCGGATCAGCGCTTCAATGATTTTTGCGTCCGCCGCGTCCAACTTCATAATCACACCCCAACTCGATCAGATACTTTAGATAATAATGCACTTTCGGAAAAAGGCCTGATTTTTCGAATGGAACTGCGATCTGGCGATTGTCATCCTCTGTCCACTTTGAACAGGAGGCGGGCAAGCCATGGACAGGACACTTCGCGGAGCAGCCGAAATGAGCGCCGCAATGACTATTCTCGGCACGATCGGATTTTTTGTCGTTCTGTCGGGTGAGCCGGCCATCGATGTCGTTTTCTGGCGATGCGCCTTCGGTGCTGTTGCCCTCATGCTGATTTGCACCGTTCAGGGGACATTTCGACGGCAGATCGCCCTGCGCCAGATCGCCGTGGCCGCGCTCGGCGGCGTCGCCATCGTCGTGAACTGGGCCATGCTGTTCAGCGCATATGGCAAGGCGTCGATCGGGGTCGCCACCGCCGTCTACAACACGCAGCCTTTCATTCTCGTGGGTTTCGGCGCGCTCTTTTTCGCAGAACGCCTAACGGCGGCCAAGCTGTCATGGCTTGCACTCGCTTTCTTCGGCGTCGTGCTCATCGTTCAGGCAAAACCCGCCGCACCGGCCTCTGAAAATATGGACTATGCTTTCGGAATGGCCCTTGCTCTGGGCGCGGCTTTTTTCTGGGCGGTCGCTGCGCTGCTGACGAAAAAGCTGACCGGGACACCGCCACAGCTGATCGCGCTGATCCAGGTCTGCGTCGGTATCTTGATGCTGGCACCGTTTGTCAGTTGGACATCCCTGCCGGACAGCGGCGTTGCCTGGGGTGCGTTGATCACGCTTGGCGCAGTTCACACCGGCCTGATGTATACCCTCATGTATGGAGCTGTCCAAAAACTCCCGACCTATCTGCAGGGCGCGTTTTCCTTCCTCTACCCGATCGTCGCCATTGTCGTTGACTACGCGGCATTCGAGCAGACCTTGCACCTCTCGCAGTTCCTGGGAGCAGCGGCGATCATCCTTGCGGCCGCAGGTCTGACATTTGGCTGGAAACTCTTCGGCAGAAAGGCCGTTACCAATGCCACGCTATGAGGCGGCGGCCCTTTTCTTCGCCGCCTTGACGATTGATGCGTCGCGTGCGGTCTTGGCCACGGCCTCCACGCCGCCGCGTGTCTCCTGAATCATTGCGAGTGTTTCCTCGCCATCCTTTTCGATCTCCCGGGTCGCAATATCCGAATAGCCGCGCCGGTCCGGCGATGCCTTGACCTTCCGGTAGATCCTGTAGACCCGCAAGGTCGCCGAAACATAGGCCCAGTGCTTGGCGGCGATTTCCCAGAGGTAGCGCGGATAGAACGCCAGCGCGCTTTCGACCGGCATGCCGCTGCGCCGGTCTTTGCGATACTTCAGCCGGAAGTACCCGCCTTCCAGCGGGTGAACCCCTTCGCACTGGACCATCAGCTTGAACCACATCATCAGGAACAGCTTGTTGCCCGGCCGCCCCTTCCTGTGCGCGGCTGCACGCCTGAGAACGGTCTCGATATGATCATCGGAATAATAGCTTGCCCAGGCCTCCTGGTAAGCTTCCTCCCATTCCGCATCCGTCATTTTCGGATGATGGGAGACCCGGTGGTTGAGGTCATACTTGTTCAGGTCCGGGTCCATCCAGGTCCCCTGCGACAACAGGACCTTGTGGTCTTCCGACCCGGGAAGCGGTGTCAGGTAGAAGAACTCCAGGAGATCGAGGGGAAGCTCTTTCTTGATGATCTCGACATCCCGCAGCACGGCCTCCTTCGTGTCGCCGGGAAAGCCGATGATGTAACCTGCATAGGTGGTCGCGCCATGCGCCCGCCACTTCTGCAGCATCTCCCGGTATTCGGTGATCTTGTTCTGGCGTTTCTTTGCGGCGAGCAGATTGTCCGGATTGATGTTTTCAAGACCGATGAAAACGCGGTTCACACCGGCCCGGGTTGCCTTTTCGATGAAATTCTCGATGCGGTGGCACAGCGTATCGACCTGGATGATGAACTTGATGTCGAACTTTTCCTCTTCACGCAGAACAATGAGCCGGTCGAAAAGAGGTTCCCATTCCCTGTTTCGGGCGAAATTGTCGTCGGTGATGAAAAACCGGTCGATGCCCTGCTCGTAGTTGTCCCGGATGATCTGCTCCAGATCGTCGGCCGACCTGAACCGGCTCTTGCGCCCCTGGACATTGATGATCGTACAGAAGGAGCACTGGAACGGGCAGCCCCGTCCGAGATCGAAACTGGAATGCGACCCGGCCGTGAACTGGATATGCTTCGGCGGCAGGATAGGCGTCGGTTCGCCTTCGAGCGACGGAAGGTCAGCCATGAAATTGTAGAGCGGTTTCAGATCATCGGCCCAGGCATCACGGAAGACCTGGTCAAGCCGCCGGTCCTCGGCCTCTCCGGCAAAATAGCTGACCCCCTCGGCCTGAAGCTCGACCATTTCCGAAGGCATTTCGTCCAGCATGGAAATGCAGCCGGAGACGTGGAACCCGCCGATTGCCGTCTGCAGGCCCTCCGCCATGAACCTGCGCGCCAGATCCGTAGCGCGTGGAAACTGGTTCGACTGGACCCCGACCAGCGCAATCAGCGCCTTGCCGCCCTTGCGGCGGATGTCGCGGGCTATTTTCTCCGGACGGACCCGTTTGTTCGTCTCGTCGTATGTGTGGAGATGAATTCGCACGTCAGCGCCAAGCGCATCACGTTGCACCGCGGCCTCCGCGAGGCCGTTGAGACTGGCGAGTGTGTTTGAGGGAATGGCGGATCTCAGCCACTGGATCGGATAGCCGTCATCGTCATAGTGGGTCGGCTTGATCATAACGAAGTGGAAGTCGCGCACGTCCATGTCCCCTAACCTGCCCTGAAGCTGACAAGGGAGCGTTGCATTCACATTACGTTAGGTCAATGGTCTTGTGTGCAACAAAACGGCGCAAACGCTAGTCTTCCCCGTCAAGACGGAACTCTTTCGCTATATGACGCCCGGTCCAGCGGCCGTACCGCCAGGGTGTGAACCAGTGCGCATTTTGGGGCAGATCCTCCGGCACCGGATCGAATCCGGATGCACCCCATGGGTTGCATCTGAGGATGCGGGAAAGACCGACCCAGCCGCCGGTCCAGAAACCATATCGCCGGATCGCATTTTCCGTATATTCTGAACAGGTCGGCGCGTAACGGCAGCCGCGCCCCATGAACAGCGACAGGGAATGCCGGTAGATCCAGATGAGACCAATTGCCGCGCGGCCGGCGGGCGACAGCATCTTGTCTTGTTCGGGCGGGCGTTCGGGTTCCGGGCACATGAGGCGGTTGCCAGTTCAGGTTCGGGGTTTCAGGCCGCCGCTCCGTCCCCATTCGCCTTGGCGTCGATCTGGTCCAGCGCATCGACGACGGCATCAAAAGTCAGCAAGGTGGACGCATGGCGCGCTTTGTACTCACGCACCGGTTCCAGAAACTTGAGATCTTCGAAGCGCCCGGCCGGCGGTTCGCCACCGTCCTTGAGCATCGCACGCATCGTTTTTTGCACGTCACGCAGCTCCTGTGCGGAAGCGCCGACGACATTCTGGGCCATGATCGAGGCCGATGCCTGCCCAAGCGCGCACGCCTTGACGTCATGCGCGAAGTCGGTAACCACACCATCCTTCACACAAACGTCAACGAGCACCGTGGACCCGCAAAGCTTGGAATGCGCCTTTGCCGTTGCGTCAGGTTGCTCAAGACGTCCGATTCGCGGGATGTTTCCTGCAAATTCAAGGATCTTCGCATTGTAGATGTCGTCAAGCATTCTCGCCTCTTCGTGAAAGCCTGTGATGCGCGACACATTGATGGCGCTTTGCTTTCTTATATATAGATCAGACGCCACGGCAAATATCGCAAGGGGCAGAGTGGTCGCAGTTGGCAGGGAGGAGCGTCGCAAGCGCGCTCCACGCCGGCTAAACCCGCTCAGAAACTGTGCGTTCGCATTTTGTGTGGAGTATGATAATGGTCCCCGGCTATCAGGCGAGGACTTCATGATCTGTGCAAGAACGAGCGCCGTATGACGAGTGACAAGGGTAAATTTGCGAGGATCCCGATGGACGCAGTCCTCAAGCCGGTTGAAAAAAGATTTGAAAGAAAGTCGCCTGAACAATTGCTCAGGCCGAGCCGCGAAGAAGCCGAAGCCGCTGTACGGACCATCTTGGCCTGGACCGGCGACGACCCGGACCGCGAAGGTCTGCTGGACACGCCGAAGCGCGTCGTGAAGGCGATCAGCCAGCTCTACGGCGGCTATTTCGAAGACCCCGCCGAACATCTGGAAAGAACGTTCGAGGATGTCGGCGGGTATCAGGACATCGTTCTGGTGCGCGGAATCCCGTTCCATTCCCATTGCGAACACCACATGCTGCCCTTCATCGGAGAGGCGCATATCGCCTATTATCCGGCCGAAGGCGTCGTCGGTCTGTCGAAGCTCGCACGTGTCGTCGACATCTATGCCAAGCGGCTGCAGACGCAGGAAAACTTGACGGCGCAGATCGCTTCCGTCATTGACGACACCCTGGCACCGCGCGGACTTGCGGTCATGCTCGAGGCAGAGCATCAGTGCATGACGATGCGCGGCGTCCAGAAACCGGGGGTCTCGACGATCACCACTCAGTTTACCGGCGTTTTCCAGGACGATCCGGCCGAGCAGGCCAAGTTCATGACCATGGTGCGCAGCAAGGGCTAAAGACCTGACAAGCCCTTGCTTCTTCGATCAAGGCAAGGGTTTCGTTTTCATGTGCAATATCTGTTTGAGCGAACGCGGCGACAAGGAAACGGTCGAGAGCGGCGGAATGCTGATGCCGAAATTCGACCGCGACGGCCTGATCGTCGCCGTCGTGACCGACGTGGCATCGGGCGAAGTCCTGATGGTCGGCTACATGAACGAAGAAGCCCTGAAACGCACCATCGAGACCGGCGAGGCATGGTACTGGAGCCGGTCGCGGCAAAGTTTCTGGAAGAAGGGCGAAACGTCCGGCCAGGTGCAGACCGTGCATGAAATACTTACCGACTGCGACCAGGATGCCCTTGTGCTCAAAGTCAGCGTCGCCGGAAACGGTGCGACATGCCATGTCGGCTACCGCTCCTGCTTTTTCCGGAAGATTGCGGCCCCCTCGGACGGGGCGGTCCGTCTCGAACGGGTCGAATCCGAAAAGGTCTATGACCCTGCGGAAGTTTACGGAAAAGACCGGACTTGAGTTTCGCCATCTTTCCGGAACCTGGAATTTTGCCCGGCGAACTATTTTAACAATGTGATTTCATAGTGTTATTATTGTTTCGAAAATAACATAATAGCCACATACGTATTTAAACTTATACCCGACCCGAGGTTCGGCGGCCTAAGCTCTCCTGAACGACAAGAAGAAGAAAAAACTCTTTGTTTCTGTCCATACTTAGGGAGAGGCTATGGCAGAAGAGTGTGAACAGCTGCGGCTGCACGTCCCCATTCCGGCCACTCGCCGTGCCTCCGTCATAATATTCGCGAGATTGATGGCTTCACCGGGCTCTTGTGCCCTGGTGAACTGGCGTGCCGGGGCCTTGCGTGGCACCGGACTGATCGCATGACCGAGAGAACCGACATTTCGGTCAGCCGGCGCGCCTTTCTGAAGCTGGGCGGACGCGCCGATCCGGATGTTCTGCGACCTCCGGGAACGAACGACGCGCTGCTCACCGAATATTGCAAGGGCTGCAGCGCCTGTGCCGAGGCCTGTCCCGAACAGATCATTGTGGCGGGCGCGGGAAACTTTCCCGTTCTGGATTTTTCCCGCGGAGCCTGCACGTTCTGCGGGGCATGCGCCGATGCCTGCCCGTCCGGCGCATTCTCTGAAGACATTCTACCCCAGTGGTCCTGGAAAGCCGGGATAACAAGTGCCTGCCTGTCCATGCAGGGCATTTCGTGCCGTGCGTGCGAAGACGCCTGCGAGCCCAGAGCCATCCGCTTCCGTCTTGCCCTCGGGGGTAAATCGGAGCCCGTGCTTGACCAGCATCAATGCACCGGCTGCGGCGCCTGTGCATACCAGTGTCCCGCTGCTGCGGTGACCTTCACAAGAGTCGAGCCAAACAAGGAAGAGGACCCGGCATGAATATCTGCGGTTGTCTCGTACATGCGGCTGTTCAATCGCTGCCCGGAATTCGAGAGCAAATCGAGGCGATGGACGGCGTCGAGATCCATGCGTCCGACGGCGACGGGCGCCTCGTTGTCGTTGTCGAGGACACGCCGGCGAACACGGCCTCCGAACTGATCATGCAACTGCACCAGATCCCGGGTGTTCTCTCGGTCACCCTCACCTACCACCATTTTGAAGACCTCGCGGCACCCGAAGCCGCATCACCGCCCGCCAATTCTAGCCAAGCCGGAGACCGGACCCATGACAATCTCTGAATCCCGCAGGACTTTCCTGAAGTCGACCGCGGCCGCTGCAACGGCTTCGGCTGCCGGTATCTCGATCGGCACCGGCCCGGCCGAAGCCCAGTTCCAGACGACCGGGATTTCCTGGGACAAGGCCGCCTGCCGCTTCTGCGGGACGGGTTGCTCCGTCCTCGTGGGCACCAAGGACGGCCGTGTCGTCGCCACACAGGGAGACCCGGACGCTCCGGTCAACCGGGGTCTCAACTGCATCAAGGGCTACTTCCTCTCCAAGATCATGTATGGCGAGGACAGGCTGACCCAGCCCTTGCTGCGCAAGACCAACGGTGCCTACGACAAGAACGGCGAGTTCGAGCCGGTCAGCTGGGACGAAGCGTTCGACGTCATGGCGCAGAAATGGAAGGAAGCGCTCAAGGCGAAGGGACCGACCAGCGTCGGCATGTTCGGATCGGGCCAGTGGACCGTCTGGGAAGGCTACGCCGCCGCCAAGCTCATGAAGGCCGGCTTCCGCTCCAACAACATCGACCCGAACGCCCGCCACTGCATGGCGTCTGCCGTTGTCGGCTTCATGCGGAGCTTCGGCATCGACGAACCGATGGGCTGCTACGACGATTTCGAACACGCGGACACGTTCGTGCTCTGGGGTTCGAACATGGCGGAAATGCATCCCATCCTCTGGTCCCGCCTCACGGACACGCGTCTCACCAAGCCCGGTGCACAGGTGCATGTCCTGTCGACCTTCGAGCATCGCTCGTTCGAGCTCGCCGACAACGGCATCATCTTCAAGCCGCAGACGGATCTGGCGATCCTGAATTACATCGCCAACCACATCATCTCGACCGGACGCGTCAACGAAGACTTCATGTCGAAACACGTCAATATCACGAAGACCGCGACGGATATCGGATATGGCCTGCGTCCGGACAACCCGATCCAGGAGGCGGCTGCAAACCCGGATTCGGGCGCAATGGAGGCAATCAGCTTCGACGAATACGCAGCCGCCGTCGCCGAATACACCGTGGACAAGGTGTCCGAGCTTTCAGGCGTTCCGGCAGAACAGCTGGAATTCCTGGCAGAGCAGTACGCAGACCCGGACCGCAAGGTCATGAGCCTCTGGACCATGGGGTTCAACCAGCATACGCGCGGATCCTGGGTCAATTCACTCTGCTACAATGTGCATCTCCTGACCGGAAAGATCTCCGAGCCGGGCAATTCCCCCTTCTCGCTGACCGGCCAGCCCTCGGCCTGCGGCACGGCGCGCGAGGTCGGCACCTTTGCCCACCGCCTGCCGGCCGATATGGTCGTCAACAACGACGAGCACCGGAAAATCTGCGAAGACGCATGGAAAATTCCGGAAGGCACGATCCCGCCGAAGCCGGGTTTCCACGCCGTGCTGCAGCACCGCAAGCTCAAGGACGGCGAACTCAACGCCTATTGGGTCCAGTGCAACAACAACATGCAGGCCGCGCCCAATCTGAATGAGGAAGGCTATCCCGGCTACCGGAACCCGGAAAACTTCATCACCGTCTCGGACCCCTACCCGACCGTGACGGCGGTCTCCGCCGACCTGATCCTGCCAACGGCGATGTGGGTCGAGAAGGAAGGCGCCTACGGCAACGCCGAACGCCGAACCCAGTTCTGGCGGCAGCAGGTGCAGGCGCCGGGCGAGGCCAAATCCGATCTCTGGCAATTGATGGAATTCTCCAAGCGCTTCACGATCGAGGAAGTCTGGGGCGAGGAACTCCTGGCCAAGATGCCCGAGCATCGCGGCAAGACCATGTACGATGTTCTCTTCGCCAATGGACAGGTCGACAAGTTCCCGCTGAGCGAACTTCAGGAGGGTCACCCGAACGATGATGCCGAACATTTCGGTTTCTACGTTCAAAAGGGCCTGTTCGAGGAATATGCGGGCTTCGGCCGCGGCCATGCCCACGACCTCGCACCGTTCGAGACCTACCACAAGGCCCGCGGCCTGCGCTGGCCGGTCGTCGACGGCAAGGAAACACTTTACCGGTTCCGTGAGGGATATGACCCCTATGTCCCCGAAGGCGAGGAAGTCCGCTTCTACGGATACAAGGACGGCAAGGCGAAGATCATCTTCGCGCCTTACGAGGATCCGCCCGAGGTGCCGGATGACAACTTCGACCTCTGGCTCTGCACGGGACGCGTTCTCGAACACTGGCATTCTGGCTCGATGACACGCCGGGTGCCTGAACTGCACCGCGCCTTCCCGCTCGCCGTCGTGTTCATGCATCCTGCGGACGCGGAAGCACGGGGACTGCGCAACGGCCAGGAGATCCTGATCTCCACCCGCCGCGGTGAAGTTCGCAGCAAGCTGGCAACCCGCGGGCGCAACAAGGTCCCGGAGGGGCTTGTGTTCATGCCGTGGTTCGACGAGGGGCAGCTCACCAACAAGCTGACCCTGGACGCAACTTGTCCGCTGTCGAAGGAAACCGACTTCAAGAAATGTGCCTGCAAGGTGGAGCGCGTCTAGGCGCCTTCACCGGACCGGAACCTGCCATGGCCAAGCCACAGCTCACACAGTCCCGCCGCCGCTTTCTGACCGACACCGCTCGGATGGCGGGCGGCTGCGCTGTTGCCGGGCTTGGCCTGGCCTACGTGGCACGTGACGCGAAAGCGCTGCCGGCCGACGCCCTGCGTCCGCCGGGCGCACTTGCCGAAAACGACTTTCTCGGTGCCTGCATCAGGTGCGGTCTGTGTGTTCGCGACTGCCCGTTCGACACGCTGAAGCTGGCCGAACTCGGTGCCGACGGTCCGGCAACGGGGACCCCCTATTTCACGGCGCGTTCCGTGCCCTGTGAAATGTGCGACGACATTCCGTGCGTCGCGGCCTGCCCAACCGGTGCCCTGGACCCCGGTCTCGACGACATCGATGATGCCCGCATGGGGACAGCTGTCCTGGTTGACCAGGAGAATTGCCTGAATTTCCACGGTCTGCGCTGCGATGTCTGCTATCGGGTCTGTCCCGCGATCGACGCGGCCATCACCCTGGTGCCTTCGCATGACGAGCGCTCGGGCCATCACGCCATATTCGCTCCGACCGTACACGCCGATCATTGCACCGGGTGCGGACTTTGCGAAAAAAGCTGCGTCCTGCCGGAATCGGCCATCAAGGTGTTGCCCGTGCGGCTGGCCCGCGGAGAAGCAGCGGACCATTACCGGCGGGGCTGGGAAGAGAAGGAAAGGAATGGAGCGCCTCTGGTCGACGGACTGATCGACCTGCCCGACCGCCTGCCCGGCCCGGGTACCGACAACCTCGCTGCTCCCGGCGGATTCGAACCGGCTTACAAGTTACCGGGAGGCAGGCAATGACTGTGCACACGCAATTGCCTGTCGGCTTCGAGGCCCTTGAAGCCAAAGGCCGGATCGGCTCCAGGCGCTATCTCTTGCTTCGTCGTGCGAGCCAGCTGTTCTTCCTCGCGCTCTTTCTCACCGGTCCCCTGTTCGGCATTTGGATTACCAAGGGAACCCTTGCCGGCTCATTGACCCTCGGCATACTGCCGCTGACCGATCCGCTGGTGGCGCTGCAGAGCATGTTGGCGGGGCACTGGCTCTCGGCAACCGCGCTGACCGGCGCGCTGATCGTTTTGGCCGCGTATGCGTTTGTCGGCGGAAGGGCCTATTGTTCCTGGGTCTGCCCGATCAATCCGGTGACGGATGCCGCCCACTGGATGCATCGGCGCCTTGACCTGCCAAAGGGCTGGCAACCCAGGCGCTCGGCCCGGTACTGGCTTCTGGCGGCAGCACTGCTGGTTTCCTTTGCCACGGGCACAGTCGCCTGGGAGGTCGCCAATCCCGTCACGATGGTCCACAGGGGGCTCGTCTTCGGATTGTCGGCTGCCTGGCTGGTGGTCGCGGCCGTCTTTCTCTTCGATCTCTTCGTCGCACGCCGGGGCTGGTGCGGTCGCCTTTGCCCTGTCGGCGCCTACTACGGCCTGATCGGCAAAGCGGCGGTGCTGCGTGTGAGCGCGCCGAACAGGGCTGCCTGCGATGATTGCATGGATTGTTACGCCGTTTGCCCCGAAAACCAGGTGATTTCCCCTGCCCTCAAGGGAGCACCGGAGACATCCCCCCTCATTCTGGCGGGTGACTGCACCAATTGCGGCGCCTGCATCGATGTCTGTGCGCAGGACGTCTTCAAATTCACCCACCGGTTCGACGAAAGACTTGTCGAACCGCCTTTAAAATTCGCGGCTGAACAAAGCGCTGCAAGCTTGATGCACAAGGAGTGAACTCGATGAAAAAGCCGGTACTCGCGGGCATCGCCGCTCTCGCCTTTATCACGGGCATTGGCGGGTTCGCCATTGCCCAGCAGCAGGACGTCAAGGCCATGCGCGCTGATCCCGTCGACGCGTTGAACAGGCTCGGTCCGGACTTCAAATGGGAAGGAAAGGAAGGGCGCATGCAGCGGAACTACCGCCAGCAGCCGCCCCTCATCCCGCATTCGATCGCTCAGTACCAGATCGACATCCGCACCAACCAGTGCCTGTCCTGCCATGACTGGACCAAGGCCGGAGAACGCAGCGCACCGACGCTGTCGATGACCCACTACCTGGACCGGGACGGCAACGAACTCGATCACATCGCCGGCACACGTTATTTCTGCAACCAGTGCCATGTCCCGCAAGCGGACGTGCCGGCGCTGGTCGACAACCGGTTCGAACCGTCTTCTCCCATTCAAACCCGCTAACGCGCTCATTCGCGACAAGGAGCCTTCAACATGGCTGAGAACTCCGAAAACGAGAAGCCGGGCAACCCGATCCGCCGAGCCTGGAACTGGTTCTGGACACCGACCAAGGTGCTGAGCGCCGGTTTCGTCCTGATTGCCGGATTTCTGGGCGGCATCATGTTCTGGGGCGGGTTTCACTGGACATTGGAACTCACCAACACGGAGGAGTTCTGCACCAGTTGCCACAGCATGGAAACCAATCTCGCCGAGTATCGCACGACCATTCACTACAGCAATCATTCAGGCGTCAGGGCGATCTGCTCGGACTGCCATGTCCCTCATGAATGGCAGCACAAGCTCAAGGCCAAGATCATGGCGGTGAAGGACGTCTATCATGAAGTCGTCGGCACCATCAGCACGCCGCAGAAATATGAGGAACACAGGGCTGCGATGGCCGCCGTGGTCTGGCGCAAGATGAAACTGTCGGACAGCCGTGAATGCCGGAATTGCCATAACTTCAAGTACATGGACTTCACGGTGCAGGAAACACGCGCCGCTTCCGAGCATCAGCGCGCAATCGACAACAACATGACCTGCATCGACTGCCACCAGGGCATCGCCCACGACCTGGCGCCCGGCTACCAGGATCACTACCGCGAAGTGATCGAAGAACTCCAGGCGACCAATGCCATACCGGCTGCACCTGGCGAAAACGTCGCCGCGATGCGCTCCTACGTCTCCGATCTGGCTGAAAACCGGAACTAACGACGTCCGGGGCGGCAGGTCCCGGGCACAACGCTGCCCCTTCAAGTGAAAAAGGCAATCACATGCTTGGAATTCTCGATCTACTTGGAACCATCGGCGGAAACGTTCTGAGCCTTCCCGGGATCCTTGGCCTGGCGCTCGGAATGATGACCAGGAACTGGATTCTGGCCGGGATCATGGGGGCCGCGGTCGGCGTCGCCGAAACGATCATCTTTGCCGGCTTCAACATGGCGGAGGTTCACATGTTGGATCTCTCCATCGCCATTATCGTCGGCGTGCTGGCCGCCAGTCTCGGCTGCGTTATCCGGCACAAGGGGGCCACTGTCTGACCGGAATGCATCTGCAGGACACCATCAAGGCGCGGACACGCCCCTTCATCCAGATTGCCGCTTCGTAAAAACAACAGCGCCGCCGACAGTGACCGCTTGAGCGAAGCGCACCGACATCGATAAAACGGTTCAGAAAAGTCAAGGCTGGCCTGTTGCCGGCCAGCACGGTTTCGCCTGCCGTTAGATCACGCCATCGAGATGTAGTTGCGCATTTGCTCGGCTTCGAGTTCGACCTGCGCAATCTTGTGCTTCACGACGTCCCCGATGGAGATGACACCGGCCAGCTTGCCGTCCTTGACAACCGGCATGTGGCGAAAGCGGCCCTGGGTCATGCGTGCCATGACCTCGTTCACGCTGTTGTCCTCGGAGCAGGTTACAACTTCCTTGGTCATGACGCTGGAAACCGGAAGAGTGAGCGACGACGTGCCCTGGGTTCCGATCGCCCGCACGACATCGCGTTCGGAGACGATTCCTTCGATCCGCTTGTCGCCGGAACACACCACCACTGCGCCGATCTTGTTCTTTGCCAGGGTCTCGCAAATGTCGCTCAGCGGTGTATCGGCATTTGCGGTAATCGTATCGTGGCCTTTCCCACTCAGGATCGCGGCGACGGTCATTGTTGAACACCTCCCATGACAAAATCGATCCGAAACAGTCGGATCACTTGCATCATGGCAAAAAAATGAGGCCTCGCAAACCTATATCGCAGCGGTAATTCACTCACCGGATCAGGCTGATCGCCGTGGTACGGGGTCAAGGAAGGGAAACAGGGCCAGCCCTGCGACAAAGCCCCCGATATGGGCTTGCCACGCCACGCTGGCCGGCTCTCCGGCCACAGGACCGCTCATCAGGCCGAAAAAGATGTTGAGACCGAACCAGACTGCGACAAAAACCAGTACCTGCTGATTCTTGAAACAGTCCGACAATGGCTGAGCGGGCACGAAATAGGCACGCGGGTCGGACCGCCGGAACGCACCGAGAGGTCCCCCCAGTTCGAAAATGAACCGAAGTGCAGCCGCCATCTGACCGGAAATGGCTGCAGACGCACCGATCATGGGAACCGGTTCGCCCCAATGGGTTGCCAGATGCGCAAAGGCACCACCGACGGAACACAGGGCGGAAAACAGAAGAAACCGTCCTGCGCCAAAGCGGCGCGCCACGGCACTGCCGAAAATCGCCATCCAGAGCAGGTTGAAAATGATGTGCGTGGCACCGCCGTGAAGAAGGGAATAGGTGACAAACGACCAGAGGCTTGCCGCAATGTCGATCACGGACAGGTTGGCGAAGAACGTATACTTGATCGGCCAGAATGCAAACAGTGCCAGAACCAGATTGTCCCAGACAACCGGCAACAGCAACACACGGACGAGGTGGATCGCAATCAGGATCCCGCTGAGCCACACGATGATTTCCGGCAGATTGAGCGCGGGCGGCCCACTGGGAGTCTTGCGGGATTGTTCCCGTTCAGCTTGCTCACGACGGTTGCGCTCGTCGTCGAATTTGTAAACGTTCATAAAATACCGGCCTCTTCATCCTCCCTTCTAAGGGAGATCCTCGACAAAACAAGGGGTCGCCAGCATCGCAGAGGCGGGTTTCGGTAAATTTAATGAAATAACGGCCGCCTGTTTCGCCATGAAAGAACGAAATTGGCGGGAGCCGGCAGTCTCGCCGGCTCCCGCCGTCGGGCGCGTCCCCACGCGTCCCATAAGAAAATTGTTTTGCTTCGCGTCTTTTGCAGACCGCTTCCGGACAGGCTGTGTCGCCGTGGTGAAAAACCGGCACCTTTGTCCGTTGCCAACCCATGTCGTGCCGTCGGCACCAGTATGAATAGAACGTAAACGTGCCACCGTGCCGGCATTCGGACAAGCGTTACCCGGATTTAACCTTAACCGCTCCGGCCGAACGAAATTTCCATAAGGGTCAGTCACTTGGCACGCCCCCTGCTCTGTATTCGCCAAACAAAAACAAAACAGGTCAAACGCCCCATTTTGAAACAGAAGCTGTCTTGAGACGGAACATGGGGTGCCAGAAGGTAACAAGGCGAAGCAAGATGAAACACGGCGTGACACAGACACTTTATTCTTATTGGGACAACCTGCGCGGTACACGCCCCGCACCCAACCGCAGCGAAGTTGATCCGGGTGAGATCAGGGCCCTTCTGGGCGATACCTTCATCCTGGAAACGAAGGGCGCTCAGGATGTGCGTTACCGCCTTGCTGGCACGCGCCTGTGTTCCGCGCATTGCCGCGAGTTGAAGGGCCGCAACTTTCTGCGCGGCTGGAGCACGAAAGACAGGGAGGCCCTTGAAAGCCTCGTGGCCGCCATTACCGAGGATGCCGCGGCCGCTGTCATTGGCGTGAGCGGCCATACCGAAAGAAATCAGGAACTGCACATGGAAATGCTGCTGCTGCCCCTGAACGTTCCGGGCGAAGGCCGGATCCGGATCCTGGGAAGTTGCACACCGATGGACAAGCCCTACTGGATCGGGCTGCACCCGATATTGAACCAGTCCATCAACAGTCTCAGGCTCGTCTGGCCGGATGAGCGGCCGTTCTTCATGGATTCGACAAATGCAGTGAACCCGATTCTTCCGCGTTTCACGGCCGAGGGCATGAACATGCCGGCTCCGCCACTGCCACAGGGAGCCGAACGCAAGGTCGGGCACCTGACAGTGTATAGTGGCGGAAAGTCCTGACCGTTAGGGTACGGACCCATAAATGAAGTCAATTTGGTTTGGATCGTTTTGACCAACCGCGAGGAGCGAAAACGCAGAAAATGTGGCTCATTTTCAAGTCTTTGGCGACGATGCAGATGGCCAAAACGGCCACATCCGAAGGACGGCAAAATGGCTTTACCTCGCAGCGTCACCGCGCTTGACCGGGCAAAAAGCCCGCTCTGCGCACGCTTCCTCGCGATATTTTGCCATTTCTGCCGCCAAATCGGCTTCATTTATGGGTCAGTACCCTAAGGCAGCCTAGAAATTTTGAACTTTATTTCCTGATCTCAGGAAACCCGCCCTGTGGCGGGTTTTCTTTTGCCATGAACTACCCCCGCGTAAGAAAACGGTGACTTTGGTAGTACATGAAGCCATCACAATCCTGACGTGCTTCCGTCATTTCCGTGCCGAATTGGATTGTCAGAAATTTTTTCTCAATCAAACGCCCTCAGTTGTGAACATTCTTACACATCGTTAACCCCATCTGCCTAAAGTGGTGGAGAGACGTTTGGAGATTCGAGTCTCGGTCAGAGGTGGGGCGAGACACACTGTTTGGATAGAGCGGGCATGGACGCCGGATTGGCAGCAGCACCAGAGGGAAGCAAAACGCTTCAGGTCACGGACCGCAGACGGCACCAGCGTGTTCAGGTCGATATACTTGGCCGCTTCATGTTGGAAGACCGCCGGGAGTATCCCTGCCAGATAATCGACATGTCTCCCGGAGGCATGGCCATGATCACGCCGGTCGAGGGTCGCGTCGGAGAACGGGTCGTTGCCTATCTCGATCACCTCAGCCGTGTCGAAGGGCGCATTTCGCGCGTGATCGACGGCGGCTTCGCCGTTGAACTCAGAAACACCGCACGCAAGCGCGACAAGATAGCCAACGTACTGACCTGGCTCGCCAACCGGGATGAACTGAACCTTCCCGAGGACAGGCGCCATGACCGGTTCGTGCCGAAAAATCCGATGACGAAAATGGTCCTGCCGGATGGTTCGGAGCATGTGTGCCGGATTATCGATGTTTCGCTCTCCGGCGCCGCGATCGCCACAGACAGCACACCCGAAATGGGCGATCCGATCACGCTCGGCAAGATGCAGGCGCGGGTTATCCGCCGGATCGAGGGTGGTATTGCCGTCGAATTCGCAGCGGTTCAGAGCCGCGAACTGCTGGAACACCATATCTCCGCACCCGACTGAGACTACGGCATTCGTGATATGCGAAGCGTCGCAGGTCAGCCTGTTCGTTTTCGTTGTTTCACCGGACGCGACTTCCACGCACGAACAATATGCGCTCGCAGTGCCCGGACATCGCTCCCGCCGGATGGTTGTGCCGTCAAAGACGTTCGGCCATCTTGCGCCCTTCACCGGTCAGGGCAACGTCGAGAGGCTTCGGCCCCACCCGTCTTAAAAGCCCCGCTTCCTGCAACTTCTGCAGCCTGAGAGTATCGGTTGCAAATAGGTATGCACGCCCGGCCGCGAGCATGCGCAGAAATCGCTTCTCATCTGGCGTCAGATCCATGTCACGCGCTCCGGGGCTGAAACAGGCCTGCTTGTCTCATTCTCAGTTGTCAATCGCAAGACAGGTTTGAAATCCCGACGAAGCGGGAACACAGGATCAGGACCCCCGCACCGCGTTGAACCCGGCTATCCTGGGTCCCTCAGGTCGCCGCGGCATCTCGGGAAATGGCAATATCTGCTCGCCTTGCGCACATGCGGCTTCTGTCAGATCGCATCGATCCGCATTTTTTTGCCCCCAATGTCAGATTTCTTTTCAAGCATTTCAGGGTCGATTGTCTCCAGTTCGCACCTCAGCCAGAAAGACCAGGCGGCAAAAGAGAGCTGGCATTTTTTGAAGAAATTCCCGGAAGATATATGAATTTCAGACACATACAGAGGATCGATAAAATTTTCGGAAAACTCGATTCAAGTTTATCTCAAATGAAAGTCTCATTTGACTAAAAGGTAATTCAAATTAGATTAAAGTATAAATTAGGTTTTACTTCGCAGATTTTCGCGAGATAAAAATCATTGAGTCATCGTTGCGTCAGCCTTGGGGAGGGCGTTACGATGAAATTACTTGGAAACATACTTGCTGCAGCGGCAGTCTTTCTTGCAGGAACAGTAACGGGAACGGCCGCATATGCCGACCCTGGCCGCTTCATGGACATGAACGCACCTGTGAAGGCGCCGATCGGGCACACGCAGTTTTGCCGCGACAACAGTTGGGCCTGCCCGGACGAGAGCTACAAGGCTGTCGTCGTGAAGCTGGACGAAGCCCGCTGGAAACAGTTGATCGCAATCAACGCCGACGTCAACAGACGCGTACGCCCGATGACGGACGACGATCTCTTCGGCAAGGTCGAACACTGGTCGTATCCCGTGAACGGCTATGGCGACTGCGAGGAATACGTGCTTGAGAAACAACGTGTCCTGATCGAGGCCGGGTGGCCGAAAAGCGCACTGCTGATCACCGTCGCCAAGGATATCGACAACGCCGGTCATGCTGTTCTGACCGTGCGCACCGATCATGGCGATATGATCCTCGATAACCAGATCGAGGCCGTTCTGCCCTGGTACTCGACGCCTTACCGCTACATCAAGCGTCAATCCGCAAGCTCGCCTGTCCGGTGGACCGGCATTTCAGACACGCGCGTCACCACGGTCAGCAGCGTGTCAAGATAAGGATAGGGATCGGCCCCTCGGGCCGTCAGGACGATCCGGTCGCGTCCCCACCCTCCCCATCCCTACCACGACCGGGTCCAGGGAACCGGCCCGCCCCCGCAGGCCGGTTCCCGTCTTTTTGCGTTCCGCTCGTTGGTAGGTGTCTACTCAGGCTTCGGAGAGAACGGCCTTGTAACGGCGCCAGTTGCGCACATAGCCTTCTGCCGATTTGCGAATGTTTTCAGCTGCCTCCGCGGGTAGCACGCGCACAACCTTGCCCGGAACCCCAACGACAAGCGAATTGTCGGGGATTTCCTTGCCTTCGCCGATCAGCGCATTCGCGCCGACAATGCAGTTCGACCCGATAACGGCACCATTCAGGATGGTGGCTCCCATTCCGATCAGGGAGTTGTCCCTGATGGTGCAGCCATGAAGGATCGCGTTGTGTCCGATCGTGCAGTCGGCTCCGATGGTCAGCGGGTACCCCATGTCGGTGTGAAAAACACAGCCGTCCTGGACGTTTGATCGCGCACCGACCGTCACCGGTTCATTGTCGCCGCGCAGGATCGCCCCGAACCAGACGCTCGCTTCTTCTAAGAGCCGGATATCGCCGATGAGGGTCGCGTTGGGCGCGACCCAGCAATCGCCGCCGGCGGGGAATTCGGGTGCACGTCCGTCGAGAGTGAAGATAGGCATGGTCTCAGGTGTATCCGGCAAAAATGAGGGCGACATTCATCACCATGATACCTGAACACATGCTCCACATCCCGGCAATTGTCGACGAAGCCACGAGCCAGCCGAGCGGCCGTTTCTCGATTCTCCGGCCCCGGATGGCGTTGCGCATGATGATGAAGGGTCCGGCGAAAACGCACATGAAAACCTCGGCGAGAAACGCGAATACGTTTTCGCCGGAGAAAGAAAATTTCGGCGGCTGCTTGGTGATCAGCTGATAGAGGCTCCCTAGCACGCCTGCGGCAACAAAGCCGGCACTCGCTATATATCCAACGAGAAGAAGTTCGAAGTACACGCCCGTTAACCTCTTATTAACTCAACCACCCTGAAAGTGATTAACAATATCTAAACGGTCAGAAGCAAAGACTGTGCCGGACGGGCAAATGGGCAAAAACCTGCAATTCTGGCCGCAAAAGGCCAATCTCACGGGATCCTTGACCAGGACGGATGTTCCGGATTGGGACAGTCTGTCTCACTCTAGTGCACTGGCCCATCGGGAGACGGAGTGATGATCCCTGTTTCGCTCCCGGAGCCCATCAACAGCAATCCGCGCCGCTTCAGCCGTCTGATCGCTGCCATATGCCTGCTCGGAGCCGTGCACATCGCCGAGCGCACCGTCTACTGGTCCGAAAACTGGAACGCTTCCGCCTTTGCCGGCATCCCCTCCGGTTTTGCCACGCTATCGGTCGGTCCGGAGACTTTCAAGCTTCCCTTCGCCTATATCGGAACTGCGGAAAAACGCGCCAAAGTGCAAAACGGCACACGAGAATTTACGACGTTGAAAATTTCAATGACGTGGCCCGGGCTGAAACCGGCTCTGAACCGCGATCCGTCGAACACGGCCGGCGCGATGGACCAGACATTGACCCTGGAGCTCGAGCACAACCCGGAGCGGGAAAGCATGAGGGCGCGTCTTGAACCGTTCTACCGTCGTCTCGCACGTGGCGGGGAACTGGATGGACCGGACGGGCTCAAGGTTTTGAGGCTTTCAGCCCGCGGAGCCCTGCAAACGGACCAGATCGTTTTCGACCCCGCACGCCGGAACGGGTTCATCGCCCGCTGCCGCAGCACGGGACCGGATATGCGCCCAGTCTGCCACAGAGCCGTTGTGCTGTCGTCCGGCCTGGAACTCAGGTACCGCTTCAGCCAGCATCTCCTCGAAGACTGGCGCAGGATCGACAATTCCATCGTCAGAAAAGTCGCCGGCTT
This sequence comes from uncultured Roseibium sp., assembly GCF_963669205.1. Lineage (NCBI taxonomy): Bacteria > Pseudomonadati > Pseudomonadota > Alphaproteobacteria > Hyphomicrobiales > Stappiaceae > Roseibium > uncultured Roseibium sp. The sequence goes on from NZ_OY769915.1 coordinate 3,606,173, forward strand.
CAGAATACACTGACCCCGGATAAAAAAAGGCGGCTTACCCCATGGCAAGCCGCCTGCTTTTTACTCGAACCTGAAATCGGTCTTAGACTTCGTCGAGGTCGATTTCCAGAATCGCCATCTGGAAATTCCAGCTCAGGTCTTCGTCTTCGTCGTCGCGGAAGATGACGCCGATGAACTCTTCCCCGATATAGACCTCTGCGGAATCGTCCTTGCGCGGTCTCGCCCGCACCTGAAGGCTCGGCAACTCGAACTTCATGCGCAGGTAAGCTTCGATCTTGCGGATTTCATCGGGTTTCACGGCGCTCTCCTTGTAAATGCCGTCTGCTATTTAGTCGCGCGGACCCTATAAGACCAGCCCTAAATGCCAAACCCTTTGTGCAAACTTTCCCCCACATCCTTCGCGCAACGGCAATTGCTCAGCTGTCGCCGAGCAACTGGTTCATGCTGCGCGCCGGTTCGGAGCACCCCGCCTTGCCGACAATCCGGGCAGGAACACCAGCAACCGTGGTGTTCTCGGGCACATCCGCGAGCACCACGGATCCGGCTGCAATGCGTGAACAATGACCGATTTCGAGGTTTCCGAGGACCTTTGCCCCGGCGCCGATCAACACACCGTGACGGATCTTCGGATGACGATCGCCACCCTCCTTTCCCGTACCACCGAGCGTAACGCCCTGAAGAATGGAGACATCGTCGCCGATTGCCGCGGTTCCGCCGACGACGATACCGGTGCCGTGGTCGATGAAGATACCCCGCCCGACGGGAACCGCCGGATGAATGTCGATCTGGAAAACTTCCGAAGCCCTGCTCTGCAGATAGAGCGCGAAATCCCTGCGGCCCTTGCGCCAGAGCCAGTTGGCCAGGCGGTGCGTCTGCAAGCCGTGGAACCCCTTGAAATAGAGCACGGGCTCCAGGTAGCGGAAGCAGGCCGGATCCCTGTCGAACACTGCGACGATGTCGACGCGGAAAATCTTGGCAAGTTCAGGTTCGTCGGCAAGCGCTTCAAGATAGGTCTGCCGGATAAGCGACGCCGACACGACGTCGCGTCCGAGCCTGTCCCCCAGTCGATGAAGGACTGCCTCTTCCAGGCTGTCGTGATTGAGCACGGTTTCATAGACGAAGGAAGACAGGGCCGGCTCTGCGGCAACCATCTGCTGAGCTTCATCGCGCAATTGCTGCCAGACCGGATCATGGGTCGGAACGTGTTTCAGGCCGGACTTGGTAATCGGTGCCGACATGGCTATCTCCTCTTCAGGCCGTCGCAAACGCTACACTAGGGCACGGACCCATAAATGAAGCCGATTTGGCGGCAGAAATGGCAAAAATCTCGCGAGGAAGCGTGCGCAGAGCGGGCTTTTTGCCCGTTCAAGCGCGGTGACGCTGCGAGGTAAAGCCATTTTGCCGTCCTTCGGATTTGGCCGTTTCGGCCATCTGCATCGTCGTGAAAGGCTTAAAAATGCACCACATTTCCTGCGCTTTCGCTCCTCGCAGCTGGTCAAAACGATCCGAACCAAATTGACTTCATTTATGTGTCCGTACCCTAAAATAGGACTGTCGTCTGATATTCCAAAATGAAACTTGCTGATATCAGATATGAAACCTTTTTATCAAAGCCGAATCGTTAAGATTTTCAACGATAAAGCTTTCTGATGATCACTTCTTGGAGACCCGACATGCCCGGTGCCACCGAACCGCTCAATCCCGCATTGAACATTCACGGCATGGTCGCGGAACTTGTTCTGACCGCACCGGAGCGCAAGAACGCGCTGTCGCTGGCTGCCTGGACACGCATCCCGGCCGTACTTCAGGAACTGACGGATATTCCCGACGTCAGGGTATGCATCGTCCGGGGCGAAGGCGGAAAAAGCTTCTGCGCGGGTGCGGATATCTCCGAATTTGAAGCAATCCGGTCAACGAAGGACAGCGCTCTGCGCTATGACGAGATCAACGTGGCCGCCTTCAATGCCCTGAAATCTCTACAGATCCCCGTTATAGCGGCCATCGAAGGACCGTGCCTGGGAGGTGGTCTCGGCCTAGCCCTCGCCTGCGATCTGCGGATCGCGTCGCGATCTGCCTTTTTCGGAATTCCGGCGGCAAGGCTGGGGCTGGCCTATCCTCCCGAAGCCCTGTCGGATCTCCTGGAGGCTGTCTCTCCCTCCAACGCCAAGCGCATTCTATTCACCGGTGACCGCATTGCAGCGGAAGAGGCTCTCCAGATGGGCTTGATCAACGAAACAGTAGCCCCCTCCGATCTTGAAGAACGGATCAACACGCTTTGCGACGCGATCGTCTCGCACGCACCGCTCTCAATCTGGGCGGCGAAACGCGCGGTGAACGACATGAGTGCGAAGGCTGCCTCGTACCCCGAACAACACCGTCAGAACGCTCAGATCTGCATTGAAAGTTCGGACTACAGGGAGGGCTGCCGCGCATTTCTGGAAAAGCGTCTCCCGGAATTCACTGGGAGCTGACGCCTGTGTCCCGCACGCTCCGGGCTGTCGCGCTGTTTGCGCGCTGAAAATCATGAATCAAAATCTCAGAATGCGGGCATAACACTCTGAAAGATTGAAACTTCCCGCCTTCAGGCCTGTTCCGCGCCCGACCGCAGGTCAACGAGGAAGTCTTCGACTGCCGAAGCGAAGACGTCGTTCCGGTCGCCCGCCACCATGTGTCCCGCATCCTGTATGTCGGTGAACCGCGCATGGGGAACAAGCTCCAGGAACTCGTTCACATGGTCCATCGAGACAAGCTCAGAGTTCCGGCCGCGAACGAGAAGCACCGGCAGGGAAAGGTTGCCGGCTGCCGCCACCATTTTCGCCTGAACCTCCTCGGCCACGCTTTGATCCCTGTTCTGGCGCGATTTCAGGAAGGCCGGGTCCCAGTGCCAGCGATAGCGGCCGTCACCATGCAGGCGCAGGTTCTTCGACAGGCCGGAAAGGTCCTTTGGCCGGGCCCTGTTGGGCAGATAGCGTGAGATGGCTTCCGCCGCCTCCTCCACATCCGCAAAGCCTTCTTCAACACGGTCTCCCATGAACCCGATGATCTTGCTGACGCCGCCAAGATCGACGCGCGGCGTGATGTCGACAAGAACGAGCGCCGAAAACCCGCCCGGATTTTCCTGCCCCTCGGCCAGCATTCCGGCAAAACCGCCAAGCGACGCGCCGACAACAACCGGCCTGGCCTTGTGGAGCGCCACGACCTGGCGTGTCACGGCGACGAGATCGAGGGCAAAATCTGAAAAGAGATAGTTTTCGGATGCGACCCAGTCGCTCTCGCCGTGGCCGCGCTGGTCCAGTACGTAAACCGGATGCCCGAGTTCGGCGATCCTCACCGCCGCTGCGTCCCAGGAGTGCCGGGTCTGACCGCCGCCGTGAAGCATCACGACAGGCTGGTCGCCCACTCCGTACCGGTCCGCAACCAGGATATTCTTTTCCGCCCCCTGAAATTCCACGCGCTTCGGTCCCATCAATCCCCCTCAAGCACCATTCTCGCCCGGTGGCTGCAAGCTTTGCGCACCGTCAGGCCTCTATGTTGTTCAGGAAGGCCAGAACGCCCTGTTTGTGGACCTTGTCGCCGACCGCCACCATATGGTCCCGCCCCGGTATTTCCAGAACCTCCGAATGCGGGATCAGTTCTGCAAGCTTGTGCGGTGATCCGGCAATGTCGTCTTTCGTGCCGACGGCAACGAGCACGGGCTGCGTGATCTGCGAAACATCATCCTCGCTGATCTTCTGCCTCGAGGACCGCATGCAGGCCGCCAGTGCCAGCCTGTCGGACCCGGTCTGATCGGCAAAGGCCCTGAAGGCCCTGCCGGTGCGATCGGAGATGTCCTGTATCCGGTCCGTCTCGAGTGCGGAGGCAATCGGCTCCGGATCGCCTACCCCGGTGACCATGCCGTAGCCGAGCCCGCTGAAGATCGCCCTGCGGACCTTGCCGGGATGATTGAGCGTCAGAAAGGCCGAGATCCGGGCGCCCATGGAGTATCCCATGATGTCCGCCTGTTCGATGTCCAGGTGGTCGAGCAGGTTCTTCGCGTCCTCGGCCATCAGCGGTGCGCCGTAGTCCGCCGGGTCGTAGAGTTTTTCACTCTCGCCGTGGCCCCGGTTGTCGATCGCGATGACGCGCCTGCCGTCCTTGACCAGAAGCTCCACCCATCCCGGATACTGCCAGTTGACCGACTTGTTCGATGCGAACCCGTGAATGAGCAGGATCGGGTCCCCGGCCCCTTCGTCGAGATAGGAAATCCCGACACCATCCAGATCGACATACGGCATAAAAGCTAACCTTTACGTAAACGGAAAACGTGGCTGGTTTTACAGTAAGGTGATAAAACCGCCTTGGCAAAGGAGAAAATGGCGGTTCTTGAAAATCGCCTGATGCGGCAGTGGACCGCATCGCGCAAGCCCTACCCTTTCAGATTACGAATGGATATGGTCGGTGAAATTTGCTATCGGGATCGGTGTCCCACCATGACCAAGAGGAATGTGACAATGGCGGATCAGGTTGTCCCGCACTTTCAGAACACAAGCGGACACGATTCGGTCGCGATCGGCACACGCAAATTCATGTGCATCGGCGCGAAACCTCCGTTCGATCATCCCCATGTGTTCCTGGACATGGGCACGGAAAACGAAATCGTTTGCCCCTATTGCTCCACGCTCTACAAGTTCGACGCGACGCTCGAGGCTGAGGAATCGTCTCCGAACGACTGCAACTGGACACCGGAAGCCGCCTGAGAGAACCGCGGCTCATGACCGACACCGACCAAGGCGCCGATCCGATTGTTGTTGCAGGTGGCGGCATCGGCGGTCTTTGCGCCGCCCTCGCCCTGCAGCAACAGGGGCACAAAGTCGTTCTGCTTGAGCGCGCCAGCGAGATATCGGAAGTCGGTGCCGGGCTTCAGCTCTCCCCCAATGCCTGTTCCGTGCTTGCGGGATTCGGGCTTCTCGACGCTTTGGAGCCCTATGCTCATGCCCCGGACAACCTCAGGATCTGGTCGGCCCGGTCCGGCAGGCAGATCGCGCGCGTCGAACTCGGCAGCTTCATCAGGCAGCGGCACAAGCAACCCCTTCTGGGGTCATCCACCGGGCGGATCTTCAACGGGTCCTGTTGGAAAGGTGGCGCAGTCGACACCGGGAATTACCATCCGTCTTTCGAGCGAGGTGAAGGGACCTTACCGCGGACACCTTACGATCAGCTCACCTGCATCTTCCGCGAAGGGCGACAGGACCGAAAGCCTGACCTGCAAGGCGCTGATCGGTGCGGACGGGGTCTGGTCGAAGACACGGCAGCATGTCCCCGGCCACAAGAACGCCCGTTTCAGCGGACAGGTCGCGTATCGCGCCACGGTGCCGATCGATCAGGTCGATCCGAAATTCGCAAAGGACACCGGGCTGTGGTTCCATCGGGACTGTCATCTCGTGCATTACCCATTCGCGGCGCGCGTGAGCTGAACATCGTTGTGCTGGCCAAGGAAGACTGGGGAGACGAGACCTGGTCGGCAGAGGCCGACAAGGAAGCCGTCGTGCGTGTTTTCAAGGACTGGCCCGCCGAAACGAGGAACCTCCTCAACACCCCGAGGCAATGGCTCAAGTGGGCCTTGTGCAGCGTGGAAGCCTCCGGCCCCTGGTCGCATGGCAATCTTGTCCTGATGGGTGATGCGGCGCATGCCATGCTGCCTTTCATGGCCCAGGGCGCGGCAATGGCCATAGAAGACGCTGCGATACTTGCGAAGCACCTTCCAAAGGACGTGGAGAACATTCCGGCGGCCTCAGGGCGTTTGAGCGGGAACGCAAACCCAGGGCAGCCCGGATACAGGGTATTTCATTCGGCAACGCGCGCACGTTTCACTTCTCCGGTCCCATGGCCTTTGCGCGAGATTCCGTCCTCCGTCTCACAAAGCCCAGGAAACTTGCCGAGCGTTTCGACCACATTTATGGCTGGACACCCGATCAATAAGACGTCTTTGGCTTGAGCCGGGCACAAAGCTGGGATAAAGCGAAATCCCATTCACGACTGAGGGAGTGCAACGATGACCGGTCATAAGGCAGATGATGTCGTAACCGCCGCATTTCTGGTCATCGGAGACGAAATCCTCTCCGGCCGCACGAAAGACAAGAATATCGGTTTCGTGGCCGACTACATGACCTCGCTCGGCATCGATCTGAAAGAAGTGCGCGTCGTGCCCGACGAACAGCAGGAAATCGTCTCCGCGGTCAATGCGCTTCGTGCAAGATACGACTACGTCTTCACCTCCGGCGGCATCGGACCGACCCATGACGACATCACGGCGGAAAGTGTGGCTGCGGCCTTTGATGTTCCCCTGAACCTTGATCCGCGCGCGGTCGCCATCATGGAAAAGCATTATCAGCCGGGCCAGTTCACCCCGGCCCGTCAGCGCATGGCCCGCATTCCCGAGGGTGCCGACCTGATCGAGAACAAGGTTTCCAAGGCGCCGGGTTTCCGGATCGAAAACGTACACGTGATGGCCGGTGTCCCCTCCATCATGCAGGCAATGATGGACGCGATCGCGCCAACTCTGAAAACCGGCAAGAAAATGCTTTCGAAAACCGTCGCTGCCGACATGCCCGAGAGCCGGATCGCCGACAGGCTAGCTGCGATCCAGCAAGCCCATCCGCAAACCCTGATCGGGTCCTATCCGAATGCCTCGGATGGAAAATTCACCACCCAGATTGTCATCCGTTCTCGCGACGAAGCCGTGTTGAATGCAGCAGAAAGCGATGTTGCACGGGCCGTTGCCGAGATCCTGGACACATAGCAAGCGAGATCGAACATGGAGAACTCCTCTCAAAACAAGGCATTCCCTGTATCCTGGGACATGTTCCACCGCGACTCGCGCGCGCTTGCCTGGCGGTTGTCGAGCGAAGGCGAATGGAAAGCCATCGTCTGCATCACGCGCGGCGGCCTCGTTCCGGCAGGGATCGTCGCCCGCGAGCTCGGGATACGAACGATTGAGACCGTCTGCATTGCCTCCTATCACGACTATGACAACCAGGGGCAGCTCAAGGTCATCAAGCCGATCGACCCGAAAGTCGTCGATCTTGAAGACGGCGAAGGCAGCGGCGTGCTCGTGATCGACGATCTCGTCGATACCGGAAAGACCCTCAAGGTCGTGCGCGAAATGCTGCCCAAGGCACATTATGCGACCGTCTACGCGAAACCGGTGGGCGTGCCGATGGTGGACACCTTCATCACGGAAGTCTCGCAGGATACCTGGATCTATTTCCCATGGGACATGGGCTGGCAGTTCCAGCCGCCGCTGTCGAAGGACACCGCCGGCTGATGAACTCGGGCACAGACCGCGCTTCTGTTGATCATCAGAAATGGCAGGCTTGGCAGGGTTCTTTTCTCAGATGGCTATCTCCACAGGCCTGACAGCGTCTATCCCGTCCAGGCGGACGTCGCACCCGATGGCGTAAACGTCGACACCTGCATCGCGCGCCGCGCGGAAAGCGGACGCGTAGGCCGGATCGATGTCTTCGGCAAGGCTCAGGCGTTTGCAGTCCGGACGCTGCACGAGAAACACCATCGCGGCCCTGTGCCCCTCTCCCACCATATCGGCAAGTTCACCCAGATGCTTCGCGCCGCGCGCCGTAACGCTGTCGGGAAACTCGGCCAGACCCGCCTGACGCATCAGGTGAACGTTTTTCACCTCGACATAGGTTCTGGCGCCGCCGGTGCCTTCAAGAAGGATATCGATACGCGAGTTCTTGCCGTATTTGACTTCGCGCCTCATGGAGGCGTAACCCGAAAGTTCCGTGATACGCCCTGCTTCAATGGCTTCTTCCACGAGCCTGTTCGGATGCGCGGTGTTGATGCCGACAAGCGCACCGTCGGCTTCGATAACTTCCCAGGAGTATTTCAGCTTTCGCTTGGGATTGTTGGAGAGCGACAGCCAGACCCGCGAGCCCGGCTCCTTCAGACCGAGCATCGATCCCGGATTGGCACAATGTGCCGTTATCTCGCGCCCGTCGGCATCGAGGACAACATCGGCAAGAAACCGCTTGTAGCGCTTGAGCAGACGGCCGCTGACCAGAGGTTCCGCAAATTTCATATCGGTGGTCCCAACCATTGAAAGGAAACGTTGCGCCGCACTTACTTGGACCAGAAGTCCGGATCCAGCAGCACCAATACCGTGAACAGTTCCAGACGGCCAACAAGCATCGCAAAGGACAGCAGCCATTTGGCACCGTCGGGCAGCGGTGCGAAATGACCCGCCGGTCCGATCACCGGCCCGAGCCCCGGCCCGACATTGCCGACAGATGTTGCCGCCGCCGAAATTGCCGTTACCAGATCGAGATCGAAAAACGACAGCGCCACGGTGATGATCCCGACCGACCCCATGTAGACGACCAGGAACGCAAGAACCGAAAACGACAGCTCGGGCGTCAGCCGGGTTCCGGCATATTCTTCGGACATGATCCTGTGCGGCCGGACCATGCGGCGCAGATGCGCACGCACCGTGCCGAAGAACACCAGGAACCGGAAAATCTTGATGCCGCCGGTCGTCGAACCGGTGCACCCCCCCACGAACATCAGGAGAAAGGCGATGCCGACGACCGGTGCACCCCATTGGGAAAAGTCACCCAGCGCATAGCCGGTGCCGGTCACGATCGACACCACGTTGAAGGTGGCCCGAAGCAGCGCCTCCTCGAACGGAAAGCGCATGTTGATGCCGAGATAGACGGTAAGCGTCAGTGAGACGAGGGCAAGAAAGCCCAGAAGCGCGCGCACCTGCGGGTCGCGCCAGAGCTGCAGGGGGTGCCCGCGCAGCGCCTGGATGAGCAGGACGAACGGCAAGGCCCCGATGATCATGAACACCACGGCGACCCAGCCCGAGGCCGGGTTCTTGAAATATCCGAACGATTCGTCATGGGTCGAGTAGCCACCCGTCGCGATCGTCGTCAGCGCGTGATTGAACGCATCGAACAGTTCCATGCCCGTCGCAAGGTAGGCCGCGATGCACAGGACGGTCAGGAAAAGGTAGGCAAGCCCGATCAGCCGGATCAGTTCCACCGACCGGCTGACGATCTTCTCCGAGCGGTCCGAGCTTTCGCTCTGAAACAGCTGCATCCCGCCGATCCGCAGAAAGGGCAGCAGAACGATCGCCATGACGATGATCCCGACGCCGCCCATCCATTGAAGCATGGAGCGCCACACAAGAAGCCCCGGCGGCAGGCTGTCCAGACCGGTCAGCACGGTCGAACCCGTTGTCGTGAACCCCGAAACCGCTTCGAACACCGCGTCGGCATAGCCGATCCCAAGCCAGAGAAACGGCAAGGCACCAAAGGCCGGCAACGTCGCCCAGGACAAGGTTGTGAGAATGAAGGTCTGCCGCGTGTCGAGACCTTCGCGTAGCGAGCCTCCGACTGCCAGCGACAGCAGCATCCCGAACAGGCCGGTCAGCAATGCGGAAAAAACGAAGGCCTGCCAGTCGGCGTTTTTCTGGGCAACATCGACGATTGCCGGTATGAGCATGGCGGTCGCAAGGCCGACATACAAGAACCCGAGAACGTTCAAAACTGGTCTGAAAGAAATCAAGCAGAACTCGTCCCGAAAACCGTTTCATCTACCGCCGTATACGCCCCGACGGGCTCCAACTCACCGTCCTAACGCTTTTCAGTCCGATTTCCAACGATATACGTCAGCCGTCCCCTGCTCATCTCGTGTCCTGATACGGTTCGGGCCCCCTCGCTCAGCCTGAAAGCGTCGCGCACGGGCAGTTGCATTCACACATTTCAAACTGCCGGCCGAACGGGAATGCTGTCTGGTGGGCATCTTGTTCCGATTTGCCGCCAAAAGCAAAGTGACACTAGTAAAAACAACAATGCCGTTAGGTAAAGAACTTCTGGCGATATTACTTGATTGAACCCTGCGGCAAGCAGGTGAATGAATAAAAGCGGGCAAATTTGGGTAATTCAACTGGGACCACACCTCTTGGCTGCACCCGCCGCATGAATTCATGGTAAATAAATTCTAAAAAAACGTCCTAAAATGTGACCTTTACACGGAATTCGTTGCGCGTTAGCAACACCGGTGTCAATTACCCGCCAACGGGCCCAACAAAAGCATGGGCATGCGTTGGAAGGTATAATAGTGTGCGCCGAACAAAGAACAAAAATGTGGCACTGTCGTCTATGCGTATCTTACCGGCCCTTCTGTTGAGCGTTTGTCTGGTTGAAGCCTCAGTTGCCGCAGACCTGAGACAGGTTGTACAGGAAGCTGTCTCTACCAATCCGGATGTCCTGGAGTCGGCTGCCAACCGGCGCGCGCGCGACAACGAATATCGCCGTTCTCAAGGAGCCTTCCTCCCCACGCTCGATCTGTCGGCGGAACTCGGACCGGAACGGCTTGACCGGCCGAACTCTTTCAGCGCCGACGAAAACGACCAATGGCGCTTCTCGAAAGAATTCACGGTGACCGTGCAGCAGCTGTTGTTCGACGGGTTCGCCTCGGTGAACGAGGTCTACCGTCAGAGTGCCCGCGTAGATGGCGCCGCGCTGCGTGTCATGGAACGCTCTGAGGCGATCGCGCTCGACGCAGTTGAATCGTACATCGACGTGCTGCGCAGCACCGCGATCCTGGCGAAGGCGAGACTGAACGTCGAAAAACACAAACGCATATTCTCCGACGTGCGCCTGCGTTTTGAAGGCGGCGAGACCGGCGCTGCGGATCTGGCGCAGGCCCGGGAACGGGTTGCCGCGGCAGAAGTGATCGTTTCAGAAGTCCAGCAATCGCTCCTCGACACAATTGCCAAGTACGAACGCGTCGTGGGCAGGAAGCCCTCCTCACTGGCCCCGGCGACGCCGGCACAGCTTCCGAACGGAAGTATCAATCAGCTTGTCGATTCTGCGGTTCAGACCCACCCGACGGTTCGGGCTGCCGTTGCCGACGCCGATGCGGCGAAGTTCGAGTACGAGTCCAGCAAGGGAAATTTCTTTCCCGAAGTCGCGCTGCAGGGTCAGGCGACAGTTGGAGACGATATCGGCGGGATCGAGGGCCGCAACAACGAGTATTCCGGCAAGGTGATCTTCTCCTGGAACCTTTACAACGGCGGGCGGGACACGGCTCTGAGCCAGGAATACAGCGAACGTCTCACCGAAGCCCAGATCCGCGTCGACCGCATCCGCCGCGAGTTAAAGGAAGGCATCCAACGCTCCTTTGCGGCGGTCAGCACCACCACCGACCGGATCGCCGCGCTGCGTGAACAACTTGCCGCGAACCGGCAGGTCGTGGAAGGCTACCGGCAGGAATATGACATCGGCCAGCGGACATTGCTTGACGTGCTGAATGCGGAAAATGCGCTTTTCAACAGCGAGATCGAACTGATTTCCGTTCGCGCGGTCTATGCTTTTTCCACGTATCAGTTGAGAGCGACATCGGGTGATCTTCTCGCCTATCTGAGCGTCACGCCTCCGCCCGAGGCGGCGGACGGGCAACGGGAAGCGGCAACCATCCTGCCCCGAAATCCACTCAATCTTGAACCATTACGTAAATTCTAACGTTTCGAACCCATATTGGATTTGCCGGGTCTCCGGCAGCACAATAGGTTACGTTCGACGACCGCCGTGTGCGTCTTGCCATTGAACACCTGCCCTCTCCGGGAGAACCGGGCGTCAGAACCCGGGCGATCGGCAATACCTCCGCGGTGAAACAGAGCTCGGTTCAAAGCAGAGATGCTCAACAAAACTACCGAAGAGACGAAAGAGGCGGACGCGATTCCGGCTTCTCAGGCGTCGACAGATCCGCTGGCCTTGTGTCTCAAGCACATCGCCCGGGTACACGGTTACGTCGTTTCGGACGCGGTGATCTGGAATGGTCTACCCCGCAGTGGAGATCGCCTTTCAGTCGGTTTGCTCGGGCGCGCGGCCGCAAATTGCGGTCTGAAGGTGCTGCCTGACAAGATCGAACTCGACACCATCCCGCTTGCGGCTCTTCCCTGTATCGTCACCTTGAACAATTCGGACCTGCGCGTGCTTTCCGCCATCGACCGGGAGACAGGCAAGGCCGAACTGATCGATCCGTCACAGGCTCCGGAAAAACAACGGGTCGAGCTTTCCGATTTCAAACAGCAATACAGCGGCTATGCGATATTCTTTCAGCCTGCCGTCGACAAGTCCGGCAAGAGCGAGCGGTCTCTTGGATCTGAGGGGCACTGGTTCTGGAGCACCGTTTCTTCTTACTGGCGCGACTACACCCACGTTGCGTTTGCGGCGCTCCTGATCAACCTGCTGGCACTCGCCTCGCCGCTTTTCACGATGAATGTCTACGACCGCGTCGTCCCTAACTTTGCGATCCCGACGCTTTGGGCGCTCGCGATCGGGGTCATCCTGACCCTGATTTTCGACTTCATATTGAAAATCGCCCGGGGCCAGATCATCAACGTTGCCGGAAAACAGGCCGATAACGCGCTCGCGAGCAGGATCTTCGCACACGCGCTCGCCATCGACTTTGAAAAACGTCCGGTCAGTTCCGGCCAGTTCGCCAATCACATCCGCGAGTTTGAAAACGTCCGCGAATTCATTACGTCATCGTCGCTGATCTCCATCATCGACATTTTCTTCATCGGCATTTTTGTCGCCGTGCTGTTTCTTCTGGTCGGACCGATCGCGGTGGTCCCGCTCATCGCGGTTCCCATTGTGCTGGCGATAAGCCTGTTCGTGCAGGCGCCTTTGTCCGGCGCAATCGAGCAGTCGCATCGGGAAAGTGCAATCCGCCATTCCATCCTTGTCGAAAGCATCGCCAATCTGGACACGGTCAGGGCGCTCAACGCCGAGGGCCGCATGCAGACGAAGTGGGAACGCTCCGTCGCAGCCAGCAGCGCGGCAATCATGAAAGGGCGTTTCTGGGCACTGATCGCGCAATCGGGCACAGGTCTTGTCCAGGCGTCGGTCTCCATCGTGATCATTGTCTGGGGTGTCTACCTGATCCAGAGCGGCGATATCACGATGGGAGCCCTGATCGCGGCAATGATGCTCTCGGGCCGTGTCCTGGCACCGCTCGCCAATGTCGCCAACACGTTGACCCGGCTGCGCCAGACCCTTCATTCCTACAAGATCCTCAATGAGGTCATGGAAACCGAGACCGAGCGCAAACCCGGCCGCACCTATATCAACAAGCGCATCGCTTCCGGTTCGGTTGAGTTCAAGGGTGTCAATTTCCGGTATCCGGGCGCCGAGGATGACAGTCTCAAGAACATCTCGTTCAAGATCGCGCCGGGAGAGACCGTTGGTCTGATCGGACGCGTCGGGTCAGGCAAAAGCACGATCGGGCGCCTGTTGTCGGGACTGTACTATCCCTCGAACGGCACCGTCCTGATTGACGGCACGGACACACGGCAATTCGATCCGGCCGACCTGAGATCCAATGTCGGCTTTCTCTCGCAGGACAACGTTCTTTTCAGCGGAACCGTGCGCGAGAATATCAGCGCGGGCGACCCTTTCGCGGACGACGACGCCCTTGTCGAGGCGGCAAGGATCGCCGGCGTCGAGGAGTTCATTGCCCAGAACCCGCTCGGATACGATCTCCAGGTCGGCGAAGGCGGAAGGTTCCTTTCCGGCGGGCAGAAGCAGGCCGTTGCACTCGCCAGGATCCTGCTCAGAAGGCCCCGGATACTGTTTCTCGATGAGCCCTCCAGTCACCTCGATCTTGCATCGGAGCGCCGGCTGATTTCCAGGCTGATGGACTACAACACCCCCGACACCACCGTCATCATCAGCACACACCGCATGAGTCTCGTCGAACTGACGGACCGGTTGATCACTCTCGACTACGGCAAGCTTGCCCTGGACGGGCCGCGACTGGAGATCCTCAGGAAACTTCAGGAACTCGGCGCAGTGAACGCCGCCAATCAACAGAACGCTCAAGGGGAAATCTCATGAGTGCCGGCGATTGGAATTACGCGAACGACATCCGCGACGTCATTCAGACGAAGCCGCCACGGTACACGACAAACGTCATCCGGATCGGTCTCATCCTGTTTATTGTCGCCCTCGCCTGGGCCTATTTCGCAACCCTGAAAGAGGTCACGCGCGGAGATGGGCGCGTTGTCCCTTCCCGGCAAATACAGGTCGTCCAGGCGCCTGAACCAGGCATTGTCGAGAAGATATTCGTGCGCGAAGGCGACGTGGTCGAAGAAGGTCAACCGCTCATAGAGATCGACGATACGACCTTTTCCTCGCAGCTTGGCGAAATCCGTCAGCGCCGGTGGGCCCTGATGGCCAGGGTTGCCAGGCTCGATTCGGAGGCGGATGAAAAGCCCCTCGCGTTTCCGCAGGAACTTGCGACGGAAGCCCCGCGCCTGATCGCGGAAGAAGAAAACGTTTACCTGGACAAGAAGGCAAGGCTGGAGAACGAACTCCGGGTCCTGCAGAACCAGGCCTCCCAGCGCGAACAGGAATATCAGGAGCTGCTCGCAAAACAGGACAAGCTCGAATCCGTTATCAAGATCATGAAGCGCGAAGTCGAGATCAAGCAGAACCTCTATGAGCGCCGGGTTCTTCCGGAAATCGAATTCCTGCAGTTGCAGCGCCAGCTGACCGAAAGCGAAGGCGAACTCGCCATCACCAAAGCCTCGGTACAAAGGGCCCTTGCCGGCAAGGAAGAAGCGCGCGAGCGCTCCGGCAGCGCGGTCGCGGAGTTCGTGTCCGAAGCCAGCCAGCAGCTTGCGGAAAGCCGCGGCGAACTTGCTGTCATCGAGGAAAGCCTCAGAGGTGCGGCCGACAAGGTGCGCAGGACCGAACTGGTCTCTCCCGTCAAGGGCATCATAAACAAATTGAACATCACAACGATCGGCGCGGTGGTTCAGCCTGCCGCCGATCTGGTTGAGATCGTTCCGCTGGAGGACACGCTTCTCATCGAAGCCAGAATTCGGCCCAAGGACGTCGCATTCCTGCATCCCGGTCAAAAGGCACAGGTCAAGATCACGGCCTACGACTTCTCTGTATACGGTGGTCTTGAAGGAAACCTTGAGCGCATCAGCGCCGACACGACTGAAGACGAGGAAGGTAATCGCTTCTTCCGCGTAATGATAAGAACAGATAAAAACTATCTGGGTTCAGACACCGAACCTTTACCAATAATACCAGGAATGGTTGCGTCGATCGATATATTAACCGGCGAGAAAACGGTCCTGGACTACATCTTGAAGCCGATCAAGAAAGTTCGGGATGAAGCCTTGAGGGAGCGCTGACGTCTCGACAAGAACGAGGCGATCGGCAGATGGATTACCGAGCAGCCGCTCCGGCGGTTACGGCGGCAAAAAGACGCGGCGTTCACACGGCATGGCTCGTGTGTTTTTCCATTCTTCTGGTCCGGCTGACCACCGGCGCTGCGGCTGCGGACAACGCCCCCGGCGCAGGAACTCCGACAAGCATTGATCCGGACAAGGTGATGCAACTGGCTTCGGCCGATGCCACGCCGGCACCAGTGCACGCCGCCGCTTCCCTCGAAAAATCGGCTGCAAGCGCGAACGCCGCCGATGTCGTCAACATTCCCCAACCCAAGCCCTCGGACCGCGGCCGCGCCATCGCGGTTGCCCCTACCGGAGCTGCCCCGAAGGCCCTGAAGCCGACGCTGCTCTTTGGATCGCTGGGAAAGTCGATCGAACTGTCGCCGATCACGCGGCGCTGGCAAAAGGCCCTCGCCGATTTTGCACCGCAGACCGCATCGGCGCAAAACGTTCATCTGACCCATCCGGCATATACTGCGATCCTGAAGCAGGCGGGGCAGAAGCGTAGAGGGCTGCAGATCCCGAAAGTGAACGAACTCGTCAACCGATTGCTGGCGTACCGGGAAGACAGCGCGCTCTACGAGACGGGTGAATATTGGGCGAGCCCAACAGAAACGCTGGCGCACCGTGCAGGTGACTGCGAGGATTTCGCGATCCTGAAATATGCCCTCCTCCGGGATCTTGGCATCGCCGACGAAGACATGAGGATCGTGGTCTTGCGCGACGCAGCTCTGCGGCAGTTCCACGCGGTGCTCACGGTTCGTCACAAGGGGCAGTGGCTTATCCTGGACAACCGGTTCTCGCGCGTCCGTTTCGAGCGGGATCTGCCGCACTACAAGCCGCTTTACTCAGTCAATGCGGCCGGTGAATGGACACACGCAGGACAGCCCGGCACACCTGTCAGACTTGCAGCCCGGCTGCAATCAGCAACACGCTGAGGGCAGATCCGCGAACCGGCTTGAGACGCCGGTATCGAGGCCACCCGCACTCCAGGGTACGGACCCATAAATGAAGCCGATTTGGCGGCAGAAATGGCAAAATCTCGCGAGGAAGCGTGTGCAGAGCGGGCTTTATGCCCGGTCAAGCGCGGTGACGCTGCGAGGTAAAGCCATTTTGCCGTCCTTCGGATTTGGCCGTTTTGGCCATCTGCATCGTCGCGAAAGGCTTGAAAATGAACCGCATTTCCTGCGCTTTCGCTCCTCGCAGTTGATCAAAACGATCCAAACCAAATTGACTTCATTTATGGGTCTGCACACTAGCGTCTTCCATAAAAACGGGTGTGTGCTATACGCGCAAGATGCGTGATCGAGCCGACAGCACCGCGATTCGGGAAAAAACGTCAGGCAATGCCCGGGCATTGGTTCTTGCCGCCGTGAGCTGCCTGTTCGCAATCGGCGTCGTTGCCGGAGGTCACTTCCTCGCCGAGCATCAGGAAACGGTCCTTCGCACGGAACGCGCAAAAGCCGAATTCGAACGCGGCCACCTTGTCGAAGCGCTCCGGGATGCGCATCTCACCGCCCCGCGTCTGCGCCTTGAAGAACTTGCAACGCTTCCGCTGGTATCCGAATTCGTCGACGTTTCGGACCGTTGGCCAAATGGCGAAGAGGCACAGGAACTAGCGGCGTATCTGAAATCTGTCTTGAGTGCAGCAGCGGCAGAAACGGGCCTCGCGCGGATTTCCATGTTGGATCAGGACGGAAGGGAACTGCTCGCGGCGACCAACTTCACGCGAGCCGAAGACGAAAATCCCGGGCTGACGATCGAAGCGGACATTCCGGATATCAACACGCCGACGGAGGTCGCGGGCAAACTTTCGGGAATTGTTGCAAACGGCAACATGACGCTGCTGACAGAACCGAATGCGGTGTCTGCACGCACGACCGCCAGCGTTTCGTCCTCCGCTGAGATCGGCGCCGAAAGTACCTCTCCTTTCGGCATTCCGGCGACGACCCGATTGCTCTCGCTGGTCGCGGCCATGGCGATTGTTGTTATCGGACTTGCGGGCTGCCTGCATTTGCGTGGTCGTACAGGTAACCGGTAGCAAGTACGCAGGCACGTGCCGCACCTGGCATTGTCAGGGAAAAATAACTGACAGGACGTCGTCTCGCCCTGTCAATTCAGTTTCCCGTCCTTCACGCCGCAGTGACGGGAATCTGGGCCTCTGCACCCTCTGTATCAAGAACAACGCGGATACTTTCGCCCATGGAGGCGTGGCCTTGAAGCGTGGCAGCGTCCTGCCAGTCATGGCCGGTTCCCTGTCCGTCAAGATCAACAGACAATGTCACGTCGCCGTCGGCCTGTTTTTGCACTCTCACGAAGTCGGTTGCGTTGTCTCCCGCACCGAAGGCGCCGTCGAGAAGATCGCCGAGATCTAACGCGTCACCCTGGCCGAAGTCATAATCCGTGATGATGTCCGCATCGGCGAGAGACGTGAGGACAAACGTATCCGCGCCTTCTCCGCCCGTCAGGATGTCCGTTCCCAAACCTCCGATCAGGATATCGTCGCCTGCCGTTCCGACCAGAACGTTGTCGCCATCATCACCCCGGATGACGGAACCGGTCACAAGGGCCGCAAGCTCGGAAATGCCTGAATCGGGACCAGCGGAATCGATGTCCGCCTCATTGCCGGGAGCGGTCACCGAACCGGAGCTTTCGGCAGGGTCTTGCGTTTGTGAAACAGTGCTTGTTTCAGCCTGTACCTCGAACGCAACTTCCCGCGTGACGAGGGAGCCGTCTGCGAACACGAGCTCGAATTCGACCGAATCCGTCCCTTCAAATCCGCTTGCCGGGATGACCGTCACGGTAAAGTCATCTGCTACCGAGACTGCAGCGCTTTCGGGCGCGGCAATGACCCGTACCTCGGAAAGACCCGCAGCAACCTCCTGTGTGGATGCTGCATAAAGAACAAGCCCGACGCTTGCCGCGATCGCGGTGGACTGGCGGGTTGTGTCATCCGCATCCGTCTGATCGTCACCGTCAATGGTGAATGACACACCTGCATAGGAGCCGGTGCCTCCGTCAGACTTCGTGAAGGTTCCTTCCGCGTAGACGGTGTTTCCATCGACATCCCGGTAAGTGTCATCAGCTTCCAGCCCGATTGCCTCGATACCGAGTTCGGCCAGAGACTTCAGTTCGCCGTCCTGCGTCACACCGTCCGAATTCGCATCCTGCCAGACCTTGATGTCGCCGAAGCTGCTGTCGCTGTTGTCAATGATGTTGTCGCCGTTTTCGTCGAGCGACGCCAGCGCCTCAAGCGAATTCGCGTAAGACCCGCCATTGAATACCTCGGAAAAGACTTCCGAGCCATTCTCGATGGCGCCCGATCCGTCGACATCGACAACTAGTATCCCGTCATCGGAACCAACCCAGCCCGATTTTTCTGAAACACCATCGGCGTTTTGATCAAACGCGACACCGTTCTCGACGGAGAGCAGTTCGATCCCGTCCCCATCAAGATCAAGAACAATCGGATCAGATCCGAAAATGAAATCCGACGCATCGAGACTGGACGAAGAAACGCCATTCACAACAGCAATGTACTGGTTGTTGACGTTGTCAAAGATGGTGGCATTTCCGGAACCGTCGTCGCCGATCGTCAGATCGCCAAACGTCAATCCCCCCGTTATGACTATTTTGTCATCACCGTCCTGGAAATCTGAAATGCGATCGGCGTCGGATAGCAATACTCCACCCTCACCAGCGGCGAACACGAACTTATCCGCGTCAGAGCCCCCGGTCAGAAGGTCACGGTCCACGCCACCGAAAAGCTGATCGCTGCCAGCGCCGCCGATAATGACATCTCTGCCGGCTCCCCCGAACAGCAGGTCGTTTCCGCCATATCCAAAGAGATGATCAATGCCGTCATTGCCAAAGAGAGAATTGGCCCCGCCGGTGCCTCCAATCAGGTCGTTGAAGCTGCTCCCCGTGGCGTTTTCAACGTTCAGCAAATCATCGTGGGCGATGGTTCCATTGCTGATCCCGGCTAACAGGATTGGCCAGCTCAGGCTGTTGTTCGCGATATCAGTGGCCCATTGCTGGTCCAGTCTCAAGAAAACGCCACTGCTTGCCGAGGAATAATCAGCCCCGTCTTCGTCGTCGCCAGCTTCGAACGTACTCGTGCCCAAACTCGACAACAGGGTGTCTTCTCCGGCGTTGCCCTCGAACAAGACGCGATGATTGCTTGAAACACCGGTCGTATCGACAGTTTCGTCGTCATCGCCGCCAGTGAATTTTACGGCGTCCAGATCCAGATCTGTGCCGCTGAAATCACCGGAAACAAACAATTTATCGGAACCGCCCAAGCCGTTGATGTCGATGTGATCGATATTATCGAGCTCAGCGACAATCGTTGTAGATCCGCCGACGACTGCCCGCGAGACAACGACTTCAGTATCTGCTACGAGCGTCTCCGCTGAGGATCCCAGCCGCGCATTGTAGGCAGCGACGGTTTCGACGTAGAACTGTTCGGCTGCGGCGCTTCCGTTCACGATGAATGTGTCGGTTTCTCCCGCACCTGTATCGCCTGGCGCGCTGCCGGTGACATGATCATGACCGTCACCCGCGTTCCAGACAATTGTGTCGTCACCCGCGCCGCCCGCAACATCGTCATCACCACCGCCACCGACGATCAGATCATTGCCCTCTTCACCAGAGAGCGTGTTCGCATTCGAATTGCCGACCAGAATGTCGTCGGTGGAGCTCCCGGTCGCGCTGTCCATGCCAGCAACACTGTCGATGCCGACAGTTTTCGGATCGGCACCCGTCCGGTCCGTCGCCGTTTCCGCGGAAACGGTTTGACCGTCGAATGTCTGGTCCACTTCACTGAGGTTGACGAAAACACCTGAGGTCAGGTTCGAATAGTCAAGCGGCGCGGCGCTGCCTGCCGCGTCGATGCGAATAGTGAAACTGCCGGCAAGGCTCGTGTCGAAATCGGAGTCCGTCGCGTTAAACGAGATGCTCAAGTCCAGGTATTGGTCCGAGCCTACCGGCGCCGTGTGATCAAGTGGCTGCAACAGGACGAAATCGTAGCTTCCGCTTCCGTCTTCCGAGAGCACAACATCATGACGACATTGCTGTCGGCGGTCGTACCAGGCGCGTCAGCGCCTGTGTAACCGACGAGGACACCGTTGAGGAACGCGAAGTTCACGAGTTCGCCGTTGGAGTAAATCTCGTTTAGCGCACCTGATGGATCGGAAATGGATACGTTCGCAGCAGCGTCAGGTTCTGCGAAGTCAACGGACCGTTCGCCGGGAACGCCGCCTGCTCCGTTCGCGTCGTCCGCGCCCCAGTCGATGGCAAGATCGATATCACTCAGCACACGCAGACCGTCTTCTTCGACGAAACTATCCGCGACGTTGCCGAGTTCCGGTCCGGAATCCCTCACCCTAATGACTGCAGTCGCAGTGTCCGTATCGCCGTCTCCATCCGTCACGGTGAATCTCAGCCGGAATGTGAGTTGGTCGGCACGGTTCACTTCGTTCGCATCAGGATGATCGAAGCCGACAAACTGTTCATAGGTGTAGCTTCCGTCGGGATTGACAACCATCTCAAAGGCTTTGGTCGTCGTTCCTTCAAGGAGGGCCACCGCAGTGATGACCCCGTTGGCGTCCGTTGATGTCGACCACGTAAGCGGCAGCCCCTGGGCCGCCAGATCGCCGCGCCGCGCGGGACCTGAAGCATCTGGATCGATTGTCCGGATATAGTCCCCATTGGAGACAAAGGAGATGCCGGTCACCGTCGCGCCATCGGCACCGCCGTCAAACTGGAGCTGGCCATTCACGGGGCCCGCGACAAAGACTGCTTCGTTTCCGGTGATTCCCGAACCGCGCCGGAATGCTGAAGGGCCGTCGTCATCGAAAGTAACATCGCCACCGATCGAGACATCCCGGGTGATCGTGTCCCCGTCCGCATCGGTGACGGAAAGAACGGCCGAGAGTTTTCCGTCAAGCGAAATATACTCATCCGACGTCGTGTCGTCCGGATGTCGAAGCGACAGATACTGCACTATGCTCACATTGCCGGCATTATCGATAGCAATGGCGAAAGCCGCGTCTCCACTGCCATCGATGCGGCCCACCACGAGATCGTCTTCCTGTGACAGTATGATCGACGTGCCGTCGGTTGTCGTGAGCCCCGAGTCGGCATCATCAACACGCAGGGATAGACTGGCGTCCGACACACCGTCGGCACCTTCTGCGATGCTGAAACCGACAACTCCGTAGCTGGCAAAGATCGGACCAGGCAGATCCGGATCCGCGCCTGGCGACGTGACGCCATTGAACAGCGCGACTACACTTGGATCGAAGGTTCCACTGCTGGGGTCGAAAACATTGTCACTGTGCAGGCCGTAGGTCTCGTCGATCCGGACATAATCAATAACAGCGATTTCCGCATCAGGAAGATCGTCATCCACTGCCACGGAAAACGATGACGTACCTGTGTCGCCATCACTGTCGGTCGCGACAAAAAGGAAGTTCAGGACAAGGTCGTTTTCATTTTCGCCGACCCCGTGATCCAAGGCATCCTGCAGATCGAACTTGAATGACCCTGTATCCAGATCAGACAGCTCAACCGTGAAGATGACCCTGCCGCCGGCGCTGGCGGTAAGAACGTCGCCGGAACCGTTCAGAGCGTAGCTGAGCGCTTCGCCGTTGGAGGTCAGGCCCATGTCCAGCAACCGGTCTATCGTGCCGCCGCCGCCTTCAACGAACGTAACCGCGCGGTCACCTGTTCCGGCACTGGTGCCGCCGTTTTCAACGCCGTTTTCGTTGTCCGCACCCCAGAGCACGCCGAGATTTCCGAACACGGTCGTCGGGTCGGTGTCATCATCGAGGGACGCATTCGTTATGACGTCATCGTCGCCTGCGGCCACGTCGTCATTGCCATCGACATTGTCCCCGCGCGCAACGGAAAGGTCGTCTTCGTCGACGACGGCGGAAACACCGCTCTGGATTTCCAGTGTCCAAGCAACCAGTTGGCCGGTATCACCGTCAAGGCGATCCGAAATCTCGAGAATCCAAAGTCCTGCCTGATCGCGGCCCTCGAGGAAATCGAGGTTGAGATTCGGGTCCGCGGGGAGCCACGTGCCAACAATGTTCGTATCAAGCGTATCTATGCGCTCGGAAGCGTCGTCATCGAAGGAGACGGTTCCGTTGACTGCTCCTGCGCGATCCCCGTCCACCTGGATAAGCTGAATTTGCGTGCCATCGGGCGCGATCAGATAGACCTCAAGGTCGCCGCTGAAGTCGTGCTGCATCTCGATGGAAACGTTGATATCCTGGATCGTTCCACCTTCCGGCACCTCGATGGTGGAAAAGATCGTGCCGCTGCTCCCGTCTTCTGGAATGCGCAAATCGGCTGCTTCGGTAAAGATGCTCGGCTCAAGACCGTCGATCTTGAAAACGTCATCGGTCCGGAACAGCGGTCCATCATCCAGCACGAGAACGTCGAATGTGCCCGTTGTGCCGTCTCCGTCGGAATCGCGCGCGATGAAGCCGAAGCTGAGCGACAGGAAGTCCTCGTCAAACGGCGTCGTGTCCTGAATCGGATGATCCAGGACATCATCGATAATGAGCGTGTAGGAACCGCTTTCATCGTCGGAAAGCGCGACACGGAACACGCTGCGCTCCTCCGCCCCGCCGTAGTTGGCAAAGGCGGTCAGATGCGTGCCGTTTTCCGACAGGACGTAGCTAAGCGCATCTCCGCGGGACGTCAGCCCGGCCGGATCGATGTTTGCACCGGTTTCGTCCTGGACGGTGAGGATTGCGCTCGGGTCGGCGACAAGACCGTCAGCCGCATCGGTAAACACGACCGACCGCTGGTCTGCAGTGGAAATGTCATCCTGAAGGGGCAGATCACCGGGCGTCGCATCGACAACATCTTTATCGTCGGCTCCCCACATGATGTTCAGGGAGCCGCTAAACCGGTCAGTAAGCGGCGCACCTTCCTGGTTGGCCGAGCCGTCAAGAAAGAACGGATAGGGATCGTCCAGTCCGCCGGGGAGTTCCTCCTCCTCGACCACGCCTAACTCAGGTTCGCCGATGACAGGTTCGTCGTCGACAACCGTCACACGAAACTCGCCCGTCTCCGTATCACCGTCGCTGTCGCTGGCGACAAAGGCGAAATCCAGGTTCCAGGACACCATCTGTCCGTTGGAACCGGGCGGGTTGTGGTCCACATTGCCCAAGAGCTCGAATGTGTAGGAACCTGTGTCATCGTCGGACAGCGAGACGATGAAGACCTTGTCAGCGTCCGTTCGTCCTGCGCCCTTGTAGGCGGTAAGAACGGTGTCATCCGCGCTGAGCACATATTCAAGGGCGACACCGTCCGAGGTCGTCGCCTGCGTCGGCTGGTCGTCTATCGCGGCAAAGACGACAGACCGGGTGCCTGCGGCGGGTGTGTCCTGTACACCGCCGGTGTCGGTGGTATCTGCGTCATCCGCCCCCCACGCAAGGTTCAGATTGCCGCTCTTTTCGAGCGCCTCCGGGTCAGGATCGGTGCCGTCGGCCAGGTCATTTTCCTGGATCGTGCGCTGTTCGGCATTGCCTGCGAGCGGTTCGTCATCGAGCACCGCAACACGGAAATCACCCGGTGTGGCGTCCTGATCTCCGTCAACTGCGAAAAACTTGAAATCCAGGTTCCACGTCTCCGACCGTTCGCCGGACCCAGGAATGTCGTGATCGATGCTCCCCAGGAGCGTGAAAGTGTAGGAACCGGAGCCGTCGTCGGACAGCGAAACTTCGAAAACCTTTTCGCCATTGCCATCCAGGGCCGTCAGGACTGTATTTCCTTCCGACAGCACATACTGAAGCGGCACGCCTCCTGACGTTGTCGCCTGGGTCGGCTGGTCCGCGATCGCGGCAAAGACGACAGAGCGGTTGCCTGCGCCGCCGGGCACATCCTGTATAATGGTATCGGCCGCGTTGTCCGCGTTGTCTGCGCCCCAGACGATATTCAGGTCACCTGATTTCGTGAGTTCGTCCGCGTCCGGATCCGTCCCGTTCTCCAGGTTGTTCTCGGAAACGGCTTGCGCGTCGGCATCTCCGGTTACCGCTTCATCGTCCAGGATCGCGACACCGAAGCTTCCCGCCGCTGCGTCGCCGTCGCCATCTTGTGCCACAAACGCGAAATCGAGATCATAAACACTGTCGGTTTCCGAAAGCGGCGCGCCGTGATCGATGTTGCCGAGCAGTTCAAATTCATAACTGCCGGTGTCATCGTCTGAGAGCGACACCACGAAAACCTTGTCGGCTTCCAGACGGCCCGCGCCCTTGTACGCCGTCAGGACCGTATCGTTTTCTGACAGCTCGTACTCAATTGCGACGCCATCCGAGCTGGCCGCCAGCGTCGTTGCAGGCTGATCGGCAACCGGCGCAAATACAACGGATCGGTTCCCTGTCCCGCCCGGGACATCCTGCACGGCGCCGTCTGCGGAAAGATCCGCATTGTCGGCCCCCCACTCGATGTTGAGCGCACCGCTTGCGACGAGCCCGGAAGGAGTAGGGTCGGACCCTTCCGGAAGATTGTCTTCTCCAAGCTGTTGCGTTTCGCTTTCGCCCGGAACGGGTGTGTCGTCGATGACGTTGACGGTAAATGCGTCGCTGTCGAAATCACCGTCCGAATCGAACGCGCGGAAGCCGAAGACGAGCGGAATGCTGTCGCCCTGGCCGGCTTGAACATGATCCAGGTTGCCGAAGATCTCGAACGTGTACTGGCCGCTGGCCGTGCTGCCGCTGCCGACCACTTCAAGCGTAACCGTGAATATGATTTCCCCGGTGCCGTCCTTGCGCACCGTCAGCGTCTGGCCGCCATCGGAATTCTTCGAGATGTTCGACACCAGAGGGACGCCGTCGGACGTCAGTCCGCCTGGAACGCTCTCGAATTCGAGCCTCAGGTTGTTGCCCGGGTTCTCGCCGAACTGGACATCCAGGCTCGCGGTCACCCGGACAGGATTGTCGGGGTCCGTGCCCTCCTCGAGGTTCTCCTCATCCAGCGTGCTGTCGACCGGTGACCCGATTGACGGCGAGGACTGGACTTCCCCGTCGATGAAATCATCGGTCACGAACTCACGGGGTAGCGGATCTTCTCCCTGGAGCAGGCTGGCAAATCCCAGTCCGTCGCCAAGATCGCCGACGGTCGTCGCTTCGAAGGTCTGCCCGGATCCTTGCGGGCTTCCGAGTGCGGTCGCGAGGTTGCTTGTCGGGCCGGCGGCGGTCTGAATCTCGTCGGCAATTTGCAGATTGGCCAGTGAAACGAAGCCGTCGATCGAAAGAAACTGACCATCTCCGATGATCAGGGCGTCAGCGCCGGTGTCCCCGGTAAAAAAGTCCTGAATGACGACCATGCCGCCATCGGCAAAAACCATCTGCAGGGCGCCGTCGATGCGGATGAATGAGATATTGTCGTTGAGAATTTGCCGGAAATCGACGAGCTGCCCGGTTTCCCTGAGCACGACGATGCTCTGCTGCGCCGCAGGACGCGTAACCGTCAGTGTTCCGGTATCTCCCAGGGTCGAAGGTTCATCCTGCGCTCCGGTTGATGGGCCCGCCTGCGCAATCCGGACAAATTCGTTCATCGCCAACACTCTGCACTTTTGATTAGTTTTTCTAAAATCAGCAATCTGACTTTTACCGATTTTTAATGAAAATTTAAAGCAAGGAATCGTTAAACTTTAGAAAAGGTAAATGCATCCGGCCGCAATTGAGCAATTCTTGGGTTTTGGGAGTTCAATTTCGAGTAAAATTCAATTATATTTTATGTAAAATTTTAGTAATTGAGGAATTATTAAAGTCTTATTTATTAATAAACAGATATTTATAAACTAATTTTTAGTGTTTTTTATTTGTGAATTGACGTGAAAGAGTAATGTTTCCAAAGCATGATGAACTTTACACAAAAGCACCGATAAAACCGTTTCCGCTTCACAGAACGTAGGGGCCTTTTCAGTATTTGGGCCTGGAATGATCCTTCGAGCAACCGGTCGTCCCAACTAAAGATCGTCGAACAGCCATAACGCAAAGCATTCGCACCGACTGGGATAAAATCTCGCTGCCAATCAGTTTTCGCTTCGCTTGAGCTCTACATAAAAAATCTGCAAATCGAAGTCAGAGAAGCGATTTATACAATTTTCAAACATGCAATCGATGCGGATATTCGCAAATGACACGATGGACATGTTTCAGACAGGAAATTTCAACTTCCTCACCTGAAA
Organism: uncultured Roseibium sp.; assembly: GCF_963669205.1. Classification (NCBI taxonomy): domain Bacteria; kingdom Pseudomonadati; phylum Pseudomonadota; class Alphaproteobacteria; order Hyphomicrobiales; family Stappiaceae; genus Roseibium; species uncultured Roseibium sp. The sequence goes on from NZ_OY769915.1 coordinate 3,632,632, forward strand.
AATCTCGGCGGCTTTTCTCTATTTCGCGCTTGATCGACTGTCCGCGAATATATGCGTTGCAGCAAAGATTGTGGAAATCGGAAAGGTCTGATGACATCGGCAAGCGCGAGTTTGTGGCAGAAAAGTGGCGATCTGTCCCCCTTCCATACTTCGTGTCACACGCCAGCACCTTCACCGGTCATGGCCGCATGCAGGGCGTCGGAAACCCGCCTGCATAGCGCTGCGTAGTCAGACGACGTTCTGAAGCGTTCGTCGCGGACCAGTGCAGGGTCAATCGAAATCTCGTCTGACAGGCGTCCCGGAGCCCCGCGCATGACCGCAATCCGTTCCGACAGAAAGACCGATTCAAAGACGGAGTGCGTGACAAAGACAACAGTCAGTTCGGACGCTTGCCAGACGCGCAGGAGGTCGGCGTTCAGCTTGAAACGCGTGATCTCGTCAAGCGCCGCAAAGGGCTCGTCCATGAGAAGGACTTTCGGGTTGGTGACAAGCGCGCGGGCAATGGACACCCGCATCTTCATACCGCCGGAAAGCTGATGCGGATAACTGTCCGCAAAGCGGTCGAGACCGACCAGCTCCAGCACCTCGTCGATGCGCTCTTTCGCGATCCCGCCGGATACCTTCTTCACCCGCAAGGGAAACCGGATGTTGTCGCGAACGCTCGCCCACGGCAACAGCGTCGGCTCCTGGAAAACAAAACCGAGGTCATGTTCGCCTGCGCTATGCACTTCCCCATCCCACGTGACCGATCCCTGGCTCGGTTCTTCCAGACCGGCGAGGATCCGCAGCAAAGTGGACTTGCCACAGCCCGACGGCCCGAGCAGGGACAGGAACTCACCGCGCCTGATCTCCAGGTCGACGCCATCAAGCGCACGCGTCCCGTTCGCAAATGTCTTTGCTAGCCCGCTCAGGGAAACGATCGGCGCAGTCTCTTCGCGCTCGTTTGTCATTTTTTGAAATTCGCCATGGCTGAGCTCCGGACATTGTTTGACTGAGGCGCTGTTCGGATGGGTGTGTCGTGGAGGTTGATGCCCCCGCCGGGAAGTGGGCTTCTGGCGTTTTGAAGTTTCTTGGTGCGGGCGACGGGACTCGAACCCGTACAGCCTAGGGCCGAGGGATTTTAAGTCCCTTGTGTCTACCAGTTCCACCACGCCCGCTTGTGTCACTCACCTATCCGGCCTGATGGCATTTCGCAAGGTTGCGTCTCCGCTTTTCGGCAAAAGGCCGGGGAGTTTCCGGATCGCGCCGAATTAACATCGACAATGACTGGAAATTCGGGCCGTAGAGCGGTATGTGACATGTCGGATATCGAGGCAAGTGGTGGCCGCTTCGCGTGGAACATCCCCGACCGGTCCCCCAACTCTAGAGACACGTTGCGCAATGGTCAGCTATATCGACGCCGCGGAAGCCCCGCTCAAGAACACAGGTCAGGTCCGCCTGTACGGCCCGGACGACTTTGCAGGCATGATGCGGGCCGGTCAATTGACGGCCGCCTGCCTGGATGAACTGGCAGCGCTCGTCAAGCCCGGGACGACCACCCAGGAAATCGACGATTTCGTCTACCAGTACGGCATGGATCACGACGCCCTGCCGGCAACGCTGAACTATCGCGGCTATACGAAATCCTGCTGCACGTCCATCAATCACGTCGTCTGTCACGGCATTCCCAACAACAAGGCGCTGCGCGAAGGCGACATAGTCAATATCGACGTCACTTTCATCCTAGACGGCTGGCACGGGGATTCCAGCCGCATGTATCCGGTCGGACCGGTCAAGCGGGCCTCGGAACGTCTGATCGATGTAACCTACGAATCGCTCATGCGCGGCATCGAGGCGGCGAAACCCGGGAATACGACCGGCGATATCGGCGCGGCAATCCAGACTTACGTGGAAGCGCAGCGCTGCTCCGTCGTGCGCGATTTCTGCGGACACGGACTGGGACTGCTGTTCCATGACACGCCCAACATCCTGCACTACGGGCGTCCCGGCGAAGGCGTGGAACTCAAGCCCGGCATGATCTTCACCATCGAACCGATGGTCAATCTGGGCCGTCCCCACGTCAAGGTTCTGGGTGACGGATGGACCGCCGTGACACGCGACCGCTCGCTGTCGGCACAGTTCGAGCACTCGGTCGGCATCACCGCGGATGGCTGCCAGATCTTCACCACGTCGCCAAACGGCATCCACAAGCCCGGGCTTCAGGAAGACTAGGGTACGGTCTCATAAATGAAGTCAATTTGGTTTGGATCGTTTTGACCAGCTGCGAGAAGCGAAAGCGCAGCAAATGTGGTTCATTTTCGAGCCTTTCGCGACGCGGCAGATGGCCAAAACGGCCAAATCCGAAGGACGGCAAAATGGCTTTACCTCGCAGCGTCACCGCGCTTGACCGGGCAAAAAGCCCGCTCTGCGCACGCTTCCTCGCGAGATTTTGCCATTTCAGCCGCCAATTCGGCTTCATTTATGGGTCCGTACCCTAGGCAACTTGCGTCCGGCCGGACGCACGAGTCTCTGCCCTGTCCGGGCCGGCCGTCATGAGGACATCCGGCCCTTACCGATCACGTGTCCGCTTCTCCGGTTTTGCGGTTGCATTTGAATTGCGCTCTGGCAGATAATGCAATCATGAGGCGTGTTTTCAGTTCGCCACACTCAAGAAAGAGACGACCTGGCGGAGAGACAACGTGGCGGCAAATCCTGAACCGGCCGACAAGTCGCAGGCAACGAAGGGACACCGCCAGAGGCTCCGGGAGCGGTTCCGCAAATCCGGCGAAGACAGTCTCGCCGACTACGAGCTTCTGGAATTCCTGCTTTTTTCCGCCCTGCCGCGCCGGGATACCAAACCCGTAGCCAAGGCCCTTTTGCAGCGCTTCGGTTCTTTTTCCGCCGCCCTCGCCGCGCCGCGCGCGCGCTTGTGCGAGATACCCGGACTGTCGGACGTCAGCATCGACACGCTGAAAGCCGTGCATGCCGCGATCGCCCGTTATCACAGAGCCGAACTTCAGGAACGCCGCCTGCTCGATTCCTGGCCGAAGGTTCTTGACTACCTGCGTGCCTCGATGGAACTGAACACCGTGGAGGAGTTCCGCATTCTGTTCCTCGACCGCAAGAACGGCCTGATCGCCGACGAAGTGCAGCAGACCGGGACGGTGGATCACACGCCTGTCTATCCCCGCGAGGTGATCCGCCGGGCCCTTGAGCACGCGGCAACCGCACTCATCCTGGTTCACAATCACCCTTCGGGCGATCCCACGCCGTCACGCGCGGACATCCAGATGACGAAGACGATCATCGAGATCGCGGCGCCGCTCGGCATCGAAATCCATGATCATGTGATCATCGGACTGCGAAAGAACGTCAGTCTCAGGGAGCTTCAACTCATCTGAAACCTCTTGCCGCCCGGCTGGACGCGGTACTCTTCCGGTTTTGTCGTCCCGGTCTGGCGCATTTGCGGCAAGATCGGAATCGAGTATCCCGTGTGGCTGGAGATTGAGCGAAGTCGGAGACACCAGGACCTGCCGGTTTCCGTCCTTTCGCTGCGTTTCTGCCGGAATGACAAGTCCGTTGGTTTGATGTCGGTTAACGACCTCCCTTCCTGGGCTCGCAAGGCGCGAAAACAACTTCGGCAAAGTTTCGTATAATTTTACCGTTATTTTACTATTATCTTGGGGACTTTCCTTAACCCGGTTCGTCAATACTCGGCCCACATCAACTGGGCCTATGCATGAACAGATCAATCAAAAACTCAGGTGGTCAAATCGCGAGTGCGATCATCTTTCCGATGCTGATCGTCGTGATGACTTCGGTTGCCGGCATTTTCGCGCTGATGAACTGGTCCGCGCGGCTGTCCGATGAATCTGCTGAAGAATCCCAGCACAAACTCGTCGGAGGCGCGCTCCAGCTCACGCAAAACTACATCGCCAAGCAGCAGACCGGCGTCGTGATCTGGGACGAGGCTTTCCGCGCGGTCAAGGACCCGTCCGGGAACGAGCGCTGGATCCGCGACAACATGATGAACTGGCTGGCCGGCAATCACGGCTTTACCAAATCGGTCCTTTTTGACAGCGATTTCAACGTTGCGTCGGTCTTTTCGCAGGACACTGACAACGACTGGATGACGCCCGGCCTGATTGACGAAATGGCGCCTGCAATCGCAAAGGCGCGTGCGCGCTACATCACCTCTTTCCAGCCGACCCCGTCCGGGCTCTATCGCTTCATGCCCCAGGGAGAGACGACCCACCACTCCATTGCGGAAACGGGAATTGTTCCGCTGCTGGGGGAGCCCCATCTTTTCACGGCAGCTGCCGTCGTGCCGCAGATCCAGACGGTTTTCAGTGACCGCAAGGCCCCCGCCGTTCTCGTCAGCCTCATCCCCCTGCGCGGCCAGAAGCTGAACAACATTTCCGACATGTCGCGCCTGCAGGGGTTCGTGCTGGCGCAGGATCAAAACGACCGCCACGGTGTGGGCACCTACGCTCTTCAATCGCCGCGGGGCAAGAACATCGGCGTCATCGCCTGGCAGGCCAGCCGGCCCGGAACACAGATGCTTCAGCGCATCAATCCGTTCCTGGCGGTTGCAGCCTTTCTGATCGCCGCCGTTGTCATTGCGGTCACGATGTTCACGCGCCAAATGACGAAGCGGCTCGCCAGAAGCGAAGCCAAGGCCGTGCATGCCGCCCGTCACGACGCCCTGTCGGGATTGCCCAACAGGTCCAGTTTCCAGTCGCTCCTGACGAGGATACTCGAAGAGGGCGAACAGAACGGCACCAACACCGCCGTGGTCTATATCGATCTCGATCATTTCAAGGATATCAACGACACGCTCGGACACTCTGCCGGTGACAAGGTCATCGTCGGCGTCGCCAGCCGGTTGAAACAGGTGCTCCCGGGCAATGGCATCGTCGCGCGCATCAGCGGTGACGAATTCGCGATGGTTCTCAGCGATTGCGAAAACGACGAATGGCTGGAATACATTCTGGACCAGGTACAGGACGAGATCGCCAGACCGGTCAAAATCGGCCGGCGCGAGATCTTCGCAAGCCTCTCGATGGGGGCCGCAATCGCCCCGCGCGACGGCAAGAACCCGGACGAGTTGCTCCGCAAGGCCGACATTGCGCTCTACGATGCCAAGGCAAACGGCCGCAACCGCCGTTCGTTCTTCGAACCGACCATGGAGCAGCATGTCCAGTCGAAGGATGAGATGTCACGGGAACTCAGGCTGGCTTTGAGAAACGATCAGTTGGATCTTGCATACCAGCCTCAATCCGACACGGACGCGAAGAAAATCGTGTCCGTGGAAGCCCTCGCACGCTGGACCAAGGAAGACGGCACGGTCGTTCCTCCGTCCCAGTTCATTCCGGTTGCAGAGGAAACGGGCCTGATCGACGATCTCGGTATCTGGGTGCTCAACAAGGCCTGCGCGCGCGCGCATGATTGGCCGGGCGTCGTCGTTTCGGTCAACGTGTCACCCAACCAGTTCCGGCATCCCCGCTTTGTCGAGAAGGTCATGGCCATTCTCGCCGCAAACGACCTGCCGCCGCAACGGCTTGAAATCGAGGTCACCGAGAGCGTTTTCGCCGGCCGGGACGACTCGGTTCTGAAGGCGCTCAGGCGGCTGAAAAGCCTCGGCATCAAGGTCGCCCTGGATGATTTCGGATCAGGCTATTCAAGCTTGAGCTATCTGCGCCGGTTCCCGTTCGACACGCTGAAGATCGACCGGGACTTCGTTTCCGACATGAACGGAAACCCGGAAGCGGAAGCGATCATTGTCTCGATCATCCAGCTCGGCAAGGCCCTTGGCATGACCATAGTTGCGGAAGGGATCGAAACGATCGACCAGATCCGCTTCCTGCAGGTGCATGACTGCCATCGCATGCAGGGTTACTTCATCTCGCGCCCTTTGACGAGTGTCGCCCTGAGCCAGTTCCTGCACGATTTTCATAATGAAAACAATGAGCAGTTTGCCAAAAGTGTCCAGTTTCCGGCATAAGACACCGTAGGCTGAACGGCGCCGCGCCCGCCGGCGGTTCGACAGTCTTGTGCCTCACGATTGAAGCTGACCGGAGATCTTGCCGGCAAAGCTGCGGAAGGTCTCGAAAGGCGCGTCACCGGCACGGGTGACCAAGTCCTCACCGGAGAGCATTGCCAGGCCCGCGCGCCCGAATTCGGTGCGCACCATATCCGTGAACCAGGCCACATGCTGCTGCCTGCGCCGTGCAAGCAATCCTGTTTCTTGCAGATAAACGCGGTGCGCGTCTGCGCCGGCGATCAGATCCGCTATTCCGGAACCGGTATGGGAGGAGACCTCGGTCACGGGAACTTTCCAGCCCTGTCCTTCCGTGCGGCTGAGCGAAAGCGCTCCAGTGACATCCGACGATGCCCTGCGCGCAAGCGCCCCGAGATCAGCCTTCGTCACGGCGACCAGATCCGGCAGTTCCATGATCCCGGCCTTCATGAATTGAAGACTGTCGCCGGAACCGGGCTGGATGCACAAGAGAACTGTGTCGACGGCATGTTTCAGATCGCCCTCGGACTGACCGATGCCGACCGTTTCGACGATCACCCGGTCAAAGACCGCCCTGAGCACCGTGATTGCCGCGACCGCCTGATCGGAAAGCCCGCCGAGCCGGTCGCGCGCAGCCATGGACCGCACGAAGACCCCGTCATCCAGCGGATCTGTCTTGAGCCGGGTCCGGTCGCCGAGCAGGGCGCCTCCTGTCACCGAGGAGGACGGATCGATAGCCAGCACGGCGACGCGTTTGCCCTCGGCCCGATAGGCCTTGATCAAGGCATCGGTCAGACTGGACTTTCCGACGCCGGGCGGCCCTGTCAGACCGAGCACGGACCCCTTTGAATCCAGGCACAACCTGTCCAGGAAGGCGGCCGTTTCCCTGTCGTGCGCCGTTGTTTCCAGGCGCGTCAGGACCCGGGCGAGCAGGCGTTTGCTGCCCGCACGAAGGTCTTCAGGAGTAGGATAAGCCGTCAACGCGCCTCCAGACTGGTCGCGGCCGTGCCTCGGCCCAACGCCGTGTCAGCCGGACTGTTTGTGCCTGAGCGCCGACTGCGCCGCGGCCAGACGGGCAATCGGAACCCGGAACGGCGAACACGAGACATAGTCCAGCCCGACGCTCTCGCAGAAAGAGATCGATGCCGGATCGCCGCCATGTTCACCGCAAATGCCGAGCTTGATGTCAGGCCGGGTCGACCTGCCGCGTTCGACACCGATCTTTATGAGTTCGCCGACGCCTTCCGGGTCGAGCGACACGAACGGGTCCTGCTCCAGAATGCCGCGGCTTTGATAGGTGCCGAGGAATGAGGCCGCGTCATCACGGGAAATGCCGAAAGTCGTTTGTGTCAGATCGTTGGTGCCAAAGGAAAAGAACTCGGCGGATTCGGCAATCTCGGCAGCTTTCAGCGCCGCGCGCGGCAACTCCACCATCGTGCCGATCTGATAGGTCAGTTCCGTGTCGGTTTCTCCGGCAACCGCCTTTGCCATCGCCTCGATGCTCTTGCGGACAAGATCCAGTTCGCCTTTCAGGCCGACAAGCGGAACCATGATCTCCGGCACGACGGGGGCGCCCGTCTTTTTGGCCGCCTCGACTGCGGCTTCGAAAATGGCCCGAGCCTGCATTTCCGCGATCTCCGGATAGGAAACCAGCAGGCGGCAGCCGCGATGCCCGAGCATCGGATTGAACTCTTCCAGGACCAGAGCCCTGTCGCGCAAACGCTCCGGATCGGCTCCCATCGCCTTGGCAACCTCACCGAGTTCGTCTTCGGATTTCGGCAGGAATTCGTGCAGGGGCGGGTCGAGCAGCCGGATGGTGACAGGCAGTCCGTGCATGATTTCAAAGAGATCCGTAAAGTCCTTCCGCTGCATGGGCAGGAGTTTGGCCAGCGCCGCTCTTCTACCTGCTTCCGTTTCGGCAAGGATCATTTCGCGCACGGCGACGATACGCTCGCCTTCGAAAAACATGTGCTCGGTCCGGCACAGGCCGATCCCCTCAGCGCCGAACTCGCGCGCCACCTTTGCGTCCTGCGGCGTTTCGGCGTTTGTCCGCACAGTCATCCGCCGGACGTTGTCCGCCCAGCCCATCAGTGTGCCGAAGTCGCCCGAAAGCGTCGGTTGCAGCATCTTCACCTCACCCGAGAGAACCTGTCCAGTTGCCCCGTCGATCGTGATGATCTCGCCTTCCTTCAGTATCCTTCCCGCCGCGTTGATGACACCGTTGCGGTAGTCGATGCGAAGCATCCCCGCACCGGCAACGCAAGGTTTGCCCATACCGCGCGCAACCACAGCCGCGTGGCTCGTCATGCCGCCACGGCTGGTCAGGATGCCCTCGGCCGCATGCATGCCGTGAATGTCTTCCGGGCTGGTTTCAACGCGCACGAGGATTGTCTTGCGGCCTTCCGCCTTGGCTTTTTCAGCTTCATCGGATGTGAACACGATCGCGCCCGAGGCCGCGCCCGGCGATGCCGGCAGACCTGTGGTCACGATATCGCGCTCCGCGCCCGGATCGATTGTCGGATGGAGAAGCTGGTCCAGGGCGCCGGGTTCGACACGGCCAATCGCCTCTTCCTGCGTGATGAGGCCTTCTTCAACCAGATCGACGGCAATCTTGAGAGCGGCCTTCGCCGTGCGCTTGCCTGCACGGGTCTGCAGCATCCACAGCTTGCCCTTCTCGATGGTGAACTCCAGGTCCTGCATGTCCTTGTAATGCGCTTCCAGTTTTGCGCAGTAGGTCTGGAACTCTGCGAAAGCCTCGGGCATCAGCGCTTCGAGCGACGGGTTGGAAGACCCGGCCTCAATCCGCGCGCGCTCCGTGATGTCCTGCGGTGTCCGGATACCTGCAACGACATCTTCGCCCTGTGCGTTGACGAGAAACTCGCCATAAAGAAGGTTTTCACCTGTCGACGGGTTGCGGGTGAATGCAACGCCGGTCGCCGAGCTTTCCCCCATGTTGCCGAACACCATCGCCTGAACGTTGACGGCCGTGCCCCAGCTGCCGGGAATGTCATGTAGCCGCCTGTAGGTGACGGCGCGCGGAACCATCCACGAACTGAAAACGGCGCCGATGGCGCCCCACAACTGTTCCTGCGGGTCCTGCGGGAAAGGCCGCTCGAGCTCTTCTTCGACGAGTGCCTTGAACTTCTCGATTATGCCAAGCCAGGCATCGGCATCGATATCCGTGTCGAGAGCAAGCTCGTTCCGCTGCTTGTAGTCCTCGAGGATCTCCTCGAACTCGTGATGGTCGAGGCCGAGCACGACATCCGAGTACATCTGGATGAAGCGCCTGTAGCTGTCATAGGCGAAGCGGCGGTCACCTGCTTCCCTCGCGATCGCCTCCACGGTCTGATCGTTGAGCCCGAGGTTCAGGACCGTGTCCATCATGCCTGGCATTGAAACCCTTGCACCGGAGCGCACCGAGACGAGCAAGGGTCTCTGCGCATCCCCGAAGGACCTGCCTGTCGCGGCACCGACCTTCTCCAGCGCTTCGGCGACCTGCGACTTGAGTTCATCCGGATAGGATTTGCCGTGCTCGTAATACCAGGTGCAGACTTCGGTCGTGATGGTGAAACCGGGCGGAACCGGCAGGCCGAGGCTGCTCATTTCCGCAAGGTTGGCGCCTTTTCCACCAAGCAGATTGCGCATTTCAGCTGCACCTTCCGCTTCACCATTGCCGAAACTATAGACCCACTTGGCCATCTGAAATCTCCTCGCGTGGCAGCAGAGGCGCGACGCCTCCAGCTCATTGTTGCGCCGCACATACCTGCTACGGCAAAGGATTGTCTTCAAGTCCTTTTTTGGCGGAAAGCCGCATTGTTTCGACAGAACAACAGCAATTTCCAACGCAGAGCAAAATCAAATGGATTTAAACCCTCAGAAAGTTTCGCACACGCCTTGCCGCTGGGCCTTAAAGACGCCATTCTCAACAGCGATAAGCGACAAAATGATTGCCCATCGACCGAGCATGCGAGGACATATGACTGATTTGGCCGGCGCCGTTTCCCGGATTCACCGCAAGAATTCGCGTCTAAAGGTTCTTGCGCTGGCGAGCACGATGGCATTCGCGCCTTTTTGCGCCGCGGCGGACACGGACTCCAAGGCGCAGGTCTTTGGCACACCCTCGAACTTGCCGCTGACCCTGTCCGGAAGTTATCTGTCCGGCCGCCTCGCCGGTTTTCAGAAAGACTATGGTCATGCTGCGGCGTTCTATGAAGAAACACTCGCAGCCGACCCGACCAATACAATGCTTCTGGAGCGGACGTTCCTGCTGAAGCTGGCCAATGGCAACGTTGACGAGGCCGTCCACTACGCCGGGGAGCTTGAAAACGCCGGCTTGCAGAACTTCCTGGCCCAGCTCGCGCTCGGCGGACAGCAGATCATCGACGGAAACTATGACGAGGCCGATCAGTCGCTCGCCAATGGACGAAACGGTCCCCTCGCCCAGCTGTCCATCGGAATCTCCCGCGCCTGGTCGCTCTACGGCAACGGCAAGATCGACGAGGCCATCGAATTGATCGACAACCTGCGCGGTCCGGACTGGTTCGAAGTCTTCAAGGCGACGCACAAGGCTCACTTGCAATTCGCCGCCGGCAGGAACCAGGATGCACTGGAAACGATCGAAGGTGCCTATGCACTCGATCAGGCCGCAATCCGGGTTGTCGATGCCTATGCGCGCATACTCGCTGCAAACGGCCGGCAGCAGGAGGCCATAGCGGCGCTCGATCAATACGACCAGCAGTTCCGCGGCCACCCCAAGATCGCACAGACCAGGGCGTTCCTGGAAAGCGGTGATGTCGTCCCGCCGATGGTCTCGGACCCGGCACAGGGCATGGCTGAGATCCTTTATGGTCTGGGTGCCGTCATCGGCCGCGACGGCGGCGAGGAATTGTCAACCTCCTACCTGCAGCTTGCGCTGCACATGGACCCGACAGCCGAGTTTGCCGCGATTGCGCTCGGGAGCGTCTTTGAACGCATGGAGCAGCCTGCGCGCGCAATCGACGCCTTCATGCGCGTTCCCGACGACAGTGTTCTGAAGCGCGAAGCAGAGATCCAGGTCGGGCTGAATTTCAATGCGCTTGAGAAGGTCGACGAGGCCCGCAGCCACCTGGAAGTGTTGATAGAAAAGGATCCCGCAGACCTGGAAGCCGTGGTCGCGCTCGGGAACATTCTTCGCTCGCATGAGATCTACGACGAAGCCGAAACCATCTATTCCCAGGGGATCGACACGATTTCCGAGCTGGAAGCCCAGCACTGGCTGCTGATGTACTTCCGCGGTATCACCCGTGAACGTCTCGGCAAATGGGACATGGCTGAAGCCGATTTCCGCAAGGCGCTTGAGCTCAACGAGAACCAGCCCCTTGTCCTCAACTACCTCGGGTATTCGCTTGTCGACCAGGGCCTCAAGCTCGATGAGGCACTTGAGATGATCAAGACGGCGGTGGAGTTGCGCCCCACCGACGGCTACATCGTCGACAGTCTCGGCTGGGTCTATTTCCGGCTTGGACGGTACGAGGAAGCGGTCAAGGAACTCGAAAGGGCAATTGAACTGCGCCCGGCCGATCCTGTCATCAATGACCATCTCGGCGATGCCTACTGGATGGTCGGCCGCCGCAACGAAGCGCGCTTCCAGTGGAACCATGCGCGGGATCTCGGCCCGACCGAAAAGGACCTGCCGAAGATTCTCGACAAGATCGCCAATGGTTTGCAGGAACCCACCGTGACGGACGCCGCCAAGGCAAAGAGCGACAACAACGGCGGGTAAGCAGATCAAGGATGACCGCGTTGAGAAGTGCCGCACCGGCGGCCGAACTGGCGCGCGCCAAGGTCAATCTGGCGCTGCACATCACCGGACAACGGACGGACGGCTACCATCTGCTTGAATCGCTGGTCGTATTTCCGCAGATTGGCGATCGGCTGTCCGTAGAAACCTCCGAAACGCTTGAACTTGTCATCGAGGGCCCGTTTGCCCACGATCTGAAGGGCCCTGCCGGGGAAAACCTCGTCGTCAAGGCGATCTGTCTTTTCGCAGATGCCGCCGGCCTCGACCCGCTGACACTCAAAGTGACGCTCAGCAAACGGCTTCCGGTGGCGTCCGGCATTGGCGGCGGTTCCAGCGATGCGGCAACAGCGCTCAGGCTGCTGGAACACCATACGGGGACCTATCTCGACGATGATCGCCTGCACGGGATTGCGTTGAAACTGGGGGCGGACGTACCTGTTTGTCTCACATCGCAGCCCCAGATCATGCGCGGCATTGGCGAAGACGTTTCGCCCGCCCCGCAACTGCCCCAATGCGGAATGGTGCTGATCAATCCAAGGATAGAGGTTTCAACACCAGGCGTATTCAAAACATTGAAAAAAAGAAGCAATCCCGGTCTACCCAAATTCCCGGAGCGCCTCGACGCGCTTCCGGAACTCGTTGACCTGCTCAGGCGATGCCGAAACGATCTGCAGCAACCCGCGGTCGATCTTTGCCCTCAAATCGGAGATGTTGTCGAGGCTCTTGAGACCGAAGAAGGCGTCGTTCTTGCGCGAATGTCGGGTTCAGGTGCCACCGTGTTCGGTCTGTGCGAAGCTGGCCGGGAAATGGAACTGGAGCGTTCACTCCGCGCGCGTCGTCCCGATTGGTGGGTAGCTTCGGGACGATTGGCCTGATCAGCCTTGCTTGACATGGAAGACCGGGGCGCGATCGACCTGCGCACGCGCTGCTGGCAGAACCGAACCGCTCAGCTGACCCGCGAAATACAGAATGCCACGGTATCGCCCAACGCATCGTTGTAAGATCCTTGCGGCAGGGACTCGAGTGCTTTCAGGGCCTTGTCGCCATAGTCACGTGCCCGGCTGACGGTCTCTGAAAGGGCATCGTATTTTTTCAGAAGCTCGATTGCCTGCTCCAGATCGCCGTCTTCGACACCCTCGCCCTCGAGGCAGCGTTTCCAGAACAGTCTGTCTTCATCGGTTCCGCGCGCCACGGCCAGAACCACGGGCAACGTGATCTTGCCTTCGCGGAAGTCGTCGCCGACGTCCTTGCCGAGATCTGCCGACGAGCCGCCGTAGTCGAGGGCGTCGTCAACCAGCTGGAAAGCGTAGCCGAGTTCCAGTCCGTAGGTCCGGGCAGCCAGTTTGGTGGCGTCGCTCTGATCCGCGATCACCGGACCTACCTCCGCCGCTGCAGCAAAAAGCGCAGCCGTCTTGGCCTCAATGACACGCAGGTAATCCGCTTCCGTGGTACCCATATTCTTTGCCGCACCCAGTTGCAGCACCTCCCCCTCGGCAATGATGGCGGAAGCCGATGAAAGGATACTGAGCGCTTCGAGCGAACCGACGTCGACCATCATCTTGAAGGCTTGGCCCAGAAGATAGTCACCGACCAGAACGCTTGCCTGATTGCCCCAGAGTTTCCGGGCCGCCAGCTTGCCCCGGCGCATGTCGCTCTCGTCAACGACATCATCATGCAGAAGCGTTGCCGTATGCATGAACTCGACACTCGCGGCCAAAACGACGTGACCGCTGCCCTGGTAGCCGAACATGTCCGCGAATGCGAGCGTCAGCATGGGCCGCAGACGCTTGCCGCCGGACGAGATCAGGTGCTTGGCAATCTCCGGGATCAATTCCACATTGGAGCCGGCCTTGGACAGGATCAGTTCGTTCACGTCCGCCATGCCCGGCGATACGAGATCGACGAGCGGCTGTATGCTGGGACGGCGCGACTGGCTGTCAGAATATGTTGTTGCGACAACGGCCACTTATGGCACTCCTCGAATATTTGAGCGGACAATATGGCGCTAAGGGCTCCGGGGCAAGACGCCAGCACGTTGACAAACTGTTGAAATGCCACAAACACATGATTTTGCTGTAAACCTGTTCGCAGGGGTTTTTAAGGCAATCCCGCAATCGTAAGCCGCTAAACCCGGAAAACATATGGAAGAACTTGTCAGAACGAATGATCCGGTCCTCATTTCATTCCTGGAATCGATCCTCGGGGAAGCCGGAATCAAGCATTTTGTCGCAGATGGCAATATGAGCATCATGGAAGGATCACTGGCTATGATCCCGCGGCGCATCCTGGTTGACAGCGACCAGATCCACAAGGCGCGCAGCCTTGTCCGAGATGCGGGCCTCGAACACGAATTGCGGCCTGTCAAAGATCAGAATTGACATGGTTGCTTCAGAAGATGCAGGTGCCCAAGCCGTAACACGCGATGCCTTCCTGGGTGGCCGGGTGCATGTCTATCAACCCAGACGAGGCCGCCATCGCGCAGGCCTGGACGCGGTCTATCTCGCCGCTGCGCTGCCCGAAACGCTTGAAGGGCACGTGGTGGATCTGGGAGCCGGCGTCGGCACGGCGGGTTTCTGTGCCGCCGCACGCTTGCCCGGCATTACCGTAACACTGGTTGAGATCGACGATACCGTCCTGGCGCTGGCCGAACGTGCGCTGTCCGATCCCGATAACGCGCGTTTTTCCGATCGTGTCCGCCTGCTTTCTGCCGACATAACCGCCAAGGGCAGCGTTCGCCACGCCTCCGGTCTTGTGCCCGCCATGGCTGATCACGCCATCATGAACCCGCCTTACTACGAAGCTGAAAAATTTCGCGCCTCGCCCAATGCGGCTCGGGCGGATGCGCACATGCTCGATGAAAGGGGTCTCGAACCCTGGGCGAAAACGGCAGCCGACATCGTGCGCGACGGCGGCAGCCTGACAGTCATCTTCCGTGCCGACGGTCTGCAGGAACTCCTGACGGTTCTGAAGGGGCGTTTCGGCGCAACCGATGTGATCCCGCTTCGACCGCGTCCAGATGCCCCCGCGACGCGCGTACTCGTGCGCTCTGTTCGCGCAAGCAGGGCGCCGCTCAGGCTTCTGCCGGGCTTTGTCCTGCACGAAGGCAGCGGCTCTGATTTCACCAGCCAGTCCCGCGCCGTCATGCGCGACGGGCTTGGACTGGGCCTGACGGCACGTTGAGCGCAAGTGCCGTCAATGCATCAGGATTTCGCCATCTGCAAAGCGGAAATCGACGGGATCCATGAGGTTCTGATGGGCAACGCGAACGGAATGGATCCGCCCTTCGATCTCCCGTTCCCAGAAGTCCAGAAATTTTGTCAGTTCGGGAAATTGCGGCGCCAGGTCTTCCGTCTGCCACAGAAAGCTTTGCAGGAATTTCGGATGATCGGGAAGCCGGTAAAGGATTTCGGCCGTCAAAAGGCCATATCCCAGGAAGCGCTTTTCAAAGTCTGAGCTGGTTTTCATGCCAATCCTTTCTTTGTTGCCAAGAAAGAGTGTCACGGAAAAGCGGTTAACCAAACCCGACTTTTAGCTAATTCCTGTTTATTAACAGCACTTTAGCAGCATTCAACAGCAACTGCTAACAATTCTGCCAGATAGTCTCAGACGCGTATTACCGGCTCTGAATCAGGGTCAGATACCCGAGAAAGGCGTCGATGTCGTCCGCTTCAAAGGCCACTTCCGGCATGTTTTCATGGCCGGTCACGATGCCTTCCGCAAGCGGCTCTTCCAGGCTTTCCAACGGATAGAGTTTCGACAGATCCCGGAATGCCGGAGCCCCCGGCTGCGCGCTGACATCCTCCTTGCCGACGGCATGACAGGTGGCGCAATGGATCTGCGCAAGTTCTTCTCCCGTCGCAAGGCTGATCGGATCGGACGGATACGCCCCATCGGATGCCTGCGCGCCATGTCCTGCCAGAATGATCAAGACGCTTGTGAGAAACAGCCTGCTGCCTGCCACCACATTTCCTCCCTCGAATCGAACCTAGGAAACATAGATGTTTCGAGAGGTTCTGCACATTAGGTCATCCCCTGATGCCGCCCACTGCTGTCCGGTTTAGCTCGGAGTTGATTGAGCGAGGCCATCCCCAGTCACTGAACTTGTCATTCCGGCTGAAGCGCAGCGGAAGGCGGAAACCAGTAATCACCTGGTTTTCCGTCGTGTCTCAGTCTCTGGCCACAACGGGTACTGGGTCCCGGTCTTGCCGCGCGTGCGGCAAACCGGGATGACACATCGGGGAAACAATTCCGCATCCCGGTTTGGCGCTGCACGGAATTACGGGGCTTTCTCAACGACATAAGTTCGACAGTGTTTTCTAAACCGGACAGCAATGGATGCCGACAAGCCGCGATGATGAGGGTATGACCGCAAGACATCACGTGCTAGGTCGTCTAGACGGCCAGCGAAAACCGGTCAGATCCGGGTCTCCATGTCTTGCCGTACTTTGGTCCGGGCTGACCTTGATGCTGTCCGGCCTATATGATGCCGGAAAACCAAACGCCCAGGAGACGCCATGAGCCCGACGCCCCTTCCCGCTTCCATCGACGATACGCTTCATCTCATGGATCAGGCGGGTTATGTCGCGGACAGATCGCTGGCGACCGTCCTTCACCTGGCGCTCAAGATGAAGCGTCCCCTGTTTCTTGAAGGAGAAGCCGGTGTCGGCAAGACCGAGATTGCCAAGGTTCTATCCACCACGCTCGGCCGTGACCTGATCCGCCTGCAATGCTATGAGGGCCTCGACATTGCCTCGGCTGTCTACGAGTGGAACTACCAGGCGCAAATGGTCGAAATCCGCGTTGCCGAAGCTTCAGGCGACACGGAACACGCCGACCTGTCCAAATCGATATTTGACGAAAGGTTCCTGATCAAGCGCCCGGTCCTGCAGGCGCTCGAACCCTCGATCAATGGTGCCCCGGTCTTTCTGATCGACGAACTGGACCGGGCCGACGAAGCGTTCGAGGCCTTTCTTCTGGAGGTCCTTGCAGACAGTCAGGTCTCCATTCCCGAACTTGGGACCGTGCGCGCCGAAGAACCTCCCATCGTGATCATCACGACGAACCGCACGCGCGAGATCCATGACGCCCTGAAGCGGCGCTGCCTGTATCATTGGGTCGATTATCCGGATGCCGACCGCGAACTGGAAATCGTGCGCAGGAAGGTGCCGGGTGCAGCCGAACGGCTGGCACACGAAGTCGTCGCCTTCGTTCAGAAACTCCGGGCCGACGAGGATCTATTCAAGCAGCCGGGCGTCGCCGAGACCCTGGACTGGGCGACAGCCTTGTCGGAACTCAACGAAATCGCGCTCGATCCCGATCTTGCCTCCGACACGCTTGGTGTTCTTCTGAAATACCAAGATGATATCGAGCGGGTACGCGGCTCCAAGGTGCGTCACATGATCGACGAGATCCGCAAGGAGATCCCGCAGGTCCAATCGATGCCGGCTGTTTGAGCGCCGGACAGATGGCAGCAACCGAGATCCGCTCCCGGATAACCGACAACATCGTCTATTTTGCCAGAACGCTGCGCAAAGCGGGTGTTCCGGTCGGGCCGGCGTCGGTCGTGGATGCCGTCAATGCCGTCGAAGTTTCCGGGATCGAAAACCGGGAGGATCTCTACTGGACGCTCCATTCGGTTTTCGTGCGCAAACACGAACACAAGGTCCTGTTCGACGAGGCCTTCCGGATCTACTGGCAGAGCCGCGGCCTGATCGAGAAGATGCTGGCGATCCTTTCGCCTGTCGCTCCGCCGCGCGGTCCACCGGAAAAACCGAAAGCCGGTCAGACCCGCGTTTCACAGGCCTTCCAGGCCGCCAAGGAACGGGTCGCGGAAGAAACCGTTCCCGAGATAGAGGTCGATGCGAAATTCACTGTCTCCGGCAAGGAGTTGCTGCAGACGAAGGACTTTGCCCAGATGACGGCAGAAGAGGTCGCTGCCGCCAAGAAGGTGCTGCGGGCCATGGCCATGCCGATGGACAAGATCAGGCTGCGGCGCCTGACGGCAGCGCCACGCGGCCGCGTCGACCCGCGCAAGACCCTGCGCGCCTCCATGCGCGCCGGCGGTGAGATCATCGACCTGAAATTCAGAAAGCCCGCAGAGAAGCGGCCGCCCTTGGTGGCGCTGTGCGATATTTCCGGCTCGATGAGCCAATACTCACGCCTGCTTCTGCATTTTCTCCACGCCATGACTGCCGAGCGGCGCGACGTACACACGTTCCTGTTCGGCACCAGGCTGACCAATGTCACCCGGCAACTACGCATGAAGGACCCGGACGAAGCGCTTGAAGCCTGCTCGGCAGGGGTCGAGGACTGGTCCGGCGGAACCCGGATCGCATCGGCGCTTCACGATTTCAACAAGCACTGGTCGCGCCGGGTCCTGTCTGGAAAACCGACCGTTCTGCTGATAACGGACGGTCTGGAACGAGACACCGATGAGGATCTGGCGCGCGAAATGGATCGCCTGCACCGGTCCTGCCGGCATCTGGTCTGGCTCAACCCTTTGCTGCGTTTTGACGGCTTCGAGGCAAAGGCAAAGGGCATTCGGGCCATGCTGCCCCATGTCGATGAATTCCGCGCCGCGCACTCCCTCGACGCGGTATCGGATCTCGCCAATGCCATGTCCGGAGACCGGCGCAAAGAGGGATTAAAGGATCCGCGGAAGTGGCTTTAGAGCGGATCTGACAGCCGGCAGATCCGCTTTGGCCTAGCTTTCCTTCCGGTAGAGGATGGTGCCGCGCTGATTGATAAGCAGGACTTCCCCCGACACAGGGTGCACATAGACCTCGACCCGCTGTCCTTCAGGCGTCGTGCCGTACACTTCCCAGCAGCCGCCGTCTTCCTTCATCCGGCGCACCTGCCAGCCTTCGCTGACCAGTCTTTCCGTGACCTGCTGTTCGGACAGCCACGCCGATTTTTCGGTCGCTTCGCATTCGAACATGCCCGTTGCGCAGACCGGAAAGGTGAAAAAGCAAGTCAGCAGCGACGTTGCCGTGTGAAGCGTGAAGTTCATCGTTTCGTCCTCTCTAAATCAGGGTTTCCGATCAGGCGGCAGCCGGTTTGGCCGCGGGATTGTAGAACCGGTAGACGCGGTAGGCCTCGAGCAGCGCGAGCGGCACAAAGTGAACCAGGGCTGGACCGAATTCGTTGTGTACGAACATCCAGTGCACAAGTGTCGCCACGGCGGCCAGGTATCCGAACCGCTGCAGGGGCTTCCAGTAGCGGCCGAGCCGTTTGACCGACGCGTCATTCGACGTGGCCGCCATGGGAACGAAAACGAAGAAAGCGAGCCAGCCGGTCCAGATGCCGAGCGCCCAGAACTCGCCCAGAATGGACTGCCAGGAGCCCATGTCGACAACATAGAGGACAGTGTGCAGCGCCGCGTACAGGAATGCCGCGACCCCGAAATAGCGCCGTCTGCGCAACATCCAGTACCAGAACGCATTCTTCGGAAACATCAGCCGGAAGGGAGAAATGATCATCGAGATGATCATGAAGCGCGCCGCGAATTCGCCGGTCGGATGAAGCAGGAATTCGGTCGCCGGACGCCCGTCCTCGGACACCGCACCATTGGCAAGCGCCAGCATCATCGGGATCGACGGCAACGCCAGCAGTCCCCAGATGAACGCTCTGGAATTCAATACGTCCCTGAAAATCGACACCCCGAACCACCCGTTCGCTAAATCAACCCTTGATCCGGAAAGACTACACGGCAGATGTCGCACATATGTCCCCGGGTAGGACCGGAATTGTCGCAAGATGTAACGGGTGTCGCTGGTTCCTCCGGAACCCTGCCGGGTCAGAGTTGGGGCACTTGGAACCGGCAGGGTCCGGATGTCGGGTTTTGACAAACCGCCGGCAAGAATAGTTTCAAACTTTCGAAACTAAATGCGGCACGCTGTCCCTGCGACCGCCTGGCAGAGCTTACCGCTCCGCGCTAGGGTACGGACTCATAAATGAAGCCGATTTGGCGGCAGAAATGGCAAAATCTCGCGAGGAAGCGTGTGCAGAGCGGGCTTTATGCCCGGTCAAATGCGGTGACGCTGCGAGGTAAAGCCATTTTGCCGTCCTTCGGATTTGGTCGCTTTGGCCATCTGCCGCGTCGCGAAAGGCTTGAAAATGAACCACATTTCCTGCGCTTCCGCTTCTCGCAGTTGGTCAAAACGATCCAAACCAAATTGACTTCATTTATGAGTCCGTACCCTAGGGCAGCGCCACGACCGGCGTCCTGACACCCACCCTTTGAAACAGGTCCTCGATGTCGATGTTGGCCATGCGGATGCAGCCATAGGACACGGCGCGCCCGATCGAACCGGGTCTGTTGGTGCCGTGAATGGCGTAGTTGCCGTTGGAGAGCGTCATGGCGGCTGCACCCATGGGATTGTTCGGCGCGCCGCCCCGGATAACGTTCGGAAGATGCGGAAAGTCCCTGCGCACTTCAGGCGAAGGCGACCAGTCCGGCCGGACATATTTCGCGGTGATCTGCGCCCGGCCGGTCCACGCCTTGCGTGGTTTGCCGACGGCAACCTTGTAGCGGATGGCTCTCTTGCCGCGTAAAACCAGATAGAGCCGCTTTTCGGAATTCTTGATCACGATCGTGCCGGGCCGAAACCTGTGATCGGAAAATCCGACCAGCTCGGCGGCGGCGGCCGGTAATTGAAAACTGCACAATAGGAAGAGAGCAACAAACAGGCTCGCGACCCGCAGACAGGAATGTTGACGCATGACTTTTCCCTGGTTTTGGGAGGGAAAATACCGTGCCTGCCACCTTGAAAGAAGCTGCGCGCCGCTACTTTCTTAACTGAAGGTTAATTCCCGGATCTGTGCATCACGGCAGGGTCAAACTCGCGGCATCGAGGAAACCAGGCCGGATGCACGACGTAGAATGTGGGTGTCCGATGCGTTGGGTGTGACAGCCGTCACTATGAAGAACCGCCTGAAAGACGACATTTGGAGCGAACAGAGGCAACGGGAGAGGCTTCGCGGCCAACCCGTCTCAATTCGCGAAACCAGACGAGATCCGAGATTCAAGGAAGGAACAGTCCAATGCACCCCATTCGTTTCCGGCGTGACCGCACCTCAAAGAGCTTTCGAACGCTGAAATCGATCGTCGTGTCTTTCGCTCTGCTGGTCGGCTGGTCGCTACCGGCCGCTGCCGGCTCCATTTCCGGTACCTACACGCTGTCGCCCGCTAACATCGACACCGGGTTTTCCGTACGGGTGCTGGGTGGCCGCCCGGTCCAGGGCGAATTCGGCAAGGTGTCGGGCAAGATGGTTCTCAATCAGAACCGCCCCGAAAAAAGCAAGGTCAACGTGACGATCGACCTTTCCAGCGTGAAAACCAACAATGACAAGGTGACCGGTTTTCTGAAAAGCTCGGCCATGTTCGATGTCGCCAAGTACCCCGTCGCCAAGTTCCAGAGCACGCGCATCCGGATCACCGGCAAATACACGGCTGAAGTCGAGGGCGTTCTTTCGCTGCGCGGCAAGACCAAGCGCACCAAGCTCGAAGTTCAGATCACCGGCAACAAGGGCAACGGGCGCGTCGGCTTCACGGTCTCCGGCGGATTTTTCCGCAGCTTTTACGGCATGGAAGCCGGTTTGCCGATCTATGCCGACAAGGTCAACATCAAGATCAGCGGAACGGGCCGCCGGACCTGAGCGGCCCGGCCTGCGACGAAAGGGGACGCATATCCGGCCGGATTGCGTCCCCTTCGCTCATCTCAAATGGATCTATTGGCGTGGCCTCAACGCAGTTTCGGCGCCCCCTCGCGCCATTCGTAAATGACGTATTCCGGCCGGTTGCCGTCTCCCTTCTCATCGAATTCGACGGGCCCGAGAACGGTCTCGAAGGTCTGGGTAGAGAGCACGTCTGCCACCGCCTGAAGATCCGTGCTGCCGGCCGAATTTGCCGCCTGTGCCCAGGCCTGGATCGCAGCATAGGTGGCCAGGGAATAGCGGTCCGCGGGCTTCCCTGCTTCTTCCAATGCGCTGACCACCACGGCGCTTTGCTCGATATCGCGCGGGTCGATCGGATACGTCAGGATCGTGCCGTTACCCGCCTCGCCTGCGACGGCCATGAACTCATCGGTCATGAGCGCATCACCTGACACCAGCACGGCGTCAAGTCCCTGCCGGTCCATCTCGAGCTTGATCAGCCCCGCCTCCGGATGATACCCGCCCAGGAACACCACCCCGACATTTTCAAGGCCGAGCTGTGAAACGAGATAGCGGTAGTCATCCTCACCCGCATCGAACCCGAGCGAGAGTTCCTCGGATTTGCCCAGGTCGTTCATGATGGCCTTGACCGCGTCGGTCAGGCCTTTTCCATACGCGGTCTTGTCGTGAATCAGCGCGATGCGGTCACTTGCATAAGTGTCGGCGAGAAACTGCCCGGCGACCTCCGCTTGCTGATCGTCCCTGGGTGCCAGGCGGAACACGCCTTCTCCGGCGCGGTCGTCCGTGAATTTCGGCAAGGTCGTTCCCGGAGAGATCTGGACGATGCCGGCCCCTGCATAGACCTCGCTCGCCGGTATCGAGGCGTTGAAACAGAAGTGTCCGGCGACGAATACAACGTCCCTCCCGATCAGCTGGTTGGCGACGGCCACGGCCTTGTCCGCATCACAGCCATCATCTGCCACCTCGAGCACGAGGCGCTCCCCGTTGACGCCCCCGACCGCATTGAGATCGGCCACCGCCTGCTCCGCACCGGCCCGCATCTGTGCGCCGAGGTCACGGAACTGCCCGTCCATCGGCCCCGCAACCGCGATCGATATCTCGGCACTGGCCTGACCCGCGGTCAGGGCTCCGCCGAGGGCGGCTGCCAGGAGTGTCAATCGACAGTGTATCATCCGGTTCTCCAGCACATGAAACGCTCCCATTCATCCCTATCGCCGACGGCAAAAAATCTCAATCCGGTTAAAGGGATCGAATTTCAGGCTTGATCTTTGCGGGACAGCGTTTCGCTCTATTTTGACCAGGGTATGGACCCATAAATGAAGCCGATTTGGCGGCAGAAATGGCAAAATCTCGCAAGGAAGCGTGCGCAGAGCGGGCCTTTGCCCGGTCAAGCGCGGTGACGCTGCGAGGTAAAGCCATTTTGCCGTCCTTCGGATTTGGCCGTTTTGGCCATCTTCATCGTCGCGAAAGGCTTGAAAATGAACCACATTTCCTGCGCTTTCGCTTCTCGCAGTTGGTCAAAACGATCCAAACCAAATTGACTTCATTTATGAGTCCATACCCTAGGCATACCGTGGTCCTAGGTCTAAACTTCGCCCCGAAACCGCGACCATACCCGATTCCGCCAAGGCCGGCCCAGGAGCATTGTGACATGACGATTCCCGCATCAGAGCAAGGCCGGCTGCCGCTCGATACGCACAGCTTCCGCGAGGCCATGAGCCGGATCGCGGCGGCCGTTCACGTGGTCACCACCGACGGTCCCGGCGGGCAACAGGGTGCAACGGTGTCCGCCGCCTGCTCGGTCAGCGACGATCCCCCCAGTATCCTGATCTGCCTGAACCGCCAGACCCGCGTGCACAGCGCGGTGCTTCAGAACAGGTGTTTTTGTTTGAACACCCTGAGCGACGACCACGAGGGCATATCCGACAGCTTCGCCGGACGCGACAATCTTGAAATGCCGGATCGCTTCGCAAAGGCTGACTGGACAAAACTGGCGACCGGCTGTCCGGCCCTCGACAGTGCGCGCCTGAGTGTCGATTGCGAAATCTACTCCGTGTCTGAGATGGGCACGCATTCGATCATCGTCGGCACCGTCGTTGACCTGCGCATGACCGACGCGGGCAAGTCGCTCCTTTATGTCCGCAGAGGCTACAAAAGCCTCGACACCTGAGCACAGCCGGATCAAACTGGCCTCTAGTCTCAGGTTTGGAAATCTCCCATATGCCCGGCCCCCGCAATCTCATCACCGACGTGCCCGGTCTCAAGATCGGCAATGCGTCCGACATGGATCTCAAGTCGGGGGCGACAGTGCTGCTTCCCGACGAGCCGGCTGTCGCGTCCGTGGCAATTCACGGCGGCGCACCCGGGACACGGGAAATCGCGTTGCTCGAACCGGAACAGACGGTTGAGAAGATCGACGCCGTTGTGCTGGCGGGCGGATCGGCCTTCGGCCTCGATGCCGGAGCGGGCGTTCAGGGACGACTGGCGGAACTCGGTTACGGTTTCGAGGTCGGGCCCGTGCGGGTTCCGATTGTTCCGACGGCCATTCTTTTCGATCTGCTCAACGGCGGCGACAAGAGCTGGGGGCAAGCGGCCCCCTACCGTGATCTCGGCCGCTCGGCACTTGACGCCGTTTCCCTTGATTTTGCGCTCGGCTCGGTCGGAGCCGGCACCGGAGCGACCACCGCGAACCTGAAGGGCGGACTTGGGTCGGCCTCCCAGGTGCTCGACAATGGTGTGACCGTCGGCGCAATCGTCGCCGTCAACGCGCTCGGGCGTGCAACGATCGGGGAAGGCCCCCATTTCTGGGCGTCGCCCTTTGAAATCGGCGACGAATTTGGCGGACGTGGCATCGCTAACCCCTTCCCGCTCGATGCCGTCGAGGTGCGAACCAAGCTCGACGCGCTAAAGGCCGGCGCCAATACCACGATCGCCGCTGTTGCAACCGATGCGGTCCTGACAAAGGGCGAAGCCAAGCGGTTGGCAGTCATGGCCCATGACGGGCTTGCCCGAGCGCTCTGGCCCGCGCACACGCCCCTGGACGGCGATCTTGTTTTTGCCCTGTCGACCGGACAGCGCAAACTGGAGAGCGGCCTGGAGGACATGGTCAGGCTTGGGGCAGCGGCAGCCTCCTGTCTTGCCCGCGCCATTGCCAGAGGGATCTACAACGCCTCGCCTGCTCCCGGAGACCCAGTCCCGACGTGGCATGACAAATTTGGTGGCTAGACAAATCTGAAGCAGGGCCACAGCCGTAATCTGGGCACGTCACAAGCCCAAAGGTCACGCCCCATGCCCAGGTTCCGCCCTCACCTGCTGATTGCCTTTTTCCTTCTTGCTTTCACGGCAATTCCGGCCGCCGCGAAGACGCTCGTTCTCGAGGATTTCTTTCGCGGCAAGACCATCGGAATGGGCGTCTTCGAAAGCAAGATCGCCGGTGTCTACCGGCCCTTCACGGTCTATCTCACGGGCACATGGAACCCGCGCACATTCACGCTGCGGCTTCGGGAGGATTTCGTCTACGAGGACGGCGAAAAGGACACCAAGACATGGTTCTTCCAAAAGGTTGCCGAGGGCCGCTACGTCGGCCAGCGCGCGGACGTCATCGCCCCCACCAACGTCACGACCGATGCCAGTGGCGCGATCCGGTTTGCCTATATCGCCGAACTTGAAACCGAAAACGGCCCGCTCCTGCTTTCCTTCGACGATACGCTCACCCAGGTGGACCGCCGCACCGTGCGCAACACCGCAAAGGTGAAGAAGGCCGGGTTCACGATCGGAACCGTGGATCTCACGTTCACGAAATAACGCCGGGTCATCTGAAACGCGCCAGACCGCTTGATCGCGGGCACTTGATTGGCTTAACTCCTCCCAAGGCTATTTTGATGACGTTGGGGGGATGTTTCAGTGGCCATTGCGAGAACTTGTTTTCAGCCTTTCATTTTTGCGTTTTCAATGTTCCTTGCTGTGCTCTTTCTTCTGTTGCCGCCGGCACTGTCGAGCAACGAGCAACTTGCAGACACGCTTCAGGAAACGCTCGGTGAGCCCTTTGACGGCGACTTTGACGCCATTCTCGAGCGCGGCTACATGCGGGTCCTCATTCCGTTTTCAAAGACCGGCTTTTTCATCGACAAGGGCGTGCAGCGCGGCGTCTCGGTAGATCTTATGACCGAATTCGAGAAGCATCTGGACAAGGCCTACGGCAGGAAGGTCCAGGACTTCGAAATCGTGCTGATGCCGACGCCGCGCGAGCGGCTGTTCACGGATCTTGCGGACAACAGGGGCGACATCGCGATCGGCAACCTGACAATCACCGAGGAACGGCAGAAGCTTGCAGATTTCTCGGTTCCGCTTCTGAAAGACGTGCACGAGGTCCCCGTCACGCTGGACACCGTGAGCGGCCTGACATCGACAGCGGACCTTGCCGGCCAAACCGTCTATGTCCGCAATTCGGCCTCCTACTATCAGAGCCTGGAAGACCTGAACCGGAAATTTGCCCGCGACGGCACGAAAACGATCCGTATCGAGCGCGCCGATGAGCGTCTTGAAGACGAAGACATCCTGGAGATGGTGTCTGCCGGGACCATACCGATGACCATCGTGGACCAGCACAAGGCGGAGCTCTGGCTTGAGATCCTGAAGGGCCTCAAGATCCATCCGGACGCGGCGGTGCGCACGGACGGCGAGATCGCGATTGCCGTCCGCAAGACGGCCCCCGAACTCCTTGAGGAAATCAACGGATTTGCCGCGAGCGTCAAGAAGGGCACGCTGCTCGGCAACATCATCTTCAAGAAATACCTGCAGGAAGCCGATTACCTGCGGGACATGCGCGACGAGAGCTATCAGGCCGACCTGGATAAATTCACCGACCTTTTCGAAAAATACGGAGAGGAATACGACTTCGACTGGCTCCTGATCGCGGCGCAGAGTTTCCAGGAATCGAAGTTCAATCCCAAGGCGCACAGCAGCGCGGGGGCCGTTGGCCTCATGCAGATCAAGCCGTCAACGGCCGAAGGCAAGCCCATCAGCATCACCGGCATTGCCGCGGACACCGACAAGAATGTGCATGCGGGCGTCAAGTACCTGCGCTACATCGCCGACCGGTATTTCGCCGACCTGAAGGGTGAACAGGCCGACCAGACCTTCTTCGCGCTTGCCGCCTACAATGCCGGTCCGAGCCGCTTCGAAAAACTGCGCGAAAAGGCCAAAAAGGAAGGCTATGACCCCGACAAGTGGTTCGGCAATGTTGAGTGGATCGTCGCCGCCCAGATCGGCCGTCAGCCCATCGAATATGTCGGCAACATCTATCAGTATTACGTCGTCTTTCACAACGCGAGGAAACACGAGCAGACCGGCACCACCGCTGACTAGGATAAAGCTTAGGCGGTCCTTCAGGCCGCCTTTTTTCCAAGCCCGGCCGCACGCGACAGCATTTTGGTCCGGTCCGCTTCCTTTGATCCGTGAAGCGGCGAAAAGACGTGGTAGCCCTTCGGCTTGAAACCGCAGAAGGCCAGGATCTGCTTTTCCGTCTGCTTGCGGATGCCGGCGCCGTAGATCCAGTTGAAGATCCAGCCGGGCGTGTCGGCAGTCACCAGAACCTGTGCCGTCCGGCCGGTCAGCAGTTTTTCCGGCAGCGCCTTTCCTTCCACGTATCTGAAAGCCTTGCCGGAAAGCAGCACACGGTCGAACAGTCCCTTCAACTTCGCCGGATGGCCACCCCACCATAAGGGATGCACGATCACGATGTGCTCGCACCAGGTGACATCATCCCAGAAGTCCAGAAGATCCGGCTCCAGTTTCGGCCCCTTGTCGAAGTCCGACGTGCCGTAGTCCGGGTCGAATGACATGTCGCTCAGGTGGCGCATGCGCACGTCGTGGCCCTTCAATGCTGCTTCATCGGCGTATTCGCGCGCCAGCGCGCCGCAGAACGACTTCTTGGCCGGGTTTCCGTCGAGTATCAATATTCTCGTCATGTCTTCACTCGCCTGTTCAGAACGGCCCACTCAAAAATTGACCGCGGTCATTATTTGGCATCACTATGCTCGGGAATCAAGAATTATTTGACCGCGGTCAATTTAATGGGGAACCATGACACGCAAGCCGCAACAGCGCAGCATCGCCACCAGGGCCAGAGTGCTGCAGGCAGCCAGGGACCTGAGCAGAAGGAACGGGCTGGAGGGTTTGACTGCGGAGGCCGTTGCAAGTGAGGCCGGTGTTGCCAAGGGAACCGTCTTTTCCCACTTCGGCGACATGGACGGGCTCCTGTCTCACGTGCTCCTGGAACGCCTCGACGCGCTGCGCTCCGGCACGTCGGGAGGCCCGGCACCCGGCGCGCTGCCACAGGACCCGGTCGAAGCGCTCATGCAGCGCATGATGGCCTTGATCGCCGTGATCACCGACAGTCCAACGATCCTCAGGCTGTTTCTCGACAATATCGGCGTGACCAAGGCGAACTGCGCCGCGGAATTCGTGGAAACGCTCGACGCACTGGATGCCGAACTCGCGACGTTCCTGGAGTTCTGGCAGGGTTCGGACAGTCTTCAGCCTGCCCTGCGAAAGGACAGGCCCCCGTCGGAACTGGTGGACGGACTGATCGCCTTCATGATCCACGGCGCGATCCTGTTCAAAAGCCACCAGATCACGGACAGGGCGGTTCTCGAAGCAAGGCTCCGCCGCCATGTCGAGGCCTATCTGCTTCAGGCCTGACCGAGCCGGTCAGGTCTCTCCCGGATGTTCTCCGGGGTGCTCTCCGGGCCAGCTCACGACGTGGTTTTCATACTGTTCCAGTTCCATGCCGTCTTCGGGAACGGTCCGCCCCCGGACCGAGATACCGGCCTCGTGCACGGTCTCGCTGTCCCCGGAAACGAGCGGGTGCCACCAGTAGAGATCCGCGCCTTCGGCAACGAGCCGGTAGGCACAGGTCGGCGGCAACCAGGTCAGCGTCTTCACCTCTTCCGGTGTCAGCTGAATGCAGTCCGGCACGGTCGCGGCCCTGTTGTCATAGTCCTTACAGCGGCAGCTTTCGCCATCGAGCAGCGTGCAGGCGACGTTGGTCCAGACGATCTCGCCACTGTCCCAGTCCTCGAGCTTGTTCAAACAGCAGCGGGCGCAGCCGTCGCAGAGCGCTTCCCATTCCCCGGGAGACATCTCCTCAAGCGACTTTGTCTTCCAGAATACGGTCTTGTCCAGGGACTGGTCCGATGTGGAACCCATGCTCTCGCCTACCTCTCGCACCGATGACTTGAGCGCGTATCACGCAATCCGCGATGCTGCAACGTCCGTGCGGAGCGGCACAATTCAATCTGCCGTTTCACGTCGGGGGATCAATAAGCTGGGAGCAATCCACTTGAGCACGGGCTGTATGTTTCCAGTTGCGTAAAAAAGAGATAGTTTGGGACCGCGCACATAATCAGGAGAATCTGACCGCGTGACGGAAAAGCCCGAAACGAACGCTCATCCCGTCGACAATGCACCAGGCAAGAAGCACCGTATCAAGCGGTTTTTCCTGTCCCTAGATGCATTCGTCGACACTGCCCTTTGGAAAAGCGGATCAGCCATCCGGCGGTTCTTCGAGGGCTATGACGCGTTTTTGCGCCGCTTCCGCGCAAAGGGCATCTGGCGCGGGCTTTCGGAGTTGTCGTCCGACGGGCTGACCTTCGGCCTGATTGGATTTTTCGTGGTACTGGCCTTCGCTCAGCCCGCCTTCGAGGCCACCCGCTACGCCGACTGGAAAACGACAGACGAATTCGCGGTCACGTTTCAGGACAGGTTCGGCAAGGAAATCGGGCGAAGAGGCATCGTGCTGAACGACAGCGTTCCTCTGGAGGAAATCCCCGACTCCCTCATCAAGGCGACCCTTGCCACAGAGGACCGCCGCTTCTTCTTCCACTTCGGCATTGATGCGGTCGGCACATTCAGGGCGATGGTTGAAAATGCGCGCGCAGGCGGTGTCGTTCAGGGCGGCTCGTCGCTGACCCAGCAGCTTGCGAAAAACCTGTTCCTGACCAACGAGCGCAGCCTCAGCCGCAAGATCAAGGAGGCCTATCTCGCGCTCTGGCTGGAAGCCAATCTTAGCAAGCAGGAAATTCTGAAACTCTATCTCGACCGGGCCTATATGGGCGGCGGTGTTTTCGGCGTGACCGCAGCTGCCGAATTCTATTTCAACAAGAACGTTCGTGAATTGACCCTGGCGGAAAGCGCAATGCTTGCGGGACTTTACAAGGCTCCGACGAAATTTGCCCCGCATATCAACCTGCCGGCTGCCCGCGCCCGCGCCAACGAGGTCCTGACCAACATGGTCCAGGCGGAACTGCTGACCGAAGGCCAGGTGATCGGCGCGCGGCGCAACCCTGCAATCGCGGTCGACCGGTCACAGGACCAGTTGCCGGAATACTTCCTGGACTGGGCGCTCGAAGAGGTCAAGAAACTGGCGCGCCGCAACCCGGCGCTTGCCCGCGACCGCATCGTGACCGTGCGCACGACGCTTGATCCGGCCCTTCAAAGGCAAGCCGACCTTGCCGTTGAAACGGTGCTTCGCGAAAACGGCAAGCTGCGCGATGCCAGCGAAGCCGCCCTCGTTTCGATGATACCGGACGGCGCCGTCGTGGCCATGGTCGGCGGCCGGTCCTATGGCCAGAGCCAGTTCAACCGCGCCGTCAACGCATTGCGCCAGCCAGGTTCCTCCTTCAAGCCGTTCGTCTACATGACCGCATTCATGAACGGATATACGCCCAAGAGCATCGTGCCCGACCGCCCGGTATCCATCGGCAACTGGTCGCCCAAGAACTATACGCGCAGCTATCGCGGCCCGGTCACGCTCAAGACGGCCCTGACCAAGTCGATCAACACCATACCGGTGCGCCTGTCGCTCGATTTCGGACGCGAGAAAATCATAGAAACCGCCTATGCGATGGGACTGACGCACGAACTCGAAAACTCGATCTCGCTTCCGATCGGCTCATCGGAAGTCACGGCGATCGACATGGCGTCTTCCTATGCGACCTTTGCCAATGGCGGTTACGCGGCCCCGGCCTATGCGATCCTTGAAGTCAGGAACAGCGACGGCGACCTTCTCTACCGCAGGGAACGCGATGAGGCCGCGGCTGACCCCTTGAGAGTGTTGCCGGAAGAACAGGTCCACATGATGAATGACATCCTGGTCAATGTGGTTGAAGCCGGCACCGCACGCCGCGCGCGCATCGACGGGGTGGTCGCAGCCGGAAAGACGGGCACGACCAACGCCTACCGGGACGCCTGGTTTGTCGGATATACCGGGAACTTCTCCACGGCTGTCTGGGTCGGCAACGATGATTTCACCTCCACCCGGCGCGTCACCGGCGGCAGCCTGCCCGCCATGACCTGGCAGCTCTACATGAATTATGCCCATGACGGCATCGAACTCGCCAGGATGCCCGGCGTGGACCCTGAATCCCTGCCGCGCCTGTCGGCACCGTCCACGAAAAAGGTCGCCGAGGCGACAACCGTGTTTTCGCAGCCGCGCGTTCTC
This sequence comes from uncultured Roseibium sp., assembly GCF_963669205.1. NCBI lineage: Bacteria > Pseudomonadati > Pseudomonadota > Alphaproteobacteria > Hyphomicrobiales > Stappiaceae > Roseibium > uncultured Roseibium sp. The sequence continues at coordinate 3,663,586 of NZ_OY769915.1, forward strand.
AAGCGCCGGACACAGGGCCTGCTGCTGCGCATCGGCCGCAACCTGCAGAGCCTCATCGAAAAGGACAGCGCGCAAAACGAAACGGGCGGCGACAGCCCACCGACCGATTTCGCGGCGGCGCAATGACGGTATCCTCCTCCAGTTCCGACGGAGCCGGTTATTCGGAGACCGACTTCAGCGTTCAGGAATTGCCGCTCGCGATCCGGCCGCATCGAAGCCGTCCGATCCGCACATTGCTGTTCCTGACGACAATCGTGGCGATCGGCACCCTGCTCGGGATCGGTTCCGCCTATGTCATGATCGAACGGGAGCAGCCCCTCAACGCCGTCTCGATCGGTGCCTGGCGCGCTTATCCCAAGGCCGGAACGGCCGAGGCGGATCCCTACTCGGTCGCAATCTATACCCGCGGCGCGGTGGTGCCGCTCGCCTCGGGCGAGGGTCTTGCACTGGTTGCACGCGAGGACGATGCCGGGAACCTGCTGGATCCGACCTGCGTCTACCGGATCTCGGGGCAGACACCCGCCGCAAGGCTATGGACGCTGACCGCAACAGACGGCGACGGCCTGTTGACGACGACGCTGCCGGGCCGCGTGCAGGTCGACAGCCAGAACCTTCTGCGCAATCCGGATGGCACGTTCACGATCAGCGCCGCGGGCAAGCCGCACTCGGGCAACTGGCTGCCCCTCGCCCGGGCTGCGAAAGCCAGCGACGGCCTGCGCTTCGTGCTGCGCCTCTACGATGCCCCCGTGACAACGGGCGCCGCACTTGACGGTATCTCGTTGCCGGTCATCGAGAGGCTCGCCTGCCCATGACGCTGTCACGCCGCTTTTCGACCACCCTTGGCGCGATCGCGATCCTGTTTCTCGCGGTCGTGATCCACATTCTTGTCGTGTTCGGCATCCCGTTGAACGTGCGGCACAGCGCCTACGACAACGTTGCCACGCACGGGCCGGACCGCCAGTTCAACCTGCTTCCGGATGTCAGGCCCCAGGCAGAGGCCCTGCCCGACCTCGACCCCGCCATGAAGCATGCCGCCTGCCGGTTCCAGCTGGCCGATGGCCCGATCCTGTTCGATGCGGGCATTCCGACGACCTTCTGGTCCATCGGCCTTTTCAACGCCGCGGGTGAAGCCCTTTACAGCCTGAACAACCGCACCGCAGGAGCCGACCGGCTGTCCATGCTTGTGATCACACCCTCTCAGCTCTCGATCCTGCGGGAAAACCCGCCCGAAAATCTCGAAGACCTGATTGTCATTGAAACCGACGAGATCGGCGGTTTCGCGCTGCTGAGAGCCTATGTTCCCCATCAATCGAGAGCGGACAGCATCGACCGCGCCCTGCAGGCCGCGACATGCGGGTTGATCAGCGATAGCTGAGCGGCGCAGAGTCGCACTCAGGTCTGCGGCGCATATGGTCCGAGCGCGTCGAACAGTTCCCTGTAATGGGTTTCCTTGCCCCGCCAGCGCCCCAGTGAGGACGTGAAGATCGGCCGCCGTACCTGCGTATTGGAGAAGGTCGTCACAGGGGTTTCGCTCTTGTAGAACTCAAGACATCCCTCCTCCCAGGCAAGGCCAGCGTGGGAAAGCAGGATTTCGCTCTCCGCCCTCTGGTTCGCGACCAGCGTCTCGTAGGTCAGGGTATGGATCCGCGCGGGCACGACCTTTTCCCAATGCTGCATCAGGGATGCATAGGCCCGGAAATACCGGCCGACGCTCTCCTGCGTGACCGCATAATTGTGCGCAGGCGAAAGCGGATGCGACAGAAGCGAAATGCACGTGTCGGCGGGTTCCCGATGGCAATGAATGTAGGTCGCCTTCGGGAAGATGAGGCTCATCAGCCACAGCATCTCGTAATTGTGGGGCATCTTGTCGGTGACACGGGCTGCCCGCCGGTCAACGCCGTCCAGAATGCCGAGATACTTGCGCGCGATGCGCTTGAACTCTTTCGGCTCCATGGCCTTGAGGCGGTTTTCGAGCGCTGCGTTCGGTTTCCCTTTGAGCCCCATGTCTTCCTGAAGATGCCTGAAGAACTGGATTTCGCCTCCGCTGGCCGCACGCGAATGGCAGCCGATGATCTGCTCCACGAGGGTTGTTCCCGAACGCGGCAGTCCGAAAATGAAGACGGGCTTTTCGGAGCTGTCGGCGACATCCTGACGTTCGGAGAAAAACGCTGCGTCGAACACCGACGTCATGAACTCGATGCGCTCTTCATAGGCAGCACCGTCAAAGGGCGGATAGTGGCTGTTTCGCGCTTTCTGGTAATGTTCCAGGCTATGAGCGGTGTCGCCGATATCGGCATAGATCTTGCCGGCTGCCCAGTGCAGGTTCGCCTGCTCGGGGCCCGGTCTGGGAACACCGTCATTCGCGATTGCCTCGATGTCGTCGAGCAGCGCCGGTCTTTCCTTGAACGATTTGGCAAGGCTCAGGCACTGCGCCGCGGTCGGCACTTCCTTCTTGCATGCGATGGCTTTTTCGAACCAGCCGATCGCCTCGTCGATATTGCCGACAGTGACTTCAAGCTGCCCCATGCCCACGAGTGCATATCCGTTTTCAGGGTCCAGTTTCAATGCGCGCTCATAGGACTGCCTTGAAAGGACCGCCTGCCGCTTCGCCCGGTAGATGTCACCGAGTTGCGCGAGAAAACCGGCCTCCTTTGGTGCAAGCGACACGGCCTTCTTGAGCGAAGCCAGCGCTCCGTCGAGATCGCCGGCGTTCAACAGCGCAAGGCCTAGCAGCTGATGGACCTGGGGATGCTTTCCCGCCTTCTTCGCGGCAACCTGAAAGCGTTCGATCGCCAGACCGATCCTGCCCTCCTGATAATCGGCAATCCCGATCGAGAAATTTGCCTGCGGATTTTTCGGGTCAAGGCGCAGCACTTCTTCAAACATGTTCAGGGCAATGGGAATGCGGCCCGCGTGCTGATGTGCAAGCGCTTCTTGAACAAGCTGATTAAGTCTCTGGTTCATGCTGGCTCCCGGAGCGGTGAGGAACGATTGACCGGCGGCTTGGCCTGGGTTTGCGAAACCTCCCGACACGCCGGATCCTTGCCATTGCAATAATGCCGGGAGGTCGAAAGTTCAATCCGATTGGCAACCTAAATACGGAACAGCCGACATTGTAGCGAAAGCGCTACTTCTTCACAGGCGCCCTTTCGGTGCTCCACCCGGTGTAGATCCGGGATTTCTTGGCGGGTTTTTCCTGACCATAACGGTTGTTCGCTTCGCAGCTTGCTTCTGCCAGGCGCACCTGCCCCTCAAGCTCCCGGATGGCGTTGTTGACTTTCCACACCCGGTCCCTGCTCGGCGTTTCGATCTCAAGGCCCTTCAGTGCTTTTTTATAGGCGATGATGCGATACCGGAGCGCCTGCCCGACCCACTTGATCATGACCCGGTTCTCCCAGACACGCGCCTTGGCGCCGTCATAGGTTTCCTGTGTCGTCACCTTCTGATTGCGCAATACCCTGAGGCGCTCGTCATCGGCTTTCTGAACACGAATCGCGACCTCGCAGAAAGGCATTACCAGCTCTGCATCACCGGTCGCATCGGCGGCAATCTTGTCGTAGCGCGCATCCGAGGAACGGAACTTGTCCGAGCGCAGATAGATCAGATAGAGATCCGGCGGCACCCGCCCCTCCGTTTCCGGCAAAACGCGGGTGCGCGAAAGCTCGACCATCGTTCCGCCGATCCAGTCCTTTGTCCAGGGAGGCCTGATCAGTGTCCAGCCGCGATCGCGCAGAAGTTTCTCGTCATTGGTGTAATTGAACTTGGAAACAGGGTCGCCCCGCAGGCGAGCCGCATTCTCTCCCACGGCCGGCATCAGGTCATCGTGGATGACAGACGGTCTCGCCCTGTCGAAATCTCCTGTCGGACGTGTGCATCCCGTGAGCACGGCAAGAACGGCAAGCAAGATGGGGACGAGCCGCAACAGCCGGGCGGTGACGTCATGCCGTTCGCGCCAGCCGGAAGCTACATCTGCTGCATTGCCATTGCCCATCGGGCATGTCTCCAGACCGCTTGTCTTTGCGATTTGAGGCGTTGTTCCACCTCGACGCGGCTGGAATGGCTTGGACCGTCAGTCCTTGTCAGACCCAGCAGGTCCAGCTGCTCTTCCGATGGTCGCGATTCGTGCGGCAAGATCAAGGTCGTGGCGCTCGTAGCGCACACCTGGAAAGAGGATAACCTCTCCAAACGCCTCACGGCTCGCGGTTTGCCCCTCTCTGGAACGATGGCCCACACGCGCAGTGGGCCGGTGTGCGGATGAAAAATCCAGCAAAGTGCCCATCGTCTCCTCCTTCAGTTCCGGTTTTCTCGGCGGTGTATTACCGATCGAAAACGGTCAAACGGGCGACGCATTACTTGGTGCGGGAATCATTAGGAAGTCGTCAGGGTTAACAGCATGCTAACGCTTTTGGTGCAATTTGACGGAAACAGCTTCAGACGGTCGAACGGTCTTTCGTATTTGTAGTCGGGTGTTATGCGACAGAGCCAACGTAAAAAACTTCAGCAATCTCAATCGAAGTCTCCCCGTGACAACGGTTCTGCGCGCCCGGGAAACAGGAATATCCTGCTTCCGGCAACCGAGATATTTGTCGGCCGGCAGAAGCATGACATTGAAGAAAAACGGATTTTTCTGGAACTCGCACGCAATCTTCTGCCGGGTGCAAACATTGAAGACAGCCGTCATATTTCGACGCTGCTGGCCGGTCATCCCGAAATACCTGATGATTTGCAGGAGATGCTGGCACGACACGGGGACCCTGCGACGGCTGCACCGGCGATGCGTTACAGCCCGCGCCTTCCTGTGGATCTTCTGATCACGGCTGCGGAAAACGGACCCGAAATCCTGCGAACGGCAGTCGCCTCACGGCCTTCGCTTCGCGAATCGGTGATTTCGGCCCTGTGCAATCACGCCGAAGCCAGCGCGATCGGCATCCTTCTTGAGCGCGAAGACATAACCCTGAGCACGACCCACAAGGCCAAGCTCTGCCGGAGAAGCGAGATCATCGCCGCGCTCGGGCTCGAACTGGCCGGACAGGACGCTCTCAGTCCCGATGGCCTCATGGGCCAGTTCCTTTATCTGCCAGCTCCCTTGAAAAAGCAGGCGATCGCCGCCGCTGAAATGACCAGCCTCGTGAAACAGGCTCAAACACCGGGTGGAACCATGCCGCAACGTCCAGAAGTGAACCGTCTCCGCATTCAGGAGGCACTCGTCACCGAAGCGCTTCGTCAGAACAAGCGCCGCTTCGCAACCCTTCTCAGCCAGGGTCTGGGATTGTCGAAGTCCAGCTGCGAACTGCTGCTGCAACGGGATCAGGCAGAGGGACTGACGATAGCCTTGAAAGCTCTCGGCCTTCCCGAGTTTCAGACAACGACGATCCTGGTACGGATGCTGGGTGAAGACACGCCCCTTCATGATATGCGGGGTCTGCTGCGCATGCACCGGACCTTGAGTCACGGGGCTGCGGAGGCGCTCGTCGGTCAGTGGCTGCTGCACGATCAGGGCGATCAGAAACCGTCTCTGCGTCACTCCTCGCAGTATCAGGAAGCCGCCGGCAGGAAACCGGCCCACAAGAAGACGTTCGCAAAACGCGGCGTCGATGTCAGAAAGAAATCCGCGTCCTAGCCGAATCTTCCGGTTGCCTAGGTGTGGAATCCAAAAAGGTTGTTCACTCGCATTGAAATCTTGAGACTGGTTGGCGACCAAACCTAATCAGCTTCAGGATCAATGGAATGAACAACCCGCACAAGAATGCCCGCACCTGTTTTTACAGTCGAGAACAAATCGTTCGACGGTATGAGGCCGGAGAGACGGCCCGTGAGATTGCAGCTGCGTTCGGGATTTCCGTACGTACGGTCTACAAGTGGCTGAAGCGGTTTCGCGAGCATGGCTCCCGCGGGCTGATCGCCCGCTCCAGCGCGCCCAGGACCTGCTCCAATGCATATATGGCCGGATGGCGGAACCTGATCGTCCGGCTGCGCCAATTCAACCAAATGAATGGATCCTGCCGCTAGAACTTGAAGAAACCCGCACCGGGAGGGGGCTGACTGTCTTCATCGGCGGCCAGGGGCAGGTCAACGGCCCCGTCACGCGCCTCGATCTCGACGAGCCAGTAGTCCGGATCCATCCGGGATTCGCGCTCCAGTCGCCCGGAAACCGCCTCGGCGGCAACGCCAGACAGAATGCGCTCGAAAAGTCGCCCCTGCGGCTGCTCGCTGAAAAAGGCCTGGGGCGCGGGCCCGTAGAGATCGAATGTTCGATCAAGCCTGTCGACACTGACAAAGACCGCGCCCGCCTCTTCCGCTCCGCGTTTGGAAACAGCCGCGAAACCGCCTTCCGCGAACAGTCTGCGGACCAGCGCACTCACGAAGAACTCGGACGTGACCCTCATGGCAGGAAAGTGGTCTCCACGTTGACACTTCCGGCAAATGCCGGACCCGGTCCCGGTTTACGCCAGATCGACGATGGCTTCAATTATCCGGACAGGCTGAGGCCGCTGACCATCTCGAGCCGCTCGATGGTCTCTGAACCGGGTTCGCCGGTGAGCGGCAGACCGCGGTCCAGTTCGAAGCGCCTGATGGCAGCCGTCGTGTTGGCTCCCATGACGCCATCGGCCGTGAGCGGGCCATAGCCGAGATCCGAAAGCGCCTTCTGTATTTTCTGGAGATGCGGATCGGTCTCCACCTCGGCGATTGCGGAAGGCTCGACGCTGCGCAGGGGTGCCGTGTCCGCACCCGGTTTCGGGCGCGGTACCGGGACAAACGAACTTTGCGGCGCATCGCCATGCAACAGGATGAGTGCCAGGAGAGCTTCATTTGCCTTGCCGGTTTCCGCTTGCCCTGCCCGGCGTTCAAACGCACGAATGGCCCGCTCGGTCGCCGGGCCGCTCAGCCCGTCCAGAGGTCCCTCGTAAAGGCCTATCCTGCGCAGCGAGATCTGCAGGTCGAGCACCAGAGTCGAGATCTCCTGAACCTGCAGGTCGTTTCTGCGGCCATTCGGCTCGGGCAAGAGAACTTCTTCTGCGCGCTCTCTCGTGCTGAACAGAGGAGCCGGGTGTCGGCCCGGTTGCAGTCCGATAGCATTGGCAATGATGAGGCAGGACGTCAGCCCCATGACGACTGCGCCACCGGCGGCAACCGGATTGTCGAGCGCAATATGGCCGGCTTTTGCCATCAGGGTGTCCTGAGGCTTTGGCGGATTGTTCTGTTTTCTCGCTCTTGCCATCGTGCCGCCTACGCCGTTTCAGCCCAGGACGCTGACTGCTCCGCAGCGCTTCCGGCTTGCCCCGGCCTGCCTTTCTCGGCTCTGACCGGGATGACGACGACAACGCGCTCACCGGCTCCGAGCGAAGATCGCAAACTCAGCTCCGCGCCGGCCTCCTCAAGCAATCTCGCCGCATTTTTGAACACTGTCATGGAGTTCGCGGCAGTCCAGTTGAGACTGGATTGACGATTGCAGGCCGTAATGACCAATTCAATTTCAGCCGGTCCGGTGATCGCCTCCGCGCGGACGATCGCACCGGCCCCGGCTGTTTCCACGACTTCGGAAAGGATGAGATGCAAAGACTGCCGGAACTTCTTTTTTTCCACGAAAACGGCCGGAATATCAGCGGTTTCTGCCAGGTCGAGCGATACCTTCAGCCGATCTGCAAGCGGGCCGATGAGATTGCTGCTGTGGGTCAGGCAGTCGCCCACATCCACCTTGCAGTACTCGTCCGGCAACCGCCCTTCCGCGGCGGGCACCAGATCCAGCAGTGCGTTCAGGGAGCGCGCGCTCCGGTCACCTGCCGATCGTATGCGCCGGACCGTTTGGTGCAGGCTTCCCTGCGACAGCGATCTGCCCTGGTTTTCAACAAGCGATGCAAGATCGACGATTTCGGAAACCTGATCGCGCGCAGAAGACCCGGCCTCCTCGATCAAGGTCCAGCAGGCACTGCCACCAACGGAAAGCGAGCCCTGATCCGGCTCGTGTTCGGCGCTCCCGCTTTCGACTTCCTGCAGCGCCAGGACGACGGATCCACTTGCCTTCGCAGCCTCTTCCGATCGGGCGGACTGAAGACGCAGTTTGAACCTGGCATATTCCGCCTGGCCAGTTTCTCCGGGTTTGCTGGAACCGAGACGCAGGCGCACGTCCAGTTGGGCGTCCAGTCCGCTTTCCCTGACATCCGCCAGACTTGTCAGGTAGTGCGGGCGATCTGCGACGTTCATGCGCCGAAACACCCAATCCTCGCCCGAGACCGATGGCTCCAGACCGAACATCCGGCGGACCGGACCTCCGAGGACCGAGAGCCTCCCGGTCTTGTCGAGTTCGAGCAGGACCTCGCAGACGGAGTTTGAGACCCGCTCCAGCCTAGTGTCGGATTTCAGAAGCTCAGAGCTGGCACGGTGCCTGTCGAGCGAAATCCGCGATGCCAGCATTCCGGTGTAGAGGAAGGCTGCAACGGAGGCGAACACGCCTGCTTCCGGCGGCAAGGTGACATTCTGGGAAACGCTCGCCGACAACACGGTGACGGTCGCAAACAGTGCGCAGCAGTAGAGCGACACACCTAGGGTGACCTTCCGATTGGTGGCGAACGCCGCCTCCACCGGCGGGATAAGAAGCCAGAGCAGCGCAAAAGAGCTTTCACCACCTGTCATCAGGCACACCGCGGCCACAAAGCTGGCAAAGAGACCGGATGAAAGAGCGATGGTGGTGTTCATGGCACCTGTGCGGGACAGGTAGTGCGCAATCGGCCACTGACACAGCATCCAGGCGAGCACAAGGAGCGTTGCAACGTGTGGAGGTCCGGCCAGCGCCAGATGCAACGGCAGGATGAACAGCGCGACGGTGCCGCTCAGGAGGCAGCTCATGAGCAGGGAACGATGGATCGGCGCCAAAAAACTGTCGGCTGCAGCCGCAGGATGAATCATCGCATCGACACGCGCGGACCACAGATCCCAAAAATTGATTATGTTTTTCAGAGGGTTACGCACTCGATACTACCACACGAATCCCACGAAAACTTGCGCTTTCGCCTTCCTGGTGGCCATTGTCGGCTGCAGCACTTAATGAACGATAAAGGATAACTGCGAACGCTGGAAAAAAAGCAAAAAAGCGACACCGATCAACGACATGGGCCCCGATCGATAAAATTTGAATCAATTTTTCAGAAAACTTGCCTTAAATGCATGTTTTATTTTACGAAAATTGCCCCCGCTCATTCAACCTGAGATTCTTCTGTCCCTGCTACCGTTCGACCATAACAAAAGCGCCGGCAAGGCATCGGCGTCTGAACTCGAACTGACATGGGTAGCAAAATGTTGTTTCTTCTGAGGACGGCCTTCTGGCTAACCTTGGTTCTGGCGCTGATTCCGCTTGGATCGGACCAGACCAGCACACCCGACAAGACCGCAGAGGTCGATCCGGTTTCCGCGTTTCTTGCAGCGCAGGCGACGGTGTCCGACATCGGTGGTTTCTGCAATCGAAATCCACAGGCCTGCGAAGCCGGCGGCAACGCATTGACCGCGATCGGAAGCCGTGCGCGCGATGGCGCGCTGATCGTCTACCAGTATTTCGACAAGGATGACCAGGACCGGGCCATCGAGGAGAGCCTCGTGACGGGCTCCACCTCTCCTGCCACCGCCAAGGCGTCCGACGTGTCCGGCAACGGATTTTCCGCGATCATTCCTTCCAGAAATCCAGGCCCCCGAACAGGGCCTCTCACTGGGCCAATTCCGCGGCCCAAACCCCTCTCAGGTCGCGATACCTGAGTGCATTGCTGTTGTCCGGAAGCGTCGTGTCCGGTTCAACGGCCCTTTGCGCCCCGCTTGAGCGCTGCTGCTGAATGCAGCAACGACGGCTAAACTTCAGCGGCTCGTACCGCTGCGCCGCAGATGGATAGCTGCCCATTCCGTCTGCGGCGTATTTTTCTTTTCCCGTGAATGTTCCTTCCAGCATCCGTCACAAAGCCACTTCGTCCACTATTTGCACTTTCTGTCACGCAAGCTATATGAAGGCGCAACAGACCTGCAAAGACGAGTGCCATGGCCACCGACATCGCTGAAATCCTTGAAACGTTCGATTTTCTGGACGATTGGGAAGACCGTTACAAATATCTGATCGATCTGGGCAAGGAACTGCCGCCGCTGACCGAAGCGGAGCGGAGCGATGCCAACAAGGTACGCGGCTGCGTTTCGCAGGTCTGGCTGATCACGAATGTCAGCGACGGCGCCGGCGGTGGACCTGTGCTGACCTTCAGGGGAGACAGCGACGCCCTGATCGTTCAGGGCCTGGTCGCCATCGTCACGTCCCTGTTCGGCAACAAGACTGCACAGGAAATCCTCGACACGGACGTCGAGGGCATTTTTGCGCAGCTGGGATTGCAGGAGCACCTTACACCGCAACGCTCAAATGGCCTGAGATCCATGGTCGGGCGCATCCGGTCGGATGCCCAGAACGCGCTCGCTGCCGCATAGTAAAAAAAGAGCTGCCCGTTGAGGCAGCTCTCGAAGCATCTGGCTTGGCCAGGCGCGGATCGCGAACGTTACTTGGAACGCTTGCGCTGCTGGCCGAGACCCATTTTCTTGGCCAGTTCCGAACGTGCCGCCGCGTAGTTCGGCGCAACCATCGGGTAGTCGGCACCAAGGTCCCACTTGTCGCGGTATTCTTCCGGCGTCATGTTGTAATGGGTACGCAGATGGCGTTTCAGCGACTTGAACTTCTTGCCGTCTTCGAGGCAGATGATGTAGTCCGGCATGACGGACTTCTTGACAGGAACAGCCGGCTTGAGCGGTTCCGGCTCCGGTTCACTGGACGCAGACGCGGTTTTCTGCAGTGCGCTGTGAACTTCATTGATCAGACTCGGCAAATCGGTCGAAGCAACCGTATTGTTGCTAACGTAAGCGGAGACGATGTCAGCCGTAAGATCAATCAGATTAGCATCCACCGGATTATCAGTCATTTTTCACCCGTTCTCTTCCAAACTCGAATTTTCCATCGGTATAGACCTGCAAGTAATTTGTTCCGAAAACGCTTAAAAAATGACGTTACTTGCGGAAGATCTAATCTAAAGCGATTCTACTTAGCAGGTGTTGGTCACAGCCTTATATAGCCGCGCTCGATCCGGCACAACCCCGAAAATCAAATAAAAAACAAAACGTGGCAATAAAAACCAGTTTCTATAAATACCGTCTATTTCCAAAACCCCAAAGTCGACAAGTGAGCAATAGTATTCCCTTGCGACATTCCTTTGCGTTCACAGGACACTTGTCCGCACGAAATTAATCCTTTGGACGAACAGTCTCCGCTAAGGCGTCAATCTTGGTGTCGGCACAGGGCCGATATCCTGCCGCATAAGCAGCTTTTGCCACCAAATGAGCCGAAATTGGGGCTGTCAGCAGGAAAAACACAACTCCCGCGATAGCGCGCGTGACAACCGAAAGGTCACCCGCTTCGACGGCAAGCGCCAGCAGCATGAGCCCTGACCCGAGCGTGCCGGCCTTGGACGCAGCATGCGTGCGCATGTACACATCCTTGAGCCTCACCAGACCGAGAGAGGCCACAAAGGCAAAACAGGCACCGGTTATGAGCATCAGGCCGGTGATGATCTCGACGACGGCGCTCACTGCCCTGCCTCCCTGCGTTTGATGCTTTCCTCCACCTCGTCCATGATCGTCTCGTCGCCCGCCAGTCCTCTGTTGAGAATAAATCGTGCAAATGCGACGGTCGCGAGAAATCCGACGAGACCCAGCGTGATTGCAATATCGATGTAGAGGTAAATGCCCGTCGACACGCCGATGGCTGCAATGAAGCCGATTCCCACGGCAACGAGCATGTCCAGTGCCACCACCCGGTCCGGTAGTCCCGGACCCTTGACCGTCCGGTAAACGATGACGATGAAGGAGATCGTAAGGATCCCGAGCGAGATCTTGACCGCGACGTCCAGAAACTGTGATGCAAATAGCTCAAACGGGGTCATCGGAACGCCTCCATGATCTTGCGTTCAAATCCGTTCTTGATGTCGTCAATGGTCGCCTGGGGGTCCGGAACGTCGATGCAATGGATGAAAAGTGTCTTGCGATCCTCTGAAACATCGACGGACAGCGTGCCCGGCGTCAGCGTGATGAGATTGGCGAGCATCGTGATTTCAAAATCCGTATCAACGGTGAGCGGCAATGCGATTATTCCCGGCTGCAATTCGATTTTCGGCCGCAACACGATCATCGCCACCCGCCATGCCGACAGGACCAGTTCGTAGACGAATGTCGCCGCGAGACCGACTGCCTTCCCGATCCTGCGGAAATAGGCGGACGTGCCGACCTGCTCGCGAATCAGGTAAAGTGCCCCGGAGCCCAGAACAAACCCGAATGCCAGGTTTATCTCCGAGAAACTGCCCGTGACTGCCCCCCAGGCCAGCGCCATGAGGATATTCGTGAGAAAAAGGCTCGTCATCCCTGCTCTCCAAGAACTGACCTTATGTAGCCGAACGGATCGACAACGCTGCTCGCTCCCTGTGTCGCGAGTTCGATCATCCACTCAGGCTGCAAACCAAAATAGACCACAAGTGCGGTAAGAACACCCAGTGGCAGCCACACCGCACCGCTGCTGAGCTGCTGTTCATCCGGTGACCCGGTTACCACCACGCTTTGCCCATCCGCGGTCCCCTCCGGCCCTCCCCGCCAGAATGCATAGATCCAGACGCGCCCCATGGCGAGCGTCGTCAGGAAGCCGCTCACAAGGATCGCGGCGCCCAGCCAGAACCTGTCGCTCTGAAAAGCGGCATCGACGAGCATCACCTTCGGCCAGAACCCGGAAAATGGCGGCAGACCGGAGACGGCGAAGGCCAGGACCAGGAACACGCCGGCGAAGGCGACGCTCTTGTGGTAAAGACCTCCGAGCTGGCGGAGATTGAACGAACCGCCCATCATTCCCATGATCCCGGCGGCCATGTAGAGCGCCGTCATGACGATGATCGAGTGGACTGCGTAAAAAATCGCGCCTGATATCGAGAGAGTCGCCTGCGTGTCGCTCGACGCGACGGCGAGACCTGCCAGCATCGAGCCGATACCGGCGATGACAAGATACCCGAGAAGGCGCCGTATATCGCTCTGCGCCAGGGCGCCGAGCGCACCTGTTATCAGGGTCGCTATTGCGACGATGCCTATGACATCCGCCATGTAGTCGAGGGAGGCCGGCAAAATCAGCACGAAAATCCGGATCAGGGCGTAGACCCCGACCTTTGTCAGAAGTCCTGCAAACACGGCCGACACGACGATATTGGGCGTGTGGTAGGAGGCAGGCAGCCAGAAATTGACCGGAAAGGCGGCCGCTTTCATGGCAAATGCCAGGAAATAGAGGGCAGCGACCGTTGCAAGCGTGCCCGACGCCGGGTTCTGGAGACTGTCGACCTTGACCGCGATATCCGCCATGTTGAGCGTACCGAATATGCCGTAAAGCAGGCCCGTGGCGATCAGAAACAGGTTCGTGCCGACCAAATTGAGCACGCCGTATTTCACGGCGCCGTCAAGCTGAATGCGATCGTTTCCAAGGATAAGCAACCCATAGGAAGAAATCAGCAGAACCTCGAACCAGACATAAAGGTTGAAGACGTCGGCAGTGAGAAACGACCCGCAGACACCGGTCATGAGCAGCAGCAGGAAAGGGTAAAAGCCGTAGCGGCGGCCGGAACTGCTGACCGTCTTCATCCCGAATATGCCGGCGCAGAAGGCCACGACCGAGCCAATGAAGGTCAGGGTCGCTCCGAGCGGATCGGCGGTAACCGCAATACCGAATGGCGGCAGCCAGTTGCCCATGACCATGGTGATCACTCCATGATCGAGCACACGGATCAAAAGCCCCAGGCTTGCAAGAACCAGGAGACCCAGCAATGCGACCCCGAGCTTCGGCTGAAGCTCCGTATTCTTGCGGAGCATCAGGCACAGGGCACCGCCGACCATGGTGATCAGCGATGGTGCGACGATCAGCCAGTCACCCGCAGCAATCGGCGTGACGATCATTGCGTCGGAATAGTCGACGGGTACAGAAGAACCGGCCATAAAGCTTAGTACCCTTGTGGCGGAGTTGGGTCGTTGTCAGGTTCGGCGACGCGCATCTTGTTCACTTCGTCGGTTCCCAGTTCCTGATAGGCCCGGAAGGCCAGAACCAGCAGGAACGCGAAAAACGAGAAGGAGATCACGATTGCCGTCAGCACCAGCGCCTGGGGCAGCGGGTTCGCGGTTGCGGTCTCCGGGGTATAGAGGTGAGACGGAATAAGCGGCGGAATTTCCCGCGTCAGACGGCCGTTCGTGAAGATCAGCATATTGACCGAATTCCCGAGGATCGCGATCCCGAGCAGGATCCGGACCAGATGCTTCGACAGCATCAGATAGACGGCAACGGTGAAAAACAGTCCGATCAGAATGGCAACACCGGTTTCCATCAGTCGGCCTCCCTTTCTTCCAGCGCAAGGGCGATCGAACCGATCGCGCCGACGACAACCAGGTAGACGCCGATGTCGAAGACAAGCGGTGTCGAGAGGGCGATTTCGACGTCGAAAAGGTCGAAGATCAGCCACTGGCTGGTCATGAAAGCCTGGTTCTTGAAGAAGGACAGCACACCCGCAAGCGCACCGATGAAGAGCCCGAAGCCGGAGATGCTCATCGGGTGAAACACGATGGCGCGCCGAACCGATGCCACGCCGCAGGCAATCCCGAAGATCGCAAGGGCGGACGCCGCAATCAGGCCGCCGATGAAGCCGCCGCCAGGTTCATTGTGCCCGCGCAAGAGCACGAAGATCGAAAACAGGACCATCAGGGCGGCCAGGTAAGGCGCGATTGTCCGGAAGATGACCGTCCGCATCAGCGCACCTCCGCAGTTTGACTGTTTGCCTGAGCCGCGGATGTCTTGTCCGCTGTCTCGTCGGGCGTCCGCGTCTTGATCCGGATCAGCGCCAGCACACACAGGCCCGCCAGAACCACGACCGCGATTTCACCGAGCGTATCAAAACCGCGGAAATCGACGAGGATCACGTTCACGATGTTCCGTCCATGCGCGATGGAACGGCTGAATTCGGTAAAGAACTCCGACAGCCGGCTGTCGAACGGCTGCTGCGTGATCGCAAGCAGCGTGAGCATGAGACCGAGACCGACGGCCACGGCCACCACGCCGGTAACGACGCTTGACGCCAGGGACCGGTGATCGCGCGGTGAAAGATTGAGACGGGTCATCACCAGCGCGAGAATGACCACCGACAGCGTTTCCACCATGAACTGGGTAAAAGACAGGTCTGGCGCGCCGAACATCATGAAGATGAGCGCAACCGCAAATCCCTGAACGCCCAGTGAAACAATTGCTGTCAGGCGCGTTTTCGCGATCAGAACCGCGATCAGTCCTAGGACCGCGATCAGCAGGATGCCCCATTCGTAGAACCGGTATTCCGGAAGCTTGGGCAGCGCCGGAAAAGTGCCTGTCAGATAGCCCGGCAGCAACACGGCCAGCGCCGTGAAGACGAAGGTCAGCAGCATGTAGGTCTGCATCTTTCCGGTTTGCAGCAGCCGGGTGACGGCGGTTGCCATCGAGACGATGCCGCTCACCGCCTGGTCGAAGCCCTTGTCCGGCCCCCAGCCGATCGCCGCCAGCGCCGACGCGATCATGCTGCGCATCCTGTCAAGCTGGGTGAACAGCAGGATCCCCAGCCCAACCGTGATGAAGGACAGGATGACGGGCGCGTTGATCTTCGTCGGGATCAGGTGCAGGTCGATCTGCGTGAACTCGCCGAGCAGCGACGACAGCGTCGGTCCGATGAACAGGACGCCGGTCGTGTGCGCAACAAGCGCCAGGATGACACCGGTCACGGACAGGACAACAGGCCCGGCGATGAGCAGGACAGGCCCTTCATGTGCATGTTTGGGCGTTTTCACCTCGGCGCCCAGGAACGGTTTGATCGCAACGGCAGCGGCGATGACCAGCATCAAGGCATTCCCGACGACCGCGACAAAAGTGACGATGATACCGAGCTGCCCGAGTGCCGATATATCGGACGTGCCGTAATAGAGAATTTCCTTGGCGATAAACCCGATGAAGGGCGGCAGACCGGCCATGGAAAGCGAGGCTAGACAAGCCGCTCCGAAGGTGAACGGCATCAGGGTCCGCAAACCGCCCAGCTTGGTCACGTCTCGTGTACCTGCCTCGTGATCGATGGTCCCGGCGACCATGAACAGCGCCCCCTTGAAGAGCGAATGCGCGAGCAGATAGAGAACGGCGCCTTCCAGCGCTTTTTCGTAGCTCGTGCCCGTCAGCATCACCAGGAGCCCGAGCGAGGCGACCGTTGTATAGGCCAGCATCAGCTTCAGATCCGTCTGACGCACGGCGAGGATCGTGCCGACAAGCAGCGTAACGCCGCCGAACAGCGGCAGAACGGTGGTCCAGAGCACCGTGTCGCCCAGAAGCGGGTGCATACGCATGAGCAGATAAACGCCCGCCTTCACCATCGTTGCGGAATGCAGATAGGCGGAAACCGGAGTGGGTGCTTCCATGGCGTTCGGAAGCCAGAAATGGAACGGAAACTGCGCGGACTTGGTGAATGCGCCGCCAAGCACCAACAGGAAAATCGGCAGGTAGAGCCCGGAATCCTTGATGATGTCCTGCGACGCCAGCAGTTCCGACATCTCGATCTCGCCCGTTGCCGAGATGATCAGGATGAAGCCTGCCAGCAGCGCCAGCCCTCCCCCGCCCGTGACGACCAGAGCCTGGATCGCCGCCCGTCTCGACGCCGCCCTCAGATGGTCGAAACCGATCAGAAGGAACGAGGTGATCGACGTAAGTTCCCAGAAGATGAAGAGCGAAATCAGATTGTTGCCGAGAACCAGTCCGAGCATTGCGCCCATGAACAGGAACAGGAACGAAAAGAACCTGCCCTGTTGCGGGTGTCCCTTGAGGTAGCCACCTGCATAGAGAATGATAAAGGTGCCGATACCGGAGATCAGCAGACCGAACAGCGTCGAGAGACCATCGACATAGACGGAGAAATTGACACCGTAGCTTGGCGCCCAGGCCTTCGCGGCGACGAACGTCTCCCCCTGGGAGACAGGACCGATGAACCCGGCGAAATGCAGGAAGATGAGCGCCGGCACAAGCGCAAGCGGCCATGCGGCATTATGCTTGAGCCAGCGCGTGAGGAAAGGCGCAACGACCGCAGCGGCAAAAGGTGCGAGTACGGCGTACAAAGTAGTATCGTCGATCACTGCAGGCGTCATGCTGATCTTTCGTCACGTTTTCAATAAAACGGCCTGTGTTGAACGGTTCGAATCAACACCCAGTCGCTAAATAATAGCGGGCCGGAAGACTTATGACATGTCTTAGGTTCACGATTGTGCGTCTTCAAGCATTTCCGGCACGATTTTTCTGCCCACGGGTCGATTTGTTCGAGCCCGGCACGACCTCGGTTGTGATTTTCGCCCATATCCGGGCGCAGCCAAGGGTTTCATCGACGTCAAGCAGAGAAGAAGACTTTATCCTTGGTTGCATTCACGCTCTCTCCGGTCTTTGGCGGCCCCACTGCACGGATGCCGTAAGGGAGGAAGTCGGCGCCGCCACTTGATTTCAAGGTCCAAATAACGTTCCCTTTTACGCGAGCAAGGCCAAGGGCGGCTGATTGTCGACCAGTTGCTGAGCGAGGCAGTTATGGCGTTAGACCAAAAAAACAAGAATTCTCCAGGGGAAGAACAACAGCACGCGCAAGCCATAGATTTTGAAGAAATCGTGAAACTTGGCAGCGACGCCGTCCTGGTGTTGTCCCTGGACGGGGCTGTGATGTTTGCCTCACCCGCCACGGAAAACCTGTTTGGCTGGCCTGTGGAGCTGCTTTCAGGCCATCTTGGCGACCTTGTGCATCTCGAAATGGCCACCAGGGACGCCAGTGCTCTTCACCGGATATTGTCGGGCAACGGTGACCCCTTCGCTCAGTTGCCCAGCGCGGAAATGCAGCTGCGTTCTGCAACAGGGTCGGAGGTTTGGGCAGATGTTGCGACCCACGTTCTGGAAGACACCCACGGTACTGCGGTCGCATTTGTGATCTTCTTCAGGGATATCGCGAGACTTCGGAAACTGGAACATCTGCTCGAGGCCGCTTCTCAGAGCGACGCACTGACAGGGCTCTATAATCGCAACGCGTTTGAAGACACGCTCAGGCGCGAGTGGGCTCTTGCGCTTCGGGAAAAGACCCACACCAGCCTGATAAGGGTGACGTTGGACCGTTTCGACGCCTTCGTTGACTACGCCGGAACCCAGGCTGCGGACGACTGTCTCGTCAAGGTGGCGCGGACCCTCAGGGAAACCGCGCGCAGGCCCGCGGATATTGCCGCCCGCACCGCCACGAGCGAATTTTCGCTTTTGCTCCCGCGAACCCATGGGATGGGAGCGGAAACGATCAGCGCCTATATCCAGGTTGCAATCGAAGATCTGGCGATCCCGAACCCGGCCAATGCCGGCGCTGGCGGCGTGGTGACCGCATCCGTGGGGGCGGTCTGCACCGTCGCGGAACAGAACGGCATTTCCGAAAGCCATGAGTTCATTTTGTCAGCGGCTGAAAATTGTGTATTCGAGGCAAGGCAGGAAGGCGGCAACAGGGTCAAGACACTCATGAAGACGCTAACCCGTTGATTTCGGGGAGTTCATGTTTCTTGAGCTTTTTGCGCAGCCTCCTATCTAATTGCGAAACGTAGGAAAACCGGGAAGTCCATTATGAGCGACGACATCACCAGAACGGAAGAAACAGCGCCCAAGGTGAGAAAAACGACCGCCGAATGGATGAACCAGCTGACGGCAGAGCAATTCTACGTCACGCGCCAGTCGGGCACCGAACGTCCGTTTACCGGCCCTTACTGGGACAACAAGCTGGTCGGCAGATACGACTGCATCTGCTGTGACGCGCCGCTGTTCATGTCGGATACGAAATTCGACGCCGGCTGCGGCTGGCCGAGTTTCTTCCAATCCGTTCACGCTGAGGCGATCCGGGAACTTGAAGACAAGTCGCACGGAATGGTGCGGACCGAAATACGGTGCAATCAGTGCGATGCCCATCTGGGCCATGTCTTTCCGGACGGGCCCCATCCGACCGGTCTCAGATACTGCCTGAATGGTCACGCGATGAACTTCGTTCATGGTGGCGGAAGACCGGCAAAGGCGGAAAACAGCGACTGAAGCGGCCTCTGACCGGGACCGGGAAACCGGTCAGAAATCAGCCTTTCACACCAGGGCCGGCGGATCCCGATTATGTGCCGAGCAACGCCGCAACAGTGATGAGGTTGCCGACCAGCGCGATCGTGTAGGCGATCGAGCGCGGACCCGGAATACCGGTCACATAAGCCGGGATGTAAACCAGGCGGCCCCAGAAGAACAATTGCGCGCCAAAGACGGCCATTGCCATGTCGGTTTTCGGAAAGACGAAGGCAAGCACTGCGGGAACGAGAAAAAACGGCAGGTTTTCTTTCATGTTCACCAAGGCCTTGTCGGCACGCAGCCCGAGCCGGCCCTTGTCCGGCAGTTCATCACGGCCACCGGCAAGCTTCAACAAGCCGACCGAAGGCAGGTAGAAAAGCGCGGTTGCATAAATCTGGATGAAATAGAGGGCCAGAACGGCAAGTATCCATGTGATCATCAGGTTGCTCCAGCGTTCGTGTGTTGATTGAACGTCGCCCGGAGCCTAGTTTTTCCGGCAGTATCAGCAATTCCCCCGCAGGGAATAGACACTGTCCATGGACCCGAACATGAACACGCACGGCTCTGCCTTCGGCACTTCCCTGAAATCCATTCGCCGCGAACGTGGAATGAGCCAGTCGGATCTCGCCGGCCGCATCGGCTCGACCCAGCGCCACATTTCCTTTCTTGAAACCGGCCGGGCACAGCCAAGCCGCTACATGATCCAGCGTATTGAACGGGAACTCGGTCTCCCGGTGACACGGGCGCACGTGCTTTACGACACGGCCGGTTTCGCCAGCCCCTACAAGTGCAGGGCCGAGGAATCTGCGGACGTTCAGGAGGCACTCGATCTGATTGAGACCCGGCTCCTGGCAAACTGGCCCTTCCCCGCTTTCGTCCTCGACAAGCGCTGGACCATTCTTCGGCACAACCTGCCCGGCAAGCTGTTTCTGGCCGGCGCGATCGGCGACCAGAACGAACCGCCGAACATGTTCCGTATCTTCCTGTCCCCGGACTTTCGCGAACGCGTTCTGAACTGGACGGAAGCGGCGCCCATTTTCGCCGCCCGTCTTTACAGGGAAGCAGCAGACGACCCGGAGCTTGCCGACTTGCTCGACCAGGCCCATGCAAGCGGTTTGCTTGACGGGCTGGACGAGACGTTCCGGGAGGACGTGCCGGTTTTCGTGCCGGTCGAGATCCTCGGTCCGGACGGAAGCAGGCTGCGCCTGACCTCCATGCTCGGACAGCTCGCCTCGGTTCAGGATGCCGTGGTCGAAGGCATGACGATCGAACTCATGGTTCCGATGGACAGTGCGACGGAAAACTGTCTTCTGTCCGCAGCCAAACCACCGCGAAACCTGGATGCCGCCGAATAGGAGCGTTTCTTGAAAACCCTGTCCCAACTCTCCTGCCTCATCGCTTGCCTCGTCATGCTGGTTCAGCCCGCAGGCGCGTCTGAGGTTCCCGATGACGTCTGGAGCGGTGCGCAAAGGCGCTCCGCAGGAGGTCTGCCGGACGGCAGTTATGCCATCCACCAGGCCGGGACAAAGGATGCGGTTGCCGCCTGGTACGGCACGCCGACGCGCCGCTACAGGCACGCGATCCTGGGCGACGATATCGAGGCCGGCTCGCTGCACGTTGCCATGCGCGACGGACGCATGTTCGACTTACACCTGCCGGAGAGCCAAGTCTTCGAAGACCGGACGCCGAGGATCTCTGATCTGGACGGCGATGGCCGCTTCGAGGTGATCACCATCCGCTCGTTTGCAAATGCCGGTGGCAGCGTCGCCATCTATGGCCTGCGAAACGGCAAGCTTGTCGAACTGGCGGCAACGGACCCGATCGGCAGAACCAACCGGTGGCTCAACATTGCCGGGATCGCGGACTATGCAGGGCGCGGCAAGCCGCAGATCGCCTATGTCGAAACGCCCCATATCGGGGGAACGCTTTACTTCGTGGAATGGCGCGGTGCTGCCCTTGTCCCGATCGCATCCCTCCCCGGTTTTTCCAATCACAGGATCGGCGCGCGCGAGCAGGACCTTTCTGCCGATATCGACTTCGACGCGGACGGGCGTCCCGACATCGCGGTGCCCTCGAATGATCGCCGGACCCTGAGGGTTGTCGGTATTGAGAACGGAAGCGCCAGCGAACTTCATCAGGTGCGGTTTCCCGCCGAGATCAAGTCAAGGAAGACCTCCGCCGGTCGCTGCGTGGAAATGGCATTGCACAACGGTCAGACCGGCCGGGTGTGCCCGTCGCCCTGACCGGCCGCTTTGTCGGCCCTGGACGACAGGATCCGCCCGATATTGACTTCGATCCAGTCCGCGATCTGCCGCACCTGCAAGGCGACTTCCCGGCCGATGGGCGTCAGACTGTAATCCACATGCGGCGGAACGACCGGGTGCGAAAACCGGTTAACGAACCCGTCGGCTTCCAGGGTCTGCAGCGTCTGCGCCAGCATCTTCTCACTGACACCACCCACGGTGCGGCGGAGCTCTGAAAACCTCTGGTCACGCTCCAGCAGCGCTATCAGGACCAGAACACCCCAGCGGCTGGTCAGGTGTTTGAGGATCTCCCGGGACGGGCAGTTCTGGTTGAACAGTTCCCCGCGCCGCATCATTTCGGACAGAGCAACCCCTGACGCACATCCGGACGGCGTTTCGGAGGTCTCTCCCCCGGCATCTGATCGACTGTTTTCGGCCATTTTTCAAAGTTTCTCAAAACTAACCTTTTGGTGCGTACTAACAAAAAGTAAGTGAAAAATCCACATCGGCTGCATCCGACAAATGTCGTCAATCCAAATCGAGGAATTTTGAGATGATTGCAGTCACAGGTGCCAATGGTCAGCTCGGCAGAAGCGTTCTGCGGTTTTTGAAGGATCTTGCCAACGAGCCGGTCCGCGCCCTGGTGCGCACGCCGGAGAAGGCGCAGGACCTTGCCACCGCGCAGGTGAGCGTGGTCCGCTTCGACTACGATGATCCGGCAAGCTTGCCGGAAGCCCTGGAGGGCGTCGACCGGCTTCTGCTCATTTCCGGCTCGGAAGTCGGCCGGCGCGTACCGCAACATGCGGCCGTCATCGAGGCGGCGAAATCCGCAGGTGTGAAATTCATAACCTACACGAGCCTTCTGAACGTTCCCGGGTCACAACTCATTCTGGGCGCAGAACATGTCGAAACGGAAAGGC
This sequence comes from uncultured Roseibium sp., assembly GCF_963669205.1. NCBI lineage: Bacteria > Pseudomonadati > Pseudomonadota > Alphaproteobacteria > Hyphomicrobiales > Stappiaceae > Roseibium > uncultured Roseibium sp. The sequence continues at coordinate 3,685,938 of NZ_OY769915.1, forward strand.
TGCTTCAAGAGAGCGGCATCGCCCATGTTTCCCTGCGCAACGGCTGGTACCTTGAGAACTTCGCAGGGACGATCGCCGCCGCACTGGAGCACGGAGCCGTTGTCGGATCGAGCGCAAACGGAAAGACATCCATCGCCGGGCGAGACGATTATGCGGAAGCCGCAGCACGCACGATCGCCGGAGACGATCTTTCGACCCGTGCCGTGGAACTTGCAGGTGACGAGGCCATCACGCTTCAGGATCTCGCAAGCGAAATCTCCAGGCAGACCGGCCGCCGGATTCCGTTTCAAAACCTGCCGGAAGAAGACTATGCCGGCATCCTGAGAGGTGCGGGTCTGCCCGACGGGTTCGCCATAGCCATCGCCGACGCAAGCGCCAGGACGGCGGAAGGTGAACTCTACAACAGCTCGGCCGCGCTGCGGGAGATCATTGCGCACCCGACCAGAACCTTGCCGGACTACGTGACGGAGGTCCTCGGCGCTTCGCAATACGGCGCTTGATCACGCGTGACTGCCGGAGGCGCACGGCCTCCGGCATCCATTCAAGATGCTTCTCAATCACTTCAAGGATATTTGTTGGCCCGGGTTCGGCGAACCTGCTAGGCAGAACCGGGAGCATTTCTTGAAAGTTCAATATGTCCAGTCCGGATACAGCCGATCCCTATGTGCAGGATGGCCCATACGCGTGGTTCCGCCTTGCAATATCGATCCTGCTCAGCACCATCGGCGGTGCCGGGATGTGGGTCGTTGTCATCGTGCTGCCGGATGTACAGGCGGATTTCGGCGTTGACCGGGCCGGTGCCTCCCTTCCTTACACGGCGACAATGGCCGGGTTCGCGATCGGCAACTATATTCTCGGACGCTTCGTCGATCGCTATGGAATCGTCCCGCCGGTGATTGCCTCGGCAATTTTTCTGGCTGCCGGGTTTTCGCTTGCGGCAATGAGTCGTGACATCCTGCTGTTCACGCTCGCGCAGGGCGTTTTGATCGGGCTGGGCACGGCGGCAACCTTCGGACCGCTTGTCGCCGATATCTCGCACTGGTTTCTGAAACGCCGGGGGCTCGCGGTTGCCTGTGCCGCCTCCGGCAACTACCTGGCCGGCGTCCTCTGGCCGTCCTTCATTCAATGGAACCTGCAAACTTCGGACTGGCGCGAAACCTATCTGGTCATCGGCATCGTCTGTCTGGTGACGATGGTGCCGCTCGCCCTGATCCTGCGGCGGCAACCGCCGGAGGCGGCCCTGGCGGCCGGCCCGTCCGCACTGGCTTTCGGCAGCCAATCGGCCGGCCTGTCCCCGACGGCCCTGCAGGCGCTTCTGGTCATTGCCGGCCTGAGCTGCTGCGTGGCCATGTCCATGCCCCAGGTGCATATCGTCGCCTATTGCGTCGATCTCGGTTACGGGATCGCCCCCGGTGCCGACATGATCGCCCTGATGACGGGCATGGGCGTCGTCAGCCGTCTGATATCGGGTGTGCTGGCGGACAGGATCGGCGGCATCAGGACGCTCCTGATCGGTTCCGTCCTGCAATGCGCGGCGCTGTTTCTCTATATTCCGTTCAATGGCCTCGCATCACTTTATCTGGTCTCCCTGATCTTCGGGCTGTCACAGGGCGGCATCGTGCCGAGCTATGCCGTGATCGTGCGCGAATATCTTCCTGCGCGTGAGGCCGGCCGCCGTGTCGGTCTGGTGATGATGTCGACAATTCTCGGCATGGCGCTCGGGGGATGGCTGTCCGGACTGATCTACGACCTGACGGGCTCCTATCAGGCCGCATTCATGAACGGCATTGCCTGGAACTTCCTGAACATGGCGATCATGGTGTTCATCCTGTTCCGCGGCAGGCCGCGCGTCGCCGTTTCCTGAGTGATTGCGCCATTTCTGCAAAGCACCTTGGAATGGTCTGCACGCGCATTCGGTTTGATCCCGGCATTCAACCGAATGGAAAGAGCGGTAATGGATCCGGTCACCTTCAGTGCACTGATTGCTCTGCTGACCCATTGCCTGCCGATCAGGTGGTCCGCCTTAGTGTGCGGGCTTGTGACCGCGGTTAGCCTCTACACACTTGTAACCGTACCCGATGTCAGCTTGGAGGCAGGACTTGTGCGTGGCATCGCGGGCATATCCTTACAGATCACGTTGGTCGCAATGGTCGTGCGAATTTGCATCTGGTCTGCTGTTTTCATCTACCGCAACACTCCCCGATAATTTGCCGAGGCGTCAGCGCCGCGGTTCGCGGGCGGGCGCAGACGCGGCAACGTCGACCCTTCCGTGTCGCGAGACCCACGACACCGATCATCCTGGCAAGACAGGTGTGAGGTCTTCGGCTGACGAACGCACCCCGCACAGAATTAATTTGCAATCGTTTCCGAATTTATGCTGTCAAAGAAAAGACAAATGGGCATTGATGCCGACACTCGTGCGCTTATCATGAACGGGAACGTCCAATCGCAAAGATGAATAACAACAACATCGTCGACAGAGCCGCCTTCTTGATAACCCGTCTCGTCCTGCTCGCGCTCCTGATCCTTGCCCCCTCTTCCCTGATGGCATCGGATCAGACCAGATCCATCCTGATGCTCACATGGCGCGGCCTGACACCGGCAGAACACAGTTTCATCGCTCATCTCGAAAAGCTTGGTGTCGATGCGGATATCGAACATTTCGACGCCGGTCGCGATCAAACAAGGCTGGCAGGTTTCCTCAGAGACCGGCTGGACGATATAAAGTCGATGGATCTGATCTATACCTTCGGAACGACCGTGACGATGACCGTTCAGAATTTCCACGTCGACAACGTTCCGCGCGTCTTCAATATTGTCACCGACCCGGTCGGTGTCGGCCTCGCGCCAGCGCTGGACCGGCCACCCAGTGGAATGACCGGCGCAAAGCACTCGTTGTCGCCGGAGGTCAATCTTCAACTGCTCTCCAGCGTTTATCCGGTCAAGACGATCGCCGTCCTCTTCGATCCGAGGGAAAGCAATGCGGTCGCAGAGGCAGACCGGCTTTCAAGCGCCGCGGAACAACGCGGAATTTCCATCAAGCGGCTGCGCTTCGCCCCGGACGCTAAGGAGAAGGACATTCAGATCGCCGCGCTGAAGCCCGAACTCGAAGACGTCGATGCCATATATGTGACATCGTCGTCCTCCTTCGTCGCCCATTCCGAGGCACTCGCGCAGATCATACCTGAGGACCTTGTGAGCATGGGGTCCTCGAGCGCCTATGTCGGAGACGGCATAACGCTCGTTTTCGGCAGCGAGTACGAGGAACGCGGCAGGACGGCCGCCGAAATGGCTGCGAAGATTCTGCTTGAGAATGTTCCCCCGCACAGCCTGCCGATCGACGAGATCAGTGCTGCGGAGGCGACGCTCTACATCAACAGCGGCAACAAGGCGGTATCAAAGCTCAAGCTGGAAAACTCCCGGAATGCGGTCGTTTACAAGTAGGTCCGGAACCCGGTCTCCGGCAGATGCACATGGGTGGCTAGGCCAGGATCCGCACCGGCTCCGCCTGCCTTTCGAAAACGGAAGGCAGAACTTCGACCTGGCTATGCCCCAGTCTTCCATATGCCCGGCCTGTCTCTCCAAAGAGCCAAATGAGACGTTCGCAAAGATTCATGGCATTCAGGAGACGCCCCCGGTCCTCATCCTTGAGGAAGTGGTTTTCCCCCAGATAGGCGACCTTGATCGCACTGATGCCATTGCCCTTTGCCGATGTCAGCCTGCCAAGAACCTCAAGGGTGTCGCAGTTCCGGTCTCGGGCGGCCGAAATCAGCACACACAGGATGGCATCGAGACCCTCGACGGCGGAATCCGCGAACCACAGGTCCGGACGTGTCTTGCGCAGACCGATGACTTCGGCGCCGAGACCGTCCAGCGCATCCCGCATCCCTTGCGTCAGATAGAGAATACGCACCAGCAGATCGACCCGCCCGTGCTCGGACGGCGACAGGGACCGGTCCGATGCGATGTCCTTGAGCGCTTCCTCGATAATCCTGTGAAGGGCAGCAGCCGATTCCAGGTTGGCGTGAAGGTCTTTCAAGCCGCGGTTCGACCGCATGGCTGAAAACGCCTCGGAACACTGTCGCAGGAGCTGGACAATCTCCAGTTCGACCAGCCTTTGAGCGACAGAAGGAGGCTCATGACAGGGCTGAACCAGGTGTTTCGGCTTGGCGCCGCTTTCCGCCCGGGTTTCGGGGCTGACCTTTTGGAGAAGGTCAGCCGTCGGCCCCAGCACCATCAGGAGAATGGGCACGGGCAACGCATTGAACAAGACATAGGCCAGCGCGATCTGCGTGCCCGCGTCGGTGCTCAGATGAGAGACAAGCGCAACAATCAGCGGCCAACCGGTCGCGGCTTCCACGTACATCACCGGCAAAAGGATCAAGGCCGAAATCGCGTTGAAACCGAGTTTGTAGAGGGCAACCTGCCTTTGCACGCCGGACAGGTTGACAGACAGCAGCAGCATCAGCACCGAACTGCCGATATTGGCACCGAACACGAACATGATCCCATCCTGCAATTCGAACAGGCCGGATTGCAGGAAGACGATCATCACCGCTGCGACTGCAATCGATGACTGGGCGAATATGGTCAGAACCATGCCGGCGAGAAACGCCATCAGGGGCGCTCCCGCCGTCACCTCGACAAAGTGCACGAACCAGGTGTGCGTTTCGATCTGCGTGGCGGCATCGCGCATGATCTGGAACCCCAGGAACAGCAGTCCGACGCCGATGGCAGCTCCGGCGACATTCTCCCTGTGCCGAGCACCGAATGCGTAGAGAATTCCGGAAACACCGATAAGAAGCGACACGGCGACACGGATGTCCAGGGTCAGGAACAGAACGATAAGCCCGGCGCCGAGATTGAGGCCGAGAACAACCGGCTGGACCTGCCTGAGTGTCATCATGCCCGCCCGTACCAGGCCGACAAGAAGAAACACGGCAGCCGTCCCGCTTTGCGTCAGGACAATCATCAGCATCCCGACCGACAGCCCCGCTGGTGCCGTCGAGGTCAGTCTGGCAATGCGCCGCTTCAGCTTCTGGTCGGCAAGCTGTTTCAGGTTGACGCACAGAAAATGCATCGCGAAGAAAAACAGACCCAGCCCCGCAAACATCGTCGCGGCTGTCTGCACGTGACTTGCAATCAGCGGACCTCTCCCCGCGCGCTCAACTCATCTGGATGCACGTCGAGAACCGACGCGAAACCGGACACCTCGAACAACTCGCGAACCCGTCCGGACACGCCGAAGACGCCCATCTGCCTGGCATGCCCTTTCAGGGTCATCGCCGACGCCAGAAGAACGCCCAGCCCGGCTCCGGCCAGGTAGGTCACCTTTCCCATGTCAACGAGCAGCTTTGCAGGAGACGTTTCGATCTGGTCCCGCAGGGAGCTTTCGAATTCGTCCACTGTCGCTAGATCAATCCGCCCCGAAGGGCGCATGATGCAAATCGTATTTTCTCTGTAAATCTCAATAATCACGGCAATAAGTCTCCGGAAAATTCTAATAACGAACCAGGAGAGTCGGTGTTTTTATATGAAACGCTGCACGGAGCTCTCAAAACCGGCTTCGACAGCGATCTGTTTTTTTCAAAACTTACGCAAACAAATTTATTCTCAAATATCGCCTGGCCCCGAAATCGTGACACCAAGCTACCTTAAGGTAAGATCTCCTCTTGGAATTGTCACCCCCCTCATTATTGCCAAGGCTCATGCCTTCGGCGACAACATGTGCCTTGCGCGCACACGGGCGCGCAGGCTTTCCCGTTTGCCGTTGCCGCTTCCCCGGTGACCTCGTTCAGCGGCCAACGCTGACATAGCCGCGCGTCTTGCCGGCATTGTCGCTATCGACCGTGTTCATTGCGTCGAACAGGGTTGCAGCTTCGACCCAGACGGGCGGGTACTTGTAACGGGAAACATCAAGGATGAGGAAACGGTCGGTGTCTTCGTCATAAGCGCCGAGCGGCGAGATGTGCCCGCCCTTTTCCTGACCGATCGCCTTGCGCAGGTAGTTGACGAGAACGAACGTGTCATCGTCCCTTAGATGGGCAACGGCAACGGCGCGAAACGTATCGAGATCGGAATCGGATGCGTGGACAACATCCACCTTCAGGTCATGCGCTGCCAGAACGCCCCCAAGTTCATTGAGCGTCATGCCGTATGGCGGACTCACGATCGATTCCGCCGCCTTCACTTTCGCCGCTGCAGGCGTGAAGATGTTTTGCTGATCGAACATGCCGAGACCAAGCGTCATTTTCGAAGCCGGACGCGGGACGTTCAGTGCATTGAGGACCATGGCGATGGTCGCCGGGCCGCAATAGGCCGGATTCACCTGCGTGGTGAAATGGATGCTCAGCGGAAAATAGTCGTTGCTCGCCTCCGATCCCATGAGCAGCGACTGCCCCTCCGGGCTCGTCAGGCCGATCAGGCCGTCCGGCAACGGCATCGTTTCCGCTTGTGCGACCGTGAAACACGCAATCACGGCAGCTGCGCAACTCAGGATCATCCGGGACATGGTATCCTCCTCCGGCCAATAAATTTACCTAGCGTAAATTCATGGTATCAGGCCGCGGGCCGGTCTGTCATGTGAAAGCGCGAACGTCGCCGTGGCATCAATTCTGAAAACAATGTCACTTGCCAACAAATCACAAAAATCCTACCTCCTTGCAAATGAAACAGGTTGCTCTTCCCCCGCGTGCCGAAGCACGCCCCCAAACCCACGAAATCCACGGTATCACCAGGCAGGACAATTACGGTTGGCTGCGTGCGGACAACTGGCAGGAGGTAATGCGCGATCCCTCCGTTCTTGATGCGGACATCCGTGCCTACCTGGAAGCCGAGAATGCCTACCAGGAAGCGGTGATGGAGCCGACTGCCGGCCTTCAGAAGACGCTCTTCGGTGAAATGCGCGGCCGTATCAAGGAAGATGACAGCTCGGTCCCTTCGCCCGACGGTCCCTATGCCTACGGCATGAAGTTCGAAACCGGCGGTCAGCAGCCAATCTTCTTCCGCACGCCCCGCGAAGGTGGCGCTGAAACCGTCCTGATTCACGGCGACAGCGAAGCCGAAGGCAAGGCCTATTTCCGGATCGGCGGTGCCAGCCAGTCGCCGGATCACAAGCTGCTTGCGTGGGCTTATGACGACAAGGGGTCGGAATACTATTCGCTGCAGTTGAGAGAGACGGAGACGGGCAAGGATCTGGATTACAGCATTGCAGACACCGCAGGTGGAGGTGTTTTCTCATCTGACAGCACATTCGTCTTCTACATTCGCCTGGACGACAACCACCGACCCTCGAAGCTTTTCAGGCACAAGGTCGGTACCGACCCCTCGCAGGACGTGCTTGTTCACGAAGAGACAGATGCCGGTTTCTTCATGGGCGTCGGCAAGACCCAGTCGGGCGAGACCATCATCATCGATATCCACGATCACGAAACATCGGAAGTCTGGATGATCCCGGCCGACCAGCCGGAAATGCCCCCCGTCCTGATTGCCCCCCGCGATACCGGTGTCGAATACTCGATCGATGACCACGGCGACACGCTCTATATCCTGACCAATCTCGGTGACGCGGAAGATTTCAAGATCGTCACGGCCCCCAAGGCAACGCCGGGACGGGAATTCTGGACCGACCTCGTCCCCCACAAACCCGGCTGCCTGATCCTGTCGCATTGTGTCTACAAGACGTTCATGACCCGGCTGGAACGCGAAGACGGATTGCCGCGCATTGTCATTCGCCGTCTTGCGGACAATGTCGAACATTCCGTGGAGTTCGATGAAGAGGCCTACTCCCTGGGTCTCGGCGGTGGCTACGAATTCGACACAACCGCGATCCGCTTCACCTATTCGTCGATGACGACGCCGTCTCAGACGTTCGACTACGACATCGAGACCCGCGACCGGGTTCTGAAGAAGGAGCAGGAAGTTCCTTCCGGGCATGACGCGGCAGACTACGTCACCCGGAGACTGATGGCCCCCGCGTCCGATGGCGAAACCGTGCCTGTTTCGATCCTCTACCACAAGGACACGGAACTCGACGGCTCCGCCCCCCTCTTGCTTTACGGCTACGGGTCCTACGGCATCACGATCCCGGCAAGCTTCAACACCAACGCCTTGTCGCTTGTGGACCGCGGCTTCGTCTACGCAGTCGCCCATGTGCGCGGCGGCAAGGACAAGGGCTTCCGCTGGTACAAGAACGGCCGCCGCGAAACCAAGAAGAACACATTCACCGATTTCATCGCGGCGGCGGACCACCTTGTCGCAGAGAAATTCACCTCTTATGCCCGGATCGTCGCGCAAGGCGGCTCCGCGGGTGGCATGCTGATGGGGGCGATCTCGAATCTCGCGCCCGAAAAATTCGGCGGCATCATCGCGGAAGTGCCCTTCGTGGATGTCCTGGCGACCATGCTGGATGACACGTTGCCGCTGACCCCTCCCGAGTGGCCGGAATGGGGCAACCCGATCACCGACAGGAACGCCTACGACTACATCGCTTCCTATTCGCCCTACGACAATGTCGAAGCCAAGGACTACCCGGCGATCCTCGCGGTGGCGGGGTTGACGGATCCGCGGGTCACCTATTGGGAACCTGCCAAATGGGTCGCCCGGTTGCGCGCGGAAAAGACCGGTGACAGCGTCCTGATGCTCAAGACAAACATGGAAGCCGGCCACGGCGGTGCGTCCGGCCGTTTCGACAGGCTGAAGGAAGTCGCGCTTGTGCAGGCATTTGCGCTGATGGTTGCCGGCAAGACCTAGAGCATTTTCCGACCAATTTGGTTCATTTGATGAGGATATCCGGTTCACTCGGCCAGGCGGGTCACGAAGCGCGATGCGGTGCATCGTGCAAGTGGCACAACGCAGCCGATGGGCCGGATATCCTCACCGGTTGTGGAACGCAATCAAGCGACACACATCAAGACTGGCCGGGCCCCTTTTCGCTCTGGCAGCGTTGGTCCACCCTAGTCACCTGAATCTGAAGTTCGACCCATCTTGCAGCGGGCTTCGAACGAACTTCAGATTCAAGAAGGTGACTGGCAAGTCTATGTTTCTAGTGCGGTTTACGAATTTGAAGTTCGCTTCGGCGACTGCTGCAGCAATGATGCGAACTTCAAATTCACCGCACTAATGGTGGGAAACACCGCGGCGGGCGAACCGTCTTGCCAGCGCGAAAAAGGGCCTCGGTCAAATGACCCTAATTGGTCGGAAAATACTCCAGGTCATGCCACCGCCGTAAATTTCACATTTTTTTGAGACCGATACCGGGCACGCATGCGGGTCCGGTATTTCTTTTGTTCCGAAAAAGCTTAGGCTGTTTTCACAACACCGTTACAACAACACCTAAAGGGGATGTCATGATGAGGTCGTTACGCCGCACCGGAGCCTTTACAGCCGGACTCACGCTTGCCGCCGCCCTGCTCTCTTCGGTTTCATTTTCAAGCGCTGCCGAACTCCGCTGGTCCTCGCCGACCGACCCGCAGACCATGGACCCCCATGCCGTCAACTCCGCCCCGGTGCTCGGGTTCCTGAACAATGTCTACGAAGGTCTCGTGCGCAGGGACAAGAACATGCAGATTGAAGGCTCCCTGGCCGAAAGCTGGGAACCGCTCGGTGGCGAGGGATGGCGTTTCAAACTGCGTGAAGGCGTGAAGTTCCACGATGGTGCGGATCTCACCGCTGAGGACGTGCTTTTTTCCTATGAGCGTGCGTCTTCCGAGGAAGCCGATACGAGTTCCTGGTTCGCACCGGTCAAGGAAGTCAAGATCGTCGACGACTACACGATCGATTTCGTGACCCATGCGCCGAATCCGATCTTTCCCGATTCCATCGCAAACTTCATGATCCTCGACAAGGGATGGGCGGAAGCCAATGATGCCGTGCGCCCGGCAAAGGAAGCGGAAACCTATGCGACCCTGAACGCCAACGGGACCGGCCCGTTCAAGCTCACCTCCCGCGAGCCCGGCGTCCAGACGGTGCTTGAACCTTTTGACGGCTGGTGGGACGAGAAGGAACACAACCTCACGAAGGCCACGTTCCTGCCGATCGCCAATCCGGCCACCGCGGTGTCCGGCCTTCTCAGCGGCCAGGTCGACCTGATCAATCCCGTTCCCGTGCAGGACGTCTCGCGGATCGAGAACCAGGATGGTCTCACTCTGCATCAAGGCATTGAAGCGCGCGTGATCATGCTTGGTTTCGCTCACAACCACGACACCCTGAAATACTCCAAGGAAACCACGGATAAGAACCCGTTCCAGGATGTCAAGGTACGCGAGGCGGTCCAGAAGGCGATCAATGCCGAGGCCCTCGTCGACAAGATCATGCGGGGGAATGCGGAAGTCGCGACCCAGTTGGTGAGCCCCCAGATGAAGGGGCACAGCGACGCCGCGACCGACCGGATCGGATATGATCCGGAAAGCGCGAAATCCCTGCTCATCGATGCGGGCTACCCCGAGGGTTTCTCGTTCGGTCTCATGTGCCCGAATGACCGCTACATCAACGACGAGGCGCTCTGCAAGGCGATGGCGGCCATGTTGACACAGGCAGGCATGAAGGCTGAACTCAATGCCATGCCGGTCCGCACATACTGGCCGGAACTGCGCGCCGGCAATTTCGACATGTACCTGCTCGGCTGGTCGCCCGGCACGTTCGATGCCGAGCATCCGATCCGCTTCCTTGTCACGACCAAGAACGATGAGAAGAAACTCGGCAGCTGGAACTTCGGCCAGTATTCGAATGCCCGCGTCGATGAACTGCTGCCCATGATCCAGAAGGAGATCGACGACGGCAAGCGCCAGGCCATGCTGGACGAAACCGCTAAGATCATCCGCGACGACGTCGTCTATGTTCCGCTTCACATCCAACCGCTTCTGTGGGGCTCGAAGTCCAATATCGACCTGACACAGCGCGCGGACAATTTCCTGATGCTGCGCTGGATCAACGTCAACTGACGGACCAGATCCGGCTGAAAACTGAAGACCGGCGCCATTGGCGCCGGTTTTTCTTTGTTGTGAAAAGTCTTGTCAAAAATACTCCCGAATATTTCAGTAACCAAAAATCCAGTTTGAAATCTTCACAAATATTTCAAAACGCGCCTCACCCTTATTTAATGCGAAAACCGAATTATTTCTGAATTTTAATGAATCAAATTTTAGTTGAATGCAGTTTTCCTCGCACCAATTCTCGTACTGCAGGTTTCGTTCAAATAGAACCCCGCAGGACACCATAGATTTTCGGAGAGGAACCATTATGAATACGCATACCAGATTCACGAATACGCACTTCACTGATCTCGACGAACTGCTGGACCAGAAACTCATCGACCTGGCCGCAAACGCGGTCGATGTCACGAAGAGCGGTCCGCCGGGAGATCCGGTCAATGAGCCGGGAACACAAGATGCACCGTCGCCGATTTCGGACAACGGGCAATCCGGTCAGGATCTGCCTTTCCTGAACCTCGACCCCTACAACCTCGATGGAAAGGACAATCTTCCTGAAGGAGACCTGTCCGAGGGATCACAGGGCTATATCGGATCCGGTACCGAGTCTGCAGGTGGCGCCGGTGTCGCGCAGGTCAGTTTCACGCTCGATATGGGCGACTATACATTCCGCTCGGATGCCGGCAGGCTCGACATCATGGCGCTGACGGAAGAGCGCACCACCGAGATCAAGACCATGATGTTCAACGGCCAGGAAGTTCCGGCCGAATACCAGAGCGGTCTCGCCTACGGGTTCGAGGGCAGCTTCTACGACAATCAGTTCAGGGAACTTTATGTCTCGGTGAACGCCGAAGTGGCTACCACCATCCAGACCGAAATGTACGATCCGGACGGCAATCCGATCCTGACGTCATTCGGACACGAGCAGATGCTCGAGGTCGAGGGCCACGCATTCGACTACGGCATCGAAGAATTTTTCATGGGCTTCGAGTTCATGATCGAACTGGAGAAGATCGGCGAAAACCACTACCAGATGGTTGTTTCCGTCGTGTTCGAAGGCGAGATCGTCGACATGAACGGAAATGCGCGCGAGTTTTTCTTCGAAGACATGTCGGAGTTCAATTTCTCCAGTCTCGACGAAATCACGTTTGACCAGCTTCCGCAGGGTTTTTACGACGAGATCGCCCGTTTCGCCGCAAATATGGGCGAGGCCTGGGATGCGTTCGGGTCGGTGAACGAGCAGATTGAAGCCATTCTCCTGAAGCTCCGCGAAGACGGGCATTATCAGGGTTGGGATGATGCGGACCAGGGTCTGAACGACCCGTTCGACTTTAACCTGCCCAGCACGGACCCCTTCGCCTGAGAAAGACGTCCGGATTGCTGTTGGCGGTCGCAGCAAACAGAACCCTTAATCGCCCCTCCGTTCAACCGACCGGAGGGGTTTTTCGTTTGTGACTTGAGTTTGCCGCGCTTTTTCGTCCAGTCAATTTGTCCCGGTGCCCGGTTACTCGAATGCGCACGTCGACGCGTTGCTGCCGCCGATCCGAAAAGGGATTGATGCGGAAAAACACAAGACGATGCAGGGCGAGACTGGCAAGATCATATTGGACGACCTCTTCTGTGTCCCGCTGCGTGTCCAGCCGCTCCTGTGGTGACCGAAATCCATTGTTGATCTCACCCGGTAGGCGGACAATTTCCTCATGCTGCACCGGATCAACGTCGCCTGACGCACCAGAAACAGCGAACCCGGAAGGCCGGTGCCATTGGCGTCTATTTTCTCGTTTTGACTAGACGTTCAAAGAAGATGTTTCGGAGTGCCGGTAATCATAAGACTTCTTATAAATCTTCCCAAATATTATCAAAAATCAACCTCGTATATTTAATGTGAAAACCGAATTATTTCTGAATATTAATGAAACATATTTTAGTTGAACAATATTTTTCTCTCACCAATTCTCGTATTGCAAGCTTCATAAAATAGAAACTGCACGACACGAAAGACTTTCGGAGAGGAAAATTCATGAATACGCATATCAGATTTTCGAATACGAATTTCGCCAATCTCGATGAACTGCTGGATCAGAAAATCATCGATCTGAATACCAAGTCCGCTGAAGTAACGCAGAGCGGTCCGCCTGGTCAGTTCCACATTGAGCCGGTGAGCGACGCAGCGCCGTCGGTCAATTCGGAAACTGCACCGTCCGCTTTCGACATGCCCTTCCTGAACCTTGACCCGTACAACCTTGAGGGCAAGGACGACCTTCCGGACGGACAGCTTTCGGAAGGACCGCAGGGCAACATCACTTCCGGCGTCGAGTCATCCAGCGGTTCCGGCGAACAGCAAGTGAACTTCGAACTCGAGATGGAGGATTACACGTTCCGCTCGGAGGCGGGCCGGCTCGACATCATGGCGCTGACGGAGGAACGGACGACCGAGATCAAAACCATGAATTTCAACGGTCAAGAGGTCGCGATCGAATACCAAAGCGGACTTGCCTACGAGTTCGAAGGCAACTTCTACGACGATCAGTTTCGGGAAATGTATATCGAAATGACCGCTGAGGTCGGCACGACCATCCAGACGGAGGCGTTCGACGCAGACGGAAATCCGATCCTGACCTCCTTTGGATACGAGCAGGTTCTCGAGGTAGCGGGCGAAGCCGCCGACTACGGGATCGAGGAATTCTCCATGGAGTTCGAATTCGTGATCGAGCTCGAGAGAAACGATTTCGGCATGTACGAAATGACCTTCTCGGTCACGTTCGAAGGCGAAATCGTCAACATGGATGGAACCGAGCGTGAGTTCCTGTTCGAAGATGAAATGATGTTCCTGTTCTCCGATCTTGATCAGGTCAATTTCGACCAGATGCCCCAAGGCTTCTATGACGAAATTGCCCGTTTCGCGGCGCAGATGGGCGATGCCTGGGATGCGTTCGGATCCGTCAGCGACCAGCTCGAGGCCGTTCTCCTGCAACTCCAGGAAGAGGGGTACTACCAGGCCTGGGATGATGCGGACCAGGGTCTGAACGACCCGTTCGACTTCAACCTGCCCAACACGGACCCCTTCGCCTGAGAAAGACGTCCGATTGCTGTTGGCGGTCGCAGCAATCGAAACCCTTAGCAGCCCCTTCCGGTCAACCGGCCGGAGGGGGCTCCTTCATTCGTGTCTTGATTTTGCCGCGCTCTTCAGCTCAATTGATTTGTATTGCAAATCAGTCTCTTGGGGCACCAGGAGACAAAGAGTACTTTTCACGGGAGCGTTTGATGGTTCGCCAGATCTGCACACGAGCACATGTTGCCCGCAATTTCGGATCATTGTGCAAAGTGTCCTTTGTTGTCTTGGCGACATTCGGCCTGGTCGCCTGCCAGTCCCAGTTCCAGACGCCGTCCGATCTCCTGTTTGCCCCGACATTCAGCAAGACCCGGCAGAACCTGCCCTATACCCGCAACACGCCGTATGACTGCCGCACCTTTACCGGTTCAGGCTGGAAAGGGATCGCAAGCGGAACGGTTTATGATTTCAGCGACCGCTATCAGACGTCGCAGGCCGGTTGTTTCAAGACGCAGGACCTGTGTCTCGCCTGGCTGTCCGCCATGCGGTCCTTCATCGACGTTCCGCGTTTCATCAGGTGCAATCCCTACACGGCCTGACCGGCATTCAGGACGGAAGGCCGCCCTGCAGCACCGGGTCGGCCTTCATGAAATCTGCAATATGGTCACGCAGGCACCTGGCGCGCGCGCTCAAAAGGCGTCCCGTCGGCCAGACCAGATAGGCATTGCGGTCCTGCCCCGTCCAGGACGGTAGGACAAAGCCGAGTCGTCCGGATGAAAGATCAGCGGACGTTTCTGTTACCGGAAGCAGTGCGATGCCGTGGCCGTCGGCAACAAGCTGCCGCGCAAGCGTGATATCGTCAACGGCAACGTCCGCACTGAGATATACCGTTTCTTCCCGGCCCGTTTCGAAATGCGTCAGGGACCAGTGCGGAAGCGATGACACCCAGATGAGCTTGTGCCTGGAAAGGTCTTCAAGGGTCTCCGGTGTTCCATGCGCCGCCAGATAGTCAGGCGATGCCACCAGCCTTGTCGCGACCCGGCCCACCCGTTTCTGATAAAGACCCGTTTCCGACTGCGCCCCGAACCGCAAGGCGATGTCGACACCGTTCTCGACAAGATCCTTGTTATCGTTGCTGAGGCTCAGTGTCAGACGGATTTGCGGATATGTTTTGAGAAACCCGGACCACATGGGAGCAAGAACACCGATGGAGGCATTTGTCGGTGCCGCGGCGATGAGCGCCCCGCGCAGTTGATGAAGGTCCGAATTGAGGGTTTGCAGGGTGTTTTCGGCCTGTTGCATCACGTCGGCAAGACCGGCGTAGTAGGCTTCCCCCTCAGATGTCAGCGCGAACTTCCGGGCAGACCTGTGCACCAGCCGCACGCCCAGCGTTTCCTCCAGTCGCTGCAGGCGGCGTGTGACGCTGGCCGGCGGCAGGTTCAGCCTCTGTGCTGCCGCCGACAGGCTCCGGCACTGGGCGATGTGGACAAAGAGCGCTATATCATCAAGCATGATTTCATTTTCGGAATTTAAAATATCATCTATGATTATAGATTATGTTTTTTGAAATCAATAGACCAAGGGTGTAACAAGACAACACGGAGACACCCATGTCGAAATACTTCATCAGTGCCGGTATTGAACTGAAGGACGGAGCCTCGCTGCAGGAGGCCGAAAGCGGATTGCGCCGGCTTGCGGAACAGACTCAAAGCGAACCCGGCTGCCTGCTGTTCGAAATCCGGCAGAACCTCAAGCAGCCCGGAAAATTCACCTTGTGGGAATGCTGGACGGACCGGCAGGCGCTGGCGGACCATTTCGAGGCTGACCACACCCGGGCCTACCTTGCGCGTGACCTCACCGAGGTGATCTACATCGAGGAACTGGCAGAAATCGGCCAGCTATCCTCGAAATCCGCAGCCTGACCGGGCCATGAAACGCAAACTGATCGCCACGTTTTTCATGTCATTCGGGCTGTCTTTCCTGATGTCCTGCTGGGTGACGTTCATCAATCTGGGATGGAGCGACGTCTTCCTGGCCAGATGGATGGACGCCTTCCGCCTGGCGTGGCCGGCCGCAGCCGTCATCGCGCTGTGCCTCGGCCCCGCCGTTGAAAGGATCACCGACACGATCATCCGGAAACGGCCCTGAACCCTCTGGAGTGCGCATGACCATTACAAGACAGAACTTTGAAGCGCTCGGCCTTCCTTTCGGCCCCTATTCCCATGCCGTCCGTTACGCAGGCACCGTCTACACGTCCGGCTTCACAGCCTTTGGAACCGGGGCGCAAAAATCGGATGCCGGTGAACAGACGCGCGCGATCCTCGAGCAGTTGACGCATATCGCAAGACAATATGACGGAAGCCTCGCCGACCTGGTCAAGGTGACGGTGTTCATCACCGATGCCGCCGATATTCCTGCAATCCGCGACGCGCTTGAAGCCGGATACGGCAGCGCGGTCCCGGCCAGTTCGCTGGTCATGGTATCGGGCCTGTTCGCGCCCGAATTGCGTGTCGAGATCGAAGCCGTATTCGGTCTTTGAGAGCCAGGTTTCCGCGGTGGACACACCTCCCTGCCCGCCGCGGAACCGACGCGACGAAGTTGCCGGCTAGGGTACGGATGCCTAAAGCACTTTCCGGAAGAAGACCGTCTCGCGGATCGGCGTTTCGTAGTAGGCCGGCACTTCCTCGAACCCTGCGGCCCGGTAGAGCTTTATGGCACCGGTCATTGTCGGAAGCGTGTCGAGTAGCATTTCGGCATAGCCTGCCGCAACGGCCGCTTCGATGACGCGTCCGACAAGTGCGGCCCCGGCCTTCTTGCCCCGGCCTTCGGGCAACACATAGAGGCGCTTCATTTCGCAGCGGCCCTGATCGCCGAAGGCCCGCAGACCGACGCAGCCGAGGATTGTACCATCGGGCTCCTTTGCAACGAAAAGTGCACCGCGCGGCGGAGCGTATTTCCCCGGCATCGCCGCCAGTTCTTCTTCGAAGCCCTGGTAGGAAAGATCAATGCCGAGCCAGTCGACATAGGCCCGGAAGAGGGTCTTGACCGTTTCAAGCTCTTCAGGCGTTTCAACCGGCGCAACGAATATGTGGCTGTCTGGTTCCATCCGGCTTCGTTAGTCCGATGGACCGGGCCTGTCAATTTGCTTCTGGCACGACAGGCGGAATGGCTTTGAGGTAGGCGGCGATCGCCTCGCGGTCGCTTGCCGGCAGGCGGGCCATGTTCTCCTGAACCTTGACCATTTCCCCGCCCACGGAGTCGTATTCCGGTGTGAACCCGCTTTCCAGATAATAGGCAATGTCGGCGGCGCTCCAGCTGCCGAACTTACCCTCCACCGGCGTGATATCGGGAATACGTCCCTCACCGGTCGGCGCCGGAGCGCCTCCCAGCCATTCCGGCAGAACCAGACCGCCGGCGAAGTCACGCGGGGTGTGGCACTCGCCGCAATGTCCGGGACCTTCCACCAGATACCGTCCCCGCTCCCACAAGGACATGTCGACACCGTCTGCCGGAACGGGAGCCGCGATCACCGGCGATGGATCGAGGAACAGTCTTTTCCACAAGCCGAGGCCCCGGCGGATGTTGAACGGGAAACCAAGCTCGTGCGAAGCCGCCTCTCCCCCGACCGCCGGAAGCGTTTTCATGAACGCGTAGAGGTCGCCGATATCGGTATCCGACATCCGGGCATAAGAGGTATAGGGAAAGGCCGGGTAGTAGTTGCGTCCGTCTGGCGACGTTCCATGGGTCATGGCATTGCCGAAGTCGGCCAGCGACCATGCTCCGATCCCGTCGGCCTCGCTTGACGAGATGTTCGGAGACACGAACACGCCGAACGGTGTTTCAAGCCGTAGCCCGCCACCCAGCTTGAGAAGATCGTCGCCCTTGGCATCCGGGGCCGCGTGACAGGACGCGCAGCCGCCGGCCCAGAACACGAGCTCGCCGCTCGCCGGATCACCCGCTTTGAGCGCGCCCGCCTCCTGTTCGCTCATCCGCGTTGGCGCGGACATGACCCAGCCGGCCCCGGCTGCAATCACAGCCAGGACGAACAGGACGACTATTCCCTTTTTCATGGATCTCTCCGAGGCCGATCAGACCGGCAATGTCGGAAGGTGCCGGTCAGTTCTTCTTACGGTACGTCTCGTGGCACGATTTGCAAGTACCGAAAACCGGACCCATCGCCGCCTTGAAGGCATCGAGATCAGCGGGACCATCTTTGCCGGATGCTTCCATCGCCTTGCCTGTGGCAGCGGAGAATTTTGCAAGTTCGGCTGCAAAACCGTCCGCGTTTTCCCAGATCGCCGGAAGAGCTCCGGTGTCACCCTGGTCGGACCCCGCCGGGAAGAAGCTTCCGAACGATACGGCTGCGGCATTCATCGCCGCGATCGCGGCCTTGCCAGCGGCCGGCGAATAGTCCACCTGCCCTTTCATCATGCCGCCGCCCAGACCGGCGGCTGCACCGACCGAGGACATGATATCCTGCCGCACTGCTATCGGATCGTCTGCCGCCTGAACCGAACCTGCAATTCCCAAACCGGCCACAATCGCAACAGCCGCAACTTTCCCAACAACGCGCATGATCATCTCCCTCTCGATCAGACACCGGCATCCGGTGTGCCCATCACAAGTACAGCCCAAGACAGGGCCAAGCATGAAATCACGCTCCCGTGATGACGCCTGAAAAGTGTAACAAAGTGTGCTCCAGGCTGACAAAAACAAAAAAACCCCGGCCCTTGCGGACCGGGGTTCTTCAAAACTCTAACGCTGAAATTACTTCGTCGCTTCAAAGAGTTCCAGGACGTAGTCCCAGTTGACCATGTTGTCGACAAAGGCTTCCAGATACTTCGGACGCGCATTGCGGTAGTCGATGTAGTAGGAATGCTCCCACACGTCGCAACCCAGGATCGGCGTCGCGCCGTGAACCAGCGGGTTTTCCCCGTTCGGCGTTTTCATGATCTCAAGTTTGCCGTCCTTCACGGCAAGCCATGCCCAGCCGGAACCGAACTGGCCGATGCCTGCTGCGATGAAATCCGCGCGGAACTTGTCGTAGCCGCCGAGGTCGCTGTCGATCGCGGAGGCAAGCGCACCCGGAAGGGAGGTTCCGCCGCCGTCCTTCTTCATCCACTTCCAGAAATGGATGTGGTTGTAGTGCTGGCCGGCATTGTTGAACAGCGGAGCGTTGCTGCCGTAGCTGCCCTTCACGATGTCTTCCAGAGACTTGCCTTCAAGACCGCTGCCGGCGAGCAATTCATTGCCCTTTGTGACATAGGCCTGATGATGCTTGTCGTGGTGAAACTCGAGCGTTTCGGCAGACATGTAGGGTGCCAGCGCGTCGTAAGCATATGGCAGGTCAGGCAATTCGAAAGACATGACAATCTCCTCAGATAAGTCGGGGAACGGTTGAAGGGACGCCGGGTCCGCGCGACCGTCTCGAGGCGCAAAATAGGATTCTCCGAACGGTCCGGCAAGCTCGGAAGGCGAAAATAAAATAATTTTTTCTTTTTTTTTCGCCAGAACTCCGGCTCCGGATTTTTCCAGGACAAGCAACGCCTGCGAACGCTGCGGTGGTTCTGCTCCGACCGGCGGCAATTGTCCTTGCCCTGCGCGCCTGACGGACTAATCGATCAGCGCGTTTGTAACGGCGCGCCGATGGCTGTAGCATCGCGCACGTCGTATCATTCCAGACTAGGGTCTGTTGAGGTTCAGGATTTGGTCGTGGTTTGGATGAAAATAGCCTGGTTCAAGGAGCGAGTTCGCAGCAAGGGCAAGCCCTTTCAAGAAATTGCGACGCCGAAACGGGCTATTTTTGCCAAATCGCGTCGCGACGCGGCGGATTTCGGTCCCGACAGCGTCGGAAACTCCTTGTGGTGGGCCACACCACGGCAGACTTTCCTCCTCTTCGGGCCCCGAAATCCGACACGCGCCACGACCGAAACCTGAACCTCAACAGACCCTAGGCACCACGCCGCCTTCCCTAGTAAACGCAATGCCCGCCGCAGAAGACCGAATGTCGAAAGACGCACGTTCCCACCTCCTGCTTGCCTTTGGAGGCTTGCTCTCGCTGGCGGCAGCGATGGGTATCGGCCGCTTCGTCTATACGCCCATCCTTCCCTACATGACGGATGGGCTGAACCTGCCTGCAAGCCAGGCAGGCCTGATCGCATCGGCGAACTTCTTCGGTTACCTGGCGGGCGCGCTGGCGGGCGCGGCCAAGTCCCTGCCCGGCAAGCCACGGCACTGGTTCCTCGGAGGTCTCGCTGCGAGCGCCGTCACAAGTGTCGCAATGGCGCTGACCACGGACCTTGCAGCGTTTCTCCTGATCAGGTTCTTGAGCGGCATTGCCAGCGCGTTCGTGCTGGTTTTCTCAACGACGCTGATCCTTGAGCGACTGAACGCCGCCGGCCGGTCCGACTTGTCCGCGCTTCACTTTGCCGGCGTCGGCTGCGGCATTGCCTTTTCCGCACTTCTCATCGCCGCGCTGGCCCGCTACGCTCCGGATTGGCGGCTGCTGTGGATCGCGAGCGGTATCGCAACATTCGCCTTCCTTGCCGCTGCCGTGCGCCTGGTACCGGCGCCATCGGCGCAGCCCGCCGACCGGCCGCAGGAAGAGTTGACACAAGACGCGCCCAAACCGCTCATGACCGCCGGGCTGATCCGGCTCGTTGGTGCCTACGGCCTGTTCGGGTTCGGATACGTGATCACGGCAACATTCGTCTCGGTGATTGCGCGTGCCGAACCCGCACTTCAGTCGAGCGAAAAGCTTGTCTGGCTCATTGTCGGCCTAAGTGCGGCGCCGTCCATCTATGTCTGGAACAAGATTGCCGCGCGGACAGGCGCGCGAAAGGCATTTGCCCTTGCCTGCGTCCTGGAATCAGCCGGTGTTGCGTTGACTGTGATCAGCCAGCAACCCGCCCTGTTTCTGCTCGGCGCCCTGCTGCTCGGCGGCACTTTCATGGGCATCACGGCGCTTGGACTGATGGAAGGACGCAGACAGGCTGAGCCACACGGGCAGACCGCGGTCCGCCGCATGCTCGCCATTCTGACGGCAAGCTTCGGTGCGGGTCAGGTCGCCGGCCCCTGGTTCGCCGGGCAGCTTCATGCGCTGACCGGATCGTTCAATGCGGCATCACTGGCAGCGGCCGCTGCCTTGCTGGTCGCCGCTGCCATGGTTGTCCGGGAATAGTCTTCCGGCTTATTGGTGGGAGAAATCCCAGTAAAGCTCGCGCGCCCGCGCGCCGATCGGACCGGGCTGCAGGTCGCGTGCCTCGATGCGCTTGACCGGCGTCACCTTGCTGTAGTTGCCGGTGGAGAAGATCTCGTCGGCATCGAGAAACTCGTCATAGTGCATTGTGCGCTCGAACACGTCATGGCCGTCGGCACGCAGCAGCTGAATGATGCGCTGCCGTGTTATGCCGTTTAAGAATGTTCCGTTCGGCGCAGGCGTATGCACCTTGCCGTCCTTGGCCATGAAGATGTTGGCGGAGGTCAGCTCGGCGACATTGCCGACCATGTCGCGCACGACGGCGTTGTCGAAGCCCCGGGACTTGGCTTCCAGCATGGCCCGGGCATTGTTCGGGTAGAGACAGCCGGCCTTGGCATCGACGGGCATGCATTCCATCGTGGGCCGCCGATAGGGAGACAGGGTGATGCTCATCGCGGCATCCCTGGGCGCCATCGGGGCATCGAACAGACACAGGCAGAAACGGGTACTGTTGGGGTCCCCGGTGATCACACCTGGCCCGTCGCCCTCCGCCCAGTACATGGGCTTGACGTAGATATGCTGGCTGCTGTCGAACTTGGCGCAGCCTTCTTTGGTCAGCTCAACCATTTCGCCGACCTGCATGGTCGGTTTCATGCCGAGAGCAACCGCGGAATCGTTCACCCGCTTGCAGTGGAGATCGATGTCCGGCATCACGCCTTCGAAGAACCGGGCACCGTCGAAAACGCTCGACCCAAGCCATGAAGCATGCGTACGCGGACCCATGATTGGCGGATTGCCCTCGTGCCAGGTTCCGTCGATCCAGGTCCAGGTATCACTAATTCCGCTCATGGCTCTTCCCTTGTTTTGATTTGGACCGACGGTCTTGATCTCGACACAACACCGGTCTCTCTCCCAGGTCAATAGCCTACCCGAATGAACAGGAATGTTGCTTTCTTTCTTTCGGGAATGGCGCGGTTTTTGGATCAAACTGTTCGACCATCTGAACAGGAACGAAAAATTTTTTCGCGAGCCTAATCGTCGGGACAATGGCCGAAAAACCGTCTGTTCGGGGAAAGACCCTTAGGCGCGCGGACAGCAGCATGGGTCTTGACTCAGTCTCGATTTTTGTTCTCTATATGTTCTTTTCAAGTGTGGGGATGGATCGATGGAACAGCGCATTTCAATGACAACGCTCGCGGTGCCGGATGTTGCCGCGGCCCGGACATTTTTCGAAGACGGACTGGGCTGGGAGGTCAACGCGGCGCCCTCGCCGGACGTTGTCTTCTTCCAGGTCGTCGGTGGCGTTTTTGCCCTCTACAGCCGCGATGCGCTGGCAAAAGAGATCGGACAGAACGTCACCCGCGAGACGAAGGGTGCGATAACGCTTGCCTGGAACGCCAGGTCGGAAAAGGAAGTCGATGAGGAATTCCGGAAGGCTGTAAAGGCTGGCGCGGCACCCGTGAAACAGCCTGAAAAGGCTTTTTGGGGCGGCTATTCCTCTTATGTCGAATTACCGGGCGGCCACCTTCTGGAAATCGCCTATAATCCGTTCTGGAAAATCGAGGAAGACGGGGCGATCACGCTTCCGCCACAGCAATGAGGACAGCGGAATTGAACTTATGTCGCACAAAACGGCGCTTGACGCGCCCGTTGCCGCAAGGTTTTCTTCCGCCGTCCTGAATTCCCTGAAAAGGAACCCTTCCAATGGCGCATGCCGCTTTCGTCTTCGATGCATATGGTACCTTGTTCGATGTCCATGCAGCCGTGCGCAAGCATGCGGAAAAGCTGGGTCCGGACGCCCAGCGGCTGTCCTCGATCTGGCGCGAAAAACAGCTGGAATATTCCTGGGTGCGCGCACTCATGGGCCAGTACAAGGACTTCTGGGAATTGACGCAGCAGGGTCTCGACACCGCATTTGCGCTCGTGCCGACCGCGGATAAATCGGTGCGGGATGATCTCCTGAACGCCTATTGGGAGCTGGATTGCTATCCTGAAGTTCCTCAGGTCCTGACCAACCTGCGCGCGACCGGCGCGAAGGTCGCGATCCTGTCGAATGGCTCGCCCGCAATGCTTGAGGCGGCTGCGAAGGCGGCCGGCCTGACCGAACTCTTCGACGAGATTTTCTCGGTTGACGACCTGAGGACCTTCAAGACGGCCCCTTCGGTCTACGAGATGGTCACGACCCAGTTCCGCATTTATCCCGAGGAGGTCTCGTTCCAGTCCTCGAACAGGTGGGATATCGCCGGCGCAACCGCGTTCGGTTTCAGAACCGTCTGGCTGAACCGGACCGGCATGCCCGACGAATACCCGGATCTTGCCCCCAAGGCGGTTCTTGCCGACCTGACCGGCCTCGCCGCCCTGGGATAGGTTTCAAAGTCCCGCTCAGAATGAGCGGGACAAGCCCAGCATCAGCCGCTGATTGCCCGACTGCCGCCTGACGCTTGTTCCATTGAAGCGTGATGTCTGGTTGATGATACCCGTTAGAGAATAGTCTGCCCGCACACGCCACTTGTCCTTGAGCGCGACTTCGACGCCCGCCCCGAGAACGGGTCCGACCTGGACCGATGCCTGCCTGTCGCTGCCGACCTCAAGACCATGCTCGCTGACCGCGATCCCGGCGCTCAGATAGGGCAGGAAACTGCCGATCAGCACACCGGCGCGCGCCTTTGCCGATACCGTCCACTTGGCATCCGCCGACACCGCCCCCAGCATCGGATGAGAGCCCTTCTCGCTTCCACCGATATAGGTGGCCGACCCTTCCACGCCGAGCACGACCCGGGAGACCTGCCAGTTATGCCCCGCGAACAGGCCAAAGGCAGCGTCCACCCGCGACAACTCCCTGGTCCGGCCGTCTGCCTTGACCTCGCTCAAGGTGTTCGAAACACCGCCTTCCAGCCCGAGATAAGGCCCGGACCAAAGGTCTTGAACCGGTTTCGCCGTCACGAACAGTGGCGCGTGGCCGGTTCCCAGATCCGCCGCACGCGCACCGGTCACGAGCACGGCGCTCACGGCACACAGCAACAGGGGCTTCCAGAGCCAACGCAGGAAAACCCGGCCTCCGGATCGACCGAGCCGGGCGTGCGCGCAGGCGCACCGCGCTACAAGGGATGAAGAAAATCCGCAATCGGCAAAGGAACTTGGCATTCGTACACTCACTTCAGGGCTTGGGGAAAAGTCGATCGTGACTCATATATTTATTATCGTAAAACAATAATTTAAAAAATGCATTCAATAATTTTTTTGTCAATAGCAATATTTCAATTTGCCAAATGGGATCGATTGCCGTAGACACGCTTGCGGGTTGGCAGTTGGAGTTTGCAATGACCGAACTGGAAGAGGTTGAGCGCGCAAAGCGACTGTCGCGCATTCGTCGGTTGTCGATGGCCATGAAATGGTTCGTCACCGTGATCTTGATACTGGTCGCGGTTATTGGGGTGCTTCTGGTTGCCCTGCTTATGCTGCCCGTTGCGCTCGAAGCGGCGGCGGAGTCGCTCGAGTTGACGGATCTTGAACGACCGCTCGGAGAGATCCCGTTCGGCCAGCGCCTGGGAATGGGCGTCGTGATAGGCTGCGCCTTCTGCCTGCTCATGGGCATATGCTGGAATATCCGTCAGCTGTTCGACCAGTTCCGCAAGGCCGCGTTTTTCGCGCCCGAAACCCTCTCGCGCATGATCAAGATCGGCAGTTGGCTGCTGGCCTATGGTGTCTTCGACATTCTGAGCGACCCGATCCTGTCGGCACTGCTGACCTGGGATTTTCCCGCGGGCGAGGGAGAGATCGAGGTGGCGCTCGACGGCGGCGAGGCCTTTTTCCTCATCTTTGGCGCCCTGATGCTTGTCTTCGGCTGGATCATGCGCGAGGCGGCAACTATTGATGAAGAAAACCGCCAGTTCGTATGAAAGGCGTCAACGCTTGGCAGAATGGGACCTGAATGCCGATCATCATTGAACTCGATGTCATGCTCGCCCGCCGCAAGATGCGGTCAAAGGAGCTGGCCGAGCGGATCGGCATCACCGAACAGAATGTTTCCCTGCTGAAGTCCGGCAAGGTCAAGGGCGTCCGGTTCGACACCCTCGAAAAGATCTGTGAAGCCCTCGACTGCCAGCCGGGCGACATTCTGGTTTTCGAACGCGAAGAGGACTGAAGCGTCACACGCAGCCGCTTTGGCAGCTGACCGTCAGCCCTCCGGACACGCTCCGCGCCAGGGCAATTGTTACTCGGCAGCTTGAGCCGGACCGTATCCGAGCTGTTCGTTGAGCTTTTCGATCAAACCGACCGCCGCCTCCGCGATCACCGTTCCCGGCGGGAAGATCGCCGACGCTCCAGACTGGTAGAGCGCCTCATAATCCTGAGGCGGAACCACGCCGCCGACGACGATCATGATGTCTTCGCGCCCCTCCTCCGCCAGCGCCGCCTTGAGCGCGGGCACTAGCGTGAGATGCCCTGCGGCCAGCGACGAAACGCCGACAACATGAACATCGTTTTCGACAGCCTGACGGGCCGCTTCCTCGGGCGTCTGGAAAAGCGGGCCGATATCGACATCGAAACCGAGGTCGGCGAACGCGGAGGCAATCACCTTCTGTCCACGGTCGTGGCCGTCCTGGCCCATCTTGGCAACCAGGATACGCGGGCGGCGGCCATCATTCTCCTCGAATGTCTCGACAAGTTTCTGGACCTTTTCCATCGTTCCGGACATGGCTCCCGCCTCACGTTTGTAGACCCCGGCGATCGACTTGATTTCGGCCTTGTGCCGGTCGAACACTTTTTCCATCGCGAGAGAAATCTCGCCAACCGTCGCCTTTGCCCTCGCCGCCTTGACGGAGAGATTCAGAAGGTTGCCTTCGCCGGTGCGCGCACACACCGTGAGTGCGTCGAGCGCCGCCTGCGTTTCGGCCTCGTTGCGCTCCGCGCGCAGGCGTTTCAGCTTGTCGATCTGCGCGGCGCGGACCTGCGCGTTGTCGACCTTTAGAACGTCGATCGCCTCTTCGCTGTCCGGCTTGTACTTGTTCACGCCGACGACGGTCTGTGTGCCGCTGTCTATTCGCGCCTGTGTCTTGGCCGCCGCTTCCTCGATCCGAAGCTTCGGAATGCCCTTTTCGATGGCCTTGGCCATGCCGCCGAGGTCTTCCACCTCGCGAATATGGGACATGGCCTTCTCGGCGAGATCGGCCGTCAGCTTCTCCACGTAATAGGACCCGCCCCACGGATCGATCACCTGTGTCGTGCCGCTTTCCTGCTGCAGGAACAGCTGGGTGTTCCGGGCGATGCGCGCCGAAAAGTCGGTCGGCAGGGCGAGCGCTTCATCCAGCGCATTGGTGTGAAGGGACTGAGTATGCCCCTGCGTCGCGGCCATCGCCTCCACACATGTTCGAATGACGTTGTTGAAGACATCCTGGGCCGTCAGGGACCATCCGGAGGTCTGGGAATGGGTGCGCAGCGACAGGGATTTCGGATTTTTCGGCTGGAATTTCTCCTGCATGAGCGTCGCCCAGATCAGGCGGGCCGCCCGCAGCTTGGCCACTTCCATGAAAAAGTTCATGCCGATGGCCCAGAAGAACGACAGGCGCGGCGCAAACTGGTCGATATCCATGCCGGCGGCGACACCCGCGCGCGCATATTCGATGCCGTCGGCAATCGTGTAGGCAAGCTCCAGATCGGCCGTCGCCCCGGCTTCCTGCATGTGATAGCCGGAAATCGAGATGGAATTGAACCGCGGCATGTTCTGCGACGTGAACTTGAAGATGTCGGAGATGATCCGCATCGAGTGCTGCGGCGGGTAAATATAGGTGTTGCGGACCATGAACTCCTTGAGGATGTCATTCTGGATGGTTCCGGACAGGTCCTTCTGCGCAACACCCTGTTCTTCGGCGGCAACGATGTAAAGCGCCAGAACGGGCAAAACTGCGCCGTTCATCGTCATGGAGACGCTCATCTGGTCAAGCGGAATGCCAGAGAAGAGCGTGCGCATGTCGTAGATGGAGTCGATCGCCACTCCCGCCATGCCGACATCGCCCGCCACCCGCGGATGATCGCTGTCGTAGCCCCGGTGTGTTGCAAGGTCGAACGCGACGGAGAGCCCCTTCTGGCCGGCGGCCAGGTTGCGGCGGTAGAAGGCGTTCGAATCCTCGGCGGTCGAGAATCCGGCATATTGCCGGACGGTCCAGGGGCGCTGGACATACATCGTCGGGTATGGCCCGCGCAGGAACGGCGGCAGCCCGGGCCAGGTTTCCAGATGCGTGAGATCCTCAAGGTCCTTGGCTCCGAACACCCCAGGTACGGCGATGTCTTCCGGCGTCTGCCAGACCGGCGACGTTCCACCGTCCGCTTCCTTCAGGCAATTGCGGAACGGCTTTTCAGAAAAATTGGGGATCCTGCTCATCAAAGGACCTCCTGCCCTGTTGTCCCGAGGCCGTCGGCCTCGGCAAGATTACGATGCGCCTCCGTGAGCAAGGCCAGCAGATCGGCACCTGCAAAGAGGAAACTGTCGACACCCGCGCTCTTCAGGGCGGTCTCAAGCTCACCCGGACGTCCTGCCAGAAACAGATGCCTGGCACCGGCCGCCCTGAGCGCCGTTGCGGCCTCAACCGCCAGTGTCTCGTAGACGCCGTCCGATGATACCAGACAGGCCAGCGATGCGCCGCTTTTTGTGTAAGCGGCAGCAAGATCGGTGAGCGCGCCGACTTCGCCTGCCTCGATCGCACGGAACCCTCCCGAAGCAAACGCGTTGGCGCTCCAGGTCGCGCGCGCGGCGAACTGCGCAGGCGACCCGAGCGTCGCAAGAAACACGGCAGGCTGGTTTCCGGTCTCTTTTTCGAACCTGGCCGAGATGTCGCGGAGCGCCTCGAAGGGTTCGGACAAGCGCGCGACGCTCAGGTCGGTTGCCGGCGCAGGGGCCGGACCGCTCAGGCCCGGTGCGCATTGCCCATCCAGAAATGCCTGCTTGAGCGCCTGGGACCACAACCCGGATCCGGCCTCCGGCAGCGCCGTCATATCGACGGCGATGCCCTCGGACCGGTCCGGCGCACCGGCCGTCAGGACGGAGACGGGTTTTTCTGCGAGATTGGGAAACTCGCTGACACCGGTGACGGGGCGTTTTCTGCGCGCCACATCTTTTCTTCTTTCCGCCCGTGCCTTGGCGATCGTGTCCTGAACAAACCCGTTGTCGAGCGCTTCGGCCAAGCCGCCGGCTGCTTCTATCTCCTGGAAGAAGCCCCAGGCGGTCTCAGACAGCCGCTCGGTGCGGTCCTCTATCGCGCCCGCCCCGGCGGCCGGATCGAGAACCTTCGCAAGGCTGCTTTCTTCCTGAAGGATGGCTTGCGTGTTTCGCGCGAGCCTGCGGGCGGCCGCATCGGGCAGGCCGACAGCCATGGTGTGCGGCAGGACACAAACACTGTCCGCGCCGCCGATCCCCGCGGCAAAGGCCGCCACCGTATTGCGCAGAAGATTGACCCACGGATCGTTGCGCGTCAGCATCCGGTAGGACGTGCACATATGAAGATTGGCGGCAGTCTGAGGAAGAGCCGCCCCATCCAGCACACTGGACCAGAGCGCCCTGATCGCGCGGGCCTTGGCGATCGTTCCGAACTGTTCCGCCTCGGCAGCCAGCGTCAATGAGATGAACTCTGCCCATCTTTCGACAGGCAGACCGGTTTCGCTCAAGGCCCTGAGCTGTGCCGTTGCAGACGCCAAGACAAGTCCAAGCTCCTGTGCCTGCGTCGCACCGGCATTGTGCCAGACCATGCCATCCGCCTGCATCGTCCTGACTGAGCCGTTTGCCGCGCCCGTCCCCGTGACCGAGACGGCAAGATCGGCGCATTGCCTCAAAACGGCTTCCCGGGAGCTTGGACCGGCGTCTCTGGCCGCGCTCCACGCCAGTGGATCGTGTCCGGAGGATACGTCGATGCCCGCAAGATCCGTACCCTGGCCGTCCAGATACGCAAGCAGCAGCGCCATCGCCTGGGGCGTCCCCTCGCCCGCATCCAGGCGAATTCTGACGAGATCGGGCAGGACATTCCAAAAAAGGGTTTCCAGCTGTTTCAGGTCCGCAGCAGCAATGCCGGCACCGCCTGCTGTCTCCGCAGCGGAAAAGACAAGCTCCAGGCCGTCCGCGCCCCCTTCCAGGTCTTCGAGTATCTGGGCATTCGCGTCAGCCGGGTCGGGAATATCGATCCGCTGCATAACGGTCCAGCCGTCTCGGCGCGCACGCAGGCTGCGGGCCGGACTGTCTGTGCGGCGCGGATAGATCGGTGCGATCGGAAGACCGTCTTCCGTTACTCCGAAGAGCTTTTCCCTGGGAACGCCCTTCAGCGCCTTGTCGACCAAGTCCCACCAGCTATCCTCGCTGGATGGCGTGAAGTTTTCAGGTCCGGTAAAACTGAGCGGCATTGCTGGGGTCTCCCTCGGGCAACGTTTTAGTCCCCACGCGGGAAACTTGGCAACTCAGCACAAAGGGTAAGCCAGGGCGTTTGCCGGCCGGAATACAAGACAAAAGTTATCTGAAAGCTGGTGATTGAGCGACTATGGCCGAATTATGTTGAGCGCATCACAAAACCCGAAAACAACCGACTAGCAACTTACGCAAGGGCATTAAATTGGGCATTTGCGCATACATTAGGCACATATCTTAGACAAAATGACAAATTTCTGGCGTATTTAGTCAATTCTCCGAATTTTCCCTATTGGTACGATCATCAATTGTATTGTAGCGTGAAGACGCTGACGCATGGGAATTAATACCGCCTCACAACACGCGCAGCGCCAGGTGTCGTTTCATTCGCAAGGATCGGACGAGACCTGACTTTAACCCATCTACGGTCCAAACCGGCATGTCCGGAAAGGCCGGAAAGCAGCGGTGTGTTAGGCCGCGAAGGATGTGCACAATGCTTGATCAAGCTGAATTGAAGAGCAAACTGAGGGCAATCTCGGAAGCAAACGCCGCTCATCACGTTCTTGATATCCTGGAATCGAATCTCCGGCGCATGGGCGCTACCAACATTCTGATTACCGGCCTGCCGATGCCGAACCGGCCAATCGACAATCTCGTACAAAGGTTCCGCTGGCCGGACCAGCGCAACGACGGCATTGAAAGCACGTCCTTGTCGGCAAACGACAGCGCGCTGATGCTCGGACTTGGCTCGAACCGCGCGCGCGTGTGGACAATCACCGCGGGCGACATGGAACACTCCGATCTCCTGGCATCCGCCGGCGAAGGCAGCCAGATCGTGATCGTGCCCGTCACCGAACTCTACCCGTTCCAGGCATTCGTGTTCGCCAGTGGCCCTTCCTTGCAGGTCAACAAGTATGATCTGGCAAATCTTGAAGCCATCTCGGCAGCCGCCTTTTCCCGCCTGCGTGAACTCGGCGTCGTCTCCGGGCAGCGTCCAGGCGCGCTCTCCAGCCGCGAGCGCAGGGTGCTTGAACTGACCGCGTACGGCAAGACCGCGGGTGAGATCGCCGATGTATTGGACATATCCCAGAGAACGGTCCACGCGCACCTTCAGAACGCCAGCGTCAAGCTGAACGCTTCGAACAAGACCCACACCGTCGTCGAAGCGCTGCGGTACGGACAGATCAGCGTGTAAACGGCCTTCCCTCACGTTCTCTGCGTGGGGCGCGCACATCCGGCCGTGACCATGAGAAAAGGCGCGCCACGAGCGCGCCTTTTACATTTGTTTCAGCTTCCTGAAACTCCGGTCAGTAGGTCATCATCGGCGGAAGCTCTTTCGCCTGCGCCACCCACTTTGTCACCTGGGTTTCGCTCGGCACCTGGCGAACGAGGCTTTTCTCGTCATTCACTTCCTTCATCTTGGCGGCCAGGTTTGCAGCATTGCGATGCTTCAGCTCCTTCACCGTATCAACGCCGGCAGCCTCGAGCAGCTCCGAGTATTCCTCGCCGACGCCGCTGATGCGCATCAGATCGGCCATGTTGGCCCACTTCAGAATGCGTTTGCCCTCGATGCCGGTTTCTTCCTCGAGCGCCTTGCGCCCCTTCGGATCCTTCGCACGTTCGAGGTAGGCCTCAGTCGTCTTGATCCCAGCTTCACCCAGTTTCGCAGCGTAAGTCGGGCCAATGCCCTCGATTTCGTCGATCGAATAAGACATGCGCAATGAACTCCCTTTAAGACCGCAGCCGAACCCTGGGGCAGCTAGACGACTTGGTTCAACCCCGGAATTTGTGAAATTACTTCATCCACAACGTCGTCCCCTGCTTTTTCCTTAGCATAGGAAACCAGTTCTTTGACAACACTTTGAACGCCGCCCATATCAAGGCCCGCGCTGTTCAGTTCGCTCAACGCTCCCATGGCGCCCATGCTGCCGCCCATCATGCTGCCGAGGCCGCTCAGAAGACCGCCTCCCGACCCGGCGCTTTCTCTCGCGCTGACGAGCTCGGCAGCGCCTGGAAGCGCGTCGAAAATCTGCTGCATCTTGTCTTCCGGCCCCTCCTTGTTGAGGAAGCTCAAAATAATTCCGACGGCATTCGTCGCCAATTCCTGATCGATACCGGCTGCCGCCATGATTCGGTTGATGAGTTCTTCCATAAGTGTCTCCGGGACAAGAAATTTGGTGCGGGCTGAACATCACCCGCCCGATTCGCCGCCTATCTAAACGCTTTGGCTCCGGCCCGTCGACCGAAACACGAAAGACAGGCGCGCTTTTTCGACAGGGCTTTGTTAGGTTCGACAAAAGCCAGCGAGATTCGGGGGGCGTCGTGAAGGGAACAGACAGCATTTTCATTGGAGCGAGCACGAAGGACGAGACGCTGGCCTTGAAGCTCGCCAACCGCCATGGACTGATCGCAGGGGCCACCGGCACCGGCAAGACCGTGTCGCTCCAGATCCTGGCGGAAGGTTTTTCGAAGGCCGGGGTGCCGGTCTTCTGTGCCGACGTCAAGGGAGATCTGTCCGGGCTCGCGGCCGAGGGCGTAACCAAGGATTTCCTTGAAAAGCGCGCAAGCGACGTCGGCATCGCCGGCAACTACGAATACCAGGCCTTCCCAACCGTCTTCTGGGATCTGCTCGGCAAGCAGGGACATCCGATCCGCACCACCGTGTCGGAGATCGGCCCGCTGCTCCTGTCGCGCCTGCTTGAACTGAACGACACCCAGGAGGGTGTTCTCAACGTCCTGTTCGAGCTGGCGGATGACGAGGGGTTGCTGCTGCTCGATCTCAAGGATCTGCGGGCCATGCTTGCCCACGTGGCGGAACGCGCGTCGGAACTCTCCACGCTCTACGGGAACGTGTCCAAGGCATCCATCGGCGCGATCCAGCGCAGGCTCCTGGTTCTGGAGCGCCAGGGCGGTGAGAACTTCTTCGGCGAACCGGCTCTCGATATTCGCGACTTCATCCGGACCGCGCCCGACGGCCGCGGCGTCGTCAATATCCTCGCTGCGGACAAGCTGATGACCGCACCCCGGCTCTATGCGGTTTTTCTGCTGTGGCTCCTGTCGGAACTTTTTGAAGAACTGCCCGAGATAGGTGATCCGAAGAAACCCAAGCTGGTGTTTTTCTTCGACGAGGCGCACCTTCTCTTCAGTGGCGCGCCCAAGGCACTGGTCGAAAAGGTCGAGCAGGTTGTCCGCCTGATCCGCTCGAAGGGCGTCGGCGTCTACTTCGTCACCCAGAACCCGCTCGATATTCCCGAAACCGTCCTGGCGCAGCTTGGCAACCGTATCCAGCATGCCCTGCGGGCCTTCACCCCGCGCGACCAGAAAGCCGTCCGCGCGGCGGCCGAAACCTTCAGGCCCAATCCGGACCTGAACACCGAGCGGGTCATCACCGAACTCGGCGTCGGCGAGGCGCTCGTCTCGACACTCGAAGGCAAGGGCATTCCCTCGGTGGTCCAGCGAACGCTGATCAGGCCGCCCTGTTCACGCCTCGGGCCGCTCAAACAGGCAGAGCGGCGGGCCCTGATCCAGTCGAGCGCCGTTTTCGGCCTCTATGAGCGCGCCAAGGATCGCAAGTCGGCTTACGAGATCCTGATGACCCGCGCCGAAGAGGAGCACCGGCAGGAACAGCGCAGCCGCGACCGGGAGGAAAAGCACGCCCGCAAGCACGGCGAACCCCGGCGCTCGCGCTCCGGGTTCCAGTTACCGGACTTCGGACGGGACGATCGTCCGAAAAGGACAAGCATGGAACGACGGTCGAAACGCAAAAACCAGCGGGACACCGTGCTTGAAGCGGGTTTGAAATCTGCGGCCAGAAGCCTCGGCACATCCCTTGGGCGCGCGCTCGTGCGCGGACTGATGGGATCGCTCAAACGCGGAAACTGATCACCCATGAAGGACAGCCGGGAGATAGAGCGCCGCGCCTTGGCCGTCGGCAAGTGGTCCAATCTCTTCATGGCGTTTGCCGGCATTCTGACCGCCTGGCTGTCGCGGT
This sequence comes from uncultured Roseibium sp., assembly GCF_963669205.1. Taxonomy (NCBI): domain Bacteria; kingdom Pseudomonadati; phylum Pseudomonadota; class Alphaproteobacteria; order Hyphomicrobiales; family Stappiaceae; genus Roseibium; species uncultured Roseibium sp. The sequence goes on from NZ_OY769915.1 coordinate 3,719,493, forward strand.
CCGACGCCATGCTGGTGGACGGTCTTTATTCCGCGGTCAATTTTGTTTCCGCCATCGCGGCGGCACGGATCGGCGCACGCGTCGGATTGCCGCCGACGAAAAGCCGTCCCTGGGGACATGATTTCGACGAGGTTCTCTACGTCACGTTTCGCAGCCTTATCCTGATCGGTATTCTCGTCTTTGCCGCCATCGTGTCCGGAAACAAGATCTGGACATTCTTCACCGGCGGCGAGGTTCCCGAACTGGTCTTCGGACCGATCGTCTTCTATTCGGTCACGATCGTGCTGATCTGCCTTGCGCTCGCCATCAACTACCACCGGGCCTTCCGGAAAACCGGCAAACGCAGTGCGCTCCTGAAGACAGAGGCGCGTGCTGCCCTGATCGACGGCGCGCTGAGTGTCGGTGCCGGGGCGGCCCTGCTCTCCCTTCCCTTCCTGGAAGACACGCCCCTTGGCCCCTATGTACCCATCGGCGACGCGGTCATTGTCCTTGTCCTGATCCTGGCGATCATCTGGCAACCGCTGTCGTCGTTCCGCGCCACACTTGCCGATCTCGCCGGCGTCAGTGCGCCCGGAAGCACCTACGCAAAAGTTCTGCGTGCCGCCCGCGACCTGTGCCGCGGCAAGGGCTACACGCTCCATCGCGTGGCGGTCCTGCAGGCGGGCCGCATGCACTACGCCGCGATCTATCTGGACCCGGCAAAGGCCGTCGTTGCCGAAGAAATCGACGGCTTTCAAAGCGAGCTTTCGGAACGGCTGGAGCAATCGTTCGGTCCCACGCGCATAGAGATCATCGTGACCGCACGCGGCGGTTTGCCCTCTTCTCCCCCGCTCCTTCCACAGAAGGAATGAATCCATTTGCGCTTCCGGCAAGCTTGTGGCCTGTTAGGGGCTTCTGACAGGCATGTTGTGCCGGCCATTCCAAATCAGTTTCAAATTCGAGGATCCGTCATGAGTTCCATCGACAAGGTCTTGTCGCGTATCGATACCAACTTCGATGCCAGCCTCGGCCGCCTTTTCGAGCTTCTCAAGATCAAGAGCATTTCCACCGATCCCGCCTTCGCCGGCCCTTGCAAGGACGCGGCCGCCTGGCTGGCGGCCGAACTCAATGCAATCGGCATTGAGGCCTCGGTGCGGGAAACGACGGGCCATCCGATGGTTGTCGGCCATCGCAAGTCCGGAAAACCCGGCCCTCATGTCCTCTTTTATGGCCACTACGACGTGCAGCCGGTCGACCCTCTGGAACTCTGGGAAAACGACCCGTTTGAACCAAGCATCAAGACCCGCGAAGACGGCAGCAAGGTCATCATGGCGCGTGGATCTTCGGACGACAAAGGCCAACTGATGACCTTCGTCGAGGCCGCCCGCGCCTATATTGAGGAAACGGGCGACCTGCCGGTCGACGTGACGATACTGTTTGAAGGCGAGGAAGAATCCGGCTCACCGTCGCTGCAGCCGTTTCTGGAGGCCAACAAGGACGAACTCTCCTGCGACATGGCGCTGGTCTGTGATACAGGCATGTGGGATGCGGAGACACCGGCCATCGGCGTCATGCTGCGCGGCATGGTGGGTGACGAAATCGTGGTCAAGGCTGCAAGCCGCGACCTGCATTCCGGGCTTTATGGCGGCTCCGCACAAAACCCGAACCATATCGTCGCCAGCATCATTGCCGGTCTGCATGACGAGAACGGCAAGGTCACGCTGCCCGGATTTTACGACGGTGTCATCGAACTGCCCGACGACGTCAGCACCATGTGGGACAATCTCGGGTTTTCCGTGGAAGACTTTCTGGGTGATGTCGGATTGAAATACCCGCGCGGGGAAAAGGATCGCAAACCCCTTGAGCATCTCTGGTCCCGGCCGACGGTCGAGGTGAACGGCATGTGGGGCGGATATCAGGGTGCCGGTTCAAAGACCGTCATTCCCGCAAAGGCCCATGCCAAGTTCACGTTCCGGCTGGTTGGCGATCAGGATCCGGACAAGATCCAGGAAGCCTTCCGGGCCTATGTCCGCTCGAAGGTTCCTGCCGATTGCAGCGTCGAGTTTACCGCCAAGGAAGGCAGCCCGGCCCTCCGTCTGGATCTGCGTATGCCGGCGCTGGAGAAGGGCGAGATTGCGCTGAAGAAGGAATGGGGCAAGGAAGCCGCACTCGTCGGCATGGGCGGGTCCATCCCGATCGTCGGCGATTTCAAGCGCTTTTTGGGCATGGATACGTTGCTGATCGGTTACGGCCTTGAAGACGATCAGATCCACTCGCCGAACGAGAAGTACAATCTCACCAGCTTTCACAAGGGAACCCGGTCCTGGGCGCGGGTCCTGGACGAACTATCGAAAAGCTGAAAAGGACCCTCATCTGCGGCTCTGACGGGCTTGCTGATAGGGCGGACGGGAAAAAGATGAAATCCATTTGTGTCTTTTGCGGGTCGAGTTTCGGTGCGCGCGAGAGCTATGCCGAAACTGCGGTCGAGACCGGCCGCCAGATTGCCGAACAGGGTTTCCGCCTGGTCTATGGCGGTGCCAAGGTCGGCCTGATGGGCACGGTTGCCGATGCCGCTCTGAAGGCCGGCGGCAGGGTCGTCGGCGTCCTGCCCCGCGCCCTTGAGGAAAAGGAACTCGCACACGAAGGCCTGGACGAACTTCATCTCGTCGGCTCCATGCACGAGCGAAAGGCCCTGATGGCCGAACTCTCGGATGCTTTCATCGCCCTGCCGGGCGGGGCCGGCACGCTGGAGGAGATTTTCGAGGTCTGGACCTGGGGACAGCTGGGCTACCACCGGAAGCCCTGCGGTTTCCTGAACGTCGACGGTTACTACGATCAGCTGATCGCCTTTCTGGACCATCAGACACAGGAAGCATTCACGAAAAAGGCGATGCGGGACATGGTCCAGATTGCGGACACCCCGCGGGCCTTGATTGATCTCTTCAAGAGCTACGAGGCGCCGGACACCCCGAAGTGGATCGGCAAGGACGAAACCTGAGATCGTGTGTCCGGACAGCGTTCTGCGCCTGAACTTTCCACAGGCCGGGTCTCTGCAATTGCAAAATTATCCTGAGTTGTTAAACCCTTGTCAGAACTGCGCGCAACGTGCAGCACACACAAACAGTTACGTGCTTGGATGATGGGCTTCAAAACTCCGACCGTTTTCGCGATTCTGTCTTGTCTCGCCGCAAGTGCATGTTCCCCGACCGGTGATTATGCCGGGACGTCCGGCCGGCTGGTTCAGACGTCCAATGTGACGCTGGTCCAGATCACCGAAGACAATGTCGGCGGCATTACGCCGGACACCAGATACGGGTCCAAATCCATCGAAAGCGCACTGCCCGGCTTCACCACCGAGGGCATCCAGACAGCGGTTGAAAACAAGACCGAATGGGCCCTGGCGGCCTTCAACACGGACGGATTTCAGGTATTGCAGGTGTTCAAGGGCTCGAACGGCAAGGTCCGATCGGTGCACGGCGTCACGCATCACCTTCAGGGCCCGAACGGCGAACGGATCGGCCAGACATTTTCCGATATCGGCACGGCGAGATCGGACTGCCGCGCGGGCAAGAACCTCTGGCGGGGCATGGCGATATGCGAATCGACCGGCCACCCGAATGTGGAACTCGTCTATGCCATTCCCGGATACCAGGGACCGTTTGACCGCCTGCCGCCGTCCAAGGAACTCTTCGACGCCGAACTTCAGCGCATCCTCTGGACCCCGAAGGGCTAGGATCCGTACCATGGAGTTCAGGCACGAAGATTCTATTTGTCTTTCGTGCACCGAGATCGTCTGATCGCAACAGAAAAACAACGATCCAGGTGTCTGACAGTGCTCAAGTCCGTTTTCCTCGGCGTTTTCGCGCTTTGCGCTCTTCCTGTGCTCATACCGGTAGCGGGAGCGTCGACTGGCTCTGAAATTGTCACGAAGGTCCTGTTTGTCAGCAACAGCCTGACGCTTCGCAACAACCTGCCCGGAATGCTCAAGGAGATCGCTGCGGCAAAGGGCATCCCGGTCGAGACAAGCACCTCCGCCCGAGGCAGCGCCAGGCTGGCGCATCATTCCGGTGACGCCGGTCTTCTGCAGCTTATGGACGAGACAGCCTGGGACTTCGTGGTCCTGCAGGAACACACCCAGCTTCCCGCGCTTGGCGACACAGATGTCGCACGGGACTCCCTTCCCTTCGCTGCGGAACTCGCAACCCGGGCCAGAAAGATTTCGGCCCAAACGCAGGTCGTGTTCTACATGGGCATGGCACACCGGGAAGGAGACCAGTTCCACAAGAAAACCATTCCCGCGGTCGGCAGCTATAAAGGCATGCAGGACAGAACCAACGCCGCCTATCGCGAGATGGCAAGGCGTAACAATGCCATGGTCGCCCCGGTTGGCGAAGTCTGGGCGCGGATGCGCACCGAGCATCCCGGCATCGAGCTCTATGTTGATGAACGGCATCCCAGTGTCGCAGGAACCTACCTTGCTGCCTGCGTGTTCTTCACGACGCTGTTTTCGCAACGGTGCGATGCGGCCTACATCCCCGGGGCGCTCGAAGGAACGGTTGCGGCAACAATTCAACGTGTTTCGGATGCCGCCCTGCTGCCGTGAACCCGGCGCTGACATGGCACTGCCATTCCCCCAAAAAGGGACCGTGACCTTTGCCTTGTCCTGGTTTAAGCCTTTTTCATGACCTTGAAGCCCAACGCGATCGACCCGCAAATCCTGGCAACCGAACTTCAGGCCGGCAAACGTGCGGCGCTGGCGCGCGCGATCACGCTCGTGGAATCGAAAAAGGCGGAGCACCGCCACATGGCCCACCAGCTCATCCAGTCCGTTCTGCCATCGACGGGCAAGGCCTTGCGGGTGGGGATCACGGGTGTGCCTGGCGTCGGCAAATCGACGACCATCGATACGCTCGGCTCCAATCTGACCGCCGCAGGTCACAAGGTTGCCGTGCTTGCCGTCGATCCCTCTTCCACCCGTACGGGCGGGTCGATCCTGGGCGACAAGACGCGCATGGCGCAGCTTGCCGTCGACCGGAATGCCTATATCCGCCCCTCGCCGTCGGCCGGGACACTCGGCGGTGTGGCCGCGAAGACCCGCGAGACGATGCTGTTGTGCGAAGCAGCCGGCTTCGACGTGATCCTGGTCGAGACCGTCGGCATTGGCCAGTCGGAAACGACGGTCGCCGACATGGTGGACTTCTTTCTCGTGCTCATGCTTCCGGGCGCGGGCGATGAATTGCAGGGCATCAAGAAAGGTGTTCTGGAAATCGCCGACATGATCGCCGTCAACAAGGCCGACGGCGACGGCGCCTTGCGGGCGCGCTCCGCTGCCTCGGACTACCGTGCTGCGCTGCATATTCTGGCGCCGAAATCCCCCAACTGGACGCCGCCGGTCATCACCGTTTCCGGGCTCGCCAATGAAGGCCTCGACAAGCTGTGGCAGCAGGTTGAACTCTACGGCGAACGCATGCGGGCAAGCGGCGAATGGCAGGAAAAACGCAGCCGGCAACAGGTTGCCTGGATGTGGGACATGCTGCAGCAGCGCATGATGGACGCGCTTCGAACCAACAGAAAGACCGCCGATCGCCTGAAAACACTGGAGGACAGCGTGCGGAACGGGACAACCGCCGTGTCTCTCGCAGTCGACGAATTGTCCGGACTGATGGGCTTGAAGGAATGAAGAACACCGGGAAGACCATCTTGGTCACGGGCTTTTCCCCCTTTCCGGGCGCCCCCGTGAACCCGACCCGGCAACTCATGGCGCGCCTGCCATGGCGGCTGGGCACGCATCAGTTCGGCATCGAGTTTGTCTTCAAGGTGCTGCCGACCACCTGGGCCGGGCGTGAGGAAACGACAGCCGGACTGCGCCGGCAGATCCGCCCCGACGCCATTGTCCATTTCGGTGTCGACGGCACAAGGCGGACGATGAACATCGAGACCCGCGCCGTCAATCGCGCCACGCGCGTCCGGCCGGATGCTGACGGCGTGTCTCCGGCGAAGCCGGAGCTTGGCGTAGGCAGCGAACGGGCCAGGGTGGCGGGTCTGCCCGCACGCGCCCTTCGGGACGCCGCACGGACCGGCGGAGCACCGGCAAACCTGTCGAGGGATGCGGGCACCTACCTTTGTAACGCGACATTGTGGGATTCCATCGGCTCCGGCGTTCCGAGCATTTTCATCCACGTCCCCGCCTTGCCGAGAGGCAGGTTCGATCGCAGGCCCTCCTATCCTGTCATCGAGGAAGCCGCCGTGAGATTGCTGCAGGAAACGGCGCGGCGATTGAAGTAGCCGGATGCCAAACGAGCGACCTGCCATCACCACCTCACCGAATTGAAGGCAAAAACCTCACTTGAGCCGCGTATCGCACCCTTCTGATTCTGAGACCGTGCAGCCCGCTGTCTCGTGGGATGGGTCATATACAGGTTGTCATCCCGGTTTGCCGCACAAGCGGCAGGACCGGGAACCAGAAATTCGTGCGCATCGCAAATGAGAAAGACGGACATAGAAGAGGTTACCGGATCCCTGCCTTCGCAGGGATGACAAAGGAACTGGTGGCAACGGTATTCTGGAAACTCAACAATCCCGCTGATTTCGTCACCCCGGACGAACATCGTGAGATCCGGGGCCGGAGGGCCCCTGATTGGCGATGGGCAACCGAAACACCGACGGGTCGCTGCTCCCCCGATCCCGGCTCGCGCTTACGCTCGGCCGGGATGACGAAAAAACTAAGGGACTCGTCATTCCGGACAAGTGCAGCGCCAGCTGCGCGCTGATCCGGAATCCAGATATATTGCGCGCTGAAAGCGCGACGTCTTCCAGCAACGGAAAGACCCGGGTCCGCTTCGCTCACGCAGATTTCCGGATTCCGTTTCAGCGTTCGGCGTCGCGTCACTTGTCCGGAATGACGGTTGGAGAACGTAACTCCCGACCTCGTCCAGTTGCTCAAACCCCTCCCCCATCCTGAGGAAGCGCGGGAGCGCTGTCTTGAAGGGTGGGCCGCAGGCACCGTTGCCAGCTACGGCGTTTCGCCGCCTCGGCTCCCCCGCTCCAGCAACCATTCGACCTGGCAGATACAGTCCGCTGCCATGTCTCTGGAAAGACCTGCGCGGCCCAGCACCCTGAGACCGAAATAGGCGGACAGAACACCGCGCGCTGTCTCGCGGGCGTCTCTTTCCCCAAGCTGGCCGTCGTCTTGCAGCGCCTTGTAGAAGGCGTTTTCCAGGCGGTGAACCATGGCCTGCAGCTTGCCTTCCGCTTCTCCCCCTTCCGCCGCCTTGTCGATCAGCGCATTGCAGAGGAAACAGCCGAGCCGGTCGCCATCCACTTCCACCGCCTGTGCCACTTTTGCGAAGAGGCCGAGGATGCGCGAACGCCCTGAGCCCTCCGCCGGATTGGTAAGGTAGCCTACCGTGCCGCTGATGACCTTGTCGTTGTAGCGGTCCAGGGTGGCCAGGTAGATCGACTGCTTGTCCTGAAAGGCCTTGTAGAAAGACCCCTTGGTGATCTCCATGGCCGCAAGCAGTTCTGAGAGCGAAGCTTCCTCGTAGCCGACATCCCAGAAAAGGCCCATCGCCTTGTCCATTGCCTCGTCGGGATCAAATTCACGCGGTCTTGCCATTTGTCATCCTCGTCCGGCACTCACGAACACTTCACCGGGACCTCACACGCTTGTGTTTTGTACCGATTGGTTCCTAACCTTATCTTCAAGTTACCGGCACGGCGTTGGGCACCTCTGCCTTATTAGGAACCGAATGGTACCGAAAAAGTCCCTTCAGAGCAAACGCGCCTTGCCGGTCCGCATTCAATGCCTGAATTCAGGCAGACTTCTGGGAGTTTTGATATGTTTAAGAACCTGATCCGCGGCTCTGTCGCTGCGCTTGTTATCGTTTCCGGTCTCGTCTCCAGCGCCTTTGCCGCCGGCTTCGATGTCAACGCAACCGTCACCGGCCTGGCGCTGCGCGGCGTCGATCCCGTTTCCTATTTCACCAATGGCGCTCCGCAGGATGGCGACTTCTCCATCACCGAAGTCCACAATGGTGCGACCTACCGGTTTGTTTCGGAGGAAAACCGTGACCTGTTCAAGCAGAACCCGGAAAAATACCTCCCGGCTTATGGCGGCTTCTGCGCATTCGGCACGGCGATGGGCGTCAAGGTCGATGGTGATCCCGATCTCTGGAAAATCGTGGATGGCAAGCTGTACCTGAACCTGTCCGAAAGCATCCAGGAGCGCTGGAACAAGGACGTTCCGGGTTTCGTGAAGTCCGCTGACGACAACTGGACCCAGATCGAAAACACCGACCCGAGCGAACTCTGATCGGTCTTCTGCCCCTCAAGGATCGATCAAGACCGGCCGGGATTTTTCCCGGCCGGTTTCTTGATGCCGTGACGCCCCCTTTCGGTCGCGCGAATACCGGATTTTGCCGGATTTCGGGCGATCCGGCACGGCCCTTGCTGATTATCGGGTGAAACCCCGATCCGCATCCCATCCCGGGACGCTTTCAGCAGGTGGCAGTGCAAATGACACGCGAACTTTCAAATCCGAGCCGCAGGATGTTTCTTGCCGGGACGGCCCTGTGCCTTTCCGGGACAGCCGCTGCGGCACAGATGAACATCGCTGATCTGCGCGGATCGATCGATTCTGCTGACCTCGGTCTCGTTCCAAATGCATCGGACGATCAGACGGTCCAGTTCCAGAACGCCGTAAACCGGGCCGTCGAACGCGGCAGGGCCCTGTTCCTGCCGGCAGGCACCTATCCGGTCGCCAATCTCAGATTGCCGTCCGGAACGCTTATCGTCGGTGTTCCCGGAAGAACCCGTCTCGTCTACCAGGGCGGCGGCGGACAACTGATACGGGCCGAAGGTGTCAGCAATATCGGTCTCCAGGGACTGACATTCGACGGCGCAAACCGGTCGATCGGCGATTTTACCGAAGGCCTGCTGCATTTCGTCGGTGTCCGTAACCTTGCGATCGACAATTGCGACATTGCCGGATCGTCGAAAATGGGCCTCGTTCTCGACAGATGTTCGGGACGGGTCGAGAACTCACGGATTTACGGTGCCGCGGAAGCAGGCATCCGCTCAAACGAAGCCGACGGTCTTGCAATTACCGGCAACACGGTCACCGATTGCGCCAATGGCGGCATCTGGATCCATCGCTGGCGCGAGGGCGAAGACGGAACGATTGTCTCGGGCAACCGGATCGAACGCATTGGAGCGCGCTATGGCGGCACGGGTCAGTTCGGCAACGGCATCAACGTGTTCCGCGCGAGCGGCGTGCTGATATCGAACAACCGCATCACCGACTGTGCCTTCTCCGCGATCCGGTCAAACACCGGGTCGAACGTGCAGATCCAGGGCAATTCGTGCCTCAGATCCGGCGAATGCGCGATCTATTCGGAATTCAACTTCCAGGGCGCGATCATCGCCAACAACATTGTCGATGGCGGGACGACAGGCATCTCGATTGCCAATTTCATGGACGGCGGCCGCCTGTCCGTCTGCTCCGGCAATCTGATCCGGAACATTTCCGAAGTCGGGCCCTACCCGCCCGAGGTTTCCGGTTTCGGCATCGGCATTGCCGCCGAAGCCGACACCACCCTGACCGGCAACGTCATTGAGGGTGCCCCCCGTTTCGGGATGCTTCTCGGCTGGGGACCCTACATGCGCAACATTGCGGCCTCACAGAACATCCTGCGCGACTGCGGCACCGGGATTGCGGTCACGGTGGTTGATGGTGCCGGTTCGGCCGCCATCACCAACAACATCGTGCAGGGCTCGAAACTCGGTGCCATCAAGGGCTACCGCTGGCTCGAACCGGCAACCGGCGAACTCAACGACGCTTCCCGCTACGCCAATCTCACGGTGACGGGCAACCAGGTCAGCGCCTGACGATCAGTCTCCGGGCAAGGCAAAGCGGAGCGACAGACAGGACAGCCCGCCGTCGATCTTGCGTGCCTCGTGGGTCGGCAACAGCACCGTCTTGAAACCCGCGGCCTCAATGGCGGCGTGCGTTTGCGGGTAGCCTTCCGGAACAAGCACGACATCGTTCACACGGATCACGTTGGCGGCGTAATCCTCGCCGTCAGCCACGACAACCGTTTTCCGGTCACCGAAGAACCCGCTTTCGGCCATGACCCGTGTCGCCAGGATAACGCCGTCGCCGAGCGTCGAGCAGGCGGTCTTGAAATGAAGTACTCCGTCGGGCGTTTCGCAGACCTCCGCCATGTATCCCCAGTTCGCAAGAACTCCTGCAAAGGCCTCTGCTCCCTCGCGGTTGGTGCGGGCAGACAGACCGATCAGAATGACATCATCCAGCATCAGAATATCGCCGCCGTCGACGCATCCGCTGCCGGGCAACTCGATCACCTTTTCGAACCGGGCCTCAAGAGCAGATTTGATGGCTACCCCCTCACCTTGCCGGCTTGCAGTGCCCGGACGCAACCGGATCGCGCCCTCCGGCAGACAGAACGCCGGGTCTTCGACAAAACAACTGTCCGGAAACGCCTCCAACGGGGGCAGCACATCGACCGTCAGCCCGGCCTCTTGCAGCGCCTTGACATAAAGGCCATGCTCCCGGCGGAACGTTTCGGCATCCGGATCGCCACTGTCGACCGCCCGGATTCCCTTTGAAACACTGTTGGACGGCATGCGCGTAATTGCGTGCGTGAAGCGATGGGACAACCCTGGCCGATGCGCCATGAAACTACTCCGGTGAAAAATGAGTGGGCCTGAAACAGTCATCAGAGAAGCGAACTTAGCGGACGTGCCGCGGCTAAAACAGTGCCTGGATCGCGCCTATGCACCCCTGAAAGCGCGATTGCCGGATCTCCCTGATGTCTCCGGCGGACTGGAGCAGGAGATCGCGGAACGGATCGTGCTCGTTGCCGCGATAGAAGACGACGTTGCCGGCTGCGCTGTTGTGAGCATCGACGGCGCAAGCGCACATCTCGTCAACATAGCCGTCGACCCGGATTTCAAGGGCCAGGGCATCGGCAGGATCCTGCTGGAAGCCGTTGAAGACCGCGCCCTTCGGGGCGGGGCAACCGGCATTGCCCTGGCAACGCATGCCGGCATCCCGGAAAACGTTGATCTTTACCGGCACCTGGGCTGGAGTAAAACATCAAGAAACGGAAACAAGATCCTCATGAACAAGGACCTTTAGTCTTTGATCCGAGCTCTTTTCAAGGGAGCGCAGCCTTCAGTTCATCAAGGAAATCCTGTCTGGGCTTGATGTGCCCGGCCTGTGCACCGCGCCGTGTCAGGACCGGCGGATTGACGAGACCATCCAGTAGAACGGCTTCGTCCTCGTTGAGGTCCAGCAGCGCTTCCAGGACGGTGGCCATCATGACCTCGGCCGCCCTCGTAGCGCCATCGTCGCATTTGAGCGCAACCCCGAAGCCGAGTTCGGGAATGGCCGCGCAAAAGACTCCCTCGGCGCCGGTCTTGACGAAAACCCGTCCCCTGAAGCCTTCCATGACCCTGGTGCAGAAACGCCCCGCGCCGGCGACCATGTAGGGCTCGTTGATGCAGGCGTCGTAGATCTGCCGCGCCGCGTCCGCGCGCAAGGGTTCCAGCCCTTCACCGGTTCCGAACGACGCAAAGGCCTTGGCAAAGCTCTGAATGGGCGAGGCATAGGTGGGGATGGAACAGCCATCCACGCCGCAAACATCTTCCGTGAGCGTTTCACCGGTCATCTGTTCCATGGCAAGACGGACTTCGCGCTGCACGGGATGGGACGGATCGATGTAACCCTGTGTCTCGACGCCCATGATCCTGGCAAGCCCGAGAAAACCGGCATGTTTGCCAGAACAGTTATTGTGGAGCCCGCAGGGGACTTCGTCGGCCAGAATTAGCTTTGCGGCATCTTCCATGCGCTTCGGCCACTGCGGACCGCATTCCAGGTCATCCTCGGTCAATCCTGCCTTCAAAAGCATGACGCGGGCGGCATTGGCATGGATTTCTTCGCCACTATGCGAAGCACAGGCCAGTGAAAGCTCGGCATCTGTCAGGTCCAGCGCTTCGGCCGCCCCGGACTCCACGAGCGGCAACGCCTGCAGCGCCTTGATGGCCGAACGCGGGTAGACCCGTGCGTCGATAGCGCCGATCCCACACACGAGTTTGCCCTGCGCGTCGGCAATCGCAACAGAGCCGCGATGAACGCTCTCCGTGAGGCTGCCGCGCGTCACGTCCACAAGCGCCGGATTTTCCATTGAGTTTCTCATACTGGTCTACTGGTCGTTCAAGGCTAAGCGGATTCGCTGCTGGCTGCAGTCAAAAAAGCTGAAAGCCGTGCCAGCGCTTCGTCGATGACCCAGTCCTGCTTGCAAAAACAGAACCGGACAAATCCTGTCGGCGCGTTGCCGCCGTAAAATGCCGACACCGGAACCGCGGCGACCCCGGCCTCCGTCACAAGTCTCTGGCAGGCCTCCACATCCGTGGCGCCGAGCCCGAGCCTTCCGAAGCCGCAGGTCAGAAAATAGGTGGCTGCGCAGGGCAGCACCGTGAAGCCGATTGCCTCAAGACCCTTGGCCATCCGGTCCCGCTTCTGCGCCAGGTCGAGGGCCAGGCCCTGGTAATAGCTGTCGTCCTTGCGCAAGCCGTAGGCGACAGCCCGCTGCAGGTTCGGCGGTGTCGTGAAGGTGACCCACTGGTGCGCCTTGCCGATGGGATCGAGCAGTTCTGCCGGTCCGGTGATGTATCCGACCTTCCAACCGGTCAGGGAAAACGTCTTGCCGGCCGATCCGATCCGGACCGTCCGTTCGCGCATGCCCTCGAAGGTCATCAGCGGGCGATGCACGGCACCGTCAAAGACAAGGTGTTCATAGACCTCGTCACAAATTGCGTAGGCGTCATGTTCCCGGCAGAGATCGCAGATGAGCTGCAGTTCCGCCTCTGAAAACACTTTCGCCGTCGGGTTCATCGGGTTGTTGATGAGGATGGCCTTGGTCTTGTCCGAAAACGCGGCACGGAGCGCCTGCTCGTCCAGCGTCCAGGAAGGCGGACTGACGCGAACCCGCACCGGCACGCCGCCGGCGCGCCGGACCATCGGCAGGTAACAGTCATAGAGCGGTTCGATCAGAACAACCTCGTCACCCGGCGACACCAGCGCCATGATGCAGTCCGCAAGCGCTTCGGTCGCGCCGGACGTCACGATCACCTCGCTCTTTGGATCTATGTCCAGTCCGTAAAAACGGCCGTTTGCCTCGGCAACCGCTTCCCGCAGCTCCGGCAGTCCCAGCATCGGCGGATACTGGTTCGGTCCCTCGACAAGCGACCGTGCCGCCTCTTCGCGGATATCCTGCGGTCCGTCGACGTCCGGAAACCCCTGCCCCAGGTTGACGGCATTATGAGCCATCGCAAGCCGGGACATGGTTTCAAAAATGGTTGTTTCGATACCGGTGAAAACCGGATTGGTCGATTTCATGACGTCTCCAGACCTTGTTTCGCATGGTTCTAGTCTTCCATCCGACGACAGTCGAGCAATTTCGATCCACCGTGAACCGCAAGTCATTTGCCCGACTTTCCCGCAGAAATGCACGGCACCTGCCGTTTCCTGCATGGCAGCCATTCAACGCCACCCTTGCTGCATTGCAACAAATCGATTAGAAAGGCCTGAATTGATCTAGGTCAGTAATTGTGTCCCAGTCCGGCTGGGCGACCGTCTCACCGAACAAAATAGACTGGAGCCCGTCTTGCCAGCACGTGCCGGGGCCGCTGTGCCTGTACAATCGACCAAACTGGATGCCTCGCGCATCAAAACCGAATTGCTTGCGGGTCTGACGGTTGCGCTGGCGCTCGTGCCGGAAGCCGTTGCCTTTGCATTCGTGGCGGGCGTCAATCCGCTCGTCGGCCTTTACGCGGCCTTCTTCGTCGGGCTGATCACCGCCTGCATCGGCGGACGTCCGGGCATGATCTCCGGTGCGACCGGAGCACTTGCTGTCGTCATGGTGTCGCTCGTTGCCCAGCACGGTGTCGAGTACCTGTTCGCGACCGTTGTCCTGATGGGCATCCTGCAGATCGGCGTCGGCGTTCTCAAGTGGGGCAAGTTCATCCGCATGGTGCCGCACCCGGTCATGCTCGGCTTCGTCAACGGCCTTGCGATCGTGATCTTCCTGGCCCAGCTCGGGCAGTTCAAGGTTCCCGACGGTGCAGGCGGCCTGACCTGGATGGGCGGCTCCCAGCTTGTTCTGATGCTTGGCCTCGTGGCGCTGACCATGGCGGTGATCTGGCTACTGCCCAAGATCACGACGGCATTTCCGGCCCCGCTTGCCGGCATTCTGGTTGTCTCGGGCCTCGCGCTCGGCTTCAACCTTGATACGCGTTCGGTCGGCGACCTTGCCTCGATCGCCGGCGGACTGCCCGAATTCCATATTCCGATGGTTCCGCTGACACTCGAGACACTGCAGATCATTCTCCCCTACGCGGTGATCCTGGCCGCCATCGGTCTGATCGAGTCGCTGCTGACGCTCAACCTTGTCGCCGATCTCACCAACACCAAGGGCGGCGCGTCCAAGGAGTGCCTTGCCCAGGGATCGGCCAATATCGTCACCGGCTTCTTCGGTGGCATGGGCGGCTGCGCGATGATCGGGCAATCGATGATCAACGTGAAATCTGGTGCACGGACCCGTATTTCCGGCATCGCCGCGGCCCTGTTCCTGTTGTCTTTCATCGTTATCGCCTCCCCGCTCATCGAGCAGATCCCCGTTGCGGCCCTTGTCGGCGTGATGTTCATGGTCGTTATCGGCACGTTCGCGTGGGCAAGCCTGAAGATCGTTCACAAGATCCCGCTGACGGACGCACTGGTCATGGTGATCGTGACTGCTGTCACCGTCTATGCCGACCTTGCGGTCGCGGTCGTTGTCGGCGTGATCATTTCCGCGCTGGCCTATGCCTGGAACGCGGCCAGCCGTATCAGCGCACGCATCGGCACAAGCAAGGAAGGCTGGAAGGTCTATCGCCTGTCGGGGCCCCTCTTCTTCGGATCGACCACCGGTTTCGTCGACCTGTTCAACCCGCAAAGCGATCCGGACGATGTCGTCGTCGACTTCATGGACAGCCGCGTCGTTGACCACTCCGGGCTTGAGGCAATCGACGCACTGGCATCGAAATACGAGGCCGCCGGCAAGCGCCTGCACCTGCGTCACCTGTCACCGGACTGCCAGAAACTGCTCGCCAAGGCGGGCAATCTGGTCGAAGTCTCTGTTCTTGAAGACCCGGACTACGAGATTGCGGTCGACTACGGTCAGACATTCGAGGAACCGGCAAAGTCTGCCTGACGGAATTCTCCCGCCAAAACAAATCAAAAGGCTCCGAAAAATGATATTTTTGGAGCCTTTTCTGCGTTTTCTCCAGACAATCCCATCGGATAACGCGCCTCCAGGCAAACACGGCGGTGATTTTGCGCTATTAAATTGACGAAACACTTGAAAGTGTATCGGGAAATCATCGTGCTGTTGCGCAACAAGCTCTTCATTACGCCAACCTTGGCAACCGTCATCGGGACATTCGTGGTCATCACCGCTGCCGCGATCCTGATCATTCAGGCCATGACATCCGAGCGCGTCATCCGGCAGCTGGGCGGCAGCCTGGTCGATCTGGGCATGGACACCTCGGAAGCCGCCTTTATCGAGCAGCTGCATGCCGTGACCGAGACGGCGAACTATACCCGGGCCAGCTGGGCAAGCGGCGAGCTGTCATTTGACGATCCCGAGCATCTGGTCGGATACATCTACGGCGCGCTCGCCCCGCAGGACCGCGTGTCGTTCATGATCATGGTCGACAGCAAAGGGATGGGCGTCGACGTGGATCGCGGAGACGCTGACGGCGATATTCTCGGCGGCGACGTTGACCTTGCCGCAGACATCCCCAGTCTTACACCGATCCTGATAGAAGCCTCGAACAGAAAGGATGCCTTCTGGAGCGAACCGCTCTACATGCCAACCCGGAACCACACCTATTTCATCTACACACACCCGTTTCACTCCGGAGGCGCTTATCGGGGAAGTTTCCTGATCGGCATGTCGCTGGAACGGATCTCGGACATCACCTGGTCGATCTCGACCGACGACATCACCGTGTTTCTCATGAAGGAAAAATCGGAAGAGGTCGTCGCGCATCCCATGCTGGAAGACCATTTCGAGGAACTGAACGAACAAGCCCCGCTCCTGCATGTCAGCCAGATCTCGGATTTTTTCCTGTCGGATTTCTCCAGCCTGCAGATCGTTGACAACAAGGACTACAACATTCCGGACGGCATGGAGCTGCGCGCGGGGCTGGACAACGACGGCGACAAGCGCTTCATCATCATCGAGCACGAAAATGACAACCTCAAGGGCTTGCCGGCCCGCATCGGCATTCACTTCCCCGCCGAGTATCTCGACCAGCCGCTCCAGCAGCTTCTGGTCGCCATCATTGTCGGCCTTGCACTGCTCGTGATCTCTCTTCTGGGCGCGATCATGCTCGCGCGCAGGATTGCCAAGCCCATTCGCAGGGCAGCCGCCGCGGCAACGGACGTTGCAGATCTGAACCTCGACAGTGTGGAGCCGCTCCCCTCCTCCATCATCAGGGAGCTTGACGACCTATCCAGCGGTTTCAACTCCATGGTCGGTGGATTGAAGGCGTTCAATCGCTACGTCCCGCGTACCCTTGTGCAGAAACTCCTCAGCGAAGGGCGCGCGGACGTCCTTCCCGAAGAACGCGAGGTCGCCGTTCTCTTTACCGATATCGCCGGTTTCACGTCGGTCTCGGAGGGCCTGTCGGCAAGCGAAACCGCGGCCTTCGTCAACCACCACCTGTCCCTGCTCGGAGCGGAAATCACCAGGCTGGACGGAACCATCGACAAGTATGTCGGCGACAGTGTGATGGCGTTCTGGGGTGCACCCGACCACCTGGACAATCCGGCGGAGCCCGCAGCCCGTGCAGCGCTGGCCATGGCGGACGCCATCCGCGCGGACAACTTGGAACGGAACAAGCGCAACGAACCGCCGGTGCGTATCCGCATCGGCCTGCACATGGGACCGCTCATCGTTGGCGACATCGGCGCTCCCGGACGCGTCAACTACACGGTTATCGGCGACACGGTGAACGCTGCGGCGCGTCTTGAAAATCTCGGCAAGGAAATCGACCCGGAGGCAGACGTCATCATTCTCGCGTCAGGCGAGATCGCCCGTGGCCTGGGCACCGAGATCCGTCAGCAGCCCATCGGGCCGCAAATGGTGAAGGGCAAGAGCGCGCCGATCGACGTCGTCCGGCTGCTGCCGGATTGAACATGGCCGGCGCTGCGGGATACTCTAGGGTACGGTCCCATAAATGAGGCGGAAATGGTTTGAGGCGGATTGCTTCTCCTCAAGGAGCGGAAGCGCAGGAAATGTGGTTCATTTTCAAGCCTTTCGCGACGCCGGGGAGGCGCAATCCGGTCAAATCCGAAGGACATGGAAATGGCTTCACCCCGTGGCGTCAGCGTGCTTGACCGGGCAGGAAGCCCGCTCCGCACACTCTTCCTAACGGGATTTCGCCATTTCACATGCCATTTCAGTCGCATTTGTGGGTCCGCACCCTAACCCCTATCCGGAATAGGATCGCGCTTGCCCGTAGCCGACCGATCTTTCGATTGCGCCCGCAAACGCTCCGAAAGTCCATTCGCCGTCCTGGTTCTCGATTGAAGAAAAGGCGTCCCGGGGCAGACAGCAGCCGATTTCGCGCTCAATCGCCATGATCAGTCCGATGGCGTCCAGACTGTCTGCACCCAGTTTGCTCAATGTGATATCCGGCGTGATAACCCAATCGGCGAGTTTGAGATCCCGCGCAATAACCGCCTTAACTTTCTCAGAAATTTCCGACATTTAGACCCTAATGAATATTTTTGTGCGTACATAAAAAGAGACACGCAAAAATAGCATCGAGGTTGCAGAGGGGCAATCTCCGGGCCGGTAAAATCTTGGCGATGGACGTTATCAGTTTACGGCCGCACCCTTTGCCGCCCGCGCCTTCGACAACCTCGTTGCCAGAAGATGGGCGACTGCAGAGGCAAGAAACACGGCCGCGAGCCCGATCCCCAGATCGATCATTGCCGGATAGGGAAGCCGGAATGCGAACTCGAAGATTTCGATGAAACTTGCCGTGAACGCGACGAACAGGCCACCGGCCGCCAGGAACGCGGCGCCGTCACTGGCCAGAAGGCCGCGGCGCCGTTTCGACTGGAACAACCGGGAAACCAGGTAGTAGCCGAGAACGCTCAGGAAGAAAGCAGTCAGGGCTGCAAGGAGCAACCCCAGATCCAGAAAGAAGGTCATGATACCAATCCCGCCTCGTTTGAATAAAAGCAATTGTGTGCGGCATCCCGCGGAGACGTTCCGATAACGCTACCGGGCGTGTCATGTTGCGGAAGCTGCCAGTGCCGCGCCCGCTTAGGTAGGTGCGCGTGACAGCGCAAACCAGCAGCATGAAGGAGATTTAATCTTCGCCGGAGGACATGCGCGCCGTGGAGCCGGCGGTTCCGATCTTGATCCAGGCGCGCACCGGTAACTCGCATCTCCCCGTCTTGTGAGATTTCTGGAGGGGAATGTGCGTTTCAAAACGGAGTGCGCGGAACAATCTTAAGTCCTGCGGCCGCATGGCCGGTTACAGACAAACCGTTCCGAACATTCCGACAGGTCAGGACAGCATGATAAAGAACCGCAGACAATTCCTCGCCCTCACCACAGGCCTGGCCGCGACCACTCTGGCGGCAACAGCAGTGCCCGGCTTCGCAGGCAGCAGCCGCTCGGGCAATTTCTCCGGCAGAAGCAACCATGTCACGACCGGCAAAACGGAACTCAGCAGCAACAGTGTCGTCCTTCAGAACAACTTCAGTCTCGATGGCGCGCCCGACCCGCGTGTCGGCCTCGGCAAGAACGGGAAGTACGATCCGAAGGCGGATCTCGGTGCCCTGAAAAAACTCACCGGCAAGCAGAGCTACCGGATCGGCAAGGGCATCAAGGCTTCGGACTACAACGAGGTCTATATCTGGTGCCGCAAATTCAACGTCCCGCTCGGCGTCGCCAAGCTCGGCAACTGATGCCGTCAGCACATTGCGCAGCCCTGGCCCTGAGCCGGGGCCAATGATTTGCCGAGGTCCCGGATTGCATCCGGGACCGCTCAGGTGGATTGGCTGATCACTTCACCAGTATATTCCTGAACTGCCAGGGGTCCTTCTTGTCGAGATCTTCCGGGAAAAAGCCCGGGCGTCCGTCAAGCGGCGTCCAGTCGGTGTAGTAGCCCTTCACGGGGCCGAGATACGGCAACTGGATTTCAAGACAGCGCTTGTAGTCCATCTCGTCGGTTTCCACGATGCCCGCTTCCGGGTTTTCAAGTGCCCAGACCATTCCGGCAATCACGGCCGATGTTACCTGCAGGCCGGTGGCGTTCTGGTAAGGTGCCAGCTTGCGGGTCTCCTCGACCGAGAGCTGGGAGCCGTACCAGTAGGCGTTCTTCTTGTGGCCGTAGAGCAGCACGCCGAGTTCGTCGATCCCGTCCTGGATCTCGTTTTCCTCCAGAACATGCAGCTTGTCCTGCACCTTTCCGGCCGCCCCGAACAGTTCGTGGAGCGAAAGAACGGCATCGTTCGCCGGATGATAGGCATAGTGGCAGGTCGGCCGGTAGGTGACCTTCTTGCCGTCTTCCAGCGTGAAATAGTCGGCAATCGAGATGGATTCGTTGTGCGTGACCAGGAAACCGAATTGCGCTCCGGGCGTCGGACACCAGGTCCGGACCCGCGTGTTCGCGCCCGGCTGTTCCAGATAGATCGCCGCGTTGCAGCCCTTCTTGTGGCTCTTGGCGTTGGCGGGCTTCCACTTTTCATGCGTTCCCCAGCCAAGCTCGGACGGCTGGAAGCCTTCGGACAGGAACCCTTCGACGGACCATGTGTTCCAGAAGGTGTTCGGCGGCTTCGCCTCCTTGGCCCGCTGCGTGTCGCGCTCGGCGATGTGGATCCCCTTGACGCCGGTCTTCTTCATCAGCTTCGCCCAGCCCTTGCGGTCCGTCGGCTCCTTGAACTTGACGCCGGTCTCCGTGGCAATGTCGACAAGGGCTTTCTTCACGAACCAGGACACCATGCCCGGATTGGCTCCGCAGCAGGAGACTGCCGTGGTGCCACCCGGTTTCTTCTTCTTTTCCTTGCGTACGGTTTCACGCAGCGCGTAGTTCGTGCGATCGGCAGCCGGTGCATTTTCGTCGAAATAGAACCCGAGCCAGGGTTCGACGACGGTATCGATGTAGAGGACGCCGAGTTTCCGGCAAAGCTTCATCAGATCGAGCGAGGACGTGTCGACCGAGAGGTTGACAACAAAACCCTGCCCCTCGCCCTCGGTCAGTAGCGGCGTCAGGATGTCTTTGTAGTTGTCCGGTGTGAGCGCCACTTTCTGAAACTTGTAGCCCTTGCCGGTCACGAGTTTCGCGTCGGAGTCGACCGGGTCGATCACCGTGAAGCGGGACTTGTCGAACTTGAAATGGCGCTCGATCAGCGGAAGCGTCCCCTTGCCGATCGATCCGAGACCGATCATGACCAAAGGTCCGGTGATGGTGCCGTGAACCGGATATGCGCTGGAAGCGGCTGACGTTTTGGGTGCTGCCTTCTCTGCCGGTGCTTTGCGCGGCGCAGCGGGTTTCGCAGCCGCGGGCTTTTGTGCCGCTTTCCGGGCCGCAGGCTTGGCTGCTGCTGGTTTTGCGGTTGCAGTCTTCGGAGTCGCCTTGGCCGCAGCTGGATTGGCTGCCGTGCTCTTCGGTGCGGTCTTGGCAGCTGCGCTCTTCGGAACAGCCTTGGTTGCTGCGGGTTTGGCGTTTGCGCTCTTCGGAGCTGCCTTGGTCGCTGCCGGTTTCCTCGCTTCGGTCTTCGGGGCCGCTTTGGCGGTGGCTGGCTTTGCCGCCGCCTTGGCCGCTGCAGGCTTCGCCGCTGCGCCTTTCGGAGCTGCCTTTGCTGCTACGGGTTTGGCTGCAGCAGGTTTGGCAGTTGCACTCTTTGGTGTGGCTTTCGCTGCAGCGGGTTTCGCAGCTGCACTCTTCGGTGTGGCCTTGGCCGCAGCTGGTTTGGCCGCCGCGCTCTTCGGTGTGGCCTTGGCCGCAGCTGGTTTGGCCGCCGCGCTCTTCGGTGCCGCCTTGGCTGCAGCAGGTTTCGCCGCGGCACTCTTCGGAGCCGCCTTGCTTGCGGCAGGCTTCGCTGCGGGTTTGCTTGTTGTTTTCGCCGCGGCGCTCTTTGGAGCCGCCTTCGTCGCTGCAGGCTTGGCCGCCGCTTTGGCTGCAGCAGGTTTCACCGCCGCGCTCTTCGGTGTCGCCTTGGCTACACCAGGTTTCGCCGCAGCGCTTTTCGCAGCCGCCTTGGCTGCAGCGGATTTGGCAACTGCACTCTTCGGAGCCGCCTTCGTCGCTGCAGGTTTCGCTGCAGCGCCTTTTGGCGCGGCCTTGGCTGCTGTCGGTTTTGCCGCAGCACTCTTCGGAGCCTCCTTGGCCGCTGCAGGTTTCGCCGCGGCGCTCTTTGGAGCCGCATTGGCTGCTGCAGGTTTCGTTGCCGCGCTCTTCGGAGCTGCCTTGGCTACAGCAGGCTTCGCAGCTGCCGGTTTAGCTGCCGCGCCCTTAGATGCGGCCTTCGCTACAGCAGGTTTTGATGGAGTGCGCTTCGTCGTAGCCTTGGCCGCGGCTGGCTTTGCCGCCGTGCTCTTGGAGGCAGGTGTTTTGGAAGTGGAAGCCTTTGATCCTGCAGATCTAGCTGCCGCTGGCTTGCGTGCTGCCCGCGTCTTGGGTGCGGCCTTTTTCGGCGTGCCGCCGCTGGATTCATCGGTCAAGTTCTGAACTCCAATTTTACGGTGCCTCATCCTTCGGAGGGTTCAACCGTCTCCATCCCTCAAAGTGGAAGCGCACTTATTGCGCCTTGACTAACCTCTGACGGTTTTTGGGCCTGATTTCAAGAGCGGACAGTGCATTTTCGGAAGATGACAATGGCAATCAGCCGGTCAACGCGAAATCACGTGCGGCGATATCGGCATCAGCCGGCATCGTGGCGACCGCATCTTCCATGGCCTTCAGTTCTCCCCGGAGCGCTGAAATGCGTCCGGATAGGAGATCAAGTCCCAGGAACCGGCGCCGCTCAAAAGGCCCCGGCAAGGAAGCACGATCGAGCTTGCCGGACGAGAAACCGAACCGGGCGTAGTAGGCCAGGTCCCCGACAAGCACCACGGAGCCATGGCCGTGTATAGCAGCCTGGTTCAGCGCGTGGCGCATGAGCCGGTCACCGATTTTCAGGCCCCGCACGTTCGCGGAGACGGCCAGGGGACCGAGCAGCAAGCTCGGTCTCCCCGCCTCGTCCCCGACCAGCCAGAGCCGTACGGTGCCCACAAGATTGCCCCGCTCATCAAGCGCCACGTAAGCAAACACCGGCACCCTGCCCGCGCGCAGCCGCTCGCAGGTCTTCAAGTGGCGGTCTTCGCCGAAGCTCTGGTCAAGCAGGGCTTCGCGGGCGCTGAAATGCTCCAGCGCCTCGCTCACGATCGCGATCATGGCCGCCGCTCCTAGATGACGTGAGACGCCAACGGCGCGAAACCGTTGAAACCCACGGACGAATAGGTCGTGGTATAGGCTCCGCAGGCCTCAATCAGGACCTTGTCGCCAATGGACAGGCTGACCGGCAACTCGTAAGGCGTTTTCTCATAAAGGACGTCGACACTGTCACAGGTCGGCCCGGCAAGGACACAGGGTGTTGTCCGGTCCCCGTCCCGCGGCGTGCGGATCGGGTAGCGGATCGCCTCATCCATGGTTTCGGCAAGACCGTGAAACTTGCCGATGTCGAGATAGACCCAGCGAATTTCCTCACGCGCGGATTTCTTTGAAATCAGAACGACTTCGGCCTCGATCATGCCGGCATTTCCGACCATGCCCCGGCCCGGTTCGATGATGGTGGACGGCAGCCGGTTGCCGAAATGCTTCGACAGCGCCTGAAAAATCGCCTCGCCGTAGCGCGGCACGCCGGGCACGTCCTTCAGGTAGCGGGTCGGAAACCCGCCGCCCATGTTGACCATCTTCAGCTCGATGCCGCGCAGCGCCATTTCCCGGAAGACGCCTGCCGCCATGGCGAGAGCGAAATCCCAGGCTTCGAGATTGGCTTGCTGGGAGCCGACATGGAAGGAGACACCATGGGCCTCGAGGCCGAGCCGGTGGGCATGTTCCAGGACGTCGGGCGCCATGTCCGGATCGCAGCCGAACTTGCGCGAAAGCGGCCACTCGGCGCCAACACCGTCGCACAGGACGCGGCAGAAGACCCTTGATCCCGGGGCAACGCGGGCGATCTTTTCAACTTCTTCGAAGCAGTCGACGGCAAACAGCCGGACGCCGTGGTCAAAGGCACGCGCAATGTCCTTCTCCTTCTTGATGGTGTTGCCGTAGGAAATACGTTCCGGCGCCGCACCCGTTGCCAGCACCATTTCGATTTCGCCAACGGAAGCGCAGTCGAAGCACGAGCCGAGGCTCTCCAGCAGCGAGAGGATTTCCGGCGCGGGATTGGCCTTCACGGCGTAGTAGACGGACGTGTCCGGCAGGGATCTGGCGAAAGCGTGAAAGTTGTCGCGGACGATGTCGAGATCGACAACAACGCAGGGTCCGTCGTCGTCGCGTCGTCGCAGGAAGTCGCGGATGCGCTCGCTCATGGGGATCACCCCTTTCAAATCTGGCCGCAGGCACGCGAAATCCGGTTGGCGCGCTGCAGTTCTCGTCGCAGGGTGCCGCAATGCGCACCGGGCCTCCCCCGGGATGGAACCGGAGGCCGGGTTGACTGCAGCGACGGTCGGGCGAAAGCGGCATCATGAATGCACGCATACGCTTTCCCGCGTCGGGAATGCCGTTGATTGGATCGGAGATACCGAGCCGCACGTCGGGCAAGGATGTAACAAGTGCCTCTTCAGTGACGCCGGAGATTGGAAACCCCGGCAGAGACCAAAAAAGCCCTCTTACGTCGTTGCTTTAAGCCGTACGGATCTGCCGCCCGCCCCTTGGCGGTTTTTGTGGCAGCAGCCCCTTAAGAGATGTTTCAACCATCCCATGAACGACCACGGGCACGTGCGAATTTGGGCGAGCGGTGTATGCGCTTGTTTGGCGTCTGGCGCAAGTGAAATCTGAGGAAGATGCAGATTTTTTTGAGATTGCTTCAGAAAAGGACGACAAGCGATGCAGCAACGCAACAGCGCGTGCCGCTCGCGCTCAAGAAACGGCCCTGATCGTCCTGATGAGATGATCGGCGAAGGCACGGACCCGGCGGGGCTGTGCCCGGCTTGGCGGGAACAGGACATGCAGGGGTGAATTTGGCGGTTCGAACTCCGGCAACAGGGCAGTCAGACGCCCAGCCCGGATGTCATCGGCGCAATCGAATTCCGACTTCAGCGCAATCCCGCGCCCTTCCAGCGCCCATTCGCGCACAAGAGCCCCGTCATTGGCAATCAGCTTGCCGCTCACCGTGACGATATGCTTTACGCCGCCCTGGATGAACTCCCATGTGTTGTCGATATTCTGTCCGAACCGCATCAGCAGGCAATTGTGGTCTTTCAGGTCGGCCGGCACTTCTGGAGCGGCATGCGCGCGAAGATACTCTGGCGATGCACACAGGAGACGCTTGCGCGACGCCACGTGCTTGACCCGCAGGGAGCTGTCGCTGATCGCCCCAAAGCGAACCGCAAGATCAATGCCCAGACCGACGATGTCGACATAGCCGTCGGAAAGATGGAGATCGATAGAGATCAGGGGGTGTTCGGTCTGAAACCCCGCAATCGCGCCGGAAATGACATGGCGGCCCAGATCTTCTGGAGCACTGACCCGGATGAGCCCCGACAGCGTGGTCGCGCCTGTGCGGATCCGGCTGTCGAGTTCCTCGACTTCGCTGAGCACGGTGCGCGCACCTTCAAAGAGCGCCCGCCCCTCTTCCGTCAGGCTGATGGAGCGTGTTGTCCGGTTGAGCAGAACAACTTCATAATGCGATTCAAGCGCTGCCAGCCTCTCCGAAACGGTTGTCGGCGACAGCCCTGCCTCGCGCGCCGCAGCAGTCAGGCTGCCTTTCTCGACGATCAGCAGGAACAGCGAAATGTTGTCGATGAGCATTATAAGGAAATTCCGGATTGTCTCTGCGAATACTGCCCGTTTATCCGAGAGCGTCAAGGAATTAAATAGCACACCACACACCGAAACGGAGACACCGACATGACCCAGCTCACCATCGTTGCCAACATCAAGGCCAACCCGGACAAGATCGACCTCGTGAAGGCCGAACTTCTCAAGCTGATCGAAATAACCCGCAGCGAAAACGGGTGCATCAACTATGACCTTCACCAGGACAACGAGAACCCTGCCCACTTCATGTTCTATGAAAACTGGGAAAGCCGGGAACTCTGGCAGATCCACATGAACGCGCCGCATCTGGCCGCCTACATGACCGCCACCGAAGGCGCCGTGGCGGAGTTCACGCTGAACGAGATGACCGTGATCGGCTGAATACGCACTTCCCTGAGGTCGGACAAGCAGGCCTCCGCAACCTCCCTTGAATCACTTTGAGAACAAGACAATGAAAGCCGTTGCACTGACTCGCTATTTGCCGATCGACGATCCGGAAAGCTTCCTGGATGTCGACCTCCCGAAACCCGTGCCGAACGGGCGCGACCTGCTGGTGGCGGTGAAGGCCGTTTCCGTCAACCCGGTCGACACCAAGGTGCGCGCCCCCAAGGACACGGTGGAAGAGACACCGCGCGTTCTTGGATGGGACGCGGCCGGGATTGTCGAGGCGGTCGGCCCGGACGTGACGCTGTTCAAGCCCGGCGATGAAGTCTACTACGCCGGCGACATTACCCGGGCGGGCTCCAACTCCGAATACCAGCTTATCGACGAGCGGATCGTCGGCGCAAAACCCAAGACGCTCGGCTTTGCCGAGGCAGCCGCGCTGCCGCTGACCACCCTGACGGCCTACGAATCCTTTTTCGATCGTCTCGGGATCGACCGCGACGGCGGCAACTCAGGTGAAAGCCTTCTGATCATTGGCGCGGGCGGCGGTGTCGGGTCGATCGGTATCCAGCTTGCCAGGGCCGCCGGGCTGAAGATCATCGCCACCGCATCACGGCCCGAGACATCCGCCTGGGTGACGGAGCTGGGTGCGGACCATGTTGTCAATCACAGACAGGACATGGTCGCACAGGTCCGGACCCTCGGTTTCGAGAATGTCGACCACATCGCCATCTTCAACGACATGCGCCATTGGGAAACGGCCGTGGAGCTGATCCGGCCGCAAGGCGGCATCGTCACCATCGACGACACCAACCTGCCGATGCCGATGGACAGGATGAAAATGAAGGCCGCCAGCCTCCATTGGGAGTTCATGTTCGCGCGTGCCATGTTCCAGACACCCGACATGATCGAGCAGCACAAGTTGCTGACCTATGTCGCCGGCGAGATCGACGCAGGCCGGATCCGCACGACGCTCGACACGGTTCTCTCCCCGATCAATGCGGAAAACATGCGCAAGGCGCATGCGCTCATTGAAACGGGAACCGCAAAGGGCAAAATAGTGCTTGAAGGTTACTGACAGCAGGCCAGCGCAGCCGGGTGACCGGCTGCGCTGGCCCGTCTGGGTCGTCCACGAAACGAAAGGCAATCAGATGGCCGCACTTCAACCGCCCGTCTGCGACTTCGACTGGCAAGCTCCCGATTTCATGCTCCTGGGCACCGATGGCAGGCATCACGGCCTGAGTGATGTGGCCGGTGAAAACGGCACGCTGGTCATGTTCATCTGCAATCATTGTCCCTTCGTGCTGGCGATACTCGACAAGATCGTCCGTGACGCGCACGAATTGAAGGAACACGGCATCGGCATTGCCGCCATCTGCTCGAACGATCCTGTCTCCTACCCGGCGGACAGCTACGAGAACATGCAGCTGATGGCCGAAAGACACGACTTTCCGTTCCGCTACCTGCACGATGCGGACCAGACCGTCGCAAAGACCTACGACGCGGTCTGCACTCCCGACTTCTTCGGATTCAACAAGGATCTCGGCCTGCAGTATCGCGGCAGGCTTGACGCCACACGCATGGGAGCCTCGCCCGCGGACTTGCGCCGCGACCTCTTTGAGGCCATGAAACAGATAGCAGAAACCGGTCGGGGTCCTGAAGACCAGATCCCTTCGATCGGTTGCTCAATCAAATGGAAGTAACCCCGGGCGGAAACATGCAGATCCACCAACTCAATCACGTCAACCTGCGCACGACGCAGCTGGACACCATGATTTCCTGGTATCAGGACATCCTTGGCCTCACATCCGGCCCAAGGCCGGATTTTCCCTTTCCGGGTGCCTGGCTCTACGCCGGCGACACGGCCTATGTGCATCTCGTCGGACTTGACGGCGACGCCGGAACCGGATCGGAAGTGGAGCTGAAACTGGAACACTTCGCCTTTTCCGCGACCGGGGCGGAGGAATTCGAAGACCGGCTGCGCCAGCGCGGTGAAAACTACCGCAAGTCTGAACTGGCGGAACTCAACCTCGTTGCGATCAATGTCTGGGACCCGGACGGCAATCACATTCACGTTGATTTTCGCACCAGCGCCTGATCAGCGCTAGGAAACGGTTGTTTCCTGCAAAATCCGCTCTAGGTGATGGACCCATAAATGAGGTCGAAATGGCATGCGAAATGGCGAAATCCCGTTAGGAAGAGTGCGCTAAGCGGGCTTTCTGCCCGGTCAAGCACACTGACGACACGGGGTGAAGCCATTTCCATGTCCTTCGGATTTGACCGGATTGCGTCCCCTCCGCGTCGCGAAAGGCTTGAAAATGAAGCACATTTCCTGCGCTTCCGCTCCTTGAGGCGAAGCAATCCGCCTCAAACCATTTCGGCCTCATTTATGAATCCATCACCTAGCTACCACCCGGTCGCTTGAACCAGCTGGACGGAAGTCAGACATGATCCGAACCCTTGCAGGCACTGCTGCCATCGCTCTTGCCGCCACACCCGCCTTGGCCGAGCCGCACCGGTATGAACTCGACCCCACCCACACGACGATCGCATTCCTGGTTGATCACATAGGCTATGCGGACACGCTCGGTGTGTTTCTCGATTTCGAGGGCGGCTTCACCTATGACATGGATACGCAGGAACTCACCGACGTCGAGATCACGGTAAAGACCGCCAGCGTCCAGTCCTTCAACGAAGCCAGGGACAATCACGTCCGCAACAAGGATTTTCTGGACGTTGAACAGTTCCCCGTGATGACATTCACTGCCGACAGCGGAACGCCGGCGAGCGACACGACCGGCACCGTGACGGGCAACCTAACGCTTCTGGGCAAAACGCAGCCCCTGACACTTGATGTCACGCTGAAAAAAGCTGCAGATTATCCCTTCGGCCACAAGCGGTTCACGCTCGGGATCAGCGCGAAAGGCACGGTCCAGCGCAGCGCCTACGGCATGACCTATGCCGTCGACAACGGTTTTGTCGGTGACGACGTTCAGTTGATCATCGAGACGGAGGCCATGCGCGTCGACGGCTAACCGGCGTCAGACGGCCTTGTCCATGAGCGGCTGCAGGGCCGGATGAATGTTCGGGCTCTCCTCGCGAATGAACCGCAGCAACGCCTTTTCATTTTCATGAAGAACGCCGTCGCGTCCGATGCGCTCGACCAGCCAGGACGCCTCGTCCTCGCTCACGGTTTCATTTGCGGCGATTTCGGCCTCCATGGATGCGCCACGTGCCGCGAACGGATCGTTGACGGCATAGGAATCGCGAATACCGCTGACACCGCCGCTGATCATCTTGCGGAAGAAACCGCCAAGTCCGCGCTCATAGCCGCCGGGCTGGTTCAACCAGTCCTCGCGGGCAAGCGCGACATCGCGCGAAGGCGGCGTGAACCCGGACATGGCCATCAGGTGATTGGCCACCGCCTTTGAGAACAGCTCCGACCATGAAGGCGCGTTTTCGGCTTCCACCGTGGCATCATTCAGGTCGAACAGGATCTCCGCCTCGGCCTTCGAAATCGCGACGCCGCCACAGCCTGCTCCGGCATATAGAACCCGCCGCAGGATCTCCACTTCTCCATCCGAAATGACGCCGGGTTTCAGATCATTGCCTGCCCGCGTCGCACCTTCCCCGGAAATGACGGATTGGCTCACTGTCTTCAGCGCGAATTGCTCAAGGCTCTCCGGAGCCTCGCGGGCCTTTTCCAGCACATGCAGCACCGCTTCGAGCTCGGTGCGGCTGCAGACGCGGCCGTCCGCCTCGATCTGGCCGATCAGCCAGGCCGCGTTTTCGTCCGAAACATAGCCTTCCGGCTGCGCCTGATTGACCAGGATGTCGGCGATGGCCTCGGGAAAGAGTTCGTACCAGGTATCCGCATAGGTCAGCTCCGCATCGTTCAGCCGGAACAGCGCGGCACCTTCCTCCAGGGAGACGGCCATGTCGCCGTAGATGAAGCGGCGGAGAGTGATGACATCGTCGGCGTCCACGTGCCCGGAGGCGATCTTTGCGGTGACAAATTCATTCAAATCAGGCTTGGCCATGGTTTCCCCCTCGGAGACTTTGACCGGGACTTTCGCGCGAAAACCTTGATATTCCGGTAACAAAAAAGGGAGCCACCAAAGTGGCTCCCTTATCGTCTTCCCGCACTTGGGGGCATTGAAACGCGGGAAGACAGATCGGTTTCACGTCAGGGGGTGATCAGCCGCGGTGCTTCTTGCCCTTGCCGCCTTTCTTGCCACCCTTGAAATCGGCCTTGGTGATCACACCGTCCTTGTTCCGGTCTGCGCGCTTCATCAGGTTGTCGAGGCGTTTTCCGGCTTCTTCCTGGGTGATGCCGAGGCTGCCGTCTTCATCGGCACGCTGGAACATGTCGACAATCCGGTTCTCGTTGACGGCCAGCCACAACGGACCGAAATCCTCAAGCGTGAACGAACCGCTGGAATTCGTGTCAGCCAGGGCGAACAGTTCGGCCTGCCGTGCGTCGAAGTCTTCCCGGGTCACGGAGCCGCTGCCGTCGGTGTCGAACAGCGCCATGAACATGCGGCCATGGCCGCCACGGCCGCGCCGCTCACCGCGCTCGCCACGTTCGCCGCGTTCGCCGCGTTCGGCACGCTGTTGGCGTCCGCCGTTTTCTGCGGCTGCCTGGTTGCGCTGGCCGCGAACACGTTCAACGGTCCCGTTGCCGTCGCGGTCGAGCCTGTTGAACATCCGGTTTGCGACCACGTCGACCTCTTCCTGGGTCACGGTGCCGTCACCGTCTGTATCCAGGAACTGGAATGCGCGGACCATCCGGTCACCGGAGCGGTCCAGGAACTGGGCCTTGAATTCCTCAAGACTGATCTCGCCGTTTCCGTCGGCATCCGCCGCGGTGAAATCTGTTGTCCGGACTTCCGCGATCTCGGCTTCGGTGATCACACCGTCCTTGTTCACGTCAAAACGTTCGAACATGCGTTCGGCGCGCTGCTTGTGGCCGCCGCGACCGTGGCCGCGGCCCCATTTGCCGCGTTCACCCTTGTGCGCGACCTGTTCGCTCTGCACCTGCTTGATCTGTTGCCCCCCGTTCCCTGCCGCATCGCCGCTTTGTGCGAATGCGGGCAGGCCGGCCGTCAGCGCGGTTCCCGCGACGCTCGCAGCCAAAGCGGTGATTGCAATTTTCTTGAACGGTTTCATTAAACAACTCCTTGGTTCGTCGATGAACACAAGGTAGGAGGCGATTGTCGCAGAAATACCCGCCGCAAGGCGCTTAAGTGTCGCCATCTGTCCCCATTCGGCCCGGCGACACACTTTGTTACAAGTTCCGCTCGAAAGTTGCGCTGCCTGTTATTATTTTTGCAGTAGAAACAGACACCT
Source organism: uncultured Roseibium sp. (assembly GCF_963669205.1). Taxonomy (NCBI): domain Bacteria; kingdom Pseudomonadati; phylum Pseudomonadota; class Alphaproteobacteria; order Hyphomicrobiales; family Stappiaceae; genus Roseibium; species uncultured Roseibium sp. The sequence goes on from NZ_OY769915.1 coordinate 3,750,318, forward strand.
TGCCGGCCGGAACGCGGCTCTTTTCGCATTTCCGGCGCAGTGCACATGGCAATCGCAAGACAGGAGAGACGCGTGAGCGACCCCAGTCCGCATATCCTCGTGGTGGACGATCACCGCGACATCAGAGAGACGCTGGCCCGCTATCTGGTCAAGAACGGACTGCGGGCGACAGCCGCCGAAAGCGCCGCCCATGCCCGAAAGGCCCTCAAGGCCGCGTCGATCGACCTTGTCGTGCTCGACATCATGATGCCGGGCGAAGACGGCCTGTCACTGTGCCGCCATCTGGTCGAAACAGGTTCGATGCCCGTCATCCTCCTGACGGCGATGGCCGACGACACCGACCGCGTCATCGGCCTGGAAATCGGCGCCGACGACTACGTGACCAAGCCCTTTAATCCGCGCGAACTGCTGGCCAGGATCCGGGCCGTGCTCAGACGCACGTCCCTCGTTCCCAAGGAGCGTGATCCGATCGAACAGGAGATGCTTCATTTCGACGGCTGGGCGCTGAACGTCTCCAGGCGCGAACTCGCGGACCCGGAGGGAAATGCAGTGCCGCTTTCCAGCGGTGAGTTCCAGCTGCTGTGCGCGTTTCTGAAGCGTCCCAAGATGGTTCTCAATCGCGACCAGCTGCTTGATCTGACGACCGGCAGGACACCGGGTGTGTTCGACCGGTCCATCGACAATCAGGTGTCACGGCTGCGGCGCAAGATCGAGGCTGACCCCAAGGATCCCAGGATGATCAAGACCGTCTGGGGCGGCGGCTACATGTTCACTGCCGAGGTCAGAGACCAGATGGAATGAACTTGCCAGCCTCCCTCAACAGGATAATGCATGCGCTGTGGCCGAAGTCCCTGGCCTCGCAGCTGATTCTGCTGCTGCTCGCCGCAATCTTCGCGGCGCAGGCGCTGAGCATCCTGATCTTCCACGACGAACGCCGCATTGCACTGGTCGCCGCGGCAAGAGACAACCTGCTTGCCCGGTCCGTATCGGTCGCCGAATTGCTGGAAGACACCCCGGCCGGTTTGCAGGATCGCATTCTGGAAGCCAGCAGCAGCCGCTTTGCGGTCTTCTGGCTCGGCGATACCCCGCTTGCCCCTGCCCCCGGCACCTCCGGTTTCGAAAAGCGCCTGCAAGGATACCTGTCGAGCCGCCTGCATCATGGTCAGGCGATACATCTGAACATTCTCGCCGACGAAAAGCGGGGCCCCAAGGCCAGGCGGGACCGGGACGGCGATCAGGACGCGGCGAGTTGGCGGTCCGTTCCCAAGCGGGAGCGTCCCCACAACCTGCGCAAGATCATGAACAAGCCGGAAGACCTGTCGCTCTCCATCCAGATGACCGATGGACGCTGGCTGAATGTCGCAACGAGCTACCGCCCGCCCCCGGGCGCCTACATCCCCCTGCTGGTTCAGCTCGGGATCACTTCCGTCCTGACGGTGCTGATCATCGGCTTCGCGGTGCGCAGGGTCACGAAGCCGCTCAAGACCCTGTCGGCGTCCGCCGAGAAATTCGGCCGCGGCGAGGAACTGGAACCGCTCGATCAAAGCGGCCCGCGCGAAGTCCGTGCGCTGACGTCTTCCTTTAACGACATGCAGGACAGGCTGTCCCGTTTCGTCAAGGACCGCACGCGCATGCTGGCCGCGATCAGCCATGACCTGAGAACACCGATCACCTCGCTCCGGATCCGGGCCGAATTCATCGACGACGACGAAAACCGCGAGAAGATGATCGAAACACTCGACGAAATGGCTGCGATGACCGAGGCGACGCTCCGCTTTGCAAGGGATGAAGCCCATGTCGAAGGTGCGGAGGAAACGGATCTCGGCGCGATGCTGGAGAGCCTTGCGGGCGACCAGCAGGATCTTGGCCATGCCTGCAGCGTGACGCTCGAACAACCGATCATGCTCAGTTGCCGGCCCGTCGCCCTGAAGCGGGCTCTGCGCAACCTGATCGAGAACGGCATTCGCTACGGCGGCGGGGTCTCCATAGCTGCGCGTATCCGGGACGGCGAAGTCATCATCCGGGTTTCCGACACCGGCCCCGGCATCCCCGAGGACCGGCTGAAGGACGTGTTCGAACCTTTTGTGCGGCTCGAGGAATCCCGCAGCGAGGAAACCGGCGGCATCGGCCTCGGCCTCGCGATTTCGCGCTCCATCATTCACGCGCACGGGGGCACGGTCACCCTGCAGAACGGCCGGGATGAAGGGCTCATCGCCGAGGTAAGGCTGCCGACGCGGTGAGCTTGTCCCGTTCCAGAAATTCCAGCTGCGCGTCGACGATCTGCCGCCAGGCCGGATCCGAGGGCAGATAAACGTGATTGTTGCTCTCGACCTGAAGAAATTCCGCTCCGGCGATCCCGGAGGCAAGCAACCGGCCCTGCGCGACCGGGTGAACGGCATCTGCACTTGCGTGAATGATAAGGGTCGGCACCTTTACCTGCGGCAGGCAGTCGGAAACGTCGAACTGGTCGAAGGCGGTCCTGATTGCAGCCGCATTTTCTGCGGAGGTCGAGGCAAGCTGGATCTCGACCATGTTGTCCATCTCCTCCTTGGAGGCGCCGGGACAAAAGACGGCTGTAAAGGCAACCATGAAGGGGCTGTCGGGTTTTCCCCACCCGGAACGGATCAGCGCCATGAGCGCATTGGCTTCCTCGCTAGCATATTGATGATCGCGCCGCGCACGCCCCTGGACGAAACCGCCATACAGAATCAGCCGGCTGACACGCTCGGGATAGGTCGCGGCAAACACGATGGAAATGGGAACACCCTGGGACGCCGCGATGAGAGGAAAGCTTTCCAGGCCCGCAGCGTCAACGACCGCCTTGAGATCGGCTACATAGTTACGGATTTCGGTTCCCTGCAACGTGGCATCCGACAGTCCGGTACCCCTTTGATCGTAGCGCACAAGGCTGTAGCGGGAGCTGAGTTCATGAAGATAGGGTCCCCAGACCGGGCTGGACCAGTCCTTCTCCAGATGGGTCAGAAAGTGCCCGGCCCTGACGACGGCAGGTCCTGCACCCGATCGCGCATAGGCAATCGAGGTGCCGTCATCCGACTGCGCGAAATGAATGGTCTGCATGCGTTTCGCCGACATGTTGGCTGAGGACGTTTGGATTGACGTATTTGTGCTGACCGGGGCAACCAGTTCCAGGCCTCTGCGCTGCACCGTGCGAATGACCGCCTGCGTCTTGCCATTGTCTCCGACGGCGGTTCTCGCCGCGTTGATCCGGGCGCTGATCGTTGCCTCCGAAACGATCCTGCCGTTCCACACGCGCTCAATGAGCGCGTCTTTCGAAACAAGCTTTCCGGCGTTTTCGGCAAGCAGACACAAGAGCTCGAACACCTGCGGCTCGACCGGAACTTCCGTTCCAAGTCTCTGGAGCTGATAGCTTTCCGTATCCAGGACGCAATCTGCAAATTCGTAGCGCACGCAGTCCCCCAGCGGCGATGTTCATGCCATGGAACAGTACTGGAAGTGCATATCCGGTGCAATTTGCCGGTTCGAAAATCAAGGAAAACACAAGGTGTTCTAAAGGTTCTCTTCAAGCAGCCACCGTCCTGCTCGCGCATGCTCCCTTCATCTGATCAAGGAGCAAGACGATGACGGAACAGAAAACCCGGTACCGGACATTGGAAAACGGATCGATTGACCTTCGCTACTACGACAAGCGCGCCAGACAGATCCGCAGCGAGGATGCGTTCAAGGCCGGCCGGCTGTGCATGGTTGCCTTGCGGACCGCAACCGACCACCTGATATCGGCTTTCGTGACAGCTTTCAGAGTGCCTGCCAAGGTCACGAAGCACACGGGTGGGCCCGCCGCCCTTCACGCCTTGGCGTATGTCGCCTCGTCCACCGGCTCTAGCCAGTCCGCAACCGAGCCATCAAGGCCTTCCTGAATGGCCAGATGGACCAACGCGGTCTGCGGGCCCGCGCCGTGCCAGTGCTTGACCTCCGGCGGAATCCAGACAACGTCGCCCGGAAGGATCGGCAGCTTGTCCTGGCCCCAGAGCTGAACGAAGCCGGCCCCGTCCAGAACCTGAAGCGTCTGCCCGAGCGGGTGCGTGTGCCAGTTGGTGCGTGCGCCCGGCTCGAAGGTGACCTTCAGCGCCCTCACCCGCGCCGGAGCAGGCGCTTCGATGATCGGCTCCTGCCAGACCGTGCCGGTGAAATAATCGGAACTCGCGCGCTTGCTCGGCCGGGAACCGGCCTTGTAGACGGTCAGAAAACTCATCAATCCACCTCACCCGTTAAGTCGTCTTCTTCAGGGTTTTTGAAGCCCGCCCGCTTCCGGGCCAGTTGATCAGAACAACACCTGAGATGGCAAGGCATATCCCGGCCAGCGTTTCCCCATCCAGTCTTTCCGACAGGAACACCACGCCCAGAAGAACGCCGACACCGGCGCGAAGATAGGCCTGACTGGCCGTTCCCATCGCGCCCAGCGTCACCAGAAGGCGGAAATAGATCAGGAATGCAAGGGCCGTGCAGACTATCCCGAGAATGATGGCGGACGTCCAGCCGGTGACGCCAGGCTGCAGTGTCCACGGCGCCTCGGTGAGAAGGCTCAGCGGCACGAGGACAACCGAGGAGCAGATCAGCATGCCCGTGGCCGGAACGATCGGCGGAATGCCCTTGAAAAGCTGGCCGCGCAGCGCGGCGACGCCGTAGAGCGCAGCGCTCAGGAAAACGGCAAGCTGGGGAACGATACTCCCTCCGAGATCCCGCAGCGCGCCGACGCCGATGATCAGGACAACGCCGCAAAACCCGAGAAGCGCACCGGCAAGCTGACGTCCGCCGACGGGCTGGGATCGTTTCAGAAGAAAGAAGGAGATCGCGAACACCCAGAGCGGCGACGTGGAATTGAGCACGCTGGAAACGGCGGTTCCGGCATATTGCTGACCCCAGGCAAGCAGCAGCCACGGCCCGGTGCCGTTCAGGAGGGACTGGACGAAGAACAGCCGCCAGCTTTTGCCGTCAAGGGGCAGCCGGATGCCTCGAAGGGCCATGACCATCAAAAGGATGGCGGAGGCCAGCGTGACGCGCAACGCCATCAGTGTCGCCGGAGGGATCGTGTCCAGCGCCAGTCCGATCCACATGTAGGAGGATCCCCACAGAACCGCGAGAAGCCCGAGCAGCACGTAGTCGAAAGTGCGGTTCGCCATGAAGAAAGCGTCAGCCGTGCAGCGCGCGGCTGTCTTCCGGGGCTTCATCACGCTCCTCCATGCCGTAGTCCCGCAGGACATGGGCGACACGCAGACGGTAATCGCGGAAGAAGCTTGTCCGGCCGGTCTGCTGGGCCTGCCTGTGTCCCGTCAGGCGGCGCCACGCGTTGAGCGCGTCCTCGTCACGGAAGAAGGAGATGGAAAGGAGTTTGTCCGGATCGGTCAGGCTCTGGAAGCGTTCCACCGACAGGAAACCGTCGATCTGTTCCACGAGAGGCCGCATCTTGGCGGCCATGTCCAGATAGTTCTGTTTCTTGTCGGCATGCGGAATCACTTCGAATATGACGGCAATCATTCGGATCTCTCTCCAGTTCCATGCGGGGCGGATGCCAGTTTCAGAAAGGTGCGATCTTCCCGCAAGATGAATTTTTCCTTTTGCGCAAACGCGTAGTTCATTTGTCCGAGAGGATCGGCCGCAAGCCGTTCCCGGTAGGCCTCATAGGCAGCGAGACTGTCGATCGAATAAACGCCGTAGGCCAGGGTCGTCGATCCTTCATGAGGTGCAAAATATCCGACGAGATTGGCACCACAGCGGGGAATCGCCTGCCCCCAGTTGCGCGCATATTCCTCGAACGCCGGCTTCTTCGTCGGGTCGATGTTATAGCGGATGAAACATGTGATCATTCTGTTCTCCTTTGCGGTTGGCCTGCCAGGCACTTTGTGCCATCTTTCGTGACATCAATGCTTCGACGGAGATCGAACCATGAAAGACGGACCGGACATCGCCCGCATAGGCTCCCTCATCGGAGACCCGGCGCGGGCCAACATCCTTGGCGCGCTGCTGAGCGGAAAGGCACTCACCGCCACCGAGCTGGCTGGGGAAGCCGGGATCACCGGACAGACCGCCAGCTCGCATTTGAAGAAACTGCTCGAAGGCGGCCTTCTGGCACAGGCGAAGCAGGGCCGGCACCGGTACTACCAGCTTGCGGGACCTGAGGTCGCCTCGGTCCTGGAAGCGGTGATGGGTCTCGCAGCCCGCAAGGGACACCTGCGCGTGCGCACCGGGCCCAGGGATCCGGCGATGCGCGCCGCGCGCGTCTGTTACGATCACCTTGCCGGGGACATGGCGGTGCGCATCTTCGACAGCATGCAGTCGCGCGGATTTCTCAAAGTTACAGAGGAAAAGAGCGGCATTGGCCTTACGGAGCGAGGCGAAGCTTTTGTCTGCGACGCCGGGATCGACCTGGAAGGCCTGAAGTCTTCACGCCGCCCACTTTGCCGCGCCTGTCTTGACTGGAGCGAGAGACGCAGCCACTTGGCCGGGTCACTGGGCGCCGCGTTCTTGGCAAAGTTCCAGAGTGAGGGCTGGATAAGGCGTGAGAAGGAGAGCCGTGTTGTTCATATTTCGCCGATCGGGCATGAAAGCCTCGTAAGGCTTTTTCCATCCCCAGCAAACTGAACCGATAGCCTTGCTACCTGCAAGTCAAGGCCACCACGGTCAGTCTGGTAAACTCTTCAGGACCTCTTGGAACGTGTCTCGTATGAATGCAAAAAAGAAAAAAACAGCCCTGATAATCAAGGCATATCCCGTCGCACTCGTCTTTATAAGCCTTGCGCTGAACCTTGCCGTTTTCAGCATTGGCAGCCCGGCAATTGCCCTGCCTTCGCACGACCTGCTCACGCCAATGGCAATTGCCTGCCTCATGCTGCTCCTCAACCACACGTGGCTGATGACGAGCACGGAGTTGACGAGGTTGAAATACGACATTCGGGCAACACCAGAAGAATGGACAGCAAGTGGTATTTCAAAAGATGATGTCACCGAGACCGGGTTTACCGAGCTTCAGCGGCGCCATAACACGCACAGAAATGCAACAGAAAATACAACACTCTTCGTTTTGCTGGCCGTTCCATTTCTGCTGATTTCGCCTTCCGCATTGGCGGCCGGCGTGTGGCTGATCGGTTTTGCGATCGGACGGCTTGGCCACACCTACAGTTTCCTGTCCGGCAACAGCGGTGCGCGCGGGTTTTTCATGAGCGTTAGCCTGCTGTGTCTCTACGGTTTGGCCGGGTACGTGGCGATCGCTTTGTTGGTTTGAGGAAAATGGACTTGGGTGTCTTTTCCCGTTCGAGCGATGTGGCGCGGCGATTGCGCGGCGCCAATCGCAGCGCCTCGATTGCGTCCATAGTTCGACCTTGGTCGAAGCATCAACCCGGCTGAAACTCTATGCTTGCGACTTTCGCAAGCACTGGAGATCGGAATGGATCAACTCTCTTTGTATCTGCCGGGAATTCTACTAGCCTATTCGGCGTTCCTTCTCGGGATCATCAGCCCGGGACCGAACATTCTTGCGGTGATGGGGACGTCCTTGAGTGGCGGTCGCAGGGAAGGCATTGCCCTCGCCTCTGGTGTCGCGTTCGGATCGCTGACTTGGGCAACGCTCACGGTTCTGGGACTGTCGGCGGTGCTCGCCACTTACGCGTCCGCGCTCACCGCCATCAAGATCGCCGGTGGATGCTATCTGCTCTGGCTCGCCTACAAGTCGTTCAAGGCCGCAAGGGCCGACAGCATCATTGCCGTGGATGAAGTTCAAGGAGAGCGGATCAGCCGGTCACGCTATGCCCTGCGTGGATACGTCATACAGATGACCAACCCGAAGGCCGCCCTTTCCTGGATCGCCATTGTCTCCCTCGGCATGCAGCAGGAGGCGCCGCTTTGGGTCGGCGCCGTCATCATCGCAGGCACCTTCGCGTTGTCGCTGCTCTTCCATGTTGTTTATGCCATCCTTTTTTCCAGTCCCACCGCAATCAGGACCTACGCAAAAGCCAGACGATCCATCCAGACGGCACTTGGCTGCTTCTTTGCCTTCGCCGGAGCGAAACTTATCTTCAGCCGCACATGATAGTCTTGGCTGGATGACAAAAAACCCGGCATTCGCCGGGTTTTTTAATAGGTGGGCGGACGCTTGGGCAAAGCAGCGCCCGGTTTCCGAATTTGTCTTTCTTATTGGGGCCATTTCGGGACAGGCCCGGCTTCAGGAGACGCGCACCGGCTCCCGAAACTTCGGTGATGCTTCCCGCCAGCTACGGTACAGCCCGTTGGGTAACCAAGGAAGGCGGTCCCGATTATAGTCCTGGCGGTGCTTTACCAGGATCGTCCTGGCTACGTGCACAGTCATTTTATCTCCTTACAGGATTCTGTTTTTTCGAACCCATTTGATATCTCTAATGGTAGCGCACTGTGTGCACATTTCAAGAGCGCACTGTGTGCATAATTCAAAAACATGAAAATAAAGCCCGTAAACCGCTCAATTCGTTCAGCAAAAAAAAATTACCTCCTGTGGATGAACCACAGGAGGTTGAAAAATTCCTGGCAGTTTTCGGTGGCGTTCTACTCTGCGGCAACCATGCGCGCCGGTTCGTAGTTGAGAATCGGTGCAAGCCAGCGCTCCGCAAGCGCAACGTCCCATCCCTTGCGCGCTGCATAGTCCTCGACCTGGTCCTTCTCGATCTTGCCGACACCGAAATAGTGACTGCCGGCATGCGCGAAATAAAGACCGGATACGGACGAACCCGGCAGCATCGCCCTGCTTTCGGTCAGCTGGATACCGGTCAGGCGCTCGGCATCGAGAAGGCGGAACAGGGTGTCCTTTTCCGTGTGATCCGGCTGCGCCGGATAACCGGGGGCCGGACGGATGCCGTGGTACTTCTCCGCGATGATGTCGTCGGTACTGAGGGTTTCATCGGCAGCATACCCCCACAGATCCTTCCGCACGATTTCGTGCAGTTTCTCGGCGAAAGCTTCCGCGAGCCGGTCAGCAAGCGCCTGGGACAGGATCTTGTTGTAATCGTCGCTCTCCCGGGCGTAACGGGCCGCGAGCTCATCCTCGCCATGACCCGAGGTGACCGCGAAACCGCCGACCCAGTCCTGAACTCCGCTTTCAAGAGGCGCGACGAAATCACTGAGCGCGACGTTCGCCCGCCCTCCGGCACTGCGCGCCATCTGCTGGCGCAGCGTATGGAAAGTGCCAAGTTCCTCGCGGCGGCTCTCGTCGGTGAAAAGACGTATGTCGTCTCCGACCGCGTTGGCCGGCCAGAGAGCGGCGACACCGCGCGCCGTCAGGAGCTTTTTCTCCACGATTTCATCCAGCATGCGGCGGGCATCGTCATAGAGCGCTTTCGCGGCCGGACCGTATCTGTTGTCCGTCAGAACACCCGGGAACCGTCCTTTGATTTCCCATGTCGCAAAGAACGGTGTCCAGTCGATCACCGGCACCAACTCCTCAAGCGGGAAATCGTCAAAGACCGTTTGACCCGGCTTTTTCGGTGCAACCGGCGGCTCGCCCTCAAAGTCACATTGGAACGCATTGTCTCGCGCCTTGGCGATGGCGGTCCGCTGCTGAGTGCCGCGGCTTGCGGCGTGCTTTTCCGCGATATCGACATATTCGGCACGAACATCCGCATAGTAGGGTTCGCGTCTGCCCTCGCTCATCAGCTTGGTGGCAACCCCGACCGCACGCCCTGCATCGGTCACGTAGATCGCCTGACCGCGCTCATAGTTCGGATGGATCTTCACGGCCGTGTGGATCTTCGAAGTCGTTGCCCCGCCGATCAGAAGCGGCAGATCCATGTTCTCGCGCTCGAGTTCTGCCGCGACATGGCACATCTCGTCGAGAGACGGCGTGATCAGCCCGCTCAGGCCGATCATGTCGACTTTTTCCGTCTTCGCGGTTTCCAGGATCTTCGCGGCCGGAACCATCACGCCGAGATCAATCACCTCGAAATTGTTGCACTGGAGCACGACGCCGACGATGTTCTTGCCGATGTCATGGACATCGCCTTTGACGGTCGCCATCAGGATCTTGCCGGCCGACGACTGGCCCGTCAGCCCGAGTTCCTGCTTTTCCTTTTCCATGAAAGGCATCAGATAGGCGACCGCCTTTTTCATGACACGCGCGGACTTCACCACCTGCGGCAGGAACATCTGGCCGGACCCGAACAGGTCACCAACCACGTTCATGCCGTCCATCAGCGGCCCTTCGATCACGTGGAGCGGGCGATCGAATGCCTGACGCGCCTCTTCCGTATCGTCAACGACGTAATCGTCGATCCCGTGGACAAGGGCATGTTCGAGACGCTTGGCAACGCCCCAGCCGCGCCAGGTGAGGTCGGCTTCCTTCCTCTTGCCACCCTCGCCTTTCCAGCGCTCGGCCGCATCCAGCATCCTGTCGGTCGCGTCATCGCGCCGGTTCAGCACAACATCTTCGCAATGATCGCGCAAATCCGCGTCAAGGTCGTTGTAGACCGCAAGCTGACCGGCATTGACGATGGCCATGTCCATGCCGCGCTGAATGGCATGATAGAGGAAGACGGAGTGCATTGCCTCGCGCACCGCCTCGTTGCCGCGGAAGGAGAAGGAGAGGTTCGAGACGCCGCCCGACACGTGCGCGTGCGGCAGGTTCTCCCGTATCCATCCGGTCGCCTCAATGAAGTCGACGCCATAGTTATTGTGCTCTTCGATGCCGGTTGCCACCGCAAAAATATTCGGATCGAAGATGATGTCTTCCGGCGGGAAACCCACCTGTTCGGTCAGCACCTTGTAGGACCGGGCGCAAATATCCGTCTTGCGCGCCTGCGTGTCCGCCTGACCCGTCTCGTCGAAGGCCATCACGACGACAGCGGCACCGTAGCGGCGGATCAGGCGCGCCTGTTCGATGAAGGCGTCCTCACCCTCTTTCAGCGAAATGGAATTGACCACGCCCTTGCCCTGGATGCACTTGAGGCCTGCCTCGATGACGCTCCACTTGGAACTGTCGATCATGACGGGAACGCGGGCAATATCCGGCTCGGCGGCAACCAGATTGAGGAAGGTCACCATGGCCTCCTCGGAATCGAGCAGGCCCTCATCCATGTTCACATCGATGATCTGGGCACCGCTTTCGACCTGCTGGCGGGCAACATCCAGTGCGGTTGCGTAGTCGCCCTCCTTGATCAGGCGGCGGAACCGGGCGGAGCCGGTCACATTTGTGCGCTCGCCGATGTTGACGAAATTCGTTTCCTTGGTCAGCACGAACGGCTCCAGGCCGGACAGCCGCATGTGCCGGTCGACCTCCGGGATCCGGCGGGGCTTCTTGTCCGCAACCGCATCCGCGATAGCCTTGATGTGGGCAGGTGTGGTCCCGCAGCAGCCGCCGACCACATTGACCAGACCGGCGGCGGCAAACTCCTCGATCAGGCCCGCCATGTGCTCCGGGCTCTCGTCATATTCACCGAATTCGTTGGGAAGGCCCGCATTCGGGTACGCGCACACAAGCGTATCGGCGACACGGCCGAGTTCGTTGACATGCGCCCGCATTTCCTTCGCACCCAGCGCACAGTTGAGACCGACGGTGAGCGGCGCGGCGTGACGAACAGAATTCCAGAAGGCCTCGGGCGTCTGTCCCGAGAGTGTGCGGCCCGAAAGGTCCGTGATCGTTCCGGAAATCATCACCGGCAGGATCTTGCCGGTTTCCTCGAACACCTCGTCGATGGCAAACAGGGCGGCCTTCGCGTTGAGCGTATCGAAGATCGTCTCCACCAGAAGAATGTCCGCACCGCCCTTGATGAGACCGCGAACCGCATCTGCATAGGAGATCCTGAGGTCGTCGAACGACACCGCGCGGTAGCCGGGATTGTTGACATCAGGCGAAATCGACGCCGTGCGGTTGGTTGGGCCGAGCGCTCCGGCGACGAAACACTGGCGTGCCGGGTTCGATTTGATGACTTCGTCGCAGGCTTCGCGCGCGAGCCGGGCACTTTCAAGATTGAGCTCGTAGGCAAGCTCTTCCATGCCGTAGTCGGCCTGCGCGATCGTCGTCGAGGAAAACGTGTTGGTCTCGATGATGTCCGCCCCGGCGTTCAGGTAGTCGACATGAATTTTCCGGATCGCGTCGGGCTGGGTCAGGCTCAGTAGGTCGTTGTTGCCCTTCACGTCGCTCGGCCAGTCGGCGAACCGCTCTCCGCGATAGCCTGCCTCGTCGAGTTTCAGGTCCTGGATTTCGGTCCCCATTGCGCCGTCAAGCACGAGAATACGGGTCTTGGCGAGGTCACGAAGGCGCTCGAAGGCATCGGACTTGATCACGGGTTCTTCCTTCCAAAGGGTCCGGATTGGACCGGTCAGCGGCTTTTCTTCAAAAGCGCTTGAAAATTCACGTTGTTTGCAGCGCTCAGCCAGTGCCTGTCAGCCGGCGCTCGGATACGGCCGGGGCTGAACCGCGGTGCCCGCCCCTCGGCCCTTCCCGGAAAACGGATCGGGATCGGAGGGCTGTCACCGATCAGGCCGCCATGTTTTCCGGCGCGCCCTGTCCCATGCCGAGCATGTGGCAGATTGCATAGGTCAGGTCGGCCCGGTTCATGGTGTAGAAATGGAAATCGCTGATACCGCGGTCGACAAGGTCCATGACCTGTTCGCATGCGATGGAAACGCCGACCAGTTTGCGTGTGTCCGGGTCGTTGTGCAGCCCGGCAAAGCGGCGCGCGAGCCACTGCGGAATGCTGGTACCGCACTTTGCGGAGAAGACCATGGTCTGTTCGAAATTGTGGATCGGCAGGATACCGGGCACGACCGGGATATTGATCCCGGCGGCCGCGATCCGGTCGAGATAATCGTCGAACAGGTCGTTGTCGAAGAAATACTGCGTGATGATCCGATCCGCACCGGCATCCACCTTGCGCTTCAGATTGTCGATCTCGCTCTGCCAGCTGCCGCTTTCGGGGTGCTTTTCCGGATAACCGGAGACCGAAATGTCGAAATCGGCGATTTTCTTGATGCCGGCCACCAGGTCCGACGCATAGGCATACCCGTTGTTGTGCGGCGAATAGCGCGTCCCGATCCCCTCCAGCGGGTCGCCGCGAAGAGCAACCAGATGACGCACGCCGAGGTTCCAGTAATCCTGAACGATCTCGTCGACTTCCGTGCGGGAGGCTCCGACACATGTCAGGTGCGCCGCCGGCAGCAGATCGGTTTCGGTCAGGATCCGTTCAACGGTCTTGTGTGTCCGCTCGCGCGTGGAGCCCCCGGCACCATAAGTCACCGAGACAAAGGACGGATTGAGTGTTTCCAGGCGCTTGACCGTGCTCCAGAGCGTTTCGGCCATCTTGTCGGACTTGGGCGGAAAGAACTCGAAGGACGCCGTGATCGGCGTCGGGGCAGCCTGGTGGGAACGTCGGGTGGAAAAATCAGTCATGTCAGGCGACCTCTCGGGACGTGTCGCGCGCGGGCCAATCGGTGACGACGCGGCGATCACGGGCAAGCCAAAGCGTAACGGTAAGGTTGTTTTCGGTATCGTCTCCCGGAACGAGGTCGGTGACCTGCTCCAGATCAAGTTCCAGCTCTTCCAGCCACCGCTCCATCTGGTCGCGGGCGAAGCCCAGCCGGCGATGCGCATGGTTTTCGCGCAGGAATTCAAGCGCATGGGGCGCAAAATCCACGATCAGCAGACGTCCTCCGGGGCGCAGCGCCCGGGTCGCTTCGGTGAGCGCACGCGCAGGCTCGTCCAGAAAGTGAAGGACCTGGTGGATTGCGACAACGTCAAAGGACCGGGGCGGAACGTTCAGCGCATAGACATCGCCATGGCGAACCTGCGCGTTCGTCAGATTTGCCCGCGCGAGATTGGCGCGTGCCACGGCAAGCATGTCATGGGAGGCATCGATCCCCAGCGCCGAGCTGTATTGATCCGAAAAAACCTCCAGCAGGCGGCCTGTGCCGGTTCCAAGATCGAGAAAGGATTGAAACGGTGTGTCGCCGAGTGCAGCACGCATCGCCGCCTCGACATCTTCCTCCGATACATGGAGCGACCGTTCCCGGTCCCAGGTGAGCGCGCGTGCGGCAAAGTAGGACGCGGCTTCTTCGGCCTTGGCCTTGCGGATCGCCTTGAAGCGCTCCTGATCGGCGGCCAGCACCGGATCTTCCTTCGAAATTCGTTCGACCAGGCCCCGGGCAAGTTGCCCCTCCGGACCGTCCGCAAGGCGGTAATAGACCCACGCCCCCTCCGGGAACCTTTGTATGAGGTCCGCTTCGGCAAGAAGTTTCAGGTGCCTGGAAATGCGTGGCTGGCTCTGCCCGAGGATCGCCGTCGCGTCTTTCACGGTCAGCTCGCTTTCCGCGAGCAACGCGATCAGGCGCAGCCGGGTCGCCTCCCCCACAGCACGCACGGCTGCAAGGGTGTCTTCCACGGAAAGGGTTGCATCGTCTGTCATTCGGTTGCTTCGTAGCTCGCAGGTATCAATGTCGATATAAAGATATCTTTATATCACTTTGTGCCTGGTTGCAAGCAAAGGAAACAAATGCGACGCGACTTTGTCGGTTTTCGACTAAATCCGCTATTTTCTGTCGTTGGGGCTGACTTGATAAGCGCAAAGCGGATTGCCTGCCCGGCCGGTTTCGGCGAACGTCGCACCCGGGCCGTCCCGTCTGTCGAAATAGGACGAATGCGGACCTCCCATCCGCCCTGCGCGACCGGCTCTCGACGGAAATTTACGCGCATGCTCTAGCTTGACCACATCACCGGTCCCGGCGCGGAAATCCTGTCGTTCACGCTTGAGCATCCGGAGCCGGACGCGGTGATTGCGCTCTGCGCAAGGCTTTCCAACGATCGCCCGCCCGCTGTCATCAACGGACCGGAGTTGAAGTATCGCGCGGCCATCGCGACAGCTTCCGGACCAAGAGAACTGACCTGACCGGCCAAAACCGGTGTTCATCCCCTCAGTCTGACGTGCTCAAGATCCGCCCGCCGCCAGCATGTGGTCAAACTTGCCGTCTTGCACACAGGACGGAAGCTCAGATTGAGGGATAAGCTCCGTGCCGACAAGCTCGCGTTCGTAGAGCTTCTGGATGTCGCTCGTGTCGACCGTCTGACCGTGAACGACGGACTCCAGCTTGGTCCTGAAGGCCTCGATGCCCCCCATCGACGAGAAGTGCCACCCCGCATTCGGTATGATCTTCACCGGCCTGCTGATGCCGGACAGGTTGTTGTTTCGTATCCGCAGGAGAGGCTGCGCCAGGAAATCGGGAACATAGGACTTTTTCGTCATGCGCGCCTTGGTCCGGCGAAGCTGCTGCGGTGTCGTCAGGTATTTTCTTTCGATCATGCGCGAACCGAGCAACCATGTCCTGCCCGGCATGATCCGGTTCAGATGATGCTTGTAAAGGCCTTGTTCGAACACCAGCAGCCTGCCCCGGTAAAGACGCTGCGACAGGACCCTCTCAAGCACCGACGCACGAATGATCTCGTCGACATCCGACAGCAGGACAAGGTCCTCCGGGCTGCAGCCTTCCAGCGCCTCGGCAATGCAGTTGCGCTGATAGTTTTCGCGCTCCCAGTCCTTCTTGCGTCTGTTCTTGTAGACCCCGAGTGCAGGTGGCAATTCATCCGGAAAGCGGACCTGAAGGTCAATGATCTTGTCTTTCCATGCGGAAAACCGGTCCCTGTTTTCGTCGAAGTAAAAGGGCTTGGGAGATCCGCGCTGGGTCTGATCCGCTTCAACCAGAACGAACCGGTCGACCCGATCTCCCATTTCCCGCAATCGGATTTCCAGGAGATCAAATTCATTGTGAAAGACAAAACAGTCGTAGAGCATCATTATCAAGTCGTCCGGTCTTTCCCTAGAGGCTTTTCCAGAGCCTGAATTTCGCTCTCAAGAGCTTTTCCTGCACCAACCGCTTTGCCTTGAAGGTTTCCGACAGGTGCAGGTCCTGCGCCGAATACGATCCCGACAGAAATGCGTTTTCAAAGCGCTTCATCACGGGTTCCGGCCTGTAGCACTCAACCGAGTTTCTGGCGAGGTCACTGTCAGCCGGATCAGGAACATACTCGGTAAGAAGCCGCAGCAGGTCCCGCTTCGTGCGGTAGTTCCAGGTCCGCTCCGGTGTCAGATGGACATGGTTCTGATCCATGCCACCCGCCCAGCTGAACACGGGCTTACCGAAATGCAGAAACTCGACAATGGCAAGCCCGAAGCTTTCGCCGATCTTCTTGCCGTTGAGCCCGGCGTCACAACTGTTGATGAAGCGCGCCTTCTCGGACGGACTGATGACGGGCGGCAGGAAATGAGCCCTGGCATGCTCCAGAAACTTTTCCGTGTTGACGAAAAGAAAGTGCAAATTCGAACGCCGTTCGAGCGCCTCGGCAACAGCAGTTTGCGCAAAGGGAATGTTGAACTGGTCGAACCCGCCGTAGCGTCCGATCACGAACGCGTCTTTTGGGATACCGAGGTCCGGACGCAAATCTCCCGGGGCTTCCGGAAGGCTGACCATGTGCGGAACGGCCGGAGCCTTCCCACCCGTCATCCAGTCGGACAGCCAGTCGGAAACATACGCATAGACATCCCCGTGCGGTTCGAAATGCCTGAAGACAGCATGCACGCCGGTCCGCCCGGCACTCAAGCCCAACAGTTGTTGACGCCCGTCACGAATGAAATAGCAGAAGTCGAGCTTGTGCGGTTCGCTGAACAGGCGCTGGTCCCGGCCGCGCGGAAGCGGGATCAGCTGCAACGATTCCCGGTACTTGCCGACGACCGCGGCATCGCTGTGCGGTTCGCTGAAATACACCACGGCTTCATGGCCCAGAATGTCCTGACAGCCGCGGGCATAATCATAGAGCGCCACGCTCATTCCGCGCTCGTTTATGGCGCCCGCATGAAATCCAATCCGCATTCCGGTCCCGCTTCTCAAGTTGCGGGACCGATATCGGATTTAACGGGCAAGGTCCATGGATTTGCCGAACAAAAGGCGCGGGCCACCTGACATCGTCCGCAGCAGCAGCGGCTAGAGCTGATCCGCGCTGCCGTCGCCGCCCTCGTCCGGGTCGAAGATACCCGCAGCCCCACCGCCGGCCGCCGCCGCCTGGATAGCAGCCTGTACGGCGGCCTTCGCTCCCTGCGGCGTCACGTCGCCCTCTTCTCCGTCCGCGCCTTTCTCGCCCGCGACCCGCACAGTGACCTGGCGGTGCGCGAACTTGATGCCGTTCTGTTCGAACATGTCACGCAAGCCGGCGTAGACAATCTTGCGCAACTCGAACTGCTTGCCCGGTTTTGTGGTGAATTTCACGCGCGCGATCATCGCGGAATCTTCCATCGACATGATGCCCTGGGACTTCAGCGGCGCCAGGAACATCGGCCCGTAATACTCGTCCTGCAACAGCTCCTTGCCGAAATTCTTGATCAGCTTGCGCATCTTTTCGACATCCGTGTCGTAGGTAACCCGGAAGGCAAGTTTCATGACCGCCCAGTCTCTCGAGAAGTTCTCGACCTGCTGGATCTCGCCGAAGGGTATCGTTGTCAGAGCGCCGCGGTGATGCCGCAGCTGCATCGAGCGGATGGAGATCTTCTCGACCACGCCCTTCGCACTGCCGATATCGATATACTCCCCTTTCCGGAAGGCATCGTCGAGCAGGTAGAACGCGCCCGAGAAAATGTCCCTGATAAGGGTCTGGGCACCAAAGCCGATCGCAAGACCGACGACACCGGCACCGGCGAACAGGGGTGCAATGTTCACCCCGAGCTCCGAAAGCACCACCATCGCGCCGATGACGACGATTGTGATGAGCAGGAAGTTCCGGAAAATCGGCAGCAGCGTTGCAATCCGGCTTTCGCCTGCTCCGCCAACTTCGACCTCCTCGTCTTCTTCCGCCGGCGCCTCCTTGGCGATCTGGCGGTCGATGACGATCTTGACCGACTCGTAGGCCATGTAGCCGAGGAAGGTGACCAGCAGGACTTCCACGAAGGACCCGATCAGCGAACTGCTTCCTGCAAGCGGAAGTCCCCACCAGGATGCAAGCACATCCACGGACCCGAAGAGAACGATGATCACCGCGCCCTTGTCGAACAGGTCACGGAACGGAGACCTTTGCGCCTCGCGCTCCGCAGCTTCGGCACGCGCCTGCGCCAGCGCGCTCTCCGCGTCTTCGTGATGGCCTTCGCTTTCGTCCGCCCGCTGAATGTCCTCGGCGATTTTCGCCTGTGCATCGGCCGTGTCGAGGCGGGGAAGCAGCAGCTTGTCGATGACCAGAACCAGGAGACCGTAGACGATTGCCGCCAGGAGCATCACCTGAAGCGGTGCGCCGACCAGACCGGTCGCGTCGGGAAGGTCAAGAAGGATGCGGACCGCGGAAATGCCCCACGCGATGAGGAAATAGATCACGGCGACAAAATGCCAGACATTCGCCAGCACCTTGCGCCACATCGGGGCCTCGTTTCCGGCCTCTCCCCGGATCAGCCGGGCAATCACTTTCCGATAGGCGACGGAAATGCCGATCAGAATAATCATGGAGAGTGCGGACGCCGCAATCAGCGCGATCTTGTGGGCGTCCCGCGAAAGTCCGAGCCGCTCCATCCAGAGGCAGAAGCCGACCGCAAACAGGGAGACGGCACCGCCGACGACCAGGGACCTGTAGAGACTGCCGGCCTCCACACTCGTCAGGTGCAAAAGCCGGTGGCTCTCAGCGTCCGGCACAAGCACGTTGAGAAAGATGATACGCAGAACCGCGAAGGCCGAGATGACGCTGAACACCACCAGCGCCGTCTGGTTGGCCGCCTGCAGCCCCGATCCGACCATGAGGTAGACAACGACTGCCACGCCGAAGAACAGCGCGACACCGACAAGCATCAGCAGGGCGCGCAGGTAGAGATAAATGATCTTGTCCGACCGGCTATAGACATCTTCCCGGTACATGCCCATGAACTGGCGCCGGCCCCAGCGGGCCAGGAGCGTCATGGCAAGCACGCCGAAAATGACACCTGCGGCGATATCGACAAGGGCCGTCGGTATCCAGCTCAAGCCCAGTCCTTCGCCTTCGGCGCGCAAGGTGGAGAGCATCGTCTCGTGAATGTCGGGTATCTCTCCCAGAATGGTCCGGAACACGTCCCGCGCGGAAACAGCGTGATCCACGAACTCGTCGACGTTCTGGATCAGGCCGGTTTCCTGCGCCTCGACAGGCGGCTCTCCGGATGTCTTTTCTGCCCCCGCTTCGGCGGTTTCCGCCGTGTCCGTCCCGTCGGTCGCGTCGTCTTTGCCCGATGCGATACCGGTGACGATACCGGTTATTCCCTGCGCCTGCGCTGATGTCGCGCCTTGATGCAAGCTGGTGGAAAGGACCATCAGAGCAGCTGCAAGGCAAATCGCCGCGCGCATCATGATCAGCCGAAAAACACTCTGATGAAGTGGGATTTTGTTCTTTTGCATTTGAGCCCCATGCGAGTCGCGTTAAGTCCCCCGCCCCTGTTAAGCACGGTTCCGGCTGATTTTAAAGAATCGTTAAAATGCGCAGGGGATTTCGCGCAAAAAAAAAACCCGGCTGTTCCGCCGGGCATTTCGCGCTGCGTCCGGGGCTGGTCTCAGGCGACGACTTTCTTGTCCCAATGCGCCATTTTCCGCTTGGCTTCGGAAACCGTCATGCGGCTGAACAGCGACATTGCGGCCACGCGCCCCTCCGGCGTGAGCCGATGTCGCCACGGGCCGATGGACAACAGCCCGCTGACGGAAATTGACGAGAATCCGAAGCTCTTCGCCAGGACGATAAACGGCTCCGGATTTGGACTCACCATGCAATGGCTGAGTTCCGCCACTTCCACTCGCATGATGAAGGCAAGCGTCGCCACGGCTTCCGCAAAGCGGTCCTCGGAGCAGAAACGGCGCAATGCCGCTTCGTTCACCATCCCGCGTTTTGCAAGCAGCAGCACGCGCGCCCTGGCTGTCTTGAAGTCGTATTTTCCGAGCCAGTACTGGTTCGACATGTGCTGAGCGGCAATGTCGGCAGCCTCACCGACCCGCTCTGCCTCTTCGCCGCGCCCGGCGTCGCGGAGCTTTTTACGGACCTCTTCGCTGGCAATTGCAACCAGGTCCGCGATATGCGCCTCGGCAAGATCGCCGCGTTCACTGAGGAAATTCTGCAGGGTTGCGTCCGATGCGGCATCATTGATGAGAGACTTCATGGACGTATCGGACAAGGTGGCACCGTCATTGCCGGCAACCCTGCGCTTCACTTTCAGATCACCCTGCTGAACCAGTATGTCGGTCACACCGACCGAGAGCACCTCGCGTTGTGCGATCGCCAGGCAGTGCGAGTTGCCGCGCTTCTCAGCTATCTTGATAAGGTCTTCGTCATCGAGAACGGTCGAGCGGACAAGGATCGGTTCGGCGATCGAGATCTCATCGTCCGCGAGACGGCGGATCGTGTCCCGCGGTCCACGCTTCAGGCCCGACATCTGCTCGGCGACATAACGGCGGACTTCGCCCTCCACCATATCCACCAGACGCAGCAACACGCTGTCATATATTCCGACCTGTTCGTCGGAGCAGCGTTCCGAAGTCAACGCAAACAGCGCGGCGACATGCTTGGCCAGCTCCGCCTTGCGGGCGTTTCCTGCTTCGCCAGTAAGCTCCGAAAAGTTCACCAGTTCTGTTTTCAACGCTTCACTCATGCTTCGATACCAATTCTTGCACAAACGCCTGTCAGGGCCCTGATATCGAACATGATTTGGAGAATTAAAGAAGAAACCAACAGGTTTGAACAGAATGTAACTGTCTTTTTGACAAATTTACCGAAAATTCGATTTTCATTGCCCAAACCCCCTATAAATTATTGAAAAATATAAACCATCCAAATTTTTTCGATCAAATTTCACCTCATATGAAAGAGGAAAAAAATTGTAAATTCGATCGAAAAAAAGATGCTGCGCCTGCGAACACGTGACCGTTTGAGAAAGGCCCAGCGCGCGGAAAATTAACGAAAGCCGGTCATCTCCGCAGTTTTGGCAATGGCTGCCATTCACCGGCAAAGCAGTTGATCGACCCGCCACCGTCAGGCCTGGAGCAATCGGGCGGTTTCGGCGCAAAAATGAATTAAAAAATGTTTTTCTTTTTTTATTGATCAGATCAAGGCGCTCACCTAGATTAAAAAAGAAATTTCTTTCTTAATATAGGAGGACCCGATGCCCAAGGTGAACCCGGTTCCGGAACCGCACAGGCCCGGACAGGCCGTGACAAGCCCGCGCCTGCCTCTTGTCCTGGAGGTTTTGAAGAATTGGCTGGAAAGGCGGCGGCTGCGGCGGTCCCTCAAGAAAATTCCGACGGAACTCCTGAAAGATGTGCTCCCTGACGGTGAAACGAGCACCCGCGAGCAATTGCGCCGCGAACCGAAACGCGTCGATACCGGTCTCTGGTACTGACGGGCCTTCGCTGCACCCAGGGCGAACTTGTCGCCGCCTTGCGCACCCCGGTCTTCGGGGCCGCTGCTACGGCGCGGAACGCCCCGCCGGGAAACACAGTGAAATCCGCGCCTACTCGGCAGCCTCCAGGAATTCGCCTGCCGTGTCGCGGTGATCGTCACCGTTGCCGGTCTTGTTCAGCTGCTCCATGAGGACGCGCCGCTTGTCCATAGCCTTGTTCAGGTTGGCTTCCTTGACAGGACCGAACCCTTTGACAAGTTCCGGAACGCGCGCAAGTTCCACCAGCAGACCGTAGTTCACGAACGGCAACCGGTTCAGGATTTCAGCGATGTCGGACCGGTACTGCGAGATCAGTGCCCGCTCCGCGCGCCTTTCCGCCGTCCTTCCGAACGGATCGTACCACCTGCCCCTAAGTCCCTTGAACCCGGCGAGGAGTTTGAACGCACTGAAGATCCACGGGCCGAACGCAATCTTCTCGGGGCGCCCCGTTTTCGGGTCGATCCGGTTCGCGAGAAGCGGCGGCGCCAGGTGCACCTTGATCGCCTTCGGGTCCTCGAAGCGCTGGAGAACCTTCTTCCGGAAATCCGCATCCGAATAAAGGCGCGCAACCTCGTATTCGTCCTTGTAGGCCATGACCTTGTAAAGCATGTCGGCGACCGTCTGTGTCAGCCGCAGGGTCCCCGGGCCATTCTGCTCGTCGGCATTCCTGACGGCCTGAACGAGGTCCCGATAGGTTTCCGCATAGGCCGCATCCTGGTAAAGCGTGAGTTCACTCTCGTGAAGTGCGATCTTTTCGTCAAGGCTGAGCGCCCTGGGGGTTTCCTGTGACGGCAGCGCACCCAGCAGCTTTTGAGGTTCAGCGGCCAGCACCCGTCCGGCGCGGAAGGCCTTGACGTTGTTGGCAACTGCTGCCCCGTTCAGCTCGAGCGCGGTTTCGATCGCATAACCGGAAACCGGCAATGCTCCGCTCTGATAGGCCATGCCGACCAGCAGCATGTTGGCGAAGATCGCATCGCCAAGAAGCTTCTCGGCAATCTCCGCGGCATTCATTGCCAGGTAAGTGCCGGACGCTTCCCTGAGCGCCTTGTCCATGCGTTGCTCATCGAAGGACAGCGTCTGCTTGAGCACGAATTCCGCGGTGGGCGCAACCTTGGTGTTGGCAACCGTCAGCGTGTGTCCGCGCTGAGCCAGTGAGAGCTGGTCCGCATTGGTTGCAACCACCAGATCGCTCGCGATCAGAAGATCGAGGCTCGCGGTCGGAACGCGCGGACCTTCGATCGACCGGTCGCTCGCGGCAAATCGCACGTGCGAGGTCACTGGTCCGCCCTTCTGGGCAAGCCCGGTCATGTCGAGCGTCGATGCCTGCTTGCCATCCACATGGGCCGCCATGGCAAGGACCGCGCTGATCGTGGTGACACCCATACCGCCAATGCCGGCGACCAGCGCATTCCGTGTCCGATCGAGCGTCGGCAAGACCGGTTCGGGCAAGGCGTCGACCATTGCCTCGATGTCCACATCCGCCTTTTTCGGCTGTCGAAGCGCCGCGCCGTCGATCTCCACGAAAGACGGGCAGAAGCCCTTGATGCAGGAAAAGTCCTTGTTGCAGCTTGACTGGTTGATCACGCGCTTTTCGCCGAAAGGCGTTGGCAACGGTTCAACCGAAAGACAGTTCGACTGAACCGAGCAATCGCCACAGCCTTCGCAAACGCGGTCGTTGATGAAGAGGCGCTTGTCCGGGTCCGGATAGAGACCGCGCTTGCGCCGCCGCCGCTTCTCGGCAGCACAGGTCTGATCATAGACGATGACGGAGACACCCTTGAACGACTGCAGGTCCGTCTGCACGTCCATGAGTTCGTCGCGATGGTGAATTTTTGTCCCGGCGGCAACCGGTGTCCATGAGCCGTAGGCCTCCGGATTCTCCGAAACGACGGCAATACGCTCCACACCTTCCGCCTCGAGCTGCCGCGTGATCTGCGGAACGGTGAGTTGACCGTCGACCTGCTGACCGCCGGTCATTGCGACCGCGTCGTTGTACAGGATCTTGTAGGTGATCGGCACGTTCGAGGCGAGCGCCTGGCGGATCGCCAGGATGCCGGAGTGGAAATAGGTTCCGTCGCCGACATTCGCAAAAACATGGCTGTCGCCGGAAAACGGTTGCTGCCCGACCCACAGAACGCCCTCGCCGCCCATGGCGATCTGGCCCTCGGTGGTGCGGCCGGCCATTTCGGTCATGGCATGACAGCCGATCCCCGGCATGGAGCGGGAGCCCTCGGGTGTCTTTGTCGAAGTGGAGTGCGGGCAGCCCGAGCAGAAATACGGGATGCGCGCGGCGCGCTCTGCGTGGCCCTGCGCCCACATGACCTGTTTCGTCATGCGGTTGGCGACCGCTCCCATTTCCTCCGAAACGACCTCCTGCGGCAGCCAGGCCATCAGGCCTTTGATCAGTTCGGCGACAGACAGCTCCAGAACGTCGGAGAGGAATGGCGCGCCGTCCGGACGGCGCTTGCCCCAGATTTCGGGGCGGCTCATTTCCGGCCAGTGATACGAGATCGCCTTGATCTGGGTTTCCATGAAGGCGCGCTTGTGCTCGACAACGAGTAGGCGCTCCGTGCCGCGTGCGAAGTCGCGTAGGCCCAGCGGTTCCAACGGCCAGGTCATCGCGACCTTGTAGACCGCAAGCCCGATCGATTTTGCAAACTCTTCGCTGACACCCATGAGATTGAGGGCCTGCAGCAGATCCCTGTAGGCCTTGCCGGATGCGACGATGCCCAGTTTGGCCTGTCCCCTTGTGCCGAATGTCACCCGGTCGAGACCGTTGGTGCGCACGTAGTTCTGCGCCGCGGGGATCCTCAGGTCGCGCACCAGGCGCTCGGTCTCCAGCCGGTTGCCGAGAAGCAGGTCCCGGTTCTGACGGTAGTCCTTGCGCGGGTCGCCTTCCAGCGGACGGACAAGCCTCAGCCTGTCGGGAGAGACATTGATGGTGGCGGATGCGTCCATTGTGTCAGCAACGCAGATCAGCGCTGTCCAGAGGCTGGTGAAACGGGACATTTCTATCCCGTGGAGGCCATAATCCAGAACATCCTGAATGTCGGACGGGTTGAGCACCGGGATCTCCGCATGCTCGAAGAAAAACTCGCTCTGCGCGGGAAGAATGGAAGACTTGGCAAGATGGTCGTCACCGGCAAGCGCAAGAACGCCGCCGTTGCGGTCGGTTCCGGAGGCGTTCGCCTGCCGCAATGCGTCCCCGGCGCGGTCGACGCCAGGCGCCTTTCCGTACCAGATGCCGAATACACCGTCATACTCGGTCGGCCGGCCGACACCGCCCTCACCGCGCAGTTTCTGGCTCCCCCAGACGGCCGTTGCGCCGAGTTCCTCGTTGACGCCGGGCTTGAACACCACATTGCACCTGTCAAGATGACGGCGCGCCCGCATCAGTTCCGTATCATATCCGGCAAGGGGCGAACCGCGGTATCCCGAGATGAAACCACCCGACTTCAGACCGGCCTGACGATCCAGCTCGGCGCGTTCGAGTGCAAGCCGCACGAGCGCCTGAATGCCGGTCAGGTAGACCTGTCCATCCGTTGCGACATACTTGTCCTCCAGCGACACGGTGGGCATATGAACGTTCATCCAGCGTCCTCCTGAAACGTCAATCCGGGCGGCAGCGCCTGTCCGCGCGCCATCTGTAGATTAATATCATCCTTTTCCCGGGCGATTTCTGTGCTATCGTTACGCTTCCAATCCTTCAGAGCGCACAAAATTTCCTCAAATCAGCAATGACCGATAAAAATCTTCTCGACCCTTCCGACATCCGCGTTTTGCGAGTCCTTCAACGGGATGCATCCCTTTCGATAGCCGAAGTTGCCAAGGAAGCAGGCATGAGCCAGACGCCCTGCTGGCGGCGGATCAAGCGCCTCAAGGAACAGGGAATCATCCGGCAGATCACGGCGATCGTGGACCGGGAATCGGTGGGGCTGGGATTTGTCGCGTATTCCTTCGTCAAGCTCGCCGTGCCCAGCCGGGACAACATGGATACGTTCGACAAGCTCGTGCATCACTGGCCGGAAGTCGTGACCTGCGAGCGCATCACCGGCGCAGTCGACTACCTCATCAAGGTGGTCACGGACGACATCAAGACCTATGACAACTTCCTGCGCCTGAAACTGCTCGACAACACACTGGTTTCGGATGTGCAGTCGCGCATCGTGGTGAACACCGTCAAGGACACGGTCGCGCTCCCGCTCAGGGAAAACTAACGCTTTTGACGGTTCAGAGACCGGGGTCCGGCCGTCAAAACGATGCAAGGCCGCGATCGCGGCTTCAGTCCAGTTCAACCTTGATCACCTGCCCGGATCGCGGATCCACCTTTATCTCGTATTTGGTTCCTTCCAGGACGGCCTCGACTTCGATCCGGTTCCGCTCAACGTCGATTTCCCGGATTTCGTAGCCGCCCGCTTCAAGGGAACCCGCAATCTCCGAAACGGAGTGCCCAAGGGTGTCCCCCACCTCGAACTGGGCGAAGGCAGCCGAATAGGTCCCGACGGCAATTGCGGCGGCAAGCAACCCGGTCTTCACCGGGCCGGGTGTTTTCAAATGGATCATGACCGATCTCCTCACTGCTACCGGCACCGTGCCGGCCAACAGCCTCAAGATGGGGGCCTCCCGCGCAGAGCCTAATTAAAGATAGTCCATGAAAGCCGGACACTTGGAACAGGATCGACAGGATTGAAGTCGCATCCTGATCCACTTCTGTCCGGTCTAAAAACACATTCGAACTCTTGTCTCTGAGAAAACAAAAATAATTCCACGCGCTGCCAAATCGCGATACGAAATTGCTTCCTCGATTTGTCGTCCCGGTTTGCCGCACGCGCGGCAAGACCGGGAACCGGCACTCCATGTGGCCGAAGGTTGAAAAAAGAAGGAGAAACAGGTGGTTACTGGGTTCCAGCTTTCCGCTGCGCTTCTGCCGGAATGACAAGTCCATTGACTGCGGATCGCCTCAATAGATCATTACCGAGTTAAACCGGACAGCAGTGATCCCCAGCCGGCTTTAGTCAGCGAATCTTGCCGCCGAAAACGCGCTGAGGTCGAAGCCCGTCTGCCGTCCCGCAATCTGCTCGGCCAAGAGCCGGCCGGTGACCGGCCCCAGCGTGAAGCCGTCATGGCCATGACCGAAATTCAGCCAGAGCCCGGGTGTCCTTTGCGACGGGCCGCACACCGGAAGGGAATCCGGCAGGCACGGCCTTGACCCCAGCCAGGGCTCCTCCTGGAGAGCGCGCCCGAGCGGCAGAAGCTCCGAGGCCCGCCGTTTTGCCAGCTTGATGATGTTCGGATTGGGAGGGGCATCCCGGTCTGCAAGTTCGACACCCGTCGTCAGGCGGATCCCCTTGTCCGTCGGCGTGAGCGCGAAGCCATTGTCCACGTCCACCACGGGCCTCGACAGCGACGCACCGGTCTGCGGCTGGAAATGCATGTGGTATCCGCGTTTGGCAACCAGCGGAAATGGTTCACCGAATTTCGTCAGAAGATCATTGGACCACGCCCCAAGGGCGATGACCGCATTGCCTGCAAGAATGGTTCCGCGTTCGCTTTCCAGGACCCAGTCACCATGATGCCGTTGCAGTTTCAGCGCATTGCCGCGAAAATATTCGCCGCCTTCCTGGATGAAACCACGCCAGAATGCATCTACAACCGCGCCCGGATTGGATACCGAGCAGCTCTCGAGCCAGTGAACGGCCTTGAAGTTTGCCGCTTTCAAGCCGGGCTCGAGCGTGCGCGTTTCGTCAGACTGAAGTTCGTCGTAGGTAACGCCGAACACCCTGGCATAGTGACGCTCGATCTCGCCGTGGCGGTAAGAGGCATCGCTTCGGTAGAGATAGAGCCACCCGCCCTTCCGGTAGAAACGGTCGGCGATGGTAGACCGGGCAAGATCGAGATGATCCTGCGCGGCAAGTGCTCTTAGCGGCGCGATCGCCCTGGAATAGGCTTCGATGCCGCGCGGGCTGCAGGACGCATGATACTGACGCAGCCAGGGTAGCAGCTCGATGGTCTTTTTGAGATCGAGCGAGACGGCGCTGGACATGCCGAGCGCGATTTTCAGCAGCTGGACGGGATTGGACGGAATGGCATGCGGTGTAAAGCCGTTGCACTGAACAATGCCCGCATTGCCGAACGAAGCTTCCTCGCCAGGATGCGCCCGGTCGACCAGAACGACATCCAGTCCCTGGCGTCTCAGGTGGATGGCCGTGCAGACGCCGACAATACCCGCGCCGAGCACGACGACATCACAGACATGTGGCTGACCTGCCCTGTTTGCCATACACCTACCTGAAGCATGACAGGCACGCCTTTCCGACTGGTGTCGGCGCCCCCGTTCGGTTAAGTAGCGCAAGGTGACCGCCTCACCTCGCGGTTTCAGGAGACGACTTTAGATGATTCGAGTGCTCGGAGCAGGATTGGCCTTTACCGGCCGTCATGGAACGACCGCGCTTGCGGTGAGCATCTTCATCGGGCTGGCCCTGCCTGCCATGTCGGCGTATCTGCGGCCATATCTTGAGGTCGCCGTTTTCGGCCTGCTGACGCTTGCATTCCTGAGGGTTGACCAGACCGCAATCAGGACGCGCCTGAAACGCCCCGCCCTCCTGATTGCCGCCCTCGTCTGGATGATGCTGGGCGCACCGCTCCTTACCTATCTGCTGCTCACCCATACCGGACTTTCACAGTTCGGTCCGGACGTCGCGCTCGCGCTGTTCATTTCAACGGCAGCTCCGCCGGTCCTCGCGGCGCCCGCCTTCATCTACCTGCTCGGTCTCGACGGGACGCTCAGCCTTGCCCTTTCGGTCGCCGCCATGATCGTCACGCCGCTGACGGTTCCCTTTGTCGGCGGTCTCATGCTTGGCGATGCCCTGCCCCTGAGCGTCGGTGGCCTGGCGATGAAGCTGTCGATCCTGCTTGCCGGGGCATTTCTGATCGCCATGATCCTCAGACGGGTATTCGGCAGGGAGCGCCTTGCCCGCAGCGGCGATCACATCAGCGGACTGAACGTGATCGTGCTGCTCATCTTCGCGATCGCGGCCATGGACGGGGTCGCCGCGAGTTTCCTGTCGCGTCCGCTCTTCACGCTTGCGATCACCGCCTTCACCTTCGGCCTGGCGCTGACGCAGATCTGCCTGTCGCTTGTCCTGTTCGCCCCTGCGACGCGGGAAGACGCCTATGCCATCGCGCATACCTGCGGCACGCGTAACATGGGACTGATGGTCGCCGCTTTTGGCGGAACCCTGCCGGAATTCACCTGGCTCTGGTTCGCGGTCGGCCAGTTCCCGATCTATCTGCTGCCGATGTTCCTCAAGCCCTTCGTCCGGGTTTTCTGCCGTCTAAACGTGGATTCTGTGACGCAGCGGACCTGAATCTGCAGGCGGACATGATTAAGGTGGTCCGAGACATGTGCATATCGAAGGACACACCCATGCCAAACGGATTCCGCCTCCCGGCGCCTCTTTATCTGGCGGCCCTGTGCCTACTGCCGGTACTCGCACTCATCGGGCCGGCGACGTCATCCGCCCGCGCAGGCGACACGGCCGAACTGGAGATTTACGGCTTTTCCAGCCACGGTGATTATTTCGCCTTCGAACAATACGGCAGGCAGGACGGCTCCGGCTTTCCCTATTCGGAGATCTTCGTTCTCGATGTTCGGACGGACAGTTGGGTGAAGCCCTCCCCCTTTCGCCGCGTGGACGAGGTCGACGAGGAAAACGGCTATGATCCGGACGACGCGCTCGCCGAAACCCGCACCTTGAACCAGAAGGCCGCGCATGCGCTTCTCGACAAGACCTCCATATTCGGGATGGGAAAGACGGTCGCCTTCAACCCGGCGACGGAACTCGATTCGAATCCCTACCACATGCGCGTTGCTCCGCGGCTGCCGCTTCTGTCGGGCGAGACCTCGATCGACCTGACATTGAACGAATACCCTCTCCAGAACGCCGAATGCGCCGGGTACGGTGTTGAAACGAAGGGATTCCAGCTGACAATGGTCGCGAATGGCGCGACCCGGACCCTGAACAGCGACACCAGTGTTCCCAAGAGCCGCCGCTGCCCGTTTTCCTATCGAATCGAGCGGGTTTTCACCTTCCACCCGGAAAAGGGCCCGGCGGTTTTCGCGATCTTCGTTCAGATGGAAAGCCTCGGCTTTGAAGGGCCTGACCGCAGATATCTGGCGATAACAGGCCGGTTCTGAACGCAGCGGCAGTCTTGCGGTCATTCAGGGCTTACACCGGAAAACATTGAAGAAACGTGACGTGTCCCCTGGGCCCTCCCGCCTGCTCGCTATCGCGCCGGCGGCCGTCTCGGTGCGAAAAAGAATTTGAAACAGACAACCTGCCGTGATAGCCGCCCACTCAGATCAGTCGGCCCGGCCTCTAGGGGACGGACACTGCGGGAGCCTAGCCATGCCACGTGACATCAAAATTGCACCTTCGATCCTTGCCTCCGACTTTTCCAAACTCGGCCAGGAAGTCCGT
This sequence comes from uncultured Roseibium sp., assembly GCF_963669205.1. Classification (NCBI taxonomy): domain Bacteria; kingdom Pseudomonadati; phylum Pseudomonadota; class Alphaproteobacteria; order Hyphomicrobiales; family Stappiaceae; genus Roseibium; species uncultured Roseibium sp. Next base: position 3,780,199 of record NZ_OY769915.1, read on the forward strand.
GATGTGGTGACGGCCGGTGCGGACTGGATCCATCTGGACGTCATGGACGGGCATTTCGTGCCCAACATCACCTTTGGCCCCGATGTCATCGCAAAGCTGCGCCCGCATTCGGACAAGGTCTTCGATACGCATTTGATGATCGAACCGGTCGATCCTTACCTTGAGGCCTTCGCAAAGGCCGGGTCGGACATCATCACCGTCCACGCAGAGGCGACCAGGCATCTGGACCGAACGCTTCAGGCGATCCGCGATCTCGGCAAGAAGGCTGGCGTTTCCCTCAATCCGTCGACACCCGAAAGCGTGCTGGAATATGTTCTGGACCGTCTCGATCTGATCCTGGTCATGACCGTCAACCCGGGTTTCGGCGGACAGAAGTTCATTCATTCCCAGGTGGAAAAGACCCGCCGCATCAAGGCCATGATCGGCGATCGCCCGATCGATCTGGAAATTGACGGCGGCGTGACCCCGAGACGGCGCCCCTGGTTGCCGATGCGGGCGCGAACGTGCTGGTTGCCGGCTCCGCCGTTTTCAAGGGCGGTACGATCGACACCTACACGCAGAACATCGCCGCCATCCGCGCAGCTGCCACAGCCTGAGGCTGCGCAAGAGCGGACCTGCAACGCTTAGACTTTTCTTCACCCTGAATGACCGCTTCTGTCGTCACGCATCCCGCCTTAAGGGTTTGGAAATGCCGATACGACAGCTTTGCTACCCTAGAGGAACCACAGTTCATTCAGGGTGTAATGCAAGATGTTGCGTACTAGAAGTTTATCCAGCCTACTGATTGACCGTGGTCTTTACGCGATGGCAGAGGCGATGCGCAACAGGGCGAGCCGCCGTAAGGGGTTCACGCATATTTGCGTCCCAATGAACGATGTCATCGGCATGCGCCTGTTCAGCACCGGAAGTTTCGAACAGACCCAGCTTGACGGCGTCCAGGATTATCTTGACGAGACGTCTGTTGATGAAGACGCCATATTTCTCGATGTCGGCGGCAACATTGGCGTCTATTCCATTCTGCTGCGCGACTATTTCGGACAGGTCTTTGCGTTCGAACCCAATCCGGTGACCTTCGAAGTGCTCAAGGCCAATCTGGCGCTTGCCGGTGCCGGCAACGCCAAGGCGATCAACAAGGCACTGTCGGACACGGAGGGAGAAGTTCCGATTTTCGTACCCCGGAACGGCAACCTCGGATGGGCCACCCTCGACGAGGCACATCACGAGATCCCCGTGAACCGGACCGATATCGCATGCACGACGATGGACGCATTCGTCGCATCCAACGACATCGACGCCGGCAAGATCCGGCTCATCAAGATCGACGTCGAAGGTCACGAGACCAGCGTCATCAGGGGCGGTGAAAAAACGCTGAGCGAACACAGGCCGCCGCTCTTGTGCGAGGTGCTGAGCGACAGCAACGGCGTTGACCTGCTGTCCTACCTGCAAAAGCTTGGTTATGTCCGCTTCGAGGTCTTCAGGCGTGACATCAGGAATGTCTTCTCCACGCGGGTAAGGCGCGAACAGATGGATCTGTCCAACACCGGAAAAGCCGCTCTCGTTCTCGCGACCTGAAGAAAGCCTCTGCCCGGCGCGAAGCAATGCCTGCCGGTACAGCTCGCGCACACATCCAGTTCGCGCGATTTCCCCGCATGGGAAAACCAAATCCCGGCCTCCCGTTTTGGCCTTCCCTCGGCTAAGCTCCCGGCACATGCCGACGTTTGCGGGGGAACATCTTGGCGCACATGCAACGCAGCATCGGGCTCTTGGGCCTGACCTTTGTCGCAATCAGCGGCATTCTCGGCTCCGGCTGGCTGTTCGCGCCTCTCCTCGCCGCACAGGCTGCCGGTCCCTCGGCGCTGCTCGCCTGGCTGATCGGCGGCGTTGCCATGCTGTTGCTGGCCGCGACCTTCGCAGAAATTTCGGCGATCCTGCCCGTTCCCGGCGGTATCGGCCGCGTTCCGCATTTTTCCCACGGTTCCGTCGTTTCCATGGCGATGGGCTGGACAGCCTGGGTCGGATACAACACCGCCGCGACAATCGAGGTCGAGGCGGTGCTGCGCTATACGGCAAGCAACGCACCCTGGCTTTATGCGCCAGACGGGCAGCTCACGCCGGCCGGTCTCGGCGTCGCCTGCGTGCTTCTCATGGTCTTCACGGTGCTGAATGCCTTCGGCGTCAAGTTCTTTGCGCGCATCAACACGGCTCTCACCTGGATCAAGATCATTGTCCCGTCGCTTCTTGCCGCCGTTGTCATTGCGTCGGCATTTCGCCTTGAGAACTTCAGCAGTTATGGCGGGTTCGCGCCCGAAGGCCTCAAGGGGATCCTGTCGGCCATCTCAAGCGGCGGCGTGATCTTCGCTCTTCTCGGCTTCCGGCATGTCATCGAAATGGCGGGAGAAGCCCGTAATCCGAAGGTCAATGTCCCACTCGCACTCGTGCTGAGCCTGGTAATCTGCCTGTTTATCCTCGGCGCTCTGCAGATTGCCTTCCTGGGAGCGCTGAGCGGCAAGGACCTGGAAAACGGCTGGCACGCGCTTCATTTCTCCGGCCAGCTCGGGCCCATGGCCGCACTGGCGACGGCGGTCGGCGCACTTTGGATCGTCAGTCTTCTGGACACCAGCGCGCGTATTTCCAGCTTTGCTTCCGGTCTGGTCTCGGTCGGTTCGAACGCGCGCCTGGGCCTTGCGATGGCCCAGAACGGACTGTTTCCGAAATTCATGGAACAACTGTCGCGTCGCGGTGTGCCGTTGTTTGCCTTGCTGGTGAATTTCCTGGTTTCGGCGATTTTCTTCTTTCTGCTCCCCTTCAAGGAAGTGATCGCGCTCAACACCTCTTCGATCGTGCTGTCCTTCGTCGTCGGCCCGATCGCCGTTCTGGCATTCCGCCGGCTTCTCCCCGACACGCCGAGGGCCTTTCAACTGCCCGCGGCCCCCTTTACCGGCTGCCTCGCCTTCATCGTTGCCAGCCTGATCATCTACTGGAGCGGCTGGGACACGCTGAGCCACCTCGGCATCTGTCTGGCAATCGGATTTGTGCTCCTGCTGGTGCGCAATTCGCAGGGTGGATTTGACAGTCTCGACTGGCGAGAGGCGTCGTGGCTGGCACCCTATCTCGCCGGCATTATGCTGCTTTCCTATCTCGGCTCGTTCGGCAACGGTGCGAATGTGATCCCGCTCGGTCCGGACATGCTCGCCATCGCTCTGCTGGCCGCGGTCGTCTACGTCTTTGCCATCCGCCTCAGCCTCGACAAGACGAAATTCAAGCGATACCTGGCGGAGGAATTCCTGGATGAAATCGAAGAATATGATGTGCCGGAAGACGCTCCGGCGGAAAAACCCGACTTCAGGTTCTAGGGTACGGACCCATAAATGAAGCCGATTTGGCGGCAGAAATGGCGAAATCTCGCGAGGAAGCGTGAGCAGAGCGGGCTTTTTGCCCGGTCAAGCGCGGTGACGTTGCGAGGTGACGCCATTTTGCCGTCCTTCGGATTTGGCCGTTTTGGCCATCTGCCACGTCGCGAAAGGCTTGAAAATGAACCACATTTCCTGCACTTTCGCTCCTCGCAGTTGGTCAAAACGATCCAAACCAAATTGACTTCATTTATGAGTCCGTACCCTAGGATCCGGCCTTGAGCAGCATGTTTGCAGAACACAGAAAGTGGTGGTTGCTCGCGGCAATGAGCGGCGTGCTGGGGCTTATCGTTCTAGATGAGACCGTTGTCACCGTTTCCCTACCGTCCATTGCCGATGAACTCGGCCTGTCGGTCGCTGCTACCCATTGGGTGGTCAATGCCTACCTGTTGAGTTTCACCTGCGCCGTGGCACTGGCCGGACGTCTCGGAGATCATTTCAGCAGGCGCAGCTACTTCACCGCCGGTGCGGCCCTGTTTTCGCTCGCCTCCCTTTTCGCGGCAGTGGCGGTCGACGGCACGATGCTTATTGCCGCGCGCGCACTGCAGGGCATTGCAGCGGCGATCATCTTTCCCACGTCGATCGCAATTATTACGACCGCGTTCAACCCGAAAGAGCGCGGTGTCGCTTTCGGATATCAGACAACGGTCGGCGCCATTTTCATGGCATCCGGTCCCCTGATCGGCGGCTTTCTTACCGAAGTCGTTTCCTGGCGGATGATCTTCTGGATCGGCATCCCGTTTGTGTTTGCGATCGGGGTGCTGTTGTGGCTCGTCTGGTCACCGGATTATGAGGCGAAAAAGACCGGGCGGACCCTCACTTCCGCCAGCAAGGACAGATCCGGCCCCGTCTTCCTGATCCTGGCGCTGCTTGCCCTGGTCATAAGCGTCATGCAGGGGCCCGACTGGGGCTGGTCCTCCCCGTATACGATCGGCCTGTTTCTGTTCGGATGCACGCTGGTCACCGTGTTCCGTTACTGGGAGGGAACGCATCCGGCGCCGATCCTGGATCTGGGCCTGCTCAAGATCCGCGATTTCAGGGGAGGCGTCGTCATTTTCGCGATCTTTCAGTTTGAGAAAATCGCGCTCTTCGTGTTTGTCGCGCAGTTCCTGCAGTCAACTGTCGGAACATCACCCATTCTGTCCGGTGCCGCTGTTTCCCTTGCAATCCTGCCCACGCTCGGAACATCCATCCTGATCGGAAAGCTGACGGACAAGCTGGGCTCGCGCCGTGTCTTCCTCGTGGGTACCCTCGTGCACGGCCTGGCCATCCTCCTCCTGGCACTTGCATCGATCCGGGAAAACTATCTGCTGACGCTCATCCCCCTGCTTCTGTGGGGCGCATCGATGCCGAGCATCGCCATTCCGGTTCGCCGCGTGCAGATGAACTCCGTTCCCCTCGAAAAGCACGGGCAGGCAAGCGGCATCAATCTGACGCTGCAGATGCTGGGCGGAAGCATGGGGCTCGCCGCCATGAGCGCGCTTCACGCGGAAACCCAGAGCTATGCCGTGCTGTTTGCCGTCATCGGCGTGACCATGCTGCTGGCAGTTCCCGTCGCAATGCGCACCATCGAACGGAACTGACGGATCGCGGCAGCAGACCGTATCTCAGCTTAGATGCGTCTTGCGCCCGGCTTTCATATCCGTGCCCGAAATCCGTTCCCGCAGACCTGTCGGGTAAAGCTCAAGTCCCTTGGCGTCCATTTCGGCGAGCGAAACCCACTTTGCCATCCCGTCGGTTTCGTCGCTCTCTTCAAAGACAAGGCTGTCCTGCCGGTAGAACCGGTTGTCGGTGAAATGGGCATGACACAGAAAAACGATCTCGTGTCCGGGCACGCCATGATGCTCGAACAGGTTCTCGATCACGAAGTGGGAGTCGAGCAGCGTGATCTGTGCGCCGAGTTCTTCCAGGAACTCCCGTTGCAGGGCATCGCGCCAGGGCTCACCGAATTCAACGGTTCCCCCGAGCGGCCGCATTCCGGTTGCGCGGCCGCTGTCGTCGTAGACGTCGGACAGGAGCAACGCGTCATCCTGCCAGATCAGGGCGAGCGCCTTGACCGTGATTGTGTTTGCGGGACGCCAGATCGGCATGCGGGTCTCCATGGTCCTTCGCGCAATAGGAAACGTGTAGCAACGCCGGTAAAATTCACCGGCTTGATGCTGCCCGCAAGCAAAATCCGCATCAGCGCATTGAAGGGCGCGCCGCCCTCTGCTATTCCGCAGCCAGATTTCCCAGCTTAAAGAGGTTCTGTCCGCGATGATCCCGCGCTACTCCCGCCCCGACATGGTGTCCATCTGGTCTCCGGAATCGAAATTCCGCATCTGGTTCGAGATTGAAGCCCATGCCTGCGATGCGCTGGCCGAACTCGGCGTCATCCCGAAGGAAGCCGCAGCGACAATATGGGAAAAGGGCGGCAACGCGACTTTCGACATCGATCGCATCGACGAAATCGAACGCGAGACCAAGCACGATGTCATCGCGTTTCTGACGCATCTTGCGGAAATCGTCGGCCCGGACGCCCGCTTCGTACACCAGGGCATGACGTCTTCCGATGTTCTGGACACCTGTTTCAACGTCCAGCTTGTCAAGGCAACCGACCTGCTGCTTGCCGATCTCGACGCCCTGCTCGACGCGTTCAAGCGCCGCGCGATGGAGCACAAGGAGACGGTCTGTATCGGCCGCTCTCACGGCATTCACGCCGAACCGGTAACCTTCGGCCTGAAAATGGCCGAGGCCTACGCGGAATTCGACCGTTGCAAGACCCGGCTGCTCGCTGCCCGCGAGGAAGTGGCGACCTGTGCGATTTCCGGCGCAGTCGGCACATTCGCCAACATCGACCCGCGGGTCGAGGAGCATGTCGCCAAGGCTATGGGCCTCACGGCAGAACCGGTCTCGACCCAGGTGATCCCGCGCGACCGGCACGCCATGTACTTCGCGACGCTCGGCGTCATCGCCTCTTCCATCGAGCGCGTTGCGACGGAAGTCAGGCACCTTCAACGCACGGAAGTGCTCGAGGCGGAAGAATTTTTCTCCAAGGGGCAGAAAGGCTCCTCGGCCATGCCGCACAAGCGCAATCCGGTCTTGACGGAGAACCTGACCGGTCTTGCCCGGCTGGTACGCGGCTATGCCATTCCGGCCATGGAAAACGTCGCGCTCTGGCACGAACGCGATATCTCGCATTCGTCGGTGGAACGCATGATCGGCCCAGACGCGACAGTGACGCTCGACTTCGCCCTTGCCCGGCTGACCGGTGTCATCGACAAGCTGATGGTCTATCCGGAGCGCATGACCGGCAACATGGACCGTCTGGGCGGACTGGTGCATTCCCAGCGCATCCTGCTGGCCCTGACGCAGGCCGGCTCCTCGCGTGAAGACGCCTACCGCCTTGTTCAGCGCAACGCGATGAAGGTGTGGGACAGCTACCAGGTCGCAGGCGCGGCATCGGTCGATTTCCTGACCGAACTCCTGAACGACGCCGACGTGCGCAATTACCTGTCCGAAGACGAAATTCGCGACCGTTTCGACCTCGGCTACCACACCAAGAATGTCGACGTGATCTTCAAGCGTGTCTTCGGTGAAAGCTGAGGCTCAGCCTGTAACGGACCATCTCATCGCGGGGATGGTCTGCGAGATCTCCAAGTCAGATACGGGACGATGGAGGAAGTGCAATTGTTCTCCCCATCGTCACCCCGTGCGAACGAAGTGAGACTCGGGGCCTAATCGCGCGACTTGTAAGCAATGACCCCTCTTCGCACCACTTTTGACCGCTCGTGAAACGAGTGGGTCCCGGCTCGCGCTTTGCTTGGCCGGGATGACAAGAGGCGTGAAATTTGCAACGTTCGGATTCGCTGAACTGGGTCCGGTTGCAGCCGGACCACAGTTTCTTGTTGAAGACGGTTTTCAGCGACTGTCTCCTTAACCCTCACGCCTGTGCTTTCCGCCTGCCAGCCGGAGCTGTTCATGAAAATTGCAGTTATTTCGGACATTCACGGCAATCTGCTCGCCCTGGAAGCTGTCCTTGAGGACTTGAAACACGCAAGCCCGGACCTGATCGTCAACCTCGGTGATTGCGTCTCCGGACCGCTGTGGCCCGAGGAGACGGCGGCGATCCTGCGCGAAACAGACTGGCCGACCGTACGCGGCAATCACGACCGGTTTCTCATCGAGGACCCGATCGAGAAAATGGGACCGACGGATGCGTTTGCTGCCGGGCGCTTGAGCGCCGAGAGCCTGGACTGGCTGAAAACCACCAGGGCAACGATCCGCCTGAGCGACGATGTGTTCCTCTGTCACGGCACACCGGATGACGACAACAGATACCTCACCGAGAAAATCGACGGTCCCAAGGGCCATCTCCCGGACGAAGAGACGCTGCATGCGGACATCAAACAGGAAACCGCACCGATCATCTGCTGCGGTCATACCCACATCCCGCGGGTCATCCATCTGAGTGCAACAGGCCAGACGATCCTGAACCCGGGCAGCGTCGGCCTTCCCTCCTATGAGGACGACCATCCGCACCGGCACACGATGGAGGTCGGCAGTCCGCATGCGCGCTATGCCGTGATGACGAAATCGGGCGACGTCTGGAATTTTCAGGAAAGAATCCTCAGCTATGACTGGGAAGCGGCCAGCCTTGAGGCGGACAGGAACGGCCGGCCGGGCTGGGCACGCGCGCTGAAACACGGCTTTTACGGCCCGCTTTCGTGACAGGAACGAACACCGGAACTTGGCTATGAAAATATCAGAGACGGACATCCTGCTCATACCGGGCTATGGCAAGACCCTGCCCGGTCACTGGCTTCTGCGCTGGCGCGACAAGATGGCGACGGCCCGTGTCGTCAAACAGGCCGAACTTCACGCCCCGACGAAGAAGGACTGGCTCGACACGCTCGTGCGTGAGGTCGACGCCGCCGAGCGGCCGGTGGTACTGGTCGCCCATTCACTGGGTTGCATTCTGGTCGCTCACGGCGCCCATGTCCTGAAGGATAAGGTCAGGGGCGCCTATCTCGTCGCCCCGTCCGACTGGGACAGGGACGGTCTGGTGGATGAGTTCGACGGCGGCGACTTCAAGCCGATACCCCGCGATCCCCTGCCCTTTCCCTCGCATCTCGTTGCCAGCCGGAACGATCCCTATTGCGATTATGAGCGCGCCGAAGATCTTGCAAAGACCTGGGGCGCGACGTTTCAGGATGCCGGCGAGGCCGGCCACATCAACGTGGAAAGCGGCCACGGCCCCTGGCCGGAAGGCTTGATGTCCTTCGCCCACTTCATGAAGCGTCTCGGTTAGGCCGGGCTGATCCGGCGGACCGGCAGAACACGGCCCGGATCAGTATCCGGCACCGGTTTTCCCGGCCACCCTGTCCTTCAGCCAGGTCACCTCACCCAGGGCGTTGCGGGCCGCACCGTCGACGAAGAGCGTGTCGATGCCGTGGGAGATCAACTGGTAGCCCATGGATACGGCCTCTTCCACCTTTGGGCCGCTCAGGCAGAAGATACCGGCAAGCTTGCCTGCCGCCAGTGCTTTTTCGGCGATCTTTGCGCACGCCTCCGCCGTCGCAGCTCCGTTTGGATCAAGCGCGGCCCCGTTCGAAAGCGACAGGGACAGATCGCTGGGACCGACAAAGATACCATCCAGTTCCGGCACCGACAGGATGTCGTCCAGGGCATCGATGGCCTCCTGCGTCTCGACCATCGCAAGTCCGATTGTCTGGGAATTGGACGCCTTCAGATACTCTTCGTTCGACTGGCCCGTGAGCATCACCGCACGCCTCGGCGACCAGCTCCGGTCACCGAGCGGCGGGTATTTCAGCGAACGCGCGAAGTCTTCCGCATCCGTCCTGGAATTGATCATTGGTGCGATGATGCATTCCGCGCCCATATCGATCAGCCGTCCGGCAAGCGCGTTGTCTCCGACCGGGATACGTGCGATGCGGTGTGCTCCGCCAAGCGCGATATGCGTGAAGGCATCCACGGTGGCATCGAAGTCGTACATGCCGTGCTGCATGTCGATCGTCACGGCGTCATAGCCTGCCCGCGCCAGAATTTCCGGGATCATCGCGGAACGCAGGAAACACCAGCTGGTCACGACCGGGGTCCCGGAACGCAGTTTGTCGGCAAGATACGTTTTGTCAGTCACGGCTCAACTCCCATTCATCGCCGCGATCAAAACGCGCACGGACCCGGGCCGCAAGCCCAGTCAGGGACAAAATCGTCGTAAAGGCCTTCATTTGGCACCGCCCTTGCCCTGTGCGTGTTTCCGAACGGAGAAGTTGCCTTGCCTTTCGGAGGGTCTTTTCGTCGGCAGGCCGGGTCGTGAAAAACGGGTTTGCCGGGTCTTTTCCCTTGACCGAATCCGACAGGCTCCCTACTTTACCTTACGTAATTTGCAAAATTATTTGTTTAGAAAAAATGTTCAATTCTGTTGCAATACTCGCTCTAATTTCGGCGTTTTTTTACAGTGTAGCAATGGTCGCAATGAAGTCCCTGGCGGAACTCCCAAGCATCGGTCTTGTGCTGATAATTGGAGCCGCACTCCTGACGGCAGGCGCTTTTGAAGTGTTTGCCCTGAGGCAGGAACGTCTGGGCCTGATCTATGTCGGCATTCTCGGGGCCGAAGTAATTTTCATCGGTGCGATGACCCATTTGTATTTCGGTGAAAATTACTCGGTTCGTGAACTGACCGGCATGGGACTGGTCCTGGTCGGAACGGCCATCGCCTGGACCTGATTTTCAGGTTCACGATCAAAGACGCCCGAAACGGAAATGCGACCGGAGCACCCGGAAGGGCCGCATCCGCAAGGGAGTGGTGTGTTCGCACGTCAGGTTGCGGAGCCACCGGTCAAATCGGCTCCTGCGCTTGATGCTGCGAAGGGAAACGCGCCGCATAACACAAAAATGCCCGCCGTTTCCGGCGGGCATTTCGCGTTGGTCTCCGGGATGGGAAACAGTCCCGGATCAGCCTTCGTTCTGAAGCTGCTCGATGGCCGTGGACATCAGCTCGTCCATGTTGCGGCGGATCTGATGGTCGGACTGGTCGATGTTGTTGGCATCGAAGTCCGCGCGGATTTTGCGGAACACGTCCTCGTCGCCCGGCTCCTCGAAGTCGGCACGGACAACTTCCTTGGCATATTCCTCGGCCTTCTCGCCTTCATAGCCCAGCAGTCCGGCCGCCCAGATGCCCAAAAGCTTGTTGCGGCGCGCGGTCGCTTTGAACCGCAGCTCCTCGTCATGCGCGAATTTGTTTTCAAATCCCTGTTCGCGCTTGTCGAAAGTGCTCATACTCTTCGTCTCCTGAACTGCGTTCATGCACTGGACCCCATATGGGGTTTGTCTGGCCTCTTGCATATCCCCGCAGGGCCTTCAAATCAACGCGATAGATACGCACATGCGCCAAAAGCAGTACAAAGCCACGATTTCCGGCGTGCCCGCGCCCGCAGGGAAAACATAAGATTGTACTTTTGTCGCGCTTCGGGTAAGTTCCGCGCCGCAAAACAGGGATTGCCGCCTCGTTGATACCTGCCGGTTGACCAGGAACCGTCCCGCAGGAAAAGTCACCAGGCGCGCAAGACCCGCCCCAAGGTTTCACAAAAAACGGTATAGCCCATGAACCGCCGTCGGCGCATATACGAAGGTAAAGGCAAGATTCTCTACGAAGGTCCGGAACCGGGAACACTGGTCCAGCACTTCAAGGATGATGCCACCGCCTTCAATAACAAGAAACATGAGATTGTTGACGGCAAGGGCGTTCTCAACAACCGCATTTCCGAGTTCATCTTCAATCATCTGAATGCCATCGGCATTCCGACTCACTTCATCCGGCGCATGAACATGCGCGAACAGTTGATCCGCGAAGTCGAGATCATCCCGCTGGAAGTGGTCGTGCGCAATGTTGCGGCCGGGTCCATCGCCAAGCGCCTCGGACTGGAAGAAGGCACGCAACTGCCGCGCTCCATCATCGAGTTCTACTACAAGAACGACGAACTCGACGATCCGATGGTCGCCGAGGAACACATCACGGCTTTCGGCTGGGCAACCCCGCAGGAACTGGACGACATGATGGCGCTCGCCATCCGCGTCAACGACTTCCTGTCCGGTCTGTTCCTGGGTGTCGGCATCCGTCTCGTCGACTTCAAGATCGAGTGCGGCCGCCTGTTTGAAGGCGACATGATGCGCATCGTCGTTGCCGACGAGATTTCCCCCGACAGCTGCCGTCTGTGGGACATCGAGACCAACGACAAGATGGACAAGGACCGCTTCCGCCGTGACCTCGGCGGCATGCTGGAGGCCTACCAGGAAGTTGCCAAGCGCCTAGGCATCATGATTGCCGTGGAGCGCCCGGCCAATTCCGGCCCGACACTGGTGCAATAACCGATGAGCCCCCCGCAATCTAAAAGACTGGCGGGGGTTTTTCGTTTCCCCTCCCTTCTTCTCTTCCAGAACCGGACAAGCTGGTGTAAGGAGCCTCGCAGGCAGGCTGCCAGACTTTATGGAGACCAGGACACATGAAAGCACGCGTGATCGTCACCCTGAAAAACGGCGTTCTCGACCCTCAGGGGAAAGCCATTGAGGGCGCGCTGGGTGGTCTCGGTTTCGGCGATGTCGGATCGGTCCGCCAGGGCAAGGTGTTCGATGTCGAAATGACAGGTGCCGACAAGGACGCCGCCAGGGCGGAACTGGAGCAGATGTGCGAAAAGCTGCTCGCCAACACGGTCATCGAAAACTACGCGATCGAGATCGCCTGAGGCCGGTCGCGGACCATGGATGAAGACACCCGCAAGGCCGTGACGTTCATGGCGCTCAAGGCGGCGGTGTTCATCCTGCTGCCAGCAATAGCGGCGCTCGTTGCCGTTGTTGTCCTGCTCTAGAACTACGGGATTGCCAAATGAGAACCGCCGTCATCGTCTTCCCAGGATCCAATCGCGACCGTGACATGTTCCATGCACTTGAGCTGATCACTGGCTCGCGGCCGCAGAGCGTGTGGCACACGGAGAGCACCCTGCCCGATGTGGACCTCGTTGTCGTCCCGGGCGGCTTTTCCTACGGGGATTATCTGCGTTCCGGCGCCATCGCCGCGCGCTCGCCGATCCTGAAGGATCTGGTCGCAAAGGCCGACAGCGGCGTCTCCGTCCTAGGGGTGTGCAACGGTTTCCAGATCCTGACCGAGGCGGGCCTCCTGCCCGGCGCACTCATGCGCAATGCCGGTCTGACCTTCGTCTGCAAGGAAGTGAAGATGGCAACGGTCAACAATGCCACAAGGTTTTCATCGAAATTCACGAAGGGCCAGGTCTGGCGCTGCCCGGTCGCCCATCATGACGGCAACTATTTTGCGGATGAAAGCACGCTTGCAAGGATCGAGGACAACGGTCAGGTGGTATTCCGATACGCCGACGGCACCAACCCCAATGGTTCCATCAACGACATTGCCGGCATCACCAACGGCAAGGGCAACGTGCTTGGAATGATGCCGCACCCGGAAAACCTGGTGGAGCCGCTGAATGGCGGCCTCGATGGCCGGCTTCTGTTCGAGAGCCTGCTCGACCGGGCTGCTTGAGGCACTTCGGGCGCTTACAACTCCGGGGAGGACGCCGTGAAGGAACTCAAGCTCGACAAGGACGTCAGGGCGCGCCTGACGGCACAGATCCAGCGATATCTTGATGACGAACTGGACCTTGAAATCGGCAACATGGATGCGGAGTTCCTGATCGACTTCCTGAGCGGCTCGCTCGGCGCCCATTTCTACAATCTCGGCCTGAAGGACGCCCAGGCGCTGTTTGCGCGCAAGGCAGATGATGTCACCGACGAGATCTACGCGATGGAGCGCAAGGTCGAGGACCGGACGTAGTCGGCCGCTTGGTCCGCGTAAGCTTGCCCAAAACCGGACCTGTTAGGCAGCCTGGTTTCGTTTCTGCTTCGGCGGATAACCGAAACGCCGTGAAAACGCCCTGGAGAACGCGGCCGGACTGGAAAACCCGCATAGCGTCGCAACCGACTTGACCTGCCGGCCGGACTCAAGCTCCGCCCGCGCGATGTCGAGACGCCAGTTGGAGAGATAGCCCATAGGCGTTGCCCCGACGAGCTCCTTGAATGTCACGGCAAACTGCGTTCGGGACATGCCGGCCGTTTCGGCAAGCCGTTCGAGCGTCCAGGATTCTTCCGGTGCTTCGTGGATGGCGACCAGAGCGGCGGCGATACGCGGATGCGCAAGACCGTTCAGGAGCCCGGTGTCGGCCTTGCCCTCCTCCATGGCGTGGCGCAACAAGCGGATCACCACGACCTCGCACAGGCGCTGGAAGGCCGCCTGCCCGCCGCATCTGGGCGTGGTTGCCTCTTCGATCAGCGGGGTCACCACCGCGGTGAGATAAGGTTCTTCCGAAAGCGGAACGGAAATGCAGGCTGGCAGGGCATTGATCAGCTGCTTGCCGATACCCGAAATGGAAATGTGGGCTGCGACAAGCGGCGCTTCCCCGCTCAGGGGCGCAATCTCCGGGTAGACCTGTTCTTCTTCGGCCATTGAAGGACAGAATATCAGCCGGTTGGCCCCCCCGGGATCGGCGTAGATCACGAGATTGGCAAATCCGTTGCCGGGCTGGTCGGCCAGTGCATTTTCCACATGAACCTTCAGACGATCTATCAGCGAGGACAGCCGGTCGAGCTTTCCGCTGAACGAAGTTCGATAGGCAACCGGCAAATTCGTACTCCTGATCATCTTTTTAGGATGTTTATTCTCGTTGCGTTCGTTATTTTAAGCCCATCAAAAGGCAAAAGTGAAGCCTTGCCACCAAAGTCATGAGGAAAAAATGCTAATTCCACGTCAACAGGTTCCCGCCCTGACGGTAGATACGCTTGGTTCGGGCACCTTCGATCTTGCAGCCGATGGAGCCGATTTTGCAACACTCGTCGTGTTTTACCGCGGTCTCCATTGCCCGATCTGCGCAACATACCTGAAAGAGCTTGGCCGTTTGACCCCTGACTTTGCGGAAAAGGGCGTCAAAACCATTGCGATTTCGTCCGACGAGAAGGACAGGGCGCAACAGATGGCCGACAAGGTCGGACACGAAGCCCTTCGTTTCGGCTATGGCCTGCCGCTGACCGTGGCAAGGGAATGGGGCCTTTACGTCTCCACCAGCCGCGGCACCACCTCGATCGGGATCGAGGAGCCGGCCCTGTTCTCGGAACCCGGCGTCTTTCTCGTGAAAGGTGACGGCAGCCTCTACTTCGCTTCCGTTCAGACAATGCCGTTCGTGCGCCCGCATTTCCAGGAAATGATCGGTGCGCTCGATTTCGTGCAGAAGAACGACTACCCGGCCCGCGGCGAATATACCGGCGCGGTCTGAGTGTCGTGCTTCCGGGCCGGGATCCCACTCCCGGCCTGGGGCAACCCCTTTGCGGTTGACTGCCGCACGCGACTATACTCCCTGCGTCCTCGTTCCCGGTGCATGGAGACAGAAATGCCGAACGCCCATCTCCTCCCTTCAGTCCCACACCCTTTGATCAAGATACCCCGCGCATGAGCGAGGTCGACCGCGTCCGGGACTTTTACGATCGCACCGTTGAGGACGAATGGCTCCGGCTGGAAAGCAACTGGCTCGAATACGGTGTCACATCGGCATTTCTCAACCGGTTCTTGCCGGAAGCAGCGCGCATTCTCGACTGCGGGTCCGGACCGGGCCGCTATGCGCTTGACTTGACGGCCGCCGGCCACAGTGTCGATCTGCGCGATCTTTCACCCGAAAACATCGCCCGCGCCCGGGAGGAAGCCCACAAGCGGGGCCTGACGTTCAACGCGGCGCAAGCCGGCGATGCGCGCGACCTGTCGGACCTGCCTGATGCCGGCTATGACGCCGTTCTGGTGCTTGGGCCCCTCTACCATCTGACCTTGGAGGACGACCGCAACCGCGCGATATCCGAGACGGTCAGGGTCCTGAAACCCGGGGGCATCGCCGCATTCGCCTTCATTTCAAGGTTTGCCGCTGCCCACTACCAGCTGAAGACCGATCCCGCCGCCATCGGAAAGCGCCGTGCCGTTATCGACGAATTTCTGTACGAGCGCCGGCACAGGCTGGCGCCCGAAACAGATTTTTTCGTCGACGCGCATTTCGCCGACCCTTCTGAAGTCGCCTCAGTCTTTCACGACACGGGGCTGGAGCAACGTGCGCTCTTCGGCGCCGAGAGCATGATGGCGCAAAGCGAATGGCGGCTCGCGGATCTGCCGGATGCTGAGCGACGGCACTGGCTCGATTTCGCAGTATCCGTAGCCGAGACACCTGCCGCACTTTACGGCAGCGAGCATATCGTGTTCATCGGCGTGAAACATGGCTGACGTAAGCTCGTGTGGTCAGTTTTAACCCTGAATCCGGTTCCGACCGACAGCCGTTAAACTTTTAGTTATATTGTCACTGTCTGTCTTTACAACCCTGCCACAACCCATTACTCTACGCGAAGTTGTTTTCGATTTTCTTTTGCGTCAACAAATCTCATTAAAATTGCGTGATTCCGATGGAACTAAATGATGAAGTTGTAGTTGTTTTTAAAAAAATTCTTGAATCTCAAGGAATTAATACCAGAAAGCACGAATACATTATGCAGACCGATAGCCACATTGATACAGGCAGAGAGCTGACAGCTGAGCGTTTACTTCTGCGCATCATGAAACTTGAGCACACGGTCCAGGAGCTCAGGCAGGAAAACACGTTCAAGGACAAGGAAATCAAGCGCCTTGAGGGCCAAATGCGTGACTGGCAGCAAGTGACCCTTAAACTTCAGTCCAGGGTCGCCAAGCGCGTCTGACAAGCGTCCATTTACCTGTCCGTTATTCACCTCGGGATGCCTGTCGTTTGCGGCACCGGGACGCAGCGCGTTCGCTGCAAACAAAGTTTGTCGTTCCCCTCCCCTTTCCGGGCGCAATCTGCTAAACGGCGGCAACATTGCGCGACTGCGGCTGCCCGGCCCGGCCAGGGCGGCCCCAAGAAACTGGAACGACATGATCCCGAACGACATTAAGATCACGCCCGACCTGATTGCCTCTCACGGGCTGAAGCCGGATGAATACGAGCGCATCCTTGAACTGATCGGGCGCGAGCCGAGCTTCACCGAACTCGGTATCTTTTCGGCCATGTGGAACGAGCACTGCTCCTACAAGTCTTCCAAGAAATGGCTGAAAACCTTGCCAACCGAAGGCCGCCGCGTTCTCCAGGGTCCCGGCGAAAATGCCGGTGTCGTCGATATCGGTGACGGCCAGACCGTCGTCTTCAAGATGGAAAGCCACAATCACCCGTCCTACATCGAGCCCTATCAGGGAGCTGCAACGGGTGTCGGCGGCATCCTGCGCGACGTGTTCACGATGGGAGCACGTCCCGTTGCCGCCATGAATGCGCTGCGATTCGGCGACCCTGATCATCCGCGCACGCGCCATCTCGTGTCCGGTGTTGTGTCCGGCGTCGGCGGCTACGGAAACTCCTTCGGCGTCCCGACCGTCGGCGGAGAGGTTGAGTTCCATTCCCGCTACAATGGCAACTGCCTCGTCAATGCCTTCGCGGCCGGCCTTGCAAATTCGGATGCGATCTTCTTGTCCAAGGCGGAAGGCGTCGGCCTCCCCGTCGTCTATCTCGGTGCAAAAACAGGCCGGGACGGTGTCGGCGGCGCAACGATGGCGTCTGCTGAATTCGACGACACGATCGAGGAGAAGCGCCCGACGGTTCAGGTCGGCGACCCTTTCACCGAAAAATGCCTGCTCGAGGCCTGCCTTGAACTCATGGATACCGGCGCCGTCATCGCCATTCAGGATATGGGCGCTGCCGGCCTCACCTGCTCAGCGGTCGAAATGGGCGCGAAGGGTGATCTCGGCATCGAGCTTGACCTGGACAAGGTGCCGGTTCGCGAAGAGCGCATGAGCGCCTACGAAATGATGCTCTCGGAAAGCCAGGAGCGCATGCTGATGGTCCTGCGGCCGGCCATGGAGCAGGAAGCCGAAGCGATCTTCCGCAAATGGGGCCTGGATTTCGCGATTGTCGGTGTCACCACGGACACGCTGCGCTTTGTCGTCAAGCATCAGGGCGACGTTGTTGCCGACCTGCCGATCAAGGATCTGGGCGACGAAGCGCCCGAATACGACCGCCCCTGGGCCGAACCGGTGAAACTGCCGCTGCTATCGGCCGCCGATGTTGAAGAACCGGGCGAATATGCCGAAGCGTTGACAATATTGCTGGGCAGCGCAAACGGGTCTTCGCGGCGCTGGGTTTACGAGCAATACGACACCCTGATCCAGGGCAACACGGCAGCGTCCCCCGGCGGCGATGCAGGTGTGATCCGCGTCGAGGGCACGCGCAAGGGCCTCGCTTTTTCGGTTGACGTCACCCCCCGCTATTGCGAGGCGGACCCGTTCGAAGGCGGCAAACAGGCCGTTGCCGAGGTCTGGCGCAATCTGACCGCCGTCGGCTCGGAGCCGCTGGCAGCAACGGACAACCTGAATTTCGGCAATCCGGAAAAGCCGGAAATCATGGGGCAGTTCGTCGGCTGTATCAAAGGTATTGGCGAGGCCTGCCGCGCTCTCGACTTCCCGATCGTCTCCGGAAACGTCTCTCTCTACAATGAAACCCATGGCGAAGCGATCCTGCCGACGCCCGCCATCGGCGGTGTGGGGCTTCTTCCGGACGTGACTGTCCGGGCCGGTGCATCCTTCGCGAATGAAGGTGACGCCGTGCTGCTTGTCGGCGGTTTCGGCACGCATCTTGGAGCCACGCAGTATCTCGCCGAGGTGCTGGGCCGCGAAGAAGGCGCGCCGCCACCCGTCGACCTGGCCGCGGAAAAGCGCCGCGGGACCATCGTGCGCCAACTCATCGGCGCAGCACGCCTGACGGGTGTTCACGATGTCTCCTCCGGCGGGCTTGCCGTTGCGCTGGCGGAAATGGCGATTGCCGGCGGCATTGGGGCAACAGTCAAGATCGACGGCCCCGCGCACGCGGCGCTTTTCGGAGAAGACCAGGGGCGCTATGTGCTGACGGTTTCCCCGGACCGGGTCGACGCGGTGCTCGAAGACCTGCTGGACGCCGGAATCGACGCGCAGCAAATCGGCAAAACGGGTGGTCAGGATTTGACTGTTGAGAGCATTCTCACCATATCCGTTGCAAACTTGAAAAAAGCACACGAAGATTGGTTCCCGAACTATATGGCAGGCGCTTGAGCCGTTTGCCATTCAGGAGCTTGACATGAGGACTGATGCACGATGCCGATGAACGCGAACGAGATCGAAACCCTGATCAAGGAGGCGCTGCCCGACGCTCAGGTGGAGATCCGGGATTTGGCCGGCGACGGTGATCACTACGCGGCGAATGTCGTATCGGAGCACTTTCGCGGCAAGAGCCGCGTTCAGCAGCATCAGATGGTTTACGAGGCCCTGAAGGGCAATATGGGTGGCGCGCTGCACGCGCTTGCACTGCAGACCAAGGCACCTGATTGAACATAAAGGGTTTCGTCAATTCGGGGCATTTCCCGCCCTTCCCCTTGAATTTGCGGCGTTTCGAAACACATATGCGGACAGTTAAGGGAAATTGAATGGTTTGGCTTCTTCTCGCGGTGTTGATCGTCATGGTTCTGATGGAACTGCGCATCTGGAGAGCGGTGGCAAAACTGATCTATCGGACCGGCCGTGACCGCCTCACGCCCGCCAATCAAAAGGACTGACATCCATGAGCATCCAGGACTGGATCAAGAACGAAGTCGACACCAACGATGTGGTGCTGTTCATGAAGGGCACACCGAATTTCCCGCAATGCGGGTTCTCCGGCCAGGTCGTTCAGATCCTCGACTATGTCGGCGCGCCCTACAAGGGCATCAACGTTCTGGAAGACGACGAACTGCGTCACGGGATCAAGGAATTCACCAACTGGCCGACGATCCCGCAGCTCTACATCAAGGGCGAATTCATCGGCGGTTGCGACATCATCCGTGAAATGTTCCAGAATCAGGAACTTCAGGGCATGTTCGCTGAGAAGGGTATCGAGACAACTCAGCAACCCGCCTGATCCGGATTCATTTTCCGAACTGACTACGTCAAGGGACGGTTTTTCCGTCCCTTTTTGCGTTTGAACACCTGACCCACCAGCGTCACCCCGGACGAACGGCGTGAGACCCGGGACCGGCGAGCCGAGGCCTGCCGATGGGCAACCGGAACATCGACGGGTCAGTGCCTCCCCGATCCCGGCTCTGCGCCGCGCTTGGCCGGGATGACGACGAGCAAAAAAGGCGAAGCCCGAAGCCCACAACAATCACCCCCTCCTTCGTCACCCCGGGCGAACAACGTGAGACCCGGGGCCGGTGAGCCGAGGCCTGCCGATGGGCAACCGGAACACCGGCGGGTCAGTGCCTCCCCGATCCCGGCTCTGCGCTCCGCTTGGCCGGGATGACCACGAACAAAAAAGGCGAAGCCCGAAGCCCACAACAATCACCCCCTCCTTCGTCACCCCGGGCGAACGACGTGAGACCCGGGGCCGGAGAGCCGAGGCCTGCCGATGGGCAACCGGAACACCGACGGGTCAGTGCCTCCCCGATCCCGGCTCTGCGCTGCGCTTGGCCGGGATGACGACGAACAAAAAAGGCGAAGCCCGAAGCCCACAACAATCACCCCCCTCCTTCGTCACCCCGGGCGAACGACGTGAGATCCGGGGCCGGCGAGCCGAGGCCTGCCGATGGGCAACCGGAACACCGACGGGTCAGTGCCTCCCCGATCCCGGCTCTGCGCTCCGCTTGGCCGGGATGACGATGAACGGCAAGATGATATCCAAGGCCCGCGGTAATCCCCCCCTCCTTCGTCACCCCGGACGTACGACGTGAAACCCAGGACCGGTGAGCCGAAGTTGATCGGGAATACAAACAAGAAATTTTCCTGTTATCCAAAGCAAACCCGAATCAAATCTGGCCGAAATCGGGCGCGGGCTCGGCAAAACCTGGCGAATCACCTAACATGAACGCTAGGTGAATGCGGATTTCAGGGTAAGTACAGGTGCGTTCCGCCATTCTCCGTCCATATCGAAAGGTCCGGCATGATGCCGACCGGGAAATGGGAACGGGGACAATGAACAAGTTTGCAATCGCAACCACCTCTACTTTCGTGATCGCTCTGGCAGGACTCGGGCTCGTCCTGTCCGACAGTCCGGCAACCGACCGCGAATTGCGGCGTGTCGACTGCCAGGCGATCACAATGTTTACGCCCGCGCAGAACAAAAGTCCGGAAGATCTTTGCGCCAATTATGGCGGTGTCGCCGAAACGGGCACCAAGCCGAGCAAGTCCGGGCTGGTCATACTGGTTCGCAACCAGCCGATGGGCGGTTTCGCAGGGGAAAACACGGTGCGCTGATCAGCGGCCACGACCCGACGCTTAATCCTTCCCCCCGGAACCGGTCTTGATCGCAAAGGATTCCAGGGGCTCCGCGACATTGTGCAGATCGAGACTGCCAAGCGCTTCCAAGGCGAACCCGGATTCTCGCGCAACTTCCCCGGATGCAACGATTTCCTTACCGTTGATCTTGCCATGCTCGCCAAGGCGCGCTGCCAGGTTCGCGGCGCTGCCGATGACCGTGAAATCCAGCCGTTCCTTTGATCCCACATTGCCATAGGTCACGTCGCCATAGGCGATGCCGATCGCGCAAGACAGCGGCATACCGCCATTCTCCTTGCACGGCTCAGCCAGGGCCTTGACGATTTCATCGGCACTGATCGCGGCCTGACGGCAGGCCTGAGCGTGACCGGAGCCTGCCGGAAAGATCGCCAGAACCGCATCGCCGATGAACTTGAGCACCTCGCCGTCATGCGCATTGACAATATCCGTCGCGGTCTCGAAAAACTGGTTCAGCACGGCGACGTAATCGTCGCGGCCGAGTTCGGTTTCAAGCCGGGTCGAATGCCTCAGGTCGCAGAACAGGATCGCGGCATCGATCACGTCGCCGTCGCCGCGGCGGATCTCACCACCGAGTACGCGCGCGCCGGTGCGTTTACCCAGGTACGTTTCAAGCAGCGTCGTCGCGTTCGAAGTCAGGGCGAACACTTCGAACAGTCGGCTGATCAGGGCGGAACACTCGAAGATCAGTCCCAGATTTGCGGTCGAGAACCCGTTCGGGTGATCGGAAGCAAGTGTTAGCACGTTGATCCGGCCATCTGAGAATGGCAGAGGCATCGCGACATAGTCCGTCACCCCCTGTTCCTTCAGGTCTTCCATGATCGGAAAGTCGAACTCGTCCGGATTGGTGTCGAGTTTCTGCCGGATGCCGCCCAGTCCGTTTGCAACGTGCTGAAACGGACTGTCCCTGAAAACGGGGCTTTCCAGGATCTCGTAGGACGGGTAGCGGCTGGTCACCTCGTCCTCGCCACGGACCCAGATGCAGTTCTGTCCGGCCACCATCGGATGCAGCGACCAGATCAGGATGCTCATCCGGCTGACGGCAATTCCGTCGGCAACCAGCTTGTTGCCCAGCGCAGCAAGCAATTCTTCAGGGGTCTTGGCGAGCCAGGCCTCGCGCAGCAGCCAATCGACGACGGGCCCGGAGATGTTGCCTGCCGGCATTTCGGCGACCGGGTCACCGTCGTGGTCGATGCTGGTGGTGACACCGGGCATGAAACCGACGCATCCATCGACAGCCTGCCCTTCGGGCAAAGCCTTGGGATAGTGCCAGGCCCCGTATTCGATCGTCTCGCCGCCCACCGTCACGTGGCTGTAGGAGGCCGTTCCCTTGAAGGGACAGAAGGTCTTGTGTGCGGGTGCGGGCTCCAGATCGGCGAGCACATCCTCGAACGGGAAGTAGACAACCGGCGACAGCCGGGTCTCATACATCACCCGGGCCCTCTCGGAGCGCGCGACAATGTGGGTGCCGCGCCGGGCGACCACCTCGCCGGACAGCTGTTCGACCACGATGCCGTAGTCATTCGAAGTCTGTTGAACGCGAACGGTCATTGACCATGAGATAGGTGAGCAGACGGGAACTGTCCAGACAAACGTGCGACGTGCGCTGCCCCCCGGATCTCCCCGGGTGCATCAAGCCATCACTCCTTGAACCAGTCATTCCAGGCCGGCCAGTTGTCGACCAGGTTCGCGATCATGGCATATCCGGTCCCGTCGCAGTGGATCCTGTCGCCCCGCGTCAGGCTGGCCATGTAGTCTCGATTGGCAAGCAGGGGCGTCTGCAGGTCGAAATAGGGAACCTCGAGCGTTTCCGCCAGGGTCTTGAAACGCGCGTTGAGTGTTGCCGCGTCCTTCTGAAAGAATGACACCTCCAGGCCTTCGCTCGGATTCATGGGGGAACAGGCCTCATTTGCGGGCGGTAGCCCGACCCAAAGCGTCGGATAGGCCTCGGCCACTTCCTTCACGAATGCCTCGGCTTCCTGGACGGAGGCATCTTCCTCGATCTGACGGCCGCTCCCGGTGATGTCGCCAATGTCGTTTATTCCGAATTGAAGCACCACCCTGTTGTCCGCTCCCTGCGGGAACCGGGCTTCGCAGTCTTGCCGCCAGCGCGCGTGGATCTGGGACGTCGTTTCACCGCGAATTCCGAGATCATAGAAGGACAGCTGCATATCCCTGGTAAACCGGCGTTCGCACAAGCGCCCGATCCACCCCAGACAGCGTTCGTCGCCGGTCCCGTTGACGTAGCTGTCACCGACGAAGCAGATACGCAGATCGCGCATGAAGTCCTCCCAGAATTCAGAAAGACTAACCTCGCCCGATAAGTGCGGCAGGTCCAGCCTGTTTCATCAAGGAAACCACGCCCGGACGGCATCAATGCACCGGCGTGATTCACTCCGTCAGGATTTCCGGTCAGTTTGACGAAACAAAGGTAACCGGTCTCGACGGCTCGCCGGATCGGTGAACACAGCGGCTGGTCACCAGTGCTCGGTGCCGGGCGCACCCTTCGGCACCCCCCGGAGGTTCGCCGTGATCCATCCGCCGTAGAATTTGCCTGCCTGGGCGTCGACGGTCAGGTCACCGACCTGGCAGCTGTCCATCTTGTCCGCATAAAAGGCCAGGTGATTCCGGATCTCCAAAAAACTCTGTGAGGGATTTTCATACCACCACGCGGCACACCGCCCGGTTCGGCCCCCGACCCGCACATCGAAGTAGCGCGCAAAGCCTTTCCATTCGCAAAAGCTCCTGCCGGATGCCGGCACCAGGTCGCAGGCAACGTCTTCCGGCGGGATGTAATAGGTGGGTGGATGATGCGTCTCCAGGACCCGGTAGGCCCGGACACTGTCCACGATCAACGTGTCGGCAAAGACGATGCGGATCCGCTGCGGCACGGCCTCGACGAGCGGCGGCCGCGGATAGGACTGCACGTTTTCGACCGGCAGTACGGGACCATCGCTGCTCATACGAACCTCGCAAGTACATAGGCGGCTGCGGCGATGTGGGCGAGCGTGATTAGAACGGACAGGCCGTGCAGGATCTTGAACCGTCCCTTGCTGCCCTCATCGGTCGCCCTGTTGATCGCCGGCATCAGGATCTGGCGTGTCGGGATGGTCGAAAGCGCGACCGCCGCCATGATCGACGCCGACACAAGGTCTCCGGCAAACAGACACAGCGCCGCAAGCGCTGAAACGCCGAGTACAAACAGATAGAAGTACGGAAAGGCCCGACGGATGGTGGGACTGGCGACGTCCGGCGGCAGGGCCGTAAACACGAAGGCTGCGAACCCGAACGCATAGAGCACCATGCCCCCGAACAGCAGCGCACACAAAAGAAGTGCAAGTGTCTCCATCAATCGGCTTCCCTTTTCCTCGCGATGTCTCCGCCTATGAAAGACGCGCTGCCTTCGCGCGCCGGCACGGTCCGGCCTGGCTTT
This sequence comes from uncultured Roseibium sp., assembly GCF_963669205.1. Taxonomy (NCBI): domain Bacteria; kingdom Pseudomonadati; phylum Pseudomonadota; class Alphaproteobacteria; order Hyphomicrobiales; family Stappiaceae; genus Roseibium; species uncultured Roseibium sp. Next base: position 3,804,434 of record NZ_OY769915.1, read on the forward strand.
GCCGGGCGTGGCAGCATGTAGGGCACCTGCGCGCGGTAAAGCGCGAACCGCGCACCGTAGACTGCCTGAAATCTGCGCTCCTTCAACATCGGGGCGAAGACGCAATAGGCTGTCAGAATCACCGCGAGCCCCAGCTGATCCGGGGTCCACACCGGCACGGTCCAGAGGGTCAGTGCGAAGGCGGCATAGATCGGTTGGCGTATCAGCCGGAACAGTCCCCTGTCCGGCATGTCGGGAAAGACGGGTCTGACTTTCGCCATGAGCGACATCCACCCGAGCGCTCCGGACTGGACCTCCGCCCCTGCATCCAAACTCGCCTTGATGAGAAGCATCCAGGCGGCACCATAGGCAGCGCTGAGGAGCCAGAAGGCGGTTCCGTCCGCCTGCCACCAGACCACACCGGAGGGAGACCAGAGCGCGAACAGGGCGAGCAACTGGGCCGAAGCGATCGTGGCATAGGTTGTCGTTGACAGGACGCCGCCATGGGGGCCCGGCACAAGGCGCACCAGCAGCCGGCGGCCGGGCTTTGTCAGAAGGAAGGAATGCACGAGGGGAAACTGGAGGATCAACAGCAAATTGACGAGTGCAGCCCAGGGCCAGGCAACCGTTCCGAAGCCGAGTTGCATGCCGAAGAACATGGCGCTCATCATCGCGATCACCGCCATCGCAAAGACGAGATGACAGAGCACCCCGGAGAAAAGCGCAAGACCAATCCGCGCGCGGCCCGGTGCGGGCCTGACCGCTCCCAGAACAAGCCGTGTGAGACCGGCAATGCGTGGATCATCAAGCATTCAGCTCCCCCAGAAGATCCTCGGCAATCGCCTTGCCGCTCATCCAGGCCGCTTCCACACGGGCGTCAAGACACCAGTCACCGCCGAGATAAAGCGTACCGGCTTCATTGCGGCAGAACGGTTTGCCGAACGGTTCTTCGACCCGCGCATAGCGCCAGCGATGGGCGCGTCTGTGCAGCACGCTCGAAGGGTCCAGACGCAAGACACCGCAGAGACGGAGCAGCATTTCCTGCGCAACGTCGTCCGGCTCTCGCTCCAGGTTCCTTTCGCTCCAATCCGCACTGGCCTGAACGATCCAGCTGTTCGTATCGGGCCGCCCAGGTTTGGAGCTGTTGAGCGCGATCCAGGCGAGATAGCTATCGGGCGCAGAACGGCTCGTGAAGGGAATGTCGTGTTGGTCTGCAAAGGCCGCCATCAGCGTCCAGCAGGGCGACATGCGCACGCCGGCGACCGCTTTCGACAGCGGGTGTTCTGCGCCGATCAGGTCGACGGTCTGCGGTTGCGGAGCCGTGATGATGATCCGGTCGAACTCAAAAACGCTGTCCAGATTGGTGGCCGCTCGCCAGCCGCTCGCGTCGGCGCAAAGTTCTGTCAAACGCGTGTTGCGCCTGATATCGAGTCCTTCGGCGAGCGACTTCGCAATCGCGTTCATCGATGGGGTCCCAACAATGACCTCCCGCTCAGCACCCGTCCAGTTGCCCGCCGTGCCTTCGCCGCTCAGGCGCGCGATCACATCACGAAAGTCGGCGCTTCTGGCGGTGATGAACTGGGCACCGTGGTCAAACTGGAAACCTTCATCGGTCCGGCGCGTGGCAACGCGTCCGCCGACACCCCGCCCCTTCTCCAGAATTACCGGTGAGTACCCGTGCTGATGAAGAACGCGCGCGCAGGAGAGCCCGGCCATGCCTGCGCCGACAATACCGATCGCGTATCTTTCCATCAGCGCACCGCCAACGCTGATTTCAAGGCACTGTCGCGGCAAATACGCGTCACGGGACGCATTGCGTCTTTGATCGTACGGGATCCGGATGACTTCATGGCACCACCAACCTGATTTCTTGTGTTGGTGTTACGCGTAAAGAGACGTTTTGGATGGCGGCAATCGGACGCAGAAACTCAGGAAACCATGGAACTCGCCGGATGGTCGGCCTTACCCGGTGATCGCCTTGAGTTCCAGAAAGTCTTCGAGGCCGAATTCGCCGTATTCTCGGCCATTGCCGGATTGCTTGTAACCGCCGAAGGGAACATCCCAGTCCGGGCCTGCCCCGTTTATGTAGACGCTGCCTGCCCTGAGTTTCCGCGAGACACGTGTTGCGCGTTCCGGATCACCGGTCTGGATATAGGCGGCAAGGCCATAGGGCGTGTCATTGGCCATCTGAACGGCTTCTTCCTCCGTTTCGAACGGGATCATCACCAGGACGGGTCCGAAGATTTCGTTGCGGGCGATTGACATCTGGTTGGTGACATCCGCGAAGACCGTTGGCTTGACGAAATACCCCGTCTCGTGGCCTTCCGGTTTTCCCGGGCCGCCCGCCACCAGCCGCGCACCGTCTGCGACACCGCGTTCGATGTGCCCCTGGATGCGTTCATACTGGAGTTCGCTGATCACCGGTCCGATGTGGTCACCGGGCTCTGCCGGGTCACCGACCCTGGTTTCCGGCGCGATTTTCTCTGCAAGCGCGACGACCTTCTCATAAACGCTGTTTTCGACGAGCAGCCGCGTCGGCGCGTCGCAGGACTGCCCCGTGTTGGAAAAGCAGCTTTCCAGCGAAAAGCGCACCGCCGTCTCCAGATCCGCGTCCGCGAATACAAGGTTCGGTGATTTTCCGCCAAGTTCCAGGGCAACACGTTTGACGGTCGGTGCTGCGCTCTGCGTCACCGCGACCCCGGCCCGGGTCGACCCGGTGAAGGACATCATGTCGATATCCGGATGCGCGGACATCGCCGCCCCGACCCCGGGCCCATCTCCGTTGACGAGATTGAAGACACCGGCCGGACAGCCCGCCTCGTCCAGGATCTCCGCAAACAGCAATCCGGAAAGCGGAGCGATTTCGCTCGGCTTCAGCACCATCGTGCACCCTGCCGCGAGCGCCGGGGCGACCTTGGCGGCAATCTGGTTGATCGGCCAGTTCCAAGGGGTGATGAGACCGCAGACACCGATCGGCTCATGTCTGAGAACGCTGCCGCCCCGCGGGCTCGGACGCTCGAACCGGTGCGACGTCAGAGCCTCCAGGGTCGCCTGCAAGTGCCCGGTACCGGCGGGTGTCTGCTGTTCGCGCACGAAGTCCGCCGGCGCCCCCATTTCCAGCCGGATGGCCTCGTCCATATCCGCAGACCGGCGCTCATAGATGTCGATGATCCGCTGCAACAGCGACGCCCGTTCTTCGACGCTTATCCCGAACCAGGAACCAAAGGCGCGATTTGCGGCCGCGACCGCGCGCTCGACATCTGCAGCGGCACCGAGAGAGATGACGGCGACAGGTTTCTCGGTCGCCGGGTTGATCACTGCAAGGTCCCTCGCCTCTGCCGGATCAACCCAATTGCCGTCGATATAGAACTGCCGCTTTTCGATCATCAGCCTGCCGCTTTCCGCAAAAACTCTTCGGTCCCGGTGCCGCGAGCCGGCACGACCTCATATCCGGCTTCTTCAGGCTCGCCGTCAAGCATTTCCGCAGGGAAGCCAGGTGCGGTTATGTCCAGCCCCGTCGCGTCCTCAAGCCGGCGTATGATGTTGGGCGAGAACTCCCTTGTGCCGTAGCGCCCGATGGCGTCGGCAAACAGCGTGTTGAGCAGCGGAGACAATTCCAGCGGCACGTCATGCGCGTCGGCGATCGACTGGAACAGGCCGATATCCTTGGCCACCAGATCCATGGTGAAGGAAATGTCGCGGGATCCGTTCAGGATCACCTGGCTCTCGGTCTCGTGGACAAAGGAGTTTCCGGAAGAAATGCGGATCGCCTCGTAGGAGGTGTTCAGGTCCATGCCGGCCGCCTTGCACGTGACCAGCGCCTCGGCAAGCGAAACGAGGTTGGCAGTGGCAAGGTAGTTGGTCACCACCTTCAGGACGGAGGCGCTGCCGATGCCGCCTGTGTGCAGGACGCGCCGGCCAAGCACCGTCAGAAGCGGCAGAACCTTTTCAAACGTATTCCTTTCACACCCGGCGAAGATGGAGATGTTCCCAGTCGCCGCGCGGTGGCATCCCCCGGAAACCGGGCATTCGATCGCCTCGCCACCCCGGGCAATGACAAGATCGGCGAGACGGCGCGTTTCGCCGGCATCGGTGGTCGACATTTCCGCCCAGACCGTGCCAGGTCCGATGCCCTCCAGGATCCCTTCCGGTCCCTCGACAACGGTGGAACAGGCCGCCGGGCTCGGCAGGCAGGTGATGACAATGTCGCAGGTTTCCGCCAGTTGCTTGGGGTTTTCACCCCGCTTTGCCCCAGCGGCCACAAACTGTTCCATGAGATCGCTGTTCAGATCCAAAACCGTGAGAGCGTGGCCGTTGCGCAGGATGCTGCCCGCAAGTTTGCCGCCGACATTTCCCAGCCCGATGAAGCCGATATGCATGTTCTGCTCCTTGCCATGTTGAAGTGCACTCAGGAAGCAGGTTGCGTCACGCCGAGCCAAAAGAGAAACGATATAATCAGTGGACATTACCTGAAATTTTTTATCAAATAATCCCATGCAAGCCCTCCCGAACCTGCTCTGGCTCAGAAGTTTCGAAGCCGCCAGCCGCCTGCGCAGCTTCACCGCGGCGGGTAACGAACTCGGACTGACGCAAGCTGCAATCAGCACGCACATCAGCGCGCTCGAAACCCAGCTCGGACACCAGCTCCTTGAACGCACGACACGCAAGATCGAATTGACCGCGAGCGGCAGGGCCTATTTGCCGGCCGTACGCAAGGCGCTCCAGGAACTGGCGGTCTCGACCGAAGGCCTGTTCGGCAACCGGACGACCGGTTCCGTGACCATCCGTGCCCCGATTTCAGAAGGCGTCCTGCTCATCGCGCCTGCATTGCCGGCTTTTCGCGAAACGCACCCGGACATCGAGATCCGGCTCCTGTCCGCGATCTGGGCGAATACGGTGCTTGAGACCGGCATTGATATCGAAATCCGCCTCGGCGACGGCAACTGGCCGGGCATGCGGGCAGAGCCCCTGGGTACGGAGTTCATTGTCCCGGTTTGCCACCCGGAACTGAAAAATAGCTTTAAAAAATTATCAGACCTTATTGAAACTGATAGAATTCATACACTTGGCTTCGACGATCACTGGTCACGTTATTTCGACGCGTTGGGCCTTGAAACTCCGCCGGAAGGATCATCGATCACTGTCGATACGTCGCTGGCCGCGGTTGAACTGGCAGCCGCGCAAAGCGGGGTCGCATTGCTGCTGGAACGCGTCGCCCTGAGCCTGGTCGCGAGCGGCCGGCTCGTCATTCCGTTCGAGCCGAAGATACCGTCCGTCCAGACCCACTATCTGCTGCAGCGTGACGCGGACCGGCCCCGTAAACCGGCTGCCCGGACCGTCGAGAACTGGCTGCGAAGGCTGTTTGCCGGCACCGGGTATACCTAGGGCACGGATCCTGCCCGAGATCACTCGGCTGCAAACAGCTTTGCCGTCATTGCGAGACTGGCACCGCACGGTTCTTCCGCCTCTCCGGCTTCGTCACCTGCCGCGCGCTCCGACGGGCGCAGGTTGACAAAGTCGTAGAGTGCGCGATCAAGCAAATGCGACGGACGCGTATGGCCGAGCGCTCTCGCCATGACGCCGAGGCGGCCCGGCGATTGCTTTTCCCAGCCCTGCAGCATCCGCTTCACCTCCTCGCGCTGCAGCCCGTCCTGGGAGCCGCACAGGTTGCACGGTATGATCGGAAACTGCATGCCCGATGCGAATTTCGCGATGTCGCGTTCGGCGCAATAGGCAAGCGGACGCAGGACCAGCAGATCGCCCTCATCATTGACGAGTTTCGGCGGCATGGACGCCAGACGGCCACCGTGGAAAAGGTTCATGAAGAAGGTTTCGAGAATGTCTTCCCGATGGTGACCGAGGACGATTGCCTCGCAGCCCTGTTCGCGGGCAATGCGGTAGAGAATGCCGCGCCGCAGGCGCGAGCACAGCGAACAATAGGTCTGATGTGCGGGGATCTTGTCGGTCACGATGGAATAGGTATCCTCGCGCACGATGATGTGCTCGATCCCGTTATCCTCAAAGAACTTCGGCAGAATATCGGTCGGGAACCCCGGCTGCGCCTGGTCCAGGTTGCAGGCGACCAGATCCACCGGCAGCAATCCGCGCCAGTGGAGTTCGATCAGCACCGCCAGCAGCGTGTAGCTGTCCTTGCCGCCGGACAGGCAAACCAGCCACTTGGGTCTTTTCTGCTGAGAGGCATCCTTGGGCAGCATGCCGAAATCGTCCATCGCCTCGCGCGCCTGCCGCAGCAGACGCTTGCGCAGCTTCTTGAACTCCACGCTGGACGGCACGTTTCGCAGGAGCGCCGGCACATCCGTGGTGTTGGTATCGGTTAAGTCATTCATCGCAAGGGCCCGGGCAGCAGGACGTGTCAAGTGTCGCGCTGATTTAGCCGAACAGGCCGGACTTGAAAAGACCTGTCCGAAGGCAGGCCTTCTCTGGTGCGATGGGTGACGCCGGTGGCGCTGCCGTGCGCGGGGTCCGGGCAGCGCCGCCTTTTCGGCTCAGACCGCGCGGTAGCGCTGCGCGACGGTGTCGAAGGCAAAACGCGTGTCGACGCCCCTGATCTCGGCGATCAGGTCGAAATTGTCGCTTCCGGTGGACGAATAGCCTTCATCGACGAAGAGGCGGCCAAGACCGTCCGACGCGATACTGCCCCACCAGCGATACCGCGCCCCGCCAACGGGACCTGCGATTTCGACCGCCTGCCCGGCAAGCGACGAGACGCGAAACAGGATCGCCATTTTCGACAGGATGCCGTCTGCATCCGCCCGCAGCGGCTGTGCCGACACAAGCGCCTGCTGCAACACAAAGGTCGAGTGGGCAGCCACCAGCTGCGGGCTGATATCAATCAGTGCGCGGACTTCAAGGGGCCGCCACCGTTCGACCTCCCGGCGGAAGGCGACGGAGCGCCGGTTGCCGCCGACGCCGAAGAGCGCACCGGCAAGCGCCGGAATGTCGGGCCGGTTGCCGATACGCTGCGTGGCCGGACGTCCGGGCGCATCCTGCTGCGGACTGCCGGTTGTCCGAAGCGCGTTTCTGAGCTCGTCCGGCGTGAACACGGGCCTGTTTCTGGCACGCGCCATGCCCTGTACGCAGGCAAGCGCACCGGTGACGATCGGCGACGCACTTGATGTTCCGGAGAACGTGTCCGTGTACCAGAGGTCTTCGTCGGTGCCGCCCTGCAAGTCGCCGTAGCCGCAGGTCGTGACCTCCCGGCCCCAGCCTTGCGCATCCACCAGTGCACCGTAGTTTGAAAATCCCAGCCGCGACCTGTCGGGCCCATGATTGCGGCCATGGGTGCCGGGAGGCGGCGCGCCAGCCCCGGCCACGATGGCCCCGGAATCGCGGTTGGTCCTGCGGAACGGGTTGGTCCATCCGGCCGGAAAACCGAAGCCCGGTGTTTCGTAAAGGGCATCGTCGAGATCTTCGGCGCCGTTTCCGGCGGCTTCCACGACAATGATCCCCCGCCGCGCGGCGTTGAGAATGGCAGCGAAATCATCAGGCCACCATTCAACGGCGATGTAACCACGCTGGTCCGGCCGCAGTTGAAAATTGTGCCTTGGCCCCGGCCGGTGCATTTCCAGAAGCAGGATATCTCCCGCGCCCAGCCTGGCGGCTGCATGATTGATCGCGCCGGCCGACCCGAGCGTGCGGTGTGAAACCGCCGTGCAAATCGCCTCTGGAGAAATCCCGGTGACACCGAACGGGTTCTCGTCACCGCCATACTCACCCAGAACTGCGGTCCCGTGATTACGCCAGCTTACATCGTTGAACTCCACACCGCCGACAACGCCGCCTTGGCGCTCGATCAGGTCTTCGTGGCTGAAACGCCACGCCCCCTCAATGTCGGTGATGTGGATGCCGGTGCCGCGTCCGCCGGCCTGGCTCCATGCCCAGCGCGCGTCAACGCCTGCCGGTGCCGGGTCCAGATAGATCTGCCGGGCGATGAAGTCAGGCGTTGCAGGCGGTGGAACATCCGGCATCGCGACCATCGCATTCATGGCACCGGAGACATCGGGCGCCTCTTCGGGCAGTTCTGCGGGCGGCTTGATATAGACGGCTTCGAATATGTCGTTTTCCAGAAGCTCTTTCTGCAGATCCTCAAGATCCGCATCCGGCGCGGACAGCTTGTAAAAGCCGGAGAGGCTTTCCAGCGGAGCCATCGCGGAAGGCGCCTGTGCCGCAACGGCCGCATCCACGCGTTCTTCCGAAGGTCCGAACAGGGGTGTCGCGATACAATTGTGTTTCTTGAACGCCTTTTCCGCTTTTGCGGTTTTCGATCCGCCGAGGGACCGCAGACTTGCGCCTGCAACGCGCAGTCCGACATCCGGCTTGGCAAGCGCAATCAGTTCGGGATGACGCCCCTGTGGTGCAGCTACTTTACGTGTCTTCCTGGCCATGGTGTTTCCTCCTGCTTGGAAGACGAACCGGCCGGCAGAATTACGGAAGCCCGATTTCAGGCTTCACATAGACGGATAAAACTCCGTCGATTTTCTTGATGCTTTCAGCAAAATCACCGGCCTGTTCGTCCAGAAAAAATGTGACGAAATAGCTGTCACCCGCCTCCGGATTGGGCGTTGCCAGATCAAAATTGGAACGCGCATTGCGCTGTTTGCTTTCCGACGCGACTTCAATCGCGTCAGCCCCGGTCGGCTTTTCTCTTTGCAAATCCGAGAAAAGCGAGGCGGACATCAGAACGACGACTTCTGCCAAGGGAGCAACCCGCAATACCAACAAGTGACAAATAAACCACGTCAGGCTATGCCCAAAAATCAATCAATTCAACGAACAAATACCAATAAGTTAAATTCAACCAACAAAACAACCAGAAGATGACCTAAGGTAATTTATTTAATTTAATGAAATAATTAAGATACAAACAGAATTTATAAAGTGATCTATAAATTCTTACGCTCAACCATCTAGAGACTCTGGCAAAATATCTCCTCTGATACGATATTCTTGTTTAAGTTGCATGAAAAGTTGCATCTGTTCAGGCTGTGCAATGGCGGTGTACGCTTTTCATGGCCTGCCCTTGAAGAAACAATTCCGGTTCGGGCAGTGCGGCATGGGAGGGTTTCGAAATGACGGTTACACTCGACATTCAGCAGCCACAGCCTTTCGATCTCGTCGGTTCGACGATCATGATAGCGGGCAACGCCGCCGCATTCGAAGGGACACTCACCATCCGTGTGTCCGAAGGGCATGATGAGTACTCATCCTTCACCAATGTCGGTTCGCTCGGCCTCCGGCAGTTCCAGGCCTCGATCGACATACCCGACACGAACACGTTCCAGCTCAACAGGCTCTTCCTGACGCTGGCCGACGACACCGGCAACGAAAACGGACCTTCCGTCGTCATTCCCGTGCTTTTCGGACCGAAGATCCTGCCCGGTTACGGTGGCTGGCAGCCTTACACGGTCCAGTCGGGCGACACGCTTTCCCAGATTGCGCAGCAGCAATACGGGAACTCGAACTTCCAGCCGATCTTCGAAGCGAACCGGCACATCCTGAGCGATCCGAACGTGATCTTTCCAGGTCAGCTCCTGAGAATACCGCGCAACGACATCTGACGGCACGCAGAAACCAGGGCGGCCAGACCGCACTGCGCGCGTTCTATCGCGGCTGCTGAGGCGAAGCCCGGCGGGCTTTAGTGTGCCGTATTTCATGCAGTGCGGCGCGGCATTCACGATGCGTGAGTTTCTTCTTACTTTAAGTTACTGATTTACTTTCTTTCTTCAGCTCCACTCTTCAGCTTTCACGAATTCTCGAACCGCCCGCGGTCTGGCTGCGTATCAGGAGGGAATTGATAACCGGAACAGAGATGACCGAAAGAGGAAGGGATCAGATGCTATCCAAGAGGACAATCAGACAGGGCACCGGATGCGTTACCGCATTCGTTTTCACAGCCGTCATGGCCACATCCGCCGTTGCCGACATATCCGTGCGCTTCGATGAAGGCGCACCGAAGGACAGGTTCACGTTCGAAAATGTCGGCAGTTGTCCGATCAGCGCTTCGGAGCTTGTGCTGGACATCTCCGGGTCAAAAGCGGGTCTCATCTTCGACACGACCGGTTCCGGCGCCGGTGTTGAGGTCTTTCAGCCACTCGAAATCGTCAATGGGTCGAAGTCGCTGGCAGCCGTTACGCCTGTCAAAGATGGTGACAGCGAGATCACCCTTTCCATCGCCGGCCTGCAGCCCGGTGAAAAAATCGCCTTCACGATCGACGTCGATGACACGGCCGGCGGGCGCGAGATCACCGTTTCCGGGTCGGAAATCGAAGGCGCCCTGGTAACCTTCAGCAACAAGGGTGAAACGGCGACCGCGGTTCTTTCCTCGAGCGCGACGGCGCTGGTAAAAACAGGCGCTTGCTGACGCTCCGCAATGCCCTGTCTGCGGGCCTGGAGCCCCCTTTGAAGGGCTCTTGTGTTATTGGTAACGCACAACGCCCTTCAATACCGGCGGGACACGTTCCGCCTCCCTGAGAAACAGTGACCGGGCCGCCTTGAGAAACATCTTGTGCGGCCGGTTGCCCCGGGCCATCCTTTCCCGGTCAGGACAAAGATCGCCGCAGCATGCCACTCCCGAAAATCGCCGCCCTCACGCTCAACGTTGCAGATCCGGCCGGCCTCGCCGCATTCTACTGCGAGGTTCTCGGCATGAAGCGCATCGGAAATGCCTCTCCCCTTGCCGTCGGCTATGGTGGAGACGGGGCACGGCTGGAGTTCCTGCCAGGTTCCGATGCTGCGCGCTTTCACGCGGAGCGAAGCGACCGCTACTGGAAGATCGCCATCACGCTTCCGGACCTGGACTGCGCTTACCGGCAGCTGCGCGCAAGGGGCATAGAGGTCACCTCTCCGAACCAGTTTCGGGACATTGCCCGGATGAGCCATCTGGCCGATCCGGAAGGCCACACGATCGAACTTATCCAGCACACGTTCGACGGCAATGCCCTGACCCGCCAGGGCGACGATGCCCTGCCCCTCGGCGGTGGCGCGCAGCTTGGCCTGATCACGCTGCGCACCGACGATCTGGACGCGGAATTCAGTACCTGCCGGGACAAATTCGGCATGCGCTATCTGTCACGCCAGGATGTGCCTGACCTCGGGTTCTGCCTGTATTTCTTCGCCTTCACCGACGAGACCCCGCCCGTTCCGAATGTCGATGCGGTCGAAAACCGTGAATGGCTGTGGCAGCGCCCCTATACGGTGCTGGAGTTCCAGCACAGGAACGAGGGGCGCATTGCCCACCGGTCCGGCGACAAGCTGGGAGCCGCCACCGTCGCGATCGAAACCCCCGGCGGGCGAAAAACCATGCTGCGCTGAACCTCCGCCCGGCAAATACCCGGCGAAATGAAAAAGCCCGCCAAACGGCGGGCTTCTCCGGAACAATATTCGGCGCTGATCAGCGCGAATAGAACTCGACAACAAGGTTCGGTTCCATCTGCACCGGGTACGGCACATCTGCGAACGCGGGAACGCGGTTGTAGGTTGCGGTCAACTTGGCATGGTCGGCATCGACATAGTCCGGAACGTCACGCTCTGCGGACTGCACGGCTTCCAGAACCAGCGCAAGCTGCTTGGAGCGCTCACGGATCTCGACAACATCGCCCGGGCGCAGCTGGTAGCTCGGGATGTTCACGCGCTTGCCATTGACCTTGATGTGGCCGTGGTTGATGAACTGACGGGCAGCAAAAACGGTCGGAACGAACTTGGCGCGATAGATGATCGCGTCGAGACGGCGCTCCAGCAGGCCAATCAGGTTTTCCGAGGTATCGCCTTTCAGACGGGACGCTTCGGCATAGACCTTGCGGAACTGCTTTTCGGAAATGTTGCCGTAGTAGCCTTTCAGCTTCTGCTTGGCGCGGAGCTGAACACCGAAGTCGGACAGTTTGCCCTTGCGGCGCTGGCCGTGCTGGCCTGGACCATATTCACGCTTGTTGGCCGGGCTCTTCGGACGACCCCAGATGTTTTCGCCCATCCGGCGGTCGAGTTTGTATTTAACGCTGTGGCGCTTTGACATCGCGGTTTCCTTTGAATTCGCGTTGTTGTTCTAAAAGGAAACGCGCCCTCCTTTATCCTGACCCAAGGCATATGCCTTCAGGCCCGGATCGACAGGGGTTCAACAAGCGGCGCCGGCTGAACACCCACGGGTGCGTAGATCCGGAAGGCAAAACCCGCCGGACCGCGCGGGAGATACAGTGATCACCTTCAAATGTCAACGGCGACGCTTCGTCTGCACCGTCCTTGCGTGGACAAAGGTCGCTTCGTATGGACCCGGGACAGCCGAAGCGCGTTGGTGACAGCGCCGCGAACAAGCGTTGCAGCATCAAGCAAATCACGGCACAGCGCGCAGATTTTCAGCGAATCGAACGGCGGACAGCGTGCAAACAAGGCACTTTTCTGCCAGATGGCCAGAAAAAAAATTCAACGAAAGACAATCGATATCAAACGCTTGAATTAACTTAATTTAAACGGGAGCCGCCGTTACGGAAAAACAATGCATACATTTAGGAAAAATTAATTGCAATTTTTCACTATGCAATCACCCCTGCAACCATGGATATTAATATCAGTGGCAATTGAGGGCATGACATTACGAAAAGAAGGGCTCTTGCGCCCCTGGCCTGTTTCCAGGATCCAACATGCACGCCAATATCAACCCTCCGCAGGATAAGGACCTGTGCAGCTCAGCGAGCGAATTGCAATCCGCTGACGACTGTTGCAGCCAGGTCGATTTCCTGCTTCAGCCAATTGCCGACATCGGAACTGGCGTTGTCTACGGCTACGATGCGCAGCCGCGGGTCGTCGACGCGACCATTGTCGCAACCTACGAAGAGCTGACTGAAATTGCATTCAGGAAGGGTCTGCTGCCTGATTTGAACACTCTGCTTTTCGAAAAGGTTCTAACCAGCTTCAAGAAGCTCCGTATCGCGCAGGGGACAAAGCTTTTTTTCAAGCTGGACGGACGGGATCTCGGCCATCAGCGGCATCCGGGAACGACCTTTTCCTCGAAGGTTCTCGCCGCCGGCCTGCAAACCCACCAGATCTGCATTGCCTTTTCCGAGCGTCACAGGCAGACGGTGGCCGATGGCGTCGAACAAGCCATCGATGACCTGCGCAATTCCGGCTTCATGATTGCCCTGGTGGAGTTCGGGCAGGCGTCCTCCGAGCTGCGCATGGTCCACGATCTTTCGCCCGACTATGTCAAGATCGACCGGTTTTTTCTCGCCAATGTCGACAGCGATCCGCGCAGGAAGCTTTTCGTAACGACAGTGGCGAACCTTGCCCATGTACTCGGAGCGCGCGTCATTGCCGAGGGAGCGGAAACAGAGCGGGAGTTCAAGGCCTGCCGCGATATCGGCTGCGATCTGGTTCAGGGCGCATTCGTTGCCGGTCCGATTTCCAGGCCTGCCTCCGTGAAGTTGTTCTACGAGCATTTGAGGCGACCCGAAGCCGGTCTGAAGAGGCGCAGCGAGCAAGACAGGATACGCAGCGAACTGATTCAGCTGCCGACGATCAATCTTCATGCCTCTATGGGTGAACTTCTGGACATGGTTGTTCATAACCAGGAGGGAAATGCGATCCCGGTCGTCGACGACAACCAGGAGCCGCGGGGATTCGTTCACGAACGGGATCTGAAGAAATACCTCTATTCCGGCGCGACCACCGACGAAAAACCGCATCTTGATCTGGAAGCACCGATAAGGCCCTTTGTCCGCGCCTGCCCGATCGCCGATATCAATTCCAACGCCGACATGCTTCTGGTGACATTTGCCTCGTCGATCAATTCCGACGGCATCATTCTGACCGAGAACTTTCACTATGCAGGGTTCCTGTCGGCGACGTCGCTCCTGAAGATCATTCACGAAAAGCGCCTTCAGGAAGCCCAGGACCAGAATCCGCTGACCCGTCTTCCCGGCAACAGCGCTGTCACGCGCTATATTGCCGAAGCCGCCCGCAAGGGGTCGCACGAGCGTCATCTGTGCTACCTCGACTTCGACAACTTCAAGCCCTTCAACGACACCTACGGCTACAAACAGGGTGACCGCGCCATCATCCTGTTCAGCGAATTGCTGCAGCGGCACGTCTCCGGCACCGGTACGTTTCACGGCCATGTCGGCGGAGATGATTTCTTTGCCGGGTTTCAGCAGATGGACCAGACGGATGTCGCGTCCCGTCTGCTCACCCTCAAGCGCGCTTTCCGGGACGACGTGGAGAGCTTTTACGAACCCGTGCACCGCGATCAGGGTTTCATGGAAGCACAGGACCGTTTCGGCACGACCCGGCAATTCCCGCTTTTGCAGTGTTCGATCTCAATTCTCAGCTTGTCCAGGGGTTTGACAATGCATCCCGATGCACTGAATGACGAGATCAGCAGTCTCAAGCTCGCGGCCAAACGCTCAGACGACGGCATCGCCGTCAAGAGCCTCGCCGCCTAGGGTACGGACCCATAAATGAGGCTGAAATGGCATGCGAAATGGCGAAATTCCGTTAGGAAGGGTGTGCGGAGCGGGCTTCGTGCCCGGTCAAGCACGCTGACGACACGGGGTAAAGCCATTTCCATGTCCTTCGGATTTGACCGGATTGCGCCTCCCCGGCGTCGCGGAAGGCTCGAAAATGAACCACATTTCCTGCGCTTCCGCTCCTTGAGGAGAAGCAATCCGCCTCAAACCATTTCCGCCTCATTTATGAGTCCGTACCATAGAGCGTCAGCCCGAAACCCGCCAGCAGGCGCATCAGCGCCGGGTCTTTGGGCGCAGAGGTAAACACGGCCCGATCCAACGCATCAGATGGCGCACGCGCGGCATTTCCGTTCAGCACGCGCACAAGCTGACGCGCAATGGCTTCAGCCGGATCCAGCCAGTCGACCGGCCAGGGAGCAATCTTGCGGAAGCGGTTCGCCAGAAACGGATAGTGCGTGCACGCAAGCACCACGACATCCGTCCTTTTGCCGTCCCGTTCCAGAAAACAATCGGAGATCTCTGCAAGGAGTTCTTCGTCCGCGACCTCCTGACCGCGCAGGTGCCGTTCGGACAATTCCGCCAGCTTGTCGGAACCGACCAGACGCACGTGGCACTGCCTGGCAAAGCTGTCGATCAGGCTGCGCGTATAGGTTCTGCGCACCGTTCCGGGGGTCGCCAGCACCGATATGAGGCCCGAGGCCGTCTGTTCCGCTGCCGGCTTGATCGCCGGGACGGTTCCGACAAAGGGTGTTGTGGGATGGGCCTTGCGCAGCACCTCGCCGGCAAGCGTGAATGCTGTGTTACATGCGATTACGACCGCCTTCGGCCGGTGGTTCGCGATCAGGTCTTGAAACAGTGACAGCAAACGCGCCTTGAGGTCGTCCTCGGCCCAGCGGCCGATCGGAAAGGCGGCGTCATCGGCCACATAGAGCAGGGTTTCGTACGGCAGCAGGTAACGCGCCTCACGCAGGACAGTCAGGCCACCGAGACCGGAATCGAAGATCAGGACCGGCCGATCGCGATGCATCAGTGCGCTTTCAGTCTCCACGTCCCTCACCGCCACGATCCTTGCGCGGCCGCGGCTCGCGCTTTTCAAGCGACGCGACAATGCCGCGCAGCGCCCGCACTTCCTGTTCGGTCAGCTCCGCTTTCTGGAAGATGTTGCGAAGCGTGCGCACCATGTGCGGTCTTCTCTCCGGCGGCCGGAAGAACGTCACCTCGTCGAGCGCACCTTCCAGATGCTCGAAGAAGCGCAGGACATCTTCCTTTTTTGCCGGCGGATGCTCCTCTTCCGACAGGATGAAGGGGAGCGCGCCGGAGGTTGCCGTCTTGCGCCATTCGTAAGCGCATACAAGAACAGCCTGGGCTATGTTCAGTGATGCAAAATCCGGGTCGACCGGCAGGGTGACGATCTCGTCGGCCAGCGCCACCTCATCATTGTTGAGGCCCCAGCGCTCGCGGCCGAAAAGATATCCGGTCGCATGACCCTTTTCACCGAATTCCACCGACTTCTGCGCCGCCTCGCTCGGACCACGCACTGGTTTGGGCACCTCGCGCGAGCGTGCCGTCGTTGCGTAGACGAATTGCAGGTCCGCAATGGCCGCCTCGACACTGTCGAACACCTGGACATTGTCGATCACGTGGTCTGCCCGGCTGGCGGCGGCGCGCGCCTTTTCGCTCGGCCAGCCGTCACGCGGATTGACGATCCGCAAGTCGACAAGGCCGAAATTCGCCATTGCTCTCGCAGCCGTGCCGATGTTTTCCCCGAGCTGGGGTTCGCACAGGATCACGGCGGGAGGCTTGGCCGTCACCACCCGGGCTTCGTCTCTGATTTTTGCATTCTTGCTCATGACGCGGGGTTTAGCGCTTCCTTGGAAAAATGAAAAGCACCAGCAAAGGAGATCATCTGCGAAAGGCCCGCCTGGCGACCTCGTGGAAGGCCTTGGTCTTGCGGCCGGAGCGGCTTTCGGCTGCAAATACAAACCACACCGGCGCTTCCGGCGCATGCAGGCGACCCGGCAGGACTTCGACCAGCGTGCCTTTTTCCAGTTCTTCCTTGACGGCCATGCGCGATTTCACGGCGATGCCGAGCCCCGCCACCGCGCCGGCGGTCAACATGTCGGAATTGGACACCGCGATGCTTCTGCTGACCGTGAACGGACGTCTGCGGCCCTTCGCGTCGTTGACGTCGAAGCGGGTCTGCCAGGGAAGGCAGACCCACGGACAGTCCCTGAGATCGTCCACCGATCGCGGTTCACCCGTAGCTTCCAGGAGCGACGGCGACGCACAGATGATCCGGTCATTGTCGCAGAGCTTCCGGGCGACGAGCGCGCTATCCGCCAGTTGGCCGACACGGATCGCGCAATCCTGCGCCTCCTCGACCAGTGGCACGAAGCGGTCGACGGCCAGGAATTCGATGGTGAGGTCGGGATTGGCCTGCCGGAATTCTCCCAGAACCGGCATGATGAACCGGGAAAGGATCCACGGGGACATCGTGACCCGCAGATGACCGCGCAGGCGCGCCGTACCACTGCCGACTTCCATCTCTGCCTGCTGCAGGTCATCGAGAATGACATCGACCCGTTCGAGAAAAATCTGCCCTTCATCCGTCAACCTGAAGGTCCGGCTGTTGCGGTGAAACAGGGTGATGCCGAGCGCCTGCTCCAGTTTTGCGATCCGGTGGCTGGTGGTCGCCGTTGAAATCCCGAGCTGGCCGGCTGCCGAGGTAATGCCGCCGGTTCTCGCGACAGTGACGAAAGTTTGCAGGTCCGCGATGCTGTACATTCGATTTTTTCTAACGCTGCTTTCGAGATTCAGTGAGTTCTGTTCGAAATCTAGAACAATTAAACCCTCCACATCAACATATGGAGGAGCCCATGAAACGCTTTTTGGCAGCCGCCGGTCTCAGCGCAGCCCTGATCATCCCCGCCGCCGCGGACGGCATCGAAACCTATCTCGACTTCGACAAATCCATGCCACCGGGCAACCTGGCGATCGGACCGGACGGCCGCATGTTCATGTCCGTTCACGAGTTCTACGGCCCGGAACTGCGTGTCGTCGAGGTGATGAAGGACGGCTCGACCAAGCCCTATCCGAGCGAAGCCTGGGCGCGCGCGCCGCAGGAAGACGGCGACGGACTCAAGGGCGTACTCGGATTGCGCGCTGACCGGGACGGCATCCTTTGGATGCTGGACGGTCAGGGCGAGAACCAGACAGGCCGCGTCATCGGCTGGAATACGAAAACCGAACAGCTGCACGCGATCCATTACATCGGTGCACCCGTCACCCGGCCGACATCGTTCCTGAACGATCTCGCCGTCGACCGCGATCACGAAGCCATCTACATCTCCGATACAGGAGACGGGGTGAACTCGGCGCTGATCGTCGTCGACCTCGAAACCGGCCGGTCGCGCCGCGTTCTGGAGGGCTCGAAATTCACGACCCCGGAAGACACGCCCATGGTGATCGACGGGCGCGAGATCCTGCTCGGCGGCAATCCTGCCAAGATCGGCGTGAACCCGATCACGGTCGACCCGACCAACACATGGGTCTATTTCGCCCCGATGACGGCCAGCGCCATGTACCGCGTCCGCACGGCGGATCTCCTGAATGAAGACCTCGCCGACGAGGACCTTGCCGAGCGGGTCGAGCGTTACGGCGACAAGCCGATCTCCGACGGCTCGACGGTCGACACGGGCGGCAACGTCTACATCACCGCCATGACGGACAATGCGATCGGTGTCACGAAGCCCGACGGCAGCTACGAGGTCCTGTTCCAGTCCGATGAGGACCTGCCCTGGCCGGACGGTTTCTCGATCGGCGCGGACGGCTACGTCTATGCGACCATCAACGAACTGCACCGCTCGCCGGTTCTGAATGGCGGCGAGGATGTCTCGCTCGGCACCTACAAGATCGTCCGCTTCCCGGCCCTCGCCGACGCTGTCAGCGGCCGCTAGTCACCTGAATCTGAAGTTCGACTCATTTTGCAGCTGGCTTCGAACAAACTTCAGATTCAATAAGGTGACTAGCAAGTCTATGTTTCTAGTGCGGTTTACGAATTTGAAGTTCGCTTCGGAGACTGCTGCAGCAACGATGCGAACTTCAAATTCACCGCACTAGGCACCTCGCCTGCAATTCCGGATCACCCGGCAGGACACGCAGTTGTCTTGCCGGGTTTTCTGTTTCGCAAAACGGAATGCAATCTCCACCATGGACATGGTCGTGCCAATACTCGGCAAAAAACTGCGTCGTTTTTGGAGCCCATCCTTGGAGGTCAATAGGAGCAAAGCTCCGTCATTCCGGACAAGTAAAGCCCAGCCGAATGCAGATCCGGGCCCTGTGCCCGGCTTGATCGGGTATCCAGACATCTGCGTGAGCGAAGCGAACTCGTAAATCTGTTTTTTGGAAGATGCCGCGCCACGGGCGCGAGATGATTTCGGGATTCCGGATCGGCGTGCGGCTGTTGCTGCACTTGTCCGGAATGACGTCGAGGCGATTGCATTGCCTGGCCCCTCTCCCATTTTGTCATCCCTGCACCCGCTTTCGCGGGCGTAAACTCCGGCAGGGATCCAGTAAACGCGAACCCTTGCCTGAAGCTGAAGCGCTGCGGTGTGCTGGGCCCCGGATCTCCACTGCGCTTCGTCCGGGGTGACAAAAGGAGAGCCTTTCATTCCGGACAAGGTCGTATTTCTGTGGCCATCCTTCGAGACAGGCCTGCGGCCTTCCTCAGGATGAGGTCTTTGGGCTTTGCGGTGTTTGACCAGGACAAGTTTCAGGCAACCTCATCCTGAGGAGGACCGGATGGTCCGTCTCGAAGGATGGCCACGTGTTCCTGACGACTTGCGCGGCCCAACCCGATTAGCCGCATTATACCGGGCCTTGGATTTCCGCAGCGCTCCACCGCGGATGACGACGGGACTTCACAATGTGGGGCTTTGCTCCGTAGACTGACGATCTCAGTCTCTACCGGGCGCAGTAACCAGTGCTGCTCCCCGGCTGACACCATTCCGGAGGCCTCGCATGTTCAAACCGCAGATTCTGGCCCTTTTTTGTCTGAGCACCGCGTGGGCCTTGAGCGCTGAGGCGCAGGACGTCAGATATTCAGACCAACCGCTTGAAGCTTGTCTTCAGGGGGCAACAACGGCGATTGAGGAACAGGGCTGCATCGGCCTTGCCTCGCAGGCCTGCCAGGACGCCAATGACCTTGGCGGCACGACGGTCGGCATGGTCGCCTGCGGTGGCAAGGAAGCCGAGTTCTGGGACCGGAAGCTCAACGAAATTTACGGGTCACTGGTCAAGAAGGCCGAGGCCAACGATAGGGAAATGAAGGAAATCGGTGCGACCGTCCCGCTGATCCTGCCGGCGCTGCGCGACATGCAAAGGGCATGGATCACCTATCGCGACAGGACCTGCGACTACGAGTATTCGCAATGGGGTGGCGGCACCGGAGGCGGTCCGGCAAGCGTTGCCTGCCAGTCCAGAATGACCGCGCTGCAATACATCTACCTGAAACACTCCTGGCCCTTCGACAACTGACGCGGGAGATGCGCACCGGGTCCCGGATCCCCGCCACGCTCTGCCCAGGGTCATAAAGAGAGAAACACCGTCATTCCAGACAAGTGAGGCGATGCCGAACGCTGATCAGGAATCCAGACATCTGCGTGAGCGAAGCGAACACTCTTCTTAGTACCACTATTATAAGCCGCGCCTCCTGCGCGAAATACATCTGAATTCCGGATCGGCGCACAGCTGTCGCTGCACTGGTCCGGAATGACGTCGATGCAATTGCAGATCCTGCCCCTCCCCGATTGCCTTTTCCCGCCTGTTTGCTAGAACGTGGCCGATCAACAGCCTTTATCTTTCGAAGGGCTGGCTTTTGATTGCGTACAATTGTATACGCTATGCGAAATTCCGTCCCCGGGGGCCAGATCCCGCCCCTGGCGAGTACACTTCGAACACATCGAACACTGGGAAATGTGAGCACCATGGCCGATATCATCTACACCAAGGTCGACGAAGCGCCCGAGCTGGCAAGCGCCTCGTTCCTGCCCATCATCCGCACCTTCACGAAGGCAGCGGGACTTACCATCGGCACCAGGGACATATCGCTTGCAGGCCGTATTCTGGCGAGTTTCCCCGAATATCTGACCGACGAACAGAAGCAGTCCGACGACCTCGCCGAACTCGGCCAGATGGTCAAGCAGCCGGATGCCAATGTCATCAAGCTGCCGAACATTTCCGCTTCCCAGCCGCAGCTCAATGCCGCGATCGCGGAGCTGCAGGCACAGGGCTACAAGCTGCCCGACTATCCGGCAGAGCCGGCAAACGCGGAAGAAAAGACCGTCAAGGCGAAATACGACGCCATCAAGGGCTCTGCCGTGAACCCGGTTCTGCGCGAGGGCAACTCCGACCGCCGCGCGCCCAAGGCCGTCAAGGAATACGCCAAGAAAAACCCGCATCGCATGGGCGCGTGGTCCAATTCGTCCAAGACCCACGTGGCAACGATGGGCGACAACGACTTCTTCTCCAACGAAAAGTCGGTCACCGTCCCGGCTGTCTCCACGGGCACTGCAAAGATCGAGTTTGATGCAAACGGTGGTGACCTCACCGTTCTGAAAGCCGACTGGCCGCTGGAAGAAGGCGACGTCATCGACGCGACCTTCATGAGTGTCAACGCGCTGAAAACCTTCCTGGAAAAGGAAATCGGGGATGCCAAGTCCCAGGGTGTGCTGTTTTCGCTGCACCTGAAAGCCACCATGATGAAGGTCTCCGACCCGATCCTGTTCGGCCACTGCGTCAAGGCGTTCCTGAAGGACGTCTTTGAAAAGCACGCGGCGACCTTTGCCGAACTCGGCGTCAACCCGGATCTCGGCCTCGGCGACCTGGAAGCCAAGGTCGCGAGCCTTGCCGCCGACAAGCGCGCGGAAGTGGAAGCCGACATCAAGGCAGCGCTCGAGAGCGGTCCGGACCTTTACATGGTGAACTCCGACAAGGGCATCACCAACCTGCACGTTTCCTCCGACGTCATCATCGACGCCTCCATGCCGGCCCTGATCCGCGCAGGCGGCAAGGGCTGGGGTCCGGACGGCAAGGAACACGATGCCAAATGCGTCATTCCGGACAGCTCCTATGCCGGCGTTTATTCCGCCGTCATCGATTTCTGCCGCGAGAACGGCGCGCTTGACCCCGCCAAGATGGGTACCGTGCCAAATGTCGGCCTGATGGCTCAGAAGGCCGAGGAATACGGTTCTCATCCGCAGACCTTCAAGGCCCCGGCCGCGGGCGTCATGCGCATCGTCGATGAGGCAGGCAACACGCTGATCTCGCATGAGGTCGAGGAAGGCGATATCTGGCGCGCCTGCCGCACCAAGGACGCCCCGATCCGCGACTGGGTCAAACTCGGCGTCACCCGTTCGCGTCTTTCCGGAATGCCGGGCGTCTTCTGGCTGAACGAAAAGCGCGCCCACGATGCAGAGCTGATCAAGAAGGTCAACGCCTACCTGCCCGAACACGACACCTCCGGTCTCGATCTGAAGATCATGGCGCCGACCGAGGCGGCCAAATACACCACCGGGCGGATTGCCCGCGGCGAGGACACGATCGCGATCACCGGTAACGTTCTGCGCGATTACCTGACCGACCTTTACCCGATCCTGGAAGTCGGCACGTCTGCCAAGATGCTGTCGATCGTTCCGCTGATGAACGGTGGCGGCCTGTTCGAAACCGGCGCCGGCGGTTCTGCTCCCAAGCACGTCCAGCAGCTTCAGGAAGAGAATTACCTGCGCTGGGATTCGCTTGGCGAATTCTGCGCGCTCGGCGCATCGCTGGAGCATCTTGCCAACGCCAAGGACAATGCCAAGGCACAGGTCCTGGCCGATGCGCTCGACACGGCCATTGAAGGCCTGCTCGACAACGACAAGTCCCCGGCGCGGCGCGTCGGCGGCCTCGACAACCGCGGCAGCCACTTCTACATCGCGCTCTACTGGGCAAAGGCCCTGGCCGCCCAGGACAAGGATGCGGAACTGAAAGCCCACTTCACGCCGATCGCCGAAGCGCTGTCCGCCAACGAAGACAAGATCGTAGGCGAGCTCAACGGCGTTCAGGGCTCCACGGCCGACACGGGCGGCTACTACCACGCGCCGCAGGCCAAGGTCGACGCCGTCATGCGCCCGAGCGCGACGCTGAACGGCATCATCGGCTAACCCGCCGGTCACCGCGCGGATCTTGAGGGGCGGATTTTTCCGCCCCTTTGCTTTTGCAGGCTGGCACCGGATAGGAGTGACGTAAGGATCTTCGCTGCACGGCGTCCGGGACGACGCTTGAAGGCGAAGCGAAGAATCCGCAGCGCATCCTTCGAGACGGATCGAGCGATCCTCCTCAGGATGAGGCCGAACGATTGGCGACTGCGTGCTCCGAGTTTCAGCATATGGCTGAAGCTGCAAACGAACGACGCCACACCTTAACACTTCATCCTGAGGAGCCGCGCAAGCGGCGTCTCGAAGGATGGACTGCTAGCCTCGGAAATCGCGGCCTCTGATCACTCGCCAGCCTTCTAATCGAAGCCTATCAACCGAAGGTCTTTGCCTGTTCCAACGTCACCCTTACCCCAGCCGCCGCATCTGTCCCGGTGTTCGGTTGAACTGGCGCTTGAACGCGCGATTGAATGCGGCCTCGGAGCTGTAGCCGATGTTTTCCGCGATATCGATCAGCGGCAGGTCCGTGTCGCGCAGGTCCCGGCGTGCCTTTTCCATGCGCCAGTGCGTGACATAGGCCAGCGGCGTCATGCCGACGAGATCGGTGAAGCGTTCCGCAAAGACCGTACGCGACATGCCCGCCTCCCGCGCCAGTGTCTCAACGGTCCAGGGCTGTTCGGGCGCTGCATGTATCCGGGACATGGAACGGCCCAGCTTCGGACTGAGCACGGCGGCGAGGCACCCTGCCCTGTCGCCCTCCTGATCGACAAAAGTGCGCACCACCTGGATGAAGATGATCTCGGTGAGCCGATGCACGATGGCATCGGCGCCCGGCAGGCTCGCGCGCACTTCGCTGGCGACGAAGCGCATGACCGTCTCCAGCCAGTGGGCGTTCAATGTCTCGGTGTTGGGAACGTGAATGACCGGCGGCAATGCGTCGAGGATCGGGTGGACCGAGCCTTCCTCGAATTCGAAATGCCCGCAAAACAGCTTGCAGCTTTGCTCTTCCTCGGGTCCGCCGTAGTAGAGCGCCCCCTCGCCCGTATAGCCGGTTTCCTGAAGGACCTGATCGACACTTGTTGCCTCACGCCCGAGGTCGTCGCACAGGACGTGTGCGGCCCCATGCGGGATCACAACCAGGTCGCCGGTCGCCAGATAGATGGGTGCTTCGTGGCCCTCGACCTTCAGCCAGCAGGCACCCCGCATCGCCATGTGGAACCGGGCGACATGGCCGAAGGCCGGAACGGCGACCGCCCAGGGCGGCGAGAAGTTCGTGTGAAAGTAGATCGACCCCCGCAGCTTCAGGGCGTCCAGTATCTGGCTAAGAGCATCGTTTTTCATGTCTGGTGATCTCGATTTTCGGCCTGCACCTTTTTGCCGCTTCTGGTGCCACGCCGCAAGTCCGGCGGACGATCGGTCAATTTTGGGGGACTTTCGTGCATGGAACAATCGGTACGCGCGGATCATCTTGAGGTTCGTGAGGCACACGCCTCCCGCCCGTCTCAACGAAGGAGCCCGACATGAACATCCGCTTTGTCACCAAGACCATCCACGCCTATCTCGATTATCCGGTCGCCATTGGCCTCATCGCGTTGCCGATGCTGCTGGGTCTCGGCCAGTCCAGTCCGCTCGCCTTCTGGCTTTCCGTCACGACTGGCGTTGCCGCGCTGATCCTGACCATCCTGACCGACCACGAAACCGGCCTCATCCGGGTCGTGCCGTATTCGTTCCACCTCATCGTTGATTTCGCGGTCGGCATCGTCTTCCTGGCAGCACCGTTCGTGCTTGGCTTCCAAGGGATCGATTTCGCCTATTACATCATCAACGCGCTCGCGGTCCTGACGGTCGTCTCCCTGCACAAACCCGAGACCGGCGCACCGCAGGCGGCTTGAAGACGACGCATTCAAGCCGCGCCCGTCCCTGCCAGACCCGCGATCGGAAAGACACCGGCCATTGGCCGGTGTCTTTCGTTTCGCACCATTCTCCGGACGATCTGCAAATTCAGGCGATGTTTCGCGCATGGATCTCTCGCCCCTCTGAACGCAAGGTGATCACGGCTGACACACGGATCAGCCAGGCAGATCTCAGATCCAGACAAGGAGAAAACAACATGCCCTTCTCAAAGACACTCGTTGCCGCGGCGTTGCTTGGCGTCGCCACCCTCTCCAGCCCGGCTTTTGCCGCGGACGAATACAACACGTCCAACGGCCTGACCGCTGCCGGAGCCCCACTCGGCATGCACGGTGTCGACCCGGTCGCATTCGTCAATCTCGGCAACCGGATCGACGGCGCAGCCCGTAACACCGCCGTTCACGATGGTGTTGCCTATTATTTCTCGTCAAAGGAAAGCATGGACAGGTTCACGGCCGATCCGGCGGCCTACCTGCCCCAGAACGGCGGCTTCTGCACGTTCGGTGTCTCCGTCGGCAAGAAGTTCGACGGTGATCCGCAATACGCCGCCATTGTCGACGACAGGCTCTATCTCTTCCTGAACGAGGAGATTTTCCAGGCGTTCCAGAAGGACGAAGCCGGGACCATCGCCAAAGCAGAAGAGAACTGGAAGAAGATCCGGTCGACCGCCGCAAAGGATCTCTGACGGGCGTGTCCGAGACCGGACGCAAGACATGAAACAGACATCAGGCGCATCCCGGGATGCGTCTGATTTTCCTTTCGGCCGGTCAGACACAACTGACCGCCAGCGCGTTGCAGCTTGGCAACAGGGACCAGCGAACGCCCCGACAATGCGCGTTGCCGCTTGCATACTGACGCGGCTGCGCTTATCTACCCGCCACCGCATCACGCGGTTCGATGATTTTTGAAAACGGGACGAAGAGACATGACGATCATGTTGCGTGCGCCCAAGAGGGCGGCAAACCTGCACTGATCCGCGGCTGCGGTGCGGTGGAGGAATCCTGGGGCAAGTGTGACCTTGCACCCGAGAGATCTCCTGTTTTCAAAAGGGTTCCCAAATGGGCACTTCTCAAACGGAGGGGCCGGCTGCATCTGCGGATGCCGCGCCCGTCCACCGCTTTTTCTCAAGGACGACCTGGATCGAAGGTGCTGCCGAAGAGCAGCTCGACCTTGTGTCCAATATGACCGGTGTATCCCACGTCGCGGCTTTTCCGGACCTGCATCCGGGCAAATACGGCCCCGTCGGCAGTGCGATCCTGGCCGACCGCATTTATCCGCAGCTGATCGGCAACGATATCGGCTGCGGCATGAGCCTCTTTGCGCTCGATCTGCCGGCCCGCAAGCTGCGGCTCGACAAGGCCGCGCAGAAAGTCCGCGTGCTCGAAGGACCGTGGGACGGAGACGCAGGCGCGCGTCTTGCCGCTGCCGGCCTCTCGCACGATCTCCATCCCCAGGCGCTTGGCACGATCGGGGGCGGCAACCATTTTTGCGAGTTGCAAGTGGTCAGCGAGGCGGAAAGCAGCTGTCTTCCAGAGGATCAGGATCTGAAGAAAGGCGACCTCGTGCTGCTGGTCCACTCCGGATCGAGATCGCTGGGCATGTCCGTTTTCGGGTCTGTGCTGGACGGTTTTTCCGGCCTTGATCCGGCAAGCTCCGAGGGCAAGACCTATCTGGCTGCCCATGGTTACGCAGTGCGTTGGGCCAGTCTCAACAGGCAGCTGATTGCCGAAAGGGCGGCGGATGCCCTGCGCACCGGTCTTCGCCTGGTCTGCGATGCCCCGCACAACCTGATTGAAGCTCACAAGGACCTGCTCCTTCACAGGAAAGGGGCTGCCAAAGCCGACGCGCCGCTGGTACCGCTCGCAGGGTCCCGCGATGCCTTGAGCTACCTCCTGGTTCCCCGCAAGAACAGGCCGGACGCCCTCGCCTCGCTGGCGCACGGCTCGGGCCGCAAATACGATCGGCGGTCAATGGCAGGCCGTGCCGGCAAGACACGCTCGGACCGGGATAACCTTGTGCGCACATCGTTCGGCGGGCAGGTGATCTGCGAGGACCGCCAGCTCCTCATCGAGGAGGCCCCCGGCGCCTACAAGGACCCGGGACAGGTCCTGGACGATCTTCGGTCCGAAGGGCTTGCAGATTGCGTCGCGTCACTCAAACCGCTTCTCACCTTCAAGAAGGCGATCAGCGAGGACTTTCTGTCCGCACGGCAGGACAAACGCGACCGCCTGAAAAAGCGGAGGGCCGAACGATGACCGCGTCCCCCAACAAACATCTGCTCGTGACGAGCGGAGACGGACCGCGTGAATGCCGGCGGGCCGTTGCACATGTGCTGCGCCGGATGAGAACGGAGGCGGAGGCACATGGACTGCGTTTTACTGCAGACGTCTCCGAGCCCGCTCGTGGCGAGGATCCGTCTTCTGCCCTGGTGACGGTCTCCGGTGCCGGGGCCGATCAGTTCGCGAACGGCTGGTCAGGTACTGTAAAATGGATCTGCAAAAGCCCGTTCCGTCCGCATCACAAGCGGCGGAACTGGTTCATCGGCGTGTTCGGTGTGGTCTTCTCGGAGTTGCCGGCGTTTGATCTGGATGCCGGATCGCTCAGAACCGAGACGTTCCGATCCGGCGGCCCCGGTGGCCAGCACCAGAACACGACGGATAGCGGTGTCCGGATCACGCATCTGCCGAGCGGACTTGTCGCCACTTCGACGGACGAGCGGTCGCAGCACAGGAACAAGCAGGTTGCGCTCGACCGGCTGAAGATGCTTTTCGTACTCAGGCAAGAAGAGGGCCGTGCAGAGGACCGGTCGGAGCAGAACCGCTTGCACCGCCAGTTGGAACGCGGCAACCCCGTGCGTGTCTTCCAGGGCGACCGGTTCGCGGAGACCACCAATCGCATGGGGAAAGTGGCACGAGGCTCGCCCGCGCGTGGAAAATCCATGTAGCCTCGCCACCGTACCCTAGAGCAATGGGCAATAAGCTTGAGCCGCGACACATCAGCAAATGATCGGGACCAGCCAATGACGTCAGAGGATCTGCGAAACAGGAAGACGGAAATCGAGGCCATCCTGTTCGACAAGGACGGCACTTTGCTTGATTTCGATGCGGCCTGGGGACCGGTCTACCGGCAAGCCGCAAGCATTGCCGCAAGGGGTGTAGCTTCCGACACCGAGCGCTTTCTTCTGGCCTCCGGCCTGGATCCGGCAACAGGCAAACCGGCTGCAGGATCACTGCTGGCCGCCGGCAACACGGAGGAAATCGCACAGGCCTGGATCGCAGACGGCGCCCGCTATGCACTTTCGGAATTGACGGCGGACCTCGATCGCCTGTTCATCGACAGGATGCACGATGTGGACCCTCTGCCGGGCATTGGCGAAGCTGTCGAGGCGTTGCTGGCGCGCGGTTTCAGGCTTGGTGTCGCCTCCAGCGACAGCGAGGCGGCAATCCGCGCGTTTCTTGCCGGAACCGGTCTGGCGCCGAAATTCACCTTCGTCACGGGTTACGATACGGGGCACGGGCCCAAGCCCGAGCCCGGAATGGTGCACGGGTTTGCCGAAGCGATCGGCCTTCCCCCTTCCGGCATCGCGGTGATCGGAGACAACATGCATGACATCGATATGGCCCGCGCGGCCGGTGCGGACCTGACCGTCGGTGTTCTGACGGGCACCAGTCTGCGCAAAGACCTCGAGCCGCATGCGGATGTGGTGCTGGAAAGCGCGGCTGACCTGCCCGCGTTCCTCTTCGATCCCGGATAGACGGATGCCGAACCCGGGTTTCCCGCGGAAGATGATGTTGCAACACAAACCAAAATTGTATACAAGGGCACACAATAAATTTCCGCTACAACAGGTGCCCGTGCACCTCCTTTCCAGATCCCGGTTCCCGACTAGGGTCTGTTGAGGTTCAGGATTTGGTCGTGGTTTGGATGAAAATAGCCTGGTTCAAGGAGCGAGTTCGCAGTAAGGGCAATCCCTTTCAAGAAATTGCGACGCCGAAACGGGCTGTTTTCGCCAAATCGCGTCGCGACGCGGCGGATTTCGGTCCCAACAGCGTCGGAAACTCCTTGTGGTGGGCCACACCACGGCAGACTTTCCTCCTCTTCGGGCCCCGAAATCCGACACGCGCCACGACCGAAACCTGAACCTCAACAGACCCTAAGCGAGGCAGACCCTTCCATGTCAAAGATCAAAGTCGACAATCCCGTTGTAGAACTCGATGGCGACGAGATGACACGCATCATCTGGGCATTCATCAAGGACAAGCTGATCCACCCCTATCTGGATGTGGATCTGCTCTATTACGACCTTTCCATTCAGAAGCGGGACGAGACCGACGACCAGATCACCGTCGACGCCGCCAACGCGATCAAGGAACACGGGGTCGGTATCAAGTGCGCAACCATCACGCCCGACGAAGCGCGCGTTGAGGAATTCGGCCTGAAGCGCATGTACAGGTCCCCCAACGGGACAATCCGCAACATCCTTGGCGGCGTGATTTTCCGCGAACCGATCATCATGCAGAACGTGCCGCGCCTCGTGCCGGGATGGACACAGCCGATCATCGTCGGCCGTCATGCGTTCGGCGACCAGTACAGGGCGACCGACTTTACCTTCCCCGGCAAGGGAAAGCTGACGATCCGGTTCGTCGGCGAGGACGGGACTGAAATCGAACGCGACGTCTTTGACGCCCCCTCCTCCGGGGTCGCGATGGCCATGTACAATCTGGACGACTCGATCCGCGACTTCGCAAGGGCATCCTTGAACTACGCCCTTCAGCGCAAGGTTCCCTGTTATCTCTCCACCAAGAACACCATCCTCAAGGCCTATGACGGCCGCTTCAAGGATCTGTTCCAGGAGATCTATGATGCCGAGTTCAAGGACGACTATGCCGAGGCAGGCATCTGGTACGAGCATCGCCTGATCGATGACATGGTCGCCTCCTCTCTCAAATGGTCCGGCGGCTATGTCTGGGCTTGCAAGAACTATGACGGCGATGTCCAGTCCGACACCGTTGCCCAGGGTTTCGGCTCCCTTGGCCTGATGACATCGGTCCTGATGACCCCGGACGGCAAGACCGTGGAGGCGGAAGCCGCGCACGGCACGGTCACCCGCCACTACCGCCAGCACCAGAAGGGCGAGAGCACATCGACGAATTCGATCGCCTCGATCTTCGCCTGGACCCGCGGTCTGGCGCACCGCGCCAAACTCGACGGCAACGAGGACCTGGCGCGGTTTGCGAGGACGCTGGAGAAAGTCTGTGTCGACACCGTTGAATCCGGCTTCATGACCAAGGACCTTGCCCTGCTCGTCGGTCCGGACCAGAGCTGGCTGACGACAACCGGGTTCCTCGACAAGATCGACGAAAACCTGGCCAGGGCAATGGCCGCGGCCTGACCGGCACGGCACAAACCAACCAGGATGTGACCTGCATCCTATTTCCGGAGTGAGAACGAGGTTAGGTTTCCGGGTCAGTTCAGGCGTCGTAGCCTGAGCCCCAACCAAAAGCGCGTGCAGACGCCTTGCACAAACGCGATTGAAGGACACCATGATCGAACTCTTCGGCGCCGACTATTCGGTTTACGTGCGTTCCGTGCGCCTCGCACTGGAGGAAAAGGGAGTGAATTGCACCCTGTCGCCTATTGACGTTTTCGCTCCCGAAGGCGTCTCCGAGGACTATCTCTCGCTCAATCCGTTCGGCAAGATCCCGACGTTCAGACACGGCGACTTCGTTCTCTTTGAATCGGGCGCCATCCTTCGCTACGTGGATGAGGCATTCGACGGCCCGCCGCTGCAGCCCGCCGGCACCCGGGAGCGGGCGGTCATGAACCAGATCCTTTCGATCCTGGACGCTTACGCCTATCGCACATGCGTCTGGGAGATCTACGTGGAACGCGTTGCAAAAACCCGCGATGGCGCCACCGCCGACGAAGTCAGGATTTCGTCCGCGCTCGGAGAGGCCCGGAAGGTCGTCGGCACACTTGAAACCCTGATCGCGGGCGAACCGTTCATGCTCGGATCAGATGTTTGCCTCGCGGACTGTCATGCCGCACCGATGCTGCACCTGTTCGCGCAAGCCGAGGAAGGCGCAATGCTGCTGAAGAGAGCACCGAAACTGTCCCGGTGGCTTGACCAGATGCGGGCGCGCCGGAGCTTCCAGAAAACCGCGCCTCACCCGGACACCGCATAGCTATCAACCGCCGAGCGCAAGATCGAGCCCGGCTTTCGCATGCAGCGCCGTCGTATCGAATGCCGGCACTGAAAAGTCGTCCTGAGACACCAGAAGACCGATTTCGGTACAGCCGAATATGACGCCGTCCGCACCGGCCTCGATTTCCTGTTCCACGATATCCAGATAGGTCTGCTTGGAATCCGCCCAGATTTCGCCCCGACAGAGTTCTTCATAGATGATCCGGTGGATTTCGGCCCGGTCGTCTTCACCGGGAACCTTCACGGAAACACCGTGCTTGCGCTGCAGGTGCCCTTTGTAGAAATCCTGCTCCATCGTGTAGGCCGTTGCCAGCAGCAACGGACGGGAACAGCCCGCATCGCTGATGGCGGGCGCTGTCGCATCTGCAATATGAACAAGCGGGATATCGACGGCATCCTGCACCTCCCCGGCCATCTTGTGCATGGTGTTGGTACAGATCAGGAGACAGTCCGCACCGCCCAGTTCCAGCCGGCGCGCCGCCGCCACCATGGCTTCGGTTGCCTGCTCCCAGTCTCCGGCCGCCTGGAAGGCCGCAATCTCGGCAAAATCGAAGGACCAGATCAGGCACTTGGCGGAATGCAAACCCCCCAGGCGCTCACGCGCCATCCTGTTCAGATACTGATAGTAGGTGACCGTGCTTTCCCAGCTCATTCCACCAAGCAATCCGATGGTTTTCATGTTAGCGTTTCCGGGTTTCAAGGAGTGGTTCTTTTCAATTCGGATGTCAGGAAAAATCATAATGCGCAAGACATTGGGGCGGCAGGGTTTCTTGAGAAATTTTCATGACCTCTCGATCACGATCCTGAGCCTGATTCTGTTTGTGGGCTTTACACCAGGTGCAGCGGCACAGTCCGTCTACGAGCCTGCGCGCGGTTCGGCGGAGCGGCGCGACATCCTCAACGCAATCCGTCCGATGGTGGAAGTGCGCGTTGGTCCGCCGGTCGAGTTCGTGGTCAGCTGGATGCGCTCCGGTGCAGGCTGGGCGTTCGTCAACGTCAATCCGCAGCGGCCGGGCGGCGGCAAGATCGATCCGTTTCTGACGACGTTCGCCAGCCAGGCCGAGTACATGGACGGCCTCTCCACCTATGCCCTGCTGCGCTACCGGTATGACCGCTGGAACCTGGTCGACTTCGTCGTCGGCCCCACCGACGTCTTCTGGCAGGGTGATCCGCTCTACGCCCGGGTTCCACCCGGTCTTACACCCTATTGATCCTGCGATTTGCACAACACGCTGCCGGCGTCACGTCTGCTTTGGCGGATCCGGCGCAGTACTTTCCCCGAGGGATAGCTCCGGCTCGTCGCCGCCTTCGTTTGACGAGGCATAGACGCCCGCCTGATGGAGTTCCTCTTCCGCCAGCTCTCCCAGCACTTTTTTCCCCTCGTGGACCCGTTCCCGCGCCTCGTCCATGATTTTCTTTGCCAGCGTGGCATCCTTGTCCAGCAGCCGATGCAGTGCCTCCGATTCAAGAACGAGCAACTGGCAGTCGCGATAGGCTGTTACGGTTGCCGTTCGCCGGCTCTGGTTGATGAGGGCCAGTTCGCCGAAAAAGCTGCCTTCGCCGAGATAGACCGTGTCATGCTTGAGATTGATGGCGACCTCGCCTTCCGAGATGAAATACATGCGGTCTGCAACGTCACCCTGGGCCGCGATGATACCGCCCTTGCGCACCGTCTGGGCCTGCAGAAGCTTCGACACCTCGGCGATCTCGGTCGCTGTCAGATCCTCGAACAGCGGCACGCGTGCCACCATGGACCAGGTCACCACGAAATCGCGTGAATGGATTTCGCGCGCGAAAGCCGATGCAATGATCCCGACAGGCAGCGCGATCAGGCCATAGCCCATCAGCATGACAAAGCTGCCGAGCAGTTTGCCCAGGTTGCTGACCGGCACCACATCCCCGTATCCCACTGTGGTGATGGTCGTGATCGCCCAGTACATGCCGTGCAAAATGCTGCGGAACTTCTCCGGCTGAACATTGTGTTCGACGAGATACATCAGCGTCGCCGACAGCAGGATCACGCCGAAGATGATCATGCTAGATCCAAGCAAGGCCTTCCGCTCACCGACGACAGCGGAAATCAGCGACCTGAGCGCCGGCGAATAGCGCGCCAGCTTCAGGAAGCGCAACAGGCGCAGGATGACAACGATCGTGACCGCCTGGTTGGGCAGAAACAGGACGAACAGCAGCGGCAGCGCACCGATCAGGTCAATGATCGCATCGGGATGAACGGCATAGCGCAATCGCGACCAGAGCGGGCCGTACCGGCGGAGCGGCGGGTGGAGGTCGGCGACATAGATCCGCAGCACGTATTCGACAAGGAAAACCAAACCGCTGCCAAGCTGAACGAAGCGCAGGTGATGGCCGAGCGTGGTGCGGACCTGCGGTACGGTCTCCAGAACGGCAAGCAGGATATTCAGGAGAATGAGAAAAACCAGGAAATGTCGCAGCGACCGCGCTGCGACCCGTCTTTTGCCTGTGTCTTCAAGCACTTCATAAAGTGCCCGTTTCAAGCTTTCGTCCTGCACCGCTCGCTCCGATCTGACAACCCGCACAGTCATGCATAGCCCAACATCGGTCAACCGACCAAGAATTCTGTGCGCGGCTGCAGCAAGACAAAAACTTGCTCTTCATAAATCTAGATTAAAAAGTCGAAACTGTTTCTGATTTGAGGTGATCGAAATTAGCAAGTTGCTTTCGATATCTGGCGAAGAACCGGCCGCATCCAAGCCGGCAAGTCTGCCTGCATCTCGAAACGGGAGCATCGATCTACTGCGTTTTCTTGGCGCAATCGGTATCATTCAATTCCATTGCGACGCAACCGGCGGCTGGGTCGGCCTCGCAGCCCTGCCAATGTTTGTCATGCTGCTGGTGTATTTCGGTGCCGGCAAACCAATCCCGCAACAAGCGAAACGATTGCTTTTGCCCTGGCTGGCCTGGAGCGCGATCTATGCGTTTCTGAAATTCTCACGGAGCACCATAAACGGCACACCTCTCTCAAGCGAATTTGCTCCCTGGATGATCCTGACAGGAACATCATTGCATCTTTGGTTCTTGTCTTTCTCGTTTCTGTTTCTGCTGCTTTGCGTTTTGGTCCCGGAGCGAACACCAAAGCGTCTGCTTTCGATTGTTTGCGTGTTGCTCTCAGGTGCCGCCCTGTGGCTCTCCAGCACGTCCAACCTGCTTATCCCGCTCGTGCAGTGGATACCTGTTGTTCCTGCCGCGTTCGCCGGTCTGCTGATGCAACGTCTCGGCAATGAAACCCTTGTTCCAATCGCCTTGGCACTTGGCTGCATGATTGCACTCTACCTTGGCATGGACTCAATGACGCCACAGCTCATAATTGCCGGATTGGCCGTTGCACTCGCATTCGCAATTCCGATTCCACAAACAAGAATTGTCGACGCTTTGTCAGGACTGTCGCTCGGCATGTATCTGGTCCACCCCGCCGTGATGATGCTCGCGATCAATGTGGTTCCCAAGGACGAGGTGTCTTTCTTCCCCCTCGTGCTCCTCGGTTCAATTCTGATCACGGCTCTGCTCAGGCGGTATGCGCCCGCAATCGTCTAGGATACGGACCCATAAATGAAGCCGATTTGGCGGCAGAAATGGCGATGTCTCGCGAGGAAGTGTGCGCAGAGCGGGCTTTTTGCCCGGTCAGGCGTGGTGACGCTGCGAGGTAAAGCCATTTTGCCGTCCTTCGGATTCGGCCGTTTTGGCCATCTGCCACGTCGCGAAAGGCTAGAAAATGAACCACATTTCCTGCGCTTTCGCTCCTCGCAACTGGTCAAAACGATCCAAACCAAATTGACTTCATTTATGGGACCGTACCCCGGGGGAAGGACACGCATCCCAGAATGTGACACCGCCTGCATGGCCTCCCGCAGGAAGGAGACTGTCGTCGAAAAAGCGGGCCTGTCCCAAAATCGTGCGTCCCATCCGATCACGCTGTTCGCGCAAAGCTGTGAGAATCCGGCGCTCCAATGTGATTGGGCAAAATTGTCGCAGATCCCATTTCTAGGGTGTGGGCACAACCGACAAGGAGAATGAGATGACGATTGAGACCAACAAAGCCCGTGCCGCAGAGACCTCGCCGCATCACGTGGTGCTGAAAATGCTGATTATCTCGACATTTTCATCCGCCGCTGCGTTGGCCCTGGCCGCGGCTCTGAACTGAAAATCCCTCACCGGTTCCAATGAAAAAAGCGTGCCCATTGGCACGCTTTTTCATTTTGAGCTGAATGTTCAGGCGTCACAGCCCGGCAAGGTGGGATTCGATCACCTCGATCGCATTGCCTGCTTTCGAGCCATCCGGGCCGCCAGCCTGCGCCATGTCCGGCCGTCCGCCGCCGCCGCGTCCGCCGAGTGCTTCGGACCCGATGCGCACGAGATCGACAGCGCTCACCTTCTCTGTCAGGTCGCTTGTCACGGCTGTCACGATCGCCGCCTTTCCGTCTTCCGCTACACTGATCAGGATGACCACGCCGGACCCCAACTGGGCCTTGGCTTCGTCGGCCATGCCCTTCAGATCCTTGGGGTTGATCCCCTCGACCGCGCGCGCCATCACCTTGAACGCACCGGCCTCTTTCACCGGCGCGGCGCCGTTGCCGCCTCCGCCCATGGCAAGTTTCTTCTTGGCGTCGGCAAGTTCCTTCTCAAGCTTGCGGCGCTCGTCGACAAGCTGCGCAACCCTGGCCGGGACATCGTCCGCACCGATTTTGAGCAGCGCAGCGATTTCGCGCATGCGCTTGTCCTGCGCATCGAGATACGCGCGGGCTTCGGACCCGGTCAGGGCCTCGATGCGGCGCACGCCAGCGGCAACCGCACTCTCAGAGACCAGCGTAACAAGCCCGATATCCCCTGTCCGTTTGACATGCGTGCCACCGCACAGTTCCAGCGAATAGGGTTTGCCTTCCTTGTCGCCATGCAGCGCCGTTCCCATGGAGACAACACGGACTTCCTCGCCGTATTTCTCACCGAAAAGCGCCATGGCGCCTGCCTCGATTGCATCGTCAACCGCCATCAGGCGGGTTTCGACGGGCGAATTCTGCAGGATGATCTCGTTGGCAAAGGTCTCGACGGTCGCCAACTCGCCATCGTCCATCGGTTTCGGATGGGAGAAGTCGAAGCGCAGCCGGTCGGGTGACACCAGGGACCCCTTCTGGACGACGTGGTTACCGAGAACCTCACGCAGGGCTTCATGAACCAGGTGGGTCGCCGAGTGATTTGCCCTGACGGCGCTCCTTCGGGCGTGCTCGACCTTGAGTTCAAGCGCCAGGCCGGCAACCAGTTCGCCTTCCTCCACGGTCACGGAATGAACGAACAGGCCGTCGGCCTTCTTTTGCGTGTTCGTCACGGACACTCTCAGACCCGGGGCAAGCATCACACCCGTGTCGCCGACCTGGCCACCGCTTTCTCCGTAGAAAGGGGTCTGGTTCAGGACGACGAAGCCGCTGTCGCCAGCCGAAAGCCTGTCGATTTCCTTGTCTTCGGACGCCAGCGCGGCAACCACGCCTTCCGCGGTTTCTGTTTCGTACCCGAGGAAGTCGGTCGCCCCGTGCTTTTCCTTGATCGCGAACCAGACTGCCTCCGTGGCGGCACTGCCGGATCCCGACCAGGCCGCCCGCGCCTCGGCCTTCTGCCGTTCCATGGCAGCCGCGAAGCCGTCGGTATCAACGGAAATGTCGCGCACGCGCAACGCGTCCTGGGTCAGATCAAGCGGAAAGCCGTAGGTGTCGTAAAGCTTGAAGGCGGTTTCGCCGTCCAGCTGACCGCCGGCGGTCAGATCCTCGGTCGCGCTGTCGAGTAGGCCCAGCCCCCGTTCGAGTGTCTTGCGGAACCGTGTCTCTTCAAGTTTCAGCGTTTCAGTGATCAGGTCTTCCGCGCGGGACAGTTCCGGATAGGCACGTCCCATCTCGCGCACCAGAGCCGGGACGAGCTTGTGCATGAGCGGTTCGCTCGCGCCCAGAAGATGCGCATGGCGCATGCCGCGCCGCATGATCCGGCGCAGGACGTATCCGCGGCCCTCGTTCGAGGGCAGTACACCATCGGCGATCAGGAAGCTCGTCGACCGCAGGTGGTCGGCAATCACCCTGTGACTGCCGAGCGCCGCTCCGGCTGCCTCGACATTGGTTTCATGCTCTGACGCCGCAATGAGAGCCTTGAACAGATCGATGTCGTAATTGTTGTGCACACCCTGCAACACGGTCGCGAGACGCTCGATCCCCATACCGGTATCGATGGACGGGCTTGGCAGATCCAGTCTCTCTTCGCTTGTCTGCTCGTACTGCATGAAGACGAGGTTCCAGATCTCGATGAACCGGTCGCCGTCTTCTTCTGGTGTTCCCGGAGGACCGCCCCAGATGTGGTCACCGTGATCATAGAATATTTCCGAGCACGGTCCGCACGGTCCGGTATCGCCCATCGACCAGAAATTGTCCGAGGTTGGAATGCGGATGATCTTGTCGTCGCTGAGCCCGGCGACCTTTTTCCAGAACCCTGCAGCCGCATCGTCTTCCGCGTAGACCGTTACAAGCAGGCGGTCTTTCGGGAGGCCGTATTCCTTGGTGATGAGGTTCCAGGCAAGCTCGATCGCCCGTTCCTTGAAATAATCCCCAAAGGAAAAGTTCCCGAGCATTTCGAAAAACGTGTGGTGCCTTGCCGTATAGCCGACATTGTCCAGGTCGTTGTGCTTGCCGCCGGCGCGCACGACTTTCTGCGCCGTGACAGCACGCGAATAGGGCCGCGTCTCCAGGCCGGTAAAGACATTCTTGAACTGGTTCATGCCCGCATTCGCGAACATCAGCGTCGGATCATTGCGCGGAACAAGCGGCCCGGATTCGACCACTTCATGTTCGTTTTTCTTGAAGTAGTCCAGGAACGTGGAGCGGATTTCATTTACGCCGGTCATTCGGGTCTCGCATCGGTCCGGCCCGTTCACGGGGCCAATTGAAAGAGGCTGCAGGCACTCAGCATCCGCATCGGGATCTGCGCCGGAACAGCCTTTTAGCTTTGACCTTAAATCCTGTCCAGCAATTGCACGCTTTCAGGCCTTGACCGGATGCAAACATTTGTCCCGGTCATCCCTGCAACGCAAAAGAAAAAGGCTCTCTCCGTTTCCGGAGAAAGCCTTCTCAAACCGTGTTGGTTCTCGTATCCGGGAAAGATCAGGTTGCCGGCGGCATTTCCTGATCCTCCAAAGCGTCCTCGGAACCTTCCGGATCGATGATGGCTTCGGCGATCAGGCCCGCATTCTGGCGAATGGCCAGTTCGATTTCTTCCGCGATTTCCGAATTTTCCCTCAAAAACTGCTTGGCATTCTCCCGGCCCTGGCCGAGGCGCTGGCTGTTGTAGGAGAACCACGAGCCGGATTTCTCGACCACGTTGCCCTTGACCCCGAGATCGATCAGCTCGCCCATCTTGGAGACACCTTCGCCGTAGACAATGTCGAATTCGACCTGACGGAAGGGGGGCGCCAGCTTGTTCTTGACAACCTTCACCCGGGTCTGGTTGCCGACCACTTCGTCACGGTCCTTGATTGATCCGATACGGCGAATATCGAGACGGACCGAGGCGTAGAACTTGAGCGCGTTTCCGCCCGTGGTCGTTTCGGGAGAGCCGAACATCACGCCGATCTTCATTCGGATCTGGTTGATGAAGATCACCATCGTGTTCGACTTGGAAATGGACGCGGTCAGTTTGCGCAGCGCCTGGCTCATCAGACGTGCCTGCATGCCCGGCAGGCTGTCGCCCATCTCTCCTTCAAGTTCCGCTTTCGGTGTCAGCGCCGCGACGGAGTCGATCACGAGAACGTCGATTGCTCCGGAGCGAACCAGCGTATCGGCGATTTCCAGCGCCTGTTCACCGGCGTCAGGCTGCGAGATCAGGAGATTGTCGATATCGACGCCCAACTTGCGTGCATAGAGGGGATCGAGCGCGTGTTCCGCATCCACGAACGCGCAAATGCCGCCGCCTTTTTGCGCCTCGGCGACCGTATGAAGTGCCAGCGTCGTCTTGCCCGAGGATTCAGGCCCGTAGATCTCCACGATGCGGCCGCGCGGCAACCCGCCGATCCCGAGGGCGATATCGAGACCGAGGGAACCGGTCGACACCGACTGGATCTCGACGGCCTGCCCCTGCCCCATCCGCATGATAGAGCCCTTGCCAAAGGAGCGTTCAATCTGGCTGAGCGCTGCATCCAGCGCTTTTGTCTTATCCATCTGGCTGCTTTCTACGAGACGAAGTGTACTTTGCGACATGGCTCACGCTCCTTATTCCACGATGGACGCGTTGTTTCAATATTGGGATTTGTACCCTATTTGTTCTCAAAACACAAGTCGCCGGAACCGATTGGTATTAAAATGGAAATAACGTTTTGTTTCCAATATGTTCCGCATTCGCTTCAGTAAAAGTCCCGTTACGTCAAACGAAAGTGGAAACATATCGTGATTCTCTTGACCGGCAGAATCGCAAGCCGGCAACGCGGTTGCCGATGACCGCATGATCTGGTAGCCCGCAACTGTCAGCGCCACCGGCCCGGCGGCATCCTCACGACGATGGTCTTCACCTTTGCAAACTGCTGCCTCCACCCGTTTCGTTTCCATTGGCGCCGTCCATTCCGATACGGTCGCGCATGCCAAGGAGCGCATCCGGCGCGAAACGTCGACACCGGCGAGGCTTTCCGCGTCACCCGGAGGGGTGGCGACCAACATCGCGCGCGCGGTCAATGCCCTCGGTTTTCCGGCTCACCTGATCGGAGCAGTGGGGAAAGATGCGGCCGCTGCAGCCTTGCGTGAGCAGCTGACGCGCGAGGGGTTGAACCTCACATTCGTCCCGCGCCCCGGTCATGTAACCGGCCAGTATCTCGCCCTGCACGACCCGGACGGCTCACTAAGTGCCGCCTGTGTCGATGACCGAGTTCTCTCCGAGGCCCCGCCGGATGTTTTCGATCGCGCGATTGCCGAACTGCGGCAAGGTCACGGCTGCACGCTTCACTGGTTTGTCGACACGAACCTGCCGGAAGCAACGCTGGCGCGCGTGATCTCATCCATCGGTGACGGTGCCATCTACGCGAATGCGGTCTCGGATGCCAAGGCCGCGCGGCTCAAACCGTTCCTGGCAGATCTGGCGTGTGTTTCGCTCAATCGCAGCGAAGCCGCCGCACTCCTGGACATGCCTGTCCACGCAACCCCGGAGGAACTGGCGGCCGCCTTGCAGGTGGCCGGACTGAAACAATTTATCCTGACCGGCGGAAGCGGCGACCTGCTGGCCTGTTCCGATGGCCGTCTGGAGCGCATGAGCCCGCCCCCGTCCGACGTCGTCAATGTAACCGGAGCCGGCGACGCTCTCAGCGCTGGTTTTCTGGCGGCAATGCTTAAGGGCTTCAGCTTCTTCAGATCGGTCCCCTTCGGACTGGCTGCGGCGTCAATCACACTTGCAAGCGCGGGCGCGTTCGCGGACGGTCTGTCCTGGGACAAACTCGAGAAATTTGCCCGGACGGACAAAATTTGAACTTGGCCCGGTCAGGGGCCCTGCCTATAAGGGCCCTGCCCCCAGCCCAGGATCCAAGGCCAGGGATCTCAGGCCCGGAAACACTTCATCAGGAAAGGCATCGCAGCTGATGCAGTCTCTCAACGGAACGGAACTCAAACAATTGCTCGTTCAAAGCGACGAGGTTCGCGATGCCTTCGCATCGGGAAAACCTGTTGTTGCCCTTGAATCGACCATCATAACGCACGGCATGCCCTTTCCGCGCAACGTTGAAACTGCGCGCCAGGTTGAGGCGGATATCCGCGGCGAAGGCGCGGTTCCGGCGACCATTGCACTGATGGACGGAAAAATTCACGTAGGCCTGAGCGATGCAGATCTCGACCGGCTTGCGCAGGCTGAAAACGTCATGAAGTGTTCCAGGGCCGATCTGACCTTTGCACTGGCAACCGGAACATACGGCGCCACGACGGTCGCCGCCACGATGATGGCAGCGCATCTTGCGGGAATTCGCGTGTTCGCAACGGGTGGCATCGGCGGTGTCCACAAGGGCGCTGAAGAGAGTTTCGACGTCTCAGCGGATCTTGAAGAACTGGCGCGGACACCTGTCTGCGTCGTCTGCGCCGGGGCAAAGGCCCTGCTGGATCTGCCAAAGACGCTTGAAGTGCTGGAAACGAAGGGCGTTCCGGTGATTGGCTTCGGGACAACCGAACTGCCCGCTTTCTGGTCGCGCAAAAGCGGGCTCGATGCCCCCTACTCCCTCAATACGCCCGCGGAAATTGGCATGCTTTTGAACATGAGGTCGACTTTCCCCGATCACGGCGGCGTCCTGATCGCAAATCCGGTTCCCGAAGCGAATGAAATCCCGCGCGAGGAGATGGCCGGCTACATCGATGCAGCGATCCGCAAGGCCGGTTCGGAGAATATCAGGGGCAAGGATGTGACGCCGTATGTCCTCGGCGCGATCATGGAGCTCACGGACGGCCGCAGCCTCGACACCAACATCGCACTTGTGCGCAACAACGCACGCCTGGCGGCAAGGATTGCGTCCGAACTGGCGTGACCAGGGCCGATATAGACTTGACGCAGTGAGGGCGAGACGGTCTTCTCGGATGTCGATACGACACCGGGGAGCGCCGCCATGAAACTTGCCGTCACCGCAGCATCGGGCCAGCTCGGGCGTGCGGTCATTGACCATCTGAAAACGCTCCACCCTGTTCAGGACATTATCGGAATTGCGCGCACGCCCGAAAAGGCGGCGGACCTTGGCGTCGAGATCCGCGAGGGAAGCTACGGTGACCGTGATGCGTTTGAAAGAGCGCTCCGGGGTATCGATGCCGTGCTCCTGATTTCGGGAAACGACGCCCCGGAAAAAAGGATCGACCAGCATCGCGCGGTGATCGACGGCGCACGCACAGCAGGTGTCCGGCGTTTTGTCTACACAAGTGTTCAGGGCCCCGAACAGGGCGGCGGTTTTGCAGAGATCGTTGACAGCAACCGCCGGACCGAGGCCGATGTGCGGCAATCCGGCCTGGACTGGGCAATCGGCCGAAACGGCATCTATATCGAACCGGACATTGAATATATTGACAGCTACAGGCGCCTCGGCGGCATTCGCAACTGTGCCGGCGGTGGCCGCTGCGCCTATACCACGAGGGCCGAACTTGCGTTTGCCTATGCATGCCTGCTTCGCGACAGTACACACGACGGCAAGACCTACAATCTGAGCGGGCGCCCGATCACCCAGAACGAGTTGGTCGGCTTCATGAACGAAGCGCTCGGCACTGAAATGACATACGGATATGTTGATCCGGAACGTTTCAGGGAAGACCGCGTCGCCGAGATCGGGGAATTCTACGGAACGGTCGTCGCCGGCATTTACGAGGCGATTGCTGCCGGCGCCTTTGACAATGAAAGCGACTTCCCGGCCGCGACCGGGCGGGAGCATGCGTCCTGGCCGAAGGTGTTCTCTGATATCTAGGCGGACGGGGATGGCCGGACGGCCACCATGCCGTCTTTCTTGCACCTGAAATGGTCCCGATGTATCCGGTTTCAGCGCCGGTTGCCGGGCTTCGCCGTCCAAAAAACCGTAGGCCGTTGACACAGCGGCGATAGCCTGCCCTTACTTGCGGCATAATATTTTGAATGGAATGGCCGGGCAGCATTTTTCCGGGCGCAACAAGCGTTCAACAACAGGCTGTTTCAAAGAGGAGGCTAAAATGTCGGAAGCGCCATCATCAGAAAACAACACCCCCGAAACGGCGCCGGCAGGCAGCTTTTCGCCGCTTCAGTATCTCGATCGGGCCCTGTCCACCTTGCGCGACATCGGCATTACACCAGAATCGGAAGCCGACGCTCCGATCAATGCCCTGCTCGAACAGATTTCGGACCTGTCGCCCGACAAGGTCCTGGTGATTTCGCGCACGCTCGCGCAGGCCTCCAACTTCAACGAGGTCGTCCGCACCCAGGTCCAGCAGATGGACATCGGCGAACGCTACGAAGAGATAACCAACGCTTTCAACTCCATTCGCGACGATGCCAAGGCGCTGGTTGATCAACTCGCGGACGGCAAGATCTCGTTTACGGAAAACCTGTCCAACAAATGGCGCGACATGCGCCGCGGCACGATCTCGGACCGCTTCCAGGATATCCGTGGCACCTACAAGGATGTCGCCCGGGCCACCAAGGACCAGATCGAGCGGGAACAGACGATCCTCGAAGCTTATCGGGATTTTCGCGGCGCACTGAAGCAGGCGGAGGTAACGGCGCTCGAGCTCTTGAACATGGCGACCGAGAAGCTGAACGGCAAGAAACTGGCTCTGGAAACCGCATCCAAAGACGTTGAAGGGTATGCCGGTGACGATCCGGCCCAGAAGGCCCGTCTCGAACTGGCGCGCGACGAGCGGCTTCGCGAAATGCAGGACGAGGAAAAGCGCTACCAGATCGCCAAGGATCTCTCCGACAACCTGACTGTCGGCTACAACACTTCGGAAGTGATCATGGCGCGCCTGGTGCAGACCACCAATGCCAAGGAGCGCGTGTATGCGCAGTCCGTCAGCTTCTTTTCCACCAACGAATCCGTCCTGACGGCTCTGAATGCCTCCTTCACCGGATTGCAGGGCCTGCACGAGAGCACCGAAACCCTGAATGCCATGAAGGAGGGCATCAACAAGAGCCTGGAGACGCTGGCGGAAATCGGCGACGCGGTGCAGCAGGAAGCGCTCAAGGCCGGTTATGGCCCGACGGTCGCGGCCGCTTCGGTCAAGAAGCTTGTCGATTCCGTCGTGAATTTCCAGGTGCAGTCCCGGGAGATCATCACTGAGATGCGCGACATGTCGACGAAAAACTCCGAAGAGATCCGGAACGCGGTTGAAGAAGGCAAGCGGCGTCTTGCCAAACTGACCGCTCAGGG
Organism: uncultured Roseibium sp.; assembly: GCF_963669205.1. Classification (NCBI taxonomy): domain Bacteria; kingdom Pseudomonadati; phylum Pseudomonadota; class Alphaproteobacteria; order Hyphomicrobiales; family Stappiaceae; genus Roseibium; species uncultured Roseibium sp. Next base: position 3,848,090 of record NZ_OY769915.1, read on the forward strand.
ACAGGGTCTCTGACACCAGCCGATTGAAGCGGGCCGGCTGGTTGCCGGCCCGCCCATGGAAAACAGGTTCTGATGGCTAGCAGGGCAAACAAAACCGACGCACCGCTCGACGACCTCATGATGGTCATGGATGTGGTTGACACGTTGCGGCACGAAGAAAGCCAGGTTGCGCGCGAACTGAAGGCGGACGAGCGCGACGCCGCGATGATGGACCGGCTGCGGCAGGTCTATGCCTCGCAGGGCATCGAAGTACCCGACCACATTCTCAAGGCGGGCGTCGAAGACCTCAAGCGCGACCGGTTTGTCTACTCCCCGCCGAAGACCGGGTTCCAGCGCACGCTGGCCATGATCTATATCTCGAGAGGCACCTGGTCGAAGTGGCTCGCAGCAGCCGGTGCCGTGCTCCTTGTCGCGGTGGTTGCCTGGTATTTTCTGGTCATCATGCCGAAACAGCGCGCCGAAGCGGAGCTCGAGGCACGTCTGGAGGCCCTGCCCGCTGCCTATACCGAACTGGTCGGACGCATCGACACCCTGACGGACGACACCGGCATCGAAGCAACCGCTGCAACCCTTGCCGAAGACGGACGGCTGGCCCTGCAGGACGGCAAGAACGAGGCTGCATTCAAGGCCGAACGGGACCTGCGCGATCTGGCTGCGCGGCTGCAGCAGGTCTTCGAAGTCCAGATCGTCTCGCGCGAGGGAGAGCCGACCGGACTGACCCGGATCCCGGAAGCGAACCCGAACACCGAAAATTTCTACATCGTTGTCGAGGCGATTGATCCGGACGGCAATGTCGTCGAACAATCCATTCAGTCGGAAGAAAGCGGAAACTCCGAACGCGTTTCGAAGTGGGGGCAGCGCGTGTCGGAAAACATCTACGACGCTGTCCGACGCGACAAGCTGGAAGACGGCATTGTTCAAAAAGGTGTCCTCGGCCAAAAACGCCGCGGAGAGTTGGACATCAACTGGAACAGCGGTGTTCAGGACGGAGCGATAACCGAATGGTAGTGGCACTTGTTTCGACCCGGGCCTCGGAGGCTCGCCAATGCTGACCGGACGGCAAACCCTGGGCACGATCGAACACTCGATGACGGATCTCAGGCGCGAGGAAGCCGAACTTAGCAAGCGCATCGAACGCTCAACCCGCGCCGTTACAGACCTTCAGGAACGGCAGAGCGAAGCCTATCGCGATCTTGCCCGGTTCCGGCTGGATACAGATGCCGCCGGAACCCTGAACACGCGCCTGGACAGTGCCGCACGCGAGGCAAGACGTCTGCTCGACAAGCGCAACGACGACTATAAGGTCCTGGGCGAGCAGTTGCGCCAGAGCGAGACGGAGCGCAATCAGAAACTCAAGAAACGCCAGGACCTCGACGAGGCCCGCGATCAGGCCGAAAACCAGATGGACGAGCTGATGGACGCCGTCGACGGCCGCCTGGAAAACGACACTGCCTACCTTGCGCAGCGCGAGGCCACGGAACAGGCCATCGCGACAGCCGAAGCTGCCGCCGACAAGGCCGGAACCTCGGAACAGGACCGGGAAAACAAGGGCAAGGCCTATGACGCCGATCCGCTTTTCGTCTATCTCTGGGAACGCGGCTACGGCACCCAGGACTACGCCTATCGCGGACTGACCCGGTCGCTCGATCACTGGGTCGCAGGCCTGATCCGCTTTAACGATGCCAGGGCGAACTACGCGATGTTGACCGGCATTCCGGACCGGATGGCAAGACATGCGGAACGCTGCGCCGAGATCGCCGAACAGGAAGAGGAAAAACTCGCCGAATTCAGCCGCAATGCCATGACCGATGCGGCCGGAACCGATCTGGTCGGTTCGATTGAGAGTTATAGCGAGGAAATCGATCGGATCGATGCGGAAATCGAGAAGCTGGAACAGCAGATCGACACGCTGTCAGGCGCGCTTGCCGAGTTTGCCGGCGGAGAAGATGCCGACTTTCAGAAGGCGGAGGAACACCTGTCGGAATCGCTCAAGTCGGACGACCTGAACGACCTGTGGCGCGCTGCCATCGATACACCTTCTCCGGAAGACGAAAAGATCGTGCAACGTATCGAAGACTTCCGGGAGCGCGTGGAACAGGTTGCGCGCGAGATACGTCAGGATCGCGAATTGCAGCGTGACATCGGCCGTCGTCGGGCGGAACTTGCCGATGTGATCAAGCGCTTCCGCTCCAAGGGCTACGGCAGCTGGGAATCGACCTTCTCCGACGACAAGCTGACCACCGTCCTGCTCGGCGAACTGGTCAAGGGCGCCATAACAGGTGCCGACTATTGGGCGCGTGCGGAACGATCCCACAAGCGTCGCAAGCCACGTGGCCGCAAGGTGGCTTTTCCGAACGGCACCGGCCTGCCGAAATCCATGGGTGGTTTCGGCCGTTCGGGACGCAAGTCGGGGCGGAGCGGCGGTTTTGGCGGCGGCGGTTTCAAACGCGGCGGCAGTTTCGGTGGCGGAGGTTTCAAGACCGGTGACAGTTTCTAGGAACGTCCGCAGGAAGACCAGAACCCGCCTTTTTGTCCCCGCCCGATACAAGGAAACGTGAGAATCTCACAGTGCAGTTGTGTCGGGGATGCGACATGGACTAGAAACAGGTGACGTCACCTGTTGAAACACCTCTTTTGAAACTTGGACTGCTCAATGCGACACACTGTCATCTTCAGCCTTTGCGCCCTCGTTCTTGCCGCTTGCCAGTCCTCGTCCAACCAGTCGGCATCCCTGGGCAACCAGCCCCGGCTTGATGTTCCCGCCGGCGCACAGAGCGTCAATATCGGTGCCGACCCGGGAACCGTCAGGGCCGCTCTCGTTTCCAGCGCCAGGGAAAGAGGCACGGCCGTCCTTCAGGACCAGCCGAACATGGTCATTCTGGAGCGGCCGATGGCGGGCGAAAACCCGGCACTGGACAGCGAATTCGGCCCCTCGGACAACGGCGACCGGGTCATCCGCATCCGTGTCCGCTTTACCGGAACCCAGTGCCAGACGCTCGCGGTTCAGGACCTTGCCGTCATCAACAATGTGCGCACCGCCCTGGAACAGAGCTTCGTGCTGCCCGGCAACCCGAACACGATGCAGAGCCTGCAGGGCCTGAAATCGCGGGCAGAGCAAAGCAGCAGCTGCCCGCGGGTTGCATCCTGACCGGGCTGACTGCCACGCCCTTGCCTCAACCTGCGTGAATTGCAGACCCCAACGGGCGGCATCACTTCTGCAGTGCCGTTCACACGGGAACGGCTTCCGGAGCAAACTGCGCGAGGAATTCCGCGCTTGGCGGGATCGGCTTGATCACGTCGATCATGACGCCGTTGGGATCCTGCGTGATGAAGTGGCGCTGGCCGAACGGCTCGTCCCTGAGCTCCAGCAGCATCGGCAGGCCGCTTTGTCTGAGCGTCTCGTAGATCGTGTCGACATCCTCCACTTCGAAGTTCAGCAGCAGGCCCCCTGCTCCGCTCCCCCGTCCGCTTGCCGGGATCGTTTCATGGCTTTTGTCCAGAACAGCCAGGTTCACCTTTTCATCTTCCTCTGACTGGAGATGCACGTACCAGTCGGCTTCGAAGACGGCCTTGAACCTGAAGTGCTGCTTGTAGAATGCGGCCGTCCCTCTGACATCGCCCGTCAACAGGACGGGATAGTATTGCGTCGTTTTCATTTCATCCTCCAACCGGTTTCATCGGGACCCGATTGCCCGATTTCCTTCAAGCAAGGCTTTTCATGCGCCTTAAAAAAACATACAGTATGTTTGTAAATTACATAAACATACAGGCTGCATGTATGCAAGAAGAAAAATCACGCCGCACACAGGCCGAGCGCCGTGCGGAAACGAGAACCGCCCTGCTGGACGCCGCAAGAAGGCTGATCGTGGACAAGGGATATGCGGAGACGGCAACGCCCGAGATCGTGAAACTGGCCAACGTCACGCGCGGCGCGCTCTATCACCATTTCCAGGACAAGGCGGATCTCATGCGCGCACTGGTGCATCAGGAATCGCGGGCGATTGCAGAAGAGATTGATGCGGACACCGATACCGGCCAGTCGCCTCTTGACGCATTCATGGCCGGCGCAAAGGCGTATTTCTCGGCCATGTCCCATCCCGGACGCACCCGTATCCTGCTCCTGGAAGGTCCTGCGGTTCTGGGGGTGGAGGAAATGGCAGCGATAGACCGCGAAACGGGCGGCGCGACGATCCTTGAGGGCCTGCGCCATGCAGCCGGCCACGGCGCGCTCAAGGGGGTTCCGCTGGAACCCCTCGCCGACCTGCTGTCGTCGGCATTTGACAGAGCGGCGCTGGCTATCGCGAACGGCGAGAATCGCGAGGCCTACGAGAAGGCGACAAGGCTTTTGCTTGAAGGCATGCTGAAAGTCTGACCCACGCAGGGATCAGCCTGTCCCGGCAAAGGACAACGACCCGGGGAAATGCGAGGCCAGATCCGCATTCTCAAGGAAAGCGCTTGAAAAATTCCTCCTGCGTTTCGACACGACATTGACTTGGGTCCGCCAAGTGTGTTGCGCGGGCCGTTGTCCCCGGACGCTCGCCTCAGGCGCGCGCCGCCGAAATGAGCCCGGCGGTGTCGTAGAACTCGTAGAAGAACACGATCTTTCCATCCTTGAACTTCACGAAATCCAGCTTCGGTGTGTCCAGCAGCGTGCCGGTTGTCCTGTTCGTCCAGGCCGTTGAGCCATAGGCGCAGATCCGGCCGCCGTCGACGACATATTCATCGATCGTGTAATGCTGCATCGACCAGTCGGCTTTCAATCCGGAAAGGTACTGGATCACCTCGCTCTTGCTGCAGCAGGGTTTGGTGAAATCAACGCTTGGATCTTGTGCCATGGCCAGAGAACGGAAATCCACGGTATCGTCAAAAAGGTCCAGCCACGCATCGACGCTCTCACCTTTGGTATCATTCCACAATTCGTAGCAGCGTTTCAGGGCGTTCAAATTGTCAGCAGAAGTCATGGTGCCATCCTCCCCATCGGACAAAGCAGAAAATCCATGATCGCAAAAAATACATATACACTTCAACCCAAGATAGATTTTTTCATCTATTTCTCTTTCTACGTCATCATCGGATAACGCTGCCATCAGGACAGTCGGCACAAAATCCCCCGTCCGCCCCATTCCTGACTCAGAATCCGCTTATTTCGGTACACGGGCGCGGAAAATGGATGGCGGATGAAACGCAGAGAGTTTCTGATCGGAGCGGGGTGTGTTGCCGGAGGCGGTCTGGCGGCTACGGCCATGATCCCGGGGCAGCTCGAAGCCGGACTGCAGATTGCGCAAGACGCAATCGCGCACAACAGGCCCCCTCTTGTCCAGATCAATTTTCAGCGCGATCCGCTTGAGGCCGAACCCTGGGCCAAAAAGCTGATTTCGGCCGCAGAAGACCAGATCGGCATCACCGTCATATACGACCCTGCCTATATCGGCCTCTCCTATCCCAACGGCGACCTTCCGCGCGAACGCGGCGTCTGCACGGATGTCCTCATCCGCGCCTATCGCGACGCTTTCGACTTCGACCTGCAGGAAGAAGTCAACGCGGACATGTCGCGCGATTTCAGGGCCTACCCGAAGATCTGGGGGTTGAAACGCCCCGACAGGAACATCGATCACCGCCGCGTCCCCAATCTCAGGACATTCTTCGAGCGCAGGGCGGCGTCGCTGCCGGTGAGCAACGATCCGTCCGACTACCTTCCCGGGGACATCGTCTCACAGACGCTGCCCGGCAACCTGCCGCACATCGCGATCGTGACTCACTACCGCTCGCGGGACGGCAAACGCCCGCTTGTCATTCACAACATTGGAGCGGGAACCCGCCTGGAAGATCGCCTGTTCGACTTTCCCATCACCGGCCACTACCGCTTCCAGCCCGGCGTGAACAGCTGAAGCTTGGCGTCAGTGGCACCGGGTCAACCCTTGCCATCCTGGTTTATCGCTCGCCAGTCTCAACCAACCGCCCAACGGTGGTGCGGTGCGCACCTGGTCCTCATCGACCTGTCAGCCCCGATTGCTCGAAATAGCGGCCAACACTTGTCAGGTCTGAACTGCGATAGGCCACATATCCGTCCGGACGCACCAGACATATGCAAGGGCTATCCGCACCATAGATGCGATGCATGTTGCCTTCTGGATCGATGATCACTGCAAGGTCCGGAAATGCACCGGCAGCGGTTTTGCCTCCCACAATGTATGGCGTAAGCCACTGGGCGAACTCCTCAGATGCAATGGCGGCATCCCGGAGCACTTCAACAGCCGGTGAATTCAATGTCCCGCAAAACAAGAACAACCTGTATTGATCGTCGGCGGGCAACCTGAACAGGCTCGTGGTTTGCCCGTTGAAAACCAGATTTGTCGCATCCGGAGCGCGGGTGCCGGGCCTTGGACCCCGCTCATCGTCGTCTGCAGGCGTCACGCTGAGCGGACTGGCGCCGTATTCGAGGTCGACTTCCTGCAGATGGCGCGCCGCATCCAGACGCGCGGCCTCAGGCGTGTAAAGGTGCGAGATGAAGGTCTCGCGGTCCTGTTGCGGGAGACCAGCATAGCTTTCCATTGTTTCCGTTATTTTCCGCGTTGTTTCGAGGATTTCCTCCGCAACGATCCTCCGCTCCGTTTCATACGTGTCGAGAAGCTGGGCAGGTGCCCTGCCCCTGACGACCTGCGCCAGTTTCCAGGCCAGATTGTGGGCGTCCTGGATCCCTGTATTCATGCCCTGACCCGCCAGCAGACTGTGAACGTGAGCGGCATCACCCGCCAGAAAGATCCTGTCCTGCCGGTAGCGGGGCACAAGACGGTAATTGATGCGGAAGAAGCCGAGCCAGTGCGGATCGTGCAATCGCAACGAAACTCCGGATCTTTCCGCAACAATGGCCTGCAGTTGCTGGAGGGTTGGTGTCCCCTCTACGCTAGTTTCCGCCGCCAGACTGGCGACAAGGAAGTGTCTGTTGCCCGGCAGTCTCGTGAACGCAAACAAGACGCCGTCCTCATGGAAAAAAACGTGTCCCTTGTCGGGTTCAAGATCCTCATCGCCATCGATCAAGACATCCCCGAGGATGTACGGAATGTCATCGGCATCGCCCGGAAATGCATCGCCGGCAAGGTGGCGCACTGAACTGTGAGCACCGTCGCATGCAATCACCCACTGATATCTAGCGGTCTCTTCCCGTTCGCCGCCATGCCGCAATGTGACGGTCAAACCATCTTCGTCCTGGGTCAAGGCGGTCAGCGAAACACCGCGTTCCACTGTGCCTCCCAAAGCTTCAAGAAGGGCTTCCAGAGTGGCTTCGGTGTGGGCCTGGGACTGCGACATGCCGAAGGGAAACGGCGAGTCGATGGGCGCGTGAGGGCTTTCCCCGACACGTTGCCCGTCCCGGTAGAACACGAAGCCAATCTCGGAAACAGAACCGCGCGTTACCTGTGCGTCGAGCCCGAGGCCCTGAAAGATTTCCAACGTGCGCGAATGCAGCAGGTTCGCCCGGACATGAGGGTCTATTCCAGGCGACTTGTCGATACAACGCACCGGGATACCGCGTCTTGCCAGTTCCGATGCCATCATCAGACCGGTGGTTCTTCCACCAACGACCAAGACCTTGTCCATGGTGCATTCTCCCAGACGCTAAATATTTACCCCCGCGCACGGTGGCAGGCGGAAAGCCCTGCCAAGGCTAACCGGGACAGACAACGGGCTCAACGTCCCGCGCAAGGAGCCAGACTGCCGAGGTGCTGAGTTCCCGTCGCGCCCCGCCTCAATACGGAAAGAACAGCGGTGCGGTGACGACCGTGATGATACCGGTCAGGATCGTGAGCGGAATACCGAGCTTGAGAAAATCCGAAAAGGAGTATCCGCCAGGGGTAACGACCAGGGTGACCACCGGCGTCGAGACAGGCGTGGAAAAGGCCGCGGAAGCCGCAATCAGCACGGATATCGCAAAGGGATATGGCGACACCTGCATCGTTTCGGCCGCCGTGATCGCGATCGGCGCAACCAGAACCGCCGAGGCGGTGTTGGACAGCACGAGACCGAGCAGAGCGGTCAGAAGAAACAGGGCTCCGGCCATGACGCTCGGATTGGCCTCTCCGACAACGTCCAGCAGGAAGCCGACGATCAGTGCCGAGCCTCCGGTCACCTCAAGGGCGTTTGCCAGCGGCAGCATGCCCGCGATCAGGACAAGTGTCGGCAGGCTGATGGATGCATAGGCATCTTCCGCGCTCATGGTCCTGAAGAGGATCGCAGCGAGCGCAGCCAGCAGGACGGCGATCGTGACGGGAACGAGATTGAGCGCGCTCAGCACGACCATCGCGGCCAGGATGCCGACGGCAACGCCGTATTTCGGCAGGTTGGGCACCGCATCCTGCCTCTCCTTCGGATAGGCCAGAAGCACGAAATCGTCCCGCTGCTCCACAAGCGTGTCAAGCTCGTCCCAGGGACCGAGCACCAGGAGCCGGTCTCCCGCCTTCAACTGTGTCTCCTTGACGTCTTCCACCGGTTCTCCGCCCCGCAGGAACCCGAGCGCATCCAGTTCGCGCGCGTCATGCGAGAGGGCTTCCTCCGGCTTTTCGCCGATGACCGTCGCTTCCGGGTGTACCATGATGTCGGCAATGCCCAGACCGTCCTGCCAGTCCTCGGCCCTCACGCCGAGCGCGGACCTGCGGGTGAAATCCGGACGAGCCGCGATTGCATCCAGAACCTCCTGTGGCCCGTTGACGAGAACCAGATCGTCACGCCTCAGTTCCATGCCGTCGCGAAAGAGGACCGTTTCCCGCTCCCGGTTGCGGTCGCGCCGCCGGCGGGCAACGAAGTTCACACCCTGGGCTCTGAATTCACGGATATCGTCGATGGAGACCGGACCGCCGACCCAGTAATCGTAGACCTCCCCGCCGATCCGGTAGGTCATCCAGAGGTCCGCAGCTGCGCGGGCCGGACGCTTGCGTTTCGTCGTCTGTGCCGGTTCGCGCGAGCCGAGCAGGTGACGCCCCCACAGGAGCATGTAAGCGATCGTCGCCGCGAGAATGAGAACGCCGAGCGGGAAAAACGAAAAGAATCCAAGTGCCTCGTACCCTTGCGCCACGAGCTCATCGCTGACGACAAGGTTCGGGGTGGTCGCGATCAATGTCAGCATGCCGCTGATCAGGGCTGCATAGGACATCGGCAACAGCAGGCGCGACTTGTCCAGGCCGGTCTCCGCTGCAATGCGCAGAACGATGGGAATGAAAATTGCGACGACGGCCGTGGAACTCATCACGCTGCCGAGAAACCCCGCGCTGACCATCAGCAGGATCATGAGCCGGGTTTCGTTCGTGCCGCCCCGTTTCAGGATCAGGTCGCCGACGGATCGCGCGACGCCGGTCCGCTGCAGCATCTCGCCGACCACCAGCAGACAGGCCACCAGAATGACCACGGAACTGCCGAAACCGGACAGGGCCTGACCGACGGTGAGAACATTCCCCAGGACCAGGGCGACGACGACCAGGAGAGCGACAAGATCATAGCGCACCCGGTTGCTCGCCATGAGGACGGCGGCAACCCCGATCAGGACAAAAACAAAGGCGGCATCTGATGTCATTGCAAACTGCACTCTCTCACATTGTCGCCCAACCGACTGCCCGGGAGCGCGATGACGTCAAGGCTTCATTCTTGTCCAAATCTTCCGATCGCGAAAGCAACTTGGGCTCAAGCGGGAACATGGAGGCAGCCGTATCCGGCTTCGCAAAAAAACGTTTCTGTCAACTGGGGGCCATTCGGCAGGATCAATTCGGGATGATGTAGTTCAGCCAGGCGTCCATCCGGATCATCACCTTACGAATGATATGTGTCGGCTGAACCGAAGTTGTGTAGATCGCGGCCGTTCCGCCAGCGCCGGCCGGGATCTCGGAATAAAGGTCGGCGCGATCCGCGAGCTTCAGGACAACACCCATCAATTCATTCGGGCCGGAAAGCTGCGCCAGCGAAGGCAGCACGCCGTTCGGCGGGACCTGCGCCGCCGCGTTGATGGGAATGACCTCTTCGACGATGGCGCCAAAAATCTCACCTGGGAAATGGGCGAACGTGACCTCCGCTTGCTGGCCCTCGCGCACGAAGCGCAGCCGGGATTGAGGGATCGCAACCACCAGACGGCGCTGTTCGAAAGGCACAAACGCCATCCAGGACCGAAGCGGCAGGTTGGCAACGCGCTGTCCGGGCTGAAGGGTCAGGCTGACGACGTAGCCATCGGACGGTGCGCGCACGATTGTCTGCTCGAGGTTGAATTCGGCCCGTCGCAGCTCCGCTTCGAGACGCGCCACGGTCGTATTCACGCCGTCAATATTCGAGGTGTAGGCCAGACGCGCCTGCTCCGCCGTTGCGAGCGCACGCGAAAGCGTAGCTTCCGAGGCGACATAGGTGAGCCGGCGCTGCTCCACATCGCTCTCGCTGAAGGCCAGGCTCCTGTTGCCCGCCGATCTGGCACTTTCATTGGCGGTTTGAAAACGCTCGAATTCGTCCTTGGACCGGTCGCGCAGTGCCTCGGCTTCCGCGACGGCTGCCTTGGCCGCGTCAAAGGATGCACCCAGCTGCGGCACCGCCTGACGGGCCTCGGCCAGGGCTGCGCGGCTCTGATCAACGGCAGCCTGAAACGGGGTCGGATCAATCTTGAAGAGTTCCGCACCCTCGGCAATCGGCACCAGTGGCTCGGCCGGAACCTCCGTGACTTCACCGGTAACGTTCGGAACAATCTCGACAACGTTCTGGTAAAGCCGGATCGGGCCTGAAGGCGCCCCCCATTGCATCGGAATGAACAGGACCACGAAAAGCACGACCATCCAGAGGACGGGCGAGAGTTTCCAGAACGTGTTGAAGGGGACGATCTTGAACTTCACCAGGCCGGCAAGAAGGGCGCAGTAGCAGAGTGTCAGAAAAACGATCATGCCTGGTTTCCGGTATCATGTTCAGCCGCCCCGGACGTTCCATCCGCATAGGCCCATATAAAAGCAAGCGGCATCAGGATACCGAGTGTCAGTGCACCCCAGTACCCGCACACCCTCACCGCATCCGCGCGTCGATGACCGCGCTGATCGGCAATGCGTCCGGGCGCGATTGCCAGGAACACCCAAATCGCGACGGCGGTTACACCCAGAACGATCAGAACAAAAAGAGCGAAATACATCATCGTGCTGTTCCACATTCCCCTGTCATGGCGCTCTGGGCACCCGCGAAGACACGTTCATGAAAATCGGGAGTCCCTGCGGGTTCACTCCCGCCGTTCCGGAGGGACACACCGTCCGAAACGCCCTGCTCGCCGTCGCGTAATGCGTATGTTGGCCCGTTTTCATGTAACGTTTTAAACACATTAGCTAAGGTACGCTTGGCCCGCCACTCGTAGAATTGCCAAGCGGAACCATGTTGGTTCTTGTGATCCTCGCGCGCGCTGCCGTGGTGCGCGGGCACTGGAAGCCGCGACAAACCGGACTGCCCTGAAACCATGGCCGCTTCGACCCTAAGCCGTCGTCGGTTTATGTGCCTTGTCCTTCAGCGCCACCACGAGCGTCGCGCAGATAATGCAGGCGGCCGCCGCGTAAAAGGCGGGTTCGGGGAGAAGTTCGAAGAAGAGCGCATCGGCGATCACCGCGAATACCAGCGCCAGATACTCGAAGGCCGCCAGTTTCGAGATTTCGCTGTACTGATAACTCAGGGTCATCAGGATATGCGCGATCCCGCCTGCAAATCCGGTGCAGACCAGTAGGCCGAGCTGGGTCCAGCTGGGCGTTGCCCATCCGGCCGGCAGGGTCGCAAGTCCCGCGAGCGTACAGGTCAGCGCGAAGTAGAAGGCGATCGCACCGGCATTTTCGGTCAGCGCAAGACTGCGGATTTGGATCTTGGCACCGGCGGTCAGAACCGCCATTGCAAGCGCAAGGCCGACGCCTGTCAGGTAGGTCATGTCGACATCGGCGCTTGAGGCCGTAGGCAGGATAAGCACCAGCATTCCGAGAAAGCCGAACAGGACACCGAACCAGCGCGCGGGCGTGACTGTTTCCTTCAGCAGGATCCCGGCCAGGACAACGGCAAGGATCGGCGCCATGTAGCCGATGATCGAGGCATGGGAGAGCGGCAGATATTTCAGGCTCGCGAAACTGGCAAACATGGCAAGGCAGCCCAGGATGCAGCGGGCGACATGACTGCCGGGGCGTTTCGTTCTGAGCCCGGACGGAAACTCGCGCGTCCACATCAGGAACAGGACGAGCGGGATCAGGGCGAACGCGCTCCGGAAAAAAACGACCTGACCGACCGGAATCTCGTCGGCGAGCCACTTGATGAAAAGTACCATCAGCGTGAAGAAGAACGTGGCACCGACCCGCAGGCTGATCCCCTTGAAATCGATCGACATCTCTAATCCGAAGTTCCGCTGTTGCCGCCGAGCAGATCGCGCAGCTGGTCGCCGGTCAGGTTGATCGCCAGAACGGAAACAAGGATTGCAAGGCCCGGAAAGATCATGAGATGTGGCGCCGTCTGCATATAGGCTTTGCCGTCCAGCAGCATCGCCCCCCACTCGGCATTTGGCGGCTGCACCCCGAAACCCAGGAAACTCAAACCGGAGATCGACAGGATGGTCCGCGACCAGGAATTGGTCCACAACACCAGGAGGCTCGGGCCGACATTCGGCAGAATGTGCCGCCAAAGGATCAACCTGGACGGCAGGCCGTTGAGCCGGGCCTGGGTGACGAAGTCGCGGTGTGCGATCTCAACGCTCAGGCTGCGAGCCAGGCGCGCAAACCGCATCCAGCCGACAAGGATCAGCGCCAGCACCATGTTCGCCGTGCTCGGCCCGAGGACACCCGCGATGGTGATCGCGGCGATCAGTTCCGGAAACGCGAAGAAGCTGTCGGTCACGCGCATCAACGCGGTGTCGGCAATACGGCCGAAATGGCCGGCCGCGAGACCGACGACAGTACCCACGATCGCCCCGAAGGACGTGATCAGGAGCGCCAGGCCGACGGACCAAAGCCCGCCGTAGAGCAATCGTGTCGCGACATCCCGGCCAAGCTGGTCCGTTCCGAACCAGTGCGCCGCCGAGGGTGGCGAGAGCCGGTTCAGGAAGTCCGGCGTATTCGGGTCGTAGGGCGTGAGGAAGAAGCCGGCACAGACCAACACACCCACAACAAGCAAACCGCCGCACAAACGCGCCAGGAACCGCTTCAGACTGCGATTTTGCAGTTGCTGTTTGAGGTCAATCTGCTCGGATAGGTTCGGAGCGTCGGCAATTGTCATGAGCGGGCCTCCTTGGCAGTTGCCGTGACAGCAGACCCCAACAGACGTGACTTCGGATCAAGCACGTCCTGAATGATCTCGATCAGGGAGTTGATCAGGACATAGACCAGCGCAAAGAACATCACCAGAAACAGGATCAGCGGATAGTCCCTGGAGAGTACGGCCCCGGCCAGCAGCGAGCCGACGCCGCCGCGGGCGAAGGTCAGCTCGACAATGACCGTTCCCTCAAGCAGGGCAGCCACATCGAGGCCGATCATGGTGAGCGCCGGAACAGCGGCATGGCGCATGACGTGACGCCAGAAGATCTCGCTCTCGCTGACACCCCGCAATCTGAGGGTTTCAATGTAAGGCGCAGATTTCGCTTCCAGGAAAAACGCGCGCAAAAGGCGTGTCTGCGACGCGGTAATCCAGAAGGCAAGCGTCACTGCGGGCAGGACTATATGCGCCGGTGTCCCGGTCCCGTAGGCGGGCAGCCAGTTGAGGTGGGCGGCAAAGAGCAGGATCAGCAGAAGGCCGAGCCAGTAGTTCGGCATCGCCGCGCCGATTGAGGCAAGCGCGACCGCCAACCGGTCGGCGAGACTGCCCGGACGCCAGACCGAAACGGCGCTCAGGCAAAACGCGGCCGCCAGCCCGATCACGAGAGAGACGGCGGTGAGCGTCAACGTCTCGGCAATATTGGCGGCAAAGACATCCCAGACAGGAATGTTGGACGCAAAGGAGTTGCCGAAATCCCCTTTCACAAAACGCAGAAGCCACTGGAAGAACTGGACCAGAAAGGGTTCGTTCAACGAGAATTCCGCACGAATGCCTTCCAGGATTTCAGGAGGAAAACTCTGGGTTTCGGGATAGCGCGCGTGGGCGATCGCTGCCGCTTTGTCACCTGGGGCGAAATAGGTCATCGTGAACGTGATGAAACTGACACCGAGAAGGACGGCCATGAGGCCGGACAGCCGTTTTGCAAGTGAGCCAATTGGCCCGGACAGACGAAACGCCCCTGTGCTCACAGTTGAGCCTCCCCGTGACAGTGAGCCTCTTCCCGTGCCTGCGGCAGGCTTCCCAGATCCCGCGCCGCCTCGACAAGATCAGCGCAATACCGGCTTGCCGGTGTTTCAAAAAACAACTTCGCCGGCTGATACGCTTCCACTTTCCCGTTCCGGAGCACCAGCATCTGATCGGCAAAAGCCGCCGCGAATCCGAGATCATGGGTCACAATCACGAAGGTGATGCGATACCGCTCCTGGATGCGTTTCATGGTCGCCGCGATCTGTTTCTGCACAATCGCATCAAGAGCGCTGAGCGGTTCGTCGAAGAAGATGAGTGATGGCCGGGCGATCAAGGCGCGGGCAAGGCAGGCGCGCTGGGCCTGTCCCAGAGAGACCTCGGACGGCTTGCGCACTGCCATTTCGGCAGGGAGTTCAACATCGGCGAGCGCAGCTGAAACCGCATCGGCAAGATCCGCCGCAGCAGGCCTTTTGAGATGGATGCTTTCACCGATCGACGCGCCCAGCGCCGCCTTGGGGTTCAAGGCGGCGATCGGGTCCTGCATCACCCATCTGCTGCCGTTCAATCCGGGTGCACCCAGCCACTTGCCCGTGTGGAGGACGTGTGCGTGATCCTTCGGGCGGAAGGAAAGCCGGTCGAAGCGCGCGGGCATCAGACCGTTCATCGCCTTGAGCAGGCTGCTTTTGCCCGAGCCGCTTTCACCGGCAATGCACAGCGTCTCCCCCACGCCAATGGAGAAGGAAACATCCTCAAGGATCGATTTCCCGGCAATCGTCAGGTCAAGTTTATCGACAAGCAGCATCTGTATTCATTCCGCAGCGATTGCGCCTGACGCGCTGGTGCTTTCAAGGTCACCCCACTCGCGATGGCGCACCAACAGCCGGCCATACTCGGATTGCGGATCCTTCAGAAGCGTGGCGGTCTCCCCGCTTTCCGCCACACGACCCGCGTTCATGATAACCGCACGGTCCGCGTATCGAGCCGCAAGCGAGAGATCATGCGTAACAATCAGAACAGCGACACCAAGCCGTTCGGCGTGCCGCATCACGGCGCGCAGAACCTGGGCGGCAATCAGCGGATCAAGGGCAGATGTCGGTTCGTCCAGCACAAGCAGCTTCGGTTCTCCCATCAGGGCCATGGCCAGCAGAAGACGCTGCTGCATGCCGCGGCTCCATTCATGAGGAAAACACCTTTCGAACGGCTTCAGTCCAAGCTCTTCAAGAAGCTGTGCCTGTGGCCCGGAAATCCCGGCACGGCCGGTGACAACCCGGGCCGCCTGCCGCCATTGCCAGGTCAGGCGCTTGAGCGGATCGAACCCGTGGTCCGGGTTCTGCGGAACATAGCCGATCCCGCGAGGCCGCTTGTTCTTGCCGGGATCTGAGAAATCGATGTGCTGACCGTCGAACTGAAGCCGTCCGGCGAACGGTTTCGCCGGACGGGTCAGGCCCATGAGGCAGCGCAACAGCGTTGATTTCCCGGCCCCTGAGCCGCCCACGATCGCGAGGCATTCACCACGCGAGATTGTCAGGCTGATGTCGGACAAGAGCACCTGCCGGCCGACGCGGGCCGACAGGTTCTCAAGCCTCAGAAGTTCGGTTGCATCACTCGGCAAGTGTCAGATCCGGCGTCACGAGATAGGTTTCCGCAGGATGGATTTTGTAACCGTCCACTTTGCCGTTTCCGACCGAAACCTGGGTCTTGTGGAAGACCGGGATCAACGGCAGGTCTGCGTTGATGATTTCCTGGATGCGGTCGTAGTGCTCCTTGCGAACCTCATCGTCGAAATCCTCGCGGCCCTTTTTCAAGAGCGCGTCCAGTTCTTCGTTGGAGTAGCCGGAAAAATTGTATCCGACACCCGATTCCACCAGCGTGCTCGGGAAGTAGTCGGGATCGCCCTGCGGCGCGGTGCCCCAGGCCTGAAGATGCATGTCGATCTCGCCGGCTTTCAGGGCCTCGTTGTTGGCGTCGTACTCGCCCATCGCGATTTCGGCCCCGATGCCGATCTGCTGCAGAAGCGCCTGCGTGATCTCAAGCGTCGGGCGCAGCGCGGCACGGCCCTCGTAGGAACGGATCTTCAGCGAAATCTCCTCACCGTCCAGTTCCCTGTTGCCGTCACCATTGGTGTCCGTGATACCGGCTTCATCAAGGAGCGCCGCGGCCTTCTCCGGATCGTAGTCGAGCGTCAGGTTGCCGTTCGCCCATGAGGCCATGGTTGCCGGAAAGAGGCTGTTCGCGACTTCACCGCCGACACCGTTCAGGGACGCGGCGACAATCGTCTCGCGATCGAGCCCGAGCGAGACGGCGGTACGAAGCGTGTCATTGGCCAGAGGTCCGTCGGCCGTCCGGACCTGGAAGAAAAAGAGACGTGTCGTCGGATTGGAGAACAGCTGGCCCTCGCCTTTGTCCTGGAGGGCTGCAAAACCCGGCTCCGGGTAGTTGGTGACCAGGTCGACGTCACCGGCTTGCAGCGCCAAGGCCGCAACAGAGGGGTCGGACAGCGCATCCATCACGATCCTGTCCAGCTTAGGTTCCCCGCCCCAGTAGTCGGCGAACTTGCGCGTCTGGTAGGTCTTGTCCGGCTCGGCCATCACAAACACGAACGGGCCCGTGCCGATCAGCGGCAAGTCATCCGTGCCGTCTTTCAGAACGGCTGCGGACGGCTCTGTCAGGGACCAGAGGAATGCCGAATTCGGCGACTTGGTCTTGAACACCAGCGTGTGGTCGTCTTCCACCGTGATGCTCTCGATACCGAGCAGCCTGGAAAGGCGCGGGTTATGGCCGGGATGCCCCTCGATGTCGAATTTCTCGAAGGAGGCCTTCACATCCTGCGCGGTCATGTCCGAACCGTCATGGAACTTCACGTCCTTGCGCAGCGTCAGCTTCCATTCCGTCGGCGACAGGTTCTGGAACGTCTCGGCAAGACGGGGTTGCATGGCCATGTCATAGCCGAGCCCGATCAGCGTTTCCGACACGCCCGCACGGTTGCTGAGCCAGCCGTTCTGCCGGGCTCTCGGATCCGGAACGCTGCTCTTCGGTCCGAAGGGCACGGCGATACGCATGGTTTTCTCGGCAGCCCGGACGGGCAGCGACGGCATCGCGAAGGCTGCAAATGCGAGCGCGCTGACACCCATCAGCGCGGCGATGGACGGTTTAGATCTCTCTTGGGACAAGGTTCAGCTCCGGATACGGAAAACATGAGAATGGAACACACCATTGGGTATATGTAACAAAATAACATTACAAGAGAATTTTGAGGTGTATCTGGATCAATAGGTGTCGGAGGAAGAAAGCCAGACTGGGCCTGGTCGAGAGAGACGACGCCCTCGGAGCCGGTGTAGCGACCACCCTATGGCTACCGCGATATCTCTGGAAATCGCTATGAAAACTGCAGCAGCGAACGTCTGAGGGCCAGTGTCACAACGATGGGCATCCTCTCTGCCTGCCCCGCCGGCATGAATTCAGCCGGACGGCGCGTCACCTACTCACAGCCATTGTGCCGGCGCCACATATCCGGATCATGCCCATCCGGCACCGCCGAACACGGATCGGATGCATAGCCGCGCAGAAGACTGTATGTCTCGATCTGGTCCTGACTGAGGAGCGCCGGCGTCGACAGATGGCGTGACAGATGGATGAAGCGGAGCTCGGCCCTTGCCTGCGCCGCGTCCACAAGGAGCTCGCGAAGCCTCTTTGTATCCGGGCGTTTTCCGGCGAAGGCATCGCTCAGGGCCGCTTCCGCCGATATCAGTCGCTCGCCTGCGGCAATCGCGTCGGACTTCATGTCCTCGAATATTTGCGTGATGGTGTCGACCTGCTCCGGGGTCAGCGCCAGTTCGTCCTTCAACTCCAGAAGATGCACCGGGCCGGGATGTCCATTCAGTTCCGCCGGCAGGGCAAGGCCCCACCCCCGCCCCTGGCGCAACTCTTCAACATCGCGTTCCGACAGGCTTTTGATCTGCCGTTCCTGCATGCCAGCATAGGGAGCCGCAGCTTTCCCGTGCGCGTGCTCCTGACCCCAGGCGGTCAGGGGCAGCAGCGAAACGGCAAACACAAGGGTTCTGATCAGTCCGACAGGCATTTCACGTTCCTTTCGACATCCTTGAAGATTGCCAGTAGCAGCAAGTCGGTACTGCGCATATGATCACTATCATGTCGATTGATATCGCCGAGGTCTTTGCAAACGGACGGCCCCTGATCCTGGAAGCGGGTAAGACTGTCTTCAGAACGGGTGACCATGTCCGCTCGATGTTTTTTGTGATGACCGGAGAGCTTGACCTTGTGCGCCACACGCGCACCGGAACGCCGCTCGTCCTGAACCGGGCTGTGTCCGGCTTCGTGCTTGCAGAAGCATCGGCATATTCGCAGGTCTATCATTGTGATTGCGTTGCAAGGACCCGATCAAGCCTGCGCTCCCTACCCGTTACCGAGTTTCAAGAGGTGCTGCGCAGCTCACCCGATTTGGCCGGGTTGTGGGCCGCTCAACTCGCCGTGTCCCTGCAGAAAGCGCGCATGCTGTCTGAAATCAGATCCTTGAAAACCGTGTCCCAGCGGCTCGACGCCTGGTTGACAGACAACGGCAGTCTTCCACCGAAAGGGCAAATTCAGCACCTCGCGCATCTGCTTGGCGTGTCACGAGAGGCGCTCTATCGGGAACTTGCGAAACGGCGTGCGTGAAATGCGGCGGCACACGTTGCACGCAGCCGCAATCGTGAAGTCGGTCATCCTGAAAGAACAGGGCGGCCTCTGCCGCCCTGCCATAAAGTGTCTGATCTGAAGCCGGACTACTGGTTGCCCTGGGACCCGGCCGTCATCGCTTCCATGACATTGTCGAGATTGAAGCTTCCCGGTTTCTGGCGCGGCGGGAATTCCTGGAAGCTGGAGAGCCATTGCGCGACATAGGCACCGGCCGGTGCAAAAACGAACATGTGCTCGACCCACCAGCGCTGATATCCCATCGCGTCCTCGGCTTCCGCCCGCTCGAACGGATCCATCCGCAGATTGGTGAGCGACGGCGCCCTCAGGACCTCGAACGGTGTCGTCCAGACCTTGTAGCCTTCCGCGTGCTGCTTGAGATAGGTGAACTTCCAGTCGTTCCAGCGCAGGGCAGCCACGGACCCGTCGTCGGTCCAGTAGATGAACTCTTCACGCGGCCAGTCCGCTTCTCCCCTCAGGGCCGGACCGAGGTCGTAGCCGTCGAGGTGAACCTTGTAGGTGCGACCGATGGCTTCGACACCGCCCTCGAGCAACTGGGCCTTGATGTCGGGATCGCCCGCAGCAGCAAGGATTGTGGGCAGCATGTCTTCATGAGCACCGATCTCGTTGACCACGGTCCCGGGCTCGATCGTGCCGGGCCAGCGGATCAGCGTCGGAACGCGGAAGCCGCCCTCCCACTGGGTGTTCTTTTCGCCCTTGAACATCGTGGTGCCGCCATCCGGCCACGTGAATGTTTCCGCGCCGTTGTCGGAGGAATACATGACGATGGTATTGTCGGTGATGCCAAGTTCCTCGAGCTTGTCGAGCAACTGTCCGACATGACCGTCATGTTCCACCATGCCGTCCGCATAAATGCCGTAGCCCGTCACGCCCTCGCTTTCCTCCTTCAGGTGCGTGAAGATGTGCATCCGCGTCGAATTCCACCACAGGAAGAAGGGCTTGTCCTGATCGACAGCGCGCTGCATGAAGTCGAGCGCACCGCTGGTCACTTCCTCATCCACGGTTTCCATGCGTTTGCGGGTGAGCGGACCGGTGTCTTCGATGGCGCCGTCCGCGCTGGACTTGATGACGCCGCGCGGGCCGAATTTTTCCCGGAACGCCGGATCTTTCGGATAGTCCGGGTGCTCCGGTTCCTCTTCGGCATTGAGGTGATAGAGATTGCCGAAAAACTCGTCGAAGCCATGGTTGGTCGGCAGCATCTCGTCCCGGTCACCCAGGTGGTTCTTGCCGAACTGACCGGTGACGTAGCCGTGGGTCTTGAGCAGACCGGCAATGGTCGGGTCTTCGATCTGCATGCCCTCCGGCGCACCGGGCAGCCCTACCTTGGTCAGACCGGTCCGCATCGGCGACTGCCCGGTGATGAAGGCCGCCCGACCCGCGGTACAGCTTTGCTGGCCGTACCAGTCGGTGAAATAGGCTCCTTCAGCGGCAATCCTGTCGATATTCGGTGTCCGGTACCCCATCATGCCGCGATTGATCGCGCTGATATTGAACTGGCCGATGTCATCCCCCCAGATCACCAGCACATTCGGCTTGGCACTGTCCTGGGCAATGGCAAGACCTGGCAACGCGGCGGCAATTGCCGCAACCATCAGTCTCCTCAGCATGAAATGATCCTCCTTGATCAAGTTGAAAACTACCCATAGGGAAGATTATCGGCTAACCGCAGATAAGACAGGCCTTTTTTCGATTCTCGGGCAAGAAAGGCTGCGAAGTGTGCGTCACGCGCCGGGATGATCGTGATCTGGCGGAAATCGCACGTTTCAAGTGCGCGGCACACTCGGCAGATTTGCCGAGCCCCGGTTCGGAACGTACCCAATTGTCGATCTCTTCTCTCCGTCCCCTAACCCGCCTCACCGAAGTCGCGGGCCACGTCCTGGGCGATCCGTGCCGCACGTTCGATCAGTTCGTTCCTTGGCTCGCCGATATAGGTCGCGGTGAAACGCAGCGGTGTTGCCTGCCAGCCCGGATCGAATGTCGTTATCCGCTTCTCCTCGACCAGCCGCCGACCGAGGACGCGCGGCAGGATGCCGACACCGATGCCGGACGCCACCATCTCGAACCCGGTCGACAGGGAATTCGTCGGAAAGATCTGCGCGGAACTGCCGTATCTGTCGCGGAGCTCCTGCGTCAGTTCCCTGTGCGGGCGGGAGTTCCGGTTATAGGTGATGACCGGCGTGGTGCTCAGATCCGGTTCCGGCAGATCGATCGGCCGGTACCAGGACAGTTCGAACGGCGGCAGATCCAGATTGTCGACGCTGTATTCCGAGACAGGACCCATCAGCATCGTCAGGTCGAGCGACCGGTCCAGCAGCATCTCGCGCAGGTTCACGGATATGTCGACTGAAACCTCGATCTTGAGCCTGGGAAACCGGTTGTGCAGCTCCCGGATGAAATCGGGCAGCCAGGTCTGCGCCACGGTCTCGGCGACGCCGAGACGCAAGAGACTGCTGACACTGTCATCCGCCATGACCTCTCCCTTGATGCGCTCCATGATTTCCATGATCTGTTCGGCATGGTTTCTCAGCAAAACGCCCTGGCGGGTCAGCACGACGCCTGTCGACACCCGGCTGAACAGCTCCGTGCCGAGATAAGTCTCGAGGCTGGAAATTCGCGTTGAAACAGCCGGTTGCGAGACATTCAGCTGTTCCGCTGCCCTGCGCACGCCGCCCATCCGCGCGACACTGAGAAAGGTCTTGAGTTGCTCAAAGGTCATGGCGCTCCTCCGCAAAGCGATAAAAAAACTTGATCACTTCGGACAAAAAATCACGATTTGACTTGATAATAGTTAGACCGCAGCATTTTGCCACCGACTTTCGAGGTGGAAATGACTAGCGAGCGCGCACAGCTTCCCGACCTGTTCGACATGGACCTTCCGGCACAGCGCCGGATGATCCGGGACGGGCATTACAACGGACACACGGCGGGTCTCGCGAAGGGCAATCTGCAGTGCAATCTCGCCATCCTGCCGGCCGGCCTTGCCGATGACTTTCACACCTATTGCCGGCTGAATCCGAAGCCCTGCCCGCTGGCCGGCGTTTCCCGCGCCGGTGAACCCGCCATTGCACGCCTCGGCGCTGATGTCGACATCCGGGTGGATGCCGCCCGGTACAATATCTACCGCCACGGGGTGCTGGAACAGCAGGTCAACGATCTTCACGCGTATTGGCGCGACGATCTCGTCGCCTTTGCCATCGGCTGCTCGTTCACCTTCGAAAACGCCTTGCGCAAGGCAGGCATCGCCATGCGCCACATCGACAGCAACTTGACCGTGCCGATGTTCCTCTCATCCATCGAGACCGAGCCCTGCGGTCCCTTCAAGGGCGGCATGGTCGTGTCCATGCGCCCGATCGCCGAAAACCGGATCGGCGAAGTGTTCGACATCTGCGGGAAGTTTCCGCTTGCCCATGGAACTCCGGTCCATGTCGGCGATCCGGCCCAGATCGGCATATCCGATCTGAACGCACCCGACTGGGGTGAAGCCGTCGCATTCGAGCCCGGCGAAGTCCCGGTTTTCTGGGCCTGCGGGGTCACGCCGCAAGCGGCGATCATGCGATCGAAACCACCGCTCTCCATCACGCACGCTCCGGGTGCGATGCTGATAACCAGCGTCTCGGAAACCACCGCCCCGCTTTACGCCTATAACGATAACTAGCTGAAAGATCTGGAAAAACAGAGGATGAACGATATGAACAGACTGATATTGATGTCCGCGATCTCCATGATCGCGATTTCCGCCGGAACCAACCTCAAGGCCGAGGAACTCGCCGTAGTCGGCAGCTGGAGCGGGCTACCGCTGCACAAGCAGTATGAAGCGCCGTTCTGGACCGAAAAGCTGCCCGAACTCTCCGGCGGTGACCTGACCGCGGCGCTGACGACCCACGACCAGATGGGGATCGCCGGCGGCGACGTTTTCCGCATGCTCTCCCAGGGCGTGTTCGATGTCGGCATGACGGTGGCAGACTACGCCGTCTCGGACAGCGTTGCGCTGGAAGGCCTGGATGTACCGTTGATCGCCACGGACGCGGCAACCGCACAAAAGGCTGTCGAAGCCGCCCGCCCGATGGTCGACGACATCTACAAGGACGTCTTCAACGCCAAGGTGCTCGGGATCGCCCCCTATCCGCCGCAAGTGGTTTTCTGCAATGCCGAGATCGGCTCGCTTGACGACCTGAAGGGCAAGAAGATCCGCGCATCCGGCAGGATGACGGCCAAGTTTCTGGAAGCCCTTGGCGCCGAAGGTGTCAATGTCGGCTTCGGAGAAGTGCCCGGCGCCCTGCAGCGCGGCGTTGTCGATTGCGCCATCACCGGGGCGGGTTCCGGCTACAATGCCGGCTGGTGGGAAGTGTCCACGCATCTCATGCCCCTGCCCCTTGGTGGCTGGGATCCGGTCGTGACCGCGATCAATCTGGACAAGTGGAACTCCCTCTCCGACGCCCAGAAAGCCGCGCTGGAAAAAGGCGTGAAGGAAGGTCTTGAGGCACCGGCCTGGGAAACCGCCCAGAACGCACTTGAAAACGACGTCGCCTGCCTGACGGGCAACGGCGAATGCCCCTATGGTGATGCGCGCGGCCTGATCCTGGTCGAAGCCAGCGAGGCCGATCAGGCAAAGGCCAAGGAGGTTCTGATCTCCGAAGTGCTTCCGGACTGGGCGGAGCGCGCGGGCGGTGACTGGGCGGCACGCTGGAGCGACAGCGTCGGCAAGGTCACCGGTGTGAAACTGGAAAGCAACTGAGGCATTTCCGATGACGTCCCTGGCTCTCGCCCTTCGGCGGATCAATGATCGCCTGGCAATCCTAGTAGGCCTGGTCCTGCTTGCCTGCGTCGCGTTCACGCTCATAGAGATCATTGCACGCCGGCTGGGCGGGTCGCTCGGGGGTGTCGACGAAATCTCCGGCTACGTCATGGCCGTGACCACAAGCTGGGGCATCAGCTACGCCCTGACGGAGCAGGCGCATGTACGCATCGACCTGCTTCGCCAGCGCCTCGTGCCCATGGGCCGGGCGGTGTTCGACACCATCTCTCTTGCCTGCCTTGCCGGCACCGCGATCATCGTTGCCTGGCGGGGCTGGGGCGTCCTGGAGAAGACGCTGTCGACCGGCGCCCGCGCCAACACGCCGCTTGAAACGCCCCTGTGGCTGCCGCAATCCCTGTGGTGGGCCGGGTGGGTCTGGTTCGCTCTGTCGGCCTGCGTGCTGCTTGCGTCTGTCCTCGTCAGTTTCCTGAGTTCCGACTACGAAGCCGTGGATGCCGTCGCCGGCGCAAAGGGGGAAGCATGATCGCCTTTACCTCCGTCGGCCTTCTCGGGCTTCTGACGCTCTCCATTCCGGTCGGCATCGTTCTGTTTTTGCTGGCTTTCGGGATCGACGAATTCTTCAGCCCCTTTCCGCTGATGCGCGGACTTGGCCAGATTGTCTGGTCTTCCTCCAACTCGGCGACCCTGATCGCGATACCGATGTTCGTGCTTCTGGGCGAGATCCTGGTCCGCAGCGGCGTCGCCCGGCGCACCTACACGGCGCTGGAAAAGTGGGTCGCGTGGATGCCGGGCGGACTGATCCACGCCAATGTCGCGACCTCGACCATGTTCTCGGCAACCTCCGGCTCGTCGGTCGCAACCGCCGCGACGGTGGCAACCGTCGCCATGCCCCAGGCACAGGCACTGGGCTACAATCCGAAGCTCTTTTCCGGCGCCATCGCCGCGGGCGGAACGCTCGGCATCATGATCCCGCCCTCCATCAATCTGATCGTCTACGGGTTTCTGACGGAAAGCTCGATCCCGCAGCTGTTCCTCGCCGGTCTGATACCGGGACTATTCCTCGCTGGGCTGTTCATGCTGATCACGGTGATCATATGCGTGTTCAAGCCTTCCCTGGGCGGTCCGCGCCAATCCAGCACCTGGCAGGAAAAGCTCGACGGCCTCGCGGATCTTCTGCCGATTTTCGGGCTCTTTGCCGCAATCGTCGGCTCGATCTACGCCGGATGGGCAACGCCCACGGAAGCTGCCACGGTCGGCGTTGCCATCGCGCTCCTGATCGCCGCGCATCAGCGGGCGCTGAACTGGGAGATGCTGCAGGACGCGCTGCGCGGATCCGTCAAGACCTCGGCGATGATCATGCTGGTCGTCATCGGCGCCTATGTGCTCAACTTCGCCCTGACCGCGGCCGGCGTCAGCCGCGCACTTCAGGACGTGCTGTCCGGCCTCGGCCTGGGGCCGCTGGAAACGTTGCTGGTGATCATCCTGATCTACATCGTGCTCGGGTTTTTCATCGAGACCCTCTCCCTGATGGTCGCGACGATCCCGATCGTCGTGCCGATCATCGTACAGCTTGGCTACGACAAGATCTGGTTCGGCATCCTGATGATCATTCTGGTCGAGATGGCGCTGATCACTCCACCCGTCGGGCTCAACCTCTACGTCGTCCAGGCCGCGCGCAAATCCGGCAGTTTCAGTGACGTCATGCTTGGCTGCATTCCCTACGCGCTGGCGATGCTGGCGATGGTTGGCCTGCTCATCCTCATGCCGCAACTGGCGCTGTTCCTGCCGTCAACCTTGTAAGAGAACCGTTCATGAAATTTCAGACCGAAACCGGAGTGCTGGAAAGCACTCCCGAAAGGCTCATCGTGGCCGGCTGGACCGGCCGCGACCGCGCTGCCGTCAACCATCACATCGAGGAACTTGCAGCAATCGGTGTTCCCGCACCTTCGAGTGTCCCGCTCTACTACCAGTGCGCCCCCGCCCTCCTGACACAGGAAAAGCAGATCCAGGCGCTTGGTGAGGAAACATCGGGAGAAGCCGAACCTTTTCTGCTCAAACAGGATGGCAGGATCTGGCTCGGCCTTGCGTCTGATCATACGGATCGCGCTCTGGAAGCACACTCCGTCGCCGCCTCCAAGCAGATCTGCGCAAAACCGGTCGCGGATATCCTTTGGCCATTTGAAGCGGTCAGCACGCATCTTGATGACCTTGTGCTCAAATCATGGATCGAAGAAGCGGGAAGCTGGGTTCTCTATCAGGACGGAAAACTCGCTTCGATCCTGCCGCTTGAACAGCTCATGAAAGGCGCCCCGCTCACGGACGGCACCGCCATGCTGTGCGGAACGCTTCCGGCGATCGGCGGTGTGCGCCCCGCCCCGGGTTTCATAATGTCGCTGAGCGATCCGGTCCGCGGTCAGTCCATTGACTGGAGCTACCGAACGGCTACTCTCCGCATCATCTCGTGACGCCCTTTCCGCCTTCTTCGCCATCACAGGACTGCCCCGAATGAGTGCTTCATTTCCCTGGACACCAAAGACGGCTTCGAAACGTCTTGAGACCACTCTGGAACGCGCGGCTGGCGATCCCGCGGCCGAGGCGGTTTTCCTGAAGCTGCTCGGCGACCGGGCGCGGCGCCAGGCAGCCACGGCATCTGAAGCCGGAAGCCCGCTTGCCGGTGCCCTGATCAGCGTGAAAGCGCTCTTCGATGTTGAAGGCGAGACGACCACCAGCGCGACCCGTGTCCTTGCCGGCGACCCTCCTGCAAGGGCGGATGCGCCTGCCATCGCACGCCTGGATGCGGCTGGCGGCGTCTTTGCCGGCCTTACCAACATGTCCGAGTTCGCCTATTCCGGACTGGGGCTCAATCCGCACCATGGTACGCCTCGAAACCCTGCCTATCCCGGCTGTGCACCGGGCGGGTCGACGAGCGGCGGAGCCGTTTCGGTGGCCCTCGGATTGTGCGACATCGCAATCGGCAGCGACACCGGCGGGTCCCTGCGCATTCCTGCCGCCTTCACCGGCATCACCGGCTTCAAGCCGACCCAGAGTTCCGTCCCGATGGACGGCGGCAAACCGCTCTCCGACAGCCTCGACAGTTTCGGTCCCATGGCGAAGTCGGTCGCCGCATGTGAGCTCGCCTGGCAGGTCATGGCGGCGAAAGAAACGGTCCCCGCCGATCCGGCTCAAGTGCGGCTGATCGTTCCCGCCAACTTCGGATTTACCGAGATGGATGACGCCGTTGCAGAAGGTTTCAGGGCGGTGATCAAAACGCTTCGGGAGATGGGGCTGGAAGTCGTCGAGCGTGAGATTGCGGCCATGTCGCTCCATGACAGCGTTCCCCCGTGGCACATGACCTCGGTGGAATCGCGCGCCCACTACGAGCCGCATTTTCAGGCATCGCCCGGTGAGTTCGATCCGCGCGTTCATGCACGGATGGGCCGGGCCGAAGAAATCTCGGCTGTGGAGTATCGGCAGACGCTGAACAGGCGTCAGCACTTCATCGCTGCCTTCCGGGATGAGATCGGTGAAGACATGCTGCTATTGCCAACCACCCCGAAATTGCCGCCGCGAATTGAAGAGCTTGCCGACGATGACGCCTTCAACCGCCTGAACCTTCTGGCGCTTCGCAACCCGTCCCTTGCCAATGTCGCCGATGCCTGCGCCATAGCCATGCCGTACCGGCACGCGGACAGCACACTGAGTGCCATGCTAGTGGCCGCCGGCGGACGGGACTCAGAACTCCTCGCCTGCGCGAAGGTTGTCGAGGCCTGTCTTCAGGCCCCGTGAGCACGGCAGCGGATACTGCCGGCACGAGGCCGCCGGCTCCGCACGTCAACCGGCCTCTCAGACGAAGGCGAAATCATCCGCCTGAAGAACGGTTCCGTTCGAAAACTCGAAATTCTCGATATGGGTGCCGAGATCGTTGATCCGCACCTGACCCGCCCCGCTGGCCCAGCTAAGCAGCATGTTGCTGTCGCTGTCGGTGGACGCCTCGACATCCGAAACCGTCAGATCCTTGAACAGCAGCGTGTCGATGCCCTTGCCGACAAGCTCGACGATATCGATGAAGCCGCCATCGGAGGAAACGACATAGCTGTCGTTGCCCGCCTCGCCCTCCAGCTGCTGCCAGCCGCCCGAGGACCCGCCTGCATCCAGCGTGTCGTTGCCCGAACCGCCGATCAGTGTGTCCGTGCCGCCGTTTCCTTTCAGGAAATCATTGCCGCCGCCGCCGTTCATCCGGTAGTCGACGCCAGCCTCGTTGCCAACAACGCGGTCGTTCTTTTCCGCGCCCTGGAACTCCTCGAACCCGTACCAGGACAGGCCGGAAGTGTTGAACTTGGAGCCGGTCTCGATGATCAGCGTGTCCCGGCCGCTCCCACCGATATCCCTGGGTGTGCCATTGTCCCAGAAGACATCACCGCTGCCGTAGTAGATCGTGTCATTTCCCGAACCGCCGGAAACGATATCGCTGCCCCAGCCCCCGCGAAGGAAGTCGTTGCCGCTGCCACCGATGAGTTCGTCATCACCGCCGCTGCCGATCAGCGTATCGTTGCCGCCGCCGCCATCAAGAACGTAGTCGACCGTGTCGTCATTGCCGGCGACCCGGTCGTTGCGCCCCGCCCCGATGAACGTCTCGAAACCGTACCAGGACAGGCCGCTGGTATTGAAGACCGATCCGCTTTCCATGACCAGCGTGTCGACCCCGCTTCCGCCGACATCCTGCGGGGTTCCGTTCACCCAGAACTTGTCACCGTTGGTATAATAGACCGTGTCGTTGCCGGCCCCGCCGGACATGGTGTCATTGCCGTAGCCGCCGCGCAGGATGTCATTGCCCCCGCCGCCGGTCAGGTCGTCATCGCCGTTGTTGCCCAGAAGCGTGTTGTCGGCACTGTTTCCGATCAGGTCGTCATTGCCGCTGCCCCCATGGGCGCTTTCGATGATCGTGCCGCGCGCGACAATCAGATTGCCGGTCAGCCCGCCCACATTCGAAATGGCTTCCTGGTTGAGATCGATCCGCTGATTGGCGCCGTAGTGGGAAAAGTCGAACAGATCCGTTCCACCATAATCATAGATCGTCATCGCAGCCGTTTGATTTGAATCGAAAAACGCCTCCAGATAGCCGCCGGCATTCGAGTTGTTTCCGTAGACCGTTGCACCGGTGCGAATGCTGGTCGGTACGCCGTAAAGATCCTGAACCGCGATGATGTCGGCCACCATCGGCGTTATCACGTAGGCGTAGCTGGCATTGATGTAGGTGTTTTCGGTCTGGCTGAAATAGGACATTACCGTCGCTTGCCAGGAGTCGTTCTGATAGTGGTTGTCGACCCCATAGGTGGCCGAACCGTTGTAGTTTCCGCCGTGCCGAAGGCCGAGCGCGTGACCGATCTCGTGGATATAGGTCTGGAACGAGTAGCTGTTTATGCTCGTGCCGTAAGAATTCAACCAGCTTTTGGAAACGTTGACATCGGCAGAGATCAGATCGCCATTGCTCCACCAGGAAAAGCTGGCATAGGCACCAGAATTCTCGTCATCGAAGGTGATCTGGGCACCGCTGGAGACGAAGGCGAAGGTGAGACCGGTCACGTTTTCCCAGGCTTCAAGCGCGTTGGTGGCGAGAAACTTTCCCGCATTCGTCAGTCCCGTGATGTCAACCGTGATCGTGTCCCCCGGCCCCGCATCGAACGAGATCGGCGCTCCGCCGGAAGTCTCCCGGGTCAGTTGATCCGCAATCTGGTCATTGCTGAAAACCGGCAGCGGCGCGGATGAGACACCGGCGCCGTCGGCCGACGGATCTGCTGCCGGTCCGGTGCCGTCATCGCAACTGAACCCGGCAACGATGGGGATGTCTTCGGTACGGCCGGTCGCGAAACACAAATCACACATGTCGAACTACCTCTTGGTATTTTGAACCGATGAATCGCCATTGCCGCGGCGCCCGGCCACAAGGGATGAAGCGAACCGTTTCTGAAGTGTCGCTTCATCCAGCGCCACAAGTTTATTTTTGAAGGAACTGAGGGATTTTCCTGTTCCGGAAGCGATTCATTGATCGACGCTAAAGATCGATCTTTACGTCATCAAGTAAAAAATAGAATCAATTACGAAAAATAAAACAAACTCTGAATTAAATTGAATAAATATCAATTAATTTACATTGAATTTCAAAACAAAAACAAAAAATCCGAAAATCGCATAAGTAGAAAGCGCTGCGACCAGGCCGTGGAACGATAACACTTTTGTCGGTACCAAAGCGTTTGCCAACCGTCTATGCCTTGCAAAAATCGCAATTGCTGTGATCTGTTCGACCACGATGACGATTGCTTCGGAAAACGCATGAGGACTGATTCCATGACGAGGATTGCAGGGTCGATTGTTGCGCTTGCCTGCGCGTTCGCCTTGGGTGTCTGGATATCCGCGAGCGGGCTGTTCCCGGGAAGTGACGACGGGGCCGGTCAACAGGAAACGGCTCAGGCCGCGAACAGCGGCAATGCGGCCGAGCAGACGTTTCCGAGCAACGCCATCGTGGTGACAACGGCAGACGTTGCGTTTACCCCTCCGCGCTCAAGGATCCAGTCGATCGGAACCGGCAAGGCGATCCGCCTGATCCATGTGACGGCGGATGTCGCCGGCACCGTGGAAAAAATCCACGTTCAAC
The DNA here is from genome assembly GCF_963669205.1 of uncultured Roseibium sp. NCBI lineage: Bacteria > Pseudomonadati > Pseudomonadota > Alphaproteobacteria > Hyphomicrobiales > Stappiaceae > Roseibium > uncultured Roseibium sp. Next base: position 3,878,452 of record NZ_OY769915.1, read on the forward strand.
CGAACACCGATGTCAGCGCAGGTGACCCGATCGTCACCCTTGAGCGCAAGACCCAGGAAATCATGCTCGACAGCGCCAAGGCCGAGCTTGAGCAGCAGTCGGCGTCGTTCAACAGGTATCAGACGCTGTTAAGCCAGAGCAGCAACGCCGTTTCGCAGGCACAGGTCGACGAGGCCCGTGCGTCGCTCGCGGTCGCCGAAGCCAAGGTTGCCGAAGCCCAGTACGAATATGATCGAAGGGTGATCAGGGCTCCGTTCTCCGGCCTGATCAATCTCAATGATCTCACGGTCGGCAGCTATCTTTCCCAAGGGGCTGAGATTGTCACCCTGGTCGATGCCAGCAGTCTTCTTGTCGAATTCACGGTGCCCGAGACCGCCATCAGCCAGATCAGCACGGGCGTTCCGGTGCGCCTGACAACGCCGGCCCTTGTCGGGCGTGTTTTCAATGGTGAAATCACGGCGTTCGACAGCTCGATCGACGAAGAATTCCGCACGGTTCGGGTGCGCGCACAAGTCAAGAACCCCGAAAACGTTCTTCTGCCGGGAATGACGTTCAGCGTCAGCCTCGCCAGTGCCGATACCCCGATGCCGATGGTTCCTGCCGTTTCGATCCTCTGGAGCCCGAACGGGGCCTATGTCTGGAAACTTGCCGCAGGCAACGCGCCTGAAAGGATCGACGTCGTGCTGCGTCACAGGCTCGGGGACAGCGTCTGGCTGGAGGCCGATCTTGCCGAAGGCGACGTCGTCGTGAAGGACGGCGCTTTCAAGGTCAGCCAGGGCGTGTCCGTCGCCGTCGAGGTCGCGGAGCACACCGATGGATGATCTGCCTCCGGACAAGATGACGCGGGAGCGGCTCGGCTCTGCGGCCACCTTCGTCGGCCGTCCGATCCTGGCGCTTGTGCTTAACCTGCTCGTGATCATCGCGGGCATCACCGCACTGAACGGCGTGGAGGTCCGGGAGCTTCCGAACGTCTCCAGTCCGGTCATATCGGTACGCGCCACCTATCCCGGCGCTGCGGCGAGCACGGTCGATTCGGAAGTGACCAGCGTTCTGGAAGACGCGCTTGCGCGGCTGGAAGGGCTCGAAAACATATCCGCAACGTCGTCCTACGGCAGCGCCAGTCTCACGCTCGAACTCAACGCCTCGACCGATGTGACCAACGCGGCGAACGACGCCAGGGACCTCGTCTCCCGGGCCCAGCGCAATCTGCCCGACGATGTCGAAGACCCGACGGTGCAGAAAAGCGACGCGGATGCGGACCCGATCATGCGCCTTGCGCTCAGCGGGACGCTGCCGCTGACCGACCTGACATCGCTCGCGGAGGGCATCGTGTCTGATCGGCTGCTGTCCATCGACGGCGTGTCGGAAGTTCAGGTCGCCGGCGACTACGCCCGGATCATGCGCGTCACCTTCTTCCCTGTCGCGCTTGCAAGCCGCGGCATCTCTCTTGCCGACATGCGCGCTGCCCTTTCCAGCGCGAACCTGGATATTCCGCTGGGAGCACTGGAAACCGGCACCCAGGAGCTCGTCGTCAGATCCGTTGCCTCAACCACGACTGAAGCGGAGATTTCCGCGATCCGTCTCAACCGCGAGACGGTGATCGGAGACGTCGCCTTTGTTCAGTTCACGTCGGACGATCCGTCGGTCATCACCCGCATCAACGGCCAACCGGCCGTCGGGCTGAACATCATTCGCCAGTCCCATGCCAACACGCTGTCGATTTCCAACGCCGCACGCATTGCCGTTGCCGGATTGCAGGAAGACCTGCCGGACGGCGCACACCTGATGATCGTGGCCGATGACGGGGTCTTTGTGGAGCGGTCCATTTCGGGTGTCGTCTCAAGCATTGCCATGGCAATCATCATCGTCGTGGCGGTCATCTTCCTGTTCCTCCGGTCGTTTCGGGCGGTGGTGGTACCTGCCGTCGCCGTTCCGATTGCTTTGACCGGCACCCTCGGTGCGATCTGGGCGGCGGGCTTTTCCGTCAACACGATCACGCTGCTTGCCCTCGTTCTGGCCACGGGCATGGTCGTCGACGATGCCATTGTCGTGCTGGAGAACATCGTGCGCCGCCGCAAGCAGGGCCTCGGTGCATTTGCGGCGGCCGCGGTTGGCACCAGGGAGGTGTTTTTCGCCGTCATTTCGACGACGGCCACGCTCGCCGCCGTCTTCATCCCGATTTCCTTTCTTCCCGGACAGGCGGGCGGCATTTTCGGCGAATTTGGCTTTGTTCTGGCCTTCTCCGTCGCCCTGTCCTCCTTCGTCGCACTCACATTGGCACCGGCCCTCTGCTCTTTCGTCGATCCCGGAAAGCCGGATGGAAAGAGTGAACGGAGCGAAAATGCAGAAGGCGAAAGCGCTTTTCTGACGGGTTTCGGCAACCTGATCGGTTTCATTCTCAAGGCCCGTTACCTTGTCCTTTTTGGCGCGCTGGCCTTTGCCGGAGGATCCCTGGCGCTTTACGGCTCCCTCCCCCAGGAAATTACGCCATCCGAAGATCGCGGCACGGTGATGATCGCGCTCAGGACGCCTTCCTCCGCCAGTCTCGACTACACCAGCCGGCAGGTGGCCCGGGTTGAAAAAATCCTCGAACCGCTCGTCAGCTCCGGTGAGGTGATCGCGGTCCAGTCCCTGATCGGGCTGAGATCGACAAGTTTCGCGCTTGTCTTCGTCCGGTTGGCGCCATGGGAGGAACGGGCGCGTAGCCAGCAGGAAATCGCGGCCCAGATACAGGGGCCGGTCAGCCGGATACCGGGAGCTTTCATTGCGTTGCGCGCATCCAACAGCCTTGGCATCCGTGGGGCCGGACGGGGTGTCCAGTTCGCCGTTGTCGGCAAGGAGTACGATGTCCTTGGCGATCTCACCGGCGAACTGATCGCAAAGATGGAGGGTGACCCGACATTTGCCAACGCCCAGCTTGTGAACGAGGTCAACCAGCCGCAATTGCTGCTGGAAGTCGACCGCGACCAGGCGGCAAATCTGGAAATCGAGCCCAGGGACGTGATCGAGACACTCAACACGGTCATCGAGGGCAACAAGGCATCGGAGATCTTCCTGAACAACGAGACCGTCGAGGTCCGGCTGGAACTTGGAGGGCGGCCGATCAATGATCAGGGCGATCTGGAAAACACGTTCCTGCGCGCAGGCAACGGCCAGTTTGTTCCGATTTCGTCTGTCGCAACGCTGTCCGTTGCCGCCTCGGCCTCCACCTTGAGCCGCGAAGCGCGCGAGCGCGCCGTGACGGCGCAGGCCAATCTGGGAAGCGGCGTGGATCTTGGAACCGCGGTCGACCGGCTGAAGGAAATCGCCCCGGACATCCTCGGCAACGAGGGGCGCCTGGTGTTTCTCGGCGAAGCCGCCACGCTTGAAACGGGTGAGACGACCACGCTGCTGGTGTTCGCAGCGGCTATCCTGATCGTCTTCCTGGTGCTCTCCGCACAGTTCGAGAGCTTTTCCAGCTCCCTGATCATTCTGATCACCGTTCCCTGTGGCCTCGGAACAGCGCTGCTGGCGATCCTGATTTCCGGCGGAAGTCTCAACTATTACAGCCAGATCGGTCTGGTAATACTCGTCGGCATCATGGCGAAGAACGGCATCCTGATCGTCGAATTCGCCAATCAGCTCCGCCAGCAGGGCGAGGACGTGGACACCGCCATCCGCAACGCCATGCGGATCAGGCTGAAACCGGTGATGATGACGATGGCATCAACGGTTGCCGGCAGCATCCCGCTGGTGCTGGCAAGCGGTGCGGGCGCTGAGGCGAGAACCGCCGTCGGCTGGGTCGTTGTGGGTGGGCTGGGCCTTGCCACCATCTTTACCCTGTTCCTGACACCGGCGGTCTACCGGATCATCGCCGGCTGGTCGCAGCCGCCGGGCGCTTCGGAAAAACGCCTTGCAGAGGAACTGGAGGGGGGCAGGACTGCCTGACACGAAGCGCGCTCCGCGCAGGGAGCGCGCTCGCGGCACATTCAGAGAATAGCGAAATCGTCAGGCTGATAGACCGCCCCGAACTGGAACACGAACTGGTCAAGGTACGCGCCCGCGTCATTGATCGTCACGCTTCCGGCCCCCTCGTCCCAGGACAGGACCATCTTGTCATTCGCGTTGATCGACACGTCGACATCCGATCGTTTGAGATCCTTGAAGATCAGCTTGTCATTGCCGTTTCCGGCGAGTTCGACAATATCGACCCGGCCCGATTTCGAGGTCACCACATAGGTGTCGTTGCCGGACTGGCCCGAGAGCTTTTGAACCCCGCCGGAAGAGGCCCCCGGTTCCATTCGGTCATTGCCCGCACCGCCGATCAGCGTGTCGGTACCCGCATTTCCTTTCAGGAGATCGTTGCCGCCACCGCCCTTCAGAACGTAGTCAACGTTGCCGCTGTCACCCACAACCCTGTCGTCCTTTTCGGCGCCGGTGAACTTCTCGAACCCGTATTTCGACAGCGCCGACGTGTTGAAGCGCGAGCCTGCCTCGACAACGAGCGTGTCGACACCGGACCCGCCGATGTTGCGCGGTGTGCCGTTGTCCCAGAAGACATCACCATTGCCGTAGTGGATCTCGTCGTCACCTGCGCCGCCATACATCACGTCCCGTCCGGCGCCGCCCTTGATGACATCGTTTCCAGCCTTGCCGAAGAGCCTGTCGCTTCCCGGGCCGCCAAGCAGCGTGTCGTCTCCGCCGTTGCCCTGCAGCGTGTCGTTGCCGCCGGCCCCGCTCAGACGGTAGTCGACGCCGGCGTCATTGCCCACCACACGGTCGTTGCCGTCCGCGCCGATGAAACGCTCGAACCCGTACCAGGAAAGCCCGGACGTGTTGAAAACCGACCCCTTGTTGATGATCAGCGTGTCGATCCCGGCGCCGCCGATATCCTTCGGGGAACCGTTTTCCCAGAAGTCATCGCCGTTGGTGTAATAGACCGTGTCATTGCCGCTGCCGCCCGTGGGTGGTGGTGTCGTCCCGCCCCCCTCCGATCCGTCCTTGACGTCGAGCTTGACGTTGCTGCCGGAGATCGAAAACGACTTCTCGATCGTGCCGTCGATGCCGGTCCCGGTGTACCTGGCGGTATAGGACCCGTTTGCCAGCGCGATGCTGTACCCGCCTCCCGGATCGGTCGAGGCCGTGGCGACCGTCTGGCCCGAGGCGTTGACGATCGTGACCTTTGCCGATCCGAGTTCCTCGCCGATATCGAAGAACTTGTCGCCGTCCGCGTCATCGAAAACCACGCCGGTGACATAGTTTTTCGTCGTGCCGGCGAAGTTCTGCGTCGCGTAGCTGGTTGAATGGTTCGGAGAACTCGGATGCCCGCCGATCGCATCGCCGATGCCGATCACCGTGTAATTCGAACTCAGGATGTTGGCCCTGTGGCCAGACGAATTCATCCAGCCGGTGTGCATTCCCTCAACGACAGCCTGGGGAACATAGGCGCCCGATATCGGCTGATGCTGGTTGAACGGATTGTAGGCAATGTTCTCCCCCATCGGATACTCGGTCCAGCCCTCTGCCTTCATGCGGTCCCAGGGACTTGAGCCACCCGAACCGGTATGATTGAGAACCCGTCCATCCGCCATCCACTCGGAATGCTTCTGCGCGGCGGCATTGATCCGCCCGTCCGTTGCAAGCGGCTCAAGCCCAGCCGCCGCGCGCTCCTTGTTCACAAGTTCCAGGATCAACTGCTCGCTGGCACTGAGTGCCTTAACGGGATTGTCGACCATAGCGTTTCCTTTCTTTTCTCACATCGCGCCGGAAGGCTTGCGATGAAATCGGGCGAAAGAAACGCCGCTTTGCGGAAGGATTCTGCTAAAGATGTGTCAGAAAAACTGACCCGCGATACGGGCATGGGCGGTTGTCGCCGGTGCAGCTTGAAGCGGCGCGTGCAAATGCTTTTCAACGCAGCGTAAGTTTCCCGCCGCATAGGACAATGCGGCTTGAGGCGACCGGGAAATTGTCAAAACCCGTATTGAACAATCAATTCCGGTTGCACAGAGACAGCAAACAAATTGAAAGTAAACTCTTGCCAATAAACAGGGAATTTTATGATCTTGCGGAAGCAAGTTTCGATTTCTTGCAAGCAATATATGTGCTGAACCGTACAGACGATCACATGATCGAAACCCGCCAGACTAGCCTATTTGGTGCAAAGACAAGCGCCGCTCCAGAAGGGTTCAGCTGTAACGCCTCAAGGTGTCGGACGGCCTTTCGCCGAACATCCTGCGGTAGTCCTGTGCGAACTGCCCGACATGGGAAAACCCCACGTCATCCATGACATCGGCGATCGTGACGTCAACATCCGCGGCCAATTGCAGTTGCCGCCTGGCATGCGCAAGCCGGGCCGACTTCACGAACGCTGCCGGTCCCGTGCCGAACTTGTCCTGGAAAGCAATCTCCAGCGCCCGCCGGGAAATTCCTCCCCGTCGGCAGAGTTCTGAAATCCGCAGATCGGCAATGTCATCGGAGGCGACCGCGGCCACGATTTCCTCCATCACGATGCGTGACGCGTTCGGTGCAAGGCTCCGTGGCTGCAGACCGGTCTGAACGACCCAGCAACAGACCAGTTTCTCCACGATTGCATCCAGCGTGCAAGGGTCGACAAGCGCCGGTTGCTCGTCGAGTTTTCCGAGTATGGAACGCGCTTTCGCCAGGATAGTGTCCGGAGCCCGAAAGACGCTCGGAAGTTTCGCCGGATCAGGCACGGTCAGACCGCACCGTTTGAAATAATCTGCAATCACCGCAACGTCGACCGCAATCAGGTGAACCTCGAAATCTTCGGCCGAGATCGATCTGAGCTCCGTTCCGGGCAGATAGACGAGAACATCGTTTTCCCCGGTGCTGTGCCCCCGCCACCAGAGTTCCTGCAGCCTCTTTCCGGGGATGGTGAACGTGACCTTTCCCTGTGGCGGCGCCCCGCGCTGGTCGAAATTCATGTGAAAGCGCGCATAGGTGCAATCGAACTGAGCCGCATGTCCCTGAATGATTTTGGCGATGGTCCGCCGTACCGGAACCGAGCCGAGGGGCTGAAACTGAAGATCCCAATACCGGATGTCGTGGCACAGCTGGTCGACGTCCGAAAATTCGGCAACGAGGCTGGCCTGAAAACCTTGTCTCTTCAAGTAAATTGCACCTCCCCTTCGCAATTTCGATCATGGGAGCAGAGGAACCTCCGTAGAGTCAATTTGGCAAACATTACAAATCGATCCGGAGGTTTTCGGTCAGTTTTGCGTTTTGGCGGAGAAAACCGCCAAAGGACGGGGCCAGACGCCAGCAGCAAGGTTCCCTCTGAGCAGCGCGAATCGCGGTCGTGATCGTCCTCGACACCTATTGGGAGGCTAGCAGATGAGAGTGACATCGGCATTTCTGCTGACATTGGCGATCGGTTACACCGGTGCGAATGCGCAGGACAACCCGATCATCCGCGATGGTGAGTTCGAATACCTGCATGCTCAGAAGAAAGAGGAATGGGCGGAACAGGACCAGAGAATCGAGACAAGGCTCAGCGAGATACGAGAGGCGAACGGCGGCAAGCCGCCGAATATTCTCTACATTCTGATCGACGATGTCAGTTTCGGCCAGATGGGCAATCGCACCCTCAACTACGTTACCGGGATAGAGACGCCGAACATCAACGAACTCGCGTCCGAGGGCCTTTCCCTGATGCGCATGTATACCGAGCCGTCCTGTACACCGACCCGGACGGCAATGCTGACCGGACGCCATCCGGTCCGTGCCGGGGTCGAGGAGGTCAAGGTTGCGCTGGTCGGTGAAGGCCTGTCTGCGGAAGAAGTCACGATTGCCGAAATTCTGAAACAGGCCGGCTACAACACCGCCCACGTGGGCAAATGGCACCAGGGCGACATCGAACAGGCCTATCCGCACAATCAGGGGTTCGACTGGGCGGCCTTCCCGCTTCACCAGCAGGTTCAGCTCAGCCTCATGACCCGTGAAGCCATGACCGCGAACAACATGCTGGGCTTCCACTCTTCGGGCCAGAGCAACCAGTTCGCCATCGACCAGCGCTTCAAACCCTATGGCCTTGTAACGGGTGTCGAAGCCGAGGCCGGCGGCATGGCCCGGGAAGTCGACATGGCCGCAGGCGAAGAATGGACCCAGGCCAAATACGAGGACATGAACGAGCGCTATCAGCGTCAGATACTCCAGCAGCTCGAACGGCTGGCCGGCGAGGACGAACCCTTTTTCCTGCAGTACTGGCCGCTCTACCCGCTCAATTTCGTATATCCCGACCAGGCGATATCCAGAAACGGCGGCTTCCATGCTGACAAGTTACAGCTTCTGGACGGCTGGATTGGAGATCTCCTGACCAGGGTCGAGGAATTGGGGTTGCGCGACAACACCATCGTCATCCTGATGGCGGACAATGGCCTGATGTATCACTACGAAGGCTCGTCCGGCCTCAATCAACTGATCTACAGGGGCGGCAAGACACAGCACCTTGAAGGGGGGGTGCGAACCGATGCCTTCGTCCGGTGGCCCGGCATCATCGAAGCGGGCAGCGCCGCCGGTGACATCATCCACGTTTCGGACCTGTTCACCACGTTCGCCCGGATCGCAGACGCGACCGAATTCATTCCCAGGGATCGCGTGATTGACGGTCTTGACCAGACAGCGTTGCTCCTGGAAGGCGAAGGCAATTCAAGGCGCGACTATGTCTACGTATACGAGGGACCGCTGCTGCGGTCGGTCGTCAAGCAGGAGTTCAAGATGCACCTGCCGGCACCCGGCGTCCCCGGTGCGGCCGCGCCCGTCTACAACATTTATCGCGACCCGCGTGAGGAGCATCCCCTGGTTGGCTATTCGCTTTGGTCCGGGGCCTCATTCCAGGACATGGTCAAGCGTCACCAGAAAACGATTGCGAAACACCACCACCTGCCACTCGGAAAAGGCGTGCCCTACGAGGGGATCGAAAACCTCCGGCCGGAAAGCGAACTCACGCGCGAAGTATTTGCCAGCTGGCAATGAAGGACCGTGAGCGCCCGTGACCGGCCGGATACGGGCGCTTGCCGGTCACAACAGGAACGGAGGAGCGACATTGCGAAACACGAAACGCCGTGGCGCTACGTCACGCATGTTCCGATGCTGTTTTCAGGCCCCGAAATCCATACTGAGAGAATCGCAACGCTGGTCGCGACGATTGACGTGGCGATAACTTTAAGCACAATCTTCGGAACAACAATTCCGAGCGGAGCATCCGGAGGAGTGCTCTTCGAAACACTTGCCGATACGAAAATAAGTAATAGTGCCAATACTTCGGAAACAAGGTAGGGGAAATGGCAATTATTGGAAATCTACTTTTCTACGCTGGCCTTGCCGTCTCACTTGTCATCGGCCTCCTCTACTTCCGGGATCTCGGCGACGTGACCCAGATGGTTCTGAAGGTGAAGCGGGACAACATGGCCCGGTTCATCCGCAACGAGTACCGGCTTCTTGCCGTCGGACTGTCTGCGGCAGCGGTGATGACGCTGTCCCATTTGCTGTTGTCAGGAGGCCCGTTCTGGCTCTGGCTTGTCGCCGTTCTGCTGCTGATCGTCCTTTATGCCTTTCCCTATGTCTGGGTGCATGTCGGCCTTAGGAACCAGAAGAATTCGGCGAAATACCTTCCCGTCAGGGACGCAATGGAATGGGTCAGCCCGTCCAGCCAGGTCCTTGTCATCGAGAACAACGGCGTCGCCCGCGCGCATCCGGACGCCCAGATCATGCGCCCGCATCTTGCCGGCGACCGGGAAGGGCTGGACGGCGAAAACGTCATCATGACCTATTGTGCGATGGCCAATCTGGGGATCGGCTACACGCCGAAGATCGAGGGACAGGACCTGGACCTTGAGGTGCTGGCGCAGCACGGCAACAATCTGATCCTGCGCGACAACCGGACCGGCGAACCGATCCAGCAGATCTACGGGTTTCGCGACCGGGACGGAACCCCTTCCGAAAATGGCGCCACCTGCCCTGTCCGGCCGCAATTGGCCATGCGTCCCTGGCCAACTTTCCGGATGACTATGCGCGGATTCAAAAAGGCCTATCCCGACGGCAAGGTCTTCATCAACAGGCCGTCGGAAAACCCGTTCCTGTTTCTGTTCGACCTCGCCATTGAGACCATCTTTTCATCTGAAATCTCCCGCCAGCACCGGGTGAACGAACCGATCATCGGGAACATGAACCGCACTGCCGACAAGCGCCTGCACAACAAGACCTATGTCTGGGGCGTCGACATCGACGGCGACGCGGTTTGCTGGACGGATGATTTCGTCATTGAAAACGGCAACACCGTCAATGCCCGGGTAGGAACGAGCGATCTGGTGGTCGCATGGGATCCGAAATTCGAGAGCCTCGGCGTCTGGTACAACGACACGGGCGCACCGGTCACGGAGATCGATTTCTTCGGCATGACGCCGGCCGGAAAACTCCAGCGGGTCGAAAACCTCCGCCCTGGAATGTTCTGGCACGTATGGGCCGAATACTTTCCCAACACCGACATCAACCGGATCGGCGAGGCCTCGGGGAAAAACGAAACAAGCGGCGCTGAAACCGAAGCCGCGCAGTGAAACGCGGCGGCCTTGAAGGAAATGAACCATTGGCTAATAACAAGAACCGGGAGCCTGCAATGAACAGACTGCTGACGGCAATGACATTCGCACTGCTGACTGTGCCCGCCCATGCGCAGAACGCACCCATCGTCCATGACGCGGAATACTACATTCTCCAGGCCCAGAACGGTGAGAAATGGGCCGAGGAGGATGCCGCTCTCGATACCGCCCTCGCCGAAATCCGCGACCGCAATGACGGCAAACCGCCGAACATCTTCTACATCCTGATCGATGATATCGGCTTTGGCGATCTCGGCAGCGCAACCCTGAACGCCATTCGCGGCTACAAGACGCCTGCGATCAACGAACTTGCCAGCGAAGGCATGCGGCTTGCCCGCATGTATACCGAACCCTCCTGCACCCCCACCCGCGTTGCCTTCATGACGGGGCGCCAGCCCCATCGCAACGGCATGGGCAATACGCAGGTAGAGCTCTCCGGTTTCGGCCTTGCGGACGCGGAAGTCACGCTGGCGGAGGTCTTGTCCGAAGCCGGCTACAACACGTCTCATGTCGGCAAGTGGCACATGGGTGACATTCAGGCCTCCTGGCCGAATTTCCAGGGCTTCGACTACGCCGTTTTCCCCGTCCATCAGCAGGGGCAGCTGACCATCTACCATGACGATGCAGCAGACGAGGAAGTTTCGATCGGCATCGGCGACAACAACTACAATGATCGCTACACACTGGACCGCTGGTTCCGGACGGACGCGTCCGCCTGGTCACCGGCGTCGAGGGCACCCGCAACGAACCCGTTCAGGAAGTGGAGATGGCCACCGGCGAACGCTGGAACGAAGCCAAGTACCACGAAATGAACGTCCGTTATCAGAACCAGGCGATGGCACAACTGCGCGAACTCGCCACGAAGGACGAACCTTTCTTCCTGCAGTACTGGCCGCTCTACCCGCTCACCGGTCCACGCACCACGACGGATGAATACACAACCCCGAATGGCGGCATCTACGTTGAGAAGATGAAACTTGTCGACCAGTGGATCGGCGACCTCATGCGCGAAATGGACACGCTGGGTATCGCCGACAACACCATCGTCATCGTCATGGGCGACAACGGCCATTTCACGAAATACTCACCGCAATCCGGATACACTCCGATGATCTTCAAGGGCGGCAAGGGCACAACGACGGAAGGCGGCGTACGCGTCGATGCCTTCGTTCGTTGGCCCGGCGTCATCGAGGCAAACTCGGTCGTCGGTGACATGGTGCATGTCAGTGACCTCTTCACCACCCTCGCCCGCCTCGGCGGCGCCAGGGGCAACATCCCGACAGACCGCATCATCGACGGCATCGACCAGACATCGCTGTTGCTGAACGGTGAGGAATTCGGCCGCCGCGATTACGTATTCCTTTACAACATCAACAAGCTGGAAGCCGTGGTGAAGGAACAGTACAAGCTGGCGATCCCGGGCGGCAGCATCGAGAATGCCATTCTCGCCGACTTTTACGACCTCTTCCGCGATCCTCAGGAAAAGTATCCGGTATCCACCGAAATCGGCGCCTGGGGCAGCGCGAAATTCGTCAACATGCTGCAGCGCCATCTTATGCGGAAGCAAAAATATCCGGACATGAAGCCGGATGTCGGCATGCCCTATGACGGGGTGACAAACCTGCGCCCTGAAACACAGGCCATGCTCGAGGAATGGCTGTTCATGCGGAAAACGCCAGAGCAATAAAGCGCGAACGGGAGTGTTCGGAAAATGCACCATCCTCACCTTTGACGATGTTGCATTTCCGCCATGCCCGGCACTTTTTGTGCGCAGCCGGTGGCGACCGCGTCACGCATATGTTTGAATAAAATCAATCGGTTCAACTGATTTGAACTGAAAATGCGGCAAGAAGGCAAGATTTCATGCGTAATTTTTACAGTAATTCTGCCAAAGCGTGCGGTGTGGGTCTTACTTTACTCATGGCAAGCTTGCCCTTCTCAACGTCATTTGCAGCTGATCTGCCGCAACCTGCGGCCGAACCCTACCAGGTCAACGAGCGGGTCAACCGTGCCTGGGAATTCATGATCGCGCCATATTTTGTCGCCGCCAACATCACCGGGACCACGCAGGTCGGTCGTCTTCCGGCGACAGACATTGACGTCGATACGGGTACGATTCTGGAAAACCTGCGCTTCGGAGCGATGGTGCGGGCCGAAGCCCTCTACCAGCAGAAAGTCGGCGCAATGCTCGACATTGCCTATATGGGGCTTGGTGCCTCTGCCGATGTGCGCGCAGGTGGCGGGCGCATCAGTGTCGGTGTCGACCAGTTGATCGTCGAGGGAATGCTGTTTTACCGCGTCTACAACTCGCCGCAGACTTCGGTCGACGTCTATGCCGGCGGACGCTACTGGGACATCAACCTGGACCTCAACGCGCAGGGCACCTTCGTCGGCAATTTCGACATCTCCCGCGGCGACGACTGGATCGATCCCGTTGTCGGAATTCGCGCCTTCCACATGTTCAACGACAAATGGTCTGCCAACGCCAGAGGCGACATTGGCGGCTTCGGCGTTGCGTCCGACTTCACCTGGAACGTTCAGGGCGGCATCGGCTACCACTTCAACAAGACCTGGTCGGCCCACATGCAGTACAAGGCGTTGAGTGTCGACTACGACAACGACAAGACCGGCACCGACAGCTTCGGCTATGACACCATCACCCACGGACCGTTGCTTGGCGTCGTCGCCCGCTTCTGAGCGTTGACGACTTGCCGACAGCCCCTCACCCCTTGACCGGGTAGCGGTGCGCTTCCTCGAACACGTCGATGACCTTCGTGCCCGCCTTTATGACAGCACCATGCTCGGCACCGCTCGGGATGTCGTAGATGGTGCCGGGGCCAAGGGTTTTCGTCTCCCCGTCGATCGTGAATTCGATCTCCCCGTCCAGCACCGTTCCCCATTGGGCAAGATGGGCATGGGGCGGCAAAACGAAATCCTTCTGAAAATCGAAAAAGACAACAAGCCCGGCATCCGACTGGATCGCATGCGAGGTCACCACATCCTCGGGAAACGGGATGTCCAGTGCGGGAAAATTCTTGATGAAATCCGGTAACTGCATGCTTCTACCCCAAATGCGATGACACGACAAAAGCACAGTGCCCGCTTGCGATCTCCCGTGCAAGCGCCCTGGTCAATTCGTCCTGGACTGCAGAAAACCGCCTCGCAAGCGTCAGGGACGCGGGCGCACCAGAACCTGCCGAGTCAGGACATTCCGATTCGAAAACAATGACTTGTAGCCGCATCCGGAATCAGTTTCTGACCTTTCATCACCCCTATCGCCATACTTCAGCCGACCTGAGACAGGACCACGCCTGCGAGCGCAGCCGCGAGCAATGTCCAGATAAGATTGACATGGAAGCGGAGCAGGAGAAGGCCGCCGAAAATCGCGAGCACAGGCACCCGCCAGTCCAGACTTGCGAGCTCCGGCACCCAGAGGGTCAACCACCCCCATTGCTCGGCACTGACGGACCCGAAGACGACATGCAGTGCGAACCAGACCGAGAGATTGAGCACGACCCCGACCACGGCGGCGATGATGGCCGAGAGTGCCGATTGCAGCCTTGGCAACGCCGATATCCGGTCGATGTAGGGTGCACCGGCGAAGATCCACAAGAAGCAGGGAACAAAGGTCGCCCACAGCGCGATCAGACCACCGGCCAAACCCAGCCAGAGGCCACCGGTCTGGAAGGCGGCGAGAAATCCGACAAACTGCGTGACAAGGATCAGCGGCCCGGGGGTCGTCTCGGCAAGACCGAGCCCGTCCATCATTTCGCCTGCGCTGAGCCAGCCATGCAGGGTGACCACGTCCTGCGCCATATAGGCAAGGACGGCGTATGCACCGCCGAAGGTCACGACGGCAAGCTTGGAAAAGAACCATCCAAGCTCGCTGAGGACCGGGGCACCACCCCACCAGTCGAGCAGAGCCAGCGGTCCGAGCCACAAGGCAAGCCAGACGGAGATACGCACCAGGGTCCCGGCGAAGGAAGCGCTGGTACCGGCAAGGGAACCGGCCCCGCCGTCGCCCTCACAACGGCCGGTTCCCCGGCCCGTCGCCGCACCGAACAGCGCGGCTGCCAGCACGATCAGCGGGAACGGCAGAGACAGAAAGAAAATGGCCACGAAAGCAAGACCGGCAATGATCCATTCCCTTCGCTCCTTCAAGGCCCGCCTCGAAAGTCTCAGCAAGGCTTCCAGCACAACAACAAGAACGGCAGCCTTGATGCCCAGAAACAGCTGGGACATCAGCGAAACGTTGCCGAGGACGGCATAGAGACCGGCCAACGCGAAGATGGCAATTGCCCCCGGGATCACGAAAAGCAGTCCCGCAACCAGCCCGCCTGAAGTGCCCCGCAGCTTCCAGCCGCAATAGGTCGCAAGCTGCATGGCTTCCGGTCCCGGCAGAAGCATGCAGAAGCCGAGGGCGTTGGCGTAGGCCCTCTCGGAGAGCCAGCCGGTTTCCTCGACCAGCTTGCGATGCATCAGCGCGATCTGAGCCGCGGGACCGCCGAATGACAGAAGGCCGATGCCGCCGAATACGGCAAACAGACGCCTCCACGAAACCGCCATATCCCTGTACAGCGGAGCGGACCCGGCGGGAGACCGGGCAGTTTCTGACTGTCGTGGCATGAGATCAGCCCTTGCCGCCCGGCGTCGGCCAGTCGTGTCCTTCATCGGTCGCATCGCGCGCCCAGCGGTAGAAGGCGTCGTAGAGACCCATGCCCGCCTCAAGCTGGCGCAGGTCGTCCTTGTACATGCGCGACAGGCCGAGCGAAGCCGCCAGCAGCCCTGCGGCCTCCGGTGCCAGGTCATGGCGATTGGTATCGGCAGCCCGCACGATGGTCGCGAGCCTCGAAAGCGGCTCGCTTTGAAGCTTGAATTCCTCAAGCATCGTGTCGAAGCTGCAGCGATCGCCGCGATGGCTCCAGAAGGCATTTTCAACATCGAACGGCGTGGCGCCGAATTTTTCGGCGACCGCATCGACTTGAGCCGGTGACACGAACAGGAACCGGGCTGCCGGATCGATAAACCGACGTATGAGCCAGGGACAGGCAATCCGGTCGATCTTGGGTCGATGGCGGGTCACCCAGACGGTCTGCCCCTCGGAATTCCTGTCGGGCAGACTTGCCGCAGGCACCATGGGCATCCCTGCCTCGCGCCATCCCGTGCATCCGCCCTCCAGGAATTCGGCCTGGTTGCCGCCGGCTCTCAGGATCGCCGCAACCCCTTCCGACAGCTTCAGTCCTTTCCAGCAGGCGACAACCACCCGCCTGCCCTGCAGGCGGCCGGTAAGCTCGTCAACGCTCCGGAACGGGTGCCGGAAGGAGGACGGGATCAATCCGGGGTCCGCTTCGAAATCCTCGTCGATACGCACGTCAAGGATCACCGGCGCATCGGGTGTGCCGACCAGTCGTGACAGCTGTGAAACGGATATGGAGTTCAGAGACGGCATGGCGCGTCCTCCCGTTGAATGGGTTGCAAGGACGCGAAACTTCAGCTTACGCCTCACGGGGTGTTCGCTTGCCCCATGGAATTTAAGTGCCAAATTGCCGGAAGCCTGTCAAGAAAACAGGCTCCCGCGGTCGGTGCTATCCGTTCAGGACGTCCTTCACAGTCGTCGCCAGCTGCTTCAGCGTGAACGGTTTCGGCAGGAAGAAGAACTGTTCGCCCTCGGGCAGGTTCTCTTCGAAGGCGTCTTCGGCATATCCGGACACGAATATGATTTTCAGATCCGGCTGGGTCTTGCGAAGCTCCACCAGGAGCGTCGGGCCATCCATTTCCGGCATGACCACATCGGACACGACCAGGTCGATTTCACCTCCGGCCTCTTCCATCACCTCAAGCGCTTCGTTGCCCGAGCCTGCTTCGTGAACCGTATAGCCTCGTGAGGCCAGCGCACGGGCGGCAAAGGCACGCACCGCTTCTTCGTCCTCCACGAGCAGGATCGTGGCCGATCCGGTGAGATCGGCGACCTTTTCCGGTTCAGTTTCCTTGGGTTCGGGCTTGGGCTCATCGACAATGTCGGGAATGTGCCGCGGCAGGAACAGACGGAAGGTCGTACCGGCATCGACTTCGGACGTGCAGAAAATGAAGCCGCCGGTCTGTTTGACAATGCCGTAGACCGTCGACAGGCCGAGGCCGGTTCCCTTGCCGACTTCCTTGGTGGAAAAGAACGGATCGAAGATCTTCTCCATGATTTCCGGCGGCATCCCGTGGCCTGTGTCCTCCACTTCGACCAGCGTGTACTCGCCGGGCGGCATGCCCCGCGTGTTCTCGAACTGGGTGGACTGCGCTTCCTCGACGTTGCTGGTGCGGATGGTCAGCCGTCCGCCCTCTGCCATCGCGTCGCCCGCATTCACCGCCAGATTGACGATGACCTGCTCAAGCTGGTTGAGGTCCGCCATGACCGGCCACAGATCGCGGCCGTGAACCACCTTCAGCTCGACTTTCTCGCCAAGCAGGCGATCCAGCAGAATCGACAGATCCGCCAGAACATCGTTCAGCTCAAGCTGTTGCGGCCGCAGTGTCTGGCGGCGCGAGAAGGCGAGCAGCTGCCGCACGAGCCCGGCGGCACGGTTCGCGTTCTGCTTGATGTTCATGATGTCCTGGAAGGACGGATCGGTAGGCCGGTGGCTGGCCAGAAGAAGGTCGGAGAAACCGATAATGGCCGTCAGCACGTTGTTGAAATCATGCGCGACACCGCCGGCCAGCTGACCGATCGCCTGCATCTTCTGGCTTTGCGCGAACTGGGCTTCCAGGGCTCTTTGCTGCGTCGTTTCCAGGGCATAAACGATCGCCGTCTCGCCGTCGCCCTCACCGTCCTGAACGGCGGACACGTAGAAGGTCGCCGAACGCGGATCATTCCCTTCGACCAGCGGAATGTCGATCGGTGCAATTTCACCGATGCCTTTGGCCGCTGCGGA
Organism: uncultured Roseibium sp.; assembly: GCF_963669205.1. Classification (NCBI taxonomy): domain Bacteria; kingdom Pseudomonadati; phylum Pseudomonadota; class Alphaproteobacteria; order Hyphomicrobiales; family Stappiaceae; genus Roseibium; species uncultured Roseibium sp. Next base: position 3,895,967 of record NZ_OY769915.1, read on the forward strand.
AAGGGCCCTGGACAGATCCTCGCGCCCGTTCTCGGCGACATAGGCCTCCAGCTTGGGCGATTCCTCGACCGTGTCGGCGGCACCGAACAGTTTCAGGAACGGCGCATTCGTGCGCAGGACCCGGCCCTCGTTGTTGAGCGACGCAATCGAGATTGGCGTATTGTTGAAGAAGCGGGCGAAACGAACCTCGGCGGCGCGCAGCGCCTCGGTCGCTTCCTCACCCTCACCGCGCGAGCGGTTCAGAACCAGCGTGCGGCTGTCCCCGGGCTGGCCGTTTTCACCGAAGGGAACCCGGTGCAGCAACCGCACAGGCAGTCCGCGCCCGTTGCGCGTCACGAAATCGAGATCGAACGTTTCGCTCTTGACCTCACCGGCCTGTCCCTTGACGGAGCGGATCAGCTCGGTGCCGTCGCCGCGCACGATTTCCGAAAGGTCGAGATCGCCGGCATCGAACTGCGCGAGATCGTAGCCGAGCCAGTCGGCGAGCGTCGCGTTCAGGTAGACGATGCGGCCCTTTGAGTCGCTCGAGAAGAACCCGGCAGGGGCATGATCGAGAAAATTGATGACCCGCTGAAGTTCCTGGAAGGAGTTTTCCTGTTCGGCCCGGTCACGGGTGATGTCGGCAAGCTGCCAGATCGACATCTGCTTGCCGCTGCGCTCCCCGGAAGATTGCAACGGCCTGACGGAAACACGGTACCAGCGCGCGGTTCCCTCGACGCGGCCGAGGGGATAGGGCATCCGGATCTCTTCCTGAACCTTGCGCCCTTCGCGCATTGCCTGCGAGAGCCTGAAGATCGCATCGGCGGCGTCCGGATCGGAAGAGAACACCCGTTCGACGACGCGGATGTCGGACGGCGTGTCCGCTCCGGTCAGTTCGGCATAGGCGGTATTGGCATAAACCAGGCGTCCGTCGGTGTCGGTGATCAGGGCGCCGTCATCCATTGTGTCGACAAAGGCGGCAGCCAGCGGATTGGCTTCCCCCGGCCGTGCCGACAGGCGCAGAAAGCCGATGGCGCCGGCAAACAGGCAGAAAACGCCAACCACTGCCAGAATGCCGAGCAGCGCGAGGATGAACGGCTGGGCGACTTCGCGGTCCATGACCGCAAAAGCAGCAGCAGCCCCGACCAGAAGCACAGCCAGACCTATCAGAAGGCCAATATTTCCGGAGCGCTCCGGCCGGCTGATCATCGGCCCGCCCGGCGCTCCGTCCGTGTCACTCATACGTCCTGTCTCCCGGCCCGATTCGGTTTGGTTGGAGCCGTCTACAAGCATTCTGTGCTTGCCCCCTAATTTCAACTGATATGACGCTTACTTCTGTTGAAATTCACGCGTTTGAAGGCGTTTTTTGACGCTCGGTGAGGCCGTGCACCCGTCTGCACCCCAAATGCATGTCTTCCAGAGGGATTAAGCCAGGGTCAGCCTAGGGTGCGGACTCATAAATGAGACCGAAATGGTTTGAGGCGGCTTGCGTCTCATCAAGGCGCGGAAGCGCAGGAAATGTGGTTCATTTTCAAGTTTTTCGCAACGCGGAGGAGGAGCAAGCCGGTCAAATCCGAAGGACATGGAAATGGCTTCACCCCGTGGCGTCAGCGTGCTTGACCGGGCAGGAAGCCCGCTTCGCACACCCTTCCTGACGGGTTCTGGCCATTTCGCATGCCATTTCAGTCTCATTTATGGGTCCGTACCCTAGTTTGCTCTCCAGGACGCACGCCTGCGCATTCGGAAGACGAAGCCGATGACCTCGGCAACCGCCTTGTAATGCTCTTCGGGTACTTCCTGATCGATTTCCACCGTTGCGTAAAGTGCCCTGGCAGCGGCGGGTTCTCAATAACTGGAACCTCGCTGTCCTTCGCGACTTCACGCATTTTCAGTGCTATCGCATCCGTGCCCTTGGCAAGGCAGAGCGGCGCGCCCATGCCTTCCTCGTACTTGAGCGCGACGGCATAGTGCGTCGGGTTGGTCACGACCACGGTCGCCAGCGGCACCGCCGCCATCATGCGCTTGCGCGAGCGCTCCATGCGCAGTTGCCGGATCTTGCCCTTGACCTGCGGGTCACCCTCGGTCTGCTTGAATTCCTCCTTCACCTCGCGAAGGGACATCTTCTGTTTGTTGAACCACTTGTTCTTCTGGTAGGCATAGTCTGCCGCTGCCACGACGGTCATGACCGCAAGGATGGCCGCAAGCAACTGCAGGATCAGGACCTGGGCCTCTTCCAGGATGACGCTTGTTTCGGCGAAAATGATGATGTCGGCCTCGTCGCGATGCGGCCACATCACCGCGACCATGAGCGCACCGACAATCGAGATCTTGAACATGCCCTTGGCGAAGTTCACCAGACTGTCGGCGGAAAACAGGCGCTTGAAACCGGAGAGCGGCGAGATCTTGGACAGTTTTGGCTTGATCGTCTCGGCGGTCAGAAGCGGCTGATGCTGTATCAGGTTGCCGGCAACGGCCATCACCAGCAGCGAGATCAGCGGCAGCCCGACGATCAGGGCGACCGACTGCCCCGTATCGCGCCAGAGCGCCTTCAGGGCGAAGCCGTCCACCGGGATCTGGTGTGCATGTTCGATATACCCCTTCATGAGACCGCTGAGCGACGCAGCCGCCCCTGGCGCGAAGATCGCGATCATCAGGGTTGCGCCGGCAAGCGTGAACCAGGTGCTGACCTCCTGCGATTTGGGAACGTCCCCCTTGTCATGCGCTTCCTTCAAGCGCTTTTGCGTGGGGTCCTCAGTCTTTTCTGAGTCGTCGGTATCGTCAGCCATGTCGACCCGTCACCCTATGATGAACTTGCCGATCGATGCCTGGAAATGCTCGAGATAGAACATCATCAGCGTCGCGATCAGCGCCATGAGAAGGAACAGACCAACGGCGATGTTCACGGGCATCGCGATAAAGAAGATCTGCATTTGCGGCATCAGCTTGTTGAGCAGGCCGAGACCGAAGTAAAACACCAGCCCGACCACCAGGAACGGCGCGCTCATGCGCACCGCGATCGTGAACACGTGCGCAACCGTTTCCGTGGCGTTTTGCGCAAAATCACTCATGGGAGGCAGATTGCCGGGCGGAAAAATCGTGAAGCTGTCATATAGGGCGGCGATGACCAGGTAGTGCGAATCCGACACGAACACCAGCGTAATTCCAAGGACCGCCAGAAAGTTGCCGTAGAGAGCCCCCTGCTGGCCTTCGTTGGCGATATCCGTTCCCAGAGCGAAGGCAAGCCCCGACTGGTTCGCCATGATCATGCCGGCGATCTGGAGAGCCGACGTGATCAGGCGCGCACACAGCCCGATGCCGAACCCGATGGCGAGTTCGCCTCCGAGCAGCAACAGCAGCTGCATCATGTTTGACGTGAGGTTGTCCGGATAGAGCGACGCCGCGACCGGGTACATCACCAGTGTGAGCGCAAGCGCGATGGTCAGCCGGAAACGCATCGGAATGGAGCTCTCGCCCAGTGCGGGAAGAAGCATCAGCATCGTTCCGAGACGGGCGAACATGAGCATGAAGGCGGCGGCGACATCCGGCAGGAAATCTAGCTGAATGGTCATGAGGTCGCGCCCGTCAGCCCCTTCAGCCGGTGGTCAGGATCATTTCGGTGACCCGTCCCATGAACGCCTCAAGCAACTGGCTCATGAACGGCAGCGTCACGAGGATCGTCACGAAAATCGCGAGGATCTTGGGCACGAAAACCAGGGTCATTTCCTGGATCTGCGTCAGCGCCTGGAACAGCGCGATCACGACGCCGACGAGCAGCCCGATGACCATGGCCGGCGCGGCCACGAGTATCATCGTCCAAACGGCCTCGCGGGCCAGATCGAGTACTTCGCCTCCGGTCATGTCAAATCCCTCAAGGCGCCGTCAGATCGGCATCCGCATGATTTCTTCATAGGCGGAAATGACACGGTCACGAACCGCGACCATGGTTTCCAGCGCGACCTCGGTCTCGGCAACGGCCGTGACGACATCGACGACGCCGGTATTGCCTTCGATCATTCCGATCGCCTTTTCGTCGGCCTCCTGCCCCTTGTCGACAACGGTATCAACCGCCTCCTTCACCATCTGGCCGAAATCCATCCCCGTGGTTTCCGGCGTGGCGTCCTCGACGGCTCTTGCTTGTTGCTGGAGCTTGGCCGCCAGCTGGTAGGCATTGTTTGCAATTGACGGAGTGGTCACGGCTCCGGCCCCTTTCGGTGTTTATGTTCCAGAATTCAGGCGCGCAGAATGTCGATCGTTCGCTGCAACATCCGGCGCGTGGACTCGATAACGTTCAGATTGGCCTCGTAGGAGCGCTGAGCTTCCCGCATGTCGGTCGTCTCGATCAGCGTGTTCACGTTCGGCTGAAGCACATAGCCGTTTTCGTCGGCAGCCGGGTGTCCCGGCATGTGCGTCGACTTGAAATCGCTCGTGTCCTCCGCAACCTTGCCGAGTTCGACGGTCTTTGCGCCGAGCTCCTTGTCGAAATGGCTCTGAAAGGTCGGGATCTTGCGCCTGTAGGGCTCCTCCTCCGGCGTGCGCGCCGTCGAATTCGCATTGGCGATGTTCTCCGCGATAATGCGCATCCGGCCGTTCTGGGCTTTCAGTCCGCTCGCTGAGACGAACAGGGATTTGATCAGGTCCAACTTGCCAATCCTCCTTCAATCTGCGGTGCGCTAAACGCTCTTGGAAAGCGCGGTCCGGATAAGACCCAGCCCCTTGGTGTAGAGGGTCGTCGCGGCTTGGAAATCCATCTGGTTCTGCGTGATTTTCATCATCTGCTCTTCCAGATTCACATTGTTGCCGTCGGGCGTGATCTCAAAGGAGTCCAGTTTCTCGACCTTCGCAGGCAGGTTGCCGGACACGGCCCCTGAGATATGACCGACTTTGGTGACTGCGGTACTGACGGCTATGTTCTGAAGACCTATATGGTCCTGGAACGAGTAGGACTTGACGTCCCTGGACACATATCCGGGCGTATTCGCATTGGCGATGTTTTCAGCCAGAACGCTCTGGCGGGTCTGGTGCCACTGCATTTTCGACTTCAGCGCCTGGAAGAGCGGCAAGTCCATTGCGGCCATCGTTCTCACCATTTGTTAACCAACTAGGCAATCATTGCCGCCTAAATGGTTAACGAATAGTTAATGCATGAATTCGCAAATGGCGGAACTTCTACAAAAAACAGTGGAATAGGATGACATTCCTTTGCAATTCGCAAATTCGAACCGCCTCAAAAGAGGCAATATTTGCCCACTTCTGTTAATTTTGTTCGGGAAAGAGATTCGGTTTCCGACAACAAGCGAAGCTGGAAAATATGACGAATTGCCGGTTTCAAGCGACATTCGGCAACCGGATTGACAGTTTCCGCAAACCGCAAAACACCTGCCCGGCAGGGGCAACAATTGCTGGGGAAAAACAGGGATTACCTCAATTGCGGCAGCGACGCGATGTAACGGAAAAACGAGAACACTCCGCGGGCGGGGCGGTAAGAGGTCAACATGTACAACTGGATTGAATCAACGTTCAACGTAAGCGGCGGCGCAACCCAGGTCATTGCCGCCATACTGGCATTGATCGTTGTCCTGCTGCTGTTCAGCATTTTCGTCTTCGTTCTGAAGCGTCTGACCGGCTCCAGCGCCCCGCAGAACAGAAGCCGGCAGCCCCGCATAGCGGTCATGGACAGCACGAATGTCGATGCCCGCAGACAGCTTGTTCTGATCCGCCGCGACAATGTCGAGCATCTTCTGCTGGTCGGCGGCCCGAGCGATCTGGTCGTCGAGCAGAACATCGTGCGCAACGCACCGGTTTCTGCACAAAGGCAGGCACCAAACGCGGCTCCGGCCAGTACCGGTCCTGGAACGATGAAGATGCCGAGCGCACCGGGTCCGGACATTCCGGCCAGACCGGAAGAGGCTGAGCGGCAGCCCGTAGCCGCCATTGCAAGGCAGGAGCCGGTGCCGACTGTTCCGCTGAAAACCAGGGCGGAACCGACCGTCAGACCAGCCCCGAAGGCCGCTGGCGCCGGCGCGATGATCCGGCCGGTCTCCCCGCTGAAAAACGAAGACAAAACCCCGCCCGTGGCAGCACCCGTCTCCCCTGTGGTTTCCAGGCCGACGCTGGAAAAAGAAACCGGTACGCGCCCTGACAGGGCTGCGGACCTTCTGAAGGCGGCCACTCAAAACGGTTTCAACCGTTCCACAAACGCCTTGCAAAATGTCAGGGAAGACACCGCAGAAGAGACTGGGGCTGGAACTGTTCCGAAAAACAGAACGGAACCCGAGATCGGTGATGCTTTCAAACTCAAAGAAGAGCCGGAGCCAAAACCGGCACCGGAACCCGGTCTTGAAAGAGACGCTTCGCAGAGCAATGAAGGCGCATCGGCGCCGCTCAAGAGCCTCGGACGTTCGATCGCTGCCCGTGAACAACGCGCCTCGCAGGCGGTTCATTCCATCACGCCCCCTTCGTCAGGCCCCGCCGCACGCGCCAAGACCGCACTCCTCACCCCGGTTCAGGTTCCCAAGGAACCCGAAGACAGCGGATTTGTATTCAAGGAACAACCGCTGGCGGATGCAGGGACGGAGCCGGTCGACCCGGCCGGTTCTGCCGTCGAAGTGAACCGGCAGGACGAGAAGCTCAAAATGTCCGACGTTTTCGGAAACACCGAAAGGTTCAACTGGGCAGAAGACGAACCGGCGGAAGCGGCCGAGGCGGATGGCGTTGGCGAGGATGCGCCGGCCGATGTGGAAAGTGCGGCCTCCGAAGACGCACCGGCAGTCTCTCCCAGAGAGCTCAAGCTGGACCTTGAGATGGATGATCTCATTGATAGCGAGACGCCGGAACCTCAAAAAACCGGTCCGCTGGAAGATGTTTCGGTCGCACCTGCCCCGACCGCAAAAGACCCGGAAATGAGATCGGAAGGATCGGCCCCGCAGGCCATGAAGCAATCTGCGACGCTGGATATTGTTCCGGGAGCCGAACCGGAACCACGTGTGGTTCAGGGGTTGGGCGACAAGAACCCGATCGAGGATGAAATGGCCAAGATCCTCTTCGAGTTGGGCGGACAGCAAAATCGATGAGCGGACAGCGTCGCGACGCGGGGCATCGGTGGCGGTTCTGGAACGTGGGCGTCTTTCTTGCGCTCACCGTGATCTTGTCCGCACTCTCATCGCCGGCCCTGGCTCAGGAAATTTCTGTCGGTTTCGGAGATGACGCCAGCCTGACGGAACGCGCGGTTCAGCTGGTAGTCCTGCTGACCGTTCTTTCGCTTGCGCCGTCCATCCTGGTCATGACCACAAGCTTCGTGCGCATTGTGGTCGTGCTGTCGCTGTTGCGGTCCGCAATCGGCCTTCAGACCGCGCCGCCCAACATGGTGATGGTAAGCCTGGCGCTGTTCCTGTCCGCCTTCATCATGATGCCAACCTTGCAGGCAGCCTATGACGCGGGCGTCCAGCCGCTGATAGAAGGCGATATCGAATTCGACCAGGCCTATGAACGAGCAGCGGATCCCTTCCGCACCTTCATGCTCTCGCAGGTGCGCGAAAAAGATCTGGAACTCTTCCAGGAACTCTCGGGTCAGGAGGCCCCGGAAGGGCCGGAAGATCTGGCCATGGCGACCCTCATTCCGGCATTCATGATTTCCGAACTGAGGCGCGCGTTCGAGATTGGTTTTCTGCTCTATCTTCCCTTCCTGATCATCGACCTCGTGATCGCATCGGTGCTGATGTCGATGGGCATGATGATGTTGCCGCCTGTCGTCATCTCCCTGCCCTTCAAGCTCATATTCTTTGTGCTCGTCGACGGCTGGAACCTGGTGGCCGGATCGCTGGTCAAGAGTTTCGGCGGCGGCTAGCCTGGCTCTAGGGACACCGGCAGAACGTACCAGAACCTCTTGGCGCAAAAACTGGATCGGACCCGGACCATGCAGACCGGAAACTTCTAATAGAATGTCGGCGAGACTGCGATCTCGGACCAGTACTGAAGAATGACATCCATAACGGCGACGAATTGATCGTAGTCCTGCGGCTTGCAGACAAATGCGCTCGCGTTTCGCTTGTAACACTCGTGCATCTCGGCAGCATTCACCGAGTTCGACAACATGATGACGGGCTGGTTCCAGTAGTTGGGATTGCGCGACAATTCACGCAGAAAGTCGATCCCCGGCAACTGCGGCAACCGGACGTCCAGAAAGATCAGGTCCGGCGGAACTGTCTTGCTGCCCGGTTGGCCGATTTGCCTGAAATGGGCCTCGGCTTCGATTGCCGAACTGTAGCAGGTGACATCGACTTCACGCCGGCTAGCCTCAACGGCCTTCACAAACAGCAACTGGTCATTGGCATTGTCTTCAATGAGCATCACGTTGAGGCGGCGATGACGACTGGGCGAAATGATATCTTCCTTGTTCGGCACCCTGACCGGCCCGCGTTCGCTTGTCTCGAGCACTTCGAAAAAATAGTCGATGGGAACACCGAGGACTTCGGCAAGTTTGAAAATCTGAAATGCCGAAATCCGGGATTCTCCGACTTCCTGTTTCTGGACAAGTTGAGGTGAAACACGAAGCCGTTTGGCAAGGTCGGCCTGACTGAGCCCGAGTTGTCTGCGCCGCTCTCTCAACCTCGCGCCAAGTCTGTCGTCAGGATCGAAGCTGTTGTGCATCAGGATGTTCTTTCGGGGTTGGCGATGGATCCTTGGGTATCGTGAAATGGAATGTTGTCCCGGCGCCCAGTTTTGTCTGCAGCCAGATCACGCCCCCCATACGATAAATGGCCTTCCGCACGATCGCGAGACCGACGCCGTTCCCGGCCGGCACCGCCTGCGGATGAAATCGCGAAAATACGTCGAACACGGCTTCGCGATTATTTTGCGAGATACCCAGTCCGTTGTCTGAAACCGCGAACTCATAAACGCCCGGCTTTTCGACGGACCTTATCTCGAGCTGCAGCGGACGATCAGGATGCCGGTAGTTTATGGCGTTCTGGATCAGGTTCTGGAACACATGCGTCATGAGCGTCGCGTTGCACGTCACGACGGTCAGTGCGTCCAGTTCCAGATTGTAGTCCTCGCTTCCGTCGCCGCGTTTTTCCAGATCGGAATAGATGGAATTGACGAGTTTGCGGCAATCGACCGGTTCGCTGAGATTGGCAACATGATTCAGGCTGGAGTAGATGATAAGATCGTCGATGAGACTGCGCATCTTCACGGACGCATCGCGTATCCTGGTCAGATATTGCCGGCATTCCTCCCGGTTTTCGGTCTTTTCCGCCAATTGCGAGAAGGAATGGATCGTGCGCAACGGCTCTTTCAGGTCATGCGTTGCGATGTAGGAGAAGTTTTTCATGTCTGGATCGATGAGATCATAGGCCGCATGTCCGACTTCGGTCAGGTCGCCACCCTGTATTTCTTCGGACGGATTCAGTCGGATGTTTGTCAGCATCGTCAGCCCGCCCCAAAGAAGCAGATTTGCGAAGGCGACAAACAGACAGATCGCGGCAGAGCCATAAATCTGCGTTTCCCAGGAAGCGTCATTGGCAAAGCTGACGACCACGATCGCCGAGAACAACCCCGGTCCGAGATGAACCGGCACGGCACCGACGGCGTCGTCGATCTTTAGGCGAAGCAACAGCCGATCCGTTGCAATCATGATGGCGGCGCCACATGCGCCGAACACAAAGCCCAGATATGCGTGTTGCGAGTGCGGTGCCGCTGTAATTGCCACCAAACCGGCAAGCGCACCGTTCAAAATGATCACCAGGTCCCACCGGCGAAGGATAAGCCTTGAATAGATACAGGTGAAAAGAACACCGCCAACCGCACCCGAATTCGTGAAAGCGACAATTCGCGGGATATCGGCAAAGCCGGCAAGATCTTCGACAGGCAGGGCGGAACCGCCATTGAAGCCGAACCAGCCGATCCACAGCAGAAACACACCCAGCGTCGCAAGAGGAAGTGAAGAGGGTGAGGTCTGTCGTTTCGCGCCTGGATGATCGAAGCGGTTCAGTCTCGGCCCCAGTATCATGCTTCCAATCAATGCGGCCAACCCCCCAGCCGTGTGCACGACCGTTGCACCGGCGAAGTCATGAAAACCGTTCTGTTGCAGCCAACCGCCGCCCCAGACCCAATTCCCGATCAGGGGGAAAACCAGTGCGCCGTTGAAGGCGGCGAAGATCAGGAATGCATTGATCCGCATACGCTCCGCAACCGCACCGGAAACGATTGAAGTCGATGAAACCGCGAAAAGGGAAACAAAAAGCCAGTAGGCGGGTTGCAACAACCCGCCTTCCTGTTGATCGCCGTCACCCCAGACCTGATAGGCTTTAAGAAAGTTTCCATCTCCGAAGCCGAACATCATCTGATGTCCAACAGGTAGAAAGACATCGTGGTGACGGCCAGGGCCGCTACATTCTTGGTGAGAATTGCCGCCACCGATTTGCGCGATACAGCACCTGCCTCAAGGAAGGCAAATCCCACGATCATCAACATGATCAGGCCGGCACTGATCAGGAGCCCCATTGAGCTCAAGACTTCTGTTATGCTCATGAACGCCTGATCTTGATTGTCTTCGGGTCGCGGGTTTCAAGCAACATGGCCTGCGGCCATTCAAGCCGACATCGCGGACATGTCGGGCTCCGGATACGTTCCGGCCAATGTCCCCTTTTTCTCGGCAACGCTCGCCCGGGCGCGGTCGACAAAGTCATCGAACAAGTAGGCAGCATCATGCGGCCCCGGCGAGGCTTCTGGATGGAACTGGACCGAGAGAATTTGCTGTTTCGGAAGCTCAAAACCGGCAAGTGTTCCGTCAAAAAGGGAGACATGCGTCGTGATCGCATCCTTTGGCAGGCTGTCACGATCGACGACAAATCCATGGTTTTGACTGGTGATCAGAACCGTGTCCGAGTGCTTGTCGTAAACCGGATGGTTGGCGCCGTGATGCCCGAAATGCATTTTGGAAACCTTGCCGCCGAGGGCGAGCGCCAGCAGCTGGTGTCCGAGGCATATCCCGAAAATCGGCAACCCGTTCCGGGTCAGATTTCGAATGGTCGGAACAGTGTATGGCGCAACCGCGACAGGATCACCGGGGCCGTTCGAAAGAAGAATGCCGTCCGGTGCAAGTTTCATGACCTCTTTTGAAGACGCGGTTGCCGGCACCACCGAAACCCGGCATCCACGCCTTGTCAGGCAGTCGACTATGTTGCCCTTGACGCCATAGTCGATGATCGCGATATGCGGCTGGGTGTTTTCCAAGTTCTTCCCTCCTTGGTTCTGGACAATTCGGATTGATTTTGTCGAGGCGCTTTCGACAAGCTTTTGCGACACGAGGCTGGGTTGATTTGCCGCAAGGGCAACGAGGCCGGCCGGATCGTGGCGGGCGCTGCGATCAAAGGAAATCGCGCAATTCTGTGCACCGTTCTCACGCAGATGACGGGTGAGCGCGCGTGTATCGATGCCACAGATGCCGGTCAGACCATGATCGCAAAGCCATTTTTCCAAATGGGTCTCGGACCGATGGTTCGAGGGATCGGTAATTTCATCTCTGAGCACACAGCCGCGCGCCAGAGGGATCTGCGCTTCGGCATCATCGCGGTTCACGCCGACATTGCCGATATGCGGAAAGGAGAACGTGACCACCTGCCCGGCATAGGAAGGGTCGGACAGGATCTCCTGGTATCCGGTCATCGCCGTGTTGAAACAGAGTTCCGCACTGACGATACCTTCACGGCCGATCCCTTTGCCGTAAAACAGGGTCCCGTCGGCCAGAGCGAGCAATGCCGTGTGGCGGCACGGTGCGGGCGCAGCGGCAGCAGCGCCGGCGTAAACCTTTTCCTCCGGCTTGGCATCGCGATCTAGAAGCGCTTCGCTGCTCCTGGCAAACTTGTGCCGTGCGGCCAGTTCGAGGAAATTCCACAACGGTCGCCGCAGGTCGCGCGGCTTGTCGAACTCCACATAGGTAACATCTCCGAGATCCTCCAGATCGCGGATCAGCGTTGTCCTGATGGGAGCGTTCCGCCAAACCGCAAACAACATCGGCACGTTTTCGCCGCCATAGATGTTGTATGCGACCTCGAAGGCCGTGCTCTCGCTCATGGCGGTGCGAATGTTGATGAAGGCATCGGCATTGCGCATCAGTGAAAGCCGGTATTCGCGGAAGTTGCGTGGCGTGAAGGGCGCACCGATATTCTGTTCAAAGGCCGCGCGAAAGGACTCGTTCGATTGGGCTTCCGCGTTCCCAAGGAGCGAAATGTTGGCGAAGTGCCCGTCGATGCGCTTGATCTCGGACAAGCACTGACTGATGACACTGGCTTCCAGTTCCGAGGACTGGGTCAGTGGCTGACGGACGAGAATGTTGAGCAGATTGTCAGCGTGATTAGACATTTGCACGCTCCTGTTGATTGAGCAGCTGAATACATGGCCGGATGGATGCGGTGGAGTTGCTCTGCGTCAGCGCCGCAACGGCCAGGTCGCAGGACCGCATGGTTGTGTAGCAGGGGATGTCATTTCGAAGGGCGAACGCCCTGACACGTTTCGCTTCCGCAGTTCCGCATTCGGCTGCGTCGGGATTGAGCACAAGCCGCGTCCGGTCAGGATCAAGTTCCTCGAATGGGTCGCCATCATAGGCAACAACGTCCAGACCGTGCGTCCCGAGAAACTTCCGCACTCCCACAGGTGCTCTGATGACGATCCCCTTTTTGCGCAGAAGTTTCAGCATTTCGACAAAGCCCGCCGTATCCCCTGGCATCGCGGGAACGATGACGGCCCCTTCCCGATCCAGAGGGAATCCGGCCGCCTCCTGGGATTTTGCAAAGGCCTTTGGCAAGGTGCATTCAATGCCCATCACCTCGCCTGTCGATTTCATTTCCGGCCCAAGCAGCGTGTCGCTGTTGGCGAAACGCTTGAATGGAAGGACGGCCTCCTTGACGGAGTAGAGACCGCGCGCCTCCGTGAACATGTCCTCGAATTCGTGCAGTTTGCGGCCAGCGATAACCTGTGCCGCAATTTTGGCGACCGGTATGCCTTTCGCCTTTGCGACGAAGGGAACGGTTCGGCTGGCTCTTGGATTGGCCTCGATCAGAAAAACCTGATCCTGCTTGACGGCAAACTGGACGTTGATCAGGCCAACGACCTTGAGTTCCCGGGCAATCGCAGCAGTCTGCCGGGTGAGTTTCTCAACGATATCGGGCGACACGGAATAGGGTGGGATCACGCATGCGCTGTCGCCGGAGTGAACCCCGGCCGGTTCGACATGTTCCATGACGCCTGATATCCGCACATCCTCGCCGTCACACAATGCATCGACATCGAACTCGATTGCGTTTTCAAGGTAACCATCTATGAGGACCGGCCTGTCATTCGAGACGCTGACTGCAGTATCAATGTAGGTCCTTAGCTCGGCGTCATCGCGCACGATCCGCATTGACTGTCCTCCGAGCACGTAGGACGGCCGGATGACGAGCGGGTAGCCGATTTCCTGCGCTGATCGAAGGGCTTCGGCTGCGGACCGCGCGATCGCATTGGGCGGCTGTTTCAGTCCCAGCCTGTCCACCAGTTCCTTGAACCGTTCGCGATCCTCGGAAAGATCGATCGCGTCGGGCGGTGTTCCCAGGACCGGGATTCCGGCATCCTGGATGGCTGCCGCCAGCTTAAGTGGTGTTTGCCCGCCCAACTGGACGACAACACCGACCAGATCGCCGCTCGCCTGCTCCTTGCGCAACACCTCAAGCACATCTTCCTGGGTCAGGGGTTCGAAGTAGAGCCTGTCCGAACTGTCATAGTCCGTCGAGACCGTTTCCGGATTGCAATTGATCATGATCGTCTCGAAACCGATCTCCGCGAGCGCCAAACACGCATGCACACAGCAGTAGTCGAATTCGATACCCTGGCCGATCCGGTTCGGACCGCTTCCGAGAACCACGATTTTCCGCCGGTTCGACGGATCGCATTCACATTCCGGGGCGGACATTCCATCGCCCTCGTAGGACGAGTACATGAACGACGTCATGCATTTGAACTCTGCTGCGCAGGTATCGATCTTCTTGATGACCGGCTCAATCCCGGCGCTTCGGCGAAAGGCCGCTACATCGGCCTCCGAATAACCGGCAAGTTCCGCGATGCGGGCATCGCTCATCCCCTGCTTCTTGACCATCAACAGTGTATCGCGATCCTGAGAGAGACGGATCTGACCGCCTCGTATCCGGGATTCGAGATCGACAACGGACGCGATCTGGGAAACATACCAGGCATCTATCCCGGTGCGCTTGCAGATCGTCTCGGTGTCAATTCCGGCCCTCAAAGCCTGGGCGACCAACAAGAGACGCATTGGAGCGGGCTTCTCCAGGTCCTGAAGAATGCTATCCTTGTCCGAGCCGTGGCGGGTCTCGTTGAACCCGGTGAGGCCAATCTCCAGCGAACGCAGCGCCTTTTGCATCGATTGTGCGAAGTTGCGTCCGATCGACATGACTTCACCCACCGATTTCATCGATGTGGTCAGGTGCGGATGCGTCTCGCCGAACTTGGAAAAATCGAACCGTGGGATCTTGGTGACCACGTAGTCAATCGTTGGTTCAAAACTTGCCGGTGTCGATCCGGTGATCTCATTGGTGATTTCGTTCAGCGTGTATCCAATCGCCAGTTTAGCGGCGATCCGCGCGATCGGAAATCCGGTCGCCTTCGACGCAAGGGCCGAAGAGCGGGACACGCGAGGGTTCATTTCGATCAGAATCTGCCGGCCGTTTTCGGGATTGACGGCGAACTGGACGTTGGATCCTCCGGTATCGACGCCGATCTCGCGCAGGCACGCCATCGCGTTGTCGCGCATCGCCTGATACTCTTTGTCTGTCAGGGTAAGCGCCGGCGCGACGGTTATCGAATCTCCGGTATGAATGCCCATCGGATCGATGTTCTCAATGGGACAGACAATGATGCAGTTGTCTGACCTGTCCCGGACAACTTCCAGCTCATATTCTTTCCAGCCGAGCAAAGACTCCTCGACCAAAACGGAACTGACCGGAGATGCATCGAGACCGGCCTTCAGGAGATCGACGAATTCTTCCCGGCTGTAGGCAACACCCCCGCCGGTTCCGCCGAGGGTGAAAGAAGGCCTCAGAATTGCCGGCAAACCGGTCTCATCCAAAGCGGCAAGCCCCTGCTCGACTGAAGTCACCTGAACAGACCGCGCGCATTCGATGCCGATCTTCTCCATCGCGTCCCGGAACAGTTCGCGATCCTCGGCCTTTCGGATGACTTCGGGACTCGCTCCGAGCAACTCGATGCCGGCCTCGGTGAGAAAACCACTGTCTGAGAGCGCAAGAGCAACGTTCAGCGCAACCTGCCCTCCCATAGTCGGAAGAATGGCGAAGGTTTCGTTCGGGTGTGCCTGCATTTCTCGCGCAATGACATCCTGCACCGAATTCGGCGTCAGCGGTTCGATATAGGTCGCATCGGCGGTTTCCGGGTCGGTCATGATCGTCGCCGGATTGGAATTTATGAGCACGACCCGGTACCCGTCTTCGCGAAGTGCTTTGCAGGCTTGCGTTCCCGAATAATCAAATTCACACGCCTGGCCGATGACGATGGGTCCAGCACCCAGCAAGACGATGGTGTCAATGTCCGTTCTCTTCGACAAAGAAAATCTCCCAGAAGGTTGGCCGCCTGAAACGTGGTGCCGCTTCAGTGAGAGTTTATTAGTCGCAGAACAATCGATTTAACATGATTTACTTGAATGACAATTCTAATAACGTTAGAAATCACAAGGTTATTATGGGTAGACGTTAAAATGTTTAAGCTTATCTTCATATTAAAATATACTTAAAAATATATACTTCAAAGCTCTGACTTTAAAGGCTTTTACGGTATTCGGCCGTCGCTGCCGACGACAGATTTACAGTCGACAAAAGTAGAAGAATATTAATCAAAACATGAAATACTCTGCGGCAGTGGGGCGGCCGCATGTCGGCCGGTAATACTTTGGATATTCCGTGATACGCGATCAGCTTGAACAACTTGCGAGAATCAAAGAACCGGAAGCGCGGTCGAAACTGATCCGGACGCTTGTCGGCGAGTACGCACGTTCGGAAGAACATGAGCCGACACCAGTCGAACGTGAACTTTTTTCGAGAATTGTGCTTTCCGTCTTCGATCAGCTCGACCGCGAAGCGCGCTATGAACTCGTGGTGCGCCTCGCCAAGACCGATCGCATCATCTCCGACCTCGCCGACCGGTTGACCCAGGAAGACTACGATCTGTCCGAGCCCGTGATCGAGTGCTCGCCGGTGATCAGCCAGACGGCGCTTATGAACCTGTCCAAGGCAGGCAGCAATGACAAGCGGCTGTCCGTCGCCCGCCGCCCGGATCTAAGCGAAGAAATGAGCGATACGCTGATTGCCCGCAGCAGCCGGAATGTTGTTCACGTGTTGCTCGATAACGTGGAAGTCCCCTTTTCGGTAAAGGGCATGCTGGCGCTGCTGATTTTCGCGAACACCGAAGTTGAGGTTCTCGCGGGCATGGCCAAGCGGGCAATCAAGGACGAGGAGTTTCTGGAAACGCTCAAACTTGTGCTCGAGACCGAGTGCCCTCTTGTTCCTGCTCCTCTCAAAAGAGCCGTGAATGAGGACGATCTGGAGCGTCTTGCCACCACGATCGGTGACCTTGAACGCGAAGGCGATATCGAGATTGACGGTGTCCGCTATTCTCGGCACGAGGCCAGCATGCAGATCGCCAACGGCGAACTGTCCTTTGACGCGATTCTACGCACGCTTTTTGAAGATGAGCGCATTGATGCCGCGATCTGGCTGATTGGACGCAGGCTCAATCTCGCAGACGATGTCGTCGCAGAAACGCTCAAATCCGATGCCGATGGCGCCATCCTTCGCCTCATGCTGCAGACCGGGATCGATGACAAGACCTACCGCGACTTCCTGAAAGCCCGCTGCCGCTGGCTGGACCGGAACACGCGCACCATCCCGGAGCTGGTCATGCGCTACAAGGCCGAACTGAAAAAGCCGCACGCGGCAGCAGCGCAGCCTTCGCCCGCTCTTGGTGCATTGGGCTGATCCGAACGCGGCATCAGCTTCAGCCAATCTCATTCATTTCTGTAAAGCCTGCTTCAGCCCGCCGGTGCTGAGCCGTTTCCGGCTGCGGCCTGATCATCCGATGACCGGTTGGGCGACATGTACTGGCGCCTGTATTCCTGCAGGAACGTCTCAAGAGAATCCGTGTCGGCCAGCCGGTTGGCGACTTCCAGAAACTCCACGCCCTGGGTTTCGATCGGCCGCGTCACGACCTCGAAGGCGAGCGCTTCCGGACTGTTCGCCATTTTGCCGGTATATTTGGTCTGCAGCCGCTCGAGGCTCAACTG
This sequence comes from uncultured Roseibium sp., assembly GCF_963669205.1. Taxonomy (NCBI): domain Bacteria; kingdom Pseudomonadati; phylum Pseudomonadota; class Alphaproteobacteria; order Hyphomicrobiales; family Stappiaceae; genus Roseibium; species uncultured Roseibium sp. The sequence goes on from NZ_OY769915.1 coordinate 3,913,284, forward strand.
GTCGCCGGCCAGTGAGTAGGCAATGCCTGCGCGCAGTATGTCGCGCCGCTCCAGTTCGTCGAGCGGAATGTTGTCCGACCAGCGGGACCCGTGCATCGCTTCCAGTTGCTCCCCCGCATCGCGCCAGCTTTCTGCCGCCCAGAATGTATCGGCGCGCAGGCGGTCGACGTCGGACCCCCGCATGTTGCGGACCAGTTCGAGCGCAAGGTCCGGGCGGCCGTTTTCCGTGAGGGCACGTGCTTCGACAATGTTCCTCTGCCGCTCGAGAGTGGACGGCAGGCTGGCCTGCCTGGAGCGATTGAGAACCCTCAGCGCCTCGTCGGCCTTCTGATCCATCAGGTAGATCGCGGCGAGATCCGCAGCAATCTGGGCCCTCGCGGCCCCCTTCAGACGGTTGTCCACCTGATGACGCAGCAATTCGGTTGCCTGATCGAGCAGATCGATTTCCACCAGGCGCTTGGCAAGTTGGCGGACCATTTCGTCGCCCTGACGCCCGATGGGTGTCAGCTCGCGAAAGTCGTAATAGAGCGCCAGCGCCTTGACCGGTGACATTTCATCGGCCTTGCCATCCAGGAACAGGGCATTGAAGAGGCCATTCATTTCTTCTTGCAGCAACCGCGTCGTGTCCGAATCCGGATCTGCCTGAACCGCCGACTTCATGGCCTCGAAAGCTTCGCGGTACTGGCCGCGCTCGGCAAAGAGCTGGGCCAGGAACCGCAACGTCTTCAGCTCGACCTCGTCGCCGCGCCAGGAAGTTGCAAGGCCCGCAAGCCGGTCGATCGTCTCGTTCATGTCCGCTTCGCCGTCCCGGTACCGGATGCGCAGTGCCCTGTATTCGGCCTCCGCCGCACGCGGCCGGTCGCTGGAACGGGTGACGAGATCAAACACCGTAAGCGCTTCCTGGGACCGTCCGGACGCATCTGCGACACGGCCCCGGAGAATGTCGTATCTGGCGGCCTGTCCGGACGTGACTTCGCTCGGCTCGATTTCCGCCAGGACCCCGTTCGCGAGCCCGAAATCATTGACCTCGACGAGCGCCTGCGCAGCGGCAAGTTTGAATTCCGTCTGGATTGCGCTTGGGTAGTTGCCGATCACGGCGCGTCCGCGCGGCATGGCGATGCGCGCGGATGTCCAGTTGCCAAGCCTGACATCAACGATTGTCTGCCAGACAGCGGCGTCGGGGCTGTTTTTCAGATCCGGCCTGTTGAGATGGGCGTAGGCCTCCAAGGGCCGGTTCGCCATCGTTTCGGCGGCTCCCATCATGAGATTGAAGGACGTGTCTTCCGCCAGTGCGGGCTCTTCCTCGAGCGCAAGCTTCATCAAGCCGAGGGCTTCCTGCGCAAACTGGTGCGCCAGATAAAACCTTGAAAGCTCGATCAGTTCCTTGCGCCGCTTCCCTGCAGGCGCACGGGAGAGTTTCCGTTGCAACTCAATTAGCCTCGAGCGGTAGGCGCCCGGGCCTTCGGTACTCAGCGACACGAATTCGACATTCGTGTTGTCCGGGTCGACGATCGAGTTCAGCGCGCCCGTCCCTCCACGCAAATGGCGGTTTGAAAGGGCAAGCCCACCCTCGCGCTCGATAATCACATCGTCCCCGAGCACCTGCATGTTGATACCATCGGACCTGGTGACGATCGCGATCCCCTGGGCGGAACTCAGCGCTTCCAGATCCACGAATCTCTGCGGCTTCAACAGTCCGCGCGGAGGACCGAAGCCGGTGACGAGCGAAATCGTGTCGCCGACGAAGGGATCGACGATCTTTCTGATATGTTGCGGATTGCGGTAAAGGACCCGGAGCACCGAGCCCCCGTCCCCGCGCACATTGCGCTCAAGTTGCAGGGGGATGGACGGTTCGAGGATCATGTCTCCGATCACCAGGGACCAGGCATTGCCGTCGACACCGACCGTTGCGAGAACCGGGTCGTTCATGTCCAGCCGGATGATCTGGTAGTCGTCGAACTGTTTCACCTCGATCGTTTCAGCGATTTCGGCCAGTGCGGACGCCATGCCGCGCGTGTCGATCGTCGCATTGGTATCGAAGACCAGCCAGATACTGTCGTTCCGTCGGAAAACCGAGCTTGAAACAGGGTCTGAAAACGGAAAGACAACCCTCACGGTGTTACCGATGCGGCGCGCCTCTGCCGAAACGAATTCGCGGATCTCCTGGGCGGCACTTTCCGGCGGACGTTCCGGAGAAGGCCGTTCGGGCACATAGTCGCTGCCGCCGTCTGCACGCCAGACTTCAGGTGCAGAACCCGACCTGTTCGGCAACTGGATCGCCGCCGGCACGCCGCTGCGGCCGAATGTCTGCCCGTTCTGTATCTCGACCGCGTCCGTCTGCTCCATCCGGGGCACAGCCTCCATGGCTGCATCCGTCTCGCCCTTGGGCTTGAGTGTCGGTATGCCGTTGTTGTCCGGCGCCGGTGCATCGGCTGCCTGCGGCGTGGTTGACTGCTTGGACAGATCAAGCATTGGCGCCGGCCGGACGACGTCGGCTTGTTCAGGCTCGACATCCGCAAGGGGTAAGGCTCCAGGCGATGCCTGGACGCGCACGATAGCGGGTTGCCTGTTGTTCAGGAGACGTGCGCTAGCGGAAACACCGGGAAGAATCGCCGAGGTCACCAGGTCGTCATCAGCACTTTGCTGAACGCCGGCACCTTCTGCCAGCGCGACGGTAAGCTCGGGCGCAGGAAGCGTTTCGACCGCCGAAGCGGTCGATGCCACGTTTGTCTCCAACGAGGCTGTGTCTGCCGGATCGTCCGGCTGCGGAACTGAGGCGCTTTGTCCCCCGGACCCGGCAGGCGGATCGGCGGTCTGGGTCTGCGGCTTCAGTCTGGGAACGGACAGGCTGTCCGCGACGGCCTCTCCACCTGCCACCTGAACGGCGACGGCGGGCTCCTCGCCGGGCAAGGGCGCCAGAGCTGGCCCGCGTGCTTCCTCGTCCCCCTTCGGCATCTTTGCAAACGGCACCGCCAGATAGGCTGGGGATTCGTCCGCACGCGATTCCTTCAGCGTTCCACCCGAACTCCGTCCGACGGCAACAGGCGGCAATCCGCGTGGATTGTCGACTTCACGGGTATCGCGAAGCCCTGGAGCCGTGATCATGTTCTTGCGGTTCTCGTTGTCCGCGACCGACAGCTCCTTGTTGATCAATGCGTTCGCCGGATCGTTGACTTCCATGTTTTCCGGCGTCACGTCGATCACGTATGTCTGTTCCTCGCGGAAGGCCCGAATGTCGACCGATGGCTCCACGCGCATCAGGAATTTCAGCTTTCCCTTGTCGAGAAACGACGTGGCGTCGATGACACCTTGCGGCAGGTGGGCCCGCAAGTGCGAAATGTCGAGCTGCGCCGGGTGATTGAACGTAAGCTTGATGATGTCGTTTTCCCGCACGAACGCAGTGTCGAACTTGATCGACCAATCGAAAACGAGGCGCGTGAACGTCGGATGTTCGCCGACATGCAGCGTGACCTCGGGTCCCTCCTGGGCCTTCAGCCGCGCCTGCTCGAGCGCCCGCACTTTCCGCATCGCGGCTTCAGCACGCTTTGCAAGATCACGCACGACATCGTCGGGCAACCCGGGCGGCAACCCCTGCCAGCTCATCGGAAGGATGTCGACGAACAGTTTCTCACCGGCTTCCAGCGTGTTGATCTGGTACTGGTTCTTCAGCGCGAACCGGATCGCACTCCCGTCCGGATCGCGCCGCGCGATGGTGACATACTCACCAAGATCCAGCGGAACGTCGTCCACCTTGATGTCGACAGGCTCCTCGAACGAGATCCGCAAAACGCCACCCGTGATCAGCGCGTCATATATGGGCAGAAGCGTGCGGTCCTTGAAGGTCAGCACCATACGCCCGTATCCCTCTTCCGGGATAACCTGAAGATCGACCGGTTCGAGCGGCTGCTGTGCCTTGGCAGGCTGCTGGGATGACAGGAGCAGCAGGGCGAAACATCCAAGCAACAGCACGACGGACACCATGACCGCACGCGGACAAATTTCGCCCCCGGTCTCGTGCCACTGTCGGTATGTCGGGATGGATCCCTGCAAACTTTTCATTCCTCGGAAAACGCCAACGTCCTAGGGTCAGAACTCATTAATTTGTTTGAATTGGCGCAGCAAACGGCGATGAGCTGCAAGGAAAAGCGCGAAAAGCGGGCTTCCTGCCCGGTTGAGCGGCTTGACGAAGCAGATCGAAGCCGTTTTTGCGTCCCGCAGGGATAGGGTGAATTTGCCCGGCAACATCGTTGCAAATCTTTGGAAACCGGACGGTTTCCTGCAGCTTTGCGCCTCGTATCCGAACAAATTCATCCCAACCAATTCATCCAAATTAATGAGTCCTGACTCTAGTGTTAGTTAAGTGTTCTTAACGCGCCCTTACGCCTACTCCTCAAATCCCGCATTCCTGGCAGATTTTTCGTGAATGACCATTTGCGCCGCACCAGGGGTATCCGCGGGAGGCGATGCCAGAATTTCAGACCCGCCCCACCTCGTTTTCCGAAGCCGTCAAGCCACCGCGCAAACTCCGGCAGTAACCTAGTTTGACGGTATCTTCGGAAGCGTCTCCTGAGCCGGTGCCCGCGCTTGCGTCTGCGCAGCCGGGACCGCCGGCGCGGTGGCCGAACCGCTGCTTGCGATCGCAACAGTGAGACGTTCCGCCGCTTCCGGCGACATTTTCGCCAGTACATCCGCCATCTTGCGTGGCTTCATCTGACGAACCACCTTCAGCAGAATGGGCAGGCTCAGGCGATCGAAGATCCTCGCGGCGTCCTTCGGTTTCATCGTCTCGTACATGGTAACCAGACCGGCGACCTCGTTCATTTCCTGTTGCCGCTTCTTTTCAACCGCTGCTTCAATGCGCTGCTCGAGGATCTTCAGCTCGTCGACGCGCTTCTGAATCCGTTCCTCTGTGGCCTGTAACAGCTTCTCACGCAGATCGAGCTGACCTTCCTGTTCCTGCAGCGATTCCCGGCGCCTGCCGAGACTTTCCAGAACAGCACGTTCGGCTGCCGAACCGCCGATCTCGAGATTGTCGGGCAACACAGGCTGCTCAGGCAGGCCGGGTTCCGCAGGTGGCGCAGGTGGCGCAGCCATGGTTCCCGCCTCGGCGGTCATCGCTTCGTCCCCGGGGGCATCCTGCGCAGGTGTCTCCTGCGCGACTGCGCCGTTGATGGGCAGATTGCCGCTCTCCGGGCCGAACGTGAACCCGAGCAGCTTCAACGCAAGCAAGGCGCTTGCCGATACACCCAACAATGGCAACAGTCTCAAATTCATGCAGCAGCACCATTCCGTCTGCGGAATTGTTCAAGTCTTGCAGTCGCTTCGGCCGCCGCGCTGCGAATGTCCGCCGCTCTGCTCGTGCGCGGGCGCTCCGGTTCAAGGACGGGAGCCGCCGCTGCAGCGACCTGTGCGGGCGGCGGCGCAGTTTGCGCGGGCGGCGCGGCATAAGCTGGCTGCGGCACATGCTCGGCGGGCTCCACAGGTGACCGGACTGCATATGCCTCCGCGCGCGGCGCCTGCTCCGCATGGGACGATGCGGCCCGCGCAGCCTCCGCAATCTGCGAAATTCTGGTAAAGATTTTCTCACCCTCGCCGATCTGTTCCGCGAGGCTGACGGACATGGTTTCCGCTTGCTTAAGACGGGTTCCGAGAACCTTGTCCGCCTCCGCCGCAGTTGTTTTCAGGCCGAGGATCGCGCGTTCGGCGATTTCGGTCGCGGTCATGAGCTCGGAAATGGTGGCCCTGAGGACTTCTTCATCGGCTCTCAGTCGCTGCAGGCGCCGGTTCAGCATCCAGCAGTAACCGATCGTGATCAGCAGCAGCACCGCGACCAAGCCTTCAATGATCATTCCGATTGGCAAAGTGCTCATGGCTGCTCCATTTCGTTTTGCATGGCGCGCTCGAAAGCGGCCAGTGTCATCTTCGGCTTGCGCAAGTTCTTTGCGACCCGTATGGCGATGGAATCCTCCACCTTGCCGAGCGTGCCTTCCGTCAGCGGGACATTGCCGCACTTGATCGTGACCGGATCTGCCGGATCGACGTCGAACACCAGGGTCTGACCGATATCAAGGCTGAGCACGCGGCTGAGTGGCAGATGGGTTTCGTAGAGAACCGCATCGACTTCGACTTCGGCGGCGTGAATCTCGCTGGCCAGGTGCCCTTCCCAGATCGGATCGCGGCCGAACTTTTCCCCCATGAACATCTGGAGCAGCAGATCGCGGATCGGCTCCAATGTCGCATAGGGCATCATGATTTCGACCGAACCGCCGCGGTCTTCCATGTCGATGCGCAGTTCCACAAGGATCGCGGCGTTTGCCGGCCGTGAAATGGCGGCAAAGCGTGGATTGGTTTCCAGGCGCTCCAGGTTGAAATGGACCGGCGAAAGCGGTGCGAAGGCCTGCTCGGCGTCCTGCAGGATCAGGGCGACCATTTGTTGAACGAGGCCCGTTTCGATCGTCGTATATGGACGGCCTTCCACGCGGACGGCCGATGTGCCGCGCCCGCCACCGAGCAGCACGTCAATGATTGAGTAGATAAGGCTGGATTCAACGGTAATGAGGCCGAAGCCGTCCCATTCCTCCGCCTTGAAGACACCCAGGATTGCGGGCAACGGAATCGAATTCAGGTAGTCGCCGAAACGCACCGAACTGATGGAATCCAGCGATACTTCAACGTTGTCGGAAGTAAAATTGCGCAAGGAGGTCGTGGTCAGCCGGACAAGCCGGTCGAACACGATTTCCAGCATCGGCAACCGCTCGTAAGAGACCATCGCCGAGTTGATGAGTGCCCGGATCCCGCTCTGGTCACCGGCGATCGTGTCCTCGATGTTGAAGCCGAGGAGGTTGTCGATTTCTTCCTGGTTGAGAACACGGTCTGCACCGCGCGTGGCGTTTTCCAGATCCGGTTCGCTGTCGTCGATCATCGCCGCCCACTGGGCCGCCATGTCGTCCGAACTTCCTGCACCCTGCTCTTCTAGCGCAGCCCCCCAGGCCGCGGCCAGGTCATCGTCATCATCGCCGCCGGCGCCCTGCTCTGCCAGAGCCGCACCCCAGGCATCGGCCATGTCCTCTTCGGACAGATCATCGTCGTCGGTGTCAGCCATTCAATGTGTCACTGAACAAGGATTTCCTTGAACAGAACCCCTTCTACTCTTGCCGGGTAGACCGACAGATTGATCCGTCTGAGCAATTCTTCCTTCAAACGGAACAGACCGGCAGACCCCTCCAGGTCCGCGGGGCGCAACTCACGCAGATAAATTTGAAACGCATCGAGAATACGCGGAAGGAACGGCTGGATCTGATCGATCATGGCGCGGTTTTCAACTTCCAGGGCGATGCGCACCTTCAGGTAGGTTGTCCGCCCTTCCGTCGCCAGGTTCACGGTCATTTCCGGCAGATCGAAGAACACCACCGGCTTTTGAACCTCCACCGGCTCGTCCATGTCGCCCTGAACCACCATCGGAGGCTCGGACCCCATCAGGAAGTAGTAGGCACCGCCACCTGCAGCGAGCAGGACCACAAGCCCGACACCGCCGAACAAGAGCAGCTTTTTCTTCTTCCCACCTGCTGCGCCGGCACCGCCTTCTTCTTCGACGTCGTCGGCGGCCGCGGTTTCGTCAGCCATTTCGCACTCCGCATAATTCAGCGCTCGCGCGCGGTATTTATTACTAAAGAGTTAATGGTTAACGAATGGTTACCAGCCATTAACGCGAGTCACCGGGCAAATATTGCCAGGTGGTTAACTTCTGCCGGAATCTCTTGCCGTGTGCACCCTCGCCGTTCCGCTTTTACCCAGATTTCCCAAGGATTTAAAAACTGGCACGCGGCATGCATTAACCTTAACGAGCCCGCCGGTCTGGGGAGACAAGCTGGCTCTTCGGGGAGCAAAAGGAGCCGTTCACATGGAGAACGCACTACTCATTGGCCTGTCGCGTCAGGCCGCCTTGCGGAATCAGCTCGACGTGGTTGCCAACAACATGGCGAACATCAACACGTCAGGCTTCAAGGCACAGAACCTGCTGTTTGAGGAATACATGATGCCGGTCGCCGAGGCGACCGAGTTTCAGGCGCAGGACGAGACGCTTTCCTACGTTCTCGACTACGAGACGCACACGGATTTTAGCAATGGCAGCTTCAAGGCAACGGGCAACGATTATGACCTTGCACTTGAAGGGGACGGCTTTTTCGTCGTTCAGCTTGCAGATGGCACCGAGGCCTACACACGCAACGGCGCCTTCCACCTGAACACGGACGGCCAGCTCATGTCATCAGAAGGCTGGCCGGTGATGACCTCGGCGGGCCCGATAACCTTCACCGCGGAGGACGGCATTGTCGAGATTTCGCAGGACGGGACAATTGCCACGGAACTTGGCAACCGCGGCCAGGTCCGGGTTGTCGCCTTCGAAAGACCGCAGGACCTGGAAAAGCGGGGCGAGACGACATTTGTGGGTGGAGAGCCGCTGCTCCCCGAAGACACCCGGATTGTGCAAGGGGCTTTGGAACAGTCGAATGTCGATGGTGTCTTTGAGGTCACGCGCCTCATCGAGATCACCAGATCCTACGAATCCGTATCGAAAATGCTGAAGGACGCCGACGAACTGCGTCAGCAGGCAATTTCGACACTCGGCAAAATTCAGGCCTGACGGCACTAGGGAGCACAGACGATGAAAGCACTCCAGATCGCCGCAACCGGCATGAAGGCGCAGGAACAGAACGTCGAGGTCATCTCGAACAACGTGGCCAACATGCGCACCACGGGCTTCAAGAAACAAAGAGCGGATTTTCAGGATCTTCTCTATCAGAACCTGCGCAGAATGGGCACGGAAACATCGGATGCCGGCACGATCGTACCGACCGGTGTACAGATCGGTTCGGGTGTCAAGCTTGCGTCAACGGCCCGTATCATGTCGCAAGGCTCGCTCGAGCAGACGGACGACTCCCTCGACATTGCGATCAGGGGAGAAGGATTTTTCCAGATCGACCTGCCCGACGGGACGACCGGATACACACGGGACGGGTCATTCGAGCGGGACGCGGACGGACAGTTGGTGACGGTGGATGGCTATACCGTCAATCCCGGCATTTCCATTCCCGAGAACATACAGGACCTGACGATATCGAATGATGGCTCTGTCCAGGGTGTCGACAACACCGGGACAACGCAGCAGCTCGGCCAGATCCAGCTTGCACGTTTCGTCAACAAGGCCGGACTGGAAGCGATCGGAGACAATCTCTTCCTGGAAACGGACGCCAGCGGCGCCCCGGAATCGGGCAACCCGAGCGACAATGGCTTCGGCAGCCTGCAGCAATACTTCCTGGAGATGTCCAACGTGGACGCGGTGACAGAGATCTCCGACCTGATCGCTGCCCAGCGCGCCTACGAGATGAACTCCCAGATCATCCAGGCGGCGGACGAAATGTACTCGACCACCACGAACCTTCGCTGACCCGGGATGGCTGAGATGATGAAACAGCTTCGCAAAGCGGTATTGGGCTTCCTGCTGACGGGTCTCGCCAGCAGCGCGGCATTGGCCGGCGACCCTCCGGTCCTGCGGTCACAGGTCATGACCCTTTCGGAAATCGTCACGGTCGGCGATTTCTACTCCAATGCGGGCACGAATGCCGGAAAACCGCTCTTCAGATCGCCCGACATGGGCACATCCGGTGATGTCGATGCAAATCTGGTTGCCGAACGCGCACGCGCGGCAGGTCTGGCATCCGCCGGAACGGATGGACTGCGCACGGTCACGGTCCACCGGGGAGCAACCAAGATCAGCAAGGAGCAACTGGCCGCCATCGTCAAGAACGCCCTGGCTAAGCGCAATGCCGCAATTGATCCCGCCAGCCTCGATGTGAAACTGCTGCATGCGCCATCCCGGATCCTCGCTGACCCGAAAGTCGCCGATCCCGTCCGGTTCGACAGCATTGAATGGGCTGAAGCGAGCGGCAGGTTCATCATCCAGGCGAGCGTATCCGTCGAGCACGGCACCGAGCCGCTTACCCTTTCCGGGATCGCGCAGGAAATGGTCGATGTGATGGTTCTTTCCCAGCCTCTGCGCCGGGGAGATCTCCTGAAAGAAGAAGATCTGACCAACATCAGGATGGTGCGCTCCAGCGTTCCCGCCGGTGCCGTCCTCTCGCCGGAAGAAATTGTCGGTAAGGAAGCCAGGACGAACATCAGGGCGAACACGCCTCTTTCCCACAGAACCTTTCAACATCCGGTTCTTGTTGGCCGCGGCGACAAGGTGACCGTGACCTTCAACATGCCGGGCCTGAAGCTCACGTCGCGGGCAAAGGCGCTCGACGACGGTGCCAGGGGCGACGTCATCGATGTGATGAACCTCCAGTCCCGCCGCATCGTGCCGGCGATTGTAACCTCACGCGGCCAGGTGCGCGTTCAAACCGCCAATCCTGTTGTTGCAAGCCTGAACAGCGAGACCAACTGATGCTGACTTCCCGACACAGACACCTGATGGCAAGCATCGCTCTGGCTGCGCTTCTTGCAGGTTGCGGCACGGCGGACCAGCTTGCGCAGGTTGGCCAGCAACCGACCCTCAACGCGATCCAGGACCCGACCACCACACCCGGCTACCGCCCGGTGCAGATGCCGATGCCGGAACCGCAACAGGTGCACTACAATCCCAATTCGCTCTGGCAGTCGGGCAGCCGTGCCTTCTTCAAGGACCAGCGCGCGAGCCAGGTCGGCGACATTCTGACCGTCGTGGTCACCATCGACGATGAAGCCGAAATCGAAAACACCACGGAACGCAACCGGACCGAATCGAGCGGCGCCGGTGTAGGTGGTGCGCTCGGCACGGCAATCGACACGATCTTCCTGCCTGCGGGCACTGCTGCAAGCGATCTTGCCAACGTCGGCAGCAATTCCAGCTTCCAGGGCGCCGGCAGCGTCGATCGCGAGGAAACGCTGCAGACGCAGATCGCCGCGGTTGTCACCCAGGTGCTTCCCAACGGCAATCTCGTGATCGAGGGCAGACAGGAAGTCCGCGTGAATTTCGAGGTTCGCGAACTCATCGTTGCCGGCATCGTGAGACCGGAAGACATCACCGCCAACAACCGCATCGCCAGCGAACAGATCGCAGAAGCGCGGATCGGCTACGGCGGCCGAGGCCAGATCACGACCGTCCAGCAGCCGCGTGTCGGCAACCAGGTCCTGGATATCCTGTTGCCCTTCTAGACAGTTACAGACCGGTATCAGTCCCCCGGCCAGCCCTGGGCCAAGTGTTCTAGAAGCTTCGACCAGGGCGGCTGACGACGGGCACGGCATCTCGCTCCCCGAGTGCCGTGCCCGTTCTCGTTTTTCGTTCAAATCCGCTTTTCTGATATGACGCAGCGTCATTTTTCAATAGAATAAATTCGGGTACGGACACATAAATGAGACTGAAATGGCATGCGAAATGGCGAAATCCCGTTAGGAAGCGTGCGCGGAGCGGGCTTCCTGCCCGGTCAAGCACGCTGACGACACGAGGTGAAACCATTTCGGCCTCATTTATGTGTCCGTACCCTAGATCGATTCAGGTAACCGGAGGCACCATGCGCCCGCTTCTCTTGACTGTCGTTTGCTTTTTGTTTTTGTCGACCACACCTGCTCTCGCCGCGACATGCGGAAACGGGCCGAACGGGTTCGAGGCCTGGAAACAGGACTTCATTGCCAATTCCAAGCGTTACGGTTTGAAGCAGAGAACCGTCAATTCCGCCTTGCAGAATGTGAAATACAACTCCAAGGTCATCCGTCTGGACCGGAACCAGAAGTCATTCAAGCTCAGCTTCCAGCAGTTTTACGCCAAGCGGGTCAACAACGCGATGATCCGCCGCGGGCAGAAACTCGGCAAGACCTACGCCCGCCTGTTCAACCGGATCGAAAAGAAATACGGCGTCCCTGCCCCGGTAATCCTGGCCATCTGGGGCCTGGAAACCAACTATGGCGGCTATCTCGGCAACATGCCCGTCCTGCAGTCGCTGGCAACGCTTGCCTATGACTGCCGGCGCTCGAAATTCTTCACAAACGAACTGGTCAATGCCCTGAAGATCGTTCAGAGGCGCGACATGACCCCCGGAGAAATGCGCGGAGCATGGGCGGGCGAGATCGGTCAGACACAGTTTCTCGCCTCTTCCTACATGAAATACGCCGTCGACTATGACCGCGACGGCCGCAGGGATCTGATCCGCTCGGTACCCGACGTCCTTGCCTCGACCGCGAACTATCTGCAGAAAAAGGGATGGCGCCGCGGCCAGCCTTGGGGGCCCGGCACGGCGAACTACCGCGTTATCAGGGAATGGAACAAGGCAAGCGTCTACGTCCAGACCATTTCGGTCATGGCGGACAAGATCGCCAACTGATCACAGCACAAGAAAAAGGCCTCCCGTTCAGGGGAGGCCTCGCAGTTGTTCAGGCCAGCCGTGTTTCGCTGGCCCGCCGTTTCTGGAAATCAGTCGTCGCGATAGACTTTCTCGCGACGCTCATGCGCCTCCTGTGCCTCGATCGACAAGGTTGCGATCGGTCTGGCTTCCAGGCGCCGCAGGGAAATCGGCTCACCGGTTTCCTCGCAATAACCGTAACTCCCGTCCGCAATCCGTTCCAAGGCATCATCGATCTTTGAAATCAGCTTGCGTTGCCGGTCCCGGGCGCGCAACTCGATCGAGCGATCGGTTTCAGAGGACGCCCTGTCGGCGAAGTCGGGATGGTTCTGGCTCTCTTCCTGAAGGTTGGTAAGCGTTTCCTTGCTTTCCTTCAGAATCTCATCTTTCCATGCAAGCAGCTTGTCTCGAAAATACTCGCGCTGCCTGTCGTTCATAAACGGCTCGTGTTCAGAGGGACGATAGTCAGACTCAATTTCAACCGTCATCGATAGCTCCGGATTACCGTTAGGCCGCGCGCAATATATAGCCGGTTCCATCGGGCGACAACGGTTCATTTCTGAAAAATATCATTAAAAAAATGTCATTATTTTCAATTTGTTGTGCGCAAATCATCGAGTTTCCCCGTAAATTAATGCCAAGTTTTTCCATCACCTGTCCGTGAAACGGCCAAGCTTCGCAAGCTCGACTTTCACCCGCAATTCGATCTCATCAAGCACGGAATCGATCCGCTCATCACCGCTCGATTTGCGGTCTGCGACCTGCGCTACGAGGACTTCCAAGCGCGCTTCGGAGACAACTCCGGCGAGCAGATCGGCCCGCACGGCCTCAAGCGAATCGAGCATGGAATGCCCGTGTCTGGCTGCTTTTGAGCGGCGTTCAGCGCGTTCGTCAACCTCCTGCAGCGCCAGCAGAGCGTCCATTCCCTGGATTGCGTTGCCGCCGGCAACCTGCGTTGACTGGGCGACCTCACCTCCCGTGTCGGGCTTGAACTCGTGAGCCCCGGACGGAGACTTCTTCCGCGCTCCCTTGCCCTGGACGCCTGTAACGGGTTTGTTGCCTGTGATGCGCATGACGATCGTTAAGCCTGGTTGGATCCTGTCTCGGCCGAAAATGCTCCGGATCTCTCGTGTCGCCTGTCGAAACTTCGCTGAAGGGTAAATGAGTCCTTGCTCATGAGGCAATATTTGCCGACCCGGAAAAAGATTTCATTAACCAGTTTCATCACGAATTGCATGAAACGGCGGGCGCGCATGCGATTTTCCTACAGAAAACCGGGACTTGCGCCTGAGGGCCGGTATCCTGACAAAGATGGCACGCCTTTCGCATGGGAGAGCGCAACATAGGCAGGCCGGCAATCAAGCCGGAAAACTGGACCGGGAACAGTGATGCGACATTTGCGCAGGGAAATTTCAGGACGGATGGCGAAGATCCTGCAATTGGCATGTCTCTTGGCGGTCATGGCCGCGGTAAACCTGACCTCTGCGCTGGCGGCGTCCCGGATCAAGGACATCGCGGATTTCGAAGGCATTCGCGAAAACCAGTTGATCGGCTATGGCCTCGTTGTCGGTTTGAACGGAACCGGCGATTCCCTCAACAACACGCCTTTCACCCAGCAAAGCCTGCAGGCCATGCTGGAGCGCCTGGGTGTGAACACACGAAACATCGCCTTGAACACCAATACCGTTGCGGCGGTAATGGTAACGGCAAACCTGCCTCCTTTCGCAACGCAGGGCACACGGATCGACGTCAATGTCAGTGCGCTTGGCGATGCGGATTCGCTTCAGGGCGGCACATTGCTGGTGACGCCCCTTGTGGGCGCTGACGGCGAGGTTTACTCGATCGCGCAGGGGTCGGTCGCGATTGGCGGCTTTTCAGTCCAGGCGGACGCTGCCTCGGTTGTGCGCGGCGTGCCGACCGCCGGCAGGATCGCCAACGGCGGTCTTGTCGAGCGGGAACTGGAGTTCAAGCTGGCCTCGCTCACATCCTTGCGTCTCGCGCTGCGCAATCCCGATCTGACAACCGCGCGGCGCGTCGCCCTGTCCATCAACGAACTGATCGGTATGCCGACCGCCGAACCGCTGGACCCGGGAACGGTGCGCCTTGACCTTCCCATGAACTACGACGGCAACATCGTCGATCTGCTGACCGATATCGAGCAACTCATCGTCGAGCCGGATCTCGCCGCACGGATCGTCATCGACGAAAACTCGGGCATCATCGTCATGGGTCAGGATGTGAAGGTGTCGATGGTTGCCGTCGCTCAGGGCAATCTCACGGTCACGATCGCGGAAACGCCACAGGTTTCCCAGCCTCTACCCTTCGCCGACAACGGCCAGACGGTGGTCGTCCCCCGCTCCGAGGTTGGTGTGGACGAGGAAGGCACGAAACTGGCAATCGTCCCGGAAACCATCACACTGAAGCAGCTTGTCGACGGCCTGAACGCACTTGGCATAGGTCCGCGGGACATGATCTCCATTCTTCAGGCGATCAAGGCTGCCGGCGCGCTCCAGGCCGAAATCGAGGTGCTGTGATGCTGGAAACAACGGCAGCCTACACCAATCGGCCCGATCCGCTGGCAGCAATCCAGGGCGTCGATACGAAGAACAAGAGCGCCGTACGCGAAGCTGCTGAGGAATTCGAAGCGGTTTTCCTGAACACGATGCTGCAGAACATGTTCACCGGACTGAACGAAGGGGGCACCTGGGGTGGCGGAACCGGTTCCGACGCCTGGCAGGATCTCCTGATTGACGAATATGCGCGTTCGATTTCCAAGGCCGGCGGGATCGGTCTTGCCGACAGTGTCGAACGCGAATTGCTGAATCTGCAGGAGGGGGCTCTATGACCGAACAGCCGAATGCCAACACGTTTCCGTTTTCCCTGGACCGGCCCACGAGCAAGCAGGAGGCGGACAATTTCTGTTCGGCGCTTTCCGGAACGATGGAAGCTTTGCTGTCCGTGATCGAAATGGAAACGGACCTCGTCAGGGCCGGAAAGCTCAAGGAAGCCGGTGAACTCCAGCCTGACAAGGCGCGTCTCATTCACGAATACACCCGTGGCATGATGGCAGCGAAGGAACATGCGGTCGCGCTCGGCAACCTGTCCTCGACCGCAACCCAGTCCCTGCGGCGCCAACATGGCGAGTTCCAGCCAGTCCTGCGGATTAATCTTGCGGTCCTGTCGACCGCGCGCGACGTCGCCAACAACCTGGTTTCCACAGTTGCAAAGGCGGCCGGCGCGAAAAATGCGGCCGCACCGACCACCTATGGACGCGACGGCGCGGCCCCGTCCGGACCTCAATCAGCCCGCGGTATCGCGGTCAATCAGGCGCTTTGATCAAGAGAACCAGCAGACCTGCCATCAAAAAAGCCTCCCGATCCGGGGGGCTCTTCTATATCCGCCCCCCGAACGGAGACCCGGCACACGAATCAAAACCGCGATTCGAAATCCTGCAATCCGGCAATTCCTAATCATTTCGTTAACAGAAGATTCATTTCCTTACGTTAAGTTCGGATTTGTACGGGTGTTTGTTTTGAGTACCCCGGAGGGAAAGATGTTGGACACGGGAATCGCCCGGCCGCCATCGCCGACCTATACGGCGATCACGCCGGTAACACGGGCTCCGGAAAAGAATGAGCCGGCCGCCAGGACAGAGTTGCCTGCACGGGAAACCGTCGGGCCTGCCACTGACTCTAGCGAAAGCCAGCGCTCTGCTCAGGGCAGCCGCGACGGCAAATCACTGTTTGAAAGCGTGACCCCGCAACTGGACCGCCGTAACGTCGTCGATCCGGAAAGCAACAGCGTCATCTACCAGGCCACCAACACCGATACCGGTGAAGTGGTCCGCCAGGTGCCGAGCGAAACGCTCCGCAGGCTGCGCGCATATGCTGAAACGATCGAAACGCAGACTGCAGCAGCCGCCGCTTCCAATCTTCAGCGGACCGTGTGATCCAGCGCACCAGAGGCGCCCTTCATTCAAAAGCCTGACCTTCCACATGCCGTTTGGCATGTGGCGGCAGCACCCCCCTCTCCTCTTCAGCGCGACAGCCTGATTCCGTCATCGTTTTCAAAACGATGCGTCATGTCGCTTACGTTGATTTCAAGGTTAAAATTCAGAGTTAAAATATTCCAAAGCCACCCATTAACCAGTTAACCAAATATTTTTACGATAATCATTCACGAATACTTTAGGTTAAATCTCGCTAACCAAATAAATTATCATTTAATACAATATCGAACGTCAGAGTTCAGCTGCCATTCAGGAAGAATGGTATTTAACAGCAGAAGGAACTCTGTAATGGCTGGAATTACACTCTCCAGTGCAGTGCGCACGAACCTGAACTCTCTTCAGGCAACTTCAAGCCTCATGAGCGCGGTTCAGGAAAGACTCTCCACCGGCAAGAAAGTGAACTCGGCGT
Source organism: uncultured Roseibium sp. (assembly GCF_963669205.1). Lineage (NCBI taxonomy): Bacteria > Pseudomonadati > Pseudomonadota > Alphaproteobacteria > Hyphomicrobiales > Stappiaceae > Roseibium > uncultured Roseibium sp. Next base: position 3,930,076 of record NZ_OY769915.1, read on the forward strand.
TGGACAACCCGAATTCATTCTTCACGGCTCAGGGTCTTGAAAACCGTGCAAGCGATCTCAGCACCCTGCTCGACGACATGGGTCAGTCGATCCAGGGCCTGAAAGCCGCTGACAAGGGCATCTCCTCGATCTCCGATCTTGTCGATGCCGCAAAGGCGAAAGCCAACCAGGCGCTCCAGACTTCAAGCCAGACCGAACGCGCCCAGTTCTCAGCGGAATACAACGAACTCCTGGGACAGATTGAAGATCTGGCCAAGGATGCCGGCTACGGCGGCAAGAACCTGCTTGGTGGTACGGGTAACGATCTCAGCGTTGTCTTCAACGAAGACGGCACGTCTTCGCTGTCGATCTCCGCTGTCGACTACACCGACACATCCCTGTCGACCGGCCTGAACCTGTCGGATCTGGCAACGGCCGTGGACGGAACCGGAACGCTCTCGTTCACAGCCGCGAGCACGACGACGACCCTGACTTCGTCAACGGCCTTCACGGCCGGCGACACAATCACGCTGACGGATGCGAACGGAACGGAAGTTGCCGCGATCTCCATCGACGACACGACGACAGTTGCCGATCTGGAAGCTGTTTACGACGGCGTTGATGGCGTAAGCGCTTCGTTTGCCTCGGGCACGATCACAGTCACGTCCGAGTTCGTGCTGACAACCAGCTCCAGCGCGGCTACGCCAGCGGACTTCACAACCAACGGCACGGACTCCGGCTTTGCAACAGACGCGGCAATCGAGTCGACGCTGACCTCGCTGAAGAGTGCGCAGGACACGCTGCGTGCCCAGGCGTCCACGTTCGGTACCAACCTTTCCATCGTGGAAAATCGTCAGGACTTCACCAAGGCCCTGATCAACACGCTTGAGGAAGGCGCTGGCAAACTGACCCTGGCGGACACCAACGAGGAAGGCGCAAACCTGCTGGCTCTGCAGACCCAGCAGACCCTGGCATCCACGTCGCTGTCCCTGGCAGCCCAGGCCGACCAGAACGTGCTGCGTCTCTTCTAAGAAGGGCGGCATATCGGATATCAGATCCGGCTTGAACAAAGGATGCGGCGGGCAAAGTCCCGCCGCTTCTCGATTCTGAGACGCGAAAGACAACTTACCTTTAGTTACAAAGCGTTAAGGTTAAATCGCGCTAACCAAATTTCTTTAGAGCTTGTTTTCAAATTCAGCCGTTTGATGAGCCTCGAACCCAGGAAGGGTTCCGTATCTCGTATTCCTAGAAGGGAAACAAAATGGCTGATATTACTCTTTCGAGCGCGGTGCGCTCGAACCTTAATGCACTTCAGGCAACCTCCGCGCTCATGTCTTCCGTTCAAGAAAAGCTTGCGACGGGCAAGAAGGTGAATTCGGCGCTCGACAATCCGAACTCGTTCTTCACTGCAAAGGGACTTGAGAACCGTGCGAACGATCTCAGCACTCTGCTCGACGACATGGGGCAGTCGGTCCAGACCCTGAAAGCCGCCGACGAAGGTATTTCGGCGATCTCCGATCTGGTCGATGCCGCCAAGGCGAAAGCCAACCAGGCCCAGCAGACATCAAGCCAGACGGAACGCGCGCAGTTTGCCCTAGAATATAATGAGCTTCTGACCCAGATCGAAGATCTGGCCAAGGACGCCGGCTACAAGGGCAAGAACCTGCTCGGCGGCACGGGTAACGATCTGAGCGTGACCTTCAACGAAGACGGCACGTCCTCTCTTTCGATCTCGGCTGTCGATTATACCGACACGTCCCTGTCGACCGGCCTGAACCTGTCTGATCTTGCCACGGCAACGGACGGAACCGGAACGCTCTCGTTCACGGCCGCGAGCACGACGACGACCCTGACTTCGTCAACGGCCTTCACGGCCGGCGACACACTCACACTGACGGATGCGAACGGAACGGAAGTTGCCGCGATCACCATCGACGACACGACGACAGTTGCCGATCTGGAAGCTGTTTATGACGGCGTTGATGGCGTAAGCGCTTCGTTTGCCTCGGGCACGATCACAGTCACGTCCGAGTTCGTGCTGACAACCAGCTCAAGCGCGGCTACGCCAGCGGACTTCACAACCAATGGCACCGACTCCGGCTTTGCCACGGACTCGCAAATCGAAGCCACTCTCAGCAACCTGAAAAGCGCTCAGGACACGCTGCGTGCCCAGGCGTCCACATTCGGTACCAACCTTTCCATCGTGGAAAATCGTCAGGACTTCACCAACGCTCTGATCAACACGCTTGAGGAAGGCGCCGGCCAGTTGACCCTGGCGGACACCAACGAGGAAGGTGCAAACCTGCTGGCGTTGCAGACCCAGCAGTCCCTGGCATCCACATCGCTGTCTCTGGCAGCGCAGGCCGACCAGAACGTGCTGCGTCTCTTCTAAACCAGCAAGCGTTTTCAAAGACTCAGGAAGGCGGGCTCAGGCCCGCCTTTTTTGATTCCTGCCCCGACCAGCGCTGAAGTCTCGTTCGCGCAAGCCTCCCTGCCCATTTGTGATACGGTCCGCAACAGCGGATTCCTGCCGATTTCTCTTTCCATATCAGAGCGTTAAGACCTCATTAACCCTATAATGCCATCCAATTAACCAATGATTAGGGTTAACAGGAGATGATCCTAATCAACCGGCTCAGGAAGAGCGGATGTAGTTAGTTGACCCAGGAAAGGGATATCTAAGATGCAGGACATCACCCTGTCAGCTGCCGTGCGGCAGAACCTTCTCACACTTCAATCCACCGCAGACCTGATGTCCGGCGTCCAGAACAAGCTGGCGACTGGCCTCAAGGTCAATTCGGCTCTCGACAATCCGAACTCGTTCTTCACCGCATCGGGCCTCAATTCCCGCGCAAGTGATCTGAGCAACCTGCTCGACGACATGGGACAGTCCCTGCAGACGATCAAGGCAGCCGACAAAGGTATTCAGACCATTACCGACCTGGTCGAATCCGCCAAGGCGAAAGCCAACCAGGCGCTGCAAACCCAGAGCCAGTACGAGCGCAAGACCTTTGCAGCTCAGTACAACGACCTTCTTGAACAGATTGAAGACGTTGCGAAAGACAGCTCCTACAAGGGCAAGAACCTGCTCGGCGGTGTCGGCAACGATCTAACGACGATCTTCAACGAAGACGCCACGTCGAAACAGACCATCGAGTCCGTCGACTACACCGACACTGCCCTGTCGACCGGTCTCAATCTCTCCGATCTTGCCGAAGGCCAGGGCTCCACCAGCACGTTGCAGCTTCAGGGCGGCAAGGTAACGCTGGCCCTGACCGATTCAAGCGGCGCCGCTCTGAACAGCAGTTCGGTGCTTGGAGATTCGACAGCAGTTGCGTCGACAACAACCACGCTCACGTTTGTGAACAACGAGGGAACCGCCCCGGCCTCTTTGGGCGCTGTAACCGGTGCTTCCAGCGTTCAGGAACTGGTGGATGGGTTGAACAACTTGTCCGGTGTACGCGCCGAGTTTGACAACGGCACCGGCGAACTGACCATCTACAGCAACGAAGACTTCTACGTTGCCGACGGCACCATCGGTGCCGGTCTGTCCGGCTTGACAGTGGCCGCGACGGCGTTCGCCACCACGTCCGCCCTTCTCGTAGACTCCGGCTCATATGCTGTCGGTGACACGCTGACACTGACGGACGGCAACGACTTCGAGCTTGGTTCCCTGGAAATCGAGGCCGATACGACGGTCGATGATCTTGAAAACTTCATCAGCGACTTCAATGGCGTCGATGCAAGCTTCAGCACATCGTCCGGACGTATCACGATCACTTCGGAAACCGACCTCACGCTGACAAGTGACAACGCGGATTTCAATGCCACCGGCTTTACCCAGGACACGGACGGGATTGTGCTGGATGCGATCTCCGACTCGGGATTTGCAACGGACAGTGACATCAACAGGATTGTCGATCGATTAAACACGGCCCTGTCCAACCTCCGATCACAAGCATCCGAGTTCGGTACCAACCTCTCCGTTGTTGAAATTCGTCAAGACTACACGAAGACGATGATCAATACATTGCAGGAAGGTGCAGGTCTTCTGACACTGGCCGATACAAACGAGGAAGGTGCAAACCTGCTGGCTCTTCAGACAAGACAGCAGTTGGCATCCACGTCATTGTCCTTCGCCTCGCAGGCGGACCAGACAGTGCTATCCCTCTTCTAAGTCTAGAAGAATCAGTCAGACGCACGACTCACAAGCTGACAAACAGAAACGGCGGGCCCAAAGCCCGCCGTTATCGTTTTAGGGTCCGAATACAGTCCAAATTATCCATATTTTTCTCATATCTTTCAGCCACTTAAAAGAAAGCTTTTGGTAACTATTATTTACATCGCGTTAATCAGTGCATGACCGATTAACTTTCCATTCAGATTTACGTCACGCGTGCTCGCTCAACTTCAGCAGTCTCCGAGAAGCACTTGCGGCGGGTACTGAATTAGAAAAGCGGTGAAGTCTGATGTCTGATATTGTTCTATCAAGTGCGGTCCGGGACAACCTTCTGTCGCTCAAGCAAACGGCAGATCTGCAATCGATCACCCAGACACGTCTGGCCACGGGCCTCAAGGTCAACACGGCGCTCGACAATCCGAATTCATTCTTTACGGCACAGTCCCTGAACGACAGGGCCAGCGACCTTGCGAACCTGCTCGACAACATGGGACAGGCGGTTCAGACCATCAAGGCTGCGGACAAGGGCATCACGTCGATCACGAAACTCGTCGAATCGGCAAAAGCCATTGCCAACCAGGCCCTTCAGACCTCAAGCGAGTTCGAGCGGAAGCAATTTGCCAGCCAGTACAACGACATTCTCGAGCAGATCGAGGACATGGCGCGTGACTCCAGCTACAAGGGCAAGAACCTTCTCGCCGGCGCCGGCAACGAACTGGAAGTCATCTTCAACGAGGACAGCACGTCCAATCTGACCGTTGAACCCGTCGACTTCACGGACACCACGCTTGACGACGGCCTGAACCTCGACGATCTGGACACCGGCGGCACCGGTACGGCCTCGTTCAACCTCTTCGGCGGCACGGGATCACTGACGCTCACCGGGCTACAGGCATCCTCGAACCTGACCGACCTCGGCGACTGGGCGGCCGGTGACCAGGTGACGATAACCGACAGCTCCGGAACGACGACCCTAACGGTCGGAACGGACATCACGACTGTTCAGGACTACGTGGACGCCCTGAACGACCTGGACGGTGTCCACACCAGCTTTGACGAAGCGACCGACTCGATCAACATTACGAGCGGCACATCCGGCCCGCTCTACATTTCCAAGGACAATGCGGGTGGCGGCACGGCGACCGATGGTGGTGCAACAGGTGGAACGACGACAACTCTGACAGTCTCCGCCCTGAGCTCGACCGCAACACTTATCACGTCGGGCGGCTTCCAGGCCGGCGACACGATCACCATTACCGATGGAAACGGGTTTGAACCGGCCTCGATCGAAATCGACGACGAGACGACCGTGAGCGACCTTGTCAGTTTCATTGACAATGTGAAGGGTCTCGATGCGTCGTTCTCGGGGGGCAGCATCAGTCTGATTGGCGAAGTTTCCTTTGATATAACAAGCAGTAACGCCGATTTTAACCGAGCGACGCTTGGCAGCACATCAGGCACTGTCGGATTGTCGGCGGCCGCATCCGAGTTCAAGTCCGACACCGACATCGACAGAACCCTTCAGGCGATCAACGCGGCCCTGGACGAACTCAGGACCGCCGCGAGATCCATGGGTACATCCCTCTCGACGGTGGAAATCAGAACCGATTTCACACAGCAGCTCATCAATACTCTTGAGGTGGGCGCCGGCGAACTGACAATCGCGGACATGAACGAAGAAGGCGCTAACATGCTTGCTTTGCAGACGCGCCAGCAGCTGTCATCGACCGCTTTGTCGCTCGCGAACCAGGCAGATCAGAGCGTCTTGAGTCTGTTCGGTTAACAGCCGGATTGAAAAGCATTAAGGTATCGGCGAAACACGTTAACCAATTTGTTAGTGTTTGACGGCGATACTCAAGCGTGGAGGTCACGGAATGGCGCTCAAGGTCGAGCTAAAACCGGGCGAAAGGATTATCATTGGTGACAGTGTCATCACAAATGACAATCAGCGGACCCGTCTGTTTATCGAAGGCCAGGCCCCCATTCTGCGAGAAAAGGACATTCTCACGCCCGCCACGGCGGACACGCCTGCGAAACGCGTCTATCTGGCCGTTCAGCTTATGTATTTGTCCACGGATCTGGAGAGAATTCAGGAGAATTACTTCACTCTCGTAAACGACATTGTGAAGGCGGCGCCAAGTACAATTCCTTACGTTACTAGAATTAGTAACGCCATCCTAACCGGCGCCTTCTATAAAGCACTGAAAGAAGCACGCAAGCTTATCGAGTATGAAGGGACGCTGATCGGTCATGTACAAACAGGCAGCGCAAGCTTACCAGAAAACGAGCCAGGTGGCGGTGTCACCGAGGGAGCTGGAAGCGAATCTGCTGATGAAAGCCGCAGCCCGGCTGCAGCTGATCAAGGATGAATGGGAAGAGTCCTCGCTTGCCGAAAAAGACGATGCACTGGTCTATAATCGCAAGCTGTGGAGCATACTCGTAACTTCGGCAACCAGTGAAGCAAGCCAGTTGCCGCAGGATATCAAGAACAATATCGCGTCGCTTGCCGTGTTCGTTTTCAAACAGACCATAACGGTGATTACCACGGACGATCCCGAACGTCTCAATTCGCTCATCAGTATCAACCGGGCGATCGCCGAAGGATTGCGCGCGCGCGCCGAAGCCACCGAGTGATCTTCGCACCAGGACGGAAATGAACAAAGCCGGGACCAATGCCCGGCTTTTTTACGTTCGAAACGCGCAGCTTACCCAGTCTGGGTGTGGACTCCACACCTAGAGATAGTCGGAAAGACTGAGGTTGAAGACGATCGACGACGCTCTGTAGGACACTTCGATGTTGTTCTGAAGCTGAAGTATTTCTGCAGCGACCTGGTTCTGGTCGATGCCTTCGATCTCGGCGATCGTGCCTTCATAGGTGCTCTTCATCTGCACATGCCTTTCGCTCGTCAGCGAGACCGTCCTGTGCGTGATCGCAATGTCGGTCGCGATGTCGACAATGCCCGACTGATCGATACCAACCGGCTGCAGGATACCGCGCAGATTGGCCGACAGCTCGTTGTAGTACTCTTCATCGGTCTGTGTGCCGCCGGAAAAGTCGGCTGCCACAAAAGTCGCGAGAGACTGCACCAGTTCCTTCAACGGCGTTTCATTGGCCCTGACCCCGTAACTCACGGTGAGATTGGAATCGATGACCGCATTCTTGTCGGCACGTGCGTCCGTCGTCACGGTGTTGCGCCCGGTGTACCATTCGACCGTCGTCGATGCGCCCGATATCAGTGCCGTCGCGGTGTCGAACGGAGGGCCGTCGACCCGCAACGGCTCCTCACCGGAAAAAGTGGCAAAGAACTCGTCCGATGCCCATTCGTCAGACACGGCACGCAGCGTCGTCTGGGCGTGGTTCTCGATTTCATCCGTTAGGGCAGTCAGGAGGTTCTGTGCTGTCTCCTCCAGATCGGCACCGATCGCGAACGTTCCTTCCACTTCGCTCGTTGAAGCGGCTGTGAGCTCAATGGTGATCGTTTCGGCATGTGTCGGCGGGAGGCTCAGTTCGACCGTGATGCTGTCCCCGAGGTTTGGCTGGCCCGTGAACTGAACGTCGAAACTGTCCGGATCCACTCCGAGCGGACCCGTGAGTGTTGCATTTGTCAGCGTTGAGGTAACGCTCGAGATATCAAACCCGAAATCATGCGCGCCATCTTCCGCGATCGTGAAAGTCGAGTCCGTCGGCACGAGACCGGCGTAGTTCGTCGTCAGCGGGGAAATCGTCAGACGGCCGTTGTCGGACGCACCGAGATTGGCCTGCTGGTATTCGCTCAGATAGGTTTCGAGACCATCGAGCCCTCCCTCACCCTTCATGATCGCATCCAGGGCGGCGACCGGATCGGTGATCGCGTCGGTTCCACCGAAAATGTAATACCCGGCAATTTCGGTATTCAGGATATTGAGCGCTTCCGTCAGCAGCAATTCGGCACGCGTCTGTGTCTGGGTCTGGCCATCGTCCTGAAGGATGAAGTCATTGGAATCCAGCGCCGACTTGGAATCCTGGCGAAGCGACTCGAGCCGTTCCAGAGACATGGACAGTGTCTCCAGGTGCAGATTGGATATGGTTATCGTTTCCTGGTAGCTCTCGATCAGGCTGACCTTCTGCGTAAGCTGAATGTCCAGAAGCCGGTTGTCGCCGATCTCGCCGTAAGTGGTTCCGACCTTGCCGGTGGCCAGCTGCGTGGTCTTTTCCGACAGCAGGCTGCTCAGATCACCGAGTTGCTGCGTGAGATAGGATCGTGACGTTGTGATCGTCGAGAAAGTCATTTCGCACCTTAAACGATATTCAGGAGCTCATCGAAGAGATCCTTGACGGTCTGCATGACCCTTGCGTTGGCTGCATAGGCGTTTTCAAGCTGCACCATGAAGGCAAGTTCAGTATCCAGATCAACGGCATAGCTTTCTTCGTAGCGGACAGCGAGGTTGACCGTCAGCGTCTCCTTGGCCGTGGCGAAGGTCTTGGCGTCTTCGGCCTGGTTGCCCTGGAAAGCGATCGTATTGTTGACGTAACTGATCACGGTTCCCTGAAACGGGGAGTCCGTGCTGCCGATACCGGCCTCCGGATCGAAATAAACAACACCTTGGTTCAGGGCATCGAGCAGAAACTCGGGCCGCGCCGGATCGTTGGACGTGTTGGGCGATGGTGTCGTCTGGTAGTCGATCAGAAGTGAGGCATCGGCGATGAGAGCGGGGTTGACGCTGATGCCTGCCGCGTAGCCGACCCGTTGCCCGCCAGATTCCAGCGCATCGGTAAACAATTCGGTGCCTGCACGCTGATCGACAAAGATCGCTAGCCCGAGCCCCTGGTCGCTATCAGCTGACACCGTGACACTTGCTGAAAGGCTCTGCACGCTTGTTGGCGCACCCGTGTTGCCAAGAACGCGCAGGTTGTCCGACCCGTCATTGCTGACCTGCAGGCCCGTCGCCGCAAGCGCAGCCGTGATGTTCGTGATGTAGGTCGCCGGCGTCCCGCTCGAGATGTCGATCCCGAACACTGTGTCGTTCGGATTTGCCGTCGCCGTGTCGTCAAGCGGCAGCAGGCTCGGGTCGGAAACAGCCAGAAGGGTGACTGTCTGCGCGACCCCGCCGGCATCGGTGTATTCCAGGGTGATCGTGTTTCCCGGCTGCAACCCCGAAACATCGAGATCAAACCCGTCGTCGAGCCCGACAGTGACAGCTGTGCTTTCGACCGGCACATTTGAAAACGCCAGCGAAATCTCTGCTGCGATCGTGTCGAGCTGCCTCTGGGCTTCGACAAGGATTTCGTCGCGCAGTTCGGCGGTCGCAATCATTGCGCCCGAGTTCGACGCGGCGATCACGTCGTAGGTTGAACCGCCCGGAGTGGTTGCCAGAACGGTCTGACCGGCGACACCGGGCTGCAGTGAATGCGTCGTGACGAAGCTCAGTGTGGAGGCCTGGCCGTCGGAATAGAGCTGCTGGCCGTCTGCCGTCTGAATGAACAGTGTGTTGTTGGCGCCATCTGCAACTTCGATGTCAAGGTACCCGGACAACTGCTCGATCAGCCGGTCGCGTTCGTCTTCCATATCCGCTGTCGAGACATTGGACTGGGTCGCGTCGCGGATCGCGGAGTCTATGTCTTCGATGCTTGTCAGCAGGCTATTGACGGTCTGGGTCTGGAGCGACAGGGAATCATCGGCTTCCTGCCGCAGATCGCCTATCCGCTCGTAGGCGCTGTTCAACTCGCGGGCGAAAGCCTCTGACGCGGCAATAACTTCCTGCTGCGCGGTGTAATTGCTCGGATCGTTCATCAGCGACGACAAAGCGGAGGAAAGGTTCCCGACCAGCGTTGAAAGTCCCGCATTGTCGCCGATCGTTCCGAAAATTTCGTCGAGACGGCCGGTGAAGCTGGAGATCTGTTTTGCGTAGTTGGTATCGGCAAGCGAACCGAAATAATCCGCCTGGATCTTCTCATCGACGATCCTGGTGATCTCGGTGGCAGTAAGCCCGGCGACATTGCCCTGCCCGTCGAAATACGCCTTCGCCGAGATGGTCTTCTTCGAGTAACCGACGGTGTCCGCATTTGCGATGTTGTTTGCGGTCACATCCAGCTGGCGCTGATTGTATGTAATACCGAAGACCGCAGTGTTCAGGGCGCTTGAAAGACCCATGTCGGGTTCTCCTTTGACGGACGCGACTGCGCCGGAACCGCCAGCAGGCTAGGACCCGCTGGCGGCGAACTCATTACCGGACCATGTTCAGGGCATCGTCCAGCATCTCGTCCGCGGAGGTCACGATCCGCGAATTCGCCGAATAGGCCTGCTGGGTGATGATCAGCTTCGAAAACTCGTCTGCGATATCCGCATTGGAAAGTTCGAGGTTGTTGGCAAGGATCTGCCCGCCGCCTGTCAGATCCGCTTCACCGGAAGACGTTGTCGCAGCGAAAGCAGCCCCATCGACCCGTTTCAGGTTCTGCTCGGCCTCGAATGTCGCAAGCGGGATTTCGAAGACGGCGCGCTGCTGGCTGTTCGAGTAGCTTGCGATCACCCGGCCCGATTCATCAACGGCAACACCCGTCAACTCGCCGGCCGGATAGCCGTCCTGATCCAGCGACACGGAACTTGCAGACCCGTCAGGGTCGGAATACTGCGTCAGCGAGAACTGGGTCAGCCCGGCATTGGCAAAGGAAATCCCGACACCCGTCGCATCCGTCCCGGCGATGGTAAGCGTGGCAATATCAAAACCGTCGCTCGTTCCGTTGACCGTACCGATTGAACCCGCGGTCATGCTGGTCAGCGTACCGGTGCTGTCGAATTCGACGTCGCCGACATCGTAATAGGCGGTAGTTGCATCTCCGCCGGAGCCGATAAACATCGTCCAGGTATCATTCACCACAGGAGGCCCGGCCGCGGCATTTGCCGTTTTGGCATACCTGACCTCGACATTCATCGCCGTGCCGTTCTGGTTATAGATCGTGATCGAACCGCCGGAAATCGAACTGTTCAGGAAATCGGTCTCGTTGGCCACTGCAACGTCACCGGCACCCACGGACGAAGCGAGCAGTGCCGTGGACGCCGTGGAACCGTCATAGTCGTTCGTGTTCGGAATGCGCGGCAGGTTGGCCTGGTAGTCGACCTGTGTCGTCGCGGACGCGGCAAGCGGCTGGTTGTCGATCTGGATCACGGTGGGATCGTCGCCCACCGGGTTGCCCGTCACCGCATCAAGCGGGAAACCCTGCAGGTAGTAACCGGCACTGTTGACCAGATAGCCGTCCTGATCGCGCTCGAAGTCACCGGCGCGGGTGTAAAAGGTCTCGTCGGCAAATGTGGTCGAACCGTCGACGACATCCGCCGCCTGCGTCACGACGAAATAACCCTCACCGTTGATCGCCATATAGGTGTCGACATCAACCTGGGTGATATCACCCTGGATGGTGTTGGTCGCTCGCGACGTGGCGTAAGTCGTGCCCGCAACCTGCGAGCCCTGGGTTGCCCCACCGCCAGAGACCAGATCGGAGAAAGTTGTATCGAGTCGCTTGTAACCGGTGGTCTGCGAATTGGCGACGTTACCGGAGATATTCTCCAGCGCGATCGCCTGCGCCGTCAGACCGGAGACAGCTGAGTTGATAGCCCCATAAATACCCATGATGCGTCCTCTTTATAGATCGGGCATTGCGCGAATGGGCTCACGCCCATGATCAGACCATGTCCGCAAAGGTCGTGCCAGTTCAGTCGAAAAACTCATTTATTTAATTTTTTCAGTTATTTACCATGATTTTCGGAATCGTTTCCTCACCCAAACCTTCCCCGGAGATCACTCTTGCCGGGCAAATTCTTCCGGCCAGCTGGGCAAGACTGTCCCGCCCGGCCGCTTCCGGCTGTGCCCTTTTTGCGGGCTTGCTTCCTGCGGCAGGGCCTGCCAGTTTCCGGCCAGGAGTTGAACAACGGACGGCAAAATGCGCTTTGAAGGAACAGACGAGTACATTGCAACGGAGGACCTGCGTGTCGCGGTCAACGCGGCGGTAGCTCTTGAACGCCCCCTCTTGGTGAAGGGAGAACCCGGCACGGGCAAGACCGTGCTTGCCGAACAGGTGGCAGCGGCCCTCGGAGCGCGGCTGATCGAGTGGCACGTGAAATCCACCACCAAGGCGCAGCAGGGACTCTATGAATATGATGCCGTGTCGCGCCTTCGCGACAGCCAGCTCGGTGATGAACGGGTCAAGGACATCAACAATTACATCCGCAAGGGCAAGCTCTGGGAGGCCTTTGCAGCAGCTGAAAGGCCAGTGCTCCTGATCGACGAGATCGACAAGGCGGACATTGAATTCCCAAACGACCTTCTGCTCGAACTCGACCGCATGGAGTTTCACGTTTACGAGACGGGTCAGTCCGTCCAGGCGAGACAGCGCCCGGTTGTGATCATCACGTCGAACAACGAGAAGGATCTGCCGGACGCCTTCCTGCGCCGCTGCTTTTTCCACTTCATCAAGTTTCCGGACGCCGAGACGATGGCGGAAATCGTCGAGGTTCACTTCCCCGGCATCAAGAAGCGGCTCCTGTCGGAAGCCTTGCGGCTGTTTTTCGACGTCAGGGACGTTCCCGGACTGAAGAAAAAGCCGTCGACTTCGGAACTGATAGACTGGATCAAGCTTCTGTTGAACGAAGACATCGATCCGGAAACCCTTCGTCAACAAGATGGCAGCAAACTGATACCTCCATTGCATGGTGCCCTTTTGAAGAACGAGCAGGATGTCCATCTGTTTGAGCGGCTTGCCTTCATGTCCCGCCGGGAACGCACCTGACGCCCTGGAGGGCTCGTTGAGACAGCGTATCGCCAGACTGCTCCTGTGGAGCTGCATCGCACTGCAATCCGCGGCAAGTATCGCGGTCGCCCCGGCACGCGCCCAGGTTCCCCCCGAAAAGGAAGCGGGCTGGCAGAGCGACGTTGGCGGCCTTCGCCACTTCATGGGTCTGCGCTGTCCCGACCAGATCGGTCCCTTTTTCCGGATAAAGGTCCTTGAAGGCGGGGCCACCAGCCTGGCCGGGTGCATTTACACCGGCAAAGACGGCATGACCGCGGTCTTGCGCCAGCATGTCCAGGACACGGGACGCCGCGAGGCGATCAGTTTTTCAAGAAACTACAAGGCTGCCGGGTTCGAGGAAGTGCAGCTGAGCGGTGCCGCATCCACCGGGATTTCCTTCAGGACGAGAAGCTGGACACCCACCAGCCTGTGTGAAACGCTCTGGCACTTTGCCGGGGCGGAAGCCGATTTCACGCTCTGGCTGTCCTACACGCTTCCCACACAGCAGGATGAGGTCGGACCCGCGGTGACGGCCTTTACCGAGGTGCTTGCACAGCAAAACTGAACACGGCATTTGCACAACCGCCCTCAAGTCATTTATTGAGACAGAGAACCAACAGGAACTCTGTTATGCGCTTGCTTTTGCTTCGACACGCCAAGTCCGACTGGGGAGACGCGGAGCTCCCCGATATTGATCGGCCGCTGAACGCGCGGGGCAAGGCGGCAGCGGTCACGATGGCGCGCTACCTGCGCGACCAGAAACTGCAGCCGAGTGTGATCCTGTGTTCCACGGCGCAAAGAACGCGCGAGACGCTTGCCCGCCTTCTCCCCCACCTGCCGCAGGAAGCCCATATCGAACTCATCTCCGACCTCTACTGGAAGAGCGAAGACGGATATGGTGCAATCATCCGCAAGCACGGCCACAGGGCGCAGACCCTGATGGTGATCGGCCACAATCCGGCAACGGAGGACACCGCGCTGGATCTTGTCGGGACAAGCGCACCCGATGCCCTTGCCGATCTTCAGGAAAAATATCCGACCGCCGCACTCGCCGTCATCGATTTCGACATCACGGACTGGTCCGAGCTGGGTTCGGGCACCGGACACCTGGAACGCTTCATCAAGCCGCGCGATCTCTAGGTGATGGACCGTTCGCACGACCCATTCTCCAAAGAGTTCAGGGGCAGCCACTTGGCCGCCCCTTTCCACCCGTTCTGACCTGTGCGCGGAGCGCAGTTCAAAGCAGCTTTCACTTGCCTTAGATAAAATCCGTCTCCGGGATCGCCACGCCGACGGCGCTGGTGCCATGGCCCTGGGCGGCGGCGAGATCGGCTGCAGCCGCATCGCCTTCTGCAGATCCGAACGCACCAAGCGTTTCGGCAGCACCAGCCAGGAGATCGAGGATGTCGCCGGAAGCAAGAGAGTCTGTTCCAACCGTGACTTCTTCCACGGCGAAGCTGAAGTCGTCCATGGGATCTGTCTCGTTGTAGATCGCTTTCAGATCGAACTGGAAGCTGTCCGCACCCTGAACAACCTTGAGCCATTCGACCGCGGTCGCGTCCTCGTCCATGCCGTGAACGGTCGCCACGGTCTTGTCGTCGAGCTGGATCTGAAGCGCATCATCCGCCTTGACGAAGTGGAAAGCATCCTCGTCCATCGCCTGAAGCGAAAAGCTGCGCAGCTCGATGACATCATTGCCGTCCGGCGTTTGCGAGATGTCGTCGAGAACCGGCAGTTCGACACCGAAACCCTCCAGGAACGACTTCACTCCGTCGGTCGCACGCTCGGCAATGGTCGCCTCGCCGTCCGCCCAGATGGTGTAGGTATCGTCGCCCGCCTCACCGGAGAGGAAGCCCTCCCCTGCGAGCACATCGGCACCGACACCGCCCATGACCACGTTCGCCTTGACTTCGTAGGCTCCCAGACCGGTCGCCAGATCGAAGTCGGGGCTGAAGTCGGTCACTGCGTCGATCAGCTTGCCGATCGGCTCCGTGATGCCTTCGATGGCGTTGACCGTCGCCGTCAGCGCCGAGCGGAAATCCTGAACCCAGGGTACATCGGTCAGGGCGTCATGGATGACGATCTTGGTGAAATCCATGACATCCATGATGATGTCCGAGCCGGAGCCGCCGGCGAAGAAATTGCCGAAGCTGAAGGAAATCTCGGCAAGATCTTCGATGCTCGCGTCTTCACGGTCCATGGCAAGAACATCCGCCATTTCACCAAGACCGTTTGCGGTCAGCACGAGATCGTCACCGGCTCCGCCCATGACGAGCGAGTTGGCATCTGCAAGGCTCAGCAGAACGTCGTTGTCCGCGCCGCCATGCGCAATGGCGCCGGGGCCTTCGGCCACCATCAGGTCGGCCCCCTCGCCGCCGAGCTGCGCCGTGACGACGATCTCGGACGGCAAGGCGCCGGTCACGATGCCGCCCTTGCGGTTGCCGTCGCTGTCCGTGTCGGTGTTGAGCGAAACGGACGCAGCCGCATCCTCACCGAGGGAAAGGCCAAGCATCACGTCCGTGCCCGCGCCGCCATACTGGAACGAGGCTGCGGCCTTGTATTGGGGCGCGACCACTTTCGCCGCGGCGACCATCACGTCGGAGCCCTCGCCGCCGAACTGCGCGACGCCCTGGCCGCCACCGACCAGGATGTCATTTCCTGCATCGGCATATTGCACGACGCCGATACCGCCGCCGACCATGACATCGTTGCCCTGGCCCATGACCTGGGTGGTCATGCCGCCGGCACCGAACGCATAGTCCTTGCCGGACCCGCCAAACTGGAGGTTGTTGGTGCCACCACCGACGAGCACGTTTGTGCCGCCACCCTCGGTTTCGAAGTGTTCATCGAAGTTTTCGATCACCTCGGCGAACTTGCCGTCGTCGAAGCCGAGGTCCGACGGAATGGCACTCCACAGGTGATCGCCGAACTGGATGTTGTTCGCGCCGCCGGCCATCAGGAAGTCATCGTCGGACCCGCCGATCTGGATGTTCGCTCCGCCGACCGCGAAGAGCTTGTCCTTGCCGCTGCCGCCATGCTGCAGGTTGAGCCCAGCGACACCGACGAGCACATCCTCGCCGTCGCCGCCGAACTGGCCGACATTCACGCCGAGACCGTAAAGCTGATCGTTGCCCGCGTCGCCGAACTGAAGGTTGCCGTTGCCGGCCGCCGCCAGCAGGTCTTCGCCGTCGCCGCCGAACTGGATATTGGCAACGCCGAGCGCCTTCATCTTGTCGTCGCCCGTTCCGCCGAACATGGTGTTCACGCCGCCGAGCGCCAGCATTTCGTCATTGCCGGCATCGCCATGGACAACGTTGACACCGCCGATCGCCTCGATTGTGTCGTCACCGGCTCCGCCATTCAGGACGTTGACGCCACCGGCGGCCTTGATCGTATCGTTACCATTGCCGCCAAATGCCGTTGTGGCTCCGGCCTTGGCCTCGATGAAATCGTCACCGTCGTCGCCGTGAATGACATTGTTCACGCCATAGCCGTACATCGCATCGTTGCCGTCACCGCCGCGCATAACATTGGACGCGCCGTGACCTTCCATACGGTCCGCGCCGTCATTGCCGTTCATGACGTTCGAGGCACCGTAACCGGTCATGTCATCGTTGCCGGTTCCGCCATGCATGACATTGGAGGCTCCGTGGCCCTCCATCGTGTCGTCGCCGCTGTCGCCGTACATCACGTTGGAAAGGCCGCGGCCTTCCATGTGGTCGTTGCCGGTTCCGCCGCGCATGACATTGGAGGCTCCGTAGCCGTACAATTTGTCATTGCCGCTGTCGCCGTTCATGACGTTCGACGCACCGTAGCCCTTGAGCGTGTCGTGATCATCGCCGCCATACATGACATTCGAAGCGCCGCGGCCTTCCAGCGTGTCATTGCCGTCCTCGCCGCGCATGACGTTGGAAGCGCCATAACCCTTCAGCGTGTCGTTGCCGGTGCCGCCATACATGGTGTTGGAGGCGCCATATCCGTAGAGGCTGTCGTTGCCGGAGCCGCCCTTCATCTTGTTGGTGACGCCGTAGCCGTAAAGCTTGTCGCTGTAGCTGCCGCCATCCATGTCGTTGTAGGCGCCGTATCCCTTGAGCGTGTCGTAGCCGCTGTCGCCCCGCATGACGTTTTTCGCGCCATAACCGTAGATCGTGTCGTTGCCGGTACCGCCGCGCATCTCGTTGTAGGCGCCGTATCCGTACAGCTTGTCGGAGCCGCTGTCGCCCCAGAGATAGTTCTTGGCACCGTAGGCCTTGACGGTGTCGTTTCCGGAACCGCCGCGCAGGTAGTTGAGCGGAGCCCAGCCGCCGACGAAATCATTGCCCGATCCGCCGCGCAGGTCGTTCTTGATTGCCGAGTAGCCGTAGAGCTTGTCGTTGCCCGACCCGCCGTCCTTGTTGCCGTAAAGGCCATAGAGTTTGTAGGTCTGGTGAATGCTTTTGGATGAAGAGCCCATAGTGAAAATCCTTTGTTAAATCTGGAAAATGGAATTACGCCGCGTAGGCGCGTGCTTTTACGGGACGGCCGTCCTGGTCACGGCCCGGGTGCTGGACGATGCGCAGGACATGTCCATTTCCATCGCGGCGGACCGACCGCAGGGCGCGGTCTGGGAAGACGGTCCGCTTGAGATCCCGGGCGGTCTGGAAACCGTCGCCGAAGGGTGCGATGAAATCGATGACGACCGGATTGGACCCGTTGTTCCACTGGTCCGGTTCCGGAAGGTGATCCTGATGAAGAACGGCCTCTTCTGTTGCCGCGTCGAGCCAGGCCCATGTTGCAAGGGCGACCGGCAGTCCGCCGCGCCGCCAGATGCGCAGTTGGCCGAGCATCAGCGGCGGCAGGATCAGCGCGCCGACTTCGGAGATGCTCCGGTCCCTGTGAAGCGGGCTTTCGGCCATGAGCACATGGGCCTCTCCGAGCATGGCGAAGGTGGTCTGTTTGTCGATCTGAATGCCGGTCATCTTGCAGCTCCTGACAGCGTTTGTGTTGTCAGAAAGCTAGGTTCGGCCCTGATTGATCGTTATGGGGTCAATCCCCCAATTGGCATCCGTCCAGATTTCGGAGAACGGCTGCACACAGCTTCTCGCAACCTTTCACCGAATGCTGATGCATCGTGATTGGCCTTCAAACACGCCGGACGCTTTTTATTGGGTGACCAGTGTGCCGCCCGGTTGAAGCTATGAACGCGCAAGGGCTGCGCACCCAATGTTCGTCAGGTGAAAGGTGCTTTCATGGCTCTGGCAATTGCAACTCAGTCCCGCATCGCCTTTGTGGCGTCGATCATGGCGCTGTGCGTGTCCTGGTCCGGTGTGTCACAGGCGGAACAGGCGTCTGCTCTTCCCGGCTACGTCATCGAGCAGTACGGCGAGCCGCCCGAAACTCCGGACGGACCGCTGTCCGATAGTCTGAAAGCCGCCGTCGACGCCGCCTTTGTCGACAGCATCAAACAGTCGGCCTGGGGACGGGACCAGACGCTGGCGCTCACAGAGGTCGCGGAGTCAAGAGACCCCCGCCTTGTCTGGATCATCAGCGACCTGATGCGCTTCACCGCCGGTTCGCAACTGAGCACCGCGCTCACCGATGCGGCTTCCAAACTTCTTCAGAAGGAGATCCCGGTCGACAATAACTGGGGTGTCATCACCGATCACCTCATCGCCTGGGACATTCCAGCACCGCCCGACTACCTGGCCGTCAAGCGCGGCATCTTCACGACCATCGTTCCCGGCTGGGACCGCATTTTCGTGGAAGGCGACATCGACTGGCGCCACGTGTCCTGGGGCGGTGTCCTGATCGACAACCGCGCCTACGGCACGACCGACGAGATCTGCAACTGCATTCCTGCCGCCGACAACCCCGAGGTCAGCAGCGCCGAGGACGCGACCTGGCTGAAAGACGATGACATCGTCTTCGGCGTTGGCGTGAACGGCGAGTACCGCGCCTATCCGCGCCGCATCATGGAAGTTCGCGAAATGGTCAACGATACGCTCGGCGGACGCGACCTGGGAATTCCCTATTGTACCTTGTGCGGCGCGGCGCAGGCCTATTTCACCGACCAGTTGCCGGGCGGTGTCGAACGCCCGATCCTGCGAACCTCCGGACTGCTGATCCGCTCCAACAAGGTCATGTATGACGTCAACACCTATTCGGTCTTCGACACCTTTCTCGGCAAAGCCGTTACCGGCCCTCTCCGCGACAAGGGCGTCCAGCTCGAACAGGCAGGCGTCGTGACAACGGATTGGGGAACCTGGAAGAAGGCCCATCCGGAAACGACCGTGCTGGTGGAAAGACTGGCGCTCGGCCGGGACTTCGACTTTCGCAACGGCCGTGACGCCAATGGTCCGATCTTCCCCGTCGGCGACGTTGATCCGCGCCTGCCCGTGCACGAGGACGTCATCGGCATTGTCACGGCATCCGGAAAGCCCGTGGCCTTCCAGCGGAGCAAGGCCATGGCCGCCCTGCAGAAAGGTGACGAGATCACGTTCGAGAACGTCAGGCTTGAGCTGGATGCCGGCGGGATCCGCGCCGTCGGTGCGGACGGCTCCGACCTCGGCAGCCACCAGGCCTTCTGGTTTGCCTGGTCCCAGTTCCACCCTGGAACCGAACTCTGGCCGGGCTGAAACGCTAGGGTATGGACCCATAAATGAAGCCAATTTGGCGGCAGAAATGGCAAAATCTCGCGAGGAAGCGTGCGCAGAGCGGGCTTTATGCCCGGTCAAGCGCGCTGACGCTGCGAGGTGAAGCCATTTTGCCGTCCTTCAGATTTGGCCGTTTTGGCCATCTGCATCATCGCGAAGGACTTGAAAATGAACCCACCACAAGGAGTTTCCGACGCTGTCGGGACCGAAATCCACCGCGTCGCGACCGAAACCTGAACCCCAACAGACCCTAGTCCGGCAAGGCAGTCGCGTCCGGCATCAACCGTTGGCGCGGTAGTCCCGTGGTGACCTGCCGAAACGGTCCTTGAACATGCGTGCCAGGCTCTGCTGGCTCGGAATGCCCCAGCGATAGGCTATGTCCGCGATCGAATGACGGGCATAGCGACTGTCTTTCAGATCCGCGGCAATCCGGTCGAGACGCAGTGTCCTGATTTCCGAGGAGATCGCCCGGCCGTCGCTGCGATACAGCTCCGAAAGACGCCGCAAAGACAGGCCCAGAGCGGCCGCAAGCGCATGGCGATCGAAATCGGGATCCGCCAGGTTGGCGCGTATCTCTGCATCGGCGCGGAGCAGGATCTGCTGCTCCGGCCTGCTGAGTTCGAACCGCATTTCCCTGAGCGACGCGAGGCCGGTCACGAAGAGATCGACAACAGTGTCCTGAAGCGAGTGCTGAACCTGCGCCGGTGACTGGTCGATCGCGCTGACAAGCCGCACGGCACTGTCATGAATGATGCGCCCCATCACGCTGCTGCCGGAGACAGATATGCCGGTCATGAGGTCGGCATCCGGCAGACGGCTCAGGAGCATGTCGCGCGGGATCTGCACGACAAGCTGGCGGAACCCGTCCGGCAATTCGAGGTTATACCGGTCGACGCTGCTGTAGAGCGCGAAATCCCCCGGTCTCAGGCGCGCTTGACGCCCGCCCTGCAGGACCCCGCCTTCCTTCTGCATCTGCAGACTGATCAGGAAGCTGTCTTCACCGGCCCGCGCGATATCCCGGCGCCGGCGCCGCACCGACTGCTGGCTGCCCGATACGAAGGAGGCGGAAAGCCGCGACAACCGGTTGAGCAGGATCTCGCCGTGAAAGTCGTCGGGGCGGGCGCACTGGCAGTCGAGGTGAACATAGGCATCGCAGACGGCTTCACGCCAATAGGCAAAGCCCTCGGTCTGCCGGACGCTTTTCGTGCTCAGCAAAATCGCCATTCACCGCCACCTCCCTTCCTGACAGGATTAGCATAGCGCGCCCGTTTTGCGAAGTTTCAGCGCCTTTATGCCCGGAACGCGCGCTTTTTCCGCCCGGAATGAGAAGTCGGTATCCCGCCGGTATGACACTGTGGATACAAGCGTCACATCGTGGAGGACAAATCATGACTGCTCCCTTCAAGGCGGCCGCCGTTCAGGCCGCACCCGTGTTTCTGGACCTGGATGCCAGCGTCGACAAGGCCATCGGACTGATCGAGGAGGCTGCATCCCAGGGCGTCAAGCTGATCGCCTTTCCCGAGACCTATCTGCCGGGCTACCCCTGGTACATCTGGCTGGATGCAACGGCCATGTACATGCCGCTCGTTCCCCGCTATGCCGCGAACTCCATCAGGGAAGGCAGCGAACAGGACAAACGCCTGGCGCAGGCCGCCAAGGACAACGACATGCATGTCGTCATGGGGCTTTCCTGGAACGTCAATGGAACGCTCTACATGGGCCAGTGGCACTACGGACCGGACGGAGAAGTCATTTCCCGGCGCCGAAAGCTCAAACCCACGCATGTGGAACGCACCGTCTTCGGAGAAGGTGACGGCAGCGACATGTCCGTTCACGAGACCGAACTCGGCCGGATCGGCGCCCTGTGCTGTTGGGAGCATATCCAGCCGCTGAACAAATACGCCATGTATTCGCAGAACGAACAGATTCACGTTGCCGCCTGGCCCAGCTTTTCGCTTTACGAAGGCGGCGCCTACGCGCTCGGACCGGAAGTGAACGAGGCGGCCAGCCGCATCTACGCCGTCGAGGGGCAGTGCTTCGTCCTGGCCGCTTGCGCCACGGTCTCCGAAGAGATGTCCGAGTTCCTTTGCGACACGCCGGTGAAGCAGCAGTTGCTCAAGACCGGCGGTGGCCATGCCCGCATCTTCGGCCCGGACGGCGCGCCGCTCGGAAACAATCTCGCACCGGATGAGGAAGGGCTGGTGATCGCCGATATCGATCTCAACATGATCGCCATCGGCAAGGCCGCCGCCGACCCCTGCGGTCACTACTCCCGGCCCGATGTCTTCCGGTTGATGTTCAACAGGAAACCCAGCCCGCCGGTAATGAGCTTCGACAACGAGGCTGCCCGCTATGTCGAGCAGGACGAGGCGGATGCCGCAGCCGTCGTGGCGAACGCCGCTGAATAAATCAGCTACCGGGGCGCAGGACACACGCTGCGCCCGGCCAACCGGGAGGCCGACATGCCGACAGCCGATGATTTCTACACAAGCGCGCAGCGTGACCTTCAGGTCCGCTTCGGAACCGCCAAACTTGCGGATACCGTTGTTGCCGCCATCGTCCGCGACGAGATCGAAGACCCTCACGTGCCGTTCATCGAGAGCCGTGATTTTTTCTTTCTGTCGACTGTCAGCGCCGAGGGAGAGCCGACGGTAAGCTACAAGGGCGGCCCCGTCGGGATCGTGAAGGTCCTTGACCCGCGCACCCTTGTATTCCCGAGCTACGACGGCAATGGCATGTTCAAATCGATGGGCAACATCAAGGCCGCCGCGAAGGTCGGTCTTCTGTTCATCGACATGGAGACACCCAATCGCATCCGGGTTCAAGGCAATGCGAGCTTGAGCGAGGACGACCCGGAACTTGCCCGTTACCCCGGCGCGAACATGCTGGTCCGCGTGGACGTGACCTCGTGCTTCCTGAATTGCGCCCGCTACATTCACAAGCACGAGCGCATTTCGGCCAGCCCGTATGTGCCCGACGACGAAGGCGCGCAGCCGCATCCGTCGTGGAAACGGATCGACATGGTGCAGGATTCCCTGCCCGAAGATGCCAGAGCCCGCACAGCCGCCGAGGGCGGAACCATCACGATGGACGACTATGCCGAGAAACTGATGGCCGGCGAATCCTGAGACCTGGAAACTGCCTAGACTAGGTAGGGACTCATAAATGAGACTGAAATGGCATGCGAAATGGCGAAATCCCGTCAGGAAGGGTGTGCGGAGCGGGCTTCCTGCCCGGTCAAGCACGCTGACGACACGGGGTGAAGCTTTTTTCCTGTCCTTCGGATTTGACCGGATTGCGCCTCCCCGGCGTCGCGGAAGGCTTGAAAATGAACCGCATTTCCTGCGCTTCCGCTCCTTGAGGAGACGCAATCCGCCTCAAACCATTTCCGCCTCATTTATGGGTCCGTACCCTAGCAAACCGTGCCGCCCGGATTGACGGCACGGTTCGTGCGGTCCCCCTCAGGCAGCCTTGTCCAGTTGCGATTTGATCCGGTTCATTCTCCGGCTGACATAGTCGCCTTTCTTCAGCTTGCGGATCTCGTTGCTGCGCAACGCCGGCGTCGACTGGAACGCGTACCAGTCACCCTCCCCGACCTTGCGCTGGTAGATCGTGTTGCCGTCCTTGCGGTGGGCAAAGCAGGTGACTGCGGGCGCAGAGCCGTCCGCCGCGACCCAGGTCGCATTGAAACACAGAGTTCCATCCGCCTTGATGAACCAGTTTCCCTCGCCGTAGGACGCATTCCGGCCGCGCCCGGAGTAGGCCGAAAAGGCACGCTTGCTGTTGGCGAAATAGCCTGCGCCATCGCTCCAGATCCAGGACCTGTTGGCATAAAGCCCGAACACCTCGTCGACCGACATCGGGCTTGCGTCCTGCGCAGCTGCATTCACCTGTTGCTGTGTCGCCGCCTGGGCGCTGCCGGACGGTCCGACCACTAGACCTGCTCCCGCGATCGAGGCTGCGATCGCCAATGCTGTGACTTTCTGTTTCATTTCAAGGCTCCTCTTTGTCAGCTTGCCGGTTGGACCCGGGCTCATGAATTCGCGGGCAGGATCTGTTCCGTGATCCGCCAGTCGGGCAGACCGTAGCCATCCGGCCAGGGCCAGACTTCCTTGTCGTTGAAATAGATAACGGTGGTGAGCTCCGGGAACTCATTGCCGACGGCGGTGACGTCGCCGGCCCAGGCGGAGACATAGGCGCGGTCGCCGACATAGCCGAGTTCAGCTACGTAAACCGGTTTGCCGAATCCAACGACACGGTCATAGGCCGGGCGCAGGGTTTCGGAGAAAGACCGGTCCCCGCCGAACTTGTCCTTGTCCCACTGCTGCAGGCCGAAGATCGACAGGCCGACGACGTCGGCATAGTCATCTCCCGGGTAATAGGCCTGCAGCCCTTCTTCACCCTTGGGCGACCACATGAAACGGGCATCCGGAGCGCTGCCGCGGCAGACGTCGACAACGTGGCGGTAGGCGTCGATATAGGCGTCCGGTTCCCATCCCGACCAAGTGAAGCGTCCGGAGGTGCTCTCCATCTCCTGCGCCCAGCGGATCATGACCGGGCTTTCCATGGCCCCCGCGACCGTGCAGATGGCGGAGATGTTCGGGTCATAGTCGCCTGCGGCGATCCCCTGCCGCAACTCGGCGGGAGAAACGTCCCAGTTCTCACCCCAGGTCCAGGGTTCGATGGTGAGAAGCACCGAGCGGCCGCGTTCCTTCGCGTATTGATCGGCAAGCAGAAGGCTCTCCAGCTCGACGTCTTCCCACGGCAGAAAAAGATGTTCGACCGTGACACCGCTTCTGTCGGTGAAAAAGCCCGGCGGATCATAGGCACCGAAGGCGATATCCGCGCTCGGATGGGGAACGATGACACCTGCATCCGTGTTGCCGCTGGCAACCTGCGCCACGGCCACCATCGAGGCGGCACCCACGACCGTCGCGAGAATGCCGGTACGGATCGATATCTTCGGTAAGTTTGCTCTCTGTTTCATTTCAAGCTCCTGATCGTTTTGTCGCTTCCCGCAGCGCTCTAGGTTGGTCGGGCGGCCTCTGCCGCTGCCTCGGCCTGCCGATTGAAAGAAGCACTTGGCGGTGTCACGAGATGCGGCCGAATACGGACGGTCCGGACACCTGCGCTGCCCATGCCGGCACCGGCAACCGCGTATGTGGACCTTGTCAGCTTGACCGGCCCTGCACCGATCTCCAGCGCTTCCAGACCGGCAGGCCCCCTCAGACCGAGCGCGGTGGCCGGCAGGACTGCCAGAAGCGCGACGGCTGCGCCCTGAAGGCAGGGACGCCAGTTGAACGCAGTACCGGGACCGCCGTTTTCCCGCGCATGCTGAACGATGATGACGGCCAGAAGGGAGACGTAGATCACTGCGTTGAGGGTCGCGAAGAGGTAGAACCCCCGTGCCTCGCCGACATCGGAAAACGCCAGAACGGGCAGAACGGACAGGAGCGCAAGCGCCGCATATGGCACGAGAACGCGGATCGGCAGCTGCGCGGCCGCGTCCGCTCCCTTGGGTGTGACCCGGAAATCGACGAACGAACCGGTCAGCCAGTCCCGGAAAGCCGCGAGACAACCCAGCATCGCCCAAGGCCAGCGCGCGGCCTGAAAGAACAGGGCCTCCCAGCTGAGCACCTTTGCATTGTAGGGACGGCACCAGCCGTCCCGCTTCCACCAGAAGGCCATCGCCACCAGGACAGCGGAAATCGGCAGGAAATGCAGCAGGAACTGGGGATAGGTGACGTTGGCAAACGGCACGCCCGCGACAAGGGCGACGACCGGCAGGGCGAACATCGCCGTCATGAAGAACGCGAACAGCGGATACCAGATCTGCGCAAACAGAAACTGGAATCTCAGCCTCGGCGGCAGCTTGCCGATGGTGCGCGGCATGTATTGCAGAAGGATCGTGACCAGGCTTCTGGACCACTGGAATTCCTGCGTCACGAGATCCGCGAAACTGTTGGGACCGTCGCCATGCGCGATGGCGTCGATGGCATGCACCCCGCGCCAGCCACCCGCATTCATGAGGAGTGTTGTCGAGTGGTCCTCAGCCAGCTCCGGGCCGAGGCCGCCGATATCCTTGAGCGCCGCCGTGCGCACGGCGTAGTGCGAGCCGATGCATAGCGGCGCCCAGCCGTTGGTGTACCCGGCCTGCAGGGCGCCGTGCAGCGTCCCTTCCGCATAAAGGCGTCCACGCGCGGCCCAGCTCCTGTCCGCGTTGCTGTCGCAGATGCTCGGCGCTGACACATAGCCGACCTCCGGGTCCGCGAACGGCGCCATCACCTTCTCAAGGTAGTCCGGCTCCGGAACGTGATCGGCGTCCAGCTGGCTCACGAAATCATAAGCATCGTAACCATATTGATCGTAGAAGAACGCCAGGTTGCCTTCCTTGCACCGCGTGCGGCGCGGCCAGGTCTGCAGGTGATAATCGGGCCTGTTCTTGCGTGTCGAGATCTTCACCCCGTTTTCGGCACACCAGGCGATCGTTTCAGCGCTCGGATCTTCGTCCGCAAGCCAGGTGTCATGTGTCAGCGTCTGGGCCCGCATGGCCTGCAAGGTCTTTTTCACCACCGGAAACGGTTCGGAAGGGGCTTTCGTGACGACCATTGCCACACGCGCACCCTTCGGAAGCCGTAGCGCGGGATTCGGCACCTTTGCCGGAATGAACATCGCCAGGAAGTAAAGCGGCAGGAACGTGATCCACGCCAGTATCACCGAAACCGCCAGGTAACGGAGCGTGCCGGCATTGTGGCTCGGATCCAGCCACCAGTTCCAGAAATAGAAGATGGCTGCAATCCAGAGCCCGACACCGGCGAGATAGCGGAGTTTTTGCGCGCGCGAGAGCATCGGCACCAGGAATGGTGCCGATGCCTCGTCCGGTGACATTGCAGGGCCGTACCGCATTTCACCGCGTCTCCAGGCCGAAGAACGGAGCTGCCGTCCGCACGATCGTGTCGATGTCCGAATAGCGCGCCCTGAAGCCGATTTCCGACTGCGCCCTTTGAGGGTTGGCATAAAGAACCGGAGGATCGCCGGGCCGCTTGTCCTGCAGGTTGACCGGAACGGGCTTCGCCGTGAGGCGCTCCACGCTGTTGATGATGTCACGCACCGAAAGGCAATTGCCCGAACCGATATTGTAGGCTGCGCTCTCCCCGCCCGTATCCAGGTGGCGATAGGCAAGCACGTGCGCCTCGGCGAGATCCTGAACGTGGACATAGTCGCGCAGGCAGGTCCCGTCCTCTGTCTCGTAGCTGTCGCCGTAGACGTCGAGATGTGTCAGGCGGCCCGCGGCTGCCATCATCGCCCGTGGGATCAGGTGCGTCTCCGGATCGTGCCACTCTCCAAGCTCGCCTTCCGGATCCGCACCACAGGCGTTGAAGTAGCGCAGAATGACGAATTTCAGTCCATAGGCCTGCGCGTAATCCCGGATCACATGCTCGGCCATGAGCTTCGTCTTGCCGTAGGGATTGATCGGCTGCTGATCGCTGTCCTCGCTGATCGGCAACTGGCGAGGTATCCCGTAGGTCGCACAGCTGCTGGAAAAGATCAGCCTTTCCACGCCGGCCGCCATGCAGGCATCCAGAACGGAAAGCGTCCCGCGGACGTTGTTGTCGTAATAGGTCGCCGGGTCGACGACGGACTCGCCCACATAAGCCGAGGCCGCGAAGTGGATCACTGCTTCAACGTCGAACATGCCGAGCGTCTTCTCAAGAAGTGCCGTATCCCGGATATCGCCTTCCACGATCGGTCCCCAGCGCACGGATGTCAGGTTTCCCGTGCTCAGGTTGTCATAAGTGACGGGCTCCCAGCCGCTTGATGCGAGCAGCTTGCAGGTATGGCTGCCGATATAGCCGGCACCACCGGTGACCAGAATGCGCCTGCGCATCACTCCGCCGCCTCTGCAAAGCGGGCCTGTTTCTGACTGCGCAGCAGTTCGTCGAAATGCGTGATCGTCAGATCGAGACCCTGGTCGAGCGTGACTTGCGGTGTCCAGCCGAGGGATTGCCCGGCTTCACTGATATCGGGTTTCCTCTGCTGCGGATCGTCGACGGGCTTTTCGAGGAAGACAAGCTTCGACCGCGAGCCGGTCTTGGCGATGACTTTCTCGGCCAGCTCAAGGACCGTGAACTCTCCGGGATTACCCAGATTGATGGGGCCAAGGGCGTTTTCCGGCGTCTGCATAAACCGGCGGAAGCCTTCGATCAGGTCGTCGACATAGCAGAACGAACGGGTCTGCCGGCCGCTACCGTAGATCGTGATGTCCTCGCCGCGCAGCGCCTGGATGATGAAATTCGAAACGACGCGGCCGTCATCGGGCCGCATGTTCGGGCCATAGGTGTTGAAGATGCGGACAACCTTGATCGGCACCGAACGGGTCCTGGCATAGTCGAAGAACAGCGTTTCCGCCGCGCGCTTGCCTTCGTCGTAGCAGGCCCGCGGTCCTGTCGGGTTGACGTTGCCGCAATAGCTTTCCGGCTGTGGATGCACCAGCGGATCGCCGTAGACTTCCGACGTGGATGCCTGGAAGGCCGTTGCACCCGTCCGCTCGGCAAGATCCAGAACGTTGATTGCGCCGATCACGTTGGTTTTCATCGTCCGGACGGGATCGCGCTGGTAATGCGGCGGTGACGCCGGACAGGCGAGATTGTAGATCTCGTCGATACTGTCATCGATACGCACCAAAGGGGTTTCGATGTCCTGGACGATCAGGCTGAAGTTCTGGTAGTCGGTCAGATCCGAGACATTCTCGAACCGTCCGGTCGAGAAGTTGTCCAGGCATATGACCCTGTATCCCTCGCCGAGCAAACGCCTGCACAGATGAGACCCCAGGAAACCGGCGCCACCGGTTACCAGGGCGGTTTTCACCGGCCGGTACCGCGCTGCACTGATGTCGGGCCGCAGGTCTTTTGCAGGGGTTGAACCGTCCGTTTTCATTGCATTCCTCCGAAATCGGCAGCAGCCGGCCATTCGGCAAGCCACGGGGGTTTCCCGGTGCGCCCTCTTGGCAACGGTCCGGGATGTGTTTGTCAAAGCGGCACTCCCAATGGGAGTTGCCCTTGAGCTTCCGGTTTTCGCAGGTGTGATCCGCCCTCTGCCTTTCGGGCTCAGGTGTCGCCAGACGGATACTGCCCATCCGCATGCAGCGAATGATTGTATCCGGTAGGCTTCACATCCTGTCACTGCAAGAGGTGGATGTGACGGGGATTGAGTTCAACAAAAACAGGGGGACATTAAATATTCTTAATCCCGCAGCAAGATTGAAGTAATCGTAAGAAAAAGATCAAAAATTCAAATAATTATGGAAAACATGAATTGTTTCTGCGGCCTCCTACCAACCTACATAGATAGAAACCCATTTCATGGCATCAAACCGGTCCACTCGGTCAGGCGTGGCGCGCAGCGCGATGCCGGCGCATCGGGCAAGCGCCGCAACGCAGCCGATGGCCGGTTTCATGCCACCGGAGGCCGGGTTCTTTTGCCCCAATGCCGCGTAGCGATTTGCTTGAAGTGCCGGCACTAGTACGGTGAATTTGAAGTTCGCATCATTGCTGCAGCAGTCTCCGAAGCGAACTTCAAATTCGTAAACCGCACTAGAAACATAGACTTACTCGTCACCTTCTTGAATCTGAAGTTCGTTCGAAGCCCGCTGCAAAATGAGTCGAACTTCAGATTCAGGTGACTACCGCGCAAACCGCGCCTTGCCTTGTGGTAAAACAATCCCGGTGAAATGGGTTTCTATCTATGACGGTTGGTATCAGCCCTTGCCGGCACGTGCGCGGCATCTGGATTTCTGTCCGAACCCGCTTGCGGTGCAAATCCAGGCCGCATCGCCATGATCGGCCGACATGGCGGACTTCACCTTGTTTGCCGGGGTCGTTGCCGTCGCGACGGTGATCGGCAAGAAGGCGGATTTTTCCGGGATGGCCGAAGCGTTTGCCGGCGGAGCCGTTCGCGCGGCCCTGTCCGCGATCACCTGGGCGTTTTCGGGAATGCTCGCGAAACTGCATGAGGCAACGATCGCCGCTGCAGACAGTACGGGAACCAGATGCGCAGGAAACACACGCCTGATGAGAATGCCAATTCCTGTGTCTGCCATGTCGTTTCCCTGCCGCTCTGGTGTGCGGCTTGTTGGCACCGCATCACGTTTGATGTTCACCTCTCCTAAGGTCAAACACAAGTTAACAGTCAACCGTTGCAGGCTTAACAACAGGTAAACATGGGCCGATCGGCGCAACGCGTTAAGGCTTGGAGGTCTTGTCATTCACCGGGGTTTCCGACACCTTGGAGCCGATTGAAGGAACGGATTGGCATTTTTGATAAAGGAACGGATTGTCCCGCGGTCAGGCAACTTGCCTGCACCGGCCCAAGTATTGCGACAGGGTGCGTGTCATGCAAAGCGAAACAGGACAGCTGAAACTGGAAGCCTCGCCCGGCTTGTCGGCCTGGCTGGAAAGCCAGGATGTGTCTCTCGCCGTTTCCACCTACCAGGCCGCCAAGATCTTTCTGATCGGCAACAATTCCGAAACCGGGCGCATTTCCGTATTCGAGCGAACATTCGCCAGAGCCATGGGCCTCGCCGCCACGCCGGGTGCAGACCAGCTATGGCTGGCGTCCCAGTTTCAGTTGTGGCGTTTCGAGGACTTTCTCTTCCGCGAACCGGTGAAGAAACCCTACGACGCCGTCTACGTGCCGATTGAAGGCCGCACGGTTGGCGAGGTTGATATTCACGACATTCACCCGAGGGCCGGCCAACCACCCCTTTTTGTCGTGTCCCGGTTCAACTGCATCGCCACGCTGGACGCGGAAAACAGCTTCAAGCCGGTCTGGATGCCCAAATTCATCGATGCGGTGGTGGCGGAAGACCGCTGCCATCTGAACGGCATGGCCGTGGCTGAGGACAAGCCGCGGCTCGTGACCTGCGTGGCCGCGACCAATTCCGGCGGCGAATGGAGGGAACACAGGCGCGGCGGCGGCATTGTCATCGACGTGGAGAGCGGGGAAACCGTCGCCGGTGGATTTTCCATGCCGCACTCCCCCCGCCTTCGGAAAGGCCGCTGTTACCTTATCCAGTCCGGGACGGGAGAATTCGGCACGCTCGACCTCGACGACGGCACCTTCACGCCGATCTGCGCCTTGCAGGGTTTTGCCCGCGGGCTCAGTTTCGTCGGCGACTACGCAATAATAGGCGTCTCGAAACCGCGGGACGAACGTCACTTCGGCGGGCTGGCACTGTCGGACAGGCTGGCGGACGCGCGCCTCGAACCGCTTTGCCACGTCGCCATCGTGAACCTGACAACAGGAAATATCGAGCACCGGCTTGTTTTCGAGGGTGCGGTCAGCGAGCTATACGACATCGCGGTTCTGCGCGGTGTACGCAGGCCGATGATCCACGGCTTCGTGCAGCCAGACCTGCGCTTCGTCATCCGCCCGGCGCCGTTCGACATCGAAGCCCACAACGGGCGCAACCGATGACGGCGCGCAAGCGTATCCTGATGTGCTGGGAGGCCGGTGCGAATTACGGCCACGCCGCGAAGATGTCGCAGCTTCTGCCCTGGTTGCCCCCGGACTGGGATATCATCGCCGCCGTGCGCGACCCTGCCGCCTTCCGGACGCTGATCCCCGACCCGCGCATCAAGGTGACGTCCGCCCCTTTTGCCCCCGACATCAAGGTCACCAAAAGCGAGGCCTTCGGCATGAGCTACCCGGATGTGATGCGCTTCGTGGGTTGGCACGATGCCGATGTCCTGACGGCCTACGTGGAATGCTGGGAGGTCCTGATCCGGGAATTGCGCGCCGATATCCTGATTGCGCAGGCTGCACCGACGGCCCTCCTGGCGGCACGGGCACTCGGCATTCCGCGCGCCGTGATCGGCGGCGGCTATGATCTGCCTCCAAGGGCGGCGCCAATGCCCCGCTTCCTGCATTGGCAGGAATGCGACAGGGACGAACTGGAGAAGCGCGAGGCCCGCGTCGTCGACACTGCCAACGCTGCGCTTGGCAGACGAGGCCACAGCCGGCTCACTTCCTTTCGCGACCTGCTGGAGACGGACCGGTACCTGCTCGTGACCGTGCCCGAACTCGATCACTATGGTGACCGCTCGGCCATCGAGCCGGACCATACGCCTTATCTCGGCCCGATCGCCGGCATTCCGTTCGGCGAGAACACTTCCTGGCGGTCTGAAGCCGACTGCCGGATCTTCGCCTACCTGCGCCCTGACAACCCGAGATTTGAAACCGCGATCAGGGCGCTGGCATCGCTTCCGGCAACGACGGACACCATCCTCGCCGCCCCGAACGCACCCCGGGCCTTGCCCGAGCGCCTGAAGACCACATCCGTGCGGCTGTTCACCGGACCGGTCAATCTTGAACCCCTGCTCGGCGACTGCAACCTTGGCATCAGCCACGCCTCCGCGAACATTGCCACGAACTTCGCCCTGCACGGTGTCCCCCAGATCGGCCTGCCGAACCACACCGAGCAAACCATGATGGCCCACGCCTTCTCCGGCCACCATCTCGGACTGGGACTGATCGGAAACTCCAAACCCGACCAGCTCCTTCACGCCATCGATCTGGTCCGCGCATCGCGGCAGGTCGCGGAGGCGACGGCCGCCTTCTCCAAAAAGTGGCCGCCACAAGACGCCTGGCGCACCGGCGAGCGCGCGGCGGAACAGATCGTGTCTCTCGGCTGAAACGCAAGCGCGCCGGGCTGACGGGCCTCTTTATTGGTGAAATTGACAAAGCGTGCTAACGTTACGTCATTCATTAACCATGTTTTCTTCCCGTATTGATTTCAAGGGGGATTTATTGATGGGACGAGGATTTAGGAAAGCTTATAATTATCAGGATTTTGATGGGTGCGGCTTCTTCTGGAAATGGTTCTACCGCCGACTTGAGAAAGAGCTGACCGATGCCGACGTCGAACTGATTGCGCTCGGTGACATCAACGGCGACGGGATCACCGACTACTCCCTGGCGCTGACCAGAAACATTGAATACAGCTTCAAGGGATTTTTCGGTCGGACCTACAGCTGGAACCGGGAAATCGAGAAGAACCTTGTCATCCTGAGCGGCGATGACGGTCCGAAGGTGCGCGATCTCGGGCGGACAACCGGGATCAAGGGACCGGTCATTGAAACC
Source organism: uncultured Roseibium sp. (assembly GCF_963669205.1). Taxonomy (NCBI): domain Bacteria; kingdom Pseudomonadati; phylum Pseudomonadota; class Alphaproteobacteria; order Hyphomicrobiales; family Stappiaceae; genus Roseibium; species uncultured Roseibium sp. Next base: position 3,962,768 of record NZ_OY769915.1, read on the forward strand.
GTGGCCCTCGGCGACATCAACGGGGACGGCATCGACGATTTCGCCTCGCTTGCCGGCGGCGGCGGCTTTTACGGTCTCGGGGGCCCGGATGCCGGTGTTGCTGGATACTACGGCGACCTCGTCGACGACGTTTACATCACCTTCGGCGGTGCCCGGCAGAAGGCAACGAGCCTGAGCAGCCTGGACGGGATCGACGGCACCGTGATCGGCCTGAAATCCATCGGCGACGTCAACGGCGACGGCATTGACGACCTTGCCGCAAATGTCGGCTTCTATTATGGCCGCGGCGCCAACGCGACCTATTACGGCAAGGCCATCGACGACACCTACATCATCTTCGGCGGCAAGTCGCTGGACCCGGTCAGCGTCGGAACGCTCGGCTTTTCCGGCAACGTCCTGGATGTTAGCGCGCTCGGTGATGTCAATGGAGACGGCTTCGCGGACGTGGCGGCAACCGTCGGCTTCTACTACGGTTACTACGGGTATTACGGCCAGGATCCGGACGAGGTTTCCTATTACGGCCAGGTGACGGAAGACGTGGTGATCCTGTTCGGCAACGGTCAGGGAGGCTTCGATGAAAGGCAGAGCCTGAACCGGCTCGCGGATACCGACGGCCAGTTCGTCAGTGTCGAGGCCGTTGGCGACATCAACGGTGACGGGGTCTCCGATTTTGCCGGAGTGGCCGCCAACTACTACGGCTATTACGGCTATTACGGATCCGACATCAGGGACGTATTTCTGTTCCTGGGCGACGACAACCCGCCGGTCAGCCTCGGCGGGCTGGCCGGACCGGAAAAAACGGCAATCGACGTTTACGATTTGGGAGACATAAACGGTGACGGCTTTGCCGATATCGGCATCGGCATCGCGGGTTACTACGGCAATTATTACGGCAACTACTACGGCAATTATTACGGCCAGCAGACCGAGGACGTGCTCGTGATCTTCGGCAACCCCGCCGGTGAGACCAAGGTCTCGGCGCTCTCAGCTTTCGTGGGCACGGACGAAGCCCTGCACGGTGCGACCTCACTTGGTGACGTCAACGGCGACGGCATTGGAGACTTCGCCGTTGCCTGCGGCGGCTATTACGGGCCCGGAATGCCGGGCGAGACGCTTCTGGTCTTCGGCGGCCGCGACGCGGCCCTTCAGACCCTGAACCTGAAGGAATTCGGCCTTTCGGACGATGCCTTCGGCGACATCAAGTCCCTCGGAGACACCAACGGAGACGGCTTCGCCGATTTCTCGGTGGCCGGCTATTACGGCTATTACGGCTCCGAGGCGCTGAAGGGCTCCAGCTACGTGGTCTATGGCGGTGAAACAACGCTCGGGATCGCCGATTTCGCCAAGAATGCCCGCCTCGGCAGCCTCGAAGTGAGCCAGCGGGTCTCCCTGGACCTCTCCCCGCTCAGCGACACGTTCAGCTTCACCGACGAGATCTTCTAGGACGTGAGTCGGGTCTCGGGTTCCGGCCTCAGGCCGCCTGACGGATCAAAAAAAGGTTCCGTCAGGCGGCCTTCTTGATGATAGATGTGGCGATGCTGATCGCTCGACCTGTCCTGCATGAAACACCGCAAGACAGGCGATTCCAAAATGTCCGGATTGTCCTGCTCCTTCCGTCCCCAATTGCACTCTTCCTGCCGCTCGCCTACATGAACGCCCTGGAGGTGCTTGTGAACACATTGACTTCGCTGACGGAAGAAACCCGGCTGACGCTGGCAAACCTGGCAGATGCCGCGACCGGTCTGACGGTGCCGAGCCTCAGGCTGGGCGTGACCGGTCTTGCCCGGTCGGGGAAGACCGTCTTTCTGACGGCGCTTGTGCACAATCTCGTTCACGGCGGACGCCTGCCGCTTTTCAGCGCATCTGCCGGGCGCAGGATGACGTCTGCGCGCCTGCAGCCGCAGCCGGACGACGCGGTGCCCCGCTTCGACTACGAGGCCCATGTCAATGCGCTCGTCAACGAACGGATCTGGCCGGAATCGACCCGGCAGGTCTCCGAACTGCGCCTCACGATCGACTATGAAAGCGCGTCCTTCCTCTACCGGAAACTCGGCCCGGGCCGCCTGCACGTGGACCTGATCGACTATCCCGGGGAATGGCTTCTCGACCTGCCGCTGCTTGGAAAGGATTTCGCCGCCTTTTCCGCCGAGGCCCTCCAGCGTGCCCGCGCCCAAAGCCGGACACAGATCGCGGATCCGTTCCTCGAGGCGCTGGCCGGGACCGATCCCGATGCCAGCGAAAACGAACAGACCGCGCAGGAACTCGCCGCGCATTTCAAGACCTATCTTGCCGAATGCCGCGCGGATGCGCATGCTCTGTCGATGCTGCCGCCCGGCCGGTTCCTGATGCCGGGCGACCTGGACGGCTCCCCTGCCCTGACCTTCGCACCGCTGGATATTGCCGCCGATGCGGGCCCGGCGCGCTCCGGCACGCTGCGCGCGATGATGGAACGCCGGTACGAATCCTACAAGAACCACGTCGTCCGCCCGTTCTTCCGCGAACATTTCGCGAGACTTGACCGGCAGATCGTGCTGGTCGACGTGCTGCATGCCCTGAATGCCGGCCCCGATGCCATTGCCGATCTCGAAATCGCCCTCAGCGAGGTGCTCGGCGCCTTCAGGCCCGGAAGACGCAGCTGGCTCTCCTCCATTCTCGCACGGCGCATCGACAGGATCCTGTTCGCGGCGACCAAGGCGGATCATCTGCACAGCGCCGATCACGACCGGCTTGAGGCGATCCTGAAACGGCTGGTCACCCGCGCGGAGGAACGCGCGCGCTTCAAGGGCGCCGAAGTCGACGTTCTGGCGATGGCCGCCGTGCGGGCGACTCGCGAGGCCACCGTGAAACACCGGGGCGAGGAGCTTCCCGCGATCCTCGGAACCCCTCTTCCCGGCGAGCGGCTGAACGGTGACAGCTATGACGGCAACACCGAAATCGCCATGTTTCCCGGAGACTTGCCGCAGAACCCTGAATCACTTTTTCGCAAAGATGACTCTGTTTCTGAAGCAACCGGCCCAAAGATCCGGAAAGGCAAGTCGAACCTTCAGTTTCTGAGGTTCCGGCCACCGAAACTGGACACGACGGCGGAAGGCCTGACCCTGTCCCTGCCCCATATCCGTCTGGACCGCGCCCTTGAATTCCTGATTGGAGATCGTCTCGCATGAGCGGATCTGAGCCGACAAGAACCCGCAAGCCCGCCGCCTTCCGCCTTGATGACAGCAAGGTGCACCTGTCGGACGACGACCTCAGGGAGCCCGCCGCGGACGAGGCCGTCGTCGCCCGGTCGGCGATCGAGGACGACGAGATCAGGCTGCCGCGCGACGCCAGCGATCCGAAACCCGGTTTCGGCTTCGGCAAGTGGCTCATGGCCGGCCTGGCCGGCCTCGTCTCGCTGGCTGTCGGCCTCGCGGTCGACAGCCTGATCCGGGATCTTTTCGCGCGCACGGACTGGCTCGGCTGGCTGGGTGTCGGCCTGGCGGCGATCGCGGCGCTCGGATTGCTCGGGCTGGTGCTGCGCGAACTGGCGGGCCTGATGAGGCTCGGAAAGATCGACGATTTGCGCCAAAGCCTGCAGATCGCCGCCGAAGAAGACGATGCCAGGCGTGCGAGCGCCGGACTGAAAGATCTGCTCGCCCTTTACAGGGACCGCCCGGCCACCGCCCAGGGCCGCAAGGCGCTTGCCGGACACATGCGCGAGGTGATCGACGGACGCGATCTCGTCAAGCTTGCCGAGCGGGATCTCCTGTCGCCGCTCGATCAGGAGGCCCGCAAGATCGTCATGAACAGCGCCAAGCGCGTCTCCGTGATCACCGCGGTCAGCCCGCGTGCCCTGGTCGATCTTCTTGTCGTCCTGTTCGAGAACCTGAGGATCATCCGCAGGCTGTCGGCCCTTTATGGCGGCAGGCCCGGAACGCTCGGTTTTCTGCGGCTTGCAAAGCACGTTTTGGCACACCTGGCGGTGACCGGCGGCATGGCAGCCGGCGACAGCCTCGCCTCCGAACTCCTCGGTCACAGCCTGGCCGCACGTCTGTCGGCACGGCTTGGCGAAGGCGTCATCAACGGTCTCCTGACGGCTCGGATCGGCATCGCGGCGATTTCCGTTTGCCGCCCGGCCCCGTTTGTCGACAGCAACGGCCCGAACGTGAAAGACTTCATGGGCGAGTTGATCGCGTCCTCCGAAAAGGCCGAGAAGGCAGCCAGCGAGGACAAGTGACAGGGCCGTCTTTGAGCTGCACAACCCCGCATCTTGGCAAATCCCGTCTCGACAGCCTCGGCACGGCTGATTAGTTTCTTGCCATGTTCATCAGCTTCTTCTCCGAACTCAAATCAGCCGGCATCCCGGTCTCGCTCCGCGAATACCTGACGCTCATGGACGCGCTGGACAAGGATCTCGCCGAGCGCAGCGTCGAGGACTTCTACTATCTGGCCCGCCTCACGCTGGTGAAGGACGAGAGCAATCTGGACAAGTTCGACCGGGTGTTTGGCCATGTGTTCAAGGGCCTTGACCTGATGAGCGACGTCCCGGTCACCGACATTCCCGAGGAATGGCTGCGAAAACTCGCCGAAAAGCACCTGAGCGAAGAGGAAAAAACGCAGATCGAGGCCCTTGGCGGCTTCGAAAAGCTCATGGAGACGCTGCGCGAGCGTTTGAAGGACCAGGAAAAACGCCACCAGGGCGGCAACAAGTGGATCGGAACCGCGGGCACGTCGCCCTTCGGGGCTTACGGTTACAATCCGGAAGGCGTGCGCATCGGTCAGAAGGAAAGCCGCCACCGGCGCGCCGTCAAGGTCTGGGACAAGCGGGATTTCAAGGATCTCGACGACACCCAGCTGCTGGGAACGCGGAACATCCAGGTCGCGCTCAAGCGGCTGAGGAACTTCGCCCGAACGGGCGCGGCGGAGGAGCTGGATCTCGACGACACGATCCGGTCGACCGCGCACAAGGGTCTGCTCGACATCAAGATGCGGCCAGAACGGCACAACGCGGTGAAGGTGCTGCTGTTCTTCGATATCGGCGGATCGATGGACGATCACATCCGGGTCTGCGAGGAACTGTTTTCCGCCGCCAGGTCCGAATTCAAGGTGATGGAGCATTTCTACTTCCACAACTGCCTTTACGAATATGTCTGGAAGGAAAATCACCGGCGCCACGCCGAACGCATCGATACGATGGATGTGCTGCACAAGTACCCGTCCGACTACAAGATCATCTTCGTTGGTGATGCATCCATGAGCCCATACGAGATTGCCTATGCGGGCGGCTCGGTGGAGCACTGGAACGAAGAAGCCGGATCCGTCTGGATGCAGCGCATGACAGGCCTTTACAGGAGCGCTGTCTGGCTCAATCCCGTGCGCGAAGAACACTGGCATTACACCCATTCGATAGGAATGCTGAATGAACTGATGGAAGGCCGCATGTTCCCCATGACGGTCGAAGGCCTGACCGAGGCAATGAAGGAACTGGCGCGATGACGGTCTCCACGAGGCACGCCGAATGACCGGCGAAGACACCGGCGGGAAACCCACGAACACCGCACAAATCGATCCGGACAGCCATGCAACGACCACCGGCATGACCGGGCACGGCTACTACGATGCCAATTCCAGAACCCAGTGGAATGCCATCGAGGCGGTCTTGCCGATGCTTGACAACGCGGCGGCGCGCTTTCCGCTCCGGGACGAAGGCGTGGTCACCTTTGCCGACTATGGCTGTTCGGAAGGCCGCAATTCGGTTTCCGTGATGGCGAGAGCACTGGAGACCGCCCTTCCGCGAACGGCTGTGCCGGTGCAGACGGTCCATTCGGACCTCCCGACAAATGATTTCGGAACCCTGTTCCAGAACCTGCGACCGCACGGTCAGTCGGTTTTCGGCAGCGACCGGGTGTTTTCTTCAGCTGTCGGCGGGTCCATGTACGACCAGTTGCGGCCGGACCGGAGCGTTCACCTGGCAACGACCTTCAATGCCATCGGATTTCTGTCCAGACGTCCCGTGGCGGCCCTGCCGGGCTACATCCAGCCGAACGGGCCAAGTGCGGTGCGCGGCAACGGGTATGTCACGGATGAAGAAACAGCAGCGTTCCGCGAACAGGCCAGACGCGACGTTGACGCGTTCCTTAAGGTCAGGGCACGCGAACTGGTGCCGGGTGGTCAACTGCTGGTGCAGGTATTCGGCGCAACGGCAGAGGCCCGGACCTGCGACGGGATTTACGATCTCTTGAACGATGCCGTTCTCGGCTTTGTCGAGACCGGCGAGATCGACGCGGAAGACTACGCCCGTTACTACCAGCCGGTCTACATGCGCCAGCTGGAAGAACTCACCGGCCCGGTGCTTGAAGCGGGTCCTGAGACGGCAGGTCTATATGATCTGAACGAGGCAAGGGACTACGAGATCGCCGTCCCCTTCGTCGATCAATACAGGCTGGACGGAGATCTCGACGCTTACGCGGCGGCCTATGTCCATTTCTTCCGGGCATTCACCGAAGCGGTCTTGTCGAACGCCCTGCCCGACACGCCCGGCAGAAACGGACTTGTCGACCGCATTTACGCGCGGGCGGAAGAGATCCTGAAGGCGGCCCCGGATCTCTACCCGTTTCGCTATCTTGCGGTCGCGATGCGCCTGACCCGGAAAGCCTGAGACAAATGTCCGCTCAGCCGCGCAGAACCATGACGGAACACGGTGCGTGGCGCACGATATGGGCCGCGTTCGATCCGATGAAGTAGGTGCTCAGACCCGGCTTGTGCGAACTCATGAGAACCAGGTCGCAGCCGGACTGTTGTGCTTCGTCGATCACCTCGTGATAGACGCTGCCCATGCGCACGACGCTGTCGACGGTTCCGTCCGGTAGATTGAGATCCGCACCGATCTTGTCCAGGATCACCGCCGTTTCGCTTGTCGCGCGCTTCTGCCAGCCCTCCGGCAACTGGCTGGCAACAAAACTCTGAACCTCCGGGCACACAGCCATCAGGTGGATCTTGGCTCCGTAGTCGCGCGCCAATTGGCCCGCCTTCGAGAGCGCGTCTTTTGCAAAACCCGGTTCTGCGGGGTCGACGGGAACGAGAATCTTCTCAAACATGGCGTTTCTCCAAGACTGTTTTCAAAAGAGTCTCGGATCATCCGGGGTCCGGCGCCATGAGGCAGATCAATCGGTCTCGACGCTGGCGAAATATCGTCCGGGCGTGACGCCGAATGCCTTCTTGAAGGTGGCCACGAATGCGCTCGGCCCCTCGTAGCCAAGCTTGTGCGAAACATCTGAAACCGTGCGGCCGGAGGCCAGAAGCTCCAGGGCCCGGAACAGCTTCACCTGCCGGCACCACGTCCGGAAGCTCAGTCCCGTTTCGGCCTTCATGCGCCTTTCGAACGAGCGCACGGAAACCGTGCAGTGCCGCGCCGCCTCTTCAAGCGAAGGTATGTGGGCAGGACATCTGACGATGGCCTCGCAAAGGGTTCTCAGCCTGCTGTCCTGCGGCATCGGTAACTGCAGCGGCGCCGCCGGCAGCATCTTGAGCTGGTCGAGAATGACGGCCGCTATCCGTGCCGCCGGTCCGTCTTCCGTCTCCGCACGCGGGTAGGACATGAATTCCAGGATCAGCGAGCGCAACAGGTTGGTCACCTGGATCACCTGCGGGGTCTGTGGCAGATCGTGCGTGTGCTCCATCTGGACATAGACATATCTGAGGTCGGTATCGGTCAGATAGCGCGTCTGGTGAGCGACCCTCGGCGGCAGCCAGACGGCTCTCTCGGGCGGCGCGAAGAACGTTCCGTGCTCGGTGTCGATCGCAAGCGAGCCCCTTACCACATGAAAAAGCTGCGCGGCATCGTGGGCATGCCACTCGTTCAGGGCGCCGCGCGGCTGCGCCTTCGCATAGCCGATCAGGGGCGCTGCGACCTCTTGTGTCGGAAACTCGGACAGTTCGGGATGAATGGACATGTGTCGGCCTCTGAAACAGGCGGTCGAAATCCGACCGGACAGGCAAATTCTGGCAACTCGGAGATATATCATGACAAAACAGCGCTAACACGCAAGTCCAAATCGGGACTAGAAGCTATCTGGACAGCGCTGTTCACAAACGTCCTGATTTTACGGAACCCGAATGAGCTACTTTACCCAAAGCGTGAATACGAACGAACGGACCGGATGGCGGTCTCCGGCGGTGCTGCTGATGATCATGGCCGGTGCCATGCAGCTGTCTTTCGCTGCCTGGTGGAACCTCATGAACAATTTCGCGGTTCAGGAACTCGATTTCTCGGGCCGGGAGATCGGCATTCAGCAGTCGATCCGCGAAATCCCGGGTTTTCTGAGTTTTCTGGCCGTTTACCTGCTGCTTCTCATGCGCGAACAGACCCTGGCCTATGTCTCGCTGCTGCTTCTGGGGGTCGGCGTTGCGGTCACCGGCTACTTTCCGACGGCGTTGGGCTTTTATGTCACCACGCTGATCATGTCGATCGGCTTTCACTATTATGAAACAATGGCCCAGTCGCTGTCGCTCCAGTGGCTGCCGAAGGCGACGGCCGCCGCCAGCATGGGCAAGATCATCGCCGTCGGCGCATTTGCCCAGCTGATTGCCTACGGGCTCATCTTCGTCGCCTGGAAGACCTTCGATCTCTCTTTCACCTTTGTCTTCGCGATCGCAGGCGGTCTCACCCTGGTCGTCCTGGCTTTCCTGATGATGGCCTATCCCCACTTCAAGGAAGGCGTACCGCAACACAAGAAGCTGATCCTGCGCAAACGCTACTGGCTTTATTACGCGCTCACCTTCATGGGCGGCGCCCGCCGCCAGATCTTCATGGTCTTTGCCGGTTTTCTCATGGTTGAACGCTTCGGCTACGACGTTCATGAAATCGCCGGCCTGTTTCTGATCAACGGCGTGTTCAGCATGATCCTGGCGCCGAAGATCGGCCATCTGATCGTCCGGTTCGGTGAGCGCAAGGCCCTGATCCTGGAATATATCGGCCTGATCGGCGTATTCGTCGCTTATGCCTTCGTCTCCAGTCCCTGGGTCGCGGCCGGTCTCTACGTGATCGATCACGCCTTCTTTGCGGTGGCAATTGCCATGAAGACCTACTTCCAGAAAATAGCCGATCCGAAGGACATTGCGCCTACGGCGGGTGTCGCCTTCACGATCAATCACATTGCAGCCGTTTTCATTCCCGTCCTGTTCGGCTTAGTCTGGCTGATATCGCCCGCAGCCGTCTTCCTCGCGGGTGCGGCCATGGCCGCGGTCAGCCTCGTGCTCGCCTCGCTCATCCCGAGCAACCCCGAGGATGGCCGGGAGGTCGATTTCTGGTTCCGCAAGCCGGCGGCACAGGCAGCCGAATAGCACTTCTGCAAAAGAAAAAGCCCGCCGGTTTCCGGCGGGCTTTTTTGTTCGGCAAGTTCAGGTGCGTTATGCCTGTCGCTCCGGTACATGCACAACGAGGCCGTCCAGTTCGGCGGTCACCTTGATCTGACAGGACAGGCGCGATGTCGGCTTCACGTCATAGGCGAAGTCGAGCATGTCCTCTTCCATCGGCTCGGCGGACCCGGTTTTTCCGGTCCAGGCGTCGTCGACATAAACATGACACGTGGCGCAGGCACAGGCACCGCCGCACTCGGCCTCAATACCCTGGACCATGTTCTTGATGGCGTTTTCCATCACCGTCGTGCCCTCGGCGGCATCGACTTCGGTCTGGTTTCCATCAGCGGTGATATAAGTGATTTTCGGCATCAGTCGCGTCCAAGCCTTGAATTGCGGGTTTCAGCTGATCCGAAATAAAGCTTCCACCGCAAAGGTCAAGGACGATGACGTATTCCGGGCACAATCAGGCTCAAAACCGGTCAGGCTCACCCCGCGAGAAGGTCCCGGATATAGGTATTGGCCTCGTCGACAGCCGCAACAAGTCCCTCCGTCGCCGACCCGGGGGTCTGCTTCATGCGTCCTTCAAGGTTTTCACACACCTCGGCGACACGGCCGGCTCCGATCGCACGCGCCGATCCCTTGAGCGTATGCACGAGATCCAGCCGGACGCTTGTGTCGGTCTCCTTCGCGAGACGCTCAAGAGTTGAGGACGACTGTGATTTGAAAAGATGAAGGACCTGAACTTCAAGGTCCCGGTTTCCGAGTGTGTTTGTCGCCAGTTGCACCAGGTCTATCGGCGCTTCGGGACCGCAGCGGCCGCTGACGCGGGCCATCGATGAAGGGGCCATTGTCGGGCTCCAAGTTACTCAATACGCACCGCGCGGCACCTCGCCGGCGGCTTGGACTGCTCAAAAGTGTGCGCCCAAGACCCAAACACCCGGTTAAACAGGGCCGACAAACGCCCGACTCGACCGAATGTCCCCAAAAAACTGAAAGTTTGGTTAACGGCGCGAAATCCGGGATCGGAGCCGGTTTGAAAAAAAACGTTGCCTTTCCGCGGTTTCTCAAATCCGCGGTGCCGGAGGAACCGGGATCAACCGTTAACTTTTTTTGCCAATACGACTTGAATTGAGAAGTTCAAATGCGGCAGGGGTCAGCCGGCAAACAAGCCAGTTGGGCTTGATTGGGTTGGAAAACCAAGGCTCTGCCCACCCTGAATCGATGCACGCCCTGATCGTTCGCGCCGGAATTTCCCGTCCGTTTTCATCGAAAAGAGGCAATTTGCCACCCGGTTGTTCAAGCCCTTTTTTCAACCAACGCTTTTGAACAGCGGTCAGAGTTCCGAGCCTGAGTGCCGTTTGAGAAGACCTTGAAGCCCCTTCTTCCCCATCGCCGTCCTTCTTCGATTTCGGCATCGAAACCGCCCCCTAAGTGATTCACGCCATTACAGTTTCTTGTTCGTTAGGAGAGATTGTGCCATTACAGTTGGTGATGCGGCAAGATGGGGAGCAGACCGTCTGGTGAAATTGTGGCGGTTGGTCAGCGGCGCCCCCCTCGGAAAAAAGCAGTTCCGCGCTGTCGTGTGTCCAATGGCAGACGCGGAATGACGCATCAGATAGACTTGGGAACAGCCGCAACGCGCGGCTGGCGAGTATTCCCGGCGTGTAATGAGTACGGACGTGAGGCGACCATAAATGGCAAATCCGACAAAGGCCAAGGATCCTGCGGAAGCGGCCCTGTCAGCAGTTGAAGAAGCCCTGAAACTCGATTTCGGCGGCCCGGACGCAACCTTCAATTTCGATGAAGCGGCCCCGGAAGCAAGCGCGGCAGCGGAAACGGAACCCGAAAAACAGCCCAAACCGCCGGCCTCGAGCGAACCTGCGCGCGAAGAACAACGTCCGCCGCGCCGGCGTGGCCGCGGCGGACGTCCGCCGGCTGCCAATGATGATCGCCGGAGCATCGGCAACCTGATCTACGCCCTGCAGCGCCGTCCTTCCTCGGCACCGTTCTGGGGCGCATTGGCCCTGAGCGCCGTCTGGGCGGCTCTTGGCGGCAGCCTTTTCTTCTCCACGTTCTCCGAACAGGTCTCCACACTCAACACGCAGGCCCTGCTATCCTCGCCTGAAATCATCCTCGCCGCCGTCGGAATTCTTGTCCCGATCATCTTCTTCTTTGTCATGGCCATGATGATCTGGCGCGCGCAGGAAATGCGCATCGTCGCGCGCGGTATGACCGAAGTCGCCCTACGCCTAGCCGAACCCGAAGACATGGCCAAGGAGTCGATCCTGAGCGTCGGTCAGGCAATCCGGCGCGAAGTTGCCGCGATGGGGGACGGTATCGAGCGCGCGATCGCACGCGCGAGCGAGCTCGAAGTGCTTGTTCACAATGAAGTTTCGTCGCTTGAGCGTTCCTATAACGACAACGAACTCAAGATCCGCGCGCTGATCGAGGAACTCGTCAGCCAGCGCGAGTCGATCGTCATCAATGCCGAGCGCGTACGCGAAACGATTGCCGGTGCACACGAGAAATTCTCATCCCAGCTCTCCGGAACGTCCAATGATCTTGGCGAGACTGTCGATCAGGCGTCGCAGCGCATGATCGACGCGGTCAACAGCCGCGTCGAGGAACTCACCTCGACCGTCGACAGCCGCATCGAGTCCCTCGGTGCGACACTCAACGCATCCGGCAACGAACTGGTCGACAACCTGACTGTCCGCGCGGAAGATTACGTTTCCCGCCTGTCGCTGACGGGCCATGAGCTGGTCGACAACCTGTCGGAAACCGGCGCCACGATGTGGGAGACCCTGTCGGCGCGCGGCAACCAGGTGAACGAGCAGTTTGCCGAGACCGCAAACGCCTTCGTCGAGACGCTGACCACCCGCGGAACCGAGATCAACGAAACGCTGGCCTCTTCCAGCACCTCCGTCGTCGCGACGCTCAGCAGCAAGGCCGACGAATTCCGCGCGACACTGGAAAACACCGGCGTCACGGTGGGCGACGTCATCACCCAGCGCGGCGAAGAGATCAATGCCAACCTGTCCCTCACGTCGGGCCGGCTGATCGACACGATCACCTCCAGAACCGAAGAACTCGTGTCCACGGTCGACACGCGCGTCACGAACCTGGACGAGTCGCTGGCAGCGACCGGCACGCGCGTTGTCGAAAGCATTTCGGAACGCGGTCAGGCCGTGACCGACACGATTTCGATCCGCGGCGCCGAAATCGTCGAAACCCTGTCGGGCCGTTCGACGGAAGTTGCTGAAATCCTTCGTGGAACCGGCGAGAGCATCGTGGTTGACCTGTCCCTTCGCGGCGGTGAAATCGCGGCGAAACTCGACGAGACCGCCGGCTCGCTCACGCAGACCATATCAGTGCGCGGCGGTGAACTTGCCGAGAAACTCGACAATATCTCGGAGCGCATCTATACGGCGATTTCCATCAACGGAACCGAACTGGACGAACGCCTCACGGCCCGCAGCAATGAGATGGCGACGATGCTGGAACAGCAGACCGTCGGCTTCCGGGACACGCTGGAAAGCGTTTCCAGCCAGTTCGCGGCCGGACTGGGAGAACAGACCGGTACGATCACCCAGACGCTCGCCGAAACCGGCACCCAGCTTGCCGAACTCATCGGCACGCGCGGCGACCGGGTGGCCAACGACATCAGTCAGGTCAGCGGTCAGATTGCCGAAACGCTGGAATTGCGCGGCGGCGCCCTCAACGAGGGCCTTTCCACGCGTTTGTCCGAGCTCGAGGAAATTGTCGGCGAGCGCGGCGGCCAGCTGATCGACGCCTTCGGTACGAAAACCCTGCTTCTGTCGGAAGCCATGGATTCCCGCCTGTCCACGCTTGATGCCACGTTTGCATCGCGCATCGACACGATGGACGCCTCTCTCGGCAACCGGATCGCTGCAATCGACTCTGTCGTCGGCAACCATGCCGCAACGCTCGATGCCGCCGTTGGCGGTCACGCGGCGACGCTGGAAGCATCCCTGAGCAACCATGCGGCCGCGATCGACACATCGCTGACCGACCGGCTGGCAGCTGTCGAAGCTGTGCTCACCGAACGCACCACGACACTCGACACGTCTCTGGGCAATCACGCCGCCTCGATCGATGCCACGCTGGGGAACCGGCTTGCGGCAATCGACACCAGCCTTACCGAACGCGCCGCGGCGATCGATGCATCGATCGGTGAGCGCGGCACCGCACTCGACGCCTCCCTCGGTGAGCGCATCGCGTCCCTGGACTCCGCTCTCGGCGAACGCATCTCCACCATGGATAGCTCGCTCGAACAACGCTACAGCGCGATAGATGCGACCCTAACCAACCGCATCAGCACGATGGATACATCGCTCGAACAGAAATTCTCGTTGATGGACGAGACACTTGGGCAGAAATTCACATCGATGGATGCAACGCTCACCGATCGTATCAGCACCATGGATGCGTCCCTGGAGCAGCGCTACAACGCCATCGATGCGACGCTTGCAAACCGCATCAGCACCATGGACACGTCGCTGGAACACCGGTTCTCGTCGATGGACGCGACGCTCACCGACCGCATCAGCACGCTTGATGGGTCTCTTGAACAGCGCTTTGCCTCCATGGATATGTCCCTCGGGGAGAAAATCTCCTTCATGGACACCACTCTGGAGAGCCGCTTCAACACGATGGATGCCTCGTTCGGGGCTCGCGTGACGACCATGGATGCAGCGCTTGAAAACCGCCTGTCCACCATGGACAGATCCATCAGCGAGCGGATCACGGCGATGGATTCGTCCCTCGGCAACCATATCAGCACGCTTGATCTGACCCTTGACCAGAGGACAGCCTCCTTCGAGGCAACGCTCGAGGCACGTACCCAGATCCTGTCTGACGCGATCGAAAACCGCACGACGGGTATCAGCGACGCCCTGGAAGAGAAGACCCGGAACATCACGGATGTTCTGGCAGATCGCTCCGATGCCATCACGCTGCAACTTGGCCAGCGCATCGAGACCGCCGGCAAGTCCCTCGCCGAACGTGCGACGGAAATCGGCGACACGCTCTCCGAACGCGTCGACGGCGCTGCTGCCTCCATGGCCGAGAAAGCCGAGCTTCTGTCCGCCTCGATGAACAGCGGAACCGACCGCATCGACGAAACACTCGATGCGCGCGCGCGCCAGATCTCCGAGACGCTCATCTCGCGGACCAAGGAGATCGCCAAAGCGTTCGTCGACGGTCAGGACGAGATGACCACCGCCCTCGACACGCGCCTGTCAGAGGCCGGGGACGTGCTCGGCAAACAGAGTGAGCAGCTCACCGAGTCGCTGTCGGAGCGCATTGCCGAGATCAACGTTTCGCTCGGCGCAAAAGTCTTCGAGGTCGCCGAAACACTCGACAGCCGCGCGAACCAGCTCGAAACCATTCTCAACGATCGCCTGGAGAGCATCTCCGGCACCCTCACCGGTGAAAGCGAGCGCGCACGCGACATTCTGACGGCCGTGATTTCCGAAGCCGGGGCCACGCTCTCCTCGGAAAGCACGCGTCTTCGCGACACCGTGCAGGAGGCCGTCACGGCCGCAGCGGCATCGCTCTCCGATGAGCGCACGAAAACCGTGGAAGTCGTCGACACCGCTCTCAACCAGGCAACCGAGAAGCTCGCCGGCGAAAGCGACCGCATGCGCCAGATCGTGCTTGGCTCCGTGGGTGAAGCCCGTGGCGTCCTGGAAGGCGAAAGCCAGAAGGCAGCTGACGTGGTCAGCAACGCGATGCACCAGGCAACCGGGGCGATGTCCGGCGAAAGCACCAAGATCCGCGAACTCGTCCTGTCCGCAGTGGCCGACGCGGCACGTGCCATGGCTGCCGAAAGCGAGAAGGCCCGGACGCTCTATGCCGGAACGCTTGCAGAATTCACCGGCTCGCTCTCGGGCGAAAGCGAGAAGATCCGCGGCGATCTTGCCAAGGTGATTGCAGAGATCTCCGGAAACCTGTCGGCGGAAAGCGAACAGGCCCGCGCAACGCTCACCAAGACGCTGGAAGACATCCGCGGTCAGATGTCGAGTGAAGCCGGCATGGTCCGTGCGCGCGTCAACAGCGCGGTTTCGGAAGCGGCCGAGCTGCTCGTTGGCCGCGGCAACGATGTCGCCAACGAATTGATGGAAAAAGCGACGTCACTCAACGAAGCCTTCGGCGAACGCAGCGGCGAACTGGCACGTATCGTCGGAACCGACGGCAACGACCTGATCAATGCCATCGAAGCCCGCGCCAACGACCTGACCGGGCGTCTGTCGGAAGTGCATGGTGCCATTCTCGATGCCATCACGGTCAAGGGCCGCGACGTGACGGAGACATTCGCCCATACCGGCCTTGATGCGACCCGGACGCTGGTCGAAGCGGGAGACCGGATCATTGCGAGCATCAATGAACGCAGCGAACGGGCAGCGTCTCTTCTGAGCGACACGAAACAGCGGCTTGAAGCCGATGTGACCGACATCCTGAACAAGGTCGAGGAATCCAACACCAACCTTCAGGGCATCGTCACGACGGCAGGTGAAAACCTCAACGAGGTGGAAGGCAATCTTGCCCGAAGGGCCGGTGAATTCCGGTCCGCGGTCGACCGCGCTGTCCAGGAGACAAACCAGACCACGTCGCTCATCAACGAGCAGGTGTCCAACCTTCGCGACGTCACCCAGATAACGCTCGCGGACATCCAGAACCTGACCCACCGGTTCGGTGACCAGTCGGAAGAACTGACACGTGCTGCGCGTCATCTGGAAGACACCAACAAGTCGGTGGAGGGCCGGGTCTCCGAACGCCGCACGGCGATCGAGGAAGTTGCCGATACGCTTCTGGCCAAGACGGAAGCTGTCGACACCCTGATGCGGTCTTTCTCGCAGAACCTGTCCGACACGCTCGAATCGGCCGACGACAAGGCACGCGAAGCTGCAAACATGCTCGGAGCTGCCGCCGAGGCCGCATCCAAGCAGGTCGCCGAACAGTTCGAATCGATGCGCCTCACGGCAGGCATGGAAGGCCAGAAGGCCCGCGATGCCATCCGTTCGGCGCAGGATGACATCATCTCCGAAATGACCAAGACGGTCAGCGATGCCTCGGACCGCTTCAACGACGCCGCGGCGCGCATGCGCGATGTCGCCCGCGAGGTGCACCACGAACTGGAAGCGACCCGCAACGAACTGAAACAGGGCGTTCTCAACCTTCCGGACGAAGCCGAGGAATCCTCCGCGGCCCTGCGCAAGGTCGTGAACGAGCAGATCCGTGCTCTGACGGAGCTGTCGGAGATCGTGGCCAAGCAGTCCAACTCGCTTGATGTCTCGCGTCCGCAGGCCCAGGCCGCTACTGCAAGTGCACCGGTTCCGCAACCGGCCCCCTCGCCTCAGAACTTCGCGCCCGAACCGCTGGCACCCCAGCGGCAGGCACCTGAAGCAGACCAGCGTCCTGCACAGCAGCCGCGTCCTGCCGAAATGCGGCGTCAACCGCCGGCACAGAACCAGGGCGGCAACCCCGCTGGCAAGGGCTGGGTCGCCGACCTTCTGCGCCGGGCGTCGCGTGACGAGGATGCAGGCGCCGACACGAGCATGGCACGCACACCGCTGCAGACCGTGGAAAGCCTCAACTCGCTTTCGGTCGACATCGCCCGCGCGATCGACCATGAGACCTTCATCGATCTGTGGAACCGGTACCGGAACGGCGAACGCAACGTGTTCACCCGCAGGCTGTACACGCTTCAGGGCCAGCAGACCTTTGACGAGATCCGTCAGAAATATGCGCGTGATCCGGAATTCCGCACCGCGGTCGAAAGGTACGTGTCTGATTTCGAACAGTTGCTGGCCCAGGTCTCACGCAATGACCGGGACAACATGCTGGGTCAGACCTACCTCACCTCGGACACCGGCAAGGTCTACACGATGCTGGCACACGCAAGCGGCCGTCTCGACTAGATCTGGGCGAACAACTCATGAAAAAGGCGGCCACGAGCCGCCTTTTTTTTTGTTTTGACTGCCCGCAGGAAACCGCAGGCGCCGGCCCTAGGTGATGGACCCATAAATGAGGCGGAAATGGTTTGAAGCGGATTGCTTCTCCTCAAGGAGCGGAAGCGCAGGAAATGTGGTTCATTTTCAAGCCTTTCGCGACGCCGGGGAGGCGCAATCCGATCAAATCCGAAGGACATGGAAATGGCTTCACCCCGTGTCGTCAGTGTGCTTGACCGGGCAGGAAGCCCGCTCCGCACACCCTTCCTAACGGGATTTCGCCATTTCGCATGCCATTTCAGTCTCATTTATGGGTCCATCACCTAGGGTACGGACTCACAAATGAAGTTAATTTGGTTTGGAACGTTTTGACCAACTGCGAGGAGCGAAAGCGCAGGAAATGTGGTTCATTTTCAAGTCTTTCGCGACAATGCAGATGGCCAAAACGGCCAAATCCGAAGGACGGCAGAATGGCTTCACCTCGCAGCGTCACCGCGCTTGACCGGGCATAAAGCCCGATCTGTGCACGCTTCCTTGCGAGATTTTGCCATTACTGCCGCCAAATCAGCTTCATTTGTGAGTTCGTACCCTAATCCTGTGCCTCCCCGTCCTCCGACAGGTTGTCGCGGATGCGCTGTGCGATCGCCAGGAAACCGTAAATGTCGTCTTCGCTAAGTCCGCTCAGCATCTTGCGTTCGACGGCAAGCAGCTTCGGCCCCAGGTCTTCATAAACGGCACGGCCTTCGGCGCTGAGTTCCAGCAGGAAACTTCTTCCGTCTTCAGAATGCGTGGAACGTTTCAGGTATCCGCGCTCTTCCATCCGCTTGACGGCACGGCTGACAACGACCTTGTCCATACTTGAGCGCGACACGATATCCGTTGCCTGGAGACCGGTTCCTGCCGCTCCCAGGATGGCCATCGTGCGCCACTCGGCAGGCATCATGCCGTAGTCACGCTGGTAAACCGCGGACAGGGCATTGGTGACATCGCTGTAGAACACCCTCACCTGATAGGGAAAAAACCTCTGCAGCTCGAAAGCGGGGCAGCTCTCACTCTCAAGGCTTTCCATCGGTTTCTTGGTGTTGCTGTTCTCAGGTCTGGTCATGATGTCTCGGCCGCAATTCTCGGGTCCGTCCATTTTAGGATTGACTTAGTTTCATATGCAACTATTTTCGAGCATCAAATGCTGAGGAGTGTCCCGGCCGGGGAGTGGCCAGGCCTCGGCTGACAAGCAAGTGGGAGGAAAAACCATGAAATCCATCAAGTCTCTTTCTATTCTGGCGGGTCTGACGGCAACCGCTCTGTCGGCCTTACTTTCAAATGCCGCAGCCGACGAACTGGTTCTCTCGTCCTGGCTACCGCCGAAGCACCCGATCGTAACGGGTGTCATGGAACCCTGGGCGGAGCAGGTCGCAGAGGCAACAGACGGCCGCGTGACGGTGCGCATCCTCCCGAAACCGCTGGGACCGCCGCCCGCGCACTACGATCTGGCGGCAGACGGTGTTGCCGATATCACCTATGGCCTGCATTCCTTCACCCGCGATGATCGCTTCCTGCGCTCGCGCATCGGTCAGTTTTCCTTCATGGCCGACACGGCAACGGACGGATCCAGGGCCTATTGGGATGTCTATGGCGGACAGCTCGACGCCCAGGCCGAGCACCAGGGCACCAAGCTGCTCGGTCTCTGGATCCACGGCCCCGGCATGTTTCACAACAACCAGCGCAGGATTGAAACGCCGGAGGATTTCTCGGGTCTGAAGATCCGCACACCGGGCGGCTACATCGCTGACTTGTCTCAGGATCTCGGGATCACGACACAATTCATGGGACCGGGCGAAGTCTACGAAAAGCTCTCCCGGGGTGTGATCGACGGCGTCACGTTCCCGATAGAGGCGCTCCAGGCCTTCAAGCTGACGGACTACATCACCTCCTCGATGACCGTCCCCGGCGGCATCTACAACACCTCCTGGTTCATGGTGATGAACGAGGATATCTGGGACGGCCTGTCCGACGAGGACAAGGCGGCAATCGAGAAGGTGTCTGGAGCCGCACTTGCAGAACTTGCCGGCAGCGTCTGGGACAGCGCAGATGCGCGCGGAAACGCGTTCATTGCCGACAAGTCGGTTGAAGTCTACGAAGCACCCGCGCCTGTCCTCGGCAAGATCCGGGAACTTGCGGCCGCGCACGAAGCCGCCTGGGCCGACGCAGTCAAGGAAACCGGCTTCGACGGGGCAGCAGCCCTGGCTGACTTCCGCACCCGGACCGGCATCAGCAAATGATGACACCGACTGAACCCGATGAAGGTGCACCACGCCGGGCCAACGGCTTCCGGCGTGGTGCCACCTTCCTGCTCGGTCTTGCCTGTCTTCTGGTGCTGGCGGCCATGATCGGACTGACCTGCGTGGACGTCGTTGCCCGCTACCTCTTCAACAGCCCGGTCAACGGTGCCTACGAATTGACGCAGTTGCTTCTGGCCTCGCTGATCTTTCTTGCCCTGCCCCTGACGACCGCCGCAGGCGAGCATATCGAGGTGGAGCTTCTGGACGGGCTCAAGAGCCGGGTTTTCAAGTATCTGGGCGCGCTCTGCGCAGGTGTGGCGACCGTCGCCGTCTTCCTGATCATCGCCAGGGAGCTGTTCGAACACGCAGAAAAACTGCAGCGCCGGGGCCAGGTAACCGATTCACTGGAAATCCCGCTCTACCTGATCGGCTGGCTCGGCACCGCCTCCTTCGCGGTTTCTGCCGTCGTCGCGATTTTCTGGACACTCAGCCGTTTGCGCGAAAAGGCCTGATACGTGATTGAAGCACTGATTGGATTCGTTGCCCTTTTCGGCCTCGTTCTGCTGCGCGTACCGATCGCCGTTGCCATGGTGATTGTCGGCACGCTGGGGTTCGCCGCCCTTCGAAACTGGAACGCGGCGCTGAACCTGCTCGGCAATGCAGCCTTCGACACGGGCCTCTCCTACACGCTCTCCGTGATCCCGCTGTTCATCCTGATGGGCAACCTTCTGACCATCTCCGGCGTCAGCCAGTCGCTCTTCAGCACCGCGCACAGCCTGCTGCACCGCATGCGCGGCGGCCTCGCCATGGCCTCGATCGTTGCCTGCGGCGGCTTTTCCGCCGTCTGTGGCTCCTCGCTCGCGACCGCAGCGACCATGTCCAAGGTGGCCATGCCCTCGATGCGCAAGGCGGGCTATGCCGACAGCCTGGCGACCGGTTCCATCGCCGCCGGTGGCACGCTCGGCATTCTCATCCCGCCGAGCGTCATCCTGATCATCTACGGCCTTCTGACCGAGGCCGATATCGGCAAACTCTTCATTGCCGGGATCATCCCCGGGCTGCTCGGAGTGGTCTTTTATCTCGCCGCCGTCTACGTCACCGTTCTTTTCAAGCCTGCCCTCGCCCCTTCGGAGCATGACGACATCGCGCTGGAGCGGAAGGATGTCTGGGGTGTACTGGCCGTGCTTGGCCTCTTTGCGGTGATCATGGTGGGCATCTATGGCGGCTTCTTCACGCCGACGGAGGCAGCGGCGATCGGGGCGGCGACCGCGCTCATCATCGCCTTCCTGTCAGGTGGCCTCACGTTCGAAAAGCTGTTCACAGCCGGGCTCAACTGTGCCCGCACAACCGCGATGATCTTTGCGATCATCATCGGCGCCGAAGTCTTTTCCAACTTCATCAGCTACGCCGGCGTCCCGGATGCGCTTCTGACATTCGTCCAGTCGCTCGACGTCAACGCCTATGTCGTCATGCTTGTCCTGGTGCTGATCTACATCGTGCTCGGCGCGGTGCTGGAAAGCCTGTCCATGATCCTTCTGACGGTGCCTGTGTTCTTCCCGCTGGTCACGTCGCTGGATTTCGGGACCGGCATCCTCTCCGATCCGGACATGGTGCTGATCTGGTTCGGCATCGTCGTCGTTGTGGTCACCGAGATCAGCCTGATCTCACCGCCCATCGGCCTCAATGTCTTTGTCCTGCGCTCCGTCCTCACCGACGTGCCGCTCCGGACGATTTTCGCCGGGGTCCTGCCCTTCTGGGCAGCCGACATCTTCCGGCTCGCGCTCCTGATCGCGGTACCGGCGCTGTCCCTGATGCTGATTTGATCTGAAACGGATCAGACGTTGCGGAGCGTCCAGGCGGCCATTTCGGCAAAGACGCGGTCGGCTGACCGGTTCATCGCTTCCACCGCCTTGTCGACGGACGAACTGCCCGCCGGCGTTTCGGCGCGGAAAACCTTGGTGGCAACCGTGCGCCCGTTCCGGTCGTTGACCACGCGGGCGGAGATTTCAACCACGCCCCGGTTGCCGGACACCTGAAGCTCGAACGCGCGGATCTCGGTCTGCAGCTGATAATCGATCAAAAGGCCGTCGCCCGGCAGGCCGACACCGCGCAGGCGGCCGGTGTTCTGAAGCGTTTCCTGGAGCTTGCTCTGTACGACATTGGGCAGCGTGTCCGCCCAGGCCGATTTCGGGTAGTAGCTGTAGATCGGGCCGTCATCGACGACGGCGATATAGCTGGTATCCAGCGCTTTCAGCGCACGCGGCGGTGCGACAAGAACCTGCACCCGGCTGGACCGGCCACGCAGGTTGTCCACATCCGCCGACGTCAGGCTGTAGAACGCCGAAGGGGCCGTGCTCGCACAGCCGCCGGCGAGCGCGCCAAGGCCCATGACTCCCAGCACCCCTCGACGGGTCAGTTTGGCTGTTGCCTTTGTCATGCACCCTTGCCCTTGTTTCTTTTCCCGTTCATCGACGCCGTCCGCCGGTATATGTCGGAACATCCTCGCCGCCGAAGATCACCCGGTTCGGGCTGCGCTCGAAACTTTCCGCTGCGCGCTGGATCGACACCAGCGTCCGGTTTAGCTGCGCCAGTGCCGCCGTGAAGTCGGACGAGCCCTGGGTTGCAAATTTGGAAAGCCCCCCGGCAATGGAATCCGCCCGGCTTTCAAACGCGACCGCCACCTTGCGGATCGCCTCCGCCGCCTGTGTCGCTTCCTTGATCAGCCCTTCGCCGTCGCCGTCGACCATCGTTGCAACTTTCTCCACAAGGCTCTCGACCCGCACGGAGGTTGCGTTCAATGTCGCCGTCATCTGCTTCGCGTCGGTAATGATCTGGTCCACGTCCGGCGTGCGTTTAGCCAGGTTCGCGGTCATCTCCTGAACATTATCCGCCGCCTTCTGCGCACTCTGCAGGATGGCCGGGATGCCGTTTTCCTGGCTGGCAAGTTCCGACGCCGTCGTTTCCACCGAACCGACAATGTTCGCGACTTTCTCCGGATCAACCGCCTTCAACAGGCCATCGGCTGTCTGAAGCGTTTCGGCAAACCGTTCGGCAGCGGCCTGTACGTCGGTAATCAGCGCCGCGATCCGGTCGTCCTGATCGCGTACGGTCGCGGAAACGGCTTCGAAATTCTGGATCGTGGATTTGGTTGAAGCGATGATCTCGTTGATCTGGCTTTGCTGGTTGTTGATGTTGTCGATCACGCTGGCAACACCGTCAACGGCGCTTTCGACCGTCTCAGGATCGACACTGGCAAGCACCTCGTCCACGCGCACGAGAGACGCGTTTATGCCCGTCGTGAACGAGCCGACCGACTGGACCACCTGTTCGATCTGAAGCGGGTCGATGGCAGCGGCAATCTCGACACCGCGCGACATGATGGCATCGACCTTCACGACGACGTCCCGGCCGCCTTCCAGGATCTCGGAGATGGCGCCTTCGCGCTCCTGAACCACAGCGACGATCTTGTCGATGTTCTGCATGGTCGTGGTGGTCGAGGTGATCAGCTTGCCGATATCCTCGCTCTTGGTCTCAAGCACTCCGCCCAGCGCGGCAGCGCCCGTCATGACCTTCTCGACATCCTCGGGCTTGACCGCCTGAACGATCTTCTGAACGTTGTCGAGGCCTTCGTTGAGTTTCTTTGTGAACGTATCCAGTTCCTTGGCGGCGCTTTGCGCATCGGACATCAGCAGATCGATATCCTTGCTTGCCTCGCCGAGACTGTTGGAAAACGTGGTCAGGTCATCGACGATGGCCGTCACCTTGTCGGACGGCACAGCGGCCAGAAGGCGCTCACCCTGATCCACGAGCTTTTCCAGCCGCCCGGACAGGCTGGAAAACGCCTCGGACGCCTGCCCGATGCTTGCCATGAAGTCTTTCACGCCGTCCGAATTGGCGGCAAGGGCTGCGGAAAATGTCTCGACGTTCTTGATGGTGTCGTTGATCAGCGGCTTGTTCTCGACGAGAACTTCCTCGATCGTCTTCATGGTGGTGTCGGCGCGCTTGAGCACGTCGCGCGCACCGTCGACGATATCGTCGAAGAAGGATCTTTCGGCGTAGAGAACCGGGACCTTGCCGTCATCCTTGCCAAGAAGCAGAGGGGAGGACGACGTGCCGCCGGACAGGTCGACATAGGCAATGCCGGTCAGACCGGTGAAGTTCAGCGTCGCCTTGGTGTCTTCGCGGATCGGCGTGGACGGCTTGATACCGACGGTCGCAACCACCTTGGTTGGATCATCAGGCGCAAAATCGAGGGTTTTGACGTCCCCGACCTTGATCCCGTTGAAAAGAACCTGACCGCCGACCGGGAGGCCCGTGACCGGGCCGGGATAGATGATCTTGAGTTCGACGTTCTGGCGGGATTCGGCCGTCGCGGCCTTCCAGTACACAAACCCGAAAGCGGCCGCCAGGACGGCAACCATGAAGGAACCGATCAGTATGTAGCTCGCGCGGGTTTCCATTCAGTCCAACCTATACTCGGCGCAGCGCCCGTTGACCCCTGAAATATTCCTTAATCCAGGGATCATCATTTTTCATCATATCTTCAAGTGTTCCGATAGCCAGAACCCGTTTATTCCCAAGAACTGCGATGCGATCGCAAATCGAATGCAGGCTGTCGAGATCATGTGTGACCATGTAGACGGTCAATCCGAGTGTTGAACTCAGGTTTTGAATCAGTGTGTCGAATGCCGCCGCACCGATCGGGTCCAATCCGGACGTTGGCTCGTCCAGAAACACCAAATCCGGGTCGAGTGCAAGCGCACGCGCCAGGCTTGCGCGTTTGACCATGCCGCCGGACAGTTCCGACGGCAATTTGTCGGCTGCATCCTGGGGCAGGCCGACAAGTTCCAGTTTCAAGGTTGCAAGCTCGTCCATGAGCTGTGGCGACAGCTTCAGATGCTCGCGCATCGGCACCTGTATATTCTGTTTCACGCTCAGCGACGAAAACAGGGCACCTTGCTGGAACAACACGCCCCAGCGCCGCTCAATGTTTATCCGGTCCTTGTCGCTCGCGGTCGAAAGATCGTGGCCGAACACCGAGATCATCCCGGACCGCTTGGGCGTGAGGCCGAGTATCGTGCGCATCAGGACGGACTTTCCCATCCCCGAGCCACCGACGAAACCCAGGACTTCGCCCCGCCGCACATCGAGATCGAGGCTCTGTAAGACGATCTTCGACCCGAAACCGACGGTCACATCGCGAACGGACAGGACGAAGTCCGCGTCGTCGCCGGTCGATACCGTCTCGCTTCCGTTCTGTGCAGCCTCTGTGATGGTCATGCGGTCGATCAAATCCCGATTGCTGCAAAAAACACGGCGAAAAATCCGTCAACGACAATCACGAGGAATATCGCCTTGACGACCGACAACGTGGTGTGCCGGCCGAGTGATTCCGAAGATCCCCCCACTTTCAGACCCTCAACACAGGCGATCAGGCCGACGATCAGCGCCATGAAGGGCGCCTTCACCAGACCGACGGCAAGCGTTTCATTCGTGATCGCCACCTGCAACTGGGTGAGGAAGGCAGCCGGAGGAATATCGAGATAGACCCAGGTGACGAGGCCTGAGCCGAACAGGGCCGACATGTCCGCGATGAACGTGAGAATTGGCAAGGCGATCATGAGCGCCAGGATGCGCGGCAGAACAAGAACTTCCGTCACGCTCAGACCGATAACATGCAGGGCGTCCACCTCCTCCTGCATTCGCATCGCCCCGAGTTCGGCGGTAAAGGCGGATCCGGACCGGCCGGCCACCATGATCGCCGTCAGGATGACCCCGATCTCGCGCAGAATGAGGATACCGGCTAGGTCGACGACATAGATATCGACGCCGAACTGCTTGAGGTAGAAGCCGCCCTGCTGGGAAATGATCGCGCCTATCAGAAAACTCATCAGGGCGACGATCGGCACCGCGCCGATGCAGCTTCGGTCGAACTGGACGGCGATGGAGATGCTGCGCAGGCGCCGCGGGTTGATCACGACCGTCGTCAGGACGAGCCCGAGCGACCCGAGGATGTGCATCATCGCCAGGCCGTCTTTGTAGGCTTCGACCATCGTGCGGCCGGTCGCCTCGAGGAACCCGACGATGGTGAAACCGCCGCGGTCCGGCTTGTAGCTCGGCGGGTGATGCCGTTCGATCTCGTCGAAAAGCTGCTGTCGGACGGGCGTCACACCCGTGAGACCGACCTTCCGCCCCTCGAATTCAAGACGGCCGCGCGTCCGGTGGATGAGCCATGCGCCGCTGGTATCGAGATGCTCGATCTTGGAAACGTCGATGCAGGTCAGCCGGTCCTTGGCAACGTCGAGCTGCTTCAGGCCGGATTCGGCATCGCCGATCGTGCTCACGGTCCAGTCTCCGGAGAGAGCCAGGAACTGGTGCTCGGGACCGTCGGCCTCCAGTTTCATCTCCGGATCAATCTTTTTTTCCAAGAATGCCATTCTGGATGGCTGCCCTCTTGCCGCTAGTTCGATATCCCCCGTATACCTGATGGAGAACTTTAACGTCCAGCAGCCACTTGAAAGCTTTGTCCATGGAAATCGCTCATCCTTATCTTTTGTTTCTCGGGGATGTCCCTGACGCTCTGGCCGCCAAAACCGCCATTGGCATCGTGGATTGGCGGAAAGACTGGTGTCTCGGCCAGGTCAGGCTGCAAGGTTGCGCTGCCGATACCGGCCTTCCGGACATGAAAATTTCCGAAGGAGCGGACGCCGGTGCAAAGACGATGATCATCGGCGCGGTGAATGCCGGCGGCCGGCTGCCTGATCACTGGGTCGCTTCCGTGATCGAAGCGCTTGATTCGGGGCTGGATGTGGCTTCGGGGCTCCACGTGCGTCTTGGCGATATTCCGGCAATCCGCGAAGCCGCGGAACGCAATGGCCGTCAGCTTCACGACGTGCGCCACAATTCGATGACCTTCGCCACCGGCAAGGGCACGAAGAGGCAGGGAAAACGGATCCTCGCCGTCGGCACCGACTGCTCGGTCGGCAAGAAATACACGGCGCTCGCCATGGACCGCGCCATGAATGAGCGCGGCTACAGCAGCACATTTTGCGCAACGGGCCAGACAGGTGTCTTCATCTCCGGCCGAGGCGTCTCCCTGGACGCGGTCGTCGCCGATTTCATCTCCGGTGCCGCGGAGTGGATCTCTCCCGAAACCGAGGCCGATCACTGGCAGATCGTCGAAGGCCAGGGCTCGTTGTTTCATCCCTCCTTCGCAGGCGTCACCCTTGGTCTCCTTCACGGGTCGCAGCCGGACGGTTTCATCGTCTGCCACGAACCGACCAGAACCAGGATGCGCGGCGTTGAAACGCCGCTTCCCAGCATCCAGCAGGTCATCGACATGACGATTCAGTGCGGGTCGCTGACAAATCCCGATATCCGCTGCATCGGTATCGCGGTCAATACGGCTGCGCTCGATGAAGACGAAGCGCTGGCGTTTCTCGCGAAGGTGGGTGAAAAGCATGGCCTGCCGGCAACGGACCCTGTGCGTTTCGGTATGGACGCCATTGTCGACAAGGTGTCGGCAGAGTTCGGCGCACCATGAATCAGCTTGTCAGCATCGAGGCCGAGAGTTTTGAAATCGCTGGCGGTTTCAAGATCTCGCGCGAGACCCGAACCCATGCGAAGGTCGTTGTCGTCACGATTTCGGACGGGCCCTTGTCCGGCCGCGGCGAGTGTGTCCCCTATCCGCGCTATGGCGAATCCCTTGAGACGGTTCAAACGCAGATCGAGGAAGTCGCCCCGCTGCTGCAGTCCGGTCTGTCCCGAGTGGCCCTTCTGGAAGCGATGCCGGCAGGTGCTGCGCGAAATGCCGTTGACTGCGCCCTGTGGGACCTGGAAGCGAAACGCTCCGGCAAGACGGCATCCGAGCTTGCGGGGCTGGGAACGCTCCACCCGGTGACGACGGCATTCACCATCAGCGTGGACGCGCCGGATGCGATGGCGCGCAAAACCGCTGCCGCGGCCCATCGCCCGCTCCTGAAAGTCAAGCTTGCCGGTCCCGGTGACGACGAACGCATTCGCGCGGTGCGCAGCGCCGCCCCCGCTGCGAAGCTCATTGTCGATGCCAACGAAGCCTGGGACGAAAGCTGTTTCGACACGAACATGGCAGCTTGCGCCGAGGTCGGTGTCGAACTCATCGAACAGCCCCTGCCCGCAAAATCCGATGACCTTTTGAGCTCCTTTCAATCTCCCATCACGATTTGCGCGGACGAAAGCCTGTCTCCGGGCAAGGGCCTGAACGGCCTCAGGGACAAGTATGGCGCGGTCAACATCAAGCTCGACAAGGCTGGCGGTCTGACCGAAGCGCTGCGTTTGCTCGACGCGGCGCGAAAGGCCGATTTCAAGGTAATGATCGGTTGCATGCTCGGAACGTCACTCGCGATGGCCCCCGCTGTGCTGATCGGTCAGAATGCGGATTATGTCGACCTCGACGGCCCCTTGCTGCTCTCGCAGGACCGCTCGCCCGGGCTGCGGTTCGACGACAGCACGCTGTATCCGCCGGACCCCGCGCTTTGGGGCTAATGCGCCCGTCTTCAAATATCCGCGGAGCGCAGCTTGTGCCGGATCACCGGCGTCGCGACCACCAGTGCGATGCACCCGGCGCAGGCCGCGGCGGCCATCAGGTAAAACGGCATGTGCGGATCGATCTGGAACAGCGCGCCTGAAACCGCTAGTCCGGCCGCCGTCTGAATGCCGATCGATGCGGTCAGGAGCCCCTGTCCCGTACCGGACCAGCGCGGCGGCACGACCTTAGCCAGGATCGCGACGGCACCGAGATGGGCCGCGCCGAAGGTCAGCCCGTGCAGGACCTGCAAAGCGCCCATGAAGATCAGTGAGTCCGCAAACGGAAACAGGCCCCAGCGAAAGATCGCGGCCACGCCGGCAGCGAGCAGAAAGACAGGCGGATCGAATCGCAGCGACAGTTTTCCGGCAATCGTGAACAATGCGATCTCGGCGATGACGCCGACGGCCCACAGCAGGCCGATCGTGAAATCGGGCACATCGATCGACCGCCAGTAAAGCGTGCCAAACCCGTAAAAGGCAGCATGCGTTGCCTGAAACAGGCCAAGAAGCGCGAGGACCGGCCAGAACCAGAGTTTCGCAAACGGGGCGGTGACGCCTCTGCCCTCGTCTTGCTCGTTGCCGGGGTCTTTCTCTTGCCGCGGCAAGGACAGAACCACGAAGCCGGTGGCCAGAGACGCGGCAGCCGTCAGCGTCACGATGAGCCATGCCGTACTCTCCGCTGCAAGCGCGCCACCGGCGAGATTGGCAAGAACGAAGCCGACCGATCCCCATAGACGCATCCGCGCATAATCGGCACCGGTGTTGCGCGCCGCATCAAGTGCATAGGCATCGCTCAGCGGCAGGATCGGCGCCTTGATCACCATGTAGCCGATCATCGCCGTCCCGGCGAGTACCAGCCCCCCGGGCAGGTAGAACAGGGAGATGAAGCACGCCCCGATGATCGAATAGATCAGGATGGAGAGCCGCCGCTGGTCCGTTCTGTCGGCAATGTTGGAAAGCAACGGGCTGGCGGCAATCCGGACGATCGTTCCGGCGCCCAGAATGAAACCGATCTCCGCGGCACTGACACCCCGAAATTCCAGGACCAGCGGGAAAAAGGGCAGAAAAAGTCCGAAGCCGAAGAAGTGGCATGCAAACAGGGCCGCAACCCTTGCGCTAACACTGTTGGACAAATCTGTCATTTGACCTTTGAAACGGTCCGGAACCGTGACGGAATAAAGGGATGTTAACGAATTTCACCCTACGATCCGGGTGAAGTTGCCTCTGATACGGCAACACACGATCCTTAGGCAAGTTGAGAATCGCGTCCATATGAAAGCGGAAGCAACACAGCAAGAACCGGAGTTGATCGGCGAAGCCGAATATCACACTCTAGAGCAGACCCTGCTGGAATCCGATCGCGGGCGTCGGTTTCTGAAAGAATACCTCAATCGCCATAAAACGCCTGAGACAACGGAAATCCTCGGCGCGATCCAGCGGCTTGAAAAGGTCGTCACCCGCGAACGGACAGTTCCGGATCTCGACAAGATCCGCCTCGACATTGCCGAGATGCACGAGGCGATCGAGCGCACCAAGGCCGAAATCGCGAATATCAAGGCCGAGGGAGACGATGACAGCAATCGCTTCGTCGATGCCTCCCATGAACTCGATGCGATCGTCACACAGACCGAAGGCGCGACCCAGTCTATTCTGGAAGCTGCTGAACAGATCCAGGAACAGGCGTGGGTCCTTCGTGAGAACGGTGCAGACGATGCCGCCTGCGACGAGATCGATGCCAAGGCGACGGAAATCTTCATGGCCTGCTCGTTCCAGGACCTCACCGGTCAGCGGACGAACAAGGTCGTGCAGGTGCTCAGATACCTGGAGAGCCGGATCAATCTCATGATCGGCATCTGGGGCATCGAAGGTGTTGAAGCGGAAGACACGGCCGGGCCCGTCGACACGCGTCCGGATGCGCATCTGCTGAACGGTCCGCAGAGGTCCGGGCGGGGCGTCTGCCAGAACAGCGTTGATGAACTGATGTCGGTCAGCGACGATGTCTTCAATGCGGCCCTGGAAGAGTCCGGAACGGATGCTGCCTCCGAGGCACCCGGACCGCAGGACGTTTCGGCAACCGCGAGCGAAGCCGACGTCGATGCCATCATGGCCGGCGGGGACGAGCCGATGGATGCCTCCGCGATCGACGACATGTTCGCGGCGGCGCCGGCAGAACCGGCCGAAGATGATGCGGCAGCAGAAGCCGAAGACGGGGAAATCGACCTGGACGCCACACTCGACGAGGCAGCGATCGAATTGCTGTTCGACACCGAAGTGGATGCCGGGGCGGACGAAGTCGGGGTTGAAGCAGAAGCAGAAGCCGAGGCTGAAGTCGAAATCGAGGCTGAAGCTGACGCCGAAGATGAGGCGGACATCATGGCCGAGGCCGAACTCGAAGGTGAGGCTGACCTCGAGGCCGATGCTGATGTTGCCTGGGAACTTGAAGACGAAGCTGCATCGGACGAGGAAATCACCGACGATCCGCTTCAGCAACTCTCCGAAGCAGAACGCCAGGCGCTCTTCAACTGAGCCTCAGGCCTCTTGAACCCTGATTGAAGACGCGGCCCTGAGCCGCGTTTTTTGTTCTTACTGCGCGATTGTCCAGCGGAGCGGCAACGTCTTGTTTCACCATAGGTGGAGACGATCCGTCCGTTGCGGTCCTGCCCCCAGGGTACGGACTCATAAATGAAGTCAATTTGGTTTGGATCGTTTTGACCAGCTGCGAGGAGCGAAAGCGCAGGAAATGTGGTTCATTTTCAAGTCTTTCGCGACGCGGCAGATGGCCCAAACCGCCAAATCCGAAGGACGGCAAAATGGCTTCACCTAGCAGCGTCACCGCGCTTGACCGGGCAAAAAGCCCGCTCTACGCACGCTTTCTAGCGAGATTTTGCCATTTCTGCCGCCAAATCGGCTTCATTTATGGGGCCGTAGCCTAGAGCGACAAAGCCTGCGCCAGCATGTCCGGATCTATGTTCCCGCCGGTCAGCACCAGACCAACCGTTTTCCCCTGCAGCGGGAGCTTCCCCTGAAGGATCGCTGCAAGCGCGGCGGCACCGCCCGGTTCGACCACCAGCTTCAGTTCCCTGAAGGCAAAGGCGACGGCGTCGAGCACCTCCTCGTCCGTTACGGTCAGTCCTTCCGAGGCAAGCTGGCGCAGGATTGAAAAGCCGATTTCGCCGGGGGTCTCGGAAAGGAGCGCATCGCAGATGGAGCCGGACTTGCGCGTGTTCGAAAGCAGCGCTCCGGCTTCGAGCGAGCGCTTGTAGTCGTCGAACTCAGCCGGTTCCACCGTGTGAAAACGCGTGCCCGGCGACGTGTGTGCAAGCGCAAGTGCAATGCCGCTGGAAAGCCCGCCGCCGCCCGTACAGGCCAGGACATCGTCCAGACCGTGCCCCATGTCCGCGGCCTGCGCCGCCATTTCCAAACCGGCGGTTCCCTGCCCCGCGATCACCGCCGGATCGTTGAAGGGATGAACGAATGTCGCGCCGGTTTCCGCGCACAGGCCGGCGGCGATCCGGTCCCGGTCCTCTTTCTCACGGTCGTAGGTAACGACCTTCGCACCAAAGCCTCGCGTGCGCTCGAGCTTGATCCGGGGCGCATCGGCCGGCATCACGATCGTGGCATCAACCCCCAGAATAGCCGCGCTGGCGGCAACACCCTGGGCGTGATTTCCCGAAGAACACGCAACCACGCCATTCGGGCGTTGCTCTTCCGGTATCAGGTTCAGGCAATTGAACGCCCCGCGGAACTTGAAGGACCCGCTGCGCTGCAGGCTTTCCGGCTTCACGAGCACGGTCGCGCCGGTGCGTTCATCGAGCGCGGGGTGGCGCAGCAGCGGCGTCTTCACCGCATACCCGGCAATGCGGCGTGCGGCAGCCTCCACATCTTCGAAAGTGACCGCTTTGCCGGAATAATCCCGCAGCACGTCACCACCCGTTTGAACAACAGCATCCGTCATCGGTGTCACCTTTGAACACGTGGAGTTGTCCGATGACTTATCAGGTATTGGATGTAACTCAATATGCAGATTGCGTCGTTGGGGACGGATGCTCCCGTTTCCGCCCGCACGATGCAGGCCATGGCACCTACTCGGCGGCCCTTGCGCGGCCTGCCAGTGTGTTGTGTATGTCGTGCGCAGCGATGCAATTGTCGAGAAACTGCTGTGCGCTGGCGGCCCAGGTGTAATTCAGGGCGATATTCCGGCAGTGGTCCCGGGGGATGTCCAGGGCAGCTTCGGCCGCCTCCTGCAGATTTTCCGACAGCACGCCTGCTCCCGTATCGCCGATGACGTCGATCGGCCCCATCACGGGATAGGCGGCCACGGGAACGCCGCAGGCCAGCGCTTCCAGCAGAACATTTCCGAACGTGTCGGTGAGCGACGGGAAAACGAACACGTCGCCTGCCGAGTAGTGACGGGCAAGATCCTCGCCGAGCTTCGCACCGGTAAAATGGCTGTCCGGATATTCACGCCGGAGAGCCTCCAGTTGCGGACCTCCCCCCACAACGACCTTCGATCCGGGAAGCTTCAGGTCGAGAAAGGCCTTGATGTTCTTCTCGACCGCGACCCGCCCGACATACATGAAGACAGGCCGTGGCAGTTCGTCCGGCAGAACGGAAACCTCGTAGGGCTTGAACAGGCCTTCGTCGACACCGCGCGACCAGCGCATCAGGTTCTTGAAACCGCGTGCGCGCAGATCGTTCTCCAGGGACCGCGTCGCCACCATGCATCCCGAGCCTGAATTGTGGAACCTGCGCAACCAGCTGTAGGACCACGACAGGGGCACCGGCAGGCGCGCGGAGACATATTCGGGAAAGCGCGTGTGATAACTGGTTGTGAAGGGCTCGCCGGCTTTCCTGGCAACGCTTGCGGCCAGTATCCCGAGCGGCCCTTCTGTCGCGATATGAAGGTGTTCGCAGCCGAATTCCCGGATCATCCGGCGAACGATACCCCTGTGCGTGAGGGAGAGACGGATTTCGGGATAGGTCGGACAGGGCAATGTTGTGAAAGCCTGGGGCGTCAGGAATTCGACCCTGACACCCGTTGAAACGAGCGCTTCGGCTGTCCGCTCCAGCGATCTGACCACACCGTTGATTTGGGGATGCCAAGCATCCGTCACGATCAGGATGGAACTCATGCGGCGACCGGAGCTTCCTTGGACTTCGCCGGTTCCGGTCCCTCCTGGGCTTGATCCACCCATCGGATTACCTCAAACGTTCCATCGTGATGTTCCGCGACTGCCGTGCAGCTCTCGACCCAGTCGCCGGTGTTGATATAGTGAATGCCGTTCATGTCGCGGTCGGCTGCGTGATGGATGTGACCGCAGATCACTCCGTCGACGCCCTGCCGGCGGGCCTCGTCGGACAGCGTTTCCTCGAAACGGCCAATGAAGCTGACGGCATTCTTGACCTTGAGCTTCGCCCATGCGGACAGGGACCAGTAGGTCAACCCGAGGCTCCTGCGAATGAAGTTGACCCAGGTGTTGACACTCAAGGCCGTGACATAGGCCTTGTCGCCGAAAAACGCGAGCCATTTGGCATGGCGGATGACAACGTCGAACTGATCGCCATGAATGACCAGATAGCGTTTGCCGTTGGCGGCTTCGTGCACAATGCTGTCGCTGACTTCCACACCGCCGAAATGCGTTCCGAGGAAGTTGCGCAAAAACTCGTCGTGATTGCCCGGTATGTAGTGAATGCGGGCGCCCTTGCGGCCCTTCCTCAGGACTTTCTGAACAACATCATTGTGCAGCTGAGGCCAGTACCAGGACCGTTTCAGCCGCCATCCGTCGACGATGTCGCCGACCAGGTAGATGGTTTCGGCGTCGTGGTCCTTCAGGAAATCCAGAAGCAATTCCGCCTGACAGCCGCGGGTGCCAAGATGAACGTCGGAAATGAACAGGGACCGGTAATGTCGCGATGCCTCTGCGGTAGACATGGCATTTCTCCATATTCCATTAGCAGCGCTATAGACGCGATTCAGGTTGCATTATTATGACAAATGCGAAGACTTCCGTGGCAGTACCCGAAATCTGTTTTTTTCATTAACAGCAATATAGTGCTCCGGCTCCTATATGCTATGGGTGGCAAAAATGGAGGTTTTTCATGGATCTGGGTCTCAAGGGAAAGAAGGCGATCGTGTGCGCGTCGAGCCGCGGTCTCGGAAAAGGCTGCGCGCAGGCGCTGGCTGAAGCCGGTTGCGATATCATCTTGAACGGTCGTACCGAAGCTGTTCTGGAAGAAACGCGCAAGGAAATTCACGACAGATACAACGTGTCGGTTCTCAGCATCGCCGCCGACGTTTCTTCACCGGAAGGCCAGCGTGCACTTCTGTCTGCCTGTCCGGATCCGGACATTCTCGTCAACAACAACGGTGGCCCTCCGAGACGGGACTATACGGAACTTGACCGTGAAGCCATGCTCGACGGCGCGATCCAGAATTTCGTGACGCCTGTCGAGCTCATTCAGGCGGTGGTGCCCGGCATGAAGGAACGCGGATTCGGCCGGATCGTGAACATCACCTCCTTGTCCGTTAAGATGCCGATCGAGGGTCTGGACCTGTCCAGCGGCGCAAGGGCTGGCCTGACGGCGTTTCTGGCTGGCGTCTGCAGGCAGCTGGCCCCGCACGGGGTGACGATCAACAACCTGCTGCCGGGCAAGATGGACACTGACAGGCTGAGAGGCGGTTTCGAGCGGGCGGCGCAGCAGACGGGAACGAGCCTGGAAGAAATCAGGGCGCAGCAGGCCGCGGAGATCCCCACAGGGCGTTTCGGCAATGCCGAGGAATTCGGGCAGGCCTGTGCCTTCCTGTGCTCTCGGTACGCGGGTTACATCACCGGTCAGAACCTTCTGATGGATGGCGGCCTTTACCCGGCAGCTTTCTGAGCAACCCAGCGCAACAGAAAAGGCCGGGATCAGATCCCGGCCTTTTCGGCTTCAAATCCGTTCCGGTCAGAACTTGTAGCGCAGCGAGGCGGACAGGATGTTCACGTTGCTGTCGACGTCGCCTGCGTAGGTTCCGAAGACCGCATTGTAGTCCTGGTGGCTCGGGTCGATGTTGATTTTCGTGTCTTCGGTCAGGATGTGCGTGTAGCCGATGTCGAAGGACATGTGCTTGTTGAAATTGTAGCTGGCACCCGCTGACAGCCACCAACGATTGTTGTCCGGCAGTCGCGTGGAGCGGATGTCTTCGTCGATCGGGGACAGTTCGTAGCCGACACCCGCGCGGAAAGTCAGCTTCTCGTTGTAATCATATTCTCCGCCGACCGAGAAGAACCAGCCGTCATCGTAGTTGAAGTGCAAGGTGGTCAGGGCGGCTCCGGAGATCGTGGAGGTTGCCACCGGCGACTTCAAACGGCTCCAGTTGGTCCATTCCACCGTTCCGAGCAACCGCATCTTGTCGGTGATTTTCTGCTTTGCCGAGATGTTGACCATATCCGGCATGACAACGCCGAGGTCGATTTCGGCACGGCTGCCGCCTGCAAAGAGCTGCCCGTTCAGGCTGTGCCCCACACCCGAGCGGTATCCGATGCCGATCTCGGTTCCATCCACGGGCTTGAGGGTGACACCCGCGGTCACGCCAACGCCGAAACCGTCACCATAAATTTCGTTGGAGCGCGGGAATCCCGCCCCTGACGTCGCATCCGCCGATTTCAGGCTGACATCCAGATACTGGACCTGAACCCCCACCGCCAGGGCGATCATGTCGTTGACCTGATAGGCAACACTCGGATTGACGTTGATCGAAAAGACTCTCGAGGATCGCGAATAGAATTGTCCGGCCCAATTCTGCTCCGGCTTCGTGGTCAGGCCGAATGGTGCATTGATGCCGACACCGAAGACCCACTTTTCGTCCGGCCGGTAGGAGATGTAGGTTGCCGGGACAACGGCATCCAGGCCGATGTCACCACTACCGATAGAAGAGGTTCCCAGGAACCCGGGGGTCAGCGTGCCGTTTATTTCCGAGTTCGGGATGATCAGCGATCCGTGTGTCTCCACCGTCCAGCCCATCTGTGCGCCGATGAGCGCCGCCGGGTTCCAGTACATCGCGGAAATTGTCTCGCCCGACGTGCCGTAACCCGCGAACGATGTTCCCTGGAAGTAGGCGCTTTGTTCGCGGATCGCGAAGGCGCCCGCGTGGGCAGCGGTAGCTGCAATCGAGAAGGCTATTGCCGTGGAGGCGAATAGAATCGTGTTTTTATTTGCCCATTTCATGGTGTTTTCTCCCATCCCCCTCCCGCGGAGGAAATCTGATTTCGAGGAACAGGTTTTTCCAAGATCGGGAGCCGTTGCAAGACAAGATTTCACCGCCGCCACTGCGCGATTCTTCATGCTGCAACGCAAAATAATCCAAGAATTGGGGACCGGAAGCGCGCAAAAGAAGCAAAATAGCTCGGAAAGGTCTTCATTGAGACCGCTTTGTCACGAACGCGACACACATACGTAAAAACGCCTAAAAAATAGGCAAATAATCATTAACCTTCCTTTAACGTCAATTATTCGGGGATCGTTGCTGCATTGCCACACTTACCCAAACGGAAGGTACAGCCGCTGTGGATGACTTTGTATGATGTAGCCGCTGGATTCCGTGCTTTTCCTGGCGCGAGCCGGTCCTGAAAGTTGCAGGTCCGGGTGTATCCGGACCTGCCCGGCGGTGTCAGATTCGCGCGTGTCGGGCACCGTCACGCGGTTACGCACAGGTCATGTGCGGGACGCTGCCCGCGCAGCCGGCAGGCTGCGTCAGGCGCCGGTGTCCCGCGCGCTCAGAAAGCGCCGCATTGCGACATCGCTCCACGGCGCCAGCCGCACGCGCGCGGCAACGTGGCTCTCGTAGATACGATTGCTGAGCGCATCCTTTTCCGCAAATTCCTGAAGCACGGCAGACGCCGTCTTGCGCAGAGCCTCCAGGACCTCGTCCGGATAGGGCTTGACCTCAACGCCGTCTTCCTCCTGAAGCAGCTTCAGGCTGCCCGCATTTTCCCAGTCGCTTTCGGCCAGGGCCCGCCCGTTTTCGGCGCGGCACGCTTCCAGCACGACGGCGCGCAGGTCCTCCGGCAGGCCCTCCAATGCAACCTGATTGAACAACGCTTCACCGGTTCCGTTGGGTTCGTGAAATCCCGGCGAATAATAATTCTTGGCAACTTTCTGGAATCCCATGGCGCGATCGGACCAGGGACCGAGAAACTCGGTCGCATCAAGCACGCCGGACTGAAGCGCCTGGAACAGTTCGGCCGGCGGCAGCCCGACCGGCGTCGCCCCAAGCCGGCGCATGACCTCACCGCCAAGTCCGGGCATGCGGATCTTGAGGCCGTTCAGGTCATCCAGACCGTTGATGTCCTTCTTGTACCAGCCGCCCATCTGCACGCCGGTATTGCCGGCCATCACCGGTTTCACGCCGAACGGCGCATAAAGCTCATCCCAGAGTGCCTGGCCGCCTCCCCGTTCAATCCAGCTGATGTGTTCATGCGGAAGCAGACCGAACGGGATCGCCGTGAAGAAGACCGAGGCCGGGATCTTGCCTTGCCAGAAGAACGAGGCCGTATGGGCCATCTGGGCCGTTCCCGACGCCACTGCGTCGAAAACCCCGAGCGCGGGCACAAGTTCGCCGGCCGAATAAAGCCGGATGCGCAAGCGCCCTCCGGTCATGGCTGCAACCTGGTCAGCGATCCTCTGCGCCGTGACGCCGGGCCCGGGCAGATTTTTCGGCCAGGACGTCACCATCTTCCACTCGATCGTCGCAGTGCCCTGTGCCAGGGCGGGGGTTGCGAGGAGTGCCCCGCCCCCTGCCGCAGTGGCCCCGAGCAGCACACGGCGGTTCATTTGCCTGTCGTTTCCCGTCTTCTTACCGGACATCTCAAGCGCTCCACATCTGATAGAAATGGTGCACGGGGCCGTGGCCGGATCCGATCTCCAGCTGGTCGGCGGCCGCAATCGCTCCGTGCACATATTGATTGGCGGCCGCGATGGCTTCTCCCAGCGCCATCTGCCTCGCCAGACCTGCCGCAATCGCCGATGACAACGTGCATCCGGTCCCGTGGGTGTTTTCCGTCGCAATGCGTGTCTGACGGAACCAGACCGCTTCACCCTGTCCGTTAAGGAACAGGTCGTTGCTGTCTTCGCCGGTGCCGTGCCCTCCCTTCAGCAGCACCGACCGCGCACCAAGATCTGCGAGGCGCCCCGCCTGGGACAGCATGTCTGCCTCGCTCTCCGCGACCGGTGTGTCCAGCATGCGGGCCGCCTCGTGAAGATTGGGCGTGATCACGTCGGCAAGAGGAACCAGTTCGGAGATGAGACTGGCAACCGCGCTCTCGGCCAGCAGCGGGTCGCCACTTGCAGCCACCATGACCGGATCAAGCACGATCGGTCCTGTCTCATGCGCCTTGAGGCCCGCCGCGACCGTCTCGATGATGGCCGCGCTGGCAAGCATGCCGATTTTCGTGGCCTTGACGCCGAGGTCTGAATAGACCGCATCCATCTGGGCGCGCACGAACGCCGTCGGCACGTCGTGGATGGCACTGACGCCCCGGGTGTTTTGAGCCGTCAGCGCCGTCAGCACGCTGGCGCCATAGACACCGTTGGCGGAAAATGTCTTGAGATCTGCCTGTATCCCCGCGCCGCCTCCGCTGTCGGAGCCTGCAATCGTCACCGCGATCGCGGTCATGAGAACCTCCTCATTGTGCAATTCCGTTCAAGACGCTCAGGCGCTTTTCAGTCTGACTTCGATATCGCGCGAGGTCATCGTGTAGAGCGCATCCAGCAATTCGGGGACAAGCGTTCCGGGACCCCGCGCCTCACTCGCCGCCATTTCTCCGGCAATGTTGAAGACGGACAGTCCCGCCGCGGCGGCCAGAGCCGTGTCAGTCTCGATGCTCGCAAACGCAGCCAGCACGGCCCCGCCCGCGCACCCTGTCGCGGTCACGCGTGCCATCAGCGGATGGCCGTTTCGAAGACGGAAATCTTCCTGTGTGCTCTCGACCCGGTCTTCCTCACCCGTGACCGCCAGCACCGTGCCGCCGGCGATCAGGCGTTCAACTGCTCCCCGGTCCGCAAACAGAGCCGACTGTTCCGGTTCGTTCAGGCGGACAAGATCGGGTTTCAGGCCCAGGAGATCGCGCGCATAGGCACAGCGGATCGGAGACCTTTCGACAAAAACCGGATCGATACTGACCGGACGCCCGGCCGCCTTCGCCGCCTCGATCGCGACAGGTATCGCCTGCCGGCGCGTTTCGTCGAGCGTTCCCAGATTGATCAGCAGCGCATCGGCACCCGACGCAAAGCCGGCAACTTCCTCGGGTGCGATCGTCATGGAGGGGATCGCACCGATTGCCAGCAGGGCATTGGCTGTGAAGTGCTGCGCCACGGAATTCGTGATGGCGTGTACGCGCGGGGCCTTCCCGCGCACCTTCTGCAGCAGGTCAAAGACGGTTTCGGCCGCAAGGGGCTGTGTTGAAGCAGCAACCGTAAGGCTCATGCATCTCCTCCGAACAAGGACGTTTCAATCGAAGGGATGAAAGAAAGGCGCGCGGCCGGGTGGCCATGGGTCTTATCTCAAATCCCTCCGCCGGTACCAACCGGATCAGGTTCAAGGAGTTGGCGTCTTGCCTCTCAGCCCGGTCGCGTTCCGCCGGGCACCCCCATGAGACTTCCGCACTGCTAACAAGCCCGGTACCCGATTGCAAGCCCCGGTCCCCGTCCTCAATGCTCTGAGGGTGTGATCTGCGATTGACTGATGCGGTCAGATGGGCGATGTCCTTGGGCATTCCATTCGAATGAAAACTGCCGGAGTGTCGCATGGTTCCGTTTTTCGTGATGATCAAATGCCAGTTGGGCAAGACCTACCAGGTAGCGAACGCCATCGCGGATGCGGAAATTGCGTCCGAAGTCTATTCGACCAGTGGTGACTATGACCTTCTCGTGAAGTTCTATGTCGACGACGGCGCCGACATCGGGCATTTCGTCAACGAAAAGGTCCACCCGATCGGCGGCATTCAGGACACCAAGACCATCATCACGTTCAAGGCATTCTGACCGGTCTCCGCGACGGGTCTTTTGCTCAGGGGCCGCTACACAGCCAGGGAGATGTCCAATGCGCTTCGTGATCTCAGCCATGATCGCCGCCGGTATGAGTATGCTGCCGCCCGGCCTGTCCAGTGAGGCAAAGGCGCAGGGCATGCCGCCGGAGCAGATCAAGCAGATCCTCGACATGACCAAGACGAACTGGGTGTCGTTTCGGGACTGGCAGGGTCAGCAACTGATCTATTTCACGCATCTCGAAGCCTGGAAATGCGGCATCGATTACGTCTTCTACGGCCTGAATGGCGGTCCGCTCGATCAGATATGGGAACTGGATCCCTGCAATCCGGACAACCCGAACGCCGTTCTGAAAGACAAACCCTATATCGAGTTGCCTGCCGGCTCGACCCAGTCGGTCAGCGTGCAGCTGATCTATCCGGATGGCACGAAAAGCCCCGTCGAGACGTTCCAGTACAAGCCGCAATAGGCGGTCACTGTTTCCCAGATTTGTCGTCCCGTTTGCCGAACGCTCGCAAAACCGGGAACCAGCACTCCAAGTGGCCGGAGCTTGTAAGAACAAGGGGAAACAGGTGATTACCGGGTTCCGGCCTTCTGCTTTGCTTCAGCCGGATTGACAACCTCATTGTCTGCGGACTGCGGCATTGTACAACTACCGGGTTAAACCGGACGGCAGCGAATATCCGGAACGGGCCTCACGACCGCGACGGCGTTGACGCCCTGCGGTCCTTGGTGCGGTCGAGACCGAGCTTGTGCTCGCGGTAGATGACGAAGACGCCGGCCGCGATCACGATCGCCGCGCCCGCGAGCACCTCCGGCACGGGTGCTTCCGAAAAGATCACCCAGCCGACGAGGATCGCCCACAACATGTTCACGTAGTCGAACGGTGCGATGGTTGACGCCTCGGCGTATCGGTAACTCTGTGTCAGCAGGATCTGCCCGACGCCGCCGGCAAGCCCGATCACCACCAGAAGCGCCGCGGTCGACGCATCCGGAATGACCCAGGCCTGCCCCGGCAGAAAGAAACCGAGCGGCAGTGTCAACAGGGACAGGACCGTCGAAGACGCGGCAAACCAGGTGACAATGGTCGATGTCCGTTCCGTTTCACATAGTTTTCGCACCGTAATCATCGCGAGCGCCGCGAAACCGGCAGCCATGATGCCCAGAACCGCACCAGCGGTCGACGCGCTGTCCAGTTCCTCCTCGCCCAGATGCGGCGACAACACGATCAGGATCCCCAGGAAACCGACGCCGACGGCGCTCCACCGGTAGATCCGCACCGTTTCGCCCAGCAGAAAATAGGCCAGAACGACGACGAACAGGGGCGTCGCGAAGCCGATGGCGGTCGCATCCGGCAATGGCAGCAGGTAAAGCGCCGTGAACGAACACACCATGGCGGAGAGCCCTACCGCCGCGCGTGTGAGGTGACCGCGCGGATTGCTGGTTTTGAATGCCAGACCAAGCTCTCCGCGCAGTCCGACCATGAGCAGAACCGGGAACAGGCCGAAGAAGTTGCGGGCAAAGACAAGCTGACCGATCGGAACGTCCTCGGCGGCTATCTTGAGCGCCGTCGCCATGACAAAGAAGGTGAATGTCGATCCGAGCTTCAGGGAAATGCCCAATAGCGGCGCATGCCGTGTCATACCGGTGGGAGCGGGAGCTCCGGTGAAGCGTGATCGCAGGCTTTTGAATGCCATCTGGAACATCCGGGACCGGCGCAAAAGGATTTGCTCTGCCCAGACGCACCGGGCCTGAGGATCGGGAAGAGCGGCGAGCGGCTCCTGGCAGCCGGCACGGAGTGCCGCTGCTTGCCAGTTCCAAGCCAGGAACGGGAGGGAGCCGTGTTATAGAGTGGCGGCAATATCCCGCGAAGCAGCCGACATTGCAATCGACCAAGGCGCAAAAGATGGGTTTTACGCTGCATGACAGGCCTGCAAATTGAGCAGAGCCGTCAAAACCTCTTCACAAGTGGCTCATGACCCCTTACCGGTCTCCCTTTGCCACATCAGCTACCTATAATCTTCTGTAAACACAGATTCGAGAGGCAGACAGCCATGTTCCGTTCGTTTTTCAAGAACCGCAAGTGGTTCCTATGGGCCTGGGTCGGCTCTGTCATTATCCTCTGGGTGACCTGGTACAAGGTTCAACTGGACGTAAAGATCAACGAATGGTTCGGTTCGTTTTACGACACGATCCAGAAGGCGCTTGCCGAGCCCGGCGCCGTGACCATGAACGAATATATGGCCGAGCTCTCGACCTTTTTCTGGATCGCCGCCCTTTATGTTGCAATCGCGGTGGTCCTCGATTTCTTCATCAAGCATTTCATCTTTCGATGGCGAACGGCAATGAACGACTATTACATGTCGCATTGGCATGTCGTACGCGGGATCGAAGGTGCCGCCCAACGCGTCCAGGAAGACACGATGCGCTTCGCAAGGATCATGGAAGGCCTCGGCGTTTCCTTCATGCGCTCGGTGATGACGTTGATTGCGTTCCTGCCGCTCCTCTGGGAGCTGTCCAAAAACGTCTCGGCGCTCCCGTGGATCGGTCCGATCGATCATTCGCTGGTCTACGTCGCGATCCTGTCGGCCGCATCGGGAACGGTTCTGCTTGCGGCGGTGGGCATCAAGCTGCCCGGCCTTGAATTCAACAATCAGAAAGTGGAAGCCGCCTACCGTAAGGAACTGGTCTACGGGGAAGACAACGAGGACAGGGCGTCGCCGCCCTCGGTCGTCGAGCTTTACGGAGCCGTTCGCAAGAATTATTTCAGGCTCTTCTTTCACTACCTCTATTTCGACGTTGCCAAGTGGTCCTACCTGCAGGCGACTGTTCTCGTCCCCTACGTTGCGCTGGCACCGACAATCGTTTCAGGCGCGATCACGCTTGGCGTGATGCAGCAGATCGTCCGGGCGTTCAACCGCGTCGAAAGCTCATTCCAGTATCTCGTCAATGCCTGGACCACGATCGTGGAACTGATCTCCGTCTACAAGCGGCTGCGCGCCTTCGAACATCACATC
Organism: uncultured Roseibium sp.; assembly: GCF_963669205.1. Taxonomy (NCBI): domain Bacteria; kingdom Pseudomonadati; phylum Pseudomonadota; class Alphaproteobacteria; order Hyphomicrobiales; family Stappiaceae; genus Roseibium; species uncultured Roseibium sp. The sequence goes on from NZ_OY769915.1 coordinate 4,005,962, forward strand.
TGGGAATACGAGGCGGATGGCGGAACACCCACCCCGCTGCCGGCTGAGTAACCTGAACCACAATAAAAAGAAAAAGGCGCCGGAACCGGCGCCTCAGACTACTGACAAACCCGTCGAATTTGGCGGGTTTGTTTTTTTTGCGTTGTTTTGTTTTGATTTGCTCTGCTTCGGTATCGTTTTGGCAGCAGCGCATCCTGTCACGCGGGCCTTGGCTTGGGTGCTTTTGTGAGGGCCATTGCGATCTTCTTGATGTTTTGGGCTGCGGCGGCGAGCAGGCACTGCGTTTGCACACGCACGAGACTTCGGAACCTGGCATAGCGGTGGCCGTGGAGCTGTTTTGCATCGGCAAACGAGCGTTCCACGGTTTCCTTTCGGCGCTTGTAAATTGCTTTACCCCATGCGGTCAGGCGATGAGCATCGGTTCGTTCACGGGCTTCCTGCCAGACATGGCGGGTCAGGGTGCGCTCCGCCTTGGCATTGGAGGTGCACGAGGCCAGAAGCGGGCAGGTTCTGCAAATGGCGGGATCGGAGCGGTAGTGTTTGTAGCCGTTGCGGTCTGTTGTGGCATAGCTCAGCAACTGACCTTCCGGGCAGTGGTAGCCGTCGGCCTGTTCCTCATAAGCGAAGGCTGACTTGCGCATCATGCCGGGTTTGGGAGCAGGCAAGCGGCGGTAGCCGGTGACACCCAGAATGCCGCGATCTTCCAACCCCTTTGCGATCCCGGCCGTGGCATAACCCGCATCCAATCCGACAGCCTGCACGTCGAAGTCGAAGCGGTTTTTCTGGCGGTCCAGCCGGTCCAGATAAACGATGCTGTCATGCACATTGGCCGGCGTGGCGAAGGTATCCGTGACGATCCCCAGCCTGCCGTCCACCGTGCGGTGGTCGAGGTAGAAGAAGCCCTTCGGCTTGCCCTCGCGAACCATGTAGCCACTGTCCGGGTCCGTGCGGCTGACCTTGGTCTGTTTGACCTCCGGCTCCCGCGCCTTATCCTTCAGCGGCTTCTGGCCGTGCAGCTTGCGTTCCGCCTCGATGACCTTGTCCAGAGCCGCCCAGTAATCCGATCGCGACTTCTCTATCTGGGCCAGATCGTACTTGCCTTTGTTGGCATTCGCCTTCAGATGCGTTGAATCGGTGTAAAGCACCGTGCCGCCGACAAGCTTGTGGCCAATCGCCTGCTCGACAATATGGTCGAAGATATCCTGAGCCACCGAGGCATTGGTGTAGCGCCGCCGCCGGTTCTGGCTCAGCGTCGAGGCATCAAACACCTTATCCGTCAGCTTCAGGCGCAAGAACCAGCGGTAGGCCACATTCACCTCGATCTCGCGCACCAACTGGCGCTCCGAGCGGATCCCGAACAGGTAACCGATGAACAGCGCCTTGAACATCAAGGTCGGATCCAGTGGAGGACGGCCATTGTCCGCACAATAAAGATCCGCAACGCGCTCGTGGATGAAGGAAAAGTCGATCACCGCGTCGATCTTGCGCAACAGGTGATCCTTGGGAACAAGCTCATCGAGCCTCACCATCTCGAGAGCTGTCTGATCTGCACCGGGCTTCTTCAACATAAAACCAGTGAATCAAAAACCCCTGGATAATGCCAGGGGTTTGTCAGCAGTCTGAGGCGCCGGAACCGGCGCCTTTTTTGATGATCTCGGCAAGCGTTACCTTGCCGCCTGGATCGCTTCCCAGACCCGGAGCGGGGTCGCCGGCATGTCGATCAGATCGCTGACGCCAGCGCCGTCCTTGAGCGCCATCTGAACCGCGTTCATGACGGCCGCGCAGCCACCGATGGTCCCGGCCTCCCCGGCACCCTTGATGCCCATGGCATTGGTCGTTGACGGAACGTTCCGGGTCTCGAAATGGATGTCGGAAAGATCCGCCGCCCGCAGCAACCGGTAGTCCAGCAGCGAGGCGGTCAGAAGCTGGCCGTCCTCGTCGTAGACCGTGTGCTCGCACAGCGCCTGGCTGACCGCGTTCGCGGCCCCGCCGATCACCTGTCCTTCCAGGAGCAGCGGGTTCACCGTCACGCCGAAATCGTCGATGATGACATAGTTCAGTAGCGACACGTCCCCGGTCTCCGGATCGATCTCCACTTCGCACACATGCGTTCCGTTCGGATAGGTCGCCTCGTTCTGGCGAACCTCCTCACGTGCCGACAGCGTTTCTCCGGCAGATGCAACGATCTCCGCCAGGCTGACCTGCTGGTCGGTCCCCACGACGCGCACGATCCCGCTTTCCAGTTCCAGATCTTCCACGCCCGCTTCCAGCCGGTCGGCGGCAAGCTCCTTGACCTTCTTGACCAGCGCGTCACTGGCATCACGCACCGAGGGCAGCCCGAGCGGGATCGAGCGCGATCCGCCGGTGCCGCCGCCGTTCTCGACGCGGTCGGTATCCCCCTGGATCACCTCGACATCGTCGATCGTCACGCCGAATTTCTCGGCAACGACCTGGCTGTAGGACGTGGCGTGTCCCTGCCCGTTGGTCTGGGTTCCGATCAGGAGCGTCAAGTTGCCGTTCTCGCCAAGCTCGACCGTCGCCTCTTCGCCGCCGGGAAACGCGCAGGCCTCGATATAAGAGCACAGGCCGATGCCGCGGTATTTGCCCGCCTTTGCGCTGTTTTCCTGGCGGGACGAAAAGCCCGCCCAGTCCGAAACTTCGAGCGCCTTTTCCAGGTGTCCCGCATAGTCGCCGGTATCGTACATGCGGCCTGTCTGGGTGGTATAGGGCAGCTGTTCCGCCCGGATGAAGTTCCGCTTGCGGATCTCGATCGGTCCAAGTCCCGTTTCCTCGCCGGCCTTGTCCATGAGGCGCTCGATCAGATAGGCGGCCTCGGGCCGGCCCGCACCGCGGAAGGCATCCGTCGGCACGTTGTGCATGTAAACGCCCTCGGTCTTGGCGAACACGGCCGGTATGTCATAGAGCCCGGACGACATGGCCGTGCCGACCCACGGAATAAAGGGCGCGAACTGGCTGAGATAAGCGCCCATGGCCGCCTTCACGAGCACTCTCAGGCCGAGGATCTTCGCATTCTCGTCGAGAGCGAACTCGGCGGTGCTGAGATTGTCGCGGCCATGCGCATCGGTGACGAAATGCTCCATGCGCTCGCCCGTCCAGCGAACGGGCTTGCGCAGCCGCTCCGCCGCGATCATCAGCAGCGGATATTCGCGGTAACAGAACGCCTTGGTCCCGAAACCGCCGCCGACTTCCGGCGTGATTACCTGGATCTTGTCCTTTTCCAGCCCGAGCACCTTGCAGATGACATCCCGCATGCCGTGGCCGCCCTGGGTGCCGAGCGTGAGCTTGTAGCGCTCGCTGTCCGCATTGAACTCGGCGACGCAGCCGCGCAGCTCCATGTAATTTGCGACGATGCGGTTGTTCACGATTTCGATGGAAACCGTCCTGTGCGCGCCGGCAAAAGCTTCATCTGTCCTGGCTTCGCTGCCATGGCCGAACGTGAAGGCGATATTGGAGCCGTGTTCCGGCCAGACCTTCACCGCGTCCGGAGCCAGCGCGTCCTCGATGCTGATCACGACATCAAGCGGCTCATAGTCCACTTCCAGCATTTCAGCTGCGTTCCGCGCCGTGTTGATGTCGTCGGCAACAACGAACGCGATCGCATCGCCGACATACCTGACTTCGTCGGTACACAGGAGCGGCTGCGGCGGCAGCCAGTGGTCCGTTCCGTCGATCTGCTTCAGCCGCGCCATGGTCGGCAGCGTGCGCCCTTCGACATCGGCCCCCGTGAAGACCAGATGGACACCCTCCATCGCCGCAATGTCGGCTGCATTCTCCACACGGATCCTGGCATGCGCCATGGCCGAGCGGACAACGACGCCGTGCAGACATCCCTCGGGCTGGTAGTCGCCGGTGTAAATGCCCTCTCCCGTAATGAGAGGCTCATCTTCCTTGCGGCGCAAAGGAGCGCCGACACCGAATTTCGGAGTGACCATCTGGTTCATGATGCAGGACCTGTGTTTTGGGAGGACTTCCCTGGAAATCAGAATACCGAAAACAACGGATATGCAGCCATGTAGGTTCCGAAGGGCACCGTAGCCAGTGGTTCTGTTGCCTTTTGCGCTCCGGAACAGGCGTGCTCCTCGAAATATAACCGGTTCCGTGCAGAAGGCAAACATTGCCGCAACTGCTTTCCTTCCGGCGCAAAAGCGCTTAGCCTGACCGCATCGCCACCACCAGACCGATCGAACGGATCCTCACGCGCGTCCCGCACCGCGCCGCTGTCCCGGTTTTCGTTCGCTCCTGAAAAAACGAAAAAGCGCATCAAGAGGACAGGCCCGGAACCGGACGCCTGACGTCAAAGGACTTCAACTTGCTGAAACGGGTCGAACAGAAGCTGACAGCGATCACCGGCGGATTGCCCTCCAATACGGTCGGCGCCCTCTGGGTGCTGCTGGCGGCCTTCGGCTTCACGGTCATGGTGACGTTGATCAAGTTTGTCGGCCAGGATATCGGCGTCTTTCAGATCCTTGTGGTGCGCCAGGCCGTCATGCTCATGATCGTTGCACCGACCATCCTGCGCGGGTTGCCGACGTCCCTTTCGACCCAACGGCCCGGCCTTCAGCTTGCCCGTGTCCTGCTGGCGGCAACGGCAATGCTCTGCGGCTTCACGGCGTTTATCGAACTGCCCCTTGCCGATGTCACCGCAATCAGCTTCTCCCGCACCTTCTTCATAACCATTTTCGCCATCTGGTTTCTGAGCGAGACGGTGGGTGTGCACCGCTGGGGCGCAACCATCGTCGGCTTTCTGGGCGTGCTCCTGATGCTGCGGCCGGGCGCGGAAGGGATCGTCGATCCTTATGCGCTTCTTGCAATCGCGGGCGCGGGCTGTGCCGGAATGGTCATGATCGTCGTGCGCATCCTCACCCGCACAGACAGCCCGGTGACGATCCTCACCTATCAGGCGCTCGGCGTCGGTCTCATCATGCTCGTCCCGGCAATCATCAACTGGCAATCCCCCACGCTGCATCAGTGGGGCCTGATGATCGCTATCGGCATCGTGTCCTGGGCAGCGCAGCTCGCCAACATCAAGGGTTTCAAGGCCGGTGAGGCAACGGCCATCGCCTCGCTCGATTACACCCGGCTCCTTTATGCGACCATTTTCGGTGCGCTGGTTTTCGGCCAGTGGCCAAGCGTCGAGACGCTGATCGGCGCCGCGATCATCATCGCCGCCTCGATTTACACGGTCCGCCGGGAAGCCAAGCGCGGCCGGGAACTGGCGCGCGCAGCCGAAGGCCGCAGCGAATCCCAGTAAGATGCGCAAATGCCTGATCTCGGTATGGACATGACCGCTCCCCGTGAGGGAAGCAGCCATCGGCAGTCAAGCGCTTCTCGCCTCCGCCTGAGCACGTTTTTGGGCTTCTTCCTCGACCAGTTCCTTCTTGGAAAGCTTCCCGACCATCGTCTTTGGCAATTCATCACGAAATTCAAATTCTCTCGGCATTTCAATCGCTGAAAGGTGCTCCTTGAGAAATTGCTTCAATTCTTCACCGGTCAGCGATTGTCCTTCCTTCAGCTTGACGAAGGCCTTTGGCGACTGACCGCGATATTCGTCGGGGATGGCAATGACGATCGTCTCGTCAACGGCCAAGTGCTGATAGATCGCTTCTTCGATCACGCGCGGATAGACGTTGTAGCCGGAACACAGGATCAGGTCCTTGATCCGGTCGACCAGATAGATGAAGCCGTCCGCGTCGCGGTAACCGACATCGCCGGTGTGAAGATATCCTTCCGGCGTGATCGTGTCGGCCGTAGCATCGTCCCGTTTCCAGTAGCCCTTCATGACCTGCGGACCGTGCAGCAGCAGTTCGCCCTTCTCGCCCTCAGCCACATCCGTTTCGCGGTCTTCGATGCTGACAAAGCGTGCGCTGGTTCCCGGCACGAGACGGCCGATGGAACCGGCGCGGCGGTTTTCATCCAGCGGATTGACCGCGGCAACCGGGGAGGATTCCGTCAGACCGTAGCCTTCAACGAGAATACACCCGGTCAGCGTCTCGAAGCTCTCCTTGACCTCCACCGGCAGCGGAGCGCCTCCGGAAATGCACAGCGAGATGCTGGACAGGTCGTAGCTTGGCGTCAGCGGCGAGTTGTTGATCGCTGTATAAAGCGTCGGCACGCCGGGGAACAACGTCACCTGTTTGCGTTTGACAGCGTCAAGCAGCGCCTTGAGCTCGAAACGTGGCTGCAGCACCATTTCGGCCGCAAGAATGATCGAAAGGTTCTGAGCGACCGTCATGGCGAAGACGTGGAAGAAGGGCAGCACGCAGAGCATCTTCTCCTTGCCCAGCTGTGCCTTTTCGAAAACGCACCGCATCTGCTCGATATTGGCCGACAGGTTCTTGTGCGTGAGCATGGCGCCCTTCGGAACGCCGGTTGTGCCGCCGGTATACTGCAGCACCGCGATCGCCTCCTCCGGGTCGATGTCGACAGGATTCGGCGACGCTCCCTCCGTTTGCAGTTCGTCGAACCAGACATGCGCCTCGTCTCGCGGAATGACCGCAAGTTCCTTGCGCTTGAAGAGATTGAACAGCACCCTCTTTATTGTCGGCAGACAGAAGGACATCGGACAGACGATGATCTTGTCGAGCACCCGTTCCTTGCGGACCGCCTCGACCTTGTCGTAGATCACCTTCAGGTCCATCGTCACCATGATGCGCACATCGGCATCGCGTGCCTGGAAGCTGATTTCGCGTTCGACATAGAGCGGGTTGAAGTTGGCGACTGTCGCCCCGACCTTCAGGATCGCGAAGTAGAAAATCGTGTAGAAGGGCGTGTTCGGCAGGCAAAGCCCCACATGCACACCGGGCCCGACGCCCATGGCCTGCAGGCCGGCCGCCGTCGAATTCACAAGCTCGCCGAGTTCGTCATAGGTCCAGATCTTGCCCATGAAGTCGGCAGCCGGGGATCCCCCGAATTTCGAGACAGTGTTTTCCAGATATTCGTGTACCGGACGGGGCCTGAAGGCCGCGTTCCACTCCTCCGCAGTCGTCATAACGTTCTCCAACGCGTTATTTTCCGCTTCAATGCTTGAGGCCCGGCCAGCCGAATTGTCCGTTGACCGCGGCACCAGCCGCGGCGGGACACCTCCATCCCGGCGCCAGGCGCATTGAATGCGTCTCTTCTTGCTTCTCATTGAAATGACGCAACCTTCCGTTCACGTCAACTCACGACGTAACGACACCCCGTCACTTTTTTTGTGCGTGGAACCGATGCGCTCGCCTCCTTCGCCAGATGGTTCAAGGAAAGTGCAAGTAAAATCAGAATATTGAACAAAGGAGTCTATGGATCGACACAGCTATCGTTTCGGCCAGTTCCACCGTGGAAGTTCCTCCACGTTAGCAACCGTTTCGCCGAGTTCCTTGCGCAATTCATAGCGAAGGCACCCTGGAAGAGCGGCCAGCGTGTCGACCAGATCGCGCGCATGGGACACCACAATGACCTGGGTTTTGTCCGCCGCTCTGGTCACCAGCCGTCCCAGCGGTTCCAGCAGGTCTGGATGCAGGCTGGTCTCCGGTTCGTTCAAGACAATCAGCGGTGCCGGACGGGGAGAAAGCAGCGCCGCCGTCAGCAACAGATACCGAAGCGTACCGTCGGACAATTCGCTGGCTCTGAGCGGCCGCAGCAGGCCCTTTTGCTGCATGAACAGTTCGAAATAGCCCTCGTTGACGCTGACATTGATCGACGCACCGGGAAACGCGTCATCGATGGCTTCGGCAAGCGCAACCTCGTCGCCGATTTCGACGATGGTTTGCAGGGCGGCCGCCAGATCACCGCCATCGGGACTGAGCACGGGCGTGCGCGTGCCGATGCGCGGAAAGCGCGCCGGCGCATCCCTGTCCGTACGCAGATGATCGTAGAACCGCCAGGCGCGCATGCGCTCGCGCATGACTAACAGCTCCAGCCCGTCCTTCGGATCGGCGGCATGGGTCATCATGCTGTCGAAGCGCGCCATGTTCTGGTAGACCGGTATCCTCTGCCCCTGAGCGTTCAGGACACGCACGGTCGGACCGTTCCTGCCCGCAATCTCATTGGAGCGCGATAGGGCTTCGCCTGCCCACAGGGCCTCGCTCTTGATCTCCGGATCCATGGAAAACAGCGAGCGTCCGGCATCCGCCGGCAGTCCGAGATCGATGGCATAGCCGTAATCCTCGTCCGCAAAGCCGAGTTTCAGGCTGATCACGTTCTTGCGCACCGTTCCCTGGACCGGCACTTCCCCCTTTTTCATGCGTCTCGAGATGGCTTCCGGGCCTGCCCAGAGTGTCGACTGCAGGCCGCCTTCCGCCGCGATCGAGGCGATCGCCTGGCCCTGCGCCACCTCGGCCAGCAGGCGGATCGACCTGTAGAGGCTCGATTTGCCGCTGCCGTTCGCGCCGGTCACGAGCGTGATCCTGTCGAGCGGCAGAACGATTTCCCGAAGCGAACGATAGCCGGAAACAGCCAGCGTGAGGATCATGCGAACCGAAACCTCCCTGAGTGGACACATGCCGCAGATGCGCGCATAGTCTGCGGAATTCTCTTCATGGTGGTGAAGACATGTTCAACCCGAAAGAAGCGACCGAGGACAGTCTTGCGCTGAATTTCGCGATATTCTGTTTCGTGGGTTTCGCCTGCCTGCTGTCCATCTACATCCACTATGACAGCGGTTTGAAATACTGGCTTCTGGAATATTTCGGTGAAGAAGCCCAAGCGGTTATCCTGAACATTCAGGATGCGGATGGGGACCGGCTGACACTCAGAGAGGCGCTTCACGAGTCTCCGCGCGACACGTTCAAGAACAGCAGACATTTCGAGACACACGGGACGATGATCGTGGAGATCAATCCGACGGGCAACAATCCGCTTGCCCTGACCTTCAGGGTGCCCGACACCTGGTCCGCCCGGCTTCATTCCGAGTGGATTCCGGTCACCTATCTTGGTACCAACCCGAAAATTGCGCATCCTTCGGATCTCCTGGCTGAGTTCTGGTTCGACGCAAGGGTCCTGGTCTGGTCCGTCGGGATCGCTGCCGTTGTTTCTTTCCTTGGCTACCGGTCCGCGCAGAAATGGTCGCGTTTCAGAAACCACATGCGGCATTATTGAACCGTTTTCCTGGCTATCCCGTCCGGCATGCGATGTTTTCGGCCCAACAGAGTAAGGGTGGTCGCGTTTAACTCAACGACCTGGAATACGGTGTCGGAATCATGCACCCGACCCAAGTCTGCATCCTCGGGTAATATACGACATCAATAGATGGGACTTTCTTGACTTTTGCGACCTCGCTCGGATGGTAGGTATGGCTCCCACCAAAGTCTGTCAGAATTTTAAGACTACGCCTGCTAAGCCCTTCAACCTTCCTGTTCCAGACCTTGAATTCCATTTTTGGAAATTCTTCTTTCGTATACCGACATTTGATCTTTATTGGCACAAGTTCGTTCTTGATAAGCTCACGGATGTATTGAGCGCGATCCGCTGAGCTGATCCAGTCAGACTCTCCGGCAGTAACAATCAGCTCGGAAGTCGAAGTGCCCGTCTGACATGCACTCAACAATGTGCATAGAAGTACAGCTCGTAGTTTCTTGTTCTGAAACATAGCAAAACCAAAATCCCAGTTGCGTGGTGGACGTCAAAAACGAGCGGGAAGAAACTGCAAAGGCGGAAGGGCTCCTACAACCTTAACCAGATAAAAAACGCAGCTCAATCGAATTTGGATGGTTTTCAACGCGATCCCGTTTCATCAAATCCCGATAGTCGCATCGAAATGGTCGCGTTTCAGAAACCACATGCGGCATTATTGAGGGGCACCTTTCAAGTTCGGCTCCCCTGATCGACCAGTTCGAACCGGTCAACGTCGAAGACCCCGTGATCCGTGATTTTCAGGTGCGGGATGACCGGCAGGGGCAGAAAGGCCACCTGCAGGAACGGTTCTTCCAGCGTGCAGCCGAGCGATCTGGCCGCCGCTCGCAGCGTCTCCAGGTCCCGCCTGACCGTCTCGAACGGCTCCAGGCTCATCAGACCTGCCACCGGCAGCGCAAGTTCGGCCATCACGCTGTCGCTCTTCGCGACCGCAAAACCGCCCTTCATCGCGATCACGCGGTTGACCGCGGTTGCGATGGACGCGTCATCCGCCCCGACGACACAGATGTTGTGGCTGTCATGGCCGACGGAACTGGCGATCGCGCCGCGTTGCATGCCGAAACCGTGCACGAACCCGAGGCCGATATTGCCGCTATTTCCGTGCCGCTCGACAACGGCGACCTTCAGAACATCCTGCTCAAGGTCCGGAAGCGTCTTGCCGCCGGTGACGGGAAGCCGCTTTTTGAGGTGTTCGGTAATGATCTTGCCCGGCAGGACCCCGATCACGGAGGTCTCGTCGTTCCTTGCAGGAATGTCGAAATCGCGTGCGGCAACCGGCTGTGCCTTGACGCTTGCAAGCCCGACCGGTGCAACGGAACCACGGGCCTCGAACGCGGCGTCGCTCACCATCCGGCCGCCGCAGACAACCCTGTTGACCCGGCAATCCTCGAAATCGTCCAGCAGCACAATGTCGGCCCGTCTGCCGGGCGCAAGCAGGCCCCGGTCCTTCAGGCCGAAGGCATTGGCCCCGGACCAACTGGCCGCGCGATAGGCATCCAGCGGGCGGATGCCCTTGGCGATCAGGCGCCGGACCATGCTGTCCAGATGGCCCTCCTCCGCGATGTCGAGCGGGTTCCGGTCGTCCGTGCAGAGTGCGACAAAAGCAGAGACGTCCGGTGTAAGGATGGAAGCCAGCGCGTCGAGGTCCTTGGAAACCGAGCCCTCCCGCATCAGGATGGTCATGCCCTTGGAGAGCTTTTCGAGCGCTTCTTCCGCGCTCGTTGCTTCGTGATCCGTGCGGATACCGGCTGCAAGGTAGCCGTTGAGGCCGAGCCCGGAAAGCAGCGGTGCATGCCCGTCAATATGTCCATCCTGAAAGGCGGCCAGTTTGGCAAGGACGTTCGGGTCGCCTGCCAGCACGCCCGGAAAATTCATGAATTCGGCAAGGCCGATAACGTTCGGATGGTCACGAAAAGGCAGGAGGTCCCCGATCTCCAGACACGCGCCGGCCGTCTCGAAGGACGTTGCGGGAACGCAAGACGACAGATTGACCTTCAGATCCAGCAGCGTTTCAAGCGATGCATCCAGAAAATACCGGATGCCCTCGGTACCGAGAACGTTGGAAATCTCATGCGGATCGCAAATCGCGGTGGTCACACCGTGCGGCAGCACGCACCTGTCGAACTCGAACGGCGTGACCAGTGACGACTCAACATGCAGATGGGTGTCGATGAAACCCGGAACCGCGACACGTCCCTCGCCGTCCAGCGCCTCCCTGCCCTCATAGCTGCCGTAGGTCCCCACGATCCGGTCCCCGACAACGGCAATATCGGTTGCCCTGCACGATCCATCGATCACATTGAAAAGCTTGACATTCTTGAGGACGAGATCGGCATGCTCTTCACCTGCTCCCGCCGCGATCGCACGTTTGAGAAAACCTTCGTCATGTATGACCGGCATTCAGACTCACTCCACTTCCAGCATGTCATCCGACAATACGAATCCTGCCGCTTCCGGCAATGGTCATGCACATTATCGAACTCAATGTGTCAAAGAACGGGCCGCTGGTTTGAGTGAAATCCCTAGAACTTATCCCGCAAAGCTTTATGCCCTAGCGTCAATTTCTCTGATAGACTGTGTCCGGAAAACTCCTTGCCTGTCAGGAATTTGCTGCGGCACAGCATCGAAACCGTGCAGTGCAAAGCAATTAATGAATTGACAGATCGCTCCGGCCGTCGAATAATTTCATCAAAATTAATTATTATGAAGCTGTCTGATGAACAAGGCAGCCCCTTGGGAGGAACAGGGAAGGTGGACGGGTCACGAACGTCAGGTCGAGGGTCGAATTCCGCACAGTTGCGCCGGTACAACGAGCGCATCGTGCTGCAGATCCTGCGACGCGCCGGCGAAGCCTCGAAGGCCGAACTCGCCCGCGCCGTTCAACTCACGAACGCGGCAATCGGTGCGATCATACAGGATCTGATCGAGGAAGGCCTGATTTTCGAGGCCGGCAAGCGGCACGACGGCAGCCGCGGACAGCCGGCGACCATCCTGAAACTTGCCCCCGACGGTGCCTATTCCTTCGGCGTTCGTCTGGACCGGACGAACATCGAAACGGTTCTGATGGATTTCTCCGGAAAGATCATCGACCGGCGCATCCACGACATGATCCTTCCCGCCCCTGAAAAGACCGTCGAAATTCTTGGCAAGGATCTGAACGACCTGCGCGCCAATCTCAGTGACGAGATGCGGGACCGGATCACCGGCATCGGTCTGGCGCAACCCTTCAACCTCGGCGCCTGGCTGCATGAACTTGGCCTGCCGGAGGCGGACTTCAAGAAATGGAACGGGTTCGATCTCGCCGCGGCGCTTGAGGACGCCATGGCCCTGCCCGTTTTCAGTGAAAACGACGGTACGGCGGCTGCGGTTGCAGAACTGTTTTACGGACAGGGCCGTCAGCATGACAATTTCCTCTATCTGTTCCTGGGTCCTGCGATCGGTGGCGGACTGGTGCTCAAGGGCGACGTGGTCAAGGGCATGTCCGGAAACGCTGCGGATGTCGCGTTCATGCCTGTTCCGCCCAGCGTTCTACCGACGGCACCGAAACCGAAGCAGGAGTGGGACCTTCTGCTGACGCGTGCGTCGCTTGTTTCCTTCGCGCGGCATCTGTCGCCGGACGGTTTCGAGCAGCTGGACCGGTCCGACCTTCAGGCAGCCGTTGAAGCGAATGACGCGAAATATGTCGAGTGGCTGGATGATTGCGCCGCCGCACTCGGCCTGGCGCTACGCTCCGCCTACGCGCTCCTCGACGTGCCCCTCGTGGTGATCGACAGCGATCTGAGAGGCTCTTTCCCGGAGACCTTCAGGCAGAAAGTCAAATCCGCCGTGGAAGACGCCGCTCCCGAGGAACGGCACTCACCTGAAATCGAAATCGGCAGTTTCGCTCACGACGCCGGCGCAATCGGCGCGGCCAGCCTGCCTCAGTTTTTCAATTTCTCGCCCAGAGCAGCGATTCTGACGGGCGGGAAAGACAAGGGTCCCGCCGGAGCAGGCAGTACGGAAGACAAAGCCAGCTTTCCGGCAAGGGCAGCGAGATTGGGGTCACATCTGGCCGAACCCAACCGCTCAAACTGAAATAGGCCAGGGAGGAAAAAACAAATGATCCGCAAATTACTTGCGACTGGTTCAGTCCTTGCCGCCATGGCGGCGGCACCGGCAGCTGCGGCAGATATTTCAGCCTGCCTGATCACCAAAACCGATACCAACCCGTTCTTCGTGAAGATGAAGGAAGGTGCGACCGCCAAGGCTGAAGAGCTTGGCATCGAACTGAAGTCCTTTGCAGGCAAGGTCGACGGTGACCACGAAACCCAGGTCGCCGCCATCGAAACCTGCATTGCCGACGGCGCGAAGGGCATCCTGCTGACCGCGTCCGACACGTCCTCGATCGTGCCCGCCGTGCAGCAGGCCCGTGACAACGGCCTGCTCGTGATCGCGCTCGATACACCGCTCAGCCCGATCGATGCCGCGGACGCAACCTTTGCGACCGACAACTTCCTGGCTGGTGAGCTGATCGGCAAATGGGCTGCCGGCGCACTCGGTGACAAGGCAGCCGATGCCAAGATCGGCATGCTTGATCTTGCCATCAGCCAGCCGACCGTCGGTGTTCTGCGCGACCAGGGCTTCCTGCAGGGCTTCGGCATCGACCTCGGCGACCCGAACAAGTGGGGTGATGAGACCGATTCGCGCATCGTCGGCAACGACGTGACCCAGGGCAACGAGGAAGGTGGCCGCCGCGCCATGGAGAACCTTCTTGCGAAAGACCCGATGATCAACGTCGTCTACACCATCAACGAGCCTGCCGCCGCCGGTGCCTATGAGGCGTTGAAGTCAATCGGCCGTGAAAACGACGTTCTCATCGTCTCCGTCGATGGCGGTTGCCCGGGTGTTCAGAACGTCAAGGACGGCGTGATCGGCGCAACATCGCAGCAGTACCCGCTCCTGATGGCCTCGCTGGGGATCGAAGCCATCAAGACCTGGGCCGACAGCGGCAATAAGCCGGAGCCGACACCTGGCAAGGATTTCTTTGACACGGGCGTCGCCCTTGTCACGGACAAGCCGGTGGACGGCGTCGATTCCATCGACACCGCCAAGGGCACCGACCTCTGCTGGGGCTGATCTCCTGCTAAACGACAGAAAGGGGCAAGGCTGTCCTTGCCCCTTTTTCAAGGGCGCATAGAGGGAAACGGGCATGACCTCAGACAACAAGACCGCGGGTGGGCAGGCAAACTACGAAGCTGCAGCAGAAGCCAGTCCTCAGGCCGTGGCCTCCTTTGACGATCACCATCAGTCATTCGGGCACAAGATCCAGCATACACTGCACCAGACACCATCGCTGGTGCCCCTCATCGTCCTGGTGCTCTCGATTGCCATATTCGGCATTCTGCTGGGATCGAAATTCTTTTCACCATTCGCACTGACCCTCATTCTGCAACAGGTGCAGATCGTGGGGATCGTCGCCGCCGCGCAGAGCCTCGTGATCCTGACCGCCGGAATTGATCTTTCGGTCGGTGCGATCATGGTCCTGTCATCGGTCGTGATGGGACAGTTCACCTTCCGGTACGGATTACCGGTCGAGGTGGCGGTTGCCTGCGGTCTCCTCTGCGGAACGATCTGCGGCTACATCAACGGCTTTCTCGTCGCCGTGGTAAAACTGCCGCCGTTCATCGTCACGCTCGGCATGTGGCAGATCGTTCTGGCCACCAACTTCCTCTACTCCGCCAACGAGACCATCCGCTCCCAGGACATTGCCAAGGCGGCGCCGTTCCTGCAGCTGTTCGGCACCAAGGTGAATATCGGCGGCGCCATCTTTACCTACGGCGTCATTTTCATGGTTCTGCTGGTGCTGATCCTTGCCTATGCGCTGCGCCAGACCGCCTGGGGACGGCATGTCTATGCGGTCGGCGACGACCCGGAGGCGGCCCAGCTCTCGGGCGTCCAGGTCAATAAGGTTCTCATTTCCGTCTATATGCTCTCCGGCCTGATCTGCGCCTTTGCCGGCTGGGCGATGATCGGGCGCATCGGCTCCGTCTCGCCGACATCCGGGCAGCTGGCGAACATCGAATCCATCACTGCGGTCGTGATCGGCGGCATATCCCTGTTCGGTGGCCGCGGCTCGATCCTGGGCAGTCTGTTCGGCGCCCTTATCGTCGGCGTATTCACGCTCGGCCTGCGCCTCCTCGGAGCAGATGCCCAGTGGACCTATCTTCTCATCGGACTGCTCATCATTGCAGCGGTTGCGGTCGACCAGTGGATCAGAAAGGTATCAGTCTGATGGAACCTGTCCTGCAAGCACGAAATCTGGTCAAGCGCTATGGGCGCGTCGTCGCCATGGATCATGCCGACTTCGAGCTCTATCCCGGCGAGATCCTTGCCGTGATCGGAGACAACGGCGCCGGCAAGTCGACCTTGATCAAGGCTCTCAGCGGTGCAGTCATCCCGGACGAGGGAGACATTCTCCTCGACGGCAGACCGGTGAATTTCACCACGCCCATTCACGCAAGGGATGCCGGCATCGAAACCGTCTACCAGACGCTTGCCATGTCACCCGCCCTGTCGATTGCCGACAACATGTTCATGGGCCGGGAACTCCGGAAACCGGGCCTCATGGGCTCGGTGTTCCGGCAGCTGGACCGCAAGAGGATGGAAGACGTCGCCCGGCAAAAGCTTAGCGAGCTCGGCCTGCTCACCATCCAGAACATCAATCAGTCGGTCGAGACCCTGTCCGGCGGCCAGCGCCAGGGGGTCGCGGTGGCCCGGGCTGCTGCGTTCGGCTCCAAGGTCGTCATCATGGACGAACCGACGGCGGCGCTCGGTGTCAAGGAGAGCCGCCGCGTGCTCGATCTGATCACGGACGTCAAGGCGCGCGGGCTCCCCATCGTGCTCATCAGCCACAACATGCCACATGTCTTCGAGGTCGCCGACCGTATCCACATCCACCGGCTTGGCCGGCGTGCCTGCGTGATCAAGCCGTCCGACTTTTCCATGTCTGAAGCCGTCGCCATCATGACGGGGGCGATGGACCCGCCCGAAAATCTGGCGGCGTGAAGACACCTTTACGCTCAGAAAACTGCGGTCCGGCTAGGCCGGGCCGCCCTATGAAACACGTCTAACTGTCTGGACTTGAAATGTTCCTGATCTGCGGTGAAGCCCTGTTCGACCTGTTCGGCGACGAAGGTGAAGAAGATGGCGCCAGATTCGATGCGCGAATAGGCGGATCGCCTTTCAACGTTGCCATGGGCCTTGCCCGCCTCGGTGAAGAGGCCGCCTTCTTCGGCGGCATCTCGAACGACACGCTCGGTGCGAAACTCGTCGAGAAATTCCGGAAGGAAGGCGTGTCTGAGCGCTACATTCTCAGAACCGACTATCTGACGACGTTGAGCCTGGTTCAGAAAGACGATCAGGGCCACCCGGCCTATACGTTCTACGGCGCAAGCGCAGCCGACCGAATGGTCACGCAGGACGATCTGCCGGATTTTGACGAACCGCCGCTGTTCCTTCATCTGGGTTCCTACACCGCCCTGGTCGAACCTGTGGCGGGAACGCTGAAGGCCCTGATCGAACGCGAACACGCCCACACGCTGGTCTCGTTCGACCCGAACATCCGGCCAACCGTTGAACCTGACCTGGAACGGTGGCGGCACAACACCGAAAGCCTTGCACCGCTTGCCGATGTCATCAAGGTCAGTGACGAGGACCTGGCGTTGATCGCACCCGATGAAGAGATCGCCGCGATTGCCCGCAGATGGGTTGCAGGCGGCACCGCGCTTGTCATCGTCACCCGCGGCAGCGAAGGTGCCCTGGCCTTCAGCCGCTCCTTTGAAACGGCATGTCCCGGTATTCAGGTGAAAGTGGAAGACACCGTCGGCGCGGGCGACACTTTTCAGGCCGCCCTGCTGGCTGGGCTCAAAAGGCTTGGAGCAATCGACCGGAAGTCGCTCGCCGAGCTTGACGAGCAGCGCGTCAATCGGCTTCTTGGATTTGCCGTTCAGGCTGCAGCGATCACCTGTTCGCGCCGCGGTGCCGATCTACCGCGGATTGCGGAACTGCAAAAAGAATGGTCAAAGCTCACTTGAGGGGCTGACAAACGATTTAAATCGATTTAAAAGCCCTCCGGGTTCTGCTGCAGCCGCAAACGGCTCGGCTACGGAAAAGCTGTTGGAAGGAGTGTCCCATGGCGGTACGCGTCATTGAAGTTGAGGAATTCGACCTGGTCGTGTTCGGCGCATCCGGAGATCTGGCACACCGCAAGCTCCTTCCTGCTCTTTATCACCGCGATGCCGATGGGCAAATGCCCGAACATGCCCGCATCATCTGCAGTGCACGCCGCGACTACACCGACGACGACTACAGGGACTGGGCGGAAAACGCGTTGAAGGAACACGTCAAGGACCTTGACGATGAACATCTCGCCCAGTTTCTCAAGCGGTTGCACTACGTGAAAATCGATATCGCCACGGGTGCCGGTTTCGAGGACCTGAAAACGGTCCTGGATGAGCGTGAGGACGTCATCCGTGCCTTTTACCTGGCCGTCGGACCGGATCTCTTCGGCACCATTTGCGAAAATCTCGGCAGGATCGGCGTCGTCAACAGGCACGCCCGCGTGGTGATGGAAAAACCGATCGGCAAGGACGGAGCATCCGCCAAGGCCCTGAACGACACTGTCGGAGCTGTCTTCAAGGAAGACCAGATCTTCCGTATCGATCATTATCTCGGCAAGGAAACCGTTCAGAACCTCATGGCGCTTCGGTTTGCCAATGCCCTGTTCGAGCCTCTCTGGAACGCCGCGCACATCGACCATGTTCAGATCACCGTGGCCGAATCCCTCGGAACGGGTGGGCGCGCCGGTTACTACGATACGGCGGGTGCCTTGCGGGACATGGTGCAGAACCACATCCTCCAGCTTTTGTGCCTTGTCGCCATGGAACCGCCTGAATCGATGGATGCGGACAGCGTCCGCGATGAAAAGCTGAAGGTGCTCAAGGCACTCACGCCGATCGATACCCAGAGCGTCGACAAGCTGACCGTACGCGGTCAGTATCGCGCCGGAGCATCCGCCGGCGGTGCCGTGCCGGGTTACCTTGAAGAACTGGGCAACGATGAAAGCCGGACGGAAACCTTCGTTGCCCTGAGGGCGGACATTGCCAACTGGCGGTGGGCGGGCGTTCCGTTCTACCTGCGCACGGGAAAGCGTCTGGCCCAGCGGGTTTCGGAAATCGTCGTTCAGTTTCAACCCATCCCGCACTCCATTTTTGACACGGAAACGGGCAAGATCACGGCCAACCGTCTCATCATCCGCCTGCAGCCCGACGAAGGCGTTCAGATGCAGATCATGATCAAGGACCCCGGCCCCGGCGGCATGCGCCTCAGGCAGGTTCCGCTCGACATGAGTTTTGCCGACGCCTTCAAGGTACGCAACCCGGACGCCTACGAGCGTCTCATCATGGATGTGATCCGCGGTAACCAGACGCTGTTCATGCGCCGCGACGAGGTCGATGCGGCGTGGGCGTGGGTCGACCCGATCCTTGCGGCCTGGGCTGCATCGAAGGAAACGCCCAAGGGATACACCGCCGGCACCTGGGGGCCGTCGGCTTCCATCGCACTTGTTGAGCGTGACGGGCGCACATGGTCGGAGGAAGACGGCGTCTAAGGTGTTCTCACAGGCTTATGTCTGTGAGATTTCCGTCGTTTAAATCGATTAAGTAAAGCAAACGGGTAAAGCCCCTGTCTGCCGACAGACGCCCCACCCAGCCACATGTGGCCAGGAAAGGACCAGAACAATGACAATCCAGGATCGCATCGGCGATGTTACGGAACGGATCGTCAAACGCAGTCACGACAGCCGCTCCCGCTATCAGGACAGGATCGGCAAGGCGGCCGAACAGGGGCCGCAGCGGTCCCGGCTTTCATGCGGCAATCTTGCGCACGGGTTTGCGGCCTGCGGCGTTTCAGACAAGCAGGCGCTTTCAGGAGATGTCGTGCCGAACCTCGGCATCATCACTTCCTATAACGACATGCTGTCGGCGCACCAGCCTTACGAGACCTACCCCGCGATGATCCGCGAAGCGGCCCATGAAGTCGGTGCTGTTGCGCAGGTCGCAGGCGGCGTGCCCGCCATGTGCGACGGTGTCACCCAGGGTCAGGACGGTATGGAACTCTCCCTGTTCTCCCGCGATGTCATCGCCATGGCCGCGGCCGTCGGCCTGTCACACCAGATGTTCGACGCCGCGGTCTTCCTCGGCATCTGCGACAAGATCGTTCCCGGTCTCGCGATCGCCGCCCTCTCCTTCGGTCACCTGCCCGCGGTCTTCATTCCCGCCGGTCCGATGACCACGGGCATTTCAAATGACGACAAGGCCAAGGTGCGTCAGCTTTACGCCGAAGGAAAAGTCGGGCGCGATGCGCTGCTTGAAAGCGAATCCAAGGCCTATCATTCGCCCGGCACCTGCACCTTCTACGGAACGGCGAACTCCAACCAGATGCTGATGGAGATCATGGGGCTGCACATGCCGGGATCCTCCTTCATCAATCCGGGCACCCCGCTGCGCGATGCGCTGACCAGGGAAGCTGCCAAGCGTGCCCTTGCGATTTCGGCGCTCGGAAACGAGTACACCCCGGCCGGCGAGATCATTGACGAGAAGGCGATCGTCAACGGTGTAGTCGGTCTTCACGCCACGGGCGGCTCTACCAATCACACGATGCACCTGGTCGCCATTGCGGCGACGGCCGGTATCAAGCTCACCTGGGACGACATCTCCGATCTGTCCGACGTCGTGCCGCTGCTCGCCCGGGTCTACCCGAACGGCAAGGCGGATGTGAACCACTTCCAGGCCGCCGGCGGCCTTGCCTTCCTGATCCGCGAACTCCTGTCGGACGGGTATCTGCACCGGGACGTCAAGACCGTCTACGGCACGGATCTGTCCGGCTACACGGTGGAGGCCAAACTGGACGAAAACGGTGACATCCTGCGCGAGGACGCACCTGTGGTCTCCGGCGATGAAACCGTATTGGCACCGCTCTCAAAGGCCTTCCAGCCGACCGGCGGGTTGAAGATGCTCACCGGCAACCTGGGCAAGGCCGTGATCAAGGTTTCGGCCGTTGCCGAGGACCGTCACATTATCGAAGCACCGGCACGCGTTTTCCATTCCCAGGACGCCTTCCTCGATGCCTTCAACAAGAAGGAACTGAAAGGTGACGTCGCCGCGGTCGTGCGCTTCCAGGGCCCGAAGGCCATCGGCATGCCAGAATTGCACAAGCTGACACCGTGCC
Organism: uncultured Roseibium sp.; assembly: GCF_963669205.1. Taxonomy (NCBI): domain Bacteria; kingdom Pseudomonadati; phylum Pseudomonadota; class Alphaproteobacteria; order Hyphomicrobiales; family Stappiaceae; genus Roseibium; species uncultured Roseibium sp. Next base: position 4,026,356 of record NZ_OY769915.1, read on the forward strand.
TCGGTATCCTGCAAGACAAGGGCTACAAGGTCGCGCTGATCACCGACGGCCGCATGTCGGGCGCGTCCGGCAAGGTGCCCGCGGCAATCCATGTCACGCCGGAAGCGGAAAACGGCGGACCGATTGCGAAGATCCGCGATGGCGACATGATCCGCATTGATGCGATCACCGGCGAGTTGAAGGTGCTCGTGGATGAGACGGAATTCGAAGCCCGCCCGGTTGCGGTTGCGGATCTCAGCGAACACCAGTCCGGCGTCGGCCGCGATCTTTTTACAGCCTTCCGCGCCAATGTCGGCACAGCGGACAGTGGCGCGCACGTCTTCGGCGCATAAGCAGGAAATCTGGGAGAATTCAATGGCACAGGATATCGCAAAAATAGAAACGGTGATGTGCGCCGCCCCCGTTATCCCGGTTCTGGTCGTCGAAGATCCGCAAAAGGCCGTCCCGATGGCGACGGCCCTGGTGAAAGGCGGCCTTCCCGCAATCGAAATCACGCTTCGCACGGAACGCGCGCTGGAAGCCATTGAAGCGGTCAGCAAGCATGTCGAGGGTGCAATTGTGGGTGCCGGTACGGTGCTGAACGGAAAACAATATGATGCCGCGGTTGCTGCCGGTTCCAGGTTCATCGTGTCACCGGGGGCGACCCAAGACCTTCTGGATGCAGCCGATGGTCACAGCGTTCCGCTTCTTCCCGGTGCGGCCACCGCTTCGGAGGTCATGTTTCTTCTTGAACGCGGCTACGAGCGTTTGAAATACTTTCCGGCCGAGCAGGCCGGAGGTGCGTCTTACCTGAAATCGCTGTCCTCGCCCCTGTCGGCGGCCAAATTCTGCCCAACGGGAGGTGTGAGCCTGGACAAGGCGCCGGTCTATCTCGCCCTTCCCAACGTCCTGTGTGTTGGCGGCTCCTGGATCGCGGATGCCAAGGCGGTTGCCTCCGGGGACTGGGCGGGCATTGAAGAGAGGGCCCGCGCCGCGAGTTCGCTCAACAGCTGACGGTTGGCGTCGGTTCGACTGGAAAGTGGGCCGGGCGCTCAGGCGTCTTCGATCTCGGCGGCAGGCATTTCCATGCCGCCGGACATATCCAGGGCTTCGGTTTCTTCCAGTGTTCTGTCCCAAAGGAGCCGCATGCCGGCGGATTTGTCATTGCGCCACGCAAATTCGGCGACCACGGGCTTGTTGAACTTGTTCATGGTGAGAAGCACTTCCTCGGGCAAGGCAGTAAGCCCGGTCGCCTTGACCTTGCAGCCGTTCTTGGCGGCATCGACGATGGTGCCCTCGATCTCCGTGATGCCTTCCAGGTCGGCGATCTTCACCGGTATCTTGACGTCGTTCCGCTTCTCGCGGCGCTTGTCGCTGACCTTGCTTTCGCTGGTCACGAACACGACGGACGCGTCATTGCCCTTGACGGACGTCACCTGGGCCTTGGAGAGTTTGCGCGCGCCCGAAAAGCGGATACCTATGTTCTTGTAAAGGTCCTCGACATGCTCCGAGGTGACCTTGCAGCCCCACTCGTTCACGTTGGTGATCACGGCTTCGACAATGGCAAGGGTATCGAAATCGACGACCTGAACGTCTTCACTGGCTTCAGGATTTTCCTGAAGACGCCTCACAGCGGGATCCGTATTCACCTTGCCCATGGGGTTAAAACACCTGATATCTTCTACTGTTCATCACCTGTGCTGAGCAAGCGCGCAAACGGGAGCCCAGGCTCAAGACGCATTAATTTGGATGAATTGGTAGGGATGAATTTGTTCGGATACGAGGCGCAAAACTGCAGGAAACCGTCCGGTTTCCAAAGATTTGCAACGACGTTGCCGGGCAAATTCACCCTATCCCTGCGGGACGCAAAAACGGCTTCGATCTGCTGCGTCAACCCGCTCAACCGGGCAGGTAGCCCGCTTATCGCACCTTTCCTTGCAGCTCATCGCCGTTTGCTGCGCCAATTCAACCAAATTAATGCGTCCTGAGCCTAGCTCAAAACTCCTAATTTCCCGTCAAGCCGGCGAGATCTCGTGAGCCAAACACGCCCATGCCACACATGTTGCCGGCGGACCGGCCAACCGCTCTTCAGAAAAATCTCCACTACGTCAGTTTGCTGTGCTAATTGGAGCGCTGTCTGCCGTGACCTGAATCCCGATAGTTAAATCGATTTAAGAGGAAGTCTCATGACACTCGAAGCGACATTCGCGTCCCTCACCCGCAAGGCTGAAAAGCTGAACAGCACCACGCTTCGAAACCTGTTCGCCGGCGATCCGGACCGCTTCGGGACATTCTCGGCAACCGCGGACGATCTGCTGCTCGATTATTCGAAGACGAAAATCGACAGCGACACCCTGTCCGAGCTTGTGGCGCTGGCCGTAGAGGCGGACGTCGAAGGCCGCCGCTCTGCCATGTTCGCAGGCGAAAAGATCAACGAAACCGAAAAACGCGCCGTGCTTCATACCGCGCTCCGAAACCGGTCGGACAAGCCGGTCATGGTCGACGGTGAAGACGTCATGCCGGATGTACGTTCCGTGCTCGACGCCATGGCAGACTTTGCGGAAGCCGTCCGGTCCGGCGAGCTGGTGTCATCGTCGGGTGCCCCCTTCACCGACGTCGTCAATATCGGCATTGGCGGATCCGATCTCGGCCCGGTCATGACCACACTAGCGCTGGCGCCCTATCACGACGGCCCGGAGCTGCACTACGTTTCCAACGTGGACGGGGCGCATATCGCCGATACGCTTGAAAAGCTCGATCCGGAAACAACACTGATCATCGTTGCGTCGAAGACCTTCACGACCATCGAAACGATGACCAACGCGGCAACCGCCCGCAAGTGGATTGCGTCGGCCCTTGGCGAAGAGGCGGTCGGCAAGCACTTCGCCGCCGTGTCGACAGCGCTCGACAAGGTTGCGGCCTTCGGCATCGACAGCGCGCGCGTCTTCGGTTTCTGGGACTGGGTCGGCGGTCGCTATTCCATCTGGTCCGCGATCGGCCTGCCGCTGATGATTGCGATCGGTCCGGATGCGTTCAGCGACTTTCTCGAAGGCGCTCACGCAATGGACGTTCATTTCCAGGAAGCGCCGCTCGAAGGCAACCTGCCGGTCCTCATGGCCCTCATCGGCATTTGGCACCGTGATGTTCTGGGATATGGCGCAAGGGCCGTACTGCCCTACGACCAGCGCCTGTCGCGCCTGCCCGCCTATCTGCAGCAACTCGACATGGAATCCAACGGCAAACGCGTGAAGCTGGACGGAAGCCCGGTCGGCATGGACACCGGCCCTCTTGTCTGGGGGGAACCGGGCACCAACGGCCAGCACGCCTTCTACCAGCTGCTGCATCAGGGCACGACAGTCATTCCCTGCGAGTTCCTGATCGCGAAGGAAGGCCATGAGGAAGACCTGCATCATCACCACGAACTGCTGACGGCCAATTGCCTTGCCCAGTCCGAAGCGCTGATGCGCGGACGGACGCTTGAGGAAGCGAAAACCATGCTCGCGGCATCGGGTATGTCCGAAAGCGACGTGGAGCGGCTTGCCCCACACAAGGTGTTTCCAGGTGACCGCCCGTCATTCACGCTCGTCTACGACAAGTTGACCCCTTTCGCACTCGGGCGTCTGATCGCGCTCTACGAGCATCGCGTCTTTGTCGAAGGAGTCATCTGGGGTATCAACTCCTTCGATCAATGGGGCGTGGAACTCGGCAAGGAACTGGCGACCGCCCTCTTGCCCATGGTCAAGGGCGAAGCTCCGGCAGATGGTAAAGATGCATCCACACGCGGCTTGCTTTCAGCACTTAAGAACTGATCGAAACCGCCATACTTTCGCCCCACGGGCGCTATCTGTTCCTGAGCACTCAAAGCTCTGCCCGGACAGCAAGTTGCGTTTTGTGTACTGTAGGAATTGATAGATTGCCCCAGCGCGCAAAGCAGCTTAACCTTGGCAAGACTTTAAACTATTGAAATTGCCGCACCGCGCGGTCTTGAAGGGAGTTACCTTTAATGAAGAAGTTTGTTCTGCTCGCTGCAATCGGCGTTGCTTTGGCAGGGTGTCAGTCTGACAGCCAGACGGACCGTGCCCTGGTCGGTGGTGGCCTTGGCGCGGCAACCGGTGCCGCAATCGGTGCCGCAGCGACCGGCGACGTCGGCGGTGCGCTTGTAGGTGGTGCAATCGGTGCGGCGGGCGGCGCGATCGTCGGCGCAGCGACAACACCGAAAAACTGCGTGGCTTATGACCGCTACGGCAACCCGTATCGCGTCGCCTGCCCGTAACAAACAACTTGCAGCCCTGACTGTGTGACAATGCCGCGGATCGGTAGGATAAAATCATGAGAAAACTGTTTTTTGTTGCTGCCGCTGCGGCGCTTCTTGCTGGTTGTCAGTCGGACAGCCAGACTGACCGGGCACTTGTAGGTGGCGGCCTCGGAGCCGCGACCGGTGCCATCATCGGTGCCGCAGCCGGAGGCGGCGTCGGTCCGGCCCTCGCCGGTGCGGCAATCGGTGGCGCGGGTGGTGCCATTGTCGGCGCCGCGACAACACCCAAGAACTGCGTCGCCTATGACCGGTATGGAAATCCCTACCGCGTCGTCTGCCCCTGATCGAAATGCGCCAAAATGGCCCCTGCGTTAACGGGCCATTTAGGTTACGCAATCCATAATGTGACCAATTGGTTTTGAGCGTCTTGACCTGTCTCGACGGCCTGAGCTGCGCGCATGCGTGCGGTTGCAGCTTCGCTGATCGACGCATCCGGGTCTTGACCATCAACATCGATTGACGCCGATTCGGCTGTACCTCGTAGGAGCGGCGTGCCGGGCAGATCCATTTCATCTGCCGTGGCCATCCCATGCGGACCCAGCCGAAGCCGACGCCAGATCACACGCATTTTGAGGTCGTAACCGACATGAAACAAATTCTGGTCGTGGCAGCAGTCGCCACCCTCCTCGCCGGCTGTTCATCAAGCAGACAGACGGACCGGGCAATCATCGGCGGCGGTCTTGGCGCCGCAACCGGCGTGATCGTCGGTGCGGCCGTGGGTGCCGGTGCAGCACCTGTTATTGCCGGCGCGGCCCTCGGAGCCGCTGGTGGCGCCGCGATCGGCGCAGCTACAACGCCGAGATAACCGGCTCAAGAGTTCCGCCGAGCGCATTGAGAAAGCTTGGATAACCGGCGCCTGGTAAGAATCTGTTAACCATACATCTCCACGCTAGGCGGGCTTATTGCTTTGCTGGGGAGCATGGATGAAACCGATTCTTGCCGTTGCAGCCCTCGCCTTCCTGCTGGCCGGCTGCGCCAATACGGAGAGCCAGCGCGACAGAATGCTGATCGGAGCCGGGCTGGGCGCAGCGACCGGAGCGACGATCGGTGCCGTGGCAGGCTCGACAGTCAACGCGACAATCGCAGGCGCAGCCCTTGGTGCAGTTGGAGGCGGGCTGATCGGCGTCGTGACAACACCGCGCAACTGCATCGCCCACGATCTGAACGGCACGCCGTACAAGGTCAGATGCCCATAGAGGCCGTATCCTGGGTGCGGGCCCTGGACCGGTCATTCCCGATAAGCTGAATTGAGCCCTGCCGGTACTCGTAACGGGTTTCTAGAGCATTTTCCGACCAATTTGGTTCATTTGATGAGGATATCCGGTTCACTCGGCCAGGCGGGTCACGAAGCGCGATGCGGTGCATCGTGCAAGTGGCACAACGCAGCCGATGGGCCGGATATCCTCACCGGTTGTGGAACGCAATCAAGCGACACACATCAAGATTGGCCGGACCCCTTTTCGCTCTGGCAGCGTTGGTCCACCCTAGTCACCTGAATCTGAAGTTCGACCCATTTTGCAGCGGGCTTCGAACGAACTTCAGATTCAAGAAGGTGACTAGCAAGTCTATGTTTCTAGTGCGGTTCACGAATTTGAAGTTCGCTTCGGAGACTGCTGCAGCAATGCTGCGAACTTCAAATTCACCGCACTAGTGGTGGGAAACACCGCGGCGGGCGAACCGTCTTGCCAGCGCGAAAAAGGGCCTCGGTCAAATGATCCAAATTGGTCGGAAAATGCTCTAGATCGCGGCTTCGATCAGGAAGGGTCCGGGCGAAGCCGCAGCCATTTCCATTGCCTCGGCGAAGCTTTCCTCGCTATCGGCCCGGACGGCCTGCACACCGTGCCCTGCCGCCAGCGCGACCCAGTCGATCAGCGGATCCTCGATATCGAACATCGCGCGCGCATTGCGACCGGGCTTGGGCGCCCCTTGCGCCTGCAGTTCGGCATGGAGGATCTGGTAGCCCCGGTTCGCGATGATCACGAACGTGATGTTCAGGCCTTCGCGCGCGGCCGTCCACAGGCACTGGACCTGGTACATGGCTGAGCCGTCACCGGAAACGGCAACGACCGGGCGGTCCGGACAGGCCACCGCCGCCCCCAGCGCGTTCGGAAGGCACTGCCCGATGGAGCCGCCCGTGTTATTGATCCGGTCATGGTTCCGGGAGCGGTTCACCGCGGGCCAGATACCGGGCCCGGCGGTCACCGCTTCATTCACCACGACCGCGCCTTCTGGAAGCAAGTTTGCAAGACCGCGCCCGATCCCCTCCGCGGAAAGCGGTCCGTTTTCCAGCGGCGGAACGTCAAACGTGATCCTCGCAACGTCTTCACTGTCATCGACACCGGCCGCTTCTGCGAGCCTTTCGAGCGTCCACATCACGTCCCAGTCGCCGAAGCAGAGCTGGCCGATTGCGCAGCCCGCCGGTTCCGGCGTCGAGGGCTTGCCCGGATAGGCGAAGAAATTGACCGGCGGATCTTCCCCGACCAGAACGATGTGCTTCAGGCCGGACAGGAACTCTGCGCTCATGTCGACATTGTACGGCAGCATCTCGAACGCCACGGCCCCCTCGCCCAATGCGATACGGGGCGCAAAGAAAGGTGCCAGCAGCCTGCACCCGGTCCGCGCGGCGATCTTGCCTGCCAATTCGGCCCCCGCGCCGAAGAGCGCCGGACCACTGACCAGAAGGGCAGCTCCGGGAAGCGTCAGCGCATGAGCGGAGGCCTTGATCCGGTCCTCGTCCGGGCGGTGTTTGCGCACCGGCGGAAGCTCGTTCGCCGGTCCCGTCCCGCTGTCACCCCAGGCGGAATCCGCCGGAAGTATAACTGTCGCGATCTGGCCGCTGCGCGCCATCCGGATCGCTTCGGCCCCCGCCCCTGCAACCGTGGAACTGTCCGTCGCGCGCCGGACCCAATGGGAAACCGAACCGACGACACCGTCGAGATCCGCCTGCAGCGGCGCGTCATGCTTCAGGTGATAGCCTGCATGGTCGCCGACGATATTGACGACGCCGGACTGTCCCTTGCGCGCATTGTGGAGATTGGCCCAACCATTGCCAAAGCCGGGTCCGAGGTGAAGCAGCGTACCGGCGACATTGCCGCTCATGCGGGCATAGCCGTCAGCCGCGCCGGTCACACCGCCCTCGAACAGGCACAGAATGCAGCGCATTTCCGGATGGGTATCCAGGGCCGCAACGAAATGCATTTCGGACGTACCCGGATTGGCAAAGCAAACCGAAACGCCGGAAGCCAGCATTGTCTCAACCAGCGCTTCCGCACCATTCATCCCGGCGTCTCCTCCTGCTTGTTTCTGGACGTTTAGAACAGATGTAAAGGCTTGTCCAACCCGCGCAAAGACAAAGGGTGAAAGAGCCGGCCGCTGCCGCTCACAACAACAAAAAGGCCGGTCACTTGACCGGCCTTTCAAACACTTATGGTCTTGCGGCCTTATGCGGCCCGGCTGGCGTCGCTGTGCGCAAGCGCAGTCGCCGGATCGACGTAATCGTATCCGAGCGCCTCGGCCACCGCTTCGCAGGTCACCTGGCCGCCGATCACGTTCAGGCCCGGCAGGAAATGCGGATCGTCGAGCAGCGCTTTCTTCGCACCCTTGTCGGCAAGCGCCAGCGCAAAGGGCAGCGTCGCATTGTTGAGCGCGTAGGTGGAGGTCTTCGGCACGGCGCCTGGCATGTTGGCAACGCAGTAATGCACCACGTCATCGACGATATAGGTCGGATCGGAGTGGGTGGTTGCCTTGGAGGTCTCAAAGCAGCCGCCCTGGTCGATGGCCACATCCACCAGAACCGAACCGGCCTTCATGCGGCTGACAAGATCCCTGGAGACCAGCTTGGGTGCAGCCGCGCCGGCAACCAGAACGGCACCGACGACCATGTCGGCCTCAAGCACATGTTTCTCAAGAGCGGATTTGGTTGAATAGACCGTCTTCAGGGACGGTCCGAAGGTCTGGGCAAGCTGGCCGAGAACGGTTGTGTTCCTGTCCAGAACCGTCACATCTGCGCCAAGACCGATCGCCATGGTGATCGCATGCGATCCGACGACACCGCCGCCGATCACCACCACCTTGGCAGGCTCGACACCCGGCACGCCGCCGACAAGGGTTCCGGAACCGCCGTGGGCCTTTTCAAGTGCCTTGGCACCGGCGATGACCGAAAGACGTCCGGCAACCTGGGACATCGGCACCAGCAACGGCAGGCCGCCCTTTGCGTCAACGACAGTCTCGTAAGCAATGCAGGTTGCACCTGACTTGACCAGATCGGCGGTCTGATCCGCATCCGGAGCAAGGTGCAGGTAGGTGAAGAGAATGTGATCCGGGCGCAGCATGGCGCGCTCGACCGCCTGAGGCTCCTTGACCTTCACGATCATCTGGGCGGCGTCGAAGATTTCCTTCGCTGTGCCAAGGATCTTCGCGCCTGCGGCCTGGTAGTCGGCGTCGCTTGCACCGATCCCGGCCCCGGCATTGGTCTCGACAAGCACCTCGTGCCCGTGAGCGATCATCTCGTGAACACTGTCGGGCGTCAGCCCGACCCGGTACTCATGGTTTTTGATTTCTTTCGGCACACCAATTCGCATGACCACGTCTCCTCAGGAAGCGTTGTTGATTGCCTCTGATTGTATGCCTGTTTCGGTCGAATGTGCTTGCGTTCGCACTACGTCAAAACGGAATTTGAACAATTTTATTGCGCAAATCTGGAAACTCATCGCAGATTCTGCGATCATGGACAAAATTTAACGCAATATGTGCGGTGCAACATAATGAAACTCGATCGCCTCGACCGAAAAATCCTCGACGTGCTGCAAAAGGACGGCCGGATCGCCAATGCGGATCTTGCGGACGTTGTCGGACTGTCGGCATCGGCATGTCTGCGGCGTGTACGCGGGCTTGAGGAAGCCGGCGTCATCGAGAACTACGTCGCTCTGCTCGATCAGCGCAAGCTCGGCCGCCGCATGGACGTCTTTGTCGAAATTTCTCTCACCGGGCAGTCCAAGGAAACGCTTGAGAGTTTTGAACGCGCGGTCGCACGGTCGGACGAAATCATGGAGTGTTTCCTGATGGCCGGGGACGCCGACTACATATTGCGGCTGACGGCTGCCGATCCGATCGATTTTGAACGCATCCACCGCGATCACCTGTCCCAGCTTCCCGGCGTTCTGAGGATGAAATCCTCCTTCGCCATCCGTCCGATCGTGAAACGGACAGCCATTCCGCTGGAGGCTGAAACCTGAGACAGACAACTGCAAGGCCCCACGACAAGCCACCGAACCGTCAGGGACGATTGCAGTCTCGACGGCAGGTGAAGTCGGTTATATAGTCCGCATCCGTTTATTGCTTGGCTCTTCAAGGATCCTGCCACGGTGTCCCACACGATCACCCGTTTTCTCGACACAACCTATCAGCTTGGCGAATGCCCCACCTGGGATGAGCGCACCAACCGTCTCCTCTGGGTCGATATCCAGGGCCGCACCATCCAATCGATGGACTGGTCGACGCGCGACATCACCACCTGGTATTTCGACAACGAGGTCGGCTCGTTCGGCCTGACGGATGACGACCGTCTCGTCGTCGGCGTCTGGGACAAGATCCTGCTGTTCGATCCGAAGACGGAAAAGAGCGAAGTCCTCGCCGAGGTGCAGGCGGACCGCCCGGGCACACGCCTCAATGACGGCAAGATCGGCCCGGACGGCGCGTTCTGGATCGGAACCATGGACACCGCCTCCCCGCGCGAACCGATCGCGGGGCTGTTCCGGATTGACGGCAAGGGCAACGTCGAAGAGATCCGCGACGAACTGCAATGCTCCAACGGCCTCGCCTGGAGCGCCGACGGAACCTACATGTATCACGCCGATTCAACGCCCGGCTGGATCGAATGTTACGCCTTCGACCCGGCGACCGGTGCGCTCGGCTCCAAGATGCTCTATGCCCAGCAGACAAACGAGACCGGCCGCCCGGACGGCGCGACCGTGGACGCGGACGGCAACTACTGGAGCGCCGGGGTCTCCGCCGGTGTGCTGAACTGCTTCGCGCCCGACGGCAACCTTCTGGAAGCGATAATGATGCCGGTCCCCAAACCGACCATGCCCTGCTTCTGCGGCCCGGAGCTCGACCAGTTGATCGTCACCACGATCAAGCAGCCGACTGACCCCACCGCCATCGAACCGGACACGCTCTCCGGCGGCCTCTTCCTCGTGGAAGGCCACGGGCGCAAGGGCTTGAAAACGGAGCGGTTCAAGACCTAGGCCGACGAAACGGCTTCGAAAACCGCCACCACATGACAAGAAAAGAACCGGTCCCGGATCAGATCCGGGACGGTGCGGATGTCTCATTCACATTTTGAGAGCGTCCAGACGTCCGGAGACGGTCTCCGCGTTTCCCAGTTACCCTCTCCCACGGGAGAGGGTCAGGGTGCGGGGCGAACGTTAGAGGAGACCTGACGGGTCTGATCCCTCACCCGGCCTTTCAGGCCGACCTCTCCCACGGGAGAGGTGACTGTGCCGGCAACTGGTTAAGTGGACAAGGCAAATTCCTCAACGCTTTGGATGAGCGAGACGATCCCAGGCGACTCTCGTTGCCGCCCCGGCCCTGAGCCGGGGCCTCCTTGCCAGGTGCTGCTCAGGTCCCGGATCAGGTCCGGGACGGCGCTTATGTAGCACTCTCAAGCTGCGGACCTGGAGACGCAGTTAGACGGGCACGGCTCCTCCCCTGTTTCCCTCTCCCAGGGGGAGAGGGTCAGGGTGAGGGCGAAAACGTCTGAGGCGTGTTGACAGTTCTGGTCCCTCACCCGGCCTTTCAGGCCGACCTCTCCCACGAGGAGAGGTGACTGTGCCGGCAACTGGTTGAGTGGATAAAGCAAATTCCTCAACGCTTTGGATGAGCGAGACGATCCCAGGCGACTCTCGTTGCCGCCCCGGCCCTGAGCCGGGGCCTCATGACACGTGTTCGGCAGGTCCCGGATTAAGTCCGGGACGGCACTGGCGGTTTTTTGAGCGCGCGAACCAAACACGGACACCGTCAGCCCCGGACCTTGTCGCTCTCCCTGTTTCTCCGGTCGTTCCATGGTTCGACCACGGGACCCATGCCGTGACCTTTCCCGGATCGTGGATATGAGTTTGGGGCATCGGAACGGCTTGGATTGCCGGATCAAGTCCGGCAATGACGGGTCCTTCCGGTTTTTCAGGGCAATCGGACCCTTCGCGCCTGAACGCGTTGATGAAAGCAGAGCGAATTGCCTTGCCTTCAATCTGATCTGAACAACTTGTCCGGCATCAGTGACGGCAGCCCCTGACCTTCACCGGTTGCCACACCGTGCGGGCCGGTTCCACCATGACCTGCCGGCTGACGGTCTTGTAGATGGCCGGTTCCCTGATCACGTGGCTGGATGCCGGTTGCAGCATCACTTTTTCCTTCACGGTGCTGTAGATCGCCGGATGGCGGACGGCGACCTTGGAGGCCGCCTGCACCTGGACCCGCTCGCTGACGGTCGTGTAGACCGCCGGGTGCTGGACCTTGCAGAGCGTTTTGACGCCCTTGATCATGCGGTATTCCCAGCCGACGCTCGCCCGTTGCACCATCACCTTGCGGTGACGGGTCTGGTAGACGGCCGGTGTTTTCCGGTAGCTGACGCGCTCGGGCTGCACCAGCACGCGGCGTTTCTGATAGCCGTAGACCGCCGGTCGTTTCACGACCCTCTGGGTCGCGGCCCTGACCAGAACGCGCTCATGAACGGTTTTGTAGACGGCCGGAACCGTCGCCTGCTGATAGCAGGCCAGCGCCTTGCCGCCTGCATGCGCAAAAGATGCAAGAAAAGGTGTAAAAGCCAGCGCGATGACCGCGCTCCAGGAACTGCGACGCATAAACTCATCCCCCAGTCTGGTGCAGGAAAATGTCCTGTAAGCCGATTTTAGGGAATTTTGACAAGGCATTAAAGCAAAAAGTTAACGCCCGTTAAGAGATTGCGCCGCGAACGTCTTCTATTCAGGCTTGTTCCTTCGGGCCTTTTTCGTAGTCGGTGTCTTCGTTGATGATATGGCGCGCCTCCTCCGGCACCCATTCCCCCCAGCGCGGCTGGAGCTGATGATCGACCGAAACCCGGTCGTCGAAAACGAAACATTCGCCCTTCCAGAGGCTTTTCTCTTCGGGCACCTTTTCCAGATAGTTCAGGATGCCCCCTTCAAGATGGTAGACCTCTTCAAAGCCGTTCTTGAGCATCCAGGCGCTTGCCTTTTCACAGCGGATGCCGCCGGTGCAGAACATGGCGATCTTCGGCTTCTTCTCAAGATTTTCCTGGGCATTGACCCAGTCCGGGAATTCGCGAAACGACTGGGTTTCCGGGTTGAGCGCCTTCTCGAAGGTGCCGAAGGCAAACTCGTAGTCGTTGCGCGTGTCGATCACGACGACGTCCGGATCGGAAATGAGCGCATTCCAGTTCTCGGGCTTGACGTATTCCCCGACGATTTCGTTCGGGTCGATGCCGTCGACCGCAAGCCGCACGATCTCCTGTTTCAGCCGCACCTTCATCCTTTTGAAGACATGCCGGTGCGTCCAGGCCTCCTTGTGCGTCAGCGCTGTCAGCCGCGGATCCGCGCGCAGGTGATCGAGCACCGCCCTGACGCCCGCTTCCGGCCCGCAGATCGTACCGTTTATGCCCTCGCTTGCCAGCAGCAGGCTGCCACGCACATCGTTCTTCACGCAGAAAGCCTTGAGCGGATCTCGCATCTCCTCGTAGTCTTCAAGGGGCGCGAACAGATAAAGGGCGGCAACGAGAAATTCGTTCATCGGGCGTGTTCTTTTGCTTAAGGGAGCGCTCGCGGCGGAGGGAGACCCTCGGTGCGGACCGGAGCTTTCGGCGCCCTCTATACAGCGAGAGCCCCCTTTTTGAAAAGTCCGCAGAATATCTGACGCCTGCAGGCGGAAGGAGCAATCGTTGCGGTACTCAGCTAAATTGGTGACACGACCTGGATCCCACTGATACCCGGCTCACCCCTCAAAGGTCTCTTTGAGGAGAACCCTAGCCTTATGTCTTGTCATTCCGGCTGAAGCCCAGCGGAAGGCCGGAACCCGGTAAAATCGTATTTCACGGGTTACATCCAGTTGCTGGCCACACGGGGTACTGGGTCCCGGTCTTGCCGCTTCGCAGCAAACCGGGATGACCAACGGCTGGAAGAAACAGTCATTCCGGACCAGTGCAGCGTCAGCTGCGCGCCGATCCGGAAACCAGATGTATTTCGCGCCGAAGCTGCGGCAGTTTACGATCATATCGACTGTCGTGTTCGCTTCGCTCTCGCAGATTTCTGGATTCCAGATCAGCGTTCGGCTCCACCTCACTTGTCTGGAATGACCGTCGGGAAACGTCACATCCTCGAAGGTCACCCCGTGCGTACAAAAAAGAGATCCGAGGCCGGACAGCTTTGTAGAGTTTCAGAACGTCACCACAGCCTTGATCAGCGTCTCGCGGTCACTGGCAAGCGCCTCGAAGCGGCCGGCAATGTCCTGGACCGGGATCGTGAGCGAACAGAGCGCGTCCGTATCGATCAAGCCGTCGCGTATGGCCTGCATCACGGTTTCGAAATCCTCGGCCGTCGCGTTGCGGCTGCCGATGATCTGGGTTTCCCGTTTGTGGAACTCCGGGTCGTCGAATCGGATCTGGTCCTTGACGACACTGACCAGCACGTAGCGGCTGCCATGGGCCAGCAGCGGAAAGCCCGCCTCGATCGCGCGCGCGCTTCCCGTCGCGTCGAAAATGACGTCGAAGCCGTCGGCGAGCGGCCCGGTCAGAAGGTCCGTCCCGGCAAGATGCTGCTTTTCAAAGCCGAACTTCTCCCCGGCCTGACGCAATCGCGCGTCGCTGAGATCGAGCAGATGAACCTCCGCGCCCTGAATGCGCGCGAATAGCGCCGTGCCGAGCCCGATGGGACCTGCACCCGTCACCAGCACGCGCTCGCCTCTCACCTCACCGGCGCGCCGGACCGCGTGGGCACCGATCGCCAGGAACTCGACCATTGCCGCCTGAAGCTCGCCCAGACCGGTGGCGCGGTAGAGGTTCGTCTCCGGCACGGCGATCCTCGAGCACATGCCGCCGTCCCTGTGGACGCCGAGAACCTCGATGTTCTCGCAGCAGTTCGGCTTGCCCTTTCTGCAGGCGCGGCACGTTCCGCAGGAAAGATAGGGATTGATGACCACCAGCTCGCCGTCCTTAAACGGGCCGGTTGCCCTGGCAACCCGTCCGCTGAGTTCGTGACCGATCACCCTCGGATAATTCAGAAACGGGTGTTTGCCCTCGAATATGTGATAGTCGGTCCCGCAGATGCCCACCGCCCGGATATCGACCAGCACCCAGCCCTCCGGTGCCTCCAGCGGCAGGTCCTGCTCCGACAGTTGGAACACGCCCGGTTCCACGACAACGCCGCGGGGCATGCGCGCGTTTTTCCCGTCTGCTGGTGTCGCTGTCTCATGCTTCATTGCAGTTTTTCCCGCCCGCGCGGCACCCAGTCCCCGGGCAATTCGCCCTTGATGATGAGGCTGAGCACATCGTCCTTGGTCACATCGTCAATCGGATGCGACCCGACATTCCTACCCTTGTTCATCACGACCACGCGGTCGCACAGCTCAAAGACATCCTGCATGTCGTGACTGACAAGCAGGATGCCGATCCCGTCTGCCCGCAAGCCCTTGATGAGGTCGGCGACCATCGCGGTCTCGGACGGACCGAGCGCTGCCGTCGGTTCGTCCATGATCAGTATCTTCACATTGAAATAGATTGCCCGTGCAATCGCAATAACCTGCCGCTGGCCGCCGGAGAGCTTTGCAACCGGATCGTCAAGGTTCTTGAAATTGGGGTTGAGCTTGCGCAAGACGCGCTGCGTCTCGGCCATCATCTTCCGGTCGTCGAGATTGCCGAGCCTGGTCTTCAGCTCGCGCCCAAGAAAGAGATTGGCGGGCGCATTCAGGTGATCGGCGAGCGCAAGGGTCTGGTAGATTGTTTCAATCCCAAGGTCGCGCGCATCGTGAGGGTTCTGGATTTCGGCGCGTTCACCATTGACCTTGATCGTGCCTTCATTCGCGATCATCGCCCCCGACAGGATGCGCATCAGGCACGATTTTCCCGCCCCGTTGTGTCCGAGCACACCGACCACCTCACCCGGGTAAAGGTTCAGCGAAACACCGTTGACCGCGCGAATGCCGCCGAAATGCTTTTCAATGTTGCTCATCTCAACAAGGGGCTGGGAAGCGCTGTCGAGGCTCATGACGAAAGGCCCTTCAAAAAAAGTGCCGGGAACACAAGGAAGGAGTGCGTCCCCGGCAAGTTGGGATTTGTCAGTAAAGAACGTTTTGAACTTCGGGCTGGTCGATATTTTCTTTTGTCGCCAACACGACGCCCGTGTCGATGAAATCGGACACGCTCTCTCCGCTCAACAGCTTCATGATGGTCTGGACGCCGAGTTCGCCCATCTGGAACGACCCCTGGACAGCCGTTCCGGCAAGCGTTCCGTCGCGCACGAAGTCCTGGAGGTCGGAATTGCCGTCAAAGCCGAGTGCGGTGATGCTGCCGGCCTTGCCGGCCTGAACGATCGCGCGGCCCATGCCGATTGCCGTCGGCTCGTTCGCGCCGAAGATGCCGACGAGATCGTCATTGGCGGCCAGAACATCGGTGGTCTGGTTGAGGGCGGTCGCCATTTGCGACTGCGAATAGAACGGACCGACGATTTCGATGTCGGACTTCTCGTTGATGTGTTCGACGAAGCAGCCGACCCGGCCGATTTCGGACCCGACACCGGCAACGTAGGACATCACGGCAACCTTGCCCTTGGAGCCGACTTCGGACAGCATCTTGTCGGCAACCAGCTTGCCGGCTGCGCAATTGTCGGTGGAAAGGAAGGCCTGGTAATAGTCCTTGGCGTTGTCGGCAAGACCCGAGTCGATGATGACAACCGGGATTTGCGCCTCGAAGGCCTTCTTGACGACCGGCGTCAGCGCCTCCGGATCGGACGGGGCAAGAACGATGCCCGAAACACCGCGGTTGATGGCATTTTCGACAAGGCTCACCTGATCGGCAATCGCGGATTCCGAAGCCGGACCGTTGAAGGTCATCGTATGCGCTTCCTGTCCCTTGATCGCGGCGCTGGCACCCTTGTTCACGTTCTGCCAGAAATTCGAGTTGGTCGTCTTGACGATGACCGCGATTTCACCGGCCTGTGCCGCGGCGCCCGTCAGCACCAGTGCACTTGCCATCATCATGGTCGAAATCAGCTTTTTCATGGATTATTTCCTCCGGTTGAAGACATGTTTGTTGCTTGCCCGGCTTGTCAGCGCCGGTTTCGGATCTGATCGATGTAGACCGCCAGAATGACGATCACGCCGATCACGATTTGCTGGATGAAGGCAGAGACACCCGCCATGTTCAGGCCGTTGCGCAGGACGCCGATGATGAATGCACCGATCATGGTGCCGGATATGTTGCCGACACCGCCCATCAGCGAGGCTCCGCCGATCACCGCCGCGGCGATGGCGTCAAGCTCGTACATCACGCCTTCATTCGGCTGTACGGTCACGAGGCGCGACATCAGGACATTGCCCGCAAGTCCGGCAAGGGCGCCCGACAGCGTGTAGGCGAAGATCTTTGTCCGGTCGACCAGGACTCCGGCAAGCCGCGCGGCTTCTTCATTGGACCCGGTCGCGTAGATATGCCGCCCGGCCTGCCGCCTGTTCAGAAGATAGGCGGCTCCAATCGCCACGACCGCGAGCAGGATCGCGGGATACGGAATGCCCGGAAACACCACTTTCGGGAATATGCCGCCGGTTTTCTCGACGATCCTGAAAAGGGACCCGTTCCCCAGGATGCCGAAGGCTTCCCCGAGCCTCGAAATCGGCGCTGCGCCGGTGAGCTGCAGCGCAACGCCGCGCGCGATCAGCATCATTCCGAGCGTCGCGACGAAGGGCGTGATCCGCATCTTGGTGATGACGAAACCGTTCAGGAACCCGCAAAACGCGCCCGCGACAATCCCGAGCGCCATGGCCGGCGCGGTCGGAACACCAGCCTTTATGGAAAGACCGGTCACGACGCCCGACAATGCCAGAACAGAGCCGACGCTGAGGTCGATCCCGCCCGTGATGATGACCATTGTCATGCCGATGCCGAGCAGACCGATTACCGAGGTCTGAAGAAGGACCGTGAGACCGTTGTTGACGGTCAGGAACGCGTCGTTGCCGAACGAAAACGCGATCACCAGCGCCAAAAGGGTCAGAACAGCCGATAGCTTGTGAAACGACCCGGCCGAAAGTCTGAAAGCCGCAGGCACCGGATACGCCCCCCTATCAAGATTCGCCATGTGTCCTCCCGGGCGAAAATTGAATTTAATTATTAAAAACAGAATTGCACTCGAATTCCCGATCGTCAATTGTTTTTTATTTTTTCATACTAAATTTCGGGAATTGTTCTTCGTCAAGGATGTGCTAATTTCGCGCCATGGCCCGTACAGACGAGCGTTTTCGAAGCGCTTACAACAAGTTGCTGGATATTTGCGCCACAATGGATGTTGGCAGCCAACTGCCTGCGGAGGTCGTTCTGGCCGAGCAGATGGAGGTGAGCCGGACCATCGTGCGAACCGCGCTGCAAAAACTTGATGAAGAAGATCTGATCAATTGGGAAGGCAGGCAGAAGACTCTCATCCGGCGGCCTGAACAGAGGCATCGCCTGTTCCAGTCCGAAAGCGCGCCTTCGGACGAAGAGCTGGAACAGCTGTTCTTCGAGTGGATCCTGCGCTTCGACGTGCCTGCCGGCACGTCCCTTAATATTGCCCAGTTGTCGCGACAGTTCGGTGTCCCGGCGCACAGCCTTCAGGAGTTCCTGTCCGGCCTGAGCCGGTTCGGGCTTGTCGAGCGGCGGGCCAAGGGAGGCTGGACCCTGTCAGGGTTTACGGCGGAATTCGCGATTGAACTCTCCGATTTCCGGCTCGTTCTGGAAATGAATGCCGTCAGGCAACTGTTGTCGCTGCCGGAAGATCATGAAATCTGGGCGAAGCTCAAGGAGCTTGAAATCGAGCACGAGGCGCTGAAGAAGGACCTCAAGACCCGGTATCACGACTTCTCGACGCTGGACGAAAAATTTCATTCAACGCTCAACAGCGTGGTGAAGAACCGCTTCGTTCTGGAAGCCCAGAAACTGATCTCGCTCATTTTCCACTATCATTACATGTGGGACAAACATGACGAGCGGGAACGCAACGCGGCGGCGATCGAGGAACATCTGGAATGGATCAGAGCCATGCTCGCTCATGACCGTCTTCATTCCGAGGAAGCAGCGCTCAAGCACCTGCGCCGTTCAAAGGAAACGCTCCTGGCCTCCCTGATAGATCACAAACGCGCCTGACTCCGCTTTGGACTACCGCTGTTTGGCCCCAGATCTGCGCTGACGCTGGACCGGGGTGACGCCGAAGCGGATGGACAGCCGTGCTTCCGCCATTGCCGCTTGCCCTGCGAACCAATGACCTAGAGCACTTGGACCCCGGCGGGGCCAGCGGATATCGCGTCCAGCCTTGGCGCGGCAAATGACGCATCCGCCTGTCTCGCCCATGCCAGGAATGCAGCGATCCTGCGCTCGATCTTCTCCGGGTGGTTCTGGGCGATGTCGGCAAGCTTGTGGGCGAGAAACGGGTTCCTGAACCTGTCGAGCGTGGTCTCGACATAGGCGCCCGCCTCCTCTTTCCGGCCATGGGCCGCAAACCCGGGCACGACCTCACGAGCATAGAGGTCTTCCAGATCCGCGGCAGCTGCCGGGTCGGCGAGCATGTCCCGAACATACCTGTGGCGCCTGCTCTCATCGCCAAGCCAGCGCGACACGAGATAGGTGTGCCCGAGGTTAAGAATGAAAAGCTTGAGCGTTTCATAGGGCTCAAGGCCCGGAACGATGCGCACGTCCGGATGCGAACAAGGCACCAGGAGACCGGGCTGGTCTTCGATGGCCCAGAGAGAATAGGGCTCGGCCACCGCGCCTGCCGGTTCGAGCGGTTCGGACACGATGCGGTCGACGAGAGAATTCACCCAGATGACCTCCGTCTGCAGCCACGTTCGGAACTCTCCGGGATAAAGGTCGCTGATCCCGAAGACGAGATCGCGCAGCACCTCACCGTTCTGCGGCACCAGTTCCGTCGGCATGACCTGTATAGCGGCGGATTTTTCCCGGAACCGCTGAAAGAGCAGCCAGGTCAGCTTTGCCGGATAGGACATTGCCTGGTCGAATGTGGAGAGACGGTCCGCTTCACGCGAACGGAAGCCGGCATCGGCCGTATTCGACAGGATAATCCGTGCCTCGTTGACCGCGATGTCCCGGACCCGTTCGAGATCGGCGGGCAGAGACAGCGTCCGCACCACGCTGGTCACGCGCGTCCGGGTTTCGATCAGCTGACCGCGATCAACGCCCCTCACCTGCACTTCGAAACCCTCCGCCGCCGACAGGGCGGCGAGCCGGGCCGCGCGGCGGGGATCGCCGCTCGACTGAACCACCGTGATTGGCCCGACTGCCGAGCCCCGCCGGAGCGCTTCTGATACGAAAAGGTCGACGTGTGCCTGAAGAAACCGGCTGGTTCCGAATTGCAGTATCGGGGTTACGGACATCTTGCCTCCAAGCTTGTTGTTTTGTTTATTATTAATTAGAACAATTATGGTCAATTCCCGGACACGTATTTTCCGGGAAATCGGGTGTTTGACGGCCTGTTCGAGCGCGATACGGGCCAAACGCGTTGAGAGGCCAAGCGAATTGGCGAAAAACTGTTGAGCATTGCATGTTCAATTTGACTTGACCCGCACGCGCATCATCCTAGTTAAAACTGGAATTCTGGTCAGAAAATCGATATTATTCACCCATGGCTATACAAATGCAGATGGACGCATCGCAAGAACCTTCCTCTACGCAACGGGCGTATCTTGCAATTCGCAGGATGATTCTGGTCGGCGAGCTGGCACCAGGCGAAAAGCTGAAGATCGAAAAGCTCCGGCAGATACTCGATATGGGCGGTTCTCCGATCCGGGAAGCTCTGACATTGCTGGTCTCGGATCTGCTCGTCGAACGGCTCGATCAGCGCGGCTTCCGAACCTCGGATGTCAGCCCGTCGAACTTCGCGGAAATCCTCAACCTGCGCTGCCATCTGGAAGAAATGGCGCTGCGTGAAAGCCTTGCGAACGCGGATCACGCCTGGGAAGACCGGCTGGTGATCAGCCACCACCGCATGATGCGCGAACCGCGCGCCAACGTGGAGCGCTTCGAAGAGCTGCACAAGGCCTTTCACATGAACCTTCTGAACGGCTGCCATTCACCGGTCCTGCTGAAATTCTGCAACCAGCTCTACGATCTCAACATCCGTTACCGCTACCTGGCAGGACAGGCCCTCAACTATTCGGCCCGGGACATCGGCAAGGAACACAGCAACATCATGAATGCGGCCGTCGACAGAAACACCGACCTTGCCTGCACATTGCTGCTCGACCACTACCGCAACACCGGCGCATTTCTGGAAAAGCACTTCTCCGTCGAAGCCGCAGAATAGGCTTTGCAGTTTTCGAATGTGCCTTCTGCGAGCGGACGCTCGCGTCTTCTGAGGATGAGGTCAAGCGAGACCTACGCCAGTCCCAACTGCGTCCTTCCGGGCAAGTGCGGCGCGTGCTGCGCACCGATCCGGAGGCCAAACCCTGACGGCGCGGGGCTCAAAATCTGAATAAACCGGAAAGGGAACGGCATGGATGCCATGGTCACGCCCACTGCTGTCCGGTTTAGGTCGGAATTGATCTGGTAAGGCGGTCCGCAGTCAACAAACTTGTCATTCCGGCTGAAGCAAAGCGGAAGGCGGGAATGGCAAATGGCCGGGAGTATCCGTCATTCCGGACAAGTGCAGCGCGAGCTGCGCGCCGATCCGGAAACCAGATGTATTTTGCGCCGAAGGCGCGGCTTATTCTTGTCGTATCGTCAAGAGTGTTCGCTTCGCTCACGCAGATTTCTGGTTACCCGATCAAGCCGGGCACAGGCTCCGGATCAGCGTTCGGCATCGCCTCACTTGTCTGGAATGACAGTGGGGGAACGTCACGCCCGACAACGACGGTCCACTTGAGCTCGTTACGACGATGCGCTCAATTGTGTTCAAATGAGCTGATGACAAATCGGGGAAACGTTTCTGTATCCCGATTTGGCACCTCAAGGAACTATGCTGCTTTCTCATATACTTACATTCGAAAGCGCTTTCTAAACCGGACTTGATCTAGCGAGTCGATCCCAGCCTATGAGCTTGTCATTCCGGCTGAAGCGCAGCGGAAGGCCGGAACCCAGTAACCCCGGATTTTCCGTCTTGTTTCAGTCTCCGGCCACAATGGGTACTGGGTCCCGGTCTTGCCGCTTTCGCGGCAAACCGGGACGGCTGATCCGGGAAACAAGCCAGATCCCGTTTCGAAGGATGGACAGCAGGTTCAAGGAACAGGCCGCCCATCCTTCGCACCTCGGGAAGAGGAGCTTGTGAAAGGGGAAGTGCGGGAGCCGTCTCAGGTCCCGTCGCGCACCAGGACCAGATCGAAATCGGCCAGCAGCCAGGTGCCGCCGACCTTGCCCGACAACACGTAGCCATCGGAGGGGAACGAGCCGGCCGGTTGTTCGACATAGGTCATGACGAGATCCTCGCGGACACCGAAGACCGTGTCTTCGTCGAGATACGGATCATCGTCGGGGAAGATCTCGGTGACCAGCGTCCGGAAACCGGGTGCCTTGACAATGTAATGCAGATGGGAGGGGCGCCAGGGATGACGGCCGCTGCCCCGCAGGATGTCGCCGACCGGACCGTCGCTCGGCACCGTGTAGCTGACCGGCTTGACCGTCGTGAAACCGTAGTGGCCGTCCGGCCCGGTTGTCTGGATGCCGTGGAAGGAATAGGTATCCTGATCCGGGTCTTGGCTGGAATACATGCCGTTCGGGGCTGTCTGCCAGATATCGAGTTCGGCCCCCTCGATCGGGTTGCCGTCCTCGTCGCGGATCGTGCCTTTTGCAAGAAGCACCTCCCCGCCAAAGTCGCGGCGCATGTCTCCACCGATCGCAAGCGGCGGAGCACCGGTGATATGGAACGGCCCGAGCACGCTCGACGAGGTTCCTTTCGGGTTGGAATGCAGCATGTCCACCAGTGAGGACAGGCCAAGCACATCCGACAGGAGAACGAATTCGTGGCGCTCGGCATCGGAGATGTTTCCCGCCGCTTCCAGGAATTCGATGCCCTTGCGCCATTCCTCGTGCGTCAGATTGGTCTCACGGGCGAAGTCATGCAGATGCGTGACCAGGCTTTTCAGGATTTCCTTCAGGCGCGGATCGGTGTCCGGGCCGAAATATCCCATGAAAACATCGGTTATGTTGTCTTTCGTGACGTGACGCATGGGACACCTTCTAGTTCAGGATAGCGAGACTCAGCGACGGCCAGCGGATCAGTGCGACCAGCACGATCAGCATGACGATCGCAAACGGAAAGGCCCCGATAAAAACGTCCTTCAGCGAGATGCGCGGATCGTTCAGCGTTGCCTTGATGACAAAACAGGATATGCCGAGCGGAGGCGTCAGCAGACCGATCTCCGCGCCGACAACGGTGATGATGCCGAACCAGACCAGGGAAAGCCCCATCGGTTCGACCAGCGGCAGGAACAGCGGCACGACGATCAGGATGATGGAGGCCGTGTCGAGGATCGTTCCGAGGAAGATCATCATCGCGACGTAAATGACCATGATCCAGAAGAAGGTCAGCTGCGTGTTGGTCAGAAGATCGCCGAGTTCGTTCGGCAGGCCGGCAAGCCCGAGCATGCGGCTGTAGATGGACGCCGCCGTGATCAGAAACAGGATCGAGGCAGTGATGTGGCCCGTCTCCAGAAGCGCATGCCAGAGCGTCTTCAGGGTCAGCTTCTTGCGGAACGCAGCGATTACCAGCCCGAGCAGCGATCCGGTCGCCCCCGCCTCGACCGGCGTCAGCCAGCCCGTATAGATACCGCCGAGCACGGCAACGATCAGGATCAGCGTCGGCAGGGTCTTGTCCGCGATTTCCATCGGGGACATCCACTCGGTTTCTTCCGCCGGGCGGCCGCCGACATATTTCGGTGTGACCCGTCCCATCAGGTAGATCGCGATCACATAGGCTGCGGCCAGCAGAAGACCCGGCACCACCCCGGCAAGGAACATGTCGCCGACGCTTTGTTCGGCAACGAAGGAATAGATGATCAGCATCGCGGAGGGTGGGATGATCATGCCGAGAACGGACGAGCCGGCAACAACGCCGACCGCGAAGCGCGGATTGTAGTCGAAGGCCAGCATTTGCGGCACGGAGACCTTCGAAAACACCGAGGCGGAAGCGATGGACGATCCGGTCACCGCGGCGAAGACGGCGTTGGCACCGACGGTTGCCATGCCGATCCCGCCCTTGACCTTGCGAAAACCGGAATTCATCACGGTGTAGATGTCGGCACCGAGCCCCGCCTTGGAGACGATCAGCCCCATGAAGGTGAAGAGCGGGACCGTCGCGAAGGTGTATTCCATCACGCTGTCGCCGATCGCGATCTTCAGGAGATTGATCGCGAGGTCGAAATTGTCCCGCATCAGGAGGATCGAGACGAACGAGACCAGGCCGAGCGCGATCGGGATATAGACGCCGACATAGACGAGAACAACGATCGCGATGACGGACAGGATGCCGATTTCAAAAGGTGTCACGCGTTTTCCTCGGCATGTTCGTTAAGGCGGACAGGCTCGACCGCCGGGTCCGGCATCAGGACCTTGATGAAGAACAGGATCGTGCACAGGGTGGCGCTGAGAAAGATGGCGAGCTTGATCGGCCACCAGGGCGCCGTGAAAATACCCGGAACACCAAAAAAGTCTTTTGTTTCATACATCTCGACGAATTCCGGCCAGATCGCATAGGCCACGAGCAGCATGAACACGCCAGACACGAAATTGATCGTGCGCCGGATCGTTCCCGCAGACCGGGGCCGGGACGTCGACAGAATGGTCAGGAATCCGTCGGAGCGCGTCAGCCGGTTCATCCGCACCACATCGGGCAGCTGCAGAAAGACGATGAGCACCATGGAGAACTGGACCACTTCATACGCCCCGCGGAACGGGGCGTTGAAGAGACCGCGCGCAACCACGTCGTAATTCACGATCAGGACGAGGCCGAGCACGATGAGGGTGCCAACCGCGTTGGCACCCATGGCAACCCAGCTGGCGAGGTTTGAAAGGGCGCGAACGCCAGTACGGATTGGTCGCAGCATACCGGCGCTCCCGCTTGTTGTCGCTGCCTTACTGCGAAAGTTCCGCAGACCAGTCGCGGGTCGGTGTGAAGCCCGAGTCCTGCAGTTTGGTCATGTAGGCCTTCAGCATATCACTGCCCGGCTCGCCCTTGGAATCAAGGTCTGCGGCCCATTCCACGGCAAGGTTCGGGATCGCGGCCGCCCAGGCTTCGCGTTCGGCCGGGTCCATTTCCACGATGGTGCCGCCTGCTTCGACATACTTGTCGCGGCTGGCCTGGGCCCGATCCATGGCAATGCCTGCGACATGGTCGCGGTACTCGACAGCAACCTCCTGCAGAACTTCCTTGACCTCATCGGGAAGACCGTCCCAGTAATCCTTGTTCACGGTGATCGTCTTGGAATTCACCGCACCAAGATCCGCCTTCAGCATGTAGGGCGCGACTTCGGCAATCTTGAACGTACTGGCGGCTTCCGGCCACAGCATCGCCTTGTCGACGAGGCCGGTCTGCAGCATGTTGTAGAAATCGGTCAGACCGCCGCGGACACCGGCCGCACCGTCGATGCCTTCCAGGTATCTCAGGTTCATGCCGGCACCGGCAACCTTCTTGCCTTCAATGTCGGAAATGCCGTTGATCGGGTCCTTTGAAAACACCTGGTAGGTATCCAGCACGACACCCGTTGCCAGGTACACCTGGTTCTGCTTCTCGAATTCCTTCTGCATGGTCGGGAATTCCTTGGCGATCTCGTCAACCGCCTTGGCGACCGCACGGGAATCCGGTGCAACGAATGGCGTTACCGCGGAAATCGCCTGGCTCGGCAGTTTCGACGAATGGAAGATCGTCGTCACGATACCGATGTCACCGAGCCCCAGCTTGATGCCTTCCAGGACACCCTTCGGCTTCACGATGGACCCGCCGTAGCTTTCCTGCCAGTCCATCTTGTAGTTGCCGGTTTCGGCAAGCCGCTTGTCGACTTCCGGAATGAAGAAGTTGGTGAATTCCTTTACCCAGAGAGCACGCGCCGGATAGCCGTCGATGACGACGGCCTTGATGGTCTCGGTCGCGGACGTGGGCAGCGAAGTGGCACTCAAAAGCGCAAGAGCAAGTGCACCCCGTCTCGTCATTTTTCCAAACATGGCATTCTCCTCCCAATAATCAGAGCGGTCAGGCCTTTTGCCAGACCGTCTCAAGTGCGGTCCCCGCCTGTTCGAACAGTTTCGACAGGGGGCAGTATTTGGCGACTTCCCGCGCAACGCGTGCGAGATCGTCATCCGTTGCGGTCCCGTCGCTCGTCACCACCTGGCTCAGCGCGACAAAGGGAACGTCGATTTCCTCCTCCAAGGTGACGCCCCTGCGGTCGAATTCGCAGGTGATTTCGATCGACAGGTGTCCGATATCGACGCCCAGTCTGTCGGCACACTTGTTGCCGATCACGTTGGTGCATCCGGCGAGTGCGGCCAGCGCCGCCTCCGTCGGTGCGGGGCCGAGATTCGTTCCGCCCCGTGCCTCAGGCTCATCGATCGAAAACGTCAGGTCTCGGATACCGACATCCGTCCTGGAATGGCTGATCCCCTTTGCGGAGGACCGGAGCTTGACGACTGTCTTTGCCTTCAGCGCCATTCGTCTGCCTCACAGGAACTTGCAGGCTTTGTCGAACGGAAGACGCGGCAGTTTCTGGAACAGCGCGGTTTCGTCGGCATAGCCGAAGTTGCACAGGAAATTCGATCTGAGCGTGGTTCCGGCGAAGAACTCCTCGTCCACGATCTTGTTGGAAAAGCCGGACATCGCGCCGACATCAAGACCGAGCGCGCGCGCCGCGATCATGAAATAGGCCCCTTGAAGCGTCCCGTTCCGAAAGGCGGTGGTTTCGGAATGTTCCGGTTTTCCTTCAAAATGCGGCCGACGGTCCTCGTGGGGAAAGAGGAACGGCAGCTCCTTCCAGAAGTCCAGGTCGTGCGCAATGATCACCGTCCCCGGCGCAGACATCATCTTGTCGATATTCTTGTCCTTGAGCGCCTTGGCAAGCCGGGTCTTGGCCTCGTGGCTCTCAACGAAATAGAAGCGCGCCGGGCATGTGTTCATGCTTGTCGGACCTGCGGCAGTTATCTCGTAGATCGCCTCGAGAACTTCATGCGGTACAGGCCTGTCCTGCCAGGCGTAGTGCGACCTGGCGGTCCGCAGGATCAGGTCGATACCGTCATCGTCCAGTTTGCCGATCCGCTCGCGCAGATCGCGGATATGCGCATGTGCTTCCGCGCGCAGCTTTTCCAGCGCCTCACCGGTCGGTGCATGAGAGACGGCCAGTGTCATTCCGCGGCCTCCGTCGCAACCATGTCTTCTTCGGCGACAACGGGATTGGCACAGATACCGATGCCCTCGATCTCGACTTCAACGACTTCACCCGGACGCAGCCAGCGCTGGGGTGTCTTGGCATGCCCGACCCCGGGAGGTGTTCCCATCGCAAGCAGGTCACCGGATTCAAAGGTCGTGAATTCGGATACCGTCGCGATCGTGCGCGCAACGCTCCAGAGCATGTCGGAGGTTTTTGCGCTCTGCAGGATTTCCGTGCCGACGCGCGACTCGATCTTGAGGCCTTCCGCGCCAGCGGGAAGTTCGTCCGGTGTCACGATGACCGGGCCGATGGGGCCTGTGCCGTCAAAATTCTTTCCGGGCGTCCACTGGTGGGTCTTGCGCTGGTATTCCCGCACCGACCCGTCATTGAAGATGGTGTAGCCGAACACATGCTCCAGCGCGTCCTGCTCGCTGATATGTTTGCCGCCCTTGCCGATAATCACCATCAACTCGGCTTCGTAGTCCAGCTGCTCCGAGCAGCTCGGGCGGACCATCGGTGCGCCTGCCGGGATCATGGAGGTGTTGCAGCGCATGAACAGCGCGGGATAGGAAGGAACTTCGTAGCCCCCTTCCTTGATATGGTCGACATAATTCAGAC
Source organism: uncultured Roseibium sp. (assembly GCF_963669205.1). Lineage (NCBI taxonomy): Bacteria > Pseudomonadati > Pseudomonadota > Alphaproteobacteria > Hyphomicrobiales > Stappiaceae > Roseibium > uncultured Roseibium sp. The sequence continues at coordinate 4,053,855 of NZ_OY769915.1, forward strand.
CGAGGCACATGATCTTGCCGGGACGCTCGATCGGAAGGCCCGGCGTGATCGAGGAAAGAGGCTCCGCGTCCACGCTTTGCTTCAGCGTTTCGAGACTGTCCATGGCGATCCGGCCCGCGGCCAACGCACTCAAATCCGTTCCGACATTTCCGTTTGCCGCCGTCAGGTTCCAGGCCCATTCCCCCTCTACGAGAAACACACCCTGCCCCGACGAACCTGTCCCAACTATAAATCGCATTTTTGCCTCGGCGTTTCCAAATTTTTTCTAACTTTGACGACTATTTTTAAGATTGTCAAATAATATCGATTTTTTTAATGTAAGAAAAACTGGAGGTACCGCATGCCGAAATGGAACGACTACAAACGCATGGCCAGGGAACGGGGATCACTCGCGCTCGAGCTCTATGTCGTGAATACGATTCCCTCCGGACCGGACGCAGATTTGCCCGGCACCCTGCCCGATCATCTCGCTTACCAGGCCCGGATGGAACAGGAGGGCAAACTCGTTTTCGCAGGTCCGGTCTCCGATGCATCCGGCGACAATCTGGAGGGCGAAGGGATGATCATCTACAGGGCGCCATCGCTGGAAGACGCAAGGCGTTACGCTGCTGAAGATCCGATGCATGCCAAAGGCGTCCGGACGTTCAAGGTCCGCCGCTGGCTCGTAAACGAGGGCAGTTTCACATTGTCCGTCGGTCTGTCCACCAAGCAGGTCAATCTGTCCTAAGGTGAAGGCATTCTGCGCGGTCGGCTCGCCAAAAGGACAATTGGGCAAGGCGTGAAGCACCGCATATGATTTGAACGCACGCTTCCGTCGCGACCGGAAGCGTGCGCCTTGAGACTTCACCGCTGCGGCGTCGAGACGTTTACGGCCCTTGGAGAAAACGATGACCATCCTTGGAGATTTGCTGTCGACAATTTTCGAACGCAGATATCTGGCTGCTGCGCTCGACAAGCCGGACTCCCGCTCGATGGAGGAACTGATCACGGCTCTTGTCGGCGCGACCGGGGAAATTACCGGGCTCTCAGCGGCAAATCACATCCTGAAGCGCTACCAGGCGATGACAGACGGGGAAAAACTCGCTTTCTTTCAGCATCTGGCCAGCGACATGAACATAGATCCCGACAAGGTGCGCAGCACGCTCGACGCCTACGAGAAAAACCCGAGCAAGCAGAGCTACCGCGCTTTCATGACGGCGGTCGAACCGGACCGGCAGGAACTCATCAGGCGGTTGAACCAGACCCCGGGTGCGACCGAAATCCTGGTGCGAATGCGCGCCAATCTTCTCACCCTCGGCGGCAACGATCCCAAACTGCAAGCGCTCGATCAGGATTTCAGGCACCTGTTCGTGTCCTGGTTCAACCGGGGTTTCCTGGTTCTGCGGCCGATCAGCTGGGAAAGCCCGGCACATATCCTTGAGAAGATCATCGCCTATGAATCCGTGCACGAAATCGCCAGTTGGGAGGACCTGCGTCACAGGCTGGTGCCGGACGACCGCCGCTGCTTCGCATTCTTTCACCCCACCATGCCGGACGAGCCCCTGATCTTTGTTGAAGTGGCCCTGACAAGCGAGATCCCGGGCTCCATTCAGGACCTGCTCACCGACGAACGCGAGATCATTGCCGCGGACACGGCAAAGACGGCCGTCTTCTACTCGATCTCCAACTGTCAGGCAGGTCTCGCCGGGATCTCGTTCGGCAATTCGCTGATCAAGCAGGTCGCATCCGACCTGGCGGCCGAACTCCCCGGTTTGAAATCATTCGTCACCTTGTCGCCGATCCCGGGGCTGACGAAGTGGCTGAATTCGGAAGATATTGCCTACGAAGACGCGGATACCAAGCAATTGAGGCTCCTTGCCGCCTATTACCTGATGTCGGCAAAGCGGCCCGATGGTGAACCCCTGGATCCCGTTGCCCGTTTTCATCTTGGCAACGGGGCGATGATCCATGCAGTCCACGCCGTCGCGGACACGTCCGCCAAGGGACGCGCGCAGTCGGCCGGGGTCATGGTGAACTACCTATACGACCTTCCCAAGGTCGCCCAGAATCACGAGCGGTTTGCCACCTCGCATGAGATCGCCGCATCGGGCGAAATCCGCAATCTGAATGCGGCCGCAAAAAAGCAGGACCTGCATCGCCCCGAGCCTGAACAGGCGAGCGCCTGATCCGGCCCTCCACAATCGCGGGAATTGAACGATGATTGGGCCCTGGCGGGGCCGATTGTCGGCCTGTCGTCATTATTTTGACGCAACAGGCGATCAGGAGGGGCCGACTTTACGACAGTGCGCGCAGTTGACCGGCGGCCAACCGACCTGGCCAGCAATGGCTTCGCGCCAGACAAGACAAAAACATGACCATCGATTTTTCGCAGATCTTCCAGCAGGATTCCGTGCTGGTCATCTTCACGATCATTGCGATCGGGTACCTGATCGGCAACATCCGCGTCGCCCGCTTTGAAATCGGCGTGACCGGCGGTGTTTTGCTCTGCGCGCTGATGTTCGGACACTACGGTTACAAGATCGATCCGATCGTTCAGGCGATCGGCTTCACGCTGTTCATCTATTCCGTAGGCTGGCAGGCCGGACCGCAGATCCTCAACGTGATGCGCCAGGACGGGCCCAAGTATCTTGTTCTGACCGTGTTCATGGCGGGTGGCTCCTTCCTTCTTGTGCTTGGTCTCGCCTGGCTGACAGGTCTTTCCAACTCCTTTTCCGCCGGATTGATGGCCGGCAGCCTGACGAGCACGCCGACCCTTGTCGGCGCCCAGAACGCGGTTTCGTCCGGTCTCGTGTCTCCGGCCGCCGGACAAACCTCCAACAGCCTCATCGAAAGCATCAGCGTCGCCTATGCGATTACCTACATCTTCGGAACGGTTGGCCTGCTCCTGGTCGTTAAACTGCTGCCGAACCTTCTGCGTGTCGACCTGGCGGCAGCGGCGGAAACCTTCGCCAGCGAGCGCGGCTTCAAGCAGGAAAATGTCGAGGACACGATCGACAGGCCGATCCTGCGCGCCTACCTGATCGACGAACTGGAGGTCAGCGGTCTGACGATAGCGCAGGCGCTGGTTGCCCGCTCCGCAAAGGACATCAGCGTCAGGTCACTCTACAAGATCAAACGCGGGACCGAGTTGATCGACCCCCAACCCGACACGGTGATCGAGGCAGGCGACAAGGTCGCCGTTTTCGCAACACCGGAAGAACACGCGAGGGCAAGAAGCCAGTATCGCCTCGGCGCCGAAGTCCTGGACCGGGATCTGATCGATGCCGTCGTCGATGTTGCCGAGGTTGTGGTGACGAACCCGAATGCCGTCGGAAAATCCCTGGAGCAACTCGGAATATATGAACGTCACGGCTGTTACCTGACACGCATGACCCGATCCCAGATCCAGCTTCCCCTGGCGCCCGGAACCGTTGCCCAGCGCGGTGATGTCATGATCCTGACCGGCGAACGCCGGGCGCTTGACAGGGCCATTGCCGAACTTGGCGCAGAGGACCGGAAGGCCGTCGAAACCGACCTGCTGACTTTCGCCGCCGGGATCGTCTTCGGCCTGTTGCTCGGTCAGATCACCGTAAAGATCGGCGACATCGATGTCGGCATCGGCACCGCGGGCGGATTGCTGATTGCAGGCATCTGTGTCGGTTTCCTGCGCGCCAACCGTCCCACCTTCGGCCGCATGCCGGCTGCGGCCCGGTTCATCATGATGGAACTCGGCCTGCTCCTGTTCATGGTCGGCGTGGGACTGAACGCCGGCGGCGGCATCGCCGCCGCGATCGGCTCAGTAGGACCGGTCCTGTTCCTGTCAGGCGTGGTCGTGACCTGCCTGCCGCTTCTGTGCGGTTACGTTTTCGGACGGCTGGCCCTCGGCATGAACCCGGCGCTTCTGCTGGGCGCGCTGACCGGGGCCATGACCAGCACACCGGCCCTCGGCATTGTGCAGCAGGCGGCGAAAAGCACGGTTCCGGCGCTCGGATATGCCGGCACTTATGCCCTTGCGAATGTGCTGCTCACGCTCGCGGGCACCCTGATCATGCTGCTTTGACTCACGTCCCGCCTGTGCCCGCCGGATAAAACTCCGTCAGGGCTTCGGCCGCCCGGAAAGCGCGGCGGTCAGGCGGGCGTCTTCGAGGTACGGGTCAATGCCGAAGCGGATCAGGCCCTGCCGCTGGACCCAGACCGACTGGTGAGAAACGACCGCCATCAATCCGCCCCGGGCCGGAAACGTGACCGTGTCCTGTCTGGATATCCGGTCCTCGATCCCGTCGGCCGGCAGCACGCGCGGCTCGATGATCTGGTCCAGAATATCCAGTCCGTTGACGATGCCGAAGGCCGTTTTCGGCAGGTAGGGATTGCAGAAAAGGTCATCGTCCGGCGTGGCCTCGAGATCGAAGAGCTGCAACCTTTGCTCCTGCCGCAGCCGGTAGGCATACTGGCCCGAGCGGGTTCTCGCTGGAGGCCGGCAGATAAAGCGCATACTGCTCCCGGTTGCTGGCCCGCTCGATATCGCGCAGGCTGGCTTCCTTCCATGGAAGCGCATCCAGCGGAACCTCGGCGCCGCTGCGCTTCAGGTAGTAGCCGGCGGCCTCGACCTGCTCGGGGTCCTGTTTGAGGCGCGGCAGCAATTCCTTTCCGAAAAACTCCCACGGCACCTGCCAGGTCGGGTGGAAGGTCACGGCCTCGATTGTCGTCGCCAGCGTCGTGTGGTTCCTGTCCGGGCAATTCGGATAGGCCTGTCCTTCGCGCACGACCCGGCCGTTTTCCAGGAAAACGTAGGTGTTTTCGCCCTTGTTCACGTAAAGCTGCAGTCGGGAATACTCGTTCGGGAGCCATCGAATGCGCTCCAGGGCGTTGGTGAGCTGCTCGATCCGCCGGTCCACGGGTATGTTGAGCGCCCGGACCAGGCCGGGCGTGACCTGGCCGGAAATGTCGAGCCCGTACCGCAGATGCGCCTGCCCCACCGCAAAGGCCAGGCGTTTGTCATAAGCCGTATCCCCGGACGCTTCCGACAGAAGGCCGTCTTCGAAAAGCCGCCGGCGCAGATCGGGGACCGGCACGGAGGCCGGGTCAAGGAAGGTAAAGCCACCTGAATCCTGAATGTCATGAAGGTGCTGCAAGTGCCCCTTGAGACGTCTGTACGTGTCATCCTGCGGTTGCCAGACATCGATAAACGCGGACATTTCCTCCGATGTGGTCAGTCTCGACAGGGCGTCGATGGTGTCGATCGAATTGGAAGGCATGTAGGCGTCCGGATAAAGCACACGGGGCGAGACGCGCCCTGCTCTCAGATCATGCGCGTAATCCAGAAAGTGACCGGTGTAGAGCAACTCCACCCAGGCGATGTCGGCTGCCGACGAAAGACTGTTGAGCGAAGCGGCGGCGTCCTCGAGCACTGCGGCCGGATAGTCCTCCGGGCGAAGTCCCTGCAGATATGCCAGCTGCATCTCGCTGATGAGTTCGTGGCTGCGCGGCTGGTCAAGCCAGAGCAGTTGTGCCCCGCCGGAATTGTAAAAGGCGGAGATTTCGCTCCGCCGTTTCTCGACGATCAGCGGCAGCCTTTCGGGCGATGACAACAGCCAGCGGACGTTATCGAGCAATTCATCGGCCAAGGCTGCCGCGGGCAGCAAAAACGCAAAGGAAACAACAACTGCAATTCTGGCGATTACACGCTTCATCCGGTCAACCCTCGGGATGTCGTTGGCCCTCATCATCACATCTTTCAATCAGGCCTGCATCCGATTTTTGTCCTTCAGGATACGCATCCGTCGGTCGGATGGATGTCATCGCCGATCCGTGAGACACGTGCCGCCTGCATTGGCGCCGCCGGCATCAATAGACCACAATATGCCATCGAATTTGTATCCTGTGCCGCCAAAGCCGGCCAGTCACACATCCTTGCCGGCCGTTAAGCACAATCGCAGATTCTCCGGGGATCAGCTTCCGCAAGGAGAGTCTGCCGTTGCATTTTATGTCGCATCACGTAATATTCGTTAAGAGTTTGGTAATAAATCTTACGGGACGCGTAACATGGAATCACCTGCGGGTGAAAACGGCTTCGACGTTACAACCTGGGCGAACAACGCCATCGAAGCCAGCGGTATGAAGAATACCGAGGTCGCGGTTCTTCTGAGCCTGACGCCGGCATCCGTGTCACGCATTCGCAAGGGAAAGCAGGCTCTCAGCGCAGAACACATGCTGTTGCTGTCAAGGGAATTGAAAGCGCCGCTGCCCGGTGAAGTTCCCCAGGAACCTGGCCGGGATCGCCAGAGCCTGGACAAGGAGCTATACCTGAAGGCTCTGGAAAGCGTTGTTGAACAGAACAACCGGAAACCGGAACATCAACGCATGAACCAGTTCGAAATTCTGGAAAGCGTTTTCTTTGTATATGAGGCTCTCGTCAAACTGAAAAAGTAAGTGGTAGAAACCATGAGTGTGCAGGAATTTACGAAGGAACAGCTCGAGTTCCTTGAACTGTTTGAAATTGCAGCCAGATACGACTGCCTGTATCTGCTGGACTTTCACTGTTTCAACATGTTCAATCACGACCAGACCAGTCTATTGACGGATGCGGAGCGTGCGGAACTTGCCGTTGAGGCCCGAGGCGACATTTTCGCCGAAGCAATCCAGCGCGGATTCCAGCCCAACCCGGGACCCTTTGGACAGATAGATGAGCAAGAATACCTTTGTTGAGCCACTTCCGCTCTCAAATGTAGAGAACGGACTGGCCGGTGAGCGGGCTCAGTTCCTGCTGAATACCTGGAAAGAAAACCGTGGCGTCATGATCCGGGACAGCCGTATGACGAAGTTGAGCCCGTGGCTCCTTCTCACGCTTCCCTCGGCCAATCCGGGCGACGTTCCGACGATCACGTTCGCGGGGAAAGAGACCACGTTCAGGCGGTTCTTCCCGCACGCGCTGGATCCCGAAGCGCAGAAACCGGCGACCAGTTTCCTGCCGCAGGTTTACCGCAAGGGTGTTGCCGACGGTTACCAGACCGTCTTCAGGGGAGATCCCTGGCTGGATATCCAGCGGACCGGCAACCGCCTTGGCGCCGGCGTTCCCGACATGACACTCCAAGCGGCTCCTGGTCAGGTTCGAGACCCGTTCGGGGATTGTGAGAATATTCTGTCTGATGGAATTGCTGGAAATCCACGAGCGACGCGATCTATCAGATCACACACATCATCAACGCTATTGCCAGCAAAAATCAGATTGGCATCCAGCGTACCAGGCAGCGGCTCGGCCCAGCGCAATGCGTGGTGGGAACACCTGGTAAAGCCGCATTCGCGCCAGAAGCCGTCCAGGAATGTGTGCCCCTGGATCCAGCCATAGTAAAAACCGGCTCCCCAGTCGTGCAAGGCCTCGATCTGGGCGAGCTGGTTCAACAGCCCCCCGAGTTTGTGGCGTCTCCATTCGCGGGCGACATAGGTGCCTCCCAGATAGACGACATCGCCCGTGATGCGCCGGCCGACGCGCGGCTGGTCCTCTTCCAGAACGACCTGTCCGCCCAGCGCGTTCGGATAGCAGCGGTGAAAATACTTGCGCCAGAAATCGGTGAGCGTCATCGGGTATTCCATCCTGTCGAAACGCGCGCAGACCCGCCCGGCCAGCTTGCCGTCCTTATCGGTCAGGGCGAGCCAGAAGGCCTGCGACGGCGTGTAGGTGTTGAGCGTCGGCGTGAAATGGCCTTCAAGCGGCGGAAACCCGCTCTCCGCGGCCATGGCTTCGACAAGATCGAAATCGGAGGCCGCGCCGCAGGACAAGACCGAGAGACTGGAACTCCCGGTCGATCACGCCCCAGGCGCGCTTGACCTGAGCCTTGTCCAACTCAAAATCCAGTCTTTGCATGGATCTTTCAGCCCGATTGACGTCCGATTACACGATCTGCAACTCGGTATTGCGTGTCGGTCAACAACCGGCCCCACCGTGGAGGTTGCGACGACAGGGCGCGATGTTATCAGAGTCGGTTCGGGAATTGACGCCAACTCAAGACCTTAAACAGGATTTTTTTCCGTAAAGGCATGTTCAATGCATACGTAGAGTTAAACCTGAATGGGCTTCTCACCAACGGTTGGGATCGCGCGACGCGAAAACGGGCATTACGCCAAAATTAACTTCGGCACGGGTATGTCAGTCCAGCACGCTCTTCGGGAAAATAGAAGGAAACGGTCCAATTGGGCATGTCGACGATTTCCGAGATGCGAAGATCACCGCAGACCGAGCACAGCATATAGGCGTCAAGCGCGCTCATCCCCGGTCGTTGTAGAAACCCAGTCAACCATGCCCGACACCGCGTCGCGTGCCGCCTGCATCAGATCTTCTCCGATGCCGGTCGTCGCCTTGTAGCCCTTCGCATCGAAATGCCGTGTCACCGGTCCGTTCGTTTCAAAGCGGGGAAACGGGTAGTTCGCCTGTTTGATCAGGTCCACCTTTATCGCGACGTCCATCGGACTTTCGATCGCCGTTCCGCAGATTTCGCCGTCGCCCTGAGCAGCATGGGTGTCGCCGAGCGAAAGCATGCCGCCGGCAACCTCGACGGGCAGGTAAAGCGTTGTTCCGACTGAATTATCCCGGATGTCCAGATTGCCGCCAACCCGGCGCGGCGGGCACCACCGAATGCAGACCGGGTTCGGCAAGCGCCAGCCCGATTGTACCGGACGAAGGGTTTCAGGGGAACGGCCCCACCCGGCCCATAGAGCGCAGGTTTCATGGAGACGGAATCATACGTCCCAGATATGCAGCGCGGGATCCGGGAACTGGTCGGTCAACAGTCCAAACCCGGGGAATATTGGCCGTCCAGCCCCAGCCGGACGGCTTGAAATCCAGAAAGGTGATTGCAACCGCGTCCCCCGGCTCCGCTCCCTCGATGAAGATCGGACCCGTGACCGGATTGACCTTGTCGAAGCTGAGATTGCCGAGATCGGCAACCGTCGAGGTCGCGTTGAACTGGCCACCGGAGCTGTCGATCGTTTCGACTTCGATCGTTTCGCCGGGCGCAACGCTGAGGATCGGATCGATCGAATTGTCCCAGCCGAAATGGTGCGCGTGCTTGTGGATCGTGTGATTGCAGGCCACGTCTTCCTCCTAGAAAGTCTTGCGGACGAACAGCGTCTCGATTTCCCGGTTCCCCATGATACCCGTCGGTCTGAGCGCCATTGTCAAGACGATGACGGCACCCAGCGCGATCCCGGACAGCCCCAGCGCTTCTGGCAGCTCGATGCCGAGCAGGACGGGTCCCGTTTCCAGATATCTGACGCCTTCCAGTCCGAACGAAATCAGGAACGTCCCGAGAACGGCTCCGGTTACGGTGCGCATGCCGCCGAGGATCAGCATCGCCAGGGTCAGAAAAACATGGTTGAAATAGAAGGGGCGCGCGGAAATCGTGCCAAGGAAATAGGCGTAGCAGATACCGGCGACAGCGAGAATGACCGCACCCAGCACCCAGGCGATCAGGCGCAGCTTGTAGATCTCGACCCCCATCGCGGCCGCGCCGACCTCATCATCGGCACTCGCCCGGAGCTGGATGCCCCATCGGCTTTCCCGGAACAGCCGGCACACGATGACCGCGAGGATGGCGATACCCACCACCCAGCTCAGGTCGAACACCTGAGGGATGCCGAAAAACGCCTGATTTCCCTTGAAGATATCGGTCCGGTAGAGAAACACGGCATGCACGATCACCAGAACCGCAAGCGTCACGATGGTCGCGCCGATACTCGTCAGCCGGACAATGAAGAGGCCAAGCAGAAAAGCCAGGACCGCCGTTATCACGAGCGCGATGACGGCAGAAAGGACCGGGTCGAGCGAGAAGTCTGCCAGACCCCACGGTGCCGCCGGCAGGGAAATCTTCTTGATGTTTTCGGGCGTGACGCAAAGGGCGGCCGCATAGGCCCCGATCCCCATGAAGGCACTGTGCGAAAGATTTGTGATCCGGGCGTTTCCCATGAAAACCTGAAGACCCAGCACGACAATCAGATTGACATAGGCCGAGTACACGAGACGGATCTGGTACCGTGATCCGAAATAGAGCGTGAGGAAACCGATCACGACCAGCACTGCCGCCAGCAACGCGGCCCCGACCAGGCCGGATCTCTGGCTCTGGCTCAGCCGGATCACAACTTGTCTCCCTTTTCGATGGCAGGAGAAAGAATGCCGTCCGGCCGCCAGATCAGGATCAGCGCCACGATCATGAACACGAAGGCGTCGGTCATGCCTCCAAGGCTCTGGGGCAGCATCACCAGCATGGCCACCTCGACGGCCCCAAGCAGAAACCCGCCAAGTACGGCCCCCGGAAGACTTCCGAAACCGCCGACAACGCACGCAACAAACGCTTTCAGGACCGGGTCGAACCCAAGATGCGGATCGACGCTGCCGCGCCGCGCCATGATGAAGATGCACGCCAGACCGGCCAGAAGACCGGAGATCAGGAACGCCATCGCGAACACCCTGTTGGCCTTGATGCCGGTGAGCCGCACCATCTCGAAATCAAGGGACGCGGCGCGCACGGCCAGCCCGAGAACGGTGCGGCGCAGAAACAGCATCAGAGCCACGATGACAATGATTGTCGTCAGCGTTTCGAAAACCTGAAGCGAGGCGAGCCGTATTCCTCCGATCTCGATCGGCCAGTCGAGGAAATAGAGCGAGGTGACGGCAATCGGTCGCGGCGACACGAACATCAGGAAAACGTTCTGAAGAACAATGGAGACGCCAAAGGCAGTCAGAAGCCCGGTCGTCGGATCGGCCTTGCGCACGGGCCGGAAGGCAACCCGTTCCAGGGTCAGGGAAGCCAGCATCGCCGCGATCACCGCGCCGCCCATCACGATCACCGGATTTCCGATCGCGAGCGCGGCGAAGGCGACCATCGTGTAGCCCCCGACGGCAATGATCTCGCCATGGGCGAAATTCACCAGTCCCATGATCGAGAAAACGATTGCGAGGCCGAGCGCAAGCAGCGCGTATTCGGCTCCGAAACTGAGTGCGTTCAGAACCTGCTGAATGACATATTCCATATCAGGCGACCCCCGTCAGCTCTGCCATCAGCTTGTCGCTCTTTCCAAGTTCGTCCGCGGTTCCGTGAGCGACGATCCGGCCCGAACTCATGAGGTAGGCGTAGTCCGCGAGCTTGAGCGCCTGTGTCGCGTTTTGTTCAACGAGCAGGATCGTCATGCCCTGCTCCTTCAATGTGCCGATCAGATCGAAGATCCGCCGGACGATCTTGGGCGCGAGGCCCAGGCTCGGCTCATCCAGAAGCAGGATCCTGGGTCTCGCCATCAGCGCCCGGGCAATCGCCAGCATCTGCTGTTCTCCTCCGGACAGCGTGCCGGCCGCCTGATCCCTGCGCTCGGCAAGAATGGGAAAGAGCGAGAACCAGTGTTCGATGTCCCTGCCCTTTTCGCTCTGGTCTTTCTGCAAGGCCGCGCCCAGCGTGAGGTTTTCCAGGATTGTCAGATTGGAGAAAATGCGCCGCCCTTCCGGGGAGACGGCGATGCCCGAGGCAATGCGCGCCTCGACGCTGTCGCCGGAAATCTCACGCTCCTCGAACCGGATCGACCCGGTTGCGCGCGCGATCCCGGTGATGGCGGAAATCGTTGATGTCTTTCCCGCGCCGTTCGGCCCCAGGAGAGAAATGCACTTGCCCCGTTCCACGTTGAGGGAAATGCCGTGAACCGCTTCGATCGGCCCGTGATAGACATGAAGATCCTGGATGGTGAGCATGCGTTCCGCCTGGCTGGCGCGGCCTTTCATAGACAGAAGGCCGCGCCGGGGTCGTCAGTTCCAGTCCGTCGGAACGTTGGCCGGGATATCGTTCGTGATCAGAACGCGCTTGCCGTCCTTGAACCCTATGACCGGGATCGTTCGCTGAGCGTAGGTCTTGGTGTCCTTGAAAGAAATAGAATCCACCGTCAGAACCGGGACGCTGTCAGCGGACCGGATTGCGTCCGAGACCGCCGCCGGATCAAGGCTGCCGGCAGTTTCCACGCCGAATTTCACCGCCATGATCGTGTCCGCTCCCGTTGCCGGAAACAGGCCCCCGACCTCAAAGCCCATGTCCTCGCATTCCTTCATGAATTTCACGACCGCGCTGTCCGCGTGGCTCGGTGCAAGCGTTGCGAAGAACACCTTGTCCAGAAGGCTGGGATCATCCGACCCGATCGCGTCCAGCGACGGATCGTCGAAGCCATCCGACCCGATGACCCAGGCATCGATGCCCGCACTGCGCAACTGGCGGACAAGAACACCGACATCGGGCATGATCGACGAGAGGTAGACCGCGTCGGGCGGTGTATCCAGTGCCTTGATCTCGGCAATCTGCGGCGACCAGTCAGACGTTCCGAAGCTGAAATTGAGCTTGGCCTGGACCTTGCCGCCATTTTCCTCGATCACGTCTCCGAACCAGAGCGGCGTGCGCGCAGACCAGGAGCCGCCTTCATCCGAAGTGAACAGGACGACGTTCTTCACACCCTGCTTGAGCGCATGATTTGCCGCCGCGGTTGCCGTGAACGGATCGGGCGACACGCCGGTAAAGAAGTTGTCGACGATGCCCGCATGCATCTCCACCTGCGTTGATTGCGGCTGGAAAATCGAGACACCGTATCCGGCGGCAACCTGCGCGACCGGGATCATCGTGTCGGAGAACGGGATCGTGCCGAGCATGACCACCCCGTCGTCCAGGAACTTCTGTGCGAGCGAGACGGCCGTCTGCGTGTCCGAGCCCGTATCCTGTATGAACAACTCGATCGGCATGCCGTTGATGCCGCCGTCCGCGTTGATCTTTTCCGCCATGCATTTTGCACCCTGGAATTCCGAATAGGGTGCGTAGTCGCCGGTCATGGGAACCGCGAGACCGATCTTGACCGTATCCGCAGCGAAAGCCGGGGTGGCAGCAACTGCGAGCCCGGCGAGTGTAAGTCCGATTTTCTTCACTGTCCCTCTCCTGTTTTACGCCGCCTCACGCGGCATTGGAATGGTCCTCGCCCAGATAGGCATCTATGACGTCCTGGTTGTTTGTTATCTCTCGGGGCGTTCCTTCAGCGATCACGGCTCCCATGTTCAGGACCGTGATCCTGTCGCAGAGCGTCATGATGAATTTGAGATCGTGATCGATGACCAGTGTGGCGCAGCCGAAGCGGGTCTTGACCCAGTCGAGTGCTTCGGCCAGCTCGTGTGTCTCCTGTTCGTTCATTCCGGCTGCCGGTTCGTCGAGCATCAGAACCTTGGGGTTGAGCGCCAGCGCGCGCACGATTTCCAGCCGCCGGAGATGACCGTAGGAAAGCGCGTTCGCCGGCATGTGCAGTCTGCCTGCAAGGTCGAACCGCTCGACAGCCTCACCGACGGCGGAACTGTCCTCGTGTCCTTCGGACCGGGCGGTGATCTGGGCAACCTCGATGTTCTGTCCGACCGAGAGGTTTTCAAAGATGCGCAGGTTCTGGAACGTGCGGGCAATTCCCTTGCGGGTTCTGGCAGCCGCACCTGTCCCGTCCAGAATGTCGCCCTCAAGGGACATGGTGCCGCTGGACGGCGTCAGGAGCCCGGAAATCAGGTTGATCAGGGTGGTCTTTCCGGCCCCGTTGGGACCGATCAGGCCGCGCACTTCGCCCGCTGCCACCTCGAAACTGACATCGCTGACGGCTCTGACGCCACCAAACTGTTTCGAAATGTCATTGAGCACGAGCATCAATAGACATCCTCGTAGGCGGCACATTTCTGTGCGGTGTCCATTTCCTGAACAAAGGCCGCTTCCGCCGCCTTGTGCGCCACGTAAACCGCCGCGAAGTCTGGGTCGAACCAGCCGGTCACAACCTTGTTTGCTGCAAACCGTTGAAGCGCATCTTCAAGGGTTTGCGGCAGGCGCACGAAGCCCCTGTCGCCAAGTTCTTCGGCACTCAGAAGCGAGAGGTCCTCTTCGGTCACCTCAGGCGCGGCGAGATTTTCTTCGATCCCCTGACACCCCGCGTGAACGAGTGCGGCAAGCGCAAGGTGCGGCGACGCTGCGGCGTCCCCGGCCCGGTACTCGATGTTGAACTGGCGCGCAATTGAGTCCGGATCCGTCGCGGTCACTGGGCAGATGCGCAGGCTCGCCTCACGGTCCTGAAGACCGAGATTGTTGTAGGCCGCGCTCCAGCGGTGCGGTGTCAGCCGTTCGTAGGAAATGACGGACGGCGCCGTCAGCGCGAGAATGCTGTCCAGGTATTTCAGCACGCCCGCGGCGAAAGAGGCTGTCAGCGGCGAAAGGCCGTGCACACCCGCCGCATCGTAGGTCAACGGTCCGTTTTCGCCCATGAAACTCAAGTGGATGTGAACGCCGTTGCCGACGCTTGCAACGTCGCGAATGGGTGTGAATGTCGCATTCTGCTCGAACCTGCGCGCGGTCATGCGGGTCAGTTCGCGCGTGATCACCGCTGCATCGGCGGCTTTCACGCCCTCTTCCGGTGCGACCGTCACCTCGAACTGGTCGGGTCCGTACTCACAAATGAAACTGTCCGGCGTCAGGCCGGCTTGCTCGAGTGCTGCGGCAAGCGTCTCGGCAAATCCGGCATGTTCGGCATGCCCCTGCAACCCGAATCCCTGATGCGTCAGTGTCGAACCGGCGGCGAACTGGAATTCGTGCTCGAACGCCGCCAGCAGCCGGGCACCGGTGAGGTCCTTCAGGCGGGCCAGGGCAGCATTCAGGATGGAACGGGTGCAAAACCCCCAGGGCCGGCCGTCCAGCGTTCTGATGTCCGACAGCATGAAGCGCTCGGGCGGCGTGCCGTCCTCGAAATCCACCGTTACATCGGCTGACTGATCCGGGATCAGGGCCAGATCACCGAATGAACCGAAAGGGCTGTCTGCAATGGTGTCGAAACAGGTGATCTGAACATTCGTCGGCACCCAGCCCATGCCGCGTTCGCGCCGCTTGTTCAGCTGGTCCGCCGGAAAGGCCTTGCCGCGCGTTTTTCCCGACAGATCGGATGTCGCGGCGAATATCATCGGCTTACGTATCATGTCTGAGTTCCTGCCTCCCCTCCGTCAGGGCGTCCCAAGCCGACACGCGCTTGCTGTGCTTGCTCCAGTCCGTTTCGGCAACCCGCGTCATGATGGCCTCCATCAGGGTGAAACCGGCAGCGTAGCTGTCCCAGACGGTTCCACTCTCAACCGGAACGGCGAGCGTTTCGCTCGCGTGGGTCACGGCAGGCGACAGCCACTTGTCCGTCAGCACGACGACATTCGCCTTTCTTTCCGTTGCCGCGAGCTTTGCCAGATCGGTGACGGTTTTTTGATAGCGGCGGAAATCGACGACGAAGAGCACATCCTTGCCGCGCATTCTCAAAAGACTGTCGGGCCAGGTTTCCGGGTCCGGGTCCATATGAAACACATCATCGCGCAACCGTTTGAGATGGCGGCTGAGATGTTGCGCCACCAGATCGCTCACGCGCCCGCCCATGACGAAAACCCGCCGTCCCGGATCGCTCAGAAGGCCACAGACACGTTCGAACTGCGCATCGGTGATGCTCTGCGCCATCTCGTCGATAAGCGCATTGGCCCGTCTGGTGAAATCGCCAAGAAACGAGCCGTCGACCTGCCGCTCCACCACCATCAGCTCGATCGGCGAACGCTGGCTCGCCTTGAGCTCCCGGATCAGCCTGCGCTGAAAGTCCTGATAGCCCTGAAATCCCAGTTTCGAGACAAAACGCGAGATCGACGGAGACGAAACGCCGGTGCGTTCGGCCAGAACCTGGATGGGTTCCAGACCGGCAAAGGGATAATCCGACAGAAGCGTTGTCGAGAGCTTGCGCTCCGCCCCGGTCAACGCCTCCGACGTTCCGGTAATCAGATCACGGATTGTGCTGTGAGCTACCATGTCATGCACAGTGATCTGATAAAAAAATCTTGTCAAGCTTTCCTATTTGTGACGAAATGAAAAAAGATTATCAAATCCCTCTGGAGCTCCTCATGCTCAAGGAAGCGGCATATTCCGCGGAAAATATGGGCAAAACCATCCTCGCTGACGCGGATCCCGAACCGGTCGACTGCATCAGTGGACGAGAAGGTGCGGACATTGTGCTCGTCTGTGAACATGCCGGCCGCGCCATACCTCAAAGGCTCGGGACCCTCGGACTGACATCGGAAGATCTGGACCGGCACATTGCCTGGGATATCGGTGCTCTTGCCGTTTCGGAACGGATTGCGGCAAATCTTGGCGCAGATCTGGTAAAACAGCGCTATTCACGCCTTGTCTATGACTGCAACCGTCCTTTCGAGGCGCCGGACGCTACGCCCGAAGTCAGCGAGGACGTTGCGATCCCCGGCAACCAGAACCTCTCCAAAGAAGAACGGATGATCCGCAAACGGGTGATCTTCGATCCCTATGATGCCGCGCTGACCGCGATACTGGATGAGCGGCCGAAACGCGCCGCATTTGCCATCCATTCCTTCACGCCGGTCTATCTGGGCAAGCACCGCCCCTGGCATCTGGGTCTTCTTTCAAGAACGGACCCCGAGACCGCCGACATTATTGCGGCAACCATTCTAAGGCGCGACAACCGGATGCTTGTCGGCAAGAATGTGCCCTACATGATCGAGGAAGACAGCGACTGGTTCATCCCGCGTCATGCCGAACCCCGGGGTCTTGCCCACTGCCTGGTTGAAATCCGCAACGATCTTATCGACACCGAGGAAGGCCAGGATCTTTGGGCCGGTCATCTGACCGCCGCCTTCAAGGACGTCCTGGAGAAAAGGAAATGATGCTCACACGCGAGGTCCCGCTTGTCACGGCGCAGTCCGGACTGCTCTTCATAGACGTCCAGAACTTTGCCGCGCATCGCAAGGGTGCTGAATTCGAGGGGCTCTCCGACGAGGCGTTCGACCGGAAATACGGCTGGTTCTTTTCGCAAATGAAATCCAGCGTGGTTCCCAACATGCAACGGCTTCAGAAAGCCTGCCGCAAGAGCGACATCGAAGTGATGTACACGACGATTGAAAGCCTCACGAAAGACGGACGCGACCGCAGCCTTGACTACAAGATCACCGGGTTCAATGTGCCAAAGGGATCATGGGACGGAAAGGTGATCGATGAACTGGAACCGGGAGAGGATGAAATCCTGTTTCCCAAGTCCTCCTCCTCCGTCTTCGTTTCCACCCACATTCACTACGTGCTCGGCAATCTGGGCATCCGGCAACTGGTGATCAGCGGCATCGTCACCGATCAATGCGTCGAAAGCGCGATCCGCGACGCCTGTGATCTCGGTTATCTGGTTACCCAGGTCACCGACGCCTGCCTGACCTATACCCAGGAAAGGCACGACAATTCGTTGAAGACCATCAAGGGGTACTGCCGGCAGGTCACCACAGACGAGCTGATCGCGGAATTGGAAACCGCATAGCCGGCGTGGCATTGAAAGAGCCCGGCGCTGAATTCGGCGCCGGGCAGATGAGCAATGGAATGCCCATCTTATCCGAAAAGGTCCTTGAACCGGTCGATGCAGAGCCGGAAGCCCGCCTCGAAATCGCCATTGCCCGGATGATAGACGCTCTCGAAAGAGATTACGCCATCGTAGCCATCGGCCTTCAGGGCGGCAGCCATCGGCGCGAACTGATCCGCGAGCTGCCCCTCGCCCATGCGTCTGACTTCAAGCGTTGCCCGTGGTGTGTCCACGAGCACGTCCTTGATGTGCACATGGCCGAGATAACCACCCTTCAGCTCCTCGTAGCCGTCCGGATAGGCCCGCTCGTGGCACCAGCAGTTGTTCGCCGCATCCCAAAGGACCTTGAGCACATCCCTGGCGCCGAGATCGTCGATCAGCTTGCGCGCGGTGTAGTTGGAGTTGACCATCGTGCCGTTGCCGGTTTCAACGACAAGCGTCAAACCTTCCGATCTTGCCAGGTCTACCGCCGGAGCGATCAGGGGAAGCGAAGCCTCCCACGCCCCCTTGGCGACGTTCCATTTTTCGGCACCACCCTTGCCCCAGAGGATCTGCTCTTTCTTGTTGGTCATGATCCGGACCAAGGGCGAACCGAGCTCATGCGCCATGTCCATGACACGCTTCAGGGCGTCCATATGCGTTGTGTGTAACGCGTCTCCCGGTTTGTTCGCCGTTGTCATGCCGGCAAACACGTGGCGTGACAGACAGCTGACCGGCTTGCCGTGCTTTTCCAGCAGCGCCTTGATCCCGGCAATCTCTTCACGTGTGTGATCGCCGACTTCTTTCTCTCCGACAAATTGCAGCTCGGCGTAGTCCAGGCCGAATTCGTCCATTACGGTCAGCGCGTGACCGAGATCACGGCTGATTCCGTCGCAAATGACACCGAGTTTCATGCTTTCTTGGCTCCCTCGCGATGGAGTTCAGCCCCGATGATCTCCTCGATCACCCGTGTGCAGATCCAGTTGTCGCCATTCGGGTATTTGGTCTTGCCCGCATGAAAGATCTGCATGGCGGCGGCAGCCGTGTGAAGCGGCACACCGAGTTCCTCGCCAAGGTTCATCGAAATGGTAAGATCCTTGTGCATGGTATTGATATGGCTGCCGGTTCCCTCGAACTGGCGGTCGATGATCTTCTGCAAGGCGTTGTTGACCACACCGCACCCGGCAGAGGACGTGGAAAACACGTCGAGGATGACCTGGCCGGGCACGCCCGCCTTTGCCGCGAGCGCTGCGGCCTCGAATGTTGCCGAGAACTGGGATCCGATCAGCGACTGCAGGCAGGCCTTGACCGTCTGGCCATCACCCGCGCGGCGTCCCACGCGGTGGATGTTTGCCGAAACGGCCTCCATCACCGGGCTGTATTCATCCAGGACCGCGTCGGGAGCGGCCGCCATCATGGTCAGCGTGCCGCCCTGTGCACCCGGAAAACCACCTGAAACAGGACTGTCGATCAGGTGGATGCCGCTGCCTTCCAGCATTGCGCCGACTTCGCGGCCCTCTCTTGGCTTGATGGTCGCCGTCAGGATGATGACACTGCCCGGTGCCATGGTCTGACGCAGTCCGCCATCGCCGAAAATGACGTCCTTGACCTGGTCGCCATTCATCACCATCACGAAGACCGCGTCTGCACCCCTGCCGACATCTCCCGCGCTTTCCGCAAGGGCTCCGCCCATCGCCTCGAACGCGCTCATTCTGTCGGGGGAAAGATCGAATCCCCTGGTTACGAAGCCGTTTGCGATCAGGTTCTTCGCGAGCCCGGAGCCCATGTCACCCAATCCGATTACACCTGTCTTTTGCATCCAAAATCCTCCGGTTGCACAACGAGATAGGCCGGCGGGACGGACCATGCCGGCATCGATATGCGGGATTTCAAACGGCGGCTCTTGCAAAGAGTTGCCGGCGCCGGGCGGGTCCGGAAGACACCCGCTGCCCATGTGACGTCGTCATGCCAGCCTCGGACAACGTCATTGCGACGCTGGTGCACATCGGCAGGCATGACAATTTACTAGAATGTCGCCTCCACATATTTCCAGGCTGCGCTCAAATGCGCGACTAGGGCTTCCTCGGCGCGCGCCGGGTCTCTCTCCAGAATAGCGTCGTAGATGGCCTTGTGATCCAGATAGACGGATCTGTTGTGGTCATCGGACCGCGTCATGCGCGCCCAGTTCGGTGACAGCCAGGCCGTGAAGCCCTCGTGCATTGCCGGGAAAATCGGATTGCTGCCGATGCGATAGAGGACGCCGTGAAAGGCAATATCCGTTCGGAAAAACTCTTCAGAGTTGTCAAGCGCTTTCTCGTTGGCCTGGAGCGCGGCCTTTAGGTCGGAGATGTTGTCCTTGGTGGCGTTGATGGCAGCGTCCCTGACAAGGCCGCGCTCGATGAATACCCTGCTCTGGTAGAGGTTCTGCACACCGCCCGGTTCGTTCAGAAGATAGCGCACGATGGTGCCGGTCGCATTGAGCAGCGTGCCGTAATCGGGCCTTCGCACCACCGGCCTGAAGCGCGGCCGCAATTCTATCAGCCCGCGATTGGCAAGCGCCGAAATCGCTTCGCGCACGACGGTCCTGGACGTACCGAACTCCTCCATGAGATCGCGCTCGGGCGGCAATGGCTTGTTGTTCGCCAATTCGCCCGACGCGATGCGGGCTTCCAGTGCGGTCACGATCGTGTCCGCAGCCCGTTTCTCTCCCTGTTTGTCCGGCATCGTGGCGGTAGCCAATTGGTTGTACCAAACTCTTGTTTGCTTTGACCACAATGCTATGCCCCCATATTGGGCGAAAGCAAGCGTTTCCGCACATCATTTGATCACTATAAAAAAAATACAGGAAAAACAGGCAGTTAAAATATTTTTTAAATCGATTTAAATGGATTGACGGGAAACACTCTTGACTCACCTTTCAATTCGCGCTCTGCTCCATGCGAACTTGGTCGAACCAAAACAAATAACATAGTGTTCTTGGCATCTTGGGAGGGATACCTTGACAACAATCGTCAGCGTATCCGCCAGGCTGTTCCACATACCGCTTGCCGAGATACTTGTTGATGCAAAGCACGGCGATCATACCCATTTCGAACTGGTGACCGCAACCCTTGCGCTTGAAGACGGGCGTACTGCAACCGGTTACACCTATACCGGCGGCAAGGGCGGTCACGCGATTGCGGCGATGATCGAACACGACCTTGCGCCGTTCCTGCTCGGAAAAGACCCCGACAGCGTGGAAGCCCTGTACGAGGAAATGCAGTGGCATGTCCATTACGTCGCCCGGGGCGGCATTGCGTCCTTTGCCATCTCGGCAGTGGACATCGCCCTGTGGGATCTGCGCGGGCAGAAACAAGGCCTGCCCCTCTGGAAGATGGTCGGCGGCAAGGGCAGAACCTGCAAGGCCTATTGCGGCGGCATCGACCTCGGCTTCCCGCTGCCAAAACTGCTCGACAGCGTTCAGGGCTATCTCGACCGCGGTTTCAACGGTGTGAAGATCAAGGTCGGTCAGCCGTCGCTGGAAGAGGATGTCGCCCGCGTCGCAGCCGTTCGGAACCTCATCGGTCCGCACGTCGCCCTCATGGTGGACGCCAATTACGCGATGAACGTAGAAGAGGCGATTGCCGCCGCAAACGCCTTCAGCCCCTTTGACATCCTGTGGTTCGAGGAACCGACCATTCCCGACGACTACAAGGGATATGCGGCGATCTCCGAGGCAACGGGAACACCGCTCGCAATGGGCGAGAACCTGCACACCATTCACGAGTTCGGCTATGCGCTCGAACAGTCGAAACTCAGCTTCATTCAGCCCGATGCATCCAACTGCGGAGGCATCACCGGTTTCATTCAGGCTGCCGAACTCGCGGGGCGCCATGGCGTCCCGGTCTGCAGTCACGGCATGCAGGAACTTCATGTCAGTCTGCTCGCCGGGCTGGGCGGTGACGGCTGGCTCGAAGTGCATTCTTTTCCGATCGAACAATACACACGGCGGCCCCTTGTGGTTGAGAACATGCTGGCCGTTGCACCCGACCAGCCGGGCGTCGGCGTCATTTTCGATTGGACAAAACTGGAAGCAGAGGATTTGCTGTCCAGGGAGAGACGGGGAGCTGCCTGAGCGCAGAGCGGCGCAGGCGCCGTGACGCAGGCAGCTTTCAAGGCCGCATCAGGATGATCGGCCGAGGGGGAACAAGCTCCATGAAGGTCTTCGGGCCCGAGGGAGCAAATCGCTGGAACACCAGCAAATGCGACCGGCGCAGACTAATACGCCGGTCATATGGAGCAACTTGGGAGGAATAAGGAATGCTCAAGAAACTGACGAGAACCATGCTCGCAGGCGTGGCAACCGCCGGCCTCGCCCTTTCCATGGGCGCTGTAATGGATGCCAACGCTCAGGACAGCACGAAACTTCGTATCCAGACGCACTTCTCCACGGAAACGCTTTCCGGCCAGATGGCTCAGGAGTTCATCGACGATGTCACCGCGATGTCGAACGGTGAAATCGAAATCGAGATGTTCTTTGCCTCTTCCGTCGTCAAGTCCGCGGAGACATTCGACGCCGCAGCGACGGGTATTCTCGACTGCGACATGACCGGTGGCGCTTACCAGACCGGTAAGAACCCGGCATTCCAGTTTGCCGGCGACCTGACCGGTGGTTACCAGAATCCCTATCAGCAATATGCATGGCTGCTCCATGGCGGTGGTTATGAAAAGCTGAACGAACTCTACAATGCCAACAACATGGAGTTCATCGGCTGGTGGATCCCGGGCCCTGAGTCCCTGTCCTCGACGAAGTCCTTCAAGGGGGTCGATGACCTGAAGAACTGGAAGTTCCGTTCGCCTCCAGGCGTGATCACGCTGATCTTCGAAAAGCTCGGCGCATCACCGATCGTGATGGACTTCAACGAGATCTTCACCGCGCTTGAAACCGGCATCATTGACGGCGCCGACGCCGCCAACATCACCAACAATGTCGGCCTCGGCCTTTATGACATTGCAACGGAAACCAACTATCCCGGTTTCCACTCCATGCCGGCTGACCACCTTGCCTGCCGCAAGGACGTGTGGGACGCAATGCCGGATCACCACAAGGCGATCCTGAAGGTCGGAATGCAGGCGCTTGGCCTGAAAAACTCCACCATCAACGAAGTGAAAAACGCCCAGACAGCGAAGGAACTTCGTGAAAAAGGCATCGCACTGAACACGTGGTCCGACGAAGATCTGGCGATCTACCGTCAGGCCGTTCAGGACAGCTGGAAAGAGTTCGCGACCACGCCTGAGTCCAAGGAGCTGCTGCAGAGCCACCTGGACTTCCTGCGCGAACTCGGCGCAATGCAGTAAGACTGGCATCCAGTCGACAACACTGTGGCGGCGGAGCACGGCTCCGCCGCCATACCCACCCCCGGACGCACTTCGAAAACCGGTCTGAAAACCAAATGGCGGGGGCGGTGAGGATTGCCGGAAGCACGCGGCAATTCACCTGAATTTTCTGTTTCTGGCACCGGCGCAATACGCCGTGTGACAAAACAGCGGGGAAGACTAAGGGGCAGCCCATGCGCGCGGATCTACGCGTTTCCTATCGGGGGAAAAGATGAAAGAGCAAAAGTCCGGCGGATTGCGGGAATGGGTCATTCCCGTCGCGTTTGCGGTTTGCGCAGGCTGGGTCATCTGGCACGGTCCTGCCTACATTCTCGATTTTTTCCCGCACGCAAACGAAAGCATGACCGCGCAGATCACAGAGCTGCACGAGCGCAAGGATGTGTCTCCGGGCCTGTCCGGCATGTTCGGCGGCATCATGGACATCATCGACTGGGCCGCCCTGTTGCTTCTGCCCATTCTGCTTGTTGTTGGCATGCGCAGCGTTGTTCACGCCCAGATGGAATACCCCGATTACACCCGGTTCGACTATTTCGCGCTGTTCATCGGCCGCGTGGTCATGCTCCTGATCATCATTATGACGTTGGTCATGCTCTATGAGGTGTTCCTGCGGTACGTGATCGAAGCGCCAACCCTGTGGGCCAACGAACTGACGCTCTGGATCGCCGGTTTCGTGTTCCTGCTGTCGGGTCTTTATGCGATGCAGCAGCGTTGCCACATCCGCATCTTCATTCTCTACGACATCCTGCCGAGACCGATGCGCCACGCTTGCGATGTCATTTCGGTGCTCATGATCTGCCTGTTCGCCTTCTTCCTTGTCTACGGCAGCTACAAGCAGGTCTTCGCCATCAAGTTCCACCGTTGGGAAATGTTCGGGACGGCATTCGATCCGCCGATCCCCGCGACGATCCAGCCGATGATCCTCATCGTTGCCGTGCTCGTCGCAATACAAGCCGTCGCCAATCTGATTGCCGATTGGGACAAGCAGCCTACCGAAATGGAAGAGCCTGACATCATCGACGAAGAAGAGCTCGAAGCAATCAAGAAAAGCGTGGGTGCAAAGTAATGGACGTCGGCACGATCTCTATAGTCCTGGTTTTCGGACTTCTCTTCCTGCTCGGCATCGGCATGCCGCTCGGCTTTGCCTCAGCCATCCTGGCCGCGTTGGTCATGATCATGAAGTTCGAGCCGACGCTGCTCACCGACCCGACGAGTTTCGGCACGGGCCTCCTCACCAGCAATCCGGGCACCGGCCCCTTGTATCTTCTGACCCAGAAGATCTTCGACCTCATGACCGAATACGTCTTGATCTCGGTGCCCCTGTTCATCTTCATGGCCGCCTTGCTGGAACGCTCCGGCATTGCCAAGCAGATGTATGACAGTCTGGATTTCTGGCTGAGCCGGGCGCGCGGCGGCGTTGCCATCGTGACTTCCATCATGGCAGTTTTGATGGCGGCCATGTCCGGTATCATCGGCGGCGAGGTCGTTCTTCTCGGACTGATCGCTCTGCCGCAGATGCTGCGTCTCGGCTACAACCAGAACCTGGCGATCGGCACCATCTGTGCGTCCGGTTCGCTCGGTACAATGATCCCGCCATCGATCGTTCTCATCATCTACGGCCTCATCACCGAAACGTCGATCAAGGCACTGTTCACGGGAGCCTTCATTCCCGGCTTCATGCTGGCCAGCTTCATCATGATCTATATCGTTGTCCGTACGCAGCTGGACCCCTCCCAGGCTCCCCTGCCCGAGCCGCGCGAAGGCGACCCTGAAGGCGGCGAAAAACTGATCATGTTCGGCGGCTTCGTCAGCGTCGTCGTGACCGGCATCTCGGCAATCCTGACCGCGCGGATCGCCTTCCTGACGCTCATGGGCCGGAACGATCCTTCTGTCGAGGGTTTCGAGCCGCCGCCCCTCGGGATGGTCTCCGACCTGCCCTGGCTGATCGGCATCGGCGCGCTGGCGCTTCTATTTATATTCCTGGTCGCCGGACGTCAGAGAACTGCCTCCGGCTGGGAACACGGCAAGGGCCTGGTGCCGCCGCTCGCCGTCATCGGCATCGTTCTCGGGTCCATCTATGGCGGCGTCACCGGCATTACCGAGGCCGCCGGCATGGGCGCTGTCGCGGTGTTCCTGATCGCCCTCTCCCGGGGCGAAGCCTCCGTTGACCTGCTCTGGGTGTCCATGATGCGGACCCTGCGCTCGACAGGCACGATCATCTGGGTGACCATCGGTGCGGCCACACTTGCCGGTGCCTATACACTCGCCGGCGGTCCAACCTATATCGCGCAGCTCATCATCGGCGCGGAAATGCCGACGATGCTTGTGATCCTGACAATGATGGTGATCCTGCTGTTCATGGGTGCCTTCATGGACTGGGTCGGTATCGTTCTGCTGATCATTCCGGTGTTCCTGCCGATCGTGAAGCGGCTGCCGATCGACGAGATCGGTTTCCTCGGCACGCTGTCGCCGCAGCATGTCGCGATCTGGTTCGGGGTTCTTTTCTGCATGAACATGCAGGTCAGTTTCCTGTCGCCGCCCTTCGGCCCAGCCGCATTCTACCTGAAATCGGTCGCGCCTCCGCACATTTCGCTCACCGATATTTTCCGGGGCTTTCTCCCCTTTATCGGTGTACAGTTGGTGGCGCTCGCAGTGTTGCTGATCTGGCCGACGATTGTCACCATTCTGCTTTGAGGACCTCACATCATGCTTAGTCAAGGCGATGTCGAACTGTTCCGGAAACAGGGCTATCTCGTTGTCGAGGGCCTGCTGGACGCGGAAGCCCTGACGAACGTCCGCGATGAATACAGCTCCCTCATGGACGATCTCTACGGTTCCTGGCAGCGGGATGGCAAAGTCCCGCAGCCTCACGAGGGAATGGGCTTCTGGGACAAACTGGACAGGGCCTACAGGGGCGGTTTCGAATGGTACCAGCCCTTCGACATCAGCCTGCCGCATTCCGGCATTTCGGACGACACGCCTATGCATTTCGGACCTGCCGTCTTCGACATGGCCACGAACGCCAACATCCTGGATTGCGTCGAGGCCCTGATCGGGCCGGAGATTTCCTCAAACCCGATCCAGCATGTCCGCATAAAGCCGCCGCAACACGCCGTGGCGGCATCCGAGAACCGTGCCCATGTCATTGCGACCGACTGGCACCAGGACCAGGGGGTGACCCTGGAAGAAGCGGACGAAACCACCTTCGTGACCGTCTGGCTGGCAATCACGGATGCCACCATCGAAAACGGCTGCCTGCAGGTCGCCCCCGGAGCCTACCGGGAAATGCTGCCGCATTGTTCCAGGTCCCAGGTCGGGATTGCCGAGCCGTTTCTGCCGAAGGACGATGCCACGCCGGTTCCCGTCAGGGCCGGCGGCGCCGTCATTTTCCACCCGCTGACCCCGCACGGATCACTCGCAAACAAGAGCGATCATTATCGCTGGTCGTTCGATCTGCGCTATCACGTAACGGGACAGCCGTCGGGCCGGAGCCATTTCCCGGAATTTGTCGCGCGCTCGCGCAGCACTCCCGGCTCCGAACTCAAGGACTGGCGTCTCTGGAAGAAGATGTGGGAAGACACCCGCCATCATCTCGCACACAGTGAGCACATTCCTCAGCACCGCTGGGGCAACGACGCACCCTACTGCGCATAAGATACGCACACCAAGCAAACAACCGTTCTGGTCGGAGACGGGAATTGAACCGTAACACTCCCATTCGCCTCGTGGTCATCGGGGCCGGCCTTGTCGGTCAAAGGCATGCGCGCCATGCGGCTGAGCACCCGGACATCGACCTTGCCTGGATTGTCGACCCCAATCCGGATCAGCAGGCACTTGCACGGGAGCTGAATTGCCAGTGGGCGCCGGACCTTGACAGTATGCCGGCCGCCGATTGCCACGCCGCGGTCATCGCGACACCCAATTCCGACCATCTGCCGAGCGGACTGGCCTGCCTGGAAAGGAACTGGGCAACCCTGGTTGAAAAACCCGTGGCCGATACCGTTGAAAACGGCGAACGGCTTGTAACCGCGTTCGAAGCGCGCGGCCTGCCCCTGCTGGTCGGGCACCATCGCCGCTATCACCCGTCGGTCGAGAAGGCAAAGGAACTGCTCGAAACCGCTGCCCTCGGCAATGCCGTGTCCGCCTCGCTGATCTGGGCCGTGCGCAAACCGGACAGCTACTTCCAGGCCGGGCTCTGGCGGCGCAAGAGCGACGGCGGACCGCTGCTCATCAACTTCATTCACGAGGCGGACCTGCTGGTCGGCCTGTTCGGTCCTGTACAGGAAGTCCAGGCCATGGTGTCTCACCATGCGCGTGGGAGCACCGTCGAGGACAGCGCCGCGATCAACATCCGGTTCGAAAGCGGCGTCATTGCCACCGCCATATTGACCGATGCAGCCCTGACCCCGTGGAGTTTCGAAGGTGCCAGCGGTGAAAACCCGAATATCGCGGAGACCGGGATTTCTTCCTGGCGCATCGGCTGCACGGCGGGCAGTTTCGAGTTTCCCGCCCTGCGCGTCTGGACAGATGCGAAAGGCGAGGAAGGCGACTGGTCGCGCCCGCTCAAACACGAGGTGATCGCAACCGACAAGGTCAATCCGCTTCACGAGCAATTGACGCATTTCGCGAGCCTCATCCGGCAGGAAAGCACTATACCGAAGGTCTCCGGCCGCGACGGGCTCGAAGCACTGCGCCTTGTCGAAGCCGTGCGCACGGCTGCGCGCACCGGCCGTCCTGTCGTGGCACACGGCCCGGCGCAGAACGCAAACAGTGTCTGACAACTTTAGGAATTGAGGAACGATCATGAGCAAACCAAAGATTGGCTTTATCGGCATCGGTCTGATGGGCGCGGCCATGTGCAACCGCCTTCTCGACCAGGGCTATGAACTGACAATTGTCGCCAACCGGTCGCGCGAGCGGGTGGACGCGCTTGTCGGCCGTGGTGCGGGTGAAGTGAAATCCGCGCGTGAGGTGGCAGAGGCCAGCGATGTCGTCATGCTGTGCGTCGACACATCCGTGTCCGTGGAAAGCCGGATGTACGGTCCCGAAGGCGTGATCGCCGGGCTGACGCCGGGCAAGATCGTGATTGACTTCGGCACCTCCCTGCCCGCGTCCACGAAGACGATCGGCGCAGCGGTCGCCGAAGCCGGCGCGACTTACCTCGACTGCCCGATCGGGCGCACGCCCTCCCATGCCCTGGAAGGCAAGCTCAACCTGATGTGTTCCGGAGACGCGGCCGCCTACAAGCACGTGGAAGCGGTTCTGAACGACCTTGGCGAAAATGTCTTCCACCTCGGCGCACTCGGCACCGGTCACACGATCAAGCTGATCAACAACTTCTTTGCCCAGGCGGTCGCGAACGGCATGTCGGAAGCCTTTGCCATGGCGGACAAGGCGGGCGTCGACCGTCAGAAAGTCTATGACGTGATGGCAGCCGGTCCGCTGCATTCCGGCATGATGGATTTCGTCAAGGCCTACGCGATCGACAACGATCCGAACAAGCTTGCCTTCTCGATCCGCAATGCGCGCAAGGATGTCGGCTACTACACGGACATGGCCGAAAGCCTCGGCGTGGAGTCGATCATGGCGGCGGGAGCCAAGAAGGCGCTCGACCTTTCCATCGAAGCCGGCAGGGGCGACGAGTTCGTTCCCTTGCAGGTCGACTTCTTCGTGGATCGCTTCAAGGCGGGTAACAAGGATTAGGGTCGGGCCCCTGAACCGGTAAGGCATGGCGCGATTTGCTTCAAGGACCGTTGAAGACAAGCCGTTTCTCGGCATCGTCCTGATACTCGTCGCCTACCTCACCTTCGCCTTCATCGACACGGGCTCGAAATGGCTGGGCGTCCTGGGTCTGGGCGCCCTGCAACTGTCGTTCATGCGCTACTTCGGCCATTTCGTGATTTCACTGGGTCTGTTCGCCGCAAGTGATTTCGACTTCCGCCGGTTGCGCTGCGAGCGCATCTGGCTGGTGCTCCTGCGCGGCGCCCTCCTGACCGGGTCGACGGTCTTCAATTTCGCGGCCCTGCGCTACCTGCCGCTGACGCTCACGTCGACCATCCTGTTCTCGTCACCGATCATGATCTGCGTCCTGTCCTGGCCCTTGCTGCGCGAACGCGTCGGGCTGGTCCGCTGGTCCGCCGTCGCGCTCGGGTTCGCGGGTGTCGCCGTCGCCATTCGGCCGTTCGACGAGGACTTTCACTTTGCCGTCCTGATGTCGCTGGCCGCCGCCTTCTGCTTTGCTCTCTATTCCATCCTGACCCGGAAACTGGCAGGCGTCGTCCCGCCGGACACGATGCAGTTCTATACCGGGTTTGTCGGAACCTTCGCGCTGGTGCCGTTTGCAATTCTCGAATGGCAAAACCCCTCGACCGGTTTTCAATGGTGCGTCCTGGTCGGGCTGGGCATCCTCGGGTGGCTCGGTCACCAGTTCCTGACCAACGCGATGAGTTTCGCGCCGGCCAATCTTCTCATGCCCTTCGGTTATGTCTTCATCCTGTATCTGACGGTCGCGAGCTATCTCGTCTTCGATCAGCTGCCCGACCAGTGGACCGTCATCGGCGCCGCCATTATCGTTGTCTCAGGGCTGATCATCTTCTACCGGGAACGTATTCTCTATGCACGCCGGCTTCGCGCGAACCGGCAGAACGGTCCGGGTCGTTGAGCGAGAGCCACGAAATGCGGCACGCGTCCGCGCGTCTACTTCACCCCGTTCACGTTCAGATAGACCGAATAGAGCGAGCTCGTGCCGGCGATGAACAGCCGGTTGAGTTTCGGACCACCGAAACAGACATTGCCGACCATTTCCGGAATGCGCACCTTCCCGATCAGAACGCCGTCTGCGTTGAGGCAATGAACACCGTCGGCCGCCGAACTCCAGATGCGCCCGTCCCGGTCGAGACGGAAGCCGTCGAAAATGCCGGCCGTGCAGGACGCGAACACGCCACGGTCTTCCAGCGACTTGCCGTCGCTCCCGACCTTGAATTTTTCGATATGCGCCGGTCCGTTCGCGTCATGAGTGATACCCGTGTCCGAGACGAAAAGCCATTCCTCGTCCCCGGAGAAGGCAAGACCGTTGGGTTTGAAGAAACCGTCGGCGACCAACTCAACGGCACCGGTATCCGGGTCCACCCGGTAGACGTTGCAGCTGCCGATCTCGCTGTCCGCGCGGTCGCCCTCATAGTCCATCAGGATCCCGTAGGACGGGTCCGTAAACCAGACGGAGCCGTCCGATTTGACGATGACATCGTTCGGGGAATTCAGCCGCTTGCCGTCCCAGTGCGAAGCAAGAACGCTGATCGAGCCGTCGTGCTCGGTTCGCGTCACGCACCGTGTCAGGTGCTCGCAGGTCACGAGCCTGCCCTGCGTGTCCACCGTGTTGCCATTGGCATTGTTGGACGGGCGTCTGAATTCCGAAACCGACCCGTCGGTTTCGTCCCAGCGCAGGATGCGGTTGTTGGGAATGTCGGACCAGACGAGGTAGCGGCCGGCCGGGAACCAGGCGGGACCTTCGGACCAGCGCGCGCCCGACCAAAGGCGCTCGACGCGCACATGGCCCACGAAACAGTCTTCAAATTCCGGTTCTATGACTTCGAAACCGGTTCCTTCCAAAACGCCAAACATCATGTTTCCCGTTGCTTATCAAATGCCTGTTGCGGGAGGTCGGGCCGCCGTGTCCCCCATCCCTGTTGTTTCATCCTGTTTCCCGGATGCCCCGGGTCAGGTCCCCAGATTGCCTGATACGTATCGACCGCGCAGCCAAGCCGCTGGAGATAGGCCGACGCGGCAATCAGAATGCCCCACCAGCAGACAAGGCTGAGCCACATCCAGTTGGGGGCGTTTGCCGTCCAAAGACCGCTCGCGATCGCACCGATCATAAGAATGAGGGCAAGGTAACCGCAACCCTTGTGAACGCCTTCAAAAACCAGCCGGTGCCGGGTCATATCGTAGTGATCGCCGCGCAGGGAACCGTTGGCCTGCCGGTCGGTCGGACCGCCCTTGCTTCCCCTCAGAAGTCCGGAAAATGCCTGCACCATCGCCAGCGCCAGGACAGAATAGCCGAAGAGGCGATGAATCAGGGCTGTGCCGCTGTTCTGGGAGGACATCAGGACAAGCGCGAGCCCGGCGGCGGACAGCACGACCACGAGCGTCTGGGAGATCCAGTGCGTGCGCCACCAGATCTTGCTGTCCAGTTCACGCGGCCAGTCCTGACCGGGCAGGACCTTGAAGAAACGCGCCATCATGATCGCCAGCGGGGCAAGTATCCCCCAGCCCAGGACCATGAACCGGGCATGCCAGGACAAGGCGACGCCGATTTCATGGGGTCTGGCCGCATCCATCGGGGATATCAGCCACTCCATCATCATCCCTTCACGGCCCCTGCCGTCATGCCGGTTATGATCTGCTTGGAGGCAACGAACGTGAACAGGATCGGCGGGATCGCCAGCAGCATGCCCGTCGCCATGATCACGCCCCAGTTGATGTCGTACTCGGTGATCGAATTCACGATCGTCACGGGCACGGTGCGTGTCGCACGTCCCGACAGGGCGTTTGCCAGAAGAAACTCGTTCCAGGCAATCCGGAATGTGAAGATCGCGGCAGCGGCAAGGCCGGGCTGGATGATCGGCAGGACGACCAGAAAGAACACCTGGAACGGATTGGCCCCGTCCATGCGCGCGGCCTCTTCGAGCTGAATCGGCACCTGCACGATGAAACTCTGAAGGATCCAGATCACGAAGGGAAGGTTCATCGCCGTGTAGATCAGGATGATGCCGGCATAGGTCTGGTCGAGGCCGTACTGGAAGGTCCAGATACCGAAGACCGGGACGAGCAGGACAGCGGGCGGAACCATGCGCATCAGCAGCGTCGTCATGGAGACGGTGCCGCGTCCCATGAACTTGAAGCGCACGAGCGCGTAGGCCGCCATGCAGCCGATGGTCAGCGTCAGCCCGGTCGAGACCAGCCCGACGATCAGCGAGTTGACCAGCGCGCGTCCGAAAGTCGGGTCGCAGTAGTCGACATGCTCCGGCTCGTACCAGAGGAAATTGCACAGCACCGTTTCGTAGTTCTTGATCGTCGGCGAGAAGAAGAAGGCGGGCACCGAGGCGTCATAGACGTCGACATTGGTCTTGAACGAGGTTGCCAGCATCAGGGCGATCGGGCCGACGCTCATCACCACAAGCGCAACGATGAGGGCATAAAAGGCCGGGTTCTGTTTTTCCGATTGCACGGACATCAGGTGTCGTCCTTTTCGGCGGCTGCGCGTTGGCGGGCGGCACGGGCTTCCTGAACGCGGTTGTACAAGAACATTCCGATGGTCAGCGCCATCAGCAACATGAGCAGCAGGTTCGACATGGCGGCCGCTTCTCCGAGCTCCTGGAACTCCTGCGCGGTCCGGAAAATACGAAGCGCGAGGATTTCGGTCGAAAGACCGGGGCCACCATTGGTCAGGACCAGGATCACCTCCAGCACCTTGAAGGCATCGATCAGGCGCAGCAGAAGCGTGACGATCAGGACCGGCATCATCAGGGGCAGCTTGATCATGAAGATCTTCTGCCACTCGTTGGCACCGTCGATCTCCGCGGCCTCCAGCGCCGAACGCGGCAGAGACTGCATCGCGGCAAGCGCCAGGATGAAGATGAACGGCGTCCACTGCCACACATCGGCAATCACGATCGCTATGAACGACCAGGTGCTGTCGGAGAGCCAGGGTATTCCCTCGAACCCGAAGCTCTTGAGCGTGCGGTTAAAGATGCCGACGGTCGGGTGATACATGTAGCGCCACATCAGGCCGACCACGATCGGTGCGATCATCATCGGCAGGATGAAGACGGTTCGAAGCACCGCCATTCCCTTGAGCTTCCGGTCCAGCAGCAAGGCAAGCCCGACACCCAGGATCATTTCGAGCGTCACGACGATCGCGGCGAACCGGATGGTCACCCAGAAGCTTTCGCGAAAGGCGCCGTCGTTCCACAGGTTCACATAGTTCCGAAACCCGATGAACTCGGCCTGGCCGATCCGCTGGCTCGGGCTCCAGTCCAGGAAACTGGCATAGACCATGTATCCGATCGGATAGAGCAGCGCGAAAACCAGGATGATCCCTGCCGGCGCCAGAAACATGTATGGGGTCAGCCGATTGGCCTTGATCGCAACGCTCATTGCGGATCGCTTTCAGTGAGGATTTTTGAGAGCCCCGCGGCATGGCCGCGGGGCAGCGTCTGGGTTACTGGGTCCAGGTGTAGTACCCGGCATCATCCATCAGCGCCTGGGTGCGCTCGGCGACACCGTCAAGGGACTCCTGAACCGGTGCGTCTTCCGTGATGATCTTGGAGAGTGTCGTGCCGAGATCGGCATTGATCTTGCCCCAGACCGGGATGATCGGACGCCAGTCCGGATCGGCGTTCTTGAGCGCTTCACCGAAGGTTGCCATATGCGGGAACTTTTCGTTCACGTCCGCGTCGGCATGGGTCGAATAGCGGGACGGGTTGCCGCCGGCCATGGCGATCAGCTTATCGGCTTTCTTGCTGGTCAGCCATTGCATCAGCAGGAAGGCCGCGTCCTTGTTCTGGGCATTCTTCGGAATACCGATACCGAAGCCGCCCGTCTGGGACCCGGCTCTCACGCCGACGGGATGCGGGGCCCATTCAACCAGACCGACCACCTTGGATTTGTCGGGATTATTGACCTGACCGGCAAAGACGGTGGAATCCAGGAACATCGCCGAATTGCCCTGCAGGAAAGACGCACCCGCTTCTGCAAAACCGAAGGTCTTGGAACCTTCCGCGCCGCAATTGACGATCTTCTTCAGGGCTTCCGCTGCCTGGACGCCTTCCGCGTTGTTGACGATCGGCTTCCATTCGTCATCAAAGATCCGGCCTCCGAGCGGAGCGAGATGCAACAGGAACGCATGACTGGCGTGGTGGCCCGAAGCCGCACGCGAGGCAAGACCGCCCATGCCGGGCTCCAGTTCCGGGATCAGGCAGACGAGTTCCAGCAGCTCCTCGTAGGTTTCCGGCACCTTCAGGTCGTGCTTGTCGAAAATGTCTTTCCGATAGCCGAGGATCGAGGTTTCAGAACCGAAGGGCAGACCGAAAAGCGAGCCGGTCGGGCCCGGAAGATAGCCCTTCTTGCCGCCGGCAACGCCGATATTGGCAACGTAGCCGTCGATGAGGTCTTCCGCTTCGTAGTTCGGATCTGCCAGTTTCGGGTTCATGAAGAAGCGCGCCAGGTTCTCCAGCTGATCGGCATAGACATAGTCGGCCTTGGAGAACACGACATAGGCGATCAGATCGTAGTCGCCGCGGTTCTTGGTCAACTCGAGCGTCTGGCGCTCACGCATTTTCAGATATTGCAACTGGTCGACTTCGACCCGGATACCGGTTTCCTTGGTGAATTCCGGCAGGACCTTCATCACCGCATCAAAGTGCGGGTGCGCGGGGAAATTGACCACAAGCGTCTCGCCGGCAAACTCCTCGTAAGGATTGGCAAGCGCGGCGGTTGCGCCAAGCGCGAGGCCGGCAACGGCACAGACTGTCGTTTTCAGGTATTTCAGCATTCATTCCTCCCTCAGAAGCAAGGTTCAGATCACCTGATGGCAACCTCTGTCTCGCGGTCGAACATGTGTATGCCCTCCCTGTTGACCGCAAATCTCAGTGTTTCGCCCAGGGCAATGGGCGTTTCGGACTTGAGTTCGACCTCGACTTTCTGGCCGCCGCAGTCGCATAGGAGAACGGACTGTGCACCGATGTATTCGGAGACGATCACCTTGAGATCGATGGACTCATGATCCGGCGCGTCCGGGCTGTAGTGCAGGTCGGACGGACGGATGCCGAGGGTCATGGCGTTGGAGGACAGCGATGCGACGGCTGCCGCCTTGTCCTCCGGCAGAACCAGTTCGAAGCCGTTGCCTGAGACGAACGAGCGTCCCGAAAGATCCTGGACTTCGGCTTCCAGAAAGTTCATCGGCGGCGAGCCGAGAAAACCGGCGACGAATTTGTTCGCAGGCCGCTTGAAGAGTTCTTCCGGGGTGCCCTGCTGCTGGATGTATCCGCCATGCATGACGACGATCCTGTCACCCAGCGTCATCGCCTCGATCTGGTCATGCGTTACATAGATCATGTTTTTGCGAACCTTCTGGCGCATGAGCGCCAGCTCGGCGCGCATCTGTCCGCGCAGCTTCGCATCCAGGTTCGACAGGGGTTCGTCGAACAGGAACGTGCCCGCATCCCGCGTCAGCGCCCGCCCCATCGCAACGCGCTGCCGCTGCCCGCCGGACAGTTCGCCCGGTTTCCGGTGAAGGAAATTCGTCAGCCCGAGCATGTCGGCCACCCTGCCGACCTTCTCGTCGATTTCCTTTTTCGGACGCCGCTGAAGACGCAGTGCGAATGACATGTTCCTGGCGACATTCATGTGCGGATAAAGCGCGTAGTCCTGAAACACCATCGCAAGGTCGCGCGCCTTCGGCTCGAGCTTGCTGACCGGTCTGTCGTCGATGAAGATCTCGCCGTCGCTGACGGTCTCCAGACCGGCGATCATGCGCAACGTGGTGGATTTTCCGCATCCGGACGGGCCGACAAGAACGGTGAATTCGTTCTCCTCCATGTCCAGATTGATGCCGTGAAGCACCTCGAAGTTCCCGTATCGCTTGACGAGGTTTTCAAGTCTGATGCGCGGCATTTTTCCTCCCGGGGCATCGAACAACGATGCAAGCGCTATGTGACCGGTCACATTTCCAATTTGTTACCGGTCACAATATCACATGTGTTATCGGTAACAAGAGAAATTTTGTTAAATTTTCAATTGAATCGGAACCCCGCTCCCGGGTCAGGTGCTATCGCGGAACGACACCTCGGCGGGAACGAGGATCTGCTGTGCAGCAATGTCGCGTGACTGACCGGGAAGCAGAAGTCTTTTCAGGAGCTTGCCGGTTTCGCGTCCGATCCTGACCGGATCGACAACGACGGTTGACAGCTTGGGCACCGCGAAACGCGACACTTCGAAATTGCCGAAGCCGGCAACCGCAATGTCGTCCGGAACCTTGTAACCTTGCGAGATCAGCCGGCTCTGCACACCGAATGCGGCGATGTCGGAGACGCAGAACACGCAATCCGTATCCGGATAGTCCTGAAGGATCTGTCCGGCGGCCTCCGACCCGGCTTCGATCGTCAGGGGCGGAATACCGTACTGGACCATGCGATGGGATGACAGACCGGCCTCGTGCATGGCCTTGAGATAGCCGTTCCGCCGGGCGGCCCCACGTGTCCAGTCGTCCTGGCCCTCCCCCAGGAAGGCGATCCGCTCGTATCCCGACGCGATGAGCTGTTCCGTCATCTGGCGGGCCGCTTCGAAGTTGGAGAAACCGACCGTGTGTTCAATCGGGTTCTCGGGCGTTTCCCAGATCTCGATAACGGGAACATTCGCCTCGCGCATGAGGTCAACGGTCCGCCGTGTGTGACCGTCATAAGAAAGGACGATGGCTTCCGGGCGCCGCCGAAGCATCGTCTCCAGGATCTCTTCCTCGCGTTCGGCGGAGTAGTCGGTATGCCCAAGCAGGATCTGCAAACCGATATCTTCAAGTTCTTCCGTAAGAGACTGAACCGTCAGGGCAAAGTGAAGGTTGTTTAGCGACGGAAGCAGCGTGGCGACAAAACCGGACTTGCGCGTTGTCAGACTGCCTGCCATCTGGTCGGGCACGTAATTCATATCCCGGACCACCTTGAGGATATGTTCCCGCGTCTTCAGGGAAACGGGGCTGTCCTTCCGCAAGGCACGCGACACGGTCATGCGGGACACGCCCGCAGCCCGGGCGACATCGCGCATCGTGACCGGTCCCTGTTTCCCGCCGTCCCTTGCCAATTGAATTCCCCGTTCGGAGCCTTGCGCTCAAAAGAGTTGCGCTACCGGCGAGGAGTATACCGGTAGCGCAACGTTTTGCACGTCTGATCAACCCGTTAGGTCAGTTTCTGACCGGACATCCGGCAGAACGTGCGGACTTGCTAGCGCTCAAGCGCACCGACGCCGGAGAAACGGAAAGCCTCCGTCTGCAATGCATCGAGTTCTTCCGCGCTCAGCTGGTCATGGGCAACGGTGATCCGGCCGAGGAAGACCAGCGGCAGCTCTTCCGCCCTGCCTTCCAGGTCCGCCTTGATGGCTTCGGCCGTCGCCGCACCGACATCATCGCCCATGCGCATCGGGGTTGCGTCCAGCTCGCCGCGGCGGATCGCGTCAAGCTCAAGGCCCGTACCGCCCCAACCGGTCGAGAAGACTTCCTTTTCCTTGCCGACCGCAATCTGCGCTTCGACGCTGCCCATCGCCATGGCGGTGTTCGCGTTGTGGATGATCGTGGCTTCCGGATAGGCCTGCAGGATCAGGCTGGTGCCTTCATAACCGCCTTCGCGCTGATATTCGCCATAGTGTTCGTAAGCGACCTTCCAGTCACCCTTTTCCATGACGCAGTCTTTGAAGTCGCCCGAGCGCTGGTTGTCCGTGATGCCGGGGATGCCCCGGTTCATGGCCATGGTGACGCCATTGCCGAGCCGCTCGAGCATGTAGTCGCACATCACCAGGGCTCCGGCAGCCGACGAGAAGTCGAACCAGACGTCCGGCTGGTTCTTCAGGTCCTTGAGCGGCGTGTGGAACGCCCAGACATAGGTCCTGAAGTCGTCATTGCCGGCGAGCTTGTCGATGTTGTCGGCCTGGATTGCGAGTTCCGAAGGGCCGAAGATGACATAGTCGTAGATGTCACCGTCCTGCAGAACCTGGTTCGCATAGGTCGACTGGAGCGAGTGCTCGATCTGGCGGCTGGCAAATTCGGTCGTGTTGTACTCGATTCCCAGCTCTTCAAGCCGCTTGGTCATGGCAAGATAGTTGCGGGCCCAGAAATCGGACGTATCGGCAGACGGGTAGATCAGTGCGATCTCGACCGGCTTGTCCTGCGTTCCGGAGAATTTCACGCCCTCGCCACCGACAACGGCCTGCAGCGCTTCCAGCTTGCCGTCCGCGTTCACCTCGCCCGGAACCCAGTAGTCCCGGTCGGCATGACCCGGCAATTCCTTGAGTGGCAGATTTCCCTGTGCAAGGGCACTCGTGCCGGTCAGCAACAGGACGCAAAGTGTAGATTTCAGCAGTTTCATCTCAAATTCCTCCCTTTGATGAAGTCCGCGATAAGGGAACTCAGCCGCTGGCAACCGGAGCGCCGGCGAGCAGAGTTCCAATGAGAAGCAGAAGTGCGAGTGCAGCGATCAGGCCGCCGGACAGGCGCAGCAGCCGAATGCTTTCCGGGGTCTTGAGGGCATCCAGAATGCCCTTCGCCCCGTCGCGATCCTTTTTCTGCAGCCAGGTGTAGAGCGCGACCGAAGACACGATCACCACGCCGGATGCAACCGACTGCCAGAAAAATTCGATCCTGAGCGTCACAAGGGCATTGATCATCATCGACAGAAGCAGGACACCGGCCAGCGAGCCGAGCATCGAGGCACGCCCGCCGAAGAGCGACGTCCCGCCGACCACGACGGCAGCAATGACATGCAGGTTGAAATAGGGCGCGGATGTCGCCTGGATCGCGTTGAGTTTGCCGGTCAGCATGACGCCCGCAAGCGCTGCGCAGGCCCCCATGAGCACGTAGGCATAGATCTTGTAACGGTCGACCGCGATGCCGGTCATCTCGGCGGCTTCCGGATTGGACCCGATCGCAACGGTATAGCGGCCGAAATAGGTCTTCTTCAAAAGCCAGTAGCCGAGCGCCATCGTCAAGAGGCCGATGACAACCGGAACCGGAATGAAACCCGGGATCTGGCCGCGGCCGATCTCGGTCATGATTTCCGGGAAGCGCGCCAGCACCAGTCCCTTTGCAATCACGAGGGCAAAACCCCTGTAGACCAGATCCATCGCAAGCGTGCCGATCAGGTCGGGGACCTTGAACTTGGTGATCACCAGACCGTTGATCAGGCCGAAAATCGCACCCAGCACAAGCGCAATGATGATCGCGACAGGCGCGGAAAACCCGTATTGCTTGATCAGGAACGCCATGATGATCGACGTCAGCGCCGCGACGGAGCCGATCGACAGATCGATCCCGCGCTGCGTGATGACGAAGGTCATCGCCATGGCCATCGGCATGTAGAGCGCCGCATCCAGCAGAATGAGATTGAGGTTCGAAAGCCGGAAGTAACGCGCCGGCTCCGCGACCCCCATGAACAGGAGAATGGCGAGGATCATCACCATGGGGCCGATGATCGCCAGGAACGGTTCGATCCTCTCGGAGAACCGCGTCGGTCCGTTTGACTGTGCTGCCGTTGTCATCTCTACCCCCTTATGCCGCTTCTTCCGCGCCCACGATCAGGGCGAGAACGTCCTGCTGTGAGCTTTGCGAAACATGAACGACACCGGCGCATCTGCCGCGCCTTTGCACATGAACCCGATCCGCGACCTCGAAAACGTCGTCGAGCGAATGGGAAATCAGGATGACCGCAAGCCCCTGTGCCTTCAGGGCCTTGATGAGTTTCAAGGTCCGTGCGGTTTCCTGAGGCCCGAGCGCCGCCGTGGGTTCGTCCATCACGAGGACCCTCAGGCCCTCGTGATAGACCGCTCGCGCGATCGCGACCGCCTGCCGCTGGCCTCCCGATAGGCTTGACGTGGGAACATCGAGCGAGCGAAGCCGGACACCGAGACGCTCGAACAGGACCCGTTCCGTTTCGGACCGCATCCGCTTGTTGTCGAGCACGGTGATGCCCAGGAAAGAGCGTGTCAGCTCGTTGCCGAGAAACATGTTCGACGCCGGATCGAGATGATCGGCGAGCGCGAGCGTCTGGTAGACGGCATCGATTCCCTCTTCGATCGAATCCGAATGGCTGTTCATGACGAGTTTCTTCCCGCCAACGAAGATTTCGCCTTCGGTCGGCTGGTAGACACCCGTTAGAATTTTGATCAGGGTCGACTTGCCCGCGCCATTGTCGCCGACAATCGCCAGGACCTCTCCTGCATAGGCATCGAGATCGACTTGTGTCAGCGCGTGCACACCTCCAAAACGTTTGGAGATATTGCGCATCGTCACCAGGGGATCGGAATTTTGCTCGCCGGAAGACATGTTTCCACTCTGCTTTTGGATAGACCTCTCCCGTTCGCGGAGACCCGCGTCAGGCAGACAGTCTGTTACTCAGTTTCGTTCAGTCAGCAGGTCGCCCGGGGCTGCTCCAGGCGACCTGTTTTGCGAAGACTTACTTGCCCCAGATCTTGGAGTAGGCTTCGCGGTAAGGCGTGTCCGGGTCGAACGCGTTGCTGTCGCCCATCTTCTCCAGTCCTGTCTGCGTGACCAGCGCCGGAGACGTCACGTAGCCGGAGCACGCTTCTCCCTGGACGGCGCGATTGAGTTCATCGACCAGTTGCCATCCCTGGAGGTTGAGCGGTTCGGCAACCGTGATCGTCTGGTAGCCGCCGGTGCGGATACGCTGGAATGCGGCCTCGGACCCGTCACCCGCGGAGCCGGCCTGGGGCCCGTCCGCTGCCGAGATCCCGGCGGATGCCAGTGCCGGACCCATGAAATCGAAATAAAGGTCGTTGATCGCCAGTGCGTGTGTCCAGCTGTCCCCGTATTTCTGCAGGAGGCTGGTTGTCAGCGGTCCCATACGGGTCGACGTGTCGGCGATCGGCGTATCGACATATTCAAGCACCTTGCCGCCCGCCGCCTCGACGGTTTCTTTCAGCCGGTCGGCCTTGTCGATCGCGATCTGGTAGGTGGAATCCGTGAAGATGATGACGCCGATATCCTGGCCGCCGTCTTCGATCGCCCAGTTTGCGGCAACCTCTGAAACCGTCATGGCATCGGTGGAAATGTTGGCGAATATTCCGCCCGGTGCATCACAGCCGATCTTCGGGCCCGAATGCCAGGCGACCATCGGGATGCTTGCGGCAACAACGCCTTCCAGCGCCGCCTGTTGTTCCACGGCATCGAACCCGTTGATCACGATCCCGTCCGGCTGCAGGGCAAGCGCCTGTCCGATGGCGGCCGTGCGTCCCTGGATGGAACCGGCGCCGTCAAGAACCCTGACGTCCCAGCCGATTTTCGCCGCGGCTTCCTCGACCCCGTTGGTCACGCCGAGAATGCCACCGTTCTTCAGGTCGGCCGCGACGACGACGACGGTCTTGCCGTCCGCAGCTGCCGGCCCGGCGGTCGGCCCGTCCCAGGCGGTTTCGGCGAATGCCGGCCAGCCGAGGCCTGCGAGCATGGTTGTCGCCAGGACTGTTTTCAGAAAATCGCGTTTTTGCATAGTTTCCTCCCTTTGCAAAAAACCTACTTTTTCGCTGCGCCTTTCCGGCGCTGCGCATAGCCTGCAATGCCGATTGCGATCAGCAGCGTGACACCGTTGAAGAGCGGTTCGACCCAGAAAGAGCCGCCGAATTGCTGGATGCCGGAGATCCCGACGGCCAGGATTGCAACACCGACGACCGTGCCCCAGACATTGACGCGGCCGGGTTTGATCGTTGTCGATCCGAGAAACGCGCCGACCAGTGCCGGCAGAAGAAACTCAAGTCCGACACTCGCCTGACCTATCCTGAGCTTGGATGCCAGCAGGACACCGGCAAGCGCGGTCATCATGCCTGAGGCCATGAAGGCGCCGATCACGTATTTCCTCGTCGGAATACCGTTGAGCTGAGCCGCGCGCTGGTTCGCGCCGATGGCGTAGAGATAGCGGCCGACCGGGGTGTATTCGAGGATCAGCCACATGCACACGGTGATGGCGATCAGGTAGTAACCCGTAATCGGAAGCCCGAACACGAATGTGGTGCTGAGGGAATAGAAGCCGTCGGGCAACACGCCGACCATCTGGCGGCCTCCGGTGTGCCAGAGCGCAATCGCGTAAAGCACCGTGCCGGTCCCGAGCGTCGCGATAAAACTGTCGATCTTGGCGACCTCGACGAGAAGCCCGTTGAAGAAACCGGTCATGGCTCCAAGCATCAGCACGATAACCACGGCCATCGGCCAGGGAATGCCGAGCAGCGTCTGCAGGCTGATTGCCAGAATGTGCCAGAGAACGATGCCGTAGCCGACGGTCAGGTCGATGCGGCCCGCTGCCATCGGGATCATCGCCCCGAGCGAAAGCAGCGCGATGATGGCCTTGTCGGAAATGATCGCCCTGAGGTTCAGCAGCGTCGGAAACGTCTTCGGCAACAGAACCGAGAAGAGAAGGATCAGCAACAGCGTCAGGATCACCAGACCGTAGACCGGAAGAAAACGCAGCAGCTTGCCGCGGATCGAAAGACCTTCGACTTCCGATTTGGTTGGTTCCAGAGCATTGGATTCAAGTGACTGCATTTTCCGTTCCTCAAGCAGCAGCGACGTTGCTGGCCGACGCGGCCTGGATAAGGTTTTCCGTCGACAGTTTGGTCCCCGCCAACTCGCCGACAATTTTTCCCTGACTGAAGACGATCGCCCGATGGCAGATCGTTGCGACTTCCTCGAAATCGGTCGACACCAGCAGGATGCCGACACCCTCAAGAAGCGCCTTGTTCAAGAGCGCGTAGATTTCCGCCTTCGCGCCGACATCGACGCCCGCGGTCGGATCTTCGCAGATCAAAAGCTTCCTCTTGGTCGCCAGCCAGCGGGCGATCACGACTTTCTGCTGATTGCCGCCCGAAAGGGCTTCGATCGCCATGGTCTGATCATTCGGGCTGAGGGCGACTTCCCGGCCGATTTCCTCTGCCATGCGGGTTTCCACGCCCGGCGACAGGATCGAAAACAGGCCGCGTCCCGTTGCCTCGGGATTGAGAAACGTGTTTTCGCGGATCGTCAGCGGCATCGCGACGGATTCTTCCGTCCTGTCGCGGGCAACCAGTCCGACGCCTGAATCCAGCGCCGTCTTCGGAGAGCGCAGGTCGGGAGCGCCGATCCCCGCAAGGTCGATATTGCCGGTATGCTCGCCGAGACCGTAGAGCGCGCGAGCGACTTCCTCGTGCCCTGCCCCGCGAAGGCCGACCAGCCCGACAAGCTCATTGCGGTGGAGCGTGAAATCCACCGGTCCCGTGGAGCGTGTCTTCAGGTCCCGGACTGTCAGAACCGGCGCGCCGGGAGCTTCGTTCAGCTTGCTGACCTGCCGGGTTTTCCGCCCGACGATCATGTGCACGAGTTCTTCGGTCGTCGTGTGCTGGATGGCCCGCACACCCACGAGTTCACCATCACGCAGGACCGCGACGCGATCCGCGATCTGGAAGATCTCGTCCAGGCGGTGGGAAACGTAGATCATGCCGACGCCGCGGTCGCGAAGCGGGCGCAGGGCGTCGAAGAGCCGCGCGACTTCGTCAGTCGGCAGCGACGCGGTCGGCTCGTCAAGAACCAGAAAATCGCAGTCGACGGCAAGCGCGCGCGCAATGGCGACCAGGGACTTCTCGGTGCGCGACAGATCCTGGACACGGGTCGTCGGGCAGAAATCGCAGCCGACCTTGGCGAGCGCTTCGGCGGCAAATGTCTCCGCATCGTTCCATTTGATCAGCCCGAACTGTTTCGAGAACCCGAGCGCGAGCGCCATGTTCTCGGCAACCGTCATCCACTCGATCATGCCGAGATCCTGGTGGATGAACGCGACCGCCTGACGCTGACCGAAACCACCCGGCCGGTGCTCGTAGGGTTCGCCGTTGATCAGGACGCGGCCTTCATCCGGCTTGTGGATGCCGCCAAGTATCTTGATGAGGGTGGATTTGCCGGCGCCGTTTTCACCCAGAAGCGCAACAATCTCGCCCCGATCGATCGAGAGCGAAACATCGCGGACGGCATAGGTGCCGCCAAAGTGTTTCTGAATGCCGTCAAAGAAGAGACGGTTTTTCAAACTGCCTGGCACTGGTTTCCTCCCGATCGCCACCTGGCTTCTGATCTCCGCCTTGTTGCCGCAACGGAGTTGAGTTACCGGTAACGTAGGACTATCATCCGCCCGTCACATATCGAAGTCAATAAAAAAGTTATCGATAACGTAAAAATTAACGAGTCCAAAAATAGCAAGCAAAAACAACAAGATAAACCTCTCCGAGGTCGCCAAGGCGGCTGGTGTGTCAAAAATGACTGCCAGCAGGGTCCTGCGCGAGGAAGGCGGGTATTCGGAAAAGACCCGGGTCAGGGTCATGGCCGAGGTGGAACGCCTTGGATACCTGCCCAACCGGATCGCGAACGTCTTTGCCGGTGACAAGAGCACAACCTTTGTCGGCGTCAGCATCCCCGACCTCGGCAACGAGGTTTTCACGCATGTGCTGGAAGGGATCGACCGCAAGCTTGTCAGCTTCAATCATCAGACGGTTCTCGGCATGACGCAGCATGAACTGGGTGAGGAAGAGAACTGGATCGAGACTGTTCTGTCATGGAAACCTGCCGGTCTGATCCTCACCGGGCGCGCGCACACGCCCCGCGCCGTGCAGCTCCTGCAAGGCGCCAACATCCCCCTTGTCGAGATCTGGGATCTCAATTCAAGTCCGATCGACATGAGCGTCGGACTGAACCATTTCGACAGCGGTTACGACATGGGCCGTTTTCTCCTGTCGAAAGGGTATGCGCGCTTCGGCTATGTCGGCACGTCCCACGATGCGGCCAATGCCGCAACATCCCGGCTGAACGGCTATGCAAAGGCCATTGAGGACGGCGGCGGAAAACTGACGAGGCAGCTCTGCCTGAACGATATTCCCGGTT
This sequence comes from uncultured Roseibium sp., assembly GCF_963669205.1. Lineage (NCBI taxonomy): Bacteria > Pseudomonadati > Pseudomonadota > Alphaproteobacteria > Hyphomicrobiales > Stappiaceae > Roseibium > uncultured Roseibium sp. Next base: position 4,098,262 of record NZ_OY769915.1, read on the forward strand.
TCTACCCCGGGTTTTACGGCACGGAACAACTGCTCTCGTCCGATCCGGATGTCGAGGTCATTTTCTTTCAGAACGACAATATGGCGATCGGCGCGGTCCACTTCTGCCAGGCCCAGGGCATCCGCATTCCGCAAGATATCGGCATTGCCGGGTGGGGCGAATTGCCGATCGCCTCTGTCCTCCCCTACCGCCTGACGACGGTCCAGGTCAACCATCTGCGCATAGGGCAGCTCGCCGCGGAAAACCTGCTTCTGAAGATATCCGGGGATACCGCCAGCCCCGTCAGCGACGTCGGCTTTCGCCTCGTGCCCGGAGACACGGTCTGAGGGACCGTCCTGCGCACCGATCAGGTGCTCGATTCACCGATGCTCAAAGAAGGCTCGATGCCGATCCGCACCGGAGCCCCGTCTCCACCGCCCTCGCCTCTCAGCAGTTTCCGGATCAGTTCCCCGGTTCTCCGGCCGATTTCCTCCGGACGCGGGTTGACCGTCGTCAGGGTGGGCACGCAAATGGACGAAATGTCGTAGGCGCCGAAGCCCGCAACGGCAACATCTTCGGGAACGTTCACGCCCTTGCGGGCACACTCGGTCAGCGCGCCGAAGGCGGACAGGTCCGACACGCAGATCACGGCCTGCGTGTCGGGGTATTTCTCCAAAAGAAGCGACATTGCGTCCGCACCTTCGCGCATGGAGATGGGAGGATCGCCCGCACCGATCAGCCGGTCCGCGGACAGGGATCGTTCCTCCATGGCCCGGATAAAACCGCGTCTGCGGTCGGCGCCGCGCGTGTCCCCGTCCGTGTCGCCGCCGATGAAGGCGATCCGTTCGCGCCCGCTTGCAACCAGGTGTCCGACCAGGTCATGCATCGTGGCCGCATTGGAAAAGCCGACGACGTGGCCGATCGGGTCTTCCGGCAGATCCCAGGTCTCGATCACCGGTATGTTCGCACGGTCGAGCAACCGGCGTGTGCGCTCGGTGTGCCGTCCCCCGGTCAGCACGATCGCTTCGGGCCGCCGCCGCAGGAACTGTTCGACGATGACCTCTTCTTCCTGAATGTCGTAGTTGCTGTAGCCCAGAAGGACCTGCAGATCCGCCTCCTTGAGGACGTCCGACATCGCCCCGACCGTGTCTGCGAAGTTGGCGTTGTTGATGGACGGAATGGCGACGGCAACAAAACCGGTTCTTTGCGAGCGAAACGTCGCCGCGTTGCTGTCGAAAACGTAGCCGAGGTCTTCGGCAATCTTGAGGATCCGCTTCCGGGTCTCTTCACCCACGGAAGCATGTTGCTTGAAAGCGCGGCTCACCGTCATCACGGACACCCCGGCCTGTTGCGCAACATCCTTCATCGTCACAGCGCGCTGCATTCATCCCTCACACGATTCTTGTTGACCCAAAATACGCAAAACGGGCCCGCCGCTGCAATCGCAGCGAAGGACCCGCCTGGGAGAGACACAGGATTTGCAGTTGTCGGCATGATGCCCGTCCATCGTTACCCGGTGTATTCGTTCGCCTCGGTCACATGATGATGGATGCGTCCGTCGAAGAATTCGGCGACGATTTCGCCGGTCACGTCGCGCGACTTGTTTCTGGCGTCGCTTTGCAATGCGCCGGCCATGGCCTCCTTGTCCGGGTAGGTGATGGCCAGAATGAGCGGAAACTCGGGAGCGCCCTCGTCCCGCTCTTCACCGAACATCACCCGCACATCGCTGTTGCCGGGAAACTGCCGCCAGAGCGGCACGAGCCGTTCGGTGACGGCGGCCCGGAATTCGGGCGTCCTGCCGGATTTGACACTGCCTTCGAACAAGGCGAAACGCGTAATCATTTGAACTGCTCCTTATCGGGCCCCTTGAAAAACTCCATCAGTGCGGCCTCGTCTTCGCCCCCAAGACCGGCCGCCGTCAGCATTCTGTGGATCTCCGCGCACAGCGACGTCAGCGGCATGGCCGTGTTGTTGACCCGTGCAAGATCAAGCGCGCCGTTGAGGTCCTTCACCATGTTGTCGATCCGGCCGGTGCGGCGGTAGTCGCGCTCAACGTAACGCGGCATGTATTCCTGAAGCAGTGCGCTGTCGGCACGTCCCCCCTTGAGCGCAGTCGGGATCTTGGCCGCATCGACACCGGCATCGAGCGCAAGCTGCGTTGCCTCGGCAACGGCGAGAAAATTGAGCCCGCACAGAACCTGGTTGATCAGCTTGGTCGTCTGACCGGCGCCGGACGGCCCCATATGCGTGTAATTCGAGCTGACATGGCGAAGCACCTTGTGGGCATCTTCGACGTCCTGCTGCGCGCCGCCGGCCATGAGCGTCAACTCGCCGATCAGCGCCTTGGGAGCACCACCGGACAGGGGGCTGTCCACCCAGCGGATGCCGTTGTCCGAGGCTTTTTCCGCAAGGGCCTTGGTCGCTTCCGGATCGATCGACGACATGTCGATCACCAGCGTTCCGTCCTTTGCCCCTGCCGCCACGCCATTGTCGCCGAAGACGGCAATGTCGATGATCCGCGCGGAGTTGAGGCTCGTGATGACGAAGTCGGACTGCCGGGCCGCATCGGCGGCAGATGAGGTGGCAACCGCCCCTTTTGCGACAAGCGCGTCGACTTTCTCCTTGTCGAGATCGAAGACGCACAGCCTGTTTCCCGTTTCCAGAAGACGCGTTCCAATGGCGCCGCCCATGGCGCCGGCGCCTATCAAGGCGACGTTTTCACTCATTTTGCTTCCCTTTGGAGTTTCAAAAGCAGCTCTGCAACCACCGCTTCGGGGGATTGATCGATCGACGCCTTGACCGTCAGCTCATCGGCATCGGGCGGTTCCAGCGTCGCGAGCTGGCTGTCGAGAAGGGCGACCGGCATGAAATGTCCGTCGCGGTGTTTCATGCGTTCGTTCAAGACCTCACGCGTGCCTTCCAGGTAGAGAAAGGTCACGGGCTTGCCGGCGCTGGCGCGGATGCGCTCACGGTAGATCCGCTTGAGCGCGGAACACGCAATCACCATCGGTCCGCGCGCCTGCGCCAGCTGGTCACCAACCTTGTCCAGCCATGGCGCACGGTCCGCGTCGTTCAGCGGTTCACCCCGGCTCATTTTGGCAATGTTTTCAGCGGGGTGCAGATCGTCCCCGTCGAAAAATTCGGCACCGACGGCCTTGGCAAACGCCTGCCCGATCTTGCTTTTGCCGCATCCGGACACGCCCATGATCACGTAGACATCGCTCACAGCGACACCGAGATGCCACCGTCGACAAAGACCGTGGTTCCGTTGACGAAGGACGACGCGTCCGAAGACAGGAAGATGCAGGTTCCGACGAGTTCCTCCACCTTGCCCCAGCGCCCGGCGGGTGTCCGTTTCTCCAGCCACGCACTGAATTCCGGATCATTGACGAGGGCCGCATTGAGCGGCGTGTCGAAATATCCCGGAGCAAGGCCGTTGCACTGCAGCCCGTATTTGGCCCAGTCCGTCGCCATGCCCTTGGTCAGGTTGGCCACTGCACCTTTTGTCATCGTGTAAGGCGCAATACCTGGGCGCGCGAGCGCGGTCTGGACGGAACAGATGTTGACGATCTTTCCGCGTCCGCGCTTGATCATGTGCCGGGCTGCCGCCTGCCCGACATGGAAGACGGAAGCGATATTCGTCTGCAGCAGCCGTTCGAAGGCATCTGCCGGGAAATCCTCAAGCGGTGTGCGGTGCTGCATGCCGGCATTGTTCACCAGGATGTCGATCGCGCCCGTTCCCGCCTCGAAATCATCGATGGCTATCCGTGCGGCATCGTGATCGGTCACGTCGAAGGCCAGTTCGCTGACCTTGAAACCTTCCGATTTCAGCGTTTGGGATGCGGTCGCCAGCTTCGCGCTGTCGCGTCCGTTCAGCACGATTTCCGCACCGGCCTGCGCCATGCCGCGGGCGAGCGCAAAACCGATCCCTTGGGACGATCCGGTGATCAATGCCCGTTTGCCGGACAGGTCGAACAAGGCGAGACTCATCTGAATTCCTCTACAGAAACAATTGACACTTTCTTTTGTTATGTTATCGATAACATAACTTGTCAACCCGAGAGTAGCCAAAATGAGCAAGCCAGACATTCTTCAGGTCGGCCCCTACCCCGACTGGGATCAGATCCCGCTGGAAGACGCGTTCAACATGCACAAATACTTTGAAGCGCCTGACGCTTCCGCCTTCCTGCAAAGCGTCGGCAGTTCCATCAGGGGAATCGCGACACGGGGTGAACTCGGGGCGAATCGCGCCATGATCGAGGCCTGCCCGAACCTTGAGGTCGTTTCCGTCTACGGTGTCGGCTACGACGCCGTCGATCTCGAAGCCTGCCGGGAAAAAGGCATCCGCGTCACCAACACGCCCGATGTCCTGACCAACGATGTTGCCGACCTCGGCGTGGCCATGATGCTGGTGCAGTCGCGCGGCATGATCGGCGCGGAAACCTGGGTCCGGGACGGCAGCTGGCAGGCAAAGGGCCTCTACCCCCTGAAAAGCAGGGTCTGGGGCAAACGCGCCGGTGTTCTCGGTCTGGGCCGCATCGGCTTCGAGGTCGCCAAGAGGCTCGCAGGCTTCGATCTTGAGATCGCCTATTCCGACATCGCCGCAAAGGACTATGCACCGGACTGGACGTTCATTGCAGATCCCATCGAACTCGCCAAGCGGTCGGATTTCCTGTTCGTGACGCTGGCGGCATCCGCGCAGACACGCCATATCGTCAACCGCGAGGTCATCGAGGCCGTCGGCCCGGAGGGCATGATCATCAACATCAGCCGGGCATCCAACATCGATGAGGCTGCACTGCTGGAGGCGCTGGAAAACAAGGGCCTGGGCTCGGCGGCGCTGGACGTCTTCGAAGGCGAACCCGCGCTCAATCCGCGCTTTCTGGAGCTGGACAACGTGCTCCTGCAGCCGCACCATGCCTCCGGAACGTTTGAAACACGCAAGGCCATGGGCAAGCTGGTCCGCGACAATCTCAAGGCACATTTTGCAGGTGATGACCTGCTGACCCCGGTTCTGTGAGGCAGCCATGAAATCGATCGTCATTCACGCGGAAAAAGACCTGCGGATCGAAGAGCAGGAAGAACAGCAACCCGGTCCGGGCGAAGTGCAGATCAGGCTGGCGGCGGGCGGCATATGCGGTTCGGACCTTCACTACTACAATCACGGCGGGTTCGGCCCGATCCGTCTCAAGGAGCCGATGATCCTGGGTCACGAGGTCTCCGGCCACATCACCGCGCTCGGGGCCGGCGTTACGGGGCTTTCGGTCGGACAGCTTGTAGCCGTCTCCCCGTCCCGGCCCTGCGGCAATTGCCGTTTCTGCAACGAGGGCCGTCACAATCAGTGCCTCAACATGCGCTTTTACGGCAGCGCCATGCCCTTCCCGCATATCCAGGGCGCGTTCCGTCAGGTGCTTGTGGCCGACGCATCGCAATGCGCGCCCGCAGACGGCCTGACATCCGGCGAGGCCGCCATGGCCGAACCCCTGTCTGTCTGCCTGCATGCCGCCCGGCAGGCCGGGGACATGATGGGTAAATCCGTGCTGGTCACCGGCTGCGGCCCCATCGGCATCCTCTGCATACTGGCTGCCCGCAGGGCCGGTGCCGACCTGGTCGTGGCAACGGATCTCAGCCCGTTCACGCTGGACATGGCCAGAACCGCCGGTGCGGATCTGACGATCAACATGGCTGAAAATTCAGATGGCCTGGACCGCTTCACCGCGGACAAGGGCACCTTCGAGGTTCTGTTTGAATGTTCCGGCGCCGCTCCGGCACTCACGGCAGGCATTGCCGCCATGCGGCCAGGCGGGAAGATCATCCAGCTCGGTCTCGGCGGCGACATGAGCCTGCCGATGATGGCGATTACCGCAAAGGAGCTGGAGCTCAAGGGGTCCTTCCGCTTTCACGAAGAGTTCTTCACGGCCGTGAGCCTGATGCAGAAGGGGCTGATCGACGTGAAGCCGTTCATCACGCAGACCTTGCCTCTCGACCAGGCCGTGGAAGCGTTTGAACTTGCCAGCGACAGAAGCCGGGCCGTCAAGGCGCAGATCGCGTTCGCCTGACAGTCACCTGCTTCAACGCCATCGGGGCTTCGCGCTTTTGGCTTTAAGCCCCGATGGCGGCCAGCCCGGCCCTTGCCACCTCGATATCCTGTTCGCCCGATCCGGACCCCACACCGATCCCGCCCAGAAGCACGCCGTCAAGCCGGATCGGCAGCCCACCGGGCAGTCCGGTGACCCTGCCTTCGGTGGCAAGCCCGATGGCGGTGCGCACGGCTTCCGGGATACTCAGGGTCTCGTTGCCGATCGAGGCTGCCGTCAGCGCCTTCGCAAGCGCGCTTTTCCGGCTCAGGAATTTTGCGCCCGTCATGCGGATTTCCGCCAGAACCTCGCCATTCGCGTCGACGATGACGATGCACTGGGGTTGCCCCATTGCCTCCGCCTTTTCCACCGCCGCCAGCAAGACCGCCAGCGCGCCTTGATGGGTCAGCAGTTTCGTTTCCCGGACATAACTCATGTCAGCTCCTGATCGGTTGATTTGTTATCGATAACATATCAAGACTGCTTCAGAAATCAATCCATCCACGCCACATCGCAGGTGGCTAAATCCGGGACATCGAAACCCGGACAGCAAAAAAGCGGCACGGGGTGCCGCTCTTTCTTTTTCAGAATTGTCGTGCCTGTTTGAAAGGACAGTGCAACGGCTGTGAATGTTTCCTCAGGCCGCGGCAACCTTTGCCAGGAAGTCGTCCACGACACCCTTGAGGTGACGCGCATGATCGGCGACTTCGTTGGAGGCCACTTCCACCTGGCCGGCGGACTGAGCCGCCTCGGCAACCGCATTCATGACGCCGGAGATGTTGTTGGCAACACCCTGCGTTCCTTCCGCCGCATCGCGGACGTTGCGGGAGATCTGCGCCGTGGAGGCATCCTGCTCCTCGACCGCTGCCGCGATAGCTGACGTTGTTTCGTCGGCCTGCTCCATCGTGTCGCGGATTTCCTGGATGGCAATCACGGAGTCCGCGGTGGAGGACTGGATCGCTTCGATCTGGGTCGCGATTTCCTCGGTTGCCTTCGACGTTTGCGTCGCAAGTTCCTTGACCTCGGCGGCGACCACGGCAAAGCCTTTCCCGGCCTCCCCGGCCCGCGCGGCCTCGATTGTTGCATTGAGCGCCAGAAGGTTGGTCTGTTCCGCAATTGCGCGGATCAGCGTCACGACCTCGCCGATCTTGTTCGCCGATTCCGCAAGCTCGGAAACCTTCTCGGTCGTCATGCGGGCGCTGCTTGACGCGTTGGTGACGATTTCGGTGGCCCGTGAGACCTGCTCGCCGATCTCGGCGATCGATCCCGCCAGTTGCTCCGTGGCAGCGGCAACGGATCCGACATTGTCGGAAGCGGCAGTCGAGCTGCTTTCCGCCTCGGACGCCTGCGACGTCGTTTCGCTGGAGATCTGGCTCAGCACCTGAGCGGTGGCTTGCATCTGCTCCATGTTCGCGGTGACGTTACCAAGAACGGATTCGATTTCGTCGCGGAACTCCGTGATCATGGTGTCGATCCGCGCCTGCCGCTCCAGTTGCGCGTTCTGCTCTTCACGCGACACGGCTTCCAGGTTGCTGCGTTCGATCGCGTTTTCCTTGAACACCTCGACCGCCTTGGCGAGATCACCGATTTCGTCGTTCCGTCTGGTTCCGGCGACCTGGACATCCAGGTGACCATCGGCGAGATCGCGCGTGATATTGACAAGACCCAGCAGCGGCTTGACGAGACCCCGGTCGACGACGAAGAGCCCGATTGCGGCCGCGATAACAAGGCTCGCGATTCCGATCCCGATCAGAGCCATCGATCCGTTGTCGAGAAGCGCGTTGATCTGCTCCGTGGCCTGGTCGACAGCCGCCAGCTCCAGTTCGATCAGCGAGGCCACCGACTGGCCGATGCGCTCAACCGCGGTGAACATTTCCGTCACCTGCTCGTTCGATTTCTGGGTGCTTCTGAGCTCCTCGAGGTGATCGCTGAGAAGGCCGTTTTTCGGATCGCCATAGGCAAGCAGCTGTTCAAGCTGCGCCTGGATATCTGCGGACCCCAGCGCTTCCAGCCCGTCGCGCATGTGTTTCGCATCGGCGGTGACCTTCTCCTGCAGGGGAACGAGCAGGGCCGCGTCTTCGGTGAGACCGCCCTGAACGAGGGTCGCAACGAACTTGTTTGCGAACGCCTGCGCTTCGAGCGTGGTTTTCAGCTGGCCGACCTGGTTGTTCAGGAGATCGGAGATGATCGCTGAATTCTCCGTGACCGCCTCTTCGGTATCAATCGTCAGCGTGAACAGCTGATCGTCGATCTGCATGATCAACGCATCGTCGATGGCTTTCTGCAGCCCGATGGCCTCATGCAGCGTTTTCTTCTGCTGGTGCGACGAGGTCGTACCCGAACCGCTCTTTGCAAGCGTCTTTTCAACGAGTGCGGCAAGCCGGTCGAAATTCTCTTCCGCGCCGGTGACCAGTTCCATGGACGCCAGCTCCTCGCGGTATTCGGCTATCTTCGTTTGCGTCGCGATGATCTTGTCTTCGAACAGCGTCAGCAACGCCGGATCATCGACAAAGGCGACCGTTTCGGCGAGGCCGACAAGCAGGTTCGTCTCTGCGCGCAGCTCGAGATAGAGCCTCAGCTTGGCCATTTCCTTGTTCGCAAGATTGTCGACCAGGTCCCTGCTCTGCGCGGCGGCATCCTCGCCGCCCAGAACAACCGTGAAATAGGCATCGTCCACGATCGGGGTAATTGCGCTGTTCACGCCGTCATAGGCCTTGAACAGGGCGGCCATGCGGGCGTCCTTGGCTTCCCGGGCCGCGATTTTCTCTTTCGTCGCCTCGTCAAGAACGCCGAGGCGCTCCTGGAAAGTCTGGCTCTGCGAGAAGAGCTCGTTGACGATGTCCCGGTTCGCGTCCGACGCGACAAAACTGGATTCGATCTGCTCGATCAGGGACACCGAATTCTGCAGGGCTCGGAATGAGACTTCCTGTGACTGGAGCGTAACGCTGTTGGCGACAGCGGCTGCCGCCGTCGCGACTTCCGTACTGCTGAGCGCCAGCTGGGCCGCGTTTTCGATCGAGGGCAACCTGTTTTCAGAAAGGTCCGAAAAACCGCTCTCCACACGCTGAAATGAAAAAAGCCCGATGCCGATCGCTGTCGCGGTCAGCAGGACCAGACCTGCAAATGCGGAGAAGAGCTTGCCCCGGGTTCTCAGCTTCAACGCCGAACCCTTTGGAAGCAAACCCGAAAATATGTTTCTGTACCCAGCCATGTCCCCGACAGTCCTCTCAGAACAAACGTCTGCCCTATTACCTGACCCCAGATGTAAAAATGTGGTCCGCTGGCCCGGGCACCCGGGCCAGCGAACACGTCCGGCTTAGCTGGCCGGCTTGTCGATCGGCGAGAAACCGCCGTCTTTTTGAATGGTCGTCAGGAACACGTCGTTCATGCCCTGATTGTCGTCCTGACCGAAGGACAGCGTCACGCCGCCCATGTCGAAGTTACCGGTGTTCCAGTAAGCGTTCAGGAAGTTCTCGCGGGTAACGTCCTTGCCGGCTTTCTCCAGGCCCATGACGGCCAGGCGACCGACGACATAACCTTCCAGCGTGACGAACCCAGGCTCAGCGGACGGATCTTTCGCCTTCAGAGCAGCCTGATATTCCTTCACGAGCGGAACAGTCGTATCCCACGGGAACGGAACAACCTGCGAGATGATCACGCCCTCGCCCGCATCGCCGAGCTCAGCCGACAGTGCTTTCGAACCGACGAAGGAGATGTTGACGAACTCGGCGTCCATCTTGACCTTCTTGGCAAGCTTGATGAATTCGGCAATCGGCTTGTAGGCGCCGACCATGACGACGGCCTGCGGCTTTGCCTTGCGGATATTCAGCAGGGCAGACTTCACAGCTGTCGTGTTGCGCTGGTAGGTGCCTTCTGCAACCAGGTCCAGCCCGCGCTTTTCCATGGCAGCCTGGACGCCGGCGAGACCGACACGGCCAAAACCGTCGTCCTGATAGAGAATGGCGATCTTGTCGAGGCCGAGCGCACCATGCAGATGCTCGATCCATGCCTCGGTTTCAGCGGCGTAGGTTGCGCGGACGTTGACGATGTTGCCATGCGCCGGGTCGCGCAGGAAACCTGCACCGGTGAAGGGGCCGACAAACGGGACCTTGGCGGCAGTCGCGATCGGCTGTGTCGCCTTCGACGTCGGCGTTCCGACGGGACCGATCAGGCCAAAGACCTTCTTGTCGTTGATCAGGGTGTTCACCGCAGCGATGGAGCGATCCGGCTCGTAGCCGTCATCCATGCTGACCAGTTCAATCATGCGGCCATGTACGCCGCCTGCAGCATTCGCCTCTGCAAAAGCTGCCTCAATGCCAAGTTTCATTCCGGTACCGAGTGCTGCTGCCGGGCCTTCAAGAGCCGCCGCCTGGCCGAACAGGATCTTGGTATCGCTGACACCATCTTCAGCGAGCGCCGGACCGAACGACATCATAAGAGATGCGGCCAGCGTAGAAACAAGTGCATTTCGCAATGTAGACATCGTTTGAAGTCTCCCTAGAGTGTGCAGCGCACAAACAAGCGCCATGCACCCAAGGTAGTACAAAAGTATTAATAACCTGTATTTGAGAAAATTACACTTCTGTCGAGAAATATTACGATATCAAAACAAGAGAAAAATACGAACAGTTTTGGTTTAACTAAACCACTCTACCTTATTAAGAAATGCAAAAAAATTATACTCGCGAAAATTATAGGGATTTTAAGCTTCGCTTTTTGACTCGCCGATATTCTATGATTTATTTTACCATGGGTAACTTTTTGCTTTGCGTTACATTTCATGAACCCTGCTCATCTAGGCCGATCGCAATGATTCTTTCATCGCTACTGTGCGGCTGCAAAGCAAAACGCAACGTATGGTCGTTCGCCGGTTGTAATCTTTCATCTGATCCGGCGCCGGTTCTTGCCGTTTTCCACTAAAATTGATTGGACGCGTTTACCCGGCTCCGCCCCGCGCGCGTCTCGATTTCCTCTGCGTAATCTTGTAAAAAAATCAAAACAAAAAGATCCGAAACCGTATTGCTCTCAAACGTGACGAAAATCACGCCTTTGTTTCAAAGACTGAACTAATGCGATCCGGAAGTTCATTGAGGAAACTCTACGATGCCACTCACGAATCCATTGTTCCGGGATAATCAGCGTATTCGCAACGCTGCGGAAAATGCGCCTCCAATGCGCCGGGGTGAACGCGATACCGAAGCAGTCCGCATTTTGCAGAATGCACTGATAGCTGTGAATGCCGCCTCCATGCGGCGTTCGATCCGGTCGGACGGAACGCTCGACGGCGACTATGGCGGCGAAACCGTTGCCGCCGTTTCCAGGTTCCAGGAAATGCAGGGGCAGGCTGACGAGGGCCGAGGTGACGGCATCGCCGGACGCCTGACCTGGCAGGCCCTGGACCGGGAAGCACCGCACCAGCCGGTGCCGGTCAGCATCACGCCTGCACCTGTTGTCACGCCTCCTGCCGAAAGCCCCCAGACGCTGGGGCCCGGTTCGGTCAGAACACCGACGGCAACAGCGCTTCTGCGCGAATACCGCCGCTTCAGGGAGGTCAACGGCTTGCCCTGCGCACAGGGGATTACCAACCAGTGCGCCATTCGGATGAGCGTCGCACTCATGCGCAGCGACATCGGCTTTCATTTTGACCGCACACGGATCCGCTATACGCATACCGCATCGAACAGGAGATGCGGCACCGGGGTGGCGCACAATGCCAGCGCGTCCCGCCTGATCGCATATCTCCGGGATTTCTGGACCTTCCGGCGTTACTCCAAAGCCGGCACCAACGCGCTCTCGGCCGCGCAGATCGAGCAGGCGATCTCCGGCCGTCCAGGCATCATCTATTTCGAGGATTGTTTTCAGCGGACGGACGGCTCAGCCGGAGACCACATCGATTTCTGGGACGGGTCCCGTGTCATGAACGACCGGCTCGACTACAACGGCCCGGGCGAGCGCGAACCTGGCGAAGGCCCTTCGAGCAGCCGCTGGTTCCGGAACATCCGGCGGGAGCTGCTGTTCCTGCAGATCCCGGCCTGACCCGAACCGGCGCGCGAATGACACCGCGCGTTCGATCGAACGGTGCTCCGGAGGCCCCGAAGGGTCTCCGGAGTTTTCAAGCCCGGCGCACCTTCGTCACCTGAATCTGAAGTTCGCCTCTTTTTTACAGCAGGCTTCGAACGAACTTCAGATTCAAGAAAGTGACGAGCAAGTCTATGTTTCTAGTGCGGTTTACGAATTTGAAGTTCGCTTCGGAGACTGCTGCCGCAATGATGCGAACTTCAAATTCACCGCACTAGAGCGTGCCTGCACTCATTTCCCTGGCAATGTGATCCGCCTGCCGGATCGCCAGCGCAACGATGGTCAATGTCGGGTTCTCTGCTGCGCCGGTCGTGAACTGCGAGCCGTCCGAAATGAACAGGTTGGCGACATCGTGGGTCTGCCCCCACCTGTTCACCACCCCGTCCCGCGGGTTCTCCGACATGCGGTTGGTACCGAGATTATGCGTCGAGGGATAGGGCGGCGTCGGGAACGTGCGTGTCGCGCCGACCGCCTCGTAGACTGCCGCGCCCTGCCGGTAGGCGTGGTTGCGCATCGCGACGTCGTTGGGGTGGTCGCTGAAATGCACATTGGCGACCGGCAGGCCCCATTGATCCTTGACGTCGTGGTTGAGCGTCACCCGGTTGGTTTCCTGCGGCATGTCCTCACCGACGAGCCACATCCCGGCCATGTTTTCATACTGGTCGAGCGCAGAGGTGAATTCGCGGCCCCAGGCCCCCGGGTCGAGGAACGCGGCCATGAACGGAATGCCCAGCGCAAGCGTTTCCATCTCGTATCCGCCAACGAAGCCGCGCGACGGGTCATGGCGCGATTCATCCTGGATGATCCCGGCCATCGTCGTCCCGCGCCACATCCGGACGGGCTTGTCGAACACGGCATAGACGGACCCCGTCATGTGCCGCATGTAGTTCCGGCCGACCTGCCCGGAGGAATTTGCCAGTCCGTCCGGAAACAGCGTCGAGGCCGAATTGAGCAGCATGCGCGGAGATTCGAACGAGTTTCCGGCCACGCAGACAATGCGGGCCTTCTGCATCTGCAGGTCGCCGTCCTTGTCGAAATATTCGACCCCGGACACCTTTCCGTCCGGATTGTGCAGGATCCTGGCAACATGGGCGCGCTCGCGCACCTCCAGGTTCCCCGTCGCCTCGCCCCGGGGAATGTCGGTATAGGCAGCGGACCATTTGGCGCCCCACTTGCACCCCTGGAAGCAGAAGCCGGTTTGCTGGCACGGCAGACGCTCGTCGAAGTCCTCCGCGTTGATCGCCATCCGGCCTGTGTGAACATCCTTGTAGCCGAGTTCCCGTGCGCCTTTCTCGAACACGAGATAGTTGTTGTTCCCCGGCAGTCCGGGACGGCCGTTTGTCCGGGTCACCCCGAGCTTGTCTTCGGCCTTGGCGTACCAGGGCTCCATTTCCTCGGCTTCGATCGGCCAGTCGAGCAGACTTGCACCCTGGACGTCTCCATAGGTTGTCGCAGCCTTCCATTCGTGCGGCTGGAAGCGCAGCGAAGCCCCGGCCCAGTGCGTGGTCGTTCCGCCGACGGCCTTCACGATCCAGGCGGGAAGTCCGGAAAAGTCCCTTGAAACGCGCCAGTCGCCACTGGTTGTGCGCGGATCAACCCAGGCGAGTTGCCCGAAACTTTCCCACTCGTCGTTCACGTAGTCTTCCGGCAGGTAGCGTCCCCCCGCTTCCAGGGCGACCACGCTGACGCCTTTCTGCGCCAGTTCATTGGCAAGAACGCCGCCGCCGGCGCCGGTTCCGATGACGACGACAACGGTGTCGTCGTTCAGATCAAATGGTGCAGCCATAGTTCTGTCCTCCCCTACGGCTCAAAGCCAGTTGATATCGTTGAAACCGCGGTCGATGTAACCGCCCTTGGAATAGCTTTCGCCCTCATACCCGAAGACCGGCCAGACCGCTTTCTGGTTGTAGAGCCCGGTGACGAGGCCGCCGCGGATCTTCTGGAAAAACGAGCTCTCTTCCATGTTGCGCAGGATATCCACGCGGTCGCGCTCCCAGCCGGCGCCGAGATACCCGTCATGCCCTTTGCCCTGCGCCGCCGCGTCAAGGGCCGCAATGCCGGCTTCGACTTCCTCGGCAAGATCAGCGTTGTCATATCCCTGGACCGCGACCACATAGAATTCGTCGGCGATGCGGTCATGCGGGTAGATGTCCCGCGCCATCTGCACCAGCGTTGCAAAGGTCTCCGGCTTCAAGGTGGTCACTTCCGCCGCCCAGGCTGCGTCCTTTGCAGCGATGAAACCCGATCCGATCACGAACGAAGCGCCTGCCGCGCTTGCGCTCAAAAGCAGTTGCCTGCGGCTAAGGCCCTTCGGCCCGTCTGCCTTCCTCATTTTATCTCCTCCCTCTTGATTGTTATTTGAAGCGGCCGCCCCGCTCGAGCACCTCGATCTGGTACCCGTCCGGATCCGCAACGAAGAAAAACCGGGCAACCAGCTCCCCGGCCGGCGCAAACTCGACAAGTTTTCTCGGATTGAGCCCCTCGGCCTCGAAACGCGCGTGCTCGGCATCGAGATTTTCAACGGAGACCGCGAAATGGCCATAACCGTCACCGAGTTCGTACGGGGCCGTCTGTGACTTGTTCACGGTGAGCTCGAGTTCGAATTCGCTTTCCGCATTGCTCAGATAGATGAGTGCGAATTCGGGGAAATCCAGGCGGTCCTTGACGGTCAGACCGAACGCCTTTTCGTAAAAGGCTAGCGACCGCTCTTCGTCCAGAACGCGGATCATGGAATGAATTGCTTTGGCCAAAAGACCGTCCTCCCGCTGCTGTGACTACGCGGAAGGGTAGAAGGTGCAGAAGCAGGCAGGTGGTATACTTATACCACCTGGAACTTTTTCTCCGGCTCGGGCTCTTCAAAGGGCGTCGGTATTATGTCCGCAACGTTGATGCCGGGGTTGACTTCGATGAATTTCAGGCAAGCACAGCGCAAAAGGGACGTGAAATTTGTCGGTTCGCCGCGCAACTGCAAGACTTCGGAATGCAGCGTCGAAATGAAGGTCGGTGTCGAGACATTATCCCGCCGCGCGATCTCGTCGATGATTTCCCAAAAGGCGTTTTCCAGCCGGATGCTGGTGCTTTGCCCGTTCAGGCGCATGCTGCGGGTCTGCGTGGCGTAGCGTTCGGGATCCTGTCCCGCAAAGATCTGACACATGTTGTTCCTCCCGGTGTCAGTTTATTGGCTCGCAAAGCAAAATGCTCCACTGGCTTCCGTGCGTGCACACGGACACCGTCATTATGATCCACAGACCGGCGAAGCGCCAGCCACCGTGCCGCGAGCGCTCATGAAAAGGGATGACGCCATGGTTGCTTCCCTCTTCTTCCTCCACGGGCTGTCACCCCGCGGTCTGTGCATGCGTCACCCCGGACGCAGCGCAGCGGAGATCCGGGGACGGAGAACCACCACGCGGGCGAATGCACACGTCCGTCATTCCGGACAAGGACGGTGGAGCCGGACGCAGAGCCGGAATCCAGATTTAAGCGTGAGCGAAGCGAACACCAAAACCACATGCCTTCCTGGCGGAAACGGAACGGCATGGCTCCCGGCTCGCGCTCCGCTTGGCCGGGATGACACCGGTGGGTGTGGCGTGGGCACCCCGCCTTTCCCTCGCTTGTCACCCCGGACGCAGCGCAGCGGAGATCCGGGGCCGGAGAGCCACCACGCGGGGGAATGCACCCGCCCGTCATTCCGGACAAGGACGGTGGAGCCGGACGCAGAGCCTGAATCCAGATTTAGGCGAGAGCGAAGCGAACACCAAAACCCCACGCCCTGCCAGTCAGAAACGGAACGGCATGGATCCCGTCTCGCGCTGCGCTTGGCCGGATGACACCGGTGGGTGTGGGCACCCCGCCTTTCCCTCCATCGTCACCCCGGACGCAGCGGAGCGGAGATCCGGGGCCCACTCGTTTCCAGAGCAAGTGCGGGAAACCGCTGCGGCTTTCCCGGAACGGTCGATACCATAAGTCAGACCCTCATAAATCAGCCCGAATGCTATGGAGGAATTTGTTCGCAGACGCGGCGCGAAACTGCAGGAAGCCAGCTTCTCTCGCTTTTCCAGGCATCTCATCGCCGACTGCAGCGCCGTTGCGGGCTGATTTATGCTAAAGTGCCAGTTTGAGTCTGCCGCCGTTCCGCGATCGTGAACAGCATGACATCATGCGCCGGTTTTCGCCGCGTTCGGTTCGCGTCAGAACCATGTCCCGATGGTCGACATCGCCGTCCAGGACCGCGACTTCGCAGCTGCCGCACAGCCCCTCCCGGCAATCACAGGCGACATCGATCCCGCTCGCGAGAATGGCGTCGAGCAGCGTCTCATCCGCGGCGACCATGAGCTTCAAACCCGAGTCCGAGAGCTCGACCTCGAAGCCTTTTTCCCTGGCGGGGTCGAGACCGGCGTTCCCGGCTGAAAAGAATTCGAAATGAAAGCTGCCGTCGGGCAGATGCCCGGTCAACTGCTCGATGGCGGAGATGAGCCGCTTCGGCCCGCAGACGTAAATCTGCCCGCCCGGCGGCAATTCATTTACGATCTGCGCCAGATCGGCGCGCTGTCCTTCATCGCCCGCATGCATCGTCAGGCAGGAACCATGTTCCCGCTCAAGCCGCTCAACAAAGGCCATCGATTGCCTGGAACGACCGCAATAGTGAACATGGTAGGATTTGCCGAGCGCTTTCAGACGGTCAGCCATGGCGATGATAGGTGTGATGCCGACACCTCCGGCAACAAGGACGTAGGCGTCGGTGTTTTCGTCCAGGTGGAAGAGATTGTACGGACCGCGCAATCGCAGCTCCATGCCTTCCTGAATGGTGTCATGAATGTAGGCGGAACCGCCGCGCCCGTGCCTCTCGCGCAGGATCGCGAGATCGTAGCCGTCTTCGCCTTGTTTTCCGCAAAGCGAATACTTGCGGTCATACCCGCCGGCGACAAGCTCGACATGCGCACCCGCGCTCCAGTTCGGTAGAGCCCGGCCGCGTGCATCCACAAGTGTCAGGCCGATCACGTCTTCCGCCTCACGGCGAACTGCGGCGACCCTGACCTTGCGTGCAATGTCCTTCCGGAGCGGCGGACCGACGGGAAAGTGGCGGTCGCCGCGGGCAAGATCCGGGTCGCGCCGCTCCGGATTGTCTTCCGGTTCCCACTCGACCCAGACCTCTTCCGGGCCGCGGAAAGACGTGCTTGGAACATAGGAAAACGCCTGATCTGAAAGCCTGAGATGCGGCAGACGCCGCGTGAACTCTTCTAGGAAGATCCGCATTTCCATGCGGCCGATATTCTTGCCCATGCACTGGTGGCTGCCATAGCCGAACGTCAGATGATCGGCGGCATTGTCCCGGTAGATATCGAGCCTGTCGCCATCTTCGAAATGGCGCTCGTCCTGGTTTCCCGATGCCTGGACGATGAGAAGCTTGGCCCCCGCCGGCAGATCCACTCCCGCGAGACGGGCCGGTGCGGTGGTCTGCCGTCGCCAGGCAACAATGGACCCGGCGTAGCGCAGGCATTCCTCGACCGCATTCGGAATGAGGCTGGGGTCGTCGCATATGTCATCCCATGCCTGGCGGTGGCTCAGCAGCGTCCTGAACATGTTGGCCGAGGCAAGCGAGGTGGTTTCATGCGCTGCCACGATGATCGCCATCATCATCGAATGCACGTAGCTGTCGGTCACCACATCCGGCATCTGCGCATTCTTGCGGATGGTTTCATGCATCCAGCCGGTGCCGTCCGGCTCCTGCTTCATCCGTTCGATGATCTTGCCGGCATATTGCCAGAACTGCCCGACGGAATGGGCAACAGCGATCTGCTGTTCATCGGTCGGCTTGCCCCAGGTGTTGACGGAATGGGCGACGGAGAAGGTCTTGAACACCGCGATCTCGTCCTCGGGCACACCCAGGAAATGCAGCGCGACATTGAGCGGCACTTCGTAGAGCAGCGCATCGACGAGGTCGACACGGCCCTTGTCGATAAACGCGTCCATTTTCTCGCGCGTCAGCCGGCGCACCATCTCCTGCTTGGTTTCCAGGTTTTCCGGCAGAAAATGGTCCATCAGCACCCGCCGCCGTTCCATATGCGCGGGCTCGTCCTCGTTCACCATCGTCCGGTTGAGCTGATAGCCGTAGCTCTTCAGAACCTCCATCGCCTCCGGCGGTGCCGGTGTGATCTTCTCAAGGGCTATACAGGGCGAGAAAAGGATGTTGTCGCGGAAGACCGCCTTGATGTCCTCGTACCGGCTGACCACCCAGTAACCGAGCTTTTTGCTGAAGAAGACGGGCAGTTGCTCGCGCGACCAGCGCAGCGCCTCCGCGGGATCCGACTGGTAAGGGACATCGAACGGATCGAATTCGGCGGCCGCGCGTGAAAACGGGCAGGCAGTCTCTTCCACGGTGCCAGTTTCCGCATCGCTGAAACCCGTCATGTGCCACCCTCGTCAAATCGCGTCGTCTGTGTTTCACGGGCAGTATAGAAAAGAATGCAAGGGCGCGCGACAGTCGGTCTGTCATCTTCGTCATCGGCTGCACCCGGCACCTGCCCCTTGTTCCTTGCCATCCCGGCAACAGTGGGGGGTAACACCGGTGGGTGTGGAGCAGGATGAGGTGAGTTGGCAGCGTCGGTCACACTCTTCGCCATCGTCACCCTGGACGAACGAGAGTGAGATCCGGGACCGGGGAGCCGCCGCGCCGGCCAATGCCCGCGTCAGAAGTCCTGACGCATGTGCCTCCCCGATCCCGGCTCGCGCTGCGCTTGGCCGGGATGACGAACGACAGGTGTCGATCACATAGCTCCCCAGCCGTCATAGCCGGACCTGATCCACTGCTGTCCGGTTTAACTCGGACTTGATCTAGCGAGGCGGTCCCAGCCTGTGAGCTTGTCATTCCGGCTGAAGCGCAGCGGAAGGCCGGAAACCAGTAACCTCTGGATTTTCCGTCTTGTTTCAGTCTCCGGCCGCAACGGGTACTGGGTCCCGGTCTTGCCGTTTTCACGGCAAACCGGGACGACAAATCGGGGGAACAATTCCGTATCCCGATTTGGCGCCGCACGGAACCATGCCGCTTTTTCAACGACATAAGTTCGGCAGTAGTTTCCAAACCGGACAGCAGTGGACCTGATCCGGCAATCCATGCTCTGAGGCGTCAACCATGCACGCACCGACAAGCGGACGTGAAACGGCATGGATCCCGGATCAAGCCCGGGACGACGCAGGGATTCAGTGTCCCTCCTTCACCCTCGCTTGTCACCCCGGACGCAGCGCAGCGGAGATCCGGGGCCCACTCGCTTCCAGAGCCTATGTCGCCATGCGCGCCGCGCGCATCTTGCTCAAAAACCCCACCTGCCGACTTGCGGCTCCCTGGATTGGATCCCCGATCAAGTCGGGGATGACACCGGTTGGGGGTGGCAGAGACATGCATCTCAATTCGTCACCCCGGACGCAGCGCAGCCGAGATCCGGGGCCCACTCGTTTCCAGAGCCTGTGTCATTATGCGCGCCGCTCGCATCTTGCTCCAGCACCCCACCTGCCGACTTGCGGCACCATGGATTGGAGGCCCGATCAAGGACGAAGCCGATGAGTGGTTTGGCGGCCCGCTCGCTCAGCCCGCAAAGTCGATAACGATCGTGCCTTTGGCGCGGCCCTTCTCCTGGTATGCAAGGGCGTCGGTGGCGCTGGAAAACGCGAAACCGTTCGGGTCGACCACCGGCCTGACCCTGCCCGTCTCAACGAGTTCCCTGAGTGTCGCAAGATGGCTGTAGTCCGGTGTCATCGGAACGAACCTGTACCTGCCGTTTTTTTCCCTGGCCTTGCGCCTGAGGTCACGTCCCTTGAACCAGAGGACTTGCCGCAAAAGCGGGTTGAAACCAAGACGCCTTGCGGCCTTGTCATCAACGGGACCGAACAGGCTGATAACGGTCCCACCCGGCCTGATCACGTCGAAAGCGGAAAAGGTCGCATCGCCGCCAAGTGTATCCAGCACGATGTCCAGATCGTGCACGATGTCCCTGTAATCCACGAGTTGATAGTCAAGGACGCTGTCGGCGCCGAGCCCGCGTACCCAGTCCGCGTTTTCCGTGCTTGTCGTGGTGAAGACCACGGCACCAAGCGATTTGGCATACTGGATTGCAAATGATCCGACAGCACCGCCGCCTTCGTGGATCAGGACATGGTCGCCCGCCCTGAGACCGGCGCGTTCGAACGCCTGGATGACCACGCTGCCGATAAGCGGAAGACCGGCGGCCTCGCGAAAATCGGTATTTGCCGGCATCTCCCTGACATGCGCCGCATGTGCCGACACGAACTCCGCGCACGTGTCGAGACCGACATTCGGCACATGGCCGAAAACCGCGTCACCCAGTTCATGCGCTGTCACGTTTGCACCCTTCGCGACAACAAGGCCCGAGACGCAAAGCCCGCGGCCATGCGGATATTTCGTTTTCACGACACAAGAGTTCTTTCCCTCTTCCGCAAGAAAATCCGACGGATTGACGGCAGCAGCGTGCACCCTGATCACAACCTCGCCGCGGCGCGGCCTGGGCTTGTTCTGCCGGTCTGCGAGAAGGACGACCCCGTCCTTCCGCTCGCGGCGTGTTTCGAATTGAAATTCAATCATCGGCTTGACCCGTCAGCGGGTGCGGCGCGCCGCGTCGCAAATTTCCGCGGCGACCGGACAAGACCCTTGCCGCGCGCGCAGGGACGTGCCGGCCCATCGCACAATCTGCTGGAGAATGAAGCGGCAGGCGTGGTGCAGCAGGCCGGGCCGGAAACTGAAACACCGGCGCGGTACCACCACCTGTTTCATGCCTCGGCCTCAAGTGCCGCCAGCGAAAAACTTTCGTCATATTACGGACGCCCCAATTACAGACGCCCCCACACACAGGAGAATCTTTAGCAAGAAAAAGGTAAAAAAGGTATACACGCACGATTTTATTGAATATCACCTGGATATTTCAGTGAAATTTTTCCGGGTTTTACTTTTTCTTACAAGTGTATAGCTTGGGTTTACTGGGAACTCGCCGTCGCGCGTCGAGGCAGGCAGGCCTGAAGGGCACGGCTGCACGCATGCGACGTGGCCGGGTGCCACCACGCCAGCGACCGCTGACGGCAGAACGCCAGCGCTACCGCCTCCCCGGTCCCGGCTCGCGCTGCGCTTGGCCGGGATGACACCGGGGTTCAGTGCCCCCCGCCTTTCCCTCCATTGTCACCCCGGACGCAGCGCAGCGGAGATCCGGGGCCGGAGAGCCACCACGCGGGCGAATGCACACGTCCGTCATTCCGGACAAGGACGGCGGAGCCGGACGCAGAGCCGGAATCCAGATTTGAGCGTGGGCGAAGCGAACACCAAAACCCCACGCCCTGCCAGTCAGAAACGGAACGGCATGGCTCCCGGCTCTGCGCTGCGCTTGGCCGGGATGACGCCGATGGGTTTGGGCACCTCTCCCTCCCTTGTCACCCCGGACGCAGCGCAGCGGAGATCCGGGGCCGGAGAGCCACCACGCGGGTGAATGCGCACGTCCGTCATTCCGGACAAGGACGGCGGAGCCGGAATCCAGATTTGAGCGTGAGCGAAGCGAACACCAAAACCCCACCTGCCGTTTGTGGCACCATGGATTGGCTCCCGGCGCGCGCCGCGCTCACCCGGTTGCATGGGCCTCGCGTGCGTCAACGGCTGGCGGATGCGTCATCTCCGCGAAGCCGCGTCCGAAGGTGATCGCCCTTTGAATACCCTCCTCGTAAAAGTCCAGGGCCATCGGACATTGCACATCGGGCAGCACGGCGACGTCATAGAGTTCATCAACCTCTCCCTGAATGCGCAGCCATTCCACGGTTTCGCGGGATTGAAGATTGATGATCTGGAGGCCGCACCAGGGCTCGGCATTTCGCGACTTCAGAGCCGCATCGAGGTCCAGACCGGCAAAGGACTCGTCGCGCGGCAGCGACAGGCCGACAATGGCGTTGTTGTTGTGAAAGGCGAGCCCGCGCAGGAAACCGGGGCAAAAAGCGATCGGCTCGACCGCACCGGTCGTACGATCGATCCGGCACAGATTGCCGCGTCCGGCGTCGAGAACATAGAGCCCGTTCCGGTAAAGCCGCGGCGAATGCGGCATGGACAATGCCTCGGTGAGCAGCGTATCGGTTGTGACGTCCATGATCAGGCCACCGTCGCTGCGGTGGTCGCGCCAGCCGGCCGCAACATCCGTGCGGGAGACGGCAGTCACGTAACGCGGATGGCCGTCTTCCATGGCAAGACCGTTGAGATGGCAACGGTCTTCGACGGCCAGTTCGGAAATGAAGAGCGGTTTCCACAGCGGACGGAAGGAATGCACCGGATCCGTCACCGCAAGGCAGGAACAGGCCGTGTTCACGAAGATGATCCGGCCATTTGCATCGAGGGCGAGGTCATGTGCGGCCACGTTTCCGGTGACAAAGGACTGGCGGGGAACGTAGCACTTGTCATAGGTCTCGTCCGCAATGGACCTCTTCGACAGGATGTTCTCAAGACGCCAGAACTGGTGCAGCGTTCCGAGGTAAAGGCGTTGAGACGCCGGATCGGTCCAGAGCCCCATGGCCCTGTCGAAGTTCCGCTGGTGAAACGAAAGCGCCCCAGTTTTCATCACACCGATCAGAAACAGCTTGCCGGTCTTGTAGGACGTAAACGCCAGCGAGCACTTGTTGCGAAGCAGCCAACGGACAATGCCGGGCGAACAGGAGATTTCCAGCCTGGTTTCGGTTTTTTCCGGCGCTGCGTCTTTGGCGGTGTTTCCGCCCTTTTGCGGCTGAGCCTTGCCAGCACCCGTCGCGCGCGCGGTTTTGAGCTTGCTCGCCTTGATGTTTTTTGGTCCGGACACTCTGCGTCTCCTCTTTTTGTTTCGCTCCGCGAACGCTCTGCCGCGTTTTCGTTTTCTCCCCGACCGTCACCCCCGGATTTGACACTCCCCTCATCCTGAGGAGGACCGCCAGGTCCGTCTCGAAGGATCGGCGGCAGGAGCAGGCGTGTGCGGCCCATCCTTCGAGACGCGCGATTGCGCTCCTCAGGATGAGGTCAGGGGCGTGGCGGTCCCGTCCCTCTCAACCGTCACCCCGGACGCAGCGAAGCGGAGATCCAGGGCCGGGGTGCCGCCACGCCAGCGGCAGCTTCCGGCACGAACGCCAACGCTTGTGCCGCCCCGGTCCCGGCTCGCGCTCCGCTTGGCCGGGATGACTGCGGTGGGTGTCGATCCAATACATTTCCCTCTCCGTCATTGCCGGACTTGATCCGGTAATCCATGCCCTGACGCTTCAACCGCGCAGTCCCTGACATGCGGAAACGAAACGGCATGGATCCCGGATCAGGTCCGGGATTGTTTCTGCTTTTTGTTGTATTTTTGTAGGTGGCCATCTGGCTGAGCAATAGCCAGATGGCCAGTGACAGGCGACCGTTCCGGGATCGGGTTTTCACCCGTTGTCATCATGGTTCCCTGCCACTTCCTTTTCCCGCTTGGAGAGTTGATTGGGCCTCTGTGACAGCACGCCCGCAAACAATCCGAAGCACGAACAGGTTACCACTGTCATGACCCGTCTTGAAAGAGCTCCGGCCGCGGTTGCCGGAATTGATGTTTCCAAAGACACCCTGGCCGTCTTTGACGAGGCCCGCCAGTGCCTGTCCACCGTGCGCAACAGCCCGGCAGCCGTTCGCAAGATGATCGCCGGTCTCGCCCCTGGAACGATGGTGATCTTTGAGCCCACCGGCGGCTTTGAGGCGCTGCTGGCAGCAGAGCTGGCCGCGCAAGGCATTGCGAGCCACCGGGCAGATACCTTGAAAGTCAAAGCCTTTATCAAGTCCTTCGGCCGCCTGGCCAAAACCGATGCGATCGACGCCAAGGCCTTGGCCCACTATGGCCGGGAACGCTGGAACCTCCTGGGTCTCTATCAGCCAGCAGACAAACGTCAGGCCCAACTGGCTGCCCTGGTCGCCCGCCGCCAGGACCTCCTGACGATCAAAACTGCGGAAACAAACCGCTCCAAGGCTCCAGGAAATCCACTCATCTCAAGGTCCTGCAAGACTGTGATCGCCTGTCTTTGCCGTCAGATTGAAAAGATCGACAATGACATCGAGCAGATGATTGCCGCCTGTCAAACCTTGACCCGCCGCGCCCGGATCTACCGCTCCCTGCCGGGTGTCGGACCAAGAACGGCCATTGCCTTGCTGGCAACAATGCCGGAGCTTGGCACCCTGACACGAAGGCAGGCCGCCTCCCTGGCAGGTCTTGCGCCACACCCAAGAGACAGCGGCACATTGAAGGGTTACAGGAAAATGCGAGGAGGTCGGCCCCAAGTGCGTCAAAACCTCTTCATGGCAGCCCTGGTCGGAGCAAGGGTAGAAGGACCATTACGTACCTTCTATCAACGCCTTATCAAAAACGGAAAGAAACCGATCGTCGCCGTCGCTGCCATCATGAGAAAGATAATCGTAATCCTAAACGCAAGGGCAAGAGACGAAATCACGACAATGAGTTGATGACGCTGAGTGGGTACGGGCACCCGCGGGATGCACACGCCCGTCATTCCGGACAAGGACGGCGGAGCCGGACGCAGAGACGGAATCCAGATTTGAGCGTGAGCGAAGCGAACACCAAATCCCACCTGCCGTTTGTGGCGCGCTGGATTAGGTCCCGGCTCTGCGCTGCGCTTGGCCGGGATGACGGTGGTGGGTGTGGGCACTTCTCCATTCCCTCCATTGCCACCCCGGACGAACATCGTGAGATCCGGGGCCCACTCGTTTCCAGAGCCTGTGTCGCTGTTCGCGCGGCGCGCATCTTGCTCCAAATCCCACCTGCCGTTTGTGGCACCCTGGATTGGATCCAGGATCAGGTTTGGGATGACGCCGGATGGGATATGCCCGACACCCGGCAACCCCACCTTCGAAACAAAAAAAAAGCTGGCCGCCTGGAGGTCCGCCGGCGGCCAGCTCTGGGGAGGTCCCCGCCGAAGCGGGGCCATATGTCCGGACGCGGTTTGCGTCAGAACCTCAGCGTCAAACCCGCGTTGACGGACACCTGTTCATCCGAATTGATGCTGGCCTTGATAAATGCCGGGCCGATATCCAGCGCTGCGAACCCGCCGGCGGAAAACCCGTTGTTGTAGGGCGTGCTGAGCCCGTCACCTGTCGTTGTGAAACCTGTGAGGGAGAGGGTTGAGTCGATATCCTCACCGTCAGCGTAACTTGCCTCCGCGCCATAGCGGAACCGGGCCCGGAACCTTTCACTGAGCTTCGGGATGTTCTGCACCATCTCGAACTTCGCCCCGACAACGTGGTTCAAGCGCTGCTCCACCTCAAGTTTCTCGCCGCCGGAAAGCGTGTAGGAATGGCTCTGGGTCCAGCCGCCGAGATAGTTCAGACGCAGCGAGCTGCCGATGGGTCCGTCGATGAGCAGCGAAGGCGACAGGAAGACCGAGGCATAGTCGGAACTCATGGTATGAATTCCCGTCGAAACGCGGTTGTCGGCCGTGTCCCGTTCGCTGTGATTATACGAAACACCGGCGGTCAGCGACAGGTCGAACCGGTCCCGGATCGTGGTGGCGATCCCGCCGAAAAGCGTGCCGGACTGGGTGTCGAAGCCGGTGTCGTTGTCCATCCAGTCGATGCTGTCGACCTTGCTGTAGGCCGCACCGAGGAAATAGCTGCGCTCGGGCATGTTGACACCGATGATCGTCCCGGCCGAATAGCCGTTGAAACCGCCCTCGTGCTCGTCGGTGGCCTCGGAACCGACACCGACCTCTCCATCGCCCGGGTCCCGCACCCAGCCCGCGAACATCTGCGCCCACTTGTTGGACATGCCGGCCCCGTCATCGCCGTTGAAGCCGAAATCGCCGGACGGCGGCCGGTTTTCTGTGCTGCTGTCGACCGCGTCCTGGATCATGGAGACCATGGACCAGGTTGCCTGATCCTGCTGCGAGTAGGATTCCAGATCGAATGTATACGCCACGTTGTCGATCAGAGCATAACCGTTGGGGGCAATGAAGACATCAGGAAAATGCCCTTTATATCCATTTGCGTAGTTGTACCGATTTAAGTAAAATTCTTCAAAGCCAGACGCCCGAGTGCCAGACGCCGTATCGAAGCGCACGGCCGCGTTGTAACCGTCACCAAAGGTCAGATGCCATTCGTCGTTCGCTGCCGGATTTACGTTGATATCGCCAACAAGGATCGAGCCATCGAACAAATAAAGGTTGTTCACGCGGAGAATGCCCTGACCCTGAAATTCATCTGCATCAAGCACGATCGACCAGCCATTCTGAACGATGATCGACCCGTAGTTGTAGAAATCCTGACCCGAGTCTCCCGCGATATGCACCCCGGCACCCATCGCGTCCGGCGCGTTGTTGCTGATGTTGACCTGGATAAGGCCTGCGTTCACAGTCTTGTTTCTGTAGTCTTGTTCCGTGCCGTCGGTTCTGTAGTCGTCGGTCGCGGCATCATCATCGTAATTCAGGATTGCTCTATCCGAAAAGACCTGCATGCCCACGGCATAGAGAGCCACTCCTAGCGTAGGGGTCGCCGCGTTGCCACCGTCCACGATGATGGTTCCATAGTTGTAGACCCCAAGTCCGGACCCGTCCGCATCCATACCGATACCGGTCGATTCCAGGTTGATCGTGCCATAATTGTACATGTCGACATTGTGCGCTTCCGTGCGCATGCCCGAAGCATCGTCTCGGTCTCCGCTGGTGCCCGGTGCATTGTCCAAACTCACTCTGATGGTACCGTAGTTATGCATCGCCGCATCGACGATGTAGATGTATTGGTCAAGTTCTGATTTGTCTTGTAGAGCACTAACGTCCTCTTCGTCGGTGCCATCTATCCGCATCCCGTGGATGTCCGTGTCCGTCGACTCCTTTGTAGCCTCGATCACTCCCCTGTTGACCAGGAGGTGACCGGTCAGGGTTTCGAACCTGTTGTCGGCGGGAAGACCAACAACAACTGCCGGGTTCCATCCATAGGCAATCATACCCCGCGTGCGGTGCGCGTTGATCATGGAAATCGTTCCGTTGTTCAAAAGGAACCCGTCATTCCCACGGCCGAAAACCATTCCGTAACCATAGTCACCGCGTATGTTTATCTGATTGTTGTTGATGAGTTGCGCGCCCTCCCCGCGGACGAACATGGCTGAAGCACTGGTATTGTTGTCAACACCAGGATCATCAACGTCGATCAGGCCATTGTTGATGACCAGCGCATTGTCGGCATTGACGATATACATGCCGTCGGCGTAGCCGAAGCTTCGTGCGGCGGAATCGCTGGGTCCAGTGTTGAGCGCGGTTCCCCAGGTAATGATTGTCCCATTGTTGGTGATGACGACATCGGCCACGCCGTCGACAAACAGACCGGCGCCATCCTCGTCGATAGTCATCGTGACGCCTTCCTCAACGGTCAGCGTGCCGCCATCAGCTGTCAGTTCGTTGGTCCCGCCCGGCCAGTCCCCGTTCGTTTCATTCAAGTTATCGGTGTTGTCGATCGTAACGTTCTGCGCATTCGCCACACCCGGCGCGACAACAAGCGCGGTGGCCAGAAACAGCGGACAGGCGGACCGTCCGAACAGCGTTGCAAGAGACGTTGAGTGCTTCAGCATTGATACTAATTCCCAGCCGGTAATACAGGTTGCCCCCAATCTCCCTGATTTCCCTGCCGCCGCGTTATGCCGCTGAGCGCAGAGGCCGGGCTGATGCTCCTGATATTCAAATCATTGATTTTGTTGGATTTTTATTACCGTAGAAATTGCTATTACGCATTTAGCGAAAATTTTAGGGTCCGGAGCGTTGCCAATTGCAATCTCCCGGCAGTCCACCTGCGCGAATCCTCACGGTGGAACTGCGGAGGCAAGATTGAACACCGGCCACGGGAAACCACATCAAACATATGAAAAATATAAGATTTCAGAAGTGGAACCGGAGGGCTTGCACATCGGAACCGGAGCCCGGATATGTTCCGTTTTGACCGCACAAATCTCGGCACCGTTGCAGATTTGTCACCCGTCTCGTGGCGGCACCTGAGGTCCGATGGGCACATACCGCAACATCAAGGGCATCGTTTCCGCCGATCGTCGTGGACGGTTCAGATCCGCGATGACGCCCGCGGGCGCGCACCTCACCCTCCCTTGTCACCCCGGACGCAGCGCAGCGGAGATCCGGGGTCCACTCGTTTCCAGAGCAGGTGCCGTCCTGGCTTGTGGCCGGCGTCGCGCTCCGGCACTGCTTCTTCCAATTCGCGGCACGCTGGATTGGATCCCCGATCAAGTCGGGGATGACGCCGGTGGGGGGGGCAAAGACAGGTGTCCCTGTTCGTCACCCCGGACGCAGCGCAGCGAAGATCCGGGGCCCACTCGTTTCCAGAGCAGGTGCCGCCATGCAAGGAGCCCGCATCCGGCTCAAACACCCCAATGACCGTCTTGCGGCACGCTGGATTGGATCCCCGATCAGGTCGGGGATGACACCGGCGGGGTGGGCGCCTCACCCTCTCCTCCCTTGTCACCCCGGACGCAGCGCAGCGGAGATCCGGGGCCGGAGAGCCACCACGCGGGCGAATGCACACGTCCGTCATTCCGGACAAGGACGGCGGAGCCGGACGCAGAGCCGGAATCCAGATTTGAGCGTGAGCGAAGCAAACACCAAAACCCCACGCCCTGCCAGTCAGAAACGGAACGGCATGGATCCCGGCTCGCGCTCCGCTTGGCCGGGATGACACCGGTGGGTGTGGGGCGCTTCTCCCTCCCTTGTCATCAACTCATTGTCGTGATTTCGTCTCTTGCCCTTGCGTTTAGGATTACGATTATCTTTCTCATGATGGCAGCGACGGCGACGATTGGTTTCTTTCCGTTTTTGATAAGGCGTTGATAGAAGGTACGTAATGGTCCTTCTACCCTTGCTCCGACCAGGGCTGCCATGAAGAGGTTTTGACGCACTTGGGGCCGACCTCCTCGCATTTTCCTGTAACCCTTCAATGTGCCGCTGTCTCTTGGGTGTGGCGCAAGACCTGCCAGGGAGGCGGCCTGCCTTCGTGTCAGGGTGCCAAGCTCCGGCATTGTTGCCAGCAAGGCAATGGCCGTTCTTGGTCCGACACCCGGCAGGGAGCGGTAGATCCGGGCGCGGCGGGTCAAGGTTTGACAGGCGGCAATCATCTGCTCGATGTCATTGTCGATCTTTTCAATCTGACGGCAAAGACAGGCGATCACAGTCTTGCAGGACCTTGAGATGAGTGGATTTCCTGGAGCCTTGGAGCGGTTTGTTTCCGCAGTTTTGATCGCCAGGAGGTCCTGGCGGCGGGCGACCAGGGCAGCCAGTTGGGCCTGACGTTTGTCTGCTGGCTGATAGAGACCCAGGAGGTTCCAGCGTTCCCGGCCATAGTGGGCCAAGGCCTTGGCGTCGATCGCATCGGTTTTGGCCAGGCGGCCGAAGGACTTGATAAAGGCTTTGACTTTCAAGGTATCTGCCCGGTGGCTCGCAATGCCTTGCGCGGCCAGCTCTGCTGCCAGCAGCGCCTCAAAGCCGCCGGTGGGCTCAAAGATCACCATCGTTCCAGGGGCGAGACCGGCGATCATCTTGCGAACGGCTGCCGGGCTGTTGCGCACGGTGGACAGGCACTGGCGGGCCTCGTCAAAGACGGCCAGGGTGTCTTTGGAAACATCAATTCCGGCAACCGCGGCCGGAGCTCTTTCAAGACGGGTCATGACAGTGGTAACCTGTTCGTGCTTCGGATTGTTTGCGGGCGTGCTGTCACAGAGGCCCAATCAACTCTCCAAGCGGGAAAAGGAAGTGGCAGGGAACCATGATGACAACGGGTGAAAACCCGATCCCGGAACGGTCGCCTGTCACTGGCCATCTGGCTATTGCTCAGCCAGATGGCCACCTACAAAAATACAACAAAAAGCAGAAACAACCCCGGACGCAGCGCAGCGCAGATCCGGGGCCGGAGAGCCACCACGCGGGCGAATGCACACGTCCGTCCTTCCGGACAAGGACTGCGGAGCCGGACGCAGAGCCGGAATCCAGATTTGAGCGTGAGCGAAGCAAACACCAAAACCCCACGCCCTGCCAGTCAGAAACGGAACGGCATGGATCCCGGCTCGCGCTCCGCTTGGCCGGGATGACTGCGGTGAGTATGGGGCACTTCTCCTTTCCCTCCATTGTCACCCCGGACGCAGCGCAGCGGAGATCCGGGGCCCACTCGTTTCCGGAGCAGGTGCCGCCATGCAAGGAGCCCGCATCCGGCTCAAACACCCCAAAGACCGTCTTGCGGCACGCTGGATTGGATCCCCGATCAGGTCGGGGATGACACCGGTGGGGTGGGCGCCTCTCCCTCCCTTGTCACCCCGGACGCAGCGCAGCGGAGATCCGGGGCCGGAGAGCCACGACGCGGGCGAATGCACACGTCCGTCATTCCGGACAAGGGCGGCGAAGCCGGACGCCGAGCCGGAATCCAGACATGAGCTTGCGCGGAGCGAACACCAAAACCCCACGCCCTGCCAGTCAGAAACGGAACGGCATGGATCCCGGCGCGCGCTCCGCTTGGCCGGGATGACGCCAGTGGTTGTGGCGTGGGCACCTCTCCATTCCCCTCGATCGTCACCCCGGACGCAGCGCTGCACTCGGCCGGATGACGGAGGGTGAACCTGCATCACGCCGAGATTCTCTCAAAAGTTGCGCAAACTGCGTAATTGATCTTCTTGAGTGCGCATCTCAAGCGCAACAGATCCGGCCCGGCCTGGCCGGAAGAGAGCTGAACGGAGCACCCGATCTCAAGCCAACTATCTGACTTAAACACATTATCAAAAAGACACCAGGCATGGATTGCGGCCTGAAACCCACCGGAAAATGTGCGGCCTCCACCAAAACACAACCACTCCTAAAGATTGCGCAATTCGCATAACTTTCAATTGATGGTTGAGATACCAATAAAGCTGCGCCAGGCAGAATCGGGGGACGCCGGCACGGGAAGCCAACCTGGGGTCGCCGCGTTCGGCAGGGCCTCAAGGGAACGCCGGGCCGTGCATGCCAACCTGCATCTGAATGGCGCATGCGGACGCAGACTTCCGGCCACCCGGCATCCTTCGGCGGATACGTCAGGACGCACGGCCCGGATGCCGCATCCATTCTTGCCACAAGGAAGGCAGACATCCAATGAACCGACTTAAAACTCTCGCATATTCAATCCTGTTCGCACTTGCTTGCGTGACCGGCGCTAGTGCGACCAACACGATCAGCTTCCCGGTTTCCTCCGGCGTGCCCCATGTGAAGGGCGGTTTCAAGAACGAGGCGGGCGTCGTCGTCACCAAGGTCAAGGTCAACCAGCAGTCGCAAAACGGCTGCGACCAGATCGACAAGTCCAATGACGCCAACCTCTCGGAAGGCAACGGCTTCTACGTCGAATACAACCCCATGTGCGATTACGAATTTCACATCGAGGTCTCCGGCTGCCCCAACAAGGAACAGCATGTGTCTTCCTCCGACATCCAGAGCGGCCAGACCGAAGTGGTCCTGAAAGGCACCTGCGTCAACCTGAAAACGAGCCGCGAGGTGCCGTGATCACGGTCCGCTGAGCATCTGAAAAACTGTGGGAGCGTCCCGATCCGCTCCCGTTCGGCCGGTTTGCGGGAAACGGTCTGTTTCCCGCAAGGCGGTTGTCCCGCGCCGGGTGAACACACCGGCGGAACACGTCGCCGACCATAGCCTGCGAAGGAACCTAGTTACATGAAAAGACCCGCATTTGCGCTTGCCGTCGCGCTGGCCGCACTGCTGACGCTGCCGTCGACGACGGCCCTTGCCGCCGGCAAAAAACACATCACGCTTCATGTCATCAACGACACGGCCTACGACTTCACCAACGGCAACGCGACGCACAAGCAGGTTCATGTCGACAGCGTACCGACGACCGTCAAGAAAGGACAAACGGGACTCGTGAAGTTTCACTTCAACGAGGATGGTGCATCCGACGTGAAGATGTATGTCACCTACGACATTGCCTCCGATAACGGCGAGCAGGTCGAAGTCAAATACCACGTCACGGCAAAGGGTTATGACTGCGATGTCGTATCTCCGCCGGACATTGCGGCCTACAAGAACGACTGCCATGACATCGACGTTCACTACGGCTTTGAAAACAACTGACGCGCCGGCCCGGAACCCGCCAAGACATGTCCAGACACCCGGATCTGAAACCGTCGGCCACGCAGACGAGGTGCCGGTTGCCGTGCCGGCAGCGAGGGCGCAGATTGCACCTGCAGCCCGCAATTTTCCTTGTTCTGTCGGTTCTGCTCGGCGCGTGTGCCGGCAATATCGTCACCGACAGCGGCGTCTATTACAACCGCGGCCTTGAACAGTCCTACAACGACCTTCTGCTTGCCAACGTCATCCGCTCGGCCAAGGGACTACCGACCTACTTTTCCGCCGTCGGCGACTATTCGGCCAATGCGGATACGTCCATCAGCAACGACTTTTCCATCAGCGGGGAGTTGGGGGAGCTCCTGCTCAGCGAACTCGACCTGAGCGCCAGCACGAGCCGCGATTTCGGCCGCAATGCGAATGTTTCCTCCCTTGAATCGGAAACCTTCGTGCAGGCGATGCTGACGCCGCTGAGCCCGAAGCTGTTCTTTCTTCTGGCGGAAGGGCGCTCGCGCCAGCGCCTCGATCTTCTGTCCGTGCTCGCGGTGAAGTGGATCCTGATTCCCGAGGCGACCGTCATGCGCATCAGAACGTCGGCACTGGAGGCCTGCAGCCGGGAAGCCCACACCTATTCCCGGGAACTGCGCGCCATCTGCGCGAGCTATCCGCAGACGGTGGCGGATGCCGCCTGCGCGGGCACATTTCGGGCGAAAAGCCGGGAAAAAGTGCTGTTGCGGAGTGACCCGACCAACCCTTGTTCCCACGTCCGTTTCCGGCACCTGATGGAAGCCATCACGATCCTGCAGCCTGCCCTTCTGCGCAACAGCGCCCCGGGCTCCATCACGCTGATCGCGCAGGAGCAGTTGCACCAGGAGAAGACATCCGGGGACGCACCGGCTGCTTCGACCGGAACAGCAAAGAGCGGCACAAACAAACCGGCGGCCAGGCCAAGCCGGCAGGACGCGTCCTCGGCAGCGCTGATTTTCGGCAAGGACAGCGACTATGCGCTCCGTTCCCCGAACGAGATCCTGCAATATCTCGGCAGCGCCGTCCGCGCCATGCACCGGCACAAGTCGGGACCGAGGCTGATCGGACCGGACGGGCGGAAGATCCCGGTCTTCGAGGTGGTGACGGGACCCTTCGGCTTCAGCAGCGCGATCGACGTGACGGTCGACGGCGAGCGCTACGGTATCCGCACGCACAGGCTCACGGAAGATCCGCAAAGTTTCACCCTGCAGTCCCTTGCCATCCTGAAAGACATCATCAGCATCAACACCTCGCAGAACGTGCTGCCGAAGAACCCGACGGTCTTCCTGCGTTAGGTGGAGCCGGACGCCGGACCGGATTCCAGATTTGAGCGTGAGCGAAGCGAACACCAAAACCACATGCCCTCCTGGCGGAAACGGAACGGCATG
Source organism: uncultured Roseibium sp. (assembly GCF_963669205.1). Classification (NCBI taxonomy): domain Bacteria; kingdom Pseudomonadati; phylum Pseudomonadota; class Alphaproteobacteria; order Hyphomicrobiales; family Stappiaceae; genus Roseibium; species uncultured Roseibium sp. The sequence continues at coordinate 4,131,926 of NZ_OY769915.1, forward strand.
GATCCCGGCTCGCGCTGCGCTTGGCCGGGATGACGCCGGTGGGGGTGGGCGCCTCACCCTCTCCTCCCTTGTCACCCCGGACACAGCGCAGCGGAGATCCGGGGCCCACTCGCTTCCAGAGCAGGTGCCGTCCTGGCTTGTGGCAGGCGCCGTGCTCCGGCACTGCTTCTTCCAATTCGCGGCACGCCGGATTGGGTCCCGGCTCGCGCTCCGCTTGGCCGGGATGACGCCGGTGGGGGTGGGCGCCTCTCCCTCCCTCCCTTGTCACCCCGGACGCAGCGCAGCGGAGATCCGGGGCCCACTCGCTTCCAGAGCAGGTGCCGTCCTGGCTTGTGGCAGGCGCCGCGCTCCGGCACTGCTTCTTCCAATTCGCGGCACGCCGGATTGGGTCCCGGCTCGCGCTGCGCTTGGCCGGGATGACGCCGGTGGGTGTGGGCACCTCTCCTTTCCCTCGCTTGTCACCCCGGACGCAGCGCAGCGGAGATCCGGGGCCCACTCGTTTCCAGAGCAGGCGCCGTCCTGGCTTGTGGCAGGCGTCGTGCTCCGGCACTGCTTCTTCCAATTCGCAGCACGCTGGATTGGGTCCCGGCTCGCGCTGCGCTTGGCCGGGATGACACCGGTGGGTGTGGGGCGCTTCTCCCTCCCCTCCCTTGTCACCCCGGACGCAGCGCAGCGGAGATCCGGGGCCCACTCGTTTCCAGAGCAGGTGCCGTCCTGGCTTGTGGCAGGCGTCGTGCTCAGGCTCTGCTTCTTCCAATTCGCGGCACGCCGGATTGGGTCCCGGCTCGCGCTGCGCTTGGCCGGGATGACGCCGGAGGGGGTTGCAAAGACAGGCATCTCTGTTCGTCACCCCGGACGCAGCGCAGCGGAGATCCGGGGCCGGAGAGCCACCACGCGGGGGAATGCCCACGGAAGGAACCTGGACGCCTGCGCCGCGACGCATCAGTTTGCAGACGCCTCCCGCTGTACCGCAACAGCCGATGCGACCCGCGTCGGTCAAGACGCCACGACGGACAGAAAGATCTATGTTGTCGGCGATGCGCCCAGCGGCTGCGACGCCTTGAGCCGCGTTTCGGAGGGCAATTCGCCAAACTGCCTGCGATAGTGGGACGTGAACCTGCTCCAGTCCCAGAAGCCCTCTTCGGCAGCAATGTCGCCGATGCTGACTTCCCTAAGGGTCTCGTCGAGCAGTTTCCGCCTCGCGTTGTGCAGCCGCACCACGCGGGCGTAAGAGAGTGGCCCCATGTTCACCTGGTCGGCAAAGGCCTGTTCGAAAAGCCGCTGGGACCCGTGCTTGCTGATCGACGTCCTGAAACTCCGCGACATGTCCTCACACGCGTTGAGAAGCAGCCGGCGTGCCAGAAGAAAACGTTCGCGCGCCCTGGAGATCGTGTAGGTCGAATACCTGTTTTGCCGCAGCCACTCCAGATTGAACCCGGTTACAAGCCCGAGCAGGAATGTCTCGTCCACCACCCGCCGCAGGTCTGCAGACGAGCCTGAGACCATGCTTTCAAGCACGCCATGGGCAGTCTCACGGAAACGCTCTGCAAGCCACAGCGAATTCACCAGGACCGGCCGGTCGCGGATGCTGCCGAACCAGTCCGAAACCTCAGGAAGCAGAACCGGATGCGTGAGGAGAGCGTTCATTTCGACTTTCACAACGACGGCCAGACAATCGGGTGGCAGAACGGTGTGATGTTCCGTCAGTGGCGGCCCGACCAGCACCCAGTCGGTTGCATCGGTGACACCGCCGAAAGAAACCTCTTCGGTCAATCCGCTGACAGCCGCTACAAAGGTAAACTCACCGCCGGGCAGCAGCATTTCCACCTCAAGCGCCCGGCTGTAGTTCTCGACAAAAACGGATACCCGGCCAGTCTTCGTGGCAAGCAGGCGTCCCTTGAACCGGCCAGGGGTCAACTGAATGGACCTGTAGTTGTCCAGCAGGAGATCAAGCTGCGAATGACTGTCGTTCAGCTCGAGATAGGAGACGAATTCATTTTGCCCCAACCGGGCCGAGGGCGGAAACCAGATGTCGCTCATGGCCAGGCGCTCCCGGCCTGCGCGCGACGAACCGGCGGTCCCGGATGGTACGCTTTCGATCCCTTGCCGCGAAGCATCCGACAAAACGGCTGGTGAGCGATTTGATGAAAGTGTTTTTCGTACAGCATGGCTCTTTTCGGTCTTCTTGCGCTGTTTGGCCGACAGGCCTTTCGGGAGGGTAGGAATGGACAGCTTTCGAACCCATGAAAGGCTCTTAACAACCTGGTGGTTCACCCCTCATACGCGTTTCGGAGGGAAGCTCGCCGAACTGGCGGCGATAGTGGGTCGTGAACCTGCTCCAGTCCCAGAACCCCTCTTCAGCCGCAATATCGCCGATGCTCGCGCCTGCCTGGTGTCCGTTCAGCAACTTCCGCCGCGCGTTGTTCAACCTGACAATCCTGGAATAGGTGAGCGGCCCCATTTGCACCTGGCTCGAAAACGCCTGTTCGAATATCCGTGGAGATCCGAGTTCCTTCAATGAAGACCTGTAGGTCTGCGCCACGTCTTCCTGCGCTGACAAAAGCAACTGACGGGCCTGCATGAAGCGCTTGCGTGCGCGGGACGGTTTGAATGTCGCGTAGCTGTTTTGCCGAAGCCACTCGAAGTTGAATCCGACCACGAGCCCAAGCAGAAAGGAGTCATCCACCAGTTTGCGGCACTCTGGTTTCGAACTTGAAACCATCGTTTCCAGCGCCGCGAGAGTATCCTCGCGGAACCGTGCCGCGAGCTGGGAAGAAGTCACCGAAACCGGACGGCCGCGCAGGCCGCACAACCAGTCGGCAACTTCGGGAAGCAAGGCGGGGTGCGCGAGCAAGGCGTCCTTTTGCACTTGTGCCCCAACACACATGAAAACAGGAGGCAGAACGCCTACACCTTCCGCGAGGGGTGGTGCGACCATCACCTGGTCGGTATCGCTTGCCGTGTCTGCACCCCAGGCAATGTCGGCGCGTCTGGGGATGGCAGCACCAAAGGTGAAGCAGTCGCCGGGCAGCATCCCGGCCGTTTCGAGCACCTGATTGTACTTCTCGACCACAATCAAGACCCGGCCGGTGTGAATTTTGAGAACGCGCCCTGAAAATCGGCCGGGGCTCAACTGATTAAAATTGTAGTTGCTGCCGACATTGGCGAACACGAGATCCAATTCCGAATGACAATCCGTCAATTCAAAATTGGAGACAAATTCATGTCCCTCCAACACTTCCGCAGGCGGAAACCAGATATCGCTCATGATCAGACGCTCCCGGCCTGCGGGCGAGGAACCGGCAATATCGCAAAGTGCGCAGCCGGCCCCGCACCGGGTGCACTTTCCACCCCGCCTATTTTGCCGGTTCCGGGAACCTTCCGAAGACACGGAGCGCGCCCGATCCGGTGAAAACGACAGTCAAATGGCATGGTTCCATTCGCCCCGCGGAGATTTTTGCCGGCGGGCCGCCTTGCGAGCGGCCGATCTGCCTTTGGCATAAAAACAGGTCCTAGTCGGACAGATATTCGCCTCTCATGCGCGTTTCGGAGGGAAGCTCATTGAACTGCCGGCGATAGTAGGTCGTGAACCTGCTCCAGTCCCAGAACCCCTCTTCCGCCGCGATGTCACCGATGCTTTCCTCTTCAAAGGTCTTGTCGAGGAGTTTCCGCCGAGCATTGTGCAGCCGCGTCACCCGCGAATAGGACAAGGGCCCCATGTTCACCTGGTCGGAAAATGCCTGTTCGAGAAGACGCTGGGAACCGAGTTTTCGCGAGGCCGACCTGAAATTTGACGCGACGTCTTCATGCGCCTCCAGAAGCAACTTCCTGGCAAGCAGGAAACGCTCACGCGCGCGCGATATCTTGTGTGTCGCAATCGTGTTCTGCCGCAACAGTTCCATGTTGAAACTGTTCACCAGAGCTGAGACGAAAGCCTTGTCGGCCGCAGCCCGGCAGATCCCGCCCGCTGCAGACATCACGCATTCCAGTACCACCTGCACATCGGCCCGGAAGCGCCTGGCAAGCCATGGTGAATTCACGAACACGGGATGCCGGGGCAGACTTTGGAACCAGTCGGCAACCTCGGGCAGCAAGGCCGAATGAGAAAGCAGGCAGGCCTTTTCAATCCGCGCGAGAACAAGCACGCAATCTGACGGCACAAGCGCAACATGCTCCCCCTTGGGTGCGGCAACCTGCAGCCAATCCGTGGATTTTGTCACACCACCGAATGCGACATCCGGTTCACCCATGCTTATGGCCGTTACAAAGGAAAAGTGGTCCGGGGAAATCAGCACCTCTTTTTCGAGAGGCTGATTGCTGTACTCGACATAAATCGAGACATCGCCGATATCCGCCGAAAAGATGCGGCCGTTGAACGGCCCTGCGCCTAGCTGCACGTAACCGGATCTGTTCCCGAAACGAACCGCCTGTTCGTCGCAGTCAGAAAACTCTTCATGATGAAGGAAGTCGTGTTCGTTCGTAAATTTGGTTGCCGGAAACCAGTTTGCCAACATCGTCGTTCCCACAGTCGATCAGTCGCTTGCGACAGCTCTGTGGAACGCTCAAAACACAACTCTGGCCCAATCATGACCGATCCGGCCGCATTCTCACACAACATATCGCTCATCAAAACGGCGCTACCGCCTTCAGAAGCTCTGTTTTTTTATAAATTATTAACACAAGAATAAGTCGATACAGGCAGGCCGGTTATGCAGTTAGCGCAAAAATATCCGCCTTAAGTTAAAAAAACGGCCGAAATTAAATCTGTGGTTTAGACGCCTTCCCTACACACCCGAAGAAGACGTTCGACATGCTTGCCGTCAGGGGACCGGACCGGTTCTCACGAGATGATTTCGCGAGCCCTACTCACCCTCGCCCCGCCGGATTTGAAATGGTGACACCGGCCGCAGGACTGAACCGGGCATTCCCCTCCTCAAACGGTGCCGCAGTGCAGCACATGACACGGCTCCTGCGTCCATACTGCGCTAAAAGCATAACACTCCAGCGGGTTTACATGCTCCGATAGGGCTAGGGCGAGCTAGAGATTCGCGTCTTATTTACGGAGATTTGTTGTGACGGGTATAACTCCTAAGCAAAAGGAATGTCTTGAGTGCATCTCTCACTACATCAGCCAGAATGGTCATAGCCCATCGCTGGCCGAGATTGGAGAGACTCTCTCGCAAAGCGCCGTGGCGATACATCACAAGGTCAACTCCCTGGCAGAACGGGGATATCTGACGAAGACCCGTGGCAAACGCACGCTCGCACTGACGCGGAAGTCAAAACAGTTGCTCGCACATTTGGCACTGAATGACTGATCATGCGATGCCGAAGCTCTCAGGCCGAGTGACATTACGGGCAAGGCGCAACCCCTCCGGCATTTCCAGGTTCGTACGGAGCCGCATAAAATGGCACCGAATTATCGCTTCCACATTGGTCTGTTTTCTTGTGACCCCGGCCGTTGCAGATCAGGATCCGAACCGCCCCACCGACAGAATCGCGTCGGATCTCGGGATCGAGGAAGACGTTTTCATCGAATGCTTCAAACCGGTCAATCCGGAACCTGACAAATACCCTTCTGGGCAAGAGCAACGCGCCAACAAGGCAATCCTGTTACCTTGCCTGCAAAAGGCCAACCCGGCCATCAGCAACGAGCGGCTCGACACGGTGATGGACAAGTACCGGCCCGAGGGCGCTTTCCGGAAATAGGCCGCGAACCTGACTGAATGCCATTCCGGGGCAGGAAAACGCGTGTGCCGTTTCACCTCGCGGCTTCGGTTCGCTCCATCATGACGCTTTCGGGACCGAAGCGCTCACTTCCAACCCCTAATAGCGGATTGCAAAGCGTGCCGTGCCCTGCAGAACGTCAGCATCGTTCGAAAAGACTCCCCTTCCGTCCAGGGTGAAACTTGCCAGCGATCCGAGGTCGATCTCCATTGCCGCCCCGAAACTGACGGCGGAGCGGCCCGATGCCGCGAGGCCGATTGAATTGGAAATGCCGAGGAGCGTGACCGCGACGTCGTCATTGCCGAGGGAGCCACGAAAAAGATAACCCAGGCGGCCTGTTATCGTGGCCGGGCCGATGTCCCTTGAGACCGCAACCTCCAGATCAGCTTCCATAAGTCCCAGCGTCTGAGCGTCGACCTTGGCATTGGCGTTCGAGCCGCTTTCCGAGTAATCCTCCGTATGCTGCAGACCAATGCGCCCACGCAGGCTCGGTATGACCGTAAAACCGGTGGCTCCAAGGTCAATATCGGCGGACACCGCGGCTTCCGAGGTCAGGAACCAGCTGTCATAAGACGCGGTGGCGTTGCTCTCGCCGATGGTGAGCCCGCCTGTCGTTGCGGTATTGTCGTTGACAAAACGATTGCTGTCGTTGACCTGCCAACCACCGACAACACCGGTGCCGACAGTGACCGCGCCAAAAAGGCGGTCCCCATACATGCCGGCAAAGACACCATTGCTCTCGATATCCTGTGCATCTGCCCAGCGGCTTCGTGCGGTGATCGTTCCATTGACATAACCGGCCATCACGCCAAGGCGCATCGTGGGCGCGTGTCGCCACGCGTAGCCGGCTGCAGCGCCCATCTGGCTGATCACGTGATCAAGTGTGGTGTCGTCGCCGCCATGGTGGGCGGTACCGCCGAAGCCGTTGATCCAGAAGCGTCCGGATTGAGGACCGTAAATCGTTTCCGTCCTTGAAGGTGATGACCGCAACGCTCCGAAGGTCTGAGCCGATCGCCATTCATGGTCTGCATAGGCAAGTAGCTTACCCGGCACCTGTCCGGCTGCGCTCCCGCTGTTCGCCACATCCAGACCATCGCGCCCCAGCCGCGTCAATGTGTTTGCCGTTTCGGCGAATTGATTGAAGCGCGCCGTCAGACCGGTTGGATCGAAAGTGGCGAACCGTCCCGTCACCGGCTCGTAAAACCAGGGGACCGGGCCGGACAGACCGGGCTGACCCCCGGCAAGGTTCGTCGTCGGCAGCTCCCAGAACACGGAGTGAGAAGCGCCGGTGGAGATGTCGAGCGACGCGGGTGAATTGAACGAGATCGCCCCGCCGAGATAGCCGGGGGCTTTCAGGGAAACGGCAGTACCCATCGAGACGCCCAAGATCTGGATAGCACTGGCCCGTTCCGAAATGACCTGACCGCTGCTGATTATGGTACCATTTGTGCCCTGGCTGAGAATTGCATCAGCGCCGGTCCCCGAGCTTCTGACCGTGCCGCTGTTTACGATCCTGGTATCGTTGCCAAAATTCAGTATTCCGGAAGCGTTTTCGCCTGCGGTCACGACGGTGCCTGTGTTGGAGATCCTGCCGTAAACGCCAAAATTCACAAGTGCGAAAGCGTCCGTTTCAAGCGTCCGGATTGTTCCGTTGTTGACAATCGTGGCCAGATTTCCAACGCTGAAAATCCCGAACGCCTGCGCTCCGCCTGTCGCAATGTGCCCCAGATTGGTGATGATGTTCCCGTCGCCAAAACTATCGATAGCATTGTCGAGAACGGCAGTCGTCGCAACGCTGCCGGTCGGTGTAATCACGAGGCTCGTATTGCCGAGCAGAACCTGCGTCGTAGAGACAGGCGATGTGACGACTTCACCTGCGCGTGAAAAGGGTACCGGGGCAACAAGCAGCGCGCCGGCACAAGCCGATGTCAGCCAAGGCCGACATAATATTTTTGCCATTCCGGACGTCTCTTGAGTCGGACGTCCCCCACACGTTTGATGTGAGAATTTTTATTCGTTATGGTTAATAAAACATATACTTAGCGAGAGTTCACGGCAGCACCTTCGGATGAGCTAGTTAAAAATAACGATGAAAAGCCTGCAAAACAGGAAAATTCAGACACGCCGCCATCGATGAAAGCAGCCCGGTCATTTGCCTGATCCAGCGGAGCGGGAAGATGCAAATCAGGGTGCGTGCGGGATTCCGGACTGGCGGCGACCGTCCAAGCGTATGCAAAAAATGGAATTTTCTGCGGCCCGTGCAGACAGCGGGCCGGATTGACAAGGATCGCCTAAGAAATCAGAGAACGCACACAACACGGTGAAAGCGCCGTGTGTTCGGCCACATGCCGTTTCCCACGGATCACATCGCGACTCTATCGATCTTTTTGCGCCTGATCCGGCCGTAGCCCGTATCGAGCACCGACTTCTTGAAAACCTTGAACAGATTGGCGTCCAGTTTTTCCGGCATTCTTGCCATCTCCTGGATTGCCTGGCGCGCAGACATGCCGTCCCTGCCACCCTTGTTCTCGGTGAGACTGGAATAGATGTCGGCGAGTGTGAGCAAACGCACCAGAAACGGGATCTCGTTCCCTTTCAACCCGTCAGGATACCCTGTCCCATCCAGCATTTCGTGGTGCCAGACCGCAACATCGACCACGCTTTTTGGAAGGCTCTTGTTCGTTTTGAGGATCTCGCGCGTGAATTCCGGGTGTCGCTTGATAAACGCCTGCTCCCTGGTCGTCGGTTGGCCAGGTTTGTCGAGGATCGACAAGGGTATTCTCACCTTCCCCAGATCGTGGACAAGCGCGCTCAGGGCAACAAGCATCTGTTGTTCCTTGGATAGGCCCAGGTCCCTTGCGAACGAAACCGCGTGTCCCGTTACCAACAGGGTGTGCCGGTAATTGTGGCTGTGATGTGCTTGTGCCGCTTCCAGCCACGCTCCGACTCCCTCTTTCGCGATCGTTTCAGTGATGTTCCTTGCCGCATCCGTCAGCTTGGCGATTGGCAAATCCCTGCCCAGAACCGCAGAGAGGGAAACCGTGGCAAGCGTCCGGCACGCCCCGCCCACGGCTGTCCGGATGTCTTCGGGGAGTTCGACCGACAGGTTCGGCTTGTAGTAGTCGCCAACAACTTCCCGCAAGGTTGCAAGCAGCGCGGACAAGCTCTCCCGCCGGTCCACAAGCTTCTGACACCCGAATTCGTGCGCCTGGAACACCTGTTTGCGGTTTCGCTGGTCCAGGACCGAGATCGACAGCTTGCACCCTGAGGCAAGTGCCGTTTTGAGGCACCGGACATCGTCTTCGGTTAGCGCAAGAAAATCCACGATCAAGGTTGTCTCGGGACGGACCGGAGAAGAGGCAAGACCTTTCACGTCAAGAAAATCGATCGGAAAGAGGGATGCGATGATCCCGTAGCGCCGCGCAGCCTTGACCCGATCGGACGAAATGATTGCGATCCTGCTCATCTGTGCCCCACTTCAAGTCGACGCATGCCGATTGGAAAACGGGATCGTTCGCGATTTTTCGCGCTGTGCCGGCAACCCGGCGCTGTCATTCCTGAAACAGGTCTCGTTCCACAACCGGCAGAGAAGCGGCCAAAACGGCCGGTCTTTGCGGCTTCCTGTAATTCGGGCGTAACACGCGCGACAATCGCAAGCTCGGCCCTGCGAACAAATCCGCAGCACCTAGATGGAAGCAATCGAAACATCCAGGGATTGCATTTATGATGGCTTTGGGAGTTTGCAGACATGCCCGGACGCCTCTTTTCTCAGACGTCCCCCACACCTGTTTATATATACAACATCAATATTAACACAGATATAATAGATAAAGATGAGTCACTAAACTATGACTTTCAGTTGTGGAATACTTGAAAACGAAATTTTATACCGCAAACAATAAATTGCCGCTTCAGGGTTTGACAGCACGTTCTGGCGTTGGAGCGCCCAGTGAAACTCACATCTTGAGCGTTAATTCCTGCACATGGCTTTGCGTCGCGTCGCCGAAGGCAATTCGCCGAAATGCTTGCTGTAATAGGCCGTGAACCTGCTCCAGTCCCAAAATCCCTCCTGCGCAGCGATGTTTCCAATCGATTCATCGAAATAGCGTTCTTGTCTCAGTTTGCGCCGAGCGTTGTGCAACCGCACAATCCTTGCATAGGATCGCGGACCCATGTTCACGTGCTCGGAGAAAGCCTGTTCGACTGATCGCTTCGAACCGAGTTTCGACAATGCCTGATTGCCCTCGCTGCCCTGATAGAGATCACGCGCGGCGAGAAGATGCCGGGCCTTCAGAAAACGGTCCAGAGCCGGTGTCCGGTGAATGACGGCGAAGCCTCCCCGCTCCAGCCATTCCAGCGAAAATCCCGCCGTGATGCTCGATATCATCGCCTGGTGAATAATCTTGGCGGTCTTTGTTTCGTTGGCAGGAGGTATTCCCTTCGCGCTTTGAAGCGTCATCAGCGCGTCATCCTGGATTCGTCCCGCCAATCTCCGAGACTTCACGAATTCGCCGTCCTGCTTCAGTTTTTTGAACCAGTCGCCCACGTCGGGAACCAGGTTTTCGTTTTTGAGGAGAGCCTCGCATTCCACCGTCATAAGAAGCAACGGGCAATCCGTCGGCGTTGGTGCAACGGCCTCGCCGCCTGGCGGCAGCACGTAGACCCAGGAACCGGCGCCCTGGACGCCAAAGACCGTTTCCTCGCAAGCCTCGCAAAGGCAAATGCAGAACAGAAACTTGTCAGGATCGACCTTCAGGCATTGCTCAATGGCTTGCATGCTCTTTGACACGTGGATCGAGATCCGGTCCACAACAGCCAAAACGACGCTGCTTTCGAAAGCTCCGGGGCTGAGCTGAATGCTCTCGAGTTCGATGCCGTTGAACAAGCTCGCATGGTGCTCGAGGTCGTTGCTGGCGCATCTGTACAGAACAGAAGAATCGACATTCAGTTCTTCGAACTTTTCAAGATTATTGAATTCAACCAGTTCATTCATCGAACTACTTCCGGGATGACGTTTTTCACCTCATCGAGTTTTCTTCGGATCTCCAGCGCCAGGTTTTTCACGCGAAACCGGGCTTGTTCCGGCGCAGGAAAGACCCCGGGCCACTACGGACCAAGGCATGGATCAAAAGACTTGCTGGCGGCATTTCAGGCTGACGGGATCGAAGGAAACGGCTGCGCGACGCCTCTGACTTCACAGCAGCCGATACGCGCCGCGCCTGGCCGGCAGGGCGGGTGAATGGACCGCCCACCCGGGCAACACGGGACCTAGACAGGTGTGGGGGACCTTTCTCATGAGAGCCCGTGCATTGCCCGGATGGGCGGCGACATCCGACTTGGCGGCCCCCGCACGCCCCCCTTGCGAGAAGGTTGCAACGGTAGTGCAACGCCAGGCCGAACCTCGGGTCTGCACTCGAACGAGTGCTTACCTGTTCTGCACCCTCTGCCGAAGCATGAGGACGAGAACCGTTTTCGAAGCAAACTTGATTGGCATCGGGTGAGATTGCGCCCGGGCCCTTTCGCCCGGGAAACGAGCCGGCATTTTCATGCATTCCGGAACGGTGAAAAACGCATCGGACCGCCCCTCCGATCCGCGTATTCCTGTCCGAAACAATGCTGCTTTTTGCCGGTGCCACAGTCATTCCCCGATTCGACAATCGATTAACTATCGATACGAAATGGGGACCCCGGTCCGTTAGGCAGAACTCGCATGAGTTTCAGATAAAGTTTTTCTGGATTTCGATTTAAAAATCAAAATGAAGTTTAGGACGATATGCACATAGCGCAACTAAAATTCAGATCGAGAAAAAGAAACGTTCTTTTGCGGCGAACCGCTCTGACTTTAGCAACGAAATAACAAAAATTTAATGGAAAAACCTTTCACGGAAAATTTCGTAAGTATTATCGCTTACAAACAGCAATTTTTACACTCTCAAGCTCGTTTCACCAGCCGCTCCCGATCTCAAGGTTTTCCCGAATGTCTTTCTCAATCTGTAATAGAAATTATGGTGCAATGCTCGGGGGGAACAAAACCAGCCTCTTTTTTCTGCGCATGCACCAAAACGTCATGAAACAACGGAGCAAATCCTGCCGGCAACGCTGTTTGGAAACAAGGTCGTTTGCGGTCAAGACCAAGGACAGACAGCGCTGTTTTCAAAGGCTGCTCGTCCCCGTTGAACCCGGTCTGTCTCATGGCAGTGGCCACACGGCCCATCAGAAACTCATTGCCCCGGCATAGCGAGAAATTGAAAATCCGGTAGATCACCTCACGAAGGCGTAGACCTCAATGTGGCAAGGCGCCGGTCCGACCGTACTGCAGGCCGCCGCCGACCGGCTCATCGCGACCGGTACGGCAAACCCGATGTACTGACCCAAGCCCTTCGGACGGCATCCCTGCCTCAGCGCACCGCAGCGCATTCGACCCGGGTCGGATTGCGGCGGCTGGAGTGTGATCCTGGCGACGTCATAGCACCTGAACCGCCGAGATTTACCTTTGCCGGCGCGTCCGTTACATTGCGGACGAACGCCTGCGAAGACTGAATATGTCCGACAAAAAACCGACTGAAGCAAAAGTTGATTCAACGCTTTCCAAAGGTCTGGCGATCCTCGAAAAACTCGCCGAAGCACGTAAGTCGCTCGGTGTAACGGAGATTTCGCGATCTCTCGACCTCACCAAGTCCAATACCTTTCGCCTGCTGCAGACACTTTCCAGGCTCGGTTACGTTTCACAGAAGGAAGACGGTGGATACGCGGCCACTCTCAAGATGTGGCAAGTGGGGCGCAGCACCGTCGACAGTCTCAACCTCAGGGAACTTGCGGCACCCGAGATGGCCTACCTTGCCGATGAAACCGGCGAGACGATCTACCTCGCTATCCCGGAACAGTTCAACGTGGTCTACATCGACAAGATCGAAAGCAAGAAACCGATCCGCTCCTGGAACCCCATCGGCGGATCGGCGCCGATCCATTGTGTCGGCACCGGAAAGGCGATCCTTGCGGCAAACTACATCAGCCTGCGCGAGAAACTCCGCGAACCCTTCGAGGCCTTCACCAACAAAACGCTGACGACGTTGCGCCAGCTGGACGAGGACATCGAAGCAACGCTCATGAGAGGTTATGCCTATGACACCGGTGAGTTTCGCGACAGGATCCTGAGTTTTGGCGCAGCGATAAAACTTCCCGACGGCGAAGCCGTCGCCGCCATCGGCATCTCGGTTCCAAACGTCAACTTGCCCGACAACGGAGAAGAGCGGTTCGGCTCGCTATCCGCACACGCGGCTGAAGCGATTTCCCGCAAGCTTGCAAGGGTGTAGGGTACGGCCTCATATATGAGTCCGCACCTTGTCCCGTCCAAAGCAGAGAATACTCCCCGGACGGACGGCGGTCCCGGTCAACCGGCAATGGGTGAGAAGGGCGCCGCGCCCCTGGCAGGGCCACCCTCCTCTGCCACTGGTTGGATCAGGACTTCGGCTCGGGCATCTCCACCGGACCGCCCTGCTTGACCCACTCGGAAAAGCCCTCGCGCAGATGCGCCGCGTCAAAGCCCATGTCCTGCAGCGTTGCGACCGTCAGCGCCGACCGCCAACCGGAGGCGCAGTGGAAGACGAACCTCTTGTCCTCGCCGAACACATCCTTGAAATATGGGCTTTCCGGATCGACCCAGAATTCCACCATGCCTCTTGGCGCATGCACACTGCCGGGGATGAAGCCGGATCGTTGTCGTTCGCGCACGTCGCGAATGTCGACAATCACGACGCCGGGATCGTCCATTGCGGCGATCAGATCCCGAACTTCGACTTCTTCAATGCGCGACCGCGCGTCCGCAACCATGCTCGCTGCACTTCTGGCAAGTTTTTTCATATCGCACTCTGTTCCGATATATAAAACATAGATATCTTATATTGACACTCAGTGTGGTTGTTTGCAAGTAATCCGGAAGCCCTGAAATTTCGAAGGCTGCAAAACGGAGGCTGTCGCTTTGACCCGGACGATGCCTGTTTCCCTTTGGGATGTTTCTGCTGAGGAGCCTGACCTCGAAGGTCAGTTGCCGGAAGGAGAAAGGTTCGACGTCGTGATCGTCGGCGGCGGCTTTACCGGTCTGTCGACCGCCCTTCACTGCAGCGAGGCGGGACTTTCGGCAGGTGTCATCGAGGCCAATCATATCGGATTTGGCGGATCGGGCCGCAATGTGGGTCTTGTCAACGCCGGCATCTGGCTTCCTCCCGCGCAGGTCCGGGAAAAATTGGGCAGCACATATGGCCCGCGTTTCCTGCAACGGTTCAGCAATGGGCCGTCAATGGTGTTCGATCTGATCGAAAAATACCAGATCCGTTGCGAAGCGACACGCAACGGAAACATCCACGCAGCTCATGCCCCCTCTGGTTTCCGGGATCTGGAAGCCAGGTGGAAGGAATGGAATTCCATGGGCGAACCGGTCGATCTGCTCGGCCGGGAGGAAATTTCGGATAAGATCGGAACCAGCGCCTTTCACGGCGGGCTGGTCGACCACCGCGCCGGCACAATCAATCCGATGGGATATTGCCGCGGCCTCGCCCGCGCCGCCAAGGCTGCGGGCGCTTCCATCAGCACGGGCGTCAAGGTGACATCCTTGCAGAAGTCGGCAGACGGCTGGGTGGTCCTCACCGACAGGGGGAGGATAAGTGCCAAGGCGGTTGTCCTCGGCACGAACGCCTATACCGACAGTCTCTGGCCCGGACTGAACAAGACCTACACGATGATCCATTACTTCCAACTGGCCACCGGACCGCTGGGAGAACAGGCTGCGCAGATTCTACCCGGCCGGCAGGGGCTCTGGGACACCGCGCCCGTCATGTTCTCACTGCGTCGCGATAACCAGAACCGCCTGATCATCGGATCCATGGGCAAGGTGCTTGGTGACACTTCCAGGGGTCTTTCTCAACGCTGGGCGAAAAAACAGCTTTCCCGTCTGTTTCCGGCTCTGGGCGACATTCGCTTTGTAGAAGCCTGGCACGGCCGGATTGCCATGACGCCGGATCATCTGCCGCGCATTCATGTACTCGACGACGGCCTCTATACGCCCATCGGCTACAACGGCCGCGGCATCACCACCGGAACGATCTTCGGACAGGGCATTGCGGGTCTTCTGACGGGCATGCAACCGGAAGACCTGCCACTTCCGACCACAGACATGGCCGCAGTGACCAACACGCCGCTGATGTCTCGCTTTTACAATATCGCTTTCACGGCCAACCAGTTCATCAAGGGATTCTGACTGGCATGAGCGGGTCCGATATTTGCGCAGGCGTGGAAAATGACGGCACGTTTGCCGACGCAGCGCCCGGGCATCCGGGCGGTACGAAGCAGAAGTGGCCAATCACAAGGACTTCAAGATGCCTGCAGCGATGGGCGACCCGGCCATTCTCGACGAGATATGCGGCCGGCTCTCAAGACGCGGAATTGGAAAGGGGACAGCATGATTGAACGGCTTCATACCGGCAAACGCATGAGCAAGATCGTCAGGCACAACGGTGTTGCCTATCTGTGCGGCCAGGTCGGCACCGGCGAGACCGTGGCAGACCAGACGCGAGACTGCCTGTCACGCATCGACGCGCTGCTCCTGGAAGCAGGCTCGGATCGTGAACACATTCTCCAGGCCATCGTCTGGCTCGCGGACATGGCCGACTTCGCGGAGATGAATGCCGTCTGGGACGACTGGGTCCCGGACGGTTTCGCCCCGGCACGCGCCTGCGGAGAGGCGCGTCTGGCGCGCGACGTGCTCAAGGTCGAGATTATCGTCACGGCCGCCATCAAGGAGGGATCATGACTTGGACACGCCGGCTGCTACTTGATCGTTGACAGCTCACAAAGACATCTTGCGCAACATGAAAACCTTGTCGCTGATCCCCTCGTTCCGAATAGCGCCCCAACAATCCGCGCCCCCCGCACCCGGGGCGAGACTGATGCAAACAACACGTTCATCGAAGACATTGAAAAATTTGGTGGGTGAGTGGGGGCTCGAACCCCAGACCCGCTGATTAAGAGTCAGCTGCTCTACCAACTGAGCTACACACCCATCAAGGCCGGCCGCATTGGATGCGGCGCGTGCGGAGAGCGCGGTATATAGGACCGGGCTACCGCTTGCAACAGCCAGTGTGCCATTTTTCGTTCATTCGTGCCATGGCGTTTTTGAAGATGGGCCGAAGGCCTTGATCCGTCGGCTGGAATGGCCAATTGACGGCGGCTTTCGAGAAACATTCAAAAACATTGCGCATCTTTCACGCAATAATCGAATTTAAGGCTTGACCGGTGGGGGCCGTCTCACTAGTGTGCGCCGCGTCAAGGCCGGACGGTCTTGGCATATGTTCGAAAGCAGGAACGGAATTGCTTGCTTTCGAAGCTGTAACCAGTAAAGGTCTTCACGACCTGCAGTATCGAAGGACCGGGACGACATGATGATGTCGCTCATTCTAGTAGTGGTAGGAAAGCGCGCCTCCAGGGCGGGATAAGACCCGCTTGGACAGGATGGCGCGCGACCAAGGCTCCCCGAGGGGCCTTTTTTTGTACCCGCCTCCTCATCGCGCTGCCCTCCTCCCGTATCTTCGATGCCGCAGGACGGAACACAGACAGAAATCGTGAATGAGCCATGGTCCGAAACCGGGCCGCGATAAGCAAGGAAGAGACAATGACACGGGAAATGACCGGCGCCGAAATGGTCATACAGGCGCTGAAAGACCAGGGAGTTGATACCATCTTCGGCTACCCGGGTGGTGCTGTGCTTCCCATTTACGACGAGATCATTCAGCAGGAAGGCCTGGAGCATATTCTCGTGCGCCACGAACAGGGCGCCGGACATGCGGCCGAGGGCTATGCGCGATCCACGGGAAAGCCCGGCATCGCCCTCGTCACCTCCGGCCCCGGTGCCACCAACATGGTCACCGCCCTGACGGATGCGATGCTCGATTCCATCCCGCTCGTGTGTATCTCGGGCCAGGTGCCGACGCACCTGATCGGCAATGACGCCTTCCAGGAATGCGACACGGTCGGCATCACCCGCCCCTGCACCAAGCACAACTGGCTGGTGCGTGATGTCGAGGACCTGCCCCGAGTCCTGCACGAGGCCTTCTATGTGGCAACCTCGGGCCGTCCGGGCCCGGTCGTTGTCGACATTCCGAAGGACGTCCAGTTCGCGACCGGCACCTACCAGGGGCCGACACCGAACCCGGCCGCCGCCCACAAGAGCTACCGGCCGCAGGTCAAGGGCGACGCGGCCTCGATCCGCCAGGCAGCCGAGATGATGGCGGCCGCCAAAAAGCCCGTCCTTTACACCGGCGGCGGCGTGATCAATTCCGGTCCGCATGCATGCCAGCTGCTGCGCGAACTGGTCTCCCTGACCGGTTTTCCGATCACCTCCACGCTGATGGGGCTCGGCGCCTATCCGGCCTCCGGCGAGAACTGGCTCGGCATGCTGGGCATGCACGGCACCTTCGAGGCCAACATGGCCATGCACGATTGTGACCTGATGGTCTGCATCGGCGCGCGCTTCGATGACCGCATCACCGGCCGGACAGACGCATTTTCTCCGAACTCGCGCAAGATACACATCGATATCGACCCGTCCTCGATCAACAAGACCATCAATGCCGACCTGCCGATCATCGGCGATGTCGGGCATGTGCTGGAAGACCTGGTCCGCATCTGGCGGGCGTCTTCGATGAAAGCGGACGCGGCGAGCATGAAGGCGTGGTGGCAGCAGGTCGATGCATGGCGCGCGCGCAACTCGCTGGCCTACAAGCCCAACTCCGACATCATCATGCCGCAATATGCGATCCAGCGGCTTTATGAACTGACCAAGCACCGCAAGACCTTCGTCTCGACCGAAGTCGGTCAGCACCAGATGTGGGCGGCGCAGTTCTACGGTTTCGAAGAGCCCAACCGCTGGCTCACCTCCGGCGGCCTCGGCACGATGGGCTACGGCCTGCCGGCAGCCATTGGCGCGCAGGTCGCGCACCGCGATGCGCTGTGCGTCGACATTGCCGGCGATGCGTCCATCCTGATGAACATCCAGGAGATGTCGACAGCGGTCCAGTTCGGCCTACCGGTCAAGGTCTTCATCCTCAACAACCAGTACATGGGCATGGTCCGCCAGTGGCAGCAGTTGCTGCACGGCAACCGCCTGTCCCACTCCTACACCGACAGCCTGCCCGACTTCGTCAAGTTGGCCGACGCCTATGGCGGCGTCGGCATCCGGGTGGAGAAGCCGGGTGACCTGGACGGGGCGATCGAGGAGATGATTTCCGTCGACAGGCCTGTCCTGTTCGACTGCCGGGTGGCAAACCTTGCCAACTGTTTCCCGATGATCCCCTCGGGCAAGGCCCATAACGAAATGCTGCTGCCGGACGAAGCCAATGACGAGGCGGTCGCCAACGCGATCAGCGCCGAAGGCAAATCCCTCGTCTAACGTCAGGCCAGAAGGACACTTTTAAAATGAACGCACAGAATGTGGATGCGCCTTCCGCCTATTTCCTGGCCGAAGTCAGCAACGAAATCGAGACCCACACCCTATCGCTTCTCGTCGACAACGAACCGGGCGTGCTTGCCCGGGTGATCGGGTTGTTTTCCGGTCGCGGTTACAACATCGACAGCCTGACGGTGTCGGAGACCGAACATGAACGGCACCTGTCGCGGATCACGATCGTGACCACGGGCACGCCGATGATCATCGAGCAGATCCGTCACCAGCTCGACCGGCTGGTGCCCGTTCACCGGGTGACCGACCTTACGGTGCGCGCACGCCGCGCCAGCCAGGACAAGCCGCTCGAGCGGGAACTTGCCCTCATCAAAGTGGCCGGAGACGGTGACAAGCGCCTCGAAGCACTCCGCCTCGGCGATGCCTTCCGGGCGACCGTCATCGATGCGACGACGGAACATTTCGTCTTTGAAATCACGGGGCGGACATCGAAGATCGAGCAGTTCATCGCGATCATGAAACCGCTCGGCCTTGTCGAGGTCTCCCGCACCGGTGTCGCCGCCGTCCAGCGCGGCCCCGAAGGCCTGTAAGACCTGCCAGTTTCAAAAATTCCGGACCCGCCGCCACAAGGCAGCGGGTCTTTTCGTTGCGATCCCGAAGCGCGCACTCTGTCCGGATTCCGGATCGGCGCGCAGTTCGCGCTGCGCTTGTCCGGAATGACGTTTGAGGCATGACATGAGCCTCACACTTGAGGGTCATCCCCGACTTGATCCGGGACCCAATCCACGTTGCCGCAACCGCGTGTCCGGGACGGCGACTGGAGGCTCGCACGCGACGGCGCTGTCCCGGACCTGATCCGGGACCGGGGACAGCCCTTTTGCCTCGCAGTCATTGCACCCTGCCCCTTTACCTTCGCCAGCCGGTTCCCTACATCGGTGAGGCCTTCTCACTTGCCCGGGTACCGTCATGCCGTTTCACCTTGCAACCTACCTTGACCGCATAGGACTTGAAGACTGCCCGGTGAATCTGGGCGGACTGAAGCAGCTGCAGACGGCCCAGATCAGCACAATTCCGTTTGAAAACGTTATGCCCTTCTCAGGACAAGTGCCAGATCTCGACCCCTCAAGCCTTTGGCGGAAGCTCGTTCTCGAAAGATGCGGCGGCTATTGTTTCGAAGTGAACACCCTGCTTGGCGAGGCTCTCGATGCACTCGGTTTCACGAACCGGAGAGTGCTGGCGCGTGTGCGCATGGGCGAAGCACGGGGCGGAGCCAGAACGCACCTTGCCTTTGTCGTCCCGCTTGACGGCGACGAATGGCTTGTCGATGCCGGATTTGGCGGTCAGGCACCGGCAGAGCCCATGAAAATCTCGCTGGATGAAGAACAGCCGATCCGCGGCCAGATTTACCGCATCCGTTTTGAAGACCACTCCGGGGAACACGTCCTGGAAAGAAAGACGGATAGCGGCTGGTTTCCGCTCTACGGTTTCGACCGCGTCGATGTTCGTGACGAGGATATAGCGGCAGCCAACTTCGTGTGTGCCCTCTCGCCGATGCAGTCCTTTGCCGGCAACCTGAAATTCTACCGCCTGACGGAGGCAGGTTTCGTTAGCTTTCTGAACGGGCGTGCCCGCTGCGTGGACGGCGGCGAAAGCCGCGAGTGGCAGATCCGGGAACAGCCGGAACTGAAACACTTCATGAATACCGACCTGCGGCTCGGCTACGACGATGCTGCCATCGAGGCTGTTGCAAACAGGTTGAAGACACTGTTCTGACCTCTTTTTGAACCGGAAGAAAGACGGCATATTTGTGCCTCGCAGGCAACAATGCAGCTACCGTGGCAAACAGTCTGTGCAGGATGGCCGAAACAGACAAATTCCCAGCCATTTCAGTCTCATTTATGGGTCCGTACCCTAGACGCGACACGGATCAGCGCGTATACGACACCGGCGCTTCCCGCCGCCCAGGCGCTGCAAGCATCCCGATTTAAAAAAAGGCTTCAAGCCCATGATCCACGGTCTGTCCCGGCCGAAAAACCAAATCCGCTGGCTATTGCTGGAGGGTATTTCGCCGACCGCCCGCGCAGTCCTCGAAAAGGCAGGCTACACCAATGTGGAAGTGCTGCCCGGCGCGCTGGAGAAAGATGCCCTCATCGACAAGCTGCAGGATGTTCAGATCCTTGGCATCCGTTCGCGCACACAGGTGACCGAACAGGTTCTGGAAGCTGCCAAGAGCCTTGTCGCGGTGGGCTGTTTTTCCGTCGGCACCAACCAGGTCGACCTTGCCGGAACGCTGAACCGGGGCATTCCGGTCTTCAATGCCCCCTTCTCCAATACGCGCTCGGTCGCGGAGCTGACGATTGCCGAAATCGTCATGCTGATGCGCGGCGTCTTTTCGAAATCGGCGGCCGCTCACGAGGGACGATGGCTGAAAAGTGCTGCCGGGTCCCACGAGATTCGCGGCAAGACCCTGGGCATTGTCGGCTATGGCAATATCGGCACCCAGCTGTCGAACCTGGCCGAAGCCATGGGCATGCGCGTCCTGTATTTCGACATGGTCGACAAGCTGCAGCACGGCAACGTGACACCGGCGGAAAGTCTGGATGCCCTGCTGGCGCAGGCCGATGTCGTGTCACTGCACGTTCCCGACACGCCGGAAACCCGCAACATGTTCCGCACCGAGCAGATTGCCAAGATGAAAAAGGGCGCGTTTCTGATCAACAATGCGCGCGGCCAAGTCATCGATATCGACGCCCTGGCCGAAGCCCTCAGGACCGGCCACCTGGCAGGTGCCGCCATCGACGTATTCCCGGTCGAACCTAAATCCAACAAGGACGAGTTTGTATCCCCCCTGCGCGGCATCGACAATGTCATCCTGACGCCCCATGTCGGCGGCTCCACCGAAGAAGCGCAAGCCCGGATCGGCGAAGAGGTGTCCAAGCGGCTCGTTGAATATTCGGATGTCGGCTCGACGATCGGCGCCGTCGCGTTCCCGCAGGTGCAACTGCCAAAAGGGACAGACGCGACCCGCTTCATTCAGGTTCACCACAACGCCCCAGGTGCAATGCGCACGCTGAACGACCTGTTCACACGGCACGACCTGAACATCCACGCCCAGTTCATGCAGTCGCATCTCGATATCGGCTACGTGGTTCTGGATGTCGACAGCCCGGTCGCGGATCCGGTCCGCATCCTGGAAGAAATCCGCGCCCTGCCGAACACGATCCGCGCAAGACTGCTCAACCGCGTGTGACGCCCGAATATCCGTGCAAAGGCTCCGGCCGTTACCGGAACTGAGCAGCAAAACTTACCGAAGTTTCATTTGCATCGCCTTTTCGCTCCCCCATCTGAGGGATGGGGGACGGCCCCCAATTGCTTCCAATCACTCAATCGGGACGGCCCGCAATGGAGAATAGCCATGGCATGGATATTCCTGTTCGCCGCCGGTCTTCTTGAAATTGTCTGGGCCTTTGCGATGAAGGAATCGCATGGTTTCACGCGCCTGGCCCCAACCCTCGTCATGCTGGCTGCGATGGTGGCCTCCTTCGGATTGCTGTCCCTTTCGATGCGTACGCTTCCCCTTGGTACCAGCTACATGATCTGGACCGGGATCGGCGCCGTCGGCGCTTTCGTGGTCGGGTTCTGGTTTCTGGGCGAGGCAGTCAGCCTTCAGCGTGCTGTCGCTGCCCTGCTGATCGTCGCAGGGATCGTGACGATGAAACTGGCCTGAAACGGCAATCAGCCCTTGCCGGCATCGGATCGTTCAGATGCCGGTCAGGCGTTCAAGCCGGCGGAACAGGCCCGGAACTCCTGCACGGCCGGGGCAGCTCCGGCCAGCGGCACGGCGACCGACCGGTCACCAAGAAGCGCCGTTGCAGTGTGATTGAATTCAAGTCCGTTCAGAACATTCCCGAAGCCCCTGTCCGTCACCGTCAGCGTCGCGCCTCCCCCGGAAAGAACATGCCGGTCGGTCGTGATGGTCAGTCCACGCGGCCCGTCGAACCGCATCGCGAAAAGCGGCCCCTGCTGCCAGGCGCCCTTTGGGGTGATGGCAATTGCGTATTCGGAGATCGCGGGATCAAAGGTGACCCGCACGGACGCCGTGTCGCCATCGTGGATCAACTCGCATATTTGGCCCAGCCTGGCTTCCCAGGCGAAAGCCGACGACGTGGTTACGAGAAGAAGGACGAAGGCGCGCAGTGTTTGTTCGAGCATGACTGTTGACCTAGCGCCGCGCGCTGGAAAGTCCAGAATTCGTATCTGCACGTTCCCGCGACCCCGCCGACGGCTGCAGCGACCACCGTTCTGTCATTTTGCCTTGGACATCCAGCCTGGATCGGACAACTCTGAACCACACAATCACCGGCAGCGTTACGGATTTGCAGGATGCACAGTGAAGAATTTTTCGGAAATGACGATCAGCGGGCGGTTCTGAAACGCGGGCGCGGGATGGCCGAGTTGCTCGGGAAGGATCCGAGGTACAGCTACTATGGCCGCACGGTCGGGCTTGTGACACCACAGGATGGAGACATCGACAAGCTTGCCGCACTTGCAAAGGTTCAGGGCAACTCCAACTACGCTGCCGTTCCCCTTGCGGATACGGATGCGGTCGAGACCGCGTTGCAGAAACGCGGGCTCGTTCCGATGCACTACGCAAAGTGGGAAGGCGCTTCACCCGTCTTGAGCGCCGCGCGGGATGTGCTGAACGCGTTTTCCCTGCCCGATGGTCTTCGTCTCGTGAAAGTCGATGCATCGACGTCTGGTCCTGTCATGGCGTCAATGGCCGAACTGGCACTCGGTTGCGGTGTTCTGCCGCCAAGTGGCGAGGTGCTGCGTGGTCTCCTGAGGCCTGCAATCTGCCTGATGGCGCTTGACCGGGAGGAGAAGGCCGTATCCTGCGCAGCGTCTTGCGCCTTCGCGCATGAAGATCATCTGACGCTTGCGCATCAGGCCTGGTGGGGAATGCTGGCAACGGACCCGGCGCATCGCGGCCGTCATCTTTCGCTGATCCTCGGGGCACATGCCGTTCTCGAAATGCACGAGAAACTCGGCTTCGGCAATTTCATGACCGGTGTGGAACCGGGCAATTCCCCGTCCGAGGCCGTCTGTGCCCGCATGGGTCTCGGCGCAGGGGAGTATGCGATCATCGGCTGCGCCGACCCTGAGGCCCTGAGCGGCGGCCGAATGACCAAGTAGAGGTTCCGGAAGCCTGCAGCTCAATCGGCAGCGGTCTCACGCCACCGGGTCGATCACCAGCAGCAAACGGGCTCCCGTACCGGCGGCCGGATCGGGTGAGCGGTGCAACAGCCCGGTGTGTTCGTCTCCGGGCCACGCGCCGCCGCGGAACAGACCGACGGCACCGCGTCTGAGCTGGCCTATGCGCCGGGCATCGTTCTCCGAGCCGGCCGGAACATATTCCGTCCCGGTGCCGCGATAGGTGCACAGCAGGCGTGCCGGTACATTGTCGACGTGGAACTTCGGACGCATGACCTCGTCGGAAACGTCGAGGCGGATCCGAACCTGCCGCACGTCAAGTGCCTTGGAAAGGATAAACGCCAGTGCGCCGACATCACTCGTCAGCATGTCGCGTTCCGGTGACGGGGCAAGCCGGGTCTGTTCGCAGGCCGCAATTGCGGCCGCCTCGGCAAGGTGAACGGGAACGACCGTGCGCAGCTCCGGCAGTTGCTCCATCGGCAGATGATCGATCCAGTCCTGGAAGTCAGGGCTGCAACTGCGTGTCCAGATCGACGCGGCCACGCCGGCCCTGTTGATGCCCTCCAGGATGTCCGGCTCCCGCCCCATCAACACATCGCGCGCGAAGACCTGCGGCTGATACCGCGTTTGCGCCAGGCTCATGCCGCTTTCTCCGCCATGCGGTAGACCGGAAACGGATCCGGAAGGTTTTTGAACTGGCTCAGATCGTTGCCCTCATCCTCGGCGATGAGGCAATCATCAAGAAGGCACTTCAGCGCCGGCCAGTCGATGCCCGCGCCGATGAACACGATCTCCTGCCGCCGGTCCCCGAACGGCTCGACCCAGTGCGACCTGGCGTATTCGATGGCCCGTTCGTCCTGCGGCCAGCGGTTCGGCGGAACCGATGCCCACCAGGTCCCGATCGGAGCGACCCCGGAGAGAGCGCCTGCCAGCGAAAATTCCAGAACCCATTCCGGACGGCTGCCGATCCAGAAATGACCCTTCGCCCGGATCACGCCCGGCAAGGCCCCGTTCAGAAATGCGTGGATCTTCTCCGGATTGAACGGCCGCCGCGCCCGATAAACGAAGGAGGCGACACCGTATTCCTCGGTCTCCGGGACATGGTCGGCAAAGCCGTAGAGCTCCTTGGCCCACATCGGATGTTCATGCGCTTTTTCGAAATCGAACAGCCCCGTGTTCAGAATTTCACCCGGCGCGACTTCGCTGAAGTCCGTCTCCAGAATTTTTGCATCCCCGTTCAGGCTGCGGATGATCTTCCGCGCCGCGTCCACCTGTCCCGGCGAGGCCGCACTGACCTTGTTGAGAACGACGACGTCGGAAAACTCGATCTGATCGGTCAGAAGATGGACGAGCGTGCGTTCATCTTCTTCGCCCAGCGTTTCGCCCCTGTCATGCAGGAAGTCGTGGCTCGAGAAGTCCTTGAGCAGATTGACCGCATCGACGACCGTGACCATGGTATCGAGACACGCCACATCCGAAAGGCTCTGCCCGTTTTCATCGCGGAAGTCAAAGGTTGCGGCAACGGGAAGCGGTTCGGAGATCCCCGTGGATTCGATCAGCAGGTAGTCGAACTTGCCCACCTGCGACAACCGGCGCACCTCTTGCAGAAGATCGTCCCGCAAGGTGCAGCAGATGCAGCCGTTCGACATTTCGACCAGCGTTTCGTCCGTGTGGCTCAGCTCCGCCCCGCCGGATCTGACGAGGTCGGCGTCGATATTGACTTCGGACATGTCATTCACGATGACGGCGACCTTGAGATTGTCCCGGTTGTTGAGCACGCGGTTGAGCAAGGTGGTCTTTCCCGCTCCGAGAAATCCGGAGAGAACGGTGACCGGCAAACGGGTATCTGGCATGGAAGCTCCTGGCTCGATATCAGTAATGTAATAACATTACCAGACAACATAACCAGAATTCGATCTCTTACAAGCCTCCTTAGCCGCGAGTGGAAAACTGCACGGACGCACCGTGGAAAAAACAATGAACGACGTCTGCGACGAAACGCGGCTGGATCGAAGGTTCCGAATACGCCAGTCTGTCAAAG
Organism: uncultured Roseibium sp.; assembly: GCF_963669205.1. Taxonomy (NCBI): domain Bacteria; kingdom Pseudomonadati; phylum Pseudomonadota; class Alphaproteobacteria; order Hyphomicrobiales; family Stappiaceae; genus Roseibium; species uncultured Roseibium sp. Next base: position 4,157,353 of record NZ_OY769915.1, read on the forward strand.
ATCCTCGAAAGGGGTCGCAATTGGAGCACATCGATTGGCAAACGTCCCAGACAACGCAAATCTGATCGTTTTCGATGCCGACTGCATCTTCTGCTCCGGCTTTGCGCGTTTCATGGCAAAACACGACAGACAGGCGGGGTTCCGGTTCGTGAGCGCCCGGTCCGGCCTCGGGCGGAGCCTTTATGAAAAGCATGGCCTCGATCCGGACGCGCTCGAGACGAACATCGTCATCTTCAATGGCCGTGCCTATACGAAAATGGCCTCTTTCGCCGCGTCCATGCAAAGCCTTGGCCGGCCGTGGTCCTTTCTTGCTGTTGTGAACCTGTTGCCGGATTCCATGGCGAACTGGGTCTATGACCGGATTGCGCGAAACCGGTATGCCTTCGGCAAAAGGTCCTGCCCTCTTCCGTCGAGCGAATTGAAGGACCGTTTGATTGACTGACGGAACCAAGACGGCTGTCGATATGAGGCCATCCGATAGCACGGACGGTCCGCCCTGCCTATTCCAGCGCGCGCTCGGAGCACGTTTCGGCGACCTGCCGCGAGCGGTGCGTGATCTTCACGCGGTCACGAAAAGGAGCACATGGCAGGGACGCGCCAGGGTCACACGCGGAAGATCGGCCATCGGGGGCGTGATCTGCCGGATCGTCGGGTTTCCGCCGGAAGCGGACGATATCCCGGTTTCCGTGACGATCGATCGCCGCGGCGACACGGAAGTCTGGTACCGCGATTTCGGCGGCAAGCCGTTCGCCTCCGTCCTGTGCCTGCGGGACAGTTCGGAACGCGGCCATATCACCGAACGCTTCGGTGTCATGGCCTTCGATATCGACCTGCAACTAGCGGAGGACCGGCTGGAGTTTCCCGTTACGCGCGGCAGGATAATGGGCGTCCCACTGCCAAAGGCGGTCCTTCCGGTCAGCGAGGCCGGCGAGTTCGAGACAGATGGCCGCTTTCATTTCGATGTCCGGGTTTCCTTGCCCGGTATCGGAGATCTGGTGCGCTACCAGGGTTTTCTAATCGCCGCATCTCCCTCCATACCCTAAGGCGTGAAGCAGCCATGCCCTCCCGGTCGTCCGGAATGGCACAAACTGCACAAAAAACACAGAAACCCTCAGAACGCTCTCCTGAACCGCGAACTAACAAGTCGGTGGTTCAATCGTATCGCGAGGTCTCATGTTGTATGCATTCTCTCAAGCACGGCACTGGCTGGTGCAAGACAACCTTCGCTTCGTCGTTTTTCTGGAAATTGCAGCCGCCGGATTTCTGGTCGCTCTCATGCTGGCAAAGGAACTGGGTTTTGGACAGTCGGGCGATGATTTCGACCTTTCGCCGCTGACAATTGCGTCGCTGTCAGCGGCCGGCGGAGCTGTTTCCGGTTTGCTGTTGTCAGGATGGTTCGGACGGACAGGAATGGCCGGATGGAGCCTTGCGATTTTGTCAGCGATCTTCTCACCCGTATTGGCTGGTGCGATTGCCGGGTCTCTCGTGGCACCAGGCATCGGGACGATTTGGGGTGCAATACTCCCGATGCTGCTCTTTGCCCACATGAAAACCTTCGCAGTGTGGGTACTGTGCCTTTTGATCATTCAATGGCACGTCCGGCAGATGCGCCAAAAGGACATGGATCAGAACGAAATTGCCCCGAGTGTTTTTGAATGACCGCGAACACCTCGCAGTCAGATTTGAAGAAACGGCAGTCAATACAGGGTCGTAAAAACGGCGAACGAACTAGTGACGCTTTCATCGATGGACTTCGGACCGGGGGTGAACAGGACGAAACGGAGTTGAATACATTGTCTCTAGAGACAATTTCCCGTTTGACTTCAATGGCTTTTGCAACAATCCTGCATTCTCGACCCAACTTCTTGAATCAGAATGTGAACCGTTTCCACCGGAACTCCAGCCATGTCCGCCGTCTCCCGCCTGTCCGTCAATGTCAACGCCATCGCCATGCTGCGCAACCGGCGGGATCTGCCCTGGCCAAGCGTGACGGGACTTGCAGCGATTGCGATGGAAGCCGGTGCAAAAGGCATCACGGTGCACCCGCGGCCTGACGAGCGGCATATCCGGAAAGCGGACGTATTCGATCTTGCCGAACTGATCGAGGACAGGTTCCCGAACAAGGAACTGTGCCTGGAAGGCTATCCGTCGGAGGACTTCATGCGGCTGGTCGAAGAAGCCCGGCCGGAACAGGTCCTGTTCGTTCCGGATGATCCGGAGCAGACAACCTCCGATCACGGCTGGGATTTTGCCGGAGATACCGGCCTGCTTGAGACGGCGATCGCAGCCTCGAAGGAATGGGCGATCAGCGTTTCGCTGTTCTGCGACCCGGACCCGGCTGCTCCCGAGCATGCCGCACGCGTCGGTGCCGAACGGATCGAGATTTATACTGGTCCCTATGGCGCCTGCTACGACGACAAGACGACTGCGGAAATGGAACTGGAACGCATCGTTCTGACCGCATCTGCCGCCCGCGAATGCGGCCTGGGCGTCAATGCCGGACACGATCTGACCGTGGACAATATCCCTGCCCTCATCGCCAAGGCACCCTTTGTCCGGGAAATGTCCATCGGACACGGCTTTACCGCCGATGCGCTGATTTACGGATTTGCCGAAAGCGTCAACCGGTTCCGCAAGGCGATGGGTGAAATCTGAATGCCTGATGCACTTGCCCGTCAGGTCGCCTTTCTGCTGGAGGCCGACAAGCTGAAGGAAGTCGTCCGGCTCAATCAACTGGCCAGCGGCACCAGAAGGGAAAGCACGGCGGAGCACTGCTGGCACGTGATCCTTCAAACGCTGACATTCGCCGATCACGCGCCTGACAGCACCGACATTCACCACGTGCTCAAGCTCCTGACCGTTCATGATCTCGTCGAGATCGACGCCGGAGATCACTGGGTGGACGAGAGCAATTACGCGGCGGTCAAGGCACGGGAGAAGGCCGCTGCCGAACGTCTGTTCGCCCTGCTTCCGGAGCCTCAGGGGACCGAGTTCAAGAAACTCTGGCTCGAATTCGAGGCCAACGAGACCGCAGAGGCCCGGTTCGCCAATGCCATGGATGCCCTGCACCCGATGGTTCTGGTGTTCGCATCCGGCATTGACGACCCCACTCATGCACCGATTTCCGCCGCAGACTTGCGCCAAACCAAGGAAGCAAGACTACGCCCGTTTCCCCGCCTCTGGGACTATGCCCAGAGCCTCCTGGATCAAGCTGCGAAGGCAGGTCACCTGCTGCCTTGATCCGCTCCTCGACTGCCGCTTCAAGCGGTCCCGCCTGATAGAGGAATGCCATCATGTCGTTTGAACTCTGGCTTGTTTTCATTGCCGTTTCTTTGTTGCCTGCCGTCAGCCCCGGTCCTGGAGTGATGCTCGCCATCAGCAACACGCTCCGGTTCGGACGGAATGCGACGCTTGCGTCGGCAACCGGCAACGCCGCAGGCCTTGTCATCATCGGCTACGCGGTTGCCTTCGGCTTCGGCGCGCTGATGGCAACCTCCGCACTGGCCTTCACGGTGCTGAAATTCATTGGCGCGGCCTACCTGATCTATCTCGGCCTGAAGATCTGGCGCGACAAGTCGGGCTTTCACGTCACCGACACCAGCCAGGCGATCGGCAAGAGCGGCTGGAAGCTGTTCCTGGAGGCCTTGCTAGTCTCGGTCACCAACCCCAAGGCGATCCTCGTGATCACCGCCCTCTTCCCGCAATTCATGCGCTCCGGCCGGATCGACCTGGTGGAGATCAGCATTCTGTCCTTTACCTACGCAATCCTGTGTTTCGCCAACCATGCCTTCATCGCCTTTGCCGGCGGGCACCTGCGCCGGTTCCTGACGTCGGCGAAACGCGCCAGGTGGGTCCGGCGCATCACGGGTGGTCTGTTTGTCGGCTTCGGCTCCGCTTTGGCGACGGCGAGCCGGTAGGTTGCCCAGGGTCCTGACCCTAGGGTACGGACTCATAAATGAAGTCAATTTGGTTTGGATCGCTTTGACCAGCTGCGAGAAGCGAAAGCGCAGGAAATGTGGTTCATTTTCAAGCCTTTCGCGACGATGAAGATGGCCAAAACGGCCAAATCCGAAGGACGGCAAAATGGCTTTACCTCGCTGCGTCACCGCGCTTGACCGGGCAAAGGCCCGCTCTGCGCACACTTCCTTGCGAGATTTTGCCATTTCTGCCGCCAAATGGGCTTCATTTATGAGTCCGTACCCTAATCCGTCCCTAGTAGAAAACCCCGGAAGGCCTCCGCCGCTGGTGACGGCAGCCTCCCATTGACCGGCTTGCAGCTTAACTGCGCACCTTGCAGTCGAAAGACGTGCCCTGCGGCCACTCGACCATGGCCTCGTCACCCTTGATCCAGAAAACGATGCCGAAATTGCCCTGGTAGCGCGCACCCGATCCGGTCGGTCCCTCAACAACAATTTCAGTGCTGTCGCCGCGCTCAAGACGCGCGGACGGCGGCGTTGTCGGAAAATAGGTTGCGACGATCTCGTCTGCCGGGTTGTCATTGCACATGTAGAAGACCGGTTTCTGTCCCTCGATCAACCCGTATTTCGCCGTGATTTCGGCAATCCGGTATTCGTATTCCGACTTGATGCACTCCAGTTCGTCGTCCGCTTTCCAGCACTCGTCGCGGCCCTTGATCCATCCGCGCTGATATGCCTTGAACTCGTTGAGCGCGGTCTCCTTGTTCGCGAACGTTCCGATCGCCTTGACCGCCTCGCCGTAAACATCGGCCAGCGACCGGTCGAGCTTTGCAAGGTCGTCGTTGGAGCAGATCAGTTCTTCCGCCGAACTCTCCGCCTTTGCGCAATCAAAGGCCGGATCAGCAGCGGGCGATACACCCGTTGACAGGACGAGAACGGCAAGAACAGTTCCCCAGAATGGCAGGCGTTGCATTTGCAGTTTTCCTCCGGTTGACCGGTATCATCGCACGTGTGCCTCTGCGGTCAATTGTCAGGATGTCCAGCACCGGAGGACTGCCCGGACAGGCAACGCCGATGCGTCATCCCGGCGCGGTGTAGGTTCGTCCGTGTTTTTCGAGCTGGGCCAGCGCCTCCGGCCATGATGGAATTTCGTCTGATCCATAGCTCCAGGTGGTTCCCGTCGCAATCCGGGGAAAGGTCTTGATCGCCTTCCTGTGGGCACCGCGATAGAGAAAGCGCTTCATCGCCGTCTCGCTCTCCCAGACCGTCAGTGTATGATGTACTCCCTCGCGCTTGAGAACGTCCGTCAGGACATTGCCTTCGGCTTCCCTGGCCTGGTTGTAGCTCGGCATGGCGTGGCGCCAGAACAACACAACATGGAACCAGCTTTTCAGACGCAGTCCCGTGACGGATACATGATACCGAGCCATTTCAAACCTCCGGTGATGAAGGATTACGCAGCCCGTGAACGGACGGATTGGCGGGACCGCTGCCGGCAGTCGGACCTTTGAAAGAAGCATCGCCAAGGCACACCGCCTCGCGGAAATTCCGAATAACTTAACAGCCGGAGTTAAATCCGTTTTTACAATCTGTAGTTTAGGTCGGATGCTGTTTGGAGTATGCGATGTTAGCGCTTGTCAATCCGTGCCACGGCAAGATCGGCCGGACCCACTGGTGGTTGTCCCAGATTGCAATTTTCTGTCTGGCGATCGGCGGTCTGGTCGCGACGTTTCACTTTTCGACGGGTGGCGTCGGTCTCGCGGTACTGGTCATCATGATAATGTACATGAACCTGTGCACGTGCCTGAACAGGCTTCGCGATTCAAGCCGGCCGGGTATTCTCTATCTGAGCTTCTTCCTGCCCAGCATCGGCACCGCCCTGATGTTTTACTTTTGCGGCATTGAGAAATCGCCCGGCCGGTTCAGGTCCGACAGGTCTCATTTGCCGGAGGACCGCTTTGTTCCCGCGGCGCCGCCTCCTGTCCGGCCCGCGCTGCAACCTCGCGTGCCATCTCCGCCACCGAAAGAATTCGGGCGCCGAAACCGCGGCGCCGTCTGAGCGGCTGCGTCCACCAGTCAGGACCTGTGCCCGGCCTCAGGCGGCTTCCGCACGTTTCATCGTCTGATGCTCGTCCTCGACAAGACCGATCTTCCAGTAGCCGGAGATATAGGTGTCCTTCTTCGGCACCTTGCGGTCGTTGTGAAGATAGTCCCGCATCGACCGGATGACCGAACTTTCACCCGCAATGCAGGTCTGCAACACACCGCTGCGCCAGTCGATCGACTTGACGAAATCCACCTGCGCCGTTGACGGCACATGCGGGTCCTCGTGGATGAACCAGGTGATGTCGATGCCCTTCGGTGCCACTATATCGCGAATGTCTTCTGCGGAAGGCACTTCAAAAACAGCAACTCCCCTTGCATCGTCCGGCATGGCCTCGAGTGTCGCCTCGACAATGGGCATGGCGGAAAGATCGGCCGCGAGAAGGTACCAGTCGGCGTAGAAATCGGCGACCTTCGTCTGGCTCGGGCCGAAAAAGCCCAGATAGGAACCGGGACCGGCATCCTGAGCCCAGCGTGTCGCCGGGCCTTCGTCGCCGTGAACAACAAAATCGATATCGAGTTCCAGCTTGTCCGGCCGGTGAGACCTCACGGTATACGTCCTGACGGGATGAACCTTTTCATCCGGTCCGTCCGGCGCGAAATAGGCGTCGAACGCCTCGCGGCTCTCGCCGTCGCGCGGCAGGACAAGCTTGCAGTTCGCGCCCTCATGCTTGAGCGGAAAGCCCTCCAGTTCGGGACCGGCAAAGGTTACGCGGAGCAGATGCGGGCTGAGCTGACGGGTTGATTGAACCGTCAGGATGCGCGGACGCCGCTTTGGTCGCTTGAGCACGGAAAACCTCAAAACATGAATTTCTTCTTCAAGATTTAGTCGACCTTGGGCCAAATTTGAAGAGGGGCATTGTTCGCCTGCGTGAAACACAGCGTAACGCACGGATTTCCGGCAAAAAAAGCCCGCCGGATGGCGGGCTGAAAAGTGTTGGGAGATAATGGCAGGTTGAGTTTTGGAACAATCAGTTCCGGATGATCGGCTCTTTCAGCTCTTCCGGCTTCTTGTCCTTGATGATTTCCCAGTTGAGCGTCGCATTGTTGATGTGACCTGGTACATCCTGTTCGAAACGTTCCTGAACCTTCATGGAGTTGTTCAGGTAAAGCTTGCCGTCGACGATCGACCAGGCTTCCGGCACCACCGGAACCTTGAAACCCATGGCCGCACCGAACGCGCAGAAGCCGCCATATTGCGGAGCGAACTTTGCGGGGTCGGCCGCGAACTTGTCACGGTTCTCGGCGGAAGAAAATTTCCAGGTCACCTCGTCATATTCGAACGTGAATTCATCCGAACCGGCAACGGGCTTGCCTTCGGTGAAATAGGCGACCGGGTCAGTGCCGCCGATGGCAGCGCCGCCCTTGGTGAAGGTGGTGATTTCGTCGGCGGATGCCGTGAAAGCGGCTGCCGAGAACAGGGCTGTCAGGCCCAGAAGGACGGATTTGGAGGTGTAAAGCGGCATGGACGTCCCCACAAGTTTAAGAGAAGGCATTGCGCGCGGCGCGTTTGCGCACCGTGCTGGTGCAAACATGTGGCTTGACGCGGTAAATGGCCAATAACCTTTGATCACAGACACGAGCGCAGGCCGCCAGATTTTGTGACTTGACGTCACTTCAGGTTCCCGGCTGACCGGAAAGAGGTGGCGGATCGCGCGGTGCAACAAGACCGAGCGACAGGAAAATAGCCCTGTCGATAGCTTCTTGCAGGACATCGGCATCGGCGAAAACGAGCCTGAAATAGAGGAAGCCCAGAAGCAGGTCGATCCGTATTTCCATGTCGGTTTCAAACGGAGTTGCGATGAGGATCTGCCGAAGGGCAAGACGCTGCTCCGCCTCAGTATTGTCCAGGACGGCCGCGTATTCCGGCTTGTGCCTGTGGGCAAGCAGCGCACGGAAGACTGCTGCGAAGGGATCTTTCCGGAAATCGTCCGCCAGATGCCCGAGATACCGCCTGAGGTCGTCGGCAACGGAACTGCGCAGCGGAACCACGGGCTCAATCAGCGCGATCCGGTTCCGGACAGCCGCCGCGACAAGCTGATCCTTCGTCCGGTATCGCCGGTAGATGGCCTGTTTGCTTGTTCCGGCCGCCTGGGAGATTGCCGCAATCGTCGTGGCATCGATCCCTTTTGCCGCCACTTCCGTAAAGGTGGCTGCAAGAAGCCTGGAACTGAGGCGGGTCTCCCTGGGGCGCCCCCGCCCCTTTTGATGAGCCATTGGAACCCTCGATTGACGTTCACTGATTGATTTACGGTTCCATTTGGTACCGGAATTCAGTTTTTTTTGCCAGAGCCATGGCATTTTTCGCCCCGCTCACGGGAAATACGGTCTAGAAGCAGCTCACGTGAAAGGGCCCGGCGGCGGTGACGCCACCGGCAGCTCGCTGTGTTTCCGGCGCTCGCAGCGCCAGTCAAGACGAGGACCAGATGTCAGTAGATACCGAGACGGTGAAACGCGTCGCGCGCCTTGCGCGCATCAAGGTGAGTGAAGACGATGCCACGCGGATGACGGGCGAGCTCAATGCGATCCTGGGGTTCGTCGAGCAGCTTGACGAAGTGAATATCGACGGTGTCGAGCCGATGACCTCGGTCGTCGAGCAGACCATGAAAAAACGCGTCGACGGCATCACCGACGGCAACAAGGCCGGCGACATCACCCTTAACGCACCGGCCTCGGAAGACAATTTCTTCATGGTGCCCAAAGTCGTCGAATAAGGACCCTGCCCGCATGACGCAGTCCGAACCGGCCATCGCCGTCGAGACGCCCATGTCGAACGACATGGATGCGATGATCGGTGAACTCAACGAACTGCTTCTGACGCTGTCACCGCCCGAGGCGTGCTATCACATGACCCCTGAAGACATGGCCGGAGATGCGACAACGGTTTTCGTTGCCCGCATCGACGGGAACGCTGCTGCCTGCGGCGCGCTGCACCGCCACCGCGGCGGCATCGCAGAGGTCAAGCGCATGTACACCCGTCCCGCCTATCAGGGACACGGCATCGGCAGCAGGATCCTTGAGCAGATCGTCACGCTCGCCGAGCGCGAAGGTTATGCCACGCTTGTCCTGGAAACAGGTGACCGGCACCCCGCCGCATGGCGCATTTACGAGCGCGCAGGTTTCACCCGCTGCGGCCCGGTGCTCGACTATCCGGACAGCCCCCATTCCGTTTTCTATTCCCGGCCGCTTGCGGCCAGCCAAGAGACACATCAATGACCGACCTGACCAAACTGACCATTGCCGACGCCCGCGAAGGCCTGAAAAACAAGGACTACTCGTCACTTGAACTGACCGATGCGTTTCTGTCGAACATCGAGGCGGCCAACGCGCAGCTCAATGCCTATGTCGCGGTGACGCCGGACAAGGCCCGCGAGATGGCCAGGGCCTCCGATGAGAAGCTTGCCAGGGGTGAAGGCGGAGCGCTGGAAGGCATTCCGCTCGGCATCAAGGATCTGTTCGCGACGAAGGGTGTTCACACCCAGGCCTGCAGCCACATCCTCGACAGTTTCAAGCCCGCCTATGAATCCACCGTCACCACCAACCTGTGGTCCGACGGCGCGGTCATGCTGGGCAAGCTCAACATGGACGAGTTCGCCATGGGCTCCTCCAACGAAACGTCCTACTACGGCGATGTGATCAACCCGTGGCGCAAGACCGGGTCCAACCAGGATCTGGTTCCGGGCGGGTCGTCAGGCGGCTCGGCAACCGCTGTGGCGGCGCGTCTGTGCATGGGCGCGACGGCGACCGACACCGGTGGCTCGATCCGCCAGCCCGCTGCCTTCACCGGCACGGTCGGCATCAAGCCGACCTACGGCCGCTGCTCGCGCTGGGGCATTGTTGCCTTCGCCTCCTCGCTCGATCAGGCCGGACCGATCGCCCACACGGTGCGCGACAGCGCGATCCTTCTGAAATCGATGGCGTCCATCGACCCGAAGGACACGACCTCCGTCGACATCGAGGTTCCCGATTACGAAGCCGCCATCGGCAAGTCGGTCAAGGGCCTGAAGATCGGCATTCCCGCAGAATATCGCCTGGACGGCATGCCCGCCGAGATCGAGGAACTCTGGCAGAAGGGCATCGCTTGGCTGAAGGATGCCGGTGCGGAGATCGTCGAGATCTCCATGCCGCACACGAAATATGCACTGCCCGCCTATTACATCGTTGCGCCGGCCGAAGCCTCCTCCAACCTCGCCCGCTATGACGGTGTCCGCTACGGCCTGCGTGTTCCGGGCAAGGACATTGTGGAGATGTACGAGAACACCCGCGCGGAAGGCTTCGGGGACGAGGTCAAGCGCCGTGTCCTGATCGGCACCTATGTCCTCTCCGCAGGCTACTATGACGCCTACTACCTGAAGGCCCAGAAAGTGCGCACGCTGATCAAGCGGGACTTCGATCTCGCCTGGGAAAACGGCGTCGACGCGATCCTGACACCGGCAACCCCGTCCGCGGCTTTCGGCGTGGCAGATCAGGAGCTTCATTCCGATCCCGTGAAGATGTATCTGAACGACATTTTCACCGTGACCGTGAACATGGCCGGCCTGCCGGGCATTTCGGTTCCCGCCGGCCTCGACAAGGACGGTCTGCCGCTCGGCCTGCAGCTCATTGGCAAACCCTTCGATGAGGCGACGCTCTTCCAGGTGGGCCAGGTCATCGAGGATGCCGCCGGGTCCTTCGAACCGCAGAAATGGTGGGGCTGAGCCTTTCAGAGAAGCTGGCGGCCTTTGCGCCGTCCCGGACCTGATCCAGGACCAAGATGCCGCAGCACACAGTCGAGGCCCCGGCTCAAGGCCGGGGCAGCCAAGGGGGGTATGCCCCCCGTCCCTTTCCAATCGCTTTGTTTAATGGTGACCTGAATGCACGATATTGAAACAGTCGTCATCGGTGCCGGCGTTGTCGGCCTCGCCATTGCGAGAGCGCTCGCGATTGCCGGGCGGGAAGTCATGGTTCTGGAGCGTCACGGGCTGATCGGGTCGGAAACGAGCGCCCGCAATTCCGAAGTCATTCATGCCGGGATCTACTATCCGCCGGGCAGTCTGAAGGCGAAGCTGTGCCTTCCCGGGAAACATCTTCTCTACCAGTTCTGTGACGACAACGGCATTGCCTACAGGAAGACCGGCAAGCTGATCGTCGCCTCTGTCGAAAGTCAGTTGCCTGAGCTTGAACGCCTTCATGCCCAGGCCGAAGCAACGGACCTGCACGACCTTGAAGTCTACGATGCGAGGAAACTGAAGGAAGTCGAGCCCGCGCTTGACTGCATCAGCGCTCTTTATTCGCCCTCGACCGGCATCATAGACAGTCACGCCTACATGCTGGCGCTGCAGGGACATCTGGAAGCCCATGGCGGCCAGGTGGTGCTGGGCAGCAGTGTCGACCGGATCGAACAGGCGGCTGAGCTCTACAAACTTCGCGTGACAAGCGCTGACGGTGACAGCATGCCCCTCACATGCCGGGAACTCATCGTCTCGGCCGGACATGCGGCTCCCGGCCTGATGGCACAGGTGCCGGACGCGAACCCGCCCAAGGCGTATCTCGCCAAGGGAAACTACTTCAAACTGCAGGGCAAGGCGCCCCTGTCGCGGCTGGTCTATCCCGTTCCCGAACCCGGCGGCTCCGGCGTCCACATCACGCTCGATCTTCAGGGCCAGGCCCGCTTCGGACCGGATGTGGAGTGGATCGAAAAGATCAACTACGACGTCGATGCGGCACGCGGCGAAAAATTTTACGCGGCGATCCGCACCTACTGGCCCGGTCTGCCGGACAATTCCCTCGTTCCGGACTATTGCGGCATCCGCCCCAAGATCGTCGGCCCCGGCGAACCGGCGGCCGACTTCCGCATCGACGGACCGGAAACCCACGGGCTGGAGGGACTTGTCGCCCTCTACGGCATCGAGTCCCCGGGCCTCACGTCGTCTCTGGCGATCGGCAATGAGGTTCTGGAACGGCTGAGCTAGCGCCCTTAGTGCACCCGCGCGCTTTCCGCCTCCAGGATCTCGTCGGCATCGAGCGTTGAAATCGGCAAACGCGTGTCGGTTGGAACGTCACCCGATAGCTGCAGCGCAAGATAGCGGCCGCAACAGACCCGCAGAAAACTCGTGAAGTTTCCAAGGTCATGCCCGGCATCGATGCTTTCGTGGTGCAGCCGCGTGATCAGCTGAACGACATTCATGCCATCGCGCGCCGCGATCTCGTCCAGAACACTCCAGAAGAATGTTTCTAGCCGCACGGACGTCACCATGCCGTCAATGCGCAACGACTTCGTGCTGCTTTCCCAAAGCGCGGGATCAGCTTCGATAAAGAGTTTGCACATGGCGTCCTCCCTTTTGGTTTTCGGCACGTCCCGCACCCGTCAGGCTGCCGGAACACCGACACGTCGGACAGAAATCCTTCTGCAACATGCAAGGATCAACATGATTTTGCCAGACACGTTTTGCTCTGTCAGGCATCGGCCGAATTACAGAAATCCCGCCGTCGTCATCGCGAACAAAGCGCAGCGGAGATCCGGGACCCACTCGTTTCCAGAGCCGGAGTTTCGGAAGCATGGCACCGCCGTTCACCCCTGCCCCCGGCTCACGCATCCGCTGCAACGTGGATTGGATCCCGGATCAAGTCCGGAATGACACCGGTGGGTGTGGTCCGGTGTGCGACGGGAGCCCGACAAAGGCAACTCCCTCATCCAGAGAAGGACCGTCAGGTCCGTCTCGAAGGAAGGGCCGGAATGCAGCGCCTGAACCCAACCCGATCAGGCCGCGAGCGATCCGGTGGCCGCGCCGCCAAGCACCGCGTTGAACTGCGCCAGCCAGGCCGGGTGTGCAGGCCAGGCCGGGGCTGTCACGAGGTTGCCATCGGTCACCGCCGCGTCAACGGCAATGTCCGCATAGGTGGCGCCGGCAAGTTCCACTTCCGGACGGCAGGCGGGATAGGCCGACACGGTGCGTCCCTTGATGACCCTGGCTGCCGTCAGGATCTGTGCGCCGTGGCAGATCGCGGCAACCGGTTTGTCAGCAGTCATGAAATGGCTGACGGCGGCAATCACGTCCGCATCGAGCCGAAGATATTCCGGCGCTCGTCCGCCCGGGATCACGAGGGCATCATATGCGGTAACGTCGATATCGGCGAATGTCGCATTGAGCGTGAAGTTATGGCCGCGTTTTTCCGTGTAAGTCTGGTCGCCTTCGAAGTCGTGAATGGACGTCGCGACCGCCTCGCCGGACTTCTTGCCCGGGCAAACAGCATCGACCTCATAGCCCATGGCAAGCAGCGCCTGGAACGGCACCATCGTTTCGTAGTCCTCGGTGAAATCACCCGTGATCATCAGGATCTTGGCACTCATCTCATATCCTCCCGGAGCCTTGAAAACCAATGTGAGCGAAAGCTAGCAGGCAACGGACCGGAGCGGGTATTAGGCGGGTACTACAGGTCAGTTTTTCTGGTTTTTCGCAGAGAAAGCGAGGGCATTGCCAACCCCGGATCATGTCCATTGCTGTCCGGTTTGGAATGTACTGTCGAACTTATGTCGTTGAGAAAGCCGCATAATTCCGTGCGGCGCCAAATCGGGATGCGGAATTGTTTCCCCGATGTGTCATCCCGGTTTGCCGCACGCGCGGCGAGACCGGGACCCAGTACCCATGTGGCCAGAGACTGAAACACGACAGAGAACCAGGTGACTACTGGTTTCCGGCCTTCCGCTGCGCTTCAGCCGGAATGACAAGTTAAGTGACTGGAGATGGTCTCGCTCAATCAACTCCGAGCTAAACCGGACAGCAGTGGATCATGTCCGGGATGATGCCGGCGGGTGCCGCCCGAACAGACCTAACCAGACCCGAAACCTCATCCTGAGGAGGACCGGAAGGTCCGTCTCGAAGGATGCGCGGCAGGCATTTGTGGGTGGCCATCCTTCGAGACGCGCTGCCGCGCTCCTCAGGATGAGGTGAGTTCGCGCTGCCGGTCACACGCCTCTCCACCGTCATCAACTCATTGTCGTGATTTCGTCTCTTGCCCTTGCGTTTAGGATTACGATTATCTTTCTCATGATGGCAGCGACGGCGACGATCGGTTTCTTTCCGTTTTTGATCAGGCGTTGATAGAAGGTACGTAATGGTCCTTCTACCCTTGCTCCGACCAGGGCTGCCATGAAGAGGTTTTGACGCACTTGGGGCCGACCTCCTCGCATTTTCCTGTAACCCTTCAATGTGCCGCTGTCTCTTGGGTGTGGCGCAAGACCTGCCAGGGAGGCGGCCTGCCTTCGTGTCAGGGTGCCAAGCTCCGGCATTGTTGCCAGCAAGGCAATGGCCGTTCTTGGTCCGACACCCGGCAGGGAGCGGTAGATCCGGGCGCGGCGGGTCAAGGTTTGACAGGCGGCAATCATCTGCTCGATGTCATTGTCGATCTTTTCAATCTGACGGCAAAGACAGGCGATCACAGTCTTGCAGGACCTTGAGATGAGTGGATTTCCTGGAGCCTTGGAGCGGTTTGTTTCCGCAGTTTTGATCGCCAGGAGGTCCTGGCGGCGGGCGACCAGGGCAGCCAGTTGGGCCTGACGTTTGTCTGCTGGCTGATAGAGACCCAGGAGGTTCCAGCGTTCCCGGCCATAGTGGGCCAAGGCCTTGGCGTCGATCGCATCGGTTTTGGCCAGGCGGCCGAAGGACTTGATAAAGGCTTTGACTTTCAAGGTATCTGCCCGGTGGCTCGCAATGCCTTGCGCGGCCAGCTCTGCTGCCAGCAGCGCCTCAAAGCCGCCGGTGGGCTCAAAGATCACCATCGTTCCAGGGGCGAGACCGGCGATCATCTTGCGAACGGCTGCCGGGCTGTTGCGCACGGTGGACAGGCACTGGCGGGCCTCGTCAAAGACGGCCAGGGTGTCTTTGGAAACATCAATTCCGGCAACCGCGGCCGGAGCTCTTTCAAGACGGGTCATGACAGTGGTAACCTGTTCGTGCTTCGGATTGTTTGCGGGCGTGCTGTCACAGAGGCCCAATCAACTCTCCAAGCGGGAAAAGGAAGTGGCAGGGAACCATGATGACAACGGGTGAAAACCCGATCCCGGAACGGTCGCCTGTCACTGGCCATCTGGCTATTGCTCAGCCAGATGGCCACCTACAAAAATACAACAAAAAGCAGAAACAATCCCGGACGAGCAAAGCGAAATCCGGGACCCACTCGTTCCCAGAGGCGAAGTTGCGCAAGCAAGGCGCTTCTGCCCGTTTCCGTTCGCTCTTCACGTATCCGCTGCAACGCGGACTGGATCCCGGATCAAGTCCGGAATGACGAATGAGAGTTTGGAATGCAGAGGTATTTCACATTCCCCATGTCAGTATTTGTGCCGGTCCGCATCCTGGGGAAGGACCGCCAGGTCCGTCTCGAAGCATGCACCACCGGATGGCAGACCGTTCCTCCCCCCGCCCCCGGAAATTCTCATTTCACCCTTGACCCGCACCTTCCACAATGCCATAACGCCCACCGAACCGTACCGTACGGTTCCGTCCATATCATCATTTCCCTCGAACCAAGACAAAGCACATGCCCGCTGCCGCATATGACATCGCCACCTCCCGCCCGGACGCTGCGCCCGAGTTTTCGCCGCGCCAGCAGGTGGTGCTGCAGCATGCATTGACGCTTCTGGTGGAAGGCGGCGAAAAGGCGCTGACGACCGCAGGTCTCGCGCGCACCGCAAGCTGTTCGAAGGAAAGTCTCTACAAGTGGTTCGGCGATCGCGACGGCCTGCTGGCCGCCGTGGTCGCGTTCCAGGCAAGCCAGGTTCAGTTTCCCTCCGAAGCCGGTGCGACGGCAGATGCCGCGACCTTTCGCGCCCATGTCACCGCCTTTGTGGAAGCCTTGCTGGGCGTTCTCTTTTCAGAGACCTCGCTCGCCCTCAACCGGCTGTCCATCGGCCAGTCCAACACCAATTCCAACCGGCTCGGCCACCTGCTTCTCGTCCGCGGCAAGCACATGATTTCATCCCGCGCGCGCGCCATGCTGGAAAGCGGGCGCCGCCACGGCCTGCTAAAATTCGACGATGCCGAAGAGGCCTACCAGGTGCTCTACGGCCTTGCCATCCGCGACGTTCACATCCGGCTTCTTCTCGGCGAGAACGCAAGTGCAGCAGAGCAGGACCTGGCATCCCAGGCGCAAAACGCCGTTGACCGCTTTTACCGGCTGTTCGGGGCCTGACCCCGGCTTCCGGCCGACTGGAGACCACCAGCCAACGGAGACCGGACATCAATTCCGGCTCCAAACATGAATAACGAGAATGCAAACGGGAGAAAGGAACCCATGCGCGTTTATTACGATCGTGACGCAGATATCAATCTGATCAAGTCCAAGAAAGTCGCCATCATCGGCTACGGCTCGCAGGGCCGTGCCCATGCCATGAACCTGAAGGACAGCGGTATCCCGAATATTGCCGTTGCCCTGCGCGAAGGCTCGACCACTGCGCTTAAGGCCGAAGCCGACGGCTTCAAGGTCATGACCGTCGCCGAAGCTGCCGCGTGGGCCGACCTGATGATGATGGCAACGCCCGACGAACTGCAGGCGGACATCTACAAGGATCACATTGCCGGCAACATCCGCGATGGTGCTGCGATTGCCTTCGCACACGGCCTCAATGTGCATTTCGGCCTGATTGAGCCGAAATCATCCGTCGACGTTCTGATGGTTGCGCCGAAGGGCCCGGGCCACACCGTGCGCGGTGAATACGAAAAAGGCGGCGGCGTGCCGTGCCTTGTCGCCGTTCACCAGGACGCCTCCGGCAACGCGCTCGATCTGGGTCTGTCCTACGCCAGCGGCGTTGGCGGCGGCCGGTCCGGGATCATCGAAACCACCTTCCAGGAAGAGTGCGAAACCGACCTCTTCGGTGAACAGGCAGTTCTGTGCGGCGGTCTGGTCGAACTGATCCGCGCCGGGTTCGAAACCCTCGTGGAAGCAGGCTATGCGCCCGAAATGGCCTATTTCGAGTGCCTGCACGAAGTGAAGCTGATCGTCGACCTGATCTACGAAGGCGGCATCGCCAACATGAACTACTCCATCTCCAACACGGCGGAATGGGGTGAGTACGTCACCGGCCCGCGCATCGTCACCGACGAAACCAAGGCGGAGATGAAGCGCGTCCTGAAGGACATCCAGACCGGCAAGTTCACCTCCGAGTGGATGCAGGAATACCGCGCCGGCGCCGCCAAGTTCAAGGCGACCCGCCGCCTCAACGACGGTCACCAGATCGAGGAAGTCGGCGAGAAACTGCGCGGCATGATGCCGTGGATCAAGTCCAACGCTCTGGTCGACAAGACCAAGAACTAGGCGTTTCTCTGATCAACGATACGGAAAGGCCGGGCAGCGACGTCCGGCTTTTTCTTCTTGTGGCACGGAACAGTCTTTCGGTGCCGCCTCCAGGCGCTTTACGGCCACTCTGGCCGGGAAAAACCTGCGCTCGGCGGCAATTCCGTAGAGTTCCAGCGCTCTCCCGCGATCCTGCGCAACGATGTCCCCTTCTTCCAGCAGCTTTGCCAGATAATAGGCTCCATAGGCGTCTTCCTCGTCCGCTGCCGCCTCGATCAGCGCAAGTCCCTCGGAGGCATCTTTCGGCAGGCCCAGGCCGTGCAACTGCATCCAGCCGATATTCGCGGCACCGCCCCTGATTTCCAGCTCCTCGGCCCGCCTGAAAAGCCGGATCGCCTCCTCATGGTCCTGTTCGACACCGGCGCCGTCGCGATGAAGGATGCCAAGGTTGGTCAGCCCGCCAAAGTGCTTCGCGTCGATGGATTTGCTGTATTGGTAAGCGGCCTTAGAATAGTCCTGTTCAACACCGAGCCCGTACTCACGCATTTCGGCAAGGTGATAGTGAGCGCTGGTGTTTCCCGCCTTTATCGCCTTGCGGAAATGGTCAAGTGCTTTCTCGTAGTCCGGTTCCACGCTCTCGCCCGATAGATAGATTTCACCGAGTATCTCGTGCGCGAAATAAGGCTCCTTCTCAGCCAGCTCGAAATAGATCGAAAGACCCTTGTCGACATCCTTGGGCACCGGTTCTCCCGCCAGATGGGCGCTGGCAAGCGCATACATTGCATAGAGGTCGCCTTCGCCGGCAAGACGTTTTATGTCTTCAATGGAACCGGATACCTTCTCGGCACTGAAATCCTCCGGATGAGCGAAATAAAGCAGCGTGAGATTGAGTCCGGTGGCCTCGTCGCTCAGTTCGATCACTTTCCTGAACCAGCGTTCTGAAGCAGCAAGATCCTTGTCAGTACCAAGGCCGAATTCGAGCAAGACTGCCAATTGATGCATCGCGCCGATGTGACCACCCTCTGCAGCCCGGCGGTAAAAGTCGTGGGCCGTCTTGTAGGTATGGCCCTCGATCGACGCGTAAAGATGCAAATCTCCGATTTCGTAAAGCGCATCAACGCTGCCGAGCTCCGCGGCCCGCTCGAACCAGTGCAGCGCCTTCTCCGGATCGTAGCGCGCTTTTTTCTCACGGCCGTTGTAGTGTTCGCCAAGCCACCTGGCGGCGGTCGCGCTTCCGGCGTTGGCGGAGATCTCAAGCACGCGCGGATCGGTCACCACGAATAGAACAACCAGCGCCGTGATCAGCGCACTGGGTATCCAATAGAGAAAAATACGCTTCAACAAACCGCCCACTGTTTGACCAACTCCAGTTCAGGCTTTTCTTTTGCCCTTTTTTCGCAGCACCGGGCACCCTCGCCGCGAGCGCGTTTTGCGTCGATCCCGCACAACCGTTTCAACCGTATCGTTGCACCCATCCAGCAACCTGGATGGTCTTTGCCGTCCAGTTCAGTCACCACACGGGATTCTGCAAAACATGCCGCCTGCACTTGCCAAACTTCGATGGACGCACCGAGCGGTCCAGACCTTAACAGATGACGTGAGGACACAACAAAACGGCACAGTCGCTTGGACTGATTCAAGTTTTCGCAAGTCCTTTCCACTCGATCAGTTTCTTTTCGATTTTTTCGAAAAATTTTCACAAAATGCGCGAAAGGGCCGAATTCCGGCGATTGAGTTCAGAGATTCTTAATTCGGGCATGTCTGATTGAAGGTCCGCACGCATTCCGGTGGATATGTTTTTATTAAAATCCACACGCCTACAATTTGATGAAAATCTCTTAACCAGCCCTAACAGCATCTAAAAACATTTCAAACTAGGCTGCCTCAATTGGTCGTTTTCGACGAGTAGCGCGTGGAGTGCGTCTGCATGGATTTATTGACGCTTTTTTCGGCGAATCTGCTCTTGCTGCTGATTTTCGCCATATCCTTTCAAGCGATGTCGCTTCGCGTGACGCCAAGCTTGCACTGGCGCAGCTGGGCGGCCGCAAACGGCATTCTTGTGCTCGCCCTCGTCTGTTTTGCCTTTGAAAACGTCCTTCCGCGGATCGTTGCATATATCCTTCCCAACACGCTGCTCTTGCTGGGTTTTGGCTTTCATCTTTATGCCGCGCGCGTTCTCGCAAAACTGCCGCACAGGCTGAGCGACGCATTCGCACCTGCCGCAGCCTATCTGATCGTCGGACTGATTGCGTTCCTGCTCTCGGATGCCACGCTCGCCTATGTTGGCGGCAACTTCATCTTTACGGTCCTGTGCATCGCCACCATCGTCGCCTACACGTCGAAGAACTTCCACGGACTGATCTCCGTGATAGGCCTCGTGCTCGCGTTTTTCTTCCTTGCCGCTGTCGGCGGATTGCGAGTGTTCCACGGTGTCACCGGCGACGGCCCGGCCGGGCCCGGCATGATCAACGACACGATGCAGGGTCTGCACCTGATGAGCGCGATGCTGTTCGTCAGCCTGACGGGCGCGTTTTCGACGGCCCTTTCCTTTGAGCAGGTGGCCCAGCGGCACAGGGAGGCCGCAAGACGCGATCCGTTGACCGGGGCGTTCAATCGCCGGGAGTTTCAGGCCCGCCTGGAAGACCTGCTGCATGGCCCGTCGGAGAAGACCTTCGGCCTGCTCAACTTCGACCTGGATCACTTCAAATACGTGAACGACAATTTCGGACATCTGTCCGGGGACCAGGCACTGGTGAAAATCGTGGCGGCCGTCAAGGCACAGCTGCGGAAGGACGATTGCTTCGCGCGCCTTGGCGGCGAGGAGTTCGCCGTTCTGCTACCCGACATCTCCCGTGAAAACGCGGCCAAGGTCGCCGATCGCCTCCGGCAACTGATATCCCGGATCGAGTTCGACTTTGCACCGGCGAATTTCAGGATCACCGCGTCCACCGGTATCTACCACGGCAACGGGACCGAACTGGCGATGGAAGACCTGCTGCAGGCCGTGGACGAGAGCCTCTACCGGTCGAAGAAAAACGGGCGCAATTGCGTCACGTTCGCCGGAGAGCGGACTGCAGCTCCCTGAAGGGCGCCTGGTCCGGGTGCTTCACGAATAGGCCTCGATCAGCCGGGTGACCTCTTTGTCGCGGGCGCTTTCGCTTTTCCCGCCCATCACCACGACAATCAGCTGCTTGCCGCCACGCCGCGCGGTTGCCACCAGATTATAACCCGACATGCGGATGTAGCCGGTCTTCAGGCCGTCCACACCGGCGACCTTTCCAAGGAGATTGTTCGTGGCCTTGAATGTCCTGCCATCATACGTGAAGGACTTGGCCCGGTAGTAGCTGGCGTATTGCGGAAACCGGCGCTTGAGAGCCAGACCGAGCTTCGCCATATCGCGCGCGGTGGTCACCTGGCCCGGATCCGGAAGCCCCGTGGCATTTTCGAAGCGCGTCCGCGAGAGTCCGAGCGCGCGGGCTTGTTGTGTCATCTGTCGGGCAAACGCTGCTTCACTGCCCGCAAGGTTTTCGGCGACGGCAACGCCGACATCGTTGGCGGACCTGACGGAAAGGGCGCGCGCAGCCTGCTGGACGGTTATTGTCGTCCCCGCCTTCAGTCCGATCTTTGCAGGCGGCTGCGAAGCGGCGTTCTCGCTGACGGTCAGCGGAGAAGAAAGGCTGTAGCGTCCCTCTGCAACTGCTTCAAACAACAGGTAGAGCGTCATCATCTTCGTCAGCGATGCCGGAAACCGTGCCGCATCCGCATCGACGGCGTAGAGCTGGTCACCCGTCGAGGCGTCCAGAACCAGCGCGGAAAAGCCGCGTTCCTGCGCGGTCGCCGGCGCATAACCGACGACCGGCAGCGACGCGGTTTGAACGGTTGCGCTCGCAGCAGGGGTACCTGAGGATGCCGACGGCGAAGGCGCTTGCGCGGTCTGGCAGGCGGCAAGCAACAGGGCGAGAAGAACCGCGCCGACTTTTCTGGTCAGATTAACCCCTTCAAACATATGCGGTCTCACTCTTGTCCCGGCTCTGATTTCAGGCCTTCAACCGGTACCCTGTTTTGAAAATCCAGTGAACGATGGCCAGAGATACGAACAAAAACACCATGGTCGCAACCAGCGACAACCACAGACTGACATCCGCCTGACCGTAGAAGCTCCAGCGGAAACCCGATATCAGATAAACGACGGGATTGACCAGTGTCACTTTCTGCCAGATTTCCGGAAGCATGTTGATGGAGTAGAAGCTGCCGCCGAGAAAAGCGAGCGGCGTCACGATCAGAAGCGGCACGAATTGCAGCTTCTCGAAATTGTCGGCCCAGATGCCGATGATGAATCCGAGCAGCGCAAAGGTGACTGCCGTCAGAATGAAGAACGTTGCCATCCAGACAGGGTGCTGAATCTGCAGATCAACGAAGAAGTTTGCGGTTATCAGGATGATCAGCCCGACGATTATGGATTTCGTGGCCGCCGCCCCGACATAGGCGATTGTGATCTCCAGATAGGAAACGGGTGCTGACAGGATCTCGAAAATCGTGCCGGTGAAACGCGGAAAGTAGATCCCGAAAGACGCGTTCGACAGGCTCTGTGTCATGAGCGACAGCATGATCAGACCCGGCACGATGAACGCCCCGTAGCTGACCCCGTCGACTTCGGAGATCCGCGACCCGATCGCCGCACCGAAAACGACGAAGTAGAGCACGGTCGAGATGACAGGCGAGATCACGCTTTGCATCAGCGTGCGTTTCGTGCGCGCCATCTCGGAAATGTAGATCGACTTGACTGCACCCAGGTTCATACGCTCCCCTTCTTCATCACTTCCTGCCTCTCCCGGCCGGTTCTCAAGCGAGTTCCATCCTCATTCTCGGCAATGTCCTGCCGGGAATCGAGCCGGATGGCGAACGGCCTGTGGTTTCAAACCCCATGCGCGCGTAGAAAGCTTCCGCAAAAGGGTCGGCGTCAAGTTCGATATGCCTGAGCCCAATGGTCTTGGCCCGGCATTCAAGCGTCTCGAACAGGGCGCGTCCGACACCTGTTCCCTTGAAGTCCGGTGCGACGAAGCAGGTTTCAAGTTCGCCGCCGGATGCCCCGTCACAAGACAGCCGGATACATCCGACCAGCGACCCGTCAGCGGCCTCCGCGACCCAGAAATCGTCGTCCGATATCCAGCTGTCGCGCACGCGCAATTCGTCGACGCAGGCTTCCATGAAAGCATCGTCATAGCCGTTCGACCGCTTGGAGCGCATGCAGAGCTCCGTCAGGGCGTCCCTGTCGGCGTGCTGTGCGGATCGAATCGAAAAATCCTTGGTCATCTCGGCTCAACTCTTCTTGACCAGGTCCACGAAAATGTCTTCCAGAGACGACTGGTCGGTCTGCAGATCCTGGAACCGGACCCCGGCATCGGCGAGATCCTTCAACAGCGCGGTAATGCCGGTTCTTTCCGCGTGCGTATCGTAGGTATAGACCAGCTTGCAGCCGGCATCGGCAATTTCGAGATTATAGCGCGCCAGGCTGTCGGGCAGGTCTTTCAGGGGTTCCGTGAGATTGAGGGTCAGAAGCTTCCGGCCCAGCTGTCGCATCAACTCCGCCTTCTCCTCGACCAGGATGATCTCGCCCTTGTTGATGACACCGACCCTGTCCGCCATCTCCTCGGCTTCCTCGATATAGTGGGTCGTCAGGATGATCGTGACACCTTTCTCCTTCAGCTCGGTCACGATGCGCCACATGTCGTGGCGCAGCTCGACATCGACGCCGGCGGTCGGCTCGTCGAGAAACAGAACCTTCGGTTCGTGCGCGAGCGCCTTGGCGACGAGAAGCCGGCGCTTCATGCCGCCGGAAAGCGCCATGATGGCATTATTGCGTTTGTCCCAGAGCGTAAGGTCCTTGAGAATGCTTTCCACGAACCCGCGATCAGGTGGCAGGCCGAACAATCCGCGGCTGAAGGCAACCGTGTCGCCGACGATCTCGAACGGCGCCGTCGGCATTTCCTGGGGCACCAGCCCGATCAGACGCCGCGCCGCCCGAAAATCCGCGATCGCATCATGACCACCGACGGTGATGCTTCCCGATGTCGGGCGCACGAGACCGCAAATGGTGCTGATCAGGGTGGTCTTGCCAGCCCCATTGGGGCCTAGCAGCGCAAAAACCTCCCCTTCCCGGATATCCAGCGACACCGATTTCAGAGCCTGGAAACCGCCTTCGTAGGTCTTTTCCAGATCGCGGACAGAAAGAATGGGCGCCATGAACACCTGAGCTGACACGATGATTGAAGGTTTGACCAGACGGCCAAATGAGAGGGTATAGCAACATGTGGGCCGGATGGCTGCAAGATGCAAGGTGCACGACGCCGGGGCCAGATCGCTGACGGATCGCTGACGCAGAGGCATGGAAGTTGCGGCGGTGCAGGCAGCTCTGCCGGGCGTTTTCGGCATCGACCCTGCGGCTTGGAAAACCGCATGAGCGCATTCCCGCCTCCCGGCAGTCCGCACCCTAGTAGAGCGTCTTTTGGTAGCTCTCCTCCAGCTTCTCGTCCAATGCGGTCAGTTCCTCGTCGCTCGCAGGCGTTTCGGCTGCCTGGTCCATGATGATTTTCATCAGCGATGGCATGTCGCCGCGATCCCGGAATCTCGTCGGATCCCACAAATGCGACCGGCGGAACGCTTTTGCACAATGCATGAAGACACTTGTTACCCTGACGTGAATCGCGATTGCCGGACTGCGTCCCTTGACGCTCATTGCCTTCAGCAACTCGGGATCGACGACAAGGGCCGCCTGCCCGTTGACACGCAGAGTGTCGTCAAACCCGGGAATGATGAATAGCAGTCCGACGCTTGGATTGGTGACGATATTGACCAGGCTGTCGAGACGGTTGTTTCCGGGACGCTCCGGAATGGCAAGCGTTTGATCGTCGAGAACCTTCACGAACCCGGGCGGATCGCCGCGCGGACTGACATCCGCCTTGCCGTCCGCATTCTGCGTTCCAAGACAAACGAACGGCGACCGTTCGATGAAGTCGCGGGCATGCTTGTCGAACGCCGTCAGGCCCTTTTTCTTTGCCAGTTCATGTGTTGGCGGAAACAAGCCTCTCAGGGCTGCCTCATCGCTGATCAGGTATTCCGGTTTGAGATCGAACGCCGTCATTTCCTCACCTCGCGATAAAAATTTCAGAACCTGACCGGCGCGAACGAATGACCGGATGCCACTTCCCCCGAACCGCTCTCTCGCCCTGCAGGCCTCGCCCCGGTCAACTTTGGTCGGCTGCAGGAAGTGTATCTGAGGTACGTACCTCAAACCTTGTGCAGCTGTCAACGCGGGTGCGCCCTGCCCCGGATTTTTGCAGACGGCCCTTCGACGTCGGCAACACCGGGACAGATCCGGAACATGAAAGCCCGGCATTGTTTCCACATTGGAAACGCTGCGTCTTGCGCCAAGCGGCTGGGTTTCCGGCGGATCCGCGCTATCTTGCGGTTGAACAATCGCCCGAATGGCGGGCTTCCATCAGGCCCGCCCGAAGCAGGAACGAAATCCATGTCCATCCGCCCGGTAACCCATATTGGATCCACACAGCCGACACTCGAAGGTGCCGGTGTCAAGCTCGAGCGTGTGTTCGGCTTTCAGGACCCTGAAATGCTGGATCCGTTCCTGCTGCTGGACGATTTCCGAAACGATCGGCCGGAAGATTACCTCGCTGGTTTTCCATGGCACCCGCATCGCGGCATCGAGACGATTACCTACGTCCTTGCAGGCACGGTGGAGCATGGAGACAGCCTCGGCAACAAGGGCGACCTTGCCGCAGGCGATGTTCAATGGATGACCGCCGGTCGCGGTATCATGCACCAGGAAATGCCAAAAGGAGATGCGCAGGGCCGGATGCACGGTTTTCAACTCTGGGCGAACCTGCCCTCCTCGCTGAAAATGACGGAGCCGCGCTACCAGGATGTCACTGCCAACGAGATTCCCGTCGTCACGGACGACGACGGCACATCTGCGCGGATCATCTGCGGCGAATTCTGGGGCAAGAGCGGTCCGGTCGACGGCATCGCCGCGGAACCCCAGTATCTCGACATACATGTACCGGCCGGCCGCAAGAAAAGCTTCAAGGTCGATACCTACAAGCAGACCTTCGCCTATGTTTTCGAAGGGTCGGGGAAATTCGAAGGGGCGTCCGATCCGTTCGGTGTCCTGACCGAAAAGGAATTCGGCGGTGAGGAACTCAAGATCCGGGATCAGACCGGCGACCGGACGCTCGTGATCTTCGGCACCGGGGACGAGATCGTGGTGCACGCGGGCGACGAAGGCATCCGCTTCCTTCTGGTGTCCGGCGCACCCATCAAGGAACCGGTGGCCTGGCACGGACCGATCGTGATGAACACCCGCGACGAACTGGTGCAGGCCGTAACGGAACTGCAGAACGGCACGTTCATCAAGTGAGATCCGGACCGTCTGCATCTCCGCGCAAAGGCAGGGACCGAGAGAGCTGAGTTATCCCGCCTGATCTGTTCCAGGTGAAACTGACGGGATCTGCTGACGGCCAGCCAGGTACTGTGGCAGGCCGCCTTCCTGGACGTCGCGCTGCATTGCAACCTTCACAATCTCCGGTTAGGTCTATCCGGCATTCCACCAACCGGATCCTCATGCCTCTCAAGCTCAGACCCGCCACTCCGGCCGATGCCCCAGCCCTGACCGGCATTCTTCACCGCGCCAAGGCCTCGTGGGGATATCCGGCCGACAAGATGGCGGAGTTCATGGACGCCTGGGGCATAAGCAAAACCACGATCCGGTCAATCCAGATTACGGTTGCCGAAGAACAAGGTACGCCGATTGCGTTCCTGGGCGTTGTTCCGGACGACGAGGAAACCCTTCTCGTTGACTTCCTGTTCGTCGACACAGGCATGCACGGAAAGGGGATCGGCAGTCTTCTGCTGAATCGCGCCGAAGACGTTGCCAGGCGACTGCGACTGCCGCGCCTCCGTCTGGAGGCGGATGCCCATGCGGGCGGCTTCTACGAGAAACACGGGTTTCAAACCTATGACACCCGCCCAAGCGAAATGTCGCCCGGAAAAGACATTCCGCTTATGGAAAGACAGCTTCCGGCCTGCGTGCACGAACTCACGCACATTGATCTGAAAGTGACGGACAGGCCCTGGTGCTTTGAAACGGAAAATGCGGCCGCAATTGCCGCCCATTTCGAAGAGGCGCAAAAGCGCATCTCGCTCCTGTGGAACGGCCGGACTCTGAAACTGACGGAATTTTCGTTTCAAAACGGGGTCTTTGAAGGCTGCTGTTCGGAAAGCTCCTACGCGGCCCACCTTGCGTGGCGGGACTGGGGCGCACCGGATGCCTCGGCTTTCAACCTGTTCGGATCCGCCATCATCAGGAGCCGCGACGGCGCTCTGCTTTACGGTGTGATGGGACCGCACACAGCAACGGCCGGCATGATTTATCCACCCGGCGGGAACCTCGATCTGAACGACGTCACACCGGATGGCAAGGTGGACATAATCCGGGCAATTGACCGGGAACTGGAAGAAGAGACAGGATTGCGCGGCGCCGCGATGGGAATAGCCCAGTTGCTTGCCGCGTTTGATGGACCGCGCATTTCCATTGCCAGGGTGTTCGATTGCGATGTCGAGGCCGATGCTCTGCGCGACGGCATCCTGAGACATTCGGCAGCATCGGAAGAACAGGAATTGTCCGATGTCCGCATCATCCGTTCGCGGGACGACCTTGATGACCCGGAAATCGTTCCCTTCGCACGTGAAATCGCGCACCACCTGCTGCAATAACACGGCCGATCGACACCGGGGCGAGGACAGACCCTGCAGTTGCCGTTGGACTGTCAATTGTTTGTTCACCAAGAACACGCGGTAGGGACTGGCGGGACCCGGCTAGAAATGCAAAAGTCCGCTCACCCCGGTTTGAGGGGTCAGGTTATTCTCCAGGGAGAACAGAATATGGGCCGCCGCTACGCGATCTTGGATGTCTTCACAAACACACTTCTGGCAGGAAATCCTCTTGCGGTGGTTTTGGATAGCGAAGATCTGAGCGACGATCAGATGCAGAAGATCGCGGGAGAATTCAATCTCTCCGAGACGGTGTTCGTGTTTCCGCCCGAAAACCCGGGCCAGACCGCCAGCATGCGGATCTTCACTCCGAAAATGGAGCTCCCCTTTGCCGGCCACCCGACCATCGGCACCGCCATCCTGCTGGCGACGGAGCGCTTTGGCGACGTTGACGGCGAACAAGATGCGGTCGTTGTTCTGAAACAGAAAATCGGAGCCGTTCGCTGCGCCGTGATCCTGAAGCAGAATGCGGCCGGCTTCGCCGAATTCGATGTGCCCAGCCTGCCTGAACCGGCCGGACCGACCCACAACATCGAGCTCATTGCTGCCGCGCTGGATCTCGAACCGACCGATGTCGGCTTTGAAAACCATGCGCCGTCTCGCTTTCAGGTCGGTCCGCCATTCAACTTCGTGCCGGTGCGCGACCTTGATGCCCTGTCCAGGGCAAAGCCGGTAGCCGCCATGTGGAAGGCAGGTTTCGGCAAGGACGACCACAACCACGCCTATATCTACTGCCGCGAAACCCGGTCGCATGACAGCGCCTTTCACGCGCGGCTGTTCGCTCCGGACATGGGCATTCCGGAAGACCCGGCAACAGGTTCGGCAGCGGCGGCCTTTGCGGGTGTCGTGAATTTCTATGACGGCCTGACGGAAGGCACACACCACATCCGTATCGAACAGGGTTTCGAAATGGGGCGGCCCTCCCTGATCGATCTTGAGATCGATATCGAGAATGGCGGCATGCACGCCGTTCGCATCGGCGGCCAGGCAACCCTCGTGGCCAGGGGTGAGCTGTTCGTGTGACGAAACCGGTCAGTCCGCTTCGCTGCCGGCTGCAGACGGATTCTCGCTGGTTTTCCGTTGCTGTCTCGCGTTCCAGATACCCGGCAGCACGACGCCGGTGATGATGAGCGCGCCTCCGATCAGGATATCCGGGGTCATCTCTTCACCGAGCGCCACATAGGCTATCGCGAAGGTGAAGACCACCGACAGAACGGCGAGCAACGCCGCCGTCACGGTCGAAACGGTCGCCATCGCCTCGTACCAAAGATAATATCCGAATGCCGTGGACAGGACGCCGAGCATAATCAGCAAGAGCACGTCTGTTGCGCTCGGCTCCAGTGGATAAAGCAGCAGGCTGGGCGACAACACGACGGCACTTGGAAAGAGGATCTTCAAAAGGACTTCCATGCGGTCCATGGTCGATCTGGTCTGCTTCACCGCTTGCGCACTTCCGACGATGAATATCGCCCAGGATACTCCGGCGCCCAATTCCCAGAAATCGCCGATGAGGCTCTCTCCTGCCCCTGCGTCGAAATCGTGGCGCACGGTGAGGTAAACCCCGGCCAGGGCCAGACACGTCGCAAGCAAGTCGAACCATTGCACCCGTTCAACCCCGGCAATCACCAGGAACAGCAGTACGAAGAAAGGCGCCGTGTTTTCCAGAACCATAGCGTTCGTGGCGCTGGTATGTTCAAGACCGATATGAAAGGTGATGTAGTTCAGCGTGAACCCGGCGCTGGCAAGCAGCGTGTACCGGTCAAGCCGGAACAGGTTCAGCCGCCGGCCGGACAGTTTCAGCATGACGAAAATAACGAAGCAGGCGATCCACAGGCGGAAGACGGCGATCTGAAGTCCATGCAGATCGCCCGTCAGATACCTCACGATCACGGAGTTGGCGCCCATCAAAAAAGCGGCAACAAATCCAAAACACAAGGCGATTGCATAAGGTCTCGTCATCGAGCGCCATGGTAGCGCCTTGCCGGGGGCGCGGCAAACCGGCCGGCAGATGCTCGCGAAATCGAGAGCTGTATTACAGGCTGGCGGCAACAGGTGTCCTGCCGCCAGTCTGTAAACACGAGCGCAAAAATTATTCCGCAGCTTCTGCCGTTGCCTGTGGTGCTGTCTTCTGCCACGCGGGCAGCGCTTCCATGCGTTCCAGCCAGGCCTGTACCTTAGGATACTCAAGCAGGGGCACCTGGGACTGCGGATGGAGCGCCAGGGCCGAATGACTTCCGACAGCAAAGTCGGCAACGGTCGGCGTATCTCCCAGAATGAAGTTCCGGTCAGCCAGATGATCTTCAAGAACGGCTGCGAAACGGCGGAAGTTTTCCTGGCCGGCAGCGACCTTCTGATCGTCGACCGGACCCAGACCGAACACCTGTTTGGCGACGGTTTCCCAGACGATCTCGCCAAGCGCCCGATTGAAATGCTGCACTTCCCAGGACATCCAGCGAAGCACTTCGATACGCATCGCATTGTCCGACGGGCAGAACGCTTCCGCCTTCTGCCTGTCTGACAGATAAATCATGATCGGGTTGGCTTCCCAGAGCTTGAGGTCACCGTCGACAAGGACAGGCACCTTCACATTCGGGTTGATGGCCTTGAATTCCTCGGTCTGATGCTCTCCGGCAAACAGATTGAAGTTTTGGATTTCGGTTTCGCTCTCCAGCCCGAGATGATGGATTGCAGCCAGAACACGGCGGCAATTGGGGGACAGATCGGTCAGATAGACTTCCATGATTTCAGCTCCTCTGCATGCCGGATCCAGGAACATCCCGCCCGGCCTTGTCGAGCTCCTCACCCCCGGGGCGACTTTACTCAACCAATTAGTTGACTATAATGGATACCAATGATAGTCAACCAAAAGGTTCACTTTATGACTGTGCAGCAAATGGCCCAACTGGACGCGACATTTTCGGCATTGAGCGACGGAACAAGACGCGCGATCGTCGCCCGCCTTGCGGACGGCGAGGCGACCTTGTCGGACCTCGCCGCCCCCTTCGACATGTCACTGACAGCCGTGTCCAAGCATCTCAGGGTCCTGTCCGATGCCGGTCTCGTCGACATCGAAAAGCGCGGCCGCACCCGTCATTGCCGCCTGCGCGGCACACCCATCAAGGAAGCCGTTGACTGGTTGAGCAAGTACGAATCCTTCTGGATCGACCGGTTCGACGCCCTCGCCCGTCACCTTGCCAAAGAGGAGAGCGACACATGAGCGTTCAGGAGATCGACAAGCAATTTCTCAAATCGGAACCGGGCCAGGAGCCCGTCATTGTGGAAGGCTTGTTTCGTGCCGCACCCGCGCGCGTTTTCCGCGCCTTCACCGAACCCGAAGAGGTGCAGAGCTGGTTCGTGCCGAAATCAGGCGGCCTCGTCTCGGTCGACATCGATCTCAAGGTGGGTGGAAAGTGGTGCTTCGTCATTGAAAAAACACAGGAAAAACAGATCCACTTCGAGGGCGAATATCTGGCGATCGACGCGCCCAGGAGGCTCGAGTTCAGCTGGCGTCACGTTCAGGAATTCGCCGACGGCACCCGGGAGGCAACCGACACCTCTCAGGTGGCGATCACGTTCACCGAGGCAGGCAAGGCAACCGAAGTGCTGCTCCGCCACGAGGCGATCAAGACCGAAGATGCCCGGCGCGGCGTCGGTGGCGGCTGGGATGGCTGCTTCAGACGGCTCTCCGAGATCACCATTGCGTAACATCCATTTCCGAGGAGACCGACATGACACATCCGCAATTCGTCAACCGGCAGGACTGGCTCGCTGCGCGCAAGGCGCTGCTCGAAAAAGAAAAGACCTTCACCAGGGAACGCGACGCGCTGTCCGCTGCCCGGAGGGAATTGCCGCTTGTTCTGGTGGAGAAGGACTATGTCTTCGATACGGAAGACGGCCGGAAATCGCTCGCGGACCTGTTCGGACCACACCCGCAGCTTGCCGTCTATCATTTCATGTTCGGGGAAACCTGGCAGGAGGGCTGCCCGAGTTGCTCGTTCTGGGCAGACAACTACGACCGCCTCGACACGCATCTGGCTGCCCGCGGAACGAAACTGATCGCCGTTTCCAATGCACCGCTGGAAACGCTCCGCGCCTACAAGTCCCGCATGGGCTGGAGCTTTGACTGGGTCTCGACGGCAGGAAATGGCTTCGGGGTCGATTTCGGCGTCACCTTCCCGGACAAGAAAGACCCGACTGGCCGGGGATACAACTACAGCGGCAACGACACGGTTCATTCCGAAGAGCTGCCCGGTGTCAGCACCTTCCTGAAGCTCGACGACGGCCGCGTCGGCCACAGCTATTCCACTTATGGCCGGGGTCTCGACATTCTCAACATGGCCTACAACATCCTGGACCTGACCCCCATGGGACGGCAGGAAGACGATCTGCCCTACCCCCAGGCCTGGGTGCGCCGGCGGGATAGCTATGGTGCGGACGCCTAGGTCGTCTTCCGAAGCCGCTCCACCCTTTCCGGGTATCCCATACAGCGCGCCGCACGTCGCTGCGGCCGCTGTTCCCCAAGGATACTGGCACCTGTCGAGCCAAGGCAATACCCTCATAAATCAGGTTCGGGCAGTTGGCCTTTGACCGGAAGTCGCTTAGGCTTTATCGGGCGACGGCACCTGTGAAATTGCAGATTGACCGATTTTTAACGTGAAGCGTCGCGTAGATTCGAATGCCTTACCAGCTTCTGGGGAACATTCGATCCCGGAAGCCCTCGAATCGCTCGGAAGAATAACGGCACACCGTAGACTGTTCAGAACGATTTCAAATGAAGAACTTATTTTTTGCGACACCCCTGCTGCTTCTGGCATCCACTCAAATTCTAGCGGATGATATAAGCCAGGATTTTCGATGCCTGCAGGTGTACAACAACTGGAATGATGTTGAAACAATCATGAACCGCGAAGCGCAAGGCTTCTGCTTTCACGCCAATTCGACCGATCTGCCGAAGCAGCCCGGCCTCCATGTTTTCGATCTGAGCACCGGGACGGGAATTCTCTCGGTGGAGTGTGAAATCGACAACTTGAAGAACATCGAACCTGACCCCGGTCTGTGTGTTCACGTTGTCGCGGGTAATGGATGGGGCGGCGCGAGAGGCAGACACATCCTCATGCTCAAGTCTTGCCGCATCGAAAGCACCCACCCGTGCAATCAATAGCGCTTTTCGAACCTTTCCGGCGGGGCTTTGCCGCAGCGGGATTCATTCGATCTGTCACTTGTTCAAAGAGAGAGCGAGCGCGGTGTCCGGACGATCAACTGATTTGAACTCGACTTCACGTCTTGTAATGCGGGCGAAATGCTTCAGCGCCCGTTAAGCTTCCCCGGCCACATTCTCCTGATCCAATGGTATGGAATGGATAAAAGGAGAAGGTCATGGATGTTGGACCAACAGGTGCAGTACCGGCCAGCACACAGGCACTGAAATCGGAAGCTTATACATCGAACCCGACCGCGCCGGGTCAGACCGAGACGCCCGAAACCGAGGCGTCCACAGCGTCCGGCACCCCGGCGGCACCACCGCCAGGACTTGGTGAGAGCGTCGACATTCAGGCTTGAGTGTCAGCGATTGACTGAGGACCAGGTCCCGACAATTCCGTGGGCTCGTCGTTGTTGGGGAGAAACAGAAAAGCCCGCCAGACCGGCGGGCTTTTTTCTTGATCCCAAGATCGGATCAGAGAGATCTGGAATGCCTTAACGTGCTCCGCGCAGGTATTTGTTGGCATCGCGGAACGAGCGATAAAGCTTCGATGGGAGCCAGCTGAGACGCGACCGGTTATAGGTCAGACCATCTCGGACAAGCAGACAATGTGCTGTGTGCAAATTCATTTTATTCCTCCTTATACTCAACAATAGTGCACATAGTGCGCCTAAGCAAGAAATTCAATATTTGACGGTTAATGAAATTCGTTAAATTTTATCAAT
Organism: uncultured Roseibium sp.; assembly: GCF_963669205.1. NCBI lineage: Bacteria > Pseudomonadati > Pseudomonadota > Alphaproteobacteria > Hyphomicrobiales > Stappiaceae > Roseibium > uncultured Roseibium sp. The sequence continues at coordinate 4,190,409 of NZ_OY769915.1, forward strand.
GAGTCAGCCGAAGAAATCGTTAACAGTTAGAAAGCTGCCGGGCGATTGCACCCCCGGCACGCATGTGGGTCCAGCGCATTTCAGGACACTGTTCCGGCCCTGTTGTTGCCCGCGGCTCCCTTTCCGGTCGGCACGCACAAGCCCATTGGGCTCATGACCGAAAACCTGGCTTGGCCTGTTTCAAAAGATCTTGTTCCACCGTCTGCGAAGACGGCAGCCTGGGAGAAGATCACCCTCAATAGGGTCCGGCTTCGCTCCTGAAAGCGAAGCCGTCATGCATCGGAACTGCAGACTATTTTTCAATGACGCTGAGAAGGTCCGGATTGCGCACGAGGTTCCTGACACCATGAGCGTATTCTTCGTTGAAGATGTTTCCGCTCAGCCAGTAATCCACGGAGGCGATGGAGACTTTCGCAATCTTCGGCCTCACGCTCCAGGTCACCTGGAAGGGCGATCCTTTTTCGTTGTATCCCGGCCCTGTTGTCGACCCCGCATACTGCACAGGCGCGCCCGTGTCAGACGGAATGTTCGGCGCCTGATGAAAACCGCCGACGACATCAACCTGGGTGAGCTTGATGAAATCGAGCGCCTGATCATCGTTGACCAGGACATAAACCTGCGCCTCGACGCGTAGCTGCGGGTTGTTGACCGCTTCGCTCAGGCAGGAGCCAAGGGTCGGACCCGGATCGACCTTTGCGGTCGTGAAGACATAGTGAACCTCGATCGTATCGCCCGGCTCAAGGTCGCCGTGATCGCTGGACCCGACCTTGTAGCCAAGCGGTTCAAGTTCGGCATCGGTCAAGGCGCCGTTGTACTTGTACCCGGTCCCGTAGCCGTGTCCGTCGCCGTTGCCGGCATATGTCGTGAATTCACCGCCCCGGTGTTCCGCGCTTTCGTGAAAGTGAATGTTGCAGAGATTCATATGCGCCCTGGGCGGCGCTGCAACAAACAGTCTCGGATTGGCCCCGTCAACAGTACCTATGTCGCGTGGCGACTGGGGTCCGAAACCGGCACCGCCGGTTTTTTCGGCCAGTGCCTGTCGCTGATGCGCAATGACTTCGTTGGAAGCTGTGGCGCTGCCGCCTTCGGAAGCTGTTGCGGCGTTGGTGATGGCGCAGGCAGAAACAAGCGCAGCCGCCGTGGCATGGGATATTTTCATAAGGACACCTTTCAATGTCCCCCACACGAATTTAGTTATAAGTGCCAGTGACGAAAATTCCAATCTTCATTTGCAAAGCCGCCGCTGAAATGAAGGCCCAAGCCTTCAAATACCCATAACGTCTTGCAACCGGCTTCGACCTGCCGTAAGAACAATTCCGTTAACCACCTGCTCACGCTTTTCCGTCAGGCTGGGTGGCTGAAACGCTGTAACGACCGAAGGCCCCGTTAAGACCCATGATCGCGCCACGCGACATCACCGGTTCTAGCTTCGACGCGCTGAAAGAGCGCGGCGGCCTCATTCTACTTGGCGATCTCCTCCTTCTTAGATGCCCCTGAGCGTCGGCTGATCCGTGTTTTCAACGAGCGGAACGGGCACTTAGGGGAGAGACTTCAAACCACAGCCTTACGAATTCCGGATCGCGCCCGTGTTCAAACCTGCAAGAGCCATTTGGAACCGCCGATCCAAGCCAGGGACGAAATGACATGACTGCCACCCAAGAGACGGACCATATCCGCATCTTCGACACCACCTTGCGCGACGGCGAGCAGTCGCCAGGCGCCTCCATGACGCTGGAGGAAAAGCTGCAGATCGCGGAGATCCTCGACGACATGGGCGTGGACATCATCGAAGCCGGGTTTCCGATCGCTTCGAACGGCGACTTCGAAGCCGTGAGCGAAATCGCCAAGCGGTCCAGGAACTCGGTGATCGCGGGTCTGGCCCGCGCCATCCATGCCGATATCGACCGGTGCGGCGAAGCCGTCAAGCATGCCGGCAAGGGCCGCATCCACACCTTCGTGTCCACTTCGCCGATCCACCTGAAGTTCCAGATGAACAAGTCGCAAGACGAGGTGATGGAGATCATCACCGACACGGTAACCCGGTCGCGGAACCTGATCGACGACGTCGAATGGTCGGCCATGGATGCCACCCGCACGCCGATCGATTACCTGTGCCGCTGTGTGGAAGCCGCCATCAAGTGCGGCGCGACAACGATCAACCTGCCCGACACGGTCGGCTACGCCACGCCGGACGAATACAAGGCCATGTTCGTCGAGATCCGTGAGCGTGTGCCGAACAGCGATCAGGCCGTCTTCTCCGTCCATTGTCACGATGATCTGGGGCTGGCGGTCGCAAACTCCCTGGCCGGCGTCGCCGGCGGCGCGCGGCAGATCGAATGCACCATCAACGGATTGGGTGAGCGTGCCGGCAATGCGGCGCTGGAAGAGATCGTCATGGCGATCCGCACCCGCGGCGACGTGCTGCAATACACCACACAGATCGACCCGCAGTTCATGGTGCGCGCGTCGAAGATGGTTGCCGGTGCATCGGGTTTTGCCGTCCAGTACAACAAGGCGATCGTCGGCAAGAACGCCTTCGCCCACGAGAGCGGTATTCACCAGGACGGCATGCTGAAAAACGCCGAAACCTACGAGATCATGCGCCCCGAGGATGTCGGCGTCAAAGCCACGTCGCTGGTCATGGGCAAGCATTCCGGCCGCCATGCATTCCGCGACAAGCTGCGCGAGTTGGGCTTCGAACTGGGCGACAACGCCTTGCAGGACGCGTTCCGCCGCTTCAAGGATCTCGCCGACCGCAAGAAACACGTCTATGACGAGGATATCGAGGCGCTGGTCGAGGATGAAATCAACATCCTGGGCGAAAGCACCAAGGTGATTGCCTTGACCGTGATCGCCGGCACCGGCGGCCCTCAGAAGGCGATCCTGACCATGGATGTCAACGGACAGCACATCACCAAGGAAGCCACCGGCGATGGTCCCGTGGATGCCACCTTCAACGCGATCAAGGCGATCGTTCCACACGAGGCGACGCTGTCGCTCTATCAGGTCCATGCGGTAACCGAAGGAACCGACGCACAGGCGGAAGTCTCGGTGCGGCTGGAAGCCGAAGGCCGGATCGCCACCGGCAAGGGTGCGGACACCGACACGCTGGTTGCCTCGGCCCGGGCCTATGTCTCCGCCATGAACAAGCTGGCCCTGCGCCAGCAGACCGGCAATCCGGGCGCGCTGCAGGCGGTTTGAAGGTACCCTCGCGGCGCTGACCAAAAAAGATGAAGCCAAAACGCCCCGATCCAAAAACCGGGGCGTTTTTTTGAGCGGCAAGGTTCCCGACCGTCTCAGAAATGCGGAAGGCTCTTGTTTGTTTCGGCAAACCCGAAGCCTTGCCATTCTTGTCTATTTGCAGAGCTCGCCGGAGTACCGCACTAGGCCCTGCAGGTCGTAGGGATCTCTCAAATCCACGAGGCCATAGCTGTTGAAGGTGCCGCCATAATCGGCAAGCGTGCCGCGGCCCATATCCTCTTGCACGTCATACGTGATCTCGATCATATAGCGGCCCGGCCTTCCAGGAACTTCTGTCAAGACACCGGTGTCCTTGGTAAAAATGGCTCCGCCGTCCGAACGGCCGAAATAATGCTCCAGCTCCATTTCCAGACCTGTTTCCGTGACGCGCTGCGACAGGATCTTGCCCGCGGCATTTGTCACCGTTCCCATCAGGGTCGCGGATATGATCACGGGCTGCCCCCTCCCTTCAGAGAAGAAGTTCGGAATCGCCACACCGCCCATATCCAGGCACTCCTCGGCCTGAGCGGTTGATGCCAACAGGATCAGGCTCACGGTCCACAGGGCTTTGCGTACATGTTTCATATCAGTGGTCTCCTGCTCTATGCCGCCGGGGGATCAACCCCGGGCGATCTCCGCGTTCAGTTGTGCGTTGGTCATGGCCTTGCCGTCGAAGTTCCAGGTCCCGTCCACGGTGTGCACGACGTTGGAAAAAATGCGCTCGCGGGGCACATTGCCTCGCGCCTCATCAGAGATGATTTCCGTCGCTTCCTTGAAAAAACCCACCTGGACTTCACGGTCCGCAAAAGCGAAAGACGGCGTTTTGCACTCCAGCCAGACTGCTTCGACCGGCTTACCGCCGGACAAGGCGCCCGTTTTTGGAAGGGACTGGATCTGCATGGTGACGTTTGGAGCCATCGCGCTGTTGTCTGCAAGGCCGTGCCATTTAAGGAAGGCCTCGGTGACCCTTCGCCCCGCGCGCAAACCTGCCTCCGGTGTCAGCACACCTTCCGTGTAGCTCAATGCAAGCGGCATGATCGTTTCCTCTCTCTTCATTAATATAACGTTCGTTATATTTCTAGACGGCACTTATTTATGTAACGATCGTTATTTTGTCAATGTTATATAACGATCGCTATTTTAAATGAGAGAAACGATGGCAAAACAACAAGCTAGAAAAGCCGAGACCCAGAAGGCTCTGATAGCGGCAGCAAGCCGTTCCTTTCGCGCCAAGGGTTTTGCGGGTGTTGGTGTCGACGGGATTGCAAATGAAGCCGGGGCCACCTCCGGGGCTTTCTATGCTCACCTGGGATCGAAGGATGGTGCTTTTCTGGCGGCGCTTAAGCTGGGTCTCGATGAAGTGATCGAGGCGGTTCCGGACTACCAGAACCGCTTTGGAAAGGACTGGCCGGAAGCCTTTGTGCAGTACTATCTGGGGAGCGCCCATCGCAAGGATCTCGCCTGCGGCTGTGCCATGACCGCCCTGTCGCCCGATGTTGTCAGGTCAGGCGTTGAAACCCGCGAACTCTATGAGGAAAAAATGCAGACAATCGCGCGGCTCGTTGGCAGCGGATTGGAGGGTAGCAACGAGGCGGAACGCCTTCAAAAAGCATGGGCTTTCTTGAGTATTCTCATCGGAGCCCTCACGACGGCCCGGGCCATGGCAGACGAGAAATCGGCGCAAGCCGTTGCCGATGCCGCACGCCGTGCAGCACTCGCCATTGCAGGGTAAGACGATTGCAGATAACAGGCGGCGGACACACCGTGTTCAAGCGAAGCGTTTCAATCAGGAACAACTTCAGCTTTCAAACGCTTGTTCAACAGGGCCCCAGATCAACCCGCCTGATCCGGTAGAACGAGCACGGTACACCGTGTTTTTCCCTGTCGAACCAGTGCCTGAAACCGGTCTTTTTCATCACGTGCTGCGACGCATGGTGATCAGCATGCGCATAGGCGATCAGGAAGCTGTTGTCCGGGTTTTCGAAGAACCAGCGCGTCAGCGCTCCGGCAATCTCCGATGCGTAACCCTTGCCCCAGGCGGAGCGTTTGAGGCTGTAGGCAAGTTCATAACCGTCAGGATCGCTCATCCAGTCAATGCCGGCGCGACCGACATACTCGCCCGTCTGTGTGATCAACTTGCGCCGGCCAAAACCTGAACCGTCATTTCGGTCGATGAATTCAAGCAGCCGGCTCTTCACCTCGTCGCCGGTCATCGGCCGCGGGCCGGGCGAGTGGTACCGGTTCACGTCCGGATCGGAGTGGTGCTCGAGCAGAGACGGAAAGTCCGTCTCCTCGAACGGTTCCAGCCGGAGACGCTCTGTTTCAAGAATGATATCTGACAATGCAGTTTTACCAACCTTCATAGATAGAAACCCATCTCATGGCATCAAACCGGTCCAATCGGCCAGGCGTGATGCGCAGCGCGATACCGGCGCATCGGGCAAGCGCCGCAACGCAGCCGATGGCCGGTTTCATGCCACCGGAGGCCGGGTTCTTTTGCCCCAATGCTGCGTTGCGATTTGCTTAAAGTGCCGACACTAGCGCGCAAACCGCGCCTTGTCTTGTGGCAAAATAATCCCGGTGAAATGGGTTTCTATCTATGACGGTTGGTATGAGTCCGGATGGAGGCGGAGCGCATGCAGATACAGCGCGCTGTCGCTGATGAACGCCGGATCGCGGCCGGCAAGCTCTTGCAATCCGTCAGGCACTCATGAGGTAGGATTGCATCGATGGACTGAAGAGCTGGAAGACGTCGGCCTGCATCCCTTCGATCTTCTTGCTTTCGCGGTGACTGAAGCCGGCATTCCGCACCACGTCGCGCATGTTTCTGTTGTCGGTCCGCACGACCGCCACCAGATGCGAGAAATAGGTGTTCTCGAAAAACCAGCCGGTCAGAGCCAGGCAGAGCCGGTTCGCCAAGGCGTCATCGTGATCGAGAATTTCGTTGGAGAGGCAATAGTTCAGGCTGATTTCCGAAGTTTCGCTGAGCGGTGTGAAGCCTGCCCATCCAAGAAAACGCCCATCTTCTGCAACGGCTTTCCATTTGGCGAAACCGAGTTCAGCCTGGTTTTGAAGAGCGGAACGGACAAGCTCGGCCGCATCGGCGGAAAGGGAACCGGTCGACAATTCCGTATATCGATTTCCAAAGAGGTCGGAGTGAAGGTTCTTGACGAGATTAATATCGGACGGGGAGAAGGGAACGAGCCGCACTGAGCCGCATTCGAGAATAATCGTCTGCACCGTGGTCCTCCTCTGAGATCAGATCTTGTCAGACGGTTTCCTGCCGGGGCAAAGAAACTTCCGGAAACGAATGCCGGACGCCTAACCCTGAATTGTGCCAACTCGAAGGCATACAAAAGTATAAGGTCAAAAACGGCAAAAATATATGCGTAGTACCAACAGGTTACCATAAAACCCCATGCTGCAGCGCACCGCCTTTAAGTTGACTAAGTGAAATTATCGCTGCGCAACGATCTCATCTGCTCCGATTCCCTGCGATGGATCAACTCGTTGCCAGTCCGGCATCTGGTTGCGGAACCAGGTTTCCTGACGCTTGGCGTATTGCCGCGTCGCAACAGTGAGCCTGTGGACGGTTTCTTCATAATCCGCCTCTCCAGACAGAAAGTCTCGAATCTCGCCCACGCCAATTGCCCGCATGGCGGGCAACTCCGGTGACAATCCCTTCGCCAAAAGCGTTCTGACTTCACCGATTCCCTCATCGCTCAACATGAGACGGGCTCGCTGCTCGATCCGTTCATGCAGCCAGGGACGCGGCGGTGCCAGAACGATCCTGATGCAGTCGTCGCGGAAAAGAAACGGCGCTGTCTGCGCCGTTGCCTGCCATGCGCTCAGCGGTTTCCCGGTCGCGACAATCACCTCCAGCGCCCTGGAAAGACGCTGCGGGTCGTTGAGGACCGAAGCAGCCACTTTGTCCCCTGCCCGGATCAGGGCATCGCGCAACCCTTCCACGCCTTCGCTGTCTCCAAGCGCACGGGCGTCCTGACGAACGTCCTCGGGTATTTCGGGCATATCGGCGAAGCCTTCGGTCAGTCCCTTGAAGTAAAGCCCGGTTCCGCCGACGACAACAGGCACCTTGCCTTCAGCCCTCAGACCGGCGATCTCGTCGGCAGCGAGACGCAGCCAGGCTCCGGTCGAGAAAGCCGTCGACGCCGGCAGGATGCCATAGAGCCGATGCGGCACCAGGTCCTCTTCTTCCGCGCTCGGCCGGGCACTCACAAGGCGCAGGTCCTCATAAAGCTGCATGGAATCCGCATTGACAATCACACCATCGCATTCCGACGCCACTTTGAGCGCGAAAGCGGACTTGCCGCTTGCGGTCGGTCCGGCTATCAGGATGGCGCGGTCATTGCCAGGCTGTTTGCTTTTGCGTTCCAGGGATGCGTTCATGTCTTTTGTTGCCACTTTGGTGTCCACCCCGACGGCCCCGGCTGTCGATCAGGATCTTGTCCGCCGGGCCTCTGAAGCCCTGGGACAAACGACCTCTGAGACGGTTCTGAGCCCTGGTGTCGCAGCCGACATCCGCTTTGAAGCGTCCGACGAAACCTCGGTTACCGCTGCCGCTTCGAAAATACGGACTGCCATCGGTGCGGTGCCGGTCGACGTCTTTGTGCAGCCTGACAAGGCTCGCCGCAAGCGCCTTTTGATCGCCGACATGGATTCCACCATGATCCGTCAGGAATGCATCGACGAACTGGCGGCCGAACTCGGGCTGAAGGACAAGATTTCCGGGATCACCGAGCGCGCCATGCGGGGCGAGATCGATTTCGAACCTGCCCTGCGGGAAAGGGTTGGCCTGCTCGCAGGTCTCTCCGTTTCAGCGATCGATACCGTGCTCAGCAACAGGATCGTGCTGATGCCCGGCGGCCGGACGCTTGTTCAGACCATGAAGGCGAACGGCGCCTATTGCGCACTTGTTTCGGGCGGCTTCACGCACTTCACGAAATCGGTGTCCGCCATGATCGGTTTCGACGAGAACCAGGCAAACACGCTTTTGGAGGAAGGCGGCAAACTGACCGGAAAAGTCGCTGAACCCATTCTCGGACGCGATGCCAAACGCGAACGCCTGGAAGAACTGGTCGCAGAACAGGCGATCGAATTCAGCGAGACACTTGCCGTCGGCGATGGGGCGAATGATCTCGCCATGATCGAACGCGCCGGTGCCGGCATCGCCTACCGCGCCAAACCCGCCGTCGCCAAAGCTGCCGATTTCCGGGTTGACCACGGTGACCTGACCGCGCTCCTGTACCTGCAAGGCTATGCGGAAAAGGACTTCGTTCTCAGCTGAACGAACCGGAACCGTGCTTGCGTGATGGCAAGTGCCACAAACAAAAGGGCGCCACGGCGGGCGCCCTTTCTTTTTCCAAAACCGTCCGGTTCTATTCGTCTTCGATCCGGACCGGCACGAAACGAACGTCACCCGTCGGATTTGACAGAAGCAGCAGAGCGGAACGCCGTCCGTCATCCTTCAGCTTGCCGATCTCCGACGCGACGTCAGCCGGGGTTTCCACCGGTTCCTGCGCAACTTCCTTGATCACGTCGCCTGCGGTGATCCGTTTTTCGGCGGCAGACGTGTCCGGCAGGACCTCCGTCACGACAACACCGTTCACATCGGCATCAATGGAAAACTGCTCGCGCAACGCGTCGTCGAGTTCGGCCAGCATCATTCCCAGAACCTCGCTTTTTGCAGCAGGTTCCTCGACCGGTTCTTCGTCTTCCGTGACGCTCGCCTCCGTCGGCGTGCTTTCTTCCAGGCGCTCGAGGATCACGTTGATCGTGACTTCCTCGCCCTTGCGCAGAACGACAACCTCGACTTCCTTGCCGATCGCGGTTTCAGCCACCATGCGCGGCAGTTCGCGCATTTCCTCAACGTCATTGCCGTCAAACTTGATGATGACGTCCCCGGCCTCGATCTTCGCTTTCGCGGCGGGACCGTCTTCGGTGACACCGGCGACCAGTGCACCCATTGCCTCGTTCATGGCGAGGCTTTCGGCAATCTCGTCGGTGACTTCCTGAATGCGAACACCCAGCCAGCCGCGCCGGGTTTCACCGAACTCGCGCAACTGGTCGATGACGCGCATGGCGGTCTTTGCCGGGATGGCGAAGCCGATCCCGATGGAGCCGCCCGACGGCGAAATGATCGCGGTGTTGATGCCGATCACGTTGCCCTGCATGTCGAACAGCGGGCCGCCCGAGTTGCCCCTGTTGATGGAGGCATCGGTCTGGATGAAGTTGTCGTAAGGTCCGGAATTGATGTCCCGGTTCCGGGCGGAAACGATGCCGACCGTGACCGTGCCGCCAAGGCCGAACGGGTTACCGATCGCCATCACCCAGTCGCCGACGCGGATCGTGTCGGAATTGCCGAAATCGACGGCCTTCAGAGGGGTTTCCGGTTCAACCTTGAGAACGGCAAGGTCGGTTTTCTCGTCCGTGCCGATGATCTGGGCCCGGAGCTTGGTGCCGTCATTGAAGTTGGCGGTGATCTCGTCGGCACCTTCAATCACGTGATTGTTGGTGATGATGATGCCTTCGGTCCCGTCGATCACGAACCCGGAGCCGAGCGACTGGACCCGGCGCGGCGCCTGTTCGTTGTCCCGGTTCTGGCGATTGAAGAATTCCTCGAAGAACTCCTGGAACGGAGATCCGTCCGGCACCTGCGGCATTGGTACCGACCTGCGACCCTGAACGGTCTGGGCGGTGGAGATGTTGACGACCGCGTCCGCCAGGTTTTCCGCCAGATCAGCGACGGACACCGGTCCCTGCGCCTGCGCGGTCTGCACAGGCTGGAACGCAACCATTCCGCCAAGCACGAGCCCCGCCGCGGCAAACGCGATCCGGGACATGCGACGGCGAACAAAAAATGGAGCCATAGGGCTTTCTCCTCATCCGTTCCGGTACAACTGTCTGACCTTGAAGACAGCAGCTAACTTCAAACGACTTGTAGTCAGAATATAGAACGGGCGGGAGATTTTTGCCCCTCCCGCCCGGAAACTTTTCGTTATCCGCGTATGATCCACACAAATATCAGGCCCACGACCGCCACGACAATGCCTGCAACGCGCAGGGTCTGATCCGATGTTTCGAGAGCGCTCCGCATCATGCCCTTCATGCCGCCGGGCATGAGTGCATAAAGAACGCCTTCGATGACCAGAACCAGACCAAGCGCGGTTACAAAGTCATTCATTGCGCGGCGAGAGAGGGCGACCGGGTCGAGATCCCTGTTCCGCCGTCGTCAGCGCCGCCTGCCGGTGCGTTCACGCCCGTCGGGTCCTTGAAGAACCGGAAGAAGCTGGAATCGGGCGACAGCACGAGGCTCGTGTCACCTGATTGCAGTCCGGCTTCATAAGCCTGCATGGACCGGTAGAAGGCAAAGAACTCCGGATCGGCACCAAAGGCTTCCGCGAAGATCCGGTTCCGTTCCGCATCACCGTCACCGCGAATGATTTCCGCGTCCCGGTTCGCTTCAGCTTCAATGACCGTCGCATCACGGTCAGCACGGGACCGGATCCGGCGGGATTGCTCTTCACCCTGTGCGCGGATTTCGGTCGCCTCACGCTGACGTTCCGTCTGCATGCGCGCGTAAATCGCCTGGGAGTTGGCATCGGGAAGATCCGCGCGGCGGATCTTCACGTCGATCACCTCGATCCCAAGCTCTTCCGCGTTGGCGCTGACATCACGGCGAATGTTCTCCATCACGCCCGAACGGTCGTCGCGCACAAGAGCCACGAAGCTGGTCCGGCCAACTTCCGAACGCAGCGTGGACTGCAGCAGTGTCGACAGACGCCGGTTGGCCGTCAAAACGTTCTGCACACGCTGGTAGAACAGGACCGGGTCGGAGATCCGGTAGCGCGCGAACGCATCCACGATCAGCCGCTTCTTGTCCGAGGAAATCGGCTCAAGCGGCGGCATGTTCAGGTTCAGGATACGCTTGTCCAGAAAGACAACGTTCTGAACGAACGGGATCTTGAAATAGAGACCAGGCTCGGTCTTCGGAGCTTCGGTGATCTGACCGAAGCGCAGGACAAGCGCCTGCTGGGTCGGATTGACCACATAAACCGACAGGTAACCGACAACGGCAACGACGGCGAGAACAATTACGAGAATACCGCTACGCATGATCAGTTACCTCCTGTCCGCGTGGCGGGCGCGCTGCCGCCTCTGTTCAACTCGTTCAGCGGCAGGAACGGCAGAACGCCGGAACCTGAAGTGTCGCTGTCGATGATGATCTTGTTGTTGGATCCGAGAACTTTTTCCAGCGTCTCAAGATAGAGACGTTCCCGGGTCACGTCGGGCGCTTTTTCGTACTGTTCGTAGATCTTGCTGAAACGCTGCGACTGACCGGTCGCTTCCGCAATCGTCTGGTCCTTGTAACCGTTTGCCTGTTCCAGAACGCGCGCAGCCTGACCGCGGGCTTCGGGAACGATCCTGTTTGCGTAAGCTTCCGCCTCGTTGCGGATACGCTCCTGGTCGGCTCGGGCCGCCTGAACGTCACGGAATGATTCGATAACCTGTGCCGGCGGGTCGACCCGCTGCATCTGCACTTCGGCAATCTCGACACCGGCCCGATAGGAATCGAGCGTCGACTGCATCAGCGTGGCAACGTCATTCTGAATGGAAACACGGTTCTCGGTCAGGATGGAGTCGATGTTCGAACCGCCAACGACTTCACGCATCGCGCTTTCCGCGACCGCTTTCACCGTTGCTGCCGGTTCCTGGATGTTGAACAGGTAGTCGGTGACCCCGTCAGTCGTGTTCTTGATACGCCACAGCACCTTGAAGCCAACGTCGACGATGTTTTCATCGCCCGTCAGCATCAGGCTTTCCTCGGGAATGTCGCGTGCACGCACTGCCCCTGAAGTGGAGAATGTCTCGTCCACACCGACAGTCGTTTCACGCTGAAGTTCGACCGCGGGCTTGTAAACCTCACCGATCGGGTACGGTAAATTGTAGTTCAGGCCCGGGGATGTCAGTCCGACAACGTCGCCGAGAACCAGCTCAACGCCGCGCTCGCCTTCATCAACCGTGTAGATGCCCGTGAGCAGCCAGCCGACAATGCCGATGCCGATGACGATCAGGACCCCTGCGAAACCGATGCCGCCACCGCCGCCGCCCGGGAGCACGGTTTTCATGCGGTCCTGGGTCTTTTTCAGCAGCTCTTCGAGATCCGGCGGGTTGCCACCGCCGCCCCCGCCCCGGTTCGGGCCACCGCCCCAGGGTCCGTTGTTGTTACCGCCGCCGCCGCCGCCGCCCCATGGGCCGCCATTGTTTCCGCCACCCTTCCAGGGACCGCCGCCACCTGACTGATTGCTCCAAGGCATCAAGACTTCCTTCTGTGAACTCCGGCGTCTGCCGCCGGACATGGGCTTTCACCCGTTCTGACTCACCGTTGGTTATAGGGAGGTTACCGGATGCTTTCAATGCGAAGTCCGGCATACTTTCCGCGTAAAACCCATGTGTTTTCCCGTGCCGCAGGTGGTGGGCAATTGTGGCCGTGTCAAGTCGCTGCCGCTGAAAGTTCTCAGCGAAAGGTTAATTGCCCGCCCCGCAGCCGCGGGTCATGTCGACATGCGGAATGCCGTCTTCGAGGTATTCTTCCGAGACGGTCTCAAAGCCCAGCGACCGGTAGAAACTCTCCAGATGCGCCTGCGCCGACAGATCGATCATGCCTTCAGGCAGGATTTCCTCCACCTTTTCGATCCCCGCACGCATCAGTTTCCGGCCAAGTCCCGTCCCCCGCGCCGACGGCGCGATGACCACGCGCCCGATGCGGGCCTTCCCCGCTTTTGCGTCTTCGGTCACGCGCACGGTTCCGACCAGCGATCCGGACACCGCATCGCGCACAAGCAGGTGCAACGCCTCCGGATCCTTGCCGTCAATGTCCTGATAAAGCGAGGCCTGTTCGATGACAAAGACATCCTGCCGGAGTTTGAGAAGATCATGCACATCGAGCGGCGACATCTGCTGCAGGCGGCACCATCTTGCGGTCTGGGAGGCTTCGAATTCCATTCTGATACTCAATTCGCACCGGATTTGCGGCGATAGGTCACGAAGGTGAAGTCGGCACTGTCTTTGTCCGTGCGCTCTCCCGGGACCCGGTTCACCTCCTCCCAGGCCTCGGCGTCTATTGACGGGAAAAGCGTGTCGCCGTCCGGTGCGGCGTCGACTTCGGTTATCTCCAGACGGGAAGCCCCGCCGATCGCCTGCCCGTAGATCTGGCCGCCACCAATACAGAAGATTTCGCCGACCTGGAGATCACCGGCAAGCCGTTCGGCCTTTTCGAGCGCCATCGGCCAGGATGTCGCCGTGTCGACACCCTCAGGTGCATAGTCGGGATCGCGCGATATCACCACGTGGGGACGCCCCGGCAAAGGACGCCCACCGAAGGACAGAAATGTCTTGCGCCCCATGATCACCGGTTTTCCAAGCGTTAGGCGCTTGAATTGCTTCAGGTCGGACGACAGCTGCCAGGGCATGTCGTTGTCGGCGCCGATGACACCATTGCGGGCAACGGCGGCGATGAGGACCAGGTCAGGCAAGTGGATCTCCGAATCCCGTTTCTTTTTCGAAGTGCGCCTCCTAGCATAAAACACGGCATGCGGAGAGATTTTTGCGCTCTCTTTTCCCGGACCTGTCGGATTACCCGATCCGTGCGCGTCCTTGGCAAGGAACTCGAGGGTACGGACTCATAAATGAAGTCAATTTGGTTTGGATCGTTTTGACCAACCGCGAGGAGCGAAAACGCAGAAAATGTGGCTCATTTTCAAGTCTTTGGCGACGATGCAGATGGCCAAAACGGCCAAATCCGAAGGACGGCAAAATGGCTTCGTTTATGGGTCAGTACCCTAAAGGACAGGAAACCTCAAATGTCAGAACTGATGGAAACCGTATTGATCGAGCGCACCCGGGCCCTGATCCCGGAACGCGATGTCGAACAAAAAAGGATGTTCGGCTCGACCTGCTTCATGGTCAACGGCAACATGCTTGTATGCGTTTCCAGACGCGGATTGATGGCGCGCGTCGGCAAGGAGCAGGAAGCCGAAGCCCTGGCCAGTCCGCATGCCTCGCCCTGCAGACCGGCCGGACGGCCGATGCCCGGCTTCATCAAGGTCGAACCGGATGGCATTGAAAGCGACAGGGATCTGAAGATCTGGGTCGACATGGCACGCGCCTATGTCTGCGCCTTGCCCGCCAAGGCACCAAAACCGAAAAAGAAACCCGCCGGGAGGACCGCCTGATGCCGTCGCAAGGTTTTTCGCCCGAAACATTCGCGTTTCTTGCAAATCTGAAGGCCAACAACTCCAGGGAATGGTTCGACGCCCACAAACCGGACTACCAGAGGCTTATCAAGAAACCGGCCGACGCCCTGCGCGCCGACCTCACCGAAAAACTGTCCGTGCTGACCGGTCTTGAGATCACCTCAAAGCAGTTCCGGATCAACCGGGATTTGAGATTTTCCAAGGACAAGACCCCTTACAACGCTCATATCCGGATGGCATTCTGGCCCAAGGAAAAGGCATTCGAAGGCAGGGACGCGCAACCGCCAAGTTTTTTCATCTCCTTCGAACCCGGCCACATCCGCCTCGGAACCGGTTGCATGGCGTTCTCCAAGGCAGCTCTCGGCTCATATCTTCGCGCCCTTGAAAGCGGCAGCGGCGGCGAAATTGCGAGCCTCCTGTCAGCCCTGGAGGCAAACGGTTTCGAAAGGTCTGCGCCGGATCTTGCCAAGGCACCCCGCGGATTTCCGAAAGACCATGAACACGCCGACCTCGCCCGCCACAAGGGACTTGCCGCCTGGACGACGATCGCGGACACGGATCAGGCCACGGGCGACACCGCAGCCGCGTTCCTCGCCGACACCTGGAAACCCACGCTGGCGTTCTGGACCTGGCTCCTGGATCTGTCCAGGACCGCGTGAGCAAGTGGAGACCAGCGGCCTTGCTGACGCGACCTCACGCGAGGCCCGTCCTTCGAGACGGACCTGACGGTCCTCCTCAGGATGAGGTCGTGGTTTTCGGCACCTCCAAAATCCAAAAAAACCGACCTCATCCTGAGGAGCCGCGTCAGCGGCGTCTCGAAGGATGGGCCAATTCTGAAATATGTTTAAAGATTGCAATAACTTCACGTACAATTTATAGATGAAATACAATGACCGCAACTGTCTACATACTCAGATGTTCAAACGGCAGCTACTACACTGGCATCACCAGAAAAGATCTGGAAACACGGGTCAGCGAACACCAGCAGGGCGTCCACGATGGCTACACCGCCAGGTATCGGCCCGTCACGCTGGTGTTCAACTGCGTGTTCGAACATGTCACAGATGCGATCGCTTGTGAGCGTCAGATAAAGGGCTGGCGTCGCGCCAAAAAAGAAGCCCTAATTCGGGGAGACTATGAGCTGCTTCCCGAACTGGCGACTCGCAGGGGCAAGAAGGTACTCTGAACCAGCAGCCCATCCTTCGAGACGCCGCTGGAGCGGCTCCTCAGGATGAGGTACCTGTTTCCAGCACGCCCGAAATCTTTCAAAAACATCGACCTCATCGTGAGGAGTCACTTCCGGATTCGTCACATAGCAACCGAAGGACAACGCCTTGAGCCAGCAGCCCATCCTTCGAGACAGGCCTGCGGCCTTCCTCAGGATGAGGTCGTGCATCGACAAACTCTGCTGCATCGGCAACGAAATAGTACCTCATCCTGAGGAGGACCGTCTGGTCCGTCTCGAAGGATGGGCTGCACGCTCGGCAGAACCCAGAACCTGCACGCGCGTCAAGCCTTGTGCAGGTTGGCAAGGATGATCTCCAGCCAGACCCTGGTGGGCGGGATCCAGGCCATCCAGTTGTTGTAGTTGCCGGAATAGATGACCGCCGCCACGTCGGCCTTCGGGCAGACGAACAGCCGCTGGCCGCCATTGCCGAAGCCGCCGAACCAGGGCACCGGGCCGCCAAGTGCCGCGTTCTGAGCCATTCCGCAAAACCAGAAATAGCCGTAGTCGACGCCCTCACCGGTCGCCAGAACGGGGCGGAGCGATGCCCGGAGCCAGGCTTCCGGCACAATGCTCCGCCCGTCCCAGACGCCGTCATTGAGCACGAGACGGCCGATTTTCAGAAGATCGGGCGCGGTCAGCCGGACGCCCGAAGCGGACGAATGCGTGCCATCCTTGCCCGCGGACCACTTGAACGTCTTGATGCCGAGCGGATCGAACAGGACATCTTTTGCGAAATCCGGCAGTGTTTGCCCTGTCCCCTTCTCGATGATCCTGCCGACCAGGGCCGTGGCCCCGCCGCTGTAGATCCAGCGCGTTCCAGGCTCAGCAACGAGATCGCGCTCCAGAATGTAACGGTAGCGATCCGGGGCGAGTTCCATCGCGATTTCGCTGTTTTCCGGGTCCGTATAGGGCTTCGTCTCGTCCCACTCCATGCCGAGGCTCATCGTCAGTGCGTGCTCGACGGTCCGTTCCATCCGGGCCGGGTCGGCGGCAAGGTCCGGATAATCGGAAAATTCGCTCAGGATCGGCGTGTCGATGCGCGGCACGAGACCCTTCTCAAGCGCGATGCCGTAGAGCAGGCTGACAAGGCTCTTTGTGATCGACCTGAGGTCATGCAGCGTGCCGGGTCCGAAGTCCACGACACCGATCGGCCGCCCCCAATCCTCGTCGGGTCCGTTCCCGTAGCTTTCCAGAATGGTCTCGCCACCCCGCTCGGCCAGCACGACATGCAGGTGCCGCAAGAGGCCCGACTCCACGCCGGCGACAAGTTTGCGGCCGATCATCGGGTCGAACCCGCGGTTTTCTGCAGCGATCGCATGAGGCGACAGGGAGATTGCAGCGTCGGGAGAGATCATGAGCTTTGTCCTGATGGGAAGATGCCGGTGAGCGCAACCGAAAGTGTACACAAGAAAGCGCGTATTTTGCGTCTGACTTCTAATCAGTCTCCCGGACTTGACCTTCCAGCTGCTGGAAACATCATATGATCACACGAATTCTTCCCTCACCAGGCAACCCGGAGATGGATTTGGATCGCAGGTCATTCTTGAGAACCACGCTGGCGGGCAGCGCGATTGTCGCCTTTCCGAAGCTGACACTTGCGAAGACATCAGACGATTTCCTCGAACTGAGAGCAGCGACGGGTGAAGCGCGCCTTTATGGCGACAATGGCCGCGCATCTCCGCTGTGGCTCTACAACGATCGCCTGCCGGGACCGGAAATCCGGGTGAAACAGGGGGAACGGGTCAGGGTCCGGTTCATCAACGAGCTTGACCAGCCGACCTCAATCCACTGGCACGGCATCCGCATCGACAATGCAATGGACGGCGTGGCAGGCCTCACCCAACCGGCCGTCCAGCCTGGCGAAAGCTTCGACTACGATTTTGTTGTACCGGACGCCGGAACCTACTGGTACCACGCCCACGACATGAGCTGGAACCAGGTCCCGCGCGGTCTCTCCGGGCCACTGATCGTCGAGGACCGCGACGACCTCTTCTCCGGTGACACCGACATCAGTCTTGTGCTGAGCGACTGGCGACTGGACGAGAACGGCGTACTCGACACGGCCAGCTTTGGTGCGCGCCATGACTTCTCGCATGCCGGACGCCTGGGCAACTGGCTGACGGTCAATGGCGTCTCCCTGCCGGACATTCCCTTGCAGAAGGGCCGCTGGCACAGGTTGCGCCTCATCAACGTCTCCGCCTCGAGGATCCTGGATCTCGCGCCAGAGCGCATGGGCGCCAAGGTGATCGCGCTGGACGGCCAGACCCTGAGCGAACCGAGGGAGGTCACGGGGATTATGCAGCTGGCCCCGGCGCAGCGCATGGATCTTGCCATGCAGCCAACGGAAACCGGTACTTTTCCTCTCGAAATGATGACCGGACAGCCCTTCACGTTCGCCAACTTTCAGGTCGCTGAAAGAGGTGGCCAGGACGGCCCGCTCACGCTTCCCCCGGTCAACCGGCTGCCGGAACCGGATCTCGCCGACGCGCTCGAACTGCCCCTCGTGATGCAGGGCGGCGCGATGGGCGGAATGCGCGCACTGATGCAGGACCGGTCGGAAGACGAGGTGCGCAAGATGGTGCAGGACGGGCAGTTCTGGACCTTCAACGGGGTAGCCGGCATGCAGGGCGCGCCGATGTTCAATGCCAGGCGCGGCGAGACAATCGTTCTGGAAAGCCGGAACGACACCAGCTTTCCCCACGCAATGCACATCCACGGGCATCACTTCCGCCTGCTGGAAAAGGACGGAGAGCCGCTGGAACACCAGGACTGGCGCGACACATTCACAACGCAGCCTGAAGAGACGGTCAAGATCGCCTTCGTCGCCGACAATCCCGGAAAGTGGCTGATCCACTGCCACATGCTCGGCCACGCGGCCTCGGGCATGATGACCTGGTTCGAGGTCGCCTAAGTTGGTTGGTGCCGGAGACCCGATGGCGCGAAGTCTGCTGTTGTAGACCGGCTGTGGTTTCACGAGCCGCAAACATCCACCAGCCGTCATTGCCAGACTTGATCTGGCAATCCATGCCGTAACTTTACGGCCCAGAGAATGGATCCGAAACGGCATGGATGCCATGGTCAAGCCCACTACTGTCCGGTTTAGAAAACACTGTCGAACTTATGTCGTTGAAAAAGCGGCATGGTTCCGTGCGGCGCCAAATCGGGATACGGAATTGTTCCCCCGATTTGTCGTCCCGGTTTGCCGTGAAAACGGCAAGACCGGGACCCAGTACCCGTTGCGGCCAGAGACTGAAACAAGACGGAAAATCCGGTGGTTACTGGGTTCCGGCCTTCCGCTGCGCTTCAGCCGGAATGACAAGCTCACAGGCTGGGACCGCCTCGCTAGATCAAGTCCGAGTTAAACCGGACAGCAGTGGGTCAAGCCATGGCATGACCGCTGAGCCAGGAGATGTGTCAGAGACGTTGAGAAAGCGTCATTGTGCCGTCAGATGCCGAGGCGGGATACAGAATAGCCTGCCCGACTTGTCGTCAACTTATATGAATACGATTGGGCTCGTTCACCGAATGAGCTCAAATGGGCCGTCTTCGTCAGGTCTGATCCACTGCTGTTCAGCCTAAGATCTCATAGTGTTCGCACGGTGTGGCAATGGGGGGTGTGACGTTCCCCCGCCGTCATTCCAGACAAGTGAGGCGATGCCGAACGCTGATCTGGAACCTGTGCCCGGCTTGATCGGATATCCAGAAATCTGCGTGAGCGAAGCGAACACTCTTGACGATACGACAAGAATAAGCCGCGCCTTCGGCGCGAAATACATCTGGTTTCCGGATCGGCACGCAGCTCGCGCTGCACTTGTCCGGAATGACGGATACTCCCAGCCTTTTGTTCCGGTTTTCTGCACAAGCAACAAGACCGGGACCCAGTACCCCTTGTGGCCGAAATCAGGAGAATTCGGAAAAAGGCTGGAACCGGTCAGACCGCGATCGGTGCCGCGATATGCGGGTGCGGGTCGTAGCCGACCAGCTCGAAATCCTCGAACCTGAACGCGAACAGATCCGTGACGTCCGGATTGATCTTCATCTGCGGCAGGGCGCGCGGGGCGCGGGTAAGCTGTTCGCGGGCCTGATCGAAATGGTTGGAATAAAGATGCGCATCGCCGAGCGTGTGCACGAAATCCCCCGGCTTCAGGCCGGTCACCTGCGCCACCATCATGGTCAGGAGGGCGTAGGAGGCAATGTTGAAGGGAACGCCCAGGAACACGTCGGCGGAGCGCTGGTAGAGCTGACAGGAGAGCTTGCCCTCCGCGACATAGAACTGGAACAGGGAGTGGCACGGCGGCAGCGCCATCTCGTCGACCAGTGCCGGGTTCCAGGCCGACACGATCAGCCGCCGGCTCTCCGGGCTCTTGCGGATCATCTCAAGCAGTTTCTCGATCTGGTCGATCGACCGGCCGTCCGGCGCGGGCCAAGACCGCCACTGGTAGCCGTAAACCGGACCGAGTTCACCGGTCTCGTCCGCCCAGTCATCCCAGATCTTCACGCCGTTCTCGTTGAGATAGCGAATGTTGGTATCGCCCGCCAAAAACCAGAGCAGTTCGTGAATGATCGACCTGAGGTGCAGCTTCTTGGTCGTGACCACGGGAAAGCCGTCGGCGAGATCAAACCGCATCTGGTACCCGAAGACCGACCGTGTGCCTGTTCCGGTGCGATCGCCCCTGTCGACGCCCTCATCCAGAATTTTCGTCAGGAGGTCGAGATATTGCTGCACGGCAACGCCTTTCGGACGCGGACTTGAGTGGATAAGGCTAACTTCGCAGATTCTGCGAAAAACACATCCCTTGCCCTGCAATTTCCCCAGATCCCGCGAGAGCGGCTGTGGACGACACACGTCACGTGAAGCTTGCGAAATGGAGCCACAAACGCAAAACCACTTTCAATTCAGGGCTGAAACACTTATATCAGACATGCTGGTTCGCCAGCTACGGCAATAAACTGTCAGTGCAATAAACCTATCGGACCCGGGGGCGGTACCCGGCGCCTCCACCCAAGCCCACGGGGCATTCCACCGGATGTGACGTGGGTTTCGGCGGGGGCGAAATAGGATCGACGAGGGCGTAAAGACTGTGCTTTTGCTCGGCATTGTACCACCGTTATCGGGCTGTTCTAATAGTTGCAAACGACAACTATGCTATGGACAACGCTGTCGCTGCGTAATGCAGTGCCAGTCGTCCTTTAAAGCCCTGCTGGGTTAGCACCGGCAGGCGGGGTTCGAAGGCACCTGGCAACAGAAGCCTTCACTTTTCCGACACCTGAAAACCTGAGGCAAAGCCCGCAAATCACGGCTCTATGCACGCATTGACTTGGCCTTCTCAGGAAAGA
The DNA here is from genome assembly GCF_963669205.1 of uncultured Roseibium sp. Lineage (NCBI taxonomy): Bacteria > Pseudomonadati > Pseudomonadota > Alphaproteobacteria > Hyphomicrobiales > Stappiaceae > Roseibium > uncultured Roseibium sp. Next base: position 4,211,487 of record NZ_OY769915.1, read on the forward strand.
CGCATTATTCCGGTATCACTTGGAAAATTGGCTTTTCTTTTTGGCGCCGGACCGTCAATGTGGGTTATAAGGCACGAAATCAAAGCAAGATTCGACGAGAACTGATGTCTGAAGACCTTCTGCGATACGATATTTTGATCCAGGACGCGCTCAGGGGCGCAGTCAAGAAGATCCTGGCCGAGGTCGGGCGCACCGGACTGCCGGGCGAGCATCATTTCTACATCGCCTTCGACACGAATGCGCCGGGCGTCCGCATCTCCCAGAGACTGAAGGAACGCTATCCGCAGGAAATGACCATCGTGCTGCAGCACCAGTTCTGGGATCTGGCAATCGGCGAACATGCGTTTGAAGTCGGTCTCTCCTTCGGCGGCGTCCCGGAAAAGCTTCTGGTTCCGTTTTCGGCAATCAAGGGGTTCTTTGACCCTTCCGTCCAGTTCGCGCTGGAATTCGATCCCGGCAAGACAGCCGAGGAATTGCCGGAGGAACTGCTCGAAGCTGTCGAGGAACTCGCAAAGGCCGAACAGGAACAGTCAGAAAGCGCAACCGAGGGAACCGGCGACACCAAGGAGGCAGATGCCTCGCCGCCGGAAAAGGACGATGCTGAGAAACCGGCCGCCAAGGCAACCGATGGCGATGGCGGCGGCGAAGTCGTGTCTCTTGACGCCTTCCGGAAGAAGACCTGACGATCGGAGATCCCAATGAGCGCGGAAATCGTCAATCTGCGCCAGGCTCGCAAGCGGAAGCAGCGCGAGACCAGGGACAAGAAGGCCGAGGACAATCGCCGGAAATTCGGCCGGACAAAGGCTGAGCGGGACGCTGCTCGCAGACGGCGCGACGAACTGGAGAAGAAGGTTGACGGTCACCGGCTGTCCCCTTCCAGCGACGACGGGACCTGAACCCGATGCCGCTTGTCAAACGGTCGCTCTCCCTTCACGGCCACCGCACGAGCCTGGCCCTTGAACCTGAATTCTGGGACGTCGTCGATGCCCACATCAAAACCGACAGACGGTCACTCGCAGGCCTGATCGCCGAAATAGACGACAGCCGCGATCCCGAGGATCCGTTATCTTCCGCGGTCAGGCTTTGGGTTCTCCGGCAACTGAGAGCGACCTGAAGGAAGTCCTTCCGGCCTACTGAGCCCCAGGCAACACAAGCGGTGCGCCCACGTCCTGTGTGATCAGGTCTTCAATCGAAACTGGCGGATCGAGCGGCGGCAGATTGCTGCCCGGCTTGGAAGGCGGCGCCGTGGTGGGGACGGATTGCGTTGTCTGCGGGCCGTCGTCTCCCAGAAGCGCCCGTATCCGCTCCGCGAAAGCTTCGTCATCCCCGTCCTGTTGCAGGTTGCTCTGCTGTCTCGGTAAAGGCGCGGGCGCGCTCGGCTCGCCAGCCTCCTCTTCGATCCGCTGTTCAGATTGCTCTTCAAGCGCCCGTGCCTCTTCCTCAAGCCGAAGCCGTTCCAGTTCTTCGGCTGCAAGCGCTGCCGCCTCCGCCTCGCGCACGCGCCGGTCGCTCGCCTGCCTCTGACGTTTCAGTTCGCGCACCAGCCGGTCCCGCTCCAGGATCTCCGCCTGCAGCTTCTCCACACGCTCAACCTCCTGTTCGAAGGCGCGGAGGGTGAGATAGGCGGTGAACGGTGCAATATCGACGCGCCGCTCCGGCGCATCGACAGGCCCCTCGAACAGCAGACCAACCTGGGGTTCGGCGCCCGTGACCGCGTCCTCTCCCGGATCGATCTTGAGCGAGAAGTCAGCGTCGAGATCGTAGGATCTGAGATCGACCTCACCCGAGCCGAAGATTTCCGCCCGGGCGGAATCCACCACGACATTGCGCGCACTCAGCCGTCCGCCAACAAGGGTCAGTGTGCCGTCGACGCGGTCGAAAGGCAGGCTGCCCGCGCTCATGTGGTTGACGAAAACCTCCCTGATCCGGTCGTCCTGAAGCTCAAGCCCCGCATCGGCCGCACGCGTGACAAGCGGAAAGGCCTGCGGATTGAGACCGCGGAAATCACCCGCCTCCATTGAAAACGTGCCACCCCCGTTGAGACCTGAAACGATTGCGGAAATCGACCGCCCCGCCCCTTCGAATTCAAGAAATAGATCCAGCGTCCCGGACGCGACCGCCCGGTTGTCCGGTCTCCAGATCAGTTGGCGGATATCCGCGCGGTCGAGCTTCACCCGCCCGGAGAACGCAGCCTCCGCGTCCGAGCGCTGGACCGAAAGGCTTCCGGTCAGCCCGCCTCCAGCAAACGCGCCGCTCAAGCCGTCAAGGCGCAGCAATGTCGGTGAGAGCCGCATCTCGGCACGCGGGTTGGAGATTTCAGTTTCCTCATCCAGCATCAGGCGGTCCGCTTCGAACCGAAGCGTCACGTCGAGCCGGTCCAGAAGCGGTGCGCCGAATGGTACGGTCGGCCAGATGCTGGAACCGTCACCGGCGGCAAACCATTGATCGGGACCCAGTACCAGTTCGGTCAGGCCACGCAGGTCCGCCTGACTTGCCGCAAGACGCCCGCTAAAACGGCGATTGCGTTCGCCCGGCGCCGGTTCCAGATCTCCGGCCAGAGCGCCCTCGAATGTGGTTTCGCCGATGGCGCCCGTCGCATCGCTGATTTCAAGTTCGCTCCCGCGCCCCGCGAGATTGAAGGAAATCTCGGCTGGGAGGGTGCCCGTCATGACGGGCAGAACCCGTCCGGCCATCAAGGCAAGCGGCGCCAGGTCATCGGTCTTTGCCGTAACGGCGGCGTCGAACTCCGTGTCGGCATTTCGCGCCATCACAAGAGCACCATCCGCCGACAGTTCGGAAGTCCCGATCGTAGCGTCAACTTCAACGGCCAGCTTTTCCGATGGTACCCCTGACGCAATCACGTACAACCGTCCGCCGTCATTTTCGTTCAGGGGAATGATGTCGAATCCCAGTTGCTGCAGCAGCTTGCCGCTGTCCGGTCCCTTGAGCCCGACCGAAAGCTGCAGTTCCGCGTCACGCCAATCGTCGACACGCCCCTTCAGTCCGGCTCTGAATGCTGCTTCCGCGCCACCGGCGAGCCCATCGAGCGTAAGCGTCATATTCGTCTCGCCGCCACGCGCCGCAGCTTTCAGCTCACCCTGGAAACTGGCCGGCACCAGACTTCCGGCGGCTTTCTCCAGGCGGTCCGCAAAGGCACTTTCCGGAAACACGCTTCCCGCCAGTGCCACCAGACCGGACAGGTCCCGTGCCTCCAGTTCACCGGCGATGGCGCCTTCGGGAGCGGAAAAGAGGTTTTGAACCTCCCCCGTGACGTCCAGGCGCGCGCCCGCAAGGTCCTCTGCGAAGAGCCGGTCGATCCGGACCCCGCCGTCTGCATAGTCTGCTTCCAGGGCAAGGCCCTTGCCGTCGACACCGCGCGCAACGACTTCCTTGGCGCGCAGACGCACCGACACGTTCAGCTCGGGCGCGTCGCCGGATGCGCCTTCGGCATCCGCCTGGGGACGCATGATGGCGGCGATATTCTCGATCGCATCGAGATCCAGCCGGTCCGCCTCCAGGTTCAGCGAAAATTCGTCGGCACCGCTGCGCGGCTTGCGGTAGGCAAGACCGCCCCGTGCTTCCGAACCGGCAAGCGTAAGCCGGAGATTGTTGAGCGCGGCGCCTTCCGGAAGCAGGTTCAGCCGTCCCTCAAGCGCAATCGGCTCCATGGCAGAGGCGCTGCCCTCCTTCTGCCGCCACCACCCCAGGAAGGACCCGGGCTGATCGGAACTGATTGACAGGGCCCCGCGGTAGCTCATTGCCGGCTCAAGACCGAGATCTCCCTGGGTCGCGACCAGGGTCCGACCGGGCAAACGGCCGGCAAGTCGTGCAACGCGCCAGCCGCCCAGCATCGTTTCCAGGTCGAGCCGGACATTCTGGATAATCCCGCCACCGGCAACAACCGCGGGCACATCGAGCGAAATCGCGCCGTCAATGGGCGGCAGAGGCACGGCGCGCAGCGCGGAGATCAGCTGTCCACCCGCTGAATTGATCTCTACGGGGTCCTGCGGGCCACCGCCAAGGAGGCGGTCGAGATCCACCTGCTTTGACCGCGCCCGAACCTCAAATCGCTTGTCACCGGCATAGACCAGGTCGGCGCTGCCGCTGACACTGAGACGCCTGTCCTCCGGTCCGTATCTGAACTCGAATTCAGGCACGGCCACCTCGGCGATGTCCGCCGTGAAGCGGCCTTCGGACGACCAGCTCTTGCCGGTGTCTTCGTCGAGCACGATGGAAGCGATGTTGAAGGTACCGTCGAACGCAGGGGCGGCGTCTGTCTGCTGCAGCATCCCGTCAAAAGCGAAGTTGACCGCCCAGTCGATCGGCGTCAGTTCACCCTTGATCCGGATCCCGAGGTCTTCCTGGGCGCGGCCCGTGGCGATGGTGAGGTTATAGGGCGCGTCTTCGAGCGTCAGGCTGCCGGTTGCCTTGAAAGGTCCGGCAAGAGACCGGGCACTGACGGCAAGGTTGCCGTCGTCGATCCGGTGGGTTTCGCCGGACCGGGCATCGACGATGGAAAGCGCACCGTCGCGAATGGTGATTCTTTCAAAGGCAACGTCTTCGGGCGGAAGGTTGGCCAGCGCGCCATCCGACGTGCGCGCAGTCAGCCAGTCCAGCCGGCCGCTTTCATCGAGCGAGAGGGCCAGGTGGGGCCTGTCCAGCTCCATGTCGATGACCCGGATTTCCCCTTTCAGAAGCGGCGGCAACTCGATGCGGACGTTGAATTGCGACACGACGAGGAGCGGGTCCTCGGCTTCACCGACGCGTACATCGGAAAAACTGAGCGATGGCGCGGGCAGAAGGCGAAGGTCCGCTTCACCGAGCACGGTAACCTTGTGCCCGAGCGCACGCTCCGCATAGGTTTCGAACGTGGATCGGTAAACAGTCCAGTCAATAAAAAACGGCCCTACCAGCGCTGCCACGAGCACCAGAATGACGGAAATTCCCAACGTGATGTAAACGGAGTTCAGGCCTTGTCTCCTTGCTCACCAAAGTCACCGGCGCCAGCGCGGGACACCTTTTGCACCTTTCCTCTTTCGCAAACAGTCGGCCGGAAAGCTGCAATGACCCCCTTACACATAAACCATCGCGGTTAAAACGAGCTTATTGAACTGATTCGATACAATATCATGACTGCGGCAGGATCTTGCCCGGATTCATCAAATTGTGCGGATCGAGCGCCTCCTTGATGGACTGCATCAGTTCAAGTGCGTCCCCGTGTTCACGCCTCATGTATTTCTGCTTGCCCTGGCCGACACCATGCTCGCCCGTGCAGGTCCCTTCCATGTCGAGCGCGCGGATGGCGAGGCGCTCGATGAAAGCCTCGCAGGTCTTCATTTCATCCGGATTGTCCGGATCCACCAGCACCTGTACGTGGAAGTTGCCGTCGCCCACATGCCCGACAATGGGCGCGAGAAGCCCTTCGGCCTCAATGTCGGCGGCAGTCTGGGTGACACATTCGGCAAGCCGCGAAATCGGCACGCAAACATCCGTCGCGACAACCTGCGCCTCCGGTCTGAGTCCGCGCCCTGACCAGTAGGCGTCATGCCGGGCTGCCCAGAGTTTCGATCGGTCTTCTGCAGCCGTCGCCCAGTCGAATGGGCCGCCGCCGAATTCATCCGCAATGGCGGAAAAGGTTTCCGACTGTTCGTTCACGCCGGCCTCGGAGCCGTGGAACTCGAGGAACAGCGTCGGTGTTTCCGCAAGGTCCAGCTTCGAATAGGAGTTGCAGGCCCGCACCTGCATGCTGTCGAGCAACTCGATCCGCGCGACCGGCAATCCCATCTGGATGGTCATGATGACCGCCTGGCAGGCGGACTGGACATCGGGAAACGGGCAAACGCCGCCCGAAATTGCTTCCGGCTGACCGTGCAGGCGCAGGGTCAGTTCGGTGATGATTCCAAGCGTTCCTTCGCTGCCCACGAACAGCCGGGTCAGGTCATAACCGGCCGACGATTTGCGCGCGCGCCCGCCCGTGCGGATAACATTGCCGTCTGCGGTGACCACCGTGAGCCCGAGTACCGCATCCTTCATCGTCCCGTACCGGACCGCATTGGTTCCCGACGCCCGCGTTGCCGCCATGCCGCCCAGGCTCGCATCGGCTCCCGGATCGATCGGGAAGAAAAGTCCGGTATCCCTGATGTAGCTGTTGAGCTGCTTGCGCGTGACACCGGCCTCGACACGGCAGTCAAGATCTTCGGAATTAACTTCAAGAATACTGTTCATCCGACTGAGATCAATCGATATTCCGCCTTCAGGTGCATTCACATGACCCTCCAGCGATGTGCCCGTCCCGAAAGGGATGACCGGCACGTTGGCCGCCGCGCAGATCCTGACCGTTTCGGCAACCTCGTCTGTCGTCTCCGCAAAAACCACTGCGTCCGGTGGCTGGTTCTCCAGCCAGGTCGTTGTGTGACCGTGCTGCTCCCTGAGGGCCTGCGAGGTCGCGCAGCGGTCCGCGAACCGGGCTTTCAGTCTTTCGATCACGCCCGAAACGCTTCCGCTCGGATCGTCTGAGTGCATTTGGTTTTCTTCGATCGCCATCGCTGACCGTCATCCTTCCTGCGGGCCGGACCTTGGCCCCCTGTGTCAGCTGTGAATATGTTAGCGGAACACAAAAAGGTCAAAGCCAAATCCGGCTTTTGCCGCAGAGCGTTGCCACGCATTCGCAAAGGAGAGCCGAATGACCGCAGATTGGGATAACGGGCTGGTCAGGAGTGCCGTGATGACGGTGAAGGACGACTGGATCGACTATAACGGCCATCTCAACATGGCTTACTACAACGTCCTGTTCGATACCGCCGTCGACCAGGTTTTCGAAAGACTGGGGATGGGACCGGAGTACCTGAAAGAACGCGGCGCGTCGTTTTTCACCGCGGAGGTGCATGTATGCTACCTGCGCGAACTGAGCGCCGGAATGCCGGTTGTGGGAACCCTTCAGTTGCTCGATTTCGATTCCAAACGGGCCCATTTCTTTCAGGAACTGCGCCACGCCGACGAAGACTGGCTCTCGGCAACATCGGAACAGATGAGCCTCCACGTCGACATGGCGGCCCGCAAGGTCGCTCCCTGGCCCGAGGACATACGCGCCAATCTGGCCACGCTCTCAAGCGCCCAGGCCACACTCGGAAGACCTGAAAGAGCCGGTAGGCGCATTGAGATCCCGAAAAAGGCAACATGAGTACAAATTAGGGTGATTTTCGCCGTTCGAAGCGCAAGTAAACCTGTTCTTTAACGCCGACTCGGGCAAAATGGATACCGATAGGCAATGCGATCTTTTTCCCGGCCCTACATATGCGCAAAATTATTGATACTGCGGGTCAGCTACCAGAAATCCTCATCAGCTGGATCACGCCCAACGTGCGCCAGTTCAGGGCAAACAAGCTGCCGCTTGTCTGGCTTTTGGCAATCCTGGTGGGCGCCCTGGTGGCTCTCGCGGCAATTGCGTTCAGAACGGCCATCGGGCTCATACAGTGGCCGTGGCTGAGGACGACCACGGAGTTCACCATACACGCGGCGCTCCAGCAGCCCTGGTACTACATCCTTCTGGCGCCGGTTGTCGCCGGCGCGGTGGTCGGCTGGATCCTGCACAAATATCACCCGTACCAGCGCGCAGGCGGCGTTGCCGACGTCATCGAGGCACGTGCCTATGGCGGACGCGGCCTGCCGCTCAAGGCCGGGCTCTGGTCCGCGCTTGTCACTGCCATTTCCCTCGGCGGCGGCGCCAGCGCCGGTCGCGAAGGCCCGGTCGTGCACCTGGGCGCGACCCTTGGCACCGCAGTGTGCCAGTTCTTCAACCTGCCCGACTCCGCCCGCCGCATGCTGCTCGCCTGTGCCGTTGCCAGCGGCGTCTCCGCTTCGTTCAACGCACCGATCGCAGGTGTCCTGTTTGCCCACGAGGTGGTGCTGGCCCACTATGCTGTGTCCGCCTTCGTTCCCATCGTTCTGGCGTCGGTTGTCGGCACGCTTCTCTCGCGGCTCTGGTTCGGCAATGTGGCCGCATTCGAAATTCCGCAATACACCATTACGTCCTATCTCGAGATCCCCGCCTTTGCGCTTCTCGGCCTCACCTGCGCAGCGGTTGCCATCATCTTTCAGTTTGCGCTGATCGGGAGCGACTGGACCGCGCGGAACATCACCATGCCGTTGTGGTTGAGGCCGGTCATCGGCGGTCTTGCGGTCGGCGCCATCGGCGTCTTCTATCCCGAAATTCTCGGCGTCGGATACGAGGCGACCGATCTTGCCTTGAAGCAGGAACTGACGATAAACACGATGCTCACGCTGCTGGTGGTCAAGACAGCGGCAACCGCCATCACGCTGGCATCGCGCTTTGGCGGAGGCATTTTCTCACCCTCACTCTATCTCGGGGCCATGACGGGGGGCGCATTCGGCCTGATCGCGGCCTCGGTGTTTCCAGAAATGGCGTCCAGTCACGGGCTCTATGCCATTCTCGGGATGGGCGCCGTGGCGGCAGCCGTTCTCGGCGCACCGTTTTCGACCACGGTGATCGTCTTTGAGCTGACCGGTGGCTATGCGCTTTCAATCGCCCTTCTGCTCTCCGTTTCGATCGCGACCGGTTTGACGCAGGCGGTGCATGGCAAGTCCTATTTCCACTGGCAGCTCGGCATGCGCGGCTGTTTCGTCAATGAAGGCGCACACCAGTTTCTGAGCGAAACCGTGAAGGTGCGCGACTTCATGGATCCGCCGCCCGAAACGGAAGAAGAGCGGGTGTTCAACCCGGGCGAGGACGGCCCGTATCTGCATGACACGGACACGCTGGAAAGCGCTCTGAAGAGTTTCGATTCCTGCGGCAAGGCAACCCTGCCCGTCGTGCGCCACGGAAACGCAACCGAAGTCATCGGCCTTGCCCGCCACGTCCGGGGCCTGCGCTACTTCAACGCCGCCCTCATCAAGGCCACCAAGGAAGAGCATCACTGATCCGCGTTTGCACTTCCCCGCCCCCCTCTCCCGGCGGGAGAGGGGGGCCGGGTTTGCGATTGGTTCAGGGCGTGATGCAAATTCCTCATTGCCGAGGAACAACGAGGCGATCCAGCGGGACTTTCATTCGCCGCCCCGGCCCCGAGCCGGGGCCTCCCGCCCAGTCGTGTTCAGGTCCCGGATCAAGTCCGGGACGGCGCAGGTTGCGGGGTCATCGACCACCGCCCCGCTTCCTCTCCCCCGGCCTTTCGGGCCGACCTCCCCACGGGAGAGGTGATTCCGGCTTTGCCTTGCTCGTTTCGAACCGCTCTGGAAACGAGTGGGCCCCGGATCTCCGCTGTGCTGCGTCCGGGGTGACTTCTGCGGAAGCAAACCTCATCCTGAGGAAGCGCGTCGGCGCTGTCTCGCAGGATGAGCTGCTTGCTCCGTTGTTTCTGACTATCCTTCGAGATGCACGCAAGCGTGCTCCTCAGGATGAGGCTGTGGATTGGAGTGACCTGGACCGGTCTGATTGTGTTTGGAGTTCGCTCCACTCGAGCTGATGACTTGTTTCCGGACCGGCGTGCAGCGTCAGCTGCACTTGTCCGGAATGACGGCGGGGCGTGTTGCACCCGCCATCGCCACCCCGTGCGACCAGCAATGAACCGGCAGACGGACCCGAAAGGTCAATCGTCTCAAATCGCCTCTGTCGCCTTTTCCAGCCAGGCACGTTCCTTCTCACCGACAAGCGGACCGATCTCTTCGCGAACGCGGGCATGATAGCGGTTCAGCCAGTCGCGCTCGGCGCTCGTCAGAAGAGATGCATCAACGAGACGGAGATCCATCGGCACAAGCGTGATCGTTTCAAACCCGAGCATCGGCCGCTCACCGCCGGAAATATCCCGGGCTTCTGTAACGATTTCCAGGTTCTCGATGCGGATGCCGTATTCGCCTGCCGGGTAATAGCCCGGCTCGTTTGACAGGATCATGCCGGGTTTCAAGGCGACGGTGCCGGTCTTGGCGATGCGCTGCGGACCCTCATGGACGCCGAGATAGGCACCGACACCATGTCCGGTGCCGTGATCGAAATCGAGACCGGCCTTCCAGAGATCGATCCGGGCGAGCGTATCGAGTTGCGCGCCGCTCGTTCCTTCCGGAAAACGCGCCGTCGAGATGGCAATATGCCCCTTCAGCACCAGCGTGAAGTGCCTTTTCATTTCCGCGCTGACATCGCCGACCGCAAGCGTTCTGGTGATGTCGGTGGTCCCGTCCTCGTATTGACCGCCTGAATCGATCAGGAACGGCTTGCCGACGGGAACCTTCAGGTTGCTCGAATGGCTGACACGGTAGTGACAGATCGCACCGTTGGAAGCCGCCGCTGAAATCGTGTCGAAGGAAATGTCCTTCAGGACACCGGTTGCGCGCCGGAATTCTTCCAGCTTTTCCGCGATCCTAATTTCGTCGAGGTCGCCCTTCGGTGCCGCCTCGTCGAACCAGCAAAGAAATCCGACATAGGCAGCAGCATCGCGAAGATGGGCGTTTCGCGCGCCTTGAAGTTCCGTTTCGTTTTTGACGGCTTTCGGCAACAGCACCGGGTCCTGCGTCTCGATCAGGCTGCCGCCGGCCTCCGTGATCGCATCGGCGATCCCGATACCGGCAAGCGCCGGATCGATCATGACCTTCGCGCCGGCCTTGCCGAGGCCGTTCAGGCCTTTGCTGAAGGCCGCGGGTTCGCAGAGCTCGGTAAGCTCGGAAAGCGCGTCCCGGACCGAATTGGACAGTTTCCGCCCGTCGATGAACAGCGACGGCTTGCCGGAAACCGGCACGGTCGCAAAGGAGAGCGGCAGAGGCGTGTGATCGACGTCGGACCCGCGGATATTGAACAGCCAGGCGATCGAATCGGGCTGTGTCAGAACACAGGCATCGGCCTTCTTGTCGCTGAGAACGGCCTGGATTTCCGAGATCTTGTCTCCGGATGCCTTGCCGGCCAGTTCCAGCGGATAAAGCGACACCTGTCCGACCGGCGCTGCGGGGCGGTCTTCCCAGACCGCATCGACAGGATTTTCATTCAGCGTGACCAGTTCGGCGCCCGCGTCTTCGCAAACGGAGCGCAACCGGCGCACCTCGCGCACCGTGTGCAGCATCGCGTCGATGCCGAGCTTCTGTCCGGGCCGCAGATTTTCCTTCAGCCACTCGGAAACCGGCTCATTGACGAGATGCCGGGCTGCAAAAACATCGAGATCGACCTGGTCGCGCACCTGGATGGTGTAGCGTCCGTCCACGAAAATCGCAGCTTTGTCGCCCAGGATCGCCGCAACACCCGCCGAACCGGTAAATCCGGTCAGCCATTGCAGGCGGCAATCGTGCGGCGGAACGTATTCGCCCTGATGCGCATCCGCGCGCGGGATGAGAAAGCCATCGAGACCGAGGCGGGCAAGTTCGGCCCTGAGAAGCGCTGCATGCGGCGCTCCGCAGGAGGGATCACTGAGATCGTCGAAGGACTGAAACATGCCGGCACGGTAGTGTGCCCCTCACCCGGGATCAACCCGGATATTTTTCAGAACGCGTGCCTTTTCAATCAGCTCGCAATTTTCTTGTGCGACGCAGCATTTCTTCTCGCATATGCGAAACATGCAAGTCTGTCATGCATTTGGAGGCCTACCTGAATCACCCGTGAGACTGCATATAAGGAGCAACAACGAATAAAGACGTTTCTCCCTAGGGAAGCTCTTGAACTTCAAATGGGAATGATCACGATGACTATCGCAACCACGACTTCGACCCGTACCGGCAGCAGCCTTGTCCGTCGCGCTTTCGACCGCATGGTCGAAGCCCGGTCCAACCAGGCGCGCCGCTACGTAAACGGTTACCTTCTGTCCCTCGACGACGCAACGCTCGCAGCACACGGCTACGATCGCAAGCAGCTGGAACGCGAAGGGTCCCTGACCAACCCGTTCTAAGGGGCTCAGGCGCTAATCAAGGCACTGTGCACACGAAAAGGGTCTGCCGATCAATCGGCAGGCCCTTTTGTTTTGTCCATCTCACGCTGGTTGTCAGGCCTGATTGCGCCCGCGCACAAGGGTCAGCGTCAGCCAGCCGTCTTTCGGGCGCCTGCGATCCAGAACGAATCCCTGGCACCTATACGCGGACAGGATGCGCGGACCGTCTTCAATCCGCAGGCCGGACAGGACCAGCGTCCCCGACCGGGTCATCTGCGCGCCGATGGATTTTGACATGCGCATGAGTGGCCGCGCCAGGATGTTGGCAATCACGAGGTCAAACGGGCCGTATTCGCCAAAACGCCGGTCCTCAACCCCGTTTGCCGTGAAGCCGGACACCAGATGACCTGCGCCATTCAATCTGGCATTGCCCAAGGCGGTTCCGGTCGCGACCGGGTCGATATCGGTGGCCAGAACGGTCTGTCTGGCCTTGAGCGCAGCGGCGATTGCCAGGACCCCCGTCCCCGTGCCGAGATCCAGAATGCGCTCGTATTCGCGTAGCGAGAGCAGCCGGTCGATTTCCTCCAGACATCCGGCCGTTGTGCCGTGATGTCCTGTCCCGAAGGCGAGCGCCGCCTCGATTTCAAGGCCGATCGCGCCCGGCGGCACCTTGTTCCGGTCATGACTTCCGTGCACGAGAAACCGTCCCGCGCGCACGGGCTTCAGGCCTTCAAGGCTTTTTTCCACCCAGTTGATATCCGCCAGTTCCTCTGCCTCGACCGGTGCCGCGAACGCATCGCTGCCGACCCGGTCGAGAACCAGTTTCCGGGCCGCCTCAGCTTCCATGTCGAACAGAAGGATTTCGGCCGACCAGAACTTGCCGTCCTCGGAAGCCTCATAAATCGTGACCGGGTTGCCTTCGTCTTCGAAGGCCAGCGCGAGGATCTCCGAAATCCGTTTCGCTTCCAGTTCTTCAGCCACGATCCGAACGCGGATGGTTTTCATGCCGGTATCTGCCAAGATGGTTTGATCAAGGCATGCGGTATAGCCCTGCAGGAGGAAACACACTAGGGCCAGGACCCATTAATTTGGTTTAACTGGCGCAGCAAACGGCGATGAGCTGCAAGGAAAAGCGCGACAAGCGGGCTTCCTGCCCGGTTGAGCGGTTTGACGAAGCAGATCGAAGCCGTTTTTGCGTCCCGGAGGCATAGGATGAATAGGTCCTGACCCTGGCGTCAAAAACAATTGACTGGTCAAATTCGCGAACTGCGCCATGATTCCGGGGAGCGGAGGTGTGTGATGATCGGGAAATGGCTGAAAATTTCAACGCTTCGGGCAGGACAGCTGTTTGCAGTTCTGCTTGTGTGCCTTGCTGCGGTCTCGGGCGGTGTCCGCGCGGACACATCCAACGATGACCTGTTCGAAGCGCTGAAAAACGCGCCGAACGAACAGGAAGCAAGGCTGATCGAAACCGAGATCTGGGAAGCCTGGATCGACGCGGCTCCCACCCCTGAACTGCGCGGGCAGGTCGAAAGCGCCATGCGCATGCGCGGTGAATACAACTATCAGGGTGCGCGCGAAATCCTCGACAAGGTTGTGGCCGAGGCACCGGACTATCCAGAGGGCTGGAACCAGCGGGCCTTCATCCTGTTCCTGCAAGGTGACTACGAAGCCAGCCTGGCAGATATCAAGCGGGTCCTGGAACTCGAGCCCCGGCACTTCGGCGCGCTTTCAGGCCAGGCGATGATCTACATCACCCAGGGCCGCGCAGAACTCGCCCAGAAAACGCTGCGAGACGCCGTCAGTGTGCATCCTTACTTAAAGGAACGCGCGCTGCTCATAAAACCGAAGGGCGTGGATCTTTAAGGGATTGGCGGGAATTTTCCGGTCTCAGTGCCGTTCGACGAAGCTGTCGATCACCTTCTTGACGCCGGCCTTTTCGAAATCGATCGTGAGCTTGTTGCCTTCGATCGAGGTGATCGCGCCATAGCCGAACTTGATGTGGAACACCCGTTCGCCGAGAGAATACTCCGATGGTGTCTCGCTGACGGACTTGGCGACAAGCTCCCCCTCGATCGTGAGAGGCCCCTGACGCTTCATGCGAGCGGATTTGTAGCCCCTGCCGCCTTCTGAAAACCCGTCATCCGATTGCCTTGCCCGCTGCGCACGCTGCCAGCCGGGGGTCGAATAGCTGCCGCGCTCGAACGGATCGTTTCTGTCAAAGCGCGAGGGCCCGTAGCCGCCGCCGGCATAGCCGCCGTAGCTCGAAGAGGCTTCGGCGATCTCGACATGATCGGGCGGCAATTCATCGAGAAACCGCGACGGCACGGTCGATTGCCACAATCCGTGAATTCTCCGGTTGGAGGCGAAGTATAGCTTCGCGCGCTGTTTTGCCCGGGTGATGCCGACATAGGCGAGCCGCCGCTCCTCCTCCAGCCCGGCCCTGCCGCTTTCGTCCAGAGATCTTTGATGCGGAAAGAGCCCCTCCTCCCAACCAGGGAGGAAGACCGTGTCGAACTCCAGGCCCTTGGCCGAGTGCAGCGTCATGATCGACACAGCGTCGCTGGCATCCGCGCTGTCCCGGTCCATCACGAGCGAAATATGTTCCAGGAAACCCGCCATGGACTCAAACTCTTCCATCGAGCGGATCAGTTCCTTCAGGTTGTCGAGCCGGCCTGGCGCTTCGGCGGACCGGTCGAGACGCCACATTTCCGTGTAGCCGCTCTCGTCGAGAATGATCTCGGCGAGTTCGGTGTGCTTGAGCTGGTCGAGCTGGCGGCGCCAGCGGTCGAAATTGTCGAGAACGGTCTTGAGCGAGTTGCGCGGCTTGGGTTTGAGTTCCTCGGTATCGATCAGTTGCTGCGCTGCCTGCATCAGCGGGATACGCTCCGCCCGGGCGAGCCCGTGCACGAGCTTCAGCGTGGCATCCCCGAGACCACGCTTGGGCGTATTGACGATGCGCTCAAAGGCGAGATCGTCTGCCGGCTGAGTGACGCAACGGAAATAGGCAAGCGCGTCGCGGATTTCCATGCGTTCATAAAAACGCGGACCACCGATCACCCGGTAATTGAGACCCAGCGTGATGAACCGGTCCTCGAATTCGCGCATCTGGAACGAGGCCCGGACAAGCACCGCCATCTGGTTGAGCGCATGTCCCTTGCCTTGCAGGGCCTCGATCTCATCGCCGATCGTGCGCGCCTCTTCTTCCGAATCCCAGACGGACGCAACAGAAACCAGGTCATGATCCGGCTCGTGAAAATCGGTGAACAGCGTTTTGCCGAGCCGCCCCTCATTGTGGGAAATCAAATGGGAGGCGGCGGCCAGAATATGACTGGTCGAGCGATAGTTCCGCTCCAGCCGGACCACCGTCGCGCCCTTGAAGTCGTGCTCGAACCGCAGGATGTTGTCGACCTCCGCGCCGCGCCAGCCATAGATCGACTGGTCGTCGTCACCGACGCAGCACACATTCGGATTGCCCTGCGCCAGCAGGCGCAGCCACAGGTACTGGGCAATGTTGGTATCCTGATACTCGTCCACGAGCATGTAGCGGAACCGGCGTTGATATTCCTTCAGAACGTCCGGCTGGGTCTTGAACAGCGTGATCACGTGCAGGAGAAGATCGCCGAAATCCGCAGCATTCAGGATCGACAGCCGCTCCTGATACTCTTCGTAAAGGCGGCGCCCCTTGCCGTTGGCAAAGGCCCGAGCCTCGCCTTCGGGAATCTGGTCCGGCGTCAATGCCCGGTTCTTCCAGCCGTCCAGCATCCCGGCGAAGGTCTTGGCAGTCCAGCGCTTGTCATCCAGGCCTTCCGCCTGGATGATCTGCTTGATCAGCCGGATCTGGTCGTCGGTGTCGAGAATGGAAAAGCTCGATTTCAGGCCGACAATTTCGGCATGCTTGCGCAGGATCTTCACGCAGATCGAGTGGAAGGTGCCGAGCCAGGCCATGCCTTCCACATTGCCGCCGACGAAGCCGGAGATGCGCTCCTTCATTTCACGCGCGGCCTTGTTGGTGAAGGTGACCGCAAGGATTTCCGATTGCCTGGCACGCCCCGTCGCCAGGATATGCGCGATCCGTGTCGTCAGAACCCTGGTCTTGCCGGTTCCGGCACCGGCGAGAACGAGAACCGGACCCTCTGTTGTTTCGACGGCAAGCCTTTGCTCCGGGTTCAGTCCGGTGAAATAGTCCGGTGCCTGCCGCGCGGCCATCGCCCTGGCGGCAATCCCCCCGGACGCACGCGGCGGCACGGGCGCAGCATCCCGGCGCGGCTCGGCCGGCTGAAAAGGATCGTCAAAGGAATCGTCGTACCCGCCCGGGTCTGCCATGATGCGCTGGTCCAGTTCCACAAGAGACCGTCAAGTTTGCCGTGTCCCGGCCCTGAAGAACAATATAGCAACAAAATGTTTCTGGCGAGGCAGGAAAACATCAATAGATGGGGACAAGGAACGGTGTTGCGATAGAGGACCCTGCCGGTCTTGCTGCGAACTGCATTTCGGATGTGACACGGCGGCAAGACGCACAAGATAGTTGTTTGTGCACAGCGCTCGAAAACACCAAATCCTGTCATCCCTGCACCCGCTTTCGCGGGCGTAAACTCCGGCACGGATCCAGTAATCGCAAGCGCCTGCGAATCTTGACGCCGCCGGGGATACTGGCTCCCGGTCTTGCCGCTTCGCGGCAAACCGGGATGACAATTCTGATGGATGCACGAGACGGGGACCGGCGAAAAACTTCACGACTTGTCATCCCTGCGGAGGCAGGGATCCAGTAATCACCAGCACCAGCGGATCTAACACCCACCCGGGGTTACTGGGTCCCGGTCTTGCCGCTCCGCGGCAAACCGGGATGACAAATGCGGACTAAACAAGCCTGGAGAAGAGATCATCCCAGTTGGGGTTGCACTCCTCAATCATTCGGATTTCCCAGGCGCGCTTCCAGCGTTTGATCTGCTTTTCGCGCTTAATCGCCTGTTCGACCTCTTCGTGCACTTCGTAGTAGACGAGAGTGCTCACCTTATGTTTTGCCGTGAAGGCAGCGCCCAAGCCTTCCCGATGCAGGCTGACCCGCCTCATCAGGTCATTGGTGACGCCGACATAAAGTGTGCCACCCAGCTTGCTTGCAAGGATGTAGACAAAGAACTGCAGATCAAGGTGCATAAGCAGAAAATACAATCAGAAAACGAGTATCGCAAATCTTCCAATAATTTTCATCCCTGCACCCGCTTTCGCGGGCGTAAACTCCGACAGGGATCCAGTAATGACCAGCACCAGCGGATCCAAACACCTACCCGCGAATACTGGCTCCCGGTCTTCCCGCGTGCGCGGCAAACCGGGATGACAATCGTATGCTCAGGATGAGGTCGTTGCGTCGCGGGTAAACCTGAGAGAAGGGCAAGCCCTGACAAAAGATCCCGGCCTGCCGAAAGCAAACCGGGATCTTGAAATGTCGTGCGGGAACCGCGGGAAGCCTAAGCGGCCTCTTCGCCGCGGTCCTCTTCGTCGCGGACCTCTTCCAGGAACGTGTTCACCGCCTCGGAGAGGCTCGAGGCTACCTGACCGAGCTGCTCTGCAGAGACGCTCAGCGTCTCCGACTTCTGCCGCGTCTGGTCGATCGATCCCGAGACGCCGGAGACGTTGGTCGCCGCCGCCTTGGCACCGTCGGAGGCGAAGGTGATGCTCTGGGTGATCTCGCTGGTCGCGGCATTCTGCTCGTCGACGGAAACCGCGATGGTCTCACTGACGGAGCGGACTTCCTCGATCCTTTCGACAATCGAGCGGATCGCAGCAACGGATTTCTGCGTCGAGCTCTGGACACCGGAGATCTGGCTGGCGATCTCGTCGGTTGCCTTGGCGGTCTGGGTGGAGAGTTCCTTCACCTCTGCCGCAACAACCGCGAAGCCCTTGCCCGCCTCACCGGCCCGCGCCGCCTCGATGGTCGCGTTGAGGGCAAGAAGGTTGGTCTGTTCGGCAATCGCGCGGATGATCTCGACGACTTCACCGATCTTGTCGGCGGTTTCCGCCAGGAGCGAAATGTCCTTGTCGGCGGCAACAGCCGTTTCCGCGGCAACGGAGGAAATCTCGGTCGCAGAGGCCGCCTGGCGTGAAATCTCGCCGATGGAGGCCGACAGCTCAGCCGCCGCGGAGGCAACCGTCTGCACGTTGGTCGTTGCTTCCTCGGTTGCGGAGTTGGCCGCACGCGCACTTTCGTCTGCGTGGAGCGCGATCTGCACCATGTCCTGGGCGTTGCTGCTGACGCCTTCGGTTTCCGATGCAAGCTGCGTCTGAATGGTCAAGACCGACGTTTCAAAATGATGAATGGCGTTTTCCAGCTGCGCCCGGCGCTGCGCGCGCAAGATACGGCCGGCCTCGGCCTCATCTTCCAGCTGCTTCTGATGGATCAGCTTGTCGCGGAAGACTTCAGACGCCCTGGCGATGTCGCCGATTTCATCGGGACGGTCCGTGTCGGAAACGTCGACATCGAGGTTGCCCTCGGCGAGTTCGGAGATCGCGTCGCGCTGGCGGCCAAGCATTTTGCTGATCGCGAAGACCTGGAAAACGGCAAGCGCAAGAGCAAGACCGGTTAGGACAACCGCGACAACGGTCAGCCAGAGGATCTCGGAATTGAGCTGCGCGGAATCCGCATCGGCTGCCGCTTCCGCCCTGTGAATGAGCTTATCCGAGAGACCCTTCATCAGGTTGAGACGCTTGGTTGCCATCGCGAACCAGACACCACCTTCAAGACCTTGGGCATCCTTGGTTTCCGGCAGACTGTGGATCAGTTCGCGCCAGGCCAGAGCCTGTTCGACATCCGGACCCGTGACCATCTCCTTGAGCATGGCCTTGTGCTCGGGGAGCGCGACGGACTTGAACTCCTTCATGAACGCCGCTTCACCGCCGTAGTGGGTGATGACCTTCTTGAATGTGGCGAGGTTGACTTCGCCTGTCCGGTTGAATTCGTTGAGCAACGCAGCACCATTGGCGCGTTCCAGACCGCCGGATTCCATTGCCTCGACGATCGTGAGATATGGAAGAAGTTCGGCCGTGATCTTCTGCGACGGACTGGATTCCGTCGTCAGCCCGATCACGTGGACGAGTTCGTGAATTTCCGCAGTGTAGCCCTTGATGACATCACCAACGGAAAACTCCTTGGCATCGATCGCCTTGCGAAACCCGTCCGTCTTGTGGACCTGCTCAGCCGTGTGCTGGAGATCTTTCAGCATGGCTTCGTCGTTGAGGTCGATGGCGGCAAGATGTTCGTCGAAAGTTTTCAATGCCGCATCGGATTTCGGCCGCTGCGCATCAAGCTTGGCCCTCACATCAGGATCATAGTCCGACTTGATCAGGCTGACGCTCATGCCGCGTTCTTTTTGAAGTTCGTGGATGAGATTGCCGCTATCTTCCGCGATCCGTGTCAGCGGCCGCATGTAGTCATGGTGCGCCAGCTCAACGACTTTTTCGTAGACACTGAACGTTGCTAAACCGATAACCGCAAGCATCGGCACACCCGCGAGCGCCGCAATCTGCAGCTTGATACGTTTCATGTGTGAGTCCCCTCAGGAGCAGAGATCTTTCCTCCAAACTGCCGGTGGGGCATTACTTGTTACTTAACGTCAGAAACAAACTTGACCGATTGCGACACTAATTTCGTAAAATGCCAACTTTATCAATTTCAGGTGGTAAAGCTAATTTTTATAGGACTGTCAATTTTGACAGGAAAGAGAACCCGGCACACAAAGACCGACCGCGAAGAAATGACAGATTCGATCCGGCGCGGCATTGGGGAGCCGGACGCGACTGCACCCGCTCCAAACGGACCTAACGTCAACTTGCGTACGGCCAGGACCCCCGACGCGCCGGTTCAGGCTCCCACCAGATCGAACCAGCCGTCCTCCGAAATCACCTCGACCTGGAGATCCTGGGCCTTTTTCAGTTTGGATCCGGCACCGGGACCGGCAACGACCAGATCGGTCTTCTTGGACACCGAACCGGACACCTTGGCCCCCAGGCGCTCCGCCATCGCCTTGGCCTCGTCACGCGTCATCCGTTCCAGCGACCCGGTGAAGACAACCGTCTTGCCGGCAACGGCTGACCCGGACGCATCGATTTGCTCCGCCTCCTGCGGCTTGACTTCGGCCAAAAGCGCATCCAGCTGTCCGCGATTGTGTTCCTCGGAAAAGAATTCAATCAGCGCTTCTGCAACGATGTGGCCGATCCCGTCGATATCGTTCAGCTCCGCCCAGGCATCGCCTTCAGGATCGTGCGCCGCCGTCATGGCGTCATAGAAAGTGGCCCAGGACCCATAGGCACGGGCGAGCAGCTTGGCGTTGCCTTCGCCGACATGGCGGATCCCGAGCGCAAAGATGAAGCGGTGAAGCTCGATGTTGCGGCGCGCCGTGATCGCCTCGAACAGGTTCTTCGCCGAAAGTGCCCCCCACCCTTCCCGGTTTCGCAGCTTGGTCAGCGCGCGCCTGTCACGCTCCTCGAGCGTGAAGATATCGGCAGGGGCCATCACCAGGCCGTCCTTGTAGAAGGCATCGACCTGCTTGTCGCCGAAGCCCTCGATGTCAAACGCGTTGCGGGAGACGAAATGCTTCAGCTTCTCCGTTGCCTGCGCCGGGCAAATCAGCCCGCCCGTGCAGCGGCGCACGGCATCACGGCGCCCCGTCTTTTCGTTTTCCTCGCGCACGGCGTGACTGCCGCAGGCCGGGCAGACGGTCGGAAACTCGAAGGCGACGGCATCCGCCGGCCGTTTGTCGAGATCGACATCGACGATCTGGGGGATGACGTCTCCGGCCCGCTGGATCTTCACCGTGTCGCCCACACGGATGTCCTTGCCGTCGCGGATCGGTTCTCCGTCCTGGCCGATGCCCTTGATGTAGTCTTCGTTGTGCAGCGTCGCGTTGGAGACAACCACCCCGCCGACCGTGATCGGCTCGAGTTTGGCCACCGGCGTCAGGGCACCGGTCCGGCCCACCTGGATCTCGATGTCGTTGAGGACGGTATAGGCCTGCTCGGCCGGGAACTTGTGCGCGATCGCCCAACGCGGCGACCTTGAGACGAATCCGAGGCGTTCCTGCAGGTCCAGCCGGTCGACCTTGTAGACGACACCGTCAATGTCGTAGTCGAGCCCGGCCCGGTTTTCCTCGATCCCGTGATAGACCTCCAGAAGTTCGTCAACGGTCTCGCAGCGTTTCATCAGCGGGTTGGTCTTGAAGCCCCAGGCGTCGAAGCTCTCCACCATGCCGGATTGGGTGCCGGACGGCATCTCGCTCATCTCGCCCCAGGCATAGGCGAAGAACCTGAGCGGCCGCGATGCGGTGATTTCGGACTTCAGCTGCCGGAGCGACCCGGCGGCCGCATTGCGCGGATTGGCGAAGGCCTTGCCGCCATTTGCCTCCATGCGCGCATTCAGGTCCTGGAAATCCCTGTGTGCCATGTAAACCTCGCCGCGGATCTCAACCACGGCCGGAATCTTCCCCTGAAGTTTTTCGGGTATGTCCTTGATCGTTCTGGCATTCGCCGTGACATTCTCGCCCGTTGTGCCGTCACCACGCGTCGCGGCGTAGACCAGTTCGCCGTTTTCATAGCGCAAGGAAAGAGACAGCCCGTCGATCTTCGGCTCCGCCGTAACGGCAAGGGCGCCCATGAGCGGATCGAATTTCAGAAAGCGGCGCACACGCCCGACAAAATCACGCACATCCTCGTCGCTGAAGGCGTTGTCCAGCGACAGCATCGGCACGACATGCGAGATCTTGCCGAAGCCGGAAGCCGGTGCTGCGCCGACTTGCGCCGACGGGCCTTCGCTCAGAACAAGATCGGGAAAGCGTTCCTCGATGGCGAGGTTGCGGCGACGCAGCGCATCGTAGTCCGCGTCGGAAATAACCGGTGCATCGTCCTGGTGATAGAGCCTGTCGTTCTCGGCGATCTCTTCGGCGAGACGCTGCAATTCCAGCCGCGCCTGGTCGGCTGTCAGGTCCTCAACGGGGATGCCCTTGATGTCCTCGATACCGGTCGCGTTCTCGCTCATGCGGGCCCCTATTCGGCTGCGGTCAGAAGCCTGCGCGCGGCCGCCCGGGCTTCCTCGGTAATCACGCTGCCCGCAAGCATGCGGGCAATTTCCTCGCTGCGATGATCCGCGTCAATCTGCTTGACGCGGGTTGCCACCCGATCCGGCTGTGTCGCTTCCTTGGCGATGAGAAAGTGCCCGTCGGCGCGCGCGGCAACCTGAGGCGCATGCGTGACGGTCAGGACCTGGACATTGCCGGCAAGGCGGGCAAGACGAACCCCGATTGCCTCCGCAACGGCCCCACCGACGCCGGTGTCGATTTCATCGAAGACGAGCGTTGGCGCGGACCCCTTGTCGGCCAGGGACACCTTGAGCGCCAGAAGGAAGCGGGAAAGTTCCCCGCCCGAAGCAACTTTCATCATCGGCCCGGGACGCGTGCCGGGGTTGGTCTGAACGTGAAACTCCAGCTGATCGATGCCGGTGCGTGCACGCGTGTTCGGGTCACTGGACATTTCGACAATGAACCGGGCGCGCTCCAGTTTCAGATCGGGCAGTTCGACCTCGACCGCCTTTTCCAGGGCCTTTGCCGCCTTCGCCCGCTTGGCAGACAGAGACGCGGCCGTACGGTCGTAGGCAGCCCGTGCCTTTTCCGCAGCTTCGACAAGCGCCGACAGCTTGTCTTCACCTGCGTCGAGATCGGCAAGATCCGCTGTCATGCGCTGACACAGCGCCTCCAGTTCGTCGACAGGAACCGAATATTTGCGGGATGCCGCCCTCAGCGCGAACAGCCGCTCCTCGACGCTCTCCAGTTCGCGGGGATCGAACTCCGTCTCGCGCAACGCGTTTTCCAGTCCGCTGCGCGTTTCCTCAAGCTGGTCGAGCGCCTCCGCCAACGTTCTGACCGGCTGCGCAAGCAGCTGTGGAACCTGATCCGATTTTCGTTCAAGCCGCCTCAGCAGACTGGCGAGTTCGGGGATCGGCGATGCGGATCCGTTCAGTGTTTCAAACGCCTCATTGAGATCTCCGGCGATCTTTTCAACCTGCATCATGTCGGTGCGCCGGGCCGCCAGGTCTTCTTCCTCGCCCGGTTGCGGTTTCAAGATACCGAGTTCATCTGCCGAGGATCTCAGATAGTCCGCCTCGCTGCGGGCGGCCTCGATCCGCCGCTCATGTTCGATAACCGCCTTTTCCGCGCTCTTGAAAGCGCCATGCGCGGACGCGACCTTCTCCGTATCTCCGGACAATCCGCCGAATTCATCGATCAGGGCGCGATGGCTCTCCGGGTCGACAAGCGCCCGGTCGTCGTGCTGACCGTGGATTTCGACCAGAAGGCCGCCTGCCTGCCGCAGCAGCCCGGCGCTGACCGGCTGATCGTTGACAAAGGCCCGCGTGCGTCCATCTGAGGTCTGGATGCGTCTGAGGATCACGTCGCCATCGTCGTCGACATCGTTGTCGCGCAGAAAAGCCCGGACCGGATGCCGTCCGTTCACGTCAAAGACCGCGGTCACCTGTCCTTGTGACGCCCCTTCACGCACGAGATCCGCATCGCCGCGTGCGCCGAGTGCAAGTGACAGGGAATCAAGCAGGATCGATTTGCCGGCGCCGGTTTCACCGGTCAGAACCGACATGCCCGCGGCAAAATCCAGATCGAGACGGTCAATGAGAACGATGTCACGAATAGACAGCGTGACCAGCATGAAGGCGAGCTCCCCAGACTAAGTAGCGGTTCACCATATAGGAGGACCGAGTCGTCTTTCCAGAACCCGTTAGATACTCCTGAATGCGCGGCTAATCCAGCTGCCAGAATCTTCAGATGGCTGGTATCCGCCCTTGTTCAGAAGAGAATAGGCGTCCTTGTACCACTGCGTGTCAGGATAGTTGTGACCGAGAACCGCGGCAGCCGTCTGGGATTCGTTGACAACACCGAGCGCGTAATAAGCCTCTGTCAGGCGGAACAGCGCTTCTTCCACGTGCCGGGTCGTCTGAAACTCGACGACCACCGCGCGGAAGCGGTTGATGGCGGCAACATAATTGCGGCGCTTCAGGTAGTAGCGGCCGACCTGCATTTCCTTGCCGGCAAGCTGATCCTCGACGATGCGGAGCTTTTCTTCCGCGTCGGGCGCATATTCGGACTCCGGGAAACGCTGGACAAGTTCGGTGAACGCACCCGCGGCCTTTCGCGTCACCGCCTGGTCGCGCGTGATGTCCGGCATCTGACGGTAATAGCTCTGTCCGGCGAGGTAGAGCATGTATGCTGAATCCTCGTCGCCCGGATAAAGCGTTACGAAGCGCCGAGCTGCGGTCACGGTTTCCGGATACTTGCCGCGCGAATAATTCAGGAAGGCAAGGTTGACCAGCGATTTCTTGGAGTATTCGGAATAGGGGTAGAGCTTGTCGATCTCTTCAAACTTGGTGGTGGAGTCGCGCAGCTTGCCCTGAGCGCGCAATGCCAGCCCCTCGTTGAACAGCACTTCGGGTGGCGTATCGTTGAGCGCAAGCTCGTCAAGATCATCCTTGCCGCTGCAGGCAGCCAGCAGGATGGGCGTCGTGAGAACGGCCAATTTCAAAAGTGTTTTCATGCTCAAGGTCCTGTTCGAACCAGAAACAAGTCCAATTCCGTTCACACCCAAACTCCCGAGCCGTCTCCGGCCCCTGTGGCCGGGCAAAGTTTCCGGCCTGATTTAACTGACAGGAGTGTTTACCGGAAATCTCCGGTCCCCGTCACGCCCTTGCAGGCCATCTGACGGTTTTTTTGAGCATTTTTATGGCAACATGCCCAAATTGCAGTGAATTCCGAAGAATTCGCCAAATTGTTGAACCCGATGACGGGACTGATCAGGAGACGTCCGGTCCGAAAGCCGCGGCGGCTGCCAGCCCGCCCTTGCTGACCTGGCCAACCTGGCGAAAGGCCGGAGCTTCGACAATTTCGAAAGCGCTCGGGTCTTCGAACAGCTTGACCAGAATGGAGTGGTTCATCTTGTGACCGCCCTTGTAGGACCGGTACATGCCGAGAATGGGCAGCCCGGCAAGAGCCAGGTCTCCGACCGCGTCCAGCGCCTTGTGCCGGGCAAACTCGTCCGGCCAGCGCGTGCCTTCGGGATTGAGAACCTTGTCCTCGGAAATCGCGACAGAATTGTCCAGCGAGGATCCGAGGGCGAAGCCCATTTTCCAGAGCTGTTCCACGTCCTTGACGTTACCGAAGGTCCGTGCACGGGACAGGTCGTCGCGAAACACGGCCGGTGTCATTTCGGACACATACTGCTGCCGTCCGATCACGGGTGTTTCGAAATCGATCGTGATATCGAACTTCGTGCCCTCGTGCGGATGCAACTCGCACCAGGCACCGCCATTGTCGACGCGCACTTTCTTGTTGATTTTCAGGTAGCGGCGGCCACGGTCGAGTTTCTTCAGGCCGACCTGTTCGATTGCCTCGACGAAGACGGCACTGCTGCCGTCCATGATCGGCATTTCGGGACCGTCGATCTCGACGATGACATTGTCCACGCCCATGCCGAAGAGGGCGGCCATGAGATGTTCAACAGTGGATATGCCATCCTGCGTGGGATCGCCCAGCACCGTGCACAGGGCCGTTGCGGTCACCTGATCCCACATGGCTCGCACCTCGGTGGCGCCATCCTGATCCGTCCGCGAAAACACGATGCCGGTTCCGGCATCCGCAGGCACAAGTGTGATCGACGCCGGCTTGCCGGAATGAACGCCGATACCGGTCAGTGTTACCTGCTCGGCCAGCGTCGTCTGTCGGTCAACATGTGTGGTCATATACCCCAACCCTTCCGGTTTGCGAACGCGAAGCCCAAAATTTGCCCCAATGCACATACGGACTTTTAACGATCACCAGTTGGCCGCGAAGATAGTCGCGATCCATTGCAGAGCGAAATAAAGCTTTATTACGGTTTGTAACGATTCACAGGCTCGCAAATTACTGAAATAAAAGGGGAATTACTTACCCTACGGAAGCGGCCCGGAACATGCGTTCCGAGCCGCTGCGATCAGGGAAGAAGATCGCGAACGAATCAGTTGGCCTGGCGGCGCAGGAACGCCGGAATTTCCAACTGATCGTCATCCGCGGCACTGACCGGCTTGGGTGCGGCCCGGCCGGTTTCGTCAAGTTGTCCGGCCGCACCGGTCGCGGATGTCCGCGCCTGGGGTGCGCGCGGCGCGGACATCGGAGCAGGCTGGAGCTGGGGTGCCTTGCGGACAACGGGAGCTTCCGCCTCGTGTTCTTCCTCGTCTTCCCGGCGGCCAAGACCACTGGCAAGACGGCGCAGAAGACCCATCGGGCGGCGCTCGTCGTCACCGAATTCCTCGCCGGTATCGTGCTGGGAAACCGGTGCTGGAGCGGCAGGTGCCGGTTCGGCCTGCTGCGCAGCAGGTTCAGATTGCTGTGCTGCAGCAGCAGGTGCCTGCTGTGCGCGGATCTCACGCTGTGCAATTGGCGGGAAGTCTTCGACGCGCGGCATGCGCGGCGCCGGGCTGTGCTCTTCCGCCACCGGCGGGATGTACGGCTGGCTGACGGGCTCGTCCTCAACGACCGAGGTCGGCGTTTCTTCCTCGATGTCGATCATCGGGCTTTTCGCCGTCATGGATGCACCGGTCGGCTTGACGCGCTTGATCTGAACATCCGGATCGCTTGCGACAGAAACCGAAGCGGGCTCCGGAATGGCAAGCTCTTTTTCAAGATTGGCAACCGCTTGCGCGGCAGCCGTCTGGGCACCGGATTTTTCCGCTGCCGGAGCAAGCTTGGCCTGAGCTGTTTCCGTGCTGCGCACGATGGCAGGCATATCGGATTTCAGGGCCTGCTCCGCTGGCGAGGCATAGGGTGCGGCTTCAAAACCCGCTTCCTTGTCGATCCCCGTTGCCACAACGGACACGCGAATGATGCCGTCCAACGTCTCGTCGAATGTCGCGCCGAGAATGATGTTGGCGTCGGAATCGACCTCCTCGCGGATGCGCGTTGCAGCCTCGTCGACTTCGAACAGGGTCAGGTCGTTGCCGCCCGTGATCGAGATCAGCAAGCCTTTCGCACCCTTCATGGACGACTCGTCCAGCAGCGGGTTTGCGATGGCAGCCTCGGCTGCCTGCTGAGCGCGTTTTTCGCCGCTCGCCTCGCCGGTGCCCATCATTGCCTTGCCCATACCGCGCATGACAGAGCGGACGTCGGCAAAGTCGAGGTTGATGAGACCTTCCTTGACCATCAGGTCGGTGATGCAGGCGACACCCGAGTAGAGAACCTGGTCGGCCATGGCGAATGCGTCGGCGAACGTGGTCTGCGCATTGGCAATCCGGAACAGGTTCTGGTTCGGAATGACGATGAGCGTGTCGACGTTGCGCTGCAGATCGTCAATGCCGGTATCGGCGATGCGCATGCGGCGCGCGCCTTCGAACTGGAACGGCTTGGTGACGACACCGACGGTCAGGATGCCCTGCTCGCGCGCCGCGCGTGCAATCACCGGGGCTGCGCCGGTACCTGTGCCGCCGCCCATTCCGGCAGTGATGAACACCATGTGCGATCCGGACAGGTGATCGTTGATTTCGTCGATCACTTCCTCGGCCGCGGCCGAACCGACTTCCGGCTGCGAACCGGCACCGAGACCTTCGGTAACGGCCACACCCATCTGGACCAGGCGGTCCGAGTGGTTCATTGCCAGCGCCTGGGCGTCCGTGTTGGCTACGACGAAGTCGCAGCCCTGGAGGCCGGCTGTGATCATGTTATTGACGGCGTTTCCGCCCGCGCCGCCGACGCCGAAAACCGTAATGCGCGGTTTCAGCTCCTGAATGTCGGGCATCTTAAGGTTGATGGTCATATTATCCTCGCGACCCATTGGCTCCCCCGGTACGGGAGACCCCTCTTCTTCCCTAACTTCAGCTGCCATGCCTGGCAGCTCCAATTCGTGGCTGTCGTCTTCTTGGCTCATGTCGTCAGAAGCTTTCCCTGATCCACTGGCCCACACGGGCCAGGTAACCAGATTGTCCGCTCCACCCGGTTCGACGGTTCTTGTGCTCGAACTGTTCGATCTGGGCGACCTGCGG
Organism: uncultured Roseibium sp.; assembly: GCF_963669205.1. Taxonomy (NCBI): domain Bacteria; kingdom Pseudomonadati; phylum Pseudomonadota; class Alphaproteobacteria; order Hyphomicrobiales; family Stappiaceae; genus Roseibium; species uncultured Roseibium sp. Next base: position 4,239,399 of record NZ_OY769915.1, read on the forward strand.
ATAAATCAGGAGGCCGACGGCCGCGGCAAAAGCCGGACCTTTGGCAGCCTCGGGAAGACCGGCGACGCCTAATGGCCGGCCAAGACGGACGTTGCGCCCCAGAATGTGACGCGCAACCTCTCCAAGACCCGTGAGCTGACTGGCACCCCCTGTCAGGACGATCTGCTTACCGACCCGGCCTGCAAAGCCGGACGCGGTCAACCGATCCCTCACGAGTTCAAGGATTTCTTCCACGCGCGGCCGGATGACACGGGTCAGCGCCGAGCGGGGGATTTGATTGGGCAGTTCGTTGTCGCTTTCCAGCGGCGGAACCGTCAGAAGATCGCGCTCGTCCGAACTGGAGGCCAGCGGCGATCCGTAAAGCGTCTTCAGGCGTTCCGCATCCTGAAGCCGGGTCGCGAACGCCCGGGCGATGTCGGTCGTGACGTGGTTGCCGCCAACCGCGATCGCATCGAGGTGCACCATGTGTCCTTCGACAAACACCGACAGGGTTGTCGTTCCGCCACCCATGTCGATACAGGCCACACCGAGTTCGGCCTCATCGTCGACAAGCGTCGACAGACCGCTGGCAAACGGTGTCGCGACCATGGTTTCCACATGAAGATGCCCGCGGTTGATGCACAGTTCGAGATTGCGGACCGGGGGCACTTCGGCGGTCACGACCTGCATGTCGACACCGAGCTTGTGCCCCATCATGCCGCGCGGATCGCGGATGCCGCGGCTGCCATCGAGGGAATAGGAAATCGGCAAGGCATGCGTCACCGCCCGTCCTTCGGTGACGGAATGACTGGACCCCGCCGACAGGACCCTCTGAATATCGGCTTCCGAAACGCTCTCGCCCGCCAGCGGCACGCCTGCGCTGTAGACTTCGCTCTGCAGCCGTCCGCAGCTGATATTGGCAATCAGCGATTCCACCGTGACACCGGCCATCCGCTCCGCGCTGTCGACCGCAAGCCGTATCGCCTGCTCGGCTGCGTCCATGTCGACGACGACGCCCGACTTGATCCCGCGCGAACGCTGGTAGCCGTAGCCGAGAACCTCGACCTTGTGGGACCGGCTGGACAACACGGATTTCTCGTCCTGCGGCACGAGCTTCGCGATCAGGCAGCAGATCTTGGTCGAGCCGACATCCAGGACCGACATGATCACGGCGCGCCGCGTCGGCAGCGGGCGCATCTTCGGCAGGTAAAGGTTCTTGTCGGAGCGGCTCATGTGTCCTGCTCCTTCTTGCCCGAACGGTTGCGGCCGCCCGTCATGATCTTGCGCTGTTCGGCGGCCTCGTCGGATAACCTCACGGTCACCCTGTCGGCAAGACGCATGTCGATGGCAACGATATCCCGGGAGAGCAGACCGCTGTCTTCGTCCATTTCGACAAGGTCGGCCAATGCCGCCTGGTAGTTCTGCTCCGGCAAACGGATCGAAATGCCGTTCTCCAGCTGCAGATCCCAGCGCCTGTCGCTGACGAGGAACGCTGCGCGCACGCGCGGGCGAAGCGCGGGTACCGCTTCCAGCGCCGAATTGATTTCTGAGGCCCTGCGCTGTGCGCCATGATTGACGACGAGCAGAAGATTGGCGTAGCGCCCGTCGACATCATCCGTGATCACGTCGCCTGCCTGGTTGACGATCGAAACAAGGTCGCCGCGCTGCCAGAGTGCGTAGGGCACCCGCTCTTCGATCTTGATCTGCAGCGTGCTCGGATAGAGCTTCATGACCGACGCGTTCTTGACCCAGGCCATCGCGTTGAGCCGCTTGCGCGCCCCGACCGCATCAAAGAGGGCCAGCGACGTGCCTTCATGGATTTCCAGCGCTTCCAGGATCTGGAACTCGTTGATTTCACGTTGTCCGGACAGCTTGACGGCCTCGATGCCGAAACCTGCCGCAGACAGGAGCGCATCGGATACGACCCGGCCGTGCCCACCTATGACTATTCCATAACCAATTGTTAAGGTTAAGAAACCCAGCGCAGCGGCAGATCCCGTCCACCTGGGAAGCTCGGCCAGCCGCCCTGCGGAGCGCCAGACCGGCTGCCTGTGCAAACGCGAAACACCACGGCCGCGCGGAGCCAGTTCGGCTTCCAGCGGTGTCAGCGTTTCCCTATTCCATTTGCGACCTAGCGACAGCAACTCGCGTCCTCAACCATCCAACTGACCAGATCCTTGAAACTCATCCCCTTGTGGGCCGCCATTTCCGGCACAAGAGAGGTTGGCGTCATGCCTGGCTGCGTGTTCACTTCTAGGCAGATCAGGGTCCCGGATCCGTCTTCGCGTTCGTCGAATCGAAAATCGGCACGCGAAACACCGCGGCATCCCAGGGCCTGATGCGCCTTAACCGCTAGTGTCTCTATGGTTTGGTAAACAATCGGTGAAATTTTTGCAGGAAGAATGTGTTTTGATCCGCCTTCAACATATTTTGCGTCGTAATCGTAGAAGCTGTGACCCATCGGCACGATGTCGATGACACCCAGGGCCTTGTCATCCATGACGGCACAGGTCAGCTCCCTTCCTTTGATGAACTTTTCGCACATGAGAACATCCGGGTAGGGCCAGTCCTGCCGGTTCAGCTCCTGCGGCGGAAACTCTTGATCTTCCTTGACAATCAGGACTCCGAAGCTGGATCCCTCATTGATCGGCTTAAGCACGTAAGGCGGTTTCATAGGGTGTTCGCGCAAGATGTTGTGACGGTTGACGATTATGTCTTCCGTGACCGGCACGCCGGCGGCCTGCATCACCGCTTTCGCCTTGATCTTGTGCATCGCAAGGGCCGATGCCATGACGCCCGAATGCGTGTAGGGAATGTTAAGAAACTCTAAAATTCCCTGAATGCAGCCGTCCTCACCAAAGGGACCGTGAAGCGCGTTGAAGGCGACGTCCGGCTTCAGATTCTGAAGAACTTGCGAAATGTTCCGGTCGACATCGATACGCGAGACCCGGTACCCGGCCTCTTCAAGTGCCTCGGCGCATTCCCGGCCGCTGGTCAGACTGACCGGGCGTTCATTGACCCACCCGCCCATGAGAACGGCAACGTGCTTCTTGGCCATCTACGCAGCCTCCCCTTCCGGTCCTAAGAATGGCTCGACCGCGCCGGTATCTCCGAACAGGCCGAGACGCTTGATTTCCCATTCAAGGCGGATGCCGCTGTGTTGCAGCACGCGCGCCCTCACGGTCTCACCAAGCAGTTCAAGGTCGTGACCGGTGGCCGATCCCGTGTTGATCATGAAGTTGCAATGCATTTCCGACATCTGCGCGCCGCCGACGCGAAGCCCCCTGCAGCCCGCCGCATCGACTTCCTTCCAGGCAGACGTTCCGGGCGGGTTCTTGAATGTCGAGCCGCCGGTCTTTTCCCGGATCGGCTGGGCTTTTTCTCTGTGGTCGACGACATCGGCCATTTCCTGACGAACGGCCGTCTCATCCCGGGAAACGCCCTCAAAGACGGCCGACGTGAAGATGAGATCCCTCGACGCCGTGGAATGCCGGTAGGCGTAACCCATGTCGGCATTCGAGAGGACATGCCGGTTGCCGTTGCGGTCGATTGCGGTGAGCTCCACCATCCGGTCACGGGTTTCCGTGCCGTGCGCGCCCGCGTTCATGCGCAGCGCGCCGCCGAGACCGCCGGGAATACCGGTATAGAAGGCAAAACCACCGAGCCCGGCCTTTGCGGCCGCTTCGGACAGGCGCTTGTCCGGCACCGCGGCCCCGGCCCTCAGGCGGGTTTCACCAACCTGCTCGATAGCCCCGAAGCCTTTGGCGCTCAACCGGATGACGACGCCCTCCAGGCCGCCGTCGCGAATCAGAAGGTTGGAACCGAGCCCGACAGGCAGGACCGGAATATCTTTGGGAAGTCCGGCAAGGAAGACGGCAAGATCGTCTTCGTCGGCGGGCTGAAACATAAGCTGGGCCGGGCCGCCGGTGCGGAACCAGGTCACCGCCGACATGGGCTGGTTGGAGGTGAGTTTGCCGCGCACGCCCTCGCCGAGGCTCGGATGGATCTCCAGAAGATCGGGAAAACGCATGGAAAACCCCTATAGCGCTTCGAGCTGCTTGGGCAGTGCATAGGCCCACTGCGTGATGTTTCCCGCGCCCAGGCAGACAACAAAGTCGCCCGGCTCAGCAAGTTCCCTAACCGCTTCGGGCAGTTCCTCCGGACCTTCGATCGACCGCACGTTGCGATGGCCGCGGGTTTTCATCCCCGACACCAGGTCGGTATGGGAGGCCCCCTCGATGGGTTGCTCTCCGGCTGCGTAAACCGGTGTGATGATCACCGCATCCGCGTCGTTGAAGCAGTTGGAAAAATCATCGAAGAGACTTTGCAGCCGGGTGAACCTGTGCGGCTGCATCACCGCGATCACCTTGCCGCTTGTGGATTCCCGCGCAGCATGAAGAACGGCCTTGATTTCGACCGGGTGATGTCCGTAGTCATCGAAGATCTGCACACCATTGACCGTACCGGTATGCGTGAAGCGCCGCTTCACGCCGCCGAATTCAGAAATGCCTTTCTTGAGATCCTCCGGCCCGACTCCCAGCTGCGAGGCAACGGCGATCGCCGCGGTCGCGTTCGAGACATTGTGCAGACCTGGCATCGGCAGGACCAGATCCGTCAGTTCGACCACCTCCTCCGTGCGCCGGTCGCGGATCGACACGGAGAATGTCGCCTTGCCGCCATCCATGGAGACGTCCGTGTAACGCACATCGGCCTGCGGGTTGGTGCCGTAAGTCACCACGCGCCGGTCCTCGATCGTTCCGATCATGGTCTGGACCTCAGGGTGATCGAGGCACATGACGGCAAAACCGTAGAAGGGAACATTCTCGATGAATTGCCGGAACGCGGCCCTGACGCCATCGAAATCACCGTAGTGGTCGAGATGTTCCGGGTCGATATTGGTTACGATCGCAATGTCTGCGGGCAGCTTCACGAATGTGCCGTCGCTCTCGTCGGCTTCGACAACCATCCAGTCGCCTGCCCCCATGCGGGCGTTCGTCCCGTAGGCGTTGATGATGCCGCCGTTGATCACGGTCGGGTCGAAATTGCCCGCATCGAGCAGCGCCGCGACCATGGACGTGGTCGTCGTCTTTCCGTGCGTGCCTCCGACCGCAATGGCCTGTTTGAAGCGCATCAGTTCGGCCAGCATCTCGGCGCGCCGCACCACGGGAATGAGTTTTTCGCGCGCGGCGATCAGCTCGGGATTGTCCTTCTTGATCGCCGAGGAAACCACGAGGACTTCAGCATCGCCGATGTTCTCGGCGCGGTGCCCGACCTCGACCGGTATGCCGTGGGAGCGCAGACGCTGGACATTGGCGTTTTCCGCCATGTCAGACCCCTGCACCTGGTATCCGAGGGTCTTCAGCACCTCGGCAATGCCGCTCATGCCAATGCCACCGATCCCGACAAAGTGGACCGGTCCGATATCGTGCGGCATCTTCATGGCCGTTCTCCTTTGTTTGCAGCCACCCGTTCAACCAGATCAGCCAGACGGCTGACCGCATCGGGTTTCGCGACCTTGAGCGCGTTCGCGGCCGCTTCGATGAGCAGGTCCGGCGCGTGCATGAGTTTGGTGAGTTCCTCGGCGAGCCTTTCCGGCCTCAGCTCGGACTGGCGGATCGGCCAGGCACCGCCGGCCTGTTCCAGCACCTTGGCATTCGCGGCCTGATCCTGGTCGATGGCACCGGGCAGAGGCACGAGGATCGACGGCCGGCCGAGCACACTGAGTTCGCTGACCGATGACGCTCCCGACCTGCACAGGACAAGATGAGAATCTGCAATGCGTTTCGGCATATCCTGAAAAAACGCGGCGCATTCGGCCTTGATCCCGAGCGTTCCGTAGACCTTCTGCACCCGATCCATGTCTTCGGGCCTGCATTGCTGCACGATGGACAGCCTGTTTCTGAGCTCTTCGGGCAGCTGCTCGACGGCAGGTGGCAGAAGATCGGAGAAAAAACGCGCGCCCTGCGACCCGCCAAAGACCAGCAGTTTGAATTCTCCACCGGCAGCGGGACCGGAATAGGGTTGCTGTGCAGCCTCCAGCACGGCATCTCGAACCGGGTTGCCGGTCTCGACCTGCTTTGCGGCAAGATCGCCCGGCAAATCCTCCAGCGGCACGCTCGTCGCGATCGCGGTGACACCCCTGGCCAGCATCTTGTTGGCGCGACCCATGACACCATTGGCCTCATGCAGGATTGACGGCGTTCCCGTCAGGCGGGCTGCGTACATCGGCGGAAAGGTCGGATATCCGCCGAACCCGGCGACCACATCCGGTTTGAGCTGCTTGATGACGGAGCGCGCCTGGAGCGTGCCCAGAAGCAGGCTGAGCCCGGTTTTCGCAAGCGCGACCGGGTTTCGGCCCCGGATGGTCTCCGAGGCAATGATGTGAACCGCGCGCGCCGGAAACGCCGTGCCGTATTTGTCGGCGCGCTCGTCGGTCGCCAGTTCAACCGCCCAGCCGCGCCTTTCAAGCTCGGAGGCGAGAGCCTGCGCCGGAAACAGGTGGCCGCCCGTACCACCGGCGGTAAGAAGGACTGTTTTGCTCATGTCACGTGGCTACTTGGGTTACATCAACGACGAAGGCGAAAGCCGGCTGACAGTTACGACTTCGGAACGCGATGGCCGGGGTCTCCTGCGCGTCAGTGCAAGAATGGCGCCCGCCGTCATCGCCGAAGACAGCAACGACGAACCGCCGTAGGAAATGAAGGGCAGCGTCATGCCCTTGGACGGCATGAGGTGCAGGTTCACTGCCAGATTGATCGTCGCCTGCAGACCGAAGAGCACGACAAGACCGGCGGTCGCAAGTCGGCTGAAAGCGTCCTGGTCCCGGCTTGCGTGGCTCAATCCCCGCAGCACCACGAACGCGAACACGGCAACCACGAGCAGACAGACGATCACGCCGAACTCCTCGCCGACAACGGCGAAGATGAAGTCCGTATGGCTGTCGGGAAGAATGCGTTTGACGGTGCCTTCACCCGGCCCGCGCCCGAACCAACCGCCTGCAAGAAACGAATCCATCGCCGTGTCGACCTGGAAGGTGTCTCCGGAGCTTGGATCCAGGAACCTGTCGACGCGATTTGTCACGTGCGGCAGGAACGCATAGGCCGCAAGCAGGCCGAGCACGCCGATCAGGCCAAGTGCTACGATGATCAGCCAGGAAATCCCGTTCAGGAAGAACAGCCCGGCCCAGACCAGTCCGAGCAGCATGGTCTGACCGAAGTCAGGCTGGGCAATCAGCAATGCCGCGCAAACGGCAAACAGAACGAAGGCGAACAGCACGCCGGGAACCTCGCGCCGGCGCCCGCTCTCGGACAGCAGAAACGCAATCAGGACGACGAAGGCGGGTTTGAGAAACTCCGACGGCTGCAGCGAAAAGCCCGCGATATAGATCCAGCGACGCGCACCCTTGGCTTCAAACCCGAGGAACAGCGTCGCAATCAGAAGAACAAGCGACACGACGAACAGGATCAGCGCGGCCCGCCTGACAACGCGGGGCGGCATGAGCGACCCGGCGAGCATGATCGCAACCGCCGGAATGAGAAACAGCGCCTGCCGCTTGACGAAATAGAGGGTGTCGATCCCGAGCCGTTCGGCAACCGGAGGACTGGCCGCAAAGGACAAAACCACACCACCCACCATCAGCAGGCCGAAGGCGGCAAGAAGATAATGATCGACGGTCCAGAGCCATTCGGCGAATTTGCTGCGATCCGCGCGAGATACCATTATGCGACCTCCTGCGAGTTTCCAGCGCCCTGCAGGGCACGCACCGCGTCCACGAAGGCAGCGCCGCGCAGTTCAAAATTCGGATATTGATCGAAACTCGCACACGCAGGAGAAAGGAGAATTGCAATTTCCTCCGCTCCGTCCTCCGCTGCCTCGCTCGCTGCGTCGACAACGGCCTCCGGCAATGTTCCGCTGATCCGGAACGGCACCCTGCCCTCCAGAACCTTGGCGAAGTCTTCAGCCGCTTCCCCGATGAGGAACGTTTTGGCGATCCTCGGAAAATACTCGTCCAGGGAGGAGATCCCGCCTTCCTTGGCGCGTCCCCCCGCGATCCAGTAGATCCTCTCGAAGCTTGAAAGCGCCCGGGCCGCGGCGTCTGCGTTGGTCGCCTTGGAATCGTTGACGAACAGCACCCGCCCACGTTTTGCGACGATCTCCATGCGATGATGCAGACCCGGGAAGGTGGTGAGAGCGGCGGCGATTTTTTCGGACGGCTGCTCCAGGGCGCGCAGGGCCGCAAATGAGGCTGCGGCGTTCTGGCCGTTGTGATCTCCGCGCAGGCTGTCAACCCCGCCAAGCAGGGCAACCTGGCGCTGCGTTCCGCTGTGAGCTTCGATCAGGAACCCGTGCGACGCGTAGATCCCTTCCGTCAGCTCCCGCTCCCCGGCGATCCTGCACACCGGCTTGTGTGCGAGCTCGAGCCGGTCCGCGATCTGGGAAGACAGGCGATCGTCGACACCGATGATCGCCAGCTTGGACCCGGCCACGAGCCTTTCCTTGATCGCAGAGTAGTTTTCCATGGTGCCGTGCCGGTCGAGATGGTCCGGAGACAGGTTCATGTGCACGCCGATGCTCGGATCAAGCGTCGGCGACAGATCGATCTGGTAGGACGAGCACTCGATGACATAGTGGCGCCCGGGAACCGGTGGTTGCAGTTCGAGGACCGGCGTTCCGATGTTTCCGCCCACCTGAACATCAAGCCCGAGTTCCTTGAGCAGATGCGCGATAAGCGCGGTGGTTGTCGACTTGCCGTTCGTTCCGGTGATCGCGATGAAGGGAGCGGAAAGGCATTGTTTGCGCCGCTCCCGGCAGAACAGTTCCACGTCTCCGATGATCTCGGCACCGGCCTCGCGTGCGAGATCGACTGTCCAGTGCGGCACCGGATGCGTGAGCGGCACGCCGGGCGACAGCACCAGCGCGGCGATGCCGTCCCAGTCAAGCGCGCGCAGATCCTGTGTTGCAAGACCCGCTTCAGCCGCCTGTTGAACGCGCGCCTCGTTGTCATCGTGACACACGACCTCCGCCCCGCCGGCCTTCAGGGCACGCGCGGTAGCGAGGCCGGACCCGCCAAGTCCGAACAGCGCGACCTTCCTTCCTTGAAATGTCGTGACGGGGATCATGCGGCCTACCTCAGCTTCAGCGTGGCGAGACCGAGCAGGGCAAGGACGACCGCAATGATCCAGAACCGGATCACAACCTGGCTTTCCGTCCATCCCATCATCTCGAAATGGTGATGGATCGGAGCCATGCGGAACACCCGTTTGCCCGTCAGTTTGAAGGAAAACACCTGTACGATCACCGAAACGGCCTCAAGAACAAAGAGGCCGCCGATGATCGCAAGGACGATTTCGTGTTTGGTGGCAACGGCGATCGCACCGATCATGCCGCCGAGCGCCAGCGACCCGGTGTCACCCATGAAAATCGCCGCAGGCGGCGCATTGAACCAGAGGAAGCCCAACCCCGCACCGATCACCGCGCCGCAGATGACGGCGAGTTCGCCGGTTCCCGAGACATGGTGGATCTGCAGGTAGTTCGCGAAAACCGCGTTGCCTGACAGATAGGCGATCAGCCCGAACGACGCACAGGCGATCATGACCGGAACGATCGCAAGACCGTCGAGACCGTCGGTCAGGTTGACCGCGTTCCCGGCCCCGACCATGACAAAGGCGGCAAAGGGGATGAATATCAGTCCGAGATTGAGCGTGAAGTCCTTCAGGAACGGGAAGGTGATCGCCTTGGAATACTCGGACGTGTCGAGGATCGTCACGGCATAGGCCGCGAGTGCCGCAATCAGGAATTCGAGCGCAAGGCGCGCCTTGCCGCCAAAGCCGGTATGGGAGGATTTCGTGACTTTCAGGTAGTCGTCGTAGAAGCCGATCCCGCCGAAACCGAGGGTGACGCCGATCACGACCCAGACATAGGGATTGGACAGGTCCGACCACAGCAGCGCCGCGACCATCGCGCCCGACATGATCATCAGTCCGCCCATGGTGGGCGTTCCCTGCTTCGTGAGAAGATGGCTCTCGGGTCCATCGGCCCGGATCGGCTGGCCGTGGCCCTGACGGATACGCAGACTGGAGATTATCTTCGGCCCGAACAGGAAAACAAAAAACAGCGCGGTCATTATCGCGCCGCCCGTTCGGAACGTGATGTATCTGAACACGTTCAACGCCGAAATCTGATCCGCAAACTGCCCCAAAAAATAAAACATCAGCTATCCCTTATGCCGCCGCGGTGTCGTCCGCTGGCGGGTATTCCTTCTTAAGGGCCTCGACAATCGGGCCCATGCGGGTCCCGAGTGATCCCTTGACCATAACGACATCGCCGGGCCGGACGTCCCTCAAAATGACGTCTTCCAGATCTTTTGCATCCTCGCTGTAGTGAGACCGCAGCTGTTGCGGCAACCGCTCCCAGAGCGCGTGCATATGCGGACCTGCGCAGTAGACCGCGTCGATCTGCGCCTCGGTTATCGGTTCCAGCAACTCGGCATGCAGCCGGTCCGCCTCCGGCCCCAGTTCGCGCATGTCGCCGATCACCGCAATCCGGCGGCCGGGGCGCGTGACCGGTGTCTCGCCAATCACCGAAATGGCCGCCCGCATGGAGGCGGGATTGGCGTTGTAGCTCTCATCCACGAGGTCGAATTCGCCACCCGGCGCCACGAGGCGGCTGACTTCGCCGCGCCCCCTTGGCGGTTTCATGCTGTCGAGGGCAAGCCCGGCCCGCGCAAGGTCCGCGCCGACGTCGTGAACCGCTGTCAGGACCGCCAGGCTGTTTTTCACGACATGTTTGCCGGGCGCGCCGACCTTGTAGGTGATCTCGGTGCCAAGTATCGAGGCATCCACGCTCGATCCGCCCGCATAGCTGACGACATTCTCCACGTGACTGTCTGCGCTCGGGTCCAGCCCGAATGTCTGAACTCTCGGGACGCCGGCGGTGGTCGCGAGAAAGCGCAGGAGATCGTACTGGCGATTGTCCTTGTTGAGGATCGCCACGCCATCCGGTTCCAGTCCCTCGAAGATTTCGGCCTTGGCCTGCGCGATCTTTTCAACCGAATCGAAGAATTCCAGATGAACCGGCTGAACCGTCGTGATGATCGCCACATGCGGCCGGACCATCCTGACCAGCGGCGTGATCTCACCGTGGTGGTTCATGCCGATTTCAAAGACACCGTATTCGGTGTCGGCCGGCATGCGCGCAAGCGTCAGGGGCACGCCCCAGTGGTTGTTGAAAGACGCGACGGACGCATGCACCTTGCCGGACTGCTCCAGCGTCAGCCGGAGCGCTTCCTTGGTGCCGGTCTTGCCGACGGAACCGGTGACCGCGATGATCCGGGCGCTTGTACGTGCACGCGATGCAATCCCGATCCGGCACATCGCCTCCAGCGGATCGCCGACGACCACGTAGCGCCCATCCTCGGGCAAGTCCGGAAGTTTGCTGTCTGCAACGACCGCAACGCTGGCACCTGCGTCCAGCGCTGCTGCAACGTAGTCGTGCCCGTCGAAGCGGTCTCCCTTGATGGCAATGAACGCATCGCCCGGTTCCAGCGACCGGCTGTCGATCGAGATCCCCATAATCTCCGCATCGGCCTCACCCTCGACACGGCCACCAGCAGCCTCGGCAAATGCATCCAGTTTCCAGAGAGGGTCGCTCATGGTGCTCCTTGAAGGCTTATCGCACGCTGCACGGCGTCGTGATCGGAAAAGGGAATCACTGTGTCGCCAACAATCTGGCCGGTTTCGTGGCCCTTTCCGGCAACACACAGGATATCGCCGGCTTGAAGCCCGCGAACGCCTTCGGCAATCGCTTCCATCCGGTCGCCGATCTCCAGCGCATCCGGCGCACCCGACATGACCGCCTCGCGAATGGATGCCGGATCCTCTGATCGCGGGTTGTCATCCGTTACAATGACCAGATCCGAGTGTCGTGCAGCCGCCTCGCCCATGAGCTTGCGCTTGCCGGGATCCCGGTCCCCTCCGGCACCGATGACGACGGCCAGTTTTCCGGTCGCGATCGGCCGGAGCGCAGCAAGGGCATTGTCGAGCGCGTCCGGCTTGTGGGCATAATCGACGAAAACAAGTCCGCCGGCCGCTGTCCTGCCAGCCAGTTCCAGGCGCCCCGGAGCGCCTTTGAGATTTTCAAGGGACCGCAGCACCAGACCCATGTCCGTGCCCGCGGCAATCGCAAGTCCGGCCGCGATCAGGGCATTGGAAACCTGGAAACGCCCGATCAGGGGCAGCGTGACCCTGTATTCCCCGCGATCCGTCTGCAGCGCGAGTTCCTGACCCGCGCCTTCGGTTCTGAGACCGGTCAATTTCAGGTCGCGCCCCGTTTCACCGACCTCGAAAACCGTTAATCCGCGTTGTCCGGCAACCTCCAGAACCCGGTCTGAATATTTTTCGCCCGGATCGACAACGACCGTTCCGCCGGCAGGCAGCAGATCTGCAAAGAGACGGAGCTTGGCGCGCAGATAGTCCTCGATGCTCGGATGGTAGTCCATGTGATCCCGGCCGAGATTGGTAAAGGCGGCAGCCGTCAGGCGCACACCGTCCAGTCTGTACTGATCCAGTCCGTGGGACGAGGCTTCCAGGGCTGCATGGTTGATCCCCTCCGCTTCCAGCTCGCTCAGTTCCCGGTGGAGCGCAACGGGATCTGGCGTGGTCAGGCCGCCGTAGGTCGAACCGTCGGCCTTGACGATACCGAGTGTTCCAAGGCTGGCCGCCGGATGGCCTGCCGCCTGAAAGATCTGCCGCACGAAATGCGCAACCGAGGTTTTGCCCGCAGTCCCTGTAACCGCGACGATCACATCCGGCTGCCTGCCGTAAAACTTGGCCGCAAGACGGGCGAAGACCCTGCGGGGTTCGTCGACCGCGATGACGGCAATTTCATCAGGAAGCAGTGCCTTGAGGGCGTCCTCTGCGTCACTGGCGCACAGGATCGCGACTGCGCCGGCTTGAACCGCATTCGGGACGAAGCGGGTGCCGTCGACCGTCGTGCCCCTGAACGCGGCAAACAGGTATCCGGGCCGCGCAGACCTGCTGTCAGCCGTCAGTCCCGTTATTTCAAGACCTTTTGCCTGAACCGGCAAGGGAATGCCGTCGGCCAGATATTCAAGATCCATTGCGCCTGATCGTTCGGTTTGTGCGTCGTCCTTGACAGCCCTGGCACCGGAAAACGGCTGCGACCCCGCCGGCACCTGGCTGTCTATGTCTCCTTAATAGGAAATCTCAATCGGTTCATCCCCCTTGCCGAAGCGCGGCATCACTCCGAGCATCGGCGCTGACCGTCTCACGATCGCTCCGACCATCGGCGCCGCGTTCAGTCCCGCGGTCGCCCCGATGCCCTTGCGCTCGGGTTTGGGTTCGTCAAGCACCACGAGAACAACGTATCTCGGGTCATCCATCGGAAAGGCGGAGAGGAACGAATTCCGTCGCTTGTTGCTGACATAACGGCCGTTTTCAATCTTTTCCGCTGTCCCGGTCTTGCCGCCGACCGTGTATCCGGGAACATCCGCGCGGCGGCCGGATCCGTTGAGGACATTCAGACGGAACAGGTACCGCATCATGCGGCTCACATCCGGAGAAATAACCTGTTTTCCAACAGCTTGCGCCTGCTCCTGGGACCTTGGCAGGAAGGTCGGCGGAAGCAGTTTGCCACCGTTGACGACCGCGGCCGCAGCCACCGCCGTCTGCATCGGAGTGACCGACAGGCCATGGCCGAACGAGATGGTCATGGCCGCCAGCTCATTCCACTTCGGAGGCAGTAGCGGAGCAGCGTTTTCGGGCAGTTCCGTGCTCAAACGCTTTGTCAGGTGAAGCCGCTCGAGGAACTCCTTCTGCCGTGAAACTCCGGTCGCCAGCATCATCTTCGCGGTGCCGATATTGGACGAATAGATGAAAATCTCGGGTACCGAGAGGATCCGGTTTTTCCCGTGGAAATCGGAAATCGTCCGGCCTGCGGCACGAATCGGGCGCGTCGCATCGAAGCTGTCGTTGATGGAAACGGCCCCGGAATCGAGCGCCATCGCGGTTGTGAACGCCTTGAACACAGAGCCCATCTCGAAAACGCCTCCGGTCGCCCGGTTCAGGCGGTCCCGTTCAAGCGCCTGTGCGCGATCGTTCGGATCGTAGTCCGGCAAGGAAGACATGGCGACCACTTCGCCTGTCTTGGCATCCAGGACAATGCCGGCCGCGGCAATCGCGCGGTAGCGCTCCATCGCCTTGACCAGTTCGTCGCGCACCACGTGCTGCACGCGCAGATCCACGGAAAGCCTGACCGGCTCCATCGACTTGTCAGACGCGAAACCAAGCGACTGCAGATCGGCCAGCCACTCGTCGTCGATATGCTTTTCGATGCCGGCGAGGCCCTGATTGTCGACATTCACCGACCCGACAATGTGCCCCGCTGTCGGACCACCCGGGTAGAACCTCTGGTTTTCGGAAAGAAAGCCGATACCGGGCAAACCGAGATTGTGAACCTCATCGGCCTTTTGCGGCGTCATTTCACGCTTCAGCCAGACGAACCCGGCGCCGCTCTCAAGGCGCCGCCGTACCACCTGCTCGTCGAGCTCCGGAAGCGCCCGGATCAGACCCTCGACTGCTTCGTCGACGTCAATGATCCGGCGCGGCTCCGCGTAGAGCGAAGCGGTCTTGATATCGGTTGCAAGGATTTCCCCGTTCCGGTCGATCAGGTCCGGCCGGGAAGCGGACACCGAATCCTGCGCGGAAATCCAGGCGCGAGACGGGGCTTCCTCCATCTGGGCCAGGTGCACGAGCCGTCCCGCGATTGCGGCATAGACGCAGGCGAAAGCCATCATCGCGACGATGACACGCGACCGCACGGCGCTGGAGGATACCGAGCCGCGCGCGCTCCTCGGGCTGGAGCGCTTGACCTGAAGAAAGCTAGCCGGTTCGCTTACGATCGTCATCGGAGCCCCCTACTGGATCGCCGCAGATGAACCGGCATAGCCGCCCATCTGGTTGGAGCCGCCGATCGGCTCGAGCATGACCGGGCGCGCAGGAAGCTCTTCGGGGCCAACGATCTGTTTCACGTCAAGAGCATCCAGTTCGAGATAGGTGTTGTAGCGTTCGACGAGGCCCTGGAGGCGGTCGGGCTTGTTCAGGAGGCTCCATTCCGCCTTGAGGTTGCGGATCGCGTTGCGCTCTTCATCAATCTGCCGCTGCAGGTCCGCGACCTTCGCCGCCGACTTGGTCGCCGCGAGCTTCATGTCGTAGACGGTCGCTGCGCCGATCACGACGGCGAGAATGAACAGGATGTTCAGCGTGCGTACCATTATCAGCCCCCCAGCCCGTGAAATTCTGCAAGCCGCGGCACACCCGCCGCGTGAATATCCAGATCGCGCGCAGGTGCCCCGGTGCGCCGCCCTGCCCTCAGCTTCGCCGAGCGCGCCCTCGGATTGCCTGCCGTCTCATCCGCCCTTGCCTCGATCGCCTTGCGCGTCAGAAGCTCGAATGTCGCTGGCGGAACTTCCTCTTCCGGCAAGTGGCGGGAACCGCCGCCGCGTGTTCTGGTCCGGTCCTGGAAGAACCGCTTGACGATCCGGTCTTCCAGCGAATGAAAACTCACCAGCACGAGACGCCCGCCCGGACGCAGGATGCGCTCCGCCGCGCCCAGCGCTTCGGCCGCCTGGTGCAGTTCACCGTTCACATAGATCCGAAGAGCCTGGAACGTGCGTGTCGCGGGATGGATCTGAGCCTTCTTCGGAGACCGCCCGAGAACCTTTTCGACGAGGTTCGCCAGCTCAAGCGTTCTGTCGAACCGCTTTTCCTTGCGTGCGCTGTCGATGGCATGTGCAACGGACGTCGCCCGTTTTTCCTCGCCCAGAAGTCCGATGATGCGGATAAGGTCCCTGACCGGCAGATCATTGACGACGTCGGCTGCGGACGGGCCTGCCTGCTCCATGCGCATGTCCAGCGGACCATCGCGCAGGAAGGAGAACCCGCGCTCGGCTTCGTCCAGCTGCATCGAAGAGACCCCCAGATCGAGAACCACGCCGTCGACGGCATCAAAGCCGCAGCTGTGCGCATGATCTTCAAGGTCGGAAAACTGGCCGGAAACGAGCATCAGCGCACCCTGCGCCTCGTCTTCCAGTGCCCGCCCTGCGGAAATTGCGTCAGGATCCCGATCGACACCGACCACCCGCGCGCCTTTCGCCAAAATGGCACGGGTGTAGCCACCGGCCCCGAATGTCCCGTCGACAATCACTTCACCGGGCTTCGGATCGAGCCATTCCAGGACTTCACTCAGGAGAACCGGCACGTGGCGTTCGGGTCCGCCAGCGGCAGAAGCAGCGTCTCTGTCGCCGAGCGCCATCATGACGGCTCTCCCTGTGAAGGCGCGGGGCTTTGCCCCGACAGCATCGCGAGCGCACGTCTTTGGGCCTCAGCGCGGTACTCGCGAAACTTTTCCGGCTCCCAGATCTGAAACTTGTAATTCAACCCGACGAAAGTGACCTGGTCGGTGATCCCGGTATGCTCCTTGATCATGTCGGAAATGGTCACGCGGCCGTCTCCATCGATCTTTGGGTTTTCGCTCGCACCGAAAAGGGCGACCGCCAGAGCGTCATGGTCGGGTGACAGCTTGGCAAATGCCTCGGAGCGCTTGCTGATTTCCGCAAGCAGATCGTTTCCGCCGGCGTCGACGGCATCGCAATGTGCGGAAGTGATGCAATACAGCCCCTCAAATCCATCTCTCGCCAAGACCGACCGGAAGGGTGCCGGGATCGACACGCGACCCTTGGCATCCAGCCGGTTGGTAAAGTGAGAAACAAATCCGGCCATAAATCCCCTTCAGACAGGTCCCCACCTGTCGAAATCCCCAAATCACCCTTCGAAAGAAACGGTCAACGCGACCAAGGACATGCAATTTGCAAAACCGGCTCCTGCCGAGCCGTCAATTTATGCCCCGGACCGCGTTTATATGGGCCCGCATCCCCCGTTCTGGGTCATTATGGGATACCATGGGAAAACATGGGCAGTCAATGGAATCTCATGGATTCTGGCTGGATTTGATCGCTCACGACCCCATCGCATGACGTTAATCGAAACATGCTTAATGAAGCCTTGACAGAATAGAAGAATCAGATTCGCAGGATTACGGAGGTTTTACGTTCCGCACCCCTGCAACCCGGCAAAAACTGCCGCCCGAAACGGCCGTTGTGAATGACCTGTGGAGAACAAAAACGCCGCGCAAATGCGCGGCGTTTTCACTGCAATGGCACCGGTCTGGATCAGCTGAGCAAATCGGTGTTTCCAAGACTTTCGAGCTGGTCGGCAACGCCGCCCTGGTTCGTGACAACGGTGTTCCAGCCGGCAGCACTCAGATTGGCGAGCGACAGATCTTCCGCCTGGATCCCTTCCAGAAGCAGGCTGTGACCGCCATTGTTCTCGACCGTGATCTGAAGCCCGTCGGCAATTTCCGAGATGGAAATGTCAGACGCGCCAAGACCGCTGAAATTCAGACTGTCTTCCGCCGGGTTGAAGGCCTTGACGGCGAACTTCCGGCCCCAGTCCCAGGTCACCAGAACCGTATCCGCGCCGTCCTGGAGAACGATGTCATCATCGCCGACCGCTGGCACGGCCGGCTGGTCCGGGCCATCGGGTGTATCCGGCGGCGCGGGCTCGGATACAACACCGACGCCGTCCCTGACCTGATGACCGTCCGTTGTCGCGCCCGGAGGCGCGTCAGGGGTCAGGAGAGCGCTCCGCGACACCAGCGTGACATCATCCTGATCGAAGCCGAAAGGCGCTTCCAGATTGTCTTCCATCACCTGGTCATGATGGAACTCGACAAGGCCGGGAATGAGATCGGGCTTTGAAACGCCTGTGAAGACAAAACTCTGGCCGCTCGGCAGGGAACTGATCACCAGACCTTCCGGGGTGTCCTCCACGCTCAGGCGCTCGCGCGTCCCGAAATAGAGAAAGCTGATCTTCTGCGTCGCGGGATCGAACCCGTCAATCACTTCCCTGACGCCGTATTCGTGCGAGCGCAGGTAAACGGTGTCACTGTCGCGCGGCCCGATATTCGCCTCCCAGGAGAGAATGCCGCCAAGGTCCTGCCGAAGATGCTCGTTGCCGACGATGCCGAAATTCTCGATGGACAGCTCGGAAAGCTGAACGCCCTGAAGGATCTGCATGTCGGGACCCCAGGGATTGTCGATCGCCGGCTCGCCCGCTGGCGTCATTGTCAGGATCAACCCATGGACTGAGGCGTTGCCGAAATCGATCTCGTCCGCTGCCGGATCGAAGCCGACAATGTCGTCCGCTCCGAAATCGGCCGCCCATCTGACGCCGCCCAGATCGCTCGCACCGGAGGGAACCGGAGGGTTGGAGCCGTCCGTATCGTAGACAATGTCGAAGCCGCCCGTGTCGGGTGTTTCAACCGATTGCCCGAGCAGCGTTGCAACTTCATTCAGGGCGGATTCCTCGGCAACCATGAAGTTGTTCATGGTGAGGTCCGAGGCATCGACGCCAACAAGAACCGTCTCGCTGGCGATTTCTCCTGCCGGGGTCAGAACACGCACCGTCAGGCCGGCAGAAACATCTGCAATCGTCGACGGATAGTCAGCGAACTCGAGCCGTTCCGCGATGATGCCCGCTTCCAGGTGGATCATGTCGGTGGCCGGATTGAAACTGTCGATCACGCGTGACGGGCTGCCCGGCATGATCATGATCATCTGGGGCCCCTCCGGCGTTCCGGGATCGACCGGGTCTGCCGGGTCCGGATCGACGGGTTCGTCCGGGTTGTTGGGATCGGCAGGACTGCCGCCGACTTGCGAAAGGATTTCCTGGCCGGTCGCCTCGCTCATGATGGTAAAGTTGGCGGGAGAAAGGTCACCCGGCAGAACGCCTTCGAGGGTCAGCGTCTGGTTGTTGGATGCCATCGTGAAGACCGTGTTGCCACCCTCTTCCGTCATCTCGATCGCCTCCGGACCGAACCAGTCGATGAAGATCGTGTCGGTCTCAGGGTCGAAATCCGCAAGGCTCCGGTTCGTTCCCCACGCCCAGGTAATCACCACGCTCGCCGTCGCAGCCGAGACACCTGCCGTACCGTGCCAGCTGTCAGGCGTAGCCGGTGGCAAGGGCGTATCGGGGACATCCGGTTCGTCCGGCGTGTCCGGCTCATCGGGCGTACCGGGATCGTCCGGTACATCCGGTGTCTCCGGTTCGTCGGGAACATCCGGCGTAACCGGTGTATCGGGCACACCGGAGCCATCGCCCACCAGGGCCAGCACCTCTGCCGCCGCCGTTGCATCCAGGATTGTGAAATTCGCACTGCTCAGCTCGCTGAGCTGAATACCTTGAAGTGTCGTGCTCTGGCTGTTGGACGGAACCGCGAAGACAACACCTTGCGCCGTTTCGGAAACCACAAGATCCGCCGCTCCGATCCAGTCGATAAAGACTGTGTCGGTTTCCGGGTCGAACCCGGCCACAACCTCGTCCTGGCCCCAGGCCCACGTGATGACGACACTGGCGTCGTTCTCCGAAACACCTGCATCGCCGTTATCGCCCGGATCACCCGTTCCCGGTGTTCCACCGGGGGTTTCCCCCGGTGTGCCGAGTCCTTCGTCACCAGTGAGACGGTCTTCATAGAAGGAGATCATCTCGGCGATCGAAGGCGAAGAATAGCCGCCGAATTGATCGATATATTGCAGGATGGATGTGCCGTATTCATCCGTACTGACGGCTCCGCCCTGAAGCAGGGACGCCGTACCCCAAGCGCCGCGCAGGTGTGCCGCCGCGAGAATACCGGTCAGTGTAAGTTCCACGGTGACGGTCACACCGTTCTGGACATAGCTGGCCGTCTGACCGATGAAATCGCTCAGGGACTGACCGCTGCCGGAAAGCTGTGTCTCCAAGACCTGAACGTTGTAGCCGAAGGCTTCCTGGATCGCGACGTTCTGAGCCTCCTTCGTCATGAAGTCTTCGAGCGATGTGACGCCGTTCTTGCCGGTCCAGGTCCCGTCCCAGGTGTTCGTGGCCGCCCCGTTGCCGTAAAAGACGGTGTCGTCGTAGTAGCCGAGATCGATCAGCAGCGCCTCGCCGAACTGGAACCCGACGAACCCAAGCGAGTTCATCGACTGATACGCCATTGCCTCCCATTCGGCATCCGTGAGCTGCGACCAGCTGGTATATTGCGGAAATCGGGTCTCGACGCCGCCCCCGGCCCATTGATCCAGTTGCCAGTCCTGAATGATGCCGGAATTGTAACGGTCCCTGTCCCAGCCCGACTCAAAGGCAAGCAGCGCCGCCAGAAAATCTTCGAACGTGCCTTCCATCTTACTCCCACCTGTATTGTTTGAACCGAATCAAGACTAGGAAGGAAGAAGGATAACAACATGGACAAAACATTAAATGTTAAGGGCGATATAATGTTCAATTCGCCACATTTTATACATATTCAACAAAAAAATAATTACATGAATACATAAAACACTTAAGTAGAAAATTTCTTCCACGAAATCGGGAAATTTCTTTCTGGAAGACAGATCGTCTAGACGAGACGCTTGTGTCAGCCGAACCGGCGGCGGTGCAAGGTGTCCCTGGGTTTCTCTCCGTAACGCGCCTTGTAGGCCTGGGAGAACCGTCCCGCATGCCGTTGTCCCGACCTTTCGGCGATCTCCGCTACTGAAAGATTGCCACTGCTCGACAACAACAGATGCCGCGCGAATTTCAGGCGGATGTCCTGCAGTTTTTCCATTGGACTGCATCCGAGCTCCCGTTTGAACACGATCTGCAGATTGCGGGGGGTCGCCCTGGCATACGCACAGATATCCAGCAGGCTTATGTCGTGATCGAACCTGTCGTTGATATAGGCCACTGCCTTTTTCAGAACCGCCGGTGAAGCTCCTGTAACGCGATCTCCAATAATGTGGGACGCAGTGTTGGCCTGAGCATCCAGCAATGTAGTCACGAGCACTTCTTCGAGCTGCTGCTGCCGGGGGTCGTCCGGTTGACGGAAAATCTGCCCCGCCGCAGCGGCTCCGAAAAGACCGCGCAGGCGCTTTGCCCAAACCGCGACCGCGGCACGTTTCAAGTCGAGACCCGGATGAAAACGGATCGTGTTCATACCGAGACCTGTCATGCGGGTGGCAATGTTGGCGACGTAGGATCTTTCGATCTGTACCAGAACCTGTTCACACCCGGCGTGCCAGCGCATGGTGGTGTGCCGGTCCGGGTTCAGGATCACGCCCATGGACGTCGTCGACCAGACGGAACGGGTGCCATTACGCACATCCGCCGTGCCGGCAATCGGTATCTGGATCAGATAGAAGTCGGACAGTTCGCCCGGGTCGATGGTCACGTCCGCCCCATAACGGATGTAGTTCAGGGAAACATGTTTGCCGTCGACCCTGTTCTGGCAGGCGTTGAAGCGATCTGCGGTTGACATCCGCTCAAGCCTGTGACTGCAGAAATTTCGCGCGACGATTTCACGGGCTTCGTCAACGTCGAGCGTGTCGAAGCACCTGAAATCATTGAGCGGCGGTCTGAGCGCGGATCGAAGCATGCCAAATCATGCCGCGAGCCTTCAGTCCGTTCAAGCATTCGAGCCCGTCAAGGCGGCAAATGACTGCATCTTGTCGGATTTTTTCGCAATCCGGATAAAACATTCCAAGAGCCGCAGTTAGCATTTTTTCGTCAATACACTGCTTCACGGAGGGGAACAGAATGCAAAACGGAGCCGGCATCACATCCGCAGACACGGGCCTCGACGACATCAGCTGGAATGTTGTCGGTCAGACCTACAAACCGAAACTCCACAGCACCAACGCGTTCATATGGCACGCCGTGGTTCCGGCCGAAAGCTTCGTCCCGCCGCATGTTCACCCGACCCAGGACGAATGGATCGTCATGCTGGAGGGCGAGCTTGAAGTTGAAATGGGCGGCGGCACACATATGGCAAAAGCCGGCGACACGGTGCGCATGCCGATGGGAGAGGCGCACGGGATTTTCAATCGGTCCGGCAAGACCGCGACCTGCGTCTTCGGCGTTGCACCGGCGCGCAAGCTGTTCGACCTGTTCATCGCCCTGAACGGTGTTACGGACCCGCAGGAGCTCGTCAGATTGTCGGCCCTGCACGAAGTCGACTTCCTTCCCCCGCCGGATCAGGCTTGAGCAGATCCCAGGGTGTCAGGAGGATTGTGACATGACCAAACGCAAGAACGTCGCGATTATCGGCGGCGGCGTGAGCGGCCTTGCCGCGGCCAAGGCATTCGATGAACGCGGCCACCGGGTCTTCGGCTTTGAAAGAGGCCACGATTTCGGTGGCGTGTGGGAACTGTCCCGGTCTTATCCGGGCGTGCAGACCCAGTCGCCCAAGGATCTCTACCGGTACACCGATCTTGCCATGCCGGACGATTATCCGGAATGGCCCAAGGGGCCTCAGGTTCATGCCTATCTTCATAGCTACGCCGACAAGCACAAGCTGGCTCGTCTGTTTCAGTTGAACACGAATGTACGCTCCATGGATCGCAGGAAGGACGGAGAACCCGGCTGGACACTCACGCTTGAGGCCGGCGGCAAGGTGCGGACGCAGGACTTTGATTTCGTCGCCGTCTGCACGGGGCAGTTTTCGGACAAGAACATCATCACGCATGCCGGTCAGGAGGCCTTTGAAGCCACCGGCCGCAGCGTCATTCACAGCTCTGAATACACCGACCCCGCAACGGCGAAGGGCAAGGATGTCGTCGTCCTCGGAGGATCCAAATCCGCGACGGACATTGCCGTCAACGCCGCCGCCAGCGGTGCGCGCTCGGTCACGCTGGTCTACCGGGAGCCGGTCTGGCGGGTGCCCTATTTCGTCGGCGGCATCAATTTCAAACGGCTCCTCTACATGCGTGCGCAGGAACAACAGTTCAACGGATGGGGACGCTCCCCAGCCGGCAAGGCGCTCTTTGCCGCTTTCAAGCCCCTGATCTGGGCCAACTTCCGGGGTCTCGAGACGCTGCTCAAACTGCAGCTCGGACTGAAGAAATGGGATATGGTGCCCGACGCACCCATCGAGAAGGATGCGTCCTGTTCACTGCCCATCGTTACCCCGGGCCTGTTCGAAGGCTTCAACGACGGATCGATCCGTCCGGTCAGGGGAACCATTGAACGCTACGAGGAGGACAAGGTCGTCCTGACCAATGGAGACACGGTACCCTGCGATCTGTCGATCCTCGCGGTCGGCTGGAAACTCGGTGTTCCCTTTCTCGCACAGGAGTTTCAGGACAAGCTGATCGAGCCCGACGGTCAGTATCGCGTCTACAGGCTGGCCGTGAACCCCGACCTGCCCGACATGGGTTTCGTCGGTTTCAATTCCAGTTTCTGCACGATCCTCTCCGCGGAAATGATCGCAAACTGGCTTGTGCGATATGCGGATGGCAAACTGGCCAGACAGCCAAGCGCAGCGGACATGACACGGAACATCGAGGAGATGCTCGAGTGGCGGCGCAAGGAACGCCCGGCCGCCAAGGTCTATGGCGGGTTGTGTTCCGCGCCTTTCCACTTCCGGCATTTTGACGAGCTGCTGGCGGATGTGGGAGCCGGGAAGACAAAACGGTCCAACCCGATCGCCGAACAGTTTTCCTACCCGAACGCAGACGCCTACGGCGAATTTCTGGCAAGCGCACCGCAATACGCGGCGGGTTGAAATGAATTTGCCAGCCGGCCTGTAAGCCGGGTTCTGTATGGCCCGTATCGACGGACGCGACAGCCATTCATCTGGGATGCCCGTTGCCGGGCACCTCTCGCAACCAACCCGGACAGCCGGCCTGGAAACCGGCCTGTTCCGGGATTTCTCCCGGCCCTTGCTGTCCCTATTCGGTCTTGCTCCCGGTGGGGTTTACCGTGCCGCCGCTGTTACCAGCAGCGCGGTGGGCTCTTACTCCACCCTTTCACCCTTACCCCGGCGCGCCGGGGCGGTTTGCTTTCTGTGGCACTTTCCCTGAGGTTGCCCTCGCCGGGTGTTACCCGGCACCGTGTTTCCATGGAGCCCGGACTTTCCTCTCCCGCGGCCTTTCGGCGCTTGCGGCAGCGGCTGTCCGGCCGACTGGCGCTAGCGGCTTAAGTGGCTTTCGGTTGAAGGTCAAGCAAGACCGCCTGCGAAATCTCCCCTTTGACGAACGATCCGGGTCTTTCGGCCGGATTTCCGGGATCTGACCGGGCCACTGTGAACCAGGCAGGACACGGGCCGGCACCGTGTGACGGTTTCGGTTCCACAGGGCTTCCGGGGGGCTTCCGGGCGGTGATTCACACTCGAACATCAGATATCCGCTTCGGTGACGCGGGTTTTCACGTTTGGGTGAACTGGTTCAAAAAACCCGTATTCCTGCCGTTTTACCGTCACGCTTTATTTTTGACTACTTAGTACAGAATACCCATATGCCGTTTGCAAGAGATTGCATGACGCGTGCTGACCACGCAGAAAATGGAGATCAGAGATGACGGAATTTACGCTTCACACACAGGAAACGGCCCCGGAAGGCAGCCGTCCGTTTCTGGACAACTCGCTTAAGGCCTTCGGCATGATACCGAACCTTCACGCCGTGATGGCCGAGTCGCCCCAGCACCTGGAGGCCTACCAGAAACTTCATGAACTGTTTCAACAGACAAGCCTGTCGGTCGTCGAGCAGACCGTGGTCTGGATGACGATCAACGTGGAACACGCGTGTCACTACTGCGTGCCGGCCCATACCGCCATCGCGCACATGCAGAAGGTCAATGACGGTGTCATCGAAGCCCTGCGAAACGCGGCTCCGCTCGAAGACGACAGGCTCGAGGCACTGCGCCAGTTTACACTGAAGGTCGTCCGCCAGCGCGGTGTCGTCTCCGATGCCGACGTCAACGCTTTCCTCGCGGCAGGCTATTCAAAACGGCAGGTCCTCGACATCATTCTTGGCGTTGCCCAGAAAGTCATGTCAAATTACGTGAACCACCTGGCCGACACGCCGGTAGACGCCCCATTCCGGAAATTCGAATGGCAGCCGGCGGTGGCCGCAGCAGAATGAACGAACGGGCTCCGGCGGCACGCTGCCGGAGCCCGTCGCAAACAGAGGCAAGATGGCCGGACGCCCGAAAACATTTGATACCGACAAAGCCCTCGACGCCTTCGTCGACGTGTTTTGGACGAAGGGATACCAGGGAACCTCGGTGGATGATCTGCAGTCCGCTGCCGGGATCAAGCGCGGCAGCTTCTATGCTGCGTTCGGCTGCAAGGACGAAGTTTTCAATGCCGTCCTTGAGAAATACTGGAATGAAGCCACTGCGCTGGGTTTGAACCAGATGGACCGCGAAGAGGAGCCTTTGAAGGCAGTTGCTGCGCTCGTGCGCCATGTCGGCATCTTCATGACACGAAACACGCCGCGCGGCTGCCTGTTGCTGACGTCTTCCGGGTCGTTGCTCGATGAGCGCGGTGAGGACGAAAACCCAGTTCGGGAGCGCATGAGGATGCTCGAACGCAGGATCCACGGCGTGCTTGCGAGTGAAAACGGCATTCGGGATGTAGCAGCGGCGCGGGAACTCACCGCATTCGCACTCGCTTGCCTGCTCGGGCTGAACGCGCTGGCGCGCAACGGCCAGGACGCGGGCAAGATCCTGGCAGCTGCGAACCATGCCGCGGACTGCATCGAAAGGTCCGCAGCCTGACGGGCATGCAGGCGCGCGCCGGTTCCGTAATGTTACTGCGTCGCACAATATTCATTTCTCATGAGCCGCGGCAGACGCTAACCTTCGCATCACGGATTGAACTGCGAGGACGCGCTCAATGAAACAGGCCATCAAGGCGGCCCAGGCCGCCGAGCTCATTCCGGACGGATCAACCTTGTTGATCGGCGGGTTTATGGGGGTTGGCTCCCCGCACCGGCTGATCGACGCGATCGTCGAACGGGGAACGAAAGACCTGACGGTCGTTGCCAACGACACGGCGATGCCCGGCCGTGGTATCGGAAAACTTGTCACGGCAGGCGCTCTTTCCAGGGTCGTCGCGTCTCATATCGGGCTGAACCCGGAAACCCAGCAGAAAATGATCTCCGGCGAAATCGACGTCGACCTGGTGCCGCAGGGCACGCTCGTGGAACGGATCCGCGCGGCAGGCGTCGGTCTCGGCGGCATCCTGACGCCCACCGGCCTCGGTACGCTGGTCGAGGAAGGCAAACAGATCGTCACGGTGAAGGGACAGAAGTTTCTGCTGGAAGAACCGATCCACGCGGATTTTGCTTTGATCGCAGCCCATCAGGCCGACTATGTCGGCAATCTGGAATATTCGCTCACGGCACACAATTTCAATCCGATCATGGCCCTTGCCGGGAACACCGTCATCGCCGAACCGCAAACGATCGTGCCGGTCGGCGTGATCTCGCCCGACAGTGTGAAAACACCCGGTGTTCTTGTCGATCATCTTCTGGAGAGACAGCCCGATGGAAGCTAAGGAAATCATCGCGCGGCGCGTGGCACAGGAAATCAAACCGGATTCGCTTGTCAATCTCGGCATCGGCCTGCCGTCCATGGTGGCCAATTTTCTGCCCAAGGAGGTGCATGTCTTCTTCCAGGCGGAAAACGGCGTCATCGGCCTCGGGTCGCGCCCCCCGGAAGGCATGGAAGATCCCGATCTGACCGACGCGGGCGGCGGCTTCGTAACCGCCGTTCCCGGTGCCGCCTCGATCGACAGCGCGATGAGTTTCGGACTGATCCGCGGCGGACACCTCGACATGACGGTTCTGGGCGGGCTGCAGGTCGACGAGCGCGGCTATCTTGCCAACTGGATGGTGCCGGGCAAGATGGTTCCCGGCATGGGCGGCGCCATGGACCTTGTCGCCGGCGCGAAACACGTGATCGTCGCGATGGTCCACACGGCAAGGGGCAAGCCGAAAATCCTGCGCGAATGCACACTCCCGCTGACCGCCCAGCGTCGGGTGAGCCTGATCGTGACCGAAATGGCCGTCATCGAACCGACCGAAGACGGTCTGGTTCTGAAGGAAACCGGCCCCGATGCAACCATCGACGACATCATCTCGTCGACGGAGGCCAGCCTGATCGTACGGGGCGACGTTCCGAAAATGCGTCTGTGACCGCCTGCGAAAAGCGGGTCGCGATCAGACAGGTAATTCCTCCATCAGGTCGCCGATGGTGTTCACACCGTCGAGGATCTGGCGCGGCGTTGCGTCGGCGAAGCCGATGATGAGGCCCGGCTGTCTGACGTCGCCCTGATAGCAGTTGCTCAGGGGAGAGACCGAAAATCCGCGCTCCTGCATCGCGCGGGCAAAGGCGACATCGTCGACCGGTTCCCGGAACAGCATGGCGACCTGAACATTGCCGTTCGGCAGGTCGACGGCGACCCGGTTGCCGAGACGGTCCTTCAGCGTTCTGACAATTAGCGTTCCGCGCTCCTCGTAGATCTTGCGAATGCGTTTCAGATGTTTCTGATAGGCGCCACTATCGATGAACTGCGCCAGCGCGACCTGGACCTGAACGCTCGCCGCACAGCCCATGTTGCGCATCAGTTGCTGCAGGGACTGCGCGAGGCTTGACGGCACCACGCAAAAAGACAACCGCAAACCTGGAAGCAGGCTCTTTGAAAATGTGCCGAGATAGATCACCTGCCCCTCCTCCGCGAGACCGTAAAGCGCTGCGACGGGTCTGCCTTCGAACAGGAATTCGCTGTCATAGTCGTCTTCAAGAATGACCGCACCGGCAGACCGCGTCGCCTCGAGCAGGGACAGCCTCCGCCCGAGGGGCATGCGGGTTCCCAGCGGATACTGGTGCGACGGCGTCACGTAGATCAATCGGGGCTGCACGCCGGAGGACAGAAGGCGGTCGACGTCAGCGCCCATGTGATCGACAGGCAGCGGGTGAACGTTCAGTCCGGCGACATGAAACGCGGTCCTGGCGCCGAGATAACCAGGTTCTTCCAACCAGGCGTTGTCACCGGGCTCGGACAGCGCCATCGACAGCAGCGACAGGCTTGCCTGCATCGAACTTGTCACAAGGATCTGGTCCGGCCGGGCACGCACGCCGCGTTCTGCCGCAAGGTGGCGTGACAACTGTTCCTTCAGGGCCGGAACACCCGAATAGTTTCTGTATTGCAGGTCCGGTCCGCGTTCCATGCGCGCAGCGCGGCGCAGGTGCCGCGCCCACTCCTCGTAGGGAAAACAATCCAGCGCCGGGGCCCCGGGTTGAAGCGCACCGTGCCGTGTCGCCCAACCGTCACCGCGCACATTTGCCGCCATGTGCAGGCCCCGTGCCGAAAGATCGAGCGCAACCCCGGAGCCGGCTTGAGGCCCGTATCTTCCCTCTGGCGGGAGATCCTCGGTAATTCTTGGCGCGGCCCCCGCCCTCAGCGTGATGACGCCTTCGGCCTGCAGCAGTTCGTAGGCGGCATTCACCGTGTTGCGCGCAACGTCCAGGGACGCTGCAAGCCGCCGTGTCGACGGCAGCTTCGCGCCCTTGGCGAGCAGTCCGGCGCGCACGGCATCTCGAAAGCCGCGGTAGATCTGTTCCGACAAGGGAATCGGCCCGGATCGATCGAGCGACAGGATGCCTTCGGGAAAAACTGGTTCTTTCATTTTTCAAAAACCGGATCTTTTGAAAATCCAGTTTATCGGGGAAACCGTGGATTACAAGATCCACCCAACCTGGAGCAGACCATGTCCACACTGGAAAGGCGGCAAGCCGCGGACAAGCCGCGTTACGCGAAGATCCGGCAAATGAACCGGGGCAGCTACGATCGGGCACTTGCCTATGAAATCCTGGATGCCGGCCTCGTCGCCCATTGCGGTTTCATTCATGAAGACCGGCCGATGGTCATTCCCATGGTCTACGCCCGCATCGGCGACCGTCTCTACATTCACGGAGCCAGCGCCACGCGCATCATCAGGAACAACGCAAAAGGCGTCCCGGCGAGCCTGACCGTGACGCTGCTCGACGGTCTCGTCGTGGCCCGCTCGGCCTTCCATCATTCGATGAACTACCGCTGTGCGATCGTCCATGGGACCGCGCATCTGGTGGACGGAAAGGAAGAACAGATCGAGGCGCTGGCCGCCATTACCGATCACATGCTTCCGGGCCGTTGGGACGAATGCCGTGCGATGTCGGCGAAGGAACACAAGGCGACTGGCGTGCTGGTCCTGGATATCGAAGAGGTCAGCACCAAGGTGCGGACCGGCGGCCCTGTCGACGACAAGGAAGATCTCGGCACCGATCTCTGGGCCGGCGTTGTACCCGTGACCACCGCGCTGGGTCAGCCGTTCGACGCCTATGACGTGCCTGAGGGCACGCCTGTACCGGCCTCTATCCCGGCAGCGCGGCGCAAGTTCGCCTGAACGGAAAAACCCCGCTGCAACGCAGCGGGGTTCGATGTTGCGCACGGTTAAGCCAGGCCTTCCCTGACTGAACGTGACCGCCCTGTCACAATCAGCTGGATGACATGATGCGCTTGACCTTGCTGCAATATTTGCGGCTGACCGGGTTCATGCGCTTCGCGTAGTGACCGGCATTGTATCGAAGGATCGTTCCGCACAGGTCACCATTGGCGCGCTCATGCGCACCGGCCAGGTACTTCATGCCCCACTCGATGTTCGTTTCCGGATCGTAGAGTGCGTTGGTGGAGCCGCGGTAACCGATGCCCCGCGCGGTTGCCGGCTTGATCTGCATGAGACCGACTTCACCGGCGCGGCCGCGTGCACGCGGGTTGAAGTTGCTTTCAACTTCCACGACGGCCTTGGCGATCTTGACCGGGACCCCGTGCTTGGCAGCGGCCTTGCGGATCAGCCTGGAAAAGTCATCTTTCTTGGCCGATGTGCTCTTGGCCTGAACGCTTTTGGCCTGAACGCTTTTTGTCCGTGTCTTAGATTTGCTCTGCGTGGCCTTCTTGACGTTGGTCTTGGCAGCCGTCTTAGCCTTTGCCGTCGACGATTTTTTCGGTGCCGTGGTTTCGGCTTTTTTCTTCGTGGTGTCCTTGTCCGCTTCGATCACGTGCAGGATGGGCTTGGAACCCGATCCGACTTCTTCCCGTGCCGCGATCTTTTCAGCGTTCTGCTTCATCTTTTCCGGATCGATCACATGCAGGATCGGATCCGATCCCGAACTCGCGGCCATCGCATACGGCGTCGCGGTTGATGTTGCGAAGGCGAAAAGACAAAGCGCCCCAGTGAGTTTCGTAAATGACCGTAACATGCGTCCAGCCCTTTTGGTTTTTGTTGCGGTTGAATTCGGGGCGGAGAAGTGCCGGACCGTTTGGACAAAAATGAGCGCGGCGCAATCACGATTTATGTCAGAATATTTCAGGATTTTACCGGAAAACTGGCTCGAATTTGTCGGCGCGACCGGTTTGTGACCAAACCTTGCCCGGTTTCCGGCATTTTACCGGCGCTGAAGAGAATATCTGTGACGCGCGAAAAAAAAATCGCCCAGATTGCTGCGATGCAAAATAGCCAGCAGACGGAACGAATTTGAATAGGAAAGGATGAAAGGCAAACAAATACAACGTCTGATTTCGTTCACGGCTCTCCATCCGCGCCGGAGACTAGACGGAAAACGACGGAAGTTTTCGCAGGAGCGAAGTAAGTGTTTCTATTGTCGAATGATCGGCCACGCCATCAAGCTTTTCCGGTCGGAAGTGGCGCTGAAACGCCATCACTGCATGGCGCGTCTTCGCATCGAAGGTGCCGTTGATGTCGATATCATATCCGTAGAGCCCGAGCATGGATTGCAAGGCCTCGACGGGCTGACCCCGGTCCCCTTCCTGCATGAGCAGCCCCGCGACGATCGGATGCGGCTCGGCATGGAGCCCGGCGCCGGCCTCGGCCAGACGTTTCCAGGGAAACAGCTCGCCGGGGTCTTCCTTCCGGTCCGGTGCAATATCCGAATGACCGAGCACCATCCAGGGCAGGATGTCGTGACGGCTGCAGACATCCTTCGCCAGGGCGGCAACCGCTTCGATCTGGACGTCCGGAAACGCGCGGTAGCCGAACTCGTGACCCGGATTGACGATTTCTATTCCGATGGACCGGGAGTTCACATCCGTCTCCCCCTTCCAGAAACTCCTGCCCGCGTGCCACGCGCGCCTTGCTTCGGGAACACATTGAAGAATTTCACCGCCTTCATGCACCAGGTAATGCGCGGAAACTTCCGCACGCGGATCACACAGCCTTTGCAACGCCTCTTCGGCGCTCCGCATTCCCGTATAGTGGAGGATCAGCATGTCGATCGGGGCGCCGGGCGCCCGCTCGCCGTGATTGGGTGAGGGATGAACGCGTGCCGCCACGCCGGTATCCGTGTCTACGCTCATATGCCCCTTTCCGCGCGGATCTTTGCCCAGGCGTCGTTGAGGGCAGCCAGCCGGTCGTTTGCGATCCTGACGAATTCTTCCGGAACGCCTCTTGCCATCAGCCTGTCGGGATGGGTTTCCTGCACTTCGCGGCGATAGTGCGACTTGAGCTCCGTATCGCTTGCCTCCGGCCCGAGCCCCAGAACTTCATAGGGGTTTCCGTCCTTGCGAACATGCCTTGCAAGAACTTTCGAAAACTCGCGCTCATCAAGGCCAAAGACGGCCGCCACCCGGGAGAGATAGCCGACCTCGCTCTCGTGAACGACGCCGTCCGCCTTGGCGATGTGGAAAAGTCCGTCAAGGATATCGAGCAGGGTTTTGCGGTCATACGGGAAGAGATCCGCGAGTTTTTTCGCGTAGACTTCAAATCCCGCAACATCTTCCTGCGCCAGATTGAAAAGCCGCGTGACGTTGCGTTCCTCTTTCGGGGGAACCTCGAAGAGTTCGCGAAACGCGATGATTTCGTCGGTCGTGACGACACCGTCCGCCTTCGCCATCTTTGCGCTGAGGGCAATCATTGCCACGGTAAAGCCGACGCTGCTTGTGCCTTCCGGACGTGCCAGCACAAGCTGAACAAGCCGATCGACAACCTGTGCACCACCGGTTCCGATAGCACTCACGATACTGCCGATGCTGCTCCAGACGCTCACCAAAAGCTCCCGATCTGCTCAAACCGCGAAACGGCAGCGCGCCTGCTCCGCCCGGAATCAATTCCGGTCTCGAGTCTTATCGGCAGTCGCCGACTTTGACTAGGTCATACCCTCATAAACCAGGCCGCAATGGTATGGATGAATTTGGTCGGATACGCGGCGCGAAGCTGCAGGAAACCGGCCGGTTTTCAAAGCTTCGCAACAAAGTATCCGGGCAAGTTCACCCAGGGTACGGACCCATAAATGAGACTGAAATGGCATGGGAAATGGCGAAATCCCGTTAGGAAGGGTGTGCGGAGCGGGCTTTCTGCCCGGTCAAGCACGCTGACGCCACGGGGGGAAGCCATTTCCATGTCCTTCGGATTTGACCGGATTGCGCCTCCCCGGCGTCGCGGAAGGCTTGAAAATGAACCACATTTCCTGCGCTTCCGCTCCTTGAGGAGAAGCAATCCGCCTCAAACCATTTCGGCCTGATTTGTGAGGGTGTGACCTAGGAGTGTCCTCCTGCGAAACGGAACATTCCTCAGAAACGGTCCGGTTTGTGCGCAAGTCCGCATTGAAAAAATCACTAAGGACTTCATCCAAGGATTCATGATGGTTAAAGGATTTCCGCTTAAGTTGTCCGGATATCTGTTCGTATGACGGTACTGCGCCGGATGGCAATTCCACTCGTTAGAAGCAACATTGTCATATTTTTCGTGTCCATGACGCTGGTTCTGACGCTGGCGTTAGGCGTCTATGTGAGCAATCGTCTGCTGACCCATTGGCTGCTCGTCGGAGGCCTCGAGCAGGACTACATCCACCAAAAGTCCGACATCCAGAGCATCCTTGCGTCCCATGCCGTCGAGACGAAGAATCACCCTCTCCAGGAATTGCAGGGACTGCGCCTTTCGCTCTCGAGCGAGACACCGGCTCAGTCAAAGGTATCGTCGCGGACAATCGCGGAAATCCGGAAGGTTCTGGAGCACAAATATGTGGACTCGACGATCCTGGACACAAGTCTCGTTTATCCGTCCAGGGACGTTGCCGACACCTCCGGTCTGCCGAGATTCGCACAAATTGACTGGCTTGCGGAAAACAGGCTGACATCGGTCCGGACACTGAATCATGCCTGGGCGGCCTTCAACTCCGACCGCCCGCTGACCATTGTGCCGGACATGACCTGGTTCGGCGCCTTCGGCTCCAATGCCATCGTCGTTTTCAATCCGGACAAATCCCAGGACTTATCCCCCAGTCTTGTGCTTCTGGTGACACAGTCCGCAGTTCTGAAAAGCCTGTCCGGGCTGATCTGGTCGATCAGTGCGGCGATTGGCGTGCTCTGCCTTATTTCATTTGCGTTCGCGGCGATCCTGTTGTGGATGCGGTTTTATGACCAGGTGCGCACCAACAGCAATTTTCAGTATCTCGCACACCATGACACCTTGACGGGCCTGCCGAACCGGGCCGTGTTCAATGCCAAGCTGGCGGAGGCCCTGCGCCTTGCCCAGGCCAAGGCGTCGAACGTCGGTGTCATGCTGATCGACGTCGACAAGTTCAAGGAAATCAACGACACGCACGGTCACGGCATCGGCGATGTCTTCCTGCAGGTTGTCGGGGAAAGGCTGCAGACCGTCTTTCACAAGCATCTTGTCGCGCGTTTGTCCGGCGATGAATTTGCAGTCCTGATGACTTCTGTTTCCGATCCGGCCCGCATGACCCGGCTGGCCGCGGACATGATAGCGGCAACAAACGCGCCCTGTATCATTGACGGCAACGAAATCAAGCTGTCTCTGTCCATCGGAATTGCGCGCGCAACCGACGGATCCTGGCGCGTATCGCGCCTGCTGCATTGCGCCGACCTTGCGCTCTACAACGCCAAGCACAGCGGCCGGTCGACCTTCTCCTGGTATACGCCCGGACTGGATGCGGAAGCACAGAAGCGCAAGGAAGTCGAAAACGGCCTGGTCAAGGCGCTGAAACTCGATCAGTTCAAGCTCCTGTACCAACCGCAATACGCCCTGCGCGACGGGACGCTGCGCGGATACGAGGCGCTGGTTCGCTGGGAACATCCGAGCAAGGGCGAAATCAGACCCGATCTGTTCATTCCGATCGCGGAAGACTGCGGCCTGATCGACGAGATCGGCACCTGGGTGCTCAACAACGCGTGCCGGGAAGCGATGCTGTGGGAGGACCTGAACCGTCGCGTTGCCGTCAACGTCTCCGCCGCCCAGTTCGTCGCCGGCGAGACCCAGAAACGGGTTGCCCAGGCGCTCCACAGTTCGGGACTGGATCCGAGTCGCCTGGAGATCGAAATCACAGAAAGCCTGCTGATATCGAATACGGAAGCCGTGATCGAGACGCTTCAGCAGATCCACGACATGGGCGTGTCGATCGCCATGGACGACTTCGGCACGGGTTATTCCTCGCTTAGCTACCTCAGCCTTTTCCCGTTCGACAAGATCAAGATCGACCAGACCTTTGTCCAGAACCTCGGCAAGGATCCCAGCACGGACGCGATCGTCACTTCCATTGTGGGGCTTGGCCGCTCGTTGAATGTCACGATCACGGCGGAAGGCGTCGAGACGGAAGAACAGGCTGTTCTGCTGAGCGCCGCCGGCTGCGACCTCGTCCAGGGTTACATGTTCGGCAAGCCGGACAGCGTCAAACGGCACGAGTCCGATTTCCCAGTCTTCCCGCACAACGAGGATGGCGGGTTCTGGTTCCCGCAACAACGGAAAAAAGCGCCCGAAGCCCCGAAGATCACGCTGTCGCCGTCCTTGGCCCAATACGCCACGATCTCCGACGCCCCGGCGTCCGACGAAGCGGAAAGCGTGACCGGTTGAGGCCGTCAGGTGAAACCCGACCGGATGCCAGGCGCGGACGTCTCCTGATCAGCGAACGGCACCCTGGGCCGCCCGCGCGACCGCGTCATTCGCCACACTTTCCGCTTTGCGTTCCGAGTACCGGTCGACGAGATAGTCCGAGCGTCCGCGCACAAGCAGCGTGAACTTCATGAGTTCCTCCACCACGTCGACAACACGGTCATAGAGCGGCGACGGTTTCATGCGGCCGTCATCGTCAAATTCGAGATACGCCTTGGGGACGGAAGACTGGTTGGGGATCGTCACCATGCGCATCCAGCGGCCGAGCACGCGCATCTGGTTGAGCGCGTTGAACGACTGGGAACCTCCCGAGACCTGCATCAGGGCAAGGGTTTTCCCCTGGGTCGGCCGGACCGCGCCCGTGCTGAGCGGTATCCAGTCAATCTGCGTTTTGAGAATCCCCGTCATGGCACCGTGTCGCTCCGGCGAACACCAGACCTGGGCTTCCGACCAGATGCTGAGATCCCTGAGTTCCCGGACCTTGGGATGATCCGGGTCGGCATCATCGGGGAGCGGAAGCCCGGCCGGGTCGAATACTTTCGTCTCCGCCCCCAATGCCTTCAGCAGCCGTTCCGCTTCCTGCGCCAGAAAACGGCTGTAAGACCGCTCCCGCAAAGAACCGTAAAGCAGGAGGACGCGGACGGGATGGATCGGTGCATCATTTTGTTCAAGCATCCCCTGCGCGACCGGACGAAAATCGCCGGTACTCAGGTTGGGCAGGTCATTCAGCTTCATGTCCGTCTCACTCATTTGCCGCCCCGGTCCCGACAACCTGGCCATCCTCTTTGGTGAAGGTCCCGATGTCGGTGGGCAGCAGATCCATGACCTTTTCAGACGGACGGCAGAGACGGACACCCTTGCCGGTCACGACGATCGGCCGGTTGATGAGGATCGGATGCTCCATCATGAAGTCGATCAGCTGATCGTCTGACCATTTATCTTCGCCGAGACCGAGTTCGTCGTAGGGTGTGCCCTTCTGGCGCAAAAGATCGCGGACCGAAATCTCCATTTTCGAAATCAGTTCGACGAGCTTTTCCCGGCTTGGCGGTGTCTTCAGGTATTCAATGACCTCCGGCTCGACGCCGGTTTCACGGATCATGGCAAGCGTGTTCCGGGACGTCCCGCATTTCGGGTTGTGATAGATCGTGATCGTCATCTTTCTGGTCCTGTCAAGGGGATGTGGATTGAGGCGGCTTGAGATCGGCAAGCCCGCAAATCTGAGGATTGTTCGCGCAGCAGTCTTCCATGAGGAAAGCCAGAAGGTGTCTCATCTGACCGAAATCGACTGAATAGCGGATATGGCGGCCTTCCCGCTGCGCGGACAGCAGTCCCGCCCGTTCGAGCGTCGTCAGGTGAAAGGACATGCGGGTTGGCTGCACATCGAGTTTTTCCGCAATCGCGCCCGAAGGCAGTCCCAGAGGTCCCGCGCTCACCAGCAGTCTGAATGCGGCGAGACGATCCTCCTGCGCAAGAGCCGCGAGCGCGGATATGGCCGTTGTCTGCTTCATATTTCGATACTACAAGAAATTTTGTAATATAGTACAGCGAAAACCGCCTGGCAGACCTTTGAAAATCACATGGCTGCCGCAGCGCGCGCGGCCTGGTCATAGTTTCCGGATACCAGCCGCAGTGTCGCGGCCAACCGGGACAGCTCGTTTTCATCAAGGCCCAGCGCCTTCATCGGCTCAACCAGCAATGCCTCGCGCAAACGCCTGTATTCAAGACACGCCGTTTCGCCGGCCGCGGTGATCTCGGCCGTTTTCTCCTTGCCGCGGCGGCCGGACGAGATCAGGCCGGCCTTCTGCAGTTTCTTCATGGCGTAGGTGACGGTGTGCGTGTCTTCGATATTCAGGACCAGGCAGATGTCGGAAAGTGTCTTTGCACGCCCGCGGTGATTGACCGTATGCAGGACAAGGACATCGAGCGGGCCGAGCCCCTCCGAGCCGCTCGCCGCAATGCAGCGGACCATCCAGCGATGATAGGCGTTTACCATCATGGTGACGGCAAACTCGATTTCCGAGAGTGCCGGCATCGCCCCGGACGCAAGATGCGCAGCCGATACGACGGGTCCGATTGGACTGTCACTCTTGCTTTCAGACTTCGCCGACACTGTCTTGACCTCTCCCTAAGGCATAATCAGTTGCTCAGCATCGACTGCGGAAGCCAAAGAGCCAAGCCCGGGAAGGCAACTATCAACACCACGGCCAGGATCATCAACAGGAAGAATGGCAGCGCCATGCGCGCGACCGAGAAAATGTTCCGGCCCGTCATGCCCTGCAGCACGAACAGGTTGAAGCCGACCGGCGGGGTAATCTGGCTCATTTCGACGACCAGGACCAGATAGATGCCGAACCAGATGAGGTCCAGCCCGGCCTGCTCCACCATGGGCAGGATCACCGAAGTCGTCAGCACGACAACGGAAATGCCATCCAGAAAGCAGCCCAGGACAACGAAGAAAAGGG
This sequence comes from uncultured Roseibium sp., assembly GCF_963669205.1. Taxonomy (NCBI): domain Bacteria; kingdom Pseudomonadati; phylum Pseudomonadota; class Alphaproteobacteria; order Hyphomicrobiales; family Stappiaceae; genus Roseibium; species uncultured Roseibium sp. The sequence goes on from NZ_OY769915.1 coordinate 4,276,671, forward strand.
TCAGTGCGATCAGCAGCGCAGAGGGCGACAGCTCCATCGCTCCGATCCAGGACGCAAGTTCGCGCGGGATCCCGGTGTATCCCATGGCAACCGTCAGGAACGCTGCCCCTGCCAGAATGAAGGCAATCATGCAGGACGTGCGTGTCGCACCCATCAGGGCGTCGACGAAACTCGCGCGGCTAAGCGTGCCCGAGCCCCAGGACAAGAGCAGCGACAGCGTCACGCCGATTGCGGCCGCCTCGGTCGGAGACGCAAGGCCCGCATAGATGGAGCCGATGACGCCGGCAATCAGGCCGATGACCGGGAACAGGCGCCGTGTCGCCTTCAGGCGTTCCAGGAACGGAATGGTATCCTCCTTCGGCGGCATTTTCGGCCTGTTCAGCACGGACCAGACGGCCACATACCCCATGAAGAGGACACAGAGCATCGCGCCGGGCAGAACACCGGCCATGAACAAACGTGCGATGGATTGCTCCGTCGCCGCCCCGTAGACGATCAGGATGATCGACGGCGGGATCAGAAGCCCCAGTGTTCCGGAGCCGGCGAGCGTGCCGATGGCGATCCGCTCATCATAGCCGCGCTGCTTCAGCTCGGGCAAGGACATGCGGCCGATCGTGGCCGTTGTTGCGGCGGAAGACCCGGAGACGGCCGCGAAGATGCCGCAGCCGAGAATGTTCACGTGCAGAAGCCGGCCCGGCAGATTGCGCATCCACGGAGACAGCCCGGCGAACATGTCTTCTGACAGGCGGGAGCGGAACAGGATCTCGCCCATCCAGATGAACATCGGCAACGCCGTGAGATCCCAGGAGTTTGCCGCTCCCCAGATGGTCGTCGCCATGACCGGCCCGGCCGGGACGGAGACCAGCGCCAGCATCGCGGCCAGCGCCACGCCAAGAAGGGCTACGGCGACCCAGATCCCGGTTGCCAGCGCCGCCAGCATTCCGAGGCCGAGAAACAGTGCAATCAGGGAAAGGTCCATCAGTCTTTCCCCTCGATCAGGTCGTCCTTGACGACAGCTTCAAAGCTTGGGCGACGTCCAGCCAGGATCTGCACCAGATCGTCGAACAGCGACACCGAGAACACCGCCAGCCCGAGCGTCATGACGATCTGCGGATAGACGAGCGGTATGGGAATGATGCCGTAGGAAGTCTCGTTGTAGCTGTAGCTGTCAAAGGCCAGCCATCCGGCATGCCAGGTGAAATAGGACGCCAGCGCGAATGCAACGGCGATCGCCCAGAGGTTCAGAAAACTGGCAAATGCGGACGGGACGGCCTGGAGCAGGATCGAAACACGGATGTGATCGCTGTTGCGCAGCGTTCCGGCCAACGCCAGAAACGAGGCCCCGACCAGAAGAAATCCGGCAATCTCCGCAAGCGACGGTACCTGCAGTCCCCACGGCTCGAGGCCGAAGAGCTTCCTTGCCCCGTCGAACAGTCTTCCCAACACCTGGAACACCACCAGACTGGCGATCACCACGAGGCAGCAGGCAGCCAGAGCCGTTGACGCCTGATAAAGCGAATTCAAAGCCTTGCGCATCGGTTTCCCCTACCGGATAAGCAGCTTGTCATATGAAAACGCCGGGCATTCGGGCCCGGCGTTCGCGCTGTTTGTTTTAGTTTTTGTATGCTTCGATGACGGCGGCACCGGTTTCACCGGCGTTTTCCTGCCACTCGGCAGCCATGGTTTCGCCGATCGCGGCAAGGTCTTCGATCAGTTGCTTGCTCGGCTGAACAACCTTGATGCCGTTTTCGATGAGAACGTTGGTCTTGGTCTTGGTTTCGACCTTCGACGCTTCCCAGCCACGCTTTTCGGCAAGTTCGGCAGCTTCCAGAATGGCGGCCTTTTCGGCGTCACTCAGACCATCGAACGCCCGCTTGTTGACGATCACCATGTTCTTGGGCAGCCAGGCCTGGGTGTCGTGATAGTGTGTGAGGAAGTCCCATGCCTTGGAGTTCGCGCCGGTGGATGGCGAGGTGATCATGGCTTCCACCCGCCCGGTGGAGAATGCGGTCGCGATATCGGGGACTTCAACCTGGGTCGGCACGGCACCGGCAAGCTGCGCAAGACGCTCGGTGGCAGCGTTGTAGGCACGGAACTTGAGACCTTTCAGATCATCTCCTGCAACCACTTCCTTCTTGGCATAGATGCCCTGCGGCGGCCACGGCACGGCGAACAGCAGCTGCAGGCCCTGTTCGTCCAGCTTTTCTTCCAGACCCGGCTTGGACGCCTGATAGAGTTTCCATGCCTTGTCGTAGGACGGTGCCAGGAAAGGCACGGAATCCACACCGAAGACGGCATCTTCATTGGAGAGACGTGAAACCAGCACTTCACCGATCGGCGCCAGGCCCTTGCGGACGGAATTCTTGATTTCCGGATGCTTGAAGAGCGATCCTGCGGAGTGAACCGTGATCGTTACGGACCCGTCGGTCTTCGCTTTGACGTCGTCGGCAAACGCCGCGATGTTTTGCGTGTGGAAGTTGCTGTCGCCATAGGGGGTCGGCATGTCCCACCTGGTCTCGGCCGAAGCCACCGCCAGCCCGGCAAGGCCGAACACGGCAGCGGTCGCCAGACGCGCGCCGGCTTTGTTCAAAATACGTGAATGCAGCATGAAATTCTCCTCTTGGAAGCCGGACCCATCCCGGCCTGATGCTGTTTCCGGTGCCTTGTTCTCAACACCTCGAAAAAGCGCATCTGCTGCAAGGCTAGACTCAAAAACTCAAAACATCAACGTTTTATCGATAAATTATCATCGAATAATCAATGACTGATCGGCCTTTCTTCTTTGAAGTGAATTGTCTAGCGTCCCTAATTCATTGGAGGAGAACAAAAAAGTGCTGCAGACGACCGCCGAGAGCCGCTCTATGAGGATCGCGAGCACTTTGCTTCTTGTGGTTGTCATTGTCGCGGCTGCCGCTCTTCGTCTGCATAACCTGGACAGGACAAGCCTCTGGTACGACGAGGCTGTCAGCTGGAGCCAGTCGAACGGTTCCCTGGCGGCTCTCCTTGCCTCGGTCGCGACCGACAACTACCCGCCGCTTCACAACATCATTTTGTGGCTGACGATACCGGTCATCGGCGACAGCGAAACAGCGCTGCGCCTGCCATCGGCCGTCCTGGGCGTCGCCGCAGTGTTGCTGACCTTCCTTGTCGGCAAATTGCTGGCCGGACGGATGACCGGCCTGACTGCGGCAGCGCTGCTCGCCCTGTCGCCGTTCCACATCTGGTACTCCACCGAGGCCCGCATGTACGCGCTTCTGGCGGCGTGCGGTCTTGCCTTCCTGCTTGCGACCCTGAAGGTTCTGCGAAACCCGTCTTCGCTCTGGTTCACCTTGCTCGCCATCTCGGGCACTCTTTTCCTCTACAGCCACGTTTACGCGCTCCTGGCCTTCACATCGGTCGGAACCGTCTGTGCATTCTTCACCGCGCGGGACCTGATCTCCGGCCAGCCCCTTCGCCGGTCAAACACCCTTCGCGCCTGCCTGGCAATGGGCATCAGCACCATCGCTTTTCTTCCCTGGCTCTACCTCCTTGCGATACGCGCAGGTTCCGTGGCCGAAGCCGGTTTCTGGATCGCCTTTCCCGATATCCCCTTCCTGAAGTCCATGGTTTTCGGCATCACCGGTTCCCTGGCTTTTTTCTGGCTGCTGGTCTGTCTTGCGGCCTTCGCGGCGGTGCCGGCCAACCGGACAGAACAAACGCCGGAACCGCCCTCGCCCGCCAAATCGCGCACTCTGGCGATATGCTTCGCCTATACGTTCGGCCCTGCGGTGCTTGCCTATCTCTATTCGTTGTTCGTGCAGCCGATCCTGTTCGATCGCTATCTCATCGCGTCCTGGCCGGGTCTCTTGTTGCTGGCTGCCGCCGGTGCGGAACGCCTCTCACCGAGATTCGCTCCCGCGGCACTCGTCGCGGTCTCGCTCGTCCTCACGTTTCCCGAACTCAGGTTCAGCCTGACCCAGAAAATCCGGCCGGACTGGCGTGGCATAACGCAGGCCTATCTATCGGAGCGTTCCCCGAATGACCGGCTCACCCTTTTCAAGGGGTTCGCTGCGCCCGCTTTGAACTACTACCTGCGTGCACCAGGCGGATTTGCGATTGCAGACACACCAGAAGACATTGCAACGCGTTCTTACCTTTCAGAAACAGGTAATGACTGGCTGCTTGTGGTACACACCAATTCGCAAGAGCTGGAAGCCGCGAAACAGGCGTTTGGTGCGCGCGAAGATGAGCCTTTCGCTCGCACCTTTGGCTGGGGCGCAAGCGGCCTGTCCCTCTTTACGCAATCGACGGTAAATTCAGGGGTGCGCGCGCCTGAAGAGGACAATTAGAACACTGAACTTTCTGAAGTTTTGCATTCATGACAACAAATTCAGAAAATTATCATCGACAATTTATCGATAAAATGTCAACATAACGCTACTGATCATGAAATCACGACATGCCGAAGCTGACACGCCGTGCAGATTTCAGCTCGAAACACCAGAGGAAAGAAAATGACAGCGAAGTGGGACTTTTGGATCGACCGGGGCGGCACCTTCACGGATATCGTCGGCCGTTCGCCGGACGGAACGCTGCACCCCCACAAAGTATTGTCTGAAAATCCTGAGGCCTATCGTGATGCTGCAATCCAGGGCATCCGCGAACTGCTCGGCGTCGAAAAGGGCGCACCCATACCGTCCGACATGGTAGCGACGGTTAAAATGGGCACCACGGTAGCGACAAATGCCCTGCTGGAGCGCAAGGGCGAGCGCACAGCGCTGTTTATTACACGCGGATTTCGCGATGCTCTTGAGATCGGTTACCAGGCCAGACCGAAGATTTTCGCCAAGGAGATCATCAAGCCGGAACTGCTATACGAGCGTGTCCACGAAATCACCGAACGCGTGCGTGCCGACGGCAAGATGGAAACAACGCTTGATGAAGCACAGGCCCGTGCTGAAATGCAGGCAGCCTGGGACGCCGGGATACGCTCCATAGCCATCGTGCTGATGCACGCATATGCCTTCCCGGCGCACGAAAAGACGCTCAGGAAGATAGCCGAAGAAATCGGATTTCCGCAGATTTCAGTGTCCCATGAGGTTTCGCCGCTGATGAAGCTCGTCGGGCGCGGCGATACTACGATCGTCGACGCCTACCTGTCGCCGATCCTGCGCCGCTATGTGGATCAGGTTCAGGCGGAACTGGGCAAGGGCCCGCGCCTCATGTTCATGCAGTCTTCCGGCGGATTGACTGCTGCGGACCTGTTTCAGGGCAAGGATGCCATTCTGTCCGGTCCAGCCGGCGGTGTCGTCGGCGCGGTCGAAACCTCCCGTATGGCCGGATACGACAAGATCATCGGCTTCGACATGGGCGGTACATCCACGGATGTCTGCCACTTCGAGGGTGACTACGAACGCGCCTTCGAGACGGAAGTGGCCGGCGTTCGCATGCGCGCGCCCATGATGATGATCCACACGGTGGCAGCCGGGGGCGGCTCCATCCTTCATTACACCGACGGCCGCTTTCAGGTCGGTCCGGACTCTGCGGGTGCCAATCCCGGCCCGGCCTGCTACCGGCGCGGAGGCCCATTGACGGTCACCGATGCCAACCTGATGACCGGAAAACTTGCACCGGCTTTCTTCCCCAGGATCTTTGGCCCCAACCAGGATCAACCGCTCGATGGAGATACGGTCAGGGAGAAGTTTGAAGCGCTTGCCGCCGAAATCGGCGATGGCCGCACGGCGGAAGAAGTTGCCGACGGATTCCTGAAGATCGCGGTCGAGAACATGGCGAATGCGATCAAGAAAATCTCGGTTCAGCGCGGCTATGACGTCACCGAATACGCCCTCACCTGTTTCGGTGGAGCCGGCGGGCAGACAGGATGCCGGGTCGCCGACAGCCTCGGCATGACCACCGTCATCCTGCACCCTTTCTCCGGAATTCTCTCCGCCTATGGCATGGGTCTCGCCGATATTCGCGCCGACCGGCAGAAAGCGGTCGTCAAGACGCTGACGGAGGACCTGTTGCCGGAACTGGCGACCCTCAGAGACGACCTCGCCCGGCAGACCGAAGCCGAGCTCGAGCGCCAGGCAGTCCCGGCCGAAGCCCGTCGATCCACGGCAACGGCCCATCTGCGCTACGACGGCACAGATACGCCTCTGCCGGTCCTGCTCGACGGCGTTTCGGAGATGCGGGCGGCATTTGAAGACGCTCACAAGAAGCAGTTCGGCTTCGCCTACGACAACAAGCCGATCGTTGTCGAGGCATTGGAGGTCGAAACGGCAGGCGGTGGCGCCGGCCTTATCGAGCCGGACTTCAGCCTTTCATCGGAAACCCCTGAAGCCGCTGAAAAAACACGTGTTTATTCCGAAAACACATGGCACGATGCGGGCATCTACAAGCGTGCTTCCCTGAAACCGGGCACACGCGTTACCGGACCGGCGGTCATCATCGAACCCCATGCAACAATCGCGGTCGAGGACGGCTGGCAGGCGGAAGTCAATTCCAAGGACCACGTCATCCTGAAGCGGATCGTTCCGCTCAAAAGGGCCAGCGCCGTCGGCACCCACGCCGATCCGGTCATGCTGGAAGTGTTCAACAACCTGTTCATGTCCATTGCCGAGCAGATGGGCGTCACACTTCAGAACACCGCCTATTCCGTCAACATCAAAGAACGCCTCGATTTCTCCTGTGCCGTTTTCGATGCAAACGGTGCCCTTGTCGCAAATGCCCCGCACATGCCGGTACATCTGGGCTCCATGGACCGTTCGGTCGAGACGATCATCAAGCTGAACAGGGGCAAGATCAAACCTGGCGACGTCTTCGCGCTGAACGCCCCCTATAACGGCGGCACGCACCTTCCCGACATAACAGTCGTATCGCCGGTCTTTGACGACGACGGCAAGGAAATCCTGTTCTGGTCCGCCTCGCGCGGGCACCATGCCGATGTCGGCGGCTCGGCGCCCGGTTCGATGACCCCACGCGCCACCAATGTCGATGAGGAAGGCGTCCTTTTCGACAACTTCAAGATCGTCGACGAGGGCCGTTTCTGCGAAGAGGAACTGGTGGAACTCCTGACCAGCCACGCTTTTCCCGCGCGAAACCCGCATCAGAATGTCGCCGATCTCTCGGCCCAGATCGCCGCCAACGAGAAGGGCATCCAGGAACTGCGCAAGATGGTCGCGCATTTCGGTCTCGACGTTGTCCAGGCCTATATGGGTCACGTTCAGGACAATGCCGAGGAAAGCGTCCGGCGCGTCATAGAGGCGCTTAAGGAGTCCGAATACGAATACCCCACCGACCAGGGATCCGTCATCAAGGTCAGGATCTCCGTCGACAAGGACAAGCGTGAGGCGACGGTCGACTTCACCGGGACATCGGGCATGAAGTTGAACAACTTCAATGCGCCCGAGCCGGTTACGCGTGCCGCTATCCTCTATTGCTTCCGCGTGATGGTGGAAGGCGATATTCCGATGAACGCGGGCTGCCTCAAGCCGATCAACATCATAATTCCCGACGATTGCATGCTGCGGCCCTCCTATCCGGCCGCCGTGGTCGCCGGAAACGTCGAAACCTCGCAACATGTCACCAACACGGTGTTCGCTGCGCTCGGTGCCATGGCCAATGCTCAGGGAACGATGAACAACCTGACATTCGGCAACGACACCTACCAGTATTACGAAACCATCTGTTCCGGGTCTCCGGCCGGCCCCGGTTTCAACGGAACCGATGGCGTGCATACGCACATGACCAATTCGCGCCTGACCGACCCTGAAGTGCTCGAATTCCGCTTCCCGGTTCTGCTTGAGGACTTTCACATCCGCAAAGGCTCCGGCGGTAACGGGCAATGGTCTGCCGGAGACGGCACGCGGCGGACCTTGCGCTTTCTGGAAAAAATGGACTGCGCCATCCTGTCGTCGCACAGAAGCATCAGGCCCAAGGGCATGCATGGCGGAGAAGACGGAGATGTCGGGCGCACGGAGGTTCGGCGTCTTGATGGCGCAATCGAGGTACTGGAGGGGTGTGACCAAACCGTGCTCGAACCTGGCGAAGCCGTGACCGTGATCACCCCGACCGCTGGGGGCTGGGGTGCCCCCTGATCGCAGGCATCCTTATCGGCCCGCTTTGACAAGCCGCTCTCTTTTGGAGAGCGGCTTTGGTTGTTTGATCAACTCAAACAACGTTATTTCTATCAATAGGCGAATTTTACAACTAAAACTTGAGCAAAAAGACTTAACCAAATCTTCAATAGGCCATCGCCTAAAATAATTAAATTACGTCACGTTTTCAGGTAATTCAGAAGAATTGCGAGACAAACATGCTACGACTGTCAAATCCGGTCTCATATTCGGTTGCTGCCAAGATTCTCGCTTTGATTGCATTTTTGTGTATCGGCCTGGTTGTCGTTTCCGCGGTCTCGATATTCCAGATGAACCTGATCGGCAGGGAACTCGCCAACATTGCCGAGAAAGACATTCCACTTACCGAAGCCATCAGCCATGTGACCAATCATCAGTTGGAGCAGGCAGCGCTGGTCGAACGCATGATGCGGGTTGCCGGTGTCAGCTCCGAGACCGAGAAGGCGGGTTTCAAGGCCATGAAGGCGCGTCTTCAGAAACTGGAGATTCAGGTCGCCGACGAAATCCTGAAAGCCGAGAAACTTGCCGAATACGCATTGGCAAACAGCAGCTCGGAAGCCGAGCAAAAGGAATTTGCCATGGCGGTTCGTCAGCTGAAGCGCATCGAGACGGAATACGCCCGGTACAAAGGCCATGTCGACGAAATCATGCATCTTGTCGAAATCGACGATTACGAGACCGCTAGGACGCTTCTCGCGACCCTGGAAGAAGAACAGGAGCGGCTCGATCACGAGCTTGTCGCGCTTCTGGAAGAGATCGAACGGTTCACCCTCGCAGCCGCAGTTGCGGCGGAAGAACATGAAAAACAGGCGCTTGAGCAGATCACCATCGTGTCGGCAGTGACTTTCCTGTTGTGCGTGGTGGGATCGATCCTGTTCGCACGTTTCGTGATTTCCAAACCGTTGAAAGAAGTGTCGGGAGGCCTTTCCGAACTCGCCCGGGGAAACACAGAGGTCAAAGTGCGTGTGCGCTCCCGCGATGAAATCGGTCAGGTGGCGGAGGCATTCGAAGCCTTCCGGATCAACATGATCGAGATGAAACGCCTTCAAGAACAGGCCCGCGAAGAAGAGATCCAGGCGGAGGCAGACCGTCGCGACACGCGTTTGCGGCTTGCTGATGAACTGGAAGGCCAGTTGATGGCGAGTTGCGAGGCGGTGGTGCTGGTTCTGGAGGACCTGACCGAAGGAGCCCACGAACTCACTCGGAACAGTGACGAAACCATAGAGCGGTCCAACACCGTGGCAGCCGCCGCCGAGGAGTCCACAGCCTGCGTACAATCCGTTGCTTCTGCGTCCGAGGAACTTGCAAGTTCGATCCAGGAGATCAGCCGCCAGGTTACGCTTGCCAACGATTCCACGTCACAGACCACCGATCAGGCGGCGACCTCCAACGAGACCGTCGGTCATCTTTCGTCTGCAGCAGAGGAAATAACGGAGGTTCTCAAGCTGATCAGCGACATCGCCGACCAGACCAACCTGCTGGCTCTGAATGCGACGATCGAAGCCGCCCGCGCCGGCGAAGCCGGCAAGGGTTTCGCGGTGGTCGCCTCCGAGGTCAAGGCGCTCGCCACCCAGACGGGACAGGCGACAGATCAGATCGGAACGCAGTTGAGCGGCGTACAATCTGGGGCGTCCACCTGCTCTGACGCGATATACAAGGTGGTGACATCTGTCAGCGCGATCCAAGAACAGATCTCCGGAATTGCGTCCGCGATTGAAGAACAGAACGCTGTGACTTCGGAAATTGCAAAAAATGCCACGGAAGTTGCCCATGGCAGCGCGGATATCTCAAGAAACATCGTGGAAGTGAACCAGGCGGCGAAGCTGTCAGGCTCAAGAGCCAAGGACGTCTCGGACAGGGTTGAAGATGTGTCGGCGCAGATCGCAACCATCCGAAACGGGCTTGCCGGTTTTCTCGGCCATTTGCGTGCCGCCTGACCACGGAAGGCGAATTGGCCGGAAGCGGACTTCCAGCCGATAAAACGCCGCCAGGTCAGCCGCTTGGGGATCGGGCTAGTCACCTGAATCTGAAGTTCGCTTCGCAGACTGCTGCAGCAATTATGCGAGCTTCAAATTCACCGCACTATCTGCAGGAGTCTCTCCTGCAAGTCGGGCAGAACCTGCTGGTCCAACTGTTGCACTTCAAGCACTGTTCTTTGCGCTATCGGCCGCCTGAGCGCCTTTTTGGACGCCGGGTGTGAACGAAAAACCTCTGCATCCGCCAAGGCATGCACCGTGCTCCGGGAGATCGACAGTCCTTCGGCAAGCGCACGGTCGAGCCGAATTCTCAAGTTCGCCGGATTCAGGAGAACCAGTTCCAGGCTGCCTTGAACCGGTCTTGCAAGTGAAAGGATTTTTGCCTCGATCCTGACGGTGTCTGCGGCGCCGGACCGAAACCTGTCGCTTCGCGTGGGTGTCCGCGCCGCAAATGCCCGCGCAAGTCCGGCATCGTTTCTTTGAAGGGCGTCAATGGTCATTTGTGGGATTGAGCGGACCGGACGTCGTTCGAAGAGCGCTCGGTTCCAGCGATTGCCGCATGCAAGACACCCATAGATCAGCCAGGCATCAAGTCGATTGCCGTTGGCATTCAGCCGGAACTTGTCGGTCGATGCGAAAGGGGTGATACGGCCGCAGCGGGCGCAGGGGCGTTCGATATGCACGGTATCTGCGCCCAGGACTGTCCACTGGACAAAAAAGGGAAAAGACATTCCGTCGGTCTTCCTTTTCAGGGAAGTCCGTCACCCGTCAGTCGGGAGCCTGCGGGCAGGAGCGCCTGCAGACATCGGTCTGGCTGTCAGGAAATTTCAGGTTCTGTGGGCGTATCGGAAAATCAATACGGCAGGGCCAAGCCACACCGGTCCCGATCCGCCGCATGACGAACAAGTCAGTACGTCGCTCTCGAGAGCGACAAGCGGATACGAAGACCGGTCAGAGCGTAGGCAAGATAATCGTCCTGATTGAAAGGCGTGTTTTTACTAGCCGATGCCGCCGGCCTGAACAAGACCCTAGGGTACGGACCAATAAATGAAGCCGATTTGGCGGCAGAAATGGCAAAATCACGCGAGGAAGCGTGTGCAGAGCGGGCTTTTTGCCCGGTCAAGCGCGGTGACACTGCGAGGTAAAGCCATTTTGCCGTCCTTCGGATTTGGTCGTTTCGGCCATCTGCATCGTCGCGAAAGCCTTGAAAATGAACCACATTTCCTGCGCTTTCGCTCCTCGCAGCTGGTCAAAACGATCCAAACCAAATTGACTTCATTTATGGGTCCGTACCCTAGACCTCGCGCGCCTTCTTGGCGAGGTCGACCAGGACCTTGCGCAGGTCTTCGGGCCTTTCGAGCACAGTCTCGAACCACAAGCGCTCGATCCTGTCTCCCGCAACAAGATCAAGCCCTTCCGGATCAAGACCGGACAGGCGCCAATTGGCCGTCTCGCCCTTGCACAGAGCCTCCGCGTAGAGCTTGATGGCGTCTGCGTGGTCATCGTTCATGTGTGCCACGGCCCCCTCTTCCATCGCCTGCCAGCTCTTCTCATCGCCGAGCGCCGTCAGAAGATCTGCCTGCTGCAGTTCAAACGCCTTGCCGAAACCGCCGTTCAGGCTCGCCCGCTTGAGTTCCAGTCTGAAGAAAGCGAAATCGCCGAAATCGACATAAAGTTCCGCTTTCGGATGGCGCGCCAGATAGCGCCGCCTCAGACGTTTGTGGGTCTCGCTTTCCCGCTCGATGCGCACCGCCCTGCAAAACAGGGAGATCCTCGCATGGGCGAGCGGATCGCCCTTGCCAGGTTCCCCGACCAGCAGCGAACAGTCCGGCGTTTCAAGGATCGCGGATGTGTGGCCCGACAGGGTGCTGGTCAGGATAATGGGCGTGCCGTCGAGATCGGTCGCAAGCGCCACGCGGCTTGCGAGCGGATGTCCGCTGCCCGCCTCGATCGCCGCGAGTGCACCGAAGCGCGCGGTCCGGACCAAGTCCTTCGCCATGCGGCGCGACTGGTCGTCGGTTTCGCGGATGGGCGACATCGGTTCCCTGGCATTCTCGTTGCGCGTGTTCACACCTGTCTCCTCGGTTTGCGGACAGCCGACTGTTCCCCTCTACGGCAAGAAACACCATAGCGCGAACCTGAACGCAAGATGAACGGGCATCTCAGAACCCGTTCAGGGCCGGTATGCGAATGTCCTCTCATCAGTTACGGCGCCGGACACAAAAAGGCGCAGGCACCTGGAGAACAAAACGATGAAAACCTTGAGCAAACGCCTGATTGCTGTCGCCTTGTCCGGCGCCCTTCTCGTTCCGACAATTGCAACAGCCGAGGCCGGCCCGAAACGGGGCTGGCAGGGCCATCATCACGGCGGCTATCACCAGAACCACAAGCGCCACAGAAACAACAACAATGTCGGCGCAGCCGTCGCTGCCGGCGTCATCGGCCTTGCGGCAGGTGCCATCCTGCTCGGCGCGGCCAACCGCCCGGCCTATGCAGGACCGCCGCCCCCGCCGCCGGCAACCTACTACCCGCCTGCCCCTTACCCGGGACAGGTGCACGGCGCAGCCGGATACCAGCCCTGGAGCCCGGCCTGGTACCAGTATTGTTCCTCGAAATTCCGGTCGTTCAACCCCTCGACCGGCACCTACACCACCTATCGGGGCGAGCAGCGTTTCTGCCAGTAACTTTCCGAGTTCGCCCCGCACCTTCCGGCAGCAGGCACCCAGTCAGCCGAACTGACCTCCGCCTGCTGCCGCTTTTTTTGATGATGTCGATGCTGCTTCCCGACCCCGCAACAGGTCAAAACGTTTGGTCACAGTGCCCAAGCCTCTGATACCACACAGGGTTCGTTCGGATGCACAATCCGCATGGACCCGAGATGGGCACTGTGGCCGCCCTTCCCGAGCTTTTGGCGGTTGGCTGCGGTGAAAATTTAAAACACTGGCTTCGTGCGCATTAGCAGGTTTAATCGTGCAAAACAGACTGCAGTTCATCCAACATGAACGCGCCGAAACTGTCACTGCTAGGCTGCACGTCCAGTCCAGGACCAAAAATCAACACGGGGCTTTCGCCATTTTCGTCGCGTTGTGACGTATCTATCGCATAGAACGAGCCGTCACCGCCACCTGATACGACAATATGGCTCTTTGGAAGACCTGTCTTCCGTTCTTCAAGCGTCAACCAGATCGCGTTTGGCACTCCGGGTACGTTTAGGTCGTCACCGACAATTCCATAGAACTCCACGCCACCCACGTCGCCGCAACCAAGCTCTTTAAGAAACAGAACGTATGAGGGTGGAAATCTAATTCCGAGCATGGATTGAGCATCGGCGATCAGCTCCTCTGGAATTGGCCCGACGAAGTCTGAACTGTCATGTGTTGCAATGAGGTCTAGCGCGCCGCGCATGCTCGCCAAAGACATACATTTCGCTCCCTACGAAACTTGAATATCCAGATTAAGTTCTCGAAACCATGTAAAATACTTGCCGTTTTCTGCCACGTTGCTGAACAATTCGCCAGATGCTCACGCCGAACATTGGCAGCAGTTTCAAAGGGACCGCTATTTGGTGATAACCTCTCGGTATTGTGGCACTAGCCCACTCACTGGCAGATCAGGTACGTACAGGTCTTGCCGTGGCAGCCGATGTCGACATGCAGGTGGGACTTGTGGAATTCATCGCCTTCCGGACTGAGCACGGTCGTGAATCGCGCGCATGCGCTCTTGTGGATGTCGGTCAGAAAGCGGCCTTCCGGCGTGTCCTTGCCCCAGTCCGTCTCCACTGAAACGGACGCTCCCTCCTTCATCACAAAGCCGGAGATATCAACCGCCTTGCCCAACGCATGCTCGGACAATTTGCCGTCCGGCTGGTTGTTGCGCCGGCGGCATTGATAGCCCGGTCCGGTGGCGATCGACCTGATACCGCCAGCGAAATGCTGTTCGGCAGCCGGCAGCACATCGCTCTGAAGCCATTCGGAAAAGGTTTTCGCAAATGCACAGGACACCGTGACCGCCCCTTTGAGCGGCACCTGTGCGCCTTCCTGCTGGATGCTTGTCAGCCTGACCGGGCTTTCGATACCGCAGCCGGCGTCCCCGGAGAATTCGCCGCGAACCGGAGGAAGGCTCTCGGACTCCATGCCCGGCAAGTCGCAGGCCGCGGCTTCTTTCGAAGGCGAGCTGACCGCTTCAGGGGTTTGTCCTGGCTTTGGTGTCGGCACGGGCGAGGCGATAGCGTTCCCGGATACGGACTTGCTTGCCTCTGCAAGCGGCTTGGGTGCCGGGACGGGTTCGGCGGCCAACGCAAGAACCGGAGCGGAGATCAAAAAGACAGTTGCCGAAAACCCGAAGCGCAGTCTCTTGTGCATTCGCCCCTCTTGACTTGCAGGCATGATTCAAATGTGGCTGACTGCCGGTCAGCATCCCTCAGCGCCTTTCGAATGTCGAGACACCCGCATGACACTTGAACTCTTTTCCGCCTATGTGGTGGCAACCCTTATCGTCCTCGCGATACCCGGGCCAACGATCATGCTCGTGGTCAGCTACGCTTTGACCCAGGGAAGAAGGTCGGCCTTTGCAAGTGTTCTCGGGGTCGGTCTTGGCGATGCGACCGCCGCGGCGGTGTCCCTGCTGGGCCTGGGCGCAATCCTCGCAGCCTCCGCGACCGCGTTTTCGGTACTCAAATGGGTTGGCGCCGCCTATCTGGTCTGGCTCGGGATCAAGATGTGGCGCAGCCGTCCCGCCGTGCAGAACGTGCAGCAGATGGAGCATATTTCCGCGCGGAAGATCTTCTGGCATGCCTATGTCGTGACATCGCTGAACCCCAAGGGCATCGTGTTCTTCATGGCGTTTCTGCCGCACTTCATCGCACCGCAGGCCTCCGTGGCGCCGCAGCTGTTCCTGCTCGGAACGACATTTGTCGTACTGGGGATCCTGAATGCGGCTGTCTATGCATACGCTGCTGCGGCGATCGGTCAGAAGCTCAGAAGCCCGTCCTTGCTTCGACTGGTCAACAGGGTCGGCGGTGGGTTTCTGATATCGGCAGCGGCCATGACGGCAACACTGCAAAGATCAACCGGTTAAGAAGGCAGCACGCCGTTAGCGGCTGGACGCAAACGCCGTTGCGCGCTTGACCTTCGGCTTGGGCCGTTTTTTTGCCTCGTCCTCGGTTTTCAGTCCGAAGGAGGCCCCGGACTTCTTCAGCGTTTCCAGGGAGCGCTTGGCGCCTTCCTCGCTGAGCGCGGCGTAGCGCTGGATTGCCGCGTTCAATTCAAGACCACCGATGCGGAGCCGGCGCGCGCGCATGGTCAGGATATCCTTGTAGGCCTCGGCCGTGACGCCGTTGGCCCTGCACAGGATGATGAGCGGCTTGTCGCTTGCACTGAACAGCAGTTGCGAAACCGCTGCCGGCGGCAAATCGCTAACCCTGCCCAGCAGCATTCCCAACTCGGCCGTCCTGTCCGCGCGGGCAAAGGACGTTACCGCATCGTCGATCCTGGTCTTGTTGCCCAGAACGTCGTTGATAAGGGCATTTGATTCCTCGCGCGCGTCGTCCAGCTTGTGGGCGCGCGCGGCCACCTCAGTCGCGGCTCGCTGCGCCAGCAGGTTCACGAGCGTGTTGTCGGCTCCGAGCGCGGTGATCCGCTCCTTCAGTGCGTCCGTGAGGAACGGCAGCAGGGCATGCGCGGCTTCCTCCGGCAAATCCGGGCGATTGACCAGCGCAGATTGAATGGACTCGTCGGAGCGTGCTTTTTCGACAAGTTTCAGGAAGGAGGATTCAGCAAACTCCGCGCCTTCGTTCTCGGCAACTCGCTTCAGGACCTTGCTGTCACCGCGATCGACAAGCACCGTCGTGACAGCCTTGTCGACGGTCTTCCTGCCGGCAATTGCGCCAAGGTGCGCCATCGACGCGTTCGACGCGATATCGACAAGATCCTCGCTGGTCAGCGCAGGACTGTTCTCAAGGACCGGTTCGGCGACGGAAATGGAATCATTGGCCAGTTTCACCATCAATTCATGGGGTGCGTCGTTCTCATGACACACCCTTTTGGCAAGGATCATGCGGGTTTCTTCTTCAAGCTGCCCGAGAACCTTCAGGACGATGTCGCCGAAGAGGAGGCTGATCTGCTCGTCCCGGTCCTTGCCGGCACCGACAAACATGTCCGTCAGCGCACCGATGAGGCCTTTGCGCCCGGTAGCACTGGAATCCTTTGCCAGCTCCGCAAGTTTCGACAGATTGATCATTGCTTCTCCGAAGCGCACGACACGCCTTGGCGGACGGTAGCAGAAGCTTCTTAACAGGACGCTACTGGTTCTTCGGTGTGCCGAGCGGGGTTCGTCAACGCTTGCGCCGGGGTTGATATCGATAACAGGCTGTCAAGGCGAATGGCCAAATCAAAAAAGATCTGGCGCTCACAAACAAACAACGTCTCATTTTTTTGACATCTAGTCGTTCGTTATCAAGGCGTTAAGGAGAGGACTGGTCAAAAACACAATTTAATGGTGTGGAACCTCCGCCGCAATGCAGCATCTTTTTTGCTTCGTTTCGTCGATTCACTGGCCTAATATCAGTGGGTCAACGTGAGGTAATCGGGAGCGGACAGATGACTCTAGCGCGGAACCTGAACAGGATTGCCTTTGTCGCAGCATTTGTTTTTCTAGCTGCAATTGTTGTCGGGATCATTTGATCAGGCAGCAGGAAGCGAGTAAAAACAACGCCTTAGAGCGAAACTCGGGAATGTGTTGATAGACAATTTTGACAGTAACTGACATTCGAGCCCGCCGCACCAGAAGGTGTCGGCCGGCGCCGACTGTCAGTATTCTCTTGTCAGTTTCGACGTTCGCGTCGGGCACCTTGTCCGACGCGACGCAATGAATGCCTGGCGCGAGCATTTTAGCGGAAAGTCTTGATCTGCAATTATTGAGTGCAGAAATCTCACTCAGTGAGACCATCTTTCGGCGTTTTATCCACACGGGGCCCTGCCCGGGGCATGATCAGATCACGCGGCAAGCGCCAGCGTTTGTGCAAGAGCGTCATCTTTCTTGGACGGATCAGCCATCAACTGGTCTGCTGCAATGATCGTGACATCCTTGATCCCGACGAAACCGAGCACGTGCTTCAGATACGTGACCGCGAAGTCGATCTCGGATCCTACCTTCGTTCCACCGGACGCAACCAGCACATAGGCCTTCTTGCCTTCAAGCAGACCCACAGGACCGTTTTCCGTGTACTTGAATGTTTCGCGCGCGCGCGCAATCTGGTCGATCCAGGCTTTCAATGCAGCCGGAACCGAAAAATTGTAGATCGGCGTTCCGATGACAATCGTGTCGGCGGATTTCAGTTCATCCACAAGGGTATCGGAAAAGGACAGCTTCGCTTGTTGTTCCGCATTCCTCTGGGATGGATCGGTGAAGTTCGCCCCGACCCATTCCTCATCGAGGAACGGCAGCCCCGTGGAAACGTCGCGCGTGAGGACAGTAGCGTTCGGGTCCCTTTCGGTCAGGCGGGCGACCAGCGCGCTGGTCAGTTCCCGTGTTACCGAGTTGGTTTTGCGGGCGGAAGCGTCGATATGAAGAATGGTGTTGGCGTTGTTCGTCACGTTCGTTCTCCTGTTCAAGACAGACCAGCGGTTTGTTCCTGATCAGGAGGTAATGAGCGAAAAAACGTATAACTAGGCCAATTTTAGTGAACAGTCTGTTGACCGTAAGCACCCACCCTTTCCAAAGAGCTTTGTCGGAACCACAACCGTCTCTTGGGCCGGTAGCCAGCTAGCCACGTTGCGCGACATGCCTCTGCGCACCTTCCGGCATCTCCATCCGCGCGTGTTTGTCAGCGTATCGCCCCAGCATTTCGGCAACTTGGTCCCCCGGAAGGGAACTTGCCCGCGTCTTGAGATCAACATGAAGCAGGAACGTTTCGACCGTCGCGACCAGCGTGCCGTCTGCCTTTCTCAGGAAGTGGAACAGATGCAGTTTCTTGCCCTCGCCCTGCAACACCTGGGTCGTCACGATGAGGCGCTCGCCTGCGAGCATCTCGTCGAGGTGGCGGATATGCGTTTCCACGGTGAAATAGCTGCGTCCGGTCGCGATGTAGTCTGCATCGGCGCCGATCATTTCCATGAACCGGTCCGTGGCGGCCGCCCCCGCTTCAAGGTAGTGGGTCTCGTTCATGTGGCCGTTGTAATCCACCCAGCTTTGCGGAATGTGCCTGCTGCCGGTGACCGGCAAGACCGGGTCCTCGTGAGCTGACAACGTGGCTTCATGCCGGTTGATCACACCGCCGGCTCCGCTGTTCGTCTTCTTCAGGGCACGCATCATCCCGACAAGATTGTCGTCGCGCTTGCGTTCAAGCTCGCGAATGCTCATGTGACCTGACTGAGCGTCTGATTGTCCGGCAATGAGATCCACCAGTTCGTCGGTAAATTCGGGAACATCCATAAGCTTCGTCCAGGGCCATTCCAGTGCGGGGCCGAACTGGGCCATGAAGTGCTTCATGCCCGCCTCTCCGCCGGCAATCCTGTAGGTCTCGAACATTCCCATTTGCGCCCAGCGGATGCCGAAGGCCATGCGAATGGCTTCATCGATTTCCTCGGTGGTCGCAACACCGTCCTTGACGAGCCAGAGGCTTTCGCGCCAGACCGCCTCAAGCAGACGGTCGGCGATATGAGCATCTATTTCCTTGCGCAGGACAAGCGGAAACATGCCGAGATCGCGCAGGATGCCGGCGGCCTTCGCCGTTGTCTCGCCATCGCCGACCAGTTCCACGAGCGGAAGCAGGTAAACCGGGTTGAAAGGGTGGGCGACGATCGCACGCGCGCCCGCTCTGTTGAGTTCCGATGGTTTGAAACCGGATGTCGATGAGCCGATGACGGCGCTTTCCGGCGCCATGTTGCCGATCTCGCCAAGCACCTTGTGCTTGAGTTCAAGCCGTTCCGGGATGCTTTCCTGTATCCAGTCGGCACTTTCGACGGCATCCGCAAGACTGTCGTGAAACGTCAGTTTTCCTTCCGGTGGCAGCAGCCAGTCGTAAAGAGACGGAAGACTTCTGCGCGCGTTGCCCAGGACCTCATTTATCTTGCGCTCGGCCTCGGGGTCGGGGTCGTAGACCGCAACATCCCAGCCATTGAGCAGAAATCGGGCCGCCCAGCCGCCACCGATCACGCCGCCGCCGACAATGCAGGCCTTCATCTTGGCGCCCTCTTCATCAACCCGAGAAGGGAACGAACCTCCTCAGGTCCCATGATCTTCGCTCCCATTCCTTCGATGATCTTCACGGACTTTTCGACCAGTTGCGCATTGGTCGCAAGAACGCCCTTTTCCAGGAAAAGATTGTCTTCCAGACCGACACGAACGTTCCCGCCGGCCAGAACGGCAGCAGCAGCGTATGGCATCTGATCCCGACCCAGGCTGAAGGCGGACCAGGCCCAGTCGGACGGGATGGCATTCACCATCGCCATGAGGGTGTTCAGGTCGTTCGGCGCACCCCAGGGAACGCCCATGCACAATTGAACAAGCGCGGGGGATGCAAGGGTGCCTTCGCTGACCAGCTGTTTGGCGAACCACAGATGCCCGGTGTCGAACGCCTCGATCTCCGGTTTGACGCCGAGTTCCGTCATCATGGATCCCATCGCCCTCAACATGCCGGGCGTGTTGGTCATGACATAATCCGCCTCCGCGAAATTCATGGTCCCGCAATCGAGCGTACAGATTTCCGGGAGACACTCGGCAATATGAGCCATGCGCTCGGCTGCACCGATCATGTCGGTTCCGGCCGCGTTGACCGGAAGAGGCGCTTCCGTTGATCCGAAAACGATATCCCCGCCCATACCGGCGGTCAGGTTGAGCACGACGTCCACGTCCGCCGCCCGGATGCGGTCCGTCACCTCCCTGTAAAGCTCCAGGCGCCTCGAAGGTGCTCCGGTTTCCGGATCCCGGACATGGCAATGAACGACCGCGGCACCCGCCCTTGCCGCATCGATCGCACTGTCGGCAATCTCCTTTGGGCTGCGCGGAACGTGCGGTGACTTGTCCTGTGTCGATCCGGAGCCGGTGACGGCACAGGTGATGAAAACATTCCGGTTCATTTTTAGCGGCATTGTTCGTCTCCTAGCGGCCCTTCCAGACCGGATCTCGTTTTTCTGCAAAGGCCCTGGCGCCTTCAAGCTGGTCTTCGGAACGATAGAGCGTCTCGACGGTTTCGAACTGGCTCTTGGTGATGCGATTCATGGCATCCTGGAAGGTCATCGCCTCCGCTTCCCTGACAACTTCCTTGATCGCGGCATAGACCAGCGGCGGTCCCGACGCCAGCAACCTGGCAAGTGTCCACGCCTCCTGCATGAGCTGACCGGCGGGATGTACATGATTGATCATCCCCCAGCGCGCCGCTTCCTGCGTATCGATCCAGCGCCCGGTCAGCAGCATTTCCATCGCGATATGGTAAGGGATGCGTTTTGGCAGCTTGATGCTGGCGGCATCGGCCACAGTCCCGGAACGGATTTCCGGCAACGCGAACTCCGCATGATCTGCTGCAAGGATGATATCCGCCGACAATGCCAGTTCCAGTCCGCCGCCGCAGCAGATGCCGTTGACCGCCGCAATGACGGGTTTGTTGAGGCCGCGCAATTCCTGCAGGCCACCGAACCCGCCTTTTCCGTAGTCACCGTCGACCGCGTCACCGTCAGCGGCCGCCTTCAGGTCCCAGCCGGGGCAGAAGAACTTTTCCCCGGCTCCGGTGATGATCGCAACGCGCAAGTCCGGATCATCACGAAAATCCGTGAAGACGTCCCCCATCAGCCGGCTCGTCTTGAGATCGATCGCGTTCGCCTTGGGCCGGTCGAGGACAACCTCGAGGATCTGGTCTTCCTTTCGGATTTTCAGCGGGCTATCCATTGCTCATTTCCTCACCTCTGATCAGCGCATCCGCCGCGATTGCAAAGTTTTCGCCGCAAAGCAGCGGATTGATTTCCACCTCATCGACCGGCCCCGACAGGACAAAGGATTGCACTGCCATCACGGCGTCGACGATTGTCTCGCGATCACACGCCGGCTTGCCGCGATGACCGTCAAGGAGACGTGCGATCCTGAGAGCGCCCAGCGCATCATCCACCTCTTGCCGGGAGACCGGCAACACGAGGGAAACCGAATCCTGAAGAAGCTCCGTCAGAACTCCGCCCGCGGCAAGTGTCAAAACATGACCGTGAGCCTCGTCCCGAACAACACCGACAAGCATCTCCGCAACAACATCGCTGACCATTTCCTCAACAAGAAACGTATCAGACGTCATTTTGGCGCCTGCCCCCAGAACCTCTGTTGCGCAAGTCAGCCGAAGTGCAACGGCACCGGCTTCGGTCTTGTGCGCAACGCCGGTTCCTTTCAGAACAACCGGGAACCCGATCTTCTCGGCCACTTGAACCGCGTCTTCCGGACTGTTCGCCAAACCGCTTTCAGGCACGCGTACGCCGTGTTTTCGAAGAATTCCCTTGGACCTGTCCTCGCCGAACTCGACAGACAGTGCCGGCACGGCGGGAATGTGCACCGCGCCTGCCCTTTGGGTGCGGCCTGCTGTCGCGACAGCCGCCAGGGCCGCGAGCCCGTCGTCCATGCCGATCAACGGAACGATCCCGCGCGCCAGCAGATCAGCCGCAATATCTTCCGGCATCGTCTCCGGTAGGGAGCTGAGTATTCCCATGGGTTTGCCGCTTCTGGTTTTTGCCGCTTCCACTGCATCGATGACCTTGAGCCATTCTTCGGCCGAGCATCTGTCGCCACGCGGAAAGTCGAGAACAACGATACCGAAGGACGCCTCCCCATCAAGCATCGCGGCGAACACGGAGCTCATCGCCTCCGTGTCTCCCCAGATGTAAGTGTGGTAGTCCAAGGGGTTTGCCAGGGCGACTTTGGGGCCGAGCAAGGCTTGCAGTTCGCCTTTTTGGGAGGAACTGAGCGCCGGAAAGGCGACAGACAGA
Organism: uncultured Roseibium sp.; assembly: GCF_963669205.1. Classification (NCBI taxonomy): domain Bacteria; kingdom Pseudomonadati; phylum Pseudomonadota; class Alphaproteobacteria; order Hyphomicrobiales; family Stappiaceae; genus Roseibium; species uncultured Roseibium sp. The sequence continues at coordinate 4,298,721 of NZ_OY769915.1, forward strand.
TCGAGGGCTGAATCGGCAATCAGGCTCGCCTCTCCGCCGGAGCAGGACATCGAAACAATCTTGTTGTCCGAAAGCGGTCCAACTGCGTGGACCAGCTTGAGCGTTTCCAGGAAAACGGAAAGACTTTTGACCTCGGCGATCCCGAGCTTCGCAAGCAAGGCACTTGCTCCGGCAGCGCTGCCGGCAAGCGACGCCGTATGTGAAATCGTCGCAGCGCGCGCCTGCTCGGAACGGCCGATCTTCAAAACAACAACAGGTTTGCCGGCTTCGTGCGCCCGGCGCGCAAACCGCACAAATTCGGACAGGTCATCCAGGCCCTCGATGTGCAAACCGATGGCTGTCACCCGATCATCATCAAGTAGGGCTTCTGCCACGGCGGACAGCCCGCGTTGCGCCTGGTTTCCCGCAGTAACAAGATAGGCGACAGGGAGCCCGCGTGCTTGCATCGTGAGATTCAGCGCGATGTTGGACGACTGCGTCAGGATCGCAACGCCGCTTTCTGCAGCCTGCAATCCGTGTTGATCCGGCCAGAGCGCTGCCCCGTCCAGCGCATTGATGAACCCGTAGCAGTTCGGTCCCAGGATCGGCATGTCACCGGCAGCCGCGATCAGGGCATCCTGCAGTGTTTCACCGTCTGCAAGTTCGGCAGCCGCTTCGCGAAACCCGGACGCGAAGCAGACTGCTCCGCCTGCCCCCATTCTTGACAGGGACTGAACGATCTTGATCGTCGTGTGCCGGTTGACGCCAACGAAAGCTGCATCCGGAACGAATGGCAGCTCCTCGATCGATTGCACGGCCGGGCATCCGGCGATCTCGGCCCTGGTCGGGTGCACGACACAAACCTGGCCGTCAAACCCGAGCTTCCGGCATTCGACCACGACATTCGTGCACCAGAACCCGCCGCCGACAACGGCGACGCTCCTGGGACGCAGAAGTTTCTCGAGGCCCTGCATCGACTAGGCTCCGAGTGGTCTGAAGAGATCGCGGCTGATAATGTGGCGCTGGATTTCGCTGGTACCATCCCAGATCCGTTCCACGCGTGCGTCGCGCCAGAAGCGTTCGATCGGAAAGTCATCCATCAGGCCCATGCCGCCATGGATCTGCAAGGTCGCGTCCGTGACCCTTGCGAGCATTTCCGTGGCATACAGCTTGGCGCTGGCAATTTCCCTGTTGGCAGGCAAATGCTGGTCGAGCCGCCATGCGCCGGCAAGCGTGAGCCAGTCAGCCGCGTCGATTTCGGTGATCATGTCCGCAATCTGAAAACTCACGCCCTGAAACTTCGCGATGGCCTGGCCGAATTGCTCGCGCTCCGCTGCATAGGAAAGTGCGTGATCGAAGCAGCGGCGCGCACGCCCGACGCTCATCGCCGCAACTGTCAGCCGGGTCGCGTAGAGCCATTCATTCATCACGGCAAATCCACCGTCCACCTCTCCGAGAACCTGCGCGTCGGGAAGCCGGCACCCGTCGAAATAGAGAATGTAGTTCTTGTAGCCCCGGTGACTGACGGAATTGTAGCCTTCCCGCACTTCAAAACCGGGCGTGCCGCGATCCACGAGAAAACAGGTGATCCGCTTTTTCGGCCCCTTCGGCGTTTCATCGACGCCGGTTGCGACAAATACGATGAAAAAATCCGCATGTTCTGCCCCGGAAATGAAGTGCTTCGACCCGGACACCACCCAGTCGCCGCCGTCCCGGACCGCCTGACACTTCATGCCTCTGACATCGGAGCCGGCATCCGGTTCCGTCATCGCCAGGGCATCCATCTTCTCGCCGCGCACAGCCGGCGCCAGGTAACGCTCGCGCTGCTCGCCCGTACAGGCCATGAGAATGTTCTGTGGCCGCCCGAAAAAATGCGTCAGCGCCATGGAACCGCGTCCCAGTTCACGCTCCACCAGCGTAAAGTCCAGGTGGCTCAAACCGGCTCCGCCGACTTCCTCGGGAAAGTTGCAGGCATAGAAGCCGAGATCGAGGCATTTGCGCTTGATCTCCTCGCCGAGTTCCACCGGAACCTGCCCGGTCTTTTCGACAAGCGTTTCATGAGGATAGATTTCGTTTTCGACGAAGGAGCGCACCGTCGAAACGATCATGTCCTGCTCGTCGCTCAAACCAAAATGCATCTCGTCCTCCTGTTGTCACCCGTGATGAAAGGTGAGACAACAGGCGGAAATTTGATATGCAGTTTTGGTAGAAAACTATGCAGAATTCAAACAAATTGTCTCAGAGCCGGTCGATCCATGTTCTGCTGTTCGACAATTTCTCAAACCACTGTCTGGCGAACGCAATCGAGCCCTTTCGCGCCGCCAACACGATCGCGCGTCAAAAACTGTATGCCTGGGAGCATTTCAGCCTGCCGGGCGGAAAGGTAACCTCGTCAAGCGGCTTACCGGTCGAGACCAGGCCGTTGGCCGGTGCGGACCAGCGCGGCGACTACCTTTTCATCATGCCGAGCTACGGCTATGGCGACTTGACAAATCCGAAAACGAACCAGTTGCTGCGGGCCGCACACCGACGTTATGCGATGGTGGCCGGGATGGACACCGGCGCATGGCTCCTGGCCAAGGCCGGTCTGTTGGACGGCCGCAAGGCAACGATCCACTGGGATGAATACACGAGCTTCATGGAGGCGTTCCCCGATGTCTCAGCCGTGGAGGACAGGTTTGTCATCGATGGCGGTCTGGCAACATGCGGCGGCGCTTCGACCACGTTTGAACTCACCCTGGAACTGATACGCCGGGAGCACAGTCCGATGTTCGCGTTGGAAATTGCCGCGCTGTTCATGCACGGAGACAAACTGGATATGCGGGACCCGCTGCAACGCTGGTCGGCCGATGCGCTTGTTCGCAGCGCAACGGCGCTCATGCGCAGAAACCTGGAACAGCCGCTGACCATCCCCGAACTGGCAAGACAGCTTCGCTCCGACCAGAGGTCCCTGGAAAAGCGGTTTCGGGAAAAAATGCAGACCACGCCGCTCTCTGTGTACAGGGGAATCCGATTGCGTGAGGCGCGCCGGCAAGTGGAGTTGACCAGATTGAGCATTGCTGAAATTTCCGAACGATGCGGCTACCGGAACACCAGTGCGATGATAAGGGCATTTCGTCAGGAATTCGGGCATCCGCCAGGACACTACCGGCGCGCAAAGTAAAAGATCACGCTGCATCTGGAGCAGGCGACGTTCAGAACACACGCCTCACTTGCGCATGCATGTCCTGGAGCGCGACTTGACAAAATGCGCGTGACGATACCCGATGCCTGAAAGCGAGCAGGCAGGGTATTGGTCAAGCATCATTCAGTGACACGCGCTTTGTGCTGAACAACAGTCAGACCGGGATAAACAAGTATGTGGGCATACATGCGCAGCGTGGCAATTCTGCTGACCCTCGTCGGGCTCAACGGCACAGGACACGCACAGGACGACAGTGTTCCGCAATTCGTTGGCACCGGGTCCTGCGCGGAATGCCATGAAGCCGAGTCAAAATCCTGGCAAAAGTCACATCACGCTCTGGCTTGGACTGAGCCCACAGACGAAACCGTCGACGGCGACTTTGAGAACGCTGAGTTTGTCCATCTTGGCCGCACGAGCAGGTTCTTTAAACAGAACGGCGCGTTTTTCATCGAGACTGACGATTTCCGGGATGGGACGACGACATTCAAGGTCGCTGGCGTCGGGGGGATTGCGCCGCTTCAGCAATACCTGATTGAAACGGAGCCGGGGCGGTTACAATCTTTCGATGTCGTTTGGGATCAGGTCAGGAAGGAGTGGTACCATCTCTACCCGTCGCAGGAATTGCCGCCGGAAGACGGATTTCACTGGAGCGGTCCTTACAAGAATTGGAACGCTCGCTGCGCGGAATGCCATTCAACGGATTTCCGGAAGAACTACAGCCTGCGCGACCGGCAATATCAGAGCGCGTGGAGTGAAATCGGTGTGGGTTGTGAAGCATGCCACGGACCGGGCGAAGCGCATGTGGCCTGGGCAAAACCGGAAACGCCGGGCGAGAGCGCGTTTTCGCGCGTCAATGAAAAGGGATTGCTCGTCGAATTTTCCGACGATCATGCACAAATAGAGATACAGCAATGCGCCACGTGCCATGCGCGCCGCGAACCGTTTCAGGCATCAAGCCCCTTTCCGGGCACGCCCTTTCACGATGCCTACCGTTTGGCGCTTCTGAGAGAAGGTCTCTACCATCCGGACGGGCAGATCCTCGACGAGGTCTATGTCTACGGTTCGTTTCTGCAGTCAAAAATGCATCAGGCCGGTGTGCGGTGTTCGGACTGCCATGAACCGCACAGCGCTGAACTGAGGGCAGACGGCAACGCCATGTGCACACAGTGTCACTCGCCTGCCGGCAACAGCGATTTCCCGAGCCTGACCTTGAAAGACTATGACGACGTGGCGCATCACTTCCACGAAACGGGATCCGAAGGCGCGCAATGCGTCAGCTGCCACATGATCGAACGCACATATATGGGTGTCGATGGCCGGCGCGACCACTCGTTCAGGGTTCCCCGGCCTGATGTTTCATCCAGGGTCAATACTCCGAATGCCTGCACCGACTGCCACCAGGACAAGACGGCCGAATGGGCGGCCGAAACACTGAAAGCGCACTTTCCCGACAGCCTGCATCGCGAGCCCCATTTCGGCGAGGTCTTTTCCTCCGCTCGCGAGGGAACCGCCGGCATCGGAGATAACCTCCTGGCGATTGCAAATCAGCCCACCTATCCGGCGATTGTTCGCGCGACGGCGCTCGACCTGCTGATGCGAGATCCGGATCCGGCACTTGCAGAGCGCGCCGGGAGCCTGCTGGACGATCCGGACCCCTTGGTGCGAAGTGCCGCTATCGCGACACAACGCAACGCTCCGCCTGAAACCGCGAACGGGAATATCCTTCGTGCATTGGAAGATCCGGTAAAAGCCGTCCGGATTGCGGCAGCACGCCAGCTATTGACGCTTCCGCCCGGACCATCCTCCGCACATGCCTCGCCTGCAGCCCGGACAGCTTCGCGCGAATGGCAACAATCTCTTGCAGCGAAATCCGATTTTCCCGAAACACACATGAGTCTGGGCGGCACCGCTCTGGCGATGCGGAATCCCCGCGCAGCAGCGTCAGCCTTCGAGGAAGTAACCCGGCTGGACCCCCAACTCGTCGAGGCCTGGATTTTTCTTGTACGCATTCACCTGGCACAACAAGACCTGGCGGCTGCGGAGTTTGCCCTGCAAAAGGGCCTGGTTCTCAACCCGGAAAACGAAGACCTTCTGGCGTTGAAAAATCAGTATTTCAGGTAGGGTTTTGTGAACTTCCGCCTATGAACGAACCCACTACTTAGTTAAGGCCGAAAATGTAGTTCTTTTAGCAAACGCAACTAGAAGTAAGATCACCAAACTAAATTACGACCTTCCAATTCGCCGTCAATCTCTAATGTAGAACACTAAATCCTTCATTCCAAAAGCGCTAAACTCCGACCCTAAAACTCATAGCCTCCAAGTTTAATTTCAAATTTATGCTTCATCTCTACGAATTCCTTAAGTTTTCTATCGTAGCAGTTCCTGTAATCTAAGCGAAAATCTGATTTATTTCTATGATTTAATTTAACATTTTCGATACTCAAATCTTTACAAAGTGATAGAAAATCTTCTGAAATTCTCTCAAAACGAAGAAATTTACTTACTAACTCCTTTCCGAATGAGTGTCGAAACAATATACCTCTCTCTACCGTTAGAAAGTCTTCGAGCGTTGGCGCTTTCTTGACCAACTGAACAAAGGATTTTTCGGACCATTCGACAGCCCCCCGATGTGGGGAAAAGTATAAACTCACCAATTTGTCAAAAGGATTTCGAATACTAGTAAATATGTAATAATTCTCAATCTGCTTACCAAGGGCGTTATAATATTCTCTCATTCGGGAGTGTTTCGACAAATTCTGATAATTAGGATTTTTAACTCCAAATCTATCGATGCCATCTTGCTTTTGGCTATTAATTACAATCTCGTCTTCGGAAAAATCACGCAATCATCTTGGATGCTATTCCCGGCAGTTTTTGGCACATGAATAAATATAAAATTTTTTGCAACAGATATCATTTACATTCCATTGGCACGGAAATTCGTTTCGGCTCGAATTCACAACTATATTTTTCTAAAAATAGTTGAGGGTCGGCGCAGCCAGAACAAACGGAGCAATGTAAGGTAAATAATTGACTGCCTTGTGCGTTATGTCATTTGCGAAAACCATCCAGCTTTACGCTGACAATTTTTGAGCGTGCTGGTTTGCTCGATTTACAATAGAATTCATATCCGGTAAATCGCTGCGCTTACTTCATAACGCCTTTATCAAGAACCTCAATAAGTTGCTCACTTACGTACTTGGAAACACAATCGTCAGTGAGCAGAACCCGTTGTTTAAGAAAATTCGTCTGAAAATCACGATTCACTTCAAACCTCCCGTTTTGATTGCTGGCATAGGGCGATGTGGAACGACACTTGTGCGTGACACAGTCGTAAACTCGAACAAGTACTATTCCAAGGCGCCGGGTTTCGTTGTGACCATCAACGGGACAGATTTCGCGAACGGGAATGTTTACAAGACGCACGATTTTCCGCCACGCTCGCTGCCCGCGGACGTCAAGGTCGTGTTCATGTTCGGCAACCCGATGAATGCGGCAGTCTCATCTTTCAAGGCGTTCGCTGGACCCGGCAGACAGCACTATGTCCACGCACACTCCCCATTTGCGGATGAACACGAAAATCTTTTTGAGCGCGATGTCCTGTTGATGGAAAAGCAGTTTCGCGCTTGGATGCAGCCACACGAGTTTAAGTTCTGCGCAGTGCGCTATGAAGCGTTGGGCGACAACTCGGTCCGCGATCAGTTGGCACAGTTTCTGAACTGTGAAATGCGGTTTCCTGAATTTCAGGAAAGAGAAAGTTCGTGGCTGAACCATGAGCGAAGGCCAGAACTTGAAAGGACATACGGAAGACTTGCCGAAGATATGGAGAGTTTCCCTGCCATAACGGTCTTTCCCGCCAAAGAGGCGCCTGGCGGCGATCTTCAAGTTGAGATGAATCCAACCGGTTAAATTAAGCGCTTCGGGTCGCTATTTCTTCCCTGCCGTCCCGCGCCACAAGTCCAGCAACAGCTTTCTCCGCCAAACGACTCGATCCAGCGATGCGCGATGTCATGTCCGTCATGGCTGATGGCCTGCAGGCGGCGGCAGTCCCGCGCCACCACCGGCCGGATGGCATTCAGGTGCCGGGTCATGTGCGGAACGCATCGTCTGAAATGGACCGTGCCGAAAGCCCACGCCTGCCAGTGGTCCGGATCGAAGGCGGCAGCCCGGCTGAAGCCGTAGGCAGCGGCCGGTTGACCCTCATGCCAGATCGACCAGACCATACCGGGCACTGCCGTTTCCAATGCGCAAAGCCCGAGCAGACGCGTATCCCAGTGCTGCCACAGGCAGGCGATTTCCCGGCGGTCTTCGGCGCGCATGTTGGCGGCTATGAAGCTAGCATCGCGAACCGTCAGATCCTTGATTAGAAACCGTCGAGCGGGTCCGCCAGCGGTGCACTCTGCGACCGCTGTCCGGTTCCGAGGACTTTCTTCAACTCCGACTTGTCTTTCCATCCAAGTGCCTCGACGATCGCATCGGCCTCGTCAGGAGATGCCCCGAGACGCGCCTTGATGTCTTCCTTGCTTTCGATCAGGATCCGGCCGCCCTTCAGCTTCCAGCGATGCGCGGTAAGTTGCGCTTTCACGGCTGACGATCTCTTGATCGCCAGTCCCAGACCGCTTTTGGGGTGCAGTGCCTCGCGCAGCCGCCAGTAAAGCTGGGCACGCAGATTGTAGAACGGGATCCGGCTGTCCCTGGCGCATTCGCCCGACTGCGCGGAGAACACGCATTTTTCGACCGGAATGCTGTTTTCCCGCGACAGAAATCCAACCGTGTCGCCGCCCCAGCCACCGGTGCAGTCGACCACGATCAGGGCATTGTCCCGGCGCTCTCTCACGATCAGGGCGCCCACCTCGGCGCCGTCCCGTGTGTCGGCCCCCTTGCGGACAATGTTTTCCTCGAAGCGCCGGCCATGCAGCGGTTGCAACACCGTCTTGTCCTTGCCGCCCTGGGCCACGTCCACCGCCAGAACGTCCATCGGCTTGTCAGCATCAATACCCGCATCATACCGGTCGAACGCGAGTTCCATCCATTCGGACGGGATGACCTGCCAGTCATGATCCTGGCGCGCGGATTGAAAGTCTCCGGTCTTCAATGCCGTGCGCATCGGTTCCGGCATCTGGTCCAGTTGCGCATCGTAGTCAGCGCCCAGGTACCGGTTGTCCTGCCTTCGGGCCGGGATGAAGGTCCGGCTTTTCGGTGTCCTGAGCTCGCCGTCCACCTGGACCGGTTCAGGGCCATCCACCCAGATCGTACGCACCGTGTCGCCATCGTCGACGAACACCGCCCACATCAGTTCACCCGGTTGAACATCGCCGAACCTGGGATGAAGCGGGTCAAGCCAGGGTGCGAACCATTCGATCAGGAAATCGCCCTGCCCGCCAAGCGGCGGATTGGTTGCGATCAGGCCCCGGCAACGCTGGCCCTCGCGCGTCGTTCGAAGCCAGCCGAGAACAAACAGGATCTTGCGCGGATCCATCTGAGCGCCTTCATCGAAGGCCTTCAGATCATGATCGCGTCCCTGCCAGTCTTGCTCCGCGCCCGGCAGACCAAGATGCCCGAATTCGATCATGCGTTCATCCGGTCCGACCCAGCGCGGCGGCGTCCCGGAAATCTTGCCGAGCCCGGCCGCGCCCATGAGCGTGTTCATGCGCTCGATCAGACCTTTGAGCGATTTCAACGATTGCCGGAAGATCGCTGCCTTGTGATGGGCAAACAGCGCAAGGCCAGCGATCAGGTCCGTCTTGCCGCCACCGGCCGCGCCGCCATACAGCGTGAGATCCGCTTCCGAGAAGTATCCTTCGGTCTGCGGTCCTGCCTGTGGTTGCCAGACTTCGAACTGGCGCAGGACGTCAGCCTCGTCCAGGTATTTCTGCAGCGTCACGCGTTCCGGCGCGGCCATGTCCTCGATCCGGTCTATCAGCGTCCTGAGGGCCGTCGTCATTTTTTCTGCCACCTTCGTGCGACAACAATGTCGCCTGCTTCTCCTGAGGAAAGGTCGGACAGCTTCATGAAGGAAATTGAATACTGCCCGATCAAACCAGTTCCGCCGTCACCTGATTGGCATAGATCAGACCTTGCGTAATCGTCCCGGTATAGGCTCCGGGCCCCGCGCTGTTCCACCCGCCGCGGTTTCTGGCGACATTGCCTGCATGGACATCCCCAAGACCTCCGCTGTTGCTTCCTCCGGCCTGACTTTCCGTATGCGTGATGGAAATCTTGGAAGCGATCAGAACTCCGTCTGCGTAGAGCGCGGATTTGCCGGTACTCGGGCCGAAATAGCCGGTGCCGCCGCAGGAAAACTCAAGAACCGAAGCACCGCCCGGAATGGGCGCGCTGATCTCGATGCGGTTGGTGGCGTCCCCGAACGTGTCCCCGTCGCCATGTTGCAGGTAAAGCTGGAAGCGAAAGCTGCGGTCGATCGCCGACGAAGTAATTGACCTGCTTGGACCGGCACATGGACTTTGTGCCACTGGAATCTCGCGGCTATACTTGGCTGGAAATCTCGAACCCATATCCAGTTCTGTGACGCCCGGCTTGATGCAGCCTTTCGGATTTTTCGCATAAATCCGCAACTTCAGATTATCAGAGGTAGACCCCGCCAAGAGCATAGAGCAAAAAGAGGCCAAAGTGAAAGATCAGCCAGATCATCGCCAGTGACAAACATCTATAGAGTCGGACGCGAATTCCAAACCTGTAATAGAACACTCGAAAAACTTGCAAAAGGCTGAAAATTGAATCAAGAATAATAAGCACGTAAGCTAGCAAACTTGCACCTTCCAAAAATTCCTTTTGATTGTGAAAGAAGTATAGAGCAATAGATGCCCCCGCGAAAAAGTATATTGACGACAAGCAGATCACCAGAAGCGAAGCTAGGTTGAATACCGTCTTCGTGTCTTTCGCGTAAACATAAATATTGAGATACAATCGAAGTGCGAGGGGAATTGCTGACATCAGAAAGCCCAGAAACACTTGCCTAACTCCTCAAAATCTAACTCAGACACACTCAGCAAAACCGTGACAGCATCCTGTTCCCTATATGTTCTAACTGTCAAGAAAAAATACAACTAAAAATAGCAAAGAATATTCACTGCTGAGAAAAAGCCCATGCCGCCCTTGTTTTGGCAAGCCCCTCGTCGCGCAACGCCACGCCGATGACCTTTTTAGGTGAACTCCCGTCCGCCAAAACAACCAGGTAGACAAGGTCAGTCAGATGCGTTCCAAAAACGGCACGCTCCAAGGTACCGTGACGAGGAGCGATTTAGCCCCGTTTTGACGAGACGTCCATCAAGCGCCCGCGCCTGAAACACCGGTTCAGACCACACGCACTGAAAGTGGATTTGCAATCAGGAGCTTGAGCCGGTGTTCAGGTTGAGCACAGAACACGACAAATTCACAGCAGACGCGAAAAACGCAGTACGGGCCGTCATACGCGTCGAAAGTCTCCGGGTGCGCAAGACATTGAGTCTTGCGGACTTGAAACAACACGTCCGTGAAATACATGCCGATTGACAAGCCAATCAGAAATATTCGGTTCTCATTCGAAAATGACTTCATTATTCGAAAAGAACAGCGCCAAGACCGGCGATGCACACCAGCACGAGCATCATCATAGACGCGCATCTGAACAGCCGGATCTGGACACCGAACTTGACTACAAAAACCCTGACCGTCTGGAAAACACTGAACACCCCATCCAAAACAAGAATTAGAAAAAAAACCAGTATTTCAGAGGATGACTCTCTTATGTCATATTCAATAATAAATGGGAATACAGTATAATAAATCGATCCAATAGAAATAATGGCAAAAGACAAAATATTGATGAAATTTTTTTTATCTCTGACCAAAATGTAATATTCCAAATACAACCTCAGAGCTAGCGGTATAATCCAAAATACAATTACCAAAATCATGTCTTAACCTCCTCTCCCAGTAGGCCGAGCAAACACGACACTTCAATCAAAGAGATCATTTCAATCAACTTCTTGCTCCAAGCGCAAAAATCATCGCAACACCGGCGTTGGCCGTTAGAAAAATCATCGCGAGCGACAGACATCTGTAGATGCGGACGCGAATGCCAAATTTGAAAACAAACACCCTGACAACTTGAATAATGCTGAAAAGGGAATCGAGAAACAGCGAACAAAGCCCCATGTAAATCGCGTAACCACTGAGATACGCTTGATCGTAAAAAAAAGTGCCCGCAAGAAAAACTCCGAAGAAGAAATAAACTGATGAAGTGCAGATAATAATCAAAAAAATGTAGTTTAAGAGTGTTTTGGAGTCCCTATTGAAGGCATAAATGTTGAGATAAAACCGAAGCGCCAGGGGAATTGCTGACACCAGAAAGCCCAGAAACACTCACCTATCTCCTTGGTATGAAAACCAGACATTTACAACAACAGAATACGCTAATTTGTTCTTTATATGTTCCATTCGTCAAGATTAAATTCTACTTAAAATTGCATATTTATCGGCACTGCGCTGAAAAGCACCCGTTGCTCGGCTACCTCAGCTTGCGGCATGCCGCATGGACGTCGAAACGGCAACGGCACACTTTCCCAATGTACTGGAATAGCGGCACTCTTAGCCGCGTTTTGACGAAGCGTCCATGGCAGGAGCTTGTCTCAAACAGCCGCTCAGACCGTGTGCCCGTCAAACCCTATCTGAATCAAGCCATTACACGGTTTTGATAGTTGGGCGTTCAGGGACCGTTTCCGGGTCAGACCCGCCAGCCCAGCAGCCGCTTTTCCAGGAGGCCGATCAGCGCACTGACGAGAACACCCAGAAGCGACAGGATCACGACGCCGGCGAACAACCGCTCCAGATCGTAGAGCGAGCCAGCCTCCAGGATATAAGCCCCGATACCATACTCGGCACCGAGCATTTCAGCTGCAACAAGCAGGATAATCGCGATCGCGAGGCTGATGCGCAGGCCGGAGAGAATACCCGGCATGGCGCCGGGTAGCACGATCTTGCGTACGATCGAGGACCAGGAAAGACCGAAACTCTGGCCCATGCGGATCAGCGACCGGTCGACATTGTCGACCGCACCATAGGTCGCCACCACCGTCGGTGTGAAAGTGCCGAAGGCGATCAACGCGTATTTCGATCCTTCATCAATCCCGAACCAGATCACGAACAGAGGAAGAAGAGCGATCTTCGGGATCGGAAAAATCGCGGCGACCAGCGGAACCAGCCCTGCCCTGACATAGGAAAACAGGCCGATCAGTACACCGATCGCGATCCCCGTGCTCGCCCCCAGCGCCGCACCGATCACCAGCCGTGTCAGGGAGGGCTGCAAGTGTTTGAAGAGAAGACCGCTCTCCCAGAGCTGCACGAAAGTCGCCAGCACGTCGGTCGGCTTGGGCAGGGTCAGCGCGGAAATCCAGCCGGTCTGTGTGCCCCACTGGACCAGGCCGATCAGGACAACGAAGACGGCAACGCCCACCCAGCGAAGCGATCGGGGGGCAAAACCACCGCCCCGGAACCGGACCTCGATCGGCTTGTCGTCCTCCTGGCGGCCCGTGGCCTCTGTTTCAGCCATCGATCAGTTCCTCGTCCGCGGCGCGGGCCTCTTCGCGCATGAGTTCCCAAAGCAGATCATGCTTGGTCTGGCAGACCGGATCCCCGGCGCGGCGCTCACCGATCGGTGTGTCGATGCGGACGATCTCACGGATCTGACCGGGGCGGCGCGACAGCACCACGATCGTATGCCCGAGCCGCACCGCCTCGGCCAGATTATGGGTGACGTAGACGGCAGTGAACGGCTGGCGGGTCCAGAGCGCCACCAGATCGTCCATCAGCAATTCACGGGTCTGGGCGTCCAGAGCAGACAGGGGTTCATCCATCAGCATCACCGCCGGGGTGACCGCCAGCGCGCGCGCAATCGCGACCCTTTGTTTCATCCCGCCGGAGAGTTGCTTCGGCAGCGCATCCGCAAAATCGGCGAGCTTCGTGCGGTTCAGGACATCGTCGATGATCGCCTTGGAGCGTTTGCCCCGAATGCCGTGATCTTCCAGAACCAGCGAGATGTTGCCCTTCACGGTCCGCCAGGGCAGCAGGGCGAAGTCCTGGAACACGAAGGTCAGCGGATTGAGGCTGTCGGCAGGTGGCGCGCCAAGCTGCAGCACCCGCCCGCTGCCCGGGCGTTCGAGACCGCCGATCAGCCGCAAGAGCGTCGACTTCCCGCAACCGGACGGTCCGACAAGGCAGACGATCTGACCCGTCGAAATATCCAGCGAGATGTCGCGCAGCACTTCCGTCTCGCCATAGGAATGGCTGATGCCATCCAATCTGATATCCATGCCCATGTGTGAACCGCCTGAAGGGACCCGGGAAAAACGGAACGGCGGCCTCCGCTTCGGACCGCCGTTCCGCCTTGAGACTTAGCCTTCGTAGGTTTCCACGTAACTGCCATCCACAAGGGTGTCGAGCGTGATATCCTTGCCGACGAGGTCTTCCGACTGGAACCACGCCAGTTGATCCTTGAGCGAGGCAACGTTCAGGCGCGATCCTTCGTTGATGCGCATGGTGCCGTTGATGATGGACGGAGCCGCCTTTTCGCGCGGACGGTCGGTGTAAACGTATTTGTGGATCAGATCGACCATCTCGTTCACGCCGTCGTCGCCGCCGGCCTTGTCGATCATTGTGGAATTATAGTCGCTGACGCCCTTGCCGAACCCGGACAGGAAGTCCTCGGTCTGGCCACGTTCGTCTGCGGCATTCTTGGCCGAGGTGAAGACGGTCGTCACCTGGTAGCCCGGAAGATAGTCCGAAATGTCGCCGATGATATGGACAGCCCCGGAGCCGGCAAGCGGTTTGGCGATATGCGGAACGATGGACCAGGCATCGATCTGGCCTGATTTGAGCGCCCCGATGATCGCACCGACCTTCTGCAGCGGCTTGAACGACATCTCGACGCCTTCGGCCTTTGCAACCTTCGAGCCCATGTAATGGAAGGATGAGCCCGCCGTGGACATGCCGAATGTCTTGCCGCCGAGTTGTGCGGGCGACGTCAGCCCCGCCTTGTAAGCCGCGTCGGACGCAAGGATTTTCTGCCCGTCAATGCCTTTCTCTTCGCTGAGTGCACCGCCGATCACCTTGATCGCACCCTTGTCCGCCAGCGAAATCAGCCCGCCGGACACGGCGGTCACGGCGTAGTCCACGTCACCGGAGGCAATGGCGACGGCCATCGGCTGTGCGGCCTGAAAGAACTTCAGTTCCACGTCGAGCCCGGCATCGGCGAAGTAACCGCGTTCAACGGCAATGAAGCTGCCGGAATGCGACGTGAAACGCAACGCGCCCACCACGATTTTCCTGTTCTGTGCAATCGCGGGTGCGGCCAGCGTTGTTGCGGCGGCGGCTCCCATCAGGCCGAGGGTCTGGCGTCTGTTGAATCTCATGTTCAGGTCCTCCCGTTTTGTTTCATTCAATCTGTTTTTTGTCTCGCGCCAAGGTCGGCGCGGATATCGTCTTCAAGCAGTGTGAGCGCTTTATGCTCATCTCTGCCAAGCACGGCCTTTTGAAGATTTTCCATCCGCTGCGCGCGCGCTGCAAAATCGATCCGCCCTTCGCGCAGCAGCGCAAGACGGAACCGCCGTGACTGATTGTAGAATTTTCCGGCCATCTGAATGAGCCGCCTTGAGCCGCAGGCGGACAAAAGCGTTTCCGATACGGCGCGGCACGCCTCGTCCCACTCCAGCGCCGTCGTGTCGTCAGGTCGAGCCTGGACTGCCGCTTCCGCGCGGCCGAGTGTGTGAAACGTGGCGACCACCCTGGATTCCCAGGTGACATCGCCGCGCTCCATGGCCCGCTTCAACCCCAGTTTTTCGGCCTGGATCCGCATCAGCAGGATGTCTTCCAGGTCTTCCTGCGTCGCCGACATCACCCGGAAGCCGCGTTGGCTGGTCGCTTCGACCAGTCCTTCGGCCGCCAGCATCCGCAGGGTTTCGCGCATCGAGTGATTGGAGCCTCCATAGGCCTGGCGCAGCGCTTCTATCTTGAGCTTTTCGTCCGGCGGCAAAACACCGAACGAGATGTCGCGGCGGATCGCGGACGCAAGCACCGCCACGACCGTGTCGTCATCCCTGTTGCGTCCACCGAAAAGCATTCTGTGCCCTTATTTGAAAAAAGTTGGATATTTTTTCAATAATCGACAAAGCAGAGTCAAGTGCAACAGCACATGACACCGTCACCGCAGGCAATGCAAATTACGGTTTCGACAGAAAGGACCGCCGGTCAGCGCCGCGCAGTCTGCCAGGAACTGTCTCCTTCGATGCCATCTCCACTTGATGGACTTGTCGTCCCGGCTGAAGCGCAGCGGAAAGCCGGGACGGCAATTTCAGGATAACGTCCGGTATCCAAACCACGCACAGTGCGGAATTTGGTCGTTGACTCAGCGGCAAGCATCAAACCGCGCTACCCAACCCGCATTACGAGGACCGCCGGTCAGCGCATGACGAAGGGATTGCTCATCGGGGCGTCCGAAATGTTGATCCAGGTGGTCTTTGTGCGTGTGTAGTCAAGGATTGCCTCAAGCCCGGCCTCACGTCCGTAGCCGGACTGGTTGAACCCGCCGAACGGCGCGATCGGGGACACGGCGCGGTAGGTGTTCACCCAGCAGATCCCGGCATTGAGCCGCGCAGAAACGCGATGGGCACGCGCGACATTCTGCGTGAAGACGCCCGACCCGAGGCCGTAAGGCGTGTCATTCGCAAGCACGAGTGCCTCCTCCTCCGTGTCGAAAGGCAACAGAGACATCACCGGGCCGAACATCTCGACATGCAGTGTCGCCGTCTCCGGGGTCGTGCATTCCACGAGCGTGGGAGCCATGTAGTTGCCAGGCCGGTCGAGCGCCTCGCCACCAAAACGGATGCGTGCGCCCTGCCCCTTCGCTGTCTCCAGTGTCACCTTGATCCGCTCGACCTGTGCTGCTGTGCACAGCGGACCGACATGCGTCGCCGCCTCCAGCGGATCGCCGACGACAATGGCTTCCGATTTCTCGGCAATGCGCCCTGCCAGCTTTTCGAAAACAGACCGCTGCACCAGCCCGCGTGTCCCGGCAACGCAACTTTGCCCCGATGCGCCGAAATTACCTGCGATCAACCCGTTGGCGGCACCTTCCAGATCCGCGTCCTCAAAGACGATGATCGGAGATTTACCGCCAAGTTCGAGCGTCGTGACCGCAAAGTTCTCGGCCGAATTGCGCACAACGTGCCGAGCCGTATCCGGCCCGCCGGTAAACGCGATCCGGTCAACATCCTTGTGCCGGGTCAGGGGAATGGCGCAATTCTCCGCGTCCCCTGTGATCACCGATACGACACCGGCAGGAAACCCGGCTTCTTCAACCAGCCGTGCAAATTTCAGCATCGGTGCCGGAGCGATCTCCGAAGCTTTCAGAACAACGGTGCATCCCGCCGCCAGCGCGGGACCGAGTTTTGTCGCCGTCAGGAACATCTGCGCATTCCACGGCACGATCGCCGCAACGACGCCAATGGGCGCACGCTGTGTGAAGACATGCATGTCCGGTTTGTCGATGGGAAGAACCTGGCCTTCGATCTTGTCAGCCAGTCCCGCATAGTATCGATAATAGTCGCCGACATATTTGGTCTGGCTGGCGGTTTCCGCGAGCAGTTTGCCGCTGTCCGTTGTCTCGATCTCCCCCAGTTGCACCGCGTTGGCTTCGATCAGCTCCGCCAGCCGGTAAAGCAATTTGCCTCGCGCGGTCTGCGTCATGTCCCGCCATGAGGGGTCTTCAAGCGCACGCCGGGCAGCAGCCACCGCCCGGTCGACGTCTTCTGGTGCCGCGCAGGCAAATGTCGCCCAGTCCTTGCCGGTCGCCGGGTTCTGCGAGGACATCACCTGACCGGAGCTTCCTTCCGTCCAGTCCCCGTCGATGAAAAGCTGATAATGCTGCATCTTCTTCCCTCAGCTGAAAGCCGGCATGACGTCATCGATGAACCGGCTGAGGGAAGCGCGCTTTCGCTCCGCGCTCATGCCGCTGTCGATCCAGAATGAAAACTCATCATAGCCCAGATCCTCATAGCGTTTTATCCGGTCTATGACCTCATCAGCCGTGCCGATTGTCAGGTCCCGGGCGAGGTTCTCCGGTGCCATCATCTGGTTCCCGGCGATTTCCTCTTCCGAAAGCTCGGCAATCAGGCCCTGCGAGACAGGCCGCTTGTTCTGAAACCACGCACCGAAATAGCAGTAGAACCGGGAGAGTTCCTGCGTCGCCCGGTATACATCCTCGCTGTCCGCACCGACATATGTGTGGTGCAGCAGCATGATCTTCGGCCGTGGTCCTTCATGCGTGGCGCAGGCGTCGTTGAACCGCCCCATCAGGGTTTCCACTTCAGCGTGCCCCTGCCAAAGCGGGGTGACCTGGATATTGAAACCGTTATGCACTCCGAATTCGTGACTGTTCGGATCCCTGGCTGCGATCCAGATTGGAGGGCCGTCTTCCTGGACCGGTTTCGGCGACGCGGTGGACTCGGGAAACGCAAAAAATTCGCCGTCATGTGCATGGTCGCCCTGCCAGAGCTTCCGCAAGAGAGGTGTCGTTTCACGCATCCTCTGACCTGCTTCCCATGCGTCCATCCCCGGCATCATCCGCTCGTACTCGTAGGAATAGGCGCCCCGGGCGATCCCGAGCTCAATCCGCCCGCCGGTCATCAGATCCGCGGCCGCCGCCTCGCCCGCGAGCTTGATCGGATGCCAGAACGGGGCAACGATCGTGCCGGTTCCGAGACGGACATTCTTTGTGTGATGCGCAAGGTCCACCAGCGACAGAAACGGATTGGGCGCGATTGTGAATTCCATGCCGTGATGTTCACCGGTCCAGATCGCACGCATCCCGCCCTCGTCCGCCACTCTGCAAAGGCCCAGAAAGTCTTCGTAGAGCTTGGCATGCGGTTCGTCCGGAGAAAGCCGTTCCATGTGCGCAAAAAGGGAAAACTCCATGATCAGGCCCTTTCCTGAAGCCGGTGCGTCTCTCCCGAGACTGCATTGCCGAGGTAGAGATTGAAGTTGCGTGTCCGCACCTCCTCCGCAAACCGCGCCAGCATGCGTGCGGTCGCCGGCGAACTGAAACTGAGACCGCTCAATTCGGAAAACGGGATGCATTCGTAGCCCGCCGCCGCATCCACATTTGTCGCTCTTGCCAGCAGGTAGGCAAAATGCGTGCCCTGGGACGGGTCGTCGAACACGGAGTAGACCGGTCCGAGCTCAACGTCGATCCCAAGCGCCTGCAGCTCGTTGCGAAGGCAGTCCCTGAGCGACGTTCTGTCCGGCGCGACACATTCCGGCAACCTGTACCCCTCTGGTGATGCCTTCAGGAGAACGCCGCCGTCGGCCTCGACAAGGGCGCCGCAGCTGTTCTTTCTGGCACCGGGATCACGTGCCTTGTGTTCCAGGCCGAGACTGAAGAACCGCCCGCCCGCGTAACCGAGCCCGCGCCCCTCGCCCTGCGAAAAATCCGTAACCTCGCCGACCAGGATCACATGGTCGCCGGCCGGCATCACCTCATGCGTCCGGCAGGAGAAGGAGGCAACGGCGCCCTCGATGACCGGAACCCCCGAGGCGTTGATGTCATGGTCCACGCGTGCGAACCGGTCGCCCTTGTACCCGGCGAAGATATTGGCAATGCCTTCCTGACCCTCGCTCAATACGCTGACGGCGAAATTCCTGCAGGCACTGAATGCCTTGAAACTGGAAAGAAACTTGCCCGGGCAGACCAGCAACAGCGGCGGGCTCAGCGACACGGAGGAAAACGAGTTCGCCGTGAAACCGACGGGCAGGCCCGTTTCATCAATGCACGTCACCACGGTGACGCCGGTCATGAATCGTCCGAAAGCATCCCGGAGTTCGCGTGGTTCGATCTCGCTCATTCCTGGCACCTCTCTGCAAATTCTAGCAAGGCCCGATTGACCAGCTCAGGATGCGTCATGGGCATCATGTGCGCCGCATCTGCGACAATCTCCGCCCTGCCGTCTGGTGCAAGGGCAGCCATTGCGCGGCTCATCGCCGGAGTGGAATTCTGTTCACGGCCTCCGGTCATGAAAAGCGCCGGGCATGACAGCTTTCTGAGCGCTTCATCTGCCGGGCCGTCTTCTCTCGCAAAAACGGAGTAGGCGGCCTTGTAGCCTTCCGGGTCCATGTTGCTGAGCCAGTCATGGCAGGCTGTACGCTCCGGGCTCGAACGCTCACCAAACCATCGGACGAGTGTCGGCAACGGATCGGCGGCGCTGGTTCCAGCCATCTGTGCAGCCCGTTCCCGGACCGCAGCCCGGGCTGCAGGGCTTCGCCGGAATACCGCATTGAGAGCCGCGACACCTTTCACCTGATCCGGGTATCGGGCGGCGAGATCCAGTGCGATCATCGCCCCCATGGAGTGCCCCACGACCACGGCTGGCCGATCGAGCAGGTTCGCAATGCGCTCACCAAAAACCTGCAAGCCGGGAGCGCCATGCAATGCGGCACTGTCCGCATGACCAGGGAGGTCGGGTACCAGGACCTCGAAACGCGTGGACAAGGCAGCGGACTGCCCGTTCCAGGCCTCGGCCCGAAGTCCGACGCCATGAATTAGGACCATGCGCGGACCCTGCCCTGAGGATACGACGGCAAGGCCGTTAACGTCAGACCGCGGCCGGGTTGTCCAGGTCATGGCCCATCTCTTCCAGATCCTGATACCTGTCGCCGATCCGGTGAAAAGGCCGGCCGCTTGTTGCGCCGCCAAGGACGACGACGATCTCGTCGGCGCGCGGCGCATCGGCAATGGCAAACTGAATGGTCAGGTAGTGAGACCGGCGACCGGCGTCGTTCTTGTCCATCAACGGCACCATGATCGGTGCATTGGCAGGACCGCGCGTGTTTGTGAACGCCAGATACGACTTTGCGCCGACCGCCTGCCGGTAGTGATTGCCGAACCGCAGTGTGTGGATCAGGCCGGACGCATGTTCCACCTCGCCGTCAAGCCCGGCAACGGCGGCCTTGCCGTAGGCCTCGATAGCCTCGCCGCTGCCCGCCAGCTTGATCATCCTGGCGGTCATGAGTTCACCAAGGACCGGACCGAAACTCCGGATTTCGGGACGCAGATCCTCAACATAGCGGCCGGCCCAAGGGTTTCGCACCACGGCTGCCACCGCGAACATGCGCCACGGAACATCCGCTTTGCGGAAGCCTTCGATGAAGACTTCTTCGTCAAAGGTCACGATTTTCCTGATTTCAGGATCCATTCCGCCCTCCGAAATCCCTTCCCGATGTCCTGCGCCAGTATTGAGCGCCTTGACTTTCCGGACAAACGAATGATTTTCAGTCTCAGGTATTAGTCAAACTAATAGGCAACTTGATCATGGCACCGGCATTGCCTCCTCTGAACTGGTTTCGCGCGTTCGAGGCTGCTGCCAGAAACTTGAGTTTCACGGCAGCGGCCGGCGAAATCGGCATGACCCAGTCAGCCGTCAGCCAGCAGGTCAAATCGCTGGAAATGCGTCTCGGCGTTTTGCTGTTCGACCGCAAGGCGCGCGGCCTCGCCCTCACGGATCATGGCCGCCGTCTGCTTCCCCAGGTGGACACTGCGCTGGCCACCCTGACCGGCGCCACCGCAGCGTTCGTCGCCGACCAGGCGACTGACCATCTGACGGTTTCGGCGTCGATCAGCGTCATTCAGTGGCTCATTGCACCCAGACTTCCCGAATTCACCAGAAGACACCCAGACATCGTGCTCCGGCTGATCGGGGCTGTCTGGCCCGACGAGTTCACACAGACCGCCGCCGACGTTGAAATTCGCTTCGGATCCCGCAAACAGGCCGGCTCCGACGCCGAACTTCTGGGCACCGACAAGCTGGTCGCCTTGAAATCTCCGTCTCTGAAGGGAAACTTCGAACGCTTGCCCCTGATTGAGGCGGTCGGAACTTCGGACGGCTGGAAACCCTGGGTACTGGCGGCCGGAATTTCGCCGCGCTTGCCAAGCCTTCTTGTGGATTCCTATGGCCCCGCGCTGCAAATGGCCATTCACGGCAATGGCGTCTGCCTCGTTCACGAACACCTGGCCATATCTCCGCGAAATCAGAACCTGATCGAATCCGCGCACGAGGCCACGCTGACGGCTAACGAAAATTACTACCTTTCCATCAAATCGAAGACGGAAGCGGCGATTGCGTTCAGGAACTGGATTGTCGCATC
This sequence comes from uncultured Roseibium sp., assembly GCF_963669205.1. Classification (NCBI taxonomy): domain Bacteria; kingdom Pseudomonadati; phylum Pseudomonadota; class Alphaproteobacteria; order Hyphomicrobiales; family Stappiaceae; genus Roseibium; species uncultured Roseibium sp. The sequence continues at coordinate 4,320,073 of NZ_OY769915.1, forward strand.
TGTCGGCGCGGGCTGAAAAGAGTGGATCGCGCCATCAGGCAGCGACGGCGATCACGGGCGGATTGAAGGGAACGGAGTGTTCGCTACCGAAAGCCCTACCTGCGCACCTTGTATCCGAGACTGGTGACATAGGTGCGCTTTCCCGTTCTTTCGAATGTGAAACAACTCACCCGCCCACCTCGGAAGTTGTTGTCGAATTTCGTGCAAAGCTTGTTGCCCTTGAAATGCCAGCGCCCGGTAAGGTTCTTTCCTTTCCCAGCCGAATAGACAAAACCGCCTCCCGGTCGATAGGTGATCTTTCCCGAAAATGGACCGCTGTACGAGAGTCTCTTTCCGATCAGTTCGCTCCTTATCTCATTCTGGGAAAGCGTTTCAGCCGAAACAGTCGGCACAAAAAACATCGACGCAAATAAGAGTGTGAGGATTGGTGTAATCCGCATTCGCCCCTCCGGATTGAGTTTCAAATCCTTCTATCATGCCGTGAATGCCCCCGGAAACCAAAAATTGAAATCAAAAAAACGGCAATTAAAAATTGCACGCAGCACCTTCTGCCCGAATCCGTCAGGCGGCATCTTCAAGTTTGCGGGCAATCTGTTTCAGGACCACCCGGTTCCGGCTTGTCACGGTGGATCTTTTCCAGCCGTATTTTTCGCATGTCCGGCTGAAGCGGCCACCGCCGGCCTTGCACATGACTTCGAACTGCAAGGCGCGCCGGCTGTCCGCGTCATCAACAAGAGCAAACCACGTCAGGGCCTCTTCCGCTCTCGATATCTGCCGGGGCTCAAACGTCCGCTTCCGCCGTGCGACCTTGCGCCGGAAGTCGGGCCAGGCAGACAGGATGGACTTCGGACCATCGCCTTTCGCCGTGCAGGCAACGACAATCATCGCCTCGACCAATCGCGACATGATCTCCTTGCTATCCCAAGAGCCACTCATCCCTGCGCTCCCGTCCAGGGCCCGCAGCTAGGCAGCACTGGTCTTCGGGCCATCGCGGCAACGGAACGAAAGCGATCACGCTGAAACCGTGAAGCCGGTTTTAAGCCCGGTGCTCCGTATCGCTGTCCTGCTTTTGTGCTTCCTGGAAACCCTGCGTCCACAAGGTGAAATAGTCGGCTTCGCGCGGATAGGGATTGTCGGCTTGAGACTTTCCCTTTCCATAGGCCTGGAAGCCCCGCTCGAACGCATGAACCTGCGCCTTTGTCTGATAAACACCCATTTGCCCCACCAAGGATCGTTGATTTTTGCCCGACTAAACCGCCCTGCCTGCGTTCCCGCCCGGATCCGCACCACAAGAATGGCGCGCATTGCCACATTTCTTCTACACACTCACTGATTGTCGATGGGAGTGTAGTCAACTCAATTTCCATAACAAGCACCCTCACGCTGCTTTCCCCGGCAAAATTGCCGATAAAGACGAGTCCAACTCATACGCGAGAAGGACAGCCAAGGTGATTGTCGGAGCGGCCGGATTGATATCCTTTGCACGCTGCAGCATCTCATCGAGCTTGAGCAGGTCGAATTGCGTCACGAAAGCCGGATGCACGACGAGGTCTGGTTTGTTCAACACCAGCCATGATACGGCAGACAAAACCTTCGACGACCAGTTGCCGCGATTGACAGGCGTATTGATCAGTCCCAGAACGAGGCGCAGGTGCCCCGGCCCGTGTTTTTCGAGCAGTGCCTGACAAGTGCGACGGGCCTTGCACTGGCTTCTTCCGTCGCTGCGCTTGGCAGGAGCCACGAAATGTATGCCGAACTCGGCGGCAAGCCTGTCCAGTTGACCGCCTGACGCCATCAGCATCCCTCCGATGTTTCGGCCTTTTCCTTCTGGAGCGCGGCGAAGGACGCCTCCGCTTGCTGGCGCGTCCCAAGGCGCAAATGTTTATGTTTTGTTCTCATTGCATTGCAGGCCCTGGCATCGAAGGGTGTGCGTTGGCCGCGCTCTGCATTTCGGCCCCGCTCCCGTTTCGCTGCATCCTCATTCGACTTCATCTGCGATCTCGCGCTTTTCAGCTCGAGTGTCAGCAACCTTGTCCTGGCCTTTTCCAACGCGTATTCGTCCTCCAGACGCGCGCTCGGCCTTTCAGCGCGCAGCCGGAAGTGAGCCACCCGGTCTCTTGCTTCTTCGATTTGATCTTTAAGCCCGTCCACCTAAGCTTCCCTTTCCAGTCCTGAACTGACCCGTCTCGGCGCCCGTACGGCGTGACTTCGATATGTACGCATCTCGCGTATACTTGTCAACGCAGTTTTCATACGCTAGAAGAGATTTCAATCTGACAGACAGAACGGCACCTGCAAAATGGACCAATCCGAAACGACGCTCCGAGACAAGCTCCAGCTGCTGAAGGAAAGGTCCGGCCTCTCCCTTCGCGCAATCGCGAGAGAGATGGGATATTCGCAGGCGTCTTCGATCCAGCGCTATTTCTCTGCCGATTACCCGGAAAAGGGCCTTCCCGCGAACTTCATCAGCAAGCTTCTCGCGGCCCTGCCCGGAAAGGGCGATCCCGCCATCACCCGCGAAGACATCCTCGCACTCGCTGACGGCTCCGTTGCAGAAATTCAGAAGAAGCTCCCGGACCTGCCGAATTCCGGTGTACCGATTGTCGGCGAGGTTGCGGCCGGCCTTTGGATGGAGGCGGCGCTTTTTGAGACAGAAAATTTATTAGAATCAACGATATCATATGATGTGCGCTTTCCCGCACAAGCCCAGTTTGTTGTCCGCGTACGCGGGGAATCCCTCAACAGGATTGCCGGTAACGGCGACCTCCTGTTATGCGTCGACTATCTCGCTGCCGGCATTGAACTGAAGGAAAATGACCTTGTCCTCGTTGAACGGTCAAGAGATGAAGGCATGACCATTGAGCGCACGGCCAAGCGCCTCATCAATGTGAACGGCCAGTCCGAACTGATGCCGGAATCGGACGACCCGAGATTCCAGGATACCATTGTTTTTCGCGAAGGCGACGCCGACCACACCGAAGTGAAGATCAAGGCGAAAATCATCATGGTCTTTAAGCCTCTGTGACGCGAAAACGACTTGGAATTTCGCAGATAACACAGCACGGCATCCCTCTCAGCCCTGCCTCAGGACGTACGCATAAGCGTACACTCAAACAAATTAAACTTGATTTTTACGCAAAATACGTATAATTTGAATTTGGTTTTGAGGGAGGAACTTGATGAGACCAAATCTGGACACGTCCATTTTCTCGATCATCTGCGAAATCGGGAATTGCCTGTATACACCCGAGGTAGACTTGGCGGACATGCGCGCGCACAAGCTTGTCGAAGACATCCGGACCGGGCAGCTTGAGAGGGTCAGGGCCGTCCTGGAATTCAACCCGGTTGAGGGCTGGTGCAACGACATCACCGAAGATGTGATGCGCAAGGCCTTCCCCGAACGGGACGACCTTCGGGAATGCGCCCCGGAAAACTGGTCGGATTATGAAGCGGAACGGGTTGAGTGCCGGCGTGCCGGCATAACCGCCCGCGTCGCCGCGTGACGCCGGTCAAGCTTTCGTGCTTGATGCTCGGGATCGACCTGTTCAGACCAGCTTGAGCACAGCTGCGCGCGCTTCCGACAACTGTTCCGCCAGGCTCTCCTTCAAACCGGCAAACCGATGCGAGGGCACGGGCACCGAGATGGCATAAGTCAGTCCGACCGGATCCTGAAAGGCGAAACCCGCCGCTGAAATCCCCTTCGTGTGCTCGTCCAGATCCCAGGCGATTCCCGTCTTCCTGATGTCTTCGATCTCTCTCAGGAAATCGGACAAGGGCCGTTGGCTCTCACCGCTTCCCTTCAGCTCCCGGCCGGCGATCGAGACGACACGGTCATCTTCAAACAGGGACAGTGCAGCCTTCCCGTTTGCCGTGTCGGTCATTGGAAACACTTCTCCGACCGCCGAAACCGTACGCAGGCGATGCGTGCCGACGACCTGGTCCAGAAACACCATGTGATCGTCGCGGTAAACCGCCAGGTCGACGGTCTCTTTCGTCCGCCGTGCCAGATCGGTCAGGACCGGATGGACCAGTTCAGTCATGTTCACCCGCCCGGCCGCGGCCAGCGACTGGATTTCGGATCCGAGGCGAAGGCCGCCCTCGGCCGAGGACGACATGACGAGGCGTTCGGACAGCAGCGCATTGACGATCCGCTGTACCGTAGAACGGGGCAGTTGTACGCGCTCAGCTATCTGTCCCAGGCTGAGGCCGCTGTTGTCGTTTTTCAGAACGCGGAGAATTTCAGCAGCGCGCGATATAACTTGAACACCCTGACTTGACTGGATTTTTTTCTCTGCTTCCATCGCCAAAACCATATTTGCCCTCTTTGACCGCCTCTGGATTCGCCTCTTTCGCTCGATGCTAGCCGCAGCATATAGGGCAAAAAATCAGCCGTGTCGAGATTCCTGCTTGACCACATTACGATGCATCTGTACCGTTTAGCAATACAGTGATACACTGACTGACGGGAGGAACACATATGTCAGTGACTATTCGCGGCATCGAGTTTCAGGACAATCTGAACAACGATATGGGCGTGGAATTCTACAACCTGTCCCACCGCTACGGCTTCCAGTGCCCGAACTGGCCCTACTTCGCAGACGTCCAGATCGACCGGAAGCACTACATGGCAAAGTCCGGTGTGCTTTCGCAGACGATCACGACAACGATGCACGTCACGACGCATATCGATGCGCCGGCGCACGTGGTTCAGGGCACGCCGTTCATCGACGAAGTGCCTCTGCCGCACTTCTTCGGCTCAGGTCTTGTTGTCTCCGTTCCGAAACAGAAATGGGAACAGATCACGGCCGACGATCTCGAAAAGGCCTGCGGCCACGCCATTCGCAAGAACGATGTCCTGATCATCAACACCGGCTGGCACAAGCAGTATGAAGACGGCGACTATTTCGCCTACTGCCCTGGCCTCGTGCCGTCCGCGGCCGACTGGATGGTTGAAAAAGGCGTCAAGGTCGTCGGCCATGACACCCAGGCCAACGATCACCCGCTGGCAACCGCGATCGGTCCCCAGCGCAACGGCCCGATCCTGCCGCATCTGGAAGCGGAGTACCTTGAATGGTCCGGCGGGCGCGATTGGAAAGACGACTTCCCCGAATGGGAACCGGTCCACAACACGCTCTTTTCCAACGGTATCCTGGGGATCGAGAATGTCGGTGGAGACCTCGACGCGGTCACCGGCAAACGCTGTACCTTCGCGTTCTTCCCGTGGAACTGGGATCGCGGCGACGGCTGCATCATTCGTCTCGTTGCCATGATCGACCGCGGCCAGCAATACCGCATCGAGCCCGGCGAAGACTTCTGATTATCTGAAATCCGGGACCGCCGCCTGACGGCGGCCCGGTATGCCGCGTCTGGGAGGAAGCGATGCATGTAAAGCGTTTTGAAGACGCGCAGCCTTATGAGGCGCCCAATCACCGTGGTGTCGTCGGCCTGCGCCTGCAGGGCTTTGAAGACGGCGGCCCCGAGAACCAGTGGCTCGGCCTGAGCCAATTTCTGCCCGGAGGCGGCGCAGGACCCGATTCCACCCCGTTTGAGAAGGTCTATGTCGTTCTGGACGGCGAGATGACCGTTGAGACAGGCGGGTCGACCACAGTCCTGAAAAAATACGACAGCTGCACGATTGCACCGAACGAGGTGCGCACGATCGAAAACCGGTCAAATCACGTCTGCACCATGCTTGTCGTCATTCCCTATCCGCCGGAGGCAAACTGATGGCTGACGTCTGGACCCATCCGCTCGAACTGTTCGACATCAAGGGCAAGGTTGCACTTGTCACCGGGGCAACGGGTGCATTCGGCGCCGTGGCTGCGAACGCGCTGGCCGGTGCCGGCTGCGATCTCATCCTGGCTGCCGGAAACAGCGATGCTCTTGAAAAAGTTGCCGAAGAATGCCGTGCCAAGGGGGCCGCCGTGGAAACGGTCAACAAGCGCCCCTCCGACGCTGCAACCTGCGAAGAGATGGTCGAGAACTGCGTCAGGCATCACGGTTCCCTGGACATTCTTGTCGTCGCCTCGGGTATGAACAAGGTCGGCAAGATTAATGACCTTGCACCGGAAGACTTCTCCAATGTCATGGAAGCGAATGTCACGCAGTCCTGGCTGCTCGCCCGCGCCGCGACGGCGCAGATGATGATGCAGCCCAAGGGCGGCAAGATCGTTCTGGTCTCTTCCGCGCGCGGTCTTCTTGGCCATCCGGCCGGTTATACCGCCTACTGCGCGTCCAAGGCGGCGGTTGACGGCATTACCAAGGCCCTCGGTTGTGAGCTGGGTGCTGACAACATCACCGTCAACGCCATTGCCCCCACCGTGTTCCGCTCGCCCCTGACGTCCTGGATGTTCGAGGACGACGAACTCGCGAAGGGGTTCCGGGACGGCTTTCTGGCACGTGTGCCGAAGGGGCGTCTCGGTGAGCCGGAAGACCTGATCGGTCCGCTCCTGTTCCTGTCCTCGAAAGCATCCGACTTCTACACGGGACACATTCTTTATGCCGATGGCGGCTACACGGCGGGTTAGGTGATGGGCGAAAGCAGAAACATCGCTGTCCTGGGAGCCGGTCTGATGGGCCACGGCATCGCCCTCACCTTTGCGCGTGCAGGTCACGAGGTCCGGGTCTACGACGCCTTCCCGGCCAGTCTGGACACCTTGCACGAACGCGTGCGCGCGAGCCTCGCTGCGCTCGGAGCCGACGACGGTGAAACCGCGGCATCATTGGACCGCATCACCCCCGTCCCGGATCTGGCCGACAGTGTCCTTGATGCCGATTTCGTCTTCGAGGCCGCTCCTGAAAAACCGGAGCTGAAACGCGCTCTTTTTGCCGACGCCGAACGCCACGCGCCGGCAGATTGCATCTTTGCGTCCAATACATCGGTGATCCCGATCACGACCATCATGGCGGATCTCGGCGAGCGGTCACGAGCGCTTGGAACCCACTGGTGGAACCCGCCCCACATGATCCCGCTGGTCGAAGTCATCCGGACCGAATGGACCTCTGACGGCGCCTTGACTTCGACGATGGAACTTCTCACCTCCGTCGGCAAGACACCGGTGCGTGTTGAAAAGGATGTGGCCGGTTTCATCGGCAACCGGCTGCAGCACGCCATGTGGCGCGAGGCGATCAATCTCGTTGAAAAGGGTGTTTGCACCGCCGCCGATGTCGACACCGTGGTCAACACGAGTTTCGGCAGGCGCCTGTCCGTGCTGGGTCCGCTGGCGAACGCGGATCTGGTCGGAACAGACCTGACACTCGACATCCACGAAAACGTTTTGGCCGATCTCGACAATCGGCCGGCACCTTCCCCTTATCTGCGCGATCTTGTGGAGGCAGGAAAGCTCGGAATGAAGTCTGGTGAAGGTTTTCGGAGTTGGACGCCGGAGGAAGCGGACCAGCTCCGCCAGCGTGTTTCAACGCACTTGCGCAAGCTGGACACCATCTTGGGATGACACGGCCTGCGACCATGTAAAGCGCATCTGGGAGGATAGACGATGACGCTCATTGGAAAGAAATTCGGCATTTCACGCCGCGGCTTCATTGCCGGGGCAACGGCAGGACTGGCAGCACCGGCGATCCTGACCAGGACGCGGGCTTATGCAGCCGACCCGGTCATCAGGATCGGTCATGTCAGCCCCCGCACCGGCCCCCTTGCGGGGTTCGCCGAAGCAGACGACTACGTCCTTGCCGGCATTCAAAAGGCGCTCGCTGGCGGTGTTGAGAATAACAACAAGTCCTACAAGGTCGAGATCATCTCCAAGGACAGCCAGTCCAATCCGAACCGGGCGGCCGAAGTCGCATCGGAACTGATCCTGAGCGACGAAGTCGACATTCTCGTCGGCGCGTCAACCCCCGACACCACCAACCCGATTTCCGACCAGGCGGAACTCAACGAGGTCCCCTGCATCACCACCGATTGCCCGTGGCAGCCATATTTCTTCGGCCGCAACGGCGATCCGGCCCAGGGCTTCGATTACACTTACCACTTCTTCTGGGGCCTGGAAGACGTCATCAAGGCCTTCCTGGCCTTGTGGGAGGAAGCAGGTGTCGAGCGGAAGGTGGGCGGACTGTTTCCCAACGACGCAGACGGCAATGCCTGGGGCGACGACAAGGTCGGTTTCCCGCCGGCTCTTGTGGGCAGCGGTTTCGAACTGACCGACCCGGGCCGCTACCAGCCTTTGACAGACGATTTTTCCACGCAGATCTCGGCCTTCAAGGAGGCCGGGTGCGAGATCGTCACGGGCAACATGATCCCGCCCGACTTTGCGACTTTCTGGTCCCAGTCGGCGCAGCAGGGTTTTCAGCCCAAGGTGGTCACCATAGGCAAAGCGCTGCTGTTCCCGTCGGTCATTGAATCCCTTGGCGACCGCGGTGACGGTCTGACCTCGGAAATCTGGTGGACCCCGGAACATCCGTTCTCTTCATCGCTGACGGGTGAGAGCGCGAAACAGCTGGCCGACGGCTATGTTGCCGCTTCCGGACGCCCCTGGACCCAGCCGATCGGCTTCAAGCACGCGCTCTTCGAAGTCACGACGGATGTCATCAAGCGCACCGCCGATCTCGAGGATCCGAACGCGATCCTGGAGGCAATCCAGGCGACGGATCTGCCGACTGTGGTCGGACACGTCAACTGGGGCTTCGGCCCCGTAAAGAACGTCTCCAAGACACCGCTCGTCGCGGGTCAGTGGCAGAAGGGTGCCAATGGCATGGAGCTGGTCATTACGTCCAATCACAGCGCGCCGGAGATCCCCACAACCGGCAAGCTGAAACTGCTGGCGTAATGCCCCGAGGGCGCGCGGCTCGACCGCCGTGCGCCCCCCGGACTTACTTACCCCGGAAGAGGTGCCGATGGCCCCAGTACTCGAACTCAAGGACGTGTCCAAATCCTACGGCGCGATCACCGTTGCCGATCACCTGTCCTATCGGCTCGACGCAGGCGAAGCCCTTGGCGTCATCGGGCCGAATGGTGCCGGCAAAACCTCCATGTTCAACCTGATCACGGGGACGGTAAGGGCCGACAACGGGCGGATATTCTTCAGCGGTGAGGACATCACGCGCCACTCGGCCGCGCGTAGATGCAGGGAGGGCATTGCCCGTTCGTTCCAGATCCCGCAGCCGTTTTCGGGAATGACCGTCTTCGAAAACGTTCTGGTCGCAGCGACACACGGTGCCAAACTGCCGGCACACAAGGCCGATCGGCACTGTCTGGAGATGCTTCAGCTCACGGGTCTGATCGACAAGGCCAATGATGTCTCCGGCTCGCTCACCCTGCTCGGCCGCAAGAGGCTGGAACTGGCCCGTGCGCTTTGCGCACAGCCGAAGCTGCTGCTGCTGGACGAGATCGCCGGCGGCCTGACCGAGAACGAATGTCACTCGCTGGTCGAGACCATCAACACGATCCGGGCGACCGGAATCTCCATCATATGGATCGAGCATATCGTTCACGCCCTCCTGTCCGTGGTGGACCGGCTGATCGTGATCGATTTCGGCCGGAAAATCGCCGAGGGCAACCCGAAGGAAACGATGGCAAGCCGGGAAGTGCAGGAAATCTACATGGGAGTCGACGCCGATGCCTGACGCCCTTCTCGCCACCCAGGCGCTCACGGCCCACTACGGTGACTTCCAGGCCCTGTTTGACGTCGACATCCATGTTCAGCCCGGCGAAGTCGTCGCGATCATCGGCGCAAACGGCGCCGGCAAGACGACGCTCATGCGCTCCATCACCGGTCTTTTGACCAATCAGCCGGACATGGTCACGTTCAATGGCGCCCTGATCGGGGCGATGCGCGCTGACCAGGTGGCCAGGACGGGCATCGCCATGGTGCCGGAGGGAAGACAGCTGTTTCAGTCTCTCTCCGTAGAGGAAAACCTGATCATAGGCGGACAGATGGGCCGCGAGGGCGCGTGGGACCTGGAAAAGGTCTATGCGCTGTTCCCCGTGCTGAAGGAGAGACGCCTTGTCCAGGCGACCTCGCTATCCGGCGGTCAGCAACAGATGGTGGCTATCGGGCGTGCCCTCATGTCAAACCCGGAACTCATTCTGTTCGACGAAATCAGCCTGGGTCTCGCACCGATCATCATCAAGTCGATCTACGACGCCCTCCCCGGCATCATCGGTCAGGGCATGAGCGCTGTCATTGTCGAACAGGACATTGCCAAGGCGCTGAGCGTCGCGGGCCGGGTCTATTGCATGCAGGAAGGCAGGATCTCGCTTGAGGGGCGTTCCGACGAACTGACCCGCGAGCAGATCAGCTCTGCCTATTTCGGGGTGTAGAAAATGAACGGCCGGCCCAGACAACCGCGCGGGAAGCGCGCACTCCCAAAGATCCGAACGGACGGTTACAGGAACCGCGGAAAGGCACTTGGATGGAATGGATAAACGCCATCTTGCAGGGCGTGCTGCTGGGCGGTCTCTACGCGCTGTTCGCCGCCGGCCTGTCGCTGATATTCGGTGTCATGCGCCTGGTCAACATTGCACATGGCGACTTCATCGTTCTCGCGGCCTTCCTTGCCCTCACCACCACGACCACGCTTGGGATCAGCCCTTTGCTCGCCCTCGTCATTGTCGTGCCGCTCATGGCCCTTCTTGGCTACGTGCTCCAGCGCGGTGTCCTCAATCAGACACTTGGCGATGATATTCTCCCCCCGCTGCTGGTCACGTTCGGCCTGTCCGTTATCATCCAGAACGGGCTCCTGGAGATCTACAGCGCCGATCCGCAGAAAATGAACGCCGGCGCAATCGAAACCGCCAGCCTTGCCCTTCCGGGTGATCTCAATATCGGCGTGCTGCCGCTACTCATGTTCCTGGTTGCCGTCGCGGTCATAGCGGTTCTGCAATGGATCTTCTACCGCTCGGCCTTGGGCCGCGCCTTCCGGGCGGTATCGGACAAGCAGGACATTGCCCAGCTGATGGGGCTCAACAAGGCCCATGTGTTCGGCCTCGCCATGGCCCTGTCCCTCGCCGTCGTCGGTATCGCAGGCGTCTTTCTCGGTATTCGCACCAGTTTCGATCCGTCAATCGGACCTGGCCGGCTCATCTTCGGGTTCGAGGCCGTCATCATCGGCGGACTGGGTAATCTCTGGGGCACGCTGATCGGCGGCATCATTCTCGGCGTCAGCCAGAATATCGGCGCGCAGATCAATCCCGGCTGGCAGCTGCTCGCCGGTCACATTGCCTTCCTGATCGTTCTCGCGGTGAGACCGCGCGGCCTGTTCCCACGGATAGACTGATGACATCGGCAACCTACACCATATCAAGATCGTCGCCCGCGAGCCGCGCAGCTGCGCTCATTGGCATCCTGGTTCTCGCGGCCCTGGTCGCCGCGCCCTGGTGGGCGGGCCGTGCCGACATGCGGCTCTTGAGCGAGATCTTTCTCTACCTCTCCCTCGCCTGCCTCTGGAACCTGCTTGCCGGCTATGCCGGCCTTGTCTCGGTGGGCCAGCAGGCTTTTGTCGGCTTCGGAGGTTATATGCTGTTCGCGCTGGCGATCTTTGCAGGTCTGTCGCCGCTGGCGGCAATCCCGATTGCCGGACTTCTCGGCGCACTCGTCGCCGTTCCCGTCGCTTTCCTGATCTTCCGGCTGCGCGGAGCCTATTTTGCCATCGGCACCTGGGTGATCGCGGAAGTGTTCCGGCTCAGCTTCGCGCAGATTTCAGCTCTCGGCGGCGGTTCGGGCACCAGCCTCCCGGTCGCGATCGTGCGCTCCATGGCCTCCAGCAGATCGATGCGCGAAGCGACGACCTACTGGCTCGCCCTGGGCATGGCCGTCCTCGTCCTGGCCGTGATCTACCTTCTCCTCAGGTCGAGAAACGGTCTTGCGCTCACCGCCATCAGGGACAGCGAGGTCGCCTCCAACAGCTTCGGCATCGACATCTGGCGGCACAAGTTCATCGTCTATGTCGTGACCGCAGGCCTCACGGCTTCGACCGGTGCCCTGATCTTCCTTCAGAAACTCCGGATTTCGCCGGACGCCGCCTTCAGCGTGAACGACTGGACCGCCTTCGTGATTTTCATCGTCGTCATCGGCGGCATCGGCACGCTCGAGGGACCGATCATCGGCGTCATCGTTTTCTTCCTGCTGCGCGAGACGCTCGCGGATCTCGGGACGACCTACCTGCTGCTACTGGGGCTTGTCGCTATCGTGGTCATGTTGAAGGCGCCAAGAGGGATCTGGGGCTTCGTCAGGGACAGGACCGGTCTGGAACTTTTCCCGCTGTCGCGGCGGGTTGTGGACGAAAATCAGAAAAACAGGACGTGAAGATGGCTCGCAAACGCAAAAAGACAATCATTACCTGCGCCGTGACGGGTGCGATCCACACCCCGACCATGTCGGACGCGCTCCCCTTCACTGCCGAAGACATTGCCGACCAGGCCATCGAAGCGGCCAAGGCGGGCGCGTCCATCCTCCACCTGCACGCGCGCAATCCGGAAAACGGCTCCGTCTCGATTGCGCCCGATCACTTCAAGGCCTTTCTGCCGGTGATCAAGCAGGCAACGGATGCAGTTGTGAATGTCTCGACAGGCGGCAGCCTGGTAAACACCATGGAAGAGCGGATCGCCCCGGCCAAATGGGCGTCTCCGGAAATGTGTTCGCTCAACATGGGATCGATGAACTTCTCGTTCCATCCGATCGCCGACCGGATCAAGGACTTCAAGTACGACTGGGAAGAAGACTATATCCGTAACTCGGAAGGCTACATTTTCAGGAACACATTTGCCGATATCCGCTATGTCGCAAACGAGCTTGGCGGATCACATGGCGTCAAGTTCGAGCACGAATGCTACGACGTCGGGCACCTTTACAATCTGAAATTCTGCATGGATGCGGGCCTCTTCAAGGCACCCGTCTTCATTCAGTTCATCTTCGGCATCCTGGGCGGCATCGGACCGGATATCGACAATCTTGTCTTCATGAAGAGAACCGCGGACCGCCTGTTCGGCGACGACTATCAATGGTCTGTCCTCGGGGCAGGCGGTGCCCAGATGCCCTTCGCGACGACTGCCAGTCAGATGGGCGGCAACCTGCGCGTCGGGCTGGAAGACAGTCTCATGATCGCACGTGGCCAGCTCGCCAAATCCAACGCGGAACAGGTCACCAAGATCCGGCGCATTGTCGAGGACCTTGGCTGCGAGGTGGCAACCCCGGACGAGGCACGCGAAATGCTGGACCTCAAGGGCGGAGACCGCGTCGCGTTCTAGGCGATGAACGCAACGCGATTGCCTGCGGGCCGTTACGCGGCAAGCGCCTGGCGTGCCCGCGACAGCCGGCTCTTCACGGTGCCGATGGCAACGCCCATCTGGCTGGCGATCTGGTCATGCGACAGGCCCGAAAACACGCAGAGCTCCAGAACGTCGCGTTCTTCCGGCCGCAGGTTTTCCAGGCTCTTGGCGACATCGCCAAGCTCGAGATGTTTTTCCTGCGCCGGTGCTGCGGTGGCCTGCTCATACCATTCCTCGATCGGAACATGGTGGCCCCGGCGTTCGACCTTGCGGAACTCATCCAGCTGCGCATTGCGGGCGATGGCGAACAGCCAGCTCCTGAGCTTCGTGCCGTGCACATATTGGTGCCGGTTGCGCAAGGCACGCTCCAGGGCGGTCTGCATCAGGTCGTCGGCTGCTTCGGACGAATTGGAGATGGATCGGGCGAAGCGCCACAAATGCGGGATTTCCGATTGCAGGTCTGCTGAGAAGCGATCTTGTAAGCGGGTCATCTAGCCCTCCCTGGCGACTGTTTCGATGACCTGCATCTAATGTTGAGCGGGATCTTGTTTTAGATGCTTCAAAGGAAGTTCATGGCGAGTTGATTTTCCGTGCGCCAATGCCACCGGACACATGCAGCCACGCAAAAGTTACTTGTAGTGATCCCGAAAAAACCAAGATCTCTAACACTTGGAAACGAAACCGGAATTTCGGGCCATAGTTGCCCTGAGCGCCGCAAATCGGCCAATCGAAAGACACCGGACACAATTTTCAATAAGTAACGCTGAAGTTGATATGTGACATAGATCACTAAAAGATACCAAAAATACAAAATTTTCCTGCAAATAATGTCTTCGACTTTCCCCGTATATTATAAAGCGTATAATTTTTTTTAATTTTCTTGGAACCTATACACGACCTGATCGTTCATATGCTGTAACCGAGGTGCAGACACGGGCCAAACGCCGGCACCTCCACTGGACACAACATACGAAAGGAACATACCCATGCGTACCAGCAAGAAAATCATTTCGTCCGTCGTCGCGGCTGTCTTCGTATCCGGCGCATTCGTCGGCACGGCAAGTGCAATCGACTTTGGCGGTCTTTATGGTGACTCCAACGGTTCCGAGCCGGTGTTCTTCACCAGCAACCAGCAGAACATCAACAACAGCCAGCTCAGCCGTTCCACGAACGGCGCCAAGCAGCCTGACGCCCGCATTTTCGCCGACTACGCCGACCAGGCTTATGGCGATCTGAACGGCAATCAGCCGGTCTCCGTCCGTCGCCTGCAAGCCGACAACGCTCGCGCGCTGCGCTGATCCGATTGCCTGATCGCGAACGGCTTGACTGTCCGCATCAGCTGAGATCAGCGAACAAATAGTGACGGTCCCGGAACCGGGAACCTGTCGACAGAAAAGGGCCACGCATCGCGCGTGGCCTTTCTGTTTTGAACACCTCGGAAAGTGCTCTAAACGTCATTGACCGATACGTTGCAAAACGGTCATCTGCAATCGATTGACGGGCAAAGGGTGATCCGGCCTAATGAAAGCGCCAATACGGCGATCGTGATTCACCGGGGACCTGAGCATCATGGACGCGCAGCCATTCGACTATTCCGATTACCAACCCAAGGGTGACAAGAAGAATTCGGAATTCTTCGAGGAATACCTGCCGAAGATTTATGACCGCCGGGCGAAGACCGGCGTGAACGATCTCGTCGGCCGGATGAAAGCGGTGGTCATTCAGGTCGAGGCGGGCGACGGGGTTGCCACCATGGCCGAACTGCACCGGATGACGCCGAACCGGTATCATTCCAGCTACATTTCCGGCACCCACAAGTTTCATGTCCTGCACAACAAGCCGGAGTATCCTGCGGTCATCCTGATGGAACCGCTTTCGGGTGCCTACGAGGACTATATCAAGCGCCTCAACGTGCTTTACCCGCTGTCACGCCAGAAGCCAAATACCCGCTATGTCGGCGAAGTGTTCCATTGTCCCGACACCGCAGAACTGCTGAAAACACTGGAAGCTCAGAGCATCCGCTTCGACTATCCGGGCGATACGGAGAACGCCTTCTATACATCGATGGGTATCGTGTTCTCGACGCCTTCCGATTTTACCGGCAACCGGATCGGTTATTCCGGCCACGATTTCAACGATCCGGAAAGCCTGGCGCTCGGCGAACGTGTCACTTTGACCGACGCAGAAAACGCGCTGCTGCAGGACGGCATCGCCTTTGCCGAAGAACACGGCCTGAACGATCTGATGCTTGGCTACGACCACATGGCGACACGCATCCTGGCCGGTGAACGGGAAGATGCGATCCTCGAGTTTCAGACAATGGTTCCCTACTATTTCTGGGGCGCCTACAACATCTCCGACATGAACTCCTCCACCAACGTGAACCGGTGCCCCATCGTCAGCGACGACAAGCAGTCACCGGCAAAGGTGTTCACGGCCAACAACACGCCGTCCTTCGTCAATTCCTTTGAAAACCTGCCCATGCCGACGGAAGACTTCGTCCGCAACTACGGGCGCAGGATGCACCACATGGCGATTGAAATCCTGGACGGCGACCATCCTTCGAACCAGAAGAACGTCGACTATGTTGTCGGCCTGCTCGGTCAGCAGGGCATCCCGTTCCTTGCCCATGTCGTGGGCGAGTGCAAGGATTCACCCGATCTGAAGCAGATCTTTTCCAAGCACTCGAAACACACGCTGCTCATCACGGAATATATCGAGCGCTGCAAGGCCTTCGACGGCTTCTTCACCAAATCGAATGTCGCCGCCCTGACCGAGGCCGCCGGCAAGGACGAGCGTTATCAGCACGGCCACGTCTTCGACTAGGGTACGGACTCATAAATGAAGTCAATTTGGTTTGGATCGTTTTGACCAACTGCGAGGAGCGAAAGCGCAGGAAATGTGGTTCATTTTCAAGCCTTTCGCGACGCGGCAGATGGCCAAAACGGCCAAATCCGAAGGACGGCAAAATGGCTTTACCTCGCAGCGTCACCGCGCTTGACCGGGCAAAAAGCCCGCTCTGCGCACACTTCCTCGCGAGATTTTGCCATTTCTGCCGCCAAATCGGCTTCATTTATGGGTCCGTACCCTAGAGCTTTGTGATGGCTGCCGGTC
This sequence comes from uncultured Roseibium sp., assembly GCF_963669205.1. Lineage (NCBI taxonomy): Bacteria > Pseudomonadati > Pseudomonadota > Alphaproteobacteria > Hyphomicrobiales > Stappiaceae > Roseibium > uncultured Roseibium sp. Next base: position 4,336,409 of record NZ_OY769915.1, read on the forward strand.
AGTTCAGGTCCTTCAGCAGCCTGCCGTGCTTGCGGGTCTGCTGAATGACCTCGCCGAATGTCCTGTAACCGCGTGACGACAGCATCGGTAGCATCTTGCACAGCGCTTCGGCCGTCGCCTGAGCGTCTCCGAGCGCGGTATGCCTGTGTTCGGGCGCAATCGTGATGTCGAGCCGCGCGCACAGGGCATCCAGCGAATGTCCCTCTGTCTCGCCGAACAGGACAGCGGACAGCAGAACCGTGTCGAGCATCGGGTGATCCCAGGTGAGATCACACAAGCCCGCGTGCCGGTTTAGGAAGGCCATGTCGAAAGGCGCATTGTGCGCAACCATGACGCACTCGCGGGCGAACCCGTGGAACTGGGTCACGGCCGTGCCTGCGTCCGGAGCATCGGCAACCATATCGTCCGTGATCCGGTGCACCTTCGTGGACGCCGGCGGTATCGGCCGGTTCGGATTGACCAGTTGATCCACCGTTTCACCGGGGACGATCCGCCCCCTGACCACACGAACGGCACCGATCTGGACAATTTCGTCCTTGTTGGGCATCAGCCCGGTAGTCTCCGTGTCGAAAACGACGAATTGCAGATCCTGCAGCGGCGTGTTTTCGATCTCGCGTTCGCTTTCCTGTTCGGTGAGATCGAAGTCATAGATCAACGGACGCTCCGCATCCGGCGTTATCTGTGCCTTTGTTCCGTCAACCAGGATCATGTAGCCCGGCACTTTTTTGAGTTTCTTCAGGCGAAGCTCGAAACTCAGTTTTCCCTGACTGCCGGCGACCTTGGCAACAACCTCGGAGCGCCCCTCAGAGAGTTTGGCCTGGGCGGCGAGCAGTTCTTCTTCGTTGAAATAGTCAAACACCGAAGCGCTGAGGCGCGGCACATGCACCTGTGCCAGCACATCGGCCGCCTGTCCGTCATAGAGCATGATCCGGTGGTTTGGACTGACCAGGATGATGGCGACCGGAATTTCGGTCAGAAGCATGGAAAGATGAGCTTTTTCCGCCATGATCCGCGCAGTTTCGCTTGCGACCATGTCATCGGTTTCCGCCGAAACCCTGGAAAGCTTCCCTGTCACAGCCTGAATGGCAGGCCCGAGATCTCCGAGAAAACGCGATCCGTGCAGGTCCACCAGCGCATCGACGCCGGCATGCGCACGCGTGCGGATCGTCGCCGCGAGATGATCGATCGGCTTGGCTACGTTTTCGTCGAACAGCAGCCAGACCCTCGTCGTCACGGCGAGAATGGCGAAGGCCGATAATGAACCCGAGATGAGAAAAGCGGACACCGCTCCGCCTTCGTCGAGCCGGTTGAACGCGAAATAGTGCGACAGCACAACAAGAACCGAACACACCGCCGCGGAACCGAAAAACAGCAGAAAGGTCCGCAATCTCAGACTGAGCGACATCAGCATCATTCCGCTCCGCAGATAGTTGAAACGATCGGGTCGTCTTCGGGCACGTGGATCCAGTCCGCGCCGGACACGGCACCGCCCTGTTCGAACACGACGGCATCGGCCAGTGCAGCGCGTCGGCTGCCTGTGCAATCCGCCAGAACGGTGAGCTTGTTGACCGGCGACCATCTGCCGAAGAAATAGATCTCCCCGAGACGTTCGCCCGGCCGGTCCGGATGCGTGCGAATGGTTCCGACATCGACCGCGACGAACCGTTCCACAAAGGGCCGCACATAGGTCCACGGCCTGTAGAACGCCCTGTTTTCGATTGTCTGGGCAATCACGATGCCCTCGGGCAAGGCTTCCTTCGTCCGCGAGAACCAGCCGTATTCGTTAGCGATCGTGGTAACGATCATCGCGGCACCGGCTGCCACAGGTGCAAACCAGCGCGGCAGACGGCCACCCAGCAAGCGGTTGACCAGCATGACGACACCGGCTGCCGCGATGGCGGCGACAAAGGCTGCAATCAGCTCGACAAACATATCTTTCCTCCCGGACGGGTTTGCGTCCACCCATCCATTCCGCTTCTGCTGTTTTTTAGCCCAGCATTCCGCGACCGTGCCCAATTGAGGACTGCATCGTTTTGACCACGACAAACGCGTCCCGCAAATGACTTCGCTCAAAATCCGACAGGGATGATGGCTGCAGGAAGTTGTCCGGCTTCTGCCCCAGCTTGATAAGACCTGCCTGATGCAGCAGCCGGGTTTCCGCAATCAGATCATAGGCGTCCAGCAGATCGCTGCCCCCTGACTGGCTGAGTCGGCCGCTCGCGCGCGCCTCTAGCAGCCGCGCCTTGGTGTTCACGACGGTGATCTGACCCTGCAGCGCATAGATCCGCGCAAGGTCGATGATCGGCACCACACCGTTCAGCTTGGTATCCAGCGCATTCTTGTTTTCTCCGGAGCGTATCGTGGCCAAACCTCTGAGCAGGTTGAGTGGCGGATGGTGCTTGAGCGAATTGCTGACCATGTGCGCCACGAAGATCGAGTTCGAAGCGGCGGCTTGCAGCGTTTCTTCCTGGAGATTTGCGAAAAGACGCTTGTCGCCGCCAATCGGCCGGAGATCGAACATCACCGAACTCAGCATCTGTGCTTCCGGATCCGGTTTCCGTATCCAGCCCTCGAAATAGCTTTTCCAGGCACGAACCGGCTGGCACCAGCGCGGGTTCGTCGCCATCATGTCACCCGGGCAATAGACGTAGCCGCACGTATTCAGGCCATCGCAGACGAACCGGGCAAGATCTGCAAAATAGCCGTCCCTGTCGCCGTCGCTCACCGCATCATCTAGGAACAGGCAATTATCCTGGTCGCTGACGCCCGTCTGCTCCTGGCGCCCCTGGGAGCCGCAGGCAAGCCATAGATAGGGCACGGGAGGCGGACCCAGCGTCTCCTCCGCCAGAGCAAGCAGGCGGCGCGTTACCGTGTCCGCGATGTCTGTAATCAGCCGCGTGACCACCTCATGCGGACTGCCAGAGGCCACCAGCTGAAGCAGCAATCGCGGAATATGCGCGGTCACGGAAGCCATGTCTGCCGCCGTCTCCGCGCGGGAAATCTGACCGACCATGTCGGCCGAACTGATTGCCTGAAAGCGCGTCAGGTCGGTCTGCGTGACCATGCCGACCAAGCGGCCACTTTCGACAATCGGAATATGCCCGATCCGCCGTTCCATCATGAGATGCAGGATATCGGTCCCGATTGCGGAAGGTGCCAGCGCCACCGGCTCTTTCGTCATGACGTCGGCTACACGCGTTGTTACCGGCAAACCTTCGGCAAGAACCTTTCCCGTCAGGTCCCGCGTGGTCACGATACCAAGCAATGTTTCTTGCCGGTCCGTCACGCACAGCGAGGAAATATGCACGTCGCGCATCGTGCGCGCGGCGTCCTTGACAGAGGCATCCGGGGCACAGGTGACAGGGTTGCGTGCCATCAGCGTATCTGCCAGCGTCGTGGCAAGGTCTTTGCTGCGGATGCTTGCCTTGCGCGCCCGGTCGAAAAATCGTGCGACGACCTGCTGTTCGTCCAAGAGTTTGCGGAAATCGGCCGGCGGCAGCATCAGGAGGACGGACGCTTCGTCTGCCTGGGCGGACGTGGCTGCCGCTCCATCTTTCAAAAGCCCCCGCTCGCCGAACGTGTTCCTGTGAACAAGGTGGCTGACGACGACACTGTTTTCGTCCCGGATTTTTACCCCGCCTTCGTAAATGACGAAGAGGCCGGGCAGTTGTTCCCCGAACTTGTAGATGTGGGAATCTGCTTCGACGTGACGGACCTGGAACCGCTCGGCCAGCTTTTCCTGCACTTCGTGTGAAAGCGCATCATAGGGATGGAGTGATTTCAGAAACCCCAGAATCTGGCCAACAGTTAGGGACATTCTACCCGCCTCGTCCTGACAGAAAATCCTGCCCGGCAGATGACCGGGCAGGACTGGATCTTAGGTAGGACGGCGGCTGGAGACCAGCCGCCGGCCGAATTGATCAGTGGTCCTGCGCGACGCCGGCACCGCGCGGGATGCGGACGCTTTCCACCAGATCCTTGATCGCCTGCGGCGTTTCCTTGCTCATGCCGGTGACGACATAGGCGACCAGGAAATTCACCACCGCGCCGATTGCCCCGAAGGACGTCGACTTGATCGGTCCGAGCAACGGATCGGCATCCGTGAAGGTGTTGGTGCCCGGGATGAAGAACCAGCCCTTGTGCAGGAAGATGTAGACCAGTGTCACGATCAGGCCTGCCAGCATGCCTGCGACGGCACCGGTGTTGTTGATGCGGGTCGAGAAGATCCCCATCATCAGCGCCGGGAAGATCGAGGCTGCCGCCAGCCCGAAGGCGAGTGCCACGGTTTGAGCGGCAAAGCCCGGCGGATTGAGCCCCAGATAGGTCGCCACGACAATGGCGACCGCCATCGCAATCCTGGCCGACAGGAGTTCACCCTTCTCCGAGATCTGTGGGTTGAAGGCACCCTTGATCAGGTCATGACTGACCGCCGACGAAATCGCCAGCAGCAATCCGGCAGCCGTCGACAGCGCTGCGGCAAGACCGCCTGCTGCCACCAGACCGATGACCCAACTTGGCAGGTTTGCAATCTCCGGATTGGCAAGCACCAGAATGTCGCGATTGAACTTTGTCAGTTCATTGCCTTCCCAGCCTTTCTCGGCGGCAAGGGTCTGCATTTCGGCATTCTGGTCGTTGTAGTACTGGATCTTGCCGTCGCCGTTCTTGTCTTCCCAGTCGAGGAGACCCGTCTTCTGCCAGGTATCCATCCAGTCATACTTCGGATCCTCTGCGATCGTTTCCACCGCGACGGCTCCGCCGTTGATCCCGCCGTTCGGCCACATCATCTCGGTGATGTTGAGGCGCGCCATGGCACCGACAGCCGGAGCAGTCAGATAAAGCAGGGCGATGAAGACCAGCGTCCAGCCCGCCGACCAGCGTGCGTCGGAAACCTTCGGCACGGTGAAGAACCGCATGATCACATGCGGCAGACCGGCGGTGCCGATCATCAGCGACAGCGTGAACAGAACCATGTTCAGCGTATTTGAGTGGTGCGCCGTGTAGGAACTGAACCCGAGTTCCGTGACCACCTGGTCCAGCTTTGTCAGCAGCGGAACGCCGCTGGCAGCGTCATTCCCGAACAGGCCGAGGCCCGGGATCGGGTTGCCCGTCAGTTGAAGCGAGATGAAGATCGCCGGAATGGTGTAGGCCGTGATCAAGACCACATATTGCGCGACCTGCGTATAAGTCACACCCTTCATGCCGCCAAAGACGGCATAGGCGAAGACGACGCAGGCGCCGATCAGGAGACCGGTCGTGTTGTCGACCTCAAGGAAACGCCCGAAGGCGACACCGACGCCGGTCATCTGCCCGATCACGTAGGTCGTCGAGGCAACGATCAGGCAGACAACGGCGACGATACGCGCGGTCTGGCTATAGAACCTGTCACCGATGAACTCCGAAACGGTGAACTTGCCGAACTTGCGCAGGTAAGGGGCAAGCAGCAGCGCCAGCAGAACGTAACCACCGGTCCAGCCCATCAGGAAGGAGCTGTTGTCGTAGCCGGTGAAAGCGATCAGGCCCGCCATGGAGATGAACGAGGCCGCCGACATCCAGTCAGCTGCGGTCGCCATGCCGTTAGTGACCGGGTGCACACCGCGTCCGGCGGCGTAGAATTCCGAGGTCGAGCCCGCGCGAGCCCAGATCGCGATGCCTATGTAGAGCGCAAAGGAGCCGCCCACAAACAGCAGGTTGATAGTAAACTGATCCATCTGTTCAGGCCCCTATTCTTCGTCGACACCGTGGTCGCGATCGACCCTGTTCATCCAGAACGCGTAAAAGAAAATGATCGCGAGAAAGACAAGGATTGATCCCTGCTGCGCGAACCAGAAGCCCAAATCCGTCCCGCCGACGGAAATCCCGCTCAAGAGAGGGCGCAGCAGGATGCCGAACCCGAAAGAAACCAGCGCCCAAATGACGAGGCTGATCGATATGATCCGCATGTTTGCAGACCAGTATCCATTGTTGGATGAGTTTTCGGACATGGCGTCTCCTCCACTTCGTCCTGCTGAATGCAAGGGCCATTGATGCGTGCGGCTCCCTGCTACTCCTTCGATTAGTTCTGCCTCCAACGGAATCTCCCGCGCCGCACAAAAGACGACAGCGAGACCTTGGAGTGAGGCTGGGGAAAATTCTTGATCCGCTTGGAGCGGAAATTGACCGGCGGCTCTACGAACCGAACACAGACAGATTCCCGGCAAGACAAACCAGACGATTTACTCCGAAGCTGCTTCGAAAAATCGAAAAATCTGCCTCACTAGACTTTTCAATCGAAAAACAACTATATTGAGCAAGACTGAATTGATCAGAATTGAGTTCGAGACACTAGCAGCGCCTTTTTCGTTTACAACACTACTTACGAATTACGCTACTTAGGTATAATCATACGTATGAGTACTATTATTCTGACGGATTAATACATATGTATGAATGTCAAAATCCGCAGAATCCTCCCGTTTCGGGGGTATGCGCCCATCTGCACACGCCGCCTTGTGCCGATAAGCAACCTGCAAAAAGCCGGTCAGAAACAGGACTCGAGCCTGCGTATTCAACCAATTGATAATGCACTGCAATATATCCTCGATCATGACCTGCGATCATCGCACACAGACGGATGGTTTTGAGATCGGAGGTTCCGCACCGGTTTTCAGCTTGAAGGGCGGCACAAATGCATTGTCGAAAGAAACACGCAGGCGCAGCCAGCAGATCCGGTTGAGTGGCGGCACACAGTATTTTGATCGCGGCGGCAGTCGACTGCGGTATCAAACCTGAATAACTGAAACGAGGCGATGGTATCGGCGGGAAACCACCCGCAGGGCTCGGAGCCATTTTTGATTTGAGCTTGTTTCATGCGTTCATCACTGACGACATTCCTGGTCCTGATCGGCAGCTTTGTCGTTGTGGCAAATCTTTATCCCCTGCTCTTCAGCACGGATTTGCCACCCGGCCGGTTCACCATGCTGGAAACACCGCGAGAATTGCCCGAAACACCTTTTTCGGATGCGGCGGGCAATCCTCTAAGCCTCAAGGATTTTGAAGGGGCTTATCTGGTCGTGAACGTCTGGGCCACCTGGTGTGAACCCTGCCGTGAGGAAATGCCCGCACTGGATCAACTCGCACGCGATCTGGGCAACCGGAACATTCGTGTGATGCCGATCTCCATCGACACGACCGGTGCCGGCAACATTGAAAGCTTCTACCGGCTCCACAAACTGACGGACCTTCCCGTCTATATGGACCCGTTGCAGAACTCCATGCGCAGTTTCAATGTCTTCGGCATTCCAACAACGGTTCTGGTCGATCCGGACGGCCGTGAAATCGGACGCATGGTCGGGCCGGCGAAATGGGACAGCCCCGAAACCCTGGAGCAATTGTCCAGGCTTTTGGGATCCTAGCGCATACGCCCCGGAACGGGTTCGCACACTGCTTTCAAAAAGGCAGCCAACTTTGAACCCTTCCCGCGCGAATCGGGAAAAATACATTTATAGTTGTATCTAGGTTGCAGGCCGAAATCGCACTGCGAGGCCGAAGACAATTCTCATTGACCGGCATTGGCAAACATTATAAACATTTGGTTAATTTAAAAGTAAGAATTGTGTTTAGACATAGCAATAAGAGGGAACCCCCATGCTAAGAAGCGTAATTGCCGGAGCGGCGCTGCTCATTTTCGGCGTTTCGGTTGCAACGTCCGCGACCGTGGTCGAACAATACAACGTGATGAGCTACGCACCCAACAAACACAGCCTCTACATGAACGGTCTGAGCTACCATTTTCAGCCCGGCGCCATGTTCACCAGGTACAGCGACAATACAGGATCGCTGACCGGCAAAGCCACGAACAATGTTGGCGACGGCTATGACGTGAAGCTGAGCTTTGCGAACTTCAGAAACTGGACGCAACAAACAGCGGCGGGTCTGGACGCGAAGGGAAAAAACAAGGGCGACGAAACAACCTGGACCTTCATGGACCTCGTGGACGTCTCCACGCTTACAGGCGTTGGCACGTTTACGAGCATGTATGAACTGCTCATGAAACCGCAGAACGGTCCCTACACATTCCAGTATGGCGTTGGCGCGAACGACAAGCAGAGCGGCGTGCTCGGACTTTCGGGATGGTTCTTCACCAAGGGACCGAACGGCGGACCGGGAGCACCGTGCGGCAACGGATCGGTTTGCGATTTCAACCTGAAAATGAGCGTCGTACCGCTGCCGGCAGGCATCGCGCTGCTCCCGGTCGGTCTTGTTGTCTTGGCAGGAATGCGGATGCGCAGACGCAGGTCAGCCTGACCCGGGTTTGCCAGCCGATATGGCGAATTAAAGTTCAAACCGGGCCATTTGGCCCGGTTTTTTGATTGGGCATGAGACAGGTTTCCGTAGAGACCTGGGCCGGCCCGTCGCAGACCTCGGCATTCTCTCTCTCAACACCGGGACCGTCCGGCAGCGCCTCATCGTCCAGCCCGGTTATCACCCGCACCACCACCGTCTCGCACAGGCTGGCAATCGCCTCGGCCGCCGCAACCGCACCGTTTCCCGCAAGGTATTGCCCGATACCTGCGTGCGCAGAACGCATCTGCGCGCGCTGTTCCCGATCCAGCATCCGGTCGAGCGCGCTCTTGAGGCCGAAGTCGGCTCTGTGCCGCACCATGTCGCCGAGCCCCCTGGCCACGGCAAAACGCGCCCGGAGTATCTGCCTATCCTGCTGTGCATGCTCGTTGGGCACCCAGACGGTCGGAAGCCCTTCCGCCATATGTTCGGTGAACGTGTTGTAGCCGGCTGCGGCAACCGCAAAGTCGAACGCGCTCAGAAACTTGCCGAATGGATATTCCGTGAGCCGCTTGACACCTGCCGGTAGGTCGGACTTCGCCCCTGCGATACGCCATTCGGCAACGGCTGCCCCGACGCCCGCGCGTCCGTGAAGATGGGCAAGCGTCCGGGCCGTCATGCGCCCGGTATCGCTGTTGTTGCCTGAGCCCAGCGCAACAAGCACGTTCATATGCCCCGGATCCAGACCGAGCCGTGCGCAGGCGGCCTGCCGGTCCAAAAGCTGGTTCCCGTCCAGAAGCCTCACGGGAGGCACCGGCAGCGCCTCGTGCCGGTAATCCACGGTTGGCCCGTCATCGCGAGCCCAGGCCAACTCACCCGGTTCCACGACGAGATCAAATGCCGCGCCGCGTTCCAGGGCGTCCAGATCACGATTCGGCCCCCAGAAGGCGCGCCGGATCCACACCCGTGCCATATCGGGGCAGCTCTCCATCGCCCTCATGAGACCCAGGAACGGAACATTGCCATCAAACACCACGGCACTTGGCCGGTAGAAGTCCAGCGCAGCGGTCAAGGCATCCGAAAGCGCCACGTCCCAGTGTTCCTTGCGCTCGCCGTAAGCCGAATGATACGGCAGATGCTCACCGGCATATCCATGGGCATGGACGATGTCGACAGCCTTGGAGTGGCTCACAAATACCGGTGTGAGGCGGGACGGCAGGCGCTGCGCGATCGCAAGCTGGCGCGTCAGGTGCCCCAGTCCTATCCCGTTGGTCGAATAAAAAAGCACCCGCCTTGGGCGAGCCGCGTGAACTGCCGGTGCATAAGGATTGTCGCGTGGCTTGCCGATAAGCTTCCGTATTCTGGAAACTGCGGCCTGCGGCAGGAACAGCTTCTCGACCAGTTCCTTTCCGCTGGCACGCAGGTCGGTGCCGAGAGACGGGTTTTCGTGAAATTCCAGCGCGCGCTGGGCGATCTCGGAAGGACGTCCGTAGATCGCTGTTCCGGCGAATACGGATCTGTATTCGGGCTCGAGAAAGGGAACGACACCGCTGCACAGCGCATAAAGAACTTCCACCGGACACGGGTCATCCGCCGCCTGACCGTCATGGGCCAGGATATCGACCTTGCCGAGAAACTCGCAAAACCCGACTTGATCAGCCGGCCAGATTTCGACGGGTGCTGGCTGCGGCCACGGAGGGCGCTCGGCCTGCGGGGGCGCAAGCAGCCGCCATTGAACATTGGCAGCGCGGAATGCGCGTGCCCCTGCCTCCACGGACAGCATCCAGGGTCCTGACCGCGCACGCGCATAGTGTCCCATTCCAACCGTGGGCCGGGCACGCTCAACCCCTTCGCTGCGCACAACACCCGTGGGAGGCACGGTTGGCAGCCAGTCGACGCCGGTTGCCGGCCAATGCGGCGCGCAGGAGGACAGGGCATCCCTGCAAATCCGTGTTGTGGGAGCCCAGACCACCGGCCCGCCAAGCACCTCTGCGGCGTGTTCCGCAATGCGGTCAAGTTGTCCGGGTTTCAACGACACGAAGCCGGCCGGCCGTTCGAGCGTCACGATACGATGGTCTGCCGTGATCGAACACACGTTGCCGATGGGCAATGCGAAAAGCCGGGCATCGAGCCCGAGTGCGAGCGCACACTCGGCGCGCAGGCCGGGTGCGAGCCGTTTCACACGGCCATCCTCAAACAGCCTGTTCCAGGTAGCGTCGATCGAGTAGGGGTCCACCTTGATCTCGGCAGGCGCAACCGGAAGCACACCGACCCGGTACCCCGCATCGGCAAGTCCCTCGATCATCGCGGCGTGGCAAGGTGCTGCGACATCCCCGATACGGATGTCGGCCAGAACACATACATCAAGCCGCAAGGCGGAAGACCGTGACAATTACGACTATCCGGTCAGGCAGCGCGGCATGTCAGGCCCGAACGGAACGAGGCCTGGCCGCGGGGCCCGAACTTGATGCCCGTCAGCGACGTGTTCCCGCCGCGGCCGCGCGTTTTGATGGTCACGATGTAGATGCCGTCGCGCCCCGAATTCCTCAACACCCCGTCTGATCCGGGCGACAGCTGCAGGTAGGCATCAAGCGTGACGGTTTGCGTCTGTCCGTCCGCGGTTCTGCGCCTGGAAGGAATGGGGGCGAAACTGTTCGAGCTTCTCCTGCATTCGACCGCAGAGGTTATTCGGCCGCTGTAGCGCAGGATGCGCGTTCCGTCCGACGTCCGGGTTACCTGCCGGAATCCCTGCTTTTTCAGACGGGCGACTTCCTCTTCGATGGACACGTCGGGACGGTTGACCGAGGAACTGACACAGCCTGTCAGGAACACCGTCAGGACGATTAGAGCTGCAATGCTTTTGACCATTGGAATCCCGCCTCTCTCAATCCATTTGTGTCAGTCTCGACAGCACATCGAGGGTGATTTCATCGCCGGGCGGTGTCAGCCCGCGCGCCGTGAAGGCTTCAGTCACGGCGCGGCGCGTTGCCGGACCAAGTTGCCCGTCGGCCGGTCCGGACAGAACACCGAGTTCCGAAAGGATCGACTGTGCCGCGGCGACAAATTCTTCCTGCCCGTAGGAAGACGTGTTCTTGACAACCGTCTCGGCCAGATTGGCGTTGTCACTCAGTCCAAGCGCCGTAGCATACCAGATCAGCGCGGCCCGCCTGTCTTTGGGAACGCCGCGTCCGGTTTCCGACAGGCGTGCCAGATCAAGCGCTGCCCAGGGTACACCGCCCTCGGCCGCGACCCGGAACCAGCGGGCAGCTTCGGCGAAGTCCGGCTCAGCTCCGTCCGCTGACGCCCAGGCGCGTCCGGCGTCACGCGCTGCCCAGGGGTTCTTTTCCGCTTCTGCAGCGAACAGGTCGCGGGCGCGCGGCACGTTCTTTTCAACGCCGCGCCCTTCAAAAAGAAGACGCGCCAGACCGCGTTCCGCCCCGAAAACACCTTCCGCCATCGCGCGTTCGAAGAGCACCGCAGCCCGTTCCGGATCGTCGAACAGCGGGTGCTTGGAGGCATACACACGGCCAAGCCGGAAATAGGCCTCCGGGTCGTCCTCACGTGCGGCACGGGTAAACAGCCGCACGGCGGCCTCCACGTCCTTGTCGATTCCTTGCCCGTTTTCATACATGATCCCGAGCCGCGTAAGCGCATTCGGCACCCCCCGTCCCGCAGCCGTCTCGAACCAGAAGCGCGCCTGTTCGAAGTCTTTCGGAATCCCGTCCCCGATTTGATACATCCGCGCCAGGCGCGTTTGCGCGGTCAACTCGCCGCTCTTCGCCGCCGCCGTGTACCAGGTGACTGCCTCGTTCGGGTCTTTTTCGACGCCAATCCCCTTCTGGTAGAGCTCGGCAATATTGGTCATTGCCCAGTCATTTCCGAGATCAGCGCCTTCCAGGTAGAATTCCAGGGCCTGAGCGTAGTCCTGCGGAACACCGACACCCGCACGGTGGATGTACGCAAGCGCAGTATAGGCGGCCGTTTCACCGCGGTCCGCCGCTTCCTCGAAGAGTTCCTTCGCCCGCGGATAGTCGCGCGGCACCGCCTGGGCGTCGAGATACATCTGACCGAGATACACCATGGCGGAAGCATAACCGGCATCAACGGCCTTCTGCTGCCACTCGATTGCCTTTTCATAGTCCCCCGCAGACCGATAGGCGCGGGCAAGCTGAGCCCAAAAACGTTCCACGTCCGGATAGTTCGCGACGGCGATTTCACAGACCTCGATCGCGGCATCGAAGTTGCGGTCGATGATGAACTGACGCGTTCCCGCGGTGACGCGCTGGCTGTCATAGGGATTGCCGGCCAGGATATCGCACGCGTCCACGTAAACATCGAGCTGCGCCTCGATCGGGGCGGTGTTGCCCTCGTCTCCCAGGGCAAGACTGCGGAATGCGTCACGGCCCCCGTTGGAACCGACCTGGGGTGTGTATGCCAGCTCGTTCGTGTCGGAAAGCCAGTGGACCGTTCCGCCGTGCAGCGCTTTTCCGGAACTCTCCGTGACAACGCCGAGGCGGGAGGCGCTTTCGACATAGACCCAGCCGTTTTCACCGGCCTTGGTTTCGAGCTGTTTCTCGCCAACGCCGATCGGCACGTTCAGGCGTGCACTGTCCAGCGCCGAAATGATGTCGTTACGGCCATTGTCCCCCGAAATCCCGGCCCGGACGGGGGCTGCGTCGGGGAGTGCCGTGTCGGAGACCAGAATGCTGTCGGGATCGCCCCCGAGTTGCCTGAGTTGCTCTTTCGCGTCTTCGATGAAGGCTCCCCGCGGCATCGTCCGGATATAGGAGGCGAAGGCTTCCGCCCGCTCGCTGTCCCGGATGGAACGCCAGAACGTCCGGTCGATGATACGGCGCGGCGGCAGTCCGCCCAGCGTGTCGGAGGCAATGGACATGCCCGTCGTCGCGGCACGCAGATCGTCCACGAGCGGGATGAAATAGAAGCGGCTTTCCAGGGTGCTCGTCGTCCAGGTGATCTGTTCCCCGGCCGTATTTTCGCGCACGCTGCCGCGAATTCGCCGGAAAAGATCGATGATTTCGAGCCCCGGCTCGCTGATGTTGTCGGCAATCGCCTGGGTATAGGGGCTGTGCCTGCCCTCGCCGTCATAGGCAACCGACCCGGGCGCGGTTGCGAAGCTGATCACGGTTTCCGTGCCACCGGCCGTCATCTCCGCCAGCCCGCCGCGGCTGGATTGCGACAACTGCTCCAGGCCTCTTGAAACCTCTTCGCGGGAGGCTCCGAGGCTGATCGCACGCGATGCGATGGTCTCCGATTCCACGTCCGAGATCTCCCCGAAGGGATTGTTGCGGCACGCATCCAGCAGAACGATGTTCAGCTTGGCGCCGGAATTGGACATGATATCCACGAAAAGCTGCGCATCGATCGACTGCTCAACAAGTTCTTCAACGGACCTGGGTGCGACGGAGACCGGCAGCAAGTAGTTGCGCCCGCCGATCTGAACGCCATGCCCGGCATAGTAGAACAGCGCCTCGCTGCCTTCCCGGAGACGGCTGCGGAATGTCGCAAGATCGGCGAGCATTTTCTCACGGTCGCCATCAAGCGTCTCAATGACTTCGAAACCGGCTTCCCAGAGTTTTTCGGCCACCAGTTCGGCATCGTTGACCGGGTTGGGGAGCGGTGCAACCGACTGATAGGCCGAATTGCCGATCACAAGGGCGACGCGCGATGTGGACCCGGCAAGAGCATCAGTTGTCTGCGCCCGAGCAGGCGCAAGAAGAACCACCGCAGCAATCGCAATGGCTCCGGTTGATTTGAACAATACCCGAATTGGCCAACGCATGTTGTTTTCTCAATAGAGGCCTGGCGACGGAGCCTGACGCGCTCCTGTAGAAGCAGATGCGTTCCGGTTGAAAATCGACATGATTTCGTCTCTCGACAAACCGGGATTTTCCCGCATCAGGCGAAATTCCACCAGCGCCAGAAATGCCGCATTGGCCTGTGGTCCGTCGGGATTTGCGCGCAAATACGCACGTGCGGCAGCTGGCGAGTCGAATTGACCGGAATTCTGCGCCGCAGCGTTGCTCAGCGGAATGCCGAGAACGCTCAGCAAGGCCAGGACTTTTCCGAGAACCCAACGTGGCATGGCTGCCTTCACCCGAATTTTTGACATTAAAAAAAATATAGAAAAGATTAGAAGGGACCCCGGATAACGTGTCAAGTCAAACACTGATGAGTTTGACATCGCCTCAAGGTCACCGACCCGCCCGCCATTGCCGGCCAGAATTGCTACAGTGATGACTGCCCAACACTTAACCTCGCAGCGGATAACGTTTTTTCCGGACTACAGGGGCACCAACCCCTACCAGACCCTGCTCTATGAAAGTCTGGAACCGGCTTACCGCGCAGAGCCGGGCTCAATCGCGGACGCACTGAGCCTGCAGGCCAAGGTGCCGGACAGGCCGTATCTGTTTCATTTGCATTGGGAACATGCCGTGCTCATGGGGGCTGGCGCACCGAAATCTGTTGAAGACTTCCTCAACGGCATCAGCCGGTTCCGCGCAGCTGGCGGCAAGGTGATCTGGACGCTTCACAACCTTGCCCCGCATGACATGGAAAAAAGTGCGGCAAACGAAGATCTCCAGGCCGGTCTGTGCGAGCTGGCCGACATACTTCATCTTCACTCGCTCCACGCACTGACGGCAGCGCGGGAGGAGATGCCTTTGCCCGAGGCGAAGGTCCGCGTCATTGCCCATCACAACTACGACGGCGCCTACCCGGTCTATCCGCGCGTTTCTGCGCGCGAGGATCTGGGACTGTCCGCGGCGCGCAGGATTGTCCTCTCACCCGGCCGCATCGCACCGTACAAGCAACCGGTGGAACTCGCGGCAGCATTCCTCGCGTCAGCCGGCCCGGACGATCGTCTGATCATTGCCGGCGAACTGGCGGCCAACTACGATCTCAGGCTGCCCGATGATCATCGTCTGGTGCTGAAGGAAGGGTTCGCAGCCCAGGCGGATGTCGGCAAACTGCACGCAGCCGCCGATTTTGTCGTGCTGCCCTACCGGGCGTCGCTGACATCGGGTTCGGCCATTCTGGCGGCAACCCACGCACGCGCGGTACTCGGGCCGGACACGCCGGGGCTTCGAGACGTGATTGACCCTCCGAAATCCGGCCTGATCTACGAAGACGGCGGTCTTGCCGATGCATTGAAAAGCGCTCTGGAAGAGGATGCCTCTTCCTGGGAGATCCGTGGCCGGCAAGCAGCGGCGTCTGCAGCAGCCCGCAACCGGAAAATGCTGGCGGCCACCTGGCAGGATGTGCTGACATCGCTTACCACGACACCAGTCAGCAGGCTCGGGGCGGAATGAAGGATATCTCTTTTCAGATAAACTGGGGCGGCAAGGGCGAAACCCGGAAGCTGGACGCAGGCGAGGCCGCCTGGCCGTTCAACAGCGACAGTCCCGTCATAGACGGCATCGTGCGACGGGACAGGGCCTTGTCGATCATGCTTGTGAACCTGTGCGGTCTCGATTGGGAAGAAATCGAACCGCTCTTTCCTGCGGCCGCCAGGGGCGCGAAAGACCAGGGCATGCTGCCGGTAATCATCGTGGATCTGACCGACATGGTGCCGCTTCAAAATGCCGGTCTTGCCTACGATTGTCTTCCGAATGTCACAGCAGGTTCCCTGCAGCAGCCCGATCTCGATTGGCGCGCCTATTTCGTCAGGCGCAAGGACCTCCTGATTGAAAAGTGGCGGCCGGAAGCCATCGTTCATCTCGGCAACGACCAGGACTGGTGACACAGTGCTCGATCTGTCGACATGCGATGCGGTTTTCCTGAGCATTGACGAGCCGAACGCCGATGTGCACTACGCGCGGGTTCTGGAAATCCTGCCGCACGCGCAACGCGTGCACGGTGTGATGGGTTTTGATGCGGCACACCGGCAAGCAGGTGAAATAGGCCGGAGCGACCACGTCATCACGATAGATGCCGACAACTTCCTGATCGACGATCTCTTCTTCTCCGGAACATTTGATGTGTCGCCGAGGGATCGGGGCGCCGTCTTTTCCTTCAGCGCCAGAAACGTGTTGAACGCTCTGGAATACGGCAATGGCGGCGTGAAGATCTGGCCCCGCGAAACACTGGTGACACTGCGGTCTCACGAAAGCGCCCGGCGCCGGGAAGCGGCCGTCGACTTCTGCTGGACGACGCCTTACTTTCAGGTCAACCGGGTCCTGTCCGAGGTTCACATGACGGCAACCCCGTTCCAGGCATTCCGGGGCGGCTTTCGCGAGGGGGTGAAGTTCAATCTCGCAGATGGTGTGCTCGCCTACGAAGCCTGGCCCAACCTTCCGAAGAGCGAAGCCCTGTTGCAGCATATCGGCGCGGCCAACCATGAGCGCCTCAGGGTGTGGTGCAGTGTCGGCCAGGATACGCCGAACGGGGACTGGGCAATCCTCGGGGCCCGTCTCGGCTGCGTCATGACGGCGCTTGAAGACTTCGATCACGTTCACGTTGCCGACTACGCCTGGTTCGAGACGTTCTGGCAACACGAGATCCTGCCGCGGTGGCAGGACCCGGACGTCAGGCGCGAAGGCACGATCGAACTCGGCAGCCGGCTGAAGGAGAGCCTGAAGCTGGAGATCGCAGATCTCGATGCGGCCGCGTCCCGCTTCATCAAGTCGACATATCGCCTGCAGCGCGCCTTCGGGATGACGATGACTGTCTGACTGCGTGCTGCAACGCGGGTATGGCCTAGCCGTCGCCGTCCCTGACAACGAACACCGAGCATCCCGCTCTCCGGACGACCCGAGACGCGGTGGACCCCAGGAAGTAATCCTGGGCAGACGGATGATGGGATCCGACCAGGATGAGATCTGCGCTTTCGCTGTCGGCAAATGCCGCGATCTGTACGCCCGGCTTGCCGGTGACGACCTTGCAGTTGATGCGCTCGTCCGAATCGGCTGCCGTTTTGAGCCTGTCCTCCACTTTCTGTGTCAGATGGTTGTCGATCTTGAGGTCGACAAACTCGGAGACGAAGCCGGGAATGTTCTCCAGCACGGTCAGCAGCGTGATCTGGCCATTCTCGGCCAACAGATGTCTTGCGATTTCAAGTTTCCGGTCGACAAGCGTTTCATGATCGAGCGCAACCGGAATGAGGATGTGTTTGTACATGCGAGTAACGTGCCTCCGTTTTCCTCCAATGGCCGGATCAATGCGACGGGTACCCGGCGGATCTGCTTGAGGTCAGGCTCCGCCTTCAGCCAGTTTCCGCAACGCGTCGATGTAGCGGACCGGGACGTCGATCCCGTTTGCTTCCGCCTCCCGGATCGAGGCCGTCCGACGGCTGCCCGGCAGGCGCGCGCCCTCCAGCGTTTCAATTGTGCTCAGCAACTCCTCGAGGCGGCCGGTGAAATCACCGTCCTGCGGTTTCATGGCAATCAGGAATTGGCCGACACCCGGAGACGGGCCATCGGCCTTGAAGAAAGACGTCGCCTGTGAACTGAACGACGCGCCGGTCATCGCCGACGCCAGGATTTCCACCATGAGGGCGAGCGCCGTCCCTTTCGCCTCTCCGATGGGCAGCATCGTTCCGCCAAGCGCCTTCTCCGGATCGGTTGTCGGATTGCCGTCTGCATCCAGCGCCCAGCCTTCCGGGATCGGATTGCCGGCCTTGTGCGCGCTCATGACCTTGCCGCGCGCAACCCTGGAAAGGGACAGATCCATCACAAGGGGATCGCGGCCGCTACGAGGTGCAGCGAACGCGATCGGGTTGGTGCCGAAAACGGCTTCCTTTGCGCCATAGGGCGCCATCGCAGCCGGCGAGTTGGCAACCATGATGGCAATCAGGCCTTCACGGGCGAGCTTTTCGACCTGAACCGACAGGGCACCACAGTGGTGCGAACGCGTGATCCCCATGGTGACGCACCCGCTGGACGGCGCCAGCTCGATGCCCTTGTCGATAATCTGCTCCAGGGCGGGATAGGCAAAGCCGAAGCCGGCATCCGCCAGAAGACTGCCCGTTCCCTTCTGGTGTATCTCGACAACCGCGTTCGCCCTGATCTTGCCGGTTCTAACTTGCGCCGCGTAGTCTTCGACGCGGGAGAAACCGTGCCCCACCTGTCCTTCCGCTTCCGCGGCAACCAGCGCCCTCGCAACGCAAAGGGCGATGTCATCTGGCACACCGACACCGGAAAAGGCCGATTGTATCAGGCTGATCGCCTCGTCAAGGCTTAGTCGATTGCTTGGTTCCACGCGCATTCCTTTCCATTGCGGGCGGCCGGGTTCCCGGCCGCCCGCTGACTGCACTTAGGCGCTGCGATAGAGCTTGGTCATGGAAAATTCCCTGTGACCCAGCGCTTCGGCGGCCGTGTTCCGGCCGTTGGCGGTGCGGCGGATCATGTCGATCAGTTCATCGCCCGCCTCATCGATCGTCATCTCACGCCGGAGAATGCCGGAAACATCCACATCGACATGTTCACTCATGGTCCGCACGGTCCGCGGATTGGCGGTGATCTTGACGACTGGCACGATCGGATTGCCGACCACATTGCCCTGCCCTGTCGGGAAGGTGTGGATCACAGCACCACCGGCCGCCATCAGCGTCACGCATTCCGCCGCCGCGGACGAAGAATCCATGAAATAAAGCCCTTTGCCGGATTTCGGGGCTTCTGCGGGCTCCAGGATATCGATGTACTGCGACGTGCGTCCGATCTTTTCCAGGTTACCGAGCGCCTTTTCCTCGATCGTGGTCAGACCGCCCTCGATATTGCCCTTTGTCGGCTGGCTGTCGGACAGGTCATCGGTCTGGTGCGCGAAAATGACGTCGTCCTGATACGCCTTCCACATCTTGTACCAGCGTTCACCGACTTCCTCGTTGATCGCGCGTTTCTGGCAGATGTGTTCGGCACCGGTGATTTCGGAGGTTTCGCCGAAGAAGCCGGTGATGCCTTCCGGCAGCAGCTTGTCATACATGTTGCCGACGGTCGGACAGGAGCCGAGACCGGTCGTGGTGTCGCTCTCGCCGCATTTCGTGGAGACCCAGATGTCGGAGATCGAGCACTCCTCGCGCTGCAGCTCGGTCGACCAGTGCACGAATTCCTTCGCTTTCCAGGACGCCGCGCGGATGGTTTCGAAATCGCCGTTCTGCTCGATCGAAAACTCGGCAACCGGTTTGCCCGTTTCCCGGATCCCGTCCGCAATCCGTTTGGTCCAGCCGGGTTCGATGCCGATCACGACAACTGCGGCGACATTCGGATTCGCCCCGGTCCCGATCATGGTCCGGAAGTGCAGCTCCAGATCCTCGCCGAATTGCAGGCGTCCATAGGCGTGCGGGATCGCAAGCGTCCCCTTCACGTTGTTGGCGACCGCTTCACAGGCCGCGTTGGAAATATCGTCGACCGGAAGGATGACGACGTGGTTGCGCACACCGACCCTGCCGTTTTCGCGCCGGAACGCTTTCACCGTGATGTTGGAGTATTTGGAAGACATGGACACGGCTCCTTACCAGCGCTTGGTTTTGCAGTTATGCGTATGGACGTGGCCGCCCTTTGGAATGTCGGCAATGATCTTGCCGATGTCCTCGCCGTATTTGATGGCCGTATCGCCGTCGGTCAGATCCTTGAGAGCAATCTTGTGTCCGATCGGCACGTCCGAACCCGCGGTCAGTCTGAACGTGGAATTGTCATGTGTCACACAGCACAGCATGTCCGTACCGGCGGTCAGGCCCTCCACGACGACCACGCCGACATTATCGGCATGTTCGTGGACGAGAAGGTGGGGAATTTCAGACATGAATGTCTCCTTAAGCGTCTGGTGTCAGTAATATTTTCGGAACCGCAACATGTCCGGCGCGCAAATCGGTGAAGGCGCGCAGCCCCTCCGACAGCGGACGGCTTTCAACCCAGTCGAGTGCGCCGAGCCGGCCATCGAACATGGCTGCTGCGGTGTCGCGGAAGTCTTGTGCGGTGTAGGTGTACGTGCCGATGAACTGAATTTCCTGAAGTGTGATCCGCCTTATGTCAAGCCCGCCTTCGGCGGAACCAAGCCCGATATGGGCAATGACGCCACCGGGCTTGACGCAGGCGGATGCCGTGGCACGCGTGGCAGGGTATCCAACACCGTCCACCACGATGTCGTAGAGCCCGCTGGTCTCCGCCTCGTCGGGGCTCAAGACATCCATGCCGCAAGTCTTTGTCAGAAACCGCGCCCGCTCCGCGTTCGGCTCCACCAGCTTCACATTCTCGATGCCCTGCGCCTTGAGACAGAGCGCGGCGCCAAGTCCGATGGCCCCGCCACCGATCGCCAGTGCCCGTGCATTTTGCGGATCACCGGTCAGCGCCTTTATTGCCAGCCGGACCGCGTGCCAACCGCAGGCAATCGGCTCGGCAAGCGCGGCCTGCGCATCCGTGACATGATCCGGCACGGTCACAAGATTGCTTTCCGGCATCGCGAGGTAGTCGGCAAAGCCGCCTTCGCGCGGCGGCATCGAAATGATCTGGCGGTTGACACACAGGTTGTCCCGTCCTGCCAGACACGCGTCGCAGACGCCGCAGCTCACCAGCGGGTTCACGGTGACGCGCCGCCCGGACTGGGCGCCCGACACCACCGTGCCCGCGACTTCGTGGCCGAGAATGAGCGGCGCTGGGCGGCGCTCGTCATGCCCGAGAAAGGCATGCATGTCCGAACCGCATATGCCGGTGTGAGCCACCCGGATCAGCACCTCGCCGTCCGAGGGGGCCGGATCGGCAACCTCCATGTAGGCCTGACTCTCCGGACCCGTGTAGACTAGCGCTTTCATTTTGCCGTGAAACCTCCATCGACCATCAACACCTGGCCGGTCACATAAGCAGAGGCGTCGGAACAAAGAAACAGCAACGGCCCGTCCATGTCCTCCAGCGCACCGTTTCGCCCGATACATGTTTGCGCGGCATTGCGCTTTGCCCGTTCATCGTCGCCAAAAACAGCCGCCGTCAACTCCGTGGGGAAGAACCCCGGACCGATCGCATTGGCGTTGATGCCGTCCTTCGACCATGCCTCGGCCATGGCCCGCGTGAGCTGGCCGATGCCGCCCTTCGACGCGCCGTAGGCAATGCCGCCCGGAAAGGCGCGTGTTGTCTGCAGGGACGCAAACGTCACGATCCGGCCCCAGCGCTTTTCGCGCATCGCCGGCACAAAGGCCTGGCTCAGGAAAAACGGGACCGTCAGGTTGAGCGACAGCGTAATGTCCCAGCCCTCGGGTGTGACCTCGTCGGCCGTCTCACGCGTGTTTATGCCGGCAGCATGCACCAGGATCTGCGGCGGTCCGAAAGGACCGGCAATGTTTCCGGCCAGCTTTGCAAGGCCGTCACGGTCAGAAAGATCCGCCGTGACGGCCGCTGTCTGCCCGCCGGCTTCCCGTCTCCAGTCCTCCAGATCGGCAGACCGCCTGGCGACCCCCACCACGGACGCTCCGGCCCGCGCAAGCGCGGTTGCCGCACGCCGGCCGAGTCCGGAGCTCGCGCCGGTGACACAGGCCACCTTGCCGGAGACGTCAAAAAGGTTCGACATGGGGTCAGGCTCCCGGATCCGCTGTCAGGTCGAACGTTTCCTCAGGGAAATATTTCTTCAGCCGGATATCGGCCGTGCGGGCATGGCCCTCCATGCCTTCCAGACGGGAAATCCGCGCCGTTGCCTCCGCGATCGGCTTGGCACCGTCACGCGTCGCGC
This sequence comes from uncultured Roseibium sp., assembly GCF_963669205.1. NCBI lineage: Bacteria > Pseudomonadati > Pseudomonadota > Alphaproteobacteria > Hyphomicrobiales > Stappiaceae > Roseibium > uncultured Roseibium sp. The sequence goes on from NZ_OY769915.1 coordinate 4,358,336, forward strand.
GCTGCCACGTCACGATCTTCATGTATTTGTGCACCGAAAGCCCGCCGGTATAGCTGGCCGCTCCGGAGGTCGGCAGCACATGGTTCGTGCCCGACGCCTTGTCGCCGAAGGCAACGGTCGTTTCCTCGCCGAGGAAAAGCGAGCCGTAGCAGGACAGCCGGTCGAGCCACCAGTCGAGATCCTCGGCCTGAACCGTCAGATGTTCCGGCGCATAGGTATCGGACGTTGCAGCCATTTCCTCGCGTGTGTCGCAGAGGATGACTTCAGCATAGTCCCGCCAGGCGGCCGTTGCGCTGTCCCGGTTCACTTCGGGAAGATCGTCGATGAGCTTCGGCACCAGCGCCATGACCTCCTCGGCCAGGGACCGGGTGTCGGTCACCAGCCAGACGGGCGAGTTGTAGCCATGCTCCGCCTGTCCGACGAGATCCGCGGCCACGACCATTGCGTCAGCGCTGCCGTCTGCCAGGATCAGGCTGTCGGTCGGCCCCGCGATCATGTCGATGCCGACCCTGCCGAAGAGGATCCTTTTGGCTTCTGCAACGAACTGGTTGCCGGGCCCGACGAGAATGTTCGCCTTCGGCAGACCGAACAGGCCGAATGTCATGGCCGCGACACCCTGGACCCCGCCCATGGCGAGGATCTTGTCCGCGCCGCACACCTTGGCGGCGTGGATGATGGCCGGGTTGATGCCCACACCCGGCCGTGGCGGCGAGCAGGCGATGATGTTCTTGCAGCCGGCGACCTTGGCCGTCGTCACCGTCATGATCGCGCTGGCGATGTGACTGTAACGGCCACCGGGAATGTAGCAGCCCGCCGTTTCAACGGGGATGCTCTTCTGGCCGGCAATCAGACCCGGGATCACTTCGACCTCGATATCCTGGCAGGTCTCCTTTTGAGCCTCCGCAAACCGTTTCACATTGGCATGAGCGAACTCGATGTCCCGCTTCAGTTTTTCCGGAACCTTCGCCGCCGCTTCGGCGATCGCGGCATCGTCCAGGAGTATGTCGCCGTCATACTTGTCGAACCTGGCCGCGTAATCGAGCGCCGCTGCATCTCCGCCCGCCTCGATCGTGTCCAGGATTTCCTGCACGATCTTGGTTGTCTCGGAGGCGTCGGTCTTCGACGTTAGGACCGCTTTTTTCAAATACTCAACAGTCATGGTGAACCTACTTGTAAATGTCTGGTAGCAGCGTGGTGGAGAGCGCCGGCACGTAGGCGATCAACAGCGTCACGATCAGCATGAAGAAGACGAACGGAACTGCTTTCGCTGCGATCTTCAGGATCGACTCGCCGGTCAGGCCCGAGACCACGAACAGGTTGAGACCGAGCGGCGGCGTGATGAAGCCCACACCGAGTGCAGTGATCATCATGATACAGAACTGGATTTCGTTCATGCCGATATTATCGGCAAGCGGTTTCAGGATCGGCGCCAGGATCACGATGTTCGGGGTTGTCTCCATGACGCAGCCCGCTGCAATCAGGATAAGGATCATCAACAGGATCAGAAGCGCCGGTTCATTGGTCAGCGACGTGACCGCGTAAACGAAGCCTTGCGGCACCCCGAGAATGGCGAGCGCCTGCGCGAGCGGCAGCGAAAACGCGATGATCGGAACGATCACGCCGTTCACCTTTGCCGAGCTTACCAGCATGGCCGGAAAGTCCGACAGCTTCAGCGTGCCAAGCAGGAACCCCATGCCGATCGTGATCATCACCGCGACGGCACCCGCCTCGGTCGGTGTCAGGCGGCCGGAAAAGATGCCGTAAAAGATCACGCCCGGAACGATGAACGCATACCAGCCGGACTTGAGCGCCTGGCCGAGATTCGCCGCCCATTCGCCGAAGGTCATCAACCCGCCGCCCTCATAGGCATAGATGCGGTTCATGACGATGTTGGTCACGAGGATGGAGACGAGAATGGCAATGCCGGGGATCAGCGCGGCAAGGAACAGCGTCGACGCCGAAATTCCGAGCACGAGACCGATGATGATATAGGCAATTGAGGGCGGGATCAGGATGCCCGTACAAGCACCGGCGGCGACCAGAGCACAGGCATAGGGACGCGGATAGCCGCTTTCCACCAGTCGCTCGATGGTCATCCGCCCTACGGCTGCAGCGCCTGCGGCATCTGAGCCCGAGATGGCCGAGAACATGCCGCACACCAGAACGGTCGCGGACCCGAAGCCGCCCTTTGCCCAGCAGGTCAGCGCTTCCGCGACGTCGAGGAACTTGCGGCTGAGGCCGGTGCGCACGAGCACGTCACCGGTCAGGATGAACAGCGGCACGGCTGTCAGCGCGAAATGGTCGATCCCGTGAAACAGGCTTTCGCCGACCAGCGACAGCGGCAGCGCGCCCGAGATCATGAGCATGGCGATGGCTGCTGCGCCGATCGCGGCCCAGACCGGAACGGCGAGCGCGACCAGAACAACGAAGATCAGGACCGGGCCATAAAAGTCCCAACCCAGTTCGACAGTCTGTTGCTGAAGTTGATTCCAAAGCATGGCTGTCTCCCTCAGTCGAACAGTTTGTCGCCTTCGTAGACGGGACGTCCGTCACGAAAGTCTTTGATGTCACGCAGAAGGGACTGGGCCAGGCGGAACAGGACCAGGGCGAAGCCGAAGGGAACGGCGGAGAGGAACCAGACCTGGGAAATCCGCAGGCCATGGGTCACCGAGCCGAACTTGGCGGAGACGAGAACCGTCTCGAGGGACCAGTAGAAGGCGATGACCGCGACGAAGGCCATGACGAGGTCGCCGAATATGTAGAGCACCGCTTTCACCCGCGGGCTGACATATTGCATGATGACGTCGATGCGGATGTGCCCGCGCTCCTTGACGGCGGCTGCCGCACCGATCCAGGCGAGGTAGATGAACGAATAGCGGACGATTTCCTCACCCCAGATGGACGAGTAGGCGAAGACCTCACGCCGGACCACTTCAATGAACATGGTCAGCACAAGCATCACGTAGAAGACCAGCAGGAGCCAGCGCTCACCGTTCCGGTCCAGGGCTTGAAGTACATTCGACATGGGGCACTCCTCTGCCGTTCCCATCAGACAGGTCTGACGCGGTCATCGGGCGTGGTGATGTATGAAAAGGGACCTGGCCAGCGCCATGGGCGCTGGCCGATCGACGCAATCTTATGCGTCGTGGACGTAGTAACGGCCCATCGTGTTGGCGGCTTCTTCCAGGCGGCCGAAGGCATCCATGGAACCGGCCAGTTCGACCTTGAACTGATCCCACTCCTCGCGCTGGTATCCACCGGCTGCCTGCCACTCGGCAAGCTGGTCTTCCGACAGCGAATGGAATTCCACGCCCGACTTCACCAGTTCGGACATGGCGTAGGAACGCGCGGCCGGAACCTTGGCGAGGTTCTGCTGGGCGGTGATCTCACCTGCGAATTCAATGCCTTCCTGCACATCCGCCGGCAGGGAATTGAACCACTCCAGGTTCATCGAGTAAACTTGGCTGTCCGGTACCGCCTGGGTGAAGGTCACGTGGCTCAGGATGTCCTTGAAGCCGAAGACGTAGAGAGCACCGACGGACGGGTCGAGCGCATCGGCAACACCCTGCTTGATCGCCGACGGGGTTTCGCCCCAGGCAACCGGTGTCGGGTTCGCACCCACCATGCGGTAATATTGCTGCAGCATTGCGGAACCCGGCACGCGGAATTTCACCCCGGACAGATCCGCCGGTGTGATCACCTTGTTACCGCCCTTGCGCACCGCTACGACACGCGGGTCGATGACAACGTAGAACAGCGCCTTGAAGCCTGAGGCTTCGATTTTCGGATGCACTTCCTTTTTCCAGGCGTCGGACGTCACGAGGTTCGTGAAGCGCTGGTTCGATCCGCAGAAATACGGCATGTTGATCAGGTCGACGGCCGACGCGAACGGAGCGAAGTTCGACAGGGAATGCTGCGCGGCCTGGATCGTACCGCCCTGAACGGCCTGCGCCAGAGCGCCGCCTGCACCCAGCTGTCCGCCCGGAGCAAGCTTGACGTAGACCTTGCCGTTCGTCGCGTTCTGGATGTTTTCCTTGAGGTCGAGCTGCATGATCGGATAGCTGCGCGACGCGCCCAGCACGTAGGCCGTGGCAAGCGTCATGATGTGTTCGGCAGCCTGCTCGCGTGCCCGCTCCTCCTGAGCAGTCTGCGCCACTGCCTCATCCGACCAGAGCACACCGGCTGCGCCCGCGACGACCGCCGCCGTGAACCCGCCGGCACTGGCAAGCTTCAGGAAATTGCGGCGCTCATGCGAAGCGAGATCTTCTGTTTTCTTCATGTTTTCCTCCCAAAAATTCCAAAAAGGTCCGTTATTCGCCGGTTCTTTTCTTTGCTTCTCTCTTCAGGACTGCTGCGGTGAACGCGATGGAGATGGCAAGCAGCAGAATCATCTCGCCGACATTGCCAAGCAACGGCGTTCCACCAATTGAACCGATCGAAACATTGATGACGAATGCGGCAAACAGGACGGCCGCCAAAGCCAAAAGCATGATCACCTCCCAACGATCAGATAACCCGGCTTTCAAAAATGTAAGCGCTTACATTTTTATTTGCAAGCAGAAAAAAGCGTTCTCTGAAAATGAAAATGCATGTAAGGGAGTCCGAACCTTTGACACGTGCCGCGTTTCAGCGCTGAACTGGACAGATGGAAGAAGTCTCGAATTCACTGACAGGAGAAGTGCCGACGCTCGCTGATGTCGCCGCGACAGCCGGTGTCTCGACGGCGACGGTTTCCAGGTGTCTCAACACGCCGGACAGAGTCACCAAGAAGACACTGAAGATCGTCATGGATGCGGTCGATCAGCTGGGATATTCGCCGAATTACAGCGCCCGCGCACTCGCGGCTGGTCGGACAAACACGATCGGCGCAATCATTCCCACCATGGAAAACGCCATCTTTGCGCGCGGCATTCAGGCCTTCCAGGAAGAACTCCAGCAGAATGGCTGTACGCTGCTGGTCGCCAGTTCCTCCTACCGTCAGGATCTCGAAGAGGAACAGATCAAGACATTGACGGTCCGGGGCGCGGATGCCCTGCTCCTGATCGGCTATCAGCGCAATCCGCAGATTTACAACTATCTGGCAAAACGAAACATACCGACGGTGCTGACATGGGCGTCCAATCCGGACAAACGGCACCTGTCCGTGGGTTTCAACAACCGGCTCGCGATGCGCTCCCTCGCTGAACTGGTCATCAAGAACGGTCACACCGTGATCGGCTGCATCTCGGCTGATACCACCGCCAACGACAGGGCCCGCGACCGTGTCAGCGGCATACGCGATGCCATGGCAGAGGCAGGTCTCGATCCGTCGGACCTGATCGTCCAGGAGACGCAGTACTCCATCGAAAAGGGCGACATGGCCTTTCGCAGCCTCATGTCCCGGGACATTCGCCCGACCGCCGTCATGTGCGGCAACGACGTTCTTGCGGTGGGAGCGCTCCGCGCAGCCACCGCCCTGAACATGAATATACCGGGTGATGTCTCGATTACCGGTTTCGACGACATCGAGCTGGCCAGCGTTGCGCCGGTTCCGCTGACAACCGTTCACGTCCCCCATCGGCGCATGGGCCAATGCGCGGCGCGCGCGCTCATCAGTGCGATCAACGGCAAGCCTCCGGAAAGCGTGGAACTGCCGACCACGATCTGCCGCCGGAACACGCTCGGACCTGCTCCGCAGACCGGAGCGTCAAAAAGATAGCAACTGTCTGAAAAAGGTAAGCGTGCCTTGAGGTCGCTGGGCGCACTGAGACACGCGCGGCAAGGCGCTGGTTCCCGAACCCCGGTCTCAGTCCCGGTCCTCGATCGGATTCGGTCCAGTGTAGGTCCAACGATAGTCTGGAGGCGTGGGGCCCTTGTTGCGCCCGCCCTGCTGCATCTGCTCCCAGGCATGGGCAAGCACGCCGACGGAGCGGGACAGGCAGAACAGGCCGCGGGCGAGCTGTGGTGCAAACCCGAGTTCCGCGTAGACGACCGCCGTAGCGCCATCGATGTTCATCGGAACCGGCTTGCCCTTGCGCGTGTTGAGGATCTCCTGAACGGCGCGTCCGATGGCAGCAAACCGCCCGCTGACCGTCCCTTCCCCGGCCGCCGCATCAACGAGCCCGAGCAGCCTCGGTGCGCGCGGATCCTCGGGTTTGTGGAACCTGTGCCCGAAGCCGGGAACAAACCGGCTCCGCTCGGCCTGCCAGCGATCGATCTCCTGTGCTGCCGCCTCTTCAAGCGCCAGCCCGCCTTCAGCCGCCCTGTCGATTGACGTATAGAGTTCCACGGCCTGCTCACCGGCCCCGCCATGGACATCGTCAAGCATGTTGACCGCCGACGCCATGGCGCCGTTCAGGCCGAGCCCGCAGGTGACCGCCATGCGTGCGGCAGCGATCGACGGCGCTTGCGGCCCGTGGTCGACCGCCGCCACCAGCGCACACTCGAGCAGCCTTGCCTGCCCGGCATCCGGCAAGTCGCCGCGCGTCATCAGCCAGATCATTTGCGGAAACGAGATCGTGCCGATCAGTTCTTCAATCGGGTGACCCCGAAACCGGATCTGACCCGGCACCATGTCGATGATCTCCGTCGACCACCAGTCGGAGACATCCTTGCCCGATGAACTCATATCGCACCGTCTTTCTGAAGCTCGGTCAGCTCTTCGTCGGAAACGCCGAGATCCCGCCAGATTTCACCATTGTGCTCACCGAGCAATGGCGGCGGAGCGTCGACCTTGGGTGCCGCGCCATCGAGTTTGATCCCGGTTCTCGTGACCGTGATATCGCGCCCCACACCGGGGACATTCTCGTAGCGTCCCAGGAAACCGCGATCCGCGACCTGAGGCATCTCAAGCACTTCAGGAACCGTCAGCACCGCGCCTGACGGCACGCCGATGCGATTGAGCTCCTTTGCCCAGTCGCGTGCGGGCCGGGTCTTGAGGACAGTTTCCAGTTCCGCCTTGAGCGCAAGCCGGTTCCGTTTGCGATCTTCCCGCGTCGCATAGTCCGGCCGCGCGCGCAGTTCACTCAGGCCCAGATGATCCGTCAGCAGAACCCATTGCTCGTCCTTGTTCGCGGCAATGTTGAGGAGGCCATTGCCTGCCTCGAACGCACCCGACGGCGCGGAGGTGACGTTCTCGTTGCCATTGGCTGCCGGCTCGACGCCGGCATTGAGATAATTCGACACCACCCAGCCCATTGTCGCCAGAACGGATTCTAGCATCGACACGTCGATGAAACTGCCTCTTGGTGTGGCGTTCAGCGCCGCCGAGACGGCAAACGCTGCGGTGATCCCGCCGACCGTGTCCGCGACCGGATAGCCGACACGAAGCGGGGCGCTGTCACTGTCGCCCGTGATCGACATGACGCCGGACGCGCCCTGGATGATCTGGTCGTAGGCCGGCCGGTGGACCCAGGGCCCGTCCTGGCCGAACCCGGAAATAGCGCAATAGACGAGCTGCGGGTTTTCCGCTTTCAGTGTTTCGTAGCCGGCCCCGAGCCGGTCCATCACGCCGGGACGGAAATTTTCCACCAGAACATCGGCTGTCCGCACAAGCTTCACGAACAGCGCCCTGCCCTTCGGATGCTTGAGGTTGACCGTGACGGATTTTTTGCCGGCATTCTGGGCGAGAAACGAAACGCCCATGCCCTTGTCGTTGAGCTCCGGATCGGCTCCGAGTTTGCGCGCCAGATCGCCCCGGCCGGAGGCCTCGACCTTGATCACTTCCGCCCCCAGATGCGCCAGGTGGTGGCAGCAAAAGGGGCCGGCAAGCACGTTTGTCAGGTCAAGAACCCTGATCCCTTCAAGCGGTTTCGACACCTGGCGCGTTCCTTGATCCGGCCACCCTCAATCACCGTCGGCAACGCCTTCGGCGCGCAGCCGTGCGCGTCTGGCGCGGTATCCCGGCAAGACCACCAGCACGACGGCAAGGATCAGCAGTCCGAGCGTCATCGGACGTTCCCAGACGAAGCCCACGCCGTCATAGAGTTGCATGGCACGGGAGAAGTTGTTCTCAAGCAGCGGTCCGAGAATGAACCCGATCAGCAGCGGTGCCAGCGGGTAATCCGCGAACCGGAACAGCGTCGCGCAGATGCCGAACCCGACGAGGATCAGGAGTTCCGTGGCATTGTTCTGCCCGATATAGGCGCCCATCAGCGTGAAGAACAGGATGAACGGGATCAGGTAGTTGCGCGGAACTGCGAGCACTTTCGCGATATACGGGATCAGCGGCAGGTTCAGGATCAGGAGAACCAGGTTGCCGAGATACATGGAAATGATCACCGCCCAGAAGATCTGCGGTTCGTCGACCATCAGGCGCGGACCGGGACTGACATTGAGCGCGATCAGCGCCCCAAGCAGGATCGCCGTGGTGCCCGAACCTGGAATACCAAGGGTCAGCAGCGGCACGAAGGACCCCGTGCAGGCGGCATTGTTGGCGCTTTCCGGAGCGGCAATGCCCTTGACCGAGCCCTTGCCGAACTGCTCCTGCTCTTCCTTGGAGGCGATGTTTCGTTCCACCGCATAGCCGAGGAACGATGCGATTGTCGCACCTGCGCCCGGCAGAACGCCGATGAAGAAACCCTGAAGCGATTGGCGGCCGATGACCGGTGTGATGCTGCGCGCCTCGTCCTTGGTGATGCGAAGGTTCTTGATCTTGCCCCCGTCGCTGCCGTCTCCGGTCTTGGAGCGGTTCGGGTCGAGCACCAGGAAAATGGCTTCGGGCAGCGCGAACATGGCCATGGCGAGCGTGATGAAGCCGAAACCCGATTGCAGATCCATGACGCCCATCGTGAAGCGCGGTGCATTGAACAAGACGCCTTCGCCGACGGTGGCCATCATCAGCCCGAGGAACGTCATCAACAGCGCCTTGCTCACCTGGCCGGTTCCGGCAAAGGCGGCAATCGCCGACAGGCCGACGACCATGAGCGCAAAATATTCGGACGAATGGAACAGCAGCGCGACCGAGGCGAGCGCTGGCGCGAACACCATCAGCAGAATGGCGCCGATCGTGCCTCCCGAGAACGAGGCGATCGCCGCAACCGTCAGTGCCTTGCCGGCCTGGCCCTTGCGCGCCAGCGGGTAGCCGTCAAACGAGGTGGCAACGGTGGAGGCAACACCCGGCGCGTTGATCAGGATCGACGATGTCGAACCGCCGAAAACGGCACCGTAGTAGACACCGGCCAGCAGGATCAGCGCCGCGGACGGATCGCCGATCGTGATCGCGACGGGGATCATGATGGCGATGATCGACATCGGCCCCAGGCCCGGCAGCATGCCGATGAAGGTACCGATCAGGCAGCCACCGACCACCATCAGGATGTTCGTGAAAGTAAAGGCCGTTGAAAGGCCCGTCAGAAGTCCTTCAAGCATCTCAGCCCCCGCTTACGAAAAATGGGAAAGGACTCAGGAAAATCCCGAGCACCACGTCCACCAGGTACCAGACCGTGCCGGCCGCGATGGCACCAACGAGCCCCATCATGACATAGCGGCGCTCACCGAGGATGAAGCTGCCGACCGTCAGGAACAGGAAGGTGGATGCAAGAAAACCGAGAGGCCGCAGCAGCAGCGCATAGGCAACCATCAGGGCGAGCAGCAGCACCGCCTGGCCGACCTTGTATTCATGCAGACGCGACAGATTGATATCTGCGGCGTCCTTCTTTTCGGGAGACTTTTCCAGGCCCAGGAGGACGGACAGGGACAACAGGATGCCCCCGATCACCAGAACCTTTGGAAAGCTCGATGGCCAGATCGGACTGCGCTTCATGATCGGCGGCAGCAGCGCGTCCATGGTGAAATAGGCTGCATAGCCATAGGCCAGACAGATCAGCAGGATGACTAGGGCCAGCCAGCGGTCGAGCGCCATCGTTCCCCCCCAGGATTTCTTGATTGGTTGACGCGTCCGGGCGAACCCGGACGCGCTGGTCGTCGTGTCGGTATGAACCGGGACTTAGAGGAAGCCGAGCTGCTTCATCAGATCGCCGATCACCTGCTCCTGTCCTTCCAGGAAGGTGCGGAAATCATCACCTGGGTTGTGGATGTTGACCCAGCCGTTGCGTGCGCGGACTTCTTCCCACTCCGCCGTGTCGTACATCTGGGCAATTGCAGCCTGGTAGGCAGCCAGCTTGTCAGCCGGCAGACCGGGTGCTGCGAAGAAACCGCGCCAGTTGACGAAGGTCGTGTCGTTGCCTTGCTCCACCATGGTCGGTGCGTCGGCATAGGCGTCCACACGCTCGGGAGCCGTCACGCCGATGATGCGGACTTCACCTGCCTTGGCCAGTTCGACAGCTTCCGAAAAGCCGGTGGAAACAGCCTGGACTTCGCCGGAGAGAAGGCCGGCCATTGTCTTGCCGCCGCCGTCATACGGAACGTATTTCAGCGCGACCGGATCAGCGCCGGCTGCCTGGAAAACCATGGCTGCAACGAGGTGGTCCATGCCGCCCGGAACGGAGCCGCCGCCAACAGCAGTTCCTGCCGGGTCAGCCTTGAAGGCTTCGATCAGGCCGTTGACGTCCTGGATCGCGCTGTCCGCAGGCACCACGAGTGCCGCGTAGTCACCGATCGTGCCGGCAACCAGGGTCAGGTCGCGGAAGTTCTGCGGGAACACGCCTGTCAGCGAACGGATCACGATCGGGGTCGAGTTGACCATGAGCGTGCCGTGGTTGCTGTCGGCGTTTTCGATCAGGTAGCCGATGGCCTTGCCGCCACCGCCGCCGGACATGTTTTCATAGGATGCGGAGCCGACAAGACCGGCTTTTGTCAGGGCTTCACCCGTTCCGCGCGCGGTTCCGTCCCAGCCGCCGCCTGCACCGCCCGGGATCAGGAAGTGAATGCTGTCGACGACTTCGTCGGCGAAGGTCGGTGTTGCGAATGAAAGAGACGCGGCAGCAGCCGCCAGAACGACCCGGCGGGTCATCTTCATAAGTGTCATAATATCCTCCCAGACACGCAGAGGCTTCACGAGCCTCTTGCAAACCACAAAAGAAGTGGGAAAGCTGACAGGAACCTGTCACGTCATCAAAAACATTGGCAAACGGCTGAAAACATGCGCTTCCTGCTGATCGAGGACAATGAAAAACTGGCAAAAGCCATTGTTGATCGGCTGAGTCTGGACGGGCATGTGGTCGATCACGCACCCGACCTGGAGACCGCTGCGGACTGTCTGGCCAGTACGGCCTACGAACTGATTCTGCTCGACATCATGCTCCCGGACGGGGACGGCCGAACCTTTCTCGAGACCCACCGCACGGGCGACAACGACACACCGGTGATCGTCCTGACCGCACGCTCTGAAGTGTCGGACCGCGTTCGTATGCTCGATCTCGGTGCCGACGACTACATCACCAAGCCGTTCGATTTTTCCGAGTTGGAAGCCAGGTGCCGCGCCGTGCTGCGGCGCCGGCAGGGAGCGGCCCGCAATCAGAAGACTTTCGAGGACGTGGTTTTCGATCCCTTGGCAGGGACCGTCGCCGTCGCGGGAGAAGTCTCCGACCTCAGGAACCGCGAACTGCGCCTGCTGGAAGTCTTCTTCTCCGCGCCGGACATGATCTTTTCAAAATCGCATCTGGTCGACCGGCTGTTTTCCTATGACGAGGACGTTTCGGAAAATGCGATCGAGGTCTATGTCGGCCGGGTGCGCAAGAAGTTGCAGGGCGGCCGCGTCAGGATCGAGACGGTGCGCGGCGTCGGCTACCGGATGACCGCCACATGACAACCGTCCACGCGCGCGGCTCCCTTCGCAGACGCCTTCTGCTTCAGCTCCTTCTGGTGGCGGCAATTCTCTCCGTCGCGCTTTACTTCACCGTGCGCGCACTCGCGCAGCAGGCCGCAGAGACGACACAGGACAACATTCTGATCGCCTCCGCCACGGCGATTTCGGAGGCGGCCCGGGCCGAACGCGGCCAGATCCTCGTGGACGTCCCCTATTCCGCCCTATCCATGCTCGGCTCAATAGCGGAAGAGCGGGTTTTCTACCGCGTCACGGCGGACGATCTGACCGTGACCGGCTATGATGACCTGCCCATGCCGCCGGCGGCCTCGGACGCGGGGGAGCCGGTCTTCGCCACGGCGATCTACAAGAGTGACGAAGTGCGCGTCGCCGCGCTTCCGCGGCGTCTCACCGTGGGCGACGAGACCGTAATCCTGACGGTACTGGTCGCCCAGACGCGCCTCGGGCTCGCAGCCGTTTCGCTGCAGATCTCCATCGCGGCGGCGGCCGCCGGCGTCGGCTTCTTCCTGCTGTCGGGTGCGCTCAGCTGGTTTGCCACCAACAATGCGATGCGCCCGCTCAACAGGCTTGCACAGTCCGTCGAACGCCGCGGCCCGCAGGATCTCAGTCCCGTGGCGACATCCGCGCCGACGGAGCTGGTTCCGCTGCTTCAGTCCCTCAACACCTTCATGGCCCGCCTGAGCGCCTCCCTCGCGCGCACGGAGGATTTCATCGCCGAGGCGGCCCATCACGTCCGCACGCCGCTGGCAACGGTGCGGACCCAGTCCGAAATCGCAATGCGCAGCGTGCGCAAGCCGGAGAACAAGCAGATCCTGCGCGAAGTGATCCGTGCTGCGGACGAAAGCTCACGCTCTGCCGGGCAGCTTCTAGATCATGCCATGGTGGCGCTGCGCTCCGACAACCTGGAAAAGGAACGTCTGAACATGAAGGATCTCGCCCAGGACGTGATCCGGTCGATCAGCCCGACGGCGGACTTGAAGGACATCCGCATCACCTGTTCCGGTTCCGACACCACAAGCTCGGTCGAAGGGGATCCCATCCTCCTGCAGAACGCCCTGCGCAATCTGCTCGACAATGCGGTCAAATATTCGCCCGAGGACAGCCGGATCAAGGTCGAGATATCGGAAGCCGCGGCCACCGTTCAGGTCGATGTGCTCGACGAAGGCCGGGGACTTGGTGACGGCGACCGGCAACACTTGACGGAGCGCTTCGGGCGGGGAAACAACGTGAAGGACATCATCGGCTCGGGCCTCGGCCTGACGATCGTGGACGAAGTCGTGCGGGCACACGGCGGAATGCTGGCCTTGACCGACAATCCGGAAGGGAGAGGAACGTGCGCCTCCATCACTTTGCCTTCGGCCTGATCGCAAGTCTGATCCTGCTGGCGACCACGGCGCATGCATTCGTCGCCGAAGAGGAACGTTTGTTCGACGTCGACAATCCGTCGGCAACGCTGAACATCATTTCTACTGCCGACCTCGACATCTTCGCCCCCCTTGTCGATGCCTTTCAGGAGCGCAACCCGACAATACGCGTGCGCTATGTGACAGCGTCGAGCAGCGAGCTCATGAAGGCCCTTTTCGAGGAAGGTGCTGAATTCGACATCGCGATCTCTTCCGCCATGGACCTGCAGACCAAGCTCGTCAATGACGGATTTGCCGAACGGCATGTCTCCGCTGAAACCGGCTCCCTGCCCGCCTGGGCGAAATGGCGGGACCGGCTGTTTGCCTTCACGCAGGAACCAGCGGTTCTGGTCTATTCCCGGGAGGCCTTCGAGGGCCTTCCGCAGCCCACGAACCGGGACGAGTTGATCGCGCTTCTGCGCGAAAATCCGGACAGGTTCAATGGCCGCGTCGGCACATACGATATCCGGGAAAGCGGTGCCGGGTATCTCTTCGCAACGCAGGACTCCCGGCAATCTGAATCGCTGTGGCGCATGGCCGAAGTCATGGGAAGACTGAATGCCAGGCTCTATTGCTGTTCAAGCCAGATGATCGGAGACGTCGTCGATGGCCAATTGGCCATGGCCTATAACGTTCTCGGCAGCTACGCGGCCGCGCGCCTGGAAGACCACCCGGATCTGGATATCCTCCAGTTCAAGGATTTCACGACCGTGATGCTGCGCACGGTTCTGATCCCGAAGACTGCCCGGGATACGGATTTGGCCGGCCAGTTCATCGATTTCCTTGTTTCGGAGGAAAACCGCCAGCTCATCGAAAACCTGACCGGATTGCCCTCGATCGACCCGGCCGTCCTGCAACGGGAAGCCGCCTTCAGGCCGATCCGGCTCGGTCCAGGCCTATTGGTCTACCTGGATCAGCTCAAGCGCAGAACCTTCATCCGCGCCTGGCTGAACGCTATGGTGCAGCCATGAGCTCAGATTTCTTAAGCGCGGGAGCTTGCCCGGCTGACGACCCGAACCAGAGCTCGCCGGACCGGAACAAATTGCATGTGTTTTGTATGTGATATTACTCTTAGAACAGCCACAAGACGAATTTACACTCAATAATTGTAGAAAAATAAAACAAAATCAAAAATTGCCAAAAATCTGCTACAAGGAATGATGAGTAATGAAGATCAGAGCCCGCCTAAAGTAGCGCCGGAAATAAAGGCCGCTCCCAAAATCAGAAATATGTACTGGTGTGATTTTCCGCGCGATGCGCAGTTGCCAGAGTTTTGGAAAAGACGGCCTGTCATAGTTGTTTCAAGAATTCGTACGTTGCATGGAGCCGTAACTGTAATTCCTTGTTCAACGACTCCACAGAATGAAAACAAGTGGGCTGTTAAACTAAAAACATCCATCGACGGAAGAGAGTCATGGGCTGTTTGTGATAAAATTAGCACGCTGGCTGTGAGCAGATTAGTGCCGCATTCAGGTGCAGTTCCTAAGCTGCCCCAAGAAGAATTTAGATTGGTTCTTGAATAGCTTCTGGAATGGTTGCCGTCCCTCCCAAAGGAAAATTCTTGAAAATTCGGGACATTGTACCTATTCTGGGTACATACGCAGGGCGTGGAAACGTCTCTGTCGCCCTTACGGGCACTAACTCCAAGGCGGCCTTTTGGTCGCCTTTGGCTTTTTGGCGGAATATGTACCCCCCTTGCCAAACCGCTGGAAGCTATCCGCTTAGGATCTAGAGCGTGAGCGGTTCGTCCGTGACAAGCACCCCGTCGGCGTCGCAATAGATGAACATGCCCGGTTCGATGAGAACGCTCCCGAAGGCAACGGGCACATCGATTGCACCCGTACCCGCCTTTGCGGATCTGACGGGGCTGGTTCCAAGCGCTTTGATGCCGAGATCGAGACCGGCGAGCATCTGCGCATCCCGGACAGCCCCGTTGATCACGATCCCGGCCCAGCCATTGTTGATGAGCCGGTCCGCCATCCTGTCGCCGAGCAGAGCCGTGCGCATCGAGCCGCCGCCGTCCAGCACGATGACCCCGCCATCTCCCTTGGCCGAGAACAGCTCTTCCTGCACGAGCTTGGTGTCCTCGACCATCAATGCGGTCCGGATCCTGCCGGCAAATGTGGGTTTCCTGCCGAAGTCGCGAAACGGCAATTGCACGAGGCGCACCTTGCCCGGATGGGCATCGTTGAGGTCGCATGTCGGATGAAAAGTCACGGTCGTGTTCACGAAGGCTCCTCCAGCAGTTTTGCAGGATACAGCACCGCCCCCTCCATGAGGCGCCGCTGCGTGCGGAAAGTCCCGGCGCTCACCGCCTCGGCCCCTTCGGCACCGCTGCGCACATCGGCCGTGACCGTCAGCACGCCCGATGGGGTCCCGACACGAAGATCCTTGCCTTCGATCCCGGCGGTCTCCTGAACCAGGGAACCGGGCACCTGTGCAGCTACTGCCGTGCACATCCCGCCGGTCAGCGTGATGGCCCGGTGGAAATTGCCCATGGAGACGAGACGCACGTTGAGGTCATGGGTTGCCGTGTCATGGTGCGCGCCGTCAAGCGACATGAACTGTGACGCCGGCCCGAGCATGGCCACCTTGGGATTGGACCGTTTCACGTCTTCCGGCGTTTCAGCCATGCCCATGGCGACGGCTCCCGCCCGGCGGACAGCCTCAATGCGCGTCATCAGATCCTTGTCACCGTCGAGGTCCCCCGGCAGTTCCGTTGCGGTCTTGCCGAGATCGGCCGCGCGCACGTAAACGACCGGATTGGCGGCATCGATGAGCGAGGCCTTTATCGTTCCAAGTCCTTCGACCGTCAAAGCGTCGACAGCGTTGCCCGTCGGCAGAAGTCTTCCCGTGGCCGCGCCGCCCGGCGTCAAAAACTCCAGAACGACCGGAGCCCCCGTTCCCGAAACCCCGGGTATGGAAACATCGCCCTCTTCGACGGCCTTGCCGCCCGCGACCGGAAACCGGCTGTGGTAGATTCGCCTGGTATTGGTGTCATAGATCCGCACAAGCGCATCGGCCCGCCCGGGATCAAGATCGATCATGCCTTCATCGACCGCGAAGGGACCGACACAGCTCGCCATGTTGCCGCAGGCCGAGCCGTAGTCCGCCAATGGCTCGTCGACCGCGATCTGCACGAATGTGTAGTCGACATCGGCATCGTCACGATCAGACGGCTTGACGATCACCACCTTGGACAGCGACGACAACCCGCCGCCCATCCCGTTCAGCTGACGGCCATAGGCGTCGGGACTGCCGAGCACATGCAGGAAGATCCGGTCTCGGACCGCCTGTCCTTCCGGCAGGTCCGCGCCGTTGAAAACGACCGCCTTTGATGTTCCGCCACGATAGAAAGCGGCACGCAAGCGGTTTGGCATCAAGCTGCTCCTTGAAGGAAGTTTCGGAACGCACGCGGCAGGAGGCCGCCCTCGGCGAACGTCGCACGCTCGCCGTCATTATAGAGACGCAGGTCCAGCGGTGTCATGTCGTAACTGCCGTCCTTGCGGTGCACCGTCAGCATGGCGCCTGTCAGATCCGCATCGAAGTCGATGTCATAGGTCTCGCTGCCGTCCAGGCCGAGCGTGTGCCGTGTCACGCCTTTCGGGAAACAGAGCGGAGCGATCCCCATATTGACCAGATTGGACCGGTGGATACGCTCAAAACTTTCCACGATCACGGCCCGGATCCCGGCGAGCCAGGGCGCTTTCGCCGCGGTGTCTCGCGATGAGCCGCAACCATATTCCTTGCCGCCGATCACCACCAGTTTCTGCCCCCGGTCGAGATAGGTCTCGATCGCCTTGTAGATCGAGGTGACATGACCTTCGGGCTCGACCCTGGTCCAGGAGCCTTCCTTGTCCGGTGTCATTTCGTTGCGCAGCCTGTAATTGGCATAGGTCGAGCGCACCACGACGTCCGAACAGCCGCGCCGGGTGCCGAAGGAATTGAAATCGCGCGGTAAAACGCCCAGTTGCTGCAGGAACTGCCCCGCTTCCGATTCAGGCGTGATGATCCCGGAAGGCGATATGTGGTCGGTCGTGACGCTGTCACCGAGTATCACCAGCGGCCGCAATCCCTTCAGATTGCTGAGGGGCGGCGTCTTGGGGTCGATATCGCGCACGAAAGGCGGAAACGAGATATAGCTGGACGGTACCCATTCATAGGTTCCCTGCCCGGCCTCAAGGGCATTCCAGTGGGTGTTCACGTCGCTGATCGCTGCGTAATTCGTGCTGAATTCTTCCGGCGTCACGAAGGTCTTGACGATCTCCGTCACTTCATCCGCGTTCGGCCAGAGATCCGACAGCATCACCGGATTGCCGTTCTGGTCGGTACCGAGCGGTTCCGTCGTGATCTCCTTGAGGATTGTTCCCATCAGCGCATAGGCAACCACGAGCGGCGGCGAAGCGATCATGTTGCGGGATGCAAGCGGATGGATACGCCCGGCGAAGTTCCGGTTGCCGGAAAGGACCGCGATCACCTTGATATCGTTTTCCTTGATGGCGGTTTCATGCGCCGGGTCCAGCGGCCCGGACATGCCGTTGCAGGTCGAACAGGAAAACGCGGCCACTTCGAACCCGAGCGCATCCAGCGAGGTCTGCAGCCCGCTCTTTTCAAGATATCCGGCAACCACCCTGGAACCGGGAGCGAGGGACGTCTTCACGTGAGGCGGGACCTTCAGGCCACGGTCAACCGCGTTGCGCGCCATCAGGGCAGCCGTGACCATGTTGCGCGGATTGGCCGTGTTGGTACAGCTGGTGATCGCGGCAATGATCACGTCGCCATCGCCGATGTCGTGCTCCTTGTCCGGTACGCCGACACGCCGGACGGTTTCTCCCTCAAGCCTCAGCCGGTCGCTGGCCTTCGCCAGATCGATACGCTGCTCGGGACGCGAAGGGCCGGAGACCGACCGGCCGATGCTGCCGAGATCGAGCTGGACCACCTCGTCATATTCGATCGCCGGATCAGCGTCTGTGACCCACAGGTCCAGCGCCTTGCAGTAGATCTCCGTGTTGCCGGCCGCCTCACCGCGCCCCGTGTCCCGCAGATAGGCCGTCGTGCGCTCGTCGACCGGACAGAACACCATCGTCGATCCGTATTCGGGCGCCATATTTGCGATGGTCGCGCGATCCGCGACGCTGAGCGTTCCGTATCCGGGACCGAAGAGTTCGACGAACGTGTCGACGACACCGAGCGCGCGTAGTCGTTCCGCGATCACCAGCGCGATATCGGTCGCCATGATGTCGTCCGACGGAGCACCGCTGATCTCGAGACCGATCACGCGCGGAACATTGACGGGCGTGGTCTCGCCGAACAGCACGGCCTCGGCTTCCAGGCCGCCGACGCCCCACCCCATGATGCCGAGCGCGTTGATCATCGGCGTGTGGCTGTCCGTTCCCAGACAGGAATCTGGAATGAGCAGACCAGGGTCTTCGTTCGAGGGCAACACGGTCTGTCCGAGATATTCAAGGTTCACCTGGTGGCAGATGCCGCCGCCCGGCGGCATGACGCGAAGGCGCGGGAACCTTGTTTCGCAGGCCTTCAGGAAGGCGAAGCGTTCGCGGTTGACCTCGAATTCCCGGTCCATGTTCTTTTGCAGGGCGAACCTGTGCGCCCAGTGGTTGATCGACATGGAGTGATCGATCACGAGATCGACGGGCAGGCTCATGTCAACGCTGAGCGGATCACCGCCCTGCTCTTCCAGCAGGTTGCGCATCGCCATGATGTCGATCAGCGCCGGGATGCCCAGCATGTCATGCAGCAACAGCCTTGCCGGCCGGAAAGGCACCGCCTCGCCGTTGCGCGCAAGCACCTCGAGCGCCGCCGCACCCTCGGGCGAATGACGCGCGGCGTTTTCGGCGAGGAGCCGCAGGGAATACGGCAGGCTCCGGTATCTGTCACCCAGAATGCCCCGGTAGTCTGCCGCCAGAAATGATGAATTCGCGATCGGATGGGTACGCACTTTGCCTCTCCTCGGTTGATACAAAGCTAGACAGTCTGCGGGGATTGCAGCAAGGTGCTTCTCGCACAGTTTCATCTGACAGAACGCCCATGGCCACCAATCGCACCGAATCCGTCGAAAGGGCACTCTCGATCCTCAGCGCCTTTTCGACCCAGAAGCCCACCATGACCCTGGCGGAGATCGCCGAGGAAACAGGCTTGCACAAGAGCACGATCCTGCGCCTGACGAATTCGATGCAGATCTACGGTTTCATCCAGCGCGACGACGACGGCCGCTACAGTGTCGGTCCGAGCGTCTGGCGTCTCGGCCTGATCTTCCGGCGGGACTTCACCAGGCGGGAACATGTCGCTCCCTCGCTCCGGATCCTGGCTGAAGCGACCGGCGAAACGGCCTCGTTTTACGTGCGTGTCGGCAATGAACGTGTCTGTTTATACAGGGAAAATTCTCCCAACTTGCTTCGTTTCCATGTCGAGGAAGGCATGCGGCTGAAGCTCTCGACCGGCGCGTCCGGCCTCGTTCTGCGTCACTTCTCGGGCGACGATGTCGGCGATCTCGGGCATTTCAACAGGAACGGAACGGTCAGCACGGTGGGTCAGACCAATCCCAACATCTCCTCCGTCTCCACACCGGTTTTCAAAAGCACCGGCGAGCTTGCCGGAGCCCTCACGGTTTCGGGCCTCGCCACCCGGTTCGACGAAGACGCGCGCGCCAGCGCCATCCCCCTCCTTGAGAGCCTCGCCAAGAGCCTCATGACGGCAGACTGATTGTTTCACCTGACAGAACGGCTCCCGGCGCTGCTTGCCAATCAACAAGGCTCGGATTAGTCAGATGCACAAGGCACCCCAACCGGAGTTCGCGAAGATGATGAACCACGAAATCAACAAGGCGTTTCGGGAACGCCTCGCGCGCGGCGGCGCCGTCCTGATGCCGGGGGCAGCCAATGCCCTGGCCGCACGGGTCATCGACGGGCTCGGGTTCGAGGCGGTCTATATCTCCGGTGCTGGTCTCACCAACACCTATCTCGGCATGCCCGATCTTGGGTTCATTTCGCTGCCCGAAATCGCGCAGCACGCGTCGGCCATCCGCAACGTCACCAACCTTCCGATCGTTGTCGATGCGGACACCGGTTTCGGCAATGCGCTCAACGTCACACATACGGTGCGCACGCTTGAGCGCGCCGGGGCCAGCGCCATCCAGCTGGAGGATCAGGTCAATCCGAAACGCTGCGGACATTTTTCGGGCAAGGATGTTGTCGACCTTGCAGAAGCGCGCAGCCGGATCAAGGCAGCCGCCGACGCCCGCATCGACCCGAACTTCCAGATTGTCGCACGCACGGATGCCTGCGCGACACACGGCTTCGACGCCGCGATCGAACGCGCCGAAGCCTTCATCGAAGATGGCGCGGACATCACCTTCATCGAAGCACCGCGCAGTCTTGAGAACATTCGCGACATCCCTGCCCGGCTCCCCGGGACACCGCAATTGATCAATCTCGTTGTTGGCGGCAAAACACCTATCCTGGACTTGTCGGATCTCGATGGCATGGGTTTCGGACTGGTGCTTTATGCCAACGTCGCACTCCAGGGAGCTCTGAAGGGCATGCATGACGCCCTGGCAGTGTTGAAATCGGACGGCCGCATGGATGAAGGCGACCTCGTCGCAAGCTTCGAAGTCCGTCAGAACGCGGTCCACAAGGATTTCTACGACGACCTCGAGAAACGGTACGCGGCCGATTAGGGTCCGGACTCATTGATTGATCCAAAAGATGACCCCAAGGCGACACTCGGCGCTGGTCCACGAACGCCCACGGTGCAGAATTTCCAGACACGAGACCAAATGCAAGGAACGGCCCTGAGCGGATGTTGGTGTCTCGTGCAGCAAAGGTCTTCTTCGAGCCCATTTGTTCCGAACTCTCAGGCGGCTTCGTCGTTAATTGCCTTATGTGACAAATACGACATGATATGCTTGCATCGGTCGCTCCTTAGGTGTGGACGAAGTTAGGTGTATTGGCTTCCTGGACAAAAGCCGTGAGGAGAACGACCTATGAACGAGCCAACCAAAGAGAGGACAAGTTATAGTGCAAGGGTTGCAATCAAGGTTTTCCCTTGGATGATCTTGGCAGCGTTACCTTTCTTTATATGGTGGTTTTTCCTTGGCAGTTTTCGGATCGGTATGGCAGTTTGGATCGTGCTTGGGTTAATCATTCCCGGGATTATTGCCTTGGCGACGACGCGAAAAGAATAGTTTTCTTGATACAGGGCGGAAACCTTCTTCATTCTTTCCAATAGAAAGCGAAGTACATAAGTGAGGTCGCCATTCTGCGCAGCTGCCATTGGCGCAACGGCAGCAAAAGTCCGCTTTGTCCGCAGTGCAGACTTTCGTCCACGCTGCAATGACAGTCTGCTTCCCGCCCGAGTTTCGAGTTGAACGCACCGCACCGAAGGTCTTGGACGAGCTCAATACCGACCTTCGCTGCGGCTTGGATGGACGTCCGCAATTGGCACGATTTTCACTTTTGTCGGATGTCGCTAACAGAACACGCGAAGTCATTGGTGATGTCCGCATTCCGTCAAATGTTTGCCAAGTGACACGATTCGACCGGGTCGGAATTCATGGGTCCATCACCTAGACCGCCTTCTTGTTAAAGAGGACAGAAGGCAGCGGTGGCAAAAGAGCTTTTACTCCAGCACGATCTGTTCGAGCCTTGATGCGGCATTCTGAAGCTTCGGCAACTGGGTGATCAGGCTTTCAATATTGTGCCGCTGTCTCGGCGCATGAATCGACAATGTCGTCATCAGGCGCCCCCTGTCGTCGCGGATCGCAACGGCAACGGCCGTCATGCCGTCCATGAATTCCTCGTTGTCGACCGAAAACCCGCGCGTCTTCGTCTCCGCGAGTTCGCGTTTCAGCGCCTCGGGTTCGACCAGCGTCTGCTCGGTCCGCCGCTCCAGCTCCACCGAAGTCAGGAGCCGGTCGAGAACCGACCCCGGCAGGGTCGAGAGATACATCTTCCCGCTTGCGGTGCTGTGAAACGGCACCTGCGTTCCGATCGGCAGCTGAATGCGCAGCGGCCAATGCGTCTCGACGCGGTCCAGATAGACCATGCCGTCACGGCCGGGTGCTGCAAGGTTGCAGGTCTCGCCCACATCCGAGGCAAGATCCCGCATCACCCGGAGGCGCTCCGTCCGGATGCGCTGCGACGACAGCGTGTTCGTCGACAGCTTTCGCATCCGTTTGCCCGGACCATAGGACCGCCCGTCAAGACTGCGTTGCAGGAACCCCTCGGTTTCGGCGGTATGAAGCAGCCGGTGAACGGTCGGCTTCGGCAATCCGACCAGTTCGCAAAGCGTCGAGGGAGCGACCGGAACCCCGGCCCTCGCGACCTCCTCCAGAATGACCAGCAAACGCAGGTTCGTCGGTATTTTTCCTGCTTCTTCTGTTTCGTGGTCGTCTGACATCTTCGGCAATCATCGGTTCGGCAGCAGTATCAACGCCAGTTCAGGGGTCAGGGACACGACGATCCAGACACTGATCAAGGCGACTAGGTAAGGCACCGTATAACGAAGTAACCGGAAATAGGGAACTCCCGTGACGCCGGACGCCACATAAAGGTTGAGCCCGTAAGGCGGCGTAATGAAACCGATGGATGCACCGACGAGGAAAATCACGGAGAAGTGGATGGGATCCACCCCGACCGATGCTGCGATCGGTGCCAGGATCGGCGCAAGGATAATCGTGACCGGAAGGCTCTCCAGAACCATGCCCGACACGAACACGATGATCATTGATGTGAACAGAACCGCATGGTAGCCGCCCATCGACGTCACGAAATCGCCGATCGTCGCCTGCGCTCCCAGAAGCGACAGGATCTGCTGCATCACCACCGAGATTGCGATGAGCGGCGCGAGAATCCCCGTGATCTGGGCCGAGCGGATCACGATGGACGGAACCTCGGTGACCGTGAAGCCCTGGACCACGAACATCTCCGCGTAGCTCTTTTCGGTAACCGGACGTTCGCCGCGTTTGCCCAGGGTCTTGTTCAGCGGGTAGCTGATGAAACCGGCGAGCATGCAGAAGCCGACGGTCACGCCTGCCGCCTCGGTCGGCGAGAACTTGCCCGTGTAGATGCCCCACAGGACCAGCCCGATGGCAAAGAAGCCGAGCCACGCGCCGAAGGCGGTTTTCAGAATACGGTTCAGCTGGAACGGGATCAGGAACCCCCAGCCGTTGAGGCGGCAGATGATCCAGCAGGCCACCTGCATGCCGATGACCATCAGCGATCCGGGGATGATGCCCGCGACGAAAAGATCGGAAATCGGCAGGTTCATCAGGAAGCCGTAGACGATGAAGATGATCGACGGCGGAATGATGATCCCGACCGTTCCGCCTGCCGCGGCCGTTGCCGCCGAGAAGCGCTCGTCATAGCCGCCCTTGACCATTTCCGGATGAAGCATGGACCCGATGGTCGCGGTCGTTGCCGAATTCGATCCCGAGATCGCGGCGAACAGGCCGCAGGCGCCGAGCGAGGCCATTGCCAGCCCGCCCCTGAGCCAGCCGAGAACGGCATAGGCAAAATCCGATAATCGTCGGGCAATGCCGGAGCGGTTGATAAGGTCACCGGTCAGGATGAACAGCGGCATCGCCAGGAGCGCAAAGCCCTTGTTGAAGACGTTCAGAAGCTCCGCGCCGAGATTGTCGAGCGTCAGGCCGAGCACGAAAGAACAGCCGATCACCCAGTAGGCGATGACCAGCAGAACCGGGACGCCGATCATGAACAGGATCGTGACGCCAATGGAAATCAGGGTTACCCAGGTTGCATCGGTCATCAGGTGTCCTCCCCGATCACGGCCTGCTTGATCAGCGGCTGGTTGGTGCGCCAGTTGCGGATGTCGTCGAAGAGGTTTTCAAGCACCCTGGCCGCAAGAAGCAGGAAGGACAGCGGCGCGGTGAGCAGGAACCACCACTGCATGACGTTGTCGGTCCCCAGCACGATCTGGAAATTCGAGGCGGACAGCGCCGTCAGCCTGAGGGTCGTCACCAGAACGATGACGGCGAAGATGAACCAGAGAACGGCATCAAGGCAGAGGCAAGCCATCTGTCCCCATCGCGGCATCACCGATCTGAATTCGGAGAAACTGAGATGCGTGCGCAGGCGCACGTTAAAGGCCGCTCCGAACCATGTCATGATCATGAAAAGCAGCGGCGGAATGGTGGTGGACCAGGGTTGCTGGTTTGCGAACACGAACCGGTCGATCACACCCCAGAAGATGATGAAGGCAATCGCCAGGTAGCTCCACACCATGATGGTGCGTTCAAGATGCCGATCGAGAAAGGGCACAAGCCGATAGATGAGAACGATGAGCAGGCCGCCGATCGCTGTTACGAACGCACCCAGAATCCAGGCTGCCTCCGATTTCAACGCGTTACGGATTTCCCAACTGTCTTGCGATGCGAAAGCGCTCAGGATCGCGCCAAGATCCGACCAGATTGCCATCTGCCCCTCCCTGTTCCGCCGGTTTTCCCGATCTGAAGACGAATAGGGCTGGCGCGTATTGGACGCGCCAGCCCGGTCAGCTTAAAGGGTAATCAGCCTTTCCACCAACGCCGTGGTTCGACGTTCTCAGGCTTCATGTCGGCCGGAACGCGGCGTGCGATGTCGTAGATCTCCTGGTAGGTGTCGATGCCACCGGCCCAGCCGTTCAGACGGTCACGCCATTCCTGCCACAGCTGCGGCTGGAACTCGGGCGAGCACATTTCTTCCGCAAGCTTGATCTCGCTGTCCGGCAGGAAGGCCGGGCGCACATTGTTCTCGACGAAGATCGTGTCCGGCAGCTGCGGATCGGAGAAGCCGACCGTTTTCACGAGCGCAGCCTCGTTGGCCGCCTGCACGTGCGCCTGCGCCCAGTAGGCAGACTCCATCACTGCGTCCTGCAGATTGCCTTCCAGGCTGTCGAAGACGCTCGCCGACATCGACGTGTGCTCGGTGCCGCAGAAGAACTTCAGATCGACCGACTGGCTGACGACCGGCGACATGTTGGCATAGGCCACGGCACTCGCCCAGGTCTCGGCGCCATCGATCAGGCCCTGTTTCAGGCCGTCGAGCGTTTCTTCCCAGGCAACCGGAACCGGGTTCAGGTTCAGCGCCTTCATGGCGATACGGCCGAGCTGCGTACCGGTCACACGGTTCTTGGTGCCGAACAGTTGCTCAAGCTTCGTAACCGTCGGACGGTCTTCCCATCCAAGACCCAGCTGGATACCGCGCAGTTCGCAGTGGCTGAAAAGGAACTTCAGACCGTGACGTTTCTCAAGCGGATCACGCAGGATCTTCTGCGATTCCGGGCTATAGAGGAAATAGTACTGCGATGCCCGGCCCGGGAACATGAACGCGTAGTCGAGCACGTTGAGATAGGGCGCGCCGCCGGCCGAGTTCTGGGTCGAAGCGGCATAGATGTCGATGATGCCCTGCTGGGTTTTTTCCACGCAGGAAAGCTGACCGCAGATCTGGTTGTCGCCGATGAACTCGATACGGATTTCACCGTCTGTCCGTGCTTCCAGATCCCGCGCGAATTCAAGTGCGCCGGCCCGTTCGATCAACAGGTTCCGGGCATTGAAACCCGCTGCGCCGAACTTCAGCGTATGCTTGGCAGGCTTTGAAAACCGCTTGTCGTAGGTTGATTCGGCCGCCGAGGCGAGGTTGGCAAGGCTCATTGCACCGCCGAAGGTACCCGCTGCCAGCAGCGTCGAGCTCATTCCGTAAGTACCTGCAACGCGGAACAAATCGCGCCGAGAAATCTTGCTTAGTTTATTTACCACACTCATTGCTTCCTCCCAGTTCGCAATTTTTGAGACGTTTTGTTTCAAAAAAGGCTAGTTTATTTTGTCCTTTTTGCATAGGCTTTTTTCAAAGAAATAATTGGGAGACCAAAAATGGAGGCAGATTTCGTCGTAATCGGGGCCGGATCGTCCGGTTGCGTTATCGCCAATCGTCTTAGCGAAAATCCCTCCAACAAGGTCATCCTGCTGGAGGCGGGTGGCCGGGACATAAATCCGTGGATTCACATTCCGGTCGGATATTTCAAGACCATGCACAATCCGTCGGTGGACTGGTGCTACAAGACCGAGCCCGATCCGGGACTGAATGGCCGGTCGATCGACTGGCCCCGTGGCAAGGTACTTGGCGGATCGTCTTCGCTGAACGGTCTTCTTTACGTGCGCGGGCAGAAAGAGGACTATGACCGCTGGCGCCAGATGGGCAACGAAGGCTGGAGCTGGGACGACGTCCTTCCGCTGTTCAAGCGCTCGGAGGACCAGGAACGCGGCGCCGACGAGTTTCACGGGACCGGTGGCCCGCTCTCCGTTTCCAACATGCGCATCCAGCGGCCGATCTGCGATGCCTGGGTCGCGGCGGCGCAGACGGCGGGGTATCCCTTCAACCCGGATTACAACGGCGCGACCCAGGAAGGTGTCGGCTATTTTCAGCTGACCACGAAGAACGGCCGCCGCTGCAGTTCAGCGGTCGCCTTCCTGAAGCCGGCACGCGCGCGCGAGAACCTGCAGATCATCACCCACGCACTCGTCAGCCGCATCAATCTGGATGGCAGGAAGGTCACCGGGATCACCTACCGGGACAGGTCGGGTGCTGAACAGACGATCACGGTCCGCCGCGAAGTCATCCTTTCCGGCGGGGCGATCAACTCGCCCCAGGTGCTGATGCTGTCCGGCATCGGCGATCCGGAACAGTTGCGGCAGAACGGCATTGAACCGGTGCACGAACTGTCCGGTGTCGGTCAGGGCCTACAGGACCATTTGCAGGCAAGGCTGGTTTTCAAGTGCAACGAGCCGACACTCAACGACGAAGTGCGCAGCCTGTTCAACCAGGCGCGGATCGCGTTGAAATACGCGCTCTTCCGGGCCGGTCCCATGACAATGGCGGCGAGCCTTGCAACGGGATTTCTGAAAACCCGGCCGGAGCTGGAAACGCCTGATATTCAGTTCCACGTCCAGCCCTGGTCGGCTGATTCGCCCGGTGAAGGCGTGCATCCGTTCTCGGCCTTCACCATGTCGGTGTGTCAGCTGCGCCCCGAAAGCCGCGGCGAGATCCGCCTTTCCGGTCCGGATCCGCGCAGCTACCCGAAGATCATTCCGAAATACCTGTCGACCGAAACCGACTGCAGGACGATTGTCGACGGCGTCAAGATCGCCCGCAGGATCGCCCGCCATGCGCCGCTCACATCCAAGATCGCCGAGGAGTTCCGCCCGACGGCAACCCTCGACATGGAGGACTACGACGGAACGCTCGACTGGGCGCGCCAGAACAGCGTTTCCATCTATCATCCGACCGGGACCTGCAAGATGGGGACGGATGCCGGAGCGGTGGTCGATCCGCAGCTGAAGGTGCATGGCATCGACGGTCTGCGCGTCGCCGACTGTTCCATCATGCCCGAAATCGTGTCTGGGAACACCAACGCCCCCGCCATCATGATCGGCGAGAAGGCATCGGACCTGATCCGCGCAAACGCTGCTTGAGGGGACAGCTACGCCGTCGCGCCGCGCGTGTTCGTCTCGTGGATTTCGATCAGGCCGGGGCCCTTCCTGTCCGCAAACCGCCGCAGCGCCGGGGCAAGCTCGTCAACGTCGGTCAGGCGCACGGCGGGAACGTCATAGGCTTCGGCGATCTTCAAAAAATCCGGGGCAGACGGCGTGACGCCTTCCGGCTCGATCCCGCACTCGATCATGTAGGTGCCGATCTCGCCGTACCCGTCATTGTTCCAGACGAGAAAAAGGACGTTCGCCCCGCAGTCTTTCGCCGACCCGATTTCGGCAAGCGAGAACTGGAACCCGCCGTCTCCGACAAGGCAGACGACCGGCGTATCCGGCTCTCCGAGACTTGCACCGATGGCGGACGGCGGCCCGTATCCGAGCGCACCAAAGCCGGTCGCCGCATTGAACCAGCCTTTCGGGCGCCCGGCCTCGAAATAGATATTGCCCGAATAGATCGCCTGGGTGGAATCGCCGACGATGACGCAGCCCGGCAGCGCGTCCCGGATTGTTTCCAGCACGCCGATTTCGGTCCGCATCTTCGGGGTGAGGCCCGACAGAACCGCGTCCCGGCACGCCCGTGCCCGCGCGGCACCGTTTCTTTCGGCGTTGCGCTCATCAAGCGCCGGCAGAAGATCATCCAGCAGCAAATCCACGCTTGAAAGAATGCGCAGCGCCGCCGCCGGACCGCGCGTGAGCTGATCGGGATCGATATCGACCCGCACGAGATCTGCAAGCACCGGGAAACCTCCGTCGGAATACATGTCGTAGTCCGTCGGTCCCATTTGCGTTCCGAGCGCGATCACGGTGTCGGACGCCGCGAGAAGCGCGCGCACGGCAGCAAGGCTCGGGCTCGCGGGGACGGAAAGAGGATCGCGGGAAAGCACCCCCCGGGCGTTGACCGTGGTGACAACGGGCGCGTCGATGCGCTGGGCGAACGCCGCGATTTGCCGTACCGAGGCAACGGCCCCGCCTCCGCAAACGATCACGGGTGCTTTCGCGTTCCGGCATTTTTCCGCAAGCACTGCGACGTCTGACGAGGGTGCGCGCGGTCCGCTCAACTTCGTTGCCGCTGACGCCTCCACGTCGATGGGCTTGTCCATGACGTCGGTCGGGATTTCGATATGCACCGGTCCGGGCCTGCGGCCCTGCATCACCGTGAAGGCGCGTTCCATGACCGCCGGCAGATCACGCGGCTCATGCAGCGTGTGCGTCATCCGCGAAACGCTTGCCATCGTCGCCCTTTGATCGGGCAATTCATGCAACCAGCCTTCGCCGTGTCCAAGGCTCGCCCGCGCATTGACGCCGGAGATCACCAGCATCGGCACGGAATCCTGATAGGCCTGTGCCATCGCCGTGATCGCGTTGGTCACGCCCGGACCGGTGATCAGGAGCGCGACACCCGGCTTCCCGGTCATGCGCGCATAGCCGTCCGCCATGAAGCCGGCACCCTGCTCATGGCGCGGCGTGATGTGCCGGATATTCGAGGCCGCGAGCCCCCGGTAAAGTTCCACGGTATGGACGCCCGGGATACCGAAGACGACGTCGACACCATTGGCTTCCAGAATATCGATCAGCGCCTCGCCGACCGTTCTTTTTACGACGCCCATTTGTGCGTGCCCTCATCTTTATCAAGGTTGTCGGCAAACGCCGCGATCCGGTCCAATGCTTCCGAAAGAACATCGTCTGGCACGGTCAGGGACAGGCGAATGTAGTCTGCCGCCTGATCGCCGAAGGAGGCACCGGGCATCACGGCGACCCCCTTCTCCTCGAGCAGCCGGTCCGCGAAGACGGTTCCGTCCACTCCGCTCGCACCGACGTCGATCAGCAGGAACATGCCCGCCTCCGGCATGATCGGCCGCAACGCGTTGTGTCCGGCAAGGCGATCCATGATCAGCGCCGCCCGCCGTGTGTAAAGCGCACGCATGCGCTCGGCAGTGTCGAATGCCTCCGTCAGGGCCTTGGCCGTCATGTCGGCGATAAACGGCTGCCCGCCGAACAGCATGGTTTCGGAGACGGCCAGAAGCCGCGTACAGAAATCCTCCGGTCCGACAGCCCAGCCCGAGCGAAAGCCCGGCGCCGCATGCGACTTCGAAATCGAAGACACGACGATCGTGCGGTCCGTCAGGCCCGGCAGGTCGAACGGCGACGCGAAGTCTCCGTTGAAGATCAGCTCTTCATAGACCTCGTCGCAAACAATCCAGAGATCATGCCGAATGCACACCTCGCCGATTGCAACAAGTTCGTCCCGCGTCAGCGTTGCCCCGGTCGGATTATGCGGCGTGTTCAGGAGCAGAACCCGGCTTTCAGGCGTCACGGCCTGTTCGAGATCATCGGCCTGAAGATGAAACCCCTTCTCCGCGCGCAGCGGTACAGGCACCATTGAAGCCCCTGTCGCCGCGATCACACCTTCATATGTCGCATAGAGCGGATCGCAGACGAGCACCGCGTCGCCGCCCTCCACGAGACCGAGCATGACGGCAAAAAGCGCGGTTTGGGTGCCTGGAAAGCACAGGATATTACCCTCCCCGATACCCGCCTGCCTTCGGCCGTATTTTTCCACGAGGGCTTCAACGACACGCGGCTCGCCGCGCCCGTTCGAATAGCGCGTGCGCCCTGCCTTCATGGCGCGGCTGGCTTCGTCGAGCAGAGCCTCGTCGGGTGGGATATCCGGTTCGCCGATCGTCAGTTCGATGACCGGAATTCCTTTGGACGCCATCTCGCGCGCCTTCAGGTGGACGGTCCACTTGCCCGAGCCCAGGTGGGCCAGACGGTCGGTTATCGACGCGTATCGCATGGTCAGGTCTTTCGGATTGGAGGAGACATGTTTGCGTCAAGGGTCACCCCGCCCAGCAGGGCCTCGACGGAGCGGATCGCAATGTCGGATAGAGGCGTGTCGGCAAAGAGCTCACCCGCCAGGGTGCCTTCAAGCCAGAGGCCGTCGATCAGACCGTTGATGGCAATGGCAAGCTCGCGGCAGCCGGCCGGATCCGGATCGCGCTCCGCCTCTTTCAGCACATCGGTCACGAGGTCTTCCAGCACGGAGCGGAAGGCGGTGTAGCTTTCCAGGTGTATCTGCGCGAAGACAGGATCGACGCGGACGCGGCTGATGAAGGCCGCCCACAGGGAGAGCCGCTTGGCATCGGCGACAGGAGTGCTCAGATTGGCGACGATGAACGCACGCAACCTGCCGCGCGCTGTCGGATGAACACCCTTGGCTGCCTCCATGACACCGCCGATCAGACCGGCCATCAGATCCCGGTAGGCGGCATGCAGCATCTGATCCTTGCTGACGAAATAGTGGCGTATCAGTCCCTGTGTCACGCCGGCGCGAGCCGCGATTTCGCGCACGGTCGCGTTTTCCAGACCGCTTTCGGCGATGCAGTCCAGGGTCGCCGCAATGAGATCCCTGCGCCGGTCAGCCTCGCTGGCGCGATGAAACGCGCGGCGGCTCATCGGAACAGGCGCCCACGGCCGTGCTGCCGCACGAGAACCCGTGCATTCGAAGCGGCGGGCGCGCCTTGCGCCCTGAATGAATGCGCGCCGTCACGCGACATGAGCAAAACATCCTCTGGAATGGAAGCCCGTTGGGATTGGATGAACTTATTATACGCTTGAATAACAAGCAGGCAAGTGCAAAACTGCGCTCATCGTCCTGATTGCAGCCGCTTGCTGAAACGCGCAAAACACAAGCCCCGCCCGAAAGACCCAAGCCAATTCGCAGTATAAAGACATGACCATCCACACCCTGAACAGCGATCCGGGCCTTGTCGCGATGCGGCGCCGGCTCCATGCCATCCCGGAAATCGGCCTGTCGGAATACAAGACCTCCGATTTCGTTGCAGCGGAGCTCACCAGGCTCGGATACGACGTGACCCGCGGTCTGGCGAAAACGGGGATCGTCGCGACGTTGCGCAATGGCGACGGCAAACGGAGCATCGGCATCCGGGCCGATTTCGACGCCTTGCCTATCCAGGAACAGACCGGCGCGGACCATGCCAGCACCCATCCCGGCTGCATGCATGCCTGCGGCCACGACGGCCATACGGCGATGCTGCTTGGGGCCGCGGCGCTGCTTGCCGAACGGCGGCAATTCAACGGCACCGTTCATCTGATCTTTCAGCCGGCGGAGGAAAACTTCGGAGGCGCGAAACTGATGATGGAGGATGGTCTCTTCGACCGGTTCCCATGCGACGCCGTCTTCGGGCTCCACAACGAGCCCTCGTTGCCGCTCGGAAGTTTCGCCTTCAGGGAGGGAGAAATGATGGCTGCCGCCGATGAATGCAGGATCACCATTGTCGGCAAGGGCGGGCACGGCGCCGAGCCGCATCTGGCAGCGGATCCGATCGTGTGTGGCGCGAGCATCATCATGGCGCTTCAGACCATCATATCCCGCAACACGCAGGCATCACAGCCGGCGGTCATTACCATTGGCACATTCCACGGCGGCAACGCCAGCAACGTCATTCCCGAGCGCGCCGAGATGTGCCTGACCGTGCGCGCGCTCGATCCGGATATCCGCGACGACCTGGAAGGCCGTGTCCGCACCGTCGCCGAGGGCCAGGCCGCAAGCTACGGCATGCATGTCGAGATCGACTATGAACGCTTCTATCCGCCATTGATCAATCCGAAGGCCGAAACGGACTATGTTCGGGCTTTCGCGGAGCGGTTTGCCGGTTCGGACAAGGTCCACGATATGCAATACCCGATCATGGGCAGCGAGGACTTTTCCTATTTTCTGGAGGAAAAGCCGGGCTGCTACTTCCTGCTTGGCACGGCCAGAACGGAAAACGACCCGCCGCTGCATCACCCGCAATATGATTTCAACGACGACGCCCTGTCGATCGGAGCCGCGTTCTGGACGGAGCTTGCCGAGGATTTCCTGGCGCAGGCGTGAGCCCAAATCGCCGGGATAGTGCTGCCCCTTCTCTCGCAAGCCCGCCGCGCAACGGCTGCAATCCCGTTTCTTTCGAGCATTCAGACTGACCGGAGCTGATGACACTTGATGAAGAATTGGCCGGTCAAGCCAGAATTATAAATAAAATTGAATAATTATTGCTTTATTATAAATAATAATGAAAAAGTGATTGATATCACAAAGCAGAAGTTAGAAGATAATATTTAAAAGTGATCGTAATCACAATAATTATCTTATAATATTACTTTGTGATTTGAATCACGCTTACAGAAATAGATAATAATTCTTTAGTGACGCACGTCACTACAGATTAACCAAAAATGACCCAAGGTCACCTTGTCACGAGGCGAAGGCTCAAGAAGCTGACCGGCACGTGACGGGGGCTCAGAGTTAAGTAACCGGACCGACCGTCCGGCATTTCCCCCAAAGATTTCCTGGTCGCGGCTGCGGCCTGACAGACGAATTCGGCGGCTGAAGGTCGCTGCAGTTTTGCGTGTGTTTTGAGTTGGATGCGGACTTTGACAAACCCGCCTCCGGAACAGAGACCGCCGGTCGATGACGACCGCCGGAACGGATACGTGCGGCCTTTTCCTAATACTCGCCGCGCACAGGAAAGCGAGTTGAACAATGAACGAGAATGCTGACACCCGGGAATACGGTCTGCCGGACTTCACCCTGCTTGGCGAGAGTCTCGCACTGATGGCCCACTGCGACCTCTACCGGTCCCGCAGCATCGACCAGTTCGGTGCACTGATCCTTCCGCCGATGCGATTGGGCCAGTTCAGGATCTGGCGCCGCAGCGGTGTGGCAGTTGCCCTGGCGACTTGGGCCTATCTCGACGAACGGACGGAACATGCCGTTCTGGAAGAGGACGAGCCCCTCGCCCCGGAGGACTGGGCTTGTGGAAACCGGCCCGTGGTGATGGATCTCGTCGCGCCCTTCGGCGATGGCTTCGCCGCCTCGCGGGATCTGGTCCGGACGATTTTCCCCGGCATCGCCTTCAAGGCCGTGCGCCGCTCCCCGGAAGGGGACATGCGCCGCATCGTGCAGTTCGCCGGCCTGACCGCCGACGGTGAAAAGGTTGCCCCCTCCTCACGGATTGCAGCCTGAATTTCATAAATACCTAACTTTAACAATAGCTTGGACAAGGAATTCGACCCATGGGAAGTTCATCAAGATCAATTCATCAGACCTATAAGCTCTATGGCTTCAGCGTTTACAAGAATGCCGGCAGCGGCAACGACAAGCTCTATGGCTACGCCGCAAAGAACCATCTGCTCGGCGGCTCGGGCAACGACACGGTTTACGGTTATGGCGCCTGGAACAAGCTGGACGGCGGTTCGGGCAACGACCTCATCAAGGCATGGGGCGCCTCCAACTACCTTTATGGCGGCTCCGGTCATGACCGCATGTACGGTTACGGCGCCTACAACTCCATGTCCGGCGGATCTGGCAACGATTCCATGTACGGCTACGGCGCGAAGAACAAGATGTGGGGCGGCTCCGGCCACGACTACATGAAAGGCACCGGCGCCTACAACTACATGAGCGGCGGTGATCACAACGACCGCATCTACGGACACGGCGCCCGCAACGAGATGTATGGCGGCAACCACGACGACAAGCTCTACGGCTACGGCGCGTCCAACAAGATGGACGGCGGTGCGCATAACGACAGGCTCTACGGCTACGGTGCCCACAACGACATGTATGGCGGCAGCGGCAACGACTACATGGAAGGCTGGGGCGCGGTCAACAACATGCGCGGCGGCAGCGGCAACGACGTGATCAAGGGACGCGGCGCTCTCAACAACATCTACGGCGAAAGCGGCAACGACACGATCGAGGCCATCGGCGGCGTCAACAACGTTCATGGCGGCACCGGCGACGACAACATCAAGGGAATCGGCGGCACCAACGTCCTCAGGGGCAATGAAGGCAACGACACGATCACCGCGGTCGGCGGCGTCAACACCGTCTTCGGCGATGCGGGCGACGATCACATGGTCAGCGCCGGCGGCGTCAATGTCATGTTCGGCGGAACCGGCAACGACAAGATGATCGCAAGCGCCCTGCTGGCAACCAGCCAGAGCGGTGAAGCGGGCAACGACACGATGGTTGCCGTCTCCAACGCCAACCTCCAGTGGGGCGGCGAAGGCGACGACACCATGGTCGGCATCGGCAACCTCAACATCCAGTCCGGTGGCAACGGCGATGACCTGCTGCTGGCCGCCGGCCAGACCAACGTCCAGCTCGGCCAGGACGGCAAGGACAAGATGTTCGCCGTCGGCAGCCTGAACGTCCAGGTCGGTGGTGACGGTGAGGATCTGGCCGTCGCGGTCGGCAGCACCAACATCCAGTATGGCGGCAACGACGCCGACATCCTCGTTGCCGGCGGCGGTGCCAACATCCAGATCGGCGGCACCGGCAACGACTGGCTGATCGGCGCCGGCAAGGGCAACGTCCAGTTCGGCGCGGAACTCTGGTCGACCATCCCGGACGGCGTCAACCTCGCCGGGTTCGATCTCGACGCAGCCAAGGACAAGCTGGCCGAGTACGCCAATTCCACCGGAACCGACGGCACCAACGTCATGCTGGCGGGCGGTGAGCTCAACATCCAGCTTGGCGGTTCGGAGACCGACATCGCCATCGGAGCCGGCAAGGGCAACATTCAGGCCGGTGGCGGCGGCACCGACGTTCTTCTCGGCGGCGGCAAGGGCAACCTGCAGTCCGGCGGCGACGGCACCGACCTGATGATCGGCCTCGGCCGGGTCAACGTCCAGGAAGGCGGCGGCGACACCGACGTCATGATCGCCCTGGAACGCGGCAAGGATGCCGGCGTTCAGCTGCAGTTCGGCGGCGATGCGACCGACTTCATGATCACCCGTGGCGGCGACGGCGAAGCCGACCCGTTCAAGGCCTTTATCGATCATTTCAAGGACAAGATCACCGACAAGGTGAACGAGAACAAGGATGGCCAGGAAGAAGACACCGAGACGACGGACACCACCACAAACGGGACCGAAACGGCCTCCACCGAATCCGACGACACGAAGAAGCAGAGCCTCAAGGACAAGATGCTGGAAAACGCACCTTCGCTGAACCTGCAGTTCGGCGGTGACGGCGGCGATCTCTTCAACACCGGCGGTGATCTCGGCTTCCAGATGGGCCAGGAAGGCAACGACATCTTCCTCGGCGGCGGTTCCTTCAACTTCTCCTTCGGCGGCACCGGCGACGACCTGATGATGATGACCGGCGAAAAGACCAACTTCGTCTTCGGTCAGGACGGCGGCGACTGGCTGATCGACACCGGCGCATTCTCCGACCTGTTCTGGTCGGCCGTCTTCCCGCAGCTGCCGGACTTCGGGTCGGGCGATGGCTCCGATGCCTCGTCGCTGCTGCCCTTCGACCTGTCGGTCTCCGACACGCTGTCCGACCTCAACGGCAAGGTCGACGAGGTCAAGGACTTCCTCGATGCGGTGAACCCGCTCGACGACATTGTCGAAGCGGTCGGTGAGGTTGTCGACGAAGCCAAGGAAGCGGTCGAAGGCATTCACGACACGATCGCCTCGATCCTCGACTATTCCAGTACGCAGTATTTCGGCGGCGACGGCAACGACTTCCTGACCGGCGGCGAAGCTGGCGGTGATGCGGTCGGCGGCAAGGGCGACGACACCTATCTCTTCACCTTCGGGTCCACCGGTGAAATGGATGTCGACGAGGCCGGCCTCGACGCAGCCCGCGAACTCGGCGACTTCGTCGGATTTGCCAGCGACAAGCTGGACGCCATCTCCGGCGGCGGCGGCGGCTCGGATGTTCTGGAACTGCGCAATGCAGGCGACATGGATGCCAGCAGCCTGAGGTTCTTCGTCGAAGGTGGCAAGGACCTGGTGATCGAGGGTGACGGCGGCAGCGTCCGCATCAAGAACATGCACGAGGAAGCCACCAAGGTGGAAACGCTCCGCATTGTCGGCGAAAACGGCACGCAGGACATCGATATCGGCGCGGCCTTCGACGACGGACTGTTCGTCTTCACCTGGGCGGACCGCTCCGGCGACACCGGCATCGAGGCGCTCGACGACTTCGAAACCAGCTTTGACGACCCGGATGCCGGCCTGATCGATTTCGACGGATATTTCGGAGCGTTCAGCGAGGAAAGCACGACCGAACAGGCTTTCGCGGCCGCCTTCGATGGCTGGATGGATACTATCGTCGATGCCGGCTCCAGCCTGCCGCTGGTCGGCGGAGCGATTGGTACGGCAGGCGATCTCGCCGAGAGCGTCTTCGCCTTCCAGACCCCGGAAGTCCCGGACGAGTTCAGCTTCCTCTGATCCTCAACCTTGACTGACGAAGACTGCAAGCCACGCTGCCCACGCAGCGTGGTTTTGTTTTTTCCTTTTACAGCAGGCTGTCGGCCATTTTCTGTTCCGCGGCCGTATTGGCCCTGCGGAAGATCAGTGTGACCAGTGTCGACGTGATCACGATGAACAGCGAATAGAGCGCGCCGACCGCCATGATCGGCTGCTGCTGCTCGCCCGGAAAGGTGAGCACGATGATGGCGATGCCGAGCGGTGCGTTCTGGATTCCGGTTTCCAGCGCCACGGTGCGCGCGTTACGCGGATGCAGCTTGAGCGCCCGCGCGAACAGGTAGCCGATGGTAATGCCGAAGACCCCGAGCATGATTGCGACGAAATAGGTCGACGGCGCGGTCGTCATCAGGAACTGCCAGTTGCGCGGGATCCAGGAAATCGCGATGAAGGCGATGAAGACCAGCGCCAGCACCGACCCGAAGAACTCCGTCACCGCACCCGCATTCGCATTCACCCGCCTGAGGGTCATGCCGATGGCAACCGGCACGAGCAGGATCACCAGCGTCGCGATGATGTTCTCGCGCGGGATCTCCAGGTCGAGCGCGGAGGCATATATCAGCAGAACCAGCGGGATCAGCACCACGCCGAATACGGTCGAGGTCACCGTCATCAGGACCGACAGCGCCAGGTTCCCCTTGGAGAAATAGGTAAAGATGTTGGACGTCGTGCCGCCCGGCATGCACGAGACGATCAGGAGGCCGATCGCGATTGGCGCGGGCAGCGCAAGCGCGATCGTCATCAGGAAACCGATCAGCGGCATAAAGCCGAACTGCGACACCACCCCGATGCCGAGCCCGTAGGGCCGGCGCAGCGCCAGCAGGAAATCACGGGGTGTCAGCGACGCGCCCATGCCCAGCATGATGACGAAGATCATCGCCGCCAGCAGGGCCTGTTCCAGGGGTCCGACCATGGCTCACTCCGCCTCGCTGGTGCGCATCTCTTCCGCGCGCAGGTCTTTTCGAAGGATTTTCCCGACAATCGATTTCGGCAGCTGCTCGCGCAGGGTCACGTCCTTGGGCACCTTGTAGGCCGTCAGGTGTTTCTTGCAGAAGGCGCGGATATCGGCTTGCGACAGGCTCTTGTCGGTCAGGACGACAAAGGCTTTGACCGCCTCCCCGGTTGTCTCGTCCGGAACGCCGATCACCGCCGCCTCGAAAATCCCCGGATGGGACGTCAGGCAGTCCTCGACCTCGTTCGGATAGACATTGAAGCCGGAGACGACGACCATGTCCTTCTTCCGGTCGACAATGGTGAAATAACCGTCCGCGTCCATGACGCCGATATCGCCGGTCAGAAACCAGCCGTCGCGGAAAACGCCTTCCGTTTCCTCCGGCTTGTTCCAGTAGCCGGACATGACCTGCGGCCCCCTGACCGTGATCTCGCCGCGCTCGCCCGTTGGCACGACATTGCCGTCATCATCCTCGCAGCGCATCAGTGTCGACGGCAGCGGGATGCCGATCGCCCCGTCCCGTGCCTTGCCGATCGGGTTGAAGGACAGCACCGGCGAGGTCTCCGTCAGCCCGTAACCCTGCACAACAGGTCTTTGTGTCACCTCTTCCCAGCGCGCCGCCACCTCGCTCTGCAGCGCCATGCCGCCGGCGGAGGCGAGCTTCAGGTATTTCGGCGGGCTGTCGCGGAACCAGAGCTCGTTGTTGAGGCCGTTGAAAAGCGTGTTCACCCCGCTCATCCAGGTGATCCTGTAATTCTCGAACGCCCGCTTCAGGTTGGTCAACGGCCTCGGGTTAGGAATCAGGATATTGCGCCCGCCGATCCAGTAAAACGCCAGCAAATTCAACGTGAAGGCGAAGATGTGATACATCGGCAGCGCCGTCAGCGCGACCTCCCTGCCCCGTTCGAATACGGGGATCATCTCCAGCGTCTGCTCCATGTTGACAATGAGGTTGCGGTGGCTGAGCATCGCGCCCTTGGCAATGCCGGTCGTGCCGCCGGTATATTGCAGGCAGGCGGTGTCCTCGGGCGCGACTTGCTGGTGATAGGCCTCGACCTCGATGCGCTTTTGGCCGAGCTGTGCCCGGCCCGCGTCAAGCGCATCCGGAAAGCGGATATGCGAGACATCGACCGGCTGCACCGACCGGTCCCAGTATTTCTGCACCAGGCCGATGATCCCGCGCGGCAGGACGGGAAAAAACTCCGCCACCCGTGTGACGATGATGTTGGGGATCGGATGGCCGCGTGTCGCCGCCGGGATCTTGTCGGCAAACATGTCGACGATCACGAGGGCCTTGGGCTCGGCATCCTGGAACTGGCGCGCCATTTCCTCCGCCGTATAGAGCGGATTGACATTCACCAGGACGCAGCCCGCCTTCAGAATGCCGAAGGCGGCGACCGGAAAGGTCAGCCCGTTGGGCAGCTGCACCGCCACCCGGTCGCCCTTCACCAGCCCCGCCACCTCGCGCAGGTAGACGGCAAAGGCATCGGACATTTCGTCCACCTGCTCGAAGGTGAGCGTGCCGTTCATGCCGTTGTGCATCACGGTGGTGAACGCCGGCGCCGGGCCGAACGTGCCCGAGGCCGAGCGGATCAGGTCGGGGATCGTCCGGTAGGACGCCTCCTCGATATCCGCGCGCATCTCCGGCCCGTAAAACGCGGTCCATGGCCGCTCGTCTGTCGTCACGCTTTCCTCCAGGCCGCCATCCGTCTCGCCCCTTTGCGCCGCCAGTCTCGTCCCCGTCTCGTCTTGAGCCAGCTTAACCGCACCCCCAACCCGGCGCGATACCCAGTTTCACCTGTTCACAGGTCCACTGCGGAACCGGTGCGCCGGTGTGCGATGAGGTGCCCGGATGCGGCGGGGCGTCTGGAGATCGTAGGTAGGTCGGTGGACGTGGATGGGTAGGGGGTAATAGACGCGAAACGGAATGAATCCACTCCCCTTCACCCGCCCCCCAACGTCCAGACCTCCACTCCTTCCCGCCGCCCGCGAATGTCGAACCTGCCCGCCTTCTGCAGGCCCAGCGCGATCGCGTGCGGGTCCGCGCCGGTTGCCCGGACCGCCTCGATCAGGTCGTTGCTGACGACGACATCCGTGCCGGTCTTGCGGGTGAGGTGTTCCAGGCGGCTGGCGACGTTCACCGTGTCGCCGAGGACGGTGTATTCCAGCTTGTGATCGTCGCCGATATTGCCGACCACCGCGTGACCGTAGTGGACGCCGATGCCGGCACCGACGGGCGGGTCGCCGGCCTGCTGCCGTTCCGCATTCCAGGCGCGGATCGCGTCCGCCATCTTTGCCGCGCACCTGAGCGCTCTTTGGGCGTCGTCCGGCCGGGTGCGCGGGGTGCCGAAATGCACCATCACCGCATCGCCGATGAACTTGTCGATCGTTCCGTCCTGCTCGAAGGCAACCTTTGCCAACCGGCCGTGAAAGGCGCGCAGCAGCGCGATCAGGTCCTGCGGCGGCAGTTTTTCGGAAATAGACGTGAAGTCGACCATATCCGCGAACAGCACCGCCACGGGCCGGTTGCCGGGTTCGTCCGGTTGCCAGCGGCCTTCGGCCAATTCCCGCACGATGTTGGGCGAAAAGTAGCGCGACAGCATGGCCCGCTGGGCTTCGGCCGCCACCTGCCGGCGCACCAGCGCCCGCGAGCGCACCACCACGATGGTGAGAATGACGGAGATCAGCACCAGGAACACGACCTGATTGGAGAGCCGCGCAAGGCCGACGGCATTCGGATCAAGCACCTTGGCAAGCGCCGCCGCCGCCCCCATGCCCTCGTCAAGCACGTCGCCGGAGGTGAACGGGATCGCGTCCGGACGGGTCGCGACCCACAGATAACCAAGCGTCCAGGTGGCCGCTGCCGCCAGACCGGTCCAGATGACCAGCGCGGGCTTGTAGCTGAGTGCCATGCTGACCACGAACACCCCGAGATAGAGGAATGCCGGCGTCCTGAGGTTCATCTGCTGCGTCCAGCCCTCGAAATCGAACGGGGTCGGAACAATCAGCACAAAACTCAGCGCCGCTGCATCCAGCAGAACGAAGCCCGGGAGCAGCCACGTATGCGCCGCAGACCGGTGCCGCAGTGCATAAGGCACGGCGCCCAGAACCGCGAAGGCCGCGATCGCGGCAAGATAGAGCTGGGCACGCTCGAAGGGGAGCGTAAGCAACACCCAGGCAGCCAGGATCAGGAGAACCGCGCTCCGCCCCCAGAAGACATAGGCGAGCCCGGACGCCTCCTCGCGCGCGATGGCGTCGCTCACGGATCGGGAGGTCATCGGCGGGCGCGCGGCTGGAAAAAACCACATCTGACAGTCCCTTCGCGGCCCCCGCTGCGATATCGGCGATGAAAGAGCGCGGGACGCCCAGCCTGGGGCTGACGTCCCGCTTCATGGATGGGGAATTATGCGCCGCCTCAGGAGCGGGAAACGTCGTATTTGCCCTCGGCGCTCATGTAGAAGACGCACGCCTCCGGCCCGCTGCAGATCACGTCGTGCACGGTTGCGAACCCGGAGCCGAAATAGCTGCCCGGTTCGAGCGGCGTGGCCTCGGATGCTCCGGGCACCTGATGGCTCGCGGCACCGCTGATGACGACGGCCCGCAGCAAGGCACCGCTGCCGGCAATCGTACCCTCGAACCCGGCCGGCAGTTTCAGGAAGGTGCCGTTTTTCCCGGTGTTTGACGGATCCCCCCACAGGAACGCCATTTTCGGCCGGTCCGCGCCTTCGGCTTCCCCCGGCGCGTCGACCCAGGTGACATCCGCCGCGTCGATCCAGACGATGTTGCCGGCCGCGACATTCACCGGAAACTCACCATTGGCGAAGGCCCGGTCCTTGGGCTGAACGAGATACGGCCCCTCCTGTATCTCCAGAAAGGCGGTCGACAGCCCGGCGTCCTCGCGTGCGGCGGTGATGTGGGTCGCCCCGGCGGGCTGGGTCCAGAACGAGCCCGGCCCCATCCACATCGGTTCGGCGGCCGGGTCGTCATTGTGAACCGCACCGCTGATCACGACGGCCCGGTAGGTGATGTTGTGAATATGCGGCGGCGAGCTGAAGCCCGGCTTGAACCGGATGAGGGTTCCGGTCGGAACGTCCTCGCGGATGTCGCCCCACAAGACGCCCGCCTGCGGGCTGGCATCGCCGCGCGCCGGGTTCAAAGGCTGGAAGGTAACGTCCGCGCTCGGCACCACTTCCACAGTGCCCGGGGCTTGCGGGTTCTGGGATGCCGCCGGCCAGGCGGCAAGCGCAACGGCGGTTGACATGGCGAGGGCGAGGCTGGAGAGGCGCATCTTGAAACTCCCGGGTCTTGGCGCGGCGCGCGAGGCGCTGTTCTGTCTGTCTCGCCCTTTAAATAAGCTTCGCTTTTCGCTAATAATCGAGCGGATATCAAAATTACTATTTGGAAAATCAAAAGAATGTCTCTCGACCTGAAATCGCTGGAACTGTTTGTGCGGGTGGCCGCGCTCGGCGCGATCGGCAAGGCCGGGGCGGAGTTCGGCCTGTCCGCGACGGCGGCGACCCAGCGCCTGCAATCCCTGGAGGCGGCGGTCGGGACGCAGCTGTTTCACCGCACCACCCGGGCGGTGTCCCTGTCGACGGACGGCGAGATTTTCCTGGCCCATGCCAAGCGCATTCTGGGCGATGTCGAAGAGGCGCTTGCGGATATCCGGCCCGATCCGCGCGACATCAAGGGCGAGCTGCGCATTGCCTGTTCGGCCTCCTTCGGCCGCCTGCACATTGCCCCGCACGTGACGGAATTCCTCGACAGTCACCCCGGCGTGTCGCTCCAGCTCGCCATGAGCGACAGCGTCATCGATATCGTGGAACAGGGCTTCGACATGGCGATCCGCATCGGCGCACTGGCGCCCTCGACGCTCAAGGCGCGCAAGCTGGCCGTGAGCCCGCGGATCCTTGTCGCCGCGCCCTCCTATCTTGAAACGAACGGCGTGCCGTCCACCCTGGACGACCTGAAACGGCAGAACTGCCTTGCGCGCGAGGACATGCGCACCTGGTCGCTGAGCGCACCCGACGGCACGCTGCACGATGTCAGGACCAACGGTAATTTTTCCTCAACCAGCGCCGAGGCGATTACGGAAGCCGCGCTTTCAGGACTTGGCATTGCGCGCAAATGCACCTGGGAGATCGCCGGACACCTGGCCGCCGAAACGCTTGTACCGGTTCTGGAGGACTACACCGTCGCACCGTTCTGGCAAGTCTTCGCCGTCCGCCCGCCCTCCCGCCTGCCCCCCGCCCGCGTGCGCGCGTTCACCGACTTTCTGGAGGCAAGGTTCAAAAACATTCCGGCGCTGTGCGGATAAGGAAGTCTGGACCGCTGTCCTTGACGTCCGGCTCCCCCAGGGCCGGAGCTTGAGCAAGTGCAAGCTGCCGTGCCGTATTCGATCAACCGGCAAACACAAAAAGCCCCGCCGAAGATCGGCGGGGCTGGCCTTCTGTCAAGGCACGTGCAGTCGCACATGTTCTCGAAGCTTTGGAGCCGATAGATGTTTCCGGTTATGCCGAAACATCCCACTGTGTGCTGACCCGGCGGGAGACCCGCCGGCATTCTTCCTGTCAGGCCTTTTTCCGGCGACGTCCGACAAAGCC
Organism: uncultured Roseibium sp.; assembly: GCF_963669205.1. Taxonomy (NCBI): domain Bacteria; kingdom Pseudomonadati; phylum Pseudomonadota; class Alphaproteobacteria; order Hyphomicrobiales; family Stappiaceae; genus Roseibium; species uncultured Roseibium sp. Next base: position 4,401,780 of record NZ_OY769915.1, read on the forward strand.
GGCAAAACCGATTGCCGAGCCGAGCAGCAGAACGGATGCCGGAAGCGGAACCACGTTCACCTTGTCGTAGTGCAGCGCCTTGATCTTGAAGTTGTCGTTCTTGTCCCAGGCGCCGATGCCGAACATCGTGCCCTGCCAGATGCTGTTGAACGTGTAGGTCGCAAACCCGGTTCCCGGGATGTTGACGTTCCGCGCAATCACGCCGAGCGGACCGCCGTCCACGGTCGCAAACGAAAACTCGTCGTTACGGTCAACGTAGGAAAACGTCACCGCCTTAAGAATGACTTCATGATCGAAGGTAAACTTGACGATGTCGTTCTCGTTGCGTCCGTCGACCTGGTGGCTGTCGTTTCTGTGGCTGTAGACGCCGAGACCGGTACTGTATTGACCAGCGATGCCGCAGCCAAGGCAGATCGAGCCCGAGCCATTGAATGTTCCGCCGTCCACGGTGACATTGACCACACCATCGGTGTAGACATCCCCGTCGACATTCGTATCGGTCGGTCCGTTGAAGTAGACCGGAGCCGCTTGAGCGGCCGTTGCACTGACTGAAAAGACAATTGCAGCGGCCAAGGCAGCAAATTTCATTACAACCCCCACTTACAAATGGTTTGAGTTAACTTTGGTAACGCACACAGTGGGAAAATAGCCAATGGTCAGGGTTAAAGCAAGGTTAAATTTCTAATCAGGACACTGCGGATTTCAACATCGTATTCTGAAAAATTACTGATTTAATTCAGTTAGATATGAGAGTATTGAAGGATAGATTTTCATCTCTGATCAAATTATGAACCACACCGGCAAGACAATTGCCTCAAAAAATTTGCAACCCGAATACAACCGGAATCTCGGAAACAGGAATTCAACCCAGACGATTAGTGTCCCGGATCGTCCGGAAACTCGCGATTGCAGGAATCTGACGAACCGGTCAATCGGAACGATTGAAGCACTTGGAGAAAATGGTGGGCCCGGAGGGACTCGAACCCACCGCGCAGGAAACTATATTTTTCAATAATATAGAGCAGATAGAGTGACTGAATCTACTCAAAAACTACTCAATTCTACTCAGTTTGAAGACGAGCCCGAAAGCTTGGGATATACGCATCGCGATCCAGAAGAGCGTTCGAACTCTTCTGCATTCGGCAAGACGGCTTAGAAGGTGTGATCAGACAGAAACTGGCTTCCAATCGAGTGCTGCCGTTCTCGCGTAAAAGTATCAATGGCGATGACACAATGCTTTGTTTGCTTTCAACGCGACACCGATCAGGTAGGCCACTAATTTAGCAAGTGGAGGTGAACCGTTTACTGAAAACCCGTGTCCTATTGTTATAGTTACCGGTGATCGGGCAAACGTTCAACCGCGTACCCGGACTCTTGCGTGACTTCAGGCATTTCGGGTGACTACCGCACGCTGCAACTGCCCGAGGCTGCATTGCTTTTAATCGTATACCGCCACTTGGTCTTTGGCCCATAAAACCCTAGACACGGACCATCACAATAGGCATCCCTCGCGTTAGAATTTGACGTGTAGCTTATAAATTTACAATTTTTACCATCATAGGAAAATTTGTAAGTTCGCTTGGTGGTTCGCCTTTCTGCTGGATCTTTTTCGTCTTCAGTAATCTCCACCACTCCATTGCGATAAGTATACCTGGAGCAAATGTCTCTCTTGTAGCCTTCTTCAATCTCTAGCTTTGTACACACCGCGCTTCCCTTGCCAGATATGCTCCCTGCCGTTCGAACGCTTTGACCGTTTGCGAAGACAACACCCGCCGGAACATCAGGCTCCGCAACAAACAGCCTGTCTCCGTTTTGGCGTATCAAAACAGCTTGCCTGACCGTCCTGTTGCTTTTCTCGGTTAGAGAACCTTTGTTGGTTCCTGAATAGTAATCAGTTTGTTCCACCCTGGTATTAGCCGTGAAGAAGAGCGCTTTTCCCTCAAAGTCAAGGGCAGCAGGCGCCGTCCGTGTAGCCTGTGGACTTAAAGCTTCATCAGTGCTTGAAGATTGGCAACCCAAGAGCGCTGAGCTCAATGCTCCAACCAAACCTACAAAAAAATAGTTCGCCATTTTTTCTCCTTCGGCAAGCGCCAAGAGCCTAACGACTCAAGACGCAGATTTGCATGTTGTTCATTCTCTCGATTGCGCGGCAGGCTTTCTGAACCTCAAACTGGCGGAAATTTCCCTCGGATCCTCGTTGCGTGAACGTAATGGTAGACGATGTTCCGCCATCAATCGCCGTAGGCATTGTTTCGGGGACCGTCTTGCACCTTACAACTGAGCGTGGTCGGTGTTCCGTAGGCGTACTTGATTTGCGATCCGGAAAAGTGCTCCTGCCGGAAGCGCAAGATCGTGCATTTCTCGGTATCGACGTCGATACCAAGTGTATTTCTCCTGATATACTTGTCATCGACCCATTCGGAGAGGTGCGTCACGGTGATTACCCCGGACGACGATTTGCCGAATTCGACGGAATCAATAACGTTTTTTCCCGACTTGGTTTTACGAGACTTGCTGCCGAATGTTTGTCCCTTGGAGATCATCACGCCTTCAGTTTCATGGTTGGAATGAAAAGATAGCGAATAAAAAACATCGTCGTTTGGGGCCACAAAGATCGCGGCAAGATAAAACCAGGCGGGATGTTCCCAAACACAGGACTGAGTTCCATCTTCATAGCCGCAGATCGGAACCGTCACATCGATCAGTATGGTCTTCCCGCGCAATTGTTCCGCGCTTGCCGTAGCCGCAAGAGCCATGCTTGTGAAAACCCAGATGGCAGACAACCTCAATAGCAGTGACATCATCCAATCAGTCACCGTCAGGCATTTTTGCGCAGCACCCGATCGTCAATCGCAATACCTCTTTCCATTGAACATGAAACAGTTGCTGTTACTAGCGGGCTTTTGAGTGCTGGCCTGAGATTTGGCGTAGCAGGTTCCTTTCGACGACAGGAGTTGTCCGGCCGGGCAAGTCTTCAGCACACATTCGTCGTTCTTGAGTTCAAAGCGCGCGGAACAAGTAAGCGGGCAGACACGCCCATCGTATCCACGCAGCTTCTGCAAAACATCAGCATTTGGCCCGAGCGCCGCGAACTGCGCATTCGCTTTTTCTCTCAGTGTACTGAGTGCTCTGGTACTTTTTGGACCCCATACACCGTCTGGTGTCCCAGCGTCGCAACCAAGGCGATTGAGTTCTTCCTGAACTGCACGGGTCAACTCCTTGGGATCAGATGGAACAGGCTGAATTGACGTTTCCGCACCAGTCCCATTCACAACATTGGAAGGTGACAAACTCGCTTGCAGTTGCGGTTTATTTTCAAGGGATTCTAGTCGCGTCCTAGCAATCGGTGCGAACAGACCTTCCGGAAACTTATCTATATAGGCGCGCAGTTCTTCGGTGGTTGGATTTTCGCGAATAGCGGTCCAATATGCCGTATCCATGTTCGAAGAACTGCTCGAATTGCCTGAAGCATCAGTCTCCAGCCCACTGTCGGAATAGAAGTAAAAATCACCCGTGATTGAGCTTACTTCCCACGGCACCTGTTTGTCGTTGGTCGACCGCAAAACGTCGCGACGCGCCTGCTTGAACACCGACTCAATTGGCTGGCCGACACCAGATGCGATTGCTGTTGTAAGAGCCTCGGTGTAAGGCGAATTGGTAGATGCACCATCCAGGGCAACCTGACCGGGAGATGTAGCGTATGCGATCAGGGTGCCCATCGGGGCATCGACTGGAGCGAGCCCCCGGGTCGCCGAACGGAAGGCGCCCTTGAACGGATTGTTCCTGCAAGCGTCCAGAACAACAATGTTTACCGGGCTGTTGGATGAATTCATAACTCGAAGAAAGTCGTTGACGTTTATGCCTTCCAGGTCGACCTCGTCCTCATCTGAAAGCAGGGCGTTGACGGGAATGAGATAATTCTCACCTCGGACCTGCACACCATGTCCGGCGTAGTAAATGAGGCTCGCCTCAACCGGCTGCTCACGGAGCGTGCGTCCAAACTCTAGCAATTCTTTCTTCATCTCGCGGTAGTCGGCATCAATCACCTGGCGCACATCGAAGCCGGCGGCACCAAGCGTCTCTGCCATCAACCGGGCATCGTTTTCTGGGTTCCCCAGAGACTGAATATTTTCATAATTCGAATTACCGATTACAAGCGCAACCCGCTTGCTCGCGAACGCCTCTTCTGTCGCTGCCAGCAAAATCGTGAGCAAGAAAACCGGGGCGAAAAAACAAACAAACAAAATTCGGACTGCCAAACCTTGCCTCACCTTTAAGCTTCTGTTTCTTTTACCAAACGCCTGTTTCTACCAAACATTGACTACCAAAACATTGCGAAAAGGAGGGTGGCGTGTCTACCCTTTTTAGGTTGAATTGCGTGGAAGAATCCTGCGCGAGTTTTATCGGATTACTGACAGACACAAACCGAAGTGAAGCAACTCGGGATATGCTTGGCGGAGTAATTTTTTGAACTGTGACCTGAGACCCTGAATCTCCTCCAGTTTTGTGTAGAGTCCGTTTCAAGCAGGAGACGGACGGAATGAAGCGTTCACGGTTCACAGAAGAACAGATCATCGGCATCTTGCGGGAGCAGGAGAGCGGCCAGAAGACGGCCGATGTTTGCAGGCGACACGGGATCTCGGAAGCCACCTTTTACAAATACAAGGCCAAGTTCGGCGGCATGGATGTATCCGATGCCCGCAAGCTGAAGGCGCTTGCAGACGAGAACGCGAAGCTCAAGAAGCTGTTGGCCGAGGCCATGCTCGACAACGCCATGCTGAAGGACGTTGTTTCAAAAAAATGGTAACGCCCGGTGCAAAACGGGAAGCTGCGGCTCACCTGTGCTCCGGGCACGGCGTGAGCCAGCGTCGGGCGTGTGTTGTCTTGGCAATTGACCGGTCGAGCGTTCGATACCGGAGCACCAGGCCAGACGACGGGGATCTGCGTGAGGCGATGAGACGCGTTGCCAGCGAACGCCGGCGTTTCGGCTACAGGCGCATCCATGTCATGCTGGAACGGCAAGGGATCCTAATGAACCAGAAGAAGCTGAGACGTCTCTATCGCGAGGAAAAGCTTCAGGTCCGCAAACGTGGTGGCCGGAAGCGAGCTCTGGGCACCAGACGGCCGATGGTGTTGCCAGGCAAAACAAACGAGCGATGGAGCCTGGACTTCGTGTCGGACGCCTTTACGGACGGACGCCGCTTTCGGGTTCTGACGGTGGTCGACGATTACAGCCGCGAGTGCCTGGCGTTGGTGGCCGACACTTCATTGTCCGGTTTGCGGGTCACCCGTGAACTCGATGCGATCATCCGTCTGCGTGGCAAACCGGTCACCGTGGTCTCTGACAACGGAACCGAGCTGACCAGCATGGCCGTTCTCAAATGGTGTCAGGGGACAGGTGTCGATTGGCATTACATCCAGCCCGGCAAGCCAATGCAGAACGGTTTCGTTGAGAGCTTCAACGGCAGCTTCAGGGATGAGTGCCTCAATGAGACGCTGTTTTCGTCGCTCGCCGAAGCCAGATCCCAAATCACCGCATGGAAGGAAGACTACAACCGAAACAGACCCCACTCATCCCTGGGCAATCTCACGCCCTACGAATTCGCATTGAAAATGACATTGCAAAAGCAGGCCGCATGAGGCCAAAAATTAACCGAAGGACTCCGCGCTAACGTGGAAGAAACTTGGGTCTCAGGTCAACTGATTTGAGCTTTCTTCCCCTACGATACGTCAATGCTACCCGCTCCCGAAGCTGGATCAGGTGCGTTAATCTCTCGGCTGAACCGAGGATGCAACAAGCAACTCTTGGACGACTGGCATCTCGTTCAGATGCTGCAAGAACATAAAGAATGAAGGTGCAAAGCAGAATGAAGGAGCGCTTACCAGCAGCACAACGGCAGACTCTTGATCTCATCCCCCAGCAAGTGTTGAGGCATCTATGTTGACCTGTAAACTGGTTTCGAGTTCGGTTTACAAATTGAGTTACTGCGAGTCTGAAGCAAATCCCGCGCACGTGACCATGCACTGCGTCTTGCTCTAGCCTTCCAAGACACTAAGCATATGACTTATGGCGTAAATTCTGTATGATCCACCAACATGTTGCGTTAGCGGAAACAAAACTCTAAGCCCATCAACCTCTTCACTGGAAGCCAGCTTACCGAGCGCGATGTTGAGCAAACTTGCACCTTGTTCCTCATTGGCCGCAATGAATTTCTTGATGTGGCCAAACGCCTCGTCCCACTCTCCGGCGTCAAGTTTTTTTTCTACCAGTCTCTGATAGTAACGATTTGCCCCGTGGTACAAATAAGTCTTCACTTCTTGCTCCGAAACACCAAACAGATTGTCAGCAAATTTTATTGCAGGATCCAGACCTTCTTCTTCTGCTATTCTCTCCACTATTTCTCGGTAAACCCAACTGCGATAGGTTTCATCTTCGATCATAGCTGCGATTTTCTTGGCTTTCTCCAGCTTCCCTATATCGGCATAAACCTGACCGATTTTGTACAGATCCCATTTGGAGAGTTTGGTCAGCTCAAAGTATCTTTCTGCCAATAGATATTTTCCCGACCCAATGATTTTCACTATCGCGTCTACGTGTATTCTTCCGCGGACACTTCCAATCTGCAGGGCTTTTTCTGCAATACTGTCACTTAATTCTGCATCAATATGCTCTGCTGTGACACTTAGATAAGCGAATACTTTCGCTCTCTCCGCCTCATGGGGTATGTATCCAGCCAGCTCAATGGCTTCGTTAATGTATCCTATATCCGCGAAATTTTCGGCCAAATCTCCAAGTGACCGGGCACGATCACTGCTCTCGATGCCAGTGTCGGTAATGTACGATATGCGTTTGATATGTGGCACCGAGTAGCTTTGCAGCCTGACAAAATCAGAAATCATTCCCTGGTTAATGAAACTATTTGAAATGCTATCAATTTTTTTAGCTCGTTGTTTGTGAGCGGAGTTAATGGAATTGCCCGGCAAGTTTGACGCAAGGTCGACAGCTTGCGTCTCGAGACGCTTCGATTGAGCAGTCAGTCCCAAGTTTAGCGCCGTGCGCATCATAGACTCAAGTTGATAAATGCGCTCTTCGTCATCACTCGAATAGTCCAATTTTGACCGAATACCCGGGACAAATTCCATGGCCTTTGCAACCGCAAACATCGCCGGTCTGTTTGCCTCGTAGCCAGTCAAGGTAGAGGCGATCCCCTGTAGAGCTGAAGTCCTGTTGTCCGCGGCATTGTTGTACTCGTCCGCGTCAAGGCTTGTTGCAATCCCAATGACTCGTTCAAACAAACGCAAACCATTTTCAATGTCGCCGATTTGGAACAAGACGCCAGACAAGCTAGCGAGCGGAAAGTGGCGATAGTCCTTGTCACTTAATGTCTTGAATGCTGCTTCAGCTTCGTAAAGCAGGCACGATCGTATTGGCCGTTGCCAGCAATCAGCCGACGCTTGAGGATAGATTGGCTCGATGGGCTCAACGGAAGGACTTTTAACGCCCTCCAGCCAGGTAAAATCCGGAACCGATTCCTCCACCAGGCTTCTAAAGATATAAGCCTCACCTACGCCCTGCAGCGTAATCTGATGCCAGTCCCCGTTTGTACTATTCACTTGGATTGGGGTACCGGCGTCGACTGTCTTCAATATGCGCGCGTTGCGGGAAGGCCCAGCCCGCACATTGGATCTCTTCATCGTCCGAGACATCACGCGTGCCGCGAATTCTTGGATGGTAGGTCGTTCAACAAGCTCGGTTGGTTTCGGCTCGACGACCGGTGTCAACTCAGGGAGCCTGACATTGTCGCTGATCGCACTCTCTGGAGTTCGCGTTAGTGAACGTCCTGTCAATTCGCGAAAACGGATATCTGCCAATTCCGTGAATGGGTGGCTTGGGTACCGTTTTACAAAACCTTCGAAGAGAGACGGATTCTTGGAATCGGATATGCTTTCCCAAAAAACGATGGCGGGATCGCTTGTCTGCGAGAGCACGCTCGTGGGAATTGCTGTGACCAGAAAAACGAGCGCAGAAACTTTCAGAAGCTTTTGTGTTTTTGCCATTGAATTTGAAACTCATTCTCAGGTTTTGACGTTGCTTCCATCACCACATACAGTCATGGCTTTCCAGCAACCCTTGTTTTTCTGGGTACACTGTTTGCGCGCCTTGGCGACCGCATCATCGATCCCCTCCCCCGAACGTGCCCATCCCCATCCGTTACCGGTGGAGCGGTAGAGCGCGAAACAAGTTTTGTGCGGTAATGCGACCACAATCTTGCACGAACTGCCGCTGCATTTCGAAAGCGCGCCTTTTTCAGCCTCGGCCTGACTGCGGTACCCCCAAGCCGCGAAGAAACTTGACCTGCCCTTTTTTGCAATCGCACCGTATCTGAGTGAATTCAAATGCTCTTGCTTTATGCTAGCTTCCTTCCTGAAGGTCTCCACGATTTGCCTGATCTGGGACGAAAGAGTTCTCTGGTTTTTGGCAAGCCCTTGAAGATTTGTACCTTGACTTCGAAGGAGTTCGTCAAGGATCGATGCAGGCACAAAACCCATGTTACTTTTGCTGACTGGAACTGACGACACCTTGTACCATTGCTCGTTGACAAGTGTGCCCAGCACAATAATGTCCTTGCCAATCTCCGTCTTTCTTATCTCTCTGGCACCAGCAGAAGGCACGTCCCAGACTTGAACCTCATGCTGCATACGGATGAAAACCGGTGCTTCAAACCGCTGTTCAAGGAATTCACCAGTCAAATATTTTTGTTGTTCTTTCTCGTGTTCTTTGATTTTTTGCTTTGCAATAATTTCAAAGTTACCCGACGGATATTGCCGCAGGTACCGCCGGAAGTAATTCACGTCGGTTTTGTCTTTGATTTCATTCCAGAATGCAATTTCAAGGAAGTTCTCGTCCACCCGACTGTCTGCTTTCGTCTGCGCGGGACTGATAATTATTTCGCGCTTGCAGCTTCCGCTGAGACACGTTTTTCCTCTTGTCTCGTCATAGTATGATGGCTGCTGCTGGTGACCGTTGTAACCGAGCGCAATCTCGTAAGTTTGCTCTTGCGCAACTGCGATTGCGTCCTCCAGAAACAGGTCGCTCGACAACAACGGAACGAAGGTACGGGTGAAAACGCTGAGGCGTTGCTCAGGTGGATCATCTGGCAGACGGTCAAGCGCCTCCTGTCCGGCACCCGCAGAAAAGATCACGAAGGTGCCATGTGGAGCGCGGATAGGAGACAAACCTCGCGTGAGGCCTGCACTCTTCTTGCCCGGACGGGGGGAGAACGGATTGTTGCGGCACGCGTCTACAATAGCGACCGTTAAGCTTACACCGGCTGCCTCCAACTCATCCAAAAGACCATCGAACCCGTTGCTTAGGGCAAGCGATGTACGCCTGACTTGACGATCGCTGCCTTGCTTGGGTGTATCCACCGGCAGCAGGAAGTTGGCGTTGCCGTCGCTCCAGCCATGGCCAGAATAAACGAAAGCAACTTCATCACCGGGATTGATCCGTCCCAAAAGTTCGTCAAGTGCATCCAAGGTGCCCTCCAAATCAAGATCGAGCATCAGGCTCGACTTGAATCCGAGGTCGGTAAGCGCATTGTGGTAGGCCCGCGCGTCCGCATGCGTGTTCTCAAGATCCTCCAGTAAGACATAATTGGCATTGCCAATGATCAAGGCGTGCCGATCGGCTAAGGTAGCAGTGGTCCACAAGCAGCAAAATGATAGAAGCAAAGCGTACAAGAAACGCATGTCGGTTGCTCACAATCTCAACTGTTCTCTTCTCACATGCTTGCTAAAGTTATAGCCGGAAAATCAAAACGGCCGACCAGACTTGTCGTTGCAAGCAAGATACTAACGAAGGGTAAACTCAGAATTTGCGTATTGTCTAGTCTACTCAAAATGAGTAAGTGCAATAGAATTAGTAACTCGTCCTGAGTTTGGGTGTGCACCTGACGGGAGCCTGGTAAACTGCTGGTCATCTCGGTTCGATGGGAAAATCGTATCGACGCTTCGAAGCACCAGACTGATGCGTAAAGTGCCACCACTCGCCAGAATAATTTCGAAACCTGTGTCGTTCCATCGCATCGAGAAGCAATGAACGGTTAACTCGGTGTTTTCGCGAGAGCGTCTTGTTGTGTGTCTCACTCAATGGGTCGAAACAATCAAAAGTCGTTCCCATGTCAAGGTCTTGGGTTGAACGCCCAGATGACGCGCAAGGACCTTCATCGTGCTTTGCAGACTTGTGGAGTTCGTAAATTGTGACATCGACCGCTCTGGCAGTCGAGTGACTTGAGCGGCTGGCGATGTATTTTGGGATAAGCGCATTCTTGGGAACGTTCGGATGATACTGTTTTCGGGTCCGGGTTCGTTCGGCAGCGCCAACCCAGTCGACAAAAGCCGCCACGGCTCTTTCCGGTCTGTAGCAGTCAAAAACCTTCAGCCCGAGGCCAATCTCATTGAGCTCCGAATTGACTTTCGACAAATCGGACGCGGCCTTTCGAGTCAGAATACACTCCCCGGCCAAGTAACCGGGAACCTTCCGGCCAGTGAAGTTTTGGCGCGTTGCGTAGCGCATGTCCTGGATGATGGAAGCATCGATTTCTTTGAGATAAACCAAGCCATCGGGCAATTCAGCAGACTGAACCGGGCACGACAGAAGAATAGTGACTGCGAGGCCAAGCGCCTTGATATCAAGGCTCCACCTCACTTCAAACCTACTTTCAACTCGCTGATCGCTGTGTCCTTATACTTCCACCCTTCATAAACGGACACTATCTTGAGCTGAATCCACGTCACAGGAGGATAATTACTCAGAAATATTTGCTGACTTCTTGGGGTGTCTTTTAGCGTGACCATGAAACGGTCGCCAGTAGACAACGAAATTTCTGCCCTGTGCACCCTGCCATTTTTCGAATAAATGTCATTATTCTTGTTGTATCCATTCCCGATCAAAAGGTACTCAACTGCCTTGGGCTCCGGAAACTCGATCGAAATCCATTCATTGATACCATGCCCAGATTCACCTTCTACCCAGGCTGTAAACCGCTTCTGATCGAACAGGTTGGCGGACTTGTACGTATTTCGCCCTTGGCTCGATAAAGTCGAACTCGCGCAAAATGCCGTGTCTCCGCGCCAGGCACAGTCTTTTTTAGGTGATCGGGGGCTCTCACGGTGGATAGGTTCTGGTGGAGGTGCCTTCGCTTCACGCATCAAACTCTCGAGACGTTCTTTTACGAAGCCTGCGAATTCGCTCTCGGGGTAGTTATCTAAGAAAGCTTGAAGGGCCTTTGGTGTTCCCTCATTCATGGCACGGATAAAAGCGTTTCTGTCGGGCTTCGGTTGTTGCGGCAAAGTGACGGCAGAACCCGCTTTACAGTCGCTGGCCAGGCATGTCTTGCCCCGCGTTTCATCATAGTAGGACGGTTGCTGCTGATGTCCGTTATAAGTCTTTGCAATCTTGTAGGTTTCTTCTTGAGCGACTGCAATCGCGTCTTCAAGGTAAAGACCGCTCGAAAGCAACGGAACAAATGTCCTGGTAAAAACACTCAGGCCCTCTCCAGGCGGATCGTCGGGTAAGCGGTCCAACGCCTCCTCACCCGACCCTGCGGAAAAGATAACAAAAGTGCCGTGCGGAGCGGTGATCGGCGACAGTCCTCGGCCGAGACTGGCGCTTTTCTTGCCCGGCCGCGGCGTGAATGGATTGTTGCGGCACGCATCCACAATCGCGACGGTCAGACTTACACCAGCAGCCTCGAGTTCATCCAGCAAACCATCCTCACCGTTGCTCAAGGCGATTGAGGTCCGCCTCAGTTGCCGGTCGCTACCTTGCTTGGGAGCATCGACAGGCAAAAGGAAGTTCTCAGCACCATCGCTCCAGCCATGGCCGGAATAGACGAAGGCGACCTCATCGCCGGGAGCAACTTCACCCAAGAGTTCATCAAGCGCGTCCAGTGTGCTGTCCAGGTCAAGGTCCAGCTTCAACGTTGCCTTAAACCCAAGGTCAACCAGCGCTTCGCGATAGGCCCGCGCGTCAGCGTGAGTGTTGGTCAGGTCTTCCAAGGACACGTACTTGGCGTTGCCAATTATCAATGCATGTCTTTCCGCTTGAGCAGCACACGACCAAACACAAAAACAAACGAAGAAGAAACTGAAGCAACAATGCATGAAACGCCCCCCGGGTTCCCAAGCTGTTTGAAAATTCGTAGAACTTATTTTTACCGTCTCAACATCTGTTTGCAGGCTGCTTGACCTTTTGCCTAGAGCTCTAGCTTCACAAATCCAAATTTCATGTTGTAGCTACAGTTTGCCGAGACTTGCAATGTTGAGCCAACCACCATTGTGGCTTGCATTTCCAGAAATTCTAACCCACTCGCCGCTGGTTTCTACGACCGAAACAATCTCACCGGGTTCAAGCAAGCCAACCGGAGAGCTTAGGAAACTGGCATCGCCTCGCAACCTAGCGCCATAGGCGTTTGTAATAACAAATCCAGCGTTTTGCCCGGCTGAATCTGACGGCTTGCTGGTCGTCAAATTCTGACCTTGCGTATCATCGCCTGCTTCGGGCATTAACCTATCGAGACTTGAAAAGTGAAGCCAACCTTCTTTGTGATTTCCGTTTCGAGAAATTTTGAACCATTCTCCTGAAGTCTCAACGACAGAAACGACCAAACCTTTAGAAAGCAAGTCAATCGGATCGCTCAACCAGGAGGCCGATCCTCTTAACTTTGCCCCATATGGGTTTGTGATCGTAAATTCGGTTCTGGTAACTACAGACTGCTCCCCTTCACCCAGCAACCTTGCGAGTTGAGCTTCAGCCGTTGGTTTGAGGTAACTTTCAGGATATTCAGTAAGGAAAGCCTCCAGGGCTTCTGCTGACCCCGCTTTCGCCGCGGAAAGAAATGCCTTCTGGTCTGCGGGTTGGGGTTCACTCGCCTGGGCTTCAGATTTGGAATTGCAATTCCCTTTCAGGCAAGTTTTACCCAGAGTTTCATCATAGTAGGATGGCCGTTGCTGATGGCCATTATAGTTGAGCGCAACTTCATAAGTTCGCTTCTGTGCAACTGCGATCGCGTCTTCGAGATACAGATCACTCGTCAACAATGGAATGAAATATCGGGAAAAGACGCTTAGACGCTGATCCGGGGGGTCGTTCGGTAGACGATCCAGCGCCTCTTCACCTGAACCGGCGGAAAAGATGACGAACGTACCATGCGGAGCCGTGATCGGGGACAAGCCTCGACGGAGTCCAGCGCTTTTCTTGCCTGGCAAAGGAGTGAACGGATTATTTCGGCAGGCATCGACAATTGCTACACTCAAGCTGACACCAGCGCTCTTCAGCTCATCCAGCAATCCTGATTGACCATCGCTAAGGACAATCGAGTCTCGCCTCAATTGTCTCACGCTGCCGAGTTTGGGAGCGTCGACCGGAAGAAGATAATTTGTTCCGCCATCGCTCCAACCGTGACCGGAGAAGACGATAGCGACTTCGTCCCCCGGTTTGATGCGTGCCAACAACGCGTCCAATTCGTCTAAAAAGGCGTCGTGATCCAAATCAAGTTTCAAGGTTGATGCAAAACCTATCTCAGTCAACGCCCTGTGATAGGCTCTTGCGTCCGAATGCGTATTTGTCAGATCTTCCAGAGACGCATAATTGGCGTTACCGATCACCAAAGCATGCCGTTCGGCTTTGGCGGAGCTTGTCCATGAAAAACTAAATAGCAATATGAAAACGATCAGACGCATCGTTAGTACACCGGATCTGACAAGCACCTCTGGTTGATTTACTCGCATAATCATGAAAACCGATTGAATATCGCCGAGTGCACGGTGCAAACACCGTTTCTTTCCGAGGGTAAACCCAGAAATAAGACAATGTCTAGCCTCCTCAAAATGAGAAACCCTGCAAAAATGTAAATTCAACTCCCATTTTTAATTGGTTTGAAACAGACACATCGAACCGCAATATACCTTTTCAGAAGGCGCTACTGCACAGCGAATGATCGCGTTCCGCCTGCGAATACAAGTCAGAGGCTCAAAGATTCATAAGCTTATTTGGAGCAACTAGATGTCGATTAACAAACTCTTCTGTCATTCACTTTTCAGTTTTCTGGCTCTCAGTGTGGCCAATCCAAAAGCAGGACACGCAGATCTTTTGACATCCGCCGCTCCGCTGTTGTCAGAAAGTTCTGTATCAACACAGATTTCGACCGAGGTTCCGTTAGGTTCTGTTATGGTTACATCCGGCCACAGCGTGCGTCTTGGTCAAAAACTGGAGATCAACGGTTACTCGAAGACTGACAGCTATGCTTCACTTTTGCTGCGCAATCCGGACGGTTCAATGAACCGCCTAACGCAAAACCAGTTTTTGTCTGCCGGTGTGTGGCAAAAAATAGCGCCGCATCCGGGTCATAGCCTTTACGCAGTTGAGCCGGTAGGTCGTACAAAGATTTTTTTGGTTCTCTCCACCAGCCCGCTGGTTTTCCGTGGCGACATCCGCGCGTACGCAGACTTTGAACGTACACTGCAGCAAATTCCCGATTTCACTTACTCGATCATAACATCTTATGTCGACGTTATTCGTTGATCTGCCCGAAGCAATTGAAGAGGAAAAAACATGACTAGACGTCCCTGCACATTTTTACTCCCCATCGGTGCTGCGCTGAGCTTGATTTTCGTGCCAGCGCATGCCGATGACACCGTTTTCAGGACGTTGGTACCCGAACAAGAGCAGGTGGCATCGATCGAAGTACCGCAGTCCGAGCTCGACATTCAGCTCAAGATCAACAATCCGAAAGGGCTTTATAAGGTTGGAGAAACACTTGAACTGTCCGTCGCAACGAACAAGGACGCGTACGTCACAGTCGTTTCCGTCAACGAAGACAAGGTTATGACCGTGCTCTATCCCTATGCTGAGGGCACAGATAACCTTGTAAAGCCAGGCGAACTCAAGAAGATTGCCGGCAAGGGAACGGGAGTGCTCCTCAGGTTTGCTGAACCTGTCGGCACGGACGTTATAAAGGCCTTTGCTTCCACTGAAAAAGTACCGCTTCTGGATGCCGACATTTTGGCAACGGCCTCGGGAAGCAAGATCAGGGTCGCAAAGGCAGAGATCAAGACACTTGTTCCGGAAATCGAAGGCGCAATCAGTGAGACCGCATCATCCGGAAAGGCTGAATGGGCGACGGACAGTGTTAGCGTAACGTCCTACTCCGGCGAACTTCCCGCTGCCTATTCAGACGCTGGACAAACGATCTCGGTGAGCGAACCTTTCTCCTTCAGCCTCGCTTCAAACAAACTTGTCTACGACCTGGGTGAGCCCATAAAGATTACGGCATCGACCGAGAAAGAGTGTCGCTTGGCAATCTATAATATCGGCACATCGGGTGCAGTCCGGCAACTCTTTCCCAACAAAGTGCAAACTGACGCCACACTGAAGGCGGGACAACCCATGGAGATTTCCGGCGCCGTCACTTTTTCCTCGGTGGGACCGGCGGGAGCCGAAACCGTGCTGGCGCTCTGCTCTGAAAAAGCCGTGCCGACAATGAACGAAGCAGCGGATCTGATAAACGAACTTTTTCCGAAGGTCGGAGACTGGGATCAGCTTAGTCAGAAAAACCTGACGCTGGTCGCAACCCCGGAAGCACAGGAACTCGGCCTTGGCCTGACAGCACGTGCCGCAATGTCCCTTCTGACGCGCTGAGACCCAGACCCACGAAGTTGCGGCGCCTGCCTGATGCATGTGTTTGCGATGCAGGCGCCCGGAACCGATGATAAAATGGAGGCTCTAGTGACCTCGATTGCAATCAAATTTCTGCTGATACTCAGCGTTTCAGGTCTTACCCTGGCAGGAAATTCTGCCGTTTCTGCGAAACAGCTGAAAAATTGCGACGATGTCTCGGCGGCGGCTCTTGGCGAACTGACAAAGGACCTCGTTCTTGCTGCTAAGACAAATCAAGACGGCAAAGCGAACTCTGTTGTGTCACCTGCCGGTTTCCTGAACTTGACAAATCTACTCTCTGTTAATTCTTCGGATGCACTTACCGAGGTTTTGAACAACGCAGAGCATGTCTTGCAAGCAGGCAACTGTATTCAGCCAAGGCTTTCTGAAACAGAAAGCCAGTCCGGGCCTCAAACAGATTTCAGTCTTGTTGTTCACAATCAGAGTTTCCAACCCACGCCTGAACTTAACAGCGTTATCGGGCCTATCGGCAAAGCCGATGCCACCTTCACGGGCGAGATACTGGAACTTCCGGCGAGCGGCCTGGCTGACTGGACCAAGTCACTTAATACCAGGCTTTCCGGGCTGCTTGGAGACATGATCGAGAGCCCGGTTGATGTTGAACCAAGCACGAACTTTCTGCTTGCAAACATTTTGGCTTTCAAGTCGTCCTGGAAATACACGTTTGACCCGACAAAGACGCATCCGGCTGAATTTGAGGTCGAGAGTGGCAGCTCGGTCCCGGTTGCAATGATGAAACAGGAGAAGCTGTTTACATTCGTCCAAAAGAAGGACGGTTACACACGCGTGTTGCTCCCCTTCGCAGACAGCGCTTATGTCCTCCAGCTTATTTTGCCGCCTGAAGCAACTGAAACGCAGAAGTGGCTGAACCAGCTGGATCCCAACTGGCTTGCTCTCAGACAGGACGCAGCGGAACACGATTCCGCGGAAAGAGAACTCATTTGGCCAGGCACTGCTGAAACCGTGGGACTCGAGTTGCCAAGGTTCGAAGCCGATGGTCGAAACAACCTGCGCATGATGATGATGAAACTCGGTCTCGGCGATCTCTATCGCAATGCCGATTTGTTGACCGGCCTTTTTGACCCATCCAGGCCGATCGACGAAATGACGCAAACGGTGGCCTTCAAGGCGGACGAAACTGGTGCTGAAGCAGCCGCCGTGACTGTCGCTACATCCACGCGCTCGTCACTTGCCGATCCTGAGGTGATCCGTTTCGACAGGCCCTTTTTCTTCACGCTAAATCACCCGGAAAGCGGGAGCATCTTGTTTGCTGGTGCCATAGGCGAACCTGAACCCTGGAATGGTCCAATGCCGGCACAGCGAGCGGAGAAGGAGCCCGAGCCTGCCGTAAAGGAGGAAAGCGCCGACCAGGGATTTTGGCAAAACCTGAAACAGATGATTGCAGGCCTTTTTTAATCGAGGAAACAAAAAATGTTAAACTCTAGACGTTGTTTAATGACTATTTCGCTCGTGCTCTTTTTCGGAGCGTTCAACCTTGTCGGCGATGTACATGCCGAGGGCCGGTCAAGATCTGCCCTGAAAAGCAACATGACAGAACGCGACATTGTCGTGACTTTGACCTCTGAACCAGAGCAAGGTTCTGAAGTTTCGATATTTTTCCCGATTGAATTCGCGCTGAATTCGGCCGATCTCAACCAGGGGGCCGTCACGAATCTGGCAAAGATCGGCGTTGCGCTGCAATCACCTGAACTGCGAAACCTGACAGTTTTGGTTGAAGGACACACGGATGCGTCTGGAGCTGCTGCCTACAATCAGAAGCTTTCCGAACGCCGCGCCAAATCCGCAGCCGAATTTCTGTCTTCCCTCGGTGTCGAGGCTAGTCGTTTGAAAGTCGTTGGTCGCGGTGAACTCGATCCGATCGAAAATGTAAACCCCTACGCCGCAAGGCAAAGGCGCGTGGAAATCGTGAGGGTTTTCTGATGAGGAAAATTCAGTTTGGACACAGCGTTTTGCACGCACTTTTGGTTCTGGCAACAGTATCCGTCGCAACGACCGCTAAGGCGGACCGCTGCAAGGCGATAAAGATCGAAACCGATCAAAAGTTGTCGGACGTTGAGATCGATTTTCAGCTGTTCTTTCAAGACGAGGCAATCTCTTCGTCGGACAGTATGGTGACTGCTCCGGAACTCTCTGACGGCAGTAACATTGATCTCTGTTTTGAGAGCAATCAATCCGGTCTTGTTTCCCTGTGGTCCTATTCGGCCGACGGATCTGCACCTTCTCGTTTGCTTCCTCACGAATATACCCAGATTGGAAGTTACGAGCCCGGCCTTAAGGTTGAGCCAGGGAAGAAGTACTGCCTTTCAGAACTGCTTGTACAGGACAAGAAGATCGCCATTAAAGTTCGGCCTCCATTCGGTCGCGCTCAAGCGTACCTGCATTTCGCAAAAGACGAGAACGAACAGTTTGGTCCAGAGGATTTCCCGGTGATCAGCGACAAGGCGCTTAAAACTGCCACGAGTTGCGGGGACAGCCCTGTTGCGAGATCTGGGGCCCTGCGGTCCTACCATTCCGTTGAACTTGCATACGAGGTTGTGGAATGATGACTAGAAAACTTACATTCGGCGCATTGTCCGTGGCCACAGCCATGATGATGATGTTCGGTCAAGCATCGGCGCAAGAAACCTTTTATTGCGAGACAAGTGATGGTCGAGCAACCTCGAGGATTATCGGGGGAAGCGAAACAAGCATACAGGAATTCCCTTGGACGGTGTCGCTCTCAGCTCCCTGGGGCGGCGCCCATAAAGGTCACTTCTGCGGGGCTTCCCTCATCTCGAAGCGATGGATCTTGACGGCCTCTCACTGTTTCTTTGACCAGAACGGGGATGTCATAAGTCCGGATGAAATCAAAGTCCATGTCGGCGGCACCGAGGCGGCCTCTGGAAAGGAGTTCGGGATCGAAAAGATCATTGTCCACGAACACTACAATCCGCAAACAAGTGAAAACGACATTGCGTTAATTCGTGTGGATTCACCGGTCGATACGCCTTCTGCAAGGCCGATCAACTTGACGTCCCAAAAACTGGACCGGATCTTTGCGCGCGTCAGCGTGTGCACAACGGTTGTCGGATGGGGCGTTACGGAGGCTGGCCAGGGGGCGAAAAACCTGCAGGAAGTCTCTCTTCCAATTATCTCAAACGAGACATGCCGAGCGTCGTATCCCAACGAAGTCATTGATGAAACTCAGATTTGCGCTGCATACTCTGACGGACAGCGCGACTCCTGCAGTGGCGACAGTGGTGGCCCACTGGTGGTCGAGATTGGCAACACTGGAAACTTCGTGCAAGTTGGCGTTGTAAGCTGGGGCTACGGCTGTGCTGAAAAGGGCCACCCAGGCGTCTATGCCCGGGTCGCTGCCTATATCGACTGGATCAAGGAAAAGACCGGCAGCAACTAGAAAATCGCAATAAACTCCAAAGCACCTTAAAAACAAGAATATCAAATAGAGAATTGGGACTGACACCAAGAGAGATAGCAAACGAACAAGTATTTTAGCGAGGATGATCCAATGTTGACGAAGTTCAAGCTCGCCGGATTTGATTTGTTTCTGCGGGTTTTGGTAATCCGAAATCCAGCTGTCTTTTTCGTGTTTGCCCTGGGCGGACTTCTGGCAACTGCCGAGGCTTTTTCAAAGCCGATCGCCATTATTTTGAGTGGGACCACTACGCAAGGCGAAGACCTTGCTTTTACAGAGCTTTCAGTCGGAGATATCCTAAGGCTAGGTCCAGGAGAAGAATTTGAAATCCTTGACTACACCACATGCCAGGAATTTTACATGCGCTCTGGCGAAGTAAGAGCCACGGAAACCGGCCTTGTTTTTGCTCAAAGTGAACCCATCCGGATTGGACTGGGAGAGTGTCACAGCATTCAGGCGCCTTCCGCTCTGGGCAACCAAAGTGCAAGCATGGGGATGACACTGCGCGACGGGCGCAAGTTCCGAAAACACCTGAAAACCGTGGTCGTCAAATTTCAGGATAACCTGTCGGATCGATACAAGACTGTCCGTGTTTCCTACGATGGAAGCACACCGGTTACGCATGGTTTGAACGGGCTTCTCAAACTGGATGTAGACGAGGCCGCCCGCAAGGCTTCGTCGATTACCCTCAGGCTACGGTTTGTCGGACACGCAAACAGTGTTCATATCGAAGATCTGGTTTTAAGTGTTTCAGACCCGAGCCGCGAAAGCAAATTCCTGCTCTTGAACTAGTTTGCGGCGGCGGATGACCCTGTACGGAGTGCCGAGGTTTGACCCCAGCTGGGAGTGGCTAAGCGGATTGGTCATGGGCCTACGGTTCACAAGCAAGTAGTGCTGCAACAAATGCAACCCGGATACAGCCTTCACCATCTGCACTTGAGGATCTGGTTAACGACCCCGCGGTGACTTCACCCAGGAATGCCCCCTCGCCAAGCAAGCAATCGAGCACGAGACGCAATGTTTCTGCGGCTTTGAACGAGCGACGGATCTTGCACCTGAGACCTTCCATTACGCGATCGACCCCATAGGCTGCGTGGCGGCTAGCTGGGTAAAATCCTGAAATACTGAGTAGCAACAGCGCCCTTAGTAACCCATTTCCTTCAGTTTCTTCTTGGCTTCCTCATCGCCCTGGTCAGCGGCTTTTCTGAACCAACTGGCTGCTTCGTCCCGATCCTGTTCGACGCCGTTACCTTTTAAGTACAGCATCGCAAGGTTCCATTGCGCATTCACATTTCCCTGTTCAGCTGCCTTGCGGTACCAAATTCTAGCTTGAGTATAGTCCTGTGGGACTCCCTCGCCATTTGCATAGCGAATGCCCAAACCGAATTGAGCACGGACATAATCCTGTTCTGCGGCCTTGCGATACCACTTGACCGCTTCGGTATAGTCTTTCACAACGCCAGTGCCAGATGCATAATTTACTCCTAGATAGTACTGCGCTCTTGCATAACCCTGGTTGGCAGCCTTGCGATACCATTTGACAGCTTCGACTTCGTCTTTGGAAACTCCGCGGCCTAATTCATACAAATAGCCCAGGTTGGTTTGAGCACGGGCATAATCCTGTTCTGCAGCCTTGCGATACCAATTGACAGCTTCGACTTCGTCTTTGGAAACTCCTCGACCTTCTGCATACATATAGCCCAGATTGGTTTGCGCGCGGGCGTGATCCTGTTCTGCGGCCTTGCGATACCACTTGACGGCTTCGGTATCGTCTTGAGGAACTCCGCGGCCTTTTTCGTACATAAAGCCCAGGTTGGTTTGCGCGCGGGCATAATCCTGTTCTGCGGCCTTGCGATACCACTTGACGGCTTCGGTATCGTCTTTGGGAACTCCTCGGCCATTTGCATACATATAGCCCAGGCTGTATTGACCACTCGCATAACCCTGAGCGGCCGCCTTGCGATACCACTTGACGGCTTTATTATCGTCTTTTTGCGTGCCGAGGCCATATTCGTAAAGCACCCCAATGTTCAACTGCGCTACGCGGTGGTTTTTTCCAGCAGCTTTGAGATACCAACGCATCGCCTCGGAATAATCTTGCGAAACACCGCGACCGTCGTGATAGGCGACGCCAATGTTGATCTGAGCACCTGGATGTCCCTGTTTGGCAGCTTTGTGATGGAACTCCAATGCCTTGGCCTTTTCCTCGTCAACTCCATACCCATTCCAGTACATCACTCCCAGAACGAACTGGGCGGTGGCATTGTCTTGCACGCTTGCAGGCCTGAGAAGCTCAAGCGCGCGGTCATAGTTTTCCTCCGCGTAATACGCCCGGCCAAGCTGCGCGGTCATTTTTGCATCATTTGGACGAAGCTCCAGCGCTTCGCGACAAGCTTGTTTCGCGTCCCCGGAGTGTGCATTCAATTCCACCGTAGTGACACCTCCTTCGTGAACCATGGCAGCAAGTTGGTTGCATCTCTCGCGCGCGCGGATCCAGGCCGGGTCATTGCCAGCCGCGCCACTGAGTGATGAAAGATTGCCGCTAGACGACAAAAGTCCCAGTTGCGTCTTTGCAGCAGCAACAAAAGCACTGCTGGGATGTTCGTAGATAAAGGATTGAAGCGCGTCGGCGGAGCCTTCGGTCACAGCTGCCAGGTAGGCCGCCTGTTCCGACTGGCCGGTGCTGCACTGACCCGGCCCGGCAAGACAGATTTTCTCAAAGCCGTTTTCATCCAGCGCCGGGCGTTGCTGATGGCCCTGATGCGTCCGTGCCAGGTCGTATGTCTGTTTGCGGGCTTTCAGCACCGCGTCACGCAGATAAAGGTTGCTGGTCAAGAGAGGCACGAAATGGCGGGTAAAGACGCTGAGGCGTTGCTCGGGCGGATCATCTGGCAGGCGGTCCAGCGCCACCTGCCCGGCTCCGGCGGAAAAAATCACGAACGTATCCTGAGGCGGTGTAATCCGGGAAAGGCCCCGGCCCACATTGATGTTCTTGAAGCCATCGGCAGAGGCGAACGGATTGTCCCGGCAGGCATCGATGATGGCAATCGTCAGGCCAACGCCGCGTTCCGCCAAAAGGTCCAGAACACCATCAAACCCGTTTTTAAGCGCAAGCGAAGCCCGGACCAGTTTCTTGTTGCGCCCTTGTTTTGGCGCATCGACCGGCAGCAGATAGTTGTTGCCGCCATCGCTCCAGCCATGGCCCGAAAAAACAAAGGCAACTTGGTCTCCCGGTTTCGCGACTTCCGCGATCTCATCCAGCGCGTCCCAGATTTCGTCCCTGCCAAGGTCCTTTTTCAACGTTGACTTGAAGCCGAGTCTCTCAAAGGCCTGATGATATGCTTCCGCATCGCTATGCGTGTTGTAAAGATCATCCAGTTCCTCATAATCGCCATTGCCGATCACGAGTGCATAGCGTTCTGCCTCCGCAGGAACCGAGAGAAGACAGAAAATAGAGACCAGGAATCCTTTCAAACCGCGCATGGATCACCTCTAATTCAAAAAACTCAGCCACCGGAAACCTGGCTTTCAAAACAAAATTTTCCGCCGGCAAAGCGTCTATTCCATTGAAAAGACCGGCGCAGTCAACGCGCATGCATCCTGTAACGTCAGGTTTGCGCTCCTCTCAGAAGGTGCAACCAGAACATATTCTATCCTCTTGCCGGCAACCTCAACACTTTTCGCGCCAACTCGCGCCGCAAAGCCTCATGAAGCCCAATATCTGCACCACAGGTCCACGAATGCGCATCTCGTTTCTGTGTTCCCCATCGGCAAGCCACAACTCATTTGCAAACGAAGTCCGGTCGCCCTCAGTGTCTCGACGGGATATAGTTACACACTGACGATGCCTGTCATAACAAACGCTAAGAAAATCTGGTCGAAAAGAGCCTAAATTAGGCATTGTCCTGATGTCTAGTCTCATCAAAAAGATAAAGACTGACCAAGAATATTTTCCGAAACGGTTTGGTTTTGATCTGCAACGCAATCTGAACTTGTTTGACGAAGCAAATCTGATCGGCTGAAGATGTGTGATGAAGTCGTAGATGTCGAGACATCGTGATTGAGCATGCGACTGATGAGTTTCATCTGCGGAACTTGAGCGTATCCATACGCAGAAGGCACCGCCAATGTGGGCATGTCACGAGATTGCAATAGTGAACATTGAAATCAAAAGAACTGACGAACCAAATGCTCGTTCAATAAAGGTTCCGATCAGCTAACAAGACCCTTGTCCTGGAACGGGCAGATTAACAAAGTCGTAGCTAAGTCGCGACGACGCCAACTTAGCTAAATGAAACGGAAAAAGTTGGGCTTGATAGCCACTTGCGTCAGAAAATTTGTTGTTAATCGGACGTGTCAAGCGTGAGCAGTCACTCCAAGATCAAAACGAATTCAAGGCTGGCGGCGTACAAAGCAGTCAGCACCTTTCGCCTGGAGCCGGCTACAAAGCTTGGTCGCAGCTTCGCGCGAGGTTGTTGGGATGCGTGTGCGAAAAAATGTGCCTCTGTCTCCCAAATCAGCTTTAACAACCGCTGCAAACACATTTCCCAACAACGTCGGATATTTGGATTGCATCTTGGTGTAGTTCTCGCGCGCGACACTGACCGATCGTTGGCTATCGACTTGGACGATATAAGTCCCAGACGGAACTTTATCGTAAACATGCGCCCCTAGCTCCTGCGTATTCATCACTTCTGATTTTTTGTCGACCGTACTCTTTGTCTCTTGTGGCCTCTTCTCCCAGTCTGCAAGCGCCAAATGTAGGACATTGTCGGCTTCCAACGTCAGAATGCCTCGCCTCCCATTCTCGAAGAGCAGCGGAATGTCAATCCAGCTCCTTTCTTTCATAAGCTGAAGGTTACGCTCCTGTTCCTTTGGGAGACTAGACAGAGTTATCCTATATAAATCTGATCTCTCCCTAACCGACGCAGCGTAGAGGGCATTACCGCGCGCCTCTTCAGTTGGTTTGAGAACCAATCCAGGAATATCTGCGATTTTGGACACGCCTATGGTTGAAGGGAAACCGACCTCAACGACATGACTTGCTGCTTGAGGTGCGTTCTTGTTTATTAGAAATCTAATTTCAGTTCTCATGCCTTTCTCCGGAAAGGTGACATCGGCGTGCAACCGAGCACCCTCTCCGTTCCTGGGCGGCGAATAGGTCCAGGTAACGGTGCTGGCCTCGGCCGTGCCTGTGCCTTCCGGTTTGCCTCCTTCCAGATAGAGGATTGAACGTTTTTCTGACGAGGTTTGGATGAAGGCCGGGGAAGTAACTGGATCAGTTACTGCCGGAAGTGCTGTGACCTGAGACTCAACTGCATCTAAAGGTTGGTTCAGTTTTTCTCGTTCCACGGGGCGCGTATTCTTCTCGCTTGGAACGGGGACTTGAATTCCCGAAATAGTGTCCGTCACCTCCTGGACCGGCTCGGGCACTGGGGGCTCCATTAAACGCGCCAGTTGATTCTTGGCTGGTACTTTTAGTGAACTGTCGGGGTACGTATCGATGAAGATACGTAAGGCATCTGCCGTACCCGTTTTTACAGCCTGAACAAATGCTATTTCGTCTTCCTGTTGTGGTGTCGTTCCACTCGTGCATTTTCTCCCAAGACATGTTTTGCACCGGGTCTCGTCGTAGTAGGACGGCTGCTGCTGGTGACCGTCGTACCTGAGAGCAATTTCATAGGTCTTTTCCTGCGCAATCGCCACAGCATCCTCCAAATAGAGACCACGGGAAAGCAGAGGAACAAAAGTGCGTGTAAAAACGCTCAGGCTCTGGCCCGGAGGATCGTCCGGCAAGCGATCGAGCGCTTCCTGACCCGACCCGGCCGAAAAAATCACAAATGTCCCCTGAGGGGCCGTAATCGGGGAAAGCCCGCGGCTGATGCCAACACTCCTCCTGCCCGGGCGAGGTGTGAATGGATTGTTTCGGCAGGCATCAATGATCGCAACCGTTAGACTGACGCCCGCCTGCTCCAGCTCATCCAAAAGGCCGTCGTGGCCGTTGCCAAGCGCAACTGAGCTGCGTTTCAGAAATCTATCTCCACCTTGTTTTGGGGCGTCTGTTGGAAGAAGATAGTTTGAAGCCCCGTCACTCCAGCCGTGGCCTGAGTAAACAAAGGCGACTTCGTCACCGGGCTGCACGCGCCCGAGTAGCGCTTCAATAGCGTCAAAGGTTGCTTCAAAATCCAGGTCCAGCTTGAGCGCAGATTTGAAACCAAGGTCAGACAGGGCTTCATGATAGGCCCTAGCATCGGCGTGAGCGTTTTCGAGATCCTCGAGCGCTGCATAATCCGCATTGCCAATTACCAAGGCAAGACGTTGGGCATAGGCAGGAACTGCGAACAGCCAAAGGCAACCAATCAAGACTACGTTCAGAAACCTCAAATCTGCCTCCATCGTTATGACCTGTGAGACGAGGCAAACACTATCAAATTGATTGCATTGCCGGGGCTCAACAAGGTCACACGCCTTAATATCGGCTAGTATTTGACCATCATTTATACTTTAAATTGCAAAGCTCGCACTGTCTAGGTTCTTCAAAATGATAGAGACGTCTCAAATTAAGTTGTATTTCCTTTTTTGAACCAACTTAAACCTACGAAAACCGTTCGCTTATCCTTCTGACAACACAGGCAAATGCAGCGAACAATACCAGCCCATTCTGCTGACGGAAGGCGGAAAAATCTATCCCGCGCCGGCAGAAGGTTCGGTAGCAGAGCACCCGACCTAATGGGATGAATACGGTTGTATCAAGTGGGCCTGCAGTGCGTGAAAAACACAAGCTTATGTTTGCGCGAAATTTCCATTTCTAAATTGCCATCTCTTGCTCGGTCTTGACTGCGGACGGTTGCATCCAAT
Organism: uncultured Roseibium sp.; assembly: GCF_963669205.1. NCBI lineage: Bacteria > Pseudomonadati > Pseudomonadota > Alphaproteobacteria > Hyphomicrobiales > Stappiaceae > Roseibium > uncultured Roseibium sp. The sequence continues at coordinate 4,427,813 of NZ_OY769915.1, forward strand.
TTCTGAAGGTATCGGACGCTGTTTCGTTTGGTGTATTTTTACTGAATAGCCAATAGCGATGTTGCTGCCAAATACCCCAGTTCCTTACCATCCCTCGCGATCAGCGACCATCCGTCTTCCGACGATATCAATCTGACCGCTGCACCCGGCTTCAATTCCATGACAACCGTTGCCTCGTTGACCGCTTCCGCTAGAATGTTGGTCGGCTGAATGACCACATGGGTCGGTGTTGTCGGAATGATCTCGGCCGGTTCGTCTGAGAGGACAAGCGTGGCCTTTGCAATCGGGAACGTGTTGCCGACCACTTTCATCTGCGGAACCTGCGTATAGCCGAATGCCGCCTCGCTGTATTCGGGAAGGCGCCGGTCGAGGTAGCTGGCGAGCTCCGTCACATCCACAGCACTGTCATTGTCGTTGTCAGCGGCCGCAATCGCATCCAGAAGCGTGTAGGTGAACAGGCCATGGCCCCTGAAGCCTTCAAGGGCCGGCGCCGTGTCCGTCGATGCCGTCAGGGTCGTGCGCCCGATCGCCCGGTTGAGGCGGCTGATTGCAGCCAAAGCCTCTGTGCCGCGTTGAACTGGTTCTTGCGTGAGCGTCCCGCTCTCACACGTATCGAACAGAAGAACGGACTTCTGCGCCCGGATCTTTGAGAACCACTCCTGCATTACCTCCTGGCCAATGCCCGCCGTTTTGAACGAGCCTTCATCCTGATACCGAAAGTCATGGGGCAGGAAGTAGTACCGTCCATCTTCCGTCTTGCCGTGACCGGCCAGGAAGAACACGAACACATCCCCCGGACGGACCTTGGTCTCCAGACGCTCAAAGGCCGCTTCCAGACCCTCCTTGGTGACGTCCTCGTCCAGCACCGTTTCCACGATGATGTCGGAATATATCTCCTTGCCGGCAACCTTCAGAGCAGAACCGATGGCCTTCGCGTCAGAAGCCGCATAGGCCAGATCCAAACGGCTGTCGAAATAGTCGTTTACGCCCACGGACAGCACATAGAGTTTGGGATCGGTAATCTCCGGCTCGTCCAATGTCAAAGTGAAGGTCAAAGGATCGGAGGCAATCAGTCCGGCAGCATTGTAAGCCACCACCTGGATCTCGTTCTCACCAGGAGCCAGGTAAAGCGACTGTGTCACACGTTTGGTCTCGCCCACGGTGCTCACGCCGCCCGCCTCTTCAACACCGTCGGCCAGAACCAACGGAGACAGTGCCCGCTCGGACAGATCCTGCAACACGCCGTTGACCGACCATTCCACCTTGCCGATGCCACCGGACGTCGCCTCGATCTCCACCTCGACATCGACAGCACCCGATCCGGAGCCATCGCCAACGATTGTGGCCTCAGGCTCAGGCGAGATCAGGTTCACGCGCGGCGGAAGCCGCCCTCGATGATCTTCTCCAGATCCAGTTCGGCCGCGGCGGCTGCCACCTTGCCATCGGGATCCCCGGCCAGAGCCTCGCGCACCAGATCGGGCCGGTACAAGGCGTCATAGACCTGGTCGACGGAGAATACCTCAAGACCGCGCACCACGTTGATGTGTTTCGCCCCACCTTCCGATGCATTGAAGAACCCCTCGGGCGTGATCACAACCCAGGAGCCATCGTTAAAGGAAGCGAACTGTGCGAGTTCCGTTCCAGTTGAAGTCTTCCACAGGCGGATCGATCCGCTGTTCGAACCAGTCAAGAAGGTTTCGCCATTGGCACTGAAGGAAAGTGAGAAACCGTCGTACTCAGCTTTCAAATCCCGCACCTCATCTCCTGTATCCAGATCGATCAGATGATAAGTATTTTTGTATGAAAAGATCAGCGCGAACCGCGCGTCAGGACTGAACGCAACCGAAGCGAGGTCAAAAATTTGCGGCCCGACAATTTCAAGCTGATCGCCAGTGTCCACATTCCACTTACGGATTGTTCCGTCGAAACTACCTGTAAAAACAAAATTGCCGTCAGGACTGAAAACGACATCAAAAACGCTTTCCTTGTGGCCTTCAAACACATGAAGCTCTTTCCCGGTGTCTGCACTCCACATACGCGCGGTTTTGTCATCACTAGCCGTTAAAACGCTTCTGCCATCAGAGCTGAACCTTACACCGTTGATCCCTCCGGCATGTCCTTTCAGGACACTGACCAATTGGCCGGTTGCAGTGTTCCAAACCCGCGCTGTGCCATCCCAGCTTCCCGTCAGCACTTCTCCCCCTGTCGGGCTGTACGACACAAAACTGACTCTGTCTTCATGTCCACTCAGTGTGTAGAGAGGCTTACCAGTCCTTCGCTCCCACAGTCGGGCTGTCTCGTCACTGCTCGCTGTCAGAACGCGTTGGCCTTCTGGTCCAAACGCGACACCGTTTACATTTGCCGTATGTCCCTGAAAAACCCTGGTCAGTTGTCCCAAGGCGGCATCCCACAAACGCGCAGTCTTGTTTTTTCCGCTGGTCAAAAATTCCCGACCATCGGGACTAAATGCCATGAATGCCGAGCCTTCCAATTTGTCTTCAAAACGGTTCAAGGGTCGTCCTGTCTCAAGATCCCAGATGTCGACACCTGTCGACCGCGCTGCCAAAACCCTTTTGCCATCCGGACTGAAGGCAACACTCCCGACTGCAGTTGAATTATCACCGAAAAACTGAATTACATCTGCAGCGTCGAGATCCCAAAGCAGTATCTGTCCGCTTTCATCAGTATTACTCGATCCGGTCAGAAGGAGATCGCCGTCTGGACTTAAAGCGTAGCTCGACATATTGAATTTGGAGTCGAACAGTTTTCCCGTTTCGCGTAAGATGTACCCGGTTTCAGTGTCCCAAACACGAACTTCACCATCTGCACTCACGCCAACAACTTTCCTGCCGCTAGTGTCAAAACGTACAATCTCAACGCTAGCATCAAACTTGCTGAAAGATCGGATTTCCGCGCCCGTCTGGGCGTCCCACATTCGGACGATACCTTTCAAGTCACCCGTCAGAATCCTCTTGCCGTAGGGACCAAACGCAACACACAACACCCAGCTTTCGCCGTGTTCAAGAATATGGATTGTCGAACCAGTCGCTGTATCCCACAAGTGAGCAGTGTTATCCCAACTTGCTGTCAACGCATATTTCTTGTCTGGACTTAGCGCAACGCCAGTTATGATGCTTTTGTGTCCTTCATAAATCCGCTGCACTTCTCCGGTCTCGGCATCCCAAACCCGAGCGGTAGAGTCTTCTCCTCCACCGGTAAGAACAAGCTTGCTATCGACGCTGATTGCGACGCTCTCGACTGGCCCATCATGTCCTTGAAAACCCCGAACGGCTTTTCCAGACCCAACATCCCACAGGCGAGCGGTCTGGTCATAACTCCCTGTGAGCACATGTTTGCCATCTGAACTGAACGTGACACTCGCAATTCGGCTCACATGTCCCTTTTGCGGCTGGACGCCGACAGATAGTGTCTTTGGCACCGAATTACGCGCCGCTGTCGGATCAGGCCCAGGTTGAAAATACTTGTTGTACACCCAGCCGGCCACTCCTGTTGGTAGGGTGACCCGGCTCCAACTGCCTTGACGCTCGAGTTCCTCAATTTCGGTGCCGGAGCCCAACCTGTCTATGATGTTGTGACCGGTGCCCGGACCTTCGCGAACGTTGAGTTCAGTGCCTTCCTGAACTCGAAAGATTTGTCCTGAGGCCTGTGTCATCGCCAAACACAACGCAACCAAGAAGCAACTGCAAATGCGCGCCATTTGCGCGTTTAGAGCGTATTTTAGAACTGCCACTTGAGCCTCCTGGCCCCTTCTGTTGGGTAGTCATCATAACGTTCAAGAAAGCGTGGTAACTCAGCAACCTCAAAGCATATGGACTAAATGCATAACATCCGCGCCTGTAATCTTGATTCTCGCTGACCCGTTGGGCAAGCATGCGTCGCCGGTCACCTAGTAGAGAGACGAAATTGCTTCGCTCACAACAAACCCCAGCTCCTTCCCATCCCTCGCGATCAGCGACCATCCGTCTTCCGAAGATATCAATCTGACCGCTGCACCTGGCTTCAATTCCATGACAACCGTTGCCTCGTTGACCGCTTCCGCTAGAATGTTGGTCGGCTGAATGACCACATGGGTCGGTGTTGTCGGAATGATCTCGGCCGGTTCGTCTGAGAGGACAAACGTGGCCTTGGCGACCGGGAACGTGTTGCCGACCACTTTCATCTGAGGGACCTGCGTATAGCCGAATGCCGCTTCGCTGTATTCAGGAAGGCGCCGGTCGATGTAGCTGGCGAGCTCCGTGACATCCACCGCACTGTCATTGTCGTTGTCAGCGGCCGCAATCGCATCCAGAAGCGTGTAGGTGAACAGGCCATGCCCGCGGAACCCTTCAAGCGCCGGGGCCGTGTCCGTCGACGCCGTCAGCGTCGTACGCCCGATTGCCCGGTTCAAACGGCTGATCGCGGCAAGCGCCTCCGTGCCACGCACAACGGGCTCCTGGGTCAGTGTACCGCTCTCGCACGTATCGAACAGAAGAACGGACTTCTGCGCCCGGATCCTGGAAAACCACTCCTGCATTACCTCCTGACCAATGCCTGCCGTCTTGAACGAGCCTTCATCGGAATACCGGAAGTCATGCGGCAGGAAGTAGTACCGTCCGTCCTCCGTCTTGCCGTGACCGGCAAGGAAGAACACGAATACATCCCCCGGACGGACCTTCTCCTCCAGACGCTCAAAGGCCGCTTCCAGACCCTCCTTGGTGACGTCCTCGTCCAGCACCGTTTCCACGATGATGTCGGAATAGATCTCCTTGCCGGCGACCTCCAGCGCAGAACCGATGGCCTTCGCGTCAGAAGCCGCATATGTCAAATCCAAACGGCTGTCGAAATAGTCGTTTACGCCCACGGACAGCACATAGAGTTTGGGATCGGTAATCTCCGGCTCGTCCAATGTCACAGTGAAGGTCAAAGGATCAGAGGCAATCAGACCGGCGGCATTGTAAGCCACAACCTGGATCTCGTTCTCACCAGGAGCCAGGTAAAGCGACTGTGTCACACGTTTGCTCTCGCCAACGGTGCTCTCGCCGCCAGCCTCTTCGACACCATCTGCCAGAACCAGCGGTGCAAGGGCCCGCTCGGACAGATCCTGCAACACGCCGTTGACCGACCATTCCACCTTGCCGATCCCGCCGGACGTCGCCTTGATCTCCACCTCGACATCGACAGCACCCGATCCGGAGCCATCGCCAACGATTGTTTCGTCAGGCTCAGGCGAGATTAGGCTCACGCGCGGCGGGAAGCCGCCCTCGATGATCTTCTCCAGATCCAGTTCGGCAGCCGCCGCGGCCACCTTGCCGTCCGGGTCCCCGGCCAGGGCCTCGCGTACAAGATCAGGCCGGTACAAGGCGTCATAGACCTGGTCGACCGAGAACACCTCCAGCCCACGCACCACGTTGATGTGCTTCGCCCCACCTTCCGATGCATTGAAGAACCCCTCGGGCGTCATCACGATCCAGGAGCCATCCTTGAAGGTAATGAATTTTGCGAGCTCGTCTCCGTTATCGATGTCCCAAAGTCGTGTCGTACCGTCTGAACTGCCTGTCAGGATTTGGCGGCCCGCCGGGTTGACGGCAACACTAACGACATAACCCATGCCTGCTTGAAAAAACGCATCTTCTTGATCAGTTTTCAGCGCCAACAAACGTGTTGTGCCATCGAGCCCGCCAGTCAAAATAAAGTCGCCGTTCTTTTCAAAAGCAACGCTTATTACTCCCGATTTTTGGTCTCCAAAGGTTTCGGTCTTTAAACCTGTCTCCGTCCCCCAAAATTGTGCCCTGTCAAAGTTGGCCGTCAGCACCTGCTGCCCATCAGGGCTGAATGCTGCGCTCCATGTTGTGGCGAGAGAGCCAGGAGATAAATCAAACGCCTGTGTTTCACTGCCCGTTTCAACGTCCCACAAACGCGCAACAGTGGTATCCGACTGAGTTGTATACATTAACCCCGTTAAGACCCGTGCGCCATCCGGGCTCAAGGCGGCACCGGATATTCTTTCTTCTTGCTTCCTAAACTGGCGTATTTCGCGCGCCGTATCCGTTTCCCACAGGTGCGCTGCAGAAGACGTCGCAGTCAGGGCAAGCCGGCCATCGAAACCAAATGCAACGCTAATTACTTCACCGGCGTGCCCAGTGAATCTCTTGACCTCACGGGCCGTGTCTGTTTCCCACAAACGCGCAGCATCGTAACCTCCCGTCAGCACTTGGTTCCCATCGGGGCTAAAGGCAACGCTGAAGACACCCTTAGTGTGTCCCGCGAACTCTCGTACGTGTTTGCCCAACTGCCAATCCCACAAATGAGCTTTGTCGTCCTTGCTACCCACCAACAAAAATTTGCCGTCTGGACTAAAGGCTGCTTCATGAACAGCGAACGATCGGCTTTCGTAGCGCTTTTTTTCTTTGCCCGACTCAAGCTCCCATAAACTCCCGGTGCTATCGGAGTTTCCGGTCAACAAGTAACGACCATCGTGGCTGAAGGCGGCGAAACGGAAATCAAACGTCTGACTGTCAAATCTGTGTATCTCTCGATCTGCAGTAATATCCCACAAACCCGCAGTGCCATCAGTTGTGCCATTCAAGAGAAACCGGCTGTCCGGACTAAATGCAAGCGGAACAGATATGGCGTATCCGGGTTTATGGTTGAAACGTTTTATTTCCTGTCCTGTTGCCACCTCCCAGAGCGATGTCGCGACATGATTGAGCATTGCCGCATACTTTCCATTCTTGCTTAGAGCAACACTTGCAACGGCACCTGAAGCCCCTTCAAATCTTGCTATTGTTTCGCCTGTCGATACATCCAACAACAATGCGGAAGAATTGAAAAAACCGGCCAACAAGACGTGTTTTCCATTCGAACTAAATGCTGCGCGACCGAATGAAAAATCCGGCTCAATTGTAGAATAAACAGAGCCAGTTTGTTTGCTCCACGAACGAACAGTGTTATCCAGACCTGCAGTTAAAACAAAACGACCATCTTCGCTGAAAGCAACATTTAAGATATTTTCCGAATGCCCCTTATAGACCTGAACTTCACGGCCGGTCTCCAGCTCCCACAACCGCGCGGTGTCGTCGTCGCTACCCGTCAGCACATAACGACCATCGGGGCTAAAGGCGACACTTCGGACTGCTTCTGAATGACCAACGAATCGTCTTATCTCACGACCACTCTGGGCCTCCCACAAAAGAGGAGCATTTGTGCCACCACCGGTCAGAAAATAACGCCCATCCGGGCTTAGCGCGACGCTTTCCACATCGGCGCCGTGACCAAGAGCAAGCCTTAACTCCATCTCGGGATAAAAAGACGGATTGCTTTTCTGTTCTTTGCTCAATTCCAAGAAGCCGTTGTGCACCCACACCTCGCTGCCTTGCGGTGTTGAAACCTTGCTCCAGGAACCGTCGCGCTCAAGCTCTGACAGCTTGGTCCCGGGTGCAAGACGTTCAACCACCCCGAAGTTTTTTCCCGGACCGGATCGGGCATTGAGGTGCGTATCGCGCTGAACTTTGTAGACTGACTGGGCAAATCCTTGATGGATCAAGCAAATCACAATCAAAAAGGCAGAAACAAGAACACGCATTCACACCTCACCTGATCAAAACAACGCACTTCGAAGGCGCTTACCGCAGCGGCACCACGGTGTTGTCTGCCAAATATCCGATCTGGTCTCCGTCCTTCGCGACGAGGACCCATCCATTTTCGGATGAAAGCAGTCGAATAGTGGTCCCCGGCTGCAGCTTTGTCACGACAGCCCCGCCTTCAATAGCATCGGCGATAACATCAGCCGATTGAATGACCACATGGGTCGGCGTCTTCGGGATGATCTCTTCGGGCTTGTCGGACAGTACAAGCGTGGTCGCTGCGATCGGGAAACTGTTGCCGACAACTTTCATCTGCGGAACCTGCGTATAGCCAAAGGCCGCCTCGCTGTATTCAGGAAGACGCCGGTCGATGTAGCTCGCAAGCTCCGTCACATCCACCGCCCTGTCATTGTCATTGTCCGCAGACGCGATCGCATCCAGAAGCGTATAGGTGAACAGGCCATGCCCGCGGAACCCTTCGAGCGCCGGCGCCGTGTCTGTCGACGCCGTCAGCGTCGTGCGCCCGATCGCCCGATTCAGACGATTGATCGCGGCAAGCGCCCCCGTGCCTCGTACAACAGGCTCCTGGGTCAGCGTGCCACTCTCGCACGTGTCAAACAACAAGACTGACTTCTGCGCCCGGATCTTTGAGAACCATTCCTGCAGCGCTGTCTGGCCGATGCCGGCTGTCTTGAACGACCCCTCGTCCTGATACCGGAAGTCATGGGGCAGGAAGTAGTACCGTCCATCTTCCGTCTTGCCGTGACCGGCAAGGAAGAACACAAACACATCCCCAGGACGTACGACGGTCTCTAGGCGATTGAATGCAGCTTCTAGACCCGCCTTGGTCACGTCCTTGTCCAGAACCGTCTCGACGATAACGTCGGAATAGATCTCCTTGCCGGCGATCTTCAGAGCCGAGCCGATGGCCCTAGCGTCGGAAGCCGCATAGGCCAGATCGAGACGACTGTCGAAATAGTCGTTCACGCCCACCGACAGGACATAGAGCTTGGGATCGGTGATCTCAGGCTCGTCCAGGGCGACAGCAAAGGTCAGGGGATCGGAGGCAATCAAACCGGCCGCATTGTAAGCCACGACACTGATCTCGTTTTCACCAGGTGCCAGATAGAGTGACTGTGTCACGCGTTTGGTTTGCCCAGCGCCGCTTTCAGCTTGATCCACGCCATCGGCCAGAACCAACGGAGACAGTGCTCGCTCGGAAAGATCCTGCAGAACCCCGTTGACCGACCATTCCACCTTGCCGATCCCGCCGGACGTCGCCTCGATCTCAACCTCAACATCAACAGCACCGGATCCGGATCCGTCTCCGGCTACCGTCTCACCCGGTTCCGGCGATATCAATCTCACGCGCGGCGGAAAACCGCCCTCGATGATCTTCTCCAGATCCAGCTGGGCCGCGGCGGCTGCCACCTTACCGTCCAGGTCTCCAGCCAGGGCCTCGCGCACCAGATCGGGACGGTACAAGGCGTCAAAAAAGCTGTCGATGGGAAACACGTTTCCGCCCCGCACCACGTTGACGCGCTTCGCTCCTTTGTCCGAGCCATTGAAAAAACCCTCGGGCGAGATCGCAAGCCACTCGCCATCGGCGAACAGGTAGAATCTCAGGAGCTCTTCGCCATTCTTTGTCCAAAGCCGTACAGTACCATCGTAGGAAGACGTCGCGATCCGGGTATTGTCAGGTGAAAAGTGCAGTGAACTGACCGGGGCGGAATGCCCGACTAGGCGTGCATGCATTTTCCCTTCGGCGGTGTTCCAAATGATGGCACCTCTCTCCGAAGCGGCGGCGACCAGCCTGCCATCTTGGGTGAAGTCTGCGCGTTCGACAGGAAACAGTTTCGTGTCTGGCCAGTTGCTCCGCTGCAAGACCCGACCAAAACCTTCGAGTTCCACTGCCAGTTCCCCGTCGGGCAGTTTGCCAATGCAAGGTAACTGTGAACCGCTCATCTCGCCCAATGCGAATTTGCCGTCGCTTGATATTGCTGGGAATTGGTTGATCTTACATTGACCTTGGCGACTGAAATCGGTGCCTTGGGCGGGGTCGCTGCGAACCTGGTCCACCTTGTCTACCGACCAGGATAGGATTTCCTCGCCATGTTTGCTTTTCAACGGGAGAAAAATGCGCGTCTCGTCCCCGCTCAGAATGGGGAGGCCCGTTTGGATGAAGTCCTTGCTGTTCTTCTTTCCGTAGTGATAGGCGCTAAGAACATCCCCTGTCTCAGAGTCAAAGATCGCGATCCGATCTCTGAAATCAAGGCGACCTATGATGAGCTTACCCGATTGGCTGATGCGAAACTTGTCCGGGCTCTGAAAATTGATCGCAATCTGGCCAATCCGATCGGTAGAGAACTGAAGCGGCTTGTCCGACGGAACATAGTTTCCCTTCTCGCCGCGCCGAAACAACTGTGCGGCCGCGTAGTCCTGACCCGCAATCACGTAAGACAAGTCTGGTGCAACAGCCCGGATCTTGAGGCCATCGCCCAATGCTGCCGATTTTTCCGAGGTTTCGAACGAGCGATCCGGATCCACGCGCCCGTAAGTCATGTCGAGCATTTGTATGATTCCGTCGGCCAACCCATTCCCGACATCTTTACGCGCAGAGAAATGAAGCAGCGCGCTGCCGTCTGCCGTCCAAGCGGCGTGATAAACCGGAAGCAGGTCGCTTCCGACCGTTCCAAGAAGTTCGAGTTCCGGAAGCGCGTATCGGTAGATACTGCCGCTTTCGTGCAGCACCAGCAATTCGTCCAATGCTCGGTGTCTCAAAGCATGAAGTTCAATTTCGTAGCCGCTCTCGCCTCCATCGGCGACACCCGCTTCGAATAACTGGTCGACAGGCTGGCCGCTTGTCGTGTCCCAGACCACCAGATCCCCGCTCGTGACAACTCTTTTCTCATCCGACAGGAATGCAGTCACTATACGGAAGGCGCGACGACGCTCAACTTTGCTACTATAGACCCGGTTGATCAGCCGGGTATCAAGGCCAACAACCGGTTCTCCCGTGATCAGATCCAGGATCTCGCTGCTGACATACGTAAGAGGCACCCGGTTGAAGGCCAACCTTTCCTCAGATGGTGCCCAGACAACGGTCATGTTCATACCGTCGGACCAACGTCTCGGTTTCTCGCCTCTGGGCAACGGATATTCGCGCTTGATTACGCTCGCGCCTGTCGAGGTCTCCCAAACGTCCAGCCTAATGCTCGCAGAAGCCAGACTGGAAACCCACACGTACTGCCCGCTTGGGGAGAACCCAGCACTCAGTCCATCGCCGTATAGATGGCTTTCGACAGCGCCATCTATCACCGCCGACCACGCCCCAGCGCCTTTGTCCGTCAGCCCTTGAACCCGGATCTCCGTACTGGTCTCCTGCCGCTTCACGTGAAGGACGACGGTGTGGTCCGGCGAAGGCAATACGCGATCGCCATACCTGTTGGCATCGCGATAGTTGAACACTGCCCGACCGGTCGCAATTTCGATGATTTGGAGGGCACCGTCATCTCTCGAAAGCGCAACAGTTGCACCATCAGCCGAAAAGGCGTTTTCGGCCAAGCGGCCATTGATCTTCGCGCCAAACGATCTTCCCGATAGGTCCGTGAAACCGGCAAGGGTGAGGTTCCCCTCTCGCCGCACGATCCGGGCCAGACGGCTTCCATCTGGAAGCAACCGGAACATACTGCCATCGAGCGAGCTCGAGCGTTCAAGCAGGACCGCGCCACTGTCGATGTCCCATAGCTTCGAAACGCCACTTTGATCGGTGCTGGACAGAAGCCTTCCATCCAAACTTACCGACAAATCTCCGACCATCGAGGTATGGCCTTTGGTCACTTCAAGCCGGAAATCATCCACCTGCGCTGCTGCCGGTGCCGCGTACAATGCGCCCGCAAGCAGAATGGCGAGAACCTCGCCCCAGACTGTTCGGGCCCGAACGGCCTTCCCCTCTGGCATCGGTTTACTCGTTACCGCTGGAGCTGCGTGCTGCCTCAACCACCGCCGGGTCTATCGCGGAGAGCATCGGAGCAACAAGGGGAGCCGCAGTTTTCTTCATGGCGTCACGCTCTGCCTTGGAGAGCCGCGTGACTTTGTGACCGTCTTTTTCGAGCGCTTGCACCAACGCCTCTTCTTCTGCAGCGATTGCAGAAGCGTTTGCCTCGGCGGTCGTTTGTGCAGCTTCCAGAAGAACCTGCTGAACCTCTGGTGAAAGGCTTTCCCACCATGTCTGGCTGACAAAAAGGATTCCGCCTGCCACGGTGTGCCCCGTGAGGGTAACGCCACCACTGGCAACCAAATCGTTTTCGTGCATTTCTGCCAGGGTTGCAGAAACGGCACGGATCACGCCCACCTTGAGAGCCATTTTGACTTCGCTAGAGGGTAGAGGGGTCGGCATGGCGCCAAGCACTTCGATCCCCTTTGTCCCGAGTTTGGTGTAGGTCCTCAATCCATCAACATCTTCAACCTTACGCACGGGCCCGGCGGACGAAAGATGCACCATCGGACCAGGGACGATCGCCAATCCAACCAATCCATGTTCCTTGAGCGAGTCCAGGAGCCCGCGAGCTGCGTCGCTTTTGCTAAAGCCCGCGAGTGCTTCTGCATCATCGAAGATAAATGGCGCACTCAGCAACATGAGTGTTTCGGTTGGGAAGTAGCGGTATGCTTCATCAAGAGTGGCGTAGCCAAACTTTGCATACTCACCTGAAGCGATCTGGGTTGCAAGCTCATCCTGACTAAACAAGTGAATACCGGCAAGGGCCTCCACGCACACGTCACCGTCAGCCTCTTTGGTTGCCGTTGCAGCAAATGTCTCTGCAGGCTCTGCAATTTTGTTCGAATAACCGAATGTGAAGAGCCTTTCGAATGACTCGCCATCATTGCAGCCGATGGCTTCGTTCGCTGCCTTTTGCTGTTGCTTCCGCTCGGCCTCTTGACGCTCTTTTTCGGCTCGCGCTTCTGGCGAAAGTTCTTCGCCGCAATCCTCGACCGCGGAAAGCGCGAGAAAAGCCTCAACGGCTTTCGCGTCAGCCTCAGACCAGGGATCGGAATTCGATTCCACCTCAAGCCCTTGGAAACTCAAGAAGCTGCGCACTGAGAACAACCAGGAGCCTTCCTGTCCTTGGAGATCGGACGGTTGTATCTGGCCCTGACGCATTGCGCACATAACCTGCTTTACCTCGTTCATTTCGCGATCAAAATCATCTTTGCTGGACTGCGCCGAGGCGTGGCCAGCCGACGCAGTGATAAGCGCGAAAAGAATTAGAATTGTTTTCTTCATTCTCACCTCCCAATCTTCAGGTTAGACGCCTGGTACGCGGTGTTGAAGCTCAGTATCTCCGCACGGTGGCTTGTGCCCGAACCGAAAACGCATTGGGGTTCGCAACAACGGTCACCTTGACCCAAGAATGCGCGGTGGCCGCCTTGAAAAATCTAGGTCGAAAAAGGGCAAACAAACGCATCGCTATAACCTTTCTCTGGAGAACCTGTTGTCGTGCCACTTCAAACGCCCGATGTTCATCGTTTCAGCTCGAGTAAAGCCGCTTCTGCTACGTGACCGATTTCCTGACCGTCCGTTGCGATCAAGACCCAGCCGTTTTCACTTTGCATCAACGTGACGAGCGTCCCCGGCTGCAGCTTTGTCACGATTGCCCCGCCTTCGATGGCCTTGGCGAAAACATCAGCCGGCTGGATAACCACATGGGTCGGTGTTGTCGGGATGATCTCGGCCGGCTCGTCTGACAGGACAAGCGTGGCCTTGGCGACCGGGAACGTGTTGCCCACCACCTTCATCTGAGGGACCTGCGTGTAGCCAAAGGCCGCTTCGCTGTATTCAGGAAGGCGCCGGTCGATGTAGCTGGCGAGCTCCGTGACATCCACCGCACTGTCATTGTCGTTGTCAGCGGCCGCAATCGCATCCAGAAGCGTGTAGGTGAACAGGCCATGCCCGCGGAACCCTTCAAGCGCCGGGGCCGTGTCCGTCGACGCCGTCAGCGTCGTACGCCCGATTGCCCGGTTCAAACGGCTGATCGCGGCAAGCGCCTCCGTGCCACGCACAACGGGCTCCTGGGTCAGTGTACCGCTCTCGCACGTATCGAACAGAAGAACGGACTTCTGCGCCCGGATCCTGGAAAACCACTCCTGCATTACCTCCTGACCAATGCCTGCCGTCTTGAACGAGCCTTCATCGGAATACCGGAAGTCATGCGGCAGGAAGTAGTACCGTCCGTCCTCCGTCTTGCCGTGACCGGCAAGGAAGAACACGAATACATCCCCCGGACGGACCTTCTCCTCCAGACGCTCAAAGGCCGCTTCCAGACCCTCCTTGGTGACGTCCTCGTCCAGCACCGTTTCCACGATGATGTCGGAATAGATCTCCTTGCCGGCGACCTCCAGCGCAGAACCGATGGCCTTCGCGTCAGAAGCCGCATATGTCAAATCCAAACGGCTGTCGAAATAGTCGTTTACGCCCACGGACAGCACATAGAGTTTGGGATCGGTAATCTCCGGCTCGTCCAATGTCACAGTGAAGGTCAAAGGATCAGAGGCAATCAGACCGGCGGCATTGTAAGCCACAACCTGGATCTCGTTCTCACCAGGAGCCAGGTAAAGCGACTGTGTCACACGTTTGCTCTCGCCAACGGTGCTCTCGCCGCCAGCCTCTTCGACACCATCTGCCAGAACCAGCGGTGCAAGGGCCCGCTCGGACAGATCCTGCAACACGCCGTTGACCGACCATTCCACCTTGCCGATCCCGCCGGACGTCGCCTTGATCTCCACCTCGACATCGACAGCACCCGATCCGGAGCCATCGCCAACGATTGTTTCGTCAGGCTCAGGCGAGATTAGGCTCACGCGCGGCGGGAAGCCGCCCTCGATGATCTTCTCCAGATCCAGTTCGGCAGCCGCCGCGGCCACCTTGCCGTCCGGGTCCCCGGCCAGAGCCTCGCGTACAAGATCAGGCCGGTACAAAGCGTCATAGACTTGATCGACCGAGAACACCTCAAGCCCGCGCACCACGTTGATGTGCTTCGCACCACCCTCAGAAGCGTTGAAGAACCCCTCAGGTGTAAGCACAATCCAGGAGCCGTCCTTGAAATAAACGAACTGGGCAAGCTCGTTGCCGGTCGCAACGTCCCACAAGCGCGACGTTCCGTCGTCTGATATAGTCATGACCTTGGTGTCGTTGGCCAAGAAGGTCGCGTCGGACAAATAGCTATCGTGACCTTCAAAGCTTAGCGTTTCCTCGCCGGTTGACGTACGCCACAACCTTGCTGTCCTATCTCTAGATGCGGTCAGCAAGAAATCACCGTCAGTAGAAATAGCAATTTTTTCTACATAATCATCATGACCGAGAAAAGTCTTCAGAACTTTACCACTACTTTTTTCTATCAGATCAACAGATTTCTTATCTGAATATTGACCCAAACTCATATAAAATACATTTTCTTTCGAATTAAATATTGAATCTGTAACAACATTATCGAACTGAATTTCATCTATTTTTTCACCTGTTGTCAAATTAAGTAATATTAAAGATCTGCTGGTTGAAATAAGCGCGCTGCTACCGACCGAATTCAAATTAATTGATTGCAAATATTTCTGCAGTTCCACCACGTATTTTTCTTGACCAGAAGAAGCATCCCAAGCGACAATTTTTTGCCATGCTCCTCCTAATATAATTTCGTTCTCAAGTGCAAATAATACTTCTCTCGGCGGACCCTGGTTTTCGTCCACCGCGATCCGCTGCACCTCGGCTCCAGATACAGCATCCCAAACGACTAAGGTTGCATTGACTTGAGAGTAAGGCGTTCCATCGTACCAACTGGAGACCACCTTATTTCCAGAATTGTCAAATGAAGCACTTTCCAATTGGCCACGATGATCAGCAAATTTTTTCGACAACAAACCGCGGTCCGTGTCCCAGACAGTTGCTGCATTTTTGAAAGAGATTAGGGCTTTCGAGGAGTCAGGGACATAATCGAGAGAATTCGGTTTTAACATAGGGGGCGACATGTCGTATACGACATTGCCGGACGGCACTGATATTCCGAGTATTTTGGTCCCCCACGTAAAAAATACAGTCTTCCCGTCAGGTGTGAAGGCAATTGCACTAGGCTTGCTCAATTCCGTTTCAAACTGAGTAACCAGCCTTCCGGTATTGGCATCCCATACCTTTAGCGGACTACCATCTGAGCCCGTCGCTAAGTAGTCACCGTCCGGACTGTAGGCAGTAGCGGAAACTCCATAACCGTGGCTACCAAGGTCAAATATCAGTGAGTTATCAACGCTTCTTACCTCGGCACGATTGCCTGCTGCTTGACGCACAATCCGATCGCCGTCAGGTGACACCGAAAAACCACCGTAACCATCGGTATCGGTCAGGAGGGTTCCAATGACCTTTCCGTTTGTCTCGTCGATGGAAACAACACCGCCAAAGGCAGAGCCAATAAGTATTAATCGACTGGATTCGACATATTCAATATCATCAAAGTAGGTATTCTCCACCTTAATCCTGAATATCTCTTTCTTAGAAGATAAATCCCAAGCTTGCACATATGAATATTTTTGCGAGTCTTGACCGTTTGAAACAGCCCAGACGGTTTCTTCTGCATCTCCGAAAGCGACCTTGGAGAGGTTGTGCTTGTTGCCGGAGGTCCGCCCAAAACCGTTGAATTTAATTAATTCTGCACCAGTCTTGGTATCCCATATCCGCACAGTATTGTCAGTTGAGCCTGTTAACAGCCTGCTTCCATCTGCGTTAAGCTGTACGCTTCCAACCTCATTTGAATGTCCGGTAAATCGTTTTAACTCTCTTCCGGTGACAAGGTCCCACAGTATTGGCCGAGTGTCCCAGCCAAATGCACTTGACGCCAAAAAACGACCATCACCACTGATTGACAGGCTTGCCACGGCGCCTATGTGACCTCGCCCGACATTCACGGAAGTCGGCAGGTTCGATGAGTTTACTTTTGCGTTAGCCCCATTGTCCCGACTTGCATTCGTCCTTCCAGATTGCGAGCTCAATTCCAGGAAGCCGTTGTGCACCCAGACATCTTCACCTTGAGGGGATTTGACCTTGCTCCAAGACCCGGTACGCTTGAGTTCAGTAAGCTTGGTGCCCGGCGAAAGCCGATCGATGATGCTGTAATTTGTTCCAGGGCCCGAGCGGGCGTTCAGGTTGGCACCATCCTGTACCTTGTAGACTGATTGGGCGAACGCGGAATGCGTAAGGTAAACAATTAAAGCAAGAACTATCCCCAGTCTTCGCGTCATAAACTGACCCTCTTGAGATTTGTCAAAACGTTCCTTGTTTCGCTCGTCATCGTCAGGTTTCGCAGAAAAAGTCGGCGACCTGATGCGCAAGGATTTACTCCGGCTTGAAAGAAACTTGATCACCGACAGACAGCGCATGCCGCCCACAAATGCCAAAAGACTGTGCAAACCCGGAAAAGAACAATGCCAGATAGCATTTTCGTGGAACTACCCAACACATACTGAGAACCAGGTTTTCTGTATTGTTCATGCGGTCAATCTCGAATTCGTAGTCGATTTCGAAAGTAGTTTTCTATTCAATTAGATCCAAATTAACCTAAGGGTATGCCAACTAATTCAGCAATGTCCAGCATAATCAAAATGATACTGCCAACTAAAAAAAATAGACCTTCATAATTCTCCAATTACGTCAATGCCAGACTGTAAGATTTACGAATGGAAAGGTTCCCCGCTTGCAAATCAAGCGCCAGTGACTTTTTAGGAAGCCGCGAAGCCATTTTGATTAAGCTAAAAAGATGCGAAAAAGTTATTGAATGGGAGCCATTGAACTTGTCGCCAAATAACCGATTTCCTGGCCGTCCTTCGTGATAAGAACCCAGCCGTTTTCACTTTGCATCAAAGTGACGAGCGTCCCCGGCCGCAGCTTTGTCACGACAGCCCCACCTTCCTTTGCCTCGGCGAGAACATCAACAAGCTGAAAGACGACAAGCGTCGGTGTCGTTGAAACAATCTCTTCGAGCGCATCCGAAAATACGAACGAGGTCCTCGCGAGAGAGACCTTGTTGCGGAACAACTTCATGTGCGGAACATGCGCACAATCCGGCAAATCGGCCCTGATCCAATTCTCATGTTTCACCGGATGTGCTTGTATGGCGTGACACCAGCGCTCCATTTTGGTGGCGCAACGATCGCGTACTCAATGTTCCTACCTCCGGCATCGATTGTCGATCTTCCGTTGACCGCGGGTGCCAGCAGCTGTTCTGCGATCTGCTGTAGTGTCGTTTCCGCATTTGAAAGACTTTGCGGGACAAAACTTTGAAGCCCTTTTAGTATTTGTTGCGGATCGATTTTCTGGTCGACTACGATCGATAAGAGATGTCCCTCACCCGGAGCGGTAACCTCAAATGCAATGCCCCAATTGGGGTCGGGAACAAGCACGGGCACTCCAGCCTTGATAGTTCCCTTTTCATAAGGGTTTGCATAGTCCATCTTTGGAAAAAGCAGTGTCAGTTCACCAGTGGAGCTGAGATCGAACAGGAGTAAGAACCCGTCTCTATCGCTCGATACACGGAACCGGTTGACATCACCAACGCGTGACGTCGCAGAGGGTTCAATCGACAGCTGAAAGCCCATATCGTTGTTTTCGGGAACGATGTCGGTGATCGTTTCCACCGGTGTGTCCCCGGTTTGACGAACTCCTGCCAAAACGAATTCCGGTGCAATCGGATCGCTCGATGGCGTGAAGCCCATGGTCTGACAACTGGAGACACGCTCACACCAGGCTTCCGTTTGCGGGCGCACATAGGAGAGAACCTCCGCGACTGTTACAATGCCATTGCCATTTTTGTCGGCCTTGCTGGTTTCCAGGGCTTCAAGCAGCAGCCCGGTGAATATCCCTTCGCCGCCTGTTTCCCATGCAAGCTGGTTTGCTGCGGCAGCTGACAAGGAAAAGTGCGTGAAGCCGGCGGATCTGCCGTCAGCCAAGGAAGGTGTCAGCTCGGTGGGAATGAGCGGACTGGAAACCCTGGCATCTGGGTTATGATAAAATCGAGACCTCGTTTCTTCGTTCAGGGACGGATCGAAAAACCTCGAGATTGTCCCTGAATGACAGGAATCTGCAATCAGCACGACATCTCGCCCTGAGAGAGCTTCCAGCGCA
This sequence comes from uncultured Roseibium sp., assembly GCF_963669205.1. NCBI lineage: Bacteria > Pseudomonadati > Pseudomonadota > Alphaproteobacteria > Hyphomicrobiales > Stappiaceae > Roseibium > uncultured Roseibium sp. Next base: position 4,446,554 of record NZ_OY769915.1, read on the forward strand.
TTGCTGAGTTCGTCATCCGTGATCATGCCTGAGCTGCCGCCACCACGCCCTGTATCATACGGCAAGATCGTTTCGTCGCGGCCATCGTCCTCATCGCCATCCGTGTCGGTGACGTAAGAACCGTGTCCGGAAAAGTAAACGAGAACACGATCTCCGGCAGCCGTATTTTGTTTCAGCCAGGTTTTGATAGAAGACAAGATTGCATCCTTCGTCGCTTCTTCATCGATCAGGATGCGAATGTCTGCGCTAGTTATACCAACCGTGCCGGTCAGATATCGCTCGAACTTGGCCACATCATTTGGGGGCCCGATCAAGTCGGAGTCTTCCAGATAAGGATAGCTTCCTACACCTATGAGCAAAGCCTTGTCCCAATCTGCAGAAGCAGGCAGCGGCAATAGAGCGAACAAAAGCGTGAATAGGGAGAAAAGTCTCTTTATTTTCATAACTCTACTCCGGCCGTGCGATTGTGAAAATCGGTAAGACACCCGTTGATAGTTGTCCTTGAGTGAGCTTGGCCAAAAGTTCATGGGAAACGGAGCTGTGTCCGCTCGGTGTCAATGGTTCTTCGTTCAGTGCGCGCTCATTGTTTTCTTGAATGAATTGAACGAAACCCTCAAGATCGCCCGAACCGGCCACTGCGAACAAGTGGTCATTGCCGAAAGGAGCCTGCGCGACACTCTCGCCAACAAACTTGGCCTCAGATGCATTGATGAGGATCGGCTGCCGCAGCAACGCCGTTAACTTTCCGTACTTGTCCAGTGCGAACAAAAAGACACGCTCACTGGTTTCAGTTCTCAAAAGAATACCGATCCGGTCGCCCTGAACATATTGGCCGACGGCATCTCGTGTCCAAACCTCGATATCCTCCGAAAGTGGACGAGCTGCGAGGCGCCGAAGGAAAATTTCTTTCGTCAGGACAGGAAACAATTCATTCGCAAGGTTCTCGCGAAGGACGGTTGAGCATTCGTCGTCAGACAGGTTGCTGCAGTCTACCGATGAAGTGGACGCGTAAATGAGGTCGCGCGTACTGTTGTAGAAACTGTAACTCTCAGAGCCCATCTCCAAAGACAGGTCGGCCATTGTGGGATTGTCCGTGAGTTGAAGTTCAGCAAGATCCAGCTCCTCGATGATGTCGTTGCGCCCAATGATCGCATCATCAGTCTCAGTGACGTGGAAGTTCAGTTTCGGAATAATGGGTGTATTTGCAATTTCTGCGCTCGTAGGAAAAGAAAGATTCAAAGTCTTGTCGGATTTGGTTTCTGGATGCTGCAATCCGTTTGCATGCTCTCGAACCTTGCGGCGAATGAAACGCCTCATCTCCTTCAAGGAAATCATCTGGTCGTTGGACCGGTCAGCCTGACCTTCGAATGCGCGCGCAACGGCGTAGCTTAGTGCGCCACGATGCTGACTATTAATGTTTACTTCTGGGATCGTCTTGCCTGCTGCCCCGGCGTAGATCTCCAGCAGGTTTGGGTTCGAATTCGTTGGGGGCGGTGGGCCGAGAGCAATGAGCTCTTCTTGGAGGAGGTCGTCCTTGAATTCCAGAACGCTTGGCAAGCGGCGCACACGCAACTCAGGCCCAAAACCTGATGCGCGCGCGAGCGTTCCGGAAAAACAGGTATCGGCTATGAAGAGCACAGTGGCTTCTTTTTCCATCTGAAAAAGAAACGCGAATTCGTTGTCCAGAATGCGCTCTTTTGTGCCGTCACCTTCCAGGTTAAACGAAGCGAGTAGGTACATATTGTCGAATGCCTCGCCAGCATCCGGAAAAATCGCTTCTTGCACAGCGCCATGTCCAGCGATGTGGAAAACCAGATAGTCTCCGGGCCCAGCCATTTCCGTCAACTCAGTCCAAGCGGCGATAATATTGACCTTTGTAGCCTCCAGGTCCTTGAGTTGCACCACATGCGCGCGCTGAACGGTTCGAAGCGTTTCCGCAATATCATTTGAGTCATTGACGGCCCCTTCCAGCAAGGGAATGTGAGCGTATTGGTCAATACCAACAGTTAGGGCATACACCTTAGCGACCGCTAACTCGGGAATGATCAAAAAAATGAGAATCGCGGTTGACCGGAGAAACACCATCAGTTCGCTTTCTCCAAGACTTCGAACACGACGCGACGGTGCGCCGCATGTTGCTGTTCTTCGGTGTAAAGTCCAATATTATCGAATTTGAAAGGATCGCGCTCGCCTTTCCAATCCAGCGTTACCTCGCCTTGAAAACCTTCGGCGAGCAAGAAATCACGAACCGCCTCTGCGCGCGCCTTTGACAGTTTTAGATTGTACTGGTCACTGCCCTTGGGATCGGTATGGCCGACAATCAGCAGCTTCCGGACCTTTTGCGTTTCCAGGTCGACGATGACGCCGCGAGCAATTTCTTTACCCTCCCTGCTGAAGTCCACAGAGTCATATTCAAACTTTAGTGGTATGAGACTTTTTTGCGTGGTCCATGCACGCCAATTGAGCGATATGCCGTCCGACGGCCCACCAGCTCTTGTCTTCCTGATATCATTGAGGCTCGCGCCGGTTTGCACCCAAACATTTGTAACTTCAACCAACTTCGAGTGGATTTTCATTACCCTCGCAGCAGACGGTGCCGGATAGACAAACTGCTCGCTCTCATAGCTCGAAAGAGCTGCGCCATATTGTTCTTTTGCACCAAGTAGGTCTCCCTGAAGTCGAGCATGGTCTCCCACCAGTTCGTGAAGCCTCCAATCGGAAAAGTAGGCCATCGCAGTGTCTGCGAGTTGTTTTGTGCCTAAAGCAGCTTTCTGGTTCGTTTTTTTGTTCAGGTCAGGCGCAACGTTGACAAGCTGATCAACCAAAATTCTGAGTGCAGTCTTCTCAAAGTCGGGGTTTACTTCCTCACAAGCCTGGTCGTCCAGTAAGGAGCCTAGAAGTTGAATGTTATCAGACACTTCAACAATGGTGTCCGCTTGCGATATCCAACGGCTCTCAACCTGGTCGCACGACAGGTCGTAGATTGGCTCCAGGGAACCCGGTGCCGCATAGCTGACTGGAGCCAAGACGAGAGGAGCCAGCGCAAACAAAACGATATGCGTATTTCGAGACATCAGTTTTTCTCCCCACCAGCAGCAAGTCTAATGAGTTTCATGAGGTCCAGAATGGCTTCCGGGTTCTCTCGCAAAGTCCTGTCCTTGTTTCGGACATCGCCGCTTGGCAAGCGCTGCAGTTCATGCAACCGGAGAGCAAAAACGATCGCCAGTTCGGAATTTACAATTTTCAGTTCTGATAACTCAGGGGTGTTGGAAATCGTTTCCTCGATTAGCGCTGCATTTGAACGTTCATCAGCTGTAAACCCGGAAATGTCAGCATTTGCGGGTACCGAGACCGACATCGTGAGCAACAGTCCAATTGTTAAAGCGAAACTGGTATGCATCTCATTGTTCCTGAACGCTATGTAATCTGACTTTTACGCCTAGGTCGTCCAAATAATTCCTATAGTATTCTTCAATTAACCCGGGCGAATGAAGTAGCTTAGAACCATATGGGTTCTTAAAGCTCTCTAACAATCCGGCCTCTTCCATATGTTTGACTGCACGATTGCAACTCTCCGGCGCCATCTGGGTAACCAATAAACGGCTTAAATCTGATTGATCAAAACAAGGAGGACGGCGTCGAAAATTCTCGATCAGTTTCTCGATCCCAAGCTCCTGGAATAGCGCCTTCTTCAGAGCGTCGGGTTTCTTGCCTAAACGCTCCATTTTCCCCGGGTCGGAGAGTGTCGCTTCGGTCAGTGCGTTATGTCCGTGAGCCAGTCTACGAACCTGTTGATCGGTTTCTATCTTCATCTCATCAATCAGAAAATAAAATTCACAAATCTGAGCAACCGCCTCACCCCGAAGTGCCTTTGCAGTTTCTCTCGGAATATTGTCGCTGTGAGCCACCAGGCGTTCGACAAATTCCAACTTGGAAACGCGCATGACTTCAAGCAAACGCAGACGATTGGTGTTTTCTTCTGCCATTGTGAGCCCTTGTTCCGTTACGCAGCTAAGAGCCTAAATGACAAGATGTTGGGGTGTCTAGGCTTCCCAAAATGATAAACGTTAACGAAAAAGAAAAGAAAATGAAGGTGTCTCCACCGCATATGAAGCACCAAGCCGAAAATATGTCTCCGATCTTATCGATACGAGTTTTTCTCGACTCATCTCCCAGATAGTGTCTACTAATATGACCATCCGGACAGTCTGGAATTGAGCTTCTTGCTCAATTGTTGCCACTAAAGGATAAACTCACCATTTTGCTGAAATTGGTTATTTTTTGTAAATAAAACTTAGAATAACCTGGAATATGACGGTAAGATCGCCGATCAATTAATAGTCTTTTTGAGCTATTGTCGCTGCTACTATCGAGATAGAACCTTAGCAAGCGCTATTCAGCCAAACCTCTCTCTTGCCTAGGAAGATACCTCAGCAGGCCGATTGCCCACAGAGGCACCAGTTTTTATCGATCCGTTTCGCTATTGAACCTGACCTGAGACCCTGAATCTCCTCCAGTTTTGTGTAGAGTCCGTTTCAAGCAGGAGACGGACGGAATGAAGCGTTCACGGTTCACAGAAGAACAGATCATCGGCATCTTGCGGGAGCAGGAGAGCGGCCAGAAGACGGCCGATGTTTGCAGGCGACACGGGATCTCGGAAGCCACCTTTTACAAATACAAGGCCAAGTTCGGCGGCATGGATGTATCCGATGCCCGCAAGCTGAAGGCGCTTGCAGACGAGAACGCGAAGCTCAAGAAGCTGTTGGCCGAGGCCATGCTCGACAACGCCATGCTGAAGGACGTTGTTTCAAAAAAATGGTAACGCCCGGTGCAAAACGGGAAGCTGCGGCTCACCTGTGCTCCGGGCACGGCGTGAGCCAGCGTCGGGCGTGTGTTGTCTTGGCAATTGACCGGTCGAGCGTTCGATACCGGAGCACCAGGCCAGACGACGGGGATCTGCGTGAGGCGATGAGACGCGTTGCCAGCGAACGCCGGCGTTTCGGCTACAGGCGCATCCATGTCATGCTGGAACGGCAAGGGATCCTAATGAACCAGAAGAAGCTGAGACGTCTCTATCGCGAGGAAAAGCTTCAGGTCCGCAAACGTGGTGGCCGGAAGCGAGCTCTGGGCACCAGACGGCCGATGGTGTTGCCAGGCAAAACAAACGAGCGATGGAGCCTGGACTTCGTGTCGGACGCCTTTACGGACGGACGCCGCTTTCGGGTTCTGACGGTGGTCGACGATTACAGCCGCGAGTGCCTGGCGTTGGTGGCCGACACTTCATTGTCCGGTTTGCGGGTCACCCGTGAACTCGATGCGATCATCCGTCTGCGTGGCAAACCGGTCACCGTGGTCTCTGACAACGGAACCGAGCTGACCAGCATGGCCGTTCTCAAATGGTGTCAGGGGACAGGTGTCGATTGGCATTACATCCAGCCCGGCAAGCCAATGCAGAACGGTTTCGTTGAGAGCTTCAACGGCAGCTTCAGGGATGAGTGCCTCAATGAGACGCTGTTTTCGTCGCTCGCCGAAGCCAGATCCCAAATCACCGCATGGAAGGAAGACTACAACCGAAACAGACCCCACTCATCCCTGGGCAATCTCACGCCCTACGAATTCGCATTGAAAATGACATTGCAAAAGCAGGCCGCATGAGGCCAAAAATTAACCGAAGGACTCCGCGCTAACGTGGAAGAAACTTGGGTCTCAGGTCACGCCTTTTAACGCGTTCGTAAAGACGGCCTGAGCGAGCGTAAAGCGCTTCTGGACAGTCTTACCGGCGAGTGGCGCGTAATCGCGCCCCTCATATCGCGACATGACCTCATTGAAGGTAAGCTCGCTCTCCGCAGGTTTTCGCCTTGCCGGGAAACTCCTAAGCGCCGCCAACCAGCCGGAGACGTCCTTCTTCGAGATCTCAAGGAGACTCGTCTTCCCGGCGAACTCTCGCAACCCCTTTAGAGCTATCTCCGCAGCGAGTTGCGCCTTGGTTGTTGGCGACTTCGCTTCGATCCAATTCTTGAAAAGGTCGTTAGATAGTTCGTCCGGGCTGTTTCTAGCCTGCTCCTCGGCGTTCTCGTATTCTTTGGGGGCGGTCATACCTACCGCCGCTTGAGCCTGCTCTATGGGCTTCAATTCAGCTTCGACTTGATGTTCGCCCATCTTGTCGAGATACTTTTGCAAGACGCGGACCTTCGCGCGGCGCTCCTCCGGGTCGGGGAACTTTTCTCGGAGCCCTTGGTCGCCTATCGCCTTGAAGGAAGCGCGCCCGTCGATAACCCGATCCTCATGCCTATCGATAAGCTTTGACGCGAGTTTGGCTAAAGCTGTTATCGCCTCTTGAGAGCCGGAATCGGTATAGACGGGCTCGTCGAGAACGACTCCTAGATCGGCTAGGCGGATTTGAGCGCTCTTGATCGCTTGAGCGTCGAGGGAGCGGAGGCGGCGGAACTCATCGTCGTAGAAGATATCGAGCTTCTGACCGGCAACCGTCGCCTGCCTTTGGCTATCGGTCTTTAGGCTGTGCTGGATTTTGGTCTTTCCGACAATCGCCCGGAGGTCTTTCGGAACGGCTTCTTGAAAGCCGTAGTAACTGCCGCGTTTGTAAACCTTCGCCATCGGGGCGCTCTTGATTAGCGTTGAAACTACTCAAAAAATACTCAATACTACCCGATCTAATCAACAGAAATGACTAGTCTTTTTGATTTTTAACGCCTTTTGGAGGTGATGGTGGGCCCGGAGGGACTCGAACCCCCAACCAATCCGTTATGAGCGGACGGCTCTAACCAATTGAGCTACAGGCCCACGGCCCGGCAAGCCAAAAGCGGGTTGCGGAGCACACAGTCCCTATACCACGGCGAACCGGCGGGGCAAGTGCTTTGCGCGGTCAAACCACAAAAGGCGTTGGAAAGACAGGACATGGCGCGCGCCTCCCGGTCCCAGCGGAAAGACCGGTCCGCCCAACCGCTGTCCGCTCTCGCCGAATGGAACCTCTTGAAGCAATCCCGGTCAATGAAAGCGTCATTCCAGCAAGGCATCCCTTGAGCCGGGATCGGGGTGTCAGTGACCGGGCCGGTGTTCCCGTTAGATACGGCGAAGGCGTGGCTCTCCGGCCCCGGATCTCCGCTGAGCTGCGTCCGGGGTGACGAAGGAGGGTGCAGATGCATTCCCCCGGTCGTCATTCCGGACAAGTGCTGCGGAAGCTGCGCGCCGATCCGGAAACCAGATGTTTTTCGCGCCGAAGGCGCGGCTCCTTCTGATGGTGTCGACAAGAGTGTTCGCTTCGCTCGCGCAACTTTCTGGATACCCGATCAAGCCTGGCACAGGTTCCAGATCGGCGTTCGGCGTCGCCTCACTTGCTGGAATGATGGTGGAGGAACATCACACTCTCCTTCGTCACCCCGGGCGAACGAAGTGAGACCCGGGGCCGGAGAGCCCGGCTAGCCGGAAATGGCTCGGCACAAGAGTCGGCTTTCTCACCCCCTCACCCGGGCTCCGATCCAAATTGCCTTGAGAAACCCGCGCTGGGGAGGGAACCGGCGCACCGGCAATCGCGGCGAAACGCGGAAATAGTTCCGTTCCCTTAAGGCTTGAGGTCTATTCTGGCTCCATATTTGACACGCCTGCCGATAGACCAAAAGCCGGAGCCGAAATGCGAAGCCCCCTTCTGACCGCAACGCTGACGGTTCTTCTCGTCTGCATGATCGGCTGGCTGCTGGTCGTCGGGCGTTCGCTGCTGCTGCCCTTCGTCATCGCGCTCATCGTCTGGTACATGATCAATTCGCTCGCCCACGCGTTCCAGAAGATCCCGATCGGACCCTGGCGCCTGCCCGGCTTCATCGCCTTCACCTTCGCGCTTCTGGCGATCTTCGCCGCCAGCACGGTCGTGCTCGACATCGTCACGGTCAACCTTGCCCAGCTCGCCCAGGACGCGCCCACCTACCAGCGGCGGCTTGAGGAAATCTTCGACCAGTTCTCATCCCATTTCGAGCTGAACGATCCGGTCGAACTGAAAGACCTGCTTCCGGACAGCGTCGTCCCGCGCATGGTGACCGCCGGGGCCAGCCTGGTCACGACGCTGGCCGGCTCCGCCAGCCTCGTCTTCATCTATGTGCTCTTCCTGGTGCTGGAGCAGTCCACCTTCGACCGCAAGTTCGAGCGCCTGTTCGCATCCCCCGAGCGCGCCCAGTCCGCCTTCGCGATCCGGGCGGAAATCAACCGGTCGATCATGCACTATTTCTCCATCAAGACCGCCGTATCGGTCGCGACCGGCGCGCTCACCAGCCTCGTCCTGATCCTGATCGGCCTGCCCTACGCCGCGCTCTTCGGCTTCATCGCCTTCCTGTTGAACTACATTCCGACAATCGGCTCGCTCATCGGCGTCATCTTCCCGAGCCTGCTTGCCGTCGTTTACTACGACACGCTCGGCCCCTTCTTTGCCATTGCCACCGGCCTCGGACTGATACAGTTCGCCATCGGCAATCTCATCGAGCCGAAGCTGATGGGCTCCAATCTCAACCTCTCCGGCCTCGTGATCATGCTTTCGCTTGCCTTCTGGGGCGCGATCTGGGGCATTGTCGGCATGGTCCTGTGCGTACCGCTCACCGTGATGATCGTGATTGTCTGCGCCCGGTTCGAAAGCTCCCGCCCGATCGCCGTGCTCCTGTCGGAGACCGGCGACGTCGGCCTGGCGAAATAGGATTTCCGCGCTCTCGGCTCGCAAGCACCGCCGCGCCCCGGCCAAGACCCGGCCAAGCCCTTGAAAATGAACGGAAGCTGAACCGGCAAGCCTTATCCGTGCCGCAATGGCCACACATGTTCACGCACAATTGAAATACAGCCTGAAAGGATTATTCAATGACAGGTTTCATCGCCGTCCTGCGCGGCAAAAGACTGGCTTTCGTGCATGGCTTCGCCCTTGCTGTGGGGCTTGCCCTGGCGCTGTCGGCCACCGTTCCCTCCTCCGCACAGGAAACCGTGCCTTCCAACGGCACGATCACCATGGACGGCAGAGGCACGGTCACCGTTGCCCCCGACATGGCGGTAATCACGACCAATGTCGCCACAACCGGCAAGACCGCCGCCGACGCGTTGTCGGAAAACTCGGCGGCGATCGCAAAGGTGATCGACGCCATCAAGGGTGCCGGCATCGAGGCGAAGGACATCCAGACCCGCGGTTTCGGCATCTATCCGCGCTACGAACGCATCACCGACGGTTCGGACCGCCAGCCCAACATCACCGGCTACGAGGTGCGTAACGGCGTCGAGGTCAACATCCGCGACATCGCCAAGCTCGGCGACATCCTGAGCCTGGTCGTCGACAGCGGCGCGAACTCCGTCGACGGCATCCGGTTCGATATCAGCGATCCGGCTGAAAAGCTCGACAAAGCGCGCAAGAAGGCGGTCGAGGCCGCGCGCCACAAGGCGGAAATCTTTGCCAGCGCCGCCGGTGTCGAACTCGGCGAGATCCTGTCGATTTCCGAGACCGGCACGCAGGTGCCGCGTCCCCAGATGATGCGCGCCAGCGCCATGATGGCAGCCAGCCCCGAATCCGTGCCGATCGAAGCGGGCGAGGAAACCATCGGTGCCAGTGTCACCATCATGTGGGCGTTGAAATAGCGCGCCCGCACCTGTCCCCCCCCCGGCCCCTGTTGACGGGGCCGGGTCAGAACTTGCGGTACCAGACCTGCATCGGTTTTTCGGTCTCGGCCGTGTCGCCGATATCCTGCCAGGGAAAGGTGACGATGACCCCGTCTAGTTTCTTGTAGCCGCGCTTCTTCCAGAATGGGTCCAGCGGCCGGTAATCCGCCGGGCGCATCGGGTGATCTTCCGGCCGGATGACACCGCTGAACATCGCCTCGCCGAAACCGAGCCTCCTGGCATGCGCCTCACGCTCGTCGAAGAAACGGTGGCCGACACCCTGCCCGCGATAGGCCGGATCAAGCACGGATTCGGCAAGATAGAAGATCTTCTGAGGATCATGGCCGCGCTCGCGGAGCGGCTTCTGGAAGGCCTCGTATTCGTCTCCGAGCGGCTCGCCGGTCGCGGCCCCCACCAGCTTCGCCCCGTCATAGGCCCCGACGATCACCGCCCCGTCGGTCTCCGCGTAGCGCTGCAGGTATTTTTCCTCGTAGTCCATCGACCCGTCGTAAAGATACGGCCAGTCGTGAAAGACGGATATTCGCAGCCGGGCGAGATCCGCGAGTGCATTTTTCAGGGCGTCGCCCGTTAAGGTTCTGATTTCGAGCGGCACACCTAACCCTCTCAAATGTCGGCATGATTTTCCGGACCCTTGTCACATGATCCGGCCGTTCCCGTTTGCAGTGCAAAAACGGTACGCGAATTTTGCAGATTTCCCATTGAGATTAAACACTCTTTTCTGTATGGAGTGCCGTCCGGAAAATACCGGGGACATCTGCTGGTTTGGGAGAGCGACATGGAAAGCAACGCCCTCTTCGAACTGGGGATGGACTTGGAGGCTCGTGTAGCAGAAGACGCGATCAGCGTTGCCGAGCCAAGAAGCACCACCCAGAAGGAAGAAAACGTTTCTAATGCGGCCGCTGGCGTTTACGCCGATGACCGCCTGGATCACTTCATTCAGAAAGAAGGGATCCACTGCGCTGGTGCGCATCTCATTATTGATCTTTACGACGCCGAGAGGCTCGATGACCTGCCGCATGTCGAACAGGCCCTGCGGGCCTGCGTCGAGGAAGCAGGCGCGACCCTCTTGCACATCCACCTGCACCCGTTCGAACCGACCGGGGTATCCGGTGTCGCCGTGCTCGCGGAAAGCCACATTTCCGTGCACACCTGGCCGGAGGCCGGTTACGCGGCGTTCGACGTTTTCATGTGCGGCGATGCCCAGCCTGAAAAATGCGTCGACGTGCTGCGCAATGCCTTCAATCCGGGCAAGACCGCGGTTTCCGAATTGCTGCGCGGGCGCGAGGTCGCCAACCAGCTGTCGAAGCCGCACACGCTGGAAGCGGCAGAATGAGCGACGGCCTGGTCTTCAACGAAACCCTCTACCCGGGGGTTCAGGTCAGCTACGGCTGCGACCGCATCCTCTACCAGGAAAAGACGGAGCACCAGGATCTTGTGCTCTTTTCCAACCCGGTCTTCGGCAAAATCCTGATGCTGGACGGGGTGACCCAGGTCACCACGGCGGACGAATTCATCTATCACGAGATGATGTCCCACGTGCCGATCATCGCCCACGGCGCAGCGCGGAACGTCCTCATTGTCGGCGGCGGCGACTGCGGTCTCGCCGAGGAGGTGCTCAAGCACCGGACGGTCGAGAGGCTGGTCCAGGTGGAAATCGACGCCTCCGTGGTGGAGTTCTCGAAGGAACATTTCGCGGACTTCAACACCGGTGTGCTCGACGATCCGCGCTTCGAGCTTGTCATTGCCGACGGCATGAAGTTCGCCGCGGAAACGGAGCGGACATTCGACGTCGTGATCGTCGACAGCACCGACCCCCACGGACCCGGCGCGGTCCTCTTTTCCGAAGAGTTCTACCGCAACGTTCACCGCATGCTGACACCCGGCGGTGTCCTGGTGACGCAGAACGGCGTGCCATTCCTGCAGCGCGATGAACTTGTGACGAGCGTCGAGCGCTTCTCCCGTATTTTCAAGGACGCGGCTGCCTATATCGCGGCGATCCCGACCTATTTCGGCGGCCACATGACGCTCGGCTGGGCAACGGACAATCCCGACTTGCGCCGGCAGGCAGCAACGGTGCTGGACGAGCGGTTCAACGCGGCCGGTTTCAACACCCGCTACTATACGCCGGACGTCCATGCCGCCGCTTTCGCCCTGCCCAGGTTCATTCTGGATGCTGTCGAGGAAGGCCGCAAAAGGGCCTGAGAAACGGTCACGCCAGCTGCCCGGGGAGAGGCATTTTCAGCCCCGGACAGCCGGTGGAAACAATCCGGTGGAAATCACGTTCGGCCGCCGCGGGTCCTTGCTCTAGGCAGCAGCGACGTTGTCGAGGAATTCGTCGATAACGTGTCGCAGCTGTTCCGTGTTGTTCGAGACACCTTTCGCAGCTGAAAGCACGCGCTCCGCCGTGCTCTGGCTTTCATCGGCGGCCTGCCGAACACCCACGATATTCTCCGAAACACCGTTCGAGCCTGCCGCCGCCGAGCGGACATTTTCGGAAATCTCGGCAGTCGACGTTCCCTGTTCCTCGACAGCAGCAGAAATCGTTTCGGTCGCCGAGGACACTTCCCGCATCGTCTCGGCAATGCCGCGAATGGCATCCACCGAGCTTTCGGTCTCTTTCTGGATATCGGTGATCTGGGTCGAAATCGCCTCTGTCGCCTTGGCAGTCTGGGTTGCGAGTTCCTTCACTTCCGACGCGACGACGGCGAAGCCTTTTCCGGCCTCCCCCGCCCGCGCGGCTTCGATCGTCGCGTTCAGGGCAAGCAGGTTGGTCTGTTCCGCAATGCCCTGAATGAGAAGGATAACTTCACCAATCTTGTCCGCTGAATCCGCGAGCCCGGCAATCTTTGCGTCGGTCTCGATGGTGGCACCGGTCGCCTGCTCGACAATGCTCCGCGTCTGGCCGACCTGACGCGAAATCTCGCTGATCGAGGTCGACAGGGTTTCTGCGGCCATCGCAACGGCTTCGACATTCTTCGAGGCATCGAGGGACGCATTCGAAACGCTGTCGGCCTGTGCCGTCGTCTGGGACGCGATCGAGGAAAGGCTGCCGGCGGACGCTTCCATTTCCCGGTTCTCCAAATTGACCGCATCGAGCACGCCGCGCACCGTTTCCCGGAATGTGCCGATGAGGCCATCCACCCTTGCCTGACGGTCGGCCCGGGCCTCCTGCTCGTGCTGGGTTTCGCTCATCAGCGCTGCACGTTCGACAGAGGCATTCTTGAAGAACTGGACGGTCTCCGCCATTTCCCCGAACTCGGTTTTGACGCCTAGCATGGGAATGTCGGTCTCAGTATCTCCGTCCGCCAGCGCCTTCATGGCGTCGTTCAGCTGGTTGATCGGACGCGAAATACTTCTTCCGATGAGCAATCCGAGAAAGATACCCACGGCCAGAATGCCGACACTTGCGATCAGAAAGGTCTGGTCGGTGTTACCGATCGTCGATTCGAAATTTGCATTCGCAACGTTCTGCCCTTCGGTCGTGACCTCCCGGATTTTTGCAAAATCCGGCTTCATCTCGGCAAAAATCTTGCTCAACTGCTTTGTTTCCGGCTGCAGGATCATCGCCGTTTCCGCGTAGGCCTTGAAGCCTGACTGATAGCTGTCCATGAGTGTTGACAGTTCGGAGGTCAGCTCAGCCGTGAGTGCAGAATCTTTGAGAATTGCGTCGAATTCCTCACGCCGCTTGTCGATCCGGGCAACGTATTTTTCCGCGCCGCGCATCATGAAATCCTTCTCATGCCGGCGCATCATCAGCATCTTCACCGTCAGGGCGTCCATCTCGGCGGTCTTCAGGAGCTCCTCGACATTGTGGACGGCCTTGCGAAGGTTCCCCTCTAGTCCTTCTTTCTCGTTCAGTCCGATCTTGATGTGCAGGTCGGAAACCGTGTGAAACTGCTGGCTATGCCGAGCGACTTCGGACTTCAGATTCTGGATGCTCTCGGACGCAACCCCGGAGGCTTCGAGCTGGGACATTTGCTCAAGCGCCGTATCGACGGACTGGACCGCCTTGTCATACTTGTCGATATACTTGGTGTCCCGGCGCAGCAAAAAGTCCTTTTCGCTGCGCCTCATCTGCAGAGCGCCGATTTCAACTGCCTGGCCCAGTCGGTACAAGGTCGCATACTGGTTTTTGCTTTCCAGGGAGGCCTGTGTTCCCGCTCGGCCCGCGATGTAGGTGATGCCGAGTGCCGAAACCGCGAAAATCGACAGCAGCACCAGCAGGTTAATGCGCGTCCGGATCCGAAACCGGTCGAAGACGCCCTTGGATTTACGATTTCCGTGCGTGCTGTTAGGCGTATCAGACATTGTGCAAGCTCCCCCCCGAGCCAAATCAATGAGACTGCATCAGAAGAAGAAGACGAATTAGATCTTCCGAAAATTCACCATGACAATTTGCACAAGTAAGTTAATATTGGATAAAATTATATTAAACAAAATCTTGTGATCAGAAACGCACGTAAGACGACAAGGGAAAGATGCATTTTATCTTTGATTGAGAAAATTTATACTTGCAACCAAAAATATAAAATTGCTTTGCGGAGTTGCCCGACACGCTGCCCATGATCTCAAGGATTGCCGCGGTATCGTCTGGCTGAGGCAACGTGCTTCCCGCCCGAAGCAGGTCCACCCCAAGATATGCCAGGCGGCAACGGCACGAACACGGCCCTGGTGATCGCCGGGATGACACACCTCAAGGCTCGTTCCCAAGGCCATCCATTGAAGGCAAGGCTCGCCCGGCGCTCACACGCGACGTCGGAGCGGCGTCGGCCGGCACGGGCTCGCCGTCCGCAGCCCCGTAGACCGAAGGCAAGTCGATTCTGGACACCACCTGGATCAGGATGAAGCAGCTCGACATCAGCGTGAAGACGACGAGCACGTGGTCGAAATCGAAGTGGCCTGCCAACTGGCCGAAGATCGCCGACCCGAGAATCTGCCCCACGGGCAGCATGAAGAACAGCACCGCGACCACCGTCGGCGCGTGGTTCCGGGAAATCCGCCCGGCCCAGATCAGGTACATTGCCGTACCGGTCATGTAGAAGATCCCGAACAGGCACGCGGCGAAAATGGCAAGGGTGGCGGAGTGCTCGGCCATCGTCAAAAGAAGCGCGGACGCGCCCAGCCCGACAAAAGCGATCGAGTGCATCTCGGCAAGCGACAGTTTCGCAACGAGGTCTCCGCACAATCCACCCAGAAGCCCGGCAAGCCCGAGCGCAATCCAGAACAGGCTGATTTCGGCGGCGCTCCAGTCGGCCAGACCGACGAGGCTGAGCCCGCCACCGGTCCAGATCGCTGCGCTGACCATGCCGAAGAGCAAGGCGCTTGAGGCAGCCTGATGCATCCCTGGCGACTTGAAAACCTCGCCGAAAGAGCCGGAACGTGTCGCGATAGCCCGCCGTCTCGGCACGGCAAGAAACGCGGCGAGTGAGAGCGCCACGGAAATCAGCGCGAAAACGAGAAAACACGTGCGCCAGGTCTCCGCGAACTGGAGCGCCGTCATGCTGGCCGCGACGATCCCGGCGCCCGTTCCCGCGTTGATGATGCTGACCGCACGCTCCTTGTACCGGCGGCACAGGACGCTGACCCCGGCAACCAGCGGGGGCATGGAAAGTCCCGACCCGATGCCGATGAAGGAAAGCGAGAAAAGCAGAGAGAGCTGTGACTGCGCCAGGCTGACGGTCAGCGCGCCCAACGCCGCGAACACCATCGAGGCCGTCACCGTCACGCGCGCGCCCCACCTTTCGGTCAAAAACGCCGCAACCAGCAAGGCGGCACATGTTCCGGCATAGACGCTGCAGGCGAGCAGGGCCGTGTCGTCATGATCGAGCCGGAATTCACGCTGGATTGCGGGCAGGAATTGACCGAAGGCGAAACGAACGCCGTACGTGATTGAAATGACCCACGCACCGACCACGACAAACAGGTAGCCCCTCATGACAACATCCCTATGGAAATCTGGAACTGTATGAATTCTGAAAAACGGCCTCATACGCGCGGAACCAAAAACTCGCCACGCGCACACCCAACCGGGCTACGATTAGATATGTGTCCGAAGTATTGCGAAAAAACAGGTCCGACAGGGAAGCTACGGAAATTCTGAAAAAGTGTGATTTACATCTCAAATTTTTTCAAAAATACAACCCCATCCGCACGCAAAAGCATGTATTACTTGCAACTTCCGCAGGGAAAGTCAGTCAGCATACAAAACGAACCTTTTGTCTGGCCCGGCGGCGGTTCAATCACGAAACCGGTTTGGACGGCGCGCACAAGACCTGGCCATCTGCCGCGCAATCCGGCACGGCCGTCTTTCTGACAGATTTGACAATCAGTAGATTGCGAACAATATGTGCATTATTGCCGATGGATTTTTACATTGAAACATGAGTAAATGGTGATGACTTCCGAAGAGGAATTCTCGGTGAAAGATCAGTAATTTCATATTTAATATTATTAGTATTGCAGAAAATTTTTACGCGCTTAAGCTGCTAAATATCAAAAATGACACGGACGCTGTAAATCCACCCATGGCTTAGCGCATAGCCAAAGGTTTCAGCAATGTACTACTGTTTTTATTCGAGCCAGGATTTGCGAGGCAACTCGCAATGATCTCGACCTCGTACAAGGACATATTTACGCTCGGTACGGGGCTATTGCGAGTGAACAGAGCGGTTCTGTTCGCTGACGTTGTTGATTCAGTGCGTCTTTTCGAAGTTGACGAGGAAGGCACAATCGTCCGCTGGGTCGGTTTCGTGGACAATCTCGAACGCAAGCTGGCGGAGTCGGGGCAGGGCCGCCTGGTCAAACGTATGGGTGACGGGCTGCTGGCGGAATTCGACGATGCCGGCTATGCGGCACGCACGGCGCTGGACATTCAGGCCTCGATTGAAAAGGTCAACGAGAACCTGGACGCGGACCGCCGTATCGAATTGCGCATAGGCCTTGATATCGGCGAGATCCTGCACAGTGCGGACCAGGACCTGTACGGCCAGCACGTCAACACGGCGGCCCGCCTGTCGGCGGCTTCGCGCGCAGGACAGATCGTGACCAGCGCGGCAATCCGCAATGAGCTGGCGAGCGACCCCGATGCGGAGTTTGAAGACATCGGGGAATTGCACCTTAAGAACCTGCCGAGGCCAGTCAGCGCCTACCTGCTGCGAAACCGCGATGAAACGCTGAGCGTGACCCCCAGGATCGCCGCAAAGGACCTTCAGCCGACGATTGCCGTCTTGCCGCTCGTTTGCCCTGCGGTGTCCCAGGAAACGATGGTCTGGTCGAACCTGATCACCGAAGACCTGGTCGGGGCCTTGGCAAAATCTCCCGCGCTGAGCGTGATTTCCAACCTGTCGACGGCGAGCTTTCGTGCGAAGGCCCTGGAGTTGGAGGATATCCGCACAAAGCTGAGCGCGGACTTTATCGTGACCGGTTCCTTCCGGCAGTCGCCTGACCAGACAATTCTGGACCTGGAACTGATCGAGACCCGGACCGGGCTGGTCGTTCTTGCTGAACGTCTGGAGTTCGATACATCCGAGCTTCTTCAGCGCAACACCATTTTCAGCGATCTGGCCAACAGGATGCACGGCGCTCTTTTGAACAGGGAGATGAAACGCGCTCTCACCGCCCCCCTTCCAACACTTGAGGGATACGCGATCCTGTTCGGGGCGATCGCGCTGATGAACCGGTTGTCGCGGCAGGATTTCGAGCTGGCACGCGAACTGCTCGACGGATTGATAGAGCGCGTTCCGCATGCCCCCGCCGCACTTGCCTGGAAGGCGCGCTGGCATGTGCTCAAGGTTCAGCAGGGCTGGGCGGACGAGCCCGGTCTCGAGGCGAAGCTAGCGTTGGATTGCACTGAACGTGCGCTGGACATCGATCCGCAGAACTCGGCAGCCCTGGTCGCCGAGGGCTTTGTGCGGAACAATCTGCTGCACGACCTGGACGAGGCGGAGGAACTGTTCGACAGCGCCCTTGAGCTGACGCCGAACGACGCGACCGGACGGGCGTTGCGGGCCGGGCTTTACACCTTCCGGGGAGAAGGAGCCAAGGCAGCTCAGGATGCGGAATATGCGCTGCATCTGGCGCCGCTCGACCCGAACCGGTTCTTCTTTCAGGCGATGGCAGCCGGTGCAAGCCTCGCCAACAAGGACAATGCGCGTGCCCTGGAACTTGCCGCCAGCTCATTGCGTCTAAACCGGTCCCATACATCAACGCTGCGCGTCAAGGCCGTTGCCGAATTCCGGTTGGGCAAGCATGAAGAGGCCAGAAAAACACTCGCCAAACTACTGAAAAAGCAACCGAATTTCTCAATCAGCTGGTGGCAGAAATCCTCGCCCGCCGCTGATTTCGAGATGGGTCGGGAATTCGCCCGATCTCTTAGGGACCTGGGGGTACCGGAATAATCGCACAGATCTTTGAACAGCATTGTTGAAAGGAACGAACGATGGCGAATTCAGGCGGATTTGGACCCGAAGGCAGCCTTGGAAGTCTGGGCAGCCTTGGAAGTTTGGGCAGTTTGGGAAGCCTCGGCAGTCTGGGGAGCCTTGGAAGTCTCGGTAGTCTGGGAAGCCTCGGAAGTCTCGGGTCCCCGTCTGCCAACCCTCCGCTTGTCGTACAGGCGCTGAACACCAACCGCGACGGCATTGCCGGAGCATGGCAACCGGTTCCCGAGTCGGCCGTGGAGGAAAGCGGCCAGGAAAACACCGAGTATCTCGACCGGCTTGCCCCCTCGGTTCGCGCCAGTATTTTTGCACTCGAGATCGGTTCGAGGATCGGTTTCCGTTTCGACGCCGACACCGCAAGCGTCTTCCATCTTCAGGCGAATTTTGCAACGCCTGAAACCAAATACCAGACGCTGATGGAGATGAAACGGCCGACGCCGAAGATTTTCGCGGATCAACTGACCATGGTCGCCAACTATGCGGACCTGCGTGCCGACCGCTCGGGCGAGATCATCGCACAACTCGCAACGCCGCTTGAGTTTCTGCGCGCCATCGCTTTCGTCGATCCGGAGCGCACGCCGTTCACCGTCGAATTGCTGGGCATGTCGCTCTGGATGGCGAACTATGTGGAAATGCGCCTGAAATACGCGCTTGCCTGCAAGCGGCCGATCGAATGGTCCCCCCAGATCCAGCCGATGATCTGGACGCCCACGCATGGCAGCCTGCCGAGCGGACATGCGACCGAAGCTTTTTGCATGGCCCAGGTCCTCTGGCGGCTTTTGCGTGTATCGGGCACGAAACCCTACTCCGGCGAATTGTGGGGCGAGATGATGATGCGCCAGGCTGCACGGATCGCGATCAATCGCACGGTCGCAGGCGTTCATTTTCCCGTAGACAGTGTGGCCGGCGCCGTGCTGGGCCTGAACCTCGGCGAGTATTTCGTCAAGCGCTGCATGACCCAGGCTCCGACAACAGGTTGGATATTCGACGGACCGGAATTCCACGACGGAAGCGGTGCGGCCACCAACATGGATTTCGACTGGCGTGACTACTACGAATTTTCCGCGACGCCGGGCCTGAAGGACACCATGGACTGGGTGGACCGCAAAGCCTTCGTGGATCCGATTGATGACGCGCCCTCGGATCCGCTCGAATGGTTATGGGGCCGGGCAATTTCGGAATGGGAAGACATAAACTGACGCAACCGAAGGAATGAAAGGGAGGCTGAAATGGTCTTTACCTGGCACGAATTCGACGATGGTGACGCCGTTCTGAATCCGGAAGCGGACTTTCGCGTGAACACGCTGAGCCGAGTGATCGCCGCAGAACTTGCAATCAAGGACAGTTCGGACCTGTGGTGGCTGCTCGTCCTGAACCCTGCGCTGAAGGACCGGGACACGAACACACCCTACTCGATTGACGAAATCATGCAGCTGGCCGCGGGCCTCGGCTTGGGTGACGACCCGAGCGCGTTTCTCGCCATACCGCCGGAGTATCCTTCGTCGCTCCGCGAAGCGCCGGCGCCGGCGACTGTGACCTTGTATGCAAGAACCGACTACATAAACGCGGCCAATGCCAAACCGGCGGCCGCCGGTATTGCCTGGCTCGAGGTTGGCCCCAGCTTCCTTAGAAGCGAACTGATACTCCCGGATGATCCATTCGAGATCGCAGCACCCGAACGCTTCAAGGTTCCCGAAGGTTCCGTCGTCATGGCAGTCATCGACAACGGCATGGCCGTCGGCCACGAACTTTTCCGGCGAACGCAGGATTGCAAGGCGGTTTCGCGTGTCAAGTTCTACTGGAATATGGACGGGGTTCCCAACGATCCGTCATTCCTGCCGGACAACACCGAGCCGGCGAGCATCGGCAACGCCTGGACGGGAACCGGCCTGTCGGAACAATTGAACAAGCACATGCATCACGGGCTGCTCGACGATCCGGCCTTCTATCGTGCCATCGGTGCGACGGACTGGTCCGCGCGCCGCCATACACCGATCGCGCAACGCCTCTCGCACGGAACCCACGTCATGGGGCTTGCCGCCGGCTACCCGGCACACGGGGTGTCGGATCCCGACGAGGCCGAAAAGCGTCCGATCATCGCGGTGAACCTGCGAACCTCCGATGTGAAGGACCCATCGGGCAGGCTGTTCTCACTTTGGCTGGAACAGGCGCTTTTTTACATCCTTGAACGTCACAAGCGCATCGAGATCGAGGGCCAGCCCGGCGTCCGTCCGCCACTCGTCATCAATTTCAGTTTCGGCAATTACGCCGGCCCGCACGACGGGACGGGGCTCGTGGAAGCGAAAATCAGAACCGCCCTGTTGAAGGCAGAAACCGACGCCATCAAGTGCCAGTTCGTACTGCCGGCCGGAAACGGCAACGAAAGCCGGTGCCACGCACGGGTCGACTTGCACGGGAGTGCACAAACGCAAACGCTGAACTGGCGCGTCCAGCCGTCCGACGGCAGCATGTCAGCCGTCCAGATCTGGCTGGACAAGGAAAACAAGGTCAAGGACGACTATGCCGTCTTGACCGTTGACGGCCCCGGTGGGATCGCGCCGGCAACCATCTCCTCGCATCATCCCCTGGCATGGCAGGAATTACGGGACGAGAACGATGACAGCATCGGGCTCATTTATTTTGCCGGAGCGAATGTCGGCCCCTTCAAACGGGGCAGATTTGGCATCTTGCTGTTTGCGACCGACAGCCCGGAAGATGTGGGACCCTTTGCACCTGCCGGCATCTGGACTTTGCAACTCTTTGCCCCGAACCCCACCGGCAATGTCGGTATGAAGGCCTGGGTGGTGCGGGATGAGACGTTGCCCGGCTTTCCCGTTTTCGGCCGCCAGTCCTATTTCGACGATCCCGAATATGCACAGTTCTACGAACCTGGTCTCGACATCTTTTCGTTGGATCGGCGGCTGATCGGCGGGCGCCTGGGCTACGATCCCGATGTCACCTCCGCGCGCGTCCGCCGGCAGGGCACACTGAGCGGATTTGCAACAGGCGACATGACCGTCGTCGTCGGCGGATATCGGGATTCGGAACCGAAATATGATTGCCCAATGGCGCTCTACTCGGCCACCGGACCGACCAACAATCCCGCCAAAACCGGACCGGACGCCTCGGGCCGCAGCGATGACAGCCTGCTTCTGCCCGGTGTCGTAAGCGCAGGGTCGCGAAGCGGCTCCTTTGTGGCAATGCCGGGCACCAGTGTCTCCGCACCCCAGGTGGCCAGGTGGATTGCGGGCGAACTCGCAAACGGCCAGCCGGCCGGTCCGCAGGCTGTCCGCGATGCCGCCGATGCCATGGACCCGTCGGGATGGGTCAACCCGCGCAAGCCACCGAATATCCGTTCAGGAGGTGGCCGGATGCTGGATCTGCCGACCCTGTTCGGCCAGTCGCGCTGGCCCGGCCCGTCCAGGTAGAACAGGCAGAGCGGCACCAATCGGTGCCGCTCGCCGGGGACGATGCGTCAGCTGTTGTTGTTTCCGAGCGCGTCGAGCAACGTGCCGAGATTGTGCTGGAACATGGCGAAGTAACTGGTGGCCGGTCCGCCACGCTCCGATAGTGCGTCTGAGTAAAGGCGGCCACCGATCTCGATGCCCGTTTCATCGGAAATCTGCTGCACCAGCACCGGACTGGTGATGTTCTCGACGAACAGCGCTGCTGCCCCCTCTTCCTTCAGTTGCGCGATCAGGGCCGCGAGATCGCGTGCAGACGGCTCCGCTTCCGTATCGATGCCGACCGGGGCAAGGAAGGTCAGACCGTAGGCATCGGCAAGATAACCGAAGGCATCATGTGCGGTGACAACCGTGCGGCGGTCTTCCGGCAGTGCGGCCAGACGCGTGCGGGTCTCCGTATCAAGGGCCTCGAGCCTGGTGATGTATGCGTCTGCGTTTGCCTTGAAATCGTCGGCGTGGTCCGGCATGGCGTCGGACATGGCATCGGCGATGTTGCGCACGTAGATGACCCCGTTCGACAGGGAATTCCAAGCATGCGGATCGGTCTCGCCGCCGACCTTGACCGGCGTCACGCCCTCGGTGGCAATGTGAACCGTGGCCTCGGTACCGGATTCTGAAATGAGCGTGTCTGACCAGGTCTCGAAGCCGAGACCGTTGACGAAGATGACATCGGCTTCGGCCACAGCGCGCGCGTCGGCGACCGAGGGCTGATAGACATGCGCGTCGGCATCGGGCCCGACGATGGTGGTCACCTCGGCATGATCGCCAACCACCTGCTCCACCATGTCTGCGAGGATCGAGAAGCTGGCAACGACCTTGACGTCGTCATGCGCACCGGCAGGCAGTGCAGCGGTAATCAGCGATGTCGCCAGGAAACCGGCCGCAAGAGTTTTCAAAAGGGTCATTGGGTTCTCTTTTCAATATAGGATTGTTCGACAGACGTCTTGTTTTCGGGTGACGGTTTGCGGAACCGGCCACCGAAACCGAGCGGCCCGAACAGGGCCGAAAACGCGAAAAAGCCCCCGGCGACAAGGACGATCGCCGGGCCGGACGGGGTCTCGGGAAAGAGATACGACAGGGTCAGGCCGATCCAGCAGCTTGCCAGGGCAAACAGGAAACCGAGCACAAGCTGACCCGTGATCGTGCTGGCCCAATAGCGGGCAGCCGTCGCGGGCAGGATCATCAGGCCGACGGCCATCAATGTCCCGAGTGTCTTGAATGCGGCGAGCAGGTTCAGAACCAGAAGCAGCATGAACCCCTGTTCGACGAGCCAGGGCCGCCGTGTCTGTGCCTCGAAGAAGACCGGATCGCAGGTGCTGACGATCAGCGGCCTGAGAAGCACGGCAAACGCGGCGAGCGTCACGGTCGCGACACCACCGACCAGCATCATGGATGCATCGTCGATCCCGAGGATCGAGCCGAACAGGAAACTCTTGAGCGGCACCGCGGACCCGGCCGCGGACAGGATGAAGATCCCGACGGCAAGCGCAATGAGGTAGAGCGAGGCGAGGCTCGCATCGCTCCGCAGGATGGTCTTGCGCGCAAGCAACGCCGTCAGGATGGCGACACCGACGCCTGCGACCAGGCCGCCAACGAGCAGAGACATCACGGACAAGCCGGTCGCAACGAAGCCGATGACGATTCCCGGCGTGATCGCGTGGGCCATGGCTTCCCCGGCGAGGGACAGGCGCCGCAGAACGAGAAATGCGCCGATCGGCGCAACGGATGCGGACAGCACCGTTGTCGCAACGAAGGCGCGCCGCATGAAGGCAAAGCTCCACATCTCGGCAAACAGCTCAAACATGGGCGCGCTCCCCTTGCTCAAGGGGAGCCCTGAACATCCAGGACGCCTGGCTTTGCGACAGGTAACCCTGCGCCACGAGCCGGTCCGGTGTCAGAACCTCTGCGACCGGACCATGCGTCGCAGTTCCGTTGCCCAGCAGCAGCGCGTGGCTGCAATGATCAAGAACGGAGGATAGATCATGAACAACGAGGACCACGGCCCGGCCTTCCCCGCGCCAGCGCTGAATGATCGACAGAAGGTGTGCCTCTGTGCTCTGGTCGACCGCCGCGAACGGTTCGTCCAGCAGGATCAGGGGAGCGTCCTGCAGGATCACGCGGGCGAACAGGGCCCGCTGCAGTTGCCCGCCGGATAGCGTATGCAGCGAACGGTCCGACAATTCGAGAATTCCGGCCTCGTCCAGAGCTGTATCCACCCGGTCGCGGCCACGCCGCCCGAGACCCGACCAAAAGCCGAATCCGCGCCACGCTCCCATCGCGGCGAGATCGCGCACACGAATGGGGAAGCGCCGGTCGAACTCCGTCAGTTGCGCCAGGTAGCCGATCTCATCCGGCCGGCCGGACGGCCAGCTCAGGCGGCCAGCAAGCGGGTCCGTCAAGCCGAGCAGCATCTTGACGAAGGTGCTCTTGCCCGAACCGTTCGCACCCAGAACCGCAAGCGTCGTTCCAGCCTCGATCTCCAGGGACAGGTTCCTGAACAGCGTGAGCCCGGGATAGCCCAGAGCAAGGTTGCGCAATTCCAGGACAGCCGCCATCAAAGCACCGCCAGGATCAGAAGCCAGAAAAGGCCTGACAACACGACCGCGCCCGCGGCCAGGGCCGCGACGCTCATTTCAGTCAGGCATGACGGCCCGCCGTCTCGGATTTTGCCATGGGGAAGGAACCGCGCCATCAGTCCGCTCCGGAGCGTGAGACGGCGATCGGCGTCCACCTTACGGCGAATCTAGGTCTGGCGTGACAGTCCCGCGATTGGGATGGTCGAGTGGTCTGGCGCATCGCCCCCTCCGATTGGACGGGGATCTGGCAGAACCATATTTTCGAACGGCAGCACCGCTTTGCACATGGACGTCTCCCACCGGGACACCCCGCCCGGTCAAGTTAAGATTGCGATGGCAGGTCTCCTGACTCGCGGGTCCAAGCTTTCCCGTTCCTTCCCGGGCCGTTGTTCAAGACGGCCCAGTGGTGTTCACCGGGGTCGCTCACCGCTCACAGTTGCGGGGGCAGTCGCGGATTTGGCGCCCTTTCGGCTCTTCCTCACCGCGTTCCCTTTTCATCTTGCAGCCGTTTTCATTCCGCAAGAACCATCAGCGGCAAACCTATTTTCTCGGTCTGAAATAATCAACACGTATTTGTTCTTGGACCGCGACCCGTCCCCATTTGGCTTCAGGATGCAGGAACTTGCCGAAGTCCCGTTCACACCCATGCCGCATTGAAAGCCGGTCTCGCGCCGTGGCCTGTGATCTCGCGGCTTTGCGTCATATCCAGGGAAAGAGGACGGTCCGGTTTGTTTCGATTTCCTCAGTCCCGCGCTTCCAGCCAGGTTTGCGCCGAAGCCATATCCCTTGAGACAATCCCCTCTGCGAGCTTCTGCCCCGTGACGGCGCCGAACTTGTAGCCGTGCCCGGAACAGGCCGACACGATGGTTGCCCTGTCTTCGGTCGTCGCAAAGAAATGCTCGTCCGCCGTGAACGTGTAGGCGCAGGTCACGACGTCGTCGACGTGGTATTCCTCGATCCGCGAAAACGGCGGTGAAAAGTGGTTGCGCAAGGTTTCTCCCTCTCCAGCTTTCGGAACGCGGTCCTGGTTCGGGGGGGCCTTGTACTTGTGAATCCCGGCACCGAACTTGAGACCCGTCCCGGCGACGGGCGGAAGAATGTAACCGTCGACGGGGCCACCAGGATCAAGGATCGCGGGTGAGCGCTCCCAGGCCTCGACGAGGTCCTGCGGAGGCGTCAGGTAGACAACTGCCGTCCGATAGGTCGTCAGCTTCACAGCCAGTTGCGGAAACAGTCCAAGTGTCCAGGCTCCGGCAGTGACGATGACATGATCGCCCGACAGGACCTGACCATCGGCGAGCGTCACGGAACCGGCCGCGGGATCGACGGCTGTGACTTCCGCGTTCTCGCGGATGTCCGCTCCCTTCGCACGCAGCCAGTCGCGCAGATCCGATGCGATTCTCTGGCACAGGAGAACGCCACCCTCGTCGCTGACCAGGCCGTAGCGAATGGTCTCGGGATCGACGAACGGAAACCGGTCGGCGGTCTCAGCGGGCGTCAGATCCTCGAAAGGATAGCCGCCCGCGACAAGCCCTTTCCGGTAGTCTTCGCCGCCATCATCTGCCGACTGCGACATCACCATGAACCCGGTGTCGACCAGGTGCTTGCTGTCAAGGTCTTCCCACATTTCGTCCCAGGCCGCATAGGCGTCCCCGATCCGCCGTTGATACCCGCCCTGGCCGCCATAGGCCCGGCGGATGATGCGGTGCTGGTCGCCCGAAGCAGACAGCGGATTCGGGATCGGTCCCTGCTCGAGCAGCGTGACCGGGACACCTCGTTTGGCGAGCGCCCAGGCGGTGGATAGGCCGGAAATTCCAGCGCCGACAACAAGTATTGTCATGAAGATTGTCCTGCGGTTTAGACCCGCAGATTACTCCGCGCGCAAAGGGAAGCAAGGCTCATATGACGCTCTGCCTGTATACCGGTCATGCGCGCGTGGACGCCTTGAATCGCTTGATTAAGCCGCTCACAAATCACATGAGCCGAAGTTGCGCGTTCACGTACGACTTTAAAGACCCGTGGAATAAATTAGAAATTTAGCACAGATAGTTAGCCGAAATTCCGGAATCAGTTTCACAGCACAAATCCAACCATGGGTCCGCGACTGCCCGATTGCAGACACCGCTGTGGAGCACGGCAGCAGGGCACATCGCGGCAAGGTGTTCCAGGCGAAAGGAGACGGAAGATGCCGGTCGGCAAGAGCCTTTGGCTCTACCCCGTGCGCCGACGGATCACGTTGGCAGAAAGCATCGGTTCAGTCAGAACTCGGCACGGATACTGTTGTCTGACAACCAAGTGCAATACGCTGCAAGAAGACCCAAGCGGACTGGAGAACACGAGTTCCGGAACGCGGCCAAACAAAGGGAGTGCCGACATGCGGATTGGAGTGCTTGGCTGTGGAACCATCGCAAGTGCGACCGTGCATGGCATCGCGGGAGATGGACATCAGATCACCGTTTCGGAACGAAGCACAAGCCGCGCCCATTTGCTGGCCGATGCCTATGACAACGTCACCATCGCCGGCAATCAGGGGGTGGTTGATGCAAGTGATGTGATTTTTCTCGGCCTGATGGCGGACGTCGCACCCGAGGTTCTGGGGCCATTGACGTTTCACGAAGGTCAAAGAGTGATCACCTTCATGGCCGGCGCCACACTTCAGCAGGCCGACGCGCTGGTGCGCCCGGCAAGCGCAGTCGCGCTCATGATGCCGTTTCCCGCCATCGCGAACGGCGGAACGCCGGTGATGATGCAGGGTGATGCCGAACTGGTGACTGAAATTTTTGGAGATCGGAACCAGATATTTACGCTGGCAAGCGCGGACGAGATGGCCGCCTATCTGTGCGCCCAGGCGGTGTTGTCACCGGTGGCTCGGATGGTCAGCGACGCGGCAGACTGGCTGGGAGAACGGGTTGCCGACAAGAAACAGGGTGAGGCTTTTCTGAGAGAACTCGTTGCGTCGAGTCTGGCGGACAGCGAGTGCGGACCGCTGATCGAGGCCCTGAACGCCCCTGGAGGCTATAACCAGCGCCTGCGGCAGCACATGGAGGCCAGTGGAATGGGTGAGGCACTAAAGGCCGGGCTGAGCGCGTTGGAGTGAATGGATGCCACTACCTGTATTCGAATCCGGCTAGTCCCCCAGCGGCTGCGGCCCCGTGCGTCCGTGATAGGCCGTCAGTGAGGCCCGGATGCGCCGCAGGTTCTCCGTCGTGTGGTCGGATCTCATCTGGGCGACCGCCATGGCAAGGGCGTCTATGATGGCCAAATAGGCGTAGCGGGATGCGGTCGGCTTGTAGATGTCCGGGTCTTCGGGGAGATCGATCTGCAAGGCGCAGTCGACGGAGCGCACAAGCGTGCTGCACGACTTTGTGATCGCCAGCGTGGCGGCTCCGTAACCGGCGGCAATTTCGGCAGCGCTGACGATTTCATCCGCCTCGCCGCTTGAGGAGATCAGCAGGATGACATCCGACTTCGACAGGGTCGCAGCCCGCATCTGCAGGAGGTAGCTGTCGGAGACGGCCACAGCGGAAATACCCAGCCGGAAAAACCTGTTGGAGGCCTCCTGCGCCAGCATGGAGGAACCGCCGCCGACACCGCCGACGAGCACCGTGCGCGCACCGGCGATATGGTTTTTCGCGGTCTCGAACACCGCCCCGTCGATTTGCTTGCGCATGACGTTCAAGGAGGCGGAAAGGGCACCGATCACCTGGTCGAGAAACCCCGAGCTTGTCTCCGATTCCGGCCGGTCACCAACATCGAGATATTGCAGGCTGACCGCCAGGTTCTGCGCCAGCCGGATCTTGAATTCCCGGAACCCGTCACAGCCCATCGTGCGGCAGAACCGCACCACAGTCGGCGTGCTGACATCGCACGCCTTTGCCACTTCGGCAATGGTCATCGCGCTGATGCGCTCCAGGTTCGCCGACACGAAGTCGGCGACCTTCTGTTCCCTGGCCGAGAGTTGACCGTCGGATTTCCTCAGATTGGAAATCACGTCGACAGCTGCATGTCCCAGTCCCTCGTCTATTTTCAATCGTGCCTGCATGATACCTCGCCCCCATTCTGTAACTCGGTTACAAAATTCGGTCAATATTCGCACATAACAGGCATCGGTTAGAGGTAATTTTGTAATTAAGTGACAAATTTCGCTTGACTCACGGCTCATTCCGACGAAATTATCTAACGGAGTTTCATGCGGGAGGGGCAAAGTTGAAAATCCTGGCAGAGAGAATCGGTGGCACGCTGAACCGGCTGATCGAAGCGGTTGTCGCCCTCCTGATGCTGGCGCTCGTTCTCGACGTCTGGATCGGTGTCATCGATCGCTACTGGTTTCACTGGCAATTGCCCTGGCCGGAAACGCTCGCCCGCTACCTGATGATCTGGGCCGCGCTCCTGGCCGTTTCGTCCGGCATCGCCCGCCGCGAACATATCGGCCTGACATCGTTCCTGATGAAACTGCCCTTTCCGGTTCGGCGCGCGGTACTCATCGTGATCGACCTTCTGGCAATCGCGCTCTTTGCCTATGTGCTCTGGTTCGGCATCGGCTTTGCCCAGGGCGGCGCATCCCGGCAGGCGATGATCTTCGGCGCAACGCTCGAACCTTTCTTCTGGGCCGTGCCTGCGTCCGCCTTCCTGGCCATCGTCCAGCTTGTCCTGGTCCTGTTGCGCGACCAGGGTCTTCAGCTCGACGCATCCGTGGAGGCGAGCGCATGATTGTCGCCGTTACCTTCGTCCTCCTGATCCTGTTCGGCATGCCGATCGGCTTTGCCATTGGCCTGGCAGGTGTTGTCGGTCTCATCGACATGGGCGGCGGCCCCAACTTCCTGGCCATAGGGCCGAGCAAGATCTTCAACGGTCTGAACATCTTCCCCTTCCTCGCCATGCCGTTTTTCATCCTGGCCGGCGAGATCATGAACGGCATCGGCATCACCGACCGCCTCGTCAAACTGGCGCAGGTACTGGTCGGACGCTTTCGCGGCGGTCTCGCCCACACCAACATGCTCGCCTCCGTCTTCTTCGCGGGCCTGACCGGATCGGCGACCGCCGATGCCGCAGCCTTCGGCCGCACCCTCGTCCCCGCCATGGAAAAAGAGGGCTATGCGCGCGACTACGCCTGTGCCGTCACCGCCGCAGGCTCGATCATCGGCCCGACGATTCCGCCGTCAGGGCTCATGGTGGTCTACGGATCGCTCATGGGCGTTTCCATCGGCGGCCTGTTCGCTGCCGGCATCCTGCCGGGTCTTGTCATCTGCCTTGTCTGCATGGGCGTGATCGTCATCGGCGGGAAACGCGAGAACCTGCCCAAGGCCGCGCGGGGCGCTTCCCTGCGCGAGGTCTGGAACACCTTCGTGTCCTCGCTCACCGCCCTCTTGATGCCGATCATCATTCTGGGGGGCATTCTGGGCGGCGTTGTCACGCCGACGGAAGCCGCATCGATCGCGGTCGCCTATGCCCTCTTCATCGGCATCTTCGTCTACCGGACGCTCAACGCACGGGACTTCTATTCAATGCTCGTGCGCACGGCGCGCATTACCGGGGTCATTTTCGTGATCATCGCCTTCGCCGGCATTCTCGGCTGGTGGATGAGCTTCGAACGCATCCCGCAGATGCTGGCCGGAACAGTCCTCGGGATCTCGGAAAACCCCTACGCGGTCATTGCCATCATCATAGTGATCCTGCTGGTTGTCGGCATGGTGATGGACATCACCGCCATTCTCATCATCCTGGCTCCGGTTCTCGTTCCCCTGACGGAGCAGATCGGCCTGGAACCGATCCATGCCGGCATCATCTTTGTCCTGGCGCTGAACATCTCGCTGATGACGCCGCCGGTCGGTGCCTGCCTGTTTGTGCTGTCCTCCGTGACGGGGGAAAAGCTGGAGCGGATCGCGGTCAAGCTGACGCCGTTCCTGATCGCCGAAGTCACCATCCTGTTTCTGTTCGCATTCTGGGAGGACGCGGCGCTGTTTCTGCCGCGCGCCTTCGGATTTGCCCAATAGACCATGTCTTCAACTGAGGAGGTAATCATGAAGACTTTCAAGAAGGGGTTCGTTGCAGGCGCTGTCCTGGCGCTGACCGCAACCACCGCACTGGCCGAAGGCGGCGTCATCCGCTTCGGACATGACAACAAGACCGACCCGTTCGAAAACCCGGCGCACGCCTGCACGGCGGTCTTCTCCAACATCGTCGCCGCCGACACCAATGGCAGCGTGACCGTCGAGGTATTCGGATCCAACCAGCTCGGCTCCGCAGCCGAACATGTCGATCAGGTGCGCAACGGGGTCATCCAGGCGACACTGACGTCAACGGGCGCGCTTGCCAGCTACTATCCGCGCATCGACGTTCTGAACCTTCCCTTCGCCTTCGCCAACAATGCGTCCACCTATTCCGTCTTCGATGGCCCCTTTGGTGAAGCGCTGGCAGCCGACATCGAGGAAACACTCGGCGACGTCGTTGTTCTCGGTTTTCCGGACACGGGCGGCTTCTTCGCCGTCACGAATTCCCAGCGGCCCATCGCGAACCTTGACGATTTCGACGGCATCCGCATCCGGACAATGACGCTGCCCTCACACCAGACAATCGTGCAGGCTCTTGGTGCGGAGGCTTACCCGCTGAGCTGGGGCGAGGTCTATTCCGGGCTGCAGACAGGCGTGATCGACGGACAGATGAACCCGGTCCCGATCATTTCCTTCGCGAATTTCGCCGAAGTCCAGAAATACATGACGCTGACCAACCATTTGTTCTCACCCTATACCTTCATGGTCAACCGCGCGTTCTTCGAAGGATTGAGCGAGGCGGAACAGAACACCTTGCGGGTTGCTGCGGAAAACTGCGTCGCTGCCAGCAGGGGTCTGTCGCGCATCATCGAAGCCTCCGACCGGGGCCTTGCGGGCCTGATGGACAAGATCGAGGTGACCGCCCTGACGGACGATCAGCGCAAGGCCATGGCGGATGCAACACAGCCGGCCTTCGAGACCCATGTCGCGGAAAACCTCGATGCCAAGGCGACCGAATTGCTGACCCTCTTCAAGAGCGAAGTCGAAGCCGCCAACGGCAGCAGCTACCTGAACTGACCAAGGGTATGACCTAGGGTCCTCCCTGGCGTGGGGAGCTTCGGCTCCCCTCGCCGCCTTTTCATTCTGACCGGGGTTTTCATGCGCGTTTTTTGTGCTTCCGTCGCGACCGAGACCAACACTTTTTCTCCCTTGCGGACGGACTTTTCAGACTTTGAGCAGAGCTTCTACGCACCGCCCGGTGAACATCCTCAAACGCCGACGCTGTGCAGCGCTGTGTTCCCTGCCTTGCGCAGACGCGCTGCACGCGGCGAGATCGAGTTGATTGAAGGCACCGCCACGTGGGCCGAGCCCGGCGGTCTTGTCAGTGCCCCGACATGGCAGCGTCTGCGCGCCGAGGTTCTCGACCAGTTGAGGGCGGCGCTGCCGCTCGACGCCGTGATCTTCGGTCTGCACGGCGCGATGATCGCCGACGGCTGTGTCGATTGCGAGGGCGATCTCCTCGAAGCTGCCCGGAAAATCGCAGGCCCGGACTGCCGGATCGGCGCGACCTTCGACCCCCACAGCCACCTGAGCGAAAAGCGCACGGCAAATGCCGACATCATCACCGTCTTCAAGGAATTTCCGCACACGGATTTCGTCGAAACCGGCGAAACCTGTGTGGAACTGACACTCCGGACGGCGCGTGGCGAAATCTCGCCCGTCACCAGCGTCTTCGACGTGCGCATGATCGACGTCCTGCCCACCAGCCTTGAGCCGATGCGCGGCTTCATCGACAGGCTGAAGTTGCTTGAACGCTCGAACGAGGTTCTTTCGGCTTCCGTCATCCACGGTTTCATGGCCGGAGACTCGCCCGATCTTGGTGCAAAGATCGTCGTGACCACGAATGGAGATATGGTGCGCGGCAAGCGGCTGGCACGGGATCTCGGGATGGAACTCTTCGGATTCCGTGGCCGGGCCGCGCCGGAATTTATCCCGCCGGTCGAAGCCTTGACGCGCGCGGAAAAGAGCCTCCATGCCCCTGTCGTTATCGCGGATGTCTGGGACAATCCCGGTGGCGGCGTCGCCGGTGACAGCACCATCCTGCTGCGGCATGTTCTCGACCTGGACCTGAAGGGCGTCGCGCTCGGCACGATCTGGGATCCCATGGCGGTGCGGCTCTGTTTCGCCGCCGGTGAGGGCGCCGAGTTCGATCTCAGGTTCGGCGGCAAGACGTCGGCCCATGCGGGGCAGCCGGTCGATGCACGTGTCCGCGTGACCCGTCTGGTGGAAAATGCCGTCCAGAGCTTCGGTGCTTCCGTCGTTCCGCTCGGCAACAGCGCGGCGATCCGGATCGGGGATCTGGATATCGTCCTCAATACCAACCGGGCCCAGGCGTTCTCGCCCGATCTGTTCACAAATCTTGGTATTGATCTGCCGGCAAAACGGATCCTGATCGTCAAGTCAACCAATCATTTCCACGGCGCATTTGCACCTATCGCGGGAGAAATTCTTTATGCTGCCGTCGATGGGCCCTATCCTAGTGATCCGCGCCGGACCGCCTACACCCGTTTGAAACGCGAGATATGGCCGATGGCAGACAATCCCCATCACGAGGAACTCGCATGATTTTCCCGACCCTCGACACACCTTGCGTCCTGGTGGACCTGGACATAGCCGAGGCGAACATTCGCAAGTACCAGGCCCATTGCGACAGCAACGGCCTGAGGCTGCGCCCGCATATCAAGACGCACAAGCTGCCGAGCCTTGCCAAATACCAGGTAGAGCAGGGCGCAGTCGGCATCACCTGCCAGAAGGTCAGCGAGGCCGAGGCCATGGTGGCCGGGGGCGGCATCGACGATGTCCTGATCACCTACAACATCCTTGGGGACACCAAGACGGCACGCCTCCGCGCCCTGTCAGAAAAGGTCCGGCTGTCCGTTGTTGCGGACAATGATGTCGTGGCGGGCGGTCTCAGCCGCGCCTTCGCGGACGCTTCCGAGCCGCTGACCGTGCTTGTTGAATGCAACACCGGCGCGGACCGGTGCGGCGTCGCCTCTCCGGCCGCGGCCGCAGATCTCGCCCGCCTGATCGGCACCCTGCCGGGGCTGAAGTTCGGCGGCCTGATGACCTTTCCTCCCGTCGGACGGATGGAAGAGGCCGAATCCTGGCTGAACGAAGCGAAAACCCTGATCGAAGCCGAGGGACTTGAGGTGAAGGTGGTTTCCTCCGGCGGCTCTCCCGACATGTGGCGGACGCATGGCGACGGGCCGGTGACGGAACACCGGATTGGCACCTATGTGTACAACGACCGCTCGCTCGTGGCGCACGGCGCCTGTGGCTGGCAGGATTGCGCTCTCACGGTGCTGGCAACCGTCGTCTCCGTGCCCTCCCCGAACCACGCGATCGTCGACGCCGGGTCGAAGGTGCTGACGACGGACCTCTTCGGTCAGGTGGGCCACGGTCATGTGCTCGGCCGCGACGACCTGGCGATCGATCAGCTCAGCGAGGAACACGGGCGCATCGTCTCCGATGGCGCCATCAACCTGAAGGTCGGCGAAAGACTTCGGATCGTGCCCAATCATGCCTGTGTGGTCGCCAACATGCTCGACCGGGTGGAGGGCGTGCGCGGTCCTGATCTCGCCGGATCGATGCCAGTCGCGGCACGCGGACAGGTCTGGTGACGCAGAGGTCCTTTCGCCGGAACTCAACCGTCTCTTCGAACATCACGACAATGGAGATTTGAATGCCTATTGAACGCATCGGCGTGGAACGCACCGGAGCCGGCGGACAGAACCTGCCCTTTTCCCCTGCCGTCAGGGCGGGCGATTTCGTTTTCATCTCGGGCCAGGTGGCCATGAAGGAAAACGGCGAGATCGAGCCCGGCGGGATCGAGGCCCAGACGCGGCGCACGATGGACAATGTCGTCGCCGTTCTGGCAAAGGCAGGCTGCACGCTCGAAGATGTCGCCAAGGTCAATGTCTGGCTGGACGACACGCGGGATTTCTGGACCTTCAACAAGATCTACGCCAGTTATTTTCCGAACGGTGCGCCTGCGCGCTCAACGGTGAAGTCACAATTGATGGTCGACGCCAAGATCGAAATAGACGTCGTTGCCTACAAGCCCCTTTGATCGACCTGTTCTGTGCAACAGCCCTGGGCGCTCGACTGCGCCCGGGCGCCACTGACGCCGGCGCTTCCGGCGCCCTGCGGCCTTTTGTTGCTGCCATTCTTCGATTGGCGCGGAATCTGCTTGTTGATTTCCGCTGCACCGGTGCTATGTCCGGCGCAGCATCCGGAATTCGGCAAAGAGGCGGAAGCGTGCTGGAAGAAGACAGAACATCAGGCGAAAGCCTTGAGCAGGTGGACCACCTGTCCAACTACCCGGACTGGGGCTATCTGCTGCGTGAATTCTACGAAGCCTACCGCTTCCTGTCCTCAGGCGGCAGCGACAAGATACGCTCTCACCAGCGATCCGTTCGCGAGGCCATCAGCCGCGTCAGCAAGACCAAAACGGTGATAGAGTTCGGCGAACCTGCCCAAAAACCGGTCACGGCGCATCTGAAACGGGCGCTGGACGAAGGCCGGCTTGAGAGAACGGCGCCCCTGATCCGCGCAATTGAAAGCGTCCAGGGCCAGTTGGCCTGGCAATACGGCTATGAAAAGGTCCCGCGCGGGCTCAGCAAGAGCTACGCCTATGCGGAACTGTGCGGTCCCAACGGACCGGTTCTGACAACCGAGGTCATTCTCGGCCTCGTGCTGTTTGCACCGGGCTGCGTTTATCCCTCGCATGCGCATAGCGGTATTTCGGAAAGCTACATCTGCCTGTCTGGTGCCGTTTCGGAAAATCATCAGGGCGTCTATGCGCCCGGGTCGATGATCTTCAATCCGCCGGAACACACGCACCGGATCACGGTGTCAAAACTTGAACCGGCCCTTCTCGCCTATGCCTGGACGGGACCCCAGGACAAGCTCGCCAGCCAGAAGATGGTGTTCAGCCGAAAACGCAAGTGAGCCGTCACGCGGCGGCTACACTCTTCCCGATCACGCGGCTGATCGTGAGCTTTGCGGGTTGAAGACGGCCCTCGTCCGAAATCCAGCCCGGTTCACTGATCAGTTTCTCGCACACGATCCCGAGCGTTGGAAAACTCAGCCCCATGGAATGGGCAAGCGCCACCCGGTCGCCGGGCTTCGGATTGAGACCGCAGCAGACCTCGCGCGTTCCCAACTTAAGGTGATGAGCGATATCCCATTCCAAAACGACGCCGTTGTGCCGCGTGACCACCCAGCAATGCGCATCTTCGCAGCATCCGTTCTTTTCCTGCGGAAAGAAATAGCCGGTCAGGTAGCCTGCTTCAAAGCCTGCTGCCCGGAGGGACGCGATCAGATAAGTGTTGATGTCGACACAGGATCCTTCGGTGAGGCCGCAGGAGAGATACGGCACCTCGTCACAGCCATCGTTGAAACGGACGTCCGCATGCCCGTAACGGAATTTTTCGGCGCAGGAATTCACCAGCGCCTGGATCGCCGCGTGCCCGTCCGGCTGCGCCTCGGCAATGTTGATTGCGTCGAAGACAAGAGCTTCGGCTGCCTGCGTGAACTTGTTCCGATGCGGCGTGAAGATGCTGTCCGGGTAGCCGGGTCCGCCGTCCGCATAGCTGTACCGCACCTCGACAGGCAGCCCTGCGTCCGGTGTGATCACCGCGGCGATCTGCCCTGTCGTCGTCTCGCCGGTCAGTGTGTACTTCCCGCCTGTCACATCGAAGTGCACGGGCATCTGTTGCGGCGTCGGCAGACCGACGGGAACCAGCAGTTTCCGGCTTGCATCTTCATGCGGAGCGACAGTGACGGACACATGCGTCTTCATCGTGCAGTCCTCAGATTGCGAGCTGAAAAATCAGGCCGGACAGAACCGCTCCGGCAAAACCGAGCCCGAGATAAGTTGCAAAGACCTGCGGCTTGACCAGCGACCAGACGGCGGCCATGGCAGGGATCGAGCTAACCGCACCGGCGATCATGAAGGCCATGGCAGCCCCCGCACTCATTCCCTGTTCCATGAGGCCCGCCAGCAGCGGTGGCGCGACATAGCTGTTGAGATAGGCAGGCATGCCGACCAGAGCCGAGATCGCTATGGAGCCGATGCCCTCACCGCCGACAACACCAGCAATCAGGTTGGCTGGAACATAGGTGACAAGCGCGGCTTCAAGCACATAGGCAAGCGCCAGCCATTTCACCAGGAAGAAGGCGTTTGCCTTGAGTTCGGAGCCAAATTTCTGCGCGCGCTCCGCCTCGCTCCAGAACTTCCAGACGGGACGGCCCGTCAGCGGGGATGCGCCGCAACCGCATCCGCTTGCAGAAGAACCGATTTTGACCGGGTTGGAGAAAGCGCCTGTCTTCAGAAGCATGGAAACGAGAAAGCCGCCGAAGAGCCCGAGAGCAACGGCGAAGATCGCCTTGCCGATGGCAAATGACCAGCCGAGCGCACCGGCCGTGATCAGGAGCGTCGGCGGATCGATCAGCGGCGACGAGAGCCAGAACGCCATGATCGCCGACAGCGGCGCGCCGACGGCCAGCAATCCGGCGATGAAGGGAATGACCTCGCACGAGCAGAAGGGCGCCAGCCCGCCGAAGAGAGCAGCCAGCACGATGGCCTGCGTCTCCCGGCCCTCGAATGCGCGTGCCACGTAGGATTCGGCGCCCGCTGCCTTCAGCCACGCGATCAGGGCTACGGCGAAGGCGATATAGGGCAGCGTGCCGAAGAAAGCCTTGACCGCGAAGGTGACGAATGGAACGAACTGCACCTGGTCAAGCAGCAGCACCAGCAATGGTCCGCCGATGACGATCGTCCAGGTCGAGAAGATGTACTGCCTGCCCGGAAACGACTTCCAGCTCCATCTCGGTTTCGGCGGCGCACCGCCGTCGGATTTCGGTCCGCAGCAACCAGTTGGGCCGCCGCCCTCGTCAAGTTCCAAACGATCAATCGTGTCCGACATCTGCCTAATCCTTGTCGCGGGCGCTAGCGGGCGCCTTCATCCACGCAGCATTCCTTCAGGATGTAACCGGCGAGCCCCTCCAGATGGTCGAACGCCGCACGGTTGACAACGGACCGGCCATCCTTTTCCTGAAGAACCAGCCCGGCGGAAGACAGAAATTTCAGGTGGTGCGCAAGCGTCGACGCGGCCATGCCGGTCCGGGTCTGGATATCCCCGACGGTCAATCCGGTCCGGCCCGCCTTCACCAGCGTCAGCACCACCTGCAGCCGGGCTTCCGAGCCAAGCGCCGCGAACCCCTGTGCAACTTCTTCCAGATCCATCTTTCTCATCCAATATAACTATATTTCTAGTTATATAGTTTTAATAGACGTGTCAAGTGCCTCGCGCCGTGATCTTCGGGATCCCGTCACACGGCGGAATTGGCAAGCTGGATAGCAGGAGACGGCAAACCGGGCATCATCGGCATTCGGGCTGGATTCATGCGCAGCAACCGCGCACACGGCTACTCGATTTCGATGATAAATGACCGGACCCCGCCACTTTGACCTATGTCGTTCCACACAGGGGCGGGCTCAACGCTCGCCGACGGCCCGCCATAGGGAGCATTATTGTAAAAGATGGCGTGGTGCTCGCGGTTGGCATAATTGTCCGGGTTCGATCCCTTCCAGTTCGTATATGCGAGCGGCTCACCCGTGACCCAGACCCAACCGCCTGCAGGCTCGCGCGACCCGGGTTTCTGGTACAGTCCGATGTTCGGACCGATCGCCTCCGACAGCCTTGTGCCGACAGTCCCCTTGATCCACAAGCGGTCATCTCCCCGGATGAGGTCGTAGACAAAGTCGTTTTCCCGTCTCGAGGTAATCGTGACCAGATGGCCACCGGCACGTTCGGAAAGAGCCACAGCCTTGTCCCAGGCCATGTGGCTCCAATTCAGGATCGCGATGTAGACACGTCCCTCGAAGAACCCGTAGATCACCTCCTTGCCGGCAAGGACATCAAGCGCCTTGATGAGCCGCTTGTCGCTTTCCACCTTGGCGATCAGGTCGGGATCGTACCGGCGCGCATCACGTGACGACACCACCGGCTGTTCGGATTTTTCCGTTCCCGAAAGCGACAGACCAAGGGCTTCGGCCGTGCCTTGCGAAACCACGCCAGTCGAGGGTATCCCGAGCGCCTGCTGATAGTTGGCGATGGCGCGCCGCGTTCGGCTGCCCATGACGCCGTCCACAGGACCGGCATTGTACCCCAGATCATTGAGCGCAGCCTGGACCTTTCTGTTGTCCTGCGAAGACAGGCCCAGCCGTGTTTCGATATCCTCGGCCGCGTCTTGTTCGACAGCTTGCGGACCGAGGTCTGCGACCGCGACCCCTGCCCCGGCTGCAATCTGCTCGGCCTGGAGGGCTTCCTGCGCGGCCAGCGCCATCTCCCGCATCAATCCGTTCGGGTAGCGTTCCAGGAAGATGTTCCAGGCGCGCAGGCTGTTGATGTCTGACGCGGCATCAAACAAGGCCTGTTCCTGCTGCAGCAGCAAGGCATTGCCTGTCCCGCCTTCACCGAGTTTCAGGTAGATTTCATCCGTCAGATCGTTCGTGACCATGGGGATCTGGCGGTCGCCGGTGTCGACCTTCACGTCCCTGATCACCCGTTTCATCAAACTGAGAACTTCGAGGTTTTCGGTCGGGAAATGCCGCGCGAGCGCCAGGGCGAACGGGGAGTTCTCGCCTTTTCCGTCATAGGCCACTTGCCCGGGACTGGCGGAGAAGGTGATCATGCTGCCCTGAAACGAGCTTTGCAACGCCGCCAATCCCCTGTTGACCGCGGCCCGGGTCTCGGAAAAGTTCTCGGCATAGAAGCGATCTGCCAGGGGATTGTTGCGGCAGGCGTCCACGAACACGAGCGCAGCACGGGAGTTTCGCTCCAGCAGCCGTACGATCTTGTCGAGTTGCAGGGCCTCCCCGTCGATATCGAATTCGGACTGCAGCTCGGCATTCGTTCCGATCAGGTAGTTCCTGCCCTCGTATTGCATGCCATGCCCGGCGAAGTAGAACAGTGTGACGTCGGCATCGCTGGTGCGGCGCAGGAAGGCGGACAGTTCCCGACCGATCTGCTCGCGATTCAAATCGCTCCGCTGAGTGACTTCGAACCCCAGTCCCGTGAGAGTTTCGGCGATCAGGATCGTATCGCGGATTGGATTTGCCAGCGGGGGCGCATGTTCGTAGTTCGAGTTACCGACAAGAAAGGCGACGCGTTTTTCAGCCCATGACGGTGTGGCAAGCACCAGAAAAAGAACAAACAAGAAGCGCAACTTGAAAATCCCAAAATGCAACACTCGCAAGCAGGATAGGGCGGGCTTGGAACAAAGGTCAATTTTTGACCGCCAATGGCTTCTGTTGAAAGTTCGGATCCGGCTGGTACTTGCACGGATCTGCAGGCGCATTCGCGATCAGATGCGTTCCCTGGCACACCTGGACGACTTGCGACGGTGTTCCGCCGTCACGGCGCGCGGCTAGAGAGCCACCGTACCGGGCGCCCCACCGCCGCGGTTCACGCAGCTTTACTTCCGCGAAGACGCACGCGCCATGCTTTTGGAAAACCGGTTTCCACGCGTTTCGGATGGCAATTCGCCAAACAGCTTGTGGTAATACTTGCTGAACCGGCTCCACTCCCAGAAACCTTCTTCTGCCGCGATATCACCTATGCTGTCACGCAACCGTTCGCCGTCGAGAAGTTTTTGTCTCGCACTGTTGAGTCTCAGCACCCGAGCGTATGTCGCAGGACCCATATTGACGTTGTTCTTGAATACGTTCTCGAGAGTCCGCCTCGAACTCTGGGTGGTAAGCGATTTATAAGTGTCGGGAGCCAGACCGGGCTGCATGCGAATGAGCAGCGCATCGCGCGCCGATACGAACCTCTCGAACGAACGCGTCCTTCTCAGGACATCAGGGTGGCGCGGGGACAGCCACTCGAAAGACAAAGCGTTTGCGAGGCTTGCGATTGCCAGATCGCCCAACACCTGCTTATGGCGCTTGTCCCTCATCGCACTGGCGCATTCGATCAGCACTTGTGTGTCCTGCCGCAAGCGCGCCGTGAGGGGCGCCGATCTTATGAATTCGCTTCGACGTCCACGAGTCGCCAGCCAGTCCGCAACCTCGGGAATGAGAGCTTCGTGACTCAAAAGCGCTTCTGCGTCGACACCAAGCAGAGCCACTGCTTCTCCGGGGCGAAAAACCTCGAAACAGTCTGCCATGGATGGAGAGATCCTCAGGATCTCCGACCCTACATCCGTTCCATCGACAATCAATGACGATCTGGATCCCAAACCGAAGGTGAACAAGAAGGAGTTTGGGGGAATGCTGCCGTCGATTTCAATAACATGGCTATGCTCTTCGACCAGAATCAACAGGCTGCCGAAGTCGAGCATTTGCACCTTTGTTCTGCATGGCCCGTCACCGAGTTGCGCCAGGTTGATGGCGCCGCCTCCTTGCTGAAGGAGTTCTAGACAGTCTTCGATATTGTTCGCCGTGTAGAGACTGAAATTGGCGTTCTTTTCTATTGCTTGATCCGGCAGAAACCACCACGCCATTCGCCGTGCTCCTCCCTCATGGCGGCAATTTAATTTAGAACTAATTTATCATTACTGTCGTTTTTAACAATCAAAGAACCAAACTTATCAAAAAATTATTTAATTATTGTTATTTTTACTGATACATAAAACTTCAAACGAGCTTCATAAGTACTTGAATCATTGCCTGATCGCCTTTGTTTCCGCCTGTGATTCTGGCCAACTTTTACAGATGTGCAGTTGGCCAAAATCGCGGGCGAAACCCGTTGTGTCCATGCTGGAATTCGACGGGCCGATACGCACGGGGTTCCGGCAGTGAGCAAGGAATGCTCCTCGGCCTGAACAACATGCGCCGGCGAAAAAGTACTTGGTTCCGAAACGTCCTGGCGCGGCGGGTTGCGGCCGGCGCCGTTCTTATGCCCCGGCCTGGACAGTCATCTGCTCAACCGCACGCACGAGCGTTTCTGCCTTGCGGTCATCCAGACCGTCAGGATGAGGGCGAGAGAACCGGCCGCTATCATTGTCGAAATACTGTCCGCTGGCAGAGGCAAATTCGTCGGAAAGCGCGGCACGCAACAGGACATCGACGCCGATGGAAAGATCGTTCCCGGCCACTCCGAAGCCTTCCTTGACCATCTTGCTGGCGAGCAGCGAGCCCGGATTGACCGCAACGATCACAGGTCCACCCGCGCCGAGTCGCGCCGCAAGGTGCCGTGACCACATCGTCAGTCCGAGTTTGCTTTGTGCATAGGCGTCCATGGCAGACAGGCGTACTTTGCCGGCAAGTGCCTCTGGATTGACCGGCGCCTGTGCCGCGGAGGACAGGTTGACCACCCTGCTGTCGGCATCCATCCCTGGCAGGAGACGGTTTGTCAGGAGAACGGGCGCCAGCAGGTTGACGACAAAGCGGATGTCGAGATCGTCTTCCGTCACTTCGGTTCGGCTGCGAAGGATACCGGCATTGTTGATCAGCACGTCTAGCTTTGCATTCCGCGCGGCAACCTCGGCAGCGAGTCCTGCAACATCGTCGAGCTTTGAAAAGTCGGCCTGGAAGGTCTCCACCCCGCCGCTGCCGGCGATCGCCAGGACCGCGTCTCTGGCGGCGATGAGCTTTTGCGGGTTGCGCCCGTGCAGAAGCACTGTGTGTCCCCGTTCGCGCAGCGCTTTGGAGGTTTCGAGGCCGATCCCGTCTGTGGACCCCGTGACCAGTATCGTCTTGCTCATGTCTGTGTTTCCTTATGCCGTGAAGTCGGTGATGACTTCGTCGGAAAGCCGTTTCAGCGTTGTTTCGATATTCGCCTCATTGAAGCGCAAATTGAGGGCAACGTGGTTGACGCCAATCGCTTCGAGCGCCTTCAGATAGGCACGCAGATGCTTGACGCCCAACCGGAAGCCCAGATGGATCGGACGCGGTGCAGAGTCCGGTTCCGCGGCAAGATCGACATAGAGCGGCTGCATGACCGGCTTGTCGCAGACGTCAAGCGCCTTCACATTCCGCCGGTAGTCCCGGATGACCTGTTCCTGCGCCTGCATGTTGCGCGGGTAGGTCATCCAGCCATCGCCATTCGCAGCAATCCAGTCCGGGGCTTGCTGGCTGCCGCCGGTGATCAGCATCGGCAATTTGCCGGCAGCCGGTTTCGGCAGCATGTCCATGCCGG
Source organism: uncultured Roseibium sp. (assembly GCF_963669205.1). Taxonomy (NCBI): domain Bacteria; kingdom Pseudomonadati; phylum Pseudomonadota; class Alphaproteobacteria; order Hyphomicrobiales; family Stappiaceae; genus Roseibium; species uncultured Roseibium sp. The sequence continues at coordinate 4,488,885 of NZ_OY769915.1, forward strand.
GCTCCGGCGTGCCATGCGCATTGGTGAATTGCGGCCGGGTGTCGGCCACCTGCCTGATATAGGCGAAACTTTCCCGGAAACGCGTGCCCCTGTCTTCGAACGACATGTTCAGCGCGGGGTATTCTTCCGGCCGGTCCCCGGAGGCAACGCCGAGAAGAAGGCGGCCACCTGACAGCACGTCCGCGCTCGCAGCCGCCTTTGCAACATGTGCCGGATGGCGCAACGGCAGAATGATGCTCGCGGCACCCAGGCCGATCCGATCCGTTCCTGCGGCAAGATAACCGAGATAGACAAACGGATCGTACATCTGCCCGGCATCCCCGAAGGACGGCACATTGAAGGGCACGTCGCGCAGCCAGACGGACGAAAACCCGAGTTGTTCCGCAAGTTGGACGCGCTCAAGATGCCGCGCCATCTTCGGAACCGCTCCCATGCCGTAATTTTCCAGCGGCACGACCAGTCCGAGAGACAGCCGGTCTGGTTTGAAGACGGTGTTGTATGACCGGTTGATCTGTTCAAAACCGGTCCGATCCGGACGATTGAGCATCTTGGCCTCACTGTGCTCCCGAAGTCCTGAACGCACGCGTTTGCCTCGAGATGAACCTTGACTGTAACCCGGCCGTCCCGCGTCATCGCGGGACGGTTTCACATTCCCCTGCCCTTATGCCAGGTCGTCTTTCCCTTCGATCAGGAAGTGAAAGCTATTCGACCCCTCCGTGCGGGCCTTCAGGTAGGGTGCATACTCCGCATCCTTCATGAAGTTCATCGCCGCTTCCCTGGATGGCCACTCGATCACGATGCGCAGCGCGGCTTCATCCGTCGCCCCTTCAACCTGCTCGTGAGACGCGGTCCGCGCCAGGTATTTGCCGCCATGCTGGGCAACCAGCCTGTTCGCCGGACCGATATAGCCCGGAATCCAGTCTTCCGCCGTAGGTGTCACGGCAAGCACGGAATAATATGCCATTTCAGTTGATCCTCGATTTGCCCGAACTGCGCGTCCCGCAGCCCTCACCGACAGATAATGATCTTGAAATTCAACATAAACAGGAGATTATGGAGTACATAATTCGGATTTTGGATATAATAAGATGGACACCGACAGCCTTCGGCTTTTTGTTCTGGCCGCGGAAAAACTGAACATCAGCGCAGCCGGACGCGAACTCGGCATGCCGCCTGCCGTCGCGAGCAACCGTCTGGCCAAACTGGAGCAAAGTCTCGGCTCGGATCTGATGCACCGCTCGACACGAAAAGTGGCGTTGTCCGTAGAAGGCGCCGAGTTTCTGCCCTTTGCCCGCGAGATCATCGCCCAGGAGGATGCCGCAAGAGCGGCTCTTGGTCTTTCCAGCCCGCAGGTAAGCGGCATTCTGCGCTTTGCTGCCTCGAGCACATTTGCACAGCTCTACATTGTTCCGTTGTTGCCGGAATTCCTCGCCCGGTACCCGGAAATCAAACTCGACCTCAAACTCTCCGACACGCGATTTGACCTGATTGAAGGCAGCTATGATCTGGCGCTGCGCAACTCTGCGCTGGAAGACAGCAGCTTGAAATACCGCAAACTGGCAGACGACACCCGCATTCTGTGTGCGTCACCTGACTATCTGGCCCGTCACGGACACCCGGCAATGCCGGCAGATCTCCTGGATCACCAGCTCATCGCCTTCCAGGACCTGACGCCAAAACCCCTGATCGGACCGGGCCCAGCAGCAGAATACTTCGACCCGCGTGCTTCCGCGAGCCGTCTGGTCATGGACGACGGCCGCTCGTTGAAACTGGCGACAATCGCAGGCGCCGGCATTTCAATGAACTCGCTCTGGAACACGCATGCCGACCTGAAATCCGGAACATTGGTCAGGGTCCTGCCCGATTTCGTGGTGGACGACCAGTCGGTACTCTGGCTCGTCTACCCGAAATCGAACGTTCTGACGGCGAAGGTCAGGGTCTTCATCGATTTCCTGCTCGAAAAGATCGGCAAGACGCCTGCATGGATCGCCGACTGACGCGGACGCCCTCAGCTGCAACAGGCAGATGCAGAGGACCCGCAGCAAGCACGCTCATCCGCTTGCCGCGTGTGCTCGAGCGCTGGTTTGCAATTTGCCCGCACCTCGCTCAGGCGAATGGACACCACGCCGTCGTCCAGGACCGGCACGGACAGTTCGTAGATCCGCATACCTCTGTTTTCATGAGCAAATTCCACCTGCAACGGGCTATCGCCGAGACCGTTCACCCTGGCAATACTCTGCTCGAGGATCATGTTGAACTTGCCAAGTTTCATGTGGCTGCCGCCCTGCCCGTCCAGCAATTGCAATGCGGCCTCGGTCCACGAAGCGAGGCGGCCGCCACAGTCGATGCTGTTGACGTCGGCGAGTTTCAACTCGGTCACGTGATATCCCTCGCCGATGGCGCCCTCACCGGTTCGGAAGACAAGGGGCAGATCGACAGGCATTTTCCGCAAGGCGTTCAAAAGCGACAGGGGTGTCATCGTGCGTACCTTTCATTTCAAAAAATGTTGAAATATAGTTCAAACACAAACAGGCAAACATTTCAAGAAAGTTTGAAATATGAATGAAGCCGATGCCCTCGCCGCTTTTGCATCGATCTCCAGCGCGATGCGGCTGCGTATTCTCAAACGGCTCGTTGAAGCAGGCAGCAGCGGGATGTCAGCCGGCGACATCGCGGACGCTGTTGGCGCAACGCCGTCCAGAACGTCGTTTCATCTGTCCAACATGTCGGATGCTGGTCTCGTGACCTCAAGCAGGCAGGCGCGTCAGATCACCTACCGGATCGACTTCGCGACAGTCGGAGCCCTGATGCGTTATCTGCTGGAGGACTGCTGCAACAACAATGCGACCGTCAGGGCGTGTTGCCTGCCGGATGGCGGCTGCGGACCGGCAGACAGGTCAGCCTAGAACCGCTCGACATGCGGGCGCAGTTCAATCTCGTTTGTCCAGATGCTCCGGTGCTGACGGGTCATGTCCAGATAGGTCCGGGCGATCTCGTCGGGGTTCAGTGTTTTTTCCGGATCATTGTAGGGCGCACCGCGCCCGGCGCTGTGAATGGCACCGTCAATGACAAAATGGACCACGTGAATGTTCTTCGGATGCAGCTCTCGGGCCAATGACTGGCAAAGCCCCCTGAGCGCAAACTTGCCCATCGCGAAGGCAGCGGATTGCGGAAATCCCTTGATGCCTGCGGAGGCACCCGTGAACAGCATCGTGCCCGCCTTGTTCGGCACCATCCGTTTCGCCGCTTCGTGCGCAACCAGGAAGGCCCCCCAGGCAGTGACGTCGAGAGCGGTGCGCACCTTGTCGGGATCAAGCTCTTCGACCGGACCCTTTGTCCGTCCGCTTGCATTGTAAACGACGACGTCGGGGGCCGTCCCCTCAGCGTCGAGCCTCTCAAAAAGCTGCGAGACGCCGGCCTGACTTTTGGCATCGCACCCATAGGCCCGCGCCGCGGTATCCCGGCAAAGCCCGTCCAGCTTGTCCGGCTTTCGCGCCGCCAAGTGTACTTGATACCCGTCTTGAGAAAAGATACGCGCCAAAGACGCGCTCAACCCTGTTCCGGCGCCAACAATCAACACATTCTTTGCCATGAACCTGCTCCTGAAATCCGACCACAGCCATTACTTGGGGATGCCGACGGAAGTTGCCCAGTCAAGAGCCTGTGTTTATTGCCCGTCTCAAATCAGTGGTTAGCGACATCCTGAAAAAGCGGCGCAGACCGTGCGGCCTGATAGCGCTTTCACGCCAAGCGTCACCGCGTGGTTTTGCCGCCTCAAGCATACGGAATTTCAACAGGTGCACTTCGGCATATTTCACCGTTAAATTGACCTCGGGCCGGAAATTCTAATACCGTTGAATATTGCTTCTGATCGTAAAACGCATTTCGAGCATTTTTTTACCTGGCTGAACCCCGATTTATGGGTTTACGCCAAGGCAGAAACCGAACGGGATGCACAAGAACAAGGGTCTTCGAAGCAGAAAGAATCCGGGTCCTTTGCAGGACAACCGGAAAGAATTCGAAAATGACAGTGCATGCCTGGGGAGGTGTTTATGACATTAATTTTTTTATGGTTTTTTACACCGCAACGGTTTTTGACCCACGCATGGATCCCGCTCCGTTCCGTATCATCAAGGAGTGTCCTGTCCTGTAACGGGTTGCCGCGATGATCAGTAGCTGGAAACGACGGTTCACCTGCCGCTGCGGCGCGGCGCGCGCGATGCTCCTTGCGTTTTTCCTCATGCTCATGGGCACCGGTCTGGCAGTTGCCGACTGGATCAATCTCACCGCTGCGGAAAAATTACCGAATGTCGCCGAGATCTTCGTGCGCGAGGATCGGGTTCATATCGTTCTTCAGCTTTCCGAAGACAACCTGGAAAACGTCGCAGAATTGCTGCCACAAGATGTGCTGCTTGAGCGGGGAATAGAACCGGAACCGGTGGAACAGAGAATGGAACGGTTCGCCCGGGAGAAGTTCCAGGTGATCGCCGACGGCGCAATCGATCTTTCCGCGACACTGCGGTTTTCAGAAACCAGGCCGCGAAAGGATCGGTCGTCACCCGTCAACGGCATCGTCCATCCGCTCACCCGGCAAAAGGCATCCGACCCGCCCGACGAGGTTCGCGTGCTCCATGCCGAACTCGATTACTTCTTTGACCAGAAACCGAAAACACTGACTTTCGTACCGCCCCTGGATGGTGACGGACATCCTCTGCTTGAATTGGGCTTCATCGTCTATCAGGAGGGTGTTCCGGTAATCGACTTCCGGCAGCTCAACGGCCCCGCAACCCTCACGATCAACTGGGACGACCCCTGGTACTCCGAATTCGAGAACCCGGACCTGACACGCCATCACCGTTGGCCGATCATGTCGTTCATTTATGTCGAACCACGCGAAGTCAGGCATGAAATCGTTGTCAGGTTGCGGGACCTTGAAGACTGGGCCGACCTGAATATTGACCAGAATGCGCCGATCACCGACGAAGGCCGAAAGAGTGTGCTGGATGCAGCCAGCCGCTTCTTCGAAGACAAGAACCCGGTCATCATCGACGGGACACCTGCCAAACCGGCAAATGTCAGGACCGAATTCCTGGATCTTTCCCTGGCGGGCATCGAGGTTGTTGAAGACGACCGGAACCTGGATCCGGTAACCGCTGTCCTTGGTGTGACACTTTCATATCCGGTCGGACAGATGCCTGAGGAAGTCACGACAATCTGGCAACTCTTCAGCAGACGCATCGAGACGATACCGGTGACCTCCATCGACCCGATCGGTCCGTTCCCCGCCGAGTTTGGCGTAACCTACCCTTCGCACACTTGGACCAACCGTCTTCTGAGGTTTGAAGAGCCCGGCGTCGCTACAGTGCCTGTCACGGACGAAAGGTCCCTGAAACTTCCCTTGCTTACCATCGTGCTTGCGGTATTTGCCCTGAACGCGGTTGCCTTCGCCCTCAAGGCCAGCAGATGGGCCAGGGGGATAGGGTTTGCCGCAGCCCTCATTTTTGCCGCGGGCGCTGCGGCGACGACCGACCGGTTTATTGCGACCCTGCCCAATCCGTTTGCGAACTTGCCAGGTGAGAACGAGGCGGAAACCGCAATCAGGGCCGTTTTCGCCAACGCAAACGCGTCGTTTTATGAAATCAACGAGAACCAGCTTGAAGCAGAGCTGTCGAAGTTCGTCCACCAGGGATTGGCGCCCATCGTCTTCACGGAACTGGAACGGGCCAATCGCGTCGAACTGCCAGGGGGGATTACCGCACGCGTGGGTGACATAAACGACGTCACCATAAGCGAAATACGTCCACTGGATGCCGGCCGTGGTTTCTCCGCGCTCGCGCAGTGGTCTGCCGAAGCCGTCGGTCAGCACTGGGGTTACCTGCATTTGAGAGATCTCGATTTGCAGGCACGCGTCGAAATGATCGAGGACGACCGCGTCTGGCGCCTTGCCGGCCTGACCGATCTCGCAATCGAGATCAGGGAGTAGGCAACACCAGAACGCTCAACTGCCGCCGGATACTTCGCTGTTGCCACCTTCTTCAGGACCCTGAACCTGATCAATCCAGTTCTGGAGATTGTAGTAGGTGGTGATGCGGGCAATCTTGCCGTCGCTGATTTCAAAGAAGCTTCCCGCCGGAAGATCGTAAGTCTGCCCATTGGCCGTAGGCAGGCCCTCATCGGTGGCGATATAGGTGCCGTGCACGATGAACTCTGCTGCTGCACGCGTGCCGTCTTCGTTGACGAAGAGAACGATGTCCGAGAGGCGCTCCTTGTAGCAGCGCGTCATATGCACGTTGAAGGACCAGAACTTGTCCTTGCCGACACGCCGCTCCCCCTGATTGACATCGTGTACGAGATCTTCGGCAACAAGGCTCTCCATCTTCTTGGTATCACCGGCGTTGAAGGCGGCGAAGTAAGTGTCGATCAAAAAGCGGGATTGCTTGTTTGGCATGTCGTCTCGCACATGTTGGATTGCAACTCACCGGCGAGTTTGCCTGCTGCATGAATACAGCGCAAGGGCAATACATCCGCTCGTCGGCAACGTCCCCGCAGCCCCGATGGGATGGCTGGAGACGAGCCTCGCGCACATGCGAATGCGCCTGGTAGCGCCAATCCGCAAAAGTGTGACGTGGCGACATTGACGAAACCCGGCAATCGGCGGACACTTTCGCCATGTTTTTTAATGAGCCGGTTTGACCATGAAGTTTCCAGCTGCCCGTATAATCGTCGATAGCCATATCTGCTCAATGACGTTCGGTGTCCCGGTCCCTATCGTCTGGAAAGGTGCCTGGACCGTTTGGACCGGCAAGATGCCCCAGGCGCGCGTGACCGATCAGTGCCTCTGTCTCGGCCCTCCGCCACCGATCGGAGGCGACCCGATTGTTACAGGCGCGTGGACGGTCCTGGTGGAAAAACTGCCTGCCGCGCGCATGACGGATCTGACCGCGAAAGGCGGCTCCATCGTGACCGGCTTTCCGACTGTGCTCATAGGAACCATGAGCAGCGGCGGAGGTGGAGGCGGAGCCGGCGGTGGTGCGGGAGGCCCCGGCCCTGTCGGCACGACCAATGTCGGCCCATCCATCAAGATCGAAGGCACGGAGGAATTTCGCGAAAAAACCGTTCAGGCTCTTGCCAAGATCGCGCAGACGCCATCCGGCGCCAAACTCCTGAACGATATGCACCGGTCAGGCAAGACCATCACGATCAAGGAGACCGCAGGGGGGAACAAGGTCAACGGATTTACATCGAACGGAAAGCTCGACTCGAGTGGAAATCCCGGTTCGGGATCCGATTCCACAGTGCATTACAATCCCAACCGCACCAGCTACGGCACGACCCATCCTTGGCAGACCCGCCCGCCGGAGATCGGCCTTGCGCACGAACTCATCCATGCGCAACACGCCGCCGATGGTGAGCTTGACATGTCAAAAGTGGATAATGACCATAAGCCGGACCCTTCCGACCCCACGAAAAACGCAAAGGTCATAAAGGAAGAGGCCAAGACTGTTGGAATACCGCCCCATGACAATGAACCCTACAGCGAAAACAAGATCCGGGAAGAGTGGGATCCGCCACAGCCTGAGCGCGAATTCTATTAACCGGCGTAATTTTTTGGCGGGTCTGACGGCCTTCGGGCTCACCTGCGGCATTCAGGAAAAGGCGGCAGCAATGTCAGCAATCACCAATCAGAACAGCGACATGATCCTGTCGGCGCAACTTCGTCAGGATGACAGGTATCTGCATCTGTCTTACCGGGCGCAAAACGTCAGCGGCAGGACCATGTACCTGTTCGACGTCCTTCATGGAGAATTCGACGGATCGGCGTTTCCACTCGTCAACGCCTGTTATGCAACGATCGAAGAGGGGCAATTGGTCCTGAGCCGCCAGATCGTGCAGGTCCCTGACGACATGCTCGTGGACGTGGAAAACATCCCCTTTGTAACCGCCGTGCAACCCGGATCTTCGGTTGAAAAAACGGTTCAACAACCGCGGCCTGTCTTTCCCTGGACCCCTTACACCGATCACGACAATATTCCGGAGCCAAAGGGCGTGCTGCAGCTGAACGTCTGGTTCCGGCTTGGTTATTTTCTGGGTGCGCCGGGAACAAGCGATCTTGTTCAGGCCATGCCGACAGATGACGGCATTCGCCCCGGTTTCAATCCCTTTCCTTATGAGTCCCAGAAACTGATCATGACCGGACCGCTCGGTACCGCCAATGTTCACGACATGGGGTAATGTGCTCCCCCGGACACGCCACCTGGAACGCGGTGTCAATCAAGCGTCCGGGATCTGAGGGCCCGTGGGACTTCGCATCTTCCTCGACAGGTCGGAAATCGCCTTTTTCAAGGCCGACCACGGCTATGGTCTCCAGTATCAGAGGGTGCTTATGGCGGAGCTCGACGTCACCAATTCTGATGCCGCATTTCTGCCGGTGACCGGTGTCGACTGATGAGACGACGTTTCGGATCAAAAGCCGGACAAGCCGCGCGCGAGCCACTGTGAGCGGGGTATTTCCTCGCCGATCTTGAAGCTGAACCGCTCGACCCGCGTCACGCCTGCATTCGTTTCGCAACGAAAGGCGACATCAAACCAGCGCCCGAGGCTGCGAAATGCGACGCGCTGGTATTCAAGCACGGTTCCCCCCCGCGCACGCGCACGTGGCAGCGCTTCAGGCGGCACGGGGCTCACCGCCGTCAGCTGCGCGTCGAGTTCGGTCATGCAGAGCAGACTCAACCGTTCTCCTTCCGTGAGGCCACGTATCCGGGATGTGATGCGCGGGTTGTTGGCGGAATAGATCTGCCTTGCCTGAATGTGCCCCGGGCGGCGCACGGTCCCTGCAGACGAGGATGTGGATGACGCAGACGGTGTGGCGCGGGCGACCTGGCGCGCCGGTTTCGGCGCAGGCGGTGCCGCGCTGACGATCGGCCCGACCGTGCCGAAGTCATCGGGTGCGATCTCGTCCGCATTGCCGACATCTGCGGCGGCCTCCGTTCCGGCTTCCGCCAGTTCCACCGGCTTCGGCTGCGGTTCGGGTGTGACATCCGTTTCCGTTTCGCTCACCGGACCGGCAAGGGGGTCGAAGTCGTCTGCAACTTCAGTCTCCGACGGCGTTTCCGGAGTGGTTTCTTCTGAAGCCGCGATCACTTCTTCAGGCACTTCTTGTTCCGGTAGCTCTTCTTCCGGAACATCCGCCTCGGCGGTATCGGCCTCGGCAACCTCTTCTTCGGTGACCGGTTCGTCAGCCGGTTCGTCAGCCGGTTCGGAGGTCACCACGTCCTCGTTAACTTCCTCGGCGACGTCCTCTGCAACATCGTCGTCCCCGGTGCCGGCATCTGCGATTTCCTGCGCCTCATCCAGGGGTTCCGTCGCTTCGGCTTCCTGAGTATCTTCCGTCTCCGCAACCTCTTCCTCCAAGGGGTCCTGCAGCGGCTGCAGTTCCGTTTCCTTCTGTTCAGGCTCTTCCTCGGCAAATTCCTGGACGGCCTCCTGAATGGAGGGCGGAGGCTGGTCTTGCACCGTCTCTTCTTCTTCCGGAGCAGGTGCCGGTTCGGGAGGCAGCTCCTCCACTTCTTCCTCTTCGGTTTCCTCCTGCTCGGGCGCCGGCTCGGGCGGGAGGTTTTCCTCCTGCTCGTCCTGTTCTTCCGGTTGTTCCTCGCTCTGCGGCTGGTCTTCTGCAGGCGCTTCCGCGGACGCCTCCTCTTCCGCGGGCGCGGGCAGCGTGATGATCTCCACTTCGACGGGTTCCTGACCGGGTTCGGTCACGTAGCCTGAAATGCCGCCGAGAAGGATGAGCGCAAGGGTTCCGTGAAGGACAAGCGACGTCGCAAGTCCCCAGGTAAATGTCTGCCGGTCGTCTTTGGCCGTCTCGATCATCGGACGGTTCATATCTGCGATTATGGCCAAAAAGGCGTCCTCGACCGAAATTCCGCGATCACCATTTCTTCAAAAAAGGGTCCGCGTCGTAAACAAAAAACCCGGCGTCGAAGCCGGGCTTTTCGCAATTCTCTCAAGCTGGGCAGCGTCTTAGCTGTCCAGGAAGGAGCGCAGTTTGCGAGACCGGCTCGGATGCTTCAGCTTGCGCAGCGCTTTCGCTTCGATCTGACGGATACGTTCGCGGGTCACGGAGAACTGCTGCCCGACCTCCTCCAGCGTGTGATCGGTGTTCATGCCGATGCCGAAACGCATTCTGAGCACGCGCTCCTCGCGCGGCGTCAACGAGGCAAGAACACGCGTGGTGGTCTCGCGCAGGTTCGACTGGATGGCCGCATCGATCGGCAGAACCGCGTTCTTGTCCTCGATGAAATCGCCGAGATGGGAATCTTCTTCGTCGCCGATCGGTGTTTCCAGCGAAATCGGTTCCTTGGCGATTTTCAGAACCTTGCGAACCTTCTCCAGCGGCATCTGCAGTTTCTCGGCCAGCTCTTCCGGGGTCGGTTCGCGGCCGATCTCGTGCAGCATCTGGCGCGATGTGCGCACGATCTTGTTGATCGTCTCGATCATGTGCACCGGAATACGGATCGTACGCGCCTGGTCCGCGATGGAGCGGGTGATGGCCTGCCGGATCCACCACGTTGCGTAGGTGGAGAACTTGTAGCCGCGCCGGTACTCGAACTTGTCGACCGCCTTCATCAGGCCGATATTGCCTTCTTGGATGAGATCCAGAAACTGCAGGCCGCGATTGGTATATTTCTTGGCAATCGAGATCACGAGACGCAGGTTCGCCTCGACCATCTCCTTCTTGGCGATGCGTGCTTCGCGCTCGCCCTTTTGCACCATGGCCACGATGCGGCGGAATTCGGTGATCTCAAGACCGGTTTCGGTTGCAAGCGTCTGGATTTCCTGACGCAGTTCGCGAACGGTCTCTTTTTCCTTGGCGATGAAGTTCTTCCAGCCGCGCGTCGACAGGTTGGCAACCTTGCGCAGCCAGTTCGGGTCCAGTTCAGCGCCCTGATACTGTTTCAGGAAGTCGGTCCGGTCGACATTGTAGCTGTCGGCAAGACGCAGCAGGCGTCCCTCATACCCCATGAGGCGCTTGTTGATGTCGTAGAGCTGGGCGACAAGAGCATCGATGCGGTTCTGGTTGAGCGACAGGCTCTTCACGTCGACAATGATGTCTTCTTTCAGCTTCTTGTAGCGGCGCTCCTGGCTGGGCGACAGGGTCTTGTTGGCCAGCTTGTTTTCGACCAGCTGATCCTGCAGGCGGCGCAGTTTCTTGTAGTTGTCGGCGATGTTGTCGAAGGTCTCCAGAACGCCGGGCTTCAGCTCGGCTTCCATGGCAGACAGGGAAACGTTGGATTCGAACTCGTCGTCATCCTCTTCCTCGCCCTCGCCTTCTGCATTCTCGTTTTCCGTGTCTTCCGAAGCGCCCTCGGCAGGCTTTTCCTCGCGGGACTCGCTCGGAGCGACGTCGTCGTTCGCCACCTGGGGACCGGCTTTGGCATCCGGACCGGCATAGGTCGCTTCCAGATCGATGATATCGCGCAGGAGAACTTGGGCTTCGTTGAGTTCGTCGCGCCAGATGATGATGGCCTGGAACGTCAGCGGGCTTTCGCAAAGACCCGCGATCATCGCCTCACGGCCGGCCTCGATGCGCTTGGCAATCGCAATCTCGCCTTCGCGCGACAACAGCTCTACGGAACCCATTTCACGCAGATACATGCGCACCGGGTCGTCGGTCCTGTCTGCAGGCTCCTTGGTGTTGGTCGTCTTGGCGACTGCCGTGGTTGTCGTGGTGGCCAGTTCACCGCCGTCGACTTCTTCAGGGCTATCCTCCGCTTCGTCGGAATCGATCACGTTGATGCCCATGTCTGACAGCATCGACATCGTGTCTTCGATCTTTTCGGAAGAAACCTGTTCGGATGGCAGGACCTCGTTCAACTCGTCATAAGTGACATAGCCACGTTTTTTCGCGGCCTTTATCATCTTCTTGACGGCGGCATCCGACAAATCGAGAAGCGGGCCGTCCGGGCCGTCCGTGCTTGCTTCCTGCGTTTCGTCTGCTTGCGTCGCTTTGGCTACCATTTTGTGCTCCAGTTCGCGACCGCCGTGGTCGCGCCGCGCTCTATTTCCGGCTTCAAACCGACCTGCCCTTTGCGCGCCGGCAGTGCCTGCGGCGGCGTCTGAAGGTGTCAGTCATGTTCGGTTTGTAAGCCGTGTCCCTTAAGTCCCAATTAACCGTGCGCATTTCGACATTGATATTTCTTGTCATCAATGAAGCACACGGCCTTTGTTGAGGCACGCGCGGATGCGCATGCCGAAGCGGTTTTCAAACGGGTCTGCAGCGTTTTTAGACTATTGGCCGTGGGCAGGCTTGGGCTCCGGCGCTTGAATGCTGCAAAACCCCTATTTAGCTCGGTCCGCACGATTCGCAAGTGTGATTCGTCATTGGTCAATCGGAAAATGCCGTTTTTTTGGTGTCTCGCACACGTTTGGAGACGCATTCGCGAACCCCGGACCCACGCTTCACACTGTTCCTGACGTTTCGGCAGCTGGTTCCTGTCCTGCCGGCTGCTGCCGTTATGGGGCCGCAGCCACAGGCGGCGCTGTCCTGATCTTCTTCGCCCGCTCGGCGAGATCCGCCTCGTCGCGTGCACACTCTTCGCGCCTGCGGCTCAGATCCTGCGTCAGGGCCTGAATGCGCGCCCAGGAATGTTCGTCCAGTTGTTCATCCGCATTTTCCAGCTCGCCGGAAAGCTCTACTTCAAGCGCATTCAATTCAAGCTGATCCAGGAAATGCAGATAAGCCGCCTCGACAAAATCTTCGGGCGGATTGGATTTCAAAAGCGGAAACCGGTGGTTCAATGCAGAGAACTCCGCCATGCGCTGCTCCTGCAATCCGATCGTCTCCAGCATCATTTCGTTCATGACCTCGCGCAATGGCGCGTCGAAAGAGCTGGTCAGCTGGGCAATCGGCGACGCTTCCAGATCGTCGACGATCCGGCAGAGAACGTCTCGCAGCTGGAGGTGCAGGTCGTTGGTAAAGGGCAACCCGGAAAAACGCTCAAAATTCCGGTCGAGCAGATGCGGAAACCGCATGCACAGGCCGAGAACCAGCCGTTCCGTACCGAACGCATTACTGGTCGCCACCCGTTCCCGCACCAATCCGAGGCCGGCAGGACTATCGGAGGCCGTTTTGCCGTCCCGCCGGTTCTGCCGCGCCTGTTCGAAAAACAGGTTCGACAGCTTGAACTTGAGATCGAGCTGATAGCGCCGTCTCACGCGTTCATCGCGGATGGTGCCGATCAGATCGTCAAAACGTTTTTCGAGCGCGGCCTTTCGTTCGGGCGTGTCGATCCGCGAAACCGAAATTTCGCGTTCCCATACGGCGTCGAAGAGCGCCTGGGCCTTGTCCACCTCCTGCCGGAACCCTTCCAGCCCCTTTTGCTTGACAAGGTCATCGGGGTCCATTCCGTCCGGCAGAAAGCAGAACTGGAACGAGTACCCACTCCGCAGGACCGGAAAAATCCGGTCGATCGCCCGATGCGCGGCGGACACACCAGCCGCATCGCCATCGAAACAGATCACAGGTTCGGGTGCGAATTTCCAGAGCCGGACAACCTGGTCTTCCGTGAACGCGGTGCCGAGAGAAGCCACGACATGCCGGATGCCGGCCTGCCAGAGCGCTATGGCATCCAGATACCCCTCCACCACGACCGCTTCCTGGGACTTGAAGGCAGGCTCGCGGGCGCGGTGCGCGTTGAACAGCATGACCCCCTTGTGAAAGAGGGGCGTTTCCGGCGAGTTGAGATATTTCGGCTGCCCGTCCGGCAACAGCGTCCGGCCGCCAAACGCCACGACCCGGCCGCGATCATCCTGGATCGGGATCATCAAACGCCCGCGGAACCGGTCGTAGCCGGGCCGTCCGTCATCCGGACGGATGACCAGCCCCGCTTCCACCATCGCGGTTTCCGGGATCTCCTTTCCGGCCAGATATGACTTGAGCGCATCACGGCTGTCCGGCGCGAAGCCGAAACGGAATTCCCGGAGTGTCTCCGGCGCCAGCCCCCGCTTCGCGGTATAGGCCCTGGCATGCTCACCGCGCGGTCCGGCATACTCTTTCTGGAAAAACTGTGCCGCCATCTCGCAGATATCTGCAAGTCCGGCCCGCTTCTTTTCCCGCCGCGCGGCCTGCGGATCGGGCGCGGGCAAGGCAACACCCGCCTGCTCGGCGAGACGCTCCACGGATTCGGGAAAGCTCAGCCCTTCGGTTTCGCATAGAAAGGTGAAGTGATCGCCCGAGGCACCGCAGCCGAAACACTTGTAGCGATTGCGCCGGTCATCAACGTGAAAGCTGGGGCTTTTTTCCTGATGAAACGGACAACAGGCCCAATAATCACCCTTGCCGGGCTGCGTTTTGCGGCGGTCCCAGGTCACCCGCCGGGCGACAATGTCCGACAGTGTCAGCCGGGCACGGATTTCATCGAGGAGACGCGGTTCAAAACGCATGTGCAAATACGAACGATCAGCTGTTTGCAAGGAGGCTTCCGGCAGTCGAGGCATCCACTGCCGGACCGGTCAGCAAAGATAGAATGAGTTTCCGGGCAGCGCCAGTGCCATGACGCGGCAATGCCCACATTCGCGCAACCTGTTGATGGGCGTTTGAAAACCGTCAGCTTTCCCAGGTTAGGGGAGAGGTTTGCAGGCCGTCGGCAGGCACCTCAGTTCTCGGCGACATCATCGGCACTCTTGGATGCGTGATATCCGTTCGCCTCGCTGCGCAGCATTTCCTTTACGAAACAGGACGCCTGCACAAAATCCATTTTTCCCGGATAGCGGGTTTTCAGCTCGCTCATGCAGCGGCCGATATCGCGAAGCCCGTGTGCATCGATGTCTTTGACGGTCTCCTCGCACAACGAGCGGATTTCCTCGTCGCTCAGCTGAACGGGGAGAAATTCCCGGATGATTTCCTGCTCGACACGTTCCTGCTCGGCAAGATCAAGCTGTCCGCTGGTCTCGAATTCTTCTGCAGAGGATTCCCGTTGCCGGACCATTTTCCGAAGGATTTCGATGACTTCCGTTTCGCCGACACCGTCCTTGCCGTTGTCGCGCGCGGCTGCCTCTCTGTCCTTGACTGCTGTCTGTATCAGGCGAAGCGTCGCACATCTGCGCTTGTCGCCATCCTCCTGCGCCAATTTCAGCGCAGAACCGATTCTTTCGCGCAATTCGTCGCGCATGGTTCACCCTATCCCTGCCGCACTGAGCCCAAGGGCGGTTTGCCACCCTTCCACAACGCTCAGCCAAGCTATTGAATTTTAACGATCTTTTTTCAACGGATCAATATTGACGATCCCGGTCGCTTCCCATAGAGTCCCGCGCTTGATGCAGGCGGCCATTCGCGCGCTTCGTTGCGAGCCACAGACGCCTATCCTGCAGCGCATGATGTCACCAACAGACTTTGGATACAAGACATGACGACTGCAGACGCATGGTCTGAGACCCCGGCGACCGCCCTGCTTGTGCTTTCGGACGGCAGCGTGATTGAGGGCCAGGGCCTCGGCGCCACCGGCCAAGCCGTTGGTGAGATTTGCTTTAATACAGCGATGACCGGTTACCAGGAGATCCTGACCGACCCGTCCTATTCGGGCCAGATCATCACTTTCACGTTTCCTCATATAGGAAACGTCGGCGCGAATGACGAGGACATTGAAACGGTCAACATGGCGGCGTCGAGCGGAATTCGCGGCGTTGTCCTTGCGGCATCGATCACGGATCCGGCCAACTACAGGTCGGTCAGACATCTCGACGCGTGGCTGAAATCGCGAAACCTGATCGGCATATGCGGTGTCGACACGCGCGCGCTGACCGCCCTGATCCGCGAGAAAGGCGTTCCGAACGGTGTGATCGCGCACGCGCCTGACGGACGCTTCGATCTCGCGGCGCTCAAGACGGCCGCGGCGCAGTGGCCCGGACTGGTCGGCATGGACCTCGCAAAGGACGCGTCAACGACGCAAACCCATCCCTGGTCTCAGACGACCTGGAAATGGAATGAGGGCTACGGCGAGGCGTCGACAGGCGGCTTCAAGGTTGTCGCAATCGATTTCGGCATAAAGCGCAACATTCTGCGCCTGCTGTCGGAAGCCGGTTGCGATGTGACCGTTCTGCCCGCAACCTCAACTGCAAGTGACGTTCTTGCACACGAACCGGACGGTGTCTTTCTGTCGAACGGTCCGGGCGATCCGGAAGCGACAGGCGAATATTCGGTCGAGATGATCAGGGAAGTGATTGAAAAGGGCGTGCCGACATTCGGCATCTGCCTGGGGCATCAGATGCTCGCGCTTGCACTCGGCGGCAACACGGTCAAAATGCACCAGGGCCACCACGGAGCCAATCACCCCGTTTTCGATCACACCACGGGCAAGGTGGAGATCACCTCGATGAACCACGGCTTTGCGGTGGATGCAGAGAGCCTGCCGGACAATGTGGAGCAGACACATGTCTCGCTGTTCGACGGGTCGAACTGCGGATTGGCCATCAAGGACAAGCCGGTGTTCTCCGTCCAGTACCACCCGGAGGCATCGCCGGGACCACGCGACAGCCACTATCTGTTCAAGCGGTTCACGGATCTGATGCAGGCTTCAAGAACGGCCTGACGCCTTCCGCTCACTTTCCGCCGTTCAGCTTCGCACGGCGCGATCATGGCAAGCGAAAGGCTGCACATCCGTCGCGCGCCCGCGTTCAGGTGGCTGCTCGCTTGCACATAAGCAAAGATCCCGGCCCGCCACGCGAACCGGGTTCCTGCATTCTTTCCAGAGAGCTTAGGCGATCAGTTCGTCGAACGCGGACAGGATCTGCTCGACTTCGGCAACCTGCTCATCGAGCATCTGCTTCTGTTCGACCAGAATCTCCTGCTGACCCTTACAGATCTCCTGCAGTTCGCGGAATTGATCCTGCTTGTTTGCACCGCTTTCGACCAGCTTGATCACGCGCCGGATTTCAGCGAGCGTCAGACCGATTTTTTTGGCTTGTGCGATCACGCGCATCCTGGAGATATCGCGTGTGCCGTAGAAACGGCGTGCGCCTTTGCGAACGGGGTTCAAGAGCCCTTTTTCTTCGTAGAAGCGCAAGGTTCTGAGCGTTACGTTGAAACGCTCAGACATTTCAGAGATCGCGAGGGAGCGATCTTCAAGGACCAGTTCGTTGTCCGGACCGGCTATGTCCGGAACAATGACCATGGTGGTAGCGACATTGTTCATAATGTTTAGCCCGATCTTTTTCTTTTGTTTCGAGTTCCACCCTTGCTTCCCACGCCCCCGATTTGCCGGTCCCACCTCCGGCGTGTCAGGTCCCACTAGCGCATCAACAACGGTCGCTCGATAATTGCCATTGCACACGGCATGAAGCCTCGGCCTTGTGCCGGCCACGACTTACAGCCTAGACTAATACACCTGTTCGATAGTTAAAATCTAGGTAAAAATCAGAATTGTTGGTAATTTTTAACATAGATTTCAGATTACAAAAAAACAAAACGTGACCAATTATAGAAAGACTAGGACACCAACAAACATTAAACGCAGCGCCAAACTTCGATAGTTACACCAATATTAATTATCGATAATCTGGAATGAATAAATCACGTTTTCTATAAGTGCGAATTCCTGTTCACGCTTATTTACGTCGCGGCAGGAAGAGGATGGAAAACTACTTAGTTTTCCTTGCCTTGCCACGCATTTTTGTTTTGGTCACCAGAACAATTTTAGATGGTATGTAGGCGAATTATCGTGACGAAGTAGCAAACGACAAGAACAACCTGGAATACACGGAGCCCCCATTCGCTCCCTTGGCGCGATTACTGTAGAGATTTAATACAGATCGGTATTTTTTGACGAATTAACGTTGGTGAAAAATGCGCCTGTGGACAACTTTCCTTGACGATGACTGCCAGTCACGCAGCCCGGGTGTCCGGGCAACTGACAAACGGCGCTTGTCGTGCCAAACGAGAACTCCTGAATGTGAGACAAAGCCGACCGTGACAGCCTTTTTACTGCGAACATCCTTCTGCGCAGGACAAAAAAGAGCACATTGTGCACTTCTTGATTGACAAAGTGCAATCCAGGTTATTTTTCTGAGGTCGGTCGGCGTGCGGCCTGCAATGCGCTCACGCGAAACTATCGCCTTTGGAACAATCGAAATATGGCCGAAAACAAAACAAAAGCCGCCGCGTCGGGCATGACACCGCAACAGTTCCGCCATTGGAGACGTGCACTCGGACTGAAGCAAAAAGATGCCGCGGACCGGTTGGGTCTCAAAAAACGAATGATCCAGTATTACGAAAAGGGCAATCGTGACGGCCGGCCGGTGGAAATACCCAAATCGATACGTCTGGCATGCTATGCCCTGTCGGAAGGAATCGGCGATTTTGACGGTCAGTCGACAACGCCGCTCGGCCCCGATCTGCTGGATGCGGACTGATTAGGCGATTTTCGTTCCGGAAAACGACGCGATGTGGCCGGCCCGGGGTTTCCTAGCGATGCGCTTTTCCCTATAAGACGCGCTCAGCCAACATTGACACTTACCGTCAGACCGAGCCAGACCGGATAGCGACTGCGCTGATCGGGCTGGCCGCTGCGAGCTGCGAGCCGAAATGCCCAAACGCACAGATATATCTTCAATCCTGATTATTGGCGCCGGTCCGATTGTCATCGGACAGGCCTGCGAATTTGACTACTCGGGCACCCAGGCCTGCAAGGCACTGCGCGAAGAGGGCTATCGCCTCATTCTGGTCAACTCGAATCCGGCGACCATCATGACAGACCCGGACCTGGCGGATGCGACCTATATCGAACCGATCACACCGGAACTGGTGGCCCGGATTATCGAAAAGGAACGGCCGGACGCCCTGCTGCCGACGATGGGTGGCCAGACAGCCCTCAACTGCGCACTTGACCTGGAACAGATGGGTGTTCTCGAAGAGTTCGGCGTGGAGATGATCGGCGCCCGCGGCGACGTCATCGAAAAGGCGGAGGATCGCGAGAAATTCCGCGCCGCGATGGACTCCATCGGCCTGGAAAACCCGCGCGCGTGCATCGCGTCCTCCCCTGCCATTCGGGGTGAAGACGGCCGAATTACTGGATATGACCGCAACGCCGGTTACCTGGAAGCCATGCGCGCACTCGACGAAATCGGCCTGCCTGCGATTATCCGCCCGGCTTTCACACTCGGTGGAACCGGCGGCGGCGTTGCCTATAACCGCGAAGAGTACGAAACGATCGTGCGCTCCGGTATCGATGCATCTCCGGTCGGCCAGGTCCTCATCGACGAGAGCCTGCTCGGCTGGAAAGAATATGAGATGGAAGTGGTCCGCGACAAGGCGGACAATTGCATCATCATCTGCTCGATCGAGAACGTCGACCCGATGGGTGTTCACACCGGCGACAGTATTACCGTTGCCCCTGCGCTGACGCTGACGGACAAGGAATACCAGATCATGCGGGACGCATCGATTGCGGTCCTGCGCGAGATCGGCGTGGAAACCGGCGGTTCGAACGTTCAGTTTGCCGTCAATCCCGATAATGGCCGTCTCGTCGTCATAGAAATGAACCCGCGTGTCTCGCGCTCTTCGGCCCTCGCCTCCAAGGCGACCGGGTTTCCGATTGCCAAGATCGCGGCAAAGCTTGCCGTCGGATACACGCTCGACGAGCTGGAGAACGACATTACCGGCGGCGCGACACCGGCCTCCTTCGAGCCGACGATCGACTATGTCGTCACCAAGATCCCCCGCTTTGCCTTCGAGAAATTCCCCGGTTCGGAATCAAACCTGACGACGGCCATGAAATCGGTCGGCGAGGTCATGGCTATCGGCCGGACCTTCAACGAAAGCCTTCAGAAAGCGCTCCGCGGCCTGGAAACGGGTTTGAACGGGTTTGACGAAACCGACATTGCCGGCCTCGATCAGGGCGACGACAGGAACGCCCTGCGCGCTGCGGTTTCAAACGCGACGCCGACGCGGCTCCTGAATGTCGCGCAGGCAATGCGGCTCGGCATGTCTATCGAGGAAATCTACCAGGCGAGCGGCATCAACACCTGGTTCCTGGAACAGATTGCCGACATTCTGGCAATGGAGGCCAAGGTCAGGAATATCGGACTGCCGCAGGATGCCGCCAACCTGCGCAAGCTGAAGGCCATGGGCTTTTCGGACGCAAGGCTTGCAAGCCTTGCCGGCCTCGACGCCAACGACGTCGTGAAGCTGCGCGATGAGCTGGGCGTTCATCCGGTCTACAAGCGGATCGATACCTGCGCAGCCGAGTTCGCCTCTCCGACTGCCTACATGTATTCAACCTACGAAGCCCCTTTCATGGGCGCGCCGGCGTGCGAGGCCGCGCCGTCCGGCCGGAAGAAGGTCGTCATTCTCGGCGGCGGCCCGAACCGGATCGGCCAGGGCATCGAGTTTGACTATTGCTGCTGCCATGCGGCCTTTGCACTCGACGATGCGGGCTACGAGACCATCATGGTCAACTGTAACCCGGAAACCGTCTCGACCGACTACGACACATCCGACCGGCTTTATTTCGAACCGCTCACGCCGGAAGACGTGCTGGAGATCATCCGCAAGGAACAGGAAAACGGCACGCTCCACGGGGTGATTGTCCAGTTCGGGGGACAGACGCCGCTGAAACTGGCGCAGGCTCTCGTCAAGGCGGACGTGCCGATCCTGGGAACGGCGCCGGACATGATCGACCTTGCCGAGGATCGTGACAGGTTCCAGAAACTTCTGATCAAACTCGATCTGAAACAGCCGGAAAACGGCATTGCCTACTCGGTGGAGCAAGGCAGGTTGATCGCCGGTCAGCTCGGCCTTCCCCTGGTGGTGCGTCCGTCCTACGTTCTCGGTGGACGGGCCATGCAGATCATCCGCGATGAGGAAGCCCTCAATTCCTACCTGCTCGGCACGCTGCCGGAGCTGGTGCCGGCGGAGGTTCGCGCCAAGTATCCCAATGACAAGACCGGTCAGATCAACACGGTTCTCGGCACCAATCCGCTGCTGTTCGACCGCTATCTGGAAGGTGCGATCGAAGTTGACGTGGATGCGCTTTGCGACGGCAAGGACGTCTTTGTCTGCGGCATCATGGAGCACATCGAGGAAGCGGGCATTCACTCCGGCGACAGCGCGTGTTCCCTGCCGCCTTTCTCCCTTTCAGACGAATTGATCGACGAACTCAAGCGCCAGACGACGGCGCTGGCTCTGGCCCTTGAAGTGGGCGGTCTCATGAACGTCCAGTACGCAATCAAGGATGGCGAAATCTACGTTCTGGAGGTCAACCCGCGTGCCTCCCGGACCGTGCCCTTTGTCGCCAAGACCATCGGCGCGCCGATCGCCAAAATCGCGAGCCGGGTCATGGCCGGCGAAAGCCTTGCATCCTTCGGACTGGCGGAAAAGAACGTGGACCACATCGCGGTCAAGGAAGCGGTTTTCCCGTTTGCGCGATTCCCCGGTGTCGACACGATTCTGGGACCGGAAATGCGGTCCACAGGGGAGGTCATGGGTCTTGATACCGCTTTCGGCACTGCCTTTGCGAAGGCGCAGATCGGCAGCGGCACCGGCGTGCCGGACCAGGGCACCGTGTTTGTCTCCATGCGCGATGCCGACAAGGAAGGCGTCGTGGACGCCGTGAAGAGCCTGGAGGCGGCCGGGTTTGCCATCATCGCCACGGGCGGCACCCAGAAGTATCTTGAGGACCAGGGCATTTCCGTCAGGAAAATCAACAAGGTGCTTGAAGGCCGGCCGCATATCGTCGATGCTGTCAAGAACGGCGAAGTACAGCTTGTGTTCAACACCACGGAAGGCGCACAGGCGATTGCCGACAGCCGGTCGATGCGGCGGGCCGCGCTCCTGAACAAGGTTCCGTACTACACGACACTGGCCGGGTCTGTTGCAGCAGCCAAAGGTATTGCCGCCCGCAAGGCGGGGAGCCTTGAAGTAAGACCTTTACAATCCTACTTCGGCTAGGGCTATTATACTCGTTGACCGGCCGGGAAAGCGCGCCTTTCCCGGCTTGGTTTGTTTTTGTAAATACGCGGTCCTTGAAATGGGCAAGATAAGCCGACGGGACCCAATAAGCTGAAGGTCTGAGACCAATGGAAAAAGTTCCGATGACCTCTGCCGGTTACAAAATGCTTCAGGACGAACTGAAGGAACGTACCACGGTTGAGCGTCCGCGCATCGTTGATGCCATTGCGGAAGCACGTGCACACGGTGATCTGTCGGAAAACGCCGAGTATCATGCGGCAAAGGAAGCGCAGAGCCTGAATGAAGGCCGCATCGCTGAACTTGAAGACAAGCTTTCGCGTGCCGAAATCATCGACGTGAGCAAACTGTCCGGTGAAATCGTCAAGTTCGGCGCGACCGTCTCCCTGATCGACGAGGACACGGAAGAAGAAAAGAAATACATGATCGTCGGCGACGTCGAATCCGACGTGAAGCAGAACAAGGTCTCGATCTCGTCTCCGATCGCCCGCGCCCTGATCGGCAAATCGATTGGCGACAGCGTTGAAGTGGCCGCTCCCGGCGGAGCCCGGTCCTACGAAATCGTCGGCGTCAAGTTCATCTGAATCTCTGACATTCCAATTGGATATGGTCTGACGCTCGGAAAGAACGCGACCGTTTTCCCTTTGACGCATCCCGGTCAGCCGTTAAGGTAAGGTCCGGAATGTGTCGGAGGTCAGGTGATGGTCTTTCATGCGATCGGGATGTGGCTCATGGCGGCCGCCGTCCCGCTTTGGATCTATCGCTGGTATGTTTTTTCCAAGCTTGATGCGCGCGAGCGCAGGGTTTTCAAGCGCATCGTGAAGCGGCGCCATGAAAACGCCTATGCGTTTGCGCTGCAGATGTTCGGCTACCTGATTGCCCTGGCGGCAGCGGTCATCCTGCTTGTCATGGGGCTACGCTACATCAAGCAGGGGTCGCTGGAATTTGGAGCCTATCGCGACGTGATGCGCAACCGGCTCTATTCCGGCGTCGAACCGATCGACCGGGCGCTGGACGCATACCACTACGATCAGATGCTTCCCATCGCGATCATCACCACGTGTGCGCTCTTGAGCGTCGCGTTCACGCTGGTCGCCACGGCCCTCAGGGATGTCTCGCTTATGTCCCGGCTCAACCGGAAGCTCATCGGCATGAAAGAGCGGCAGGAAGCCCTGAACTAGGACATACCCTCATAAACCAGGCCGCAACAGCGTGGACGAATTTGTTCGCATTCGCGGCGCGGAGCTGCAGGAAACCGACCGGTTTTCACAGCTTCGCAACAAAGTATCGGGGCAAATTCGCCTTATCCCGAAGGCACGCGGAAACGGCTTCAGCGTCAGCGTGCCTGACCGGGCAGGAAGCCCGCTCCGCACACCCTTCCTAACGGGATTCCGCCATTTCGCATGCCGTTTCAGTCGCATGTATGAGGCTGCACCCTAGAGTACCCGTTTTGATAAAGCAGGATAGAAAATGGACACAAATTCCTGCTTGATCAAAACGGATACTCTAGATCATGTTTCGATCGGCACCACGGGCTCGTCCTTGGTGCGCCGGATGGTCAGCGCGGTGCGTACGCTGTCCACGTTGGGGGCTGCGGTCAGGTCCCGGATGACGAAATTCTGGAATGCCTGCAAGTCGGGCGACACGCATTTCAGCAGAAAATCCACCTCGCCGGACAGCATGTAGCTCTCGCGAACCAGCGGCCAGCTCTGCACGGTCTCCTCGAAGGCAATCAGGTCGGCTTCGGTCTGGCTGTGCAGGCCCACCATTGCAAAAGCGGTCACATCGTAACCGAGTTGCTTTTCATCGAGAAGCGTCCGGTAACCCTGGATGAGCCCCGCTTCCTCGAGCGCCCTGACGCGGCGAAGGCACGGTGGTGCGGAAATGCCGACACGGCGCGCCAGCTCCACATTGGTCATCCGGCCGTCGTCTTGCAGTTCTTTCAGGATGTGCCAGTCAATGGCATCAAGCCGCGCTTTCAAACCTGTCTCCTTTGAGTCTCGTCTGTCGGACCCGCCTGCAAATAGGTGTTGCTGACCGAACCGGACACCTTGCCCGGGATCGGGTCGCCACGCTAACTTGTCGACCAGTGACGAGTTATGATTATTTGCGCGTTTGTGCAAGACTATAACAAAATTGCGCACGATTCTGAAAGATTACGACAGGGGATGTTCTCCTTAGATGCACGATGAGCCGGAGACCTCTCCCGCATCCGTCTGGGTGATCACCGATGGCAAGGCCGGTGACGTCGCCCAGTGCGTCGGTGTCGCCGAGGCGCTCGGCGCACCTTACACGGAACGCACGGTCGCACCGCGCCCGCCTTTTTCCTGGTGGCTTCCGTTCGGACCGACGGATCCACGAGAATGGGAGGCCCGCCCCGGAAGCCCGATCGCACCGCCCTACCCCGACATCGCCATTGCGTCCGGCCGGCGCGCCGCTGCCTATCTGCGGCGCATCAAGCGGCTGTCCGGTGGCCGGACCTTCACGGTCTTTCTGAAAGATCCCAGGACCGGGCCGGACGCGGCGGATCTGATCTGGGTACCCGAACATGACCGCCTGCGCGGCCGGAACGTTTTGACCTCGCCCACCTCGCCGCACCGCTTTTCCGCACAGAAACTTGACGCGCTGCGCGCCGACAAGACCCCCGATATCGACAGGATCGCACACCCGCGCGTCGCCGTTCTGATCGGCGGTGACAGCCGCCATCACACCTTCACCGAAAAAGACCAGCATCGCCTCTTGAACGGATTGCGGACGATGGCGTCAGAGGACGGCGCCGGCTTCATGATCACGGCCTCGCGCCGCACACCTCCGGCATTGGCCTATGGCCTGTCGAGCCTGGCCAAGTCCGGCGGGCATCTGTTCTGGACGGGTGAGGCGCCAAATCCGCTCGGACATTTTCTGGCAAAGGCGGATGCGATCATTGCGACCGCCGATTCGACCAACATGATCGGCGAAGCAACGGCAACCGGGAAACCGCTTCACGTCTTCCATCCATCGGGCGGTCACAGGAAAATCACCGCCTTTTTGACGCCTTTGGAGCGCATGGGGGTCATTCACCCCTTCCCAGGCCCGCTAAAAACAACTACCTACGAGCCGATAGATGCCACACCCGTAATCGCGGATCGGATCAGGACGGCCTTCAGCGCATCCCGGAAGCACGAAACAGGGACCTGAATGGCCGGCGGACCCGACGGGCGGGCAAACAAGAAGACAGGAAAAGGTGTCTCATGAGCACGGAACACAGCAAGCTCCTGATTGTCGGATCCGGCCCTGCCGGTTACACCGCAGCAATTTATGCGGCGCGCGCCATGATCGAACCCACACTGGTCGCGGGCATTCAGCCGGGCGGTCAGCTGACGATCACGACGGATGTCGAAAACTACCCAGGGTTCGCCGATCCCGTCATGGGACCGTGGCTGATGGAACAGATGCAGAAGCAGGCCGAAAATGTCGGCACGAAGATCATCTACGACACCATCATCAAGGCCGATCTGTCGCAGCGGCCCTTCCGGCTCGAGGCGGACAGCGGCACGGTCTTTACCGCCGACACGCTGGTGATCGCAACCGGGGCACAGGCGCGCTGGCTCGGCCTCTCCTCCGAGCAGGACTATATGGGCGCCGGCGTTTCCGCCTGCGCAACCTGTGACGGCTTCTTCTACCGCAACCGGGAAGTCGTGGTGGTCGGCGGCGGCAACACGGCCGTCGAAGAGGCGCTTTACCTGTCGAACCTCGCGTCCAAGGTAACGCTCGTTCACCGCCGCGACAGCCTGAGAGCGGAAAAGATCCTGCAGGACAGGCTTTTCCAGAACCCGAAAATCGAGGTCATCTGGGACCATCAGGTCGACGAGATCCTGGGGGGCGGAACGCCGAAAGCCGTGACAGGCGTGCGGCTCAAAAACACCAGGACCGGCGAGATGCAGGAAATCCCGACGGATGGCGTGTTCATCGCGATCGGCCACGCGCCGTCCGTGGAGCTGTTCAAGGATCAGCTTAAGCTGAAGCCGAACGGGTACCTGGAAACCGCACCGGACTCCACGCGCACGTCGATCCCCGGCGTCTTTGCCGCCGGCGACGTCACTGACGATATTTACCGCCAGGCGGTCACCGCCGCCGGCATGGGCTGCATGGCTGCCCTTGAAGCGGAGAAGTTTCTGGCCGAACATGAATCGGCATCCACACAGCAGGCAGCCGAATAAAGCTGCCTGAACGTCCTGCGGAGGGGCACGCATGGATTGGGACAAACTGCGCATCTTTCATGCAGCCGCTCAGGCCGGCAGCTTTACCCATGCGGGCGACACCCTGCACATGAGCCAATCGGCCGTCAGCCGCCAGGTCAGTGCGCTGGAACTCGATCTGGGAGTTCCCCTGTTTCACCGCCACGCGCGCGGTCTTCTGCTGACCGAACAGGGGGAACTTCTCTATCGCACGGCGAGCGACGTGCTGATGAAGCTGGAGTCCGTCCAGTCCAGCCTCACCGACAGCAAGGAGAAACCCTCCGGCATCCTGCGCGTGACGACGACGGTCGGCCTGGGGTCAACCTGGCTGACGTCCCGCATCAAGAGCTTTGTCGAACTTTATCCCGAAGTCGATCTGTATCTGATCTTCGATGACGATGAACTGGACCTTGGAATGCGCGAGGCCGACGTCGCCATTCGCCTGCGCCAGCCGACCCAGCCCGACCTGATCCAGCGAAAGCTGTTCACGGTGCACTTTCACGTCTATGCGGCACCTGAATATATCCAGCGGTTCGGGTCCCCCTCCTCGATCGAGGACATCGACAACCACCGGATCATCACTTTCGGCGAACAGGCGCCGGCCTACCTGCGGTCCATGAACTGGCTGGATTCCGCCGGACGGCCTGCAAACGAGCCGCGCCGCTCGGTCCTGAAGGTCAACAATCTCGTTGCAATCAAGCGCGCCGTTCAGACGGGCGTCGGCATCGCCATCCTGCCCGATTACATCATCGACCAGGCAACGAACCTGGTCCCCGTCCTCACCGAACAGGAAGACAAGGTACCGTCCTTCGACACGTATTTTGTCTATCCTTCGGAGCTGAAGAACACCGCGCGCGTCAAGGCGTTTCGCGAATTCCTGCTCAGCAGCGCGGAGAAGTGGGTCTACTGACCCGGCCACCGGGGACGAAGCCTGAATTGCCTTGATAATAATTTGGGCAGCACATTTTTTGATCAGGACCCAATTTTTCCACGAGTACACTCCTGGTTATCGGCGACTTGAATCGGATTATTTCGAATAAATTTAGCTGATTAGCCGCAAGACACCTAAACAAACGATTGTAAAGAAACACTTTTCGCGCCTGGATTTGCATGCATCACCCAGCATTGCAGAAAACGCATAGCAGATTTGCGCGCCTGCCACTTGTTTATGCAGCTTGTGCACCGCATATAAGCATCACTGTTGGTCACACGGGGATCACATCCTCCTCCCAGTGAAACCCGGACCAGCTGTTCCCCTCTGGAAGGTGATTCCACTGTTTTCAGTGAATCAAAATAAACTGCCGGGTCCTCAAAGACCCGGCTCTTTTTTTGTCCAGTCGATTTTGCAGCGCACAATTTGAGGCGCTTGCCTCTCACATGAACAGACTTTCACCGCCGAGATTCCTGTAGAGACCGGCGACCTGCTCTGCGTAGCCGTTATAGAGCAGCGTATCCCTGCGTTCCTCGG
Organism: uncultured Roseibium sp.; assembly: GCF_963669205.1. Taxonomy (NCBI): domain Bacteria; kingdom Pseudomonadati; phylum Pseudomonadota; class Alphaproteobacteria; order Hyphomicrobiales; family Stappiaceae; genus Roseibium; species uncultured Roseibium sp. The sequence continues at coordinate 4,516,528 of NZ_OY769915.1, forward strand.
TACCGAGCAGCTTCTCGCTCGCCTGTGACCAGCGGCGATGCGGAACCTCCGGGTTGACGTTTGCCCAGAAGCCGTACTCCTTCGGCTGGATTTCTTCCCAGAAACTGACGGGTCTCTCCTTGGTGAAGGATATCCGCACCACCGACTTGATGCATTTGAAGCCGTATTTCCAGGGCGTGACCAACCGGATCGGAGCGCCGAACTGCTTGGCAAGCGGCTTTCCGTAGATCCCGGTCGCCATGAACGCCAGTTCGTTGGTTGCTTCTTCAAGTGTCAGGCCTTCGACGTAGGGCCACGGATACCAGCTCTGTTTCTGGCCGCTGGCAATGGACGGATCCAGGAACGTTTCGAACCGCAGATACTTCGCATCGGCCTGCGGGGCTGCCAGTTTCACCAGTTCGGCCAGGGGAAAACCGGACCATGGCACGGCCATCGACCAGGCCTCCACGCAGCGATGGCGGTAGAGCCGTTCCTCAAGCGGCATCTTGGCTAGGAGCGCGTCTATGTCGACGATCTGCGGGTTGTCGACCAGACCGTCCAGCGTCACCGTCCAGGGACGGGTCTGAAGCTTCTGGGCCGCCGGCCAGATCTGCTTGTGCGATCCGAACTCGTAAAAATTGTTGTATTGCGAGGCAATGTCTTCGGATGTGAGGTCACGGTCCAGCTTGAAGGCCGGATTGCGGGTGACCGGATAAAGTCCTGCACTCGGATCGTCCTCCGCGAATGCGGGACGCACACCGAGACCCGATCCCATGAGGACGCCGCTTCCCGCGAGACCGGCGAGGATCTGGCGGCGATTTAAAAACACGTGCTCCGGTGTGGCCTCACGCTCTGGAAGTTCCCAGCTGCGCTTCTTCAAGATGTTCATGTCGTGGCTCCTGTTTGCCAATGAAAGAACCGGAATCGGGCTTCAAAGGCAAATAACGCCCTAGTGACCGGGAGCAACAGGATCGTGAAGGAAAAAAACACGTAGCGGCAACAGCCGAAATTCAAAGATGTCGCATGCAGTTCGCTGTCAGACGCGGAACTGAATTCTTCCACGATACGGCGGTTGCATTCCGCGTGGGCGTTTGCGGCAGGGTAGTACCGCGAATTCAATGGCAACCACGGCGATTATGGGTCTATTGTCTGAGATTGGGAAAAATGACAAGAGCGGGGAGGACACACATGTCGATCGAGAACGTACTGAAAAAGGCCGTTGACGAGGAGAAAGTGCCATTCGTTGTCGGGATGACCGCGAACTCGGATGGGGTCACGTCCACCCATGCGGCCGGCAATGCCACCGCTTCGAAAACGGTCGATGCAGATACCGTTTTCCGTATTTTCTCCATGACCAAGGCCGTCGGCGGCCTCGCCGCCGCTATCCTGGTGGACCGCGGCAAGCTGACACTCGACACACCGGTCGGCGACCTCCTGGACACCTGGAACGATCTGAAGGTGCTGGAGGGTTTTGACGGCGATACCCCGAAATTGCGCGATCCGAAAACCCGCGCCACCCTGCGTCATCTGGTAACGCACACAAGCGGGATGGAATACGAGTTCTGGAACACGGACGTGCCGCGCTACATGGAACTGACCGGTCATCCCACGATCCTGTCCGGGTTGAAGAGTTCGCTTCAGTACCCGCTGACCTCCGATCCCGGAACACGCTGGGGCTATGGCCCGAGCAGCGATTGGCTGGGTCAGATGATTGAAGCAGCCGACGGCAGGCGCATTGACGTCTTCTGCCAGGAGGAAATCTTCGAACCACTGGGCATGACCAGCACGGCGTTCGAGCCCGCGGGGCTGCAGGAGCGGCTCGCCGACGTCCATATTCGCGGCGAGGACGGCAAGTTCGCGCCAATGGAGATTGCGCCGCCGTCTTTGCCGGAAGTCTACGGCATGGGACACGCCCTCTACTCCACTCCGAACGATTACATGCGATTCCTCCGCATGATCCTGAACGGAGGACAACTGGGCGGAAATCGCCTTTTGTCGGAGACCGGGCTGGAGACGATGCTTGGCGACCAGATGAACGGCCTGACATTTCAGACGATGGTTTCCTGTTCTCCCATAACGGCCGATGTCATTCTTCCGGATGACACGTCTCACAGCATGATCGCGGCCCTGCACACTTCGGATGTTCCCGGAAAACGGTCTGCCGGAACGCAGAGCTGGGCGGGCGTCTGCAACACCCATTACTGGGTAGACCCGCGCAAGGACCTGGCCGCCGTGATCATGACCCAGTCCCTCCCCTTCGTGGAACCGGCTTTCATGGAGACCTACGACGCGTTCGAGCGCGCGGTCTACGCGGCCCACTGACCATCGGCCGCTTTCTCGAAAACAGGGGTTCGGACCAGAAAGCAGGGCCCAACTATTTGAGGGATCATCACCGGCTCGGTCGGCAGGCACGGTCGTTCCTGCCTGCGGGAACCGGATCGCCATCTCGACGCAGAAGCCAAACCCGGACAAACAAGGAGGGACCTGCGGCCCCTCCCTGGAATGCGTGTTTCGATAACAAGCGACGGCTCAGGCCGCCTGTTGCTTCCCGGATTTCTGCAGCGCCTGCTCGGCGGCCTTGCCGGCAAGTTCGGCCATGTGGTCGAACTCGGACGTGTAGCTGGCGACACCTGCCGTGGCGGATCTCAGTTCGACGATCAGATCGCCGATTTCCGCTTCCGGCATCAGCGCCTGCACCTCGTCCCAACCGGGCCAGTTCGGCCTGGCATCAAACCCCAGAAGCTGGCCGCGCCGCGCGGAGACGATGGCATTGACCTTCGCAGTGGCATCGTTCGGACAGGCCACCACAACCTTGTGGATCGGCTCGAGAAGCACCGGCTTGCATTCCGGCAGCCCCTCGCGGATCGCCAGAATGCCGGCCATCTTGAACGCCTGGTCCGAGCTGTCGACCGAGTGATAGGAGCCATCCGTCAGACACACGGCGACATCCACCACGGGAAAGCCGAATGTGCCGCGTGTCAGTGCATCGAGGACACCATCCTTGACGGACGGGATATACTGCTTGGGCACGACACCACCGGTGATCGTGTCGCTGAACTGAATGCCCTCACCCCTTGGAAGCGGCGATATTTCCAGAACCGCGTCCCCGAACTGGCCGTGTCCGCCGGACTGTTTCTTGTGGCGTCCGCGCACCTTGGTCTTGCCCCTTATCGTTTCGGCATAGGGCACATGCGGTGCGTGCACCGCGACATCGAGACCATATTTTCCGGCAAGCCGTTCCTGGGCGACCCTGAGATGCATTTCACCCTGGCCCGCCAGCAGCGTTTCCGCTGTCGCCTGGTTCTGGCTGATCGAAAGGGACGGATCTTCCTCGACCAGTTTCGCCAGCGCCGTTGAAAGCCGGACCTCGTCCTTCCTCTGTGCTGCCGAAACCGCGGTTGCCAGCACAGGACTGCGCCGTTCGCCCGCGTCCATGCTCACCAGGTCACCCTGATCATGGCTCAGGAGATCTCCCGTTGCCACGCCGTCGAGGCGGCCGAGCGCGACAAGGTCGCCCTTGCTCGCTGTCGCCGTCTTGCTGGCATGCTGTCCGAAGATGGAGAAGAGGCCGGAAACCTTCACCTCATCGCGGCCGTTGCGGAACAGGCTGTCACCATCCGACACCTGACCTTCCAGCACCCGCGCAATGGAAAGCTTGCCACCGTGCTGGGTATGCATGGTCTTGATGACCTGAAGCAGCGAGCCGGTATGCCTGTCTGCCGCCCGGTACTTGAGAACGTCGACACCCGGCGCTTCATGGCGCAGCGCCTTCAAAAGACGGCTGACACCGTTGCCGTGATCGGCCGAACCGAAGAACACCGGGCAGATGAGACCGTCGCGCATTTCCTTCACCAGGTCGGAAAACACGAGGTCGCGGTCCGGTGCGATGTCCTCCAGCAGCGCTTCCATGAGATCGTCGTCGTGATCGGCCAGAAGCTCCAGCATCGTGAACCTGGCTTCCAGTTCGCGCGCCCGGTCCTCATCTGACATGTCGACCTGCGTGCTTGCTTCCTTCTCGTGATAGACATGCGCGCGTTCCAGCGCGAGATCGATGAAACCGGTCGCCTGACCGTCCTCCCAGATCGGGATCTGCCGCAGCACCAGCGGCACGGCGGAAGCCGGCTGCAGCACGGACAGCACATCGCGGACGCGCCGGTTGCTCTTGTCGATCTTGTTCAAAAACAAAACCCGCGGAATGGCGCGGGCTTCAAGAGCTTTCAGGATGAGCTGCAAGGCCGGAACCTTGCGCTCGTCGTCCTCCGCGACAACGATGGCGAGGTCGACACCGCTTAGAGCTCCGTCCATTTCGCTCAGGAATTCCACTGAACCGGGACAGTCGACGAAAACGAACCGGTCGCCGAGATAGTCCGTTTCGGCGATGTTCACTTCAACGCTCATCCCGTGCGCGCGCGCTTCCGGCGAGGCATCGCCCACGGTGTTTCCGTCGGTTACCGTGCCTTGCCGTTGAAGCTTGTCCGTTCGCGCGAGCAACGCCTCCAAGAGACTGGTCTTTCCGCTGCCGAAAGGACCGACGAGGGCGATGCAGCGCGGCGTACTGCCGGCAGCTGATCCTTTTCCGTTTATCGAGTTTGCCATAATGAACCTCCCGTGTGTTCGGGGATATCCCCGCAACAACGCGGCATGGCCGACGAGGGACGCGGGCCTGCCGCGTCGCACCCCTATTGGATCTTTGCCCGTTCCGGCTGCATGGCTATTTGCCCTGCAATCGGGCATTCGATCTGGGGCGAGGCAATATCGTCGCGCCGAATGAGGCCTCAAGGCAAGGGAATTATGCGCCGCAGCGCAGCAATTCCGCTGCCCGCACCGAAACACCGCTCAAAAACAGGATCTTGCCGTGTTGGTCGCCGAAACCTGTGCCTCGCGCCAACCCCCCGGGACGCAGCGGCCTTTTGGACCGTTGCCCAAAGCACAAAGGAAGCGCTAACCTATGGTTAGATGTTAGGGTCGTCCCGCAGCCGGGATGACAGCAGAAATCGAAGGTTTCCTTGATGAGTATCGGCAAAAGCCTCTTGCTGGCTTCCCTCTGTTTCTTCTGCGTCCAGCCTCTGGCTGCGCAGAACGTGCAGCTCCGCGGCCTGCCCAACACCGGTGGCTTGCCGCCGGCCGAGCAGATGCTCAATCAGAACCTCAACAATCAGAAGAACAATTTCTCGACCCGAACGCAGATCGACCAGGCGAACCGCCTGAACCGCACCGAACAGATCAACCGCCTCAATGCCAGGCGAGAGAATTTCGCAAACCCGTGCGCAAGTCCGGGCGCCCCCTGCGATATCGAGAAAAAGTAGGACCGGACAAACGAGCGTCCGGTCCGGGACAGCAGCCCGTGTTTCAATCGGGACCCGTTGACGTCAGTTGATCTGTTCCAGCGTCATTTTGCTGACGCCGAGGGTCAGATTGGTTCCCGTCTGGCTTTCGAGGCTGAACGGGTTGAGAGCAATCGACCGGTCAAAGCCACCGAGCAATGCATTGGCCTTGATCCCGGCACCGAGGCTCGCGCCGGCCGTGAGCCCTCCGTAGGTGCCGGCCAGAAGGCCCGGCTTCCGGTTCGCGGACGGGGCAAGGACACCCCAGACAAGCGTCGCTTCCTTGGTCTTTCCGATATCGAGACCGTAGTCCCTCACGTCGCCCCGGTAGTATTCGACATCGCCGCCATCGGCCGGCTTGAAACTGCAGCCGAGTTTCGCGGAGGACCCGACGATGAAGCTGTGCTCGCCTTCAACGAGGCAACTCAGCGTTCCTATTTCAACTTTCGGGGTGTCCTCCGATGCCTGCGCTGATGCGGCAACTGTCAGAACAGCAGCGGCGAGTGCCCTGCCAAGAATACGCATAATGATCATCTCCGTATCAAAAACAGTCCCGCGCACGCGAAACGTCGGGCGGGAACGCGCGAGGTATGCAACCGCTTCGCGTCAAAATCTGGGCAGGCGCATCGCCGCGTGGCAGGAAGTGTTCAGGCTTCGCGCGCGGTGCCGGAAAATTCCTGATCCGGCGGGACCGCAAGCGCAGCGACGGCGGAAGGTCCGGAATGGTCCGCCTGGCGCGCCAGCAAGAACCTGCGACCGCCGATCAGGACAGTGAGCGTGACAATCACGGGCACCAGACTGCTCTCCGGTCGCGACAGGGCCCAGATCATCCCGGATGCAGAGACTGCCAGCATCACCAGCGAATAGCGCCACCTCTGTCTGGACGGTAATCCCGCTGATCCAATGAAGCCCCGTTTTGTGAAAACGGTCAGGCAAAGCCCGGCCACGAAAACACTCAGCAAAACGGCGCTATGGGCATAAGCGGCAAGGAGCGCACCCAGATCGGTGAAACCCATGCGGAAGGCGCCAACGATCAGGGGCGTCACCAGGAGGAGATGCAGATTAACGCCCAGAAGCACCGGGTTCATCCTTGATTTGAGCCTATAAAACAACAGGAACGAAATCAGCGCGAACAAAGCCCCGCACCAACCGGCCAATTCCAGATCTCCGCTCTGGCGCCACACGAGCAGAAAAGCGACAGACGGCAATCCTTCGAAAATGTCCTGAAGCCATTGTTGCTGATGCGATTTCATCCTCGCAATCCTCTCGCGCTTTCCGCCCGCCACCCGCGACGGCACCACCCGATTTCATCTTGGATCGTCACCGCCGCCCGCGCCAAAACGGCCAAGAATTATCAATTTTTTAAAGTGTAAGTCGTACATTTACAAACGATAAGGTCAGGACATTTTTTGCGGAAACGGAAGCCTTTTTCTGAAGTCTTCCGCCTCTCAAGCTCACAACCTGGTCAACGGCGTAACAAACGTAAACCAGTCTGAAGTCTTGCGCTTTCCATGAAACTGATCGTCCAAATTCCCTGCTACAACGAAGAAACCACGCTGGCTCTGGTCGTTGCCTGTATCCCGAGATCGATACCGGGGATCAGCAAGGTTGAAATCCAGATCATCGACGACGGATCGACCGACCGGACCGTTGAGATCGCCAGGTTGTGCGGCGTTGACCACATTGTTCTGAACGGTCGCAACAAGGGCCTCGCCAGAAGCTTTCAGAAGGGCATTGAATCGGCACTCGCCCTGGGTGCCGACATCATCGTCAATACCGATGGCGACAACCAGTATTCCGGCGGCAGCATTCCCGATCTCGTCAAACCGATCCTGGAAAAACAGGCGGACATCGTGGTCGGCGACCGCAAACCCGGTGACAATCCGGAATTCTCCTGGCTGAAACGTCAGCTGCAGAAGCTCGGAACGCGCGTCGTGCGCAATCTCTCCGGCGTCGACGTGGGCGACGCGGTGTCCGGTTTCCGGGCCTATACGCGCGAAGCGGCCTTTTCCATCAACGTGATGACACGCTTCAGCTACACCACGGAAACGCTCATTCATGCCGGGCAGCACGGGTTGACCGTCCTGTCGGTTCCGGTCGAGACAAATCCGACGACGCGGCCGTCGAGGCTCGCCGGATCCACCTTCCGTTTCCTGAAGAAACAGATCGTCACGATCCTGCGAAGCTACTTCATGTACCGCTCCCTGAACGCGTTTCTGTGGGCAGGCGTGATCATGATCACGGTCGGCCTGTTGCCCGTTGTGCGGTTTCTCTACTTCTTTTCGATCGGTGACGGCGAAGGGCGGCTGCAGTCTCTCGTTCTCGGCAGCATGTTCCTGCTGGCCGGCTACATCACGGTCGTCATCGCGTTCCTGAGTGACGCGCTGGCAACCAACCGGCGTCTGACCGAGGCTGTGCTGGAACGCGTGCGCCGTCTTGAACAACAGCCCGCCGCGGAGAAACCGTCGGATCTGAATGAACCGCTTCGCATTGTTGGTCAATCCCATGACACAGTCTAGTTCCGCGGCGGCTCCGGCTGAAAACATTACGCTTTTCCGGGCGATCGATCTGATTGCCATCGGCACGGTATTCTACGGCATTCTGGCCAGCGGCATTCTGCAGGGGCCCGGTGCCTTCCCACTGGGCCAGAACATCTACGACGAATACTATCTCGCCATCCTGTCCGGCCATCTCGACCTTCCTGCCCGTGTTGTCCAGATCGAAGGACACTACACGGCCGACGGGACAGCCTATCTCTATCATGGTGTCGGTCCGCTTGTGACGCGGTTCCTGCTCGGCTGGTTCTGGCCGTTTCAAAATGTGGGTCTCGCGCAGTTGTCAATCTGGACCTGGGCGTGCCTTGGAACGCTGTGCTACCACGCGGCATTCATCAAGGTATGTGCAAGGGATCTCGCGCCGCTGGGAAGCCGTGGGGTGTCGCTCAGCCGGCTGCTCGGTATTGCCGTCTGGTTCGGCGGTCCCGGTTTCCTGCTGGCAGCGAACACATCCTTCTACCATGAGCCGATTGCGCTAGCCTATGCGGCAACCGGCGCGTTCGTGCTGATCTGGACCCATGTCGGGTTTGGCGGCTGGCCGCTCTGGCGCACGGCAATTCCCTGCGCGCTGTTGGCGGCCCTGACCCTGCATGCCCGCCCGAACATCGCGATCGGTCTTTACCTCGCCTGCACCTTGTGCCTGCTCGTCCTCACGACCACGTCGCTCCGCCAACATTGGCTTCGCATCGCGCTCGCCTTCGCGATCCTCGGTGCGAGCGGTGTCGGCTATCTGGGGCTGAACGTGGCCCGGTTCGGCGACGCCGCCCAGACCCATGGCAGTTTCGCGAAGACCGAGGTCCAGTACGGTTTTGTCTTCTGGGGCTTCGAAGAGACCGACAGCGAACGCGCCGAAGCCTTCAAGACGCACGGCAAGTTCAATATCAGGCGCATTCCCCACAATTTCACGGTCTACGCGTTCGACCCGCCGATGATCAAAACCTATCTGGACCCGGTCTCTGAACGTTTCCACGCCTTCACGAAGCAGGTTCTGGCAGGCGACCTCGGCTTCATCAAGATCGAACAGCCCTATGTCGGGATCGTGTTCCTGTGGCCGCTATGGATCGTGTTCGCCGTCTATTCGATCTCGGCATCCCGAGCGACCTGGAGGAAAATGGCAATTCCGGTGGCAGGCGGACTGGCAATCGCGTTGCTGACACTTTCCTACGGCACCGTGACGCTCCGCTATCGGGTCGACATCTGGCCGGCCTTGAGCCTGTTCGCGCTCATCGGGTTGGCCGCGCTCTTGCCGAAATTCGCCGCCTCGCCGGAACGGGCATCCTGGAAATGGGGCATAGGCGCCTGTTTCATCGTGGGTCTTTTGTTTTCGGCCAACAGCGCGGGACAATTGAGATTTTTCCAGGTCAATGAGCAGACCAGACCAGTCTGGACGCTTGACCAGTGCCGGCTGCTGACCGGAAAAAAAGGGTACTCGGAGGCAGACACGATCAGAATTTGCCAGCCACCCAGGATCGGCGGATGACGGCTGCGATGAACCTGAATCCGCTACCAGGGGCTAAACAGGCATATGTCGGAACGGTGCGTCTTGCACGCCCGGTCGCCCGCTGGCTCGGCCTGATCAACTGCTTGAATTCGGCAGCCACGGAAAAACGCTGGGCCCATTGGCTGACAAGTCTCTTCGCCATTCATGACATCGACGGGCTCATAGAACTGGACGTTCCCTGGTGGACCTACGGCGCCATCGACAGGATCGCTGCGTTTTTGCGGGAACACCCGCAAGCGCGCGTGTTCGAATACGGCTCCGGCGCCAGTACGGTCTGGCTCTCTAAACGGGCGGGTGCTGTCAAAAGCGTCGAGCACGACAAGTCCTGGCACGCTCTGGTAAGCGAGCGTCTGAATTCTGGTAAGCCTGGCGAAACCGGTGCTTACAGGCTTATCGAAGCCACCCCGGCATCGCCTGGCAGCGATCCTGTTTACCTGTCCGAAAAGCCCGGATATGCGGGGCTCTCGTTTGAAAGCTACGCAAAGGCAATTCTGCAGGAGGACGGTCTGTTCGACGTGATCGTCATAGACGGCCGTGCGCGCGGCGCCTGCCTGCGGCATGCAGTCGAAAAACTGTCAGAAGACGGCATCATCGTTTTCGACAATTCCAGGCGGCAACGCTACCAGGAAGCGATGGGAACGTGCGGGCTTCAGGCGCAGCACTTCCGGGGCCTGACCCCGTCCCTTCCCTATTCTGAAGAAACAACCATTCTTCAAAGGCTGCCCGGACACCCCAAGGAGTGAAAACGGCTTGGACGCACGATTGAAAAGTGTTGCTGTCTGGGGCGGTCGCTTCCTTCTTCTGGTCGCACTGGTCTTTGTCGCGTTTGAAGTCCGGCGGCACTGGAACGGTATTTCCGGCTGGCGTCCAACCGCAAACCAGGTGGCGCTGATCCTGGCCCTTTCGGCCCCCTATGCTGTGTCGCTTTTGTTGCTGGCGGAAGGCTGGCACCGCATCGTGAACCTCTTTGCACCCGAACGCAGATCGCGGACATTTGCATCCTTCTGCGTGACACAGGTCGCCAAATATCTTCCCGGGAATGTTGCACACCTGATCGGTCGGGGTCTCTACCTGCGCGGCAATGCCGTCAGCGACGGCGCAATTGTCAAGGCAACGCTGCTTGAACTGGCCGTCATCCCGCTCGGGGCCGTAGTGACCCTTGTGTGCATGGGGTCTCTCGGTTTCTTCTCGGATCTCCTCCCATGGGTTCCCGGCCTCGCCTGGTACGCCTTGGCTCTGGTCCTCTGCTGCGCCGCCGCATTAGCGCTCCTGTTTCCCGCACGCAGTCCGGATCTTCGCCGATTATCGGCAGCCGGGACCCTGCACGCCGTCGCTCTTGCCGCGCTGTTCATGCTGTGCCTGGGCGGCACCTTTGCCGCCGTTTTCAACCTTCTTGCGGATGGGCCGGTCGCCGTTCTGGCGGGCGCAGGCGTCATCGCCTGGCTTGTCGGCTATCTGACGCCCGGCGCACCCGGAGGCATCGGCACACGTGAGGCGACCCTGATCGCACTCCTGTCGTTCCTGAACCAGGAAGACACCGTTCTGATCGCAACCGCCCTGTTCCGCCTCGTGACGACCCTCGGCGACATGCTCCTGTTTCTGGGAAGCTGGCTGAAACTGCCGCGCAGAGCCAAGCTTGGCGAAACGCCGCACAACTGAAAAAGGGCGGCCCAAGCCGCCCCTTCCATACCTCAGTCAACCGAACTGCCGACTACTTCAGATTACCGCAGAAACGCTGGATGCGCTGGCAGGCTTCTTCCAGTGCCTCGGTCGAGGTCGCATAGGAAATCCGGAAATTCGGTCCGAGGCCGAAAGCCGATCCGTGCACCACGGCAACGCCTTCCGTTTCCAGAAGCTCCGTGACGAAATCGGCATCGTTTTCAAGAACCTTGCCGGAAGGCGCGGTCTTGCCGATCGTACCGGCGCAGGACGGGAAGACGTAGAACGCCCCTTCCGGCACAGGGCATGTGATGCCGTTCGCCTGGTTCAGCATGGAGACCACGAGGTCGCGGCGCGCCTTGAAGATCTCGTTGTTCTTCGGAATGAAATCCTGGGTGCCCGAAAGCGCCTCTACGGCCGCCCATTGCGCAATCGAACAGGGATTCGACGTCGACTGCGACTGGACCTTGGCCATGGCCTTGATGAGGTCGGCCGGTCCGCCGGCATAGCCGATCCGCCAGCCGGTCATCGCATAGGCCTTGGAGACGCCGTTGACGGTCAGCGTGCGATCGTAGAGCGCAGGTTCGACCTGTGCCGGCGTCGTGAACTTGAAGTCGTCATAGACCAGATGCTCATACATGTCGTCGGTCATGATCCAGACCTGCGGATGCTTCATGAGCACATCGGTCAGGGCCTTCAGTTCCGCTTCTGTGTAGGCAGCTCCGGAGGGGTTGGAAGGCGAATTGAAAATCAGCCATTTGGTCCGTGAGGTGATGGCGGCGTCGAGCGCTTCGGGCGTGATCTTGAAGGTGGATTTGTCCGCTTCGACGATCACCGGCTCGCCGCCGGCGAGCAGCACCATGTCGGGATAGCTGACCCAGTAGGGTGTCGGGATGACCACCTCATCGCCCGGATTGATCGTAGCAATCAGGGCGTTGTAGAGAACCTGCTTGCCGCCGGTTCCAACCGTGATCTGGTTTGTCGCGTATGTCAGCCCGTTTTCCCGCTTGAACTTCTCGGCGATAGCGGCCTTGAGCTCGGGAATACCGTCCACGGCGGTGTATTTCGTCTTGCCGTCGTTGATGGCCGTGACCGCGGCGGTCTTGATGTTTTCCGGTGTGTCGAAATCCGGCTCGCCAGCACCGAGACCGATAACATCGCGGCCAGCAGCTTTAAGCTCGCGCGCCTTATTGGTGACGGCGATGGTCGCAGAAGGTTGTACACGCGCCAATGCGTCAGCAAGAAAGCCCATAATGTCCTCCAGGGGGAAACGGGATTAACAGCGCGCGGACCGTAGAACCGTGCGTGTCAGAAGACAAGACTCAATCGGCACAGGCCAAGACGGCAAAGCAATTTTTTTGCCGCCCCGCGATCGGCGCAAACCTTCAGCTGCGCGTTTCCAGAATGAGCTTCGGCTCGTCCGTCTGGCTGTCGATGAGGCTGCACTTGATCCGTTTCTTCTTTTTCCCGCTTTTGGTCGTCACCTCGACCGCAAGGGGAACATCGGAGTCCTGTTTTGCCGCTCCGAGCATCGACTGAAAATCGGTGTCTTCGAAAAGAGAATCCGTAACGGCCCGGTCTTCCAGACTGTCGGACGTCAGACTGTAGGTTTTCATGGCAGCGTGATTGGCTGCGACGATCACCCGCGTTTGCGAGTTGATGACCAGCATGGGTGCGCTGCAGACCTCAAAGACTTCGGCAAAATTGACGTCGCCGCCGATGTGCCCGCCGGAGAACAGAACACCGCCCACGGTTCCACCCATGCGGAAATACATCGCTTCGTATTTGAGATCGATGCTGTCACTGGCTGCGAGCAGGAACTTGCCGCGCCCTGTCGCGCTCGCGCGCCGTGTCAGGGCCGCCAGCGTCAGCGACACGATCGTTCGCCCGACCCGGTTCTGGATATGGGCTACGTTGCGCCCGAGGATCAGCCGCACGTCCTCGATCTGGAAACTCCTGAGGAAACCGTCGCTTGCAAAGCGGACGTAGCCGAAGTTGTCGACCAGAAGAACGATCCGGGAAGACGAGGCGACAAAGTGCTGGAGGATAGGTGCGATTCCGAGAGCGATCTTGCCCGGATTGTCATCGGATTCGCCGATGGACGGAAAGCAGATAGCAAGAATGCGCCCGTCTCCCAGGTCGTGGCGGTAGGCGACAATGGGAATACCGGGAATACGATGGTCAGGCCCGCCGCCGACATCGAACGGTCCGGCTTGCCCTTCCCTGATCGCGCCCTGTACCAGCCTCAAGATCGTCTTCTTGTCTTCAGGTGCCAGGTGCCGCAAGGCATCGTTGGACGGGGCTTCCTGCAGATCCTTCACTTGGCTGTCGAAATTCTGCGAGCCGATTTCGTGCCACAAGATGGTTTTCTTGTTGATGTCGGCAATGAAGAACTGAAGGCCGGACAGCGATAGCGCGGGCGCTTCACCTTGCACTTTCGGCGGCTGCGCCTGGCCTTTCGGCGGCGCGTCGGACTCCTGCGACTGTTGCGGCAAAGCGTTCTGTGCTTCGTTAAGTGTCATTCTGTGCCCGACCTGTTTTACCGGCTTTTCCAGCCTCGGACTGTCGCACACAAAAGCAAACAAAGACTAAAGTCCGCAGACAGAGCTCTGACGGGGCCATTTTATGGAACGTTCCGATTTCGAAGCGCCCTCTCCTGCTTTTCCGCTGGCAGTCCCGCTGCCGCATTGTCGTCACGAAAACACACGCTGATTGCCCGATTGCCGTCTGTCTCAGGGCCCAATTTTTCCCTCATATGAAGTCTGGAAGACGACAGGAGTTCACATGCCATTCGTGACTTCATCACACGCGCCGGAGAAGGGCCGCAAGACCGGGTTTTCACCCGTCCTGCTTTTCATGGTGGCAATCGCATTGCTGATGCTGATGTCGTTCGCGATCGCACCCTCGCTGCTGCTTCCGCTCTCGGCCTTCCTCGCGATGGTGGCCGTGACACATCTGCTCGGGGTTCGTCTTTATGAAGACTTCAGGCAGGCAATTGATCGCAACGGTTAGGGTCAGGACCCTAGAAAAACGACAGCAACAAGAACAAGAAAACCGGTTTAATTCACCATGGCGAAAACAGAACACCTGGGCCGACGGGACAACCGCTCCCGCCGAAGCGAGCTGCGTGATGCAAAGCCGCTGCTGCAGGCGATCTTTCTGGGCATGACGCTCGCGGTCGGGCTCGTCGTGGCCGCGGCCATGGCCAATTCGGACGCAGAAAACGCCATTGAGTCCGGCGTTCCGGCGATCGAACAGACGCTGCCGCCCGGCGACGGGCAGCCCGCAGGGAACCAGGTTACGCCTTAAACGAACTGCGTTGCCAGCAGCGCGACGAGTATGTAGCGGCCCGTTTTCGCGACAGCGACCAGGGCGAGAAACACCCAGAATTTCTCTTTCAGGACACCGGCGGCCAGGGTCAACGGGTCCCCGATGATGGGCGCCCAGCTCATCAGCAGGCTCCAGCGGCCGTAACGGCGATACCAGGCCGTTGCCTTTTCCAGTTTGTCCGGCTTGACGGGGAACCATTTTGCATCGGCGAAACTGACCGCACCGCGCCCGAGCGCCCAGTTCACCACCGAGCCGAGCGTGTTGCCGAGGCTTGCCGTCAGGACGAGCAAGGCGACCGGTGCCGTTTCCAGATAGATGAGACCGGAAAGGCCAAGTTCGGATTGAACCGGAAACAGGGTGGCGGCGAGGAAGGAAATACCGAAGAGACCAAGAAGACTGCTGTACATGACACGGCTTGCATATACGCGCCGGGGCACATCCTTCAAGGCCGCAAACAGCCGAAAAAGTCAGGATGTCCCGTCAAAGCGGTCCGTTTACGCCCGCGCACTCGCAAGCGGCACCCGGGCGTTGTTTTTCAGGCTTGGAAGGTCAGGCGGCCGCCAGCACCGAATTTCGGAACAGGGCGCTGTTGGCGGCGACGATGGCAACGGCATTCATCCGGTTCTTTGCTCCAAGCCGCGTGATGGCGTTGCGGATATGAACCTTCACGGTGGCCGTCGAGACGCCGAGATCATAGGCAATCTGCTTGTTGACCTTGCCCTCGCAAAGCATGAGCAGGATTTCCAGCTGACGGCGTGTCAGCTTCTCGGCGAGGTTCAGCGGCCGGCGCATGGGCTCGATCATGACCTGAGTTGAAGCAGCGTTCTGGGCGTCGATGGAGAAAAGAGCGTTCATGGCGAGGGTCCAACTTGGTGCGTTTCCGTTCTTGTCGGATCGACTTTCCCCCAAAGTGATTATATTGTAAAATGTTAAAGAGCATACAGAATAAAGCTAATATTTTGCAATTGACTGACGGATCCCGCGATGAACAAGAAGCTCTATTCAGGTCACACGCTTCGGCAGATAAGGTCCGACTTCGGCCTGTCCCAGACTGAATTCGCCCGGAAAATCGGCCTGTCCACCGCCTACGTCAATCAGATCGAGAACAACAACAGACCGGTGACCGCGTCGGTTCTTCTGACGATCAACCGGATCTTCGGCGTCGACCTTGCCGCGTTTGAAAAGAACGACATGGACCGTGTGGTCCAGGACCTAGAGGAAGTTTTCGCCGACACCCAGTTCCACACGTCCTCCGTCGGCAGGCAGGAGATCCAGGAACTTGTTTCCAGGGCGCCGGCGGTCACCCAGGCCATCATGGATCTCTACGGTGCACTGCGCAGCTACCACGACCGGGACGTTCTGGAAGACGACCTGGTTCACATGAGCGGCACCGACGAAACAACGACAAGCGTGCGCAAATCCGCTTATGACGAGGTGCGCGACTTCTTCCACTACACGGACAACTATGTCGACGCGATTGACAGGGCAGCGGAAAAACTCTCCTACGAGATCAGCCTGCACACGTGCGAAAGCAAGCTGGACCGGCTGACCGGCTGGCTCAGGAAGCGGTTCGACATTTCCGTTGAACAGGTGTCCGACTATCAGGGCACGCTCATCCGGCATCAGGACTACACCAGGAAAATCTCAATTTACCGCGCCGTTCCGCAGTCGACCAAGAGCTTTCTGCTCGGAACCGTGATCGCGGATCTGTGCGTGAAGGACCTGATCGCGGAAGAGGTCAGACGCGCAAACTTCAGGACGGGTTCCGCGCAGGGGATCGCAACGCTGGCGCTGCGCAACTACTTTGCCGGAGCCCTGCTGCTGCCCTATGACGACTTCCTGCGCACGGCGACGGAATGCCGGCATGACATCCAGCTTCTGTCGAACCGGATGGACGCCAGCATCGAAACGGTCTGCCACCGGTTGTCGACGCTGCAGCGCCCCGGTGCGAACGGACTGCCGTTCTACTTCGTGAAGATCGATCGCGCCGGAAATGTCGTCAAGCGGCACAGCGCGACCCGCTTCCAGTTCGCCCGGTTCGGCGGCTCGTGCCCACGCTGGAATGTGCATCAGGCCTTCGAGCAGAACTCGAACAAGTTCACCGCGCAGATCGCGCAGATGCCGGACGGCATCGAATATCTCTGCATCGCGACCAGCATCACCAAACACCAGACCGACTACCGCACCGGCGAACGAAGATACGCGCTCGGGATCGGCTGCGAGCTCAAATACGCCGATGCGATCGTCTATGCCGACGGACTGGCCGTCAACGACGTTTCAACGCCCGAACCCATCGGGGTGAACTGCCGCATCTGCCCGCGCGACGATTGCGATCAGCGGGCCTTCCCGGCCATCGACAAGGAACCGCTGATCGATCCGGCACAGCGCGGCATCGTCCCCTACCGCGTCAAGGCCACCGGGTAGCGTCTCTCCACCTCGGTCGGGAACGTCCCGTTCCACCTTACCCGTCCAGCAGTGCCTGGAAACGGTTGCGCAGCTCATACGCTCCCCGTTGCCCCTGCAGGACCTCCTGCAGCTCACCCTTGCCGTCGAACAGCAGCAGCGTGACATGCGGAACGCCGTACCGGTTCTGAAAGGTCTTGCCCTTTGCGGTCCGGATATTGGCGACCACGTAGTCGAGCTCTCCGTCCTCGAACATGTCGAGCGCCTTGCGCGTGTCGGCCTGCAGCGAGCGGCACAGGGAGCATTGCGGATCGTGGATCTGCACGACCGTCGGCCGCCCGTTCCCGACCCTTGCCAGATCATGCTCGTGGCGCATGCTCGCAAAGTTCTGCGCGAACACGTAACCGGTTCCGCCGAGAAGCACGGCGGCGATGCCGATGTTCCGTCCCAGGCGCAGGAATTTCCTGCGTTCCGGTGAGACACCGTTTGCCTGCTGCTGTTCCGAGTTGTGCCGGGACTTTCTGTCCTTCGGTCTTGAGGATTTCCGTTGTTTCTTCATAAGTCACCCGATTGACTGCACGCGCTGCGGACCTTTTCCGGCCCGCGCGTGACGTGTTCAAACCACCACGATGGACGCGCCCGAACGGACCCGGTCGTAGAGATCGATGACATCCTGATTGATGAGGCGCACGCAGCCCGAGGACACCGCCTTGCCGATTGACGCCGGTTCGTTGGTGCCGTGCAGGCGGTAGAGCGTGTCGACATTCCCCTGGAAGATGTAGAGAGCCCTGGCCCCGAGAGGATTGCCCAGACCCGGCTGCATGCCGCCGTTTTCCGCGCTGTAAGGCTGCAGATGCGGTTCACGGGCGATCATCTCTTCCGGCGGCGTCCACGTCGGCCACGGCCGCTTCCAGGCAATCCGCGCACGCCCCGACCACTCGAACCCCTGACGGCCCAGACCAACGCCGTACCGCATCGCGGTGCCGCTCGGTTCAACGAGATAGAGGTAGAAGCTGCTGGTGTCGACGACGACCGTGCCCGGTTCCTCATCGGTTCTGTAAGCCACCCGCTGCCGCCGGAACTCGGGGGCAAGCACCCTTGGATCAATCCCGGGAAGCGGAAACGCCTCCTGCGGGCGCGGTCCGTAGTTCTGCAGGAAGGATGCATCCACCTGCGGCTGCGGCTGCACGGGCACTGGTGCGCGGCTCGTCGTCGAACATCCGGCAAGGGTCAGGGCGGCCATACCAAGGCCACCGGACAGGACCTGACGCCGTGTCACGTGGTTTGTCATCGATGTCGTATCCGGACCGCGCTAGAGAACCACGACCTGTGTCCCGAGCGGAACGCGGGCATAGAGATCGATGACATGATCGTTGATCATGCGGATACATCCGTTCGAGACAGAACGGCCGATGGACCAGGGCTGCGTGGTGCCGTGGATCCGGTAGTAGGTGTCACGCCCGTTCTTGTAGAGATAGAGCGCACGCGCTCCGAGCGGATTGTTGACGCCACCCGGCACACCGTCCGCATAGCGCGCATATTTCTGCGGCTCACGGCGGATCATGTTCTTGGTCGGGGTCCAGCGCGGCCACTCGGCCTTGCGGTCAACGGACGCCCGGCCCTTGAAGGCGAGCCCCGCCTTGCCGACACCCACACCATAGCGGCGCGCACGTCCCCAGCGCTCCGTCAGATAGAGGAAGTGGTTCCTGGGGTCGACGACAATGGTGCCCGGCGCATAGCTCATCGACAGGAAAACGCGCTGCGGTGCGTATTTCGGATCCAGTTTGAAATTTTTGTATTTCGCGGTGTGATGCGCGTTCGCGGCGCCCGGCACGGCCATCACAAGGGAAGCGGCACCGCCAAGCAACAAGTCTCGTTTGTTCAACACGAGGATATCTCCTGATTTCCAATAGCATTCGGGCGGACCAAGCGTCCGCCGGGAAAGTCGGCTGATCAGGAGTTGGGCGGTTTGGGTTCCAGCCTTTTCTGCGCGGAGGCCTGATGCCCCGGCGCTATCCAGTCCGGGTGATCCTGCCCCGAAAGCGAAACCGCAGATGCAGACGCCATGACGGCCTTGCACTCCGAGTTCTTGCAGAAGGAGGGCTTTGTCTCGGCGACTGATTGCTCCTCATCCGGCTCGCTTGCCATGAGCTCGGCCACCGCCTGATCCATCGAGACGATTGTCTGGAGATCGTCTTTGGACACATCTGCGGCACCGCGTGCAAAGCCTTGCTGCACGCCTGCGACGAGAAGACCGATGATGAGTAAAACCCGGAACATGAACAACAATTTACCGAACCGGGTTAACGAAACCTAGACACGTGACTTCACACTCTTGTGAAGCGGCCGGCGGCACGAGCAAAAAACGCATGTCATGCCGGCGTACGATCAGGTGCCGAAATCCAGTGTGGTATCCGGAGTTTCCGTTCCCGGCACGTCGCGCCGGCCGATGTCGAGCGCGACTTCGGCCAGCCGCACGGCTGCAGCAACGCCATCAACGACCGGAATCCCGAACTCGGCGCTCAGGGCATGCGCCAGGTCAGCCATGCCGGCGCACCCCAGGGCAATCGCCCCGGCCTGGTCCTTTTCCAGTGCCGCCCCGATCTCTGTTCGGATCTTGTCGATCGCGCCCGGGCCGGCCTCTTCAAGCTCCAGCACCGGCACCTCTGACGCGCGCACCTTGCCGCAGCGGTGCCTGAGCCCGTTCCTGTCCAGGTTTTCCTCGAGGACCGGAACGGAGACCGACAGGGTGGTGACCACGGAAAAGCGGGAGGCCAGCAGGGCCGCGGCGTGATAAGCGGCTTCGCCGATGCCGATCACCGGAATGTCGAGTTTTTCCTTCAGTGTCCAGAGCCCGGTGTCGTCGAAACAGGCGATGATCAGGGCATCAAACTGACCCCCGCCCTCCAGAACCTCGTCGACGAGGGAATAGAGGCCGGGGAGAGCCGCGGCGCCATCATCCGCCCCTTGGATGGCTGCTGGGCCGTGCAACGGATTGATGGCCGTAATCCGCGTACCCGGACCCGCAGCGGCGCGCGCGGCCTCCCCGATCTTTTCGGTCATGGCGACCGTGGTGTTCGGGTTGATGATCAGGAGCTGTCTGCCTGCCGGGGTCATGCCTGCCTCACACCAGTCCCTTGCCCGCATCCGACCCCTGCCGCGCCTGCCGCCGTCGCAGCAGCGCCAGCACTGTCAGAAACGTGCCGATGATCAGGAGCGAAAACAGCGTGGTCAGAGTTCCAAGCGCATAAAGGACCGGCGACGTCACATTCGTGGTCATGCCATAGATTTCAAGCGGAAGCGTGTTGTAGGAACCTGCTGTCAGCAACGTTCTTGCGAACTCGTCATAGGACAGCGTGAACCCGAACAGGGCCACCCCGATCAGCATCGGTGCGATGATCGGCAGAACGACATATCTGACAGTCTGCCACGGACTGGCGCCAAGATCGCGCGCTGCCTCCTCATAGGATTTGTCGAACCGGTTGAAGACCGCGAACATGATCAGCAGTCCGAACGGCAACGTCCAGGTGAGCTGGGATCCGAAACCTGATGTCGACCAGTGCACCTCCCAGTCCAGGATATTGAAGATCAGGCCGACACCGAGCGAGACAAGGATCGACGGAATGATCAGGCTGGCAACGATCACGTAAAACAGGAGGCTTGATCCGCGGAACCGGTTCCGGAAGGCCATGCCGCCCATCACCGCGACCACGACGGTCACGCACATGACCATCAGCCCGAGCGCGAAGGACCGGCGGAACGATCCCCAGATGTCGCCGACTGCCTGCTCCTCGAACAGATCGAAGAACCAGTGCAGCGAGACACCGTTCATCGGAAAGGTCAGTCCGCCCTGCGGTCCCTGGAAGGAAAGTATGCCGATGGTCACGACCGGCCCATAAAGGAATAGCAGGAACAGCGCGAAAAAAGCTGCCAGGAAATAGAAGGAACGGCCACGTTTATCCATCTTTCTCAGAGCTCCTTTCTGATGTCGACGAAGCGCATCATGATGCCGATCATCAGGAGCACCGTGCACAGGAGAACGACGGAGGACGCCGCTGCGGCCGGGTATTGAAGCAGAGAAATCTCGTTGGAAATGATCCGCCCGACGGAGGCGCTCTGGCCGCCGGACATGTGCCGTACCGTGATGAAATCGCCCATTACCAGGGTGACGACGAAAATCGATCCTATCATGATGCCCGGCTTTGCAAGCGGCAGGATGACGTTGCTCAGGATCTGGAAGCCGTTTGCGCCGGCATCGCGCGCGGCCTCGATCAGGGACCTGTCGATCCGCATCATGGTGTTGAAGATCGGCACCACCATGAACAGCGCGTAGAGATGGACGAAGGCCAGCACGACGGCGAAGTCCGAATAGAGCAGCCACTCCAGGGGTTCATCGATCACGCCAATTTCTATCAGCGTCGAATTGGCGATGCCGTTGCGGCCCAGAAACGGGATCCACGAAATCATGCGGATGATGTTCGACGTCCAGAACGGGATCGTGCAAAGCAGGAAAAGCGCCACCTGCATCGGCAGCGTGTGAACGTGAAAGGCAAGGAAATAGGCGATCGTGAAACCGATGGCCGCACAGAAAATCCATGTCAGCACCATGAATTTCAGCGTCTTCAGATAGGTTGCCCAGGTCACCGGCGATGTCAGGTGGAAGGCATAATTGTCCAGAACGAAATCGGGAAAGAAAGACCACTCATTGTAGTTCCAGAAACTGACGGCCACGATGATCGCGATCGGCAGGAGCAGAAAAAAACCCAGAATGCAGACAAGCGGGATCGACAGCAGCCAGCTGACCCGCTCGGCCTGCCGTGACGGGTCGAACCTGCGCGCCTTGCCGGTTTCATTTCGGTTGGCAGTTTCCGCCCCTGCCCGGCTTTCCGCCGGGCAGGGAGCAACTTGCGACGTCATCATGCTGCGATGAACTCGTTCCACTTGCGAACCATGTACTGGTTTTCGTCCATGACCGCGTTCCAGCAGGCAACCGCGCCCATGCGCTCCAGGAACGCACCGCCATCGCGGACCGAGCCGGCTTTTTCCATCACGTCGCCGAACGGGTTGACGATGTCCTCGGTGGCCGGCTTGCCTTCGAACCAGAAGCCCCACTCGTTTTCGCTCATGTAGTTCTTCGAGGTTTCCGGAACGGCGGAGTAGTAACCCTGCCGCATCAGGAAGCCACCGACCCAGCCGTCGAGATACCAGTTGATGTATTCGTAGGCCGCATCCAGTTCGAGACCGGACAGGTTCTTCGACAGTCCGATGCCGCCGCCCCACGAACGGTAACCCTCTTTCAGGGGCTGGTAGACGCACGGAATGCCCTTGGAACGGACTGCCGTGATGGCAGGTGACCACATGGACTGGATGACAACTTCACCGGACGCCATCAGGTTGACGCTCTCGTCGAAGCTCTTCCAGAAGGCGCGGAACTGGCCGTTCTTCTTGGCCTCGGTGAAGATCGCCATGGTCTGGTCGATCTCTTCCTTGGTCATGTTGCCCTTGTCGCCATAGTTGATCTCGCCCATGGCTTCACACACCATCGCCGCGTCCATGATGCCGATCGAGGAGATGTCCAGAATGGAGGCCTTGCCCTTGAATTCCGGGTTCAGCAACTCGGTCCAGCTCTCGATCGGACGGCCGATCAGGTCGGGCCGGATGCCGAGCGTATCGGCGTTGTAGATCGTCGGGATCAGCGTCATCCAGCCTGTCTCTTCAGGGGCGAATGTCTTGCTGTCCGGTCCGTCGACGAAGCCGACCGTATGCGGCGCAGTGCCCTGCGCGATGGTGGATTCCGGCGTCAGCTTGCCGCTTTTGAAAATGCCGACGATCTTGTCGTAGTTCTTGATCTTGGACGTGTCCATCGGCTGCAGGTTGCCCGCACCCCAGATCTTCTTGCAGATCCAGTATTCGATGTCGGCGATATCGAAGGACTTGGGCTGGGTCGCCGCACGCTGCGTGACACTGTCACTGTCCAGGGCGGTCATCTCGAGCGTGAAACCGAGATCTTCCTTCACCTTGGCTGCGACTTCATTCAGGTTGGAAACGCCGGTGCCGAACTGGCGCAGCGTCACATCCTTGATGTTCTGCGCCCAGATGGTCGGAAAACCGGTGACGGCTCCCGATCCGAGAGCGGCGCCGGCAGCCGCTGCGCCGCCCTTCAATACGCTGCGTCGGCTCAAGCCCTTCCTGTCTGTCGTGTTCTTCATGACTGCTACTCCTCATCCCCTTGGAGGTTTCGGCCCCTTTGACCGGGGCATTGCAGCGGCGCCTTAGGCCGCCAGATTGTGCGCGTCCTCAGGCTCCCAGGACAGGAAGACCGTCGCGCCAATTTCAAACGGATCGTTGAAGAAGACCTGGTCCGGCAGCGCCGCCGTCAGCTCGCCGATTTCGGGAACCGCGAGCGCGACATTGACCGACGACCCGAGATACTCGACGTCCCTCACGCTAGCCGCGTAGCCGGAGGTGTCCCCATCGGATTTCATCAGCTTGAGCCGATCGGCCCTGATGGCGACCGGGCCGCTTTCCGTGCGCAGCACGTTGTGGCCGCCGATGAAGCGGGCAACGAACTCGGTCAGAGGTGCATTGAACACATCCTTGGGCGGTCCGGCCTGTTCGATGATGCCGCCGTTCATCACGATGATCTCGTCGGCGAGCGCCAGGGCTTCGTCCTGCGAATGGGTCACGTGAATGAAGGAGATGCCGAGATCGCGCTGCAGCTTCTTGAGCTCCAGCCGCATCCGGACCCTGAGAAAGGGATCAAGGGCCGACAGCGGCTCATCCAGCAGCAGCACCGAGGGCTCGGTGATCAGCGCCCGTGCGAGCGCGACCCGCTGCTGCTGACCGCCGGAAAGCTGGGCGGGCAGACGTTGCGCGTAGTCGGCCATGTCCACAAGATCAAGGCGTTCCAGCGCCCTCGCCCGCCGCGCCGCCTTGTCGACGCCGCGCATCTTCAGCGAGAACGCGACATTGTCGGCCACGCTCAGATGCGGAAACAGCGCGTAGTTCTGGAACATCATCGCCGTCCCGCGCTTGGCGGGAGGCAGGTCCGTGATGTTGCTGGAACCGAGGAGGATGTCGCCTTCGCTGACATGCTCGTGGCCTGCGATCATGCGCAGCGTCGAGGACTTGCCGCATCCGGACGGCCCCAGCAGGCAGGAATAGGTCGCAGCCTGAAACCGGTGATTGATCGCATCGACGGCGATGGTGTCACCATAGCGCTTGGTCGTTGCGACGAGTTCGAGGTCTTCAGTATTTTTCATGCGGCACACTTGCGAATTCGACGAAATCGTTTTCGTATTTGCACGAGCCGTGCCAAACTGGAAGAATGGCAGAATTCAGCGATTCTAGAGAATAATTTGTGCAGTAGACCTCGCGAAAGTGCACAAAAATTGATCAAAATAAATACAGTATGATGAAATATTGTATACGATCTTGTTTGCGATTGAGCACATCAAGAGATATAAACGAATACGAAACAGACACGTGATGACGACAGCATGGCCCGATCGATAGCAGCACCGGACGGATTAGGTGCCACCGCCACGCACGAGACCTTCCAGTTGCCTCCAGGCCGGACACTCGACATCTGCCTCAGCCTGCACAACGCAATCCTGGAGCGCCGTCTCGCGCCGGGCATGAAGCTTTCGGAAGATGAAGTGGGAGACATTTACGGGGCTAGCCGCACCGTTGTGCGGGCTGCTCTGCAGGCTCTCGCCCATTCCGGTCTCGTCACGATTGCCCGGAACCGGGGTGCCTTCGTTTCACGCCCCGGCATCCGTGAGGCCCAGGAGGTTTTCGAAGCGCGCGCGCTGATCGAACCAAGGATCGCACGCCTCGCTGCTGACGCGATGAAGGCGACCGATCTGAAGAAACTCAAGAAACATCTGGACGCAGAACATGCCGCCCTCGCCTCCGGCGACAAGGGCAAGGCCCTCGCCCTGTCCGGCGCCTTTCACATCGCGATTGCGGACATAGCCGACCAGCAGGTGCTGTCCCAGATGGTGCGGTCGCTGATCTCCCGGTCTTCACTGATCATCGCCCTTTACTGGCGCCGGGCGGACACGACCTGCGAAAGCCACGCGCATCATGCCCTGATGAACGCCTTCTCCGAAAAGGACGGACCGGCTGCGGAAGAAATTCAGAAAAGCCACATCATCGACCTGCATTCCGGGCTGGACCTGCGCGAAAAGCAGGACCCGAAGTCGTCGCTGGCCGACGCATTGAAACCGGACTAAGGTACAAACCCAAAAATAAGACCGTACCCTAATGCGTAGTGCGAAACCGGAAGCGAAACGCCCCCGGTTCCGTTAATTTGATCAGACGAATTGGAAATCGTCGCCATCGAGGCAGAACACGAATGTGTTCTTCAGTATCAGGCTGTCGGTATCGCTGAATTCGAACACCGTATTGCGGCCCTGCTGCGTCGCCGTCGCCATCAGATCATCGAAATCCTCGATACCGTCGATCGAAATCGAAACCGTATCGCCCGGTTTGGACCAGAACCACCAGTCATATCCCGGGTCGAAATCCTTGATGATGTCATTGCCGCCGTCAAACACGAAGGTGTCCTGTCCCCAGCCGCCGATCAGCAGATCGTCACCGGCACCGCCTGCTAGGATATCGTTGCCGCTGCCGCCCTCCAGCCGGTCGTTGTCGTCCCCACCGGAAAGCGCGTCGTTGCCGGTTCCGCCTCTCAGGCGATCGTCGCCTGAACCGCCTTCCAGCTCGTCGTCGCCCGCTCCGCCGTCAAGGCGGTCATCGTCGGCACCGCCATCGAGAACATCGTCGCTCCATCCGCCGGAAAGCCGGTCATTTCCGGCGCCACCGCTGAGATTGTCTTCACCCCAACCACCGTTCAGCTTGTCGTTGCCGTTGCCGCCAAGGAGATTGTCGTCACCCCAGCCGCCGTTCAGCTTGTCATTGCCGTTGCCGCCGAGTAGATCGTCGTCACCCCAGCCACCGTTCAGCTTGTCGTCGCCACCGGCACCGGAAATAATGTCGTCTCCGTCACGACCGTTAATACGGTCATCGTCGGCGCCGCCCCGCAAAAGGTCGTCATTTCTCGTGCCCTTCTGGGGCTCCGAGGCTGCTTCCGTTTCAGCCGTGGTAAAGTTGAAGGTGGAAGTATCGCCTTCGGCAATGCCTTCAAATCCGTTGCCGTCCAGGTCGACGAAGGCACCGTCTTCGATTTCGACATAGTAGCGATTGTCAGCATCGAGATGTGCCGGAGGCGTAACGACGATCTCTGTGCCGTTGAACTGAACAAGACGTTCGTCAGTCACGTCGATCAGCGTCTTTTCGCCGGTATCCCGGTTCACAAGCGTGAGGAAGCCTTCGCCGGCTTCGACCTCTTCGGTGAATTCGAGCACGAGCACGCTGTCATTCGAGACATCACGCTCATTGTCGGAAGGCGAGGCCGAAACAAGAAACGGATCTGCGTCGCCGGCAAGCGAAATTTCGACGGGGAAATAGACCGAACCGTCAGAGGAAAAGCCCAGTCTGCCGTCGGAATTGGAACCCCAGGTGAAGATCGAGCCATCGTCGGCCACGGCGATGAGCGAGTTCGGACCCGTGTGCAGTTCGACGATGTTGACGTCGTCCAGTTCCGGGATCAGCGTGGGATAGAAAGACGCTTCCGTCTCCGTCGCCGGGTCACCGTCAAGGCCACCGCTCGGGCCTTCATCGTTCGGACCCCAGACATAGACATCGCCATCCTCGGTAAGAGCTGCCGCCCAGCGCGCACCGCCCTTGACCTCGACGACATTGCCGGGAAGACCGGTCAGTTCAACGGGGGCCAAGACATCGGCTGTGTCGACCTCAAATGTGCCATCGCCCTTGTCTGTGCCCTGGAGAAGTTGTCCGTAGCGGCTTTCGCCCCAGCCGAACACCCGGCCGTCATCGGTGACGGCATAGGAGGTCTTGGTGTCCGCCGTGACAGAATTGATGTTGCTAGGAAGGCCCTCGACCAGTACTGGCTCCGTCGACCGACGCGCCGGAGATCCATCGTCCTCAAGTGCGTCCGGCGATCCCAGCTGCCCGTCGGTATTGCTGCCGAACGCCCAGACCTGACCGTCCGCGGTCAGCGCGAGCGTGAACGAGGTTCCCGAGGAAACAAGCACGACCGTTTCGTTGGAAAGTGCCTCGACTACGGTCGGCTCCAGGCGCTCGTCCTGATCGCCAAGACCCAGTTGTCCATTGGAGTTCGTGCCCCAGGCGTAGAGCTTGCCCGTGTCGGAGATCGCATAGGAGACCCCGTTGCCGTTTTCGATCGTGACGATGTCCACATCTTCCAGCGCTTCGACAAGCGTTGCCGTGGTGCGTGTTTCCTCGTCGCCCGTGCCAAGCGGCCCGCGGTTGTTGAAACCGAAGGCATAGACGTCACCGTCCTCGGTGAGGAACGTCGTGTGCAGCAGCCCTGCGGAAACCGATACGATCTTGCTGTCGAACCCGTCCGGCATCTTGACTTCGACCGGAGTTTTGACGTCAAAGCCCGTTGTACCAATACCCAGCTGGCCGACCACGTTTTCACCGGACGTGTACAACGTGTTGGTTTCGGTATCGAGAAACACGGAGAAATGGTTGCCGGCCCCGGCGGTCGCGTTGCTCACCTCGGCCTTGCCTTCATAAAACTCCACCGCGCGCGGCCGGTTGAGCTGATCGTCGTAGCTCGACGAACCGAACACGCTCGTTTCACCGGCGTCGAGATAATCTCCATCGCCATTAAGGTCGCTCAGGCGAACGACATTGTTGACGCCGCTGAACGTGTTCGCCGTGAGCGACAGGTTTCCATCTTCGTCCGCCGCCACGGAAAATCCGATTTCCGCGCCAAAGCCTTCAGGCATTGCAGACGCGTTCCAAACTTCGCCCGCTTCGGACTGGTTGTCGATCTGTCCCGAGCCGTCGAGATCAGTGAGACGGTAAAGTTTCGAGATTTCACCGCTCGCTGGGAACCATGTCAGCGTGTAGAGCGAGCCGTCGACCGACGTGGCGTTCGCGATATCGACCGGTGCGCCGAAATTCATGTCGTCGGAGATGAAGGTCTGCACTTCGTCTTCCTGGATCGATCCGTCGCCGTTCTTGTCCTCGATGCGGTAGATGGCATCCGTCGCTGCGCCGGTCAGGTCGTTCAGATAGGCGACATTGCCATCGAAGGAAATGTCGAACGGGACCGCCGTATCTATCACCGTCTGGACGTCGAGCCAGAGCGTCGCTTCACCGGCGTCATTCGCATCCCCGTCGCCGTTTAGATCAACCGTTCTGTAAATCGCATCCTGTGGTGTCGACGAGGTTCCTGCGTTGGTCACATAAATTGCACCGTCCGCGCCCTCGTAGATGCCGTTTGGCGTGATAGTTGAAAAACTGGCCGCATTGTCTTCGGAAAACCAGACCTGCGCCTCGCCTTCATCCTGGGCATCGCCGTCATTGTTTTTGTCATTCAATTTGAACACCGCATCTGCCGTGCCGTCTCCGACATAGACGGACTTGTCGGACGCCTGGTGCACTGTGAAAACATTGTTTGTCGGAAGCGTCAGACCGGACGCATTGGTCTCATCGAAATAGACCGTTGTCTCGCCGGAACGCGATGCGGTCCCATCACCGTCAATGTCCTGAAGAAGAAGGAGTTGATCCAGACGCTGGTCGCCAACCAGAATACCATTTTGAACGCGAGAAATAAGACGTGCCATGACAGGCTCCCCACCAAATTGAACAGATTTGCCTGGCGAATTTGCTGGGTGTTGCGCGACCAATTATTTCCAACGGTTCCGATTGTCAATCCACACCATTAAAATTTGAGTCATTTTTTCAACTTTAGAATTATTCCATATTTATCAGACAGATGAAATATTTCGTCACGTTAGAGTTGGGCCGAATTCATACCTCCGGCTCCAGGGTTTCCTAATCCTGAAAACACCTCGGATACCAGCCATTGGAATGCAAAACACCTCGCCTGCCTCAGCATCCGGCAGACCAGAAATTCGTAACTTGACGTTAGGGAAATTAAGAGCCTCAATAGTCGTCGCCAGAAACGGTGTCGGACAGTATGGGGGAGCGATATGGACTTTGATCTCGGGACCTATTCAAGAAAGATCACCACGCAGTCTCCGGAGGCCCAGCAACAGTTCGACAACGGCTTGATCTGGCTCTACGGCTACAACCATGAAGCAGCGGCCGTCTGTTTCGAAAAGGCGCTTGCCAGCGACCCCGGCTGCGGAATGGCTTATTGGGGATTGGCCTATGCCATCGGGCCGAACTACAACAAGCCCTGGGAATTCTTCGAACCCGACGAACGCGTTTCCATGTTGCAGAAGGCCAGGGAAACCGTGGCTGCAGGACTGGCGCTGAAAGACAGTCTGCAACCGGTTGAAACGGCGCTGATCGAGGCGATCGGCAAACGCTTTCCGGAGAACCCCGAAGTCGAGGACTACCTTCCCTGGCACGATGCCTTTTCAGATGCCATGCGGATCGTTCATGCCACGCACGGCGACGATCTCGACGTCGTGACTGTGTTTGCCGAAGCGCTGATGAACCGGTCGCCCTGGCAACTCTGGGACCTGAAAGAGGGAAAACCCGCCGAAGGAGCGTCAACGTTGGAGGCCCAGGCAGCGCTGGAACGCGTCTTTGAAGACCGCGGTGATGCCTGGGACCATCCGGGCCTTCTGCACATGTACATCCATCTCATGGAAATGTCGCCAACCCCGGAAAAGGCACTGAAACACGGCGACCGTCTCGTCGACCTGGTGCCGGACAGCGGGCATCTCTGCCACATGGCAACGCATATCGATGTCCTGTGTGGTGACTACCAGAATGTCGTCTGGCGCAACCACCGGGCTGCCGAAGTCGACCGGAAATACGAAGAGGTCGCCGGGCCGCAGAATTTTTATACGCTCTACCGGATCCACAACGTGCATTTCGAGGCCTACGGCGCCATGTTCCTCGGCCAGCCGGACAAGGCCCTTGCGGCATCGGAAGAACTGATGCGCATGCTGCCCGACGAGGTCGTGCGTTTCTTCCCCGACCTGTTCGAGTCCTTTTACGGCAAGAAGATACACGTCATGGTCCGGTTCGGTCAGTGGCAGGACATTCTGGACGAGCCGCTTCCCGGCGACCGGGAACTCTACAGCTATACGACTGCTGCGATCCTGCAGGCACGCGTGGTCGCGCTTGCCAATCTGGGCCGTCTTGAAGACGCGGCGGCTGAACGGGAACGGGCCCTTGCCGCACGCAACGCGGTGCAGGAAAGCCGCATGGTCTTCAACAACACCGCGGACGATGTTCTTGCCATCGGTGAAGCCATGATGGACGGCGAACTTGCCTTCAAGTCGGGCCGAAGGGACGAGGGGCTTGATCACCTGCGCCGGTCCGTCGAACTCGATGACAGTCTCATGTACGACGAACCCTGGGGATGGATGCAACCGACCCGTCACGCTCTTGGGGCATTGTTGCTGGAAGACGGTCGGTTCGAGGAAGCCGAAGGTGTCTACCGCGCCGATCTCGGCCTTGATGATACGCTCGCAAGGGCCTGTCAGCATCCCCAGAACATCTGGAGCCTGCACGGCCTGCATGAGTGCCTGGTCAGACGCGGCGCGCTGACGGAGGCCACGCACGTGAAGCTGCTGCTGGACAAGGCCGCCGCGCGCGCGACCGTACCCGTCCACGCCTCCTGTTACTGCCGGAACCGGGCGAAGGCAGCCTGACGGGCGCATCCGCTTCGGCAAACACCTTCAATCGCGCCTGCCAAGGAAAGCGGGTCGCTTGACATGGACGTTTCGCCGTCCGGGCGAAATCGCCACGGATCGACTGCAAAGCAATGAAAATCCAAAGGAAAACGGTCCGGCTCCGGACTTTCGTCTGGAAACCGGACCGCGTGCCCGGTCCGCCCCCGGAAAAGGATCGCCTGCCCCTTGGATCGCTGAGGTCCGTGGAATGGCCTCCACGGGCGCTTTGCAGCGAGCGTTGATCCCGGTCAAGGACAGGCGTGTGATTGCCTGCCAAGTAAAGCAAGTGAGGAAACCCGCCGCAAGAGCACCGGCGTCCGGGAATGAAAGTTCGCGTGACTTAACTTGTTTGCCGTTAACACAGCTCGGGATTCCGTGGATAACCCTGGGGGTAACGTCCCTCATCCCGGATGGGAGCGAAACAAGGAATTCGTGACATGACCATTGCCAACGACACAAAGTGGACTGATAAAGAAAAGACGGGTTTGTCGGAGGCAGCCATGGACATCAACCTCACACTCTCAGCAGACACGATCCGCATGTTCGTGCAGAAGGCGCGCGCCGCCGCGTCTTCGATGCGCGACACCTTCGAGGACGGCCACGACGGCGAAGTCGAATTCGATGCGGACACGCTTGAGGAGGGTCACAATCACGACGGTCTCGCGGAGGAGGAAAGCACGGACCTTTCCGACACCGAACTGCGTGAACTGATCGAGGACCTCAATGTCGACGAGGCCGCCGGACTTGTCGCCCTTGCCTGGGTGGGCCGCGGCGACTTCGACGCCGAGGATTTTGATCAGGCCGTCGAAGAGGCCAGGGAGCGCGCGGTCGGATCGACGGCGAAGTACCTGCTGGGCATGCCCTTGCTGGCGGATTACCTTGAAGCGGGGCTCGACGCTCTCGATCTGTGAAACGGTCCCGCGTTTCGGAGCCTCATGCGAACAGGGCTGCTGCGGTCAAAGGTGCGCGCCGGCTTTTTCTGAAACCCGCATTTCTCATTTCTTTCAACAGGTTACGAACCAAAAGCGGAAAGAAAGGCATCGCCGGGTGTTCCACACCCCGGTGTTTTTCTTGGGAAAACGCGCCCGTGAGTCATTTCGGGGCTTTTCGCTCGCGCCAAATTGCCTCACTCTCGCCCAAGTTCATGGTGGGACATGGGAGTTGAGGGCAATGCTGCAAGACCCGGCGAACCGCGATGTATTTACGGTACATCGCCCGTCTCCGTGGCCGTATGTCGGCGCAATGATCGCCGCAACAGCTTTGATAACAACCTTGGTTGTCGCGTTCAGCAGCGCATAACCCCGACAGCTTGAGAATGTCCGGCCGATCCTGTAGCGATCGGGGAATGCTGGCAGTCCTTTTTCAGAAAGCCTCTTGATGGCGATCAAACGCTTGGCCGTGCTCGATGTTGCCCGCGGCCTCGCGGTCATCGCCATGGCGATCTACCACTTCTCGTGGGATCTTTACTGGTTCGGGTTCGTTGACTGGCCGGTCGCGGACGGGCTCGGCTGGAAAACCTTTGCCGGAATGATCGCGGGAAGTTTTCTTTTTCTGGCCGGGGTGAGCCTTGATCTCGCCCATCACGAGACGATCCGATGGCGCTCCTTCTGGCGCAGGTTCTGCCTGATCGCCGCTGCCGCCGCAGGCGTTACGCTGGTCACCTATTTCACCTTCGCAAGCAGCTTCGTCCGCTTCGGCATCCTGCACTGCATCGCCGCCGCCAGCCTTGTTGCGCTCCCCTTCATCGGCCGCCCGTTCTGGATCGCGCTCATTGCCGCCGTTTTCCTGCTGACGCTGCCCTTGTGGGCAGGTTCCCCTGCCTTCGACGGTCAAATCTGGCTTTGGACCGGTCTGGGAACACCGGAATTCGGCAGCGTGGACTATGTCCCGCTGGCGCCCTGGGCCGGCGTCACCCTGACGGGTCTCGCTCTTTCCGCGGCCTTTCGGCAATCCGGGGTCTGGGCGCGACTGGGCCGTTTCTCCTTTTCCGGAACGATCGGGCATTCGGCACGGTTCCTGGGACGGCATTCGCTTTCGATCTACCTGCTGCACCAGCCGGTTCTCTACGGCCTCGTCTGGGTCGCCGCCTCCCTTGGACCTGAACTTGACCGCGCCGGCGACGCGTTCATCGGCAACTGTGCGAGCGCCTGCCGGGACACGCTCGGCGCATCCGACATCTGTACGGCTGCCTGTACATGCACGCTTGAGCATCTGAAAGCGGACGGCACATGGAACCTTCTTGTCGTCGAACCGGCCGACCAGTCGCTGCGCACCCGAATGAACGATCAGTATCTCGTGTGCCTTGCGGATCCGGAGCAGCGCCCGCCTGTCACCCAGTGACCCTGAGGACTGCGGCAAGCGCCCGGTCCCGCCGGGCATGCGCAAAGGCGAGAAAATCCATCTTGTCACTGCCCTTGAGAACCTGCTCCAGCCCCCAGAGCGCCGAGACCACGTCACATTTGGCCTTCATGATCTCCAGGTCCCGCGAAGACGGACACAGCCGTTCTCCCGCGCTGTGCCGGTAAGCCTCCAGAAAACGGGTTTCCTGCGCGGGCGAAAGCCCGTGTTCCAGGCTCGCATAGGCAAGATCCCATGCCGGCTCCGCCATCGCAGAATATTCCCAGTCGATCAGCCAGATCCGGCCGGATGCCATCAGGCAGTTTCCGGGAGACGGGTCACCGTGGCTGGGAACCCTGGGCCGGCCGTGTCCCGTCTGCTCATATGGCTGAAGCTCACGAAGCGCCGCTTCCAGCTGCGCGACATCCGCCTCCGTCTGCCTGCCGGACCCAAGTGCCCTTTTCTGGGCGGTGATCACCTGACCGGGATCCAGTGTCCCCCGAAACACCTTTCCTGACGCATGAAGCTGTCCCAGAGCGTCACCGAGATGCCCGCACAGGACCTCGGGCGGCACGCTGACGGTTTCAATCGCACGGGTCAGAAGTATCCCGCTGGCCGGATCGCAAAAGAGCGGCCCGAGGGCAACACCGAGATCCGCGGCGTACCTGATGTTTTCAGCCTCGTCGTACCGGTTCACCATACCGGCGGTTACCGCGCGTGGAAGACGGAGGAAAAACACCCCGCGCTCCGCGTCCAGCCGGTAGACCCGGTTGCTCAATCCGGCCTGGGACACCGCCCCCAGAACGGCCCCGCAAATCTCGCGAAGCTCCGGATGCGCCGCGAAGGCGGCCTGAATGTCTGGCGTCGGAGAACCGTGTTGTGGCAAAAGCGGGTGTGTTTCGTTAGCTCTTGTGGAAAGTCAGACGCCATGACGGACGTCCCCTCGCCCCATATCATCATCACCTATTGCCGCCAATGCAATTGGCTGCTGCGCAGTGCGTGGATGGCGCAGGAAATCCTCTCGACGTTTTCCGAAGAGACCGGGGCCGTCACGCTGGTTCCCGGCACCGGCGGCATCTTTCAGATCACCTGCGACGGACGCATGATCTGGGACAGAAACAGGGATGGCGGGTTCCCGGAGGCAAAGCTCCTCAAGCAGCGCCTTCGCGACCGCCTGTGGCCGGACAGGGACCTTGGACACGCCGACCGGGAAAAACCCTGATCCGGGCATTTTCCGGCCGGCCCGCTTTTAAGGACTGGCCTGCTCCCCCGGCGCTAACGTGACGTGTCCCGGGCCTCGAAAACTTCTTTTGCCGCATTGAGCCCGTTGATCGCCGCCGGCAGGCCGCCATAGACGGCCATCTGCCAGATCGCTTCGACGATTTCCTCGCGCCCGGCCCCGGCCGCCAGCGTGTGTTCGATATTGACCTTGAGCTGAGGTCCCGTCTGGCCGCCAAGCACGGTCAGCGCGGCGATCGTGCATAATTGCCGCGTCTTCAGATCCAGCCCCGGGCGCGCATAGTGACGGCCATAGGCCCATTCGATCAGGCTTTCGGCAAAGTCCGGAACAAGGGCCCCGTATCTTTCGTCAAGGACGGTTTCAAGTTCGGGGTTCAGTCGCCGGGTCAATGCGCGACCCTTGTCCAGAGCGTTTGTCATCGGTGCGGCCTTTCAAGCCTGGCGGTGGCCCATGTTCGGTCCGGGCACAGCTTTCAAAGGCGGGATCGACAGGCTCGCCTGCTTCCATCCTTTGGTAGAGATCGATTTTTTCGTCCAGCACAGTCAGCATGTCGGTGAGTGCAGCAATGTCGTCCGACACTTTCTGCCGGTGCTCTTCAAGCATGATCCTGCGCGCTGTCAGGGACGCTGCCCCCTTGGCACGCAGCCCGGCATATTGCTGCCGCTTGCTGATCCCCATCCCGGTGGATTTGAGCCTGGCGAGAAAGTCGATCCATCTGAGGATCGTCTCGTCATAGACGCGCCGCCCGCCCGCATCGCGTAACGCTTTCGGCAACAGGCCGATCTTTTCGTAATAACGCAGGGTGTCGGTGGAAAGGCCCGACTTTTCGGCAAGATCACCAATCCGCATGACTGTCTCCGAACAGAACGATCTCACCCACTTACAGGTTGGAGTGCGCTCCAGGTCAAGACCCGGATGTCCGGTTAACTCAAAAACCGGTCGAGTGCAGAGATCGCAAGTCAACGGACTTGTCATTCCGGCTGAAGCGCAGCGGAAGGCCGGAAGCTAGTAATCCCTTGTTTCTCCGTTTTCCTTCAGTCTCCGGACAATCGGGGTACCGGATCCCGGTCTTTCCGCTGCGCGTCAAACCGGGACGACAAATCCGGAAAACCGATTGCAACTTGGCGAAAATCGCATGTTTTTACGCTGTCCCGGTGACATAAAAAACGAACGTACTGTCCAACCCCAACAGCGGCGGTCAAGACCTGGATGTCGGAATTCGGCAACAAATATCCGCGTTTTTGATTGATTGACCAATCAAGAAAAAGTTACGCTTCCACCAGTTCCAGATCCGGCCACGGGGAAATGCAATGACCGCTCGCAAGAACATCCTGATCCTGATGGTAGATCAGCTGAACGGCGCCCTGTTTCCCGACGGGCCGGCCGAGTTTCTGCACGCCCCCAACCTGAAAAAACTTGCCGAGCGTTCGGTGCGGTTTCAGAACACCTATACGGCATCGCCGCTCTGTGCCCCGGGCCGGGCGAGTTTCATGTCCGGTCAGTTGCCGCGCCGGACCGGTGTATATGACAACGCGGCCGAGTTTGCGTCCGATATTCCGACCTACGCCCATCACCTGCGCCGGGCCGGTTACACCACGTGCCTTTCAGGCAAGATGCATTTCGTCGGCCCGGACCAGATGCACGGGTTCGAGGAGCGCCTGACCACCGACATCTATCCCGCCGATTTCGGCTGGACGCCGGATTACCGAAAACCGGGCGAACGCATCGACTGGTGGTATCACAACATGGGATCGGTGACCGGTGCGGGTGTCGCCGAGATCTCCAACCAGA
Organism: uncultured Roseibium sp.; assembly: GCF_963669205.1. Lineage (NCBI taxonomy): Bacteria > Pseudomonadati > Pseudomonadota > Alphaproteobacteria > Hyphomicrobiales > Stappiaceae > Roseibium > uncultured Roseibium sp. The sequence continues at coordinate 4,552,365 of NZ_OY769915.1, forward strand.
TGGAATATGACGACGATGTCGCCTTCCAGGCGATCCGCAAGATCTACGACTACGGCCGCGGCAAATCCGATCGCCCCTTCTGCCTCACCGTGAGCTTCACCCATCCGCACGACCCCTATGTCGCCCGCAGGAAATACTGGGATCTTTACGAAGACTGCGCGTACCTGGCGCCGCAGGTTCCCGCGAAGGCCTACGAGGAACACGACCCGCATTCGCAGCGCATCTTCGATGCCAATGACTGGCGCAGTTTCGATATCGGCGAAGACGACATCCGCAGGTCGCGGCGCGCCTATTTCGCCAACATCTCCTATCTCGATGACAAGATCGGCGAAATCCTGCACGCGCTGGAGGCCATGCATCTGTCCGACGACACGACCATCCTGTTCGTGTCCGACCATGGCGACATGCTCGGCGAACGCGGGCTCTGGTTCAAGATGACCTTCTTCGAAGGTTCCTCCCGTGTGCCACTGATGGTCGCCGACACGGATCTGGCCGCCGCCCGCATCACCGCGCCGGTGAGCACGCTGGATGTGCTGCCGACCCTGTGCGATCTCGCCGGCATCGACATGAGCGAGATTATGCCCTGGACGGACGGCGAAAGCCTCGTGCCGCTGGCAGGCGGTGCGGACCGGACCTCCCCGGTCCTCATGGAATACGCCGCGGAAGCGTCCTACGCACCGCTGGTCGGTATCCGGGAAGGTGACTGGAAATACATTCACTGCGAGCTCGACCCGCCCCAGCTCTTCAACCTGGCAGACGATCCCTACGAACTCACGAACCTTGCCGGCGATCCGGCCCACGCGGACGCAAGCGCCCGTTTTGCCGATGCCGTCCGCGCCCGCTGGGACATGTCCGCCTACGACGCGGACGTGCGCCAGTCACAGGCCCGGCGCTGGATCGTCTACGAGGCCCTGCGCAACGGCGCCTATTTCCCCTGGGACTACCAGCCCCTGCAAAAGGCCTCCGAACGCTACATGCGCAACCACATGGACCTCAACGACGTCGAGGACGGGCAGAGATTTCCGAGAGGGGAGTGAGCGAAAACCATCTTAGGTTGTATTTTTCTTCGTTTAAATAAATACTAGAGGACCTCAGAACGTCAAAACGAACAATCTCACATGTCGCAAGCAGTTTTCTATCATAAGCCGAACAGCATCTATGACGACGATCCTGCGAGCAAATATCATTTCCCGAAATCGTATCTGTCTAGGGTGGAGAAAACACTGAACGACTGGATCGTCTATTACGGCCCGATAGAACGCAAAAAGGGAAGATTCTACAGTGCTGTCGCGCGGGCCAGTTGCATCGAATCCGACCCGAACAAACCCGATCATTTCTATGTGTTCTTGAGGGACTATATCGATTTCGACCGCCCGCTCCACTACGGCGAAAATGGTGGGTACGAAAAGAAACTGTTCAAAGAGAACGGCCTACCGAATGGAGGATACACACAGCAGTCTGTGAGGCACCTGGAATTCAGTGAGTTTCGGGCAATAGTTGAAGCTGGTTTCTCTGAAGATGATGAATGGCCAAAGCGGACTGACGCGTCATTGGAAGACCGTGACTTCCCAGGCGTGGGCGAGAGGGGTCAAGCCCCTATATCTGGCATGTTTGTTGAGCGACCAATTGTGCAGCAGATCGTCAACCGCCCCTTTCGCGAGGCTAAATTCCGGCAACACATTCGCCGACTGTACGATCGAACCTGCGCCTTTACAGGACTGCGCTTGATTAACGGGAAGGGCAGACCTGAAGTAGAAGCAGCCCACATCATTCCGGTGGAATTGGGGGGAAACGATTCAGTCCAGAACGGGATCGCATTGTCAGGGACCGTACATTGGATGTTTGATCGTGGCCTTCTGAGTCTAACTGACGATTATCAGATACTCGCGTCGCGACATCTGAACTACGATGTATCCCATCTTCTCAACGCGGATATGAAGGCAATTGTGCCTGAAGAGAGATCAAAGCGTCCGCACCCCGACTATCTATCCTGGCACCGCTGCGAGAGATTCAAGGGCTAGGGCCTGCTGAATGAGACCTTGAGTGCCCCAGAGCGAAAGGTCGATGTCTTTTCAAAGCAAGCCCGAGGTCTTCAAACAAGCAAAGCCACTCCGCACCTAGTCCGCAAACGCCTTGAGCCCCTCCGGCAGCGCGGTGCCGGTGGCTGCCGCTTCCTGTTTCGCAAGGTCAATCAGCCTCACGCGGCTCTCCGCATAATCGGGGGCCGGGCTGCCCGTGGCGAGCGCTAGGCGCTCCAGGCCGAAACCGCCGCCGACGGTGCCTGCCGGTCCCGGCCCAGCCTCCGCCAGGCTGACCTCGCCGATTTCAAGGAAACCGGAGAGGGGATAGGCGAGCGCTCCCGCCGCCCCGTCCCCGGTCGGATAGTGGATGCTCACGGAGTTGAAGCCGTCCGTGTCCGGATGTCCGTCCGGAGAGAAAAACCCCGAGCCGTCGCCCGCGGCCAGGGCTTCGCCAAGGTCCCGTTTCACGAACCGTCCCTTTTGCAAAAGGGGATCGCTTTCAAAGTGCGGTTCGAACACCTCGGTCGAGACGAAGACGAATTTCTCCGGATCGAGGTTCACGGTTTCGACCGCAAACCGCATGAACTGACCGATCGCTTCGCGCGGCCCGGCGCTCGCCGGAAGATTGAGAACCGCGATGTGAAACAGCGCGAGAACACCTGGCTGGCCGGCCTTGCCGGCATCCTCGACACGGCAGGCCGGCTGGACGCAGACCGACACTCCGTCCGGATAGGACGCCCGCGTGTCGTCATATCTGAGGCCACCGTTGAAACGGCTCTTCGTGATCAGCGGGAGGGGATCGAGCGCCAACGCGCCCTCCCGTGCAAAATGATCAAGAAATTGCGCCGGGCCCGGTGTGGAGGCAAGCGCCGAAGATGCGCCCGGCAGGAGCATTCCCAACCCGCCCGCGGCGGCAAGGCTCACCAAGTGTCTGCGATCAAGTTCCATGGGCGCGGTCTCCCGGATCAGGCCAAATCATCGCCAAGCCTATGCGACCCAGGCACGCGATGCAAAGCCTGGCCAAATGCAGAAAAACTGTCCGGCGCTGCTCACCGATCATTAACCCAAACCGTCAAAACCCCGCCCGGTCTCCTGCTTGAAAACCTGATTTTCATGCGCCCCGTGCAACGCTATGCCCCGACAAGGAAGGTTTTGGCAGTGTGGGGGCATGCGCTTTATGAAACGGGACAAGACGTCAAACGGCACCGTGGCGGCGGCAACGGGAGAGGCGGCACAGAGCGTCAGGCTGCGCCATTTCGCCTATGCCTCGATCGCCCTGCTTCTGGCAGGCGGCGTCTTTGCCATGGTCTACCTTTTCATCAGCACCACGCACCAGGCGGACCAGTTGGCCCTGCGCCACGAACGCGCGCTGGTGACCGAAGCACTCGAACACAGTCTTGAGCTTGAAGCCCGGCACCAGACCTTCATTGCCGTCAACGACAAGACGGCACGCGAAGTGCAGATCGACGACCGCATCGACGATGCTTTTGCCCACGACATCGCCCGCCAGATGTGGCTCGACTTTCACCATGACTGGACGCTGATCGTGGATGGCCGCAACAAGGCCATCCTGGTTGCGGCGGAGGACGAGATCGTCCCGCCCATTGCCGGCCGGGAGGTGCTGGACGCGACCCGGGATCTCATCGCCAAGGCTCGCATCGGCTACCAGACCGTCCGCCGTCCCTCGGCCGACGGCTTCAAGGTGAAATATGTCGAAAAGGGTGAACTCGCGCCGATCTATGCCACCGATGTGCGCGACGTGGACGGAAAACCGGCCCTTGTCAGCGCCATGGCCATCGTTCCGGAAACCGCAAGCCTGTCCTTGCCCGACGGCCCTCCTGGCGTGATCGTGTCGGTCGCGCTGATCGAAGAGGCGTTTCTTGCCGAAATCGGTGAAACGCTTCTGCTTGAGGACTTCACCTATGTCGCCGGCAGCGACCATCACGCGTCCAGCGTACCGGTTGCCGCGCATGGCCACCGGCCGATCGGCTATTTCGAATGGACGAGTGCTGCGCCCGGCAGCAAGATCCGGAACACAATCGGCCCGATCGCAGCTCTTCTGGTTCTGATGTTCGTTGCCATCGGCATCGTCTTTGCCCGCAAGCTCGCACAGAAATCAAAGGCGCTGGAAGACAGCGAGACCCTCAACCGGCGCATGGCGACCCATGACCTGATGACCGGCCTGGCCAACCGGCCGCGTTTCCACGCCGTCTTCGACCGCGCGATCGAGACCTGTCACGAGACACCCTGCGCGGTCATGGCCATCGATCTCGACCGGTTCAAGGCGGTCAACGACACCTACGGCCACGAAGCCGGCGACATGGTCATCCGCCAGGTTGCGGTGAGGCTGCGCAAGGTCCTGTCCGGCCATGCGCTGGTGGCCAGAACCGGCGGCGACGAATTCATGGCGCTTCTGCGCGGTCCGGTCGACGACGACCGGATGAGCTGGCTTTCCGACACCCTGATCGAGGCCATCGCCGAGCCCATTCCCGTTTCCGGTGGCCTGGCGCAGATCGGCGTCAGCATCGGTTGGGCAATAGCCCCCAAACACGCCGACACCGCCTCCCACCTTCTGGCGCTCGCCGACCAGGCGCTTTACGTCGCCAAGGAAAACGGTCGCAACATGGCTGTTGGAATCGAGGATCTCTACCGCCAGAATCCGGTGGTTCAGACAAATGGAGATGGCGGCGCGCGGCGTGCGGCCGGGTAAAAACCCGGTGCCGCAGCCAGACTGTTCGTACGGGACACTGCGCAGTTTGAACGATTCGGCGGATTCAAGCCGGATCGGCAAGACTGACAGGTTTCCGTCCCGTTGAGCGCCGTTGCCGCGTGCAAGTGTCCACACATTATCTGAAAGACGCAGCAGCAAACCGCAAGCGCCCCCAACCAGGCGATGCGGCTGGAAAAGACCGTTACTTCAGGAATTTATGTCCTTGCCGCTCCCCCCTTTCCATGTTGCCTTCCCCTGCGCCCGCTTGGGAGGGACCAACCCGGCCCGCAAATGGTTAACAAACAATTGACAACATGAAGACGCTGTCGGGATAGTTGGCGCAGTGACGCGTCTGCAACCGGGCGCGATGGTATTCCAGCGTTTTTACGGAGTGGTCGTATGCTGACCCGCAGGAGTTCGCGTTCGCGCGGGCACCGGGATTTTTTGCGCCCGTTTATCGGCATCCTCGCAGCGCTGTTCGTTGCGGGCTGCGGGCCTGCGGGCACGAACTATCTCACGGAAGGCATCGGGTCGAACCTGGCGGCATCGGAAGCCGACATCGCCACGACCAGCAACCTGCAGAACCGGTATTTTGCCTATCTCTGCCAGCAGGCGGGCCTGGCGGCCAGCGTCTCGTCCTACGCATCGAGCACATGCCATCTTCACCCGATCAACGATCCCAAGTGGCTGATCGTCGTCGCGCAGGGCATGAACGACATCGACCGCCGCTGCGATGCCTATCTGCAGTGGCTCGACAATCAGAAACGCTCCAGGGGACCGATCCAGAGCCAGATCGGTTCGATCCGCGCGGCGACCACGGGCATCATGGGCGTTGCCGACGCCTCGGCGACCGCACTGACGGTTGCCGGCCTCGCCTTCGACCTCATTTCCAAGAGCGTGGAGAACTACCACAGCCGGCTGCTGCTGGAAGTGGAATCCTCCACGGTCAACTCCATCGTGCTGAACACCCGCCGGAAGTTCAGGGCGGATTTCCGGACCAACCGGATCCAGGTCACCAACAGGCCGCAAGCCGAATTCGTGCTGAGATCCTACCTGCGCCTTTGCCTGCCATTCGCGATCGAGGCCAACATCAACAACTACTCGACGCTTGGTTCGAGCGGGATTGCACCGACACCGGAAAACTCCATCAACTGGTCGCCCCAAAGCGGCCTGACCATTGGCGCCGCCGGTGGTGGCGTGGAGCGGACTTTCACCGCCCGTGCACCGGTCACGGTTGACCCTGTTCTGCCCGAAGAGCGGCGGATCAGCGGTGCCGCGACGCCCTGGGAAGAGCAGTTGCAGGCAGAGGACCTGACCGCAATCCAGCAGTTCCTGTGCATTTCGGCGCCGGCCAGCAACTTTGGCGACAGGACCCGAGCCGGGATTTTGCTCTGGTCGCAGAACTCCTTCCGGGGCGGCGACATCAGCTCTGAATTGAATGGCAGGCGAGGACCGGCTATTCTTGACGCGGCGAGAAACAACGCGTGCAACACGGCCAACTACAAGAATTACTACGAGCGGTTCCGGTTCGCCAACGATGCGGCTGCAGAGGCGACGTTCGTGCAGAGTGTGCTGGAAAAGTCAGGGTCGGCCGACACGAGCAAGACCAGGGTGAACGAAATCAGGGAATTGATCGTTGCTCTGAAGGATTCGGACGCGTTTGAAAGCGTGGATTTTTCAATAAACGGCGTCTCGAAGGACGAGGTCACGCCGGTATTTTATTCTCTGGTATCGGACTGAACCGACAAGCGTTTTTTCGATACGCACAGCGCCTGGGGAACTGCCATGTATCACAGGGCCAAAACAGGTGGAGGTGTCTTCCTCTATCCGAACGTGCCATCGGATCCTCTGACCATCGATGACAAGCTGCAACGTGTCGATCTCGTGCCGGATGTGCCATTGAAAGCCATCGAGGAAGACGACACCAAGACCTGGTTCAAGGTGGAAGCCGAGTTCACCGGCGGCGACGAGGAAGGCTGGGTCCGGGCGACCGACGTGGAACCGATTGATCCGCCGGAACCCGAACCACTGGATCCATGGTCCTTCGTCAAGAACTGCACGCTCGCCGCGCGGGTGATCAACAAGGCCGCGGAGGCAGACGGCTACGGCATCAACCGCGACTTCCTGATCGCCTACGCGCTCGCACACACTGGCACGAAAACCGACTCCGTCCCGCAGAACAGGGTCGAGACCGTGGACGGTGTCGAGCGCCACGGCCCCTTCGCGCTGACCGCGGCCGAATGGAAGAGCTTTGTCAACAGTCCCTGGAATGAAGCAGGTTATATCGAGCGCGACATCGATGTGCCGGTGTTCCAGTGCTACGGCTTCGGTTACCGGACATTCGAGGCGACCAAAGCACTCAGCGAGCACTTCTCGACAGACGACCGTTCGGCCGCCAGCGGACCCTGGATGCCGACAACGATCGAGCTTTTCCTGTGCCTTGCCTGCGGCAAGGATCTGGCGGTCGCCTATATCGAGAAACTCGAGAGCGCACCGGACACGAAGTTCATTCCCTTGCTGAATGCCGCGAACGCGGCCGAGGCACCGTCCATATTGAAGCGCTACAGGAAATTCTTCGGCACGGAGGCTGACGACCTCTCGCTCGGGCAAGTCGACGACAAGATCTTCACAGTGTTCGATGCGGCCCTGAAACGCTCCTTCACGCTTGTCCGCGAACTGACCCCGGAAGACCTCATCTACATGACGGTCGACAAGCTGCCCTGGTACGTCAAGGCACGCGAGGAAATGGTCAAAGGCGTCAAGGAGACCGGCACCCCGCCGAACCCGGATGTTCTGAAATACTTCCAGGCAACGGGCTTTTCGACCAGCCGGGAGGACCCCTGGTGCGGCGCGTTTGTCGCCTGGTGCCTGGCCAATTCGGGGTCGGACATTGCGGCAAAATCCGTGGTCAAGGCAACGGCGGCGCGGGCGGCCAGTTGGAAGACATGGGGGGATGTCGAAGTCCCCGTGGGTGCCTGGGAAAAGGCGGCCATCCCGGTCGGCTCCGTTGTCGTGCTCAGACCGAGAAGCGGCACGACCGACTCTTCCGGCCATGTCGGTTTCTTCGTCGAAGCCGATGGCGACAAGGTCTCCCTGCTCGGCGGCAACCAGAGCGACAGCGTCAAGGTGTCAAGGTTCGACAAGCGCCAGGTCGTGGCGATCCGGATGCTGCTGGGCTTCGATGCGGAGCCGTCCCAAAGCAGCGGCCCCGGCACCGAGGATCCGAATTTCGGCGACGGTACGCTCGGGCCGTTCACCAAGGCGGACTGGAGCAAATATACGGACGTGCTCGGCCATCGCGAGTCCACCAACAACTACAAGGCGGTCAACTCCATCGGCTATTCCGGGCGCTGGCAATTCGGCGCACTGGCGCTGATCGATGGCGACTTCGTCAAGAGCGGTGCAACCACGCGCCTGCTCGCCGAGGACCGCTGGTGGCTCGGCAAGAAGGGCGTGGCCACGCGTCTCGACTGGCTGGAGAACAAGAACGACTGCCAGGATCTGGAAATGATCGCCTATACGCGCCGGAACTACCGCAGTCTCCTGAACAACCGCGAAACCAAAAAGGTGATGGAGACCCTGATCGACAATGCAGACAAGGCCTCCCTCGCCGGCATTTTGGCCGCATCCCACCTGCTCGGCGCAGGGGGCGCGCGCAAGATGCTGAAAGGAGTCGACGGCTCCGACGCCAACGGCGTCAAGGGCAGCCAGTATTTCGCGCTCCTGTCCGATGCCTTCGGCGGCGGCTCCGCACCTCCGCGGATCTGACCGGTTCCGTGCGGTAAACCGGCGCAGTAGTCCTGCAACAGTGTCCTGGCCGGTGCCGTGGTTCCCTGCTCCTGACACCCTTGTGTCAGGAGAGTGACAGGAAGTCCCGAAAACCCGTCCGAAGTGACCGACACCCCCCTTTCCACGCACGCGGAACCGGACCATATTGCAGCCATGCAGAAGCGTTCCTCCAAATCCCGTTCCGAAGACACCGCCGCGCCCGAAGGCTTCGGCGAAGCTCCGCAGAAATCCCTGTCCGGTACGCCGCTTTCCGGCTCCATCAGCGACTGGGCCGCCGAGATCGCCGAAGAGGCCGAGAAGCCCGCTCCCAAGGCAAAATCGAAGATCAAGGACCCGGCCGCGCCGAAGGACCTCGCCCCCGGTGCACCTGGAACCATCAGCCGCACTGCGCGCACCTCGTCGCGCGAGCGTGAGCGCGCGGGCGGCGACGGCGCGGTCGCCAAGGACGTTCAGGAAGGCCGCAAGGCGAAACTGTCTCCCAAGGGCGCGAAGGCCAAGGGGAAGTATCCGGAGCAGAGCGAAGGCAAGCGCGAACGCGCGCCGGCCGGTCAGGCCGCCCCCGCGGAGGCCAGTGCGAAAGCACGACGGGCCGTGAGCGAAAAAAAGCCAAAGCCGACAAAATCCGCGCGTGGCACCTCCATAGGCAAAGCCGACAGTGCCCGGGAAAGGGCCGCCGGCGGACTGAACCCGGTGGCCGGTCTGGACATGTCGCTGGAGGAGGCCGAACAGCTCGAGGAAAAGCTCAAGCAGCACAAGAAGGACAACAAGAAGAAATCGGCGGCGGATGGCCGTTACGGCGATCTCGGCGGCAACCAGGGCGCAACCGCGACCGTGGAGGCCCTGTCGGCCCTGATCGAATCCGGCAACCCGCTGCACAAGAACGGCGAATTGTGGGTGCCGCACCGGCCGGACCGTCCGGCCAAGTCCGAGGGCGGCGTCGAGATCGTCCTGAAATCGGACTATGAGCCCCGCGGCGACCAGCCGACCGCGATTGCCGAACTGGTCGAAGGCATGGAGACCGGCGAGCAGACCCAGGTGCTGCTCGGCGTCACCGGCTCGGGCAAGACCTACACCATGGCACAGGTGATTTCCCGCACCCAGCGCCCGGCCCTCGTCCTCGCCCCCAACAAGACCCTCGCCGCCCAGCTCTATGGCGAGTTCAAATCCTTCTTTCCGGACAACGCGGTCGAATATTTCGTCTCCTACTACGACTACTACCAGCCGGAAGCCTATGTCCCGCGCACGGACACCTATATCGAGAAGGAAAGCTCGATCAACGAGCAGATCGACCGGATGCGCCACTCGGCCACGCGCGCGCTCCTGGAACGCGACGACGTCATCATCGTCGCCTCGGTGTCGTGCATCTACGGTATCGGTTCGGTGGAGACCTACACGGCGATGACCTTCGCCATCGAGGTGGGCGAGCGCATCGACCAGCGCCAGCTCATCGCCGACCTGGTCGCCCTGCAATACAAGCGCAACGATGCCGCCTTCCAGCGCGGCGCATTCCGTGTACGCGGTGATACGATCGAGCTGTTCCCGGCCCACTATGAGGACCGGGCGTGGCGCATTTCGCTGTTCGGCGACGAGATCGAGTCGATAACCGAGTTCGACCCGCTCACCGGCAGGAAGTCGGGCGAACTGAAAAGCGTCAAGATCTACGCCAACTCGCACTATGTCACGCCCAAGCCGACGCTGAACCAGGCGATCAAGTCGATCAAGGAGGAGCTCAGGCACCGGCTGGAGGAACTGAACACCCATGGCCGCCTGCTGGAAGCCCAGCGCCTGGAACAGCGCACCATGTTCGACCTGGAAATGCTGGAGGCGACCGGCTCGTGCGCGGGCATCGAGAACTACTCGCGCTACCTGACGGGCCGCAAGCCGGGCGAGCCGCCCCCCACCCTGTTCGAATATCTGCCCGATAATGCCATCGTCTTCGCCGACGAAAGCCACGTCACCATTCCGCAGATCGGCGCCATGTACCGGGGCGATTTCCGCCGCAAGGCGACGCTGGCAGAATATGGCTTCCGCCTGCCGTCCTGCATGGACAACCGGCCGCTGCGCTTCGAGGAATGGAACGCCATGCGGCCGCAGTCGGTCGCCGTCTCGGCCACGCCCGGCTCCTGGGAGATGGAACAGTCCGGCGGCGTCTTCGCCGAACAGGTGATCCGCCCGACGGGCCTCGTCGATCCGGTGATCGACATCCGCCCGGCCTCCACCCAGGTGGACGATCTTCTCGGGGAGGTGCGCGAAATCGCCCAGAAGGGCTACCGCACGCTGGTCACCACACTCACCAAGCGCATGGCCGAGGACCTGACCGAATATCTCCACGAGAACGGTGTGCGCGTGCGCTACATGCACTCCGACATCGACACGCTGGAGCGCATCGAGATAATCCGCGACCTGCGCCTCGGCGCCTTCGACGTGCTGGTCGGCATCAACCTCCTGCGCGAAGGTCTCGACATTCCCGAATGTGCGCTGGTCGCCATTCTGGACGCGGACAAGGAAGGCTTCCTCAGGTCCGAGACCTCGCTGATCCAGACGATCGGCCGCGCAGCCCGCAATGTCGACGGCAAGGTGATCCTTTACGCCGACAACATGACAGGCTCCATGGAGCGGGCGATCGCTGAAACCACCCGCCGCCGCGAGAAACAGCTCGACTACAACGAAGAACACGGCATCACGCCCGAAAGCGTCAAGCGCAACATCGCCGACATTCTCGACAGCGTCTACGAACAGGACCACGTCACGGTGGACGCCGGCTTTGCCGAGGAAGGCTCCCTGGTCGGACACAACCTCGCCGCCCATATCGAGGATCTGGAAAAGCAGATGCGCGACGCCGCCGCCGATCTCGACTTCGAGACGGCCGCGCGCCTGCGCGACGAGATCAAGCGCCTGCAGGAAACCGAGCTGGCGGTGGCCGACGACGCCATGGCCCGCCAGTCCGACGTCGACGACCGCACCGGCGGCTTCCGCGGCGACCGCAAGTTCGGCGCCGGCGGCACCAAGGAAGGCGCCAGCGGCAAGAAGAAGGAAACCGCGAGGGACCGCGCCCGCGCCGCCAAACAGAAATCCGCCCTCCCCGCCCCCAGCGCCAAGGTCCGCAAGAACACCCTCGACGAAATGACCGTCGGCCGCACCGAAGTCCCCCTCGGCTCCGACGACCCGGTCAAACCGGTCCGCCGCGGCAAGATCGGGGTCGGGTCCTACGAGGATCCGGTGGAGGAGAAGAAACGGAGAGGCAGACCGAAGAAGAGTGGGCGGCCGGGGCAGTGATTGTCTCAGGCACTCTGGAAACGAGTGGATCCCCGATCAAGTCGGGGATGACTGCTGAGGTGAGTTGAAGGAATATCTTGCTTCACTGTCTTTCCGGACAAGTGAGGCGAAGACGAACGCTTGTCCAGAAACCAGATGCCAGCGCGAGCGCAGCGAGTACCGAATTCAAAGATGAACTGTCGTCGGGCAATGAGGTTCATTTCCAGAATGTGGTCATCCCCGACTTGATCGGGGATCCAATCCACGCAACAACTGGATATGGCGTTCTACGTCTACATTCTCGCCAGCCGCCGGTACGGAACGCTTTACACCGGCGTCACCAATGACCTGGCGCGGCGGGTCCATGAGCACAGGGAGAAGGCCGGCAGCGCGTTCACCCGGCGATATGGAGTGACCCGGCTGGTTTACTACGAGACCTGCGACTCGCCCGACGCAGCCATCGCCCGCGAAAAACGTCTGAAGCGCTGGCCCCGCGCCTGGAAAATTCAGGCGATTGAGAAACACAATCCGGATTGGTGCGATCTTTACGAAGATCTGAACCGGTAGTCTTCTGGTCGCGGTTGGCTTTAGTGGATCCCCGATCAAGTCGGGGATGACGGCTGAGACGGGTTGAGAGAATAGCTTGCTTCACTGTCTTTCCGGACAAGCTGCTCAACATCCCCGCCGTCATTCCGGACCAGCGTAGCGGAGCTGCGTGCTGATCCGGAACCCAGGTGTCAGCGCGAGCAGAGCGAGCTCCGAACACAATATCACTGTCGATTGGCGAGGTGGTGACCACCAAAACACGGTCATCCCCGACTTGATCGGGGATCCAATCCACGCAACAACTGGATATGGCGTTTTACGTCTACATTCTCGCCAGCCGCCGGTACGGAACGCTTTACACCGGCGTCACCAATGACCTGGCGCGGCGGGTCCATGAGCACAGGGAGAAGGCCGGCAGCGCGTTCACCCGGCGATACGGTGTCACCCGGCTGGTTTACTACGAGACCTGCGACTCGCCCGACGCAGCCATCGCCCGCGAAAAACGTCTGAAGCGCTGGCCCCGCGCCTGGAAAATTCAGGCGATTGAGAAACACAATCCGGATTGGTGCGATCTTTACGAAGATCTGAACCGGTAGTCTTCTGGTCGCGGTTCGTTGCATTGGATCCCCGATCAAGTCGGGGATGACGACGGAGGCGGGTTGAGAGAATAGCTTGCTTCACTGTCTTTCCGGACAAGCTGCTCAACATCCCCGCCGTCATACCGGACCAGCGTAGCGGAGCTGCGTGCTGATCCGGAATTCAGATGTCATCGCGAGCAAAGCGAACTCCGAACACAATATCACTGTCGATTGGCGAGGTGGTGACCACCAAAACACGGTCATCCCCGACTTGATCGGGGATCCAATCCACGCCACGAATAGACATGGCGTTTTACGTCTACATTCTCGCCAGCCGAAAGACGCGCCCCCGGCGCGCAATATCTCTGGATTCCGGATCGGCGTTCGGCTTCGCCGCACTGGTGCGGAATGACGGCCGTGGTTGAGCCCCCGCCCCAGCGGCAAGCGCCGTCCCGGACCCGATCCGGGACCGCCCACAATCAACGCAAACAGGCCCCGGCTCGAGACCGGGGCGGCACAGAATGTGTGGCAGCCGTCACTAGAGCGCAAACTGGCCCCGGCTCGGGGCCGGGGCGGCGCGGAGTGTGGGGCATACGCTCAAACGGGCGCAAACACGTCTACCCTGCCGGCAAGCCCCTTCAGTTCCTGCCCGTCGAAGCGTTCCAGCCCGGCACCGGCGTGTCTGGCCACCGCCGCATCCATCAGCACCGCCTTGCCCAAGGTCTTGCCGTGGGCCTCCAGCCGGGCGGCGCGGTTGACGGTGTCGCCGTAGACCGTAAAGGCCTGGCGGCTGGAGGAGCCGATGCTGCCCGAGGCGACCCTGCCGGAGGCAAGGCCGATGCGGATGGAAAAGCCGGAGGCCTGCGCTTCGCCGAGAAGCCCCTGGCTCGCGGCGATCGCCGCGCTTTCCGTTGCGTCACTGTCGATCGGCGTGCCGAAGGAGGCCATCAGGCCGTCACCGGTGAACTGGATGACGACGCCGTCATGGCGGGAAATCACCTCGGCGCAGCCGGCGAGAAACCCGTTGAGGTGGTCGATCACCTCGCCCGGTGCGCGGCTGGCGGCATAGGTGGTGAAGCCGGCAATGTCCATCACCAGGATCGCCGCGTGCCGCTCCTGCGGGTTGAGTGCGTTCGGATCGTCGATCAGGCGGCGCGCGACCGCTTCGGGCACGTAACGCCCGAGCGTTGCCGCAACCTGTTCCCGCTCCGCCTGCGCCCTCACCTGCGCCCGGAACACCCGTCTTGCCCGGACAACGGCAAGCGCCAGGATGCCCGTCGCGATGAACAGGAACCCGGTCTCCTCCACCCGGTTGCCGTTGCCGATGAAATCGGGCGACAGGAACACCCCGACATAGGCGTCGAAGCCGGCCCCCGGCGTGAGATCACCCCAGGAGAGCGTGCGCTCCATGCCGGACACGACGATCAGGAAGGCCGCCCACCAGCCGGCGACGACGGCCGCGCCCGTCCACAAGACAAGGCGCGGCGACAGCGACAGGGTCGCCATGGCAACCAGCGGAAACAGGTAGTAGATGCCGTAGGCGCGGAAGGCGAGGATTTGGGGCACGTCGCCGCTCCGGCTGATCGGGAAAAACGCGAAGGTCATGCAGATCCCGATCGCGTCGACGAAGTAGATCGCGTATTTCATCCACCAGCGGTCAAAGCGCGTGCCGATAAGGCTCGCATGGCCGATGCCGATCGCGGTGAAAGCGCCGAGCCCGACAAAGATCCACGGATTGGGATAAAACCCGGTCAAGGCCCAGGTTCCGCCGACCCAGAGGAAGGCCGCACCGACGGCAATTGTCCGGCAGATGATCGCCAGCCGCAGCCCCCGCCGTTCCGCCTGTTCCAGGCGATCTTCGCCGGGTTCGGGCGCGTTGAGCGGCTGTGCGGTTGTAGAAGAGGTCAACGGCTGGAGATCCTTTGGCGGCAAACGGTCCGAAAGACACATATAGGACGGTCACGCAGATCCGTCGTCCCTTGCTTTCGGCTTCATCTGATTTCCCGCCAGGCATAAGGAATTCCGACACCATTCCATGATACCCGTGGAAGCGCCTGAAACAACGCGCTTCGGCCCGGGGGATTTCGTGACGAGACTTTTGATCAGCGCCATTGCCGCACTGGCCTTCACCGGCCCGGCTGCGGCGGAACTGGCCCGCACCACATTCGGCGACTGGTCGGTGCGCTGCAACGACAAGAATTACTGCATTGCCGAGACGGAGGGTGAAAGCTCCAACGACGAGGCCTTCCGGCTGAAAGTGGAGCGTGGCGCTAAACCCGGCAGCGACGTCTTCGTCACCCTGCGTCCGACAACGAAGCTCGATGTCGGCATGCGCGCCCGCATCGAGATCGAGAGCCTGGACGAGGACAATTACGGTTACTTCGGCACGGCTTCGAAGATCTACACTGGCAATGAAATGACCTTCGGCGGCGGCGCCGACCGTGATCTCATTGAAAAGCTGCGCCTGGGCGAAGACGCCCAGATCCAGATCGACTATGGCGGCGCGACCGGCACGCTCACCTATTGGGTGAAGCTGTCCGGCCTGACCCATACTCTGCTGGCAATGGACCGGGAACAGGGCCGGATCGGCAGGCTGGATGCGGCCGTTGCCTGGGGCGGCCTGCCGGCGGACGGTTCGGTTACCGTCGCGCCTGCCGCGGCAAAGTCCACCGCCGCACCCAGGGAAACGCAGGCTGCCACCGCACCGCCGCCACCCGCGAACGATCTGCCGCCGCCGGTGATGCCCTCGCAGGATGCCGGAGCGCGCGGCCTGATCTACACGGTCGATGAACTGCCCGAGTCGGTCCAGATGATGGGTTACCGCACGCTGGATTGCCGGCTGGACGAAACCCTGCCCGCCTATGGCGCGCAATTCTATGCCGAGGGCGACGTGGAGACCTGGGTCGTGCCCTGCACCATGGCCGATGCCAATGTGCCCTATTTCATGGCGATCCACATTCCCTTCAATCCGTCCCTCGACGAGTGGAAGGAATTCGAGACCCCGCCGGACTTCAACCAGCCCAATCATGCGCTGGTCAACAATCTCTTTTTCGACCCGGACACGGGCCAGGTCACCGGCACGACCTACTATTCGCCCAACTATGATTGCGGGGCCTTCGAACGGCACGAAGTGATGGCCGAAAGCGGCGACTACGAGCTTGTCGAATATCTGGAGAAGTCGAATTGCGACGGGGTCACCGGTCCGGCGGAGGGCTGGCCGCTGAGCTGGACCATCGACGAGATGGGCAATTGACCGGACCACTGGCAAGAAAACGGGAAACGAATGCCGATGCGCAGATTGCCTCTATTCGGAGCAGCACTGACGGGCCTGCTGGCTGTGTCCGTGGCTGACGCGGCGTCCCCCCGGGTGCCGGCGGAGTGGGAACCGCAGGCGGCCATCTGGATGCAGTGGCCCGGCCGGTATGAAAAGCAGATGCGCCCCGCCTTTGCAGACATCATCCAGGCGGTGCAGAAGCACGAAAGCGTGCACCTGCTCGCCAACTCGGAAAAGGAACAGCAGGCCGCCGCAGGTTTCCTCATGAACCGCGGCGTCAGCGTCGTAAACGTGACCTGGCACATCGTCCCGATCGACAATGCCTGGATGCGTGACAACGGGCCGATCTACGTGACCGACGGCGAAACGCTCACCATCCAGAACTGGGCCTTCACCGGCTGGGACGGCACCACGGGCGCCACCTATCGCAAGGACGACCGGGTTCCGCTCCGCCTCGGTGCGTTGCTCGGCATGGAGGTGGACGACCTGACGGATTACGTCCTGGAAAAGGGCAATCTCGAAGTCAACGGCGCGGGCATCGCCCTTCTCAACTGGGATTGCCAGGACCAGCGCAATCCGGGCCTCGGCAGGGAAGACCACGAGCGGATCCTGAAAGAGGCGCTCGGCCTGACGGAGATCATCTGGTCCTACGGCCATCACCCGGACGACATCACCACGGGACATATCGACGGCTCCGCGCGCTTCATCAACCCGACCACGGTTGCTCTTGCCGACACGGGTGAAGACACCGAAACGCGGCTTGCCGAAGATCTCCAGACCCTCGGCTTCAACGTCGAATGGTATCCCGGCGACGTGAACTGGCTGGTCGGCGACGGCTACATTGTCGCCATGAGCGAACTCGATGAAGACCTCGACGCCACCTTTAAACAGGAACTCCGGCGGTATTTCCCCGGCCGCGAGGTTTATCTCGTCGACGCCTGGTCGATCGCCGACGGCGGCGGTGGCATTCACTGCGTCACCAACGACCAGCCGGAACTTTGAGAAACGGACTGCCTTTGCGTGGCCAATTGCTTGTGCCTTGCAGGTTCGACTGCCTGCTGCAGAAATACATCTGGATACCCGTCAAAGTCGGGCACAGGTTCCGGATCGGCGCGCAGCCTTGCTGCACTTGCCTGGAATGACGAGTGCAGGCAACGTGGCAATTCCCGCCATCGTCACCCCGGGCGAACGACGTGAGACCCGGGGCCGGAGAGCCCGGTGTTTCAAGAGGTCACCGACAAACGCGGCGCAATTGCCTCTCCGATCCCGGCTCGCACTCCGTTTGGCCGGGATGACGAAAGAACAGTCAATACCGTCATTCCGGACAAGCGCGGTATTACCGCGCGCCGATCCGGAACCTGAGCCCGGCTTGAACGGGTATCCAGACATCAGCCTGGGCGAAAGCGAAGTCCGAACCAAAAGAACAAGCCTCAGAAAAGCCCGCCTTCGCTCAGATCGCTCCACTCCGGATTGCTTTCTTCGATCAATGCGATCTTCCAAGCTCTGCGCCAGGATTTGAGCTGCTTTTCCCGCACAAGCGCGTCTTCGACCCGTTCATGCTCTTCGACATAGACAAGGCGCGTGACGTTGTAGCGTTTCGAAAAGCCATCGAGCAGGTCGTACTGGTGCTCGAACAATCTGCGACTGAGATTTGAGGTCACCCCCGGATAGAGCGTGCCGTTCCGGCCGGAGGCGAGAATGTAGACGTGGGCAGGCATATCACCGCTTTGGCGTGTATGATTGACTTGTTCAAGTGGCACTGACTGCCTGCGGCAGGAATATGTCTGGATTCCAGATCAGCGCACAGCAATGCTGTGCTTGTCCGGAATGACGGCGGTGGAAGTTGCCAGGTTACCCCAACTCGTCATTCCGGACGGTCTGCAGCATAGCTGCATGGCCAGATCCGGAATCCAGACATCAGCCTGAGCGGAAGCGAAGCCTCAAACAAAATTTCGCGACAAAGCACAGACAAAACCAGGGCACACAAAGCACGCCAAGTAACCCGCTCTCGCGATCCGCATCAGCAATTCTTCCAGTGCTTTTGCCGCCAAAACACAACCGCGAAGTGGTGAATTCTTAACCATAGGTTTAAACCTCGCCCGTTGCCGGGGACATTTCGCTTTTTGGGGTTCCGCCTGCCGATATATTCTGTTTGCCAAACCGTCTGAGTCGTTGAAACGCCCACGACACATGAGTTAAGAAAGAGTAAAGAGTGCGTAAATTCCACCGAAGCGGCACCGGTGGGAAATTCAGGAGACAGGAATGGGCATTTTCTCGAAGTCCCCGCGCCCGGGCAGCGGGCAGGAGCAGCGGGCCGAGAGCCAGAACGAGGCAACAGTCACACAAGAGACATCGGAAGCGCCCGATCAGACCGGCAACGTGGAAAAGCTGTCTCCTTTTGCGCTCAAGATGCAGGAAAAAATGAACCATCTGGACGGCCTGAAGTCGCGTGTCGGCGGGCTTAATCAGATGTTCGACCAGATGGCCGCCTTCGCCTCCGAAAGCCAGACCAGCATCCGCATGATGTCGGAATATATCGAGGCTTCACGCCACAGCGTGGAGACCGAAGTCCGCCTGAAATCCGAAAACGCCAAGATTTCCACCGATCTCCTGGACGCCGAACACAAGGTGCGGTCGCTGACGACCCAGCTCGAAGACGCGCAGGCGGAAGTGCATTCCCTGCGCAAGCGCGCCACCGAAACGCGCACCGCGCTGGAGACCGCGCGCAATGACATCGTGACGATCCGCGACAACAACAAGAAGGTCAACGAGGAGTACCGCCTGCAAAGCGCGAAGCTGGTGGAGGCGAATACCCAGATCGCCGATATCAGCGGCAAGTACAACGACCTGCTGGCGAAGCACGAGACGCTGGAGCGTCATGCCGATAGCCTCAAGGAGGACCTGGAAGGCGTCAAGCACCGGGAAAAGGAACTCCAGCAGAACCTCGCCGAGAGCGCAAAGCTGCTGGAAGACGAGATCCGCAAGAACAACCAGGCGACCAGCGAGCTGGAATCCGCCAAGCGTGAACTGATCGAATTCAGGAACGACAACATCGATCTGAAATCGCATCTGGATGTCGCCAACCAGGAACTCGTCTACGCAAAGACGCGCCTGGAGGAAGAGCAGCGCAAGCATGACAACGAGGTCTATGCGCTGAACGCGGAAATCGAGAATCTCTCGTCCCAGCGCCGCGTCGGTGCGCAGTCGCTCCAGGAAATGGCCCGTGAAAACTCTGCCCTGAAAGAGCGCGGCCGCGATATTCTGAAGCGTATGCAGGAGGTTGAGCATCTCCTCGACAGCGCGCAGAAGAACCACGAGAAAGACCGCAACGAGCTGATGGCAACCTCGGCCAAGCTGCGGGAAGTCAATCTGCGCTACAATTCGGCGCTCACCGACCTGAACCACCAGCGCAGCCAGAACCAGAAATTCGCCGACAATCTGGAAGACCTGGTGGACGAGAACAAACGTCTGCAGCGCTACAAGATCCAGGTGGATACGGCCAACGAGCAGATCGTCCAGCTGAAATCCGTGATCGCGAACTACCAGATGGCCATGGAAGGCAAGGGTCCCGCAGAGGAACTCGGCCTGACGGAGAGCTACGATCCAGCTGCGGATCTTGGCATCACGGAGCCGCTTGCGCCGGAAACGGAGAGGGTCGAGATCGACGTCGACGAAACCGTTGTGGCGGAGACGGACGGTCCGGACGACGATGCACCGGGCGGTGGCGACGACAAGATCGTCAAACTGCGCGATTGATTGATCCGGGGGCGGGCCGGCCGGACGGCACGACCTGCCCGCTTTCCATGACCGCGGTCTCAAACTTGCCGGAAGCGTGCGCCCTTACCGGGAATGAGCCTGCGCGCCGAGACGGAAGGTGCCAAAAGAGCAGCTGCCATCGTCAGTCAGGATCAGGCAGTGTGAAGCCGGTGCGATCCAGCTGCTGTATCACTCCGGCTCGACGGTGAATTGCAGCGGATAGCCCAGCTGACTGGCGGCATCGATCGCCCGTGTCGCCTTGGTCTCGGCAACATCCTTGGGATAGACGGAGACGACACAGGCACCTTTCTGATGCGCGGTCATCATCACGACTTCGGCCTGGGAGACGTCGAGACGGAACTCGGCCTTCAGGATCAGCACCACGAACTCACGCGGTGTGAAGTCGTCATTGAGCAGAATGACCTTGTAGAGTTTCGGTTTCTGGACCTTCGTCTTCTGCTTCAGTTTCGGTTTCAGATCGGAGTCGCTCATGACACTGGCCCAAACTTGTGCTCCGTTCAGCTGACGGAGCAGGATCGAATTGGCTGAGCTACACGCCTGGCGCCGCCGGCCAGGTATCCGAACCCAGAAATGGCGCCTGCTTCCCGAAATGCGGGGAACCATTCACCGATACGTTAGAAGCTGAGCCGGGTCTCTCCCGGCAGGTTCGATCACTGGCGCGACACCGGCGCCAAAGCAGCACCGTCGGGTCAGCCGGAATGATCGTTGTAATGATTATAATGCATCGCACCATCAAAGGGAACATGGCCGGTGCGGAAATCGGGTTTGCAGGCTCAAGATCCGATAAGGGTGCATGCGTTTGAACGTTGCCGGTGACTTTGCGGCACAAGACGGAAATCCGACCGCCCGCCCCCTGCGTATTGAGGCCGTGGTAAGTGCATCAACTACCCGGAGGGTTGTCCCGTGACTTCGCGCATCATGTCGGCCGGTCTGAACTGGCCCGTTCTTTCGTTTCTATGCCTCTTCCTCGCGTTCGCCGGATTGGCAACGTCACCTGCTGCGGCGGATATCGGCCCGGCGGCACGCACCGTTCCCTCGGCGGAACTCGTCGGCAAGGGGCGTATGACCTATCTCGGCTTCAAGGTCTTCGATGCCGAACTATATGCACCCAACGGTGTCTACAGTGCATCCGGACCCTTCGCGCTCAAGCTGAAATACCTGCGCAACTTCAAGGGCAAGGCGATCACGGACAGCTCCGTGAAGGAGATAAAGCGCCAGGGCGGCGCGTCCGCTGCACAGCTGGCATCCTGGGAAAAGCAGATGAGCGCGATCTTCCCGAACGTCTCGGCAGGACAGGCCATCACGGGTGTCAGGACCTCAAATGGAAGCACCGTCTTTTACCTTGGCGGACGCAAGCTGGGAACGATCAGCGATCCCGCATTCACGAAGAGGTTCTTTTCCATCTGGCTCGGCAACAAGACACGCAATCCGCAATTGCGGGCACGCCTGGTCGGAGCGGGTTCTTGAGCACCGGACGATAGGGCCCGGTTGCAGTGTCCGTAGACGAAAGACACGCGCTTTCGGACCGCATCGATACCGGTCTTCGAGATGCATCGGATTCCACGTCGAAAGGGTTGAGCGTCAAAAGCCTCGTTGCCTATGGCACCATGGCGTTTCCGCTCGCCTTCGTGGGACTGCCGATTTACCTGCATGCTCCGGACTTTTATGCGGTCACGATGCAGTTGCCCTTGGCAACGCTCGGGTCTGTCCTGCTCGCCCTGCGGCTGGTGGATGCGATCCAGGACCCGATCATCGGCGATCTAAGTGATCGATTCCACAGCGCACGCACCTTTATCCTGGCGCTCGGCGCCGTCATGCTGGGCATCGGTTTCTGGATGCTGTTTCATCCGGCCGAGGCCTTTCCGGTGCTATGGTTTGCTGCGTCGGTTTTCATCTGCACCACCGGGTTTTCCGTCGTCTCCATCAACTTCCAGGCCCTCGGCGGATTATGGCACACGACATCGCCGCAGCGCACAAGGGTCACGGCGAGCCGGGAGGCCATCGGTCTCGTCGGCCTGCTGGTCGCGGCCGTCACACCGCCCGTCCTCACGCAGATCGTCGGGCCTTCGCAGGCATTTCACTGGTTGTCGCTCGGATATCTTCCGCTGCTTTGCATTGCGCTCTGGCTTCTGGTGCGCTGGATGCATGCAACACCGCTCGACCTGCCTGCGCGAGCGGAGAAGCAGGAAAGCTGGTCTTCCCTGATGAAAAATCGCTGGCGTGCGATTTTCTTTGGGCTGGTGTTCCTGAACACGTTCGCGAGCGCCATTCCGGCGGTGCTTGTGCTTTTCTTCATTCGCGATCGTCTCGGTGCAGAAGCCTACACCGGGCTCTTCCTGCTGACCTATTTTCTGTCCGGCGCGCTGTCGATGCCGATCTGGACAGCCGCAGCCCGCAAGTTCGGCAAGCTGCGCGCGTGGCAATTCTCCCTCGCAGCCGCGATTTTCACCTTCTGCTGGGCAGCGCTCCTTCAGGAGGGAGATCTTGCGGCCTACGCGGTGGTGTGCGCCCTTTCCGGACTCGCGCTCGGCGCGGATCTCGCCTTGCCTCCCGCCATTCTTGCCGACCATATCGAAGCGGATAAAAAGCAGCAGCAGGCCTCACGCCTGTTTTCGGTCATGGCGTTTCTTTCCAAGTCGGCGCTGGCGGTCGCCACGGGGCTTGCACTGCCGATGCTCGGCTTGTTCGGATATCATCCGAACATCGCAATGACACCCCAGCTGAATTTCGTGCTAAGCGTGACCTACGCCGGGTTGCCGTGCGTGTTCAAACTGGCGGCGCTCGGTGGATTGCTGCTTTTTGAAAACGACCTGAAAGCCCGGCGATCAGCCTGATACGCAATACGCAAATTTGAGTTTCCATCACGATCAGGACGATTTCGGGGACCGATCATGTCAGTTCGACCGCCTCAATTCACCAATACCGCGGACCAGGATCCGCTGGCGGCGGCGCTGGAACAGGAAATTTTCAGTGAAAAGGCCTCGACACTTTCCCGTTTGATCAAGAAGCTTGAAAAGGCGCTTGCCCTGTTGAGCGAGTTAGACGGCGACCCGGACGCGACCGAGGAACTGAAACGCGAACGGCTCGCCCAAGCCGGCGAAGCACTCTGGCATGTGACCATCCAGCGGGAACTCTGCGGTCTGCGGCGCCACCGGGAATTCAACGATCATTTGAATGTTCCCAGAGCAGTACGGCTTTGCATGGGTCCTGCAAGTATAATGAAAGACCGCATTTTACGTTAGGGTCAGGACCCATTCCATCGGGAATTCTTGCGCGTGATCGCGATCACTTCTTTGTTGATTGGAATGCCGTAAGGAGAGGAACATGTTGCATCTGTGCCATAGCAATGTTTTTTACGGGTGGTTATCGATATGTGTGTTATTTACCGGCGCATAGTTTGAACTATGTAAATCCATGCAAGTTGACCGGTGCCCGGGGTCCCATCCGGCTCCAAATTAAACAAAAATGCCTAGTGCAGAGCGATTAATATGTGCAGAAAGACTGGCCCATTGAGCGTTATTCCGAATGTATTGACCGGCATTGTCGCACTGGGCCTTTTGCTTGCCCCGGCCGTGCCGACAATCGGTTTGACCCAATCAGCCCACGCCCAGTCCGTTCGCTCGGTGCCTGAAGGCAACAGGTACAAGAACCAGCCGAAGATCCCGTATGCATCCGCGCGCCGCACCTCGTCTGCGAAATCCAGCTACGATGCAAAGTTCAACAAGGTGCTGGCTGTCCTGAAGCGCGACCGGCGTCTCATGGGATCGATCAAGCGCGTCGCGCGCAAGTACAACATTGATCCGATCCACATCATCGGTGCAATCGTCGGAGAGCACACCTACAACTACGACACGCTGGACAGTGCCCAGTCCTATTACGTCAAGGCGCTGGCCTATGCCGGCATCAACTTCGACTTCGAACTCAACGGCGAACACGTCGACAAGTTCGTCGAGCGGCCGCAATTCGAACGGTGCCGCAAGGAACACATTCAGAAGAGCAGCGACCGCCGCTGGTCCTGTTATGAAAATGTCTGGAACAGCAAGTTCCGCGGCAAACGGGTTGATGGCGTCCGCTATCCAAAGAAGAACTTCAACGAAGCCTTTTTCCAGCCACTCTACGCCGGTCAGAGTTTCGGGCTTGGACAGCTCAGCCCGCTCACCGTTCTGAAGATGACGGATCGCGTGTCGCGCCAGAGCAATTTCCGCAAACTCAAGGCGTCCAATTCCGACGCGGTCTACAAGGCAACAATGGATCCGAACATCTCGCTGCACTACATGGCCGCGATCATTCAGGACTCCATTGCTGCCTACAAATCCGTCGGCAAGGTGGACATTTCCAAGAACCCCGGTCTGACGGCGACCCTCTACAATCTTGGCGATCCCTGGAGCCGTGCCGCGAAGTTCCGCCGCACCGGCCGATCCTGGCCGCGCGAAAACTATTACGGATGGCTCGTCAACGACCGGATCGACGACCTGCGCGCACTGCTGTGAACGAGCGCGTCAGGTCACTCGCAACTTTCAGGATAAACGCCGTCAACCTGCCGTAACTCAGGTGAGAAACGGATTTGTCTGTCGTTCATGGCCGAGCGTCGAAGCCTGTCCGTGTCCGGGCAGGAAGGACACGTCATCGCCGAGGGGAAGCAGCTTCTCATGAATGGAACTGATCAGCGTTGCGTGATCCGCAAGCGGCAGATCTGTCCTGCCGATGGACCCGGCGAACAGGACGTCCCCTGAAATCGCGAACTGCAGTTCCTTGTCGAAAAAAACAAGATGACCGGGTGAATGGCCGGGACAATGCAGAACCTCGAACGTACGGCCCGCAATCTCGACCTCGTCCCCGTCCTCCATCCACCGGTCGGGGGAAACGGGTTTTGCCTCCGGCACACCGAACTGCGCAGCCTGGTCCGCCACGCGTTCTATGAGCGGCTTGTCGGCCTCGTGTGGGCCTTCAACCGGAACCCCGAGAGCTGCGGCAAGGTCGGCGGCGCCACCGATGTGATCGATATGACCATGCGTGAGCACGATCTTTTCAACGTTCACGTCGTGCTTGCGGATTGCCTCCTGGATATGTTCGACATCGCCGCCCGGATCGACAACCGTTCCACGCATGGTCTGCGGATCCCAGATGATGGAACAGTTTTGCTGAAACGGCGTCACCGGTACGACCATGACCTGGATCGGCGGCATGTCGTCCATTTCGCTGTTGTTGGTTTCTTCCGACACACCTGTCTCCTTTTGAAACACCCGTGCATGACACGGCAACAAATGCGGGACAATCGGAGCCCGCGCCGACTTAATGTACCTTATCGGCTTCACCTTGCGGCCTGCATTTCGTACAAGAAGTAAAAGCCTCTGAGAAGATGGCAATCAAAATCGGGTAACCGGATATAATGACGCGAAGATTGCAAACTTTCCTGACGATTGCGGCGATCAGCTTTCTCAGTTCAACCGCGACCTCTGCACAGCCCGGCCGCACGGCGCCGAGCTTCGAGGGATGGACTGTGGATTGCGGCAATACCGGAGCCTGCTTTGCGTCGACCTTTACCCGCAGCCAGTCCGTCTGGGTGGACGTGCGCATCGTCCGCGACTGGCAGGCGGAGGCGCAACCGCTCCTCCGGCTGACAACGAACACCCAGCTTCCGCAGGAAGGCATGCTGCGCTTCGACGTCGACGGGTCGACGATCGAGGAACTGCCCATCGAGCAATTGCGCGAAATGCAATCGGCGATCACACCTCCCACCGGCTTCAGGCCTCTTGGAGGCGACGGATTCTGGTATCCGGCCGGCCCGGCCTCGGTGACGCTTCTGGACGCGATGCAGAAGGGAAAGGTTCTGACCGTGCATTTGCCAGCAGGCGAAAGCACGGATCCGACGTCGGTGCCGGTGCCGCTTCAGGGCCTGAAATCCAGCCTGCTCTGGCTGGACAACCGCCAGGACCGCACAGGAACGGAAGCGGCCATCGTCTCGCCCGGAACCAATCCTGCCAAGGATGCACCGCATGCCCTGCCGATCCTCAGCGCCGATCAGCTCCCGCCCGAGGTCGCTGCCATCTGGTCGGCCAACCGGCTTTGTTCGGCGATTGATCCCACAATTTTCGCGAGCCTGAACGCGGTTCGCGTCCCGCTTGCGGAGAGTGCGTCCCTCTATATCATTCCTTGCGGTGCCCCGACCCCGTACAACAGCCCCTATGTCGCCGTGCTGTCGGGCAAGGACGGCGCCGCCCGGCAGATCCATGTCGCCCGCATGTCGGAGAAGGGTCCGATCGCCTCGGATCTGATCTACAACGCAAGGTGGGTTCCGGCGGATCAGCAACTCGTCAGCTATTTCAAGGGGTCAGGTGTCGGCGAATGCGGCCTCTGGAACAGGTGGTTCTGGAACGGCACGGGTCTCGTGCTGATGGAAGAAGCGACACGAAAGACATGTGACGGTACGGAACCTGACTTGTCCAACTGGTCAAGCACCTGGCCTTTAAAAAACTCGGCCGATTAGCCCGCCGACCAAGGAATTTCTTGCGATTTCATGCCTCACGCCCTTATGATGGAGCCGCAGCGGCTGGTGAGGGATGCGGCAAACGTGTTTCAGCCCGATCCCAGAGTGTTGAAAGGGTGCACCAAGTGCGCCCCGAGAAGTGACTCGACTGTGAAGGCGGGTGAGATTGGCTGGTATGTGCCGGAGGGGCACGGAAATTAAGGTGATTGAGTAATGCACGACGGCGATTCGGACCGGCGTTCGCGTGGTCGACGCGGCGGCAAGCGCGAGTTTGGCGGTCCGCAGGACTTCGGCAGCGATTTTGGCGGCGGCGACTACGGCGGTGATTATGGCGGTGGCCGGGATGGCGGCTATCGTGGCGGACGCGACAATGATTTTGGTGGCGGCTACGGCCGCGACGACAAGAGGGACGGTGGCTACGGCGGCGGTCGTGACGGCGGTTATGGCGGCGGCGGTGGCCGCGGCGGTTACGGCGGTGGACGCGACGGCGGTGGCGGCGGCTACGGCGGCGGCGGGCGTGATGGTGGCGGCTACGGCGGCGGCGGACGTGATGGCGGCGGCTACGGCGGCGGCGGCGGACGGGACGGCGGATATGGCGGCGGCGGTGGCCGCGGCGGTTACGGCGGTGGCGGACGCGACGGCGGATATGGCGGCGGCGGACGCGATGGCGGCTACGGCGGCGGTGGCGGTCGTGGCGGCTACGGCGGGCGCGACGGCGACGGGTTCCGTCAGGGACGTCCACCCCGGCGGGACGGACCGCCGGTTGAACGTGGTCCGCGGCAGAGCGGAACCGTGAAATTCTTCAAGACGGACAAGGGCTTTGGCTTCATCACACCTGATGAAGGTGAAGCGGATGTCTTCGTGCACATCTCGGCAGTGGAACGCTCAGGACTTGCGTCCCTTGACAGTGGTCAACGCATCTCGTTCGAGACCGAACCAGATCGTCGCGGCAAAGGCCCCAAGGCCGTAAATCTGCAGGTGATCGAAGAAGGCGCCGAGGCGGGAGAAGCCGAGGACGCAGCACCCGAAACGGGATCGCACGAAGAAGAATAAAGCCGTATGGACGGCGTTACTGTATCGAACGGGCGCAGCTTGGCTGCGCTCGTTCTTTTTCCGCACATACCAACTTTCCATGAGGGCAGGCCGCGAGAACAGCGGGAAGAGTCTGCCCGGATGCGTTTGCCATGACCCAGACAGTTTCTCCAGCAATGATCCGTCCGTTCGAACCAGGCGATCTCGGCGCTCTGCTTTCGCTCAACAACGCTGCCGTACCTGCAGTCAACGAACTTGGCGCCGAAGAATTGCTCGATCTGATCAGCCAGTCTCTCCTCTGTCTTGTCGCACTAAAGAAGGACACACCGGTCGGTATGCTCCTCTGCTTCGGCGAAGGCGCGGACTACGCGAGCCCCAACTACCGCTGGCTTAGCGACAGGTTCGAGCAGTTCGCTTACACCGACCGGATTTTCGTCGATGATACCCTGCGCGGGCAGAAGATCGGTGACGCGCTTTATTCCTCACTATTTGAACGCATGAGGGGCACGGGACGCTGTTTTACCTGCGAGGTCAACGAGCGCCCGCCAAATCCCGGCTCGATGCGATTTCACGCCGGGCTGGGTTTCGTGGAAATCGGCAGGGCGGACAATGGTGCGACATCCGTCATTTACATGCGGCGCGATCCTGAACCTGCCCGATGACCCTCTTCAGGCCGGAATAGCGATATGAACTACAGACATGCCTATCACGCAGGGAATATTGGCGACGTGCTCAAGCACGCGGTGCTTGCACGGCTGATCACCTATTTTCAGCGGAAGGACAAACCGTTCCGGATGCTGGACACGCATGCAGGTATCGGCCAATACGATCTGACGTCGGAGGAAACCAGGAAGACCGGCGAATGGCAGCAGGGCATCGCCAGGGTGCTGCAAGCGGATATGCCGGACGCGGTCGAACCCCTGCTTCACCCCTGGCTGGAAGTCGTTCGGGACCTGAACCCCGGTGAGAAACTGGAGACCTATCCGGGCTCACCCGTATTGGCACGGCGCCTGATGCGCAAATCCGACAGACTGACGCTCACCGAGCTTCATCCGGAGGATTTCAGAACTCTGTCGGATCGCTTTGCCGGCGATTTTCAGGTCAAAACCATTCATCTCGACGGATGGCTCGCCATGGGCAGCTTCCTGCCACCGAAGGAAAAGAGAGGCTTCGTGCTGGTCGACCCCGCCTTCGAAGTCACGGACGAATTTGATCGAATGACCGGTGCCGTTCTCAAGGCTTGGAAAAAATGGGCCGGCGGAACCTGTGCGCTCTGGTATCCGTTGAAGGACACCCGATCGATCAGGCGCATGCACGACGCGTTTGCATCGGCCGGCGTGCGGGATCTGCTTTCACTTGAACTGCGAGCCGGCAAAAGTGGACCCGATACCCGTATGCTCGGCTCGGGAATGACGCTCATCAATCCCCCGTATACGCTCGCCGACGAGATGCGGATACTCCTGCCCTGGTTCAATGACGTTTTGCACCAGGGCCCCGGCTCAGGTTGGGATGTGACCCAACTGATTGGCGAATAACTGCATATTCTGGTCCTTTTGGCGCACCAAGTCCTTGACCTTGAGGCTTCCCTCCCCCATCGTCTGTCACACTGTTTGCCTCTCGGAGACCATGCCGTGCACATCGCCCGTTTCGCCCGATTGATCCTGTCCAGTCTTGCTGTCTGCGCCTTCCTCGCCGTTCCCTCGGTCGCGGAAGAAAACCGCGCCTACCTCTCCTTGAGCGGCAAGAACCGTTTGCCGGAATGCACGGCCAACTCGGTGCAGAAGGCTGTTCGCAAATCTGTCGCGCGTGCTTACGCAGACTACTACGAGGGCAGGAAGATCGTCGGCATCGAGGAGATCACCGAAATCGCCTTCAAGGTGAACGAGGTCAGCCCGCTGGCACGCCGCCACTGCACCGGAACAGCCAACATGTCCGATGGCTCCCATCAGCACCTGCACTACCTGATCGAGGAACATGCCGGTTTCGTCGGTGTGAGCTGGAACGTGGAAACCTGCCTGTCCGAACTCGACAAGTGGCGTGTCTACGGATCACACTGCAGAACTACAAAGCCACAGTGAGCCAGGCGTCGATATGGCTCTTTTGAGCCGGGCGGCCGGCCTGACGGTATTTCTCATTTGTGTTCTGGCGTCGACGGCGGGCCTCGCCGATGAACCCGGCGACTTCGATTTTTATGTGCTGTCCCTGTCGTGGTCACCCACCCACTGCAAACACGAAGGCGCGGACGCCAACCCGCATCAATGCGACGTTCGCGATCCCTTTCGCTTCGTCGTGCATGGTCTTTGGCCGCAATATGAGCGCGGCTATCCCCAGACCTGCCGGGGCCCTAAAAGAATTGACAGGCGTATCGCGGTCGGCATGGAGGACATCATGCCCAGTCACGGGCTTGTGTTTCATCAGTGGCGCAAGCACGGAACCTGCTCCGGTCTCGAGCCGGAGGACTACTTCGACCTGACCAGGCGCGCCTTTGAAAAAATTTCGATACCCGGCGCGTTCACGAAACTGCAGAAACGGGGCAAGGCGTCTCCCCAGACGGTGGAGAAAGCCTTTCGCCTGGCAAATCCGGGCCTAGACGAAAGCGCCATGGCGGTCACGTGCTCCCGTGGGGAATTCGACGAAATACGGATCTGCCTGACCAAGGATCTCGATTTCCGATCCTGCCCGAATGTCGACCGTCGTGGCTGCCGCGCCGATAGCCTGTCCGTGCCACCGCCCGTCCGATAACAAAAGACCTTCGCAAGGCGTCACACCCGCCAGGTGCGGGCCCGTCCCAGTATCAGGAGAACCACCATGATGAAACTTCGCTCATCGCCCCCCTCCCCATTTGGACGCAAGATCAAGATCGCTGCGGCGATGCTCGGCCTGAAAGACCGGATCGAAGTCATCGAAGCCAACACCGCCGATCCGGCCGACAGTCTCCGAGGTGAAAACCCGCTCGGGAAGATCCCCGCCCTCGTTCTTGAAAATGGCGACGTCCTCTATGACAGCGCCGTTATCCTGGAGTATCTGGACTTCCTTGCCGGCGGCAACAGGCTGTTTCCGGAGGGTGAAGCCCGTTTTGCCGTCTTGCGCGATCAGGCCCTCGCCGACGGCATCATGGATGCCGCATTGCTGCGTGTATATGAAAAGCGGTTCAAGCAGCCCAACTATCGGGATCCGGCCTGGGACGCCTACCAGGCGGACAAGGTAACGCGCGGCCTTGCCCATTACGAAGCGAATACCCCGACGGCTCCGGCAACCGCCGATGACGTCGACGCGGCCACGATGACACTGGCCTGCGCGCTCGGGTATCTCGACATGCGCTTTGGCGACGGCTGGCGGGCAAGCCATCCGAGGCTCGCAGCATGGCTGACCGCCTTTGAAGCCGCCGTTCCGGCGTTTGCCGATACGCGCCAGCCGGCCGCGCCCGTTCCGGACAATGCCGCCGTTGAGCTTCGCTAGAGCATCGGGCGAAAAGTGTGCGCCCGATGCTCTAGGCCGGTACCCCGGTCAGCTTAAGGCGCCGGCGTTTCGCCGTGTTTGCCCTGCAGCGGACGGCGTCCCCTGGCCTTGAGCAGCCGGCGTCCGCTTGAAACAGACTGGCCGAAGTCTCTCTGAACCGCGAGTAGCGCCGGAACGAGCAGGATCACCAGGAACAGACCGACACCGAGCCCGTAAGAGAGCGTGATCACGGTCGGCTTCAGGAATTGTGCCTGCCGGCTTGTTTCAAAAAGCAGTGGCGCCAGGCCGAATACGGTGGTTGCGGTTGTCAGGACGACGGCGCGCAGACGGTCGCAGACCCCGTTGATGAGCGCCTGCCGGAACGGATGGTTGCGCGCATATTCATCGATCGTGGTCACGAGCACGATACTGTCGTTGATGATGATCCCCGACATTCCGATGAAACCGACAACCGAGAACATCGACAGTGGCACTCCGTGAATGTAGTGCCCCCAGAGCATCCCGATCGACCCGAACGGAATGATGATCATGATCATCAGCGGCCGCGTCCAGGATTCGAAAATCCAGCACAGCACCAGGTAGATGCCGGCCAGGCAAAGTGCAAATCCGACCATCGCGTCCGACAGGAAGGATCTCTCCTGTTCAGCCAGGCCCGCCATCTCGCTCTCGACATCGAATTCCGCAGCCAGTTGCGGCAGCAGCTCGTTTTCCAGGAAGGCGGTCACCCGCGCAGCCGCTTCCGGATCGTCTTCGGACACATCACCGCTGACGGTCAGGGTCCGCAACCCGTCGCTTCGTCTGATGGACGCAAATCCGTAACTGCTGTCGGCCTGCACGATCTCGCTCAGGGAGACATAGGTTCCCGCCTCTGTGCGAATGCGCGTGGAGTAGAGGAACGAGGCGTCCGTCTCCTCGTCCGGCATCAGAACCTTCACCTTGGCGGTGCGGCGGCCAACCGGGAATTCCGCAACCTCGATCCCCTCGAGACGGTTGCGCAGGATCCGCGCAACATCGTCGGTGCTGAAGCCGAGGGCTTCCCCCTTGGGTGTCAGGCTGAGACTGAGTTCCGGCTTGTCATAGGCCAACGTGTCTTCAAGTGCGCTGACACCTTCGAGCGGGGCAAGCGCCTGTTTCAGGCTTTCCGCGGCCGCCTTCAGGTTCTCGGTTGAGGTTCCGTACAGCCTTACATCGATTGCATCGCCGCCCGGACCCGAGCGCTCGCCGCGCAGGGCCAGGGTTTCAAGCAATGGTGGCCGCTTGATTTCCTTGCGCCACTCACCGATGAACTTGAAAGCCGAATAGGGACGCAGGTCCGGATCGATCAGTTCTATGGAGATCCCGCCCAGCTGATCGACATCCTTGCTGTCGGCACCGCTCAGGCCCCGTCCGGCGGTGCCGCCGACGGTCGACAGCGCGAACTGGACCGGCTCGTCGCCGTATTCTTCACCGTAACGCTGATTGACGACATCGAGCGCCCGCTCCATTTCCGCGATCATCGCCTTGGTATCGTCCCGGTCCGCGCCCGGCATCATGGCGATGCTTGCAGACACCACAGACCGTTCCGGCGCGTTGAAGAAGCGCCACCGGACGCTGCCGTCGACAAAAAGCGAGACGGACAGCAGCAGCACCATGAACGCAAAGCCGAGTGCCGGGTAGCGCACCGTCAGGATCCAGTCGATGAACCGGCGGAAAACCCGTTCCCTGAACCACACGAAACCGCGATTGAAGACCCGGTTCGGCATGTCGTACCAGCGCTGTTTCTTGCTGGCCGACAGGGCGTGGTTCATATGCGCGGGCAGGATCAGGAAGCATTCCACGAGGCTGGCGATGAGGACCACGGCCACCGTGAACGGTATGTCGGCAATCAGCGTACCGAAACGTCCGCCAATGGCGATCAGGCCGACAAACGCGATCAGGGTCGTTATCGAAGCCGTGAAGACCGGAGCAGTCATGCGCCGCGCGGCGAGACTTGCGGCTTCCGCCGGCGGATACCCGCGCCGATGCAGCGAATCCGCGTGTTCCCCGACCACGATGGCATCATCGACGACGATGCCGAGGCAAATGATCAGCGCAAATACCGAAACCATGTTGAGCGTCAGCCCGAAGGCATACATCAGGCCGATGGTCGCAAACATGGCGACGGGAATTCCCGCCGCGACCCAGAACGCCGTGCGCGCGGACAGAAACAGGAAAAGGAAGGCAAGAACCAGCCCGAGCCCGAACAGTCCGTTTTCGATCAGGATGTTCATCCGGTCGATGATGTTCTGCGACCGTGTTCGCGTCAGCTGAACCACGACACCTTCCGGCAGCGTCTGTTGAAATTCGGCGGTGATGCGCTCCACTGCCCGCTGGATCGAAATCGTGTCTCCCTGAGCGCTCCGGTCAACCCGCAGCACGACGGCAGGCATGCCACGGTGATAGTAGGCCCGGCCGCTTTCAACGCCCTCGGTGACAATATCCGCCACGGAACGCAGCTGCAGCTTTTCACCCTGGCTCGGGGCCTTTAGGACGATTTCACCCAGTTCCTGTTCGCTGCGGCGGGTCTGCCCGGTCCTGAGCCGTGCACCGCTGCCGCTGACGTCTCCCGCGGGCGTTGTTTCCATTTCCGCCGCGACAACATCGGCAACATCGCGCAGGGTCAGGTCGTGCCGGACCAGCATGCCCTCACCCACGTTGATCCGGATGATCGGATTTGCCAGCCCCTGGATCGAGACCCGGGTAACTCCGCCGCGGAACAACACCGTCTGAAGATCTTCGGCAAACCGCGCAAGCTGATCGATATCCACGGGACCGTAGATCACGACATCCGTTACACGGTCCCTGTAGACGCCCCGGCTGACGACGGGTTCCTCGATCCCTTCGGGCAGGCTGGACCGCGCCTGGTCGACGGCGGCCTTTACCTCGTCCGTCGCCTGGCCCATGTCCCAGCCGTCTTCGAATTCGAGATTGATCGACGCGCGGCCTTCGCGCGACACCGAAGTCGCCTCGTCTACACCGTTGATGGCCAGAAGCTGCGGGCCCAGGATCTCGACAACCGAACGGTCGAGATCGTCCGGACCGGCCCCCGGCCAGGAGACATCGACATCGACTTCCTCGCGCACGAAATCGGGAAAGAACTGCGTCCTGATTTGGGATCCGGCTGCGATCCCGGCCAGAAGCATCAGAGCCAGAAGCAGGTTCGCCGCCGTCCGGTGGCGCACCATGTAGTCCAGAAACGATGCAAATCGTGGTCCGCCGGGAGAACGCATTCAATTACTCCAGTCTCGGCAAAAGAAGAGAACGCCTTGCCAGTCTAAGCTAGCCCTTGCGCCCCTGCCGCTGTTCCAGCCGGTCCACCAGATCCTTGGGCACCATGGGCTCGTTCAACAGCGCAAGCAATCGCGCCTTACGGTTTTCAGGCATGTTCGAGTTCGTCAGTTGCGCGATCAGCGCCGCGCGTCTTTCCGGTTCAAGGGCAACCAGGTCACCGGCAGGCTGTCCGGCACCTTCCGGCGCGCTTGCCGTGACCGGCGCGTCTCTCACAGGTTTGCCATCGTCGCCGCGGCGCGGCGATACTTTCAGGCCCTTGCCGAGTTGCGGAAGGCGTTCACGCACATAGTCGGTTCCGAACGGAACATCCGCGAGCAGCACTTCGTTTCCCATGCGCCGCAGGACGCGGGCCGTGATTTCGTCTATGCGTTCGTCTTCCGTGACAATGAGAAGGCGCCCGTCCTCCGTCACGGACGCTGCGGGGACGGCAACAACGTTGGCGAGTTCCGGCTCTTCGACCGCCACCTTGACGAAATCTCCCGGCCGCAGAACCGTCCCCGCCTCGATCTCAAGCGCGGCGAACAATGTCCTGCCGGCCTCACCTTCAGAGACGATCGCGGCCGCCCTGTCTATGCGTCCGGGAACCTCGACGGATCTCCCGCCGAGCTGAAGCGTGACCGTGACGGGTGCCTTGACCAGCTTTCCGCTTTGATCAAGCAGACGCGAAAACTCCGCAGTCGACAGCGAGAACTGCACTTCCAGGGCCGTGGGATCGATCAGCATTGCCAGGGTTTCTGACGGGCTGACACGGCGGCCAAGCGTGGCGTCCACCTCCGCAAGATACCCGTAGAACGGCGCAGTCAGCGTGGTTTCCTGCAGCACCCGCTCCGCGTCCTCGACGGCCAGCGTGGCGCGCTGAACCGTCAGGTCCATGCGTTCCACCCGGCGGCGCGCGGTGATGACCGATTGCAGCCTGTTGTGCAGGGACTGTTCGAGCGAAGCAACCGCCAGTTCCTCCGTTTCGACCTGAACAGCGGTCGAGTAACCCTTGTCCTTGAGCTGAGATTGCCGTTCCAGCGCCTGTTTGCGCAAATCCAGCTGACGGCGCGCAGCTTCCAGTTCCTGTTCGGCGACGATGATGGCTTCTTCGGCCTCGGCCTTTTGCGCTTCGGCATCGGCGAGTGCGGCTTCTGCGTCAAGAAACTGGAATTCCGCGTTGGCAGGATCGATCCTGAGCAGCAGTTCGCCCTCTGCCACCGCAGCGCCATCCCTGAACTTGCTCGCGACATCAACGAGACGCCCCTCAGAGCTCGCCCTGAGCTGCAGCGTTCGCCAGCTTTCGATTTCGCCATAGGCAATTGTCACCGGGCTGATCGACTGAGGGGTGAGTTGCGCGACATTGACGGTATAACTGCGTTCACGCGCCGGACGCTCGCGTGCGGTCTCCTCGACCGTCATGGCGCCATACAACCTGTAGGCTCCGAAACTTGCGAAGCCGACCATGATTGCCATCAATGCCAGACCGACAAGTCCGCGCATCAAAAACCGCATAAACCTCTCCACTCAAAGCGTCACGCCAGCCTGCCAGGGCGCTGATCTGACATCCAATATGGCGCCGAGCCCGTGTTTTACCATGGACTTGGGGCAAAATTCGTAAAAGCTTGTATCCACTTGTAACAAAAAAACCGGCTCCTTTCGGAACCGGTCTTTTTCGAATTCGGATGGGGCGGATGTCAGAACTTGTAGCCGACACCGAACCGCACGAGCTGATTGCTGAAATCCGACGTGACACCAGTCCCGTTCAGGTTGAAATCCTGGTCGCCGAAATCCTGATAGGCATAATCGAGGCGTGCGGTCACGTTGTTGGTGATTGCCGCTTCACCGCCGACACCCAGGGTCCAGCCGACAGCAGTCTTGCTGTCCTTGTCGCCGTTGCCCGACACTTCGAGATCCGCCAGTGCCAGACCACCTGCACCGTAGACCAGATACCGGTCGAACGCGTAACCGATCCGGGCGCGGATGTTCGAGTTCCAGTCCGACTTGGACTTCAGCGACACGCCACCCGCGGTTTTGGTGTCTTCCAGATCGGACAGGGTGAAGTCCGCTTCGGCACCGACCACGACGTTGGGCGTGACCTGGTAGTTGTAGCCGGTATAAAGACCGCCCGCGACACCGTTTGCATCGGTATCGAGATTGGTCCCGCCGAACCGGTTGTCGAAACTGCCGAAGGACCAGCCGAGATTGCCGCCGACATAAATGCCGGTCCAGTCGATGCTCTGCTGCTGAGCCGGAACCGCCTCATAGGCCGGGGCCGGAGCCTGGGGAAGGTCCGCAGCCAGAACCGGGGCGGTTCCCACTGTTGCGGCAGTCACTGCCAGGCCTGCAAGCGCAAGACGTTTCATGAATGATACTCCAGATCCATACTATCCATACTGAGCTGGCCAAGTTCCTTGACCAGGCAAAAGGGACGGTTATGCCGCGCCCTCACTCCCCCGCTAAGGACATATGGGGAGCGTTTGTGGCGGATCAGGATTTAGATTTGGGAGTTTTGATGACAAATCAGGGCAACATTCTGTCAAGGTGAACGTGGCGTTAAGCGAGTTGCAATTTGCGATGAAACCGGAACAAAGATGCTTGTCCCCGGGTTTCCCCATACCAATCTATTGCGTATAAGGCGCCCAAGTGATTTGCGCGCTCCCTCCGAAACCGTGCGCGCAGACCACAAAAACCCGAACCGGAACTCGTAGATGCTGTTTGACTATATTAGCCTCGCTGGCGGATTGGTTGTGCTGATTATTGCCGGCGATGTCTTGGTCAGGGGCTCTGTGGGTATCGCCCAGCGGCTTGGAATCCCGAATCTGGTCATCGGGTTGACCATCGTGGCATTCGGCACATCTGCACCGGAGCTGGTCATCTCCCTCAAGGCTGCGATGGAAGACGCAGGCGGCATCGCGATCGGCAACGTGGTCGGCTCCAACATTGCCAATGTTCTGCTTGTTCTCGGAATGCCGGCGCTCATTGCCGCAACACCTTGCGGAGAAGATGGAGCGACACGCAACGCCATGTTCATGGTTGCCGTCACGGTCGTGTTCATCGGTCTGTGCTTCTTCACGCCGATCGGGCTTCCCGCGGGAATCGTTCTTCTGATCCTGCTCGCGATTTTTCTGACGGCGTCCACGATCACCGCCCGCCGCCACCGAAAGAAACAGAAGTCAATCCCGGCCGCATCGGCAGGCGCTGCCGTGGCCGACGCGGAGATCGACGCAGATGATACGCTGGACGACGTCGAGGACGTACCGGATTCCGTCTGGATTGCCCTGGTCTACATCGTTCTCGGTCTCGTCGGACTGCCGCTGGGAGCGCATTTCACCATTACCGGCGCGACCGACATCGCATCCCACTGGGGCGTGAGCGAAGCCGTTATCGGTCTGACCGTGATCGCGCTCGGCACATCGCTTCCCGAACTCGCGACAACGGTCATGGCCGCCATTCGCCAGCACGGCGCTGTCGCGATCGGCAATGTCATCGGCTCGAACATCTTCAACCTGCTTGCAATCATCGGCATCACGGCGGTCGTGGTCCCGATCGACGTCCCGCCCGAGGTTCTCAAGCTCGACGTCTGGGTCATGCTCGCTTGTGCGGTGCTGCTCGCCGCTCTCGCCGCATTCCGCATCTGCCTGGGCAAGATCTCCGGCCTTGCCATGACGGCCGCCTACGGCCTCTATATCACCACGGTGTACATGCTCGGCCACGCCAGCTGACATTTCAGGCAGGAATCGGCACGGACCGGACGGGAATACCTCTTTCCCAATGAACCGATGGCGCTTAAATGTCTGGTATGCAGGACAGATCCGATTCTCCAGAAGCTGACGGCGACACGGCCACGGAAGACACCGCCCGCGTGAAGAAGGGCGTGGAGGTCATCGCCAACGAAGTGAAGCGCTTGCCCAACGGTCCCGGCGTCTATCGGATGCTGGACGAAAACGGCGAGGTCCTTTACGTCGGCAAGGCCAGAAGCCTGAAAAAAAGGGTCACCAGCTACACCCGCCTTCAGGGGCAGTCCAACCGGATCATGCGAATGATCCTGTCGACGGCGGCAATGGAATTCGTGATCACGAAGACCGAACCCGAAGCCCTCCTCCTGGAAGCCAACCTGATCAAACGGCTCCGGCCGCGGTTCAATGTTCTTCTCAGGGACGACAAGTCGTTTCCGTATATTCTGGTAACGGGCGACCACGAGGCGGCTGCAATCGTCAAGCACAGGGGCGCACGGAAACGCAAGGGCGACTATTTCGGCCCGTTTGCTTCCGCAGGCGCTGTGGACCGGACGATCAACGCGCTTCAGAAGGCCTTCATGATCCGCACCTGTTCGGACAGCTATTACGAGAACAGGTCACGCCCCTGCCTGCAATATCAGATCAAGCGATGTGCCGGCCCCTGTACCGGGGAGATCGATCCGCAGGACTATGCAGGCTTGGTCTCGGAGGCAAAGGCATTCCTTTCCGGGCGCAGCCAGTTGATCAAGAAACAGCTTGCCGGGCAGATGGAAGCGGCCTCCGCCGACCTGGAATTCGAGCGCGCGGCGATTTACCGGGACAGGCTGTCCGCCCTGTCCCACGTCCAGGCACACCAGGGCATCAACCCGCAGTCGGTCCAGGAGGCGGACGTTTTCGCCATTCACCAGGAAGGCGGACAGTCCTGCGTGCAGGTCTTCTTCTTCCGGACCGGTCAGAACTGGGGAAACCGGGCCTATTTCCCGAAGGCCGACAAGACCCTTGGCGAAGCGGAGGTGCTGGAGAGCTTTCTCGCCCAGTTCTATGACGACAAACCAGCCCCCAGGCAGATCCTTTTGTCGCATGAACTTGCCGAGCAGGACCTGCTGGCCGAAGCCCTGAGCGAACGCGCCACCCGCAAGGTGGATGTCGCCGTTCCGAAACGCGGCGAGAAGAAAGAGCTGGTCGATCATGCGCTGACCAACGCACGCGAAGCACTTGGACGGCGTCTTGCGGAAACCTCCAGCCAGGCCCGTCTGCTCAAGGGCGTGTCGGAAGCCTTTGATCTGAGCGCACCGCCACGGCGCATCGAGGTCTACGACAACTCCCACATCATGGGCACCAATGCGGTCGGCGGCATGATCGTTGCGGGCGCGGAAGGCTTCGCAAAGGGCCAGTACCGCAAGTTCAACATCAAGTCCGAAGATCTGGTCCCGGGAGACGATTACGGCATGATGCGCGAGGTTCTGACACGCCGTTTTTCGCGCCTGCTGAAAGAAAGCAGCCGCCGGGAAAGCCCGGACGCGGATGTCCAGTCCCCGGACATCGACACCGGCGAGGAAGCAGGTGTTCCGGAGAGCGTCGCCGATATGCCGGATTGGCCTGACCTGGTTCTGATCGACGGCGGGCTGGGGCAATTGAACGCGGCCCGCGAGACACTGGAGGAGCTCGGCATTACGGACGTCCCGCTTGTCGGGATCGCGAAAGGCCCTGACCGCGATGCCGGGCGCGAGAAGTTTTTCATCCCCGGGAGACAGTCTTTCATGCTGCCGGAACGCGATCCTGTGCTCTATTTCGTACAGCGCCTTCGCGACGAGGCCCACCGGTTTGCCATCGGCAGCCACCGGGCGCGGCGGAAAAAGGATATCGCCAGGAACCCGCTGGACGAGATTGCCGGGATCGGTCCGACCCGCAAGAAGGCACTTCTCCAGCATTTCGGCACGGCCAAGGCCGTCTCGAAGGCAGGTGTGGACGACCTTGCGTCAGTCCCCGGAATCTCGGAAGCGATTGCCAAACTTGTCTACGATCATTTTCATGAGTGACCACAGGTTTGCGAACCTGTCTACCGGCAGAACCATCGATGCGGCAAGCCGCACGCGCGTCAGGGGCCCGACAGCAGAATGTCTTCTACGAAATCCAAACGCCGCTGGTCCGTTCTTCCTGCTCTGGCGTCCTTGATCTGCTGGTGCGGATCGCTCGGGGCATTGGTATTCTGCGCGCTCGGCATCTCTGCCTTTGTCGCGCCGGACTTCTGGTTCACGGACAACATGAGCTTCTTTTTAAGGCAGTTTCTTGCCGCCGGGCTCCTGGGATGTGCCGCTGGTGCACTCGGTCTCACGTTGCCGCACCGCTTCGCCGGCACCTATCGGCTGATGTTCGGGCTAGCCCTGGTCGCATTCGCAGGTCTGACGGTGGCAACCGCAATGCGGACCCTTGAGAACACGGCTGAGACCAAGGCGGCCTCCGGGAACGGGCTCGCGCTGAAAGTCGTCTCCTTCAATGTTGAACGCATGTTTCTGGGAAACCGGAGGCTGACAGATTTTCTGGAACGCGAAAAACCCGACATCATCGTGCTTCAGGAGGTGATGTGGTGGCTCCAGGAGCGCCGCTGGAAGCGGTTTGAGTTGCCGGTCGGAAGCGCCGGCGAAAACGGTTACCCGGATTTCCTCTCTGTCGGATCCGCGGAAAACCTGGTCATCTATTCCAGGTTTCCCATGCTTCAAACCCGGTCCCAGATCGTTCTGGGCGACCTGCATGAAGGAGCCAGCGTCATCCACGATGCGGATCGTGAAATTATTGAAGTCTCCCTGGACACCCCGAACGGCCCCCTGAACCTTGTTTCAGTTCATCCCGACAGCCCCAGAAATGAAGTTCGCTGGCAGAACAAGAGGCGGTATTTCGCAGAAGCCGACAAATCCATCCGGGACCTGCGGGACAAGAATGCCGGTCCCGTGCTCGTCATCGGA
The DNA here is from genome assembly GCF_963669205.1 of uncultured Roseibium sp. Classification (NCBI taxonomy): domain Bacteria; kingdom Pseudomonadati; phylum Pseudomonadota; class Alphaproteobacteria; order Hyphomicrobiales; family Stappiaceae; genus Roseibium; species uncultured Roseibium sp. The sequence continues at coordinate 4,593,281 of NZ_OY769915.1, forward strand.
GACTGGAACAGTGCACCCTGGTCCGCACGCTTTCAAAGGACTCTCGCTGAAAACGGGCTCAGAACCGCCTATCCCGGAGGATGGCCGAGAACAACGCGGTTCTTTTTCGACCATCGCCTTCACTGGATCCTGGGCGCTCCCGTCGACCAGTTTGCCGTTTCGGATGACATCAAGGTGCTCAGCGTATCGACCGGACCGCACATCGGTTCCGATCACCTGCCCCTGATCATTGAAATCGAACTGCCTGCACAAAACTGACCGTGCCCATTCCCTGTGACTTCAGGCCAAAAGTGTTTGAGCCTGCCGCTCGATTTGGGAACACTGCGAAGATCTTCAAACCGATTCTTCGACGATCTGAATGGCCAAGCTTTATTTCAACTACTCTTCCATGAATGCCGGCAAATCCACCGTCCTGCTGCAGGCTGCCTACAATTATGAAGAACGCGGCATGAACGCCCTTCTCATGATCGCCGCCTTTGACGACCGCGGCGGCAAGGGACGGATCGCCTCACGGATCGGTCTGGCTGCGGATGCCGACATCTTCACCGCCGAGGAAAACGTCTTCCGGCACGTGGAACAGGCGCACGAAAAGACCCCTGTCGACGCCGTCCTTGTCGATGAGGCGCAGTTTCTGACCGAAGAGCAGGTCTGGCAGCTGGCCCACGTCGCCGACCAGTTGCGCATTCCCGTGATGTGCTTCGGACTTCGCACCGACTTTCAGGGAAAACTCTTTCCCGGCAGCGCCACACTGCTGGCCGTGGCGGACAACCTCAAGGAAATCAAGACGATCTGCTGGTGCGGCCGCAAGGCAACGATGGTTGCCCGTCTCGACGGCAACGGCCGGATCGTCGAGGAAGGCGAACAGGTCGTGATCGGCGGCAACGAGACCTACGTTTCTCTCTGCCGCAAACACTGGAGCCGGAGGGAACTGGCATAGGGCGTCCTGTATCCAACACGATGCCAAATGCTGCGGACGGTTCCAGCCATCCGCTGTCTCCATCGAGCGGAAAGATAGGGCAGCCTGCCATGCCGAACCTTGCCTACAGGAAAATGGTCGTCAGTTCCGGCACGAAACTGACCAGGGCCAGCACTGTCAGGGCAACCAGGTAGAACGGCAGAAGCTGTAGAACGACCTTGCCCATTGGTACGCGTTCAATCGCCACCGATACGAAAAGCGTCGTGCCGACTGGCGGCGTATATAGGCCGATCGCAAGATTCACCACCATCATCACGCCGAGCTGCACCGGTTCCAGGCCAATTTGCGCCGCTACACCGATAAACGTAGGCGCCAGGAGCAGTATTGCCGCAGGAAGATCTAGAAATGTGCCGATCACGATCATGAGCAGGTTCATGCCAAGAATGACGGCCCAAGGCGATTTCAGGGTTTCGAGCATGAAGTTTGCCAGATTTTCCGGCACGCTTTCAAATGACAATATCCATTGCAGCACGCTCGATCCCATGATCACCAGCATGATCACACCCGTCATCATGCCGGCAGTCAGAATGCAACGCAGGATCGTGGCAGTACTCAGGTCACGATAGATGAACACGCCGACGATCAGCGCATAGACAACCGCAAAAACACTGATTTCCGTCGGCGTGACGACACCGCCGCGCGCCAGGACGACAACCATCACCGGCATCAGCAGCGCAGGAATAGCCTTGACCAGGTCGGCCGGCAACTTGCGCCAGGAAAAGCGCCGCGACAGGAAGCTGGTATGCAACAGGGCGATGGCCGCACCTGTGACGAACGCAGCCCAGACCGGCAAGATGCCGGCGGCCGCGAGTGAAACCAGCGCCCCGGAAGCACCGGCAATCATCAGAGCGTCGCGCCGGTCGAACAATGCCCGCACGGACAAACGATTGCGGGCTTCCACGGGTGAACGCGGCAGGTTCCGGATCTGTGCGATACCGTAACAGACGACGAAGATCATCACCGTCAGCATGACACCCGGCACGATACCGGCCAGGAACAGTTTCGGTATGGACGTCTCCGTGACCAGACCGTAGAGGATCATCGGAATGGATGGTGGAATCAGCACGGAGATGGTTGAGGACGACGCGTTGACGGCAGCGGAAAAGCCCTCCGGATAGCCTTGTTTTTTCTGGATCGGGATCAGGGTCGTGCCCATGGCCGTCGCATCGGCCACCGCCGAACCCGAGACACCGCCGAAGAAAAGCGATCCCACGACGCTGACCTGGGCGAGGCCACCCTTCAGGTGGCCGACCAGAATTTTCGAGAATGTGATCAGATATTCCCCGAACCGTCCGGACATCATCAGATCTCCCGCCAAAATGAAGAACGGGATCGCGAGCATCGGAAAGCTGGATGTCGGCTGGTAGAGGTTGAGGATCGCCTCAAACAGGAAGATCGGATCTTCTGACACCATTGCCAGGCCACTTGCCAGGAGAAGTGAATGGGCTACCGGCATGGCAAGCAGCAACAGGACCACAAAGACGATCGCCGCGATTGAAGACATCACTCCCTCCCTGGGCTGTCTCAGGAAAATTGGGCCCGGTTTTCCGTCTGAGATTGCGATGGAATCGGGCTGGTTTTCGGCCGGTGTTTGCGTGACACGTTCAACTGATAGACCGGGTTCCGGCGTGCGTGAGACCCGGATCGCCGGCAATTTGCCGATAGATGTTTGTCAGGGCGGTTACACCCAGCAGCGCATAACCTGCGAAAATGGCCAGGTAGCTCCACAACTGCGGTATGCCCAGCGATGTAAAGCTGACATCGCCTGCCGCGAATTTCATTCCGCCCTCGAACATTCCCAGGCCCAGATAGACGTAAAGCACGGCACCGCAGGTCACGACAATCAGGATCTGGATCGGGATCGTGATCAGAAGTTTCCACCTGTCGGGCAGCATGCTCAGGAACAATTCCACGCTGATGTGACGACAGTGTTGGGCAGCCATGACCGCACCGGCCATGATGAACCACGGGAACGTCAGCTGAACGACTTCAACGGACCAGACCAGGCTCGCGTTGGTCGCGTAACGCAGCACGGCATTCGCAAATGTTGGAAGCAGCATGGCCAGAAAGCAAAGCCACATGGTCGCGGCACAAATCCACCGAACGCTCGTGTCCAGTAGGATGACGAGGGGGCCGAGAGGCCCCTTCACCGGCGATGCTGTGAGCAGCTGTCGCATGACTGATCTCACTGTGCTGCTTTGGACGCGGCTTCCTGAATGCGGGGCACGATATCTCCCAGCTCTTCTTCCCATTTCGCGTAGACGCCAGCAGTGGCATCCTTGAAGGCCTGCGTGTCGACCTCGCTGAACTCGGCGCCTTCTTCTTTGAGCTTTTGTTCAAGCTCGGCATCAGAGATCAGGAAGACGCCGCGATTGTACCAGGTTGCAGCGTCCATGGCCTGCTGGATCAAGTCCTGGTCTTCCTCGCTGAGCTTGTCCCACCAGCGTTTGGAGGCAAGGATCGGCGCCATTTCGTACTTGTGGTTGGACTTGGCGATATATGGTGTCAGCTCGTGAAGTTTCGACGAGTAGATGTTGGCCAGCGGGTTCTCCTGTCCTTCGAACACACCTGACTGCAATGCGGCCGGAAGTTCTGAGAACGCAAGCGGTGCCGGGTTCGCGCCAAGTGCCTGAAAGGCATCAATGGTCACCTGGCTCTGCGGCGTGCGGATTTTCATTCCCACGATATCCGCAGGCGACGTGATCGGCTTGGAAACGTGGGTAATCTTGCGCAGGCCATTGTCCCACCAGGCAAGCAGTACATAACCCTTCCCGTCCAGCTGGGCGGCGATGTTCTTCCCAATTTCACCGTCCAGCACCTGCCAGGCCTGCGGCAGGCTGGTGAAAAGATAGGGCAGGCCGAACGCATTCAGGTCTGAAACGATTTCGGCGACCGGACCGTCCGAGTTGACCGTCATTTCCATTGTCCCGAGGCGAACAGACTTCAGCATCTGGCGGTCATCACCCAGGGTCGCGGAGTGAGCAACCTTGACCGTGAATTTGCCACCTGACCATTGCTCGACGAGCGATCCGAAAAGCTGTGCCGCGGTCACACGCGGATTGCCGGGTTTGCCATTGGTGCCGATCACCAGTTCCTCGGCCATGGCCGATGCTGCGAACGCAACTGTGGCGGCCAGCGCAAGGCCAAGCGGTAGTCGTTTCATGAGAATTCCTCCCTGTTCACATCATGAAGCATGAGTGAATTAGAACCGCTTGAACCCTCCCTTTCAAACGCGAAAACAAGACAGAAAGTGAAGCTGAACTTAACAACTCAGGGAAATCGTGCCAAATTCCTTCCAACCTGAATCAGGAGAAACTGCCGTGGCAAGACTTCCGAACCTGAACGCCATTTTGTACTTCGAGACCGCGGCCCGGTTGTCACGGGTGAACCTGGCTGCGGAAGAATTGACGGTTTCCCCTTCTGCGGTCAGCCAGCAGATCAAAAGCTTGGAAGAATCCGTCGGCATCAAATTGTTTCGACGCGTCAAGCGTCGTCTGGTTCTGACGGAGGAAGGGGAACGTTTTTATGCTGCGGCAACCGAGGCATTGGGGCTGTTGCGAAGTGCCCAGTCACGTGTGTCGCGAAAACGTGAATACTATTCGCTGGTAATCAGGGTCGCACCCAGTTTCGGAGTACGCTGGCTATCGCCTAAAATTGGCAGCTTCGTCGAAGCCCATCCCGATCTGGACCTGCGGATAGATGCGACGACCGAATTGACCGATTTTGACAAGGAAAATGTCGACCTGGAACTGCGCTACGGCCTGGAGCCACCGCCTGGACTGGCCGCCAAACCGCTGATAACCGACCGGGTTTTACCGATTTGCCATCCACGCATGGCTCAGGAAGCCAACCAGATCGGTTTGAGAGACGCCCTGCGGGACATGCGATTGCTTCACACCGTAAAGGCCCAGATTACGTGGCGCGAATGGCTTATGCGGAATGGTGTCGATGCCTTGGACGATGGGCACGGCCTGAAGTTTGACCGTTCCTCCATGTCGATCCGGGCAGCCCAGGACAAGCTTGGAGTTCTTCTGGAGACGGCGACCCTGACGATGAAGGAACTGCAGTCGGGCGATCTTGTACCGCTTGCCCCGGATCTCGGGACACTCTGTTTTCCGACCTACTGGCTATGCTGCCCGCCGCGCCATTTGAACAGGCGCGCGGTCAAGAATTTCGCCGATTGGATCGAGGAGCAGGCCGCCGCTCACGAGAAGGAGAAACTTCGGCTGCTCGCATCGCTCGGCTGCGTGCAGCACAACGCTTATGCCACGGATTGAGTTTCCGGCCGATACCGGACACTGCCGGAAGGGGATCAGGTCAGTGTGTTGGTGGGAACGCCGGCAAGGAAATTATCCACGTGGCCAACACACTGATCCCATAGGGTCTGCTGTGCCTCTTCGGACGCCCACGCGACATGGGGTGTCACGATCACATTGGGCCGGTCCAGGACCGACAACAACGGATTGCATTCCTTTGGCGGTTCACTGGTCAGAACGTCAAATCCGGCACCGGCGATCTGACCGCGCTCGAGCGCTGTCACCAGCGCCGCTTCATCGACGAGGCCGCCACGCGATGTGTTCACCAGGATCGGGCGTTTCTTCATCAGTTCGAATTCTCGTGTCGAGATCATGTTGCGGGTGGACGGGAACAGCGGGGCATGAAGGGACAGGACATCACTGGTCTCGATGACTTTATCGAAGGGCGTGTAGAGCGGGCCCAATCCTTCGGCTCCCTTGTGAGCTGCGAAGACGACTTCCATGCCGAGCGCCCGTCCGATGCCTGCAACCGCCTGGCCGATGATACCTTCACCGATGATCCCGAGCCGTGACCCGGCAAGATCCCGGATCTCATGTGTGAAGAAGCAGAATTGACCGCTGTCCTGCCACTTGCCGTCAATCACATCCTGTCGGTAGCCGACGATGTTCCTGCGGAGTGCAAAGATCAGGGCAAACGCATGTTCAGGAACGGTGTTGACCGCATAACCGCGTACGTTGGAAACCGTGATCTCGAACTCCCGGCATGCGGCAATATCGATAACATCGTATCCGGTCGCCGCGACCGATATCATCTTTAGATCAGGCAACCGGTCCAGCACGTCGCTGCGCAACGGAACCTTGTTGGTGATTACAACGTCGGCACTCTGACAAAACTGGACAACCTCATGTTCGTCCGTCTGTTCAAATTCCACCCATTCGTGCTCGGCTTTCGGCCGCGTGATGGAAACGCCAGGCCCAATCGTGCCCCGATCCAGAAAGACGATCCTGGTCACGACGGATCTCCCGGAACCACCGGCTCGCCGGTCAGGGCTTCATAGGCCTTCACGACGGCTGAATCGTCAAGCTTGCCGTAGCCCATTCCCGACGCCGCCAGAAACATCTGATGTGCGACCGCCGAAAGCGGCAGGGGCACGCCGTTTTCGGTGCCGGTCTGCAGGACAAGTCCCAGATCCTTGATGAAGATGTCCACCATCGAACGCGGTGTGTAGTCATTGTTCAGGATATGCGGTACCCGGTCCGACATCATCCAGCTTGAGCCGGCCGATTGGGTGACGATCTCGTAGAGCTTGTGCGCGTCGCACCCGGCCCTGGCCCCCAAAGCCATAAGTTCCGCTGCCACCACCAGATGAACACCGGCTGCCAGCTGGTGCACGACCTTGTAGGTCGCACCAAGACCCGGTTCCTTTCCCAGCCGATGCACGACTTTCGAAATCGCCTTCAAGACAGCTTCCGCTGTTTCGAACGCAGCGTCAGAGCCTGAACACATCAGCGTCAGGGATCCGGTATCGGCGCCGGTCTTGCCACCGGAGACAGGCGCGTCGAGATATTCGAAACCCGCAGCAATTACCCGCTCGCCCAACGCCTTGGACTCAGACGGTGCGACTGTGGAACACAGCATGACGGCTGCACCCGGCTTCAAACTGGCGATCGCATTGCCGGCGCCGAAAATCACATCCTCGGCCTGTGCCGCATTCACGACCATCAGCATGAAAACGTCAACGCCTTGGGCGGTCGCACCGACGCTCTCCGCGACATCCCCACCCGACTCTGCAAGCGCGGCACGGGAACCCTCGAAAATGTCATAACCCTTCAGAGAAATTCCGGCACCGAGGATGTTCCTGGCCATCCCCAGTCCCATGGACCCGAGCCCGACTATACCAACGGCATGATGGCCCATCTCATTCCCCCAGCCAGTCCTTGACCTGGCGCAGCACCGCTTTGACCGATAGGCCGTAGCGGTCATGCAGCGTCGGCAACGCGCCGGCATCAAGAAACGCGTCCGGGAGCGCTATCTGGCGGAAGCGCGGGAAGATCCCGTTGCGCATGAGTTCACCGGCCACCGCTTCACCGAGGCCGCCCACTGTGGTGTGGTTTTCGGCGACAACGACAAGGCGCCCTTCCCGCGCGGCTTCACGGCGGATGGTTTCAACATCAAGAGGCTTGACGGTCGGCACGTGCAAAACACCGCAATCGATCCTGTCCGAAGCAAGTTTCTTCGAAGCTTCAAGCACGCGCATCGTCATCAGGCCGGTCGAGATAAAGAGGACATCCGCTCCATCGCGCACAACCTTGGCCTTGCCAAGCTCGAACTCGTAACCGTATTCGCCGAGCACATCCGGCACGTTGCCGCGCAGGAGCCGCATGTAAACCGGCCCTTTATAGTCAGCGATGGCGCGGGTCGCCTGCATGATATCCGTTGCGCAACACGGATCCACGACAGTCATGTTCGGCAAACCACGGAAAATTGCGATGTCCTCGGTCGCCTGGTGGCTCGGGCCGTAGCCGGTTGTCAGCCCGGGCAGCGCACAAACGATCTTCACGTCGAGCGCTTCCTCGGCGATCGCCATGCAGATGAAATCATAGGCACGGCGGGAGGCAAAAACTGCGTAAGTGGTGGCGAATGGCGTGAACCCTTCCCGCGCCAGTCCGGCAGCGGCGGATATCATCACCTGTTCGGCCATGCCCATCTGGTAGAACCGGTCCGGATACTTGTCCCGGAAGACGTGAATGTCGGTGTATTTCGCAAGGTCTGCCGTAACTCCTACGATCTTGTCGTTGGATTCAGCCAGTTTGTTCAGCGCCTGCCCGAACGGGGCAGCGAGGGTCTTCATTCCTTCATCCGCGAGGGACGCGATCATCGCGGATGTTTTGAGTCTCTGGCCTTTGGGGACCGGTGGACGGGGATCGTATTTGGAAAGTCTTGCTGTCATTTTGCTTGCGCCCCGTCAAGGATTTCGATGGCTTTCTCCCACTCATCGGCTTCGACCCGCAGGAAGTGATTCCGGTCGCGCTGTTCCAGAAAAGGTACGCCCTTGGCCATTTTGGTGTCGCAGATAATCACGCGGGGCTTGTCGTCTTCACAGTTGCGCGCCCTGTCGAAAGCCTCGGCAACGGTGGCGATGTTGTTGCCGTCGACGCGCTGGGTGTGCCAGCCGAAGGCTTCCCATTTGCTGGTGAGCGGCTCGGAGCAGAGCATTTCCTGGCTCGGCCCGTCCGCCTGCTGATTGTTGAAATCAACCACGGCTATCAGGTTTGACAACTTGTGATGGGCTGCGGACATGGCCGCTTCCCATGTTGAACCCTCTCCAAGTTCACCGTCGGACAGGAGATTGTAGACAAACTGCTGTGAGTCCTTTCGGCGCAGGCCCAGCGCCGTCCCGACCGCAATTCCGAGACCTTGCCCCAGCGACCCACCGGTGATTTCCATTCCGGGCGTATAGGCAGCCATGCCGGACATGGGCATCCGGCTGCCATCGCCGCCATATGTCTCCAGCTCGTTTTCCGGCAGGATACCGGCTTCGATCATCGCGGCATAAAGTGCGATCGCATAGTGGCCGATCGACAGATAGATACGGTCCCTGCCTTCCCATTCGGGATCCTCGGGCTTGTAGGTCGCCGCATGAAAATAGAGTACGGCAAGTACGTCGGCGAAACCAAGCGCCTGGGCGATATAGCCCTGTCCCTGGACCTCTCCCATGCGAAGCGCGTAACGGCGGATACGGTATGCGCGTTCCTCCAGGCTGACATTGGATAACTGCTGATGACCCGGCATGTTGCCTCCTGTTCCTGTAATCCGTCCAGAACCGCAGAGAGCCCAGAAATTTAGACATACTTACGATCTTTGGCTGATCACAGTTGTAGGTCGGACGACATCGTCGACTCAAACAGCAAACGCTGAACACTTGTTAAGCTCAACTAAACTAAGTAATTCAACACCACCCATGCGGTCTTGACCTGGAACAGATGGGTGGAGATGCAGCAAAAAGCTGGACACAGGATTTTGGAGCTTGAAAGCGTGCGGCGGCAACAGCCGGATACGAGCGTGCGCGCGCCCGGCATCGGACAGCGGCAGAAGTTTTGACACTCTCGCACCCACTCAGCCACTTGATGCGACCTGAGGGGCGGCATAAAAAGGTCGGGACAGGGTTCATTCAAACGATCCACATTTTCAAACAAAAGCGGCCGGCCGGCCGGCCAAAATCAAAGACATTCTTAAAGGGAGGAAATCCATGAAAAAGACCTTATTGTCACTTGCGATCGCAGCCACGATGGGACTGGTGTCCGGCGTTGCCTCGGCCGAGACCCGCATCACCTATAAATCCGCCAAGTCGACCTCGTCCTATTACCAGATGGCGGTACAGATTGCCGAAGCGATGAAGGCCGGCACCGATGGCGACATCATCGTCACGGTGGAGGAAAGCCAGGGCTCGGTCCAGAACGTCATGGAAGTGAGAGCCCGTGGCGGCGACTACGTGTTCACGACACCGCCCGTGCTCGTGAAACTGGCGCAGGGCGGCAAGGCCATGTTCGAGGGCAAGTCGGACCCCAAGTTTGACGAGATCCGGGCGCTGTTCCCGATCCCCTCGCTCACCATGCATTTCGTCATGTCCGAAGGCAGCGGCGTGACCGATTTCGCGGGCATGGAGGGCAAGACCATTCTTCTCGGCAAGGGCTCCTTCGGGGCACGCGAAGGCGAGAAATATCTCAAGCTGTTCGGCCTTGAAGGCAAGGTGGACCTTGCAGAGGTTGAACTTTCCAATGCCGTTGCGGCCCTGAAAAACGGCCAGATCGACGGTTTCGTCACAGCCGGGTCCTTCCCGGCACCGAACGTGATCGAGGCCGCTGCGTCGACGGGTGTGAACGTCATCTCCCTGAACGACGATCAGATCACGCAGACCAAAAGGACCAGGCTCGTCATTCCGGCCGGCACCTATGCAGGACAGACCGAGGATATCGTCACCACCTCGCTTCCGGTCGTGGCCTACACCACCACCTCGATGGATGACGATGCGGCCTACGAACTGACAAAAACCTTCTGGGAACAGAAGGCCGACATGGGCAACGCCGCTCCCTGGTGGAACGGTGTCGACAAGGGCCTCATGGGCAACATTACCGGCAAGATCCATCCCGGCGCCCTGCGCTACTACCAGGAAGCCGGTTTCGAACTGACGCCTGAGCAGCAGTAAGCCCCTCGTACTGCAAAGGGCTTCTGCGCGCCCGCGCGCAGAAGCCGATCCTTCCAGCCTCACCGCCGCGCCGGTTCTTCGTGCGCATGTTGCCTCCACCGGGAACACTGTCTTGAGACCATTGATCATCGCAGCAGCGCTCGGTCTTGTTGCGTTTCACCTCGCCTTGATCTTTTCAGGCCTTGTTCCCAACCTCGTGAGCCGTCCGCTTCACCTCGCCTTTGCGTTGCCGTGGATCCTGATCGCAGCCAAACAGGGCATGCTTTCAAGGGTCAGCGGAATCGTCCTGAGCGTGCTGGGCGTCGGCGCCTGCATCTGGGTGGCGGTGTCGCATGACAGGCTGTCGGATCAATACGGATTTCTGGAGGGCGACTTTCAGTTCGCGATTGCCGCCCTGCTGCTTGTCGTCGTCCTGGAAGCCGCGCGGCGGGCGATCGGCTGGCCGCTTCCGCTCGTGGCGTTGCTGGCCCTCATCTATGGCCTGTTCGGGCAGCATATTCCCGGTGAATTCGGTCACTCCGGAACCCCGATCGCAAGTTTCCTGGGAACGTTGACCATCGCCGAGGGTGGCATCTGGGGCAGCCTGACGGGCGTCTCGGTGAACGTGGTCGCGATCTTCGTGATCTTCGGTGCTGTCCTGAACGCCGGTGAAGCCGGTCAGGGCTTCATGAACATCGCTTCGGCTGCCGCCGGACGCCTGAAGGGTGGGGCCGCCAAGGTCTCGGTCCTGTCGTCTGCGCTCTTCGGCTCGATATCCGGCTCGGCGTCGGCGAATGTCGCCTCGACCGGCGCAATCACCTTGCCGGCCATGACGCGGCTCGGCTATCCCAAGCGCCTTGCTGCCGCCGTTGAAGCCGTCGCCTCCTCCGGCGGCCAGATCATGCCGCCGCTGATGGGGGCCGGTGCCTTCGTGATGGTCGAGCTGACCGGCGTCCCCTACACATCCATCATGGCCGCCGCGCTGCTGCCCGCCATCTTGTATTTTCTCGCGGTCTGGATCGGCGTCAACGCCTACGCCAGCCATCACGACCTCGCCGGGCTGGACGAGAAGGACCAGCCCTCGGGCCGGGACGTCTTCATCACCTCCTGCTTTTTCCTGATCCCGTTCACGGTCCTGCTTGCCGGCATGTTCTGGATCCGGTTCACCCCGCAATACGCCGCGTCGATGGCAATCCTCGCCAGTTTTCTGCTGCTGTTTTTCAACGCCAGGGGTCTTGGCTCGCTCAAGGATGGCCTGGCCCGGGTCGAAAAGGCCCTGGTCAGCTCGGCGCGGCAGGTGTCGATGATCGCCGCCATCATCGTCTGTGCGTCGATCATCATCGGTGTCCTGTCGATCACGGGCCTCGGCGTGAAAATCACTTCGCTGATCCTGTCCGGTTCCGGCGGGCTGCTCTGGCCGTCCCTGTTCCTCACCGCGCTTGCCTGCATGGTCCTGGGAATGGAAGTGCCGACCACCGCCGCATACGTGATCTGCGTTTCCGTCGCCGGCCCGGCGCTCATTCAACTGGGTCTGGAGCCCCTGCAGGCGCACCTGTTCGTTTTCTGGTTCGCCCTGCTCTCGACAATCACGCCGCCTGTTTGCGGTGCGGTCTTCATCGCCGCGGGCATGATCAACGAGAACTGGCTGAAAGTTGCCCTCACCGCGATGGCGCTCGGAATCGGTCTTTACATCATTCCACTCGCCATGATCGCCAACCCGGAACTCATCCGGCTTGAAGGCAATCCGCCGGGCGCGCTTCTGGCCGCTCTTCAGATCGGGCTGGGACTGGCACTGATCTCCTACGCGATCATCGGATTCCGCAATCCACTTTACCGGATCCTTGCAGGTAGCGCCGGCATGGCGATCATCTTCGGGTCGCTGCTGCTGACCTGAGACATCTGTCGCCACGCAACAGGTTTCCGAGCACCCGCCAGTCCGGCGTATCACCTCTGCCGGAGACCGGCCGGCGCCTTGCGGTGTTCCGCTACATGACGAAATCGTAAAGCTGTCCCCCTTGATGCCCTTTGCCGCTCCCCCTAAAAGGGAACAAACAGTAAGGAGTGGGCGTTATGCTCGGCAAAATGTTCAAATCCCTTTTCGGATCGTCCGAAGGAGGACAGGCCAAGAGCTCTGCAAAAGCCACGGTGGTTGACCACGAAGGCTTTCAGATCATCGCTGAACCGCAATCCTCGGGCGGCCAGTGGCAGGTCGCCGGCCGGATCGAAAAGCAGGTCGGCGAGGAGACCAGATCGCACCGGTTTATTCGCGCCGACGTGCTGCCGGGCGAAGCTGATGCCGCCAACGAGATGATCCGCAAGGCGAAAATGATGATCGATCAGCAGGGTGACCGAATATTCGATTGAGGCAAGCAGCGCAGAAATGCTAATCGAAGGCAAAGCGCGATCCGGATCTGACTGAACTGGCCGACCGGCGCCCGAACCGAAGTGTGCCGTCCCGGTGGCCCGGCCTGTCCCTGAATTGAAAGCCGACATGAAACGTAACGTAGCCCTAAGCCTGCCCAACCTCCTGACCTATGGGCGCATTCTGGCTGTGCCGGCGGTCGCGTTCTGCTTTTACTTCGAAGGAACGACCCCGCGCTGGATCGCGCTCGGCATATTCATCGTGGCTGCGATCACGGACTTTTTCGATGGTTACCTTGCGCGCGCGTGGCAGCAGCAATCCGCTCTCGGGCGCATGCTCGATCCGATTGCCGACAAGCTGCTCGTTTCCGTCTCGCTCCTGATGCTCGCCGCGGACGGCACCATCGGAGGCTGGTCGCTGGTAGCTGCGATCATTATCTTGTGCCGCGAGATCCTGGTCTCCGGCCTGAGGGAGTTCCTGGCCGAGCTTCAGGTTAGCGTGCCGGTGACAAAGCTCGCCAAGTGGAAGACGACGGTCCAGCTCGTCGCCATCGCCTTTCTGCTTGCCGGTCCGGCCGGCGACACCATCTTCGCGTACACGACGTTGACCGGACTGATCGCGCTTTGGCTCGCCGCCACACTTACGCTATATACCGGCTACGACTATTTCCGGGCCGGCATCGGTCATCTCATCACCGAGTAGACCGGTGATTTCAATTGCCGCAATGGCTGCGCAGTAAGAGGTCGCATGAACATTCGCTATTTTGCCTGGGTGCGGGAACGTGTCGGCAAGGAAGAAGAAACCCTCGACCTTCCGGCCGACGTGAAAACGGTTGCCGATCTTATTTTGCATCTCAAGGGGATCGACGAGTATCACGCCTCAGCTTTCGAGGAAGAGGACGCGATCCGGGTGGCTCTCGACCAGGAGCATGTGGAGACGGATGCGGAACTCGGAAGCGCCCGCGAAGTTGCCTTCTTCCCGCCGATGACGGGTGGTTGAACATGCCGGTCACGCCGAGGATTGTGGTTCAGGCCGGCGATTTCAGCGCCCAGGATGAAGCCCTGCGGCTCACGGAAGGGCGCAAGGACGTCGGAGCGCTCGTGACCTTCACGGGGCTTTGCCGTGACGAGGCCGGAACCCTGAGCGCTCTTGAGCTTGAGCACTATCCCGGCATGGCAGAAGCCGAGTTGACCCGGATTTCAGAGCAGGCTGTTGAACGCTGGCCGCTGACGGGCCTCACCGTCATACACCGCTTCGGCAAGATACCGCCAGGTGACAACATCGTCCTCGTGATCGCCGCCTCCTCCCATCGCCGTGCGGCTTTCGAGGCAGCCGATTTCCTCATGGACTACCTCAAGACGCGTGCGCCTTTCTGGAAAAAGGAACACCTCGTCACCGGCGACACGAGCAGTTGGGTCGAAGCCAGGGATTGTGACGACAAGGACGCTGCACGCTGGACCTGAGCGTTCCGACAGCATAGACTGAGCGTCTCTCAGCCAGACAGCCGCGCCGTCTTGATTTTCAGCGGCGGCCTGTCAGCGGCCAAATCTTTGAACTGGTTCCGTTACAGTGAAAACCGACATCGAGCATTCCGATGCTGCCGTTGCCGACTCGTCTGCCGGCACTTCGCGGCCAACCGGCGAGGTCCTGCGGGAACCCGGTATTCCCTTTGCCGAATTCGTTGCGATCATTGCCATGATCATGGCGCTCAACGCCATGGCGATCGATGTGATGCTGCCGGCGCTTCCGGCAATCGGCGACGCGCTCGATATCATCGAGGAAAACAATCGCCAGCTGATACTGACCACCTACCTGGCCGGATTTGGCGGCGCCCAGTTGTTTTTCGGACCGCTGACGGACGCGCTTGGCCGCCGCAAGGTGCTCATTGGCGGGCTTGCCCTTTACAGCCTCGCGAGCATCGGGGCCATTTTTGCAACGGACCTTCAAACGCTGCTGATCGCCCGCGTGCTTCAGGGTGTCGGCTGCGCAGGTGCGCGTGTCGCCGCATTGTCGGTCGTCCGTGACTGCTATACCGGACGCAGCATGGGCAAGGTGATGTCGCTGGTCATGATGGTGTTTATGGCCGTCCCGGTAATTGCACCTTCCGTCGGACAGGTGGTGCTGCTGCTCGCCGGCTGGCACTGGATCTTCGCGTTCCTGCTGTTTGCAGGTCTGGCGGTCCTGGTCTGGTCGATGCTGCGCATGCCCGAGACGCTGGCACCTGATCGCCGCCGTCCGGTCGAGATTTCCGAGATTTCCAATGCCTACGGAACGGCCATCACCACGCGGGTATGCGTCGGATATGCGGTCGCGACCGCCTTCGTTTTTGCCGGGCTGTTCGCATTTCTTGCCATGTCGCAGCAGATCTTCGTCGACATTTTCGGACTTGGAAACCTTTTTCCCGTCGTGTTCGCATCGATCGCGATCGCGATGGCAATCTCCTCTTTCACCAATGCGCAGCTGGTGGAAGCGATGGGAATGCGGCGGCTCTCGCACGCGGCCCTGATCGTCTATACGCTGTTCGGTTTCTCGATCTTCGCCGTTTCGGCACTTGGTCTTGAAAGCTTGGCCTCGTTTTTCATTCTGACGACGATCGTCATGATGTGCTTCGGCTTTGTCGGTGCAAACTTCAACGCGATGGCCATGGAACCGCTCGGCAACATTGCCGGAACGGCCGCATCCGTGATTGGTTTCATCACCACACTGGGTGGCGCCTTGCTGGGACATGTCATGGGACAGCTGTTCGACGGAACGACCGAGCCGCTCGGACTGGCCTTTGCCGTCTATGGCCTCGCGGCAATCGCCTGCGTTCTGTTTGCCGAAAAGGGCCGCATGTTCCACGCCCTTCATGACGGCAGGCAATGAAAAAAGGCGGGCTGAACGGCCCGCCTCCCAAAACCTCTGAACTCAGGCTACGCTTAGCCGGCCGCGGCCTGCAAGGCAGGCGCGTCGGCTCTCACGGCCGCATCGTAGTCCTTCATCAGCGTCTCGATGATTTCGCCGACTTTGAATGTCGTACCCGCAATTTCCGAGACAGGCGTCACTTCAGCGGCCGTTCCGGTCACGAAACACTGTTCGAACCCCGGAATTTCCTCCGGCATGATCACGCGTTCGATGACTTCGATACCGCGGTCCCGTGCCAGGCCGATGACGGTACGGCGGGTGATCCCGTCCAGGAAACAGTCCGGGATCGGCGTATGGATCTTACCGTCCTTGACGAAGAACACGTTGGCTCCGGTGCATTCCGCGACCTGTCCGCGCCAGTCCAGCATGAGCGCATCGGTGTAGCCCTTCGCTTCGGCGGCGTGTTTTGAAACCGTGCAGATCATGTAAAGGCCTGCGGCCTTCGCCTTGAAAGGCGCCGTTGCCGGATCCGGGCGACGGTACTGGGCCATGTCGAGGCGGATGCCCTTGAGCCGTTCTTCGGGCTTGAAGTAGCTGGGCCATTCCCAGGCCGCGATGGCAAGGTGGATCGTGTTGTTCTGCGCGGAGATGCCCATCATCTCGCTGCCGCGCCAGGCAACAGGGCGGATATAGGCGTCCGTCAGCTTCATGCGTGCCAGCGTCTCTTCCTTCGCGGCATTGATCTGGTCGGCTGTCCAGGGGATCTCGAAACCAAGCGTGCGGGCGGATTCCAGAAGGCGTTCGGTATGTTCTTCGGACTTGAAGATACGCCCGCCATAGGCCCGCTCGCCTTCGAATACGCTGCTGCCGTAGTGCAGCCCGTGACTGAGAATATGGAGTTTCGCATCCGACCAGGGCACGAATTCTCCATCATACCAGATGTCACCACTGAGCTGATCAAAAGGCGCTCCCGCCATGTTTCTTCTCCCGGCCGCTCAAAGAGCGATTATTGATATCTTTCAACAGACGCGAATAACGCCAAAGACTTGCGCCCGTTTTGCTGCTGTATCTTTTGCACAGCACGCGAACTATCGGTATCCTGATGACCGCAGCGGCGTTGAACGGATTCGCTTGTCGGCGGATGCCCAAAAATGCATCTTTAAGACCGATCCTTTCGCGCGCGGCTGCTGACAAGTAACAATCGACCAGAATTATGTCAATATGACTGACGTAAATTTCAAAACTGCCGTTTCCCCTGCCCTGCGGGACCAGGATCGTGCCGTGTCCGGAGCGGACGGCAATCCGTCTGAAGACTCCTTACCCTACGATCTGATCGAACTTCTGTTCTTTGCCTACAAGGACTTCACGGGTGATCCGGACGACGTTCTGGCGAAATTCGAATTTGGCCGTGCGCATCACCGCGTGCTGCATTTCGTGGAACGCAATCCCGGCATCATGGTGACGGATCTTCTGGGCATCCTGCGCATTACGAAGCAAAGCCTCGGACGGGTTCTCAAACAGCTTGTTGACGCCGGCATCATCGAGCAGCGCGAAGGTTTGAACGATCGCCGCCAGCGTCTGCTTTATACGACAGAGCGCGGGCACAAGCTTGCGGAGAAACTCGCGCGCCTGCAACAGGAACGCCTTGAACGCGCCCTAATTGGATTGCCTGATGGCAGCGAGGAAATCGTGCGGCGGTTTCTGCTGCAGATGATCGACCCCGACGCCCATGCAGACATTCTGAAACTCGTCAGAAGCCCCTTTCCTCTCAAGGACTGAAAGCCGCCGATAGCAGAAGGAACCAGCCGCCGACATGAAAGTCCAGGTGCCCGAAGACAACGCAAACCACATCCTTCTTGTAGATGACGACAAGCGCATCCGGGATCTGCTTTCCAGGCTGCTGAAGGAGAACGGCTATCGCGTCTCCACGGCCGCCAATTCCGCTGACGCCAGGAAGTGTCTGTCCGGACTGGAGTTCGATCTGATCATCCTGGATGTGATGATGCCGGGAGAAACCGGGCTTGAGCTGGCAACCTACCTGCGCGAAGAGTCGGAAGTGCCGATCCTGATGCTGACGGCAAGGTCCGAGGCAACCGACCGCATCGCCGGCCTTGAGGCAGGTGTCGACGACTATCTGCCAAAGCCTTTCGAGCCGCGCGAACTCATGCTCCGGATGGCCGCGATCCTCAGAAGGGGGAACAGCCAGCCTGTTGTTGTGAGCGAGGAAATCCGGTTTGGTCCGTTTTGCTTCAACAGTTCACGCGGCGAACTCAAGAACGGGGATGCGATCGTGCGGCTGACGGACCGCGAAAAACAGATCCTTTCGATTTTCGCCGAACAGCCGGGCGCCACGGTGCCGCGCCACAAGATCGTCGGCGGCGAGAGTGGTCTGGGTGAACGCACCGTCGACGTGCAGATCAACAGGCTGCGGCGCAAGATAGAAACCGATCCGGGCAATCCGATCTATCTGCAGACAGTTCGCGGCATTGGCTACCGCCTGGCCTGCGATTGAACAGGTCCCTATGGCCAATACAGAAATCCTGTTCCGCAAACTTTCCAAATCGGCATTTTTCAGGCCGTTTCTGCGCGGCTACCGGTCCGTGTCCCGGCTTTTGTACCGGGCCATGCCGAAGGGCCTCTATACGCGGACCTTTCTGATCATTGTCGCGCCGATCGTTATTCTTCAGTCGGTGCTGGTCTTCGTGTTCATGGAAAGGCACTACCAGCTCGTTTCCAGACGCATGTCGGAAGCGGTCGTCCGTGAGATCGCCGCAATGGTTTATGTTCTGGAAAACTATCCGCAGGACCCTGATCACAGGAAGATCGAGCAACTTGCCTCCAGCGCGCTCGGAATGTCGACATCGATCCTGCCGCTCGAACCGTTGCCACCGCCGGTGCCAAAACCGTTTTTCGACGTCATCGATCAGGAACTCAGTCTCGCAATCAGCCAGAAGATACGGAAGCCTTTCTGGATCGACACCGTTGGCCGTTCGCGGTTCGTGGAAATCCGCATCCAGCTCAAGGATTCGATCCTGCGGGTCTTCACGCGGCGCAGTCAGACCTTTGCCTCGAACTCGCATATCTTTCTGGTCTGGATGTTCACGACATCGCTGGTTCTTCTGATCATTGCGCTACTGTTCCTCAGGAACCAGATCAGACCGATCATCCGGCTCGCCGATGCGTCCGAAGCATTCGGCAAAGGCCGCCCGGTGGAGAATTTCCGTGCAAGTGGCGCGCGCGAGGTCCGCCGCGCGAGCGTTGCCTTCATCGACATGCGGCGGCGCATCGAGCGGCAGATTGAACAGCGCACCACCATGCTGGCCGGTGTCAGCCACGATCTGAGAACCATCCTGACACGTCTGAGGCTGCAGCTTGCCTTCCTGTCTGAAACGCCTGAAAGCGAAGCGATGCGGAAGGATGTCGACGAGATGAGCCACATGCTTGAGGACTATCTCGCCTTCGCAAGTGGCGATGGGGATGAGGAAGCGCTGACGACGGATATCAGTCTCTTGCTGGAGGAACTCGAGGAAGAAGCTGAAATCTCCGGTCTTCTGGTAACCACGCATTTCGACGGGCCGACGGATGCGCAGGTCAAGCGGCTATCGCTGAAACGGTGCCTGTCGAACCTGGTGACGAACGGTTGCAAATACG
This sequence comes from uncultured Roseibium sp., assembly GCF_963669205.1. Classification (NCBI taxonomy): domain Bacteria; kingdom Pseudomonadati; phylum Pseudomonadota; class Alphaproteobacteria; order Hyphomicrobiales; family Stappiaceae; genus Roseibium; species uncultured Roseibium sp. Next base: position 4,612,556 of record NZ_OY769915.1, read on the forward strand.
GAAATCGGGTCGAAGTGACGGCTTCGATCGAAAGGGATTGGCTGACTATCACGGTCGACGACGACGGGCCGGGCATTCCCGAAGAAGACAGGGAACTTGCGTTTCGCGCATTCCACCGCCTCGACCTGGCCAGAAACCAGGATGAGTCCGGCAGTGGCCTGGGTCTTGCCATCGCCCGGGACGTTGCCCGCTCGCATGGGGGAGATCTTTATCTGGAAGACAGCCCGCTCGGCGGACTGAGAGCGCGGCTGAGGATTCCGGCCTGAGGCCGCGCTGCGGTACTGTCAGTAAAGCCGTCCGCCGATCGGCACGTCCTTGTCAGGTGCAAGCAGGACAACCTCGCCATCCGCATCCGGAACCCCGAGCGTCAGGACTTCCGACATGACCGGTCCGATCTGGCGGGGCGGAAAATTGACGACCGCCATGACCAGCTTTCCGGCGAGCGTTTCGGGCGTGTAGTGTTTCGTGATCTGGGCCGACGTCTTCTTGATGCCGATGTCCGGGCCGAAGTCGATCCGCATCTTGTAGGCGGGCTTGCGGGCCTCGGGAAATTCTTCCGCTTCGACGACCCGGCCGACCCGGACATCCACTTTCAGAAAATCGTCGAAACTGATTTCATTGCTCATGGTCTACCCCTTGCTTTCAGGGGCGACCATGACGGTTGGCAGCGGGGGCTGCAAGCACAAATCGCGTCAGGCGCCGGCCGGTTCCTCGCCAGAGTAATCCGGCGCGTGTTCGCTGTCGTCCTGCCCATGTCTGCGCCGCCCACGCCGCCCGGCAGATGCCTTCCTGAGGAACGATCGCACGCCCTTGGCAAGGCCCTCGATCCCGTTCAGACGTTTCATGAAGGCGGAGCCGCTGTCCAGTTCCTTGTCCAGCCGCGCCATGGTCCGGGGCATGCCTTCATCATCTTCGCCGAGCCAGACCCTGACGACACGCGCGAACGCGACCGACAGCCCTTGAGCGACGATGCCGGCTTTCAGGCCGGACACGTCGATCCCGGCCGCAATCAGCATCCATTTCTGGGAACGGACTTCCAGGCGGTTGAACTCCAGCGCCAGCGCCGGATCCTTGCGCGCCGCCCTGTGAAGGGCTCTCACGGCCTCCTTGTGCCCGTCCAGTGCATCGATACGCGACATGAGCACGTCGAACAGCCGGTCCCGCGGCGGCTGGTCATGCATATCCTCATCACGCTCGTCCAGCACCCTCTTGTCGACACTCTCGGCAAAGGCTGCAACGAGATCCAGTTTCGATCCGTACGCACCCCTCATGTCGGACAGTTTGATCTTCGCCTTTTCCGCGACCAGCGGCAGGGAGACGTCCTCATACGGATGATCTGAGAGCAGATCCAGAAACGTCTGCAGGATCTTTTGCTTCGTCTTGGCGGTTGTCATGGAGCAGTCTCCCTTGGCTCTAGGGTATGGACCCATAAATGAAGCCGATTTGGCGGCAGAAATGGCAAAATCTCGCGAGGAAGCGTGCGCAGAGCGGGCTTTATGCCCGGTCAAGCGCGGTGACGCTGCGAGGTAAAGCCATTTTGCCGTCCTTCGGATTTGGCCGTTTTGGCCATCTGCCGCGTCGCGAAAGGCTTGAAAATGAACCACATTTCCTGCGCTTTCGCTTCTCGCAGTTGATCAAAACGATCCAAACCAAATTGACTTCATTTATGAGTCCGTACCCTAGGGTTAGAACCCTTGATTGGGAAGATAGGAGATCGAGGGTGCGCCGAAAAGGGTGGCGCACTGCCGCAGTTCACGAATTTGCGCGCAAATCGTCTGCAAATCGGGCGCAGCCGTCTCCGGCTCACCCCCAGGGGCGATGCAGGAAAACCGGCCTCAGCCGGCCAGTTCCCGGGCCCGTTTCACCGCGGCTGCAACGGCCTCGCTCAGAACCGGCTGAAGCCCCTCTTCATGCATGAGGACATCGAGCGCCGCCGCCGTCGTTCCGTTCGGACTTGTCACGTTCTGCCGCAGGACCGAGGGTTGTTCGCCTGACTGATGCAGCAACTCGCCCGCGCCGCTGACGGTCGCAATCGCCAGTTCATGTGCAATGTCCTCCGGCAGTCCGGCATCCTGACCTGCCTTGCTGAGCGCTTCCGCCAGATAGAAGACATAGGCCGGGCCCGACCCGCTGACGCCGGTCACGAGATCAATCTGGTCTTCCGCGTCGAGCCAGACGACTTTCCCGACGGCCGACAGCAGCTGCGCGACGGCGTCTTTCTGACCTTCGCTGACCAGTCCGGTCGGATAGACCGCCGTGATGCCGCGTTTGACCATCGCCGGCGTATTCGGCATGCACCGGCAAACCGGCACCGCGCCGAAAACGGACAGGAATTTCGAAACGGGCGTGCCGGCCGCGACCGACATGATCAGCGTGTCGGGGGAAACAGCCGGTTTGATGCCCGGCAGAACGGTGTCCATCATCTGGGGTTTGACCGCGACGAGAACGATGCCAGCCTGAAGATCATCCGGGACCGCCGCCACGTGCCGGATACCGTGCCGTGTCAGCAGAGCATCCATCTCGTCCGACAGGCCTGGATCGCAAACGACGATGGCAGACGGATCAATGCCTTCCGCCATCCAACCGGACAGCATCGCCCCGCCCATCTTGCCGGCGCCGACAAGAAGAAAGGGCCGCTCCTTTGAAAAACTCATGCTTCTCCTGCGGTCTCGAACAAGGCTGAGTTCATTGCCTCCGTGGCGGAGTGTCCGGCCCACACAACAAACTGGAATGCCTGATAGAAGCGCTCGCAATTTTCCAGCGCGTTGGTCAGCATTCCCTCGATCTGAGCAGACGACGCCTCAGCGCCACCGCTCAGGAGCAGCGATTGCCTGAACATGATCACGTTTTCTTTGTGCCAGAGGTCGAAATGACCCATCCAGAGTTGTTCATTGACGAGCGCCAGAAGACGCAGGACTTCCGTCTTGCGCGGTTCGGTCACCTTGAGGTCGAACGCACACGCCAGATGCAGGGCTTCCACCTCTTCCATCCAGGAAAAGGAGACATGGTAGTCGCACCAGCTGCCTCCCAGGGAGATTGTGATTTCGTCATCGTCCGAGCGCTCGAACGCCCAGTCGTTCAGCGCGGCAACGGTTTCGATGGTGTCAACGGGATTGCCAGGTCGCTCGAATTCGATCTCGATGAGGCTCATGATGCCTACTCCCCTTCCGAGCCGGAGGCCGGGAACCCGATCAGGATAACCGGGCGGGCCGCCGGGAAATGTCCCATGCCGGAGGAGCAAAACGCGTCCTATTGTGGCCCGTTACGATCGAACCGGTTCCGTCTTGCTCCGACGAATCCCTGTTACTTCGAGTATAGGATCAGGAATGATTTAATGGATACACACCAAATCGGACGAAAAAGCTGAAACTTGTGGAAGAATTTGGAGAAATTCTGATCAAACTGCCCAAAATCACCGCATTCCCGCCAACTTTTTTGGCCGCATTTCTGTCATCAACAATCAACAGAAACCGCTCAATTCGGCGTCAACAATCCCGCTCAGGCGTCTCCACTTCCCGTTGCGTCGCCACCTTCCAGTTTGGCAAGCCGTGATTCGAGCTCTTCAATCCGGTCGAGTGCACGCACCGCCATGTCCTTGACGGCTTCATGCTCTTCGCGGGAAACCATGTCCATGTCGGACAGGAAACGCTCGGCCTGCGCCCGAAAGGCCGTCTCCACCTCGCGCCGTGCGCCTTGTGCGACGCCGGCGGCATCCGTCATCAGTTTGGCAAAATCATCGAGAAGACGGTTCGGACCCTGGGTCATCTGACCCTCCTTGTACGAGATTGATTCAATACCAAAGAGGTATGGGTGAAATGCGCGAAGTTCAAGGACCATTTCCTTCGCACCGCCGGTTATCCGATGGGCTGCATGCTTGACGAACAGGGAAAGATAGCGCAAGCGTTTGCCCGAATTCGCGCAAGCGGCAACCTGCCAGGAAGGACCTCACGTGCCAGCTGTTTTCGTCCTGCCGTTTCCGGCAATCGACCCGGTGATCATAGAGTTCGGCCCCTTCGCCCTCCGCTGGTACGCGCTGGCCTATATTGTCGGCATCATTCTCGCCTGGCGATACATGCGCGCCCTTGTCCTGAATGACCGGCTCTGGAACGGCGCGAAGCGGCCCTCTGCCCTGGAACTCGACGATTTCGTACTCTGGGGAACGCTCGGCATCATCATCGGCGGACGCCTCGGCTACGTGTTGTTCTACAATCCGGCCTATTACCTTTCCAACCCGGGCGAGGCGTTGGCGCTCTGGTCCGGCGGCATGTCGTTCCATGGCGGGTTCGCAGGCACCGTCATTGCGATGATCCTGTTCGCCTGGCGCAGGGGGTTGCCCGTCTGGACGCTGTTCGACCTGGCCGGATGCGCCGCGCCGATCGGCCTCTTCTTCGGGCGCATCGCCAATTTCATCAACGCCGAATTGTGGGGACGGCCGGCCGATGTCCCCTGGGCATTCGTGTTTCCGGGCGCCGGCCCCGAACCAAGGCATCCCAGCCAGCTCTACGAGGCGGCCCTGGAGGGGATCATCCTGTTCTTGGTCCTGCGCGTCCTCAGCCATCGTTTTCACTTGCTGAAAAAACCGGGTTTTCTTGCCGGCGCGTTCGCATTCGGATATGGCATCGGCCGCTCGATCGCCGAGTTCTACCGCGTACCCGACGCCCATATCGGATATCTGTCGGGCTTCCTGACGATGGGCATCCTCTTGTCGGTGCCGATGATACTCGCCGGGCTCGCGCTCATGATCTGGGCGTCACGCCGCCCCTTGAAGGACGCCGCGGCTTGACGGAGCTCAAGGAGAAAATCAAGGCCCGCATTGCCACTGAAGGCCCGCTTCCGGTGGCGCACTACATGGCCCAGTGCCTCGGCGATCCGGACCGGGGCTACTACAGAACGCGGGAACCATTCGGCAGCGAAGGCGACTTCATCACCGCCCCCGAGGTCAGCCAGATGTTCGGAGAGCTCGTCGGTGCCGCCTGTGTCGCCGCATTCCAGGCTCTCGGGGAACCGGAGGCATTCAATCTGATTGAACTGGGTCCGGGACGCGGCACCCTGATGGCCGATCTGTTGCGGACGGCGTCGCTTCGTCCGGGTTTCATCGCCGCCGCGCAACTCAATCTGGTCGAGACAAGCCCGCGCCTCAGGAAAGTCCAGGCAGCAACGCTCGCTGGCGCGCCGCTGGAACCTGCCTTTCACGGCGCTGTCGAGGACATACCGGAGGGACCTTTCATACTGGTCGCGAACGAGTTCTTCGACGCGCTCCCGATCCATCAGTTTGTCAGGACACCCGACGGCTGGCAGGCGCGCGTCGTCGGGCTGGACGCGGGCGGCGAACTCGCATTCGGCGCCGGAACGGCACGGATCCCGGACAGCGACATTCCGGCGGATTTCCGGAACCCGCCGCCCGGGACGATCCTTGAAACCCAACCGGCCGCAAATGCGATCGCCGAGGGGCTGGGACACAGGCTCGCGCGCGACGGCGGCGCTGCGATCATCATCGACTACGGCTATCTGAAAACCGCGACCGGCGACACATTGCAGGCGCTTTATCGTCACGCCTACGACGATGTCCTGGCGCATCCTGGCGAGGCCGACCTGACCGCCCACGTGAATTTCGAAGCCCTGGCAGGCGCGGCGCTCAGGGGCGGAGCCGCATCGCACGCTTTCCTGACCCAGGGCGAATTCCTGCTGCGGTCGGGGCTTCTGGAACGTGCCGGGTCTCTCGGCATCGGAAAGACGCACGAAGAACAGGAGGCCATTCGCGACGCGGTCGAGCGTCTTGCCGCCCCGGCGCAGATGGGAGATCTCTTCAAGGTGCTGGCTCTGTCGAGCACACCTGCAATCTTTCCGCCATTTGACAGTGTCCCATGAAGCAACCAAGGATCAGAGGTCGGGAACGAATCGAAGCAGACCAGGGGCGCGATGTCCGGGCAGGTCAGCCGCGCGTCTTTTCGGGGCAGTTTATGAAGATCGAAGCAGAAGCACTGAACCTTGACGGGATCCGCCACGGCTTTTTCACGCGGGAGGGCGGCGTTTCGACCGGCATTTACGAGAGCCTGAATGTCGGCCTTGGCTCCGAAGATGCACGCGATACGGTGCTTCGGAACCGCGGCCGGGTCGCCGATGTGCTGAGCGTGTCGGCGGACCGTCTCCTGTCACCCTATCAGATCCACTCTGCCGATGTGCTTACGGTCGATGGGCCCTGGGAAGATGGCCGTCACAAAAAGGCGGACGCGCTCGTCACCGACAAACCGGGTCTGGCGGTCGGCATTCTGACGGCCGATTGCGGGCCGATCCTCTTCGCGGACCCGGGTGCCGGCGTTGTCGGCGCAGCCCATTCGGGCTGGAAAGGTGCGCTCACGGGCATTCTTCAGAACACTGTCGCAGCGATGGAGGCACGCGGGGCAGCGCGCGAAAACACGGTTGCGGTTCTCGGCCCGACCATTTCGCGGCAATCCTATGAAGTCGGGCCCGAGTTTCACGACCGTTTCGTCAGTGATGCGACAAGCAACGAGATCTATTTCACTCCGTCCGAACGCGATGGCCACTTCATGTTCGATCTCCCGGCATTCATCACCGATCGTCTGCGCGAGACCGGTCTGGGCAAGGTCATCGACCTAGAACTCTGCACCTATTGCGACGAAGACCGTTTCTTTTCGTACAGACGGACAACCCATCGCGGCGAGCCGGATTACGGCCGCCAGATCAGCGCGATTTCCCTTGAGCCTTGACCGCCAGTTTAGTGAATGTGAGGACGACCATGGCACTGCACTTTTCAGACGCTGAATTCGAGCGCCGCTTTACCGAACTGAAAGCCGCCATGGACGCCGAGAAGCTCGACGCCATGCTGCTGTTTGCGCAGGAAAGCATGTATTGGCTGACGGGCTATGACACGTTCGGCTTCTGTTTCTTCCAATGCCTCGTCGTGACAAAGGACGGGGAAAAGGTCCTGTTGACGCGCTCGGCAGATCAGCGTCAGGCGCGCCATACTTCCAACGTATCCGACATACGGATCTGGATTGACCGCGGCTCCGCCAGCCCCGTGATGCAACTCAAGGAGATGCTGTTCGACATGGATCTTCTCGGCAGCAGGATCGGGATCGAATACGACACGCACGGCATGACCGGCAAGATCGCGCTGCAGATCAATGCCGAGCTGACCAGTTTCGCCGACCTGCGCGATGCGTCGGCGCTGATACCGGAGCTGCGCTCGGTGAAGAGCCCGGAGGAAATCGTCTATGTCCGCAAGGCGGCAGAACTGACGGACAAGGCGTTTCACGCGGCCATCGACGAAATTCGTCCTGGAGCCGACGAAGGCAAGGTCCTTTCGGCGATGCAGGGCGCAATCTTCGAGGGCGGCGGAGATTATCCGGGCAACGAATTCATCATCGGCTCCGGACACGACGCGCTTCTGTGCCGATACAAGTCCGGCCGCCGCGTCCTTGACGAACGCGATCAGATCACGCTCGAGTGGGCCGGCAGCTACCGGCACTACCACGCGGCTGCCATGCGGACGATCATCGTCGGCACGCCATCGGACAGGCATCAGGAGATGTATCTGGCCACGCGTGAGGCACTGGCGGCGGTGGAAACCCAATTGGTGCCGGGGAAGACCTTCGGCGACATCTTCGACGCCCATGCGGAGCGCATGGATTCCCACGGCATGATGCAGCACCGGCTGAACGCGTGCGGCTACTCGCTCGGCGCCCGTTTCACCCCGAGCTGGATGGACACGCCCATGGCTTACAGGTCCAATCCGGCCCCGGTCAAACCGAACATGGTGATCTTCATGCACATGATCCTGATGGATTCGATCACCGACACCGCGATGACGCTCGGACAGACATACCTCACCACCGAAGGGGCGCCGGAGTGCTTATCCACTCTGCCACTCGACCTGCCGGTAAAGTCGGGATAAACCAAGTGCGACACGGGAATCGGCCGGACGGAGCATCAGTCCGGCAGGTCCTGGATCGGAATGACGCAGACATCTGGAGCCGGACCCCTTCATGCTCTCATTTTCCAGCCAGAACTCCTATTCCGTTTTGCGGGCAGCGGCGGCTCTCTTGCTTCTCGGCTTCCTCGCCGCGTGCCAGTCTTCTCCGCAGACGCCGACACCGATTTCAGGGCCGGTCTCGCAGCCTTCCATCGCCGGACAGGCCGACGCGGAAAACGTCGTTACCTTTGCATTCGAACCGTTTACCGGCGCTCCGGGAAACATCGCCGATGAATTGTCGGAGTATATCGGCAGGGAAGCGCGCCGTCAGAACATCACGCTCGTCAGACGTGTCGGGGCTGCCGCGACCTATCGTGTAAACGGCTACCTTGCCGCCACCGGTCAGCCATCCAACGGAACCGTGTTCTATGTGTTCGACATAGTTGACGCAAACGGCAGCCGCCTGAAACGCATCTCGGGAACCGAATCGACCGGAGGTGCTTCCGGAGATCCCTGGCAGGCCGTCAGTGCATCGACCCTGTCCCGAATCGCGGCGCGCTCGATGGTGGAAATCGAGGCCTGGCTCAACCGATAATGATCGCTTAGCCGGATAACCGTGGTTTTGCGCCACAAAATTTCAAAAAAAGAACGTGAGAGGGCCTATCACCTGTTGTGGTCCGGTTGCTTGGTTGTTACAACGCCGCCGCCTGCCGGGGGTCGCCTGAACACAACCTGCGGCACCCGGCACTCGACACGACATAGGCCTTTTCAGCGTGTTTGCGGGATATGACAGTCCTCACTCGCGCCGTCGCACCAGAAGGACTTGCGGCTCATGAAGATCGTCGCGGGCAATTCGAACCGAGCCCTGGCTGAGGAAATCTCCAATTACCTGGATGCGCCTCTCGCCAAATGCCAGGTCAGGCGCTTTGCCGACCAGGAAATCTTCGTAGAAATCCAGGAGAACGTGCGTGGCGAGGATGTCTTCGTCGTGCAGCCGACCAGCTACCCGGCAAACGATCACCTGATGGAGTTGCTCATCATCATTGATGCGCTGCGCCGCTCCTCTGCCAGACGCATCACCGCCGTGATCCCCTATTTCGGCTATGCGCGCCAGGATCGCCGCGCATCGGGACGGACACCGATCTCGGCGAAACTGGTGGCCAACCTGATCACCAACGCAGGCGCAGACCGCGTTTTGACCCTGGATCTCCACGCCGGACAGATCCAGGGTTTTTTCGATATACCGACGGACAATCTCTTCGCCGCTCCCGTGATGACCCGGGACATCAAGGAACGCTACGCGACCGACAACGTGATGGTCGTGTCGCCCGATGTCGGCGGTGTCGTGCGCGCCCGTGCGCTCGCGAAACGGATCGATGCCCCGCTCTCCATCGTCGACAAGCGTCGTGACAAGCCCGGGGAATCGGAAGTCATGAACATTATCGGGGAAGTGAAGGGCTATGACTGCATCCTGGTCGACGACATCGTCGACAGCGGCGGCACGCTCTGCAATGCGGCCGAGGCGCTGCTGTCCCAGGGCGCGGACTCAGTGACAGCCTACATCACGCACGGCGTGCTGTCGGGTGGCGCCGTCGCCAGGGTGACGTCCTCGAAGCTGAAAGAACTTGTGATCACCAATTCGATCGAACCCACGGCTGCGATCACCGCCGCCGCCAACATACGCACGATCTCGATTGCGCCCCTTATCGGCGAGGCAATCAACCGGACGGCGCTGGAAAAGTCGGTCTCCAGCCTGTTCAGCTGAGGCCAGGCACTGAAGTCTTGAAAACGCCGGTCCGACCGGCGTTTTTTTTGTCTGCCCCGCGACACGGGCTGCGCAAACTCATTGTGGTCTGACCCTGCGGCCCAAAAATTTTCCCAAATGATCAAAAAATTCGCGCCGAGACCACGTGCACAGCTTGTGAGCACGCATATTTTGTGATCAACTTTTCGGGCTAAAAATACTTCCAGGGGATTCCGATGCTCGTATTAAAACAATTTTCCAGGGTCCGCAGGGCCCTGTTGTCGGCCGCTTTGGCCGTCACAGCCACCGTCGCCTTGCCGTCTACAGCCGTGTTGGCCGCCGACCCGATCAAGGTGGCTGCGATCTACACGGTTCCGGTCGAACAGCAATGGGTCAGCCGTATCGACAAGGCCCTGAAGGCGGCGCAGGAGCGGGGTGAAATCACCTACACCTTCTCCGAAAACGTGGCTAATACCGATTATGAACGCGTGATGCGCGAATATGCCGAACAGGGCATGGACCTCGTCGTCGGGGAAGCCTTCGCGGTGGAACGCGCCGCGCGCAAGGTGGCTGCGGAATATCCGGACACGGCCTTTCTCATGGGCTCCTCCTTCGGACCTGCCAAACCGAATTTTGCCGTCTTCGACAACTGGATCCACGAACCCAGCTACCTGTCCGGCATGATTGCGGGTGCCAGCACCAAGTCGAACGTGATCGGTATGGTCGGCGGCTATGCCATTCCGGAAGTCAACCGCCTGATGCACGCCTTCATGGACGGCGCGACGTCCGTCAATCCGGACGTGAAGTTCCTGGTGACCTTCATCAATTCCTGGTACGACCCGCCCAAGGCCAAGGAAGCGGCCTTCGCCATGATCGACAAGGGTGCCGACATTCTCTACGCCGAGCGCTTCGGCGTGTCCGACGCTGCCAAGGAAAAGGAAATCCTGGCAATCGGCAACGTGATCGACACGTCCGCGGACTATCCCGGAACGATCCTGTCTTCCGCGCTCTGGCACATGGAGCCGACCATTGATCGCGCCGTGACCGCGGTCGTCGGCGGCAGCTTTGAGCCCGCTGACTATGGCCCCTTCAGCTTCATGTCCTACGGCGGCGGCAGCTTCATCGTGGATGAGAGTCTCGCCGATCCGGCTGCCGTCGCGGCGGCCAAGGAAAAGGAACAGGAAATCCTGGATGGCCTCTTCCGCGTCAACGTCAATGACAGCGAACCGAAATCGACGATGTAACGCTTTCGGCCGGCGGCGTTCTGCCGCCGGCATCTCCTGCCCAAGCCGCACTTGCGGCCGACAAACCAAATTCCGGAGCTCCGCATGACGGAACCCACGCAAGCGGCGGAGACCGTCCTCAGGCTGGACGGTATCACCAAGCGTTTTGGCGATCTCACGGCAAACGGCGACGTGTCGCTCGACCTCGCAAGAGGTGAAATTCTGGCGCTTCTGGGGGAAAACGGTGCCGGCAAGACGACCCTGATGAACATCCTGTTCGGGCACTATGTTGCGGACGAGGGTCAGGTTTATGTCGCCGCGCCCGGCACCGGACTGATCGAACTGGAAGCCGGATCGCCGCACGCGGCGCTTGAAGCCGGCATCGGCATGGTGCACCAGCACTTCACGCTGGCCGAGAACCTGAGCGCACTGGACAACATTGTCCTTGGCACCGAGAAGCTTTCCGCTGTGACCTCGGCCCGCAAACCTGCCCGTGCGAAGCTTGAAGACCTGATAGAGCGCTCTGGCCTGAGCGTTCCGCTGGATGCCCGGATTTCGCAACTGTCCGTCGGAGAGAAGCAGCGGGTGGAAATTCTCAAGGCGCTTTACCGCGACGCCCGCGTTCTCGTTCTTGATGAACCGACCGCCGTGCTGACGCCTCAGGAATCCGACACCCTGTTCTCGACCCTGAAGAAGCTCGCAGCGGACGGGCTGGCAATCATTTTCATATCCCACAAGCTGGCCGAGGTGATCGCCTCGTCCCATCGCGTTGCGGTGTTGCGGGGCGGACGCAAGGTCGCCGATCTTGCCACTGCCGAGTGCGATCTGCGCAAGCTGGCGGAACTCATGGTCGGACACGAGATCGTTGAAACAGTGCGCGGCAAGGGATCACCCGGAGCCCCCCTGCTCGTTCTGAACAGCGTTTCGGCAGGCAGCGGACGCGATGCCCTGCATGGCGTGGACCTCACGCTGAACGCGGGCGAAATCCTTGGGATCGCGGGTGTTTCGGGCAATGGCCAGACCATGCTCGCCCGCGTCATTTCGGGACTACAGGCTCCGGCATCGGGAACGATGACCCTTGCCGGCTCTGAAGAAACCGGTGCCAGCGCGCGCAAGATGATTGACGCAGGTCTTGCCCGCATCCCCGAAGACCGTCATCACGACGGCATCGTCGGGGCGATGAGCGTTTCGGAGAACCTTGCCATCGAATCCATCCGAAAGCCGCAGAACCAGCGCTTCGGACTGCTGCGCTTTTCGGCCATGCGCGAAACCGCCAGGCGGCTGATAGCGGCCTATGACATCCGCTGCCAGGGAGAGGACAGCCAGGCGCGGCTGCTTTCCGGCGGCAACATCCAGAAAATCGTGCTCGCACGGACCCTTGATCCCGAACCGCAAGTGGTCCTCGCAGCGCAGCCGTCCCGTGGCCTGGATGTCGGCGCGACTTCCGACGTTCACAAACGCCTTCTGGCCGCACGTGACCGGGGCGCAGGCGTAATCCTGATATCCGAGGATCTCGATGAACTCATGCGCCTGTCCGACCGGATCGCGGTCATGCATCGTGGCGCGCTTTCGGCGGCGGACCCGACCGAAGACCTGGATCGCGGAACACTCGGATTGCGCATGGCCGGCCAGAGTGGAGAAGCAGCATGATCCGGTTTGAACCCCGCCCGCCGGCATCCGTTTCCCGTATGCTTGGCGTCTCTCTTGCCGCAGCCGTGGCCGCGTTGGTTCTGGCCGCCATACCCATGCTGTTTGCAGGTTTGTCGGTTTTCGAGGCCTATGGTCTCATGGTCAAGGGTGCGTTCGGGTCCCTTTTCGCCTTTACCGAGATGCTGACACGCGCAACACCGCTGATCCTGACCGGGCTCGCGGCAGCGGTTGCCTTTCGGGCCAAGCTCTGGAACATCGGCGCTGAAGGTCAGTTGTATATCGGGGCGCTGGCTGCTGTTGCCGTCGGTACCGGCGCCATTTCCGCTCCGGCTTTCGTTCTCATACCGATGGTGGTTCTCGCGGGCGCCCTGGCGGGCGGCCTGCTGATACTCGGCCCCACCCTGTTGAAAACCCGGCTGGGCGTGGATGAAGTCGTCACGACCCTTCTTTTGAACTTCATCGTCCTGCTCTTCGTACAGATGATGCTGGAAGGCCCGATGCAGGATCCGATGGGAATGGGCTGGCCGCAGTCGGAACCGATCCTCGATGAAGCCGCTCTGCCCAAGCTTCTGGAGCGCATGCGCATTCACTGGGGCCTCGTTCTGGCGCTGGCGGCCTCGCTGGGTGTCTATTTTCTTTTGAAGCGAACGGTCTGGGGGTTCGAGATCCGGGCTGTCGGCGAAAACGCGGCCGCGGCCCGCCACGCGGGCATTCCTGTCACCGCAACGTTCATGCGCGTCGGCCTTCTCTCGGGCGCACTTGCGGGCATTGCCGGCGTCGGAGAAGTCGCCGGACTGAAAGGCTATCTCACCGCGGACCTGTCGCCCGGTTTCGGCTATTCCGGCATCGTTGTCGCCATGCTTGCGGGCCTGTCCCCCATCGGCGTCGTTTTCGCGGCCCTTTTCATTGCCAGCATCTTTGTCGGCGCGGATTCCATGTCGCGTGCCACTGGCGTGTCCAATTACCTGGCGGACCTGATCGTCGCCATGGCGCTCCTGTGCGTCCTCGTCTCCGGCCTGTTCCTGCGCTTCCGTGTGAGGTTCATTACTGCGCCGTCGACCAAGGAGGTCGGCCAATGATCGAAATCATCGACATTCTTTTCTCCTCCAATTTCTGGGCCGCGGCCCTGCGCATTGCCACACCGCTGATCTTCGGCGTGATCGGAGCCCTGATCTGCGAGCGCGCAGGCGTGCTCAATCTCGGCATCGAGGGGATTTTCACCGCTGGCGCCATGGCCGGATGGATGGCGGTCTGGCTCGGGGCCGGCCTTTGGGGCGGCGTTCTGGTCGCCGCGTTTGCCGGCGCGGTCTTCGGACTGATCCACGCGATCCTGACCGTGCCGCTGGGGCTCTCCCAGCACGTCTCGGGCATCGGCGTGACGCTGTTTGCCACGTCCCTGAGCTATTTCATGTACAGGACGGCCCTGCCGGACGTGTCCTCCCCTCCCCGGATCGACGCCTTCCAGCCTCTCGACATTCCGGTTCTGAGCGAGTTGCCGTTCATCGGTCCGGCCCTGTTTCAGCAGACACCGCTGACCTTCCTGGCGCTGTTCCTGGTGCTCGCGACGGCTTATGTCCTGTACAGAACCCCGCTCGGGCTCGCGATCCAGGCCGTTGGCGACAACCCGGCTGCGGTCGAATCCCAGGGACTTTCCGTCTACGCCATCCGCATGGGCACCGTTGTCGCGGGCTCGGCAATCATGGCTCTTGGTGGCGCCTTCCTGACGATGTCCGCATTCGATGCGTTTTTCTTCGGCATGGTCAACGGCCGGGGCTGGATCTGTATCGCACTCACGGTCTTTGCGTCCTGGCGTCCCGGCAAGGCGTTGATCGGCGCCCTGCTCTTCGGAGCGTTCGATGCCTTCCAGGTGCGGCTCCAGACAGAAGTCGGCAGCTTCATCCCCGGCCAGATCTTCCTGATGATGCCCTATATCCTGTCGATTGCAGCGCTTATCGTCGTGGCAAGACGGGCCGACTATCCGCGCGCGCTGCTCGTTCCGTATTTCCGGGGCCAACGCTGAGGTAACACCCGATGAGTTTCGATCTTCTGGTAAAGAACGCGAACCTGCCCGACGGTCGAACCGGCGTCGACATCGCCTGCAGAAACGGCCTGATCGAGGCCGTTGAGGCGGGCATAGATGTTGATGCGCGCGACATCATCGATGCGGCGGGAAAACTGGTCTCACCGCCCTTCATCGACAGTCACTTTCACATGGATGCGACGCTCTCTCTCGGACTGCCGCGCATGAACCGCAGCGGCACGCTGCTGGAAGGGATCGCGCTTTGGGGAGAACTCAAGGAAATCCTCACGGTCGAGGCCGTTGTCGAGCGGGCTCTGAAATACTGCGACCTTGCCGTTGCGCAGGGACTGCTCGCCATCCGCACCCATGTGGATGTCTGCGACGACCGTCTGACCGGTGTCAAAGGCCTTCTGGAAGTCCGCGAGAAAGTCCGGGACTACATCGATTTGCAACTGGTCGCCTTTCCGCAGGATGGCCTCTACAGGTCACCGAACGCGGAAAAGAACCTGCTCACGGCACTCGACATGGGTGTCGACATCGTCGGCGGCATCCCGCATTTCGAGCGCACCATGGACGATGGCGCCAGGTCGGTTGCCAGATTGTGTGAAATCGCCGCCGAACGCGGCCTGATGGTCGACATGCATTGCGACGAGACCGATGATCCGATGTCGCGCCACATCGAAACGCTCGCATACGAGACGCAGCGGCTCGGGCTTCAGGGGCGTGTCGCCGGATCACATCTCACCTCCATGCACTCGATGGACAACTACTACGTTTCCAAACTTCTGCCGCTGATTGCCGAGGCCGGGGTGCACGCGATCGCCAATCCGCTGATCAATATCACCCTTCAGGGCCGCCATGACACCTATCCCAAGCGGCGTGGCCAGACCCGTGTACCGGAACTTCGGTCCTACGGCGTCAATGTCTCCTTCGGCCACGACTGCGTGATGGACCCCTGGTATTCGATGGGCTCCGGCGACATGCTCGAAGTCGCTTCCATGGGACTTCACGTCGCCCAGATGACCAGCCGCGACGACATCCGCTATGCCTATGACTGCGTCACCTCGCATCCGGCAAAGGCGATGGGATTGAACGGGTACGGACTGGACAAGGGATGCAAGGCCGACTTCGTGGTGCTGCAGGCGCGCGACACGATCGAGGCGATCCGCCTGAAGGCGACCCGGCTCAAGGTAATCAAGGCCGGCCGCGTCATTGCCGCAACGCCCGCGCGCAAGGCCGATCTGTTCCTTGCGGACCGGCCCGCGGCAGTCGATCCAAGCAGCTATGCACCGAACGAGAGTTGATATGGGCGTGCCTTCCTCATCCTGGGGACGGCCGCAAGGTACGAATCCGTGGCCCATCTTGCGAGGTTCCGCGTCGCTCCAAACCTCAGGATGAGGTCGCGCCGGGAACAGCGGTCGCGAATTTGAAAAAGCCCCACCGCGGTCATTGCCAGACCTGATCTGGCAATCCATGCCATTGCCTCACTGCGGTCGATCACTGCGCAACTGGAGACGGAACGGCATGGATGCCATGGTCAAGCCCACTGCTGTCCGGTTTAACCCGAAATGGATCTGGTGAGGAGATCCGCAGCCTATGAGCTTGTCATTCCGGCTGAAGCGCAGCGGAAGGCCGGAACCCAGTAACCACCGGATTTTCCGTCTTGTTTCAGTCTCCGGCCACACGGAATACTGGGTCCCGGTCTTGCCGCTTTCACGGCAAACCGGGACGACAAATCGGGGGAACAATTCCGTATCCCGATTTGGAGGCTCGATGGAAGCGCCGCCCGCTCCGAGTACGCCACATCATCCTTCGACGCTACGCGTCGCTTCGCACCTCAGGATGAGGCTGCACTGGAAACCAACGCAACCATTTCGCAAAAATCCGCAGCGGTCACTGCCAGACCTGATCTGGCAATCCATGCCATTGCCTCACTGCGATCGATGGCTGCGCAACTGGAGACGGAACGGCATGGATGCCATGGTCGAGCCGATTACCGTCCGGTTTAACCCGCAATGGATCTGGTGAGGTGATCCGCAGCCAGGGAACTTGTCATTCCGGCTGAAGCGCAGCGGAAGGCCGGAACCCAGTACCCCCTTGTTTCTCCGATTTGCATTCATCTTCGGCCACACGGAATACTGGGTCCCGGTCTTGCAGCTGCGCAGCAAACCGGGATGACAAATCCGGGAAACGATTTCGCATCCCGACTCGGCACCCGAAGAAATTACTCTCCGTTCCAAAGGACAGATGTACGACAGTGTTTTCTAAACCTGACAGCTCTGGGTAGAGCCATGGCATGAGTTGCAACTAGATCCTGGAGCGCGATGCGCTTGGCGACGTCTGTCAAACGAAAACAGGCCCCGGCGGTGCACCGGGGCCTGTTCCACTTCGCGTATCTGAAAGCCTGGATCGCCGTTGCGCCTTAGGCAGCCGCCACTGCCTTGAGGAACCGGTCGACGGTTTCGCGCAGATCCGTGGTACGGGCATTCACATCAGTGGATGCGTTCAGCACCTGCCCTGCCGAAGAACTGGTCACCTGGGCCTTTTCGGAGATCGTGATGATGGTCTGCGCGACGTCCTGCGTTCCCTTAGCGGCATCCTGGACGTTGCCGGAAATCTCGTTCGTTGCAGCGCCCTGCTGTTCAACCGCCGCGGCAATCGTACCGGTATATTCGTCTACCTGGCTCATCGTCTCGGTGATCCCGGCGATTGCGGAAACGGCTTCCTTGGTGGCCGCCTGGACTTCCGTGATCTGCCCCTCGATCTCTTCCGTGGCCTTTGCCGTCTGCGTGGCAAGCTCCTTGACCTCGGAAGCAACAACGGCGAACCCGCGTCCGGCTTCCCCGGCCCGCGCGGCCTCGATCGTGGCGTTGAGCGCCAGCAGGTTGGTCTGCTCCGCGATTGCCGAAATCAGATTGACGACATCGCCGATCCTCTGCGCCGATTCCGCGAGACCTTCGATCTTGGTGTTCGTCTGCATCGCGGCTTGTGTCGCACTCTGCACGATATCGGTGGTCGACTGGACCTGACGGCGGATTTCCTGGATGGATGCCGACAGCTCTTCCGAAGCAGAGGCCACGGTTTGCACGTTGGTCGAGGCAGCTTCCGAAGCACTGGACGCATTGGAAGCTTCACCGGCCGTCTCATCCGCAACGCCGTTGAGTTCCTCGGCAGCCGTCCGCATCTGCTCGCTGTTGCTGTAGACGGCATCGAGCATCTGTGTGACTTCGGATCTGAAATCGGATATGAGGCTCGCGACCGCATCCGATTGCCGTGCCTGTTCGAAAGATGTTTCCTTCTGCTCCTGTTCCAGCCGCTCGCGCTCAAGTGCGTTTTCACGGAAAATACGGACCGAAGCAGCCATCTCGGTGATTTCGTCACGTGCCGATTGCACCGGGACATCGACGCTCGTATCCCCGCCGGCCAGCTTGTTCATGATATCGCCGAGACAGGAGATACGCCCCGATAGTCCCCTGGCCGTGACCAGGCCGAACAGGCCGGCGATCAGTGCACAGACGATCGCGCTTGCGAAAATCCAGATCTGCAGCGTTGTCAGCGGTGCCAGAACCTCGCTGGCCGCCTGCACGACGACGACGGCATAGCTCTGGCCGAACGCGGTGACCGGAACGATCGCTGCAAAGACGTCCTGCCCGTTGAAATCCGGCAGGCGCGTGAAGGTGTTCCCGCCTCCCATTGATGCGGCGATCTCCGGTGCGTTGAACCTGTCGCTGAGCAGTTCCGAAACGTCGGCCGTGCGCAGGCTGTCGTTCATCGCGAGACCGTCCCCGTTGAGAAGCAGCGTCTCACCGGTTTCTCCCAGTCCCGCGAACTTGCCGAGCAACGTTGTGACTTCACTTGTCGGCGCTTCGTAGACCACCATGCCGATCGTCTTGCTGCCGACCGAAATCGGGGCTGCAAGAAAACCGGTGGCCTCGTTGTTCCGTCCCGGATAATGCTCCGGATCATAGGCTACCACCGCCTCATTGCCGTCCACGACGATCGTCTTGTAGGCATCGGCCAGGGGCGTGTCCTGCCAGGTTTCGGCCTGAACGTTCACACCGAAGTCATCCAGCTTGCGCGCGCTGTAGATGACGTCGCCATTGAGGTTGACAAGCAAAAGGTCTGGAAAATTGTTTGCGTCCGCAAAGTCGCGGAGCGGTGTGTGATGCTTGGCATGGGACTTGTCGTAGGGCTTGCGCCCGGCCTTAACCAACTGGTCCCGCTCTTCGACCGGGTGCGGGTTGTCCGTCACATAGATCTTCGTGAGCGTTGCGGAAGCCTTGTCCTTGTACTTGGCCCAGGCGGTATCAAAAGCACTATAGGCCGCCCTGAGCGTCTTGCCCTGGACATGCCCTTCGATCGTTCTCTGTTTCCCGTGATAAAGTTCCAGCAGGCTGTCCCGGCGGCTCTCGGCCAATGCCATCAATCGCTGTTCTGCCTGTCCCTTGACGGTGTTCGCGCTTGAAACGTAACTTGCGATGCCAACGCCCGCAGAACACAGAAGCGCTATCCCTAGGACAAGCGCTGGAAGTTTTGCCGCAACCTTCACGGAATTCTCCAAAGTCTCGCGGGAAGGCGATGCCTTCCCGCATGGGTGTAGATCAGAGGTTTTCGACGTTCACACCGAAGGTAACGGCTCCGATTGCTTCGCCGCTCTCCGGGTCGACGACCGTGACGCTCACCTGGCTCTGGAGGGTTTGCGTGCTTTCATCTTCTTCCAGCTCACTGATGTGCACGGCACCCTTACCGTTGGAATAGGTGTCCTGCCATTTTGCTTCGTCGCCCTGCCAGTAGTCGGAGGTGACGTCGCTCTGGCCGACATTCAGGCCCTTGCCGTCCATGACGAAAATTTCAGTGAAGAGACCATCGCTGCTTTCCTGGACATCGGTCAGGAAGGTCGACAGCGGGCGTTCCAGCACCGTATCGATCATCGGCTGGTCGACAGCCTCAGCTTCCGCGCGCCAGGTTTTATCGAGTGCATCGATCTTGGCCTGGTCGAAGGCAGCCGTTTCGCCGTTCTGGGCGCGGACAGCGTCAATAACTTCGCTGGAGGTGGCGATCTCGGCGATCTTTCCTGCAGCCAGCGTTTTCAATTCGCTTTCGAATTCATTTGCGGCCGCTGTACCGGCAAACAAGAAGCAAAGTGCAGTTGTAGTGTAGACGAGATTTTTCATTATGCTCTCCCAAGGTTTTCAACCCGGGGTAAGCATGACTTCTGCAGATTAAAATTCAGTATATGAAGAACTTAATGCTTAAAATAACAAAATATTAAGTCGAGAGTTGAGAAAAATACTAATATAGAAAACGAATGTATTTTTCGAATTACTCTATTCTTGATTGAAATTTACAATCGCAGAACGAAATTCAAAGTTCAAAAAAGCGGACAAGACCCAGATTTCCGCTTCAAAAGCAGACCGCTACGAGTTTGCGTAACGAAAGACCGGCCGTAAGATACCCGCATGACGCGAAGCTGCCCCGCTCCAGGTGACTGTCCGAATCGGGCCAAACTGGACGTCGCCGGGAAAAACGATCCCTTTGGCACAGATATTGTGCCCGCTGTTGCATCGCGCACGCTTTTCCGCTATACGCGCGCTCGCGCCTGCACCCCTGGAGGAGGCGCATCTGGACCGATCCCGAACAACTCAGGTCATGTCGATACGGTGGTTCGCCGGTCCGCTACCATACACTCAAG
Source organism: uncultured Roseibium sp. (assembly GCF_963669205.1). Taxonomy (NCBI): domain Bacteria; kingdom Pseudomonadati; phylum Pseudomonadota; class Alphaproteobacteria; order Hyphomicrobiales; family Stappiaceae; genus Roseibium; species uncultured Roseibium sp. The sequence continues at coordinate 4,632,818 of NZ_OY769915.1, forward strand.
GAGTTTGCCATGGCTGCCAGCTATGAGCTGAAGGCGTCGGCACGGGACCGGGTGGGCAAGGGGGCCGCACGGGCACTGCGTCGCGAAGGCCTTCTACCTGCCGTGATCTACGGCGACAAGAAACCTGCAATGCCGATCACCATTCCGGTGAAGGAAACCACCCTCACTCTTCACAAGGGTGGTTTCACCGCACAGATCGGTATCATCGATGTCGACGGTGAAAAGCACCAGGTCATCGCGAAGGACTTTCAGTTGCACCCGGTGCGCGACGATGTCCTGCATGTCGATTTCCTGCGCGTCGCAAAAGGCGCGACACTCACGGTCGAGATTCCGGTCCAGTTCCTCAACGAAGAAATCTGCCCGGGCCTCAAGAAGGGCGGCGTTCTGAACGTTGTTCGCCACACCGTTGAAATGACGGTTCCGGCCGACTCCATTCCGGAAGCGCTCCAGCTTGACCTGGCAAATGCAGAGCCGGGCGACAGCCTGCACATTTCCGCGGTCACAATTCCCGAAGGCTGCCAGCCGACGATCACCGACCGCGACTTCACCATCGCGACGATCGCTGCACCGGCCGGCGTTCAGGAAGAAGAAGAAGTCGACGGCGAGGCTTCGGAAGAAGAAGCAACCGACGAAGAGGCTGCAAGCGAATAAGCTTCCGCTTCGACTGGATCATGCGGGAGGCGGCCACCGCCTCCCTGCCCCGGCAGCCGTTTTCGGCTGCCTTTTCGTTTCAGCGATGATGGCGCAGGTGCGAGATGAAACTGATCATCGGACTCGGCAATCCGGGAGCCAAGTACGCCGGACACCGGCACAATATCGGGTTCATGGCCGTCGACGAGATCCATCGCCGTCATTCCGGCTTCCCGCCATGGCGCGCCCGTTTTCAGGGCCAGGTTTCCGAGGGCAGGCTTGGCTCGGAGAAGGTGCTGCTGCTTAAGCCGTCGACCTACATGAACGAATCCGGCCGCTCGGTCGGTGAAGCCATGCGTTTCTACAAGATCGAACCGGAAGACATTGTCGTTCTATACGACGAACTTGATCTGCCGCCCGCAAAATTTCGGATGAAGCAAGGTGGCGGTCACGGAGGCCACAACGGTCTGAGATCCCTCACAGCCCATATCGGTGCGGACTATCGCAGGCTCCGTCTCGGCATCGGCCACCCGGGCGACAAGAAGCTCGTCTCGAATTATGTGCTCGGCGACTTCGCAAAGGCCGACAGGGACTGGCTCGAACCGCTTTTGTCAAACATCGCCGACCATGCGGATCTGCTCGCCGAGGGCAAGGACAGCCAGTTTGCCAACAAGCTCACCCTGGCTCTGGAACCGGAAAAAGCCCAGCGGAAGGACAAGACCGGTAAAGCGTCCACGACTCCCTCGAAAACCCAGAAGCCCAAGGGACAAAGCCACATCAGGCAGGCCCGGCAGGGAAAACCGGCCGAACTGCCCAAATCGGGGCCCATGGCCGAGATGCTGAAAAAGCTGCTTGGCGGCAGCTGAGACCCGCATCAAACGGTCTTCTTCTTCAAAACCAGACCACAACCCTGGCTAGAAATTAAAATGTGACTCGCGTCACAAAATCGACATGACAGCTTCGCAAAATCAGTATGTTACCTGGTGCGCCTCGGGGGAGATGCCATGTCTCGGTTCCTGTTTTTTGTCTTGATTTCACTAGTTTGCTCGAGCCCTTCCCTCTCCTTTGTCAAGCTGGAGGGATATTTCATTGCCGAGAAAACCTGCGAGGCCTTTCACAGCAAGAACAGGCAGACGAATCCGGGCGGTATCACCACGCGCCCTCGCATGGCTTACACGATGCTCGGCATCAACAAGGAGGGCGGTGACTTCTTCCAGGTCGAGGTACCGGATGCACCCTTGACGACGTCGCGCTGGGTAAGTGCCGATTGCGGCGTTCATGCGGTCCGGGCAGATACGCACACCGGCAGAGGCGAAAACGACGACGAGGTGGTCCTGGAGCCAATCGGCACGGAATCAACCGACAACCTCTTGGCCCTGAGCTGGCAGCCCGCCTTCTGCGAGACCCGGCCAGCCAAGAAAGAATGCAGGGACCTGAACGACGGCAACCTGCCTCACACGACAGGACAATTGTCGATCCACGGACTTTGGCCTCAGCCGAGAGGCAACGACTATTGCGGAGTGCCGGCCTCCGTCAGGAACCTCGATACGCCGGACAGCTGGCACCGTCTGCCTGCTCCGCAAATCGATACGGAAACAGCCGACGCGCTTCAGGCCGCGATGCCGGGCTTTGCAAGCTTTCTGCATCGTCATGAATGGATCAAGCACGGCACCTGCTATTTCGGAGCAGGTGGTGCCGATGAATATTACGACGACACGCTGTATCTGACCGGACTGGTCAACGACAGCGCCGTCGTCGATCTTTTCATCAACAATGTCGGCCGGGAGATCACCGGAGCCGAGATCCGGGCCGCGTTCGATGCAAGTTTCGGAAGCGGAAGCGGCGAACGGGTCCAGATCAAGTGTACCCCTGACGCCGGCAGGACCCTGATCAACGAGGTCTGGATCAGCCTCGGCGGAACGATCACCCCGGCCTCGGACCTGGGCGAACTGATGCGCGCGGCGGCACCGACCGGCGCCGGATGCAATCGCGGTATCGTCGACCCGGCCGGCCTGCAGTGAGGAAACGGCCCGATTGTCGCCGTTCACGTCCGCGAACCGGGCGATTTGGAAGCCTCACGAGCGCCAAGTCTTGACCTGCCCGGCCCGCTCGGGCATGTAGCGCGGCGACAGTTTCAAAAACGAACCGAAAGCGATCTCCCATGGGATTCCAGTGCGGCATTGTCGGACTGCCGAATGTCGGCAAGTCCACGCTTTTCAATGCGCTTACAAAAACCGCCGCGGCCCAGGCCGCCAACTATCCGTTCTGCACTATCGAACCGAACACGGGCGAGGTCGCTGTACCGGACACGCGGCTTGACGCAATCCGCGGCATTGCCCAGTCGAAAGAGGTCATCCCCACCCGTATCACCTTCGTTGATATTGCCGGCCTTGTGCGCGGCGCGTCCAAGGGTGAAGGGCTGGGCAACCAGTTTCTGGCAAATATCCGCGAAGTCGACGCCATTGCTCACGTATTGCGGTGCTTCGAAGACGACGACATTACCCATGTCGACGGCACGATCGATCCGATCGCGGATGCCGAGACGGTGGAGACCGAACTCATGGTCGCCGACATGGAAAGCCTGGAACGCCGCATCGCGCCCCTGAAGAAAAAGGCGACCGGCGGCGACAAGGAGGCCAAGGCCGTCCTGCCGATCATGGAAGCTGCCCTCGCGCTTCTTCAGGATGGCAAACCGGCCCGAGTGCTTGATACCGCCGACGCTGAAGAAGCAAGGATGCTGAAAGGTTTGAACCTTCTGACATCCAAGCCGGTTCTTTACGTTTGCAACGTCGACGAAGCCTCTGCCGCCGAAGGCAACGCGCTGTCGCAGAAGGTTGCCGAAAGGGCTGCGCAGGAAGGTGCCGTTGCCGTTGTCATTTCCGCCGCGATCGAGGCCGAGATTTCGCAACTCGACAAGGAAGAACAGGACGAGTTCCTGGAAACCATCGGCCTTGAAGAGCCCGGTCTCGACCGCATGATCCGCGCCGGCTACGACCTGCTCGGCCTGATCACCTATTTTACCGCAGGCCCGAAGGAGACAAGGGCCTGGACGATCACCGAGGGCACGAAGGCTCCCGGTGCCGCGGGCGTCATTCATACCGATTTCGAGCGGGGCTTCATCCGCGCGCAGACAATCGCCTACGACGATTACGTCTCTCTTGGCGGCGAGAACGCGGCCAAGGAGGCCGGCAAGTCCCGCGACGAAGGCAAGGACTACATCGTCAAGGATGGTGACGTCCTGCTCTTCAAGTTCAATACCTGACCGGACGCACGGGCTTCCTGCACCGGGGCAGGTGACATAGGCTGCAAAAGACAGCGGAAAGGAAGACCCGGATGCAAACAATCCTGCTCACCGGTTTCGAGGCCTTCGGCACGACGCCGGTGAACCCGGCCGAGATGGTTGCCCGTCGTTTGGACGGCGAAACAGTCGACGGAGCGCGGATCGTTTCACGGGTCATCCCCAACACGTTTTTTGTCTGTATCGACACGGTCAGGGAGGCGATCGCGGAAACCCGGGCCGACGCCGTCGTCATGATGGGTGAGTTCGGTGGCCGGGCGACAATCACCGTCGAGCGGATTGCCCTGAATTTCAACGATTCAGCGCGCTATGGCCTGAAGGACAATGCCGGCGTCTCGCTTCAGGGTGAGCCGACGGCACAGGACGGGCCGCTGGCCTATCAAAGCACGTTGCCGATCAGGGCCATGGTCAAGGCGATGCGCGAGGGCGGTATACCGGCAGACATCTCGGATGCCGCCGGTACATTCTGCTGCAACCATCTCTTTTACGGGATCCTGCATCACGTCGCTCAATCGGGCACCCCGGTACCGGCTGGCTGGGTTCACCTGCCTCACCTTCCCGAAGTCGCTGCAATGGAACACAATCTCGGCGCGCCGAGCATGTCGGTCGAAACCGCGTCGGAAGGCCTGCGCCTTGCGCTCGCTGCGCTTGTAACGCATCCGCGCGATATCGACGACCCGATCTCCGGCCGCCTGCAAATCTAGATTAGCTTTCAGAGGCGCTCCAGGTCATGCCCCCATTGATACCCGAGAACAGAATCGGCCTAGACCTATCGATCGATCACGCCAAGGGCGGCTTTCTGGTGACCGACATTCGGATCCTATAGGCCGCCCAGTCCTGTCTGTGACCGTGGCCTGACCATTTTCGACGCAAAGAAAAACCCCGTTGGTTTCAACGGGGTTTTTTCTTAGCTTCGGTCCAGTCCCATCATCATCAGCGGGTTCGGACCTTGCTGGTCCTGCCATTTGCGCCGCCTGTGATGACCGGACCGTGAACTCCAGCCTGTTTTCGGTGCACCGTATTCCTGTGTCAGGCGGTGCGTTTGGTAGTTGGAACGATTGTTGTATTCCATCGTCTCTCTCCCTTTCTGTGCAAGGACCCTTTGTCCTTGCGTCTGTCAGGGATATGGGGAGCCCTCGTGTCCAATGTGTGAAGGACACATTACAGATCGGACACACGCATTTAACTTATTGATTTAATGAGGAAAAGAAAAGCGTTGCACTTCGGCGCGAGGTCTGCGCGCCGTGAGATTTTGACCAAATCGGGACATGAACTACAAAACCCCCGCCGGTCTTCCAGCGGGGGTTCTGTCAGCTGCGGTCCAGACCCTGCATGGTCAGCGGGTTCGGACCTTTCCTGTCTTGCCACTTGCCCTTGTTTTTTCCAAATCCGAACAAGGATCCGAAAAAATCCTGCTGGCTTTGTGCTGCACGGGCCATGACATCGACACTGTCGTAAGATTTACCTCTATACTTCATTTTACTCACTCCCTTCATTGCAAGTGCATCAGTGCCTTGCGTCTGACAGAGATATGGCCATGGCACATGTCCGATGAGTGGCCTTGAGATTAACGTTCGGCCATGTTCAGCTTTGTCCTGTTGTCACTGTCATTTCTCCGGGGGCCTCTTTCGTGACTTTTGACCAGATCGCTTTGTTTGTGCTTTTCGGAATTGTCTTTGCGCTGCTTGTCTGGGGCCGGATCAGGTTTGATCTCGTGGCCTTCGCCGCACTGATCGTCGGGGCGTTTCTCGGGCTCGTTCCCTCCGGTGAGATTTTCAACGGCTTCGGCCACGCTGCCGTCATCATTATCGCGCTGGTCCTGATCGTCTCGAAGGGGTTGATGAACTCGGGGGCGGTCGAGTTGATTGCAAGCCATCTCCTGTCGGCCTCCAGGGGCCTTGCACGCCACATCTCGCTGATGTCGGTGGTCGGTGCGGGGCTCTCCGGCATCATCAACAACGTGGCGGCGCTTGCCCTGTTGATGCCGCTGGATCTGGAAGCCGCAAAGAAAGCCGGCCGCTCTCCCGGCCTGTCGCTGATGCCACTGTCTTTCGCGACCATTCTCGGCGGCATGATCACCCTGATCGGAACACCGCCCAATATCGTCATCGCGGAATATCGCTCCGATGCTCTCGGCAGTCCGTTCGCCATGTTCGACTTCGCGCCGGTCGGGCTCACTGTCGCCGTGTTCGGTATCGCCTTCGTCGCCCTGTTCGGCTGGCGCTTCCTGCCAGCTCATTTCAGGGAAAAGCCGAAAGACACGGATTTCGCCGAAAGCCTCTATTCGGCCGAATTGAAGATCAGCAAGGTCTCGGAGGAGAAGCCCGTGGCGGTGGGCGATCTTTATCCGGTCGCCGAAGAAAAGGATGTTGTCATAATCGGTCTCATCCGGAACGGCAGGCGAATCAAGGGCTTTGCGCGCCGCGAACCGATCAAGAGCGGCGACTATCTCGTGGTTGAGGGCGACCCGAAGGCGATCGAGAGTTTCATGGGGGCGGCAAAGCTCGACTTCGCAGGCTCCGAGCAGCACAAGGGCGGCCTTGGCGGCTCCTCGCTGTCACTTGCCGAGGCGATTGCTCCCGACAGCGCGCGCATCACCGGCACAACAGCATTCAAGCTGCGGCTGCTTTACGGCCACGGCGTCACATTGCTCGGCATCTCCCGCGAGGGACGCCGGATCCAGAAGCGGGTCCGGCACGAGATCATCCGTCCGGGGGACGTGCTTCTGATGATCGGGACCGAAGAGCGGCTTGAGAACGCCTTTTCCTGGCTCGGTGTGCTGCCTCTGGAAGGACGCAGGACGGACATGATCCAGCGCAACAAGGCCTGGCTGGCGATTGCCGGCTTCATCCTGGCGATCGCGGTGGCCGTAGCCGGTTTTGCCTATCTGCCGGTGGCGCTCGCCGCCTGTGTCGTCCTTTATGCCGCAACGGGCCTCGTCAGCGGGTCGGAAGTCTACAACGCCGTGGAATGGAAAGTGATCGTGCTGCTCGGCTCACTCATCCCTCTCGGGCAGGCATTCGAGAACTCGGGCAATGCGCAGCTGATCGCCGACGGTATTGTCGCGCTGACGGCGGGCGCGCCGGCCTGGGTCACGCTCACGGTGCTGATGATCGTGACCATGACCCTGTCGGACTTTCTGAACAATGTCGCGACTTGCCTGATTGCGGCGCCGATCTCGGTGCAGATCGCCGGCAGCCTCGGCGTCAACCCGGACCCGTTCCTGATGGCCGTCGCGGTAGCGGCTTCCTGCGCCTTTCTCACGCCGATCGGCCACAAGAACAATACGATCATCATGGGTCCTGGGGGATACCGTTTCGGAGACTACTGGCGCATCGGCCTGCCTCTGGAGATCCTCGTTCTGGCCGTCGCCATCCCGGCGATCCTGGTGTTCTGGCCGCTGTCCGCCTGACTGCTCAGGCGGCCGGTTTCAGTGGCAGGCAGATATCCGTCAGAAGATCCGCCGGCGCGGTATCGCGCGGATTGTTCAGATAGACTTCCATGCACGGCGCATCCGCCGGCTCGCGCCCCGACTGGGTAAGCCATTCGCCGTAGAGCCATTCATACGCCCATTTCATGTCCGCGTAAGGCCCCTTGTAATGTAGAACGGCATAGTCGCCCCCATAGGTTTCGATAGCTTCGAACGGGGCCTCGACAACAAAGCCGTCCGACACTGCCACGCCTGCAGCTGACTGCAGCTCATCTTCCGGGACATATGTCGGATCGGAGTAGTACAGCCCCTTCATTGCTCCCACCTGTCCAAGCTGGTTCCGGCTGGCAAGAACCCCGACGGCTTTTTCGAACGCCTTGCCGATCTCCATGTAGGCACCCCTGTGCGGGATGACGGCGAGCGTTTCGGTCGCCATGGACTTGATTTCAACCTGGTGCATGAGAAGTGATCCTCTTGTCTTTGGAGTTGGAGCACCGCCGTTGGCGGGCTGGAGACGGCCTTCGACACCAGCCCCCCGGTAAGCAGAGGGGGACTGGCTGTAGACTTTCTTGAAACTGCGGCTGAAGGCTTCCTGGCTGCTGTAGCCGGCACGCGTTGCGATCTCGGCAATCGGCATCCGGGAATAGGTCAGATCCGCAGAGGCCCTGTGGAGTCTCAGCCGCTTGACGGTCGCGATGATGGATTCGCCATAGGCCGACTGCCAGACACGGTGCCAGTGCCAGGGAGACAGGGCGGCAACCTCCGCAAGCATGGCCAGATCGGGGTCTTCGTCGAGATGCGCGTAGATATATTCGATCACCCGAGTGAAGCGCCTGAGGTAGCCGTCATCCTTCGGCGATATCGACTGCTTTTCATGCTGTGTCATTGGAAATGGCCCTGTTTATGTCAAAGGGACACTAGCACCGGGCCATCTGACAAATCTTGCTGACTTGGACGCGATAGGATTTCAGGCATCAGGCATCGACATGTTTGAAGACGCACGCTCTCGCTCGAGCACCTGTTTATGTCCTGCCTATCGAAATTGCATCCGGACCTGTGCTACGACAAAAGCATTGAACGCTTCCCCTCCGCATCCGTGACAAGCTCCGGTTTCACAAAACACAACCCGACACCATGACACAGCCTCAATATTTTGAAGATTTCGCTCCCGGACAGGAAATCCCGCTCGGGTCCATCGAGGTCACACGGGACGACATCATCGAGTTCGCGACCGAGTTCGATCCCCAGGACTTTCACATGAGCGAGGAAGGCGGCAAGGCGTCGATGCTCGGCGGCCTGGCGGCATCCGGCTGGCACACCGCCAGCATCGTCATGCGCCTTCTGGCTATGAACCTCTTCAACAAGAGCACGGGCCGGGGATCGCCCGGTGTCAGCAAGCTCAGGTGGAAACATCCGGTTTTTGCCGGCGACACCCTGTCGGCGCATGCCGAGATCCTGGGAACCAAACCCTTGCGGTCCAAACCGGGGCTTGGCCTGGTTTTCATCCGCATCCGTGCCGCCAACCAACACGGCAAGGATGTTATCGACTGGGAAAATCCCGTTCTGTTCGAAAGACGGGAGCCCGCCCGATGATCGACTTTTTCGAAGACATCCGCGAAGGCGACACCCTGGAACTCGGACGGTACACCTTCCAGACAGACGAGATCATCCGCTTTGCGGAAAAGTATGATCCGCAGCCCTTTCACCTGAGCGAGGAGGGAGCGGCACAGACGCATTTCGGGCGTCTGTGTGCATCCGGCTGGCACACGGCGAGCGTTTTCATGAAGCTGTTCGTGGCGAAGATGAAGGCGATGCAGGCAGCGGCCCTCGAAACGGGCGTGATGGCGGCAAAAATAGGCCCTTCGCCGGGCTTCGAGGATCTGAAATGGATCAGGCCTGTCTTTGCCGGCGACACGCTGACCTACACCCGCATCGTGACCGGTAAGACCGAAAGCCGCAGCAGGCCTGAATGGGGTCTCGTTCACTCCGACATGCTGGCCCACAACCAGGACGGAACGCTGGTGTTCTCGTTCAAGGCGACCGTGTTTGTCGAAAGACTGGGTGCCCGGTCAGACTGACGACCTCTGCGGCCGTTCACTTGTCGCGCGATGTGTCCTGCGTTTCCTTGCCGGCGACTGCCGGGGCGCGATGATGAAAAAAACCGGAAGGCGGTGGGGGCACTTGAAAAAGCAGAAACACGAGGATCGCGACCAGCACCTTTTCCAAAGTGCCCTTGGTTCGCACGGGCGCGAAACCTTCCAGCAGCACGGATGCCGCCTCGGCCTGCGATGCCGGCACCCGGATGGAAACGCCACCCCAGGCGATCATCTTGTCCCATGCAATTGAGGCAATCGCCTGATCAAACGCCCAGACACGGATATTGGCGCTATCCAGAATAGATGCCGCCAGCACCCATTCCATCGGGCCATAGGCGCGCGCAACGGTCACCAGATTGTCTTGCCGTTTCCACTGCTGGGCCATGCGCGTTCGATCCTCCGCAAAAGGTATCGCCTGCGCGCAAGCATACAGGATTTGCCTCGGCAAATCTCGGCAGCACGCAGGACACGCGGACGTTGCCCTTACTGGCCCGGATCCAAATGAGTTTACAAATTCCGCGCGAACAGGATTTCGTCGCGGATTTCGATCCCGTAATCGCCGCGCAACGGAATGCCGGGCTTCTGTTCGCGTTCCTTGTCAATGACCCCCTGCCCGATCCGTTCGAAGCGGAACCCGCGCCGCTGATAGAAGCGGAAGGCATCCAGGTTGTCATTTGATGTTCTGACAGTCAGGCGCGGAACGGATTGGGAGCGCGCCTCCGTGACGACCGCATCCAGCAACTGGCTGCCGACACCACCCCAGCGATTGATCGAATCCAGTGTCAGGATCTCCCACTCGCCGTCCCGCTTGATCAGCGTGACCAGGCCCACAAGATCGGTCCCGTCGAAGGCGACATAGCCGGGAAGCCGGGATGCATCGACCATCTCGTTGTCCAGCATGATCTCCGGAGCGGTCCAGCGATCCGTCAGGAGCTGACGCACCGCGGGATAGTCCCCTTCTTCCGTTTGGCGAATGACTACAGGCATTAGAGCGCTCCTACCGGTGAAAAACCCTGTTTGAAAGTGGACTGCGCCCCTGCCACCGCGCGCGTTCCAGTTCCGGGTCGACATGTTCTTCTTCAGGATAGCCAACACATAGATAAGCCACGAGCCGCCAGTTCCCGTCAACCTGAAGGATTTCGCAGGTCATGGCCGGGTCCAAAATCGAGACCCAGCCGACACCTATTCCTTCGGATCTGGCAGCCAGCCAGAACGTATGCACCATGCTGACAGTGGAATAGGCCAGCATCTCGGGCATCGTTGCGCGGCCGAGACCGTGCCCCTGGTCCGGATGGTCATCGCTGAAGACGGCGAGATGAACCGGAGCCTCCTTCAACCCTGCCAGCTTGAGCTGCCGGTACCGGGACGCCCTGTCGTCGTCATATCGCTTTGCCGCCGCCTCGTTTTCCCTCTCGAAACAGGCCGTCACCCTGTCACGCTTTTCCGGGCTCTCCACGACGACGACCCGCCAGGGCTGGCTGTTGCCGACGGACGGCGCAAGATCTGCAAGATGCAGAAGATGGTCAAGCATGCCGTCCGGCAACGGTTCTGCGCGAAAGCGGCGCACGTCCCGCCGCCATTTCAGCAGGGTCTCGAATTCTTGCCGGAACTGGTGGGAAAACCGCGGCCCTTCCGCTGGTGGAGGCATGGCGTCAGTGCCCGGGAAATTCCACCAGCGTGCGCACGGGCACATTGAGCGCTTCAAGCTTTGCGCGTCCCCCCAGGTCCGGCAGATCGACGATGAAACAGGCGGCTTCGATATTCGCTCCCATGGATTTCAGCAGCTTGCAGGCCGCTTCCGCGGTGCCGCCGGTCGCTATCAGGTCATCGACAAGAATGACCCGGTCACCCGGCTGGATGGCGTCCTTGTGCATCTCCATCTCGTCAAGACCATATTCCAGCGAATAGGCAATCCGAACGGTTTCGTGCGGCAGTTTTCCCTTTTTCCGTATGGGGACGAAGCCTGCCGACAGCTGGTGCGCAACTGCGCCTCCGAGAATGAAACCGCGCGCCTCGATCCCGGCAATCTGGTCGACTTTCGAGCCGGCCCAGGGCTGCACAAGCGCATCAACGGCACGGCGGAACGCGCGCGCATTTCCCATAAGCGTCGTGATATCGCGAAACAGGATTCCCTCTTTCGGATAGTCCTTGATCGTTCGGATCGAATGGACCAATTCATCCTGGATCGTCTGTTCGGTCATCGAACTCTCTTTCTTCAGCTTGTCGTCCGGGCACATGCCCCGGCCGACGCTTATAACAAGTTTGCGTCTTCTATCGAAGTAATTTCAGCATGTTGCATTGATCGGTGTAACAACCGCTATGGCGTCAGGACGCCCTGTTCAGAACACGTCCGGCGACGGCATCGAGTTTCGCCACAAGCGCGGGGTCCCGTTTTTCGGGTGCCGTCATGAAGGCAAACTCCAACGCCGTGTCGGAGCCTGCCGGGCAGGATTGATGGTCCCGGGGCAGATCCCGCGCGACCCGGGCCACAAGGCGCTGGGCGTTTTCGGCGTTGTCGTGCAGAACCTTGATGATGGCCTGGATATCCACTTCACCGTGATCGGGATGCCAGCTGTCGTAGTCGGTGACCATCGCGACCGTCGCGTAACAGATCTCCGCTTCGCGCGCGAGTTTGGCTTCCGGCATGTTGGTCATGCCGATCACGTCGCATTCCCACGACCGGTAGAGATGGCTCTCGGCAAGCGAGGAAAACTGCGGGCCTTCCATCGCCAGGTAAGTTCCGCCCTTCGCATAGGCGAGGCCTTCGGCTTCCGCTGCCGCGGCAACGGCCTCAATCAGCTTGGGGCTAACCGGCGTTGCCATGGACACATGCGCGACGCACCCGGTGCCGAAGAAACTTTTTTCCCGGGCGATCGTGCGGTCGATGAACTGGTCGACCAGAACGAAGGTACCCGGCGCATGTTCCTCCTTCAAAGACCCGCAGGCCGAAACCGACAGGAGATCGGTTACGCCGCAGCGCTTCATCACGTCGATATTCGCACGGTAATTGATCGTCGTCGGGGAGTAGACGTGTCCCCGGCCGTGGCGTGGCAAGAACACGATTTTCAGCCCGTCCATTTCACCAATCCGGACCTGGTCGGACGGCGTTCCCCAGGGGCTGGCAACAGTGATCCATTCGGCGTTTTCAAGCCCGGGAAGATCGTAGATGCCCGAACCGCCGATAATCCCAAGAACCGCATCAGCCATTGCCAAGTCTCCAGTTGAAACAAGAATCCAGTCCTGTCAGCTGATTAACAAGCAGCGGGAAACTTGAATAGGTCAAAAAACAAAAAAGACGGGCTCAAGGCACATCAGCGCCGCAACGAGCGTCGGCCTCATCCTGAGGAGAACCGCAAGGTCCGTCCCGAAGGATGGCGCAGCCGGCTTTGAAACCGCCGCCCGTCTTTCGGGGCTTCGCTCCGCACCTCACCATGAGGTGCGGTTTCAGGTTGAAGGCCAACAAAAAAGGCGAGCCCGGGGCCCGCCTTTTGAGATCTGCTGGTGTTTTTTGTGCGGATCAGTGTTCCGCGTTGCGCCAGAGCTGCTTCTTCGTGAAGTAGAGCAGGCCTGCAAACACGATCAGGAACACCATCACGCGGAAACCGATCTTCTTGCGGTCTTCCAGATGCGGCTCTGCGGCCCACATCATGAATGCGGACACGTCTTTCGCGTATTGCTCGACCGTCATCGGCGTGCCGTCAGTGTATTCAACAGCCTCGTCGAACAGCGGCGGTGCCATCGAAATGAACTCACCTGCCAGGAACGAATGGTTGTAGTACTGGCCATCCGGCACGGTGACATCAGCCGGCGCATCCACATACCCGGTCAGAAGCGAGTAGATGTAGTCGGGGCCGTTTTCCTGGTACTGCGTGAAGATGTCGAAGACAAAGCCCGGGAAGCCGCGCTGAGCTGCGCGTGCCTTTGCCAGCAGCGAGAAATCGGGCGGGTAAGCGCCGTTATTCGCTGCGCGGGCAGCCTGCTCGTTCGGGAACGGTGACGGGAAACGATCGGCGAGGATTGCCGGCCGGTCATACATGTCGCCGAAATCGTCCGGACCGTCGACGACAGTGTATTCAGAGGCGATTGCCTTGGCCTGGTCTTCCGTGAAGCTCGGCCCTCCGTCTTCCGCCAGGTTCCGGAAGGCGACAAGCCTCAGACCGTGACAGGCGGAACAGTTTTCGCGATAGACCTTGAAGCCGCGCTGCAGCTGTCCGCGGTCATAAGATCCGAACGGACCGGCGAAGGACCAGTTCTGATAGTCGATTTCCACATTGGCTCCGGCGGCGACCGCCGGTGTCGCGATGGCAAGCGATGCCACCGCCACAAGGGAACGAACCATATTGATCATGGTGCTCATTGTCTCAAGTAACTCCTGATCCGGTTCGCGTTATTTCGTTTCCGGCGCAGCGGCCGCGCCAACGGGTTGCCCTGATCCGCCCTTCAGCACCGCTTCCGAAATCGATGCCGGCAACGGCCTCGGTTTTTCAAGGAACCCGAGCATCGGCAGGATGATCAGGAAGTGCGCGAAATAGTAGACGGTAAAGATCCGGGAGAACGTTACATACCATCCTTCAGCAGGCATCGCTCCCAGATATCCGAGTGCCACACAAACACCGGCAAAGATCCAGAAGAACTGCTTGAACAGCGGACGGTAAGTGCCCGACCGGACCTTTGATGTGTCGAGCCAGGGCAGAACGAACAGCACCGCAATCGCGCCGAACATGGCGATGACACCACCGAGCTTGTCCGGAACGGCACGCAGGATCGCGTAGAACGGCAGGAAGTACCATTCGGGAACGATATGTGCCGGCGTTACCAGCGGGTTCGCCTCGATGTAGTTGTCCGCGTGGCCCAGGTAGTTGGGCAGGTAGAAAGCGAACCAGGAGAAGAAGATCATGAACACGACAATCGCGAACAGGTCCTTCACCGTGTAATACGGGTGGAACGGCAGAGTATCCTGCTTGGTCTTCGGCTGCACGCCTGTCGGGTTGTTGTTGCCCGTAGTGTGGAACGCCCACACGTGCAGGATGACAACGCCGAAGATCATGAACGGCAGCAGGTAGTGGAGCGAGAAGAACCGGTTCAGCGTCGGATTGTCGACGGCAAAACCGCCCCAGAGCCACGTCACGATGGCTTCACCCACGAGCGGGATTGCCGAGAACAGGTTCGTGATGACGGTCGCGCCCCAGAAGGACATCTGGCCCCACGGCAGAACGTAACCCATGAAGGCCGTTCCCATCATGATCAGGAAGATGATCACACCGAGGATCCACGAGATTTCGCGCGGCGCCTTGTAGGAACCGTAATAGAGGCCGCGGAAAATATGGATATAGACGGCGATGAAGAACATCGACGCGCCGTTCGAATGGAGATACCGCAGCAGCCAGCCGAAATTCACGTCACGCATGATGTGCTCGACACTGTCGAATGCAGCATCGGTGCTGGGCGTGTAGTGCATCACCAGAACGATCCCGGTGAGGATCTGCGCGATCAGCACGAAGAACAGGATCCCGCCAAAGGTCCACCAGTAATTCAGGTTTTTCGGTGTCGGGAAGTCCACGAAGGAACCGCGCATGAGCGAAATGACCGGCAGGCGGCTTTCGAGCCACTTGGCCGCAGCGCTCTGCGGTACGTAATTTGAATGTCCAGCCATGGCTGTCTCCTAAAAATTTCTGCCGTTAACCGATCTTGATTGTCGTGTCGCTGACGAATTCGAGCGGCGGAATCAGCAAATTCTCGGGAGCCGGGCCTTTACGAATGCGGCCGGCCGTATCGTAGTGCGAGCCATGGCAGGGGCAGAACCACCCGCCGAAATCACCGGCATCGCCGATGGGCACACACCCAAGGTGCGTACAGATACCGATCTGCACGAGCCAGTTTTCCTTGTCCTTGACGCCCCGGTTCGGGTCGGTTGCCTCGGCGTCGGTAGGAAGGTTGGCGTTTCGGGCCAGTTTGTCCGGCAGATCCGAAATCGGAACGTCCTTGGCTTCGGTCACTTCCGTTTCCGTGCGGTTGCGGATGAAGACCGGCTTGCCGCGCCATTTGACTGTGATTGACTGCCCCTCTTCGACGGCAGACACGTCAACCTCGATGGATGCCAGCGCAAGCGCCGAGGCGTCCGGGTTCATCTGATCAATGAACGGCCATACCAGCGCGCCGGCGCCCACAACGCCCATTGCGCCGGTCGCGATATAGAGAAAATCACGGCGGTTCGGTTCTTCCGCATCCGTGTTGTGTGCCAAGGTCGCGTCCCCTCAAAAGTTCTACCTGTACCGATAGCCCGCATCATGTCCCACCGCTATCCCGGGAGAAGGATAGAGGGAACCATGCCGGGCTCAACGGTGGCCAAGTGCGGCAGTTCCCCGCATCGGCCAAGCGGCTTGTCTTTTTGCACCCTTCGAAACGCTTGTCCAGACAAACAAACGCCACAAAACGCATATGTCGCAGGCAAAACAACAGCCACGCCGCTTTTCTGCCCTTTTTTGGGGAAAAAGCGCAAGACCGGAATTCAAATGAATCCCGGTCCTGCCGTTTCGTATTGTGAATTATGCCGCCTGAACAGGTGCCAGGAAACCACCTGACTGGTGCTGCCAGAGCTGCGCATAAAGACCGTTGGCATCCAGCAGTTCCTGGTGCGAGCCTTCCTCGATGATTCGGCCCTGATCCATGACGATCAGCCGGTCCAGAGCCGCGATTGTCGATAGCCTGTGAGCGATCGCGATCACGGTCTTGCCCTTCATCAGTTCGAAGAGACTCTCCTGGATGGCAAGTTCGACTTCCGAATCAAGGGCAGATGTCGCCTCGTCGAGCACCAGAATCGGAGCGTTCTTGAGCAGGACCCGGGCAATCGCGACCCTTTGCCGCTGTCCCCCGGAGAGCTTAACACCGCGTTCACCCACATGCGCATCGAGCCCGGTCCGTCCGTTGAGATCGGTCAGGCCCTTCACGAAATCCATCGCATGCGCCTTTTCAAGCGCTGCCTCGACCTCGTCCCGCTCGACATCCGGCTTTCCATAGGCAACGTTCTCGAAGATCGACCGGTGCAGAAGCGATGTGTCCTGCGTGACGACGCCCACATTCGCCCGGATATCGTCCTGCCGCACGCCGGCAATGTCCTGGCCATCGATCCGGATGCGCCCGCGTTCCAGGTCGTAGAAACGCAGAAGCAGGTTGACGATGGTCGACTTGCCGGCACCGGAGCGCCCGATCAGACCGATCTTCTCGCCCGGAGCGATTGTCAGGTCCAGATCCTCGATCACGCCGGACTTCTTGCCGTAGTGAAAGCCGATCCCGTCAAACCGGATCTCGCCCTTGGGCACGGAAAGCGCCTGCGCATTGGGGACGTCCACCACATCCCGCTCGCGCGAGATCGTGTTGATACCGTCCTGCACGGTCCCGATGTTTTCAAACAGGCCGGACACTTCCCAGAGGATCCATTGCGACATGCCCTGGATCCGCAGGACGAGCGCAACCGCAACGGCGATTTCGCCGGTCGCTACCTTGCCCGCCTGCCAGAGCATGATCGACATGGCCGCAACGGCGAACAGCAGCACCATGTTGAGGGTCGTCAACGTGATGTTCATGCCGGTCACCAGCCGCATCTGCAGGAACACCGTCTTCAGGAACGACGTCATGGAAGACCTGGCATAGTCTTCTTCGCGCTCCGCATGGGAGAACAGTTTCACGGTCGAAATGTTGGTGTAGGCGTCGACAACGTGCCCTGTCATTACGGAACGTGCATCGGCCTGCTCCCGCGACACGTCCTTGAGCCGAGGAATGAAGACCCGCATGGTGATCAGGTAACAGCCGAGCCAGGCCATGAACGGGATCGCGAAATAGATGCTCGCCTCCGCGACCACGAACAGCGCCGCAACGAAATAGACCACCACATAGACCAGGATATCCGCGATCCGCGTGACCACCTCGCGCACCGCGAGCGCCGTCTGCATCAGCTTGTTGGCGATACGGCCGGCAAAATCGTTCTGGTAGAACGAGATGCTCTGCCGAAGAAGATAGCGGTGGACCCTCCACCGCACCGACATCGGATAGGTGCCCATCAGGCCCTGGTGAAACAGCATCTCCCAGATGGCGGCAATTCCTGGCAGTAGAACCAGAATAACGACCCCCATCCAGACGAGTTGCCCCCAGTTATCCTGGAAGAACGTTTCGGCGTTTTCTGTGCTGAGCCAGGTGACCAACTCGCCCAGAAACGTGAAAATGGTGACTTCCAGAACGGCAATGAGCGCTCCCAGAATGGAGACGACGAGCAGGATCGGCCAGACGGGCTTGGTGTAATACCAGCAGAACGCCCAGAACCCGCTTGGCGGAACGTCGAGCTCGGTCTTCTCGAATGGATCCACGAGCTTTTCGAAACGGTCAAACATGACTACCTCTCAGAGCGGCTCAAACGTAGCACGGTCAGATGCGCCATGGCATCCTGACCGCTCATCGTTTGCGGCCGCGGGCGAATGGTTGTCCCGGTCGTCATGAAGAACAGACAGGACATCAGACTTGTAAATGAAAGCGCAATGATCGCCGTGCCCCAGAAGAGAGCACCCAGTTCGTCAATAAAGACGGAGACCGGGATGTGCCTGCCTGCAACTTCCAGGGCCTCTACACGGCCCAGGTTGTAGACGAGCACCGGCACGAACAGCAGCACTGCGACAACGAATGTGACACCGGCAAATGCAGCGGCATGCAGCACCCCGCGCACCAGCCTGCGCCGCGCACTGCCTTGTGGAACAGGCGGCGGCACTTCAACATCCGGACGGTCCGCCGGCGCGGACGGGTCCTGTGGGTAGAACGAATTCATCGGAACGGCTCCGAAAACGGGAATTTGGTCAATGGTGACGGCAGACACGTGACAAGAAACGCGCAGCACACGGACGGCTTAAGCCGGTCACCGCAGAACTAAGATGTGAAAAAGGAAGTGTTGGCGCCTAAAGCTGCCGGACGACCACCTTGGTGCAGCCAGTGGGGACTGGAAATGCCTGGATCATGTGATGATCTATCATGTAAGCCCTCCTGGTTGCGCGGCCGACGGCCACAAGGAAAATCAAAAGGTCAACGACGTGAGGTTGACTGCCGCTGTTGGTAACCGTTTTAGGCGTATATGGAAAGAGCTAACTTGCCTGTGCCTCGAGGAAACTGACACCTGTTGCCAATCGGACACATTGCACGTGACCGGCGGAACAGGGATGAAATCTCAGTGGTCCTCAAAGACGAATTCGCGAACGTGGATCTCGGCTTCACGCGGGGTCTTCCACTGCGAAACGACCGGGCCCTGAATGTGCCCGCAGCCCAGATCACGCAGAATTTTCTCTTGTTCTGACCGTTCGACACCGAGAGCGACGACCTGATAGTCAAACTTGCCGGCAAGATTGACAACGGCTTCGACCAGGTTTCGCCTGTCGATGCTCGTTTCCAGATCAGTGATAAGCGAGGGGCTGATCTTCAGAAGGTTCGCACCGCTTTCGATGAATTGACCCAATCCGCTTTGTAGGCTGCCGAAATTGTCGAGCGCGACTTGGCAACCGGATGCCTTGAGGCTCTCCAGGGTATCCTTCAGCCGGATACACTCCTCGATACGAACGATTTCCGGATCGAGTTCAATCGTCAGATCAGACAGCGCAAAACCCGCATCTGCGCAAAGCTGGACAAGAAGCGCCTCGAAGTCCGGATCGCTCAGGCTCGCCGCCGTAAGGTCCACGCTGAGCCGCAGCGGCATTCCGGACGCCTCGAGCAACCTGCTCATTTCGGCAAGGCCCATCTCCAGTGCGAACCTCTCGATCTTTGAGATCCGCTTTGCGTCGTCCTGGTTGCTCAACATCATCCTGGGATCGACAAGTCCTTCGGAGGGATGCAGCCAGTGGGCAGATACCTCGTATCCGGTGATGCGCCGCGCATGGAGATCGAATTGCGGTTGCATCAGGAGCCTCAGATCGCCGTTCTCCAGATCCTGATCCAGCTGAGCCATGCTCATGCGCCGGTGCCGGTGCGCTGCCCCAAGCGCTTCGGTGTACCAGCAGTACCGTCCGCGGCCCGATTTTTTCGCCGCATAAAGGGCAATGTCGCCGCAATTGATCAGGTCTTCGAGACCGACCCTCGCACAGTCGGCCAGCACGAGCCCGGCGCTCCCGCCGATCTTGTAGCGCTGGTGTTCAATCGGGACCGGCCTCGCAAGCTCGTCAAGCAGGCGGCCGGCCAGGCGTTCCAGTTGCATCCGTTCGACCGGCCGATAGAAAGCGACCATGAACTCGTCGCCGCCGATCCTTGCAGCCAGACCGTCATTGCCGATCACCGTTTTCAGAACGTCTGCGACATACCGCAGAACGGCATCGCCCGCGCTGTGACCATGGCTGTCGTTGATGTCCTTGAAATGATCCAGATCGAGCAGCAGGAGACCGATCTGATCCGCATCGGCCTGGCCTGCCGATAGGCGCTCCTGCAGGAATTCCGTGATCTTCGCCCGGGTCACCAACCCCGTCAACTCATCGTGTTCCGCCTGGAACTTGAGCCGCTTGCGGGTTTCCTCCAGCTCCGCGAAGCGCTCGACCTCGCGCGTCACGTCCTGGCACAAAATGATCATGCGCGTGTCATCTTCGGTTTCAGCTTCGATGCGCGCGAATGTGAGCTGGTTCCAGAACAGTTCGCCGTTCTTTCGCCGGTTCTGGATCAGTTCCTTGAAGCCGGACGAAAACTTGTCCAAATCGAACTTGAAGTTTTCAAGCTCTTCCGGTGCAAGCTGCTTGTTCGGAGGCAGGATGAACTCCTGCGGGCGGCGCCCCCGGATTTCCTCGGCAGTGTAGCCCGTGATCCTGGTATAGGCGGGGTTTGACCATTCAATCCGGCCATAGACGTCCTGCAGGACGAGCCCCTCGTGCGCATGTTCGACCACCGTTTTTAGAATTGCAGCGTCGTTTCCGAATTCGGAAGTGCCCTGCCCGGGCGAATGCCCCCAGCAGCGGCGGCCCAAAGCAAGTCCGGCGGAGAGGAACACGACGCCCACTCCGGCACAAACAAACAGAAATAGTGCGGGCCAATCGGCCGGGAACGCTTCCATGTCAGTTCATCAACTGCTTCAAAAGTCGAAGACTATCCTGACAGAATAACTTGAAGGAAACGCTAAACGGGCGACTTCATTACAGTCGTATTATTGACAATACATGCATCGCATGCATTGAAAAAGTTGCTCGGAATCAACACGGCACCGTATCCGGTTTAGAGAAATATGGGCGAAGACGGCCATATTGCCGGAATCCTGCCGGAGCGTCGCCGAAGGGTCAGGTCACCATTCTTGTCAGCACGTAGCCCATGCCGGCTGAGAAGGCCGAAAGCACGGTTCCCCAAGCGACATCGACCACGGTCACGATGACCGGCCAGTCCCGGAGCGTCGCGTAGTTGGTCACATCGTAGGTCGCGTAGGTGAAGAACCCGAACATCGCCCCGTAAACGATGGCGATCGCGAGGCTTTCCGACTTCAGCGCCGGCGCGACTGCGAAGATCACGATGCCGACGACGTAGATGATATAGAATGCACCGGCGGCACCCATGTTCGGTTTATCCATGAGCAGATGCCCGATGCGGTCGAAATAAAACCGCGTCGCGATCTGCGACAGCCAGACATAGTCGACTGCCAGAAACACCAGTGCAGTCGCAAAATAGGCAATGATGTGTTGAACCATGGGACCCTCGGAAACAAGATATGGCTGTTACGTGTCCCGCTGCCGGTCGGATCATGTTTTAGCAACCGGACTGACCCTTTGTGCGCCGGTCAGGCCGTTTGGACGTCTGCCTTCAGGAAACCGCCCGACTGCCTGTGCCAGAGTTGCGCATAAAGTCCGCGTTCGTCTGCGAGCAGCGCCTCATGTGTTCCCTCTTGCACGATCTGTCCCTTGTCCATCACGATCAGCCGGTCCATGGCCGCGATCGTCGACAGTCGGTGCGCGATCGCAATGACGGTCTTCCCGGCCATGAGGCTTTGCAGATTGTCCTGAATGGCCGCCTCGACTTCCGAATCAAGTGCCGAAGTCGCCTCGTCGAGCACCAGGATCGGTGCGTCTTTCAGAAGCACACGCGCAATCGCGATGCGCTGCCGCTGCCCGCCGGACAGTTTGACACCGCGCTCACCGACAAAGGCATCGAACCCGTTCCTCCCCCTTTTGTCTGCAAGCTGTTCGATGAACTCAAGCGCGTGCGCCTTGCGGGCTGCCTCGACTAGATCTCTTTCACTGGCCGTCGTGCGGCCGTAGAGAATGTTCTCCCGGATCGACCTGTGGAGGAGCGACGTGTCCTGTGTCACCATGCCGATCGACCTGCGCAGCGTTTCCTGCGCCACCAGGCTGATATCCTGGCCATCGATCACGATGCGCCCGCTTTCCAGATCAAAGAACCGGAGCAGCAGGCTGACCAGTGTCGTCTTTCCGGCCCCCGATGGTCCGACGAGACCAACCCGTTCTCCTGGCCGGATGGTGAGGTTCAGATGATCGATCACACCGCCATCCTTGCCGTAGTGGAAGCGGATATTCTCGAACCCGATGGCACCCTCTTCTACTTTCAGCGCGCGGGCGTTCGCGGCGTCCGTCAGCGTTATCGGCTTGACGACCGTCTCCATGCTGTCCTGAAGCGACCCGAAATGCCGGAACAGACCATTGAGCTGATTGAACAGCCGATTGAGGAGAATGTTGAGACGCAGGATCAGGCTGAGCGCAAAAGCGACATGGCCGGTGCTGATGCCGCCGTCCTGCCAGACAAGCAGAGAGGCAGCCGTGATGGATACGATCATGACGCCGTTGATCAGCGACATCGTCATCCTGATGGAGGTCAGGTACCGGGTGAAGCGCTGAAGCTTCGAGATGAAGTGTTCGACCGCTTCGCGCGCACCCCGGTTTTCCTCCTCCGTCGAGCCGAACAGCTTCACCGACTGAATATTGGTGTAGGTGTCGACGAGACGTCCCGTCACGCCGGAATAACTGTTTGCCGTTTCCTTGGCCGCGAGCCGGATGCGCGGAACAAAGTAAAAGGCGGTAAAGGAAAAGCACAGAAGCCAGACGGCAACGATCGCTCCGAGCCGGACATCAAGTTGGGTGACCAGCACCAGGGTCGTGATCGCGTAGACGATGATGAACCAGGCAACCTGCAAAAGGTTGACCATGAAGTCGCCGGCGGACAGCCCCGACTGCAGAACCTTTTGCGCCAGACGCCCGGCAAGGTCATCCTGGAAGTAACTCAGGCTCTGTTTCATGACACGCTGGTGGCACTGCCACCGGACCAGGTTGAAGAAACCCGGAACGACGGTCTGTTCCTCGACGAGCGCCATGAGAGAATTGACGATCAGCCGCAAAACAAGAACCACGAACGCCATCCCCGCGAGCGTCCAGGCGTGGTCTGTAAAGAAACTGTCCCTGTTGCCTGTTTCGAGAAGATCCACGATCCGTCCGAGGAAATTGAAGATCGTGACTTCCACGAACGCCGAAAACCCACCGAGCACCAGCATGGCCACGAAAGGCCACCGGACCTGCTTCACGAAATGGGCCAGAAAAGCAATCCCGTTCTGGGGCATGTCCTGTTGCGGTGGACTTCGAAACGGATCTATCCATGTTTCAAATGTGCGAAAGAGTGAGGACACGCGCCGTCTCCGGGACTTGTTCGATTCTAGCGTTCATTCTACGCGCGGAAGATGTCACCCGACCAACAAATAAACTTGCGGTTTTTGCAAACGGGAATGACATTTGGCGCCCAAGCTGATATCCAGCCGAGCCCGAAATCCAGCGTTGGAATGAATGCCGCAAGCGATGCCTGACCTAGCTCTCTATCAGCCTGACATTCCACAGAACACGGGCACGATCCTGCGCCTGTGCGCCTGCATGAGTGTAACTGTTCACCTGATCGAGCCGGCAGGCTTTCCGATTTCAGACAGTGCGCTCAAGCGCGCCGGCATGGATTACCTTGAACGCGCTTCGATGCGGCGGCACAGGAGCTTCGCGGATTTCGAACTGTTCAGGCTGACCCAGAACCGCCGCCTGATCCTGCTCACCACCAAGACGGACAAGAACTACACGGATTTTGAGTTTCGGTCCGACGACATTCTAGTTATGGGCCGCGAAAGCACCGGGGTTCCGCAGAGTGTGCACGACCTGGTGGACGCGCGGCTGACTATTCCGATGGCCGAGGGCCTGCGCTCCATCAACGTGGCCATTTCCGCCGGCATGGCGCTCGGCGAAGCCTTGCGGCAGACCGACACATTTCCTAAGAACCAGGGTTGAAAGCCGCCCCGGCGCGGACACCTGCTGACGTGAAGGCCAATCACATGACTGCACCTGCTCCCGAAGAACGCGGGGGGCCGATCCCCGAGAACATCGAGCAAAAGAAGGAAACCGCGCCTGTCTGGTTCCAGGGCCTGCGCGACAGGATCTGCAAGGCGTTCGAGGACCTGGAAGATGAAATCGGCGCGCGGTCCGGCCCGCTGTTCGACCAGCCGGCGGGACGGTTCGAACGCACGCCCTGGGAGCGCACCGACAGCTCCGGCCAGAAAGGTGGCGGCGGCGTCATGTCCATGATGCACGGGCGCGTCTTCGAGAAGGTCGGCGTTCACGTCTCCACGGTCCACGGGGAGTTTTCTCCCGAGTTTCGGGGACAGATACCCGGAGCCTCGGAAGATCCGCGTTTCTGGGCGTCCGGCATCAGCCTGATCGCGCATCTGCACAATCCCCATGTGCCTGCGGTCCACATGAACACGCGCATGGTCGTGACAACGAGGCAGTGGTTCGGCGGCGGCGCGGATCTGACGCCGGTGCTTGATGCCCGCCGCACACAGGAAGATCCGGACACGATCGCCTTCCACGAGGCGATGCGATCTGCCTGCATGGCCCACGACGTCGCCGACTATGAAGCCTACAAGGCCTGGTGCGACGACTATTTCTTCTTGAAGCACCGCAACGAATCCCGTGGTATCGGCGGCATCTTCTACGATTATCTTCACAGTGGTGACTGGGACGCCGACTTTGCCTTCACCAAGGCCGTTGGCGAGGCATTCCTGGGCATTTATCCTGAACTGGTGAGGAAAAACTTCGAAAAACCGTGGTCCGGCCAGGAACGCGAGGAACAGTTGGTCAGGCGCGGCAGATACGTGGAGTACAACCTGCTCTACGATCGAGGCACAATCTTCGGATTGAAGACGGGTGGCAACGTCGCCTCGATCCTGTCGTCCATGCCGCCGGTTGTGAAGTGGCCCTGAGGGGCTTAGGGCACGGACTCATAAACGAAGTTAATTTGGTTTGGATCGTTTTGACCATCTGCGAGAAGCGGAAGCGCAGGAAATGTGGTTCATTTTCAAGCCTTTCGCAACGCGGAGGAGGCGCAAGCCGGTCAAATCCAAAGGACATGGAAATGGCTTCGCCCCGTGGCGTCAGCGTGCTTGACCGGGCAGGAAGCCCGCTCCGCACACTCTTCCTGACGGGATTTCGCCATTTCCCATGCCATTTCAGTCGCATTTATGGGTCCATCACCTAGACCGGTCAGGCTGCAGGGGCTTCCCGCGTGACAGCGCCGAAGGCCCGCCCGAAGAGCATTTGTGACAGACTGGCGACAATTTTCTGATCCAGCTTCGGCCCCATGTCCTTCAGCATGTCGACCGCGGTGCGCGAGGGAACGCTGTCCCTGTAGGACCGCTGTTCCGTAAGCGCGACGAAAATGTCGCAAACGGTAATCAGGCGCACCTTCGGGACAAGCTGCTCACCGCGCAGGCCTTTCGGATAACCGGATCCGTCAAGCAGTTCGTGGTGCTGAATTGCCATGCGTTTCACATCCGCGGACACTTCCAGTCTCGACTTCAGGATATCCCTTCCGAACACCGGGTGCTTGTCGATGATGTCCCGCTCCTGCGGCGTGAGCTTGCCCGGCTTGTCGAGAATTGTCAGCGGAATACGCATCTTGCCGATGTCATGCACAAGCCCGCCGGCGATGACTTCCTTGCAGTCTTCCTCGCTCCAGCCGATGTGCTTGGCCAGCATGCCCGCCAGGCCGGCGACCTGAAGAGAATGGCTGTATGTGGCGCTGTGATGGGTTTCAACGGCATTTAGCCAGCATGACAGACCATCCTTCTTGAGCGCGGTCAGCATTTCCTCGGCGCTCTCGTTCATCAGGCTGATGCGGATCTTGGCCCCTTCCACCGTCGACAGGCAAAGGCTTTCAAGGAAGGTGTTGCTCGACTTGTAGGCGCGAGCGGTCGTTTCCGGGGTCTTGTGCGGAAGCGCTTCCAGGAGATCGGTCTCCATGAGCTGCTTCAGCCGCTTCAGGAGGAGCGCGAATGGCGCGTCACGTTCAAGCGTCTCCGTCTTGCCGAGCGCTCCGGCCTGGATGACCTCTCTCCGGTTCTTCTGCGACACCAGGCAGATAACAGGTATGGAAGCGACGCTGCTCCAGGACGACTTCAGCGCCGTCAGCCCTGTATCGGTGGCACCCAGCAGCTCGACCACGGCCACCTTGCCCTCACCGACCGTGTGCGGCGACACCATGTTCATGTGTATGAGGCGGGCCGGAAAGAAAAAGGGAAGTTTCCTGACGGGGGAATCCATCGGCAACTGCCCGTCTGAAATAAGAACTATTTCCATCGATCGTCTCGTTCGCGCCCTCAAAACATGTGAGACATGAATTACAGGTGGATTCCTATGGGGAACTGCAACCGTTATATTGAAGGGATTACTTTTAAAATTTCGCTAAGACGCGGTGCCGGACCGTTCGAGCAATTGCTCCCTTGTCAGTGCGAACTCGCTTTCGATCCACTCGATTTCCAACCGCCTGAGAAGAGTACCGAGTTTCGGGCCGGCCTTGTGCCCCAGAGAAATCAGATCAGCGCCTTTCAGGGGAAATACGGGAATGACCTGCGCGGCCAGATCGGACAGCATGCCTTCGAAGAGGGCGCTGTCCTCACTTGTTCCTGCGAGGCTGGCGGACCAGACAGCCAGCAACCCGTCGATTGCACCGTCACGTCCGAACTCATACGTCATCGCTGCTGCGCTCGGACGTTTTGCGGGCTGAAGCAATCGCTTCTTCGCGGCCCACGCCGTTTCCATGCGTTTGCGTTCCTGGTTCGAAAGCCGGAAGCGGTCTGAAATTCTGGCCAGGTCCTCACGCACGAAACCAGCAAGCACGACAAGGCCGAGTTCGGCATCCCGTGTCTGCGGCGCGACGCTGTCCAGCGACCGAAGCGCATCGTAGTCGTCAATCCGGGCCAGGCCTCCGGTCGCGATTTCCCAGAGACCGCAATCATTCATCATGCGAAGCGCGTAGGCAGCGCGCGGCGCGCGCAGCAGCCGGCGCATTTCGTGACCGATACGTTCTGCCGACAGCTGCCGCAGGCCGTTCCGCTGCCGGAGGCACGCACCGAGACCTTCCGCGTCGAGGTCGCCCTCGCCGTAAGCCGCATAGATGCGGAAGAACCTCAGGATCCGAAGGTAATCTTCCTTGATGCGGCCGTCGGCGTCACCGATGAACCGGACGCGCCGGCCGAGACAGTCATCGAGCCCGCCGAGCGGATCGTGAAGATGCCCGGTCCGGTCGACATACAGTGCGTTCATTGTGAAATCCCGGCGCCTTGCATCCTTTTCCCAGTCTCTGCCGAAGACAACGCGCGCCTGTCGTCCGAACGTCTCGATATCCTCTCTCAGAGTCGTGACTTCGTAGGGAAATTCATCGGCGACAATCGTGATCGTGCCATGTTCGAGCCCGGTCCCGATTGCTTTTAGACCGGCGTCTTGCGCACGGGACATCACAACATCCGGCGGTGCGGTTGTCGCAATATCGACGTCGGGAACGGGATGATCCAGCAAGGTATTGCGTACCGCCCCGCCGACGACCCGCGCCTCGTCTCCGTCGCGTTCGACGGCGGAGAACACCGCCTGAATGCCGGGCGCGGCAAGCCAGTCGGCTTTCGAGAGCTTTTCGTCCACACTGGAAGTCATTTGCCTATTCGAAACCACCGGGCACGAAAACGCCATCCTTCATTTGCGTCGGCCGATAGTCCGTCCCGTCGGGCCCGCGGTTCAACGTGGACATGACCACGAAGCCCGCAATCACCAGGACAAGGCCTGACACGGTCAGCCAGGCCAGCGGCCCCCGCGCCCAGCGGTCAGGATCCTTGCTTCTCTTCGTGAGCCACAACCAGATCGCGTAGCAGAGAAAAGGCAGGAGAAACAGGAGCAGGTGGGTCAGAGCAACACGCAGCATCAGCGATAAACCGTCTCGTACATGGATCTTATGATTCCGGCGGTAACGCCCCAGATATAGCGTTCTCCGAACGGCATGGCATAGAAGTAACGCCGTTTTCCTTGCCAGTCCCGGCTCTGTTTCTGATGGTTCACCGGGTCCATAAGGAATCTGAGCGGAACTTCAAAAACGTCTTCGACTTCGTCCGGGTTCGGATGAAACGGTCCGGTTGTCTGCAGCTTCCCAACGACCGGGATGATCTTGTAACCGGAGCCCGTAAGGTAGGGGGCAAGCGTGCCGAGAGGTTCGACCCTGTCCGGCACAAGCCCGATTTCCTCGTCCGCTTCGCGCAACGCCGCCTCGACAGGCCCCGCATCGGTGGGGTCGATCTTTCCACCCGGAAACGCAACCTGGCCCGCATGCGCCTTCAGGTGTCCGGTGCGCTGCGTCAGGACCACACTGAGCCCGTCTTCGCGCTCAAGAATGCCGATCAGCACCGCCGCATCGCGCGGCTGGCCCTGCCATCGCGCATAGGGAGGAAGATCGGGATTGAGAATGTGATCGCCGGTTTCGGGCTGCGCGGCGCTTCGGGCAGCGATATCGAGCCGGTCCTGCAGATCTTGCGACCACCTGTTCATTTGTATTTTGTTGTCCACGATTGGAGCGCTCATCCGGAAACGGGCTCTGGTTTGGTTGTTGTCCGCACAATCAAGTGGTTGTTCCATTCATTTCAACAAGTCTGCACCAATCGGAAAAAAGCTTCCCCCGCTCCAGATCCCGGTTTCGGTGCCGTCAGGTGCTTCGCGTTCCACGATCAGCTCTGCCAGTTGGTACATGAGCGCACGCGTGAAAAGCGCTTCCAGCCTGCCCCGCACCAGAACATAGGGTTTCAAGCCGCCGCTGTCCGTTTCTTTTTCAAACCTCAGCGGACGTTCGGCGTCCACTTCCACGAGTTCACCGAGATTTGTCCTGAGCGTCAGTTTCTGCTGTTGCCCGGCTTCCGCCGCGGCCATTTCCACTGCCAGGAACGGAGCATCATCGACAGTGATGCCAATCTTCTCGACAGGCGTGACGAGATAGTGCTTGCCGTCGGCGTCCCGTCTCAGAACCGAAGCGAACAACTTCACCAGAGGCTGCCGCCCGATGGGCGACCCCAGATAGAACCACGTTCCGTCCCGGGCAATCCTGATGTCGAGATCCCCGCAAAACGGCGGATTCCACTTCTCCACCGGGGGAAGCGACCTGTCCTTTCCGTCCGCCCTGCTCATCAGGGCCTTCAACCCCTCCGGCATGCCCGCGGCGGCAAGATTGTCATTTTGTGGCATGTGTTTCACAGTCCTGAAAAGAGTTTCCGGTCCCTCCGGAAAATTGCCGAGACATTAACTTAGCTGTCGGTTGCCGGCCCCGGAACGCCCTTCTTAAGCACAGCCTTTTCCCCAACACCTGGAAAGAATCTTGGACCTTTCCACTGTATGGCGCACAATTGCGCCTTATCTACAGATTTATATGGTGTCAGACTGCATGAGTCGCAGCAACCGAAGACAATGCCCCGCACCGCTGCAGGTCCGGGAAAAGACAAGACGGGAAAGGTGATTCATGAGCGTTGTTTCCCCCTCGAACCCCAGCGATGAAGATCTCGCCGCCGTTGCGGAAAACGCGGAACGGGCGGTTTCGCGCATCACGGATGCGAAGGCCGACATCGCGCGGATCATCTTCGGTCAGGAAACCGTTGTCGAGCAGTCTCTTGTGACCATTCTGGCGGGGGGCCACGGCCTGCTCGTGGGTGTCCCGGGGCTTGCGAAGACGAAGCTTGTTGAAACGCTCGGCACCGTTCTCGGCCTCGACGCACGTAGAATCCAGTTCACGCCGGACCTGATGCCCTCCGACATTCTCGGCGCCGAGGTCATGGAACAAGCGGCCGATGGCGGCCGGTCCTTCCGCTTTATTCCGGGGCCCGTGTTTTCGCAGTTGCTCATGGCCGACGAAATCAACCGGGCAAGCCCGCGAACCCAGTCGGCGCTGTTGCAGGCGATGCAGGAATATCATGTGACGGTGGCCGGTCACCCGCACGACCTGCCCCGGCCGTTCCACGTTCTGGCAACGCAAAACCCGCTCGAACAGGAAGGCACCTATCCGCTGCCGGAAGCGCAGCTCGACCGCTTCCTCATGCAGATCGACGTCCATTATCCCGATCTTGAGGCCGAGCGCCGGATCCTTCTGGAGACGACCGGCGCGGATCAGGCGGAAGCCCAGGTTGCGATGAATGCCGAAGAACTGATGGATTATCAGCAACTCGTGCGCCGCATGCCGGTCGGGGAATCGGTCGTTGAAGCCATATTGAAACTCGTCCGTTCAGCGCGGCCGGACGACAGCTCGGCCGAGAGCGACGTAACCAAGCTGATTGCTTGGGGACCGGGGCCGCGAGCAAGCCAGGCACTCATGTTGACGGTGCGTGCGCGCGCCCTGGTGGACGGACGTCTGGCCCCGTCCGTGGACGATGTGCTCGCCCTGGCGGAACCCGTTCTGCAACACCGGATGGCACTGACCTTTGCCGCCAGAGCCGACGGCCATACTGTGAGAGACGTCATACAGCGCGTCAAAGAGACAATCGCCTGAGACTGAGTCTTTCGCAGGAGCCCGAGACCATATGGACCCCCGGACAAACAAGGCAGGCATAGATCAGGACACGTGGCCCAGCGTCATCGGCGAGGCAAGATCCGTTGCCGACGCGCTGCCGGATCTCCTGGTGGAGGCGAGCCATGTCGCCAGTTCGATCATCGCCGGCTGGCATGGCAGGCGCAGAGCCGGTCCGGGCGAGAGTTTCTGGCAGTTCCGGCCCTTCAACATGGGCGAACCTGCCAAGCGGATCGACTGGCGCCGCTCCGCCCGGGACGATCATCTTTACGTGCGCGAGCGCGAATGGGAAGCTGCGCATACGGTCTGGCTGTGGTCCGACCTGTCCTCCTCGATGGTATTCCAGTCACGCCTGTCCGACGTCAGCAAACGGGACCGGGCCATCGTCCTGATGCTTGCCCTTGCCGATATGCTGGCGGAGACCGGCGAACGGATCGGGCTGCCGGGGCTGACCCGGCCCTTTTCCGACAGGCGCGCCGCAGAACGGCTCGCCGACGCGCTTGCTCATTTGTCGAAACCAGTTGCCTTTCCCGATACCACGTCGGTGAAACGCTTTGCCGACGTGGTTCTGGTCTCAGATTTCCTCGATCCGCTCGACGACATAGCCGAATGGGTGGCGCGTGTTGCCAGCACCGGCGCAAAAGGACATCTGGTGCAGGTCCTCGATCCGATCGAGGAGACCTTTCCGTTCGATGGCCGGATCGAGTTTACCGATCCGGAGCTCGGCACGCGCCTCACGGCGGGACGCGCGGAAAACTGGCGCGAGGATTACCACACCAAGCTGGAAGCGCACCGGGCAGAGGTCCGGGACATGGCGCGCCGCGCGGGCTGGACTTACGTGCTCCACCATACCGACCGGCCCGCGGCCGAACCGCTTCTTGTCCTGCACAGCGCGCTTTCCGGCGCACTCGACGTGATGAACCGGGGAGGTATCTGAGCCGATGTTTGCCGGTCTGCCCCTGACCTTCACCGCCCCCTGGATCCTCGCGGCGCTTGCGCTCCTGCCGGTCATCTGGTGGCTGCTGCGCCTGACGCCGCCGCGTCCGCGCGAAATCGCCTTTCCCCCGACACGCCTGCTTCTCGACATCGACCAGCACGAGGAAACCCCGCAGCGCAGTCCTTGGTGGCTTACACTCTTGCGTCTTTTGCTGGCCGCCATCCTGATCATTGCCCTGGCCGGGCCGGTCTGGCGCACGTCGGAACCCGTTGCCACCGGAGACGGTGTTCTCTGGCTTCTTGTCGACAACGGCTGGACTTCCGCGAAAAGCTGGGATGCGCAGTTGAGCGCGGCCGAGCAGATCCTTGTGACGGCAGAACAGTCGGGACAACCGGTTGTCTTCGTTGCAACGGCAGAGGGCCCAAATCAGAGCTTCACGCCGGAAGCCGCCAGCGCCGCCCTCGAAAAACTGCGCGCACTGGAAC
The DNA here is from genome assembly GCF_963669205.1 of uncultured Roseibium sp. NCBI lineage: Bacteria > Pseudomonadati > Pseudomonadota > Alphaproteobacteria > Hyphomicrobiales > Stappiaceae > Roseibium > uncultured Roseibium sp. The sequence continues at coordinate 4,664,532 of NZ_OY769915.1, forward strand.
CACGCCCCTACCCGCCGCAGCGCAGTGAATTGAATATCGGCCTGCGCAAGGCCGCACAGGACACCATGCCCGGAGCGATTGTCTGGCTGTCCGACGATACCGAGCTGGAAGGTCCGTTCATGACCGACCTCGCCGCAATGACAGGCAACGTTCCGGTCACGGTTCTGACAGGTCTCGATACCCCGATGGGTCTGAAGGACCTGCAAAACGACACCGATGCGCTGTCCGTGACCGTGGTCCGCCATGACGAACAGCCCCTGGGGACGGCCAATGTCAGGGCTCTGGATCTGAAGGGGCTGGTTCTCGGCGAGGTGCAGGCCAGTTTTGACGCCGGCAACACCGAGACCACCGCACGGTTCGAATTGCCGAGCGAATTGCGCAACGACATCGCCCGAGTCGAAATCTCCGGAGAAGCTGCTGCCGGCGCTGTCCAACTGGTGGATGACAGCTGGCGCCGCCGCACGATCGGCCTCATTTCCGGCCAGTCCGGTGACCTTGATCAGCCCCTTTTGTCACCGGTCTACTATCTTGAGCGCGCACTGCTGCCGTTTTCCGATATCCGCAAATCCAAGGACAGCGACATTGCCTCTGCGGTGCCCGAATTGATCGATCAGGGCATCTCCGTTCTGGTTCTTGCCGATGTCGGACGTCTTCCGGACACGACGGCCGCTGAACTGAGGGAATGGATTGAGAACGGCGGAACGCTCGTACGTTTCGCCGGCCCGCGCACGGCAGGCGGCAGCGACGACCTGATCCCGGTTCGCCTGCGGGCCGGTGACCGTTCGCTTGGCGGATCTTTGTCCTGGAAACAGCCGCAGCACCTTGCCGACTTCCCGGATGATTCCCCCTTCTTCGGCCTGAAGGTGCCCGAAGAAGTAACCGTGAACCGGCAAGTGCTCGCGGAACCGACATCGGACCTTCCCGACAGGACATGGGCGATGCTCGAGGACGGCACGCCACTCGTAACCGCGGCCCCCATAGGCGCGGGCAGCGTTGTTCTTTTTCATGTCACCGCCGACTCGGCCTGGTCCAATCTGCCGCTGTCCGGTGTTTTCCTGAACATGCTGCGCAGGATCCTGGCCGTCTCTAACGTTGCTGCCGCTTCCGAGACCACCGATGACAGCACGTCGGCCTCGAGCGTGCTGCCGCCCTTACGGCTGCTTGACGGCTACGGGCGCTTCGGTGCCCCACCGGTCGAGGTTACGCCTGTCAGCGCGGCGGATTTCAGGGAGGCGGCAGCCAGCAGGCGCACACCGCCGGGTCTTTATGGAACCGAGGACGGTTTCCGCGCGTTAAACCTCATGGGTGCGGACGACACCCTGTCAACGCTCGACCTGACGCTTCTCGGCGACCGGGCAACCCGGACCGCCTACCCGGCTTCCGATCCGATCGACCTCAGGGCGTTTTTCTTCACGCTCGCTTTTCTGCTGCTCGTGGCGGACGCGATCGCCGTCTTTCTGCTGGCCGGCGGTCTCAGCCGCGTTGGCCTTCGCAGCCGCGCCGCGGGCGTTGCGGGTCTGCTTGCCGTGATGCTCACCTGCGCGGCGTATATCGGCACGTCTCCGGCGCTGGCGCAATCGACATCGGACGAACTGCAGGCACTTGAATCCACGCTGGATACGCGTCTCGCCTATGTCATCACGGGCAATCCGGAGATTGACGACGCGAGTGCCGCCGGCCTCTCGGGCCTGACCCGTTTTCTGGCTGAAAGAACCGCGCTTGAGCCTGGCGCGCCCGTTGCGATCGATATCGCGAATGACGAATTGGCGTTTTATTCGCTGCTGTACTGGCCGATCGATCCCGTCGCGGACAAGCCGAACGACCAGACGATGGCCCGGATTGACACCTTCATGCGCAACGGCGGCACCATCCTGTTCGACACACGTGACCATATCAACGCGTCCGCGACCGGCTTTTCCTCGACACCGGCAACGCTGAAGCTGCGCGAGATCCTGGAGGATCTGGACGTGCCGCCCTTACAGCCGGTCCCGCCCGATCATGTTCTGACCAAGGCGTTCTATCTGCTTGATGCCTTCCCCGGACGCTATGCCGGTAGCCCGCTCTGGGTGGAAAGCCTTGAGGAAATCGCCGCGCGCGGCGACCGTCCGGTGCGCGCGGGTGACGGCGTATCACCCATCATGATTACGGGCAACGACTTCGCATCGGCCTGGGCCATCACCGAAGAGGGCGAGTTCATGTACCCCACGGTTCCCAACAGCCCCGTGCAGCGCGACTACGCTTTCAGATCAGGCGTCAACATCGTCATGTACAGCCTGACCGGCAACTACAAGGCCGATCAGGTTCACATCCCCGCCCTGCTTGAGCGGCTGGGACAATAGGAGCGCCGATGGTCTGGTCCCTTTCCTTCGACCCGCTGCTGCCCCTCTGGGCCCTTGTTGCCGGAGGCGCTATCGCCCTATTTCTTGCAGCCCTTTCCGGTTACCTCAGTCTGCGCGGGTGGCTTCTGCGCTCGCTCACGATGGCTCTGCTGCTGTTTGCACTCGCCAATCCCGCCGTTGAGCGTGAGGACCGGGAACCGCTCTCCAGCGTGGTCGCGCTCGTCGTCGACAAGAGCCAGAGCCAGCGCCTGGCGGACCGGGAGGCAACCTCGGACGAAGCGGCCGACGAGATCCAGCGCCGCATCGCCGCGCTCAAGGGCTTTGACCTGCGTGTCCTGGAATCCCGCAATGCAGGCTCGGGCAACGGAACGGAGCTCTTTCAGACCCTCAGCAACGGACTTGCGGATGTGCCGCCGGAACGGGTGGGCGGCGCGATCATTGTCTCGGACGGACAGATCCATGATGTCCCGGACAGCGCTGGTTCACTCGGCTTCGACGCACCTGTCCACGGTGTGATCACCGGCGCCCCGGACGAGCGGGATCGCCGCATCGTGCTCGACAAGGCGCCGAGATTCGGACTGGTCGGCTCGGAGCAGACTGTCAGTCTCACGGTGGTGGACCAGGGCGCGGGCACCGGTCCGGGAGATCTGGTTCAGCTGTCGGTCAAGCGGGACGGCACCGTGGTCAGCGAACGCACTGCACGCACCGGCGAAAAGATCGATATTCCGGTCGAAATCGCGCATGGCGGCGACAACATCTTCGAATTCGAGGCGGCCCCGCTCGAGGACGAACTGACGACGCTGAACAATCGCGCCGTGGTTACCATTGACGGCATCCGTGAAAACCTTCGGGTACTTCTGGTCTCGGGCTCACCGCATTCCGGCGAACGCACCTGGCGCAATCTCCTGAAGTCGGATGCGTCCGTCGATCTTGTCCATTTCACCATCCTGCGTCCCCCGGAAAAGCAGGACGGCACGCCGATCAACCAGCTTTCGCTGATCGCCTTCCCGACACGCGAACTCTTCTCGGTAAAGATCGACGAGTTCGACCTGATCATTTTCGACCGCTACGTCCGGCGCGGCGTGTTGCCGATGCTCTATTTCGACAACATCGCGCGCTACGTTCAGGACGGCGGCGCCGTGCTGCTCGCAGGCGGTCCGGACTACGCCGAAGCGGGCAGCCTGTACCGGACCCCGCTTGCGCCGATCCTGCCCGCAAGCCCCACGGGCGGCATTTTGGAAGAACCTTTCCACGCGACGCTGGCAAGCCTTGGAGAACGGCATCCCGTAACGAGAGGCCTTCCCGGTTCGGAGCAGGATCCGCCGGCCTGGAGCCGCTGGTTCCGCGCGGTCGATACCCAGCTTGACGCCGGCCAGCAGCTGATGTCCGGCCCGAGCGACACGCCGCTGCTGGTGCTCAACCGCGAGGGCGAAGGCCGCGTCGCGATGCTGCTCTCCGATCACGTCTGGCTTTGGGCACGCGGCTTCGAGGGCGGCGGACCTCACGTCCCGCTGCTGCGACGGCTGGCACACTGGCTGATGCAGGAACCTGACCTCGAAGAAGAAGCGCTCAATGTATCGATCCGGGGATCCGACCTTGTCGTGGAACGGCAAACCCTTGGAGACACTGTGGGTGAAGTGACCGTAACCGCACCTGCGGGCGACACGACGCTGGTGGACATGAGCGAGCGGGAACCCGGCCTTTGGCGCGGGGACATGGCCGCGGATCAGACCGGATTGTTTTCAGTGACGGACGGCACGCTGAGCGCTCTCATTCATGTCGGCCCGCAAAATCCCAAGGAATACACGGACGTTCTTTCGACGACCGATGTGCTGACGCCGATCAGCGAGGCAACGGGCGGCAGCACGCAGCGACTGAGAGACGTCGGCGGCGACCTCGACATTCCCCGCATCGTCTCCATGCAGCCTTCCGCAAGCTATGCCGGCAACGGTTGGATCGGCCTGAAGGCGACGGAAGCCAGCGTCCTGAACGGTGTCGACCGTTACCCGCTGATGATCGGACTGCTCGGCCTGGCGCTTTTGCTCGGCATGCTGTCCCTGACATGGTATCGCGAGGGCCGGTGACTTGGCTTCGGCCTTAGTCGGAGACGAAAGCCCAACCCGCATCCAGGAACCGCCTCACCGTAAGGCGGTTCTTTCCGTTTGCGCACCTGTCTTTAGAAAAACGGCGAGATCGTCGATATGCATCGGCTTGGCAAGCGCGAAACCCTGGGCAAAATCGCACTGCATCGTTTTGAGGCGCTCGATCTGTTCCAGCGTGTCCGCACCTTCCGCGATGACGGGAATGTCCAGGGAATGCCCCATGTCTATGATCGACCGCACCAGCCGCTCGAACGTGTTGCCCACTTCGATGCCGGAGACCAAGTTGCGATCGATCTTGATATGGGACGGTTCGATGTTCATCAGGCCCATGACGGACGCGTTTGCCATGCCGAAATCATCGAGATCCAGATGGCAACCGGCCGCCCGGATCTGGTCGAGCACCCCGGCCACCTGCGCGTCGAGATTGTCGAGAGCGATGGTCTCCACAAGTTCGAAACGCAGCTCGAACGGCAGGTCGCGAACGAGCTTGAGCGCATCCGGAAATGCCGGTGACATCAGCCTTTCTTCAGACAGGTTGACGGCAAGCGCAGGGAGATTGATGCCTTGTTCGACGAGACCCTTCAACAGACCGACGGACCGTTCCAGCATCATGGCGTCGATATCGCCAAGAAGATTGAGTTCCTTTGCCGTGTCCAGAAAGTCGTGCGGCGACAGCAGCCCGCGGTCCGGGTGCTCCCATCTGACAAGCGCTTCGACACCGGCGACCGTTTGGTCCGGTAACCGGAACTGCGGCTGGAAATACGGCAGGAATTGTCCCTTCTCCAGGCCGTTCAGAATTTCAGCCGTCAGCGTCCGTTCTTTCTGAACTGCCGTCCTGAGCGCCGGCGAATACATCACGAACCGGTCTTTGCCGGCCTTCTTGGCATCGTACATGGCAAGGTCGGCGGCCTTCATCAGGTCGGAGCGATCCGTTGCATGGTCGGGATAGCAGGCAAAACCGACGCTCGCCCCGATCCGCGTTTGCGCACCGTCCAGAACGACCGGCTCCTTGAGGCGATCGACGATCAGTGCGGCACACGCCTCGATACGGTTGCGATGTTCGGACGGGATCCAGATCGCGAATTCATCGCCGCCGAGACGCGTCACCAGGCAATTGCGGAACGCATCCGGCGAAATCTGACCTGTCTCCTCCGCATCGATATCGGACAACCTTTCGACACCGAAAACCTTGCACAATCGCTTGCCGACAACCTCGAGAACCTTGTCCCCCACGTCGTGTCCATGCACGTCGTTCACGGCCTTGAACCCGTCGAGATCGATCAGCATGAGCGCCCCGGATTGCCCGGCGGTGATTGCGTTGTCCAGTTGCTGATGCAGGTAGGTCCTGTTGCCGAGACCCGTGACCAGATCCTGGTAGGCGAGCGCATTGATGGTCGACAGGTTCTCCCGCAGGCGCAGCACCATTTCCCGGAAACGCCGGCTCAGCTCATTGAACTCGACCGGCAGAAGACGGCTGGAGGCCTGCAGGTCCGGCAGGCCGAACTCGCCTCCCGCGATCCTGGACGACGCCCGCGATATCTGTTCGATCGGCCGGACCACCCGCAGAGAGACCAGGAGCGCGAGTGCCAGGGCGGATGCGACCCCGATCGCAAGGACGATGACCCCGGACCGCCGCGCGATGTCGGCCTTTTGCTGCAACTCGGCGATCGGCTGCGGGATCATCACCCCCCATCCGACCGGATGAACGAAGGTGAAACCGGCAATCATGTCGCCCTTGAGCGCCGGGGAATAGAAGGTGTCGACACCGGTCTGCCGCGCCAGCATGCGCTGTACCGCCGAGATCCCGGACATGTCCTTGCGCGCGGCAACCCAATCCGGCAGCGGATGCGATAGCGCCTTTCCGGTGTGATCGACAATTGCAGCGTGACCGCGGACACCGAAGGAAATCGCTTCGCCGAGTTCACGGAAATAGGTTGTCTGTACAGCGCCGACCGCAAGTCCATCCTCCAGCGGCCGGACCATGTGCAGCACGTTTTCACCGTCTGCGGTCTGCACGACCGGGCCGAAGGTGACTTCGCCCGGGACAGCGAGCGCCTTGAGGCGGTCGAGTTCCGCTTCGGCAATCGTGCCGGGACAGGGCGCGGAGGCCGATGCCAGCGTCAATGTCACCTTGCCGGTGTCCCAGTCCGCGATGCAGACATGACGGAAACTCAGATTGTCGAGCACGCGGACCATCGACTTGGTTTCCGACCAGGCTTCCGGCGCGTCGAGAAGCAGGTCGAACGTGGTGACAAGATCCCGGTAATACCGCTCCAGAGCTGCCGCAAGGTTTCGCGCCAGAAGCAGGTGGCGTTCATGCACCTCGTCCAGCTCGCCTTCCAGTACTTCCGAGTGCGGCCATGCCTGGAAAAGCAACAATGGCGTCATCGACAGGAAAAGAAACAACGTCAGCAAAAAATATCTGAGTTTCATGTTTCAAATGCCTCGGCAAAATCCTGTCGCGAGAGATTCTATATGCCGAAACTCTTAACCCGAAACAAAAACAACAATCGGAAAAATAATCAATGGCGCGATAAAGCGGACTTTCCTCTGCGTACACGCGAACGTGACGTGTTCAGCGGACACCTGTCGCATACCGGGCACGCCTTCCCGTATGAAATCAGGTTTTCGGTATCCGGCTGACTGGACAGGGTCGGCCAGGCTGGCGTTATTGCCCGCCCTGTACCCCACCTTCAGGCATCTCTGCCGCATTCAAAAGCGCGACCAGCAGCCTTGCCGGATCGACCGGACCCGGCAGCGTGATCCGCCCGAGGGGCACTTGCTGAAAACCGAAGGGGCCGTAATAGGGCGCGTCGCCGACGAGAAGAACGATCTTGTCACCGGCCAGTTCGGCAGCATCCATCGCGGTGCGCATCAATGCCTTGCCAAGCCCCCTGTTCTTGAAGTCGGGCGACACGGTCAGCGGTCCGAGCAGCAGCGCCGCGGTGTCACCGATGAGGATCGGTGACAGCCGGATCGACCCGGCAATCTGCGATCCCACCAGACCGACAAAGGAAAGATCCTGCCGGGGTTCGGCATTTTCCCGGATGCGGAACGCGGTGCGCGCGAACCGGCCCGGTCCGAATGCATTTGCCTGGAGATCTTCGATTGCTGTGGTGTCGGCGGCGTCTTCCGGCCGGATAACCCAGGTGGTCTGTTTCATGATATTGGTCCTGAACAAGCGATCTTAATACAAGCGCGCCTGCCGTGAACCCGAAATGAAAAACCTTGTTGGTCCGGGATGAGGTCAGCCGCGACGGAACGGACGAGAGATGTCTCGTCGGTCGGTTCGTCGTCGGAGTGTCAGACCTGCGGTCATGGGTCCCAGTCTCTGGATTACGGCCGCCAATCATAATGCGATGGCGGTTCATTTGTGAGGCAAATCGGGTATCACGCAACCTCCTCCCGGTCCAGCGTTTTTTGGAGATCGTATCGGATTTGATTGTTCATGGATCGCGAACACAGCATTCAGTTGATTGAATTCCGGCACCGGCGCACAACCTATTTCACGAGGAAACACGAAGGAGCGCGCAATGGGTTTGCTGGTAAACGGGGTCTGGACGGATCAATGGTACGACACGAAGTCGAGCGGCGGCCGTTTCGTCCGCAAGGACGCAGCGTTCCGCAACTGGATCACCGCTGACGGGTCAGCCGGTGCCAGCGGCAAGGGCGGATTCAAGGCGGAAGCCGGACGGTATCACCTGTTCGTTTCCTATGCCTGTCCCTGGGCGCACCGGACGATGATCTTCCGCAAGCTGAAGGGTCTGGAGGACGCGATCTCGTTGTCCGCCGTCCAGCCGCTGATGCTGGAGAACGGCTGGGAGTTTGCCGAAGCGGAACCGCTCACCGGTGCCAAATACGCCTGGAACATCTACGCCAAGGCCGATCCGGAATATACCGGCCGGGCAACCGTGCCGATCCTCTGGGACAAGCAACAGGAGACCATCGTCAGCAATGAATCGTCCGAGATCATCCGGATGTTCAATTCCGAGTTCGACGGCCTGACCGGCTCCAACCTCGATTTCTATCCGCAGGATCTGCGCGAGAAGATCGACACCATCAACGAGCGCATCTATCACACGGTCAACAACGGCGTTTACAAGTCCGGCTTCGCAACGAGCCAGGAAGCCTATGAGGAAGCCGTCACGGCCCTGTTTGAAACGCTGGATTTCCTTGAGGGCCTGCTCGCTGAAAACCGCTACCTGACCGGAGACCGGCTGACCGAGGCGGACTGGCGCCTGTTCACCACGCTCGTGCGTTTCGATGCGGTCTATGTCGGCCACTTCAAGTGCAACATCAGGCGCATCATCGACTACCCGAACCTGTCCAACTACCTGCTGGAACTCTATCAGGTGCCGGGTGTTGCCGAGACCGTCGACATGGCAACGATCAAGCAGCACTATTACGGCTCTCACGAGAGCGTCAATCCGACCCGGATCGTGCCGGTCGGACCGGCCCTCGACTTTTTCAGGCCCCATGACAGGGAGCGGCTGCCGGCCGCTGCCTGAACAGGACGGGGTTTCAGGGACGGCTCACCAGTAGGCACCTGACGCAAGGGTCCCGTCCGCGAATTCTGTAAGACGCCGCGCGGTTGCCGGGCTCATATCGTCGGGCAGCGCGTCGAGCGGAAAGAACTGCGCTGCCGCAATCTCTGCATTCGGCGCGAGAAATGCCGGGGTCTCTTGCCACACGCTCAGGTGAAACAGGCCGACATGATCGCGGCCTGTTGCCTCGCGGTTGAGATACATGCCCAGGAGACGCGGCGCATTTTGTGCGGCGATCCCCGCCTCTTCCTGAACCTCGCGGATTGCGGCCTGTTCCAGTGTCTCGCCCCGGTCGACAGCCCCGCCCGGCAGATACCAGCCGTCGAGATAGGTGTGACGCACCAGCAGGACGCTGCCGCGATCGTCTACCACGATCACCCGAACGCCCAGGATGTAGGGGTTTCTGATCAGAACTGCGCTCTGCACGATGCGCTTCGTCAGGCTCGTCGGCAGGAAGGATAACAACTTCAGCATGTCCGCAGATTGCACCCCCTGCCGCCAAAGGTAAACACGCTTGACCCATGCAACCGCTGCAGGGCTGATACGCGGGAATAGCTCTCCTCCTGCGCGGGGCGAGTGCCTATATAGCGTGCACAGTGATGAATTCGAAGGCAGGTGAGACTGCCGTGACCTTACGAAGGAACAGACAATGTTGAACGCAATTTTCGGCAAGCGCCGCACCCGCCAGAACCACTATCAGTGGAAACCGGCCCTTGATCTCAGCAACCCGCGCGTTGTTGCTGCCCTGACAACGTTCCCGAGCAACTAAGCTTCGGACAAGACTGCGGAGGCAGCGAAATGCTCGGTTTTGTAAATGTCGTGAACGCGACGCTGCGCGAGACCACGCGCACCGCAAACACGTCCTCGGGCAAGACTGCCAGACCCGCTCAGGCCAAGTAGGTCGGCCCGGGGCAGGATGCCCTTTTTTAAAAACAGATGCTCAGCAACCGGAGCGCCGCGTTATTTTCTTGACGCGGCGCTTTTTGCTTTGAAGATGCGCCACCATGTTCACGCTCGCGCATATTTCCGATCCCCATCTTGGCCCTCTGCCCGATCCCAAGCTTATCCAGCTGGTATCAAAGCGTATTCTGGGCTACCTCAACTGGCAACGAAACCGTTCCAAGATCATGGGCGCCAGCTATCTTGACCAACTGGTCGAAGACATGAAGGCGCAGTCTCCCGACCACATCGCCGTAACCGGCGACCTGGTAAATATCGCCCTTCCCCTTGAAATCACCGGTGCGCGCGACTGGCTCGAAGAGATAGGAGAGCCAGACGAGGTATCCGTCGTTCCGGGAAATCACGATGCCTATGTTCCAGGCGCCGTCTACAAGGCACGCGCGGCGTGGTGGCCTTACATGTGTTCCGACGATGCGGCGGCGAAACCGCCGGAAGGCGCGCGCGTGGAAGCGACATTTCCCTATGTCCGCACACGCGAAGATGTCGCCCTGGTGGGCGTGACCACAGGGCGTGCCACGGCTCCCTGGTTCGCGACCGGCCGGGTCGGAGCCGAACAGGCGAGACGCTTGCGGGAGACCCTGGAAGAGCTCGGCAGGGAAGGCTATTTCCGGGTCGTGATGCTGCATCACCCGCCGTTCAGGCACGCCACGAAATGGCACAAGCGGCTGTCGGACGCCTCGCGCGTGCGCGCCGCCATCAAACACGCGGGCGCTGAACTCATTCTCCACGGGCACACGCATGTCGACAGTTTCGAAGAAATCGAAGGGCCGGCCGGTCCCGTGCCCGTTGTCGGCGTACCGTCTGCAACGAGCGCACCTGGCGGGCGGCACCCGGCCGCACGCTACAATCTCTTCAGGATCGAAAAGTCCAATGCCGGCTGGATCTGCCGCATGGAGGAACACGGCTTCGATGCGCCCGACACTCCGGTCAAGCTGCTCGCGGAAAGAGACGTCAATATTCCGAATGGGAATTAGACGGCAAGGTGGTGTCTGCGCTCCGGCATCCCGCGATACACCGGTCTTGTCATCCCTGCGACGGCAGGGAACCAGTAATCTCGAGCGCTCATCACCTGAATCTGACGTTCGCTACGGAGGTTCCAGGAGCAATGATGCGAACTTCAAATCCACCGCACTAGCGGCCCCTTTCGCCACCACGGAGTACTGGCGCCCGGTCTTGCGGCCTGCGCAGCAAACCGGGATGACAACGACGGGAACAAATTCCGTATCCCGACTTGGTTTCGGACGGGATCAGACGGTTTCGTGTCTCACCGCGGCAAAGACCACATTCTGACGAAGCGCGGAGGGCTGTTGCGCACGGGCCGAAGCGAAAATCCACTCTCCTGATGGGAGAGGTTACCAGTGTTCAGCAACCAAATGGCCCGTTCGACCCCAGGCAAAAACCACTCGGTCTTTTCCAACTCAAGCCACAAAGAGGACTGGGTTCCGGCCTTCCGCTGCGCCGCAGCCGGAATGACAAGTTGACTGACTGGAGATCGTCTCACGAGAGCCGTATTGAGGTAAAACGCAAAGCAGCGGCTCAAGCGACGGAATGGCAACGGATGTCAAATCGGGTTGGAAAACCAGGCGAAGGCAATAAGGCCGACGACGCCTGCGGCAATCCCAATGCCGAATGCGCCGGCAACTGCAAGCCAGGACGTTCTGCTTTCGCGCACCCGGACGACCTTGGACTCCTGCGCGACTTCCTTCAGACGGTTGTTCAGCCAGTCGCCTTCAAGCGCCTTTTCGCGTTCGATCACGCGTTCCGCGATGTATTCCGTCAGGCAGTCGGCCATGTCGTCGATATTCGCCGTTTCCAGAATGACCACGCGGCCGAGGCGCGTATCCTTCAGAAAACGGTAGGTCTTGCGGTCCCCGCCGACGGCCACGTGGCTGGTGGCATCGATCCACAGACGCGGGGTCGACCCGGAAATGATCTGCAGCGAAAACTGGTCGTCGTCCTCCGGGATCTCCTTGAAGACATCCTTGAGCTCATCGGCCAGCATGTCGAGCCGTGCCCGTTCCGTATCCTGCAACTCGACAACCACGTCCGATCTCTCGACTTCGCCCAGTTGCACCTTGCGGATGGCATCGCGCAAGGAGCGAATACGCGTGTGTGGGACAACGTTATCCTGCATTTCAGACATAAGGCGCCTGGCTCCGTTCTTCTGCCGTCTGTTAACCCGGAGTCTTAACCGACTCGCGCAGGGGCAGAACGGCACTCCGTCTTCACCTGCCGCCTATCCACCGGCAATGATCCGAAAATGGTTAACGAAGCTTAGGGGAAAATTAACCGTAACGCCAGCGAGGCGGCGCTGGCCACGCTCCAAATCATGGGTTATGCAAAGCTAGTAGGTTCGTCGTCCACCTGCCCAGGGGAGACTGCATCATGAATGTTGATGGCAAGAAATACCGCACGATCTGGCTCGCTCAGGACGGAGGCAGCGTCGAGATCATCGACCAGACCAAGTTTCCCTATGCCTTTGAAATCATCAAGCTGCACACCATGGAAGACGCGGCCCACGCCATCCGCGTCATGCAGGTGCGCGGCGCGCCGCTGATCGGTGCCACGGCCGCCTACGGCGTCGCCCTGGCGATGCGGGCAGACTCCTCCGACGAAGCCCTGCACAACGCCTGCTCCGCGCTGCTGCAAACCCGTCCCACCGCCGTGAACCTGCACTGGGCGCTCGACCGCGCCCGCAAGAGCCTGATCCAGGTGGAACCGGCGCTGCGGGCTGTGGCCGCCTTCACGCTCGCCAACGAGATCTGCGACGAGGACATCGGCATCAACATGGCCATCGGCATGCACGGCATGGAACTGATCGCCGCGATTTCCGAGACCAAGCGCAAGGGTGAACCGGTCAACATCCTGACCCATTGCAACGCCGGCTGGCTCGCAACCGTCGACTGGGGAACGGCGACAGCGCCGATCTACATGTCCCACGATGGCGGCATACCGGTTCATGTCTGGGTGGATGAAACCCGGCCCCGGAACCAGGGCGCCTTCCTGACAGCCTGGGAACTCGGCCACCACGGTGTGCCGCACACGGTTATCGTCGACAATGCCGGCGGGCACCTGATGCAGCATGGCCAGGTGGACATGGTGATCACCGGAACCGACCGGACGACGGCAAGCGGCGATGTCTGCAACAAGATCGGCACATATCTGAAAGCCTTGGCCGCCAGGGACAATGATGTGCCCTTCTATGTCGCCCTGCCCTCGCCGACGATCGACTTTGCCCTGTCCGACGGTGTCCGGGAAATCCCGATCGAGGAACGGGCAGGCACGGAGGTCAGCAAGATGACCGGACGGACCGATCGCGGCGACATCCAAACGATCAACATCGTCGCCGAGGGGTCAGACGTCGGAAATCCGGCCTTCGACGTCACCCCGGCCCGGCTGGTCACCGGGCTGATCACCGAACGCGGCGTTCTGAAACCGAACCGCCGGGCGATTGCCGAGGCCTTTCCAGAGCGTGTCAAGATGAGCGCCTGAAGCCGCATTCCGCGCGATTTTTTGCACCGGCATCATCCCGGCCAGGCGCAGCACAAACCGGGATCAGAGCTGCGGATACCTGGCGGACTGGGCCATACCCGTACCAGCGCACCCGGGCTCCCCGGCCCCGGGGTCTCACGCTGTTCGCCCGGAGTGAAGATGGAGAGTGTTGATACGCACCCTAACCCACGTCATTCCGGACAAGTGAGGCGCAGCCGAATGCTGATCCAGAACCTGTACCCGGCTTGAACGGGTAACCAGATATGAGCGTGAGCGCAACGAACCCAAGTCGTAACTGCACTGGTGCAGGCCACGCCTTCAGCGCGAATTCCCGCACCAAGGGTCATCCCCGACTTGATCGGGGATGACGCCGGAAGTTTGCTCCGACTTTTGGAATTCGATCTTGTCCGTCCTCATCCAGGGAAAGCGCTAAGCGCTTTGTCGAAGGATGGGTAGTTTCGCCTCGGACATTTCGCCCTACCCCTTGATCACCGGCACATGCGGGGCCGTGTCATGCGGATAGAGCCCGAGCAGCCGCGGGTCGTCGTCGATCTCGATGGACCGCTTGTAGGGCTTGAAGCCGCAGGACGTGTAGAACTTCATCGCCTGCGGGCTGTCTCCCGTGCAGGTGTGCAGCCACAGGCGCCTGGTTTCGGGCCGTGACCAGGCGATGTCCACGGCCTGCGCCATCAGCCAGCGACCGAGACCGCCGCCGATTGCCCCCGGGACGAGACCGAAATAGGAAAGCTCCGGTTCCTCAGGATTGCCGAATTCCAGTTCGAGCGTTCCGATCGGCGTGCCGCCCTGCATCGGCAGATAGTTTTCACGTGCCGGATCGGCCAGCATCTGCCGGAGTTCCTCGTCACCATGGGTCAGCCTGCCAAACCAGATCCAGTCTTCGCCCACCTGCCGGAAGAGCTGCCTGTAGGCGGTGAGGTTCGGTTCGTGCCACCGGACCAGTTCGACATCGTCCCGCGCCGGCGCGAGCGGTTTGGCCGGTGCCTCCAGCATTTCCAGAAAGGTGACGACAAAGGCGATCTTGCCGTCGGGCACGTCCGTGTATCCGGTCAGATTGAGCGTTTGGTCAGGCATGGGAAGATCCTGGATCAAGGAATAAAAAGCACCTGCCGGGCATATCAGCTGGTCCCGTATTGACCAAGAGCGGCGGTTGCGGTTTGCACGTCTTTAACGCTTCATTAACCACGTCCTGAGAGATTGAAACCGTATCCAGGAAAGATGCGCTCATGCCCAAGGTCGGGAATTACGTCCAGAGAGACTATCACAGCCGGTACCGGTCTCAGGGGAAATCCACCTGGTCCGACTACAATCAGGCATGGTCCAAGCGGCGTGAGGCCTCCGCACAGAAGATGCAGGAATTGCGCGCCCTCGCCAGCAACTTCAATATCATCGGCACCCAGGCCGCACAGGCCAACACGGCTTTCGTGTTCCAGAACAGGAACCAGGCGGGCCCATACGCCAATGCGACCGCCGTCGCGGCGCGCGTGAACGTGCTGGTCTAGCGAAAACGGCATCATCCACAGCAAGCTGTCCCACGAACGTGGGATGGGCGCAAAGTGCGCTATTCAGACAAGAGCGTTCAATCAGAATTCCAGCTAAAATTGCAGTTTCATTTCGCTTCAATTAAACTTTGGAGATGACCGCTTTCCGGATCTTTTTGGCCTCGTTTGCCGCCATGGTGCTGGCGCTCTTCCTGGCGAACATATTGCCCGAACCTCACCATCACCTGGCCGGAGCTCTCATTTTGCCGCTGTTCGCGATCATGGTGCTCTCGCTCATCGTCGTCCGAAAACGGCAGGGCAAGGATCGCGCCGGAAAACCGGACTACAACAGGACTTACCGGGATGGCACGAACGTCGGAAATCAGGCGGAAGGCGCCGGCCACGACGCTGGCTGACAGCACTCACCTGACCGGTCTAGATCGACCCGACCGTCTTCAGCTTGATGCGCGGGTGAACCTCTGCCTGGCTCATGATTGTCGTATGAGCGCGGAAGCGTTCAACGATGGATCGAACGAACGGCCGTGTCTGGGGCGATGTCAGGAGCACGGGTACCTCGCCCTGCTGGGCGGCCTCCTCGAAGGCATCACGGACCTTGCCGACGAATTCCTGCAGCTTGCTCGGCTGCATCGCCAGCTGACGGTCGTCCCCCTCCCCGACAATCGACTCCAGGAACGCCTGCTCCCATTGCGGTGACAGCGCGATCAGCGGCAGGTAGCCGCCTGGAGACAGGTTCGAGGCGCAAATCTGGCGGCCGAGCCGTGACCGCACATGCTCCGCGATCGTGTCGGTGTTCCGTGTCATGCCGGTTGCCTCGGAGACGCCTTCCAGGATGGTACCGAGATCGCGAATGGAGATCCGCTCGTCCAGCAGCGCCTGCAAGACACGCTGAAGACCGGAAACGGTAATCTGCGACGGCACCAGATCCTCCACCAGCTTGGCCTGCTCGCCTTTCAGTTCCTTCAGCAGTTTCTGGACATCGCCATAGGTCAGAAGCTCGCTGACATTGGTCTTGATCGTCTCGGTCAGATGGGTCGAGAGCACGGTTGCCGGGTCCACGACCGTATAGCCGCGCAGGGAGGCGTCTTCGCGGTACTGTGCCTCCACCCAGGTTGCCGGAAGGCCGAAGGTCGGTTCCGTCGTGTGCGTGCCCGGCAGTTTCACCTGACCGCCCGCCGGATCCATGACCATGTAGTGGTTCGGATAGAGAATACCGCGGCCAGCTTCGACTTCCTTGACCTTGATGACATAGTCGTTGGCACCGAGCTGGATATTGTCGAGGATGCGCACCGGAGGCATGATCACGCCCATGTCGCCCGCGACCTGGCGGCGCAGTGCCTTGATCTGTTCGGTCAGGATATCTCCGTCGCCCTGGGCCTTGCCGTTGATCAGCGGCAGCAGTGCATAGCCGAGTTCGATCCTGAGTTCGTCCATCTTGAGCGCATCGGTGATCGGTGGCTCCGGCGGCGGCTTCGGCGCGGCCTCGATCGCCTTTTCCTGCGCGACCTTGACCTCTTGCTTCTTCTTGTTCGCACCGACCCGGTAGGCCAGATAGCCCGCGATCCCGGCAAGCGCGAGAAACGGCACCATCGGCATGCCGGGCAGGAGCGCCAGGATGACCATGACGGCCGCCGACATGCCGAGCGCTTTCGGGTAACCGGTGAACTGGCTGGACAGCGCCTTGTCGGCCGCGCCGTGCACGCCGGCCTTGGAAACGAGAAGGCCGGCAGCGGTCGAAACGATCAGCGCCGGGATCTGCGAGACAAGACCGTCACCGATGGTCAGAAGCGTGTAGTTGTTGGCGGCTTCGGTAAAGCTGAGCCCCATCTGGGCGACGCCGATGAAGATACCGCCAAGGATGTTGATGAACGTGATCAGGAGACCTGCGATAGCATCGCCGCGGACGAATTTGGAGGCACCATCCATGGCCCCGAAGAAGGAGCTCTCGTCCTCCAGCGATTTCCGGCGCGCCTTGGCCTCGGCCTCGTCGATCAGCCCGGCCGAAAGGTCGGCATCAATGGCCATCTGCTTGCCGGGCATCGCGTCCAGGGTGAAGCGCGCGGCGACTTCCGCGATACGGCCGGAACCCTTGGTGATAACCACGAAATTCACGATCACCAGAATGGCGAAAACGATGATCCCGATGACGAAATTGCCGCCCATCACCAGGTTTCCGAAAGACTGGATGACGTTGCCGGCTGCCGCCGTGCCTTCGTGACCGTTCGACAGGATCAGCCGTGTCGAGGCGATGTTGAGGCCCAGACGCAGCATGGTCGCGATCAGGAGCACAGTCGGAAAGGACGAGAATTCAAGCGGCTTCTGGATGAACAGCCCCGTCATCAGGATCATGACGGAAAAGATGATCGACACGGCGAGGAACGTGTCCAGCATCATCGGCGGCATCGGCAGGATGAGCAGCGTCAGGATCACAAGGATACCGGTGGCAAGACCGACATCGCCCGTGCGCAACGTATCGATCACTTCCTGCACACCCGGCAGAGCCGAAAGTCCGCCGGCGGACTGCGGTGCCGCCACCGGTTTTTCGGGCGCGGGTTCAGGTGCCCCGCTCTGTCCGCCTGCTGCCGTGTCCGACATTATTGTTTCCGGTTCCTGACAGGCGATCGACTAGAAAAACCCACGCCGTGAGATGCTTGAATGACTGGTTTCAGGGACGCGCCTCGCCCGGAGCGGGCACGCTAATTCCTTCATCGGTATACTGATTCAGCTTGTTGCGCAGCGTGCGAATGGAGATTCCCAGAATTTTCGCCGCGTGTGTCCGGTTGCCCAGGCAATGGTCGAGCGTGTCGAGAATGAGATCGCGTTCCACGTCTGCCACCGTGCGGCCGACAAAGGATCTGGTGACGGCTTCGGCTGTCTCGACCGCGCGTTGCGCCGGGCCCCTGGAGACGGACAGGGGCGATCCGTCGGGCATGCGGATCGCCTCGACGCCGATCTCCGGGCCGGACGCGAGCAGGATCGCCCTGTGCATGGTGTTTTCAAGCTCACGCACATTGCCCTGCCAGGGATTGGACATCAGGGCCTGACGCGCCTCGACGGAAAGCGGGCGCTGGGGCACGCCGTTGGCTTCCGCGTAATGCTTGATGAAGAACTGGGCGAGCTCCATGATGTCCGCCGGACGCTCGCGCAGCGCCGGCAGCTTGAGATTGACGACATTCAGCCGGAACAGGAGATCCTCGCGGAACTGGCCCTGCCGGACGCTCTCGGCAAGATCCCGGTTGGACGTCGCCAGGATCCGGATGTTGACGGCGACCGGACGCGTGCCGCCGACGCGGTCGATCACGCGCTCCTGAAGCGCGCGCAGCAGTTTGGCCTGAAGCCGCACATCCATTTCCGAGATCTCGTCAAGGAGCAGTGTGCCGCCGTCGGCTTCCTCGAACTTGCCGATGCGCCGTGCGACGGCGCCGGTAAAGGCACCTTTCTCATGACCGAACAGTTCCGACTCCAGCAGATGCTCGGGAATAGCGGCACAGTTGATCGAAATGAAGGGTTTCGAGGCTCGGTTGGAGCACTTGTGCACGTGCCGGGCGATTACCTCCTTGCCGGTACCGGACTCGCCCGTGATCAGGACGGATGCTTCCGATGGCGCAACCTGTTCGGCCAATTTGACGACATTCGCCATCGCCTCGTCGCGATAGATGAGATCTCCCCGCTCCTGTGCCACGGCATGAAGCACGGCGGCGATCATCTCCGGATCGGGCGGCAGGGGAATATATTCCTTGGCCCCGGCGCGGATGGCTGACACGGCAGCCTGCGCGTCCGTTTCCACGCCGCAGGCCACCACGGGCACATGCACCCGTTCGTCCTGCAGTTTGCCGATCAGCCCGGCGATGTCGAGATGGACTTCAACCATCAGCAGATCGGCACCGCGGCCGGATCTGAGCACCTTGAGCGCACCTTCCACGTCATCGGCGTGGGTGACCTGCGCGCCCCCCTGCATGGCGATCTTCGATGCAGTTGTGAGTTGACCGCCTAATGTTCCGACAATGAGCAGACGCATCTGAGTAATCCTATCGGTCGGTCTTGATGATTTCCGTCATGGTGACGCCCAGCTTGTCCTCGACCAGGACAACTTCACCGCGCGCGACCAGGCGGTCATTGACGTAGATATCGATTGCCTCCCCGACCTTGCGGTCAAGTTCCAGAACGGTCCCGGAGGCGAGCTTCAAAAGCTCCGACACATGCATGCGGGAATGTCCGAGAACGGCCGAAATCCGGACTGGGACGTCAAAAACGGCTTCCAGATCCGCAGCAGAATCCGCCGAGGCGACATCCTCGTCCTCAAGACTGCGTTGCGGAGCTTCCAGTTCGTCAAGCGGGATGTTGGTGTCTTGCTCGTCGCTCATGCGTCAGTTTCCTTTTCCGCTCCAGGCGCGGATGAAGTGCCTTTCGTGCCCGCGCCGCGTGCGCGCAGATAGCTGCGAATGCTTGTGTCGATTTCGTTTTCGAGCGCTTTCCGGTCACGCTTGATGCCGCCGTCCGCCCATTCGATGTGGCAGTCTCCACGACCGATTTCCGGCTCGCCGAGGATCACGAGACGGCCGTCGAAGCCCTTCTCGTGCACGATCGGGTCCACCCGGGACTTGAGCCCCTCAACGTCTTTTTCCGCAATCCGGATGACCAGGTGAGGCGCCTTCCTGAGCGGCCCGAGACATTCTGACACCAGCGCCACGGTTTCCGCCAGCGGCTGGCGCGCAATCAGGTGTGCACAAAGACGTCTGGCCACAAGAAATGCGAGGCCGACGGCATCTTTTTCCTGCACCGCCAGCCCGTCGTCGATCTGTCCGATCGCCTCGCCGACGACATCGACCAGCCGGTTGACCTCCGCCGTCAGCAGGGTCTCCTGCTTGCTCTGAAGATCCTGAAGCGCCTGTGCCCGCCCCTCATCGAAGGCCTGGGCCTTCGCATCGGCAAGCAGCTTTTCATGGTCGGCCAGGGGAATGGAAGGGATATCCGGTTCGGGCGGCGCAACGACTTCCGGCTCCTCCGGCTCGGAGAAGTCCATGTTGAACAGAAATTTAGACGGGTTGGTCATTTTGCCCATTCTGTTTTCGGTATCTGCCTGTCGCCCGAGTGTCATCAGTAGATGATTTCCTCATCGCCCTTCGACTTGGAAATCATGATTTCGCCTTTCGCGGCCAGATCCTTTGCCTTGTTCACCATGCCGGTCTGCGCCTCATCGACATCACGCAGCCGCACGGGACCAAGCGCGTCCATATCGTCCTCGAGCAGTTTCGCCGCACGCGAAGACATATTGCCGAAGAAAAACTCGCGGGCCGTGTCGGTGGACCCCTTGAGAGCGATGGCAAGCTGGTCTTTTTCCACGTGACGCAGCAACGTCTGACAACTTGCCGCATCCAGCTTGAGCAGATCGTCGAAGGTGAACATCAGCGTCTTGATCCGGTCCGCTGCCTCGCGGTTGTCCTCTTCGAGCGCCGCGAGGAACCGCGCCTCGGTCTGCCGGTCGAAATTGTTGAAGATGTCCGCCATCATCTCGTGGCTGTCCCGGCGCGACGTGTTGGTCAGGTTGGACATGAATTCGACCCTGAGCGTCTGCTCCACCTTTTCAAGGACTTCCTTCTGCACGGCGTCCATGCGCAGCATGCGGCTGACCACTTCAAGCGCGAGTTCTTCCGGCAGGATGCCGAGGACGCGCGCGGCGTGGTCCGAGTTGATTTTCGACAGCACCACGGCGACAGTCTGCGGGTATTCGTTCTTCAGATAGTTCGCGAGAACATTCTCCTGAACGTTGGAGAGTTTTTCCCACATGTTACGACCGGCCGGTCCCCGGATTTCCTCCATGATGACCGACACTTTGTCTCCGGGAAGAAAGTTGGCCAGCAGGCGTTCGGTTGCGTCCACATTGCCGGTCAGAGCCCCTCTTGAGCTGACCCTGCGGACAAAATCCTTGAAGAGGTTCTCAAGCATGTTCGGTGTCACCGGCCCAAGATTTGCCATCGCCGCCGAGACCTGACGAACCTCGATTTCGTCGAGCTTTTCCCAGATGGGTGAACCGTGCGATTCCCCGAGCGCAAGCAGCAGAACCGCCGCCCGCTCGGCACCCTTCAGTTCACGGTCTTCCTCATCCGCGCTGATCGTGAGGTGTTGTTGAAGTTGATCGCTTACCATCAGGCCGCCTGCTCATCCAGCCAGCCGCGCACGATGGTGACGGCTTCGGTCGGGTGATCCTTGATCATGTCGCCCACTTTCGCGATCGAACTCGCCTGCATTGCCCCTTCCTGCTTCGCCTGCTCCAGCCACTCGATCACGAATTCGTCTTCCATATCCTCGTCCTGCGGCACGTCCGTCTCGACGACCAGTGTTCCGTCGGGGCCGATCATGAGCTCCTGCGGCTGTTTTTCTTCCGGTGTGACGATGCGGCGAAGCAACGGCCGCACCACGAACAGGAGCAGCAGGATCGTGATCAGGAACAGAACCCCGAGTTCGGCGAACCGGATGATATCGTCCCGCGTGAACTCGAACAGTCCGTCGCCTTCCACCAGAAGATCGTCCTGGGGCGGGAGTGCGAATTGCAGATTGACGACTTCGACAAGGTCACCTCGATTTTCGTCGAAACCGACGGCCGAGCGCACCAGCACCGCGATACGGTCGAGCGTTTCCTGCGGGCGCGGCGTATAGACCGAGCTGCCGTTCCCGTCGGGCTCGTAGGTGCCGTCGACCAGAACCGCCACGGACAACCGCCTGACCTGCCCGGCCTCCACGACCTCGGTCCGTGTCGAGCGCGAAATCTCGTAGTTGACGACCTCCTCGGTAAGGGAAGCCGTGTCGCGCCCGTCATCCTCCTGCGGCACCTGCGCGTTCGGAAGCTGGTTCCCGGCTGTCACCTGCCCGTTGCGTCCGATGGAGGACGTCGCCTCTTCCTTGGTCTGCGTCGACCGCACGACCTGCCCCTCCGGATCGAAGGTTTCCGTTGTTTCGGTGAGCCGGTTGAAGTCGACCTCCGCGTTGACGCGCACACGTGCCCGCCCGGGGCCGACAATCGAATTCAGAATTTCCTCGACCTGGTTGCGCAAGCGGCCTTCGATGGCAACCGTCCGCTCCTGAAGCGACGTGGACACCATGTCCTCATCGCTGGCGCCGGCACCGGACGCGAGCAGTCTGCCGCTTTCATCGACGATCGAAACCCGGTCCGGATCCAGACCGTCCACGGCCGTTGCAACGAGGTGCTGAACCGCTCGGATCTCACCCGGGCCAAGCGCACCGCGCACATTCAACACGATCGATGCGGAAGGCGGGCGGCGGTCCCGCTGAAACAGCTGGCGCTCGGGGATCACCAGGTGAACGCGCGCCGCCTTGATCCGGTCCAGCGATCCGATCGTCCGCGAAAGCTCGCCTTCCATCGCCCTCAGATGATTGATGTTCTGAACGAAGCTCGTTGCGCCGAGCGTGTCGCTCCGGTCGAAGATCTCATAGCCGATGGAACCGCCGGTCGGCAGACCTTCGGCGGCAAGCTGCATCCGCAGCCGTGCGACCTGATCCTTCGCAACGAGAATGGTGGCACCCTGGCGGGTGAGCTGAAACTGGACGCCCTGGCTCTCGAGCTGACTGACGATCGCAGCGGAATCCTCAAGGGTCAGTTCGTTGTAGAGCGTGGTCATTTGCGGCGCGGTCACGCGAAGGATGATAAAGGCGAACACGCCCACGAGGATGGCCGCAACGGCTCCCATGGCGGCAATCCGCGCCGGACCCAATGTCTTTATGAATTCAACTATGCCGTTCACGAATGCCCGCCCGCATCTGAAACATGTCCAAGCCGTTATTGTTGGAGTCGGCTCGACACGCCACACCCTCGATGGGCAAAATTTGCCGCCCAGACGGTTAACAACTGGTTAACGGTATCAGGCCCAATTTGGCTAAACGGCGATTTTCCGGGATTTCTGGATTTGCAAAACGCGAGCGAGGTGGGGAAAAAATGCCCACTTCATTAACTTTTGGATAAACCCGGGATCAGGCAGGGCAAATAAAAAAGGCCGGAATGACCGACCTCTTCAATCGAGCCGCGACACGGCCCGTATTTCGCTGATTTCAGAGGCTCAGCCCCGGTATTGCTGGATGCGCGTGGCGCGCAGACCCGCAAGTCCATGCTTTTCGATGGAACTCTGCCAGGAGAGGAATTCCTCCACCGTCAGGGTATATCTCTGGCACGCCTCTTCGAGGGACAGTAGTCCTCCGCGAACTGCGGCGACAACTTCGGCCTTGCGACGAATAACCCAACGCTTCGTCGATGTTGGCGGCAGATCCGCAATTGTAAGCGGACTACCATCGGGGCCGATGACATATTTTACACGCGAACGAATTTGTTCGGTCATTGTACTCTCACACTAACCATGACCAAGGTGAGATGAGACTACAAGACGACGCTTAACAAACGCCTAAAGCAAAATTGTGTTTTTATTAACTATAAAATCTAAATTTAGTGAATGATATTTAGGAAGTCGCAAAGAAAAAATCTAGAGTTATTAACTGTATTGCATGGTTCTGTTAACCATGAATTCCCGCATGTGCATTTTGCGAGGCAGATCGAAGGAAATGCAAAGCGCAGAGTTGGTGCAAGAGGGGCGCGGCCCGGAAAAAATATGCTCACACTCACCGGTTTTCCGGCGAAACGGCAGATCAGGCCGGAAAAACCGGCCGATTTTCCTGAAAAAACGCTCCAACCGGACAGAAATCCGGCTTGGGGCAGCGTCAGGAGGGAGCAGAGACGGATGTCACCGAGGAGATGGGAACGCTCTGACCGCCCACATTCAGAACGACTTCCGATCCGGAGAGGTCGACGCTGTCGACGATGCCCTTCGTCTCTGTCCTGACGGTTTCCCGGTTGCTGGCGGCATCCCGTACATCGAACGAGATCGTGTAAAGACCATCGGGGGCTTCGCCGCCGGCGGACAGCTGACCGTTCCACGTGACGGTTCCCGAACCTGCCTTGAGATCCGCATCGCCGGTGTAGACGACCACTCCGCTTGAATTGCGGACTTCGTAGGTTCCTGTCGCATCTTCGCTCACGTCATAGGTCCAGGTCGCCTGGCCGCCGGACAGCGTGGTGGTGGATGCGTCGGCCGTCACCTCGTTGCCGATATAGCCGACATAGCTCATGCTCATGTTGCTACCGAGCATGGCGATGATCTCTTCGAGGTTCTTGTTCTGCTGGATCGACTGTTCGACATTCGAATATTGCACCAGCTGGCTTGTGTATTCAGCCGAGTCCATCGGATCGAGGGGATCCTGGTTCTGGATCTGCGTGGTAAGAATGCTCAGGAACAGCTCATAGTTGGCCATCAGCCCCGACTGGCTGGCCGTGCTGGTGCTCTGAGAAGTGCCAGTCGTACTGGAAGAAACGGTTGTCACGCTATGCTCCTTGGATGACCCGTCATCCCGTTCGTCATATCTTCACGTCGAGGCCGCCGCGGCTCTCGGCAAGTGTCAGCCGGATGATCTCTTCGGTCTCCGGATCCAGGTCTTCGCCCTCCGAACCGCCCGCGCCGTCCGCTACGGGTGCACCCTGGTCGCCCTGGCCGTCACCGGATGCAAAGCCCCGTCCACCGTCCTGTTTCAGTGAGAACTGAAGGTTCTCGGAATTCGTGCTGAGCCCGGCAGCTTCCAGGGCCCGCTCAAGGCTGCGCTGGTCGCGCAGGAACATGTCCAGGGTCTCCGGACGCTCCACGATGAGATGCGCCTGTACACCGCCGTCGGCGCCGACGCGCATGCTGACGTCAACGCGGCCAAGTTCCGGAGGATCGAACCGCATCTGGAAGCGGGTCTGACCATTCTTGAGATGTCTGGCAATCTCCGCGGCGACCTGCGTCGCCACCTGTCCCGACTGGGCCTGACTTGGGGTCTGCAGGCTCTCGTTCCTGACGGCACCATGCGTCTCGCCACCGCGCACGGTTGCGGCGAAATCACCCGTCGTTGTGAATTCAACCGGCTTGGTGAGGGGGTCCGGGTCGTCAACGGGAGCCTGGATTGCCAGCGCGGTGGCGGCCAGCGGACCGGCCGCCGGACGTGCATCGGCAACATTCGCTCCGGTCTGCGGCGTGGAATTCGCTTCACCGTGAGGCACACGCCCCGGCAACTGGTTGTCCGGACCGGCTGCCTGCTGCGGCGCCTTGTTGTCCTTCACTCCGGTTTCCGTTTTCAGGGAGACGGGCTCGACCCCTTCGGGCATCGCTTCGGCAGAAGGGTCATTTGCAACTTGTGTCGTCAAAGGACCGGAACCGGCGTTCTGCGGTTCTTGCCTTGCAACCTGTATCAGCGGAACCGCTTCGGGCCGGTTGACTGGACGTTCGCCTGCGGCTGCGGGCAGCGGATCAGAACCGGCCACCGGTGCGTCACTGACGGGTTGCGCCACGCTTGTTCCTGCCCCGGGCAGAGTGCGTGCCTGCACGGGCGTCTGGACAGGAACCGCAGGCGTCGGCACACCGCCAGCGACTGGTGCGCTGGAAGCGGCAAGGATTGGTGTCTTGCCGTCAGCCAGTGCGGAAACTGCGGCAGTCTGTGGCGGCAGAACGACGTCTGCTACCCTTGGCAAGGCAGGAACCGGTGCGCGCAACTCGCTCGGCAGTTCGCTCTGCCACCTGCGTCCATTGGCAAGCACTTGAGCCGCCGGCTGCGCGGCCGCGCTCGGCAGTGCAACCTGGGCAGGTCTTTGCCCGGGCACAGCGGCTGCATCTTGCGCCGGTCTCTGCGCTGCCTCTGCAGGCCGCGGCGCATTCGACGGCGCATTCTCTTCTGGCGCAGTGGCTTCCGGCACAAGGATCGGGGAGGTCTGCGACACGGGAACCGGATTTGCAACAGGCTGCGTTCCAGGTGCCGTGACAGCGGTCTGCGTAGGTGCTGCCGGTCCGTTTTGCAGACCGCCTGCCTGCGCGCCTGGGCCGGATTGCGCTGGCTGAACAGGCGGCAGTGGCTGCAAGGGAATATTGACCGGCCGGGCCTGCCGCTCATCGGCAAGCCTTTCAGGCGGCCCTGCCGGGAGCGGTTGAGATTGCGCCGTCTGTACCGGCGGCTGGCCCGGAACCTCCGGCACGCTCGACGGCCCCGTTTCCGGCGCACGCGCCGCGCTGTGCCCGGGAGGAAGCGGCGCCCCCGGCAAGGGAGCAGCAGCTCCCAAGGGTACCGGCGCACCACCTTCACCATCTGCATCGGGAACCGGGAGCGGCGCCGGAGCCGCCGGCCCCGCCGCTTCCGGCGTATCGCCTCCGGCTGCAGGGTCGAACCCGGCCGCACCCGGATTGAAGAGCGCGGCAAAGGCGGGAGGAAATTCGCCACCGGCAAATCCGGTGCCGTCCGGCATACCGGGCGCACCGTTCGTGGCGACGTCCGAAAACGCGGTCAGCTCTGTTTCGAAATCAGATGTCCCGACGGGACCGCCAACCGGTTTACCCAAACCCGGAAGCGCACCCGTACCGGCGGCCATGGCCCCGGCAGATACATCGGTCATCAGTCCAAATGGCAGCAAAGTCGCCCCCGAAGTCATCGCCCTGCAAGAAGGGCACATTGCGTCACCGCTTACAAAGCAAGCCGCAGGCCAAGTCGGAAGGCAGGGTAACTCATTGAAAAATATGAATCTCATCGACAGCGAATGGCCGGATCCACGGCTACTGGTCGGCAAGACTTGCCGATCCGGCAAAGCATGCCTGCCGCGCGCTGCCTGCAATTGGCATCGCATGATCCTATCTGTATAGTGCCGCCAAATTTGCAATGGCCTTGATCTGGCGCGCAGGGATCCTGAAGACGCGATCGGCGACATTGGACAAAGGTTCGCCACCACAAGGCCGACGCTTCTGGAAGTGTTGAAAATGGGAAACAGTCTTGATCTGCCCGGTCGTCCGGAGGATACGCGCGTCGTTGTCGCCATGTCGGGCGGCGTCGACAGCTCCGTTGTCGCCGCGCTCATGAAAGCGGAAGGGTATGACGTCATCGGCGTCACCCTGCAGCTCTACGATCACGGCGCTGCGGTCGCCAAGGCCAAGTCGTGCTGCGCCGGCGTCGACATCCACGATGCGCGCCGCGCCGCGGAGAAAATCGGCATCCCGCATTACGTGCTGGATTACGAAAGTCGTTTCAAGGAACAGGTCATGGACCGGTTCGCCGACAGCTATATTGCCGGCGAAACCCCCATCCCTTGCGTGTCCTGCAACCAGACCGTCAAGTTTACCGATCTCCTGAAAACCGCGCGGGACCTGGGCGCAGACGCCCTCGCGACGGGCCACTATGTGCGCTCGGCGCAGAAGGGCAACAAGCGCGCGCTCTTCCGGCCGGCCGATCTCGACCGGGACCAGAGCTATTTCCTGTTCGCGACCACGCAGGAGCAGCTTGATTTCATCCGCTTCCCGCTCGGCGGCATGCCCAAGTCGAAGGTGCGCGAGCTTGCCGCTGAGTTCGGCCTGTCGGTCGCTGCCAAGCCCGACAGCCAGGACATCTGCTTCGTTCCCAATGGCGACTATGCCGAAGTAATCCGCAAGCTGCGGCCCAATGCGGCCGAACCGGGCGAGATCGTGCATATGGACGGGCGCAGGCTCGGCACCCATGACGGCATCATTCATTTCACCATCGGTCAGCGCCGCGGCATCGGCGTTGCAACGGGCGAACCGCTTTACGTTGTCCGCCTGGACGCCGACAGCCGCCAGGTGATTGTCGGCCCGCGCGAGGCGCTGGCAACCCGGACGATCCTCCTGCGCGAAATGAACTGGATCGGCGACCAGCCGCTCGATGAAGGCGACGCTGTCGAGCTCTTCGCCAAGGTCCGCTCCACGCGGCCGCCCGCTCCGGCAACCCTGCGTCTTTTGGGCGGCAAGGGCTTTGTCGAACTGGCAAACGGGGAAACCGGCGTCGCACCCGGCCAGGCCTGTGTCTTCTTCGACAGCGACGACGACACCGCCCGGGTGCTGGGGGGAGGATGGATCGACAAGACCGAGCGATCCGTCGCGGCACCTGCTGATTTTCCACAAGCCGAAGCCCCGGTTTCCGCGGCTTGAAGCATGAAAAAAACGTTTGCGGTCAGGCGCTCATTCTGCGCTTGACGCCTGCCCGCAGCCTCACTATAAGCACCCCACGTCGCGCCGGCCTCAACCGACGCCCGCGCGCCCGGATGGCGGAGTAGCTCAGGTGGTTAGAGCAGCGGAATCATAATCCGCGTGTCGGGGGTTCAAGTCCCTCCTCCGCTACCAACATTCCCCCCAACTTGTTGTCATTTAAGCCGGATACGTTCTTGGTTGCATCGACGAGAAGACCGACAGCTCCGAAGACCTGCACATCTGTGCCTGTGTCAGTCGGTGTAACAACGACCTTCTGGACCAACTTCCGGGCAGCTTCCGCTGCTTCACGGTTCTCATCGGTGATCTGGATATGAAACGTCTGCAAAAGCTCCTCGATGTGGCTTGCAAACTTTTTGATAGCTCCAGGGTGTACGGCAATGTTTTCAGGCAAAGGCGGTAATGCGAGGAATTCGGCTTCTGCTGCCTTGATCTCGGCCCCGATTTCCGCAAGGCGCGGATTGGCGATCTCAGCACCAAACATGCCGGAATCGTAGTCGTCCCAGACGCGTTTTTCCTTTGCTCGTAAAATGGCGAGTTTCTTTTCCAGGATACGAGCCTTTTCAGCGGTATCCCCAGCCAACCGGATTCTTTCAGCGTTGTACGCTTTCACAACTTCGGCAATCAAATCAGGCTGTCTTAGATGCTGCCTCAACCCTCCGAATGCCGCTTCAACAAGATCATCAAGATAGAACGCAGATCGATTGTCACAGGACCGGGACTCCTTCATTGTAGAGCACTGGACCCTGATACGACCGTTAGATCTGTCTTTCATCGCCAGTCCACCACCACAACAGCCGCATTTCAACAAGCCTGACAGTAGAGTTTTGGCCCTTCGGAACTGCTCCGGGCGGGCCTCCCTATCCTGAGGGAACATGCTCTGCACCGCTTCGAAATCACTCATGGACACGATGGCTAGTTGCGGAACCTCAATACGAACGACCGCCTCATCTTTATTCGGACGAGAAATTCGTTTGCCGGTCTTCGGATGGCGCGTCATGGAGACCCGATTCCACTCTCGGACACCACTATAGATCGTATTCCGTAGGATTCCGTTTCTACGCGTCCTGGAGCCATTGAGCGTAGAAGCATTCCAGAGCTTCCCTCGCGGAGCCGGAATTCCTTCCGCATTCAAACTTGCGGCGATATCTCTCGGTGATTTCCCTGCAAGGCGCTCCTTGAAAATTCGGCGCACAATGTCGGCCTCACCGCTAAGAAGCTCACCTCCTTCATCAGGCTCCAGATCACCGTTTCTGCCAACAAGCCGATATCCGTAGGGCCTTCCGCCCGCGTTTTTGCCGGATCTCACCCTACCTTGTTGGCCGCGCTTAACGGCATGACCAGTGGATTCCAATTGGTTTCGCCCGACAATGGCGAGGATCGAAGCGGTATTTCGGTCGACTTTACCATGCGCAACTGAATGAAGCTCAATTCCGTAGAAAGCCAGCTGCTTAAAAATGAAGGACATATCCCCTTCGTCACGCGTGAGGCGATCTAGGTGGTCGACGAGCAGGTAGTCGGGCCTGTCGTGCTCTAAATCTCGCAAAAGCGACAGTACCCCGTTGCGGGTAACCAGCGAGGCACCAGACAATGCATGGTCCGAATACCGACGAACGACGGGAACGCCGATTGAATCAGCATAACGAGCGCAAGAAGCTTCTTGGTCTTCAATCGACCTGTCAGTCGAGTCCTCGTGAGAAAAACGCCCGTAGACAAATGCTCTTTTCGTCAATTCGCACTCCCTCAATTACCAACGTCTAGCTGGTGAAGCCGCGCAAGCGAGCGCCCAAATGCAGCAGCCAGTTCCGAAAGAGGAACGCCTGCCGGATGCATTTCTGGACACGTTGCTGCTGCACCACGACTTGAAACTTGCGTTCGGAGTTCCGCCGAAGAGTTTTGCAACATTGCAGATTTGCCACCGGCTACCGCAGCATTCTTTGGTGTGGGCTTTTCGAAGGCAATCTTCGTAGCCGCCCTGTGCTTATTAGATTTCACGTTTCCGCTCATTCTCCCGCGCCGTCGACGATCTACAAACTCGGGGAGACCGTCGACAGACGCGGGTGATCTACCTCACCTTCCCGAACCGGCTGGGAGTTGAACGAACGCCGTTCAAACCCCCAACATCAAAAATGCTGTCGTCATTTTACGAAACCTGCAAGAACTTTTTTGATGAACGGAAGAAAAAAGACACTGAAATCATATTGTTGACAATTCTTCCTCTCAGAATTTCTCAGATTCTGAGAGGGTCGGTTATCTTTTCAACATCGAACAATGCTTCGTCGGTCGCAACGTCGCCATCAGCGCTTTGCAGGCTCTGTTCTGCCTGCTTCCAAAGCACTCGAAGCCCTTTGGAAACCGCGCTTGGATCATTCGTCAGAGTATCTCGCACCGCTTCCAGAACGTACAACCGTTCAAAGGCGAGCTTCTCATGCCGATCATGTGCGGACAGGCGTCGCTTGTATTCTGCATCGGCCAATCGAACTTCTCTTCGTTGTTCAAAATGCAAATTCGCGACAAGCTGTTGCTTCGCTTGAACAGCAATATCTGCAACCGCCAAGGCTTGAGCAAGAGCCTTTGACTTTGCCGCCATCCGCTTTCGTTTTCCGGGCCAGAAAACCCACCACCATCTCCGCATCTGAAGCCTCTGGAGTTTTCTCCAAATGTTCTCCTGAGCTTCCTCAGCCTTTGCCAAGGTAGCTCTTGCCCGCTTTTCTTTCTCGGAAAATTTCTTGGGTGAAACAGTCTTGGGCGGAGATGGTGCGGGAACGGACAGCGCCTTATACAACTGCCCTTCGAGATGGTCGAGATGCCTCATCATTTCGGCTTTTTGTCGATTAAGATCCGATGCCTTGACATCCTTTCGTTTGGCGTTTTTCGCGTTAACCTCACTCGTTGCGGTACTAACGACATCAACCTGCGAAGACATAAAATCCTTGGCAACACGCTTTCGAACACCAGCAAGCCGATGCAACGCCCCGACCAGGTCTCCTTCCTTCGTTTGGACGATCCAAGTGCCCGGATTGTTTCCGACCTCAACCGCCAAACCATGGGAACCCAGTTCATCGCCTAACTCTTCTGGTGACAACGCCGACGCCCAAATATTCTTCACTACAGCTCGAAGTGCAGGAAGGTCGATCCCTTTACGTTTGCATTCCTGATGCTGAGACGCGGTAAAACCCTCGCGCGGTAACGTAGTGCTCGGTGCAATGAAATTGGCCAGTGCCGTCGCGACCTCGTTGAGGCCACGTTTACGCAGTCCTGCCAGAACGGCTTTAGAATGTCGTCCTTTTACAAATTCATGACCCAGCTCATGCTCAGACCATCGAGCGATTAACTCGTGTCGAACGTGGTCATAAGACGACGACAACACCCGACCGGATATCGGATCGACTTCACCTACCAAGACATGCCAATGCCGATCAAACGCCGCAGCCGCAGCCCGCGGTTTTTGATGTTCGACAACGACCGCAGCTGAGATGTCGAAGCCAAACTCCCCCGCCAATTTTCTTAGAATAGAACGGAGCTGGTCATTTGACATGCTCTCATGCGGAGAAATGATCCAATGCCGGACGCAAAACTTGCTCTCGTTTGCCCTTGCATCAGCGTGCATGTCGGAAACGTCTGCTTCTGTGCCTTGGATGAACGCCACGCACTCATTTTCGTCGCCATGGACGAGGTGCCGAAGGAGGCGTTTGATCCCCTGACGGCTGCTAACACGATGAGCCTTCAGGATCATGGGGCCCTCGCCAGAACGCGCGTTGCAATTTTCCGAGCGCTGTCCAAGGCTTCCCGCGACCTCATGCCGTCATCAGCCAAGAGAGTGTTCAGAGACCGGCGCAGGGCGACCAAGTCCTCGCGAAGCTGGCGATCAATCGGCCGTCCGGCTGCCACCTCCGATGCTGCCTTGCGAAGAAGTGCGGAAACCGTCCGGCCGGACCGCTCGGCAGCTGCGTGAAGATGCGCCTTCTCTGCGCTCGTCGCTCGAAATTTTATGATCGCATCCTGTCGCATTCGCCGCCCTCCAGGGGTGCACGGGGACTGAAAGTCCCCTGCCCAGTTGTGGTCCTGACCACATGGCTGGCAACAAACCTTGTGCCTCACCCACGTGACCACGCTCTACATTATGCTCCGGGCAAGAATCACCGGCGGCAACGATTGTGTGGCCACAAAAGAAGCCCGGCCTCTGGGACCGGACCATTCATTTTGTTCGGCGAAAGATACGACTATTCGGCGGCTTCCAGAATCTCGACTGTCTTGTGAACGGCGATCACTTGCAGTTGCCGCAAGACGTATTTTTCATTCCAGGGGAACTTCCATTCATTTTCATTCAGTGCCTCGCGCTTACCGCGCCACAGTCTTTCAGCCAGAACGACATCTCCGCGCTCGCTCAACTCTTCAATTCTTTTTTTGAACTTTCGTGCTGCCAAGAACTCTAAAACGCTCTCTGCGCAGTCGAGGTCAAATACGTCAATTGTATCTGGTCGGTACCCTTCGGTGTCCACAGCGGCGCAACCGATAAGCTGGCCATTTTTGAGAACTATGATTGCCATGCGAGAATGCGAAAAAGCGGTCATGTGTTTCCTTTCAGTTTGCAAACACCGCTCATGCGGCGCTGAACTGAAGCTCTGGCGTGCAGGCCGTCTCGCGCAACGACAACGATGAATCGTCGTTAACAAAAAATTCAATTTAACATTTAAGTTTGACTAAAGTTTTCGTAAATTCCAACCAAAACAAAGATAAGTAGCTGAATTTAATTAATTAAAATTCGCATACGAGTCAGACAACCTGAAAAAGCTCCTCATCAAGGCCTTCGTCACCTCGCCCGACTTTCCCGCAGTTTGTTAACAAAATTAACCATACAGGGGCCGGATGCGGTGCTTACCGAGGTCCAGTGTGGACTGCTCGGCTACGTGATTTGCACAACTTAGGAGGGGAAAAAATCTGGCACTCCACTTTACATACTCTAAGTGCTGTGACTCCCCCGAAAAGGTGCGTTATCACTTCCGTCTGGGGATTCTGTCCGAAACAAGAATAATGGGAACTGAAAGTCATGACGCCGACCGAAATGGCTGAGGCGGTAGAGGAGCTATTCAGCGCGCCGTTCCACCCTGCTGAGTTTCCTTATGCCTTCCTGCTTGCCTTCGGGAACAAGGAAACCACGATCAAGAAGCTGCGGTCCGGCGCATCCAACAGCTCCGACGTTGGCGGTGTCCTCCAGAGGAACAATATCCACATCGGCATAGCCGAACCCGGCAAAACCGCAGAAATGTTCCAGCGCCTCCAGGACAGTCCGAAAACGGCATCAGCCAAGGCCAAGTTTGTTTTGGCTACGGACGGCGAAACGGTAGAGGCGCAGGATCTCGTCCGCGACGACCCGCTTGCCTGTACGTTTGAAAAATTTCCCGACCATTTCGGTTTCTTCCTGCCCTTGGCAGGGATCACGACGGTCAAGGAAGTTCGTGAAAGCTCCTTCGATATCAAGGCGACAGGGCGCTTGAACAAGCTCTATATTGAGCTGCTAAAGGAAAATCCCGACTGGGGTACGCCTGAACGCCGTCACGACATGAACCACTTCATGGCGCGGCTGATCTTCTGCTTTTTCGCCGAGGACACTGACATCTTCCACGGTGACGACCTGTTCACAGGGACCATCGACCAGATGAGTGCGCGGGATTCGTCGAACACTCACGAGGTGATCGGCGAATTGTTCCGCGCCATGAACGCCAAGACCGACGAGCGGGCCTCTGCTAACCTACCCCGCTGGGCCAATGGCTTTCCTTATGTGAACGGAGGGCTGTTTTCGGGCAGCACAGATGTCCCAAGGTTCAGCAAGATCGCGCGTTCCCTCCTGCTGCATGTAGGCAGACTGGACTGGACCCAAATCAATCCAGACATTTTCGGGTCCATGATCCAGGCGATCGCGGACGACGATGAACGTGGCTCTCTTGGCATGCACTACACAAGTGTGCCGAATATCCTGAAAGTCCTGAATCCGCTCTTTCTCGACGATCTTCGGGAGAAGCTGGAGGAAGCCGGCGATAATCCGCGCAAGCTTCTCAACCTTCGCAATCGCCTAGCTAAAATCAGGGTCTTTGATCCAGCTTGTGGCTCAGGCAATTTCCTTGTAATCGCCTATAAAGAAATTCGTACCGTTGAAGCCGAGATTAACCGGTGGCGTGGCGAGGAAGGGCGCAAATCTGACATTCCTCTGACCAATTTCAGAGGCATTGAGCTTCGCGACTTCCCAGCAGAAGTCGCCCGGCTGGCCCTCATCATCGCTGAGTATCAATGTGACGTACTGTATCGCGGGCAGAAAGAAGCGTTGGCCGAACTTCTGCCACTTGACGCGATGAACTGGATTACATCCGGAAATTCCCTGCGATTGGATTGGCTGAGTGTTTGTCCGCCGAATGGCGCGAGTGTGAAACATCATGGTGAGGACCTCTTCCACACTCTCCTGGATCAACCTGAAATAGATTTCGAGAATGAAGGTGGCGAGACGTATTTGTGTGGAAATCCACAATTCAAAGGAGCTCGAAAACAAAGCAAGTCTCAAAAAGAAGATATGTCCGCAATATTCAACGGACACAAAGACTATAAAGACTGTGACTATGTCACCGCATGGTTTTTAAAGGCTTCTGAATATTTAAATTTTTGCGACGCAAGCTTCGCCTTTGTTTCAACTAGCTCTATTAGCGAGGGTGAACAAGTCCAACACATGTGGTCGCGCTTATATGCTTCTGGATGTCACATTCAATTTGCGCATCAAACGTTCAAGTGGCGCAACAACGCCTCGAACAACGCAGTCGTAAATTGCGTTATTATTGGTGTTTCCAAGAGTAGTAACTCAAGTCGCATCCTGTTCGAAGGTGACACGCGGCGCGAAGTCTCATCAATATCGCCTTATCTCATCTCAGGTCCAGAGCAGTATGTTCTTGCACGCAAGACCCCGCTATCTAAACAACTTGGAATAATGGTGAATGGAAGCATGCCACGAGATGGCGGTCACTTAATTATGTCTGAAAATGAAGCGAGAGAATTGGTGCTTGATGACGAGGATTGTTCTATATTAATAAAAAAATTTGTTGGATCAAAAGAACTCGCCCATTATAGGAATAGATATTGCCTTTGGATAACTGACGACTTACTTAACGTAGCTGAGAAAAATGAACAAGTAAGACACAGAATACACAAAGTTAAAGAATTTAGAATTAATTCAGATGCAAAAACTACAAATAACTACGCAAGCATTCCGCACAAGTTCGCCCAAAGAGCACATGAAGATACAACGTTAATCGGCCTTTCAAAGACGTCGTCTGAGGCGAGAGCGTATTTGCCAGCAGACATATTCACGAAATCAACCATCATATCAGATGCCGCATTTGCAATATACGAAGCATCTCTGTGGCAGTTCGCTATTGTCATTTCAACGCTACACCGCTCTTGGATTGCTACTGTTTGCGGGCGGTTGAAAACTGATTTTAGATACTCAAAAATGCTTGGATGGAATACTTTTCCTGTTCCCATTCTTACTGAAAAGAATAAAGCAGACTTGACCAAGTGCGCTGAGAATATACTTCTAGCGCGTGAAGCCCATTTCCCTGCCACTATCGCTGAACTTTACGATAAAGATACAACACCCCATGACTTACGTATTGCCCATGAGCAGAACGACGAAGTCTTGGAACGAATCTACATTGGACGGAAATTTCGAAACGATACGGAGCGCCTTGAAAAGCTTTTCGAACTTTACACCAAGATGTCTGGCGCTGTTGGCAAACCGGCAAAGACTCATCCGTCATGAAAAAGGGAGGACCTTACAAGCCGGGAGGTGACGCCCAAGCGATTCAGCAGGTCGCCAACGCCTATTATGGCGGATACCGAAACATGTTTGAAGCTCACGGCTGGAATGCACCGGGCAACAAGATGATGACGTCGGCACCAACGCTGATTGTGCAGGACTATGGCAGCATCAGAGAATTCGAAGACCGCCACAAACACGGTGATCTCATGTTTCCGATGGAAGCAATCAAGACCGATCCTGCGAACGTCTGGCTGACCAGCTTCTACGGTTTTGGCCCTTGGAATTGGGGTTTTCTGGGCTTTACCGAGGAATGGCGACGGGACAGTTTCCTTCGTGACACCAAACCCGGAATACTCATTGTCGTTTACGGTGCGTCCAAAGCCATCGGTACGGAACGAGGCAAAATTCTCGGGATTCTTCAATGCTCTCATGAAATCGGCGATGCTCAGAAATACATGGCACCCGATGCCTGGAACGAGAAACAAGCCGATCC
Source organism: uncultured Roseibium sp. (assembly GCF_963669205.1). Classification (NCBI taxonomy): domain Bacteria; kingdom Pseudomonadati; phylum Pseudomonadota; class Alphaproteobacteria; order Hyphomicrobiales; family Stappiaceae; genus Roseibium; species uncultured Roseibium sp. The sequence goes on from NZ_OY769915.1 coordinate 4,700,853, forward strand.
AGAGCGACGCGACAAGTGGAACCATGGTGTCCGGGTCACGCGCGCTTGGCAAATTACTCCGGAAACACGCATCTCCGTCCGCGAGTTCGCACCCGATGCGACAGAAACCGAGGCGTGGCAGCATATCGGTGCGAGCGGTGTCCGACTTTCCCGTCAGGAAGCAGAGAGAATTCTGAAACTGGACCTTCAGGAAGTCGAGGTCTACGGCGGAACGCCGATCATTGACTCGGCTGTCGGACAGGCCAAGGAAATCCTCGCTCCAAGCAAGGCTGGTCCGGTTTCACAATCGCCTTTCGTCACCCGTGAATCCGAAGGCCCCAAACACCTCTACATTTTAAAACTTGAGGGCGACACCGACGCCTTCCTTGGCGAAGCCGCGAACGACAAGATGATCGTCAAGGCTGGATTTTCCCGAAGTCCGCAGTCTCGATGCGGTGATTTCAACCGCGCCCTGCCGAGATGCGCTTTCCATTGGGAAGTACTCCACTGCGGTCCCTCGTCCGGCTTGGATGCCTATCCGACATCCGACCACGCAAAAGCAGGCGAGCGGGAAATGCAGACCGTGCTGTGCCGCACTCCGGGCGGCCATTCTCTCGGTGGCGAGTTTTTCCTCGCAACTCCTGAACTGATTGCCGATGCCTGGAAGGCTGGAAACATTTCTGCAAGGGACTTCAAAACATGACGACCAAACCGGCGCATTCAAACTCTTCGTCATTGTCCAGAGGCACATTCGATATGCAATGGAAACATGATGGCTGATTTCAATCGCATGACCATTGCCGCTGCATGTTCCGTCCTCGGAGAGATGACCTCGCACGGAGATATGTCCATGCTTGAGGTTCAGTGGGGACTTTCAGGACGGTGCGCGACGAATTCGAAGTCGCAGCGGTCGGCAGACTTGGCCAATATCGCGTTAAACGAAAATCCGCACGTCATCACTGAGAATGGTGAAGTCCCACTATCCCGAGCAATAATTGACTGTGCTGTCCATGCTCCGCCAAAGACTCGAGTGACAAATCATTGGAGCAAATTCATTGCAGGGCTACGCTTGGACGGCTTTGAAATCGTCGAAGTCACGAAAACAGAACCTGCAAACCGTCCATGGCAAGATGAAACTCTGACTATCAACTTATCTCTCCGGCGCATATATCCCGACGACCTACCTGATTTGAATTTCCGGGAAGCGGAGAGCGAAATTGTACTTTTGCTAAAACAATTCGGTTTTCAAACCACTCTTGGTCATCTGCGCCAAGCGATTGACTGTTTTGCGCGCGGTGAGTGGGCGGCAGCAAACGGTCAATTCAGAACTTTCTATGAAAGCAATTTATTGGAGATCGCGATGAAACTGGGAAACTCCGGCCCAACTGATGCGGTAGGTATTCGGAAGTTTCTCGGCGAATGCAGCCCTCCTTTTTTACTGAGCGATTTCAACGAGTGGCATGCCAACCCTCAAAAGCCGCAATACACCGCTGGATTGATGGCGCGCTTACACCCTCAGGGGAGCCATCCTGGATTGTCCGAAGAAGACGACTGCGCTTTCCGTTTGCAAATCTCTCTCATTACCGCACGCTTGTTGCTCAAACGATTTGCCAAGAGGGTTTCATGACCGACAATGTGAAGACAGCGCCGTCCGTCACCGTCAATTACGCACAAACCGGTGCCTCTAAGAAGTCAAACGAACTCGGCATGCGGGAAATGCAGGAACTCGCATACGAGAAACGCGGCGAGCCTTACCTTCTGATCAAATCGCCACCGGCATCCGGCAAGTCACGCGCTCTTATGTTTCTCGCCCTCGACAAGCTGATAAACCAAGGCATCAAACAGTCTGTTATCGTGGTTCCGGAGCGCTCCATCGGAGGCTCGTTCGCGGATACCGAGCTTACAAAATACGGCTTCTGGGCGGACTGGACGGTGAAACCGCAGTGGAACCTTTGCATGACCCCGGGCGCTGATGATCCCAAGGTTGCCAAGGGCAAGGTTGATGCCGTCAAAACATTCCTGAATTCCGAAGACAAGGCCCTCGTCTGCACCCATGCGACATTCCGTTTCGCGGTGGACGAACTGGGCATCGAAGCTTTTGACGACCGTCTGATTGCGATCGACGAGTTCCATCACGTCAGCGCCAATCCCGACAACAAGCTCGGCTCTCATCTGCGCGCGTTCATTCAACGTGACAAAACGCACATCATTGCCATGACCGGAAGTTATTTCCGCGGTGACGCGGTCGCGGTCCTCACACCAGAGGACGAGGACAAATTCGAGCCGGTGACCTATACCTATTACCAACAGCTCAACGGGTACGAGCATTTAAAGTCGCTCGACATTGGCTATTACTTTTATTCCGGCCCCTATATCGATGCAATTGGGGAAGTGCTGGACCCGACAAAGAAAACCATCGTCCATATTCCAAACGTCAACGCCCGTGAAAGTCTCGGTGACAAGATAAAGGAGGCCGAGGACATCATGACGGCTCTCGGCACGTGGAAGGGTGCCGATCCGAAGACTGGTTTTCAACTCATCGAGCGGCCTGACGGCACAATCCTGAGGGTGGCAGACCTTGTGGACGATGAAGGTCCGCGCCGGGACAAAGTAATTTCGTCGCTGAAAGATCCCGCCCATCAGGACGACCGCGACCATGTCGACATTATCATCGCGCTCGGTATGGCCAAAGAAGGTTTTGACTGGATCTGGTGTGAGCATGCCCTAACCATTGGTTACCGGAGTTCGCTGACCGAGATTGTTCAGATCATTGGGCGTGCCACCCGAGATGCTCCGGGAAAGGCAGTCGCTCGATTCACAAATCTGATCGCCGCACCAGATGCGTCGGACGACGCGGTAAACGAAGCCGTCAACGACATGCTTAAGGCAATCGCCGCAAGCTTGCTTATGGAACAGGTACTCGCTCCAAAATACAACTTCACGCCGAAGGCGAGCGGACCTCAGGACGGCTACGATTACGGTGAAGGCGGATATCAAGAAGGCAAGACGAACGTCGGCTTCAATGAAGACACTGGGCAATTCCATATGGAGATTGCCGGGCTTGCACAACCCAAAAGCCCGGAAGCCAAACGCATCTGCGAACAGGACATCAACGAAGTGATCACCGCCGTCGTACAGGATCGACCGACAGTTGAGCGGGGACTTTTCGATGATGAAACAACGCCGGAAGAAATCACGCAGGTTCGCGTTGGTCGGATCATCGCCGAGAAATATCCTGAGCTGAACGAAGAAGACCGGGAGGCGGTCCGCCAGCATGCGGTCGCCGCTCTTGCGATCACCCAGCAAGCCAAGGAAATAACCGGCAGTCATGCGGCAGGAGGTGAAGACGTCAAAGCCAACACCGCCTTTGTCGATGGCGTTCGTAAGTTCGTCAATGTCCGGGAACTTGAGATCGACCTTATTGATCGTATAAATCCGTTCCAGGCGGCACGGGCGATCCTGTCCAAGGCGATGGATGAGCAAACGCTCCGACAGGTGGCAGAAATCATTGCCGCAAAGAAGATAAAATTGACGGAAGAAGAAGCACGTATGCTCGCGGAAAGAGCCTTACGGTTCAAAAACGAAAACGGACGCCTGCCTTCGCTGACGGCCCAAGACCCTTGGGAACGCCGGATGGCCGAAGGGATTGAATTCCTGAGACGAAAAGTTGGCAAGGATGGCTGATAAGAGCGATGCCGAACTGCTCGCCGAATTGGGCGTCGACCCCATCTCGGAAAAGATCGAAACGCATACCCCGCGCGAAGCTCGTATTATCGCGGGTTTCGAGGACATTCAGAAATTCGTTGAGGAACATGGGCATACGCCGCGACATGGCGAAGAGCGCGACATATTCGAACGCCTTTACGCTGTTCGTCTTGACCGTATCAGGAAACTCCCGGAAAGCCGGGAACTCCTCGCCGACCTAGATCACCAAGGATTGCTGGCGAAAAGCGATGAGGAACCCGCTGTCGAACCGGAAGGTCTTGGCAACGAAGAGTTGCTTGCCGCTCTCGGTGTCGACACCTCGGAGACCGCACCCATAACGGAATTGAAACACGTCCGTTCACTCGCAGAACGCAAGGCAGCCGAGGAAATCGCCGATAGAAAAAAATGCGAGGAGTTCGAAAAGTTCGCCCCCCTGTTCGATATGGTGCGCGAGGATCTGAAAACCGGACGGCGGAAGACACGGCGTTACGCACGTATGGCCGGGATTAAGCAAGGAGAGTTCTTCGTCATCAATGGTCAGATTGCCTATGTCTCAAACGTCGGCGAAGAATTCGAAACTGAATACGACCGTCGTGATAGCCGCCTTCGCGTCATCTATGATAACGGAACGGAAAGTGACCTCTTACTCCGGTCACTCCAGCGCGCGTTGCACAGGGATGAAACCGGACGACGCGTGACGGAACCGGACGCTGGACCTTTGTTTGTGGAAGAAGAGGAAATTGAAGGGGATGAGACCGGGACGATTTATGTCCTGAAAAGCCTTTCCGATCATCCAGAAATCGCAAGCAGGAGAGACGTTTTTCTCAAAATCGGGGTAACAGGTGGCGAAGTCTCGAAACGGATCGCTAACGCTGAGAAGGACCCAACATTCCTTCGAGCCCCGGTTAAGATAGTCGCGACCTATAAGCTCGTCGACATCAATCGAACCGGCCTTGAGAGCCTGTTGCATCGCTTTTTTGATAAAGCACGTCTCGATATCAACATACCCGACGGCTTCGGTGGAACCATCCGTCCAAGGGAATGGTTTCTGGTCCCTCTCCCCGTGATCAATGAGGTCGTGAATCGGATTTCCGAAGGTACGCTTCACCGGTGCGAATATGATCTAGGCTCTGCCTCACTGCGGGAGACGGAACGATAACCGCCCATCCGTCACAAAACTCGAAACTATAACCGTTTGTGCAACTTAGATTTCGAGACGGATTTCGGAACTTGTTGCGCCGACGGAATTCTGGACTCACCATTTGTCTCATTAACGACCGTTCGTGAGACAAGGAGATTTTGATGGGTGAGTTGATTGGGTATGCGCGGGTTTCCAAAGCAGATGGATCGCAGACCACCGATCTGCAAATGGATGCGCTGACTGCTGAGGGTGTCCACCCTGACCGCATCTATGAAGACCATGTCACGGGCAAGCGTGACGACCGACCTGGCCTCGAGGCGTGTCTGAAAGCACTACGTCCTGGTGACACGCTGGTCGTATGGAAACTCGACCGCCTTGGCCGCGATCTCCGTCACCTCGTCACGACGGTCGATGACTTGGCCAGACGCGATGTAGGCTTCCGCGTGCTCACTGGACATGGCCAGCTCGATACTTCCACGGCATCGGGCAAGCTCATGTTCGGCATCTTCGCAAGCCTCGCTGAGTTTGAACGCGATCTGATCAGAGAGCGAACAAAAGCAGGATTGGCATCAGCTCGCGCTCGTGGTCGCGTCGGTGGCCGGAAACATTCCCTCACGGCTTCAAAAATACGACTGGCTCAAGCGGCAATGGGACAGCCCGAAACGAAGGTCGCCGAACTCTGCAAAGAACTCGGCGTTTCCAGGCAGACGCTATACCGTCACGTTGCTCCGGATGGTTCCTTGCGACCAGACGGAACCAAAATCATTTTCAATAAACGATGAGAATCCAAAATCGCGAGGGCCGACAACTTAGCCGTCACTTTTCATTGTTTGCCCTCCGCAATGGCCTTTGCATATTGCTCCATTGGCTCCGGTAGAAGGAAATCGTTTATCTGCAAAATCAGCATTAACAGGTCTTCGCGTATCGCAGATCTGGGCCGTTTGTCACCCGCTTTTACAATCGCACTGGATAGACCGATTAAAACATCGGCTAGCAAATCACAGCATGAAATGTCGCTATCTGACCTTATGACAATGTCGTCAATTACATGGTGGTCAGTGGGCGAATTTTTGCTCGAGCAAGGGCAAACACAATACCGCTTTCCTTGATAAAGTTGGTCGCCCGTCCAGATAAAGCCATTGAATTCCTTTCCCCATGTGAAGCCCGTTTTAAAAGAACCGCTTTCATCATAGGGTGTTTCAATTTCAACGGAGTGAGTGGATGAAAAGCAATATCTGTGTTTCTTGTTTTCACAATCACAGTGCCTAGTCATGATGAAAAGGCCGAATATCTCAATACTTTCTAGTAGATCGGCCCTAATTTCCTGAAGATGTCTTTTGATAACCCAATTTGGTTCTGTGTTATCCCACGACCAATAACCATTTGAGTTCTTGATTTCGCCAACCTGTGCAAGCAGTTTGGATCGCAATGCAGCAAAATAGGCCTTAGGAGCCACGGCTACTTCCTTTGTTTTTTGGTCCGAAACGCAATTTCTAATCGACCATCATTACTTCTATCGGCCATAAATAGAAGAAAAATGATCCCTTGCGGTGCAGCCGCAGAAACTGCTATGTCGCCTGCCACTCTTCAGATCTGGGACCGCAATACAGGTTTCGCAATTTTGATCCCCGGATTTCGGGATCGCTATATTCAGATGCGTTACTCTTGGAATCTATCGCGCACGCTGAGTAATGCAGCTCTTACTCGCTCCGGCAGTTCCTCCCGACATCTCGCCAAAGCCCTCACACAGGCCTGTATAGGCAATGCCAACCATTTGACGGTCTTCCGGCCAACTTCCCCAAATCGCAGCCGCATGGCGCTAAAAACGATCCTAAAGCACGATTTGGCAGATCGCCGTAGACGCTCTGTTGATTGGTCCTGAGTTACGCCGCAAGTCGCTGAAGAGTAGTTATCAGGGCGCTGGCTGCGGTTCACCTTCCCGGTTTCCCATAGGGCTGCGCGAACTATTTTCCCTCGTATCCGCGCGACAATTTTCGCGAGAAAACGATCCCCCGAGAGCTGCCTTTTCCGAGGGTCTTTCGTCGCTTCACGATTGGCGCGCCGCCGCGCGCGTTCTTCGCGCGCACTCGCCTCTTGCGCCGGGTCGTGGCGGGAGCGCTTCCACAACGCGAAGCCACCTCCCGTCCGCACGAGGCGAGCCCTTGACTGCGCCAGCTCCCACACGGCCATCAACGGTCTGTCTGGCCACGTGAGCAATTCCTTCGGATCATAGATGCCCCAAAGCATGTAGGTAGAACACGCCGCCGGGTTTCGAACAGAGTCATCCGGCAGGTCGACCTTCGAATACTTCGACATCAAACGTCGTCGCGCGGCTTCACGCTGCTCAGCCGGCATCCGGCAAATGAAATGGGCATGAAGGTCGAACAGACCGCTCACCGCATCATATCGCGGATGTATCGCAATCAGGACGAGTTCAAAGCCGTGCCTTTTTCGAAGTTCGCTGAAATCAATGTTTATTCGACGATTGAAGTCCGTCATTGCTTCGCAAAGTCCGTCGACCGACGCTTTCGCGCCCGTCAGACCGATATTCCAAAACAACCAATCAGACGCTCCGGCCTCCCGGGCGAAGACTTCGATATCTCTGACGGTCTGGACATCTCGTTTTAAGGCTGTGGGCTTGAAGAAGCGCGTTCCTTTCAAGGGACGCCCCATTTCAATCACTTCGCCAGGCGCGTCGTCCAGCAGAACGAGGTACCGGTCGTTCTCGGACTGATAAGGGTCAATGCCTAAGTTCTCCAGTCGCTTCGCCAAGAGGCGGGCGACGGTGACGGGAGATGCCGTTTTCCCGTCGATCTCCACTCGAGCGTTCATCGTTGACGCACCTGGAAGCTACGACGGTAGTTCGGTGACTGACGCGGAATGAAAACTCTGAAGGAAAATAAGGGGTTTTCTATGTGGGGGGATCGATTGGAGCGGTCCTCCGCTACCATAAACATCTGAATTTAATAGATAAATTTTAGCGCGCGAAATCGAATTCGCCACTAGCGCATTTCGGTCAAACATCGGTCTAACAGATGCATGTTGAACGAGCTGGAAATTTGTCTGGCTTTTGCTTCGTCAAGAACGAAAAACAATCTGTGATGTTCAGCAGGAGAAAGCAGTTCGGTTACGGCCGTCTCGGGTTCCTTTTTCGGTTCAAATTCGCAACCGCCCCAGCCTCCAGACCCGATCTCGTCCAGGTGCGGCAAGATCTCGGAGCAATTCAGTTCACCCGTGTGCTGTTGTCGGATGAACCGAAGTTTAGGCACACGGATGGTCCCCTAAACATCGCCGGTCAATTTTTCTGGTGAGCATTTTGCCCAGCGGCCTCAAAGTATCGATCCACACAACGCTGAACATGCCGTTCGATCAGTTCGCTGGGCGAACTAGGCATCTCACCGAATTCGAGGCCCATAAATGATTGGGATACGACCGTCTCCGGCGCTGATTTGATGCTGAGAGATTCAATCAAGCCATCCAGTGCTTCGGCAACCTCGGCATCCGCCCAATAATACCGGATGCGGTCGCTATAGCTGTAGATCTTCAGAACATTAAGCTCCTCATCGCTGCCATTGTAGTAGTCTTGCCAGTAGTAGGGGGCTTCGTTCATTCGGTCGTTGATTATGCTTCGGAGCCGTGACGACTTGCCAGACCCCAGCTGCTCTTCGATGGAGGTCAGGGCCCAGACGGCTTCCCGAAATCTGAACGTCAGTTCCGGACCTACCTTCAAAAAGAAGAAGTGGTTCTTGACCAGATCGGTCAAGGCGGCCGTTGACTGGTAGTCTGTCGAGTGCGCCTCATAGGTCAGTCCATCTTCCAACAAAATCGCTTCACTAAGTGGACGGGCCTTGTCCGGGGCGAATGGAAAGACCGACGTGTGACCAAAGTCCACTCCAGGTTGGGTGACCACTGAAACGATGCGCTGCCAGGCGGCATCCAATCCTCTTTCCGCCCAGGCATCGCGATGCGTCCGGATGGTTTCATGGAAACGCGCAACAGATGTGACATCCAGCGTTTCGGGTTCTTCGGTTTCGCCGCCGGGAACCGGAACCTCGGTGCCAATGATGTATATAAGTTTGTCCGGATCTGGTGCGTAGGCCTCTGCAGTTGCGCAAAGATCGGCTGCGCGTTTCGCGATCTCAAAGAAGCTTGGATTTTTTTCGCCGCCACAAGCCATACTGGCGTCCAGATGAATTTTCGTGAACCCTGCTTCGACGTAGAGTTTCACCAACTCGCGCGCCTTTTCCATGGCTTGTGCGACGGGCTCCGACTTCCACGGATTGGGGCCCAAGTGGTCACCACCAATGATCAGCTTGTCCATCGAAACACCGGCCTCTTTTGCCATGCCGCTTAGCCACCCCATGAAGCACCGGGGTGTCATACCGGTGTACCCCCCGTCTTGATTGACTTGATTGCAGGTCGCTTCGATCACCGTGGGAAATCCCGTTTCGGCGGCATAGGCAAGAACCGCACGCAGTACATGTTCATTCGCGGTGCAGAAACACGGCAGGCCAATGGGATCGCCACTGCGGTTTCGGGCGATCAGATCATGGACGATACTCATGCTGTAAACTCCTTGGGCATGGCGCTTTCAAGAAATCTTCCAATTTCACCCGGGCTGGAGTTACCTTCCATCGGGCCTCGCCGTGTCACGGCGATGGCACCTGCAGCGTTAGCTTTCTTCCCTGCTTCAAAAAGAGGAACACCTTGTGAAATCAGTGAGACAAAAGTCCCGCAGAAGCAATCACCTGCGCCCGTTGGGTCGATTTCATCTACATCGTGCCCTGGGAAATCGAACCGCTCGCCTTGTCCGACAACCGTGGCACCGCTTGCGCCTCGTTTAACAACGACGATCTCGGCGCGAGCTTCAAGAAGCCGGTTCACGGCGATTTCTTCAGATAAATCGGGAAACAAAAACCGAAGATCACTGGTACTTGGAAGTAAACAATAACTACAGTCCATTACTTCGTGGATAGCGTCCACTGCAGAAAGATCACTCATCAGTTCGGGACGAGCGTTGGGGTCACATGTGATCCAACCGCCTGCGGCGGAAACCTGTCGAACAGCTGCCATTATTTTGCTGCGCATCGTCTCGGCGCCAAGCGACGAAGCAGAAACGTGGAGGATGGTTTGTGCCGGATCCAGGAGAGAGAAAGGTGTTTCGAATTGATCAGCGGCCGTTCCCGACAAATGAAAGATGAAGTCGCGATCACCACTGTCATAGTATGAAACGAAGGCAACACCGGTACTGCGGTTTTCCGAGAACTGAATGCCCCGGGTGCCGACGCCATCCGCATTCAATCGCTTCATGACAATCCGACCGAAGCCATCACGACCCAGACCACCGATCATCTCGGTACGAGCGCCCATCCGGGCGGCCTGATCGAGAAATATGGCAGGAGCGCCGCTGGGATAAGGCCCTGAATAGTCTGAAATCAGTTCCAATGAGCAGTTGCGCCGGTGGGAAACAAACTCGACAAGGACTTCCCCCACACTCGCAATGGTTCTTGTCTGAGACATGTCTTCCTCCTTTTCGGAGAAGGTGTAGACGATAATTTTACATGTGTCAAAATTTAAGCTTCTCACTTTAAAAAAAGTAGAGAATACGATAGCAATTTCGCTGGAAGGAGATCCTTTTGATGGTGAAAACCAAACAAAAAATTGCCACGATGAAAGAGCTGTCCGAGGCTATCGGCATCTCTCGCCCAACCCTTTCGCGCTATTTTCAAGATCCATCGACGGTAAAGCCATCGACGTCACGGAAAATCAAAGAGCGGTTAGCTGAAGTGGACTATGTTTACAACTTCATAGCGACCCGACAGAACCGCAAGTCCTCAGGCCTGATTGGTGTGATCATTCCGCACTATAAGGACCTGTTTTTCACCAGTCTTCTGGAAGCCATCGAACGGGCCGCAAGGGACGCGGGATATACCGTGATTACTCAGAGCTCGAACGGCAATGCGACAGGCGAGGCCCAAGCCGTCGCGCGACTGCGGTCCATGAGTGCGGATGGCGCCATAATTGCGCCCCTTGGGCTGGAAAGCTCGACAGAAGCGTTTCAATTGGCGCGCGAGGATTTTCCTATTGTATTTACCGATTCACGCCCTGCGGTGGAGATTCAAGGCTCGGATTTCGTTGGGACGGACAATGCGCAAAGCATTGCGGCAATCGTTGATTATCTTTGCCGCACTGGCGAACCGCCTGTATTTCTGAGCATGCCCCGCGTGAACTCAAATGCCATAGAACGCCAGGACGCCTATCAAGCCAAAATGCGTGAATTGGGGTATGAACCGAGGTTTATTGAATCCGGCAGCGCAGATGAATCTTGGCAGTTCGAGGCCTATGGCCTTGGTATCATGGATGAGCAGTTCAGCCGTCAAAAATACACGTCGGACACGATCCTTTGCGCAAATGACCGCATAGCAATCGGAGCGATACGTGGCGCAAACAAACACGGACTGTTTGCGCGAAACCCGGAGCGTCGAAGCGGCCTGCGGATCGCCGGACACGACGATCACCCTCTGAGCCAGTTCATGTTTCCGGCCATCACCACCGCTGCACAAGACATTGAAGGCATCGGCGACGTTGGTGTTCGCATGTTGTTGGAGCGCATCCGAGGAGAACGCGATGATGCATCGGTTGCAGTTCTGAAGGAAGCGGCGCTCAGGATTCGAGAATCCACCTGAGTGCTCACAGAACAGGAAAACGTGTAATCATTTTTTTACATGTGCAAAAATTTTCTTGACCCCCGGCATTTCCCATGCAATCTTTTACATGTGTAAAACTGGGAGGACGAAGATGTTTATCAAACGCACACTGCTTAGCACGGCAGTCAGCTTCGGACTTGTAGCCGGGATGACATCCGCGGCTATGGCGGAAGAAATCACGATCGCTACGGTCAACAACGCTGACATGATCGTTATGCAGGAGCTTGCACCGCAATGGGAACAGGCGACCGGGAATACAATCAACTGGGTCGTACTGGAGGAGAATGTACTTCGTCAACGAACTACCCAAGATATCGCAACGAACGGTGGTTCGTTCGACATCATGTTCATCGGTGCTTACGAGGCTCCGATCTGGGGCGCCAACGGTTGGCTGACACCGCTGGACGATTTCGCAGACGACCCCGATTATGATCTGGAAGACATTTTTCAGTTGGTTCGAAACGGTCTGTCTGCGGACGGCAAACTTTATGCTGTTCCGCTCTATTCCGAGACATCGTTCACGTTTTACCGGACGGACCTCTTCGAAGCGGCCGGAATTGAAGCCCCCACAGGGCAGCCCACCTATACCGAGTTCGCGGAAATGGCCGCCAAGCTCCATGATCCGGAAAACAGCGTTTACGGAACATGTCAGCGCGGCAAGGCTGGCTGGGGCGAGAACATGGCCTTTGTCGGCACCCTTGCAAATGCATTCGGTGCGCGCTGGTTCGACATGGAGTGGAACCCCCAACTCGATAGCCCCGAGTGGAACGCTGCGATCACCTACTATGTCGACCTGATGACCAACTATGGCCCTCCGGGCGCTTCCGGCAACGGTCACAACGAAAACCGTGCGCTGTTCAAGGACGGCAAGTGCGCGACGTGGGTGGACGCGACCTCGGCTGCAAACGATGTGCGCAATCCCGACACATCCTCGGTTGCAGACGTTACAGACTTCTTCCAGGCACCCAAGCAGGAAACTGACAAGGGAACCGGCTGGTTTTGGTCGTGGGCACTCGCTATCCCTGCAAGCTCTCAGAAAGCTGACACCGCCAAGGACTTCCTCAAATGGGCAACGTCCAAAGAGTACTTCGAAATGGTGGGCGAAACCAAAGGCTGGGTCGCCGTGCCGAGCGGCACACGTGCCTCCGTCCATGAAGACCCGCGACTTTTGAAAGCAGCGCCGTTTGCAGAGACCATCAAGAATGCGATCTTCTCTGTCGACCCGGCAGATCCGACCCGTGACCCGGTACCCTACACAGGTGTCCAGTTCGTCGCGATCCCCGAGTTTCAGGGCATCGGCAACTATGTCGGCCAGCAGGTTGCCGCGGCTCTGGCCGGTCAACAGTCAGTCGAGCAGGCTCTTGCCAATAGCCAGCAATTCGCTGTCCGCGAAATGACAAAAGCAGGTTACATCAAGTAACCGCCTCCCTGGATGGGCCGGGGTCACGTGCCTCGGCCCTTTCAGTTCCCTGAATAGTTTTTTGGGTGTCTTGGCAAAGATCTGATTTGGCATTTTTCTCAAATGCAGCAGCGCAATTCGACTTGGGAGGGCGAAACGCATGTCTACGAAAGCGTCAAGATCCGCTGCACGAATGATGATCTCGCCTGCGGTTCTGTTACTCCTCGGCTGGATGCTCATCCCGCTATGTATGACGGTTTACTTCTCGTTCCTGCGCTACAACCTATTGCAGCCGGGGACACCGCCCTTCGCAGGGTGGGAGAATTATTACTGGTTCGTCACTGACCCGAGTTTCAAGGCCGCGATCACGAATACGCTGGCAATGGTTGGCGGTATTTTGTGCATCACAACGATCGGTGGCATCGGCTTTGCACTATTGCTGGACAAGCCCATGTTCGCGACCGGACTTATACGGATCATGGTTATCGCACCGTTCTTTGTGATGCCAACCGTTTCTGCGCTTGTTTGGAAGAACATGTTCATGAACCCCGTGAACGGCATTTTTGGCAATCTTGCTACAAGCCTCGGATTCCAGCCCGTAGACTTCTTCGGCCAATACCCGCTGGCATCGATTATTTTCATCGTGTCTTGGATGTGGCTGCCATTCGCCACCTTGATCCTCCTGACAGCATTACAGTCGCTCGATCAGGAGCAATTGGAAGCTGCTGAAATGGATGGGGCCAGTTGGGGAAGCAGATTCTGGTTCATCATGTTACCGCATCTGGCCCGGGCGATAACGGTGGTCATCCTGATCCAGACGATCTTCCTATTGTCGATATTCGCCGAAATCCTGGTGACCACCAATGGCGGGCCCGGCACCGCGACGACAAACCTCACCTATCTGATCTATGTCTCGTCGCTTTTGCAGTTTGACGTCGGCATGGGAAGCGCCGGTGGCGTCATCGCCATCATCCTCGCCAATATCGTCGCGATCTTCCTGATGCGGATGATCGGCAAGAATCTGGACGCTTGAGGGAAGATCGATCATGGCACGCGCAGTCTCGACCAAAGCAAAGGTCACCAACACCGCAATCGCTGGAACCCTCGGTTTCCTGATGTTCATACCCATCCTCTGGATTCTGATCCTGGCGTTCAAAACCGAAGAAGATGCGATCCGGGCGCCTTTGGAGATCCTGTTCGGCAGTGGCTGGACAACCGATAGTTTTGGGACGGTTCAGGCCAGATCTGACTACTTCAAGCATTTCTCCAACTCGGTCATTATTTCCGTCGGATCCACGTTTTTGGGCCTTTTGATTGCGATACCTGCTGCGTGGTCAATGGCATTTGTTCCATCCAAACACACCAAGAATGTTCTTATGTGGATGTTGTCGACCAAGATGTTGCCACCAGTTGGTGTGCTGGTGCCAATCTATCTGGTTTTCCGGGATTTCAACCTGCTCGACACTCGTCTTGGTTTGACGATCGTTCTGATGCTGATCAATTTGCCGATTATCATTTGGATGCTCTACACATACTTCAAGGAAATCCCGGGTGAAATTCTGGAAGCCGCACGTATGGATGGGGCGTCACTGCGTGATGAAGTCATTTACGTACTGACACCGATGGCGATCCCCGGCATGGCGTCGACAGTTCTCCTGAACATCATTCTCGCCTGGAACGAAGCTTTCTGGACCATCAACCTTACGGCCGCAAATGCGGCACCGCTGACCGCATTTATCGCCAGCTATTCCAGCCCTGAAGGGCTCTTCTACGCCAAACTGAGTGCCGCTTCGATCATGGCTATTGCACCCATTCTGATCATGGGCTGGTTCAGCCAGAAACAACTCGTCCGGGGACTGACATTCGGTGCCGTAAAGTAAGGAACAAGAAAATGGGACGCATTCAGCTGAGGCAGGTTCAAAAAAAATTTGGTGATGTGGAAGTCATTCCACCATTGGACCTTGAAATAGATGATGGCGAGTTCGTCGTTTTTGTCGGCCCGTCCGGGTGCGGGAAATCCACACTCTTGCGTCTCATCGCAGGTCTGGAAGACACAACGTCGGGCATTATCGAAATTGACGGCGAAGATGCGACCGCAACCCCACCTGCCAAGCGCGGTTTGGCGATGGTGTTCCAGTCTTACGCGCTTTACCCGCATATGTCGGTGCGCAAGAACATCGCCTTTCCCATGCGAATGGCGAAGATGAGTGTAGAAGAACAGGACAAGCGGATCACTGCGGCGGCCAAGGCGCTGAACCTGACGGATTATCTGGACCGTCGTCCCGGTCAACTCTCCGGCGGTCAGCGTCAGCGTGTTGCCATAGGTCGGGCCATTGTGCGCGAACCCGCGGCGTTTTTGTTTGATGAACCGTTGTCGAACCTAGACGCCGCGTTGCGGGTCGGAATGCGCATGGAAATCTCCGAGCTTCACAAGAAACTCGACACGACGATGATCTACGTGACCCACGATCAGGTCGAGGCCATGACCATGGCCGACAAGATCGTCGTTCTGCGCGCAGGCGTGATCGAACAGGTGGGTAGCCCGTTGGAGCTGTACCGAACGCCGCGCAACAAGTTCGTAGCGGGCTTCATTGGCAGCCCCAAGATGAACTTCATTGAAGGGGCCGAGGCCGAGAACCACGGCGCGCAGACAATCGGGGTCAGGCCGGAACATATTGATGTTTCAACCACCGATGGCCTCTGGAGGGGCACTGTCGGCGTGGCCGAGCATCTGGGGTCAGATACGTTCATTCATGTCCATGGCATTCCGGGCTGTGACCCGATGACCGTGAGGGCACTTGGGGACGTCGCGGTACAGCACGGTGACACCGTTTTCCTGACGCCGAATTCTTCCCAAATCCACAAATTCAAATCCGAAGGGTTGCGCATGTCATGAGAACGCTCGATGGAAAAGTCGCTCTCGTGACCGGCGGTGCACGTGGGATCGGTCGCGCAATTTGCGAGGCAATGGCCGATGCTGGTGCAAAAGTTGCTGTTGCCGATTTGCGCGAGGGTGACGCCGCAGAAACGGCACAGGCCATTGGTGGCCTGCCTGTCGAAATGAATGTGACGGATTTCGACGCGCTTTCGAACAGCGCACAACAGGTCGAAAACGCGTTGGGCGGCATCGACATCCTTGTCAACAATGCGGGTATCTTCAACATGGCCTCGATCGACAGGATCACGCCAGAAGACTACCGCAACCAATATGACGTCAATGTGGGAGGAACAATCTTCGCCTGTCAGGCGGTGATACCGTTCATGAAAAAGCGCGGCGGCGGCGCGATCATAAACTTTTCAAGCCAGGCCGGTCGTCGTGGCGAACCCAACATCACACTGTATTGTTCAACCAAGGCGGCGATCATCTCGATCACACAATCGCTAGCGCTCGAGTTGGCAACTGACAACATTCGCGTGAATGCCATTGCACCGGGTGTCATCGACACCCCGATGTGGGACGTCGTTGACGCGCAATTCGCCCAATATGAGAACAAGCCGCGCGGCCAGAAAAAACGAGAAGTTGGTGAAGCCGTTCCGTTGGGCCGTATGGGCGATCCCCGTGATATCGCCGATCCATGCGTGTTTCTCGCTTCGGATGCCTCCCGATACATTACCGCTCAGACATTGAATGTCGACGGCGGTAACTGGATGAGCTGACGCCGAAGCCAATGCAAAAACTCTCAAACGCAGCGCTTATCGATTTGCCCCCAGGTGTTTGTATTCCTGCCTACAATCGCACGGCCATTACACCGGGCATCGTGCATATCGGTTTGGGTAACTTTCACCGTGCGCACCAATCCTGGTATCTGCACCGGCTGATGCAGCAGGGAGAGGCGCTGGATTGGGGGATCATCGGTGCAGGTGTTCGCCAGGGAGACGAAGCTCAACGGAAACGGCTGTCAGCACAGGACTACCTGACAACCCTGATCGAGTTGGACCCCAATGGACCTTCAGTGGAAATCGTTGGGTCAATGATCGGCTTCGTGCCAGTCGAGGAAGACAACGCCGCCTTGATACGGCAAATGGCCAACCCTGCAATCCGCATTGTTTCGCTTACCGTCACCGAGGGTGGATATTACATTGACCCTGTAACCAATGCATTCAATTCGGATCATCCTGACATCCGACATGATGCCGCCCATCCCGACAGTCCTCGAACAGCTTTCGGTGCCATGATTGCGGCACTGAAAACACGCCGCAAGGAGTCATCGGGGCCTTTCACCTGCCAAAGCTGCGATAACCTGCAAGGCAACGGCGCAATCTTGCGACAGACGCTGGTTTCACTCGCGCACCTATCCGATCCGGATCTGGCAGGTTGGATTGATACGAATTGCTCCTTCCCCAATTCCATGGTGGATTGCATTGTTCCTGCTACCGGGCCGAGAGAACTGGAACTGGCCAGGCAATTCCGAATCAATGATGCAGCCCCGGTAACCCATGAAAATTTCCGTCAATGGGTAATTGAAGACGATTTTTGTGCCGGGCGTCCCGATTGGGACAAAGTCGACGCGACATTCACACATGACGTACATGCCCACGAGATGATGAAAATTCGCATATTAAACGGTGGTCATCAGATCATCGCCGACGCGGGTGAAATTTTGTCTCTCGAATACATATCGCAATGTATGGCGCACCCTTTGATTGGTGCGTTTTTTCGCAAGATTGCGAGGGTTGAGATCGCACTTCAGGTAAAAGCTGCCCCGGGTGTAGCACCAGCCTCTTATGTCGATCTGATCGACAGACGGTTCTCAAATCCCGAGATCATCGACACCGTGCGACGAGTGGCGTTTGACGGCTATTCGCGCCAGACGGGATTTGTTCTTCCAACCTTGCGTGACGCGCTTTCCAACGGTGACGCCATTGACGGTCTCGCGCTGTCCCAGGCGATCTGGGCGAGGATGTGTGAGGGAACACGGGAAGACGGCACTATCATAGAGCCCAATGATCCTGTGTGGGATAGGCTAGTGATTGCTGCCCGGGCAGCGAAATCCAGTCCGCAAGCATGGTTGGACCAAAGTGACATCTACGGGGATCTAGGAAACAACGCCCTGTTCCAAGCCCGGTTTCATACCTGGCTTTCGCTTATCTGGTCCAAAGGTTTGGAAGCAGCGTTAGCATCATACCTGCAAGGATAATCACGCTATGAAGGCTGTCGTTTTCACCGGAAAAAATGAAGTTCAGTTCAAGGATTTGCCGGACCCCGCGCCAGGGCCGGGTGAAGTTGTTGTCGAAGTCAAGGCAAGCGGAATTTGTCACACCGATTACGAAGTTTTGAAAGACAACTATGGGACTGGCGCTTTTCCCGTTGTGCCTGGTCATGAATATGTTGGCGTCGTTGTAGATGTTGGGTCAGGTGTCGCAGATGTCACCTCCGGAGACCGTGTCGCTGTTGACCCGAATTTCGAATGTGGCACCTGTCGGGCGTGCAGGCACGGTTGGGCACATCTTTGCGACAAGCTCGGCGCATACGGTGTAACAACCCATGGAGGGTTTGCTGAATTGAGTCTCGTGAATGCCGCCAACGTGCATCCCATCGGTGACATGAGTTTCCAGCAGGCCGCTTTGGCAGAGCCCATGGGATGTGTTCTAAATGGCGTCGATGCAGTTCACGCTCCGTGGATGGAAGAGGCATTGATCTTTGGTGCTGGACCAATGGGATTGCTCATGGGAATGGCGCTTAAGTCAACAGGCATCTCAAGGGTAACCTTCTGCGACATCTCGGACAGCCGTCTTGAATTGGCATCGAGCTTTGGATTCGAAGCAATCGCAAGCGGCTCGTGTGACCTGCAAGAGTGGCATCATCGAGCAGATCTTGCCGTTGAAGCAACGGGCGTTCCGGCTGTTGCTGCTGGACTTGCCGACTATATGGCAAACGGTGGCAAAGGTCTTTTTTTCGGCGTCTGTCCATCTGATGCGAAGATTGATCTTAGACCTTTCGAGGTTTTCCGAAGGCAATTGACGCTCGCTGGATCGCATTCTCTAAACCACAACATCCCAAGGTCATTGGACATCATAACTGGCCACGGTTCCGAAATTGATCGCGTGGTTTCGCACAGACTGCCGCTCGAGGAAATTTCAAGATTTCTCGCCAGCGCACCACCGGGCAATAGTCTGAAAGTGCAGTGGGCTTTAGATTGACATTGCCAAGATTTTTGGAATCGGTAGGGCCCTCACGACAGTCTCATTCCACTGGAATTTGCGATACGGGTCATTCCTCGTGTGCCGTTGCTGGCTGAACGTCAATTTGAGAGTCTTCTGTAAGATTGTCTGCGCAGATAAAATGCGGACAATCGGGGAAGCGCAGGAGGCCGCCACCGCGCCGCCTCTTGCGGGCTCTGCTGACAAGACCGTGCCGGTCCAGAACCGCATGCACCGTGCTTTGTGCCGGAATGCGCACATCGCCAGCCAGCTTGCGCACGAGGATCTCCCGGATCTTGCGCGCACCCCAGTGGGGCTTGTCCTTCCGTGTCGAGACAATCAGGCGCTCTACCTGCTCCGGAAGCTGGTTGGCGTATCGAACCGGACGGCGTGACCGGTCGCAAAGCGCCTCCATCCCGTCCCGCCGATAACGATTCCAGATCTTGTAACCGGTCTTGCGGGAAATGCCGAACTCACGGCACACACCACTCATGCCCTCGCCATCCAGCAGGCGGGCAATGAAACGAAGACGTTCCTCCACTTTGGACACCTCTTTCCACGGCATCGACACCTCCCGAAAAAGGAAAGTGTTACCCATGTCTCAGGTCGGGCACGGCACAAATCAAGGTGCTTGGTCCACGATGTTTTTTGGATCGCGCAGTTTCGTACTCGCGTTGCACCAACTACCCCCGCCCCTCCCCTCGTCACGTCTGCGTGAGGCTTCAACGCTTCTCGTGGCGCTTTCCGCGGCGATCAATTTATATGATCGCGTCAGATTTCACCCTCAGACGACGCCTGGAGATCACGATGCGTACCCTTGTCACCGTTGCCCTCATGAGTTTGCTCGCCGTTCCGGCCTTGGCCGAGACCCGCACCTACAAGACAGACGCAGGTCATACGGAAGTTCGCTTCGGCTGGGACCACGCGGGCGTCAGCCGCCAGCACGGCGAGTTCGACCGTGCGGAGGGAACCCTGGTGATCGACCCTGCGGATCCGGCTTCGGCCACGCTGGAGGTCACCATCGATGCGTCCTCGGTATCCACCGGCGTCGGGCCGCTCGATGATCACGTGAAGAGCGCCGACTTCCTGGTCGTGGAGGACCATCCCGCCATACGCTTCGTTTCCACTTCGGTGACGCCGACCGGTGATACCACGGCTGATGTTGCGGGCGAGGTAACGCTCCGGGGCGTGACCGTGCCCGTCACGCTGCAGGTCGAACTGATCCATCAGGGTCCGCACCCCGTCGCCAAGTTCATCGATTACTACAAGGGCGACTGGCTGGGCTTTCACGCGACCACCGAGATCGACACGGCCCCCTTCGGTTTCGCGCTGCCTGTCGGTCCGCTCTCCATCGATATCTCGACGGAAATGCGCGCCCAGTGACGTTTCCGGTCGCTGCGCTCGCCTCAGTGCCGGCTCAGCGACCGCGGGTCTCGCTGGCCTGGCCGGGGAAAGAAAACCTCAAAGCTGCTTGAGCGAAAGACCCTCAAACCAGTCAAGAATGGTATCCGCCCAGCCTGCCGGTGCACTGTGACCGCCCTTGTGCAGCAGAAGGTCGATCTGCCCCGCTTCGCAGTCCGTCCAGTGCCGCAGCCAGTACTCCCCTTCAAAACTGTTGGTTTCCGGCTGCCGGTTGCCGCAACGGTTCGTTTCCCTCAGCACCTTGAGGGAGGCCCAGACATCGCCCTGCACAACCGTACCGTCCCTGAAGGACCGGCCCTCCAGGGGAACCGTCCGGTCCGTCCAGCCATGTGCATGAAACAGCCGCACCGGGCCCGCGCAACGCTCCGGCAGGCTGTCCCAGAAAGCGCCTGCGACGGGCGCATAGGCATCCGCAAACTCAGGCAGCCGGCAGGCCATGTCCCAGACCATGGATCCGCCGCGCGAAAAACCGGCGAGCACGAAGGGTGCATCCGCCAGCCGGTATCTGTCGCGGACATCGGCAATCACGTCCTGCAGGAAAACCGCGTCGTCGCGATCATGCTTCGTGTTGTCCGCCCGCACGGACCAGTCCTTCGTCCAGCGCGCCTCGGGATGTTCTCCGTTGGGCGCAACGAACACATAGCCGCGGGCAACCGAGACACGGGCAAGATCGGAATTGAGCATTGCCTTCCCGGTGCTGCCGCCGCCATGAAGATGCATGACAATGCCGGCAGGCTCACTTTCAGGCAGGATCAGGTGATAGCTTCCGCTTTCAACACGGCACGGGGTCTCCGCATCGCCGCACGCCTGCTGCGCGGAAGCCGCGCCCGGAAAAACGAAAAATGCCAGCATAAAGCCGGCAACGTAAGGCAATCCCCTGCTCTGCATGTCTGTTTCCCACCACATGACGCGATCCAAATGCTTGCCTTCGCCGCCGCACCCGTTCTCTAGGGGTCACGCCCGTCAGCCCGGCCCCAGATTTGTCTGGCAGACGCCGGAATGATGCAAATCACTAAGTTGTATGAGCCGCTTCGAGACTGTCCGGACACACACCGGAATGGGTCTCATGTCAGGCCCGGCGCGTGCCGGCCTTGTGAAACCAGCTCCGCGCATAGGCCTGATATGCGGGATCCGCAGTGATAATTCCGGTCCTGGCCACCAGCTCAACGGGGTTCTTCAACCTGTCTGAGACCAGCAGGGCGGCGCCGAGGCCCGTGCCGGTTGTCGAGACGTCCGAGCCTGCGGCAACACGTCCCGTCGCAACCTCAAGCATCTTCATGAACAGGTCGTTCCTTGCAAACGGGCCTTCCACGATCGTCGGCCCTTCAGCGCCGATGAGCTCCAGGCACCGGCTGGTCACCAGTGCAAGGTAGAAGGATGCGGCCGCATACCGTTCGCCGTCGGTGAGTGCGCTTTCGTCCACGCTCCAGCCTGCCCGGGCGCCCTGAAAAGGTCCCGAGAGCGGGTCGACCGCGGGATAAAGCTGGATCCGGTTCGCCAGGACGCGGGACACATCCTCTTCGGAGGCGTGACGGGCTCCCTCCTTCATCACCAGGTCGAACTCCCGTCCGCCCATGAACCGTGCCGACGGGACGGGGTCTCCGAACGCATTCACGTTCAGCAGGGTGTCGCGTTCCGGAGACAGATCCTTCCCGTGTCCGCCGACCGCAAAGGAAATCACCCATGTTCCGGTCGATACGACTGAAAAGGCACCTTTCAGGGCGAGTAGGTATGGATAAAGAGACGCATTGGAATCGTGAATGCCACTGGCAACCGGTATGTCGGCCCGAAGTCCCGTGAGAGCGGCGATATCCGGTTTCAGCAGGTGCGTGCAACTGGCCGCGAACCGAGCCGGTGCCATCTTGTCGGCAAGTCCCAGGCGCGGGACCAGGGACGAGAAGCGGCGGTCCTGCGGGTTCCAGAGGTCCGTGTGGGCACCGAGTGACGTCATTTCCGTGTTCTTCGCACCCGTCAGCTTGTAGCACCAGTACTGGGGATATGTGACGACGCTGGCGATCCGGTCAAGCAGGTCAGCATCCCGGTCGAGTTGCCAGTAGATCTGGGCCCCGACATTCAGTCCGAGCGCAAGACGCGGCGATCCCGTTTCCTGAAAGTCCGGGCGAATGGCATCGTAGTCCGCCGACAAGTCATCGGGCCCGGCAAACTCGTAGTCCAGCATCGGCGCAGCCAGGTTGCCGTCCCTGTCCAGAAGAACGATGCTGGCGCCATGCGTCGCGATCGAGATCGCATCGATACCGTATTTTCCATTGTGCCGTGCGAGCGCATCAACGATGAAGCTCCAGAGCCCCTGAAGGTCATAATGCGGATAGGGTGGTTCGGCGCGGACGGTATTCGGCTGCGTCGCAATATCGATTTCGGCGCCGTGGATGGCGTCCACCACGCCAACCTTGGCGTTCGTCTTACCGATGTCTATGACTGCAATGTGTCTCACTCACAAAGTTCCCCACCGGAGCGGCGTCTCCTGGCATGCGCTTCCGGACCGGCTGAACGACGCACTTTTTTCCAACCTGTCACACTCCTCATTTCATCTCAACGCACGCTCCGCGCCGGTTGACAATCACGGACGTCATTACAGCCGTCGCCGCGATCAGTGCCGGGGCGCTCCCGGATTCACAACGCCGCGGCAATCTGTCGACAAACACCCTTGCCCGGATTTCGAGTGAAGGGTAGCATGTTAGTATACCAATGAGCGAAATGACGGCCACAGATATGGAGACCTCCGGCACCGTTCTGCTGACACCCTTGTCAGAGTACGAGGGCAGTCTGTCGTCCCGCGTCTACATGAGCCTGAAAGACGCGATCCTAACCCTGGCTTACGAACCGGGAGAAGTGCTGCGGAAAGCCGAGATATGTGAGCAGTTCGGCATTTCGCGAAGCCCGGTTTCCGAAGCTGTGGCGAGATTGGCCGCTGAGGGATTGCTCAGGGTCATGCCGCAGTCGGGCACCTATGTGGCTCAATTGTCGATGGACGAGGTGCGGGAGGGCGCGTTTATCAGGGAGGCTTTCGAACTGGCCGCCGTCGAATATGTGGCGCAGATCATCACCGACGACCAGATCACGCTTTTGCGCCGAAACCTGAAAGTCCAGCAGGGACTTGTGGAGGATCAGGACATTCAGGGATTTTACAAGTCCGACACCGCGATGCACAATCTGATCATGGGATTCACCCATTTCAGACGCCTGGCATCCATTGCCGAGACCAGTTGGCTGCATGTCAACCGGGCCCGCCAGCTTGTCTTGCCGAACCCGAGACGGGTGTCAGACACGCTCGAAGAGCACACCGCGATCGTCGACGCGCTTGCAGCGCGCGACCCGCATGCTGCCAGATCCGCAACGGAGTTTCACCTGGGCCAGCTCATCCGCCACCTGGAAGCGGTGGAACGCGAACGGCCGGAGCTTTTTTCACGACCATGACACGTCCCAATCGTCCCCGCTATGCCGCCCGCCTGAATGCCTTCAAACAGCTCTCGCCAGGGTCCGATATACTCGATTGGATCTCTGCCGCAGGACAGGTGGAGAGACTTGGTGCGGCCGACCTGAACTATCCGGATCACGTTTCGAAACACGGCGAAGACGCTGTCAAGGGCGCCTTGTCCGACGCGGAACTGGAATTGAACGGCATTGCGATGCGTTACTATACCGAGCCGGCATTCAAGCTCGGAGCCTTTACCCATCCCGACCCGTCGGTCCGCCAGGCCGCCATCGATATCACCAAACGGGGAATGGACGCCTGCGCCCGGATGGGAGGCAGGGTCGTCACGCTCTGGATGGGGCAGGACGGCTTCGACTACGCCTTCCAGATGGACTATGCCGCGGCCTGGGAGCATACGATAGAAGCGATCCGGGACGTCTGTGCGCACAACCCCGGGCTCGATATCGCCATAGAATACAAGCCCAACGAACCGCGGGCGTTTTCCCTCATGCCGGACATCGGCACGACATTGCTCGCCTGCAGGGAAGTGAATGCCGCCAATCTCGGCGTGACACTCGATTTCGCGCATGTCCTTTATGCGGACGAAATGCCCGCCTGTTCAGCCGCGTTGATCGCGCGTCATTCCCGGATGATCGGTCTGCACCTGAACGACGGCTACGGCAAACGCGACGACGGCCTGATGGTCGGGTCCGTTCACGCCATTCAGACGGTCGAACTCCTGATGGCGATGCTGCGGGCAAACCAGACGGATGTGATCTACTTCGACACGTTTCCCGATATGGGCGGCCTGAACCCGATCGAGGAGGCACGCACGAATGTCATCATGACCGACCGGCTTCTGGACGTGGCCGAGAGCCTGTCGGACGACGCCGAACTCGGCGACGCGATCAGCCGGCAGGACGCGGCGATCTCGCAGAGGATCGTTGCCCGGAAGTTGTACGGGGCATGACGATCCTGGTTACAGGGGCATTGCATTGGGATGTCGTGGTGCAGGCACCCAGACTTCCGCATATCGACGAGACCTTGAGAGGGTCATCGGTCGCCTATCAGTTCGGCGGCAAGGGAGGCAACCAGGCCGTCGCGGCGGCCCTAGCCGGGGCGGATGTCGCCTTCGCGGGGCGGATCGGATCGGATCAGGCCGGTGCGGAAATGCGACGCAGATTGACGGACGCCGGGATCGACGTATCTGAATTGCAGGTCGGGCCGGACGCTTCGGGAATGAGTGCCGCGATTGTCGATGATGACGGCAATTACGGTGCGGTCATCGTTTCCGCGGAGAACCACAAGCTCGACACCGGTCTGTTGACCATCCCGGGCGGATGCCGAATGGTGCTCATGCAGAATGAGCTGACGCATGCCGCTTTGCATGAGATCAAGAAAAAGGCGCATCGGGCCGATGTTCCGGTCGTGCTCAATGCAGCCCCGGCCCTCGGGCTCACTGGCGCTGACCTGGAAAGCGTGAATGTGCTGATCGTCAACCGCGTGGAGGCTTCGGATCTGCTGGGCCGCGATCCGGCGGAACTGGATCCACCCGAGAGTATCCGTGCGCTTCAGGGTCTCGCTCCCGGATCGGACATCGTGGTGACGCTCGGAGGTGACGGCGTGATCTTCGCGCAGAACGGCGGGACACCGGAACATCAACCCGCCAAGCAGACGGCTGTCCGCTCCACTCACGGTGCAGGGGACGTTTTTGTCGGCACCTTCGCCGCAGCCCACGTCGACGGTGCGCCGTTCAACGCGGCGATCGGAAGAGCGCAGGAAGCAGCGACCGATCACGTCTCCGGGAACCGCTAGACCGGGCATCTTCCGTCTGCCCGGTCACGGTGCGTCTTCGCGCACCAGACCTTCTCTTTTCAGGTCGGTCCAAAGTGCCTCGGGGATGTCAGCACCTTCCGCCTTGAGATTGCTTTGCATCTCGTTGACACCCTGCCCGCCCGGGATGACCGAAATCACCGATGGGTGCCGGAGTGGAAACTGAAATGCGGCATCCACCAGCCGAACGCCGTGGCGGTCACAGATATCCTGGATCGCGCGAACCCTTTCCAGCACGTCTTCAGGAGCCGGGTCGTAGTTGTAAAAGGCGCCCGGTTTCGCTCCCGTCGCCAGGATGCCGGAGTTATAGGGACCGCCGATGACAACGCCGATATTGCGCGTCTCGCAAAGCGGCAGAAAGCTTGTCAGGGCTTCCTGCTCGAGCAGTGTGTATCTCCCTGCCAGAAGGAAGATGTCGAAATCGCCCCGTTCGGCCATCCACTGGCAAGGTTGCCATTCGTTCACACCGGCGCCGAACGCCTTGATTGTCCCCTGGTTCCTCAGCGAGAGCAGCGCCTTGTATCCGCCGTTCATGAACTCGTTCAGCTTTAAATCGAGCGCGTCTTGCGTACCGTGATTGAAAATATCCAGATCATGGGCGAACAGGATGTCGATGCGGTCAATTCCGAGCCGTTCCAGGCTGAATTCGATCGAGCGCATCACCCCGTCATACGTGTAGTCATAGATCTCCCGTCTGGCGGGCACGTCGAACCACTTTCCGAACCCGTCCCGATCCTCGGGCCGTGTCGCTTGAAGTATCCTGCCGATCTTCGTCGACAGGACATAATCGTCCCGATCCTTGCCGCGCAGGAGCGGATTGAGACGGGTCTCGGAAAGACCGAGTCCGTAGAGTGGAGCGGTGTCGAAGTAGCGTACACCGGCGTCCCAGGAAGCCGTCAGTATCTCCTGCGCGTCCCTGTCCGGGATCGCCCGGTACAGGTTACCGAGCGGTGCCGTTCCGAAACCGAGACTTGTTACGGTGACGCCGCCGTTGCCGAGCCTGTCCCAATGTCTTGTCTGTAACCCCATGGCATGCCTCCTTTTAACTGACATGCTAGTATCAATTAAGTTAGACTGCACCTTCAAATTCGGCTGCAGGACTGCGTGGAGGAAACTTGATGGCGAATTTCGAAACTGTTTTTGGGACCCCCAAGCCCGTTATCGCCATGGTTCATTTCGGCGCATTGCCCGGAACGCCGCTCTATGACGCGGAACGCGGTCTCTCCGGCCTGCTAAGCGACGCCGAAGCCGATCTTCACGCCCTTCAGGCAGCGGGCGTGGACGCCGTCATGTTCGGCAACGAGAATGACCGCCCCTACGAGTTTTCGGTGGACCCGGCGAGCACGGCCACGATGGCCTATGTGATCGGCCGTCTCAGGGACCAGATTACCGTTCCGTTCGGGGTCAACGTTCTTTGGGATCCCAAGAGCACGATCGCGCTCGCAGCCGCGTGTGGCGCAACCTTCTGCCGTGAGATCTTCACTGGCACCTATGCCAGCGACATGGGGCACTGGGCACCCGATGCCGGTGAGGCCCTGCGCTATCGAAAGCGCCTGGAAAAAGACGATCTCCTGATGCTCTACAATGTCTGCGCCGAATTTGCCGACAGTCTCGATCGTCGCTCGCTCGCCGATCGCGCCCGGTCCGCGGTCTTTTCCTCGATCCCGGACGCCATTCTCGTGTCGGGCCAGATCACCGGGGAAGCAGCGCGCATGGAGGATCTGGAAGCCGTGAAGACAGCGCTGCCAGACACCCCCGTTCTGGCCAACACGGGCGTGAAGCTTCACACGGTCGCCGACGTTCTTCGCATCGCCGACGGATGTGTCGTCGGCTCCAGCCTGAAAGTGGACGGCAACACCTGGAACCCGGTTGACCCGGATCGCGCCAAGCAGTTCATGGACCGCGCGAGGGCCGCCCGATGATCAGCGAAGACCTCCAGGCCCTCGTGATGATCCCGGGGCTGTCCGGCCATGAAGAGCGCGTCGCCCGCGAGATTTCCGCCAGAATGCCGATACCGTGCAGGACGGACCGCCTGGGCAACCTCATTGCGACGTTTCCGGGAACCGGGTCGTCGGTGATGCTCTTCACCCACATGGACCAGTTGGGCTTCGTGGTCAGGAAGGTCGAGGAGACCGGCCTGATCAGGGTTCAAAGGCTCGGCGGTGTGCCCGAGCGTGCCCTGCTGTCGCAAGCCGTCGTCCTGTCCGTCCCGAACGGCAGGGATATCCCCGGCGTCATCGCGAACAAGAGCCACCATGCCACCCAACCAGATGAAAAATACACGGTTCCCAAGGCAGCGGACCTTTACATCGACGCCGGCTATGCGAGCAAGACTGACGCGGAGGCGGATGGCATCCGGATCGGGACGCCGGTCACCTACGCCCCAAACTACATGCACCTTGCCGGCGGCCGCGTTGCCGGCACGGCGATAGACGAC
Organism: uncultured Roseibium sp.; assembly: GCF_963669205.1. NCBI lineage: Bacteria > Pseudomonadati > Pseudomonadota > Alphaproteobacteria > Hyphomicrobiales > Stappiaceae > Roseibium > uncultured Roseibium sp. The sequence goes on from NZ_OY769915.1 coordinate 4,729,050, forward strand.
AGGGCCGGATGCGCGGTGCTCCTGGAGGTCGCAAGGTCGCTCGCCGGGCGGCAGGACGGACCGACCGTGCATGTCGTGTTCTCCACGCAGGAGGAATTCAATCTGCGCGGCGCCGTCGTGGCCGCCCAGAGCCTGAAGCCTGATATCGCGATCCAGATTGACCTCATGCTGGCGTGTGACACGCCGGACATGTCCGATGTGGGCGAGATGTGCCTCGGCGGTGGACCCGGGATCAGCCTCTACAGTTTTCACGGACGCGGAACGCTGAACGGTGTCCTGCCGCATCCGGCGCTCGTCACCGTATTTGAAAGTGCTGCCGAGGACCTTCAAATGCCGCTCCAGCGATCGGCGCAGGTCGGCGTTCTGACCGACCTCAGCTACGTGCAGCTGGTGGGAGAAGGCGTGGCGTCGATCGATGTCGGTTTTCCCATGCGGTACAGCCACTCCTCGCTGGAAGTGTGCCAGATCAGCGATCTTGAGGATCTGGCCAGGCTTATGTGCACCGCGCTGGAACACATCACACCGGAAACCAGGCTGGAGCGCGGCGCATGACCTACACCCTTGGCGTGGATATCGGCACCTATGAAACCAAAGGCGTTCTGGTTGATGCGGCGGGCACCGTCGCGGCCACCGCGCGCCACGCCCACGAAATGACCGTGCCGCAGCCCGGTTGGGCGGAACACCGGCCGGAAGAGGACTGGTGGGGCGACTTCGTCACGGTCACCAGGGACCTCATCCGGCAAGCGGGCGTCAACGGCGACCAGATCAGGTGCATTGCCTGTTCGGCGATCGGCCCCTGCATGCTGCCGGTCGGCAAGGACGGCTCCCCACTGATGAACGGTGTGCTCTACGGCGTCGACACCAGGGCCATGAGCGAAGTGTCCGATCTCACGGACCGGATCGGCAATGACGTTCTGCTGCAACGGTGCGGCAACGCGCTCACGTCCCAGTCGGTCGGCCCGAAGATCCTGTGGCTGAAAAACAATCGTCCGGATATCTATGAACAGGCACACAAGATACTGACGTCGACCAGCTTCATCGTGCATCGGCTGACCGGTGACTATGTGATCGACCACTACACGGCCGCGAATTTTTCTCCGCTCTATGACGTGACCACGCAAGACTGGTGCTTCGATCTGGCCCCGGAAATCCTTGACCCGGACAAGCTGCCCCGATTGCTGTGGTCCTCAGAGGTCGCCGGCCGCGTGACCTCAAGAGCCGCCGCCGAAACAGGTCTTGCCGAAGGAACGCCCGTCACAGCGGGAACGATCGACGCGGCCGCGGAAGCTCTCAGCGTGGGTGTCCGGTCGAACGGCGACATGATGATGATGTACGGATCGACCATCTTCATCATCACGTTGACCGAGGACCGTGTTCAGGACGGGCGGCTCTGGTACGCGCCCTGGCTGTTTCCCGGTCAGCACGCGTCGATGGCGGGGCTTGCGACCTCCGGAACGCTGACGCACTGGTTTCGCGATCAGTTCGCGCGCGAACTGCCGAAGGAGACGGCATTCCTGACACTCGCGCAGGAAGCGGAGGCGATTGCCCCCGGCGCGGACGGGCTGCTGTTCTTGCCGTATTTTTCCGGGGAGCGGACGCCCTTGCACGATCCGCACGCGAAGGGGACTTTTTTCGGTCTGAACCTGACCCATACGCGCGGGCACATGTACAGGGCCCTTCTTGAGGGGATCACATTCGGAACGGCCCATGTTGTCGAGACCTATCGGGAGGCCGGTGTCGAACCGGCGCGCATCCTCGCCGTCGGCGGCGGAACGAAAAACGCCGTGTGGCTGCAGGGCACATCCGACACGTCCGGGCTGAGCCAGATCGTCTGCCAGAAAACCGTCGGCGCGAGTTACGGCGACGCATTCCTGGCACGGCTGGCAATCGGCGAAGCACAAATCGATGACATTGCCGCGTGGAACCCGGTCTCGCAGACGATCCATCCGAACGAGGTTCAAAGCTACCGCAAGGCCTATCCGCTGTTCCGCAGGCTCTACGAGCAAACCAAGGATATTGCCGCGGAGCTCGGTTAGACGAGTGGGCCGTTCGAACTGAAGCTGCCGGTCATTTCACCGCGCCGGCAGCCATGCCCTTGATAATGAAGCGTTCCAGCGCGATCCCGATGATGATCAGCGGCAGAATGGCCGCGAAACTGAGGGCCGCCATGGACCACCAGCTTATGCCCTGCGATCCGGTCTGGCTCGCGACCATCACCGGCAGGGTCGTGGCGTGGCTTGACGTCAGGAGCGCCGCAAAGAAATACTCGTTCCACGTCAGGACGAGCGACAGGATGAACGACGCGACCATGCCGGGTAGCGCGATGGGCAGGATGATGGTCAGGAAAGCCCCCCAGATAGACAGGCCATCGACCAGCGCCGCTTCTTCAAGTTCGGTCGGAATGGACCCGAACTGATCCCGCATGATCCAGATGACGATGGGCAGAACGGTCAGCGTATAGAGCAGAATGAGGCCTATGCGCGTATCCAGCATTGCAAGGGATTTGTAGAGCACCAGAAAGGGAAGTGCGAGCACGACAGGCGGCAGAATGAGCTGGCTCAGGAAGAAGAACGAAATGTCCGGGTTGCGCATGAATCCGAAACGGTAGTTGAACCGCGACAGGCCATACGCCGTCATGCTGCCGAGCATGACCGCGAGCGCGGAAGCGGAGACCGCAACCACGGTGGAATTCCAGAACCGCTTCAGGAACTCTTCGCGAACCGTGCTCTCGTTCGCAATCGTGTCGGGCGACAGTCCGAGCGAGCGCCATCCGAGCCATTTGGGGATGTAATCCCACCAGGGCACCATGTTCCCCTTCATGACGTCGGGCGCCATCTTGAAGCTTGTCGTGATTGTCCAGTAGATCGGAAAGATCGAAATGAACGCCCAGACGATCAGGATCCCGTAGATCAGAATTCGTCCCGATATCCGTTTGGCCCTGAATGCCCGGTCTGCCTCTGTGTCGTGGAAAATCTGGGTCGTCATCTCAGTACCTCGGGCGCATCCAACGGTCCGCCGCCTTGATCAGGAGGGTCATGGCGATGACGATGATGACCAGATAGACAATGGCAAGAAGCGTTCCGTAGCCGACATTGGACCGGTCGCGGTATTCCCGGAAAATGAAGCTTGTCACGCTGTCTGTCGCCCCGCCGGGACCTCCGGACGTGACGTTGATGATGATGTCCGCGAGCTTCAGCTTGAAGATGATCCGGATCAGGATTGCTGTGATGGAAACCGGTAGCATCAGCGGGAACGTGACTTCCCAGAACTGGGTCCACGCACCGGCACCGTCGACGCGCGCCGCTTCGTTGAGCTCTCGCGGGATTGCCTGCAGGCCCGCAAGGATCATGATCATCATGAAGGGAATATACGTCCAGGCATCCATCAGCATGATCATCAGCTGGGCGATTTCGGGAGACGAAAAGAAGGAGGGGTTGTCCACACCGAGCTCCCGCAACAGCCTGGCCACGGGTCCGAACCGGTTTTCCAGCATCGATTTCCCGATCATCCAGGACACCGCAACCGGGGACAGCATGAGCGGCAGCAGGAATGCCACGCGAAAGAACTTGCGCGCCCTGATTTCCGCATTCAGCAGCAGGGCGAGACCGAAGGCGATGGCATACTCCACGATGATCGCGAGTGTGTACCAGACCATGTTGCGCAGCGCGTTCCAGTAGAACGGGTCGCTCCACATTTGCCGCAGATTGTCTATTCCGTTGAATTTCCGCCCGTCGGGCGACGCAAGGTTCCAGTCGGAGAATGCGATGACCAGCCCGAAAAGAAGCGGAAAGACGACCATCGAGACCACGAACAACGTGGCCGGAAGCACGAACAGCGTCCGCTTGCCATGCTCACCACGCGTGATCACCTGCGATGCGCACAGGCAGATGCCCCAGAAAATATAGGCATAGAGCGTTGGCCGCCAGTTCGCGAACCCAAGGTCGATCCAGCCGCCCTGGTCAGCCGCCTGGAGAAGTGCGACAAGTGCCAGCAGGCCTGCTGATCCCCAGACCAGGATTCTCCCGAAACGCTTGCGTTGTTCGGAAATATCGTCGGCGGTTACAACATGAAGCCGATCGCCTTCGGAACTCATTCCAGTCTTGCCCCGCCATTCCTTGGATGCGCGGGCAGGCACAATGCGCCTGCCCGCAGGTTCAAATCACAGCCCAAGCGATGCCTTGTAAAGCTTGATCTGGTTCTCCCGGCCGATCTGGTCGGTGATCTTCTCCCAGGCAGCCGCGATTGCATCGCCGATTTCCTGAGCCGATCCGTACTGGCCGGCGTAGCCTTTGGCCAGTTCGTCCTCCGCCACCGAATAGTACTGGAAGATGCCCGGGATCCGGGGCTCGATGGCCGCATTCGGATGATTGTAGCTGTCCGCGTTCGAGCCCAGATAGTCTTCGATATAGGCCCGGTCGTAGCCGGCTGCTTCCCACTCGTCGAACTGGAAGTGGGAGTTGCGGTACGGCTGGAAGCCGGACGGATAGGCCGACATCCAGAGGCTGATGTCCTTGCCGCCGAGATGTGCCGCCGCACTCCACGCGGCCTTGCGCTTCTTCTCGTCGCCCGACACCCGCTTGGTCACGTAAATGCCCCAGCCGAGATAGGCCATGTTCGGCGCTTCGTTGTAGGTTTCTTCCCACGCACCCGACTTCCTGTTGTAGACGCGGTCGGAACCCGGATTGATGCCGAAGCCGACAACGTCGCCGACAACCGAGGTATCGGATGTCCGTGCACTGGACCCGATATCGCCCCACCACATCAGCATGGAACCCGTTCCCGCAAGGAACTGCTGGAAACCTGTCGTCCCCGGGTCCGCGTTGATCTGGTCAGCCGGGTAGGCACCGGCTTCGATGAGGTCGAGCACGTCCTGGATCGCCTGGACCCAGGCCGGGTTGTTGACCAATGGCGTCATCGTGTCCGGGTCGAACAGCCATGCCGGATCATCGGGATGCTTGGCATAGACCGCCGCCCGGTTTTCCAGGAAGTAGAAGCCGAAGCCGCCCCAGCCCTTCAGCGGATCAAGATATCCGTGCGCGGGCAGTCCGGTCAGCGGGTCTTCCTTGCCGATCAGCGCCTTGGTGACGGTATTGACGTCCTGCCAGGTTCTCGGAACGGACGCACCGCCGATCGCACCGTCGCCGAAGTAGTCGGTCCGGTAAGCGAACGTATGGCAGTCGCCGTCGATGGTAACCCGGTATTTCTTTCCATCCCACGTGCCGACGGGCGGCTTGAGATAGCTCACGAGATCTTCCGCATCGATCTGTTCTTCGACCCAGGCGGGCATCTCGTCGAGAAGGCCCTTGCCGGCCGTGTCACCCTCGAAAGGCGCACCCATTTCGATGATGTCGAAGTCGACGGTGCCGGTCGCGATCGCCTGTTGCAGACGCGGATTGTAGTCCGCCTGGGCGAGGTCAACCCAGTTGATCTTCGCGCCCGTGTAGGCTTCCCACGGCTTCAGGAAACCGCGAAACAGGAAATTGTGGAGATTCTGGTTGTTGAGCCCCATGAAGGTCAGCTCGACACCCTCGAACTCACCTTCCGCTACGCGCTCCTTCGTCGGGCCGAGGCACATCTCGCCGACCTTCTGCCAGTCGGCGTCTGTTGGCGACCCTTGGCCGACGCCCGGGATTTTGAGAATTTCAGCGCGCAGATCCGACTGGGCCCTGGCCGAACTGAAAGGGATGCCGGTCGCAACCGAGCTCACGGCGGCAATCGCACCGACGCTCGCGGCGCCCTTGAGCAAACCGCGCCGGTTTAGCTGACGACGCATTATCGTATTGTAATCGCTAACTTTCACGTTACTTCCTCCCATTACACGTCAAGTTGGCCAACCCCTGCAAAGGCACCCTTGTTGCCGGGTGCTCTCCTCCAAAGCAGGCAGGTCTTATCCAATCGGAGCAGACTTCCGGTGAGTAACGTCCCAATTCGCGTACGTGCTGTCAAGTAGCTAACATGTTAGTAGGGTCAGAGGTAGACAAATTCCTGACAATAAGCTACCCGGTGAAGAGGGTAGGATCGGCTTTGTGAGGCTCAATGGCTGAAGTCGCTGTCAAGCAAGTGCGCAAAAGTTATGGCGATACCGAGGTTATTCACGGTATCGACGTGGGGATCTCGGATGGCGAGTTCGTGGTCCTTGTCGGACCGTCAGGATGCGGGAAATCGACCCTCTTGCGCATGATCGCCGGACTGGAGGAAATTACGTCCGGGGACATTCACATAGGGGAACGCAGGGTCAATAATTTGCCGCCTAACGAACGCGACATTGCCATGGTGTTCCAGTCCTATGCGCTTTATCCGCACAAGACAGTGGAAGCGAACATGGGGTTCTCGCTGAAGCTGAAAAAAATGGACAAGGCGGCGATCAAGAAACGCGTTGCGGACGCTGCGGAGATCCTTGGTCTCACACCCTATCTCGGGCGCTATCCGCGCGCACTTTCAGGAGGACAGCGGCAGCGGGTTGCGATGGGCCGTGCGATCGTTCGCGATCCGCAGGTGTTTCTGTTTGACGAACCGCTCTCGAACCTGGACGCGAAACTGCGCGTGCAGATGCGCACGGAGATCCGGGAACTGCATCAGCGACTGCAGACCACGACCGTCTACGTCACCCACGACCAGATTGAAGCCATGACCATGGCCGACAAGATCGTGGTTCTGAATGGCGGCAATGTTGAACAGATCGGAAGCCCGCTTGATCTGTACGACCGGCCCAAGAACAGCTTCGTTGCCAGTTTCATCGGATCGCCGGCAATGAACCTGATCGACGGCAAGATCGAGACATCCGGCGCGGACGGCGTTCAGATCTCCGTTGGCGGAAACCTGCTGGAATTGCCCGGATTTGGTGGACTGGAACCCGGCCGCGACGTGAGACTGGGCGTGCGCCCGGAGCATTTGCGGTTGGCAGACGAGGGCTTGCCCGCGACCGTGAGGGTTGTCGAGCCGACCGGTCCGGAAATCCATGTCGTTTTCCAGTTCGGGGCCGGAGAACTGACGGCCGTTTTCAGGGAACGGCACGCCCTGTCCACGGGGGACCAGGTCCATCTCGGGATAGACACAGACCACTTTCACCTGTTCGGGTCCGATGACGGACTGCGGATTGAACCATGAGGAAGGGTCGAATCCGGGCCGGACGATAGCGAGACTTGATCCGTGACGCCGCACTGGTCGGTATCAGCAGAGAGGAGCCAGGAATGCTGAAAGGGATTGATCCGAGACTGAACGCCGATGTCCTTCACTGTTTGCGGGCCATGGGCCATGGAGACGCGATCGTCATTTCCGACACGAATTTCCCGTCGGACAGCGTTGCCCGAAACACCGTTTACGGGTCGCTGTTGCGGATGGAAAATCTCAGCGCCGCCGAGGCGATAGAAGCGATCCTGTCCGTGCTCCCGCTGGATACCTTTGTCGACGATTTCGCGATGCGGATGGAAATTGTCGGCGCGCCGGATGAGATCCCGGACGTGCAGAGCGAAGTTCAGGAAAAGATCGACACAGCCGAGGGCGGTTCCCGCCCCATGATCGGTATCGAACGTTTCGCGTTTTACGATCTGGCGCGCCAGAGCTACGCCGTGATCCAGACCGGGGAGCGGCGCTTTTACGGCTGCTTCGTGCTGCGCAAAGGTGTGATTGGACCGGACCAATGAGTTTGGACATCGTCATATTGGGTGTCTTTGTCGCGGACACTGCCTACCGCGCGTCGCGGCCGCCCAAGATGGGTGAAACCATTTTGGGCAAGTCCTTTGCACTCGGACCGGGTGGCAAGGGTTCCAACCAGGCGGTTGCGGCCGGCATGGCCGGTGCCAAGGTCGGCATGCTGACCAAACTCGGCATCGATCCGTTCGCGGACATGGCCCTGGCAACATGGTCGAAAGCCGGGGTGACATCGCTGGCCTCGCAGCATGCGGACGGATACACCGGCGCCGCCTACATCTTTATTGACGATGCCACCGGCGACAACGCCATCATCGTGTGCCCGGGCATCGCGGCCAGTCTGGGGCCATCCGACATTGATGCCCAAAAAGACGCTCTCAAGACCTGTAAAGTTTTTCTCACGCAGCTCGAACAACCGCTGGAAACCGCCGAATATGCCTTGGACGTGGCCAGGAATACCGGCGCCACAACGATCCTGAACCCGGCACCGGCCGCAGAGCTGCCGGATTCCATGCTCGCGCTTTGCGACTATGTCACGCCGAACGAATCGGAGACCGAAGCCATCACCGGGCTGAGCGTCCAAACCGTTGAAGACGCCACGAAGGCCGCCGAAGAGCTGATCAGGCGCGGCGCAAGGGCTGCGATCATCACGCTAGGCGAGAACGGATGCCTGTTTCATGACGGTGCGGACGCGGTGCACGTTCCCGCCATGTCGGCAGGACCCGTCCTTGAGACCACGGGGGCCGGCGACGCGTTCAACGGCGGCTTTGCAGCCGGCCTTGCACAGGGCATGTCTCCCCTGGAGGCGATCCGGTTCGGGACCGCAACGGCGTCCATTTCCGTCACGAGGCAGGGCACGGCCCCATCGATGCCCGCCCGCGCGGAAATTAAGGACCTGTTGCGGCAAAATGCCGGCTGACCGGACCCGGCCTTGCAGACTTCAGCAGGACGGGACCCTCCATGAAGGGCCCCGTCGGGGTTTCGTCCCTGTCCGCGACCGGCGTGCCATTTCTGTTTCCCTGGTTTAGGATACAGACCCAATTCAGCAGCTTGCGCCCTTCGCCCCAGCCTACTCCGTGAACGTCCTGACCAGTCTGTTGCTGAGCGGCTGGGCAAGATAACTCAGCACGGTGCGCTCCCCGGTCGTTATGAACAGGTCCGCCGGCATTCCCGGAACAAGATCCAGCCCGGCCACGCCGGAAGGCTGGTGTTCATCAAGCCTGACCCTGGCAACATAGAAGGCGTTGCCGGTTTTCTCGTCGGTCACCGCATCGGCGGACACATCAAAGACCTTGCCGTTCGCTTCCGGCACCTCTTCCAGATCGAAGCCGCTCAACCTGACCCTGGAGGGCTGTCCGATCCACAGCTTCTCGATATCGGAGGTGTTGATGCGCGCTTCGACGATAAGTTCTTCGCTCTGCGGAACAAGTTCCAGTATGTCCTCGCCGGGACGGACGACACCGCCGAGCGTGTGCAGCGCCATATTGACCACCGTGCCACTGACGGGTGCGTTGACGACCACACGTTTCTGACGTTCCACAGCCCCCCTGAACTGGGGCTCCACTGCCGCAATCTGTGCTTCGACGGCGGCGAGGTTTTCCGAAATCGATTCAAGTCTCTGCTGCTCTGCGCTGAACGCGTTGAGCTCCAGCTCACCGATTTCGTTGCGCGCGCGGGCCTGATCGGTCCTGAGACCGGCATCCAGTCCGACAAGGCGTTCGATGTCCAGGCGGATGGAATTCATCCTGACGGCCGTCACCAGGCCTTTCTCGAACAGCGGCTGCAGCGTTTCCAGTTCTCCTTTGGAAATCTCGATCTGCCGGGCGTTGGATTGCCGCTGCTCCTCAAGACCCCGGATCTGGTCTTCAAGAGCCGTGATCCGGCGATCAAGCACAGTCTTCTCGCTGGCCCGCGCCCTGGCTTCAGTATCGAAAACCCGCCTTTGGGTCAGGTAGGAACTCTCCCACTGCACCTCGGGAACGCTTTCCCCGATCAGAACGGCGACATCGCTCCTGCGGAACACTCCCGCCTGGTTGATCTGGGCGAGCAGCCTTGCGCGTCGTGCCGCCAGTTCACCGATCTGACTGCCGAGCACCGTAAGGTCGACATCCGCTTCGGTGCTGTCGAAGACGACCAGCGGCTGTCCGGCCTCGACGAAATCGCCATCCGTCACCAGAAGATCGCGAACGATGCCGCCATCCAGATGCTGAACCGTCTTGCGGTTCCCGTCGACGACGAAAGACGCCTGTGCGACCACGGCCCCGTCGAGCTTTGCCTGATGAGCCCAGTAAGCCGTGCCGCCGAAGAAGGCCGTCATGACCAGGAACCCGAAGAAGACGAGCGCCCCGATACGCGGTTCGGCGGATTTTTGGCCGGCCCGTTCCGGACGCTCCAGATGAGAGACGTGGCGGCTTTGGGAAGAGAGTGTCAGGTTTTTCATTGGACGGCCCTTTCCTTGGTATCTTCGCTGATTGCATTCCGTTTTTGCCGGCTTGCAGGCAGAACATTCCGCTTCGTGTCACGCAAAACGTCATCCCGGGCTCCAAAGGCGGTCTGAACGCCCTGATTGAGCACGAGCACCTTGTCGACCACCTGCAGGGTGCTCGGTCGATGGGTCATCATCACGACGACACCGCCGCGTTCCTGGGTGGTGCGCACCGCTTTTTGAAGGGCCGCCTCTCCCGTTGAATCGAGATCTGAATTGGGCTCGTCGAGCACCAGGAGAAACGGATTTCCGTAAAGAGCCCGGGCGAGCGCAATCCGTTGCCTTTGTCCGCCGGACAGGAAATAGCCGTTGCCGATGCGGGTGTCGTAGCCGTCCGGCAGATTGGAGACGAGATCGTGCACGTCGGCTGCCAGGGCCGCCTCCAGCACGAGACGATCGTCGATATCTGCTGCAAAGCGGGCAATGTTCTCCCTGACCGTACCGTCAAACAGGGCGATGTCCTGAGGCAGATAGCCGATATTGCAGCCCAGTTCCTCTGGGTCCCATTTGGCCGTCGGGTTGCCGTCGAGCCGGATCGAGCCGCGTTGCGGCGTCCAGACACCGGCAAGCATCTTGGCGAGCGTGGTCTTGCCCGATGCGCTCGGCCCGATCACCGCCACCGCATCGCCGGCCTGAAGGTTCATCCGGATATCCGACAGGGTCGCGGTCTGCGCGGCCGGGGGCCCGGCCTTCTGGATCGCCACACTCACGGAAACCTGCGGCTTAGGCAATCGCAGACGTTGCTGGTCCGCCGGATATTCATGCACGAGTTTCCTGAGCTTGGCGTAGGATCCGGTCGCCGCCAGAAAGCTGCGCCACTGGCCGATCAACTGGTCGATCGGTGCAAGCGCCCTGCCAAGCACGATCGTCGCCGCGATCATGATACCGGCCGAACTTTCACCGGAGATGGCAAGCGCGCCACCGAGACCGAGGATGCCGGACTGCAAGGCCGCCCGGATCGTCTTGGAAAAAACGGAAAAGGTTGAAATACGGTCGTTGACCCTGGTTTTCAGCTGATGGGCCTCGACCTGAAGCTCACGCCATCTGAGGGCAAGATCGCCGCGCATGCCCATTGCATGAACGATTTCGGCATTCGCCTCGCCTGCCCTGTACAGCGTGTCGCTTCTCCTGCGGGCTTCGGCGGCTTCGATCATCGTGTCATGACTGCGCGTATTGTTGAGCAGCGCAAGGACGGTCAGAACAACCGCGCCTGCCAAACCCAGGTGCCCCAGATACGGGTGAAGGATGTAAAGCACGCAGATATAGACCGGGATCCAGGGCGCATCGAAAAACGCCAGCAACGCGCTTCCGGAGACGAAGTCCCTGAAGCCGTTGACATCTTCGACGGTATTGTCGCCGTCCGACCGGCCGCCGTGGACCTTCCGCCGCATCGCCGCGTTCAAGACGGGAATGCCGACCTTGAGTTCAAATCTTGCGCCCAACCGGTTCAGCATCCGCTGCCGGATCCAGTCGAGCAGGCCGGTGACGATAAGGACACCGCCGAGCAGCAGCGTGAGTGCGATGAGCGTATCCATGTTCTGGCTGGTCAGAACGCGGTCATAGACCTGAAGCATGTAAAGCGGGGCTGCGAGGGCCAGAATGTTGAGCGCCATGCTGAAGAGCGCAATTGCGGCAAAACCGGCACTGAGTGAGGACCAGGCGTGCCGGACGGGAGAGATATTGCGGAACATGTGCTTGCTCCAAATCAAGGGGTTCGGGTCAGGTTTTCGGGAAAGCCACAGGGTGGCGGCAGCAGCCACCGCCACCCTGAGCAACTGGCTCAGACGAGGAAGTCGTCTTCGCTCAGTTGCGACGCGTCGACGTTGACAAGGCGCAGCGTACTGTCCGACCCGAAGGACAGGACTGCATCCGAGCCATCTTGGACCGCGCCGGAAAGAACCTCGGCAACGTCGAAATCAGGTGCGAAATCGCCGCCCGAGATCAGATCCGAGCCCAGTTCGAAGTCATCGACGGTGTCGGCGCCGAGACTGGCAACGAAGATGTCCGAGCCATCGCCCCCCTCGAGCAGGTCATCACCGCCGGCACCGTTCAGGACATTGTCGAAATCACTCCCGGTGATGACATCGTCATCGTCGGATCCGATCACGTTTTCGATCGAGCTGAGTACATCGGTCTCAACCCGGTTTTCGATAACGTCTTCACCGACGACGCCGGTGTTGGTGACCTGATCCGCCACATCAAGCGTTGCTCCGGCATCCACGAGCGTATCCTGGACAACCGGACCGTTCTGACCGGCGGGGGCGTTGTGCAGATGGATGGCGGAGACGACACCGGGGATTGGCGTCTGCAGATCGGCCTCGTTGAGGCCGGACACGTCAAGCACACTCGAATAGGTGACCTCACCTGTTGCCAGGTTCTGCACGATTGTCACGCTCGCCTCACCGCTTGCCTCGCTGTCGGAGAGCGGTCCGGGTTCCTGGGCGGCGTCCAGTCCTCCGGAGAGTTCTATCGTGCGGATGCCGTGCTCCGTGACGTCGCTGTCGACAAGCAGCTGCCCCCTGATCTCTCCGCCGGGGAAGTCCGACGTGTGGATGTTGTAATAGAGGTTGCCGGCAACGGCCTGATCAACGAACGCCGCGCCATTGGCAATCGCCGACCCGAACTGGGCGGGAGCCGCAACGACGGCGTTGTCGACGCGGACGGTGAAGCCGGTGTCCCGGGTTGCCGTTCCGTTGCCGATTGCACCGAGGTTCACATTGACCGCGACATCCAGGTCCGAGAAGTCTGCCGTGTCGGTGCCCTCTCCGCCGTCCAGGAAATCGTTGCCAAGACCGCCGACAAGGATGTTGTCGCCGTCGCCCGCAATCAGCACGTCGCGTCCGGCACCGCCGTCGAGAACACCGTCCACGAGGCCGAGATCGACAAAGATATCGTCGCCGTCGCCAAGCAGGACATTGCCGTTGATGACGCCGCCGTCGTTGACGATCGTGACGTCGCCTGCCTCGCGGGCATCGATGGCGTTGACCCTGCCGGAAATCTCGCCTTCGTTGATGATGGCTCCCAGGATATCCAGACCACCGTCGATCCGGATACCGGCGGCTGCGTCCGAGGCTTCGGACCCGGCAATGACCCCCTCGTTCTCGACAAGGCCGGCAAACCCGGCACCTTCCACGTTGGAGAACAGGCGCAGCCCGTCGCCGACCGTGTTTCCTTCCGTTGCATCCCCACCGCCGAAGATGGCGCCCTGGTTGATGACGGACGCCGAGACGATATCCCCGTCGACATCCCCCGTCTGGAGCGAAACACCCGAGGCGTTGTTGCCGTCTGCGTCGACCGTTCCCTGGTTCGTGAAGGTGTAGTTGTCGGCGGTGCCGTCGGCGTAGACGGTTCCGTTGCGCTGCGCGCCGGTCGCCAGGATGGTGCCCTGGTTGACGACATCCAGACCTTCGCCGTCGATGTTCAGCGCCCGGCTGTCGGATGACACGGTTCCCCGGTTGACAAAGGAACCACCGGAATGATCGCCGGTTCCGAAATAGACGCCGTTTTGCGCGCCGGCAAAAACACCGCCCTCTTCATTGACCAGGGACCCCTGGAAATTCACGCCGTTGACCGCCCGGAATGCACCGACGGTGCCCTGCTGGCTCTCCGCGGTGACGGTTCCGGAGTTGACGATCGCACCGGTGAAGAGTGCAGCTGCAAAACCACCTTCAGGCAGACGCACGCCTTCCAGCCGGATGCCGTCGCCGGCCGTTCCCGCACCGGCGGATGCCTGGCCGCGGCCGTTGATCGTTCCGGCGTTTTCGATCTCAACATCGCCGTTTCCGTTTTCAGCAAGCGACAGGGAAATACCGGCACCGTTGTTGTGCTCACCCGCGTCGATGACACCGGTCTGCAGGTTGTTGATCGAATAGTCGCGCGCCGTGTCGTCGGCATAGATCGTGCCGTTGCGCTGATCGCCCGTACCGAGAATGTCGCCACCGTTGATGAGATCGACACCGGACCCATCGATGTTGACCGCCCGGCTCCCGGACTGGATCGTGCCGAAGTTCTGGACGCTGAGGTCGTGCTCGGCATCGCCGATGTAAAGGCCGTTGCGCGGACCTTCGATCGTGCCGGTGCTGGAGTTGAAGATCCGGCCCTCGGCCGCAACACCGTCGGCAATCCGGATACCGGCCGTCGTGCCCTGGTTGCTTTCCGTGCTGATGAGACCGCTGTTGAAGATATCGGTCTCAAGGACCGCACCCTCCGCACCATCGTCAATCCGGATACCGTCGCCGGCAAGAGGGGTGTTGGAAGCGGCACTGTCGCCACGGCCCCGGATAACGGCACCAAAGCCGTTGAAGATCGTACCCTGAACGACGTCGTTCAATTCGTCGCCGACCTGGAGCGAAATGCCGGCACCCTGGTTGCCCTCGCCGGCGTCGATCGTGCCGCCCGTGAAGTTGCCGATCGAAAAGTCTTCAGCCGTGCTGTTGGTGTAGATCGTGCCGTTGCGCTGATCACCCGTGCCGACGATGTCTCCGAAGTTGCGGACGCTGACGCCCTCACCCTGGATGTCGACCGCGCGGCTGTCGGAGGAGATCACGCCGCCACGGAAGTTATCCAGCCTTCCGGAGGATTGGGCGCCGGCGAACTGGACACCGTTGAAGTCGCCATCGACGCTGCCGAAATTCCTTATGTCGGCACTGCCGCTGACCTGGATACCGGTCGCAAGGGCGTCGGGACCGCTATTGGCCTCGATGCGGGCGCTTCGGAAATTGAAAACCTGCGCGTCTTCGCCGCCGACCGAAACCGCCGCGGCCGCATTGTTGGTCGTGACCTGACCGAAATTCAGGAACCGTGCGAAGTCGTTGTCGAGAACGAAGGCGGGCGTGTTGTCGACGACCGCGTTGTTGAATACGCCGTTCGACAGCGTCTGGCCGTCGCGGACCGTTTCTTGTGCCAGTGTGGACGTCGTGAGCAATCGCGCCCGAAGACCGGCAAGCATCCCAGATACCATTTGGAAATCTCCATGAGTTTTGTCGCCCGGTTACGCCCTCTGCATGACGGCGCCCGGCACTCATGGATCTGTTGTGAGAGCCCTGGTTCTTGAAATTCATATTGCCAATACGGGCGATAACCTTTTGCAATAATCACGCCTTTCTTTACCGGCGCGTTTCTTTTTTCCTTATGCGTGTCAGATGCTTAAACAGGACCGCATTGGCAGGGTCAGATTATTCCTTCACTCCCGATGGAAAAAACGTGAACAAAAGAACCGAATTTTTTCGCGCCCATTTTTCGAGCCTGAGTGGCGAATGGGCAGGCCGGTCACCGGCCGGGTGCCTCCAACAACTTGTGAACGATTGTTATTTCACCTTCTTCGGTTCGTCCTTAAATCTCGTGCAGCCAGCAACACGTATCAGAGCTTCGGATGAACCTCCGCGATCTTCAGTATGTCGTCGCAGTCGCGCGACACAAAAACTTCACGCACGCCGCACGTGCCTCGAACGTGAGCCAGCCCGCACTTTCCAACCAGATCAAGAAACTTGAGCTGGAGCTTGGTGTCCGCATCTTCAAACGGACAAAGAACGAAGTGTTGCTGACGGAGTTCGGTGAGCACATCGTCGCGGGCGCAGCCCAGATCAATACGATCGTTGACGACATTGCAAATACCGCCCAGCATTTCCAGAAGCTGGACGCCACGCCCTTCAGGCTGGGCATGACACCGACACTTGCTGCGTATCTGTCCGGCTACTTTCTCGACATGCTCGCAAGCATCCACAGCGGCATCCGCCTGGTCATCGTGGAAGAAAAGCCTCGCGAGTTGTCGCAGATGATAAGCGAGATGCAACTCGACACCGCTCTGATCTCGCGCAACAGCTACGAGATGATCTATTGCGACGAAACGCTTGACCTTCCTACCTTTACACCGCTCTGGCTGGAGCCGCTTTATCTCGGGATGCGGCAGGGGCACGTGTTGTCGAAGAGACGGGACATACAGGCGTGTGAGGTCCCGGCCGAGTTCATCGTGCGCTTCGATACGCCGTTTGGCTATGACCTGGAAAAGGAACTGCCGGCCTCTTCCTCCGGAGCGGCCGAACGCCTTGGCATCGACGTCAGGTCTGCCCGTTTTGAAACCCTGTGCCGCCACCTGGCCCATAGTGATGCATGCACGATCGTGAATGGCATCGCAGCCGAACAGTTCATGAGGGACAACATGGGACTGACGTTCATTCCATTCCATGGCAACGGCAGCTTCCGGGAACTGGGAGCGATCTCGCGCAAGGACTATTCACGCTTTGGCGTCATCGACTCGATCAGATCCTTCATCGAAGCGAAGCCACCAACCGGGACCGTAAATCTCGCACACGATCAGACAAGCTGACCCACGCCTGGGGACCTCCTTCCTGTCGTCGTTGATCCCCCCGCGCTATTCACCTTCGCTCTGCCCCGGCCCGGTATCAGGCAGGGCGAAAGCGACGAGAGCGGCGAGCGTGATCGTCGCCGCTGACAACAGGAACACCCAGGACGTCATCCAGTCATAAAGCAGGCCGCCGCCGATGAGGCCGATGATGCTTGCCGCGGCACTGAGACTGCTCGCCAGTCCCTGAACGGCACCCTGGTGTTCCTTGCCGGCGAAGGTCGACAGGACAGCGGTAAACGTCGGCCACATGAGCCCGTTGCCGACAGCGATCAGGAGTGCCGCAAGATAGATGCTGGGTGTCGTGTTCCAGAAGAGAGACACGAAGCCGAGGCCAAGCACCAGTCCGCCTCCGGTGACCAGCAGGCGTTGGGACGCCACCTTGGCGGCACGCGCGAGCAGCGGTCCCTGGACCAGCATCATGAAAAGGCTCAGGACGGCGAAGAAGATGCCGGTGTCCGTCACGGTCCAGTTCAGCCGTGTGGCCGCGTGGACCGGAAAGGCGATGTAGAAAAAGCTGAAGCCCAGCATGACCAGAAAATTGACGAGCATCAGTTGCGGGATCCGCGGCAGACGCATGAGATCCGTCTTCGGCGTTTCAACGCATCCCTTCAGGCGATAGACTTCCTTGGTGTCCTGTCCGAACACCTTGCAGGCATTGGAGAGGCCCGGCTTGGTCCGCAGCATCGCCGCATGGGTGTCCGACAGTCCGAAAAACGTCAGGGCGCTTGCGACGACGGAAATCAGCAGCGCGGCGATCACCGGCAACATTTCCCCAAGGACGCTTGCGCCCAGAAGGCCGGCAAGCGCCGGTCCGAGGATGAAACCTGCATTTGTCGACATGGCCATCCGGCCGAAATTTTCCGTGCGGTGGTCATCATCGGTGATGTCGGCAAGATAGGCATTTGCAACCGACACATTCCCTCCCGTGAGCCCGTCGGCCGCACGCGCGCAAAACAGGACGATCAGCGGCAAGGTCAGCGAGAACTGCCCCAGCAGGGTGGTGTCAACGCTGACGATCGCTTCCTCCGGAAGGTAGAAGGCGATGAGGAACACCACCCAGGACGCCAGTGTACCCAGTTGGCTCACCAGCAGCACTTTGCGCCTGCCGATCTGATCCGACCATCTTCCGAGGATCGGCGCGCCGATGAGCTGAAATGCCGAATAGGTCGAGGCAAGCACCCCGTAAACCAGCGCATTGCCGCCCCAGTCGGTAACCAGGAACACCATGAACGGAACGACGATCGAAAATCCCAGCGTTCCGACGAAATTCACAGAGAGAATGGGCAGGATCGACGGCAAGCGCGGCGGCGTCAATTCGGAAACGGTATCTGCCATGTCTGATCGCCTGCCTGTTCCGGGCCATCAACCGGTTGCCCGTCCCCGGATGGTCGCACACTGTACCGGAAAATCAACGTGGCCGGGGCGCATCGATGCCCGGCACCAGGGCGACCTGTTCGCTCACACATTGCAGAAATGATGACAGCCGTTTCGGCTGGCGTCCTACCGGGAGATAGGCCGCCATGCCCTTCGCCACCGCACGGCTGAGCAGGTGGCTGAACGAAACATCCGGCCCGGGCATGCCCCGGGCGGAAAGACCGGACGTTTGAAGGAAAGACGGCTTCAAGAAGAGACCCGGCTCCACGCCCTCACTTGGCTCTGCAGGCAACAGGCGCCGATCCGCGTAACCCAAGCGACCCGCGCCCAAAGCAAAAAACGGCAGGGACCCGCCGGCGAAATCCGGCGCAAAGCAAAGATCGGAATGCCCAAATTTCCGCCAAGACAGCCTCCTCCTTGAAAAAATGCTGCCGAAGCTGTTGCCAAGCGCTTAAAAAGGGACAAATAATGTAACCAATCAAAATTGGTTCCATAAAAGATCTCACATGACAGAAGACCGGCCAACCCGACGAAACTCCAGCCTGGCTCTGGAACGCCTGCGAATTCTCGTGGACCAGCTGGCGCTGGACGGCGTTCGCCAGCTCCCGACAGAACGGGACCTTTCCGAGCAAATTGGTGTCGGTCGCCGTGCAGTTCGCCGGGCGCTGGAGGTTCTTGAGACCGAAGGGTTCATCTGGCGGCGGCAGGGTGCCGGCACCTTCATCGGGTCCAGGCCGAGCGACGGCGAGCCCCAGCTCAGCAAGCTGCCCGAGATGAGCAACATGCTCGAGGTCATGGAAGTGCGCCTGCGTCTGGAACCGGCCCTCGCGCAACTGGCCGCGATCCGGGCAACGCCGCAGGACATCATCCAGATGCGTCATGTCGCGGACAAGGTCGGCGAGGCGGACGACATGGACGGACGTGAGCTGTGGGATGGCGCGCTGCACCGGGCCATTGCAAAGGCCGCCGGCAACACGTTGTTTCTCGCGCTGTTCGATGTCGTTGACCGCATGCGTCAGAACGACAGCTGGCGCCATGTGCGTGAAGCCCTGCGCACCCGCGAGACGGTTTCTCAGTACAAGGCTCAGCATTCCGACATCGTGGACGCGATCGAACGCCATGACCCCGTATCCGCCGAGCGGCTGATGCGTCAGCATCTGCTTTCCCTCCAGGAACGGCTTCTCTTCCAGACCTCGGAAAGCGCCGATAATGGGTGAGTGCCCGGAAAATCCGGAATCCCGGCTGGACGGCCCGCCGCTGCTAACGGTCGACAACCTCTCGATCCGCTTCAAGAATGCGCCTGGCAACACGGTCGATGGGATATCCTTCCGCGTCAACCGCGGCGAAACGCTGTGCATCGTGGGAGAAAGCGGCTGCGGCAAGTCCATCTCCGCGCTCGCACTGATGGGCCTTCTCCCCATGCCGCCTGCGGAAATCGCGTCCGGGCGGATCTCCTTCGACCGGCGGGATCTGCTGACACTGCCGGCCAAGACCCGCGCGGATCTGCGCGGCGATCGCATGGCGATGATCTTTCAGGAACCAATGACGTCGCTCAACCCCGCCTTCCGCATCGGAGACCAGATTGCCGAAGGCGTGCTGCGCCACCGGGCGATCAGTCAAGCGGATGCGCGCCGGCGGGCTTTGGAGATGCTCGATCGCGTCAAGATTCCGGCTGCAGCCGAACGGCTCGACGACTATCCGCATCAGCTGTCCGGCGGCATGCGTCAGCGGGTGATGATCGCAATGGCCCTTGCCAACGATCCGGATCTCCTGATCGCGGACGAACCGACGACCGCACTCGACGTGACCATCCAGGCCCAGATCCTCGATCTCATGCGAACGCTTCAGCAGGAAACGGGAACGGCGCTAATCATGATCACGCACGACCTGGGCGTTGTTGCGGAAGTCGCCGATCAGGTCGCCGTGATGTATGCCGGCAGGATCGTCGAGCAAGGACCGGTCCAGGCCATTTTTGACGATCCGCAGCATCCATACACCATCGGCCTCATGAGCTCCCTGCCCTCCCTCGGACAGAGACAGGACCGTCTCACCACGATTTCCGGCATGGTTCCGGCGATCGACGCTATGCCACCCGGTTGCCGCTTTGCCCCACGGTGCCCGTTCGCCGAAGAAACCTGCAGGGCGCAAGCGCCACAACTGGCTTCCATCTCCGGAGCGCATTTCGCCGCCTGCCATCTGGCTCCGCTCGAGACCCACATGGTGGAGGCGGTATGAAGCACTTTGCGCAGGATACGATCCTTGAAGCCCGCGATGTCGGGCGCACTTTCACGCGCGGCGGCGGCCTTTTCCAGCAAAAGTCGATTGTCCGGGCCGTCGATGGTGTCGACCTGGCTGTGCGGCGCGGCGAGACCCTTGCGATCGTCGGGGAAAGCGGGTGCGGAAAGTCCACACTGGCCAGAACCCTTGTCCGGCTTCTTGAGCCGACCAGGGGCCAGGTTCTCTACGAAGGCAGTGACATTGCCCATCTTCCCGCCCGCGAGATGCGCAAATTGCGCAAGGATCTGCAATTCGTCTTCCAGGATCCCTTCTCGTCGCTCAATCCGAGAATGACGGTCGGGGCCATCGTCGAAGAACCCCTGACCGTTCACTTAGATGACAGCAAGGCGCTGCGGCGAGAGAAGGTCGCCGCACTGCTGCAAAGGGTCGGCCTTCGCGCGAGCATGGCGAACAGATATCCGCACGAATTTTCCGGCGGCCAGCGGCAGCGTATAGGCATTGCCCGCGCGCTTGCGAGCGAGCCGAAGGTCATCGTTGCCGACGAACCGGTCTCCGCCCTCGATGTCTCCGTTCAGGCCCAGGTGATCAACCTCCTTGAGGACCTGAAAGCGGAGTTCAGCCTCACACTCATCCTGATCGCTCATGATCTTGCCGTCATCCGGCACATGAGCGACCGGGTGGCCGTCATGTATCTCGGAGAGGTCGTCGAGATCGGGGATACGGAAACCGTCTATGGCGCGCCCCGGCACCCTTACACCCAGGCCCTGATGCGCGCGATCCCGGTGCCGGCGCCGGGCATGCGAGCGATGACAGCCGATCTTGCGGGCGACATTCCCTCACCGCTGAATCCGCCGTCCGGATGCCGTTTCCACACCCGTTGCCGTCACGCCGACAAGGACTGCGGAACAAGGCGTCCCGCGCTTGAAACCGCCGACGGAACACGCCAGGTCGCCTGCCATCACTGGCAGCAGATCGCGGCAACCCGGACCGGACAAAAACAAGAGCCGACCCGAAGTGCGGCCACTGAAAAACGCTTCTCCCTGTACCGGGAGTGGAGCCGGAAGAAGTCGAAAAACCAGGCCTCCGTCCCCGGTAGCACAACCACCCAGAGGAAAGACTGAAATGCGTAAATCTCTCCTAGCAGCACTGCTTCTCGGTGTTTCGTCGGCAATCGCTCCGGCGACAGCTGCCGACCTCCGCATCGGCCTCCAGGAAGATCCGGACGTTCTCGACCCGGATCAGTCGCGGACATTTGTCGGCCGTATCGTCTATGCATCCCTGTGCGACAAGCTTGTCGACATCACGCCTGACCTGGAGATCATTCCTCAGCTCGCGTCGGGCTGGTCATGGTCCGACGACGGCCTGACCCTCACGATGGATCTGCGCGACGATGTCACCTTTCATGACGGCACGCCGTTTGATGCCGAAGCCGTGAAGGCCAATATCGACCGCTCCCAGAACCTGCCCGAAAGCCGGCGCAAGAGTGAAGTCAAGAACATCCAGTCCGTCGAGGTCACCGGACCGCATCAGGTCCAGTTCAAGCTGAAGGGCCCCGATGCGACCCTTCTGGCTCAGTTTGCAGACCGTTCCGGCATGATGCTGTCACCGGCAGCCGCGGCCGCCGCCGGTGTCGATTTCGGCGCAAAGCCGATCTGCAGCGGTCCGTTCAAATTCGTCGAAAGGGTTGCGCAGGACAGGATCGTCCTGGAAAAATTCAGTGATTACTGGAACGCGGACGCCATAAACTTCGACAAGGTCACCTTCCTGCCCATCCCGGACACGACCGTCCGCCTCGCCAACCTGCGCTCGGGCGATCTTGACATGCTGGAGCGCCTGGCGGCAACGGATGCCGCGTCGGTCAAGGATGACGGATCGCTGCAGTACGAAGAAGCCGTGAGCCTTGGTTATCAGGGCATCACCGTCAATGTCGGCAATGGCGACCGCGCCGGCAATCCGCTCGGTCAGGACGCCAAGATACGCGAAGCCTTCAGCCTGTCGCTGGACCGCGATGCGATCAACCAGGTTGTCTTCGAAGGCGCTTTTGCTCCCGGCAACCAGCCCTACCCTCCGACAAGTCCCTGGTATGACAAGGACCACCCGGTTCCGGCAAGAGACGTCGAGAAGGCCAAGGCCCTTTTGAAAGAGGCCGGTTTTGACAGTCTTGATGTGGAAGTCCAGGTCGCCAACAACCCGGTGCAGACACAGCTCATGCAGGTTGTTCAGTCGATGGCGGCCGAGGCCGGCTTCAATGTCAAGCTGAAGTCGATGGAATTTGCCAGCCTTCTGTCGGACCAGTCCGCGGGCAACTACCAGGCCAGCCAGATCGGATGGTCGGGACGCGTGGACCCGGATGGCAACATCCACCAGTTCGTCACGTGTGAAGGCGGCATCAACGACAGCAAGTACTGCAACCCGGAGATTGATGCTCTGCTTGATGCGGCACGCACCTCCACGGATCTGGAAATCCGCAAGGAGAAATACGATGCGGCCCGCGACATCCTGAACGCGGACATGCCGCTCATCTATCTCTACCACGTCACCTGGATCTGGGCGCTCTCCGACGAACTCGAGGGCTTCAAGCCGTACCCGGACGGCATGATCCGTCTGGAGAACGTGAAGTTCAAGTAACTCCAGAAAGTTGCGGAACCCGGCATTCCCGCCGGGTTCCGTCCACCGGCGGAACCCAAAATGCTGTCATTCATCGCAAGACGACTCGCGATAGCCATTCCGACCATTTTTCTGGTTTCGGTCTTCGTGTTTTTCCTGCAGAAACTTCTGCCCGGAGATCCGGCGCTGGTTCTGGCGGGCGAGGAGCGCGATCCGGACACGCTGGCGTTCATCCGCGAGAAGTATCACCTAAACGAGCCGATCCTGGTGCAGTACTTCTATTGGGTCAGCGGCATGTTGCAGGGTGACTTCGGCATATCGCTGCGAACCAACCAGCCCGTTCTGGAACTCATCGGTGAAAAACTGCCGGTCACGATCCAGCTCGCTGTCATGGCCATGCTCATTGCCATGATCATCGGCATCCCGGCCGGTATCGTGTCGGCTGTCAGGAAAGGCACCGCCATCGACTACACGGCCAATATCGTCGCGCTGTCCGGTCTGTCGATTCCGAATTTCTGGCTGGGCATCATGCTGATCATGCTTGTCTCGGTTCATCTCGGCTGGCTGCCGGCATCCGGGTACGAGTCACCGTTCGTCGATCCCGTCAGATCTCTCGAAACGATGATCATGCCGGCCTTCGTGCTCGGAACCGCCCTGGCGGCCACCCTGATGCGCCACACCCGCTCGGCAATGCTCGGCGTGCTGCGGGCGGATTATGTCCGTACCGCCCGGGCAAAGGGATTGCAGGAGAAGGTGGTCGTTCTGAAACACGCCTTCCGGAATGCGCTGCTTCCGATCGTCACCCTGAGCGCACTCCTGTTCGGGGAACTGCTGGCCGGTGCCGTGCTGACCGAACAGATCTTCACGATCCCCGGCTTCGGCAAGCTGATTGTCGATGCGGTTTTCACCCGGGACTACGCCGTTGTCCAGGGTGTGGTCATGTGCACGGCCGTCGGCTTCATTCTCATGAACCTTGTCGCCGATGTTCTTTATTTCCTCCTCAATCCACGCATGAGGACTGCCCTGTGACCGTTGTAGCCGATCTCCCCGCGACCGGATCCGACGAACAACCGAGATCCGGCAACCGGGCCTGGAAGAAACTCAGGGCCAACAAAAGCGCCTTTGTCGGCTTTCTGCTGGTCGTCTTCTTTGTTTCAATTGCCGCTCTCGCCCCGGTATTGCCGATCGCCGACCCCACCGCAACGGACTGGGGTGCCATTCGAAAGGGCCCCTCGGCGGTTCATTGGCTCGGAACGGATGAACTGGGACGCGACATTCTCTCCAGGATGATCTGGGGCGCGCAGGCGTCGCTTCTTGCCGGCGTGGTTTCGGTGCTGATAGCCGTTTCCATCGGCGTCCCGTTCGGCCTTGTATCCGGTTACTTCGGTGGCTGGATCGACCAGGTCATCTCGCGCGCGACCGACGCCCTGCTGGCAACGCCATTCCTCATCCTCGCGATCGCGCTCGCCGCGTTTCTCGGACCGAGCCTCACCAACGCCATGATCGCGATCGGCCTGTCCGCAATGCCGATCTTCATACGGCTGACCCGGGGCGAGGTTCTGGCGGTCAAGACCGAAGACTACGTCGAAGGCGCCCATGCCATCGGTCTGTCCACACCGGTCCTTCTGGCGCGCTACATCCTGCCGAATGTATTCGCGCCCATTCTGGTTCAGGCAACCCTGACCATTGCAACAGCCATCATTGCCGAGGCGAGCCTCTCGTTTCTCGGACTTGGCCAGCAACCCCCGGCACCCAGCTGGGGATCAATGCTGAACGTCGCCAAAAACTTCATGACCCAGGCTCCCTGGATGGCGATGTGGCCAGGCATCGCGATCTTTCTGGTCGTCCTTGGCTTCAATCTACTCGGCGACGGGCTGCGCGACGCGCTCGATCCCCGGGAAACATAAAAACACCCAGGAAACGCTCAAACCCGGAATTCCAAATGACAGTCTTTACCACCAGACCCGAAATCAAAGGCACCTTCGGTGTCGTCACGTCGACCCACTGGATTGCCACCGCGGTGGGTATGCGGATGCTGGAACTCGGGGGCAACGCCTTCGACGCAGCAGTCGCCACCGGGCTGGTCCTTCAGGTTGTCGAGCCGCATCTCAATGGTCCGGGCGGCGACCTGCCTGTCCTGCTGCACGATGCAAGCCAGAACGAAACCAAGGTGCTGTGCGCTCAAGGCGCCGCGCCGGCAGGCGCATCGATCAGTCACTACAAATCCGAAAACCTGGACCTGATCCCGGGCAACGGACTTCTTTCGACCGTCATTCCCGGCGCCTTTGACGGGTGGATGCTGCTCTTGCGTGATCACGGCATCCTGCCGCTCAGAACCGTTCTTGAACCCGCGATACACTACGCCAGTAACGGGCATCCCCTCCTTCCACGGGTCAGCGCAACTATTGCGGGCCTGAAAGAGTTCTTCGAAACCGAATGGCCGACGTCCCATGAGACCTGGGCTCCGGGAGGCATCGTCCCGGCGCCGGACTCCAATTTCAGGAACCCGGTTCTCGCCGAAACATGGACAAGGCTGTTGAACGAAGCCGAAGCCGTTACCGGCCGCGAAAACCAGATCGACGCTGCGCGCGACTGTTTCTACCGCGGCTTTATCGCCGAAGCGATCGGACGGTATCTTGAAACCGCCGAGGTGATGGATGCGTCCGGAGCCCGCCACAAGGCTGTCCTGACAGCCGACGACCTGTCCGGCTACGCGGCGACATACGAAGATCCGGTCAGCGCCGCCTATGACGGCTGGACCGTCCTGAAGACCGGTCCCTGGGGACAGGGTCCTGTTCTATTGCAGTCGCTGTCGCTATTACGCGGGTTCGACATGGAATCGGTCGATCCGGCTGGTCCGGAATTCGTCCATCTCGTGACCGAAGCAATGAAGCTCGCCTACGCGGATCGGGAAGCCTATTACGGTGATCCCGATTTCTGCGATGTTCCGCTGAATACGCTCTTGTCCGAAACCTATAACGCCGCACGGCGCTCGCAAATCACCGGACAGGCATCGACGGATCTGCTTCCTGGCATTGTTCCCGGCTTCGAAGATCAGGTTGAACGCACGCTGAGCGTCATTGAGGCCGCGGGCATCTCCAAAACCGGTGTTTATGAACCGACAATGGCACATTTGTCGGAAAAGCGCGGCGATACGGTCCACATCGACGTCATTGACCGCTGGGGCAACATCGTTTCCGCCACGCCTTCCGGCGGCTGGCTGCAGTCGTCTCCGATCATCCCCGGGCTCGGCTTCGCCCTCAATTCCCGGGCACAGATGTACTGGCTCGAAGACGGGCTGCCGGGTTCGCTTGCACCGGGGAAACGTCCGCGCACGACGCTCACGCCGAGCATCGCGTTTCATGAGGACGGAACCGCACTTGCCTTCGGCACCCCCGGCGGAGACCAGCAGGATCAGTGGCAGCTGTCCCTGTTCCTGCGACTGGCGCATCACGAACGGAATCTTCAGGCCGCGCTCGACATGCCGCTCTTTCACACCACACACTTTCCGGCGTCTTTCCATCCGCGCCAACGGCAGCCGGGTCACATCATGGCCGAAGAAAGCTTCGGCGCCGACACGCTGTCGAGCCTCAGGAACCGGGGACACTCGGTCGAAGTGGCCGATGAATGGACAATCGGCAGGTTGACCGTCGCCGCGCGCGACCCCTCTGGCCTGCTGCGCGCCGGTGCGACGCCCCGCCTGATGCAGGCCTACGCGGCCGGGCGATGAAAAGGAGGACGCCGGATGACGTTTTCGATTGTCGCCCGTGACAAGGCAACAGGGCATTTCGGGATCGCCGTGGCGAGCCGTTTCTTCGCGGCCGGGGCTGTCGTGCCGCACCTGGCAGGACAGGTCGGCGCAATCGCCACGCAGGCACTCGTCAGTCCGCTGTACGGGACCGAGGGCCTGACCCTTCTCCGCTCCGGTGTTTCGGCGCAAAGGGTGATCGATACCGTCGTTGACCGCGACGAGGGACGCCATTCGCGCCAGATCCATCTCATTGATGCAAAGGGGCGGACTGCGGCCTTCACCGGCGAGAAATGCATCGACTGGTGCGGTCACCTCATAGAAGACAACGTCACTGTCGCCGGAAACATGCTGGCCGGGCCGCAAGTGGTGGATGCCGCCATGAAAAGCTACCTGGCAAACGCGGACTTGCCGCTTGAAGAGCGGCTTTTGACCGCGATGGACGCCGCAGAGGCTGCCGGCGGCGACAAGCGCGGGCGCCAGTCGGCTGCTCTCAAGATCGTTCACGGGGAAGACTATCCATGGCTCGACATCCGCGCCGACGACCATGGCGCCCCGCTGGAAGAACTGCGCCGCCTCTATGCCGTTGCCCAGGAACGCTACCTTCACTTCGCCCAGTTGATGCCGACACGCGGCAATATTCACGGGCTACTGGACCGCACTGAAATCGACCGAAAAATTGCGGAACTGGAGACCGAAAGAAAAAGGACCGGGCGCCCCAGCGCTTCCTTTGCGACACCGGCGGCCTGAAGGTAGCCCGTTCGCCAGTCACTGCAGCGACGAAGCCGAGTTGGGGCAACCGAACCCGGCGGCCGGGTTCCGTTGCCCGGGACTTGTCCGGGCAGTCGTTGGCCGCTGCAACACTGTCTCCGCCGATACGGCAGGACGACGCGCGAAGGATACTTCGATGTATCTGGCTGGCCCTTTGACAACTTTTCCCGGCTCCGATCGCACTGAAAATGTTCAGAACATCCATCGATATGATCTGCAACCTGGGTCAGCGCGCACGCGATCGCGTGCGGCTTGTTCTATGTCTGGGCATTGTTTTGTGCCTTTCAGTTCAAACGATCGAAGCCGAGCCGGCGTCGTTCCGGCAGCCCTATCTGGAGGGTTTCGTGGACGGACTTGTCACCACTGTCCTGGATCAGGATGCGGTTGCCGGCGCGGTTGTGGTCATTGTCTCCGGCGACAATGTCATCCTCTCGAAAGGCTACAGACTGGCTGACGCAAGGACCGGGCGATTGATGACACCTGATGAGGACAAGATTCCGCTGGCGTCGGTGACGAAGGTGTTCACAGCACTCGCGGTCTTGCAGCTTGCAAGAGAAGGCCGGCTTGCGCTCGGCGACCCGATTGCCAGGCATCTGCCGGATCTGAAATTGAACCAGCGGTTCGGGGACATCCGCGTCCTCCATCTGCTGAGCCATACGGCTGGACTTGAAGATCGTTATCGCGGCTACTTCGCTGCGCACGACGAGCTTGCGGCCACGTCCGAACTTGAGCACATTTCAAAGGTTCTGCCGAAACAGGTGCGCCCGCCGGAAGATGTGATTGCCTATTCGAATGCGAGTTTTGTCCTGCTCGGCGCGATCGTACGGGCTGTCTCGGGTCTGCCCTTCGAAACCTATCTTGCGGAGACGGTCCTCGCCCAGATGGGGATTGATGATCCTCATTTCATGCATGAACCCCGGAAGGCAGGCACCGTCAGCCCGTTTCACGTCTGGCAAGACGGTCTCTATCATGCCATCGACCCGGAACCGTTCTCAGCCATCCACACACCGTCCGGGGGACTTGCCCTGACCGGGCGCGACATGGCGCGCGCCATGCAGTTCCTGCTGCGTACCAGTTCTGGCAGCGCAGGTGCTGCTCTCTCTGCCAACCTGGCCGCGGACATGAAACGAGCCGCCTGGCCGGATCGTCGGGCCTTTGCAGGGCGCAGTCTCGGGTATTGGACCGAAAACTGGGCCGGGCACCGGGTGTATCATCACGGCGGCTCACATTTCGGGTTTCAGTCCGGCATGACGCTGGTGCCCGCGCTCGATATCGGGATCTTTGTCGCCGCCAACGGCACGGGCGGGGACGCGTTGATGGCGCTGCCGCGCCGCCTTCTTCGCGAGATTGCCGCGCCGCACAAGAGACCGTCGGCCGCACGCACGACCTGCAACATGACCTGCCTTCACGCCTACGAGGGCCGCTACCTGACCACACGGCGCAATGACACAGGTCTGGATCGTGTTGTCGTGCCTTATCAGACTGCATTTACTGTCACGGCCTCGGAGAACAGCGCGCTCCTGGTTACCGGGTTGGGTCACTCGCGCCGGTTCGAGGCCATTGGAGAAGATCGTTTTGAAACCCCTGAAGGCGACACGCGACTGGGGTTCCGGCGCACCAATGATGGACACATCGTCGGCGCCGATCTCAACGGCGGATTGCACAGTTTTGACAGGCTGCATTTCTGGCACACGGAAACTTCGCTGGACTCGGCTCTTTGGACAGCGCTTGCAGGGGCGCTTTTGTGTCTGGCAAGCGCCTTTTCCGGTTGGCGGGCGCGACAACAGATTTCGAGCTTGCCGCTGTGGCAGGGATTGACCTGGATCGGCATCATTGCCGTATTCACGGAGGTCCTCGAGCAGGCAACACACGGCGATGATCTGTCCGTGGCCGCGTCACCCGGCGCCGGGCTGTGGACCATGACAATCCTCTTCGGCGTCGGGGCTGCATCGTTGCTGCCGGTCACAGTCTGGCTTTCGTCGACCAACGGCGAACAGCACATCAGCAAGGGAGAGCGCATTGCCGTACTCGCGGCATTGCCGTTCTTTGTCTGGTCGTTATTTGCCGCCTGGAAGTGGAACCTGCCAACGGCTGCCCTGACTTGGTGACGGCCCCGCTTTGGATTTCTCCAGGGCACCAGCTACTTGTCGTCCGGATGCCCGGTGAAATTGTCCTTCCCGTCCGGCGCGGACAAAACCGGACCGCCCACCGTTGAGCTGAATCGATCTTGCGGATAGTCATTGTGCGAAACGCGCTACACATTCCCCCGGGCACGTGCTGGAAATGACATTCGACACCCAGACAATACACGCGGCAACGGTAGCGGCCACTTTGTCCATTGCCGCTTTAGCCACCCTGCTTGGCTGGCAGCAACGGCGGATCGATCCGTCTCGCACGTTCCTGACTGCGTTCTTTGCAGTCTTTGCGATCAGCGAGATCGACTCCGTATTCACCGTGTTGATCGAAACGGCACCGCAGGTTGTCCTGGCCGGATCCGAGTTGGTCGGATTCGCCGCAAATTTCTGGCTTGGACCGCTCTTTTTTGCCTATGTCAGGAGTATTGCGGGCCTGACGCCGAAAACCGGCGGCGAAACGGGGACCTGGCTGCATTTCCTGCTGCCCGGTGTGGCCACGGTCTTTGCGATGGGTGCGTTTCTTTATCTGGACATCGCGCAGATCACCTGGAATGCACGTGACTCCTCTGGACTTGCGGCGTTCTTCCTCACGTTCCTGCACTATGGGTTCATGTTTCTGAGCATTGCACTCGCCGTGCAATGGGCTGTTTATGTCGCATGGGTTTTGCTCACGCAGGCCCGGCATGTCGACCGTTTGAAACAGGTTTATGCAAGCACTGAAGGCCTGGAACTGCGCTGGGTATCCATTCTGGCGTGTGCGCTGGGTGTCTATGTCCTGCAACATCTGATCGGGCAGATCATGATCCTCCAGGGTGGGCAGGATATCGTCAGCCCCCTGTTCGACAGCGTCCTGGTCCTGGTGGTTGTCTTTTCGCTGGCCATGTGGAGTTTGCGCCTCGCGCCGGACCTGGATAGCGCCACCAGAACGCTGGCGAAAATCGAGATCCCGAAAGACCGGAAGTATGAAAAAAGCGCATTGGATCCGGCACAGGCCGAGCGCATCGCCCGAAAGCTTGTGCGCGCAATGGATCAGGACTGCCTGTATCGCGACCCGAACCTGACGCTCAGCATGCTGGCACAGCACGTGGGGGTGTCACTCAACCATGTCTCGCAAACCCTGAATCAGAACCTTGGTCAATCCTTCTTCGAATTCATAAACGGCTGGCGCATCAAGGAAGCGATGCCGCTTGTCGAAAAGGGCGAGACAACGGTCCTCGCCATTGCCTATGAAGTCGGGTTCAACTCCAGATCGGCATTCTATTCCGCGTTCAAGCGCGAAACCGGTCAGACACCGACCGTCTATAAGTCGGCCAGGGCGGGAGACTAAAGAGCAGAGGCTTCAATTTCTCACAATCGCAATCGGGCACGGTTCCGCAGAGCGATGAGTTCCCGATCTCTCATCTTGAAGCCACGTTTCCGCGCCTGGAAAGCGTACCGCCGTGTTGTCCCGGACGAAAATCAAGTTCCCTGCCTGTAGGACAGGACGATACCGGAGGCAATTCGGGCTAGCAATGCCGGAAACAAAGTTGCGGGGTCCGCCCAGTCAGCCTTGCCAACGAGACGCGCGGCCGGGTTTGTCCGGCGGTCGCGCCACGAACAATCAGACTCAAACCATTTTGTGAGACAATGCCGACTTTTCAGCCAAAGAGCGAGTTTTCATCGCAGCTCAATGCGCGTGCGGGCAGATACCTGTCCCGCAGCAAAACAGGCCGCTTCGCAGGTCTTGGCCAATGGTTCAGATCCAGCCTTCTCTTTCTGTTTTGCGCCGCGGTCTACAGCCTGATCTATGTCGATCCAAGCCCCTGGATTCTCCTGATTTCAGCCGCCATCCTGGGCGCAGGCATCTACACTCTTGTCGCGACGGTCTGTCATGATGCCGCCCATGGCTCATTTGCATCGTCCAGATGGGTGAACCGAGTTTGCCTGTCCGCCGGCTTCTCACTCATCGGCATTTCAGGAAAGCTCTGGGCCGAAAGGCACCTGCGGCTTCATCACATGTACCCGAACATTGCCGGGACCGATATTGATGCAGACGGCTCAAGCCTGTTGAGACTGTCCCCGTCCAAACCGTGGCGGGCATGGCACAGATTTCAATGCTGGTATGCCATTTTCCTGTACGCACTTGTTCTGCCGCACCTGGCCTTTGCCGAGGATTTCGAGCATCTGCGCAAGGCAAGACGCAATTGGCCCGGCAAGTTTTCCGGCGTTGGACCACTGGCCGAATTCGCCGCGGCGAAAATCGTTCACATCTGCCTTTTCCTGGTGATGCCGCTTCTCTTGTCCGAACACGGGATTTTTCTTCTCGCGGGCTACTACATCGTATTTGTCTCTTCCGCGTCCTTGTTGTTTGTCGCGATAAATGTCGGCAGTCATATCAGCGAAGAGGCCGATTTTTTTGATCCGGACGAAGACGGAACGCTCCCGCTGGACTGGGCCCATCATCAAATCCGTACCTCGGTCGACTGGGCACCGACGTCCAGATTGGCGATTGCGTTGACAGGCGGGGCAAATGCGCACTGTGCGCATCACCTGTTTCCCCGGTTCGCGCATTCGCACAATCGGGCGCTCAGCAGGTTGGTGATAAGAACCGCGCGTGAATTCGGTGTCACGCTCAACATACTTGCCCCCTGGGCGGTCGTGCGCGCACATATGGCACACCTTTACAAGATGTCCCGGCCGCCACGGATCATTGACGGCAGCAGCGCCGGTGGCCGATGACACCCATTATGGTTTCGCGGGTCATGAGTGTCGGCGGCCCCGTCCCGGGCCGGGCATGGCCCGGCGCGCGTTTATTTGATGTCGCGCGCGCCGCCGGAAACCCGCACGGACGCACCCGCCGTGTCGTCCAGCGTGACCTTGATCAGCGAGGGACTGCCCATGTCTTCACCCTGGCGGATCGTGAAGCTGCCGTTATGCGGCCACTGACAGTCACGCAGGTAGCCGGCGAACGCTGCCGCGGCGGCGCCGGTCGCCGGGTCTTCAAGGACACCGCCGGAGGCGAAAGCGTTACGCACAACGAAGGTCTGGTCCCCTTCGATGTAAACCAGCATCACCGTGACCAGATCGTGCTTGCGCATCACGCCGCGACCGTCGTCAAGGTCATAGGACATGGCCGCGAGCCGGGCACGGTCCTTCAGCGGCAACACGGCATGGTTGGCGCCGCCGTGGATGAACGCGGGCGCGAGCCGCGGATCAAGATCCTCCGTCGCAAGAGCGAACAGGGCCATGACGTCCTGTTCTTCCGCATCGGTCATTGCGCGGCTCCGCGTCGGGGGCGAGGACAGGGTCGCCATCATCCCGTCCGGGGTTTCCTCCGCATCGACGGTGATCGTGGCGTCGTTCAGTTCAAGCGAATAGGTGCCGGCACCATTGTGTTTTCCCAATGCTGCACCAAGAGCGATGGTCGCGTGACCGCAAAAGGGCACCTCTGATTCCGGGGAAAAGTAACGGACACGCCAAGATCTGCCGTCATTGCCCTGAGCGACTGCGAACGCGGTTTCCGAATAACCGACATCGGCCGCGACCCGCGCCATCTCGTCGGCGCTGGCCGCCTCCGGCAACAGCACCACGCCTGCCGGGTTTCCACCCTCGGACCCTTGGCTGAACGCTGCAATTCGTTGAATATCCATCGGTAACTCCTGTCTTTTCTTAGGGTACGGACCCATAAATGAAGTCAATTTGGTTTGGATCGTTTTGACCAGCTGCGAGGAGCGAAAGCGCAGGAAATGTGGTTCATTTTCAAGCCTTTCGCGACGATGCAGATGGCCAAAACGGCCAAATCCGAAGGACGGCAAAATGGCTTCACCTCGCAGCGTCACCGCGCTTGACCGGGCATAAAGCCCGCTCTGCGCACGCTTCCTCGCGAGATTTTGCCATTTATGCCGCCAAATCGGCTTCATTTATGGGTCCGTACCCTAGAGGGAATTTAACCACCAGGCGTCGTGGCTGTCCCCGTGGTTGCGATGGCAGTTCGGCTTTTTCTCTTTCGTATCGTTTCTGTCTGACCTAACCTGTTTTCATGTCGAAAGAGCTGGATCAAACAGACCGTCGGATTGTCGAGATTCTCGAAGCCCAGGGCCGCACCAGTCTTGCCGATATCGGCAAGGAGGTCGGTCTTTCCGGTCCGGCGGTGGGCGAACGGCTGCGCGGTCTGCAGGACCGCGGGTATGTCATCGGGTTCGGTGCGCGGCTCGACCTGCGCAGGCTCGGCTACACGATCCAGGCACTTGTCAGGATCAAACCGCGCAGCGGCCAGCTTCACACGGTCGAAAACATGATCCGGGACGAACCGCGTTTCACCTCCTGCGACCGGGTCACCGGCGATGACTGCTATGTCGCCCGGTTGCTGCTGAAAGACGTGGCCGAACTCGACGATATCCTGCTGCCGTTCCACGACCGGGCGGAAACGAACACATCGATCGTGAAGTCATTCGTGTTCGAGAACAGGCTGCCGCCTCTGGACTAGAGGACAGCCCCATTCAACCGCTTTCCATCCGGGCGCGTGCGAAACAGGCTCATCGTTCGCTTGACCGGGTCGATGCGAAACAGCCGCATCGGTCATGAACACAATTTTCCAGTTCAGGGCTCTGCCCGGCAGAGCGGCGCGGTCTTCATCGTTGCCGTGCGGGAAATGCCCAGAAGCGCGAGGATGGTCGGGGCGACGCGGCGCTGGTCCAGGATCTCGTCCGGTCCGGCACGGAGCCTGTCGGTGAAGGACAGGAACGGCACATGACGCTCACACGCCGTGTCGCCGCCATGGTTGCCCGCGTCGTCCATGCCGTGATCCGCCGTCACCAGCACATGATATCCCCGGGCGGTCAGCCGCGGGATGAGCTGCGCCAATGCCGCATCCACCTTTTCGGCCTGCCGGACATAACCTCGGCCCAGACCGGTATGCTGATGCCCCAGGGTGTCGCAGCTGGAAGAATGCAGCAGCAGGTATTCGGGCGCATGCCGGTCGGCGATCGACCAGGCCTGTGCGCACAGGTCGATCTCTGCCGGTTGAACACTGTTGTCGGCATCGTATCCGTCCATGCTGTAATAGCGCGCATAGGCGATCGGGGCATCCGGGTCATTGATTTCGACGTGCGCGAACGGATCGAACGGAGTGCCGCCGAACAGCGTGTGAAAATAGCAATGACCGACGACGCCGCATTGTCCCCCCGCCGCCTTGACTTCGGAAAAGACACTCGGGTCGGACGAAGGGCGCAGGCCGTCATTGTCCATGAGCCCGTGGTCAGCCGGGGCACGGCCTGTGTGGAGTGTCTCGTAGAGCGGTGCGGACATTGTCGGCAGGCAGGCGCGCATGGTCCAGATCCGTGCATCGCCCTTTGCGACGGCGGACATCAGATAGCTGCAGGTCGCGCGCGCGGTGTCGTCCCTCAACCCGTCGACCACGATCAGGCAGACCTTGGGCATGACCGGCAAACCGGCGGTCCCGGCGGGCGTCGGACTAACCAGGATCGCACCCGGTGTGAAGATCCACCAGACGCTGAACCCTCGGCGCAAAATGCCGGAAATCCGGCGTTTCCATACCTGCCACCTTGCCCGCTTCATCCAGGTACCGCACGGCGATGATCTGTTTGAGATTGGGGTTCTTTTCGAACTCGGCGACCTCCTCGGCACTCATGGCGCCACCCTGCAGGTTCAGCGAATGAACGGATGCCTCCGAAAGGCGCTCGAAATAGGAAGGTTTCGTGGCGCAAAGATACCGTTTCGCTGCGACGTGGTAGCGGCAGCAATCTGTGACGACGCTCGGAAAGAACCGTTCGAGTATTTCCGCTCCGGCATCCTCATGATGCCGGTCTTCGGTATCGTCCATCGTGAAGGTGCCGAACTCGGACGTGAAATGGCCGATGTCATGAAGCAGCGCGCCGACGATGATCTCGTCCGGCTGTCCGCTCCGTTCGGCCAGAGTAGCCCCCTGCAGCATGTGCTCACCCATGGTCACCGGTTCACCAAGGTATTCCTCCGATCCCCGGCGTTCGAAAATCGAGGCGAGAAATTCCACGATTGTTTCAGCGGTAAGTTCTTGCGGCGATGATCTCATTCTGCCGCCTCCAGCGATCTGCGGCGAAGCGCGTCACGGGTCGAACGGAGCCCGTCCCTGTCCGCGTAGCAGCCCTGAAGCCACCGTTTGCCGGCACCCGAATAGGCTTTACGGGCGTGCAGGACGCGCGTGTTGTCCACCACGAATGCTTCGCCCGGATCGAGGCGGAAAACCACCTCCATTGCCGGATCGTCGATAATTTCGCCAAACCGCCGGTAGGCCGCGTACCAGAGATCCATCCGGTCGAACGGCACATCCGTCACGGCCGCCAGCGAGCGGTTGTTGAAGCGCACACCAATCAGTTCGCCATCGGGTGCCAATTCGATGAGCGGACGGCGGGACGTCAGGCAGACACCGTCCTCGCCTGCATATTCAAACCGGGCACAGTGGTCGGCGAGCACGTCGAAATAGTCCGGATTTTCCTTTTGCAGCTGGCGGGCACAGGCGAAACCGTCCACCACCATGTTCTCACCGCCCGCTGCGGAACTTTCCAGGCAGTAAAGCACCTGGATCGTGGGAACCGGGTCCCGGTAGGGGTTGTCGGTATGGGCTTGCAGGCCGAGACCCGTATAGGCCAGGTTGGTGGGGTTGACCTCGGTGCGGACCTCGAACAGCTTGCCGTAATTGGTTTCGCGCACATAGCCGAAGAGGTCGACGACCTTGAACAGCGCCCCTTCCTCGACCGGCCCGCCCTCGATCTTGCCGAAGCCGTAGCGCGCAACCTGCTCGATCCAGTGCTGAAACTCTGCGCCACGCCGGGTGAGCACCGGGTAGTTTCCGGTCGGGAGATCTTCCTGCAAGGCGGAATTCCAGGGCGTGACCTCGTCCGGGAGCCAGCCGCGTTCGGGTGGACCGGATACGTCATACTTGTGGGCGTCAAGCCAGGCCAAACTGTAGCCGACGGTCTTTTGTTCCGGAGCGAACGTCACGTTCACGGTATCGCCCTCCACCACCGCAGCGACGATCATGGTGTCGGCGGCTATGTCGCGCAAGGCAATCAGGCGCTGGCCGTTTCCCGGCGCCCGCGTCTCCGGATCCTGCGCATTGTCCCGGAGCCAGATGGCGTGAAAGCGGGCGGAGCCTTCATCGGAATGCAGGGTGAGGACAGCACCGTCCCGGCTGAGTGTCGTATGCATGGCGTTTCCTTCCCGACCGGCCGACCGAAGTGATTTCTTCCATCTGAGGCAAAAAGCTGCATAAATTCAAATCATAAAAACCCAAACTGAGCAGTGGTTTTCCTTATGGACGAGTCTTTCTACAAACTCCCGCCCCTGGAGTGGGTCCGTGCCTTCGAGGCCGCCGCCCGTCTGGGCAGCTTCACTGCGGCCGCAGCCGAAACCGGCCTGACCCAGCCGGCGATCAGCCAGCGGATCGGGCAGTTGGAGAAACACCTCGGCACGCAACTGTTCCTGCGACAGGCGCGCACGATTTCACTGACGGTCGATGGCGAAACCTGGCTGCCGCATGTTCAGGCGGCCTTGCGCACCTTGAGCGAAAGCGCCGAGTTGCTGTTTGCCAGCCGCCGGCTACGCCTGACCATCTCGGCCAGCCAGTCCGTGATTTCAATGTGGCTGGCCCCGCGGCTGGCCAGGGCTTGCGCGGCAACCGGCGCCCAGATTTCCGTGCAGTCCTATATCCTGGGCGGCCAGACCGCGACGACGGACACAACAATCCAGATCAGATACGGCTCCGGGGACTGGCCGCATCACTTTCAGCGTCCGCTTTACAAGGAAGCGCTCGCTCCCGTGTGCGCGCCGGAGCTGGCATGTGAAGATTGGACTGCCCTGCCCAGGATCGCCTGCACCGGACCGCGCCCTGATTGGGGTCAATTTTCCGAACGGTTCGGCATCCCCTCCACGCCGATACCCCGGATCAGGGTCGACACCTTGCACGGAGCAATCGCCGCGGCGAAGGCCGGACAGGGCGTCGCGCTCGGTTCGCTGGCGCTTTGTTCCGAGGAGATCAACGCCGGCTCGCTGATCCGCCTCGGCAACGATGTTTACGAACACGCCGAAACCTACTGGTTGCTGGCCTCGCGGAATGCGATCGGCGGGCGGCAATGGGACGCGCTTTCAAGCGAACTGGTGTCACCGTGATCAAGGAAGAAATGGAGACAGCCGGAAAACACGGAGCCATTCACAAAGGCATCTAGAACACCAGGTTCATGACCACCAGCGACACGACCAGAAACAGGACAGTCATGATCCCGCCACTCTTGATGAAATCCGTCACCTTGTAACCGGCCGGCCCCATGATGAGCGCGTTGACCTGGTGCGTCGGGATCAGGAAGGAATTTGATGTCGAAATTGCCACGGTGAGCGCGAATATGGCCGGATCGCCGCCAGCGGCGACCGCAATGGAGACCGCGAGCGGCACCAGAAGGACAGTCGCCCCCACATTGGACATGATGAGCGTGAACACCGTGGCCAGAACGGCAAGCCCCGCCTGCAGCAACCACACTGGCCAGCCGTGCAAGAGCAGAAGGATCTGTTGCGCAATCCACTCGGCGGTGCCGGATGTCTGAACCGCTTGCCCCAAGGGAATGAGACTGGCCAAAAGAAAGACCGTGCTCCAGCTCACGGCCTCGTAGGCGTCATCGATATCGAGAACCCCGGTGAGGATCATTCCGGCAGCACCCGTCAGCAGGCAAAGGGAAAGGCGCAAATCCGTGAGCAGGATCAGGGACAGGGACACAAGGAAGAAGAACAGGGCCCAGACGACCTTTTTCGGGCGGAGCTCCTCATGGGGAAAATCGGTCGTGACGACCACGAAGTCGCGATTTTGCGTCAGTCTCGTCAGCGCCTCCCAGGTCGTGAGAATCACGATCGTGTCTCCGGCGCGAAACGGGACCTCGGCGATCTGGGTCGGTTCATGGTCTTCCGTCGACACCAGGCTCAGCGTTTCTTCGCCGCGATGGATCGCAAGCATGCTCGCGCCATACGTCTTGCGGAAGACGACGTCGTGGGCGCACTTGCCGATGATCGAAGAACCCGGTGTCACGACGATTTCGGCCACGCCGGACTTGGTCGGGGCGTAATCCTCGGCAAAGACATCCAGCTTGTCGTGGAGGATGAAATTCGCATCCTCTACCATGTGCCGGACTTCCTTCGCGCGGCCGAGCACGGCCAGTCGGCAGGGCGTCGTGATCTTGGTCGTGATGACGGGCGCAAACCAGGTTTTCCCGTGGAAGGCGCTGCCGATGATGTAGACATGGTAACGCTCGATGACGTCATCGAAGGTTTGTCCCTCAACGGGATGTCCCGCAGGGATCGTGATCTCGAAGATGTCGGTCTTCAGACCGTAGATCTTCTTGAGATACTCCTTCATCGGCTGCGCGCTGGTGGCATCGCCGGCCTCCTGCTCCCCCGGCAGGATCCACCGGCCGAAGATCATGAAATACAAGATGCCCGAGGCGACGAGGGCGACGCCGACAGGTGTCACCGAAAACAGGCTGAATGTGCCCATCTGAGCCGTTTCCGGAAGCGACCGGTTGGCCGTCACGATCAGATCATTCAGCAGGATCAGCGGCGAGGATCCGACCATTGTCAGCGTTCCACCCAGGATCGCGCAGAAACCCATTGGCATCAGCAAACGGCTGAGCGGCAGTTCCGTGCGCACCGAGATACGGCTGACGACGGGCAGAAACAGGGCCGCGGCACCGACATTCTGCATGAACGAGGAGATGACACCGACCGTGCCCGAGACGATTGGAACGACCCGCGCCTCGGAACTGCCGCCGTGTTTCAGGATAAGGGCTGCGACCTTGCTCATCAGGCCGGTCTTGTCGAGCCCGGCGCCGATGATCATGACGGCTATGATCGAGACGACGGCATTGGACGCGAGCCCGTTGAACAACGTGCTGACATCCGCAAGGGAATGAAGACCGGGCATCTGGCTGAGAAGGCCGAGCAGCACCATGACCAGAATGGCCGCAAAATCGATACGAACGACTTCCGAGACGAACAGGACGACCGTGAAAACGAGCAGCCCCAGAACCACCATCATCGGATAGGTTAGAGTGATTGCCTCCACCTTGTGTGCCCCCCGGCATTTTGTTTTTGTCAGACCGAAGCGGATCGGCCCTTTTTTGCCTCAACCACCGGACCGGCGTGTTCGCGTGTCCGTGGCTGGCAGGCAGGCTAGCAAACTGAAAGACCGTAATCCATCCCGGAGCGGCCACATGTGGTCCTGTGTGTCCGCGCGCGTTCCACCGCTCGCCGGTCGCGGCGGGAAACGGACGCAGTGATGTCTACGTGAGCCCGGTCAGGCTTCCTCGTTATTGCGATCCCGCAAGGATCTTCGGGACCTTGTTTGGCCGCAGCCGATGGGCATCCGGCATGCCTTTGCCCAGAAGCGGGCGCAGATAGAGGCGGAACTCGTCCGTCACATCATGTCCGGACGCCGTGATGAATTCGTCGGGCATCGTCCGGGTCTTGCCGGCAACAAGTTCCAGCGGCACCAGTTCATAGTCCACGGAGTAGTGACCGGTGCGCTTGATCGTCACTGATCCGTCGCGATCACCGAACATGCCGTATTGAACCGCTTTCTCACCGACTTCGCGGGCTTCGTTCTGGTCGACATCGGAAACACATCCGACAAAACTGCGCTGGATATAACCGAGCGTATCGCCCCGGACCCGCGTGATCTTCAATTCCTGCTTGACCTTCTGCGTCAGCAAATCGGCCAGGGCACCGGTGCCCGACAATTGCACATTGCCGTGGGCGTCGCGTTCGATCTCGCTGGCCAGTTTGGCGATGATCGGTGTGCCGGAGCCGTCATGGATACCTTCGCTCACGGCAACGACGCAGCGCCCGTGCCGGTCATAGACGTCCTTGACGTCCCTGATGAACTTGTCGATCTCGAACGTGCGCTCGGGCATGTAGATGAGATGCGGGCCGTCATCGGAGAATTTCTTGCCCAGCGCCGAGGCGGCCGTGAGAAAGCCGGCATGGCGCCCCATCACGACACCGATATAGATGCCGGGCAACGCCGCATTGTCGAGATTGATGCCCATGAATGCCTGCGCCACATAGCGGGCAGCCGAGGGAAAACCGGGTGTGTGGTCATTCTCGACCAGGTCGTTGTCGATGGTCTTCGGAATGTGGATGCAGCGCATGTTGTAGTCGGCCTTGCGCGCTTCTTCATTCACGATCCGGACCGTATCCGAGGAATCGTTGCCGCCGGTGTAAAAGAAATAGCCGATCTGGTGCG
This sequence comes from uncultured Roseibium sp., assembly GCF_963669205.1. Lineage (NCBI taxonomy): Bacteria > Pseudomonadati > Pseudomonadota > Alphaproteobacteria > Hyphomicrobiales > Stappiaceae > Roseibium > uncultured Roseibium sp. The sequence continues at coordinate 4,769,682 of NZ_OY769915.1, forward strand.
CGCGCAGGACCTTGAAGAGTTCCTGGCAGTATTTCAGATCCGGCTTGTCCCGCGTCGAGCCAAGCGCCGAAGACGGCGTATCGGCGACCATTTCCAGATTGTGGGTCGTCTCCTGGGTCAGATCGTAGAAGTCCTCGTCCAGGATCCCCCGAACACCATGTACGGCGCCGTAGATCAACTCGACAGAGCGGAACTTTCGTGATTCAAGGACCGCGCCAACCATCGATTGGTTGATAACTGCGGTCGGACCGCCCCCCTGGGCCACAAGTACCTTGCCGTGAAACACGAAAATTCTCCTCTTCAATCCAGATCTAGGGTCAGGACCCATTAATTTGGTTGAATTGGCGCTGCAAACGGCAATGAGCTGCAAGGAAAAGCACGACAAGCGGGCTTCCTGCCCGGTTGAGCGGTTTGACGAAGCAGATCGAAGCCGTTTTTGCGTCCCGGAGGGATAGGGTACGGACACATAAATGAGACCGAAATGGTTTGAGGCGGATTGCTTCTCCACAAGGAGCGGAAGCGCAGGAAATGTGGTTCATTTTCAAGCCTTTCGCGACGCCGGGGAGGCGCAATCCGGTCAAATCCGAAGGACATGGAAATGGCTTCACCCCGTGGCGTCAGCGTGCTTGACCGGGCGGGAAGCCCGCTCCGCGCACACTTCCTAACGGGATTTCGCCATTTCGCATGCCATTTTAGTCTCATTTATGTGTCCGTACCCTATGTGGATTTGCCCGGCAACATCGTTGCAAACCTTTGGAAACCGGACGGTTTCCTGCAGCTTTGCGCCTCGTATCCGAACAAATTCATCCCTACCAATTCATCCAAATTAATGGGTCCTGACCCTAGAACCTCGCACCAATCATGGTCAGAGGACAAGCGCCCAGAGCAAATCAATTGCGTGTTGGATCATTTGATGCCGGAAGGACAATCGCGGACCGGGAGCAAGCCGCCCCAGGGTGGCGTCAGTGACCGGGAACGCGGATTTCCAGGTCCGCGAACAGTCCGGCGAAATCCGCCGGCGGCGTTCTGTCGGTCACGAGATAGTCTCCGGGTTTGAGCGTCGGTTGACGCAGCGCCGGCTTGCGCATTTGCGGCTCGAACTTGGAATGATCGACCGCCATGATCGCCCGTCCCGCATTCGCCAGCATCGCGCTCGCGATATCGACTTCGCATTGCTCGTGGACGAGGAAGCCCTTCCGGGCATCGACCAGCGACGCCGATAACAATACGTAGTCGACCTGCATGCGGTCGATGACCTCGAATGCCGACCGGTCGAAAGCCGCACCATCATGATCCCTGAGCTGCGTTCCCGCCATGGAGACATTGTTGCCCGGGATCATCGCAAGTGTGCTCGCCACATAGGCTGAATTGGTGACCACCGTAAGCTCACGGCGGCTTCGCAGCGCCTGTGCGACGAAACCGGATGTCGATCCGGTATCGATGGCGATGCTGTCGCCATCCTGAATGATTTTCACGACCTCTTCGGCGACCGCCACCTTGGCTTCCCGGTTCAGGTTCATGCGGGCGAGGTAAGGCAGATCGGCCGCCGACTTGGTCGAAACCAGTGCACCATGCACCTTCTGCAACGCGCCGCGGTCCACCAGGGGCCGTGAAACCCTGCGGATGGTCTGATCCGAAACGCCGAGAAGACGCGACAGTTCCTGCACGCTGACGGTGCCACGCATTTCCACGGTCTGCAGGAGCGTTGTTTCGTATTTCGACATGAAGCCTGTTTACACCAAAGTTTCTGGTCGAATAAGTCTATTTTGCACCTGCATTTCAACAAAAATCAACATTTCTGTTGTCTCAGTGTTGGTTTTTGTTAGCATTTGCGCCGACTGACATCATGCGGACCTGCAAAATGATCCAACATTCGGCCAAACACCTGATCATCGGCGGTGGCATTATCGGGTGCTCTATTGCCTACCACCTGACCCGGATGGGGGAAAAGGATGTGGTTCTGCTGGAGCGTGCTGCCCTGACCGAAGGCGCAACCTGGCATGCCGCCGGACTGGTCGGACAGCTGCGCTCGTCCCGCAACACCACCCGCATGCTGAAAAAATCAGTGGAGATGTACGACCGCCTGCAAGACGAAGAGGGCATGCAGTTCGACTGGAAGAAAACCGGGTCCCTCAGACTGGCCGCAACCCGGGAACGCCTTCTGGAAGCAAAACGCCTGGCAACCATGGCGCGCAGCTTCGATCTCGACATGCAGATCATCAGCCCTGAAGAAGCCAGGGACCTGTTTCCGCTGATCGATGCACACGGGCTCGAGGGCGCAGCGTACATTCCCACCGACGGCCATGTCGATCCGGCCTCGCTCTGCCAGGCCGTCGCAGGTGCGGCCAGGCGCCAGGGCGCAGACATCCGTCAGGGTGTCGAAGTGCGGGATTTCACCGTCTCGAACGGCCGGATCACGGCGGTCGAGACAAGTGAAGGGGCCTTCGAAGCGGACACGGTGATCCTGGCCGCCGGCATGTGGAGCCGCGAACTGGGTGCGAAGCTCGGCATTCGCGTCCCCGCCTGCGCGGTCGAACACCAGTATATCGTGACCGAGCCCACTGGAACCGACGTCGGCCATTTTCCGACACTGCGCGACCCGGAGAGACTGGTCTACTACAAGCCGGACGTGGCCGGACGACTGGTCATAGGCGGCTACGAGGAGGATACGCTTCCCTTTGGCGACCATGGCATTCCCGGTGCTTTCGTGCGACAGCTGCTGCCGGAAAACCTGGACCGCTTTCTGCCGCTGGCAGATCTCGCCAGCCAGGTGACGCCCGTCGTCAACGACGTCGGCATCCGCCAGGTCATCAACGGGCCGATCCCCTACTCCGCCGATGGCGATTTCGTCATGGGCTGGCAGCCCGGCTTCGGCAACCTGATGATGGCAACCGGCTTTCTCTATGGGATAGCGGCAGGCGGCGGCGCCGGGGAAATGATCGCCGAATGGGTGGTCGAGGGCCGTCCGTCGCTCGATCTCTGGCCGCTCGATGTGCGCCGCTTCGGACCGCATCACGGTACGCGGACCTTCATGTATCCGCGCGCGGTCGAGCATTACGCCCACCACTACAAGAAACGGTATCCAGGTCAGGAACATGAGAGCGCGCGGCAGCTGCGCCTGTCACCGCTTTACCGGAAGCTGAAGGATCAGGGTGCGGTCTACGGCTCTAAGAACGGCTGGGAACGCCCGCTCTGGTTTGCTCCTGAAGGCGTTGAACCCGTGGACCAGCTGGATTTCCTTGATCCGGGCTGGAAGACATATGCAGCCGAAGAACACAAGGCGGTACGCGAGCGGGTCGGATTGATCGACCAGTCGAGCTTTTCCAAGTTCGAGATTGCCGGGTCCGATGCTCTTGCCGCGTTGCAACGGCTGACCGTTTCCAACATGGACAAGCCGGCCGGCTCGGTCATCTATACGCAAATGTGCAATGACCGCGGCGGCGTCGAAGCGGATGTAACGATCATCCGTCTCGCGCGCGACCGGTTCTACCTCGTGACCGGATCCGGTTTCGGCGTTCACGACAGCGACTGGATCAGGCGCAACCTGCCCGAAAACGCTTCGGTCTATATGACGGAAGTCACCAGCGGATATGCCGTGATCAATATTGTCGGCCCAAGGTCGCGCGACGTGCTGGCTGCTGCATCCGAAAGCGATGTATCAAACGAGGCGATCACGTTCGCGACGATGCGGGAAATTGTTGTCGGTGCCGCCCCCGTCCGGGCAGCCCGCATCGGCTATGTCGGCGAGCTTGGCTACGAACTGCACATTCCGACGGAGTTCGCAGCGCATGTCTATGACACGCTGTGGGCAGCGGGTGGTGCGCACGGCATCGCCAATGTCGGCTACCGCGCCATCGAGAGCCTCAGAATGGAAAAAGGCTACGTCTACTGGTCCGCTGACGTCACCCCGGATTACACGCCGGTCGAGGCGGGTCTCGGCTTCCGGGTACATCTCAAGTCGAAAGGCGACTTTCTCGGACGCGCGGTCCTCGAAGGTCAGAAGACCACGGGCATTGAACGCAGGCTTTGCACATTCGTGACGCCGGAACATCTACCGCTGACCGGCGGGGAGACCATCTTGCTCGGAGATCGTGTCGTCTCCTCCGCAACCTCGGTCGGCTATGGCTGCACGGTGGGCAGGACAATCGTACGCGGCTATCTGGACAAGGCTCACTGGGACTGTTCAGATTTCAGTCTCGAGGTCTTCGGCGAATGCTATCCGGTCACGCAGGCGGAAAGCCCGCTTTATGATCCGGAAAACAGTGCGCTCAAGGGATGAACGGGGGAAACATGACGGAACACGCTGACAAGGTACTCGCCGCCCTGCGCACCGCGCCACAATTTGCTCATGTGACATCAGCACAGCACATAACCCGGCTGGGCGGACTGACCAATCTCGTTCACCGCGTCGACCTCAAGGACCAGTCGGTTATCGTCCGCATTCCGGGAGAAAACACCGAGGAATACATTGATCGCGGCGTGGAAAAGCATAATGCGGAGGCAGCGGCCCGCGCCGGTGTTTCCGCCGAAGTGCTCCATGCCGACGCAGCATCCGGCATCATGATTACCCGCACGATCGAGGCAATCGAGACCATGACGCCCGATCTTTTCAAATCTCGTCATGGCTCACCAGGCCGCGCCGGTGCGGCCCTCGCCCGGCTGCATGCCTCGGGTGAGATTTTTCAGTTCCGCTTCGAACTGTTCTCGATGATTGACGACTATCTCAAGGTTCTGTCCACTAAGGATGTCTCCCTCCCGGACGGCTACGAGGACGTTGTTGCCGCCGCAATGCCCGTCGGTGAAGTATTGGCTGCGGCGGATCTCCCGCTTGCACCCTGCCACTGCGATCCGCTGTGCGAGAATTTCCTGGATGACGGCGAAAGGATGTGGATCGTCGACTGGGAGTATTCCGGCATGAACGATCCGCTCTGGGACCTCGGAGACCTTTCCGTCGAAGCGGGAATGACGGCGGAACAGGATGCGCAGATGCTGCGGGCCTATTTCGGTCGCGAACCGACAGCCGCGGAGACGGGACGTGTGGTGATCTACAAGGCGATGTGCGATCTGCTCTGGACCCTGTGGGGATTGATCCAGCTGGCCGACGACAATCCGGCCGAAGACTTCTGGGCCTACGCCACCGGCCGCTTCGACCGGTGCCGAAACCTGATGCAGGACCCGTCCTTCAACGGGCATGTGGCTGCCGTCAGGGCCGGTTGAGCAGGTCCAGCAGTTGCGCGTGCAATTCGGGTGTCGCCGCCGTGACCGTACGCCCGTCCGATGTCATCGACAGCGGGTTGCTCTGCCAGTCCGTCATGATCCCGCCCGCTGCTGAAACTACAGCCGAGACCGGCAGATAGTCGTAGGGCTGCAGGTCGTAGTCCACGACGGCGTCGGCAAGGCCGCGCGCCACAAGGGCATGCGGATAACAATCGGCCCCCAGCCGGCGCAACTGCCCTGCCCGGACCAGACGCTGAAAAACGTCCGCTTCCGAGACCGCCAGCTTGTCTCCCTCGTTGATGAACAGGCGGGCGTCGTCCAGCGACCGGCAGGAACGCGTCCGGATCGGGGTTCCGTTGCATGAGGCCGGCAGACCTTCACCCCCGGCATAGGCTTCGCCCAGAGCCGGCATGCGGATCACGCCGAGTTTGGGGTGCCCGTCCTCAAGATAGCCGAGCAGCATCCCGAACAGCGGCAATCCGGCAATGAAAGAGCGCGTGCCGTCGATCGGATCGATGATCCACATCGCGGCGCCGTCTCCGGTCCGGCCGAATTCTTCGCCGAAGATCGCTTCGCCCGGGAAGTGATCCAGGAGACTGTCCCGCAGAGACTGTTCGGTTGCCTTGTCGGCCAGGGTCACCGGGCTCTGATCGGCCTTGATTTCGGTCTCGGGATCGTTCCTGAAAAAGGAAAGGCTGACAGCCGCGGCATCTGCCGTGATCTCCAGTGCCTTCTCCAGTCTGGCTGAATAGTCCGGCATCCTCGTGCCCCGCATTTGTGATGTTCTTGTCTGTCGAATGAACACGTAATGCTCAAAATGTATCCAAAATCCACAAAATTCGAAGCCAAATGTTGCTTTTTGTTGATTTATGCTGACAGTCTATGAGGGTGTCGTGCCGAGTTGGCAGCTGCTTACGGGGTCATGCCCGGGCAGTCATGCATTGGCAATTTCAGACGGGGAGAAAAATATGAAGCGCGTTTCATTGGCACTGTCCGCTATGCTGGCTGTCGCGCCTGCGCTCGCAGCCGAATCCAGCGATCCGATCAAGCTCACACTTCATGACTGGTCGGGACAGTTGATCACGACCAAGCTCATGGGAGAAATCCTGAAGGAAGCCGGTTACAACGTCGAAAACGTTCAGGCTGACTACATCGCCCAGTTCGCGGGCCTGAAGACGGGCGACTTGCATGTCGCCATGGAAATCTGGGAAACCACCGGACGCGAGGCGATGGATGAGGCCTTTGCGACGGGTGATGTCGTCAACCTCGGTGAAACCGGTCTGCAGGCGATCGAGGAATGGTGGTATCCCGCCTACATGAAGGAGCGCTGCCCGGGTCTTCCCAACTGGGAAGCTTTGAAGGATTGCGCTGAAGAATTCGCGACCCCCGAAACCGCCCCCTTCGGCCGCTATCTCGGCGGTCCGGTCACCTGGGGCGGCTTTGACGAGGAGCGCGTGGAAGCGCTCGGACTGGACTTCGAAGTGGTCCATGCAGGCACCGATGCAGCCTTGTTCGCAGAGCTTGAAGCGGCCTACCAGCGCCAGGATCCGATCGTGCTCTGGGTCTATGCACCGCACTGGGCACCTGCGAAATATGAGGGCGAATTCGTCGAGTTCCCGCCGTTCTCGCCTGAATGCTACAGCGACCCGTCTGTCGGTGTGAACCCGGACGCGGCCTATGACTGCGGCAAGCCGCGCGGTCCAATCTGGAAAGTCAGCTGGGCGGGCGTTGCCGACAAGTGGCCGGGTGCGGCAAAGGCGATCGAGAATTTCAAGCTCTCCAATGCCGACTATGGCGCCATGGTCACCGAAGTGGATCTCAACGGAAAGTCCGTGGAAGACACGGTTGCGGCCTGGATGGCCGACAACAAGGACACATGGTCGGGCTGGATTGCCAAGTAAGGCCGTTCCATACTTCCTGCACGCAGCAATCCGATCTTGATGCGTGCAGGACACCAGTCCGGATGACTGGCAAGACAGTTTCCCGATAGCGGGAAGAGAACCTCCACCGAGGACTGGATGACGACGCCCGTAATTCTCGATTGCCGGAACGTATGGAAGCTTTACGGACCGCAGGCCGACACGTTTTTGACCTCCAACCCCGCCCCCTCTTCTGCCGATCTGGAAGCTGCGAATCTCATCGGGGCGGTGCGCGCGGTGAACGTGCAAATCCGGAAGGGAGAGATTTTCGTCATCATGGGGCTTTCCGGCTCCGGCAAGTCGACGCTGGTGCGCTGCATGTCACGCCTCGTCGACTCCACGGCGGGCGAGATACGCTTCGAGGGCAAGGACCTGCTCAGCGCAAGCGAAGAGGAATTGATCCAGATCCGGCGCAAGAAAATGGGCATGGTGTTCCAGCAATTCGCCCTGTTGCCGCATCTGACGGTCCTGGAAAACGCAGCATTCCCGCTCGACATTCAGGGCGTCGACAAAAAGACACGCGAAGCCCGGGCCCGGGAAGTCGTGGAACTGGTGGGCCTCAAGGGGCGTGAAGGCTATTTCCCGCGTGAACTTTCCGGCGGCCAGCAGCAACGCGTCGGCATTGCCCGCAGCCTGGCGGCGGAACCGGAAATCTGGTTTCTGGACGAGCCGTTCTCCGCACTCGATCCGCTGATCCGGCGCGAGATGCAGGACGAGTTCCTGCGCCTTCAGAACATCCTGCACAAGACAATCGTCTTCATCACCCATGACTTCGACGAAGCCATCCGCCTCGCGGATCGGATCGCAGTGATGAAGGACGGCATCATCGAACAGGTGGCGACGCCTGAAGACCTCGTCCTGCAGCCGGCAACCGACTACGTAGCCGAGTTCACCCGCCACGTCAGCCGCGCGAAGGTGATCCGTGCCGCATCGTTGATGGAGCCGATCAACGGCGACAGTTTTGCTGGCGAAGTTTCCCATGATGCGGTGATCGAAGCGATTGCCGATCCGGTGGAAGCCTCGGACCTTCCCCACAAGGTCATGGAGGGCGAAAAACCCGTCGGGCAGATATCCCGCAAGGCGGTCATCGACGTGCTGGTGGGCCGCAGATGATCGCACGGGCTGCAAGGTCGGGCTGGCTTTTCTGGGGAGCCCTGTTCGCGGCAACCTGGCTGCTGTCGGCCTATTCCTTTCAGCTCTACAAGGCTCTCGACGCCCGCTGGATCGTTCGCTATCCGAAGGGATGGGAACTGCCGCTTGAAGACAGGATCAGTGCGTTTCTCGACTGGCTGGTCGAAAGCGCGGGCTTCTACTTCTTCACGTTCCGCGACCTGACACGCACCATTTCCGCGCTGATCGAAGCCCCCTATCAGGTCCTGCGCAACCTGCTTGTCGAAGGCTTCACAAGCGGCGTCGGCGACGCGGCCGTGCAGGTCGCGCCGGCGCTCAGCTGGATCGCGGTGATCGTGACGATCATGGCAATAGGGCACTATGCCCGCGACTGGTTCCTGTCCGTCCTCGTCGGAGCCTGTTTTCTCTACCTCGCCGTATTCGGGCAATGGGAAAGCGCCATGATCACGCTCGCCTCGGTGCTGATCTCCGTTCCCATCGGCGTCATCGGCGGCCTTCTTCTGGGCATCCTCGCCTATCGCGTAAGCTGGTTTGAGCGCATGTTGCGGCCGATCCTGGACTTGATGCAGACCGTTCCGGTTTTTGCCTATCTCGTTCCCATCCTGATCCTGTTCGGCTTCGGCCCAGTCGCCGCGCTTGTTGCAACGGTGATCTACGCCATGCCGCCCATGGTGCGCATCACCATCGTTGCGCTGAACTCGGTGCCGACGGAGGTGATCGAGGCAGGCCGCATGGCTGGTTGCCGCAACCGGCAGATGATGTGGAAGGTTCTCGTTCCCTCCGCGGTTCCGACCCTGATGGTCGGCGTCAACCAGGTGATCATGCTGACGCTGAACATGGTAATCATCGCGTCCATGATCGGTGCGGGCGGCCTCGGCTTCGACGTCCTGTCCAGTCTGCGCCGGCTCGATATCGGTGGAGGGATCGAGGCAGGTCTCGGCATCGTGGCCATGGCGATCGCGCTTGACCGGGCGAGCCAGGCCTTCGCGGAACGCAGCGCTCGTCACCCCCTGGAAGGCAACGTTCTGCAGCGCCATCCCTGGTTGGGAACCGTCTTCCTGGTGATTGCCTCGACGTTGATCCTCGGTCGCTTCGTCCCGGCGGTCCAGACCTACCCGGACGCCCTGACGATCACGACCGGCCCGTTCTGGTCGAACGCAATGGAGTGGATCAACGTCAACTTCTTCGACACGTTCGAGGCCATCAAGACCGTCATCCTGCAATGGCTGCTTCTCCCGGTGAAGAAGTTTTTCACCGGCATTCCCTGGGCCTGGGGGATCATTGCCACCGCCCTGATGGCCTGGCGCGTCGGCGGCTGGAAAATCGGCCTGCTCGCCGGCCTCCTGATGAGTTTCATTGCCGCGTCGGGTCTGTGGCCGAAGGCGATGGTCACGATTTACCTGTGCGGTGTCTCGGTTCTGATCGCAACGCTCATCGGCATCCCGCTCGGCATCTGGGCGGCGGAAAGCCCGCGGGCCGGACGGGTCATTCTCGGTCTGATGGACACGCTGCAAACGCTGCCCAGCTTCGTCTACCTGATCCCGGTCGTCATGCTGTTCCGCGTCGGCGATTTCAGCGCGATGATTGCGGTGATCCTCTATGCCCTCGCCCCTGCCGTCCGGTACGCGGCGCACGGTCTCAAGGAGGTCCCGCCGCCCCTGATCGAGGCAGGGCTGATGTCAGGCTGCACCAGGCGGCAGTTGCTCTGGCGCATCAAGCTTCCGCTGGCGACACCGCATCTTTTCCTGGGGCTGAACCAGACCATCATGCTGGCGCTGTCCATGCTGGTGATCACGGCCCTCGTCGGGACGAGGGATCTTGGCCAGGAAGTCTATATCGCGCTGACCAAGGCCAATGCCGGACAGGGTATCGTTGCCGGTCTCTCCGTCGCTTTCATCGCGATTATCGCGGACAGGATCATCAACGCGCTGGCTTCGGGCCAGCGTCAAAGGTTGGGGATGTGACACATGAGCGAAACCGCAATTGCCCGCGCTGCCGCGCTTGCCTGCTTTTCCGATCCTGAGGACATAACCCCGCTCGGGGGCGGCATCACCAACGTCAATCTTTTCGTTCGCGACGGCAGCCGCCGCTTTGTCGTGCGCCTGGGTGATGACATTCCCGAACACGGCGTCATGCGCTGGAACGAGCTCGCCCTGAGCCGGGCGGCCGAAATGGCCGGCATTTCCCCCGCGGTCTTTCATCAGGAACCCGGCGTTTTGGTGCTGGACTTCATAGCAGCAAGGACCTTCGAGGAAGCTGATGTCCGTGATCCGGCAAACCTGGCGAAAATCATCGAGCTGGTTGCCAGGGCACACCGGGATCTGGGCACCCATCTCACCGGGCCGATCCTCGCCTTCTGGCCGTTTCAGGTGAACCGCACCTACGCAACGCGGCTGAAAGCCGACGGATCGGCGCATTCGGACGCCTTGTCCGGTCTCATGGACACGCTGGACGACCTGGAAAAGGCAGTCGGACCCGTCGACCTCGCCGTCGGCCACAACGACCTGCTCGCCGCCAATCTGCTCGATGATGGCGACAGGCTCTGGCTGATCGACTGGGAATACGGCGGTTTCAATTCACCGCTGTTCGATCTGGCCGGCCTTGCCTCAAACAATGGCCTCGGCGAGGCGCAGGAACTGTCGATGCTCGAACAGTATTTCGAAGCGCCGGCAAAGACCCGCTGGCGCGCCTACAAGGCCATGAAATGCACCTCCCTGATGCGCGAAACTCTCTGGTCGATGACATCGGAAATTCATTCCGATCTGGACTTCGACTATGCCGCCTACACCCGAGAAAACATGGACCGGCTGAACGCCGCCCTGTCCGAATTCCGTGAATTGTGAGAGCTCTCATGACACTGCCTTCCTCTTCGAAGATCATCATTATCGGCGGCGGTATCGTCGGTTGTTCAACGGCCTATCATCTGGCGCAGATGGGTCAGGAGGTTCTGCTCCTGGAAAAAGCCGCCCTGACATCCGGCTCCACCTGGCACGCTGCGGGCCTTGTCGGTCAGCTGCGTTCCAACGCCAATATCACCCAGCTTCTGGGCTATTCGATCTCGCTCTACGACAGGCTGGAAGCGGAGACGGGACAGGCAACCGGCTGGAAGATGAACGGCGGCCTCCGGCTCGCCTGCAACCAGGAACGCTGGACGGAGGTCAAGCGCCAGGCGACCACGGCGCACAGTTTCGGCCTCGACATGCAGTTGCTGACGCCGAAGGAAGCGCAGGAGTTGTGGCCCCTGATGGATATCAGCGATGTCGTTGGCGCGGCCTATCTGCCGACGGACGGCCAGGCGAGTCCGTCCGACATCACCCAGGCCCTCGCCAAAGGCGCGCGCGCTGCCGGTGCCAAACTGGTTGAAAACACACCGGTTCATGAGATCCTGACCGAACGCGGCCGGATGACCGGCGTACGGACGGCCAAGGGCGAGATCGCCTGCGAAAAACTTGTGCTGTGTTGCGGGCAGTGGACACGCGAGCTCGCCGCCACAATCGGCGTCACCGTGCCGCTCGTTTCCGTCGAGCACCAGTACATGATCACGGAGGCCTTTGGGGTTCCGTCCAACCTGCCGACCTTGCGCGATCCGGACCGGCTGACCTACTACAAGGAAGAAGTCGGTGGACTGGTCATGGGCGGGTATGAGCCGAATGGCATTCCCTGGGCGGTCGACGGCGTACCGGACCCGTTCGACTATCAGCTTCTGGACAGCAATTTCGATCATTTCGAGCAGCTGATGGAGCTGTCGTTGCCGCGCGTGCCCGACCTGGAAAAGGTCGGCGTCAAGCAGCTGGTCAACGGACCGGAGAGCTTCACGCCGGACGGCAATTTCATTCTGGGTGAAACGCCGGAAATGGAGAATGTATTTGTCGGCGCGGGTTTCAATGCCTTCGGCATCGCGGCCGGTGGCGGCGCAGGCATGGCCCTGGCCGAATGGGTCGCCAAGGGCGAGCCGCCCTACGACCTCTGGCCGGTCGACATCCGCCGCTTCGGACGGCCGCACACCGATACCGACTGGGTGCGCACCCGCACGCTGGAAGCCTATGGCAAGCACTACACGATGGCCTGGCCGTCGGAAGAGCATGACAGCGGTCGCCCCTGCCGCCGCTCGCCACTCTATGACCGGCTGAAGGCGTCCGGAGCGGTCTTCGGCGAAAAGCTCGGCTGGGAGCGGCCGAACTGGTTTGCCGAAGCCGATGAAGAGGCACGTGACATCTACACATTCGAGCGGCCGAACTGGCACGGTCCGGTCGGCCGGGAACACACGGCCGCGCGTGAAGCCGCCGTCCTGTTCGACCAGACATCCTTCGCGAAGTTCATCCTCAAGGGACCGGACGCAGAGGCCGCGCTGAGCTGGATTGCCGCCAACCGCGTCGACAAGCCGGTCGGCTCGATCATCTATACCCAGATGCTGAACGACCGCGGCGGCATCGAGTGCGACCTGACCTGCGTGCGCACGGCCATCGACGAATATTACATCGTTACCGGAACCGGTTTTGCCACCCATGACTTCGACTGGATCAGGCGGAACATTCCGGACGGTCTCAACGCCCAGCTCGTCGATGTCACCTCGTCAAACTCGGTGCTGTCGCTGTTCGGACCGAAGGCGCGGGACGTTCTGTCTGCCTGCACCCGCGCCGATGTCGGCAATGAGGCCTTTCCTTTCGCGCAGGCGCACAGGATCGGCATCGCCGGCTGCCCGGTGCTCGCGCTGCGCATCACCTATGTCGGTGAGCTCGGCTGGGAACTGCACCTTCCGACCGAGTACGCGCAGACGGTATATGACGCCCTGCACAAGGCCGGCGAACAGCACGGCCTGCGCAACGCCGGGTACCGGGCAATCGAGACGCTGCGCCTTGAAAAGGGGTATCGCGCCTGGGGATCCGATATCGGACCGGACCATACACCGGACGAGGCCGGCCTCGGCTGGGCCGTCAAGATGAAGACAAATGCCGATTTCAAGGGCCGCGCCGCCGTACAGGCCCAGCGCGAGAGCGGTGTGAAGAAGATGCTCGCCACCTTCACCACCGACGGCGACGTTATCCTGTCCGGTCGCGAAACCATCTACCGCAACGGCGAACGGTGCGGCTGGCTGAGTTCAGGCGGCTATGGCCACACGCTCGGCAAGAGCATCGGGATCGGATATGTCCGCCATCCGGACGGCGTCACGAAGGACCACGTCCTGTCCGCGGATTATGAACTTGAAGTCGGCACGGAACGGGTCAGGGCCGAGGTCACGCTCGCACCGCTTTACGATCCGAAAATGGAGCGGGTCAAAAGCTGACATGAAGACGCGGCCGGATCTGAAACAGATCCGGTTTCGCGCCCCGCCGCCCGGCATCGCACCTATTCGACCTTGAACTGCCGGCTTGCGTCAAAGTCCTGCAACGTCTGATAAAACGTGTCCGCCGGCCCGACGATTTTCGGATCCGCGTCGAGATTGATTTCCGTGTCCGCCGCCGGATAGGACAGGGAACGGATAAAATACCGCATGCAATTCAGCCGGGCGCGCTTCTTGTCGTCGGATCGCACGACGGTCCAGGGCGCGTCCGCGGTATGGGTATAGAAGAACATGCTCTCCTTCGCCTCGGAATAGTCGTCCCACATATCCAGCGACTGGACATCGACCGGGCTGAGCTTCCAGTGTTTCAGGGGATCGCTGTTGCGCGACTGAAACCGTCTCAACTGCTCCTCCCGGCTGACCGAGAACCAGAATTTGAACAAGCGGATGCCGCTTCTCACCAGCATGCGTTCAAATTCGGGAACCTGGCGCATGAATTCCATGTATTCGGCCGGTGAGCAGAAACCCATGACCTTTTCGACGCCTGCCCGGTTGTACCAGGAGCGGTCGAAGAGAACGATCTCGCCCTTGGTGGGCAGATGCCGGGCATAGCGCTGGAAGTACCATTGCCCCTTCTCTTCTTCCGTCGGCTTTTCCAGGGCGACGACGCGCGCACCGCGCGGGTTCAGGTGTTCCATGAACCGCTTGATGGTGCCTCCCTTGCCGGCCGCATCCCGGCCTTCGAAAATGGCGATGATGCGCTGGCCGCTGTCCTTGACCCAGTTTTGCACCTTCAGCAGCTCGATCTGGAGTTCCTGTTTGCGCGCCTCGTATTGCGCACGGTTCATGCGCCGCTTGTAGGGATAGTTCTCCGGCAGGCGAGCGCTGTTGCCCTTGGAAATCGAACGCTCGTGCAATAGCAGGGAGTGGCTCTTGTGGACTGACGATTTATGACCAGACTTTGCCGTCGCCGGTTTCTTGGGAGCCGTTTCGGAGGTTTCTGGGATGGAAGGTTCAGCGCCGGAAGTCGCCGCCGTCCGGCCTGAAGAGCCGGCCTGTTTCAGTGTCTGGTCCATGGTGTGCTTTCCGTCGGTAAAGTGAGCTTTCTGCCGAAACGCACCCTTGATCCCGGAAACCGTCCGGTCTCTGGAGCGCGCCCGGGCACGACCCAAGCCCAAAACGGATCTTTGCGCATTGACCTCAGACAAACGGCCAAGCGATTTCTGCAGTCTCGCGCGCATCGTCAACTTTGGCGCATTACTTTTATGCGCCGGATCGCACAGCCCGATTGCGAAGCCTCGTGTTGTTCCTGTGCCCGATGGCAGCGCGGCCGCAACCACGCACCGTGACCATGCCTCAAATCGACGTGCGCGATCACTCACGCACCTTCAGCGCCGCATGGCGAGCGCCGTTCAGATGCGCGCGCAGCGCCTCTTCGGCACCCGCCCTGTTTCCGGCGGCAAGCAGGCGCACAATCAGTTCGTGTTCAAGGTTTGACGCCCTGAGACGGTCGATCTGAAACAGCTGCGATCTGCGATAGGGTGCGAGTTTCAATCGCAGGTCGGACGCCATCTGGGCCAGATCGACATTGCCGCTCGCCTCATAAATAAGCGAATGGAAATCGAGGTTCATCGCCTCATATTCCCGATAGGCCTTGTTGCCTGCGAATTCGGTCATGCGGCCGTGCATGGCCTGCAAGCGGGCCAGGTCATCTCCCGAGATCCTTTGAGCCGCAAGCCCGCCGCATACGGCTTCCATTTCCGCCATGGCCTCGAACATCGATCCAAGGCGCGCGGTGTCGAAACTCCGGACAATGACGCCCTTGTAGGGCGACCGTTCTGCCAGGGAACGGGACACGATTGTCTGCAGCGCCTCGCGTACAGGTGTCCGGGACACGCCGAAACGTTCCGCGATGGCGGCCTCGCTCAACCGCGTGCCGGGAGCCAGGCTTCCCCGGACGATCTCGTCTTCGAGGGTTTCGGATATCATGGCGCTGTGTACACCCTTCAATGTCTGATCATCCCCTGTTCTGCGCCTGCCATAGCGCCCCTTTGTCGGAAACCGCAAACCGGTCGGTGTGCCTGAATGCATAGCATACCGAATCATGCGCGGCGGACATATGCTCCGGTTTGACATCGCGGCCCGATGGCCACGCCTGTGCGCGCCCGGCCCAAACCGTTGCATCACCAGCCGATCGCTTGTGGCAGCCATGTCGCAATGGACGGGAAACTGAACAGCAGCACAAGCGCAACCGCCTGCAGGGCGATGAACGGCAGGACACCCCGGTAAATCATGGTGGTGGTAATGCCGGGCGGCGCGGCACCTTTCAGGAAGAACAGGGCCCAGCCGAACGGAGGCGTCAGAAACGATGTCTGAAGGTTCAGCGCGATCAGGGCGGCCAGCCACACCATGTCGGTCCCCTGTTCCACGAAGAACGGCAGCAGAAGCGGCAGCGCGATATAGCTGATCTCGATCCACTCGAGGAAAAAGCCCAGAATGAACAGCAGAACCATCAGGAACAGGAGCGCGCCGAATTCGCCCCCGGGCAGGATGTAGAGCATGTCCTTGACGAGATCTTCCCCGTCCAGGCCTCGAAAGGCGATGGCAAAAACCTGCGCAGCCACAAGGATGAAAAAGATCATGGCGGAAATCCGCAGAGTGCCCTGTGCGGCGTCCCAGATCATGGAAAGGCGCAGGCGCCCGTAGAGCGCGGCGATCAGGATCGCGAATACCGCACCGACGCTGGCGGCCTCGGTTGGCGCGGCAATGCCTCCGATGATGGAACCCAGAACGCCGCCGACCAGAACGAGCGGGGGTGCAAGCGATTGCACCGCCTTGAGCGCAAGCGGCCAGCCGGTCAGGTCGGACCGTTCGTCGTCCGGCAGGGCCGGCATCAGGTCGGGTCGCATTTTTCCGTAAACCAGGATGAAGGCCACGTAGAGACTTGCCAGCATCAGCCCGGGCATCATCGCAGCGGCGAACAGCGTACCGACGCTCTCGCCCATGATATCCGCCAGCAGGATCAGCACCAGGGAGGGCGGAATGATCTGGCCAAGGGTGCCTGACGCGCAAATGGCGCCGGACGCAAGACCACCGTCGTAGCCGCGGCGCAGCAGCACCGGAAGCGTCAGCATCGTGAGGGTGGCAACGGTTGCACCGACAATGCCGGTCGAGGCGCCCATCAGCACACCGACAATGATGAGCGCGATCGCCATGCCGCCGTTGAGTCGGCCGGAGAGACGCCCGACCACTTCCAGCATGTCTTCTGCCACGCGCGATTTCTCGAGCATGACACCCATGAAGACGAACAGCGGGATCGCAATGAACTCGTACTTCGTGACGACGCCGTAGATGCGCGATGGCGTCAGGTTGAACAGAAAATCACCGAACCCCATCCAGCCGAAGACGAAACCGGCGACGGCAATTCCGATACCGACGGGGATACCGGCAAGGAGCAGGAGCATGAAACCGAGGATGAGCCCGATTGCGAGAAGTTCCATCAGGGGCATCAGGCGCCACTCCTCAGACTGGCTGCGTGTCGGGCCGCGTTTGCGAGGCATTGCAGGGCCAGCAGTCCGAAGGCGAATGGAATGAAACCCTTCAGAAGCCATCGGCCCGGCAACCCTCCAGGATCAGGCGACCCTTCCAGGAGCGAAAAGGAGCTGTCGACGAAGCCCATTGAATACTTGATGAACAGCACGGAGACCGCAGCCCCGAGCAGCATGGACACAAGGTCGATCCAGCGGCGGGTGCGCGTACCGAGCTTGTCGTAGACCATGTCGACGCGCACGTGACCGTTCTCGCGCATCAGCACGATGATACCGAGAAGCGCAATCGGCACCAGCAGGTGCCATTCCAGCTCCTGCATCCAGACCGTGGCATTGCCGAAGACATAGCGGCCCGCAACGTTGAAAAAGACCAGGCCCACCATGAAGAGCAGCAAAGCCGATGCGACCCGCGAAATGATGCGCGTCATGCCGTCGATGAGATCGGCAAACTTGAGAACGAACGTCATTGGAATACTTGTTTTGAGAGGGAGATGACCCGGCCGCGCGGCGCGGCCGGGTCCGGTTGATCACGTAACGAGTGTCACGATGCGGTGCGCAATTCGGAGTGCCAGACCTTCTCCGAACCGTCCGCCCAGACATCATGTTCCGCCTTGAAGGCGAAGTAGTTGTCCATGACCTTTTTGAAGAGCGGATCGGCAGCACCCATTTCTTCGTAGACGGCATCCATCTCGACACGAAGTGATTCCACGACTTCCGTCGGTAGCGTGCGAAGTTCGGTTCCCGATGCAGCGAACTCCTTCAACGCCGCCGCGTTGTTGGCTTCTCCCCAGCTGTGCGAGATCACGTTGCAGGCCGCGGCGGCGTTGGTGACAATTGCCTGCAATTCCGCGTCCAGCGTGTCCCATGCAGCCTTGTTGATGGTGAGTTCGGTCACCGTCGTCGGCTCGTGCCAACCGGTGGTGTAGTAGTATTTCGCCGCCTTGTTCAGACCCAGGATCTTGTCCTGTGCCGGACCGACCCACTCGGCCGCGTCGATGACGCCGCGTTCCAGAGCCGGGAAGATCTCGCCGCCCGGCAGCACCTTCACGTCGACGCCTATGCGCGAATAGGCCTTGCCGGCAAGACCGGGAATGCGCAAACGCAGACCCTTCATGTCGTCGATCGAATTGATTTCCTTGTTGAACCAGCCGGTCATCTGCACCCCGGTCGCGCCGATCGGCATCGCCACCAGGCCGAGAGGTTCATAAACCTCGTTCCAGAGCTTGATGCCGTCGCCGATATAGAACCAGGCGTTCTGACCCTGGGTGGACATGCCGAAGGGAACTGCGCCGAAGAACTGGGCGGCCGGCACCTTGCCCGCGCCGAAATAGCTTACCCAGCCGTTCATCTGCACGATCCCCTGGCGAACGGCATCGAACCCTTCGAAGGCCGGGACCAGTTCACCGCCGTTATAGACCTGGATATCGAGCCGGCCGCCGGACATCGCCCGCACACGGTCTGCAAAGTCGGACAGCGAGCCCGGCCCCGTCGAGTAGAACGGCTGGCCGGCGGGAAAGGCCGTCGTCATCTTCCATTCAACGGTGTTGGCCCGCGCAACGGCGGGTGCGGCGAGTGTGGCGGCACCGGCCACACCGGCAGTTGTGAGAAATGAACGTCTATCCATGTGCTTTCTCCTGATCGTATACAATTTTGGCGTGAAAGATGATTTTTCTGAGTGTGAGCTCTGGGAATGACATAAATTGTATGCAATTCATTTCAATAGATTTTTGCCTATTTTTTGATGCCGTGCTTGTTTTGCCAGTTTTTTGAGCAAAATTTGCAGGAGATGATTGGCCGATGGGCAGCTCAGACAGTCCCGGAGAGGATCAACCGGAATGAAGATCAATCGCCACGGCCGTTACGGGTTCAGTGCAATCCATGATCGGGCCGACTATGACTGGCCCGACGGCAAGCGCCTTGCGGTCTATCTCGGCATGAATCTGGAGGTTTTCTCTTTCGGCGAGGGCCTTGGTGCGGAACTCGCCCCTGGCGGTCCGCAACCCGACATTCTCAACTTCGCCTGGCGGGACTACGGCAACCGGGTCGGCGCACCGCGCATGCTCGCGCTGTTCGACAGACTGGAAGTGCCATGCACGGCACTCGTCAATTCGCAGATCTACACCGAAGCACCTGGACTGGCCGAGGCATTCGCCGCGCGCGGAGATGAGATTGCCGGCCATGGACGCACAAATGCCGAGCGGCAGGGGATCTTGTCAGAAGACGAAGAAAGGACACTCATCGAGCAATCAACACGGGTCCTGACATCACGCGCCGGCCAGGCGCCAAAAGGTTGGCTCGGGCCCTGGATATCCCAAAGCCGTGTCACCCCGGACCTTCTGCACGAAGCCGGATACGAATATCTTCTGGACTGGTGCCACGACGACCAGCCGACCTGGATGACAACGCGCTCGGGCCGCATTCTGTCGGTTCCCTATCCGCAGGAACTGAACGACATTCCCCAGATCGTCGGCCGCAAGCGCGAGGGGAATGAATTTGCCGACATGATCATCGACGCGTTCGACGTCATGCTGGCGGAGGCTACGACGCGGCCCCTCGTCATGGGCATCGCGCTCCACGGCTATCTGATGGGGCACCCGCACCGGATCAAGCATCTGGAGCGCGCCCTGGCCTACATGAAAGCCAGGTCCGGCGATCTTGTCTGGTGGACAACCGCGGGCGCGATCAATGACCACATCCGCAAATCCGTGAATCTCTAGGCGTTCCGGAAGGGGCAGGTGCCATCTCCCGCGCTACGGCAGGGGCACCGACAGAACTTCGCTGAAAAGCAGCGTGCAGGCGACGATGACGCCGGTTACGCTCAGAAGCAGGATTGCCCAGTTCTTCGCCGAGTACCTGTCATGCTGCGCAATGACTGTCAGAGCGAGCCCCAGTGCGACGGCGGTTGCCGCGAATCCGAAAACGGGAAAAGCGGACACGGCGGCCAACATGACCAGCGGCAGCGCGATCATGCGGAGCCAGGAGCCTTCGACGGAAACTTCGGTCACATATCTGGTCAGCGCAAGACGAAGGAATGCCAGGCAGACAAGCACAGCCATCGCAATCGCGATGGTGCGCGGGAACACGGCGGCCTCCGGATTGAGATGCGCCGACTGCTGCAAGGCCAGAAGCGCGATCCCGCCGGCGGTCAGAAGCGCAATACCGTCGCGCAAGACGGCAGGTTTGGCGGCGTGTTCGCGCGGGGTCACGGGCTTTTCCGTGCTTCGGGATACGATCTGCTTCAAACGCGGCAGGAACGGGTAAAAGAACGTCAGCAGCGTCAGCGCGATGATCGCCATGGACAGGGGCCGCCCGAAGAACTGTCCCCAGAGGTTGCCGATCGCGTCACCGATCGTCCAGCTTTGAACGAAGCCCTGCTCGGCAATGCGTCCGAGGATCAGGCCGAGCACGATGGGCGAAACCGAAAAGCCGCGTTTACCTGCAACCCAGCCGATCACGCCAAGCACGATCATGATCGTGATGTCCGACAGGCTGTTGCGGATCGCGAATGTGCCGATCACGGTCATGAAGGCCACGACCGGCACAAGGGCCGCCTTCGGTGCACGCACAATGGCCCCGTAGGCGAAACGGCCGATCATCAGCCCGACGGGCAGCATCAGAACCGTTGCCAGCAACAGACCGAAGATGAAGGTGTAGACGATGCTGGCCCCGTCGGCGAAGAGGCTCGGGCCGGTGCGCACCCCCTGAACCAGCAAGGCTCCGAGAATGACGGCGTCAGGCGGCGTTCCGGGAATTCCGAGCACAAGCGTGGGTATGAAACCGCCGCCGACCGTCGCGTTGTTTGCCGATTCCGTTGCAACGATCCCGCCCGGGTTGCCCTCGCCGTATGGGGGGTCGCCCTTGTTCGTACGCCTTGCCTCGGAATAGGCGACAAGGCCCGCGATTGATCCGCCTGCTCCCGGTAGCGCGCCCACCATTGTGCCGACCACGGAACTGCGCATGACGTTGATCTTGTTCTTGAGCAACAGGCCAATGGCTTCCGGGAGCCGGAAGCCGCGGGTCTGTTCCGGCGCCTTCAGGTGCCGGTCAGGCGTGGCGACGAGATCGATGAGAACCGGTATGCAATAGAGCCCGATCAGGGCGGACACCGTCTCGATGCCGCCCAGGAGCACGTTCGACCCGAAGGTGAAACGGACCTCCGCGCTGGTCTCGGATATCCCGATCATCGCGAGCAGCAGCCCGAAGCAGGCGCCGATCACGCCTTTCAGAAAGTCCCCCGTCGACAATGCGGCGATCAGCGAGAGACCGAAGACCGCGAGCCAGAAATACTCCACCGGGCCGAAGGCAAGGGCGGCCTCTGCCAGCGGCGGCGCCAGGAGCAGAAGCGCCAGTGCACCCACGAGCCCACCGATGACGGACGAGATACAGGCGACCGACACCGCCAGGTCGCCATCGCCACGCTTGGCCATCGGATAGCCGTCGAACGTGGTCGCGATCGCCGACGGCGTGCCGGGTGTATTCAGCAAAATGGCGGCATAGGCGCCGCCGTAGATCGCCCCTGTATAGATCGCCCCCATGAGGATGAGGGCGCTGTCCGGAGACATCGTGAACGTCAGCGGCACCAGTACGGCCACCGCCATGGTCGCGGTCAGTCCCGGGATCGAGCCGATGATCGTGCCCGCCGCCACACCCAACAGGGCAAGCAGAAGGTTCAGCGGTGACAGGGCACCGACAACAAATTCGAGCATCAGGTCCTCCCGGGAGAGACGGCGAAGCGCGTCACGAATGCAAGGATAGAGGCGCGAAGCGCCTCTATCCATTGTGTCACTCGATGATACCTGCCGAGCGTGCGGCGTTCAGGTATCCCTCGGCCTTTTCGGCGATGAACGCGTTCATGTCATCGCCGTAACCCACGTCGACAAGAGCGAAACCGCCATCCAGCATTTTCTGCTGGAACTCGGCATCCGCGTTGATGGCCTTGATCGCGTCGGAAACCTGCGTCCTCACCTCTTCGGATGCGGAGTTCGGCACCGCGATCCCGCGATAGGCACCGGACACCATGTCATAGCCCAGCTCGCGGAAGGTCGGAACGTCGGGGAAAGCCGGGTGGCGCTCCTCCATGGCAACGGCAAGCAGCCGGACCTTGTCGCCCTGCGCTGCGCCGACCGTGGTGTAGCCCCACGCCGCCTTGACCTGCTTGCCGAGCAGCGCCGTTACGGAAGCACCGGTGCCCTTGAACGACACGTAGGTGCTCTCGATATCCGCCATGTCGTCAAACTGGACCTGCGCCAGGTGGTTCGCGGTGCCCTTGCCGGATCCCGAGAAGATCACCTGCTTCGGGTTGGCCTTGGCATCATCGATGAGGTCCTGCAGCGTGTTGTACGGGCTGTCCGCCGTGACCACGATGGCATCGGGGGTGTAGTGAAACATGTAGACGGCTGCCAGGTCCTCGGTCTTGAAACCGACATCCCCCTGTTCCGGCTTGATGATGATGTGGGGCAGATTGATCCCCATGATCACCGATCCGTCGCCTGCCATGTTGTTCAGCTGGGACCAGCCCACGGCTCCACCGCCGCCCGGCTGGTAGTTCACCACCATCTGTTCGCCGAAGAGCTTTTCGAAGAAAGGTTGCTGAAAGCGGGCGGTAATGTCGGACTCGCCGCCGGGTCCGAACGGAATGATGTAGTCGACGCTGCCTTTCGGAAAATCTTCTGCGGACGCGGTGCCGGCAAATGCGGCCAGTGTCATAGCCAGAATGGCGGATTTCAATTTCATGCGTTTCTCCTCCCTGATGAATTGCATGTTTTCTTGATCGTCTTTTTCCTGATCTTAGGCATTTTGCCCGGCATTCGTCACGCGTTTTGCGCAGAAATACTCCTGAGTTCAGGTGCGGCCGTCCGTTAAAACATGCAGAACATTTTCAACGGTGACCTGGCTTACGCGCGCATTTGCAGGTTCCGTGACACCTGCGACATGCGGCGTCAGAATGAGATTGGGGCACGCTTCAAAAATGGCGGCGGTGGACGCATCGAGCGGTTCGGTTGCAAAAACGTCCAGCGCCGCTCCCGCCAGCCGTCCCGTCTTGAGCGCCTCCGCGAGCGCGCGCTCGTCAACGACACCGCCACGCGCCGTGTTGATGAGCAACGCACCGGGTTTCACCTTCGAAAGGGCATCCGCATCGATCAGGTTCCTCGTGGATTGCGTGAGCGGCACATGCAGCGACAGGACGTCCGCAAGCGCAAGCAGCTCTTCCAGGCCGCAGGACCGGACGTCCGACCACGCCGGATCGGTTGGCGTGAGATAGGGGTCGAAGGCAGCGATCCTCATGCCGAGCGCGCGGGCCGCTTTCGAGACCGCCTGGGCAATCGCTCCGAACCCCACCAGCCCGAGCACCTGGCCGCATACTTCTCCGCCAGCGCCAAGTTCTGTGCGTGGCCAGGCACCTGCCAGAACGTCGTCACTTGACGCAAACACGCTCCGGCGCAGAACCAGCATCGCCCCGATGACATATTCCACGACCGACTGCGTGTTGGCGCCTGTCGCAGGCCTGACCGCAACGCCCTTCTCCGCGCAGGCATCAAGATCGATATTTTCCAGTCCGACCCCGAGACGGCCCACCACGCACAGCCGTGGTGCCGCGTTCAGGAGGTCGAGATCGACACGTGTGCGATTTCGCACGATCAGCGCATCTGCCTGAGCGAGTTCCAGCCGCAGGCGTTCCGGGTCGTCGACGAGCGACGGATCATAACGGATCTCGATTGACGGTCCGAATGCCTCGAGTGCCGCTTCATCCATGAACTCCGATACAACGACTTTTTTCACCAAGTGCCCCCCTCCCTCCGGCATCCCGTTTGATTGGCCCCATACTAAACCTGCGGCTCCCCACCGGCCAAGATGATCTGTGTGTCCGATCAGAACATTCAAAGTCGGCACGCATGGACAGGACGTTTTCGCTCGGGGAGCCTCCGTCTGCTCAAAATGTCGCGGCAAGGCAAATTCTGCCGGATGGGAACTGAAAATATACCATTGAGTGCAAATGATGGAACCACACCCAAGCGCGTGCAAATTTGCGCGCAATCTTTCCGGATGCAGCGACGAGGGAACGCATATCGCTATTCAATTTTTCTTCGTCGGCATCTATCTGTTCGGGTTTATTCTGGCTCTTGTATCCCGTGGCGACCTCGCGCCCCGCGGCTTTCCTTCCGGACTGGCGCCCACCTTGGTGTCGGCCGTCTTGTTGACAGTCTGCATTATATTCGGGAGCACTGCATCATACGGAGCGGCAGGTGTCCTGTTTTTGGTGTTGTTGCTGGGCGTGACCTTGCTGGCCTTCGGGCTTGGCGGTCTCACGGCGGCAATTCTCTGGCGCTTCCGTGACCGCAAGGCGGTCTTTTACCCCGCGTTCATGCTTGTCCTGTCGCTTCCCGTTGGCGGAACCACCTGGCTCTACGTTGCCGCAAAATGGGAAAGATCGGAAATACGGAAACAGGTGCTCGTATTTCAGGAGACGCCTGTCGAGGGGACCATTGCCGATCGGAAAGTCTCCGTGCCTGCTCACCCGAAGATCTCCGTGAAGTACACCTGCTTCCGCCACGCAGGGCTTCGGCAAGCGGAGTGCCAGGCATTCTTCAACACAAAGTCTGCCCTGGAGATTGCAGATAGGATTCCCACATCAACCAACCTCGAGCTAAGGCAAATACGCGTGCGCAAGCCGTCCCGCCTGGACACTTGCGGAAAAGATTCACGGCAAGTCTGCAAACCCGAGGATGACCAGATCGACTGGTGCCTCCGGCAGCGGGACGCGCACGCACGCGAGTTGTGCAAAGCAATGCCGGCACACGACATAATTTTCCAAGTCTGGCTGACAAGTCCGCGCGAATATTATCGAGAAAGCGATATGAAACCCGTCGACATATCGGAGCATATTCCCGATGAGGACGGAGATCTGTTTGCACTGGTCTGCAGGGAAGATGACGTGGGTGCCGCCATCTGCAGGTCATCCTACAAGATCGGGCACCATCTTTATGCAACGGTCTATTTCCATCGCATCCCATCGCAAGACATAAGCTCAATCGTTGCCGAAACACACCAAAAGACAAAAAAGATCTGGCAGTTAATGACAGACGGCGCGCGATAGTATGCCTGTCTTTCACAAGGTGGTATCGTGACCAACTGGGTACTCGGCTCACCGTCACCGCATCCGCCAATTCCCCAGCTGCAGGCGCAATACGACGCGCTGGCGCCGACGAACAGCCGGCTACTGTCCACCGCTGAAGCGGCGCAGGATTTCGCGTGACACCACGCGTGCTGCCGCGGTCTGCACCTGACCCTTCCGGGTCAGGAAGGAGTAGGTTTCGACGGACAGGGGCAGGTCGGTCTGCAAAATCGCCAGTGAACCCGGAGACCCGTCCGGCAAGTATGCGAAACTGTCTGCGACGGACCGGGCAACAGGCCCGATGGCGTTCGACCGTTGAATGGTCGCAAGTGTAAACAGGAATGAGGACGTGGTCAGGATTTTCGACGGAAGCTGAAGTTCCATGTCGCGCAGCGCGCTTTCCGCGGTTGTCCGAATCGGCGCACCGACCGGAGGAAAGACCCAGTCAAAGCCGAGGAGAGCGTGCGCCGGGATCGGCACCGGATGCCGGGTCAGCGGATGGTCCAGCCGCGCAACCAGGCATGCCGGTTCCCGCCGCAAGGGCTGTTCGTCAAAAAGGTCCGGATCGGCGTCAAGGGGAACGCGGCTCAAGGAGAAATCAAGCCGCCCCTCTTCGAGCATCGGCGCAAGGACCCTACTTGGCCCGATTTCGACCGAAACGGAAATTTCCGGATAACTCAAGCGGATGTGCCGGATGGCCGGCAGGACATATTCCACCGCCGGTCCGGTGACCGATCCGATATTCACGTGTCCTCGTTGTCCCGATACATGATGCTCGATGTCAACTGCGGCATCTGTCAGCTCCTGAAGCACCCGGACACATCGTTCTGCCAGGGTCCGGCCGACTTCCGTCAGTTCGATGCCGCGCCCGCTGCGGACATAGATTTCGGCATCCGCAACATGTTCGATTTCCGCCATCAGGCGCGACGCCGCCGGCTGGGTGATGCCGAGCGCGCCGGCCGCGTCCGTCAGGCGGCTTTGCCGGCTGAGTTCCGCAAGAAGCCGCAGATGCGAAATCTTCATGCCGCGCCGCAACAGGTCCAGGGTCAAATCGCTTCCCCTTGAATACATATCGTTATTGGTAAGTATTGATAGCAAACAATGATTTGACGGTCATGTGTCTTTTCGCAAGTTTGAAGGCGGCATCCCCGGATGCCTCATCAATTTTGCGGTCGGACCTATACCGGCCAGGGAGGAACACATGAATTTCTTTTCCAAGGCGCTGATTGCAGTCGCCGCGACGGCAACGCTCATGTCCGGCACGTCTTTCGCTTCAGACAAGGGGGCAGTCGGCATTGCCATGCCGACCAAGTCCTCCGCCCGCTGGATCTCCGATGGAAACTCCATGGTCGAGCAATTCACGGCCGCCGGCTATTCGACCGATCTGCAGTATGCGGAAGACGACATTCCCAATCAGCTCGCGCAGATCGAGAACATGATCACCAAGGGTGTCGATGTTCTGGTGATCGCGGCGATCGACGGAACCACGCTTTCCAACGCCCTGGAAAATGCTGCTGCCTCCGGGATCAAGGTCATCGCCTATGACCGGCTGATCCGCGACAGCGGCAATGTCGACTACTATGCGACGTTCGACAATTTCAAGGTCGGCGTTCAGCAGGCAACCTCTCTGGTTAACGGCCTGAAAGAACGGTTCGGCGACGGTCCTTACAATGTCGAACTCTTCGGCGGATCGCCGGACGACAACAATGCCTATTTCTTCTATGACGGCGCAATGTCGGTCCTTCAGCCGATGATCGATGCCGGCACAATCAATGTCGTCTCGGGTCAGATGGGCATGGACACCGTCGGGACCCTTCGCTGGGACGGTGCGGTCGCACAGGCTCGCATGGACAATCTCCTGTCAGCCCACTACACGGACAAGCAGCTCCATGGTGCGCTCAGCCCCTATGACGGACTTTCCATCGGCATCCTGTCGTCGCTCAAGGGGGTCGGCTACGGATCCGGCGATCTCAAGATGCCGATCGTGTCCGGACAGGATGCTGAAATTCCGTCCGTGAAATCCATTCTTGCGGGCGAGCAGCATTCGACCGTCTTCAAGGACACCCGGGAACTGGCCCGCGTGACGGTCGGCATGGTCGAGGCCATCCTCAACGACGGTGAACCCGAGATCAACGACACCAAGACCTATGACAACGGTATCAAGGTGGTTCCGTCCTATTTGCTGGAGCCTGTCGCGGTCGATGCTTCCAACTGGGAAGATGTCCTCGTCGGCAGCGGCTACTACACGGCTGATCAAGTCAAGTAAGCCTGGTCCAGCGAAAGACCCGTCCACGACACTCCAGTTGCGGGCGGGTTTTTGGAATTACGGAGATCGGGGTACATGGCACTCCTGTCCATGCAAGACATCAGCAAGACCTTTCCGGGCGTCAAGGCGCTTGATCAGGTCAACCTGGATGTGCAGCAAGGTGAAATCCACGCCGTCGTCGGCGAGAACGGCGCGGGCAAATCGACCCTCATGAAAATCCTCTCCGGCGTCTATCCGCACGGAACCTACGAGGGCGAAATCGTGTTTGACGGCGCACCGGCGCGGTTTGCAGGCATTTCTGACAGTGAACGTCAGGGGATCATCATCATTCATCAGGAGCTGGCGCTCGTGCCCCAGCTTTCCATCGCCGAGAACATTTTCCTCGGCAATGAATGCTCCAGAAGCGGAGTGATCGACTGGCGCGAGACCAACCGGCGTACGGAAGAGCTTCTAGCGAAAGTCGGCCTTACCGAAGCGCCGTCCACGCTGGTGGACACGCTCGGTGTCGGAAAGCAGCAACTCGTGGAAATCGCCAAGGCGCTGTCCAAGGACGTCAAGCTGCTCATTCTCGATGAGCCGACGGCCGCGCTCCAGGAAAACGACAGCCGCAAGCTGCTGGATCTGATGCTGGAGCTCAAGGCACAGGGTGTCACCAGCATCATCATCTCGCACAAGCTCAACGAGGTTCGCTACGTCGCGGACACAGTCACCGTCATACGCGACGGCCTCACCGTTTCACGCCTTGATGCCAAGGCGGGCTTGAGCGAAGATGAAATCGTTCGTGACATGGTCGGCAGGGACATGACGCACCGGTTCCCGGAGCATCGGCGCACCCCCGGAAAAATCCTGCTGGAAATCAGCAACTGGAATGTCTGGCATCCCGAACATACCGGGCGCCAGGTGATCCGCGACGCCGCGCTTACCGTCCGTGCCGGCGAGGTTGTCGGCATAGCCGGCCTCATGGGGTCCGGCCGCACCGAGCTTGCCATGTCGATCTTCGGCCGGTCCTACGGCCGCAATATCTCCGGAACGGCGAAGCTCAACGACAACGAAATCGACATCAGCACCGTCGACAAGGCGATCGGTGCCGGCATTTCCTACGTCACCGAAGACCGCAAGTCGCTTGGCCTCGTTCTCGAGGAGAGCATCCGCTTCAACACCACGCTGGCAAATCTGGACGGTGTTTCCTCGGGCTCTGTGCTGAAAAAGAACGAGGAAACCCGGATTGCCGAACGGTTCCGGCAGGCTCTGGCAATCCGCACACCGTCGGTCTTCCAGAAAACCATGAACCTGTCCGGTGGCAACCAGCAGAAGGTCGTGTTGGCAAAGTGGCTGTTCACGGAACCGGAAGTCCTGATCCTCGATGAACCCACAAGAGGGATCGATGTGGGCGCGAAATACGAGATCTATACCATCATCAACGATCTGGCGGACCAGGGCAAAGGCGTCGTCATGATCTCATCCGAAATGCCGGAACTGCTCGGAATGTGCGACCGGATTTACGTCATGAACGAAGGCGCGCTCGTCGGTGAACTGAATGCCGCGGACGCAAGCCAGGAGCGCATCATGTCGCTCATAGTCAACGAATAGAGTTTCAATATGGACCTGGCACAAAGCGATACAAATCCCGCCGCGCAGGCAAAGACCAGAAGCATCGGCCAATATCTTTCCTCGCACTTGCGGCAGTACGGCCTGTTGTTCGCGCTCATTGCGGTGATGGCGTTCTTCCAGATCGTCACCGACGGCACGCTGCTGCGGGCCGTCAATGTCACCAACCTGCTGCTGCAGAATTCCTACATCATCATCATGGCGCTTGGCATGCTGATCGTTATCGTGTCCGGAAACATCGATCTTTCCGTCGGTTCGGTGATGGGATTCATAGGTGCGCTGGCCGCCGTCATGATCGTCAACATGGACCAGTCGGTCCCGTTGACCATTGTCGTGTGTCTCGTGGTTGGCGGTCTCATCGGAGCAGCCCAGGGCTATTGGGTTGCTTATTGGAAAATTCCGTCCTTCATCGTCACCCTGGCCGGCATGCTGGTGTTCAGGGGCCTGTCGCTCTGGTTGCTCGAAGGCCAGTCGGTCGGCCCCTTCCCGAAAGAATTCCAGATCCTTGCCACAGGCTTCGTGCCGGACATCTTTCCGATGAGCTGGGGCGACTCCCTTGCAAACATGCTCGAAATGCGGCGCGTGAAGCACGTCAACATGCTGGCGCTGTTCACGGGTGTGGCCGCAGCAGCGATGATTGTCTGGATCGGCTTGCGTCAGCGGGCACAAAACCGGCTATACGGCATTGAGGATGAGCCGAAGCTCTTCTTCATTGCACGAAACGTCATCGTTGCGGCCGCACTCATCTTCGTCATGTACAAGCTGTCGCTGTTCCGCGGACTGCCGAACGTGCTGATCACGATGGGCGTGTTGACGATCATCTACGCCTTCATCACCGAATCGACCACGGTCGGCCGCCGCATCTATGCGCTTGGTGGCAATGAAAAGGCCGCCAAGCTGTCAGGCATCAAGACGGAACGGCTGACTTTTCTCGCCTTCACGAACATGGGCGTTCTGGCAGCCGCGGCGGGCCTTGTTTTCGCCGCGCGCCTGAACACCGCGACCCCCAAGGCCGGTTTCGCTCTGGAACTGGACGTGATCGCAGCCGTCTTTATCGGCGGCGCGTCCATGTCCGGCGGCGTCGGCACCATCATCGGCGCGGTCGTCGGGGCTTTCCTGATGGGCGTCCTGAACAACGGGATGTCCATCATGGGCATCGGCATTGACTACCAGCAGATGATCAAGGGCCTTGTCCTGCTCGCAGCCGTAATCTTCGACGTCTACAACAAGAACAAGCAAGGATAATCACATGTTGCTCTCCCAGATCCTGGACGCTCAGGGAAACTGCGCCGTCGTCGTGCGCAACGGCAGTGAGGCAGGTGTCCTGAAAGCGGTCTCCTCGACCTATCAACTCGTCATGGACGCGATCATGAGAGGTCAGAGCCTGACCGAACGCATCCGTGCCCACGAACTGGGCCCTGCAGTCGACCTGGAAAAGCTTGCCGAGGACGGCCGGCTGCTTCTGCCTCTCCAGCATCCCGATCCGGCGCACATGCATCTGACGGGAACCGGTCTCACTCATCTGGGGTCCGCGGCAACACGTGACGCCATGCACGCCAAGACGGAGGCCGAAGAAACCCAACTCACGGACTCCATGAAAATGTTCCGTATGGGATTGGAGAATGGCAAGCCCGCCAATGGTCACGCAGGTGTTCAGCCGGAGTGGTTCTACAAGGGTAACGGCACCAGCGCCGTCGCTCCAGGCGGCGACCTGGTCAGTCCCGGTTTTTGCAACGACGGCGGCGAAGAACCGGAGATCGCCGGAATTTATGTCATCGGGCCGGATGGAACACCGCACCGCGCGGGGTTCGCGCTCGCAAACGAGTTTTCCGACCACGTAATGGAACGGCAGAACTATCTGTATCTGGCCCATTCCAAGCTCCGCCCGGCATCCTTCGGGCCGGAAATGCGTGTCGGCGACCTCCCCGAGCACGTGGAAGGCAGCAGCCGGATCATCCGCAACGGATCGGTCTTGTGGGAAAAGCCGTTCCTGTCCGGCGAAAGCAACATGTCCCACACTCTGGCCAATCTGGAACATCATCACTTCAAGTATGATCTGTTCTGCCAGCCCGGCGACGTGCATGTTCACATGTTCGGAACGGCGACGCTTTCCTTTGCCGACGGCATTTCCTGCCAGGAGGGAGACGTGGTCGAGATTGCGGCGAGCGGCTTCGGCGTACCCTTGCGAAACCGCCTTTCCTTCGAAGCGGAAAATGACGGCATGACCGCGGTCAGGGTGCTTTGACGCCATGGCCTTCCAACCGGCAAATTGGCCCCGGAAACTGAGATCGGCGGCGTGGTTCGGCGGCACCAGCCGGGACAATATCTATCATCGCAGCTGGATGAAGAACCAGGGCTTGCCGGATGATCTATTCGATGGCCGCCCTGTCATCGGCATTTGCAACACGTGGTCACAGCTGACGCCCTGCAATGCCCATCTCCGGGATCTCGCAGAGCGCGTCAAACACGGCATCTACGAAGCGGGCGGGTTCCCCGTCGAGTTTCCGGTTTTCTCCACGGGTGAAAGCACGTTGCGGCCGACGGCCATGATGTTCCGCAACCTCGCGAGCATGGACGTTGAAGAAGCCATTCGCGGAGCGCCGCTGGATGGCGTTGTTCTGCTCGTCGGCTGTGACAAGACCACACCCTCCCTGCTCATGGGAGCGGCATCCGTCAATCTGCCTGCAATCGTCGTCTCCGGCGGACCGATGCTGAATGGCTGGTTTCAGGGGGAACGGGTCGGCTCGGGCACACATCTGTGGAAGTTCTCCGAAGCCGTGAAAGCCGGTGAGATGACCCGGGAGGAGTTTCTGGAAGCCGAGGTGTCGATGAGCCGTTCGCCCGGCAGCTGCAACACCATGGGCACGGCTTCCACCATGGCCTCGATGGCGGAAGCTCTCGGCATGGCGCTTTCCGGCAATGCCGCCATTCCTGCTGTCGACAGCCGGCGCCGCGTGATGGCACATCTGAGCGGGCGCCGGATCGTCCAGATGGTCAAGGACGACCTGAAGCCATCGGACATCCTGACCAGACAGGCCTTCGAAAACGCAATCCGGACCAACGGCGCAATCGGCGGGTCGACCAACGCGGTGATCCACCTGCTTGCCATTGCCGGGCGCGCCGGCATTGATCTCACGCTTGACGACTGGGACCGGCTCGGACGTGACATCCCGACGATCGTCAACCTGATGCCTTCGGGGGAATACCTGATGGAAGAGTTTTTCTACGCCGGCGGTCTGCCGGTCGTGGTCAAGCGTCTCGGCGAGGCCGGATCGCTTCACAGGGACGCCGTTACCGCCTCGGGCAAGACGATCTGGGATGAGGTCAGGCATGTGAAGAACTG
The DNA here is from genome assembly GCF_963669205.1 of uncultured Roseibium sp. Taxonomy (NCBI): domain Bacteria; kingdom Pseudomonadati; phylum Pseudomonadota; class Alphaproteobacteria; order Hyphomicrobiales; family Stappiaceae; genus Roseibium; species uncultured Roseibium sp. The sequence goes on from NZ_OY769915.1 coordinate 4,802,108, forward strand.
GAACGAGGAGGTCATCCGGCCGGTTGAAAAGGCACTGACGGAGCAGGGCGGGATCGCCGTTCTGAAGGGCAATCTGTCCCCGAACGGCGCAGTCCTGAAACCCTCTGCAGCCTCACCGCATCTCCTGAAACATCGCGGCCGTGCGGTCGTTTTTGAAGATATCGATGACTACAAGCGCAAGATCAACGACAACGATCTCGACATCGACGAGACCTGTATCATGGTTCTCAAGAATTGCGGCCCGAAGGGATACCCCGGATTGTCGGAGGTCGGCAACATGGGCCTGCCACCGAAAATCCTGCGCAAGGGGATAACCGACATGATCCGTATTTCCGATGCCAGAATGTCCGGAACAGCTTACGGGACGGTGGTTCTGCACACTGCACCGGAAGCGGCAGCCGGCGGACCGCTGGCGGTGGTGCAATCCGGCGATTTCATCGAACTGGATGTGCCGAACCGCCGTTTGCACCTGGACGTTTCCGACGAGGAACTACAGCGAAGGCTGGACGCCTGGACCCCCAGCCACGCGGTCCCGGATAGCGGCTATGCCCGCCTCTTTCACGATCACGTTCAGGGAGCGGACACAGGCGCAGATTTCGATTTTCTGATAGGCTGCCGTGGCTCCGCTGTCCCGAAGGATTCCCACTGATGACTGAAAAACTGGCTCTGGTCGGCATCGGCAAGATTGCCCGGGACCAGCACATCCCGGCCATTTCCGCCAACCCCGAATGGTCGCTCGAGGCAACTGTCAGCCGTCACGCCTCAGTCGACGGCATCGAGTCGTTTGAAACGCTTCAAGCCCTGTTGGAAGCACGCCCGGACATTTCGACAATTTCGCTCGCCATCCCGCCGCAGCCACGGTTTGCCTACGCGGAAGCAGCCCTCAGGGCCGGCAGGCACGTCATGCTCGAAAAGCCCCCGGGTCAGAGCCTTGCGGAGTGTTTCGCGCTTGAATCCCTGGCACGGGAGATGGGCGTCACGATCTTCGCAACATGGCACTCGCGTTTCGCCGATTGCGTTCCGGACCTGAAATCCTGGCTTGCCGCGCGTGAGCTCAGACGCCTGCGCATTGTCTGGAAGGAGGACGTCCGGCATTGGCATCCCGGACAGGAATGGATCTGGGAGCCGGGCGGCATGGGCGTGTTTGATCCCGGGATCAACGCGCTGTCGATCATGACGGAAATCCTGCCCCACGCCGTTCACGTCCGGGAGGCAACGCTCGAATATCCGGAAAATCGCGCGACCCCGATCGCTGCCGAACTCAGCTTCACCGATCCGGCGGGAGCCGATGTGTCCGCCCAGTTCGATTGGCGTCAGGAAGGGCCTCAGACCTGGGACATCGAGGTCGAAACCACCGACGGCAATGCCCGGTTGTCCCTTGGAGGCAGCCGGCTTGAAATCGATGGTGAGCTGGTCAGGCAAGGCTCCGACAATGAATACCCGAACCTTTATGCCAGAATGTCGGACCTGATCCGGACACGATCCAGCGACATGGACCTTTCCCCCTTCATCCATGTCTGCGATGCCTGTTCGCTCGGCCGCAGGGTGACAACGTCACCTTTCCTTTACTGATCTGACCGCGCATCGAACGCGATCGCACGTCTGTCATGCGGACGGAGGGGCTGCGAACAGCGGCCTTTGAGAACAGATACCGATTCCCTTGTGGCGGTTCCGGACACCTGCGGCTAACCTGCACATGCACGCCCCGCGAATGGAAAACTGATGGCTCGTCCCCTCCCCTTTATCTGCGAAAAACGCTCCGCCTCCGGTTCCATCGGCATGATCGTGACCAACCATCCGCTCGGAACGGCCGCCGGAACCGAGATGCTCGCAGCGGGCGGCAATGCCATTGATGCCGCCGTCTCCGCGTTGCTGACCCTGACCGTGGTTGAGCCCATGATGGTCGGCATCGCCGGCGGCGGGCTGTCGCATGTCCGCCTTCAGGACGGAACGCATGTCGTCATGGATGCGCTCGCCTGCGCCGCGAAGGACATGCATGCCGGGATATACGAGCCCGTCTCGGATACGCCCCCGAACCAAATGGATGTGAAGAACCGGCGCAACACGGTCGGTCCGTCGGCGGTCGCCGTACCCGGCAATCTCGCCGGGTGGTGCCGCCTGCATGAATCTTGCGGCAAACTGCCCTTCGCGGACCTTGTTGAGCCGGCCATTCGCGCCGCTGAAAAGGGGTTTCTGGCAACCCATTATCTCAGCGGTGCCGTGAACGAATTTCAGGACGATCTCCGCAAGGATCCCGAATGCGCTAGGGTTCTGATGCCGGAAGGGCGCCCGCCGCGTTTCGGTGAGCGGATCTTCATGCAGGACTATGCCGAAAGCCTCCGGCTGATCGCCAGGGAAGGCGCTGCTGCGCTTCACGGCGGCGCGCTCGGCGCTGCATTGGCCGACCGCCTCGCGACCGGCGGACCCGATGCCGGATGGGTGACGCAGGACGATCTGAGGAACTACCGCCCGGTTGAGCGGGCGGTCATCACCGGCACCTATCGCGGTTTTGAAATCGTCGGCCCGCCGCCACCGGCCTCCTCGGGCGTTCACATCGTCCAGATGCTCAATATCCTGGAAGCATACGACATTCCGGGGCTCGGCTTCGGCAGCGTCGAAGCGCTGGATCTTCTGGCGCGCACGATCGCACTAGCCTTCGAAGACAGGCGCGCCGCTTCCGGAGATCCGGATTTCGTCGACGTTCCTGTCGGGCGTCTGACGTCGAAGGACTATGCCTCTGACTGCCGCACCCGCCTCGGCAGCAACCTGCAATCAGCTCTCTATCCCGAGAGCGCGGACACCACGCATGTCACCGTTGCCGACAGGGACGGCAACATTGCCACCGCCACGCACACGATCAACGGTCTTTTCGGCGCGCGGATCATGGTGCCGGGAACCGGCATCATTCCCAACAACTACATGATGAATTACGATCCGCATCCGGGCCGGGCGCTCTCGATCGCCCCCGGCAAACGCGTGCCAACGTCGATGGCGCCGATGATCGTCACGCGGGACGGAACGCCGCGTTTCGCGCTCGGTCTTCCGGGCGGTTTGCGGATTTTCCCCTCCGCAATGCAGGCAATCGTCAACCTCATAGATCACCGCATGAGCCTGCAGGAAGCTGTCGAGGCACCGCGGATATGGACCCAGGGGCAGGAAGTGGAAATCGAAAAACCATACGCACCGATGGCCGAAGGGCTTGCGAAGGCCGGGCACGACGTGAAAGTCGTCCCGCATATCGGCGGCGGCATGAATGCCATCGGCTTCGAGGAGAACGGCTTGACCGGTGCCGCCTGCTGGCGCGCGGACGGAACGGCAATGGGCATCGGTGGCGGCCTGGCTCGTCCCGGCGTCCGCTTCTGGCCGGACAAGGCCCCTGATGACAACGACGCCGGTACTCCGGGCACGGACAGCAGCGAGTCCAGACCGTGATCAGCCTGGTCCTCCTCGATCCCGTTTCCGAAGACCGGCTGAATCGCCTTGCCGGCTATCTACCGGACGATTGGTTTTTGGCGAACGCGGTCTCCCGTGCGCCGGCGGATCAGGTCGCGGCTCTTGAAGGGGCCAGTTTTGCCATCACCGCGGACGTTCCCGTGACCGCAGACATGATGGCAGTGCGCGGACTGCACGCTGTCCACAAGTGGGGCGTCGGCTATGACAACATCGATTGTAATGCCGCGAAAGCACACGGCGTCCGCGTCCTGCGCACGACGGGGTCCAACGCCCTGTCCGTGGCCGAGACAGCGCTCGGCCTGATCCTCGCCCTCAACAGGAATCTCGTTCGCGGGCACACCGCCGTTCTGGGAGGTCACTGGCCCAAGTCGGAGCTCGGTGCGACGTCGATGCGCCTGTCCGGAAAGACGGTCGGGATCGTCGGACTCGGGCATGTCGGCAAGGCGCTGGCCCGCCTGCTCGGCGGTTTCGGCTGCGACATCCTCTATTGCGGGCGCACACGTCAGGACGCGGAGACGGAAACCGCACTTGGTGTCCGGTTCACATCCCTTGAGGACCTTCTCGCCCGTGCGGATGTCGTCAGCCTGAACTGTTCGCTCACAGGCGACACGCGCGGAATGATCAACGCGCGAACGCTCGCGCTGATGAAAACCGGCGCGCTACTGGTGAACGTCGCACGCGGCGGTATCGTCGTGGAGGCGGATCTCGCCGACGCCCTGAAATCCGGCCACCTGCGCGGTGCCGCCAGCGATGTCTACATGGAAGAACCGGTCACGGCGGACAATCCCCTGATCGGGCTGGAGACGGCGATCAACACGCCGCATATTGCGGCTGTCTCCGCCGACACGTTCGAACCGACCGTGAAACGAATGATCGGCAACCTGCTTGCCCTCCACGAAGGCCGTGAACCGCCGGAAAGGGATGTCGTGGTATGAGCGCCTGCAAGGTTGCCGTGCTGCGGTCTTGAGCCCGTGGATTGACCGGCGCTCAGCACGAATGGCGCGGCTCCGGGTTACCGGATAGAAGATGGAGGGTCGTGACCTTACCGCCCGCAACCGTCAGCCTGTAGGTCTCGCCTCCCGCGCCAAGTGACCAGCGGCCTGACGATTCAGCCGTGTAGCCATCGCAGCTGTCGGCCAGGAACACGACGTTCAGCCGCCTCAGCAGCTGGCCGGTTCGGTCCGCACCCTCCGTCTTTTCGAACCTGTATGTTTCCAGCAAGGCCTGAAAGAAAAACCCGTGCCTGTTCGAACTCACGGAATAGAACGCACCGTCATCTCCGATTGCCAGAATTTGCGCCGACTTTGCATAGGCGGGAACATCGGTTTTTTGCCAGGACCCGGCCAGTGACGCGGACGCTGTCAGCAACAGCACCGCAAACGCGTACACGAGACCACCTGCGCGTTTAATCCGGCACGCAAGTATCGAGAACCCCGTCCGCTTGTCCGGCCCGTGGCCTGGGCGCGCGCCCGCCTGCGCACTTGCCCGCAGCAGCATCGGCCGGATCCGGCTTGCAGGCGATCGCTGGCAAACGAGTTTGAACGGCACTGTCATGGTGGTTTCGACGGACTTTCTGATTTCGGAAAGAAAAATGCAGTCAGCATTGTGGGTTGAAGCAATGCTGACTGCAGTTGTCTCGGCGCAGAGTGTGTTAGGTAGCCGAGCGATATGTCCGTTTCCGATTAGGGGACGACGGTTCCATGCTTGTTGTTCAACACCAGCTCTTCATGCATCCCGGACAGTAAATGCCCGCGCTCAAATCACTGATGCGTTCGCGTCAAGGCAATGGTGTCTGAGCAACACCTAATTGATACAAACTTTAGAGACCAAAGTGTTATGCAGAAACCGAACGCAATTCAGTTTCCTCCCTGCTCCTCTGATGGTGCGAAAGCGAAGATTTCAGGGAAAAAATGCACGTTTAGCGCAGCATAGCGCGGAAATCCGGACACTATTTACTCCGGCGATTGCTGAAAAAAGCGGCTGCTTTGGTAGCCGGCATCAGCAAGTCCTGTTGACGGTGTCCGCGACCTGACGCACGAAATGCACCGGACGTCTTTTCCGAAGCGGTCGCCTGGGTCATTCATCGTTGCGCGACGCGACTGCGGCAGGACCCTGGAACCGTTTGCCTGAAACGGGTTCCTGGGCCGAGCATCCGGCACGCACGACTACGCGCGGCCTGATCCTCCAGACGAAAGCGGACCATCACAGAATGCACACCGACATGGTGCACGTCGCGATCCCGCACCGCCGCCGGTGGTTCAATCGCGAGGGTCTGTACTCGATCCGCAAGGCGCACATTTATCCGGCTCAACAAGAACCGGTTGTCCGGACAAGTCTGTTGATGTGGATTGAGAATTTAGCCGCTCCCATCCGCAGCGGCATAGAAAACACAGGTCTTGAACGCACTGTTACACCAGTTTGCGCAACAAGCCTGCAAAGGGGGACGGCCCGGCAACTTGGAGAAAGCCGGGCCGTTTGACTGACTGAAATTTTTGGAGGTCTCAGCCAGAACTTTTCATGCGGGTCTAGAAGGTCCGCTGTATCCGGACGCCGAAGAGGAGTGCGTCAATTGTCTCACCATCGTCGTCGACTGTTGTCGTGAACGGGTCCTCATCGAACTTGGTGCTCGAGTACCCTACGTCAGCAGCCAGAACAAACCCTGATACCGGCACCCACTGCACTGAACCATCAATAGCCCAGCGCTCTACGTCACCGATGTCCGAATCGTCAGCCTGATCAACGCTGGCATAGGAGCCATCGAGAGCCAAACCGATGGTCGGTGTTGCCTGGATATACACACCACCCGACAAGGAGTATCCAGTGCTGGTGTCGTCAACGCCTGTGTAATCGGTGACCGTGTACTCATCGTCGCCATCGGTGACCGTGAACCCGGTGATTCCATTGCCGATATAGGACAACGCGCCATCGGCATAGAAGCCCTGGAAATAGATGTTTGAACCGGAATTCGCGAACGGCAGGTTGACGTTCACACCAGCACCGACCGCCCAGCCGAGACTGTCCTCACTGTCAGCTTGATTGTTGGTTTCAGGATACACCTGATGCAACGCACCTGAGATCTGCGCAGAACCCCAGCCTTGTGAGATGCCAAGTGCACCGACGAGATCCGGCGCACGGGTGCCGCCATAATCGCCGACTTCACGACCACGACGATCCTCAAGCGCGATCGTTGCGGAGAAACCATCGCCGAATGCGGCGGTGTATGCGATCTGGTTCATTGATGAATCGGACCAGTCACGCGTCACAACGCCGACAGCCACCTGACCGGTGTAGATGTTGAAGTTGGAGCCCAGGTAACCGGCGGTCAGGCCGCCCCACTGGATGTAACCGGCATCAAGCTTGTAGCCACTACTGCCATTCTCGATCTGCATGCGTAGGGCGACATAGGCGCGCAGCGTGCCGAATTCGGTTGCCGTGCGCGCGTCAAGGTAAGCGTACCCGCGTGTCAGCCATGTGTAGCCATCGGTGTCACGTGCCTGCCAGCCCGGATCAGTGTCATATGCGCCGTCATTGTCCAGAACGTTATTGACTACGAACTGCGTCCGCAGGCGGCCGCCAACCCGCAGGCAAGTCTCCGTGCCCGGGATGTAGTAGAAGCGCGAGCCGTAGGCATCGCAGACGCGAACGTAGTCAACCGGCTCCGGAGCGACCGGAAGGTCGGCGGCCTGTGCGGTGGTGGCAGTGGCTGCCGCTGCCGCACCAAGCAGAAGTGTTTTGAGTTTCATTCCAGACATTTAAAGATTCTCCTCGAAAGGGGTCAGCTGCCCACTTCCTGGAACCGATGAAATGCTGGTCTTGCCTGGTTTTCCGAACTCCGGGATGCAACAAAATTATTCATTTTGTACAAACGCAGGAAATTAGCAGGATGCTGCGCTTGTCAACCCCGGTAAAATTGAGTAGTCATTTGGTTAGCCGCTTCTAACCGCTGAAATTCGCTGAGTATTTCTGACTGTAACAATATGAATAATAGTGTTGCAGAAAAGAAACACGACTGAGAATGGGTGTGTTAGTCTTATGAATACCTCCTTGTGCAATCAGCAGCCTGCGCAAATGCGGCTGTATGACCAGACCAACCGCAGGCTCTACGTCAATGCGGAAGAACGCAGGCGTTTCATCGCCGTCGCAAACAGTCAGAACCTGCCGCAAAAAGCCCTGTGCCTGACCCTTCTGCATACCGGGTGCCGGCTGTCGGAAGCCCTTGCGCTCACCTCGGAAGCCGTCGACACGATGAGCCATCTGGTTTCGATTCGAACGCTGAAGAAGCGCGACAGGCACCACGTGCGCGAAATCCCGATTCCCCCTGTGCTGACCGGTACCCTGTCCGCTCTGATGAGAGCCCGGGCCGGCGAGACCTTCCTCTGGCCGGAAAACCCGGATCGCCCGGTTTGCCGGATCACCGGTTATCGATGGGTGAAGAAAGTGATGACGGCGGCCGGCATCTCCGGCGCCCAGGCGTCCCCCAAGGGCCTCCGGCACGGGTATGGCGTCTATGCGCTCCGTTGCGGCGTTCCCCTGACGATGCTGCGCAAATGGATGGGTCATGCCTCGATCGAGACCACGGCCATCTATACCAATGCCGTCGGCAAGGAAGAGATGGAATTCGCCGGGCGCATGTGGTCGTGAAGCGTGTTGCGTTCACTCTCGGCCGGCAGCCGTGGCAATGAGTGGTGCCGATGGTTTTGACCCCGTTCCCGGTCAAGACAGCCGTGGTTTCAGGCCCGGTGCCGCAAAACAAGCGCGCCGGAACTGAAGCCATGGCCCCAAACGGCGCTTGACGGCACGCTTCCGCCCGCCTTGCACTGGATCAGTCTGCCGGATTCGCGGCTTCGATGGTCACGTGGGAAACGCCGTATGTTCTTTCCAGCAAACTGCGGATGTTCTGCTTGACCTGAAGCGGGTCTTCTCCGGGCTTTATGTCGATTTCCATCGTCATCATCGGCCGCTCCTGCGTGACAGACCAGGCATGCAGATGCGTGACTGCCGCGACGCCTCCGACTTCGGCAGCAATCGCTGTCGAGACCGCTTTCAAATCGAGACTTTCAGGTGTGCCTTCTAGCAGGATATGCCCGCTTTCCCTGACTACCTTCCAGGCAGAACGGAGGATGAGCAGGACCACCAGAACGGACAGCAGGGGATCGATCGGCATCCACCCGGTGAAGATGATCACGAGCGAGGCGGCTAGTGCGGCGACCGATCCCAGAAGATCACCTGCCACGTGCAAGGCAGCCGCCCGGATGTTGAGGTTGCCTTTCTCGCCGCGCGTGAGCACCCGGAATGCAGCCACGTTCACGACCAGACCGCCGATTGCGACCCACAGCATCATTCCGCCGAGGACTTCGACCGGTTCACGAAAACGGTTTACCGCTTCGTAGATAATCCAGGCGGCAATGACAAACAGTGCCAGACCGTTCACGAAAGCGGCGAGGACGGAGAACCTGTCAAATCCGTAGGTCATCTTCCAGGTGGCCGGCCGCCGGCCGAGGCGGACCGCGAACCACGCCAGGACAAGCGAGGCAAAATCCGTCAGCATGTGCCCGGCATCGGCAATCAGGGCCAGTGAACCGGACACCAGTCCACCGACAACTTCGGCGAACATGTATCCGCCTGTCAGAGCTGCGGCCAGAGCCAGTTTTCTCTCGTTTGCCGAACCATGTGCGTGCCCGTCACCTGCATGACCGTGTCTGTCCAACAGTTCTTCTCCCTGCACGCCGGCAATTACACCGACTGGAAGCTGACCGCGTGCGCTCGGGTCTGCCCCGGACACTACCGGGCCGGTCTCCGGGAAAAGATGACATGTGCGCAGGACCGGCGGTGGTGTGCGATCATGTCGAATTGACTCAACCATAAAATGTATTTTTTGACAAAGCTCTTTTTTGTTTAGGCCGCAACGATCTGTTTGCCCGCGCCTGCTTCACCGATCGGTTTGCCGGATTTTGCGTCCAGGTCTCTGCAATCGCCGCCTGAAGGTTTGACCTTGATTACAGAACGATCGTTCTGTAATATCTGTAAATGGCACGGCCCCGAACCTATGACACCGAGACACTCGCGCTCCAAACCCTCAACACCTTCTGGCAGGGCGGCTACCATGCGACATCGATGGACGATCTGGTGTGCGCCACGGGGGTCAGCCGCCACGGGATCTACAAGGAATTCGGCGGAAAGAAAGGCATGTTCCTGAAGTCGTTCGACCTCTACCGGACATCGATCGTCAGTCCCGCTTTCGAGCAGGTCGAGAAAAGGACCGCGACGCTTGAAGACATTGCGGCCTATTTCGAACACCAGATCTCGCTCGCGGAGGCGAACGGGTTGCCCGGGCCCGGCTGTCTTGTCGCGAACTCGGCAACGGAGGTCGCGCCCCAAGACGCGGACGTCCGACAGAAGGTCGACGAACACAACGACCGTCTCCTGAAGGGATTTGCCTCCGCAATCAGGAACTCTGCAGGCAGTCTCTCGAACCGCCGGTCCCGGCAACTGGCAGAGACCGTCCTCGTGTTCGCGACCGGCCTCTGGTCGCTGTCGCGCGTGACCTCGGACGCGCAGCGCTTGCGCCAGGTCACAACCACCTTTTTGTCCCTGATGAAAGGAGAGCTCAAGTGAATGTCCCAGGCAAACTGCAGCCCGCGCAATCGGATGGCAGCACGATAGGGTTCGCCCTTTTGTTGAACTTCGTCTGGATCAACCTGTCCGAGGTCTTCAGATACTTCGTTTTCGTAAGACCGATGATGCGGGATGCCCTCCCCGCGCTGCCCGATGTCGCACCGATGAGCGTTCCGGTGTTTCTGATCTGGGGGGTCTGGGACACGATCCTCGTGATTGCCGTAACCCTGGTCGCCACACTCGCTCTCGAACGGCTGGGCGGTTCGCCGAAAAGCATCTTCAGGATTGCGACGGGCATCTGGGCCGGAATTTTTGTCATTCTCTGGCTCGGCCTTTTCAACATGAACCTGGCGACACCCGGCGTGCTGCTGATCGCCTTGCCGCTTGCGTGGCTTGAGATGTTTGTGGCGGTGCACCTGGTGGCCTACGCCATGCGCCGGTAGCAGTGACCGGCGCAATCAAACCGTCTCATCCGGTTTTCACCCGAACCGCCTGTTCACGCTGTGGCTCTTGTAGTGCCTTGCCAGATTCAACGGCTGCAAAACTCTAGGGGCCTGATCACTTCCGCCCATGTCGTTTTCCCGGCCTGCACGGCAGCAGCGAGGCACGGCGCGATGTCTGGGCGCATCTCGTTCCTTTGGGGAACTGGGTTGACGGGTCCCGGAAAGTTGAGGGCCGGGAGACCTGATCAGCCGGTTGGTTCAGCCGGAAAAGGGCGAACGTGAAAAGGACCTCAGGAGGTTTTCAGAAGAAACTGAAGACGGTGAAAATGAGATACAGGCTCAAGGCGACGGAGCCCCAGTAGAGAAAGTTCTTAAGCAACAGGAAGTGGAGGTCGCCATCGCCGTCATTGCGGTTTGGCGTGGATCCCAGTTCTTTGCGCCACGCTTCAAGAACGGCCTCGTCAGAAGTTTGTGCATTTGTGGACGCGAGCGTCGCCATGCCGGAAAAGGAACCGGTTGCCTCTGGAGAAACACCGCTGCGGACAAGACCGAAATCGCCTTTTCTGCCAAACCACACGTTCACCATGGTCGACAACATGTACGAGGAGGACCTGGAACTCGAGAGGCTTTTAAGTAGCCGGCTAATCATTCTCTTCAATCCTTGCACAACAACGCCTGCTGACTCGCATCAGGACCGCACTCCGGGCGCCTCGCCCTTGATCGACCCGGATGATTCATTCAGAAGCCGAGTCCTTGAGTAAAAAGTCGCCGAAACACCTTTCGGCATGCCCACCGATCAGCGGACGCGAGCAGTCTCCAAATCCAATCGTTTAAACCTAGCGACGCATATTATGTGCACACGCATGGAGAGCGCTGTTATGCCTGAACCGAAAAAAGTGATTTACGAAATCTTAAGGAAACCCATTGAATTCATGAACAAAAATTAACGATTACGCATTTTGCGCAAACGTCACCAGGTCTGACCGCAACAGAAGCCATTTGCCGGGCAAAGAAGGGAAACAGCGCATTGATCTGATCCTGGAAAAGGGTCTGCCTAGCGCAACAGCACAAGACAAGCGCTAAATCAAAACACGCCACTCAGCGCGCACCCGCCAATGAAAGGACCAAGTCAAGGAACGTTTCGCGCGTTTCCGGCCGCCGCACCCGCCTTGCGCATACAAGCCGTCAACACGCGCCGGAGTCGCTTTCACAGGTCACCTCGGCAACAAACCGCGGGCGTCTCACCTGGTTGTCGCTGAGCGTGAACGTGCCGATAAGCTCGTTGATGAGCATCGGCGTATATTCGGCGCTCACCATCACGTAAATGACGGATTCACCTTCACCGACGTCCGGAAGATCGAGCTCATCCAGGTCCGCCTGCTCCAGAACCGCTTCGTCCACGTTGCTGCGGCTCCATGCGAGTTCGAGATCCTCATCCTCGTCAACATCGAACACGTTCCGGATGCTCGCGACGACCACGGTGAAATCCGAATTGGCAGAATATTTGCCCGCAAGCGCTTCACCGATTGCGACCAACTCGTCAAAGTCATCGTCGTCGATGGATCCCCGGTCGCGCGTCACCAGATCCACGACAACCCCGGTGACCTTGGATATGACCTTGTCTCCCCTGAACCCGTCATAGAACGAGACGACGTTGATCAGGACCAGGATCAGAAAGGGAAACACGAGCGCGAATTCGACGGCTGCGAGACCGCCGCTGTCGCGCCAGAAGAATTTGGACCGGAAGAGCGTTTGCAGGTTCATGTCAGAAAGGCTCGTTCAGAAAGGCCGTCGAGGAGATGAGCTCGAAGCGGTCGTTGCTCGTCTTCGCAAGGTTCAGGCCGAATCCGAGACCCGGCGTCAGCAGATCCACCGTCAGACAGACCCGCATGAAGACAATGCTGTTGCCCACCCCGGGATTGAAGGTAACGGCAGGCACCAGTTCCACCGTGGAGTCCCGGCACGCCACATCGCTGGTCGGCAGGGAAGACATCGAGGTTATCTCTGTGAGCTCGACCGTGATTTCGTTCGTGCAGTTCGGAATCACCGCGGCTGTCACGCCACAGACAGCGGCTTCGATGTCGGTCTGGGTGATGGATCCGTCTGCAACGCCCGCCGACACATCCCCGGTATAAACCTGTTTGGAGACCACGTTGACGGCATGGTCGACCATTGCCATACGGGTAAGCAGAAGCCCAATTTCAAACAGCGAAAACAGCATTGCGAAGAAAACGGGCGCCAGCAGCGCGAATTCGACAGCAGTCGTGCCTGCCCGGTCGCGCGCAAGCACCCTGCAAAGTCCCCACCTGCCCCGGCATCCGCTGCGCCCGCGCATCAGCCCGAAATCCTCAGGCTGTTGATCGACGCCGCAATGCCGTTGAACGCGCTGTCGAGGTCAAAAGCATCGACGTGGTAGTAGTTGCTCGGTGTACTTGCGCAATATTTCAAGAGCGTTTCCGGATCGGATCCGCTCGCAATCTGATACCCGATCGTATAGACAATGACGCTGTTGTCTCTCAAAGCCTCACAGATTCGCTTGAAATAGGCGGTCGCGTTGGAGGAGGTCGAGGAGTCGACATTCACGCTGCCACTGACAACTGTCTTTTGACGGTCGGCACTGTTGATGATGTGTGGCTTTTCAGCGCTCGTCGGCGAAACCGGGCGATCCTGCCCGGTTATCCCCCCATCGGTCATGATGATCGCGACCTTCATCGTGCCATCATCGTCGAAGTCCGCGGGGCGGTCGGTGAAATCCCCCCCGAGGTCGCCCTTATGACTGGGTGACAGCGCCTTCGCGCCCCACATGACACCGATGTCCATTCCCGTACCGTCCGACAGGGTCATTGCGTCAATCCGGTCATTCAGATCGGATGCGCTGTTGGAATTGAAGAGGGCTTCGGTATCGGATCTCGGGCACCAGTCGTTCTTCGCCCCGTACCGGGTGAAATTCGGCACCTGGGGTCGTGACCCGGACGGGATCTCCAGAAGATTGTAGTCGCTGTTCGTGTATTCGATGCAGGTGTTGCCGTGCGTGAACCTGAAAACCGAATGCGGAATACTGTCTGCCGGCGCATAATTCGCATCGATCGGGTCTATGTTGGAGGAATCGGACGCAGCCGGGACGGCCAGCTCGGCAAAGAGGTCCGCGCCGATGTTCACGGTGCCGCCGAACGGGATCAGGTTGATCGATGTGTGGTTCACCAACTCGCCGTCCAGCATATGATCGACGAAAGACTTGGATGCGCTCCTGAGATCGGCGACCTTTGCGCCGCTCATGGAAGATGAAATGTCCAGAACCATGGAAATCTCGATATCGGTCTGCGACTGCACGGCAACCGATTTTGCTCTCACGGTCTGGGTGTTTATGCCGATCAGCGACAGGAATGGCGTCTTGAGCGTGACGCTCGCAGTGACCTCAAGTTCCCTGGAACTCTCCGTGTCATCGAGCACATTGGTCGTATAGGACAGCGTGTCCCACACGGTGCCATCCGGAAGGTTGGCGTCCATATAGGTGTCGACGACGTCTTCCATGTCACCGCTTTGCGAGAGCGCGGCGGCGGCCAGGGTGGCTGAATCAAGCATGATCTGCAACCGCTCCTGCGTTGATGTCATTCTCAGGACATCAACGCTGCCGCAGGCCGCAACGATCAAAGGCAGGGCGCAAAGCGCCGTCAGAATCGCGACATTGCCGGAATCATCACGACGAAACCGTGCCAGTCGCGGCACAAAATTCGCAAATGGAGCCATCTCAATCTCACCAGCATTGTATTGCCAAGTACAGATGAAGACCCCATTCAACGCCTGCAATATAATACATATTTTTATTACATTAAAAGTCAATTAATGGAATTAAGAATCAATATTTTAAAATAAAACAACGAAAGATGATTAATAATTAACTAACAGAGAGTAATCTTCTTTCCATATTTGAATGTTTTCTGAAGTTTATCCTGAGGCTCGAGCTTCAAGACATGATCACCATGAGAAGGCAAATCTCTGAATCATTGGAATTTTTACGAATTTTTTCAGCTACTTGCAGCGCCGCTGGCAGAGAGGCACGTTTCCTCAAGGGACCTTCACAGGGCCAATTTCGGAAAGAAGATTAGGTTTTCGTTAAGGAATTCTGCTTCAGTTTTCTTAATGCCTGAGGAAAACACAACCCCAAATGCACATCCTTGATCGACGCAGGAAAAATGTATCCGGCACCACAAGAAGACATGCCAGACTGATCGACCATCGAACACACCATGAGGTGCCAGATAACATGCAGTTTTGACTTTCCGTTATGAGGTTTGCGCAACTTGATGGCGGAGGCGGCCAAATTTGCGGCACAGCCTGCCCCGGTCGAAACGGGTCTCGAAAATCTGCTCTCGTCTGTGCGGTCCCAGCGATTCGACATCCACGCAGGAACCGTCTGCTGAGCCGCCGATATCAAGGAGATTTGGATCGCATTTTCCGCACAAGCGATCCTGGCATGCAAAAACTGATATTTGTGCTGATACTATAAGCGAAAATTATATCAACATTAGTTTGGTTTATGGATTTGTTTACCGACAAACGGTCTTCTTTGCTGACAACAGCCTCACTGGATGCACCGATATGACTGACGAAACACTGGAAGAACGTTTGGCCTTCAACAGGATTGACGAAAGAACCATTGCGCTGCTCAGGGCGAATTCGGTGACAATCCTGTCCATCCTCCCCGGCGTGCTGGACGGATTTTACGACCATATCGGCGAAATCTCCGAAACGAGAGCGTTCTTTCGTGATGAAGCACACATGCGGCATGCCAGACAAAAACAGCTGGAACACTGGCAAATCATCGCGGAAGGCCGGTTCGACAGCGACTATGTTGCCTCCGTGACCCGCATCGGCGAAGTCCACAATGAACTGGGCCTCGAACCGCGCTGGTACATCGGCGGCTACAACTTTCTGGTCACCGGTGTCGTCGACGCGATTTCGCGGACAATGCCGGTGGGTTTCACCTCGGGAAAGCGGCGGGAATACCTTCGCCGGTTGCAGACAGCGGTAATCCGGGCCTCGATGCTCGACATGGACTATGCCATTGACGTCTACCTCAAGGCCGGCGTCCGGGACAGGCACGAAACGCTGGAACGCCTGGCCGCGCAATTCGAAGAGTCCGTTGGTGGAATTGCCCAGGGCGTGGCAACCGCCGCCGGCAGCTTGTCGGACGCGTCCCAGGAGCTAAAGGAAGGGGCGCAGGAAACATCGGGAAACATTGCAGCTGTTTCCGCCGCAGCCGAAGAAACGGCATCAAACGTGCAGACAGTGGCGGCGGCCACGGAAGAAATGGCCGCTTCCGTGACCGAGATCACCCGTCAGATAGCAAACTCGACGGATCTGTCGTCCAAAGCCGTGGAAGGCATGCGGGCGACCAATGGCAAGGTGGAACTGCTGACGTCGTCGTCACAGGTGATTGGCGAAATCGTCAGTCTCATCAGTGACATTGCAGAAAGAACAAATCTTCTCGCGCTCAATGCAACCATCGAAGCGGCGCGTGCAGGTGGTGCCGGCAAGGGCTTTGCCGTCGTTGCTTCGGAAGTGAAACAACTGGCGGAACAGACGGCAAAGGCAACCGCCGAAATCGAGACACAGGTTGCCAGCATTCAGGGAGCCACCACCGATGCAGCCGCGTCGATCTCATCCATCAGCAAGATCATCGAGGAAACGCATGTGATCTCCTCAGCCATTGCATCGGCCGTGGAAGAACAGGACACGGCAACGCAGGAAATCGCACGAAACGTCGAGGAAGCCGCCAAGGGGACGCAGGACCTGTCGCGCAATGTTGCAGCCGTGAGCAAGACCGCTGAAACCACCGGTACGTCCTCCAGTCAGATCTCCGGCTCCGCCGCACGATTGTCGGAACAGTCCGGCGGCCTGAAGGCAGAGGTCGACAATTTTCTGAAATCGGTGCGATGCGCCTGAATCTTGCGCCGCCGGACGCGGGGTCCGTTCGGACCAGATGCGCAACCGTGCACGGATACCGGTGATCCGCGCCCCAACCTCGCCTCGAGCACAACACCCGGATCATCCCCCGATCCGCGCGCGCCGGTCAGCGCCCCGATCAACTTGCCGGGTGTGTGCCGGTGTCGACAGCAAGCCACTCAAGATGGGCACGCGCGCATGGCGGGACGGGAGTACGGGTTTTCTGCCTGCATATGCTCCGACCCGCAAGACGCGCCTGAACGGTCTGCACCGATGTCGAAAGGTTCCGGCAGCTCACTCCGATCGCCTCACGGGCGTTCGCGTGGCCGGCGCGGGGTTCCCTGTCTGGATTTTTGTCCGTGCGCCAGAGCCACCAGGGACACCGCCCCGAAGGCAAAGACCAGATAAGAAAGCAGCGGTGCGGCTCCGAGCAGGACCAGCCACCAGAACGAGATACTGACGACGCCGAATGCCTTGAGAACTGCAAGGCCGATGCACGCCGTCCAGTAGGCGTAAATACCTTTTGCGTAGGTCACGATTGTCTTTCCTTAACGCCGTCTTGGGAGGCAGGGTTCCGGGCGCCGGAAATCTGCAAAGCAGAATACGGCGCAGACGCGGAATGCGGCCCTTGAGCCCGCCTTGCGATGAGCCTGTCGTCCGCCCTGCAGAAGCGCGGACAGGCCCGGGTTGCCACCGCCGCAGCCGAAGAAGGAAAACGCTGTGGTGACAGCGGGTCAGGCCTCCTCGCCGCCGGATCGGCACACCATTCAGCTGTAGTTGGAAAAAACATGGAGACAGGCTGAGCGCGAAACCGGCAAGCGGCCTCGAAACCCAGCACTGGTTCACATGAAATGATCTGTGTTGACGGGCCGCGGTTTCGCGTGCCGGACGACCGGGACCAAAGCAGGCAACATGAACTCGTCATCAATGGACGTCTTTCGTTTCAGACGTCCCCCACACAGGTTCTGACTAGCCGATTGCGATTAAGATTGGATGAAATGGAACCCGAAAACTCGAACGGTTCATCCGGCACCCGAACGCCTCGTGGAGGCAGGGAGGGCTGCCGCGGTTCGGCTTTGAGACACCGGATTCAGGACACGGAAGCTGTATTTCGCACACCAGGGAATGCCCGCAGTTTTTACAGGGGATTCGCAACATAATATTGCGCAATCTGCATTAACAACCACCGATTTATCCATGATTGCATACCAAGACATTCTCAGGCTTTGGCCGGGCCGGAGAAATTTGGCGATGATGAATATTGGATATTCGAATGATGAACGGAAATCTGCTAAAGCAAAAAATACAGGCAACAGAAGTTATCGCGCTCCGCAAGTGCATTGAATGCCTCCACTTTGCAAATGCGGACGCCAGATTCGCGTCAGCACGAAACCCGACGCGCGGAAAATCCTATGTCGCGGCACGTGCGCTTCTCGATTACCTGGGAGGAAAGAAACGCGGTTACAGGCTAATGCGGGCTGTCGACCAGCACAATGTACCGCACTACTGGGTGGCCAACTCAAATGATGCGATCCTCGACCCGACAAAAGCGCAGTACGAGGTCTTGGGAGAGTTTCCACCTTATACGACTGGAATTTCAGTCAGTTACAGGCCCAAGAACAAGCACCGGACGCTGCTTGCGGCGATGAGACGGCTCAAGGTCGCCTAATACCCTCCTTCTCCCCGGCGAAACCGGTGCCTGCCGAGAATGGCGGAATGTTCAACGCACGATGTGTTGCATGAACCGAATTACCCACCGCCCCCCGACATGAAGGGCGCAGCGTCCTGAGGTATCCGGGCTGACCGCATACGATTTTCTGCGCAAGCGTACAACGAAACGCGACCGCCGATTCAGCTGCCGTTTTTTTCACCTCGCAACATTGCCGGATCTTGCATTTCCGGTTCTGCGTACCCGTCGAACGCTCCGGCAAGCCGGTCTGGCGCACGGCAACGGGAAGAATCACTTGCGCAAAACGTCACCGGCCAGGCACAACCGGGAAGCAACCAATTGTTGCGCAAGTCGCATAACCAGCTGAATTTCTTCCAACTACTGTCGCACCTGGACGGGCATTGGCGGCTCACTCTCAGGAGCACGCACGGCGCCCATACATCCAAATTTGGTCTGCCTGGTATGCCTGCCAACCGATCGGGAATTCACCCGGACGCAAACATCGGCTTACCGGGATGTGTGGCGAGAACGGGAGAAAGGAAGGCGCTGATGCGCGACGTTGAAATTTTTTCGACCTGTATTTTTCAGCCGCACAAGCGGGAAGGAGACCGGGACGCGCACCTTCTGTTCTGGTTCATCATCCGTCAGAACGAAAGGGACAAGCTGGCGGCCATTCGTGTCTACGGCGTCTCCGCGCATGAAAAAGACCGTGCGCGGGAAAACGCGTTTCAACGCTTCAAGGAAGAACATCCCGAATTTGCCATGGTTCCGATCGTGGCGCTTGACACGGAAAAACCCGCAACAAGGTGATGTACCTGCTTTGCTGTTGAAGCTGCAGTGGGAAGGTCATGCCTGCGGGTGCAGACAGCGACCGGGTTCCCGTTGCCCGTTTGACGGCCAATGTCCTGCAGAACAACCCCTTTACGCCGCTTTGATTTCTTCCAGGAACTCATCAACTTCGAGCTTCAGCTGGGCCGCTTGTCCGGAAAGCTCGGCGGCCCTCATCGTGACCTGGTTCGCCGCGGCCCCTGTTTCCAGCGAGGCCATGCTGATCCCTGACACGGTCTCGGAGACGGCGTCCGTTCCCCTGGAAGCCTCGGTGATGTTTTGAGCAATTTCCCGAGTTGCCGTGTTCTGCTGATCCAGGGCTGCGGCAATCTCGAGCGTCGTTTCGTTGATGGTTGAGATCGTGCCTCCGATTTCCGCTACTGAAGTGACCGAGGCGCGCGTGTGGTCCTGTATCTCCCGGACCAGGCCGGCAATGTTTTCCGTCGCTTTCGCCGTTTCATTCGCCAACGCCTTGACCTCGCTGGCAACCACAGCAAATCCTTTCCCGGCATCGCCGGCACTTGCCGATTCGATTGTCGCGTTCAATGCGAGCAGGTTCGTCTGGCCTGCGATCTTGGAAATCATGGATATCACTTCGCCGATCTTCTCTGCCGTCTGTGCAAGGCAATCGATTTGCGCCTCGGTTTTGGAAACCCCCTCAACTGCGTGCCTGGAAATCTCCGAAGCGCGGGAAATACGCGCGCTTATTTCATTGATCGAACTGGACAGTTCTTCCGTCGAACCGGAAACCGCAGAAACGTTTGTCGTTGCTTCTTCTGTTGCCGCCGCAACTGATGTCGTCTGGTTGCCGGTTTCTTCCGCGATGCTCGACATGGACTGCGCAGTGGTTTCAAGTTCCACCGATGCAAGCGACAAGGTGTCGACAATCGTACCGACCTTCGCGATGAAACGGCTCGATGCAGCGGCGAGTTTTTTCTGGCGGACAACCTCGTTCTCACGCTCTTGCGCCTGCTCCTCCTCGAGTTTGCGGGTTCTGATCATCCTCTCGCGGAATGTCTGATAAGCTGTGGCAACGGCTCCGATTTCGTCGCGCTGGCGGACCTCGACCTCCCTGGAAAAATCACCTTCGATCAAGGCATTTATCCCGGCGACAACTTCGCTAAGCGGACCAGTGATCGCGCGTTTGCTGAGCAACAACGCAAGGCCGAGCGACGCGACCAGAACAATGCCCGAGATCAGAAGAATGCTGCGAACCGCAAACCGTTCGGCTTCCAGTGCGGTCCGGGCCGCTTCAAGTGTGAAGACGGCGAGGTCTGCCACCATGGCTTCGAGCGCATGGTTCAGCTGATCCTCGATAGACCCGATTTCCTCGTGAAGGGTCAGGGCATCGGTCAACTGCCCGGCGTCGATCATTTCATAGGCACGAAGCGCGTACTCGTTGAAGATCTTGTGTTTTTCCGCGATTGCATCGAAGGCAACGTGGATCCTCCGGAACTCGCTCTTCGATTTGTCCGAGATCGCCGTTTCTTCGGCCGCTTTGGCAAGCTTTTGCGCTTGGGAGATCTCTTTGTGCACTTCAACAGCGTATGCCAGGAAGGACGCGCGCGCGTCATCGAACGACTGCCGCGCTTTCAGGTTGCGCTCAAGATTGAAGCCGGCCAGCAGTGAACGTTCCAGACTGATGGACTGTTCCAGCTGATGTGTCGTGATTTCAGTCACGGCATTCGTCAGCGGAACATCCCTGCTTGCGACGTCATCAATCAAGGAGCCTATGTTGACGAGCTGCCACAAGGCGATCGCGGCAACGAGAACCAACCCCACGAGGCACATGACGACAAGTCCGACAATCTTGGCTCCAATGCTCAGGGAGGGTTTGTTTGCGAGGTGATCTGGCTGATGTGAGACAAAAGACTGCTGCATGTGCCGCTCCGAAAAAATATGTGAGAAGTCGCGGTGTCACCGGGACTTTGGAAGGGACGGGAAAAAGACATGAGAAATTTCCGAGCGGCACGTCCGGCGTTTGCCGGGGTACCTTGCTGCCCAAAGGCAGGACGCGGCTGTCAAGGGCTTGCGCAACCGGAGAGCAACCGTTGACACGGAGCGCTCAACCTGGGCTCCCGGATCGGGATGGTGCCAGAAAAACGTGCTGATTGCGAAGGAACATCTGCCGCGGGCGCCCGCGGCCGCCCATGGAACAGGAGGTCAATCGGACGAAATTGGATGTCGCTATTCATTGCCGGACGTCTCGTTTCTCGGACGTCCCCCACACAAGCTTCAAGCTACTGTTTGAATACTGAAAATAGGGTAAAGACGACCCACCCGGCCAGTCGCGGCAGCCGGCCCGGCGTGAAATGGCAACCGCTGTTCAGCAAATCGGACAACGACGTCCGGTTTTGAAAGCGAAAGACTTGGCAGACCTGTTCAAAGATTACCCGGAAAAATAAATGGCGGCACGGAGCAGACCGGTACCGCTCGCTGTACCCCAAGGACGGCATCGGGGCTGCGAACCGGGTACACCATTTCAATCCGGGCAGTTCATTGCCAGGAAACAGCGCCGTATTGGGAACCTCTGACTGACCGGACGCTGCCGGTACATTCTCCCGGGCCGGATCTGCCGTGACGGGTTCGGGCCGGTTCTACCGAACACTCGACCCGGTTTGGCCGGCTATCCCGCAAGAGCTTGACGCGACTCGGTCAGCCGGGTGGCATGTTCGCGCGTCTGCGAGGGCAGTTCTCCGAAGTGTCTACCGTAGTAGGACGTGAATCTGCTCCACTCCCAGAACCCTTCCTGGGCCGCAATGTTTCCGATGGACTCACGGTCTAACTTTCCGTCCCTGAGTTTTTGCCGGGCATTATGCAATCGGACAAGGCGCGCATAGGACAGCGGCCCCATGCCGACCCGTTCCGCAAAGGCCTGTTCAACAGACCGCTTTGATCCGAGCTCGAAGATCGGGTGCTGTGTGTTGCCGGTCAGATTGTTCGGATTCTGCCGAACAATGAGACGTGCCTTCACGAAGCGTTCAAGGGCTGCCGACCTTCTCGGAATGTGGAAGCCGCTCTTTTTCAGCCATTCAAGAGACAGGGAATTTGCGATGTTCGAGACGGCAAGTTGATCCAGCGTGTGAATTTGTTCCTGCGCACGGAGCCCTGCGCCACTGCGTAACTTCAATAAAGCATCGCCCGTGAGCCTGCTGACCAGGACCTGCGAACTGATGGTTTCACCGTCGGGGGCGAGATTCTCGAACCAGGCTGCGATCTCGGGCAGAAGACTATCGCTCCGCAACAGCATCTCCCGGTCGACAGTCATGATCAAAAGCGGAACCATTGCCGGCAAAACGGCAACCGCCTCGCCGCGAGGTGGCAGAACGAACACCCAGGAAACTGCGGCCGAATTGCCGAAAACGGCAGGTGAATCCGTGCCGTCAGGACAGATGCAAAAGACGAAGCTGTTTGCATCAGCGACGATGTGCTGCTCGACCGATTGATTGCAGACCGACAGCTGAACAGACGCTCTTTCGGACAATCCCCGAAGAAGCTGGCCCATGAAAACACCTTCGCTCAGCTGCATCATTTTGGCGTCGATGCCTCTGTAAAGGCTTGCATGGTGGTCGAAGTCGTTCGTGTCGAAACGTTCGGCAGTCAGGTCTGTCAGGTCGATCCTGTCGAAAGAACCCATGTTTGCCAAAGTGACCAGATCATTCATCGCCGTTCTTCCACATCAGTTGCTTGTTGCGACACACTTCTGACTGGGGTCCTTGCGAGATATTCCGAGCGTCAGCTTCAGCGTCTGCAGCTGGCCGAATGCATATCTGCAAGTATCTGGCAAACAGGGGGAAGTTGAGCGGCAAACACGCTGGAACACTGTCGTTCGGCACCATCACCCCCCACATCGTGTTGCCAATACAACCAGGATGTGCCAAGGTCGATAAGGCCACCCACCCAGGTGGCACGGGCGCTGAACAGGTGTGGGGGACCTTTTGCGCCAGACCCCGTGTTGCTCCTGGGCGGGTGGGTTCGTCCGGCACGATCGATCACCGTAAATCAGCTAGGGGTAGCACCTTGCTGACAATTGCGACCGGCGCACCGGAAGTCGCGACCACTCATCCGCAACACACGCGTCAGAGCGGTCTGGTCAGTTCGTGTCACAATTGGTGCGACACGAACCGACAGTTGGTGCCTTTGTTGCGAGCAGAGGCACCGGTGTTTTCAGTCCTTGGCGTCCAGAACCCGCCAAACGGGATCCTTCCTGCCGGCGCGAAAGACAGTCCTTCCGCGACAGACAACGGTCGAGGTTTCGTGATCTGGACCATGAAGGCTATCCGCATCGCGGCTCGCCGCTGCATGCCCCTCCGAGAGACCGTTATTGTCCTGAAACTTCTCCCGCCTGCCTGAAAGAACCGCTTTAAGCAGCAAGCTTTGAAAGGCACAGGCGTCGGCGTTGACGAAGATGCCGTACTTGGGTGACAGGATCCGGAACGGTGTCCCGACTGATGCCACCGTCAGCGATAATGCGCCATCTGCCGTCAACAACATCACTCTCCAGTTCATGAAACGTTGACCAAGTTTTACGGGATTCCAGCATAGTAGCGTTATGCAGAAACCGAATGCTTCTGATTGCCTTGGATTGAACTTAATTGTTTAAAATCAATAATTTGACATTCATCGTGAGCGAATTGCGAAATTCTGAGATTAACACAACATTAACGATGGTCTGAACAGAGCTTTTAAAGCGCGAGTCGGGCGTGATCAGGAGGAGGCCGGCACTGGGTCATTCACGGCGGACCGGTCGATCGCACCCGGCGAAAGATTCTGTTTCAGACCCACTCTGCACGGGGGCAGCATCTGCCCGGACGCAAGGCAGCTATTGCCTGGCGAGGGCGTGAACGCCGGTCTTGCGGTTTGACTGCGCCAGCAACTCCGGAGCTTGGTCGATGTCGAGACCGAACAGCGACCCCTGCAGGACATGTGCCCCGAGCTTCATGACCTTCACCGCCTGATCGGGCCGCTCGACACCTTCTGCGACAACGGTCTTCCCGAGGCTCGTCGCCAGTTTGATGATGTGGTCGAGCAGGATCAGCCTGGCCCGGTCTTCGTCCAGCCGCTGTAGAAAGGTGCGATCGATTTTTATGATATCGAACGAAAACTGCATGAGGTGTGAGAGTGAAGAATATCCGGTGCCGAAATCGTCAAGTGCGATCTTGAGGCCCATTTTCTGCAGCAGTTCAAGCCGCGCGCAGGTCGTGTCCCAGTCTTCCAGGAAAACGAACTCCGTTATCTCGAGCGTCAGCAGGCAGGGATCGAACTTGCTCGTGTGAAGGATGCGTTGGATGTGCGCGACAATGGCGTCTGTTTTGAAGTCTTTTGCACTTACGTTCACCGAAAGCCTGAACTGGTTGTTCGTCATCCCCATCAGCCTTTGTACCTGGGTGATCGCATGCTCAAGGACTGCAAGGTCAAGATGGCCGACAAGTCCGGTTTCCTCGGCAATCGGAATGAACTCGGCGGGCGAAATCATCTGACCACGGTAGATCCAGCGGGCAAGCGCCTCGAAACCGACAAGCTGGTGCGTCGACACGTCGACCTGGGGCTGCAGGATCGCCCTGACGTCTCCGTTGGAAATGGCATCCGGCAAGGCCGATGTGAGAGACGTCAGCCTGCCGAACCTGCTTCGCAGTTCGCTGTCGAACACCCTGGCGGAATGCTTGCCGGCGCGCTTTGCCGCGTAGAGCGCGATATCGGCGGCTTTCAGCAACTGCGTCGGTGCCGCATTCGTGAGGTGATTGAGCCCGGCAACCCCGATAGAGACATTGGCCTGGATGGTTGCGCCCTTGAAACCGAACGGGAGGCACAGCTCATCCAGCAGTTCAGCTCCGAGGTCGTCCGGCAGCAACCCGCCGGGACACACTTTCACCACCCCGGCAAATTCATCACCGCCGAGCCGCGCGGCAACACCGCCATACCTTTCGAACACGCTGCGCAGGGTGATCCCGATTTTTTTCAGAACCGCATCGCCGGCATCATGGCCCAACGTATCGTTTATCGTCTTGAAATCATCGACATCGATAATAACGGCAATGACATTCTCGCAATTGCCTTTTCGGAAATCCGCGACGTCTGCATCGAGACTTTGAAGAAACAGTTTCCTGTTCGGCAGATCCGTAAGCGAGTCGTGAGATGCCAGAAAGTTTGCATAGCTTTCCGCCGCAACACGGCCTTTCAGGGCATCGACAGCGCTTTGCATGCGCTGGTTCTCACGGCCGATGACAAACAGGGCGGCAAAAAGGATCACGAAAAACGCACCAAGTGAAAAGAACGCGTTTTGAACGATCGGCTTCGTCAGATCTGTCTCGATGACGAATGCCCCAATCACGTCCCCGAGCGCGTAAGCCTGAAATCCCAAGGCCTCGTTGTGACACGAAACGCAGGTTTGCCCGGAGGCGAACGACGGCACGATCTTGCGGGCGATCACCTTTCCCTGCTCCAGGCGGATTTCTTGCTTGCTGGACGGCATCCTTGTGTTCGCCATCGCCCGGATATAGCCGAGAATCCGTCTGTCGATTTCGACCGTTTCGAGCTCCAGACCCGGAACGCCGGGCACCCGGATGGTGACGGGAACGTCCCGCGACCTGGAGGTTTGACCGCTTTCGCGGCTGAAATGCTCCATTCCAACCCTTCGCAAGGCTGCCGGAACAACATCGTCCTCGGCCCGTTCCTGCGCATAGGCCGTCGTGAAGGCATCGGTCAGTTCGAT
This sequence comes from uncultured Roseibium sp., assembly GCF_963669205.1. Classification (NCBI taxonomy): domain Bacteria; kingdom Pseudomonadati; phylum Pseudomonadota; class Alphaproteobacteria; order Hyphomicrobiales; family Stappiaceae; genus Roseibium; species uncultured Roseibium sp. Next base: position 4,827,774 of record NZ_OY769915.1, read on the forward strand.
CAGCTGGTTTTGCTGCGCGCGTTCCGACTGCAGCAGTTTTCCGTTTGCGATAATGAAATAGAACACCGCTCCACCAAGTGCGAAGAACAGTGCAAGGTAAATTGTTCTCGTTGGTCTGAGTTTCTTGAACCGCAGCGCATTCTCAGCGTCGGCAGGTTGGCGGTGAATCGGCAAAAACAACTGGTCTCCGGGTAGCCTTGTTCAGATCGAAATCGGGCGTGAAGAACGATTTCAAGACGGCGCGTGGACGACTTTGTTTCGTAACGTTAGCGCGACGGCGGGGGCGGAGGGTAGGCATTTTGCGCAACTCCCTGCCCCGCGTTAAGCCTGGTCGGGAGACCCGTCCGACGTCTTCGTTTCTGAGGCAAACGGGAAAAGACCTTTTCCTCAGGCAAGAACCCGGTTACATCCTGCACGCAAGGTGTGGGACCGGACCGGCTTGATTGGTTTCCGGAATTTGCGGACAGCAATTTCGGTGCGATCGGGCTCAATCGTTGAGGAAAAGACGTGAATATCCACACCCCCGGGCGTATTCGTCCCATCACTCTTTGCGTCAAGCTGGCGCATGTTTTCACAGCCTCGGCATACATATTCTTGTCAGCCGTCAGCGGAGCGGCTTCACAGGACAAGACTGTCACGATCGCCGCATGGGCAGACTACATCCCGCCGGAGGTCATTTCCGGTTTTGAAGCGAAAACAGGGATCAAGGTCGTCTACGACACGTTCGACTCCCTGGAATTTCTCGAAACGAAACTTCTGACCGGCGGCTCCGGATACGATCTGGTCCTGCCGTCCGCCCTCGTTGCCAACAGGCTGATACAGGCGGGCGCACTCCAGATGCTGGACAGGCAAAAGCTCGGCAACCATGCGAACCTGGATCCGGACATTCTGTCGTTTCTTGCAAAGCATGACGAGGGCAACCGGTACGGCGTTCCCTACCTTTGGGGAACGACAGGCATACTCTACAACCCGGCACTCGTTTCCGAGCGGTTGGAAAATGCGCCGGTCGGCAGTCTGGAAATTCTGTTCGATCCGGCGATAGCCGCGCATTTCGCCGATTGCGGAATAGCCATGATCGATTCGCCCGAGGAGGTCGTCGCGATCGCGTTGAACTATCTGGGACTTGATCCTTTCACCGACAGCGCCGCTGACCTGGAAAAGGCGGAAGCCCTTTTGGCGTCGGTGAGACCGTACATCCGTCACTTCCGAACCGGTGCAATCATCAATGGTCTGGCTGACGGCGACCTGTGCCTGGTTCTGGGATGGAGCGGCGATGCCGGTCTTGCCCACGTACGCGCGCTCGAAGCAGGCAATGGCATTGAAGTCGCCTATTCCATCCCCCGGGAGGGAACCGAAGTCTTCTTCGACTTCCTCTCTATCCCGGTGGATGCACCCAACCCTGACAATGCGCACGCATTCATGAACTACATGATGGAACCGGCAGCCATTGCGGAGGTCACCAATCAATACTTCTATCCCAACGGCAACAAGGCGGCATTCGACTACGTGGCCGAGGAGGTCAAGAACGACCCGAATGTCTATCCGCCGGCCGAACTCATGGCCAAGCTGTTTCCCAACCTTCCGCGCGACCACAAGACCCTGCGCATGCTGACCAGGAGCTGGACCAGGTTCAAGACGGGCAGCTAGGTGTCTGGCGGGTCCTGATCGCTGCCGTTGGGTTCAGGGCCATAGCCAGGCCCCTCGCCGGAGGCGATGCGGGCGGGCTGTTCCGAAGTCGTTTCGCCGGACGACGACATTTTGCGACATTTCGGGCACTTGAAAGGAAACTGCGCGCACATAAGTCTGAACGACTTGTTGAAAAAGGGCGGTACCTTCGATGCAAACTGCGACCTCCGCTGAACGGCAGGTCCCGGCTGTTCTGGCGGGACCTATCCTGCGGAAGACTCTGTCCGGCCGGTTGTGCTTTTGGCTGGCGGTGCGCGCAGCCGCATCCGTCAGGTTGGAACTCTTCCCTCCCGACGCTCCGGTACAGTCCTACGAGTTGGAGCCCCACTCAGCGGAGCTGGCGTGCCTCAAGGCCGGGGAGCAACTCTGCTATCTCATGATCGACCTGCGCCTCGAAACGGAGTTGCCAAAGGAAACGCTGGTCGGTTACCGGCTGAGCCTGAAGCTGAGCGACGATCCTGCCGGAACCTGGCAGGACCACGAGGCCTGGGCGGAAGATCTCTGTTACCCGGGATGGGAAACGCCCTTTCTGCGGGTTCCCGACAAGGTGTCTTCCGTCATGCACGGGTCCTGCCGGAAGCCTCACAGCCAGTGCTCAGACGGACTTGTGGCAGCCGACCGTCTCGTGGCCGACCTCCTGACCGCGCCGGATGCCGCTGACCGCATCGCGAACACCCTGCCCGAATTGCTCGTTCTGAGCGGCGACCAGGTCTACGTCGACGACGTCGCCGGTCCGATGCTGCAGGCGATCATGTTTCTTACCGGAGCCCTCGGCCTGCCCGACGAGACCTTTGACGGTCCCGAAGAGGGTCTGCCAAACTCGGGCACGCAGCTCCGCGAAACCGGCGGATGTCTCTATCACCGGGACCGGCTGCTGCCCAGGATCGACCAGAAGAGCACGGTGTTCGACGTCCTTTTTGGCGGCACCAACAAGCCGGTCTTCACCTCGGCGCATGCGCGCAATCATCTGATTACGCTCGGCGAAATGCTCTGCATGTATCTTCTGGTCTGGTCACCGGCAGCCTGGCGGATCCTGCCCGGCTTCACGGTGCCCGAGAGCCTGGACGACAAGGACAGGGACATGTATGCCCGGGAGCAGGACACCCTGCGTGATTTTGTCGAAGGCCTGTCCGGCGTGCGCCGCTTGCTCGCCCATTTGCCGACCGCAATGATTTTTGACGATCACGATGTCACGGATGACTGGAACCTGTCGCTGGCCTGGGAAGACGCCGCCTATGCGCACCCGCTGTCGCGGCGCATGATCGGCAATGCGCTGATTGCGTACGGGATCAATCAGGGTTGGGGAAACCGGCCGGCAAAGATCCGCGAAGACCTGGAACATCTCTTTGAGTCAGCTCTTTCACACCCCGGATCGGATGCGCACGAGGCAGCGATCGACAAGATCCTCGGTTACGAGAAATGGGACTTCGTCTGGGCAACCAGCCCGCCGCTCATCGCGCTGGACACGCGTACCCGGCGCTGGCGCTCCGAACGAAACGCGCATTACCCGTCCGGCCTTCTCGACTGGGAGGCGGCAACGGACCTGCAGACCCGCCTGAAGGGACAGGATGCGGTCCTGCTCGTATCGGCGGCCCCGATCTTCGGTGTGAAGCTGATCGAGGTGGTGCAGAAGTTTTTCACCCTGATCGGCAAACCGCTCATGGTCGATGCGGAATACTGGATGGCGCACCCGGGCACGGCGAGCGCGATCCTGAACATCTTTCAGCATCGTGACACGCCGAAGCATTTCGTCATTCTGTCCGGTGATGTCCACTATTCCTTTGTCTATGACGTGGAGCTGCGCAACGGCCATTCTGCACGGCAGCGCACCGCTACGGCCGGTCCGAAAATCTGGCAAGTCTGCTCGAGTGGGATCAAGAACAAATGGCCCGACAGGCTGATCGCTGCACTTGACCGTGGAAACCGCCTGGCATTTTCGCCAAAGTCGCCGCTCAATTGGCTGACGAAGCGCCGCGGCATGCGGATCATTCCGAGAAAGCCGCAGGGAACGCCCGGAGGCCGAAGGATTTTGAACGCGTCGGGCATTGGTGTCGTGGAATTGGACAACCAGGGTGCGCCGACGCAGATCCTGCAGGTCACGGCCGACGGAAAAAGCTACGCCTTCGAGCGCAGGGAGGCAGAAGCCCGGCTCGACTGAATAAGCGGTCAGGGCTTCTGCGCCAGGACCCCGTCGACGGCCCCCACGCCGCGCCCGGCACCCTTCGGGATCCCCTTGTGCGTGAATGTATCGAAAAACGCCTCCGCCGACATTGGACGCGCCAGACCATAGCCTTGCAGGATGTCGCATCCGATGGCTGTCAGCGTCTTGATTTGCGATGGCGTCTCCGCCCCCTCGGCAATCACCTCCACTTCCAGGGTACGGGCGATGTCGATGATCGACTGCACCAGGCTCTTCATGGCCATGTCGGTATCGACGTTCGAGACGAGGGTTTTGTCGATCTTCAGACGTTTCGGTCGTATGTTCACCAGACTGGCGATGGATGCGTAGCCGCTGCCGAAATCATCAATTTCCATCTCGATGCCGAGATCCTGCAGCTGACCGAGCGTTTTCTTGACCTGCTCGCTCGTATCGTCGAGGAAGGTTGACTCGATCAGTTCGAAAGACAGACTGGGGACATTGTCTTCAAAATTCTCGAGCGAAAACAGAAGGCTGGGATCTGCCAGACGATCGGACGAGACGTTGACCGCGAGACGCGGCAGGGCCAGTCCCGTTTCGTGCCACGCGTTCACCGTGGCCAGAGACTTCAAGAGCACCTGCCTGTCGATTTCGGCGACGCAGTTCATTTCTTCCGCATATTGAAGAAACTCACCCGGTGACAGAATCCCCCTCCTCGGATGATGCCATCGCACCAGTGCCTCGGCACCAGCCAGTTCCAGGCTGCCGGCGTAAAACTGCGCCTGAAAAAACGGCACGAATGATCCGCCATCCTCCAGGGCGAACTGGATTTCTTCCTTCGTTTTGCGAATGGAGGCCGCCTGCAGGCTCATTTGATGGTCGTAGACCATGTAGGTGTTCTTGCCTGCACGCTTGGCCTTGTAGAGGGCCTGATCGGCGTTTCTCAGAAGATCCGACGCATCGCTTGTTGATTCTTCCGACAATGCGATGCCGACACTTGCTCCCAGGTTGATCGAGCGGCCCTCGACCATCATTGGATTTTCCAGTTTGCTGATGAGCCGCTCGCTGAAGCCAATGGACCTTTCCGCAGTACTTTCGTCATGCAGGATGGCAATGAATTCATCGCCGCCGCTGCGCGCAATGAAATCCTCCTCGATCGACAGGTCTTTCAGAGTCTCCGCGAGCCTGCACAACACCTCGTCGCCCGCCGCGTGACCAAGCAGGTCGTTCACTTCCTTGAAGTTATCGAGGTCTATGTGCAGAAATGCGAGCGCTTTGTTCCTGGCAGGTTTGTTGCGTGCCCTTTTGGCCGAGACCAGTTCCATGAACCTGCGGTTCGGAAGCCCGGTCAGGCTGTCGTGCAGCGCGGCGTGTTCAACCTTCTTCTTGGCGAGCAGCAGTTCCTGATTTCGTTTTTCCAGCTCGATCTTCGTCTCGATCAGATCCGTAACATCGGAGTTTGTTCCGACGATCCGGACAGGTTCGTGGTTTGGATTCCGGATGACCTTGCCGCGTGAGCGCCACCAGCGCCACGATCCATCCCTGTGCCGCATGCGATAGGTCACATCGTAGGGGCTGTCGTTCTGAAGCAACTCATCGTAGTAGGTCAGGACGCCGTCGATATCTTCCGGGTGCACCCGTTCCTGCCACCATTCAAATTCCGTCGGCGGTGTATCGTAACTCTCTCCCAACAGGTCGAAATTCTGATCCGAGAAATAAACCTGTCCCGTCTTGTAGTCGAGATCCCAGACACCGTCATAGGCCGCCTTGATCGCGAGGTCGTATCGCTGGTTCGAGACGAAGGTGTGATGGGCGGCATCGTCAAGGTCGCTCCTGCCGCCTCCCTCTTTGCCCAAAATCGGCAGCCTGTTTTTCCGGTCAATGGAAAAGCCGAGCAACTCCGCGACGGATGCAATGAACGCAGTCTCGCCGATCGACCAGTCCCTTCGTTCCTGAACGGTCTCGGCACAGACGATGCCAATCGGTTCAACCGCAGATCTGATCTGGGCAACCAGCATCGAAACCGCGGGTCTCGACAGGCCGCACGAAACCGAGAAAGCCGACACTCGTCGATCCTGGGCGGCATCGCTGGTGTCTAAGACCCGTTCTGCGAGCACGGCCTCAAAGAAGTCCGGGCAGTCCGCGGCGCAAAGCTGACCGACCTGCAGATCATCAAACGTCGTTTGAGGATATCCCACCACGCAATCAAGGCGCGTCAGGTCCTGGGGAAACAGCCAGATGCTCAAGCGGTCGGCGCCGAGCTCGTAGAAGGTTTCCTTCGCAACCACGCGAGCGTATTCAAGGCTCGTCGGCCTGCAGTCGAGGAAGAAGCTTTTGAGTTCACCAGCGGAAAAGCAGGAGGTCACATCGGCTGCCGGGCGGAGATCCGGTCTAGGCGGGTTCGTTTTCATTTTCTTTTCCCTTGCCTGTCTCGCTGGGTATCCCGGTCGGTCTGCCGTTTCCGATCGCCGCACGCCTGGGGCACCCCTCCGACTGCAGCGCCAGGCAGGCCGGGAACATCCGTGTTCGCCCGTATCCGTGAGGTCAGGCGCCGGGCAACATTGAATTTGTTGGAGCGGAAAACACATTCGGCGAGACGCGAAAGGTCACAGGTCTGCAAACGTGATTTGCGGGCAGAAAATCGTGCGGGTCGTGTAAAACACGACGCAAGTACTGAAACATTCGTCAGCGGATGCTGGAGACCGGAACTCGGCATCATTGGACGTCTCTGTTAGGACGTCCCCCACACGTAGTTTTGATATATCCGAGATTTGTGAATGTAAAGTAAATTCTTACTCTAGGATATCTATTCACTCGAATATTAGTGTAATCAATTCAATAATCTGCAATGAAAAGATAGCAAATTACTGATATATAAAATTTTTTGCAAAATTAATTTTTATTTCTTTCTAGAATTTTTACTTCAAGATATTCCATAACATACGACACATAACGATGGAACTTAATGAATATTGCACCGTGTTGCTTATATTTTCTTATTAAATATAGAAAGAATTTTATGCTCTCTCGCTATGCGAGCATGATTTAAATACTTTCCCAGTTAGTCTTTGTGACAATTACTTGGAAGCATAATTCAGATCTGGTCATTGCTCTTTTTCACGATCGGCTTGGTCACCGGTCAGTTGCCTCGTGCGGGCAGGTCGGCAGGACCATCCCTTTGGGCCCATTTGGGAAAACCTTCGCGCAGGCGGGGCTGCTTCATGATGCCTGGTGCTCCGACAGGGATTGGGCCACATCCATGTTGACCCCCGGTGGTGATACTTCCATGCATCTCCGTCCGGGGTTGCATGGCTTGTCCTGGGCGGGGGACTATCCGGACGGATCGAACGCTTCTGAACGAAAAAAGAGGCCGGGAACGTAGTCACCAGAACTTGCGGTCATGGCTGCCGGGCCTTTTCGCGCCAGGCTTCTGCATAGGTCATGAGAGCCGCTCCGGAGACGATGTTCGCTTGCGTCCGGTGAGGTGGTGCGTGACATTCGATGCTCTCGCCGGATATGAGCAGCGCCGCTCCGATGGCCGTCCCTGTCGCCGCAGCGTTCTGGATATCGACCGGCCTGCCGGAAGCCGCACGCAGCATGGCCAGGAAGCAATCATTTTGCGCGAAGGGACCTTCAACGATGGTCGGACCTTCTGCGCCGATCATGGTCAACATTTCGGCGGTGATGAGCGCCAGGTAGTAAGAGACCGCAGCAAAACGTTCGCCGTCACTCAGGCCGCTTTCTTCAACATTCCATCGCGCCTGTCTTCCCTGGAAGGGACCTGATCGGGGGTCCACAGCCGGAAAGAGCATGATTTGTCCGTCAAGAACCGCGTCCGCATCGCTCCGCGCATATGCATGTTTCCGATCCTTCATGACGATTTCAAACTCACGGCCACCCATGAACCGGGCGGAGGGGACCGTATCCCCGAACGCATTCACGTTCATCAGCGTATCGCGCCCGGGATCGAGGTCTACCAGGCGTCCGCCGATCGAAAACGCAATGACCCATGTGCCGGTGGAGACCACCGAGAATGGTGCATCCCTCTTCAGAAGATGGGGCAGCAGCGAGGCATTGGAGTCATGAATGCCGCAGTAGACCGGCGTTCGGGGCGGCAGGCCGGTTCGCTTTGAAACGCCCGGCTCGAGCGTGCCGAGACAGTCGTTCGCAGGACGTAGTGGGGCCATCTTGCCCGAAAGACCCAGCTTGCCGACAAGCGTGGAATACCGGTTCTCATGCGGATCCCAGAGATCGGTATGGCATCCGAGCGAAGAGACTTCATTGGCCTTCACGCCCGTCAGACGAAACGCCCAGTATTGTGGATAGGTCAGGAACACGTCCGTCCGCTCCAGGAGATCGGGGTCCGACCTGAACTGCCAGAACAGCTGCGCCCCGACATTGAGACCCATGCCGAGCCGCGGCGACCCTGTTTCGGCAAAACCGGGGCGAAGTGCCTCGTACTCGGACGCCAGGTCGTCCGGACCTGTGAACTCGTAGTCGATCACCGGAGCCGCAAGATCACCGGAGGCGGTCAGAAGCACGCCCGACGCGCCATGGGTCGTCACCGAGAGCGCATCTATGGGATGAGCTTCATTGAGCTGGCGAAGCGCATTGCAGATGAAGTCCCAGTGTGTCTCCGTGTCGAAATGCGGATAGGGTGGCCCAGGCAAGACCACGTTGGGACAAGTCAGCACGCCGACTTCGCGCTCTGCATGCAGGTCGACAACGGCCACCTTCACATTTGTTTTGCCGATATCCACGATCCCGGCATGTCGTGCGCCGCGCATGGGTCAGTCCATGTGAAAGACGGTTTCAAGAGCGGTTGCGACCGGTTCGTTATCCGGTCCGGTCTCCATGATATCGGCCATATGGGCCCACCAGCGCTGCATCACCGCATGTTCCGGCAGGTCGTTCATGCGATGGTCATCCTCCCGCCAGAGGACACCGAAAAGCGTCCCGGTGTCACGATCAAGATGGATTGAATAGTCGCGGATACCCGCTGCTTTCAGAAGCTCCACCAGTTCCGGCCAGATGTCGTCGTGGCGTGTCCTGTATTCCGCTTCCATCCCCGGATGGAGCTTCATCTTGAAGGCAAATTTTTCCATGGTCTCACCCTCTCCTCGCCGCCAGCATGCGCCTGGCAATCCGCGGCAGCGCGATCACCCCGATCAGGAGCAGACCGATGAAGATCGACATGACGATCCCCGGCACGTTCAACAAACCGAAGCCGAACGTGACCATGCCCATCACAAACGCCGCGATGACGACCCCGGGTATCGTTCCTGATCCGCCAAGGATGTTGACGCCGCCCAGGACCACCATGGTCACCACCTCAAGCTCCCAACCGAACGCGATCGAAGGCCTTGTCGCGCCGAGCCGGGACGTCAGGCAGATCGCGGCGACACCGGACATGATGCCGGTCAGGAGAAACAGGGCAAATTTGACCCGCGGAACGCGAATGCCCGAAAACAGGGCCCCGACAGGGTTGTTGCCGATGACATAGACGGCCCGTCCGAAATTGGTCTTGTGCAACAGAACCCCGAACGCCACCGCCATGAGTGCGAACAGGACGAACTCGAAGGAAATCACCCACCAGACATTGCCCTGTCCGAAAAAGGCGAAATCGGCCGGGTAACCGGTATAGGCCTTGTCGCCCAGAACAATGTAGGAAATGCCCCGGAACAGGCTCATCGTGCCGATGGTCACGACAATGGACGGCAGGCCGAGACCCGTCACCAGAGCTCCGTTGAAGGCACCGCATAGGAGGCCGACACCGAGCCCGACCAGAACCAGCATCGGGGTGTCCGCGCCGAGTTGCACGGCAAAGCCCATGGCGGTTGACGCAAGCGCGATGATAGAGGCAACGGAAAGATCGATTTCCCCGGACACGATCAGCAGCGCCATCGCGAAGGCGATCAATGCCTTTTCAGTAAAGTTGAACGTGGCGTCCGACAGGTTCCAGGGGTCCAGGAAATAGGGCGAGGCAAAGCTGTTCAGGATGAACACGGCGACAGCCACCCCCAGAAGCAGGACCTCCCAGCTTGCCAGAAGACGCTGCACGGGACTGTGCAACCGGTCCGGAATCTGCCGGAGTGGGGCTTTTTCGTCCGCCTGGGAAACGCTCATTGTGCGTGCTCCGCTTTCTTGAGGATCACCCGGCCCATGCGTCTGTTCGATGTCGCGTTGAAGGCGACCGCAATGATGATCGCGCTGCCGGATATCGCCAGCTGCCAGAACGGCGAGATGTTGATCACCGGAAGCGCGTTCTTGACGATCCCGAGGAACAGCGCCCCGAGCAGGGCGCCGCCGACGGAGCCGATCCCGCCGGCAATCGAGATGCCGCCGATGACACAGGCCGCGACCACCTCGAGTTCGAACCCGCCGGCGATGTCGACATAGGCGACCGCATAACGTGCAACCCAGAGATAGCCGGTGAGACCGGCGAGCGCGCCCGACAGCACAAAGGCGGCGCATTGGGTCCGGCCCACGTTGATCCCGGTATAGACAGCCGCATGCGGATTTCCGCCGACGGCATAAAACGCCCGGCCGAGCGCGGTGCGGCCGATCAGGACGGCAAAGCCGAGCACGGCGACAATGGCAATCCAGGAAAGGACCGGAAGCCCCAGAACGACGGCGCGCGGAAAGGCCTTGAAACTGTCGCTCATTTCGTGGGCGTTGATCCACGCACCGTCGGAAATCAGGAAGATGATGCCCCTGTAGACGGTCATCGTCCCGAGCGTCACGACAATCGGCGGAATGTCGAGTTTCCAGACCAGCAATCCGTTCGCCAGTCCCATGATCGCCCCGAGAAGAATGGAGATCACCAGGATGACGGGGATCGGCAGACCGGGATAGAGCGTGTTCAGCATCGCGACCACCATCCCGGTCAGCGCCAGGTTCGCCGCAACGGAGAGGTCGATACAGCGGGTCAGGATCACGGCCATCTGACCGAGCGCGAGAATGATCAGCGGTGCTGTATCGTTGAACACGTTGGCAAGGTTGGAGGGGTCGACGAAGGCCGGAAAACGGCTGGCAATGGCCAGAAGCAAGGCCAGGATCGCCGCCGCGAGGACCAGTTCGCGCGACTTCAGGAACGACTTTGTCATGACGTCTCCCCGGACAGACCGGCCGCGGCCCGCACAAGGCGTTCCGGCGTCAGGTCCGCGCCCTCGTATTCGGCCGCAATACGCCCTTCCCGCATGACGATGACCCGGTCGGACATCCCCAGTATTTCCGGGATCTCGGACGACACCATGATCACCGCGAGCCCCTGTGCGGCCAGTTCCGCCATGAATTCATGAACGGCCGCCTTGGAGCCGATATCGATGCCCTTGGTCGGCTCGTCCAGAATGATCACCCTAGGCTGCGTTGCCAGCCACTTGGCGATGATCACCTTCTGCTGGTTGCCGCCGGAAAGTTCACCGATGTCCTGATCGAGTGCGGCAGCACGCAGGTCGAGCCTCCCGGTATAGTCCCGCGTCAGCCTGAACTCTTCCGCAAGACGCAGAAATCCGTTCCGCGACGTGGATTTCAGCGACGGCAACGACACGTTCTGGAAGATCGGCAGTCCCTTGATAGCGCCCTGTTTGCCGCGGTCTTCCGGCACATAGACGATGCCGTGGCTGATCGCCTCGTCGGGCGTTCGGATCACGGCAACGGTATCGTCGATCCGTATCGCACCCTTCGAGGGTTTGGTTATTCCGAAAAGCGCCTGCATGAACTCGCTGCGCCCTGCACCGACCAGTCCGTAAAAACCAAGTATCTCTCCGCGCCGCAGGGTGAACCCGATGTCCTCGAATTCGGTCGGATGGCTGTAGCCGACAACACGCAGGATCTCGGATCCGAGTTCGGGCGTTCGTTTCGGAAACACCTGGTCGACGGAGCGGCCGACCATCAGGCGGACGAGATCCGGCTCCGTTACGTCGGAAATCCTGCCGGCCCCGACCATCTGTCCGTCCCGGAAGACGGTGTAGCGGTCGGCAATGCGGAAAATCTCGTCGAACTTGTGGCTGATGAAGAGGATCGCCTTGCCCTCGGCCTTGAGCCGCTCGACCAGTTCGTAGGTTTCCTCGATCTCCTTGTGGGAAAGGGACGCCGTCGGTTCGTCCATGATGACAATGCTTGCGTCGATCGACAGGGCGCGTGCAATGGCGACCAGATGCTTGTTGGCAATGCCCAGTTCCTTCAGGAGTACGGAGGGATCTATCCGGGCACCGATCCGTGCAAGCAGATCCTTCGCCTGCCGGAGCATCGATGCCTTGTCGATCAGCCCGAAGCGCGTCCTCGGGGCGTGCCCGATGAAGATGTTTTCGGCAACCGAGAGATCGTCGAAAAGCACGGTCTCCTGGTGGATCGCCGTCACGCCGGCCCTGCCCGCATCCTGTGCGGTCGGAAAGGAAACGGCGGCACCATTGATCGTGATCTCGCCTTCATCCGGCTGGTAGATCCCGGTCAGAACCTTGACGATGGTTGATTTGCCGGCACCGTTCTCGCCGACGAGGGCCGTGACCTGCCCCGGGTAGAGATCAAGCGCGACTTTGGAGAGGGCTTTCACGCCGGGAAAGGACTTGGAAATGCCCTTCAGCGACAGGACCGGCTTCTGATCGGTGGTAACAGACGGATGCACGTTGCCGATGCCCTGCGTGTTCGCAAGCATTCCCAGTCCCCCGCAATCTGAATTTTTTTTAGGTCATGGGCCGGCCCGGTTGTCCGGGCCGGCTGCTGCCTGGTCAGCGAAGCTTAGAAGATATCCTTGAAATCGTCGATGTTCGAGCTGTCATAGACGAACGGATCGGCCATCGCGCCTTCGTTGTTGTCGTTCAGCGTCAACGACCCCATGCGCCCCATCGGGATTTCCGCGCCCGGCTTGGCTTCGGCATTGCCCGCCGCAAGGTTGTAGGCCAGCATCGTTGCCGAGTAACCGAGATCGATCGGGTTCCAGATAGCGAAGGACTTGGACGCACCGGAGTCGATATGGCCGGCCATCTCCGACGGCAGCCCGAGACCGGTCACGTTGACCTGACCTGCCTTTTCGGCATCGGACACGGCTTGCGCGGCAGCGACGATGCCGACGGAAGTCGGAGCGATGATCGCCTTCAGGTCGGGATAGCTCTGCATGAGACCCTGGGCCTCGCGGTAGGACTTGTCAGCAAGGTCATCGCCGTAAACTGTCGCGACAACATTGATGCCCGGATAGTTGTCCTTGACCTTGTTCATCTCCTCGATCCAGGTGTTCTGGTTGGTCGCGGTCGCCGATGCCGACAGGACGGCGACATCTCCGCCGTCAGGCAGATGATCCGCAGCGAGCTTGATGATCATGTTGCCGATCAGTGGGTTCGAAGAGGGGTTGAGATGCAGTTGCCGGCCGTCTGCCGCCACGCCCGAATCCCAGGAAATAACGGTGATCCCGCGCTGCATTGCCTTTTTCAGGGCCGGAACGAGAGCGTCCTGATCATTTGCGGAAACGGCAATTGCGTCCACCTTTTGCGCGATCAGCGCATTGATGACTTCGATCTGACCCTCGGCGGTCGTATCTGTCGGCCCGGTATAGATGATTTCAACGTCGCCGAGTTCCTTGGCGGCTTCCTCCGCACCCTTGGCTGCGGCTTCGAAGAAGCCGATACCGAGTGCCTTGACGACAAGGGCGATCCGCTTGGTTTCTGCCTGCGCCGGTACAGCTATGCACATGGCGGCAACGGCTGTTGCTGCTAACAGTGACTTCAAGAGTTTCATTGTCTTCCTCCCTAGATAGCTGCCGGCCCTCCCAGGTTCCGGCAGAACACCGGCTACCCGCTTGAGGTCGCCTTTGCTTGTGCGGCGCTCGTCTGCGCCACGATTAGTTTGACATCCGCCTGCTCCAGCATCTTGGCCGCATGGTCCGGAATGCCCTCGTCCGTCACGACGGTCGAAATGCGTTCCAGCGGACACAGGATCAGCGATGAGCGGGCGTTGAACTTCGAGGAATCCGCCAGAACCACGAGTTCGTCTGCCTGCCCGATCAGTTTCTGCTCCGCCTGGATAAGGAGCGGGTCGGCCTCCATGAGCCCAAGCGCACCCAGACCCTGCGCGCCCATGAACATGCGCTTGGCGTAGAAGTTCCGCGTGACGTCGTTGTCGAACGGACTGAGGATGATGTTCTGCTCACGGTAGATCGCGCCGCCGGAAAGCATGATCGTGTTCTTGGAATTCTTCAGCAGATGCTCGGCGATCGGAAACGAATTGGTGAAGACCTGCATCCGGCGCGTCGCCAGCGGATGCACCATCTGAAAGGTTGTCGTGCCGCCGTTTATGATGATCGGGTCACCGTCTTCGCAAAGCTCGACGGCCTTTTGCGCGATTGCGCGCTTTTGAGCGATGTTGATTGTTTCATTGACCGAGAACGGTCGCCCTGCAAGGCCGACAAATTGCGGCGGATGGATCGACTCCGCACCGCCGCGCACCCGGCGCAGCTTCTTCTGCACATGCAGGGTTGCGATATCCCTGCGAATGGTTGCCTCGGAAGATCCCGTCAGGGTCACCAGTTCCTGGACCGTCACGACGGGCCGGTCCTGGACTGCGGACAGGATGATCCTCTGGCGTTCTTTCTCGTGCATTCCGTTCTCCCGTTGCTCAAACGTTTTCATCAAAAACAGTCATTGTCAATCAATAATTGTCACAAACGCTCATATTGCAGTGCAATATGATTGAATTTGATTGTTTTTGATTGACACGACGGTGCTTTCGAGCGAGGTTCTAATCAAAGAGGCTTGCTCTGTCAGGCGTATTTTCGGGAGGTATCGATGTTGAACTCTGCTGCGGGATCACGGCTGCAAAACCTATGGGACGACGAAACCGCGCAGTCGATGACAGAAGCCGAGTTGCTGCTGTACCGGTCGAACCTTCTGGGTTCGGACAAGCGCATCACCAATTATGGCGGCGGCAACACCTCGGTAAAGGCGATGGAGAAAGACCCCCTGACCGGCGAACAGGCCGAAGTCCTGTGGGTCAAGGGATCAGGCGGCGACGTCGGCACCATAAAAATGGACGGCTTTGCAACGCTTTACATGGACAAGCTGCGCGCCCTGAAGGGTCTTTATCGCGGCCTCGAGTTCGAAGACGAGATGGTAGGCTACTTGCCGCATTGCACCTTCAACCTCAATCCGCGCGCTGCCTCCATCGACACTCCGCTGCACGCCTACGTGCCTGCCAGACATGTCGACCACATGCACCCGGATGCGATCATTGCGATCGCGGCAGCAGCCGACAGCAAGGCCATAACAGCAAATGTTTTCGGCGACGACATCGGCTGGCTGCCCTGGAAACGTCCCGGCTATGAACTCGGCCTGTGGCTCGAAAAATTCTGCCTCGAAAATCCCGATGCAAAAGGGGTGGTTCTGGAGAGCCATGGTCTGTTCACCTGGGCGGACGACGCCAGAACCTGCTACGAAATCACCATCGACACGATTAACAAGGCGATCGACTGGTTCGAGCAGAAAACGCTCGGCCACAGCGCGTTCGGTGGCGCGAAATGCACCGCTCTGCCGCCGTCCGAGCGCCGAAGGACCGCTGCTGCCCTGATGCCGGTTATTCGCGGCATGATCAGCGGTGATCAGCATATGGTCGGTCATTTCGATGACAGCGACACGGTTCTGGAATTCGTCTGCTCCAACGACATGGAGGCGCTCGCCCAACTCGGGACAAGCTGCCCGGACCATTTCCTGCGCACGAAGATACGTCCCCTCGTGGTCGGCTTCGACCCGCAGGCCCCGGACACCGGAAAGACGATTGCCGGACTGGGCGATGCGGTTGCGCAGTACCGGGAAGACTATGCAGCCTACTACGAGCGGTGCCGCCGGCCGGACAGTCCGGCGCTCAGAAACCCGAACGCCGTCGTCTATCTCGTTCCGGGCGTCGGCATGATCACCTTTGCCAAAGACAAGGCAACGGCCCGGATCTCCGCAGAATTCTACACCAATGCCATCAACGTCATGCGCGGCGCATCGAGTGTCTCGACCTATCGGGGCCTGGAGGAACAGGAAGCATTCGACATTGAATACTGGCTTCTGGAAGAAGCAAAGCTTCAGCGGATGCCAAAACCGAAAAGCCTGGCGGGAAAAATCGCACTGGTCACCGGCGGCGCGGGGGGCATCGGCTCCGCAACCGCGGAACGGTTCCTGCGCGAAGGCGCGTGCGTGGTCCTGGCCGATATCGATGAAAAGGCCTTGTCTGAAACCGCGGACGTGCTTTCCGGGCGGCACTCGAAAGATCTGGTGCGATCGGTGGTGATGGATGTCACCAGCGAGGACACGGTCGCCGACAGTTTTGCGCAGGCGTCGCTGGAATATGGCGGGATCGACATTCTGGTCTCCAATGCCGGCATCGCATCTTCCGCGCCCATCGAGGAAACTTCACTGGACCTTTGGAACCGCAACATGTCGATCCTTTCGACAGGCTACTTTCTGGTTTCCCGGGCCGCGTTTCAGCTCATGAAGACGCAAGGCACGGGCGGCGCGATTGTCTTTATCGGCTCGAAGAACGGCCTCGCCGCCTCTCCCGGCGCCAGCGCCTACTGCACGGCCAAGGCCTCCGAGCTGCACCTTGCGCGCTGCCTGGCGCTCGAAGGCGCTCCGGACGGTATCCGGGTCAACACCGTCAATCCGGACGCCGTGCTGCGCGGCTCCAAGATCTGGTCAGGCGACTGGCTGAAGGAACGGGCGGAGGCCTATGGCAAGGACACGGCGGACCTCGAGGAGCACTATCGCCAGCGTTCCCTGCTGAAAAGGTCTGTTCTTCCGGAAGATATCGCCGAGGCGGCCTACTTCCTTGCCTCCGAGTTCTCGTCCAAATCGACCGGCAACATCCTGAATGTCGATGCCGGCAACGTTCAGGCCTTCACGCGCTAGGGTAATGAACCACATTTCCCGCGCTTCCGCGCCTTGAGGACAAGCAAGCCGCCTCAAACCATTTCGGCCTCATTTATGAGTCCGTACCCTAGAGGAGACCGGTCATGCCCATGATCGACAGCGCGCTGGTGGCGCAGGAAAACGAAAAGCTCATCACGAACCTCCGCCGCGACTACGACGCTCTTGGCGAGCAACTCGACCGGCGCGGCGTCGCCATCGACGAGATCAAGCAGAAAGTATCCGCCTATGGCGTCGCAATCCCCTCCTGGGGCGTGGGAACGGGCGGCACCCGGTTCGCGCGGTTTCCTGGACCGGGAGAGCCCCGCAACATCTTCGACAAGCTCGAGGATTGCTCGGTGATTCATGAACTGACAGGCGCAACGCCCAGCGTTTCCCTGCATATCCCCTGGGACAGGGCGGACCCGGCATTGCTCAGGAACAGGGCTGACGAGCTCGGTCTTGCTTTCGACGCGATGAACTCCAATACCTTTCAGGATCAGGAGGACCAGCGCCAGTCCTACAAGTTCGGGTCGCTTTCGCATACCGATCCGTCTGTCAGGCAACAAGCCATCGAGCACAATCTGGAATGTATCGAGATCGGCGCAGCGCTCGGGTCGAAGGCCCTGACCGTATGGGTCGGTGACGGATCGAATTTTCCCGGACAGACCCACTTTACCCGTCAGTTGGAACGCTATCTGGAAAGTGCGAAGACCATCTACGCACAGCTTCCGGGCGACTGGCGGCTCTTTACCGAACACAAGATCTTTGAGCCGGCCTTCTACTCAACCGTTGTTCAGGACTGGGGCACCAACTACCTGATTGCCACGGAGCTCGGTGAGCGGGCCTTCTGTCTGGTTGATCTCGGACATCATGCGCCGAACGTGAACATCGAGATGATCGTTGCCAGGCTGATCCAGTTCGGCAAGCTCGGCGGCTTCCATTTCAACGACAGCAAATACGGCGACGATGACCTGGATACGGGCAGCATCGATCCCTATCGCCTGTTCCTGGTCTTCAACGAACTGGTGGACGCAGAGGCCCGCAAGGCACCGGGGTTCGACCCTGCCCATATGCTCGACCAGTCACACAACGTTACCGACCCGATCGAAAGCCTGATGGTGTCTGCCATGGAAGTACAGCGTGCCTACGCCCAGGCGCTGATCGTGGACCGACAGGGGCTGGAAGCAGCCCAGGAAAACAACGATGCACTGATGGCGTCTTCAGCACTCAAGCAGGCCTTCCGCACTGACGTGGAACCGATCCTGGCGATGGCGCGCGCCGAAAAGCGCGCTGCGGTCAACCCGGTATCCGCTTACCGGATGTCCCGTTACCGGGAAACGGTCGCAAAGACGCGCCCCGCCGTCTCCGGCGCGGGCGGCGGCATCGTCTGAGGGTTCCTCACTGCGGGTCGCAGGCGTGTGCGTCAGCAGCCGCACGCAAGCGAATCGTCTCCTCCGCCAGGGCAGATCACCTCCTGCCTCGGGAAACTGATCCTGTGTGTCTCAAACTCTGCGAAGAAGCCGCCATTGGCCCAGCACCACTTGCCCTCGCCCATCGTCGTGCTGGATGCATCGCAGGAGCGACCGAGATAGAGCGTCTCCCTTTCGCGCGTCACTGACGACGCCGCGCCCGCCTCGAAGAAGCGGGTCACCGGATACTGGGATTTCAGGACGTAGCCGGACGCGTTACAGCTGAGCGACCAGCTGTGATTGTCGCCGACATAACCGAATTCATCGGACAGGGACGCCGCGGAAAAGAAGCCGAAGATGGCCATGAAGGCGAAAGGAACTTTCAATCTTGAAAACATCTTGCACGTTCCAATAAACAGACTGCGGTTGCAAAACACAGTCAATCATACCAAACGTCCAGGCTCAGGGGCAGCCCGGAGACGAAGCGCGGCCCATTTCCTTCGGGTCTGGGGAACGCCTTCCAGGTCACACGATGCTAGAGGCTCTCCACCTTGGGCAGCCTATCCTGTTCGACCATCTCGGTTTCAATCCGGTTTTCAGTCTTTGCGTCAAACAGGTGCACGGCCCTTGGCGGGATCGTCAACTCGATGGGATCGCCCGCGGCCGCGCCGTTGTCCCGCGCCATCGTGGCGACGAGACTTGCGGTTTCGCTCAGGTCGACATGGATGTTGACATCGGCACCGGTCTTTTCAACCAGTTTGACGGTGCCGGTTATCTCACCGTTCCGGGCCGTGAGCAGATCGGAAGGCCTGAGTCCGCAGATCACCTTCTGTCCCTGTTCGGCTTTCAACCCGGTATCGAGCGGCAGATTGATATGAGGCCCGACGAAATGCGGACTTCCGTTTTGAGCGGTGATCTCGCCCTCAATGAAATTCATCGACGGCGATCCGATGAAGTCGGCAGTGAAGCGCGTAGCCGGCCGGTCGTATAGATCGTCCGGCGTTCCCACCTGTTCGATCTTGCCGCCCTTCATCAGCACGATTTTGTCGGCCATCGTCATCGCCTCGATCTGGTCGTGGGTGACATAGATCGTCGTTGCCTTGAGGCGCTCGTGCAGCTGACGGATCTCGACACGCATGTGCGCCCTGAGCTTGGCATCGAGATTGGAGAGCGGCTCGTCGAACAGGAACACCTTTGCATCGCGGACCATGGCCCGGCCCATTGCCACGCGTTGTCTCTGGCCGCCGGACAATTCCCTTGGATAGCGGTCGAGATATTCGGTCAGGTTCAAAACGGCCGCCGCCTCGTTGACCTTCCGCTTGATCTCGTCCTTGCCGAGCCGCTTCACTTCCAGACTGAAGGCGATATTGTCGAACACCTTCATCGTCGGATAGAGCGCATAATTCTGGAACACCATGGCAATGTCGCGGTCACGCGGATGCACCTCGTTCATCACCTTGCCGTCGATGGTCAGGTCGCCGCCGGTTATGTTTTCCAGGCCCGCCGTCATTCTGAGGAGCGTGGTCTTGCCGCAACCGGACGCGCCGAGCAGCACCGCGAACTCTCCGTCGTGAATGGACAGCGACAGGTCACGCATGACCTCGAACGAACCATACGACTTGCAGATATTGTGATAGGCGACTTCTGCCATAAAAGCTGATTTCCTCAGTAGGTTTGCCGCGTCGGCGTCAGGCAGATCTCCTGAACCAGGGCCTTTTGCGGCAGCTGATAGGCATTGAGTATCAGGTCGCCGACAATGTCCGCACCGATACCTCCACCCATCTTGACCTTGTTGCTCTTGTAGTTTGCAAGCGTTTCTTCATCCAGCACACCGGAAAGCACTTCCGTTTCGATCACGCCCGGCGAGAGCACAATCACACGCACATCATACGCCGAAAGGTATTCGCGCAGGCTTTCGGAGATCGCGTGCACGAAGTATTTGGTCCCGCAATAGACCGTGTGGTCGGGATAGACCTTTCGGCCCGCAATGGAACTCATCATCACGAGCGTCCCGCGCTTGCGGTCCATCATGCCGTTCATGACCGCGTGCACGGTATTCATCACACCCTTGGTGTTGATGTCGATCATCTCGTCCCACTCTTCGGGAGGTTGACGGCCGATATCGGCAAGGCGCGCAATGCCGGCATTGGCGAACATCATGTCCACCGGACCGAAACGGTCTTCCGCATCGCCCACCGCGGCTGCGATCGCCGCCCGGTCGCGCACATCCACCTGCCGGAGAACGGCGTTCGGCAGTCCGAGCGCTTCCATGCGATCCATCCGGCGGGCCATCAGCAGAACCGGATGTCCGGCTGCGGAAAAGGCGCGCGCTGTTGCTTCACCGATACCGGAGCTCGCCCCGGTTATTGCGACAAGAGGCTTGGTTACCACGGGTTCCTCCCTGCCCTGACTGACGGGAAGGGTGTTGCCACCCTCCCCGCTTCTCGTTTGTGAAGACCGGTTAGCCCGAGACGATCTTGTCGACGGAAACCGCAATGTCGTCCATTGCTTCCTTCGGCGAACCGTAGTCGCCGGCAAAGTACTTGCCGAGCCGGACCGGGATCGTGTCGTTGGAAAGTTCCGCCCATTGCGGCAGATCCGGTTCCGATCCCATGTCCATCGCAATCGTGTCGCGCACAACGTTGAGATGCCGGGTGGTGCCCGGTCCGACGCGGTTGTTGGCGATGATGCGCGGATCGTCGTAGACGCTTTCGCGTGTCGGCCCTGTGCCGCCGCCCAGAGCCGTGATCAGCACCTGAGTGTCGTAACTCGTCGCCCACTGCATGAAGATCCAGGCAGCGTCCGGGTTCTTGGAGTTTTTCGAAACCGCGAGCGACGAGCCGCCCTGGTGTCCGACACCCGGGATCTCGCCGA
This sequence comes from uncultured Roseibium sp., assembly GCF_963669205.1. Classification (NCBI taxonomy): domain Bacteria; kingdom Pseudomonadati; phylum Pseudomonadota; class Alphaproteobacteria; order Hyphomicrobiales; family Stappiaceae; genus Roseibium; species uncultured Roseibium sp. The sequence goes on from NZ_OY769915.1 coordinate 4,848,761, forward strand.
ACCCGGTCTGATCGACCGTGCGCAGCGCCCGCATCGGAGGCGGACAACGGACGGCTTCCATGAGACCGGACACCTTCGTGGCCGACGGGTCGTCGAAATAGGGGAAGAACTCGCCCCAGCTCATCATCGACGCGGCAACGCCCTGGGCAACGGATTGCCCCTGGCCATCCCAGGTCCAGCCCGTCACACCTGGAGGCATGGTCTTCCAGAGCTTGGTCCAGTAATCCATGGCTTCAAGGCCGTGTTCATCGTTGCCCGCGAACTTTCCGTCCGCGTTGAAGATCGAACCGCCATGTCCCCACAGCCACGCCGTCCAGTCGCATTCAAGACTGTAGTGCCCGGATTTCATCTGGCCCGTGGAACCGTATAGGTCCGGTCCCTTGGCGTCTGTGATCGCCTTGGCCTGCTGGTAGTACTCCTCCAGGGACGACGGTGCCTCGAAGCCCATTTCGTCCCAGATATCCTTCCGGTACATCATGATGAAGATCGGAATATCGTACGGGACGCCAACCCAGCGATCTTCATACTTCGCGATGCCGTCGACAAGCGCCGGCAGGAAGTCGTCGATATTGTAGTTCGGCATCGCGAGGTCGGGCTTGTTCTCGATCTGCTCGCGCGGATCGAAGACATCCTGACTCACCGACGCCGCCCAGCTCTGATCGATGTAGTAGAGATCGTAGGTGCCGAGCTGCGAGGCGATGTCCAGGGTCATTTTCTGGAGCACCTGCTCAAGCGGCAGCACTTCGATTTCAACCGTCATGCCCGACGCTTCCTCGAAATACTTCTTCAGCTGGCTGTTGATCGCGTTCGACGGCGGGGTGGACTCGGTCGCAAGCTTGAGCGTCGTTCCCTTGAACGGCCCGGACACATCCTTCACCCATTTAAGGACCTCGTCGGATGGCCGAAGGTCGTCGGCGGCATTGGCCAGTGGCATCGAACCCAGACCGAAGGGCCGGCGCATGCCCGCACCGAAGGCGGCAGCGCTCAATCCGAGCAGGCCGGCATTTCGCATGAAATCCCGCCGCCCCATGCGCCGGTGGACGAAGGCGTCCACCAGATTGGCGCGATATTGTTTCCTGTCTGTATCTCTCATGACTAACTCCTCCCGTGATACTTAAAGACGGTCTCCTGAAGACTGTGTGTTGCTCCTATTGCTTGAGGGAACCGAGTGTCAGCCCGCGGACCAGTTGCTTCTGGACCAGCAGGATGAAAAGGAACGCCGGAGCCATCGCAGCCACTCCCAAGGCCGCCATGTTGCCCCAGGCGGTGCCTGTGGATGTGACAAAGCTCGACGACACGACCGGCACGGTTTTCAGCCCGGTCTGCGTCAGGGTCAGGACGAAAATGAACTCCGTCCAGGAAAAGATGAAACACAGGACCGCAGTCGCCGCGATACCGCCCTTGGCCATCGGCAGGATGATACGGCGGAAGATCTTCCAGCGGCTCGCGCCGTCGACAATGGCGCTCTCGTCGATCTCTCTCGGGATGTCGTCGAAGAAGCTTTTCAGCAAAAGCACCGCCAGCGGCAGGTTCATCAGCGCGTGAATCAGGATGATCCCGGTATAGGAATCCATCAAGCCGATGTCCTTGTAGATGAAGAACATCGGGATCGCGACCGCGACCGGCGGCATCATCCTTGTCGACAGGACCCAGGCGACGAAGTGATGCCGTCCCCGGAAATCCATCCGGCTCAGCGCGTAGGCGGCAAAGGTGGATATCGCGATCGCAAGCGCGGTTGAAAACACGGCAACGACAATCGAGTCCCACAAACGCGGCGCCATGTAGAAATTGCCGCCGCCGGGCAAAACCTCCTGCTGGCGCAGGAAGCCGAAGGAAATGCCGAAGACTTCCTCGAAGTTGCGCAGCGTCGGCGTGAACGACCAGACGGTCGGCGGGACAGAAAAGATCTCCTTGGCTTGCTTGAAAGCCGTGGTTCCCCAGTAATAGAGCGGGAACACGAACAGCGCGGTGATAAACCACGCGGCGGCCATGCGCGAGTAGCGCCGATATTTGCTCTCGACAATCACCAGCGCACCTTCGCGATCCAGATGAACAGGTTGGCGATCACGAGGATCAGCACGAGGCTGACTAGGCTCAGCGTCGCTCCGTATCCCCACTTGATGAAACTGAAGGTCTGCTGCCAGGCATAGAGCGACAACGTGTAGGTCGACGTTCCCGGACCGCCGGACGTCATCACGAACATGTAGTCGAATGCCCGGAACAGATCGATGCCGCGGATCAGGACGGCGACCGCGATCACCTTGGACATCATCGGCAGCGTGATCCGGCGGAATGTCTGGAACGCGGACGCGCCGTCCAGCATGGCGGCTTCATAGGGCTCCTGTGGCAGCGACCTCAGCCCGGCCAGGAAGATCAGCACCATGAACGGTGTCCATTGCCAGATATCGGCAAGCATCACGCCCGCAAGCGCCGTCGAACTCGTCGCCAGTATCGGGTCCTGACCGGTCAGGATTCCGAGTGATTCCAGCAGATAGGTGAGCACGCCGAACTCGGGATCTTCCATGAGAAGAAACATCATGCCCGTGATCGCCGGCGGAATGACCAGCGTGAGGGTGAGAAGGCCGCGCAGCAGCCCGAAACCCGGTTCGTCGGAATCGAGCAACAGCGCGATGATCATCCCCAACACGACCTGGATCGCCAGCAGCACGAAGAAATAGGTGAAAGTCACCGACAGCGCTTCCCAGAAACGCGGATCGTTGACCAGGGTGCTCCAGTTCTCCGTGCCGACGTAGACGAGTTGCCGCTTGAACGGCGCATATTCGTGGAACGAAAGCCAGATGTTGTAGAACAGCGGATAGATCGTGAAGACCACGAGCATGGCGACCAACGGCGCAAGCCACGGCACCGGGCTGTCGCCGGTTATATAGCCTTGCAATCCTCTGGTTCTTACGAACGCCATGCAGATCCTCCCATCAATTTGGCGCTGTTACTTCTTCCTGGCCGACGGCTTCCGGGTGGCCGCTGCTTTTGCCGCAGGCTTTCTGGCAGCCGCCGCTTTTGCCGCGGGCTTCCTGGCCGCCGCTGTCTTTGCAGCCGGTTTCGCCGCCGCCGCGGCTTTTGCCGCAGGTTTCTTTGCCGCCGCTGTTTTCGCTGCCGGTTTTTTGGCGGCGCGGCGTTTGGGTTTCGGCGTCACTTTTCCGGCATCGTCCTGCAGGCCGTAACCGGCGAAACCGCGATGCGTGTCATCGATGGCCGCATCGCTCAACAGCACCGGACCGCCGATCGCGAGACTGAGGTAATACTGCTTTGCGATGGTCTCCAGCTCGATCGCCCGCCACATCGCCTTGGCGAGGGTCTCGCCGATCGCGATCATGCCGTGGTTGGCAAGCAGGCAGGCCGTCCTGTCGGTCATGGCGTCGATTGCGAGTTCGGAAAGGTCTTCAGAACCGAACGTTGCGTAACCCGCGCACCGGACGTTGTTTCCACCGAACGCGGCGATCATGTAGTGGCAGGAGGGGATCTCCTTGCGGGCGATTGCCAGCGTCGTGCAATAGGTCGGGTGCGCATGAACGACCGCGCCCGCATCGGGACGGCCGCGCAACAGCTTCTGGTGAAAACGCCACTCGGTCGACGGTTTCAGCGGCCCTTCATAGCGGCCGCTCGTGTCTTCAAGGCCGACCGACGCGATCATGTCGGGCGTCATCTGGTCATAGGGTGTCGCCGACGGAGAAATCAGCATCCGGTCTTCGTACCGGACCGAGATGTTCCCGGAGGTTCCCTGGTTGATACCGCTGGAATTCATTTCCCGGCAACGGGCAATGATGTCCTCGCGCAGTGCCAGTTCGGCTTTCTTCATGCGCTCATTCTCCTGTCTGAAACGTTTCTTGCCGCGATCAGGGCGTTCGCGAGCTCTGCAAATCCTTCGCCACCCCGCCCGGTCGTGATCCAGCCGGGTTCCGCGTCGATCCGGCCCTTGAAGTCCAGGACGTTCGCCACGCCGCAGGCATTCGGAAAGAAGCCGAACATCGGCGCGTCGTTGGGGCTGTCGCCGCAAAAGACAATCCTGTCCTTCTGCGTGTCCAGGTCCAAATTCAGAACATCGTGCGCAAACCTGCGCGTCATGGTCAGCTTGTCGTAGCTGCCGTACCATCCGTTCACGTGGATCGAGGACACTTTTGCCACCGCGCCCTCTTCTTCGAAAATCGCCTTGATGCGATCAACGTCCTCGCGCTCAAGCGCAGGCACGTCTTCACAAAAGTCGATGGCAAGGTCCGCCTCGCGAAACGCCTGATCCGCCGAGACCGCGGCCCCGGGCACTTCCCTCAGAATTCGCGCCGCAATCTGCTCGTAGCGCAGTTTGTTGTTGCGCCTGACGACGTCGCTTGCCGCAAAGACCCGCCGCATCTGGCGCGCCGCGCCGTCATAGGCGTAGTAGAAAGCGCCGTTCTCACCGACAACGCCGTCAACGGGCCAGAAGCGGGCGATCATGTCGCACCATCCGGCTGGCCGGCCCGTGATCGCCGCGACCTTGAAGCCTGCGTGCCTGAGCTTCTCCAGCGCGGAATACGCACTTGCCGGAAGACGCCCGTCGCTCGTCAGCGTGTCGTCGATATCGGCCATCACCGTATGGATCGACGCCGCGGTATCCCGGGGCATGGAGGCGATCGGCTGCATCGTCTCAGACCTCCCTCGACGCAAAGTCGTCAAGAAGGCCTGCGTCGCAGGCCAGATCGGCGAAAGAGAAGCGGTTTCGCATCTCGTGCGCATGACGGACGGCTTCGCGGTAGAAACCGGACGGCAGACCGAGATCCCGTCCGCTCGTCGCACCACCGACCTCGTTGAGCTTCGCTGTCATGTTGTCGACCGGATCGACCAGCTTGCGGCACTCGGCGCGCAGCTGCGGCCAGATCTCCTGCAGACGTTCGTTGAGCTGCGCCGCGCCGCTTTCATCCAGCGCTTTCTTCCGGTATTCCACTTCGCACTCCGCGGCGATTTCGGGGCCCATCCGGCGCGCCATGTCCTCGCCGTCCACAGGGGTCGGGCGGATTGCCGGTGGCCGTTCCTGGTCCAGGAACCAGTTCTGGATACGGCCCATGGTCAGCGTCGCGACCCCGACCTGTTCGCCATGCAGCGTTCCGGCGTGCCGGTCGCCTGCAAAGCAGTCGATATAATGGGAAATCTGGTGCTCGCCCATGGAGCCATGGTTGGAGACCTTGGTAAAGGCAACGCCCAGACCGGACAGCACCAGCGCTCTCACGAGATAACCGACAGCCGTGACATCGCCCTGCTTCAGGCCGGACGCGTGGGTCTCCAGCATGCCTGCGTCCGGCTCGCCGATCAGATAGGGCTCCACCCAGAACCGGCTTCCGAGCAACTTGTGCGACATCCACCAGTCGATCCGTGCAACGCTGTTGCAAAGACAATCGCCGAAGCCTGCAGCCGCCATCCGGCTCGGCGCCGCCGCAATCACGCCCAGATCCAGAAACACCCCCTTGGGCGCATGCGCCGGCAAGGAGATTTTCAGTCCGCTCGGCAATCCCATCGATGCCGTCGTCGACGCATAGCCGTCCATCGAAGCAGCCGTGCCGAAGACACAATAGGGACGGCCGTCCTTGGCTGTAACGTATTTGGTCAGGTCATTCACCGTGCCGGATCCCACCGCAATCACGGACGAAAAATCCTGGAGCCGCGCCGCCAGTTCATCGGCAGCATGAACGGTGGCATGCGGTTTGTCTTCAAGCAGGACTTCTCCGACTGTTATGCCCGCGCTTTTCAGGGTATGCGCAATCCTTGAACCAGCGGCATCCCAAGTATTGGCATCGGCGACCATCGCGGTTGAATCGCCGATGCCCACGGAGCGCACGAGGTCTGCCTCGGCTCCGTCAATCGATTCGGAAATCAGGATCTTGTCGACCGGAGCCCTCGGTCCGGTCTCACCGGTTTCCGGGTTCACCCAGCGGCCGAGATACACGTCCTCAATATGCTCCATCCAACCGTTTTCCGGCCGCTCTGGTAAAGAGGGAGTCTGTTGACTTATTGAGGGCATGCAAAACCTTTCAACTCACGAATGACAAATGACAGCATCTATTGACATTTGTCAAATCGAATTTCAAACTTCACGGATCGCAAAGGCGAAAGCGAAACAATGTCAGACAGGAAAAGCGACGGTTCAGGCGAGGAAAATGTCAGGTTTGTCGAGGACACGACCGCCTGGGCGACCTGGCTTTACTATGCGGAGTCGCGCACCCAGGCGGAGGTTGCCAAGGCCTTGGGCGTGTCGCGTGCATCGGTTGCCAACTACCTCGCGGATGCGCGCCGGCGCGGACTTGTCACCATCAGTCTGGCACCCGGCCTCCTGGAACAGGCCGAGCTGAGCAAACGGCTAGCGGCCCTCTTCAACCTGAAGGGCGCCTTCATCGCCCCCGAGATCAGCGAAGAAGACGGCGATCCGACCCAGCTTCGAAAGCGTCTTGGCATAGCCGGAGCCCAGATCCTCCTGTCGCGCCTGCGCAAGGACATGACGCTTGGCGTCGCGTGGGGCCGGACGATGCTGGAGCTGGCAAACGCCTTGCCGGAGCGAAACCAGGAAAGCCTGCGTGTGGTCCAGGTCTCGGGCAGTTCGCTCGGAGATGATGTCACGTCACCGGAAGCCTGTACGCTCTTCATCGCGAACCGTCTCGGCGCGAAGTGCCATAACTTCCATGCGCCAGCAGTCGTCACCACAACGGACCTTCGCACCGCGCTTTTGCGCGAGCCCTCCTTGAAACGTCATTTCGAGCGGGTTCACAGCTGCACCACGGTGGTCTTCGGCGTCGGTGAACTCAATGACGAAACCAGGTGGGCGGATGGCAACAACCTGATCCAGCCCTCCGCCGAGGACTACATGAAGGCCGGCGCTGCCGGTATCGTGATCGGCCGGTTCATCGACGCGCAGGGAGATGCACTGGACGGGCCGCTGTCCGGGCGGCAGATCGGAATGGAACTCCTGGACCTGAAAGCCGTTCCCGAGCGCATTTGCGTTGCCGGCGGAACTGAAAAACTGCAGGCGCTGAAAGCCTGCCTGACCGGCGGTTACGTCACCGATCTGGTTACGGACAGGTCGACGGCTGAAGCGTTGCTGAGGGAGGATACATGACGCAGGATCTGGTGATCGGGCTCGACAGCTCCACACAATCGACCAAGGCCGTCGCCTGGACAGGAAACGGCACGCCGGTGGCCGAGGGGCGCGCGTCCATTCCCCTGTCCCAGCCGCAGCCCGGCTGGGTTGAACAGGATGTCGAGGACTGGTGGTCCGCCGCGTGTACGGCATTGCAGGACCTTGCGGACAAGATCGACATGTCCCGCGTCGCCGCACTTGCGATCTCCAACCAGCGTGAAACGGTTGCCTTTCTCGACGCTGACGGAAACGCCTTGCGTCCCGCCGCGCTGTGGCTCGACGAACGCGCCCGCGAGGAAGTCGACCTCCTGAGCCGCGAGATCGGAGCGGAGAAACTGCACCGCGTTTCCGGAAAACCCATCGACATCACGCCCGTGATCTACAGGCTGTCCTGGTTCCGCCGCAACCAGCCGGAGATCCTCGAACGGGCTGCAAAGGTCACCGACGTCCATTGTTTCCTTACCGGACGTCTCACCGGCAACTGGATGTCCAGCTGGACGAGTGCCGATCCTTTCGGCCTGCTTGATATCGAAAGCATGACCTGGTCCGAAGAATTTCTCGATCACCTGGGCATCCGCTCCGATCAGCTTGGAACGCTTGCGCGCCCGGGCACCGTCACCGGAACGGTTACCGCCGAGGCCGCGGCCAGGACAGGCCTGCCGGAAGGCTTGCCCCTGGTCGCCGCCGGCGGCGACGGCCAATGCGCTGGTCTCGGCGTCAACGCGGCCCGGGAAGGTGTCGTCTATCTCAATCTCGGAACCGCCCTCATTACCGGGGCCTGGGCACCCGATCCGATGATCAGCCTCAATTGGCGCACCATGACATCACCAACCGGCAACGGCTATTTCCTGGAGGGATGCCAGCGTGCGGGTGCCTTCCTGATCAACTGGTTCGTCGACACCTTCGCGGGCGGGCGCGACGACCCGTCGGTATTTTCAAGGCTGGAAGCGGAAGCCGAGAGTATTCCGCTCGGCTCGGAAGGTGTCACGGTCTGCCCCTACCTTACCGGCTGCATGGATCCGCATTGGGACACCGGTGCGCGTGCCAGTTTCAACGGCCTGTCGTCTAACCACGGCCTTGGTCATCTGTACCGGGCGGTTCTGGAAGCCATGACGCTGGAAAGCGCGCGCGCGATCACGGCCATGAAGGACAACGGCCTGAAGATCGAAAAGATCGTTGCTGTCGGCGGCGGCGGCAACAGCCCCCTGTGGACCCGGATGTTTGCCGATGCAACGGGGCTGCCGGTCCACATTTCTCAAAGCCTAGAAGCGTCCTCACTCGGAGCGGCCATGAGCGCGGCCACCGGAGCAGGCTGGTTCGAGAGCCTCGATGCCGCAGCGGCGGCGATGAGCGAGGAAGGGGAAACGGTCGTTCCCGACCCGTCAATGCAGGATGCCTGGCGTGCCCTTTCTGCCCGGCAATTTGCAAGTTACCGGCCTGAATACGCGGGCACCTGATCGACGCTTCAAAAGCGAAGCGTTTCGAGGGAATAGTCCGGCAGGACGCCGTCGCCCGGAGAAAGCGCCTGGACACCTCCGGCGATCAGCAGCGTCCGGCAGCCGAGCGCGGCCGCACCGGCTATGTCGTGATGATGGCTGTCGCCGATCATCAGCACGCGCCCGGGATCGGGGTCCTCGAGGACCGCCAGTGACCTTCGAAAGATCTCCGGACCCGGCTTTCCTGCGAAGGTAACGCTGCCGCCTTCGTTCTCGTAGTCCTGCGCAACGCGTCCGGGACCGAACGCTGCCTTGCCGTCGGCATAGACCACGTGATCCGGATTGGCACAGATAGCGGGCACCCCCGCTTTTGCCAGCGGACTCAGCATCTCGCGATAGGATGCGCGGGAAACCTCTTCCGGTTTGAGACCCGAAATGAGGACAAGACGGATGGCGTCACCGGGGTCATCCGAGGCGACAAGCCCCGATCCGTCCAGCACGGTCGTGTCGTTCTCGCGGGTAAGGTTCAGCACCCTGTCTCCCGGTGCGAGATCTCCGGAGGCAAGCATGTCGGTGATCCGGGCGCGGGCGACCATGCCCGACGTGATCACCTCCCCGATCAGGTCTTCGGTGAACCCGAACCGGTTCAGACGCTGCCTGTTCGGTTCCTTCATCCGTCCGGAATTGGTGATCGCGACCACCGGCTTGTTTATCTCGGCGACTTTGCGAAGACAGGGCAAGGCCTCTGCAAAGACCGTCTTTCCGTCATGAAGGACGCCGAACTGATCAATCAGAATGCCGTCAAACCCTGCGATGATTTCACCCAGGCCAGAGATGTGGCGGGTCATGCTCGATCCTTTACAAAGCCCCAGGCGATGCGCGCGGACCCCGCCGCCGCTTCGCCGGACGCTACCGGGGCCTCGGGTATGCTCAGCATTCGAGTACGCATGCGTGTCCAGGTCCTGTTGGACGCGCCGCCGCCGACGGTCCGGATGGATGTCAGTTCCGGGCCGCCCAGGCCGGCCAGCCGCTCAAATCCGAGCTTTTCGATGGCTGCAATGCCTTCCAGCAGCCCCTTCAGGAATTCTTCCCGTGTTTCAGGGCGCGGATCAACTCGCGATTCAAGATCCGGATCGTTGACCGGAAAACGCTCGCCCGTGCGCGGCAGGGGATAGTAGTCAAGTCCCGCCGGGACCTCGGGATCGATCCGCTCGCTCAAGGATGCGATCTCGTCAGGCGAAAAATGGGCCGCAAGCGCTTCGCCGCCGCTGTTGGAGGCCCCGCCCGCAAGCCACTGATCGCCGATACGATGACTGTAGATCCCGAATTCGGGTGCAAAAATCGGTTTGTCGGAAAGCAGTTTCAGCGTCAGCGTCGTGCCGAGTGCGGTCACGCCGTCTCCGGGGTTCGATGCACCGGTGGCAAGAAACGAGGCACAGCCGTCGGAAACGCCGGCAACGATCGGGATACCCTTCGGCAGTCCGAACGCACCGTTCGTGACGCCGGTCCTCATCCCGGTCGCGACGACATCCGGCAGGAGCACGGTGTCCATCCCGGTCTCCGGCATCCAGTCCGGCCAGGCTCTCGCGACCGGGTCATAGCCCGTTTTCAGCGCATTGCTTTCATCGCTTGGCACAGGCTTCCCGCCCAGCTGCTCCGCGATCCAGTCCGCCTGGTGGGCAATGCGCGCGACACCGGTCCTTGTCTGCAGGCGGATGCAGCGGGCAAGGGCGGAGCTGGCCCCGTGCGCCGCGCTTTGCCGGGGAGCCACGGCGGCGATTGCCTTGGGGACTGAAGGATCGTCGACGGCGTCGTTGTACATTAACGCATACCCCAAGGGCCGGGCGGCATCATCCAGCGCGAGCACGGTGCCTGAGGTCCCGTCGACACAGATTGCCGTGACACTGCCCGGATCGATGGCCCGAAGCATCCCGGAGAGCGCCTCGGACAATGCGGCGAGCCAGACAGCAGGGTCATTTCTCGGCCCCCTGGAAAGATCCATGGCCGCCTTCGTCACCGTGACAACCTCCAGGTCCTCTCCGAGCGCAGCCACGCGCACACCCGACGTGCCGACATCGATCCCGAGCGCAAGAGGCTGTTTCATGCTGTTGCGCCATCGCTCGTGTTGAGGGCCTGGCGCAGCTTCTCCGCATCCCAGTTGATCAGTTCATCCTCTTGTTGATCGGTGAGGCGTGTCACATCCGAACCCGGTGCGACGCGCACGAGCACATCGCCAAAGGCGCGCACCAGTGTCAAGGTCGCGGCATTCGCATCCGCGGGTATGGCAACCCCCTCGCCCGGACAGATCACGAGCTTCCGCTCCGACCGTCCCGCCGATCCCCGGCGCGCCGCTTCTGGAACCGTTTCCCCTTTCCTTGCGACCGCGCATCCCGGTCCGAGAAACACAACGTGATCCGGATAGAGCGAATTGCCATCCGCGATCTCAAGCAAGCGGGTATCGAACGCGACCGCCTGCGTCGTTTCAAAGGGAGCAGGCACCCAACCCGTTCCTTCCAGCGAGCGGACAAAGGCTGCCTGAGGTTCGCCTTGCTGGTCAACGCGAGCAGGCTCCAGCCGCCGGGAAACCTCGAGCAGCCGGTCCCGCGCCTCACCGGCACTCTGTCCGGTCGCGACCAGGCCGTGATTGCCGAGGATCAGGATTTTGGTCGTGCCCGTTGCGCGCGCCATGATTGCACGCGCGAGATCAAGGCCGGGTTTCGCGTAGGGGATGAACACCGCATCGAGGCCGGCGAGCTTGTCCCGGACAATCTCTTCGGCATCGGAGCGAATGGCAATCGCGATCGTTGCGACACAATGCGTGTGCAGAACGACGGGACTGTCGAGCAGCGCGTGAACGGATGTCTCGATCGAGGAATGAAGCTCCGGCGCGCCATCCACATCGGCAAGAAACCGGGCTGTTTCACCCGCGCGCCCGTCTCCGGACTTCAATGCGTCGACAAACCGCTCGGAATGGACGGGGACCATGATGTCGCGCGTTTCCGCCTCTGCCAGCCATGTGCCCGAGGCCTTGATCCACATCCGCCCGTCCCGCTTCAGCGACGTGTTGCCGCCTGGTCCCTGAACCTGCAAGGGGTCCTTGCCCAGCTCGGCGGAGAGGGATCGAAGTCTTCCGAACTCCGCATCATTCCGCAATTCTAGAAACGGGTTCATCAAGCGTCGGCCTCTTTTCCAACCAGGTTTCAAAATCCGACTTTTCCTGCCGCGTCAGGAACAGTCCGTGCTTCGTGCGGCGGAGCAGAATGTCTTCAGCGCTCACGGCCCATTCGTTTTCGATCAGCCAGACGGCTTCGCGTTCAAAGAAACAGTGTCCGAAGTGGTGCCCGAGATCAGACAGGGTGTCGACGCCGTCCAGCAACCGCACGGCATCGGTTCCGTAACAGTGCCCCAGGTGGCGCAGCAACGCCTCGGGCAGGAAACCGTAGCGCTTGCCGAACCCGGCGAACCAGGTCTCGAACTGTTTGTCCGGCAGATCGCCACCCGGAAGCGGGGTGTCCGCCGTCCAGGGTCCGGCCATATCGGGAAAGTAGGGACCGAGCATTTGCAACGCGTGCTCGGACAGCTTCCGGTAGGTCGTCAGTTTCCCGCCGAAAGCGGAGAGAAGCGGCGGCGACTTTGCACCTGGGTCAAGCGAGCCGTCGAGTTCGAACTGATAGTCGCGCGTCACGGCGGACGCGCTCTTGCTGGCATCGTCGTCGAAAAGCGGCCGGACGCCGGAATAGTCGAACAGGACGTCGCCCGGGTTGAACGCATGGTCGAAGTAGTTTCCGAGAATGCCGAGCAGATAGTCGACCTCCGACCTGTCGATCGCGACGTCTTCGGCCTTGCCGTCAAAGGGAATGTCGGTCGTGCCGATCAGCGCCATGTCGTCGAAATAGGGATTGACGAAGATGAGGCGTTTGTCGGGCGCTTGCAGAACGTAGCCGTGATCGCCCTGCCACCACTTGGGCAGGACGATGTGGCTCCCCTTGACCAGGCGCACGCGCATGCGCGAATTCACCCCCGCGACTTCGCCGATGACCTTTTCGACCCAGGGTCCGGCAGCGTTAAAGATGGCTTTCGCATAGACGGTTGCCGGACTGCCGGGCTGGTCGCCTCTGAGTTCCGCACGCCAGACGTCCCCTTCCCGCCGCGCCGATACGCACGCTGTCCTTGTGAACACCTGCGCACCGCGCCGGGCTGCATCCACCGCGTTCAGGACAACCAGGCGCGCATCATCGATCCACACGTCCCAGTAACTGAAGCCTTTCTTGTATTTGTCCTTGAGCCTTTCGCCGGCAATGTTGTGCCTGAGATCGAGCGCAGAGGAGCGCGGCACCCGTTTCCGGCCTCCCAGATTGTCGTAAAGAAACAGTCCAAGGCGAATGAGCCATCGCGGCCGCTGCTCCGGACTGTGCGGCAACACCAGTTGCAGCGGCCAGGAAAGATGCGGTGCGGCCTCCAGAACGACCTCGCGCTCGTTGAGCGCTTCGCGCACGAGCCTGAATTCGTAATACTCCAGGTAGCGCAAACCGCCGTGAATGTATTTCCCCGATCTTGAGGACGTGCCTTCGCCGAGATCCCCTTTCTCGCAAAGGATGACCGACAAACCACGCCCGGCGGCATCACGCGCAACGCCCACACCATTGATTCCCCCGCCAACGACCAGCAGGTCCACGGGGCGATCGGCGGATCGTCCCTGCGGCTCGTATCTGGCATGATCAGACGTCACAAGGTTCATTCAGACCTCAACACGGACTGAGCGGCGGCTCGTTCGAAATCCAGCGCCGCACTTCTTCGGCAATTCTTTGCGCGGCAATCTTCACGGTCTTGCGCGACGCGCCGGCAATGTGCGGCGTCAACGTCACATTGGGCAGCTGCAACAGCGGATCGTCGGGTCTGGTCGGTTCCACTGAAAAGGTCTCCAGCATCGCACCGCCCAGATGCCCGTTCGACAGGGCCTCGAACAGGGCGTCATAATCCATCAGCGGACCACGGGCCGTGTTGACGATGACCGCTCCCGGCTTCATCGCCGCAAACGCCTCGGCACCGATCATTCCGGTCGTTTCGCTGGTCACCCTCGGGTGCAGCGTTACGACATCGGATTGTTTCAACAGCGTGTCGAGGGAGACCTGTTCGACGCCGTCCCGGCTGTCCTCCACGGACAGTTGGACGTAGGGATCGGCGACAAGGACGCGAGTCCCGAACGCGCGCAGCAGCTTCACCACCCGGGTCCCGACATTGCCGTAGCCGATGACGCCGACGCACATGTCGGAGAGTTCGTTTCCGGCAATGTCCGCACGGTAGAGGTCGCCCCTATAGTCGCCCTTGCGCAAGGCATCATGGCCCTTGGTTATGTTGCGCGTTTCGGCAATGATCGCGCCGATGGTGAATTCGGCGACAGCCGAGGCATTCCGCCCGGGCGTGTTGACGACAAGAACACCTTTCGCACGCGCTTCGGCCATGGCAATGTTGACCGGACCACCCCGCGAAACCCCGACAAGCTTGAGATTGGGCGCTGCCTCCAGCACACCAACGGAAACGGGGGCCAGGTGCGTGACCAGCACCTGTGCGTCCTGCACGTGCTCAAGCACCATTTCCGGTGTTCCCATGTATTCCTTCAATCCCTCCAGACCGGGCGAAGCGTATCCGTGTTCCATCGGCTCGTCGGGCCAAGCCAGGTCCAGGCACTTGCAGGTGACGCGGTCACCGCACAACGCAAGGATTTCCCGCTCGAAGACCGAGGACTCCATGAACCGGTCGCCTATGATCGCCACAGTCGTCATTGGGTCAGCTCCCGTCTCGCCTGCGCCTGCCTGTCCCAGGCCTTCGGCAGGGCAAGCCTCGTTTCCAGATAACTTTCGAATAGGGTGTTGTAGAGCCGGACCAGATCGTCATCGGGAAGAACCGCATCGTCCAGAAGCGGGGTGACCCAGCTGTCCACTGCACTTGCCACATTCCTGAAAAGGCCTTGCTGAACGGCAGCGATCATGGCCGCACCTGCGGCCCCCGCCTCCGGCTGCGCGATCGTGCGCACCGGCGCATTCAGACAGGCGGACAAAAGCGCGCGGCAGGCCTTCGACTTGGCGGCGCCTCCCGTCATCCGGATCTCGCCCGGCACGTGCCCCATGGTCCGGTAGCAATCCCTGGCGGCAAGCACGAGACCGTCGAACACGGCCCGGAGCATGTCCGCCCATGTCGTCCCCTGATCGAGACCGGTCCAGCTCGCCCTGGCATCGGGATTGGTGAACGGCCCGCGCTCGCCGGCCGAGGAAATATAGGGGTGAAAGAAGGCTGCGCCGGGCGTTGCACCAAGAACAAGATCGTCCATGGAAACCAGGAACTGTTCCGGATCCACGCTCAGGTTCTGTGATTGAAAGACCTGCACCGCGAGACCGAGCGCCCAGTCAATGTTCAGCGTGGCGGCCATGTTGGTCTGCATCTGCGCAAATGCACCGCCGGGAAACGGCATCGTGTATCCGCACATGTCATCGTTCAGGACCACCGCGTCGGCATCCCGCACGAAGCGCATGTGCATCCCGGTGGAGCCGAGAATCGTGAGGCCTGGTGAAACAGCCGGATCGTAGAGACCGGCCCCGAGCGCGCTGCACATGACATCGACCAGCCCGAGACAGACCGGCGTCCCGACGCTCAGTCCGCATTGTGCCGCCGCCTCCAGGCTCAGCCCGTGCGAGACGGTCGTGCCGTCGATGATCGGCGGCAGAAGATCCCTGTGCTCGGACAATCCGAGGCTTTCAATCACATCCGGTGAATAGTCGCGCGTCCTGTAGTCACCGAAGGTGAAGACTCCCTCGGAGATGTCCGAGGCCAGAACGCTGGTGAGCTTGAAGTAAAGCCAGTCCTTGCAATGAAGGGCGCTGGTGCTTTTCCTGAGGAGTTCGGGCGCATGTTCCTTCATCCAGCACAGATGCGTGCGCATCTGGCAGACATTTATGCCGGTCGCCGTTCGCTCATAGATCACGCGGCTTTCAGGCATTTCCGCCAGCCGGCGCGAGGTAGCGGCAGCGCGGGAATCGAGCCAGAGCCAGCCGTCATGAACCGGCTCGCCATCCCGGTCGACGAGCCATGTGCCGTCGCCTTGCCCGGTGACGCCGATGGCCGCGCACCGTGCCGCGCAATCCGGCACCCGCTCGACCAGTTCGGCCAGCACGAGGGCTGTATCTGCCCAGGTGCGGCGCATGTCCTGCTCCACGCCCCCGTCCGGCAGGCTCACGTATTCATTCCGTCGGCTGGCCAGTGCAATCTGCTGCCCGTCCAGACCGAAGGCGACCGCCTTGATCACCGAGGTCCCGGCATCGATCCCGATGAGGAGATCCTTCGCCCTCATGCCAGCTGTCCTCCGTGGCTGAGTGCGTCACCCGACCTGGTATCGAATATGTGCAGGTCGTCAGCCGATATCGCGACGCTGATCCGGTCGCCTGGCTTGGGAAGCGCCAGATCATGCACGACCGAAACGATGCTCCCGCCTGCAAAACGCGCTGCAATGTGTGTCTGGTCACCGAGCCACTGGTTCGCGAACACCTCAGCGGGCAGTCCTTCCTCTGTCAGCTGAACCGAATGCGGCCGGATGCCGATCATGACCCCCTGGTCCTGCTGAATACGGCGCTGCAGATCGCCGGAAAAGGCGGAGGAAGGATAGGACAGCACGATGTCCGGCGACAGACGCAGCTCGACCCGGTCGGAACCAACCTGCGCAGTCGCTTCAAATAGGTTCATCGGCGGTTCGCCTATGAAGGCACCGGTGAAGATGTTTGCTGGCCGGTTCTTCAGGTTCTCGGGTGTATCGAACTGCTGCAGCACGCCGCCTTCCATGACGGCAATCCGGTCGGCAAGAGCGTTGGCCTCAGTCTGGTCATGGGTAACCAGGATGGCCGTCAGGTCATGTTCCTTGATGTAGTGCTTGATACGGCCGCGCAGGATCGCGCGCAGCTGCGGTTCAAGCTGCCCCATCGGTTCGTCGAGAACATGAAGATCCGCGCGGCGTATGAGGGCGCGTCCCAGGCTGACCCTCTGCTGTTGCCCGCCGGAGATCGCATTGGGGTGCTTGTCGAGTATGTCTTCGATTTCCAGCAGAGCCGCAATCTGCTCGACCCGCGTATTGACTTCCGCCTGAGGCAGTTTTTCCGATTTCAGCGCAAACGCGATGTTCTCGCGGATCGAAAGCGGCGGGTAGAGCGAGTATCCCTCGAAGGCCATCGCAACACCGCGTTTGGCGGGTGCAAGGCGGTCGATCCTGCGCCCGTCGATATCGACCTCGCCGGAACTGACTTCCTCGAAACCGGCGATCATGCGCAGCGTCGACGTCTTGCCGCAACCTGACGATCCGAGCAGGGCGACAATCTCGCCGCGCCGGACTTCCAGATCGAGATCCTGCACGGCATGCACTTCATGCGCGGTGCCCGGATTGTACTTCTTGTTGACCGATTTCAGATGGAGTTGCGCGTTCATGCTGCTTCCTCCACGCGGTTGCCGTCCGGTTCCGGCGCGATCCTGTTTCCTGTCTCGCGATCGAACAGGATGGCGTCCTGCGCCGCGATCCTGAGGTTGACCTCAGGCCCCGGTGGAACCGGGTCCTGTGCCGGCTGCGACAGAAGGACTTCCCGCCCGCGCAAGGTCGTGACAAGGGTGACCGTCTTTTCGTTGAACGGGGTCACCGCTTCGATCGTGACCGGGAAACCGCCGGTTTCGGTGAAGGACAACGCTTCCGGCCTGAGACCGACAATGCAGTCCCGGCCGGCAACGCCGGGAAACCGCCCGTGGAAGTCGACCCTCTGGTCGGAGATGAAACCATGCAGGCCCCGGTCGTCCTCCTTGGGAACGATATCGAGAAGATTGATCGTGGGATCGCCGAACAGCTGGGCGATCTGCGTATTGGCGGGCCGACGATAGATGTCGGCCGGCGAGCCTATCTGGACGATCTTGCCCTGATCCAGAACCGCAATCCGGTCACCGAGCGCCATGGCTTCCTTGTAGTCCTGCGTGACATAGATGATCGTCGCGCCGCGATCGGCCAGAAGACGGGGCAGCTCCAGACGCATCTCGAAGCGCAGCTTCGCATCGACGTTGCGCAGCGGATCGTCGAGCAGAAGAACCCTGGGCTCGGAAACCAGTGCGCGGGCCAGAGCGGTCCTCTGTTTCTGACCATTCGAGAGCGCCTTGGGCGCGTGCGAAAGCACATGCTCTATTTTGAGAAGCTGCGCGACCGCCTCCACCTTCGTGCGGATCTCGGATGCGGATATGCGCTTGGAAGTCAGCGAACTCGCGATGTTGTCGTAGGCACTCATGTGGGGAAAGAGGGCGAAATTCTGAAATGCCATGCCGATCCCGCGGTATTCGGGTGGAACGTCCGTGACATCCTCGCCACCGATGAGGATGGTGCCGCTGTCCGGTTCGATCGCCCCGGCAACACTCCTCAGCAACACGGTTTTGCCGGCACCCGACTTGCCGAACAGCACCAGGGTCCCGCCCTCTGGGACGCTGAGCGAGACACCGTCGAGAACGGTTTCCGCACCGAAGGTTTTTGTCAGTGACGTGAGTTCAAGAAATCCCATTCAGATCAACCCTTCACCGCACCGAGGGAAAGCCCTTCGACAAGATACCGCTGCGCCCAGAGAGCCAAGGCCAGCGTCGGCGCAATCGACAGCACGATGGCGGCCGCGATCTGACCGTACTGGATACCCGACGCCGTCACGAAGGCAAGGGCGCCGACCGTCACCGGCTGCTTGTCTGCCGAGGCAAGGACCAGGGCGAAGATGAAATTGTTCCATGCAAAGATGAAGGCGAGCAGTCCGGCCGCCGCAATACCGGGACCGGCAAGCGGCAGCGCAATCTTCCGGAAGGTCGAGAACCAGCTGTGGCCCGCGATCCGGTAGGCATATTCGATGTCCGGCGAAATGTCCTCGAAATACCCCCTGACGATCCAGAGGATCAGCGGCAGACAGATCAGTTGGTAGACCCAGACCAGACCGAGATAGGTGTCGGCAAGACCGATCTCCTGGAAATAGAGCGTCAGCGGCAGCAGAACCAGCAGCGGTGGAGCAAAACGGAAGGACAGCAGGGTGAAGGCAATGTCTTCCGATCCTTTGAACTTGTGCCGCGCGAATGCGTAGGCCGCCGGCACGCCCAGCGCCAGGGCGACCGCCACGGAGCAGACGGACAGGATGATCGAGTTCATGAGATTGTTCACGAAGTCGATCCCCATGCTGGCGACGTTTGAATCGAGCCGTCCGGCGAGGATCGCCGTGTAGTTGTCAAGCGTCGGCGCGAACGACATGGAGGGAGGTGATCTCAGGATCGTCTCGTTGGTCTGCAGGCTCATGAGCACGATCCAAAAGATCGGAAACATGAAGAAGATGATGATTACCGTGAGCGCCGCGCGCCGGAACCAGCGTTCCAGGAAGGAAGTATGATCCATCTTACGCGCCCCCTTTTGCGCGCTCTCTCAAGCGGAGCCAGTTCTTGACGAAAATGTTGGACAGCACGTAGGTGATGGCCCACAGGATCAGGAGCAGTGCGGCCGATCTTCCGACATTCGTCGACTGGAAGAAGTTCAGATAGGCCTCGACCTGGAACACCATGAGCGTATCGCCCGGCCCGCCCTGCGTCATCGCGTAGATGATATCGAACTGTTGAATGGAATCGAGCAGGCGGAACAAGGCAGCCGTCAGGATATAAGGCATCAGCATCGGCAGCGTGATCCGCCAGAACTGTTCCAGCTGCGGCACCCCGTCCAGGGCCGCCGCCTCGAAGGGCTGGGTCGGTAGTGATCGCAATCCGGCAAGCAGCAGGATCATCATGAAGGGCGTATAGACCCAGATGTCGACCAGGATCACGGTGAACAGGGCCGTATCCGGCGACGAGCCCCAGCGGAAGTCGTCGAAACCTATCACCTGCATGAAGTAGCTGAGGATCCCGAAATTGGGGTTGGTCATCAGCTTGAACATCAGGGCTGCGAGCGCCGGAGCCGTCATCAGCGGCAGAAGCAGCATGATGGAAATGAAATTGTTGACGGTGCTTCGTTTTTTCAGAAGCAATGCAATCGCCAGACCGAGCAGAAGTTCCAGAACCACCGTGGAGCCCGCATAGACCAGAGACACCTTCAGCGTGTTCCAGAAATCGGAGTCGGTGAGGAATTTGACGTAGTTCTCACCCCAGTTCATGCCCCGGTTCCAGGGCTGGGACATCCGGTAGCGCTGCAGCGAATAATAGATCGCCGTCACGAACGGGATCAGTATCCCGATGCACACAAGAAGCGCTGGAAGGCTCAGAACATAGGGGAGTGCCCTGGGCGAAATCAGCTGACGCCGCCGGGTCGTCAAGGTGTCGGTCATGGAAACACCGGGTCTTGATTGTCTGTGTTTGTCGGCTCAGGACGGCATGTGCGGCGTTGGGAACCGCACATGCCGCAGGCTGCGGCCTATCTCAGTCCTGCTTCGGTGAGCTGGGAGTTCATGCTCTCTGCAAGCTGATCAAGGCCTTCATCGACCGGAACCTCGTTGGCAACCATACGCTGCAATGTGGCTGCCCATTCCGTGGTCAGGTCGAAGAACAGCGGCTGCGCCGTGAACTTGATCGACGCCCCGGGTGCGGACACGTCGTGCATTTCCACGTATCCCGGATAGTTCTTGTTCAGCCGCTCGCGGAACACGTCGCTGTCCCAGACCGACTTGCGGACGGGATTGACGAAGTCCATTTCCGTTGCGCCGAACAGTCCGTGCTCAGGTCCGGATGCCCATTGCATGAAGTACCAGGTGGCATCGAGATCCTTGGAGAACTTCGACATGGCCAGTGACCAGATCCAGATATTCGGGGTCGGTGCCGATGCTTCCGGGTTCGCCGCGAATGGCGCGAAGGCCAGTTGGCCTGCCATTGCGTTTTCGCCGCCATTCATGAAGTAGCCGAGAATGTCCGCGTCGAAGATCATAGCCGACTTGCCGGCACCCAGATCGGTTCCGACCTGATACCAGGTATGGGTCGACCAGTCGCTCGCACCGCTTTCCTGGATCATCTTGACCCACTTGGCATGAAACTCCTTCGACCCGGCCGTGTTCATCGCCGCGCTCAACTTGCCGCCGTCGTTGCTCAGATCCGACTCGCCGAAGTTGGCATAGGCGGACAGGAAACCCGGGTGAATGGTCGCCCAGGACCGAGATCCGCGCACACCGACACCGTAGACGCCGTCATTGCCCGCCTGCACGGCGGCGGCGGCTTCCAGCATTTCGTCGAGGTTTGTCGGCACCTTGACGCCGGCCTTTTCGAACATGGCAGCATTGAACGTGAGGTTGTTCTGCTCATAGCCCCAGGGAATGCACCACTGCTTGGCATCGGCGGAACCGAGTTCGCCACCGGGCACGCCGTTCCAGGCGCAGGACTTGCGCACACCTTCCAGCATGTCGGCCCAGTTGTAGTTCGGATTGGTTTTCGAGGCGTCGTTCAGCCACTCGTTGTGATCGACGATCCAGCCTGCGGGACCGTATGTCCAGGTCATGTAGGCACCGGTCATGAACGCGTCATACTCGCTGGAACGCGAGGACAGGGCCGCCGTGACCTTGTCGAAATAGACGTCTTCCGGGAAGATGTCATAGGAGACATCCATGCCGGTCAGATCCTTGAACGCCGGCAGATTGGCGATCATCGCGTCCGTATAGGGATGCTTGTTCAGGAGAAGCTTGACGCTTTTGCCCTTGTGCTTCTGCCAGTCAAAGTCGGCGGCAAGGGCGCTGGTCGCCATCATGTTGTAGAGTGTGCCCGCAGAGGCTGCGGTCATGCCAAGTCCGCCAAGACGTCGAATAAGAGCTCTGCGATCCATTTCACCGCGCAGGAACGCTCCTATGGCATCTTTTTCCTTTTCGTACATCTGTATTTCCTCCCTAGTGAATTCAGGCTCGTCGCGTCATTGGTGATCTTCTACAAGCGCCTTTGCAGTTACCTCGTCAGTCAACAGACCGGTCAGATGACCGTTCTTGAGTGCAGCGGTGATCGCTTTGACCTTGTTTGCTCCTCCGGCAATCGCGGTCACTTCGCGTCCTTTCAGGCTTTCGATCGGCGGTGCCATGACCCGTTGGTCGAACTCCGTTTCGATCTGCTGCCCGTCAATGTCGAAGAACTGTCCGAGCAGTTCCGCGACAGCTCCGCTTTCGCGAAGTTCTCTCGTCCTGTTGGGATCGTCGATCGCCGTGTCGATGATGCTGCCCGAATCCGGATCGAGGCTGCCGACGCCCAGCACCACAAGCGAGGCCTCGTCGATCAGGGACATCGTGTCGGCGATACCGAACTGCTTCATCATCACGGCCTTGTCCTCGGCTGTGTTCGCATAGAGCGGTGCCGGCAGAAGGTGAGCCTCTGCCCCCGTTTTCTGGGCGAGGCGATAAATGACGTCATAGGGATTGGCGGCAAATGAGCGGGTGAGCCCGCCGAGGACGGACACGAACTGCTTCCCGACAACCGGGTCGCGCCCCATGGCGTTGACCGACGCCGTCAGGGTCCGGCCGTTGCCGAGCCCGATCGTCTTGTGCCGGCTGCCGCCTGACACCTCCATCAGGTACTGCGCGCCGACGGTCGCAAGAGACCGGAGCGGCATGGGCCCGCTCTCGGGAATCTCCATCGCAACCCGGCAGAAATTGAGACCGAAGCGCTCCATCAGCTGCCGTTCCAGCATCACGCACTCGGTCGCTTCGACGTCGACGAAAATCTGTACCAGTCCGTCGGCCTGCGCCCGCGCGATCAACCGGTGCGCCCGTGTGTTGGTCACGTTCAGATGACGTGCGACCTCGCCCTGTGTGAGCCCGCCGACGAAATGCAGCCACGCTGCGCGTGCCGCGACATCGGGATTGGTTTTTGCGTCGATCGCCATTCCACCACTCGGAGATTGCAAAAAAATGCATTGGTGAAAAATATTGCAGAATGAACACGAATGGTCAAGCGCTCAAAATGACCAGCCTCGAAAGAGACGCGCGCAAACAGGCCAGCCCCTGCAGCCGAAAGATGCCGTCACACGGATCCGCACTTACGGCATCAAGGTCTTGTGCCGAACCACAGTTTTCGTGATGTGCCGGGAAAAACCGGGAGTTGGATGCCCGCACGAGCACCGGCGAAACGGCGCTTTCTTTGGGCAAGCGCCCGTCGACCTGCTGCATCGTCGCCGGAAAGCTACGTGTATTCAGCCACCGACACGCCGGCCTCGCGCAACATCTGCAGGGAGACCTTGAAACTGTAATCCAGCGCTCCGTCCGCTTCCGGTATCGGCGGCGCGACGATTCTCCGGATACCGGATTGAATGATGGCACGTCCGCAATCCGCGCAGGGAAACCGGTTGACGTAGAGCGTGCACCCTTCCAGCCGGGCACCCGCGCGCGCGGCATTGTAGATCGCATTGCGTTCGGCGTGCTCGAACCAGAAGAACTTTTCGCCGCTCGTCCGGTCGAACCTTGCCGGGTCGGAAGAAGAGACCCCCCGCGCCAGGCCGTTATATCCGGTCGACCTGATCTCGTGCCCGCCGGGAGAAACAATGACGCAGCCCACCTGGAAATCGCGATCCTCGGACCACAGCGAGATATGATCGCAGAGCGCCATGAAACGCCGGGTCCAGGTGTCTTCTTCCGCCATTGCTTCAGTCCTGTGCCAGGTTCCGCTTCAAGGCCCCACCGGCCTCTTCGGGAAGCGTCAGGAAAGGGGGCAGCACACGGCGCCATTCCATGTTCCCCGTCCTTTCCCCGACAAGAAACTTGATCCCGGAGATCAATGTCGGTCCGGCCATCAAACCTCTCTGTCGTGCGATCTCCTCGCAAGTTGCCGGCGCAGGCGCATCCCGGTTGGACCAGATCTCGGCGGCCAGCGGTGCCGTGTGGTTCAATGTGGCGGAAATGCATCCTGCGAAGCCGTCCTTGACGGCCGTTTGCAGCGCGGTTTCCGAACTCGGAAAAACGCTCAGGGACGGAGACGCTGCAACGATGGACCTGCAATAATCCAGGTCGCCGGACGAATCCTTGATCCCGGCAAAACGGTCCGGCGCGATGGCGGCGAGGTCCGAAATGACGTCGACCGGGATCGTGATACCGGTCATCTGCGGAAAGTTGTAGAAATAGATCCTGATGCGGCGCGACCCCAGAGCATCATGCAGCGCCAGATACCAGCTTTTCAGGCCCGACGGTGTCGCGGGCTTGTAGTAGTAGGGCGGCAGAACCAGCGCGACCGGGTAGCCCAGGTCGTCCGCGAGGGTCGTCAGTGCAATCGTTTCCTTGAGCGACGGCGTGCCCGTGCCGACCATCAGCTTTTCTTTGGCAAAGGCGGCTGCTGCCCAGGTCATCACATCCCGCCGGGCAGCGGCATCAAACGAATTTGCTTCGCCTGTCGACCCCAGGACATTGATCCCGTCGCAGCCGTTTTTCAGCACCCAGTCACAGTGTTCCGTGAACAGATCCTTGATGGGAGTGAATGACCGGTCGACCGGAGTTGGAACGGCTGCAACAACGCCTTGCATCAAAGGGTGTCCTTTCTGAGATAATGCTCGGCCAGCGTCGCCAGCCCGGGTGGGTCCTTGAGCGGTTCGTCACCTTTCGACCACCCGCCCGGTTCCAGAAGGGTGTCGGCGCCGTCACGAAACGCTGCGTCGTTTATGGCAAGAAAGGCGTGCTGCGCCTCCTCGACCTCGTCGGCATACCGTATCGCGTCGACGGGGCAGATGCTCTCGCACATGCCGCACTCGATGCATTCGGTCGGGTGGATGTAGAACATCCGCTCGCCTTCATAGATACAGTCGACCGGGCACACTGTTGTGCATATGCCATCCTTGACGTCAATACAGGTGCTCGTAATGACGAGTGTCATCGGATCAACGCCCTTTCCAGACGGGCACCCTCTTTTCCCGGAATGCGGCAACACCTTCGTCGGCATCATCTGAACAAAGCGCTGCCTCGAGTTCGTCCGTCGGATACCGAAACGCCTCCTGCGCCGCCAGATGCGCCGTCTGCCGGTTGATGGCCTTGATCGCCCGCAGGCTGAGCGGGGCACATGTCAGCAGCTCGGCCACCCAGCGGTCGGTCTCCGCATCCAGGTCTTCGGGCGGAACGATCGCGTTGATCAATCCGTAGCGTTCCAGCTCCGGCGCCGCCAGCAGCCTTCCGGTCATCATCATGCCCATGGCGATGTTCCGTGGCACCAGGCGCGGAAGCAGCACCATGCCGCCATCAAGCGGCACGCGCCCAACCTTTGCTTCCGGCAGACCGAAACGCGCTGTCGCGGCGGCGATGACGATGTCGCATCCCAGAACCATTTCCAGCCCGCCGCCCAGGGCAAGGCCGTTGACGCGCGCGATTACGGGGGTCGACATCTGCCGGAGTGCAATCCCCGTAAACCCCGACGCGCTGATGTTTTTCCAGTAATCCACTCCGGTCAGACCGGTGTCTTCTTTCAGGTCCGCTCCCGCACAGAAGGCCTTCGGTCCGGCCCCGGTGAGAACGGCACACCGGATCTCCGGGTTCTGCTCGATCTCTTCCCAGATCTCCGCCAGTCGCGCATGGGCAACGCTATCGACGGCGTTCAGACGCTCGGGCCGGTTGATGGTCACGCGCGCGACGTGATCTGCAACGTCGAGATCGACACTCATTCAGCCGCCTCGTTGTTCAGGAGCACGGCCAGTTCCTGCAGCACGTCTTCGGTATGTTCGCCGAGCTTCGGAGGAACATGACGGACGACAAGCGGCGCGTCACTCAGATGGACGGGCGATCCCGCGACGGTGATGTCACCAAGCACCGGATGGTCGATGGCATGAAGCATGCCGTTGATCTTCGTCTGCGGGTCCGCCAAAGCCTCTCCGAGCGAGCGGACGGGGGCACACAGAAGATCCTGTGCCTCCAGCCGTTCCAGCCAATAGGCGGACGTGTTCCCGGCGATCGCTTCCCTGAAGCGCTGCTGCAGGTAGGGCTTGTGCCGGCGCTGTACGTCCAGCGTCGGATAGTCGGGCGACAGGTCCTCGATCTCAAGAGCGTTGCAGATGTCCTGCAAGGGGTTGGCCTTGAAGGCACCGACAATCACGATGGCACCGTCAGTGGTATCGAAAACACCGGTCAGGGGCATGGCGGCCCAGTTCAGCACTTCCCTGTGCTTCGACCATTGCGCCGCTTCCTGCATCTGCATCGCGATCATGCTGTCATAGAGCGAGACCTCGACTTTCTGACCCTTGCCGGTCTTGTCGCGCATCAGGAGTGCGGCCAGAATGCCCTGTACCAGATGCATGCCGGCCGAGTAGTCGCACAGCGTCGTCGGATAGATCGATTTCGGAATGGAGGGATCCTGGGTCTTTTCCATGACACCTGTCATCGCCTGCGCCAGCACATCCTGCCCGCCCTTGTGGGCATACGGGCCGGACGAGCCGAACCCTGTACCGGACGCACAGATGATCCTCGGGTTGAGTTTCGACAGAGCGTCGTAGCCGAAGCCCAGCCTGTCCATGACCCCGGCCCGGAAGTTGTCGACGACAATGTCGGCCGTCTTCACCAGATCAAGCACCTGCTGACGGCCCGTCTCGGACTTGGTGTCGATCTCGATCGACCGTTTGTTACGGTTCAATGAGGCAAAGACAGCATTGTTCAGCGCTTCTTCCGTGCGCTCGCCATAGAACCCGCGGCTGAGGTCTCCTGCCCCCGGCCGTTCGATCTTGATCACGTCCGCGCCGAAATCACCGAGCATCTGGGTCGCGCAGGGCCCCAGCATGACTTGCGTGAAGTCGATGACCCGAATGCCATCGAGTGGCATGATTTTCTCTGACATGTGAGCCTCTGTTATTCCGCCGCGATGTGATCTTCGATGAGAGCATTCGGCGACGGCTTGTCTCCCGGATCGGCGCCCTGGGCGCGCATTTGTTTCTGGATAGCCTTGTAGTCGACCATGCGGAGCGGCTGATTTCCGTCGAGCGCCAGGGCGGCCGCAATGCCCGCGGCTTCACCCTGCGCCATGCAGGGCGGAATTTCGCGCGACAGCTTCTGCGCATCGCTTTCCACGGAATAGTGGCGTCCGGCGACGATCAGGTTGTCGATACCCTTGGGAAGCAGCGCGCGGTAGGGGGTGTAGTAGTCGCGGCCGCGGCACACGGTGTCGGCGAAGTAGCGACGGGACTTCACGTCGTCCTTGTTGACGACATATTCCCCCTTCAAGAGCCGCGTCTGGCGGATGCCCATCTGCTCCGCCGCTCCCAGCATCGTGGCATTTTCAAAGCCCGGAATGTTCTCCTTCGCGAACGCGTGCAGCTTCATCATGCGCTCCCGGCCCTCGATTTCCGAGGCAACCATGTCTTCCACGGACAGCCCGTCATAGCCCGGCATGTGCGGGCAGTTGCACCAGACCACCCCCGGGATCGGTGTCTTGAGCCACCACATGCCCCAGGCGCCGCCGATCCTGCGCCGCGCTTCCCGGTCGAGTTTCTTGTATTGCTCCGGCTCTGCGAATTCGAAGGCGACGGCCTTGTCGGTATCCACGTTCGCGAGCCGGAAAACGGTCGTGACGATATACTGTCCGTCGATATAGTCCGCCCCGGCCGCGACCCCGACATCGAGGTCGCCGGTGGCGTCGACGACATAACGTGCACGAATGGCCTGGCGTCCGAGCTTGGTCTGGGCAATGACCCCGCTGATCCGGCCGTTTTCCATCAGGACATCCGAAAACCAGCTGTGCGTTCGCAGGTTCACCTTGGCTTCCACCACCATGTCCAGGCTGACACGTTTCCAGCCGTCCGGATCGAAGGCAACGGCATGAATGATCGGCTGCGGCATCATCGCCTTGTGAAAGTCGATACACCCCCAGCGCGACCATTTCTGCCACATCTGCCAGTTGGTCTGGCAGTCCTCGGACGGCGGGTAGACCGCAGCATCCTGGCGTTCAAGCCGATCAACGAACTCGCTGACGATCCCGGTGGTGACGATCTCGTTGCCCTCGTTGACCATGTCGTCGAGAACAAGCACCATCCCGCCGGACGCCATGCCGCCGAGGTGATGATAGCGCTCCAGCAAGGTGACGGACGCGCCGTTGCGCGCAGCCGATACTGCAGCGGCATGACCGGCAGGTCCGGCGCCGATCACCACCACATCACAGTCCGCAACAACGGGAACCTGTGCCCCTTCAACCTGAACGGTTGTCGTGTGACGTTCTGCCATTGTCCTTGATCCTTTTCCTTGAAATTCAGAAGCTGGCGGCAGCGCTACCAGCGAACAACGAGCCTTTCGGCAACCGAAACGGCCGTGAACAAGAAAACCGACAGGCCGGAAGAGACGAAAACGGTCGCGTAGAGAAGCGGTGAGCGGAAGTTGAACGTGCTGTCGATAATCAGCGCCCCGAGGCCCACATCGGCACCGATCCATTCACCGACAATCGCACCGATCACGCAGGTGGTTGCCGCGATCTTCAGAGCCGAGAAGAGAAACGGAAGCGACGACGGCAAGCGGATCTTCCAGAAGACCTCCGACTTGGACGCGGACAGGATGCGCGCCAGCTCAAGGGTTTGCGGAGAAACCGACTGCAGCCCCCGAACCATGTTCACCAGGGTCGGGAAAAAACAGATCAGCGCGGCGATCACGACCTTGGCCGTCATTCCGGCACCGAATATCAGCACGAGGATCGGAGCGATGGCCAGGATCGGGATCGTGTTGATGAAGACCGCGATCGGAAAGAACGCCTTTTCGACCGTCCGGCTATGCACGAATGCGACCGCGATCAGGATCGCTGCCAGATTGCCGACGGCAAAGCCGGAAAGGCTCTCGATCAGGGTCGGCCAGAAATTCCGCAAGAGCAGCGTATAGTCATTGGCAAACACGGCGAGGACATCGGTCGGCGCGGGCGCGATATAGGTTGGAACTTCGAAAAACCGCACCCCGATCTGCCAGATCAGCAATATCGACACGGCCGTTCCAAGCGGAATGGCGATATGAGCCGCTCTCAGCCTTGCCTGTTCGAGCATACCGGGTTTGTCGTCCTCGATGTCGGGGGAAACCTGGGTCAGAGACATCAGCATTCCTCCAGCAACTGGCGAAGCCGGCCGCAATAGCGGTTGAACTCCGGCGTTTCCCTGAGGGCGATTTTCCGGTCCGGCGGCAAGTCGATATCGACCACGTCCATCACCCGTCCCGGATTGGCACGCAGCATCAGCACCTTCTGACCGAGAAACACCGCTTCCGAAATCGAATGGGTCACGAACAGGATCGTGACGCCCGTTTCCTGCCAGATCTCGCGCAGCTTCAGGTTCAGAAGATCGCGTTTCATTTCGTCCAGTGCTCCGAACGGTTCATCCATCAGCAGCAGTTTCGGTTTGCACACAAGCGCTCTTGCGATTGCGACCCGCTGGCGCATGCCGCCGGAAAGTTCATGCGGCAGGGCGTTCTCGCGTCCTTTCAGTCCGACGAGTTCCAGGAGTTCCTGCGGACTTCGGTCCGAAGCGGGGATTTGCAGGCCCCGCTTGCGGCCCATTTCGAGGGGAAGTTCCACATTCTTAAGGGCGCTGCGCCAGGGCAGCAGGGTGGCGTCCTGAAAGACAAAGGCAAACTCGCGCGCAAGCCGCGCAGCCTCTGTTGTCTTGTCGAGGATGGTGACCTCCCCGTCTGCTGCGGGCACGAGGTCTGACACCAGCCGCAGCATGGTCGACTTGCCGCACCCGGACGGGCCGAGGATGGTCCAGAACTCGCCTTCGCCAATCTCCAGGCTGATGTTTTCAAGAGCGGTGAAACGTCCGAATTTCACCGAGGCTCCGGACAGGCGGGCCGCAACCTTGCGGCCAGCCGGTTCCTGTTCGGGACATTCGTCCGCGAAATCAGCCAAATGTTGGACGGACATCTTTGGTGGCTTCGAGAATGTCCAGCGTCATGATGTCGGCCACGTTCGGCGCACCGTTGGTGAACTGCTCGAGGCTGTTATAGGTATCGATCTGTTCCTGCCAGTTGTCGGCCGTCATGATGCCCCAGCCGCCGGCCTTGGTCTTGTCGTTGAACGAGAAACCCAGGACAAGATCGACCGCCTTCATCTCGCTGTCCTTGTCCAGGTTCGGATAGCGCTCGACGAGCGCGTCGACACCGGCTTCCGGATTTTCATAGACCGCACCCCAGCCACGCGAGATCGCGCGGATTGCGGCGGTGATCTTGTCGCCGTTCTCCTGCAGCACGTCGTCTGTCGTGTAGTAGGGGTTTGCATAGAGCTGGATGCCCGCATCCCAGAGTTTCATGTCGACCCGTTCGTCGCCAAGCACGGAAAGCGCGCCGACATTGGTCTGCCAGCCGGTCGCCACGTCGACCTGCCCAACCTTCAGCGGCGCCATGTCGCCGCCCATGACGGAGACTTCGACCTGGCTCTCGTCAATGCCGTTCTTTGCAAGGAGCGCACGCAGCAGGATCCGCGCCGTTCCCTGTGTTGCGACTTTCTTGCCGACGAGATCTTCCGGCTTGCGCACCGGATTGGCTTCCATGGAGAAATAGGTAAACGGGTGCTGCTGATACCCGGCTGCAACACACTTGATCGGCAGCCCGGCCGAGCGGGCCAGCATCAGGGAGGGAGAAGACGAAATCGACCCGAAGTTGTTGGCGCCGGAAGCAACGGAAGCGACGCCGTCGATGTTCGGGCCGCCGGGAATGATCTCCAGCTCAAGACCCTCTTCGGCGAAATAGCCCAGCTTGTCGGCCATGACCTCGCCGAGAATGCCGTTGGACGCCAGCCAGCCGAGCTGCATCCTGATCTTGAAGTCGGCAGCTGCCGAAGGTCCGACGGAAAGGAAAGTCCCGGTTGTCGCCAGTCCGGCAGCCGCTCCGAGCCCTTGCAGAACGTGCCGGCGATTAAGTCCCCTATGTGTCATCTGAACGATCTCCTGGTAGGTGTTTTGTCCGTGTCTCCCTTTTTTCATTAGAGTAGACGCCCGCCAGGCGTTGCGGATAGAATTTAGTTTGGCGCATAGCGATGCCTTTTTTGCATCGCGCTAGGGTCAGGACCCAGGGTAGAGTTTACATGCACAGCAAGTTTCTGAACTACTTCGACGAGGTCGCACGGCAGGGCTCCATACGCCGTGCCGCTGCGGTTCTGCACGTGTCGTCGTCTTCTGTGAACAGGAAGATTCTCGATATCGAGCAGCGCCTTGGTGTGAAGCTGTTCGACCGCCATGCGGAGGGCGTGGAACTCACCGCGGCAGGCGCGGTTGTCCTTGAACATTGCCGCAAGACGATCTTCGACTACGAGAAGATCCTGCATCTTGTTGCGGATATCAGGGAATTACGTGCCGGACATATCGACATTGCGTCACTCGATTCCGTCGCACTCAGCCTTCTTCCGTCGGCAATCGATCAGTTCGCCCGCGAATACCCCGATATCACCTATTCGATACAGACCGCCCAGCCGGATGACATCGTCAGAGCCGTCGCGGAGGGCGATGCCGGCATCGGGATTTCCTTTTGCAACGATCTCCACCCCGGCGTGCGCGTGCGCACGGAAAAGTCCGCACCGATCGGTGCGATCCTGACCGAGAACCATCCGCTGGCGGAGCGCGATGCACTGGACATTGAAGACCTGACACCATTTCCGCTTATCAGGTCCTATGACGCGCTCGCCGAGCGCTCCCTCGTCAATCTTGCCCTTGCCGACAACAACATCCCGCTGAAAACCGCCTGCTTCACCAACTCCCTGCCGCTCGCCCGGTCGATGATCATCAGCGGCCGCGGCATCGGGCTTTATTCGAAAATCGGTTTCCTGCAGGAAATCGAAGCCGGAAAACTGCGCTACATTTCCCTGAAGTCCAGTTTTCTGAAGGACCTCAGGATCGGTCTCCTGATCCCCTCGCGAAGCAACCAGACACCGGTCGAAAACGCCCTGTGCCGCATTCTTTCAAAGTCACTCCGGCAGTTGCGTCTCGATTCATGACCTGCCCATTCCCGGTAACGGCCTAGAGCGCGGTCAGGGACCCGAGGCTTGCGCCACCGCAAACAAAAAGCGTCTGGCCCGTTACCCAGCTGTTCTCCGGGTCGGTGAAAAACAGCGTCGCACGCGCTACATCGCCGGCATCTCCCAGACGTTTCGTCGGCAGGGACGCGGCCAGTTTCCTGAACGTTTCGCTGTCTTCCGGAATGTCGGCGGTCAGCATGTCGGTCACAACCGGCCCGGGAGCAATGGCGTTCACGGTGATGCCGTGGCTGCCGAGTTCAAGCGCCCAGGTCCGCGTCATCGAGATCAAGGCTGCCTTGGTGCCGGCGTAAACGGTTCGCTGCGAAAGACCGACGACCGCGCGCGACGACATGTTGACGATGCGACCGAAAGTCTGCGCCTTCATATGCGGCAGCACCGCCTGCACAAGCACGATCGCGGACCTGAGATGAAGGTTCTGAAGCGTGTCGAATTCCTCGTCGGTGATATCTTCCACCGGGGTGTTGCGCACGACCCCGGCATTGTTGACGAGGATATCGACCTTGTGCGTCTCCCGGATGAGATCGGCGCAGTCCCGGACTGCCTGCGGATCACTGAGATCGACGCACAGAGACGTCACGTTTTCGGACGCGATCTCCAATGGCCGTCTTGAAACGGAGATGATCTTGCAGCCGCGCTCCAGCAAATGTTCGGCAATGGCCTTGCCGATGCCCGTGCTCGCTCCGGTGACAAGCGCCGTCCGTCCGTCATATCCACCCATGTTTTTCTCCCGCTCACACGCCCTGAAATCACCGCCCGCATGACCCGTCCATTCTGTCGTCCGGTCAACGGGAATTCAATTTATATGAAATTTCATCTAAATCAAACTTCCCTTGAAACGACCACAACGAATGGACGCCTGTTCCACGTTCCGAATAAAAAATGCCCGAAAAAGCAGGAGTTAACTCAATCCTTTTTACCACTTGAGCCCTTGCTTTTCAGCCACTTCGGAAATTCTCTTTGACAGAAATGAAGACAATTAATATGTTTTTTCATATAAATATCGCGTTGCGACCAGCGTGAGTTTTCGGGGGAGGACGAGACTTTGAGAGGTGGTTTGGCGACCGTGTACGACTATTTCGCCAGGGCCCATGATCGCTGGCCCGGCCGCCCGATGCTGAGCGTGCTGCCCGAGACGGCAGACGCCTACGCAATCCCCTCCGGCGAAATTACCTACGCCGAAGCGATGCGCCGTGTGAGCGACCACGCCACCCGCTTGCAACAGGCCGGTATAGGCGAAGGCATGCGCGTCGCCCTGCTTCTGGAAAACCGGCCCGACTACTTCCTGATCTGGCTCGCGCTCAACAGGCTTCGGGCATCCGTGGTGCCGATCAATCCTGATCTGCGCGCCAGCGAACTTGAATACCTGATAGGCCATGCGGAACCGGCGCTGATCATCGCGGTGCCGAACCGGATCGGGGCGCTCCGGTCCGCAGTCGAGGCAAGCGGCATCAAGGCAGGTGTCGTCGCGGCGGATGGCGCAATCCCCTCCCCGCGCAAGGACGCCGTCACGGCACGCCTTTCTGAGAACGGAGACGACCGGGAAGCGGCAGTGCTTTATACATCCGGCACCACGGGCAAGCCCAAGGGCTGTGTTCTCGACAATTCCTATTTCTCCGAAGTCGCGGAGTTTTACGCGGGGCTGGGCGGAATTGCAGACCTCAGCGAAGACGGCGAACGCATGATAACGCCCCTGCCGATTTTCCACATGAACGCCATGGCCTATTCCTTCATGGCGATGCTGCGTGTCGGCGGATGCCTGACGGCCCTGGACAGGTTCCACCCGCAGACCTGGTGGCAGAGTGTGCGCGACAGCCGGGCAACATGCCTGCACTATCTTGGCGTGATGCCGTCCATCCTGATGGAAATGCCGCCTAGTGATAGCGACAGGGCCCACAAGGTGCGCTTCGGCTTCGGTGCCGGTGTCGACCCGAAGCTCCACGCGCCGTTTGAAGACCGTTTCGGCTTTCCCCTGAGCGAAGGCTGGGCAATGACGGAAACCGGCGCCGGTGCGGTCATCGCCAACAACCTGCCGGACCGGCTTGTCGGCAAGGCCGCGCTCGGCCGCCTGCCGGACTGGCTGGAAGTGCGTCTCGTCGATGAAACCGGGAGTGATGTTCCTGAAGGCGAACCGGGGGAACTGCTTGTCCGGCGAAAGGGGTCTGAACCGGGGCGGGGATTCTTCCGCGAGTACTACAAGGATCCGGAGGCAACCGAAGACGCCTGGAAAAACGGCTGGTTTCACACCGGCGACGTCGTGCGGCGGGAACCGAACGGGTTCCTGTTTTTTGTCGACCGCCGCAAGAACGTCATTCGCCGGTCGGGTGAAAACATCGCCGCCGTGGAGGTTGAGAGCGTTCTCATGCGGCACCCCGAGGTTACCGCTGCGGGTGTCGCTCCCGTGCCGGATCCCATTCGCGGCGACGAGGTTTTTGCCTGCCTGACAGTCCAAAATCCCAGGCCTGAAACGGCAGAAGCGATCGCCCGCTGGGCCCTCGGCCAGATGGCCTACTACAAGGTCCCCGGCTATGTTGCCTTCGTGGACAGCCTGCCCTTGACATCAACCCAGAAAATTCAGCGCGCGGAGCTGAAGGCGCTTGCTTTGCATCACCTGGAAAAATCATCGACAATCAATCTGGTGCATCTCAAGAAAAGACAGGTTTCATGAGCCGGACGCGCCTTGGCTACGAAGGGGTCGCAGTTGTCTCTCCCGCGACCGTTCCCTACCAGCGCTTTTCGGTTGAAACAGCGCACTGGTGGATTGCGCGCGCGCTCAAGCAAAGCCTCGATCAGGCAGGACTGAGACCGGGTGATATCGACGGGTTTGCCGTTTCGAGTTTCACCCTGTTCCCTGACAATGCCGTTGGCCTGACACAGCATCTGGGTCTTTGCCCCCGCTGGCTCGATCACGTCCCGATGGGAGGCGCCTCCGGCATCGTTGCGCTTCGGCGCGCGGCCAGGGCCGTTCAGGCGGGCGACGCCGACATTGTCGCCTGCGTTGCCGGCGACACAAATCACATCGACTCGTTCCGCAACCTTCTGTCGAGCTTCAGCCGGTTCTCCCAGGATGCCTCGTATCCCTATGGGTTCGGCGGCCCGAATGCCAATTTCGCGCTCCTGACGGATCGCTACATGGAGGACTACGGGGCAACCCGCGAGGATTTTGGCCGGATCTGTGTCGCACAGCGCGACAACGCCTTGCGCAATCCCGGCGCGCTGATGAAAAAACCGCTGACCATGCAGCAGTACCTGGACGCCCGGCCGATTTCCGACCCGATCGCGCTCTTTGACTGCGTCATGCCCTGCGCCGGGTCGGAGGCCTTCCTGGTGATGACCGTCGAGGAAGCCCAGCGCCGGGATCTGCCCTTCGCGGTGATCGGCGGAACGATCGAGCGGCACAATGCCTTTGCAGACGACCCCATCCAGCTCCGGGGCGGGTGGGCTATGGATATCGACGACCTTTATGGCATGGCAGACTGCGGCCCCTCCGACATCGACCTCCTGCAGACCTATGACGACTATCCGGTGATCTCGATGATGCAGTTCGAGGACCTGGGGTTCTGCAAGAAGGGCGAAGGCAGCAAGTTTGTTAAGGACCGCGACCTGACGATTTCTGGAGATTTCCCGCACAACACCTCCGGTGGCCAGCTGTCCGCCGGACAGGCCGGGGCCGCAGGTGGCTATATCGGCCTAGTCGAGGCGATCCGGCAGGTCACGGGCAAGGCCGGACCGACACAGGTGCCGCGTGCGGCGCGCGCGATGGTCTCCGGCTTCGGTGTGATCAACTACGACCGCGGGGTTTGCTCCGGTGCGGCCATCATCGAGGGAGGATACGCGTGAGCGAGCCGATCACCCCTCCGGGCAAGAAGAACCCGCAACGGCGGACCGTCGTCCCGCACACACCGCCGCATCAGCGCAGCAGGGCGGCACTGGGTCTGGCGGCGGCCGCCGCAGAGGGACGCTTCATGCTGCAGGTCTGCGGCACGTGCGGCGCTGTCCAATACCCGCCACGCGATGCCTGCTCAAAATGCCTGTCGGTCGATCTCGACTGGCAGGACGTTACTCCGAGCGGAAAGCTGATCGCGGAGACGCAGGTTCGCGCCACGACGGATCTCTATTTTCGCAGGCAATTGCCGGTGCGCGTCGGAACGGTCAAGCTCGACGTCGGCCCCTCCGTCATATGTCATGTGCACGGCGACGTCGCTGAGAGCGCAGATGTCAGGCTTGCGATCAGGCTGGACCGGTCCGGACAGGGTGTCATGATGGCACTGCCGGTGAAGGAGACACCTTTTATGGAAGATGATGCACGGCTCCGCGAAACGAGCTGTACGCCCAGGCACCGCCGCGTCCTCATAACCGACGCGCGCAACCCCAACGCTCCGGCGATCGTCAGCGCCCTGAAATCGGCCGGAGCGGAAAAGATCTTTGTCGGGCTTTCCGAAGACTGGCGGCCAAACCGCTATCACGACGAGATCATGGCGGTCTCCGGGGTCGAGATGCTGCCCCTCGATGTCACCGACGGCAAGTCGGTCGAGGAGCTGGCGGCGGAACTTGGCGGCAAGACCGATATCCTGATCAACAATGCCAGATACGTTCGGCCCGGCGGTCTGATGACGCGGAGCGATACCGTATTTGCGCAAAACGAGATGGACGTGAACTATCTCGGCCTTATGCGTCTCGCACAGGCCTTCGGTCCGGCCATGTGCGCACGCACCGCCGATGGCACCAACTCGGCGGTCGCCTGGGTGAACATTCTCTCCGCCTATGCCATCGCCAATTTCCCGGACTATGGCTGTTTCTCGGCTTCGAATGCAGCGGCGCTGTCGCTCAGCCAGAACATGCGCGCCGATTTCCGGACTTCCGGGCTTCGCGTTCTGAATGTCTTTGTCGGCCCGACGGATGACGACTGGCACCAGGAGCTGCCGCCCCCGAAAGTGCCTGCAAAAACGCTCGCCGGCAGCATCGTGCGGGGCCTCGTGGACGGTCTGGAAGACCTCTATTGCGGCGACGTCGCAAAGGACATGATCGAACGCTTCCGCGCCTCGCCGAAAATACAGGAACGGGAAATGACGGGGTTCCGCTCATGACGCTGCTGGAAAACCTGGCCGGTGCGCTCACCGGGGGATCAATCGAGATCGTCGATCTGACCCACACCCTCGACCCGGATTTCCCGGTCATCGTGCTGCCGCCTGAATTCGGCCAATGCGCGCGATTCCGCATGGAAGAGGTGAGCTGCTACGACCATCGGGGACCGGCCTGGAAGTGGCACAACATCTCCATGTCGGAGCACACCGGAACGCATTTTGACGCGCCAAGCCACTGGGTCAGCGGGCGCGATGTCGCCAACGGCTCCGTCGATGAAATCCCCGCCGGAAATCTCATGGCGCCCGCCGCCGTCATTGATTGCTCCAGGGGGGCGGCTGAAAACGACGACTTCGAGCTGACGCCGGACATTCTGCTTGAGTGGGAGCGCACCCATGGCCGCATCCCCGAGGGCTGCTGGGTCCTCATGCGCACGGACTGGTCCCACCGCAGCGGGGCGGCCTATCTGAACATGCGCGACGATGGTCCCCATTCACCCGGGCCGACCCCGGAGGCAGTCCGCTTCCTGGTCGATGAACGCAACATTCTCGGCTTCGGCACGGAGACGATCGGCACGGATGCCGGTCAGGGGTCGCATTATACGCCGCCCTATCCCGCACACTTCTACCTGCATGGTGCAGGCAAATACGGATTACAGTGCCTGTGCAATCTCGACAGGCTTCCCGCCACTGGCGCAATGCTGGTGACCCCTCCCCTGAAAATCAGGAACGGGACGGGCAGCCCCCTACGCGTTCTGGCCCTGAAGGAAGTCTGACCTGGCCACCGGAGAGCGGCGGGTCACGAAGCGGCGACATACCGCCGCTTCGTCCAATGTCATGTCAAATCCGGATTATTCGATCCAGGAATTGACCACGTCCATGTTGTTGGCAACCCAGTCCTCGGCAACGTCGCGCGGGTCCATCTTGTCACGGCCGATCTTCAGGATCCATTCGTTGACCACGGCCGGGTCGAGAGCCATCTGGCTCAGGAACTTGGCGACCGGCGGATTGCGCGTTTCCAGCGACTTGGAATAGGCCACGTAGATGCTTGCGTCTTCACTGGCGCAGGCAAATGACGAAGCCTCGAGCCAGTCTTCCTTGTCCAGGTTGACGTTTTCGCAGCCTTCCGTGCGCGCCGGCTCGTCAAGCGGCGTGATGTCATAGGCGGCGTGGACCCATTCGGGCGTCCAGTAGTAGAACAGGATAGGCTGTTCACGCTGCATCGCGGTTTTCAGCTGTGCCTTGAAAGTCGCGTCCGGAAGGATTTCCGGCTCCCAGAGTTCATCGAGACCGTAGCTCTTGAACTTGACCTGCCACATCCGGGTCGATTTCCAGCCCGCATCACCGGACCAGTATTCGCCCTTGCCGTTGCCGTCCTTGTCGAACATGGCTGCGATTTCGGGGTCCTTGAGATCTTCGACCGAACTGACCTTGTCCGCCATGAAGGACGGGACGTACATTTTCTGGGTGCCCTTGTAGGGCTCGTTGTGACCGACCGTTTTGGCACCGTCGATATACTTGTCCCAGATGGCAGCGCGGTTCGGCATCCACAGATCCGTGTAGACGTCCGCGGACCCGTCGCCCTTGTCCATGCCGGCAGCGATGATCGATCCGTCGGAAAGCCCTTCGACGATGACGGCTTCCGAATCGAGCGGACCGTTGATGACGGCCTGAATGACATGGCCGATGGCCTTTGCCCCTGTCCATGTCAGGTCGCCGATCTTCACCGTCGCATCGTCTGCTGCCATTGCCGAGTTCGCCGCGATGAGGGAAAACGCTGTCCCGAACAGAAGATTTCTAGCAAGTTTCATGTTGGTCCCCTTCAAGAAGGTTGCAGGGCCCGTGGCCCCGGATTTTGCTCTTATTGGCGATTTGCATTCGCCTTTTGCACCACCCGGTCGATCATCATGGCCAACAGGGCAATTCCTACGCCGGCGAGAACGCCGCGTCCGGTCTCGGTATTTTCAAGCGCCTCGGTCACCACGTAGCCCATGCCGCCAGCGCCGATGAGCGCGGCGATAACCACCATGGAGAGGCTCATCATCACGACCTGGTTGATCCCGGCCATGATGGATGGAAGGGCCAGCGGCAGCTCCACCTTCAACAGCAGCTGCCGGGGGTTTGCGCCGAACGCGAGTGCAGCCTCGCGGGTGTTCTCCGCCACCTGCCGGAGCCCGAGCGCCGTCAACCGCACCATCGGCGGCATGGCGAAGATCACGGTTGCGAGGATCGCGGGCGGCTTGCCGATCGAGAAGAAGGCGATCGCTGGAAGCAGGTAGACGAAAGACGGGATCGTCTGCATCACATCGAGGATCGGCGTGATGATGGTCTGCCCCCGGCTTGATTTGCCGACCCAGATCCCCAGCGGCAGTCCGACAACAACGCAGATGATCGAGGCCGCGACCACCAGCGACAGCGTATCCATGGCCGTCTGCCAGAAGCCGAACAGCGCCAGATAGATCAGCGAGGCACCGACGAAGATCGCCGTTCGTGTTCCCGCCATCTTGTAGGCGACGAAAAGCAGGACACACATGGTGACGGGCCAGGGCGTGCCGACGAAGACGGATGTGATCGCGCTCAGCATGCCGCGCAGGAACCGCGTGATCCCGTCGAAAAACGCACCGTGGAAAACGGTCAGGTATCCGATCCCGTCATCGATGGTTTGCGCCGTGTAGGTATTGAGATTGACCGGAGGCGCGTCCTCGGCGGGTGGCGTCCGCAACACGATCCGGTTGCCGTTGTCGTCACGCGGATACGAAATCTCGTCGGGACGCTGGATCCAGAAAAGCGTCGGGAATTCACCGATGATCAGGCAGTCGAATTTTGCCTTGAACGCGACCTCCTCGCCCTGCGCGATGGCGCGGTCCTGGCGGATGCAGGCACGCTCATCCGGCGCGAACTGCGTGCTCCGGTACAGCATGATCGGAAGCACGAGCACGGAAATCAACAGCGCGATCACAAGGCGGGACGGCAGGAAATTGCTGTTGACCGCATGCGATATGCGCCATCTTTCGTATTGCTTGGCATAGAGCCGGTCCGCCAGCCAGGCGAACAGCAGCCGCCCAAGAATGAAAACCACGATCGCCCCGATCAGATGGGTCTGGGACCAGCCTTCATAACGCTCCACCAAATAGGCCTTGTCCGCATTGTCGGCTGCCGCCTTCGAATACTTGTAGACCAGCGCGAGATTGATCAGCGCGACGAGATCGACGACAAACCCGATCGTGAACAACAGCCAGTTTCCGCGCAGGGTGGCCCACACAAAACTGCCGGCGAGGGCAGCCCGGTTGAAGTGAAACCTCGGCAGTTGCGCCTTCTGGATCTTCAGAAACACATCTGCGTAATAGTCGCCATTCGGTCCGGCGAATTCGGTGATCGGTTTGCGGAAATCCGTTTCATCGGTCATGTCGTGTCAGACCTCCCCCTGCATGCCGCGAAGCAAGTCGTCCTTGGTGACGACACCCACCGGTTTGTCGTCGCTCATGATGACGATCGGATTGTCCTGGCCGACCGACCGCGCAATGAGGACGTCCAGATCGTCGTCGGGCGTTGCCTGCGGACAGGCGTCGAGACCGGGCAGCGACGCCCCGCTTGCCTCGTATTGAGCAACCGGCCGCATGACCGTGTGCGCGAAAATGAGCTTCAGCTTCGAGATCCCGGCCACGAAGTCGGCGACATAGTCGTCGGCCGGTTTGGTGACGATTTCCTCGGGCGTCCCGGTCTGGACGATCTCGCCATCCTTCATGATCGCGATCCGGTTTCCCATCCGGATCGCCTCGTCGAGGTCGTGAGTGATGAACAGCGTCGTCTTCTTCATCGTTCTGGACAGTTCCAGAAACTCGTCCTGAAGACCGCGGCGGATGAGCGGGTCGAGCGCGGAAAACGGTTCATCCATCAGCAGGATATCCGGATCGGCCGCCATGGCGCGCGCCAGTCCGACGCGCTGCTGCATGCCGCCGGACAATTCGCTCGGCATCCTGTCGCCATAGCCCTGGAGACTGACAAGTTCGATGACCCGGTCCGCGACCTGCCTGCGTGTGAAGGCGTCGACATTCCTGAGTTCAAGCGCAAAGGCGATGTTGTCGCGCACCGACCGGTGCGGCAGCAGCGCCATGTTCTGGAACACCATGCCGATCTTGTCCGCCCGCATGATGCGCAGATCTTCCGCGTTGAGTTCGCCGACATTGACACCGTTGATCAGAATATCGCCGCCCGTGGGCTCGATCAGACGGTTGATATGGCGCACCAGCGTCGACTTGCCCGACCCGGAAAGCCCCATGATGCAGAAGATCTCGCCCTCGCCGACCGAAATGGACACGTCCCGGACACCGACAACCGCCTGATACCGCTCAAGCACCTCGGCTTTCGACAGGTTTTCGCGCCTCACGGCGTCCATCGCCTCCTGGGCGCGCGGGCCGAAGATCTTCCAGACATTCTGCGTGACGACCACGCCTTCTTTAGCTGTACCAGTCACGCGCGCGCCTTCTCCCGTTTCGGATCGAGGAACGGCAGGTCGACCACGGTGCAGGGCAGCCGCTTCATGTGCCCGTCGAGCTTGCCTGCCTCAAGAGTGCCGCCGGCCTCGGCGTTTTCGACGGCGATCCTGGCCATGGCGATCGCGTGTCCCAGTTCCGGCGAATAGGTTCCGCTTGTGACCACGCCGACCTGTTCCCGGCCGGCAAAGATCCGGTCCCCGTGCACCGGAGCCTCGCTTCCCGTGAACGTCAGACCGACCAGCGTTCGGCGCGGGGCGGTGGCATTGCGCTCAAGCGCGGCCCGTCCGATGAAGTCTTTCTTCTTGAAGTCGACGGCGAAGCCCAGGCCGGATTCAAGCGCGTCGCTGTCCGGCCCGAATTCCGCTCCGGCGACCATGAGACCGGCCTCGATCCGCAGCATGGCCAGCGCTTCGGAGCCCATGGGTACCAGCCCGTGCGGTGCACCGGCCTCCATTACAAGATCCCAGACCGTCAGTGCATCGTCCTGGTCGCAGAAGATTTCGTAACCGAGCTCGCCGGTGAAGCCGGATCGGCTCACCATGACCGACGGACCGCTTGGCTCAGCAAGGCGTCCGATGGTGAAGCCGAACCATTTCAGGGCATCGAGCGCCGGACGCGTCGCCTGCGTCACCACCAGGTCGCGCAGGATGTCTCGGGACTTCGGACCCTGGATGGCGAGATTGACGAGCCGGTTGCCCGGTGACAGCACCCTGGCATTGAGCGACAGCGCTTCCGCCTGTTCGCGCAGATGCAGCGCCGAGTTCTCCGAGCCGCAACACCAGCGGAAGGCATGTTGCTCGATGCGGAAGAGCGTCCCGTCATCCAGAACACTGCCGCGCTCATCGCAGACGAGCGCGTAGAAACCGCGATGCAGCGACAGCTTCGAAACGTCCCGCGTCAGGCAGGCCTGCAGCAAGGCTTCTGCGTCAGGCCCGACGACGTCGAATTTGTAAAGGCCCGACATGTCCTGGAGGGTCGCGGCGTTTTTGCAGGCCCAGTATTCTTCCACCGCGCCGGTGCCATCGAAACGCGCGGGCACCCAAAGATCACGCGAGGCAACGAAGCGGCTGGTCAATTGCGACGTGCGCGGATGAAAGGCGGATTGGCGGGTCAGCTTCGCGCTATCCTCGGGCTGCGAGCGCCATGATACCGAATGTGTAATCGAGGTATCCTCCTCGTAGATCCTGACGTGAACATCCGTCGGGTTCCAGCCGTTGATCGGATCGATGTCGTCCGGACAGGCCGTTGATACGCAGACAAGATCAGTCAATGCCTGCATCGCCACGTAGTCGCCCGGCCGCGACCAGGCCTCGTCGCTGACAAGTCCGTGCTCCGACCAGTCGATCCAGGAGTTGAAGAAAAAGTTGATCGCGGGCCAGGCCGCACGCTTGCCGATACCGAAGGGGGAAAAAGCCGCACTGATATTGTCCGAACAGTTCAGGTGCCCGGGGAACCCGCGCTCTTCATATCCGTTGGCCGTGCAGGCAAGCGCGAACGTGTCGTGCCTGCCGACCGTGTCCTGGCGCACGGACAGGAGCGGATTGATATCCTGGTCGTAAAACTTGTCGAACAGACCCGGAAGCGGATAGGCGCCGTGCGTCTTCGTGCG
Source organism: uncultured Roseibium sp. (assembly GCF_963669205.1). Lineage (NCBI taxonomy): Bacteria > Pseudomonadati > Pseudomonadota > Alphaproteobacteria > Hyphomicrobiales > Stappiaceae > Roseibium > uncultured Roseibium sp. Next base: position 4,891,435 of record NZ_OY769915.1, read on the forward strand.
TGACACGGTCGAATCGATGTAACGCTCACGCCCGGCCTCGAGATTTCGAGCGCACATGGCCATGAAGTCGGAACACTGCTGTCCCTCGACATCGATGATCTGGATGAACTGGCCCTTCTTGACCTCATAGGCCTTGGCGGAGCCTCTTGCGACTCGCCACTCGTCCCTGACCTTGCCGAGCGGTGGCGGCAGCCAACTATCCTGCGGACGCCCTTCCGGCGGTTTGATTCTGACCGTGAAACTGGACCCGCCACCGCCCGCGACATAGTCGTCGTCCATGGGCGCGATGACATAGAGGCTCGTCTCCTCCAGCGCTCTGGTGACGAACTGGTCACCGGGCAAGGAACTGCCGTCAAAGATCGAATGGTAGCGGGCAAGGTCCAGGCTGCTGCCGCGCGATTCAGCAAGCGAGGCCAGCATCTGCCGGTCAAACGCACCTGGGTTTTCGCCAATACCTTCGGAAGCCGGTACATCGAGCGTCCGCGTCGTGAAGTGCCTGTCTTCCGCGCCCCGCGCTGTCAGCAGCACGCGCCCGCCCCCGTCGACATTGGTTACGGAAATCAGGGATCCCGCCGGAACATCGACTGTTTCGACGCAGCCCCAGGCAACCTGCAGCTGGAAGAACACCGGCTCTTTCAGGCCCCGGTAGACCTGACGGATAGCGCTGTGGTCGGTCTCGGCTCTCATTCCCTGCGACCTTCTCCCTCGAAGTCGTCCGGTTCTGGCTTATTCGATGTAACCGGTTTCATGGTCGCCAATCAAAAAGAGGCTTTCGCCTCTATCAGCCTAAATGAAACCGGTTACATCAAACAACTTGAAACGAGATATTGTCAAGGCTAACTTTTCATCACGTGACGGGGTGGAGCGCACTTGGAAAAGAGAATCGGCAAGATACGGGATGTGGCGCGGGAAACGGGGCTTTCGATCGCCACCATCTCCAGGGTGATGAACGGGTCTGCGAAAGTCACCGAAGAAACCCGCCAACGCGTTGAAGCCGCGTGCAAAAAGCTGAACTACTTTCCGAATGCTGCGGCCCGCTCGCTTTCGACAAACAAGACCAGAACGATCGCCACCATCATTCCGAACATCGAGTATTCGATTTACGCCAAGTTCATTTCGGCTATCGAACAGACCCTGTCCGAAAGACAGTATTCCCTTGTTCTTGCAATCTCGAACGGTGACGAAGAGATGGAAGTCAAGGAGGCGCGCAAGCTCCTCGGGATGGGGTCCGAAGCCTTCATTCTGAGCGGCGCGCAACACAGCCGGGAGCTTTATGAACTGCTTGAGGGCAGAAACATTCCGTACGTGTTTACTTCCATTTGGGATCCGGCAATTTCCACGCCCATGATCGGATATGACAATGCCGGTCTCGCCCACGCGGCCTTGACCTACCTGAAATCGATGGGGCATTCCAGCATTGCAGTCGTCCATGGTCCGGCCGGTTCGAGCGACAGGATCTCGGCACGCGTGGCAGGCGCACGCAACGCCTGCGACACCACGATGAGCGTCACCTTCCTGGAGACCAGCCTCGACGCCTCCGGAGGCAAACAGGCCGTTCAGGCGCTCCTGGAACGGGACACGGACGTCACCGCGATCCTGTGTCTGAGTGACGTGTTGGCACTTGGTGCCTATTTCGGACTTGCCGACGCCGGCCTTTCGATTCCCAGGGAGATGTCGGTCATGGGGTTCGACAACCTGGACTGGTCCACCGAAATCGTCCCGCCGCTGACGACCACAAATCTGCCGGCCCGGAAAATGGGACGCTCGGTTGCGCTGCAGCTCATGGACCTGCTGGACACGAACACGGGACTTCAATCGACCTTGCTCGAAGGGCAGATCATTGAAAGGGGTTCCGTTCTGGATATCTGATGCATAAGTTCTGTTTGCACTTGTCCGAACACTCGGCGCGTCAATCCGCGCTCATGTCTGAAACGCCCCCCGAAACTCCGGGACTTTCCTGCAATGACTATTCGCACCGCTACTCCAGACGATGGTGAAATCCTGGCTGAAATCTATGCGCCATACGTCAGGGACACCGTCATCTCCTTCGAGACGGAATGCCCGAACGCGGCGGAAATGGCCCGCCGGATCGCGGCGACCCTGGAGATATTCCCGTGGCTGGTCCATGAGCAGGACGGAGACGTCCTCGGTTATGCCTACGCCGGGAAGCACCGGCAGCGCGCGGCCTATCAATGGTCCTGCGACGTGACCATCTACCTGGCTCCGCGCGCGCAACGCCGCGGCATCGGACGCCGACTTTACAAGGCCCTGTTTGACATCCTTGTTCGGCAGGGCTTTGCCGCCGCCTATGCCGGGATAACACTGCCGAACGAAGCAAGTGTCGGCATCCATGAAGCCATGGGATTCCGGCCTGTCGGCATCTATCGGGGTGTCGGCTTCAAGAACGGTCAATGGTGCGACGTCGGCTGGTGGCATCTCGCCCTGCAGGAACCTTCAACCCCGCCCGAGGATCCGATCCCGTTTCCCGAGCTCGGGACGGTCTGATGTCAACGGAAACCGAATAGGCGCGGCTGCGCGACAATACCCCCGGAAGACCGGCTTCCTCCGAAGGCTGCCGGCGCAGTCCCGTTTTCCCCTAACTGACTAAAGCAGAACAAAAAACCACCAATTTTTTTAGCCGTTTCCGGCGACTGGCGGGAAGCGGGCGCCCGCGATTTCCGACCGGTTTCGAGACACCCGGAACAGCCCTTCGATCGTTGAACGCCGTGGTGAACGCGAAGTCACCCGAAACCCGAACCGCTTGGCCACCGATCCATCCGCGCCGAAGCGCCGGAATTCCTGCCGTAACGACACCTTTCGGGAACCGGCGCGCGCTTTCAAATACCCCTTGACTCCGGTAGGCCGGAGCGGTCTGTTACCGGTCAGGATCGCGCAGCTTGGGTTGCATTCTGCTTCACTCCAGCAGATGCGGCTGCGCAAACATCCTTAAATGCCAGCTGGGGATCATTATAAGATCGCGCCGGACAACCGGCCCCGGTTCAAACAAAGGGGAACATTATGAAAAAGACATTCCTGAAGCTGACTGCCGCGAGCCTGGCGCTTTGTGCCGGCCTCAGCGCAGCCAATGCTGAAACACTTCGCTGGGCGCGCGCGGGCGACTCGCTGACGCTTGATCCGCATGCCCAGAACGAAGGCCCGACCCACGCCCTTGCGCACCAGATGTACGAGCCGCTCCTGCAGCGCGACATGGAAGCGAAGATCATCCCGGCGCTGGCAACCAGCTGGGAGCCGACAGAAGACCCGAACGTCTGGGAATTCAAGTTGCGTGAAGGCGTCAAGTTCCACGGCGGTCAGGACTTCACCGCCGATGATGTCGTCTTCTCGCTCAAACGCGCAATGATGCCGACCTCCGCGATGAAGGAGCTGCTGGCCTCCGTCAAGGACGTGCGCAAGGTTGACGATCTCACGGTGCAGATCGAGACCACCGGTCCGAATCCTCTGCTGCCGAACAACCTGACCAACCTCTTCATCATGGATGCGGACTGGACGCTTGAAAACGGTTGCGAAGCACCTCAGGATATTGCCAATGGCGGCGACAATCCGTGTGTGCGCTCTGTCAACGGCACCGGTGCCTTCGTACTGGACAGCCGCAAGCAGGACTCCAAGACGGTCCTGAAACAGAACGAAAACTACTGGGGCAAGGGTGAGTTCCCGATGGAAGTCACCGAGATCATTTATACGCCCATCCAGGAAGGCGCCACCCGCGTGGCGGCACTCCTGTCCGGCGAGGTTGATCTCATTCAGGACGTGCCTGTGCAGGACCTGGCGCGCGTTGGAGAAACCGATGGCCTCAAACTGAACACGGCGCCGCAGAACCGGACCATCTTCTTTGGCATGAATCTCGGTGCCGATGACCTGGCAAACGACACTGTCGACGGCAAGAACCCGCTCGCCGACAAGCGTGTCCGCGAGGCAATGAACATTGCCATCAACCGCGACGCCATCAAGAAGGTGGTGATGCGCGAGCAGTCCGCACCGACCGGCGTGATCATGCCTCCGTTCGTCAACGGCTGGACCGAAGCACTCGACGCTTATCCGGAATACGACGTCGCCAAGGCGAAGGCCCTGATGGAAGAGGCCGGTTACGGTGACGGCTTCGGGCTGACGCTCAACTGCCCGAACGACCGTTACATCAACGATGAGGCGATCTGTCAGGCCGCCGTCGGCATGCTCGGTCAAATCGGTATCAAGGTGAACCTTGACGCCAAGCCGAAAGCCCAGCACTTCCCGCTGATCACGAACCGGGAAACCGATTTCTACATGCTCGGCTGGGGCGTTCCGACCTTTGACTCGGAATACATCTTCAACTTCCTGGTCCACACTACCACCGACAAGTACGGCTCGTGGAACGGGACCGGTTATTCCGATGCCGGCATTGATGCCAAGATCCAAAGCCTGGCTTCGGAAACGGATGCGGAAGTCCGCAACGCCACGATCGGCGAAATCTGGGATACGGCGAAGGCGGAGACCCTTTATCTGCCGATCCATAACCAGGTGCTCAATTGGGGCATGAAGGAAAACGTTGACTTTCCGGTGCAGCCGGAAGACCAGCCGCACTTCAAGTTCCTGACCTTCAACAAGTAAGTGTTGAACACAGGCCACCGTGCCTGCTGCCTTGGCAGCGGGCACGGTGGCTGTTTTGGTTGAACTGCGCGGCACCGGTGCACGGCCGATCGCCGGCCGGTTGATCCGCTTTGAGGGGCAGCTCCGCTGCTGGGGCAGAAAGTGCAAGAACCGCTGGTTCTCCGGAACGAGGGAGAACCGTCGGGACAAGACCTGAAGGCGAAAGCCGCGGACGCACTGGGTTTTGATTGGCGTTTAAAAAATGCTTGCTTTCATCATACGACGCCTGGGGCAGGCCTTGCTTGTCCTGATGGCAGTTGGTTTCATTTCATTCGCCATGTTCAAGTTCATGGGCGACCCTGTCGAGAACATGCTGGGGCAGGAAGCGACCCTTGCCGACAAGGCTGAACTGGAAGAGCGGCTCGGCTTGAACGATCCGATAATCGTCCAGTATTTCCGTTTTTTGCAGCGTGCGCTTTCCGGAGACTTCGGCGTGTCCTACCGGGCTGGACTCCCCGTTGGAGAGCTCATCCTCGACCGGCTGCCGGCAACGCTTGAACTTGCGCTCCTGTCCGGCGTGATCGCCATATCCCTCGGCTTCGTGCTGGGTGTCTACACGGCGATCCGGCGGGATGGAATTGCGGCCCATTTCATCATGACGGCGTCCCTGGTCGGAGTGTCCCTGCCGACATTCCTGATCGGCGTTTTCCTGATCTGGCTCTTTGCGGTCAATCTCGGCTGGCTACCCGCATTCGGGCGAGGCGAAACACGAAGTCTTTTTGGCGTTGATTTGGCCATCCTGACCTGGAACGGCTTCAAGTCGATGATCCTGCCCGCCGTCACGCTCGGGCTTTACCAGATGACATTGATCATGCGTCTCGTGCGGTCGGAAATGCTCGAGGTGCTGAGGACGGATTACATCCGCTTTGCGCGGGCACGCGGCCTCAGCCAGAAAACCGTCAATTTCGGCCATGCCATGAAAAACACGCTTGTCCCTGTAATCACGGTAACAGGCCTGCAATTCGGATCGATCGTCGCCTTCGCGATCATCACCGAAAGCGTGTTCCAGTGGCCCGGCGTCGGACTCCTGTTCATCAACGCCGTAAGCTTCGTCGACATCCCCGTCATGTCGGCCTACCTGCTTCTCGTCGCGGTGATCTTCGTGACCATCAACCTGATCGTCGACCTGCTCTACTTCACGATCGATCCGCGCCTGAGCGTGAGCAAGAACTGAGGACAAGACGCTCATGGACATCCAGACCCCCAAAGGAGCCTCGGCCCGGCCCGAATTCACCGAAGCGGCCGCCACATCCACGTGGCAGCGCTGGATGAACTCGGACATATGGCACTCCTACAAGTCGTCGCCGGTCATCATCGTGTCGTCGCTGACCTTCCTGCTTCTCGTGCTGGGCGCATTGCTGTCCCCGCTCATCTCGCCCTACACGCCCTTCGACCCGGCCAGTCTCAACCTGATGAACGGCTTCACCAAGCCGATGTCGGCGAACGAGTTCACCGGAGACTACTTTCTCCTTGGAACCGACGACCAGGGCCGCGATGTGCTGTCGACGATCCTGTTTGGCCTGCGCATTTCCCTGTTCGTCGGGGTTGTCGCCGTTCTCTTCGCCATGACCCTCGGCGTGGTACTCGGTCTCCTGTCCGGCTATGCCGGCGGCTGGCTGGATGGCATCATCATGCGCATCGCCGATATCCAGATGACCTTCCCGTCCATCATGGTCGCCATGCTGCTCTACGGGATCGGCAAGGGCCTCATACCGCCCGATCTCAGGGATGAAATGGCAATCTGGGTGCTGATCATCTCGATCGGCCTGTCGGAATGGGTCCAGTTTGCGAGAACCGTCCGCGGCGCGACCATGGTCGAGCGCCAGAAGGAATATGTGCAGGCCGGCAATCTGATCGGACTGACCCGCTGGAGCATCATGCTCCGTCACATTCTGCCGAACGTCACCGGCCCGATCCTCGTCATCGCCACGATCAGTCTCGCGCTGGCCATCATCGCGGAAGCGACGCTGAGTTTCCTCGGCGTGGGTGCGCCAAAGACCGAACCCTCGCTCGGCACGCTGATCAATGTCGGCCGTCAGTACATCCTGTCCGGTGAATGGTGGATCCTGCTGTTCCCCTCGCTCACCCTTCTGGCACTGGCTTTGTCCGTCAACCTCTTCGGCGACTGGCTGCGTGACATCCTGAACCCAAAACTGCGGTAGGCCCGTGTCCGATACTCCCCTTCTCAAAGTTTCAGATCTCATCGTCGAGTTTCCGACCCGCAGCGGCATGCTCCGGCCCGTGGACCGGGTCGGGTTTGAAGTCCGTGCCGGTGAAATTCTCGGCCTGGTGGGCGAATCCGGCGCCGGCAAGTCCATGTGCGGATCGGCGATCATCGGGCTCATTGACCGCCCGGGGCGGATCAGCGGCGGTGAAATTGCCCTCGACGGTGAGCGGATCGACAATCTGCCGGAAGACCGCCTGCGCCGGATACGCGGCAAACGCATCGCGATGGTCTTTCAGGATCCGCTGACCAGTCTCAATCCGCTGATGACCGTCGGACAACAGCTGATCCAGACGATCCGCACACACCTTGCCGTGTCATCCGGCGAAGCGCGCGACCGGGCCATTGCACTGCTGGAGGAAGTCGGAATTCCCGCGGCAGCGACCCGCATCGACGCCTACCCGCACCAGTTCTCCGGCGGCATGCGTCAGCGCGTCGTCATTTCGCTGGCGCTTGCTGCCGAACCGGAATTGATCATCGCCGACGAACCGACCACCGCGCTCGATGTGTCCGTCCAGGCGCAGATCATGGCGCTGCTCAAGAAACTCTGCCGGGAGCGCGGTACGGCCGTTATCCTCATCACGCACGACATGGGCGTCATCGCGGAATCGACGGATCGTGTCGCGGTTCTCTACGCCGGACGGATCGCCGAGATCGGCCCGACGCGCAACGTGCTGAGCACCCCGTCGCATCCCTATACGAAGGGGCTCATGGCATCCACGCCGTCGACGACAGGCACCATGCACGCGCTCAGCCAGATCCCCGGATCGATGCCGAACCTGCGTGCCATCCCGAAAGGCTGTGCCTTCAATCCCCGGTGCGAAAAGGCCTTCTCCGTGTGCTTCAAGGACATTCCGGTCCTTGAACCGGTCGATGGCAGCGAGGTCGCCTGCTGGCTCTACGACCCGGCCGTCAATCCAGAAACAAAAGAGATCTCCGGAGTCTCCGAATGACCGGTGAAACACCCTTGATCAGTGCGCGGCAGCTCGGCGCGGTTTTTAACGTGTCCAAGCCGTGGCTCAACAGGATGCTTGCGCTCGAGGCCAAGCAGTACCTGACAGCCGTCGACACGGTCAACTTCGACATTCCGAAAGGCAAGACCTTTGCGCTTGTGGGCGAGAGCGGCTCGGGCAAGTCCACCATCGGACGCATGATCGTCGGCTTGCAGAAACCAACCAGCGGCCAGGTGCTGATCGACGGTGAGGATTTTTTTGCCATCTCCAGCGAAAAGAAGAAGATGGCGATGCGCCGCCGCATCCAGATGATCTTCCAGAGCCCCTACGCGTCGCTGAACCCGCGCTGGCGCGTGCGGCATATCATTGGCGAACCGATCCGGGCCTTCGACCTGCTTCCCGCCTCCGAAGTGGACGGACGCGTCACGGAACTGCTCGATCAGGTCGGTCTTGCAAAATCGGATGGCGAAAAATTCCCGCACGAGTTTTCAGGCGGCCAGCGCCAGCGCATCGCGATTGCCCGCGCCCTCGCCTCCAATCCGGAATTCATTGTCTGCGACGAGCCGACGTCCGCGCTTGATGTCTCCGTGCAGAGCCAGGTGCTGAACCTGATGAAGGCCCTGCAGCGCGAGCTCGGCCTGACATACCTGTTCATCAGCCACGACCTCTCCGTCATTCGCTACATGGCTGACGAAATCGGCGTACTTTATCTGGGCCGTCTCGTCGAGGTGGCCGACAGGGACACGCTGTTTGACAAGCCGCGGCACCCTTACACGCGCATGCTCATGGACGCCGCCCCCCATATCGACGCGTTCGGCCGCACCGCCGAGATCGTGAAGGGTGAAATCCCCGATCCGATCAACAAGCCGAGCGGCTGCAGCTTCCATCCGAGATGCACGCTGACGGAAGACATCTGCCGAAGGGAACGCCCCGAAGTCAGGGAATTCGGTACGGAAAAAGCAAGGGTCGCCTGTCACCTGTGCGCCGACTAGGCGCTCGGGTCGTGACCCTTGATCCATTGCAGTCCAGTTTAGAAGTACACTTGATTTTTTGCCTCTGAGAAAGCGGAAAAATGACTTTGACCGCTATGCCGCAGCATCGAGTTTCTTCGATTTTGTCGTCCCGGGTTGACGCGTAAGCGGCAAGCCCGGGACCCAGTACCCCGTGGCGCCGGAGATCAAAGGAAAGCGGAGCAATCCGCAGGTTACTGGTTTCCGGCCTTCCGCTGCGCTTCCGCCGGAATGACAAATAGATGGGCGGGATGCCGCCTCGCAAGACCCATTTTGAGATAAACCCGGCAGCCGTGAATGTCGTTTGCCAATCACTTTCTGGTGCAGCAACCGCGTTACGCCCCGAAACGCCTGAACGGTACTCGACGGGTCCCGGTCTTGCCGCAAAGGCGGCAAGCCGGGACGCCAATTACCGGAAACGACTGCGCCTCCTGCGCAAATGTGCTAACCTTACGTCATCCGTTTTTTTACAGGACTTTTTTTATGCATTTTCATCGGAGAGTCACATGCCCAAGCTGCCGGGAAAATCCTATGACGAAATGAAAACGCTCATCGCGAGCAACCATGGCATCGGTTACGTTTTCAGTTGGGAATTGCTGATCGCGATCTGTTGGGAGGAATCCTTCTTCAACAACCAGGAGCAGGAAGGTGCCGGCACCGCGTGGGGCTTCGGCCAGGTCGAACCCTCGGAGTTCTACAAGTTCGAGACCGAGCAGGCAAAAAAACACGGCTACTATGTCGCCAACCTTCCCAAGAGGGCAAAGGTCGGCAACAAGACCAAACTTCTCGGCAGCCTGACGGACAATCAGTCCGTCCAGGTCGTGTCCGCTGCGTTGAGACACAACTATTATGCGCGAAAGCAGGACAAGCGCGACGCGCTCTACGTCTATGGGGGTGTCTACTACAAGGGCCCCTCTCCGCTGACGGTCGCCGAGCGGATCGCAATCATCAACGGCTGGCTGGATTGCGAAAAGCACCTGCAGTTTTTTCACCAGGGTCACGATCCGAATGAAATCGTCAAGGGGCTGCACATGGCGAAGAACTTCAAGGACTTGGAGGCGACATTCCGGCCCATCCTTTTCCCGTTCGGTCAGGACGATCTCATCAAATGGCTGAAGGAAGAGATCGCCAAGCTGAAGGCAGGCAAGCAGTATCTCAAGATCGGCAATACCGGCGACGATGTGGCCGCACTTCAGAACCTGCTGAACCAGAAGGCGCTGCCCGGCGTCGAAAGCCTCGCAGCGGACGGCATATTCGGGCCGAAAACATATGCAGGGGTGACCGGTTACCAGCACCGGAGCCAGCTTGTTGCCGACGGCATTGTTGGTCCGAACACAAAGCAGAAACTCGCCACGTGACCCGCGCTGAGGAACGATCAGGCGTTTACCCGAACGCCTGATCGGGAACGTATCGCTACTCGAACAGCGACGGCAGGAACATGGAGATTGCCGGGACATAGGTGACCAGCACCAGCGCAGCCAGCAGGGCGAGATAGAAGGGCCAGATCGACTTGAGCGCTTCTTCGATCTTTATCTTGCCGACCGCGCACCCGACAAAGAGACATGTCCCGACCGGTGGAGTGCACAGGCCGAGGCCCAGATTGACCAGCAGCATGATGCCGAACTGGACGGGATCCATGCCGAGTTCGCGTGCGATCGGCAGGAAGATCGGCGTGCAGATCAGGATCAGCGCCGCCATGTCCATGATCATGCCGAGCGCAAGCAGCATCAGGTTGATCATCAGAAGAATGACGATCTTCTGTTCCGAGATGCCGAGCAGGAAATCGCTGAGCTTTGTCGGAACCTGATAAAGCGCCAGAAGATAGGCGAACGAACTGGCGAACCCGATCAGGATCATGACCATGGCGGTGGTGCGCAAGGCGGACGTGACGGAGACAACGAACTCGTTCCAGCCGAGCGTCCGGTAGGCCACGGCCGTCAGCACCAGCGCGTAGATTGCTCCGAAGGCACCGGACTCCGTCACGGTGAACACGCCCGACAGGACACCGCCGACGATAATCACAGCCGTGATCAGCCCGGGGATCGCGCCGACAGCCGTTTGGACAACGACGCTCCAGCCGGGAAAGGGTTCGGACCCGTAATTGTGTTTCAGGGCAACGAAATAGGCCGCAACAGCGAGACACAGGCACATCAGTATTCCGGGAATGACGCCCGCAAGGAACAGCTTCGAGATTGAAATGCCGCCACCGGCCGCCACCACGAAGATGATCATGTTGTGGCTGGGCGGAATGACGATGCCGGCGATGGACGATGTCACGGTCACGTTGACCGCATAGTCCGGCCGGTAGCCCTTTTCCTTCATCACCGGTATCAGCAGCGATCCCAGCGCGGAAATGTCGGCGATGGCCGAACCGGATATGCCGCCGAAGAGCATGCTGGAGAAAATATTGACCGATGCCAGACCACCCCGGACGTGACCGACAAGAGAAGACGCAAACCGCACGAGACGGACGGCGATCCCCCCGTGCAGCATCAGTTCGCCGGCAAACACGAAGAAGGGAATGGCCAGAAGCGAAAACGGCGTGATACCTGAAATCGTGCGCTGAAACGTGATCAGCAGCGGAAACCCTTCATACCAGAAGGCGGCGGCCGCGGAGATACCCATTGCAAAAGCGACCGGAACGCCCAGGAGTACGCTGACGCCGAAGACGCCCAGCAGAATTGCAAGACCCATCTCAGTTACTCTCTTCTTTTTCGTAGATCTCGCCGCGAAGGGCCGAGCGCCCCCGCAAAATGAATCTTGCGCCTGCGAATATGACCATCAGTCCGCCGCAGGCGACGGCGGAAGCGGTTCGAATGCTTTCGGGGATGTTCAGCATCGGCAGGAGCGTCGACCAGCCGAACTGGAAGAGTTCGAGGCTTGCCACCAGCATGACGCCACCGAACACGGCCAGACAGAGATCGGTCATCAGCAGCAGCAACTGGCGCGCTTTCGGCGGGAGGGCATCCCGAACAAGGGTGACGCCGAGATGGGACTGCTCGTGGATACCGACGGCGGCCCCGAGAAAGGTGATGTAGCAGATCAGGACCAGCGCGAGCTGCTCGACCCAGGTGGGTGTTTCGTTCAGGACGTAGCGCCCGAAGACCAGCCAGCCGAAGGTGGCCACGAGGACCACAAGCGCGAGCGAACCCACCAACACGCAGAGGCGCTTCAACCAGACCAGAGACAGCTCCAGCCGCGCCAGAAAGTTCTCGCCCTGCGGCATTGTTTCCCCCCGGGAGTTTGCGGACCGCGCATGGCGCGGCCCGCAGTGCACAGCGTTGTTAGTTGGCGTTCCTGAAGATTTCGACGAGCTCGCTCAGCTCTGGGTTCTGCGACAGGAACTGATCGTAGACCGGCGCCATTGCTTCCTGGAAAGCCGCCTTGTCGGCGATCTCGTTCACGGTCACGCCACCCTCGGCGACCTTCGCCATGCTGGCCGCTTCACGCTCTTGCCAGAGCTTGCGCTGCAACTCGGTGCTGTTGCGGCCGGCTTCCTTGACGATCGCCTGCTGTTCCGGCGTGAGGCTGTCGAAGGTCTTCTTGCTCATGCACAGGCACTCGGGAATGATCAGGTGCTGCGTCAGCGAGTAGTACTGCGCGACTTCGAAGTGGTTGGTGGATTCGTAGCTCGGTGGATTGTTTTCCGCCCCGTCCACGACACCGGTCTTGATTGCCTGATAAACCTCGGCAAATGCCATCGGCGTCGCATTGCCACCGAGAGAATCCACCATTCCGACAAACAGGTCGTTGTTCATCACGCGGATCTTCATGCCGCCGACATCGGCCGGCTCATTGATCGCCTTGACGGATGTGTAGAACGAACGTGCACCGGCGTCATAGAACCCCAGCGCCACCAGGCCCTTTGCTTCCAGCCCCTTGCTCAGCGCAGCGCCTGCTTCGCCGTCCATCAGTTCATACATCTGCGGGATGCTCTTGAAGATGAACGGCAGCGAGACAACATTTGCCTCCGGCACGACCTGCCCCATCGGCCCAAGGCTGAAGACACCGAAATCGATGACGCCAAGGCGTGTCTGCTCGATCGCATCCGGCTGTGAGCCCAGGACACCGCTGTGATAGACCTTGCCGGAAAGCTCGCCACCGGTCTTCTCGCTGACTTCCTTCAGGAACGATTCCATGCCGTGCGACACGGGATAGTCCTCCACGTGAATGTTCCATCCACGAAGGTCACGCGCTTCTGCGGTCACGGCGGTGACTGCGAGAACAGCGGCTAGAACGGAGCCGCGCATGAGACCGGCTTTGATTGACTTGAAACGGATCATTAGTACCTCCCTGTTGATCTGGCTTCACGATATTTATTTTACAAATTTTTACAAGTCCAAAAATCAATTAAACAAATTTTTGGGAATTTTTGGCTTAACTCATTGAAATTTATAGGACAGTTGAAAATGAGATTTGTAAGTCCGGTTCAGAAGACAAGGTAACAACCCCGCCCCGGATTGCCGGAAGGCGGGGTGTACCGGTTTGACGAAGTCGTCAGGAGAACAGGAGACCACCATTGATATCGACACAGGCGCCGGTCATGAAGGCAGCCTGGTCGGACGCCAGGAAGACGGCCAGATTGGCGACTTCTTCCGAGGTTCCCTCGCGCTTCAGCGGCGTCACGCCGGCGACATGCTTCCGGACATCCGGTTTTGTGAAAACGTTATGGAAGTCGGTGTCGATCATGCCGGGGCAGAGGGAATTGACACGGATATCGGGCGCAAGTTCCTTGGCGAGCCCGCGGGTCATGGTCAGGACCGCGCCCTTGGAAGCTGCATAGGCAAGTGCACCGGGTCCGCCGCCATCACGGGCAGCCTGCGACGCCATCGTCACGATTGCCCCACCCGGTTTCATGTGCGGCAACGATGCCTGGACAAGCAGAAAGGCGGAGGAAACGTTCAGATCGAAGACATTTTGCCAGTGCTCTGCCGTAATCTCGGACACGTTCTTCCGGGCGATCAAACCGCCCGTGACGGGCATTATGATGTCCAACCCACCGAATTCATTGACTGTTTTATCAACGAGGGCCAGAACTTCCTCCGGTTTCGTCATGTCACCCCGAAGAGCGAAGGCCTTGCCGCCGCCGGCGACGATCTCTTCGACCGCGCTGTCTGCACCGCTGCTGCTGCTGAAATAGTTGACGGCAACATTTGCCCCTGCCTTCGCCAGGGCCAGCACGCAAGCGCGCCCGATGTCGCGCCCGCCACCCGTAACGATTGCTGTTTTTCCGCTGAGATCCATTTTCGTTTTCTCCTGTAAGAGCGTTGAGTTCGTCTGTTTCGGACTGCGCGGTCGCGTGTGAGCCAAACCGCCCGGATGAGGTGCGCAAAAACGGAACCTGCGCGGACGCATCCGGCTGCCGCCAGCGCATGCCTGAATGTGTCTCTTTCGCCGCCGCCGGTCGTGCAGTGAGGACAATGCCGCAACACGCCACACAGGCTTTGTCGCAGTCAATCGGCCACGGTTTACAAATCAGACCAAATCACGCAGCGAGCGAGACCAAATCCGGAACCTGATCCGTGAAGTCCAGCTGAAGTCGCAGGAAATCAGGCTGAACAAAAACACCAATATTGACTGATTTTGCCATATTTTCCGGAGCTTAGCCTCCGATTTCATTCATCCTTCGCACTTGCTGCCCAAGAACATGGTCCGGTGCCTCGAACCGGGGATTTCACCAACTGCAATCGGTATCTTAAACAACCGGCACAAATCAACACAAATTTTTACAAATAAACCGAACACGCCAAACTCGAGTACTGAAATCGGCGAAAAATGCTCTGAAATCACTTGTCCCAGGAGAACAGACAACCCACGTCGCGCGTTACCAAAGTGGCCAAGCCTCGGAAAAATGGATTTAGTTCAGAAACTTAATGGGAAAAACATGTACCGCACCCGATCATTGCGAAATTTTCGCTTTTCGACTTTACAAATAATTGACAAGTTTTCCTTGCGGGCTTAATCATCACGAGGAAGAAACACGTGCCTGTTTGCACTTGAGCGGTGGGGAGAACCGGATGACGGGTCTGAACGAACAGACAAAAATGAAGTTCATGAATGTCAGCACGGCAACGCTCACAACGGTGATGTTCAAACGGGGTTTGCGGAACATCTTTTTGCAAGGCATCCATCGGCTGCGTCCGGGACCGAACATGGTCGGGATCGCCTATACGCTGAGATACATCCCGGCCCGGGAGGATCTTGACCATCTGGACTCTTTTGCGGATCCGGCCAACGCCCAGCGCAAGGGTGTTGAGGAGTGTCCCGCCGGTGCCGTTTTCATGATCGATTCCCGTGGTGATGCATCTGCGGCCTCGGCAGGGTGCATCCTGGCAGCCCGCCTGCAGGCGCGCGGCTGCCGGGGCATCGTCACCGACGGCGGGTTCCGCGACACGCCCGAAATCGCACAACTGGAGATGCCCGGCTACCACGCCCGTCCGAGCGCACCGACCAACCTGACAAAACACCACGCCGTTGCCGTGAATGACCCGATTGCCTGTGGCGGTGTTTCGGTTTTCCCGGGAGATATCATCGTCGGCGACAACGAAGGTGTTGTTTGCGTGCCGCAACATATGGCAATTGAGGTAGCGGATGAGGCAACCGAAATGACAGTGTTCGAGGACTTTGTCATGGAGATGGTCAAACAGGGCGCATCGACTTTCGGGCTCTATCCCCCGACCGATCCGTCAACACTGGACAGGTTTAGATCGTGGCGACAGGAAAACGGCAGGTAAGGGAAAATCCGGCATCGGACCGACAGATCCGGGATCGGACGCTCTCCGACAAGGTCTACGAGAGCATTCTCGCCAAGATCATGGATGGGGACATTCCTGTCGGCGGCAAGCTGCCGACGGAACAGATGCTGACTGACGAGTTCGGTGTTTCGCGGCCAATCCTGCGCCAGGCGCTGAAGCAGTTGCGCGAGGACGACGTGGTCGTCTCGCGCCAGGGCTCCGGCTCCTACGTCAAGCGGCGGCCCGAAGGGGCCGTGCTCGATTTCGCCCCGGTGGGATCCATCGCCGACATCCAGCGCACGTTTGAGTTTCGGGCGGCTGTCGAAGGCGAGGCCGCCTTTCTTGCCGCGGAACGGCGCACGGATGCCGACCTGAAAGAATTGCAGGACTCGCTGACCGAATTGGACCGCTGCATCGCCGAAGGAGAACTCGGCGTGGCGGCGGACGAGATCTTTCATGTCGCCGTCTGCAATGCCGCGGATAACAAGTATTTCGTTGCCGCCAGATCGTCGATGAAATCGAACATCCTCACCGGCATGAACCTGACCCGGAACCTGTCGCTCACCAAACCGCAGGACCGGATGAAGCTGGTGCAGTCCGAGCACTACGACATCTTCAACGCGATCGAGGCGCGCGACCGGGAAGCGGCGCGGCAGGCGATGCGCGACCATGTCGAAAACGCCCGCAAACGTATTTTTGAGGGCGGGTGAACAAACCCGCCCTTCCCCGCTGCCAAAAAGTTCACACATTCATTGTGTTACATTTCCTTGCGTCAAGGCGACCGCATGAGCGGTCTGGCCTGAAAGAAAGGCGGGGCGGTCCGGCGCGCGCGTCCGCATGGTGAAGGGTCTGCAATGTCGAAAGCTGCAAGTCTGACGCTGCGATTTGCCAGACGAACCCTTGTATTCCTGTTGGCCGTTTTCATCCTACCCGCGCTGCTGCACCTGGCTGTCTGGAGCCTGAAGGACCGCCCGCATGGCTGGCGTTACGCCACGTGGGCAAGCGCAGGCATTCTTCCGGAAAAACCGCCCGCCGACCAGGCGGAAATCTACGTTCTGACAGCCCGCACGGGTGGCATGAAAGGGGCCTTTGCGACACACTCCTGGCTGGTGCTCAAGCCCAGGGGCGCAGAGCGATACGACCGTTACGATGTCGTCGGGTGGGGCACGCCTGTCCGCAAGAATGCCTATGACGCCGACGGGCACTGGTATTCCAACAAGCCCGTCATCGACTACCGTCTGGTCGGAGAAAGGGCCGAAGAACTCCTGCCGGAAGTGGAACGCGCCATCGCGGGATATCGCTGGCGAGAACGGGGTGACTACACGATCTGGCCGGGCCCCAATTCGAATACGTTTGTCGAAACCGTTCTGCAGCGGGTCCCCGACCTTGCCGCGTCGACACCCAGCACCGCGATCGGACGGGATTTTCCGGCGGACGGCAGGTGGATAGGGCACCGGGACGATGGCGCCTTCTTTGCGACTGCGGGTGGTTACTTCGGATTTGTCATCGGCAGCAAGGTCGGACTGGAGCTCAATTTCCTGGGCCTGGTTGCCGGGATCAATCCGGCCGCGGCCAGGATCTCGATCCCCGCTTTCGGCGCCCTCGACTTCACCCGCCTGAACGGTCCGTCCCTCTGACGCTTGACGGCGGTCAGCCGTGCGCTGACCGCACAGCCGCCCGCGCTTCCCGCTTGTCGCGAATTTCTTGCCGCACACCGGAAACACCGGGTACGAGGGAAACCGGGATACCGGCATCGTCAAGACGTTTCAAATCGCCTTGTGTCTCTTCGCAGGAGACAGGATCACCCGATTTCAGGCGGACGACATGTTTGCCCTGGCGTGCGAGCAGCACCATGCGGTCCCGGATGTCTTCGTCGGCAGTCTCCGGATTGGAATTGCGCCCGACAAGCATGCGCTTGGCCTCCCGGCGCGCCAGTTCCAGCACCGTATTGTCGACCCGGTCATCGAACAGGATGACATCGGCGGACTGAAGCGTCCGCATCGCCTTGAGCGTGAGGTGTTCCGCGTCTCCCGGCCCTGCGCCGACAAGGGTGACACGCCCGGTCGCGGTTGCCCCGGCCTCGTCAATCAGCGTGTCAATTGCGCGCTCGTCTTCCGCGTCCGGGACAGAACGCGCGGAGAAGGCCAGATCGGTGAAGCCTTCCCAGAACCTGCGGCGCTCGGACCCGGCTGCGAGGGTGGCCAGCACGTTTGCGCGCACGCGCCCGGCAAGCGCGGCCCAGTCACGCAGGCTGATCGGCAAAAGGGTTTCGATGCGGCGGCGGATGGCTTGTCCGAGAATGGGCGCCACACCATTGGTCGAAATCCCGATTACCACCGGCGAGCGATTGACGATCGAACCGAACTGAAACTCGCAAAAGGAGGGCCTGTCAATCACGTTGACCGGGACACCGACTGCGCGGGCCGCGCAGTAAAACGCCTGCGCCTCGCCTTCGCTGACCGCGTCGCCGATGGCCAGCGCGGCTCCGTCGAAGCAACCGGCGCTCCAGACCCGTGGGTGATGCACAAAACTGCCCTTGACGCTGCCACCGGATAAAAGTGCGGCAAATGTCTCGTCGAGATTTTCCGCGTAGACGTGAACCTGGGCTCCGGCAGCGGCGAGAAGCTCCGCCTTCCAGGCAGCAGCGTCCGTGCCGCCCGCGAGCACCACCTTTCGTCCCTTCAGCGGGAAGAAAAGCGGCAGACTTGCAAGGGCATCCACACGCGCCGGACGCCGGCGTCCGGGCGCCTTACCCGGCGCGGGCGATACGGGCCTCATCGGAGGTCTCCTTGAACTTGGTGTCGAGAATGGATTGGATTTCCGAGCGGCAGGATCCGCAATTGGTCCCTGCCTTCAGGCATTCGCCGACCGCCCTGACGGTTGCCGCCCCCTGTGCGGCGGCAGCGGCTATTTCATGGCTCCCGACCTGGAAGCACGAGCAGACGATTGCACCCTTGTCAGGCATGTCGGCAGGAGGCCGACCGGCCAGCACATCAAGCCGCTTTTGCCGCTCGGTCACGGGGGCCGTCAGAAGCCCGCAGGCCCATTGGCGCGAAACGGAAACGGGTTCGGATCCGAAGAAGAAGGCTCCCGAAAGCGTATCACCGGTCCAACCGGCAACGCGTTGAAGCCCGAGACCCGCGTCCTCGAAACGAAGCAGTTCGGCGCCCTCGCCAAGCAGTGACTGAACGAGGCACTCCCTGTCCTCGAGTTTGCTTCCCGCCAGTTCGACACGCCACCCGTCATGAGCCGGTGCGATTGCCCAATAGCCGGTTTGAAGACGGGCGGGCTTGTCGCGCAGGACGGCAAAGCCGTACCAGTCGAAATTGCGCTTGAGCAGGGAAACAGGCGTGAATTTCGAACCCGGCTGACCGGAGACCGGATCGACATCAGCAGACACAACCGCATCAATCCGGCCATTGGACGCAAACTGGTCGGTCCAGTGCATGGGAACGAAAACCGAGCCCTTGCGAGCCCGCTCTGTCACCTGGGCACGGACAATAACGGCACCATGCGGGCTCTTCACCTCGACGAGATCTGCAGCAGAAATGCCTGCCTGGGCCGCATCTTCCGGATGCAGCTCCGCGAAGGGTTCGGCGATGTGGGAGGAAAGCCGCGGTGTCTTGCCGGTGCGTGTCATCGTGTGCCAGTGATCGCGGACCCTGCCGGTGTTGAGAACGAACGGGTAACGCTTTCCAAGGGCTGCAGGCGCAGCCTGCTTGACCGCAACGAAAGAGGCCTTGCCGTCAGCGGTGAAAAAACCTCCCGCCGCGAAGAAGCGCGTGGTCCTTTGTCCCTCGCCTTTTCGTTGCGGCCATTGAAACGGCTTCATCCTATCGAAGTCGTGCCCGGACAGATCGCGATAGGCGCTGATATCGAAGTCGCGGGAACCGTCATTCCGAAAACCCGACAGCGCGGCGTGTTCGCGGAATATCGCAGCAGGTCCGTCAAAGTCGAAGGCCGTTTCGAACCCCATCCTGCGCGCAACCTCGCAGATCTGCCACCAGTCCGGTCGCGCCTCACCGGGCGGGACCAGGAAAGATGTCTGTCTGGAAATTCTGCGCTCCGAATTGGTGACCGTGCCGTCCTTTTCACCCCAGGCGGCTGCGGGCAGAAGCACGTCCGCGTAGGCGACCGTGTCGGCTGCGTGCGTAACGTCCGAAACGACCACGAAGGGGCAAGCCTCAAGGGCTGCCGCAACCCCGTCCGCATCCGGCAGACTGTCCACCGGGTTGGTCGACATGATCCAGATCGCCTTGATCCTGCCGTCCCGCGCCGCTTCGAACATCTCGACGGCTTTCAGTCCCTGCCGCTCCGCGATCGCAGGGCTGTTCCAGAAGGATTTCACGAGCGCGCGATGGTCCGGATTCTCGATGGCCATGTGGCTAGCCAGCATGTTGGCAAGTCCGCCAACCTCGCGTCCTCCCATGGCGTTGGGCTGGCCCGTTGCCGAGAACGGCCCCATTCCGGGACAGCCGATACGCCCCGTCGCCAGGTGGGTATTGATGATCGCGTTGACCTTGTCAGTCCCGTTGACCGACTGGTTGACGCCCTGGCTGTAGACGGTGACCGTCCTGGGTGTGCGGGCCACCATCGTGTAGAACGTTGCAAGGTCACGCGGGGACAGGCCGGTTTCTTCGGCGATCCGGTTGATTTCGCACGGCCCGGCCGCCGCAAGCGCTGCATCAAAGCCGTTGGTGTGCTGGTCGATGTAAGCCCGGTCGAGCGCGTCGGTGTCCGCCAGGAAAGCCAGCAAACCGTTGAAGAGCGCAACATCGGTATCCGGGTTCAGCGCGAGGTGCAGATCGGCGATGGCGCATGTCGCGGTCTCGCGCGGGTCAATCACGACCACGCGCATCTGCGGATTATCGGCTTTCGCCGCCTCGACCCGTTGAAACAGCACCGGATGGCACCAGGCCAGATTGGACCCGACCAGAACGAGCAGATCGCAGCTTTCCAGGTCCTCGTAGGTCCCCGGCACCGTATCGGAGCCAAACGCACGCCTGTGTCCGGCGACCGAAGACGCCATGCAAAGACGGGAGTTCGTATCGATGTTCGCCGCTCCGATGAACCCTTTCATCAGCTTGTTGGCGGCGTAGTAGTCTTCCGTGAGAATCTGACCGGAAACATAAAAGGCAACGCTGTCGGGGCCATGCTCCCGGATGGTGCGTGAAAATGTATCGGCGACAAGATCAAGTGCTTCTGACCAGTCCGTCTTTTTCCCGCCGACCTGCGGATGAAGGATCCTGTCGTCGAGAGAAAGCGTTTCCCCGAGAGACGACCCCTTGGAGCACAGGCGTCCGAAATTCGCCGGATGCTCCGGGTCGCCCATGATATCGACGGACCCGTCAGCCTGAGGCGTCGCAAGGACCCCGCAGCCGACACCGCAATAGGGGCAGGTGGTCTTGACCGTTTTTGTGTTTGCGAAAGCGGTCACCCAGCCCTCCCTGTTCTTTCCTCTCCAGACCCGGGCGTCTCGTTCTTTTCTTCAATCGCCATCTTCCGGTCTTTCATTCATTCGGCCCGTCGCGCCAGGTCATCGGCGGCAAGCAGCACCTTGCCGCTTTCCACACGCGCCGCAGTCACCGGGACAGAGCCTTCGTCGGCACCGCGTGCCAGCCCTGTTGCAAGATCGAAAACCCAGTTGTGCAGCGGGCAGGTAACGGAGGACCCGTGCACGATGCCCTGGCTGAGGGGACCGCCCTTGTGCGGACAGCGGTCATCCAGGGCAAAAACCTCGTCATCTACGGTGCGGAACACGGCAATGCATCCGCGATCGGTCTTCACCACCCGTGCGCCTTCGCGCGGAATGTCGGCGAGATCCCCGATCGCCACCCAGTTTCTCGTTTCCGCGTTCATTCAGCTGCCTCCGCCTGCAGGATCGCCATCGGTTTGAATTCGTGCTTGTCCTTGCCGGAGACGCGCTCGGACCACGGATCGACCTGGGCGAATTTCTGGCTGAACACGAACCGCTCGAAATAGGTTTTCCGCTTGTCTTCGTCGTCCATGATCTGGCTGCGGATCTCGTCGTAGCCGATCCGCTTCGCCCATTTGTAGATCCGTTCCAGGTAGTGGCCCTGCTCCCGGTACATCTGCGTCAGCGCAACGATGTGCTCGAGCGCCTCTTCCTCGGTCCCGACAAGACCGAGCACCTCGGTGCCCTTGATGTCGAGGCCTGCCGCACCGGCGAAATGGATCTCGTAACCGCTATCCACGCAGACGACACCGATATCCTTGCAGGTGGCTTCCGCGCAGTTCCGCGGACATCCGGAGACGGCAAGCTTGAGCTTGGCCGGCGTCCAGGCCCCCCACATGAATTTTTCGATCTTGATGCCGAGACCCGTGGAATCCTGGGTCCCGAAGCGGCACCAGTCCGTCCCGACGCAGGTCTTCACCGTCCGCAAGCCCTTTGCGTAAGCCTGGCCCGAGACGAAACCGGCCTTGCCGAGATCCGCCCAGACAGCCGGAAGGTCTTCCTTCCTGATGCCGAGCATGTCGATGCGCTGACCGCCGGTGCACTTCACCGCCGGGATATTGAACTTGTCGACCACGTCGGCAATCGCCCGCAGCTCCTTGGAAGATGTCATGCCGCCCCACATGCGCGGCACGACCGAATAGGTTCCGTCCTTCTGGATGTTGGCGTGGACCCGTTCGTTGATGAAGCGGGACTGGTAGTCGTCGGCATATTCGTCCGGCCAGTCGCTGACGAGATAGTAGTTGAGCGCCGGGCGGCATTTCGCGCAGCCGCCGGAGGACGTCCATTCCAGTTCCTGCATGACGGCGGGAATGGTTTTCAGTTGCTTGGACTTGATGAGCCGGCGCACTTCGCTGTGGCCCAGATGCGTGCATCCGCACATGGGTGTCACCGCAGCCGGATTGTAGGCATCGCCCAGCGTCACCTGCATCAGCTGCTCGACGAGACCCGTGCAGGTGCCGCAGGACGCAGACGCCTTGGTATGCGCCCTGACATCATCCAGCGACGACAGTCCCTTCTCTGAGATCGCATTTACGATCTTGCCCTTGCATACGCCGTTGCAGCCGCAGATTTCCGCATCATCCGGCAAGGCTGCAACGGCCGCCGTAGGGTCCAGGGGGGCGCCCCCCTGATACGCCTGGCCGAAGATCAGTGTCTCGCGCATTTCCGAGACGTCCGACTGTTTTTTCAGCAGATCGAAGAACCAGGGCCCGTCGGCGGTTTCGCCGTAGAGAACGGCGCCGATGATCCTGTTGTCCTTCAGAACCAGCCGCTTGTAGACCCCGGCGGCCGCATCGCGCAGAACGATTTCCTCGCGATCCTCGCCCTCGGCAAAGTCCCCGGCCGAATAAAGATCGACCCCCGTCACCTTCAGCTTGGTCGCGGTGACGGAGCCGGTATATTCCGAAGACCCGCCCAGAAGATTGTCCGCGATGACTTCCGCCATTTCATAGAGCGGGGCCACCAGCCCGTAGCACATGCCGCGGTGTTCGACGCATTCGCCGAGCGCAAAGATGTCCGGGTCGCTGGTGCGCATGTCGTCGCCGACCTGAACGCCGCGACCAACATCAAGCTCGGCGGACTTGGCAAGATCGGACGACGGGCGGATACCGACCGCCATGACGACAATCGACGCATCGATCTGGGTGTCGTCATCGAGCCGGATGCCCTTCACCCGTCCCGACCCGTCATCAAGGATCTCGTGGCTGTTCGCCTTCGTGCGCACCTCGATACCGCGGCGCTTGAATTCCTCTTCCAGAAGAAAACCCGCCGCCGGGTCGAGCTGACGTTCCATCAAGGTTGGCATCAGGTGCAGCACAGTAACGTCCATGCCCTGCATCTTCAGACCTGCAGCCGCTTCCAGCCCCAGTAGCCCGCCACCGATCACGACCGCGCGCCCGCCGCCTTTGGCGGCTTGCAGCATCTTTTCCACGTCGTCCAGATCGCGGTAGGTCAGAACGCCATCAAGATCCTTGCCCGGAAGCGGGATGATGAACGGGTTGGATCCGGTCGCGATCACCAGCTTGTCGTACTGGGCACCGACGCCGTTTTCGGCGGTGACCGTCTTGGCGGTCCGGTCGATCTCCGACACTCTGGCCGACTTGTGCAGGGTGACACCATTTTCGCCATACCAGTCATCGCCATGGGTGATGATGTCTTCGTATGCTTTTTCGCCTGAAAGGACCGGCGACAGCATCAGCCGGTTATAGTTCACCCTCGGTTCGGCGTTGAATATGGTGACGTCGTAAGCGTCCCTGTCCTTTTCGAACAGGTATTCCAGCATCCGTCCCGGCGCC
The DNA here is from genome assembly GCF_963669205.1 of uncultured Roseibium sp. Taxonomy (NCBI): domain Bacteria; kingdom Pseudomonadati; phylum Pseudomonadota; class Alphaproteobacteria; order Hyphomicrobiales; family Stappiaceae; genus Roseibium; species uncultured Roseibium sp. The sequence continues at coordinate 4,915,271 of NZ_OY769915.1, forward strand.
ATCCCGTTTCCGATGATGACAAGTTTCTTCTTTTCCATCGGTCTACTCCGCGGCCTCCGCGTTTGAATAGGCAGCTTCGATCATCACGTTCGAAAGCACCGCGTAAGCTTCGCTCCAGGCGGTTCTGGTTGCATCATCGAAGGCGTCTCCGAGACCCTGTTCAAGGGTCCATATCAGGGCTGCACCAACCGGCGGATAGTGTGAGGGCATCACTCCGTAGTCCACGTGCCTGACCGCAAGTGTCTTTGCGGCCGGCAGGACCGCATCGAAGTCCGAAAGCCCGTTCACGACCACGCCCAGCGTTGTCATCAGCTTGCGGCCCTGCTGCGTGATATCGGAGGTGAACAGCGGCTTGATGTCCGGGGCGATTTCGAAAAGCCGGCCGTAGAACAGCTCGGCCGCCCTGTCGGATATCGGAGCGACCTTTTGGAAGGAGGCCTGCACGAGCTGGATCTGATCTGGCGTCATGTCTGGTTTCACTCCTGCGTTCATTCGGCCGCTTCGACGGCCGCCTTCTGGCGGGCCAAGCGCGCGGCGCGTTTTTCCTGGATGGATTTCAGCTGCTCTTCGCTGGGGTCCGCGCCGCCTTCATAGGCTTCGAGGAAGTCGAGCAACTCTTCGCGGTAGGCGTAGTAATCCGGGTGCGCGAGCAGCTCCTTGCGCGAGCGTGGACGCGGCAGATCGACGTCCATGATGTTGCCGATCCGCGCGTTCGGACCATTCGACATCATGACGACGCGGTCAGCGAGGAGTATGGCTTCATCGACGTCGTGGGTGACGCAGATCGCGGTGACCTGTGTCCGCTTCCACACATCCATCAGGACGTCCTGAAGCTCCCAGCGCGTCAGGCTGTCGAGCATCCCGAACGGTTCGTCCAGAAGCAGGAGCTTCGGCGAAAGCGCAAAGGCGCGGGCGATGCCGACACGCTGTTTCATGCCGTTGGACAGATCCGCCGCCGCCTTCTGCATGGCATCTGCGAGGCCCACCTTCGACAGGTAGTATTCGATGACGTCCCGCTTCTCGGATTTCGACGCATCCGGATAGACCTTGTCGACACCGAGCGCGACATTCTCATAAGCGGTCAGCCAGGGCATCAGGCTGGGGGCCTGGAACACGACGGCCCGATCCGGTCCGGCCTGGGTGATGTGCGTTCCGTCAAGAATGATCGCCCCTTCGGTGATCGGGTTGAGCCCGGCGACCATGGAAAGAACCGTCGACTTGCCGCAGCCGGAATGACCGATCAGCGTGATGAACTCGCCCTTGTTCATTTTCAGGTCGAAACCATCCACAACGGTGAGCGGCCCCTTCGGCGTCGGATAGACCTTCTTGAGCTGCGAGAACTCGAGAAAGCGATCGTCTTTCACACTTTCGGACGCGCGCTCGTAGGCGGACGGCAACTTGTCGTCCCTGGGCATCCTCTGCGTGATCGGCACAATGTTCGGCAGAACGATGTCCCGTTCCATGTCCGCCCCGCGCTCCGCGCCGACGGCCATCAGATATTCCGTGATATCGGCTCTCAGCTTGATGAAATCGTCGTTGTGGTTGAGCTCCCCGCGATCCCGAGGACGCTTGAACGGCACCGCGAATTCCGGTCCGAGTGTCGCCTTCGCGCCGGGTTTCAGCGGGACGATCCGGTCGGCCAGCAGAATGGCTTCATCGACATCGTTGGTAATCAGGACGATGGTCTTCTTTTCCTGTTCGCAGATCGCCGCAAATTCGTCCTGCAGCTTGGCGCGCGTCAGCGCATCGAGTGCAGACAGCGGTTCGTCGAGCAACAGGAGTTCAGGCTGCATGGCAAGCGCCCGTGCCACGGCAACGCGCTGACGCATGCCGCCGGACAGTTCCGCCGGCTTGCGGTCCCGCGCGTGGTCCAGACCAACCATCTCGATATACTTGTCGCAGATGGCCTTGCGTTCCTTAGCGGACTTTTTCTTGAAGACCGTGTCAACGGCCAGCGCGACGTTGCCGGTGACCGAAAGCCAGGGCATCAGGGAGTAGGACTGAAACACCACGCCCCGGTCAGGGCTCGGTCCGTCGATCTCTTTTCCCTTGAAGATCACCCCGCCCTGGTCCGCCTCGATCAGACCGGCCAGCATGGAGATCAGCGTGGTCTTGCCGGTGCCGGAGAACCCGACGATGGCAATGAACTCGCCCTCTTCCACCTTCAGGTTGATGTCGTCCAGGACATCCGTGCGGTTTTCACCTTCACCGTAGGATTTGGAGACACCGGATATTTCCAGAAAGGACATAAATGTCTCCTTAGCGGTTGGCGCTGAACGTGAATGCGCGCTGCAGGGCGAACATCAGACGGTCGAGCATGAAACCGATCAGGCCGATCGTCAGGACCGCGACCATGATCTTGGCGAGCGACTGCGACGACCCGTTCTGGAATTCGTCCCACACGAACTTGCCGAGACCGGGGTTCTGCGCGAGCATTTCCGCGGCGATGAGAACCATCCAGCCCACACCCAGGGACAGGCGCAGACCCGTGAAGATCAATGGCAGGGACGATGGCAGAACGAGCTTGGTGATGGTTTTCCATGTCGGCAGCTGCAGAACGCGTCCGACATTCATCAAATCCTTGTCCACCGAGGCAACGCCCAGCGCGGTGTTGATCAGGGTCGGCCACATGGAGCACAGGGTCACGGTCACGGCCGAAATCAGCAGCGACTTGGACAGCCAGTCATAGGGATTGGCATAGGTGGCCGACACGATCATCGTGACGATCGGCAGCCAGGCGAGCGGCGACACCGGCTTGAAGATCTGGATCAGTGGATTGATTGCACCATTGAACGATCTGGACAGGCCGGAGGCGATTCCGAGCGGCACCGCGATGATCGTTGCAATCAGGAAGCCCAGGCCGACGGTCTTGAGCGACGTGCCGATCTGATCGATATAGGTCGGCTTGCCGGTGTAATTCCGCCACTTGATCTTGTCCGTCTTGCCTTCCGCCTCGTATTTGGCGTTACGCGTGTCCTGACGCTCATAGAAAGCGTCAGCCTTTTCGCGCTCGCGGACATGGTCGTCCCACAGGTTGATGGCCTGGCTCCAGACGGCTGCAGGCCCGGGCACGGCACCGAGGGACGTCTGAACCTGCGGCGCGAGCGTGCCCCACAGAACCAGGAAAGCCACGATCCCCAGGAGCGGGATCAGAAGCACACGTTTCAGTTCTCCGAGCTGTTCCTTCAGGCTGTCGCCCGCAGCGATTTTCATCAGAGGCACGAGCCACGAGAACCCGAGCGCATCCAGCCAACCGCCGGTCTTGTTGATCCAGGTGAAGAGTTTTTCTTTCCGGGCGGCCCGGGCAAGATCCGGTGATCCGGCGGTGTCGGCGTTGGCCATGGGGTGCGTCCACTAATTTGATCTAGAAAATTCAGAAGCGGAGCAGCGGGCGGATGGCCCGCTGCTCCGGACTAATCGGCTCAGCCGCCGACGACTTCGCTGCCGTCGACGATCTGCTTGCCTTTCAGGCCGATCGGCAGGCTGTCGATGTAGGCGTTCGGCTGCTTGCCGTCGTAGGGAATGCCGTCGATGATGTCGGCTGCCGGCGTCGGCGCGCGGTAACCGTCGGAATTCCACGGGAAGTCCTCTTCAGCGACATGGCCTTCCTCGACCAGCAGGCGTGCCGCCTTCAGGTAGGTTTCCGGAAGATAGACGGACTTGGCGACCTCGTCATACCAGCTGTCCGGCTTGTGCTCCGGGATCTGGCCCCAGCGGCGCATCTGCGTCAGATACCAGACGGCGTCGGAATAGTACGGGTAGGTCGCATAGTAGCGGTAGAACACATTGAAGTCCGGGATATCCCGCTTGTCGCCTTTCTCGAATTCAAATGTTCCCGTCATGGAGTTCGCGATCACTTCCGCGTCGGCGCCGACATATTCGGACCTGGCAAGGATTTCGACGGCGTCCATGCGATTGGCGTTATCGTTTTCATCCAGCCACTTGGCAGCACGGATCAGCGCCTTGGTGATGGCAAGCGTGGTGTTCGGGTTCTCTTCGGTGAACTCCTTGGTCAGGCCGAAGACCTTTTCCGGGTTGTTCTTCCAGATCTGGTAGTCCGTGATGACCGGAACGCCGATCCCCTTGAAGACCGCCTGCTGGTTCCAAGGCTCGCCAACGCAATACCCGTAGATCGTGCCGGCTTCGAGCGTTGCCGGCATCTGCGGCGGCGGCGTCACGGAAAGGAGGGCCTCACCCTGGATCTGGCCTGAAATATCGGTCTTGGAGTAAAAGCCCGGATGAATGTCCCCGGACGCCAGCCAGTACCGCAATTCGTAATTGTGGGTCGAAACCGGGAAGACCATGCCCATGTTGAACGGCTTGCCTTCGTCGATGAACTGATCGACCACCGGTTTCAGGGCAGAGGCCTTGATCGGGTGGACGGGCTTGCCGTCATCCTGCATTTCGATATGCGGCTTCATCATTTCCCAGATCTCGTTGGAAACGGTGATGCCGTTGCCGTTGAGGTCCATGGAGAACGGCGTCACGATATGCGCCTTGGTGCCGAAGCCGATCGTTGCCGCCAGCGGCTGACCTGCGAGCATGTGCGCGCCATCCAGCTCGCCGGTGATGACCCGGTCCAGAAGCACCTTCCAGTTGGCCTGCGGCTCGAGCGTTACGAACAAGCCTTCTTCCTCGAAATAGCCGAGCTCGTAGGCGACCGCGAGCGGCGCCATGTCGGTGAGCTTGATGAAGCCGAAGGTCAGTTCGTCTTTCTCGACATCAAGCATTTCCGCGAATGCAGACGAAGCCGGCACAAAGGCCGTTGCGGCCATCAGGGCCCCCAACGCCAGCCGGCGGGTCATCTGGAATTTTTTCGTGTTCGTCACGTCCTGTTCCCTCTTGTCGTTAGCGCCCTTTTCCGGACGCCGGCTCAAAATGAAAAAGCCGCCGTCTTGGTCTGCGAAAGGGAGGAGAGGTGCAGACCAGAACGGCGGCTTTGCCTGGGCGTCCGTCAATGGACGCGATATGATTTAGGCCAGCGTCGGCCACGGTATGTTGATAGCACGAAGCGTGCCAACTCAGCTGAAAAACCATTTCTTCTTGTTTTTAAGCACGTTATCTATACGCCTAAATTTGCAGCACGGCGCCGGGTGCACGAATTGTTGGCTGAGAATGGAGGCAAGTGACAGTTTTTTGTGCAGCGCACACATCCAAAAGCGCCCTCACCGGATGCAATCCAAGCGCGCCGGTCATGCCGGCGCACTGTCAAAAAGCCGGATCGTTTTTTCCGCCGGCAACGCGTCCAACTGCAGGGCGTCCCGGTAAAGCGCGGGTGAAAAGATGTTCAGGACATCGGCCTTGCCGGCAGCGGAAAATTCCGCCTGCCCCCACCTGACCATCTGGTCGTAGAACCATTTTCCGTGGAGGGGGGACGGGGCAGCAGCCGGCCCTCCGGAAAACTTCAGGAAATCGGGACGCGCAACCGAAGTAGTCGCACCGAAACGCACATTGCCGCTGAGCGCCGGCCGGCAGAGATCTGGCGAGCAGGACAGGTAATCCGGTCCTGCAAGCAAATCTGTCAGATGCTCCACGTTCGCAGGATCTGAGCACCAGTCTGCCGCACGTGACATGGCGCGCATCAGGGCCGCCAGCGTTTCGGGGCTCGATTGCGCCCACTTGCGCGTCACGCCCAGGACCTTCTCGGGGCTGTCCGGCCAGATCGCCTGCTTGTAGGTGACGATGCGGCCGGTCCCGGCGGCGACGGCAGCCGTGTTCCAGGGCTCCCCGACACAGTAACCGTCCAGTTGCCCGGCAGCGAGCGCATCTGCCATGAGTTGCGGCGGCAGAACCGTGATCTCGACATCCTTATCCGGATCGATCTCTGCAGCGGCGAGCCAGTAGCGCAATTCGTAAGCGTGACCGGAAAACGGATGCACCACGCCAAACCGCAAAGGCGATCCGGCACGATCGCCGCGCCGGGAAACCGCATTCGCCAGGGCAATCCCGGTCGAGGCCGGATCACCGTTCCGGTCCGATCCGAGATCCGCCATTTCCCGCCAAAGCGCCGTTGATACGGTGATGGCATTGCCGCCGAGCCCCAGGATCATCGGGGCCAGCATGGGAACGGCGAGGCTTGTCAGGTTCAAACTTGCGGCAATCGGCATGGGTGCAAGCATGTGCGCAACGTCGAAGTGACCGACCGCGACCCGGTCGCGAATATTGGCCCAGGAGGATTCGCGCACCAGTTTGAGCGCGATCCCTTCTTCTTCCGCGAACCCTATCTCCCTTGCAGCGACAAGAACCGCGCTGTCCAGGAGTGGAATGAAGCCTGCGAATACGGGTGTCAACTGCCCCACGATGTTCCTCCGATTTCCGATCTGGCCGCCTCTCCCCGGCAGGTATTCTGTTTTGACATGTTCAATCTCCCAGCAGGCCGCTGGCGATGACGAGGCTTTGCGCCACGTCGATGATCTTCCGGCTCTGGTTCATCGCGGTCCGCCTCAGGAGATCGTAAGCCGCCTGTTCCGACAGCCCCTTTGATTTCATCAAGATACCCTTCGCGCGGTCGATTGTTTTCCGGTCGGCCAGTTCCGTGCGCGCGTCTTCAAGCTCCTTGGAGAGTTTGGAAAACGCGTTGAAGCGGCTTACGGCCATATCCAGGATAGGTTTGACGCGTTCGCGTTTGAGACCGTCGACAACATAAGCGGAGACACCGGCGTCCACGGCCGCCTCGATCGACTGGCTGTCGGCCTTGTCAACGAACATGGCGACCGGTCTTCTGACCGCGCGCGAGACCTGGAACATGTGTTCCAGCTGATCGCGATTGGGGTTTTCCAGATCAATCACGATCACGTCCGGATTGATTTCCGAGATCTGGCGGACGAGCCCGTCCATGTTGTGAACGAGAAGAACCTCATCATGCCCGGCATCGCGCAGCCCCTCTTCGATGATGGACGCCCGGATCTTGTTATCATCGATGACGAGGATCGAAATTCCGCTACTCATGCCCGCATTATGCGCAGAGCCATTTTTTGTGCAATAATTTTGTTGCAGTGCAATAGAATTTCACGCCTGCTGTCAACAAGGCAGCGCGCTCTCCCGCCTCCGGGGAGGGATCACACTCTTCAAAACGCCCGAAATCCCACTGAAGAAAGGCACCAAGGGACGATCAAACGGCCCTTGGCTGTGGGTGCATGCAGGTGTCAGGTGATGACGTCCGGACCGGACCGGTTCAGTTGACCAATACCTGCAATTTCGTGCGCTGCCGCAATCACCGGCGCGAGCGCCGTCTGGACGTCCTGGCCGAGCTTGCCCGGATCGGTCTCCAGCTGTTCGACATAGAGCCGCAGGGTTGCCCCTTCGGTTCCTGTTCCCGACAGCCTGAAGACGGCGCGTGCGCCGTTGGTGAAGCGGATGCGCAGTCCCTGGTTGCTGCTTTTCGATCCGTCGATCGGGTCTTCATAGGCGAAGCTGTCGGCAGCCTCGACGGTCAGACCTGCAACGGACTGTCCGGTAAGCGAAGTCAATTGGCTGGTCACACGATCCATCAAAGCGCTCGCGTCCGCGTTCGGCAGCGCCTCGAAATCATGCCGGGAATAATAGTTCCGGCCGTATTTGTTCCAGTGATCCTGAACCAGGTCGGCAACCGAGCACTTTCTGGCAGCCAGGATGTTCAGCCACAACAGGACGGCCCAGAGCCCGTCTTTTTCGCGCACATGATTGGAGCCCGTTCCGAAGCTCTCCTCACCGCAGATCGTCGCCCGTCCGGCGTCGAGCAGATTACCGAAGAATTTCCACCCGGTCGGCGTTTCGAAACATTCGATGCCCAGGTCCTCCGCCACCCGGTCCGCTGCACCGCTGGTCGGCATGGAACGGGCAACACCTGAAATGCCGTTCGCATATCCGGGCGCCAGATGCGCGTTCGCCGTCAGGACGGCAAGACTGTCGGAGGGCGAGACGTAGAAGTTACGGCCGAGGATCATGTTCCTGTCGCCGTCACCGTCCGAAGCCGCCCCGAAATCGGGCCCGTCATTGCTCATCAGTTCGGCCATCAGTTCCTTTGCCCAGGCCGGGTTCGGGTCCGGGTGCCCGCCGCCGAAATCGACGGATGGCTCGGCATTGATCGCGCTTCCTGCCGGCGCACCCAGGGAGCCTTCAAGGATCGCCTTGGCGTAGGGCCCGGTAATCGCATGCATCGCATCGAAGCGGACACGGAACCCGGACGCGATGAGCGCGCGGATTGCATCGAAATCGAACAGTTCCCTCATGAGGGCTTCGTAGTCCGTCACCGGATCGACGATCGTGAGGATCATGCCGCCGATCTTCTGGTTTCCAAGACGATCGAGATCCGCATCCGGCGTCTCGACCGTGACATATTGGGAGATCGTCTTCGTCGCCTCATAGATGGCTTCCGTCACCCCCTCGGGGGCGGGGCCGCCGTTCGGGATATTGAACTTGAGGCCGAAATCCTCGTCTATGCCGCCGGGATTGTGGCTCGCGGACAGGATCAGGCCGCCATCCGTCGAATTCTTGCGAATGAGGTGAGACGCAGCCGGTGTCGACAGAAGCCCGCCCCGCCCGGCAATGACCCTTTCCGCACCGTTCGCGGCTGCCATGCGCAGGATTGTCTGGATCGCTTCGGCATTGAAATAACGGCCGTCGCCGCCAACCACGAACGTCTTGCCCGCTGCCCCGCCGATCGCCTCGAACACGGACTGAACAAAATTTTCGAGGTAGTGCGGCTCCATGAAGACCCGTGTCTTCTTGCGCAAACCGGATGTTCCGGGCTTCTGTCCGTCGATCGGTTTCGTTGCAACCACTTTGATGTCCATATCAGTCGTCTCCGTCCGGATAGGTATTTGCGCGTCCTGCAGCCTGCATGATCCCAGCCGTTTCGTTGAGGGCTGGAAGGCTGCCAAGGGTTTCCAGCGGTGCATCATAGATGCGGCGCCAGTTTGAATGTTCGTCGATCGTCCCCGGCAAATTCTGCGCCTCTTCTTCACCGAGTATGTCGTCAAGCTGCACCGACGTCATGGCAACGGGCGCGTACGCCAGCCGGGCGTGAATGGCCGGTCCGGGCTCGCTCCCGGCCGGAACGAGAGCCGCGACCGAAGATCGGCGGTCGTCACGCAGCTGTCCGGCTCCATCTGCATCGATCCAGTCGAGCCTTTGCCACCAGTCGATGTCCCGTCCCGCACAATAACCGTAGAGCGTCGGCGTATCATGCGTTGCGAAACACGCCAGACTGTGAGGGCGCAAATGTGCCGGATCGCGGAAGGACCCGTCGGATTCCTTTTCGTATTGCAGAACGGAATAGCCGTAGAGGCCACGCGCACTGAGCGCGTCGCGGAACCCGTCCGGAACCAGCCCGAGATCCTCACCGACCACGACACAATCGGCGTGATGCGCCTCTATCCCGACGAGCGCAAGCAGTGTCTCGAACGGCTGCTGAACATAGGCCCCGGGACTGCCGTCGTCCGGGATCCAGAAACTTCGGTTCAGGCCAAGCACGTGATCGATGCGGATGACCCCGGCGGAGCGCATGGTCTGCCGAAGCACGCTGCGCAGATTGTGATAGTGCGTTTTTGCACTCAGCGACGGCGCGAAGGCGGCCAGCTGCCAGTTCTGGCCTTCCGGACTGAGATGGTCCGGCGGTGCACCCAGAGAGACGCCTGCCGCAAGGCTGTCCTGGCCCATCCAGGCTTCGGCCCCGTCGCGGCGGGCACCCACGGCAAGATCCAGGTACAGCCCGAGCGGCATGGAATGCGCGCTTGAAATCTGCTCCAGCTGCGCAGTCGCGACCCACTGCAGCCACTTGTGAAAATCCATCTCCTTCGGATCGACGCTGGTTTGCGGAGCCATTTTCGGGTCCCGGACCGCATCGGGCCAGAGCTGCCAGTTCTCGCCATACGTGACGGCGAGGGTTTCATAAACGGCGAAGAGCTGCAGGTCATCCCCGCCCGCCTGAACGAAATCCTGGAACCTCGCCCGGGCTCCTTCGTCCGCATCTCGCGCAAACAGTTCGAAAAGATCCCTGAGCAGGGGCTGCAGCCGCGTACGGTACTGCTGATAGTCGATTGCGCGCACGTCCCGATCTGCCGCGTCGCGGACCCGGCCCACAAGCTCCGCCGCCCGTTGGTTTTCTGCAAGACCTGGAATGCCGTCAGCGGCGATATGCAGCGTATTCAGAAAACCACGGTGCGACGGTGAATAGGGGCTGGCGATGTCGGTTGTCGACCAGCCCCAGTCATGGATCGGATTGATGCCGAGAAAACTGGCCCCTTTTTGCCCGAGCGTCCCGGCAAGAACCGCAAGATCGGCATAGTCGCCCATCCCGAGATTGCGTTCGGACTTCAAACCGTAAAGGGCGGTGGTGACACCCCAGACGCGCTCCGTTCCGATGCGGGATGCGAGCGATGGCGTGCGTTCGGGTGCGGCAGGAACGAGCGCAACCTGCGTGCGCTCACCGGCGGCGACGGTCAGGAAATAGACACCCACGTCCAGCGGCGGCAGATCCGCATTGTGCTCGGCAAAACCCTCCGCGATCTTCCGGCCGTCTTCATGGCTCAGCGACCAGTCGCAGGACTGCCGGACCGGGATCGCCGCGCCGTGTCCGGCCGTCACCACGAATTCGGGCGAGACGATTTGAGCGTCCCGCTCCGACCGGAGGCGTTCCAGAGCGCGTTCCGCCTCGCCGCCGGTTTCAGCGCTGATACGCATCGCCCGGAGCATCGCGCGCCGGGTATCGTCACTGGTCCGGTGCTCGTTTCCGTCCAGATCATGAAAGACCGGGAGCACCCCGCAGAGCGCTGCCAGTTCGTGTAAGGCTGTCCCGCTCATGTGCCGCCGCCCGAAGCGATCAGGGCCAGAACGACGACCGATTGTCCCCGGACAGGTACCGCTGCTCCGGCTGCATCGATTTTCGGAAAGGCGTCTTCGGCCGAGGTGTCCAGTTCGAGCCGCCAGAAGAAGCCCTCGGGACAATCCGGCGTTCGGGCCTCAAGGTCGTCATTGTCCCGGTTGAACAAGAGCAGCAACGTATCGTGGACCTGGCTGTCCTGCGGACATTCACCCGACCCCCTGAGGATCAGGGCGAAGGACGACAGCCCCGGGTCCCGCCAGTCGAGCGGCCTGCAATTGAAGTCGAGCCATTCGACATCGGGCAATCCGTCAAGCGCTCGTGTCGCACCGTGCAGGAACCGGGATTGTCTCAGGCTGGAGTGGCTCTTGCGCAGCGCTGAAAGCCCCGCGACGAAGTCTGCAAGCGCGTCGTCCCGGTGTTCCCAGTCGATCCAGCCGATCGGATTATCCTGGCAATAGGCATTGTTGTTGCCGTTCTGGCTGTTGCCGATTTCATCGCCCGCAAGCAGCATCGGTGTGCCCTGCGACAGAAACAGCGTTGCCAGCAGATTGCGTTGGCGGCGCGATCTGCGGGCAACAATCAGCGGATCGTCGCTGTCGCCCTCGACACCGAAATTGTCGCTGAAATTTGCGTTGTGGCCGTCCCTGCCGTCCTCGCCGTTCGCAAGATTGTGACGCCGCGAATAGCGGGTCACGTCGGCCAGCGTGAAACCGTCATGCGCGGTGATCAGGTTGACCGATGACGACGCCCGGCGGCTGTCACGGTCGAACTGGCTTGCAGACCCCAGAACGCAGCCCGCCACCTCCTGGGTGCTGTGATCGTCACCGCGCCAGTAACGCCGGCTGGTATCCCGGAAGCGGTCGTTCCACTCGCCGAATTCAGGTGGAAACTGCCCGAGCTGGTATCCCCCCGGTCCGATATCCCAGGGCTCTGCGATGAGATGCACATCGGCAAGGACCGGGTCCTGTCTCAGGGCGTCAAAAAACCCGCCGTTCGGATCGAAGCCGTGCGCCTCGCGGCCGAGTGTCGTTGCCAGATCGAAGCGGAAACCGTCGACACCCATGACCTCGACCCAGTAGCGCAGGCTGTCGAGGATCATGCGCAGCACGAAGGGATGTGAGGCATTGACGGTGTTGCCGGTCCCCGTGTCATTTACATAATAGCGGGACTGACCCTGTATCAGACGGTAGTAGGACGCATTGTCGATGCCGCGAAAACTGAACGTCGGCCCCCGGTGATCCCCTTCAGCGGTGTGGTTGTAGACCACATCCAGGATCACCTCGATGTCCGCTGCGTGGAACCGTTGAACCATCGCCCGGAACCCGGCCCGCCCTGCCGGTCCGTGGTATCGCGGTTCGGGCACGAAAAACCCGATCGTGTTGTAGCCCCAGTAGTTCCTGAGCCCCTTCTTTGCCAGGAAGGCGTCGTCGACAAATGCATGAACGGGAAGAAGCTCGATGGAGGTGACGCCGAGTTTCTGCAGGTGTTCAAGCACCGCATCCGAGGCCAGACCCTCGTAGGTCCCGCGGAGATCTTCCGGGACATCCGCGAACTGTTTCGTCAGCCCTTTCACATGGGCCTCGTAGATCAGCATCTCGTCCGGCCGCCAGTGCGGCCGCTCCACATCGGGAACAAGGGGTTCAGGCGTGCTCACCACCGCTTTCGGGACATAGGCGGCGCTGTCGAGCGTACTGAAGGAGAGATCGCCCGCAGGGTCGGAGGGATCGAAGCCGAGCAAGGCTTCGTGCTGCCTGAACGCGCCCCGCAACTCCCGCGCATAAGGGTCCAGAAGCAGCTTGTTCGGATTGAACCGGTGTCCGTGCTCGGGAGCATAGGGTCCGTGCACCCGGTATCCGTAGAGCGTCCCGGGCTGAACACCCGGCAGAAAGCCGTGCCAGACGGGACCACTGCGCTCCGGCAAGGCGATCCGCGCGGTTTCGCTAGTGCCATCGGTAGAAAAGAGACAAAGCTCCACCTTCTGCGCGTTGGCCGAAAAAAGCGCAAAATTGGTACCTTCCCCGTCGAAACGGGCGCCTAGCCGGTTTGGCGAACCCGGCAGCATCTGTGTGCTCATCCAGCACCCTCGCTTCGGCTGTCAAAAAGGGACTGAAACAGGGCCTCATACTCGGCGGCCGAGCTGTCCCAGCCGACCGGGTGACGCATCGCGTTGCGCATGAGCGCCGCCCAGCGCTTGCGGTCCGCAAACAGCGTGCAGGCACGGTCGATCGCGTCGGACAGGGCCGCTGCGGTCACGGGCGCAAACTGGAACCCGGTCGCGCATCCGGCCTTGATGGCGGCATCATTGGCGTCGATGACCGTGTCCGCGAGACCACCCGTGCGCGACACGACCGGAAGGGTTCCGTAGCGAAGCCCGTAGAGTTGGGTAAGACCGCACGGTTCGAAACGCGAGGGGATCAGGATCGCGTCGGCACCTGCCTGCATCAGATGGGAAAGCTTCTCGTCATAGCCGATGATCGCACCGACGCTGCCCGCATGCGCGACCGCGGCGCTGCGAAACGCATCCTCCAGCTGGCTGCCGCCGCTGCCGAGCAGCGCCAGCCTTCCTCCCCGCCCGACCAGGGTCGGCAAGGCGTCCAGAAGCAGGTCGAGACCTTTCTGTTCCGTCAGGCGGCTGATGACACAGAACAGGGGGGCGTCGGGGTTGGCCGACAGACTGAACCGTTTTTCGAGCGCTGCCCGATTGACGGCTTTCCGTTTGAGCGTCCGCGCCGTGTAATTCTCGGCGATTGCCGGGTCGCTCTGCGGATCCCAGACATCAAGGTCGATCCCGTTGAGTATCCCGGCAAGGTCGGCCTTGCGCGCCTGAAGGAGACCGTCGAAGCCCATGCCGAATTCCGGCGACATCAGTTCACGCGCATAGGTCGGGCTGACCGTCGTGATGCGTTTTGATGCCACGACCCCTGCCTTCAGAAAGCTGATCTGGCCGTAGTATTCATAGCCTTCGGGAGAGAACCCGTCTGGATCGAGTTTCAACTCATCCGTCAGGTCTGCAGGAAACAGGCCCTGGAAGGCGATGTTATGGATGGTCAGCACGCAGGGAATTTCGGACCCTTGCCGGAGCAGGTGCCAGGGAGCAAGACCCGCCTGCCAGTCATGGGCATGCAGGATATCGGGCCGCCAGCCATCGATGCCGTTGAGCGCGACATGAACGGCGGCTTCGCAAAGCGCGGCGAAACGTTGCGCGTTGTCGGACCAGTCCTCCCCGCTTTCATCGAGATAGATCCCCGCGCCCCGGTCGTAGAGGCCGGGCGCATCCAGCAGGATCAGCGAAATCCCTTCTGCCTCGACGCACAGGAGACGCGCGGGACTGCCGTGCAAAACGCCCAGGTCCAGTTCGAAGCGCGCCTTGCCGGCCAGGGTTTTCAGTGCCGGGTAAAGCGGCAGGATGATGCGGCTGCCGATGCCATGCGGCTCGAGCGCTTTCGGCAATGCACCGACCACATCGGCAAGTCCTCCGGTTTTTACGAATGGCGCGCATTCGGAAGCAACAAGGAGGACATTCATCTTCAGGCCTCGAGTTTGTCTATCATCTGCTGCGTGATCAGGCAGATCCCGTTTTCCGTCCGGCGAAACCGCTTGGCGTCCATTTCCGGATCTTCGCCGACCACGAGGTCCTGAGGGATCTGGACACCCCTGTCAATGACAACGTTTGTCAGCCGCGCATTCCGGCCGATATCGACATGCGGCATCGCGACGACACCTTCCAGGCGCGAATAGGAATTGCAGCGCACACCCGTGAACATCAGGCACCGCAACAGGCTGGAGCCGGAGATGATGCAGCCGCCGGATACCATCGAGGAAATGGCCTGCCCGCGCCGGCCTTCCTCGTTGTGTATGAATTTCGCGGGCGGGTTCAGCTCCTGGTAGGTCCAGATCGGCCACTCGGTATCGTAGATATCGAGGCTGGGCGTGAAATCGGTCAGGTCAAGATTGGCCTGCCAGAAGGCGTCGATCGTGCCCACATCGCGCCAGTACGGTTCTTTTTCGAGGCCGCTTTGCACGCAGGAACGGCTGAAGGGATGCGCAAAGGCTTTGCCGTTCTTGACCAGTTTCGGAATGATGTCCTTGCCGAAATCGTGGCTCGAACTGGGATCGGCGGCATCTTCCCGCAGGATATCGAAAAGGAACTTTGTCTCGAAAACGTAGATGCCCATGCTGCAGAGCGCCAGGTCCGGATTGCCTGGCATTGACGGCGGATCGGCGGGTTTTTCGACGAAGTCGGTGATCAGGTCGTTTTCGTCGACGGCCATGACGCCGAAGCCCTTGGCCTCCTCCAGCGTTGCCTCGATGCAGCCGACCGTGACCTCGGCCCCCGAATTCACATGCTGCTCCAGCATCTTGGAGTAGTCCTGCTTGTAGATGTGATCCCCGGCGAGCACGATCATGTATTTGGGGGCGTAGCTTTCGATGATGTCGATGTTCTGATAGACGGCGTCCGCGGTTCCCAGATACCAGCTCTCCTCGTTGACCCTCTGGGACGCCGGCAGGATATCCATGGATTCGTTGCGTTCTGGGCGGAAGAACCCCCAGCCGCGATGTAGATGGCGAATGAGGCTGTGCGCCTTGTATTGCGTGGCGACACTGATCCGCCGGATCCCGGAATTGATGGAATTGGAGAGAGCGAAATCGATGATCCGTGTCTTGCCGCCGAAAAAGACGGCCGGTTTCGCGCGCCGGTCGGTCAGTTCCTTCAGCCGGCTTCCTCGCCCGCCCGCAAGGACAAATGCCATCGCCTGCCGCGCGAGACTGCGTTGATCCTGCATCGACATCCCAGTTCCTCCCCTGTTGCCAGCCCGGTCAGCTTGCCGGTGCTTCACATTCGAAGAACAGAGTACATAAAGGCGGAAGCGTAAGGCAAAGCGAAAATGGTTGTCCGGACCAGGCAACTTCATCCGCTGCCACGCCCCCAAGATTGCCGGCACCGCTTCCGCCATAGGCCTCCGCATCCGTGTTGACACGTTCAACCCACTTTCCGGGTTGCGGAACGCCGATCCGGCGGCCGGTGCGCATGACCGGCGTGAAATTGCTGACCACCAGCACCGGCGGTGTGCCGGGCTTGCCGCGCCGTATCCAGGCAAAGACGGAATCGTCGGCATTCGATTCCATCCAGTCGAACCCTTCGGCCTTGCTGTCGAGTTCGTAAAGTGCCGGCGTTTGCGCATAGAGACGGTTGAGATCGCGCACCAGGTTCTGGACACCCTTGTGCAGATCATTTTCCAGAAGGTGCCAGCCGAGACTTTCGTTGTGGTTCCATTCCCAGCCTTGTCCGAATTCCGATCCCATGAACAGCAGTTTCTTGCCCGGGTGGCCCCACATGAAACCGTAATAGGCCCTGAGGTTTGCGAACTTGTCGGGTCCATCGCCGGGCATCCGGTCAAGGATCGACCCCTTGCCGTGCACCACTTCGTCGTGGCTCAGGGGCAGAACGAAGTTCTCCGAAAAGGCGTAGTGCAGCCCGAACTCGATCTTGTTGTGGTGGTATTTGCGGTGGATCGGATCCTCCTTGATGTAGGAGAGCGTGTCGTTCATCCAGCCCATGTTCCACTTGAAACCGAACCCAAGACCACCTGCATCCACGGGCGCGCTGACACCGGGAAAGGCCGTGCTTTCCTCGGCAACCGTCATCACGCCGTCCATGTCGGCATAGACAAGCGTGTTGGCACGCTTCAGAAAGTCGATCGCCTCCAGGTTCTCGCGTCCGCCGTATTCGTTCGGAACCCACTCCCCGTCTTCCCGCGAATAGTCCCGGTAGAGCATCGAGGCGACCGCATCGACCCTGAGGCCGTCAACGTGGTGTTCGCGCATCCAGTAGAGCGCATTGGCGATCAGGAAGTTCTGAACCTCCGTGCGGCCATAGTTGTAGATGTAGGTCCGCCAGTCGGGGTGCCAGCCTTCCTTGGGATCGGCATGCTCATAGAGGGGCGTTCCGTCGAACCGTCCAAGACCGTGTTCGTCCTCGGGGAAATGCCCTGGAACCCAGTCGATGATCAGACCAAGACCGGCTGCGTGGCACGCATCGACAAAGGCGCGGAACTCGTCGAGCGTGCCGTAGCGGATCGTCGGGGCGAACAGGCCGATCGGCTGATAGCCCCATGACCCGTCGAAGGGATGCTCCGAAACAGGCAACAGTTCGATATGCGTGAAGCCCATGTCCTTCGCATAGGCAACAAGCTCGCGGGCGTGCTCCAGGTAGGAGAGAGACCGGTTGCCGTCTTCCGGTATGCGCCGCCAGGAGCCGAGATGCACTTCATAGATCGAGATCGGCTGATCGATGCGCTGCTTTTCGCCGCGCACCGACATCCAGCGGTCGTCGCGCCATGCGTAGCGCTTGAGATCCCGCACCACTGACGCCGTCTTCGGAGGATGTTCAGCACCAAATCCGAACGGGTCGGCCTTTTCGGGAAGTAGAGTACCGCCCGCGTCCGTCAGTTCGAACTTGTAGACGTCCCCTTCCCCGAGATCGGGCATGAAGATTTCCCACACGCCCGTGCCGCCGCATTTGCGCATCACGTTTCGGCGGCCGTCCCAGGAATTGAAGTTTCCGACAAGAGAAACCCGCCTGGCATTGGGTGCCCAGACTGCGAAATGGGTGCCCTGGGTGCCCTCGTGCTCCATCACGTGCGCGCCCAGCTTATCCCAAAGGCGCAGATGCGAGCCTTCGCCGATCAGATATTCGTCGAGTTCCCCGAGAACCGGACCGAACCGGTAGGCATCGTCGGCTTCCCAGGTATCGCCGCCGCGCTTGAAGCGCAGCCGGTAGGCGAAGCGCTCCGCCCGGTCGGTGACCGAATGAAAGATCCCTGCTGCGTCCTGGGATGAAAGAACGGCAACGCGCGCACCCGTCGCCGCGTCGATCGCCTCGACTTCATCCGCATCCGGGTGAAAGACCGTCAGGCTCTGTTTGCCGCCGGTCTCATGTAACCCCAGCACGGAGAAGGGATCGTCAAAGCTGCCTTCGCTGATCTGCTGAAAGGGGCGATGACCGGCCGCATTCATGTCCTACCTCACGATCTGTCCAGAAGGGACGATGTATTCCAGATATCCGCAGCATAACCCCGGATGGTCCGATCCGACGAGAACCATCCCGAGCGGGACGTGTTCAGGGCCGCCATCCTTGCCCAGCGCGCATGATCGACAAAAGCGGTATCGACCTGCCGCTGGGTGTCGAAATAGCCGTCGAAGTCACAGGTCACGAGAAAGTAGTCGTGCTCGTGCAACAGGCGAACCAGGCCATGATAGCGCCCGGGATCGCCCGGAGAAAACAATCCGTCGGCGATCTGGTTGAGCACCCGCGTCAGGCGCGGGCTCGCGGCGATCGCCGCACGCGAATAGTCGTGTTGGTTCCGGCGCTCGACCACCTCCTCGGCCGTCAGGCCGAACAGGAAAAAATTCTCCGCACCGACCCGCTCGCGGATTTCCACATTCGCGCCATCGAGCGTTCCGATCGTCAGCGCGCCATTGAGCGCGAACTTCATGTTGCCCGTGCCGGACGCTTCCTTGCCGGCCGTGGAGATCTGTTCCGAAAGGTCGGCAGCCGGTATCAGGATCTCCGCCATGGAGACATTGTAGTTCGGCGGGTAGACGACCTTGAGCCTGTCCCGGGTAACGGGATCGGCATTGATCACCCTGGCGACATCGTTGATCAGGTGAATGATCTCCTTGGCCACCGCGTAGCCCGGCGCCGCCTTGCCGCCGAAAATCTTCAGCCTCGGCGTCCAGTCACCATTGGGGTTGTCCCTGATTTCGTTCCAGTGTGCGATGGTCTCCAGAATGTTCATGAACTGGCGCTTGTATTCATGGATCCGTTTGATCTGCACGTCGAACATGGCGGACGGGTCGACCTGCAGATCGTTCTGCTCTGCGAACCATCTCGCAAGCCGCTCCTTGTTCGCCCGTTTGGCGGCCATGAACGCATCCAGAAAACCCGTGTCGGCAACATGCGGCTCGAGACGGCTGAGCTGTTCCAGGTCGTCGACCCAGCCTTCCCCGATCGTCTTGGTGATCAGGCTCCGGAGCGGCGGGTTGCAGCTGTAGAGCCAGCGGCGCGGCGTGACGCCGTTGGTCTGGTTGATGATACGGCCCGGATAGGTCTGGTTGAGATCGTGAAAAACCGTTTTCTTGACCAGTTCGGAGTGCAGTGCCGATACGCCGTTGACCCGGTGTGCCATGACGAAGGCGAGCTCGCCCATCTTGACCGCATGGTCCTCGATGATCCGGACATGGCTGCCGGTCACGGCCAGGTGTTCTTCCTCGATGACCTCGATGATCTGGAGATGACGCGGCAGCGTGCGCGCAAACAGGCCGAGATCCCACCGTTCAAGCGCTTCCGGCAGCAAGGTGTGGTTGGTGTAGGCCAGACAGGCCTTCGCGATGTCGATCGCCCTCTTCATCTCGACACCGTTCTCGTCCACCAGCAGCCGGACAAGTTCGGGCCCGGCAATCGCCGGGTGCGTATCGTTGAGCTGGATGGCGACGTGATCCGGCAGGGTGTCGATATCGAACCCTTCCGACTTGAAGCGGCGGACAATGTCCTGCAGCGAGGCGGAGGTGAAAAAATACTCCTGCTTCAGGCGGAGTTCCTTGCCCGCTTCCGTCGTGTCGTCGGGATAAAGAACCCTAGAAATCGCGCGGGCAAGGGCTTCGGGAACCACGGCACCCACGAGGTCTCCACGATTGAAACTGCCCAGATCGAACAGAACCGTCGGCTTTGCGGACCAGAGCCGCAGCGTGTTCGCCCAGCGCGCCTTCCAGCCGAGGATGGGCGTGTCATAGGCGTTGGCGATCACCGTTTCGGCCGGGTCCCATGTTCCGTTGGCATGTCCGCCGAAGCCGACCGGATAGTTGACTTCCGGCCGCTCGAATTCCCACGTGTGGCGTTGCGACAACCAGCCCTCGGCCACCTCGATCTGGCGGCCGTTATCGAAATGTTGCTCGAACAGACCGTGTTCATACCGGATACCGTAACCGTAGGCCGGGATACCGAGCGTCGACAGACTGTCGAGAAAGCAGGCGGCCAGCCGTCCCAGACCGCCATTGCCGAGCGCGGCGTCCGGTTCGTCATGGACGACCTCGTCATAATCGAGACCGAGGCTCTCCAACGCCGCGCGCGAGGCGCTTTCGGCCCCGAGATTGACGGCCACATCTTCCAGAAGACGGCCGATCAGGAATTCCATCGACAGGTAGTAAACCCGCTTGCCGGCAGCTTCATAGGTTTTGCGGGTGGACTGAAACCACGGATCGACGACAAGGTCACGCAAGGCCAGCGACAGGGACGTGCGCCAGTCGTAAAGGGTCGCATTCGCCGTATCCTTGCCGAGCGACTTCTTCAGATGGCGCAGAATGTTGAATTGCAGATCTTCAGAGGCAATCGTCTTCGTCAACTTTGTCTCGCTTTCCTTACCGGTGTTTGGAAGGGCGTTCGATCCTGAACGGCTTCCGGTTTCCGGACGTCTTTTTCATCTCAAGAGCCCATCGGTGTTGCTGCCGGACCTCGATATCACAGTTTGGTGCCGATCACCGCCCTTTCGCCCTCGCCCGTTCCCTCTGGCGCAAAGCTTCCAGGCAATCGGCCACATGTCATGGCTCAAGCACTTTTTCCGGTCCTGTGCAACAGCACGCGCGGTTTGTCGGGGTTTATCCCTTTCAAAAAAGTCATGTTCTCTGGAATTTTTCCGATGCGGGTCCGTTTCTCACATGACCGCAGCGTTGCGGTTGCAGCAAACGTTGAGAGAGACAGACATGGAACCGATTGCCCCCACCCGGCTGACAGCCGCCAAGAAATCCTATGCCGTGCGCCGCGTGAATTTTTCCGATTGCAGCCACCTTGCGACGAACGACTGCACGCCGAAGCCGGGCGACATCGTCCTGGCGCGCGTTCAGGCGCTCGGCTCGCACAAGCGGATCGAACTTCCGAACGGACGGAAGGCCTCATTGCGCGAAGGTGATGAAATAGTACTTGCCTTCGGCAACAGATACGCACCTGACCAGTACGAAGCCTACGTTCCCGAAACACTGGAAACCTGCCACATGGTGGCCGCGGGCGGCATCGCCGCCAGGGCAGCCTCCTGGCATGACAAACTGTCGGGTCCGACAATCGTGGAACCGGTCGGCGTATTGTGCGCGGCCGACGGCAGGGCCCTCAACCTCACCGACTACGCCCTGCCGACGATCGCATGTTCCATGCCCTCGTGTGTGTTCGGCGTCTTCGGCACATCCATGAACGCAGGCAAGACGGCCACGGCCGCCGCGCTCGTGCACGGCTTCGCAAAGAGCGGGTACAGGGTCGGCGCACTGAAAGTCACCGGCACCGCCGCCGGCGGTGATCCGTGGCTGATGCATGACTCCGGCGCTGCAAAGGTCCTCGATTTCACTGACGGCGGCCTTGCGACGACCTTCGGGACGCCGCTCGACAAGATCGTCGGTACGACGCGGAACCTGCTGCGGACCCTCTACAGATCGCAATGTGATGTCGCCGTCGTCGAGATAGCCGACGGATTGTTCCAGGAGGAGACCCGTCAGATCGCGTCCAGCCCCCTGATGCATTCGCTCTTCGACGGCGTCGTTTTCGCCGCAGGAGATGCCCTTGGCGCCGTCGCCGGCACCAGAAGCCTGCAGCAACTGGATTACCGGGTTCTCGGTGTGTCGGGAGCGGTCATGCAGTCACCGCTTGCGGTGCGCGAAATCAACATGAACGTGGACATTCCCGCCTTTTCCCTGACGGACCTGCAATCACCGGGCACGATATCCGACATCATGGAGCAGACGCTCTGCGGGCAACTCGCGGTGGCGCAGTGACATGAGCCACCGGCCCACATGGCCGGGCCTTCCACCGGTATGGAATGCCCGGCGCGGTCTTGTCTGCGCCTGGCTGGTCCTGACCGGCTTCGCGCAGACACTGGGCGCAATCGCGCTGTCGACCGGTTCGGCCGCCTTGCTGACCGGCAAAGCCGACGTTCACGGCGCTCCCGTCCTGATGGTGCTCTGCCTATCCACGCTTGTCACACTCGGCGCCTTCATCCTTCAGAACCGTGGCGCCGAACGGTTTGCGCTCTCCTATGTACACGACGTGAGATTGGCCTATGCCCGCCATGTCCTCCTATTGCCCTTCGACGGAAAATCACCCGCGACAGGCCTGTCGCTGACAAGGCTTGTCAACGACTTGGGAGCCGTGAAGCTGTGGCTCTCCAGGGGATTGATTGCGCTCGTGACCTTGGGGGCGACCCTGCTGACGCTAGCAGGCTGGATCGTCGCGGTGCGCCCGTCCTACCTCGTCCCCCTGACCGTGGGGCTCACCGTCTGGGTTCTGGGGACGGCACTGGCGATGCCCGGCCTGCGCAGGAGCATCAGGACATCGCGGCAAAGGCGCGGCAATATCGCGATCCTGCTCGGAAGAACGCTGCCAGAGCGCCTTCCCCTCCTGCTGCACGGGAAGCTGACACCCATTCTCGACCGGCTGGCAGTCAAGAGCACAGAGATCTGTTCTCTGCTCGTTTCCCGCGCAACCTGGTCCGGAACGATGCGGGCGGCAAGCCGCGCGACGTTTCCTGTCGCTGTCATCTCCTATGCGCTGTCCGGTGGCATCGATTCGGATGCGATTGCGCAGTTCCTCCTGATTTTCGCCTTTCTGGCAGCCCAGCTGGAGGCAGGCGCAGCGGGTCTGGAGTACTTTGAGGCAAACAAGGTTGCGCGCGAAAAGCTTGACCGCGTTTTCGGCACGCCGCCGCTGGCACCGCTGGAAACAGGCCGGCTCCGGGAACCCGATTGGTCTCAACCCATCGAAATCTCCGGTCTGGAACTCCCGTCCGGCGATCGGTTCTCAGGCCTGATCAAGCCGGCAGGCTGCACCTTGCTGGAACTGGACGATCCGCAGGACCGGCGGCACGTTGCCCTGTGTCTGTGCGGCCTGACACAGGCAGGGGCACAAGCTGCCATACGGCTTGCCGATCAGACGTTCGCCGATATTGGCCGGAAAGCGCTCTGGCGCAGCGTGACGCTCATTTCTCCCATCAACGGGATCCCGGTCTATCAGAAGAAACGGCCGGCTGTTGTGCTCGGGTCGCGGGTGAAGGGCAAGGCCGGAGAGGAAGACATCCTCGCCAGGTTTCCCGGTCTTGTTCCGGCAGCAACAGCCACGGCCTCGCGTGCCCGGTCCGACAGGGACCAGATCCGCATTCGCATCGCACGCGCCCTGCTCCGGCAACCGCGCCTGCTCGTGGTCCAAGACGACCGTCTCCTTGGTGAAAGCGACCTGCTCGAAGATCTTCGGGAACAGGCGAGTTTGCTCGGCACCACGCTGGTCCTGATCGCACAGGGGCGAAGGATCGGGACATCCTGAACATCTTTTGGAAGCAAATAGGGTGACGCCGATCAATCCTGGCCGGCGCACCCCGCTTATGGAAACGTCAGCACAAACCATCCGCCTGCAGCAAACCATGACCATAGACCGGGTCGTGACCCGGGTCTCCCAGGTCGAACGCGGCATTCCGCAAAAGGTCATAGATCTCTGCCGGCGTTTTGCCGGGGTGTTTCGCCCGTACGATCGCGGCAGCTGCCGACACGAAAGGAACGGCAAAGGAGGTCCCAGTCCGCCACTTTGCGCCCTTTATCGAAGCTGCGGTCCAGATATTGACGCCCGGTGCGGCCAGGTCAATGTAGTCACCCCGGTTGGCCCGCCTGTAGACCCGTTTGTTGCGGTCCACGGCCGTTACCGCCAGGACCTCGTCATACGCGGCTGGATAAACCGGATCCGCGGCAGGACCGCCATTGCCGGCGGCTGCGGCAAATGCAATTCGCTTGTTGTCGGAAAGATCCTGGATCGCTGCCCTGACCACGCTGTTTGGCGGCCCTGCAAGACTGAGATTGATCACCGTCACGCCCTCGTCGGCGAGCGCATAAAGCGCTTCGACGAGCGTGAAAGCATCGGCACGTTCATCGCGGCCCGCCCGGTGGAAGGCATCGACCGCAACCAGACGGGCATGCGGCAGGAGCCCGCGCACCCGCGTCTCGGGCTGGCCGACAAGCAACGCCGCGACCGCGGTACCGTGGCTCGCTTTCGAGGCCGGAAGCGCCTCGTCCGCCAGGCGCAGGACGATCACGTCCGATCCGTTGAATACCGGATGCTTGTCATTGATGCCGGTATCTATGATGCCGATGCTGCCGACATCCGGGCAGGCGGGACCGGTTTGCGAGGAAATGCCGGGCCAGCCCACAAGCTCATAGGCAGGGCAGGTTTCCCCCTGGCAGTCGGTTTCGCCACGTTCCGGCCGGTAGTAGTGATTGAAATCGGTGTTTCGGCCCGACGGCAGCGCCCGCACGGCGTCGCGCGCGTCCGGAAGCGCAAGACCGTCCGGCACAGCCAGGCGGTAGTAGGTCTGCCCGCCGGCAGACGAGCGCTGTTCCAGCACCGTATAACCGGCGTCAAGGAGGCTTTGAAGATCCGTTGCGTTGATATTGAGTACGATGATTTCGCCGGCGACGAAAAGGACCGGTGGCGCGGCCGCGCTTCGCGGCGCACGCGGCTGCCGTTCCCGTTCGCCGAACAAACGCCTGAGCGGCGTGAAGAGACGTCCTGCACCGGCCCCCGTTGAACCGGCACCCATCGACCCGGAGCGGCCTTGCGTGCCCTGGCCGCCACCTTGTCCGCCTCCCGGATCGCTGTCATTGTCGTCATCATCGCTGTCGTCGTCGCTATCGTTGTCGCTATCCTCGTCGTCGGCATAGGCGGCCATGGGGTGCGAGCCGTCCGGTGACCATTGAACGGTCGAAGGCAGAACAAGAAACAGGGCGAAACCAAAGGCGATCAGGCGGATCATGTCAGGTCCTTTCAGGTACGCACTTTTTTCGGGAATAATCCGGTGCGTCAATCGTATTCGTTTCAATTACGTTTCAGCCGTCTGAAAATTCCATCGGGCGCCTGATTTCCGAAAAGGTTGCCGAATGCCGGATTGTTTTCACACTGCCCTGACCGAGAAATTGCCCAACTTGCGACGATTTGCGCTTTCGCTCTGCCGCTCCTCACACGTTGCCGACGACCTTGTTCAGATCACCGTCGAGCGGGCGCTTGTGGCAAGGAAAAGCTTCGACCCGTCATCGCGTATCGAATTCTGGCTGTTTCGCATTCTCAAGAACGCCTGGATCGACATGACCCGGAAACAGAAGGTGCGCGGACAGGAACTGGATATTCACGAAGCGCCAGATCTCGGCGGCAAAGACAGTCATCCGGGTGACACGAGGCTGATGGTCGCAAATGTGCTCAAGGCGGTCGACCAACTGCCGCTCGAACAGCGGGAAGTGGTCGTGCTTGTCTGCTTCGAGGAGCTGAGTTACGCCGAGGCGGCTGACATATTGGGCATTCCAAAGGGCACGATCATGAGCCGGCTGTCACGCGCACGCGCGGCAATCGCGGCAAGAACCGGAATAAATTGAGCCGCAGAACGTTTTCCGCACAGGACGAGAACAATGATGGATGAAATGAAGATGACCGACGAAATCATCATGGCCTATGCGGACGGCCAGCTGCCGGAAGCAGAGGTGCGCAAAGTCGAACTGGCAGCCCAGGCAGACCCGGCCATACGCGAAAAAATCCGGCTTTTTACGGAAACCGCGCGCCAGCTCAAGACTGCGGCTGCAGACCTGCCACCCGTCCCCGATGCCCTGGCGCATAAAGTTTCCGCAATCCTGGAAAGGGACATCGGACGACAGGACGCTCCGCCCGACCACAATGTGGTCCCCCTCACGCGCAGGAATTGGGTGAGCCATTGGCCAACGGCGCTTGCGGCGTCCATCACGCTTGCGATCGGCGTTGCCGCCGGAGTGGGTCTCGGCCCGTTCGGCATGCAGGAAACCAAACCACCGTTCGGTATGGCGGCGCTGGCCGACCCGGAAATCGCCGTTACCCTCTCCGCTGCCGCATCCGGCAGCAGTGCGGTGCTCGCCTCGGGCGCGACGCTGAACGTGATTGCTTCTTTCATCGACGCCGACAAGACGCTTTGCCGGGAGTTCGATTACGAGGCGGTGAACGGACCGTCGATCGTTTCGGTCGCGTGCCGCGTGAACGGCACCTGGAGCCCAAAGATCGCGATAGCGGCCAGTCACGATCAATCCGGCACCTTTGCCCCGGCCTCGTCGCTGGATGCACTAGAAACCTGGCTCGGCACATCGGGCTTCGGCGATCCGCTCGAATTGCAGGAAGAAACACGCTGGCTCGCAGATCTGAACTGATCACATGCTGGCGCGTTTGAACTGTGCAGGCGTTGTTCCGGTCCAGCGTTTG
This sequence comes from uncultured Roseibium sp., assembly GCF_963669205.1. NCBI lineage: Bacteria > Pseudomonadati > Pseudomonadota > Alphaproteobacteria > Hyphomicrobiales > Stappiaceae > Roseibium > uncultured Roseibium sp. The sequence goes on from NZ_OY769915.1 coordinate 4,941,367, forward strand.
AACGCCACCGAGAACGCCGCCTGGTCTGAGAAATCGAGCAGGAAAGCGACCTGCGCGATGTTGCTCTGACCCTTCAGGAGGCTCTTGGCCAGCTCGCATCTTGCGGCTTCGGCCAGCGCCTTGTAGCTGGTTCCCTCCGCGCCGAGGCGGCGTGTGAGCGTCCGCCGCGTCATGAACAGTTGCTCGGCAACCTCGTCTCCGCTCGGCAGGTGTCCGGGCAGCTGCTGGCGCACAAGCGCGACGACCTTTTCCGAAAGGCTGGCATTTTCCTTCGGCATCTGTTCCAGCCGCGCATCCCCGTGGGCACGCAAATGATCGAGCAGGGCGGAATCGAAGGTCGGGATCGGATATTGCAGGCCGCCTTCGGGCAGCTGTACACCGCTCAGGGACTGACCGTGAATGACCGCGCAATCGACATGTTCCGCAAGCTTGCCGCAATGGGCGGCGTCATTGCTGTCCAGATAGATCGTCAACGGACCGAACTCCGGACCGGCAATCTGGGTAATCCTCTTGTACATGCCGAAGACCAGAAGCTCACGGTGTCTGGGTGCCTGGTGCCCGGTGAGGACCGCGGTTTCAAGCGCGACGATCGGCCCCGCGTCCGCGTTGACCAGCTTGAATGTCAGATGCGGGTCTTCCAGCGCGTAGTATTTTTGTGCGAATTCGAGCACCTGCCCGACAGTTGCGCTGGCATTTGCCAGATAGGCAAGAAGCGTTTTCGCGCCCGGCGTTGCAAGAGCGGCACGCGCGGCAAAGGTCTGGTCTGCGAGCACATCGCAGGCAAGGGTCACCACCGCGGCCTCGGACGAGAGCTCCACGCGGGCGTCCGGGTCGGTCAGGATCTCGGGATCAAGATCAAGGTCAGCAAGAAGCTCCTCGAAAGGTCTTGGGTCTCCCCGCTCCTGCGAATAGATCTTGGCCAAGTATTTGAGCCGGTATGCGCTTAACTTCGGCATGTTACCGGAACACCCTTCTCTCTTGTCCTTGCGGCCTCTCCAGCCAATCAATGCTGCCCGATTGTCCAGAAAAAGGAAACACGTGGCCAGAGCTCAAAAGATCGGCCCACGACTTTTCACCATCTGAGCCTCGTGAACGGAACATGCTGCCCTTGGGGGGTGGCTTTTGACCGAAAAAGCAAAGGACACATATCGTGAAAAAGCTCGCATTGCCGGCGCTTCTCGCTCTCGGCGCAATGACAACATCGGCCGCTGCCGCCAGTGGTGAACCCAGATGGTGGGTGCCGCCGGGAGAAACAGACACCTATACATGGGTGGGACTGGTGGTCTTCCTGCTCGCAATCTTTCTGCTGATACACCTTTATTCGCAGTTCGATCACTACGCGGAGCATCGCGCCAAGGGCACGCCGCTGCGCACGACCATCCCGACGATGCTTACGGTCGCTCTCGCCTACGAAATCATGCCGGCGCTCGACCATTTCAGCATCCTGCTTCCCGCAGCCCTCATCATGACCGCGATCGCCCGGGACGTCATGCTGTGGTTGCGTCCTGAAGAGTTGGAAGCAGTTGGACAGGAGACAGCGAAATGATCGAGATCCTTGTCACCTCGTTCCCGTTCGTTTTGCGGGTCATGTATCTTCGCTGGCGCGGCCTCCCCGTCACGCTCTACAACGTCCACCGGGCCCTTTTCCTGTGGTTCGTCCTTGCCCTGATCGTCTTTTTTGCGGTCTTCTACTACTACCCCAAATCCTATACCGGCCTGGTCCCCTACCGCACGGTTCCGGTCGTTGCCGAGACAGGCGGCACGGTCACCGAGGTCTTCGTGAAAGGTGGTGATCACGTAAAGGTCGGAGACGCGTTGTTTTCGATCGAAAACAGCTCGGAACGCGCGAAAGTGGAAGTCAGCCGCCGGCAGGTGGACGAAGTGGAAGCCGCGATCGTGGCAGCGCATATGGACGTTGAGACCGCAGAAGCCTCGCTTGCCGCGGCACAATCCGCGCTCAAGCAGGCCGAATTGACCCTGGCCGATCACCTCGAACTCCAGGCACGGGGATCCGCTGCCTATCAGCACAGCCAGATGGAGCGTGCGACGTCGCAACGCGACACCCGCAGGGCTGAAGTCGATGCGGCCGAAAGCAAACTGGCCACGGCGAAGATCCAGGCGAACAAAATCCTGCCGGCACAGCTGGAAAGCGCCAGGGCGTCCCTGAAGCAGGCCGAAGTGGAACTGGACAAGACCCGCGTTCACAGCTTCGTCGACGGAACCGTCGAACAGCTGACCCTGAGTGTCGGTGCCCGGGCCGCACAGGCCGCCATCAGCCCCGCCATGATGATCGTCCCGGATCGGACTCCGAAGGAAAAAGGACGGATCGTTGCCGGTTTCTCGCAGGTTTCCCGTACCGAACTCTACGAAGGCATGGCCGCTGAAATCGCCTGCGAAAGCAACTTCAACATCGCAATGACCAACACGGTTCTGCCGGCCCGCATCACCCGGATCCAGGAACCGATCGCTTCCGGCCAGATGGCCCCGACCAACCGGCTGATGGAACCGTCCGAACGCGTCAAGCGCGGACAGATCGTGGCGCATCTCGATCTTGTCCACCCGGAACACCAGGACCTTCTCGTCCCGGGCAGCGGCTGCCTTGTCCAGACCTACACCACGCACCTGGAAGGCCCGCTCGAAGGCACAGTGACGGCCCACGTGATCGAAGCCCTCGGCATCATCAAGGCAGTCGGTTTGCGCATCAGGGCCTGGCTCGGCCTGGCATCCGGCATTGGTCTCGCAGGCTCCGGTCACTGATCCGCGCCCAGCCGACTCAAAAACGAACAAAGGCTCCCGGCCACCGCCGGGAGCCTTTGTTCGTTTGCGCTGCGGGTACTGCGTCCTCAGGCAAATCACACGTCACGGACACGCATCAAACATCTGAAAAAATGAACCTTTTAATCTCTCTTGAATTCTGCACCCACGCGAGTTGCCGTTTTTTTTGCACCGGCCCGCACTTTGGCCAGAACGAATAAACACATGGCCAGACGCCTAAAGATGCGCCCCGTTCATTCAACCATATTCGGCTTGTCAACAAACGAACTGCCCTTTTGGGGGGCGGTTGAACAGCCAAGGAGCAGGAATATGAAACTGAAAGCACTCACCCTCGCCGCGATCGCCTTCTCGATCGGTTACGTCAGCGAAGTCAACATGTCGTCCATCGCCACCGGTGGCCCGGTCACATTGCAGATGAGCGAAGCCAACGCACAGACCGCGTCGCAGAACGCAGCCCGCAGGACATCGCGCCGCACGTCAAGACGCGTGAACCGCCGTCATGAGGCCGCGGAAAACGCCTACGAAAACAACTGAGCCAGACCCTCATCAAAGCAACACGAAACCAGACATCAATCCGCCGCGGCCCGACAAGAGACGAAGGCGCGGCACCACGATCAAAGGAATAATGAAATGAACGCCAAGGCACTCACACTCGCAGCTGCAGCCTTCTCCATCGGCTATGTCGGAAACGTGGATCTTCCCACTCCGCAATCCACCGGTTCCCTCTCGTTCAAGGTCGGTGAAGCAAGCGCGCAGACCGCGTCCCAGAACGCCGCACGCCGGACGGCCCGCAGAACATCCCGCCGGGTGAACCGCCGCCACAACATCTCCGGCTGCACACCCTACAACGCTTACTACAATTGCGGCGGTGTCTACTACCAGGCCGTCACCCAGGACGGAACGACGGTCTATGTCGTCGTCAATCCGTAACCGCAAACGAAACAATCGGTCGACTGCTGCCGGAACCGGGAAACCGTTTCCGGCAGCAGTCGTTTTGAGGAGCGAAAATCCCTAATCCGGCGTCGTTGCCGGACCGTGCGGAACAGGCAACAAGCGGCGTCAATCCGCCAGCCCGTCATAGCGCGCACGTTTCTCCGCATCGATATGCGCCTGCGTGACGCGATTGTGGACCTTCCGGGTCCGTTCGACCCGGCCGATGAAACCAGGTTCCTTTGCATATCCGAAAATGACGGTATGGCGTTCTCCCTTCCCCTTCACCACGCGGTGCAGGGAAAACCGGCCCTTGAAAATCTGAAGGTCGCCCAGTTCGAGCGAAAGACTGCGCACACGGTCCGACCTGCCGTCCAGCACCTGTTCGACTTCGGCGTAACACTCGTCACCTGGCTGCCGGAGGTCAGGCACATATTCGAATGCACCGCCCTCATGCGGTTTCCGCGTCAGCAGACTGACGATGAATTCGTTGGTGTCGTAATGCCAGGCCAGCTGCTGGCCCTCCTTCATGACATTGACAACAACACCGGCAAGCGGGTCGTCGAAGGTAAACAGTGTCTCTTCTTCCAGGCAGTCGGCGATGAACCGCTGGAAAGCCGGGCTTCTGTAAAGCGACAGGCTCAGGCCGTTTACCGGAAAACGGTCCATGGCAACGAAGCCGTTGGTGTTTTCAGAATAACGCCGCCGCGGATGGCTCTCAGGCAGTTCCGGATCGTCCGGCGTGAAATAGGGGTTGATCGAAGAGGTCGAAAAGTGGGCACTCGGGGCAACGCCGTTCACCTCTGCAGCAAGGGTCGGACGGCACGCCTCGCGGATGAAACCGCTGATCCGCGCACATCCGACCGCCTTGAGATCCTGGCGCACACGGTCGACCTTGAGCGCGTACTCAGCATCGTCAGGTTCATGGATTGGCCAGGTGTCCAGGTCGACGCAGGCCAGTGCGGCAAGCGCTGCCGTGTCGTTGTCATGCTTCATTTGCGCCTCCTATAAAATCAGATTTGAAAATGAATGACAGCGCAAAACCGGTGCGTAAAATGGGTTTTCAAGTCAAATGCATTAGAGTTGCTTATGCAATTATTGGATATCGCCCACTGGTCCCTCCTCTGTACACTCAAGGATCGGGAAACTCTGTCGTCCGCAGCTGCCTCCCTTGGGATCACACAGTCTGCAGCGACGCAGAGACTGCGCGAGGCGGAAAGGCGTCTTGGCGTCGCGCTTGCCCGCAAGAACGGACGCAGTCTGGAACTGACGGAGGCCGGCCGGACGATCGCGACAGCAGGACAATCTACCCTGGCCTTGCTGCGCCAGGCCGAGAGCGATGCAATCTGGCAAGGCAAGCGGAATGCCCGGCAGCTTACCCTTGGCCTGAGCCACTTCGATCCGGCAAATCTCACGATCCGCCTCATCCACATGTGCCAGCAGGCCTTGCCGGGTACGTCGGTTCAACTGGAAAAGATGCCGAACGACCAGTTGGTTGCGGCCGTTGCAGGTGGAAACGCAGATCTCGCCTTTCTACCCGGCCTGCCCGCACTGCCCGACCTCCCCCGTACGCTTGCCGCGCGGGACAGGCTTGTCGCCGTCTTTCCAAAAGGCGAAGGTCCGCGCACGGGCGAGACGCTCGCGCCCCTGCACTTTTCCGGAAAAACCTTTCTGACCTACGGCCTGCGCCCGGAACCTGGCTGGGAATACGATCTGTTTTTCGAACGCGGCAAGTCCTTTCCCGGCAAGGCAGTCAAGATCGAGTCCACCGAACTGATTTGCCAGATGGTATCGCAGGGCATGGGTGCTTCCATTCTTCCCGGCGTCTGCGTCGCGGAGTCCGCCTTTTCTACAAGGATTGATGTCGCCGAATTTGGCTCGGACCAGATCCGCTTCGACTGGTTTGTCATACACGCGCGGTCAGCGCCTCAACAGGCGATCGATGCGGTCACGCATGCGTTCAAGACCTCTCCTGACAGGGCCGCGGCAAAGTGATGCTCCGATCCCATGACGGTGGTTTTGCCATGATCTTCCGAGCTCATTTATGACCGGTCCCGTAGAGGGCAAACGGAATGGCCATTTCGAACCACGACAATCAAACACACAGATTATAATGATGAAATTAAGTATAAAATTGAAGCATTTGAATATTTAATCCTCACTTTTTAGACAAAGGATCGATTTTAAAAAACTTTCATCAGTTTTAAGGTATATAACTGATTCAGTGACGATACGGGGGTCATATGACAGTACTCATCACCGGCGGCGCCGGCTACATTGGTTCACACTGCTGCGTCGCGTTTCTTGAGGCCGGTTACGACATTGTCGTTGTTGATAATTTGTCGAATGCCAGCGATGTCAGCCTGCAGCGGATCGAAGCGATAACGGGCCGCAAGGTGCCCTTTGAGACTGCCGACATTCGCGACCAGGCTAAACTTGAAGAAATACTTGAGAAACACACGTGCAACGCCGTGGTTCACTTCGCCGGTCTCAAGGCGGTCGGCGAGTCCACCAAGATGCCGCTGGCGTATTACGAAAACAATGTGGTCGGCACCCATCGGCTGCTTTCGGCGATGGCGAATGCCGGTGTGAGGCAGTTGATTTTCTCGTCATCGGCGACGGTCTATGGCGAGCCTCAGTTTCTGCCGTTGACGGAAGATCACCCTACAAGCGCCGTCAACCCGTATGGGCGCACCAAACTCATGATCGAGGAAATGCTGGGAGACGTCGCCGCCAGCGATCCGGCCTGGCGCTTCGGTATCCTGCGCTACTTCAATCCGGTCGGTGCACATCTCAGCGGCCAGATCGGCGAAAACCCGCTTGGTATTCCGAACAATCTCATGCCGTTCATCACCCAGGTCGCAGACGGACGGCGCGAGCAGCTGTCCGTGTTCGGCAACGACTACGACACCCGCGACGGCACGGGGGTGCGCGACTATATCCACGTGACCGACCTTGTCGAAGGACATCTGCGTGCGCATGAGGTTTTGGCCTCCGGTTCCGCTCCGTCGAACTGTTTTGCCGTCAACCTCGGCACCGGCAATGGCTATAGCGTTATGGAGATGGTGCGCGCCTTCGAGCGTGCCTCGAACAAGGAAATCCGCTATGCATTCGCCCCCCGTCGCGATGGCGATGTCGCGGAGTGTTACGCCAACACGGAGCTTGCTGAAAAGGTGCTCGACTGGAAGGCGGAACGCGATCTGGACGCCATGTGCCGCGACACGTGGAATTGGGTCTGCAAGAACCCGCGCGGATACGAGACACCTGCAAGCTGAAAGAGGGGCACTGCAATTGCACGCAGCGAAGTTGAAAACTTCGCTGCAGCCTCCCGCCTTCGCGTGTGAATTCGGGCTGCTACGCAGTAAAATCCCGGTAGACGCGCACGTTCCGGATCGTCGTGGCGGCACCTTCGACGTCACCGTCGTTCTTGCCGGCAAACGGAGCCACGGCATTGCTGAAGAGCAGCATGGCAGGCGTATGGGCGAACCTGTTCTCGACGTCGAAGACATCGACATCGTCGACGAAGAACCGGAATTCGTCCTCGGTCCAGAGCATCGCATAGCGATGGAATGACTGATCCAGTTGCACCTCCGTACGGTAGGTTGCCGCCAGGACGATCTTTTCCGGTTTCCATCGCCGCGCAGAAACCTGAACGATGTTCGGATACTTGACCTCGGCTATGTCGAGTTCGAACTGGGTGTCACCCTGCTTGGACCTGTCGGACACCATCCAGAACGCATTGTTGACCCCCGCTTCGCTCGCGATACGCATTTCGCATTCGAAATAGCCGTAGGTCTGGCGGAAGGAACGGGTCCGGATGTATCCACCGGTGAACGGACGTTTCGGATCGTTCTGATGGCCCAGTTCCAGATCAAGCTCACCGTCCTCGACCAGGACATTGCGCGGATAGCGCATCGTCAAATGTTTGTGCCCCCCGCGTTTCAGAGACTCCCAGGTGGATTGAAACGCAACCGGATCATCGAACTCGTCCTCGAAACTCAGTTGCCAGTCACCCTTGCTCTGAGCAAGCGGCGCAGGCAACGCGCCGCCGGAGAACGCTACGGCCGCGCTTGGCAGGGCCGGAACTGTCAGCGCTGCGACGCCGCCCGCCACCGCTTTCAGAAAGCGGCGGCGATCGGGAACATGGAGCTGCCGCACCTGGGCCATCCTCATTGTCAGCTCGCCAGCTTCGCCTTGGGCTCGGGAGTTCTGACTTCGCGAAGCGCGAGTTCCAGTTTCCAGGCCCTGTCGCGCAAGGTCTGGATCTCGCCCGTCATGTAGCCGACTTCGTCCTGGAACCACTCCGTCACTTCGCCCAGGTTCTGGTCCGTCTGCACCAGATTGGGTTTTTCCAGTGCTTTTTTCGGCGGTGCGGCAACAGGTTGGACCAGCACGTGGTTCAGGCCGTTTTCCGTCAGGAAGCGGTGATACTCCGCATAGTTCAGCCGGTAGACATGCTGCACCTTCGAGAAATCCGCCTTCTCGAAAATGTTCTCCAGATTGATCGGCATGTAGTCTTCGACTTCGACTGAGGGAATGGCGAACAGCGTCGAGAGTTCCCGGATCCGGGAATCGTAGGTGAAGAAGACCGCCGGGATACCCTGGTGCAGTCCGATGACGTTACCGTGCAGCCTGAAGCCGACGAGGACGTCGACATTCTTTTTCGCATCGGCCGCCCATTCATCGACGTCGAAAAAGGCCTGCATGCGATCGCTGACGAGCGTTTCCACATCCTTGTCGCCCTGAAGGCTGTATTTTTCCAGGATGGAACGGATGTGTTTCTGTTTCGCCTCGCCCTGCTCGAAGATGGCAAGCGTTTCCTCGCGTTCTCCCTGCGAGTAGAGACGGTTTTCGGATCGCTTGGCGACGGCCTGGATCAATGCGCGTTGCATCCGGTTCGTCTTGGTCGCGTTCGATGCATAATCCGCCGACAGATACCTGTTGAGCGTCAGTCCGACACGCGCATTGGCGGGGTCGATAGGTTTGATTTCGATCGAGGGTCGCAGGTTCCTGTAGAAACTCGGACAACCGATGATCCTGATATTCTTGATGCCGATGTCGTTGAAGACCTCAGCGCTGTAGACGCCGCGCACGCCGATCGTCTCGCATTTGTCGGCGATGATTTTCCAGGCTTCCACGCTGCCTTTCGGCAGTTTCAGCTTCTTGTATTTCGCAGCCTGGGCACCGACGCCGATCGGCACGATCGGACCTTTGAGTTTCTTCAACAGGGGAACGACATTGCCGATATCGACCGTTTCGGTGAGGTAGTTGGATCCCCGGATCACCGTCGCGTCGCAGTCCTCCTTCGGCCAGAGTTTTTCGTCGCCGGCATGGGCAAACTGAAGGTTCTTGATCTGGTCATAGGCGAGCGCCTTGAGCATGGCGTCGTAAACGAGCACATCGCCCGTGTTGATGCCGCCGCGCGCAAAGGCCGAAAGCGGATCATCGATTTTCAGGAATGCCGATTTATTGCCTGGCTTGACGGCTGCGCCGCCATTTAAAACGAAGAGCTTTTTCATGCGATCTGCACCTTCCAGTGTTCGGGCCAAATGCGCCCTTCAGTTATTGCGCGGAGGATTGACGGATTGAGTTTTGCCACGTGGCGTCATCGCCACCTTCTTTCCGGACGTCTGTTGTCTCGGTCGTATTCTCGGACTGCGGCACGGCGACTTTCGTGCGCCGGATGCTCTGAAATCGTTCCGGGAACCAGGTGTGCAACTGCCTCAGGAAAGGTTGCAGGCTCTTGTCCCAGTTCCGGTCGGCCGCCCGCTGGGTGGCGCGCGCCGAAAGCCCGTTGAGAACCTGCGGCGACCTGGCAATGGCTTCCAGTGCGACCGTCAGGTCATGCGTGACCACGCCGTCATCGGTTGACCGCAACAGGATCCCGTCCTTCTTGTGATCGACCAGCTCCGGGACGGCACCAACATTGGTGGCAATCGGCACGCAGCCGAGGCGCTGCGCCTCGATGATGGTCAGAGGCGCCCCTTCCCAGCGGGACGGGAGAACGAAGACATCCGCCCAGGCGAGCAGCTTGCTGAGAAGACGGCTGTCGTAAACCGGAGGTTCGACGCGAATGCCCACATCCGCAAACCGCTGTCTCCACGAGCCGCCTGCGCCGCTGTCCATGACATCGGATCCGACGATCCGCCAATCAATCGCGACACCGCGTCGCTTCAGTGTGCGCGCGGCTGCGTAGATGCGTTCAATTCCCTTCTGGCGATCCAGTCTTCCCAGGAAGAGCGCCTTGAGCGGGCCTTCATGGGTCCCGGTTCTGGCAGACGTCAGCCGTGCCACGTCCTCGCTCGAAAGCGGGTACCCTGCGGCGTTTGGAATGTGCAGCAGCTTGGCGCTCGGCACGCCCATCCCGTGCAGCCATTCGGCCATGTCGCGCGAGCAGGTCAGGACGCTGTCATAGATATGCTCATAGGCAAGCGCGAGATAAGGATGCCCCGCCGCACGTCCCATCTCCGATGAATCGAGCACGTGAATGTAGTTGACGATCTTCACGCCGCGGCGCCGCAGTTCGCCGAAGACGGCATTGGCGGGCGCCAGCTGATTGTTGACGACAACATCGAGGCCGGACAGGAAACCGATAATTTCCCGGGCCTTGGCATTCTCGTCGTGCCCCATCAGGATATCGTGCCCGGAGAACATGTTCGGACCGCCCCACAGCGGATAGTCGTCGGCCAGGAAATTGATGCTGTCGAACAGACCGTCATTGTCCGGTATCCGGTGGTAGACCGGTTGCCCGAACACGAACAGATGCACTTCGCATCCCGCTTTCTTCAGAACGTGAGCGGCTGCGTAGGCGACCTTTTCAACGCCGCCGAAAGTGGCGATCGGCAACAGCAGGCCGACACGCAGCGGCCCGTCCTCGGTGGTCAGGCGTGGCATGAGGGGCGAGGCACCGAGCGAGTGCCGCAGCAACTCGTGATACTTGCTTCGATCCGGGAAGTAGGCCGATCTCCAGATCCATCTCTTGTTCGGACCATTCCTATAGCCGGAGTCCCGCAGCGCACCGAGCGTTGCCAGGAGAGAGTTCGTCGCCGACAGCGCCGTTCCCTGAATATCGTCGGCGGAGAACGGCCCCCGGACGACGATCTCGGCAATTTTCGGAGACGGCTGCGTCTTTCTGAGGGTCCGCACCCAGTCGTCCGACTTGTCTTCGACGCATTGCTGCACGATCCCGAGCGAACACATCCAGCCGAGTGGCCGTTTCGTGAGTTCCCGGCCTTCCCCGAGCGTTGCGACCTCCACGCCCAGCCTGTCCTTGTCGCTTTCGAACCGGATGGCAACAAAGTTATGCGACTGCGACAGGCGTTCTCCGAGCCAGAGGACATTGTGCAGCAGCCCGAAACCGTTGAGGGCATCGCGATGTGCCGGTGACATCCAGAGCCAGAAGGGCGGAACGCCGAACGTCTCCGGCTCCGTGCGTGCGGCCCAGAACATCTTGACGAATTCCTCGAACCCGCGCCTGTCGTGCTCGACAACCGGGTCGGTGAACATTTCGACAAGAAAGGAATCCGTCCCGAAGGATACGAAGCGAGGCGTTTCCTCGTGTTCCCAGCGCAGAAGCGTGTCGGCGGAAAACAGCTTTTTGTGCTTGGTTCTGATGTATCCGAGAATGCTCTCCCGCGTCCGGTTGGAATCGCGAAGCATGCTTTCGGCGCGCTGGCGGTACTCAAAACCGAAAAACGGGTGATTGGCGCCCTTGAACCCGAGCGAAATCGCCTGCAGCCAGAACTCCCAGTCCTCGAAGCCGGATTTCATGGTTTCGTCGAAGCGCACGCCGGCATCCAGGATGTTCCTGGAGACCAGGCTGCCGGCTTCGCAGATATTGTCGAAAACGACGTGCAGGAGCCTGGAATACTGGGCGGTATAGTTGCCGTTCCATTCGATCCCGAACTTGTCGATATTCGGATAGATCCAGTCTATCCCCTTGTTTGCCCGCATGTAGTCCAGGAGGACCCGCATGGCCGTCGGGGTGATGCGATTGTCAGCGTCCAGAAAGTAGACCGCCTCCAGGTCGCTGAAGGTGCGAAGGGCGAAATCGATGCCGTAATTGCGTGCTGAACTCAGGCCGCCATTCGGCTTCCTCAGATAGTAGACATTTTCATGCGCCAGTGCGTAGGCCTGCCCGACCTGTGCCGTCTCGGGATAGGGGCATCCGTCATCGACGATCACCACCGCGATATTGAACGGTGCTTCCTGGCACAGGGCCGAATCCACGGCCTCCGTCAAAAGCACCGAATGCTTGTAGACCGGGATGAGAATGGCGATTGTCGCAGAGGGCTTTTCTGAACCACCGAACTGTGCGTACCGCACATTCGGATGATCCTGTTCTTTTGCCGGTTGACGCAACATCCGGTTATCCGCTCACGACTGCGCGGAAATTCATGAATTTTGCCCATGCGAAATCATTGCTGCCCTGTTCGCTCATCCGTGTGGCGAAATACACGTTCTGCCAGGCACCGACCTGTTCGCTGGCAAAGGCGCTCAAATGAGCGCTTTCACCGAACGAAACGGTTTTCCAGCCGGAATAGGCCTCACCCACCGTTTGTTCCCTTTCCTCCCGGAAAAGCGCGCGCGCCGCATCGAGATTGCCCGCCACGGCGATTGCGAAATCGATGTCGGCAGCCATGCTGTTGTCGATGAAGGCCTTGGCCGACATGCGAATGATCTGAGGCGGGCAGGCGGCAGGAAGTTCACCGATCGTCATGCCTTCGGCAGGTGGATGACACCCGATCGCCCGTTCCGCGGGCAATGGCATGATCGCCTCGAAATCGAATTCGACTTCGTCGGAATTCGCGAGGCTCGCATGTTCCAGGATGCCCGGGGCGATCGGCATGTCCCGGAACCCTTCGCCCTGCGAGAGCTGCTGGGACTGAGCGGGAATGTAATTGGCGGACGACGGCATGGACACGCCGGGAATACCGCCCCAGACCTGCAGTGCAAGACTGTTTTTCAGGACCGGCATGCCATTGGACGCGTCCCGCACCTGGAACATTTCGATCGGCTGCAGGCTACCGAGAGAAAGACGCGGCGTGTCCTCATCCGCTTCTTCGATCTGAAGCCGGAACTCCAGCGTCCGGTTAAGACCGGCGGTCGACTTCGACAGACCGAAAATGTTCCAGCCGCTGGCCAGATCACCGCTGGAAATCTGCCAGCTGTCGACGATGCGCAGGTCTTCGAGCGTGACCAGCTGCGCCCGCAATTTGAGATCCTGGCGCATGCCGAGCTGATCCACATGCACCGAGACACCGCTGACCCCGGAACTCGGGACAGGCAGGATCTGGCTGATCCCGTCCTGGGATGCGCTCGCAAGCACGTTGGCATTGAGCGGGTTCTCGGCAGGCTCGTTGCTGAACACCAGATCGAGCGGTTGCAGGCCGTTCCTGTTCAGGAAGGATTCGATCGCAGCGAACCTGTTCTGAAGATCGTCATTCATGCTCCGGAGCGTTCTCAGCTCCCGGTTCGACAGGACGAGCCGTCTGGCGGCCGATTTCACGTGTTCCGTGACCAGCGCGAGGATCGACGAAATCGCTTCATTTTCCTGTCCCCGGCTCCAGCCGACGACGGAGGGCAGCTGAACGACACCCTGCCTTTGAAGCCATTTGAAGAGACTGTCGACATCCGATGAAGTGCCCGGTTCGGCCAGAACGGCAAACGCCATGGTCGGTGCCTCGATCACCTGGAACACCGCGCCGTTCTGATCGGAAAACAGGACCTGGCCATCCGAAATTCCCTCGAACCAGACCGTTTGCACCGCACCCAAAAGCGCGTTTGGCAACTCTTGTCGCCCGACGCCGACCGCCATCAGGGTCAGATCCTTGAGGAGCCTTTCCTCGATTGCCGGTTTCTCGACCGGAAATGCCTCTTGCGTGGCTACGACTGTCATTAAAGCCCCCAAATTTCACACATTACGGGCATTTTTTCCAAAAAGGCCCACACTCGATCACCAAGTACAGTATCAGAAATTTGCGTCAGTTTATGACAATAATGCGGCGCAGCATAGTAAAATTACTGTTTTTTTATGTATTTAATTAGATCTAGAAAATTTGAATTGAATTTAATTCTGAAAAAACTTGGTTATTATTCAGAAAGTAATTTGAAATTCAAAATAATATTCAGAGTTAAGTTTCGAATTGCAACCTTTCACTCAACGTCAGGTACGATATTGCAACCGCCTGAACCAGTACGTTTGCAACGTCACGGCAATTGTGCGGCGCAGCAAAATTTGTTGCGCCTGGACAGCGCTTTCCAGGAACACCGAAGGAAATCACCGACGGACAAAACGCCCACCAGTGATCTCGATCGCCGTCCGTTCTGCTGCAGAAGCTCCTATGCACTCTGTTGCAAATCGCCGGCAATCGCCGGTGTGCCTTTGTGTCGGCCGGCAAGGACCGACCGGTAGAAACTCAGGTGTTCCCCTGCGCATTCCCGGTAGCTTTTGGGGTCCATGATCCCCGCCCGAAGCGCATTCCAAAGATCCTTGTTCTGCAGCACCTCGGTCATCTTGTCGGCAAGGTCCTCGGGACTGCCCGCTAGGAAATGCAACCCGTCGACACCGTCCTTCACCTTTTCGGCCATGCCGCCGATACCGCTGCAGATCACCGGCCGCCCGTGATGGAACGCTTCCTGAATGATGACGGGTGAGTTCTCCCACCAGACGGAAGGCAGCAGAACCCAGTCGACCTGGCGCATCAAGGACGGCATGTCCCTGTTCTGATAAGCGCCCGCGAAGCGGACCCGGCCTTCCGTCTTTTCGATCAGTCCGGCGATCTTTTCGCGGAAGGCTTCCGGCTGTCTTTCCAGATTGCCACCGAAAATGGTCAGCGCCGCATCATCATTCCAGATGCTGTCGGGGATGCGCTGAACCGCGTCCAGCAGGATATCAACCCCCTTGTAGGGCGTCATCTGCCCGAAGAACGCGAAACGCGAACGTCTGTCGCCGGCATCCCTGAGCCGCCTTGGGTCCGCCTTTTCGGGAACGTTCAAACCGTTTTCGATCACCGAAATCCGCTCGCCGGGAAGACCCCACTGTTCATATCTTTCGGCCAGAAACCTGCTCGGGGCAACGAAGCCGTCCGCGAGGCTGAACAGCGACTGCACGAATTGCTTTCGGCGCAGAAACTCGCCGGGCGAAATTTCGGGAAAGCATCCGTGGCAGGCAATGGGAGACGACATCCGGCAAAGCGCATGCGTGCCCGTCTTCACCATCTGGCCGTGATGGTTACAGATTGCCAGGAACTCGTGCAGCGTCACGATGATGACGGCATTCGGCAGCGCTTTCCGCACGACATGCAGGGCCTCGAGGCCCAGCCCGATAAAGTGATGGAAATGAACCACGTCCGGATTGAGCGAACGGACGAAGCGGCGCAGATCGGTCTGGAGATCGCCGGTGTTTCGGTTCGAGATCAGGAAGTGATCGTATTCATCCGCGTGATAGAGCAACTCGTCTTCCGCGTCCGCCACGCCCATCAGCGCTGACCGGCCGTGCCGCGGATAGTCGTCGCCGACCCGCGCGAGAAAGAACGACTGCGATCCCGTTGCCGATTTCAGACCAAGATGAAGATTGTAGGAGGCGACTTCGGCACCGCCGAGGGACAACACCGGATGGCCGTGGGAAATGACAAGCACGCGCACTGTTTCATCGGCGGCTGCGTCCTGCTTTGCCGGGGTCGTGCCGGTCATTGCAAACCCTCCTTCATCGCGCCAAGCCTGCTGCTCCAAACGTGTTCGAACTGTTTCCGGTCGTGCTGCCCGACAAGCTTGTGCCAGAGACGCTCGCTTCCCTGCCCGTTTTCGGGATGCACCACCTCCACCTGCGGCACCCAGAAGGATTTCAACCCCTCGGCCCGCAGCTTCAGGGTCGCGTCCAGTCCCTTCTCGTCGGTCCCGAGGTAGTTCCGGGCAAACCCTCCGGACGCCAGAAACGCGGTTTTCGGCAGAACGCAGCAGTCGAACGTGGCGGCAACGACTTCGGTGACTTCGGCGCCCATGAGCGTGCGGCGCGGATAGCCGACATAGTGCTGTTTCAGGGCGTGTCCCCCAGCCTCCCTTTCAATCCATGTCCCGGCCCAGCGGATCGTCTCGTCTTCGTAAAGCACGGTTGGCGTCACAAGGCAGCCTTCGTCCTGCTTGCGGAATTCCGCCTCCAGCGTATCCAGCCACCCGGAAACAAGCGGCACCACGCCGGAGCCGAGACAGGCAACCGTTTCGGAGGGCGCTGCCTGAAGGCCCGCCTGGAGTGCGTCGAGCGTGTCTTCGATCCTGTTGGCGCTCACGACCCTCAATGAAAGATCGTAGAACGATCCGAGACGTGCAATCTCCTGAAACTGTTCGTCGATCGCATTCGCGGCCGCACAGACGACAATCGGTGTTCCCTTCAGGAACGGGTCAAGTGCGAGCACCGGCAAAAGCGTCCTCAGTCTGTCGACCGAACCGTCGGACCCGATCACGATGGACCTTGGCGGTGCCTCCGGCATCACACCGATGTCCCTCACGTCCTCAACGGTCGGTTCCGCATACGAGGCCGCACCGAGCAAGGGAAGGAACTGACGCTCGATGATGTCGGTCGACGACGCAATCGCAGGATCGAGCCCGGCAACGAGACGGCGGAGTGCGGACCGCAACGATGTGCGTCCGAGGGCAATTGGGGCATAAGCCGACCGCCCGTCTCTGAGAACCACCTCAAGATAAGGCTTGCTCTCGGGACAGCCGCCCAACGCGGGAACGAATGCGAGAAATCCGTGACGATCGCTTCCGGCCGCCGCGCCCACGAACGGCGACAGGTCCTCAAAGGTCTCGCTGACATCCGGCCTGTTCTGCGTGGTCCAGATCTTGTCCAGCCTTGATGAACGTTCGCCGGCGCGCAGATGCACGGCTTCGGCATGATCTTCGGGGTTGAGAAGCCACCCGGAAATCACGACATTTCCGCAATGCGTCGCCGCGCAAAAATCGACACCGATGCGCACGGGCACATCGAGCTCGCTGACCGATTCCCGCCCGTCGAATCTCCGCGATGCCCGCTCAAGTTTGTCACGCGCGCCGCCGGAAACATTGAGACGCGGCAAAAGGGCCCTCAGATGGCCGGGCAGTGCCCGCGCCTGGGAGACAGTGCCCCGTTCGTGCACATCGACCTTGCTCCAGCCGCTGCGGCCGCGAAAGAACAGGCTTCGGATCGCGGAGGCGCCGACATCGTCCACCTGCTCCAGAATCCCGGCAAATCCGGGTGCCTTGCCGCCCGTGTCCTTTCTCTCGAATAGGCAACACGAGAGATCGGCAACGCGCAGCGACCCGTCGAAAACAAAAACCCGGTTGCGGCCGACCGGAGGGTCTTTCGACCAGCCCTGAATGTAGAAGTCGCCCTCGTCGAACTGTCCGAGCATTTCGACATAGCCGTCCCTGCGTGCAACATGCATGACCAGTTTCGCCGCGACCGCCTGGTTCCGCACCTCCGAATTCGCGTCGATCAGCGCATCGATCAAGGCTTCGACGACAGCTGCCTCCTTTTGCGAAACGGCGTTGCCGACAAGGCCGACGAAAGCATCGAAATCGACCGGTCCGTATTTGATCGCATAAGGATGGGAGTGACCCTTGCTGCGGATCGATACCCTTTCAAGCCTTGGCACCGCGACCGCATCGAGAGACAGGATCGCGACGAACGGCGCCAGTGAACCGTCCCGGTTCGATTTCTGCGTAATTGATACGATCGTGCAGGGAACCGTGGTCTTAGGGTCCTCGTTGAGCACGGCCTGGAGATTGCGCGCGAAGCTTTCTCCAACCCCTGCAAGCAGGATCGTGTCGCGGTCGACCGCCGTGCACAGGACGCTGCGGCCGTCTGCCGGCACAACCGCATCGGGCCAATCCGGCCGCTCGCCCGTCAGCTTCTTGTGCTCCACGGATGTGTCGGAGAGCCTCTTTGCGCCTTCAAGGGTGACAACCGGCTCCATCGCGATCAGCTCCACAAACCGCCGGCGGCGGCAAAGACCATACCGCCGACGAACCCGAGCAATATGGCGAGCAGCAGCATGTGCACCTTGAGGCTGTTGCGGCTACGGTCGGCAAGGGCCGTCAGACGATCGTCAAAACTCTTCAGCGTGGTATCGAAGCGCAGCAGAAAGACCTCGAGTTCCTTGACGCGCTGTGCCAGGTCGCCCTGCCCGTTCTTCAGGATCGCGAGCGCCTCGCCAAGCTCTCCTTCCGTCGATGCAAGTGTATCGATCCGGCTGGTCGTCTCTTTCAGGAGTGCCGTTGCGTCCCGCTGTCCGAGTGCGCTCTGCCCCTGAATGGCAATCACCCGGTCCAGCTTTTTCATGACGATGGAGAGCGGCAGCGCTATGGCCGCTTCCGCAGCGCGTTCTTCGGCGCTCGGGCGCGGCAGCTGGATTTGCACCCCATCCCGCGGAGATTCGGCGATCACCGACAACCCCTCCGGTGCCGACGCGGCCGCCTGCGGAAGCTGCAGGTCGAAAGCAAAGGCACCATCGCCGATCCCGTTGCGTTGCAGATCGATGCGTTTGATATCCGCCAGCTTGCTCATCACACGGTCCCCGTCGTGGAGAACGTGTATCGTCATGCGGTCATCGGGATTGGCGGCGTCCCATGCCCAGCCGAGAAGACGCCCGTCTTCGAATGCATCGACGCGGCCCTGGATCTTCGGGATTTCGCCCTTGTCCGCGTCCGTGGCTTCGGTCTTTTCTTCCAGTTTTGCTGCGGTCATGGTGGTCTCGTCAGGCTGCAGGGTCGTCCGCGAACCGGCTCTGGTCCTCAAATAGCTGGATATACTGCTCCGCCACCTTGGAAACGGAAGGAGGCTGTTGCGTTTTCTCCGCCAGGTCGCGGTACATCTTCGGATCGGCGGCGGCTTTTTCCATCATGGAAGCCAGGCCGGACGGATCGTTTCTGCGCACGTGAAGCCCGTCGACGCCGTTTCGAACCGCTTCCGCCATTCCCCCGGCGCCGGTCGTGATCACGGGTCTCTTGTGCTGCTGCGCCTCCGCAATCACCAGCGGCGCGTTTTCCCACCAGAGAGAGGGCACGATCACCCAGTCGACCGGTTCGATGAGCTCTGCAACGTCATGCGGCTTGTAGGGCCCGAGACGAATGACATGCGGAGCCGTGTCCTCGAACAGCGCTTCGATCCGGCCTACAAAATCCGGGCTCTGAAAGGGAGAACCGCCATGCACGCGCAGTTCGAAGTCGACGTCGCGTTCGATCAGCAGCTTTGCCGCCTGCAGCAGGACTTCGATACCTTTCCAGGGCGTCATGTTTCCGAAAAATCCGAAAACACGTTTCGGATCCTCGGTCCCTGCCCGGCTCGCGACCGGTGCCGTTTCGGGACGGCCATTCCGGATGACGGAAATCTTGTCCGCCGGCAATCCCCAGCGGATGTAGACATCCCTCAGGAAGGCGCTCGGCGAGACGAACTGATCAACCGCCTGGAGGTGGGTCTTGATGAAACGTTCACGCAGCCGCATGTCATTGGGCTTCGCCGCCTCAACACAGCGGCAAAGTCCGCCCGGCCCAAGCGCCGCACAAGGCTCATCGGGACTTTGCATCAGGACGCCGTCATTCGCGCAGATCGCGTAATAGTCATGCAACGTCATCACGATGCGGACATCCGGAAGCACACGGCGGATCAGCACCGGTAATTCGACGCCGAAGAGGATCAGATGATGAATATGCACCACATCGGGCCGGAAACTTTCCAGCAGGGCGGTCATGTCGGGAACGAACGCTCTGAGATCGATCTGGCTCATGTTGAAGCGGTCGAAGTGACCCGCCCACATCAGCAACTCATCGCCGCTGTCGCTGATGGCCTGAAAGCTGGTGCCCGGGTGCGGTTCGCGATGCAAATGGTTGGTGGCGCCAACGAAGAGCGACTGGTGCCCCGCTTCCCGGTACGCCCTTGACAGTTCAAGCGCAACGGTTTCCGTACCGCCGGGATGGAGGTCCGGATGATTGTGCGCGAACACCAGAACCCTCATGCGCCCTGTCCCCGCGACGACTTAACGGCAACAAAGAAATCCTGGTAATGCCGGCTACCGGTCTGACCGCGCCAGTGACCGAGCTTTTTCAGGGCGACATCAAAACCCGTTTTGTGCAGCGTCGTATCCAGGAACCCGTCGTCGAAGGCGACGGCGGCAAGCGGCGCGGTCTTGTCCGCGTGCCAGGACGGACCTTCGGGCGATCTGTGAAACCGGATCCTTGGCGTCAGGTCCGCAGCGTTGCGCTGGCTTTCCGGCTCCATGATGAAGGCGGAAACGAACAGTCGGCCACCCGGCTCGAGCAGCCTGGAGATTTCTCGGAAATAGGGCTCGATTTCGTTGGCCGGAAGATGCGTGACGACTGACGTCATGATCGCGAAGTCAAAGGAGCCGCCATCGAACGGAAGCGACAGGTCCGTGCCCCTGATGCGCCCGTTCGGATTGTAAAGATCGTTGGCGATATCGAGATGCAAGAAACGGAAATTGGGATAGACGCTTCCGATATGCTGCGCGCTCCAGTGAATGCCGGCCGGTGCCGGGTCGAGACCGGTATACTGCCCCTCTTCCGGGTCGAGATATTGCGTCAGCGGAACCGCCATCCGCCCGATGCCGCATCCGATATCGAGGACACGCTCGTCTTCGCGCAGTCCGCCGAGGTCGACAAAGTGTCCCAGAAACTCGGCTCCGATCGCCAGGTAGTCGCCGTCGCCGACAAAATTCTCTTCCTGCGGCGGCACCGGCAGAAAACGATTCCGTTCGATCGTTTTTTGAAGCAGGGCCAGCCTGTCGCCGCCAAGCGGCGCTGACTTCAAGCGGACATGGTCCGCAATGACTACGGGTGAGTTCATCCGGTCAGTACCCCATCCCTTGCCCCGATTGACGACATGACATCCATGATTTCCTGTTCCCATCTGAGTTGCTGAAGCCATCGATTGTACTGAGACGCAACTCCCCGCGTGTAGTCGCCGTTTTTCTTTATGGAAATTCGCTCGAAGTGATAAAGCTCAACATCACCCAAGTAGTAGATCTTCTTGTTGCTGGCCCTTAGCTTGAGACAGAGATCGCTGTCTTCGTAATCGCCGATGATGACGTCGGTCGTATAGCCACCGGCCTGCTCGAAGTCGGAACGCGCCATGACGAGACAGGCACCGGTAACGCCCGGCACCTCCCGAGACAGGCTGGCCTGCGCATAATTTCGCGGAAAGCCCTTGAAATAGTGGTGGTTGAACCAGCGCTTCTTTTCGTCGTGAATGAACTTCAGACCGGCATGCTGAATGGCATTGTCCGCGTAAAGCAGCTTCGCCCCGACCGCGCCGACCCGCTCATCCATCATCAGGCAGGCACAGAGTTGTTCGAGCCAGCCGCTCCCGGTGGGCACGACATCGGAATTGATCATGGCGAGGTAGCGGCCTTTCGCGCAGGCGGCACCGGCGTTGCAGGCAAGTGCATAGCCGCCGTTCTGCTGCATGACGACAAGTCGGATCGGCAGGCCGTAAAGGAGATGAAATCCGATCAGCAGGTCTTCGACGTGGGTCGCCTGCTCCGGGGAGTCCAGAACGAAGATGATTTCCGCGTTTTCAGCAAGCCATCTGTCGGACGCGAACGCGGCCAGTTGCGGCTTTATGAACTCGTAGACCTTGTAGAGCGGAATGACGATCGAAACCGTTGGCGCATCGACCGGAGCACCGATCGTGATTTCGCCGGGAGTCCCGACCTGATCTATAAAGCGCTTCTGCAATTCGGCGAAGGGCTGCGCGAGACATTGCGAGATCACGTCATCGCTCGCATGTCTGGGTGGAACCACTCCGAGCGCACTCGCCCTGCTGTCCACCGCATCGCCCGGCTGCGGCGGTGGAACGAGAGACGCCCGCTCACCCGACGCCAGCCTCAGTTCAAATCGCGGCTGGATGTGATGCTTCAACTTCGCACCCGCCGGCGCAAAGGCAACGAACTTGCGGATCGCGTATCCGCCCTGGGATTCGGGAAGGACACCGTCGAACGTGTGCAGTTCGAGGGATTGCGGCTCAAGCCCCGGAACCAGGAGATCGATCCCGGCATAGGATCTGCCGGGATCGCGCATCCAGCCGCCGGCGAGCACGCCGCTCTCAACCGTCAGCGCTGTTTCCACGGCACAAAAGGAGGCCGTTTCGCCAAGCGCACCATGCCGCCTCGCCGGCATTGGTTCTGCCAGCTGGAGGTCGCGCACCGCCGCCCTCGTTTCCGGTGTCTTGCTGCCGAACCTCGTGATGAGATGATCGCGCAATTCCGGCAGTTTGCGCGTGTTGGCCGCCCACCACGTGCTAAGCGAACGCGGTTCGCCGCCTGTTTCAAGCCGCCTAATGGCGAGCCCCCACGGACCGGACAGAACGAGAAAACTTTTCAACGGTTGTTTTGCACTCGCTACCGCACCCACGAACAGGCGGTTCTTGCCACCGTTGTAAAGAGCATTGAACGGCTCAGCCTCCAACCGCCTGATACCGTCGTCACCGATCAGCACCGCGGACGTGACTTCGGAACACTCGCTGTTCAGCAGGGTTTCGACAATTCTGGTCTCGCCGACGCACGCGACACAATCGGCAACCGGAGGCGCATCGTTCACCGAATGGAGCAGCTTCCTGGCAAAACCGAGAAAGCTTCGTGAGCGAGAAAGCCGGAACATTCCGGACCAGGTGTTGACGATCGTGGTAACGAGAACCGCACAGGCGTTCTGGGTCAATCCGTTCGTCAGCGCAAACGGGTCCGCTGCTATCGCGCCGGTTTCGGGGTTGAATGCCAGTTCGGCGCCCGCGCCGACCGTTCCTGCGGTCAGCTTCAACCGCAGCGGAGCCGCATCCTTGACACCGAGTGCCCAGACGATCCGCGACCGGCCATCGAGCAACGCGAGACGGACGCTGGCAAGGCCGGAGAATTTCCGGCTCGACATCTCCTCGAGCTGCGGCGGCGCATTGACAGTATGAGCAGGATCCCAGGCGACCAGATAAACTTCTGGCGTCAACTGCAGAAACTGCGGGGCATCGAAGGGCGATTCCGCGTATGTGCCGAGAGTTTCGAGCATCTTTAATATTCACTACGTAACGATACGCCGGTCCGGCCAGCGAATGACGACAGCCCCGGGGCTGCCCGACGGGTCGGACAACACCCCGGGGCAGTCACGTTATGTCACGACGATGAAGCCTTCAGGATTGTCCTTCAGGTCATCCGCATCGATGTTGTTGAGCGTCACGGTATCGCCGTTGCCCAGATCGATGACAGTATTGTTGCCGACCTGAGTCGCGCGATCCGCGACATCCGCCGCAGAACCAATACCGGTGCTGTTGATGTTTGCGGAAATCTGGACGAGATCGCCGACCTGGAAATCCATGATGATATCGTTGCCACCGCCACCGGTGAAAACGAACACATCGTGGTTTCCGCCACCGAACATCAGATCGTTGCCGGCACCACCGTCGATGATGTCGGTTCCCTCTCCGCCGAGGATGATGTCGCCACCATCGCCGCCTTCGATGTAGTCGGACCCGGAACCACCGAAGATGGTATCCGCGTCATCGCCGCCAAGAATGACGTCGTTGCCGCCTTCGCCGAAAATCTTGTCGGCGCCTTCGCCACCGACGATCAGATCTCCGCCCTTGCCACCGAAAAGAAAGTCGTCGCCTTCATTGCCCACGACAACATCCGCTTCGCCCAGCCCGAAAATGAAATCCTGGGCACTTGTACCCTGTAGGAAATCCTGGAAAGCACTGCCTTCAATTGTGGCCATAGCTTACTCCTGAAGTTTACCTCACTTAAACAACGCCCCGGAAACCGCGGCACCCCGCACCGCACAAATCCCGTTTTCTTGCGGTGCGAAATTACAATACACATTTATAACTGTAAGCAAAGGGATGAATAGTGAAAAAAGTAAGGCAATATTTAGAATATAGAGTATTTTATATGATATTACTCGCAGGATATACCAATTTTACCAGACTAATTCAGGTGAATTACATCGATTTTCGAAACACTTTTCCATCATTTGCACGGCAAAATACGTCAGCATCTATATTTTTTCCTTTTTACTCAATTACTTAAATCAGAAAAAATAAATTTTCGAACTAAACCCGCATACACGCGAAGGTTAGTAGAACTAAAGAAAAAAGTCTGAAAGCTATCGCGCATGCCAAAATTCTATGCTGCGATGCACAAATGAACGGCAGCTCAACAATGAGCTGCCGGCATCAAGAAAATTTACAGGGATCGTCAGGTGTCAGTCTTCGCGGAAAGCGCGGCTCCAGCTGTCGGAAATCGGCTCCACGAGATATTCGATCGCCTTGCGCGCCCGGCGCACGATCAGCACTTCGGCGGGCATTCCCGGATAAAGGGCGACGACCGGATTGTTGGCAAGCTCCGTCTGGTCGACCTCCGCCCGCACCAGGTAGAACGCTTCCTGTGTCTGCTGATCGACGCTCTGATCGGCCGCAACGAAGGACACGGCGCCTTCCAGGGGACGCACGTTCCGCCTGTCATACGCGGTCAGCCTGATACGCGCCTGCGACCCCACCCGGACATGGTCGATGTCCTTGAGGTTCATGCGCACTTCAACGAGCATCTTCTCATCCTGGGGGACGATGTCCATGATTGCCTTGCTGGGCTCGACGACACTGCCCGGCGTGCGCATCTCGATGTCATAGACAATCCCGCCTTGCGGGGCATACACGACCAGCCTGTCGAGTATGTCCTTTGACGAAATGATCTGCTCGTTCGTGGTGTTGAGTTCGAGCTGCGCCGTCAGGATCTCGCTCGCGATTTCGCTCTGCAGTTCCTGCTCGGCCTGCAGAAGCGCCACTTCCGCGCCCTGCCGCGCTTTCTCCAGCTGTGCCTTGTCCGCCGCAAACTGGCCGCCGTCGCCGATCAACTCGCTGAGTTCGAGCTGCTCGTCGCTCAGGATTGCCTTCGAGGCGAAACCCTTCTTCTCCAGCAAGGTGAGGGCTTCGACCCGTTCCTTGAGCAAGGCCTGCCGGTTCGTGTTCGCCTCGATTTGTGCTTCGGTGGCCTCGATCTGGGCATCGAACTGCTCGATTTCCTTCTGCTGGAACGCGACCTTGCCTTCATAGACCTTGCGCCGCTTCTCAAAAAAGCGCTGTTCTGCCGCCAACACGTCCGCGACGGCAATCGCATCGCTTTTTGTCAGTTCCGGAGGCATCTCGATCTCGTCCTTCAGGTCCCGTTCCGCACGCAGCCGCGCAAGCGTCGCCATCAGGCTGATTCTCTTGGCGCGCAACTGGGCGAGTTCCGCGCGCGCCCGCGTGTCATCCAGTTCGACCAGCGGTTGGCCTGCCTTCACGAAATCTCCTTCCTGAACGAGCAACCGGCGCAATATGCCGCCCTCAAGATGCGTGATCGTCTTCCTCTGGCTGTCGACGACGACCTTGCCTGTCGCCACCGCGGCGCTGTCGAGATCCGCCGTGAACCCCCACAGCAAGAACCCGCCGAAACCGATCACGACCGCGATCGAGGAAGCGATCAGCGGACCGCGAAGGCTGGTGGGTTTTTCCGTGTCCAGATTGTCCGGCGGCTGCCAGAACGGTCTGTGTGCGGTGCCGGGCGATTGCTGCGCCGGTTTGGCGACCTTGTTTTCAGGATCCGTTTTCATGCGACCTCTCCACTCGGCGGCAGGGCAGGTGCCGGTTTTGGCGCTGGCAAGCGCCGCGAAATGTTACTCACGACCTCCGTTCGGTCACCGAACTGGCTGATCCTGCCGTCTTCGAGCACCAGGATCTTGTCCGCAGCCTCCATGATGGCCGGACGGTGTGCAATCACGATGACGATGGCACCATCTTCCTTGGCGCTCGAAATCGCCCTCAGAAGTGCAACTTCGCCTTCGGTGTCGAGATTCGCGTTGGGTTCGTCAAGAACGAGCAGCCGGGGCCGACCGAACAGGGCTCTCGCCAAGGCGACGCGCTGCTTCTGGCCGCCCGACAACGTGAACTTGTTGTCGCCGACGGGCGTGTCATAGCCGAGCGGCATGCGGCCGATCATTTCATGAACGCCTGCGGATCGCGCCGCGTCGATTACCATTTGCGGATCGGCATCATACATGCGCGAAATGTTCTCGCGCACCGTTCCGTCCAGCAGCGACACCGACTGGGGCAGATAGCCGATCATCGCACCGAAAGACGCCCGTTCCCACAAATAGACATTGTGCCCGTCCAGGAACACGCCGCCGGTTGTCGGCTGGAGCGCCCCGACCAGAAGACGCGCCAATGTCGACTTGCCGGCCGCCGACGGTCCGACAATGCCCAGAACATCACCTGGTTCAAGCGTGAAGGAGATGCCCTTGATCACCGGAACGGGTGCGTTCGGTGCGACAAAGACAAGCTTGTCGACCTGGAGCGGCCCCTGGCTCGGCGGCGTTGCGATGGTTTGGCGGATGGATGCGTGATTCTCCAGAATGTCGCGAACCCGGCCCCAGGCCGTTAACGCAAACACCCACTGTCTCCAGTTCTCGGTCATGTTGTCGAAGGGCATCAGCAACCGGCCGGTGATGATACTGGCGGCAATCATGGTTCCGGCCGTCACCTCCCCCTTGATGACCAGATCGGCACCAAGTGCGAGCACGCCAATCTGCATGCCCATGCGCAGGCTTCGCGTGAGCGCGTGGATCGCCTTGCCGCGCCGGCTGCCATAGGCCATCAGTTCGCTCGCATGCAGCTGTTTCTTTTGCCATCGCCGCGCAAGCGCCGGCATCAGCCCCATCGCCTCGATCGTTTCCGCATGGCGCAGCGTGGATCCCATCTTCGCGACATTTTCCACATTTGCGGAATTGGCCTCTTTAAGCAGCGAGCGGGTCGCCATGTCCGAGATGAGATTGAGCCCGACCAGAACAAAAGCTGAGATTATGGCTAACAGACCGTAAAGCGGATGCAGTATGAACAGCACGGCCAGGAACATGGGCACCCAGAGCGCCTCGAGAGGGGCGCTGATGGCGTTGCTGGTGATGAAACTCCTGAGATCGCTCAGGTCGCGAAGCACCTCGGAGGCAAGGCTGCCGCCCTTTTCGAGGGAAGATTTCACTGCTGCCTCGATCGCGGTATGGTTCAGCCGCCGGACGAGTTCGGTGCCCATGACCTGGAATATCTGGCTTCTAATGAATTCCAGAATCCCGTAAAGCGCCAGTGCACCGGCGGCAATAATGACGAGCATTCCGAGCGTGTCGAGGCTCTGGCTGCTCAGAACCCGGTCGTGAACCTGCAGCATGAAAAGCGGAGCCGTAAGCTGCAGGAGCGTGATGAAGCCGCTCAAAATAGCGGCAGCGATTAATCCAGTTGCAAAGGTCTTCCGGGCCTCTCGAACCAGCAAGGACGGGTCGTTTGCCGCTGGTTTCACCTGCTCAACCATTCACCATTCTCCAAACATTCAACCCAAAGATGAGTTCGCACGTGCGAAAAAATTCAGTATTTGCCTAGAAATCGACACATCTTTTCCCTATAAATGATTGAAGGTTGTAGACTAACTTGAGAGAAATTTGGGATTTAATTGTGGCACGCAATTGATTCTCATGCAAAAGATAAAATTATAAATAAAAATAACCAACCACCGCGAAGACAAGGAGCAACTCGGTAATGAAAGTATTTCGAATTTAGTTCGAAATTTCGTGGGAGTTAGGGGCGTATGCACAAAATATTCACTGATGCACCACAACAGATAAATGGCCGGATAAAAATCCCCAAACCTAAGGTGGACGAGAATACATACAAAATAGCGGAGTCGGACATGAGGGCCGAAATGAACCCGTACTCTCACGCAAACCACTTCGAACTCGTTCGCGTTATCGAGAGAATGTACCGGCGTTACCTGGATCGCCTTCGCGTCGACCTGATCCGTATCGGGGCGGACGACATATCGCCGTCCCACGCAATGCTTCTGTTCACGATTGGCGACGACGACCTGTCGGTTCGCGACCTCATGGACAGGGGGCACTACCTCGGCTCCAATGCCTCCTACAGTCTGAAACAGCTGGTTCAGTCGGGATATGTTGACCGCACCGCGTCAGCTCGGGACAGGCGGTCGGCAAGGATCAGACTGACGGACAAGGGCAAGTCGCTTTGCAAGGCGATAAAGTCGGCGGACGAGGTCAACCAGTCGCAGATCGTGCGCAATGAGCGCGACCGCATGGCCCTGGAAGAGACCTTCGCCCTGCTGCGGAAACTGGAAGTCATTTGGGCAACCGATCTCCAGCAGCGCAACGGCCGGATGGGCGTCAACGGGTTCTGACCAGAGGCGCCGCCAATGCATGTTGTTTTTGTGCACCGGCACGGCCCCGGGCAATTTGTACATATTGCCCGGCGCCTCATCCTTGACGGGTGGACGGTTACGCTGGTTTGCGAAAGCACCGACAGGCCCGTTCCCGGGCTCCGGGTGTTGCGGTATGGCAGCGCGGACACAGGCACGCAAGGAAGCCGGGACCGGAAAGAAGCATCCATTCCCTATATTGAGGCGGGTCGGCGTGTCGCTGACATTCTCAGCCGGCTTTCGCTGCACGGCAGAGCGCCGGATCTCGTTGTCGGACATATTGCCTGGGGCGGGATGATGTTCGTCAAGGATGCCCTCCCCGACACGCCGGTGATCGGGTTCTGCGAGTATTATTTCCATCCCGCGGGAGGAGATGCCGGTTTTGCTCCATCGGACGAGATCAGCCTGGAGCGAAGGCAGACCATGCGGCTGCGCAACGCCGTGCAACTCGCGACGCTCGATCAGATGGACTACGGCATCAGCCCGACGATGTGGCAGAAAAGCAGATATCCGGCCGAATACCGGAACAAGATCGTCGCCCAGCACGAAGGCATCGATACTTCCCGCGCCCGTCCCGATGCCCTTGCTTCCCTCCGCTTGCCGGATGGAACGCTTTTGAGCGCTGGCGATCCGGTTGTCACCTTCGCGGCCCGCGATCTTGAACCCTACCGCGGCTTTCCGCAGTTCATGCGCACTGCGGCGGCAGTCGGCAAACGCAATCCCGACGTCCGCTTCGTCATCGCGGGCGGTGACGGCATAAGTTACGGAAGCGGACCGCAGGGCGGTGACAGCTGGCGCAAACAGCTCCTGAAGGAAACCGGGCTTTCAGCGGACAAGGTGCATTTTCTCGGTCAGATTCCCCATCGCGATCTCGTGCGTCTGTTTCAGGTGACGGCGGCCCATGTCTACCTGACCTATCCCTTCGTCCTCTCCTGGTCGTTCCTGGAAGCCATGTCCTGCGGAGCGCCTGTCATCGCGTCCGCCACACCGCCGGTGCGCGAAGTGGTCAGCGACGGCGTCAATGGCCGCCTGGTGGATTTTTTCGACACCGATGGTTTTGCGGAGAAAATAGAGGACGCCCTGGCAAATCCGGACGCCTTCCGCCCGCTGCGCACCGAAGCACGGCGAACAATCGTCTCGCGCTACGACCTGAATGACTGTTGTGCGAAACTGCACCGGTTCATGCTGCAGGTGGCGGCAAAACGTCAAAGGCCGTCATCAGTTCAGCAGGACCCGGCAATTCCGCTCAATGCCTGACATGAGCGAAGAACCATTCGGGCAAGGGCCGGATTAACCGGCGCTGCGCAGTCTCGGTTGCCGCTACATGAGAGACTGGGACGCTTCACGCACCGTGTTCGTCGATCCTTCCAGCTGGCTGGCAGCCGACGAAATGGTCTGGAGATTTGACGTCACCAGTTCGACCCCCTGCGCCGCCGATTGCATGTTGGAGGAGATGTCATTGGTGACGGCGGTCTGCTCTTCGACCGCGGTCGAGATGCTTGTGGCAATCTCGGCGATGTTCTTGATCACGCCCATGATCGACTCAATGGCTTCAACGGCACGCTCTGTTGTTTCCTGAACGGAGTTGACCTGCGTGGAGATCTCTTCCGTCGCCTTGCTCGTCTGGGACGCAAGGCTCTTCA
The DNA here is from genome assembly GCF_963669205.1 of uncultured Roseibium sp. Classification (NCBI taxonomy): domain Bacteria; kingdom Pseudomonadati; phylum Pseudomonadota; class Alphaproteobacteria; order Hyphomicrobiales; family Stappiaceae; genus Roseibium; species uncultured Roseibium sp. Next base: position 4,970,975 of record NZ_OY769915.1, read on the forward strand.
CCTCGGAGGCAACCACCGCAAATCCCTTGCCCGCTTCACCGGCCCGTGCCGCTTCGATGGTCGCATTCAGCGCCAGCAGGTTGGTCTGGTCGGCGATCCCGTCGATGAGTTCGATGACCGAACCGATCGTCTTCGCGTCTTCGGAAAGACCGGACATGATCTCGCTGGACCGTTCCGCCTCGCCCTGCGCGCTGCCGGAGACCTCGAGCGCCACCTGAACCTGGCGGCTGATTTCCTGAATGGAGGCGACCAGCTCTTCGGAGGCTGCGGCGACTGTCTGCACGCTCGAGGACGTCTGTTCGGCAGCCGACGCGGATTCGCTGGCCTGATGCGCCGTTTGCGAAATCGACTGCGACATGTCCGTGAGGTCCGTGTCGATCTGCTGCTGAACCGACCTGCGGCGCTGGCGCTCCAGAACCTGATCCGTGATGTCGGATGCAAACTTCACGACCTTGAACGGACGGCCCGAGGCGTCCATGATCGGGTTGTACGTGGCCTGGATCCAGATCTCGCGCCCGCCCTTGGCAAACCGTTTGAACTCATCCGCCTTGAACTGGCCTTCGGCAAGTTCTTCCCAGAACCGGCGATACGCATCGCTCTGGCCGTAGTCCGGCTCCACGAACATTCTGTGGTGCTGTCCGCGGATCTCGTCGATCGAATAGCCCGTGGCACCGAGAAAATTCTCATTGGCGTCAAGGATCGTGCCGTCGAGTTCGAAGTGAATCACGGCCTGCGAGCGATTGAGCGCATCGACCTGCCCCTCGAAATCGGCGCTGCGAATTTTCTGCGCCGTGATGTCGGACGCGATCTTGACGACCTTGACCACCTTGCCGGCTGCGTTGACAACCGGATTGTAGGAGGCCTGGATCCAGACCTCGTTTCCGGCCTTGTCGAACCGCAGAAATTCTTCGGCCTTGAATTCGCCATCTGCAAGTTCGGCCCAGAACTCCTTGTACTCGAGGCTGTTGCCATAGTCCGGGTCCACGAACATCCGGTGATGCTGGCCCTTGATCTCGTCAAGCGTGTAACCCATTGCCCCGAGGAAGTTCGGATTGGCATTCAGGATGTGCCCGTCGGGCGTGAATTCGATCATTGCCTGCGAGCGGCTGAAGGCCTCGATTGTTGCCTTGGCGGAGCTCCCGAAAAAAAGCGTCATGGCGTGTCCCTTCGAACTCAAAGTTCTCATTAACGTTGAGTTACGCACTGTTAAGTAAAAAAAATATTGATCCAAAACGCTTTCGGAGTCGTAGAATGGCCCTTTTGACTTCCGGACAAAGAATTGGCACTTCAACCTTAAGTATAATTTCGAAACTATTCTTCGCAAAGACATTCAGTAAAAATACCGATAAACGCTTGTCGGAACGCGCCAGGGCGTCCGAAATGCAAAAGACTGCAAATCTTGGTTGAAATTTGCACGGCCTTCAAAAAAAGTCCTGTTGGCCGGGAAAAATTCGTTTCCCGTTTGCGGCCCGCCCCCGAAACCCGGCCTTCATGCCAGGAATTTTTCGACCTCTTCGTTGAACCTGTGAAGGGCCCCCTCGTAGCGCCCGAAGGTCAACATCGTGTTGGCACCGCTCTCAAGCCCGGCTTGCACCGCTTCGTTGACGGCACACATTGACGAACGCATTGACCGCGCCATCCCGGTCGCGCGTGAGCAACACCGGCAGCCCACCGAGTTGCCGCGTCAGGAAGCTCCCGCTTTCGGGCAATTCTCCGGTATGCGCGGCAATCATCGGAAGCCGCCGGAAGATCCTGCTCCGCTCGCGCGCGAACCGGTCGGCAGACCGATAGCGTTCGACAGGAGACAACTGAATGCTGTCATCGAGAAAGAACAGGCCGTTCTCCCCCAACCCCTTCAATTCCTGCAACAGCGAGATTTCCAGCGCGCGGTCCATCTTCTTTCTCTCTGCAAACCGCCAATCCTTACCAATCGGTAAGCCAGACTTTACGACTGGTAAGTTGTCAATTGAATGCTATGATCGCGCCATGACCGGGCAAATCGATTCTCCGAAAAAGAAGTTCATCGACACGGCCTTACGGCTGTTCTCCGAACGCGGGTTTTACGGCGCGTCCCTGGCGGATGTCGCCGATGAACTGGGGCTGACGAAACAGTCGATCCTGTATCACTTCAGGACGAAGGAAGCCCTCTATGCCGCGGTGTTGACGGATGTTTCCGGGCGGTTCGATGCCATCATCGAGGACGTTGCACGACTGGATCAGAGCGCGGAGAAAAAGCTGCGGTTCTTTCTGGAAAGACTGCTGGACCACGCACAGCATGCGCCGTGCGACGGCCGGCTCATTGCAAGAGAGCTGCTCGACAATCTGGACCGTGTCGAGACCAGCCGGAAGTGGTACCTGAAAACCTTTCTCGACAAGAGCGTCGATCTCCTCACCGACCTGCCCAAGTGGCGCTACCGCACCGAAGCGGAACGCACCGCGGCCGCCTACCAGTTGATCGGTGCAGTCAGTTACTTCGCAATTTCCGAGCCCACGCTGCAGGCGATCTGGGGGCGAAGCAGACTGGAAGACACAAAAGATGTCTTCCTGTCCACTTTGCTTTTGCGCCTGTAAATCGCGACGCCGGTGACAGAATTTGGACCGGCGCGCGCACGCCCCGGCCAGAGTGTTATTTCCGCAATGTCATTGCCGGGTTATGCGCGAAGAAATTGAACGGCATGATGTGCACCGTTTTCCACTCCGTCGACATAACCGGCCAATCCTCCATACGCGGGATGTGATGGAAGCCGGCGGTGAACCAGGACACCACATCCTTGCCCACCAGCGGCCTGTCCGCCTTGACCCATTCGGCAAGCGTATCCGACCCGTCGCTCTGCATCGCATACTTCCCGCCAGCATAGCGTTGATCCGGATCATGAACCGTGGTCCAGGACGAATATTCGATATAGGCGTTGCGCTTGAACGGCGGATCGTTCTCAAAGTCGAACGGGCCATAGGCGATCGAGCCGTGATGGATCATCCAGCCCGGCGTCTGCCCCAGATATCCTTCCCGTGCCGGATTGGTGATGTGCACGTGCTTCGGCTTTGAAGCGCTGAAGCGGTAGCGGGCGTCCAGTTCGCTGTCCGGCATCTCGTGTTTCCAGATCCACATGGACTTGCGCGGATGGTTCGGGTCGAGGTCTGCGGGAACGATTTCCATCGTGCCCATGTGGTTGACCGGCTGGTCGATGTCGAAGTCGATGCGGAAGTTGAAATAGTGGTCGTGATTGGCGGCCACCAGGTTGGGCGCGATCAGCGTGCCGTATTTCGTATCCTCGGCCGCCGTTGCATCATTCATCGACGTCGAGGCGACACCCTTGACCGCATCAAGACCGGTCGCGCCGATCTTGATGAAGATCTGCCCGTCCTGCTTCAGGCGGTAGTCGATCAGGTAGTCGTAGTTGCCGACTTCCGACGCGGTGCGCACCACCAGTTCGGTTTCCGGGCGTCCTTCGGCCGGAGTGAACTGGTCGGGACCTTGCGCGAAGATCTCGAAATGACGCCAGGCCGGATCGCCTATGTTGCGCTCGAAGATGCAGATCGCATCCGGTATTTCCAGCGGAGCGCCGGCGTCATCCGTGATCAATGCGGGCAGGAAGGTCGCGTAGTCCGGGCAGTCGATCCCGGCGCGCAGCGGTGTCAGGAACAGGCCGAACCCGTATTCGCCGCTGTCCATGTAGGTCCGCCAGTACCAGCCCTCGGTCGGGTCCATGTAGGGCACGAACACCTCGGACAGATGCATCTGGTAGATCACCGACCGCCACGTTCCCTGATCATTCGCGTCCAGATTGGAAATGACCAGCCCCGGCCGCTTGTCGACGCGGTAGTTGAAGCGCCAGATGTCCCATTCGACATGGCTGCCGTCGACCGTGTAGTTCGGGCCGCCTTCCTGCTTCAGGAGAACCCGGTTGGTCTCGGGGCGAAGCGGCACGCGTTCGGCAATTTCCTCTTCCGTATAGCCCCACGGATCCTGGGGTATGGGAACGACCCCGGTATCGACGACCTCGATGACTTCCTTCTTGCCCACGTCGAACAGCGTGAACAGCCCCTCGATGGGCTTGGCATAGAAATTCGAACCGGTCGGGTTCTGGTAGCACGGGATTTTCATCAGGCGGGAATCTTCGAATTCCGGCGTGAAAAAGTTTCCGGCCGTCAGTGGCAGGCAGAAGGCATCCTCGGGCGTCAGCCCGCGGGCCTCAAGTCCGGCAACCATGTCCGGGTGGCTCAGCCCGCCTTCCAGCGCGGTCATGAATTCGGCAAAGAGGATCATCGGCTGGCCGGAATCCGGGATCGCCGCATTGCTCTCCACTGTGCCTTGCGTGATGTTGACGACGGCTTCGCTGAACCCGTCCGCGGTGGTGAACTGAACCATGGCCTTGCGGTCAAGCGCGTCGCCTTCGCTCCACGCCAGAACATCTGCCTTCGGCGGTTCCTTCAGCTCGATCAATGGAAACAGGGTTTCGTCCGTGACGGTCCCGCTGTCTTTCAGGATCTGGTTGATCGTCTGGTATTCTTCGGCAGTCAGTCCGTCCAGCGGATGCGCCAGTGCGCTCGTGGCCATGCCGGCCAGAACCGCGCCTGAGGTCAAGATCTGCTTGATTTTCATGAACCCTCTCCGGTTTCTCTTTTTGAGCCCGGAACCGGAACATCGAACATCGCTTCAGGTTCGGATCAAGAGCATCCTCCCGGCTCCTGATCCAATGCGTGTTATCTCGGACCGGCTCCCTCACGATTACCATACTCAGGTAGACGCGGCGGTCTTGGGCGAGGACGCCAAAGGCTTTGGTTCAGAGCGACACTTTCTTCCTGAGATCGCCGGGCGGCATCCCGTACCTGTCGCGGAAAGCCCGGTAGAAATAGGAAAGATCGTTGAAGCCGCTTTCATAGGCGACGTCCGAAATCGTATTGCGTCCCGGCCCTGCCGGGGCCGCATTGAGACGCGCCCGCGCGGTCTCCAGGCGGACCGCGAGCAGGCGCTTGCCTACGGGTTCGCCAAGTGCGCCGAACTGCCTCTGCAACGTCCGCGGCGAAACCTGGAGGAGCTCCGCCAATTTCTGCGGGCCGAAATCGGGGTCGGTCGCGTATCTGTCAATCAATGTCAGGGCACGCGACAACACGCCCTTGGATGTCCGGTCCCGAAGGGCCTCCTGGTGTTCGACACTTCGGAAATAGGCCCCGAGAATACTGAGAAAGGCTTCCCCGTGATGCGGCGCAACACTCGCGTCATCGGAAAAGATCTTTGCAAGCACGGCCCGCATCGCCACGAACAGGGGGTCCGCGCGATCAATGGCAATTCCGCCGGTGCAGATCGCGCCGAACCGGTGCAACATTTCCGATCGGGGGAGATGGATCGACACCTGCCGCGCGTCGACCCCTTTATAGACAAACTCCGAACACTGCGCGCTGTCCACCAGGTACATGTCACCGGGCGCGAGATGAACGGATGTGTCGTTCTGGTGGATCCAGCAATTGCCCTTGTCCTGTATCACGAGGAAGAGATGCTCTCCCGGATCCCGCTTGATCATGCGCTTGTCGCGCAGAACACGTTTCGCATTCAGGGAAACAATCGCCGTTTCGAAGCGCGACACGCTCACGGTGGAAACGTCGCCATTCACACATCCGCTCCCGGCATCCGGCGGCTCGATTTCAAAATCGCCGCACACATTGCGGATGTTTCCGGTCAGTTCCTCGACAGGCTGCCGCCGGGCACGCGTCGGTGCCAGTGGTGATATGGCGAGATCGATGTTGTCAGGCGTCATTCGATCGACCTGTTCGCTTAAGGAGATGAACCGCGGGTTCGCTCGTGTCCTTGCAAGCTTAGACCCGGCAACGCTCTGCGGTAAAGAGAAGACCGCTCAACTGATCGGCAGTCCCCATGCACTAGGTGACGGACTCATAAATGAGGCCGAAATGGTTTGAGGCGGATTGCTTCTCCTCAAGGAGCGGAAGCGCAGGAAATGTGGTTCATTTTCGAGCCTTTCGCGACGCCGGGGAGGCGCAGTCCGGTCAAATCCGAAGGACATGGAAATGGCTTTACCCCGTGTCGTCAGCGTGCTTGACCGGGCAGGAAGCCCGCTCCGCACACTCTTCCTGACGGGATTTCGCCATTTCACATGCCATTTCAGTCTCATTTATGGGTCCATCACCTAATCTTCTGTCGGACAATGCAGTCCCGGACGCCGGGCCCTGTGGCGGATTACTTCCATGCATGCTGTCCAATGGCCCCTCCCCTTGAAGAAATCAGACAATCCGGCTGCTTGCGATCCCCGGTCCAAATGGGCACCATACGGTGCAGAAGCGCTTGCTCTGCCCCAGACGCTGATCACGAACGAAAATCAGACAACACTATAATTGATCGACCGGACGGTTTATGCAATAAAGAAATCGCGGACCCGGAGAGCCAGGGGTCCAGGGAGTGGAAAATGACGCAAAGCCAAACCGTTATCTCGACCCTTGAGAACGGCGTCCTCAAGATCACGCTGAACCGTCCGGACAAGCTGAACGCGTTCAACGAGGAGATGCATCTCGCCCTTCGGGCTGCTTTTGAAGAGGCGAAGAAGGACGAAGCGGTCCGCGCGATACTCCTGACCGGAGCCGGCAGGGGCTTTTGTGCCGGCCAGGACCTTGGCGACCGCGACCCGCGCAAGAGCACCGAAAAACCGGACCTCGGGCACACGCTCGACACCTTCTACAATCCGACGCTGCGCCTGATGCGCTCGGTCGAAAAGCCCATTATATGCGCGGTGAACGGTGTTGCTGCGGGCGCGGGCGCCAACATCGCGCTGGTCTGCGACATCGTTCTGGCGGCGCGGTCCGCGAAATTCATTCAGGCCTTTTCCAGGATCGGTCTCATTCCGGATGCCGGCGGCAGTTGGTCCCTGACACGCATTCTGGGAGAACCGCGCGCCAAGGCGCTTGCCCTCCTTGCCGAGCCGCTGCCCGCCGAGCAGGCCGAGAACTGGGGCCTCATCTGGAAGACCGTCGACGACGCCTCCCTCATGGAAGAGGCAGGAACGATCGCAACGCGGCTCGCGGCCGGCCCGACCGTCGGTCTCGGCCTCACGAAGCGGTTGATCCAGGCAGCTCCGACACAGGACCTTGACACCCATCTTGACATGGAAAGGGACTGCCAGCGGACGGCCGGTTTCACGGATGATTATGCGGAAGGCGTGACGGCGTTTCTCGAAAAACGCCCGGCCGTGTTCAAGGGACGATAGCATGAAGCCCCTTGCCGAAATGACACCGCAGGAACTGGCCGAAGCCTGCGCCCGGATCATGTGGGAAGACGACAATGCCTCGCAGGCAATGGGAATGGAACTGGTGCGCATCGCCCCGGGCGAAGCGGATATGCGCATGACCGTTTCGAGGATCATGACCAACGGTCACGGCAACATGCATGGCGGGTATCTCTTCGCACTGGCCGACAGCGCATTCGCCTTTGCCTGCAACACCTACAACCAGATGACGGTCGCGCAGCATTGCGCCATCACCTATGTCAAACCGGGCGCACTCGGCGATGTTCTGACCGCATGTGCGCGCGAAGTCTCCAGGGCGGGACGATCGGGAATTTACGACATCAGTCTCACACGCGAAGACGGCACGGTGATCGCGGAATTTCGCGGCCACTCCCGCACCATAAACCGAACATTCTTGACCGAATAACCAGAAACGCGCACTCAGCGACCCGGGAGGACCCTCGATGATCGATCTTACCCCTGACCGCGACAGCCTTGATCCGATCGAGATCGCCAGCCGCGACGAGATATCGAACTTGCAGCAGAAACGCCTGGCCTGGACACTCGACCATGCCTACCGGAACTCGCCGTTCTTCAAGGACCAGTTCGACAAACACGGCGTCCACCCTGACGACTTCAAGTCTCTCGCCGATCTTGCCAGATTCCCTTTCACGGTGAAGCAGGACCTGCGGGCTACCTACCCGTTCGGCATGTTCGCGACACCGCGCGAGGAACTGGTCCGCATTCATGGCTCGTCCGGCACCACCGGCAAACCCACAGTGGTCGGCTATACGGCGAATGACATTTCCAACTGGGCTGACCTTGTCGCGCGCTCGATCCGCGCGGCCGGCGGGCGCAAGGGCGACATCCTCCACAACGCCTATGGCTACGGCCTCTTCACCGGGGGTCTCGGAGCTCACTACGGCGCCGAAAAACTCGGCTGCACCGTCGTGCCGATTTCCGGGGGCATGACGGAACGCCAGGTCACGCTGATCGAAGATTTCCGGCCGGACGTCATCACCGTGACGCCCTCCTACATGCTCTCGATCCTCGACGAATACCGGCGTCTCGGCCTCGATCCGCGCCGATCCTCGCTGAAGGTCGGCATCTTCGGTGCCGAACCCTGGACCAACGCCATGCGTGCGGAAATCGAGGAGGCCTTCGACATGCACGCCGTCGACATCTACGGACTATCGGAGATCATGGGACCCGGCGTCGCCCAGGAATGCGTGGAAACCAAGGACGGGCTGCATGTCTGGGAGGATCATTTCTATCCGGAAATCATCGATCCCGTCAGCGGCGAGGTTCTGCCGGACGGCGAGACCGGCGAGCTGGTCTTCACCACGCTGACCAAGGAAGGTCTGCCGATGGTGCGCTACCGCACGCGCGATCTCACCCGCATCCTTCCCGGCACCGCCCGGTCCATGCGGCGGATCGAAAAGATCACGGGACGCAGCGACGACATGATCATCCTGCGGGGTGTGAACGTCTTCCCGACCCAGATCGAGGAACAGATCCTGAAATGCGACGGTCTGACGGCGCATTTCCAGATCGAACTGATCCGCGAGGGGCGCATGGACGCGATGGTCATTCATGCCGAGGCAACGCCTTCGCAAAGCAGCAGCGAAGCCCGCGATGCATCGGCAAAGGAACTGGCCCATCACATCAAGTCAACCATCGGTGTGTCGTCCAAGGTGAAAATCCACGAACCCCACGGCGTCGCCCGCTCGCAAGGCAAGGCACAGCGTGTGGTCGACAACCGTCCGAAGGACTGAGTGCAGGGTCCTGGCCTCTGTCGTGGTGTTGAGCGTCACGCCACGAGCCGCGGCCGAACCCGACAATCCGCCGGTCCACCGATAATTGACGGACCGGCTGGTCAATCCAGGAAACGCAGGCTAAAACCTCAATGAAGGCGCAAACTTAGGTCAACCCAATGCCGTCAGTTTTGTGGGGGCAAGACCTGGTTTCGAAAACGGAGGCCGGAACACATGGCGAGAACCCGCGCCAGTGACTTTGAAGAAAAACAGCACGGTCTGTTGCTGACGGCAGCCAATGTGTTTGCGACCCAGGGCATGGAAAAGGCGTCCATGTCGCAGATCGCGCAGGAGGCGGGGGTCTCCAAGTCGCTGCTTTACCACTACTACCCGTCTAAGGGCGCGCTGATCTTCGCCATCATTCAGTCGCATCTGGCCATCCTCGACACCGCGCTGGAAGAGGCAGACGACGCGTCGCTGCCCTCCGAAAAGAGACTGCGCAAACTCGTCCTGACGGTGCTTGACAGCTATCGGGGCGCCGATGATCAGCACAAGGTCCAGCTCAATGCCGGCCCCGCACTCTCCGACGAACAGAAAGCGGATATCGTCGCCATCGAGCGCCGGATTGTGCGGCACTTTTCAAGTGTCCTGAAGGACATTCACCCGGATCTCGCGAACCCCGACCGGCCGCTTCTGATGCCGGTCACCATGTCCCTCTTCGGCATGATGAACTGGGTCTACATGTGGTTCAAGGAAGGCGGGCCGATCTCCCGCGAAGACTACGCCAACGTCGCCACGACCCTGATCCTGGAAGGCATCAAGAAGGTGCGGTAGGACGCGGTCAGCGGGAATTTCTAAGTCTCACGCGCCACAGCCGGCTCGATTGCGTGCGCTGCCAGGCTTTCTCCTGCTTCCTGCATGGTCAGGTAGGTCTGATCGGCACCTGCCTCGGCGATCTGTTCAACGTGGTCGGCATGCAGCGCATGACTGACGATCGTTCCGGAAAAACCGCTGGCCCGCAGCATGCGGGCGGCGATCAGCTTGGCTTCCAGATCGTCCATTGCCAGGACGGCAGCCGAGATGCCTTTCAATTCCACGCCGTGCCAGAAATTGCTGTCTTCCGCATCGGCGAAAATCACGTTGCGCCCGGCCCCGGCGTGCCCCTCGACCTTGTACATGTCCGCATCCAGACCGACCGGGCGACGCCCCTTGTCGATCAGGGCGGTATAGGCCGCGGTGCCGGTTCTGCCCATTCCGAAGACCATGACATCCGCATCGCCGAGATCTGTCGGCTGTTCGTCCGGGTGCCGGGCCTGCAACTCGAACCGTTGCAGCTGCGTCTCGAAACGTTCGAAGATCGCATGCGCAAACCGGTTGAGCGGCGCGGCGATCAGGAACGACACCGACACTGCAATAGCCAGCGGCACGAGATATTCCTCGGCGGCGGGAATGCCTGCGGCCACGATCAGCCCGAATTCGCTGTAGGCCATCAAGGAAAGGGCGGTTACGAAAGACGTGCGCGCCCTGAGCTTGAACGCGATCAGGATGAAGAAAAACAGAACGCCCTTCAGCGGCAGCAGAAGCCCCAGGGCAAGCGCAAAGGAGAGCGCGTTCCAGTCGGGTAAACCGGACATTCCGATCGACAGGAAGAAACCGATCAGGAAGACTTCCTTGAGAGACCAGAGCGAGTTTGACAACTCGCCGGCGCGCGGATGGCCCGACAGCAGGAGCCCCATGACCAGGGCGCCGATCTCGCCCTTCAGGCCGATAAGTTCAAAACCGACCCCGCCGACAACAAGGCTGAGCATCATGCCGGTCAGCAGCAGCACCTCGTCATGCCCCGCCAGATCCAGCAACCGGAACAGCAGCGGCCTGAGCAGGGGCGTGGCGAAGATCAGCAGCGCCCAGGGACCGGGCAGTTTTCCGGCGAAGATCGCGAGAACGACAAGCGCAATGATATCCTGAACGATCAGGATGCCGATGGCCGTCCTGCCATGAAACGTGCCGAGTTCGCGTTTTGCCTCCAGTATCTTTGCCGAAAGCACCGTGGACGAAAACGCAAGAGCGATGCCGATCAGAACAGCGCTCAACCAGCCGGACGTGAAAAGCAGCCAGACGATGGGCGTGAACAGGGCGACCGACACCGCGAAATGGATCAGCGCGCCGCCGATCACCTGGGGCTCGGTGATCTGCCGCAGTTTCAGCTTCAACCCGATGGTAAAGAGCAGGAGCAGAACGCCGAGTTCTGCGACGTAGTCGAGAATAGGCCCCGTTTCGACGGGCATGCCGAAACCCGGACCGATGAAATTGATGAAGAAACCGGCGGCAAGAAACCCGACCAGGGGCGGCAGACCGATTTGCCGAACCATGAGCCCGAAAACGAAGGCGGTTCCGATAGCAAAGACTTCAAAGTGCATTCCGGCCTCACCCACTCTTTCGTGCCTTGCGGCAAGTCAGCAACTTTTGGAAACCTGTTCGGGACGCAGTACTCGCTTGGCATTTTCCTGAGGCCTTCATCCCAACAGAAATCCGCGTGCAGGATCAATGAATTTCGCCGAAAGCACCGGGTATTCCACCGGAACAGGTGTCATATGAACCTTTATCTGCCGGTTCTGAATGGAATTCTGCTTCCCGCGCCGGTTCTTCCAAAAAAACCGGTGCTGGTGCAGGATTGCGCATGATCCCGGCATCGATGCACCGGCGTCATTCGCGCAAACCGTACTGGTATCGCCGATTCGCCGGTTGAAATTGCGCTCATGTCGATTACAAGCTTACCCACCCCGCGGCTTTCCAGGGATCGGGACCAGGACCGGGAAACCCACGGGGCGGGCGCAGCTGAACAAGAAGTGACACATGACGAAATCCAGAATTGTCCTGATTGACCGCCACCCCGGCCGGTCCGCACAAACGATTGGGATTGCCAACGAACTTGGCACCGATCCGGAGCTCATCCACGAACCCTCTGTCGGCGTCGTGGGCACCAAGGGGGACAGCCAGTGCTACCTGGGCGTTGCCCGCAAGGTCGATGCCATTCACGAGCATCTGAAGTCGCGTATCGGCAACGGTGAAGGCCAGCTGAAATACCGGCTGGTTCAGCCGGAATACACCATCGCCACATCGGACGGCATCCGCAACGGCACGCGCGAAATGCGGTATTCGCTGATCGGCCGTGAAGTCACCAATGACGGCCTGTGCGAACATCTGGAAGCGTCGGGACTTGCCGGAACGATTGCCGTCGTTGCCTGCGACAAGCCTCCGGTCGGGACGATGGCTGCGGTTCTGGAACACAACGAACCGGCAATCATCATGTCCGACGGCACCATCAGGCCGGGCAAGGACCCGGAAACAGGCGAGATGCTGGACATCGTCAGCGCCTACCAGGTCGCCGGCCACCAGGACGCGGCGGTTCGCCACCGCATTGCCTGCCACGCCTGCCCGGGCATCGGAAGCTGCGGCGGCATGTTCACCTACAACACCATGCAGACCTTCATCGGCGTGGTCGGCCTTCAGCCGCTGCACATGGTGGCGCCGCCGTCGGACGATCCGCGCCGTGTTGAGGAATTTCCGCAGCAGCTTGTGGCCTACCTGTCGTCCATGATGGAAACCGGCCTGAAGCCGCGCGACATCGTCAAGCGCGATTCCATTCGCAACGCGGTGATCGTGGCCATGGCCATCGGCGGATCGACGAATGTCGTCCTGCACGTTCCGGAAATCGCCCGCGCGGCCGGATATGAACACTTCTGGCGCGACGTGATGACACCGGAGGAGTTCAATCATCTCTCCCGGGACGTCGTTCCGGTCCTGACGAATGCGCGTCCATACGGCAAGTATTCCATGCTCGACATCGATCATGTGGGTGGCGTTCAGGTCATCGTGAAGGAACTTCTCGATGCCGGTCTCCTGAACGGAGACATGATGACCTGCACCGGCCGCACGCTTGCCGAACAGGTCGCCGATCTCGATGCCGCCGCACCCGATGGCGACGTGATCCACACCGTTGCAGACCCGTTCAAACCGACGGGCGGCCTGCGGATGCTCGGCGGCAACCTGTCGCCGGACTTTTCGGCGATCCTGAAACTCGCAGGTGTTGAGGGCGGCCTTGAGAACAATCTCTTCAAGGGCCGGGCACGGGTGTTCGAAGGCGAGGCCGGCCTGATCAAGGCGCTGGACGAAGCGCCGGACAGCTTTCAGGACCAGGATATGGTCATCGTCCGCTACGACGGTCCGAGCGGAGGTCCGGGCATGCCGGAAATGCTGGATCCGACCTCCCGCATCACGACGCTCTGCCGCGAACGCGGCATCGTGGTCGCGCTCATGACCGACGCACGCTTTTCCGGAGGCTCGGTCGGCCTTGTCATCGGTCATGTCGGCCCCGAGGCGGCGCTCGGCGGGCCGATCGCGTTCGTCGAGGACGGCGACGAGATCATCGTCGACCTCAATTCAAACACGGTGAATTGCGCTGCGCTGGACGATCCGGCAACGCTCGCGGCGCGAAAGGCGGCCTGGGAGAAGGCCGTTGCCGACAATGGCGGCATTCATCCGAACTGCGGCATCGCCGATACCCGGCTTCTGCACCGCGCACGCCACACGGCGGTTCCGGCGGTCCGCGGCGGCGGTTTGCATCCGAACCGCGAGGTCTGGGTCCGCGACATGAGACCTGCGGAAGACACCGGCTTCGTGCCGCGCAACCGTCACCGCTAGGCGGCGGAAATCTCTGCCGCAAGGGCAGCCGATCAAAGATCCCTTTGAAGGCGGCGCAACGCGCCGCCTTTACCAGTCGTTCTCCTGGCTCCAGTCCCAGAGCCAATGCGCGACCGACACAAGCGCCTTGTCGTCTCCACGTGCCGCGACGAGCTGGGCCCCTATGGAAAGTCCGCCCGGCGTTGCAAGCAGCGGCAGGGTGATGGCCGGCGTGCCCGCCATCGTCCACAGCCCGTTGAAGATCGAGTCGCCCGTCGAGGTCAGACCGGCTGGCGCAGGTCCGGGAGCCGCCGGGCACAGGATTGCGTCACAACGCTCGAACAGCGGTGCAAGCAGCTCATCCATGTCGTCCTGAAACGCCTTGGCGGCAAGGTAGTCGACGGCGCGAAGCGTCAAGCCTTCCTCGATCGCAGCCCGTGTCGGCGGACCGAGCCTGTCCGCACCGCGCTGAAGATAATGCTCGAAATAGTGTCCCATTTCCACGGTGTTGATCACCGCGCGCAAACGTGCGGCATCGTCGAATGCCTCTGGCAGCAAAAGCTCCGTGACCCTGTCTCCAAGCGCAGTACGCAAGCGCTCGAACGCGGCAGGAAGCGCAGGGTCTGCTCGGTCCCAGCCGGGAGGCGTCACGAACCCGAGCACAGGCGAAGCGGCGGGCTCCGGGCTCTCCGCCCCCTCACCGCTTAGAACATTGGTCAGGAGCGCGGCCCCTGCCGGATCGTGCGCAAAGACGCCGAGCGTATCCAGCGAATGGGATTGCAGCAACGTGCCCTTTCGCGGGATCGCGTTGAAGCTGGGTTTGAGACCGACAATGCCGCAGAACGAGGCCGGACGCACGACAGAGCCGCCCGTCTGCGTCCCGATGGCCAGAGGCACCATTCCGTCGGCGACCGCCGCCGCCGACCCCGACGAGGAGCCACCGGGCGTGTGTTCCAGGTTCCGCGGGTTCCGTGTCTTGTTGGGGTGGAGAAAGGCCAGTTCGGTCGTGACCGTCTTGCCGAACATGATGGCGCCCGCCGCCTTCAGCCGTTTCACCACCTCCGCATCTTCCCGGGGCACGCGGTCCGCATCGACAGGACAGCCGTTCTCGCTCGGAATGCCCGCCGTGTCGATCACGTCCTTGACACCGATAGGCAAGCCGTGAAGGGGACCCAGCGGCGCACCGCTCGCCTTTAGGGCATCCAGGCGCTCCGCCTCCGCCAAGGCCGCTCCGGCATCGAACCAGACCCATGCCCTCACCTCGTCCTCGCGCGCCTCGATCCGCGCGATACAGGCCTTCGCCAACTCGGCGGCGGACAGCCTGCCATCGGCAAGCCGGTCGCGCAGCTCAACCGCACTCAGCTTCAGCAAAGCCTCGTTTTCACTCATGGATGCCTCCGCGTTCCGGCACTCGGCAAAAGCGCGCCGGGGTTAGATACGACAAGGGTCTACCGATCCGTGAACCCGGCGCCTGCGGCGCCCAGGCAGGGCGGCCGAATTCAACCGGTCTGCTCGTTCCGGGCGACCTCGCTAATTGCCGTAGGCAACCGAGGGCAGCCAGGTCGTGAGCGCCGGGAAATAGAACACGATCATCAAGCCGATCAGCTGCAGGATCACGAAGGGCACCACGCCCCTGTAGATATGTGCCAGCGTTACGCCCGGCGGACAGACACCCTTCAGATAGAACAGCGCAAAGCCGACGGGTGGCGTCAGGAACGAGGTCTGCAGCGTCACCGCCACCAGGATCGCGAACCAGACGACCGACGGATCCCGGACCTGATCGAACCCGGGCACGGCCAAGTCAAGTCCGACGATGATCGGCAGCATCAGAGGCATGATGATGATCGTGATCTCGATCCAGTCGAGCAGGAAGCCAAGCAGGAAAACGATCAGCAGGATGAAGCCGACGGTCATGTAGGGGTCTTCGAACACCGAGAGAACCAGGTGCTGCACGATCTCGTCACCGCCATAGCGCCTGAGCACGAACGCAAAGAAGTTGGCGGCAAGAAAGATACCGACGATGTAGCCGGACGTGTTCAATGTGGACCGGCTTACGTCCTTGACCACCTTCCAGTTCAGCCTCCGGTTGGCCAGAGCCAGCAGCGTCGCCCCCATCGCCCCGAGGCCCGACGCTTCGGTCGGTGTCGCAATACCTGCGAAGATCGATCCCAGAACCAGCAGGATCAGGAACATGGGCGGCACGACGGCAAGGAGAACTTCCTTCACATCCTCCCAATGCACTTTTTCAGGCTTTTCAGGGGCTGGCATCGCCTTGGGATTGATCAGGCCATAGATGACGATAAAGACGATGTAGAGCGCCCCGAGGATCAGACCGGGGAACAGCGCGCCCATGAAGAGATCGCCGAGGCTGATGGCCAACTGGTCGGACATGATGACCAGCATGATCGACGGCGGAATGAGGATTCCGAGCGTCCCGGCCGAGGCGATCGTTCCCGTGGCGATCGGTTTGGAATAATCCTGCTTCATCATTGCCGGCAGCGCCATGACGCCCAGAAGCGTGACGGATGCGCCGATGACGCCGGTGGACGCCGCCAGGATGATGCCGATCAGCATCACCGTCAGCGACAGGCCGCCGCGCAGCGAGCCGAACAGCTTCTGCATGGAATGCATCATGCGCTGCGCGACCCCCGACTGGTCGAGCATCAGGCCCATGAAGATGAACATGGGCAGCGCAACAAGAACCGGATTCTTGACGATCCCGCCGAACAGCCGTCCGGACAACGCCTGCATGCGCTGATAGCTGATGCCGGTCCGGTCGAATTCGATGATATCGCGGAAAAACGAGCGGTTCGGGTCAAGCAGGAACTCGGCCAGCAGCACGAAGACGAGGCTGACTCCGACAAGTGCCATGGCAACGGGAATGCCGCGAAACAGCATCCAGATGAAGGTGATGAACATCACCATGACGGCGATTTCGTTCAGCGTGAGAAACTGGCCAATGAATTCAAGCATCTATCTGTCTCACGCCGTCTTGTTGCGGCTGAATAGCCTGGCTGCGCCGATCACCACGAAGGTCAGGACCAGTGTAATCATGATCGTGTATTTGATGTCGTAGTTACCGACCTCGACCTCGTCGAAAATCACGTGCCGGCCAATGTCCCGCGCCGTCGTGTCGGGCGGGCTGATGAGCCACACCACCCACCAAAGCGCGTAATAAGTTGCAAGGTTCACCGCGAACATTGTCGAGGGAAACGCGTAGAGAAGCTGCTTCCAGAGGACCGGCCGGGTCATCTTGGACAGAAGACGCACATAGATCGACCAGGCTGCCACCGCCATCAGAATGAAGGACAGGTTCATCAGGGTCTTGAGGATCCAGAGATTGTGCAACCCATTCGGGCTGTCGGACCCTTCGTCTGCCTTGATCGATGACAGGGTATAGTGCAGCGTGACGTCCCAGCTCAGGATAATGAACGGCAGAAAAAGCCAGGTCAGGGCGACGATGTCGGTCCTGAGCTTCTTCTCTCTGGAATAGCCGTCATAAAGGATATCTACGCGCACGTGGCTATTCGTGGTCACGGCATAGGCGATGCCGACCAGCACTGCAGATCCATAGAGCCACCACTGGAAATCGTCTAGCCAGGCCTGGTTCATCCCGGCGCCGCGCAGGACAACCTGGGAGCAGATTGCGACCATCAGGAACGGGAAAAGCCATGCAAAGAGATTGGAAATGAAAACCACGAACCGGTCGCCCGCGTTTTGTTCCTCGCGTCCAACCGCGCCCGGATCCGTGATCGCGACGCTGCCGTCGGCTGAAATGACTTCTTCAGGCTTGTCCATATGCTCCCCGCCTTGCCTGCGATATGCCGGGCGCCTCCACACCCAGCAGAATACCGGGGCGGTGACGCCCCGGTATGCATTGTGTCGTCCGGGATTCCGGACGGATCAGTAGAGCCCGCTTAGTTGCGCGGACGCGGCAGGTAGATGTTGTCGTTCCAGACCTTGTAGCCGGCACGGAACTCCTGGAGATTGTCCCAGACTTCCTTGAAGAACGCATCTTCAGCAGCCAGCTCGGCAGCGACTTCGACCCACGCAGTTTCGAAAGCGGCGAGCATTTCCGGCGACCACTGCTTGATGGTTACACCGTTCTTTTCGACGTTTTCCTGCATCGCATCAAAGTTGGTGGCTTCACCTTCTGCGAAGTTGTCGGTGATGTTCGCCATGCAGGCGATCTGGATCTGGTTCTGGGCGACTTCGTCGAGATCGTCCCAGCGGTCCTTGTTGATCAGGAGCTCGAACATCGTTGCCGGCTGGTGCCAGCCCGGAAAGTAGTTGTACTTCGCGATGTTGTGGAACCCGAGACGTGCATCGATCCGCGGCATGGAGAATTCGGTCGCATCGATCGCACCGCGCTCCAGCGCCGGGAAGATATCACCACCAGCGAGCAGCGACGTGGACACGCCGAGTTTCTGCATCACTTCCGCGCCGAGGCCGAAGAAACGCATGTTCAGACCTTCAAGATCTTCAAGACCGTTGATCTCGTTCTTGAACCAGCCGGACGTTTCCGGAGCGATGATCCCGCAGGGAATGACGTGAACGTTGTATCCGTTTTCGTCATACATGCGCTGGAACAGTTCCGCGCCATCGCCATAGAGCATCCATGCGAGGAATTCCCCGGCTTCCGGACCGAACGGCACGGCGGCAAACAGCGAGGCGGCCGGGATCTTGCCCTGCCAGTACCCGGATGTCGTGTAGGCAGCATCAACCGATCCGCTGGAAACGGCGTCAAGCGCTTCAAGGGCTGGAACCAGCTCGCCCGGATCGAAGTGCTCGAACTCGACATCGTTGGAGATGGAATTGATCTTTTCGGTAAAGCCCACGGCAGCGGTGCCGAGGATCGGCAGGTTTTTGCCGAAGGCCGAAGTCATTTCGAAGGCTTCCTGAGCGGCAGCCGGTGCCGTCAATGCAAGGCTCGTCGCCGCTGCAATGGCGAAAGTACGGATCGTCATATGTTTCCCCCTGGGTTTTTTTGTGGGCCTTGACCGGCCCTTTGGAAAAAGAAACGTACGCAACTTACTTAGCGCAGTCAGCCAAAAGTGTTAATCCCCGGCTTTCGTATAAAGCGGGTTTGCGATGCCCTAAGTCTTTTTCTTTTCGTTGAAAAAAGATTTTCGGCAGCGTTTTCGCGCACAAACCGGAAAACGGTCCTATTGTTTTGACGGTCGGCTTCCCCGCGTCCGGTCGGATCAGACAGGTTGCTCCATGAACAATGACGCCACGATATCAAGTGATGAGATCATCCGCTGGCTGATGGTCGCAGGACCCCGCCTGGAAACGCCCTCGGCATTGCTGAACGGCTACAGCCTGAAACTCCGCGAAGCCGGACTTCAGGTCGACCGGTCGACACTCGGCGCGCCGATCCTGCACCCGATCGCGAAGTCATCCTATGTTTTCTGGGATCTGGAGACCGGCCCGGAGCAACGCTGGTTCGTCTATACGCCGGACCAGATGGAAATGCTGAAGGCGAGCCCGATCCACAAGATCTACACGCGCGGCGAAGCAACATCGCTGCGCCTGGATCTGCCGGGCGAAAGGAGCCGTTACCCGATCGGTGAGGATCTGTGGGCGGAGAGGTACCATCAATACGAGGCCCTGCCGCTGCAGTTCTCCGATGAAACCTTCAAGGTCCTGACCCTCGCCACCAAGTCGCCCGGCGGATTTGACGGCCACGCCAAGGCCCTGATCGACACGACGCTGCCCGCGCTGACGCTTGTGTTCGAGGGTTTCATCGCGCGCAACACCGCAAGAACGCTCATGGAGACCTATGTCGGCACGAGGGCCGGTCTACGGGTACTTGATGGCGAGATCGCCCGAGGTGACGGCAGCACCATCGATGCGGTGATCTGGTTTTCCGATCTGCGCGGTTTCACCTCCCTGGCGCAATCGCGCAGCGAGGATGATCTGCTGAAACTTCTGAACGACTACTTCGGCACGCTGACGGACGCGATCGAGGCCCATTCCGGCGAAGTCCTGAAGTTCATCGGGGATGCCCTGTTGGCGGTGTTTCCGCATCAACATGATGTCGGAGCAGCCGTCGGAAGAGCGGAAGCCGCGGCCCTGCAGGTTGCAGGAGCAGACCGGCCGCGGACCGACTATACGTTTGGCATCGGCCTTCATCCCGGCTCGGTCTTTTATGGCAATGTCGGCGGCGGCAACCGGCTCGACTTCACCGTCATCGGGTCGTCGGTCAACATCGCCAGCCGCATCGAGGGCCTGTGCGGTCCGCTCGGCGAAACCGTTCTGGCCTCCGGCGACTTCGCGGCAAAATCGGAAAACAGCTGGCGGTCCGTCGGACCCCGCGAGCTGAAGGGCGTCGCCGATCCTCTGGAGATCTTCGCACCGGTCGTGCCTCAACGCAGATCATAACCAGACCGGGCTAGGGCACGGACCCATAAATGAGGCTGAAATGGCATGCGAAATGGCGAAATTCCGTCAGGAAGGGTGTGCGGAGCGGGCTTCGTGCCCGGTCAAGCACGCTGACGACACGGGGTAAAGCCATTTCCATGTCCTTCGGATTTGACCGGATTGCGCCTCCCCGGCGTCGCGGAAGGCTCGAAAATGAACCACATTTCCTGCGCTTCCGCTCCTTGAGGAGAAGCAATCCGCCTCAAACCATTTCCGCCTCATTTATGAGTCCGTACCAAAGGGTACAGCCCCGTTTCTGCCGCCAAATCGGCTTCAATTATGAGTCCGTACGCTAGTCGATCCGGTCAGGCAGGCCGCGTCCGTTGTTCCACCATCGGTTCGGATTGCCGCTGTTCGGGTCATAGGCCGCCCTGGAGGCCCAGTCCTCACGCAGGAAGATCACCGGTTCTTCGTAGTGATGGACAAGAAGGATCGCATCCATCACCTTTTCGAGAATCGCCTGATCCCGTTCAATGGAGATCTTGAGTTCCACCATCGGGTAGGTTTCGGTGTTTCCCGCCTCGAAACCTGCCACGTGGGTGGTCGTCGTGGATCCTGGTTCCGGTTGCGCGGTTTCCCTGCCGACGGCGGAAATACTCGCATTGCGCTGGTACCGCCCGAAGCTCAGCGGATGCACTTTCATAACTTCGTCGAGAATGCGGTCGGTATCCCCTGGCAGGGTCTGTATCTCCAGGGTCCAGACCGGCACGAAGGTACCGGATTTTGCCGAATAAGCGTCAAGAAGCATGCGTTCGCTCCGTCTTGGAGATTAAGTTGTTCTTATTTTGTTCCAATGATCTCTCTACGTCAACAAGTCTCACGATGTCTCTCGCGGGCCTGATCCAACCGATGCCGGACGGACACGATTTCAAGCGGGCCTTGACTCCTGCTCAGATTTGACAGATATTTCTGTCATGACAGAAATTACCGACAAAGATAAAAATTCTTCAAGATCCCGGTTCATCCTCTATTGGGGAGACATGGGAAGCCAGTGGGGCGTGAACAGGTCCGTGGCGCAGATCCACGCCCTTCTGTATCTCAGCACCGAACCGCTCAATGCGGAACAGATCTCCGAGGAACTCGGGATCGCGCGCTCCAACGTCTCCAATTCCCTGAAGGAACTGGTCGGCTGGAAGCTGATCCAGCGCGTGCCCGTCGCGGGTGACCGGCGTGAGCATTTTATCGCCGAGACCGATGTCTGGGAAATGGCGCTGCTCATCGCCAGGGGCCGCAAGGAGCGGGAGATCGATCCGGCAATCCGGGCGATCGACATGTGCGTGACACAGGCGGAGACCGAAACCGCCCTCGATCCCGAGGTGCTCGGGCGCATGCACGCCATGCAGGATTTCCTGGCCACGGCTGACAAATGGTCGGCCCAGATGCTCAGCGTTCCAAAGTCCAATCTCGCCGCCTTGATGAAGATGGGCAACAAGGTGCTCACCCTCCTGAAGATCGGCGGCAAGACTTCGAGATAGCTGCAAATTTTTTTTGCTCACTAATTTCTCTTTTTACAGAAATAACAAATAAAACAGGAAGGACTGGACATGCTGGAGAACATCGACGGTCACCATGGCACAGCGCTCCCGGATCAACGGTTCCGCCGGTTGCTCGGCGAACCGGCCTGGCAGGCACTCCCCCCGTCCGTCCGCCGCCGCTTCGGCAAACGCCTGAAAGGCGGATCGAGCGTGGTCTATCAGGGCATCGTCGTCTCGATGCGGCGCAATTTCGCCGGCCGCATCCTTTCACATCTGGCAAGGCTCGTCGGTGCACCGCTTCCCCATGACATGACATCCGTAAACCAGCCTGCCGTTGTCACGGTCACCGAAGACTGCGCAGGAGACGGACAGTTCTGGATCCGGCAATACGGCCGGGCCTCCGGCTTTCCGCAGGTCATTCACAGTTCGAAACGCTTTGCCGGTCCGACCGGGATCGAGGAATATATCGGTTCGGGGATCGGCATGGCGCTTCGCGTCGGTGTCGCAGACGACGGACTGAGCTTCACAAGCGACCATTACTTTCTGCAGTTCCGGTCATGGCGGCTGCGGCTGCCCGGCTGGTGCAGCCCCGGTGCGCTGATCATTACCCACCGGGACCTCGGCGGCACCCGGTTCCTGTTTTCTCTCACCCTTGAAAGCCGGTTTTTCGGCGAGCTCATCCACCAGGATGCGCTGTTTCACGACATGGAGGTTCAACCATGACAGATCCCTTTCTCTGGACCCTGATTTCCATTCAGATAGCCATGGGCCTGTTCGACACGCTCTTTCATCATGAGCTGACTGAACGCCTTGCCTGGCGTGCGTCCCAAAAACTGGAGTTGCGGCTGCACGGCGTCAGGAACTTCTTTTACGGGCTGATCTTTCTCTGCTTTGCCTGGATCGAGCCGCACGGTCTGTTTGCCACGGCACTGGCCCTGGTTCTCGTTGTTGAGGTGATGATCACGCTCTGGGACTTCGTCGAAGAGGATCTCTCGCGCAAGCTCCCCTGGACCGAGCGCATCAATCACACACTGCTGACCTTGAACTACGGTGCAATCCTTGCCCTTCTCGCCCCGATCCTGTGGCAGTGGAGCCAGTTGCCGACGGCCGCAACCTTGGTCAGTTACGGATGGTGGAGTGTGATGGCAAGTCTCGCCGCATGCGGCGTCGCCGTGTTCGCAGCGCGCGACCTGCTGGCGGCCGCAAGAAGTGAACGGCTGTTGCGCGGCGACCCGGCGGAACTCGTGTCGGTCCTGCCGCCGCACCGGCATGTTCTCGTGACCGGTGGCACCGGATTTGTCGGCTCACGTCTCGTCGAGGCGCTGGTTTCGGCCGGCCACGACGTCACCGTTCTGACACGCGATGTCAGAAAAGCCGAGGCGCTTCGTCACCCGGTGCGCGTGATCACGAGCCTGGACCAGGTCAGGAACGACGCGCATTTCGATGCGCTGGTGAACCTTGCCGGTGATCCGATCGCGAACGGCCTCTGGACCGCAAAGAAACGCGCGCGGATCATCCGGTCACGCGTCGAAACGACCGAGGCTCTGGAGGCTCTGGTTGCCCGTCTCGACAGCAAACCGGACTGCCTGATCAGCGGATCTGCCATCGGCTGGTACGGTCCGCACGGCGATGAAGTGCTCACGGAAAAATCGGAACCGGCAGCGGCCTTTACCCAGCAAGTTTGCGCGCGCTGGGAGCAGGCGGCTGCGAAAATCGAAAACTTCAACGTTCGTGTCATCCGGCTGCGCATGGGTCTCGTGCTCGGCGTCGACGGCGGCATGCTGGCACAGCTCCTGACACCGTTTGAATTCGGCGGCGGTGCAAGGCTCGGCGATGGCCGGCAATGGATGTCGTGGATCGAGCGGGACGACCTCATCCGGGTCATTGCGCACGCGATTGCGGACGGCACATTGAGCGGGCCGGTCAACGCCACGGCTCCGGTACCCGTGCGCAACGATGCCTTCACGCGCGCCGTTGCTCAAGCTGTTCGCAGGCCGGCATTCCTGCGCTTGCCTGCGTGGGCACTGGCATGGGCCCTTGGTGACATGGCGCGTGAAACAATGCTGGTCAGCCAGCGCGTCATTCCAAAGAAGCTCATTGATCACGGATTTGAATTTCGGCATGCCGAGATCGCGCCGATGATGCGCAAGATCACCGGCGCAAAACCGGAGCCTTCGGCAAACGTTCCGGGGACGGACACGGCCGCCGCAAAACCCTGACTGGGCATGGCTTTCAATCCGGACCGGATCGGGACGGCCTTGTCGGCGGTCCCGGCCCGGTCACTCGATCACGAGGCCCGGAAGCCAGTGGCTCTCCGGGTAGCCCTCTTCAAGATCGGCTTCGCGAACGGGCCTGAGATCGCCCGCCTCCGGCGGCACACCGAGCTTGTCCATGTCCATTTCATGCAGCGTGCCGACAAGCGTGCCATCCTGATTTTCAAGCTTGTAGTAGACGCCGTTCCAGAGATTGATGCCGTATTCGGTCGCGCCCTTCCATACGAACAGAAGATCATATTCGAGGTCCGTCAGATCCTGTTTGGATACAGTGCGCCTGATCTCATAGGGATAGGGAACGCGGCACCAATATTTGTCAGAGCCCTCCAGACACTTGAACGGCCGCATCGACAGAAAGTGATCGGCAAAGACGCCGTCCCGCCAGTGGATCTCGTAACGGCTGCCGGTGTCCGCGGGCGTGAAAATCACCTGCGCAACGGGGAATCGCTCACCTTGCTGATCCACGAGACTGATCGTCTTTTCGCCCTCAAGGGAAACGGCCTGTGCGTGGCCAGGATGAAGACCGCAGGCCAATGCCAGGCAGACAGACGCAAGCCTCTTCATTCCGTTCCCCCGTTCAATGAGAACCCACGGCGGCAAAACCACGTTGATGCATTTCAGACTAGGAAAGAGCCGGACACCGGGCCAGTGCACTTTAGAACAGGTCCGTGGCGGACGATCGCATCGTCCGCTCCTGGTGAAACGCAGGATACGCATAGGCTTTGACAGGAATCGCGCCTGCCAGGGCCGGTGAAAATGGCCATCTTCACGTCATCACGATCCCGTTGGCTTCAGATGGAGTTTTCACATGCCGGCTTCGCACACCCCTTCGTCGGCCGAGACGGCACCGGGTACGGGCCCAAGGTCACGACCCGTTCCGGTGGCACAGCACTCAATGGACACCACAATCTGAGCAACAGCCGGAACGAGAAAATCTGCCTGCTTTTGCTGTCCATTCCGAAGAACTGATTGAAAGACTGCAACAATTGGCTGTTCTGCGACAGGTTCTGGCGTCCTGCGCCAAAAGGTGATTAACTTAGCCGGAAAAATAAAAACAAGTATTCAATTTCCGGCGGCGTCATCAAAGTTAAAAAAAAGAAACGTAAGACCCTATCACCTCCGTGATACGTTGCACCTGCCGGACGGGCGCGGGGTCATGTTGTTCCAGATACGGGACAGCATGTGCGCTTTTGACGGGGTCTGGAATCGGTGTTGCGACATTGCAAGAGCCAGCTAGTGTTTATGCGAGCCAGTAGGATAAACTCATGAAAGATAACGAGAATCACACACTTACCTTCGACGAATTCGACGAGATGGTAAACCCGCGCCCGGAAGAGTGTGACTTTGACCGGATCGTGGAATCGGCCCTCAGCCGTCGCGGTTTTCTCGGCGGCGTCATGGCTTTCGGCAGCTTCGCCGCCCTTGGTGGCAGCCTGAGTTCTGCAGAGGCTGCGTCCGGCCGCTTCGCGTTCGACCAGATCCCCACATCCACTGCCGACGACGTGACCGTTCCGGAGGGTTACAAGGTCGATGTCATGATTCAATGGGGCGACCCGTTGTGGTCCGACGCACCCGAATTCGACCAGGCGACCCGCGGCACGGCTGCGAGCCAGGAACGCGCCTTCGGCGACAACACCGACGGGATGGACGTGTTCGCCCATGACGGCAAGCTTCTGCTTGTCGTGAACAATGAATATACCAACCGCTCGATCATCTCGACGAAAGCCGAGGACGGCCGTCTTGTCGGCGCGGACGAAATCGCCAAGGGCATGATGGCGCACGGCGTTTCCGTCGTCGAAATCGCCTTCATCGACGGCAAGTGGCAGATGGTCAAGGACAGCCCCTATAACCGCCGGATCACGCCGAATACCGAAATGGACATCACCGGTCCTGCAGCCGGACATGACCTGATGAAGACCGATGCCGATCCGGCCGGAACCAAAACGCTCGGAACCTGGAATAACTGCGGCAACGGTGCCACGCCCTGGGGCACGTATCTTGCCTGTGAAGAGAACTTCAACGGATACTTCTCCTCCAGCGAAGACGTCAAGGACGACAATCCGAAGTCGATCACGCCGGCCATGAAACGCTACGGTGTCAACACCACGGACTGGGGCTACGGCTGGGCCGAAATCGACGAGCGTTTCGATGTCGCCAAGCACCCGAACGAGCCGAACCGTGCGGGCTACGTTGTCGAAATCGATCCGACGGACCCGGCATCGGCACCCAAAAAGCGCACCGCGCTCGGCCGCTTCAAGCACGAAAACGCCGAAACCGTCATCAACAATGACGGCCGCGTGGTGGTCTATATGGGCGACGACGAGCGGGGTGAATTTGTTTACCGCTACGTTTCCAACGGCGCCTACGCGCCGGGCGCTCCGACTGATGACCTGCTGAGTGACGGTGTGCTCTATGTCGCCAAGTTCTCCGACAACGGCACGGGTGCCTGGGTCGCCCTGACACCGGAAACGACCGGGATGGATCACGCCGAGATCCATATCCATACCCGCCAGGCTGCGTCCGCCGTCGGCGCGACCACGATGGATCGCCCGGAATGGGTTGCGGCCAATCCCAAGGCACCTGAAGTCTATTGCTGCCTGACCAACAACAAGAACCGTGGCGTGAAGCCGAATGCCGGCGGTGACGACACTGCAGCAAACGGACCGAACCCGCGCGACAAGAACAATTACGGTCAGATCGTGCGCTGGCGGCCGGATGGCGGCGATCACACGGCGCCCGGTTTCACCTGGGACCTTTACGTCCTTGCCGGCAATCCGACGGTTCACTCCGACGCCTATGCCGGATCCTCGAACGTCAACGCCGACAATATGTTCAACTCGCCGGACGGCCTGGCATTCGACGCCAACGGACTGCTGTGGATCCAGACGGACGGCAACTACAAGAACGAGGGCGACTTTGCCGGTCACGGCAACAACCAGATGCTTGCGGGCGACCCGGTCACGGGCGAAATCCGCCGGTTCATGGTCGGTCCGAACGAGTGCGAGATCACCGGTCTGATATGGAGCCCGGATCGCCGGACCATGTTCGTCGGTATCCAGCACCCGGGCGAGCGCGGCAACAGCCACTGGCCGGGCGGCGGCGACACCGTTCCGCGTTCCGCAATCATCGCGGTGACACGGGAAGACGGCGGCCTCGTCGGCTGATCGCGACAGTCCTTGAAAAGGAAGATCGGCCGGTCCTTGTGACCGGCCGATTTTTTTGAGCGGCGCAAAGTCTTGGCCGAAGACGGTCATACGACCGGGACAAGGCAGGCGCGAACACCCATCCGTTCCGTTTCAATCAGCCTTGCCGTGATCGTACCAGACGGCCTCGATATTGTGGCCGTCGGGATCAAGAACGAAGGCCGCATAGTATCCGGGCCAGTAATGCGGGCGATAGCCGGGACCGCCATTGTCGGCCGCCCCTTCCTGCAGCGCCGTCTCGTAAAAGGCGTGCACCTCCTCCCGGCTCTTGGCTTCAAAGGCGATATGGGTCGGCACGACCGGGTCCTTCACCACCCAGAGATCCGTGTTCCGGCCGTCAAAAAAGCCGGCGGCATCCCCGACCTCCATAGAGATCGAGTAGCCAAGCGGCGCAAGCACTTTCAGATAGAACGCCCTGGACCTCTCATAGTCGCTGACATGCAGATGAGTGTGCGCAATCAAACCGTCTTCCCCGCAGTGCTGGCGTTTCCGGTCTCAGCCTATCACACCCATCCCGGCTTGGATCACGCGGCCACCGGCCACTCCTTGGCCACCATCGTCAGGACATCATACTGGGCAACGACCTCGTCCTTCTGGTTGGTTACCTGGCAGTCCCAGCGCACTTCGCCGTGCTCGGCATTCTCACGCGGATTGATTTCCTTGCAGGTGAGCCGGACCTTGAGACTGTCGCCGAAATAGACGGGGGTCAGGAAACGCAGGTTGTCGACACCGTAATTGGCAAGCACCGGCCCGGGCTCCGGATCGACGAACAGCCCGGCGGCAAAGGAGGCGATCAGGTATCCGTGCGCCACGCGATCATCGAAGAACGGATTTGCCTTCGCCGCCTCGCTGTCCATGTGCGCATAGAACGTGTCCCCGGTGAACTCGGCGAAGTGCTCCACATCTTCCCGTGTGACTTCACGCGCTTTCGTGATGATCTGATCGCCGATCCTCAGGTCTGCCAGGGATTTTCGGAACGGATGGATGTCGCTGTGTCCGGCGGCTCCCTCGGTCCATTGACCGGTGACCGCGGACAGAAGCTCGGGCGTTCCCTGGATCGCGCTGCGCTGCATGAAGTGCTTCACGCCCCGCATGCCGCCCATCTCCTCACCGCCACCGGCACGGCCCGGACCGCCATGCACCAGCGGTGCCAGCGGCGATCCATGCCCCGTGGAGCTTTTGGCAGACCGGCGGTTGCCGATCAGAACGCGGCCATGGAACGGCGCAAGACCCGTCACGATCTCGCGGGCGACCGTGCTGTCATCCGTAAACAGAGAAGAGACGAGCGAACCCCGGCCCTTTTGAGCAAGCGCAACCGCCTCGTCATTGTCGGAATAGGCCATGACCGTGGCCACGGGACCGAAGGCCTCGACCGAATGAACGGCCTCCGCACCGGCCGGATCGGCGCAGCGCAGCAGGATCGGCGACAGGAATGCGCCCTTCTCGGCATTGCCGGAGGCAAGCGCGACACCATCAGGCGAACCGGAGACGATCTCTGCCTCCCTGGCCAGAAGCCCGACCTTGATCTTCACATCCTCCCGGTCCCTGAGCGAGACCAATGCGCCCATCCGGGTGTTTTCGTTGTCGGGCAACCCGATAGGTGTTTTCGCCAGGCGCGCGGACAAGGCCTCCACGACGGCGTCTTCGTAAGCCTGGGGCACGATGATACGCCGGATCGCCGTGCATTTCTGCCCGGCCTTGACGGTCATTTCACGCGCAACTTCCTTGATGAAGAGGTTGAACTCATCGGTGCCCGGTCCTGCATCTGCCCCGAGGATCGACGCATTCAGACTGTCGGCCTCCATGGTAAACCTCACGGAGTTCTGGAGGATCGCCGCGCCGGATTTAAGCTTCTGACCCGTGGATGCGGATCCGGTGAAGGTCACGACATCCTGCTCGATGACATGGTCGAGCAGGTCGCCCGCCGACCCGGTCACGATCTGCAGCGCGCCATCAGGCAAGATTCCCGTTTCAAGAATGCGGCGCACCACCAGTTCAGTGAGGTACGCGGTCTGGGAGGCCGGTTTCACGACGCATGGCATGCCGGCAATCAGCGTCGGCGCGATCTTTTCAAGCATGCCCCAGACGGGAAAATTGAACGCGTTGATATGGACCGCAACGCCCTGCAGCGGGGTCAGAATGTGTTGCGCGGAAAACGTCCCGTCGCGCGACAGCGGTTCGACAGGGCCCTCGGTCAGAACCTTCGTGTTCGGCAATTCCCGGCGCGCCTTGGAGGCAAAGGTGAGCAGCGTGCCGATCCCGCCCTCGATATCGATCCAGCCGTCGGTGCGGGTCGCCCCGGTCGCGAAGTTTTCCTGGTAGAACTCTTCTTTCTGGTCCATGAGGCTCAGGCCTACCGCCTTGAGCATAAGCGCACGCTCGTGGATGGTCAGGGCCCGCAGTGCCGGACCTCCGACCGCGCGCGCCCATTCGAGCGCCGCCTTGAAATCGAGCCCCACGGTCCCGATCAACGCGTGGACCTCGCCCGTTGCAGCGTTCAGAACAGGCGCGCCCTCCCCGTCGCCCGTGCGCCAGGCGCCTTCGACATAGCTCTTCAATCGGCGCGCAGCCGTCCCCGTCCTGCTCATGGATCGTCCTTTCTAGAGTGTTCAGGCAAGCTTGAGGCTTGCCAGACGTGCCTCGGCATCGGCTGTCCACGCGCGCCGCAAGGTCTCGTTTTCGGTGTGCCGCAGGCCCATTTTCTTCAGCCTGTCGAAACGGGTGGAGTGCGCCGGACCGAAAGTCTCGGCAACTTTCGGCAACCAGTAAGCGATCGATGCGAGAGCGTCGGAGCGCGCGGCAGGTGTTTCCGACACCCGCGCAAGCCCTTCCTGCCCGAGCTCCATGTGCCGCGTTTCCTTGGGCAGGATTGCACGAAATTCCTCGCTGAGCGGCTGGTAGGATGTCAGCACCTGTTCCCGAAGCTGGTGGACCGTCGCAAGTCCCATGAGAAAATTCATGACCACGGCGTCGGTCCAGCCTTCCAGCGGATAGTGGAAGACCGACAGGCGCATGTCGCCGCCCTGCCGTTTCGGATCGACCTGCGCGCACCGATCCTGGCGTGCCGACCAGGAATGCGCATTGGTGTAGAGCGCCTTGTCGGTTCCGAAATCGCCCATCAAGTCGAGAATGCGCTCGGCATGATCCACCTTTTCCAGCGTGATCCGGCACGCGGCGATGCGTTCCTTCAAACCGGGTGCCCAGTTGACGGCATCGGCGAAACCGGCCGACCCGGCAAGCTCGCTGTCGACAAAGGACGACATCAGCCGCAGCAATTCGCCACGGTAGCGCGCCGGGACGTTTTCCGGCGATGTCAGCTTTCCGCCCTTTTCCAGATAGTCGGACAGCGTCATCGTTTCTTCGTCGGGAAGTGCTGCCTCATTCGTCATAGCTGATCACCACCTTGTCGGAGACGGGAATGCACTGGCAGGAAAGGACGTAGCCGGCGCGGACCTCGTAGTCTTCAAGCGCGTGGTTCACTTCCATTTCCACCTCCCCTTCCAGCACCCTGGCGCGGCATGTGGAACAAACACCGGCCTTGCAGGAGAACGGCGCATCCATGGCGTTGGCGACCGCTGCCTCCAATACGGAGGTTCCGTCTTTCTGCATCTGGAAATTCCGGGTCGTTCCGTCGAGCGTGACGGAGAGTTCGCAGGTGCCTGCCGCGGCAGCACTCGCCGTTGATGCCGGTCGCGCCTTCGCCCGCCCCGGCTGTGAAGAGGCAAACAGTTCGAACCGGATCTGCTCGTCCGTCAGACCGTGTTTGCGCAGGCTCTCCGCAATGGTCAGCATCATCGGCTCCGGGCCGCAGATAAACGCCGTGTCAACCTCGTCCGCGTCGATCCAGAGCTTGAACAGGAGATCCATTTTCTCCGCATCGATCCGGCCTGTGAACAGATCGATGTCCTGGCTTTCCGTTTCCAGGATATGGATCAGCGACAACCGCCCGAGATACCGGTTCTTGAGGTCTTCGAGTTCCTCCCGGAACATGATCGAGCTGGTTTGCCTGTTGGCGTAGATCAGCGTGAAGGTGCTGTCCGGCTCGCGCGCCAGAACCGTCTTGATGATGGACAGCACTGGCGT
Organism: uncultured Roseibium sp.; assembly: GCF_963669205.1. Taxonomy (NCBI): domain Bacteria; kingdom Pseudomonadati; phylum Pseudomonadota; class Alphaproteobacteria; order Hyphomicrobiales; family Stappiaceae; genus Roseibium; species uncultured Roseibium sp. Next base: position 5,002,098 of record NZ_OY769915.1, read on the forward strand.
GATGCCGGATCCGCCGGCAAAACCGAGATAGCCTTTTGCAGACGCAGGCTGCAATTCGGTATGGAACCGGCCCATCGGTGTCATTGCATCGAGGCGGTCCCCCACCTTCAGTTCCTCATTCGCCCAGGTCGAAAAGGCACCGCCATCGACACGCTTGATGCCGACCTTCAGGCAACCTTCGTCGAGACCCGTACAGATCGAATAGGACCGGCGCAGCTCCTCCCCGTCAAAGTCCCGGCGGAACGTCAGATACTGACCCTGGATGAAACTGAACGCGTCGGCATCAGCAGCATCCGGCCTGAGCGTGACCACAACCGCATCGCGCGTATCGCGGCGAATGTCGGTCACTTCGAGCGAATGGAATCGTGCCATGGGCGCTGCCCTCTTACTGCGTCTAGATACATTTGAAATAATCGAACGGTTCCAGGCACGCCCGGCAGCGCCACGCGGCCTTGCACGGTGTCGAGCCGTACTGGCTGACCCGCTCCGTATCGCTGCTGCCGCAACGCGGGCAGGCGACGTCCGGGCCACTTGCCCCTGACAGCCGTGCCGCCCGGGAACTCATTCCATCGCTGGCAGTGCCGTCGACGGGCGGTGCAATCCCGAAGGATTTCAGTTTGTCCCGGGCATCCTGCGTGACCCAGTCCGTGGTCCATGGCGGCGAAAGCCGCCTTTCAAGGCGCAGGTTGCGCACACCCTTTTCGCGCAGCTTTTCCTCGATCATGAGATCGATCACGGCCGTAGCCGGGCATCCCGAATAGGTCGGCGTGACCGCGACGACAAGCTGGTCGCCCTCGTATCCGACATCCCGGACGATGCCGAGTTCCGTTACCGATACGACGGGGATTTCAGGGTCGGGAACCTCCGCGAGCCAGATCCAGATCTCGTCGATTGCGGGAGGAAGCGTCGTCGACATCGCCCCGCCTCACCAGCTCGCGCCCGGATAGGCACGCTGCAGAAACTGCATCTCCGCAAGGATGAAGCCGAGATGTTCCGTATGGCGCCCCTGTTTGCCGCCAAGATGCGCATAGCCGCCGGGTTCGGGTGTCTTGAGCGTCGCTTCGTCCAGGATCGCCCGGACATTCTCATCCCAGCGCCCTTGCAGCTCAGCGGGATCCGGTGCAATGCCTGCTTCAACCAGCACCGCATCGACATCATCGCCGGTGAACATTTCGCCTGTATAGGGCCACAGCAGATCGAGAGCCTCCTGCATCCGGCGGTGGCTTTCATCCGTTCCGTCGCCGAGCCGCACGACGATGTCCGATGCACGGTCGAGATGGTAGCTGACTTCCTTGAGCGCCTTGGCCGCGATCTCCGCGACACGCGGGCTCTGCGACTGTTCGGCAAGCCAACCGAGCATCAGATGATGATAGGCATCGAACAGGAACTCGCGCATGATCGTCACCGCCATGTCGCCCTTCGGCAGTTCCACCAGCAACAGATTGTGGAACTTCATGGCATCACGCAGGTAAGCGAGACCGTCCGCGTCCCGGCCCTTTCCTTCCACCTCGCCCGCAAGTCCGAGCCACATCTGCGTGTGCCCGATCAGATCGAGCGCCGTGTTGGCAAGCGCGATGTCCTCTTCCAGGACCGGTCCGTGACCGCACCATTCGGACGTCCGGTGCCCGAGGATGAGCGCGTTGTCGCCCATCCGGCAGAGCCATTCGAAAAACGCGGGCCGGATGTCCTCGTCGCTCAGGAACGTATCGGTCTGCCTTTTGGCAGCGTTTGTCTGCGCGTCGGACATCACATTTTTCCCACTTCGTCAGGAATGTCGAAGAAGGTCGGATGCCGGTAGGTCTTGCTTTCGGCCGGGTCGAACAGCGGCCCCTTTTCCGAGGGGCTCGATGCCGTGATCTCCTTCGACGGCACAACCCAGATCGACACCCCTTCGCGCCGCCGCGTGTAGACGTCGCGCGCGTGGTTGATCGCCATCTCGGCATCCGGAGCGTGAAGGCTGCCGACATGCCGATGGTTCAGGCCGTGCTGCCCTCGGATAAACACTTCCCAGAGAGGCCATTCTTTCTTGGACATGGCAGTTCCTCCCTCTCCTCGTCTCGATTATTCAGCTGCGACCGAAGCGGCCTTGCGGCGGTCGGCGGCCTTCTCCGCGTAGGCATTCAGTCCCTCGCGAAACCAGGCACCGTCGTCCCAGGCCTTGACCCGGGCATCGAGGCGCTCGCGATTGCACGGACCATTGCCCTTGATGACTTCGAAGAATTCGGACCAGTCCGGCTCGGAGAAATCGTAGCCCTTTTTGTCCTCGTTCCAGGCCAGCTTCTCGTCCGGGACCTTGAGGCCGAGATAGTCGGCCTGCGGCACGGTCTCATTGACGAACTTCTGGCGCAGCTCGTCGTTGGTATTCATCTTGATCTTCCAGGCCATGGATTGCGCCGAATGAACGGAGTCCTTGTCGGACGGCCCGAACATCATCAGCGAGGGAAACCAGAACCGGTTCAGCGCGTCCTGCGCCATGTCCTTCTGTTCCGGTGTCCCGGCGGCCATTTTCATCATGATCGCGTAGCCCTGGCGCTGGTGGAAGCTTTCTTCCTTGCAGATACGGATCATGGCCCGGCTGTAGGGTCCGTAGGACGTTCGCTGCAGCGGCACCTGGTTCATGATCGCCGCGCCGTCAACAAGCCAGCCGACCGCGCCGATATCGGCCCAGTTCAGGGTCGGATAGTTGAAGATCGAGCTGTATTTCATTTTGCCCGAATGCAGCTTTTCCAGAAGCTCGTCCCGGGAAACACCAAGGGTCTCGGCCGCCGAATAAAGATAAAGACCGTGCCCGGCTTCGTCCTGGACCTTTGCCAGCAGGATGGCCTTGCGTTCCAGGGTCGGCGCCCGGGTGATCCAGTTGCCTTCCGGCAGCTGTCCGACGATTTCCGAATGGGCATGCTGGCCGATCTGGCGGACCAGGGTCTTGCGATAGCCCTCCGGCATCCAGTCCTTCGGCTCGATTTTTTCGCCGTTGTCGACCCGGTCCTGAAAGGCACGCTCTTCCGGCGACATCTCTTCGCGGGACTTGAGACCTTCCGATTTCACGAGCTGCGCATACATCGCATTTCCTCCAAAAGCACCTGTTCAGGCCGTGTGCACTTCCGATCCTACACCCGCTCCAGCACCAGCGCGATGCCCTGCCCCACACCCACGCACATCGTGCAGAGCGCATAAGTACCGCCGGTGCGCTGCAACTGGTAGGCCGCGTGCAGAACCAGCCGCGCCCCGGACATGCCGAGCGGATGTCCGAGCGCAATGGCTCCGCCGTTTGCATTGACATGCGCGGCATCATCCGGCAGCCCGAGCTCCCTCAAGACGGCCAGCGATTGCGATGCAAAGGCTTCGTTAAGTTCGATCACATCCATCTGTTCAAGGGTAAGACCCGCGACATCGAGCACCTTCCGGGTCGCTGGTCCCGGCCCGATCCCCATGATCCTGGGCGGCACGCCTGCTGCCGCCATCGCGACAACCCGCGCCTTCGGAACAAGCCCGTTTGTGCGTGCCGCAGCTTCGGAAGCAACAATCACCCCCGCCGACCCGTCATTGACGCCCGACGCGTTCCCGGCCGTCACGGTAAGGTCCGCCCCGTTGACGCCGCGCAATTTCGCAAGCGCCTCGGTGCTGGTGCCCGGGCGCGGATGCTCGTCCGTATCGACAATGATCGGCTCGCCCCTGCGCTGCGGGATCGTGACGGGAACAATCTCGTCCCTGAAGACACCCGCTTTTTGAGCAGCTTCCCAGCGGCGCTGACTTTCCGCCGCAAACCGGTCCTGGTCAAGCCTCGAAATCGAAAAGTCCTCGGCGACATTATCGGCCGTTTCGGGCATGGAGTGCGTCCCGAACGCATTCTCGAACCGCTTGTTCTTGAAGCGCCAGCCGATGGTCGTGTCATACATTTCCGCATTGCGCGAATAGGCCGTTCCCGCCTTGGCAACGACAAAGGGCGCGCGGCTCATGCTCTCCACACCGCCGGCGAGCATCAGGTTGGCATCGCCTGCACGGATCGTGCGGGCAGCCAGCCCGATCGCGTCCATGCCGGACCCGCACAACCGATTGACGGTCGTGCCGGGAACAGAGACGGGCAATCCTGACAGAAGCACGGCCATGCGCGCCACGTTCCGGTTGTCTTCGCCCGCCTGGTTGGCGCAGCCAAGGATGACGTCATCGACCGCGCCCCAGTCCACATCCGGATTGCGCTCTTTCAGGGCGGCAAGGGGAATCGCGGCCAGTTCATCTGCGCGCACCGATGACAGGGCGCCGCCATAGCGCCCGATCGGGGTACGGACTGCATCGCAGACATAGGCTTCCGGCATTGCTCTCTCCCGCAGCAAACTCGCGGCCAACCCTTATTCGTCGACCGTACGGTCAGCGTTATAGCATCAAAACATCACACTTGAAACCCTAAATCAAAGGAATGTGTGATCCTTTGATACGGAAGCGCCGGAAAGCAGGCGCATTCAGCCGGCGAACGAGAGCGCCTCGCGTCCCAGCCTGTCCAGCCGCAGCTCCGTTACCTCCGTCGCAGACGGCAGCAAGCCGCGGGAATCGCTGAAGGATCCCCCGATGAACGCATCCGCGGCAGCGGCGAGCGCCAGGTAGACACTCACGAATAGCCGCCGCGCGTCGGGTGCCGGCCAGTCTTCGGGCCAGGCTTCGCGCGGCAGTCGCGGATCTTTCAGCGCTGCCAGCCGATAGTGATGGATGAGTGACAACCGCAGGCCCAATGCGTTCTTGCCGTCAACGTTATGCAAACCCCGCTCATGCAGAAGTCTTCCAAGCGCACCATAGCGCTCCAGAAACCACCGGTACCTCTCGCTGACGACTTCCAGATCCCACAGATCGGCAGAAAGGTCTGGCCAGTCTTTCCGTTCACCGACCGCCTCGCCGGAGACAACAGCGCCGGAAGGCCGAACGATATCGGAGCGATTGGGGGCGAGAGCGACCCCACTCCCCATCGAGACCCAGCCGTCCGGAAGGGCTTCACGGGTCTTCAAGGCGAGCAGCCAGCCTTGCGCCACGGGCGGGGGCGCATAGAGCACCCTGGACGCCGACCTGAATTCTTCTTGCGCCTGTTCCGTCAGCCTGTAGAAACTCCGGCGCCCGATCCGCTCGCCCAGCAGCTTGCCGGCCGCGACAAGTCTTGACACCGCAGTTCTGACCAGACTTTCGCTGATCCCCTGCTCCGCACAACAACTGACAAGATCTCCCATCCACAAAGTCCCGCCCCTTGGTTCGATCGCGTCGCCATAAAGCGTGACGATAAAAGCGGGTGCCCGCGGGACATATTCGCCGCGTGGTGGCTGAAGGAGTTGGTCGATCTGGTGTCCGGTCATGCAGGTCTCATGTGCAACATCCGGAAATCATAGCACGAATTTCCTGCAACTTAGAGAATTTTGTAATGTCTAAAGCCGCATTTCACATGCATGCAGGGCGATCCGTATTATCGCGGCTTGTGCGCCGATGACGGGGTGGTCCCTCTGCATGCCGCTCCCGATTGACTTTGCCTGCAAACTGCGAAATCAGTCGTCAAGACACACTCGGAGCGGAGCCACTGCCTTGAAGATCGTTCACATCTCGGACACGCACATTCAGGATGATCCCATCATGGGGTCGATCCCGGCAGACAACTTTCGGGCCTGCGCCGGGCACGTCAAGGAACACTGTTCCGATGCGGACATGGTTGTCATTTCAGGCGATCTCGCACACCACGGCACAGACGCCAATTATGCATTTCTGAACGCTCTCTTGAACGAAACCAATCTGATTTCGATGAACCCGCGCCTGATGATCGGCAATCACGACGACCGGACGGCCTTTCGCGCCGCATTCCCGCAGGCGCCCGTCGACGAAAACGGCTTTGTCCAGTGGGTCGAGGAAACCCCGTGCGGGCACTTCCTGTTTCTGGACACCAACGAGCCCGGAACCCACGCGGGTCACTATTGCGCCAAACGGCAGTCCTGGCTGCGCGCCGCGCTCGACGATGTCGTGCGCCGGAACTCAAACGCCTATCTCTTCCTGCATCACAATCCGATGACCGTCCATGTTGCCAACGCGGACCAGATCGGCATCGTCCAGGTGGATGCATTCCAGGACATTCTGGAAGACTACGGAACCGTTATCCGGCATATCTTTTTCGGCCATTGCCATTTCAGCCTGTCCGGGTCCGTCTGCGGTATTCCGCTTTCCGCCCCGCGTTCGACGAGCCATCCGAACTGGCCGGACTTTTCCGGCAACAAGGACCGCGTCGGCTACGGCGGCATGGCCCAGAACTACAATGTCGCGTTTCTGGACGCCCGAAGCACCGTCATTCATTCCATGGATTTTCTCGATGAGCGCATCGCGACCTGGGTCGAGACCGAGGCAGACGGCTGGCTGTCGGAAGACAACATCTGAGATCGCTGAGGGATGAGCGCGTGCCGCTGTTGGCGGCTTGGAAGGTACAATAGATCAACGCGATCAAAATCGGTCCAATGCGCCCAGCGCCGAGTCAAACCACGGAACTTGGTCCCGAATTTGTCATCCCGGTTTGCCGCGCAAGCGGCAAGACCGGGACCCAGTACCCGATGCGGCCAGATATTGAAAGAAGACTGTGAAACAAGAGATCACTGGTTTCCGGCCTTCCGCTGCGCTCCAGCCGGAATGACAAGAGTATCGAAAGGAAACTGCCTTTGGAGGGGCAATCGGTCGTATACGGGTCAACGGTGGATCGCGCCCCTGGTGCGGTGAATCTGAAGTTCGCACCGAGCAGGCTGCACAATGAGACGAACTTCAGATCCGGGTGACTAGCGCAGTCCCTCGTTGATGCTCTTCAGCACACGGCTTCCCGGGCAGAGTTCGTCCTTGCCCATGCTGTTGAGCGGCTGGCTGGCAAGTTCCAGCGTATGATTGAGATCCTGTGACGTCGGATCGAGGTAGAGGAGCCCCGTCAGCACCTTTCCATTGCGATCCGCCGCCTGGAGCGCCATGAGAGCGTCTTCGCGGCTGTCGGCCTTGTAGTCCTTGCTGGCCTTGTGAAGATTGATGTTCGAGCCGTCATGCAACGTGACCGTCTGGGTTGATCCTTCCTTGTACTGCGTGCGGATTTCCTCGCGCATCGGCACGAAGTCGACGGGCATGGCCTCAAGGTTCTCACGCGTGGCCGCGTAGCTTTTTGTCGACCCCGCATTGTTGGCAAAGGTCACGCAGGGCGACACGATGTCGATAAAGGCAAAGCCCCGATGCGCCATGGCCGCACGGATCAACGGCTCCAGCTGCTCCTTGTCGCCGGAGAAGCTGCGCGCAACGAAGCTTGCCCCCTGAAGCACCGCAAGGCTTGCAAGGTCAATGCCCTCGAACGGGTTCTGCGTTCCGTATTTGCCGACAGACCCCAGATCGGCGGTCGCGCTGTCCTGGCCCTTGGTCAGGCCGTAGCAGCCGTTGTTGGCAACGATGTAGGTCATGTTGACGTTTCGCCGGATCAGGTGAACGAACTGGCCCATCCCGATGGAAGCGGTGTCGCCGTCACCGGAAACACCCAGATAGATGAGATCCCGATTGGCAACGCTCGCCCCGGTCGCAACGGACGGCATCCGTCCATGCACCGAATTGAAGCCGTGGCTTCGCCCGAGAAAATAGGTCGGCATCTTCGACGAACAGCCGATGCCCGACAGCTTGGCGATGCGGTGCGGCGGAATGGAAGACAGGAAACAGGCATTGCGGATCGCGGCGGAAATACTGTCGTGCCCGCAGCCCGCGCAAAGCGTCGAAATCGATCCGTCATAATCGGCAACCGTGTAGCCGAGCGCATTTTTCGGCAACTTCGGGTGCTGGAATTTCGGCTTGTAATAGGACATCAGGCAGTCTCCGGATGCAGCTTGACGACATCAGCGCTGGTGGCATTGAGCGCCCGCCGGATTTGCCGGGCGATGGTACGTGCAGTGATCGGCGTACCGGAATAGTTCAGGACAGAGGTCAGTTTGTCCGGCGCGATATGACATTCGTTCATGATCAACTGACGCATCTGCCCATCGCGGTTCTGTTCGATCACGAAGACGATGTCATGCTCGTGCACGAAGGCGTCGAGGCTTTCATGGAAGGGAAAGGCCCGGATGCGCATCACGTCGATCGGGTAACCTTCCGCGGCCAGGATCTCGACCGCCTCATAGGAGGGCGACGCGGAGGTTCCGAAAAACAGCGCACCGAGCTTCTGCTTGGTTTTCGGTTTCTTGACCGGGATCGGGTCGTGCACCTTTGGAACCGGAACATAGGATTTTGCCGTTTCGAACTTGCGCAGCAGCCGGTCGACATTTTCGACGTAATCATCGCCCTTCTCGGAATAGACCGCCATATCGTTCTTTGACGACCCCCGCGTGAAGAACGCGCCCTTGTCGGGATGCGTCCCCGGCAGGGTGCGGTAGCAGATCCCGTCGCCGTCGACATCGACGTAGCGCCCCCACGTTTCCGCTTCGTCCAGCGCGTTCCTGTCCAGGACCTTGCCCCGGTTCATCTCGTAGTCGTCGTCCCACTCCAGTGGCGGCGACATCCAGTCGTTCATGCCAAGATCAAGATCAGACATCATGATCACCGGGGTCTGAAGCTGCTCCGCCAGGTCGAAGGCCTGCACGGTCATGTCGAAACACTCCCTCGGTGTGGCCGGGAACAGCAGGACATGCTTGGTATCGCCGTGGGAGGCGTAGGCGGCCGCAAGGATGTCCGACTGCTGGCTCCGGGTCGGCATCCCCGTGGACGGTCCCGATCTTTGAACGTCGATCAACACGACCGGGACTTCGGCGAAATAGGCCAGCCCCAGGAACTCGCTCATCAGTGAAAGTCCGGGGCCGGATGTGGCCGTGAAGGCCCGGGCGCCGTTCCAGCTGGCCCCGACCACGATCCCCATGGCCGCCAGTTCATCCTCGGCCTGCAGGATCGCGAAATTCCGCTTGCCGGTTCCGGCATCGATCCGCATCCTTTCCGCATATTTGGAAAAGGCATCGACCACCGAGGTCGACGGCGTGATCGGGTACCAGGCCGCAACAGTCGCGCCGCCATAGATCGCCCCGAGAGCGGCGGCCGTGTTGCCGTTCATCAGGATATGCTGGCTCTCGCGGATATGCGGTGCGTCGATAACGCTTGGGTCCAGACGGATCGGCAAGGGACAGGAAAAATTATCCTGGGCGAACTGATACCCCATTTCGAGCGCGTGCACGTTGGGCGAGATCAGTTTCTCCTTGCCTTTGAACTGGTCGTTCAGAAGGTCCTTCAGGATCGAAAAGTCGATATCGAGCAGCGCGGCCATGGCCCCTACATAGACAACGTTCTTCAACAGCTGCTGCAGGCGCGCGACCTTGAACTCGCGCATGCACATTTCCGTCAAAGGGATACCGAAATAGCTGATGTCGTCGCGCTTCAGATGCGGCGCCAGCGGGCGGGTGGAATCATAGACGAAATAGCCGCCAGGCCCGACGCTGGCGACATCGTCTTCCATGGTCTGCGGATTGACGCACAGCATGAGGTCCACGCCGCCCCGCCGGCCGAGATAGCCCTTGGCGCTGACCCGGACCTCATACCAGGTCGGCAGACCCTGGATGTTCGACGGAAAGATGTTGCGCGGGCTGACCGGCACACCCATCCGGAAGATCGCCTTTGCAAAGAGATGGTTGGCCGACGCAGACCCGGTCCCGTTCACATTGGCGAACTTGACCACGAAATCATTGACGCCCTTGAGCTGTTTCATTTGACATCCACCAGGTTGGGCGTCGCCTTGGTAACATTGTAGAAGAACATCTGCATGTCCCACGCGGCGGTCGGGCACCGTTCGGCGCACAGGCCGCAATGCAGGCACACGTCCTCGTCCTTGACCATGACGCGACCGGTCGGCAGCTTTCCGGAGACATAAAGATCCTGTTCGGGATTGTCCGCCGGGACCATGAGCTTGCCGCGCAGTTCCTTCTCCGGAGCGTTCTGGGTGAAGGTGATGCAGCTCGTCGGACAGATATCCGCGCATGCATCGCACTCGATGCAGTTGGAATCGGTGAACACCGTCTGCGCATCGCAATTGAGACAGCGCTCCGCTTCAATGAAAGCCGTTTCCGGATCGAAACCCAGCTCCACCTCGACCATGCGGTCGCTCAGGGATTTCTTGAGATCCTCCAGCGGGACGATCTTGCGCTCGTCGGTGATCGGAATGGAATCGTAGCTCCATTCGTGAATGCCCATCTTCTGTCCCACCAGGGTGACATCCGGTGGTGGCCGCTTGGAAAGATCCTTGCCCTGGCAGTAGAGATCGATGGAGACGGCCGCCTTGTGGCCATGGGCAACGGCGGTGATGATGTTCGATGGCCCGAAGGCGGAATCGCCGCCGAAAAAGACTTCCTTGCGGGTCGACTGGAACGTCTCGTCATCATTGATGATCGGCGTACCCCAGCTGGTGAAGCGGATGCCCGTCTCCTTTTCGATCCACGGAAAGGCGTTCTCCTGGCCGATGGCGACAAGCACATCATCGCAGGGAAAGAACTCGGGTTCCTCGCCGGTCGGCACCAGTTCGCGGCGTCCGTCGCGGTGATAGACCGCTTTCACCTTGTCGAAGGTCATGCCGACAAGCTTGCCGTCCTCGACCACGAATTCACGCGGCACATGGTTGTCGATGATGGGAATGCCCTCGTGCATGGCGTCTTCCTTTTCCCAGGGAGATGCCTTCATGTCTTCGAACGGGCTGCGGACGATCACCTTGACGTCCTCGCCGCCAAGGCGGCGCGAGGTACGGCAGCAATCCATGGCGGTGTTGCCGCCCCCAAGCACGATCACGCGCTTGCCGATCTCCTTGATGTGCTCGAAGGCGACGCTGGCGAGCCAGTTGATGCCGATGTGAATATTCGCATCGGCTTCCTTGCGGCCCGGAAGCTTCGGCAGATCGCGGCCCTTGGGCGCACCGGAGCCGACGAAGACCGCGTCATAGCCCTTGGTCAGCATGTCGGCCATGCTGTCGACATAGGTGTTGAACACGGTGGTGATGCCCATGTCGAGGATATAGCCGATCTCTTCATCCAGAACGCTTTCCGGCAATCGGAACGAGGGGATCTGGCTGCGCATGAAGCCGCCGCCCTTGGCCTGCTCGTCGTAAAGATGCAGCTCGTAGCCGAGCGGGGCCAGATCGCGGGCGACGGTAAGGGATGCCGGACCCGCCCCGATCAGGGCAACCTTCTTGCCGTTGGGCGGCCCCGCCTTTGGCAGCATGTCCGCCACTTCGTCCTTGAAGTCGGCGGCGACGCGCTTCAGCCGGCAGATCGCAACGGGCTCCTCCTCGACGCGGCCGCGCCTGCAGGCCGGCTCGCACGGACGGTCGCATGTCCGGCCGAGCACGCCGGGAAACACGTTGCTTTCCCAGTTGATCAGGTAGGCATCGGTATAGCGCTGCTGCGCGATCAGGCGGATATAGGCGGGCACCGGCGTGTGCGCCGGGCAGGCATACTGGCAGTCGACGACCTTGTGAAAATATTCCGGGTTCGCCGTATCGGTGGCTCGCACGTCCTTTTCCCCTCCCATGAGTCCAAGACATCTGGCTGCTTCAAATTAAAGCGTGCCGTAATCACCTGTGTAAAGAGTACACCATCCAATCCGAGAAGATATTTGACTTTCGAATACTTGTTTGAGGGCTTTCGAGTTCACGGAAACAACGGTGTCAGACGCGCAAAAGCGCCCGCTTCAATTCATTGCGAGCACATCGGCCTCGGCAGCCTACACCTGGCATCACGAAGCCGGGCAACGTTTCAGGGGGCCGTTGTGATAGGGAAAATCCCAGCGCAGCGTCAGCTCGTCACCGGCCAGCCGCAACCCGAGGAAATACCCTCGCACACTGTCCTCGCCGCATTGTGCCGTTGCCGCCGTGAAAGCGCCGTTATCACCAGTCTCGACCGGCCCCCAGTCGAGCCTGCACCAGAGCTGCCCCTGTTTCATCCAGAGCCGTCCGATCTCGAACGGCGCGCCCAGAACCGTGCCGCCGGGTTTGATCGGCGCGCGGGCGCACTGTTCTGCCGTCCCCCACGTGCCGAGGAATCGATGATGTTCATTCGCCCCGGCGGGACCTGCGAACAACAGGGCAAGGAGGAAAAGCGCACGCGACAGATGTGTTTCCATCCCGCAAACATGCGCCAGATCAGAAAGCACGGAAAGACGGTCATCGATCACGGCACTGCAATCCGGCGTGATTTCAGATCTCGTAGACGTCAAGATCCTCGGCGACCGCAGCGTTGCTGCCGAACGCATCGGCGAGCACGGTCAGCGCGGAGGCCATGTTCCCTGGAGCATCCATGTGCACCCTGAAATGGGTCAGGAGGAGCCGCTTCACCCCCGCCGATTTTGCAAACTTACAAATTTCGCTCGGCGTCGGGGTCATTTGGGCCATCAGCGGCTGCGCCGGTTCCCCGTCGAGCCGGTAGCACCAGTGCAGGAGCAGGTCAGCACCCTGCATGAGCGCATTCAGATCATCACAAGGACCTGCATCCCCGGAATAGACGAACGTCTTCCCTCCGCATTCAAGCCGAAACGCCATGCAAGTCAGATGCGGCTGTGCATGGGGCACACTGCACGATGAAAGTCGCCACGTCCCGGCATCAAGTTCGAAGCCGGGCTCAATCTCTGTTATCACGGGTGCCGGCCACGGCCGAGGCACCTTGCCGCCGCGCGCGCGCCAGACCTCCTGGCTGGGGGCGAAGTCGATCCGGGCACGCAGGTCATGCGCATACGCGCCCTCCGGTCCGAACAGGCAGTCATGAATGTGCTGCAGCGGGCGCGGACCGAACACCCTGATCTGTTTGCCGCCCATTTCCCAGGCCGCATGCACAAGCCGGGCGTAGTCCATCATGTGATCGGAATGAAGGTGGCTGAAGAAGAGCCTGTCGATATCGGCCGGGCTATGGCCGGCCTCGATCAACCGGCTGACCACGCCTCCACCGCAGTCGAACAGGATCTTCTCCTCACCCGTTTCGATCAGGTATCCGGACGAAGCGCGCCGCGCATAGGGTTCGGGAGAGCCGGAACCGAGCACCGTCAGTTTCATCCGTTGAGCTCCGGCGGCGGTGTTGCGGCAGGTGCGCCGAGTTTCACTGCTTTTTCCCGGCCGCCATATCCTTCGATCAGCGCCGCCTGATCGGCAAAGGCCTGATCATTCGCGGCCTCGACATCCACGAGACCACGCAATTCACGCTCCAGATACGTGACCGTTTCCAGGTAGTCGGGATCGGAGGAAAGGTCGGTCAGCTCCTCCGGGTCCGACTTGAGATCGAACAGTTCGGGTGGAAAATCCACGTACCGGTTGAGCTTCCAGCGCCCCTTGCGCAGCATGAAAGCACCCGAGACGGCTCCGACGGCGTGATACTGGCTGAGGATCGAACGCTCCGGGTCTGCGGGCCGGCCGGCAATTGCCTGAAGCGGCTCGCCTTCGCAGGCGAAGTCCAGACCGAAATGCGCGGGGATCGACGCCGACAGATCCAGCAGACTGACGGGCGTGTCACAGGTCGCCGGAGCAATCCCCGGCCCTGCCATGATCATCGGGATGGAAACGCTTTCCTGGTAGAGGTTCGACTTGCCCCACAAGCCGCGCGCGCCGACATTGTCGCCGTGATCGGAGGTGTAGACAACCAGGGTGTTCTCTCCGAAGCCCGCCGCTTCCAGGCCGCTCAGGATCCGGCCGACATTGTGGTCCATCCACGTCGTCAGTCCATAATAGGCCGACATTGCGCACAGCCGCTCGGCCTCATCACGGAACTTGCTTTCCGAATCCGCCATCGCGTTCTGTTTCTCGACCCAGGGATGCCGCACGTAGCCCGTCTTTGGATGCAGCTTCACCTCCGGCAGGCGATCGGCAGGATAAAGGCCGAGATAGTCCTCCGGGACAACAAAGGGAAAGTGCGGCGCTACCAGACCGACATAAAGACACCAGGGACGCACCTCTTCAAAAAGCGCTCTTTCCTTGAACCAGCGAACCGTTCTTTCAACAACGGCCGCGTCGTAATCCGTGTAATTGCTTGTGCCCGGGCCGATGTAGTCGCCGAGCATCCGGCCCGGCATCTTCAGGCGCTCGTCTTCCTGCCGGATCGAGGCCCACACCATGCCGACGCCCCCGGCAACCTGCATTGCGATATGTTCTGTGTCGAAGCCTGCCGGATCTTCGTCATGCCGGTAGTGCAGTTTGCCGATGCTCTCGACAGGAATGCCGGCCTTTTGCAACGCGTGACCCCAGCCGCAGGGCGTGCCGGTGTAGGGCATGGCGTTGTCCCATAACCTGTTCTGATGAACGTGTTTGCCGGTCGCAAAAGCTGCCCGTGCCGGAACACAGATCGGCGACGGTGTATAGGCATCGGTGAAACGGACACCCCGCGCCGCGAGCCGGTCGAGATTCGGCGTTTGCACGAACGGATGCCCGGCAGAGCCCATGGCGCGGGACTGGTGTTCGTCCGACATGATGACGAGGAAGTTCGGCTGCGTCATATGTCCAGATCATCCCTTTCTGCCGCGATCTCGAGCTTGTCGAGCGCGCGGTACAAGGTGTCGAGTTCCGACTTGCTCATGGTGGACCTCAGTGCGCTTTGGCGCGCGCGCATGATCGGCAGGACCTTCTGATAGAGAGCGTACCCGCCCTCTGTCAGGGACAGGATGGAAATGCGATGGTCCGCGTCGTCTTCGCGGCTTGCAACCAGCCGGCGCTTTATCAGAGTCTTCAGGTTCCGGCTGAAAAGCCCCTTGTCCAGCGCTGCCCGCCGCGTGAGTTCACCCGCATGGCTTTCCCCGGACGAGCCGATCAGCGCGATGATGCGCCATTGAATGAGCGAAATGTCTGCCGCCTGGGACAGGATCCGCTGCGCCTGCGTGTTCAGCTTTGCCTGAACGCGCGACAGACGATAGGTCAGAAACTGGTGCAGCGGTTGGGCGAACAACGCGTCGGCATCTTCCGCCTGCTGGCTCGGGCTCTTGGTCATGGCAGCAGTGTCACCCGGTTTGGTTGACCCGTCAACTTTAATGTTGACCAGTCAACTAATTTGTGGCTCTCTTGTTCAAACAGGGAGGACAACATGAAAAAAACGCTCAAAGCTGTCATGGCAGCCGCTTTCCTCACCGTCGCGGGAGGATCTGCCCACGCTGCCGACTGGACACCGCCTGGCCCCATCAAGATGATCATAGCCTTCGCAGCAGGCGGCGGAGCCGACACCCAGGCGCGGCTCATCGCGGAGGAACTGGAAGCCCGTCATGGCTGGAAGGTCATACCGGAGCAGGTGACCGGCAAAGGCGGCTTGAACGCCGTCAAGGCGCTGAAAGACGCCCCTGCCGACGGCACCACGATCGGCATGATCGTCTCGGAAACGCTCGGCTACAACATGGCGTCCGCGAAGGCGGGCAAGCCAACCGATGTCACTCCGATCACGACGACGGCCGGCACCCAGATGGCCGTTGTTGCGCTCACGTCCAAGGGGTACACCTCCTTTGCCGATGTCATTGACGCGGCAAAGGGTGGCGAGGAGATCCGCTTCGGCGTCATGACCGGTCTGCTGGGCGACATTGCCTATCTCGCCGGCAAGAGAAACGGCGTCGACTTCAACATCATCTCGGTCCGGGGCGGCAAGGCGGTCATGAACGGTCTCAATGCCGGCGACATGGATATCGGTTTCGGCGCCGGCATCCAGGCCAAGGCCGTCGCGGCGGGTGACATGGTCGAACTCGCGTCGGCAAGGGGCGAGCCGCTGATCAATTCGCCGGATGCACCGTTGCTGTCGGAATTCGGCGTCGAGTTCGTCAACGAAACCACCTTCCTCTTCGCCGGGCCACCCGACATGGACCCGGCCGCCCGCGACGCGATTGCAAAGGCGATCGGCGAGATCGTCACAAGCGACGGCGGAAAAGCCAATGCGTTCATCACCAAGGGTTTCGGCGGCCCTGTCGTCATCTCCGGTGCAGATCTGGAAGCCAGCCTCCAGCAGAGCTTCGACGCGTCCGGAGCGCTGATCTCGGCGGTCAACGAATAACCCGTCACCCCTCGTCGCGGGCGGCATTTCCCGTCCGCGACGACCCTTGCCGTTGGGGGCCGGAACATGCAGAAACACTCGACCAATCCTGTTCTGGGCCTTGCCTGTATCGTTTTTGCCCTTGTTGTCGCCCTTGTCTGGATTCCTCTCGACACGGATACGTGGCTGGTTGAGCGCTCACGCGGGAAGTACATTGTCGGCGACAGTCTGGCACCCGCGCTTGCGGCACTCTTCATTCTCGTCGCCGGCCTGATGCTGCTGATCGAACGACGCACGGAAGACACCCGCCCGAGCCTGGAAAACCTGAAATTCATAGGCGCCATGGTCGCGCTTGGTGCCGCCTCGATTCTTGTCATGCGATGGGCGGGGCCCGCAGCGGTCGGGCTCTTTCAGGGCGATCAGGAATACCGGCTGCTGCGCGACACGCCCCCCTGGAAATATGTCGGTTTCGCGCTTGGCGGCGGCCTCCTGGTCTTTTCGATGATCGCCTTCGTGGAGGGCAAACCCTCGCTGCGCGCGGGCCTGATCGCGCTCCTTGCGATCGCCGGGATCATCATGCTCTACGATCTGCCGTTCGATGACGTGCTCCTGCCCCCGAACGGAGATGTCTGATGAGTGACCTCGGCGCGCTCGACTATATCTGGATGGGGGCTCTCGCGGTCTTTCAGGGACCGGAACTGTTTTCGTTTCTCGGCCTGCCCATCTCCGTGACAATGGCGATGGTCACATTCGGTCTGGTCCTCGGGATCGTGGTCGGTGCAACACCGGGGCTCGGCGGCGTCATCGCCATGGCGATCTCCCTGCCGATCCTGATTTCTGTCTTCGGCTTCAATGCTGACGCCCTGCTCCCGGTCATGGGTTTCCTCATCGGCGTCATGAAGGGCTCGACGGTCGGCGGTGCCGTGCCGGCGATCCTTTTCAACACGCCCGGCACGCCGGATGCCTTCATGACCACGCTCGACGGCTACCCGATGGCGCGCTCCGGCAAAGCGCGGAAAGCCCTGAAGATCTCGCATTTCTCCTCTGCTTCGGGCGATACCTTTTCCGATCTCGTCCTGATCGTTTGCGCACCGTTTCTGGCGATCCTCGTCGAGGCTTACCTGGACCTTCCCGAAAAGACCGCGCTGATCATTCTCTCGCTCAGCTTCATTGCGGCCGTCGTCGGCGGTTCTCCGGCCAAGGGTCTCCTGAGTTGCGGTCTCGGTCTCCTGGCCGTGTTCATCGGAACCGGCGAGGACTTCTACCCGCGTCTGAGCTTCGGCACCGATGCCCTGTCGGACGGCATTCCGATTACGGCGGCCGTGATCGGTATTCTGGTGCTGGGTGCGATCTTCACCGAGCTCGAAACCCTCTGGCACCAGTCCCGCCGCACGGGTGCGATCGAGATCGTCAAGGACGAGGGCGACCAGCGTCTGCACTGGCAGGACATCAAGCGCATTCTGCCGTTCGTCGTGCGTTCCTCGGTCATCGGAACGGCGATCGGCGCGCTGCCGGGGATCGGGTCCACGCTTGCAGCAACGATCGGCTATGCCACCGGGCAACGCTTCTACAACAAACGCAAAGGCGCTGAAGACCCCGAATTCGGCGAAGGTGCGCCTGAAGGCATTGCGGCAACCGAGGCTGCAAACTCCTCCGTCTCCGGCGCCAACCTGATCCCGGTGCTGTCGCTCGGCATTCCCGGCAACACGGCGGCGGTCTTCCTGATCCTGGCCGCCGAAAGCATCGGCGGTTTCAATCCCGGCCCGGCCGTCTTCAAGTTTTCGACCGATCTCAACCCGGAACTGGTAGTCGTCTTCGGCCTGTTCACGACGATGATCATCGCGAACATCCTGAACTGGACTGTCGGCGGCGTTTTCATGAGGTCCCTTGGCGTGTTGTCCCGGATCCCGAAACAGCTCCTTCTGCCGGTCGTGTTCCTGCTGACGCTCGCCTCTCTCTACGTTCAGGAAACGGCAATGAGCGCCGTCTGGTTCGCCTTCGGCTTCGGTGTCCTGGGATACTTCATGCGGCGCTTCGGGATTTCCCCGCTCCCCTTCGTGATCGCCTTTGTTCTCGGGAGCCGGCTTGAGGAAACCGCGCGCCAGGCCTTTTCCGCGACAGGCGGTGACCCCTTCTTCCTTCTGAAAAGCCCGATCGCCGCCGTCTTCATCCTGGCTGCGGTCGCGATCGTTTTCTTCTCCATCCGCAGTCCCAAGGTTTCAGGCAAATGACCCGTCCCAACATCCTGCTGATTTCAGCCGACCAGCAACGCGCCGACTGCTTCGGCTTCATGGGGCGCAAGGTCAAGACGCCCCATCTCGATCAGCTGGCGCGCGAAGGCACGCATTTCACGGCCTGTATCACTCCGTCCGTGGTCTGCCAGCCCGCACGCGCCTCGATCCTGACGGGTCAGCTCTGCAGGACCCACGGGGTCCATGACAACGGCATCGATCTCGATCCGGAGATCGGCGAAAAAGGCTGGGCCGGTGCCATGGCGGCCGCGGGTTATCAGACCAGCTATTTCGGCAAGGCGCATTTTTCGACCTATCACACCTATGAGCCGACGGGCTCGCCGGAGTGCCTGCGCTCTTCCGCCGACTACCCGGCAGATTGGAACGGGCCCTACATGGGCTTCCAGCACCTTGAGCTGATGCTTGTCGGCCACAATTGGTGGGCGCCTGAAAAGCCGCCCGCCGGACAGCATTACGAGCGCTTCTTCCACATGGACGGCAGGGGCGACGAGAAGATCCAGCTGATGTGGGAAAATGCCGGCGACACCAAGGACGCCGCGCAGACCTGGCACTCACGGTTGCCGACGGCCTGGCACAACACGCCCTGGACCGCGGACCGGGCCATCGAGTGGCTCAAGCACGGGCGCGACGCGGAAAAGCCTTTCTGCACCTGGGTCAGCTTTCCCGATCCCCATCATCCCTTCGACTGCCCCGAACCATGGTCCTGGCTGCACAAGCCCGAGGACGTCGATCTTCCCGAAAACCGCACCCGTCACTATGACGGCAAGCCCTGGTGGCACAGGGCCGCAATGGAAAACGATCCCGCCGACCCGAAATTCGCGGACATTCGCAAGCAGTACAGCCGCATCGCCCCGCAGACGGACGAACAGCTGCGCGAGATCATTGCCAACACCTATGGGCAACTGGCTTTCATCGACCACCAGGTCGGCCGTCTGATGATCGCGTTGCAGGAAGCCGGCATCGCTGACAACACCATCGTGATTTACGTTTCCGATCACGGCGACTGGCTGGGTGATCACGGCCTGATCCTGAAAGGCCCGATGCACTACGAGGGTCTGCTCCGGGTTCCGATGATCGCAAGGGGCCCGGGCATCCGGGCCGGTGCCGCGGTCGACCAGCCGGTGTCGACGCTCGACCTCGGACCGACCTTCTTTGACTATGGGAGCGCTGATCCTCTGCTCATCCAGCATGGACAAAGCCTGCGTCCGCTCCTGGAAACGGCAGACGCGACACGCGACTTCGCATTGAATGAGTGGGGACTTCTGCCCGGGCGCGTTGGCGTGGCGCTGGAACTGCGAACCGTGCGCACGCGCACGCACAAGCTGACCATCGATCTGAACTCGGGCGCGGGGGAACTCTACGACCTGACAGAAGACCCGTTCGAACAGACAAATCTGTTCGACGATCCGGCCACGGCTGGTATTCGCCGGAAACTGGAAGACCACATCGCCACCCGCCCGGACGACCTGCGGCCGCACAACACCCCGGTCGGCACAGCGTAAACGGGGTAGCAAGCCAGACATTCCAAAAAAGTAATAAAATCTTCCATTGTCAGATAAACATAGTAATTATGTAACATAATACTTCTTGTTTGACAGCAGAAGATAAATTGTCTGCAATAAATCCACTTGAACAAATAAACACGATCCGCTTGAACGGAACCGGTAAAAAAACAAGAAAGTGGGATGGAGTCGCATGCACTATTTTAACAAGGCAGTGGGCCTTTCATTGGGCCTGATGGGTTTCGCCGGCGTTTTGAGCAGTCCCGGCACTGCCCAGGAACCCTCCGCGCCGAGCCAGGTGCTGTTCACCAATGTCCATGTATTCGATGGCGTGAACGAGCAGCGCATCGAGAACGCGAGCGTGCTTGTCGAAGGAAACCTGATCAAATCGGTTTCGACCGGGGCCATCGACGCGCCCGGCGCAGAGGTCATAGACGGCGGCGGGCGCACGCTGACGCCCGGCTTCATCGAGACCCATGCCCATCTGATGCTCATGGGGCCAAGCCTGCCGCTGATGGAATCCAACACCACCTGGGAAGATTTCGGCATTCACGGAACCAGAATGGCGGAAATGTACCTGATGCAGGGGTTCACCACGGTGCGGGACGCCGGCGGCGGAAACGGCGGCCTGCGCCGGGCCATCGATGCGGGCCAGATTCCGGGGCCTCGATACTATCCGTCGGCTGCTTTTCTCGGTACGCGTGGGGGCCACGCCGACTTCGCCAATTTCACCGCGCCTCCGGGATCGGAAACCAACTTCAGCCGTCTCAACATGGCGCAGGAAGTCGACAGCGTCGCCGACGTCCAGAAATACGGGCGCAACAATTTCCGCATGGGAGCCACCCAGCTCAAATACATGCAGTCCGGCGGTGTCGTGTCCGCCTTCGACCCGTGGCAGTTGCTTGCCGGGTCAAAGGCGGAAATCGAGGCTGCCGTCCAGGTCGCGAACGAGTATGGCAGCTACGTGATGGCACATTCCTATCGCAAGGAAGCCATCCTGAACGCACTTGAGGCAGGCGTGAAATCGATCGAGCACGGATTTTCGTTCGACTGCGAAATCGCCGAGGTCATGAACGAAAAGGGGGCCTATATCACAACGAACCTTACCGCATTCGACCCGGGCCTGCTCGACATTCCCGCGGTCGCCAGCGTGCCGTCGAGCCTCGCCAAGGCGAAATCGGCTTCCGCAACGTTCGCCGGCTACATCGACAACATGAAAAAATGCCCGGTGAAACGCGGCTTCCAGACCGACTGCGTCGGCTCCGTGGAAGCCTGCAACATTCAGATCGCCTACGAAAAGCATCTCAACAACGACTTCTTCGGCGCACACACCTCCATGGTTACGCTGACCTCCACCGGTGGAGAGATCGTCGCCCTCTCGGGTGATTTCATGAACCCCTACCTTGATGGCAAGCTTGGGGTGATCGAGGAAGGCGCCTACGCAGACATTCTTCTTATCGACGGCAATCCGCTGGAGGATTTTTCCGTTGTCGGCACGGGGGACCAATGGTTCGGTGCTGACCCGCGTCCGGAAAGTCCCGAAACGATCCGCCTGATCATGAAAGACGGCCAGATCTTCAAGAACACGCTGAACTGATCGGGAGCCGGAAAAGATGACATTTCTATCGCTTAGATCAGTGATGGCGTTTGGGCTTACGGGAATACTCGCCGCGCTTCTTGCGCTGCCTTTCCACGGTATAGCGCATGCATCGGAAGTCTCCTGGAGCGATCTGCCCGACCGCTCTGTTCAAAGTTTCGAGGATCCGTATCGCGACCTTGGTCCTGCGCAGCTGAACGCACTTCTGGCGATTGTCCGCATGCGCGGTGAACTGGAAGACCCCGACCTTCCCGCCAAGCGGCGCACCGGTTTGGAACAAATTCTTGCTGAAGCGGTCGCGGCTCTGGAAAAGGCGGGTATCGAGCCGGACTGGCTCATATCGCAACGCTGGGTCGTTGCCGAACGGCGCGAACGGGCGGCGACCGCCGGCAATCCCGACCTCGACGGATCACAGGCAACCCTGTCGGGCTTCGTGATCCCCGCCCCGCCGGACGACGAGGGACGGTTCACGGCCTATCTCGTTCCCGAGCGCGGCATGTGCAGCCATATACCGCCACCGCCGCCCAACCAGCTCCTGAGGCTCGTCTTCGAGGAAGCCTGGTACCCTCAGTTCATTTACGAGCCGGTCAAAGTGAGCGGCCGTCTTGAAATCGATCCGTCAAACCGGGTCATGCGCGTGGTGGATGGCCCGGTGAAGATGGCGTCGACATTCACCATAGATGTTGCCAGCGTGGAAACGCTTACTTCGCCGAAGTCCGAAAAACCGTGGCCCCTTCGGCCACCATCGGCAGCCGAAGGCACGAAGGTGGCCCATCCATGACGTTTGGCTCCAGGAAGCAGGACCTCGCAACTTGGCTCGTCGCGGGCATCATTGCGGCCGCGCCGGCTTCAGCGTGGGCGGAAGATGCGGACGCACCGGGTCTCGGCGGTCCGAGTTCCGTTCGCTCCGACCTTACGGACGGCGACGGGTTGACGGATCCGCAGTTCAGGGCCCGTTTCCTGCAGGCCAACCTGCCCGCCTGGTTCGCCTTCAAGAACACGCTGAAGGAAACCGCGAACATCGACTTCAAGATCGATTATCTCAGCCTCGGGCAATGGTCGAACACCGATATCGGTCAGGGACACGCCGCGGGCGGCATCGCCCGGATCTACGGCACCTGGCAGGCGTTCGAGAATGGCGGTCTGACGGCCAAGCTGGAACACAGGACCGCCTATACGACCGTCGCGCCGCAGTTCTTCGGCTTCGACAGCGGCGCCCAGTCGATCACCGGAACCGCCTTCAACGACATCCAGCTTGCCCTGACAAACCTGTTCTGGACGCAGCGGGGACCGGACCGGATCTGGACGCTGCAGGTCGGCCAGATCGATGTTACGGATTTCCTCGATGTCTACGGCCTTGTCAGCCCCTACACCGCCTTCCAGAACCTGGCCTTCAACACCAACCCGACGATCAACGCACCCAACCCCGGCCTTGCCGTTGCCGGCGGTGTTCGCCTTCACGAGAACATTTATGCGATTGCAAGCATCGCCGATGCCAACGGCAATCCTGCCGAACCGAACTTCGACGTCTTCAAGACGGGCGAAACCTTCAAGAGCGTCGAGATCGGCTACATGAGCAGCCAGGACCGGATCTATTTCGACAACATTCACCTGACCTTCTGGCAAAGCGACGGAGCAGACGACGGCTCGCGCAGGGACGACTGGGGCGTCTCCGCGTCGGCGGCCTGGTTCTTCGACAACCGCTGGATGCCCTTCCTGCGCGCCGGGGTCTCCCAGGGAAATGCGGCGCTGTACAAGGCGACCGTCTCCGCGGGCCTCGGCTACTACACCCGCCAGACGGACCTGATCGGGGTCGGTCTGAACTGGTCCGATCCCGGCGATGCCTTCGATGAGGACCAGTACACGGCCGAGGTCTTCTACCGCTTCACCGTTTCGCCGAACCTGGCGATCACCCCGAGTGTCCAGTTGATCGCGAACCCGGCGCTGAACCCGGACGAAGACAGCCTCGCCATATTCGGGCTTCGCGGGCGAATTGCGCTATGAAGCGCTTCTGGAGCGCAATCCGCACGAGGCTCGCCGACGGCCAACTCCATAGCGAGCTGACCAGCAGGGACGATCTCGCCGACCGCATGGACCGGACCTCGCGGGCGACGGTGCCGTTTTTTCTGATGCTCTCGCTCAGCGCCGTGCTGGCGACGCTCGGCCTCATCGCCAACAGCACGGCGACCGTGATCGGAGCGATGATCGTCGCCCCGCTCATGTCTCCGATCATGAGCACGGCTTTCGGGATCGCCACCTTCGACATCAAACTTGTCTTGCGCGCACTGCTGACCGCCGTTCTGGGGTCCTGTTGTGTTGTGGCAGTCGGCTATTGCGGTGTTCTCCTGGTTGGCGCGCGCGTCGTCGGCCCGGAAATCCTTGCCCGCACGAGCCCCTCCATGCTCGACCTTGTCGTCGCTCTCGCCGCAGGCTGCGCGGGGGCCTATGCCCAAACGCGGCCCCGCATCGCCGATTCGATCGCCGGCGTCGCGATCGCCGTGGCTCTTGTCCCGCCGCTGGCCGTCACCGGCATCGGGCTTGCGCTCGGCGACAAGGCAAGTTCGGCGCTCGGGGTCGGCATGGAGGACCTGGGGCTCAGCGATGGCGGTCTTGATATCGCCGCCGGAGGGTTTCTGCTGTTCCTCACCAACTTTGTCGGCATCGTCATCATCGCGGGCCTTGTTTTCATCGTCCAGAACTATGGCGATTGGAAAAAGGGCCTCGCGACGCTGATGGTGATGATGGTCGGGAGCTACGCGCTCATGCCGCCCCTGCAGACCGCTCTTTACGAAATCTATGTCAAGAACCGCCTCCTCAGGATCGTCAACAAGAACCTCGATCTCGACCGGGCCATGAACGAGGATCACAAGGTTGGCCGTATCCATTCCGTCGGTGTGGACTACCGGCACGGCCGGGTCCTTGTCTCCGTTGTCATGACGGCGGACCGCGCAGAACTCGAGAGCGCCCAGGCCGGTCTGGACCGGTTTGTGGCCCAGCTCTCGCGCGACATCAATCAGGAGGTCGTGATCCAGGTGGATATAGAGGCGGTCGACATCCATCGTTTCACGGCTCGTGGCGACGAAGGGTAGTTGACTTGGCCTCAGGACCGGGTTCGCAAGGGCTCGCTCAACGACTGGATCCAGTCCGCCAGGTGTTGCGCCTCTTGTGACAATTCAACACCCGCGCGGCTGAAGAGACCGTAGTGCGATCCGTCCGGTGTAAAGCCGAATGGGGCGACAAGACGGTTGCCGGCGACATCATCGGCTGCGATGACATAGGGTGACATTCCCACACCAAGACCTGCACACGCCGCCTCCGCCATGAGGAAATGATGGTCCATCCCCCGGCGTTCCCGCGGCCTTGGCGCATCGGGGTTGGCGACGAGCCAACGGTCCCACGCCTCCGGGCGCGTTTTGGTGACGAGAGCAACATAGTCACCCGCCTCGAAACGCGCCCGCATGCCATCGATCATGACGGGACCGACACGTTCGGGAAACAGCGGTTGAATCGTCCACCTGTCATCAGGCGCAAAATCCAGCCGCCGAAGTGCGAGAAATGCACCATTGCCCCGCTCTTCGACGGCACCGCCACCTACCGAAAGGTGAACCTTCACATCCGGATGCGCGTCTTGAAACCGGCTCAGGCGCGGGATCAGCCACCGCATGGCCACCGAGCGTTCGCAGGAGAGAAGGACCGCACGATCCCCAGTCTCCGCAGCATCTCTGATCGTTGTGATCGTGCGCAGCAAATCGTCGAAGCTGCGCCGGCAGGCATCGCGCAGGCTCTCCCCCGCAGGCGTGAGCATCAGCCCTCGCCCGGCTTTGCGAAACAGCTTTGCACCGACCGTCTCCGACACGCGTGCGACCCTGCGGCTCACCGCCGCGTGGGTCAGAGCAAGCTCGTCGGCCGCAGCGCGCACGGAGCCGTTTCTTGCGGTTGCTTCGAAGGCGCGCAGGTCGTCGAGATAAGGCAGTTCGGATCGCTTCATTTGTGATCATTTATCACCAATTTTGGTGACAAACCATTGCTTGTCTTCGACGGGATTGGCGTCAGATTGAGATCCATGAGTTCAAACTTTGCACCAACGAACCTGTGATCTCCGAAAGGACTTCGCCGATTTCGGTATCAATCTTCTTTTCAGGAGGCGCACCACGTGACCAAGATCTCTTCACCGCTCGTCATTTCCATGGGTGATCCGTCCGGCATCGGCCCTGAAATCATCGTCAAGGCGTTTGCGAAAGGCGACGCGGACAACTGCGTCGTGACCGGATGCCCATCCGTCCTGCAGGACGCTGCTAACGCGCTCGGTTCCGGGCTGCTTGTTCGCGAGATCGAAGCGATCGAGACTGCCGCATCCATGGAAGGTATCATGGAGGTTCTGCGCACATCACCCGACCGGGCCTTTCCCGTCGGCACGGTCTCGCCTGAAAGCGGACATGCCGCGTTCAGGGCGATCGAGGCGGGGATCATGCTCGCAAGATCCGGCCGGGCATCCGGCCTCGTCACGGCGCCGATCAACAAGCAGGCCCTGGCCGCTGCGGGTTTCGACTATCCCGGTCATACCGAGATCCTGGCCGACCTGGGCGGAACCGGCCAGGCCGCCATGATGCTGGTGAATGATGATATCCGGACCGTCCTGGTGACCATCCATGTGAGTCTGCGGGATGCCATCGAAAGGGCGGATTTTCAGGCACAGATGACAGCGATCCGCTTGGCGAACCAGGCTTGCCGGGATATCGGAATTGCCAGGCCGCGCATTGCCGTGGCAGGGCTGAACCCGCATGCGGGTGAAGGAGGCCGCTTTGGCCGCGAGGAGATCGACGTCATCGCGCCGGCAATCAAGGCAGCACGGAGTGAGGGCATCAACGCATCGGGACCCTGGCCCGGCGACACCGTCTTCATGGCCGCACGCAAGGGTGAATACGATGTCGTTGTTGCGCAATATCATGACCAGGGACTCATTCCGGTGAAATATCTCGGCGTGGAAAAGGGGGTAAACGTAACCCTGGGCTTGCCCTTCGTGCGCACATCACCCGATCATGGCACCGCATTCGACATTGCCGGCAAAGGCATCGCGGATGCGGGAAGCCTGGCCGTCGCCATTCACCATGCACGGCAGCTGGCTGCCACGCGCCAACACAACGAGGAGGCCGCCTGATGGGTCTGCGTTTCATTTTCATGCTCACCCGGAACGACCGCACGGTGGCGGAGGCCGCACAGCATCTTGAAACCGCACTTTCCCTTGGTGTCCGCCATATCGGTTTCAAGGACATCGGCCTGCCGATCGAAGAGCTGAAAGCGCTCAATTCTGCCATCAGGGCCAAGGGGGCGACGTCCTACCTGGAAGTGGTCAGCCTTGACCGCGACAGCGAAGTCGCGTCGGCACAGGCCGCCGTGGAGATCGGTGTCGACATTCTTCTTGGTGGCACGCGGGTGGATGACGTTCTGCCAATCCTGAAAGGCACCGCGACCGAATACTACCCGTTCCCCGGCGAGATTGTCGGGCACCCAAGTGTTCTGGAGGGCAGCAAGGACGAAATCGTTGCAAGCGCCCGGACGATGGCCGCACGCGAGGGTGTCCACGGCCTTGATCTTCTGGCCTACCGCTCACCTCTTGACGACATCTCGGGTCTCATCGCCGCCGTCTGCAAAGCGGCGGAAAAGCCGGTGATTGTTGCCGGCTCGATTGCAGATCCGGAACGGATCGCATCCGTGAAAGAGGCGGGGGCCGCCGGCTTTACGATCGGAACCGCAGCCCTTGATGGCGACTACCCCAGCGAGGGCGAAGGCCTGGAAGCCCAGCTTTCGGCAATCATTCGCGATGTCGCCGAATTGAACGGCCACCTGTCTCCCTTCGCCAAGAAAAATCTCGACCGGGCTTTCTCCACGTTTGATGATCACTGGTCTCCGCGTATTGCCGGGCAGATCAACAACATGCTGATCAAGCTTGCAAAGTTCGAGGGAGACTTCGCCTGGCACTTCCATGAGACGGAAGACGAGCTCTTTCTCGTCCATCGCGGACGGCTTCTGATGCGTTTCCGTGACCGGGAGGAGGTCATTCAGGAAGGTGAGCTCATCGTAGTGCCTCATGGGGTCGAACATTGCCCCGTCGCCCTCACGGAAACCTGCGAAGTCATTCTCCTGGAACCCGCCACCACCATCAACACCGGCACAGCACAGGACGGCCGCCGCAAGGAGGATCTCGCGACGGTCTAACCCCCCTGCCCCTCGACCGCTCCGGCATCCGCACTAAATAAATGGTACGGGGCCGAGGACTGAATCAGGACAGCGACCGATGCTGCAGGAAAAACGTCACGATCTGGATGCCGAAAAGCGCAAGGAACTGGTGCAGCGGCTTGTTGTTGAACTCGGCAGGCTGGGTGGTGATCTCTACTACCAGCCGACGAGCCAGATTGCGCTGCAGATCAGGCAGTATGTCGATGGCGGCGCCAAACTCACAACCGAGGAAAAGGCCCTGCTCGCCCCGCTCAGCCAGCGGGACATCGAAGTCCTGTTGAGCCTGCATTAGCATTTTCCAAAGCGCGCACGAACAAATAAAACCAGTGCATTTCACGTAGAGGCAGTGAATTCTTCACATGCCCGCGCATTGACTCGCATAATTTTCGAGCGAAACTCAAAGACGTTATTCGCAAACGGTGCTCATTGGTATAAACAATGAAAACTGTTCAATTCACGCTCGAAGCGGCAATACTACCTTAGGGCCTTTGATTGACCTCATGATACGGATTGTTACGCTACTCTTTTTACTTGCCATCGCGTCTGCCACACCCGCCATTGCACAACAGCAATCCGCATCCGTCCCAACGCAGCTGACATGCGCGGTTCCGGACATGCGCACCCATAGCAGACCTGATCCGGACGGAGTGCCGACCGTCTTGAAAACTGGTGTCCGGGTCATCGATATTCGCGAGATCAATGACGTCGACCAGACCATCACGATTGATCTGGCGATCCGCCGCACGTGGCGAGACGGGCGGCTGGCGGGCCTGGAAGGCTGCAAACTCGATATCGGATCCGTCTGGTTTCCGGAGCTGGTTCTGCTGAACTCCGGACGGCTTTTCGAGCGTTGGCCGGAAACGGTGGCCATCGGTCCCGATGGCGCGGTCACCTACCTCCAGCGCATTTCAGGCACCCTCGCCAGCTATCACGCGCTGCGAGACTTCCCCTTCGATACCCAGGCGATCGATCTGAGCTTCATTCTGCTGGACTATGAACCGGAGGAAGCCCTCATCGAACTCGATGCGGAATTTGTCGGGATCTACGACGTTCTCAACATTTCCGACTGGCGCATCAAGGGCGTAGCGGCGCAGATCGACAGCGGCTTTGTCGCCGACGCATTCGATGAAATCCGGACGAAACTCGATCTGACGATCGAGGCCGAACGCATCCGCGCGTTCTATGTCTGGAAGATCATTCTGCCGATCTCGCTGATCGTCTTCATGTCGTGGAGCGTCTTCTGGATCGACCCGGCGCAATACGGGCCACAGATCGGTCTCTCGGCAACCTCCATGCTGACGATCATCGCGTTCATCTTCGCGGCAACCAACATGCTGCCGCCGCTCGGATACTTCACGCTCATGGACTTCTTCATCGGCGGCGCGACCATATTCGTCTTTCTGGCCCTGCTGGTCTCGCTTACGACGACATATCTGAACACCATCCAGTATCGGGAAGGCGCAAAGATCCTCGACATTGCATGCCGTTTCGTTTTTCCGCTCGCCTATGTGGCCTTCAACTGGTTCGTGTTCCGCAGCGTATTGTAGTTGCACGGGAGTTCTACTGCCTCCCCCACCACGTCCCGGCAAGCGGTTTTCCGCCGACAAAAGCCTGGGCGCCGAGCTCATCCTGAATGCGCAGGCATTCGTTCCATTTCACCATGCGTTCCGAACGCTGAAACGACCCGACCTTGAGCTGACCGCCGCCAAGACCGGTGGACAGGTGACTGATGCTCGTGTCCTCGGTTTCGCCCGAGCGGGCCGAGACGATCGCCCCCCAGCGAACTGCCCTCGCCGCAACGAACGCATCGACGGCTTCGCTCACCGTCCCCGCCTGGTTGACCTTGATCAGCACCGCATTGCAGGCAGCGTCCTCGATGGCCTGCCCGACAAGCGCCGCATTGGTCACAAGGTAGTCGTCGCCGATGATCTGAACACGGTCGCCGAACCGGCGCGTGAACTCGATCATGCCGGATGTGTCGTCCTCGCCCACCGGATCCTCGATCGAGGCGATCGGATAGGCGTCGAGCCAGCCGCCAAGCAGATCGATCAGCTCGGCGCTGTCCATCTCGCGCCCTTCCAGCGCAAGCTTGTACTTGCCCTTCCGGCCGAATTCCGATGCCGCGATGTCGAGGGAGATCACCACACGTTCACCGGGCCTCTCACCGGCTTTTTCGATGGCGGCCACGAGCGTTTCAAGCGCTTCCTCGTTGCTGTCGAACATGGGCCACCAGCCGCCTTCATCGGCGACACCGGCCAGCTTGCCGCGTTCGGCCATGATGTCACCGGCGGCAAAGTAGACTTCGCTGGTGATTTCCATGACCTCGTCAAAGCTGAACGCACCGGGCACTATGATCATGAAATCCTGAATGTCGACACGGCGCCCCGCATGGGCGCCGCCGCCGAAGATCTGTATCTCGGGCAACGGAAGCGACGGCGTGCAGCCATATGTGTCGGCCACATGCCGCCAGAGCGCTTTGCCGCTACTGGCCGCCGCCGCATGCAGGACCGCGAGCGAGGTCGCAACAGCCGCGTTGCCGCCCAGACCGGTCTTCAGCGGCGACGGGTCGAGGCTCACGATCGCGCGGTCCACCACCGCCTGGTCGGTTCCGTCCAGACCGATCAAGGCGTCCGCAATCGGACCGTTCACGCTTTTGAGGGCCTTGCCGACGCCCTTGCCGCGCAGTTGCTCGCCTTCATCACGCAAATCGATGGCTTCACGGCTCCCGCGCGACGCGCCCGCCGGTGCGATTGCGCGTCCCCATGCACCGTTTTCAAGGACTACGTCGACCTCTACCGTGGGATTGCCACGGGAGTCCCAGACACGTCTCCCGTTGATCGTTCTGATCGCTGTCACTTCAAATGTCCTTAAATTCTTTGGCCAGTCTCGACGAGAAATGGTCCAGGTGATCAGAAGGGTTTTCAAGCAGGTCAATCGCCGTCTGGCGCACCTTCGCCTTCACCGGTTCACGGAGATATTCAACGGGGGATTTGCCGTCGACCCGCGCCAGCATCAGGGCAGGCACGAGGCGGCAGATGCGCGCTTCAAGCTCGCCGGCCGGCTCCCAGCCGACATGCGGTTCGTAGCTCTTCCAGAACACGCCGACATTCTCGAGAAGCCGGCCGCGCGAGCCCGGCAAATGCGCTGCTTTCAGAACCAGGTGGTTCAGACAGAAAGACGGATCGAAGCTCGCATCTCCCATGCTCGCGCATTCCGCATCCAGAAGGATCGGACGGCCGGCACGGAACAGGATGTTCTTCGGGCTGACATCGCCATGCACGAGCACCTGCCGGTTGTCGTAAAGCATGTCGGCCAACGCCCCGATTTTCTGCGCAAGCCCCGGGTGCAGGCCCGCGGTGTATTTCAAATAAGGTTCTATGCGCAGCGCATGGAAGTCATCGCTGTTCTGAAAGTGTCCGCGGTCAAATCCGGACCGGGCCGACACCGCGTGGATGCGGCCGACCGAGTCGGCGACACGCGCGGCCTCGCCCTGATTCGGCACCTCGTTCAAAAGCGCGGTTTTCCAGAGGTAGACATCGTCCCCGGCAAGATATTCCATCGCAAAACCGTGCTGGGTTTCAGACCGCCCGAACAGCTGCACCGCACTTTCCGGCGACACGTCGGCGGCGACCTTCAGCCAAGCATACTCTGCCGCATTCCGGTGCACCGGCGCGAACCAGTCCGCGGACACTTTCAGCTTGGGCAAGGCGAACTTCACGCAGATCTGCCGTTCCCCGACACGCAGCATGGCGATGTCCGACGCAACGCCGCCCGTTAACGGCACAATTTCCCTCACGTCCCCCGGCATCCCGAGCTCTGCCACCAGGGCACGGCATCGTTTGTCCAGCTCCGTCGTCACGATCGACTTCCTTGCAATGTTCACGTGAACATCTAGTATATGCAGCTGAAGCCTGTCAAGGCTGCCGCATAGGTATCGACTAACCGAAAGAAAATCAGGGAAGTTCCGTGTCCGGACGCATCACGATCAAATCCATCGCCAGGGATCTTGGCATCTCGCACATGACGGTGTCGCGGGCACTGTCCAACCACCCGAATGTGCAAAAAAGCACGCGCGAGATGATCGTTAAACGCGCCCGGGAACTGGGCTACGTCAAAAACGCCGCCGCGACGGCCATGCGCGGAGACGGAACGCGGATCGTGGGGCTCTTGCTGCCCAACATCGTGAACGACTTTTACGCCCGCTTCGCAAACGTGATGGCCGACGTCTGCGCGGCGCAGTCCCTGCATCTTGTCATTCACCTGACCAATGACGACCTCAGCCAGGAACAACAGGCACTCGAACGGCTGCGCGAACTCCAGGCGATGGCGGTCGTCATGGTTCCCTCACCGGGTGCGCCTGGCGGGGCCCCTCCGGACATGAGCCCCATGAGCGCTATTGAGCTTGTCCGCCGACGGGAAGGGTCTGGTGCGCAGGCGGCCGTGCTGGTGGACGATCATGACGCACTGCGCGACGCGGTCCTGCATCTTGCAGACAGTGGGCACAGCGCGATCGGATATATCGGTGCCAGCGGTGGCCTGTCCTCCGGGGGCAACCGGCTGAGCGCCTATCGGGAGGGTCTCAAACAGGCCGGCTTGCCCGAAGACCCGGCACTTGTTCACACGGATGCACCGTCATTCGGCATGGGACGAAAAAGTGCAGAACACCTGCTGGCGGCGGGAAAGGCCACCGGTATCGTCTGCGGAGGTGTCGAGATTTCAAACGGCGCCTTGAGCGCGCTCATGCATCAGGGACTGAAGCCGGGGCGGGACTTCGCCTTTGTCGGCTATGGCGATCCCCACTGGTACGCCTGGGTGGCGGAAGGGATCACGGCAATCCGGCTTCCGGTGGAAGACCTCGCGCGGGAAGTGGTCGCGCTGCTTGGCCGGGATCATCTGCAATCGAAAGAAACCAGAAGCTTCAAGGCAACGCTCGTCATACGGTAACCGACACAGCGGGTTCGCGCCGCTCAGCACTGCGGCGCCGGCCACACCGCATGGAAGCCACCATCTGGTTTCAGACCCTGATGCCGGACGCTCCAAGCGCTGCGAAGTCGGAAAACAGTAACAGCTGACTCATGTTTTTTCCGCAGGCCTGTCGCCTGTATCCCCGGCCGCCAGGGCGCGCTCCAGGAGATCTTGCAGCACCTTTTCTTCCTGTTTTGAAATCGGCGCAAGGATCTCGCCGATCGTTTCCGCGACCGCCTGCCGGAGTTCATCGACCACCGCTTCCCCTTCCCCGGTGAGATGTACCAGGCTCACCCTGGCATCGTCCGGCGACGCCCTGCGGGCCACCAGGCCTTTCGTTTCCAGAGAGCGGATCGTGCGGGTCATCTGCGACTTGTCGCGCGCGACCCGCCGGGTCAGCTCGTTCAGTCCGGGACAGCCCATGTCGGCAAGCGTCAACAGCACGATCCCGCCACCCGGACCCACCCGCTCCCGGTCGAAGTCGTGTGCCTTGGACTGAAGGCCGAAGTGAATTTTCCGCATGAAGCGGTCGATGAGCAGCGCCAGTTCGATATTTTGCATGGCCACGATATTGTTGACTTTATCCACTAAATCAGAATAGTGGAGATAGTCCACTAAACGCTTCCGGACCGGCGATCGGACCGACTCGGAAAAGGAGATGTTCAATGACCGGCAATCATAGGCATGCACTCAGGGCGTCGGCAATCCTCTGGGTCATCTGGGGCCTGGTTCACATGTTCGCCGGTATCGTGACAATCGGGCAGGAAACATCCGCGGCCGTAGCCGGAATTGCCGACGCGGTCGATCCTGCAATGCTGGCAAACGACTACCACGCAGCCGTTGGCGCGCTCATAAACCAGCACGGCTTCAACCTGCTCTGGATCGGGGCCTTTACGGTGATTGGGGGTATCTTTGTCTGGCGCGGTTCGGTCACGGCGATCTTCATGACCGCGATTGTCGGCTGGGTCACCGATGTCGGTTATTTTGTATTCATGGATCTTGGGGGCTTCGTACACTTCGTGCCGGGAACGGTCATGACAATCATATCCACTGCTGCCGTCGCCCTCAGCCTGTGGGCCTATGCCACGGGCATGCGTCCGCGAAGCCGTCAGGCAACATAGGTCGCAACAACCTTGGACGCTTTACCCCGACAGGGTCATCCGGGCACATTCGCGCCCGGATGAGAAAGTCGGCTCAGGCCTTTTTGGTGCGGCGTCGGGCGACGAAACCCATGGCACCGAGACCGCCAAGCAGGAGTACGCCGCCTGCCGGCAGCGGCACCGGCGTCGCTTCGATATCGATGGTAAAGAGAACGGTATCGGACGTGATCAGGCCCGCATCCGCGACCCCGAACAGGGCTTCAAGCGCGGTGAAGCCGTTGCCGCCCTGACCGTCGTCGATATCGAGAAGGCGCTGGATGACACCGCCTTCAGCAACGCCATCCTGGATATCCTGGCCGGGAAAGGCCGCTCCCAGCAACTGGTTCACTTCGGTTCCGGCGTCCCAGATGGAGCTTCCCGTGATCTCGATGGTCTGTTCGATCACGTTGCCCGCGGCATCGAAGATTTCGTAGGCGAACGGATCGTCATTGCCGAAAAACGTATCGTTTGACGGCACGAACATCGACAGGAAGGTCGCGTAGCGGTTCGTTGTCGGATCCGCGACATCAATGGTCAGCGTGCCAGATTCCCCATCCTGGATCGGTCCGCCCGGACCGAAAATGAAGCCTCCCTGCGAGTTGGGCTCAACCGCAAGGCGCTCCCCCGCGATGAGGTTGGGCGGATTGGGCGGAACCGGCACCTCCGCGATCTGTTCGATGCCCGCGCTTGCCGCCGAACCTGAGTTGAACGCATCGAAATTGCCGGAATGGACACCCGTGTAGACAGGCGTCACCAGAAATCCGAACCCGTTGGAATTGTTGAAGGTAATATCAATCGTGGCAGCCTGCGCCGACCCTGCCATGAGCAGGCCCATCACGCTTGCCCCAAGCAGCGTTTTCAGTGTCTTCATGTTGCCCTCCTGGTCAACCCGTTTAAAAAGCACCCGTGATTGGATGCAGGCAGACCTTAAGGGAACAGACCTTCAACTCGGCTCACTTCGCCACACGCCCCGCACACATTCGCGCGAGACTCGATTTCCCTCAAGCTATTGTGAAACTTATTAAATTCTGGATCACTCGCTTGAAATTGATTTGATGGCAAGAAGGCGTGAGCCGGCGCCCCGGGCACACCTGTTGCGCTTTGTCGGGGACACCGGCTGGAACGGGTGGCGGGCAGCCCGATCAGCATTTTGCGGCGCGTGTCCCCCCAGGGCTCGTTGCCTGTTTTTCCTTGCACACCGTTTGCCCGAAGTGCGACGTTGCCCGGCGATCAAACCACCTGGAAGAGAATGAAAATGGCGCAAAACAGCTGGAACATCGCAGTCATCCCTGGCGACGGCATTGGCAAGGAAACCGTTCCCGAAGGCCTGCGTGTTCTGAACGCGGCGCAAAAGCGCTTCGACCTCGGCTTCGAGTTCACCGAGCATGATTTCGCCTCAGCCGACTATTACGTGAAGCACGGCGAGATGATGCCGCCCGACTGGAAGGACCGGCTGGGCGCGAGCGACGCACTCTTCTTCGGCGCGGTCGGGTGGCCGGACCTCGTGCCCGACCACGTCTCGCTGTGGGGGTCGCTGATCCAGTTCCGGCGGGAGTTCGATCAGTATGTCAGCCTGCGCCCGGCACGCGCCATGCCGGGCGTGCCGCTGCCGCTGGCCAACCGCAAGCCCGGCGATATTGACATGATGATCGTGCGCGAGAACACCGAGGGCGAATATTCCTCGATCGGCGGCAAGATGTTCCCCGGCACAGACCGCGAAATCGTCATGCAGGAAACCGTGATGAGCCGCACCGGCGTCGACAGGATCCTGAAATATGCCTTCGACCTTGCCGAACAGCGCGGCGGGCACCTGACGTCGGCGACCAAGTCGAACGGCATTTCGATCACCATGCCCTATTGGGACGAACGGGTCGCTGAAATGTCGAAACACTATCCCGATGTGAAGGTCGACAAGTATCACATCGACATCCTGACAGCCCAGTTCGTGCTGCACCCCGACTGGTTCGATGTCGTCGTCGCCTCCAACCTGTTCGGCGACATCCTGTCAGACCTTGGCCCCGCCTGCACGGGCACGATCGGCATAGCGCCCTCGGGCAACATCAACCCGGAAGGCACCCACCCCTCGCTCTTCGAACCGGTCCACGGCTCGGCGCCCGACATTGCCGGAAAGGGCATTGCCAACCCGGTCGGCCAGATCTGGGCGGCCGCCATGATGCTGGACCATCTGGGAGCCGCGGAGGCAAGCCAGGCGATTGTCACGGCGATTGAGCAGGTACTGTCCGAACAGGCTCTCAGGACACCCGATCTCGGTGGCCCGGCGGACACGAAGACCTGCGGGGCGGCGATTGCCGACGCGGTTCTGGAAACCCCTAAGTGACCGCGTCACGCTTCCTCCAGGGTTTTGCGCTAGAGACGGTGGCCCTGCCCGGCGTCGACATCAATTATGCCTGCGCCGGCGACGGTCCGCCCGTCCTGCTTCTCCACGGCCATCCGCAGACACACATTGTCTGGCGCAAGGTCGCCCCCCGGCTCACCGCCGCCGGGTACAGCGTGATCGCCCCGGATCTGCGCGGATATGGCGACAGCGGCAAGCCGGAGAGCGATGCGGCGCATCTGCCCTATTCCAAGCGGGTGATGGCAGGGGACCAGATCGCGCTGATGGCAAGGCTTGGCCATGAGCGGTTTTCCGTCATCGGCCATGATCGCGGCGGCCGCGTTGCGCACCGGCTGGCACTCGATTTTCCGGACGCGGTGGAGCGCCTCGCCGTCCTCGACATCGCGCCGACGCGCACGATGTATGCGCAGACGGACAAGGAATTCGCCACGCGGTATTTCTGGTGGTTCTTCCTGATCCAGCCTCACGATTTTCCCGAGAGAATGATCGGCGGCGATCCGGAATATTTCCTGCGGCGGCACATTTCCGGTCAGGTCAGGACCGAAGGCGCGGTCGGCGAGGATGCCATCGCCGAATACCTCAGAACCTATCGCAACCCGGAAACGATCCACGCGATCTGCGAGGACTACCGCGCTTCGGCGGGGATCGATCTGGAACACGACGAAGCCGACGCGCACCGCCGGGTTGCCGCGCCGCTTCTCGCGCTCTGGGGGGCCAGGAGCGTTGTCGGCGATCTTTATGACGTGACCGCAACCTGGCAGGAAAAGGCGGACAACGTGACCGGATGTTCCCTGCCCTGCGGCCACGCCATCCCCGAAGAAGCACCCGATGAATTGACGGCAAGGCTGCTGGAGTTTCTGTCCGGTCGTCCGGTGCACACCTGATCGGCTGCTGCCGGGTCCCAAAAGGCAATTGAACCGCGCGACGGACCCTTGTTCGGAATTGTCGTCCGGCAGAGGCTGCAATTGGCCATCTCTCCGCCACTGCCAGACGAAGGCAGAGACATCCTCATCCTGAGGAAGGCCGCAGGCCTGTCTCGAAGGATCTGCCAGAGGACAATAGCGTGCGGCCCATCCTTCGAGGCTTCACTTTGCTCCGCACCTTCGGAGGAAGAGCAGACCAAAACCGACGCCACCGGGACAACCTCGGACGCGTGCAATACGGTAGTGTGCTTCCGTCAAATCCGCAGCCGCATCACCGTGACGGCGCAATCGTGAACTCGCCGATCGCGACCGCTTCCAGAAGGGCAGCCTCCGCCGCGCTGACGAGACTGGTCCGGGGCGAGCCTTCCCGGCTTGCCAGACCAAGCACCCGGCTCGGGCTGTTGTCGCCAAGCGACAGCGTCTTCAGCGGCAGGCGGCCGCTTTCGCGGATGCAGCGCTGCGGCACGATGGAGATCCCGAGTTCCGCAGCGACCATGCTGGAAATCGCCTCCAGACTTTCCAGCTCCATCGCGTCATGGACCGGGATGGAGCTGTTCTGCAGCCAGGTTTCGATCTGCCTTCCCACCACCGCGTCCCGGTTGAAGCGGATGAACGGGCGGGAACGCAGCAGCGCCTCCGGGGAGAGATCTTCCGTCGTCTGCGAAACCAGCAGAACCAGCACCTCCTCGGCGAGCCTTGAAAAACGCATCGATCTGGAGAGCAGGTCGGGGCGCGAGATGACGGCCGCGTGGATCTGACCGCGATCGATCTGGGAAAGCAGCTGGTTCGACAGCCCAGGGACAATGCGCACGCGAATGCCCGGATGCCGCTTTTTCAATTCCGACAGCGCGAGCGGCACCAGCCCGGTGAGCGTTGTCGGAACCGCACCGAGGATCAGCTCGCCGGAAATCTCGTCCTTCGGCGACACCCGGTCTGCAAGGCCGTCATAGGCGGCAATGACCATCTCTGCCTCGCCCACCAGCGCAAGTCCTGTCTCCGTCAGCTTCGGCGTCCTCTGGGAGCGGTCGAACAGGGTCAGGTCCCACGCCTCCTCCAGGGTGCGCATCTGCAGGCTGACGGCGGACGGCGTCAGGTTCTCCGCCTCCGCCGCGGCGCGAAAGCTGCCGTGGCGATGGATCGACAGAAGCGTGCGCAGTGCGCGAATGCTCATGAATGATCTCCTGGCTGGGCGAATGGCTTATTTTGATAAAGTTTTTCTTGTGTTTTGATAAAGGAAAAATCGTTTTTATCAATTTGATTTTATGATTATGGTCGCGGCCAATCACGAACACGCCGGATAACACGAGGCTCCCGATGGTCGCTCCAAGAACAAACGATTACCAGCTGATCACTGCCAAACCCTTTGCCCCGAACCTCGGCGCGGAGATCTACGGGGTGGATCTGAGCGAGCCCGTGCCGGACGATCAGTTCGACGAGATCCGCGACGCCTTCTTCCGCTACCAGGTCCTGTTCTTCAAGGAGCAGAAGGAAATCCCACCCACGCAGCACATCGCCTTCGGCAAGCGCTTCGGCCCGCTGCATGCGCACCCGGCCGCACCGACGATGGAAGGCTACCCGGAGATCTTCGAAATCCACGCGACCAAGGACTCCAAGGTGGCAAATGGCGAGTTCTGGCATTCCGACGTCTCCTGCGACGAGACGCCCCCGCTCGGCACCATGCTGCAGATCAACATCCTGCCGCCCTGCGGCGGCGACACCATGTTCAGCGACATGTATGCCGCCTATGACGATCTGTCGGACCCGGTGAGGGAGATGCTCGGCGGGCTGTCCGCGCTGCACAGTTCGGAGCACATCTACAAGGGCCGCTACAGTGACCGGGGCCGCAAGGATGCCGACATCGAATGCCCCGAGGCGGTGCACCCGATCGTGCGCACGCACCCGGAGACGGGCCGCAAGTCGCTCTTCGTCAACCGGACCTTCACCACCCGCATCATGGGCCTGTCGGACCATGAAAGCGACGCCATCCTTCAGATGCTGTTCGAGCATGCCGAGCACATCAACTACCAGATCCGCTTCCGCTGGTCGCAGAACGACATGGCCTTCTGGGACAATCGCTGTTGCATGCACCGCGCGATCTGGGACTATTGGCCGGAGGAGCGCAAGGGCCGGCGTGTTACCGTCAAGGGCGAGCGGCCGGTCTGAGAGCCATGCACGGCCCGGCATCAACGGGCACGGCGGCCATCACGGATCTTCGCGCCTAGCATCCGGAAACCTGGTTCGCGTTGGTGCGTTTCACAAGCTCTTGCTCGGACGCCCGGATCATGGGCTGTCCCGACATCCGGGTTCCCAGCCAGCCGAATTCCGTGCCCGCATTCGAAATGCTCGGCAAGATCGGCTCCGGCGTTATCTTTCGAGCCACGCCATCCGCATAGTCCGCGATCGCGAAGCGGAAGATGTAGGTTGGCGACAGGCCCAGGCGATAATCCGAGGCGACAATCCTGCCATCGATGAGATCGGTCCGGACGAAGCCGTCGCTGAACCAGAGCATCTTGCGGTACTCCGGATCGTCGGCGACACAGGAGACGAGCGACGCGTCATAGGCGTGCGAATAGACAATCGCGTCTTCGTCCCCGTCGAACAGCGACACATAGAGATTGTGATACTGGCCGTCCGCCTGGCCGATGACACGCCACAGCAGCGTGTTGAAGGGCGTGACCACGGTCTTCACGTTTTTGACGTCGAGGCCCTTCGCGGCAAAAATCGCTTTCCCCCGTTCATGAATGTGCGCCTGAACGGCAAGACCCCACACCAGATATCCGGCACTGAAGACGAGTGATCCGGCAAGGAACCTGCCCAACCCCTTTGACCATTTACCGCTGGCGAGCGCCCAGACGACAGCCGCAAGCAATGGAACGGTAAAGACGGGATCGATGATGAAGACGGATCCCGTCCCGACGGGATCGGGATGAAACGGCCAGAAAATCCGTGCGCCGTAGGCGTTCATCGCATCGAGCAGCGCATGGGTTGTCAGACACAGGAAAACCGTCGCCCAGGCAAGTGCCCGGTAGTCCTTGAGGGAATTGAAACACCGAACCAGCACCTCGCCGATGACCGGCGTTGCCAGCACATGAATGAAGAACGAATGCGACCAGCCACGGTGATAGACATATTGATCGATCCGCGTGTCGAACGGGATCAGGACATCCAGATCCGGCAGCGTTGCGATGACCCCGCCGATCAGCGCTGCCTTTCTCGGTCCCGTTTTCGAACCGAGACACGCCGCGGAAAGGGCTGCGCCGAGGGCAAACTGTGTCAGCGAATCCATTCTGTCAGCACACTCCGGACATTCGATTTGAAAGGTGGAAGGACATTCACCCGATCCAGGGCGACACCGCGCGCGCGACGTCCTGCGCACTATCCTGAGGCCGCAAGCGGTCAAGACCGGTCAGGACACCAGATAAAATGTCTTTTCGTCCTGATAATCTGGAAGAATGCGGAAACACTCTTCCGAAAAAACAAATAATACCACCAGGGTTCTGACAAACCCACCGAGCCCCGGATCGCGCCCGCTTTCAGGACCGGACACGTTCGCTCAGTCGCGCGTCTCGTCCCGCTCCGGTGCAGCGCCTGTCGCGCGCGCGACAATCTCCGCCGCGGCGAAATCGTGCGAGGCGGCGATCGCGAGATTTGGCAGCCGCTTTTTCAGCGCGCGCACCTTGGCAAACGACGCGCGCAGGACCCCTGCCTCCCCCTGGAGACCGTTCTGATGCCTCGCAGCCTAAGAGCAATAGCTATTCTGATTGAGGTTCGTATGCGCTCCTAAACAGTTTACGCTGAGAAGCAGCATCGGGCCGGGAACTGACATTCAATAGCACCAGATTTTGGCAAAACTATTTAGCTTTTTCGAGGCGTCGGGTTGCAGGTCTACGCAAAAATGCGTAACCCTCTATCGAAACTGGTGGGGCATCAATGGCAGGCATCTTTGAAGCGGAACTGATGTTTCCGGGGCATACAGCTAAGCGCAATACTCAATTTGGCGATGCATCTTTGGCTGAGTTGGGCGCTTCAATGCCGCTTCGCAATCTTCTTCTTGCGACAGCGGCAGGTGCAGGAGTTCTCGTTGGCCATTCACAACCGGTGACAGCCCAAACAGTCATCCCTCCAAGTTCTGGCTCATGCATCGTTTCGGGCACCAGTGCGACGTGTACCGGGGACGTGTCGTCGGGCGTCGATGCCAGCGCACCTCTCACAACGCTCAACGTGAACAATCTGTCGCAGGATATTGCTCCCGCCTCCGGAGTGGATGGCATCGCATTCACCAGCACGACGGCGCAGGATATTACTATCGATGTCGATTTGGGGTCATCTTCGATCACTTCGACTGGCGCATCCAATGGTATCGATGCCCGGCTTGGTGCCTTCCTTGGTAACGTGAACGGAAACATAACAGTTACTTCCAAGGGGACCGTAACTGGAGGCCGTGATGGCATAAACGCCGATCACTTTGGCAACGGCAACACGACGATCACCTCCACTGGCGCGATTACGGCTGGAACAGGAATCGGTATTGACGCGAGCAGGGAAGGAGGCGACGGTGCAATCACGATAACCAATACGGGCGATATCGACGCTAACGGTGATGGCATCAATGCATTTTTACGCCTGGAAGGCAGTATCACTGTAACATCCACCGGCAATATTACCACCCAAAGCGGCATTGGAATTGATGCTACTGGAGGAAGTGCCGCGAGTACCGTCGTTACGTCCGTGGGCAACATCACCGCGAATAGCGAGGGCATTGAGGCATCTTCCGAAAACAGTGTCACGGTGAATTCTACCGGTAACGTTTCTTCAGCAACGAGGACTGGCATTGAGGCCGAGGTCGATACCGGATCTGCGACCGTCACTTCCTCAGGTGACGTAACTTCTGCCGTGGGCGACGCCTTGCGGATAGACGTCAACACTTCCGGCACCAGCACCGTAAATCTGATGAGTGGAGCAATTGACGGCGGAACCGGGACAGGCGCCGGTGTTTCGTTCGAAGGTGCTGCCGGGGTTTCCAATACGCTCAACAACTATGCATCCATAACAGCTCAATCGGGTCTTGCGCTGAGCGGGGAGAATGGTGACGAACTAATTAACAACTCTGGCACGATCACCGGCAATGTGACCCTTGGTTCAGGGACCAACACGTTCAACAACCTGTCAACCGGTATCTTCAATTCCGGAACAACCGTTACGCTTGGAGCGGGAAACAGTTTGACCAATGCCGGTAACCTCTCTCCTGACGGGGCATCTGCAGTCAGCAACACAGCGTTGACCGGGGATCTTACGCAAACCAGCAGCGGAACGACGACAATCACGGTGGATACGACAGCCGGAACGGCGGACCGTATCGATGTGAGCGGATCAGCCTCTTTCAACGGTACGATCACGCCGCAATTGATAAATCTCGTGGCAGGCCAACAATCGGCCACCATCATCTCGGCTTCCGGTGGCGCGGTGAATGCCGGCCTTGCCGTCGCGACCAGTCCTGCCTTGCAGGCAAGTCTTTCGTATCCGAATGCAAACGACATAGTTCTCACTACGTCGATTGATTTGGCTGTAGGCGGCCTGAATTCCAATCAAGCCAGTGTTGCTAACAGTCTGAATACCGCACTCAGTGCGGGGCCGGGAGGCATGGAGCCCATTTTAAGCGCTCTTGTGAATGGTGTTTTCAGTATGGGAGCATATCAGGAGGCGCTTGACCAACTGTCGGCAGAGGTTTTTCTAAACACTGAAACCGCGTCTCTCTTTGCAGCAAACGACTTTTCCAACCTGTTGTTTTCCTGCGACGTTGCCGGGGAAGATTTAACCGCGATCAGTGAAGGTCAGTGCGTCTGGGTTCGCCCGCACGGCCGGTTTACCAGGCAAAACGACAGCAACAGTGCTGTTGGGTTTCAAGAAAATACGGGTGGTCTTGCTGCTGGTGTTCAGCTGGAGCTTGCTCCGAGTTGGTATGCTGGCCTTGGGCTCGGATATGAGCGCTTCTCACTGAGCACAAATGCAAATGCCGACAGCGACGGGAACCGCTTCACTGCCGGTGCAACACTTAAATTTCAAAATGGTCCTTTCCTGTTTGCTGCCGCGGTAAGCGGAGGCATTGACAGCTACAACACAGACCGGACCATCAACTTCGGCGGATTAGATCTTGTTGCCGCTTCTGATCACAATGTTTCTCATGTAACCGCACAGGCTCGTGCCGCATATCTGTTAACGCATGAAACGTGGTTCTTTAAGCCCCAACTCGATGTGAATGTCACACACCTCAATCGCGGCAGCGTTACTGAGAGTGGCGGCAGCGGCGCAAATTTGAGCGTTTCAGGCAGTTCAGAAACCTACGTTTCTATCTCACCCGGATTGGAAATCGGCAATGAGATCGAGCTGTTTGAGAACAGTCTTCTGCGGCCGTATGTCAGAGCCGGGTTGAGCTATTATCCTGACAGTGACCATGGTGTCACAGCAAGTTTTGCAAATGCGCCGGTAGGTACCAGCACATTCACAAACTCCACGGATTTTGGAGATGTCTTTGCTGATGTCGCGGTTGGTGCCACGGCGTTTTTAAACGAAGGCACAGCG
Source organism: uncultured Roseibium sp. (assembly GCF_963669205.1). NCBI lineage: Bacteria > Pseudomonadati > Pseudomonadota > Alphaproteobacteria > Hyphomicrobiales > Stappiaceae > Roseibium > uncultured Roseibium sp. The sequence goes on from NZ_OY769915.1 coordinate 5,045,619, forward strand.
CTGAAGATTTCATACGACGGTTTGTTTTCATCAGACACCCAGCAACACGGCTTTTCGCTCAAGGGAAGCTTGAAGTTCTAGGGTTAATACCCATTGATGGCATTGATTTAATGTAGCAATTCAGACTCGCGATACCGCCTACCTCTCGCCCCCCTCACGCCCGATACGCCGGCAGCGGTGCCCGGTCCTGCAGGTCGATCATGCGGCGGAGCATGGTTTCGGTGACGGTGTGGCGGATGGCGGCGGCGCTTGGGGCGTCGTAGAGATTGGTGAGTTCGTGCGGGTCGGCCTCAAGGTCGTAGAGCTCGTTCCAGTCCTCGCCCGCACGCAGGGACATGCGGTAGCGGTCGGTGACGACCGTGCGCACGCGCTGGGGGCGGTCGAAGCCGGTCATGGTGCGCTGGCTGTCTTCCTCCACCACGATCGCCTCCGGCGGCGCCGTGGTGATCAGGTCCCGGCCCTGCAGGCCGTTGAAGGCCTGGATGCCGGCCCGGGCCAGGATGGTGGCGGCAATGTCGATCGACGAGGCCAGCCCCGTGTCGACCGGGCTGTGCGCCGGGTGTGCCGGATCGTTCCAGAGGAACGGCACGCGGATGATCCCCTGGTAGTGCAGCAGCAGTTTCAGCATCAGGCCGTGATCGCCCATGTAGTCGCCGTGATCGGAGGTGAAGATGACGACCGTGTTGTCGGCCAGCCCCAGGGTGTCGAGGCGTTTGAGAACCCGGCCGATGGCGTCGTCGATCATGGAGATCATGCCGTAGGTCAGAGCGATGATGGCCCGCGCCTCGTCCTCGGTCACGGCGAAGGGGTTCTGGTTGTCCCGCGGATCGGTGCCCTTCTCCATCGCCTCTTTCATGGCCCGGATCGGCGGCAGGTCGCCCTTGCCGAACGAGGCCGGCAGCGCCACATCGGCCGGGTCGTACATGTCCCAGTAGCGCCCGGGCGGTGTGAACGGGTGATGCGGATCCGGGAAGGACATCTGCAGGAAGAACGGCGCGTCACTTGTTGCCTGCTCCGCGAGCCAGGCTTCAGACCGGCCGGCAATCCACGAGGTCGAATAAAGCTCTTCCGGCACGGTGGTGCGCCAGGCCTGCGGTGCGGTGATGCGGTTGTCGGGCAGCGCGTTTTCCGGGCCGGTCAGGTGATCGAAATCCGGTGTCTGCCCGCGCGCCCACAAAAGATAGTCGCCGGAGGCCTGGTCGCCATGATCGGCAGCGACCTCGACATGGCCGAAGCCGTAGAAATCCCCTTTCAGCCGCTCGGCCAGGGGTGTGTCCCAATTGGGGGCGACCTCGAGATCATAATCCGCCGAGTGCCGGTTGTTCTTGTAGGCATCACGCAGATGCGCCGACGGGGTGCGTAAACCGTCCCGCGCCTCGAAGCGGTTGGTCGCGGGCAGGCCGGTGAAGCTCTGCAGGTGGGATTTGCCGATCAGGCCGGTGCTGTACCCGGCATCGCGCAGCAGTTCGACGAAGGTGGTGTGGTCCATCGACAGGGGAATGCCGTTGTGGCGCGCGCCATGCACCGAGCACATGCGCCCGGTCATGATCGAGGCCCGGTTGGGCATGCAGATCGGGTTGGCGACATAAAAGCGCTCCCACCGCGTGCCGCCGGCCGCGATCCCATCGATATTGGGCGTCTTCACCATCCTGTTGCCGTAGCAGCCAAGATGATCGGCCCGGTGCTGATCGGTGATGATGAACAGGAAGTTGGGTCTCTTGGTCATTTCGGCGCCTCGGACATCGCGGCTTTGGCCCGGCCGGCATGGATATCGAACGCGATCAGCGCAAGTCCGATGGCAATGGCGGGCAGGTGGATCATCGGATCGGTGGCAAGGCAGGCAAACGCAGCGGCAAAGCGCACCACGATCTCCGGCACGGTCAGCCTGCGCCGGTCGTAGCCGGAGAGCGCCGACGAGAACAGCCAGATGCAAAAGCACGTGCGGGCAACGATCCACAGGAACGGCAGCAGGCTGAACTGCTCGATGATCAGGATCGTCGGGTAGAAGGCGAAGATGAACGGAATGATGAATTTCGCCATGCCCAGCCGGAACGACATGAACGCGGTCATCAGCGGATTGGCCTGGGCGATCGGCGCTGCCGCATAGGCGGCAATCGCGACCGGCGGGGTCAGCGACGAGGCGACACCGTAGTAGAAGACGAACATGTGCGCGGTCAGCATCGAGACGCCGAGTTCCTGGATCGCCGGCCCCATCACCAGGATGATGATCAGGTAGGCGGGCAGCGTCGGCATGCCCATGCCCAGGATCAGCGCCCCGGCCATGGCGACGAGCAACGCCGAGAACAGGCTTTCGCCCCGGATGCTGGCAATGACATTGGCCAGCTTGAGGCCGAGGCCGGTGCTGTCGAGCGAGCCCACGAGGATGCCGATGGCGGCAATCGCGATCAACAGCGTCGCCCCGGATTCGGCGCCTTTCAGGAACGACTTCCAGAGCCGGGCCGGATCGCCGCGCACCTCCGGATTGATGACCGAGAGCACCAGCAGCACCACGACCGCATAGAAGCCGGCAGCGGAGGTGGAAAGCCCGGCGACAAGCGATCCGATGACCACCAGGATCGGTCCGATGAATAGCACGGAGTTGATCAGATCCGTCCGGGTAATCTCGTCGTCGACGGTCATTTCCTGCACCTCGATGCCCTGTCGGCGGGCTTCGACCGTGACGGCGGCGAACAGGCTGAAATAGTAGAACAGCGCCGGCAGCAGGGCGGCGACGATGATGTTGAGATAGCCCGCGCCGGTGAGGTCGGCCATCACCAGGGCCGCGGCCCCCATGATCGGCGGCATGATCTGTCCGCCCGACGAGGCCGTTGCCTCGATCCCGGCGGCGAAGGTCGGCGAGAAGCCGCGCTTCTTGATCATCGGGATGGTGAAGGTGCCGGTGCCGACGATATTGGCAACGGTCGAGCCGGACATGGTGCCGAACATGGACGAGGCCAGGATGGCCGCATGGGCCGGCCCTCCCCGGGTGCGGCGCGTCGCGAGGAAGGCGAATTTCAGCAATGTGTCGCCCGCCCCGGTGCCTTCCAGCAGCACGCCGAAGATGATGAAGATGAAGACCGTGCTGAGCACGATATTGGTGATCGAGCCGAACACGCCCTTGTTGGTGTTATACCAGAGCGCCTCGGCGACCTCCTTCAGCGAAAAGCCGGAATGGGCGAGGATGCCGGGCAGGTCCTGCCCGAAGAGAAGATAGACCACGCCGAACGTGCCGACACAGAAGAGACCCCAGCCCCACAGCCGGCGGCAGAGTTCCAGGAACACGACGAGACCGGCGAGCGCGGGCCACGCGTCGCGATTGGTGACGTCATAAAGCGCGGTCTCCATTTCGGTCTGGACGAAGTAGAACGACCAGATCGACCAGAGCCCGGCGATGATCAGGGCGACATCGAGACCGAGATGGAGGGGCGTGGTGCCCCCCCGCCGCTTCTGCGAGACCGAGACGGCAACGATCAGGGCAAGCACGAACCCGGCGGCGCGGTGCAGCTTGGGATCGATCAGGCCGACGCCTGAACTGTAGAGCGTGATCAGACCCAGGGCGAGGCAGCTGAGCGCCGCTGCGAAGCCGAACAGGCGGGTCGTGACGCTGGCAGAAGAAGCCGCATCGGTCATGACGAACCATCACTTGCTGAAGGGATCGGGGACGCTGCCGGGTGACGGTGGACCCGCTGCCCGGCAGTCACGAAGGGTCAGGGGCGCAGGCCGTCCGGGATCGCGATGCCGACCTCGTCATAGTAACGCACGGCACCTGGATGCAGCGGCACGTTGACCGAGGTGAAGGCGCTGTCCTTCGTCACGTCCTTGAGGAAGAACGCGGTGTTGTGCACCTCGGCAAGGTTCTCCCAGAACGCCTTGGTGGCGTTGTAGACCACGTCCTCATCGACACCGGCATGGGTGCCGACGAACTGGGTGAAGCCGAGCGCGGTGATCTCGCCGTCGGTCAGCTGCCCCTTGTAGACGTCGCCGTTAAACTGGAGCATGCCGCGGCCCGGCCGGCCGAAAAGGGCCTGCATCTCTTCGCTTTCAACCTTGTCTTCGGGGATCGACAGCACCCGGAACTCGCCGCTGAGACCGAACCGCTCGATATTCGCCGAACCGATCTCCGCGGGGCGCACCATCATGTCGATCTTGCCGTCGGCCAGCGCCGCGTAGCCTTCCCCCCAGCTCAGCCGGACGGCGGTATAGTCCTCCCCGGCGACGTAGCCGGTGATGATCTTGATCAGCGCTTCCGACGTGGCGGAGGCCGAGCCGGCGGGCGGGCCGGTGAACACGGTCTTGCCCTTGATGTCTTCCCAGCTTTCGATCCCCGAGCCTGCCAGCGTCACCGGGTGATAGGCCCCGGCCTTGAAGCCGAGAATGGCGCGGATGTTCTTGGCCAGCTCCGGCGCACCTTCGATCTTCTCGTACATCCGCTTCTGGCCCGCCATCAGGTTGACCAGCGACGGCACGGTGGAAAAGAAATCGATGTCCCCCTTCGCGCCCTTGAGCATGGACTTGGTCAGGGTCTGGCCGGCATTGACCTGGATCTCCACGCCGAACTTGCCGGCCTGGTTGGCGAAGGCCACGAACATGGTGTGAACCGGGTCGCCGACACCGGCGGTTTCCCCCTTGAAAATCTGCGCGGACGCGGCACCGGGCAGCGCCAGGACAAGGCTCGCGCCCAGAAGGGCCCGGCCGAGTGACTTGAAATGAAACATGCTATCCTCCCATAGACGTTTCCCGGACGTTACCAAGTCTGATTGATATGGAATAATCAAACTTTTGGGCCTATACATACCAATCAGTTATGAAACTCGACCCCAAACACCTGGCCCAGCTCTCGGTCGTCGTCGAGGCGGGCTCCTTCCAGTCCGCCGCCAATCGCCTCGGCACAACGCAGCCTGCGCTTAGCCGCAACATGAAGGCGCTGGAGGCGCGGCTCGGAGCGCCCCTGTTTCAGCGCGAGGGTCGGCGGTCGATCCCCAACAACCTCGCCCTGCGGTTGGCCCGCAACGGGCTGGCGATCCGGCTGGCCGAGGAACAGGCGGGCATCGTTGCCGACCAGTCGGCCAAGGGCTCCGTCGGCGAGCTGCGTATCGGCGCGCCGCCGATCGTCTCGGGCCGGTTCCTGAGCAACGCCCTGACGCCCTTCATGAAGGCCAACCCCAATTGCAGCGTCGAGATCCGCACCGGTCTGGTGCATGAACTCAGGACCATGCTGGAGCGCGGACAGGTCGATCTGGTCTTCGGACCGGAGAGCCTTGCCGAACCGGTCGACGGGCTGGTGTTCGAGGAACTGATCGACGACGGTGTCGGCGTCATGTGCCGCGCGGGCCATCCGCTCGCCTCGCGCAAGCGCATCATGGCCTCGGACCTGGAAGCCCAGGTCTGGCTGGCCCATTCCAGGGGCAGCCTGCTGCGCCAGCAGACCGAGGCGGCCATGATCGCCTCCGGCGTGCGCTCGATGCAGATCGGCTGCGAGACGGATTCCATCCGCTCGGTTCTGGAGATCGTCTCGGAAACCGACCTGATCACCACCATGCCGAAAGCCACCACCGCCTCCTACCTGGAGGACCGCCTGGTCTTTCTGCCCTTCGACCACCCGCAGTTTCACCGCCCCCTCGGCGCGATCCGCCGCACCAACGCAAAATCCAGCCCGATCGAGGACCGGTTCCTGAAGGTGCTGAAGAAGAAGATCGCACAGGACCAACATCGCTGAGGGAGCCCGCCCTCCGGCACGGGATGCCCCAAACCCGAAAAGACGCCTTGACGCCTGCGTCCGGAGCGCGCGCCGCCCCTGGCGCCGCCGCAGATCTTCCGCTGCCCGAAGCAGCAATCGCGTTCATGACCCAACCCACCGAAAAGCATAACGTGAGTAGAACAAAAAGAAGAAGAAGAATTATTACGAAGAATAAAGAATTAAACTAATGTAATAATTGAATTTTTCTATTGAAAATCAGGAAATGCAAATCAAATCAGGATCACGCACCATGAATATAAATATAAATTTATCAAAGACGGAACAGCTAGATGAATACCAACGTACAAAATACACAGACGACAAGGGAAATCGCCTGGAACCAGTTTTTTCTGGACGGCAGTCCGTCTTTTGACTTCGAAGCCGATACGGTCCCCCCGGTCACCGTGACACCGCCGATCGGGCTTGATGCGCAGGTCTTGATGGAGGAAGCGGACGCAGACACCTCTGGCAGTCAGGACGGGACCGGCATCGACCTGCCGGACACAGATCTTTCCGACGCCGCATCCGGTTCGGTCGATCTTCCGCTGAAGAACATCGATCCGTTCCAGTCCTTCGATCCTGAGACCCTGCCGCAGGTCACCTATGAAGATGTCGAAACCGGCTTCATGTATTCAAATACCGAGAACGCCGGTCTCAGCAACATCCACGTCTATTCCGAGCAGGTGGATTCCGACAAGGGCAGTGTTTCCAACCTGCTGTTCGGCGAGCGCCGGGAAAGCTTCGTGACCACGGAGACCGATGCGAACGGCCAGGAAACTTCGATCTGGAGCTTCCGGGTGTCCCAGAACCTGCAGGGCGAGTACAGCGCCGGGGAAGGCAAGCTGCTCGACGTGACGATCTCCTATGGCGAGAACCAGCAGATCTCCGGGCCTGATTTCGAGAACTTCGAGGATTATTACTACGGCCTCAACATGGACATCATGGGTGAGGCCGAAGGCTATGACATCGAGAGTTTCGCCATGACGCTCGAGGTCGAGATGGAAATGACCTGGTGCGAGACGGCCGGGGCCTATCAGGTGTCCATGAACGTGATGTTCGAATACATCGTCTTCGATGGCGAAAACGTCTATTCGGACACGGTCCTGTTCAGCGAGGAGTTCCTGACCGGCCTTGACCAGTTCAACTTCAACCTCGGCAGCGATTTCGATGCGGCCTTCGCCGAATTCGTCAATCTGATGGGAGATGCCTGGACCGATATGGGAGAGTTCAACGACATACTCGAGGCGCTGCTCAACGAGATGCGCGAGAACGGCGAGTTCGACGGTGTGGATCACATGGACAATCCGTTCGACTATCAGGTCGATCCGTTTGCCTGAGTTCAGCATAGGCTGCCGTCATGACCCGCATCCTGCGGCGTGACGGCGGCCGGTTTCAGGCCTGCGCCGCCTTGCCCTTCAGAAAGCCCAGATCGACGATCGCGGTGAGAAAGGCGAGAAAGCCCAGGATCATGAGCGTGCCGCCGAGCGCGGTCGGGCTTGAAACAGGGATTCCGCCGATGTCTTCGTATGTGAAGCCGATGCCGGAAGTCTGCGCGAAATTCGCCAGGAGGCCGGGCGCGAAATAGGCGGTGAGCCACAAGTGGAGATGCGCGCGCCCGCGATCCCGCAGACGTTTCATCGACAGCACGGCGGCCGGATAGAGAAAGAGCAGCAGGAGAGCGAACCCGATCCACTGGCCCGTCTGTCCGAGGGTAAGCACAAGCCCCGTGACCACGAGGGACATCAGAACGCCGGCAATCAACAGGATCAGCAACCCGATCCAGAACCGGCAGGCCCGATCCTTCCCTGCGCTGAAAACAGGAGGCTCATGTTGCGCGATCCGTTACTGCGTGAAGGTGAAGGTCAAGGTGCTCGTCTCACCTTCGCCGATGGTCACGGACTGCGTGTGGGTCTCGCCGGTGTCCTCGTTCTTCAGCGTGACGTCGTAGATGCCCGGCGTCACGTAATTGGAGCCCCGCTGGTTGCGCCAGCCGGTCCGGCCGATCTCGCTGCCGCCGGCACCGCCGCCCTTGCCGTGAAAACCGAGTTCCATCAGCGCGTCGTCTTCCAGTCCTTCCGCTTCCAGAACCAGGCGGCCCTGCCCGGTGATTTCCAGTTCAAGCCGCTGGTTGCCGTTTTCGGCGGCGGGCAGCTCGACGATGTCGCGGTGGTCATGCCCCTTGAAGGTCAGCTCGACGCCGATCTCGCCGTCGCTGAGCGGGTAGACGCCGTCAACGCCAAGCGGATCGAACCGCTCGGCCCAGTTGATCCAGAAGATCGACCCGTCCCCGCCCCTGTCAACGCTTTCCACCTTGCCGACCTTGCTGAAATTCCATTCGACATCGGCACTGACATCGGTCCGCTCCGGCCCGAACACCGGCACGATCCTCAAGCCCTCGGGAGCCTCCCCCTGCCCGCTCTCCGTCTCGTCCCCGTTGCACCCCACCAACCCGATCGCCAGCACGACAAGAAGAAGCGGAAACCTGATGCGTTTGAACACGGGACTTGCTCCGGGTTTTGAAATGTCTGAAGGCCGGAGAAACCCGGCGGTGGGAAAAAATGAAGTTAGTCAATCTGATGTTGGTCGAAGGCCAAGCGAGCTGAGCAAAGCACAGGGGTGGCACTGCGGATAGTTATGGAAAGCCTTAGGGGGGTGGTCTTTGTCCGGGCGCATGTCGACAACCGCCTTGTCATCGCAAGGGGTGTCTCCCTCCCCGCTACCCATGATGCACAGTTGGAGCAACTCTCCGCTTTGCGCTCCCATTTCGGACATTCAAGGCTTCAAAAACGTTTTTTTTGAAAGCGGACATTCGGCGCGAATTCGATAACTGTCCAGAAAGGGCGGAATGCAACCGTAACTACATCTGAGATAATTGTCATGCCAGTGTTTTAAATGAACATCGCTGAAGCATTGGCTAAACTGTGTGGTTTTTCGCGGGCAACGGTGAGCCGGGCGTTGCAGAGTAGTTAGCTCCCAAATGCCTGCGAGCATGTTCTGAAACTGCAAGAAATTTAGTTGGCTCTAAATCAGCAAAAGATAGAAAATTCAAAAAAAATAGCGTAGCACTTTGATTAATCATTTCAAAAATTCTAAAAGTCATATATATTTCAATACATTGAACACATTTAACTCGCATCTATAACCTCAAATTATTTTTACTTCAATTTCGTAACTCGTAAAATTCTCTGCATTTTTCTTGTAAAATGAGATTTTAATATAAAAAAATTCTTGAAGATTTTAATAACGAGACATATATCAGGTTTCAGTTTATGGAGAATTCAGATGGCTGAAGCAACGATCAAGTTAGCTAACGGGACCACGATAACTGTTTCAGGGTCAGCGGAGGAGGTCGCTCACGTGGCCATGCTATACGGTGGCGGGTCTCAGCCGACTGCACCGTCCGCAAAAAGTGGCCAGCCCAAAGAAGATATAAAGGCTGCTGCAACCGATGGACCTAGCGACGACGTGGATCTTTCTCAGATCGCAAACACAATATTCGACTGCGAAGAAACTGAAGCATTAGAAAAGCATATTTTAGGTCATTCTGACGTTGTGAACAAAATTATGATGTGTCTCTACATCAATGAAAAATATTTCAATTCACAGCCAGCTTTGACTACTGGTGAAATCAGCAAGATATTATCGCAACTTGGGATTTCAGTTGCGACATCAAACGTTTCCCTGGCGATTTCGCGCAAGGCTAACAAATATGTAATGAAAGACAATGTCACTAAAAAGGGAGTGATTATCCGTTACTCGATAAATAGACCGGGTAAACAGTATTTCGAAGAAGTATTGAGCGGAGAGAACGTAGGACTTGCAAAAGTCAGATCGCGGAAGCAGCCTTCTAAGTTTGCTGGCGCAAATAAAACAAACCCTATAAAGAGCGCAACGCCCACACCAAAAGGAAAAAGGTCGACTGCATACAAGCCAAAATACAATGCAACGCTCGACTTACATGGATTAGACGAATTTTCAGAAACGTACAAATCGAACAACAATTCGGAACATTTGGTGGTGTTCCTTAAATTCCTCACTGATAAAGCGAGCATTGAAAGTATATCGGGAGACGACATTTATACTTGTTTCGCTGAGCGTAAGTCAAAGATCAAACTGCCAGGATCGTTTATGGATACGCTTCGGAACGCACAGAATCGTGATCATTTGATTGTCTATGAGAGAGGTTTCAGGGAAATTACGCTAACGCCAAAAGGTGAAAACCTGTTCAACCACGATATTGCAAAGCGGGAAAAGTAATTGGCTAGCCTGCAAGAACTTTTGGTTTTTTGTGAAACCGACGAAGAACTCAGTAATCGTGAGCTCGTCGAGCTTATAGTTTACTACCAGACTGTGGTTCAAAAGAATGACTATTGCGCATCTGCGGAAATCCGAAACATTTTCAACTCGATCAATCACCCAGTCCCAGGTCGTATTGCTCAGTATCTCAACGAAGGAACCAGCAAGCAGCGTCGTCAGTATGTCAAACGAGGCAAAGGCTACGCACTTCACCGTATTAATTTAGCTAAGTTGAACGAAAAGCTCTCAAGCTACACCGGTGTCGTAAAACCTGTTTCAAATGAGAGCATTTTGACGGCTAGTTCTTGCACCGGAGGACGAAGATATTTGGTCTCTTTGGTAGAACAAATCAATGGAAGCTACACCTACGGGTTCTATGATGGCGCGGCTGTATTGATGCGCAGAATGATGGAATCTCTCATTATTTCCTCTTTTGAGAAAAAGGGAAAAGAGGCTCAAATTCGTGATGCAGATGGCAATTACTTGATGTTGAAAGATTTGATCAGCCAAGCCAAAAATCCTTCCAACTTCAGACTCTCGCGCGGCATGGGCGACGTAATGGATTCGATTAAAGACTTGGGTGACACAGCAGCGCACAACAGGACTTACATAACAAAGAAGACAGATGTTGATAACGTTCAAAGCAAATTTCGGCGGTTGATAGAGGAGCTTTGTGTGTTGGCCGGCATTTCAGAGTCTTAAATGCGGTTGTAACTGCAACGCTGCCTCATGGCGAAGAGTGGGTGTGTGGTCTGCCCCCAACGAATTGGTCCGTACCATGATTTAGCAACAGAGGGACTCCATGAGGCTAATAGACGTCGAGTATAAACGGTTCAATAAAAAATACTCATGTCTAATCAATAACAGTCGTCTCCAAGATGTGACGTTTGGTAACTTGTTCGCACACTGGCAATTCAACTCTACAAAATGAGATCTGAGGGATTAGCGGATTTCGTAACACAGTTGAGATCTTTGGGCTTTACTCCAAGCTCGGCAATGGGCCGTAAATGCAGCCATATCCGGGTGCGCCAATGTCTGCATTCTCGCTCGATAATTGGGAAACCCGTCACTCTGTTTGCGGCCCCGATCCAGCCACTCGAACACGCCACGCTGGGTCTCAGCATTCCACCCAGACTTCAGGATTTCTTCACCGACAATTAGTGAGCGTTCGGCTGCGGCACCATGGTGTTGATGGACAGAACCCTCGCCGCCGCTCCCGCTCGAAAATCCACCTCCGCGTTCGCCCCTGCTATTTCCCTCACTCCGGAACCGACGGATACTTCATGCCCGCGACTTCCTGCATCAGGCGGATGACCTGGGTGCTGTAGCCGGCTTCGTTGTCGTACCAGACGTAGAGAACCAGCCGGTTGCCGTCGACAATGGTTGCCTGGCTGTCGACGACGCCGGCATGGGTCGACCCGACGAGGTCCGAGGAGACCAGTTCCGTGGAGGCCGTGTAGTCGATCTGGTCCTGCAGGGAGGATTGCACAGAAACGCCGCGCAGGTAGTCGTTCATTTCCTGATCGGTCGTTGCGCGCCCGAGATTCAAATTCAGGATCGCCATGGAGACATTGGGCACCGGCACGCGCACCGCGTTGCCGGTCAGTTTGCCCTTCATTTCCGGCAGGCACTTCGCAACCGCGCTGGCAGCACCCGTGCTCGTCAGAACCATGTTGAGCGGCGCGGCGCGCCCGCGGCGGTCGCCCTTGTGGTAGTTGTCGATCAGGTTCTGGTCGTTGGTGAAGGCATGGATGGTTTCGACATGGCCGTTGTCGATACCGAATTCGTCATTGATCACCTTCAGCACCGGCGTGATCGCGTTGGTGGTGCATGAAGCCGCGCTCAGGATGGCGTCATCCTCGGTGATGTCGCCGTGGTTGACGCCATAGACGACATTCTTGATCGATCCCTTGCCCGGCGCGGTCAGAATGACCTTGGACGCCCCCGGGCACTTCAGGTGCTGGCCAAGGCCATCCTCGTCGCGCCAGATGCCGGTGTTGTCGACCACCAGCGCATTGTGGATGCCGTATTTGGTGTAATCCACCTCGGCGGGCGAATTGGCGTAGATCACCTGGATGGTGTTGCCGTTGGCGATGATGGCGTTCTGCTCCTCGTCGACGGTGATCGAGCCGCTGAACGCGCCGTGGACGGAGTCCCGCCGCAGCAGGCTGGAGCGTTTCTTCAGATCCTCGCCCTTGCCGCCGCGCACCACGATCGCACGAAGACGCATCTTGTTGCCCGCGCCGACACGCTCGATCAGCATGCGCGCCAGCAGACGGCCGATCCGCCCGAAGCCGTAGAGAACGACGTCCTGCGGCTCCTGCAGGATGGTGGTTCTTCCCGTATTGATGCTGGCCAGCTGTTTTTCAACGAAGGCCGCGGCATCGCCACCCTCTTCCATGAAACGGTGGCACAGCTTGCCGAGGTCGACGCGGGACGCGGCGAGATCCATCTCCAGCATGGCCTTGACGATCTCCAGGCTCTTGGAGACTTCCAGCTCCTGCCCGGTGATCTGCAGGGCGTAGCGGTGCGCCTTGATGATCTCGATGGCGGAGTTGTTCAAGAGCCGGCGTCCGAAAATCCGGATGTTTATGCCGTAGTCGCGATAGAGGTGGCCGACCAGCGGGATCATCTGCTCTGCGGCATATTGTTGTTCTTTCCAGTTGTCGAAGTGATGATCCGTCGTCGCCATGTCGAATGTGTTCCTCAGCGCAAGTTCAGCAAGTGTTCGGCAGGCCGCAAGGGTCAGATCCCCGGCCCGCGCCCGCTGTCTAACGCCTGTTGAAAGCCGATGTCCAGTAGCCGTTCAGAGCTTAATCGATTGAAATTGCAGGAAGAGTCGTCAACCGGGTTCCGGCGGCAGGTAACGCGGTCCCAGGAGCATTTCAGATAGCTGAAATTGAACATGGCCTGTTCGAGAAATCCGGCCCACCGGATCGCGCGCGAAATCCGCTTGGTCGTCCCGGCGTGGTTGATCAGGGACGGCCTGGCCCCTTCTTTTCAAAATGGGCGCAACAAAAAGGCCGGGATGTCTCCCGGCCTTTCCAATCTGGATGATGGCCCTGGACCGAGGTCCGCGCCATCGGCGAGACTCAGACGTCCTGCAGGTTGTCAGCGGAGGACTTGCCGGACCGGCTGTCCTGAACCACTTCGAAGCTGACCTTCTGGCCTTCGACCAGGGAATGCATGCCGGAGCGCTCGACAGCGGAAATGTGGACGAACACGTCCTTGGCTCCGTCTTCAGGCTGAATGAAGCCGTAGCCTTTGTTTGCGTTGAAGAATTTTACTGTTCCGATAGGCAAAACGATATCCTTTCAATCGGACGGGAAAGTGCCTGCGACAAGCATATTGCATGGCGCAGCGGTTTTGTCGACATTGAGTGGGAAGATCGTTTAGGGCGCCTGCGTGCGCGATCACAAAGTTCTGCATTCAAGACCGATGTCCGGTCCCTAAATCCTTTTGCTGTTCAAAGCAAGACCCGGGTTGTTTTCAGTGCCTGCATGGCATTCCGGCGAGCGGGCGGCGGGCTGAACCTTCAGGCGCACTGGCACAAGGCGCGTGTCGTCCGGGAACAGCGCCTCGTCCTGGCCGAAAACATGGTCATGGGTCCGGGACGGCACACTGTGTGTGATCTGAATTCTCTCGCGGAAATTCAGTCTTTCATCTGGATGAGCTGGATGAGATTTCCGCATGTGTCATCGAAAACAGCCATGTGGACCGCCCCGGCATCCATTGGTTCGGTCACGAAGCGGACGCCCAGGCCGCACAGCCTTTTCCACTCCGCATCAAGATTGTTTACCTGAAAGGAGTGCGCGGCAATGCCATCGGAAACGAGGGCCGCCTTGTACGGTCCGACTGCCGGGTGGTCACTCGGTTCAAGCAGCAGTTCCGTTCCGTCGGGATCTTCGGCAGATATGACGGTCAGCCAGCGATGATCGCCAAGGGAAATATTGTGCTTCACCTGGAAGCCGAGCACCTCGGTATAGAACTTTTCGGCTTTGGTCTGATCGTCGACAAAGACACTGGTAACGTAGATCTTCATGTCCTGCTTCCGCTTGTCTTGCAATATGCGCGTCGTGATGCCGTCACCACGTGCTCTTTGCCGGCGCTCAAGTGTCGCCTTCTTGCCCCTTCCATTCTATGTGATCACTTCGGCTTTCTCCAGCACAACCAGATGCCGGAACAGCGCGGCCCCGGCAGATCCCGCCACCGCCGGCGACAGGATCACGGATAGGCGCGCTCCAGGGTCTGTTGCGCCCTTCGAACGATTTCGGCATCCGGCAGACCGGCGAGGTCCCGGGCAGGGTCGGCCCCGTTGAAGGCGACGATCACCGGCTCGCCGGTATAAAAGTGCAGGTTCAGCCACTGATTGAACTGGCCTGCGGGCAGGCCGTTTTCCGGTGTCGCGATCCACGTGACATCGGCGTCCCAGAAGACGTCGTCATAGCGCAGGTAAACCTTGTCGAGCGTGCCCATGCCGAGCCTTGCAATCGCCTCCTGTTTCCAGCGCGGCAGGGCAGGAGAAAAGGTGATGGCGCCCTGTTTCAGGACACCCAGCGGCACTGTCACGATAACTGCATCGAACGGGGCTTGCCGGCCTTCTCTGTCGCGCAGATAAACGCCGTCCGCGTCGACATCGACACGCGTCACGACATGGCCGAACCTTATGTCCAGGCCATCGGCCATCCCGTTGAGAAGCTGGTCATAGCCGCCGGGCAGGATCACCTCTTCGCCGTCATAATCGGCATCCTCCCGGTAGGCCGAACCGTTCACGTCTGCAGCATCTGCGGCCAGGGAGTGTTGCACCTCCAGGACGTTTTCCAGCCAGGCCGGTGCATCCGCATCGGAGATCTCCCAGCCGTCATCTCCGCGAATGACATAGGTTTCGTCGGTGGCGCGCCTGTCGAGGCCCCTTGCATCGGCAAGGTCCGTGAGCGGATTGCCGTCGGTGCCGTGAATCCAGCTGGCCCCGAGATCAAGCGGCATCCCCAGACTGCGATCCGTCAGGATCCGTCCGCCGGTGCGGCGGCGCGCCTCCAGAACGGTGACTTCATAGCCTGCATCAGTCAGCCGGTTCGCCGCCGCAAGACCGCTGACGCCGGCACCGACAATTGCCACTGCCTCCGCGTCCGTGTCGTCATAAACGGCCTCGGCGGCCATCAACCCGGACTCGTAGGCCGCGTGAACCGTGCTGTTGTAGTCCGGATGCGCCGCCTCGCCCGCAAAGAAGAGCCGGTTGCCGACAGGTTGTCCGAGGGCCGCGTGGTCGCGCCGCCGTGCGCCCTTGGCGACATAGGAATAGGATCCGAAACTGTAAGGATCACGGCTCCAGTTCGTCCTGAGGTATCCCGTGGGTGCGCGTTTGCCTTGCGCCGAACCGGACAGCGGGACGAAACCGGCGGCCATGGCAGAAAATGCAGTTTTCAGGAAGGTTCTGCGTTTCATGGTCGGCCTGTTCTTTGCGCGGATGCGGCTTGAGGACGGCAGCAACACGCGCCTGCTCGCGAGCCGGCCCAGCGCCCCCTGATCCCGTCAACGATACCGGTGCACTTCGCAATTTGCGAGCTTGCGGCCGATGATTTCGTGGAAGGCGTTGCCGTGGCCGACGATCAGCAGCGGCCTCTCCATCATGCTGTCGAGATCGCGAACGAACTGCGCGATCCGCGCCTTGAAGACATGGTCCGGCTCCACGCTGATGCCGCCGGTTCCCTCGCTGTGCCACCATTCATCGGCGAGATGTCCGAACTCCAGTTCGGGAAAGTCGTTGCTCAGTGCCTTCGGCGGCCTGCCGACATCACAGCTGTGAAGCAACAATTCGTGGTGGCCGTCCCTCACGTCCATCGAAATCCCGTCCGGGAACAGCAACTGCGCTGTCTGGATCGCCCGTGTCAGCGGAGAGGTGATGACGTGCCGGATCCCGAGATCCCTGATCTCCTCGCCTGCTTTCCTGGCCTGTTGACGGCCGAGATCCGTGAGGGGCGCATCGAAGATCATCGGATCGCTGTCACCCGTTTTGAAGACGGCGTTGAATTCCGACTGGCCGTGTCGCACGAAATAGATCGGCATAAGGTTTCCTCTGCAAGACGATGGCCTTTGCGGCGTGTTTCATGGCGGTCTGACAGGCTGTTCGCCCTGTGCAACAAATCACGGCGCACGAAACCCGGCAATGCCCACACGGAACGTCTCAGGTCTCGTCCGGGGGCAGAAGCACCGGGCCGGATCTGGCAAAGGACAGGTTCAGTTCCGTCCCGACCTCCAGAGTGTCGTCGACATTGTCCTGAACCGCGAACACCTGTCCGAACGCCCCTTCAAGCGTATATTCCATCCGCACCCCGACATAGGTCGCCTTGGCGACCCGGGCCGGCATGCCCACTTTCTCGCCAAGCACGAGCCGGGACGGACGCACGGCAATGGTGGCGCTGCCCTTGCCGAGGCCGCGCGACGCCAGCGCGTAGCGATAACCGCTGATGTCCACCGTCGCCGTGTCTGCCGCGACATCCACGATGTCGCACGGGATCAGGTTCGCCTCGCCGATGAAATCCGCAACAAAGGCATCGACCGGCTGATCGTAGAGTTCGCGCGGCGTGCCGATCTGAGCGATCGACGCATTGCGCATGACGACGATCTGATCGGAGACCGCAAGCGCTTCTTCCTGATCATGCGTGACATAGACGACCGTCAGCCCGAGATCCTGCTGGATCGCCCGGATGTCCTCGCGCACCTGCCGGCGCAGCTTGGCATCCAGATTGGACAGGGGCTCATCGAACAACAGCACCTGCGGCTCAAGCACCAGGGCCCTTGCCACCGCGACACGCTGCTGCTGGCCGCCGGACAGTTCGCTCGGCAGGCGGGCTCCGAACCCCTTGAGCCCCACAAGATCAAGTCCCTCATGCGCCCGTGCACGCGCTGCCATTTTGTCGAAACCGGAAAAGGTCAATCCGTACATGACGTTCTCCAGAACGCTCATATGCGGAAACAGCGCGTAGGACTGGAACACCATGGAAACGTCGCGGTCGGTTGCCGGCAGCTTCGTGACATCCGTGTCCCCGATCAGGATGCGCCCGGAACTGGCCATCTCCAGCCCGGCGATCATGCGCAGCGTTGTCGTCTTGCCGCAGCCGGATGGCCCGAGCAGCGTGACGAGCTTGCCCGCCTCGATGTTCAGATCGATATTGTCGACGGCCGTCACGTCTTTCCCGAAAAGCTTCGAGACCCCATCGAACCGGACCGGCGCGGCTTTGCTGCGAATGTGTGCATCGCTCATGACGCTTCCTTCATTTCGATGTGTTTGCGGCGGCCGATCTGCACCCGGCCGACCAGAAGCTGCAGCAGTCCGACAGCCGCCAGCATGACGAAGATCAGGGTCGTGGAATAGGCAATGGCAAGGCCGTAGTCGTTGTTTTCCACCCGGCCGATAATGTAGCTGGTCGCCATGTCATATTCCGCGGAAACCAGGAATATGACCGCTGATATCGCCGTCATCGCCCGCACGAAACTGTAGACCAGGGCCGCCAGGATAGCGGGGCGCAACAACGGCAGGATCACCCGTCTGAAGGTCTGCCAGGAGTTGGCACCAAGCGTCAGGGAGCTTTCATCGAGCGATTTGTCGATCTGCGACATGCTGGCGATGCCCGCCCGCACGCCCACGGGCATGTTTCTGAAAATAAAACTGACGACAAGGATGATGCCCGTGCCGGTGATTTCGATCGGCGGCACATTGAAGGCCAGAATGTAGCTGACCCCGATCACGGTGCCGGGAATGGCAAAGGACAGCATCGTTCCGAATTCGAACGCGTTCTTGCCGGCAAAGCTCTGCCGGGTCAGCAGGTAGGCGGTTACCAGACCGACCGCGGCGGTCAGCGGCGCTGCGATGGCCGCGATCGTGATCGTCGTCCAGAAACTGTCCCATGCCGCGCCCGTCCAGCGGATGCCTTCTGCCTCGAACCTGACGGAAAAGGCAGTCACGTAGTGCTTGAAGGTCAGGCTGTTGTTGACACCCCAGAGTTCGACGATGCTGCCGTAGACGATCATCACGTAAACGACGGCGGTGAAGAAGGCCCAGACCAGGGCGATGGCCAGAACCGGAACGGCAAGGCCTTTCGGCATCAGCGGATGAACGCCGGCATCTCCCTTGCCGGACACCGTCGTGTAGCTTTTCTTTCCCAGCCATGCGCGCTGCGCGTAAAAGGCCGAAAGGGTGAAGAAAAGCAGCACCATCGCGAGAACGGCAGCCCGGCCCTGATCGTATTGCGCCCCGACAATCGCGAAGAAAATCTCGGTCGACAGAACGTCGAAATTTCCACCCAGAACCAGTGGATTGCCGAAATCGGCCATGCTCTCGATGAAGCCGAGCAGGAACGCATTTGCAAGCCCCGGCCGCATCAACGGCAGGGAAACCGTTTTGAACGTTTGCCAGCGGCTGGCGCGAAGTGTCTGGGCGGCTTCCTCCATCGACGGCGAGACACCCTCGACGACACCGATGAGCACCAGGAAGGCGATCGGAGTGAAGGCGAGTGTCTGTGCGATCAGGACGCCCGGCAGGCCATAGAGCCAGCGTGTCGGCTGCACACCGAACAGGTCCGCCACGAACACCGTCACCGTGCCGGACAGACCGAACAGCAGAATGAGCGCGAGGCCGATGACGAAGGGCGGCGTGATGATCGGCAATACCGTCATGGCGCGGATCAGGCGCTTGTAGCGGAACCCGGAGCGCGTGACGACAAGCGCGAAAGCCAGTCCCAGAAGGGTCGTGATCAACCCGACAAGGACAGCCAGGAACAGCGAGTTCCATGCAGCGCCGCAGCGCGCACCGGCCAGGCAGCCCAGTCCCCAGATGCGGCCGTCGAAGAACTTGTCGAAAAAGACCAGGATCGAATAGCTGCCTTCATCGGTGACGAAAGCCGCGAACAGCATCTTGGCGATGGGAAAGAAAACGAAGGCCGTGACGATCACGATCACACCGCCGATCGCGCTGACGACGAACACATCGCCGTTGACGGCCCCACGCGCGGCAATGCCCTGGGTGAGCAGGAACAGGAAGGCGGACGCGCAAATCATGGCGCCGTAACCCATGCCGAACTGGCGGTCATCCAGCGGGCCGAATACCGCGTTCATCCAGTCAAAATTGTACCCGCGAATGCCGATGGAAAATCCCTGCACGATCATCCACGCGAACCCGAGCGCGCCCGCAAAGACCAGCAAACGCGCGTAGGCGGCGTCCGACTTGGAATGTCTCAAGGCAAGAAGCGGCAATGCCAGCGGCAGCAGCAACGGCGCGAGCCAGAGTTTTTCGCCCTGGGCGATCAGGAATGCAGCGGGCGCGTAGTCTTCATCGAACGGATAGCCGTCGACCAGCCACTCGAACGACCAGAAGCCGTCTTCAATGCCGTACCAGGGCAGAAGGCCGAACCCGGCCCACCCGGCAATGATCCAGAAGATCAGGACCGGGGGGGTGGTGCTTTTCGCGGACAAGGTCACTTATTGCGGCAGCGTCGAGACCTCTTCATCCCACTTCTGCAGCAGGCGCTTGCGTTCGTCCGAGGACCCGTACTTCTTGAAGTCATAGTCGATCAGCTTGATCTGGCTCATGTCCGGCGCGCTCTCGGACGTTTGCGCACCCTTGTTGGACGGCACCTGGAATGCATTGACTTCGAGCGCAAGGTTCTGTGCATCGGCGCTCAGTGCCCAATCGTAGAATTTCTTGGCTTCGTCCATGTTACGGGCGCCATCGATGATCGACATCGATCCGATTTCGTATCCGGTGCCTTCGCAAGGCGCAACAACCTTGACCGGGAACCCGGACACCGCCTGCTTGACCGCATCATGCATGAAGACGATGCCGATCGTGTTTTCACCCCGGCCGGCGGCCTTGATCGGCGCGGATCCGGACTTGGTGTACTGGTTGATATTGGCGTGCAGGCCCTTCATGAAATCGAAGCCTTCGTCTTCGCCGAAGATCTGCACCATTGACGCCAGCGTGGTGTAGGCCGTGCCCGAGGAATTCGGGTTCGCCATCTGGACATGTCCCTTGTATTCGGGTTTCAGCAAATCCTTCCAGCATGCCGGCTCGGGCAGACTATTTGCGGCCAGAAGGTCGCTGTTGTAGCCATAACCGAGCGCGCCGGAATAAATGCCGATCGTGCGATTTCCGGCACTTTCAGCCTGGCTGATTGCCCAGTCGTGCAACTGGTCGCGCATCGGCGAAACATATTCGGCCGTAAGACCTTCTTCTGCGGCCTGAAGATGCGGATCACCGGTGCCGCCCCACCAGACGTCTCCCTTGGGATTGGAGGATTCGGCGCGAATCTGCGCGAATGTTTCACCCGATGATTTGCGGGTCATGTTGACGTCGATGCCGGTCGCATCTTCGAAACTGCGCGCCATCAATTGGCACCAGTCTTCCTGCGCGCTGCAATAGAGCGTGAGCTTGTCTGCCTGAGCCATCGAAACACTGGCCGCGAGCGCGACAAGGGACCCCGCGAGAGCGGTGACGGTTCTTTTCATATCTGTTCCTCCCTGAACGATGATGTCTGGCCGTTTCGGCCTGTTTTTGTTGGACCCCTAGGAAATCTGCCGAAGCTTCCCTGGGATCAGGTTCGCACCTCGGCTGCCTGCAAGTTCAAGCAGCAAGGCACTGAGTTCTGGTTCCGACACCAGTTTTGCGGCCTTCTTGGCCGAGAACCATCGGCGCGATCGTTCGTCGCGTTCCCTCCAGTTCTTTTTCAGTCTCTCGACAACCAGCGGATAGACATGCACCTCGCACCGGCAGCTCTCGCCGCGCGGCAATGTCTTTACGTAGTGGTAGGTTCCGAGTGGTTTCGTGTGAATCCTGCCGAGAGCCCCTGCCTCCTCGCAGGCCTCGATCCTTGCGGATTCCCAGGGCTTTTTGCCTTTCATCAGCCAGCCTTTTGGAATGACCCACCGCCGTGTCTCGCGCGATGTGATCATCAGGACGCGGGGTTTACCGGAATTCCAACGCAACGGAAGCGCAGCTGTCTGCGGAATGACAAGTTCGGCAATGTTGGACATTAATTATGATTACCTTGTTATACCGGAGATTATCAGCACCACCCCACGGAAAATGCAACAAATTTTGTCCAAATTATTGAGAAAATTACCTAATTTTTATTAGGAGGCGAAAGGGCTGGATTTCAAGATCGAGTGCATAGCCGGTTGGACGCACCGGACCCTTGAAAAGCACAGGAAGACCGCAGCAGTTGCTGGCAGGAAACGCCGCCCGTCACGCACTACAGTTGCCGGTCAAGCCGGCCGAAGGGAAATACCCACGGCGATTGCCAGACGGATTTGACGAACGGGATCCTCGTCACATCACGCCCTAAAGGTCCACCACCACCACACCGCCTTCTTCCGCCGCGCGCGATTGGCACAGGATGACCGCGTCTTCGCGTTGCTTCTTCGACAGCACGAAGTCCCGGTGTTCCACCGCGCCGGAGACAAGGCCGCATTTACAGACGCCGCAAATGCCGTCGGAGCATTTGATGTCGATGGCAATGCCGTATTCGGTGAGGACGTCGGTGGCGGATTTCTCCGCCGGTATCTCCAGTTCCCGGCCCGAGCGGGCCAGCTTCAGCGTGAAGGGGTGGTTCACGTAGTCCGGCACGTCCGGCACGTTGAAATATTCGACATGGCGCTCGTCCTCGGTGAAACCGGCGCGCTCCGCCGCCTCCATCACGGAAGTCATGTAGCGGTCCGGGCCGCAGGCATAGACATGGCTGTCTTTTTCGTACCCGCTCAGAACATCATCGAGGTCGGCACGGGTGCCCTGATCGCTGAAATAGAATTGCACACGGTCGGCCCACGCAAACGCCGCCAGGTCTTCCAGGAACCCGGCATCGGCCTTGCGGCTGCAGGAATAATGCAGCTCGAAATCAGCGCCTTTCCTGTGAAGCTCATGCGCCATCGCGATCATCGGCGTGACGCCGATACCGCCGCCCATCAGGAAGGTTTTGGTTGCCCCTTCGGCAAGCGGGAAATGGTTGATCGGTTTTGAAACGAAGATCTTGCGCCCTTGCGTGAAAATCCGGTGGAGCAGCTTCGAGCCCCCCCGGCCCTCGTCTTCGCGCAACACCGCGATCTGGTAGCGGCTGCGGTCGGCCGGGTCCCCGGAGAGCGAATACTGGCGCAGGAATTCCGGCGCGACCACGATGTCGAGATGGGCACCCGCCTGCCACTCGGGCAGCGGTTTTCCGTCCAGCGCGGCGAATTCGTACTTGGTGACGCCGCCTGTCATCTGCTCGGCCCTGACGATCTCCACCCGGATGACGGGGGCATCACCGGAGATGGTGTATTCATGGGCGAGCCCCTCCGTCTCGCCCCGCTCAAGCCGCGCCTTGTATTCCTGCGCCGTGATCAGCGCCTGATAGGCCTCGATACCCTTTTCCCGGTCCATGGGGAAGGGAAACGGCCAGGGATGCGGGGCAAGGTTCGCCGGGTAAACGGCAAGCGTCTGATCCTCGTATTTCAGATCAAGGTCCTTCTGCAGGCCGCGTTCGTTGACCGGCTGTTTCGCCGCCTTGTAGGAACCGTCTTCGTGAAGCTCGATGTCCCACCACCATTTCTTGACGGGATTGCGCTCACCGTGGCCTGCCATGTCATCGAGCTTCGCCAGCAGCGGAGCCGCCTTGGGCACATGCATCGCCGCCCAGCGGAAGGGTGCTTCGGCAAAGATCCCTTCCAGGTTCCAGGGACAAGTCTTCATGCAGCGCCCGCACATGGCGCCTCCCTCGTTGGTGATGCGGTAGGTCGTGCATTTCTGGCTGTCCGACTTCCAGATCTCGTAGCCGTTGAACATCAGCTTCGGTCCGGCGGTGATGGCCCCGGCCGGGCATTCGCGCGCGCACTTGTTGCAGGCCTCGCAGAAGGCCTGCAGTCCGAAGGAAATCGGCTTGTCATGGGCAAGCGGCATCGTCGTCGTGACAGCACCGGATTTCAGGCGCGGACCGAGAAACGGGTTGAGAATGACCTCGCCGATGCGGCTGACCTCCCCGAGACCGGAAAGCAGCAGGAGCGGCGGCTGCAGCACTTCGCCGTCAAGCACCGTGTGCGCCTTGGCCCTGTAGCCGAGATTGCGGATCTGTTTGGCGACGATGCTGCCCAGGATGGCAAAGCGCAGATAGGCCCGCATTGACTG
The DNA here is from genome assembly GCF_963669205.1 of uncultured Roseibium sp. Lineage (NCBI taxonomy): Bacteria > Pseudomonadati > Pseudomonadota > Alphaproteobacteria > Hyphomicrobiales > Stappiaceae > Roseibium > uncultured Roseibium sp. The sequence continues at coordinate 5,068,802 of NZ_OY769915.1, forward strand.
GGAGACGGCGATCCAGTCGTCACCAGAGGCCCCTTCCATCGTCTCGAAGCCCTGGTCGACCACCATGGAGATCGCCTGGTCATGCGGCGGGTCGAGCGGCGCGCCGGTGGCGTCGTGCGAATACCAGGCCCAGTCCGGGCAGCGCGACATGCCGGCCGCATCGATACCGAGGAAATAGGACATGGCCTTGAGATTGTCCGCATTGCGCTGCGGATCGGACGTCGTGGCGGCAATCGCCGGTTCCGGTTCACCGTCCTGCAGAAGAACGAAGGCCCCGAGCGCGCGCCGCTGCGCCATGGACGGCGCGGACTTGCGTGCATAGTAGCCGTTGGTGGCGGCCTGCTGGTTCTTCCTGCCCATGTCGCCGAACTGGGAACGGGCGAACATGTCGGTGCGCTTGGGCACCCGCGCGATCCGCTCCTCGTCGAAATAGGTGGTGGGCGTGTCGACCCGCTTCAGGTTTTCGAACGGATGCGGCCCATCGACGAAACGGCGGTTCTGATAGGGATCTAGCGTCCGCGCGCTCTTGGCCGTCCTATAGCCGAAACGCCAGGCAAGGCCGTGGGTGACCGAGCGCGGCTGTTCGGCAAGAGGCACAAGCGGCCTGTCATGGGCAATGTCGAATTCCGTCGTGACGGCGGCAATGGAAAAGCCGGTCCCGACATAGGGATTTGCCAGTCCCTCTGCCTCGGCTGTTGCGAGCCCGGCGGCAACCGCCAGCCGGTTGAGGTCGACATCCGACGAGGACTGCCCGTGGGCGCGCGCGTCGAACCCGAGCAGACGGATGTATTGCGCGATGACAACGGCGATTTCCATCGCCCGGAGAGCAGAGCGATGTGCACCCGCGCCTTCCAGCCAGTCCTCTCCAGGCTCCCCGGGCCGGACAGCGCGCAGGGTCTGCACGGCGAAAACCAGCGCATGCCGGTGACCGTCTATACCCTTGGGTGGCGCGTTCATGGCATCCCTCAGATCCGCCATGATCATGTCGATACCCGAGGCCAGTGTCTTGGTCTGGGTCGTGCGAAGCTTTTCTGCAAGCCGGTCGATATCCGGGTTGCGGAAGGGCTCCGTCAGCATCAGTTCGGACGTAAGCGCACAGGTTCCGATCATGGACGCATCGGAGAAATATCCGAACCCCTTCAGGTGGTTCGCCCGCTCTTGTGGGTCTGCCGGAACATCGGCTTGCGCCGGATTGACGATGCCGTCCCGGATCGCGTCAAGCATCGCCTGCGACTCGCTCATCGCATTGATGATGTTCTCCGGATCGGAATTTTCGAAAGACATCTGCGGGAAAGCCGGAACGGCCTCCAGATCCGGCAGCGTCGAAGTCCGCGCAAGACGCTCCAGCGGGAACGGCCCCAGATGTGCGGGGCGCGACTTGTCGGAAAACAGCTTCATGGCACGCCCCCTTTCCCGCGCACTCAAAGGCGCATCAGTTGAACCTTTTCGCCCTCGGTCAGCGCGTCGATCGTTTCCATGAAGTTCTCATAGAGTCGCTGGTCGATTTTGCCGGCAAAGTGATCGTTGAGTTCGCGCACGAGCACGTGGCAGGATGCCAGCTTTTCGCGGCCGAGCGCAGTGAGAGCCAGCTCCGTGTAACGCCTGTCGTCATCGGGAGAGGTGCGCTCGACAAGGCCCCTCTCTTCCATGGTTTTCAGAAGACGGGAAACCGCCGGGCGGGCGATGCCTATATACTCCGCGAGGGTCGACGGTGTCTTGACGTTCTCCAGTCCGACGCCGCACAGGACACACCACATCAGCCGCGTGATGCCATGCCTGGAAAGCCCCTTTTCCAGGCGCGCCTCCATGATCCGGGCAAGCCGTGTCACCTTGAACCCGATCCGGTTATGCAGCCGGTAGCCCTCTGCCATTTCGATACTCGCCGACAAAGCGGTTGACTTGCTATCCACCATATTTTCTTATGCAATTAACAATGATAATTAATCAAGTTAATTACTGAGATATCAGTTTCGGGAGGGAGAGACAATGAAAATGAAAATTCAAGGTCTGCGGACGAAACTGTCGGCCGTTTTGGCGTGCGCCGCCGTCGTGCTCGTGACGCAGCCGTTGATGGCGGACGAACTGAAGATAGCCCATTTCATGCCGTCCATGCATCCGATGGACCGGGGCGTCATGTCGCCCCTGGCAGAGGAGATGGCCGAGGCGACCAACGGCGAAATCACCATGCGGATCTACCCGTCCGGCGAGCTCGGCAAGGGCCCGGTCCAGCAATACAAGCGGGTCGTCACCGGCGTCGCCGATATCGTCTTCGGCATCCCGGAATATACGCCCGCGCAGTTCACCAAGACCGGGCTGGTGCATATTCCCGGACTGTTCGCAAACGGCACCGACGCAACCAACGCCCTTTGGGACAATATCGGATTGATCGAGGATGAATTCGCGAAGGCGAAACTCCTCGGGCTGTGGGCCAACAATCCGTCCGTGCTGATCACACGCGAAAAGCCGGTTCGCACCGTGGCGGACATGGAAGGCATGAAGATCAGGACGCCAAATCCCGTCATGGCTGCGCTCGTTGAAGGCTGGGGCGGCATCCCGGTGTCGATGCCGGTTCCCGATGTCTACAACGCCATGAACACCGGGGTCATCGACGCGGTCATGATTGGTCCGTCCGGTATCCGGTCCTACAAGCTCAACGAAACCGGCAAGTTTGTCACCACGAACATCCCCTCCGCAGTCGACAGCTTCTATCTCCTGATGAACCGGTCGAGCTGGGACAGTCTCTCCGCTGAGAACCAGGAAAAGCTCACCGGGTTGACGGGCCGCGGGCTCAGCCTGCGCGGTGCGAAGGCCTTTTTCGAGGCCGGTCAGGCCGGGCTCGAACTTGCCTCCGGCAGCGGCCTTGAACTCATTGAAATCACACCGGAGGCCGAAGCCGAATTCCGGGATAATATGGCGCCGTCACTGGCCAAGGTCATCGATGAAAAGGGCAAGCAGTCCGGAAGCGACGCCCATGCAATCGTCAAAGCGTTCGGTGGCCGCTAGACCGTGTCTTCATCTGTCCCCGAGGACACCGGTCCGCGCTTGACGGGCTGGCGCAGGCGGGTCGAGATCCCGTTTGTGATTTGCGGCGCGGTGCTCGTGTTTGGGCTGATGGGGCTTTCCGTCGCCGATGCCTTTCTGCGTTCGCTGATCAACAGCCCGATCTTCGGCGCGAACGACTATGCCCAGATCATCCTGTCCTTCGTCGTTGCGGTCAGCTTTCCGCTCTGCGTGCTGTCCGGCCGCCTGATCGCGATCGACACGCTGTTGCGTTTCTTTCCGGCCAGGCTGCAGGTCTTTCTCGACTGGGCTTCGTCGCTGCTTGGCATTGCCATGCTCGCCTATCTTGCCTGGCGCGCCTTCTTCAATGCTCTGGAGGCGGCGTCCTTCGGTGAAACAACCCTGCTGCTGCAGCTTCCGTTCGCCCCTTCCTACTATGCGGTCGCCCTGGGCTGTGGTCTGTCCGCTGTGGTTCTGCTTCTGGAAAGACTGGCGAAATGAGCCCTGAAATCTGCGGTGCACTCGGTTTCCTGGCCCTGTTCGTGTTGCTGGCCCTCGGCACGCCGGTCGCCATTGCCCTGCTCGTGGTCGGGTTTTCAGGAACGGTCGTGTTGTCGGGTTTCACCCCTGCGGCCTTCACCTTGAGCGGGCAGGTCTTCGCTACGGTGACGGTCTACGAGCTGACCATCATCCCGCTCTTCATCCTGATGGGTAATCTTGCTTCCACCGCCGGATTGAGCCGCGACCTGTTCGAGGCCGCCCACAAGACAATCGGACATCTGAAAGGCGGACTCGCGGCGGCAACGATCATGGGCTGCGCGGGCTTTGCCGCCCTGTCGGGTTCGTCCATCGCATCGGCGGTCACGATGGGCAAGGTGGCTTATCCGGAAATGCGCCGGTTCAACTACGGTGCGAGGCTCGCGACAGGGTCGATCGCGGCCGGCGGCACGCTCGGGATACTCATTCCGCCATCGACCGGGTTTGTGATCTACGCGATCCTGACGGAACAGTCGATCGGCCGTCTTTTCATGGCGGGGGTCCTGCCCGGCCTCGTGCTGACCTCCATGTTCCTGCTGGCAATTGCGCTCGTAACGCTGATGCGGCCGGAGGAAGGGCCTCGCGGGCCTCGTTTCGGCCTGCGCGAGAAACTGGTCAGCCTGTTCCGCGCCACCGGGATCGGCGTGATCATCCTGATCACCATCGGCGGCATCTATACCGGTTTCTTCACGCCGGTCGAAGCGGCCGGCGCCGGCGCTTTCTTTGCCTTCATCATGCTGATCCTGAGGCGCAGATGCACCTTCCCGGCGCTCTATCAGATCAGTGCCGAGACGCTGAAAACGACGGGAATGGCTTTTTTTATTCTCATCGGGGCGAATGTGTTTGCACCTTTCGTCGCGCTGTCCCACCTGCCGGCAACGATCGCCGACGGCATGACGGGGCTTGCGCTCGGCACCTACGGGACCCTGTTCCTGATCCTGCTCGGCTACGTCATTCTGGGCATGTTCATCGAAGGTCTCTCCTTGCTGGTCATCACCCTGCCCATCGTCTTTCCCCTCGTGACCGGCCTCGGCTTCGATCCCATCTGGCTGGGCGTCGTCATGGTGATCGTTCTGGAGATGGGGCTGATATCGCCGCCGGTCGGCGTGAATGTCTTCATTGTCAAAAGCGTGGTTCCGGACGTTCCGATCGAGACCATCTTCGCGGGCATCATGCCGTTCTGGCTGGCCATGATCGCGACGCTCGCGCTCATCGTTGCCTTTCCGGACCTGGCTCTGCTGATCCCGAACGCGATGTTCGACTGACGTTCTTGCAGACGATCATACTTTGGCTGCCGCATACCCGGTGCAGCGCCCTCAAGTTTTTAATGCTGTTTCCGGGGCGCTGATCGGTCACAGGAGCTTCGTGTCTCCTCCGGCGCGCCGGGAGACCTGCTTCGGAAACCTCATGTGAAACAGTAGGCCTATCTGGCGACGAAATAGCCCGCACCTGATGCGACCGCGACAATCCTGTCATTGCCCAGTGAACCAAGCCGCAACGGGGTCCGGAAGCGGTTGTCGAGGATGAGCGCATGATCCGGTTGGGCGACCAGCAGCGCCATGTGGCCCTGGCCCTCCGCCGTCTCCAGAACGAGAAGCGGCACCTCCGCGTCGCCGTACCCGGCAGCCATTAGCAAGGCGCGCTTCAAAAGCGCGTGGTCTTCACAATCGCCTGCCCGGCCGAGCAACGTTGCAAGGGGATTGGCCCAGTGGTCGTCGATGGCCCGGTCGCTGACATAGTGGATACGGCGGGACAGGAGTGCCTGGACACGTGCCGGACGGGATATCCGGGGAACAGCCCTGATGAGGGCAACGGCCGTCATCCAGGGTTCGACCCGTGTGTCCCGGCAGGCCCCGCGTGAACAGGAGGCAAGCCAGTCCGCTTCGGCTTCCAGTCTCGGCCTTGACATGCCCCAGCGCCGCGCAAGCGTCGTATCGGACCGGCGATTGAAATCAAGCCTGGCAAGGCTTGCCGCCAGAGGCACCGGCTGCACATTTGCGTGCGCACCGTGTCCGCTGTGTGAGAGGACCCGGGAGATGTCGGCCAGACGCTTCAGCTCGGAGGCTTGCGCTCCGGCTGCAGACACCAGAGAGAAGAATAACCAGACTGCGAGCCCCCTCCGGAGCCCGGAACCATACCGCATCGACGTCTGCCCTGTTCAGGCACGCCGATGCTCCGTTATCGTTCCCGTAAAGCTTCCGAACGTGCCTTGATGATCGGCTTCAACAGGTAGTCGAGAACGGTTTTATTCCCGGTTAAGATCGATGCGCTCACGACCATTCCCGGGATAATTGGTAAACGTTTGCTTTCCGAGCCGAGCCAGTTGCGCTCGGTCCTCAGGATCACCCGGTAAAAGGTTGTTCCCTCTTCGTTGGTGATCGTGTCTGCACCGATGCGTTCAACGACGCCGGGAAGGTCGCCATAGACAGTGAAGTCATAGGCGGTGACCCGGACCCTGGCCGGCTGCCCGGGAAACAGGAAGGCAACGTCCTGCGGCCGGATCTGCGCCTCGATCAGCAGGCTGTCGTCCAGTGGCACGATTTCAGAAAGGCTCTCCCCGGGCGAAACGACTGCCCCGATGGTCGCAACGGAGAACTTGTTGATGATCCCGCGCACCGGCGCCCGAAGCACGGTGCGGCGGACCTTGTCTTGCGCGGACTTGATCGTTTCATCGAGGATCGTCAGCTCGTTGAGCGTCCTGGTCAGATCCTCGTGGGCCCGTGCCCGGAATCCGAGCACGGCACTTTCAAGGCGCGCAGCCGCTTCGGTGATGGCTGCCTCCGAGCGCGGAATGGAGGCATTCACAAGCTCGACTTCAAGCGTACCGCCCTGCGCTTCCCGTTCCAGGCGAAGCAGGTCCATCTTCGGATAGGCACCTGCAGCCGACAGGTTCCGCGCGCTCAAGAGTTCCTCGTTCAGGAGCTCGGCGGAAAGCAGGAGGCTCTTGAGCCGCGTTTCCAGTTCCACCTTTTCAAGACGGCGCTGGGAAAGCTGCTGCTCGATGACCGAGAGCTCCTGCTTCAGTGCGGTCGCGCGTGCATTGAAGAGCGCCATCTCGCGGGCGGCAGCCAGTTGATCGAAACCACTGCCTGTCATATCAAGCCGCGTTCCCTGTGCTTCGGCCTCCAGCCTGCGGGCGCGGATGAACAGCGCGCTGCGCTGCTTCTGCAATTCACCGAGATTGGCGGCGAAATCGGTATCGTCGATCCGGACCAGCGGTTCGCCCGCGTCGACGACATCACCCTCCTTGACGAAGATCTCCGCGACCAGCCCCCCTTCAAGCGATTCCACCACCTGGATCTGGCTGGACGGGATGACGCGGCCGTCGCCTGTCGTGACTTCTTCTATTTCCGCAAAATAGGCCCATGCAATGAGAGCGCCGAGCAACAGAAGCACCGCGAACAGGAGCCCCCAGACGCCGGTGTTGGTCCGGCGGACCAGAGCCTCGCGCACATCGTTCGCGAAGGTTTCCTCAACCTGGGGCATGGCCGCCCCCCGAACCGGATGCCTGTGTCCCGTAACCGGCCTTCGCGCCTGCCTTGAGCCGCGCGACGACGACATCCTTTGCGCCGTCCATCAACAGCTTGCCCTTGTCCAGCAAAAGAATGCGGTCGACAAGGTCCAATGGTCCGTCGCGATGGGTGGCCACGAAGAGCGTAATGCCGTCATCCGCGATCTGCCGAAGGCGTTCGCAAAGCTGTCTCTCCGACATGATGTCGAGATAGGCCGTGGGCTCATCCAGGCAGATGATCCGCGGCGACCTGATAAGGCACCGCGCCAGCGCGACCGCCTGCCTTTGCCCGCCCGACAGGCTGCGCCCCCGTTCCTCGATATGCATGTCGAGACCGTCCGGGTGGCGCGCGGCGAAGAAATTGACCCCGGCAAGATCAACCGCACGTTCAAGCGCGGCTGCTGACGCATAGGGAGCGCCGATCAGGATGTTCTCTTTGAGCGTGCCGGTAAAAAGGTCAGCGTCCTGCAGGCACAGCCCGACCATCGACCTGAGATCGGCTGCCGAGAATTGCCGCGTGTCGATGCCGCCGAGGAGATAGGTTCCTGCATCCGGCTCATAAAGACCGGCCAGGATGCGCACGAGCGAACTCTTGCCGGATCCCACCCGTCCGATCACGCCGATCTTTTCCCCCGGTTCGGCGGCGAAGCTGATGTTCTCAAGCGCCGGAACCGAGTTCCCGGGATAGTGCAGCGACACGCTCTGGAAGGCGATCCCGGTCTTTTCGAACCCGGAGACGTCGCGGGCGGTGTAGCCGCTCTCGGTTTCGCTCTTCATGAGCCCGTCCAGGCTTCTCAGAGCGCTACGTGCGTGCAGAAGGCGGGCCAGCGTCTGCGCGATATTGTTCAAGGGGGCGAGCACCCGGCCCGCAAGAATGTTGGCCGCGATCAGTGCACCGATCGTGATCAGGCCATCGAGGACAAGAAACACGCCCCAGACGACGATGGTGATCGACACGAGCTGAAACACGACGCCCGTGAACGAGGAGGCGACATTGGCCCAGTACCGGGCCGTCGTCGTCGACCGGCTGGCGGCGGCAACGGCACGGTCCCATGAACGCCGGAACCAGCTCTCCCCACCGCTGACCTTGATCGTCTCGAGCGAGGAAACCGTCTCGACCAGAATGGATTGCCGGCGCGCCGCATCCTGCTGGCTCTCTGCGAGCGCCCGCGAGAGGGGAAACTGGACAAGGCCCGTAACCGCGATGACGACTGGCACCGCGAGCGCGGGCACGAAGGCAAGCGGTCCGACCAGAAGCCACATGACCCAGACGAAAATGCCGATGAACAGGAAATCGGTTGCAGCGATCACGGTGGAGGAAGTCAGGGCATCGCGAACAGAATCAAGATCGCGAACCTGGTTCGCAACCCCGCCGGTTGATGGTGGCCGTGCGATCATCTTCAACCGGAGAAAATGGTCGAACATGCGTCCCGCGACGGCCATGTCGACCCGTCGCCCGGTTTCATCGACGATCTTCATGCGCAGCATCTTGAAGATGAAATCGAACAGAAACGCGATGAGCACTCCCAGCGTCAGTACCCAGAGCGTCGGAATGGCCAGGTTGGGGATCACCCGGTCGTAAACGTTCATGATGAAGAGCGGACTGGCGAGCCCGAGCAGATTGCCGATCAGGGCGGCGATCACCACTTGCGTGTAGCTCGGCCAGAACCGGCGCACGGCGGACCAGAACCAGTCTTTCGGTGTATCGGCAAGGTCGTCCCGGAGGGCGTTTCGCGGCTTGACGCTGACAAACACCACAACCGGGTGCTTCGGCCCGGAAAGGTCGGCAAGCCGTAGCGTTCTTTCCTCTTCCGGGAACGCTTCGGACCACGCCCGGGCGGTCCCCTCGTGACGGTCGATCCTTTCAACCACGAGCGCAGGCAATTTGTCCGTCAGGACGATAACGGGAAGCGTGACGGTCGGGACGGACTTCGCCTCCATTTGATCAACCCGCACGTGCAGGCCGAGCCGCTGCGCCGCCGCCTCGAGATGCCTGACGGAAAGACCGGCCGGAGAAGCCGGAAGCCCACGCAACAGTTCTGCCCTGTTGGCGACAATTCCGTGAAAACGTGCAATCCGGATCAGCGCTTCCAGAAGTCCGTTTGATGCGGCTTCTGTAGCGTCCGTGGTTGCGGCGTCGCTGTCATGTTTTTCGTCCGCGGCATCGGACACTTCAAAGTGGATCGTTTTGTCAGTTCCGTCCACCGCAGCCGCCTCACCACTTGCGCAATGGTTCGATCAGCCCCCGGGAACCGACGAACCAGGGAACCTCTTCCGAGCCGGGCGCGCCTTCCAGCGGCGCGGAAACTCCGACGGCGGCGAGCAGACTGCCCGTGGATGCCAGAAGGCGGTAGCGGGAAAACACGGATATGGTTTCGGAACTGATCAGCTGAACACGTGCGGTAAAGGCCGAATTCTGCGCGATCAGCAGATCCAGAAGATCGCGGAGGCCTGCCTCATATTCCTTTTCATAGCTCTCGATCACCGCTTCCGCCGCAACCGTCTGATCGCGCAAGGCCTTCAAACGGATGTCATTGGCGATGATGTCGCTCCAGGACCTGCGAACGGTCTCGTCGACCGAACGTCTCAGGTGATCGAGTTGCATCTTGCTTTCCGTCACCTTTTCGTTCAGCTGTCGCCGCCGATTGGTGTCGATCGTTCCGTTAAACAGGTTCCACGACATGGTCATGCGGACGGCGAACTCGTTGTTCCGGCCCGGCGTGCCGTCCAGATCTTCACCGACCGAGGCCAGTCCTTCCACCCCCAGACTGGGAAGGAAGGGCGATTGCGACTTGTCATAATCCGCCGTTGCAGCGTCCACGTCGGCGGAACCGGCCTTGAGCGAGGGATGGTTGTTGCGCGCTGTCGCGATCGCGTTGGCCTGCGACTTCGGCATAGACCTTGGATGGCGTGGGGCCTTGAGGGTCGGTGGCGCGATGCCAATGACACTTTGAAACCGCGCATTCGCCGCACCCAGCTCCCGCAGCACATCCGCACGCACCGCATGGACGGCGGCAACCCGCTCTTCCGCCTGCCGCAATTCACTCTCGGTCGCGGAACCGCCCTGGACCTTGGTGCGCACGATGCCGAGCAGACGCACATGTTCCCGGATATTGTCGTCGGCAGCGCGCAAGATCCTGTGATGCCGAAAAACATCCAGAAAGGCCTCGGCTGCATCGAGCCCGGTCAGCTCCGCACGTTCCATCACCCTGGCTGCGGACCCGTCGATACGCGCTGATTGCCGATAAATTTCGTTTGCACGCGCAAAGCCGTCGAAAAAGACCTGTCTGGCGATCAGCGTCGCTTCACGAGCATTGCGCCATTCCCGGTTGTCGGTCACTTCGAGCGAATTGGGACGGTCGATATATTGTGCACCGAATGAGGCCTCGACGTCGACTGTCGGCAGGTAGGCCCCCAGCGCCTGGTCATACTCGGAATCGACTGAGCGCCGGTTGGCGGCAGCGGCAAGAACCTGGGGATTCGTGGTTACCGCGCGCGATATGGCTTCATCCAGTGTCATTGCATGCGCACACGGGGCAATGAGACCCGCAAGCACCAGCGGCAAGACCAGAACACGGACTTTGTTTGAACCGGTGCTGGACCGAAGCAGAGAAACGGCGGGGGTCAATGTGGCTACAATTTTAGATTGCAATTCTGAAAACATGCTACCAATTCGAAAATGACCTGACAATTTTAACCAGGCATCTTCCCCACTCCAGACAATTTACTCTGCGGAATTATAAGATCGCAATTCTGCCGAACTCGTAATTCGTCCCACCCACTCAATAACCATAGCGCAGTTTATTTGGACACAGCAAAGACTTTTTGTTAAAAAAGTGTTAAATCAAAAATAAATCTTTGCCGTCCGTTTTCGCGCTTTTGTTAATCCTATTGGTGAGCATGTGTCGTGACTAGCATTCCGAGTCCCGGAATTACATCAACGGAAGCTGAAAAGGGCGCGGTCCTCGACGCGGCCAATGGCCTGCCTCGAATTGCTGATGCGGCGCTGTTGTTTCGCGGAGATTACGCAAGGCAGGGTCCGGATCTTGTGATCCAGCATGGTGATCACGGAACCCTGACAATCCTCAATTACTTCACACAAGAGCATCTGCAGGATCTTGAAACCGTTGAAGGAGCGGTTTTGAGGGGGGACACGGTCGGACGGTTGGCAGGGGCACAGGCACCTGGCCAATATGCACAGGCCGGCGCCGGAGGCACGGGCGCTCCGATCGGGAACGTTCAGTCTGCAGACGGATCGGTATCAGCACTGCGCACGGACGGAACGACGGTCACGCTCTCTTCGGGCGACGCGGTGTTTCAGGGCGATGTCGTCGAGACAGCCGGAAATTCCTCTCTCGTGATCGTGTTCCTCGACGAAACGCTCTTCACCCTGTCGGCGGACGCCCGTATGGTCCTCGATGAGCTTGTCTACTCACCGGGCGGGTCAGGCAACTCCATGGTATTGAACCTGGTTCAGGGCAGCTTCGTTTTCGTTACCGGCCAGGTCGCGCCCACCGGCGACATGCGTATCGAAACGCCGACGGCAACGATGGGCATTCGGGGAACGACACCCATCGTCGACATCAGCACGCTGGATGGAGCGACACGATTTGCGCTGGCGCTGGACCCGGGCGGCCAGCTCGGGTTCTATCAGCTGTTCGACAAGGTGACGGGACAACTGATCGGTACCGTGAACACGACCGATTCGACCTTTCTTGTCACCGCGCCCGGAACGGCCCCGATCATAACACCCAGGACGCAGTCCGAATTCGCCGCCGCCGAGGGACAATTGCAGCAGGCCTATGGCGCCTACGGTGCGGCAGGCCTCGGGCAGCAGAACCCCAATGACACAGGCCCGGACGGCTCCCAGGCCCCCGGTGGTCCTGGCAGCACCGATTCAGGCGCTAACGAACTGAACGGTGGTCCGGTGCCGGAACTGTCCGACCCGGACCTTTCTCCACTTGGTGACGGCAGTAGCGGCCTGAGCAATGACGGGCCAAGCGGTATCGGCGACCGTGATCGCTCCGGTCCCGCGCTGCGGGATTCGTCGCCCCCTTCAAACAATCTGCAGCAACCGATTGACGACAGCTCGGCACCTCAGGTTGAAGACAACAGCCTTGCGCTCATCCTGCCCCCTAACCTGATGACGCAAGAAGATCAGCCTTTCGTCTTCAGCGGACTGAATATTGCAATCCCCGGAGACGACATCGCCACCGTCACGATCGTGGCGAGATCGACCGTCACCCTGGCTCAGATATCCGGACTGACCTTCCTGCAGGGGGACGGCACCGACGACGAGGTGGTTACGTTCTCCGGTCGCGAAGCGGATATCAATGCCGCCATTGCAACCATAACCTACACGCCAACGCCGAACAGTGAGACAGGCGGCCTCGATCTGACCGTTGCTGTCGGCCAGCAATCCGTTGATGCGGAGCTGCCGATCTTCATTGCGCCGGTTGCGGATACGCCACTCGTCTTTGACATCAACCTGACGGTTGCGGCAAACGGCTCCATTACGGCACCTTTCGTTGGCTACGACCCGGATGAAGGCGACACAATTTCGCTTTTCAGCTTGTCCAAACCATCGATCGGCCTGCTTGATGTGTCTGAAGACGGGACATTCACATTCGACACCAACGGTGCGTTCGACGACCTCAGCGCAAACGCAAAGCAGGAGATCTCGTTCGACTACACCGCCGTGGACAGCACGGGGCTCATATCGGAAAACCCGGCGACGGTTACCATAACAATACAGGGTGTCAATGACGCTCCGGTCGCGGAAAATTTTGAGCTCGTCTCGAATGCCATGCCCAACAGTGGTTTCGAAGACGGCTACGCGGGCTGGCAGCCGATCACCGGTCCGCAGGAAGGTCCCAACGGCGAGTTTATCGCGTCCGGCTACACATTCTCGTTCGACATTGACCAGTCCGAAGCGCTTATCCCTGGCGACCCGCACGTTGCCGATATCCGCTTCTCCGGCATGCTTGATAGTTTCCGGGATGGACCGGTTTTCGGAACCGCATTCGGGCCGTCGCTGGAAAGCGACGTGTTCTTTGCGTTTGCAGGTGACATTGTCGAGTTCGAGTATCGCATTTTTGCAGGCCAGTCGATCAGCACTGACGATGCGGCGGTGATAACGGCAGACCTGATCAACCAGAGCACCGGTGCGATCGAAGCCGTGTTTTCCGAAAGGCTACCATTCGGGGGCACGGCAGAGCCACAAAACCTGAGCCTCGCGATCGAAACGCCGGGCGACTACACGATACGCTTCAATGTCGGCAGCTTCGATGAAACGGACGGCGGCATCATCGGCGCGAGGCTTGCGATTGGCACGGCCGGTATTGTGGGTTCACAGGTGCTTGCGGGCGGAAAAACCAGCTACGAAGCCGCGCGCTTTCTGGAAAATGCTTCAGATCCCGACGGCGACCCGATCATTTTGGCAAGTGTCTCAGAGAGCAGTCTGTTCGATGCCAGCGTGACGATTGAAAACGGCAAGGTCATATATGACACCGGCAGTGCCTTCGACTTTCTGACAAAAGGGCAAACGATCACGGACAGCTTTCAGTACACGGTCACTGACGGCAATGGCGGCTTTGCAACGGCCGTTGCATCCGTTGTCGTGACAGGTACCGGTTTAGGTTCCGAAAGTGCGGGGCTGAACTTCCTCCCCGTCACCGATCAGACGGGTCAAAGTCCTGAAATCCAGCAAGCCCTCACGGGTCCGATCGGGAATGCGGTCACGCTTGGAAATACGCTCACCGTGCCGACCGTAACCTATGCGTTCCCGGCGTCGAACCAGACCGGATCCGGATTATCGGCCTATACGCCCGCACAGCAGATGGCGGCGGTCGCCGCCTTGTCCGTTTGGGCCGATGCTTCGGGTTTGACAATCGCCCGGGCCGCTGATGGTGAGCCGGCTACAATTCGCTTCTTGAACTCGTCGGAAATTTCTTTTGCCGAGACATTCGAAACCCGGACAGGCAGTACGATCGTCACCAACGCGGAGGCAATCGGCGGGGACAGTTTCGAACCCGGCGCGTTCGCATTCCAGGTGATGATGCACGAGGTCGGGCACGCGCTTGGGCTCGAACATACTCCTGAGACGGTCTCCCAGCTTCAGAGCATCATGTCATCGGTAACGGCAGACCGCGTCGGCTCGGACTGGTGGAACGAACAGGGCGACTGGACCTATGCGCAAACGCCGATGGTGGAGGACATTTCCGCGATCCAGCTTGCATATGGTGCCGATAAGCAAACTCGCGACGGCGACACCACATACGGCTTCAACAGTTCCGAAACCGGCTCGATCTACGACTTCACAGCCAATGACAACCCGGTCCTTGCAATCTACGACGCGGACGGCACGGATATCCTGGACTTCTCCGGCTGGGATACACCTGCAATCATGAACCTGAACCCTGGCGCCCTGTCTTCCGCGAACGGCATGACGAACAATATCGGCATCGCACTTGGAACCGTGATCGAAAAGGCGATCGGCGGTGCCGGTGATGATCTTCTGATCGGCAGCGATCTGGCAGAGGAACTGGACGGCGGCGCCGGGCTTGATACCCTGATTGGCGGTGGCGGCGCTGACACCTTCATCCTGTCACACAATGACTTTGCAGATGTCATTGTCGATTTCGAAAGCGGTGAAGACAGGCTCGATCTGTCGGGCCTCCTGGAAGCGAACTTCAGTTCCGGGGCGCTCGGCGACTACGTGAAGGTTGAACAGGAAGGCACGGACGCAGTCGTCAGTGTCGATCGCGATGGTTCCGGCGGCGTGTCGGAATTCCGGGACGTTGCAGTGCTGCAATCAGTCGATGCGGGAGGAATTATTGATTTTGTCTTTTCCGATGACGGTGCCCAGACACCGGACACAATTGTTTCTTGAACCTGCCTCGGCCGCCCGCCGAGCGCCATTGCCGATGCTTTCTGACATTCGATGAAACAACTGATCCGAAAACTGAATTCCGTTTTCGGCGTTGCGCGCCTCTCGGCATTTGTGTTGCTCATCGTCTTGCTCGGGGTGCGTCTTCTCGACCCGTTCGTCGTGGAACTCGTGCGCCTCAAGACTTTCGATTTCTATCAGGTCCTGAAACCGCGTGTGTATGAGGACGTTCCCGTCACGATTGTTGACATTGACGAGGAAAGTCTCGCGCAACTCGGACAATGGCCCTGGGCGCGCACAACAATGGCTGACATCCTGAACAACATCGCGCAGGCAGGCGGTATCGCGGTCGCCTTCGACGTTGTCTTTGCGGAGCCCGATCGGCTCTCTCCGGATCAGTATGGCAAGACCATTCGCGGCCTGAGCGAGGCGGCGCTTGGGGAACTGGCTTCCCTGCCGTCCACGGACAAGGCAATGAGCGACGCCATGCGCCGGGTGCGCGTGGTTGTCGGCCAGGCCGGCGGCGTCGATTTCATAACGGCGGACCGGCCGGAACAGCCGCAAACACCGGTTGCTCTCCTCGGACCGGATCCCACGGCGTTCATGTTCGAATATCCGAAGCTGCTGAGAAACATTCCTCTCCTGGAAGACGCCGCGATCGGAAAGGGATTGTTTTCCATCTATCCCGATCCCGACGGCATCGTGCGGCGGGCAGCCCTGACAATGGTTGTCGAAGGCAAGGTCCACCCCGCTCTCAGCGTGGAATTGCTGCGCGTCGCAACCGGGCAAAATGCCTTCGCGGTGAAAAGCAACGAAGCCGGCATCAGCGCTGTCGTGGTCGGCGGTGTAGAGGTTCCGACTGACAGGAACGGACGGATCTGGGTTCACTACACCCCGTCCAGTCCGCAACGTTTCGTATCCGCCGCCGATATTGCCAACGGCACGTTCGACGCATCCAGGATCCGGAACCACCTGATCCTGTTCGGCACATCGGCAACCGGACTGCTGGACCTGAAGGCCACGCCGGTCAACCCAGCAATGCCTGGCGTCGAAGTGCATGCGCAGATCCTCGAGAACATTCTCAGCCAGTCCTTTCTGACGCGGCCGAACTACGCATTGGGCGCAGAACTTGTCGCGGCAACGGTCCTGTCGCTCCTGACGCTTCTGCTCGTGCCAATTCTCGGCGCCCTGCCGGTCCTCGTTTTCGGTTTTGTACTGGCGGCTAGCTGGGCCGCGGGCAGCTGGTACTTCTTTTCCAGTGAACAGCTGCTCCTGGACGCTGGCTATCCGCTGTTTGCAAGCCTGAGCGTCTATATCCTGCTCGTCTTCATCAACTATCGCAGGGAAGAGATACAGAGACAGGAAATCAGGTCGGCATTCTCGCAGTATCTTGCGCCGGACTATGTCGAACAGATCGCGAGGAATCCGGAGAACCTGACGCTGGGTGGCGCGAGGCGCCGGACCACCGTACTGTTTTCCGATGTGCGCAACTTCACCAACATCTCCGAGAGTTTCGCGTCGAACCCGCAGGGATTGACCAGCCTGATGAACCGCTTTCTGACACCGCTGTCCAACGGCATCATGGAAAAGCGCGGGACGATCGACAAATACATGGGCGACGCGATCATGGCGTTCTGGAACGCGCCGCTGGACGACGACAGTCAGGAAATCCACGCCTGCGAAGCAGCCCTGGTCATGGTCAATCGCATGCGCGCGCTCAACGAAGAACGTATGCGCGAAGCGCAATCGGACGGGCTGGAGTTCTTCCCGCTCAATATCGGCGTCGGGATCAACACCGGAGACTGCGTTGTCGGGAATATGGGCTCCGAGTTCCGCTTCGACTACTCTGTGCTGGGAGACTCCGTCAATCTCGCTTCAAGGCTCGAAGGACAGACCAAGGCGTACGGTGTCACGATCCTGATCGGAAACAGCACCGCAGAAAGGGTCAGCGATCTGTTCGCACTCGTCGAAGCCGATCTTATCCGTGTCAAGGGAAAGCAGGAACCGGAGCGCATTTTCTGCCTTCTGGGAGACGTCGATATGGCACTGAGCCGGACGTTTGCAGCCGGCAAGGCAAGCTTTGAAGACATGCTGCGCCACTACCGCAGCCAGGACTGGGACACCGCCCTGGCGCGGTGCCTTGAAATTTCGCAGACCGAATGCGGCGACCTGGCGAAGCTCGCAGCGACTTTCAGGGCAAGGATCGAGAACTTCAAAAAAGCGCCGCCCCCTGCAAACTGGGACGGCGTCTATGTTGCCGAGACAAAATAATGCCGGGACGAGAAGTCAGGCGTTCTTCACGTTCTGTGTCTGAGTGCCGAGTTTCTCGATACCGAGGCGCATCACCTCGCCGCCCTTCAGATAGACAGGCGGCTTCTGACCCATGCCGACACCCGGAGGCGTTCCGGTCGAGATCACGTCGCCCGGCTTCAGGCTCATGAAGCGGCTGCAATAGCTGATCAAATGCGGGACCTTGTACACCATGGTTGATGTCGAGCCGTTCTGATACCGGTGGCCGTCAACCTCGAGCCACATGGCAAGCTGATCGAAATCCCCGACTTCGTCCGGCGTCACCAGCCAGGGTCCGAGCGGTCCGAAAGTGTCGCTGCCCTTGCCCTTGTCCCAGGTCCCTGCCCGGTTCAGCTGGAAGTCGCGTTCCGACACATCGTTGATGACGCAGAAACCGGCAACATGCTTCAAGGCGTCTGCTTCCTCGATGTATTTGCCGCCCTTGCCGATCACGACACCGAGTTCGACTTCCCAGTCCGTCTTTTCCGAGCCGCGCGGAATTTCCACATCATCGTCGGGCCCGACAATGGCGGAAGTCCACTTTCCGAAAACCACGGGTTCAGGCGGTACATCCAGTCCCGATTCAGCTGCATGGTCGGCATAGTTCAGGCCGATGCAAATGAACTTGCCGACGCTGCCGACACACGGTCCCAGCCTGAGATCCTTCTGGGCCTGCCCCGGCACAACGGGAAGGCTGCTTGGATCGAGGCCTTTCAGCTGCGCCACCTTTTCCGGCAGCAGGCTGTCTCCGGAAATATCGGTCACATGTGCGGAAAGATCGCGCACATGCCCATCGTCATCGAGCAATCCGGGTTTTTCTTGCCCTGCCGGGCCGTAACGCAGCAATTTCATGTGTCAGTTCTCTCGTTTCGCCAGTGGTCTGCCGGTCACCGCAACGGACGGCTGCAAGCGCCGGGTCATTCATATGGGATGCGCCTTTCCGGAAGAAGCCCGCATCGCCGGATTCCGGTACGTACTCGAAAGGACAGGGGCGTGCATCACGCGCCGTCGTTTTTTCAGATCGTGACGCCGCCATCGACTGCCAGTGCCTGTCCGGTCACGAACTGGCTTTCGTCCGAAAGCAGGTAGATCGCCATGGGCGTGATGTCCGCAACTTGTGCCAGCCGCCGCATCGGCTGCCGCGCGATGAAATCCTTTTCGGCCTGCACCGGATCCGGAGCAGAGGCAATGCGCCCGCGAAGGGACGGCGTGTCGACCGTTCCCGGACAAAGCGCATTGCAACGGATGCCCTTGGTGACGAAATCCGCGGCGATGCCCTTGGTCAGACCGATCACGGCGGCCTTGGAGGCCCCGTAAAGCGTCCTGACCGGAAATCCCTTTATGGAACTGGCCATGGACGACATGTTGACGATCGAGGCAGAGCCGGTCTTTTCCGCCTGCCGCAGCATGCCCGGCAGGCAGGCGCGCGTCAGCTTCATCATGGATGTCACATTCAGATCGAAGCCGCGTTCCCAGTCCTCGTCGGTCACGTCCAGCAGGGTTCCGTGATGCACCATGCCCGCGACGTTGAACAGGCCGTCGAGGTCGGGAAGGGACGCCACGAATTGACCGATCGCGGTTCCGTCGGTCACGTCGAGCCCGTGGGTCTCGATCCCGTCAAGACCTTCCAGCAGCGCAACGTTCTTGTCTGTTGCGATGACCTTCGCACCTTCCGCCGCACAGGCGATCGCGCTCGCCCTCCCCATGCCCTGACCTGCAGCGGTGATCAGGATATTCTTGCCTTCAAGACGCCTCACATGACCGCTCCAATTTGCCAGGGAACGAACTCGACACCGCCAAAGCCCAGTTCCTCGCTTTTCGTGTGTTCGCCCGATGCGACGCGAAGCAGCAGTTCGAACAGTTCCTCACCCTTTTCCTCGATGGTCACACCGTCCGTGACGATGTCGCCGCAGTTGAGATCCATGTCTTCGGACATGCGCCGGTACATGTCCGAGTTCGTCGCCAGTTTGATGCAGGGTGTCGGCTTGTAGCCGGAGACGGATCCCCGTCCGGTGGTGAACACGACCAGGTTTGATCCGGAAGCCACTTGTCCTGTCACCGAACACGGGTCGAAACCGGGGCTGTCCATGAAAACGAAACCCTTGCGGTCAACCTGTTCGGCGAATTCATAGACACCGGCGAGCGGCGCGGTTCCGCCCTTGGCAACGGCCCCCAGGGACTTTTCAAGGATCGTCGTCAGGCCGCCGCGCTTGTTTCCCGGGCTCGGATTGTTATCCATTTCGCCGCCGTGCCGTGTGGTGTAATCCTCCCACCAGCGGATGCGCTCCAGCAGTTTCTCGCCGATATCCCGGGATTGCGCCCGGCGCGTCAACAGGTGCTCCGCTCCGTAGATCTCGGGTGTCTCGGACAGGATCGTCGTACCACCATGACGCACGATCAGGTCCGAGGCATACCCGAGCGCGGGATTTGCCGTGATGCCAGAATACCCGTCGGAGCCACCGCATTGCATGCCCACTGTGATATCGCTGATCGGCGCGGGGCTCCGCGCCACCTTGTTGGCAATTCCAGCTATCCCCTCGAGTTCCTCAAGTCCCTTCTCGATGGTCCTGCGCGTGCCGCCCTCGTGCTGAATAGTCATGTAGCGCAGGGCGCCGTCCGCCCGGATCGGGCGTCCGCCGACAAGGTCGGAAATCTGCATGACCTCGCAGCCGAGGCCGATCAGGAGAATGCCGCCGAAATTCGGGTGCTGGGCATAGCCAGACAAGGTCCGGAAGAGCGCCGCGTAGCCCTCGTTCTCACCTGACATGCCGCAACCGGTCCCATGCACGATCGGCACGATGCCATCCACGTTGGGAAACCGGTCGAGCAGCCCGTCTTTCTCGGCGGCCTCCGCGATGAACTGGGCGACGGACCCGGAGCAATTCACCGAGGTGAGTATGCCGAGATAATTACGTGTGCCGGTGCGTCCATCGGCGCGTTTGTATCCGAGAAACGTTCTTGAATGGTCGATCACGGGTAATGGCGTATTGTGAGAGGCGAATTCATGATCCTGCAGACTGTGGTCCTGCATGCCGAGATTGTGCGAATGCACATGTTCTCCGGGCTGGATGTCCACTTTCGCCTGCCCGATAACCTGGCCGTAGCGATAGACGTTGTCACCCCTGGAGATGGCCGACGAAGCGATCTTGTGGCCTGGCTGAATCTGACCGCTCAGTGCCCGAGACACACCGTCAAGTTCCGTACCTGCGGGAAGCGGTCGCAAGGCGATGACGACATTGTCGTCCGCCCTGAGCTTGATGAATCCGCTTCCGATCATACTGCGCCTCTCCCGCACCAGTGGTCTTCAAGATTGTTGGTCGATATTCTCCCCACGACCTATCTTGACTTGCCGATCTTGTCAACTAACATGTTAGTCAGCAAGAGGCGATTATGACAAACACCGACATCGATGCGGCGCGGCTTCAGGACCTCAGTACGTTCGAGGGCTCACTTGCCCAAAAAGTCTACCTGGCTCTCCAGGAAGCGATCCTGTCGCTGCAGTTCAGACCTGGAGAAGTGCTGCGCAAGGCGCCGATTTGCGAAAAACTCGGCGTATCGCGCTCTCCGGTTTCAGAAGCGATCGCAAGACTTGCCAGCGAAGGCCTCGTCGATGTCATCCCGCAATCTGGAACCCGCGTCGCCTATTTCTCGATGGACGATATCCGGGAAGGTTCCTTTTTGCGGCAGGCTCTGGAACTGGCGAGCGTCACAAAGGTTGCCTCGGACCGGAGCGAAGACCAGTTCGCGCAGATCAACAGGAACATGCGGCTCCAGACACTTCTCATAGAAGATGGCGACATCCTGGGTTTCTACCAGGCAGACGAGGAGTTTCACGAACTGCTGATGCTGTTCACGGGATACCCGAGGCTGAAGGCGGTCGCGCGGCTGGTGTCGCTGCAGGTGACGCGGGCGCGCATGTTGCTGCTCCCCACGCCCGGCCGTGCGGTCGAAACCCTCGAAGAGCATCGGGCTGTTTTCGAGGCCATTCAGAACCGCGACCCGAACGCCGCACAAGCCGCGCTGCGTCACCATCTCGGACAATTGATGCCCCGCATCGAGGCGCTTGTCGAAACCCGTCCCGAACTCTTCCAGTCCCGTTGATACAGGAATCCCGCATGAAGGTAACCGACACCACCTTGTTGAACGGCCGCACGAAAACGCCGGTCCCGCTTACGAAAATGGGCTTTGGTGGAGCCCCGCTCGGCAATCTCTACCGCGAAGTCTCCGACAGTGACGCACAGGCGGCCCTGCAGGCCGCCTTCGACGCCGGAATCCGCTACTTCGACACGGCGCCGCAATATGGGCTTGGGATATCGGAACAAAGATTCGGCGAGGCCCTCGCGAGGTTCGGCAGGGACAATGTCCAGCTATCGACGAAAATCGGCCGCCTTCTTCTTGATTGCGAACCGCATGAAGTCACCCCGGAAGCCTTCGTCAACGTGCCGCAGAAGCGGATCGTGTTCGACTACACTTATGACGGTGTCATGCGCAGCTACGAAGCCAGCCGCGGGCGCATGAAAATCAGCAATGCCGACATTTTGCTGGTGCATGACGTTTGTGTCTTTTCGCAAGGCTCGCAGGAACAGAGCGACGCAAAGGTCAGGGAGCTGTTCGACGGCGGCGGCTACAAGGCGTTATGCGAACTGAGGGACGCCGGAGACGTTGCGGCCATCGGCGCGGGTGTGAACGAATGGCAGGTCTGCGAGAAACTGCTCGGCCTTGGCGATTTCGACGGGTTCCTGCTGGCCGGACGGTATACGCTCCTGGAACAGGAGGCTCTGGAGAGCTTTCTGCCACTCTGCGAAAAACGCGATGTCGGCATCATCCTGGGAGGCCCTTACAATTCCGGGATTCTGGCAACTGGTCCGGTCGAGGGCGCTAAATACAACTACGCGGAAGCGCCACCGGAGATCCTCGAACGCGTTCGCAGGATAGAGGCAGTTTGCAAATCGCACGGCACGCCCCTGATCGCCGCCGCGCTTCAATTCGTCCTTGGACATCCATGCGTCAAGACGGTCATCCCCGGAGCCGTGAGCGCCACCGAGGTCAAGGCCAATGTCGAGGTCCTGGAAACTCCGGTACCAGCAGGCCTCTGGTCGGATCTCAAGGGCCAAGAGCTTATCCACCCCGATGCTCCGATACCTTCGGAGCCCTGACCGGTCACTAAGCCGGCTAAACGCGTTCGCTCTCGAACGGTCGAGGGATCGCGGCGGCTTCTGATAGCGGAAACCACTTGGCGAACCGCGCGCAGACGGCACTTTCGCCGACCAGACTAATCTGGTCGGTCTTCAACGCGGTCGACAGCGGACGGTCTCCCATCCAGACCTCCATCATCGTGCGGGACCGCGACGTGATGAAAGCGTTCACGTCCTTGCCCGGATCCTGGTAGCAGAGATCAACGTCGCCGCCGGCGCAGATCAGCCACCAGGTTCCGAACTCCTGCAGATCGGGAAACTGGAAACAGATCACAGTTTCCCCGTCTGGCAGCTGGTCGAGCGCGAGATTGCGCTGGATATCGAACATCAGGAATGTGACATCCAGATCATCTTCGTCCATTTCGTCCCGGGCCCAGCGCATCCCCCACACGGCCAGTGCCTGAACAACGGACGACAGCTCTTTCCCTGCAGGCGTCAGCCGATAGTCATGTCCACGCTGGCCGCTGATCGGCCGTTTGACGATGACGCCGGAGGCTTCCAGCTCCTTCAGGCGCTTGTTCAGGATGGTCGGTGAAATGCGCGGCAACCCGCGCTGCAGGCTGGAAAACCGGCTGGACCCGAGCAGGAGTTCGCGCACGATCAGCATCGACCAGGGATCGCCGAGTATCTCGCTCGCCTTTGCCACGGGACAGAACTGGCCGTACTTCTTCATGCCGGACCTCCTGGATATTCCCTAAGGTACGGACACAGTAAGGTAGCTGATTTGCCGTCCTTCGGATTTGGCCGTTTTGGCCATCTGCCGCGTCGCGAAAGACTTGAAAATGAACCACATTTACTGCGCTTTCGCTCCTCGGATTTGGTCAAAACGATCCAAACCAAATTACCTTCATTTGTGAGTCCGTACGCTAGAACACGAGACCCAACTACGCAATACGTAGTTCGTTGCTACGTCTGCAGAAGTATCACGGAACACGGCCAAACCGTATCTGAAGTCACATCAACACAGCGGTTGTCGCAGCTGCGGCGCCTTGCAGATGGAGACCTTGGATGAGACGCCCCGGACTGATGCTCTACGGCATCCTTTGCTATATTTTCTTCAACATCGCATTCCTTTACATGGCCGGGTTCCTGCTCGGCATCGCGGTCCCGAAGGCGATCAATGACGGCGTTCCGTCCGATGTGCCGGCGTCACTTGCAATCAACGCGTTGCTCATTTTCCTTTTCGGCTTCTTTCACAGCCTGATGGCCCGTCAGTGGTTCAAGGACCAGTGGACGAAGCTCGTTCCCGTTGAAGCGGAACGCAGCACCTATGTGCTTCAGGCGGCCGGCTTCCTGTCCCTTCTCATGCTGTTCTGGAAACCGGTTCCTTTCGCTGTCTGGTCGGTAGACGGCGTTTGGGCTCTGGCGGTTTACGCCGTTTTTGTCACCGGCCTGGCCACGGTGCTCCTGTCCACCTTCCTGATCGATCACTGGGAGCTTTTCGGCTTGCGCCAGATCCGGGCGAGCGCCATCGGCGCACCGGTGCCGCAGCCCGTGTTCAAGACACCGATGCTCTACAGGATCGTGCGTCATCCGATGCAGCTGGGTGTCATTCTGGTCTTCTTCGCAACACCCGACATGACTGCGGGCCATCTGTTTTTCGCGGTCTCGATGAGCGTCTATGTCCTTATCGGTCTTCATTTCGAAGAACGCTCGCTGGTCCGCGAATTCGGCGCGACCTACCGGGACTATCAGAGCCGCGTGCCGATGCTGGTGCCCAACCCCTTCCGGTTACTGCGCCGCCACGCGCGGACCGCGTGACCTTCAAAATCATCCCTTCTCAAGACATCAGCGCCGAAGTCCTGAACGGGGACGACGCGCCTTCACGCTCCGAGGAAAAAGTCATGACAAAACACGCCTTCCAGGACCCTCACCTGTCATCCGGTCCCCAAACAACACCAATCATCGATTTCTGGATCGAGGTGATGGCGCCGAAGTTTCTGCAATACCGGCATGTCCTTGTGGGCGGCCTGCGCCATCACAGCGCGGCGATCATTCCCGGATTGCCCATCCGCAGGGGGGATCGGGTGCTGGATGTCGGCTGCTGCTTCGGCGACACGGCCATCGCTCTTGCCGGACGAACAGGTGACGACGGGCATGTTCTCGGCGTTGATTGCGTCCCCGCCTTTGTCGCACAGTCGTGGCATGCCGCCGAACAGATGTTGGTCGGCAACGTCAGCTTCGCTTGCCGCGACGCCGAAAGATCCCTGCCCCGGGGCGAATTCGACTACGTATTCGCGCGCTTCGGCACGATGTTCTTTTCCAATCCCGTGGCGGGCCTGCGCAACATGCGCAGGGCCTTGAAACCCGGCGGCCGCATGACGCATATCGTTTGGCGTGACCGCGACGCGAACCCTTGGCTTTCCGCCGCCCGCGAGGTTCTTCTGACGCATCTGCCCCAGCCCGACGCGAACGCGCCCTCCTGTGGTCCCGGTCCGTTTTCCATGGCCGACGAAACCGCGACGCGCACCGTCATGGAGGCCGCCGGTTTTCGGGACATTCGATTTGAAAGGGTCGACGCGAAAGTGCTCGTGGGCCGGACCGTGGAAGAGGCGATCGCCTTCCAGCTCGCGCTCGGACCGGTCGGAGAAATCTTCAGGCTTGCGGGAGCCGAAGCGCATGCAAAGAAGGCCGTCATCGAAGGCGATCTCCATCGCCTGTTCGAGGCCGTTCCCAGGGATGATGCCGGACTGTGGATGGACAGCTCGTCCTGGGTCATCCACGCGGATGCTGCGGATTGAAAGCACACTCGCCTTGTCTTCGTTCTGTTGGGTTCGAACAGTTCGCGAATGCCTTTCCTCAGGAGCCACGACCTACGCAATTGTGTCGATAGAACCTACCGCCGGGAATGGTATGATACTCTTTAGAAAAACAAAAAAGCCGTGATTGAGGCCACCGAGTTACAAGCGATTGACCGGCGATTTTGCGGGCACGACCCTGAACAACACCAAACCCGTTAGCGGGCCTCGGCAGTCGTGAAATTGCTGACGCTGGGAGGGCAACACATGCGTTTCGGAAAACTGTTCATTGCACCCTTGGCGATTTTGCTGGGCAGCGCAGCTTTGGTGATACCGGCAGGCGACCATGTCCAGGCGGCCGGCGGCAAAGTCACGGACCCCACAGGCACGGCGCCGGATCGCTATGTCTTTTATCCCGGCACTGAAACCCTGTCTGACGATGAAATCAGGATGACGGCATGCGGAACCGGCATGCCGTCCGCACGTCACAAGCAGGCCGCGACCTGTTTTCTGGTTGAACTGGGCAACGGGGACAAGTTTTTGTTCGACATCGGCACCGGCTCGATGGCCAATGTTGCCGCCTACATGATCCCGTATGACATGCTCGACAAGGTGTTCATCACACATCTTCACACCGACCACTGGGGTGACCTGACCTCGCTCTGGGCCGGAGGCTGGACGGCGGGGCGGACTGGCCCGCTTCGTATTTGGGGGCCGAGCGGTGCGACAGAGGACATGGGTACGAAATACGCCATCGAACATTTCCTGAAGGCCTACAATTGGGACCTCCAGACCCGGAACTTCGCGCTCAGCCAGGAGCCAGGTAGAATTGAGGTGACCGAGTTCGACTACACCCAGGAAAACGGCATTGTTTATGAGGACAACGGCGTTACCGTGCGCTCGTGGCCCGCGATCCACGCCGGAGACGGACCGGTCAGCTACGCGCTCGAGTGGAACGGTTACAAGGTCGTCATCGGCGGCGATACGCTTCCCAACAAGTGGTACATCGACTACGCCAGGAATGCGGACCTTGCAATCCACGAAACCTTCATGACACCCGATCAACTCGTGAAATGGTATGGCCAGTCACCCGAACAGGCGCTTGGTGTCGGCACTCAGGTTCATACGGCCCCTGCCGCATTCGGGAAGGTCATGGCGGAAATCAAACCGCGCCAGGCTGTTGCCTATCACTTCTTCAACGAGGAGGGCGTGCGCTACGAGATCTACGACCAGGTGCGCAGCGTCTACGACGGGCCTCTCTCGATGGCCCAGGACAACATGGTCTGGAACGTCACCCGCGACGGTGTAGCGGAACGCATGGCGGTGATCACCGAGGAAGCGTGGTCGGTGCCGGGAGCCAAGGCTCCGCCGAAGCCGGACCCGACAGGCCTGACGGATCCGCTCAGCGACGAAATGAAGGCCGGTGCCTGGGACATTTCGGATGTTCTCAAACCAATGGTCGACGCGTTCAAGCAGGAACATGATATGAAATGAACAACGGGCACCCATCGAACGGGTGGACAGGCTCAGATATCCGGTCTGGCCGTCAGAATATCAAGCTGTCGTTTCAGCACGTGCTCCCAGTCGGCTTGTGCCTTCAAATTGGTCGAGGATTCACCCATCAGGTACGCTACGAAAAGACGACCGCGAAGCTGTGCCTCATGCGCCTCAAATCCATTTTGCTCAAACATCCAGCGCGCAAAATCGAAGCGTTTCTGCAGCGTGCGTTTGTAAACCTGGCATGCGTGATCGTCGTTTTTCGCCCAGACGGAAATAGCATGGTCGGGAGCTGCGGCGTCATAGCGAATGACGTCGACCATGAGATTGAAAAGCCGGTCGGTCGCGTTCCCGTCGAAGGATCGATAACGCTCGGAGATGCGGTCGGTCAGTTCGATTTCCCAGAATTCAAGCGTGCTTCTCAGCAATTCGCCCAGATCCTTGAAATGCCAGTAAAAGCTACCCGACGTGACGCCAAGGTCCTTGGCAAGATTGACGATCTTGATGTTCTCGACTCCACGGCTCTGAAGCGCCGACAGGGCTGCGGCAATCCAGTCGGACCGGTTCAAGCGGGGCGTACGTGTTTTTACCATAGAGTCCTCTATTGAAGCTCCCGTCCTTTGGACGTAACATAGAGCTGTCTATGGTTCTGTAAAGGGATCGCGAAAGGGCCAGAAGCACGGGAGGAGAGTGTGATGGCGAGTGTGTCGAAAACAATAGCAGTCGTTGCGTTGGCTGCGGCATGTGTCTGTGCCGCGCCGGCTGGAACGTATATTATGTCATCACTCATCGATGACGCCGCAGGAACGGCTGCGTTCGCGCAGGAAGCCTCAAGGGCGGATGCGTTACCGAAGGGCCGGACTGTCTCTCCGATAACGGATGGCAACTACCCGGCGAGTTACTTTCCGAACACGGAAATTCTTGGCGACGGAGAAATGCGCATAACGGCGCTGGGGACCGGCATGCCGAACCAGACACGCGCCGCGGTCTCGATTTCGTACCTCGTTGAACTGGGAAACGGTGACAAGTTCATCTTTGATGCGGGCTCCGGAATGATGGCGAACCTGTTTTCGTTGCGCCCTGACTTCTCGAAACTCGACAAGGTGTTTGTTAGCCACCTTCATATCGACCATGTGGGTGACTTCATGGGATTGCACGTTGCAGGCTGGCTTTCCGGCCGCTACTCGCCAATCCACATATTCGGGCCGACAGGATCCACCCCCGAGCTTGGCACCGCCGCCTTTGTGAAGGGTATGCAGGATGCTTACGCCTGGGACCTTCAAACACGCACGGGTGCACTGCCGGATGCCGGTGCCAAGATCGAGGTCCACGAGTTCGATTTCCGACAGGAGAACGAAGTCGTATACGACCAGAACGGGGTCGTTGTCCGCTCTTGGCCGGCCATTCACAGCCTGGATGGATCGGTCAGCTACAGTCTTGAATGGAACGGTCTGAAATACGTGTTCGGTGGCGATACCTATCCCAACAAGTGGTATATCGAGTTCGCCAAGGGTGCGGACGTTGCGTCTCACGAATGCTTTTTGCCTCCCGAAGCGCTGGCGGAGTATTTCGGCTGGAGCCTCAGGCAGGCGACCTATGTCTCGACGCGGGTTCACACGGAACCCGCCGCATTCGGCAAGATCATGTCCGAGGTAAAACCGCGGCTGGCGGTCGGGTATCATTCGGTTCAATCGCCTGAAAACAACGCGGCCATCATGGACGGCGTCAGGGAAACCTACGACGGCCCGCTTGCGCTCTCTCGCGACCTGATGGTGATCAACCTGACCAAGGACAATATTGTCACGCGCATGGCGACGGTCGACGAGTACGTCCTGCCACCTGACGTCACTGACTCTTATCTCAACGCTCCGCGCTCTGAAGAAAAGTCTCCATCGGAGGAAACGCTTGCCGGAAAGTGGAAGGGTTACACGCCGCCGCCCATGCCGGATCAGTAGCGCTGCACGGCGCACCGCGTCAGAGACAGATCCTGAAAGTAAACAGTCTGGCTGACGCGGCTTTTGAGCAAGCACAGGGTCTGGCGGCAAACATTGTGCAGCTGGACCGTATCTTCATTCGATGAATGATGAATCAACAATGGCCTTCGTCGACCATGAGGGTGAAGGAAACCGAAAAAATGCTCTCGAATTCTGTATGCACGAAGTCCCGCTTCAAAAAAGAAGACGCCGCGACGTCAAAAAGACGGTTGCATCTGGCTTTTGCCGTGGGCGCTTTCTTCGCTTCTGCTCTTTCAGGCCAGGCCGCCGATCTCGGGCACACGCCCGCCCCTTTGCCTGATACGATCGAAACTGTCTCGCCCTGGGAATTCGAACTTGGTGCTTATGCGTTTGTCCCACTGTCCGTTCAAGGGTCATCGACCGTCGACGGTGGTACGGTCGATCTTGACCTGGGACCACAGGAAATTTTTGACCTGTTCCAGTTCGCCCTCTCGGGACGGTTCGAAGGCTGGCGGGATATGGGCCGGAACGACGGCAGCGCCTTCGGTTTTGTCCTTGACGGACAATATGTCAATCTCGGTCTCAACCCGAAAAATGTAGGACCGCGGGGCAATGGTGAAGTCGATGTCGACGTTCGGCAGGGCATTATTGACATGCTGTTCGGCTACCGCTTTCCGACGATTGGCCGCTCTGTTACGCATGGCGGCATCTCCTTCGACGTAACAGCCGGCGCCCGCTACAACTTCCTGCGTCAGAAAATTGACGTCACACCCGGCCTTCCAGCGCCTTTCACTGCGAATCTCGGTGGCGACAAGCACTGGCTCGAACCGGTTGTAGGCGCGCGCGCCATCTTTCATGCCACGCCTAAATGGGACTTGGTCCTGCGTGGGGATCTTGCCGGCTTTGGCGTAGGCGGAGACGATCTTACCTGGTCGGTGACGGGCATTGCCGCGTGGGAGGCCTGGGACAACACCACGTTGAGGCTTGGCTACCGCATCTACGACATGGACTATTCGTCCGGCACCGGTGCCAACGAATTTGCATTCGACGCGACAGAGCATGGACCGTTCCTGGGCATCAGCAGAAAATTTTGAACGGGAAGAGTTTAGTGCGTTTCGGCAGGAACCAGGTCGGGCAGGCGTTCAACATCATGCCGCGCCTCATGCGCTGGGTGCTCAGTTTCGGATGGGTCGTCGGTCTCGTTGTCTTTGGCCCTGCGGCAGGCCATGCCGACTGGATCAACCTTTCCGGCGCCGAAACATCTCCGAACATTGCCGAAATCACCGTACTTGACGACCGGGTCAGAATTGCCCTGGAAATCTATGTCGATGACATCTCCAAAGTGCCGGAACTGCTTCCCCAGGACTGGCTGGAAGAGAACGCAACCGCGCCGGAACCGCTGCGCGACAGGATGAAGACATTCTCGGAGGAGAAGTTTCAGGTTGTCGCTGATGGGGCACAGCGTCTAACTGCGGAGTTACGTCTGTCGGAGCCCCGCCTGCGCAACGACCGGGCCTCGCCATTTGCCGGAATGATCAATCCGGTGACCCGACAGAAAACACCCGAACCGCCAAGCGACAAACGTGTGCTCTATGTCGAACTTGATTATCTGTTTGAGGGCAAACCGGCGACGCTATCGGTGATCCCGCCAACCGATGCCGAAGACAGGGCGCTCCTCGCGATCGGCTTCATCGCCTATCACAAGAGCGTTCCGGTCATCGACTTCAGGTATCTGACAGGACCGGTGACCTTGAAGCTTGACTGGGATGATCCGTGGTACTCGGTCTTCGACAATCCCAACCTGCAGCGTCACCACCGTTGGCCGATGTTGTCATTCCTCTACATCGAGCCGCGTGAGGTCCGGCACGAGATCGTGGTTCGCCTGAGGGATCTCGATGACTGGGTCAACCTGGACCGGGGGGCGCGCTGGTCCGTCGAACCGGATGGAAGGGAAGAGATCAAACAGAAAGCGAACCACTTTTTCAGATCCAGGAACCAGGTCGAAATTGATGGCATCGCGGTTGATCCGCGGTCGGTCAATTCGGAATTTCTTGACCTCTCGATGACAGGTGTTCAGGTCATCGACGACGAACGCGAGATTGATCCGACGACAGCCGTACTGGGCATAAGTCTGTCCTATCCCGTGGATCATCTGCCCAGAACGGCAAGCACGAAATGGGACCTTTTCAGTGATCGCATTCAGCGCCTTCCCGCCACATCGATCGATCCCGCCGGGCCGTTCCCCTCCGAAGTCAGCATCACGGACCCGGTCCATACCTGGACCAACCACCTGCTCAGATACGACGATCCCAGGGTCGCCGCGGTTCCGGTAAGTGGTGACCGGACACTGAGGCTCCCCATGCTTTCGCTCGGTCTCGGCGTGTTGGCTTTTGGCGCGGGTTTGTTCGCCGTGCGTACGCAAGGCCGCAGGCGGAAAACGGCAGGAATTATCGCCGTTGTTGCGATTATCGGTGCCGCACTGTCGAAAGACGAGGGACAGGTAACTCTTGCAAATCCGGTCTCCGGATTGCCGGACCCGACCGAAGCCTCAGACCCGATGCTGGCCATCCTTGCAAATGCGAATGCCGCCTTTTTGGAAATCGATAACTTCCAGCTTTCAGTAGAGCTCTCAAAATTCGTGCATCCGGACGCCACCGGCAGCGTCGCAGCAGAACTTGAGCGTGCCATCAAGATAAAGATTACCGGCGGAACGACCGCGCGTGTTGAAACGATTCAGGACCTCTCCGTCTCCGAAATTCTCCCGCTCGCGAATGAACGCGGGTTTTCCGGGCTTGTGGAGTGGACAGCCCGGGCACGCGGGCAGCATTGGGGACACACCCATTTGCGCGACATAGCGTACCGGGCACGCGCAGACCTGATCGAACAGGACGGAATGTGGTGGTTGACCGGTCTGACTGTTCTTGAAATGGACATCACTCAATGACCGATCAACTGGCTCAAGAAGCAAGGCAGACCCACTCACGCAGCGCACCAGGTCTGTTCATGTGTTTGCTCTTGGCACTCTCACTGTTATTGGGGCTTTCGGTTCCGGCTTCCTCGCATTTCCTGTTGAACCTGAATGTAAGGGTCATCCACGTCGAGCACACCGACGAAGGCGCCGATCTTTATGTCCGTATTCCCATGCCCTACCTCGTCGCCGGGCTCGTCGGGAAGTCGGAAGAAGATGGTCTTCCCGTTCCCGCACCCTTCACGTTCAATCGAATGGAGCAAGGTCGGCTCGTCCATCTGGTCGATTTTGACGCCTTGCAGAAGGACTCAAACGGGCTGGGGAACCTCGTCGCCGAGGGTTTCAGGCTCACCTTTGGCGACAGTGATATCCCGCTCAGCATTCAGGAGACGCGGATCCGGCGCGTGGGGACGCAGCCTCCATTTGCAACGCTCGAGGAAGCAAAAGCCTCGATTGCAATCCCCTCCAGCCAACCCGATAAATCCGTGGAACTCTATGTAGGTGACGCGGTGGTTGACGCGAAGCTGAGGGCAGCGAGTCCAAGCCGCCTTTCAGCCTATCAGCTATCGAGCAGCCTTGACCCGGGATTGCCCGACCAGGACCAGACGGCCAATCTCATCCTGGATTATGGGCCTGGTGGAACTAAGGTGTTCCGGTCCCAGGGACTGATGGCAGAACCGGTAACGGTGTCACGGTCCACACTCGCGGCCATCTGGACGTTCGTTGTCGAAGGCATCCGGCACATTCTTGAAGGTCCGGATCACGTACTCTTCGTACTCTGTCTTGTGCTCGGCGCACGGACGCTTTCGTCCCTGGCTTGGCGGGTAACCGGGTTCACGGTTGGCCACAGCATCACGCTCAGCGCCGGTTTTTTTGGTCTCGTGCCGCAAGGCGCCTGGTTCATACCCTTGGTCGAAACCTCCATAGCGGTTTCCATTGTTTTCGCGGCGGCACTGGCTGTATGGCCGAGTGCCCGGGAAGATCGCAGCGAGTGGGCTGTTCTGCTGATCACTGGCGGTATCGGCCTGCTGCACGGATTGGGTTTTTCCTTCGTGCTGAAAAACATCCTGCA
Organism: uncultured Roseibium sp.; assembly: GCF_963669205.1. Classification (NCBI taxonomy): domain Bacteria; kingdom Pseudomonadati; phylum Pseudomonadota; class Alphaproteobacteria; order Hyphomicrobiales; family Stappiaceae; genus Roseibium; species uncultured Roseibium sp. Next base: position 5,101,452 of record NZ_OY769915.1, read on the forward strand.
GGTCACGTCACCGGACATCTGGCAAAGTCTTTTGGCGTTCAATGTTGGTGTCGAGATCGGACAGCTGGCAATCGTTCTGGCCGTATGGCCGGCTCTCTGGCTGCTGACCCGTGAACACGCGCGCTTGGCAAGCGTTGCGCGCGCGTCCATCGCCTTCGGATGCGGATCTATCGCGGCCTATTGGACCGTAACCCGCCTCCAGGACGTGGTCTCAGCCATTTGATTGCCGAGTGACAGTCAAATGCGTCTTCCCGCCGTGAGCCCGTTGACCTTCTCGATGATGGACTCCGCGTCGATCCCGAAATGCCGGTGGAGCTCGCCGATCGTGCCGGTCTGGCCGAAATGCTCGACGCCGAGCGGGATCGTCTGGTGGCCCGCGACGCTGCCGAGCCAGGCAAGCGTTGCCGGATGACCGTCGATGACGGTGATCAGTTTGCAGTGTTGCGGCAGCGTCTCCGTCAGCCGTTCGATATGCGAGACCGCGGCTGCGTTGCCGCGCGATCTTGCCCGCTGCGCCGCCGTCCAGCCGGCATTCAGCCTGTCGGCGGATGTGACCGCCAGAACGCCGACGTCCCGCCGGTTGCCGGCAAGCTGACCCGCGGCTTTTATCGCTTCCGGCGCGACGACGCCCTGATAGGCGATGACGACGTCGCAGTTCGGGCCCGGTTTGCGCAGCCAGTAGGCCCCGTCGATTGCCCCCTGGCGAAAGGCCTCGTCGGCCCGCTTGACGGGCTGCTCGATCGGGTTGGTCGACAGGCGCAGATAGACCGAGCCGCCGGTCTCGTCACGCAACCAGGTCCGCTCGTCCGGATCGCCTTCCCCTTCCCGCTGCAGATAGTCGAAAGCCCATTCCATGATCACGGCAAGCTCGTCCGCGAAGGCGGGTTCGAAAGCCGCAAGCCCGTCCTGGCTCATGCCGATCAGCGGCGTGCCGATTGACTGGTGCGCCCCGCCTTCCGGCGCCAGCGTCGCCCCTGACGGCGTCCCGACGATCATGAACCTGGCATCCTGGTAGCAGGCATAGTTGAGGGCATCGAGGCCGCGGCAGACAAAGGGATCGTAAACGGTCCCGATCGGAATGAGGCGATCACCGAACAGCGAGTGCGACAGCCCCGCGGCCCCGAGCAGCAGGAACAGGTTCATTTCCGCAATGCCGAGTTCGATATGCTGACCGTCCGGCGTGAATTCCCATTTGGCGGTTGATGGAATGCGATGTTCGATGAAGGCATCGGCCTTGGCATGGCGGGCGAAGAGTTTCCGGCGGTTGACCCAGGGACCGAGATTTGTTGTCCCCGTTACATCCGGCGACGTCGTGACGATCCGCTCGGCAAGCTTACTGTCCCCCTTGGAAAGATCATCGAGCACCTTGCCGAAGGCCATCTGCGAGGAGATCTCTCCTCCCGGCTGCAGGTCGATGCGGGGCACGTCGATCCGGGCGTCGGAATAGCGCCGTCTTCCCTTTGCAAAGAACGGAACCTCATCGAGAAACGCCTGCAGGGCCGGAACGTCTTCCACCGTCGCAAAAGGCTCCCATTCCTCTCCTTCAGAGACACCCATATGCGCCTGCCAGTCGCGCATCTGGGCCTTGTTCATCAGTCCGCCGTGATTGTCCTTGTGTCCTGCAATGGGTGTCCCCCATCCCTTGACCGTGTAGGCGAGAAAGCAGGTCGGCCGGTCGTGGTCGATTGCCGCGAACGCCTCGGCCATCGTCCGCGTGCAGTTGCCGCCCAGGTTTTCCATCAGGTCGGCAAGTTCGGCGTCGTTGCGCCGGTCGATCAGGGCGGTGACGTCGCCCTGATCGCCGAGATCGTCCATCAGTCTTTGCCGCCAGACTGCGCCGCCCATGAAGGTCAGGGCGGAGTAGTCCTGGTTGGAACAGGCATCGATCCACTCACGCAAACGCGCACCGCCGGGTTCGGCGAAAGCGGCCCGCTGCAAAGCGCCGTATTTCACGCGCACGACATCCCAACCGAAGGCATCGAAGGTTTTCTCCACCCGGTCGAACAGGCCCTCGCGCACGATGCCGTCAAGCGACTGCCGGTTATAGTCAATGATCCACCAGCAGTTTCTGAGATCGTTTTTCCAGCCTTCCTGGAGGGCTTCGTAGACATTGCCTTCGTCGAGTTCCGCATCTCCGACAAGCGCGATCATCCGCCCGAGCGGGCGCTCCGCCGCCCACGGCTTGGCAGTGATGTAGTCCTGAACCAGCGAGGCGAAGGATGTGATCGCAACGCCGAGGCCGACCGAGCCGGTTGAAAAGTCCACGTCGTCGCTGTCCTTGGTGCGCGACGGGTAGGATTGCACACCTCCGAAGCCGCGGAAGTTTTCCATCTTCTCCCGACTCTGGTTGCCCATCAGATACTGGATCGCGTGGAAGACCGGCGATGCGTGTGGTTTCACCGCAACGCGGTCCTCGGGCCTGAGCGCGGAAAAATAGAGCGCCGTCATGATCGACACCATTGAGGCCGAACTCGCCTGGTGGCCGCCGACCTTGATCCCGTCGACCTTCGGCCTGACGTGGTTGGCATGGTGGATCATCCAGTGTGACAGCCACAATAGCCGCTTTTCGATGGTTTTGAGATGCTCGATATGCATTGCCCGATCCCCGGTGAGTATGGCGTTTTGCGTCAATTTATCTTCGGCGTGAGGCAGGTTTCTTGCTATTTCATACGCCTATTGGATAGATATTGACTTTATTCACCAACAAAAGGATTGATTGTGGTGAAATCCGCCAACCTGGACGCATTCGATATCCAGATCCTGCGCGAACTCCGTCAGAACGGCAGAATTTCCCTTCAGGATCTGTCGGAGCGCGTCGGTCTCAGTCCGACACCGGTCGCGCGCCGGCTGCGCCAGCTGGAGGAAGGCGGCATCGTAACCGGCTATTGCGCCCTCATTGACGAGGTTGCCTTGGGCTACGAGGTCTCCGTCTTCGTCTCGGTTCAACTGGACAAGCAGGTTGATGTGTCGCTGGACCAGTTTGAAAACGCGATCCAGACCTTTCCCGAAGTCGTCGATTGCTGGCTGATGACCGGCAACCGCGACTATCTCCTGCGCGTCGCAACGACCGGGCTTGCAGCGTTCGAGACCTTTCTGACCGGCAAACTCACCAAGGTTCCGGGCGTCGCCAATATCGAAAGCTCGATCCCGTTGCGGCGCGTGAAATCGGGCGTCGCCCGCACGCCTTAGAAGAGACCCCGGTACGCGTAATTCAGGCCGGAGATGCGAACAGGGGTGAGAGATGCTTGAAGCTGGCAGCCGATCCTTCGAGACAGCGCTTCGCGCTTCCTCAGGATGAGGATCTTCAAGCGTTTAAGTCATCCCGGCCAAGCGTAGCGCGAGCCGGGACCGGGGAGGCAACGGCCGGTCGGTTGGTCCGGTGCACCAACCGGCAGATCGGGGCTCTCCGGCCCCGGGTCTCACGCAGTTCGCCCGGGGTGACGAATGGAAATGCGATGCGTTTTTTCCGGATTCTGCATCCGATCAGGAGTGCCACCGTTGTTTACCTCATCCTGAGGTGCGAAGGGCAGCGAAGCCTCGAAGGATGGGCCACGGGCACCGAAATTCCGTGTACTCGTCACTCACGCCGGTGTCCGGAAGAACGAAATTCACGACGACATGCAAAAAAGGGCCGGCTTCCGGGGAACCTGAAGCCGGCCAGGGCAGGCAGGACGAGCTGACGTGGGAGGTCAGCTGATCCTGGCTGCGATGCTCTTGGTCTTGCAATAGCTGGTCAGGCCTTCCAGGCCCTTCTCGCGGCCGAAGCCGGACTTCTTGTTTCCGCCGAACGGCACTTCGATTCCGCCGGCAAAATACTCGTTGATGTAGATTTGCCCGGCGTCGATCTTGCGGGCGAGTTGATGCGCCCTGGCGAAATCCGAGGTGTAGATGCCGGCGACGAGACCGTATTGGCAGTCATTGGCAAGCGCGAGGGCGTGGTCCGCGTCGTCCGCGATCTGGACCGTCAGCACCGGTCCGAAAATTTCCTCGCGGGCCAGTTCATTGTCCGCCGCAACCGCATCGACGATGGTCGGTTCAAAAAACCAGCCGCGCCCCGTTGCCGGGTCTTCGGTGACCGAACCGCCGGTGACGATTTCAGCCGCATTGGCCCTGGCCCGGTCGAGAAAACCGTTGATCTTTGCAAGGTGCTCCAACGAATTCACCGGTCCCACATCCGGATTGCCGAGGCCATGCCCCAGCTTCAAGGCCTTGGTCCGTGCCACAAGCTCCGCAACGAAGTCGTCATGAATGCTCTTTTCGATCACCAGACGCGAACCGGCGGAACAGATCTGACCGGCATTTTCGTAGATCGCGCCGAGCACACCGGACAGCGCCTGCTCGCGATCGCAGTCGCCGAGCACGACCACGGGAGACTTGCCGCCGAGTTCCAGAACGACGCGGGTGATATCTTCCGCCGCCGCTTTCATGACGGCGCGGCCGGTCTGGACCGAACCGGTGAAGGTGATGTGATCGACATCGGGATGAACGGTCAGCGGCGCACCGGTCTCCGCGCCCGTTCCGGTGACGACATTGCAGACGCCCGCCGGCAAACCGGCCTTGAAAAGCAGGTCCGCCAGCAGCAGCGCGGTAAACGGCGTCTGCTCCGCCGGTTTGGCAACCACGGTGCATCCGGCCGCAAGCGCAGGCGCAAACCCGCGTGCGGCCGTTGAAATAGGAAAGTTCCAGGGAATGATGTGAGCCGTCACGCCGACCGGTTCGTGGATCGTATAGCCGACATAATCCGGACCGAGCGGAAAGCTGTCGCCCTGCAGCTTGTCGCAGGCCCCGGCGTAATACTCGAATGCGCGGGCCGCCCCCCGAACATCGCCCATCGCTTCCTGCAGCGCCTTGCCACTGTCCAGCGTTTCCACCACCGCAAGCAGATCCAGGTTCTCAAGGATCAGCGCGGATGTCCGCTGCAGGATCCTTGAGCGTTCAACCGGGGCCATGTCGCGCCAGACGGTGTCGAACGCCCGGCGCGACGAGGCGACGGCCTGATCGACATCCTCTTTCGTGCCGCCCGTGAAACGGGCGAAAGGCGTACCCGCGCCCGGATCGAAACTCTCCATGGTCCGGTTATGCGCCGGTTGCGAGAACCCCCCGTCGATGAAGTGGCCGGCCGGCAGCACGCCAAGTGTCCCGGTGTTCTTGTATTCCGCGATCAATTCGTTTGCGTTCGCCATCTCAGTGCTCCCGGGAACTGATCTTGTAGGTGGATTTGGCAAGCCATTCAGGATTGATCTCCACGCCCCACCCCGGCGCGTCCGTCACCGTCGCGTGGCCGTCGGTGATCGTATAGGGCGACGACACATAAAGGTCGGTCTGCCACGGGTAGTAGTCTTCCTGCTCGATCGAGAATTCGAGATACTTGCCCGCATTCGGGATCGCCCTGAGCAGATGCATGGTAAAGAGCGTCACTAGCGACAGGTTGGCGGCATGCGGCGTGCACGGGATACCCGCCTGATCGGCCATCTCTGCCACCTGCATGCTGCGCAGCATTCCGCCGAGATAGCAGACGTCCGGCTGGATGATGTCGACGGCCCGCTGGTCGATCATGCGCTTCCAGTCGACAAGCGAACAGTCCTGCTCCCCGCCGGTGACATCGATATCGAGCGCATCGGTGACCTGCTTCGTCTGGTCGTAATGCCAGTAAGGGCACGGCTCCTCGTAATGCGAGATGCCGTTGTCCTGCAGGAAATGCCCGATCTCGATCGCCTTTTGCGGCGAGTAGCAGGAATTCGCATCAACCAGCAGCGCCGTATCGTCGGAAAACGCCCGGCGCATTGTCGGAACGATCTCTTCCGTCCGGCCCGGCCACTCGTCCTGGTCCCGCCCGCACTCTGCGCCGATCCTGAACTTGAAGGCCGTGAAGCCGAAATCGTCCTGCTGCTTCTTCAGCCGGTCGGCTTCGTCCTGTGGTGTGATATCCCGCTTCATCGACGAGCCATAGGCCCGCACCCGGCCCGGCGTGCCGCCGAGGAGTTCACACACCGGTTTGCCTTCCAGCCTGCCCCTCAGGTCGAACAGCGCGGTATCCAGCCCGCCCATGGCGCGGCGCAGGTAGGAGCCCGGAAACTTGTGCTCCCGGTCCGGAATGATGTCCATCAGGTGCGCGACGTCGAACGCGTCTTCGCCCAGCGCGTAGGGAGCGACCTGGCGATGCACCACTTCGGCGGTGATATCGGCATAATACGGCGCAACCTGCCCCCACCCGGCGGCGCCAGTGTCCGCCGTTACCCGGACAAAGCAGACGAATTCGTCTGTAAACGTTTCTATCGATTGGATTTTCATAGTTGCATCAGGCTCTTGCGGCAGAGGTCTCCGCGGGAAAAACATGGGTCTCTTCAAGCTAACCTACGCATAATTGGACTTGATTTAAGGTCCGTTTTGCTGAAAGTCTCATACCAATTGGGAGGAAAGCATGAAGCGGCACGCAGGCGCGGTCCTGTCATCCATCAAGATCGACAAGTCCGCGGAAAAGAAAATCTCGATCCAGCTCTACATGTCCTTGCGCGACCTGCTCCTGGCAGGCGCGTTGACACCGGGCGAACGATTGCCGGCCACACGGACCCTGGCGCGGGAAATCGGCGTGTCGCGCACGACCGTGATCGACGCCATCGACAGGCTGATATCGGAAGGTCTTCTGGAAGCGCGGGTCGGCTCCGGCACATTTGTCAGTGAAGCCCTGAACGCCCGTCTGGCGCCCAGACCGTCCGCGACCGCCGACAACATCGTTCCGGTCGTGCCGCGCCTGTCCCATGCGTCCCGCCATGCGATCCCCGATTTTGCCCCCCGCGCACGCCTTCCGCACAGGTCCGAAGCCTTTGTGACAGCCCTGCCCGCGCTCGATGCCTTTCCCATGGCCCAATGGGCGAAACTGTCGGCGCGGCACTGGCGCAAGGATCGCGATCGCATAACCGGTTACGGAGAACCTTCCGGATATCCGGGTCTCAGGAATGCGATTGCGCGGCAGCTCAACGCCTCGCGCGGCATCAAGTGTTCCCCGGAACAGATCTTCATCACCAACGGAGCCCAGCGCGCCTTCTCGCTCGTCGGCGGTATGCTGGTCAATCCGGGTGAACCGATCTGGTTCGAGAACCCCGGCGCGATCGGCGCGCGCAACGCCTTCGTCGCGATCGGCGCCTCCCCGGTTCCGGTCAGGGTCGACGAGGACGGCCTCTGCATAGAGGACGGCTTGTCAAAGGCCCCCCATTTCCGCCTCGCCTTCGTCACCCCCTCACACCAGCAGCCGCTCGGTCACGTCATGAGCCTGTCCCGCCGGCTCGCGCTCCTGAAGGCGGCCAATGATGCCGATGCGATGATCGTGGAAGACGACTATGACGGCGAGTTCTATTACGGCGACCAGCCGCCGCCGACGCTCAAGAGCATCGACACGCACGGGCGCGTCATCTATGTCGGCACCTTCTCCAAATCGCTGTTCCCGGCGCTGAGGCTCGGCTTCGTGCTTGTGCCCGAGCCTTTGGTGGAAAGCTTCGAGCGCGTCTGCCAGACCTGGCTCGCCGGCGTACCGACCGTAACCCAGGCGATCGTCGCCGACTTCATGGACGAGGGCATGTTCGCCACGCATATCCGCACCATGCGCCAGCTCTACAGGGAACGTCACGATGCGCTGATGGAAGAGGCGCGCAGACTTGCGGGACAGATCGACCTTCAGCCGACAAGAAGCGGTTTTCATGCGGTCGGGCTGGTGCACCCGTCCCTTGACGAAAACCTGATCGTCGCAAAAGCCGCCGATGAGGGCATCACCACGGTGCCGCTGTCGCGCTACGCCCTCGCCCCGATCTCGCAACGCGGCCTTGTGCTCGGCTTCGGCAGCACCAGTCCCGAGGAAATCCGAAAAGGCATCGACATACTTGAGAAAATTGTCACGACCGGTCATTGTGAAAGGCTGTCGGCATAATCAATTGGACTGCTAAATTATCCGTAATGGCTATATTTAACAGGCCAATCCACTTCTAACCTTTGTTTCCGCTTTTTTTGCTGTGCGCAGTCATGGAGGAAGTCATGCATTTCAAATCTACTCTAGCAGGCCTTTTGGCGGCAACCATGCTTGCCGGTGCCGGGTCGGCACAGGCCGAGACGCTTCGCCTTTTGACCTGGGGTTCCTATGCGCCGGACGAGCTTATTGAAAAGTTCGAGGCGGAGTATCCGGATATCGACGTCGAGGTGACCTTTTCCAACAACGAGGAAATGATCGCGAAACTGCGCGCCACCGGTGGTGCCGGTTTCGACCTTGCGCAGCCGAGCCACGACCGCATCTACGCGGCCCAGCTGGAATACGACATCTACAAGCCGCTCGACCTTTCGAAGATCGACACATCCGTCATGGAGGCGAAGCTTCTGGACGGCGTGAAGGCCAACACCACGATCGAAGGCGAGGTCTATGCCGTTCCGCACCAGTGGGGCACCTCGGGCCTGATGGCCGACAAGACCAAAGCGCCGGACCTGAAGAGCTGGGCGGATCTCTGCAATCCGGAATACAAGGGCAAGACTTCCATGCGCCTGAAGCGCACGATCCTGCTCGGCACGGCGTTTTCCATGGGTGAGGACCCGTTCGCGGCCTATTCCGATCTCGAAAAATACCAGGGCATCCTCGACAAGGTCGCCGACAAGCTGATCGAGTGCAAGGACAACATCAAGGCGTACTGGAAGGGTGGCGACGACCTCTCGGCCATGATGCTGTCTGGTGAAATCGTCGGGTCGGAAACATGGGATTCCACTGCGTACAAGCTGTTCGACCAGAATGAAAACATTGTTTTCGTGCCGCCTGCGGAAGGCGCTCTTGCCTGGATCGACACCTTCGCGCTGCCGCGCAAGGCCAAGGCGGACGATGCTGCCTACAAGTGGATCAACTTCGTTCTTCGCCCGGAAAACGTCACGCTGATGTCCGCCAGCACCGGTGCCATCGCCGCCGTCCAGGGTGGTCAGGACCTGTTGCCGGAAGACAAGAAGGCAGCGGTCAACGCGGCCTTCACCAAAGAGGACATCGACAACCTGAAATTCTTCGCCAACATTCCTCCGGGAGTGGAAGACATGGAAGGCAAGACGCTTGAAAAGATCAAGGCGGCGACAGGCGGCTGATGATCGGGGGGCGGTCCCGTCCGCCCTTCATTGAAAATGAGCTAGGGTCAGGACCCATTAATTTGGATGAATTGGTAGGGATGAATTTGTTCGGATACGAGGCGCAAAGCTGCAGGAAACCGTCCGGTTTCCAAAGATTTGCAACGACGTTGCCGGGCAAATTCACCCTATCCCTGCGGGACGCAAAAACGGCTTCGATCTGCTTCGTCAAACCGCTCAACCGGGCAGGAAGCCCGCTTGTCGCGCTTTTCCTTGCAGCTCATCGCCGTTTGCTGCGCCAATTCAACCAAATTGATGAGTCCTGACCCTAGGGTCCAGACCCTAGAAGCTCAACACAAAAGGGGGGATATCGCGCGAAACCGGTATCCCCCTGCTTTCTGACTTTGCAGCTGGCGTGCCCTGATGACAGACACTTCTCCTTACGATCTCGAAGCCCTCGGCGTTTCCAAGAATTTCGGCTCCTTCAGCGCGGTCAAGGAAGTCTCGTTCGACATTCCGAGCGGCTCGTTCTTCTCCATCCTCGGGCCGTCCGGCTGCGGCAAGACAACCCTCATGCGCATGATTGCCGGCTTCGAAGAGCCCAGCGGCGGCGATATCAGGATCAAGGGCAAGTCGGTACTGGGCACCCCGCCCAACAGGCGAAACGTCAAGATGGTGTTTCAGCACCTCGCCCTGTTTCCGATGATGAATGTCTACGAGAACATCGCCTATGGCCTTAGGTGCAACGGGGCAGGCAGCGCCGAGATCAAGCGCAAGGTACATGACGTCCTGGAGCGTATCGCGTTGCCCGATGTCGGCGAGCGGGAAATACACCAGCTGTCCGGCGGACAGAAACAGCGCATCGCCATTGCCCGCTGCATGGTTCTGGATCCCGATGTTCTGTTGCTCGACGAACCGCTCGGCGCGCTCGACCTGAAGCTGCGCGAGGCCATGAAGATCGAACTGAAGCTGCTGCAGCACCAGTTCAACACCACATTCGTCTACATCACGCACGACCAGTCGGAAGCCCTGGTGATGTCGGACAACGTCGCCATCATGAACCAGGGCGAATTCGAGCAGATCGGCACGCCGCAGGAGCTCTATCATCGCCCGAAAACAGCGTTCGTTGCCGGCTTTGTCGGCGACAGCAACCGCTGGTCCGGGGTGGTAAAGGCAAGCGACGCGACGGGCGGTAAGGTGGAAACGGAACAGGGCCTGCCGATAAGCTTTTCCTCCGCCGGCGAAGCCACCATTCAGGAAGGCTCGAAGGTCAACATCTTCGTGCGTCCCGAATTCATAAAGACGGTTCGGGCAGGCGATGCCGATCAGCAGGCCGGGAGCGGCGACAACAGGATGGACGGCACCGTCGACAGCCTGCTCTTCAACGGCGCGAACAGCCGCATCCTGGTGCGCACAGGCAGCGGCGAACTGGTCGAGGCGGACGTGACCCTGACCGGCGACAACGACCTGAAGCCGGGAGAGGATGTACACCTCGTCTGGTCCGCAAAACAGGCCATGTGCTTCGCCGAGCAGGGGACCGCGTGATGCAGAACAAGGACATCAAGCGGCTGTCGCTCATCCTGCTGTTTGCCCCCTTTGCGCTCTGGATCATCCTTTTGATCATGCTGCCGCATATCGGCATGGTGATCCTGTCGCTCAAGGAGAAGGTGGCCCCGCGCGTCTATCAGTACAGCTTTGCCAACTATCTGGAATTCATCAACGAGCCGATTTACTGGAACACGCTTCTGCGTACCGGGTCGATGTCCTTGCTGGTGACGGCATTGGCTCTGATCATCGGCTTCCCAATCGCCTACTACATCGCCAAGATCGCCGGGCCGCGCTCCCGCGGCGGACTGTTTCTGCTGTGCCTCATACCGCTTTGGGTCAGTGATCTGATCCGCGCCTTCGGCTGGATCCTGCTCCTGCGCGAAACCGGTGTCATCTCGAATTTCCTGCTCTGGACCGGCCTCGTCGGCGCCCCTGTCGAATTTCTCTACAATGACGTCGCCGTCATAATCGGCCTGACCTACACGGTGATCCTGTTCATGATCGTGCCGCTGGTCTCCACGCTGGACGGCATGGACAATTCGATGATCGAGGCGGGCTACAATCTGGGCGGCAACGGCTTCACGGTATTGCGCCGGATCATAATTCCCTACGCGATGCCGGGGATCGTTGCGGGCTGTATCGTGACCTTCATGCTGACGGCCGGGTCCTATCTGACCCCGATCCTGCTCGGCGGAAAGAACTCGAGCTGGTTCACCGAGCAGATCTACAACCAGTTCATCACCCGCTTCAACTGGGAGGGCGGCGCTGCGTTCGGCATGCTGCTCCTGCTGTTCACGTCATTCGTCATCTGGCTCGGCCTGAAACTGAGCGGGCAGACGCTGGCCAACACCGTTGCCAAGAGCTGAGGAGGAAGACCATGCTTGCGCAGAACAAGACCACGCCCTTCCTGCTCGGTTACCGGCTTTACGTCATCGCCTTCTTCATTTTTCTGGCAGCCCCGCTGATCTCCGCCGGTGCGTTCGCCTTCAATGACAGCCTGTTCCCGGCCCTGCCCTGGCAGGGCTTCACGCTCGACTGGTTCTTCGGCGACACGGAGCCGAAACTGGGAATGTTCCACGACCGGCGTCTGTTGCAGGGTCTCTATTACTCCTTCGTGATCGCGATTTTCGTTGCCGCGCTCTCCGTTTTCGTCGGCACCACAAATGCGTTCCTGTTTGTCAGGGGCGAGTTTCCGGGCAAGAACTTCTTCTACATTCTGATGGTCGTGCCGCTGGTGATCCCCGGCGTGATCCTCGGCATCTCCATCCTTGTTCTGGCAAGCGACACCGCCAACTTTTTCGAAGACCGCTTCGATCTGGAACTGGAGTTCCTGCGGCCCGGACTTCTGCTTGTCGTCATCGGACAGTTTTCCTTCATCGCCACGATCACTTCCCTGGTCATCACCGCCAGGCTGAAGAAATTCGACGACACCATGGAGGAAGCGGCATTCAATCTCGGTGCGTCCCGCGCCCGCGTCCTGCGCACGATCACGCTGCCGTTCCTGCGTCCGGCCATGATCGCGGCCGGGATCGTCGCCTTCCTGGTCTCGTTCGAAAACTTCAACACCACGCTGTTTCTCGTCGGCTCCGAAGCCCCGCTGACCATCACCATGTACGACCGGATGGCGAAGGTCGGTTCGACGCCGGTGCTGAATGCGGTTTCCTTCTTTCTGATGGTCGGATCCGGATTGCTGGCCCTCTTGTCGATCGTGGTGCAGCGCGACAAGTCGGCCCGCTAGGAATCCGAACTGATTTGGGCACGTGTATGAGCGAATTCGACTTTGTCATCGTCGGAGCAGGGTCTGCAGGGTCAGTGGTTGCCAACCGCCTTTCGGCCAACGGCAAATACTCCGTCTGTGTCCTGGAAGCAGGCGGCTCCGACCTGAACGTCTGGATCTGGATGCCGATCGGCTACGGCAAGGCGTTCTATAACCGGCACATCAACTGGATGTACCGGACGGAACCCGATCCGGGATTGAACGATCGCTCCGGCTACTGGCCGCGCGGCAAGGTCCTCGGCGGGTCCAGTTCCATCAACGCGATGGTCTACATCCGCGGACAGCACGCCGACTTCGAGGACTGGAAGGCGATGGGCAATCCCGGCTGGGGCTGGGAGGATGTGCTCCCCATCTTCCGGCGCTCCGAGACCAATGACGCAGGGCCCTGCGACTTTCGCGGCGGAGATGGACCCCTTCATGTCTCCAGCATGACCCGCGATGTCCACCCCCTGTGCGCGAACTTTCTTGAAGCCGCCGAGGAAGCCGGTTTCAAACGCAATCCCGATTTCAACGGCGCTGATCAGGAAGGCGTCGGGCTTTACCAGATCACGGCAAAGGACGGGTTTCGCATGTCGACCGCGCGCGCATACCTCACCCCGGCCCGGAAGCGTCCCAATGTGGACGTGATCACCAGAGCCCACACGACACGCTTGATCGTCGAGGAAGGCCGGGTGACGGGCGCGGTCTACAGCCGCAATGGCGCGGAATTTTCCGTGAAGGCGCGGCGCGAGGTCATCCTCAGCGCGGGCGCGGTCAATTCACCGCAGATCCTGATGCTGTCCGGGATCGGCGACGGTGCCGAGCTGCAGTCGAAAGGCATCGGCACCCAGCTACACCGGCCCGCTGTTGGCAGGAATCTTCAGGATCATCTCGGACACGACTATCTCTACCGTTCCAGGGTGCCGACCCTCAACCAGCAGCTCTATCCCTGGTGGGGCAAGCTTTTCCAGGGCATTCGCTATGTCCTGACCCGGCGCGGCCCGCTCTCGCTCAGTGTCAACCAGGCGGGCGGATTTGTGAAAAGCAACCCGGACACGCTCCGGCCGAACATGCAGCTCTATTTTTCACCCGTAAGCTATACCAAGGCACCGAAGGGCAAGCGCCCGCTGATGAACCCGGACCCGTTTCCGGGATTTCTGCTTGGCATGCAGCCAACCCGGCCGACAAGCCGCGGCCACATCGCGCTTCGCTCCAGCGATCCCTTCGACACACCGGAAATTCACCCGAATTCCCTCAGCACCAACCACGATCTTACCGAAATGATCGAAGGCTGCAGACTCATGCGCCAGATTGCCGGAAGCCCGGCCCTGCAGGAGATCATCGAGGAGGAGATCAGTCCGGGTCCCGGAATTCAGTCCGACGAGGAGATACTGGAAGATGTCCGCAACCGCAGTTCCACGGTTTTCCACCCGGTCAGCACCTGCCGCATGGGTTCCGACCAAACGGAAAACGTGGTCGACCACAGGCTGAAGGTCTACGGCATCGAAGGCTTGCGCATTGTCGACGCCTCGATCTTTCCGACGGTCACCTCCGGCAACACCAATGCACCCGCGATCATGGTCGGTGAAAAGGGATCGGACATGATCCTGGAAGACACACGGGCGGCATAGCAGGCGCAATGCGATCAGACCTCTTCACCGACGGCTACAAGACGACCCCGTACTGGCAGGACATCGCGCCGCAGGTCGACCTTGCGGAATTCCGGTTGCCCGAAGAGATCGACGTGCTCGTGGTCGGTGCCGGTTACACCGGTCTCAACGCCGCGCTTCAAACCGCCCGGGAAGGACTTGGCACCCTCGTCATCGATGCCGAACAACCCGGCTGGGGCTGCTCCATGCGCAATGGCGGCCAGCTTTCCACAAGCCTCAAACCGTCATTCACCGCGCTGTCGAAAAGGTACGGACCTGACCTTGCAACGGACCTTTGCAGGGAAGGACAGGCATCGCTCGACTACATGCATGAGTTATCTGGAGATGCCGATCTTGATCTCGGCCTGAAGGAGGTCGGTCGTTTTCACGGCGCTCACAAGCCTCATCTCTATGAAGCGCTTGCGCGCGATTGCGAGAAGGGCCATCCGGTCTGGAAGACCGATGCCTTCATGGTCCCGAAGAAAGAGCTGGCATCCGAGCTTGGAACCGGCGCCTATCACGGCGGCATGGTGCTTCCCCGCCATTGCAGCATCGACGTTTCGACGTATCTGCCGTCGCTGCTTCGCAAGGCTGTCGCATCAGGCGCCGCTGTCAAAGGCGGCTGCCGCGCGGTGTCGCTGGAGCGTGACGGCAACGGTTTCCGGGTCACGACCACCCAGGGCACCTGCAAGGCAGGCAAGGTCCTCCTGGCGACAAACGGCTACTCGGGACCGCTGTCCCCCTGGCATCAGCGCAGGGTGATCCCGATCGGGTCCTATGTCATCGCGACGGAAGAAATCCCGAAGGAATTGGTCGACCGGCTGTTTCCGACGGACCGGGTCCTCTCAGACACGCGTAAGCTCGTCTATTACTACCGCCTGTCACCGGACCGCAAACGCGTCATTTTCGGCGGGCGGGTTTCCCTGAGTGAGACCGATCCGCTGAAGAGCGCTGCAAAGCTGCACCAGGACATGGCCGCGCTTTTTCCGGAACTCGCCGCGATCCGTGTCAGCCACACCTGGATGGGGTTCGTCGGCTACACATTCGACACGCTCGCCCATTGCGGAGAGGACAACGGCCTCTACTTCGCTGCCGGATACTGCGGATCGGGCGTCGGCATGGCCAGCTATCTCGGCATGCGCATGGGCAGAAAGGCCGCCGGTCGTGAAACAGCCCCCTCCGCCTTTGAACGCATCTCCTACCCGACGCGCCCGCTTTATTCCGGCAATCCCTGGTTCCTGGCACCGTCTGTGCTGGTCTACCGGATGCGAGACCGGCTCGGCATCTGACGCTTGGGTGTCGCCCAGCACAAGGGAGTGACGGCTTCCCCAAGAAACGGCGTCAACGACGACGAAACCAGAGGTTTCTCCTATCGGAGACGATCAGGCGGGGTTTGTTATGGCCTTGCCGGAGTTTGCCGTCGTTGCCGAAAACTTGTCATGCACACTGACTTCGCCGACTGAGTGACAACAGGCGGAAAAAGCGGGAGCAAAGCCCAACCGGAGAGGTCTGTTTTCTGATCCAACCGCAAAACCCGGAAACCCCGTGCTCCCACCTGTCGTCGCCATCGTTCTCATGCTCGAAACCGGCGCATCTCCTAGTGCAGTTTCCAGGCATCGGGATATGCATCCCTGACGGCCTTGATGATCTGACTTGTCATCAACTCACCATATGCGGCGTTTGCATGGTGCGGATCTGGAGAACCGGACGCTGTCTTGAACTTTGTATACTCGCTTCGGAGAAAGCCGTTTTCGTCCATGCACTCTTCAGGCGGCCGGACGAGAGGGATTTCCTGCTCTGTTACCCACTGGAAAAAGGCGTCGCAGGCGCGCCCGTTCACATACCTCAAAACTTCGACCGGAATGCCCTGCTCATCGCAGAAACGATCCCGCCGCGTTGGTGGACATGCTGCAACCAGAAACCGTGCGCCAACTCTCTTCACATCGGACAGAAAGTCTCGGATTTTTTCCTGGTCGCCCTCGATCATCGCCGTCAGCAGGCCTTCCGAAACAGGGCGTTTTCCTTCCATCTGAAGTGTGCTGGGTGCTGCATTTCGCCAGAAATGTCCGCGGAGAATGCGGGAATTGTGGGATCCCATCACGAAGACCCAGACGTGGTTTTGTCCAACGCCTTTGAGGCCCGTTTGAGCGAATAGATTTTTTGCGTAGTCCGGGTTGCGCATCACAACCTGAACGCCTTGTCGCTCGGAAAACTCGGTAAGTTCGTGAGCGCCGCTCCCGAGTGCGAAAATCTTCATGTCGTCTGGCTTGGATTCAAGCGAGGCAAACCCCTGCGCCAACGCGCCTACATGCGAATTTCCTGTGACATAAATTGACATCAGCCGACCATCTCCAGAATTTCTTCTTCACAAACGACATCGTCGTTCGCTTTTACCGGACGTCCCGATTGGCCTGAACCTTGATACGGTTCCTCCTCGGCAAGGCTTGTGTCTCCGATTGAGGAGAAGAAGACATCCATGACGTGAGCAACACCCTGGAGCGCCACCGCTCTGAGGTTTGGCATGTAGAACATGGCGCGCATGGGATGTGAGGCGACAAGCTCATAAGATGGAAAATAGTCGACATAATCGTATGTCTGGTACAATTCGCCCGCCACAGCGCGCAGGATCGACTTTGAATGGACTGTGGCCGCCAGAACGTGATCATCCGTCGCGGTTGCGGTCAACGGCACCGGTGAGACAGTGAACAAAAACTTCATCGCGGGATTATGCATCCGTGCAATTTCGATGAAGGTCTTCATATCGTTGAGTGTTTCAAGAAAAGAGAAGTTCTTGAACCGATATTTGTCGGCGTCAAAAGTCCCGCCGACAGTACCGGGGCACGTGGGCAGAACCACGCCATCGGCAACACACTCCCATGCCTCGGTCAATCCCAAGGTGAAGACGAACAGGTCCGTCGTGTCCAAGAGCTTCGAAACCTGCGCCAGGTGGTATGCCTGATCGTTCCTCAATTCTTCGGCGGACCCGAACCCCCGAGGTTCGATCGCGGGTCGAAACGGATCCCGTGCCCGGCCTCGATCATCCAACCAAACGGTTTCAGTCGGCTTCAGCGAGCCATCTGCACGTGCCAGCATCTGAACGAGTTGTCGGGCCGTGTAGATATTGCCGTAGCGTGCCGAATAAAGATCGAAGCCAAAAGCGTGCCAGTCGTTCTGTGCGAGCATTGGGGGGGGAGGTTCAAGGTCGATGAACCGGAAGTTCCGCTTCTTGAACTGTCCGCCTATGTGCTGCGCAAAACAACTTCCCGCGCAGGTGATGCGCATCGTGCGGTCGATTTCAAACCTGGGCTTGTAAACGTCCGGCAGCAACAACGGAGAGCACTCGGAAACGCCTGATTTCCAGAATGCTTTTTGAGGCTGAGAAACATAGGGATTGGTCATGGTTTTGCTGGAGATTTCTCGTTAGAAAAGTCTTGGGTGAACCGTCAACATCCATCAGAAATATGGAGTTGATAAGAGGCATAATGACCACTCCTGGTTGATGAGTCTACACCTTTCGTAACGTGACTTTACCGTTCTCTCATGACAGATTTTTGTGACCCTCCAATTTTTGCGGGCAAAAATCCCGTCCAAGACCTGGCACGACCTTTCCCGGCTCCCGCAGTTGCGCATCACGTACACAACCGTTCACTGTTAGGTCTTAGGCGTGCGCAAAAAAGCGGTGAAAACCATCCATGATGCCAGAACTGTCGCCGAAGGAAGAAAGGATCCACGCATACCAGTTCCCCGGGAAAAGACTGGAATTCGCGATCCAGCACGGCAACAGGCAGCGATTGTCAATCGGGATCTTGCGCTGCCCTTCCGAGAGCATCAGCGCATGCTTTCAACTGTTGCAAAACAGCAGGAAGCCTGACGGCATCAACTGCGAGACTGGCCGAGGATTTCTCGGGCTTTACGATCAACAGGTCCTGTTTCAAGAGAAGAGTGATCTCCGTCCGTGAAAGGGTCCTGTCCGTCCTCGCGGCGAAATCAAGTCCGGCCTCGGCTGGCACCGTAATCTGTGCATCACCATAAGATGCGAGCAGGTTGATATTGAATTTTGTACCTTGAACCAGGGCGCCGGGCCAAAAAAAGGCTTCAATGGCTACACCTGGATTAGCCAGATCATGGACAAACCAGAAAGACATGTACGGAGCGTGGTTGGTCTCGATGACCGGCCGATTGACGGCCTTGCATTTGGAGTTCTCGTTCCAGACCGACCAGTTTCCGTCCTGATACCAGAACATGACGCCGGCATGTGCGGAGGGTATCATCAGAAGCAACAAGCATAGGGCTGTTATGTATCTGTTCATGGTCAACTCCTATTGATTCCTGTGTCCTTTTCAAATTCTTGCGCAATGCGGCTTGCTCCAAAACCTGAACCGGCCACCACATGATCGGGACGCAGAATGCAATTAGCACCTGATACGATGACCAAAACAAGACCGTCCGCTCCCGGCCCCAAAACAGCCTTCCAACCCGACATGCGTGGATGTCAGCTCCGGGCAGGCAGCTGCCAGACGGGTCAGGACTCGGGCGCTTGGTCAAGCAAGCATTCACCCGGCGTGAGCACATCGTCGCTCTAGCCCCGGAACCGCTGTTTGTACCAGCCACGGCGAAATGTCAGCGCCATGCCGAGACCGACCGATGCTGCAAAGCATTGCCTGGTTCGTGAAGCACAGGGTTGATGTCTGGTTTCATGCAGGCTTTTGTTGCAACATCCAAGTGTCAGTTTTGTATCTGGACCAAATGTGTTTTGAATGGTTTGGTCGAACTTTATGCTTGAACCCGCCGAAAGAACAATTTGACTGAAATTGACAACGATGATGTGCACTTCGACGTGAGACAATCCGTTCGAGGACGAAACATCACACGGCTCATCATTGCGCCCCTCTTTTCAATTGGCCTCATTTGGTTTGGAACGTGGCTATTGCCGGAGGGAACAGTGCTTGAGCTAAGCCTTGAAGCTGTTGAGACTTGGAATGCCTGGTCCTTTGTGGGTTTCATATGCATCGGTGGCGGGATTTATCGCCTGTTGAGGGAGGCGGTATTCGCTGCGCGAGCGTACTCCACCGCGGGCGAGTGGCATTTCCGTCTCACAGACCGTGATCTGCTGTGGCATGTCCCAAATCACGCCCATGGCAAAGAAGAAGGCTTCGAAGCTCCGCTAGAGGAAATAAGGCAGATAGAGTTTCGCACCATTCAAAAGCAAGAAGATATTGATGACCGACAATACTGGATCCATTTCCATTCCCGGGACTCAATCAGGCTCCGGTCATATTCAGGCGTCAGTCTCTCGTCGCTGGTCGAGAAAATGAGCGCGGCCGGAGTATCCTACGAAGAAACATCCGAGAAATTCTAGGAACCGTCCAGCCGTCGGCCACAGGCACCGCATACAATGCGACTTCGGGGCAAAACCGCAAAACAACCGCTCCCGCTG
The DNA here is from genome assembly GCF_963669205.1 of uncultured Roseibium sp. Taxonomy (NCBI): domain Bacteria; kingdom Pseudomonadati; phylum Pseudomonadota; class Alphaproteobacteria; order Hyphomicrobiales; family Stappiaceae; genus Roseibium; species uncultured Roseibium sp. The sequence continues at coordinate 5,120,923 of NZ_OY769915.1, forward strand.
TTGTTGCCTGTGTCGGAAAACCAGTATTCCGACACCCTTTCAAACGGCAGCGACCGACCGCTCCGCGATTAAAATGGACTCTCGCCAAGGCTGGACATTGACTTTAAAGTTTACGCGCGACAAGTTGCGTTCTCAGGACAAGCATACAAAAGGGTGCGCAACAATGAAGTACGTTCTCGCAGGCGCACTGATGGCGGCTGCCTCAGTTGGAGCAACAGCCCAGGAAGCGACTTTCACAACCGGGCTTGCCACAGAAATCAATCCGGGCCTGTTTGATTGCGGCCCCAGATCGCGCGCGAGTGCGGTCGGGGAAATCACGTCCGACGACGGCACCATCTGGACGGTGCCCGCCGCAACAAACTACGGAAAGGTTCCGTTCGCGGCCGATCTCTTCAATGAATGCGGAGGTGACCAGTTTGAGTCCCTGGGCGAGCTTGACCTGAACGGCGTGCCCGTTCTGGATGCGGGTGGCGATGAGGAATTCATAGCGTACATCTTCGCCGACAACTACTTCGAGCTGCACGTGAATGGCACGCTGATTGCCGTCGATGAAGTCCCGTTCACCAAGTTCAACTCGAACGTGGTTCGCTTCAAGGCGGAGCGGCCGGTAACGCTGGCCGTGATGATGGTGGACTGGGAAGAGAACCTCGGTCTTGGCTCGGAAGACAACCGTGGCAAAGCCTTCCATCCGGGCGATGGCGGGTTGGTCGCGCATATTCAGGATGCCAACGGCGCAACGGCTGCAATCACGGATTCCAGTTGGCGCGCGCAAACATTCTACACGTCACCCTTGAATGATCGCGGTTGCCTTGTTGTCAATGGTCAGTCCCGGGACAGTTCGGCATGCAGCGTGGCAGGTGTGGATGATGCAAGGGGCTATTCAGCGGCGCATTGGGCCGTTCCATCAGACTGGATGATGCCAGCTTTCGATGATAGCGACTGGCCAAGTGCCGTGTCATTCACAAATGACACGGTTGGCGTGAAAAACAAAAAGGCCTTTACGAATTTCGAAGATGTCTTCGACACGCCGGGGGCGGATGCAGATTTCATCTGGTCCTCAAACCTCGTCCTCGACAATCTTGTTCTGTTGCGCAAAACGATCGAATAGCCGTCCCCTTCCGGTCTCGTCTTGTCGCGGAATGCGACCGGAAGCTGCGAACGATTGTTCGCTCCGTCGTTGCACCATTCCTGGTGCGGTGAATCCGAAGTTCGTTCAAAGCCCGCTGCAAAATGAGTCGAGCTTCAAATTCAGGTGACTAGAACGCATCGAATCCAATGCCGGAAGGCAACCATGCATTCCAGAGGCGCAAACTCACTTTGTCCGCTTCCGGCAACTTCGACTGCGGTTCTGCGAACGACCGGTTTGCTGACAGGCCATCCACGGCGCTCATAACGGCCGGCTTTCTGAACCCGGCTTCCCCTCCGCAACGCCGCAACTGCAAGCGCGAACGAAACCCTCGACTTGCGCTATCTTCAATTGCAGCGTGCACGCGCCCGGGAAAAGGACGTTAGCGGACATTGAGAAACCCTCACCGCCCGGCCGCGCGCAGAAATGCATCCTGACGGTCTGCACCGCCCTTTAGCAGCATGAATCCGGATCGCTGGCGCCTGCCTCGCGGGACTGACGGCTCATCCTAACCGAAACCTAACGCAGCACAAACCGGCTCAAAACCCCTCTGGACTATACCCGGTGTCCTGGGAAGGCGCACGGATGCGCTTCCCGTTCGAAGTTTGTCAAAACACGTATCCAAGGACGTAACCAATGAAGACCTACGGAAAAAACATCGCGGCGGTTTCCATGGCAATGGCCATGAGCTTTCTGGCAAATCAGGCTCTCGCCGTTGACGAGCATTACGTCGATGGCGGCGCCGTCGTCGGAGGCACCGACGTCGTCGCCTATCACACCGTCGGAGCGCCAACGCCCGGGTCTGCGGATTTTGCGTCCGAGTACCAGGGCGCGACCTGGCATTTTGCGTCCGCGGAAAACAAGGCGCTGTTTGATGCCGACCCCGCGAAGTATGCACCGGCCTATGGTGGTTGGTGCTCTGCAGGCGCCAGCAAGGGCAAGAAAGTGGCGACGCAACCCGATCTCTGGGCCATCGTTGACGGCCAGCTCTACCTCAACAGCAGCCCGGCGGCCCATAACAAGCTCTTCCTCGCGGACACCGGGACCGTGATCTCGAAAGGCGAGTCAAACTGGAAAGTGATCTTCGCCACCTCCCGCGAAGCCCTTCTGGAACAATAGGCTATTGCTCCGTGCGCCGGCGTCCGGCTGATGCCGGCGCACCGCCAATCAACTTCCGGTATCCGGAACGTTATTGGACGCATCATGCGAGGGAATGCACCCTTTCTCCCCTCCAGGAACATGTCCGGAAAGGTGGGCGCCATCGTTGCCAAGGCAAAAATTCTGGTTGTCGAAGACGATGAGAACATCCTCAATCTTCTGAGCGCCTATCTTGAAAGTGCAGGCCACGACGTTGTGGAGCATCAGGACGGTTCGACGGGATACAAGGCGGCTCTCACCGACACGTTCGACTTCTGCATCTTCGATGTGATGCTGCCGCACAGATCGGGGACAGAGATCGTCGAGGCGATGCGTTCGCAAGGCATCTCGACACCCGTCCTGTTTCTGACGGCGCTCGGCGCGGAAAACAACGTGCTCCGGGGTTTTGCTGCCGGGGTGGATGACTATGTCGTCAAACCGTTTTCTCCACGCGAGTTGATTGTTCGCATTCAGGCGATCCTGCGCCGCAGTCAGATGACCCATACGCACCGCGACGATGTGGTCGAAGTCGGCCCCCTGAAGCTGGACCTCGATCAGCCGACCTGCAATCTGCGTGGTGAGAACATCGCGCTGACGCCCTATGAGCACAAGATCCTGAGACGTCTCCTGGAACATCCCAGCCGGGTCCTGTCCCGCGGCCAGTTGATCGCGCTTCTTTATGGGAACGACGCCGCCGTCGGACCCAAGGCGATAGACGTGCACGTCCACAATCTGCGCACCAAGCTGGGAGACGAGACCGGCTCGATGATCGAAACGGTACGGGGCTTCGGCTACCGGTTCGCGGCCGCGGGCGACCTGGAGCTCAGGATACAGTGAGACATCGTCTGGACCGGCTGCCCTGGCTGACGCTGCAGATGATCGCGGCGAACACCGCGATCGTTCTCATGCTCGGCGTCGCCTGGTACTGGCTCTTTCTGAGTCAAAGCACGACCTATTCCGACCGCCTGATGACGACATTCAACATCGAACCCGGTCAGGTGCATGCCATGTTCGTGGACGAGGTCGAGCGCCAGCTCTGGACGAGCATCTCGATCGGGCTGGTGTTCGCTGTCGGAGCCTCCATCGGGGTGACGCTGCTGATCGTCCGTCCGCTGGGCGTGCTTGCCCGCACCACGGAACGGCTGAGGCAGGGCGATTACAGCGTGCGCGCAAAAACCCAGTCCGGAGAAGTCGGGAGACTGGCCGATACGGTCAACGCGCTCGCCGCGGCGCTGCAGCAGGAAGAAGAGCGCCGCGCGCGCTATCTCGCCGATCTCGGGCATGAATTGAGGACACCCATAACAAGTCTTCGCGGTTACACCGAAGGCCTGGAGGACGGCGTGTTTCAAGCCGACGCGAAGTTCTTTTCGCTCATGTCGGACGAACTCAATCATCTGACGACCCTGACCCATTCCATCGAGGCCCTGGAACTCTCACCAGAGGATGAAGACACTTGGTGCGAGGGTGTCAGTGTACAGTTCGTTCTGGAAGATCTTCAGCGCCGGTGGCAAACCCAGTTTCAGGCCAAGGACCTCCGGCTGAATGTGAAGGTGGACGATGCACTGGCCGGCACATCGATTGCCCTGTCTGGAACATCCCTGCGGCACATCATCGACAACCTGATGTCCAACATGCTGCGATACGCTGATCCGGACGCGGAATGCTGCGTTGTCTTTTCAAGGCATGGGTCACGGGGAGTGGAAATGATCTTTGCGAACGGCGCAAGGGATCTGCCCGCCCGGGATGTTCCCTTTCTCTTCGATCGGTTTTTCCGTGTCTCCAACAGCCGGACCCGGGGACGCAACACCCACTCCAGCGGACTGGGATTGTCCATCGTGAAGCAGTTGTGCACCAGCTGCGGGGGCTCTGTTCGCGCCGAAATGCTGGACTGCAGTTTGAGCATCGTCGTACGGCTTTCGCTGAAAGAGCCGGCGCCGGCTTAGGAGCAAGCGCTGCCCGCTCGTGTCACCTGACAGCGCGTCTCACTTGTCGGCCATGACCCTGCCCGGCTGGCCTTCTTCATGGACCCTGAAGACCAGAATGGTCGCACCATCGGTGCCGGACCGGGCCGAGTGTACTTGTTTCAGGGGCACGATGCCCACGTCACCGGCCGAGAACTCCTCTTCGCCCTCCCCCTCCAGGATCAGCGTGACGCTGCCCTGAAGGACATAGGCAATTTCCTCTCCCGGATGCCAGTGCGAAGGCAGGGTGACATCGGGCGGCAGGACGACCTGACTGACGATCACCTCCAGCCCGGCTGCGCTTTCCAGCGCATGGGTCATCAGGTTCTTTATCTCCGGTCTTTCAAGCGCTGACGGGTCCGGAACATCATGCGGCCTGGCGGCCGGGACGATGCCGAAGATGACGGCGCTTGCAAGTGCCAGATGTTTCCACATGAGCTTTCCTCCCAGGTCAGACGCCATGATTGCACGCGCACGTTCAGGCCTTCAATGCAGCGCTTGGGGAACACGAAACCCGGCGCATTCGAACCGCCCGGCTGGCGCAACAACATGGTCTGGGGAGGGTGGATCCTGGAATTCAATTCTGGTTCTCCAGGCCTCGCCCACAGGCTGTTTGGCAAGAGAGTGCTTACAAAGAGGCTCAATGTGGAATGCGCCGAAATCACGAAATGGGCGGGAAGCTGACGTTTGTCGCACACTACGCAAAGGTCCAAACTGCGGACGCAGCTGAATACTTTCAACACTCCTAAATTGGTTGTTGGGGTGCTTTGGACGCAGTACCCTCTTCAAAGTGGGAGAATTGAAATGAAACGAGTGCTGGTTTCCGCAGCTGTCTTGCTGGCCGCTACTTCGGTGAGCGCGCAAGACTTTGACGTCGTGATTTTGAACGGGCGGGTCATGGACCCCGAGACCGGTTTCGATCAGATCGCCAATGTCGGTGTCAACAATGGATGGATCACTGCAATAACCTCGCAGGTCATAGAGGGCGCAGAAACGATTGATGCGACCGGCCACGTCGTTGCGCCTGGCTTCATTGACCTGGAGCAGCACGGTCTCGATCCCTGGGGTTTCAAAGTAAACCTCCGAGATGGTGTCACGACGCAAATGGATTTCGAAGTCGGCGCCGCCAATATTGGTGAATGGTACGCCGCCAGAGAAGGAAAAACCCAGGCAAACTTCGGCACCGTTGTCGGCCAGGAATTCGCCCGGATGCGAGTTCACGATGGACTGGCACTCGAAGGTCCGGACATCTCGATGCCGTTCTTCTTCGATTACAGAGCACAGGCGGCTGAGGACGGTGTTGATGGTTGGTCGGTGACGCCCAGTTCCCGTGAGCAAATGAACGAGATTACGGCGCAACTCGATGAAGGGTTGCGTCTCGGTGCCATTGGGGTCGGATCGACCATTGGGTATGCGCGCGAGGGAATAGCAACCTATGAGATGTTTGAGGCCCAAAAAGCGGCTGCCAGATATGGCCGGCTGACGTCGGTTCACCACCGTTTTCACCCCAGCGCCTCAACCCCCACCGAAACACAAACAGGCGTGAACGAAATCCTGGTGAACGCAATGGTGCTCAACGCTCCCCTCCACGTGCACCACGACAACGATTACGGATGGTGGGAGAATCAGGAGAAGCTGCAACTCGCGCGCGAGCAAGGCTTCAACGTATGGTCCAGCTACTACCCGTGGACCGCAGGCTCAGGAAATTACGGTGCATCGATTGTCGCCCCATCGAACTGGGAGGACAACATGGGTTACAAGATCGACGAAACGATCTTTGATCCTCAGCTTGATCGCTTCGTGACAAGAGAGGAGTTCGACGAATTTGCGGCCAGCGAACCGGGCCGTACACTGATCGCATTCAGCCCGCCACGGGAACAGTGGTTGTCCGACTGGATTCAAATTGCCGGGTATGGTGTTTCCGGTGACGGGATGCCCTCACTCGACATCGACGGAAACCCGCTGAACTGGGATTCGCCTTACGAAGACTACGCCGGGCATCCCCGCTCCGCCGGTACACATGCGACCGTGCTGCGCCTTGCCAGGGAAAACGATGTTCCGCTGATGCTGTCGTTGGCGCAGCTGAGTTACGTTCACGCCAAGCGGCTTGGTGACACGGGCCTGCGCGCCATGCAGGTGCGGGGACGCCTACAGGAAGGCATGGTGGCCGACATCACCATTTTTGATCCCGAGACCGTGACCGAGCAAGCCACCTACAGCCGTGGGAAAAACGGACTTCCGTCGCTCGGCATTCCGTATGTCATCGTGAACGGGACCGTTGTGGTGAAAGACAGCAAGGTCCTGAAAGCCGTGTTTCCCGGTGAGGCCATTCGCTTCCCGGTTGAAGAACAAGGACGGTTTGTCCCGGCGAGCCGAGAACAGATCATGGGGATCCTGACACCGGATACCGGAAGCACGCGGCCGACTTTGATTGAAGACATCACGGACAAAGAAGTTAATCTGGCACCCGCTGAACGTCCTCGAACCAAATTCGCGTCGATTGCGCCGACCGATCCGTATGACTGGTTTTCAGCCCGCAATGGCCTTGATGACAGCGCGCTGTTCTTTTGCGTGGTTCATGGACGATATGAGCATAAGGAGACGGTTGCACGAGATTGGGCACAATCGTTGATGTCGAAACTTGGTGGCGACCCGTCCAGGCGTTTTGATCCTCTGTATGCCGACTAGAACTGGTCGCAGCATCATTTGGAAAAAACCTGTTTGCCGGGAAACGGTAGCACGCAATGGTTCCTTACAGGCGTTTTTTGCAGCTTGGACAAACGTCCGCTTCAAGCCGGAAACCGCACATTGAGAACCCTTCCGCACCCGGCTGCACGCAAAGTTCCACCTGACATTTTTGCGAAGTCTTCTCGCCGGGAAATGCGGCAACACGTGCGGAATCTTGGGCGCGCCGCAGCGGAACTGGCCTCAAATCAACGATAATCGCATATCTAACAAAGTGTTATGTTTTGCTTTCGCTTCCGTCTGCTAAACTGTCCGTTAGGGCATCTTTTTATACTTTGCGACCGGGATTGGGCTTGGCTCACCCTGCGATGGTGTGTGAAGTAGCGGAAATACGGGCGGAGGCGCACCGGAACGGTGACCCTGATCGAAATTGGGAATGACACGAAACATGTCGATAGACCTCGATATCGAGAAAGGTGAACGCCGCCAGATCACGGCGCTTTTTTACGACATGGTCGGCTCGACAACCATGGTCAACACTATGGATGTCGAGGATTTCCGGGAGATCCAGCATGCCGTCCACCAGGCGGCACACCGCGCGATTGCCGCCAATGGCGGTCATCTGGACCTTCTCATGGGCGACGGTGGCTCCGCCTATTTCGGATATCCCGTAGCCAGTGAGGACGCACCGCTTCAGGCCGTTCTGGCTGGCCTCGCGATCCTGAACGAATGCGCCAGGGCCGAGGAAGACTTTGACGTACCGGTCAGGATCAGGGTCGGAATTGCCACCGGCTCGGCGGTCGCCGGTCAGGCCGGCAGCGGCGCGCTGGCCGTGCGCGACGAGATCATCGGCATTGCACCGACGCTGGCCGCCAGGATCCAGGGGCAAGCGAATGTCGGCACCGTCGCCGTCTCGAACGCGACCTACAAGGCCACACGCAGGCTGTTTCACTACGAGAGCCTCGGAGCCCACGAGCTGAAAGGCTTCAACGAACCGCACGCCCTCTGGCAGCCGCTTGGCCGGCGCAAGACGGTCGACCGCTTTGAGACATTGCGCAACAACGAACAGCCATTCGTGGCGCGGCACAAGGAGCTTGCCGGAGCGAAGGCGCAATGGCAGCAGGCGCTTGAAGGAAACGGCCAGTTCCTTTTCATCCACGGCGAACCGGGTATCGGAAAGTCGCGGCTTTGCCACCAGGTCGTCGAGAGCGGCCGAACGGACCAGGCGCACGTACTCGATTTTCAATGCGAACCGACAAGCCAGGAAACGCCTTACTACCCGATCGTGCGAAGCCTGCGCGCCGTTCTGCAAAAACACGATGCTGCATTCGATTTCGACGCGCCGTCAGCCAACGCAATCAGAACCGCCCTGTCACTCCCGGGCGATCATCCGGACGCGTTCTTCGAAGAGCTGGCGTTTCTGATTGCCCCGTTTTCACCGGGCCAGCAGGACCGGGAAGCCGACGGGCGGGGCGACGCGCATTCCGCTGTCGGAACGCTTGTCGATGCGGTCATGGCAATCGCAAGTGCAAAACCCTGCGTGATGAAAATCGAGGATCTGCACTGGGCAGACAGCCAGACGCTCGAGGTCGTGGCACAACTGGTCGAGCGCATAACGGACGCGCCCATTTTCGTCATCGTCACGTCGAGAAACGCGCCCGCCGACGACTGGATGGCCGCCGATCACTTTTGCACCCTGGGCCTGACCCGCCTCGGCTCCGACAGCCTCGTCGAGCTGATCGAAAATCTTGCCGGCGCAACACATCTGCCGGAAAAACTCATCGACGCCATTGTCGCCCGCTGCGACGGCGTTCCGCTTTTTGCCGAAGAGCTGACGCGTTTCGTCCTGGACCGGAACGCCGACGACGCGCTGGACGAAGGCATGTGGGAAAAGCTGTTCGAGTCCGACGAAACAGCCAGCCTGCAGGACCTGCTGGCGGCCCGTCTTGCCGCTCTCGGACCTTCGAAATTCGTGGCCCAGGCCGCCAGCGTGATCGGCCGCAGTTTCAACGTCCTGACGCTCGTCGCGCTTCTGTCGACAACGGGCAACCCGGCCGGTGCCGAGGAAAGTCTGAATGAGCTTGTCGCCGGCGGCTTCATCGAACAGCAGGCAAGCGAATTCGAAACGTCGTACCGGTTCCGGCATGTGTTGGTGCAACAGGCCGCCTATTCCGGCCTGCTGCGGTCGAACAAGCGCTCGCTTCACTCAGCGCTTTACAGGATCGTCACAGAGGACACAGAACTCGGCGAGGCATTCACAAGTGCCGAACTTGCAGCACACGCTGAACAGGCGCAATTGCGCAGCGAGGCGGTCGGCCACTATATCGACGCAGCGCGGTCCGCCTCGTCGCAGTCGGCCCTTCAGGAAGCACGTACGCTTCTCATGCGCGCTGGTGAACTCACGGCGAAGCTGAAGGACAAGGCGGCCGCAAACACGCTCGAACTCGAAATCGTCAAGCTGCTGGGACCGGTCGTGGCGATGCTGGACGGCGCCGGTTCGCCTGAAGCCTCCAAGCTTTACCAGCGCGGTGTGGAGCTTCTGCATGACAACCCGGACACGGATCGGTCCACCGGCTTTCCCCTCTACTGGGGCTGGTGGTTCACGGCTCCGAACTTTCAGGCACAACGGGAACGGGCCGAACTGCTTCTTGCCGACCTTGCAGGTTCGAACAACAAGGAAGTCGAACTGCAGGCCCTTCACTGCCGGTGGGCAACGGCCTTCAACACGGGTCAGCATGCAGACTGCCTGAACGCAATTTCAAAGGGGCTCGAACTTTACAGCGAAGACGAGGCACTCGACCACCGGACCCGCTATGGTGGCCACGATGCAAAAATATGCGGGCTTGGTGAAAAAGCCCTGTCGTCCTGGTTCATGGGCAAGACCGAAACCGCGCTTCAGCACATGGATGCGGCAGAACACTGGGCGCAGCACATCGATCATGTCGGCAGCACCTGTCACGCGCTTGATATCGGCATCATGCTGCATCGCTACAGGGGGGACATCGACCAGGTCGCGCGATTTGCGCGGAACATGCGCGACACGGCCACCGAGCACGATCTCAAGTCCCTGGAAGCGAAAAGCCTGATTTTCGGTGGCTGGGCGAACGGAATGGCGGGCGATCCGTCCAAGGGCAGGGAGATCCTCGCACAGGGCCTCTCGATCCAGCAGGAAATCGGCACGGAGGAGGATTTTCCGGTCTACCTGGAAATGGCGGCGGAACTCGATGGCCAGCTCGGACGGCATGCCGACGGCATCGCCCTGGTCAGTTCGGCGATCGAACGCGCCGAGGCCGCCGGACATGCGTTCTGGCTCGCGGAGCTCTACCGTCGCCGGGCAAGGCTGCGCAGCAAGTCCGATTTCAGGGAACAGCAGATAGAGCTGGATCTGGCAAGGGCGGAAGACATCGCCGGCCAGCAGAACGCAAACGTGCTTCTGCTAAGGACCTTGACGGACCGGGCGGTTCTGCTTCCCGATCACGGCAAGGGACCGGAACTTGGTAACCGGCTCGGTGATCTTCTGGCCGATCTGGAGAGCGGTCTGGAGCGGGACCGTGCTCTCAGTCTGCTGGCAGGATTGCTGAAGTGACGACACCCGCTGGTTCCCCCTCCCGGGAAACGGGCCGTCTCTACAGGGCTGACACGTATCTGAACCGCTTGATGGACCATCTCGGGGCATTCGGCATCACGCGGCTCGCCGACATAACCGGGCTCGACCGGGTGGGCATTCCCGTCGTTCAGGCCGTGCGGCCCCTGGCGAGCTCGAACGCCGTCAACCAGGGCAAGGGTCTGGTGATGGCGGAGGCCGCTGTTTCGGCTATCGTGGAAGCGCTCGAAACGGCAGCTGCCGAAACCGTAACACCTGATGCCGCACCGCCTGTCTCTCCGGACGCTGTCTACGGACCCGACGCGGGCAGCAAGCTTGCCCACCATCTCTTGCCGGACCTGCCTGAAGGGTGGACCGGAACGCCTCTTCCCTTCCTGACCGGAACCGACCTTGTCACCGGCGAACCTGTGTGCGTTCCCGTTGCCCTTGTCAGCACGGACTTCACGCCCGGCTCACCGCATGCGGCCTCACCTTTCATCAGAACGACCACAGGGCTCGGTGGCGGAGCAACACGAGAAGAAGCGCTTGCGCAGGCACTCTTGGAGACGCTGGAGAGACTGGGAACCGCGCGGGCGATGCGCATTCACGGGTTCTTCGAAAAGCACCGTTTGGCTCCCGAGACGCTGGCGGACGAAACGCTGGAAGGCCTCGTCGCGCAGTTGCAGGGCTGCGGCCTGCTCTGCGCTCTCTACGATTGTCCGCACGCCGGAGGCCTGCCCGTTGTCTGGGCGCGCTTGCTGGACGACAGAAACGCGCCGACGTCGCTGCCGTTTCACGCCGACGGCTTCGCCTGCCGCCTATCTTATGCAGAGGCGGCAATCGCGGCATTTCTGGAGGCGGCCCAGACAAGGGCGTCGGTGATCGCGGGAAGCCGGGAAGACATCACGCGCCAATTCTATCCGAAGCGGATAGACCAGGCGCTTGTCGATTTCGAGCGCGCGCAAATGCGCAGTGGTACCGGCAGTGCCGCGCCGGCAATCGACCCCCCGGCAGAGGCAAGCCCGAAAACGCTCGCGCAGGCGCTGCACAAGGAGGGGTTCCAGGCGATTGCGGTTTCCCTGATGGACGACACGGCAACGCCGCTTCACATCGTGCGTGTCGTCACGCTCGCTCAAGGGGAGACGGTAGCGTGAACCGTCGCACACCGCCCGTGATCGTGTTTGCCGGACCCAGTGTCGACGAAACGGAGTTTCCCGAAGGCCTCAGCGCTCATCGGTCCGGCCCCGCCGCACAGGGCGATATCATCGCGGCGGTACAGGAACACGGGCCATGTGTCATCGCGCTGATCGACGGCCTGTTCCAGGGCGTACCGGCGGTCAGGCACAAGGAAATCCTTTGGGCGCTGTCCCGGGGCGCGATCGTTTTCGGAGCTGCGAGCATGGGCGCCTTGCGGGCTGCGGAGCTCTGGAGCTGCGGCATGCATGGCCGCGGGGTGATCTACCGATGGCTCCGTCGTTTTCCGCTTCTTCCGGACGATGCGGTCGCCGTCCTTCACACACCGCCGGAGCTGGGTGCCGGAGCGCTCACCGAAGCGCTTGTCGATCTCAGGCAGGGCATCAAGCGCGCACGCCGGAACGGCCTGGTCTCAAGCGAACTTGCGTGGATGCTGCTGCAGAACGCCCGGGATCTGCACTACACCGAACGGACGTTCGCGAACATCACCCGGGATCTCCCGCAGCAACAACGCACCGATGTCGAGGCAAGCATATGCCGTCCCGGCTGGTCGCAAAAGAAACGGGACGCACTGACCCTGCTCCGGGAGCTGCAGCAGCGCCAGTTGCACGACAATTGGCCTGCCCCCTCGTCCGGCACCGGATTTGTCTACACGGACGCATTCCTGCATGATCTGGCTGAAGGCGGATTCCCGACACACACGCTTGACGTTCATTGACAGCCCTTAAAAATTACCTAGAGTAAAAAGTCTGCGCTGGCGATGAATCGAAAATAGTCCTGTCGTTCCAAGGAAATAAAAGCAGCACCGCACGAAATTCGAACCTGATTTCACCGCTCCAACCGGATGGTGTTACAACCGTCTTTTCGAGGCCGATTTGAGTATCTACGTGGACCAGCAGTCAGTCTCGCCCAAGACGGGAAGTCTGGGAACGCGGTTTCTCATCTACCCTCAGGTGCCGCATCTGACCGGCTACGAAAAGCCGGAGACGGTCTGGATCAGCACGCCGCCGGCCGAGATAAAAGCCGGTCCTGCCGACCGGCGCATGTATGTCGTCGATCCGCTTTTTGAAAAGCCGGTATACGAATATCCCTACCAGCCGCCTTTTATCGGCGACCGTTTCCCCGCCGCCGAGGCGGGGCCGGACGGCCATTTCGATCATCTTGACCCGCAGAGCCGGGAATTTGTCTGTGCGCATGTCTTCGCCACGCTCAGGCGCGTGCTCGACATCTGGGAAAGCTATCTCGGTCATGAAATCATCTGGCACTTCGCCCAGACCTATGAGCGCCTTGAAATCATTCCGCAGGTCAACTGGCACAACGCCCAATCCGGCTACGGCTACATGGAATTCGGCATCGAACGCGGCGACCGGGAAAGCGCCCTGCCCTACGCGCTGAACTTCGACGTGATTGCGCATGAATTCGGCCATGCCCTGATCTTCGCCGAGATGGGTACGCCGACCGGAACCGCCGGCCGGCAATATTTCGGCTATCACGAAAGCGTCTCCGATCTGATCGCCCTGATCTCGCTGCTGCATTTCGACAGCGTGCTCGATCGCCTGCTCAGATCGACCAACGGCAACCTGCTGACCATGAACGAACTCAACCGGATCGCGGAACTGGCGGGAGACAAGCAGATCCGCACGGCCAGCAACGACCGCAAGATGAGCACGGTGAGCGACGCGGTTCATGACCTTTCCAAGCCTTTTACCGGCGCCATCTTCGATACGCTTGTGGAACTCTATCACCGCGACGCGGTGGACCAGGGTCTTGTCGACCTTCCCAAGGAAGTCAGTCACGACCGCCTTTTTGAACTCGACCACCACGAAATCGAATTGATCGGCACCCGGTTCGCCGAAGCGTTTGCCGCCAGGTCTTTCCTTTTGAAATCGACGCTGGAAAACGCACGCGACCTGCTGGGCTCGGCAATCGCCCGTTCTTGGAGCACCCTGGATCCGGACACGCTCAACTATGCCGTCGCGGGCGCGGCAATCGCGGATCAATTCGACGAGATGGGCGAACCGGACGCCGGTGACATCCTGATGGAAAACCTGGAATGGCGGGAAATCGTCGTTCGAACCTGAAAACACGCGGCATGAAAACGAGAAGGGGGACTTAGAGATGACTGACGAGACTTCCAACGGGCAATTCCCGACAATCCAACCGGACCCGTACTACGATCCCGCCGAGATCATCCTGGTCGGCATGAACATTTCCTGGATCAAGAACGAGAAGGCCGCCGACGTGAAGATCGACACCGGCGCGAACGCGGCGAGCCGCATCTCGATCCAGCTCCTGTCTGCCCCCGGCAGCCAGATCGCGCTCGTCAAGGCCTATATCTATGAAGGCCGTCAGTATGACCTGCCCAAGCCGAAGATCATGGTCGTCTCCGGTGAAGGCGAGGACCTCCCGGGCAACTACGTGCCGAAGGACCGGCCCCTCAAGTTCTGGCGCATGAACAAGCTGACCCGAACCGCGGAAATCACGATCGAGGACGGGCTTCTCGAGAACCTGATCCTGGAGGCCAATCTGCCTGGCCGGAGGTCACCGAATTCCTATGCCGCCAACATGCAGATGGCGCACAGGTCCGGACGCCTGAATTCCTGACAACGCGCCTTGGCAGACCCGCCGGAACCGCGACAGCGGACCGGTGATGATATCAAAGGTCAAACCAATCAAGGATAAGCAGATGGCAGAAGTCCAGTCCGTAAATCTCGATCAATGCGCCCCATATGAACCCGGGGAATTTGTGATTGACGACATCAAGGCCGCTGAAACCAAGGCGCCAGCGCTGGTGCCCGGCATCATGAATGTTGTCGGCGTGGGGTTCGTCTACATTCCGCAGACCCACGCTGAAGGCAGCAAGCATGTGGTGATCAAGAAATTCAGCCTCGAGGACAACCTGGCCGGCACCCCGGCACCGGTCACCGATCTCCTGCTCGATTTCCAGGATGGCAACTACGAGGCACGGGTCGCCGTGCGGGAACCATTTCGGGTCCAGCGGGATTTCGAGATGGCGGTGACGCTGGAGGCGGACAAGGAGGGCGTCGATGGCGGTTTTCTGAGAGTTCTCTTTTTCTACGACCACGAAGAACCCAGCTAGGGCACGGACTCATTTGTGAGTCCGTGCCCTAAAACCTGTCGCTCTCACTAGAAGATTAGGCCGCCTGCCGGCGGGCCTTGCTGTTTCTAGAAGTCGAACCTGACGCCCTGGGCAAGCGGCAGCTCGGCAGAATAGTTCACCGTCGATGTCTGGCGGCGCATGTAGCCCTTCCATGCATCCGATCCGGATTCGCGCCCGCCCCCCGTTTCCTTTTCGCCGCCGAACGCACCGCCGATCTCTGCACCGGACGGGCCGATATTGACATTGGCGATCCCGCAATCGGAACCGGTTGCCGACAGGAAGGTTTCGGCTTCGCGCATGTTGAGCGTGAAGATACAGGACGACAGCCCCTGCGGCACATCGTTCTGCAGTGCGATTGCCTCCTCCAGATGCTCGTATGCCATCACGTAGAGGATCGGCGCGAAGGTTTCCGTTTTCACGGTCGCCGTCTGATCCGGCATTTCGACCAGCGCGGGCGCGACATAGGCACCACCCGGCACGCCGTTTGAAACAGGTGCGCCGCCATGCACCGTGCCGCCTTCGGCACGGGCATTTTCAAGGGCCGTCTGCATCGCCTCAAGCGAGCCACCGTCGATCAGCGGGCCGATGAGCGTACCCTCGATGCGTGGGTCGCCGATCGGCAGACTGCCATATGCTTTCACCAGCTTCTTTACCAGATCGTCCTTGATTGACCTGTGCACGATCAGGCGGCGCAGCGATGTGCAGCGCTGACCGGCGGTGCCGACTGCGGAAAAGACGATGGCGCGCACAGCCATTTCGAGATCGGCCGACGGCGCAACGATCATGGCATTGTTGCCGCCAAGCTCCAGGATCGGACGTCCCCAGCGCGCGGCAACCTTCGGTCCGACAATGGAGCCCATGCGCGTCGACCCTGTCGCGGACAGGATCGGCACGTCTTTCGAGCTCACCAGTGCTTCGCCGATTTCGGAACCGCCGATGACGACCTGCATCAGGTCTTCCGGCGCATCGTCGCCGAACCGGGCGACCGCCTTGTCGAAGATGCGCTTGCATGCAAGCGCAGTCAGGGGTGTCTTTTCGGACGGCTTCCAGATCACCGGGTTGCCGCAAATGAGCGCAAGCGTGGTGTTCCAGGACCAGACGGCGACGGGAAAATTGAACGCCGTGATCACGCCGCAAGGTCCCATCGGATGCCAGGTTTCCGACATCTTGTGGCCCGGCCGTTCCGAGGCAATGGTAAGGCCGTAGAGCTGACGCGACAGACCGACGGCAAAATCACAGATGTCGATCATCTCCTGGACTTCACCGAGACCCTCCGAGGTGATCTTGCCCGCTTCCAGGGTGACGAGCGCGCCGAGATCTTCCTTGGCGGCGCGAAGTTCCTCGCCCAGAAGCCGCACCAGCTCGCCGCGGCGCGGTGCGGGCAGGACGCGCCAGCTCCTGAAGGCGGACCGCGAACGCGCGATCACGGCGTCCATGTCTTCAATCGGCGTTTCCGCAATCGCGGCAACCCTGGCGCCATCAATCGGTGATGTGACCGTCAGGCTGCCGCCCGCGAGATCATGCTCGGCAAAGCCGAGCGCGCGCAGAACCTCTGCGTGCTCCATGACTGTTTCTCCTATGTGTCTTTAGGGTCAGGACCCTAGCTGCTGCTGTAGCGCGCGCCGTTCTTTGTTTTCAGAAAGGCTTCAAGCGGTACGTCTTCCTGCTTGAGAAAGCCCTTTGAGGGCAGTGCGCCGTCTCGCACCATTTCGATGATGGCGACGACCGAAGACGCGGTCGTCCAGGCGATGGCGGTCCGTTCGCGGCCCGCAATCTCGATCGGCTTCAGGCCTCTGACGAACTCTTTGCGCAGGGTGCGCCCGTCCCGTTCACCTTCGGCCGCAACGTGGATATAGACGATGTCGTCGCTCACCGGCGGCTTCGCGTTCACGAGGATCTCGCCGGCTTCCTTGCGCCGGTCGCGCATCAGCAGTTCGTGGAAGAAAAAGTTCATCAGCTGGACGTGACCCGGATAGCGCATGGTCTTGTAGTCCATGTTCGGCACGCGCGACCTGTAGGTCTCGCACATGGTGCCAAGGCCGCCGGAGGTGGTGAAGGCTTCCAGTTCGATGCCGCCGATGACAATCTTTTCGATCCATTCCATCGGCGAGACCCATTTGATCTCGCCGTCCTCGAGAACCTCGCAGTCGTTGAGATACTCGTTGACCACGCCTTCCGGCGACCAGTTGAAGGAGTAGCCCATCAGCCCGGTGGGATTCTGCGGCAGGGCACCGACCCGCATGCGGCAGGACCGGCAGCTTTCGAATTCCTCGATCAGGCTGGCGCCGACGATCCCGACAAAGCCGGGTGCCAGTCCGCATTGCGGCGCCATCAGCCCCTTCGAGGATTTGGCAAGCTCCATGATCGCCTTGGTTGTCGGCACGTCTTCGGTGAGATCGAAGTAGTGAATACCGAGTTCGTGCGCCGTGCTCGCCACACCGACATTCAGAAAATAGGGCAGGCAGGAGAGCACCGCATGCGAACCGGAAAGGGCGCCGCGCAGCGCGTCGAGGTTGCTGACATCGACATGACGGGTTTCGAACGGCAGGTCGGCACTTGCATGCGTATCGAAGCCGGTCACGTCAAAACCGCTGTCGTGGAGAAGTTCACCCGCCAGCGCGCCAACCTTGCCAAGGCCCAGAACAGCTATCTTGTCCATCTGCAACTTCCCCCGAGAATGATGTGTCACAGGATAGCCGCCCTTGACCTGCACAATAACACCTGAAAAATAGTTATATTCATGACTATAACTCATAGATTGGCAACGCCATGGAACGCGACTTTCCAATCCCCACCATTTCGGTCCTGCGCTGCTTCGAAGCAGCCGCGAAACATCAGAGTTTCACAGCCGCGGCCGAAGAACTTGGGATGACGCAAAGCGGTGTCAGCCGTCAGGTCAAGGAACTGGAGGACCAGATCGGTGCCCCGTTGTTCCGGCGGGAAGGCCGCGGCATTCGCCTGACGCAGGCCGGCAAATCGCTCGCCGAGGGGGTTTTCGCCGATCTGTCGCGGCTGCGGCGGACAATCAGCCAGGCGGTCGCCGCGGGCGGGACCCAGGAACTCCTGACCATCGCGGCGCTGCCGTCATTCGCAACCCGCTGGCTCGTGCCCCGGTTGAAGCATTTCAAGGAACTGCGTCCGAATCTGGACCTGATGGTTCATAGCCGCTCGGAACCTTTCGACCTTGTCGAGGAAGGCATCGACGTTGCAATCCACTTCGGCGCGAACGACTGGCCCGGTGCAAAACTCACTCCCCTGTGTCCGGAAGACCTGATCGTGGTGGCGGCTCCAGCGCTGCTCGAAAGCAGTCCCGTTGAACAGAAGTCCGACATATTGAAGCTGCCGTTGCTACACATGACGGCGCGCTCGCACCTCTGGCAGGTGTTCCAGAAATCGGTGCCCGGTACGTCCGCCCACGTCCAGGTCGGCAGCTATTTCGACAGGTTCTCGCTGGTCATTGCCGCCGCCGCCAGCGGCATGGGGGCTGCGATCCTGCCGACCTATCTGATAGAGGCCGAGCTTGCCTCGGGCGCGCTTGTGAACCTTGCCTCGGTAACGGACAATTCCGAACACAATTACTATCTGGCAACGCCTCCGGGCAGGATCAGCCCGCCCGCTGCCGAATTCCTGACCTGGATCCGTGGTCAGGTCAGCCGCAGGGTCAGACCCGTCTGAAGGCTATCTGCAAGCCGGGCTCCACGACGCGCGAAAATGCATCGGCATATTTATTTTAAGTTTGAAATTTTAGACTTGAAGTAAATTCCGAAACGTGGTTCGCTGAGGATGATGATGGGGCTCGCGTCATGTGGAGGATCTGATGAAGATTGCGTGTTTGGGCGGTGGGCCGGCGGGTCTCTATTTCGCGATATCCATGAAACTGCGCGATCCGTCGCACGACGTCGTCGTTTTGGAACGGAACCGCGCCAACGACACCTTCGGATGGGGTGTTGTGCTGTCGGACGATGCGCTCAGCCGCATGGAGGGCAATGACCCCGTCAGCACCCGGGCAATCCGCGATCACTTCGCCTACTGGGACGACATCGCCGTGGAGCACAACGGTGTCCGCACGGTGTCCGGCGGCCACGGCTTCGCCGGTATCGGCCGCAAGCAGATGCTTGTTCTCTTGCAGGACCGCGCGCGCGAACTCGGCGTGGAGATGCGTTTCGAAACCGAATTCGAAGACGCGGAAACCTTTCGCCAGGACTATGACCTCGTTGTCGCCTGCGACGGGATCAACTCGAGGGTCCGCACCGAATACGAGGATGTCTTCAAGCCGGACATCGACACCCGCCTGTGCAAATTCATCTGGCTGGGCACGCATCAGAAATTCGACGACGCCTTCACCTTCATCTTCGAGAAGACCGAACACGGCTGGATCTGGGCGCATGTCTACCAGTTCGACGACAACACCGCGACCTTCATCGTCGAGTGCCTTCAGCCGACATGGGACGGCTGGGGTTTTGCGGACATGTCGAAGGAAGAGACCGTCGAAACCTGCCGTAAAATCTTCGAGAAATACCTCGGCGGCCACGACCTCATGTCCAACGCCGCCCATCTGCGCGGCTCCGCTGTCTGGATGAACTTCCCACGCGTGATCTGCGAGAAGTGGTATCACAAGAACATCGTCCTGATGGGAGACGCCGCCGCGACCGGACACTTTTCGATCGGCTCCGGGTCGCGTCTCGCCTTTGACAGCGCGATCGCGCTTGCCGACTATCTCCACAGCGAAGCGGACATGGAAACGGCCTTCGAGCGCTATCAGGAAGAGCGGCGGCTCGAGGTTCTCCGGTTGCAATCCGCAGCGAGAAACTCGCTGGAATGGTTCGAGAACGTGGAACGCTACCTCGATCAGGATCCCGTCCAGTTCAACTACAACCTGCTCACCCGCTCGCAACGGATCAGCCATGAAAACCTGCGGCTGCGCGATCCGAAGTGGCTTGAATCCGCGGAAAGGTGGTTCATGGACCGGGCTGGCGCCTCGCCGAATGCGCCGGTGCGCGCACCCATGTTCGCCCCGTTCAAACTGCGCGAAATGCCGCTGAAGAACCGGATCGTCGTGTCGCCGATGGCGCAGTACAAGGCCGTCGACGGCGCTCCGACCGACTGGCACCTGATCCACTATGGCGAACGGGCGAAGGGCGGCGCGGGCCTTGTCTATGTCGAAATGACCTGCGTCAGCGCCGAAGGCCGCATCACGCCCGGATGCCCGGGGCTTTATGCACCCGAGCACGAGAGTGCCTGGAAGCGCCTCACCGATTTCGTGCACGGCGAGACGGATGCGAAAATCTGCTGCCAGATCGGTCATTCCGGACGCAAGGGATCGACGCAGATCGGCTGGCAGGAGATGGACGCCCCTCTCCCCGATAGCAACTGGGACCTGGTGTCCGCATCCGCGATCCCCTGGTCCGCGAACAACGCGACACCGCGCGAGATCAGCCGGACCGAAATGGAAGAAATCAAGGCCCAGTTCGTCCGCTCGGCCGAGATGGCGGAGCGCGCGGGGTTCGACATGATTGAACTTCACGCAGCGCACGGATATCTTCTGTCTTCCTTTATCTCGCCGGTCTCCAACATCCGCGCCGACGACTATGGCGGCACTCTTGAAAACCGCATGCGCTGGCCGCTGGAAGTGTTCAGGGCGATGCGCGAGGTGTGGCCACAGGAAAAACCCATGTCGGTGCGTATCTCCGCGAATGACTGGGTCGGCAGCGAAGGCGTGACGCCCGAGGACGCCGTTGAAATCGCCAGGATGTTCCGGGCTGCCGGAGCCGATCTCATCGATGTTTCGGCCGGCCAGACGACACCGGATGCCAGGCCGGTCTACGGCCGCATGTTCCAGACACCGTTTTCCGACCAGATCAGGAACCAGGGCGGGCTCCAGACCATGGCGGTCGGCAACATCTACGAGGCCGATCACGCCAATTCCATCCTGATGGCCGGACGCGCGGACCTTGTCGCGGTGGGCCGTCCGCATCTCGCCGACCCGTACTGGACCCTGCACGAGGCGAGCCGCATCGGCGACAGGAACGCAACCGACTGGCCCCTGCCCTATCTCGCCGGCCGGGATCAGGCCTGGAGGCTCGCGGACCGGGACGCGGAGATCCTGCGCGCATGAGCATTTCCGGCAAACATGTCATCGTCACCGGTGGCGGCAGCGGCGTCGGAGCGGCCTGCGCCGCGCTCCTGGCGCAAAAGGGCGCAAAGGTGACCATATTCGGCCGGACCGAACGAACGCTGGCCGCGCAATCCCTGCCCTACCAGCTGTGCGATGTCACCGATGCGGGCGCCGTCAAATCCGCCTTCGAAGCCGCGCGGAAAAATGCAGGCCCGGTGGATGCCGTCGTTGCAAATGCCGGTGCCGCCGAAAGCATGCCGTTCTCGAAGACCACGCCGGATCTTCTGCAGGACATGCTTTCCGTCAACCTGATCGGGGTTGCCAATGTCTGGCAGGCGGCGCTTGCCGACATGAAAGCCTCCGGATGGGGACGGATGATTGCGATTGCGTCCACGGCCGGGCTCAGGGGCTATCCCTATGTCACGGCTTACTGTGCCGCCAAACACGCCGTTGTCGGCCTGACCCGGTCTCTTGCGAAGGAACTCGCCAGAACCGGGATCACGGTCAACGCCATCTGCCCCGGTTTCGTCGAGACACCGATGCTGGAACGCTCGATCGACAACATCATGGAAAAGACCGGCCTTGGGCGCGAAGAGGCCGAAAGCACCCTGAAGGCGGACAACCCGCAGGGCCGTTTCATCCAGCCGGACGAAATCGCCGAGATGGCCTGCTGGCTTTGTTCGCACAGTGCCCGGTCGGTCAATGGTCAGGCCCTGAGCCTGTCGGGAGGTGAGTTGTGACCGGCCAGACGGAAACTCTCTCCAAGGCTCGCCTGCGCGTCTGGCTGAAACTTCTCAAGGCCTCGAACGGCATCGAGGCCGAGATCCGGCGCAGGCTCCGCGACGGACACAACACGACGCTGCCGCGCTTTGACGTCATGTCGGCGCTGGCCCGATTTCCCGAAGGCCTGAAAATGAGCGAACTGTCCACGTTCCTCCGTGTGTCGAACGGCAACGTGACCGGCATCGTCGACAAGCTGACCGAGGAAGGCCTGGCGCAGCGTGTCGCGGTGCCCGGAGACAAGCGCGCCCAGGTCGCGCGTTTGACCCGAAAAGGGGAAGCGGAATTCGAAAACCTCGCCAGCCGCCATGAAAGCTGGATAAATTCCCTGCTCGACGGGCTCACGACTGATGACCTCGAAGCGCTGTCGGATACACTGGAAAGAGTGCTGGCCCAGAGCAGCGAACAGGAGCGAGCGGATGCGTAGCGACGTGCAACATTTCCGATGCGAGATTTCGGACGGCATCGCGCGGATCGCGCTCGACCGCCCGGAGCGGAAAAACCCGCTCACGTTCGAAAGCTATGCCGAACTGCGCGACTGGTTCCGGGATCTTCACTATGCCGACGATGTCCACGCGGTGGTCATTCTCCCGAATGGCGGCAATTTCAGCTCCGGGGGCGATGTCCACGACATCATCGGTCCGCTGACACGCATGAACATGAAGGAGCTTCTGGCCTTCACACGCATGACCGGCGACCTGGTCAAGGCCATGCTCGGATGCGGCAAGCCGGTCATTGCGGCCATTGACGGGATCTGCGCCGGCGCGGGTGCGATCATGGCGATGGCCTCCGACCTGCGCATCGCAACCCCCGAAGCCAAGGTGGCTTTCCTGTTCAATCGCGTCGGCCTTGCCGGCTGCGACATGGGCGCTTGCGCCATGCTGCCCAGGATCATCGGCCAGGGACGCGCGGCGGAACTGCTTTATCTCGGACGTTCCATGAAGGCCGACGAGGGCCACGCCTGGGGGTTCTTCAATTCGGTCGTCGAGGCGGCGCAGCTTGAAGGCGCGGCCATCGACCTGGCCGCGCGCATCGCCGCCGGCCCGACATTCGCCAATTCCATGACCAAGACCATGCTGGCGCAGGAATGGTCGATGAGCCTGGAGCAGGCGATCGAGGCCGAGGCCCAGGCGCAGGCCATCTGCATGCAGGGCAACGATTTCCGCAGGGCCTACGAGGCTTTCGCTGCAAAAGAAAAACCGGTGTTTGAGGGCGACTGATGGCAGACCGGACTTTCCTCAGCTGGCCCTTCTTCGACGATCGTCACCGTGCCCTGGCCGACGAACTCGAGGCCTGGGCCATTGCCAATCTCGGTGGGCTCGACCACCAGGACACGGACGCGATCTGCCGGAAACTCGTCGCCGATCTCGGCGAGGCGGGTTTCCTGAGACATACCGGATCGCCTGACGGCCAGCTTGACGTCCGCAGCCTTTGTCTCATCCGCGAAACGCTTGCGCGCCATGACGGGCTGGCCGATTTCGCCTTCGCGATGCAGGGGCTTGGCACCGGTGCGATATCGCTCTTCGGCACCGACGCGCAAAAGGAACACTGGCTGCCGCAATCGCGCAGCGGTGGCGCGATCTCCGCTTTCGCGCTGACGGAACCGCAATCGGGTTCGGACGTCGCCAATTCGACGATGACGGCAACCCTCGACGGCAACGATTACGTCCTCAACGGGGAAAAGACCTGGATCTCCAACGGCGGCATCGCCGACGTCTACACGCTTTTTGCCCGGACGGGCGAGGCCCCCGGTGCCAAGGGTCTCTCGGCCTTCATCGTGACCCCGGACGCAGGCGGTTTCGAAGTTGTCGAGCGCCTCGAAACGATCGCCCCGCATCCGCTGGCAACGCTCCGCTTCACCGATTGCCGGGTTCCGAAGACGAGCTTGATCGGCGCGCCCGGAGCAGGGTTCAAGGTCGCCATGTCGGTCCTCGATATCTTCCGCTCCACGGTCGCCGCGGCCGCGCTCGGGTTTGCAAGGCGGGCGCTCGACGAGGCCCTGGGGCGGGTCACGACACGGAAAATCCAGGGGGCTCCCCTGTTCGACCTGCAACTGGTCCAGGGCCACATCGCAGACATGGCGCTCGACATCGACGCCGCCGCGCTTCTCATCTACCGAGCCGCATGGGCAAAGGACAGCGGTGCGCCCCGTGTCACGCGCGAAGCGGCCATGGCCAAGCTGTTTTCAACGGATCAGGCGCAACAGGTGATCGACAAGGCCGTTCAGCTTCACGGCGGCGACGGCGTGCGCAGCGGCACGACGGTTGAAAAACTCTACCGCGAAATCCGGGCGCTTCGGATCTACGAAGGCGCTTCCGACGTTCAGAAGATCATCATCGCACGCCAGACGCTGCAAAGCCTCTGACGGCCAACCAGAAGGGAAGCAATGAGCATGACCAAGGAACTTGACGGCGGCATCACCCGGAACGGCGAAGGCTTCGACGGTGTGGCTCTCAACATTCTGGGACAGATCTACTATCCCAAGGCCTGGTGCGAGTCGACATTCGCATTCGAGACCAATTCCGAACCGGGCCAGTTCGTTCCCGTCCACGTTCACCCGACCCAGGACGAATTCATTCTGGTGCAGGAAGGCGAACTTGACCTCAAGCTCGACGGAGAATGGGTCAAGGCGCGGGCCGGTGACCTTGTGCGCATGCCGATGGGCGTCCCTCATGGATACTTCAACAAGTCCGACAGTCCCTGCCGTGCGCTCTTCTGGGTGTCACCGGCCGGCAAACTGAAGGAACTGTTCGACGAACTGCACAAAATGACCGATGTGGAAGCGGTTGTGCGCGTTTCGGCGGAGCACGATGTCGACTTCCTGCCACCGGAAGCCAACGAGTAGCCCGGACGCCAAATAACTATTTTTTTCAAGAGCGTTAGAGCATCTTGACTGCAACAGGCAGACGTCGGAATGCTCTGCTGTCCGTTTAACGAAAGGGGAAGATGTCGATCATGGCCGGTACACTCTCGTCCTCCGCGCATGTGGACACCTTTGCACGCGACAATCTTCCCCCTGAAGACCAGTGGCCGGACTTCCTGCTGGACGGGTTTGACTATCCCGAGACCCTGAACGCCGCCGTTGAACTGACCGACAGGATGGTGGAAAAAGGCTTTGGAGACCGCACCGCCCTGATCGGAAACGGCCGCCGCCGGACCTACAAGGAACTCGCTGACTGGACCAATCGTCTCGCCCACGCGCTGACGGCCGACCTCGGCGTCAAACCCGGCAATCGGGTGCTGATCCGTTCCGCGAACAACCCGGCGATGGTCGCCTGCTGGCTGGCCGCGACCAAGGCGGGCGCTGTTGTCGTGAACACCATGCCGATGCTGCGCGCGGGCGAGCTGTCCAAGATCGTCGACAAGGCCGAGGTCGAATTCGCGCTTTGCGATACCCGGCTGATGGATGAAATTGTCGCCTGCGCGAAGACGTCCAGGCACTTGAAGAAAGTGATCGGCTTCGACGGCACCTCCAATCACGATGCGGAGCTCGACAGGCTCGCCCTGGAAAAGCCCGTCCTCTACGATGCCGTTCAAACCGGACGTGACGACGTCGCCCTGCTCGGCTTCACCTCCGGCTCGACGGGGACGCCGAAAGCAACGATGCATTTCCACCGCGATCTGCTGATCATCGCCGACGGCTATGCCAGCGAAGTGCTCGGCGTGACACCAGACGATGTCTTCGTCGGCTCGCCGCCGCTTGCCTTCACCTTCGGCCTCGGCGGGCTGGCGGTCTTCCCGCTCAGGTTCGGCGCAGCGGCAACGCTGCTGGAAAGCGCAACGCCGCCGAACATGATCGAGATCATCCAGAAATACAAAGCCACCGTCTGCTTCACCGCGCCGACGGCCTATCGCGTCATGCTTCAGGCAATGGAGGAAGGCGCGGACCTGTCCTCGCTTCGCGCAGCCGTTTCCGCGGGCGAAACGCTCCCTGCCCCCGTCTATGACGCCTGGATGCAGAAGACCGGCAAGCCGATGCTGGACGGCATCGGCGCAACGGAAATGCTGCACATTTTCGTTTCCAACCGCTTCGACGATCACAAGCCCGCCTGCACGGGCAAACCTGTGACGGGGTATGAGGTCAAGGTGATCGGCGCGGATGGCGAGCCCGTAGCACCCGGCGATGTTGGCCGCCTTGCGGTGCGCGGCCCGACCGGCTGCCGCTACCTCGCCGACGACCGCCAGCGTGACTATGTCCAGAACGGCTGGAACATCACCGGCGACAGCTTCACCATGAGCGAGGACGGCCACCTGCATTTCGCCGCCCGCAACGACGACATGATCATATCCTCCGGCTACAACATTGCCGGTCCGGAAGTGGAGGCTGCACTGCTGGCACACCCGCAGGTTCAGGAATGTGCCGTCATCGGCGTGCCGGATCCAGAGCGCGGTGCCATCGTCGAGGCCCATGTCGTTTTGAGCGCGGGAACAGATCCCGGCGAACCAACGAAGAAATCCCTTCAGGACCATGTGAAGGCGACGATCGCGCCCTACAAGTACCCGCGTTCGGTCGTCTTCACCGAGACATTGCCGAAAACGGAAACGGGAAAAATTCAGCGCTTTCGGTTGCGACAGGAATCGTAGGCGCGGGAGTTCATCCGCCAATGGGGTGTGCGGACGAAACAAAAAAACAACAATGCCCCAACCTTCGGCGCTTGGTAAAAAAGTGATCGAAAACAAAAACTTAGGGTAACAGAAGTCGAAAGACCAACAGGAGCAAGCAATGAAAATGGTAACTTTGGCGGCGGCCGCCGCTCTCGCCATCGGCATCACGGGGGCTCAGGCAGAGCCTGTGAAGGTCGGCATGATCACGACCCTGTCCGGGGGCGGAGCCGGTCTTGGAATCGATGTCCGTGACGGCTTTCTGCTCGCCGTGAAACAGGCCGGCAATCCGGATCTTGAAGTCATCGTGGAAGACGACCAGCGCAAGCCGGACATTGCCGTCCAGCTCGCCGACAAGATGGTTCAGTCGGAAAAGGTCGACGTTCTTACCGGCATCATTTGGTCGAACCTTGCCATGGCCGTTGTCCCGTCCGTGACTGCACAGGGGAAATTCTACCTGTCGCCGAATGCCGGACCGTCTGCGCTCGCGGGCAAGGGATGTCATCCGAACTATTTCAACGTCGCCTGGCAGAACGACAACCTGCACGAGGCCGCCGGTGCCTACGCCAAGGATACGGGCTACAAGAATAGCTTCATTCTCGCGCCCAACTATCCGGCAGGCAAGGACGCCCTCACAGGTTACAAGCGCTTCTATGGCGGTGATCTCGCCGGTGAGCTCTACACCAAGCTCGGCCAGACGGATTACGCCGCGGAGCTCGCGCAGATCCGGGCCTCCGGCGCCGACAGCGTCTTCTTCTTCCTGCCGGGCGGCATGGGCATTTCGTTCTTGAAACAATACGCGGACAGCGGCATCGACCTGCCGGTTGTCGGCCCGGCTTTCTCGTTCGACCAGGGCATCTTGCAGGCCGTTGGTGACGCGGCGCTTGGCGTGAAGAACACCAGCCAGTGGAACAAGGACATCGACAACCCGACCAACAAGGCGTTCGTCGAAGCGTTCCAGGCCGAGTATGGCCGCCTCCCGTCCCTCTATGCGTCGCAAGGGTTCGACACCGCAAACCTCCTGCTCTCTGCGATGGCCAAGGCTGACGTCAAGGATGCCGATGCCTTCCGCGCGGCCCTGAAGGAAGCCGACTTCGATTCGACCCGCGGCGACTTCAAGTTCGGTCCGAACCACCACCCGGTCCAGGACATCTATGTCCGCGAGGTGATCAAGGAAGGTGACGTCTTCACCAACAAGATCCTTGCAGCCGCCCTCACCGATCATGCAGACGCCTATGCCGGCGATTGCAGCATGTAAGTGATCTCCAACAGTACCGTCCCGGCCGTGCGCCGGGGCGGTATGGGGGCTGAATTTTCATGTCATTTCTGTTGCTCATAGAGCAGGTTCTGAACGGCCTGCAATTCGGCATCATGCTCTTTTTGATGGCCGCCGGCCTGACGCTGATCTTCGGCGTCATGGGGCTGATCAACCTTGCGCATGGCTCGCTCTACATGATCGGAGCCTTCTGCGCCGCTGCCGTTGCCGCCGCGACCGGGTCGTTTCTGCTCGGCCTCGTCGCAGCCCTGGCAGGTGCTGCGGCCGCCGGCGCGCTGGTGGAGCTTGTCGTCATTCGCAGACTGTACGACAAGGACCATCTCGACCAGGTGCTGGCAACCTTCGCACTGATCCTCATCTTCTCCGAAGGCACGAGATGGATCTTCGGATCGTTCCCCCTGTTCCTCGATGTTCCGGACTTTCTCTCCGGCCCCGTGACGCTGCCGGGCGGCATTGAATATCCTCTCTACCGGCTGACCCTGATCGTTATCGGCCTCCTCGTTGCGCTTGGTCTTTACATGCTGATTTCCCGGACGCGCCTCGGCATCCAGATCCGTGCCGGCGAAAACGACCGCGAAATGATCGCCGCGCTCGGCATCGACATCGCAAGGCTCTACACCATCGTCTTCGCACTCGGCGCGGCCCTGGCAGGTCTCGCCGGAGCCCTGGTCGGGGCCATCCAGTCGGTCCAGGTCGGCATGGGCGAACCGGTGCTCATCCTGGCCTTCGTCGTCATCGTCATCGGCGGCATCGGCTCGATCAAGGGCGCGCTTGTCGGGGCAATCCTTGTCGGGCTGACCGATACGCTCGGCGGCATCTTCCTGCCCGAAGCGCTGAAACTCTTCCTCGATCCGTCAACCGCGACATCGGTCGGATCGTCGCTTGCCTCCATGGCGATCTACATTCTCATGGCGGCGGTCTTGATCCTGCGCCCCGCAGGCCTGTTCGGAGCGCGCGCATGATCCGGGAAACCTATCTGAACGCCCTGACGCTCGGGCTCTTCGTTCTCATTCCGGCCTGGGCGCTGTTCGCAGACGAACCCTTCACGATCACGTTGATGACCCGGGCCGCGATCTTCGCGATCGCGGCAATCGGCCTCAACATCGCCCTCGGCATCGGAGGCCTCGTCAGTCTGGGCCACGCTGTTTTCTTCGGCATTGGCGGCTACGCGATGGGCATTCTCGCCTACCATGCGCAAACCTACACGCCCTTGAGCGAATGGCCGTTCCTGATCGACGGCACGAAGTCGATGCCCGTCATCTGGCTGATCGCAATCCTTGTGTCCTCGCTCGCGGCCCTGGTGATCGGAGCCCTGTCGCTGCGGACAGCCGGTGTCTATTTCATCATGATCACGCTGGCCTTCGGACAGATGTTCTTCTTCTTCACGATCTCCTGGGCGGAATATGGCGGTGAGGACGGCTTGTCCATCTATGTGCGCAACGGATTCCCCGGCCTGAACACGCTCGCGCCGATCCAGTTCTACGGCCTTTGCTTCGTCATCCTGTGCCTCGTCCTGCTGTTCACCTGGAGACTGTCGAAATCTCCGTTCGGGCTCGCGCTCAACGCTGCACGGCAAGCCCCCGTCCGCGTCGAAACGGTCGGTCTCGATCCGACCCGGCTGAAGCTCGTCGCCTTCGTGATTTCAGGTGCCATCACCGGCCTGGCCGGTGCCCTCTTCGCCGACCTCAACCGGTTTGTCAGCCCGACCATGTTCAGCTGGCAGACCAGCGGCGAGATCATGATCTTCCTGATCCTGGGCGGTGTCGGCCGTCTCTACGGGCCGGTCGTAGGGGCGCTTGCCTTCGTGGCGCTCGAACACTGGCTTGGCGGCCTCAGCGACTACTGGCACATCTATCTCGGCATCCTGCTTTTGCTCATCGTGCTCTTCGGCCGGGGCGGCCTGATCGGGCTTGCCTCGGGAAAGGCGGCCGTTCATGACTGATCTCGTTCTCGAAACGCGCGATATTTCCAAGAGCTTTGGCGCCCTGCGCGCGAGTAAAAACATCTCGCTCGACCTGAAGGCAGGCGAGATCCACGCCATCATCGGTCCGAACGGCGCCGGCAAGACCACGCTGATCGGTCAGATCTGCGGAACGCTGAAACCGGATTCCGGTGCCGTTCAACTGCTGGGCGAGGATGTAACCGGGCTGGCGACACGGGAACGCGCGCAGAAAGGTCTCGGTCGGACGTTCCAGATTTCCTCGCTGGCCATGGAAGACACGGTCCTGCAGAACGCGGTTCTCGGCGCGCTTGGCGCAACCGGCAATCCATGGCGGTTCTTCGGCGATGTCCTGAAGGACCAGGATCTTCGAGACAAGGCCGAAGAGGCCCTGCACCGCGTCGGCCTGCAGGATCACGCGCTCACCCGCACCGCCGAACTCAGCCATGGCCAGCGCAGGCAGCTCGAAGTCGCCGTCGCGCTGACGAAACAGCCCCGGGCCTTCGTCATGGACGAACCGATGGCGGGCATGGGCTCGGAAGGCTCAAAGCGCCTGACGGGCTTTCTCGACGAACTGCGGGCAGAGGCTCCCATCCTGCTGGTCGAACACGACATGGATGCGGTCTTTGCCCTTGCCGACAGGATCAGCGTTCTCGTCTATGGCGAGGTTATCGCAACGGGGACCGTCGACGAGATCCGCGCGGATGCCGCCGTACGGGAAGCCTATCTCGGAGAAGACGCATGAGCCTTTTGACAGCCTCCAACGTCACGGCCTCCTATGGCGCCAGCCAGGCCCTGTTCGGCGTTGACCTGACCATCGGTGAAGGCGAAGTCCGCGCGCTTCTCGGACGGAACGGCATGGGCAAGAGCACCACGGTGAAGTGCATCTGCCGCATGCTTGCCTCAAGCGGCACGCTCACCTTCAACGGCACGGATCTGACACGCCTTCCAAGCCATCGCGCGGCCCGTCTGGGTCTCGGCCTTGTGCCTGAAGGACGCCGCTGTTTCGGCAATCTGACGGTTCATGAAAACCTGATCGCCGCCGCACGGCCGGGCGACTGGACCTTTGAACGCGTTGTGGAGATGTTTCCGAGGCTCGGCGAGCGGCGCAACCAGAATGCTTCCTCACTGTCGGGCGGCGAACAGCAGATGCTTGCGATCGGCCGGGCGCTGATGACCAATCCGCGCCTTCTGATACTTGACGAGGCCACGGAAGGGCTCGCCCCGATCATCCGGCAGGAAATCTGGTCCGTGATCCGCAAGCTGAAGGCGGAAACCGGTCTGTCGATCCTCGTCATCGACAAGTCGATCCGCGAGCTCCGCGACGTCTGCGACAGCGCCACCATCCTGGAGCGGGGCAAGTCCGTGTGGGCCGGCACGATCAGCGAACTCACCGACGACATAACAACCACCTATATCGGCGTCTGAAACATCCAAGGAAAGTCTGAAGCCATGCCATCGAAACACATTCAGCCAGAGGGTTGGGCACCTGCAAAGGGATACGCAAATGGTATGCTGACCAAGGGCCGGACGTTGCATATCGGCGGTCAGATCGGCTGGAACAGGGATCAGGTGTTCGAATCGCATGATTTCATCGGCCAGATGGAACAGACGCTCCTGAACATCGCCGAGATCGTCACCGAGGCCGGCGGCGAGGTGACGGACATTGTGCGCCTGACCTGGTTCATCACGGACAAGCGTGAATACCTGGCGCGCCAGAAGGAGGTCGGCCAGGCCTACAGGCGCGTCTTCGGCCGGCACTTTCCGGCCATGTCCGTCGTGATCGTCGCCGGGTTGATCGAGGATGAGGCCCTGATCGAGATCGAGGCGACCGCCCAGCTCGACTGACCGGGACCTGTGCTCAATCCCTGAGCGTGATCGTTGTCAGGATGTCGGTGACACTGTCCCGCATTGCCGGCATGGTCGATTTCAGGATCGCAAGCCGGTCGAACACCTCGGGTTGCTCTGCAAGCGTTTGCCGGAGTGTCCGGCCGAAGGTCTGCCGCAACTCGGTTCCCAGATTGAACTTGCACACCCGTGTCTCGCGCGCCAGCTGCTGGCGGACCTCTGGCGGGATCCCGCTGCCGCCGTGAAGGACGAGCGGCTTCGACGTCGCCACTTCAATCGCCTTCAGGGCATTGAAGTCGATCCCGTCGGTCTTCTCCGTCTGCAGGTGCACATTTCCGACCGAGACGGCAATGGCATCGGCGCCGCTTTCCAGGTCGAAGCGTGCCACTTCCTCCGGATCGGTGAAAGCCGACGCTGCACCTTGCGCATAGCCCACAAAGCCGACTTCGCCTTCGACCGACACATCGGCTGCATGGGCCTCGCGCACAAGCCCTGCGGTCAGCTCGATGTTTTCCGAAATCGGCAACTTGGATCCGTCGAACATCACGGAGGTGAATCCGTGGTCGATCCCCGCCCGGCATTCGTCCACGGTGTAGCCATGATCGAGATGGCAGACCACCGGAACATTCGCCTGATCGGCAAGGTGCCGCATCATCTTGCCGATCACCGGAACCGGCGTATGCGCGCGGCATCCGGGACCGGCCTGGAGGATGACCGGGCACCCCGCCTCTTCGGCGGCTTCGACAAACGCGACCGCGTCCTCCCATCCAAGCACCACAAGCCCGGCAAGCGCATAGCCGTCGCTGAGCGCAGGTTCGAGGACCTCGGCAAGCGTCGCGGCTGTCATTTGAACTTCGCGATCATGTCCTTGATGCCGGGAATGGTCTCGATCTGCCAGGCGTGATCGGGCTGGAAAAACTGAACCAGCGAACGCTGCGAAAGCCCACCCAGAATGGTGAAATAGTACATCTCGTAGCCCGGTGCGACCACACAGGGGTGGTAGCCCTTGTCCAGCACGATCGTCGAACCGTCGACGATGTGGTAGGCGTCGCCCACCTCGCCGTCTTCACGCTGGACGAGTTGCATGCCGAAGCCTTTTTTCGGGCGGAAGCGGAAATTGTAGGTCTCGTCATGCCGGCTTTCTTCCGGGATCCGGTCCGTGTCGTGCTTGTGCGGCGGAAAGCCGGACCATCCGCCCTGCCCGACCGTGAACAGTTCCGACACGAGCAGGCGCCCGACCTTGTCGTGATACTTGGTGCCGAGAATATGCTTGATCTTGCGATGTGTCTTGGTGTCGTCCGATCCGTACTGGACCAGGTCGATACCACTTGCGCGCACATCGAACGGATCGAGCACCTTGTCGTATTTCGCACCGGCGATGAACACCTCTGCCTCATCGCTCACGCACACCATGCGTGCCTTTGCGCCGCTCGGCACATAGGCACCTTCCGGCTCTCCGTCCCAGACGTCTTCGCCGCGGTTTCCGAGCGCGGCAAACGCCACCCCTTCGACATCCACATCGACGCTGCCGGTTGCCGGCACGATCGCCGTCTCGTAGCCGGGCACGGCATATTCGAAGGCCTGCCCCCGGCTCAGCTTGACGATGTTGAAGTAATTGAGCGGAACCCGGCTGTCCTCGACATCGATAATGGCCTTGTTCTCATTGTCATAGGGAGGAAAGTGCATGGAGTTATCTCCTCAGGACTGTGGGGCTGAGTGATTGGAAAGAAAGGTTTCGAGCTCCGGCGGGGTCGGCATGGCAGGTGCACATCCGAACGTAGACACCACCATCGCCGCAGCGGCAGAGCCTCGCAGGACGGCCTCCTTCAGCGAATGCCTGTTGGCAAGCGACGCCATGAGCGAGGCCATGAAGGCATCGCCCGCACCCATCGGCTTGAGGGCATCCACGGCGAAAATGCCTGTTTCGAAGCTCCCTTCGGCGGAATAGACGATGGAGCCGTTTTCGCCGAGCTTGTAGAAGATCACCTTGTCGCCTGATCCGAGTTCGCGCGCGAGTTTCTGACCGTCTGCATGGGTGCCGTTGGCAACGACCGCGAACTCGTCATCGTTTCCGACGACAAAATCCGCGGTTTCGATCGCGGCGCGATAGATCTCGGCGGCCTCGAGCGCGCTCGGCCAGGAATAGGGCCTGTAGTCCAGATCGATCACCACAAGCGCGCCGGCCCTGCGCGCATGTTCCATCGCGCGCAAGGTCGCCTCGCGCGACGGATTTGCAGCGAGTGCCGTGCCGGTCACGATCAGCGCTTCGTAATTAGTGAAGGGAACCGCAAGCACCTGGTCGACACTCATCAGAAGGTCTGAGGCATTGTTGCGGTAGAGTGTGTTCTGTGTGTTTTCGATCCGGGTTTCGGTGACCGCGAGCGAGGTCCGCGACTCGCCGCTCAGAACGCGCACGTGATCGGCCCCGATACCGTAGTGCGCCAGCTGGTTCAGCACGAACCGGCCGATGGAATCGTCGGACACACAGGTCAGAAGATCGACCGAAAGGCCATGCCGCGCGATCCCGGCGGCAATGTTGCCGGATGACCCGCCTAGCGCGGTGGTGAATTGCGCGGCATGCTCGGCTTCCGTGCCCGGCGGATCGGCGTAAAAATCCATTCCCGCGCGCCCGAGCACCAGAAACCTTGATTTCAAGTTCAGATAGGCAGACACGGTCAGACGCCTTTTCTCTGCGGCGCGCGTCCCGCTTCCCAGTCCGCGTGTGCCTGCCGGACCCGGTCACTGTTGGAGACTTCGGGTGTGCCGACTTCCCACCAGGTGTGGCCTTCCTGCGTCCAGCCCTCGAAGGCATCGACCTTCAGGGAAATGACATAGGTCCGGTCCGACTGCTTGGCGCGCGCGAACGCTTCCTTGAGTTCGCTGATCGAGTGAACCGTTTCCGCATTCGCGCCCATGGAGCGCGCATGCGCCTCGAAGTCGACGGCAAATGGGTCGACAGCCAGTCTGCAGTCGGCGATGAGGTTGTTGTAGGATTCGTTGCCGGTGTTGTTTTGCAGCTTGTTGATCACCGCAAAGCCGCCATTGTCGCACACGACAACGATCATCTTCGCACCGGACAGAACCGAGGAATAGATGTCGGAGTTCAGCAGCATGTAGGAGCCGTCGCCGACAAAGACGATCGTGTCCTTGTCCGGGTGGTCTTCCATGTGGCCGAGCCTTGCGCCCCAGCCTCCGGAAATTTCGTAGCCCATGCAGGAAAAGCCGAATTCGACGTCAACGCTGCCGAGGGATTTCGTGCGCCAATTGGCGGTCACTTCCGCCGGCAGCCCGCCCGCCGCCGCAACGACGCGATCATCCGGGTCGCAGACGTCGTTGACCGCACCGATCACCTGGGCATAGGACATCGGACGGTTGCTGCCGTCCTTCGTCACCGGCGCGGTGTTTTCGTCGACGTAGGCCGCCCAGTCCGCCCGCTCTCTTGCGGCCTGCTCAACCCATGCAACCGGCGCGCTGAACGCACCGAGTGCTTCGGAGAGGGCGGGAAGCGACAGTTTCGCATCGCCCACGACCGGCAGCGACATGTGTTTGGCCGCGTCGTGCCGTCCGACATTGACCGATATGATCCGGGCATCTTCGGCGAATGCCGTCCACGAACCGGTGGTGAAATCCTGAAGGCGCGTGCCGACGGCAAGAATGACGTCGGCCTCCCTGGCCAGATTGTTGGCGGAATTCGACCCCGTGACCCCGACCGGGCCGCAGTTCAGGGCGTCGTCATGAACGAAGTTGGCCCGCCCGGCAATCGTCTCCACCACCGGGATATTGTGCCTGCGCGCGAAGTCCTGCATCTCGGCCGTTGCCAGTGAATATTGCACGCCGCCACCGGCGATGATCAGCGGACGCTCGGCGGTCTTGAGCACCTCCGCTGCAGCGGTCAGTTCGCGCGTGTCGGGCAGTTGCCGCCTGAGATGGTGTGTCTTTTCCTCGAAGAACTTTTCCGGATAGTCATATGCCCATCCCTGCACGTCCTGCGGCAGCCCGAGGAAAACCGGACCGCAATCCGCCGGGTCGATGAGCGTGTTGATCGCCGCAGGCAGCGATTGCAGCAACTGCGCCGGATGCGTGATCCGGTCCCAGAAACGGGTCACGCTCTTGAAGGCATCGTTGACCGACAGACCCGGATTGGACGGATGCTCCACCTGCTGCAGCACCGGGTCCGGCAGGCGTGTGACAAACGCGTCGCCGGCCAGCATCAAGAGCGGCAGACGATTGGTGTGCGCGATCCCGGCGGAGGTCAGAAGGTTGGTGGTTCCAGGACCGGCCGAGGAGGTTGCGAACATGAAACGGCGGCGCAGCTGCTGCTTGGCATAGCCGACGGCAGCCATCGCCATGGACTGCTCGTTCTGGCCACGCCACAGCGGCAGCTCTTCCCTGTGTTCGAAAAGCGCTTCGCCGAGGCAGGTCACGTTGCCGTGTCCGAAAATGCCGAATCCCCCGGCACAGAAGCGCTGCCTTTGCCCGTCGATTTCGACATATTGGGCTGCCAGATAGCGAACAAGAGCCTGCGCCATTGTCAGGCGCACCGTTTTCTGGACCATGGGCCTCTTTAACCTCCCGAAACGGATTTTTTGTCTGCGCCCCGAGGGGCTCTTGACTGTGAAAGCTAATGGGTGTTTAGCTGTTTTGCAAGCGGTTGCAAAAATGGATCAAAAACGAATGGAAACGCGCGAGATTGGCATCGGTATCATCGGGGGCGGTTACATGGGAAAGGCCCATGCCGTTGCCATGCATGCCGTCGGCGCCGTGTTCGACACGCGGCTGCGTCCCGTCCTTGAGATGGTCTGCACGACCACACCGGAAGGTGCCGCCGACAAGGCGCGCGAACTCGGCTTCAATCGGTCAACCGCGGACTGGCGCGCGCTTGTGCGCGACTCGAAGGTCGAAGCGATCGTGATTGCGTCTCCTCAGAAAACCCACCTGGAAATCGCAACGGCCGCGTTCGAGCTTGGAAAGCCGGTTTTTTGTGAGAAGCCGCTTGGCGAAAACCTGCAGCAGAGCCGCGACATGACGGCCGCCGCGCGGGTGTCCGGCTGCATCAACATGGTCGGCTTCAACTACATCAGAACGCCGGCCTCCCAGCTTGCGCGCGAGATCATCGAAGCCGGCGAGATCGGCGACGTCACCTATCTTCGCGGCGAACACACGGAAGACTTCTTCGCCGATCCGGATCTCCCGGGAACCTGGCGCGCGCAGGGACGCGCCAACGGCAACATGGGCGACCTCGCGCCCCACATCATCAACGGCTCCCAGGCGCTTGCCGGTCCGATTGATCGTGTGCTCGCCGAGATCGACACTGTCGTGAAGGAGCGCCCCTCTGAAAGTGGCATGGTGCCGGTCACCAACGATGATCAGGCGCAGCTCATGTGCCGCTTCGCTTCCGGAGCGCTTGGCTCGCTTTACATCAGCCGCACCGCCTGGGGACGGAAGATGGGCTATGCCTACGAGATCTTCGGGACAAGAGGCGCGATCCGCTTCGACCAGGAAGATCAGAATGCGCTCTGGCTCTATGAAGGCGGCCAAAACCCGTCGCGGGAGGGCTTTCGCAAGATTCTGACCGGTCCGCATCATCCCGACTATGTCAATTTCTGCCTGGGAGCGGGACACGGAACCGGCTATCAGGACCAGATCATCATCGAGGCCAAGGACTTTCTGACGGCCATTGAAACAGGACGGAACATCTGGCCCGCCTTCGAGGACGGCCTCTATGTAAACCAGGTCGTGGAAGCGGCCTGGCAATCACACGAATCCAAAAGCTGGATCAAACTCGACGACGTCTAGGTCTAGGGTACGGACTCGTAAGTGAGACTGTACCCTAAGAACCGGGCTGTCTATTCTGGATGCATCACATGACAATCAAGATCGGAAACGCGCCCTGCTCCTGGGGCGTTGAATTCGCAGACGATCCGCGCAATCCGTCCTGGCTGACGGTGCTCGATCAGTGCCGGACGCGGGATACAAGGGCATCGAGCTCGGCCCTGTCGGCTTCATGCCGGAAGACCCTGCCGAGCTTGGCGACGCGCTCGCCGAGCGTGACCTTGAATTGATCGGCGGCGTGGTTTTCCGCCCGTTCCACGACCCCGGAGCGTGGGACGATGTGAAGGACGGGTCTGTGCGCACCTGCGAAGCGTTGAAAGCCCATGGCGCCAGACACCTGGTCCTGATCGACAGCATTTCACCGCGCCGCGCCCCGACCGCAGGCCGTCCTGCGGAAGCGGAACAGATGTCGGCCACCGAATGGAGCGGCTACTGCGCCAAGGTCAGGGACATCGCGAAGATGGGCACGGAGGAATACGGCCTGATCACGGCCATCCACCCGCATGCCGGCGGCTTCATGGATTTCGAGGACGAGGTAGAGCGCCTGCTGAACGAGATCGATGAAAGCGTCTTGAAGATCTGCCTCGACACCGGTCACAGCATTTATGCGGATTTCGATCCGCTGGCCTTTATGGATCGTCACATGGATCGAATTTCCTATATGCATTTCAAGGATATAGATCCCGAAGTCCGTGCCCGGACCGTCGCCAACCGCACGGATTTCTACGAGGCCTGCGGCGACGGGATCTTCTGCAATCTCGGCAAGGGTGCTGTCGATTTTCCTGCCGTGAAGGCAAAACTGAAAGCAGCCGGGTTCGAAGGCTGGTGTACGGTGGAACAGGACTGCGACCCGGAAAAGGCGCAGTCGCCACTGGACGACGCCCGCGAAAACCGGTCATTTCTGCATTCCATTGGATTTGAGGTCGCAGCATGAGCAAACTCAGATGGGGCATGATCGGTGGCGGCCAGGGCTCGCAAATCGGCCCGGCACACCGCATCAGCGCAGCACTCGATGGCCATTTTCACCTGACGGCCGGTGCTTTGGACATCGATCCGTCACGCGGCAAGGCGTTTGCCAAGGAGCTGGGCATCGCCGAAGATCGTGCCTACGGCAACTGGCAGGAAATGCTCGAAGCCGAACGCGCACGGCCGGATCGGCTCGATCTGGTCACGGTCGCCACGCCCAATGCCACCCACTACGAAATCTCGCGGGCCTTTCTGGAAGCCGGATTTCACGTCCTGTGTGAAAAACCGCTGACGATGACGGCCGAAGAGGCGGAGCACATCGTTGCCGTTTCGAATGAAACCGGCAGAATCTGTGCGGTCAATTACGGCTATAGCGGCTATCCGCTGGTGCGCCAGATGAAGGCGATGATCGCCGGTGGCGAGCTTGGAGACATTCGCCTCATCAAGGCGGAATTCGCTCATGGCTTTCATGCGGATGCGGATGAGGCCGACAACCCGAGGATCCGCTGGCGTTACGATCCCGAGCAGGCCGGAACGTCGGCTGTATTTGCCGACGCCGGCATTCACGCCTTCCACATGGCCTGCTTCGTCTCCGGGCAGACGCCGGCCGAGCTTTCGGCGGATTTTGCCTCCATGGTCGGCGGCAGGCAGCTGGAAGACGACGCCATGATCAACATCCGTCTGTCCGACGGTGCCCTCTGCCGGCTCTGGACCAGCGCCATTGCAGTCGGCCGCATGCACGGCCTGACCCTTCAGGTGTTTGGCGAAAAGGGCGGTCTCTCCTGGCAGCAGCAACACCCCGAGCAGTTGCACTGGACCCCGCTCAACGGACGGACCCAGGTTCTGGAACGCGGAGATGCTTCCCTGTCGCCCCAGGCCGTCCGCGCCTCCCGGATACCGATCGGTCATGCGGAGGGCATGCCGGTGGCATTCGCCAATATCTATCACGATCTCGCCGATGTGCTGCGCGCGGAAAAACTCGGCGAGCAGCCCGATCCGCTTGCAATGGACTTCCCCTCGGCAACGGACGGATTGTGGTCGATGCGGGCAATCGAAGCCGCTGCACGGTCAGCCAGGTCCAGGGGGGCCTGGGTCGAGCTCTGAAGGGCGTATCCGGCCGTGGTCAGCCGGTTTCAGGAATGGGACGCAGCGAGCCGCGCTCGACGACAGAACAGGGAAACAGGCGGATTTCCGGGCTCCGGTCCGGATTCTCGACCATGCCGACGACCAGCTCGACAGAACTCATGATGATGTCGCGGATGGGCTGCCTGATGGTGGTGAGCGCGTAGGCATCCCAACTCGCCATGCCGATATCGTTGAACCCCAGGAAACCGATATCGTCCGGGATGGACCTGCCGGCATCGCGGGCGGCATCCATGGCGCCCATGCAGATGAGATCGTCGCCGCAGAAAACCGCCTCGATGTCCGGGTCTTCAAGAACATTCCTCATCGCGTCCCGGCCCGCCTTGTAGGTGTAGTTTTCCGCAAAGCAGACCTTGGCGACCTTCAGGCCGAGTTCACCCGCCGTGCGTTGAAACCCGGCGGCCCGGTCCTGCGTCGACGTTGCCGTTTCCGGCCCGCCGAGCAGGGCGACGGTTCGATACCCGCGCTCTGAAAATGTCCGCGCCGCCATGGCTCCGCAATAGTCGTTGTCGATGCCGACGACATGGACATTGGCATTCGCCTGGAACTTGCCAAAGGTATGGATGACGGGAATACCGGCCATCTGGAAGGCGATCGCAAAGCTCGTCGGCAGGGTGGAAGTCGCGACAATGACACCGTCGACGCTGTATTGACGCAGCAGTTCGACGACCTTTTTCGGCGAAGTTTCCGCGGACAGATTGACGAGGAGCGGTCTGAGTTCGCGCTTCTGCAATTCGCTGGTGAACAGGTCGAATACGTCGAGAAACGCCGGGTTCTGAAAGTTGTTTGCGACAAGGCCGATCAGCTTCGTTCTGTTGGTTGCAAGGCTGCGGGCAATCAGGGACGGTTTGTAACCGAGCGTCTTGGCCGCCTTCTCCACCTTTTCCCGCGTTCGCGCCGACACGCTGGCGCCATCGGTAAAGGTTCGGGATACAGCCGAGCGGGAAACGCCCGCCAGTTCCGCGACTTCCTTGAGTGTTACCGCCAAGCCCTTTGTCCAACCAGATCGTTCATCTGGGCATCGAACCTACACGAATGTCCTGACGCGTCAATTTTTTTGCAACCGGTTGCAAAGTTTTTGAGATTGTGATTGTTTGAGATCAGGCACGTCTCACTTTGCACAAAGTGCGGCGTCGAGCCGTGAACTTGGGAGGAAATACATGAAGAATATCGTGAAAAGTGTCCTCGTGGCAGGTGCCCTGGCAGTGTCTTCGCCCGCATTTGCGACGGACATCATTGTTGTGTCGCATGGTCAGGCGAATGACGCGTTCTGGTCTGTTGTGAAGAACGGTGTTTCGCTTGCGGCCGAGCACACGGGTGCGAATGTGGACTACCGGGCTCCGGAGACCTTTGACATGGTGGCGATGAGCCAGCTGATCGACGCGGCCGTGAACCAGGAGCCGGACGGGCTTGTCGTGTCCATTCCTGATGGGGATGCGCTTGGTCCGTCGATCCAGCGTGCGGTCGAGGCCGGCATTCCGGTGATCTCGATGAACTCCGGCTCCGATGTCGCCCCGGGTCTTGGCGTGACGCTTCACGTCGGCCAGTCCGAGTATGACGCGGGCGAGGCTGCCGGCAAGAAGCTCGCCGAGATGGGCGGCAAGAAGGCCGTGTGCGTGAACCACGAGGTGGGCAACGTCGCCCTTGACCTGCGCTGCGAAGGCTTCACCAAGGGCTTCGGCGGTGAGGTGAGCGTTCTGCCGACCTCCAACGATCCGGCCGAGATCGAAGCCAAGGTGTCAGCTGCCCTGTCGTCCGATGAAGACGTCGATACGGTCATGGCGCTGGGTGCCAGCACCGCCGGCGAGCCGACCGTTGCCGCTGCCAAGGCCTCCGGCCGTGACGTCAACGTGGCCTCCTTCGACCTGTCGGCGAACTTCCTGCAGTCCATTGTTGACGGCGATGCCGCCTTCGCGATCGACCAGCAGCAGTTCCTGCAGGGCTATCTGCCGGTCGTGTTCCTGGCCAACAATGCGGCCTACGGCCTGATGCCGGGCGGCAACGTTCCCTCCGGTCCGAACCTCGTCACCAAGGACAAGGCGGCCCAGGTGATCGATCTGTCCGCCAAGGGCATCCGCTAAGCGCGTGCCGCACGCGCACTAACAAACAGAACAAGGGGGCGGCGCGTCCGCGCGCCGTCCTTCCATAAAAGGGAGGCAACAATGAGCGACGCCGCTCCGACAGATGCAGACGAACGGGTCAAGAAGGAATCGTTCTTCTCCAAACTCATGAAGAAGCCGGAACTCGGCGCGATTGCGGGCGTGATCCTTGTCACCCTGTTTTTCCTGGCAACCGCCGACGAGGCCATGTTCAGCCTGTCCGGCATCATGAACTTCATGACCCCTGCGGCCCAGCTCGGCATTCTGGCCATCGGCGCCGCCATGCTGATGATCGGCGGCGAGTTCGACCTGTCGATCGGCTCCATGGTCGCCTTTGCCGGCCTGTTCTTCGCCGCCTGCGTCGTCACCTGGG
Source organism: uncultured Roseibium sp. (assembly GCF_963669205.1). Lineage (NCBI taxonomy): Bacteria > Pseudomonadati > Pseudomonadota > Alphaproteobacteria > Hyphomicrobiales > Stappiaceae > Roseibium > uncultured Roseibium sp. Next base: position 5,162,703 of record NZ_OY769915.1, read on the forward strand.
GGCTGCCCCTGGTGCTGGCCATTCCCCTCACCTTCGCCTTTTCCGCCTGTGTCGGCGCCATCAACGGCACCATCGTGATCCGCTCGGGCCTGCCCTCCTTCATCGTCACCCTCGCCTTCCTGTTCATCCTGCGCGGGCTGTCCCTCGTCGGCCTGAAGTGGGCCACCGGTGGCGCCACCCAGCTGCGCGGTGTCCGCGATGCGGTCGAGGGCGACTGGCTGGCCCCGTTCTTTTCCGGCGATGCCTTCGGCGGCCTCTTCAACTGGCTCGCCACCAACGGCATCGTCGACACCTTCAAGAGCGGCGCACCCAAGGTTCCCGGCATTCCGGTCGAGATCCTCTGGTTCATCCTGATCGCGCTGATTGCGACCTACATCCTCTTGCGCACGCCCGTCGGCAACTGGATCTTCGCCGCAGGCGGCGACAAGACCGCCGCCTCCAATTCCGGTGTTCCGGTGAACCGGGTCAAGATCTCCCTGTTCATGCTGACCGCCTGCTGCGCCGCCATGGTGGCCATCATCACCGTCATGGACGCCGGCTCCACCGATGCCCGCCGCGGCTTCCAGAAGGAGTTCGAGGCCATCATCGCGGCCGTGATCGGCGGCTGTCTCCTGACCGGCGGCTACGGCTCGGCCATCGGCGCCTTCTTCGGCTCCATCATCTTCGGCATGGTCGTCATCGGACTGACCTACACCGATTTCGATCAGGACTGGTTCCAGGTCTTCCTCGGCTCCATGCTGCTCATCGCCGTTCTGTTCAACAACGCGATCCGCAAGCGCGTCACGGGGGAGCGCTGACATGACCCAGGACACCAAGTTCCATCACGGCGATGCGCCGGAGTTCGAACCCATCATTCACATGGTCGACATCGAGAAGCACTTCGGCAACATCATTGCGCTGGCCGGCGTCAGCTTCGACGTGCGCCCCGGCGAGTGCCACTGTCTGCTCGGCGACAACGGCGCCGGCAAGTCGACCTTCATCAAGACCATGTCCGGCGTGCACCGGCCCACGAAAGGCGAGATCTTCTTCGAAGGCAAGCCGCTCAGCTTCGCCACCCCGCGCGATGCCATGGAGGCCGGCATTGCCACCGTGTTCCAGGATCTGGCCATGATCCCGCTGATGAGCGTGACCCGCAACTTCTTCATGGGCCGCGAGCCGACCAGAGGGCGCGGCCTGGCCAAGCGCTTCGACGTGACCCGCGCCAACGAGGTCACCATGGAGGAGATGCGCAAGATGGGCATCAACCTGCGCGGCCCGGACCAGGCGGTCGGCACCCTGTCGGGCGGCGAACGCCAGACGGTCGCCATTGCCCGCGCGGTCTATTTCGGCGCAAGGGTCCTCATCCTCGACGAACCGACATCCGCCCTCGGCGTGCGCCAGACCTCAAACGTGCTCGCCACAATCGACAAGGTCCGCAAGCAGGGCGTCGGCGTCGTCTTCATCAGCCACAACGTCCGCCACGCCCTCGCCGTCGGCGACCGCTTCACCGTCCTCAACCGCGGCAAGACACTCGGAACCGCAACGCGCGGCGAGATCACCCCCGAACAGCTCCAGGACCTCATGGCCGGAGGACAGGAAATGGCACAACTCGAAGGTTCCCTCGGAGGAACCGTTTAGGGACGCCTCCCGGTTGCGCGCAGCCCGAAGCAAGCGCGCATCCGGCGTCCACGCTGATAGGACAGATTTCACGCAGCTTGTTGGTGTTCCTGGACGGGGATGGTCAGGATGAACACCGTGCCCTCCCCCCTTTTCGAAGCGCAGGAAAGCGCCATGCCGTTGTCCCGGGCGAGCTCATAGCAGACGGACAGTCCGAGGCCGTGACCGTCGGATTGATCGCCTTTGCGATAGGCTTCGGCAAAGTCGGCGATTTCCTCCGCGCTCATGCCTGTTCCTGTATCAAGCACACACAGTTTCAGCTCGTCACCGCGTGACAACACACCGAAGAGCACCTTGCCTTCGTCGGTGTACTTCACCGCGTTGGAAACAAGATTGCTGACAATGCGCATGATGATCAGAGGCGGAACGGAAACGCTTTTGCTCGACAGGACCCGCCTGAGCTCGATGCCCTTGGACACCGCTTCTTCGCGGAACATCTGATAAACCGTGTCGAGCACAAGCGACACTTCGTAGATTTCCGCCTCGCGCTCGGTGGCCGGATTGCCGCTTTCGTCGTCGGTATCCGCGATGTCTTCCGGATTATCCCCCGACGTCTCCGGCTCCTCGCCGGGCGTCGTCTGGCGCAGATAATCATTGGAGAGCGCCTCGATATAGTCGAAGGCTTCCTTCAGGCGGCTCCGGGTCTCGGGCTCCAGGTCGGCGGCCAGACTGTCGACATTCATCCGCAGGGACATGATCGGCTGTTTCAGGTCGTGGGACGCGGTGGCGAGCTGTCTTTGCCGCAGGCTGGCCAACTCGCGCGCCCGCGTGTAGTTGCGCTCGGCGACCAGCAGTTCCTGGCTGCGCCGGGCTTCCGCTTCGAGCGCGGACAGCTCCGCCTGCACGGCCTTGGAATGCTGCCTGCGAAGATTGATGATATGCGCGGTGAGACCGGTCATGGTCGCGATCAGGAGAATGGAGAAAACACCCTTCACGGCCGTGGACACCGGGATGATCTCCGCCCGGCTTCCTGCCACCAGCAAAGCGACAAGCCCGGCGCCGAGCACAATTCCGGTGACGGCGATCAGGGTGCCGATCAGATGGATCTCTCCCTGCTTCCGGCGCCAGACGCCGCTGGAAACGACCATCGCAACGAACATCAGAACCAGAAGCACATAGCTGAACAGCGCCGAATAGGGGCCCGGTGAATAGAGCGAGATGATGAAGCCCGCCACCGAAAGGAGGCTCAGGGCTGACAGTGCCACCGACAATCGCGTTTCCCCGTCTTCTCCCCTCACCGACCGTCCCGAAATCAGGAAGCCCGTTCCCGACAGCGCGAACAGCAGGAAGAAGCCGATCGCGGACTGAAGATCGGGCCGATCGGGATAGAAGAAGCGGAACCACAGCCCGTCGATATAGGCGATCAGGGCAAGGCCGAAGGTGAACTGGATGGCGTAGAGCATGCCGATCCCGTTCTTCATCGCCAGGTGAAAGCCGAAGAAGAAAACGAGGCTGGAAATGCAGAAGGCATAAAACGCCGTATGCGTGATCCCGGAGGCAAAGGCAGACGCTTCCAGTTCGGACGGGGTTTCAAGCGCCATCCGGAATGACTGGAACGGGCCGAACTTGAAGTTCACCAGCAGGGTGACCTGCTCTTGCGGCGCGATTTCGAAGACCGGCGTCCGCAACCGTGTCACGGAGTGATCGTCGGCCCTGAACGGTTCGAAGATGGAATAGTCGATCAGCGCTTCGGTGAATCCGCTCTCACGGATAACGTACACATCAACTTCGCTGACGAGCGGAAGATCGACCACGAGCACGAACGGGTCTGCCCCGCGGCCATCGTCGATCGTGTCGTTGAAAATCTCCGTCCCGGCCCACGCCTCCGGCGCATAGTTCCATTCCAGCATCGTTGTCTGCAGATCCGGGCCGAACGCCCCCGCGCGGAAGAGCTTCAGGACATCGCCGAGCGATTTGGACGGATCGCTGTGGTAGGTGAGCTGGCTCTTGAGATCCGCGACACCTTGCCCCGGCGCGAGAAAAACGGTCTCCGCCCGCGCGAGACCCAGGGCGGCAAGAGCAAAAAACAAAGACAAAACAATGCGGAGCGAACTGGTCATTTCCCGGAAGGCATGTCAGGGTTATCCGTGTTTCTAAAAGGATCTTGGGTCGTGAACGAACAAAAATATAACGCCATCATTGCCGATGATCATGCAATTGTTCGCGCCGGACTTAAAGATGCTCTTGAAAAACCTGGATTGATCGAACCGGACGGGATCCATGTCGTCGCAGAAGCGGGGGACGGGCTCAGCGCGATCGCGGAAGTCCGCAAGCACAGGCCCGACCTGCTGCTGCTGGACGTATCCATGCCCATGGCCGGGGGCGTGGAGGTCCTGGTGGAAGCGCGGCGCTGGTCGAAGGAGACACGGGTCGTCGTGCTGACCGGCATCTCGGCTGTCGGGCTGGTCTCCGACCTTGTGGAAGCCGGTGTCGACGGCCTGTTTTCCAAGGCCTCCGACAACACGGAGTTTTACGAGAAACTCCCGGGCATCTTGCGCGGTCAAAGGCACATCTCGGAATACTTCCTGCAGGTTCTCCAGGAGACGCCGAAGCCGCCGGTCCTGACGGACCGGGAGCGCCAGACGCTGAACATGATCCTTGCCGGCAGGTCCAACAAGGAAATCGCCGAAGGCTTCGGCATCAGCATCAAGACCGTCGACAAGCACCGCACCAGCCTGATGCAGAAACTGAAGGTCCACTCCGTTCCGCAACTCATTGCCCGTGCGCTCAAGGAAGGGTTGATTGACCCCTCCAGGGAACTGTGATCCCGCGCCGGAGACTGGGGCATCGACCCCATGGTTCCAGAAGCCGGAAAGCGGGATCATTGCCGAAACAACCGCACGAAGGACAATCGCAATGAGTTGCAGAACCCTGAAGACCCTGTCGATTGCAGGATGTGCAGCGCTCATCGCGCTTTTCCTTGCCTTCCCTTTGACGGGAGAGGCGATGGCGGATGAGGGCAACGGCTTTCGCGACATCCGCGTCGCGCCCGGCGTGGCCGTTGCGGGCGACATGATCGATGTGGTCCTGCCTTTTCTCAAAGGGCACCCGGAACGGGACGAGGGCAATGGCGGCATGCAACTCGGCATCCGCAGGGACGATGGCGGTTATCTCGTCAACATCGTGCTGACCGGCTATCTCGACGACAGCCTCTATGGCGAGCATTATCGCGGGTTCATCATCCCTCTCCCGGATGACCGCTGGGAACTTGCGGCCATGTCCGTGAAGCCGCTGTGCGCACGCGGCCAGATCATTGACGGCTATTGCGGCAGCACGCCCGCCAATGAACGCATCCTGGCGCCCGACGTCGCCCCGGTCGGACCAAAAATGTGCGTGAACGTTGCCAGCGATGACACGCTCAATCTGAGGGCCGGACCCGGAACGCGCCACCGCGTCGTCGGTGCGCTTGCGAGCGGCAATTGCCGGGTTGAACTTTTCGACATCTGCGAAGGCAGCTGGTGCCAGGTGCGGTGGGGTCAGGTGTCCGGCTGGACAAATACCCGTTATCTTGGCGCTGCTGACTAGTTTATGGTGACGCCGAACCTTATCTGAATTCTACGTGACGGAAACGACAGTCTGCCTGATGTCCGAACGAGACTTCCAATCGACAGGTTTCTTTTCTCCAGGTCTTCTGGCCGGAAGCCTTGTGGTGTTCGTTTCCGCATGTCTGGCCTTCGCGCAGGACACGCCCAAACCGACATTCCTGGAAAGCGGCGACAATGATCTCATCCGGTTCCAGATGGGCGGCGTGCCGGCTGGACCGGTCGCCCGAGCGCGCGCGCTTTCCGGCAGCGTCGGTAGCAGCAATGAAGCCGTCCCGGTGATCAGCCCGGCGACCGCGCCGGAGGCCCTGAAAGAGGAAGGCGTTGCCGAACAGGAAAGTGCTGGATTGGTGCAGCGCCGCGCCGAATTGGCCAAACGCGCTGACAGGGCATCCGCAGAACCCGTTAGGACCCTGGCTCCGGCACCGCCCGCCGGTCTTTCGGCCGCGCCGGCGGAAACCGGCCAGCCGGCTGCACCGAAGTCTAAGCCGCGTCCCGCACCCGCCCGGACCCGGCAGAACTCTGTTGAGGTGGGATCGTCCGCCGCCCTGTTCGACAGTGCTGCACCGGATGGTTTGGGTCTGGCGCCTGCGAGCGACAGGGAAGTGGAGAGCAGGACCTATGCGAACACGGTCCGCGCGGCACCTCAGGAAGTTGCCGAACCGCAACCGCTCCTGTCCGATGCGGTCAATGCCCGCCTCGTCACCATATGCCTGAACAACCCCGATGATGCCAATGGTGCCAAGGCCTTCGACATCCGCCGGGAGGGGCCGCCGCGCTACGTGGCCGATATCGGCGCGTCCACCTGCGCCCGGTTCGAGCCGACGCGCCACACGCTTTATCTCTGGAAGACGAACGACATCGGCGCTCTGTCGCTGATCGTCTCCAACAGGCTGGACCTGAATGGCGAGGACGGCACCCAGGTGACGCTCGACTGGCTGCGGGACCAGTAAGTTCCCAAAAGAAAACCGGCGGACCAGGTGATCCGCCGGACGAAGGGGTTGATGTCAACGGTCAGCGTTGCGCTACCTCCGCAAGCCGGACAAGGCTCAGAAACTCGGACCGGTAGCCGAACGGGTCGGCCCCGCGATTGGCCCGGGCGAGCGCTTCGACGTCCTTGAAACTCCAGTCTTCAAGATAGTCGCTGCCCTTGAGCAACTGGCCGAAACCGGCAACCGAGGCGGCAAAGAGCGTCTCCGCCTCCGGGATGTCCTTCGTGCTGACCGTAACGGGGGTTGTCACCAGCTTGCTTTTCTCCGCTCCCGGCGCCTTGTAGCGCAGCTTCACGAAGGCGAGCTCGCCTTCAAAGGACTGGGAAACGGGTTTTGCGGACGGCACCTCGTTGCCGTAGCGCCGTTCTGCAAACTTGCGCGCAGGTGACCCCACCGGCGTGACCTCGTAAAGCGCGGTGACACGATGCCCGGCACCGATATCGCCGGCATCCACCTTGTCATTCCTGAAGTCCTCGGTCCGCAACGCGCGGGTTTCATAGCCGATCAACCGGTATTCGCTGACCGTTGCCGGATTGAACTCGACCTGGATCTTCACGTCCTGCGCGATCATCGAGATGGAACTGACCACCTGGTCGACGAGCACCTTGCGGGCTTCCGACAGCGTGTCGATATAGGCGGCAACGCCCTGGCCGTTCTGCGCAAGGGCCTGCATCAGCTCGTCATTGTAGTTGCCGCGCCCGAAGCCGAGCACCGAAAGTGCCGTTCCCTTCTTGCGCTGCTCGGAAATGTAGCGTTTCAGGCTCTGCGTATCGGCAAGCCCGACATTGAAATCGCCGTCAGTGGCAAGAATGACGCGTGTCTGCTCCCCCTCACCGCTCATCTGTTCTGCAAGCGCATAGGCACCCTTCAAGCCTTCATGACCGGCGGTCGAACCACGCGAGGTCAACGCATTGATCTTCTGCAGGATCAGCGACTTGTTCGACGCCTTGGTGGGCTCCAGCAGCACACCGGCGCTTCCCGCATAGGTCACGATCGCAACCTCGTCTTCATCCCGCAGGGACGACAACAGCAAACGGAAGGACTGTTGCAGCAGCGGCAGCTTGTTGGCATCGGCCATCGACCCGGATGTGTCGATCAGAAAAACCAGGTTCTGCGGAGGCAGATCGGTCAGCGGAACCTTGTATCCCTGGATGCCGATCTGCATCAGCCTGGTATGTTCGTTCCACGGCGTCTCCACGACGGAGACGCTCGTCCGGAAGGGAACCTCGCGGCTTTCCGGCACCGCGTAGTCGTAACTGAAGTAGTTGATCATTTCCTCCACGCGAACCGCGTCCTGGACCGGCAGGCGGCCACCGTTCAGACTGGCTCTGACGAAGGAATAGGACGCCGTGTCCACGTCGATCGAAAACGTCGAAACCGGGTCATCGGCAACCTGTTTCAACGGGTTCGTTTCCGCGCTTGCAAACCGTTCCCGGTCAGGCTGCTGAAGGACGGGGCGGGACCTGTCATGGGACATGAGGGCCTGTTGACCGAGAGCTTCATGCGCCACGTCAGCCTGTTGGCTCAAGCGGCGTTTGCCCTGATTGGAATAGCCCTGGGTCGACAGCTGCCCGTTTGACTGAGCGGTGAGAGTCCTGATTTCCGCAGGCTTGGGCGCCGGTGCAAGCGCGGGGTCGGGCAACCTGTTTTCGCCGTCGGCCAGTTGCGCGGCGGCTTCGGACCGCTCAGTGCCCGGCCGAACCGTTTCAGCCGGGTTCAGCCCGGTCACAACCGGTTTGGTGCGCTCGGCGAAAAACTCGGTCACGTCGACGGATCGCGCGGCCAGTGCGACGAGAGCCAGCGTCACGATCGATGCCGAACCGATCAGGACGGCCTTGGGGAGATGTCTGTTACGTGTCATGGGAGCAGTTCCTCGGGCGGCCGAAGCGGCTGCGAAACGCGCAGTCTTGCCGCCGGTTGAAGGGAGAAAACGAAATTGACGGATGCACCGCCCCCCAGCCCATGAACACCATGGATTTGGCGATACCGGCACAGCTCATGTGCCGTTGTTCACTGCAAGCCGCTTACCGGCGCCGACGGGCCCCGGACGAGCGAGATGCGTCTTGATCAGGCTTTGTGTCGGACCTTTCTTTCCAGTGCTGCGTATTGCCCGCAGGTTTGCGCCGGGCGTTCGACGCGGGAAAGATGACGGAAGCCGAATTCAGGCGGTATGGGGTCAATACCCCATATTGGCCGCAACCGGTGATCCGGCCCATTGGCACCTGTTATTTTTCGCGAGAGACACCGAAAAGGGCCAGCCGGCCCGGTTGCCGCGGATTTCTGCCGGAAAACGGCAGATTTGGTAAACAATATCTTCCGCGTGTACTTGCCTTTACACCGTGCTTTGTAATTGTATTTCTATAAACAATCGCTACATAAGTATCGCTACATTGATTGATATTCGGGAAGGGGCACATGGCGGATTTCAGCGCGCAAATTGAAAAATCCAAACAGGAAGTCGCTGCGGCACAGGCAAAGATCAGCGAACTGACGTCGAAGATCGAAACGGCTAGATCCAAGCTGGATTCCGGCGAGGATATTTCAATCGACATCGAAAACGCGACGCTGGACGACGTGCACTCTCATACCGAGCTCATGGGCGCCAATATCGCCGAACTCATCATGGGTCTTGACGATGTGACAGCGAACTTCTCCAAGGATTTCGACGCCATGCGCTCGAAGACCGGCTGGGAGAGTTTCATCGGCATCTTTTCCAAGGCGCGCTCCGACAGCATTCGCCAGGAACGCATGCGCAGCGCCAGCATCGACGACAAGCTGCAGGATCTGATTTCCAAGTCGAACGTCATCGGCCAGCTGCTGCAGGATCAGCTCAACACGCTGAACGAGCACAGCAAACGCGTTGAAGGCAATCTCAGCGAAACGCTCGGCCAGCGCGAACAGACCGTCGCCGGACTGGAAAGCATCAAGAAGGAACTCGTGGCGATGGATCCGAAGATCATCGCCCTTGAGAACAAGATTTCGGTCGAAACGGATGCTGCGACGCGCACCAAGCTGGAATCGGAACTTGCGGAGCTGAATTCGGAGTACAACCGGCTCGCACAGGACGAGCAGGTCAAGCTTGCCGAAAGCCAGACGCTCGAGCGCTATATCGAAAAAGGCAAGACCTGGGTCGACAGCCTCCAGAACCAGGCGGCAACCCAGATGGTGTTGATCAACAAGCTTCAGACGGACACCAAGCAGCGCGTCGTGCTGTATGACGCCCTGGTGAAATCGCTGAAGACCGCGCAGCAGCAGGACGTCGCGCACAAGATCAACGAGATCGGCGTTGCCACGGACAAGGAAGCACAGTCCGCGATGGCGGCCATCGGTTCGGCGACGAACCAGCGTATGGCCGACATGATGGAAGCCCACGAAGATCACATGGTCTTTGCGCGCAAGGTTCTGGAAGAAAAGGCGAAATCGGATGAGCGCTTCGCCCGCCGCTTCCAGCAGATTGTCGACAAACACGACAAGAACGCCTACGGAGCCTGAGGGCTGAACGTTGGATCTGACCCTCGATCACAGAACCCTGGAAGAAGCGCATGAAACACGGCGCTACTTCGCCAAGTTCGAGCGCATCATCTCGCACGTGCAGGGCGTCGCGGACAGCATCGTGTCGGAAGACACGGCGCTCTACACCGAAATCCCGATCCTGCAGGAGTATCTGCGAGCGCTCGCCGGCACCTTCACGGCGCTGTCCTACAAGTACCTTCTCGCAGGGCGTGTTTCGGACAAGATGCCCAATCTCCTGAGCATCGACCGCCAGGACAGCGGCTTTCCGATCTACCAGGAACTGCTGGAGATGGCCAACGACGCCATGCAGGCGGACAACCATCTCAGGTCCCTGCCCGAGATGCGCGATCTCAAGATCGCGATGGTGAACCATATTCTGCGCGAGCAGTCGTCGCCGGTTAATCTGCAGTTCGCCGCCTCCGAGCGCCAATACTACGAGCAGCTGACCGGCGCGCCGCTGTTCTGGGCGCGCAACGACCCGCGGATCACCTGGACAGGGAATGTCAGTGAGAAGCGCCGGAGGTACCGCGTGCACTGGGGGGTTTACGACAGTCAGCAGAACATACCGCTGATTTACGTCATGGACCTGGAAGATAGTGGCAGGCGTCCGCTGGCCAAGGACGAACGGCGATGGCCGCGCGTTCAGGGGCATCTGACGTCGCAGTCGTCGGCCGGTCTCAAACTCCTGACGATCGCCCGCGGCTTCGACCATGACTTCGATGATCTGCATCCAAAACGGCTGCGCCGGTTCTATGTCGGTCCGATGTACAGCCACACGTTCACGCAGCAGTCCGGGCCGCTCCGGGACGTGCTGTCACAGGCGGGACAGACACCGGGAGAGGACTGGGCGCTGGCCTGGACCACCGAAACGCTGATCGCCTCCGGCACAGAAATGGTATCCACGGGGTTCTTTTCTTCCGTCGAACGGCAGGTCTACGACCTCGATCCGTTTTCGGCCACCGGAGATGGTGCCCGGGAGGCGGCCGGACACACCAGCAGACGCCGCTCACTCATTCTCCCCCAGCGCCCCTACCAGGTGCTGGAAGAACTGGACCCGCCGGGTTTCAGCCAGATTCGCAAATATGCCGTCAGTCCAAGCGGCAAGATTCTCAGCTACAAATAGGTTTCCATCGTGACCGTTTCCAACGACCTTATGGAACTGAAGGAAGACAAGATCCTCGAGAAATATGCCGCTGCAGAAGCGCTGATCTCGGGTTTCGACCACACGCCGCGCATTGCCGCGAAGCGCGAACCGGATGTCGTCCGGGAGCGCTCGCCGGGTCTCGGCACACGGCGGCGTTTCCGGTCGACCACACCCGGCCTTGTCACCCGATCCACGGCCCGGCCTGAAGGCGTGCAACTGGCCGAACGTGTTCTTGAAAGCGACGACGATGCGCTGACCACACCTTTGCAGGCAAGCGTCCTGCGGGCCCTGCGCCGGTCCCTGTCCGTCGCGCAGGTGATGTCGGATCAGTACGGGGAACAGACCGGGCTCTCCGATCTGAAGCGGGCCAATCTGGCCGGCACGCTGGACGCGTCCCAGAAAGACAGGTTCCAGCAGCTGCTTTCGGCGTCGGCCCTGATTTCACTGCACGTCTTTGCCAACATGATGGACTTCCTGCTGTCCGGCATCGCCGCCGACACGGAAGAGAGTGAAATCCAGTGCGGCGAGGTCGAGGAAATTCTGCTCGACAACGATCAGCTGGCGCTGCACGGCGCGCTCTGGGAACTCGACCAGGAGATCGCGTCTGCTTCGATCGATACCGATGCGCAGCTGGTCAGCCTTATCATGTCCTACTGTGAACAGCTGATGGAGAAGGTCACACTCCGGGCCGAAGGTGTGGAGCTGCTGCAGTCCTTTTCCGACGCCCGCTACCGGGTCGAGGCCGACAATTTCGAAATCACCGGGTTCACGCCCGCCGCCCGCGCCCGCGCGACATCGCTGGCAATGGCCTTCAAGAAGCCGGAAGAAGTCGTCGGCAACCACATTGCCAAGTACCAGGCCATGAAGCTCGCCAAGATGCTGATGGCCTACGACTTCGACCGCAAGCTCAACCCGTTTGCGGAGCTCGGCGGGTTCATCTTCACCTTCATGGGCGATGGCAAACCCGGAACCGGCAAGACCACGCTCATCCAGATGATGGCGGGCCTGATCAACGACTACTGCACCAATGCCGGATACGTCTTCCGCTATCAGAACCTGTCGACGGACAGCATCGACAGCTATCAGGGCAAGTCCGCGCAGAATGCGAAATCCTTTATCAGGAACGTGACGGATCCCAATGTCATCGGCTTCGGCACGATCGACGATATCGATCAGCTCGCGGGCAAGCGCGGTGACCGGCAGTCCTCGGCGGGGCAACTGGAAATCACCGCGGTCCTGATGGAAAGTTTTGCAGGCGCCAACACCGTTGTGCGCGGCAACTGCACCTTCGGCATGTTTTCCAATTACCCGGAGAATGTCGACGATGCCCTGCGCCAGCGGGCGGGCGCCCGTTTCCTCGTCGACGGTCCGCAGACCCGCGAGGACTATATCGACATACTTTACCTGCTGATGGGCAAGAACCACTCCATTCCCGTCGGTGATCACGATCTCTTCGAGGCGCAGGTGATCCAGAAGGCCGTCGCCGCCTCCTACGAAAGCCACGCGAGGCCGAAGGAAGACGCGCTGATCAAGGTCTTCGAAAAGGTCAGCGGCGGGATCGGCGACCTCGACACGATCGCCAAGATCGGCGCCTACCTGAAGGCGATCCAGGAAGCCGACGAACGGTTCACCGGACGGGCAATCAAGAACATCACCGACGCCGTCAAGGTGCGGGCCATGGATTTCGAACTGCCCGATGAATGGATGGAAAACCCCGACCTGTTCCTCTTGAAGAACTACGAGACCAAGAAGAACATGATCGCCGACCTGGCGCAGCCGATCACGGTCGATATGGTGATCCAGGAAATCAACCGCTACGCCGACAGCGAATTCCGTTACGCCGACAAGTCGGACGAGGTCGCGATCGACAATGCGGTCCGCGACATGCAGCGCATGGAAGAAGCCAAGCGCCGTTACATGGAACAGTCACGCACATGATGAGGCTGGTCAAACACGGGCTGATGTACGGCAACCTCGTGGAAGTGACGTCCCCCTCCATGGTGAACCGCTACAATCGCGCGCTTGAGCATCTGACCGGCAAGCGAACGGCCTTGCAGGAATTCCATGTCGACATATCGGGCTTTTCGCCGGAGATCGGGGAAGAACTCGGCGACAATCTGTATCTCAACCCGAACGGATGCAATCGCCAGTTCATTCTCCTGAATGTCGCCCAGAAGACCGCCCCGCTTCTCAATGCCCATTTCTCGACATCCCGGTCGATCCTCAGACGGTTCATCGACGAAAATGAAGAGCAGCTGTTCGCGCTGTCCATTCGCGATGCTGTGGTCGGCGAACTCGTCAACACGGTGTTTTCGATCAGCTCGCCGCTCGATCTGTTCGACATCCGCTCGATCGACGTGGAAGCGGACACGGTTGGCGGACATGTCGAGGCAGGCGACGAACTCACGGAGAAGATCGACCGGTTCATGAGCGAACCGGACGGGTGGTGGGATGATGTCCTGATCGCCGAGATGGTAGAACTTTCCAGGCACACGGGCGATATCATCCGGACACCGATTGCGCTCGAACCGCAAAGCTTCGAGCAAGGCAACTTCTACACGTCTCACTATGGTGGGCTTTACATTTTCCGATCCGTCAAGCGGACGGCATCCATCTCGGCAAGAAAACTCGACATAGTTGCCGACCTGCCGGTCAAGCACGTTCTGACCCTTGAAGACAGGCGCGAGATTGCCTCTTTTCTGTCCCGGAACAAGCTTGCCGAACCCATCGCCGGTGCGGGCAAGGCGCATGCCGAAAGCATCCTGAGACAAAAGCTCGATTTCATCGTCATCGATGCGGCGGCAAACAACAACGAGGATCTGTCCGACGTTTCGCGGCGCGACCTGCGCGCCCTCAAACGCCGCTATCACAAGGACCTGCCCGACGCCTATCACTCCCTTGAGCGCTATGTCCGCGCCCTGTCGAAAGGCGGCAGGCCACCGCGCCTCAGCTATGACGATCCTGCCTATTTCTATTTGCTGCGGTCGGCGAACCATCGCGACAAGCAACTTGTCAACATGCTGCTGGCGCAGCTGACGCCGCTTGACTTCCGCCAGCTCTTTATCTGTCACAAGGATGCGTTCTATGCTCACTACCAGGACTGGAGCGAAGCAAAGAAAACCTACGCGGCACAGTTCCTTGCCGAAGAATATGTCGTCGACAAGGTCGGAACGCGCACCGAACTGTTCGGTCCGGAACCCGGAATGAACGAAGACACCGATCCCGCGGATTACGGCTTCGGCAGGAACATGGGGCCCTGGGGTGCCATCCCGCGGTATCGCGACGATGACGACGACGATGATGATGACGACGAGGACGACGACGACTGATGAAGTACATTAAATGGATCGTCGGCATTCCCCTGGTGCTCGTAATTGTCCTGTTTGCGCATTACACGCTTCCGGGGCGCGATGTCGTGCGCATTGTCGGCACGGACGTCAAGCGCATGGATATCGGCTCGTCGTCGCTCTTCTGGGCCGCGCCGGATGCCGGAACGAACCCGAACTGGACGCGCGACGTCCGTTTCATAAACGCCGTCTGGCCGAACGGTGAGCCCAGGGTCTATCGCAACGAGGACACCGAATGGCGCTGGCCGCCATACCTCAAGTTCAACAGCTCCAACGTCACCGCTCAGGCACAGGACCTTGCGAAGAAGGACGGGGAAGTCTGGGTTGCGGTCACGCACTACGGCTGGCGGATCCAGCTGTTCACGATCTTTCCGAACATCATCAGCATTCAGGAAGTGTCGGGTCCGAACACGTTCCTGATCCCCTGGTTCAACATCATCTCCTTTCTGGTCCTGGCGGCCATCGCCTATATGGTGTTCCGTGTCGTTCAGGCTTTCAAGCGCAGGCAGATCGATCCGGTTGTTGAAAACATCGACGGCTTCATGGATGATGTCGGCGAAAACGCGGAACAGGCGCGCGCCCGGGCGGAAAAACACGCGACCGCGGCCACATCAGGCTTCCGCCGCTGGCTCAAACGCTGGTTCGGCTGACCGCTTTTGTGCCGTCCGCCGAGCGCATTTTCCGTTGCGCGGTCCATCGCAGTCCTTTCAGGAATACACTGCCGAAAAGATGTTGCTGAGAAGCCAGCATAAGTCGGTCCGGTGCAAATTCGGAATACGGAAAAGATTCCCGGATTTGTCTTCCCGGTTTGCTGCGCAGCGGCAAGACCGGGAACCAGTACTCCGTGTAGCCGAAGCCGAATGTAAATCGGAGAAACAAGTGGTTACTGGGTTCCGGCCTGCCGCTGCGCTTCAGCCGGAATGACAAGTTCATTCAAGGGGATCACCGCACTTGATCCAAGTCGGGTTATCCCGGACTGCGGCGCGCCCAAACTAGGTAGCTGACACGAACACTCCATCGATTCACGTGGGCAACCGGGGCGAATTCGCCGCTTCAGGGCGATGTGACTTGACCAATCCGGTGGAAAGTTTCACTGTGAATAAAAAATTTTACACGCGGAAAGTTTCAGTCGTGCCGATATCGTAATCTGCAGCAACCTGGAACCGGATATCTAGGGCGGAGTGTCAGGGCGAACACATGACGGAACGCAAAATCAGGAATATGGAAGAATTTGCTTCCGTCAGCGGCATCTCGAGGCCGACCGTTTCGAAGTATTTCAACGACCCGGAAAGCGTGAGGCAGTCGACCAGAGAACGGATCGAGCAGGCACTCGAACGCTACGACTTCCGCCCCAACATATTCGCAATCAACCAGAATCGCCGCCTGACCAAGAACGTCGGCATCGTCGTGCCCTACCTGGCCGACCCGTTTTTCGCGGAAATCGCGCGAAACATCGAACACCGCTGTCTGGACGCCGGCTACTGGCCCATTCTGTTCAGCGCCCACGGTCAGCAGACGCTGGAAAACGACATCCTCAACAGCCTGCGCTCCCTGAAACCGGCCGGCGTGCTGCTGGCACCGCTCGGCCGCGCATCGGACCGAAGCTCCATCGAAAAGTTCTGCAGGGATGTTCCGACCGTCCTGTTCGACAGTAATCTGGACGGCATCGGCGCGGCCTTTGTCGGCTCCGACAATTTCAGTTTTGTGTCGCAGACCGTGGAATACCTGACCCGGTCCGGCGAGCCGCCGTGCTTTTTCGAGATGAAGACGCCCGCCAACCCGAACGCGAACAAACGCCGGATCGCCTATATCGAGGTCATGGAGCGGCTCGGTCTTGAACCCCACGTCGTGCGGGTCGACGGCGAAGGTTGGGCGTTTGAGGAAATAGGCCACGAAGGCGCCATGCGCATTCTGGAAGTGCACGGCTTCCCGACCGACACCGTCCTGTGCAGCAACGACCGTCTGGCGATCGGGCTTCTGTCGGCGTGTTACGAAAAGGGGCTCCGCGTCGGCCGTGGCGAAGGCTGCGCCCTGCGCGTTGCCTCGCATGATGACCACCCTTTTTCCCGCTTCACCTGCCCTTCTTTGACCACAGCCGCACATGATTATGACTCGGTCGCAAACAATGCATTCAGCACCCTGATGGAGCTGATCGAGGCCGGCGGGACATTCAGCGATCGCCAGGAAACCCTTTTCGCAGCAAGACTTATACTACGCGCGTCCGCCTAAAATTTTACGCGCGCAAATTTTTTCTTGACGCCAGCCAATTTATGCCTCAGGCTCTTTTCAACATCCAAGCCAGGGAGGACATAGGATGTCGTTGAAGAACGCATTACGTGCGGTCACCGCACTTACTTTGATTACTGCCACCAGCGCCTTTGCTGACACGATCACCATTGCCACCGTGAACAACGGTGACATGATCCGCATGCAGGGCCTGACGGAAGATTTCACCAAGAAAACCGGACATGAAGTCGAGTGGGTTACACTCGAAGAGAACGTGCTGCGCCAGCGCGTTACCCAGGACGTTGCCGCCAAGGGCGGTCAGTTCGACATCATGACCATCGGCATGTACGAAACGCCGATCTGGGCTGCCAACGAATGGCTCGTGTCTCTCGCCGATCTGCCGGCAAGTTACGACGCCGATGACATCCTGCCGGCCATGCGCGCCGGTCTCAGCCACGACGGTACGCTTTACGCGGCTCCGTTCTACGGCGAGTCCTCGATGATCATGTATCGCACGGACCTGATGGAAAAAGCCGGCGTGACGATGCCGGACGCACCGACCTGGAGCGACGTTGAAGCCGCAGCCAAGGCAATGACCGACAAGGACAACGAGATCTACGGCGTTTGTCTGCGCGGCAAGGCCGGCTGGGGTGAGAACATGGCGTTCATCACCACCGTTGCCAATTCCTTCGGCGCACGCTGGTTCGACGAAAACTGGAAGCCCCAGCTCGACACGCCGGAGTGGAAGGCCGCTGTCACGTTCTACAACGACCTTCTGAACAACTATGGCCCTCCGGGCGCATCGACCAACGGCTTCAATGAAAACCTTGCGCTGTTCCAGCAGGGCAAATGCGGCATGTGGATCGACGCAACGGTTGCGGCATCCTTCGTGACCAACCCGAACGACTCCACCGTTGCCGACAGCGTCGGCTTCGCGCTGGCGCCGAACAAGGAAGGCGTCGACAAGCGTGCAAACTGGCTCTGGGCCTGGGCGCTCGCAATTCCGGCCGGTACCCAGAAGGAAGCTGCTGCCAAGCAGTTCATCGAATGGGCGACCTCCAAGGAATACATCGAACTGGTGGCTTCCAAGGAAGGCTGGGCAAACGTGCCTCCGGGCGCACGGACCTCTCTCTACCAGAACCCTGAGTACCAGAAGGTCCCGTTTGCCGCGATGACACTGGAAAGCATCAACGCCGCCAACCCTGACAGCCCGACCGTCCAGCCGGTCCCCTATGTCGGCATCCAGTATGTCGCAATCCCGGAATGGGCAGGTATCGGCACGGCTGCCGGACAGGAGTTCTCCGCAATGGTCGCTGGTCAGCAGACCGTCGAGGAAGCTCTGTCGAAAGCTCAGGCGAACACCGCCGAGGAAATGGAAGCCGCAGGCTACTAAGTCTTTCCTCCCCACTTGGGAGGGCGGAAGATATTCCGCCCTCCCTTTTTAATTAAGCCCCTACATCCCATCGCTCCGCTCGCAACGGCACACTGCTGCCGTCAACAGAGAAGGTGTGTCCATGGCTACGCAGCATTCACGCTCCGCCGCTCGCATCATGATGGCTCCCGCGGTCATCCTACTGCTCGGCTGGATGCTTATCCCCCTCAGCATGACCCTGGTCTTTTCATTCAAGAGATACCTGCCGCTCCGTGGTGGCGATCTCGGATGGGTCGGTTTCGAAAACTATGTACGCTTCGTTTCGTCGAGTGCCTTCTGGCCGAGCGTGCAGACAACACTGGTCATCGTTGGTGGCGTCCTCGCCATCACCATCGTTTTCGGAATTCTGCTGTCCATTCTTCTGGACCAGCCGATGTGGGGCCAGGGTGTCGTCCGGATACTCGTGATCGCACCGTTCTTCGTCATGCCGACGGTTTCCGCCCTCGTCTGGAAGAACATGTTCATGGATCCGGTGAACGGGCTGTTCGCGCACCTGTGGAAAGCATTCGGGGCGCAGCCGATTGAATGGCTGAGCGATGCCTCGCTGTTCTCGATCATCCTGATCGTCTCGTGGCAGTGGCTGCCGTTTGCAACGCTGATCCTGCTGACCGCGATCCAGTCGCTCGACAGCGAGCAGCTCGAGGCTGCCGAGATGGACGGCGCACCGCCGCTCTCCCGCTTCGCCTATATCACCCTGCCGCACCTGTCGCGCGCCATCACGATCGTGCTTCTCATCCAGACGATCTTCCTGCTCGCCATCTTTGCGGAAATCTTCGTGACCACCAGTGGCGCGTTCGGCACGCGAACGCTGACATACCTGATCTACCAACGCGTTCTGGAAAGCCAGAATGTCGGTCTCGGTTCCGCTGGTGGCGTCTACGCAATCATCCTGGCCAACATCGTTGCCATCTTCCTGATGCGCATCGTCGGCAAGAACCTGGACACCTGAGGAGGGAACGACATGGCACGTGCTGTAACCACCCGCCGGAAGACGATAAACACGGTCGCCGCATGGGCAATCGGTTTGCTGATCTTCTTCCCGATCCTCTGGACCATTCTGACAAGCTTCAAGACCGAGGCCCAGGCGATCAACGACCCGCCCCTGTTCCTGTTCTTTGACTGGACACTGGAAAACTACGCGGTCGTTCAGGAGCGATCCGACTACATGCGGTTCCTTTGGAACTCTGTGATCATCGCCGGCGGATCCACGATCCTCGGCCTCATCATTGCCGTTCCCGCCGCCTGGTCCATGGCCTTCGTGCCCTCCAAGCGCACCAAGGACATCCTGATGTGGATGCTGTCCACGAAGATGCTGCCGGCAGTCGGCGTGCTCTATCCGATTTACCTGCTCTTCATCGAGCTGGGTCTTCTGGATACCCGCATCGGCCTGACGATCGTGCTCATGCTGATCAATCTGCCGATCATTGTCTGGATGCTCTACACCTACTTCAAGGAGATCCCCGGCGAGATCCTCGAAGCGGCCCGCATGGACGGCGCAACGCTGAAGGAAGAGATCCTCTACATCCTGACGCCGATGGCCATTCCCGGCATCGCCTCCACGCTGCTGCTCAACGTCATCCTGGCTTGGAACGAAGCCTTCTGGACGTTGAACCTCACTGCAGCGAAGGCAGCACCGCTCACGGCCTTCATCGCGAGCTACTCCAGTCCGGAAGGCCTGTTCTACGCAAAACTGAGCGCCGCCTCGACAATGGCGATCGCCCCCATCCTCATCCTTGGTTGGTTCAGCCAGAAACAACTTGTACGCGGCCTGACATTCGGCGCGGTCAAATAGGAGTTCCCGACATGGGTCAGATCACTCTCAATCAGATCACCAAGAGCTTCGGCGACGTACAGGTGATCCCGCCGCTGGACCTGCGTATCGACGATGGCGAGTTTGTAGTCTTCGTCGGACCTTCGGGATGTGGCAAGTCTACCTTGCTGCGCCTGATCGCAGGCCTTGAGGACATCAGCAGCGGTGTCATCGACATCGACGGCAAGGATGCCACCGAAGTCCCTCCGGCCAAGCGCGGCCTTGCCATGGTGTTCCAGTCCTATGCGCTCTATCCGCATATGTCGGTGCGCAAGAACATCGCCTTTCCGCTCAGGATGGCGGGCCTCGACAAGGCCGAGCAGGACAAGAAGGTGAACGCGGCCGCCAAGGTGCTGAACCTCACGGACTACCTGGAACGGCGTCCGGGGCAACTGTCGGGCGGTCAGCGTCAGCGCGTTGCCATCGGCAGGGCGATCGTGCGCGAACCCGCCGCCTTCCTCTTCGACGAACCGCTCTCGAACCTCGATGCGGCCCTGCGTGTCAACATGCGTCTGGAAATCTCCGAACTGCACCAGACCCTCAAGACGACGATGATCTACGTCACCCACGACCAGGTCGAGGCCATGACCATGGCCGACAAGATCGTGGTGCTTCAGGCCGGCATCATCGAGCAGGTGGGCTCTCCGCTCGAGCTCTATCACACACCGCGCAACCGTTTCGTTGCCGGCTTCATCGGCTCGCCTAAGATGAACTTCATGATGGGAGACTTTTCCGTCGAGTACGACGCCGCAACGATCGGTATCCGTCCCGAACACATCTCGGTCTCCCATACCGAAGGCAAATGGTCGGGCAAGGTCGGCGTTTCGGAACATCTGGGCTCCGACACGTTCCTTTATGTCGATGTCGATGGTCTTGACGAACCGGTCACCGTCCGCTCAACCGGCGAGATCGCCTTCCGCCACGGAGACACGGTTCACCTGACACCCGACGCCGACAAGATCCATCGCTTCGACAACCAGGGTCTGAGGATTGCGTGATGCGCCTTGAAGGCAGATCGGCCCTGATCACCGGTGCCGCCCGCGGCATCGGCAAGGCCTTCGCGGAGCGCTATGTCCGCGAAGGCGCAACGGTCGCGATCGGTGACATCGACATGGACCGGGCACACGAAAGCGCCGCTGAAATCGGTCCTGCCGCCTATGCCGTCTACCTCGATGTCACGGACCAGGAGTCCATTGACAAGGCGATTGACGCTGTCGAGGAGAAAACGGGCGGCCTCGATATTCTCGTCAACAATGCCGCCCTGTTCGATCTTGCCCCCATCGTCGAGATCACGCGAGACAGCTACAACCGCCTGTTTGACATCAACGTCGCCGGCACGCTTTTCACGATGCAGGCGGCGGCAAGATCGATGATCCGGCGCGGCAAGGGCGGCAAGATCATCAACATGGCAAGCCAGGCCGGACGCAGGGGAGAGCCCCTTGTCGGTGTCTACTGCGCAACCAAGGCCGCTGTTATCAGCCTGACCCAATCGGCGGGCCTGAACCTGATCAGCCACGGCATCAACGTCAACGCCATCGCCCCGGGTGTCGTCGACGGGGAACACTGGGACGGTGTCGACGCCCTCTTTGCGAAACACGAAGGTCTCGCGCCCGGCGAGAAAAAGGCCGCCGTCGGCCAGTCCGTGCCCTTCGGCAGGATGGGAACGGCGGAAGACCTCACAGGCATGGCCGTTTTTCTCGCATCGGCGGATGCCGAATACATCGTGGCCCAGACCTACAACGTGGACGGTGGCAACTGGATGAGTTGACCCATGACAACAAAGCTGAACATGACTGCGCTTTCCTTGCTTCCGGACGCCATCGCGAAACCGGCTTTCGACAGGTCTTCACTTTCCGCCGGGATCCTTCACATCGGCGTCGGCAATTTTCATCGCGCACATCAGGCGGTCTACCTGAACAAACTGTTCGAACAGGGTGAAGGTCATGATTGGGCGATCGTCGGGGCCGGCCTCATGCCTTACGACAGGGCCATGCGGGAACGCCTGCAAACGCAGGACTGGCTCACCACGATCGTTGAACTCGATCCGGACGGATTGAGCGCACACGTATGCGCCTCGATGATCGACTTCATCGATGTCGACCCCGCAGTGCTGATCGACCGGCTTTGCCAACAGGATATCAGGATCGTCTCCCTCACGATCACCGAGGGAGGCTATTTCGTCGATCCCAATTCGGGTGGCTTCGACGTTTCTCATCCGGAGATCCTGGCGGATCTCGAAAACCCCGAGGCGCCCTCGACCGTCTTTGGCGTACTGGTCGCCGCGCTCATGAAAAGAAGAGCGGCGGGCGTTGCGCCCTTCACCGTCATGTCCTGTGACAACCTGCCGGAGAACGGCCACATGGCGAAGCAGACAGTTGTCGGCTACGCCCGTGCCATGTCGGCGGACGTCGCCGGCTGGATCGAACAGAACGTCGCCTTCCCGAATGGCATGGTCGACTGCATAACACCCGCCACCGGGGACCGCGAACGCACGCTTATCCGCGAAACATTCGACGTGGAAGACGCTGCTCCGGTCGTCTGCGAACCTTTCCGTCAGTGGGTTCTGGAGGACAATTTTCCCTCGGGCCGCCCCGCTCTCGAGAAGGTTGGTGTCGAGTTCGTCGCCGACGTTGCGCCTTACGAACTCATGAAACTGCGCATCCTGAATGGCGGCCACGCGGCAATCGCCTACCCCGGTGCGTTGCTGGGGCATCATTTCGTCCATGACGCCATGGCCGATCCGCTCATCCGCAACTATCTCACCAAACTGGAAATCGAGGAGATTCTCCCGACCGTGCCCGAAATACCGGGTGTCAGCTTTCACGCCTATCTCGAGACGGTAATGGAGCGCTTTTCGAATTCGGCCGTTGGCGACACCATTCCGAGGCTGTGCCTGGACGGGTCGAACCGGCAGCCGAAATTCATCCTGCCGTCCATCCAAGACAGGCTGCACCAGGGCCAGCCGGTCAGGGGGCTGGCGCTGGAGACGGCCCTGTGGTGCCGGTACTGTCTTGGATACAACGAGGCCGGAAACAGCATCGCGGTAGAAGACGAGCATGCCGACGTCTTGCAAGCCTGGGCCCAGGATGTCTTTTCCGGTGCCACATCGGCAAGAATGCCCGATCTTTTCGGACCGCTCAGCGACGACCCGGTCTTTCTTGCGGAGTTCAACACCGCCGCCGAACGGCTGCGCACCCTGGGGGTTGCCGGAACGCTGTCGGACTATGTTGCACCGTCGGATGAAACGGCATCCGGTTCACATCCGCTTTCTGCCTGACACGGCCGGCCCGGGTAACGCCTGCGTCTGATCGCCGGAAATTGAAGAACCGTGTAGCGACGATCGCCCGGCGACACATTACCTGTGCCCTGACAGGCGCGTTGCGCCGGATCTATTGCAGACAGATGCAGGGTACTGAAATGATCAGGTTGAGCCGTCGTGAAATTCTGGCTGGAAGCGCCGCCATTGCGCTCACGGGCACACAATCCTTTGCCCAGGACGTGGATTTGAGAGCACTCGGACTTGCAGAGCCGGCCTTCAACGTGGACGCGGAACTCAATATTCCGGACCTGACGGGGGCGATCCATCAACTCGAGGACTATCGCGGCAAGACGGTCGTGGTCTCGTTCTGGGCGACCTGGTGCCCGCCCTGCCGCAAGGAAATGCCGACGCTGGCGCGCCTCGGGCGCGAACTCGGCACCGACGACTACGCGGTGCTTGCCGTCAATGTCGGTGACAGGCAGGACAAGATCGAGGCCTTCCTGGATCAGATCGATCATGACGGCATGGCGATCCTACTGGACAACAAGAAGGACATGCCGTCGAAATGGTTCCTGCGCGGATTGCCGGTGACCTACATTGTCGACGCGAACGGCAAGGTCGCCCTCGGCGCCATCGGCGAGCGCGTCTGGGAATCGCCAGAAATGGTCGCCGGGATCAGGTCCGTGGGCGAGGCCTCGTGATCCGCAGTTGACGCGTCGGCACAGCGTGTTGCTCAGATCTCCGTCCGCATCCGGTATCCGGGTGCGAAGATCAGACGGACATGGGTGATCGGCTGCTCCCCGGCCCAGGTGATCCGTTCCATTGCGAAGAGGGCCGAACCCGCCTCTGCATCCAGCTTGCCGGAGAGGGGCTGATCGGCACTGACCGCGAAAAACGACAAGTCGCCATGGCTGTAGGGTGCGTTGTGCACCAGCCATTCATTGGCGCTGATGTCGTTGAATGACATGTCGCGGGCCTCTGGAGCCGCCTCCAGATTGATGTAGCGCTCCTCGAATGCATAGGGACGTTCGTTCGCAAAGTGGAGCGTCTTCAGAAAGAGGACATTGTCGCCCAGCGACACCTGAAATGCGCCATGCAGCCTGGGGGGCAACGGCCGCAGATCCCGCTCCAGGATCAGGTGGCGATAGGGCTGTCCCAGCGACTCGACTTCTTCACGCAATATGGGGATGGTCAACGTGGCCCGCTGCGGCGGATTGACGGCAACACGGGTGCCCGCCCGGCGCTTGCGCACCACGAGGCCACTCTCGGCAAGATCGCGAAGCGCGCGGTTGACGGTTGTGCGGGCACAGCCGAATTCCTCCGCCAGATCGGCCTCATGGGGGATCTGTTCCCCCGGTTGCCAGATCCGGTCGTGTATCCGGCGCAAGAGCACCTCTCGGATACCTGTCCAGGAATTGGTGTCGGTCAGCGTCAAGTCACGGTCCTATAGTCTGTTGCGTAGCCTTTTCATGGTCGCGCGGTACGCCGCACGGATCGCGTCGCCTTTTACATGTTTTCCGCCGCGAACAACATGCCTGCCCGCGGACCAGACATCACGTACCATCCGGTCATCGCCTGCAAAGATGTAGGCGTCGAGGATCTCGTCCCCTTCGCGCCCCTCCAGATCGATCGCGGTTGCATCCAGTGCAAGCAGGTCCGCGAAACATCCCTTTTCGATCCCGCCTGCATTGCGTCCCGCTGCCCGCGCACCGCCCGATACGGCTCCGTCGAAGAGCACGCGTCCCGTCGACTTTCGAGATGTCGCGGTGGTGGCGCGGCTTTTGTCCCGAAGCCGCTGCGAATATTCCAGCGTTCGCAGTTCTTCCGAGAGCGAAATGCGTATATTGGAGTCGGAGCCGACACCGAACCGGCCACCCGCCTGCAGATAGCGGACGCCGTCAAAGATACCGTCGCCAAGGCTCGATTCCGTGATCGGGCAAAGCCCTGCGACCGCACCGGTTTTCGCAAGGCCGAGCGTTTCTTCCGGCATCATCTGGGTACAGTGGATCAGGCACCAGTTCGAAGACACCTGGTGATTGTCAAGCAACCACGCGACCGGACGGCTTCCTTTTGCATCCAGCAGTTCCTCCACTTCACCGACCTGTTCGGCCAGATGCATGTGGACAGGGCGTTCGCCCGCAAGATCGACGGCACCGGCAAGCCCTTTCTCGCACACGGCTCGAAGCGAATGCGGCGCAACGCCGAGAACCGCGTCCCCCGCCAGCGCCTTCAGGGCAGCCCCTGCCTGCTCATGAAGCTGCGCGAACCGGTCGGGATCATTCCCGAACCGGATCTGGCCGGGAGCAAGCGCCCGCTTGTCAACGCCGCCATATTGATAAAGAACCGGGAGATGGGTCAGCCCGATCCCGGTTTCCGAAGCCGCGGCGATGATCTGCACGGACAGTTCGGCAAGATTGTCGTAAGGCACGCCGCCTGGCTGGTGGTGCAGGTAATGGAACTCGCCGACCCCCGCGTAACCGGCCTCGAGCATCTCCATCTGCACGAAGGCCGCGATCGCCTCGACATCGTCCGGGCCGAGCGCATCCAGAAAGCGGAACATGATCTGGCGCCAGGTCCAGAAACTGTCGCGCCCGCCCTCCCCGCGCCGCTCGCTCATGCCCGCCATGGCCCGCTGAAAGGCATGGCTGTGCAGGTTGACCGGCGCCGGGAGAAGAATGCCGGTGCGCACACCTGCAGGAGCCTGCCCTTGCTCGACCGCAGAGATCGACCCGTTTTCGGAGATCGAAACGAGGACATTCTGCGCCCATCCGTCGGGCAGGAGCGCCTTCTCCGCAAAAACAGTGGCACCGGAGCGTGTCGACATACCGCGTTTCCCTCGTTGACACGTTAATATGTGCATGCATATTATCTTATAACGCAATCTAATCAAGCCGGAGCTCGTTCTTGTCCCGACGCCTTCTGACCAATGCCGGCCTGGCAACACTCGCCGACATGGAAGTGCCCTACGGCCTGATCGAGGATGGCGCGCTGGCGCTTGATGACGGCGTGATCGCCTGGGTCGGAGCCGAAGCGGACCTGGCGCAGGAATTTGCGGATTGGCCGAAGGAAGATCTTGGCGGATGCCTTGTGACGCCCGGTCTGATCGACTGCCACACCCATGTCGTCTTCGGCGGCAATCGCGCCCGTGAGTTCGAAATGAGGCTCGAAGGCGCGACCTATGAAGAAGTCGCCCGCGCCGGCGGCGGGATCGTGTCGACGGTCCGGTCAACGCGTGCGGCAAGTGAAGAGGATCTGCTGGAACAGGCGCTGACACGCGTCGACGCGCTTCTTGCCGAAGGGACCACCACGCTCGAAATCAAGTCCGGATACGGACTGGATGTTGAAACCGAACTGCGCATGCTGCGCACCGCGCGGAAAATCGCGGACCTCAGACCCGTCGAGGTCCGCACGAGTTTCCTGGGTGCCCATGCGGTTCCACCCGAATATGAGGGCCGTGCGGACACCTATCTGGACGAGATCTGTCTGCCGGCGCTGGAGGCGGCGCATGATGCCGGACTTGTGGACGCTGTCGACGGGTTCTGCGAAGGCATCGCGTTTTCTCCCGACCAGATTGCCCGCGTCTTTGACAGGGCGCGGGACTTGAAACTGCCTGTCAAACTCCATGCCGAGCAGCTTTCGGATCTCGGCGGCACTGAGCTGGCGGCGTCCTATGGCGCGCTCTCGGCGGATCATCTGGAATATCTGTCCGAAAAGGGCGTCGAAGCCCTCGCCAAAAGCGGCAGCGTGGCCGTGCTTCTGCCCGGCGCCTTCTATACGCTGCGGGAAACGCAGCTGCCGCCGGTCGATCTGCTGCGTGCGCACAAGGTTCCGATCGCGCTCGCAACCGATTGCAATCCCGGCTCCTCGCCGCTCGCCTCGCTGCTGCTGACACTCAACATGGGCTGCACGCTGTTCCGCATGACCCCGGAAGAAGCCCTGGCCGGGGTGACCCGGGAAGCCGCCAGGGCTCTCGGCCTGTCCGATCGTGGCACGCTTGCAGCCGGAAAGCGCGCTGACCTGGCCATCTGGAACGTCGCTCATCCGGCGGAACTCAGTTACCGCATCGGCTTCAACCCGTTGAAAGAACGCATTTTCGGAGGCTCACAATGACCGGCCTCACACTTGATCCCGGCCGTGTCACGCTCGCCGAACTTGAGCGTGTCTACAGGGAACTTCTCCCCGTCCGTGTCAACCGGGCTTCGGAAACTGCCATCCGCAAGGCCTCGGAGCGTGTTGCGCAGGCAGCCCGCGGTGATGCGGCCGTCTACGGTGTCAACACCGGCTTCGGAAAACTCGCCAGCGTCAAGATCGCGGCAGGCGACACCGCAACGCTCCAGCGCAACCTGATCCTGTCCCATTGCTGCGGGGTCGGCGAACCGCTGGACGAAACCACGACCCGCCTGATGATGGCGCTGAAGCTTCTGTCCCTCGGGCGCGGTGCCTCCGGCGTCCGCTTCGAAATTCTGGAGCTGATCGAGAATTGCCTTTCAAAGGGCGTCACGCCCGTCATTCCGTCTCAGGGATCGGTCGGAGCCTCTGGCGACCTTGCCCCGCTCGCGCATATGACCGCCGTTCTCATCGGTGAAGGCGAAGCGATATTTGCGGGCGAACGGTTGCCCGGCCGGGATGCGCTTGAACGGGCTGAGCTTGCACCCGTCGTCCTTGGCCCCAAGGAAGGGCTGGGCCTGATCAACGGCACCCAGTTTTCCACCGCCTGCGCACTTGTCGCCCTTTTCGACAGCTGGCGCCTTGCGGAAGCGACGCTGATCACCGCAAGCCTCTCCACCGACGCCATCATGGGATCGACAGCACCTCTTTTGCCGGAAATCCACGCGCTGCGGGGTCATCGCGGCCAGATCGAGGTTGCGAAAGCCATGCGGCAGATCATGACCGGGTCGGAAATCCGGGAGAGCCACCGCGACGGCGATACCCGTGTGCAGGACCCTTACTGCATAAGGTGCCAGCCACAGGTTGCCGGTGCCTGTGTCGACTTGTTGCGCATGGCCGCCACGACCCTGGAAATCGAGGCGAACGCGGCAACGGACAACCCGCTGGTCCTGATCGACGCGGACCGGATCGTGTCCGGCGGCAATTTCCATGCGGAACCGGTCGCCTTTGCCGCCGATCAGATCGCGCTCGCCGTTGCAGAGCTGGGAGCAATTGCCCAGCGCAGGGTTGCCCTGATGGTCGATCCGACGCTGTCGTTCGACCTGCCGCCGTTCCTCGCAAAGGATCCGGGTCTCAATTCCGGCCTGATGATCGCCGAGGTCACGACGGCGGCGCTGATGAGCGAAAACAAGCATCTCGCCAATCCCTGTTCGACGGACTCCACCCCCACAAGCGCGAACCAGGAGGACCACGTCTCCATGGCCGCCCATGGCGCGCGCCGGCTCGGCCGCATGAACGCGAACCTGGCGCATATTCTGGGCGTGGAACTCCTGTGCGCGGTCGAGGGGATCGAACACCGGGCACCGCTGAAAACCAGCCCCGCCCTGCAGTCCGTCATTGGCAAGCTGCGCGCCGAGGTTCCGCATCTCGATGAGGACCGCTACCTCGCGCCCGATCTGGAGACCGCAGCCGAGCTTGTGCGCAAGCGGAGCCTGGTCGCCGCCGTTTCAGACGATCACATCATCAGACTGGGGGCGGCAAATGACCCCGTTTGAGGTAACAAGGGGCGACGGGCCGGTCGTGCTGGGTGTGCCCCATTCAGGCACCTTCGTGCCCGAAGACATCTGGAAGCGCCTCACACCCATCGGACGGAAACTGGCCGACACCGACTGGCATGTGGACAGGCTCTACACGGGTCTGCTTGCGGGTGCGACAATGGTGCGCGCCAATTTCCATCGCTATGTCATCGACGCCAACCGAGACCCTGAAGGCGTCAGTCTCTACCCCGGCCAGAACACGACGACGCTCTGCCCGACAACGGATTTCGACGGCAGACCGATCTACCTCGAAGGCGAGGCTCCCGGCGACGGGGAAATCGAGGCCCGGCGCCTTGCCTGGCATGCGCCCTATCATGCCGCGCTGCAGTCCGAGCTCGAACGGGCTCGTGAGCGTCATGGCGTCGCGATCCTCTACGACTGCCATTCCATCCGTTCAGCTGTGCCGTATCTCTTCGAAGGAACGCTGCCCGATTTCAACACCGGCACCAATGGCGGGACCACCTGCGCACCGGAGATCGAACGCGCTGTTTTTGAGCGGACCGAAAACGCAAACGGCTTCACCGCAGTGTTGAACGGACGCTTCAAGGGCGGCTGGACCACCCGCCACTATGGCAGGCCTGACGAGGGGTTTCACGCCATTCAGATGGAACTTGCGCAGCAGACACATCTGGCAAGCGAAGACACGCCGTTCGACTACGACGCAGACAAGGCGCAAAGGCTTCGATCCCATCTCAGGGACATCCTCGAAGCGCTTGCGGCCCTCGCGCCGACGCTTGCCCAAAAAGCCAGACAAGATCCAGGGAGCGCATCATGACCGATCGCCGACACAATGCCCGCGACGTCTATCCGCCGACAGGAACGGAGTTGAACGCCAAATCCTGGCTGACCGAAGCCCCGCTCCGCATGCTGATGAACAATCTCCATCCCGATGTCGCGGAGAACCCGCACGAACTGGTGGTTTATGGCGGCATCGGCCGCGCGGCCCGGACCTGGGACGATTTCGACCGGATCGTTGCAAGTCTCAAGCAGCTTGACGAGGACGAAACCCTGCTAGTCCAGTCTGGAAAGCCGGTCGGCGTGTTCCGGACCCACAAGGATGCCCCGCGTGTGCTGATCGCCAATTCGAACCTGGTGCCGAACTGGGCCAATTGGGACCACTTCCACGAACTCGACAAGAAGGGACTTGCGATGTACGGCCAGATGACGGCCGGGTCCTGGATCTATATCGGCACGCAGGGCATCGTTCAGGGCACCTATGAAACCTTCATGGAAGCGGGCCGTCAGCACTATGACGGTGATCTGACAGGCCGCTGGATCCTGACCGGCGGGCTTGGCGGCATGGGCGGCGCGCAGCCTCTGGCCGCGGTCATGGCAGGCGCCTGCTGCCTCGCCGTCGAATGCGACGAAAAGAGTGCGGATTTCCGCCTGCGCACCCGCTACGTGGATGAAAAGACCCATTCCCTCGACGAGGCTCTGGCGCTGATCGAAAGCTGGACGAAGGCCGGAGAAGCGAAATCCGTCGCCTTGATCGGCAATACGGCGGACGTCTTTCCCGAACTGGTCAGACGCGGCGTCAAGCCGGACATCGTGACCGACCAGACCTCCGCACATGACCCGGTCAACGGCTATCTGCCGCAGGGATGGACCGTCGCCGAATGGCGCGCAAGGGCGGAAGCGGATCCCAAGGCCGTGGAGAAAGCCGCACGGGCGTCGATGAAGGTCCATGTTGCCGCCATGGTCGATTTCTGGAACCAGGGCGTACCGACGCTGGATTACGGCAACAACATCCGCCAGGTCGCGCTGGAGGAAGGCCTTGAAAACGCCTTTGCCTTCCCCGGCTTCGTGCCGGCCTATATCCGCCCGCTGTTCTGCAGGGGCGTCGGCCCCTTCCGCTGGTGTGCCCTGTCCGGCGATCCGGATGACATTTACCGCACGGATGCCAAGGTCAAGGAGTTGATCCCCGGCGATCCGCATTTGCACAACTGGCTCGACATGGCCAGAGACCGCATTGCCTTTCAGGGACTGCCCGCACGGATCTGCTGGGTCGGCCTGGGTCAGCGCCACCGGCTCGGCCTTGCGTTCAACGAGATGGTCAGGACAGGCGAGCTGAAGGCACCCGTCGTCATCGGCCGCGACCATCTTGATTCCGGTTCCGTTGCCTCGCCCAACCGCGAGACGGAAGCAATGAAGGACGGCTCGGACGCCGTTTCCGATTGGCCGCTTCTCAATGCCCTGCTCAACACCGCCTCCGGTGCGACCTGGGTGTCGCTGCATCATGGCGGTGGTGTCGGCATGGGCTTTTCACAACATTCAGGCATGGTCATCTGCTGTGACGGCAGCGAAGATGCTGCACGGCGGATTGAACGCGTGCTTTGGAACGACCCGGCCACCGGCGTGATGCGTCACGCCGATGCCGGATACGAGATCGCGCTTAACTGCGCGAAAGAACAGGGGCTTAACCTGCCGGGAATTCTGGAGGAATAAAAACCACGGCAGGACACTCCGAACTCAAATTCGAATCGAGGGGTAGAACGATGAAAAGACGTGACTTTCTGAAAGCCGGTGCGACCGGCACCGCCGCCGTCGCGGCCACGACCCTGGCCGCACCCGCCATCGCGCAGGACATCCGCCAGTGGCGCATGGTCACCGCCTGGCCGAAAAACCTGCCGGGACCGGGCGTCGCCGCACAGATGCTTGCCGACCGCATCACGGCGCTTTCCGGCGGACGGATCGAGGTCAAGCTGTTTGCGGCGGGCGAAATCGTTCCGGGCAACGGTGTTTTCGACGCGGTCGGCCAGGGAACCGCAGAACTGTATCACGCAGTCCCGGCCTATTGGGGATCGAAGTCGAAGGGCATCCTCTTGTTCGGCTCGCAGCCTTTCGGCCTGACCGCACCGGAACAGGCCGGCTGGCTGATCCATGGCGGCGGCCAGGCGCTTTACGACGAGATCTACGGCGGTTTCAATCTCAAGCCGTTCCTCTGCGGCAATTCCGGCCCGCAATGGGCAGGCTGGTTCCGCACCGAAATCAACAGCGTCGATGACCTGAAAGGCCTGAAATTCCGCTCGACCGGCCTCGCATCGGAAATGTGCTCCAAGCTCGGCATGGCGGTTCAGGCGATGAGCGGTCCGGCCATGTTCCAGGCACTGCAGTCCGGCGCGCTCGACGCAGGCGAGTTCATCGGTCCCTGGACGGACAGCGCGCTCGGCTACTACCAGATCGCCAAGAACTACTACTGGCCGGGTGTCGGCGAACCGTCTTCCGCAGAGGAATGCGCCGTCAATCTGGACGCCTATAACGACCTGCCGGACGACCTCAAGGCGGCGGTCTCCCATGCGTGTGCGAGCCTCTACAACGACGTCCTCACCGAGTACAACACCAAGCACGCGCAGGCGCTCACCCAGCTTGTCAACGAGCATGACGTGATGGTGCGCAAATTGCCGGACGAGGTCATTGTCGCAATGGGCAACGCGGCTGGCGAAGTCATTGCCGACCTGCGCGCCAGCGATGACGAACTGATCAAGCGCATCACCGAGAGCTTCCTGGCCTATCGCACGCTCATGCACGAATACATGCCTTACGCCGACAACGGCCAGATGAACGCGCGTCTTCTGGACTACAACTACGACTAGACGGCCATTTAGCCGGCGAACTTCCGAAGACCGAGGGACCCGAAGGGCCCCTCCGCGTCTATGTTGTCATCCCTGCGAAGGCAGGGATCCAGTAAACACAGGCCGTATAAGAACAACGGACTCCGCGGATTACTGGGTCCCGGACGTCGCTGCGCTCTGTCCGGGATGACAATCGGAAGCAGCGGTTTCGGAAGCTGGTCTGGCCGTAAATCTGGCACAACACGCCGTGCGAAGTCAGGAGAAAGTCGCCCTCTCACACGCTCATTCCATCGGCCTGACCATGGGGTCCGTTCCGCTTTCTCTCCGCTTCAGAATCGCGGCATGGTGGCGGCGTGGATCGCAGGTTCGGGCCCTGCAATGACAAGACAAAACCGGATCAGGCAACAAGAGGCAGGATCATCCGCAATGGAACGACTGGCGGGCGCGCTGGAGCGCGTCAATTCATTGATAGGAAACACGCTGTGCTGGGCGGCGCTTGCCATGCTGCTTCTGCAGTTCGTGATCGTTCTTTTGCGCTATGTCTTCGGCTACAGCTACATCTTTCTGGACGAGGGCGTGCTCTATCTGCATGCGAGCCTGTTCATGCTCGGTGCGGGCTACACTTTCCTGGTCAACGCGCATGTGCGTGTCGACATCTTCTACGCCAAGTGCACCGAACGGACACAGGCGTGGATTGATCTCTTCGGGCACCTGTTCCTGCTGACCCCGGCCCTCATCCTGCTGATCTGGTTTTCCTGGCCCTATGTTCGCGGCAGCTGGGCGATCATGGAAGGCCCGATATCGGTCGGCGGCATCCCGGCGTCCTATCTCCTGAAAACACTGATCCCGGCCTATTGCGTGTTGTTGCTCGTTCAGGGCGTCGCGGCATTCATCCGCGACGTTGCCAAACTCTCGAGAACCGGCGCATGAACCTGCCGCTCGACCTGATCATGTTCGGCGCGCTGATCGGCTTCATCCTGCTCGGTTACCCGGTCGCCTTCACCATTGCCGGGGTCGCGACGGGATTTGCGCTTCTCGGCTGGATGCTGGGCGACTTCAACATTCAGCTTATGGGCGCGATGGGACAGCGGTTTTTCGGGGTTCTGATCAACCCGGTCCTGACGGCGATCCCGCTGTTTGTCCTGATGGGTGTCATTCTGGAGAAAAGCCGCATCGCGGAAGAGCTCCTGGAGACCATGGGACGCCTGTTTGGCCGCATGAACGGGGGCCTCGGCGTCTCCGTCATGCTTGTCGGTGCGCTGCTGGCAGCATCCACCGGCATTGTCGGCGCGACGGTGGTTGCGATGGGCCTCATCGCACTGCCGACCATGCTGCGCAACGGATATGACCCGAAGCTCGCCTCGGGGATGGTGTGCACAGCCGGAACGCTCGGCCAGATCATACCGCCCTCGACGCTTCTGATCATCCTGGCCGATGTCATGTCGAATGCTTTCCAGCAGGCACAATACGCGCAGGGCAAGTTCACGATCGAGACCATTTCCGTCGGCCAGACCTTTGCCGCCGCCATGGTCCCCGGGTTGTTGCTGGTCGTGGTTTACTGCGTCTACATTCTGGCCCGCGCCAGGCTGTTTCCCGGCGATGCACCGGCGATGCAAGAAGACGTGGCCCAGCCCTCGGCAGGGGAGATCATGGCTGCCATCTTGCCGCCCATTCTCCTGATCTTTGCGGTTCTCGGCTCGATCCTCGGCGGCATCGCCTCCCCGAACGAAGCAGCTGCCGTCGGCGCAGTCGGGGCAATCCTGCTCGCCGGACGGCGTCTGGGTGTTTCGACAAGACTGATCGTAGCCGCAACCCTGGCGCTGCTGATCCTCGCTGTCGCCGCCACCCTGTTGCCGGTGCGCCTGCAGCGTTCGGATGTCACCGTCACCGGCTATCTGCTTGCCGCAGTCTATGCAGGGCTCGCGATCTTTGCGCTGAGCGTGGTGCTGCGCATTCTCTGGGCTGCCTTCGGCGACGGGCTCCTGAAAGCCTCGCTGCTGTCGACCCTGACCGTTACCTCGATGATTTTTGCAACGATCCTGATGGCCAGTTTCTTCTCACTGGTCTTTGTCGGCCTCGGCGGCGAGGACAGGGTGCACGCGATCCTCAACGAGATGCCCGGGGGCCCGGCCGGAGCGCTGATTTTCGCGATGCTGTTCGTGTTCGTGCTTGGCTTCTTTCTCGACTTCGTGGAGATCTCCGTCATTCTGCTGCCGGTTCTGATCCCGCCGCTCATCCTGATGGGGATCGACCCCATCTGGCTGACCGTCCTGATCGCGATCAACCTGCAGACATCGTTCCTGACGCCCCCGTTCGGCTTCTCCCTGTTCTACCTGAGGGGCGCCGCCCCGAAGGAAGTAACGACCGGCCAGATCTATCGCGGCGTCGTGCCCTTCATCGCCCTGCAGGCGGTTGCGGTCGCCATCCTGTGGCTGTTCCCGATCCTCGCGACGTGGCTGCCGCGTTCGCTCTACTGAGCCGGTTCAAGCGCACACAAGTGCTCGCCATCAGATATTGCGGGGTCAGTGCCTTTCAGCGGGTGTGATGTGTCGGGGACAGTCACTCCCGCGTTGAGCAGACGGCTCTTGAGTGTCACGATCCGGTCGTAGGCGGCATCGATCTTTCGGGCCAGATCCCGATCATGGTCCGCCGCGGCCTCGAGAATATCAGCAACCTTTTGCGGGATCTCCGGATCAGGCCGTTTGTCATTGGCAAAGAGCAGAATGTCGGTCCCAGCTTCGACAGCCTTCAGAACCGCTTCCTTCAGGGAAAAGTTCCACCGGATCGCGTCCATCTGGATGTCGTCCGACATGATGACGCCGCCAAATCCAAGATCACCGCGCAACACAGCGGTGAGTGCGCTTTGCGAAAGAGACATGGGAACATTGACCTCTGTCTCTTCCAGCTTCCGGTTGATCACATGCGCGGTCATGACAATGTCCGCCATGTCCCCGGCAATCAGTTGCCGGAACGGGATCAGTTCGTCTTCCGACCATGTGATGGTGACGTCGACCGCACCCTCGTGACTGTCTCTCAGGCTGGATCCGTGGCCCGGGAAATGCTTCAGAGCCGTCAGAACCCCGTGCGCCCGATGAGCGGACACAAAAGCGTTGCCAAATGCGGCAACCTGCTCCGGGTCGGACGAGTAAGACCGGCCCAACCTGCCGATGATCGGATTGCGCGGATTCGCGTCAACATCGACGACGGGTGCCAGATTGAGCGTGAACCCCCAGTCTGCGAGATTTTTAGCAAGCACACGATAGGTACGCCTGGCGTCGGTCGGGCTGCCTTTGCGTGCAATGCGTTTGGCTGACGGGGTCTCGGGAAAACCGTTGCGGCCCCGCAGACGTTGCACCCGCCCGCCTTCCTGGTCGATGGCAATCAGCGGTGGCAGCGCGGCAGGAGCGGCCTCACGGAAAGCGGTGTTCATGCGCTGCACGGTGCGCTTGTTTCCAAGGTTCCGCCCGAGATAAAGCACGCCGCCGATTTCGCCGGCGTCAAGCTGTTCCAGTACCCGTTTGACGCCTGACCGCGCGGGCCGGTCACCAACAAAACCGATCAGGATCATCTGGCCGATCTTCTGCCTGAGCGGGATTGCAGCAGCAGCTTTGGCAGTCCCGACCGAGACCTTGGCCACGCTTTCAGACCGCGCGGCGTCATGCGCGGCCATAACGGACGCAAAAGCTAAACCTGCGACCGCTGCGATCCTGAGGGTTGCCTTCACGCCTGCCTCCGAGCCTTCGACTGAGCGTCTCAGACCAAAGGTAGGCTTTTTGCGGCAATTTTCACGCTAAATTGCCAACCTTCACCCCCCAAGTTCCCGCGCGCCCGCTTCCAGAGCCGCCTCAGTCTGGGCCAGATCGGCTTCCGTCAACGCCAGATGCGCATAGAGCTTGCTGTCCGGTTTCAGGATTCCGCCCGCACGCAGACTGCGATTAAGGCTTTTTGCCCTGCCGGCATCGTTCCGGAACATATCGCGGTAGTTCTTTACGGGCTGATCCGTGAAAACGACATCGAACAGGAAAGGTTCGCCGACGATCTGGTGGGCAATGCCCGCCGCTTCCAGATGCGTTTTGTAGGCCGCCATCAGACGTTCGCCATTCTTGCGGATGGTTTCATAGGCACCCGGACGTTTGAGAATTTCCAGGGTCTTGAGACCCGCAACACTGGCAACCGGGTTTCCGCTCAAGGTACCGATCTGGAACGTGAAGCCGTCGGCACCAGCGATGGACTTGTCGAAATGGTCCATGATCTCCTTCTTGCCGGCGATCGCGGCCAGCGGGAACCCGCCGCCGATGATCTTGCCGAGCGTGCAGAGGTCCGGTGTGACGCCATAATATTCCTGCGCCCCGCCATAGGCAAAGCGGAAGCCGGTCACGACCTCGTCGAAGATCAGCACGATGCCGTGCTTGCTGGTCAGGTCTCTCAGCGCCTGCAGGAACCCCGGCTCCGGCGGGATCAGACGCTGCAGCGGTTCGATGATCACACAAGCGATCTCATTTGCATGCTCTTCGATCAGCGAACTGACGAACTCAGCATCGTTGAAGGGCGCGATAAGCATGCTGTCGCGCACGCTTTCCGGAATACCGGCGGAATCTGGCACGGCCTGCGGAAAGTTGATCAGCTTGGTTGGCGACAGGCTCATCAGCGCCTCACCGGACATGCCGTGATAACCGCCCTCGAATTTCAGGATCTTGTCACGCCCGGTAAAGGCCCTGGCAAGGCGCATGGCATACATGTCCGCCTCGCCCCCTGTCGACACGTAGCGCACCTGGTCCGCGCAGGGCACGGCCTCGACCAGCACTTCGGCAAGTTCGATCCCGCGTGCGTTGTTGGCGAAGAATGTCATGCCGGCGGCGAGCTGTTCCTGCACGGCTTCGAGAACTTCCGGATGCCCGTGGCCGAGGATCATCGGTCCGGAGCCGATCAGGTAGTCGATGAATTCGTTGCCGTCCTCGTCCCAGACCCTGGCCCCCTTGCCGCTCCGGATCACGACGCCCGGATCGAAGTTACCGAACCCGGCAGCCGGCAGCACGGCGGTCGCGCGCGCTTTCCAGTCGCCTTGTGAAATAGATGTTTTCATCTGCAAGCTCCTTCAAGCAGCGAGAGAAAGGACGGGCTCGCCCAGGACGTTCGGATCCGGTGCAACGCCAAGGCCCGGTCCTTCAGGAGGCTGTATCCGGCCGTTGGCCCGGACCGGGGTGTCCGGATCAAGTCTTGGATACACATAGCCGGAAAGGTCGCACACGTTAAGAATGGCCTGCGGCGGTGTCGACGCGGCGACATGCAGGGCTGCCGCCGTGGCAATATCCGACCCCCAGGTATCCTCGATACACATCTTGGCCCCGAAATGGAGGCACAGGTCACGCGCGCGCCTCAGGTCGGAGATGCCGCCGAATTTCGACAGTTTCAGCGCGACGGCATCCATGCAGCCGAGTTCGTAGGCTTTCATGAGGCTGGCCGTATCGTGCGCGGTTTCGTCCAGTTTCATCGGCAACCCGGTCGCCGAGCGGACGGCTGCGCATTCCTCGAGCGTCGCGCAGGGCTGTTCGAGCATGATGTCGAGATCGCGGACCGCCCGGCCGACCCGTGTCGCGTCCAGCCGGCTGGCGCCGCAATTCCAGTCGCCATAGACGACCGGACCCGGTCCGACGGCTTCCCGGACAAGTCTCAGCCGCGCAACATCTGCTTCCCAGTTGGCGTCCGCACCCAGCTTCACCTGGATCTGGCGCATGCCGCCGGCAATCGCATCCTTCGCGATCGCCACCATGTCTTCCGGGGCAATGCAGGTGATCGAGTGGTAGAGCGGAAAATCCTCGGACTGCCGGCCGCCGAGCAGTGTGTAGACCGGCAGCCCGCATGCCTTGCCGGTCAGGTCCCAGAGCGCGATATCGATCACCGATTGCACGTAAGGGTGCCCCAGCAGCCAGGACCGGCACCTGCGGGCAATCGCATCAACACCGATCGGGTCCGCCCCGATGAGGACAGGCGCCAGTTCCTCGATTGCCGGCGCGACACCCCTGGCATAGGACGGCAGGTAATGCGGGATCGGGCACACCTCGCCCCAGCCGCTGACATCCTGATCGGTATCTATCCTGAGCACCATGCTGTCGACGGTCGCACAGGTCTTGCCCTCCGCCATATAGTAGGTTTCGTGGCTCGTGAGCGGCACCTTCCAGAGGGTCAGGCCGGTTATCTTGTAAGCAGGGTAATTGCTCATAAGGGATCCTCGTAAACCGCGGCGGGCTCTCCAAGAATGTCTGGATCGGGCGTGACACCAACGCCGGGCGAGGCGTCGAACCGCACGAAACCAGCCTGGTTCCGTGCGCCCTGACCGGAGACCGGGTCGACGGACAGGTGCGCATGGCACAGCCAGCTGGCGAGCCGGTTGGCATCGGGGGTGGAGGCGGCCAGGTGAAGGGCGGCCGTGTCCGCAAACGCGCTGCCGCCGGTGTCTTCGATATGCATCTGCCAGCCGACGGCGAGGCCGAAATCGCGGATCTGCCGTGCCCGCGTCAGCCCGCCGACGCGGTTCGGTTTCACCTTGACACCCTGGCATGCGCCCTGCTTCCAGGCGTCCAGATGGTCCTGAAAGGTGGCGAGGCATTCATCCAGCATGATCGGCTGTTGCACTTTTTCTGCAACGAACGCGCACTGGTCGAGGGTTTGGCAGGGTTGCTCGATCCAGTCTCGCGCCGAAACCCCATTCAGCACCTGGAGCGCAACGCCCGGCGTCCACGCCCGGTTGACATCGAAGGTCACCTGCTCGCCCTTCGGCAGCGCGTTCGAAATGGCTTCGATCCGCGCAATGTCGGCGGCTGCGTCCTGGCCGCCAACCTTTGCGGAGTGGGTGCGATACCCTTTTGAACTCGCGTCCCGGATCAGCGCGATCATCTCGTCCGGGGTTCCGGTCGAGATCGAGGAGTTGATGGCAACCGGCGCGGGTTCCTCCGCCCCCAGCATACGCCAGAGCGGCTGACCGGTTGCCTTGCCAACAAGGTCCCAGCAGGCGATGTCGAGCGGAGCCTTGGCGTATGGATGACCGGGCAACTGCATGTCCATGATCCGGTTGATCTCGTCCTGTGCACGCGGGTCGTGGCCGAGAAGAGCAGGCGCAAGAAGCCCAAGCGCCGATCTCAGTCCCGCCCCGTGCGCAGGCAAATAGGTGTGCCCCCACGGGCAGCCCTCCCCCCAGCCGGACACGCCTTCGTCGGTCTCGATCCGCACGAAGGTTGAATCCAGTTTTTCGAATTTCAGCCGGCCGCCGGACAGCCAGTAGGGTTTGGCAAGCGGCAGATCGATCTGCCAGACGGTGATCCGCGAGACCCTCATGCCGCCTCTCCATAGACGGCGACCGGTGCGCCAAGGCTGTCAAGATCCGGCTCCACACCGAGGCCGGGCGCATCGGACGCATAGAGCTTGCCGTTTGCGGTTCTGGGTGCCGGAGATCCGGTCGACCGCGTGTTGTAGTTATGAAGATCCGTGGTGTTTTGGAGGAACTCCTCCGGCGTCGAGGCTGCGAAATGGGCCAGAGTCGCCGTTGCGATCTCCCCGCCCCAGGTGTCTTCCGGGACGACTGGAATCCGGTTGTCGACGAAAAAGTCACGGACCCGGCGCGCCTTGGACAGACCGCCAATGTTGGAGATCTTCAGGCAGACGAGGTCTGCCGCCCTGTCGGCCACGATCCGCTGCGCGGCTGCAAGGCCGGTCACGCACTCGTCCAGCTTCATCGGCAGATCGATCCTCTCGCGGACTTGCAGGCATTCTTCGTAGGTGCGGCAGGGCTGCTCGAAGATGAAATCGAGGTCCCGTGTAGCCCGCCCGACGCGGAGCGCATTGTCGACGCGCCAGCCCTGGTTGGCATCCGCCATTGCCTTTTCGCCCGGCTTGAGCAGCGGCACGGTCGCGCGGATCCGGTCGATATCCTGCACCCAGTCTGCCCCGACCTTGATCTGGAATTGCCGGTAGCCGTTCGCGCGGTGGCGTTCAAGTTCGGCAACCGTTTCCTCTGTCGAGCGGTGCGGGGCAACCCGGTACATCGGCGCGCCGTCGGTCAGCTTGCCGCCGAGCAGCATCCAGACCGGCGCGCCAAGGGCCTTGCCGGCGATGTCCCAGCAGGCCGCGTCGAAGGGGGCCTTGGCATAGCCATGCCCCTGAACGAGGTGATCCAGAAGCTGCTCGATCCGCGCAACCTGGCGCGGGTCTTCCCCCAGAAGCGCGGGAGCCACGAAGCGCGCCAGCGCCTCGACGCCTTCCGAGTGGGCCACCATGTAGTTCTCGCCGCAGGGCGTGAATTCCCCGCATCCGGAAAGGCCCGCATCCGTGTCGATGACCACCACGGACGCGCGCGCCGTGGTGATCGCGTTCCCCGCGCCCCAGCCATAGGCACCATCGACATAGGGCAGATCCGTCTTGAAGATCCGGATACGGGTTATCTTCATGGGATCACCACGATGTTTCCCGTATGCTTCTTCTCGATGAAAGCCGTCTGCGCCGCGTGAAATTCCTTCAGCGGGTAGGTCGCCGCGAGCGCCGGCCTGACCTCGCCGCGTTCGATATAACCGACCAGATCCTTGAAGATATGCGGTTCGACGACGGTGGACCCGATCAGGGTCAGATCGTTCAGATAAAAGGTCCTGAGATCGAATTCGACGATCGGCCCCGCGATGGCTCCGGAACATGTATACCGCCCACCCCGCTCCAGAACCGAGATGGGATTGCCCCAATAGGGTCCGCCGACAATATCGGCGACAACAGACACGGTTTCCCGGCCGGTCGCTTGCTTAAGGGCTGCAGCCAGATCTTCCGGAGCACGATCCAGCAGCACGTCAGCGCCGAGCGCTTTCACGGCCTCATGCTTGGAGGCGGAGGCAAGCGCGACGATGGTCGCACCGCGCCGCCTGGCAAGCTGCACAACTGCAGAACCGACACCGCCCGAAGCGCCGGTCACAAGAACAGTATCCCGCTCACCGACATTCGCACGGCTGAGCATGCCCTCCGCCGTGCTGTAGGAACACGAGAACGTCGCGAGTTCCGCGTCGCTCAAAACCGAATGAACCGCGCCAACATTGTTCGCATTGGCAACCGTGTACTCGGCATAACCGCCATCACACTCGGAACCGAAGTAACCGGCCTTGTTCTTGTTGAACGGATCGGACCAGTCCCGGAGCCAGCCGTCGACCATCACGCGCTTGCCCAGGAGCGTTTCCGGCGCGCCGTCGCCAAGCGCGACAACCTCGCCGACCGCATCCGCGCCCTGGATGCGGGGAAACGTGATCGGCGCACCGCCCCATGTCGGATCTTCTTCGCCCACCTCTTCATAGGCACCGCCGGTGGTGGCATCGGAAACGGTCTTGGAGTACCAGCCGGATCTCGTGTTCACATCCGTGTTGTTCAGCCCGCAGGCGCCGACCTTGATCAGGACTTCTCCCGGACCGGGTTGCGGTGTCGGCCAGTCCTCGTGCCAGACCAGCTTGTCGAGCCCGCCATGGCCTTCCAGAACGATGGCCTTCATGGTTGCCGGTATCGTCATTCTGCCGCCACTCCGACCAGCGCGTCCGTTCTCGGCAGCAGGCTTTCAGGGTCGTAGGCGGCAGCATCCAGCACTCGCGCCTTGCGGACCCCGTTCATGATGACGACGTCCAGCTCCTGACCCGGTGCGGCCGCTTCCGGTTTGACATAGGCGAAGGCGAGGATCTTGCCCACCGTATGCGCATAGGCAACCGAACTGGCCGCACCCACCGGCTCCCCGTCGAGAAGCACGGCTTCGCCGCCGTGTCCGTCTTCGACGCCGTCCGGCTCGATCTGGAGGTAGATGCACACCCACGGCAGTTTGGCAGACGCGGCACTTGCTTCGGTCTCTTCCCTGCCGAGGAAGTCGCCCTTGTCGAGTTTCACGAACCGCATCACGTCGGCTTCCGGCAGCGTCACTTCGTTGGTCAGTTCCCCCGCACCCTTGAATCCCTTTTCAAGGCGCAACGCATTCATCGCGAACGAGCCGTAATCCGCGAGCCCGAGCGGCTGGCCGGTCTTCCACAGAGCGTCATAGACCTCAAGCATATGCGCACGCGGAATGTGGAACTCCCAGCCGAGTTCGCCTGCATAGGACATCCGGAATGCCCAGACCTTGTGGCCGGCAACCTCGATTTCCTGCGCCGTCAGCCAGCGGAACGACGCATTGTCCAGCGCCGCCGGTGTGTTGGGGGCAAGAATGTCGCGGGCCAAGGGACCGTTGAGCGTCATCGCGCCCCAGTCCGTCGAGAGGTTGTGAACACCGACGTCTTCCCCGTTGCCGTTTTGCGCCAGATGATCGAGCAGTCGCTGCTCGAAGAAAGCCGCGCAGACCAGATAGAAGCGGTCTTCCGCAAGCCGGACGACCGTCAGTTCCATTTCGATCCGTCCGCGCCGGTTGAGCATATGCGTCAGGGCAATGCCGCCGATTTTCTTCGGCAGCCGGTTGGCGACCAGCCGGTCCAGGTAGCTTTCCGCATCCGGGCCGGACAGTTCGATCTTGGTGAAGGCCGAAATATCCATGATCCCGGCCGTCGTCCTGACAGCCTG
The DNA here is from genome assembly GCF_963669205.1 of uncultured Roseibium sp. Lineage (NCBI taxonomy): Bacteria > Pseudomonadati > Pseudomonadota > Alphaproteobacteria > Hyphomicrobiales > Stappiaceae > Roseibium > uncultured Roseibium sp. Next base: position 5,205,461 of record NZ_OY769915.1, read on the forward strand.
CATTTCCTTTGCAACAGCCTCGTGCCACGCCGCCCGCCGGAATGAGTAGTAGTCCCGCTGCTCCAGATCGCCGGTGGTGAACCAACGCGGACGTTCGTGTCCGTAGACCTCTTCGTAGACGGCGCCCTTGTCCTTCAGACGCTCATAAAGCGGGCTGGGCTTGATCGGCCGGCCTTCCAGCCGGTTGAAGTGCGGGAATGGAATCTCGTGGCGAAGGCAGTAGTCCTCCTTGGCCTTGACGACCTGCCACTCCTGGTCGGCATAGCCGCCGAACCGGCGCGGGTCGAACTCGCGCATGGAGATGTCGGCAGATCCGTGCACGATCCAGCGGGCGAGTTCACGCGTCAGGCCCGGCCCCCAGCCGATCCCGATCTGGGTGCCGCAGCAGCACCAGTAATTCTTCACGCCCGGCGCCGGACCGATCAGCGGATTGCCGTCCGGCGGATGCGAAATCGCACCATGCACTTCGCGCTTGATGCCGAGTTCCGCGAAGATCGGCATGCGGTCCATCGCGTTTTCCAGCCACGGCATGATCCGGTCATAGTCTGCTTCGAACAGCTCGTTTTCCGCTTCCCAGGGACAGAAGTCTTCCCAGACGGTGTTCGGATTTTCTTTCTCGTAGATCCCGATCAGCCCCGATTTCTGCTCCATGCGGATGTAGCCGGAGACCAGCTTGTCGTCGCGGATGACAGGCAGTTCCTTATCCAGGTCCTTGAACTCGGGAACCATGTCGGTGACGATGTAATGGTGCGTCATCGACGTCATCGGCAACTGGAGACCGCTCCATTCGCCCATCTGCCGCGCGTAGGTCCCGCCGGCATTGACCACGTGTTCGCAGGTGATGTCGCCCAGTTCGGTCGAGACCTTCCACTCGCCGTTCGCCTGCTGCTTGATGTCGGTCGCGCGGCAGCGGCGGATGATCTTGACGCCCAGCTTGCGTGCACCGATCGCCAGAGCCTGCGTGACACCCGACGGGTCCGCGTGGCCGTCATCGGGCGTATGCAGCGCGCCGAGAACACCATCGAGATTGTAGAACGGGTGCAGTTCGCGAATCCGGTCCGGTCCGACCAGCTCCATCGGAAACTGCAGCGCACGTCCGACACTCATCGTGTGGCGGAGCCAGTCCATCTCGTCTTCCGTATAGGCCAGGCGGAAGGACCCGCAACCGTGCCAGGTGACAGACTGGCCGGTCTCCTCCTCAAGCAGCCCGGAATAGAGATCGATGTTGTAGCCGACGCATTTTCCGAGCCCGAAACTGGACGTGGAATGGGTGATCTGCCCGGCCGCATGCCAGGTGGACCCGGAGGTGAGTTCCGCCTTTTCCAGAAGAACGACATCCGGGCAGCCCTCGTGGGCCAGATGGTAGGCGAGGCCGCAGCCCATGATGCCGCCGCCGACAATGACGACGCGGGCGGAGGACGGCAGTTTGGAGGTTCCGGTTTCCGACACGTGTGATCTCCCAGGCCGGTGATTTTTCGATGGACATCGTAATTGTACAAATGTACTCTCGTCAATCATGAATGATATGAATGTACCAAATACCGGATCGAAGGCCCCGCAGGCGGTGCTTGACGACCTCGCATCCGAACTCGAGGATCTGACGCCGGAGCTGCGCAAGGCCGCAAGCTATGTGCTTGAAAATCCGAACGATGTCGGCGTGAGCTCGATCCGCGAGATTGCCGACGCGGCGGGCGTCAAACCGAACACGTTCGTGCGCATGGCACGCTCGGTCGGTTTCGATGGATACGAGGATTTTCGGCATCCGTTCCGCGAGGCGATCCGCAGCCGCGGGACGGATTTTCCGGACCGGGCACGCTGGCTGCAGTCGCTGGCCAAGGGCGGCCAGCTCGGTGCGCTGTTTGCGGAAATGGCCGCCTGCGCGATCTCGAACATCGAGAACACCTTCGCCGCAACCGATGCCAACGCGATGAAGGCGGCCGCCGATGCCATCGTGAAGGCGCGCCACACCTATGTGCTCGGCGTCGGCGTCAACAATTCCAACGCACGTAATTTCTCCTATCTCGCGGACATGGCGGTCGACACGATCTGGACCATTCCGAGAATGGGGTCTGTGGCAACCGATGATCTGGCACGGGCGGATGAGCGGGACGTGCTCGTTGCCATGACCTGCAAACCCTACCGCACCGATGTCATCGCCGCCGTGGAAACCGCGCGCGAACAGGGACTGACGATCGTCGCAATCTCGGACAGCCCGGCCTCGCCGATTGTCGTTGGCAGCGACCATGCCTTTGTCGTCGATGCCGAGACGCCGCAGTTCTTTCCCTCGTCCGTCTCGACCATCGCTCTTCTGGAAACGCTGCTGGCCTTCGTCATCGCCGATGCGCCCGAGGACGTCATTTCCAGCATCGAGCGTTTTCACACCCGCCGCCACAAGATGGGTCTCTATCAGGAAGAGTGGAAGGACCGCTCATGAACGTTCACAGCCAGCTGACCCATTCGCTTGAAGCCCGCTACTATACGGACCCGGATCATTTCAAACGGGAAAAGGACGGGCTGCTGGCACGAACGTGGCAATTCGCCGGACACGTTTCCCAGCTGGAAAAACCTGGCGACTATTTCACCGTCGATATCGCGGACGAAAGCATCATCTGCCTGCGCGACAGGGGCGGCGTGCTCCGGGCCTATTACAATGTCTGCCAGCACCGGGCGCACCAGCTGGTGCAGGGCGAGGGCAACACCAAGCTGCTGGTCTGCCCCTATCACAGCTGGACATACGAATTGACCGGCGGCCTGCGGTCCGGTCCGAATGTCCGCGCGGTTCCCGGTTTTGACCGCAGCAAGATCTGCCTCACCTCCGTGCGGATCGAAGACTTCTGCGGCTTCCTGTTCGTCAATCTCGACCCGGATGCCAAACCGATGGACGCGTGGTTTCCGAATGTGCGCGAGGAACTGCGCGCCTTCGTTCCGCAGATCGACCGCCTGAAACCGCTCGAGTGGGTGGAAATTGCCGAGAACTGCAATTGGAAAGTCTCGGTCGAGAACTATTCGGAGTGCTATCACTGCCCCATCAACCACCCCACATTCGCGACAGGCGTGGTCAAGCCGGAGACCTATGACATCCAGCCACAAGGATACTGTCTCCGTCACACGACCGAATGCCAGAACCTCGACAGGATGACCTACGAGGTCGACCTGGATGCCAACGCGCATGCAGGCGACTATTCCTCCTGGTTCCTGTGGCCTCTGTTCTCCTTCCAGGTCTATCCGGGCAATATTCTGAACACCTACCACTGGCGCGCGGTCGACGTTGATCACGTCATCGTCTGGCGCGGCTGGTACACCGTGGACGGCGTCGACAGCGAAACCATCCGGCGCCTTGCAGTCCAGGACCGCTCGACAACCGTCGAAGAGGACATCTACCTTGTGGAGGCAGTTCAGAAGGGACTGCGCAGCCGCGGCTACAAGCCCGGCCCCCTGGTGCTCGACCCCGCCTGCGGCGTGAATTCGGAACATTCCGTCAAGGCGTTGCAGAACTGGATGCGGGAAGCCTGATGACGGATCTCCCGGCCTATTGGCACAATTTCATCGACGGCGACTACTGCGAGGGGGGCGCCGGGCATATCGAGGTTCTCGATCCTTCAACCGGCGAACGTGTTGCCGACCAGGCGATTGCGGACGAAAGCGATGTCGATCGCGCGGTCTCGGCGGCCGGGGCCTTGAGTGCCAGCGGTGACTGGTCGGGCCTGCGCCCCGTGGAGCGCGGCCGTATCGTCCGGAAGATGGGAGAGTACATCCTCGAGCGGATCGACGAAATCGCGCCGGTCCTGACCCGGGAAGCCGGCAAACCGCTCTGGGAAGCAAGGCTCGAACTGGAAGGCGCCGCACGCTACTTCGAATATTACGGTAACCAGGCCGAGACCATGGAAGGCCGCTCCATTCCCCTTGCAGCGGCTATTTCGATTTTACCACCCACGAACCCTTCGGTGTCTCCGCCCAGATCATTCCGTGGAACTACCCGATGGAAATGACGGCCCGCTCGTTGTCGGCCGCACTTGCCGTGGGCTGTTCCGTTGTCGTGAAGACACCGGAGCTCGATCCGCTCACCAACCGCTATTTTGCCGACGCGGCCCTCGCCTGCGGTCTGCCCGATGGAGCGCTCAACATCCTTTGCGGGATCGGCATGGACACCGGCGCGGCCCTGACCGCCCATCCCGGTGTCAACCAGATCGTCTTCACCGGTTCGGTACAGACGGGATCGGCCATCGCCACCGCCGCGGCCCGCAATGTCGTGCCCTGCGTCCTCGAACTCGGCGGCAAGTCCGCCGCCATCGTGCATGACGATGCCGATCTGGATGCATTTTTGTCCGACGTCCGCTGGGGCATCTATTTCAACGCAGGGCAAGTCTGTTCCGCCATGTCCCGCGTCGTTGCCCATGAGAAGGTCCACGACAGGCTGGTCGACGGCATCGTTGCCATGGCCGAGGATCTCGATGTCGGCGACGGCCTCGGGTTTCCGGACTTCGGCGCGAACATGGGCCCGATGATCTCCGAAGCGCAGTGCCAGCGTGCGGCTGGTATGGTCTCCCATGCCGAACGCGAAGGTGCCCGTACCGCCACCGGCGGACGGCGGATGAACCGCCCGGGATACTTTCTTGAACCGACCGTGCTGACGGGCGTGACGCCCGACATGACAATCGCCAACGACGAAGTCTTCGGACCGGTCCTGTCAGTCCTGAAATTCAGCACCGAGGAAGAAGCCATCCGGATCGCCAATGGAACACCCTATGGTCTGGTCGCCGGCGTGTTCACATCCGACATCGACCGGGCCATGCGGGCGACAAGGGGTCTCAGAGCCGGTCAGGTCTTCGTCAACGAATGGTATGCCGGCGGTGTCGAAACCCCCTTTGGCGGTTTCGGCAAATCCGGCTACGGTCGCGAAAAGGGCCGCGAAGCGCTGCTCAACTACGTTCAAACGAAAAATGTCGCGATCAAACTGAGGTAAGAGATGGATCAGGATCTGTTCGAAAAGGGACTGGAACAGCGCAAGGCGACGCTTGGCGCCGAGTATGTCGAAAACAATCTGGCCAAGGCGGATGACTTCACCCGCCCGTTTCAGGAGGCAATGACGGCGTGGTGCTGGGGATTCGGCTGGGGCGACGAGGTCATCGACGCCAAGACCCGCTCCATGATGAACCTTGCGATGATCGGTGCGCTCGGGAAGATGAGCGAATGGGAAATCCACTGCAGGGGCGCTATCAACAACGGCGTCACCAAGAAGGAAATCCAGGCCATCATCCATGTGGTCGGTATTTATTGCGGCGTTCCGCAGGCCCTGGAATGCTTCCGGGTTGCCCGGAAAGTGCTTGAAGAACAGGACGCTGCATAGCGGCAAGGACCAGCGGGTTCACAGCATTCGGGTAATTCGGACGTAACTTGACCCTCACGTGAGGATTGAGTTGGATTTTTATGCATTTTACGCTATTTTTTCCCCAAGCTTGGGAGGAAATGCGTAAATGGACGGATTCTGGAGCGTCCTGGGCGGGGCATTTGCCCTCGTCTTAGCACTTGATCCGGATCTCCTGGAGATCATCGGCCTGTCGATGCGGGTCACGCTGACGGCCGTCTTTTTTGCCTGCCTGATCGGTTTGCCGCTCGGGGCTGCCGTCGGCGTCTTCCGCTTTCCCGGACGCACGTTCCTCTCCGTTGCATTGAATGCGCTGATGGGACTGCCGCCGGTCGTGGTCGGTCTCGTTGTCTACCTGATGCTGTCGGCATCCGGTCCGTTCGGCCCGCTGCGCCTTCTCTATACACCGGGCGCAATGATCATCGCCCAGATGATCATCGTCACCCCCATCGTGGCCGCGCTGACGCGCCAGGTGGTCGAAGACCTGAACCGCGAATATGCCGAACAGTTTGCCTCCCTTGGCGTCGGCGCACTGGACCGGATGCTGTCCCTGCTGTGGGACGCCCGCTACAGCCTGCTCACCGTCGCGCTCGCCGGTTTCGGACGGGCGGTTGCCGAGGTCGGCGCCGTCCTGATCGTCGGGGGCAACATCAACCACGTGACGCGCGTGATGACCACGACGATCGCACTGGAAACCTCGAAGGGAAACCTCCAGCTCGCGCTTGCCCTCGGTGTCGTTCTTCTGGCGATTGCCTTCTCGGTGACCGCCTGCGTCATGGCCCTGAAAGCCTCCGCCGTGAGGGCCGCCTATGCGTGACGCCGGTTTCGACATGCCTGCCGCGGCATCCGCCTCACGACAGTCGCTTGCACCCGAGCCGCTTCTGGAAGCGCGCGGCCTTGTCTTCGAAGCAGGCGGGCAGCGCCTTCTGGACGGTGTCGATGTGACGATCCGGAAGGGATCGCGGACCCTTGTCATGGGTCCCAACGGCGCAGGCAAGAGCCTGCTGCTGCGGTTGCTCCACGGATTGCTCAAGCCACAGCAGGGCACGATTTTCTGGCAGGGCAATCCACTCACGAAACAGGATCTGCGGTCGCAGGCGATGGTGTTCCAGCGCCCGGTGCTGTTGCGGCGGTCCGTTCTCGCCAATCTCAAGTTTGCCCTGTCGGTACGCGGCCTTCGCGGCTCGGAGCGTGCGCGCAAGATCGACGCTGCCCTCGCCTCCGCCGGCCTCGATCATCTTGCCAAACGGCCGGCCCGCGTTCTCTCCGGTGGCGAACAGCAGCGACTGGCGGTCGTCCGGGCGCTTGCGTGCGACCCCGACCTCCTGTTTCTGGATGAGCCGACGGCGAACCTTGACCCCGCCTCGACCGCCGCGATCGAAAATCTCGTGCTGGAAGCCAATGCCCGAGGCGTCACGATCGTTCTCGTCACCCACGATGCCGGTCAGGCCCACCGTCTCGGCGAGGATGTCGTTTTCCTTCAGGATGGCATGGTTGCCGAAACGGGATCCGCGCACCAGGTTCTGAATGCGCCGCAAAGCGAACCGGCCCGCGCGTGGCACGACGGCAGGCTTTACCTTGGCCCCGAAACCCGGTCCGTTGCGGACCGATCCAGGAGGACACATTGATCAGACACCTGTTGAGGTTTGCGATTGCAACGCTTGTTGCAGGCGCAGCGGCTGTCTCGATTGCCTATGCCGACGACGAAAAGTTCATCATCGTTCAATCGACCACCTCGACTCAGAATTCAGGCCTGTTCGATCATGTTCTTCCCGCCTTCCGGGACAAGACAGGGATTGAGGTACGCGTTGTCGCCGTCGGCACGGGTCAGGCGATCCGCAACGCCGTCAATGGCGACGGCGACGTGCTCCTGGTGCATTCGAAACCGTCCGAGGAAAAGTTCGTTGCTGACGGCTTCGGCCTCTCCCGCGCCGACGTCATGTACAATGACTTCGTGATCGTCGGCCCCGCTTCCGATCCTGCAGGGATCAAGGGCAGCCGCGACGTGGTAGCCGCTCTGCCGAAGATCGCGGAAGCCGAGGTCCCCTTCGCCTCGCGCGGTGACGACAGCGGCACGCACAAGGCGGAACTCCGCCTCTGGAAAGCCGCGGACATCGATGCAGCCGCGTCGTCCGGGACCTGGTACCGGGAAACAGGTTCGGGCATGGGCTCCACGTTGAACACGGCCATCGGCATGGACGCCTATGCCATGACGGACCGGGCGACATGGATCGCCTTCGGCAACAAGGGCACGCACGACATCATGGTCGAAGGCGACCCGCGCATGTTCAACCAGTACGGCGTAATCCTTGTGAACCCCGAGGCGCATCCGCATGTGCGGGCAGAAACGGGCCAGGTGTTCATCGACTGGCTGCTGTCCAGGGAAGGCCAGGCCGCGATCGCCGATTACAAGGTCGACGGTCAGCAGCTGTTTTTTCCCAACGCAAATGACGGCTCCAGCTGACCACGATTGAACCAGCCCGGACGGTGAAGGGTGCCGCACACGCATTGCTGTCCGGTTTAGAAAGTACGGTCGAACTTATGTCGTTGAGAAAGCTGCATAGTTCCTTGCGGCGCTAAATCGGGATACGGAATTGTTCCCCTGATTTGTCGTCCCGGTTTGTCGTGATAGCGGCAAGACCGGGACCCAGTACCCGTTGCGGCCGGAGACTGAAACAAGACGGAAAATCCGGTGGTTACTGGGTTCCGGCCTTCCGCTGCGCTTCAGCCGGAATGACAAGCTCTTAGGCTGGGATCGCCTCGCTAGATCAAGTCCGAGTTAAACCGGACTGCAGTGCTACACACGAGACTGTGACCGGTCTGTGATTGTTGGCGGCCGCGCTGATACGGCATGGTGTCCGCCAACGTGGTTGGAGACGGCATGCTGAAGAAACTCATCCCGGCAGTTCTTGCATTGATCTGCGCTAGCCCCGCTATGGCCGTCGTTCTCGGCGGTGAGATTGTCGACCAGCGCGGCAACGGCGAATTCGTTCTTCTGGATACGAGTAAACCCTTCAGCGTTGGTGCCGATAACTTCAACACAGACAACCTTTACGCATTTGACGAGGACCAGAATATCGTTCTGACGGAGCCGATCCGGGTCGACTTCGGAGGCGACAACGGCGTTATCCGGCAGGGCGAAACCATTGCAAGCCACTATGTCTTCTTCGATAGTTTTGCAGGCGTTCACTACGGTTACGTGGACTTCGATGCACCCGTCCTCGGCATCGCCGCGTTTCAGGACACGATGGCGGCAACCGACTTCCTCGCGAACAATGATGTAAATTACATCAGCACCGAACTGCGCGGACTGGAGCCGGGCGATCGGGTCTGGGTCGACAGCCGGAACCCCAATCGCCTCTGGGTGTTCTGGGCGGGGTCATCGCCCGGCGACTATATCCGGGTCTTCACTGAAAAGTCGCTCGGCGCGATGATGTAAAGTGAACCGTGATACTGCCAGGCAGTGCCGTCCTGGTGGACAGACTTACTCTCCCAGCCTGACAGAGGAACTGCTGCCCTGCTCGGCGCTTGAGAAGCCTGCGCGATCGAGAACCTGGCTTGCACCGATGGAAATGACCACGATTGCGGCAAAGGCCGCGAACATAGCTCTCATTGTGTTTCTCCGTTCTTGTCCTGCGAGCCAGCCGCCGTTTTCAGATAATTAACCAGGTCGGTCCGGTCCTCGGGCTTGGCGATGACCTGCATCGGCATTTTCGAGCCGGGGATGAAGTGATCCGGGCCATCCAGAAACAGCTGATCGATCGTCTCTTCCGTCCAGATGATATCAGACCCGGTCAGGGTTTTCGAATAGGGATAGTCCGGCAGCGTACCGGCGCGCCGTCCGAAGACCTCATAAAGGCTCGGCCCCGCCTTGCGTGCGCTGCCCGCGGTCAGGGCGTGGCATATGGAACATTTGCGCGCGAACTGCCGTTCGCCATTCGACATCTGCTCCGGCTGGCGCAGGAATTGCGGTGTTTCCTTCGCCATCGGATCGAATTTCCCAAGGCCGGCAACCGGCCAGGAATAGACGATATCCTCGATCCCGCCGGCGTGCAGAACCTCGCCGTCCCTCGAAAAGGCCAGCGCCCAGATCGGCCCCTTCAATGCTGCCTTGAAGTCGGATTCGATCGTCCATGTTTCGGTGTCGAAAACGGTGATGTAGCCATGACCGTCACCGGTCGCGAGCCGCTTGCCGTCTTCGCTGAGAGACATGGCAAGAATGGGCCGCCGCTCCAGTGTGAAATCGTGGAGCCGCTCGCCGCTTTCGATGTCGACGATGCGCGTGACACCGTCCTGCGATCCATAGGCCACCCAGGTCTCATTGCTGTTCCGGCCGCCGAGCACCAGCACGTTCACGCCGAACCCGTTTCTGACAATGACCCGCTTTTCGGCCCTGGCGGCCACATCCCAGAGTATGATGGACCCGTCGACGGACGCGGAGTAAAGCCAGGCCCCGTCCGCCGAGAACGCGACCTTGTTCACGCCTGCACTATGACCGCTCAGGAATGTCGGCGCGCCGCCATCCACGGGCCAGAGGCCGATCTTCGCGTCCCAGCTTGCGCTGGCGATCGTCTTGCCGTCGGGAGACACCGCCAGACCCATGACCTTCGCCGTGTGGCCCTCGCGTTTATCCTGGGAACCGTTCTTAAGGTTCCAGAGGATCAGGGCGTTGTCATCACCGGCCGACACGACGAGTTCGTCATTGACAAACCGCACCACCTTGACCGCGGCCTCGTGTCCGTCCAGCCAGTCTGGCTTCCGTCCGGACCAGATCCCGACCGCATTGTCGAAACTTGCGGTCGCAACGCGTCCGCTGTCCCGGGACACGGTGATGTCCATGACAGGGCCGCCATGCCCCTTCAGTGTCTCGAAATCGGCGGCAAATGACGGGCCGGAGAGGATCAGCGACAAGAACAGAACCATCACCGCGGACGCCCTCGGGGCGATCCGGGTCCGACGCTTGCTCTGGTAAGGTGCGCATGAGCCATGAAGCCAAGGCATCCACCCGGAAATAGCAACGCCAAACCGGCCGGGGAATGGCCCTCGGCTCTGCATTTCGCTTGGCCGGTGCGACACCGAGGCGGATTTCAAACCCAAAACCACCGTTTCTGCCCTACTCAGCAGGAACCGCGTTTTTGTCAGGCGCTTCGGACTTGCGCTGCGCCTCTTCGACTTCCTTGACCCACAGGCCGTGGTGCTCACGCGCCCACTGCAGCTCGACCTCGCCGGACCCCATGGCATCGTAAGCGCCTTCCATGCCCACCGAACCGATGTAGATGTGAGCAAGGATCATGGCGATCATCAGAAACGCGACGATCGTGTGCCAGAGCTGGGCGTATTGCATTTCCTCATGCGGCGCGAGCTCGGTCGGCAGGGTGCCGAGCCCGACAAGTTGCGGCAGACCGAGATTGTTCAGGATCTCGAAGGTCTTGGCGAACATCGGGAAATCGAACGGGAACAGCAGCGAGATACCCGAGGCGGAAATCGAGACACCGAGAACGATCACGCCCCAGAAGATCATCTTCTGCCCGAAGTTGAATTTCTTCGCCGGAGGGTGCACGCCTTTTTTCAAGAGGCCGCCCCCGACCGCGATCCATTTCAGGTCCGTCTTGTTCGGAATGTTGTGAACCACCCACATGACGAAAATCATCACGAGGCCGAGCATGAAGGCCCAGGACACGTTGTTATGGACCCATTTGGACGCCAGCGCGATGGGTGCATAGGCATCCTTTCCAAGCAGCGGGATGATGGCGACCCGCCCGAAGAGGACGATCAGACCCGTTACGGCTAGCAATACGAAGCTGCCTGCGAGCAGCCAGTGCCCGAACCTTTCGATCATCTTGAAACGCGTGATGGTCTGCCCGGTCTTCTCACCGTCGATCCGGATCCGGCCGCGAAGCAGGTAGAACAGGGCAAGAAAGGCAAGCGTGCCGGCAAGCAGATAGGCGCCGTAGGTTTTCAATGGCCCGTTGCGGATTTCAAGCCAGCGCATGCCGCCGTCCTGCATCAGGACAGTGGCTTCCTTGCCGCCGGACGAGACCGTGATATCGGCAGACCCGAAACGCAGGGCGCGCCACAATTCGGGATCGGACACCCCACCGAGCGTTCCCAGCTGGTTGCTCATGCCGGCTGCCGTGTCGGGGTCCCCGGTGGCATTGCGCCTGAAATCGTAATCGACCTTCTCGCCGCGCTGACGCTTCATGATGTCATCGAGCGTCTGCGCGCCGCCGGTCGCGCTCCGATCGGCCTGCGGTGGTTCCTGGGGCTGTTCCTGGGCCAGTGCCGGGGACAGAAATGCCAGAAGAACAACAACAGCCAAAACCAAGCGTTTCATAGCCGGATCCTCATTCCTTGTGCAGCGTTTAAAGCCTACCAGAGATGAAGAGGGCGGCATGTTTGCCGCCCCGTTCAGATTTAAGGAGGGACCGGGAAGGTCCGGCGGCAGAGCCCCTCTGCCGCCGCCGGACGCAGTCCGGTTTACCCGCCTCTTTGACCGTAGGCGGAGCCCCAGCCCCAAGCGCCGGAGCCGAAGCCACGGGCAACCACACGCTCGCGGTAGATAGCCGACACGACGTCGCCATCACCGGCAAGCAGGGCCTTGGTGGAGCACATTTCCGCACAAAGCGGCAGCTTGCCTTCCGCGATACGGTTGGCACCGTATTTCGCGCGTTCGGCGGTCGAGTTGTTTTCTTCCGGACCACCTGCACAGAAGGTGCACTTGTCCATCTTGCCGCGCGATCCGAAGTTCCCGGCCTGCGGGAACTGCGGGGCGCCGAACGGACAGGCGTAGAAGCAGTAGCCGCAGCCAATGCACAGGTCCTTCGAGTGAAGAACCACACCTTCTTCGTTCTGGTAGAAACAATCGACCGGGCACACCGCCATGCAGGGTGCGTCCGAACAGTGCATGCAAGCCACGGAGATCGACCGTTCACCCGGACTGCCATCATTGATGGTCACGACCCGGCGGCGATTGATCCCCCACGGCACTTCATTTTCGTTTTTGCAAGCCGTGACACAGGCATTGCACTCAATGCATCGCTCAGCGTCACAAAGGAATTTTGCTCTTGCAGCCATTGCGTCTCCTCCTTACGCGGCCGAGATCTTGCAGAGAGTCGCTTTCGTCTCCTGCATCTGGGTCACTGAGTCGTAGCCATACGTCTGGGCGGTGTTACAGCTTTCGCCGAGGACATAGGGGTCAGCACCTTTCGGATACTTCGACCTGAGATCCTCGCCCTGGTAATGACCACCGAAGTGGAACGGCATGAAGGCGACGCCTTCTCCGACCCGTTCGGTCACCATTGCCATGACTTTCACCTTTCCGCCTTCGGGGCCTTCGACCCAGACCTGCGCACCGTCGCGCACACCCAGGTTGTTGGCATCACGAGGATTGATCTCAACGAACATGTCCTGCTGAAGTTCGGCAAGCCACGGGTTGGACCGGGTCTCGTCACCACCACCCTCGTATTCCACCAGGCGGCCGGACGTCAGGATGATTGGATAATCCTTCGAGAAGTCCTGCTTCTGGATAGAGGCATAGAGCGTCGGTAGGCGGTAGAACTTCCGGTCCTCGTAGGTCGGATAGTCTGCCACCAGATCGCGGCGGTTGGTGTAGAGCGGCTCGCGGTGCAGCGGCACCGGATCCGGGAACGTCCAGACGACAGCGCGGGCCTTCGCGTTACCGAAGGGTGCACAGCCATGCTTGATCGCAACGCGCTGGATGCCGCCGGAAAGGTCGGTCTTCCAGTTCGTCTTCGGTCCTGCGACCGCTTCGATCGACGCACGTTCCTCGTCGGTCAGGTCGCCATCCCATCCAAGGTCCATGAGCATCTGCATCGTGAACTCGGGATATCCGTCCTGGATTTCCGAACCGGGGTTCGAAACACCGTCGGCAAGCAGGTTGTCGCCGTCCCGCTCGACGCCGAAGCGTGCGCGGAAACACAGACCGCCTTCAGCGACAGGCTTGGACATGTCGTAAAGGTTCGGCGTGCCCGGGTGCTTCATGTCGGCGGTGCCCCAGCAGGGCCACGGCATACCGTAGTATTCGCCGTCATTCGGTCCACCGACAGCCTGAAGCGTCGTGCGGTCGAACGTATGCTGGTTTGCCATGTGCGACTTGATGCGCTCCGGCGACTGCCCGGTGTAACCGATCGTCCACAGCCCGCTGTTGAACTCGCGGGTGATGCTTTCCACGTTCGGTGTTTCCGGATCGTCCATTTCGATGTTGCGGAACAGCCTGTCGCCCCAGCCGAACTTGTTCGCGAACTTGGCCATGATGACTTCGTCCGGAAGGCTTTCGAACAGCGGCTCGACCACCTTGTCTCGCCACTGCAGCGAGCGGTTCGACGCGGTCACGGACCCGCGGGTCTCGAACTGCGTACAGGCCGGCAACAGGTAGACGCCGTCGGTCCGGTCATGAAGCACGGCGGAAACAGTCGGATAGGGGTCGATCACGACCAGCATATCCAGCTTTTCCATCGCGGTCTTCATTTCCGTCATGCGGGTCTGCGAGTTCGGGGCGTGGCCCCAGAGAACCATCGCACGGACCGCATTCGGCTGATCGGTGTTCGCCGGATCTTCCAGCACACCGTCAATCCAGCGGCTGACCGGAATACCGGTAAGTTGCTGGAGGCTCTTCTCCTTGCCGTCTGCGCCTTTCACGGTCGCAAACTGTGCTTTCAGCCAGTCCGGATCCTCGTCCCAGACGCGTGCCCAGTGGCCCCAGGCACCTGCGCTCAGGCCGTAATAGCCCGGCAGAGTGTGGCTGAGTACGCCGAGATCGGTCGCGCCCTGAACGTTGTCGTGGCCGCGGAAGATGTTGGTTCCGCCACCGGTGGTGCCCATGTTGCCGAGGGCAAGCTGCAGCACGCAATAGGCACGCGTGTTGTTGTTGCCGTTGGTGTGCTGGGTTCCGCCCATGCACCAGATCACGGTGCCCGGACGGTTGTTGGCGAGCGTCCGCGCGACGCGCTTCAGCTGGCTTTCCGGTGTGCCGGTAACACGCTCGACTTCATCAGGCGTCCACTTGGCGACTTCTTCACGGATCTGGTCCATGCCCCAGACACGGGTGCGGATGAACTCCTTGTCTTCCCAGCCATTGTCGAAGATGTGCCAGAGAATACCCCAGATCAGGGCAACGTCCGAACCCGGACGGAAGCGCACATATTCATCGGCATGGGCAGCGGTGCGCGTGAAGCGCGGATCGCACACGATCACCGGAGCGTTGTTCTGTTCCTTGGCGCGCAGCACGTGCAGCAGGGAAACCGGGTGAGCTTCAGCCGGATTGCCGCCGATGATGAAGATGGCCTTGGAATTGTGGATGTCGTTGTAGCTGTTGGTCATGGCGCCGTAGCCCCATGTATTGGCTACGCCGGCAACCGTCGTCGAGTGGCAGATACGGGCCTGGTGATCAACGTTGTTCGTACCCCAGTAGGCTGCGAACTTGCGGAACAGGTAGGCCTGCTCGTTGTTGTGCTTTGCCGAGCCGAGCCAGTAGACGCTGTCCGGTCCGCTTTCCTCGCGGATCTGCATCATCTGGTCGCCGATGGCGTTGATCGCCTCGTCCCAGCTGACACGCTTCCATTCGCCGCCTTCCTTTTTCATCGGGTACTTCAGCCGGCGCTCGCCATGTGCGTGCTCGCGGACCGCAGCGCCCTTGGCGCAATGCGCACCGAGGTTGAACGGGCTGTCCCATCCCGGCTCCTGGCCGGTCCACACGCCGTTCTTCACTTCGGCGATGACGGTGCAGCCGACGGAGCAGTGTGTGCAGACGGATTTTACGAGATTGACGGCTTCGTCCGAAGACTGGGCCTGTGCCTGTGTAACGGTACCGCCTGTTGCGGTGATGGCGGCCAGGCCGCCTGCGGCAACACCGGATCCCTTCAGGAATGTCCGGCGGTCTACCGATTTGTGTGCAGCGTCTCTAAGGATACTTGCACCCTGGGGGCGTCGCGCAACCCCATTGGTCTTTTTCCTAAGCATATTGCCCTACCTTGCTTGTATCGGGTCCGATACTGCTGGGTTGGTTTTCAGCGAACCGGCCAGCGGGCGTCACGCAACCATAGGCCGGGTGTGAAGTCAGGGTCCGGTCAGAACCGGGCGCTGTCGAAGTAGGCGCGTGTGTGCGCTGTGTCCTGCATTTTCTCGGATGTGAGATCCACTTCCGCTGCTTGAGCGGTACCGGAAACCGCTGTCGCGGCCACGGCTACAGGGGCCGACAGGGCGGCCAGTTTCAGGAAGTCCCGGCGGCCAGAACCCTCGTGGGGCACCGCTTGATCGGGCTTTTTCATCGTTGCAATCCTCCTCTCCTTGCAGCGGCCCGCGGCCGCTTAAATTGCCAACGTGAACTTCAATTCGGCAGCATACCGAAGGCCTCGGCCTCTATCTCCATAAACTGCCGCCCCAAAGCACCGACAGCCCCGTAGAAGACGGAGGTTTTCGATGCTTCAAGATCTGCGAAAAAGTGTATTGCCCAGGGCTCGACATGATCCTGGAAGAACTGTTTCTGCTCCGCCACCGATGTGACCTTGCCGAAGCGGCCGACGATCATGCCCGCCATCATTTCCATGAGCGAGGCGATATTGTCTTCCGGTTCGTGAGTGCCGTCGGCGCGTCCGATCCCGCGCCTTGCCATGTCGGCGCGCAGGTTGGCCAGGGGCTTTTCATTCAGGAAACCGGTGAGATAGTGACTTGCATAGGGAAGAAGTTCACCGCGCCCGAGCCCGACGAAAAGGGCATTGAACTCGCGTTCTGCGGTTTCGGCCGATGTCACCGAGGCGACCTTGGCCAGAACGCCCAGCGCGTTGCCCAGCGTGGTTTCGTCAGTTGTAAGTCCCGAGACTTGCTTCAATAGGGAGGCGTCTGCCGGCTTGACCAGCAACAGTCCAATAAAATCATAGAGTTCTGATCGAGCCTGATCTTCAGGATCGATGACATATTCCGTGACCGCTGCGGACATCCGCGATCTTCCTCCCTCGTGCGCTGGCCAGTTTCACCTTTTTGGCGCGCCTCTTACATTCAACTTTAGTATCAAGTGTAGTCGAACCGCAAGCGCCGTCTCGTTGCCGGAAAGTCGAATTCAACTTTTTCGGCTTCCGATTCTTGCGATTCCGCTTGGTTCTCCTGCTTTTCTTGAGACTGCAGGATATTGTCTGCTTGCGTCAATTGCACAGATGCTTCTTCACTTTCAACATAATCATTGTGCGCCGCAGCATTTTCTTCGCCGACTTCATTTTCTTTTGAAATATTTTCTTCTTCGGACGATTTGTCCGGATTCAACTCTGGCACTGCCTCGGCATCGTCGTCAGCCTCCTCGAATTGCTCCAGCATGCCCTTTCCGATCTTGTAGACGGTCTGCAGATTGTCCACGACGGTCGCTGCGTCCGTATAATCCTCCGCATAGTCGACGAGCCCGTCGAGATTCGCGAGCACCGGATTGAGGCCCCAGAGCCGGCGGAGCGCACGCCGCCGGATCCGTTCCGGCACGGCTGCGGACAGGAACCCGGAGAAGTCGTCTTCTTTGGTCAAGGTCTCCGGATCGGACAGACCGAGTTCCTCCAGGATGTCGTCATCGCTCTTTTCTTCCAGCGCCGCCCGTTCTTCTGCCGCCTGCGCGGCCTGCTCCTTCACCTGCTCGGCTTCTTCCGCCTGGCGGACCGCGGCCTTCCGGCGCGACCAGAAATCACCGCCGGTCTCGTCTTGACCGCCGCCGCTCATTGCAGGGTATCCTTCGGCTTGCGGCCGGGAGCGCGGTAGACGTCGCTGATCTGCCGGATGCGGGCATCGCCGATCCCGTCTTCTTTCAGGTCGATCCGCTTCTTGTCACGCTTGCGCTTGATGAAGATCTCGTCCTCGTGATGCAGTTCGACGAAATCGCGGATCCAGGCAATCAGTCCCGGGGGCATCGGTACCTTTTCCACCATGACGTCGCTCGTGTCGGCATAGTCTTGCCCTTCGTAGGCGGATGCCGTGAGCAGCATGACGTCCATGGGCACGTCGCGGTCCACCTCGTCGGCGGGGCGCATGATCACGTAAATGGACGGGACCCTGTCAGAAAGCGCGGTGAGATAGGCTTCGGTATCCGTCCGATACAGTTCCAGGTTCAGCGTCGCCGCGTGATACTCCACAGCATCGCCTTCCTGCCGCATCACTTCCCAGTCGGCGGCTTTCGCTCCCGGCAACAGGGAGACCGGTCGCCAGCTCCATTTCTGCCACCTGGTCACGCCAGGCAATCTTCTGACGACGACGCCGACCGGCATCGAACGCGTTCTTTCAACTGTCACTGCGGACTTCCTCCCAGCGCGGATCATCAACCGCTTTTTCTTCTCTACATGCTGTAGCAAGTTGCAGAAATTTCAAGTCCGGCGGAAGTCGAACTTGACCTGATGCGACATACGCCCTTGATATGGTAGCCGGACATGCGCGAATCCGGCGGGGAGAATCCGGAACCGGCGGTCCCGGGAGAGGACGCAAAAAGAATGACAGATTTGAAGCTTCTGCTGTGCGATTGCCGCAAGAGCCAGGCGATCGACGCGGAACGGTTGGAGGAGGCGTCCAGCGTTTCCTGTTCCAGGGTCTACTCTGAACTCTGCAGGGCCGAGGCAGGCATTGCCGAAGACGCGATCCGCTCGGGCAATGTGATGATCGCCTGCGGGCAGGAACAAAGCATCTTTGAGGAAATCGCTGCGGACATCGAGGCCGACGAACCGCTGTTCGTCGATCTGCGTGACCGCGCCGGATGGAACGACGGCAGCGGTGATGCAGGCGCAAAGATGGCGGCGCTGATTGCCGACGCGCTCCTGCCGCATCCGGGTGAAAAGGTCGTTGATGTTTCTTCAGCCGGAACATGCATCATTCTCGGCGATACGGAGGATGCGAGCGAAGCGGCAGACCTGTTGTGCGAGACCTTGAGCGTCACCGTGCTGCTTGCTCCCGACGCGGAACTGCCTGTCTCCGACGACCGGCGCTACGACATTGTCCGCGGACGCCTGAAGGGCGCGACCGGCGCACTTGGCGACTTCAAACTCTCCTTCGATGCCCTCCAGGAACGCATTCCCGGGGGCCGCGGTGCCTTCAACTGGACGGAGCCCCGCGATGGCGGCCGGACCGGCTGCGACATCATCGTCGATCTGCGCCGGGGAGCCCAGCCGCTGTTCCCTTCCCCTGAAAAGCGCGAAGGTTATCTGCGCGCGGATCCCGGCAACGCGGCATTGCGCACCAAGGTGCTCATGGATGCCTCGCAGCTGATCGGAACCTTTGAAAAGCCCATCTACATCAAGCTGAACGAAGAGCTCTGTGCGCATTCGCGCGCGCAGAAGCCCGGATGCTCTCGCTGCCTGAACCTGTGCCCGACGGGCGCAATCACGCCTGCCGGCGATCATGTCGCTGTGGACCCCATGACCTGCGCCGGGTGCGGCAGCTGTTCGGCCGTTTGTCCCTCCGGGGCGATCTCCTACGACGCGCCACCGGTGGACCATGTGTTCAAGCGCATTCAGACGCTGGCGTCGACATGGCGGAAACTCGGGACGGGTGCACCGCGCCTGCTGGTTCACGACACAACCCACGGGCTCGACATGATCCGGCTGAGCGCGCGTTACGGCAAGGGTCTTCCGAGCGACGTCATTCCGCTCGAGATCGCAGCATTGGCGGGCTTCGGCCATGCCGAAATGCTGGCGGCCCTGGCCAGCGGTTTCAAGTCCGCGACGCTGCTGCTGTCGCCAGGTACCGAAAAGGACGGACTTCCCTTTCAGACCGAACTGACCGCGACACTCGCCGGTGATGACCGGATCAGCCTGATTGAGCCGGCGGATCCGGATCAGCTCGACGACCTGCTGCGCCTTGAGACGCCTGACGCCCTTCCCGTGCAGCCCATCCTGCCCGTTGGCTCGCGCAGGCAGGTCACGCGGCTCGCCGCAAAGGCGCTGAATTCCGGCGACGAACCGATCACGCTTCCAGCTGGCGCGCCCTACGGCGCCCTCGACATCAAGCTGGACAGTTGCACGCTCTGCCTGTCCTGCGTCTCGCTATGCCCCTCTGGCGCATTGAAAGAGAACCCGGACAAGCCGCAGCTCCGCTTTCAGGAGGATGCGTGTCTTCAATGCGGCATCTGCACCAACATCTGCCCGGAGAGCGCGCTGTCGCTGGACCCGCGCCTGAACCTTGCCGACGAAGCCCTGACGCCGATCGTTCTCAAGGAAGAAGAGCCTTTTGAATGCATCGAATGCGGCAAGCCTTTCGGCGTGCGCTCGATGGTCGAACGCATGACCGAGAAGCTCGCCGGCAAGCACGGCATGTTCAAGGACAACAAGGCCGCGTCACTCATCCAGATGTGCGACGACTGCCGCGTCAACGCGGTCTACCACTCGGAAAACAACCCCTTCGCCATGGGAGAACGTCCGAAGGTACGCACCACCGACGATTATATCAGCAAGCGGCGCGACCATTGACACGGGCACAACGCGATCACTGGTACTGGATCGGCGCTCCAAGGTCAGCAGGCGGTATCCGCGAGACGAAGGCAAGGATCGCATCCAGATCGTCCAGCGTGATCTCCACCGGGGCGATGGGTGACGGACGGCTGATGTCAAAAGGTTCGGTGACACCGTCGACCTGCGTGAAGGACGGATGCGGGTTCAGGGCGAAGAACGCTTCGAAGCGCGCGCGCCAGTCGGAAAAGCTCCGCATCACGGCAAAGGACGGCGAGGACCCGATCGTGGTCAGCCGGGTTGCCTCGTTCACCATGTGGCAACGTCCGCAATGGACGACGGCAAGTTTCTCTCCGGAGACGACGTCGCCCGCAATCGCCTCGGAAACGGCCTCCTTCGGCTTGGCAACCGCGGCCGTGAACACCTGCCCGCTGTCCGGCTTGAACGACGCGATGGTGTTCTTGCCGACATCGCTGACAAGCCAGTCCTCGAAGCGTGCGACATGTTCATTGCCTGCATCCGCAATGCCCAGATACCAGTCCTTGCCGATACCCGAAAAGGCCGGAGTCCCGGCATTCGACGTCGAAAAGGCCGCCTCGGCGGTCCCGGTCTCCGGCACGATTTCAATCCGTACACCGGTCTTGAGCGAGAACCGCGGCAACAGGTGCTTCAGGAAACCGGACGCGACAAGGTCGTCCGGCGCACTCAGGCGGAATGTCTTGGCGAAGGCCTCGCCCGTCACGCCCGGCCCTGCGACAACAAGCAGTCCGATCAGGACTGCAAATATAATACGGCAGCACACGCGCTCCTCCCTCACGTTGCTGACAGAACACATTAGGTTAGGGGGGAAATCATTCTGCCGTCAATTCACACGCTGCTTATAGAGAGGTTAAGATGAGCGACGAATTCAACATGTCCATGCGCAAGTTCCTGAAACAGGTCGGCGTGACATCCCAGCAGGCGATCGAGGAAGCGGTCAGGAAGGCCGGTGCCTCGGAGGGCAGGAAATACAAGGTCAAGGCAGTCGTGACGATTGAGGAAATCGGCCTTGAGCATGAGGTTATCGGCGAGATCGAGGGGTAAACACGTCGTGTCACTGACGCGGGAAACGGTTCTAAATTCACTCAAGTCCGTCAAGGATCCGGCAACCGGTGACGACATCGTCGCCATGGGCATGGTGCGCGCGCTTCAGATCGGCGAAGGCACCATCCGCTTCGTTATGGAAATCGACGCCAGCCGCATGAACGAGATGGAAGCCCTGAAGAGCGAGGCCGAATCATGCCTCTCGCAGCTCGACGGGGCCGGAAACGTCCAGATCATCATGACGGCTCATTCGGAAAAGGCAGCCGAGCCGGCCAAACCGGCCAAGCCGAGCGAACCCACGCCGATCAAACCCCGTCCCGCGCCCCCTGGAACCTCCGGACCGCAGCGGGTCCCCGGGATCGACAGGGTCGTTGCCGTTGCCTCGGGCAAGGGCGGCGTCGGCAAATCGACGGTCGCGGCCAACCTTGCCTGCGCGCTCGCAGCGGAGGGCCGCAAGGTCGGTCTGCTTGACGCGGATGTCTACGGCCCGTCGCAACCGAAAATGCTCGGCATCTCCGGACGCCCGACATCGCCGGACGGCCAGATGATCCTGCCGCTGCGCAACCATGGCGTCACGCTGATCTCCATCGGACTGATGACCTCCGGAGACCAGGCTGTTGTCTGGCGCGGTCCGATGCTGATGGGCGCACTGCAGCAGATGATGAGCCAGGTGCAGTGGGGCGCGCTCGACATTCTCATCGTCGACCTGCCGCCTGGAACCGGCGACGTCCAGATGACGCTGTCGCAGAAATTCATCGTCGACGGCGCGATCATCGTGTCGACGCCACAGGATGTTGCGCTTCTCGACGCCCGCAAGGGCATCGACATGTTCCAGCAGATGCAGGTTCCGATTATCGGAATGATCGAAAACATGTCGACGCATATCTGTTCCAAATGCGGCCACGAGGAGCATGTCTTCGGCCATGGCGGCGTCGCCGCGGAAGCGGAAAAGCTGGGTGTACCGCTTCTTGCGGAAGTCCCGCTGCATCTGAACATCCGCCTGGCCGGCGACGGCGGCACGCCGATCGCGGTTGAAAACCCGGACGCGCCCGAGGCGGCCGTGTTCAGAAAACTCGCAAAAACACTTGTTGCGGAGGGGCAGGCGTGAGTGATCTGCAGTTCCCGCCGATGTTCCAGGGAGAAGGCCTGACCGGCCCCGCCGACCCCTTCGACCGGGCCCTGGCGCTTGCAATCACCGGCACGGACGCGGGCACGGTCGTCTACAATTTTTCAGGCGACACCCTGAAAGCCAGCCTGATCTTCACCCCCGAAGTGCCGCTGGAAGAAGCCATGGCGACCCTGCCCGTCTGCGGCCTCGGGTTTCAGGCGGCTCTCGGCGCTCTTGCCCCGCCGGAAGTCGCCGTCCATCTGGAATGGGACGGCACGATCCGCGTGAACGGCGCTGTCTGCGGAAAGATGCGCCTCAAGGCGTCAACGTCGGATCCGGCGGAAACACCGGACTGGCTGGTTCTCGGCCTGGAGCTCAACATGACCAGTTCGACGGAAAATCCGGGCACCGATGCCGACACGACCTACCTCTCGGAGGAAGGCTGCGCCGAAATCACGCCGGATGGCCTTCTTGAAGCCTGGGTGCGCCACAGCCTTTACTGGATCAACCGCTGGCTCGACGAGGGGCTGCGGCCCGTTCATGCCGACTGGCGCGGTCTTGTCCCTACGCTCGGGGAGCCGATAGACATCGATGGAAAATCCGGAACCTTCGTCGGGGTGGACGAGAATTTCGGAATGCTGCTCAGAACCGGGGAAGAGACGACCCTGATCCCGCTTTCGAGCCGACTGGAGACCTGAACTCATGAAACTGGCCCGTGCGATCCACATGGATGACAGCGACCGCAATGTCTATTTCTCGCCGGCGCGAACCGGTGAATGGTGCCTGTCGGGAGGCTTCGAGTTTTCCGACTGGACGGAGGCTGATCTTGTGGGAAAGGCCCGGCAGGCGTTTTCAAACGGCTGGCTCGGTCTCGAGACGTTCGGCCGTGTCACCTTCGTCGCCATCACGCCGGTCAGCGAAGACGAGTTCTCCGCCCTGGCGGATAATCTGGCCCGCCATTTCGTCGAGGTCTACGGCGCGCCATCGGTCGACGCGGCCAGAGGCGTCGCCGAGGACGAACTCCGTTACATGACCGAGCTTTGCTCCGAGCACGACGAGAACATGCTGCTTGCCGTTCACCGGGAGCTTACTGATGAAGGCGTGAAGGAAAGCTACAGCGCCATCGAGGCCCCGGCGGCCGAACTGGATCTCGTCGCCATGCACGGGGACATGCAGTAGTCTTCAGGACCGCGCGAAGGCACAAGCTGAACGTCGGGTCTCCCCGAACCGTCTTGCCGCCGGCGCTCAGGGCGACTAGTCTTTCAGAACGGAGGCACCCGATGACACGTCATTTTCAGACTGTGGTGAGACACGAGCGCATGGAGCGATAGCGGCGGTCCGTGCCGTTTTCCATGTGCCCCCGGTCTGGATCGGGGGCATTTTTTTTGACTTTGTTAGAGAAACCCTTGGCCCGCACACCACCACATCTCATCACGATCATTCTGCTGACCGCGTTTTCACCGCTGTCACTGAACATGTTCCTGCCGTCCCTCGGCACGATCGCCGTGGATCTTCAGACGGACTACGCCCTGGTAAGCGTCGCGATTGCGGGCTATCTGGCGGCGACCGCCATTATTCAACTGATCGTCGGGCCGCTCGCGGACAGGTACGGCCGGCGCCCTGTCCTCCTCGTCGCGCTGATCCTCTTCAGCGCTGCGTCGTTCGTCTGCGCACTGGCGGAGAACATCTGGGTGTTTCTGCTGTTTCGGATGCTGCAGGGAAGCATCGTCGCCGGGAACACGCTGTCGCTCGCCATCGTGCGCGACACGAACCCGCCGCAACAGGCCGCGGGACTTATCGGTTACATCAGCATGTGCATGGCCGTCGTTCCCATGCTTGGCCCTGTTCTGGGCGGGCTTCTGGACACCGCGTTCGGCTGGCGTTCCAGCTTCTATCTCTATACGACCTGCGGGCTTCTGATCCTGGCGCTCTGCTGGTTCGACCTGGGGGAAACGAAACCGGACCGGCAGGCCGACGCCCCGCCGCTGGCACGCGCAATCCTTGAACTTGTCAAGGATCCCCGCTTTTCCGCCTATGCCGTCTGTTCGACCTTCACCGTGGGCGCCTTCTTCATCTTTCTCGCCGGCGCCCCGCTGATCGCAACAATTTCTTTCGGTGTGACCACCGCGGAACTCGGGTTCCTGATCGGCAGCATCACCGTCGGGTTTTCCGCTGGCGGTTTTCTGGCGGGAAAACTGTCGTCACGACTGCCGCTGCCAGCAATGATGCTGGTCGGGCGGCTCACGGCCTGCATCGGTCTATCAATTGGATTGCTGGTGTTTCTTCTGGGCGGCGCGTCGCCCTACGCCTTTTTCGCCGGCACGATCTTTGTCGGCATCGGCAACGGCATCACCATGCCGGGCAGCAACACCGGCGCAATGTCGGTGAGACCCGATCTTGCCGGGAGTGCCGCGGGACTGACCGGTTCGATGGCGCTTGCCGGCGGCGCGGCGCTGACAAGCCTGACCGGTATCGCGATCGGATCAGGCGATCAGCCGGTCACCGTGCTAGCGCTCATGCTTGCCAGTTCCGCCATCGGACTGGCGGCCGCCTTTGCCGCCCTGCTTCTCGAGCGGCGCGCCAGAGCAAGGCCGCTGGCCACGCATTGAGCGTTTCGGCAGGAATGGTGAAGCAAGGCGGTTTACCGCCTTGCTCCTTTCTTCTTTTTCCAGAACGGCTCGATATCGCCGGCCATGATGCAGCCGAACGGATCGATATAGTCCTCGATCTCGGCCAGACCGTATTTCTTGATCTGGGCGACGACCGCGTCCGCCTTCTTGTAGCCGGACGGCAGTTCGGAGACGTCGATCTTCTCCTCGAAGAAGCGGATGTCGAGACCTTCCGTTTCTTCGCGGAGCATCGCTTCCGGCGTCTTGCCGAGCGAGCGGCGCTTGTGCTCGGAACGCGAGAAGTTGCGGCCCGCACCATGCGGGGAGAATCCGAGCGCATGACCGGCATCCTTGCCGCGCACGACCAGAACCGGCTCCGCCATGTTCAGCGGGATCAGGGTCAGGCCGGTCGCGTCGGATGCATATCCGTCCCAGGCAGGCGTTGCCCCCTTGCCGTGGTAGAACAGACCATCGCGTTCAAACACGAAGTTATGCTCGTTCCAGAAACGGTCCGAGTGGCTCGCACCGCTCGCCTCGACCGTCGCCTGATGCAAAGCGTTGTGGTTCGCCTTGGTCCACTTGCGGATCAGTTGCAACGCGTCCCAATAGGCTTTGCCTTCCTCGCTCTCGGACGGGATCCAGGCATTCTGCTTCAAGGTTTTCGGCGACAGCTTCCTGCGGTATTTTTCCGCAACATTCATGCCGATCCGGTAAAGCAGCGCGCCCGGTCCGCGCGATCCGTGATGGGTCACCATCGCGGTCTTGCCGGTTTTCCTGGAGACGCCGACAAACAGGAAATGGTTGCCGTCGCCCTGGGTTCCCAGATGCTCCTGCGCCGAACGCAGGATCTTCGGGTTGTTCAGGAACCGGTTGTCGCGGAACTGGTCGTAAAGGTCCATCGACATGGTGAAGCGCTTGCCGTTGGCACGCCCGCCACCGCCGAAATGGGTCACCGAATGCGCCGCATCCAGAACCGCCCTCGGGTCGGCATCCTCGAACTCGGTCATCATCACCGAGCAGCAGATATCGGCACTGTGCATCCCCGGATGGATCGCCCCGCGCGCCGCCACCACACCGCCGACCGGAATGGTTCCGAGCGGACCGGCCGGACAGGCGTCCGGCATGATGGCCCCGGCTTCGACCGTCGGTGTGCGCATCAGCTCCGTCATATGATGCTTGACCGCCTTCAGGTTCACCTCTTCGTCTTCGCCCTCCGCGTCCAGGTTGACATGAAACGGCTTTGCTCCCGAGGCGGCCAGCGGCAGAACCGGGTCCGGCTTGTAGCTTTCCAGCATCTGGCGCACGGCCTCCAGCGGCGTGCCTTCATCAAGCGCGGCCTGGCCGTCCCTGAGGGCGGCACCAAAGGCCTTGCCTTCTTCGTGACCCCAGGCAGTCAGCATCGTGCTGGTCAGCGTCATCGTTTCCGTTTCATTCGTCATCGTCTTCTTCCTTCATACCCGCCTGGCGGCAAGCGGCGGCAGGACGCGTTGCATTGAACAACACTTCTGCCGGCATCCGCCAGGCTATGCGGGGCAAGGTTTGGCAAGATCTTCATTCCGCCACCGGATTGCTCCGGGCCAGACTTGAACTGGCACGGGAAGCGCTTTCGCGCCGCCCCTCCCGGCCGTGCCGGGAGGCGTCTACCTGTAATCCTGCCGGCATCCCCGATATCGCGGCAGAGCCGCAATCAGATACCTATTTCAAATTCATTTGCGGTCAGGGCGACAAATGGGTGCAAAACAATCCTGCTCTACCGATTGAGCTACGCTGCCTCACTTGGTTGCAGCGGCGGGACTCGAACCCGCAACCTGGCGATTATGAGTCGATGTAGTTCTGCGGGCATTCGCCCTGACCGTATCTTTCGGGTGCGGCGGCAAGGAATGACAGGACACTCATGGTCAAGAATGTAGTCCTGCCGGCATCCGCCGCGATTGATTTTCAATTCTTCTTCTCGTGTTTGAGCCGGTCCGTGTCCGGCCGAAAGGTCGGCCCGGTCAGGGCGACAAGGTGGGTGCAAAACACTCCTGCTCTATCCGTTGAGCTACGCTGCATCAGTTGGTTGCAGCGGCGGGATTCGAACCCGCAACCTGGCGATCCACAGTCGATGTAGTTCTGCAGGCATTCGCCCTGACCGGTTCAATTCCTTGTTGAGATGCGGCGGCAAGAATGAAGAAACCCGGAGAGCCCCGCTCTAGGTGATGGACTCATAAATGAGACTGAAATGGCATGTGCAATGGCGAAATCCCGTTAGGAAGGGTGTGCGGAGCGGGCTTCCTGCCCGGTCAAGCACGCTGACGACACGGGGTGAAGCCATTTCCATGTCCTTCGGATTTGACTGGATTGCGCCTCTTCGGCGTCGCGAAAGGCTTGAAAATGAACCACATTTCCTGCGCTTCCGCTCCTTGAGGAGAAGCAATCCGCCTCAAACCATTTCCGCCTCATTTATGAGTCCATCACCTAGCCTGAGAGCGCGTGCACGATCAACCTGCGCTCAAAAGGGCGCAGACAAGCTGATCCGGAGGGGAGTCGAACCCGCTCGGACTGTTCCGATCCTGGAGCAATGTAGTTCCTTCGGCATCCGCCAAATCTCTTTGTCAGCGCGGCAGGCGGTTACCCGCCGCGCTTTCGCGTGTCATTCGAGATCGATTGCCTCGATCTCGCCGACCCACTGGTCGGCATTCATGGTGCCCTTGGCGAAGGCCGCGATCTGGTCGAACACCGCATCGGAGAAGCCCCCGATGTTGAGGATATCCGGCCGCGGCTTGGCCTGGGTCGACCCGTAAGGCGCGATATCGATGCACACCATCTTGGCGTCCGGGTTACGCCTTTTCAGCGTTTCCCATTCACGCATCACGCCGGTCTGGTGACCCGCCTGGATCCCGGCCCAGGACTGGTTATCCGAAACCAGGATGACCAGATCCGGCGCACGCCGCTTGGCATTCAGCCACGCCAGCGGTGCCGCACAGTCCGTTCCGCCGCCCCACTGCTCGGTGAGCTTGCGGGCATTGGTCATCACGGTGTCTCGCCCGGTCAGCTTGACCGGCCGCACCTTGACCTCGAACGGCAGAACCGTGGCCCCGCGGTTTCGGCGCAGAACGGCTGCAGCGACCAGGGCCGCAACATCAACGCAGCGCGTTGCCGTCGTCGCCCCCTTTCGGTATCCGGTCACCGGCGAGGCCATCGACCCGGAGACATCCGGGCACACCACCACCTGGCCCTTGAGGGCCGGGACATTGGCGACCGAGATCTCCATGGCTTCATGCATCGCCTCGCGGATCTCCGCCGGCATCTCGTCCGACAGGGCCTGAAAACCCGTCAGCAGCTGATACGGGAAGGCACGCGCCTTCCTGATCCGCTTCGGATCCTTCAGGATATCCGCCACCAGACGCACGGCCGGCGTCTTTTCGAACCTTGCACCTTCAAAGACGCCGTGGCGCAGAAAGGTGTTCAGGTTCATACGCACCATGTTCCAGGTCCCGCGCTCCGCCAGCTTCGTCCAGTCTTCCGTCGAAAGAGGCAGATGCGTCAGCATCTGGAACGGGACATCGGGCAGTGCCCGGCCTTTCGGGTTCTCCTTGAACGCCACATAGGCACGGACCTGTTCCGGCAGCTTTTCAACGTCACACGGCTTGCCGATCAGCCAGGCGAACAGGGCATCTCGCTCTGCATCGCGCGGTTTCGGGTGCACCATCTTGATGACGTCCGCCAGCGACGGATCGTTGCCGATCGACGCCTGCAGCAGCTGATACTCGGTTGCCGCGTTCAGCCATCCGCGAACGAGCGCCTTCGGCCGTGTTCCGAGCGACTTGCGCCCCGTCTGCCCCGAACGCATGATCTGCACGAAGTTGCGCAGCATCCTGCCGTCGGTGACTACATGCGGAAACGCCCTGGCGAGAAGGACCGCATCACGCGATGCCAGAACCGCCAGCAACAGGGCCGGTAGATCCTTCATCCTGCCTTTCTGGCGGGCGTAGACCGCCGTCTTTGCCAGGAACGCATCCGGAACCATGTCCGCGGCATTCAGAACCGCCTCCAGTTCAAGCTCGGCGGACTGGTAGAACGTGTTGCCGATGGACCCGGTCGCCGCCAGCTGGGCCAGCTTGTGACGATCCTCGTAAGCATAGGCCTTGCCACCCGCCAGGTTCCTGGCATCGGCTTTGCCGGAAAAACGCCCACGCTGGGATGCAAACAGGGTTTTGTTCGCCATTTTCTCTCTCCACAAATCCGCGCCCTTGAAGGCGTTGGGGTTGATGTCTGTGTTGAGAAGGAGAATGCCCGCACCCGGCGCACCGCAAAACAAAAAAACAAAATCAGGATAACGACCTGAAATATATAATCTTTTCGCAAAATTGACATTTTCGAAAGGATACACTCTTATAAAAAAATATAGCGAATTATAAAATTGGATACGCGTCTGTGAAAAAGAACGTTGTCATTGGCTTTCTCGGCACCCAGCTGGACGCGGGCAAGAAGCGCCGGTGGCGGCCATCGATTGCCGTGACCCAGCATGGCCTCTTTCCGGTGCACCGCCTGGAACTGCTCTACGACAGGGCCCATCATCGCCTGGCCCAGAACGTGAAACGCGAGATCGAGGATGCCAGCCCTGCAACCGAGGTGTGGCTCCAGCAGGTCGATTTGCGCGATCCCTGGGACTTTCAGGAGGTCTATGGCGCCCTTTTCGACTTCGCGCGGGATTACGGCTTCGACGAGGACCGGGAGGATTATTTCGTCCACCTGACGACGGGCACGCACGTCGCCCAGATCTGCTGGTTTCTGCTGACCGAATCCCGCCACGTTCCGGCCAAGCTGGTGCAGACCTCCCCGCCGCGCGGCGAGGACAGCGACATCGCCGGCCAGTACAACATCGTCGATCTCGACTTGTCGCGCTACGACGCCCTGCAGCAGCGCTTCGATCTCGTTGCCGAGGAATACAATGCGCTCCTGAAGGCGGGCATAGAAACGCGCAACGCGGCGTTCAACGGTCTGATCGAGCGGATCGAACTGGTCGCCACCAACACCGATGCCCCTCTCCTGCTGCTCGGCGATACCGGCACGGGCAAGAGCGAATTGGCCGAACGCATCTACGAGCTGAAGCTCCAGCGGCGCAGGGTCAAGGGCCGGCTGGTTCACGTGAATTGCGCAACCCTGAAAGGCGAGCGCGCCATGTCCAGCCTGTTCGGCCACCGCCGGGGATCAATGGGCACCGGCAGCCCGGACAGGCGCGGTTTGCTGCGCGAAGCCGATGGCGGCGTCCTGTTCCTGGACGAGATCAACGAACTCGGCCTCGACGAACAGGCGATGATCCTGCACGCGGTCGAAACCGGCCGCTTCCTGCCGGTCGGCTCCGATCACGAGATCACCAGCCGCTTCCAGCTGATCGCGGGTACCAACCGCAATCTCGGGCAACTCGTCTCGGAAGGACGGTTCCGGCCCGATCTTTATGCCAGGCTGAATCTCTGGACGTTCCGGCTGCCGTCTCTCACCGAACGGCGCGAGGACATCGAACCCAACATCGAGTTCGAACTCGACAGGTCCGAAAAGCTGCTCGGCAACCGGGTCGGCTTCAACGCGGACGCCCGCACCCGGTACCTGGATTTCGCCGCCTCCCCGGCAACGCCATGGCCCGGCAACTTCCGCGACCTTGGGGCGTCGGTTCAGCGCCTGTGCACGCTGGCACCGCGCGGACGCATCACCCTGTCGCTCGTGCAGCAGGAAGTCGAAGCGCTGGAGCGCCAGTGGACAAGTGCTGAAGTGAACCCCGATGACGTTCTGCTGCAGAACCTGCTTGGCGACAGGGTCACGGAAATCGACGCCTTCGACAAGGTCCAGCTGGCCTATGTCATCCGCGTCTGCCGCAAAAGCCAATCCCTGAGTGCCGCCGGCCGGTCCCTGTTCGCGGCTTCGCGCGCAACACGAACAAGCCGCAACGATGCCGACCGCCTCAAGAAATATCTGGAACGGTTCGGCCTGAACTGGGCCGCCGTCACGGCAGACGAAACCTAGAGGACATTCCGGCTGCCCTTCCCCGTGTTGGAGCGCCTAGGCTCATAACGGTGCCATCGCGTCCGCGTGAAAACCCGCGAGCTGGCGTTGAAATAAACGTCAGAACGGGGAACACCCAGTTGAATGCAAGTTACCAGCCGCCTTCCTAAATCAAGGGCGCAACAAGATTTGTAACCTGGAAGGCTAATGAACATGATGACACTTACTTCTGAAAACAGGTTGGTCGGCGCGCTGCCCACCATCAATTTCGCAACGCTCGGGTTGATGTTCGTCTCCGGCTTCTTCGCAACGGTCGCCTTCGACCTCTGGGGCCAGGTGATCAGCCCGGCGCTCGGTTTCGCCAAGCTCTCCCCCCATGGTCTGGCACAGAGCCTGCTCGGCAGCCTCGGACTTCCCAACACTGCATTCGCCGGATACTTCGTTCACTTCTATGTCGTCGGGCTGATCGGCTACCCGATCGGCTGGATGTTCATTTTCGCACCGCTGTGGCAGCGCGTGGTCGGCAATACGCACTGGTTCGTTCCGTCCGCAATCTACGGCTTCGGTCTCTGGGTCTTCGCCATCGGCGGCATCACCTCCCTCGCAGGCCTGCCTTTCTTCCTGAACTTCACCGGCATCGTCTGGGTCGCCCTGATCGGCCACGTTCTCTACGGCATCGTCATGGTCGCCATGCTGAAGGTGATCGAAAAGCAACAGAACGCCTGAATAACAAGAAGAGGAAGTCCAACTGTAAGGGCGGTCAACGCCCACCTGAAAAGAACGCGCCACCTCGTGGCGCGCTTTTTCGTTCAGGGCCATGGTTTGAATGACCCGTGAACAGCGCGGAGGACGAAGCGACAGGTAACAACTGTTGTTGCCAGGCCTACGAGTTAATTTCTCGAACTTTCAGGAACCGACGTCTGATCATTTTTCCTTGTCATCCCTGCGAAGGCAGGGATCCAGTAACCTCCAGCCTCGCCGACGGTGTCCTGTGCCGGCCACACGGAATACTGGATCCCGGTCTTGCCGCTTGTGCGGCAAACCGGGACGACAATCTCGGAATACCCGTTTCACTGCACCACACATTCACAAGCAACAGACAATCACACGTCATCCCCGACTTGATCGGGGATCCAATCCAATCGGCGACATTTCTCGAAATCTACGTTGAAAGTCAAAACACCCTATTGCTTGACAAGCACGTGCTCCGGGAGTGAGTAGGTCCCCGATCAAGTCGGGGATGACGCTTTGTTTGCGTTCGCCTTCATATTCAAGCCGGCCAGTCGTCCTGGATGAGACCGACACCCTTGCGTCCGGCGTCCAGCATGGTCTCCGCCGCCGCGTCATTGTCTGCAAGGCGCGCCAGGGTGACAGTGCCGAGCATCAGGGCCAGCGTCGCAAGTCCCTGGGCCGGGTCGTCCCCGGGAGAGAGCTGCGCCGATGTCCTCTGAAGGGCGTCAAATCCTTCTCGGCGGGCATCAGGTGCCCCTCTGTTGAGCTCTCCGGCAAGCGCCGCCAGGGGACATCCGTCTCCCCGGCTGCCGACATGGCACAGCGACAGGTAGGTGTCGATGTAATCACGCCGCGCTGCCGCTTTCGCGTCGCCACCATCCGCCGTCTCCATGTCGGAAAGGACCCCGTCCACGGCCGTCCTGAATGCGGCGGCAACGAGTTCGTCCTTCGATTTGAAGTGCCGGTAAAAGCCTCCATGGGTCAGACCGGCGGCCTGCATGACGTCGGCGACGCTGGTCGTCTCGACACCGCGTTCGCGGAAAATCTCGCCGGCTTTCTCCAATATCCTGTTGTGTGACTTCCTTTTTTCGGCTTCCGACATTCGCGGCATGGGTGCGGCTCTCCCCAGGGCTTGACATTATAGATTTCATCTATCATCTATATTTTTAGATTACAATCATCATCTATAAAGGACGCCTGATCGTGAAACCCAAGATCCTCGTGACCAGCGCAGCCGGAAAGACCGGCCTGCCAACCGTTCTGCAACTGCGCGAAAAAGGCTATCCGGTGAGGGCGTTTGTCAGGCGGCGCGATAGCCGCTCGGCAGCGCTTGAACGCGCCGGAGCAGACATCTTCGTCGGCAATCAATACGCATTGACGGACATGCGCGCGGCGATGGACGGTGTGCAGCATGCCTATCAGTGTGCGCCCACGGCCCCCAACGGTCTGCATTTCAACGCGGTCTTCACGGTCGCCGCGAACGAGGCGAAACTGGAACACGTGGTGACACTCGGGCAATGGCTCAGCTCTGCCGATCACCCGTCGCTGTTCACCAGGGAAGTCTATCTCTCCGACGCCATGATCCGCCTGTCTCCGGCCATGAGCGTGACCTCGGTCGACCCGGGATGGTTTGCCGACAACTACCTGATGGTCATCGGCATGGCCGCGCATCTGGGACTTTTCACCATGCCGCTCGGACCGGGGGACGAAATGAAGAACGCGCCGCCATCCAACGAGGATATCGCCGGTGTCGCCGTTGCGGCGCTGACCGACCCGGAGACGCACGCGGGCAGGAGTTACCGCCCGACGGGGCCCGAGCTTTTGTCGCCGAATGGCATTGCCGCCGCAATGGGACGCGCACTCGGGCGGCGCGTCCGATACATGGACATCTCCGAGAAGATGATGACCAAGGCCCTGCGCGCCCTGCCCCCGTCGAACTATTCGGAAGCCGCCGTCTCTCAACTCGCCATCTATGCGGAGGAATACCGGCGCGGAAGTTTTGCGGTCAACGCACCGACCGGCGACGTCCTGCGTCTTACCGGCCGGGCTCCCGAGCCCTTCGAGGCCATCGTACGCCGGACGGTTGCCGCGCACCCGGACCTGAAGCGAAGCCTGCCGGCCTCGGCGCGCGCGCTGGCCGGGTTCATGAAGATCCTGCTGACACCCGCCCTTGATCTCGACCGCATCCAGTCTCAGCGGGACTATGTCCGGATTGCTGCTCCGAAATTTAGCCGGGATACGCCGGAATGGATCGAAACCCATACGCCGGCGGCACCGCTTTCAACACCCGCAAAAGTCGCCTGATTTTCTGAAACCGGAGGAAGACGGAACCATGACCGACAACACAGCCTTGCTCACACGGAACGGCCGCTTCGCGGCGACGTTCGCAGCCGCGGATCTTCCCGTATTGCCGAAACTCGGCACGCTGATCCTCACCTGCATCGACGCCAGGGTCGATCCCGCCCATGTTCTCGGTCTCGAGCTGGGGGACGCCGTTGTCCTGCGCAACAATGGCGGACGGGTCACACCGGCCGTCATCGATGAAATCGCGACCCTCGCCTTCATGGTGGGCAAAGTGACCGGCAACCCCGAACCTGAGTTCAATGTTGTCCTGATGCAGCACACGCAATGCGGCGCCCAGAACTTTGCCAACCCCGGTTTCCAAGAGGCGCTTCGCGGCACATTGGGGATCGACGTCTCCCAGTCCGCGATCCTGGATCAGGAGACGGACCTGAAGCGTGACATCGACCGGCTGCGCGACGCGCCTGCGATACCGGGCGGTCTCACGGTCTCCGCCTTGCTTTATGACGTAAAGACCGGACGCGCCCGCGAGATCAGCGCTCCACGAAGGCTCGTGGACATTCGCCGCAACTGAAGCCAACCCTGTGCCCTACTGGCATCCGCCTTCCGCCCAGATCCGGAGCAGCTGCTTGAAGACGCCGCCGAAGGGATGTTCCTTCGTCAGGGCCCGGGTCTGGTCGTTCATGTAGGTCTGGGCCTGGGTGCAGAGATTCGTCTGTTCCCACTGATGGCAGGACGCACATGTCTTGTCTTTCCAGGCCGCCTCGGGCAGTCCTTCGATCGGCGGAAAGCGCGGGCTCGCGGAAATCAGGTCGGAAATGCTTCGCGTCGCGAGTTCCGGGTCACCGGTCCCGAGCGGGGTATTGAAAGCGACGACATCCGGGAGCGCGCCATCGGTCTCTCCCGCCGTCACATCGGGTTCAGGCACGACCGGGACGACCGGCTGCGAAATCGGATCCGTCCGCGGTTCGTTCTGCTCGATCGTCTGCAGTTCCAGGCGTGCCAGTTCGGAAAAATGTCCGTCCGGAAAGGTGTCCAGATAGTCCATGTAGGCTTCGGCTGTTCCGGCCTGGCGGGCTGCCTCGATCAGCTCGCGCTCCGCGTCGCTGGGATCGACGGAAACCGGCGCCTGTGCGGGCGCCTCTGGCTCGCTGGTGGACGCGGTCTCCTTCATCTCGCTGGAAACGAGATCCTGCAGCAGCGAACGTGCCTCGCCGGCGAACCGGCTGTCCGGATTGGCGCGCAGGTAGAGCATCACCTGGATCGGGTCCTTGCTCAGTTTCACCGTTTCCCAGAGCTGACGCTCCTGGATTTCCGCAGGCGACGGCATGACGGCCGGAACGAACTGGAAGTTCGCGGTCATCGAGGACGTGTCCCAGGGGGTCTGAACCCCGTTGGTTGCTTCCAGAACATCGAGGCGCACATTCTTGAACAGCGTTTCGATGGGAATACCGGGGGTCGACATCCGGCGCGCAAGCGAACCGGTGAAAGGACTGTTTGACCCCACCCCGTCAAGGGCGACTTCTCCCGGCCCGGTCGAATAGGCCAGAAACGTACCGCGCGGCGCCTTCATCTCCGCAAGCCCGTTCTCGTTGAGATCGGGAATCGATACAAAGGGATTGTCGCGGCAGGCGTCGAGGATCACGATGTTCGTCTGGTTCCTTGCGGAGAACATCTGCCGCAGCAGCGCCTGTGCCGGCACGGCAACCAGGCTGAGATCGGCGGCATCGGACAGATTGACATCCACCGGAAGCAGAAAGTTCGCGCCGAAGGACTGAACGCCGTGCCCTGCGTAGTAGAAGAGGCCCGTCGCGTCATCGTCCGCATCGCGCAGTTTTCGTCCGAAATCGGCAATCGCGCGGGTCAGCTCGTCACGGGTTGCATCCGTTACCAGCATGACGTCGAAACCGACCGCCTCCAGGGATTCCGCCATCAGTGTGGCATCGTTCTTCGGGTTGTCGAGCGGCGTCACATGCGTATAGGCCGAGTTGCCGACGACCAGCGCCAGACGCGGATCATCGGTGTCATCATCGTCTGCCTGGGCCTGCGAAAACAGGAACAGGACGGGAAGAAGAAACAGCAGAGCCCGGTGAAATCTGGTCTTATTCGACAACGGTAAACTCGATACGGCGGTTGCGGCGCTTGCCGTCAGGTGTGTCGTTGGAGGCAACCGGTCTTGTCTCGCCATATCCGACGCTGGATATGCGCAGCGCGGACACGTTCTTCGCGGAGATATAGTCTTCAACCGCCGCGGCACGCCGCTCGGACAAGCGTTGGTTTCCGGCAGCGCTGCCGTCGCTATCC
This sequence comes from uncultured Roseibium sp., assembly GCF_963669205.1. Taxonomy (NCBI): domain Bacteria; kingdom Pseudomonadati; phylum Pseudomonadota; class Alphaproteobacteria; order Hyphomicrobiales; family Stappiaceae; genus Roseibium; species uncultured Roseibium sp. Next base: position 5,241,365 of record NZ_OY769915.1, read on the forward strand.
GTGTGACCGCCGACCTCGATCCTGAGATCCGGGCAGCGCTGAAAAATGTCGACCAGGCTGTCGAGCAGCGGAGCGCTCCTGGCATCAAGCCGGGCGCTGCCGCTGGCAAAATAGATGTTGTCCGTGCGTGACAGGATTTCGAAACGCCCCTTGCAGGCTTCCTCGTCCAGGTTTCCTTCCGGCTCGATTGCCGTGGCCGCGGCCTCGGTCACCTCGGGCTTCGCTTCCGCCACGACCTGCTCGGCGGCATTCTTGGAGAACAGGAAGTCGAAGGTCACGGTCGCAGACGGAACGATGGCGACGTTCGCAGCTTCTTCCAGCTTCTTGATGCCGCCGTCCAGATTGAAGTCGCTGGTTGCGATCGAAATCGGTGCCGTGGAGGAAACCGCGACGATATCCTCGCCGACAAGCGTGACCGCGACCTCGGATTCAAGCGACTTGGTCACGCCATGCAGCTGGAGATCGAAGGTAAGCGGAATGATCTTGCGCCTGAGCTTGGAAAGATCGGCAAGTGCAGCCGGATCGATCTTCGCAGAAATCAAGGCTTCAGGAAACTCGAAGGTCTCGAAGAACAGGAAACGCATGCGCACGTTTCTGAGATCGATCTTGGTGTCGACGGAATCAAGGAAGATCCGGATTTCGGCAGCCCCGTCCGGATCGATCTTTCCCTGGAACTGAACGAAGCCGCTGCTCTCGACCTTAGTCAGGTTCTTCACGGACTGGAAGCGAACAGTCGAAGCGTCAGGCTGCAAAGTCCAGCCCGGCTCGAAAATGCTGCCCTGTGCTGTCGCCGCCTGCGATGAGAACACAAGACAGGCGACACACAGGAATGACAAAACAACCCGCGCAACCGTCATGATCAGGTCCCCTCACTTCAATCTGGCGTCGGCGCTACACTAAGTGCGTATTCGTTACGTTAGTCTTACAGCGACCCAGGCTCAATGCAATGTTCCGCACAAGTGATCGGCGATCTTATGTGCGGAATTGCGCGAAGGTAGGGGACTTTTCCACTTGCTCACATCAAGCGGTCAGACTGTGCCGCGCTGAGCCTTGTCAAAGATCTCGAGTGCGCCGCCTTTTGTGAGTTCGACCGGGTTGCCCCCGGCCGTCGGATCAACGATGGCCATTTCGGCGATCAGGTCGCGCTTGCTGCCATCGACATTGAGACCGGACAGCGTGTGTGGCACCTCAAGGTCATCGCGTAATCTGAGCACCGCATCGAGCACACCCTGATAGCCGCCCGGGATCCCGAGGAACCCGGCGAGCCGCTCGAATTTCTGTTCGATCGCCGGCCTGTTGAACTGCAGCACATAGGGCATGAAAACGGCGTTGGTCATGCCGTGATGGGTGTCGTAGAGCGCGCCGACCGGATGGGACAGCGAATGGATGGCGCCTAGCCCCTTCTGGAACGCGACGGCCCCCATGGCGGCGGCGCTCATCAGATGGCCGCGCGCCTCCAGATCCGTACCGTCAGCAGCCACCTTCGGCAGGTTCTCAAACACCAGACGCATGCCTTCCAGCGCAATGCCTTCCGACATCGGATGGTACATCGGCGCCGAATAGGCCTCCAGGCAATGCGCCAGGGCGTCCATGCCGGTTCCGACCGTGATGAAACGCGGCATGCCGACCGTGAGTTCCGGATCGCAGATCACGATTTCCGGTAGCATCTTCGGATGGAAAATCACCTTCTTGGTGTGGGTCGCCTCGTTGGTGACGACACCCGCCCGGCCGACTTCGGATCCGGTTCCGGCCGTTGTCGGAACCGCAATGATCGGAGCGATCCCGTCGGCATCCGCCCTGCTCCACCAGTCGCCGATATCCTCGAAATCCCAGATCGGCCGCGCCTGGCCGGACATGAACGCAATCAGCTTTCCGGCATCGAGACCCGAGCCGCCGCCGAAGGCAATGACCCCGTCATGCCCACCGGCCTTGAAGGCCGCGACACCGGCGGAGATGTTGCTGTCGACCGGGTTCGGCTTGACATCTGAGAAGACCGCAGCCGAAAGCCCCGCGGCCTCAAGGCTTGCAATGGCATCGGCAACCATCGGCAGACCGGCAAGGCCCGGGTCGGTGACCAAAAGGGGATTGGTCATGCCGACCGCCTTCACGGCATCCGGCAGTTCCTTGATGCGGCCGACGCCAAAGCGAACGGACGTTGGATAGGACCAGTTGACGTTTGGAAGTGAACTCATGGGGATCTCTCGAATGCTGGGAGTTCTTTTCTCGTAAACTTACGAGCGATTGCGATGTGACACGGGTCGTCCAGTTATGTGTTTGTCACCCCTGCGCAGGCAGGGGTTCAGTTCGCGTCGTCATATACGATCGTCATATGACCAACCGCTTCCGTTCACTGGATCCCGGCCTTCCGCTTCGTTTCGGCCGGGATGACAACACAAGGGTTGCGTGAAGTCTCCGTTCGTTTTTCTCCTGCCTCAATGCTCCACGCGGAAGTGGAACGATTTCGGCCGTGTCAGGTTGTGGAAGCCGATCTCGGAAAGCGCGGCACCCTTGCCGGTTTCCTTGACGCCGGTCCAGACGAGCGCCGGGTCGAGATAATCGCAGCGGTTCATGAAAACCGTGCCTGTCTCGATCCTGTCGCCAATCCCGGCGGCGGCCTCGACGTCTTCGCTCCAGATCGACGCGGTCAGGCCGTATGGGCTGTCGTTCATGAACTGCAGCGCTTCCTCGTCGTCCTTCACCTTCATGATGCCGACAATGGGACCGAAGCTCTCCTCGCGCATCACCGACATCTGGTGGTTCACGTCGGTCAGGACCTGCGGCGCCAGATAAGGCGTGCCGTCCTTGTTCTCCGAGAACGCCGACATGTCGATATGGGCCTTCGCGCCCTTGCGCAGCGCTTCATCTGTCTGCTCGCGCACCCAGGCCGCGAACCGGGCCTGCGCCATCGGACCAAGCGTGGTCGCCTCATCCATCGGGTTGCCCAGTTGATACTGCTTTGTCAGATCGACAAAACCGTCCACGAACCTGTCGAACTGGCTCTCATGCACGTAAACGCGCTCGATGCCGCAGCAGCACTGCCCGGCATTGTAGAAGGCGCCGTCGACGAGATTGCCGATGGCATAATCCAGATCGGCATCTGCGCGCACATAGGCTGGATCCTTGCCGCCGAGTTCAAGACCGAGCGTCGCGAACGTTCCGGCCAGCGCCTTTTCGATTGCCCGCCCGCCGGCAACGGAACCGGTGAAATTGACATGATCGATCAGGCCGGAGCCGAGCAGCTTTTCGGTACCCGAATGCGTCAGCACGATGTTCTGGAATACGCCCTTCGGCAGGCCCGCCGTTTCAAAGGCCTGTGCAAGGCGCTCACCCACAAGCAGGGTCTGCGCGGCATGCTTGAGCACCAAGGCATTCCCCGCCATCAGGGCAGGCATGATCGTGTTGATGGCGGTCATGAAGGGATAGTTCCACGGTGCGATCACCATGACGATGCCGAGCGGCACACGCCTCAAATAGCGCTTGAAGCCCGGCTTGTCGCTCCGCTCGATATCGGCCAGCGCATCTGCGGCAATGGAGGCGCAATATTCGGTGCGTTCAACGGTGCCGCCAAGCTCACCGCCATAACGGACAGGGCGGCCCATTTGCCACGCGAGTTCCGGCACGACATCGTCGTTCATCGCCTTAAGTGCTTCCAGCGCCTTCATGCACAAGGCAACGCGCTCGGCAATCGGGGTTGCCGCCCATCCGGCCTGCGCGCTTCTGGCAGCCGACACGACCTTTTCGACCGCGGTCTCGTCCAGTGCGGGACGCTCCGCATAAACCGACCCGTCAACGGGTGAGATCAGCTTGATCACATCTGACATTTGAAACCTCTCGTGCCGCATCTTTCCGTGCGGTGTTTTGAAAGTGGTTGGCTTTCGTATTCTTTGCCCTGACTTCCCGTATTCCTCATCCTGAGGAAGCGCGCGAGCGCTGTCTCGAAGGATGGGCCGCTTGTCCGGCACCTGCCGCCCATCCTTCGAGACGGGCACTTCGGCCCTCCTCAGGATGAGGCTCGGACAGGAACATCCCTATGTATGTGTCATAGTCCTATGCCCGTTCGAAACCCCGGGCGACTTCGTAGTCCGTGACCGCCCGGTCGAATTCCTCGATTTCCCATTCCGCCGCGCGCGCATAGTGATCGATCACCGCATCGGAAAATGCCTCGCGCAGGAACTTCGACTTGCGCAGCGTTTCGCGCGCATCGCGCAGGGTATGCGGGATTTCCCTGGCCCTGCGGTTCTCGTAGACATCTCCGGTCGTCGGCGGATCGAGCGGCAGCTTTTCTTCCAGTCCCTTGATGCCGGCGGCAATCAGCGCGGCAAGCGCCAGATAGGGATTGAGATCCGATCCGCCGATCCGGCACTCGACCCGGAGCGCCTTGGTGCCTTCGCCGCACAGGCGGAAGCCGGCCGTGCGGTTGTCGACCGACCAGACCGTCTTGGTCGGTGCGAAGGTGCCTTTCTGGAACCGCTTGTAGCTGTTGATGTATGGCGCCAGAAAATAGGTGTAGTCCGGCGCATACTTGATCAGGCCCGCAAGGTAGTGGCGCATCATGTCCGACATGCCGAGCTCCGCCTTGCCGTCACAAAAGACGTTGTTGCCTTTCTTGTCGAACAGCGAATGGTGCACATGCGATGACGAGCCGACCTTGTCGCTGCGCCACTTGGCAAGGAAGGACACCGACCGTCCCTTCGCCCAGGCGATCTCCTTGACGGCATGTTTGGCGATCGTGTGATACTCGGCCGTATCAAGTGCCGGCGCATATTTGATATTGAGTTCTTCCTGCCCGGTCTCCGCTTCGCCCTTGGTGTTCTCCACCGGGACACCAGCGCCGAAAAGACCGTTGCGGACCGGACGCAAGACGTCCTCTTCCTTGGTCGTCTGCAGGATGTGATAGTCCTCGTTATAGCCGGAGATCGGCTCGAGATCGCGGAAACCCTCCTTGCGGATCTCGTCGAAACTTTTCTCGAACAGGAAGAATTCCAGTTCGGTCGCCATGATCGGCGTCAGCCCCATATCGGCGAGCCGGGCAACCTGCGCCTTGAGCATCGCGCGCGGCGAATGCGGCACGTCCTCGTGGGTGTGATGATCCTGAACGTCGCACATCACCATCGCCGTGGCTTCGAGCCAGGGAACCTTCCGGATGCTCGACAGGTCCGGCTTCATCACGTAGTCGCCGTAACCTCCCGACCAGCTCGTCGACGCGTAGCCCTCGACCGTGTACATCTCGATGTCGGTCGCCAGCAGGTAATTGCAGCAATGGGTTTCGTCGTAGGCCGTGTCGACGAAATGCTGTGCATGGAAGCGCTTGCCCATCAACCGTCCCTGCATATCGACAATACACGCAAGCACCGTATCGATCTCGCCGGATGAGACCAGCGTCTTCAGTGCGTCAAAGGTCAGGTTGCCTGGCATTTTAGGGTTTCCGGTTTCAGGACAGGATGGAGTATCGGATGTTTCCCCGGTCCCGACACGAATGCCGGGACCGGGGACGTTGCTGCTTAGCCGAATTTAGCTGTAGCGGTAAGGCCGTCCGGCCTTCTGCATGTCGGCGTTGTATTTCTTGAAGATTTCGACGACCTTCGCCTTGACGGGAGACTCGGACGCGATCTCGTCCCAGAAGGCCAGTGCGGCTTCTTCAACCGTTGCCCACTGGGCATCCGGGATGGACGTGAGTTCCATCTTGGTGCCGTTGACGCGCAGGGCCGCTTCGCCGCCCCAGTACCACCACTGGCGATAGTAGTGCGATGCGTCCATGGCCAGCTGAAGCATCGTCTTCAGGTGGTCGGGAAGCTCGTTCCAGCGCTCCATGTTGGCGAAGAACGATCCGGCCCATGCGCCGGAGATGTTGTTCGTCAGGAAGTAGTTGGTCACGTCCGCCCAGCCGACGGTGTAGTCTTCCGTGATACCGGACCAGGCGATCCCGTCGAGTTCGCCGGTCTGAACCGCGACCTCGATGTCTTCCCAGGGAAGCGTCACCGGAACGACGCCGAACTGGCTCATGAAGCGGCCGGCTGTCGGGAAGGTGAAGACGCGCTTGCCCTGCAGGTCTTCAAGGGAACGGATCGGGTCCTTGGTCGCGAAATGGCAGGGATCCCACGCACCTGCGGAGATGTGCTTGACGCCGACCTTGGAATATTCCTCTTCCCAGATCTCCTTCAGGCCGTACTGGTTGAACAGCACCGGCACGTCGAGCGAGTAGCGGGATGCAAACGGAAAATATCCGCCGAACACGGTGACTTCCGTCGGCGACGCCATGGAATCATCATCCGACTGCACCGCATCGATCGTTCCCTGCTGCATCGCGCGGAAGAGTTCGCCTGTCGGCACCAGCTGATCTGCGGTGAACAGCTCGATTTCCATCTCGCCGTTGGCGGCCTTGTTGAAGGCATCGATATGAGGCTTGATGACATGCTCGGCCAGTGCCGGACCGGCGTAGGTCTGCAGGCGCCACTTGATCGGCGACTGGCCATGGACGGCAGGTGCCGCCAGTGTCGTTGCTCCGGCGGCGGCGACCGTGCCGACACCTGCTTTTTTCAGAAAATCACGTCTGTTGGTCATATCTTAGTTCCCCTGGTTGTTGATCAAGTTCCAAGCGGCCTGACCGTTGCCGGTTCTTTCGTTGCCACAGTAAATGTCCGTTTCCCCCGGACAGTCTTTTTATTGTCCCGCATCCTGTGGTCACCTTCCATAGACGAGGTCAGGCAGCCAAAGGGCGATCTGCGGGAATGCCATAACGAGCGCCAGCGCAAGGACCATCACGAGCACGAACGGCGTGATCGAACCGTAGATGTCCCGCATGGTGATGTCCTTGGGCGCCATCGCCCGCATCAGGAAGAGATTGTAGCCGAACGGCGGCGTCATGTAGGCGATCTGCGTCGTGATCGTATAGAGCACACCGTACCAGATCAGCACGTCCGTCCGCGGCATACCGAGATCCAACGTGCCGACCAGCGGCACGTAGAGCGGCGCCACGATCACCAGCATCGCCGTGTCGTCCAGAAAGGTCCCCATGACCAGAAACGACAGCTGCATCAGGATCAGGATCATCCAGGGCGACAGGCCGAGCTGATCGGTAAAGAGGTTCTCGATGGCCTTGACGGCACCCAGACCGTCGAAGACCGCACCGAAGCCGAGAGCCGCCAGGATGATCCACATGAACATGCAGGAAATGCCAAGCGTGTTCTTGAGGCACAGGATAAGGATGTCCCATGTCATCCGGCGGCGCACGATCGCGGCGAGCAGCGCCGTCAGCGCTCCGATCGCCGAGGCTTCGACCAGACTGGTCTTGCCCATCACGAACGGAACCATCATCGACGCGAAGATGACGATCGGCAGGATACCCGCCAGCAACAGTCGGTATTTCTCGTCCTGCGATGCCGCGCGTTCATCCTTCGTCAGCGCCGGGCCGAGTTCCGGCTGAACCCGGCACCGGATCGCGATATAGATCACGAACATCGCTGCCATCATCAGGCCGGGCACGGCACCGGCAAGCCAGAGCTGCCCGACGGGCGCGCGCGCGATCATGGCATAGAGCACCAGAACCACGGATGGCGGCACGAGAATCCCCAACGAGGACCCGGCCTGGATCACCCCCGTGACCATGCGCTTGTCGTATTTCCGTTTGAGAAGTTCCGGCAGCGCGATGGTCGCGCCGATGGCCATCCCGGCGACCGATAGACCGTTCATGGCCGAGATCAGCACCATCAGCAGGATCGTCCCGATCGCCAGACCCCCGTTCACCGGCCCCATCCACACGTGGAACATCTTGTAGAGATCGTCGGCGATCTTGGTTTCCGACAGCACGTAGCCCATGAAGATGAACATCGGCAGCGTCAGCAGCGGATACCATTTCATGAGCTTCATGGCCGCGGAAAAGGGAATGTCCCCGCCTCCCGTTCCCCACAGGAGAAGCGCGGCGATCGAGGCAATTCCGCCGATCGCGCCGAACACCCGCTGACCGGTCAGCAGCATCAGCATCATCGACGAGAACATGAGAAGAGCGATCATCTCATACGACATCAGATCGTCTCTCCCTTGATACGGGCAATGTCCTTGAGCAATTCGGCAACGACCTGCAGGAGCATGAGAAAGAAACCAAGGATCATGACCAGCTTGACGGGCCACAGATAGGGCCGCCACGCGGTCGGGCTGCGTTCGATATAGCCGAGCTTTTCACCCGCCGCCTCCGGCCCGCCCGTCAGGAAGGTCCCGATCAGGTCGGCGTAAAATGCAAACGGCTCCTTGCCGAAATATCCGAGCGAATAGGCAAAGGAATTCAGCGCGCCATAGAGCAGCACGCACAGATAGAAGATGAGCAACAGCACCGTGAACGCGTCGAACCAGGCCTTCTTCTTCAAGCTCCATTCCGCGTAGAAGAGGTCCATCCGCACGTTTGATCCCAGCTGGATCGAGTAGGGACCGCCAAGGACGTAATAGGCGACCATCGCGAACTGCGCCACTTCAAGAGTCCAGAGCGACGGGTTGAAGAATGTCTTCGAGATCGACGACCACAGCAGAATGGCGGCCATTGCGAACACACCCCACATGATCACCTTGCCGAGACCGCGATTGAAGCCGTCGACGATGCGGACATAGACGCGAGCCGCCTTAAGCATCGGCGCCTCCCGCGGCAACGGGACCGTTTGCGGGCAATCCGGTGTGCATCGCCTTTGCCAGCAAGGGTGCCAAAAGCTCCGCCCAGCGCGTTTCCTGGTCCGGTGTCGTGATCTCGTCGTTCCGGATCTCGATCATCAGGCAGGGAAGCTGCCGGTCTTCGCCGTGCCGGTGGATGGTGTAATAGACCCCGTCCGAAGGCGCATAGGGCTCATTGTCACCGACAGTCAGGTCGCCGCGCGTTTCCAGGCCGGCAAGAACAGGTTCTGCGAGACTGCGGTCCCTGTCCGAAATCAGGCCGATCTCCCAGGGTCGGTTTCGTCCCTTGTAGACGGGCGTGAAGGAATGAACCGAGACCACGGCGGTGGCGAGACCGCGTTGCCGCCGCGCCTCGATGACCTCGTCGATCGCCTTGTGAAACGGACGATGGACCAGATCGAGCCGGAAGGATTTCTCGGCTTCGGGCAAGTCCCTGTTTCCGGAGATCTCCGTGGTTTCGCTCAAGCTCGGAATGAGATCGTCCCGGTCCTCGTCCCGGTTGCAGTCTATGATCAGCCGCGAAATCGTGGTGTGCACCAGCGGCGAGTCGAGCCTGTCCGAGAGCCCCTTCGCGACACCCAGCGCGCCCGGATCCCAGGAGATATGGGCGGATTTTTCCGTTTCGGTCACACCGAGGCACTGATCATAGGGTGGCGGAAAATGGTTTGAGGCATGGTCGCAAACGAAAACGAACGCGCCTTCGCCGGCAGCGTTCTCGATCGCCACGGACCCTGATGTCACGCCGTTTGCAGGGCCTTCACCCATTCCCCGTTCCCCTTGAAAATCCGCGACCAGGATTTTGTAATGTTTATTACAGGATTGCCGCCTGATCCAATTTCTGTAATATTTGATACGAAGATTGGTGCCGCTGTCAAATGAAAATAACGCTCCGCGGACAAAAGCAGGCCACACACATGGAACGCCCACTCCTGGAAGACATTCGAGACCGTCTCGACGAATTCACGGCCACGGAAAAAAAGGCCGCGCACGCGCTGATGGCGAACTACCCCGTCCAGGGTCTGGGAACCGTTGCCCAGTTCGCGGAAGCCGCCGGCGTGAGTTCGCCGACCATCCTCCGTTTCATCGGCCGTCTCGGATTTCCAGGTTTCTCGGAATTCCAGAAGAAGCTGAGAAGCGAACTGGAAAGCCAGCTGAACTCGCCGCTCGCACGCAGCGCCACGCTCGAGGCGGAACAGGGCGGCGACCCCCACGTCTCACAGCTTTTGGAGAACGTCAGGGAGACGTTCGAAAACCTGCCCAAGGGCGAGTTGGACGGATTGATCCGGCTCCTTTCGGACGAAAAACGCACGTTGCACCTGATCGGCGGCCGCTTTACCGACGGGCTCGCCCGCTACACAGCGGCGCATCTGAGGATCGTGCGCTCGGGCGTCAATCATATTGCCGGCCAGCAGGGCAACTGGCTGGATCAGTTGCTGGGTATGGGACCTCGGGACGTGGTCCTGATTTTTGACATCCGCCGCTACCAGACCGAGATCGTCCAGTTTGCCGAGGCCGCCGCCAGGCAAGGAGCGACCGTTGCGCTGGTGACGGACAGCTGGATGTCGCCCGTGGGCCGTATCGCCAGCTTCGTGCTGCCCGCGCGGGTCGCCGTGCCCTCCCCCTGGGATTCCTCCCTGGCCCTGATGGCGATCTCCGAAATCCTGATCGCCGGTGTCACCCGCGAGAACCAGCAACGCGCGCAGGAACGCATGCGGGCATTGGAAACCTTGAGAAACGAGATAGATCCGACAACGGAAAGCCGGTCGTCAGGACCGGATATCTGACGCACGGCGTAGTTGGCATCGTCAGGAATACGCTTCGTCCGGCATCGGTTTTTCACAACATTCGGTTAGCTGCGGCGACCTTTGAGGCGAGACTCATCTATACTTGGCTCGCGCTTGGTGATCGACACCGGCTGCGACATAGAACCGCCGCTTCGGCGCTCCCCGGATCTGGATGCGGCAGGAAGGGGATGGAGGGATTTCTGTGAAAGACACTCCGAATCACCCCGTCTTCAGACCGGGCATCCGGTCCACGCCGCGGGCTTTTATCCTGAGCGGGCGAAATTTATTGGTCCAGGAAAAACAGCACCCTGTGAAAGGGCGGTACTTCACGTTGCCCGGCGGAAAACAGGAACCGGGCGAGGACCTCGTTGCCGCCCTGAAACGGGAATGCCGTGAAGAGATCGGCGCTGACATTTCCGTCTCGAAACTGGTGCATGTCGCTGAAGTCTATCGGAAAAAGTCCGATGGTGCGGAATGCCGGCATCAACTCGATTTCATCTTCGAATGCAGTGTCCCCGACAGCTACACGCCCCGGCTCGGTCCTGGACCCGACCCGCATCAGGTCGCCACATGCTGGATAACCGGTGAGGACGCCCTGCATCTGCGTCCGCTTTATGTCACAAAACTGTTTTCACTTGGCTGTAGGCGGAACGCCGAAGTCTATCTCGGATCATTCAATGACTAACATTCCAAAGACCATCCGGGAAAATCTCCATTTTCTGTGCTCGGAGATCGATGGCCAGTTGCTTCAGCTAGAAGCCTTTTTCAAAACGCCGACCATTGCGCATGCCAGACGCATTCTGGATCGCGCCGGCTACGCCCATAATCTCAAGTCGCGCATCCATGCCGCCTGCATCCAGCATCTGGCGAACACCAATACGGGGAACCGCAAGCACCTGACGCTGCGCAGTGTGGAATTCATCGCGACCGATCTCCACCGAATTGCCAATCTTGCCCGGCTCTCCCTCCGTCACGTCGAACGGATCGACACGTTTGAAACGCTTGAACCCGGCCGTTATCCGGCAGTGATCCGGCTCGTCCGCAGAGGCGTGTGCAAGATCGAAGAGGCGTTTTTGGGCAACGACACCGAACAGGCGATCGAGATCGGCGAACTGCAGAAGAAGATCGAGGCCGACTATAGGAAACTGTTCAAGATCTACACGCGCGGCATGCGCGACCCGAAGCTGCGGCCCGCGGATATCGCAAACAGCCTCCTGGTGGCCAACGAATTCCAGAGAATGGGAGACTCGCTCAAAGCAATCGGCGAGGCGGTGATTTCCGCCAATATCGGGCAGGCCGTTAATCTGGAACGCTATTTTGCGTTGCAAAGCCTCATGTCCGATCTTGATACCGACGGCGCCGGACTGAAAGTCGAAACGATAGCCGAGACCCGGTCGGGCAGTTCCGTGTCCGCAATCAAGGACAGGAAGACCGAAGCAGTCGCCGCCGTTTTCAAGGACGGCGAAAAAAGCAAGCTGAAGGAAGAACGCGAAGGCGTGAAGAGCTGGCACGCGATCTATCCCGGTCTTGCTCCCAAGATCCTGTCCTATGAAAAACGCGACCAGTCGGCTGCTCTGCTGATCGAACATCTTCCGGGCATGACCTTCGAACACATCGTCCTGAATGAACCAGCCGATCATTGTGAAAAGGCACTGGCCTGTCTTTCCAGGACGCTGAAGGATGTCTGGAAACAAACCAGGACGAAAGAGCCAGCGGAACTCGGCAGCATGCAGCAACTGGCCAGACGCCTGGAAGAGGTTCGTCGGGTGCATCCGGAATTCAGGGACACACCCATTCGCTTTGCGGGCCAGAAACTGAACTCTCTGGACAGCATTATCCGGGAAGCAACCCGGCGGGAAGCAGCGGTCTCCTCACCCTTTTCGGTCTATATCCACGGCGATTTCAATGTCGACAACATCATCTATGACCGGGAAGAGAATCGCGTTCACTTCATCGACCTTCACCGGTCGCGCTACATGGATTACGTCCAGGACGTCTCGGTTTTCATGGTGTCGAACTACCGGCTTCAGGTCGTCGACCGCGAAACCCGCCATCGCATCATGCTGGCATCGCTGACCCTCTACCAGGCGGCAAAGGCCTTCGCCCGCAAGCAGGGTGACGAGACCTTCGATTTTCGGCTCTCGCTCGGGCTGGCGCGTTCCTTTGCCAGCTCCACGCGCTTCATCTTCGACAAGCAGCTGGCGCGGCGCATGTGGCTGAAAGCCCGCTATCTGATCGAACGAACCATCGCATGCCCGCCCGGCGAGGAGGCCAGGTTCCGGCTTCCCGTGAAGGAGATCTTCAATGACTGACCTGAAAGTCGGCGTCATCGGAATCCCCGGCAAGTGGTCGACCGAAGTGCTTGCGGACGCACTTGAGGAAAGAACCGGCTTCCGGGCCGTGATCGGCATGGCGGACGTCGCGCTCGACCTTGAGACGCGGACCCTGACAGCCGGAAACCGGAACCTCTGCGATCTCGATGGACTGGTGATCAAGAAGATCAGCGAGGAATACAGCCCGGCAACGCTTGACCGGCTCGAAATGCTGCGCGTCGCCGAGAGCGCGGGCGTCAGGGTTTTCTCCGGGACGTCCGCGATCCTCGGGCTGGTCAATCGCCTGAGCTGTACGGTCACCCTGTCGAATGCGGGCATCCCGATGCCGGCCACATGCGTGACGGAAAACGAAACGGAAGCACTCGCGGCGGTGCAGCGCTTCGGCGGTGCCGTGTTCAAACCGCTGTTCTCGACCAAGGCACGCGGCATGACGCTGATGGACGCCGCAACGGGAACGCCTGCGCTCAAGGAGCGTATTGCCGCCTTCAAGGCCGACAATCCGGTCATGTATCTCCAGCAGAAGGTGAACCTGTCCGGACGGGACCTCGGCATGGTGTTCCTGGGCGGCCGATACCTCGGCACCTACGCCCGGGTCGCCCAGACGGACAGCTGGAACACGACAATCCATCACGGCGGTAAATACGAGCCCTTCGAGGCGGACGAAGATCTGATCGACCTGGCCAGGCGCGCACAGGCACCCTTCGGACTCGACTTCACAACCGTCGATATCGGCCTGACCGACAACGGGCCGATCGTCTTCGAAGTCTCTGCATTCGGCGGCTTCAGGGGTGCGCTTGAAGGTGCATCGATCGATGCGGCAGGCCTCTATGCAGATCATGTGATATCGAAGGTGCGCGGATGAGAGAACCTTCTGTCCAGGATGTCCTTGATGCGCTCGATCCGGTGCGTGCGACCCGGATGTCGGACCCTGTCTGCCTCAGCGTCGGCGGCTATGTGATCGAAGTCAGGTGTACCTCGCCGGCGCTCCTTGCCGAACTGCTCCGGTACTTTCAGCACGTCATCTCCGTCCCTGCTGACCCGGATCTCACGATCCATGTCCTCGGCGAGGTGAAACTCCCGTTCGACATCGAATTTGCCGACTGGATGCGGGAGCCAGGAAAAACCGGCCGCAAGGACGCGATTGCCGACCTTGCCGGCGGACGGATGATCCTCAAAGTCCGCACCGGCCTGCAGTTTCTGCAGTCGCCCGGCTGGGCCGTCGCTTTCGGACCGACCGAAGGGCATCCCAACCAGGTCATCAATTTCATCAACACGCAGATCCTCAACAGATTTCAGCGAGAGGACTGGGTTGCCTGCCACGCAGCAGCCGTCCGGACGGCTGCAAAGGGCCTTGCCATTTCCGGCCTGTCCGGCGGCGGCAAGTCGACGGCGATGCTGCGCCTGATGGAGGTCGCGGGGACACGGTACGTGACCAATGACCGGCTGCTCGTCCGCAAGTCGGACACCGGCACGAAAGCCCTCGGCATTCCGAAACTGCCGCGCATCAATCCGGGGACGATCGTCACCAATTCCCGCCTGGCCGGGCTGATCGACGAGGAGCGGGAAGAAGAACTCAGAAACATGGAGCGGGACGAACTCTGGCACCTGGAGGAGAAGTACGACCTCTTTATCGATGACATCTACGGTCCGGGGCGCATTTCCCACGATGCGGAGCTCACCGATTTCTGGGTCCTGAACTGGGCGCGCGACAGCAGCGCGCCGACCGCGGTGACAAAGGTCCATCTCCAGGAACGAACGGATCTTCTATCCGCCATCATGAAAAGCCCGGGTCCGTTCTACCAGACGAAGGAAGGCGCATTCTGGACGGACAGAACACCTTTGGACGCAAGCGCCTATCTCACCGCCCTGGAAGGGATCCAGACCTGGGAAGTAACGGGGCAAATCGATTTCGACGCGCTTTTCGACGCCGGAACGGACCTTCTGGGTGACGCGCGATGAACGGCCGGTTTGCCATCCTGGTGCGCCACGGCGCCTATCATCAAAAGTCAGGCACTCCGAGCGCCCTGCAGCCGTATGGCCTGACGGCGTTTGGACAGGAACAGGCAAGGGCAGCAGCCGTTGAAGTCGCGGAGCTGACTGAAACCGAGGGCTGGCACATCGTTCCGGAGATCGTTTGCTCGCGCCAGCAACGGGCATGGCAGACGGCGGCAACGCTTGCAGCCGAATTGACCGCACAAAGCGGTGATCCAGTCCACGTTCTCGAAGACGAGGCGCTCGCCGAGCGCAGCGTCGGTGCGTTCGCCAATCTGACTGCTGCCGAAATCGAGGACATCCTCGAGCAGGATCCCAGATATGCCAGACCGCCGCAAAACTGGAAATCAGACAGTCACTACAAGCTTCCCGCCCAGGGTGCGGAAAGCCTGATGGAGGCAGGTGCCCGTGTTGCGCAATGTCTGATTTCGCACATGGACAGATTACCCGAAGCGCCGAACCCGGCTGCACGGATCTTTGTCGGCCATGGCGCATCGTTCCGGCATGCAGCCCATCACATCGGCGTCCTTGGACTTGAGGATATTCGCCGGCTCAGCATGCATCACGCCAGGCCCGTCGTGCTGCGACGTACACAGGAGGGGACCTGGCATCACCATACCGGCAGCTGGAAAGAACGCCAGCCGCTCGAAACATCACTCGACTGACAGACCCTGGATATGACCAACAGCCCCCCGATACCGCTCCTCCCACCGATTGCCCCAGGCACGGCCGCTGATCTCGGCATCCCGGAAAGTTGCATTCCCTGGCCCCTGGATGCCAATCCGGGCTGTGTGGTTGCGGACGGCCCAGCGCCCGACCTTGCCAACAGCGTTTCCAGGGTGAACGCACTCGGTCCCTGGGACTGGCCGGACAAGCCGGTCGTCTTTATTTCGGACCTGCATGCCGACGCGGAGAGCCTGCTCAGATCCCTTGTGGCAGCGCGCGTGATCCTGCGCACTGGTCAAGGCCTGGATGACTTTGAGCTGACCACCTTCGGCAAGAGCTGCCAGATCATCATCGGCGGTGACTGTCTCGACAAGGGGCCGAGCAATCTCGACCTGCTCGATTGTCTCGCTGCGCTGAGAAGAGCGGTGCCGGACATCGTGTTGCTCGCCGGCAATCACGATCTCCGCCTCTATCTCGGCCTGCAATCGTTGACCGTCAAACGGGGGTCGCTCAACGCGCACATGTTCGTACGCATGGGCAAGAAGGTTCTGCCACTCCTGCGGGAGGTTTTCGACAGGCACGTGAACTGGCACCGGCAGGAGCCGGGCCTGCCGGACGAGAAGACGTGTCTTCGCCTGATGATCCCCGGCAAGAAGTGGACCAGGAACTTCCCCGCGATTGCTGCGCGGCACCTCAACGACGCGGCTGTTCGCAAGGAAATGCGCCGCCTGAGGAAAAAGACCGAGAAATTCGCCGACCACGCTGGGGAAGCTGGCCTGTCGGTCCGCCAGCTCTATGCCGCGGCCCTGACTTGCCGCGACCTCTTTGTCGATCCCGCCGGTCGCTATGCATGGTTCTTCCGGAGCATGCAAGCCGTTCACCAGAGCGGGTCCCTGCTCTTCGTGCATGCCGGCATAGACGACAGCATGGCGGCCCAGCTTTCGGCAAAAGGCATGGCGCATGTCAACCGGCGCTTTCGAAAGGAAAGCAGAAAGGATCCCTTTGTTTTCTATTCCGGAACGGTCGCCAATCTGATGCGCACCAAATACCGGGACATCGATCACCCGCTGACCGAACGGGGTGTTGAGGACCTGCATCTGGCCGGGGTCAAGATGCTGGTCCACGGACACGTTAACCGGCATCGAGGCCAGGAACTCAAGACCAAACACGGGCTGCTGCATCTGGAAGCCGACATTACGCTTGACCGGCATTCCAGAAGGTCTGAAGGTCTGGATGGAATCGGAACGGGAGCGACGATCATTCATCCGGACGGCAACATCATCGGCATCAGCCGCGACTACCCGCACGCCAAGCTGTTCGATCCGCACCGGTTCCTCAAGCAACACGGACTGACCTGATGATGGAACGCAAGGGCCGGTTCCGGCATCAATCCCTGCAGGACAAGAAGTCCATTCTGAAAATGCTGGACGCGCTGAAACGCGGCATTTCCAAGGGCGAGATCGAGTTTGGCGACGATACCGGCGACATCACCCTGGAACCGCGCGGATTGATGAACCTCAGGGTCACCGCCACCAACGAGGACGGACAGTCCCGGCTGGACATGCGCATCAGCTGGACAAATGACAGCCAGGAAAACAAGGATGTCGGCAAGCTGAAGGTGAAGGGCGGGTAGGTTCACCCGCCCGACTTTTCCTACCTCAAGGGGCGCTGCCCGAAGGACGGGGTCGATCTGTCCATGCGGTCCAGATTGATGATGGTCGACAGCATGATCCGGTCCTGGCTCCAGTCCGCAGGTTTCTGGATCGACAGGGCCGACAGGAACACGATTGCGACCATCGGCAGGACGGCAATGCAGACAAATCCCCAATGCGGTTGCATCCGGTCCTTTTCCAGAAGAGCCTCGACGCGGCGGCGAAGTTTCTGTGCGGGCGACCGGCGCAGGAACCGGTCCTGCACCTCGATCAGCGCAACGGCTGCCACATTGCCGACCTTGTCCTTCGCGGCAAGGCTCTGCCGCCGTCTCAGTCCGGCCTGTGCCGCGCGCAGCAGGCACATGCAATAGGACCTCAGATCGACATCGGACGCGTCGGTCACTTTCTGGTCGCAGGCAAGCTCGCGCAAGCGCTCGACCTCGGACTTCCAGACATAGAAGAACGGGTTCCAGAAGAAGAACGGCCGCAGGAATTCCAGACCGATTTCCCAGCTGACGTCACCCTGGCGCAGGTGCTGGAACTCGTGCTTCAGGACGAATTTCAGGTCATCCGGCTTTGCCAGCAGCTCCGACGGGATCACCACGTAGTTGCGTGCCAGCCCTCTTGCGGAAAACGGCACGAGTGCATGATCGGACAAGAGCAGGTGCAGACGCCCGGATCGACGCCATGAATGACATCCGGACAGCATCCGCTTGAGACGCACGACGTTGAGGCCCAGCCGTGCCGCGAAAAAAGCAAAACCCGCCAGCAGGAACACGCCGATGGCCATGCCGAAACCGGGTGCGAGGGAAACGATGTTTTCCGTCACACGGCTTCGGAGACCGAGCAGCGATTGAAAGTCTTCCGCCGGGATGGCGATGCCGCCGCGCAGATATTGCGAGACGGCATAGTCGGCAAGATTGAGCGTCCCCGCGACCGGAACGACCTTCGCGACCTGCATGTATTGATACACCGCCACCGCAAGCGGCGACAGCACCATGACCGCGAACAGGCCATTCAGGATGGCCAGCTGATAGTTGAAGGCCAGTTTTCTTCCGAACCGGTTCAACGCCAGTTTCGCGGCGAGCCAGATGATGGCCGTGTGGGCCAGCGTAATGTTCAGATCGACGTAAATGTCGAATACCTGGTTAAGTAGCGTCATCTGTCCTCCTCCTGTCCAGTAACGCTCTCATTTCCTCCAGATCGTCGTTCGAGAGTTCATATTCGTCGACGAGCCTCGCCACGAGGGACGCAGGTGTGCCGTCGAACAGTTTTTCAGATAGATTTCTCAGGGAACGGGACTGGTAGGTGTCCTTGGTCAGCCGGGGGGTATAGATGAATGTTTTGCCTTCTTTCCGGCTGTCCACGAAGCCTTTCTCATCCAGGATCCGCATGATGGTTGCACAGGACGTGTAGGCAAGCTGTCTGTCCGACGGCAGCGATGCGAGGATCTCCCGCACGGAGCCTTCGCCGAGCTTCCAGAGTTCGGTCATGAACTCCAGTTCGACTTCGGTCAGAAACTCGTTGCTTTTACGCTTTCTCATTACAGCCCTGTGCCGATTGAGGATTGGATGTGGCTCGGGCCATGCCCCAAAAGATCTTTGCGATGATTTGATTGCATGCCCCGGCGCCTATTCATGCACGATTGCTTCGAAATTACTATCGCTTTGGCCGTTCCCGCCCGTTTTCTTCAACTGGCAACGGCCACGTCTCCGCTTGCACGTCACACCTTCCAGAAACAGAACGCCCCCCAGCCGATGCTGAGTGCAAGCGGCCACCACAGCGGATGGCCCATCAGCCCGAGCCAGGCCAGGAAGATGTAGGCCGTTCCGAGCAGGGTGA
Source organism: uncultured Roseibium sp. (assembly GCF_963669205.1). Classification (NCBI taxonomy): domain Bacteria; kingdom Pseudomonadati; phylum Pseudomonadota; class Alphaproteobacteria; order Hyphomicrobiales; family Stappiaceae; genus Roseibium; species uncultured Roseibium sp. The sequence continues at coordinate 5,260,289 of NZ_OY769915.1, forward strand.
TGAAGAGACGGTCGCCCCGCGTCGTTGTCAGGCCAAGGACGCCGCGGCGGGCATCGCCGCCGGGGTACTTGATTTCGAGCACGGTCAGAAGACCGATTGCGGAAAATATGCCGACGAACAGCAGCGCCGTCGGCCAGGTCCACGCCATCCAGCCGAGCATCAGACCCTCCCCAGGGCAAAGCCCTTGGCTATGTAGTTGCGAACAAAGTAGATGACGATGGCGCCGGGAATGATAGTCAGGGTCCCGGCGGCCGCCAGCAGCCCGAGTTCATAGCCCGCGGAGGAAGCGGTCCGGGTCATCACGGCGGCAATGGGTTTGGCCTCGACGGCGGTCAGTGTCTTGGACAGCAGCATCTCCACCCATGAGAACATGAAGCAGAAGAAAGCCGCCACCCCGACGCCCGACTTGATGGCGGGCAGGAAGATGGTCACGAAGAACCGCGGGAACGAATAGCCGTCCACATAGGCGGTCTCGTCCAGTTCCTTCGGCACGCCGCTCATGAAACCTTCGAGGATCCAGACGGCGAGCGGGATGTTGAACAGGCAGTGCGCGAGCGCAACGGCCAGGTGCGTGTCGAACAGTCCCACCGCCGAGTAAAGCTGGAAGAACGGCAGCGCGAACACGGCGGCAGGCGCCATCCTGTTTGTCAGCAGCCAGAAGAACAGCTGCTTGTCACCGATAAACGAATACCTGGAAAAGGCATAGGCTGCCGGCAGCGCGACCATCACCGAGATCACGGTGTTCATGGTCACGTAGATGATCGAGTTGATGTAGCCCCAGTACCATGTCGGGTCGGTCAGGATCTCGATGTAGTTGGCAAACGTCCAGGTTTGCGGGAACAGCGAGAACCCGGCCAGGATTTCGTTGGTGGTCTTGAAACTCATCGCGACGAGCCAGTAGATCGGCAGCATCAGGAAGAGGATGTAGAGCGCGGGAACCAGGCTTTTCAGACGCATGATCGGTCTCCTCAGTTCTTGTTATCGTTCAGTGTCATCAGCGTGTAGAACAGCCAAGAGACAAACAGCGTGATGGCAAAGTAGATGAGCGACATGGCAGCAGCCGGTCCGAGGTCGAACTGACCGAGAGCAATCTTCACCAGATCGATGGAAAGCAACGTGGTGGAATTGCCCGGTCCGCCACCGGTCAGGACGAACGGCTCGGTGTAGATGTTGAAGCTGTCCATGAACCGCAACAGGATCGCGATGGTCAGGACCGTCTTCATCTTCGGCAGCTGGATGAACCGGAACACCGCCCAGTTGGAAGCCCCGTCGATTTCAGCGGCCTGGTAATAGGCGTTGGGGATCGACACCAGACCTGCATAGGCGAGCAGCACGACGAGAGACGTCCAGTGCCAGACATCCATGACGATGATGGTGACCCAGGCCGCAAAGGGATCCTGCGTCATGTCGTAGGACAGGCCCAGCGTATGGTTCATGAAGTAACCGAGCAGACCGATATCGGGCAGCGTGAAGATGTTCCACATCGCACCGACAACGTTCCACGGGATCAGCATGGGCAGAGCCATGGTCACGAGACAGAACGGCACCCATGGCCCCTTTTTCGGCATGGAAAGCGCGATTGCGATACCGAGCGGCACCTCGATGATCAGGATCAGGAAGGTGAACAGGAACTGGCGCCCGAGCGCGTTGTGAAAGCGCTCCGAAGTCAGGACCTGTTCAAACCAGTCCAGTCCCTGCCAGAAAAACAGGTTGTCGCCAAAGGTTTCCTGGACGGAGTAGTTGACCACCGTCATCATCGGAATGAGCGCATTGAACGCGACCAGCAGGAGCACTGGCGTCACGAACCACCAGGCGCGTTGATTCTGGGTTTTCACTGGACACCCTCCCCAGGCGTACTTGCCAGCCATCCGTCTTTGTAAAGCCGGGTCTGGGATTGCTTGAACGCAAGTTTGACGGAATCGCCGGCATTCGGCGCCTCACCTTCCAGGATCGCGTGAACACGGCTGTCGCCGGCCATGGCCTCGACCACCTTGTGGCGTCCGATATCGGCGACCTTGCGCACCTTGGCGTCAAGACCCGACCCATTGCCGGAGACGGAGACGAATTCGGGACGAATGCCGATTTCGGCCGCGCCATTGGCGGTTCCTTCCAGCGGCCCCTCGAGCCGGATCAGTTCGTCACCGAAGAATGCTCCGCCATCGCGCACGTCGCACGGCAGCACGTTCATGCCCGGCGACCCGATGAAGTGGCCGACAAAGGTGTGCGCGGGACGCTCGAACAGTTCGACCGGCGTTCCGATCTGCACGATCTCGCCGTCCTGCATGACGACGACCTGGTCGGCAAAGGTCAGGGCCTCGGTCTGGTCGTGGGTAACGTAGATCATGGTCGCCTTCACCCGCTGGTGCAGCTCCTTGAGCTTGGACCGCAGCTTCCACTTCAGATGCGGATCGATCACCGTGAGCGGTTCATCGAACATCACCACGTTGACGTCCTGGCGCACCAGGCCACGGCCCATGGAGATCTTCTGCTTGTTGTCGGGCGACAGGTTCGCGGCACGCGTCTTCAGCATGTCCGTGACCTCGAGCATCTCCGCGATGGCGGTCACGCGTTCCCTAACGGTTGCCTCGTCCCGGCCACGGTTGCGCAGCGGGAATGCCAGGTTGTCATAGACCGACATCGTGTCGTAGATGACCGGAAACTGGAACACCTGCGCGATATTGCGCTTCGCCGGAGGCAGAGGCGTCACGTCCTGATCGTCGAACAGGATCTTGCCTTCGGACGGTACCAGCAGCCCGGAGATGATGTTCAGGAGCGTGGACTTGCCGCACCCGGATGGCCCGAGCAGTGCGTACGCGCCGCCGTCATCCCAGGTCAGGTCGATTTTCTTCAGGGCATAGTCCGCATCACCCGATGGATTGGGATGATAGCTATGCCGCAGGTTGGAGAGCTTTATTTGTGCCATGGCGTTCTCTCCTCAGGCCGCCAGTGCGCCGTCGGGCGCAAAGAAGAAACAGTGGCTCGGGTCCAGGTAGAACGCGTGGACCTCGCCAACAAAATAGGGATGAACGCCCGGCGACAGCGACACCCAGGATTGCCCCTGGAGATCGAAGTGGGCGCTGCTTTCCGAACCGCTCAGTTCCGTGACCTGGACGTGGCCTTCCAGGCGGACCGAATGCGCGGGGGTTTCTACCGGCAGGACATGGTTCGGCCGGATCGCCAGCGTGTAGGGTCCGTCCCCGAGTGCGGCGACCTTCGCAGGTGCCTGCCAGCGGATGTCTTCCGTCAGCACAACCATGTCGCCCTGCTTGGTGACCGGTGCGGTGTTGATCGGCGGGTTTGAAAACACCTTGGCGGCATCGAGGTCTTTCGGCTTGCGGTAGATCTCGGAGGTCGGCCCGAACTGGACAACGTTCCCGTCCGTCATCAGGGCTGTCTTGCCGCCCAGCAACAGCGCCTCTTCAGGTTCGGACGTCGCATAGACCACCACCGCGCCACGGCCTGCGAACAGATCGGGCAGCTGGTCGCGCAGTTCCTCGCGCAGCTTGTAGTCGAGGTTGGCAAGCGGTTCGTCGAGAAACACCGCGTCGCTTGTCTTGACGATGGCGCGCGCGAGCGCCGTGCGCTGCTGCTGACCACCGGAAAGCTCGTGCGGTTTGCGGTTCAGATAGGGTTTCAGCCGGAGCAGATCCGCGGCTTCTTCGACCCGGCCCTGGATCTCCGATTTGGCGACACCGGCCACTTTCAGCGGCGAGGCGATATTGTCGTAGACCGACATGTGCGGATAGTTCACGAAGAACTGGTGCACGAGGCTGATATTGCGCTTTTGCGCCGACAGCTTCGACACGTCCTTGCCGTTCAGAATGATCTGTCCCGATGCAAGGCCATCCAGTCCGGCCATGAGCTTGATGAGCGATGTTTTGCCGGCGCCGGTCTCACCAAGGAGAACGTTGAATTGGCCAGGCTGAAGCGTCAGGCTCGTGTCCTTGATATGGGTGATACCCTGGACCTGCTTGGTGACGTTTTTGAGTTCAAGAGACATGTATTCTAGCCCGCGTCCGGACAGGGCAATTCTTGGAAGCGCCGTGCTTCGTGCCCGTCACAGTCGGATCGGTGATGGACCGGGGACGAGCCCCGGCCCAGACGAGTCAAGTTTTACACTTTTGCTTATTGGCCCCAGCGGGCAACAAGCTCGTCGTAGTTGACGGTAACACCCTGCGGCTTCTCGTTTTCGAGCTTGGCTTTCGGGGCACCCGGCTTGGACAACCAGACCTGCGGGTCCTGCGGCTCATTGAGACGCGGTCCGCAACCGCCGTAGACGTTGGCGCGCTCGTCAGCCTGCTGCATGCGGGCCATGACGATGTCCATTTCCTCGGCAAGACGATCCATCGCTTCCTGCGGCGTGAAGGCGCCGGAGTTCACGTCACCGATCTGCTGCCACCAGATCTGCGCCAGTTTCGGATAATCCGGAACGTTGACGCCGGTCGGCGACCAGGCCACACGGTCGGGCGAACGGTAGAATTCGACCAGACCACCCAGCTTCGGTGCACGCTCGGTGAAGGATTCGTGGTTGATGGTGCTGTCGCGGATGAACGTCAGACCCACCTGGCTCTTCTTGGTGTCGACGGTCTTGGACACGACGAACTGTGCGTAGAGCCAGGCTGCCTTGGCACGGTCTTCCGGGGTTGACTTCAAGATGGTCCAGGAACCCACGTCCTGGTAACCGACCTTCTGGCCTTCTTCCCAGTAGGGACCATGCGGGCTCGGCGCCATGCGCCACAGCGGCGTGCCTTCATCGTCGACCGTGTTGTTGCCTTCCGACTTCGGCTTCACCATGTCGGCTGTGAACGCGGTGTACCAGAAGATCTGCTGGGCAACGTTGCCCTGGCTGAGCGCCGGCAGAGACTGGTAGAAGTCGAAGCTGGCAGCACCCGGAGGCGCGTAGTTGCGCAGCCACTCGTCCCACTTGCGGATCGCATAGACGGCCGCAGGGCCGTTGGCAGCACCGCCGCGCGACACGGACGCACCGACCGGATTGCAGGTGCCCGCTTCCATGCGGATACCCCATTCATCGACCGGGATACCGTTCGGCTCACCCTTGTCGCCAGCGCCGGCCATGGAAAGCCAGGCATCGGTCATCCGCCAGCCGAGGTCGGGCGCACGCTTGCCGTAGTCCATGTGACCATAGATCGTGACGCCGTCGATTTCCTTGACATCCTTGGAGAAGAACTCCGCGATGTCCTCATAGGCCGACCAGTTGACCGGCACGCCGAGATCGTAGCCGTACTTGTCCTTGAAGGCCGTCTTGAGGTCTTCGCGGTCGAACCAGTCCTTGCGGAACCAGTAAAGGTTCGCGAACTGCTGGTCGGGCAGCTGGTAGAGATCGCCGTCGGGACCCGTGGTGAACTGGGTGCCCATGAAGTCCTCGAGGTCGAGCCCCGGGTTGGTCACATCCTTGCCTTCGCCGGCCATCCAGTCTGTCAGGTTGTAGGCAAGCTGCAGGCGGGAGTGCGTTCCGATCAGGTCGGAATCGTTGACATAGGCGTCATAGAGGTTCCGGCCTGTCTGCATCTGGGTCTGAACAGCCTGAACGACCTCGCCCTCACCAAGGATCTGGTGATTGACCTTGATGCCGGTGATTTCCTCGAATGCCTTTGCGAGAACTTCCGACTCGTACGAGTGGGTCGGAATGCCTTCGGACAGGACGTTGATTTCCATGCCGTCGAACGGTTCGGCCGCCTTGATGAACCACTGCATCTCGGCAAGCTGCTCGTCCTTGTTCAGAACGGACGGCTGGAATTCCTGGTCGATCCACTTCTGTGCCGCTGCTTCATCGGCATAAGCAGATCCTGCTCCCGCAAGTACAGCACCGGCTGCAACTGCGGAGAGTAGATACTTGCGCATCTTCATCTCCTCCCATGTGAGTATGAAAGCCGTTTGTAACCGGCTCGTCATACTTGGTCACACCGTTGCCACGATGTCAAACTAAATATTTAGTAGGTATTTTTTTCGGGGCCGTAAATAAATAAGATATTGAATCTAATGATTTATTTAAGATGATATCTTGACCGCAAAGTTTGTTTTGGCAGCTGTTTTTTAGCGCCAGACAAAGCAGTGTGGCACAATTTTGACATTTCACATAGCGCAAATTTCGATTTCGCTTCTTTCGTTTCAGCATCGAAATAGCTTCATTCAAGCTTCATATTGCAGTGCAAACGAAAAAAGCGAACCGGATATCGCAACGCGGCATGCCGTTTGAACCAGCGCCTGACGAAATCGGCGACACAATTCAGTGGACATGCACGGCGCATTCGGCAGGCCGAACACTGGCGCGGCGATGCATCGCATCGCGCTTCGTGACTCGCCTGACCGAGTGAACCGGATATCCTCATCAAATGATCCAAATTGGTCGGAAAATGCTCTAACCTGTCAGAGCACGGTCCTGACGTGCCAGAGCTCGGGAAAGAGTTCGACCTCGAGCATGCGCTTGAGATAGGAGACACCCCCCGTCCCGCCGGTTCCGCGCTTGAAGCCGATGACCCGTTCGACGGTTGTCACGTGGTTGAAGCGCCAGCGCCGGAAATAATCCTCCAGATCGACCAGCTTTTCACCGACTTCATAAAGGGCCCAGTACCGGGAGGGATCGCGGTAGACGGTTTGCCAAAGCTCCTCGACCGCATCGATTGCCACGTGCGGCGCGGATGACGGAACGCTGAGACGGTCCTCCGGCAGCGTGAAGCCCTGACGGCACGCAAATTTCAAAACGACCTGGTAGAGGGTCGGTTTCTCCAGTTCGCTTTCCAGCAGAGCGGTGCCGTCCGGATCGTGTGCATGCGGCTTCGTCATCGCGATGTTGCGATTGCCCAGGACATATTCGATCAGCCTGTACTGGAGCGACTGGAAGCCGGAGGACTGGCCGAGCGCGTCGCGGAAACGGGTGTAGTCGCTCGGCGTCATGGTCCTCAGCACGTCCCACGCCGAGTTGAGCTGTTCCATGATCCGGCTAACCCTGGCGAGCAGCTTCATCGCCTCCGGCATCCGGTCATTGTCGATGGCATCACGCGCCCCATGAAGTTCATGCAGCATGAGCTTCATCCAGAGTTCCGAGGTCTGGTGCTGAATGATGAACAGCAGCTCGTCCGGAGCATCGGAGAGTGCTCTTTGCGCCGTCAGAATTTTTGAAAGGCCGAGATAGTCGCCGTAGGACATCTTGTCGGCGAAGGCCATTTCCGCGCCGTCTTCCGCCGGATTGTAGGCCTCGTTGGGTTCGTTCTTGTCGGTCATCGGGACGTCTCACTCAAGACAGCGAAGGGGATTCGCACTGGCCGGCCGGACCTTGCCGTTCAAACGCAAACACGGCCCGGTTGAAAATTCATAGCGGCACCAGAGCTGCTACGAAAGGGTGCGGCGATTTTCCGGCCTGAAGCTGGCCGCTGCAACCATATGTCTTTTTGAGCAAAGAAACACGTGGTGCGGTGCGTCAAAGTATGAAACCCTACACCCCGTTTTTCCAGCCCACTGTGATCACGGCCCTCCGATGTCCATAAGAGCAAGTATCTATCATCTCACGCACTACCGCTACGACCGACCGGTTACGCTCGGGCCACAGGTCATCAGGCTGAGACCGGCTCCGCACAGCCGGACACGCGTCCTGTCGCACTCGCTGAAAGTCTCTCCCGGTGGCCATTTCGTCAATCACCAGCAAGACCCCTACGGCAACTGGCTGGCCCGATTCGTCTTTCACGAGCCGGTGCGCGAATTCAAGATCGAGGTCGACCTTACCGCGGACATGTCCGTCTACAATCCCTTCGATTTCTTCGTTGAAGAGACCGCCGAGTATTGGCCGTTCGAATATCCGGAGGAGCTCCGCGAAGATCTGTTGATCTACCAGCGCGTCGAAGCACCGGGACCGAACCTGCAACGGTTCCTGGACGCCGTTCCGAGGGAAAAGCAGAAGACCATCGATTTCATCGTTGCCCTGAATGCGCGCGTTTCCGGCGAAGTCGGTTATGTCATCCGCATGGAACCGGGCGTGCAGACGCCGGAAGAAACCTTCGAAAGAGGAACCGGTTCCTGCCGCGACTCCAGCTGGCTGCTCGTGCAGGCGCTGAGACATCTCGGCTTCGCGGCACGCTTCGTGTCGGGCTACCTGATCCAGCTGAAACCTGACCTGGAAGCCCTCGACGGACCGTCGGGCACGGATCATGATTTTACCGATCTGCACGCCTGGGCAGAAGTCTATCTCCCCGGCGCCGGCTGGATCGGGCTCGACCCGACCTCGGGGCTCCTGACCGGTGAGAGTCACATTCCGCTGGCGGCAACCCCGCACTACGGCAACGCGGCCCCGATCGTGGGCATGGCGAGTGCGGCCGACGTCGATTTCTCCTTCGACATGCAGGTCTCCCGGATTGCGGAGCATCCGCGCATCACCAAGCCGTTTTCCGAAGAGGCCTGGACGGATCTCAACCGGCTCGGAGAAGAGGTCGACCGGATCCTGAAGCAGGAAGACGTCCGGCTGACCATGGGCGGCGAACCCACATTCGTCTCCATCGACGACTTCGAAGCCGAGGAGTGGAACACCGACGCCGTGGGGCCGACAAAGCGGGACCTGGCCGACAAGCTGATCCGCCGCCTCCGCTCGCGTTTCGCGCCGGGCGGCTTTCTGCATTATGGGCAGGGCAAGTGGTATCCGGGCGAAACGCTGCCGCGCTGGACGTTTTCGCTCTACTGGCGGCAGGATGAAAAACCGATCTGGTCCGATCCCGGGCTGATCGCCGCCGAAGGCACGGAGACAGGTGCCGACGCCGGGCAGGCCGAAGCTCTTTTGCAGCAAATCGCCGATCGGCTGGAACTCGACGCAGGCTTCGTCGTACCGGCATACGAGGACCCGTCGGTCTGGCTGATCAAGGAAGCCAATCTTCCCGAAAACGTGACGCCCGGCAATTCGGAGCTGGAAGACGCCGAAGCAAGGCATCGCATTGCGCGCGTCTTTGATCGCGGCCTGACGAAACCGGCAGGCTACATCTTGCCCGTGCAGCGCTGGCAATCGAAATCGACCGAAAAAAGATGGCGGTCCGAGCACTGGAAGCTGCGCCGCGACGCCCTGTTCCTCGTTCCCGGCGACAGCCCGGCCGGGTACCGCCTGCCATTGGAATCCCTGCCCCATGTCCCCCCGGCCCAATACCCCTACACGAATATCGCCGATCCGACCGTTCCCCGCGAACCGCTTCCCGAATTTACCGCCGAACCGCGTTCGGCAAGACGGCAGGATGTCGCCCGCTTCACGGCGGGTGGTCCGACGCAGGACAGACGTGAGCAGGGTCAGGGGGAAGGTGAACTGGGCGACGCGACCGTCAGGACGGCCCTGTCCGTCGAACCCCGCGACGGGCGGCTTTGCGTGTTCATGCCACCAGTCGAGCAACTCGAGGATTATCTGGAACTGATTGCCGTTGCCGAAGCGGCTGCGGCGGATTTGAAGCTCCCCGTCCACATTGAAGGCTATCCGCCCCCAACCGATCCGCGCATGAACGTCATCCGTGTTGCTCCGGACCCCGGTGTCATCGAGGTCAATATCCATCCGGCCGGCAGCTGGAAAGACTGCGTCGACATCACCGAGGGCGTCTACGAGGAAGCCAGGCAGACCCGTCTCGGCGCCGACAAGTTCATGATTGACGGCAAGCATACCGGAACCGGCGGTGGCAACCACGTGGTTATCGGGGGTGCGACACCGCTCGACAGCCCGTTTCTGAGACGCCCCGATCTGCTCAGAAGCCTCGTGCTCCACTGGCAGCGCCATCCGAGCCTGTCCTATCTCTTTTCCGGTCTCTTCATAGGCCCGACGTCCCAGGCACCGCGCGTGGACGAAGCCCGTCACGACGGACTTTACGAACTGGAAGTCGCCCTTTCCCAGATCCACCGTCCCGGCGAGGGTGCCGCCCCGTTCCCGTGGCTGCTCGACCGGCTGCTGCGCAATCTTCTGGTCGATGTCACCGGCAACACGCACCGGGCCGAAATCTGCATCGACAAGCTCTATTCGCCGGACGGCCCCACGGGCCGCCTCGGTCTCGTTGAGTTCAGGGGGTTTGAAATGCCGCCGGACCCGCGCATGAGCCTTGCGCAGCAACTGCTTCTGCGCGCGCTTGTCGCCCGGCTCTGGCAGCGTCCGTTGTCGGGCAGTCTCACACGCTGGGGCACCACGCTGCACGACCGGTTCATGCTGCCGCATTTCGTGTGGGCGGATTTCTTGGACGTGCTCCGCGATCTTGAGCACCACGGCTTTGCGATGCGCCCGGAGTGGTTCGAGGCACAATGCGAGTTCCGCTTTCCCTTCTGCGGGGAAATCGAGGTCGAAGGCGTTCAACTGGAACTGCGCCAGGCCCTGGAGCCGTGGCACGTGCTTGGCGAAACCGGCGCGATCGGGGGAACCGTCCGCCATACCGACAGCTCCACCGAGCGGCTTCAGGTCAAGCTGTCGGCAAGCGATCAGGAACGCTATGCCGTGACCTGCAATCGCCGGATGATCCCGCTCAAGAAAACGGAAACCAACGGCATTTCGGTTGGCGGTGTTCGCTACAAGGCCTGGCAGCCGGCCATGGCGCTCCACCCCGTCCATCCGGTCGATGCACCGCTGACATTCGATATTTTCGATCGCTGGAGCGGCCGCGCCATAGGCGGCTGTGTTTATCACGTGGCGCATCCGGGCGGCCGCAGCTACGACACGTTCCCCGTCAACGGCAACGAGGCGGACGCCCGCCGGCTGTCCCGCTTCGAGCCGCACGGCCACACACCCGGGCTCTACGCGCCCCAGACCGAACACCCGCATCCGGAGTTTCCATTGACCTTGGACCTCAGACGCCCTGTGGGTGTATAACGCTCATTCGGCTTTGGAAGGCCCGGCATGGGAATCACGGAATGAGTTTGGACGAAACGGCAGAAAGCGGCGGTCAGGGATACGGATTGTTGAAATCCTACCGGCCGTTTCCGGGCGTGTCGGACGAGCTTCTTGATCCTGCCGGCAATGTCCGGCCCGTCTGGCAGCCCTTCCTGGAACACCTCTCGTCACTCAGCGCGGATGATATCAACGACCGCTTCGCGCGCGGCAACCAGTATCTTAACGACGCCGGCGTGTATTTCCGCCAATACGGCCAGGACGGCGCCATGGAGCGGGAATGGCCGCTCAGCCATATCCCCGTCGTCATCAGCGAAGGCGACTGGCAGGCAATCGCGGACGGGCTGGTTCAGCGCGCCGAACTCCTGGAAAAGGTTGTCGGCGACCTCTATGGCGAAAACCGCCTCGTGTCCGACGGCTATCTTCCGGCGAGCCTGATTGCCGAAAGCCCCGAATGGCAACGCCCGCTGGTCGGCGTCACGCCGCGATCAGGGTATTTCCTGCATTTTCTCGCCTTTGAAATCGGCCGCGGACCGGACGGAACCTGGTGGGTTCTGTCGGACCGGGCGCAGGCCCCCTCCGGCGCCGGCTTCGCCCTGGAGAACCGGGTCGCGACCGGGCGCATCTTCAACGAGTTTTTTGCCAAGGCGAACGTTCATCGGCTTGCCGGTTTCTTTCGCCGGTTTCGCGATCATCTGCTGGATCTGCGCGGAGAGCAGGACAGCCGGGTCTCCATCCTGACACCGGGCCCTCTCAACGATACCTATTTCGAGCATGCCTATATTGCCCGCTATCTGGGTTTCATGCTGCTGGAAGGAGAAGACCTGACGGTCGCAAACGGCCGCCTGATGGTTCGGACTGTGGCGGGCCTGAAACCCATCAGTGTCCTGTGGCGGCGGTTGGACGCGGCCTGGACCGACCCGGTGGAACTGAACGAGGAATCGCATATCGGAACACCCGGCATGGTGGAAGCGGTCCGCGAGGGGACCGTCACCATGGTCAATGCACTCGGCACCGGCATCCTTGAAACCCGCGCCTTGCTTGCCTTCCTGCCCCGCATCTGCGAGCACCTTCTGGGAACGTCCCTGAAACTGCCCAACGTCGCCACCTGGTGGTGCGGCGCGGAGCCAACCCGCGCTTATGTCAAGGACAATGCCGCTGCGATGATGTTCAGTCCGGCCCTGTCGACGGCGCTGCCCTTCACGTCGGGACATACCGATTTCATCGGCAAGGATTCCGACAAGTTCCACAAGGGCATCCTGGAAAACTGGATCGATACGGAAAAGGGCCGGCTCGTCGCGCAGGAAGCCGTTACCCTGTCCACTACGCCGGCCTACCATGAAGGCTCGCTCGTCCCGCGACCCATGAGCCTGCGAGTCTTCCTCGCGCGGACGCACAATGGCTGGGAAGTCATGTCCGGCGGCTTCGCAAGGATCGGCAAGGAGCCGAGCGCAAGCGCCATTGCCATGCAGTCGGGCGGATCGGCCGCCGATGTCTGGATTGTCGGCACGCGCAAGCTGGCGATGGACACTTTGCTGCACCAGGGCGAGTCGCCCTTCTTCAAGTCACAATCGGGAGCCCTGCCTTCGCGCGCTGCGGACAACCTCTTCTGGCTCGGCCGTTATGTCGAGCGCGCCGAGGGTGCCGTTCGCCTCCTGCGTGCCTATCACGCCCGGCTGCTGGAGACCGCGGACCCCGACGCGTCGCTGGTCGCGCGAACCGCGGAGTATCTCGACGACATCGGCGTCGCGCCGGAAAGTCCGATTCCCGAGGGGCTTTGTTCCATGCTGCAATCGGCCGTGAACAGTGCCGGCAAGGTCCGGGACCGGTTCTCCGTCGATGGCTGGCTGGCGCTCAATGACCTGGCCCAGACGGCGAACGGGGCCCGGCGCGTCATGAAGGACGATGCGGACGTGCCCCAGGCGATGAGTCTGCTGCTCCGCAAGATCACCGGCTTTTCCGGACTGGTCCATGAAAACATGTACCGCTTTACCGGCTGGCGTTTCCTGAGCATCGGCCGTGCGCTCGAGCGTGCCAACAGGATGACGGATCTGCTTTCCGTCTTCACCGGACCGGATGCGCCCGACGGCGCGCTGGAACTTCTTCTGGAAGTCGGGGACAGCGCCATGTCCATGAGCCGGCGCTACGCGGTGTCGCTGAGCCACGCGACGGTACTTGACCTGCTTGCCATGGACCCGAAGAACCCGCGGTCGGTCATGTATCAGCTTACCGACATGAAAGAGCACATCGATGTCTTGCCCGGCGCATCGGAAAACGGCTACCTCTCCGACCTCGCCCGCGCGGTCCTGCAGATCCACACCAGCCTTGCCGTCGCAACCCCCGAGACGCTCACCCAGGACGCCCTGGGCGAGCTCAGGGACCAGATTGCATTCCTGTCGGTTGAGCTGTCTGATGCCTATATCCGCTAGCGGCCGGAGCCGCAGCCTGGACCACAGATTTGAGTATGTGCCGTGCTTTATGACGTGAACCTGGAAATCACCTATGACTATGCCAGCCCGGCAAATTCGGGCCGGCATTCGCTGCGCCTTGTTCCGGCGTCGATCCCCGGTGAACAAAGGCTCGTCTCCTCAAGCGTCAGACTGTCTCCGGGTCCGACGGAACGTCGCGACAGAACGGACTTTTTCGGCAATACCGTCACCGACGTCGTCTTCCGGAGGGCTCACAGCGAACTTGCCTTCAGGCTGACCGCCCGGATCGACCGCACGTCCGTGCCGCACGAACTCGACATCTCTCCTCCCCTGTCTCTTCTGAAAAGGGAACTGTCGGGCATCCAGGGCATGGGTCCCGACGAACCCGTCCATTTTCTGGCAGCCTCCCCGCGCCTGCCGCTCGCGCCGGCCTTTGCCGTCTACGCCCAGGAACACACCAGCCCGGAGATGAGCACAGTGGCTGCGGTCGAGTCGATTGGAAAGGCCTTGCACGAGGACATGGACTTCGATGCGGAGGCCACCACGGTCGACACGCCTGCAATCGATGCATTCGAACGCCGGCACGGCGTGTGCCAGGACTTCTCGCATATCATGATCGCCTGCCTCAGAAGCATCGGCATCCCGGCCGGATATGTCAGCGGCTTCCTGAGAACGATCCCGCCGGAAGGTCAGCAGCGTCTGGAGGGCGCGGATGCCATGCATGCCTGGGTGCGCGCCTGGTGCGGCATTGAGAGCGGCTGGATCGAGTATGATCCGACCAACGCGCTGCGTGTCGGCCAGGACCACATTGTCGTGGCCCGCGGCCGGGACTACGGCGATACGGCGCCCGTGAAAGGCGTCCTGCGCACCGCCGGCACCCAGACCACGGGTCACAAGGTCGACGTCATTCCAAGATAGCACCGGTCAGCGGATCGAAGAGCCGGGAACCGGAGTTTTGCCCGGGATCTGTCATCCCGGTTTGCCGCCTGAGCAGCAAGACCGGGACCCAGTACCTGTTGCGGCCAGAGACTGAAACAAGACGGAAAATCTGGTGGTTACTGGGTTCCGGCCTTCCGCTGCGCTTCAGCCGGAATGACAAATTCATTGATAGTCAATCGCCTCACGAGATCGGTTTTTCTGGTCATACAATGGCTTGACCCACTGCTGTCCGGTTTGGAAAGTACTGTCGAACTTATGTCGTTGAGAAAGCGGCATAGTTCCGAGCGGCGCCAAGTCGGGATACGGAATTGTTCCCCCGATTTGTCGTCCCGGTTTGCCGTGTAAGCGGCAAGACCGGGACCCAGTACCCGTTGCGGCCGGAGACTGAAACAAGACGGAAAGTCCGGTGGTTACTGGGTTCCGGCCTTCCGCTGCGCTTCAGCCGGAATGACAAGCTCATAGGCTGAGATCACCTCGCTGGATCAATTCCGAGTTAAACCGGACAGCAGTGGGCTCGACCATGGCATCCATGCCGTTTCGCCTGCAATTGCACGGCCTCGCATCGCCGGGAAGCAAGGGCATGGATTGCCAGATCAGGTCTGGCAATGACGGAGCAGGGCGAAAGGCAAACGCCGCATCCTGAGAAGCGCGCAGAACCGGCGCAAGCGCCGAAGCGAACATCCCCTCTCCCGCCGGGAGAGGGTCAGGGTGAGGGATCAGACGCGTGCGCGGCAAGACCGATCAGCGGATCGCCTTTTCGTCCCCGTCGAAAAAGTGCATCCGCGTCTCGTCGAACTGCAACCCGATACGCGCGCCTTCCTCGATTGAATCGCTGCCGCTGATCCGGACGAGAATGGTTTCAAGCCCGTCCAGCGCCACATAGAGGAAGATGTCGGCACCGAGATATTCGGCAACCTCCACCGTTCCGCTGCAATGACCTTCGCCTTCACCCACGAGCGTCATGTGCTCGGGCCGGATGCCGAGCTTGTGCGGCTTCTGCGGCTGATCCGCATGTGGATAGTGGCCGCCGCCATGCCCCTGGAGCGAGAACTGGTCCCCCTCGACGGAACAGGGCAGCACGTTCATTTTCGGCGACCCGATGAACTGCGCGACGAAGAGATTGTCGGGCCGCTCATAGAGTTCGCGCGGGGATCCGACCTGTTCGATCTGTCCGGCCTGCAGCACCACGATCTTGTCGGCGAGCGTCATCGCCTCGACCTGGTCGTGCGTGACGTAGATCATGGTGGTCCCGAGGCTCTTGTGCAGCCGCGCAACCTCGAAGCGCATCTCCACGCGGAGCGCCGCATCAAGGTTCGAGAGGGGTTCGTCGAACAGGAATGCGCTCGGCTCGCGCACGATGGCCCGTCCGATGGCGACGCGCTGGCGCTGGCCGCCCGACAACGCTTTCGGCCTGCGGTCCAGATAATCGTCCAGCTTGAGCACTTCCGCCGCTGCGTTCACCTTGCTCTCGATTTCAGGTTTCGGCAGGCCTGCGGTCTTCAGTCCGAACCCGACATTCTCGCGCACGGACATGTGCGGATAGAGCGCATAGGACTGGAACACCATCGACAGGCCGCGCCCGGAAGGCGGCAGCGCCGTCACGTCCTTGGCATCGATTTCGATGGAACCCCGGCTCGTTTCCTCCAGCCCCGAAATCAAACGCAACAGGGTCGATTTTCCGCAGCCGGAAGGTCCGACAAAAATGACGAATTCACCGTCCTGAATATCCAGGTCAATGCCCTTGATCACCTGGAGTTCGCCGAACCATTTTTCGACTTTGTTGAGCTGTATTGCTCCCATGTCCTCAGTCCTCCGGCTGTCTACGCTGCTTGTTTCACATGTGTTGGGGATGCCCAGGTCAGCCAGATGGCTGCGGTCCACGAGAACGTGCCGCCGCCTGCACCTGCGGCGGTTTCCGGGCTGAAATATTCGGCAAAACCGCTGGTCTCGACCAGCTGCGCCGTATCGCTTCTCAGTTTCTCGGCGCGAACGGTGTCGCCCGCCTCCGCAAAACCCCGGGCGATCATGTAGTTGACCATCGCCCAGACCGGACCGCGCCAGTATCTGAGCGGTTCGAAGCTGCGGTGGTCCGGATCATAGGACGGCATCGTGTAGCGCACCTTCGCCGCGATCCGGTCGAAATGACCTTGCAGCGAGGTCAGCGTCTTCTCGTCAGCCAGACCTGCATAGGGGGCCAGGAACGACATGCTCGAGATACCGTCCGTATGTTTTCCGGATCTGCGGTCATACGCGACATGCGCCTGCAGGTCTTCGCTCCAGAGATTTTTCGCACCCTTTTCCATGAGCGCGATCCAGCCCCTGATCTCGTCCGCTTCCGCTGTCTTGCCGAGCTTGTCTGCGAGAACGAGAAGGTCCCGCGACGCCCGCAGGAATATGAACGTGACCCCCGGATCGGCAACGAAGAACGGGCAGGTCCTGGCGACTTCCGCCGGGTCCCATCCAACACCCCGGCATGCTGCCATGATGCTGAGATACCGGTCATAGTCTTCCTTGTGCGGCCGCATCGCCGGGTCGACATGCGAGGTATCCTTGCGCTCGTAAGGCTCGATATCCCTGACCTCGACGGCACGCAGGGCGTCATCCCAGTCGGGCAGATTGTCCCGTCCCGATTCCCAGGGATGGATGATCGCCAGGACACCGAGATTGTCCGGGTCGCGGTAAGACAGGTACCAGCGGTGCCAGTTCATCAGTTGCGGGAAAAGCGCGCCGGCGCGTTCAAGCGCCTGTCCGCTCGTGTCGGTGTCGACGAGGTCCCGGATCACTGTTGCCGCCACCGGTGGCTGCGAATGTCCCGAGCTTGGGATCGGGCCGCCGTCGGTTCCCCAGACCTTCGGGCCCGGAAAATAGCTCGGATCGTCCTTTCTGAAGAGAATGTGGGGCACCATGCCGTCCCGCCACTGGCCCTCGAACAGCATTTCGATCTCACGCCAGGCGCGATCCTGGTCGAAGGTTGCGAAGCCGAGCGCGACAAACACCGAATCCCAGTTCCACTGGTAGGGATAGAGCCCTTTTGTCGGCACCGTGTACCCACCCTGATCGTTCTCGATCAGGATGGTTCTGGCTGTGTTATCCAAGTCTGCGTTTGACACAGAAGTCTCCTTGACCGTTATGGCCGTTTCATGCGTTGCCCTAGCCCTTGACGCTGCCGGCCGTCAGGCCCTGTACAAGGAAGCGTTCGAACCAGAGGAAAATGACGAGGACGGGCACGGTCGCAATCACCGCGCCCGCCATGAGATGCTGACGAGGCACCTCGGAGGAATTCAGGGACACGACGCCGCGCGACAGTGTGAAGATGTCCGGATTGTCGAGGAACATGAAGGCGAACAGGAATTCGTTCCAGGCGATCATGAAGACATAGAGAGACACCGACGCGAGCGCGGGCAGCGACAGCGGCAGGGTAATCTTCAGGATGACACCGATGCGTGTTAGCCCATCCATTAGACCGGCTTCTTCCAGTTCCGAAGGGATGCCCCGGAAATAGCCCTGAAGCATGTAGAGCGCGACCGGTATCGTTGTTGCCGGATAGACGATCAGGAGCCCCGTCAGCGTGTTGCGCAGTCCGAGCTGCGAGAACACGGCATAGAGTGGGATCACCAGCACGATCGCGGGGACCATGTAGATCAGGAGAACCGATCGCGACAGGAACGCCTGCCCCGGAAAGCGCAGCCGTGAGACCGCGTAGGCCCCGGGCACGGAAAACAGCAGCGTCAGGACGACGGTCGCAACGCTGACATAGGCCGAAACCAGCAGGTAGCGCCCGAAGTTGAACTGGGTGAACAGTTCGACATAGGAGCGGAACAGCCCGTCCAGCCCTTGCGACAGATCGATGGACAGATCCAGCGGATTCGCCAGGAGGGTTTGCTGGCTCTTCAGCGACGTCATCACCATGACGTAGAACGGCAGCGCCACGATGATCGTGAAGATGACGAAGCCGACGCCCTTGGCGATGCGGATATAGATCACCTCGCGCTCATAGCGGCTCATCGCACCCAGCCGGGCACCGTTGAGGCACACGGTGGTTGCCCATGTAGCGCCCAGAACGGTCACGATCAGCGCCAGCCCCTGCCAGACCGGCACGGTGCCGAGCGACAGGTTGAACGGCGCCGCGAACGAGCCGATCATCAGGAGCACGAACATGGTGATCACGGCAAGCGCCCAGGCGGGCAGACCACCTTCGGCCCCGGACGATTGCCGCCACACGAAGACGAGCGCGCTGACGAGCCCGGCGATGCCGGCGGCCGTTGCCTGCGGCAGGGCCACTTCGCCCGTGATCAGCGTTAGGGTTACGGCGACGACAACGATTGAGGTCACGCCCCAGACGAGGCCCGTGACGGCTGCAAGCAGGATGCTTCCCGGTCTCATAGCCCTTCCTCCTTCGGTGAGAAGCGGATGAACAGGGTGGCAAACGTGACCAGCACGACGAAGACGACCACCGCGACCGCGGCACCGGCTCCGAGATTGGAAAGTGCAAAACCCTGTTCATAGACGTCGACGGTCAGCGTCCGTGTCCCGGCATTGCCGCCGGTCAGCAGGAAGATGTCGTCGAACTTGTTGAACGTCCAGATGAACCTGAGCAGGAACAGCACCGACAGGATGCCCATGAGCTGGGGCAGCGACAGGTACCAGAACTGCTGCAGCGGTGTGGCCCCGTCCATTTCCGCGGCTTCATACATGTCCGTGTTGATGGATTGCATGCGCGCCAGGATGAACAGGAACGAGAGTGGAAAATACCGCCAGGCCTCGAACGCGATGACGGTCGTCAGCGCCAGCGGAAACTCCATCTGTATCCCGAACAGGGAATATTCGATGGCCCGCTGCCCGAAGAAGTTGATCGGGTCGGACACCACACCCATTTTCGTCAGGAGCGCATTGACGGTGCCAGAAAACGGATCGAACAGCACGACCCAGGTGAAGGCGACCGCGATCACCGGAGAAACGTAGGGGAACAGAAACAATCCGCGCACGAAGCCGCGCCCCTTGAAGACCGTGTTGAGCAGCTGCGCGGCAAACAGGCCGAGAACCAGCGCCCCGCCCGTTCCGAAGATCGTGTAGTAGAAGGTGACCCTGAGAACCGACCAGAATTCTTCGGCGCTGAAGATCCGTCGGAAGTTGTCCAGGGTGAAATCGAAACTCGTCAGGATGTTGTCCGCATCGCCTTCTATGACCGGCTTGCTGGCGCGCTCCGGCCTGTTGGCTGCCAGAAAGGCATCCGTGACCGTACCTTCGATCTTGAGCCGCTCACGCCAGCCCGGTTCCACCGTACCGATGGTGCAGGTCAGGGCGCTTCCATTAAGGGCACAGACATCCGGCAAGGCAGTCACGTCGAAGCCGGCCGGTATGGCGTCTGTCAGAACGACGTCGCGAACTTCCTCTTCCTGCGAGGAATTGCGCAGCCGGTACTCCAGCTCGGCACTGTCGCCCGCCGCCTCTGGTCCTCCGCGCACACGCTCGTTGACCAGCACGGTCGGCGGACGCAAATCCGCAAGCTGCACGGGTTTCACACTGATCCAGAAGTTGGCCAGGAGCGGCCCGGCGACGATCATCAGGATGATGGCGAATGTCGGCGCGAGCATGAGATAGGCGAGCCACATCTCGCGGCGCTGCATGGGTCCGACCCCTTTGGGCGGCCCGAGGGACTCTGAGTTTTGGTTCTGTGCGCTCATGGTTCCAGCTCTGTGTTTCGGCCCTTTGGCAGCGCCTCGATCGAGGTGCGAAAGGACAAGCGGTCCCTACCCTCCCGCGGAATGTGCGGGAAGAAGCGATTGGTGGGGACCGGGCGCGCTTTGATCCTGCGTCCGGTCCGGATGTCATGAAGGGGTGGGTTCCACCGGTCAGCCGATGGAACCACGTGCGTCAGCTGTTACTGAACTTTGGCCAGTTCTTCGTTGAGTTTTGCAACCGTTGCCGCTGCATCGCGTTCGTCGTCGATATATTCACGCACCAGACGGTTGATCACCTGGCTGTTGATGATCTTGGAGGCAAGCGACAGCTGGCCTTCCGTCACACCCCAGCGGGCGGCGGTGTCGAGACCCGAAACGATCGTATTGATCGTGGCCGCGTCATACAGATCGGTCAACGGTGCCTTGCGGTCGACACCGACCGGAAGTTTCGACCAGCCATCAACGAAGGCGGTCGGGTTGTCGGCATTGCCGCGGCGGATCGGGAACTTGCCTTCCGGCGCGATGGACAGCGTCGACATGTAGCCTTCATCCATGGAGAACTCGATGAACTGCATGGCTGATTCTGTGTCTGCGTCGTTGGTGATGCCGAAGTAACGCACGTCACCCCAGGCAGCGCCGTCCGGGTTGGACGGACCGCTCAGTGTGGTCACGATACCGGTCTTGGAAGCAAGTTCCTTGGAGGTTGGGTCGTCGGTGATCGTCGGGGGGGCACTGTCACGCAGACCTGCAAGCTCGTCCAGAATGAACGGCGACCAGATGATCATCGCTGCCTTGCCGGCGAAATAAAGCTCGCGGGACTGCTTCCAGAAGAGATCGCCCGGAGGAGATGCCTTTGCGATCGCCTTGTAGAAGTCCAGGGCTTCGATGGTTTTCTTTTCATCAAGCGCCTTGAAGCCTTCGCCGTCGACCGGCGTGACACCATTGGCCAGAAGCACGTGCTCCAGCACCTGGCTCATGAAGTTTTCGTCGATCTTCGTTGCTGCAACGAACGCGAACATTTCCGGCGGATTGTGCAGCTTTTCGACCGCGGCAAGAATGTTCTCGTAGCTGTCCGGTGCGGCAAGACCGTTCTCGTCGAACAGGTCCTTCCGGTAGACGACCATCTGCGTCCAGCCATCGACGGGAACGGATGCGACACCGCCGTCAACGGCTGCCATTGCGACGGCGCCCGGCGCGAACGTGTCCTTGCCGAGATTATCGACAACCTCTGTGGCCGCTTCCGTGTCCAGAATACCGGCTTCGGCCCAGGGCAGCGCATATTGCAGTGTGTGGTAGATCACGTCCGGCAGATCGCCGGCGGCGAACGCCGCCGTTGCGCGCGTTCCGAGATCCGATTCGGACACCGGAATGACTTCGACCTCGATGCCGGTCTTGTCCTTGAAGGCGGCGGCCATTTCTTCTTGTTTGGCCAGACGCTCCGGCTGCTCTTCCGTTGTCCAGAACCGCAGCGTGTCTGCCTGTGCCGTGGTCAGACCAAGTGCGAGTACGCCCGCAATGGTCGAGGCCAGGAATTTACTCCTCCCAAGCATTTCATTCTCCCTTACTGCCGGAAAGTGGCTGTTCGTTCAGCCGGTCACGGAGCACGCCTGCCAGCGCCTCCGACGTCATGGTCGGCGCGCCGTCCGAGGCACGCCGGATGAGTTTTGCCCTGGCGAGCGCCTGCAATTCGTGCGGCGGCTTGCCGTCGAGAACATCGATGAGCATACGGGCAACGCGCCCGCCTGCTTCCTGTGCGCTCTGCGTGAAAGTCGTCAGCGGCGGGTCGACATATTCACCCGCCGGCAGGCCGTCATATCCGATCACCGTGACATCGGCGCCCGGCTTCAGCCCGAGGGTTCTGCAGTACTGAATGGCACCGATCGCCAGCGCATCCGTTGCACACAGGATGGCGGTCGGCGGTGCTTTTGCCGAAAGGAGCGCCCTGGCGCCCTGAATGCCGCCCTTTTCACCAATCGGCTGCAGGGTTTCCAGTTCGCTGTCATGGGCAACGCCGAGCGCTTCGAGTCCCTGCCGGTATCCTTCCAGCCGCTGCCGCGCGAAATTCAGTTCCAGCGGTCCGCCGATGAAACCGATCCGCTCGTGGCCGAGGCTATAGAGGTGCCGTGCGCCCGTTGCAAAGGTCTCTTCGTTGTCGATGTCGAACCAGGCATAGCTGGACGGATCGCGCGTGCGCCCATGCGCCACGAAGGGAAAATTCTGCTCCTGAAGATAGGCGATGCGCGGATCCTCGACTTCAGTCCGTGTAACGATGAAGCCGTCGACCTTGCGCCGCGCGATCAGCCGCTTGAGCGTTGCAATGACGTGGTCGCGCGAATGCGCGGTGGTCACCAGGAGATCGAGCCCCAGTTCGTCGAGCGCACGCGCGATGCCGTCGATGAATTCCGCAAGGAACGGGTCCGCACCGTTGCCGTGACCGACCGGAATGATGATCCCGAGCGTGTCCTGCCGCCCGCGCTTCAGGTTCCGCGCCGTCGCCGAGGGCTGATAGCCGAGATCCTGAACCGCCTTCAGGATGCGTTTGCGGGTCTCTTCGGAAATGTCGGTGTAGTTGTTGAGGACGCGCGAGACGGTTCCCTTGGCAACGCCGACATGGCGGGCCACGTCGTCAATGGTCACGGAACCACGAAGTCGCGACATCATTCCTCCCACGGGGCACCCGGCCCCAGACTTATTCGCCGCCAATTGCAAATGGCGCGATTTATTGACGGAAAGTGTTCCAAAACCGGTTTCGGAAGTCAACAAAATCGGTTTCGGAAACAAAAAAGAATTTTTTCGCAATGCGGGAACACGTTGGTGTTAAAGCAAAACACCGCGCAAAATGGTTTCGGAAAAACCAAATGGAACCATCATCAATTTGGGTCTCCGTCGCGATTTGGTGCGACGAAAGACTATTCAATGTAAATTGTGAATTTGGACGAAGAGCTACTAGTGGCAAGACATATCGAATCCCTGCTTCACTAGGTTGCAGGCGACTAAACTCTCGGGTGAAGGATTAATGCAAAATAATAGACCCGCCTCTTTCTTCCTGATTATGGGATCTATTACCGCATTGGGCTGGATTGTTTATTTTTTTGTGGCAAGAGACGGTGGCCCGTACAAAAGCAAGCTCTTATTCGGATGCATTTTAATTAGTGCATATGTGACTTATTCTTTCCTGAAGAAGGCTTACTACCGTTTGGGCAGAAAAAACGACGGAAGACGCAATATGTGAAGAAGAGGCATGCATTCAAACCTTGCCCACGATCCTTCGAGACAGGCCTGCAGGTTTTTTCCCGGACTTGTCATCCCTGCTGAAGCGCAGCGGAAGGCAGGGAACCAGTCACCTCTTGGTCGCTCCGCCTTCTTCCAACTTCAGCCACACGGCGTACTGGCTCCCGGTCTTGCCGCTTGCGTGGCAAACCGGGACGACAAGTCCGCGATCCAATCCACCGTGCTGCAAGATCGACCAACACCTGCTTGGTGTGGGACGCTGCCGCGAGCAAATCCGAACAAACTTATGGAAACGAGTGGATACCGGATCTCCGCTCCGCTGCGGCATGGATGCCATGGCATAACCAGTTTAGCGCGAAATGTGTCTCATACGGCGAGGCCGCAAATAAAGATTTGTCATCCCTGCTGAAGCGCAGCGGAAGGCAGGGAACCAGTAACCTCTTGGTCGCTCCGCCTTCTTCCAACTTCAGCCACACGGCGTACTGGCTCCCGGTCTTGCCGCTTGCGCGGCAAACCGGGACGACAAGTCCGGGATCCAAACCACGGTGCCGAAAGATGGACCGGCAAAAGCTCGGTTTGGGCAACACCCGAGAGCATATGCAAAGAAGCCTCTGGAAACGAGTGGATCCCGGACCTCCGCTCCGCTGCGTCCGGAATGACGGCGGGGGAATGCATCTTTACCCTCCGCCGCCACCCTGTGCGAACACCGTCAGGTCCTGGGCAGAACGGCAATGGATCACTTCTGACAACGACGGCCCATTTGAACTCATTCCGACGACGAGCCCAATCGTGTCCAAATGAATTGTCGACACTCAAAGAAGACGACAGAGAAAGATCAGGAAAGCGGCAGCGTTTCGCTCACTTTGAGTAGACATACACAATGCGGGACTGGGCCGGGATCAGAATAACCATGCTCCCGCGTCCATACGTGTAATAGGCACCTGACGAGAAAACAGCTTGATCGACCATATCAACGACTTCGCGATCCACATGAATTGGAAAATAGAAGTAATGCGTAATACTGGGGCACCTGTAGTGATACCCCATAGTTTCAGGGTCATTGCGACAGCGTTCAGGAACAGTCCATCTTTCTGTGGTGGGTATGGGAGTCGCGCGCCAATCTTGAAACTTATACCTCCGGCCACGAAACTTGTTTGGTGGCAGACTTTCCAGCCAATCCAAACCCTCACGGATCAATCGAAGTTTGGCTTTGTCAGGCATGTCATAGACAATGATCCCGCTGTGTTTTCCACCGATCCCGAAGCTTTCCTCCGAGACATAGAGCACCCACCACCCAACCAATGCTCTCGGTACGAAGTTCAATCGCTCTTCGTATTGCGCCAGTTTCCATACGGTCCATGCAAACAAAAACACAGCAGCTATGGAAAGGAAGGTTTTCATGTCAGAGCACAAGCGGGTCTTTTGTTCAGGTCATCTGCGACAATACGATAGTTGCCGGGTGTGCAGAATTTCCTGAGGTGATCCTGACTTACTCCTCAGGCAGCTCACCTTCCGGCGGTTGCCAGAGTTCGACCGCATTGCCTTCAGGGTCGAGAAAACGGAAGAAGCGGCCGTATTCCTCGTCGTCGTAGCCGAGTTCGGTGACACCGTCCGCACGCAGGCTCGTCATCAGGGCGTCGATGTCATTGACCCGCAGATTGATCATGAAACGGTTTTCCGCAGGCCCGAAATAGGAGGTGTCTTCCTTGAACGCGGCAACGACGGACGGGCCGGCGTTCTGGTGCAGCCAGGTGCCCATGTTGATGTCGAAATGTTTCTTGTAGAACGCGGCCTGCCGGTCCGGGTCGGCGCTCTTGAAGAAGACGCCTCCGATGCCGTCGACTTTCGCTGAATGAACCATCTCCGATCCTCCTTCTGCCCTCACGCCAGGGAGACCAGGGCCTCACAAAGCGGCGCCGGGTCGTAAAAGGGTGCCGATGTCTTGCTCACAAGGTCAAGCCTGAGAACCGAAATGCCCCTGGCCCTGACCTCCGCCGTTTCGCTTTCAGGCACGCTGCTGTCGACGATCACGAAATTGAGCAGCTTGTGCGCAGGACAGTCCGCACCGGCATCCCGGTGAAGATAGCTAAGAAGCGTGTGCACCTTGTCGGCGAGGGTCAGGTCGGCCGTTTCCGGGTCTCTGCCAAGGCTTGGCACATAGACTTTCGGAACCGTGCGTGACGCCACCGCCCTGCCGACACCCTTGGGGAGGAGATTGGCTACAAGGCTGGTGTAAAAGCTGCCGGGCGCAAAGCAGATCAGATCTGCGGACTGCACCAGCGTGTGGTTGCGATCCGGAAAACGGCTTTCTGCCGGCGCCCTTTCCGCAAGACCGTGGTTCAGGAACAGGTCCCGGATCGGAGACGTCAGTTCCGCGTGTTCCTTGCCCGTCATCAGGTGCTGCCCGATGACGGTGTTACCATCGGCGAGGTCAGCGCCCAGATGCAGATTGTCGTCGGTTACCGCGCGCACCGTCCCCTGCACGCCCACAAGCTTGGACACGAGGAAAATGATCGGCTCCAGATGCTGGTTCTGGTTGAGATAACCGCCCGCCAGAATGAGATTGCCGATGCTCGCCCCGCGCAGGTCGAACGTCTTGGGGCAGGCGGCGCGGAACATGCCCAGCTGGTTCTGGATGAGTGTGCGCATCGGTTGTTCGATGGCCTCGACCAGTGTATGCGTTCCGGCGATCATGCTGTCCAGTTCACCTTGCAGGTCTTCGTCCTTCGCGGACTTTGCGAACCGGTGCGTGAACAGGCGGAAGACGTCCGGATGACCGAGCACGGTCTCGTCTGCCAGCGCCATCAGCCGGCTTCTGAGGTCGCCGATGGCCGGCATGTCGAAGGCAACGCGGAGACCCTGCGAACTGCCGCCGGAGTCGAACGGTGTCACAAGGTGTATGGAATTGTGCGTGTAGCGCTTCAGACACTGCGAAACGCCGTTCAGCGCGGAACCGCCGCTGAAAAACAGAAGACGCGGTCCGAGTTTCGGGTTGGACAGAAACCGTTCGATGCGAAACGGGTCCGGCATGCGCACGGCGCGCGTGATGGTCACTTCGGACATTTCAGGGTCAGGCCTCAGCGTCGGATCATGTCACACTCCGATCCATATCGCACGGAAATCGTTCACATTTGTCAATGTCGGCCCGGTCACGACCTGGTCGCCGATTTTTTCAAAGAAAGTGTGGGCATCATTATCGGCAAGAGCGTCCGAGGCTGATGCGCCGATCGCGGCGGCTTTTGCCAGCGTTTCCGGTCCGGTCACGGCACCGGCAACCTCCGCGGCCCCGTCAACACCATCCGTGTCGCAGGCGATGGCGTGAATGCCCGAAGCCCCCTGAAGCGCGAGCGCAAGGGCAAGCGCATATTCCGCATTCGGCCCGCCGACACCGTTGCCGTTGCGCGTCACGGTCAGCTCGCCGCCCGACAGAAGCAGCAAGGGCCGGCTGGTGCCCCTGCGCTGCCGTTGCCTCTCGAGCGCCAGTTCGGCCTGGGCACGGGCAACCTCCCTGGCCTCCCCTTCCAGCGCGTCCCCAAGGATTTCCACGTCACATCCGAGCCCTTCTGCAAGGTCCTTTGCGGCCTCAAGGGACTGGGACGGCGCGGCAAAGATCGTGTTGGTCACAAGAGACAGTCTGTAATGGCCCGGAGGCAAGACTCCGGAGGTCTCGGCAAGAACGGTCTTGACGGAGGAAGGCACATCGATCTGCCAGCGCTCAAGGATAGAAGCTGCGTCTTCAGAAGAACTGTCGTCGCCGACCGTCGGCCCGGAGCCGATTTCGGCTGGGTCGTCGCCGGGCACGTCCGACAGCAGCAGCGCCAGCATTTTCGCCGGATGAGCCGCGGCCGCCAGCTGGCCGCCCTTGACCACGCTCAGGTGCTTGCGCACATTGTTCATCTGGCCGATCGGCGCGCCGGAACTCAACAGCGCCTGGTTGACCTGCCGCTTTTCTGAAAGAGTGATATCGCCTGCCGGCGCGGTCAGCAGGGCGGAGGCACCGCCCGATATCAGCGCCAGCACGAAGTCGTCTTCGCCCAGGCCTTCTACAAGATCGAGCATCTGGCGTGTCGCGGCAAGACCGGCTTCGTCCGGCACCGGGTGGGCCGCCTCAACGATCTCGATCCCCTGGCACGGACGCCCATAACCGTACCGGGTAATCACAAGACCGCTGCACGGCCCCCATTCTGCCTCGACTGCCTCGGCCATCCGCGCCGATGCCTTGCCGGCACCGATCACGGTGACCCGTCCATCCGGCTTTTCGGGCAGGAAGGCCGCAAGGCTTTTCATCGGATCAGCGACCTCGACAGCCCGCTGGAACAGATTGCGCAGGATATCTTCCGGCTGCTCACTCATCAGGAATGCACCTCTCAGGTTTCGCAAGGTTAGAGCCCTCTTTTGACGAATTTTTCAAGGCTGATTTCGTCTGAAATTGTTCCGGCCGCCGGCAAAGACGGGATATTCGTGCATTTTCGCACCGGCCCGTTTCAGGAATCGGGATTGCGAAGCCGGGTGTCCGACCACACCTTTGACCGGAAAGGAGTGCCCCCATGTCAGACACATCCATCGCGGCCCTCAGGGACGCAATCAGAAATCCGGACAATTCCGACCACATGATGGTCATCAAGACGGCCCCGCGGCGCATGCGCGTTTACGCCGGAGACACCCTGCTCGCTGACAGCTCCAGCGCACTCAGGGTGATGGAGCTGGGCAAGTCGGTCTATGACCCGGTGGTCTATTTCCCGGAAGAAGACGTCGTCGCAGCGCTCGACCCGCTCGAAAAATCCACCCATTGCCCGATCAAGGGCGACGCCAGCTACGTCTCGCTCGCCGGTGAGGAAATCGGCTGGATCTACCAGGACCCGATCCCGGTGACCCGTCAGCTCAAGGGACATCATGCCTTCTGGCCATCGAAAACCCGGCTTGTCGAGGGAGAGTAGGCTAGCCAAGGGTACAGGCCCATAAATGAAGTCAATTTGGTTTGGATCGTTTTGACCAGCTGCGAGAAGCGAAAGCGCAGGAAATGTGGTTCATTTTCAAGCCTTTCGCGACGTGGCGGATGGCCAAAACGACCAAATCCGGAGGACGGCAAAATGGCTTTACCTCGCAGCGTCACTGCGCTTGACCGGGCAAAGGCCCGCTCTGCACACACTTCCTCGCGAGATCTTGCCATTTCTGCCGCCAAATCGGCTTCATTTATGGGTCCGTACCCTAGTCTTTTCCCACATCCTCGACATAGACCAGGGCGCGGCCCTGGCAGATCCGGGTTCCGTCCGGTGCGGTGCACACGGTGTCGAGATCGACCAGGTGTTTTTCGGGGCGCAGCCGGGACACCGTGACCGAGGCCGTGAGCGCTTCACCGACCGGCGCGGGCGCAAGAAACTCAAGGCTCTGTTTCAGATAGTTGGTTCCCCGGCCCGGCAGCTCCACGCCAAGCAGGTAGGAAAACAGTCCGCCGATCAACGGCCCGGGAACCGATGTCGGCACGCTCGCCATCTCCCCTGCCAGCAGCGCGAAATCACGCATGTCTTCCTGGGTATAGGTGCGCGTGATCTCCTTTGTCGCTCCGATTTCCAGCATCAGGCCGGCTCCCCGATCTTGCAGGTTCCCGAAAGTGTCACGGCGCGGTCGGCGGTCCTGCTGATTTCGATCAGCACCAGACCCGGTTGATCGGGGTCTTCGGCAAAGGAAAGCGCCAGTTCCTCGCCGGCATAGGATGGATTTGGAAACATCAGGGTCTGCAATTCGTGTCGCCGGCCGGGGTAGAGTGCTTCCAGACAGGCGAAAACGCGCGCATAGAGCAACATGCCATGAGACACCGTGCGGCCAAACCGCGTGCGTGCCGAGAACACAGGATCGACATGGATCGGATTGTCATCGCCGGACAGTCTGGCAAAGGCATCGAAATCACGCTGGGTCGGGGTCCATGTGAAGACGGTGGCAGATGGTTTTTCAACGGCAAGGGTCATTGCTCACACATCCTCCTGAACTGATATCGCTGCGTGGGTGTCTTTCAGGACATTCTTCCGGACCTTGCCCGCGGCCGTGCGCGGCAGGTCATCCGTCACGGTAAAGCTTTTCGGGACCTTGTAAGGCGCCAGCTGTGTGCGGCACCAATCCGCCAGCACGGCGGTGTCGGGGATTTCACCGGGGCGCGGCACCAGAAACGCGGCTCCGACTTCCCCCCACTTGTCGTCGGGAACACCGATGACGACCGCTTCCAGGATAGCCGGATGGCCGTCAAGCACCTTTTCCACTTCGGCCGGATAGACGTTTTCGCCGCCGGAGATGTACATGTCCTTGATCCGGTCGACGATGTAATAGTAACCGTCCGCATCGCGCCGGGCGATGTCACCGGATTTCAGCCAGCCGTCCTCGGTAAATGTTTCGGAAGTTGCCCGGTTGTTGTCCATGTAGCCGGGCGTGATGTTCGGGCCGCGGAACTGGACCTCCCCCTCGCCCGCACCTTCAACAATGCCTCCCTCAGACGTCACCAGCCGGACATCCGTCAGGATCTGCGGCTTGCCGACCGACCCGATTTTCGCAGCTGCATGCCCCGTATCCATCAGGAACACGGTGGGCCCGGTCTCCGTCATGCCCATGCCGTTGCAGATCGTCACCCCGCGCGCCTGGAAATCGGCAAGCAGGTGTTTCGGGACGGGCGCACCACCGCAGCCGAGCGAACGGACCCGCGAAAAGTCGGTGTCCCCGATCTTTGGTGACAGGGCAAGCGCCTGATAGATCGCCGGTACGCCGAAGAAACTGGTCACCCTGCCGTCGTCGATCAGGCCGAGAACCGGGTCCGGTTCGAACTTGCGCAGGATGATGGAGCAACCGCCATTGAGGAAGATTGGCAGCGTCGGCAGATTGATGCCGGCGGTGTGGAACAGCGGCAGGAAATTGACACCCTTTTCGCCAACGCCGAGCCCGGTTGCCTGGCAATAATTGATCATGTTGGCGTAAGCCATGCCCGCCGTTTGAATGACCGCCTTCGGCAGACCCGTCGTACCTGAGGTAAAAAGCAGATACCAGGGTGCGCTCGCCTTGATCTGTCCGTTACCGACAGGTGCCGGGTCGGCCGTATCCAAAAGGTCATCGAATGCGCTCGCACTTCCACCAGCGGCCCCTATCGGCAGCAGGTCGACCCCGCTGTTTCCCGCAAGCGCGCGAGCCGTTGCCATGTGGGCATCGTCGGCAAACATCACGCGGGCATTCGACGCTTCGAGGATCGGCCCGAGTTCGGCGGCCGGTTGCCGCCAGTTGAGCGGCACCAGCAGAATTCCGGTCTTCTGTGCCGCAAACAACAGTACGAAGAAATCCGGATGATTGAGGCAGAGCACGGCAAAACGGTCTCCCTTGCCCAATCCTCTT
Source organism: uncultured Roseibium sp. (assembly GCF_963669205.1). Taxonomy (NCBI): domain Bacteria; kingdom Pseudomonadati; phylum Pseudomonadota; class Alphaproteobacteria; order Hyphomicrobiales; family Stappiaceae; genus Roseibium; species uncultured Roseibium sp. Next base: position 5,290,783 of record NZ_OY769915.1, read on the forward strand.
TCCAGCAAGAGATTACCGAGCCGGTTTGCCCGATCGTTGATGTCCCGGAACGAATAGGACCGGCCACTCTCCTTGTCTGAGAAGGCGACCGCGTCCGGGGTCAGCTCGGCCCGCTTTGCGGCCATGTCGGTCAGAAACTCCATGTGTCCTCCTGGCACGCGGTGTTCGGATCAGGTGATATCGTCATGCACGCTTTTGCAGGAATGCCTTCATGCCGGCGAGCGTGTCCGGCTGAACGATCAGGTCCATAAATCTGGATTTTTCCCGGTCGAGACGCGCGCGCACCTGCTCAAGCCGCGCGTCGTCCCAGACATTCTTTCGGGTAGCCCGATGCGTCGAGGCGGATCCGGCCTCCAGCGTGCGCAGCCACTCTTCAACAACGCTGTCGAGCTTCGTGCGCGGGCAAACGCATGAGGCAAGTCCCAGCGCGTGCGCCTCTTCGGCGCTGATGCGCTCGTTGAGATACTGGATCTGGAGCGCCTTTGCCGTGCCGATCCGTTCCGGCAGCAGTGCCGTCCAGCCGCCATCGGGAGCGAACCCGACGGAAGTGTAGTAGGGCTGAATGAAGGCATGCTCTGCCATCGCGGCCATGTCGGCTGCAAGAACAAACCCCGTCGACCCGCCGGTCACCGGACCGTTCACGGCTGCCAGAACGGGTGCGGGAAAGGAAAGCAGCTTCAAGACAACCGCGTGCAGACCGCCTACAAGTTTTTCGGCATAGCCCACAAGCTCCTCTCGTGAGCCGGCATGCGAGAGAAAGCCTGCAATGTCTCCACCGGTTGAAAAGCTCGCACCATTGCCCGTGAGGACGAGCGCAACGGGTTTTACTTCGGCTGCATGATTGAGAGCCGCCTCAAGCTCGGTAACCAGGTCCGGAACGAGCGCATTGTGACGGCCTGGGCGATTCAGGCGGACCCAGACCGCGCCGCCATCTTCTTCAAGGATGACCTGTCCGGTCCTGGCTGTCACGGCTTGAGCCCGTTCGCGATCAGGTCATAGGCAGTGTCGACAAGGTCGGGTATGGGCGTCTTGTTGCCGAACACGACAATTTGTTCGCCAAGCGCACGCGCGACGCCCATGAGCGCCCAGGCGCGTGTGTCGGGATCCCCTTCCGAAATCTGACCGGCTTCGGCAGCCTCCTTCAGGCCGCTGCGGTATCCTTCCGCAAAAGCACCGTAATACTCCTGGTAGGCCTCCGGGTCGACGAACTGGGCTTCCTGGACGATACGGTAAAGGTCGGGATGCGCCTGAACGAATTCGAGAAAGGCCGTCAGACCGGCCTGCTCCGCTTGCAGCCTGTTCGAGATCGCCTGTGTCGCGTCGGAAATCGTGTGACGCACAAGCCGCCCCATTTCCAGAACCAGCTCCGAAAAGACCTCTTCCTTGGTCTTGAAATAAATATAGAACGTGCCTTGGGCGACCCCCGCTTCGCTGGTAATCTGCCCGATGGACGCATCGTTGTAGCCCCGGGCACCGATCACGCGCTCCGCGGCGGACAGAATTGCCTTTTTCGTCGCCTCGCCGCGCGCCGTCTTCGGTTGGTTGAAAGGCGTCCTTTGGGACATGGCTGCATTGCCGGCCGGATTTGTCACACCCGCGCTCCTGAAAAATGAAACATGAATCAGTATTCATGTTTCGAACGCGAAAGCAACTGTCTTCTTGCAGTGCGCGAAGCGTCCGGATTTCTGTTCGGAAAGGAAATAATCGATGCGGTCATGCGACCCGGTCTGATGATGCGTTGATCTATGACTTTTGGACGCATCACCCCTGTTTGACCTTGATCAAGGCGATTTGCCTGATTATGCAGTTTAGAATATCTTAAAGGTGACCGGAAACGCCACGCGTTACGGGACCTGACGTTCAACCACCGTGACGCGAAAAACGGCTGGGGAATGATTTAGAGGCGCTCGCTTGGAGATGCGGGCGGAGCAGAGGACCGGCAATTATGGACGTGAACGCCTATCTTGAAGAGCGCCTTGGCAAACTTCATGACAATGGGAATTACCGGGTCTTCGCAGATCTCGAACGTCAGTCCGGAAGTTTCCCGCGCGCGACACGCTACCGTGAGGACGGGTCCACACAGGATGTAACTGTCTGGTGCTCCAACGACTATCTCGGCATGGGCCAGCACGAAAAGATTGTCGGCGCGATGCAGGACGTCATTGCCAAGTGCGGCGCCGGAGCGGGTGGCACACGCAACATTTCCGGCACCAACCATTACCATGTTCTTCTTGAGCAGGAGCTTGCGGACCTGCACGCCAAGGAAGCTGCACTGATCTTCACCTCGGGCTACGTCTCCAACTGGGCTGCTCTCGGAACTCTGGCGTCCCAGGTGCCCGGGATGATCGTCTATTCCGACTCGCTGAACCACGCCTCGATGATCGAGGGCATCCGCCACGCCCGCTGCGAAAAACGCATCTTCAAGCACAACGACTATGAAGACCTGGAACGGCTGATGGCCGCCGACGATCCGGACGCGCCCAAGATGGTTGCCTTCGAAAGCGTCTATTCCATGGATGGCGACATTGCACCGATCCGGGAAATCTGCGACGTCGCGGACAAGTTCGGCGCGATCACCTATCTTGATGAAGTCCATGCTGTCGGCATGTACGGCGCGCGCGGCGGCGGTGTTGCCGAACGCGAAGGCCTGATGGACCGGCTGACGATCATCGAAGGCACGCTCGGCAAGGCTTTCGGCGTCATGGGCGGCTACATCACCGGCAGCAGAACGGTTGTCGATTTCATCCGTTCCTTTGCCTCCGGCTTCATCTTCACCACCGCGCTGCCGCCGGCACTCGCCGCGGGCGCAACCGCATCGATCAAGCACCTGAAGGAAAGCCCGTTCGAGCGCAAGGCGCACAAGGACCGGGTGGAACAGCTGCGCGCGGCGCTCGACAAGCGCGGCATTCCGCACATGGAAAACCCGAGCCACATCGTGCCGGTGATGGTTGGCGATGCCAAGAAGTGCAAATGGATCTCCGACATCCTGCTGGAGACCTACGGCATCTACGTGCAGCCGATCAACTACCCGACCGTTCCGGTCGGCACGGAACGTCTGCGCTTCACGCCGACCCCGCTCCACACGGCCGCCGATATCGAGCATCTGGCCGATTCCATCAATGATCTCTGGTCGCAATGCGCGCTCGCCCGCGCGGTCGCCTGACCGGTTCCTTCTCCTCCCGAAGGTACATCCTGCCCGCCCCATTGGGGCGGGTTTCTTTTTCAATGGTCCAACCTGATTGAAGCAATGAAAGACGGACCTTTGCGGAACTGACATCACTTGCCGCAGCGCAGCGTGCCATTCCTGAAAGTTTCCCGGAATTTGCCGGCCGGTTTGGAGCTCCAGGCTGCGGATTTCTGACCCAGCACACTTCCGGCACCATCAACACAGGCGAAGACATTTTCTTTGAATACCAGCTTATGGTCTCGAGAACCGCTGGTTAGAAAGTGAAATAACCATACGTTATCGGCGGGAAGATACTTCCAGTCTCGAACGGAGATAGACAAACTGACGTTGCCCTCTGCATAGACCGACCGCCCCCGACACCATTTACGTCCAAACTGGGACTGACAAAGATCTTGTTCTCGGTCTTTGTTCGCAAGGCTGAGACCCAATTTTTCCAGAAGCGGCGTTGCAACAAAAGTTCGCGCTGCTAACAGGTTGGCCCACATGCGTTCAACATTTTTGGACGCCATCATCCGCGGACGCACATCGATGTAGTTTCCGTGTGGAAGCCTGAGTCCGAGCGGCGTTACGACTGGAACGGAAGTACAAGAGCGGACGAACCCCTCATAAAGGAAAGGCATTTCCTTGTTCATGCAGAAAATGCCGTAGCCTTCGTCAGAAAACTCACCCTTCTCGGCCATAGCATCATGGATGACAGAGCTTGAATTCGGCAATTCCAGCGCCTCCCATATATGGGACACGATGCGGCCATTGAGGTCGTGCTTTACACGACTGACATCGAGTGCACCGACGATTTCAAAAGCTTCGCTCACAGATGTTGCCAATGCTTCCGGTGGACGGTACCTGCCAACGAGCCGAACGTCTTGTTCACCGTATAGCTTGACACTGATCCGGTATTGTCCTGCCAGAACCTTCTTGCATCTCTCCGGAACATCGCTCGGTGCATACCAAGATGTGCGGCCATCCCATTGAAAATCCAGAGCACCTTCGTCGGGAGTTGCGATTGACGTCGCGGTCAGCGGCCCGTTGCATCCAGGGCTCCACACGCCGGCCGGATAAACATTGCCCTCCGGCATGAGCGGAGAAAGGTGTAGTGCAATGCTCGAAACCGGAGGCGCATGTCTTGCGGTTACCGTGATCCCGACCGGACTGTGCAAGTCAATGTTTCTGGTTTCGAGTTCGACGTGAATCTCGGGAACTTGACCAACAGCCAGCGTTTGAGCGAACACATTGAACGCAAAGGGAAAAAGCAAAATGCATATCACAAAAATGGTCTTTAGTATTTTCGTTCCGATCAATCTTGAGATCTTTTCCCAAAGGTGAATCCAGCCGTCAATTGCAGCTTGAATTCCTTAAATCCTTGATTGAAAATTTGGCGGTTTCATGATGCCAGGTTCCGTCGGACCTTGCAGTTTCATCACCAGACCCTTTCTTTTCCGTTTGCCGCCCTAACTTTCCATTAAGTGCCAATTGACCGGAGCGGAATCGATGCGGATTGCCCTTGTTGCCTTTTTCACATGGTTCGTCTTGCTGGTGACACCGTCGGTTTCCGAGGAACTCGACCTCGAACTCGTTCTCCTTGCGGACGCCACCGGTTCGATCGATGAAGCTGAAATCCGGTTTCAGCGCGCCGGTTATGCCGCTGCCATCACCGATCCATCGGTCTTGAATGCCATCGCGGGCAATGCCTATGGCAAGATTGTCGTTACCTATGTCGAATGGGCCGACATGTTCTCGCAGGATGTGGTGGTTGACTGGACGGTGATCGACGGGAAGGCCTCGGCGGACGACTTTGCCGCCAGGCTCATGGAAGCGCCGAGACAGGCCTATGGACGCAACGCCATCGGCGCGGCACTTCTGAAAGGAAAGGAACTGATCGACACAAACGACTACACCGGTCTGCGCCGCGTGATCGATCTTTCGGCCGACAGCGCCAACAACTGGAACGGACCGCCGATCCGCGAAGCGAGGGACATCGTGGTCGGTTCGGGCATCGTCATCAACGGCCTCGCCGTCCTCTGCCGTCATTGCTCCGGGCGTCCGGTTTCCTACGATCTGGAACAGAGGTTTTACGACGAGATCATCGGCGGACCGGCAGCCTTCGTCGTTACCGCCGACAGCGCGGCAACCTTTGCCGACGCCGTGCGCAAGAAACTCATTCTCGAGATTGCCGCCAGGCCGGAGGACGCTGAGCGCATCCTCTTGCGGCTTGCCCGCGCGGACTGAAGCCCGGCAGCACGATCGAGCGCTGCTGCAATCGGCCTCAATCACATTTCTCTCCTAGGGTAAATTCACGATTGCCACACGGCAGTGTCATCTGCTTATGATTTGAATCAGGGGACAGCCGTCTGCATTTGTATCGCGTGGGCTTCGGGAGAGAGAACGTAATGGCCACCGGTCTTTTGATGCTGGCGATGTTTACGGTCTGCTACACGCTGCTGGCGAAAACGCTGTCGAACGGAATTCTGACCGCCCCGATCCTCTTTATCGGCTTCGGTTATCTCATGGCCCAGACAGGGTTGATGCCCTTTGCCGAGGCTGAACACCTTCTGCACATTGTTGCCGAGCTTGCCCTGATCATCCTGTTGTTCCTGGACGCTGCCCAAATCAATCTGCGCGCTCTTCGCGAACGGCATCAGTGGCCGCTCCGGATGCTGCTTATCGGCCTGCCGCTTGCCGTCGTGATCGGCACGGCCGCTGCCGCACCGTTCATGACGACCTACCCGCTGATCGTCGCGGCGCTGGCTGCAGCCCTGCTCGCCCCGACGGATGCGGCCCTCGGTCAGGCCGTCGTCACCAACGAGGCCGTACCGGAGCGGGTGCGCCGCGCGCTCACGCTCGAAAGCGGACTGAATGACGGCCTCGCGCTGCCGGTCATCCTGCTGTTTGCAAGTCTTACGGCCGAGGTGATGCATCAGGACGCCACCAACTGGCTGGTCTTCGGCGCGAAACAGCTGATCCTCGGGCCGCTTGTCGGCGGCACGATGGGGCTTGTCGGCGGCTATCTGTTCCTTGCCGCCAAGCGTCGCAAGATGACCTCCGTGACGATTGAGGGCATTGGTGCAATCGCGATGGCGGGCGCGGCCTACCTCGCAGCCGGCCTTGTAGACGGCAACGGCTTTATCTCCGCCTTTGTCGCTGGCCTTGCTTTCGGCAATGTCATCAAGGGTCAGTGCGCATTCATCTATGAGTTCACCGAAAACGAAGGCCAGATGCTTGCCTGGGGGGCGTTCTTCCTGATCGGACTTGCCTTGCTGCCCGGCGCCATCGCACATCTGGATGCCGGCATGCTGGCGATCATCCTGACCAGCCTGTTTGTCGTCCGCCCGCTCGCCGTCTGGCTGTCGCTGTCGGGAACGGATGCCGCCCCGCTGACGAAACTGTTCTTCGGCTGGTTCGGGCCGAGAGGCCTCGCCACTGCCCTGTTCGCCCTTCTCGTGGTCGACCAGATCGATCATGACATCGGCGAATACCTGTTGAACCTTGCCGTCAACGCGGTCTGGATCAGCGCCGTCCTGCATGGGGTGACCGCCGTTCCCTTTGCCAGGTGGTATGGTGCGCGCATGTCGGACGACGAAGACGCCGCGGAGATGGCTGCCGTGCCGCCAATGCGCCCGGAAGGGGCAGCCAAACACTAAGTGACCCAAGAAAACGCCAGAATATCAGCCAAGGTTTCACAAAAATCAGAAGCCGTTAGCCGGGGGAAGAAATGAAAAAACATGCTGTAGCCACCTTGAGCACCCTGCCGGACCGCGACCCGCAATACGCACTCGTCGCGGATGTCGATCTTGTGGTCGTCCGCTTCGACGAGGAGGTCTCCGTCTTCTACGGCCGGTGCCTGCATCGCGGCGCGCTGATGTCGGACGGCTACGTTCAGGGGGACAATCTCATCTGCGGTGTCCATTACTGGGACTACCGTGTCGACAGCGGCGTTTCCGAATACAACAACTCCGAGGCCCTGCCCAAATTCAAGAGCTGGATCGAAGGGGACGAGGTTCTGGTCGATGAGGACGAGATCGCGGCCTGGGCGAAGGACAACCCGCAGCCGTTCCAGCGCGACCGGTACCTGGGTCTTTATGCCGACACCAGCCACGGCACGGAGGAAGAACCTTACAACGGACTGATCCAGCAATATGCGCGCGACGGTCTGAGCAAGACAGGTCACCATGGCCGCGTCGATGCAATGGGCGTGCCCCGCACCCAGCTGCCCGACTGGGACGACATCCAGATCCTGACGGCGCAGCTGCAGCGGTTTCCGCTTCTTGACGATGATCCGGTCGGAACCGATGTCGTCATCGGGCCCAACGCCCAAAAGCCGCTCCGCCTGAAGATCCCGCTGTTCGTATCCGACATGAGCTTCGGTGCGCTTTCCGAGCCGGCCAAGGTGGCGCTTGCCCGCGGCGCGGAGCTCGCCGGCACCGGGATATGTTCCGGCGAGGGCGGCATGCTGCCGGAGGAACAGGAAGCCAATTCCCGCTATTTCTATGAACTCGCCTCGGCCCGTTTCGGCTTCGACTGGGAAAAGCTCGACCGGGTTCAGGCATTCCACTTCAAGGGCGGTCAGGGCGCCAAGACGGGAACCGGCGGGCACCTGCCGGGGGCCAAGGTCAAGGGAAAGATCGCCGAGGTGCGCGGCCTGCAGGAAGGCACGGACGCGATCTCGCCGCCCCGTTTCCCGGACTGGACCGACGTCTCCGAGGTCAAGCAATTCGCCGATGAAGTGCGCACACGGACCGGCGGCATTCCGATCGGTTACAAGCTTTCGGCACAGCATATCGAGAAGGACATCGACGCGGCGCTGGAAATCGGCGTCGACTACATCATTCTCGATGGGCGCGGCGGCGGCACCGGCGCGGCACCTATCATTTTCCGTGACAACATCTCCGTCCCGACCATTCCAGCGCTTGCCAGAGCACGCCGCCACCTGGACAATTCCGGCCGGTCCGATGTCAGCCTGGTGATCACGGGAGGCCTGCGCAAGCCGGCCGACTTCGTGAAGGCGATGGCGCTCGGTGCGGACGCCATTGCGGTCTCCAATGCAGCCATGCAGGCCATCGGCTGCATCGCCATGCGTGCCTGCCATACCAACAACTGCCCGGTCGGCATTGCAACGCAGAAGCCGCATCTGGTCAGCCGCCTGCAGGTCGAAAAATCGGCGCGCCAACTCACGAATTTCTTCGAGGCGTCGGTGGAACTGATGCAGGTTATGGCACGCGCCTGCGGCTATGCGCATCTGAACGAATTCAACCCGGACGACCTGACCACCTGGAAGCGGGAAATGTCCGACTTGTCGGGCGTCGCCTATGGCGGTGTTGCCTGACCCGGTCAGAAAGTTTTGAGGGAGACGAACATGAACACGCAATCGCTTGACTGGATCAGGGTCGGCCACACGGACGATCTGCCCGAAGGCCGCGTGAAAACCGTGACCGCGCGCACCACCTCCATCTGCCTGTCGCATTTCGACGGCCAGTGGGCGGCCATGGAAAACCACTGCCCGCATCAGCGCGGACCGCTCGGGGAAGGATCAATCGAAAAGGGCACTGACGGCAAGTGCTGGATCCGTTGCCCGTGGCACGGCTGGGATTTCGATCCACTCACCGGCAAGCCGCCCGGTGGACACGAGGACAGCGGCCAGCAGATCTACCCGCTCAAGATCGAGAACAACGAGATCTTCGTCGGCCTCGAGGCGGAACCGGAGCACGAGCGCACCGCAACCGATGTCATGGCCGAAACCATGGTCAACTGGGGCGTCAAGCGCGTCTTCGGCATGGTCGGTCACTCAAATCTCGGCCTTGCCGATGCCATCCGGCTTCAGGTCAACAAGGGCAAGCTCGGTTATGTCGGCATCCGTCACGAAGGTGCAGCGGCCTTCGCCGCCTCGGCCTACGGCAAGCTCACAGGCAAGCCGGCCGGCTGCCTGACCATTGCCGGCCCTGGCGCGACAAACCTGATGACCGGCCTTTGGGACGCCAAGGTTGACCGCGCGCCTGTCCTGGCGCTCACCGGTCAGGTGCAGACCCAGGTCTTCGGCCCAGGCGCGTTTCAGGACATCGACCTGAAATCCGCTTTCGAAGCCGTTTCCAGGTTTTCCCAGCCTGTCCTGAGCACGTCCAACCACGCCGAACTCATGTCGCTCGCCCTGAAGACGGCCATCGTCGAGCGCGATGTCGCCAACCTGATTTTCCCCGACGACGTCCAGACTATCCCGAGCGAAATGCCGGCTGGACACCCGGAAGGCCGTCTTGGCGGAATGGCGATCTCGCCCTCGCCGGACGATCTCGCGAAAGCCGCGGAAATGATCAACGGTGCGAAGCGGCCGACCATCGTGCTCGGTTACGGTGCCAAGGATGTACGTGACAAGGTCATCGCGCTGGCCGGGAAGATCGGCGCTCCGGTGATGACCACCTTCAAGGGCAAGGGATTGATCCCGGACACGCACCCGCTGGCTGCGGGTGTGCTCGGCCGATCCGGCACGCCGATCGCCAGCTGGTTCATGAACGAGGCCGACCTGATCATCTCGCTCGGCTCGTCCTTTGCCAACCACACCGGGATCGCGCCCTACAAGCCAATCATCCAGGTGGATTTCGAGCGCATGCAGCTCGGCAAGTTCCACCCCGTGACGCTTCCGGTCTGGGGTGAAATCGGCACCTTCTGCGACCTGATTGCCAGCTCCGTGTCCAAGGCGGCGGATGCCGCCGACCAGAAGGCGGAACTCGTCGAGCGGTGGGCCATCTGGCGGCAGGAAAAGGAAACGAGGCTGTCGGAAGATCATGGCGGCGGCATTCATTCCGCGGCCATCTTCAAGGCACTTACGGAACTTTGCCCGGATGATGCCATCATCCCCGTCGATGTCGGCAACAACACCTATTCCTTCGGCCGATATTTCGAACCGCGCGGCCAGCGCATCCTGATGTCCGGCTATCTCGGCTCCATCGGTTTCAGCCTACCCGCTGCCCTTGGCGCCTGGTGCGCGACACAGGACTTCGAGGAGTACAGGGGCCGCAAGGTCATCTCCATTTCCGGTGATGGCGGCTTCGGTCAATACGCGATGGAGTTCACCACCGCCGTCAAATACGGGATGAACATTACCCATATCCTGCTCAACAATTCCGAGCTTGGAAAGATCTCCAAGGAGCAGCGGTCCGGGGAGTGGCCGGTCTGGGAGACCAATCTCACCAACCCTTCCTTCGCCGCCTTCGCCCGTCTCTGCGGCGGTCACGGGCACAGGGTCACGGAGGCGTCCGAACTCTCCGACGCCATCGCAAAGGCGATTGCCCATGACGGCCCCTCGCTCGTGGAAATCATCACCGATGCGGATCTGGTGTGACCGGTATTGCAGCGCGCCAGAACCTCATCCTGAGGAGGGCCGGCAGGCCCATCTCGAAGGGTGGCGACAAAACGCTGGATCAGACCAGCCATCCTTCGAGACAGCGCTTTGCGCTTCTTCAGGATGAGGCTAACGTTACGTGTCGATCCAGGCCTCGCGCTTCGCTTCAGCCGGGATGACAACTTAAGGAAATACGGAGGGCACCCGTTGCAGACTGCAGAACTACTCCTTGACCTGGGCCGCATCTACCTGATCACGGGCGGGATTGTTGCCGCGCTGTTTCTGGTCATCGGCATCGATCGCGTGGAACCGTCCGCGCGCGGGTCCTACGCGTTCCGTCCCCTGCTGATACCCGGCATCTGCCTGATCTGGCCGCTGGTCCTGTATCGGTGGATCACCCTTGAAAAACACGGAGAAGATGCCCGGTGAAACGCGCCCATCGCACAGCCCACGCAAGGATCTGGACGGTGCTCGGCATCCTGTTGCCCCTCGCCTTCTTCACGGTCCTGGCCTTGCGTCAAACACCGCCTGCTGACCGGCCCGCCATTCTGATCGAGGCACCGGCAGGCGACGCAAACGGGACGGAGGCCGCGCAATGAGCGTTCAATACACGCCGGTGATCTGGAACCGGAACAAGATCTTCTATGACGCAGTTCTGCTGATAGCCGTGGCGCTCTATCTCTACATCTACATCCGCGTTGCCCCCGGCTTCGAGGATGTGACCAAGCCGATTGACGGCGCGACCCTGCGCATGCGTGCCTTCGGCAGTTGTGCCTTCCTCATGCTGACGGTGATCCTCTGCATCGGGCCGCTTGCCCGGCTCGACCGCAGGTTCCTGCCGCTTCTTTATAACCGCCGCCATTTCGGTGTCATGACCGCCGGGATTGCCGCCGTGCACGCCAACTATGTCCTCGGCTGGTATTACAATTTCGCGCCGACCGACAAGTATGTCGCGCTTCTGTCCTCCAATACGAACTACGGCCAGGTCCTCGGATTTCCGTTCGAAACGCTCGGCATTGCCGCGCTCCTGATCCTGTTCGTGCTGGCGGCGACCAGCCACGATTTCTGGCTGAGCTTCCTGGGGGCGCCGATCTGGAAAGCGCTGCACATGTCCATCTATGCGGCCTACGCCTTCGTTGTGCTGCATGTCGCGCTCGGCGCGCTTCAGGGAGCGGGCGATCCGATCTTCACCAGTGTCGTTGCGGCCAGCGTCGTTCTGGTCTCAGCGCTGCACGTCACCACGGGCCGGATGGAAGCAAGACGCGACCGGGGCGAGGAAACCGCGAAGGCATCGCTCCAGCAACAGGGCTGGCTGGTCGCAGGGGAACTCGACGAGATCGACGACGACTGCGCCAAGGTCGTGACCCTGTCGGACGACGAACGCGTTGCCATCTTCAAATATGACGGCAAGCTCTCCGCCATCACCAATGCCTGCGCGCACCAGAACGGCCCGCTCGGAGAAGGCAAGGTTCTGTGGGGCTGCATCACCTGTCCCTGGCATGGCTACCAGTACAATCTGAGCGACGGGCGCGCCCCGGCTCCCTTCACCGAGAAAATTTCCACCTACCGGCTGCAGCTGATCGGGTCGACAATCCTGCTCGACCCGAACGCCTTGCCGCCCGGCACCCATGTTGACCCTGTCGAGATCGGAGAAGCGGCATGAGCTGGAGACAGACAAAAGACGCGCCTTTCTATGTCGGTTATCTCAACGCCGTACCGAAACCGCTCGTTACCTTCCTCGCGGTCTTCGCGATCTGTTTCACCGGTGGGCTGGGACTTGCGGCGCTCGCCCTGTCCTCCACCCAGAACGATCCCGGCAGTGGCGGCTTCCAGTGGGGCAACCGCTTTGAGAATGTCGGCATTCTGGAACTGCGCCCCTATCCGGTCCTGAGGGTCGCGGCGGATGGAGAATCCGAACCGCGCACCTACATGCTTGCCGGACAGGGCAAACGCGGCGCCTTCAACCAGGCGGAAAAGCACGGTAGCACGCCGGTGACGCTGCGCGGCGTCCCGGTCAACCGCGGCGACCTCACCATGATCCAGGTCGGCAGGGTCGAGGCCGCCGAGGATGCAGGGACGCCCTTCACGCCGTCCGAGCCGGTACCGCTCGGCCGCTGGAAACTGACCGGAGAAATCTGCGACGGCAAATGCTACGCAGGGGCGATGCGGCCGGGACGCGGTCTTGCGCACAAGGCCTGCGCCGACCTCTGCCTGACCGGAGGCATACCGCCCGTCTTCGTTTCGTCAGGCCCGGTCGAGAACCGCAACTTCTTCCTGATGGCGGACAAGGACGGCAATCTCCTCGGCGATGAAATCAAGCCGCTGCTTGCGCTCTACGTCGAACTGGAAGGAGACGTCGAACGCCTCGATGATCTGATGGTCTTCAAGGTCGACCTTGCAAAGGCGAGGATCCTGAAATGAGCGAAGACCAAACCCCGAGGCCCGTCTGGCAGACCATCCTGATCTCGCTCGTCCTGACGGTTGCCCTGACGGCGATCGCCTACTACGCCTGGATCTACGCCAATATCGGTGTGCGACAGTGGGAATGGACCAAGGGCAGCCTGACAACGGATCTCCGGTTTTTTGTCGGGCTGCTGGTGGTGTTCGTAGTCCTGACATTCCTCGACAAGATCATCGTATTCGTGAAGTCGAAAATCGGCGGCGGGCACTGAGACAGCTTCAGGCCTGCTCGATCAGATCCAAAAGCAGCGCGTTGAACCTGGCAGGTTCTTCCATGTGCGGCGCATGGCCCGAGCGGTCGAAAAGGTGCAGCTGAAAGTCGGGCACGGTCTCTTCATGCCAGCGGTGAACGCCCGCCCCATAGAGCTGGCTCCTGTGTCCCGCGACCAGGTGAAACGGCACCGGAAAACCCTCCAGCAGAGGCCGAAAATCCTGCGCGGTGAGCGAAGCCCACATCGGCTTCAGGAGTTTGGGATCGGCTTTCGCAATTTCCTGCGCCGCCTTTTCCTTCTGCACCTGCCCGACGGGCAAACCGTCCGCGAACAGCCGGCTCGCAATCCGTCCGGGCAGCTTCGGCCAGTCCGGAACAATCGCATCGAGGAACACCTGGTTGAGCTCCGCATTGAGCCCGTTCAGCGTTCCGTTCTGCCAGGCGGACGTGTTCAGCACTTTCGGCGTCATGTCGATCGCAACGAAAGCCGACAATCGATCCGGGCCGTAACGCTCGATCATCGAATAGGCAACCAGTGCGCCCATGGACCAGCCGCAGACGATGGCGTCGGTTATGTCCCGTTCCGCCAGCTCGGCATGCACCGCGTCGGCCGCCGCCTCGATCGACAGCGGCAGGCTGTCGCCGGTCAGCCCGTGACCCGGAAGATCGGGCACGAGGCAGCGCGCATCTCCCTGGAGGCCGTCGATCTGATTGTGAAAGAACTGGCCGGGACAGGACCAGCCGTGAATGAGCACCACGGGGCGCCCTGCCCCGCTGTCGCGCATATAAAGTCCCTCGTTGCTCAAGCACGCCCCGCCCGCAGTCTTCCGACAATCCCGCTCGGAAAGAAATAAACCGAGAGGATAAATAGAACACCAAGCCAAAGCAGCCAGCGTTCCGGTGCAACAAGCGTGGAGACAAGCGGCACGGAACTTGTCGCCTCTGCCGCGACACCCATCAGGTTCTGAAGATAGGTCTGCGCGAGAATGAACAGCGTCGCTCCGAGAACGGCCCCGTAGAGCGTACCCATCCCCCCGATCACCACCATCAGCAGGATGTCGATCATGATCTCCATGGAGAGCGTCGTGGCCGGCCCGGTGTAACGCAGCCAGATCGCCAGCAGGGATCCGGCAAGCGCCGCCATGACGGCGGACAGGACCGTTGCTGTGGTGCGGTACCAGACCACCTTGTAGCCGATCGCCTCGGCCCGGAACGCGTTGTCCCGGACGGCCTTGAGCGTCCGCCCGAAGGGCGAATTGACGATCCGCAGCATGACCAGGAAAAGCGTCAGTGACGCAAAGAACACGAGATAGTAGGCAAGCAGCTTGCCGTTGATCCGGACGCCGAAAACCTTCTCCTTGACCAGCTTGAAGGCTGGCGTCAGCTCGCGCGGGATCTTGTAGTTGAGCCCGTCCTCGCCGCCCGTCAGCCAGGACATCTGCGACACGAAAACCGCGAACGCGCTTGCCACCGCCAGCGTCACCATGGCGAAGAAGATCGCCTTGACGCGCAACGAAAAAAGCCCGATCGCGAGCGCGAAGACGGCCGCGACAAGCGCTCCGGCAACGGTGCCCCAGGCAAGCGACCAGTAGCTTGGGCCTGACGTACTGAGCGCGAGCGCCGTCCCGTATGCGCCGATGCCGAAAAACATCGTATGCGCGAAGGAGACGATCCCCGAATAGCCGAGCAACAGGTCATAACTCGCCACCAGCACGATGAAGATGCAGATCCGCGCCGCGGTCTCCAGCGACTTGGTCCCCGGAAACAGGAAGGGTGCAAAGGCGAGCGAGACCAGAACGGCCAGGAGCAACAGGGTCAGGAGGCCGCTGCGCGGTGTGTCGCCGGAGAGTAGTCTGGTGAGCATGTCCGGTCCCTCACTTCGCCTTGACGACGGGATAAAGGCCCTGCGGCCGCCACATCAGGATCACCACCATGAGCGCAATGGTCGAGATCAGCGCGACTTTCGGTGCGAGAAAGGCCGTGTAGTTGGCCAGGAGACCAACGAGCAAGGCCCCGATGAAGCAGCCCTCGACGGAGCCGAGCCCGCCGATGATCACCACGATGAAGACCAGCACCATGATCTCCGATCCCATATGCGCGGTGATCGTCTCCTGGTAGAGCCCCCACATCACGCCGCCGAGCCCGGCAAGCGCGGACCCGGTCATGAACACGATCAGGAACAGCCTGCGGATCCTGTAACCGAGCGCTTCGACCATCTCGCCATTCTCGACCCCGGCTCTTACAAGCAGGCCGACCTTCGTGTTCTTCAGGACATGGCGCATGGCCAGAAACAGGGCAAGACCGATGGCGACTGCCACAAGCCTGTACTTCTCAATTGCCGCCTCTCCGAACACCACCGACCCCTGAAACGCCTCGGGGCGTGAGATATGCAGTTCATCTGGACCCCACACCACATAGATCATCTGCTGGGCAACGATCAGACCGCCCATGGTGACGAGGATCTGCTTGAGATGCTCGCCATAGACCGGCATCACGATGACCCGTTCGAAGGCGTATCCGAGCAGACCGGTCACCACCATCGCCGCAAGGATTGCTATCAGAACCGCGGCAAGATTGAGCATGACGCTCGGTGACGCCGTCCAGCCCGCAAGCCAGGCCAGAACCGTGAAACCCACAAAGGCGCCCACGGCGACGAAAGCCCCGTGGCCGAAATTGATGACGTCCATGAGCCCGAACACCACCGTCAGCCCGGACGCCATGATGAAGATCATCATGCCCATGGCCAGGCCCGCCACGGTAAGCGTCAGCCAGCTTGCCGGATTGCCGATGGCGGCAAAACCCAGCAGCGCGAGCACGGGCACCAGCAGCACCGGCAGCTTCTGCAACACCTGTTCGCGCAGAGGCTCCTTTTCGATGCGCGGTTTGATCGCTGTTTCGCTCATTGATGCGCCTCCAGGCTCAGCCCCATAAGTCTCTCCTGCAAGCCCTCATCCTCGACGAGTTCGCTCATCTGTCCGCAATGGATGATGCGGCCGTCGTCCATGACGGCGACCGTATCTCCGATGGCGGACGCCATTGCGAAATTCTGTTCCACGAGCAGGATCGTGGTGTCTGTCTGTTTCAGTTCGCGCAGGGCGTCGGTCATCGCGTTGATGATTGCCGGCGCGAGCCCCTTGGTCGGCTCGTCGATCAGGATCAGGCGGCGCGGCTCGATGATGGCGCGGGCGACGGAAAGCATCTGTTTCTGACCGCCCGAAAGCGTTCCGGCGGACGCGTTCCAGAAGGTCCCGATCGGGGGAAACAGCTCCTTGATCCAGCTCAGCCGTTGCTGATCGATCGGTCCCGCCGAGGCCGCGAGCGCCATGTTCTCGGCGACCGTGAGATCCGTGAAGATGCCCATGTCCTCCGGCACATAGGCGACGCCGCGCCGGGAAATCTCCGGCGTGTCGAGCTTCGTGATCAGGTGATCATCGAAACGGATCTCACCCTGGCTGGCGCTCCACAGACCCATGATGGTCCGGAGCGTCGTTGTCTTGCCGGCACCGTTTCGTCCGAGGAGAACGGTCACCCCGCCTTCCGGCACCACAAGATCAACGCCTTGCAGAATGTGATAGGGCCCGATCAGAGTGTGCACGCCGGAGAGGGAAAGCAGGTTTCCGGACATCAGGCTGCCTCCGGAGCCTTGCCGAGATACGCTTCCTGCACCACGGGAAGCGCGATCACCTCGGCGGGATCGCCATCGGCAACAAGTTCGCCGTTGTGCAGGACGACAATGCGGTCCGCCAGGGACCGGATCACGTCCATCTTGTGCTCCACCAGCAAAATGGTCCGGTCCATATCCGCCTTGAGCTTCCGGATCAGCTCCAGAATGACCGGGACTTCGTCGACGCTCATGCCCGCGGTCGGTTCATCGAACATCAGCACCTGCGGCCCGAGCGCAATCAGAAGGGCAACTTCGAGTTTGCGCTGGTCGCCATGGGGAAGCGCCGAAACGATCTGGTCGGCCTGATCGATCAGCCGCACCTCCGCCAGCACATGGTCCGCGCGTTCAAGAAGCTCTATATGGCTTTCGGCGATAGACAGCAGGTCAAACCCCTTGCGCGCCTTCGATTGCGCGACAAGGCGCACGTTCTCGCGCACGCTCAGGGTGGGAAACAGGTTCGTCAGCTGGAAGGCACGGCCGATGCCCCGATCGGTGCGTTCGGGCACGGATTGCCTGGTGATGTCCTCGCCGTTCAGCGTCACGGTGCCGCCCGTTGCCTTCAATTGCCCTGAAATGAGATTGAAATAGGTCGTCTTCCCGGCACCGTTCGGCCCGACGATGGCCGTCAGCGTTCCTCGGTCAAACCTGCACGAGACGTGGTCGACCGCAACGTGACCGCCGAACCGGATTGTCAGGTCGCGGGTTTCAAGAATGGGTTTTTCTGTCGCCACCGGAACGTATCCTGTGAAATTGAAGACAACTGCCGGCAAAAGCCCGGCCGGTCGAGCTGTTTTCCCGGCCGGGTACTTTACAGGATTTCGGGAAACGGCGCGTGGTCGATGGGGTGAAACGCGCCGGTCTCCTTACTGGTTGCGCACCGGAATGTTCATGTCCTCGATCTTCAGTTCGCGAACCAGTTCCGGAATGCCCCATTCCACGTCCGGGTCGACCCGGATCTTGAAGTGATACATGGGCTGCAGCGCCTGGTGGTCTTCCGCACGGAACATCATCTTGCCCTTGGGCGTTTCGAATTCCATGCCTTCCATTGCGCCGATCAGGTCTTCCGTATCGGTGGACCCCGCGTTACGGATGGCCTCGACAATCGCGATCCCTGCGGACATGCCGCCTGCGGTGAAGAAATCGGGCGGCGCGTCGAACCGCTTCTGGTGTTCGGACACCAGCCAGTCGTTCACCGGGTTCTTCGGGATTTCGTAGTAATAGTATGTCGCGCCTTCCATGCCCGGCAGTTCCTTGTAGGCCTTCATAGCCGCCAGAATGTTGCCGCCCGTCGCGATCTCGACGCCGAACCTCTCCGGTTCCATGGCCTGGATCTTGCTGATCGGATTGCCGCCGCCGGCCCAGATCACGAACAGGAATTTCCGGCCCGGCTCGTCTTTCAGCGCGTCGAAAATGCGTTGCGCATTCGCGGTGAAGTCCTTGGTGTCGGTGGGCGCGTATTCCTCGAAGACAAGGTTGGCACCTGTGCCTGCCAGGGCTTCCTTGAAGGCGGCGACACCGTCCCGGCCGAACGCGTAATCCTGCGCGAGCGTTGCAATGGATACGCCTTCCTGACCGAGGGCGACAGCGTTGGCGATCGCGTCCTGCGAGGAGTTGCGCGACGTCCGGAAGACATACCGGTTCCAATTGCTGCCGGTAATGGAATCGGCCACGGCCGGCTCAACGATCAGCAGTTTTTCGTATTCCTCTGCAACCGGCAGCATCGCGAGCGCGACACCGGACGACACCGGCCCGACCGCGATATCGACCTCGTCGTCGCCATAGGCTTCGGCAAGCGCCGCCTTGCCGATATCCGGCTTCAGCTGGGTGTCCTTTTCGATGACAACGATCTTGCGGCCGTCAATTTCCATCGAACCGTCAGTGGCATATTCAAGCCCCATCATCAGGCCGGTATGGGACTGTTTGGCGTAGGCCTCGAACGGGCCCGTCTTGCCATAGACATGCGCGATCTTGATGTCTTCAGCCAAAGCGCCGGCTGCACCGGCGGCGAGAAGACCGACAGTTGCGACAAGCGGCAGAGACCAGCGGAAAAGGCGTTTGGTCATCATGTTTCCTCCCAGTGCGCGAACAGGCTTCCGTGCATCCTCGAACGTGTGCTTGACACCCGGATGACACTGGAACCTCGCCTGACGCATGGCCATATATGAAACCTGAATCAGTATTCATGTCAAGAGCAGGCAGTGCCCACGGCCGCAATATGGCCTGCCTTTCGCCGAGCTCGTTGAGCGCGCTTCCTCAGGGATGAGGAATTTCACTCCCGGTAACCTTCCCGGCCAAGCGCAGCGCAGAGCCGGGACCCACTCGTTTCCAAAGCCGTCGGAAGAAGGCAAGGAGGCGGTACCATCTCATTCGCAAACGAGAGTAGGCCCCGGGTCTCACTTCGTTCGCCCGGGGTGACGATGGAAGATTTTGGCACTCCCCCACCGTCATTCCAGACAAGTGAGGCAAGGCCGAACGCCGATCTGGAATCCAGAAATCAGCGTGAGCGCAGCGAACCCGAAAATCGAGGCTGCCGTAAACAGCCGCGCCTGTGGCCCATTAGGAATTTCACTCCCTGTTGTCATCCCGGCCAAGCGGAGCGCAGAGCCGGGACCCGCTCGTTTTCAGAACCGTCGGAAGACGACAAGGAGGCGGCATCATCTTATTCGTAAGCGACAGCAGGCCCCGGCGTCTCACTTCGTTCGCCCGGGGTGACGATGATGGGTTTGACGCTCCCCCACCGTCATTCCAGACAAGTGAGGCAAAGCCGAACGCTGATCTGGAATCCAGAAATCAGCGTGAGCGCAGCGAACCCGAAACACAAACAAGCCGACTTGCCCCCCAAGCTCCAGCCTCATCCTGAGGAGCACGCGCGCGTGCGTCTCGAAGGATGGGGATCACGCACGTAACCAACCGCAAACCCGGTCACCTCTCCCGGTGGGAGAGGGAAACCGGGGAAGCGTAGCGGCCCTCGCCAAGCCGCGCAGCCTCTCAGGGTTGAGACCACGGATCCGTGCCGTCCCGGACCTGATCCGGGACCTGAAAAGCGACTGCCAGGAGACCCCGGCTCAAGGCCGGGGCGGCGATCGCAGGACCAATTTCGTCTGTATTTTTTTTGATGGCCTCGTAGCCTGCGCCATCATGGACCTGCTTCGGAGATCACCTCAGGCGAAAACCTCATCCTGAGGAGCCCGCGCGCGTGCATCTCGAAGGATGGGCAGATAATTCAGAGGGCGCGGCCCATCCTTCGAGACAGCACTGCCGCACTTCCTGTTCAAGGCCGACGCCTCCCCGGTCAAACGTGATCCTGAGCGGCAAGGTCTGACGCGGCGGTAAATCTTCCCGAACTCACCGCAGCCGCTGCTCGGTCTCCACATCGAAGAAGAAAGCCGACGACGGGTCGAACGAAATCTCGACATGCCCTTCCCTGACAGGCGCTTCCTCGCCCTTGGTTTCCACGATGATGCGTTCGCCGGTCGGGCAGATCAGGTAGGAATAGGCGACACCGCCGAGCTGCTCGCAGAGATCGACCGTCGCGCCCTCTGCGCTTGCGGCAATCTTCAGATGCTGCGGACGGACACCGACAAGAACTTTCCTGCCTTTTTCCGGAAGCGCAACCGACGTCGGAACGCTCGCACCGCCGAACGCAGCCACCGATACAGCGCCTTCCTCGGCGACGCCCTCCACGAAGTTCATGCTTGGAGAGCCGATGAACCCTGCAACGAACCTGTTGTCGGGATCCGAATAGAGCTTCATCGGCGACCCGACCTGCTCGATCTTGCCCGCACGCAGGACGACGATCTTGTCCGCCAGCGTCATCGCCTCGACCTGGTCGTGCGTCACGTAGATCATCGTCGCGCCGATATCCTTGTGCAGCCGTGCGATCTCGACGCGCATGTCGACGCGCAGTTCGGCATCGAGGTTGGACAGCGGCTCGTCGAACAGGAACACTTCCGGGCCGCGAACGATTGCGCGGCCGATGGCGACACGCTGACGCTGGCCGCCCGACAGGGCCTTCGGCTTGCGCTTGAGATAGGGGTCGAGTTTCAGGATCCGGCTCGCCTCACCGACCTTCTCGGCAATTTCCGCCTTGGGGTGGCCGTTCATCTTCAGGCCGAAACCCATGTTCTCCTCGACCGACATATGCGGGTAGAGCGCATAGGTCTGGAACACCATCGCCACGCCGCGCTCGGACGGGTCAAGCCTGGTCACGTCACGGCCACCGATCTGGATGGTGCCGTCGCTGGTCTCCTCCAGACCCGCGATCATGCGCAACAAGGTGGATTTACCGCAGCCGGACGGGCCAACGAACACACAGAACTCACCATGTTCGATCTGAAGATCCACGCCGTGGATGACTTGCAGTTCGGCATATTTCTTGACAGCTTTGGTCAGCGTGACGCCAGACATTTGGTTTCTTCTCCCTGGGAATTTCTTATGCGGGGAACTGCCAGTCTTCAACGGCTGCAGCGATTTCGGAAGCGGTCTTCAAAAGCACGGGCTGTGCCTTTGAAAGCTCTTCCAGACCCTTACGTGTGGTTGACGTTGTAACGGACAGGGCGCCGATCGGGCGCCCCTTGGACGACAGCACCGGCGCGGCGATGCAGACGATGCCCGGCTCGTGTTCTTCGCGGTCGAACGCAACACCCGAGCGCCTGATTTCCTCCAGATCGGCCTTCAACTCGGCCTCGCTGCAGAGCGTTGCCGGTGTATAGCGGTAGAACGACTGCTTCTTGATGGCTTCTGCAAGTTCTGCTGGTTCGAGAAAAGCCAGCAGGGCCTTGCCGACGCCGGTGCAGTATCCCGGGCCGATCTTTCCGGCCTGCGAGTACATGTCGATGGGATTGACCGCGTTTCTCTTGTCGACGTAAAGCACCTGGCCGCCGTCGAGCTGTGCGAGGTGAACGGTTTCACCGACCTCCTCCGAGAGCTTGCGCACGAACGGGCGCGCGATCGGAGCAATGGAGCTCTGGCGCCACGCGGCATGCGCCAGCCGCACGAGACGTATTCCGAGCGAATAGGTCTGCTGCCCCTCGTCATAGGCAAGCATGCCCTGGCTCACCAGCGTCTGCAGCAAGCGGTACAGCGTCGCCTTGGGATGGACACTGTCGGAGAGCAGTTCGGTGAAGCGGACCGGACGTCCGACGGCAGCGACCCTGTCGAGCACGTCGAGCGCTTTGCCGACAGTTCCGTCGCCGGTGGCCTGCTTGTTCATGTTTTCCTCCATAGGCCCGTTTCTTTTCGCCGGACCTGTTGACAACTTAACCCGATCGCATCAAAGTATCAATATACAAAACTAAGTTTCACATAATGGAACCTAAAGGGAGGACACCATGCGTTCCATGTTGAAGACGTCCGCGACTGCTTTTGCCATTCTGGCAGGCACGATGGGCGCTGTTTCTGCTGACGGCCTGACAGGCGATCTGAAGATTTTCCTCGACACATCCAACCCGGCGCCGCGGGCCACGATGGAACAGATGATCTCGCAGTTCCAGGCAAAGAACCCCGACCTCAATATCGAGACGACCGTGATCGATCGCGAGGCCTACAAGACCCAGATCCGCAACTTCCTGACGGCGAATGCGCCTGATGTCGCGACCTGGTATGCGGCCAACCGCATGCGTCCCTATGTCGAGGCTGGCCTCTTCGAAGATGTTTCCGATTTGTGGGCAGAGCCAGCAATCGCCGAAAACCTTGCGTCGACAAAGGGCGCGATGACCATCGACGGCAAGCAGTGGGGCGTTCCCTATACCTACTACCAGTGGGGCGTCTACTACCGCAAAGACATCTTCGACGAACTCGGCCTGAGCGAGCCGACGACGTGGGAAGAAGAAAAGGCCAACTGCCAGAAGATCATCGATGCCGGCAAGAAGTGCTACACGATCGGCACCAAGTTCCTCTGGACCGCAGGCGGCTGGTTCGACTACCTGAACATGCGCACCAACGGTTTCGATTTCCACATGGATCTGCTGACCGGCAACGCGTCCTGGCAGTCCGACGAAGTCCGCAAGACCTTCGCCAACTGGCGCGAACTCATCGACATGGGTGCATTCATCGACAATCACCAGACCTACAGCTGGCAGGAAGCCCTGCCGTTCATGGTCAAGGGCGATGCCGCAGCCTACCTGATGGGTAACTTCGCGGTCGCTCCGCTTCGCGACGCCGGCCTGAGCGACGACCAGCTCGATTTCTACCAGTTCGTCGAAATCACACCGGGCATCGAAAAGGCGGAAGACGCTCCGACCGATACCTTCCACATTCCGGCAAACGCCCAGAACAAGGAAGCAGCGCGCGAGTTCCTGCGTTTCGCGGTGTCTCCTGACGTTCAGACCGAAATCAACAACGGCAAGAACCTCGGCCAGCTGCCGGTCAACGCCCAGTCTTCGGTTGACGACGACAAGTTCCTCGTCGAGGGCTTCGAGATGCTCTCCACCAACTCTCCTGGCGGTGTTGCCCAGTTCTTCGACCGTGACGCTCCGGCTGAAATGGCGAAGGTCGCCATGGAAGGCCTGCAGGAGTTCATGGTCAAGCCGGACAACCTTGACAAGATCCTGGCCCGTCTCGATCGCGCCCGCGAGCGCATCTACAAGTAAGTTCCGCGTTTCGGAACCGGACAGGGTGCATGTGCACCCTGTCCCTTCAAAAGGTCCCGGTAGCCACATCCTGAAGAGGCAAACATGGCCCAAGAGTCCGTTGCCCAAGACCACCAGAGCTCGTGGTGGCACAGAAACCAGCAGCAGCTGACACCATGGCTGTTCCTGGCTCCAGGAATCCTGTTCTTCCTGTTTTACGTGATCTTCCCGATCTTCCAGTCCTTCAACCTGTCGCTCTACGAGTGGGACGGGCTCGGCAAGGCGGAATATGTCGGTCTCTACAACTACGAAGAACTCTATTGGGACGAGGCGTTCTATACGTCTTTGAAAAACAACCTCATCTGGCTGCTGCTGTATCTTCTTGCGATCCCGGCCGGTCTCTTCATCGCCCTGTTCCTGAACCAGACGGTCACCGGAATACGGCTCTACAAGTCCCTGTTCTTTTTCCCGTTCGTCATCTCCCAGGTGGTCGTTGGTCTCGTGTTCACATGGTTCTACGATCCGACCTTCGGCATCCTCAACGTTCTGCTTGGCTCCATCGGGCTGCCGCCGATGAACGTCCTCGGCGATGAGAACTGGGTGACGGTCGGCATCATCGTTGCCGGTCTCTGGCCACAGACTGCCTATTGCATGATCCTTTATCTCACGGGTCTCAATGCAGTCGATCCGGAACAGATCGAAGCCGGACGTCTTGACGGTGCCAAGGGCTGGAAAATGCTCTGGTACATCATCGTGCCGCAGCTGCGCCCGGCCACCTTCATCGCCTTTGTCGTCACGATCATCGGAGCGCTGCGTTCCTTCGACCTGATCTCGGTCATGACCAATGGCGGCCCGTTCGGCGCCAGCCGCGTTCTCAGCTTCTACATGTTCGAGGTCGCCCTGTCCGAATACGGGTTCCGCATGGGCTATGGCGCTGCCATCGCCGTCGTGCTGTTCCTGATCATGCTGGCCTTCATCGCCTACTTCTTGCGGTCGATGTACAAAGAAGAAAAGGCGCGCTGAGATGTTTCCGACACCGATCGAACGCACACCGCGCTCCTGGCAGGTCACCTATCAGGCGTTCCTGCCGCTGGCGCTGATCCTCTGGCTGCTGCCGCTCATTGCCGTCGCCATTTTCTCCGTCAAGCCGGACACCGATTTCGCCAACGCGAACTACTGGGGCTGGCCCTCCGAGTTCAAGGGCTTCACCAACTACTGGCTGGTGTTCACCGCATCCGACATGCCGCAATATCTCCTGAACTCCTTCAAGATCACGATCCCGACGGTGATTGGCGCCGTGGCGCTGTCCTGCATGACCGGATTCGCACTCGGCATCTACAAGTTCAAGGCGAATATCTGGATCTTCTTCATGTTCGTCGCCGGCAACTTCGTGCCGTTCCAGATCCTCATGGTGCCGGTCCGCGACCTGACGCTGCAGCTGGGTCTATACAACACGATCACCGGCCTCGTCCTGTTCCACGTCGCGTTCCAGACCGGGTTCTGCACCCTGTTCATGCGCAATTTCATCCGCGCGCTCCCCTTCGAACTCATCGAGGCGGCTCGGGTAGAAGGCATCTCGGAATGGCGGATCTTCTGGTTCGTGGTCCTGCCGCTGATGAAACCGGCGATCGCCGCCCTCGCGGTGCTGATGTTCACCTTCATCTGGAACGACTATTTCTGGGCGATCGTGCTGACGCAGGGTGTCGAAAGCCAGCCGGTAACCGCGGGGATCACGTCCTTCAACGCGCAGTACCGTGCCGCCTATCATCTGATGAGTGCCGGCTCCATCGTTGCCGCGTTGCCGCCGGTCGCAATGTTCTTTTTGATGCAACGGCACTTCATCGCCGGTCTGACACTCGGGGCTGTGAAATGATCGGCCTTCGAAAGGCCGGTCCGGACACAAGAGAGAGTGCAGGAGTCTTGGGAATGCAGGCGAAGACCTGGCACCTTGGCGATCGTCATCAGAGCCTGGTTCTCGCCAGCTTCGGAAACGGCCTGCCCGAGGTCGTTTACTGGGGCCCCCCTCTCCCCGAACACGAAGACCCGTCGTCGCTGGCAGCAGCATCGGCAACCGATGTAACCGGCGGCATGGTTGACCGGAACGCTCCGATCAGCCTCTGCCCGGAAGCCTCGCAAACCTTTCCCGGGCAGGTCGGCCTGACCGGGCGTGACGCGGAAGGCCGGGCACTGCTGCCGAAATTCCGCTTCGAGAGCGAAACTGTGTCGGAACACGGTCTGATCCTGGTCTATACCGACAACGACCTTGATCTCGGTCTCGTCCTCGATCTGTCTCTGACACCCGGAACATCGCTGTTCCGGATGCAGACACGCCTGGAAAGTGCACGCGAGATCACTGTCGACTGGCTGGCGGCGCCCGTCTTCCAGGTCCCGGCCCATATCGGCGACATGATCGAGTTTTCAGGCCGCTGGTGCGCAGAGTTTCAGACCCGAAGACTGCCTTTTGCCTCGGGTGCCCGGACGCGCGACAACAGGACCGGCAGATCGGACCACGCCCATTTTCCAGGGCTGATTGCCTGTTCCGGCCGGACCTGCAACACCTCCGGCGAGGCCTATGCATTCCACTATGGCTGGTCGGGCGGACACCGGATGGTCGCCGAGCAACTCGCCGACGGCAGACGTCAGGTCCAGTTCGGGCACGCCACGGCAAGCATGAAAAGAGATCGCTGCTTCAGCACGGCGCCGCTCTATGCCACCTATTCCGGCGCGGGTTTCAACGGCGCGGCAGTCCGCTTCCAGAGGCACCTGCGCGACCACATCGTGGTCGGTGCGAAACAGCCCCGTCCCGTGCACTACAACTGCTGGGAAGCGGTTTATTTCGATCACGACCTGGAAGAACTGAAGGCGATCGCAACCAGGGCGGCGGGCCTGGGGGCCGAGCGTTTTGTCCTTGATGACGGCTGGTTCGGACTGAGGGACGACGACACGTCTTCTCTCGGCGACTGGGGTATCGACAAACGGAAATACCCGGACGGACTGACCCCGTTGATCGACCATGTCAAGGCGCTCGGCCTCGAATTCGGGATCTGGTTCGAGCCTGAAATGATCAACGAGGACAGCGATCTTTTCAGGAGCCGTCCCGACTGGGTCCTCGGTCCGCTGGACCAGGTAAGGGGACGCCAGCAGCTTGTTCTGGACATGGCACGCGAAGACGTGCGTGCCTATCTCTACGATTGCATTTCGGCTATCCTTGCCCAGAACGACATCGGCTATATCAAGTGGGATCACAACCGGGTGCTTCCCGTTGTCGACGCAGCCCAGACCGAGGGCGTCTATGCACTGATCGACAGGCTGCGCGCCGACTTTCCCCACGTCGAAATCGAGAGCTGCGCATCCGGCGGCGGCAGGATCGACTTCGGCATCCTCGAACGCACCCAGAGAGTGTGGCTTTCGGACAGCAACGACGCCCTTGAGCGCCAGCGCATTCAGCACGAGGCTGCACTGTTCCTGCCGGCGTCTGTCACCGGTTCCCATGTCGGGCCGCGTATCAGTCACACCTCCGGGCGCACACTCGGCATGGCGCTGCGTGCCTGGACTGCGGCGCAAAGAAATCTGGGTTTCGAAATGGATCCGCGCGAATTGTCCGACGGCGAGATCGCGACCCTGAAGGAGGTCACCGGCTGGTGGAAGGCGAACCGGGACTGGATGATGCGGGCCGACATATTGCGGCTTGACGCATCCGACCCTGCGGTTATCGCAGAACAGCAACTGGCCGAAGATGGCTCAAGATTTGTGGTGTTCGCGGCGCTCTTGCGCGCCTCGGACCCGATCCTGCCGCAACCGCTGCGCCTGACGGGTCTCGATGCGAATGCGCGCTACAGGATCAGCCTGATCAATCGCGAAGACGCACCCGGGTTGTCCCGCGGCGCACCACTCCTGAAGGAAAAGGAGCTGGAGGTGAGCGGGCAGTACCTGATGTCACACGGTCTCATCCTGCCCTGGCGGTTCCCGGAAACGATCTGGGTGATTGAAGGCCACAGGCAGTAATACGGAATGACGTCGCCCGGCCCTGGACCAGGGCCGTCGCGGCACGAAAAGAGGAAGCGTCTGATGCACGCAAACTATCCGGACCTCAAGGGAAGGTCGGTCTTCATCACTGGTGGCGGCTCTGGGATCGGTGCCGCCCTGACCAGCGGATTTCTGGCGCAGGGTGCCCGCGTTGCCTTTGTTCAGCGCTCGGATGCAAGCGAATTCTGCGACGAGATGGAACGCCGGCACGCCAACCGTCCCTTCTATCAGCCGTGCGACATATCCAACATCGCCGAGCTGAAGGGCACCATGGACAAGGCTGCCGAGGTGCACGGACCGATCACGGTCCTGGTCAACAACGCGGCCAATGACAAGCGCCACGCCACCGAGGACGTGGACGAGGATTTCTGGGACTGGTCCCAGGCGATCAATCTCAAGGCGTATTTCTTTGCCTGCCAGCATGTCATTTCGGGCATGCGGTCGGCCGGTGGCGGCTCGATCGTGAACTTCACGTCGATTTCCTACATGATGGGCAATGCCGGCTATGCGGCCTATACGACGGCCAATTCCGGCATCAACGGCATGACACGCAGCCTCGCCAGGGAATTCGGCCCGGACAATATCCGCGTCAATGCAATCGCACCCGGCTGGGTGCTGACGCAAAGACAGAAAGATCTCTGGGTAACGCCCGAAGCACTTGCCGCCCACATCGACCGGCAGTGCCTCAAATTCGAGCTGTCGCCGGAAGATATGGTTGACCCGGTGCTATTCCTTGCGGCAAAGACCAGCCGTGGAATGACCGGACAATCGCTCGTGGTTGACGGCGGAGTAGTGGTGACGGGATGAGCCTTCAGGCAAAAGCGGACTGGATCGCGGTGGATTGGGGCACAACCAATCTGCGCGTCTGGGCGCTTGATTCTCGCGATGAAATTCTGGCCCACCGCACGTCCGGCAAGGGCATGAGCAGCCTTGCGCGTGACGAGTTCGAACCGACGCTGCTGACGCTCATCGATGATATTCTCGTCCCGGGCGTCAAGACGCCGGTGGTTGTCTGCGGCATGGCGGGCTCACGCCAGGGCTGGGCGGAAGCGCCTTACAAGTCCACGCCCTGCACGCCTCCGGAGCTCAAGGACGCGACCATCGTGGAAACGGCCGATCGCCGCCTTGACGTCCATATCCTTCCCGGCATCAAGCAGACCGGCCCCGCCGATGTCATGAGGGGAGAAGAAACACAGATTGCCGGCTTCCTCGCGGCAAACCCCGGTCACTCGGGAACGCTCTGTCTGCCTGGCACGCACACCAAGTGGGTTGCCATGAGAAACGGCGTCGTCGCGCATTTCAGAACCTGCATGAGCGGCGAACTCTTTGCGCTCCTGACACGGCAATCGGTCTTGCGCCACAGTGTCGATTCCTCCGAACTGGACGAGACCGCGTTCGAAAACGCCGTTCATGAGGTCACGCAGCGCCCGCAGGCCCTTGCTGCAAGCCTGTTCGGCATTCGTGCATCGGGTCTCGTCTCGGGCATGCCTGCCGATACTGCAAGAGGCCGACTCTCCGGTCTGCTGATCGGCGCGGAAATCGCAGCCGTCAGGGATGACTTCGACCTGGCCTCCGTGTCTCTTCTGGGCAGCGATCACATCGCAAAGGCCTATCACGCCGCCCTGGGCAAACTCGGGCATACCGCATCGATGCTGGACGCGGCATCTACGACCCTGAACGGTCTTGCGCTGGCACATTCAACATATTCGAAGGTTTCCTGATGAGCCGAAATCTGATTGCCATTTTGAGGGGCGTGACCCCGCAGGAGGCTTTGCCCGTCACCGAGTGCATCCTGGATGCGGGCATCACCCGGATCGAGGTGCCGCTGAACTCGCCCGAACCACTGAAGAGCATCGAGGCCATGGCAAAGACCTTTGCCGGCCGCGCCGAAATCGGGGCCGGCACCGTTCTCTCCGCGGATCAGGTGCTTCAGGTTAGGGCGGCCGGGGGAACCCTCATCGTGTCGCCGGACTGCAATCCGGACGTCATCCTGGCAACAAAGGCGGAAGACATGTTGTCCTTCCCCGGCGTCATGACGCCGAGCGAGTGCTTCACGGCACTCCGCAACGGTGCGGACGGACTGAAGTTTTTCCCTGCCTCTCTGATCGGGCCGGACGGCTTGAAAGCCGTGCTTGCGGTTCTTCCGAAGGGAACTCCAACCTACGCGGTCGGCGGCGCCGGTCCCGATAATTTCAGCGCCTGGCTTGCAGCCGGCGCGACCGGCTTCGGGATCGGAACCGCTCTCTTCAAGCCGGGTCTGACCGTCGCGGACATCAAGGACCGGGCCGAGCGGATCATCAAGGCCTATGACACCGCCACGTCGGCAACTGGATAAACTGGCATGAGCAACGTGTTTGACGAGCGCCGCTGCGTGCTCGGTGAAGGGCCGCTCTGGCACCCCGAACGGCAGCAGCTGTTCTGGTTCGACATCCTGAGCAAGCAGCTGATGACCCGCGAGAACGGCAAGGCCGGCAGCTGGGAATTCGACGAACATGTCTCCGCGGCGGGTTGGGTCAGCAAGTCGGAGCTGATCATCGCAAGCGAGACCAGGCTGTTCCTGTTCAATCTCGACACCGGGTCAGAAACGAAACTCTGCGACCTGGAAGCGGACGACCCTGTCACGCGCTCGAATGACGGGCGCGCCGACCCGAAGGGCGGCTTCTGGATCGGCACGATGGGCTTCAACGCCGAACAGGGCAAAGGGTCGATCTACCGCTACTACAGGGGAGAGCTGCGCCGGCTCTACAGCGGCATTACCATCTCCAATGCGATCTGTTTCTCTCCGGACGGCAAGACCGCCTATTTTGCCGACACGGCAACCCGGTCCATTCAGCAGGTCACCCTGGATGCCGACGGCTGGCCGGGCGGCACGCCGACGCTCTTTACGGATCTGTCGCAGGAAGGCCTCAATCCCGACGGGGCCGTCATCGACGCGGACGGCCATCTTTGGAACGCACAATGGGGCGCGAACCGGGTTGCCAGATACGCGCCCAACGGCAGTTTCGTGGAGGAAATCGGCTTCACTGCGCACCAGGTGTCCTGCCCGGCTTTCGGTGGCGCGGATCTCGGCACGCTCTTCGCCACCACGGCAGCCGAGGGGCTGGTCGGAGCATTCGAGGGCCAGACCTATTTCGCGCAGACGTCCGCTGTCGGTCAGCCGGAACACCGCGTCATTCTTTGAATACAATTGGATGTCAACCAACCGGACAAATGTTCCTGCAGTCCGGGCCATTGGCCGCGTATTGTTCAAAAGGGCTCTAACATGAAGCGTACGCTTGGAACCTGCTATTACCCGGAACACTGGCCGGAGGAAATGTGGGAAGCCGATGCCCGGCGCATGGTGGACGCGGGCCTCACCTGGGTTCGTATTGGCGAATTCGCATGGTCCAGGCTGGAACCCGCCCCCGGCGACCTGAGGTTCGAGTGGCTTGACCGGGCGCTCGATGTGCTCGGGAAGGCAGGTCTGAAGGTTGTCCTGGGCACGCCCACGGCGACACCCCCGCGATGGGTCGTCTCAAAACATCCCGGCATGGTCGCACTGGACGCGGACGGCAAGGAACGCGGCTTCGGATCCCGGCGTCACTACTGCTTCTCTCACGCCGGTTACCGCGAGGAGTGCGACCGCATCGTAAGGCTTTTTGCCGAACGCTATGGCAGGAACAGCCATGTTGGCGCCTGGCAGACCGACAATGAATACGGCTGTCACGACACCACGCTATCCTATTCTGCCGCCGCGCTCGCTGCCTTCAGAACCTGGCTCGAAAACCGGTATGGAACCATCGAGGCTCTCAACCGAGCCTGGGGCAACGTCTTCTGGTCGATGGACTACGGCGCATTCGATGAGATTGGACTGCCCAACCTGACGGTCACCGAGCCGAACCCGTCGCACACGCTCGCATTCCGGCGGTTTTCCTCCGATCAGGTGGCAAGCTTCAACAAGCGCCAGGTCGAGATTATCCGGGCGCATTCGGACGCACCGGTCAGCCACAATTTCATGGGCCGGATCACCGAATTCGACCACTTCAAGGTGGGTGACGACCTCGACATCGCAACCTGGGACAGTTACCCGCTCGGTTTTCTGGAAGACCGGGTCGGCGCGGATGCCGCACATCAGCGCGCCTATGCGCGCCAGGGCGATCCCGACTTTCAGGCCTTTCACCACGATCTCTACCGATCCGTCGGCAAGGGCCGCTGGTGGGTCATGGAACAGCAGCCGGGCCCGGTCAACTGGGCGCCGTACAATCCCGCTCCCCTGCCCGGCATGATGCGCCTCTGGGCCTGGGAAGCTTATGCCCATGGTGCGGAAGCGGTCTGCTATTTCCGCTGGCGGCAGGCGCCGTTTGCGCAGGAGCAGATGCATGCCGGCATGCTCCGCCCCGACAATGCCGATGCACCGGCGCTTCTCGAGGCACGTCAGGTGGCCAACGAACTGCGCAACGCAGGCGATGTTGCCGTTCTTAAAAGCCCGGTCGCTCTCATCTTCGACTATGACGCGGACTTCGCCTGGGCGACCCAGCCGCACGGCGCCGGGCTGAACTATTTCCAGGTCGTCTTCGACGCTTACAAGGCGCTTCGCAAACTTGGCCTCTCGGTCGATATCCTGCGGGCGCAGACACGTGATTTTTCAGGCTACGGCATCGTGGCCGCCCCCGGCATGATCTACATGCCGCAGGACCTGAAACGCGCACTTGCCGAAACAGACGCGGAGATCGTGCTCGGACCGCGCTCCGCCGCGCGCAATGCCGACATGGTGATCCCGGTCCCGCTGCCGCCGGACATGCCGGATCTCGACGTGACCGTCTCCCGCGTTGAAAGCACGCGCCCCGACATGCCGATGCCACTCAGGGGCGGCGGCCATTTCATCGGTTACCGCGAAGAGCTGGAAGGATCCGCAGATGCCGTTTTCGAACTGGAAGACGGCCAGGCCGCCATCATGCGCTCTGACAACCTGACCTATGTCGGCGGCTGGTGCGATGACACGGCATGGACACGCCTCTTCAAGGATCTGTGCGGGAAGGCCCGCATCCCGACGATGGATCTCGCCGGTGGCGTGCGCTGCCGCGACGCCGGTGATGTCAGGATCTGGACGAACTACGGCGCTGAACCGGCGGACACGCCGGCCGGGCGGATCGAAGCTGCCGGGGTCCTGTTCGAACACCTGTGACGCGGCTTGGAGGCGTCATCTGCGCTGTAGATAGGGATCCTGATTTTTCCAAGAGATTGTCATCCCGGTTTGCCGCACGTGCGGCAGGACCGGGACCCAGTATTCCGAGCAGCAGGCAATCGGAAAAGACACATCGACAAACGTTTACTAGGTTCCGGCCTTCCGCTTCGCTCCAGCCGGAATGACAACATCACGCGAGAGAGCACGTCCGCTGTCGCCTCTTTGGGTGTCATTTGCGCAAATCAGTGAAAGCCTGGAACCCATTCGGTTGGAAATTGACGAGTGCTCGCCCGCGGCATTGGTCAGTGCCTCAGGCCGCCTCGCCGCTCGTGAGCTGCCGGATGATCGCCGTGTAGTTGTCGACGCCCTGTGCCCCGGACACCAGGTGACGGCGCTCGAAGATGACGGCGGGCACGCCGTGAATGCCGTTCTGCGTCCAGAAGGTTTCCTCCTGGCGCACCTGGTCCGCGTAGCGGCCGTCCTCCAGCACCTTCAGCGCCTCGGCGCAGTCAAGACCTACGGCTTCCGCGACATCGGCAAGGACCTCGTTCTCGTTCAGGTTTTTCCGCGCCTGAAAATACGCTTCGAACAGCGCCGTTTTCAGCGCATGCTCCTTGCCCTCACTGGCCGCCCAGTGAATGAGCTGATGCGCCTTGAACGTGTTCACCATGCGCATGTCGTCCGTGAAGCGGAAATCGAAGCCGAGACCCGACCCGATCTCTGTCAGGCGCTCGCGCGCTTCCCGGGACTGCTCCAGGCTGGTGCCGTATTTGCGCATGATGTGCTCACGCAGGTTCTCTCCCTCGTCCGGCATATCCGGATTGAGCTCGAACGGATGCCATTTGACGGCGGCGGAAACCCCTGTCTGCGCAATCGCCGCTTCCAGCTGCTTGAAGCCGACGATGCACCAGGGACAAACGACATCGGACACGATGTCGATCTGCAAAACGTTTTCCAAGTCGAGGTCAGCCATGTCAGCCACGGTTTTCTTCTCCTTCCGGCGTCAGTCCCAGGGTCGCGTCACTCTTCGGAGGCGGGTTCCAGCCCCGTTCCGTGCGCTCGTGGCGTTCTTCGCCACGGTCGACCTTCATGATGTCAAACAGTGTTTCCGCATGCGCGCGCATGGCATCGAGATAGGACTTGTCGACGCCGCCGTCATTGTAGTTCTCGCGAAGGTCATCGAGCATCGCGAAGTCGTGATTGCGGAATTCCTTTGCCTTGGTCTGCGCCCGGAACGGATGGCTTCCAAGTTCGACGAGCGCCTGCTTCCCGAGCGTCAGCGCCCCTTCAAAGACCTCGCGTTCCGCCACATGCGCGCCGACATTTTCAAGTTCGTAGACATGGTGGCGGTCCCGTGCGCGCGCAAGGATCTTGACCTTCGGATAGGTCTTGGCGACATGTTCGACCACGAGCGTCTGCTTGTCCCGGTCATCGATCGCGGCGATGAAGAGATCCGCCTCGCCGACACCGGCCGTGTGCAGAAGATCGGGCCGTGTGGCGTCGCCATAAAATGTCCGGATGCCGACCTTGCTGAGATTTTCGACCGTTTGCGGATCGTGGTCCAGAATCACGACGTCATAACCGCTGGTCAGCAGGAGCCGCCCGACGATCTGGCCGAAGCGCCCCATGCCGACGATCACCACGCGGCCCTTGCTGTCGACGACATCCGGCTCCCGGTCCGACCGGGCCGCAGCCCTTGGCGCGATCACCTTTTCATAGAGGATGAACAACGCCGGTGTCAGCAGCATCGAGATGGCGACGACAAGCGTCATCGTCTGCAGCAGGCTTTGCTCCAGCGCGCCGGAGCTGCTGGCAAAGCCGAACAGCACGAAAGCGAATTCACCGGCCTGCGCCAGCCCGAGCGCAAACAGCCACCGGTCCGGACCATCCAGGCGGAACAGCGTGCCGAGCGCGAACAACAGCGCGAACTTGACGGCCATCAGTCCGAGCGCCAGCCCGAAGATGGTGACCGGTGCCCCGAACAGGAGATTGAAATCAATCCCCGCGCCGACGGTCAGGAAAAACAGCCCGAGCAGCAGGCCCTTGAACGGTTCGATGTCGCTCTCAAGCTCATGCCGGTAGTCGCTGTCGGAAAGAACGACCCCTGCGAGGAAGGTTCCGAGTGCCGGAGACAATCCGACGAAATCCATCAGGAGGGCGATCCCGATCACCAAGAGGAGCGCGGTCGCGGTGAAGATTTCGCGCAAATGCGCTTCGGCGATGAACCGGAACACAGGCCTCAGCAGATGCCGTCCGGCGACGATGATCGCGATGATGACGGCGATGATCACCAGCGCCTGGGCCCATCCGGGCAGCGCAGCGAGTGCCTCGCCGCCATGCGCGCCGCCGCCCTCGTGTCCGCCATGGCCGTCCGAATGCGCCGCGCCGCCGCCGGTGGCGTGACCGACCGCAAGAAGCGGCAGGATCGCCAGCATCGGGATCACGGCGATGTCCTGGGTCAGCAGTACGGAAAAGGAACTCTGTCCGCCCTGGGTCTTGAGCCAGCCCTTTTCATTAAGCGTCTGAAGAACGATTGCGGTCGAGGACAGAGCGAGGATCATTCCGAGCGCAAGAGCCGCCTGCCAGGCAAGGCCGAAGGCAAGCGAGATCCCGGCAAAGACGGCAGTCGTACCGACGACCTGCAGGCCGCCGAGGCCGATCAGCTGCTTGCGCATCTTCCAGAGCACGGCGGGTTGCAGCTCAAGGCCGACCAGAAACAGCATCATCACCACGCCGAATTCGGCGAAATGCTGCACCTCCGTTGTCTCGGAACCGACGATCCCGAGCACCGGCCCGATGACGACACCGGCAATCAGGTACCCCAGGACCGAACCGAGGCCGAGCCTGTTGGCGATCGGCACGGCGATGACGGCCGCGCACAGATAGACGAATGCATCGCTGAGAAGCTCCATCAGGCTGGCTCCCCCTTGAGAAGAAAATCGTAAAGGTCTTCGGTCAGAACGTCGGCCCGGGCCGCCTTTTCAAGATCCAGCCGCTCGGCCACCAGCGCCTTCAGCAGATCGTCATAGGCGTTGCGATGCACATCGAGACGGCCCTCTTCCACCGCCCGTCCGGCACCGAATAGGACAAACGGCGCGAGATATTTCATCCGGCACAGATCGGCGGTCTTTTCAAACGGGGCCAGCAGGCTGCGAAGGTCGGCGTGGTTCATGCCTTCTTCCGAGTAGGCCGCAGACTTGGCGCCTGTCGTAACCGCGTTCAGGAACACCTTGTCATCGAGCGCGTGTCCGTGCTGTCCGTAGGCAAATCCGTATTCCAGGACGAGATCCTGCCATTCCTTCATGATCGAGGGTGCGGAATACCAGTAGAGCGGGTGCTGAAAAATGACGACGTCATGCGCGACGAGACGCGCCTGTTCGGCATCGACATCGATATTGAAATCCGGATAGCGCGCATAAAGATCGACGGCGGTGACACCTTGCACCCCCTGCGCCGTTTCGAACATCGGGAAATTGACTTCCGACCTGTCCGGTCTCGGATGTGCGAATAGTACCAGTACCTTGGCCAAGAGTTCCCCCGTCCGCCCAAATGACACCATGCGGCTTGACCGCCTGATTGAAAACAAGTCTGTCCTCATCGCGGCAAAGACCGCAAGGCCTGCATTCCGCAATGAAGATCTGACGTCTTGCCCGCTCCGTCACCGGCCATGCGGCTCAGGTTGGTAGAGCAGGCCCCTCTCCGGGAGAGGTTACGCGTCCTTTACGTCACTGGCAAAACGCGCCGCATTTTCCTTCAGGAATTCGGATTCATCCGCCTGCCCCCAGAAGGCCGGCTGCGCCTTCGGTATCGTCAGCGCCTTGCGGACCGCCGGGCGGGCATCGATACGGTCGAACCAAGCCTTGAGGTGGTCGAGACCATCCACGGACACCTTCGCCCAGACATAGGCGCGCGCCCAGGGATAGGTTGCCATATCCGCAATCGTATACGCGTCCCCCGCCAGCCACTCACGGCCTTCAAGCCGGGTGTTCAGCACTTCCAGCAGGCG
Source organism: uncultured Roseibium sp. (assembly GCF_963669205.1). Lineage (NCBI taxonomy): Bacteria > Pseudomonadati > Pseudomonadota > Alphaproteobacteria > Hyphomicrobiales > Stappiaceae > Roseibium > uncultured Roseibium sp. Next base: position 5,327,397 of record NZ_OY769915.1, read on the forward strand.
GCGCGTCTCGTCGACATAGCGCTTGATCGAGAAGGGTTCTTCCTGTCCGTTCGGCGCCGCGATCCGCTGGAAGTACATCGCCTGCCCCATCATCGGGCCGATCCCGCCCATCTGGAACATGAGCCACTGAAGCGTTTCCGATTTCGCCTTCGGGTTTGGAGGCAGGAACTGTCCGTACTTCTCGGCAAGGTACCAGAGGATCGCCCCGCTTTCGAAAACCGCGAAGTCATCATTGCCCCGATCGACGATCGTCGGGATCCGGCCATTCGGATTGAGCTTCATGTAGTCCGGTGCCTTCTGCTCCTTCTTCGCAAAGTCGATGAAGGTCAGGTCATAGGGAACACCGGCCTCCTCCAGGAAGATCACCGGCTTGTAGCCATTCATGGTGGCTGCGGTGTAAAGGTGGATATCAGGCTGCGGCATTCAGTTTCCCTTCCGACACGGACGAGGCTGGTGCCCCTTGATGATCAGGACATTCACCATGGTGCGCAAACCTCTCGATTCCTCTGCCGCCGGAGCAGCTGCATGTTGATTTCCGCAAAGAGATGAGGGACAAGGTGACAAAAATCAACCAGTATACTTTTTGTAACCTAAAAAGAAATTTGGAGGTTCGGCATGACGGGACGCCTTGCAACGGTCGGCAGAAGCAGAATTGTTCTGGAAGCATGCACCGAACCGTGTCCGATCGAGCGCGGCATGCGCATTCTCGGCGGCAAATGGACGGGCTCCCTTTTGTGGCACCTGAAGGACGGTCCGGTCCGCTTCAACGACCTGTCACGCATGCTTGGCGGTGCCAGCAAGAAAATGATCGCCGAGCGCCTGAAACAGCTGGAAGCGCGCCGCCTGGTATCACGGAACGTGCTCCGGACAGCCCCGGTCTCGGTGGAATATGAAATCACGGAATTCGGCAGGACGGCCCTGAGATTCCTGGACGAACTCAGGATCTGGTCAGAAACGCTTCCCGAAGATCAGAGGGAACTGACCTGAACGCGTCTGCCGGTCTGCCCGCTTTCCGCGATCGCGTGAATCACGGCCTCGAAGTGGAGCGCCTCCCGGAAGGATGGCACCGCGTCCCGGCCTTCTGAGATCGCACGCAGAAATTCGTGAACCTCGATGACCTTCAGATCGTTGAAACCGAGCTGATGCCCCGCTGCCGGCACGAACTGGCCATATGGCGGATGGGCAGGTCCCGTGAGAAGCGTCTTGAACCCCTGCTCCGCGAGCGGCCCCCGGTTCTGGTAAAGGCGCAGCTCGTTCATGCGTTCCTGGTCGAAGGTGATCATGCCTTCGGTTCCGTGCACTTCGAAACCGATGTAGCTCTTGCGTCCCCACGCACTGCGCGACGTTGAAACAACTCCGTGCACACCGTTTTCGAAGGTGAGCAATGCGGAGGCAATGTCCTCGTTTTCAACCTCGCGCCGCTCGTTCGATCCCTCGCCCAACGGACGTGTGGCATGGACGGTCCTGGTTTCCGCAATCAGGCTTTCAACCGGCCCGGCCAGGGCCGCTGCCAGCGAGATCACGTGACAGCCGAGATCGCCGAGGGTACCAAGACCCGCGTCGGCCTTCGTTGCCCGCCAGGTCCAGGCGAGCTCCGGGTCTGCCTGATAGTCTTCATCGACCATTCCGCGGAAATGCACGATCCGCCCGATCGCCCCATCCGCGATGAGTTTCTGCGCGTGCCGGACGGCCGGATTGTGCAGGTAATTGTAGCCGACAATCGTCCTGGCGCCCGTTTCTTGCGCCAGTGCCAGCATCGCTTCGGCATCCTCTAGCGTGAGCGCCATCGGCTTTTCCAGATGCACATGCTTGCCGGCGGCAAGAGCGGCCGTCGCCATCTCCTTGTGCACCTTGTTGGGCGTGGTGATGCAGACGATGTCGACCTTCGGATCGGCAACAAGGTCCTGCCAGTCGTCGGTTGCGCGTGCAAAACCGAACTGATCGGCAAAACTCTCAGCCTTGTCGGCCGGAACATCGCACAGAACTTCCAGACGCGTCTCTGGGACGTCCCCGAAGACGGCGCGCACCGAGCCATAGGCCAGTGCGTGGCACTTGCCCATGAAACCGGTGCCGATCAGTCCGATACCGACGCTGTCCATTTGCTGCGATCCTTTGTTGCGATCCGGATGTACTGCAAGATCATCCAGGGGCACGCGCCTCAGATTTCGTCGACGCCGACGGAACGGCGCTCGGCCACCGACTTGAGCGCGGCCTCGGCGAGCAGCAGCGCTTTGAGCCCGTCATCCCCTGACGGATGCGGCGGCGTCCTGGTCTCGATCGCTTTGACGAACGCTGCAATCTCCGCAGCATAGGCATCGATGTATCGGGTCATGAAGAAATCATGCAGCGGCGGCCGGACGAAACCCGCATCCGTCGCGACTTCGATGCCGACTGGCCGCTGGTTTTCGGCAGCAACCGCGCCCTTCGAGCCATGCACCTCGATCCGCTGGTCGTATCCATAGGTGGCCCGGCGCGAGTTCGAGATGGAACACTGCCTGCCGGACCCGGTCGTCAAGACGACCGTGGCGCTGTCATAGTCGCCGAGCTTGCCGATCTCCGGGTCCACCAGAACAGAGCCTGTCGCGTAGACCGTCGAGACTTCCTCACCGAGCAGAAACCGCGCCATGTCGAAATCATGAATGGTCATGTCCCGGAAAATCCCGCCGGAAACCTGAATGTAGGTGCCGGGAGGCGGGCCCGGATCGCGCGAGGTGATGTGCACCATCTCGACATCACCGACGAGACCGTCGTCTATCGCATCGCGAACCGCCTTGAAATGCGGATCGAAGCGCCGGTTGAACCCGATCATCAGCGTTGCCCCGAGTTCCTCGACGGTCGCGAGGCAGGCCTTGACCCTTTCCACGGAAAGGTCGATCGGTTTTTCGCAGAAAACCGCCTTGCCGACCCTGGCAAACTGCTCGATCAGATCTGCGTGCGTATCGGTGGGCGTGCAGATCACCACCGCGTCGATATCGTCCGCCGCGGCGATTTCATCGATCGTGCTCACACGCGCACCATGGGCACCGGCCAGCGCTTCGGCAGCCTCGGCAAAAACATCGGCAACGGCAACCAGCGACGCTCCTTCGGTGGCAGACAGCGCCTTTGCATGCGCCTTGCCGATACGGCCGGCTCCCAGCAGCCCTATTCTTACAGTCATGTCTCTCTCCCGAAGTTTCCGGTACGCCTATGGCCTTCTCTGCCACCTTGCCATTTTAGAATAAAAATTCCAAAATCACTTTCAACGGAATGTGTCAAGTAAGAAAAGAAGATGGACATGAGTGAGCCTGACCCCGATCCGGTATCCGCCAACCCCGCACCGGACTCGATGGATGCCTTTTTCCGGCGTTTGGGAAGCACCACGGAGAAGCTCCCGAAGCGGCTGAAGCAATTCGCGCAATACATAGCCGCCAACCCGGACCGGGTCGCCGTCTCGACAATTGCCGAACTGGCCGAAGGAGCAGCGGTGCAACCGTCTGCCGTCATGCGTTTCTGTCAGGAGATGGGGTTCTCCGGTTTCTCCCACATGCAGAAACTGTTCCGGTCCGATTATTCCGACAAATGGCCCGACTATGCAACTCGGCTGGAGCAGCTTCGTGAGCAAGGCTCCGATACGCCGTCGGCGCTTCTTGCGGAATTCGTCGATGTCGGACGCTCATCCCTGGAAAATCTGATGAACACCGTGGATCCGCGTGCGCTGCAGCAAGCCGTCGATGTACTGGCACGGGCGGAAACAATCCACCTTGTCGGATTCCGGCGTGCCTTTCCGGTCACGTCCTACCTCGCCTATGCCTTCGAAAAAATGGAAGTGCCTGCCATTCTTCATTCCGGGCTCGCCAATATGAACATGGACCACCTGATCCGGCCCAATGATGCGGTCATTGCCGCCACCTTCGCGCCCTACACGGAACTGACGCTCGACATCGCTGCAAACGCGCGCCAGTCCGGTGCGGATATCGTCGCCATTACCGACGTGGTGACCAGTCCGCTGGCGCGGCTGAAAGCCATCCAACTGCTGGTCGCCGAACTTGATGTAGGTGCCTTCCGGGCCCTTTCGGCCAGCCTTTGTCTCGCAATCACGCTCGCCGTTTCGGTCGGGGCGCAACGAAATGGAAAGTGATTTTTTCAGAAAATTTCTGTTGCAAATGTATTAAAACAGAATATTAATTCCAAAACGAGAATTCAGAGCGCCTCCTGCTGATGCAAGATGCCCGGGAGCGCTGCGTGAGTCCGGGAGTGCAAGCGCAGATGATTGAATTGGCTGCAACGCGGCGCTGCGATGTCTTGAGGGTCGGCCCATGACCGTAAAGATCGGATGCTGTACCTGGATTTTCGGCGACGCTCCGCTTGCGAATATTGCGCAGCGCCTCAGGCGCAGCGGCCTGGATGGGGTGGAGCTGTTTGGCGATGTTGACGGCCTCGACCCCGCCAGTGCGCGCAAGGTTCTGGACGGCGAAGGCCTGGATGTCTTCTCGATCACACCGGCAGATGCGGATATCTCCCACCCCGACGCCGGTATCCGGATGGCCGGCATCGACTATTATGACCGGTTGATGGACTGGGCCGGTGAACTGGGAGAACCGCTGATTTCCTGCCATGGACAGGTCGGCCGCATCAAACCGGTAGCGAGCCAGCAGGAAGAAGACGATCTGCTGATCGCCTCCGTGGAACGGATTTGCGCAATGGCCCGGGCGCGAGGCCTCTACGTCGTATTCGAAATCCTGAACAGGTACGAGACCCATCAGATCCGCACGGTGGCGGAAGGGCTTGCGCTGCTGGACGCCGTCAGCGCGGACAATCTCAAGCTTCTGCCGGACGCCTATCACATGAACATCGAGGAAGACGATCCGGCGGCCGCGCTCAGGCATGGCGCCGGCCGGATCGGTCTCTACCACGCCGCCGACAGCAACCGGTGCGGCATCGGCCAGGGGCACACCGATTTCGCCGCCCAACTCGGCGCCTTGCGCGACATTGGCTACGGCGGGCCGATCATCCTGGAGACGAATGCGCCCGGACCAAACCCGTTCACGCCGGCAAAGGGCCGGGACTTCCGGGAGATTGTCGAAGCGCAGCTGTCGGCTTCCGGCACCGCGCTCAGGAGGCTGGCGGCATAGAATTCGGCCGACGGCCGATAGTGAACCGCGATCCCGCGGTTGGTTTGCAAAAAAACACTCGGGAGGAGTGAGTAAATGAAAAACTTCGTAAAAGGTGTGGTCGTTGCCAGTGCGATGGCTCTGACAACCCCCGCATTTGCGACGGACATCATTGTTGTGTCGCATGGTCAGGCGAATGACGCGTTCTGGTCTGTTGTGAAGAACGGTGTTTCGCTTGCGGCCGAGCACACGGGTGCGAATGTGGACTACCGGGCTCCGGAGACCTTTGACATGGTGGCGATGAGCCAGCTGATCGACGCGGCCGTGAACCAGGAGCCGGACGGGCTTGTCGTGTCCATTCCTGATGGGGATGCGCTTGGTCCGTCGATCCAGCGTGCGGTCGAGGCCGGCATTCCGGTGATCTCGATGAACTCCGGCTCCGATGTCGCCCCGGGTCTTGGCGTGACGCTTCACGTCGGCCAGTCCGAGTATGACGCGGGCGAGGCTGCCGGCAAGAAGCTCGCCGAGATGGGCGGCAAGAAGGCCGTGTGCGTGAACCACGAGGTGGGCAACGTCGCCCTTGACCTGCGCTGCGAAGGCTTCACCAAGGGCTTCGGCGGTGAGGTGAGCGTTCTGCCGACCTCCAACGATCCGGCCGAGATCGAAGCCAAGGTGTCAGCTGCCCTGTCGTCCGATGAAGACGTCGATACGGTCATGGCGCTGGGTGCCAGCACCGCCGGCGAGCCGACCGTTGCCGCTGCCAAGGCCTCCGGCCGTGACGTCAACGTGGCCTCCTTCGACCTGTCGGCGAACTTCCTGCAGTCCATTGTTGACGGCGATGCCGCCTTCGCGATCGACCAGCAGCAGTTCCTGCAGGGCTATCTGCCGGTCGTGTTCCTGGCCAACAATGCGGCCTACGGCCTGATGCCGGGCGGCAACGTTCCCTCCGGTCCGAACCTCGTCACCAAGGACAAGGCGGCCCAGGTGATCGATCTGTCCGCCAAGGGCATCCGCTAAGCGCGTGCCGCACGCGCACTAACAAACAGAACAAGGGGGCGGCGCGTCCGCGCGCCGTCCTTCCATAAAAGGGAGGCAACAATGAGCGACGCCGCTCCGACAGATGCAGACGAACGGGTCAAGAAGGAATCGTTCTTCTCCAAACTCATGAAGAAGCCGGAACTCGGCGCGATTGCGGGCGTGATCCTTGTCACCCTGTTTTTCCTGGCAACCGCCGACGAGGCCATGTTCAGCCTGTCCGGCATCATGAACTTCATGACCCCTGCGGCCCAGCTCGGCATTCTGGCCATCGGTGCCGCCATGCTGATGATCGGCGGCGAGTTCGACCTGTCGATCGGCTCCATGGTCGCCTTTGCCGGCCTGTTCTTCGCCGCCTGCGTCGTCACCTGGGGGCTGCCCCTGGTGCTGGCCATTCCCCTCACCTTCGCCTTTTCCGCCTGTGTCGGCGCCATCAACGGCACCATCGTGATCCGCTCGGGCCTGCCCTCCTTCATCGTCACCCTCGCCTTCCTGTTCATCCTGCGCGGGCTGTCCCTCGTCGGCCTGAAGTGGGCCACCGGTGGCGCCACCCAGCTGCGCGGTGTCCGCGATGCGGTCGAGGGCGACTGGCTGGCCCCGTTCTTTTCCGGCGATGCCTTCGGCGGCCTCTTCAACTGGCTCGCCACCAACGGCATCGTCGACACCTTCAAGAGCGGCGCGCCCAAGGTTCCCGGCATTCCGGTCGAGATCCTCTGGTTCATCCTCATCGCGCTGATTGCGACCTACATTCTCCTGCGCACGCCCGTCGGCAACTGGATCTTCGCCGCCGGCGGCGACAAGACCGCCGCCTCCAATTCCGGTGTTCCGGTGAACCGGGTCAAGATCTCCCTGTTCATGCTGACCGCCTGCTGCGCCGCCATGGTGGCCATCATCACCGTCATGGACGCCGGCTCCACCGATGCCCGCCGCGGCTTCCAGAAGGAGTTCGAGGCCATCATCGCGGCCGTGATCGGCGGCTGTCTCCTGACCGGCGGCTACGGCTCGGCCATCGGCGCCTTCTTCGGCTCCATCATCTTCGGCATGGTCGTCATCGGACTGACCTACACCGATTTCGATCAGGACTGGTTCCAGGTCTTCCTCGGCTCCATGCTGCTCATCGCCGTTCTGTTCAACAACGCGATCCGCAAGCGCGTCACGGGGGAGCGCTGACATGACCCAGGACACCAAGTTCCATCACGGCGATGCGCCGGAGTTCGAACCCATCATTCACATGGTCGACATCGAGAAGCACTTCGGCAACATCATTGCCCTGGCCGGCGTCAGTTTCGACGTGCGCCCCGGCGAGTGCCACTGCCTGCTCGGCGACAACGGCGCCGGCAAGTCGACCTTCATCAAGACCATGTCCGGCGTGCACCGGCCCACGAAAGGCGAGATCTTCTTCGAAGGCAAGCCGCTCAGCTTCGCCACCCCGCGCGATGCCATGGAGGCCGGCATTGCCACCGTGTTCCAGGATCTGGCCATGATCCCGCTGATGAGCGTGACCCGCAACTTCTTCATGGGCCGCGAGCCGACCAGGGGGCGCGGCCTGGCCAAGCGCTTCGACGTGACCCGCGCCAACGAGGTCACCATGGAGGAGATGCGCAAGATGGGCATCAACCTGCGCGGCCCGGACCAGGCGGTCGGCACCCTGTCGGGCGGCGAACGCCAGACGGTCGCCATTGCCCGCGCGGTCTATTTCGGCGCAAGGGTCCTCATCCTCGACGAGCCGACATCCGCCCTCGGCGTGCGCCAGACCTCAAACGTGCTCGCCACAATCGACAAGGTCCGCAAGCAGGGCGTCGGCGTCGTCTTCATCAGCCACAACGTCCGCCATGCCCTCGCCGTCGGCGACCGCTTCACCGTCCTCAACCGCGGCAAGACACTCGGAACCGCAACGCGCGGCGAGATCACCCCCGAACAGCTCCAGGACCTCATGGCTGGAGGACAGGAAATGGCACAACTCGAAGGTTCCCTCGGAGGAACCGTTTAGGGACGCCTCCCGCATCCGTTTCGACACGGGGCCGGGGCACTGCCCACGGCCCTTCAAAAATGGAAGAGTGACGTGAAAAAGCTCGATGTCATCACCATCGGCCGGTCTTCGGTCGACCTTTACGGCGCACAGGTGGGCGGCCGGCTCGAGGACATGTCGTCCTTCAACAAGTATATCGGCGGCTCACCCACGAACATGGCAACAGGAACCGCGCGTCTCGGATTGAAGTCCGCCGTGATCACGCGTGTCGGCGATGAACACATGGGCCGGTTCATCCGCGAGGAACTGGACCGCCACGGCGTGGACACGCGCGGCGTCGTCACCGACAGGGAGCGCCTCACCGCGCTTGTTCTTCTGGGCATCCGCGACCAGGAACAGTTTCCGCTCATTTTCTACCGCGAGAACTGTGCCGACATGGCGCTGTGCGAAGACGATATCGACCCTGACTTCATTGCCTCTGCCAGGGCCGTCGTCGCGACCGGAACCCACCTGAGCCACCCGCAGACGGAAGCGGCCGTGATCAAGGCGCTTGAGCTTGCCCGCGAGAACGGTGACCGCACCGCACTTGACATCGACTACCGGCCGAATCTCTGGGGCCTGTCCGGTCACGGCGACGGCGAAAACCGCTTCATCGCGTCGGAAAAGGTGACGGAAAAACTCCAGTCGACCCTGCACCTGTTCGATCTCATCGTCGGAACGGAAGAGGAGTTTCATATCGCCGGTGGGTCGACCGATACTGTCGAGGCGCTCCGGAATGTGCGCAAGGTGTCCGGCGCGACGCTGGTCTGCAAACGGGGCCCCATGGGCGCTTCCGCATTCGAAGGCGAGATACCTGACAGGCTGGATGACGGCGTCTCCGGACCAGGCTTCCCGATCGAGGTGTTCAACGTGTTGGGCGCGGGTGACGGCTTCATGTCTGGCCTTTTGAAGGGCTGGATCACCGGAGAGGACTGGGTCACCAGCCTGACCTATGCAAACGCCTGCGGCGCCTTTGCCGTCTCCCGGCACGGATGCACGCCTGCCTATCCGAGCTGGGAGGAACTCCAGTTCTTCTTGAAGCGCGGCGTCAAGACCAAGGCCCTGCGCAAGGATCCGGAGCTGGAGCAGATCCACTGGTCGACAAACCGTCATTACATTCACGGCGGCGACTGGTCGACCATGCGCGTGTTCGCCTTCGACCACCGCATCCAGCTTGAGCAGATGGCTGACGAGGCGGGCGTCACGCATGAGCACATCGGGTTCTTCAAGAACCTGTGCCTGGACGCGGCACAGAAGGTAGCCGGTGGCCAGTCCGGCTACGGTATCCTTTGCGACAGCCGCCTTGGCCAGGACGCCTTGTTCCGCGCCGCCGGAACCGGCCTCTGGATCGGGCACCCGGTTGAATGGCCGGCCTCGCGTCCACTGACCCTGGAACCCGAAATCGGTGAAGATTTCGGCGGCCTGAGCGAGTGGCCGGCCGAACACGTGGTCAAGGTGCTGTGTTTTTGTCATCCGGACGATGACGGTGGCATGAGAGCGCAACAGGAAGATGTCCTGAAGCGCCTGTTCGCGGCCTGCCGCCGCAATCGGCTGGAATTGCTGCTCGAGGTCATTCCGTCCAAGGTCGGGCCGGTCAATGACGATACCAACGCGCAGATCATCCGCCGCATCTACGAACTCGGTATCTATCCGGACTGGTGGAAACTGGAACCGATGACCTCGAAAGGCGCCTGGTCGAAGGCCTGTGCCGCCATCACGGAAAACGATCCCCATACCCGCGGCATCGTTGTACTTGGCCTTGACGCGCCCGAAGACCAACTGGCCGAGAGCTTTGCTCAGGCAGCCCGCTTCCAGCTGGTCAAGGGATTTGCGATCGGGCGCACGATTTTCGCTGATGCTGCACGCGGCTGGCTGTCCGGAAAGATCACCAACGAAGCAGCTGTCGAAGACATGTCGAACCGCTTCGAACGCCTGTGCCGGATCTGGGACAAGGCGCGGGACGAAGCGCGTCTTGGCACCCAGCAGGGAGAACCGGCATGAAGACGGTCCGCCTCACGGCCGCACAGGCGATGGTGCGCTACATCGCGGCCCAGATGAGCGAAGACGGCGACCGCTTCATCGACGGCATCTGGGCCATCTTCGGACATGGCAACGTTGCCGGTCTCGGTGAAGCGCTGCAACAGGCGGGCAATCAGCTGCCGACCTGGCGCGGCCAGAACGAGCAGACCATGGCCCACACGGCCATTGCCTATGCCAAGGCAAAGAAACGCCGGCGGGCCATGGCGGTGACGTCGTCCATTGGCCCCGGCGCGACCAACATGGTGACGGCCGCAGCGCTTGCCCACGTGAACCGCCTGCCCGTTCTGCTGATCCCCGGCGATGTCTTTGCCAACCGGGCTCCTGATCCGGTCCTGCAGCAGGTAGAAGATTTCGACGACGGCACGGTCTCCGCGAATGACTGCTTCCGGCCGGTATCGCGCTATTTCGACCGGATTGCGCGGCCCGAGCAACTGCTCACCGCTCTGCCGCGCGCCTTCCGTGTCCTGACCGACCCCGCCGCATGCGGTCCCGTGACCCTGTCCTTCTGCCAGGACACCCAGGCCGAGGCCTTCGATTATCCGGAGAGCTTTTTCGAACCGAAGGCATGGCGCATCCGCCGCCCTGAACCGGACAGCCGCGACATCGCCGATGTTGCCGCGCTGATCAGATCGTCAAACGCACCTGTCCTCGTCTGTGGCGGCGGCATCGTCTATTCAGGGGCCGAGGAGACACTTGCCGCTTTCGCCACCCGCCACGGCATCCCGGTGATCGAAACACAGGCGGGCAAGTCCGCCCTTGCCCAGGCGCACCCGATGAATTTTGGAGCCGCCGGTGTCGACGGCGCGGAAAGTGCGAACAAGCTGGCGGAAGCCGCCGATCTCGTGATCGGTGTCGGCACCCGCTTTCAGGATTTCACCACCGGTTCCTGGGCTCTTTTCAAGCGTCCTGAAAGGAAGCTCGTTTCCATCAACGTTCAGGGATATGACGCGGACAAGCATGGCGCGGTCGGTGTTGTCTGCGATGCAAAGGTCTGCCTTGAGCGGCTGTCGTCAGCGCTGGGAGACCATCAAAGCGGTGCCTTCGATCCGCAATCCCGTCTTGACTGGCTTGCCAAAGTCGACGCCCATTGCAGTGCCAGGACAGACGTCCCCGACGGCTACCTGCCGCTCGACGCGGAGGTAATCGGCGCCGTCCAGCGCACCGCGACGGACAGGACAATCACCATGTGCGCGGCCGGTACCATGCCCGGCGCGCTGAAGCTCTTGTGGCAGGCACCGCAGGGCGGCTATCACATGGAATACGGCTATTCCTGCATGGGCTACGAGATTGCCGGCGCCATGGGCATCAAGCTCGCCCAACCGGACCGGAACGTGGTCTGCTTTGTCGGCGACGGCTCCTACATGATGGCCAATTCCGAACTGGCCACGGCGGTCATGCGGCGCGTTCCCTTCACGGTTGTCCTGACCGACAATCGCGGTTTCGGCTGCATCAACCGGCTGCAGATGGGCACCGGCGGGGCTGAGTTCAACAATCTCTACCGGAGCAGCAATGTCGAGGCGCAGCCCGACATCGACTTCGTCGCCCACGCCGCCGCGATGGGTGCACATGCGGTCAAGGCGAAGGACATTGCCGCTCTCGAGGCCGAGATCCTGGCAGCGCGCGACCGTGAGATCCCTTCGGTGATCGTGATCGACACCGACCCGATGCACGGCCCGGGCGAAGCCGGTGGCGGGCACTGGTGGGATGTCGCCGTACCCGAGGTCTCCGCACGCGAGGAGGTGAAGGCGGCACGCGAGGGCTACGTTGCCGCGCTGAAGGATCAACGGGCGGCGGATTGAACGGTTTTACCCACGGAATGTCATCCCATGGCTTGACCCACTGCTGTCCGGTTTGGAAAGCGCGTTCGAATGTAAGTATGTAAGAAAGCGGCATAGTTTCTTGAGGTGCCAAGTCGGGATACAGAAACGTTTCCCCGATTTGTCATCCCGGTTTGCCGCATGCACGGCAAGACCGGGAACCAGCATTCCAAGTGGTTGGAGGTTGTAAAAAGAAAGAAAAACAAGTGGTTACTGGGTTCCGGCCTTCCGCTGCGCTTCAGCCGGAATGACAAGCAGATGGACCGGAGATCGCCTCACCAGTGCCATTTCGACTTGAACTGGACAGCAGTGGGCTTGACCATGGGATCCATGCCGCAACCCAAGTCAAAGGGAATGGAGTTGGAATGAAGGTCACGGCGTGGATTGCCGGGTCGAGCCCGGCAATGACAGGAACTCGCGAACAAGACAGTTCATCCAGATTGCTTCATCGGCAAGGCTGTTCATGCCGGAAAGAACCCAAACCAAAGAACGTTGCAAGGAACGTTACAGGACGAATGCCATGATCCTTTACGGCGCAAACCCGATAGCCTGGGCCAATGACGACGACCAGACCCTCGGAGCACACATTCCGACCAGCCAGATCCTGTCCGAAGCATCGGAAATCGGATTTGACGGCATAGAGAACGGTCACCGCTGGCCGGACGAACCGGAGGAGCTGAAACAGCTGCTCGGAAGCCACGGACTGAAATTCATTTCCGGCTGGTATTCACTAAACCTGCTGACCCGGTCGGTCGAGGACGAGAAGACGGCGATCCAGCCGCACCTGGACAAGCTGAAGCACAATGGCTGCAGGGTCTGCATTGCCTGCGAGACCTCCAACACCATCCAGGGGTCGGATGTCGATATCTCCACCAGCCCGGTGCTGAGCGACGCGGAGATGCAAGCCTTCGGCGCGAAAGTTGAGGAACTCGCCGTCTTCTGTGCCGACCAGGGCATCGATCTGGTCTACCACCATCACATGGGAACGGTGGTCGAAACGTTGCCCGAGATCGATGCCTTCATGGCGGCAACCGGACCAGCGACAAAACTCCTTTTCGATGCCGGTCACTGTTACTTCGGCGCAAGGGGGGAAGACCCGGCCCCTGTTTTACGGAAATACATCGGCAGGGTCGGCCATTTTCATGCCAAGAATGTGCGCCCGGCCGTCATGAAGGACATCCGCAACAATCGCAAATCCTTCATGGATGGCGTCAGGGCGGGTGTCTTCACCGTTCCTGGTGACGAGGAAGGCGGCATCGATTTCACGCCCCTTCTTCAGATCCTGAAAGATGCGGACTACAGGGGCTGGATCGTGATAGAGGCCGAACAGGACCCCGAAGTCCACATTCCCTTCAAATATCAGAGCCTGGGGCTGAAAACGCTCAAGGCGATCGCAAGCGAGTTGGATTTGAGATGAGCGATCTGTTGCGCAAACCGTCGGGACCTTCCGGCAAGGTTCACGACATCACCATCAAGAGCGCCCGGGGGCCGAAGTCCCCAGACTGGGATTATGTCGGCTTCGGCCTCTACCGGCTGCGTGCCGGGGAGAGCGTTTCGGAGACGACCGGCGACCTGGAAGTCATTCTGGTGATGGTCGAAGGCAAGGCGTCGATCTCCGCCGGCGGCACCGATTTCGGTGAGCAGGGAAACCGCATGAACGTGTTCGAGCAGTTGCCGCCGCATAGCGTCTATGTGCCGAACGGATCGGACTGGGCGGCGACGGCAACGACCGACTGCACCATCGGTGTCTGCACGGCCCCCGGCAAGGGCGGGCATGAGGCGCGCGTTCTGCCTGTTCCGGAGAAGGTCATCCGCGGCAAGGGTGCCAACACCCGCTACATCTTTCCGATCGCCATGGAAGAAACGGACGTTGCCGACAGCCTGCTGGTGACGGAAGTGTTCACACCCCAGGGCAACTGGTCGTCCTATCCGCCGCACCGGCATGACGAGGACAATTTCCCGGACATGACCTATCTGGAGGAGACCTACTATCACCGGCTGAATCCGGATCAGGGCTACGGCCACCAGCGTGTCTTCACCGAGGACGGTACTCTTGACGAGACGATCTCGATGAACAGCCACGACGTGGTTCTCGTCCCGAAGGGGCACCATCCTTGCGGCGCGCCGTATGGCTACGAAATGTACTATCTGAACGTTATGGCGGGCCCCATGCGCAAGTGGCGCTTCCGGAACCACCCGGACCATGACTGGATTGCACAACGGGACGCGTGAGTGGCTGCGGGCCGGGCGCTTGTCAGCAACCCGGCCCGGATCGTATCACACAGCGCCAAATGGCAGCTTTTGTGCTTCCTGCAGACCGCGGCCTTGCAGCGGCGTCAGAGGAGATCAGGCAGCATTCTCATGCCGGCTCTCCGCATTGCGGGTCACGTCACTTAGGAACCTCTCCACCTCTTCGGTAAGCATGGCGCTCGCCTCGGAGACCAAGTCGGACGCGGAGTTCACGGAGCCTGCTTCTTCCGACGTTTTTTGCACGACGCTGGCGACGGACGTCATGCTTGTTTCCGCTTCCGAGGTGCTGTCGCTGGCGGACTTTGCCGAGCGCGCGATTTCCTCGTTGGCAGACCGCTGTTCCTCGATCGCGCTGGCGACCGAATTCGTGAGATCCATGACGTCGGATACCTTCGCCGAGATGTTTCCGATCGCGTTCGCCGCATCTTTGACTGAGGTCTGGATTCCAGAAACGCGCCCAGAAATCTCGTCGGTCGCCTTTGACGTCTGCTCCGCAAGTTGCTTGACTTCCGACGCGACGACGGCGAACCCGCGCCCGGCTTCTCCCGCACGCGCGGCTTCAATGGTTGCATTGAGCGCAAGCAGGTTGGTTTGTTCGGCAATGTCCCGGATCAGGCTGACGACACTGCCGATATGCTCGGCCGTTTCCGAAAGCGTCTGGACATACTGGTTGGTCACCTCCGCAGCTTCCACGGTTTCGGTGACGATCCGGGTGGTCGCTTCCGTCTGATTCGCTATTTCCTGAACAGACGCCGTCATTTCTTCCGTCGCCGCAGCAACCGCCGCAACGTTCTCAGACGCGTTTTTCGAAGCGTTACCCGCCGCATGCGTCTCCGTGGAGGCGCTGTCCGCCAGGGTATCCAGCGTGGTTGCCGATTGCTGCATCAGGTGCATCTGGTCGTTCACGGTTGCCAGGCGCTCCGAAATGGCAACCTTGAAATCGCTGATCAGGCCATCCAGCAGCAGCTGCCGCTCGCGTTCCCTTTTCTGATCGCCCTGTGCCTGAACTTCCAGCTCGCCCCTCTGGATGGCATTGGCCTTGAATACCGCGACGGCTCTGCTCATGTCGCCGATCTCATCGCTCCGGTCCGCACCTTCCACATCCACGTTGACGTCCCCTGCAGCCAGTCTTTTCACGGCATCGACAAGCCGCGCGATCGGCGACGTGATGGTGCGTGCGGCGAAGAAGCCGGCAATGGCGGCGATTGCAAGCAGCACCACGCCGGCCAGTAGCATCCGGTTGCGCATGGCGACCACGGGAGCGTTGGCCTCCGCGTGGGACTGCATTGCAAGGAGAATGAAATCATTGCCCTGATAGTTGAATTTCAGGGCTTCAACATCCATCAGTTCACCGCGGTGCAGGTCGGCATATCCAAACGCGTTTCCTGCGGCCCGGGCCTCGGCAACGACGGGCGCTTCGATCCTTGTGGCCAGGATATCGTTCACGTCGGCGGTATGATCGGTATCGTTGCGCATCAGGCCGTCATCGCCGATGAGCACAAGTTCACCGGTGTTGCCCAGACCGAGATCGTTCTTCATGAGTTGATTGATCTTGTCGACCGGCATCTGAAACGCAAGTACGCCGAGCGTATTGTTTTCGCCGTCGATGACGGGATGGGCCATGAAGCTCGCAGGTGCATCGAAACTCGGCCCGTAAGGGGCGAAATCTTCAAAAGCAACTTCACTATGCGAGGTTATGGCCATCGCCTTGCGATAAACCGCTCCAAGATCGGAAGACGCCCATTCGCCGCCACCGGCGCGAAAGTTGGTCGCGTAGTCGAGTTCCTTGAAAACCGAATAGACGAGGTTGCCTTCCGTGTCGAACAGAAAGACATCGTAATAGCCTTCATCCTGCTGCAGCTTGTGGAACCAGGGATGATACTTGCCGTGAACCAGGTCATACGCGGTCCCGGTCTCGGCCTGGTAGAGCTTGTCCTTTTCACCGGTCGGATGCGGGTTGTCGGTGATGTAGGCCTGCTGGAGACGGGCCTCCATGTCTGTGCCGTCTCCCGCCATGTCTTGCCAGGCGCCCGCAAAATCCGAGACGGCGGAAGCCGTACCCGGGTTCTCGGCGATCAGCACGAGCTGGTGCTCGATCGCTTCCAGGTAGGCATGGATCTCGTGTGACCCGATTTCCGCAGCTGCCTTGAGGCGTTGCTTTGTGAGCTCTTCGATACTGTTGACGGACGTGAAGTAGCTGGCAACGCCTATTCCGATACCGACAATGGCAGCGGCCCCGACCAGTAAAGCAGGAATTTTCTTCGACAGGCGCATATTTGAGAACATGGAGACCTCGCACGGAAAGGGACCTCCGGCGCTCGGCATGAGCAGCGGCGGAGTTACAAAATTCGGATGGTTTCTTATTTCGACTACCTGAAACTATTATTTTGGGAACAGTTGGAAGAAATGGTTAATGAAATCTACCTGACACAGCGCAAGCATGACAAATTACGACATTTTCTTTACAAATTGACCCAGATGAATTGGTTATTATACTAACGTCGAAACGGTCGAAACGCCGATTTCGATTACATAATATTCTACCAGCCGCGCGAATAGCTCAAATTATTGCTTCGAACACTCCGAATGACTGGGGAGGTTTTCCTCCAGATACGTGCTGTGCAGGAGTGGCAATCAGTCAAGGCGCAAAAGACAGTCGAACCAGTCCGCAAGCCGGACTGGTTCGCGTTTGTAGGCTTCGCGGACATGCAATCATGGCCGCGAAGTCGCGTGGAAATCAGGTGAATTTCTTGATTTCGTTGCTCTTCAGCCGCGTCAGGTAGCTGTCCAGTTCACGCTTGACGATCGGCATCAGCGCGTAGAGCGCCACGATGTTGACAACCGCCATGGCGAAGATCGCCGCGTCGGAGAAGTCGATGACCGGGCCGAGGCTCGCAGCCGCGCCGATCACGACGAAGATGCAGAAGATGACCTTGAAAACCAGTTCCTTGGTCTTGCCTTCGCCGAACAGGAAGGTCCAGGCCTTCAGGCCGTAGTAGGACCAGCTGATCATGGTGGAGAAGGCAAACAGCACCACGGCGACGGCCAGCACGTACTGGAACCACCCGAATGCCGACGAGAAGGCGGCAGACGTCAGGGCGACACCCGAATTCCCGTCCACGGTCTGGATCGCGGAACCTGCTTCATTGAGCACGTAAAGACCGGTTTCCGGATCGGAGACCAGCTGGCCCGTGATGATGATGACCAGTGCGGTCATGGTGCAGATCACGACGGTGTCGATGAACGGCTCCAGAAGCGACACGAAGCCTTCCGTGATCGGCTCCTTGGTCCGCACCGCCGAGTGCGCGATTGCGGCGGAACCGACGCCGGCCTCGTTGGAGAATGCCGCCCGCTTGAAGCCCTGGATCAGGGCACCGACAAAGCCGCCGGCAACACCGAGACCGGTGAAGGCGCCTTCAAAGATCTGGCCGAAGGCCCAGCCGATCTTGTCTGCATGCATCAGCAGGATGACGAGGGCTGTCAGGACATAGAGAACGCCCATGAACGGAACGACCTTTTCCGTGACCGACGCAATCGACTTCAGACCGCCGACGATCACCGCGAAGACGATGGCCGCGAAGATGAGACCGGTGATCCAGCCCGGATAGTCGCCGACCACGTTGGCGATCTGCGCATGTGCCTGGTTGGCCTGGAACATGTTTCCGCCGCCGAACGCGCCCAGGATACAGAAGATCGCGAACATCACCGCAAGGATCTTGCCCGCAGGCAGCCCGCGTTCCTCGAAACCCTTGGTCATGTAGTACATCGGTCCACCGGAGACGGTGCCGTCCGGATATTCGTTCCGGTACTTCACGCCGAGGGTACACTCGGTGAATTTGGATGCCATGCCCATGAGCCCGGCCAGGATCATCCAGAAGGTCGCGCCCGGACCGCCGATGCCCACGGCAACCGCGACACCGGCAATGTTGCCGAGACCGACGGTGCCCGAAAGGGCTGTTGCCAGCGCCTGGAAATGGCTGACCTCACCGGCATCTTCCGGATCCGAATAGTCGCCGCGCACCAGCGCGATCGAATGCGGAAACGCTCGGAACTGGATGAAGCCGAAATAGACCGTGAAGACGGTCGCCGCCACGACAAGCCAGCCGACGATCCACGGAAACGACGTTCCGGGAAACGGGCTGAAGATAAAGCTGACAAACCAGCCTGTCGAATTTGCGAACAGGGTGTTGACCTGTTCGTCGATGGATTGAGCCATCGCCGGCATCGTGCAGGCAAGGACAATGGAGGCGGCAAGAGCCGCTGCAAAGGATTTTTTCATTTTCTGAGCCCCTGGAAATTTTATGGAACGATGGTCACCGGCACCGGTGCCGCCTGTGCAAGGCTGCCCGCAACGGATCCGAACACCCGGGTGGAAAGCTGCGAATGCCCCGTCCGGCCGATCACGATCTGCTCGACACCGTCCTCGTCGGCAATCTTGATCAGCGTTTCCGCAATGTGCCCGTACCGAAGTTCGGATGTCGCTTCCATGCCGTCCTTGGAAAGCTTCTGCATCACGGGATCGAGCACGGCCGTGCGGGCACGCTCAAGTTCCTCGGTCCTGCGCGCATGCCGTTCTTCAATTTCGTTTGGCGTCAGGAATGTGTACGGCGACCATTCAAGTACATGTGCAACCACAAGCCCCGCTTGACTGGCCTTTGCCAAGTTTACAGCGAAATCGACCGCGTTGTTCGATGCGCTGCTGCCGTCGTAGCCGACGACTATTTTCTTGTTCATCTAGGTTCCCCTTTTCAACGGCCCCATGCCGTAGAGGAAACGTTATCCCACGTTGCAATGGAAAGGTTCTCATTTTTCAATTGAAATCAGAAATTTTCTCAATAATTATCGAAAAATCGCAAATTTTTCGGAATTCTTACGATGGATCGGCTTGATCAGAAAATACTTTCGATTTTGCAGAAAAACAGCCGCATTTCGATGGCGCGGCTGTCGGAACAGGTTGGACTGTCCCTGTCGGCGTGCCACCGGCGGGTCAAACTTCTGGAAGCGAACGGGATTATCGAGGCCTACACGGTCCGGCTGGACCGGGCGTCGCTGAAGCTGGAAATGCAGGTCTTCATCGAGGTGAAGCTGACCAGCCCGCGCAGGGAGGACGCACTTGCGTTCGAAGACGAGATCGCGCGCATGCCGGAGGTCCTGGAGTGTCACCTGATTTCGGGAGAATTCGACTATCTGATCCGGCTGATGACCAAGAACACCGCCGCATATGAGAAGCTCTACAGGGGCCGGCTTTCACAGATCCCGTCGGTCGCGCAGATGAAGACACTGCTGAGCCTCAGCACCGTCAAGGAATTCGAAGGCCTCAACCTGGACGAAACCGCCGTCACGGCCGCCGACAACGCCGTCATCTGAACACGGTTCAGGCGGGCTCGAAGCAGTTTACCAGGGCCCCGCGATTCTGGATCACCGTTCCGGCGAGCCGGGCACCTGCATCGACGCTGGCCGCGATGTTGCCGCTGACCAGGTATTCCGCCAGAAACGCGGCGTTGAAACTGTCTCCGGCGGCGGTCGTGTCGACGATGTTCGAGACAGGCCTGGGCTGGAACGCCTGCCGGTTTTCCCTGGAGGCGCAGATGACCTCTTCCGGCCCGTTCTTGACCACGACCATGCCGGCCCCGGCGGACAGGTAGCGGTCGGCACTGACGTCTGCCGCCCGATCCCCGAAATGCGCCAGTTCATCCTCGAAGGACGGCATGACGAAGTCGCACTGCCCGGCGGCTTCGGTGACACGGGCGCGCATCGTGTCTTCCGTTTCCCAGAGACGCGGGCGCAGGTTCGGATCGAACGCCGTTTTGGCGCCGCGCGCACGGGCGGATTTCAGCGCATCGAAAAAGGTATCGCGGTCCCGCTCCGGCAGGATTGCCAGGGTGATGCCGCTGAAATAGATCAGGGCGGCATCGGCAACGGTGGACTGCAGCTGACCGGCGTCGGCAGCGAGTTGACGCGCTGCGGCCTGGGACCGCCAGTAGGCGAAGCTTCGCTCCCCGTCCTTCAGCTGGATCATGTAAAGTCCGACGGTCCTGTCGTCCAGCCGTTGGACCGGTCCGACGTCGATGCCCGACTGCTGTAGAAACGCGAGCATCTGGTCCGAAACCTGGTCGCGGCCGACCGCGGTGCAGTAGCCGACAGTCCAGTCTGACGGCAGGCACTTGCGCGCATACCAAGCCGTGTTCAACGTGTCTCCGGCAAATCCCATGGCAAACGTGCCTTGACCGGTCGGAGCCATCTCGACCATGCATTCGCCGACGGCCAGAAAAGTTTTGGACACAGGTATCCTCCCAGGAAATTGCAACGCACAGCGTCGTTCAAAGTCGCTGATTTCTGCAATTTAAATCCATTTAAATCCGCATTAAGTTAATAGCACGAATGAAACGCCCGTCAATCATCCTAAAGATTGAATTCGGCCACTCGCCGGTGGATCCAGACGGTTGCAAAACCCGGTGCTGCGCGAAAATTTCCGAAGATTTGGCCGGTTGGCGCCAGAAATTTCTATTTGATGCCGGCGCGCATGAAGCTCTGGACAAACTGCCGCTGGAACAGAAGAAACGCGATCAGAAGCGGCCCGGAAGTCATCAGGGTCGCAGCGTTTATTACCGACCATTCGATGCCGCTGTCGATGGCCGAGAAAATGCTCAGGCCGACCGTGACAGGACGCGTCTCGACCGAATTGGTCACGATCAGCGGCCAGAGGAAGTTGTTCCAGTGATGGCTCACAGAGACCAGGCCATAGGCGAGATAGGTCGGCTTTGCGAGCGGGATATAGACCTTCCAGAGCACCCCGAGAACCGACGCCCCTTCGATGCGGGCCGCCTCGTCCAGCTCCTTCGGGATGGTCATGAAGGTCTGCCGCAGGAGGAAGATGCCGAAGCCGGAGGCGACATAGGGCAAGGCAATGGCGGGAATGGTATCGACGAGATCGAGGAGCCGCATGGTCTTGTAGTTCTCGACCATCAGGATGTCCGGCATGACCAGAAGCTGCAGCAACACCAGCGCAAACAGGATGTTGCGGCCCGGGAATTCGAACCGGGCGAAGGCAAAGGCCGCCAGGGTGCACAGGAAAAACTGGCCCACCAGGATCATGGTCACCAGGATGAAGGTGTTCAAAAAGTAGCGGGCGAACGGCGCCGCATCCCAGGCCTTTGCAAAATTCTCCAGCGTCAGGGGCGCAAACAGTTCGAACCGCGCCTCGTAGGCGGCCGGGTGAAACGCGGTCCAGACCGCATAGGCCAGCGGCAGGAACCAGAGCAGCGCAAGCGCCCATGCGGCGATGGTGTTGAGCGCCCGGTCGAAGACGTCGGAAGGGCCGGTCATTTGTAATGCACCTTCCGGTCAAAGAAGAAGAACTGCCCGATCGCCAGCAGCGACAACAACGCGAGCAGCGCAACCGTCAGCGTCGCGCCGTACGCCGTCTCCCAGAAACGGAATGCGACTTCATAAATGTAGAAGAGCAGAAGCGCGGACGCATTGTCCGGGCCGCCGTCCGTCAGAATGAAGATATGGTCCACCAGGCGGAAGGAATTGATCACCGCATTGACGCAGACGAACAGCGTCGTCGGCATCAGCAGCGGGAAGGTGATCCGCCAGAAAATCGTCCAGCGCCCTGCCCCCTCGATCTGTGCGGCCTCCTTCAAGGAAACTGGGATTGCCTGCAGGGCCGCAAGGTAGAAGATCATGAAGAAGCCGGCTTCCTTCCAGACGGTCACCACGATGATCGCGTTGAGCGCGGTGTCGGGATTGCCGAGATAGTTGCTGGCGGGCCATCCGAACAGGAACCCCGTGATCTGGTCGAAGAGACCAAAGCCCGGCGTATAGAAGAACAGCCAGATATTCGCGACAGCGATCAGCGGCAGAACGGTGGGGGTGAAATAGGCCATGCGCACGAAACTGCGCCCCGCCAGTTTGTCATTGACCCACAGGGCCATGACGATCGCCAGCGCGACGGAAGCCGGGATCGTGCCCAGCGCGAACCAGAGATTGTTCCAAAGCACTTTCCAGAACACCGGGTCGTCGATCATGCGGTCGTAGTTGTCGAGGCCGATGAATTTCGCCGACCGGCGGCCGCGCGGTGTCGAAAAGAAGCTGTTGATCAGGGTCGTGACCGCCGGAATGTGCGTGAAGGCAAACAGGAAGACCAGCGCCGGCAGCAGCAGCAGCCATCCGTGGATCCAGTCCCGCTTCAGTTTCAGTTCCCGCATCGTCGTCCCAGTCAGACCGTTGAATTCAGTTAAATGAAGGCGGAGCGCCTGAGTGGGGTGGCGCTCCGCTACGACAGGACCTTAGCGATACTCAGCCAGGATCTTGTCAGCCTGTTCCTGCGCTTCCTTCAGCGCGGTGGCAGGGTCTTTCTGTCCGGTAATTGCGGACGCCAGGGCGTCGTTGAAGAGGCCGGTGATGCGCTGGTTCTGGAAGGTGGACAGCTCCGCCTTCGCAAACTCCAGCTGGTCGCGGGCAACAAGCGCCGGAGCGAAGTCGGCCGTGTAGGCTTTCATCGTTTCCGTGTCCCAGGTCTCTGCACGCGGCGCGACATACCCGGTCGCGATGGTCCACTTCGCAGCCTGTTCCGGAGCCGTGATCCACTTCACGAACTCGACCGCCGCCTTGGACTGCTCATCGGAGGCACCCTTGAACAGGTAGAAGTTGCCGCCGCCCGTCGGCGCACCGCGGGTTTCCTTGGCCGGAAGCATGGCGACCCCAAAGTCGAACGGGGCGTTATTTCGCACGTTCGTCAGGTTGCCGGTGGACGTCCACATCATGGCCGTCTGCCCCTCGAAGAACGCTTTCGGCGTCGCGCCCCATTCGATGATGCCGGGCGCCATGACCGCGTCCTTGGTGCTCAGATCAACCAGGTACTGAAGGGCTTCGACAACCTTCGGATCGTCAAAATTGGTCTTGTTGCCGTCGGCGCTGGCGAGGATCGCGCCATTCTGGATGGCCAGCCCCTGGAACAGCCAGTAGGGGAAACCGGACGAAGGAATGCGCACACCCCATTGGGTGACCTTGCCGCTGGCGTCCTTCTTGGTCAGCTTCTTGCCGAATTCGACCATTTCGTCCCAGGTTTCAGGTGCGACATCCGGGTCGAGACCGGCTTCCTTGAAGGCTTCCTTGTTCCAGTAAAGCACCGGCGTGGAGCGCTGGAACGGAATGCCGTAGGTCTTTCCACCGGTCTGGCTGTTTTCCATGAATGCCGGGTAGAACCCCTCGATCCATGTCTTGTCTTCGTCGCCCGACAGGTAATCATCGAACGGCACGATCAGGTCTTCGTCGATCAGCGTGAACATGTCGACCGACAGGATCACCGAAAGCTGGGGCGGGTTGCCGCCACGCGATGCAGTGATCGCCTTGGCGACCGTGTCCTGGTAGGAGCCGGCGTAGACAGCATCGATGTTCACATCCGGGTTCTGGGCGACGTATTCATTCGTCAGCTCCTGGATGGTTTCAGCGGCCGTGCCGCCAACGGCGACCGGGAAATAAAATTGCAGGTCAACGGCCTGAGCGGACGCCCAGGTGCTGAAAGTAAGAGCCGTTGCCGCAACGGCTTTCAGGAAAGTGGACTTCAACATCTCAAAACTTCCTAAGGTTTGAACATCCGCATCATTGCGGCTGATCTACGCAGGCGCGCGCAGTCGGTCAGGAACGCAACAGCGTTCCGAATTCGGTCACAAGGTCGTCCCGCCGCCGGCCGGTATCGGCGTCGAAAACATGAAGGGCATCGGGCTCGAATCCCAACTGGATCGATTGCCCCGGCACCACGGACCGGTTTGTCGGCAACCGCACCTGAAGGAGGTATCGGCAACCACGCAATCGGCCAGTATGTCCGCGCCCAGATATTCAACAGCCCGGATGTCGGCCGTCATGGGACCGTCGTCGGTGAGGTGCATCGCCTCCGGACGTATGCCGAGCTGGAAGTCCGGCGCGGTCGACAGTTTCTTGAAGGCGTTCGCCGGAAAAAGGTTCATGGGCGGTGTCCCGATGAACTTTGCGGCAAAGGGGCTGGCCGGTTTCTCGTAAAGTTCACGCGGCTGTGCCGCCTGTTCCAGCTGACCCTCGTTCAGGAGCACGACCTGATCGGCCATGGTGATCGCCTCCACCTGGTCGTGCGTCACATACACCATCGTGAAGCCGAGCTGCTGCTGCAGCGACCTGATCTCCAGGCGCATCTCGTGCCGGAGCTTGGCATCGAGATTGGACAGCGGTTCGTCCATGAGGCAGATGGGTTTCTCGCCGATAATTGCGCGGCCGAGCGCAACGCGCTGCTGCTGTCCGCCCGAGAGCTGGCCCGGCTTGCGCTCAAGCAGCAGCGACAGGCCCAGGAGGTCGGCAACCCGTTTCAGGCGTTCATCGCGCTCACTCCGGCTCACCCGGCGCACCTTCAGTCCGAAGATGATGTTCTCGGCGACGCTCAGATGCGGAAACAGGGCATAGGACTGAAACACCATCGAAAGATCGCGCTTGGAGGACGGCTTCCCGGTCACGTCGCCGCCGCCGATCAGGATCCGGCCCGCGCTGACGCTTTCCAGCCCCGCGATCATGCGCAAGGTGGTGGACTTGCCGCACCCCGAAGGACCGAGCAACGCCGTGAAGGAACCGGCGGCCACCTCGATGGAGAGGTCATCGACGGCCACCGTTTCTCCCCAGGACCGAGAGACGTTTTCGAGCGAGATCGGCTTGCCGGAAATTTCAAGGGCAGTCTTCGCCATCAGGCTGCGCCCTCCTGATCCGCAATGAAGACCTCCGTCTTCGAACCCTTGAGGCTCTCAAGGAAGACGCCGGGAATAGGGCGATCGCAGAATATGGCGTCGACATCTTTGAGATGACCGCCGCGCACATGCGCACTGCGTCCGAACTTGCTGTGATCCAGTACCAGGCACGACGAACGGCAGTTCTTCAAAATGGACTGACGTGCGGCAACCTCGTCTTCGTGAAAATCGAGCAGTGTTCCGTCTTCATCGACACCGGCAACGCCGAAGACGCCGACATCCACCTTGTAATTTGAAAAGAAATCCTGTGCTGCCGAGCCCAGGATGTCACGATCGCCATGCCTGAGGCGTCCACCTGCGATCGTCACCTGAAAGGACGGATTGCTGGACGCGGTGAAGGCGACATTCAGATTGTTTGTGAAGATTGCCAGCTGCTCGTGGCCTGCCAGCGCCTGCATCACGATCTCCGGGGTCGTCCCGATGGAAAATGCCAGCGACTGATGGTTCTTTATCTGCTCCGCGACCAGTCGTGCGATCTGCTGCTTTTGCCTCAGATTGAGAATCTGCCGGGTCGAATAGTGGATGTTCGAGGCGGGAGCCGGCGGCTCGACGCCGCCATGGGTCCGGCGAAGCATGCCGAGTTCGCAAAGACCATTCACGTCCCGGCGGATGGTTTGCGTCGTAACATCAAACCGCTCGGCGAGTTCTTCGACGGACGCAAAACCGGTCTTCTGAACGAGATCGGTGATCTCGGCCTGGCGTTTGGAAATTTCTATCTGGCTCAAGGTGCGCATCTATGTCTGTGCCCATTGCCCAAACCAGCCGGAACCGGCCTGGTTTCATTAGACGTCACTTGAACGGTGGCGAGGTGAACCGTTCCTGAAACATCATACATCATTTTCATATGAACATAATTCGACGTTCATATGAAAATGATGTGACAAGAACGATCAGACGTGAAAACAGCGGGATGCCGGCAGAAAATCGTGTAGGCGGACGGCGTACGCGGCGCGAACAGGCTGTCAAACACGCGCCGAAGGCCGCCCGTGCCGCCAGACTGTGTAGCCCGGCGGGCACGTCAGCGCGCCGCAGCACGCGGTCGCGCCGGAAGATCAGGTCAGAGTCAGAGGGCTTTCATCTCCGCATCGCGTCTTTCGATGAACGCGGGAGAAGCCAGCGGCCTCGCAGGAGAAAGGTCGGTGAGCCTGACTACCGGTACAGGAACGATCTGCCGTCGCTGTCGAACAGATGAAGCTTTTCCGGAACCGCAGTCAGACGGATGGTCGTGCCCTTGTCGATCTTGTGAATGCCGGGAAGCTTGGCGATGAGCGCTTCTTCTCCGTTCTGCGACTTGAAATAGAGCACCGTCGTTTCACCGAGCGCCTCGACAATTTCAACTTGCGCGGACACGAGATAGTCGTCGCTGTCGGTAACCGTGAGATCTTCGGGACGGACGCCGAGCTTGACGGCATTTGCGATGTCGCCGTCGCGCGACTCGATGGGAACATCCGCGTGACCGCCGTCGGACATCTTGACCGATGTCACGTTGCCGGTTGCCGTCACTTCGGCCGTGATCAGGTTCATCGCCGGAGACCCGATAAACTGCGCCACGAACGTGTTGGCGGGACGTTCATAAAGGTCCAGCGGCGCGCCGAACTGTTCGACATTGCCACCGTGCAGCACGACAATCCGGCTGGCCAGCGTCATCGCTTCCACCTGGTCGTGGGTAACGTAGATCATCGTGCTTTCCGGCATGCTCTCCTTGAGCTGCGCAATCTCGATCCTCGTTGCCACCCTGAGCGCCGCATCCAGGTTGGACAGCGGTTCGTCGAACAGGAACACCTTAGGATCGCGCACGATCGAGCGGCCGATGGCGACCCTCTGGCGCTGCCCGCCCGAAAGCGCTTTCGGCAGCCGGTCGAGATACTGCGTCAGCTGAAGCGTTTCCGCCGCGCTTTTGACGGCATTGTCTATCTCTTCCTTTGACTTGTGCGCCAGCCTCAGCGCGAAGGCCATGTTGTCGTAGACCGTCATGTGCGGATAAAGCGCGTAGGACTGGAACACCATCGCAATGCCGCGCTGGGCCGGCGGCACGTCATTGACCACCACGTCATCGATCTCGAGCGTGCCGCCCGTGATCTTCTCAAGACCGGCGATCATGCGGAGCAACGTGGATTTTCCGCAACCCGACGGGCCGACGAAAACGATCAGTTCGCCCTGCTCGATTTCAAGGTCGATGTTCCGCAGAACCTCGATTTCACCATAGGACTTGCTGACATCTTTCAAGGACAAGGAGGTCATGCCGGCTGCTCCCCAATGTGTTTCTTGTTCATGTTATTTGACCGATCCTGCAAGGAGACCACGAACCAGGTACCGCTGCATCGCGAAGAAGACGCCGAGCGGAACGGCAATCGAGACGAAGGCTGCGGTCGCCAGGATTTCCCAATTCCCGCCGCGCGTTCCGAGCAGTTCGACGATCTGGTTGGTCATGACGGTTGTCGAGCCCGTTGCGTCGATCAGGAACACCTTTGCGACCAGCAGATCGTTCCACGTCCACAGGAACTGGAAGATGGCGAAGGACGCGAGGGCGGGAAAACTGAGCGGAAGGATGATCCGGGTGAAGATCTGGAAATCGGTGGCGCCGTCGACCTTGGCGTTCTCGATGATATCCCGGGGAAGTCCAACCATGTAGTTTCGAAGCAGATAAACGGCCAGCGGCATGCCGAAGGCCGTGTGTGCAAGCCAGACCCCGAGATATCCCTTGCCGATCCCGATGCCGAGATGCAGCCGCAACAGCGGGATCAGCGCCAGTTGCAAGGGAACGACGAGCAGTCCGACCACGGCCGCGATCAGCAGCGCGCGGCCGGGAAATTCCATCCAGGCGAGTGCGTAGGCGGCAAAGGCCGCCACCACGATCGGTATGATCGTTGCCGGGATCGTGACCGTCAGCGTGTTGAAGAAGGCCTTCGCCATATTGTCCTGGCCCGAGCCGGAAAACAGGATCGTGCGGTAATTGTCGATCGTGAACTCGGGCGGAACCGTCGCGGTGATGAAGATACGCTGCCCGCGTCCCGACAACTGCTTGTCGTTGCCGCGCCAGACATAGCTTCCATCCGCTTGGAGCGTGACGCTTTCGCCGTCTTTCATCTCCGCGGTTTCACCGGGCTGAAACGCCGAGACGTCCCTGGACGAGATGCCCCAGGCCCGGATCTGGCGGGGATCACCCTCGAAGATATTTCCGGTCACCACGAACATGTCGCCGTCGGCGACGCGGTTGTCGTCCGGATCGGCGGCCCTGTAGACCTCGTTCTGTTCGGATTCGAACAGCGCTGCCCACCAGCCTGAACTTGAAATCTGGTCGGCGGTCCGGAACGACGACACGAACAGGCCGATCGTCGGAAACAGCCACAGCAGTACCAGGAAGACGACGGAGATATGGACTGCCCAAACCAGTCCGGATTTCTTGCCGGCGATCGTGGCCATTATCTCATCTCCTTGCGCGCGTTGTAGACGTTCCAGACGAGGATCGGCGTCACCAGCAGCATGATGACGATCGCGCTCGCGGACCCGACACCCCAGTCATTGGCGCGGAACAGCTTGTCGTACATGTAGTTCGCCAGGACCTGCGTCTCCCACTGACCGTTGGTCATCGCGAAGACGATATCGAAGACCTTCAGAACGGTGAGCGTGATTGTCGTCCAGACGACCACGATCGTTCCCATGATCTGCGGCACCTTGATCTTGAAGAAGATCTGGAACGGGTTGGCTCCGTCGATAATGGCTGCCTCGACCGTTTCTTCCGGAATGCCGCGCAGCGCGGCACTCAGGATCACCATCGCGAAGCCGGTCTGGATCCAGATCAGCACGACCATCAGGAAGAAGTTGTTCCACAGCGGGATCGTCAGCCAGGTCTGCGCTTCGCCGTAAGGCAATTCACCGATCCAGAGCCCGATCAGGGAACTGACGGAGACCCAGATCAGCCACAGGGCACCGCCCGCGACGAGCAGCCGGAGCGGCAGCAACCAGGCGGATTTGTCTTCGCCCTTGGCGATGATGCCGCGCGCGAATGACCAGGCGACGGAGGCGACGATGACGATGAAACCGATGAGCAGCATCGAGGGCAGCACCTGCAGCATCAGCACCGATCCGATGCCGCCGTCGAATTTCAGCCAGACGGCGTTAAGAATACCGATCTGGTTCTGATCCTCCGGCCGGGTGTCATAGATCAGTTTGAAGATGACCGACGCACCAACGAAGGAAATCGCCATCGGCATGAAGATGAGCGACTTGGCAAGATTGCCCCACCTGATCCGGTCGGTCAGTTGGGCAACGAGCAGACCGAAAGCGGTGGAGATGGCCGGCACCACGATCAGCCAGAGCATGTTGTTGCGCACGGCTTCCCAGAACTTGGGTTCCGCCATCATCTGCTGGTAGTTGGCCAGTCCGACGAAAGCGCCACCCTGATCCCGATCCGTCAGGGACAGGCGCAGCGTTTCGAAGACGGGATAGGCAAGATAGAGCATCAGAGCGAAAAGGGCCGGAAACAGGAACAGCCACGGCCGCACCATGTTGGCCCGGTTGATGTTCCGGCCTGCATTCGGCCCGGAAGCCGGAAAGATGACCTTGTCCAGAACTACGTTCGAAAAGAAGAAGTAACCGAGGCAGGCACCGACGCCGATAACGATGGTCGCCAACCCGAGGAGTGCCGGGTTATCCGCAAACATGGCCGTTCCATCCCATATGTCGTTATGGAGGTTTTCCGGTCGAGCCGGACAACACTTCTTTTTCAGGGCAAGGAGCGAAGTTAACGCCGCCTCGCCGGAAACGGCCGGCCGCCTGTCACGTGGAAGGCGGCCGGCAGAGTGTTACTTCAGAGCGTCCCAGCTTTCCTGGATCTCTTTGGTCACTGCCGCGGCATCCTTGCCGCCGGTGTAGTCGACCATGCCGGTCCAGAAGGTGCCGGCACCCACTCCGCCGGGCATCAGATCGGATCCGTCGAAGCGGAAGGTCGTCGCGTTGATCAGGATCTCGCCCTGGCCGCGCAGCGTGTCGTTCAGATACGCGTCGAGATTGACACCCTTGTGCGGTGTCAGGAAGCCGGTCTGCGCCATCATGATTTCATGTGACAGCGGAAGCTGGAAGAACTTCATCAGTTCGGTCGTCGCGTCGGACGGTTTGGTGATCGCCATCAGCGTTCCGCCGCCCAGAACCGGGTTGCCGAGGTCTTTTTCCGCATAGGCAGGGAAATAGAAGAAGTCGACATCCGCGCCAAACTCGACACCGTCCGGGAAGAAGGCCGGAACGAACGAAGCCTGGCGGTGCAGGTAGCACTGCGGCGGCGAGGAGAAAAGGCCCTTCGGGCTGTCGCGGAAGTCGGTCGAGGCGACGGCATCGGCACCGCCGGCAACCTTGTCGTCATCACGGGCGAACCAGCCGAATTCCTCGATGGCGGCAACAACGCGCTCGTCATTGAACGGAATTTCGTTTGAGACCCACTGGTCATAAACGTCCGCCGGCTGGGTACGCAGCATCATGTCTTCGACCCAGTCCGTCGCCGGCCATCCGGTCGCAGCGCCCGACCCCAGGCCGATGCACCAGGGCGTTTCGCCATCGGCAACGATCTGCTCGGTCAGCGCCTTGAGGTCTTCCATGGACTCCGGCACTTCGTAACCGGCATCCTCGAAGTTCTCCGGCACGTACCAGACGAGGCTCTTGACGTTGACGTTGTAGAAGAATCCGAAAAGCTGGTCGTTGCCGTCGCCGTCCTTGTAGGTGCCGAGATTGACCCAGCTTTCACCCGCGCCGTAGTTGTCGCCGACCCAGCTTGCCATGCCCTCGGGGAGCGGCTGCAGGAGACCGCGCGATGCCATGTCCGACGCAAGGCCCGGCTGCGGGAAGACGGCGATGTTCGGCGCAGCGCCCGCTTCCGCGTCGATCACGATCTGCTGTTCGAAGGAATCGGAACCGGTGTAGATGACTTCAGCACCGGTTGCCTCGGTGAAATAGGCAAGCACATTGCGGAAGTAGCCGTCTTCCGGCTGCAGCCACGGACCTGCAATCGTCACGGTCTGCCCCGAAAGATCAGGCGCGCTTTCCGCCCATGCATTGTAGCTGTCCCAGGTGAAGGAGCCCTCGCCCGGAGGGAATGTCAGCTCCGCAGATGCACTTCCAAGTCCCAGCGAAACACTCAGTGCCAAACCGGCCGCACAGGCCATCAAACGTGATTTCATCTCAGTCCTCCCAGATTGTCCCCTTGGCGGGACATTCCCTTTAAAGTGGCACACCTTACCAGCCGGCAGCAATAGCGAGGCTCCTCCCTCATGCTGCAAATCAACCGGAACCCGGCATCCAAACCGCTTTGGATTTGTCCTAAACATGTCGTTCCGCTTCGGACTTGTCAAGCGAACAACTCACGAATTAATGTTGCATTTCAATAACAGCCTGAAGGGAGGGCGCTTTCAAAGCGTTTTGGGCATACATGAGCAAGGGTGTGAATCTGAAGGAACTGTCGAATCGGCTGCAACTTTCGCAGACGACCGTCAGCCGTGCCTTGAACGGATATCCGGAGGTCAGTGCCGAAACGCGGCGCAGGGTTGCCGAAATGGCGGAGAAGCTCGGATATGCGCCCAACAGCCAGGCCAGGCGCCTTGCAACGGGACGGTCGATGGCAATCGGCCATGTCATCCCGCGATCGATCCACGAGATGATGAACCCGATTTTTCTGGAATTCATCGCCGGTGCGGGGGAAACCTATTCCAAGCACGGCTACGACATGATCATTTCGGTGGTCGAGGACGATCACGAGGAAGACGCTTACCGGCAGATCGCCTCCCGCAAGAAAGCCGACGGTGTGATCATTCATGGCCCGGCAGCTGACGAAAGCCGGCACAGGCTGCTGCGCGAAATCAACCTTCCCTTCGTCGTTCATGGCCGCATCCCCGGGGCCGAACGGGAAACGTCCTGGGTCGACATGAACAACCGCCGCGCCTTCGAGCGGGCAACGAACCTGCTTCTCGACCTCGGTCACAAGCGGATCGCCCTGTTGAACGGCCTCGAGCACATGGACTTTGCCCGACGGCGCCGCGCGGGCTTTGAAGACGCCCTCGCGGCAAGAGGCCTGATACCGGACACTCAGATCATGCGCACCTCCGACATGACGGAGCCCTACGGCTGTGACAATGCAATGGAGATGCTCAGGTCCGGCAACCCGCCGACCGCCTTCCTTGTGTCCTCGATGATTTCGGCCATCGGCGTCGCGCGCGCCATCGGCCAGTGCGGGCTGGAAACCGGGAAAGATGTCTCCATCATCACCCATGACGACGCTCTCTCGTTCCTGCCGAACAGCGGTGAAGTACCGATCTTCACATGCACACGTTCGTCTGTGCGCTATGCCGGCCAGCGCGCCGCCGAACTGCTCCTCGACCACATCGCCGACCCGGACCGCGAACCCTCGTCCTTGCATCTCGACGCGGAGTTGATCATCGGCCAGTCGACCGGGCCTGCGCCCGATCGCTGAACAAAAGCTGCCGGACCGTCACCGGTCACACATAGGACAGGCCGCTGTTTCGCAATAGATCGTCCATTGTTTTCAGACCGCTGAGGCGGTGCGCACTGGCAAGCTCGGCAGCCTGCTCCGCTTCGCCGGCGGCAATCGCGTCGACAATCTTGCGATGCGTTGCGTCACGCGCAGCAGGCGCATTGTTCAGCCGGAGCAACACGGAATTCGCTCGGAAAACCTGGTCCAGGAGACCGCAGATTTCCGAGTGCAGTCTGTCGTTGCCCGACAGCCCCGCAACAAGGCGGTGAAATGTGTCGTCAAGTTGCGCCCACGCCAAAATGTCTCTCGCCTGAAGCGCGGTTTCACCTTCTTCCAGAACCTGGCGAAGACCTGAGAGCGGACCGTTTGCGATATCAAGACGGGCGGCGGCATGTGCCGCAAGGCCCTCAAGCACGGCAAGTATCTCGAATATTTCGCGAAAGTCCTTTTGCGAGATCGCGACGACGCGTGCGCCGCGACGCGGGATCAGGTCGATCAGCCCTTCCGCCTCAAGCCGGATCAGAGCTTCCCTGACGGGTGTACGGCTCATGCCGAGACGATTTGCAATGTCGGGTTCCGGCGCTTGATATCCGGGCGGCAAGATACCATGCAGGATCTCGTCTTTCAGACGGTCATAGGCACTATCGACCCGCGTTGATTTGACTTTCGCTAACATTGCGGAGGCTTTCAGAACACAATTTCGAAAATGACGGTGTGCCCGAACCGCACTGCAGGCGCAGCCTTGCCGGACCTTGATGTTCTTGCAAACAAACCCATTCAGCATTGATAATAATACTGATAAAATTTTACTCAAAGTGGATCGAAACGGGAAAAGACGCGGCACGATCGATCCCCTGCACCACTCAACGTATTGATTAGTCTGTAGAAAAACATGCAGAGCCAGCAAAAGCATCGTAAAAATTACTGATTTAATTTGGTGTGAATCCGATTTCGAACTGCGGATTTGAACGAGTGCGGCTGCAAACATCTTAACGGTTTATGCATACCCCGTGCTTGTGTGTGCCTCCGCGCACGGATCGCCAGCGTCTTCCTGCTTGCCGATATGGGCCGTCTTGCGCCGGGGCGCGTCCCGGCTGGCGCGCCGCGTCCGGACCGGCTTTTGCCACGCTGCCTTCCTCTTGTGCCGGGCGCCGCTCCTGCACTAGGGTCAGGACTTTCCCTTCTCATGCGCACGGGTCGCGTTTGCGAACCGATGCGTTTTCCGGAGCTGCCATTGATGAAGCCAGTTGTTCCCTTCATTCCCGAAGCCCATTCGCACGAGCGGGAGGTCTGGCAGCGGGAACTGTCCAGATCGCTCAGCGATCTGGCCGAACTCAAACCGTTCGACGCGCTCAGCGAAGAAGAGCGTCTTGCCGCCAGAGTTGCCATCGTCGCAAATCCGGACCCGGCCCATGTCGCGGCCCTGCCAAACCTTGTCTGGGTGCAGAGCCTGTGGGCCGGCGTCGAGCGCCTGATGTCCGAATTGCCGGAAGAGGGTCCGCTGATTGTCAGGCTTGCCGATCCGCAAATGGCTGAAACCATGTCCGAGGCGGTTCTGGCCTGGACGCTCTACCTGCATCGCGACATGCCCCGCTACATGGCGCAGCAGCGCCGGGGCGTGTGGCAGGAGCATTTTCTGAAAACCCCGGCGGAACGGACGGTCGGTGTTCTCGGACTGGGCAATCTCGGCACGGCTTCGGCGCAGCGCCTGCGGGCCAACGGATTTACGGTTGCCGGTTGGAGCCGGTCGAAGAAAACCCTTGACGGGGTCCGCTGTTTTCACGGGCCGGACGGTCTGAAACAGCTTCTTGGCGAGGTCGACATTGTCGTCGTGCTGGTCCCCCTGACAGATCAGACCCGGGGCCTGCTCGGCAAGGACGAATTCAGTTCCTGCAAGCAAGGCGCCGCGATCATCAATTTCGCGCGCGGGCCGGTGATCGGGACCGGTGCGCTGGTCGACGGGCTCGACACAGGGCACCTGTCTCATGCGGTTCTCGATGTTTTCGATGAAGAGCCGCTGCCACCCGAAAGCCCGCTCTGGCGGCATGAAAAAATCACCGTGCTTCCACATATCTCCGCGCCGACGATCATCAGCACGGCCTCAAGGCTTGTTGCCCGCAATCTCGGGACGTTCCTGGAAACGGGCGCGGTTCCCGATCACGTCGACCGAAAACGTGGATACTGACCTTCCGGTGCCGGGGCGTCGCAATACTGTCAAGGATTGCACCGTATCAGGCACACAGTTTCACTTGCCATGAAGGTACATCATGCCGACCCTTCCGATCCTGGGCGCAGCGCTCAATGTCAACAGTCTGGAAACCCATCGCAAGCTCATGCTCGACAAGCCCCGGGATCTTGAGCTTCAGGATTTCTGGCCCGGCGAGGTTCTCAACGGAGACTGGATGCCCCTTGTGGAGCGCGCCAGGACATTGCTCGACGGCCACGAAGGCCGCCTCGGCATTCATGGACCCTTCTGGGGCTTCACCATCGATGCCGTCGATGTGGACGTGCGCGATGTGGTCAAGAAGCGCCTCCTGCAGGGTCTTGAAGTCTGCGAAGCGCTCGGCGCATCGCATATGGTCGTGCACAGTCCCTATTCCACGTGGGATCACAACAACCTCGACAACTACGAGAACGGGCGCGAACGCAAGATCGAGCTTTGCCACCTGACCATGAAAGACGCCGTCAAGCGGGCTGAGGACATCGGCTGTGAACTCGTCATCGAAAACATCGAGGACATAGATCCGTATCTCAGGAAAATACTCGCCGACAGTTTCGGGTCCCGGATGGTGAAGGTCTCGATCGACACGGGCCATGCCCACTATGCCCATGGTTCCACCGGCGCACCGCCGGTCGACTACTACGTGAAGGCAGCCGGAAACGATCTGCGCCACGTGCATCTTCAAGATGCCGATGGCTATGCCGACCGCCACTGGGCGCTTGGCGAGGGAACCATCAGCTGGCACGCGGTCTTTGCGGCCCTGTCGAAACTGGAGAGCGACCCGCGCCTCATTGTCGAGGTCCGCGATCACGCCGATGTGCCCGTTTCGATTGAGAACATGGCTGCGCTCGGCCTGGCACAATGACGCCGGCAAACGGCCAGCAAGCCCGACCCCACAAATTTGTGAAGAGGCGTTAGCGGACAGGTCGCCACCCTTTGCCTAAGTACAGTTCTGGATCGAGGTGTGTCCCGGCATTCCTCGACCGGAACGGGCTCTTGCAAAGGTGTGCTGACAAATATGCTTGAACTGCCGCTTGCGTATCTTGCCGGTCTTCTGACCCTGATAAATCCCTGTGTCCTGCCGGTTCTGCCGATCGTGCTCACGACGGCGCTCAACGCGGACAAGCGCGCACCCGTCGCGCTTGCGGCGGGAATGAGCGTTTCCTTCGTGATCGTCGGAATGCTGGTGTCCACGGTCGGTTACGCCATCGGCCTGACCGAGGACGTCATGGCAAGGGTCGGCGCGGCGCTGATGATTGTGTTCGGCCTCGTGCTGCTGGTGCCGGTGTTCAGCCAGCGCTTCGAACTCGCCGCAGCCGGATTTTCCGGTTCGGCCGGGCAAAAGCTGCACAGCACCGACACCGGTGGCCTGCGCGGCCAGTTTCTGGGTGGAGCCCTGCTCGGTGCGGTTTGGTCGCCCTGTATCGGTCCGACGCTAGGCGGCGCGATCGCGCTTGCGTCCCAGGGCCAGAGCCTCGCCTGGGCCGCCGCCATCATGTCCTTCTTCGCGCTCGGCGTTTCGACCTTCATCGTTGGTCTCGGGCTCGGTGCGGGAGAAACCATCCGCCGCAGGGCCGACAGATTGCGCGGCCTGGCGGAGAAATCCAAACCCCTGATGGGGGTCGTATTCATCGCAGTCGGCGTGCTGCTGCTGCTCAACGTCCACAAGATGTTCGACGCGTGGGCCCTGAGCGTGATGCCGATCTGGCTGCAGGATCTTTCGGTCCGGTTTTGATCTTGAAGTGAATGGAAAGGAACGAACATGAACCGCCGTCGCTTTCTTACGACAACTGCAGGCGCCGCGCTCACGGCGACCCTACTGCCCGCAACCGCGTTTGCAAACGGAATGGTCGATTACTCGCCGGGGCTCATCCAGAAGCATCTCGCTGCCGGCAAGACCGTCTTCGTCGACTATGCCGCCTCCTGGTGCAGCACCTGCGCACGTCAGGAACGGGTCATCACGGCCCTGCGCCAGGCCAACCCGGCCTACGACCAGACGATGGTTTTCATCCGGGTTGACTGGGACGCCTTCGGCGGTCACGAAGTCACCACGTCCCGCAAGATACCGCGCCGGTCCACCCTGCTCGTCTTGAAAGGCGATCAGGAGCTGGGACGCATCGTTGCCGGGACGAGCGAACAGCAGATCAAGGCGTTGCTGGATACCGGCCTGCAGGCAGGAAGCTGACGGCCACGCTCAAGGTGTCAGCTAGAGCATTTTCCGACCAATTAGGGTCATTTGACCGAGGCCCTGCGGATGAAGCAGGCGGCCGGTGACGCCAACTCTCCAACCTCATCCTGAGGAGCGCGCTCACGCGCTTCCTCAGGATGACGGCGTGGCTGTCGTCTGGATGACTTGGTCTGAATGCGATGACGAATAAGCCTCCGCGAACAGTCGCGGAGGCTTTTTGCTGCTCGATCAGCCCATCGCCCACGGGCCGTGATAGCCGCCGCCGTCCTTGTCCGTGCGCTCGAAACCGTGTGCGCCGAAAAAGTCCCGCTGGCCCTGCAGCATGTTCGCCGTCGAGCGCGCCGTGCGCATGATGTCGAAATAGGACAGCGCCGCGGACAGCGCCGGGACCGGCAGGCCGTGCAGCGCCGCTTGCGCCACCACCTGCCGCAACTGGGCCTCGGTTTCCTTCAGCTTGGCCGAAAAGAAGGGCGCCAGCATCAGATTGCGTTCCGCATCCTCGGCTAGCGCAGCCGACATGTCATTGAGCATGGCGGAGCGGATGATGCAGCCGTTGCGCCAGATCTTCGCGATCTTCGGCAGGGGCATCGCCCAGCCATATTGGCGGGCCGCCTCCAGAATGAGATCGAAGCCTTGCGCATAGCAGACGATCTTGCCGGCGACGAGCGCGGCTTCCAACGCGTCGATGGCGACCAGATCCCGGCCGAGGGCCGTCGGTGCGGCGCCAAACTCCGCCTCTCCCGCTTTCCGTTCGTCAAGCCGCGACGACATATTGCGAACGGCAACAGCCGCCTCGATGGTGCTGGCGGGTGTGCCCAGCATCAGCGCCTCGATGGCCGTCCAGCGGCCCGTCCCCTTCTGCCCGGCCCTGTCAAGGATGATGTCGAGCATCGGCCGGCCGGTATCCGGATCCGGCGTGGTCGCCACCTTTCCCGAAATCTCGATCAGGTAGGATTGAAGGATGCCCTGGTTCCACTTTTCAAAAACGGCTCCGATTTCCGCAGCCGGCATGCCGAACCCGTCGCGCATGACACCGTAGACCTCGGCGATCATCTGCATGTCGGCATATTCGATACCGTTGTGAACCGTCTTGACCAGGTGCCCGGCACCGGCCTCGCCAAGATGGGCCGCGCAGGGTTCGCCTTCATGTTTCGCTGAAATGGCTTCCAGAATATGGCCGACCTGATCCCAGGCATCGTTCGCACCGCCACCCATGATGGACGGGCCGTAGCGCGCACCTTCTTCACCACCCGAGACGCCGATCCCCATGAAGCGGGGCCCGTGTTCCGCGGATGCGGCAGCACGCCGGTTGGTGTCGTGGTAGTTCGCGTTGC
Organism: uncultured Roseibium sp.; assembly: GCF_963669205.1. Taxonomy (NCBI): domain Bacteria; kingdom Pseudomonadati; phylum Pseudomonadota; class Alphaproteobacteria; order Hyphomicrobiales; family Stappiaceae; genus Roseibium; species uncultured Roseibium sp. The sequence goes on from NZ_OY769915.1 coordinate 5,365,629, forward strand.
CCGCATCGATGATGAGGTCCTGCGCATCCAGCAACGGGCGCAGCGCTTCGATCTGTGCGTCCACGGCCTCTCCGGCCGGCACCATCAGGATGACGGCACGCGGCGGCCTGATCGAGGCGACAAACTCTTCGAGCGTTTTCGTGGGGACGAGTTTTCCGGCCAGGTCCCCGGCCTTCGCCATGAACTGGTCGGTCTTCTCCGTGGTCCTGTTATAGACCGCGATCTGGAATCCGTTCTCGGCAATGTTGAGAGCAAGGTTGCCGCCCATCGTGCCCAGGCCGATCAGGCCGATTTCCGCAACAGCGCCGTTTGAACTCATCAAGGAAGCCTTTCTCAGATCGATTTAAATTGTCGTTACGAGGTGATAGCCGACCCGCCTCCTTCGGGCAATGGCCGGAACGGCGGATCAAGCGAGAGACATGCGTATCTCGTGCCGGATCACGTAAACCTGAAACAAGAATTCAGAAAATAGGCTGATCCTGCGATTCTCCCTGGCGATCGAAAAAGACTGTCACATAAGCCTGCTAACCACCTGAGCACCCGCATCCTCCTGCGGCTTTGTTCAAAGGATTAGTCAGATGAAGAACATGTTGATCGCAGCCGGCCTTCTGGCCATGGCATCCACGCCTGCCTTAGCGGACGATGTTTCCGGAAAACTGGTGCTGTACACGTCGCAGCCGAACGCCGATGCGCAGGCGACTGTCGACGCATTCACGGCAAAGCACCCGGGCGTTGACGTCGAGTGGGTCCGCGACGGCACCACCAAAATGATGGCAAAGCTGCGCGCGGAGTTCGAGGCCGGCGCACCGAAACCGGACGTGCTTCTGATCGCCGACATGGTCACGATGGAAGGTCTGAAGAAAGAGGGCCGTCTGATGGCGCATGAGGGCGCTGACGTTTCCGCGTACGATCCCGCCATCATGGACGGCGACAAGACCTATTTCTCCACCAAGCTGATCACCAGCGGCATCGTCTACAACACCAACGCGCCGATGAAGCCGACGTCCTACAAGGACCTTCTGAAGCCGGAAGCGAAGGACAAGCTGGCGATGCCGTCCCCGCTCACCTCCGGTGCGGCAACCATTCACATGGCAGCCCTGACGTCCAACCCGGATCTCGGCTGGGCCTACTATGAGGGCCTCGCCGATCAGGGCGCCAACCCGAAGGGTGGCAACGGCGGCACCTACAAGGCGATCGCAGGCGGTGAGAAACTCTACGGCTTCGTCGTCGACTTCCTGCCGATCCGCGAGAAACTCAAAGGCGCTCCGGTTGAGTTCGTCTTTCCCGAAGAAGGCGTTTCTGCGGTGACCGAGCCGGTTGCCATCCTTTCCACCGCACAGAACCCGGGCGCCGCAAAGGCCTTTGTCGACTTCCTGATTTCCGAAGACGGCCAGAAGCTCGCCTCCTCCCAGGGCTACCTGCCGGCGCACCCGGCTGTCGCGGCACCGGAAGGCTTTCCGGCACGCGATGAGATCAAGTTGATGGAGTTCGATCCGGCTGCAGCGCTGGAACAGGACCAGGCCAACAAGATCAAGTTCACCGAGATCTTCGGCGGCTAATCCACGCTCGCTTGAAAATTCTCACGTCAGCGCGGCCAGAGCCGCGCTGACGTCCTTTTGTTCCACAAGTCGCAATGCCCATCCCCTTGCAAACGTCTTCGCCCTCGGAAAAAGCAACCCTGATCGCGCTTGTCGCAGGCGCAACGGCGATTTGCGGCCTACCGCTTCTCCTGCTTTTCAAGACCGGCCTGACCAGCGGAACCGGCCTGGATCTCGAACCATTGCTTGAAGCGATGCAGAACCGCTCCGTGCAACGCGCCCTGTGGAACTCGATTGAAAGCAGTTTCCTGTCCGCGCTCGCGGCGACCATGCTCGGAACCCTGCTCGCGCTTCTTGTCGGCCTGACCGACATCCGTGCGAAAGGACTGCTGGTGTTCCTCCTGCTTTTGCCCCTGATGATCCCGCCGCACGTGACGGCAATAGCCTGGATCCAGGCGCTTGGACCGGCAAGCCCCGTACTGCGCTGGCTGGGAATTGCGCCGGAACTCGGTTCCACCCACCCTCTTTATTCGCGCGAAGGGCTCGTGCTTCTGCTTTCGCTTCAACACAGCCCGCTTGTTTTTCTGCTTGTACGCGCTGCCTTGAGATCGTTTCCGCGCGAGTTGTCGGATGCTGCCCGCATATCCGGCGCAGGAACCTGGACCTTGTTGCGCCGGATCACGTTGCCACTCCTCGGCCCTTCCCTGCTTGCTGGCTTCGCCCTTGCCTTTGTCGCGGCGCTCGGCAACTTCGGCATCAACGCGCTCATCGGCATTCCGGCGCGCTACACCACGCTGCCTGTTCTGGTCTGGCGCCGCCTGGCGAGTTTCGGCCCGGATATCCTGCCGAATGTTGCAGTGATTTCCGTCATCCTCGCAGTGGTCGCGCTGTTGGCCATCTTGCTCCAGAGCCTTCTGCAAAGACGCATGCGTGCCAGCCTGATCGGGCTGCCACAGGACCCTCTTGCCATTTCGCTCGGACGGAAACGACCTTACATTGAGGCGCTCCTCTGGGGTTTCGTTGCCCTGGTTCTGCTTCTGCCGGCGGCGTCCCTGGTCGCAACGTCCCTGGTCAGGACCTACGGGCTGCCGCTGGGGTTGGACACGTTGACACCGGAGAATTTCGTGGAAGTCGTCTGGCGGCAGTCGGTGACCTTGAGGGCCTTTGCCAACTCCACCATGATTGCCGGCATTGCAGCACTCGTCATCGCGGCGGCAAGCCTGTTGCTCGGCTATTTCCTAACTCACAGGAGACGGGCGCATCGCCAATGGGCAGGGCTTGTGCTGACCCAGTCCGAAATCGCGTTTGCCGTGCCGGGACTGGTGATGTCGATCGCGTTCATCCTTGCGTTCATCCGCCCCGTGCCGGTTCTCAATGTCTCGCTTTACGGCACCTTGTGGATCATCCTGATCGCCTATGTCTCCGTATTCCTGGCGGTCGGCCTGAAGCCGGTCCTGGCCGCGTTCCTCCAGATGGACGGAACCCTTGAAGACGCGGCGCGGGTATCCGGTGCCGGTTTCTTTACCCGGATGAGACGCATATTCACCCCGCTTGCGGCCCCTTCGGCTGCCTCCGGCGCCATCCTTGTCTTCCTCACGGCCTATAACGAGGTCACGGTCTCCGCACTTCTCTGGTCGACCGGAAACGAAACCATCGGAACGACCATCTTCAACTATGAGGACGGCGGCTACACCACATTGGCAGCCGCCATGTCCGTGGTCGTCGTTGCGGCAACGCTCCTGATCATGCTGGCGATGAACGCACTTTCAGACCGGGTTCCGGCGGGAACAATCCCCTGGAAGGACTGATAACAACGGCATCATGGGCACTGGTCCGGCAGCACCCAGCTGCGCGTGACCGCAAGCGGTAGAACGTCGCCCACCGCCGCCTTGGCGTAAAGCGTCACAAGCAGCGGATCCTTGAGCCCTTCGACAGCCACGAAAACGTCCCAGGACCCGCCCCGGTAGACCGTGCGCAGAACCGTTCCTTCCAGATCCGGGTTTTCGGCATCCGGGACAAGGTGCTCGGGCCGGATGAGAAGCGTCGCAGGTCCGGCAGCGGTTCCCGCTGTGCAGTCCGACAGGATCGAGCTGCGTCCAAGCGACACCCTTGCCTGCTCGCCGATCACATCATCGACCCGGACCGGCACCAGGGAGCTGCGCCCGATGAACCCGGCAACACGTCGGGAACTCGGACGGCGGTAGATCGCGTCAGCTTCGTCAACCTGCAGGATCTCTCCGTCCCACATCACCGCCACCTTGTCGGCGAGCGCCATAGCCTCACGCTGGTCATGGGTGATGAACAGGGTCGTGGCACCGCTCGCATTGTGAAAGGCTGCCAACTCTTCTTCCATGACGCCGCGCAGATGCGGATCGAGATTGGCGAGCGGTTCATCCATCAGGACGGTCTTGGCGCCCTGGGCGAGACAGCGGGCAAGCGCCACCCGTTGACGTTGACCGCCGGAAAGCTCAGCCGGCTTGCGGCTCGCAAAAGCCGTCAGGGACACGGTCTCCAGGCAATCCGAAACCCGGGCAGACACGTCACCTCGCTTTTCTCCTGCCGTTTCGAGCGGAAAGGCGACATTGCCGGATACGCTCATGTGCGGCCACAGGGCATAGGACTGGAAGACGACGCCGACACGCCGATGCTCCGGCGCCATGTGGAACCCGTCATGGGCAACGTCACTGCCGCCAAGCGCGATGCGTCCCGCATCGATCGGCTCAAGACCCGCAATGGCGCGCAACAGGGTCGACTTCCCGCAGCCCGACGGGCCCAGAACGACGAAGAAGGTTCCCGTCTCGATGGAGAGCGACACGTCGTTCAACGCCGCGTGCGGGCCGAAGGATTTTGAAATGGAGGAAACCGCAATGGACATGCCCTGCGGTTATCGCCTGTCCATGACAGGGAGATTACACGGCAAACTTTTCGAAACACTATTTGCTTCTGAGCCTGAGCAGCAGATCGACCTCTTCTTCCAGCGCACGCCCATAGGCGCGTGCGGCCGGTGCGTTGGTCTGGCCGAGCGTTTCATGCCTGAACAGGCAATAGGCCGCCAGCCGCCAGTGATAGGCGCCACGCTCTTCCAGGAACCTTTCGGCGGTATCCCGGTTCGGATAGTGCTTCAGGAACATCTCTTCCGCATAGGCGACCAGGGGATGCAATCCGTAGAGCTTCAGGAGACCCGGCGACACGAAGCCGGCAATGTCCTCGACCGGATCGCCATAGCCGGCAAACTGCCAGTCGATCATGCGCGCGCCGCCCTCGGTCGACTGGATTGTCCCGAGGCAGAAACTGCGATGCACAAGCACGCGCTTGATCTTCCGCCGTTTGACTGCGTCATCACTCGGTCTCAGCCGCTTGAGGTTCACGGCCTTCCGGCTGTCCGGAATGGCGGCAAGCATCGCATCTCCGTTTTCCAGTACCTCATGATATCCGGCCGGCACTTCCCGGTGCCCGGGCACCGGTTCCCTGAGTTCGGCAATCCGGCCGATCAGGTCCGCAGCTTCGCCGACATCGATCTGGTCAGTGACCGGCGGCCCGTAGCCGTAGACCAGAAGCGGGGTCCCGGACGGGCTTTGGGTGTAGGTTTCCAGTGCGGGCGCAAGCTCATACCTTGCCAGGAAATTCAGCGCCTCGGCTTCCTGGTCAGGCAAGGTCGGGTAAAGCGGATTGACTTCAGCGCCCGGAAAAAACTCCTTCACCACGAAGATCCGTTCCGGCGTGTCGAGACGCCAGAAACGGCTGGTGTAGTTGACCGGAAGCGGGCGCAGACGCGCGCTGCTCCAGTCCTTGACCGGCAACAGGCCCTGGAGGAAGGCAAGAAGATCTGAATCGGAAAGCCGTTCGTTCACGCCGGTTGGGTCCACATTCCATTTGACTGACCTCTGATCGCTTTGAAGCTCCAGTTCGTCAAGCTTAAGTTTGCAAGAAGCCTGTTGATGGCACCTAGCGCACGTCCGGCATGTCGGAGTTGTAGCAAAGGCCGTCGCTCTGAGACTGCCCGCAAAAACAGGGCTCTCCGCTACAGTCGGCTCATCCTGCGATCTTGCCGGTCAAGCCTCACGGCAACGCAAGACCGGCAAATCGCGAAACAATGGCGGATCGGATGACAGAGGACCTTGGTACTGTTGCCTTGAACGAAACGGCCCCCCCACGGCGCGGACGCCGCCGCAGGGGCGGAGGCGAGAAGGCGGGACCGGATCTCTTCCCGCAAAAACCCTTCAGGCAGCCGCGGCATATTTTCAAACCCATCGAGGCGATCTCGGCAGACGAACTGGAATCGATCCACGACGCCTCCATGCGGGTCCTGGAAGAAATCGGCATGGACTTCCTGCACGAGGACGCGAAGGCGATGCTCAAGGCCGCCGGTGCCGAGGTGAAACCGGGCGAAGACCGCGTGCGCATGGACCGCGCCATGATCGAGGAACTCGTCGCCAAGGCACCCGCCGAATTCACGCTTCGTGCCCGCAACCGCAATCACGACCTTCAGATCGGCGGCGACGCCATCATGTTCTCATGCGTCGCCAGCACGCCCAATGTTGTCGACCGCGACGGCGGCCGCAGGCCCGGCAACCGGGAGGACTTCCAGAAGCTTCTGAAACTCGGCCAGTTCTTCAACATCATCCATGCGCCGCTCGGCTACCCTGTCGAGCCCGTGGACCTTCATGCCTCCATCCGGCATCTGGACTGCATCGCCGACGCCATCCGCCTGACCGACAAAGCGCTCCATCTCTATTCGCTCGGCAAGGAACGCAATCACGACGGCATCGAACTTGCCCGGATCGCAAACGGTCTGACGCACGAGGAACTGGTCGGCACACCCTGCACACTGACGGTGATCAACACATCGTCGCCGCTGCGTCTCGACACCCCCATGCTTCAGGGCATCATCGAGATGGCCAGGGCGGGACAGGTCTCCGTCGTCACGCCCTTCACCCTTGCCGGCGCCATGGCACCCGTCACCGTCGCCGGGGCTTTGACGCTGCAGAACGCCGAAGCGCTGGCAGGCATTGCCTTCGCGCAGCTTGTCCGTCCGGGAGCACCGGTCGTTTACGGCGGCTTCACCTCGAATGTCGACATGAAGTCCGGCGCACCGGCTTTCGGCACGCCGGAATACATGAAGGCCGCACTTGTCAGCGGCCAGCTTGCAAGACGCTACAGGTTGCCGTTCCGCTCCTCCGGTGTCTGTGCCGCCAACACGGTCGATTACCAGGCAGCGCTTGAAACGACGCTGTCGGAATGGGGCGCGATCAATGGCGGCGCCAATCTGATCAAGCATGCGGCCGGCTGGCTCGAAGGCGGCCTCAGCGCCGGCTTCGAGAAATTCATTGCCGACATCGACCTCCTGCAGAAGATCGCCGAATACCTGACACCGCTGGACGTTTCCGAAGCCGCGCTTGCCGTTGATGCGATCAAGGATGTGGGACCCGCGGGGCACTTCTTCGGGACCGAACATACGCAGGCGCGCTACAAGGACGCCTTCTACCCGCCGATCGTGTCGGACTGGCGCAACTATGAGACATGGTCGGAAGCGGGCAGCCCGATCGCTTACGACAAGGCCAACATGCTCTACAAGAAAGCGCTCGAGGCTTACGAGCAACCCGCCCTCGATCCCGCGATCGACGAGGAAATCACCGCCTTTGTCGACCGGCGCAAGGCCGAAGGCGGCGTACCCACCGATTTCTAGATCATCCAGTTGAAAACCCTGCCGCACCCTGGCGGTCAGTCCGGAGCAGACGCATGAAAACTCACACTCAGGTCGTTGTCATTGGTGGCGGCGTCGTCGGCTGCAGTGTTCTTTACCACCTCACCAAGCTGGGCTGGAAAGACGTCACGCTGGTCGAGCGCGACGAGCTCACCTCCGGATCGTCCTGGCATGCGGCCGGGGGCTTCCACACGCTTAACGGCGATCCCAATGTCGCGCAGCTTCAAAGCTACACGGTCGATCTCTACAAGGAACTGGAGGAGATTTCCGGCCAGTCCTGCAGCCTGCATCTGACCGGTGGCGTGATGCTGGCGGATACGCCCGAGCGCATGGACTTTCTGCGCCTCGCCCAGGCCAAGGGCCGGTATCTGGGCATGGAACTGGAACTGATCTCGGTCCTGGAAGCCAAGGCCATGTTCCCGATGCTCGACGAAAAACACTTCATCGGTGCGCTCTGGGATCCGATAGAAGGCCACCTCGACCCGTCCGGCACCACCCACGCCTACGCCAAGGCCGCACGCGTGAACGGCGCGACCGTCTACCGGCACACAAAGGTCGAAGAGCTGGTGCAGGCGCCGGACGGCAGCTGGGACGTCGTCACCAGCAAGGGCACCATCCGGGCGGAACATGTCGTCAATGCCGGCGGCCTGTGGGCGCGCGAATGCGGACGCATGGTCGGTCTTGAACTGCCAATCCTCGCCATGGAGCACATGTATCTGCTGACCGACGAAATGCCGGAGGTCGTTGCCCATAACGAGGCAACGGGCAAGGAACTGATCGGCATCCTGGATTTCGGCGGCGAGATCTACACACGCCAGGAAGGCAAGGGCATGCTGCTGGGAACCTACGAGCAGAACTGCCGTCCGTGGAGCCCGCGCGAGACCCCCTGGGATTTCGGCCACGAACTGCTGGCGCCCGACCTCGACCGCATCGCACCGGAGCTTGAAGTCGGCTTCGAGCATTTCCCGGCGCTGCAGACGGCGGGGATCAAGCAGATCATCAACGGCCCCTTCACCTTCGCACCCGACGGCAACCCCCTCGTCGGGCCGGTCAGGGGTCTCCGGAACTACTGGGTCGCCTGCGGCGTGATGGCCGGGTTCAGCCAGGGCGGCGGCGTTGGATTGACGCTTGCAAACTGGATGATCAACGGCGATCCGGGATACGACATCTGGGGCATGGATGTCGCCCGCTACGGCGACTGGGCGACGCTCTCCTACACCAACGCGAAGGTGCAGGAAAACTACCGCCGCCGGTTCCGCATCCGGTTTCCGAACGAGGAACTTCCGGCCGGCAGGCCGCACCAGACCACCCCGCTCTATGACCGCATGCTGGCTGAGGGTGCGGTCATGGGAGACAGCTGGGCGCTTGAAACGCCGCTCTGGTTCGCACCGGAGGGCGTGGAGGCAAAGGATGTCTTCTCCTTCCACCGGTCCAACGACTTTGAGCATGTCGGCGCTGAATGCCGTGCGGTGCGCGAGAGCGTCGGCATCACGGAAATCGCCAATTTCGCGAAATACGAAATCAGCGGACCGGGCGCGGAAGACTACCTGTCGCTCTTGATGACCAACACCATGCCGAAGGTCGGCCGGATCGTGCTGACGCCGATGCTCAACGAAAACGGCAAGCTGATCGGCGACTTCACCATCGCGCGCGCCTCCGAAGAGACATTCTACATGTTCGGCTCGTCGCAGGCCGAGGTCTATCACATGCGCTGGTTCGAAAAGCACCTGCCGCAAGACGGGTCGGTGACCTTGAAGGCGATCAATCTCGGCTGGGTCGGTCTCTCCATCGCCGGCCCGAATGCGCGCAAGGTGCTTGAGAAAGTCACCGGCGAAGACGTGTCGGCCGCTGCGTTCCGGTTTATGGACTTCCGTGAAATGGACGTCGCCAATGCGCCGTGCAAGGTCAACCGGATCACCTATACCGGCGACCTGGGCTACGAGATCTGGATGAGCCCGGAATATGAACGCCAGGTCTATGACGCCCTGATGGAAGCCGGGGCCGAGTACGGCATCCAGAATTTCGGCATGCGGGCGCTGCTGTCCCTGCGCCTTGAAAAGAATTTCGGCACCTGGTTCCGCGAATTCCGCCCGATCTACGGGCCATATGAAGCCGACCTCGGCCGGTTCGTGAAGCTGTCGAAAAACCGCTTCATCGGCCAGGAGGCTGCACGATCCGAATTCGAGCAAGGCCCCGCGAAGCGGCGCGTCAGCTTTGCCGTGGACGCCTCCGATGCCGACGTCATGGGCGATGAACCGGTCTGGCATGGCGGCAAGGTCATCGGCTGGATTACCTCCGGCGGCTACGCCCATTGGGTGAAGAAGTCTCTGGCTCAGGGATACATACCCGCAGGGCTTGCCGAAGACACCGGCGAAGGCGCGTTCGAAATCGAAATTCTGGGCGAAATGTGCAAGGCGACCATCCTGCCCGACCCGCCGTTCGATCCGAAAGCCGAACGCATGCGCATGTAAGTCACGACAAGGGCCGGCTACACAGGGAGGAGGTGTCAGCGCCATGAACACGGAACATTTTGGCCGCCACAGGCGGAAGATCATGCCGGCCGAGCTGCCGCTTCACCCCGGCGACGCAGCGGGCTACGAGGCGCTTGCAGCCTATGCCAGCGAAAAGGCAACGGTGCTCAACAGGCATGTGCTCGGCTATGGCGACCTCGCCGAGGCCGAGTGGGCCGCCCTGGGCTTGCAAGCCCCCGACCTGGACGCCATGCGCGCCTACCGGCTCGCCCGTATTCGTAAACAGCTCGAAAAATACGACCTGAGCGCCGCAATTCTGTGCGACCCGCTGAATGTCCGCTACGCGACGGACGCAACCAACATGCAGGTCTGGTCGACGCACAACGCCGTCCGCTACACATTTGTTGCCCTGGACGGGCCCGTCGTTGCGTTCGATTTCCATCATTGCGAACACCTGTCCGGGCACAACCTGCTGGTCGACGAAGTCCGCCACGGCATTCCCTGGTTCTTTTTCGAAGCCGGCCCGCGCTCAGAGGAACTTGCACTGAAATGGGCGGACGAACTCGCTGATCTGGTCAAGACCCATGGCGGCGGCAACCATCGCATTGCCATCGACAAGGCCCGCCGCGAAGGCGTTGCGGCCTTGCAGGCGCACGGGCTGGAATTCCATGACGGTGAAGAAGTCATGGAACTGGCACGGTCGATCAAGAGCGTCGACGAGATCAAGGCGATGCGCCGGTCGATCGCGTCCTGCGAGGCGGCCATGCGGGAAATGGAAGATGCGCTCGTGCCCGGCATGACGGAATGGGACCTCTGGGCGCTCCTGCATGCAGGCAACATCAGACGGGGCGGCGAATGGATCGAAACCCAGCTCCTGGCGTCCGGTCCGCGCACCAATCCCTGGTTCCAGGAGGCATCGTCCCGCGTGATCGAGGATGGTGATCTGGTCGCATTCGACACGGACCTGGTTGGTCCCTACGGCATGTGCTGTGACATTTCGAGAACGTGGCTCTGCGGGGATGGAACCCCGTCCAATGAGCAGCGCAGCCTCTACCAGATGGCCCATGAGCAGATCGAGGTCAATATCGGCATGCTCGCACCCGGCCGTACCTTTCGCGAGCTTTCACATGAAGCCGTGAGCTTGCCGGACGACTACCTTGCCAACCGCTATTCCGTTCTGTTCCACGGTGTCGGCCTGTGCGACGAATACCCGGCCGTGCCCTATCCGTCCGACTGGGAAAGCGGGGGATACGACGGTAGCCTTGAGCCCGGGATGGTGGTCTGTGTGGAGAGTTATGTCGGCCGGCATGGCGGCCACGAGGGTGTGAAGCTTGAAGAACAGCTTCTGATCACCGATACGGGATACGAGCGCCTCAGCACCTATCCCTATGACGAACGATTGCTGGGCCGTTCGACGTGACGGCCCGGCAATCGGATTTGATCACTTCAGGCGCAGGACCTTCGAACCCAGCCCGCGCACATAGTCGTCGCGGGTGAAGACCACGACATTCGTCTCGCGAACTTCGGTCAGCTTCAGGTCAAGCGGCGTTTTCCCTTCCGGGTTGACGATCACCTTGCGGGTCGGCGGCAGGCCGCGGAAAACCAGCACACCGGCTTCCTTGGTAACGATCGCCCCGTAAGGTTCGTCGTGCACGATCCGGGTGGTGCCGCTCTCGGCATATGCGGCGGTTGAAACAACCGCAAGAAGACCTGCTGCGGCAACGACTGATTTGAAAACCGTTTTCATGACGCACTCACTGTTAACTATTGAGTTACCGATAATCGTAACGCCTTGTTAACTTTTGCGCCAGCATTTCAGCCGAATTCACCAGAAAAGTGTGCCACCAAAAGAGAACATCGTTAACGAATGTCTTAAAATGACACACTTCAATACTCAGGCAGCTACCTTCGGATGAACCTCGACACCTTTTTCAACAAAACCGGCATTTGCCGACAGGAGTCCCGACAGGCCCTTTCTGAACTGCGACTTCATCAGAGGCACCATCAGCCATCCGACAGGTCCGAATTTCGGCGTGAAGGCGATCCGCATGGTCACGCGGCTCTGATCAGGTGACAGCGCCTCGAAATCCAGGGTCACGACGGCCTTCTTGAGCGGCAGGTTGGCGTCGAAGATATCCACGACGATATGCTCCTCCGGCTGATAGCCGATGATCCGTTCCTTCAGGTAGGTCTTTCCGTCGACATGCCTGCAGATGCGCTCGGCGCCCAGTCCGGTCGGCGCGCTCCTTGGAAGGAGCGGCGACTGGTTGATGACGGGATTGAACCTGTAGATCTCGTCGAAACTGTCCCAGCTGCGCCAGAGATCGGCCAGCGGGGCATTTACGTCCTGTTTGACGACAACTTCCGCCATTGTTTCCTCCTTGGGTTTGAATGAGATCAGATCCGGCGCAGCCAGTCGGCAATGCCCTGGCCGATGACATGCGGATGATCCTCCTGGAGGAAATGCGATCCGGCCCCGACGAAACGCGCTTCGATATTGGCAACGTTTGCCGTCAGGAAGTCTGCGACGGGCTTCGGCATCAGGGCTCCCGGCTCGGCATAGAACATAAGCTTGGGGATCTGGCTCGACAGAAGCCATTCGCCGTTGAGCCGGACTTCCTCGACGACGTCGGCGGGTTTGCCTTCGATCGGCACTTCCCGCGGCCAGACGAGGACCGGCTTGCGGCTTTCAGGTGTCGGAAAGGGTTGGCGGTAGTGATCCATCTCAGCTTCGGACATGGCGCGCACGACACCCATTTGCGGCAGCACGAATTCGACGAAGAAATTCTGGTTGAGCACCATGTCGGCGCCCTTGTCGCTGTGCATCAGACGGAAAAAATCTGCAAGTGGTCCGGGCATGTCGTCGAAGGATGCGACCGGCAGGACGGGCGGCACGATGGCCTCCAGAAACACCAGCCCGGCTATGCGGTCGGGATTCAGCCGCGCATAACGCATGCCGAGCGCCGACCCCCAGTCGTGAACCACCAGGATGGCGTCGGTCAGGTCCAGCTGATCGAGAAATGTGTCGAGATACCGGGCATGATCCTCAAACCGGTAATCGCCGTCCGGTTTGCCACTGTCGCCCATCCCGATCAGATCGGGAGCGATGGCCCTGTAACCCTCCGGCACGTGTGGAATGATATTACGCCAAAGATAGGACGATGTCGGGTTGCCGTGAAGAAAGACCACCGGACGGCCCGCACCTTCATCGACATAGGCGATGCTTGAATCGAGAACCGGCATCTCCTTCTTCTGGAATGGAAACGCCGTGCCGATCGGCACACCGTAGGGCGCCGCCGGATCGGACCCGAGCGTCTTTTCGCTCTGTTGTGCAGCTGCCGGAAGCGCTTGTATCAGCGCCAGTGCCGCTCCGCCGGTTGCCGCGCCTTTGAGCAGGGCACGCCGCCCAAGACCGGTTCTGGTTTCCTCAGTCATTCTCGATCCACCTTTGTCAGTTACCGGATATCGCGCTGATTGCGCGTCCGGGTGAAAATGTGGTGGATTGATTTTTAATTGGAATGCACCCAAATACACCAGAGCGGTTAAAAAATGATCCACCAGGTGACAAGCGGGAGTTTGACATGAAGCCGGATCTTGATTGGGATCACGTGCGCACATTTCTTGCCGCCGTGCGCTGTGGCAGTTTCAGACAGGCAGCCGAGAAACTCGGGGTCAATCACGGCACCGTTCACAGGGCCATTTCCGCGCTGGAAACAAGCCTGGGAACACGTGTCTTTGACCGGACGACAAGCGGCCTGCAACTGACTCAATCGGGCGAGGCTCTGATCGAGCCGGCAGAGGAAATGGAGACACAGGCCAACACGATCACCCGGAAACTGTCAGGTCTCGACATGGAGCCGGCAGGAACCGTTCGCCTCAGTCTGCCCCCTGCCCTGTCGCACGGATTGCTGTCGGACATGCTGTTTGAGTTTTCCGAGCGATTTCCGGAAATCTCTGTCCGCACGATTTCGACAAACCGCGTCTCCGACCTGCAGCGGCTTGAGACCGATATTTCCCTGCGGGTGGCCCGAAACGTCGATGAAGACGTCCTTGGCCGGAAGCTCCTGACCTTCGTTCAGGCCGTCTACGCGTCCCCCGGCTATCTGCAAAAGCACGAGGATCTGCTTGCCACCGGCGGCGAGGGCGCACACTGGATTGCCTGGAGCGAGTTGCAGGACTGGGTGGCCGACAGTCCGTTTCCGAACGCGACGGTCCGGCACGTCCTTCCGGAGGTGTCCATGCAGATCGAAGCGGCCGCGAAGCAACTCGGCCTGATCAAGGTCCCGGCTTTCACCGGCGATGCCGATCCGCGTCTCGTGCGCGTGCCGGGTGTGCCGCTGCAGCCGGGTTACCCCATCTGGCTGCTGTATCACAGGGACCTGCGCCGCGTGGCCAGGGTGCGTGCTTTCGTCGACTTCGCGGTCGCGTATTTTTCCAGGAACGAGTGGCGATTTAGCGAGTAGCCCGGAGGATCTCAAGCAGCTTCAGGCAAGCTCCGGATAACCGCGCCTTGCCGCGTCGCGTTCCATTTCCAGGACCGGTGCGTAGTCCGCATCCGAGACGCGCGAAAATCCATTGATGAGGAGCCTTTCCAGGTCTCCCGCCAACGCTGCGTCAGCAAAAACGGATTGCACGGTATTGGCGATCGTTTCGGCCTCCGCCTCCGTGAAGCTCAGCGAAGTCACAAGCGGAAGACACGGAACGGAACCGGTCCGGCCGATTGACCGGAGCCGCGAAACAAGGCCGGGCAGTTCCCGGCAGGCAAGCGCCCAGCAGACCGCATCGACGCTTGCGATGTCTGCCATACCTTCTGCAACGGCGTGCAGGGACGCCAGATGCCCGCCGCTCTCTTTCACGCTTGAAAAGAACGGCGGGCCGCCGGCGATCCGGGACACCTCATGCCGGAAGACGTTCATGCCGGACTGGCTGTCAGGCCCGTTATAGACCGCCCGGCTGCCGTGCAGATCGGCAAGCGTCTGATGGCCGCTGTCCCGGGCCACGACGAGATGCGAACAGTATCGTCCACCGTCGCAGCCGTCGGCAGCATAGTGGGGAACACCGACGGGCCGGACACGGCCTGAAAGCGCGTGTGTCAGCGGATAGCCGCAGGTCTGGCTGAGGAGCAGGCCCGGCTGCAGCCAGTCGACCTCCAGACCCCGGTCCTCCGGCCAGGTAACACATTCGGCGGGGTGAAGTCCAAGCGCGCCGGCAAGGGCGTCCTGCAGCGCGGTTTCGAGACGCTCGGTCGCGGCGCGGACCTCCGGCCAGTCATACATGGGCAGCCGGACAGGGTGATACGTCCGGCGGCTCAACTGTCGGCCTCACCCGCAGGCCGGCGTCTCAGGGGATGTGCGACCGGCTCCTTGACCTTGAAAAGGAAATTTGCGGCCAACTGCAGGTAACTCCTGAACACATATCCCCCGTTGCGTTGCTGCCAGCTCTGTTTGTTTGCGCGATACATCATCGGCAGGTCATACCATGGTGCGCGCGGATGGGCGTGATGCACGACATGAAGATTGTTGTTCAGGAAGAGAAGCGAGAACAGCGGGCAGAATTCCACAATGATCGACCGGGCTTCCGCGCTGTCGTGGGCGCGGTGTTCGGCGTAGGTGCGCAGCATTAGAAGGCTCATTGCGGGATAGGAGATGCAGCAGACGTAAAGCCAGAGCGGCATCCCGCCGACCAGGGTGATAAAAACCACCACCGGAACAGCACCCGCGAAGTGATGCAGCCAGGCCCGCACAACGGCCGTGTCGCCGGAGCGGATCATTCTCAGTTCGGAACCGAGAAATCCGACAACAGACACGAGCGGACCGATCAGCAGACGGCCGAGCAGCGTATTGTTGACGGTCAGCACTGCCTGTATGAAGGCGGGCAGTTTCTGCCAGTCCAACCACGCCAGGTAGAAGGTTTCGGGATCGTCATAGGGATCGGTCAGCCGGTCATTGTTGTGGTGACGCAAATGCAGCGACTTGAAACGGCGGTAGGGAATGAAGAGCCCGAGCGAGCAATAAACCAGCGCCTCGTTCACTGCCGGATTGCGTGTCGGGTGACCATGCAGAACTTCATGCTGCAGGGACGATTGCAGGGTGACCACGAGTACCGCAAGCGGACATACGATCCATCCCCCCAGCGATGTGTAGTTTCCGATCAGCAGCATCCATGCTGCGGCGGCGGTCAAAATCAAGGCCAGCGTCGGCCATTCGCGAAAGCTTGCCCGCGTCAAGTGTCACTCCAAATTGTTGAAAGAACCGGCAAATCCGGCGCCCAACTCCAGCATGCCCAATGACGGCCACCGCTTCAATTTGAGAGTTTAGAACAAAATCTGCACGATTTCGCAAAATCATCATTATGATGAATTAATTTAACTATGAGATTTTTTATCCGCATTTTGCGCGCTTTTTCATCTCACATGCCTGTTTCGGAACACTGAATGGCGGTTATTATTCTGGACAAACTCCGCGCCATCGCCTGACCTGAGCGCAATATCCACATGTGACATGCCGTCAGACCGGTCTGGCATGAAACGTCCGTGCATCCGTGCACCGCGAGACCTACCGCCCGACCCGCCTGAACTGTGCAGATCAATGGAATTCGAACATATGCCTGCCATCCCGAACGACTCGACCCGAACGACGCAAACCTATGATGTGATCATTATCGGGGCAGGTGTCATCGGCTGCGCCATCGCCTACAACATGGCGCGGGACGGCTTGAAGACATTGAATGTCGACGCCCTGCCCGCGGCCGGTTACGGATCGACGTCAAGTTCCGCGGCCGTTATCCGCACCTACTATTCCACGCTTGATGGCACGGCGATGGCCTATGATGGCTATCACGACTGGAAACACTGGCCCGAAACACTCGGAGCATCTTCTGACGAAGGCCTGGCCCGGTTCGTCCAGACCGGAACGCTGATCATGAAGACGGCCTCCAACAACCTGGACACTGTCCTCAAACACGCCGACACGCTCGGGATCACCTACGAGAGCTGGTCGCCGGACCAGATCGCGGAAAGCATGCCCGGTTACAATCTGGACTGCTTTTCCCCGGTCAAGACGATGGACGACGATGCCTTTGGCACACCGACAGGCGGACGGATCGAGGGCGGGGTCTATTTTCACGCTGGCGGTTATGTCGACGATCCGCAGATCGCGGCCCGCAACCTGAAGGACGCCGCTGCTGCTCTCGGTGCGGAGTTTCTGTTCAACACCCGCATCGCCAGGATCCCGACGGAAGACAACAGGGTAACAGGCGTTGTCTCGGACCAGGGCAGCGTCTTCCGCGCCCCTGTCGTCATCAACGCCGCCGGCCCGCATTCAGGCAAGGTCAACGATCTGCTGGAGGGTGATGCAGGCGTCAGGATCGGCCACAGGCCGCTGCGGCAGGAAGTCGTACAGGTCAAGCCCCCGGAAACACTCGGCTATTCGCGGGAAGGCATGCTGATTGCCGACAACGATATCGGCGTTTACATCAAGCCCGGCAGCGGCGGGCAGCTGATGATCGGCAGCCTGAACCCGCCTTGCGATGAACATATCGTGGAAGATCCGGATGATTTCCGCAGGGATCTGACCGACCGGGCGCTCACCTATGCCTACCGGTTTTCGCAGCGCCTTCCCAGCCTCGGCGTCTCGCAGCATCCACTCGGTGTCGCCGACCTCTACGATGCGACCGACGACTGGCTGCCGGTTTATGACCGGAGCGATGTCGACGGCTACTATCTTGCCATCGGCACCAGCGGCAACCAGTTCAAGAATGCCATTGTCGCCGGTCGCCTCATGACACGGCTGGTCGCCTATTGCGAAGACGGCAACGATCACGACCGCACCCCGCTCCGGTTCCGTCTGAAACACATCGATCACACGCTCAATGCGGCGACCTTCTCCCGCAAGCGCGAACTTACCAGGGAGAGTTCGTTCTCCGTTCTCGGTTAGGGTCGGGACCCTGGGATCGCGGGTCGGCGCATCGATTGCCGGCCGGAATTCGCGCTTGGAGGAATCGGACAAATCGGGTTAAGCAACCGGGTCCGCAATTCTCGGGAGCACATCCGTGGCCTGGTCCCCTCAACAAGACGACGCACTCAATGAAGCCGCTGCGTGGCTCAAGCGCGGCGACCGGCAGGTCTTCCGGCTGTTCGGTTACGCCGGGACCGGCAAGACAACCCTGGCACGGCACCTTGCCGAGGACATCGACGGGGATGTCTGCTTTGGTGCCTTCACCGGCAAGGCCGCCCATGTCCTCCGGCAGAAGGGCTGCGAAGATGCCGGTACGATCCATTCGCTCATCTATCGTCCACGCTCCGCGAAGGAAGAAGAGGACCTAGACGACGATGAGGAGGACAGCGGCCCGCAATTCGCCATCAAGCGGGACAGCGCCGCCGCAACCGCGAAACTGATCGTGATCGATGAGTGCTCCATGGTCGACGAGGAACTGGGCAAGGACCTCCTGTCCTTCGGCACCCCTGTGCTGGTGCTCGGCGATCCCGCGCAGCTGCCACCGGTGAAGGGGGGCGGGTTCTTCACCGAGGCGGAGCCCGACGTCATGCTGACCGAAGTCCACCGGCAGGCCCAGGACAACCCGATCGTGCGCATGTCCATGACGATCCGCGACGGCGGCAAGCTGGACTATGGCACCTTCGGCGAAAGCAAGGTCATCCACCGGACCGAGATCGACAAGGACCAGATCCTGTCTTCCGATCAGGTCCTGGTCGGCACCAACAAGACACGGCGCCTTTACAATGGCCGCATTCGCGAGCTCAAGGATTTCACCACACCGATGCCGGCGGTCGGCGACAAGCTGGTCTGCCTGCGCAACGACAAGACCAAGGGCCTGTTGAACGGCGGTCTGTGGGCGGTCAAGCGGCTGCGCCAGCCGCGTGGCAACACGCTTCGCTTCGATGTTGTCTCGGAAGAAGACATTGCCAGAACCACCGTGAAGGTGAAGGTCCTGCCGGCCATGTTCGAGGATGGTGCGGAGAGCATCCCTTATGCGATCCGGCGCAAGGCCGACGAATTCGACTACGGCTATGCGCTCACGGTGCACAAGGCACAGGGTTCGCAGTGGGACGACGTCATCCTGTTTGACGAGAGCTGGGCGTTTCGCGAGCACAAGAGCCGCTGGCTCTATACCGCCGTCACGCGCGCGGCCGAGCGCATTACTGTCGTAAAGTAGGCAGGCTGAATGTGTCGCCGTCGAAAACCGTCTCCGGGTCTCGGATCGGCAAGGCACGCAATCCCGTCTCGACGAATGTCTTCAGATCTGGCTCGCTGATGCCGCTCCGTCCCAGCATCGCGATGGCTGAAAACTGGCCGTCAAGAAAGGTCGCCGCACTGTCGATGTCGGCGTCTGGCGCCATTTCGCCGGCGGCCGCGGCCTTCAGGAGCCTGTCCCGGATTGCCGCGTAGCGGGATTCCCGCAAACCGTTCACGACCTCCCGGTGGCGCTCGGTGCCATAAGTGCAGTCGACGATGGCGTTGACCAGAAAACAGCCTGAGGGGGTGTTCCTGTCGAGCGTCAGGTCCGCGATCGCTCCCAGGAAATCCCTGAAATCATCGACCACGTGCTTGCGGGCTTCCTGGAGCCGTGCAAACACGGGTCCGCCATAGGTTTCGAAATAGTGCAACAGCGCTTTTTCGAACAGGGCTTCCTTGTCACCGAACGCCGCGTAAAGTCCAGGTTTCGCCATACCCGAGGCTTCGGCAAGATCGTTCATGGACGTGCCCGAGTATCCGTTTTGCCAGAATGCGGCCATCACGGATTGCAGGGCATCCTTGGCCTGTATTTTTCTTGGCCGTCCACGTGCCATCTTGCGCTTTCCCTCTTGCCATCCGGCCAGTTGATCACGACGACGGATCAATCCGGAAGCTGTGTAAGTCCCCCGACACACGCCTGTACGTCACTCAACCTTAAAGTCGATCACGACAACATTGCAAAAGAATAACGCCAACCTGTTACGGCAAAATCCGCATTTTGTTGCATTTCGTTCGGCAAACCCCAAAAAGCAATCAGCAAGTGTGTCCCGATTGCATGATGTTCTCAGACTTGGTTCAGAACGGAAAAGTATTGATCAAGGTCTCGAGAGCAGCCGATTACGACCGTTCCGCCCGTCTGAAAATTGCCGGTGGACGGTGAAAGCGGATCTCTTTCCCGCCCGGTCAAGGCGGCATATCTTGCACCGTTCGAACCCGACCATGCATGAGACGCAGCAACCATGACCAGCATTTCTTCCAAGAGCAGCGCACAGGCAAACGGTGGACAGGGGGCATCCGGCGATACCGCCCTGCGCATCGCACATCGAATTGCAGACGAGATCGGATGCAAGGCGGGCCAGGTGAATGCAACCGTTCAGATGCTGGACGAAGGATCGACCGTTCCCTTCATCGCGCGCTACCGAAAGGAGGCGACAGGCGGGCTGGACGACAGCCAGCTCCGCAAGCTGGAAGAACGGCTGATCTACCTGCGCGAGCTGGAGGACAGGCGCGTCGCGATTACCCGCTCAATTGAAGAACAGGGCAAGCTCACAGACGAGCTCACAGCCGGTATCCGGGCTGCCGAAACCAAGTCGCAGCTGGAAGACATCTATCTGCCCTTCAAGAAGAAGCGGCGGACGAAGGCACAGATCGCGCGCGAGGCCGGGCTGGAGCCGCTGGCGGATCTGCTGCTCGGCGATCCGGCCAGGACGCCGGAGACCGAAGCATCCGCCTTCTTGGATGAGGCGAAGGGCATCGCCGACACCAAGGCCGCACTCGACGGTGCCCGCCAGATCCTGATGGAACGCTTTGCCGAAAATGCCGACCTGGTCGGCCGTCTGCGCCGCCATGTGGAAGACCGGGGCGTCGTGCAATCGAAACTGGTCGACGGCATGGCGGAAAAAGGCGCCAAGTTCGCCGACTATTTCGATTATTCGGAAAAGTGGTCGAAAATTCCGAGCCACCGGGCGCTCGCCCTGTTCAGAGGCCGGAACGAAGGCATTCTTGCCGTTGACCTGACCGTCGATGCCGACGATGTCTCCCCCGTGCTGCCGGCGGTAAGGATGGTCGCCGACACCTTCGCGATTGCCGACCGGGGCCGTCCGGCGGACAAGTGGCTGATGGATGTCGCCCGCTTCGCCTGGAAGGTGAAACTGGCCCTCCATCTTGAACTCGACCTGATGGGTGTCCTGCGCGACAAGGCGGAGGAAGAGGCGATCCAGGTCTTCGCAAGGAACCTGAAGGATCTCCTCCTCGCAGCGCCTGCAGGTGCAAGGTCGACGCTCGGCCTCGACCCGGGCATCCGAACAGGCGTGAAAGTCGCTGTCGTGGATCAGACGGGAAAGCTCGTCGACACGGCAACCATCTATCCGTTCCAGCCGCGCAACGATGTTTCCGGATCCCGGTCGGCCCTCTTGGCGCTGATCGCAAAACACAAGGTCGGCCTGATCGCCATCGGCAACGGCACGGCGAGCCGGGAAACCGACAAGCTGACCGGTGATGTGCTCACCGACATTCCCGCCGCGCAGCGCCCGGTCAAGGTGATCGTCAACGAGGCCGGGGCCTCGGTCTATTCGGCGTCCGAACTCGCCGCGAAGGAAATGCCCGATATCGATGTCTCGCTGCGCGGCGCGGCCTCCATCGCGCGCCGCCTGCAGGACCCGCTCGCCGAACTCGTGAAGATCGAGCCGAAATCCATCGGCGTCGGCCAGTACCAGCATGACGTCAACCAGACACGCCTCGCCCGTGCGCTCGATGCCGTTGTCGAAGACGCGGTGAATGCCGTCGGTGTCGACCTCAACACCGCGTCCTCCGCGCTTCTATCCAGGATCTCCGGGCTCTCGGACAGTCTGGCCAAGGCCGTTGTCGATCATCGCGACGCGATCGGACGTTTCGAAAAACGCTCGCAACTGAAAGACGTTCCGCGGCTTGGTGCCAAGGCCTACGAGCTGTGCGCCGGTTTCCTGCGCATCACCGGCGGCAAGGAACCGCTGGATGCCTCCTCGGTTCATCCGGAGGCCTACCCGCTGGCCAAGCGGATCGTGAAGGCCTGTGGCCGGGACGTCCGCCAGATCATGGGGGATGCATCCGCCTTGAGCGCACTGGACGCCTCGGACTTCACCGACGAGAAATTCGGGCTGCCCACCGTCCGGGACATTCTCGCCGAACTTGAAAAGCCGGGCCGCGATCCGCGCCCGGAATTCAAGACCGCGGCGCTCCAGGATGGTGTCGAGGAGATCTCGGATCTGAAACCTGGCATGAAGTTGGAAGGGACGGTCACGAATGTCACCAATTTCGGCGCCTTCGTCGATGTCGGTGTTCATCAGGACGGCCTCGTCCACGTCTCCCAGCTCGCCGACCGTTTCGTCGACGATCCGCACCAGGTGGTCAAGGCCGGCGATATCGTCAGGGTGACGATCCTCGACGTGGACGTTCCCCGCAAGCGGATCTCCATGACGATGAAATCCCAGGCCGACTATCAGGGCCAGCGGGAGCGCTCGGACCGGGACCGCTCCGGGTCAAACAACCGCAATCAGGGCAACCGCAATCAGGGCAACCGCAACCCGGGTCAGAGCGGTCCGGGCGGCCGAGGGCCCGGAGACGGCAGCCCGCGTGGTGGGGGCGGCGGCAAAGGCGGCGCGCCGAAAAGTTCCGGTGACGGCAGTGGCAACAACGCCATGGCCGCAGCGCTGGCGGCCGCGATGAACAAGAAGCGGAAATAGTGTTCAGGCGAAGACGTCCGCTTCCGAAACGGGCGACTCGCCCCGTTCTTCAAGGTCCTTCAGGTAGGCCCTGCAGACACCCCCTTGAACATCAGTTAAATCCAGATGCCGGGATTCCGTGTGGCGTGATATTCCGGACACGGCATGGGCTTAAGCAAACACTTCCACATCGTGTTCGAAGAAATCCCCGAGTTCCCGAAGGTCTTTCAGATAAGCGCGTGCAATCATCACGATGAGAACGGCTTCAGCTGTTATCGAAATAAGGTTCGAAATCACCATCACCACGAAACCTAATACGTGAATGTCACCGGTCGGCGTGACCGGTTGCAATTCGGCCCCCCTTCTTGCATGGCGCCATAAAGAATCCCGCTTACGAGCAAAAGGGGAACGTAAATTCCAACATACCTTGGAAGCAGATACCCAGCCTGGCGTAGCGCTCTTTGCAGCGCAGCACGAAAGCTGTCCGATCTCTTCAGTATCTTGGCCGGCAACAGAGTCCCGAGAAAGTAAGTCGGCGCAAACAACAACAGCAGAGTAAATATGAAAAATCCGGCGATAAATGAGCCTTGCTCTACAATTGTTTCCGGTGCTGCTTCGAAGAGGTACAAAACCAGGTCCGCGCCACCGACCGTGAACACAAAGAAAATGCAAAGGTACCAGACTGAAAAAGTGGCAAACTGTTTCAGACTCCGCTGCGGATTGGCCGCTTTCAAGAGCCTGCCAAACATAAGAAAATAGAAAACAGAACCGAGGGGCGCGTACAGATACACAAAGTACCTGCCGTCTTCGAACCACGTGTCGACGATGGTAATTGTGCAATTCACCACAATATAGGGCAGCACCAGCCAGTGCAGCGCGTAAAGGGCACCAAAAGCCTCGACGAATAGATTTCTTTCCCGACGCACACAAAGCTCCGCATACCGTTATTTTTGCCAATCATCGACAGTGCATTAAGAATTGCAACATTAAATTGCAAAAACTAAATAAACTGACTTAGACGATGGCAACGGTGTCGCTTTCAGTTTCTTCGAAGAACCGCAGAACCGTAGTTTCACGCTCGTGACCCTCATTTTCTCGACCGGTGAAATCTTTAGGTCTAAGCTTTCGATCAAAGGTGTGACGCGAGGATTGAGGCATGCCGGGGGAACCAACGGAAAATGCCAGGGAGGACTGGCCGAAGCAGGACATTGAATCCGGCACGATCGGTGCGCTCGCCCACCTTTACCGGGCCGAGGTTTTCCGCAGCACGCATTGGCGCACGCGCCTGGACAACACCACCAACTGGGCCGTTGTCACGACGGGCATCGCCCTTTCCGCCACGTTTGCCAATCGCGAGGCGTCTCCCCTGCCGATGGTGCTTGTCGGCCTGCTGGTCACCGTTTTCCTGATCTTCGAGGCGAGGCGCTACCGCTACTACAACATGTTCCGTGCCCGCGCCCGGCTGATGGAGTCCGATTTCTACGCCCCGATCCTTTATGGAAAAAAGGTGCCCTGGAACGGCGACTGGGCGAAGCTTCTGGCCGACGATTACGAAACGCCGCACTACCACATCAGTCTCGTCCGCGCCGCCGGGCGGCGCCTGCGCAGCAACTATTCGTGGATCCTCGCCATCCAGGCCGTTGCCTATTTCGGCAAGCTCGCCATCCACCCCGTTCCCCTGACAGAGCTATCCGAGGCCTTCGAGCGTGCCGCGATCGGGCCAGTGCCCGGCTATCTCGTCTTCCTTGCCGGCGTGATCTTCCACACCAGCTGGATCGTCTTTGCGATCGTCACGCTGCGCCTCGACAAGCGCTACCGCAAGAAGCGCAAGTCGCCGATGCAGGCGATCTGACGGGCCACGCCCGGCAGCAAAGACACCGCACAAAAGTTGACGCGGCTCAAGGGACCGGTTGAAATTGCCTCTCTATGGTCGGTTGAGTGACGTTAAGACATGAGTTACGTCGAGATCTCGTTTGCGGATGAAAAGGACAGGGCGGCGATTGCCGCCACCGTCGAAGATCGCCTGCTCCACGCGCTGGCCGAGGAAAACGAGCAATCGGACAACGAGGCCTTCGTGCTGAAGGCAACCGATGACAAGGGCAAGCTTCTCGGTGGTCTGACCGCATCCACGTCCTATCACTGGCTCCTGATCAAGACGCTCTGGGTCGATGACAGCGTGCGCGGTGCGGGTCTTGGCGCCCGGCTCGTGGAACTCGCCGAACATGAGGCGCGCCGTCTTGGCTGCCACGCAGCCTGGTTGGACACCTCCAGTCCGGACGCGCACAGGTTCTACCAGAAACTCGGCTACGAGGATTTCGGCATTCTCGGGAATCTGCGCGGTCAGTCCCTGCCGGATCACCGGCGCTGGTTCATGAAGAAGGATCTTTGAACCGGCGCCTTTTTACGACCTGACAGCGTCCTGTCCGGCGGACTTTTCCGGTGTCAGCAACCAGGAAAACAGCGCGAGTGCCAGAGCGGCCCCGATGAATTCCGCGACGATGAAGCCAGGCAGATCCACAGGACGGATGCCCGCGAACGTGTCGGTGAACGCGCGCGAGATCGCAACCGCCGGATTGGCGAAGGAGGTCGACGCGGTGAACCAGTAGGCCGCGGTGATATAGAGCCCGACCAGCCAGGGAACGGCGGCTTCGCGAAACCGGATACCGGCCAGGATGCTGGCCAGCAGGCCGAAGGTCGCGACGATCTCGGCGACCCATTGTGCGGGCCCGGTGCGGGCTGTCGTCGAGGCCTGAAGAACCGCTTCCTCGAACATCACATGGGCAATGAGCGTGCCGCATATGCCACCAGCGATCTGGGCCGCGATGTAACTGAGCCCGACCGTCAGGCTCAGGTTGCGTTTCAGCCAGAAGACGAAGGTCACGGCCGGGTTGAAATGCGCACCGGAAATCGGCCCGAGGATCGTGATCAGGACGACCAGAATGGCGCCTGTGGGAATGGTATTGCCGAGCAGGGAAACGGCGACATCGTCGGAGAGCCTGTCGGCCATGATCCCCGATCCGACCACCGTGCCGACGAGCATTGCGGTGCCAAGCGCCTCGGCGGTCAGGCGCCGGTTCAAACTGAATTCTGACATGAAGGAAACCCCGGTTAGTCGGATGTGGCGCCGATGGCCGCCAGTCTGCTTTTACCGTCTTCGGCCTCGAAGACATCATCGCCAAGCGCAAGCATCGCGCTGATCCGCCGTTCCAGCCTTTGATAGGCCAGGTCAAAGGCCGCACCGCGCGCGTCATCATCTCCCTCGACCCCGGCCGGGTCAGGAATGCCCCAATGGATGACCATCGGATGACCGGGCCAAACCGGGCAGGCTTCGCCTGCCGCGTTGTCGCAGACGGTAATGATCAGATCCATTTTCGGCGCATCCGCGCCCGCGAACTCTTCCCAGCTCTTGGACCGGAACCCTTCGGCGGAAAGTCCGTGCCGGTCAAGACAGGTCAGCGCGTCGGGATTGACCGTGCCTCTGGGTGTCGAGCCGGCCGAGAAGGTCGCGAACCGGCCCTGCCCGAGATGGCGCAGCAGCGCTTCCCCCAGCACCGAGCGGGCGGAATTCGCCGTACATAAAATCAGAGCATTGCGCATTTTTGGGAGTGCCTGCCTGGAACCTGGCTTCAGAGACCCTTTGTTTCTGAGCACGAACTGGAAGAGAACAGATTGGCGATTGGCGCGCACAGATCCGGGTTCCCGCCGCAGCAATCCTGCAGGAGATATGTCACCAGATGCTGCATGGTTGCCAGGTCCGCACTGTAGTGAATGGAGCGCCCGTCGCGTTCAGCCTGCACAAGACCGGAACGCGACAGGGCGCCAAGATGGGTCGACAAGGTATTCGGACGTACGTCGAGTGCGTCTGAAATGGCACCGGCAGTCATGCCTTCTTTTCCCGCCTTCACCAGGAGGCGAAAAACGTCGAGGCGTGTTTCCTGGCCAAGGGCGGCCAGCGCATTCAGGGCGTCGTCCTTTTCCATAATTCGAGAATACTCGAAATGACGAAATATACAATGGTCTTTTGCGAACCTGTCCGTTGATTGGCCCGGCGCATCAGACCTTCCGGTAGGCGATGAGCGCGTAGACGAAGGCGAGCGCGACCAGCAGGGCTGCAAGGCCGAGGACAGCCTCGTAACCACCGATGGCAAAGGCTGCGCTTGAGGCCGACAGGCCGACCGTGCCGCCGATCATCTGGGCGGCCATCGCGATACCGCCGCCCTGCCCGTGCTTGTATTCGGGAAGCGAGCCCATGATGGCGGCCCGGCTCGGCAGGAACAGAAACGGAAAGGCAATGCCCGCAACCAGCAGGCCCGGCGCAATCAGGTAGATGTTGTTCAGCGGCGCGACGAGAAACAGCCAGAGCAGACACGTGAAAAGAAGCAGGTGGCCGACAAAGGCAAGCTTGCGCGGATGCGTCCTGCCGACAAGCCGCCCGCAATAGGCGGCGACAAATGGCTGCGGGATCGGGGTCAGCACGATCAGGAACCCGGCAGCCAGCGCGCTGAGTTTCAACTCTGTCTGCGCATAAAGGGCGATGAAGACGAAGATCGGCATCTTGGCGTATTGCGCCATGAACAGGTTCACGTTGCTTGCTGAAAACACCGGGTTGGTGAAGAGGTCGACTTCAATCAGCGGAGCCTCCTGCCGCAGTTCAAACCTGCAGAACCCGCCGATCATCATCCCGCCGCAAAGAAGCAGAAACCAGATCAGCGGGCTTTCCCAGCCCCAGTCATCAGCTTCCATGAGCGCAAAGACAATGCAGAACATCCCGACTGCGATCAGCACCAGTCCCGTCCAGTCGATACGCCGTCCGGGCGGCCGCTCGACGTCGCGCCAGGTAAGTGTGACGACAATCGCGATCCCGATCACCAGGAACGGATTGATCCAGAAGATCCAGCGCCAGCTCAGGAACTCGGTGAACGCCCCGCCGGCCAGCGGGCCGAGGGAAAGAAAGATGGTCCCGACGGACCCGGTGACCGCCAGAGCCATGCCGTGCTGTTCCTTCGGGAAGGTCATGGTCACCATGGCCATGAACAGCGGAAACATCACCGCAGAGCCGAGTCCCTGAAAGGCACGCGCAATGATCAACACCTCGCCGGAGGGCGCGAAGCCGCAGACGACCGAGAAGGCGCCGAATGTTGCCAGTCCGAGGAGGAACATGCGCAGGATGCCGAACAGATCGCCGAGCTTGCCGCCGACGGCGACGAAACAGGCGAGCGTCAGCAGGTAGGCGTTGACGATCCAGTGCGCTTCATTGCTGGTGAGCGAAAAGGTTTCCTGGATGGAGGGCAGCGCGATCCCGACGACGGTCTCGTCCAGGAGCACCAGACCGAGCACGCAGCTTACGGCCCCAAGCAGCCACCACTTCCGGTTCGTCTCTCCGATCACCTGCATGGCGCCCCCACACCAACACGTTCACACGGGGGCGTCCCCGTCAATAAGACTGGAAGGGTGACTGAAAAGCTCTGAGGAAACAAGGCGACGGTCTTGGCGATCGCGTTCAATCAATCAGCTGAAGCAAAAAGGCTATATGAGTCATACTTAGAAATCAGTTCGAGATACCGCGTAACCACCGATTTCCTCAAGTCTTCTGCGGAGTATAAGTTCTCTTTATCGAAATGCGCAGCGACTTCGCGCCGTACCGATTTAGAAGGCATTCAGTTGCTTCTTTGTCAGTGAAATTCAGTATCTCGGCTCGTCTACTTTGCTCGCAAAAACGCAAACACTGATGCGATGACCATTGCCACAAACGAAATAATCACACTAAAGGGAGGATCTAATACATAATTTACAAATATTATCACAACAAAGGCAGCGCCGATGTATGAGATTGACCTCAGAATTGATAAGTATTCTTTCCTGTTATTCATTTAATATTTCATGGACCCACAGATTATATCGAGATTTCCGATATATTTTTCCTAGCATAGCAGGTTATGCCCACGATAAAGCTGATTCAATGCGCATGTCTTTCTTCCGGTGTCCGCATGCGCCCTGCCGATTTCCTCAAGCGCTCAAACGGCTCTGATTCGGTCGGTCGCTGCAATCCCAAATCGGCGAAAACACAGCCGTTGCTTTTCGTTGCGCCCACGATTCGGCTCCCGCCTGAACGGGAGCCTTTGTCTGATCAGTCAGCGCTTGTTCGGGTGCGCGTGACCGCGTCCTTCCAACCGGCCAGAAGCCGCTTCCGATCGGCCTCCGACAGTTTGGGCTCGAAGCGCCTTTCCAGCTGCCATTGCGCGGAGAAGGCCTCCTCACCGGGCCAGATACCCGCCTTCGATCCTGCCAGCCAGGCGGACCCGAGTGCCGTCGTTTCTGCAACGGTTGGACGGTCGACGGGCGCTCCGAGGATGTCGGCGAGGAACTGCATGGTCCAGTCGGACGCCGTCATGCCCCCGTCCACGCGCAGGACCGGCTTTTCCGCATCTGACCAGTCGGCCCGCATGGCATCGACCAGATCGCTGGTCTGGTATCCGACACTTTGCAGAACGGCGCGCGCGATTTCCTTCGGCCCGGTGTTGCGCGTCAGGCCGAACATGGCACCGCGCGCATCCGCATCCCAGTAAGGGGCGCCGAGGCCGACAAATGCCGGCACCAGGTAGACGTCGTGGTTCGGGTCTGCCTGTTCGGCAAGCGACTGTGTCTGCTCCGCGCTGTCGATCAGGCCAAGCCCGTCGCGCAGCCATTGCACCGCTGCGCCGGCAACGAAGATCGATCCTTCCAGGGCATAGGTCGTCTTGCCGTTCAGCCGGTAGGCGATCGTCGTCAGCATCCGGTTGTGCGAGCGTACCGCCGTCTCGCCCGTATTCATGAGCGCGAAGCAGCCCGTACCGTAGGTCGATTTCACCATGCCCGGCTTGAAACAGGCCTGACCGACAGTCGCGGCCTGCTGGTCGCCCGCAACGCCCAGGATCGGGATCGGCCGGCCGAACAGCTCCGCATCGGTCGCACCGAACTCGTCGGCGCTGTCCTTGACCTCGGGCAAGAGGCTCATCGGGATGTTGAGCACCTTGCAAAGATCCTCGTCCCAGCGGTTTTCGTGAATGTTGTAGATCAGTGTGCGCGCAGCATTGGTCGCGTCGGTTACATGGACAGTGCCGCCGGTCAACTGCCAGATCAGCCAGGTGTCGACGGTCCCGAACGCAAGTTCACCCCGCTCTGCACGCGCCCGCACCCCGTCGACATTGTCGAGCAGCCAGGCGATCTTCGTTCCGGAGAAATAGGGATCCAGCAGCAGGCCGGTCTTGGCGGTGAACGTCTCCTCCAGCCCCTGTTCCCGCAAACCCGCGCAGAATTCCGAGGTTCGCCGGTCCTGCCAGACGATGGCGTTGTAGACCGGTTCACCGGTCGACCTGTCCCAGATCAGCGTCGTTTCGCGCTGGTTGGTGATCCCGATCGCCGCAACGCCTGCGCCCTGGTCCGGGGCCTTTTCCATCGCCTCGCGGCAGACCCGCAGGGTGCTGGTCCAGATATCCGATGGCGAATGCTCCACCCAGCCGGATTTCGGAAAATGTTGCGGAAACTCCTGCTGTCCCACGCTGACGGGGCTGAAGCCGTCGTCGAAGACGATCGCACGGCTTGACGTTGTGCCCTGGTCTATCGCCAAAACACATCCGGCCATGGCGCACCTCCCACTTTTATTGCTTGTTGAGAAGAACTGCCGGCGCGCCCGGCAGCCTGAATTCCGCCCCGACTATGCCGCAGCCCCGGTCCGGTCTGCAAGATGGCCGGACATGTAGGTGTCAAGCGCTTCCACTTCCTGCTTGCCGAGACGCAGCCCGAGTTTCGTTCGCCGCCACAGCACGTCTTCGGCCGTGCGCGCCCACTCCCGCTCCATCAGCCACTTGACTTCCGCCTCGTGGAGATTGGAACCGAAGGCCTTGCCCAGATCGGCCAGCGAAGCGGCCTCGCCCAGGATGCGCCGGGCATCCGTTCCGTAGAGGCGGACCAGCCGCGTGGCAAAACCGGTATCCAGGAACGGATAGTCGCGTTCCAGTCCGGACACCTCGGCGTCGAACGCATCGACCCTGAAGCCTCCGCCCGGAAGCGGTTTTTCTGACGTCCAGACACCGCTCTTGAACGGAACGAATTCCTCGAGCTTGGCCAGCACCTGCTCGGCCAGCTTCCGGTAGGTCGTGATCTTGCCGCCGAAAACGGACAGGACCACCGGCCGTTCGCGGTCACCATCCACTTCGAGTACATAGTCGCGGGTCGCGGCTTTCGCGTCCTTAGCACCGTCGTCGTAAAGCGGCCTGACGCCGGAATAGGTGTGAACCACGTCTGCAGGCGTGATTTTCGTTTCCAGGTATTCGCTTGCAGCGGCACACAGGTAGGACACCTCGTCCTCGGAGATTCGCACCTCGCTGAGATCGTCCTGGTAGTCGACATCCGTCGTGCCGATCAGCGTGAAGTCCTGCTCGTAGGGGATCGCGAAGACGATCCGGCCGTCGCCGTTCTGGAAAATGAAACAGCGGTCGTGATCGAACTGGCGCGGCACGATGATGTGGCTTCCCTTGACCAGCCGGATCCCGGACGTGTCGTTTTCGCCGACCACACCGTGCAGAAAATCGGCAACCCAGGGACCGGCCGCATTGACGAGGGTTCCGGCCGTGACCGTCCTTTCGTCTCCCGTCGCGAGATCCTTCAGCATGACCCTCCACTTGTCGCCGTCACGGCGGGCGCTCACGCATTTGGTCCGCGTCAGGATCTCCGCACCCCGGTCGGCGGCATCGCGCGCGTTGAGCACGACAAGACGTGCATCGTCGACCCAGCAATCGGAGTATTCGAACCCCTTGTGGAACAGTTTCTTCAGGCCTTGCGAAAAAGGCGCCTGATCGAGCCGCACCGTCTTGGTTGCGGGCAGTCGCTTGCGTCCGCCCAGATGGTCATACATGAACAGCCCCAGGCGCAGCAGCCAGGCCGGACGCAGGTCCTTGTGGTGCGGCAGAATGAACCGCAGCGGCCAGGCGATATGCGGGGCGATGGCCCACAGGACCTCGCGTTCCTTGAGCGCTTTGCGGACAAGGTCGAACTCGTAATATTCCAGGTAGCGGAGGCCGCCATGGATCAGCTTGGTGGAGGCCGAAGAGGTCGCTCCGGCCAGATCCCCCATCTCGGCCAAGAGGACGGATGCCCCGCGCCCGACCGCATCGCGGGCGATCCCGGTTCCGTTAATGCCACCCCCGATTACCAACAGGTCGTAGTCAGCCGCCATAGCCTCGTCTCCGGCTCGAATTCATATGCGCAATCATCCTGAAACGAAAATAAAGCGAAACTTTGCGAAATTCAATCAATGATTCCCTTTCGATTGTTTCCTTTGCTTTCCGGCCTTCGGAAATGCTGGGAAAACACGACCGCAAGCCGCGCGTTTCGGAAGCCGATGCCGGTACGAAGTTTCGGAAGCAGGCCACCGCCATCGGCCCACGCGGCACTGACAATGGCTGACTTGCGTCGAAGAACAGCGCTCGCTCACAATCCCAGATGTAAAACACCCTTTACATTTCCTCATAATGCGATATGGAAAGGAAGCTTTACATCTTGGAGGTTTGAACATGACAACCGAGCAGGCGAACTACCGCTTTTTCAAAGTCTTTGTCCCGGCAATGGTCATCTATGTTGCGACCACCGCCGGAATCGCGTGGCTTTCGGACCGTCAAACATTTCCAGCCTATGCCCTATACGGATTGACGCTTGTTCCGATCGCCGCGATTTTCCTGGCCTTTTGGGCGCAATGGCGTTTCGCCATGGAACTTGACGAGTTCCTCCGGCTGATTCAGATAAAGGGAACGCTGATCGGTGTTGCCTGCATCATGATCATCGCATCCGGATGGGGTCAGCTCGAAAGACTCGCGGATGTCCCGAGGCTGCCGGTGTTCTGGCTCCTGCCGGTTTTCTGGGCGACCCAGGGCCTTGCGACCACCGTCATCTCGAAACGCGAAGGCGTCTTTTGATGAAGAACCGCCTCAGGGCGCTGCGGGCGGAGCGCGGCTGGTCCCAGGCCGTACTCGGGGATCACCTCGATGTTTCCCGGCAAACGATCAACGCGATCGAGGCTGGTCGATATGACCCGTCTCTTCCCCTGGCATTCAAGATTGCGCGCCTGTTCGGACAACCAATCGAAGACATTTTTGAGGACGAGGACTGACCGGATTCTGCAACACTCGGTCTGGAATTGCTCGTTTGCGTAAAAAGCGCCCGCGCCCCCCGCTAAAACAGCGCTGAATGTCCGGATATCGCTCGGCAGGAGATTGGAACACTTATCTTCGGGCTGGGCCCCGTCAGGGTCGGGTCCGGTCAATCGCCCCCTTCTTGGGCACGGGCGCGGGACCAGGCCCCCTCCCGCTCAACGCCCATCCTCTTCCGGCGGCGCATCGTCGGTCGGTTCGGGTGTTCTGGCTTTCTTTTTGCCGCTTGCCTTCGGAAGCGCGTCTTCCGCCGCAAAGGGCGGCGTCGCGGCATGATAGGTGACCTGCGGGAACGGGATTTCGATGTTCCGCTCGTCGAATACCTGCTTGATGAACTCGTTGTACGCCCGCCCGATGCTCCACTGGTCGCCCGGCGTTGTCTTGATCCGGGCACGGATGTCGATCGAACTCGCACCGAACATGGTCACGCCGTGCATTTCCAGGTCGCCGAAGATCTTGGACTTGAAATCGGTCTCCTGCAGCCGCCTGAAGGCCTCGACCATCGCCTCCTTGGCGTAGGCAATGTCGGTGTCGTAGGAAACGCCGATAAGCGCGACGTGATAGGAAAACCCGCGCATGAAGTTCGACACCATGTCGACGGAAGAAAACGGAATGATATGCGTCGTGCCATCGAGGTCCCTGATCCGGACCGAGCGGATGGTGATGCCTTCCACCGTTCCGGTAATCCCGGCAACCGTGACCACGTCGCCTTCGTTGATGGCGTTTTCGATCTGGATGAAGGCACCGGTGATGATGTCCTTGACCAGCGTCTGCGCACCGAATGAAATCGCCAGGCCGACCACACCGGCACCGGCGATGAGCGGGCCGATATTCACCCCGATTTCCGACAGCGCCAGAAGGGCCGCCATCACCATGATGATGATGGTGAAGGCGTTGCGGAACAGCTGGAACAGCGTCCGCTCGCGCGCGCTGACGATATAGCCGGCCCGCGACTGCAGGCGGAGGTCCACCCAGGACATCACCGCGAGCCAGATCAGGAAAGCAACCATCAGAACCATGATCGCTGCCCCGTAGCTGCTCACCAGCGCAGACCCGGTCTCGCTGTAGAACCAGTCGATCACCGCCAGCAGGCCCCAGATGTCGAGCAGCAAAAGGATCGTTCCGAGGAACACAACGAAGCGGATGATCTTCAACAGGCGCGGCACGAAGGCGTTGAGCCGGTACTGAAGCGCGGGGAGTTTCTGGTGCAGGTCGTCCGGCAGCCTGATGCCGCCCTTGATGGCCCGGGTCATGACCAGCGAAAGCAGCATCCCGGCCATGATGGTCACGATGGAAAGCGCGGTCGCGCGCAGAATGATCGTCGTCGCATCGAAGGGGCGCGTGACCCAGACAAGAAAGACGGCGATGATATAGCCGTAGGCACCGACGTGCCAGAGGTTGCCCAGATTGGCAAGCGCCCTTTGCGCAAGGGTGGTGTGCATTGTCTCGGCATAGGCTTTCGCGCCCTCGCGGACGCTGACCCGGTTCCGCTTGATCAGCACCATCAGGTAGAGCATGCCGGTGAGCACGATGATGAACCGGAGCGCGTTGCCGAGCACGAAAGACACGGCGAGATTTGCGGCAGGCACCGCCAGAAAGACACCGAAATTGTTCCAGTACATGTAGATCCGGAGCCGGGAGTACCAGTAGTCCGCACCGCTGTCGGAGAACGGCAGCAGGCGCAGTTCCGGCCGCTTGGGCGCGAACACGAAGCGCAGCGCGACATTCGACATGCCCGTAATGAAGAAGGCATTGAGCGCAAGGCTCTCCTGGATCGTCACGCCGGTGTCAAGACCGCCGAACCCAGTCAGCGCGACCAGGTAGCCGACACCGAGCCCGATCGCCACGGTGAGCGCATCGACCGTCGTCGTCACCAGCAGGATACCGGCGCGCATCAGCCCGCCGCCGTAACGCGCACGTATCGACATCTTCGGATAGATCAGACGCGCCACGAACTGCGCGGCCAGGAACGCCGCATAGGCCGCAACCAGCACGATTGCGACCTGCAGAAGAACCTCCTGCACCCTGTCCCACCTGATCGGAATATCGCCTCGCAGGACCAGCAGGAGACCTCTGAGCGAATGACGCGAGCGATCCAGAACGACCCCGATTTCATCGGCAACGGCCCGCGTATACTCCCCCACGCGAATGACGAAGCTTTGCCCGGCTGACACGGTGTCATCCGCGCCCGCCTGCGGCGGCGGTGCCGGACTGTCTGCGTCTGTGCCCGTTCCGGACGCCGGCTGTCCGGTTTCCGCATTCCTTTTCAGCAGGTCGATCAACTCGTCGCGGCTCTTCGGATCGTTCAGGATCTTGATCAGAGCCTCGCTCGCCTGCTGGACATCAGGCGCTTCGGTTGAAGCACTCCCTTCGCCAGGGGCAGCACTTTCACTCTGGCCGGCGGCAGGAACCGCCGACCACAGAAGGGCACCGAAAAACACGGCAAGACACAGGCGAATGATCTTCATGTCGAAATCGCTTTGTTGACGCGCGAAGAGCGCATTCTTTCACTTCCGAACAATAGAAAGGAACCTTGCAAAAAGGAAAGCCATTTGCCTTTACACTCAACGGTTTTCGAAGAACAGGAAGTTGAGAACGTGGCTTTTCGAAAGATTCTTAAACCTGATCAAACAATTGTATCGATATTCGCGTTTTTCGACGCACCGTTGAAGACTACCCACGCCAACTACTGCAGCCCCACTTTTCGGTAACGTAAAAATAACAATATTGACTAATTATCCTCTTACGGAGGAAAAATGCCCAGTTCACTCATCAGGCTTGCAAAAGATGAGACTGCAGAAGCGAGGCAGAAGCTATTTGCCGAGGTCAGCAGGCTTGTCGCGACGGACCTGGAAGACAGATCCAACTCCGAGCTTGAGCTGTTCGCGGAAGTGATGCTGAAGCTTTACGGCAGCAGCGCCACCGATGATCGGTTGCAACTGGCCCAGAAACTCGCTCCGAGCACACAAAGCCCGGCGGACCTGCTCCGCAGGATCGCCCGGGACGAGGTGAAGATCGCGATGCCGGTCCTGGCGGAAAGCCAGACTTTGACACTGCAGGATCTCCTGGATCTTGTTGAACAGGTGGGTGAAGAGCACATTCAGGTACTGGCGCGCCGCAAGGACCTGCCCGTAGAGGTCTCCGATGCACTTGCAGCACGAGGCAGTGCCGCCGTTCTCAGGATACTCGCTGAAAACAAGAACACCAGGCTCTCGCGTGAAACCATGGGCGCCCTGGTCAAGCTCGCAACCGACGACAAGGTGCTGCGCGACGGACTTGCACAGCGAAGCGACCTGACACCGGCGGTATGCCAGGAATTGCTGCCGCTTGTTGACGATGCAACCAAGAAGAAGCTGCGCAACGTCATCGAGGGATCCCTGTCCAAGGAGCAGCTCGACCAGATCGCGCGGCTGAAAGTTTTGCGCAAGACCTTCGGCGAGGCCCTCGGCAACCAGGACGTCGGGTGCATTTGGCGTGAAGCAGAGCGCTCGGCGGTGACGCTCGATGAACTCATGATCCTGCTATTGCAGGATGGGCGTTTTCATCACGCGATCGAATTGCTGGGTGCAAGAGGCAGGATCGCCCAATCCGCTCTCAAGGATGCCATGTTCAACGGCAAACGTGACGTGGTCATACGAACGGCCCTCAAGGCCGGACTGGACGTTCCGGCGTTTGCCCTTCTGGCTAAGGCTCGCTGTGCGCACCTCAAGCTTCCCGCAGCACAGGGTGGCGAGTGGACTTCGGCCTATGCGAAGCAGATCGCCGACGCTGCCAAGGCAAGGGAAGACCGCTGCGACGACTTTCAGGCGCGCCGGCGCGACAAGAGCTGAACCTGAAACTCAGCCCCGGATGAAATCCTTAATCTTCTAGATTCGTTTGCAAATACTGGCCGCTGCCGCCGTCGTGAGCGTTGCTCCGGCGTAAAACCAAAGTCCGGGCAAAATTGTCGCCGCAGCCAATCCGCTTGTCTTCGCCGCGAACAGGACCAGCGCGACGAGCATCACATCCAGCATGGACCATTTGCCGACCGCGGACAGCAGCGCGAGCGAACGGGACGAGCCACCGGTAAACGCGGCAACGTGGATGAGCGCAATCTTCACGGCCGGAAACCCGACCGAGAAAAGCCCGACAACGGAAGCGAGCAAAACGTCTCCCTGCTTCCAGAGCTCCAGGATCAGTTCAATGAGACTTGGACGCTCCTCCAGAAAATAGAGCTTTTCAAACCGCATGAGCGGCTGGGACAGCCCGAGCGCAAACGAAAATGTGGACAGTGGCAACAACAAAGCCAGAAACAGTTTCATCTTGGTCGGGCGCTCCGTGGCGTGCGAAAAAACGTCATCAGAGACAATTGTCGACGCAGTGCCCGGATTGCAACGCGCAACATAGCTGAACGACCGATAAAACAGAATTATCACGAAAAAACCCGATCGCCGGATTATGCGATCAGGGACGTCAGCGTGTTGGCCGCCGGGCACGATCGATACGCCCGGCCTGGGGAGGAAGGCTTGCGCGCGTTATCGCAGGCGCGCTCTCGCTGCAACTTCGTCGAGCTGTTCCTGCTCGGCCATTTCCTGGGCCGTGCGTTCTCGCTGATGGTCACGTTCTTCCAACTGTTCGAACTTTTTCAGCTCTTCAATCGCGGCGCTCAATTCATCCTGCGCGCGCTGGAGCTGATCGTCGAGTTCATGCGCGGAGTTGCGCAGATTGTCGCGCCGGTCTGCTGCGGCCTTGGCAAAGGTCGGATAGGCAAAATGGGTGACATCCGTGATGCCGACGCGTTCCTGCTCGGTCCGGATCTGATCGTCCAGTTCATCGGCCATGCGATTGAACTCGGCAATCATGCTCTCGATCTGAGCCAGCTGGCGCCGTTTTTCATCAACTTGAAACCGCTTCAAACGGATCAAACTGTCGCGGGTTTTCATAACTCAATACTCCCCTAACCTGGGCAGTCTACCCCGGAGTCATTTCCAAAAGGTTGGCAAGATGCAAATAACCTTCAGAAAGTGACGTCGCCTCGTCTTTTCCCTGATTCAGGAAATCGTCGATCAGCTCGAACCTGTGAATTGCCTCGTCGACGGTTGGGTCTGATCCCTTCCGGTAGGCACCAAGACGGATGAGCTCTTCCATATCCGTATAGGTCGACAGCAACTGCCGCGCCTTGCGCAGAACAGGCTGATAATCGGGTGGCACGCAACGCGGCATCGTCCGGGAAACCGATTTGAGGACATTGATTGCCGGATATCTTCCACGCTCTGCAATCGCGCGTTCCATGACGATGTGCCCATCCAGTATCCCGCGCACCGCATCCGCGACCGGTTCGTTGTGGTTGTCGCCCTCAACAAGCACCGTGAAGAGACCCGTGATCGACCCCATACCCGTCTTGCCCGGACCGGCCCGTTCCAGCAGGCGCGGCAATTCGGTGAAAACCGTTGGTGTGTAACCCTTGGATGTCGGCGGTTCACCGACGGACAATCCGATCTCCCGCTGCGCCATCGCAAACCGGGTAATGGAATCCATCATGCAAAGGACGTTCTTGCCCTCGTCGCGGAAGTGTTCGCTGACCGTCATGGCCAGATAGGCTGCCTGTCGGCGCATCAGCACGCTTTCATCCGACGTTGCGACAACGACTACGGAGCGCGCCAGTCCGTCTTCACCCAGGTCGTCTTCTATGAACTCCTGGACTTCCCGGCCGCGCTCGCCGATCAGGCCGATGACGGCAACGTCGCAATCGGTGTTGCGCGCCAGCATCGACATCAGAACCGACTTGCCGACGCCGGACCCGGCGAAAATCCCCATGCGCTGCCCTTCGCAGCACGTGACGAATGTGTTCAGCGCGCGCACACCCAGGTCAACCGGGCCCCCCCACTCTCTGCCGCTCGGACGCCGGCGGCGGCGAACTTCGCAACTTGCGCGGCACAGCACCACCGGAGATCGGCCCCTTGCCGTCGATGGGCTCCCCCTGGGCGTTCACGACGCGGCCGAGCCATGCGTCCCCGGGATGTACGACGCTCTCGCGCGAACTGATCACCGCGCGGCATCCCATGCGCACCCCTTCAAGCCCCGAAAACGGCATGCAAAGCGCCTTGTCCTCTCGGAAGCCGACAACTTCCGCCTGAACCTTGGGGTTGTCCTCGCCATTGTCGATCAGGAGACGCGAGCCGACACTCATCTCGTGGATCGGACCGGCGATTTCCACCAGCAGACCCTGGACCGCCGTGACCCGCCCGTAAATTTCGGTCGGCAAAAGCGAATCAATCTCGGCAAAAAGCGCCTTCAAACGAAATTCCTTTCACTGTTAACCGTTTTGGTAACCGATCGTTTACGACTCTGGTTAATCTTAACCTTTGGAAGGCTGACAAGCGATAGCCATTTCGAAGTCAGACCGGCTTTGTCGAAAGGAATCTGAACGGAATCGGTTAGATCCGTTTCTTAATGTTCAACATTAAGCTTTGTGAATTCGTGTTTTTTTTGGGGATTCAACAAGTTGTCCGTTGTTCACAGATTCATTTCATCGGAGCTTGCCGCTGCGAATCATATTTTGTTAACCATTAACCGGTAGCTTTGAGTCGGGGTTAACAACAGTCCTTCGTAGCGCACCGACAGAGCCGTTGCGACTTGCCCAGGAAAGGCAGAACAAGGGGATTGGCATGCGTGTATTGTTGATTGAGGATGATAGCGCCACAGCGCAGAGCATCGAGCTGATGCTGAAGTCCGAGAACTTCAACGTCTACACGACAGATTTGGGCGAGGAAGGCATCGACCTCGGCAAACTGTACGATTATGACATCATCATGTTGGATTTGAACTTGCCGGACATGTCCGGATATGAAGTTCTCCGGACACTTCGCGTGTCGAAGGTCAAGACACCGATCTTGATCCTGTCCGGAAATGCCGGCATCGAGGACAAGGTTCGCGGTCTGGGCTTCGGCGCTGACGACTACATGACCAAGCCGTTCCACAAGGACGAACTGGTTGCGCGCATTCATGCGATCGTCCGCCGGTCCAAGGGACATGCCCAGTCGGTCATCGTTACCGGTGACCTGAAGGTCAATCTGGACACGAAAACGGTCGAGGTCGGCGGACAGCGTGTTCACCTGACCGGAAAAGAATACCAGATGCTGGAGCTGCTTTCGCTCCGCAAGGGAACGACACTCACCAAGGAGATGTTCCTGAACCATCTCTACGGCGGAATGGACGAGCCGGAGCTGAAGATCATCGACGTCTTCATCTGCAAGCTCAGGAAGAAGCTCGCTTCTGCAACGTCCGGAAAGAACTACATCGAAACGGTCTGGGGCCGCGGATACGTTCTGCGCGAGCCGGAAGTCGAAGCGGCGGCTTAACCGGCACGACCACACGGAATTTCACGAAAAAGCCCCGGATGGATCATCCGGGGCTTTTTTACGTTCGAATTCGAACCGCGTAATTCAAAAAAAAGGCCGGCAAAGCCGGCCTTTCCGTGAAATAGGGCGTTTTTCAGAGATGCATCTGGTAGGACGCCGGTACGTATCGGAAACCGCTGCCGTCAACGGCAACGTAGCCAACAGCCGGGAACGGCATGTGGTAGCCGACAAACGGGATACGGTCAGCTGCGAGCATGTCGAGAACGGACCGGCGGGTTGCCGCCGCGGCTTCCTTGTCCATGTCGAAGCGCACTTCCCATTCCGGACGCGCGAGCGACCAGACATAGTGGTTGGCAAGATCTGCCGCCAGAAGAAGCTGCTGACCGCCGCTTTCAAGCATGTAGACCGTGTGACCGGGCGTGTGCCCGTGCGCATCCATTGCAGTGATCCCGGAGGCAACGGAACCGCCGCCGTTCAGGAAAGTCATCTTTTCTGCGAGCGGCTTCACGTTTTTCGCCATCAGCTTGGTGACGCCATTGGCTTCCGGATCCATCGCGGCCCAGAAATCAAATTCTTTTTGAGCGGTCACGTAACGCGCATTTGGGAATGCCGGCGCGCCACCTTCCATGAGCCCGCCGATATGGTCCGGGTGCATGTGGGTGATCACAACGACGTCGACCTGCTCGGGCGTATACCCGGCGCTCTCCAATGCAGCACGCATGTTGCCGCGTGCAGGACGGCCGCCCTCACCCACGCCCGTATCGAACAGGACAAGCTCGCTGCCCGTGTTCACCAGCGTCGGTGTGAAATAGGCCCTGAACGTATCGGAGGGAATGAAATTGTCGTCGGAATGAGCCACGAAAGCATCCGGCTCGACATTCATGCCGAATGTTTTCTGCGGTTCACCGACCGTGACAGCGCCGTCCAGAAGCGTGTTCACTTCGAAATCGCCGACACTGTATCTGGCGATAGGCGCGGTCATGGCACCTTGCTTCTCCGCTGCGGCATGCGCGACACCAGCAGTCGTCAGGCTTGCGCCGGCGATCGCACCACCGGCGCCAAGAAGCGCGGTCCGGCGCGTCAGTTCAACTTTCAATCCCATAACAGTCTCTCCGGCAGCCTCGACATTTTAAACTTGGACGAGCGAAAAGAAACAACCCGAGGCCAATTCGATTTCAGGGTTGCATCTTGATGAGCACGTCGCCCCTGCGGACAAATTGGCGCAACAGCGGCGAAAGGAAACCCGCTTCTTCTTCAAAGACGTGTTATTTCGCGACTTCTTCAACAGAACGCGAATTAGAAAAATTTCATTTTTTTCAATGATTTACGTGAATAAAATTTCATGCTTCTTGAATGACGCGCCGGTTTCGCCATACTTCGACAGCCGAAATCGAAAGTCCTTAAATGAACCGGAACTACATAATTCAGGCTTTCTTGCTGGCGCTTGCCGCCGCCTGGCTGCTTGCGTCGACGCAGATCCAGCGTCCGGACAACTGGCCGCTCGCGGGCCTTTATCTCTACTGGAGCATCCGTATTCTGCTCGAAGCGGGCTTGTTTGTTGCTTTCCTGGAGGTGTTCGCAAGGCTGCCCGGCACCCTGGGCCAGACCCGCTGGTCTGTCGTTCTGGCGGCTTTGGTCAGCCTGGTCCCGTTTGCGCTCGCCGTAACCGCGCTTGACCTCATACTCGGACTTCCTGAACTCGACGAAATGGTCAGAACCAGTGCGAGCGAAACAACGGCAGCAGGAAGCACGCAAACAGTCGGCCAAACTCATATTGGGTCGTTCTTGCTGGAAATGGTCTATCTGTCGGACAACCATTTTGTCCTTTGCGCCCTTTTGTCGATCCCTCTGTTTTTCGGGTTGGAACGCGTAAAAGCTGAAACTGCTGCACCGCAAGCCGCACTGTTTTCAGGCGACCCCGAACCGGCCGGTCACTCCCAGGCCGCGGAAGCTGTTTTGGAAAGCGGTTACCAGCGGCACCTCGATCCGCCCCTGGCGATGCCGGTCCTGCGCGCCGAAGCCCAGGAACATTACGTGCGTCTGACGACCGCGACGGAAACCCGGATGGTGCTTTATCGCTTCAACGACATCGTTGCCGAATTGCCTGACGAGGTGGGAATGCAGGTGCATCGCAGTCACTGGGTGGCATTCGAGGCCATGACCCGTCTGGTCAAGGATGACGGCCGGCTCTGGCTGGAACTGACGGATGGCGAGCGCCTGCCGGTCAGCCGGAAATATGCTGAGGAAGTGCGCGCGAAGGTCGATGCAATGGCGCCTGAAGCAAAAAGGGCGGCCACCTGACCGCCCCTTGTTCCTATCGCCGGAATGCGCCACTGCCACCGACGGCGAGCCGTGGCCCCGCCGGAGTACCGGCAGCTGCCTGGACGGCCTGTTTCTTCTGGAACAGGCCGCGTTTTCCGGGGACCGGCTTGAAAGCATCCGTCAGGCCGACCACGGTTTCGGCCGCGCCCAGCACCAGATAGCCGTCGTCCGGAAGCGTCCTGGATAGCCGACCGAGAATTTCGGACTTGGTCGCCTGATCGAAATAGATAAGGACATTCCGGCAGAAAACGATGTCGAATTCCCCGAGATGCGTGAAGTTTTCGAGCAGGTTCAGCTGCTTCCATTCGATCATCGCGCGCATGCCGGCATTGATCTGCCACATGTCACCCTTCTGGTCGAAGTATTTCAGCAGCATCTGGATCGGCAGACCGCGTTGCACCTCGAACTGGCTGTAGAGACCGGTCTTGGCCTTCTCGAGCACTTCCTGGGACAGGTCGGTTCCAAGCACCCGTGTCCGCCAGCCCGGCATCTTGGACGCCTCTTCCTTGAGGCAGATCCCGAGCGAATAGGGTTCCTGTCCGGTCGACGCGGCTGCGCACCAGATCTTCAGCTGGCGGCGCGTGCTGCGCGCATCCAGAAGAGCCGGAAGCATGGTGTCCTTGAAATGGTCAAACGGTGTCTTGTCGCGAAAGAAGAACGATTCGTTGGTCGTCATCGCTTCGATGACTTCCGTTTCAAGCGCCCTGTTGCCACCGCGCTGCAGGGTCTGGATGACCGCACTCAGCGTCTCGAGTTTGGAGCTGCGGGCGATAGGCTGCAGGCGGCTTTCGACCAGATACTGCTTGTCGTTGGACAGCACCAGGCCCGATCGCGTCTTGAGAAACGTCTTGAGGAATTCGAACTCGCCGGGAGTCATCGTGTATTCCCCTTCAAAACGCGTGATACTTTCGGACCGATCTGGTTCAGCGGAAGAATGTCGCAGCACACCCCGGTCGCCGCGGCTGCGCCCGGCATGCCCCAGACGACGCTCGTCGCTTCATCCTGCGTGATGATGCTGCCTCCGCCCGAGGCGATGGTCTTCACACCGTCCGCTCCGTCGTGGCCCATGCCCGTCAGGATGACGGCAAGGCTCGCCGATCCGTAGGCTTTGGCAACGCTGTCGAACAGCGGATCGACGGCAGGTTTGCAGAAGTTCACCGGCGGGCCGTCAGTGAGGCGGATTTTGACTGCACCGGCGTCCTTCTCGACAATCATGTGCTTGCCCCCGGGGGCGACATAGATATTGCCGGGCTTGAGGATTTCACCGTCTTCACCTTCCTTGGACGGTCTGAGAGCCGCTTTCCCGAGATGTTCGGCGAGGATCGATGTGAAAGTCGGCGGCATGTGCTGGGTGATGACGACAGGCACGTCGTTCATCGCGGTGCCGACCTCCTTCATCATTTCCTGAAGCGCCTGAGGGCCGCCGGTCGATGATCCGACCGCCAGAATGCGGGGACGCGCCGAAGAATAGGGCCGTGTCTTCAATTTCGGAGCAGAAGCAGCGGCAGCAGGCTGTGCAGCGCCGCGGAAGCTTGCCCTGGTATCCGTTGCCGGACGCGCCGAAACGGGTCTGACAGGCTGAGTCGTTTTGCCCGCGCGGGTTTCCGCGCGCATGGTCCGTGCCGGACCGCGCATCCGGATCGCGCGTGCGCCGAGTGCCTTGACTTTCTCGATCAGCTCGCGGCGGAAATCGACAGAGGTTGTGACTTCGGAATTGGACTCGGGCTTCGGAACATAGTCTGCAGCGCCGAGCGACAGAGCCTTCAGGCTGATTTCTGCATTCCGCCTGGTGAGCGTCGATGCCATGATGACAACCAGATCGCGCTTCTTGGCGAGCATGAGCGGCAACGCAGTCATGCCGTCCATTTCCGGCATCTCGATGTCCAGGACGACGACGTCCGGATTGCTTTTTTCGATATCCTCGACGGCGAGCTTGCCGTTCCGGTGTGAACTGACGACCTTCAGACCTTTGTCGTCTCCCAGCCAGCGGGTCAGAAGACCGCGAATGACGACCGCGTCGTCGACGACCATGACCTTGATGGGGTCACTGCCGGGGTTAGCGCCCACAGGAGCACTTCTCTGCGCTAATGCCATAAAAGACTGCCCAAACTCGAAACTAGATAAGACCG
Source organism: uncultured Roseibium sp. (assembly GCF_963669205.1). Classification (NCBI taxonomy): domain Bacteria; kingdom Pseudomonadati; phylum Pseudomonadota; class Alphaproteobacteria; order Hyphomicrobiales; family Stappiaceae; genus Roseibium; species uncultured Roseibium sp. The sequence continues at coordinate 5,409,987 of NZ_OY769915.1, forward strand.
ACTTCTTGAAACTTGGCTTCGACGATTTCCCTGTCGAAAGGCTTCATGATGTATTCGTTCGCCCCGGCGCGAATTGCTCGGGCAATGTGTGCGACGTCATTTTCCGTCGTGCAGAAAACGACCACGGGGTTTTCACCGCCCTCTTCGGTCCGGAGGCTCGTCAGGAATTCCAGCCCGTCCATGACCGGCATGTTCCAGTCCAGCAGAATTGCGTCCGGCATTGTCTTCCGGCAGGCGTCGAGCGCTTGTTGCCCGTCTTCCGCTTCTTCGATTTCGAAGTTCATGTCTTCGAGGATCCGGCGGGCCACTTTACGGATGACACTCGAGTCATCAACGACGAGGCACTGTTTCATCACCTGTTACTCCACTCGTGGGCCTTTGGCCCGTTACGCTGCTGCCATCGGTTCGGTAAACATTGCACCCAGAAGACGGTCGACATCCAGAATGACCATCAACTGACCGTCGAGGCGGTGGACACCGCCCGAAATTTCCGCCCAGCGGCGATCCAGGTTTGACGGATTCGATTCCGCCGACGCGGCCGGAAGGTTCAGGACTTCACCGACCGTATCGATCACGAGGCCGTAGCTTTCCTGTTTGTACTCGATGCCGACCGCCATCATCTGCTCGTCGTCAAGCGATGGCAGATGCAGTCGGCGGCGCATGTTGATTGCGGTGACGATCCGGCCACGCAGGTTGAGAACACCCTGCACTTCCGGGGCAGACATCGGAACGCGCGTCACGCTCTCCGGCACGAAGACATCATGAACCTGGGAGATCGGCAGGCCGAACAGCTGTCCGCCGATGACCACGGTTACATACTGGATCATGTCGCTTGCGGCATTCTCATCCGTGTCCGCATTGAGTTTGTGTTCCAGCACACTCATGCTGCTACTCCCAGTTCATTGGAGAAGACATCCTTCAGGGCGGCAATCAGGCCGGGCCGGTCGAATTTTGCGACATAGTCGTCAAAACCGGCCTGGCGGCCACGCTCGATCGACGCCGGCGTGACCAGCGACGAAAGCGCGAGCATCGGGATATCGCGGAACCGCGGATCGCGCCGCAGGGATTCACAGAACTCGAAACCGTTGATTTCGGGCATCTCGATATCGCTGACGATGGCGTGGAACTTGTCGCCGTTTTCCAGCAGTTCGAATGCCTGCTGCGGGCCGTTACACGTTGTCACGTCGTATCCTGCCGCTTTCAGCACCGGTGTGAGCATGTTGCGGAAGAAGGAGCTGTCGTCCACGAAGAGAACTTTCTTCGTCAACGCCTCGATATCCATCTCCTTGCGCATGAACCAGTCTTCGAAAGCCTGAGGGAGGTAGTAACCCAGGTCGATGATTTCGGTTGCGCGTTCCTTGACGATCGCGGATCCGAGAATGCCGGGGCGCTCCGATCCGACCTCGATGTTCATGCGGTCCTCGACGATATCGACGATCTCGTCAACAACCAGACCCATGGACCTGCCGGCGTCGGAGAAGACCAGCATCGGCTGGGTCCCTTCCGTCTTGTGGCAATCGCCGTCGTTGACATAGACCAGCGGCATGAGCGCGCCGCGATACTGGACGAGATCCCGGCCGTTGGAACGCTCGATCTTCGACACCTCGAATTCCTCGAGACGCGTGACCAGCGACAGCGGCACCGCCTTGGGCTCCGGCGCACCCGCACGGAACAGGAGCAACGAAATCGAATTCTGTCCTGTCATGGCCCTGCGCTGCAGGTCGTCCTGCTCCTCTTCCTCGGACTCGGCGACCGAGCTCGAAGCGTGGCTCGCCATCGCACCCGCAATGCCGTTCGGATCGATGATCATGATCACCGAACCGTCGCCCAGAATGGTGTTTCCGGAGAACATGTTGAGGTTGCGGAGCATGGTCGACATCGGTTTGACGACGATTTCCTCCGTGTGGAAGACACCGTCCACCACCACGCCGAATGTCTGGCTTCCGACCTGCATGACGACGATGAAACCGTTGTCCTCGTCGATCGCCTTGTCGACATCCTCGCCTTCATAGATGCCCAGAAGCTGAGACAGATGAACCAGCGGCAGCAACTTGTTGCGCAGGCGCAGGACCGGCGTGTCCTTGATCCGCTCGATCCGGTGCTCCGAATTGGTCTGGACACGGACGAGTTCCACGACCGACAACTGCGGGATCGCGAACCGGTCGCCGCCTGCCTCGACGATCAACGTGGAGACGATCGCAAGGGTCAGCGGGATCTTGATGATGAAGCTGGAACCCTTGCCGGTTGCCGACCGCAGATCGACGGTACCGCCGATCAGCTCGATATTGTTGCGCACCACATCCATGCCGACACCGCGTCCCGAGACGCTGGTGACTTCGGCGGCGGTGGAGAACCCGGCGTGGAAGATGAATTTGTGGATCTGCGAATCCGTCATCTTTTCGACTTCGGATTCCGAGGCGAGTCCCCGTTCCAGAACCTTGGCCTTTACCCTGTCGACGTCGATGCCCTTGCCGTCGTCGCGGACCTCGATGATGATGTGTCCGCCCTCATGATAGGCGGCCAGGGTGATGATGCCTTTTTCGGGTTTGCCGGCAGCGCGCCGCTCTTCCGGACGCTCCAGGCCGTGGTCGGCCGAGTTGCGAACCATGTGCGTCAGTGGGTCCTTGATCATTTCAAGGACCTGACGGTCAAGTTCGGTATCGGCACCGATCATTTCCAGGTCGATCGGTTTTTCGAGTTCCTGGCTCAGGTCGCGGACGATGCGCGGCAGTTTTTGCCAGGCGTTGCCGATCGGCTGCATTCGTGTCGCCATGACACCTTCCTGCAGTTCGGCAGTCACGTTTGACAGGCGCTGCAGCGGCACCTTGAATTCGCTGTCTTCGTGCCGGCGCACGATTTCAAGAAGCTGGTTGCGCGTCAGCACAAGCTCCGAGACCATGGTCATCAGATGCTCGAGCGTATCGACGGCAACGCGGATGCTCTGATTGGAAACCCCACCGCCTGCAGCTTTTTTCTCACCGCCTTCGCCACCGGCTTTTTTCGCGGCAGCAGCCTTTTTCGGCTGTTCCTTGGGTTCGGTCTTGGCGGCGGCAGGTGCCGGAGCAGGTTCTTCCGCCTCCTCTGGCGTTTCCTCGATCTCAACGACTTCCAGCTCGGCAACCTCGACCTCGATCTCGGTTTCCTGGAAGGCGCGTTCTAGTTCGTCAAGGGAAACTTCGCCAGGGCGCAGGGGGCGTTCAAGCGTCTGATCGGAAGCATCCTCCGCAGCCGGTTCTTCGGCTTCGGCTTCCTGCGGAGCGGCCTCGGCTTCCTCGACTGTCTCGCCAGCCATGGCTGCATCCGCCTTGGCCGACATGTCCTCGAGCTTGCCGATCAATTCGCTGTCGTCGCCTTCCGGCTCCTCGCCCTCGGCGGCCTCCAAATCACCCAGAATATCCTTGATCTGGTCAATCGAGATCAGGATCAGTGAAACGGCTTCCTGCGTGACCGGTGCGCCGTCGCGAAACTTGCCCATGAGCGTTTCAGCTGCATGTGCAATACCTTCAAGCCGGGGAAGGCCCAAGAATCCGCAGGTGCCCTTGATGGTATGCACCAGACGGAAAATATTATCCAAAATAGTCGCGTTGTTCGGTTCCTGCTCGAATTTAACGAGCTCTACGTCAACAACATCGAGACTCTCGTTCGTCTCGGTAATAAATTCCCTGAGGAGGTCGTCCATGGCCTGCTCTCACCCGACTTGTTACTGGTTCCGCATCCTGAAACGGATGTCTGGACCGGAAAGTCCATGAGAGTAGGTTGACGGCAAAGAGTTAAGATACGCTGAAACGAGCGGACACTTTTGTCGAAGTCGATCAGACCTTTGGCAGGGCCGTGATTTTTACCAATTCTTCTTGTTTATCTATTGTTAATACCATGTTCGATTCACGCGCCAGAAGCAAAGTATAGATCGGCTGAACCGAATGGGCATCGATCCGTTCAGGCTCCTCTCCGTCAAGCGTTTCCTTCATTCCAAGCGGGATACGCGGATTGAGACCGCTGGCGGACAGAGTGAAGGACGGCGACTGCGGATCACCCTCCATTTCAACCTTGATCTCGCCACCGCGCGGAACGCACTGATTGGCGATGAGAATGAGGTTAAGCAAAAGTTTGACATAGTTTTTCGGCATCAGGTGCCGGGAAACTTGCCAAACTAGATCGGATTTTTCGTTTTCCATAAAGCCCGTGGCAACAACCTGGGCATCACCCAGGTCGATCTCGGCACCGGCGGAACCGGCCGCGCCGAACGCAAGGCGCGCGAATTGCAGTTTCGCCGATGCCTGGCGCGCACTCTTTCGAATGAGATCCATCGCGAAATCACGCATGTCTTCGGAGCCTTCTTCGTCAAGGACCTCAAGACCGTTCGTGATTGCACCCACCGGGCTGATGATGTCGTGACAAACGCGGCTGGCAACCAAAGCGGCTAGGTCCAGAGAGGAAAGCTCTTGAAGTGCTGACATGACGTTGTAAGGCTCTTCTGAAAGGGTCTAAGCGAAATGCTGATTCGCGTTGCTTTGCGCAAGCGTTACACATCCTCAAAGCCGCTGCCAAGACAACGCCGCCATGCAAACGGGATCATCCAGATGAAAGTTGCCTGTTTCCCAGATTTCAGCGGAAAAGACCGGCCCTGAGCGGTATCTGCGCTCCGGCAATTGACCGGAAAAAAGCTCTAGGTTGCGGGCGTGCAGCCGGTGCTGCGCGCATTGGATTGCGCTTCCTTGGCCAGTTGCGACCCGTTGGTCACAAACAGGAAGCGATTTACGACGGAATGGAAAAAGACCAGCCGGCCTTCCACGACCGCATAGATGAAGGGATTTCCGGCGGTGGCAAACCCTTCGGACAGCGCGTAGCCGCCGCAACCGGCGAACATGGGCGCATAGGTTTCCGGATTGCGCTCAAAGGCGGCCATGTTGCCTTCGTTGACAAAGACCCACTCCGCGCCGCCCCAGGCGATTTCGTTTTCCCGCTCGCCCTTGCGCGGGCGGCCGTCGACAAAATAGCTGACCGGGTCGTGCCCTCCGATGGCATATCCGGTGATCGGGTCAGGGACGAAAAGCTGGGGACGCGCGCCGACTTCATAGGCAAAAGCGCCCAGAAGGGCACACATCGAAACGGAAAGACATATCCATGTCTTTTTTTCAGGCCAGCTTTTCATCGATTCGGCTATGTAGGGTACCGAGGCTTGCGCGAATCAGTTGATTCTATTGCGATCCAGCGTACGGGCTGAGGCACTTGAAAACAATGCGCCTCATCCGGCAGATGATGAGGAGTCCCAACTAATGGCAGAACGAGACCGGCAAGTGGCATCCCTGTTGAAAGCTGCGTTCTTGTGCTTTTGTCTGATTGCCGTACCCAGCCTCGCCATGGCTCAAACGTCCGGTGCGGAACCGATCGACAGTGCCCAGACCTACGATGAAGACGAGATCCTGAAAACCGGCCACGAGTTCTTCGGCTCGGTCTCCGGCGGCCTCGCCTCCGTCATCGAGCGGGCCTTTTCAAGATACGGTGAACCCAACGGTTACATTCTCGGCGAAGAAGGATCCGGAGCGTTTGTCGCCGGCGCCCGTTATGGCGAAGGCCATCTCTATACGCGCAACGCGGGGAACCACAAGGTCTTCTGGCAGGGGCCGTCACTTGGATGGGATTTCGGCGCCGACGGTGCCCGGGTGATGATGCTTGTCTACAAGCTGCCGAGCGTGGACTCGATCTACGACCGGTTTGCGGGCGTCAACGGGTCCGCCTATCTGGTCGGCGGTGCGGGAATGACCGTCCTGTTGCGAAACGAGACGGTCCTCGTTCCCGTGAAAGCGGGGGTCGGCGCGCGCCTCGGCCTGAATATGGGCTATCTGAAATTCACGCCGAAACCGACCTGGAACCCGTTCTGAGCCCTTGGCTCCGCCACCCCGGACAGACCGGGGTTTGATCCTGCAGGCATTTCTCGGCTCTTGGCGAAACGGCCTGTGTCGTCTAATGATTGAATATGGAATTGGGAGAACCACCGGGAACCCGACGTGATTGAAGCGGTCATGTATATTGCACTGGGGTTTTGCGCGGCCGGCCTGATCGGTCTTGCGATACTCCCTGCCTTCTACCGAAGGGCCTCCCGATTGACCGAAGAAGCCCTGCGCGCGGTCAATCCCTCAAGTTACGCCGAAGTCAGGGCCGCACAGGATCAGGCAAGGGCGCGGCATGCCATCGAACTCAGGCGCGTCGAACGTCAGCTTGACCAGGAACGCGCAAAAGCCGCCAAGCATCACCTGGAAGTCTCGCGCCTGCGAACGGAAATCGATGGCTTGAACCGTGGGCACAAAGCCCAGGTGTCCGGACTGGAAACCAGGCTTGGCGAACTGCATGGCGACCAGAAAGCCGTCGATCTGCTGTCCTCCGAGGTAAAAGCGCTGAAGGAGAAGCTTGCGGAAACGGAATCCGCGCTTGCCGAGAGCTGGAAATCACCGCCCCCCGAAGCGCCTGCTCGGACATTCGAAGACACATCGGGGCAAAGCACGGACTGGCTCCCTGCTGCAGGCACCATGGCGCTTGCCCAGATTACCGGGCTGGAAGCGGAAGTCGCGACACTCAAGTCGCGCTTGTCCAAGTACGAGCCAGTCGGAAGCCTGCAGGCGGACACGACGGAAAACAGCCCGCATATCTCCAGGCTTGCGGAGCTGGAAGCGCAACTTGTCGACACGGAATCGAAATACGTGACGGCGCAGGCCGAGGTAACGAGGCTTTCCCTGCTGCTTGATGCCGGACAATCCGGCCAGACTGAAGAAGGCGGGGAAGCTTCCAGCGAACAGTTGGAAGAAGTCGATGAGTTGAAACGCGTAAATGTCCAGCAGAAGGCCGAGCTCGTCGCAAAGGACCGCTCACTGGACAGGATGACCGGTCAGCTTGAGAAACTTCGTGCTGATCTCGTGCAGGCGCCCGGCCTGATGGAACTCCGGCAGGAGTTCAAGGACCTCGCCGCCAGACTTGCCGGTACCGTGACCAATCCGGCATCGGGCAGGACCGGGCCGGACGCACAGTCTGCAGATGCCGAAAGAACCGATGAAGCGGGGAAGAATAGGACACGGCAGGTCGTCGTCGCAAACAGCAAGTCCGCCAAACCGCGATCGATAAAGGTCAGGGCAGCGAAAATTGCGCCAGGAAAGGAAAAGGAAGAGGCATCCTCGGCCAAGTCTTCCGAGATCGCAACGGCCGCCGAGGCCCTTGTGAGCAGGATCGTTGCCTCGAATCGCAAGAAAGATACCGAAGGAAAAGACGTGACTGCAGAACTTGCGGCAGACACCGAAAGCAAGGCGGATACCACGCCGGAACCCGACCCCGAAGACAAACCCACCAAACAAAACAAGAAAGATGTTGCTTGACCGTCGCGATCAACGGGTTGCGCGGCGTCGGATCACTTTCCTGAAAGCCTCTCCTGAATGCTGATTGAACGTCACAATGCAATTCTCGAACTTGCGCGCCAGATGGGCCGCGTGAGCGTTGACGATCTTGCACAACGGTTCGATGTCAGCCCGCAGACCATCCGCAAGGACCTTAACGAACTCTGCGAGCGGCGCCTGCTCGCCAGAACGCATGGCGGCGCGCTTTTGTCCTCGGGAATAGAAAACGTCGGCTATGAGGCCCGGCGTATCATTTCCAGCAAGGAAAAGGCGGATATCGGCGAAAGCGTCGCCGCGCTCATTCCGGACAATACCTCTATCTTCATCAATATCGGTACGACGACGGAAGCCGTCGCCCAGGCCCTGCTTCAGCACCGTGGTCTGATGGTGATCACGAACAACATCAATGTCGCCAGCCTGATGCGCGGCTATTCCCAGATCGAAGTGGTGATTGCAGGCGGTGTTTTGCGTCATGCGGACGGTGGTATCGTCGGCGAGGCGGCGGTGGACTTCATGCGACAGTTCAAGGTCGACTTTGCGGTCATTGGCGCATCGGCCGTAGATCCGGACGGATCGCTGCTCGATTATGATTACCGTGAGGTCAAGGTCACCAAGATCATCATGGACAACGCCCGCCACGTGATCCTCGCCGCCGACAGCACGAAATTCGAGCGGACAGCGCCCGTGCGGGTCGGGCATCTTTCGCAGGTGTCCACATTCGTGACCGACTATTGTCCGGATCCGAATTTTGCGAAAATCGCCCGCGATGCGGAGGTCAAGCTGATCGAAACGGGGCAGCAGACCTTCTGAACCCCGGCGCGCTGCCGTCCGGTCCGGGCCGCAACGTGCCGACAGCAAAGACCAGCCGGTCCGGAGGACAAGCTGACCAGGGACGAACATCCATCCGCGAAAGGAGAGCCGGCTTCCGGCCGCCTCGTTTTCCTGTTGTCGCCGATCGGCATGTCCGGATCCAACTATCTCCGCAATCTGCTCGTTGCCGCCGAACTTTGCGCGGTTCCCTCGCACCCGGTGCTGCGGCGCGAAGACTGGTTCGTTCACGGATCCGAGCATTTGCAGAGCTACATTTCGGGCCTCGCGCATCACTGGACGAATGCCAGCGACGGCACAAGGTCAGACGAGATCCGCGCGACAGGCAGCGAGATTCTGGCAGGTTTCGGCAACGTGCTTGCCGAGCTCGCAGCGACGGACGGCGGCAAGCGGACCATCTTGAAAACACCCAGCACACGGAACCTGGAAAACCTGGAAATCATGTTCCCCGGCGCCAAACTCATCTTTCTGATACGCGACGGCCGGGATACCTGCTTTTCCAGGCTCAGGGCCGGATACGAAAAGAACCTTGAGGAGAGCGGTCGCTTCTGGTCGGCAAGGGCCCGGCACATGCTCCGTCACGATGAAAGAAGCCGGACGAGGGACCGCGCTGCACCGCGGCCTCTATGGGTCCGCTACGAAGACGCGGTCGAAGCACCGGACAGTGTCCTCGACCGGGTCGCCGGCTATCTGGGAGTGCATCGCGACCCATCCGACGATGTCGACGCAGAACGCCTGCCGGTATTCGGATCGTCCGAGTTCGGGCATGGCGAGGCTGGGGACTTCACCAAGATGACCGTTGCGCGGCCGGATGATTTCAATCCGGTCGGCCGCTGGAGGAGTTGGCCGAGAGTGACGAGGGAAATGTTCCACGAGATCGCGGGAGACGAACTGATCGCACTCGGCTATGAAGCCGACAACGCTTGGTGCACCGCACCGGACGGATGAATTTCCTGGAATAAAGTGGCACGCCCAACGGGACTCGAACCCGTGTTTCCGCCGTGAAAGGGCGGCGTCCTAGACCGCTAGACGATGGGCGCGCAATGGCTCGAAACGTGTCTGCATCAAGCCGAGGTCCGTGCGTATAAGGCCGCGCGCCGAAAGACGCAACCCCTTTTTTCGCCTTCCCGTCACGGCCCCCACGATTCCTGTCAACCGGCAGCCATGGCGACGGCAGTGATGCGGTGCCGGCTAACGCGCAACGAAATCCGTGCGGCCGATCTGTTTTCCGCTGACGGGATCCACGCGCAGAAGAGCCGTCTTGCTTCCTTCGCGAACCAGAACGAAAACGACGCCGTCGGAGACGGTTGCCTGCAGCACCTCGGCGTCAGGACCGACAACGATCGTCGACGCGAAGGCATCCTGGGAAATATCGGTATCATCGGTGTTGATCTTGTAGAGAATTGCTGCAAAGACAGCGAACAAGCCCGCGAACATGATCAGCGACGAACCGAAAAGCAGACGCTTCAGTCTTGTCTGGATGCGTTCGGCAGCCGGATCGAGCGGCGGTTCGTTCTGGTCCTCGTCCCGAAAGTCAGGGTGTGACATGACAGATGTTTCCCATGGAGATCCGGTCGGCCCCGACACGGATTTCAGATTGACAGTAGATGCAGCCGATGCCGGGAAACGGCTGGATGCGGTTCTGGCAGCGCATCTGGACGCGCTGAGCCGCAACAGGATCCAGTCCCTAATCAAGTCCGGAGACGTCACCGTCGGCGGCGCGAAAATAGTGGAACCGAAATTCCGGGTCAATGAAGGAGATGCACTCACCCTGACTCTGCCGGAACCGGAAGATCCCGAGCCGAAGGGCGAGAACATTCCCATCGTGGTCGTCTATGAGGACGAACATCTAATTGTTGTCGACAAGCCCGCGGGGCTTGTCGTCCATCCTGGAGCCGGAAACTGGACGGGCACGCTCGTCAATGCACTGATCCATCATTGCGGCGACAGCCTGTCCGGTATCGGCGGCGTCCGGCGGCCTGGGATCGTGCACCGGATCGACAAGGACACATCCGGCCTGCTGGTGGTCGCGAAAACGGATCAGGCTCACCAGGGATTGGCCGACCAGTTTGCCGATCACGGCCGCAGCGGCCCTCTTGAGCGTGCCTATTCCGCGATCGTCTGGGGAGCGCCTGCGAGCCTGAAAGGCACGATCGACGCCAATCTGGCCCGCTCCCAGAGCAACAGGCAGAAAATGGCAGTCGTCAAGACCAGCGGCCGCCATGCCGTCACACATTGGCAGGTAAGGGAGCGCTTCGGTCCCGCCGAGCAGGCGGACCTGGCCTCATTGATGGAATGCCGTCTGGAAACAGGCCGCACCCATCAGATCCGCGTTCACATGGCCCATATCGGACATCCCCTGATCGGCGACGAGGATTACGGGTCCGGTTTCAAGACAAAGATCAATCGGTTGCAGGACCCCCTCAAATCCGTCGTGTCCGGGTTCACAAGGCAGGCGCTTCACGCCGGATTGCTGGCATTCGAGCATCCTGCAAGCGGTGAAACGCTGCGCTTTGAAAGCCCCTACCCTGCTGATTTTGAAAGACTTTTAACTTCGTTACAAAAATTTTAGGATGGATTTGCGCGAACGTGCCATGCAATCGGCAATTTCCCACCTATATTAGAAGCTCTTGTGTGCCTTTAACGGACACGATTCTGCGTCCGCCTTTCCTCTGACATGGAGTGCTTGCGTAAACCGGAGCAGCGGGAGGCAGGGAGGATGCGACATGACGAAAGGGGGTGCATGATATGGCCCAAAACGTACCGACGCTCACAGCCGGGGAAGGTGGCCTCAGCCGCTACCTGGACGAGATTCGCAAGTTTCCCATGCTGCAGCCGCAGGAAGAGTACATGCTCGCCAAGCGCTACAAGGAGCATGAAGACCCCGAAGCTGCAGAACGCCTCGTAAATTCCCACCTTCGACTGGTTGCCAAGATAGCCATGGGCTATCGCGGTTACGGCCTGCCGATCGGTGAAGTCGTGTCGGAGGGCAATGTCGGCCTGATGCAGGCGGTCAAGCGTTTCGAGCCCGACAAGGGGTTCCGCCTGGCGACCTACGCCATGTGGTGGATCAAGGCGGCCATCCAGGAATACATCCTGAGATCCTGGTCGCTGGTGAAAATGGGCACGACTGCCAACCAGAAGCGCCTGTTCTTCAACCTGCGGCGTCTGAAAGGCAAGATCCAGGCCCTCGATGAGGGCGATCTGAAGCCGCATCAGGTCAAGGAGATTGCCACACGCCTTGGTGTTTCCGAGGAAGAAGTGGTCTCCATGAACCGTCGTCTCGGCGGCGACGCCAGCCTTAACGCACCGGTGCGCGCCGAAGCTGACGCCGGCGAATGGCAGGACTGGCTCGTTGACGAAAGCGACAGTCAGGAAACCCTGCTGGCCAACCAGGAAGAGCTGGACATGCGCCGCAAGCTTCTGAGCGATGCCATGGATGTGCTCAACGAGCGCGAACGCCGCATCTTCGAAGCCCGCCGCCTGGCGGAAGACCCGATGACACTGGAAGATCTTTCCGGCGAGTTCGGTGTCAGCCGCGAGCGTGTGCGCCAGATCGAGGTGCGGGCCTTCGAAAAGGTTCAAAAGGCGGTGCGCAACAACGCACGGGCACAGGAACACCAGCAGCCTGTCGCCTGACGGCACGAGGCCGGACTGACAAAAAACGCCGGGGCAGAGCCCCGGCGTTTTTGCTTTGAAGCGGCGATTGCGGACCGGTCAGGGAGAGACCGCCCCTCGCCATGCCCCATGTCTCATCTGATCTCGACCGCGTAGGTCTCGACCGGAACAACCTTGCTGATGAGCCCCGCTTCCGCCATGAACTCGGCGAAGCGCTGATAACGGCCTTCGTCAAGGGTTGCAGGGCGCTTGGCAAAACGCGGCAGCGTATCCGCCCAGGCGCGCCGGTTCAGTTCGTCGTTCAGTTCCGGATAGGCCTCGATGAAGGCATCCCACGCATCGTCGGGATGGTTCGTCAGGTAGACGGTTGCGGCTTCGATGGCGGCAAGGAATTTCGCGAAACGCGGATCGCCTGTCTTGTCCTTGTTCACGACATAGATGAGCTCATCAAAGATCGGCACGCCGTTTTCTTCCGGATAAAACGCGACGCCCTTTTTTCCCTCGATTTCGAGCTGCGTAAGCTCGAAGTTCCGGTACGCGCCGATCACCGCATCGACCTGCCCGGACATGAGCGCCGGCGACAGCGAGAAATTGACGTTGATCAGTTCGACATCATCGACACTCAGGTCGACCGATTTCAGCATTTGCCCGAGCATTGCATCTTCGAATCCTGAGACCGAATACCCGATGGTCTTGCCCTTGAGGTCTTCTAGCTTCTTGATCGGACCATCTTCCAGCACGATCAGCGAATTCAGCGGTGTCTCGACCAGCGTACCGATCCAGGCGACTGGCAGTCCTTCCTCTATCTGCGCATGCAATGTGGGCTGATAGGAAATCGCGATATCGCCCTGTCCGGCCGCAACAAGCTTTGGAGGCATTGCCGGATCGGCCGGCTCGATCAGTTCGACCTCCAGGCCTTGCGCTTCGAAAAACCCTTTCGTCTGCGCTGTGATGACCGGTGCGTGGTCCGGGTTGGTGAACCAGTCGAGCAGAACGGTCAGCTTGTCCGCGGCGTGGACCGGAGCGGTTGCAAGCAGGCCGGCCGCAAGAGCCAGGGACAGGACTTTCTTTTTCATTCATTCCTCCAGGAAAAGGCAGTCAGTTTTCGACCTGCCAGGGGACAATCATCCGGGCAAACGCGTCAGCCGCGGCCCGAAGCAGAAGAACCATCACCGCCAGCAGAATGAGGGCCGCGAAGGTTTCATCGGTTTTCACGCGTGCATTGCTGTGCAGCATGACAAAGGCAAGCCCTCCCTTCGCTCCTACCCATTCGCCGACGATCGCACCGATCGGGGCGAAGACTGCCGCGATGCGGATGCCCGAAGCAAGCGCAGGCAGGGCGGCGGGAAGGCGCAGCATCCAGAGTTCTGAATGACGGGGCAAACGGTACAGGCGGGCAAGATCGACCAGGCCCGGGTCCATCCGGCGCAGACCGTCATACATGGTGGACGTCACGGCGAAGAAAATGACAAGAACGGCCATGACGATCTTGGACGCAAGCCCCCAACCTAGCCACAGCACAAGGATCGGCGCGATCGCGAATACGGGAAGGGATTGCGTCACGAGGATCAACGGCAGAAGCGCAGGCCGTGTCACGGGAAACGTCCAGAGCAGAATGGCGCTGAACGCGCCGGCCAGGACCCCCAGCACGAGCCCCAGAACCGTCTCGTAAGCGGTAATGCCGGCGTGATGCAAAAAGAAACCCGGCTTCGACGCGAAGGCTGACCAGACCCGTTCAGGGCCAGGCAGCATGTAGTGTTCTATGTTCAGCGTCCGGACAAGCAGTGCCCACAGCGCAATGCAGATGACCAGACCGACGGCCGCCTTGGCGCTTGAGAAAACAAAGGCCTTCATGTTCCGGCTCCTTCCGAAGGAACCGTAACGCCAGCGTCTGTATCAACGGCCAGGCACTGGCAAAATGCCAGATCTGAACACATCAAAGGATCTCCCGTCCGGGACCCGGCACCTCTCGCGGAGCATTTGACGCGAGATTTTCCGGCCCCTTGGGCCGCCTCAGGCAGGCAAATGATCCAACAAGATCATGCGTCCGCCGACACGGCCGAAATTGACATTGGAGATCCGGGAATAGGCTAAGGATTCCGTCCCTTCGCCGGCATGACCCGGATCAGGTTCTAAGGGTTCGGCGGCAGCCATCTCAGTTCCGGAAACCGGAACACCCCTCGGACCAAGACGGAACATGCCTTGCCCGGAAGAAAAAGGCAAGCCGTCAACCAGCAACTTTTAAAGGACTGGGCCATACCCTCATAAACGAGCCCGCAATGGCCCTGCAAACGGTGATGGGATGTCAGGAATACTGCGAAAAGCGGACTTTCTGCCCGGTCAAGCAACCTGACGACACGGGGTGAAGCCATTTTGCCGCCAAACCGGCTTCATTTATGGGTCCGTACCTAGCCCGCTTGCCACGCGGTAAAGGCCCGTTCCACGGCATCCGAGCCATCGGCGCCCTTTTCCAGGGTCAGAATGCCGCGCTTGCCGTTCTCGTAGAGCATCGGGATATCGATCCACCCGCGTTCCCTTAGAAGGTTCAGGTTGCGCAACTGCTCGTTCGGAAGGTTCGACAGGGCAATCCAGAAAAAGCCCGGCTGCACCTTGACGGACGCACCGATCAAGGCATCGCCGCGCGCTTCCTCGGTCGGTTTCATGACCAGGCCGGGAACATTCACGACGTCGCCGGCAGCAAAGCTTTCCGGGAAATCATACTTGATTTCCACCAGATGACTCGCCGGAAGCGAGGTATCTTCATTCGGCTTGATGCGAATGTCGACTTTCACATCGCGCTCCGGAATGTCGATCGATGCGGTCAGAATCGATTGCTGCTGGCCGTCAAGGCCGGTCTCCTCGGCAACGCCCCAGACGACGGCACCTTGAGAAGCGGTTCCTGCCCCGCCGGCGTCTTCGCCTTCCTCATAGAGGATAGAGCGCTGTGCTCCATCGCCCGCAGGGGCCGCCGAAGTCGGCGCCGTAGCAGCCTGCTGCTGCGTGTCGACAGCGGCCACATCGCTCTGCTGGTCGGCCTGCGGTGCCTCGGTTCCCTGTCCGGCAGGCACTGTGGCCTCGGGCTGTACCGGCACGGGTTGGACAAGCGCAGGAACCTCCGGGCTTCCTGCGGTAATCGCAGGTTCGGCCGGAGCAGGCGCAGGCTCGTTGGTTTGCGGATTGATCGTCGTTGTCGTCACTGTTCGCGCATCGGGCGCAATCACTTCTTCATCGCCGCCATCAAGCAGGCGATCGGTGTTTTTGGTGCCCGCATCCGGGTCCGCCTCCGCGACCGGAGCCGGTTCGGATGTCGACACGCCGGTCTGGGATGCATCCGATGATTGCGTTTCGTTTGTACCGGCCTCTTCGCGATTGATCGAAATCAGATTATCGAGCGGGAGAAAGAAATAGGCACCGGCACCCAGCAGGACGGCCAGTGCGATGATCGCCAGCGAGATCGGTACGGCGCGGCTGGAAGACGAACCACCCTTTAGGGCGTCGGACGCGCGCGGACGCTCGCGCTTCGGGCGCGTCCTGGGCTCCGCCTCTCCATCCCGCTCGTCCGCATAAATCGGCGGCTCGTCGGAAGCCGAAACGTCGCCCGTGTTGTCGGGCACCACCTGATCTGCGGGCGCTTCATCCGCAAAAACCGGCTCTTGGCGCGGCTCGGGAGCCAGCGGCGCAGCAGATGCTTCCGTCGTCTCGACAGCTTCCTTGGCGTTCTGGACTGCCTGATTGGCTGCAGAACCGAGGGATTCGGCTTCCGACAACGTGTCTTTCAACGGAGAGGGGATGTCATCCGCATCAGCACCGTCGGCCACGTGTTCCGGCACATGTTCGGGCACGCCGGCTGCCGGCTCTGACTGGACCTCGGGTTCAGCTTCCACGGGTGCAGACGGCTCAGTGGCTTCCGGTTCCGCCTCGACCGGCGCGTTCTCGGGCGTTTCGGCAGGCGGCGGCGCTGCGGGCGCGGCGGCAACGGCAGCTGGTGTCAGACCAAGGCTTTCGCGTGCCGCTTCCGCCTCGACTTTCCGGATCGCCTCTTCAAGCCGCAATTGCTCTGCCGTGATCTCGGATGGAGACAGCGGCGGTTCGTAGGCCTTCAACTGGTTGACGATGGCGTTGCGTGCGCGGCTGTAGACACTCCGGCGCGCGGCACCGTTGCTTTCGGGCAAAGACGCGATAGTTTTCTTCAGTATTGAATAGTAATCAGCCATCTTCCTGCCTACCGGCCACGTGCATGAATCATTTCCGCCAGCCCAATCACTTCAGGCTTATAGCAAGTTTTTGAAGACCGGTGCCAATTCTTCATACTTGCATGAACTGAAAACCATGCTCGGCTTTATTCTATCACAGTCTAAAGGACGCATTTCGACGACGCGTCCGAGCACTCGTTTATTGCGAATGGTGATTCGCAGTTTTGTCGCAGCCAAATGATATTGACCGCGTTCAACCTCAGATCTCAATCCTGGAAAGGATTCTGCACAAGAATTGTGTCATCTCTTTCCGGGCTGGTGGACAACAAGGCGACCGGTGCACCGATCAGTTCCTCAACGTGACGAACATACTTGATGGCCTGCGCCGGCAGCTCCCCCCATGTCCGGGCACCTTCCGTGGATTCGTTCCAGCCGGGCAGCGTTTCGTAGATCGGAATGACCCGTTCCTGGGCGCCTTGCGACGCCGGCAGATAGTCGATCCGTTCGCCGTCCAGTTCGTAGCCGATACAGATCTTGATCTCTTCAAGGCCGTCGAGAACATCCAGCTTTGTCAGGGCGATCCCGTTGATGCCGGAGGTGCAAACTGTCTGGCGCACCAGAACGGCATCGAACCAGCCGCAGCGGCGGCGCCGGCCTGTCACGGTTCCAAATTCATGGCCGCGGGTGCCGAGAAACTCTCCGACCTCGTTTTCCTGCTCCGTCGGGAAAGGCCCTTCGCCCACGCGCGTCGTGTACGCCTTGGTGATCCCGAGGACGAAATCGACGGAACCAGGCCCGAGCCCGCAACCGGTTGCCGCCTGGCCTGCAACCGTGTTCGAAGACGTCACGAACGGGTAGGTGCCATGATCGATGTCGAGAAGCGCGCCCTGCGCTCCTTCGAAGAGGATCCGCTTGCCTTTGCGGCGCAGGTCGTCGAGCAGGTACCAGACCTTGTCCATATAGGGCAGCACCTTGTCCGCGACGCTCGCCAGTTCGTCATAGATCGCCTGGGCCGAAACTTCGTCCTGGCCAAGTCCGCGGCGAAGCGCGTTGTGGTGGGTCAGCAGGCGGTCGATCTTTGCCGGCAGCGTGGTCAGGTTCTTCAGGTCCATTAGCCGAATCGCCCGGCGGCCGACCTTGTCTTCGTAAGCCGGACCGATGCCGCGCTTTGTCGTGCCGATCCGGGTGCCGGTGTTCGAGTTTTCGCGCAGCGCATCCAGTTCCCTGTGGAGCGACAGAATGAGTGTCGCGTTTTCCGCAACGCGCAGGGTCTCGGGCGTCACGACAACACCCTGTCCGGCCAGCCGTTCCACCTCCTCGGCAAGGGCGTGTGGATCGAGCACGACGCCGTTGCCGATAACCGAAAGCTTCCCGGGACGTGCGACGCCTGACGGCAACAGGGAAAGTTTGTAGCTGACCCCATCGATGACGAGCGTATGCCCGGCATTGTGACCGCCCTGGAACCTCACGATGACATCAGCTTGCTCCGACAGCCAGTCGACAATCTTGCCTTTGCCTTCATCACCCCATTGCGAACCGACAACAACCACATTCGCCATCTAATCTTTGCTCTCCTGAAAGCAGATCTGCACCCCCGGAGCCTGTCCGGTGTGCCAACACAACAAGCCCCGGCAACCAGGCCGGGGCAAACGGCGCGGACTATAGACAGGTTTGTACGAGCATGCGAGTCCGCGCGCGCAGTTTATGTCGCGCCGGAATGTATTTAGGGTCAGGACCGATTAATTTGGATGAATGTGTCCTGACCCTAGGACTGCTTATAAACGCATCTTTGGCGTTATTTGGGCGCAGAGCCGTTTTCATCGGACTTTTCACCCCGCGCCAGCCGGTTCATCATCGGCGATGTTCTCAGCAGCCAGACAAAACGGCGCCTCTGATCGGCCGGAACCGCCTCACGGCTGAACATGCGGACAATGATGAAAAGAACCAGCATGAGATGCAGCGTTGCCGTATAGACGAAAAAGGATGCCGGACCGAAAGCGCCCATCAGCAGGGAAGCCACGAAGGGTCCGATCATCGCCCCGGTGCCGAATGCGAGCATGATCCCGGCGGCCACGTCGATGAACTGACCGGGTTTTGCGTGATCGTTGCCGTGCGCAGCCGAGAGCGAATAGAGCGGCAGCGCAAATCCGCCGAACAGAAAGACGCCGATGAACAACTCGGTCTGCGTCACCGACCGCGCGATGAAGAGGCAAGCTGCACCGGCGCCCACCGTGAAGGCGATCAGAACGAACCTTCGGTCGACCCGGTCCGAAATCCATCCGGCCGGATACTGGAAAACAGCGCCTGCAAAAACCCAGATCGCAATAAAGGCCGCAACGGTCTCCAGCCCCAGACCGATACTCTCCGCGTAGATCGGTCCGATCATCCGGAAGGCACCATTCGTGAGGCCAATGGTGAAAATGCCCACAATCGCGACCGGGGAAACCTGCCAAAGCATCAGCGGATTGACGAGCCTCGCGGGCGGCGCCGGCGGATTGCCGCCGCGGGCAAGCGAAATCGGTACGACGGCGAAACAGAACAGAACGGCAAGAACCATCAGAATGTCGGAGCCGGATGCGCCGAACACCGGCAGGATGAACTGTCCGCCCATGACCGCGCCCAGATCGACGATCCGGTAGATCGAGAGAATGCGTCCGCGCGAGGTATTGGAGGCAATCGAATTGAGCCAGCTTTCCAGAACCATGGCCGTCCCGCAGAAAGCAGCACCGCTGACGAACCGTGCGAGCATCCACGGCCATCCGGCCGGTGCGAAGGCAAGTGCGAGAACCGCGATCGCGCTGATGGAGGCAAGCGCGGCGAAGACCCGGATGTGGCCTGCCCTGGCAATCAGGAACGGAGCGAGCAGAACGCCGGAAATGAGCCCGGCGAAGTAGAGCGAGCCCAGTAGACCGATGCTCGTGTCCGGAAGCCCCTCGACACGTGCGCGCACGGCGATCATCGTCATGGACAAGCCGTTGGCTCCGAGCAGGCAGGCCGCCGCGATCAGCAACGGATACAGCCGCCCGGCCTGTGTCGGGGTCTCGGAGGATTGATCGGTCTGCGTCATGGGAAAGTTGGTTCCTGAAGCTGCCGGGACCGGCAGAAGACATCCAACTACATTGCCGAACTGAGACCGTTGCGCAAGCCGCTCCGCCGGGATCGGCTCGTTTTTCGGGTGTCTGCCGGCGCACCGTCGTGATAACCGGAGTGCAGTTCAACCGGGAATGATGAATCACATGTCACTTCGAAACTGGATCATGCTGGCGGTGCTGGGCGCCATTTGGGGTGGCTCCTTCCTGTTTGCGAAGGTCGCCGTTGCTGAAATTCCGCCATTCGTTCTCGTGTTCCTGCGCGTGTCCAGCGCCTGTGCTGTCCTGCTCGTCGTCCTCTGGCATCAGAACCTGCTCGGACAGTTGAAGCCCCGCCTGGCCTTGCCGTTCCTGCTCATGGGCCTTCTCAACAATGCCATACCTTTTTCACTGCTGTTTCTCGGCCAGACGGAAATCGGTGCGGGGCTTGCCTCGATCCTGAACGCGACGACCCCCATTTTCACCGTGATCGCCGCCGGGTTGCTGACCGGGCAGGAAAGCCTGCCGCTGAACAAGATCGCCGGCGTCCTGCTCGGCGTCGCCGGCGTCGCGATCATGCTGTCGAGCAGCCTGTCCGGTGTTGCGAATGATCCCGTCTGGGCACAGTTGAGCTGTCTCGGCGCTGCCGTCTCCTATGCCTGCGCGGCCACATACGCGCGCCGCTTCAAGGGCGTCCGCCCTCAGGTTTCGGCAACCGGTCAGTTGCTCGGATCGAGCCTGATCATGTTGCCGGTCGCGCTGTATTTTGGAACAGGCTGGAGCATTGCCGATACGAGCATGACGGCCTGGGGCAATGTTGCTGCCCTCGGCATCCTTGCGACCGCGCTTGCCTACCTGATCTATTTCCAGCTCCTGGCCGATGCCGGTGCCACCAACGCCTCGCTCGTGACGCTGATCGTCCCGGCCAGCGCGTTGCTGTTCGGATGGCTGCTCCTGGGAGAAAACCTCAGTGTGCTCCAGTTGGCCGGCTTCGCGGTCCTTCTGGTCGGTCTTGTCGCGCTGGACGGAAGGGTGTTCCGCCGGCCGAAACCGGCAACGGCCGGTGGCGAACGGACCTGACGCATCCCGCGCGCGCCACTTGTTTCTCCCCCGGCATCGCCCGCAGGAAACCCATGAGGGACAAGACCCTTTCCGGGCCTTGTCGATGACACCATCTATGGGCGCGCGAACTGGCTAAAACCGGAGGTCTTTTACCTGTTTGACATGGGAGACCGCTTCCAGCCGCTTCATGACCGCGGTATCGACCTTTCCATCCACTTCCACGAGACAGATCGCATCGGCCCCCGGGGCCTGCCTGCCGAGATTGAAGGTCGCGATGTTGACACCGCTGTCACCCAGTTCCATGCCCAGCTGCCCGATGAAGCCCGGCTTGTCCTCGTTGGTGATATAAAGCATGTGCTCGCCGAGTTCTGCTTCCATGTTGATGCCCTTCACCTGGATGATGCGCGGCTTTCCGTCGGCAAAGACAGTCCCGGCGACAGAGCGCTCCTGCCGTTCGGTGATGACCGTCAGGCGGATGTAGGTCTCGTAGGCGCCCTGCTTGTCACGGCGGATTTCTTCAACCTTGATACCACGGTCCTTTGCCAGGATCGGCGCTGAAACCATGTTCACCGTCTGCAGCAGCGGCGTCAGAAGACCGGTGATGGCAGCAGCTGTCAGGGCCTGGACGTTCATCTCTCCGACGGCACCCGCATATTCGATCTTGACGCCTTCGATCCCGGTCTCGGTCAGCTGGCCGGCAAACGACCCCAGCTGTTCGGCAAGCCGCACGAAAGGCGCCAGCTTGGGGGCTTCCTCGGCGGAAATCGAGGGCATGTTGAGCGCATTGCGCACAGCGCCTTCAAGCAGATAGTCGCACATCTGTTCGGCAACCTGCAGCGCCACGTTCTCCTGCGCCTCGGACGTGGACGCGCCGAGATGCGGGGTGGAAACGAAATTCGGCGCCCCGAACAGGACATTCTCGCGCGCAGGCTCATCCACGAATACATCGAACGCGGCACCGGCGAGCTTGCCCTCGTCGAGGGCCTGCCTGACCGCCGCCTCGTCCGCGAGACCGCCACGGGCGCAGTTGACCAGGTAGGCGCCGGTCCGCATCTTCGAGATCGTATCGGCATTGATGATGTTGCGCGTCTTGTCGGTCAGGGGCGTATGCAGGGTGATGACGTCGGAGCGGGCGAAGAGATCGTCCAGCTCCACCTTTTCAACACCGAGTGAAACGGCGCGTTCCGGCGTCAGGAACGGGTCGAAGGCGACGACCTTCATCTTGAGGCCGATTGCCCGGTCCGCGACGATCGATCCGATGTTGCCGCAGCCGACAAGACCGAGCGTCTTGCCGGTGAGCTCACGCCCCATGAAACGGGATTTCTCCCACTTTCCAGCCTGCGTGGAGGCATCGGCCGCCGGGATCTGACGCGCCACGGCCATCATCATCGAGATCGCATGTTCGGCGGTCGTGATGGCATTGCCGAACGGGGTGTTCATCACGATGATCCCGCGGGCCGTCGCCTTGGATATGTCGACATTGTCGACACCGATGCCGGCGCGGCCAACGACCTTGAGATTGTCGGCGGCAGCGATGATCTTTTCGGTCACCTTGGTTGCGGACCGGATCGCCAGTCCGTCATACTGACCGATGATCTCCAGCAGCTTTTCCTTGTCCTTGCCGACGTCCGGCAGGAAATCGACATCCAGGCCACGATCCCTGAAGATCTGTACGGCAGCGGGTGAAAGCTTGTCGGAAATAAGTACCTTGGGAGCCATGTTGACGTCTCCTTGAATGCAGATGGCGACCGGGCAGAGCGCCGCCCGGATGGTGTGTCATGTATGGAGACGTGCTCAGGCTGCCTGAGACAGGTTTGCTTTTTCGCTCGCATGCGCCCAGTCGAGCCATGCGGTCAACGCCGTCAGATCGGAAGTTTCTATCGTCGCCCCTGCCCAAATCCTGAGGCCTGAGGGAGCATCGCGGTACGCGCCGATATCGAAGGCGACCCCTTCCCGGTCGAGACAGGCCGCAACCGCCTTGGCAAAGGCCGCTTGTCCCTGGTCATCGAGAGCGAGAATGTCGGGGTCGGTGATCTTCAGGCACACCGAGGTGTTGGAGAGCGTCGCCGGGTCGCAAGCCAGGAAATCCGCCCAGCCGGACTGCTGCACCCAATCAGCCAGAACCTCGAGGTTGGCATCGGCCCGGCCCCTCAACGCGGACAGCCCGCCGATGCCATCGGCCCAGTTCAGCGCATCGATGTAGTCCTCGACGCAGAGCATCGACGGTGTGTTGATCGTTTCGCCTTTGAACACGCCCTCGATCAGCTTTCCGCCTTTCGTCAGGCGGAAAATTTTCGGCATTGGCCAGGCCGGCGTATAGGTTTCAAGGCGCTCCACAGCGCGCGGGCTCAGGATCAGAACGCCGTGCGCGGCCTCCCCGCCCAGCACTTTCTGCCAGGAGAATGTCACCACATCGAGCTTGTCGAACGGCAGCTCCTGTGCAAACGCGGCAGACGTGGCGTCGCAGATCGTCAGCCCTTGCCTGTCCGCGGGAATCCAGTCCCCGTCCGGCACGCGAACGCCTGAGGTGGTGCCGTTCCAGGTGAAGACCACATCCTTGGAAAAATCGACGGCCGCAAGGTCGGGCAGCTCGCCATAGGCAGCCTCCAGAACCCTTGCGTCCTCAAGTTTGAGTTGCTTGACCACATCAGTGACCCAGCCCTTGCCGAAGCTTTCCCAGGCCAGCATCTCGACACCGCGGGCGCCAAGCATCGACCACAGCGCCATTTCGACCGCACCGGTATCCGATGCGGGCACGATGCCGATCCTGTAATCGTCTGGAACTTCCAGTACCTTGCGGGTGAGGTCTATCGCTTCGGCGAGTTTCGCCTTGCCGGGCTTGGCCCGGTGCGAACGCCCGAGCGGCGCATCGGCAAGACCGTCCAGCGACCAGCCGGGTCGCTTGGAGCAGGGTCCGGATGAAAAATGGGGATTGGCCGGACGCACGTCCGGCTTTACGGCAAGCTCTGTCATATCTGTCTACCCTCGCAGATAGTTGCCCCTCGTTGGGGAGGGGTGTCCCACCTGCGGAAATAGACCGTTCAGCTGCCCGGGTCAATTCACTTCCCGGTCAAACGCAAAATGGCCGGTCTGTCAGACCGGCCATTCCAGGTTCGAAGCGATCCTGATCAGAAGTTGCTGCTGATCGGACCCTTGTCGTAAATGATCGGCGCCGGAGCATGGGTCGTGTTGAAAGTGTAGCGGGCACCGAGACGGAACTCGTGTGCGGCCAGATCCTCATACTCGATGCGCGAAGTCTGCCCGGCGGTGGTGAAGGTCTTGGACTGTGCGTCGCCGATATTCAGGTAACGGTAACCGCCATCGATAGCGAAGTTCTGCGTGATGTCGTAGCTGGCACCTGCCATCAACGCCCAGGCAAAATTCCACTTGCCATCACTCTCATAGGTACCGGTCGAACCGTCCGGGTTGCTGAAATTGATATCGCTTGTCGAAACGTAGGACGCGCCGATGCCGGCACCGACATAGGGTGTGAACCGGTTCCAGGTGGCGATATCGACATAACCGTTGATCATGAACGTCCAGACGTCGATGTCCGCCTTCTCGACCGAGTATCCGGGCGATCCGCACACGCTGCTACAATCGGCCTTGGAGCTGACTTCGGTCGGGAATTCGTAGTCGATCGTCAAATCCGTACGGAAGTGGTTGTTCCACTTGTAACCGACACCGGCGCCGATCATGAAGGTCCCGTCCATTTCCTCGTCGAAGAAATCGATGGTCCCGTATTTGATGTCTGGTGCCTGATAGATCTTGTAGCCGATATCACCGCGCAGATACCAGCCGCCGACAGCAGGCACTTCCGGGATATGTTCAATGACCGGAGTCGGCAGATCCGCGGCAAAACCAGTTGTGGAAAGCGCGACTGCAAAGCCGGTCAAAGACAAACGCTTGAAAAATGATCTCATGTCCTCGTCCTCTTCCAGTGAGCGTCCGCTTTACGATTGCCGGACACATCAAACTTGAAAGCATAGTGACGCGAATTCATTAAAGGTGGCTTAACCCTGTTCTTTAACCGTGAATTTTTACCTTAACAAAAACTTAACCCCGCAAGAAAACGCGGCAACGAGCTGCGCCACTCCGCTGCATCTCCCGCGATCAACTTGTTCCGGCAGGGTTTTTCTTCAGGCGGCGGCTGTCGCGACAACGCCCGCAATGTCATTGACGACCTCTTTGACGAGATCGGCATCATCCCCTTCCGCCATGACGCGGATGAGAGGTTCGGTACCGGAGGCCCGGATCACCAGCCGGCCCGAGGTTCCCAGCCGTGCTTCGCCGTCCTCGATGGCAGTGCGGACCCGCTCCTGTTCCAGGGGCTTGCCGCTGCTGTAGCGGACGTTCTTGAGGATCTGCGGAACGGGTTCGAAACGCCGGCAGACCTGGGAAACGGGCTTGTCCTGGTCCTTGACACAGGCCAGCACCTGAAGCGCGGCGATCAGTCCGTCTCCGGTGGTTGCGAAATCCGACAACACGATATGGCCCGACTGTTCGCCGCCGACATTGAACCCGTTGGCACGCATGTGTTCGACGACATATCTGTCGCCGACCCTGGTGCGCGCAAGGTCAAGACCGATGCTGCCCAGATAGCGCTCCAGTCCGAGGTTGGACATCACGGTCGCCACGATGCCCGAACCGGAAAGCCGCTCGTTCGCCTGCCAGGATTGCGCGACAACCGCCATCAGCTGATCGCCGTCCACTTCCTGGCCGTTTTCGTCAACGATGATGACACGGTCCGCGTCGCCGTCGAGCGCAATGCCGATATCGGCGCGCACCTCGTGAACCTTTTTCGAGAGCGCATCGGTTGATGTCGAACCGCATTCCTTGTTGATGTTGAACCCGTCCGGTGCCACGCCCATGGAGATAACGTCCGCACCCAGTTCCCACAGGGCTTCGGGCGCCACCTTGTAGGCAGCCCCGTTGGCACAGTCGATCACGACCCTCAGACCCTCCAGGCTCATTTCCCGGGGCAGGGTTCTCTTGGCGAATTCGATGTAGCGTTGCTGCGCGCCGTCGATCCGCCTTGCCCGCCCGAGGTCTCCCGGTCCGGCAAGGGTCGACGTGAGATCACTCTCGATGAGGTCCTCGATCTTCCGCTCGATCTCGTCGCTCAGCTTGAAACCGTCCGGACCGAAGAACTTGATCCCGTTGTCATGATAGGCGTTGTGCGACGCTGAAATCATCACACCCAGGTCGGTTCTGAGCGACCTGGTCAGCATTGCGACGGCGGGGGTCGGCATCGGACCCAGAAGAAACACATCCATTCCAACCGATGTGAAACCGGCAACCAGGGCCGTTTCAAGCATATATCCCGACAAACGGGTATCCTTGCCGATGACAACGCGGTGCCGGTGGCGTCCGTTCTTGAAGACAAGGCCTGCCGCCATGCCGACCTTCAAGGCCATTTCGGCGGTCATGGGGTAGGAATTGGCCTGTCCACGAATGCCGTCGGTGCCGAAAAACTTGCGCATCTGTCATGCCTATCTGAAAACGTCGTCTGCGCCCTTTTATCGCAAAAGGAAGCGGGCGTTCTTCAAAATATGTGAGCAAATATTACTATTCACTGACGATCCACAACCGCGCTCAAAATAAAACTGCCCGGCAATGCCGGGCAGTCGCAGTCTCTTGTTTCAGGCAGCACGGCCTCAGGACGGTTGAGGCTCCATGCCGCCGCTCGGCTCGTCTCCGCCGCGCTTTGCGCCTGCGGTCGGAACCGCGGAGGAGCGCCCGATCGGCTGATCGTCGTCCGTGTCACGCACCGGCGGTTTGCCGTCGAGCAGATCCTTGATCTCGTCGCCCGACAGGGTCTCGTATTCCAGAAGGCCCTTGGCGATCGTGTGAAGCTGGTCTTCGTGATCGCGCAGGATCTTGTTCGCGGTTTCATAGCCCTGATTGACGAAGGACTTGATCTCCGCGTCGACGATCTTCTGGGTTTCGTCCGACACGCTCTGGTTCTTCGCAACGGAGTGCCCCAGGAACACCTCTTCCTGGTTTTCGCCGTAGAGAAGCGGACCGAGTTTGTCGGACATGCCGAACTGGGTGGCCATGGCGCGGGCGAGCTTCGTCGCCATCTGGATGTCGCCCGACGCTCCCGAGGTGACCTTTTCGTAGCCGAAGATCATTTCTTCCGCGACGCGTCCACCCATGGCGACAGCGAGATCAGCCTTGCACTTGGCGCGTGTCAGGGAAACTTGGTCCTTCTCCGGCAGCCGCATCACCATACCGAGCGCACGTCCGCGCGGAATGATGGTCGCCTTGTGGATCGGGTCCGACGCTTCCTGGTGCAGCGCGACCAGCGCATGGCCGGCCTCGTGATAAGCCGTCAGTTTCTTCTCTTCCTCGGTCATGACGAGCGTACGGCGTTCCGCGCCCATCATCACCTTGTCCTTGGCATCCTCGAACTCCGACATCGTGACGAGACGCTTGGAGCGGCGCGCCGCCAGAAGAGCGGCCTCGTTCACGAGGTTCATGAGATCCGCACCGGAGAAACCCGGGGTGCCGCGTGCAAGCGTCTTGACATCGACGTCCGGAGCAAGCGGCACTTTCCGCATATGGACCTTGAGGATCTTCTCGCGTCCCGTGATATCCGGGTTCGGCACGACAATCTGACGGTCGAAACGGCCGGGACGCAGCAGTGCCGGATCCAGAACGTCCGGACGGTTGGTCGCGGCGATGATGATGATGCCTTCATTCGGCTCGAAGCCGTCCATCTCGACCAGCAACTGGTTGAGCGTCTGTTCGCGCTCGTCGTTGCCGCCGCCAAGACCGGCACCGCGGTGACGGCCGACCGCGTCGATTTCGTCGATGAAGATGATGCAGGGCGCGTTCTTCTTCGCCTGCTCGAACATGTCGCGCACACGCGAGGCACCGACACCGACGAACATCTCGACGAAGTCCGAGCCGGAAATCGTGAAGAACGGAACGTTGGCTTCCCCTGCGACCGCGCGCGCGGTCAGCGTTTTACCGGTTCCCGGAGGACCGACAAGCAGCACACCGCGCGGAATACGGCCGCCAAGCCGCTGGAATTTCTGCGGATCGCGCAGGAATTCGACGATCTCCTGAAGGTCTTCCTTGGCTTCGTCGATGCCGGCGACGTCTTCGAAGGTCACGCGTCCGTGCGCTTCGGTCAGAAGCTTGGCCTTGGATTTGCCGAAGCCCATCGCCTTGCCGCCGGATCCCTGCATCTGGCGCATCACGAAGATCCAGATACCCAGGATGATCAGCATCGGCAGCCACGAGAACAGTGCGCCAAGAAGCGGTGAATTCTCTGCAGGCGGGTTGGCCTTGATCAAGACGCCCTTGCCGCGCAGCTCGTCCACATATTGCGCTCCGTCCGGCGCATAAGTCTGGAACGCGCCACCGCTGTTGTACAACCCGGTGATTTTCTGTTCCTGGATCGTGACCGACCTGACTTCACCATTGTCGACCTGTCTCATGAAGTCGGAATAGGCGATGTCATTCGTGGCACCCTGCTGCGCAGGGCTTTGAAACAGCTGGAACAATGCGATCAACAAAAGGGCAATGATGACCCAAAGAGCAAAGTTGCGAAAATGTGCGTTCATTTCGTTCCCTTAACCGCCCAACGCGACTTACTGCACGCGGTTACATTTCTCTAAGAGCGAAGATAGGTCGCCCAAGGCCCGCTGCCAAGGCGGTGCGCCATAATGCGCATATGCGCTGACTAATTTATTAAGCCCGGACCTCTATCAGAAGTTCGTGAAGAGGAAAACCGCAGAATTCTCTTCACAGGTCTCCTTGACTGTCCCTGCCGTCGAGTAATTTACCCCGTATTGGCAGTCTCTCCAAATCCAAGCTGCAGCTATGGTTATTTTCAACAGTGCCCGCTTTTAGGGAGACCGACTGCTCCAGGAGCTGTCCCTGCGCGGTCCAGACGGCGGGTGAACACTCGAAAGCCGACTTAGGCCATCCCTGTGGCCAGATAATGTCTTTGGAACTGACGGGAGCATGCATCAGCGGTCCGAGCCGAAGTCCGATGCCCCGCGCCTCCCCATGACCGGCGCCGGGCACAGCGTATCGATATCGATGATCCCACAGACCGGTGCCGTCTGGGTCCGACAGCGTTTCCGGCGGGAACCGCCCCGGTTCGCGCCAGCTCCACACAAAATTGTCCCCTGCCTCGAACATCGCGCCGCAAAGCGTCTGCCGGCCGGGCGCAGCGGAACAGAACAGGTCGTCAAGGGTTTCTAGCTGCCTGAGGCGCGGCTCCGGCCGGCGTCCTGTTACGATCCCAACCATGTCCGTCAACAACCGCAGGCGCAGATCCTCCGGCTGCTTCCTGTAGGCGGCACGGTTCAGACGCGCAGGCCCGGCAGGATGATGTTCCAGAAGTCTGGACGCGATGTCCTGCACTGCGCTGTCGAGCGCCACACGGGCCCGGCGCATCCGGCCCGCGGTTTCAGCAAGCCGGTCAGCCGTCAGGCCTTCGTCTTCGAGCAGGTCCATGATCCGCCGCAGCCTGCTCCTTTTGTATTTCCTGTCGTCGTTGGTCGGATCATGACACCAGCTGCGGCCGCGTTCCCGCAGGCTCGCTTCGAGGCGGTTCTTGCGCACGCCGAGAAACGGGCGCAGCAGCCGCAGCCCTTCCGGACCGCCGGGTTCATCGATTGCCATGGCGCTCAACCCGGACACACCGCTGCCACGCGTCAGCCGGTCAAGGAAGGTTTCGGCCTGGTCGTCCATGTGATGCCCGAGAAGCAGCGCCTCGGCCCCCGTATCGGCGATCCGGCGCGCCATCAGAGCGTAGCGCGCGCGCCGCGCCGCATCCTGGACGTTGCTGCCCGGCTTGGTTCCCTCCCAGCAAAGGATGCTGACTTCAAGGCGGTGCTGACGGGCGGCATCTCGAACGAACCGTGCTTCCGCCGCGCTTTCCGGACGCAGACCGTGATCAACGACAAGAACTTCAGCGCGGCCGTCCCATCGATTGCGCTGGCGCCACTCGTCAAACAGAACCAGGAGACAAAGGGAATCGGCCCCGCCGGACACGGCGAGTGCAAGATTTGAAAAGGAATTCAGTCTTGAAAAGAGCGCATCGGCCTCGTCAGCGGAAAGCCCGCCGGGTTCGCCGCCCTTGTCAGGAACATTGTGCACGGACGCGTTCATCCCGTGCCTGAGACAGCACAGCCGGTGCCGCATTGGGGAACTTGTTCAACAGTTCCGAAAATGTCGCGCATGCGGCATCGGACTCACCCAGTCCGCGCAGTGAGACGCCAAGCTTCAAAAGGCTGTCCGGGCTTTTGTCGTTACCGGGATAGTCCGTGTAGGTCTTGAGGAAGGCATCGGCCGCGCCGCGATAATCCTGCTGCGCAAGAAGGCTTTCGCCGAGCCAGTACTGCGCGTTCGCGACGAGACTGCTGTCGGGGTAGGTCTCCAGAAATGTTCTGAACCCGCGCTCCGCACCCGGATAGTCGCCGTTGACCGCCATGGAATAGGCGGCGTCATAGTCGGAGTTCGGGTCCCCGCTGCCGATGATGTTGGCAATCGCGTCGTCTTCCGTTCCGATCGACGGGCCGGGAACGAGTTCCTGCCCGGTGCCCGGAATCGTTTCCAGCCCGTTCGCCAGGGCGGACAGGTCAATCGGACCATCGCTCGCAAGACCGGGCTGCTCCTCATAACCGCCGCTCTGATCCCAGGCGCCGTCGCCGGACCCGTTTGCGGGCAAAGTGGCAACGCCGCCATTCGGGGCGACCAGTGTTCCGGTCTGCGGTGTTCCATCAGCTGCCAGGCCGGGTGCCGTGCTGCCCGGCGCGCCGGTCGGCGAGAGGTCCGACCGCTTGCCCGGTGTTCCACCTTCCAGCTGCTGGAACCGGTATTCATTGTCTTCCTGCATGCGGCGCATCTGATCCTGCATCTCGCGCATCTGGTAGGACAATTGCTCGATCTGTCCAGTCAGCGCACGGATACGTTCTTCCAGCTGGCCGATCCGCACGGAGGAATCGTCCTTCTTCCGTCCAAAAAGCTGGGCTTCGGACGGGCTCGCCGAGACAACAAGGGCAAGCATCACGAACATGCCGGCCAGTGTCTTGAATTTTTGCATTCGGTCCTCCGGGTCACAGATGCGTGGGCAAAGACTTGAGCGTTGCAGCAGGGATCTGTCCTGCATCCAAGCAACCGTCTTGCATAAGCAAGTCTTAGCCATGCCCGGCTCTGCACTCAAGGGACAGAGCGCCCGGACTTCGGCCAAATTTTGACAATCCGCGTTCTGAGCGGCAGAAAGCGGCGATTTGCACCCCGGAAAGCAAAAGGGCCGGCTCAAATGGCCGGCCCCGTCATGTCGTCGTTATCAGTGCGGTTCAGTTCGTGGCATTGCTCAGCACCGTGACCGCTCGCCGGTTCTGCGACCAGCAACTGTTGTCGTTGCACACGGCGACCGGCCGTTCCTTGCCATAGGAAATCGTCTTGATGCGCGAGGCGCTCACACCCTGTGCGACAAGGAAGTCGCGCGCGGCCTGCGCGCGGCGCGCACCCAGCGCAATGTTGTACTGGCGGGTTCCGCGCTCATCCGCGTGGCCTTCGACCTTGATCGTGTACTGCGAGTACTTGTTGAGCCATTTGGCCTGACCCGAAAGCGTTGCCTGGCCCTGGGCGTTCAGCACCGACTGGTCCTCTTCGAAGAAAACCCGATCGCCGACATTGACGACGAAATCCTGGCCCGTGCCGGGCTTCACGTTACTGGAAAGCCCATCCGGCTTTGTCTGGGCACAAGCCGCCGCAAACAGGAGCGCAAAGCAGACGACAAGCCATCTTGCTCCCTGGCCGGCAAATTCTTTGTTCAACATTCCCGTCTCCTACATCCCCAGCCCGTCAACCCGACTTCGGTTCCATCCGGTTTTAGGTAAACGCTTTCTAGCCAAACCTGGTTAAGGGCGTCTTTTCAAACATGGTTAACAGGACATGAAGCGCCGGTTTCCAAACCTTCGTCATGTCGAATTTTCAGTTGATCAGCGGCGACCAGGACGGATCGGACGCAAAGGCCGGCGTGTCCACGCGCTGTTCGTTGTATCCCGTCAGGTCAACCGTCCAGACCTGCGGTCCGCCGTTGGCGCCCGGCGTGTCGCGGAAAAACACCAGCACACGGCCATTGGGCGACCAGGCGGGCCCTTCGTTGTGATAGCCCTCGGTCAGGATCCGCTCACCCTTGCCGTCCGGGCTCATGACACCGATCATGAAGCGGCCCTGGTGCTGCTTGGTGAAGGCGATCAAATCTCCGCGAGGAGACCAGACCGGCGTCGAGTAGCGCCCGGGGCCAAAGGATATGCGCCGGGCGTCGCCGCCACCGGCATTCATGACATAGAGCTGCTGGCTCCCGCCCCGGTCGGATTCAAACACGATCTGGCGCCCGTCGGGGGAAAAGGACGGGCTGGTGTCGATCGCAGCCGTGTTGGTCAGGCGCGTTGTTCTCCGGGACCGGAGATCCATCATGAATATGTTGGCATTGCCGCCCTGCTGAAGGCTCATCACGACGCTTTGGCCATCCGGCGAGAAGCGGGGCGCGAAGGTCATGCCCGGGAAGTTGCCCACGATCTCCCTTTGCCCGGTTTCGATGTTGAGCAGATAGACGCTCGGATCGTCACCGCCGTAGGACATGTAGGTGATTTCCTGGCTGGTCGGCGAAAATCGCGGCGTCAGCACGAGATCGTCGCCCCGGGTTAGGTAACGCACGTTGGCACCGTCCTGATCCATGATCGCGAGCCTCTTGACCCTCTTGTCCTTCGTTCCGGTCTCGTCGACAAAAACGATGCGCGTATCGAAATATCCCTTTTCGCCGGTCAGACGCTCGTAGATGGCGTCGGAGATGATATGCGCCAGGCGCCGCCAGTTCTCGGGCGTCGTGTAGAATTGCTGTCCGAGCATCTGCTCCTGCGCGAACACGTCCCACAGGCGGAACTCGGCTCTAAGGCGGCCATCGGGCTGCTTGATCACCGTTCCGGTCACAAGCGCCTGTGCGCTGATCTGGCGCCAGTCTCCGAAACGAGGCGTCGAATTCACGCTCATGTTCTTCTGAATGAAACTGGCCGGATCCAGAGGGTTGAACAATCCGGAGCGCTTGAGATCCGCGGCTATGACCCCTGTCATGTCCGCCGCCAGCTTGCTGTCCCCTCCTTCGGCCGAAAAGTCGGGTAGCGCGATTGGCAGGGGCTCGATGTTTCCGCCCCGAATGTCGATTTCCACGAGCGCGTGCGCCGATTGAAGCGCGAGCAGGAACATGCCGAGGGCGGCGGCCAGGGTTCGTGATGCCGCGATTATCATCGCACCCATTCGATCAAAGCTGTTGGTCTTCATTGTCAAGCCTGGCCTCCTGCCATTCAAGCGCGTTCCGTACCCTAGCCATTTGGATACAATGTTGGCTGCATTGTGTTCCAACCGTTCGGTCCGTCGTATTTTTCGCGCGGAAGGATCGAGAACCCGTCTTCCGCATCGACCCTGTACACCGCTCTGAGCGCGGCCGATGCCAGCGCCTGGAATCGTGGATCGGGATGAGAATTTTCCACCGTCGGCGCACCGGAGAGCTTTCCCTGTGGCGACAGTTTGAACCGGATGATCACTTTCAGATCCGACGGATACTGATCCGGCAGGCGGCTCCACTTCTCACGGATCATCTGGGCAATCACGTCTTTTTCGTTGGCCGACAGCCCGGCATGCTGAACACCGTTGCGCGTCCCCGCCGATGCCGGTGCCTGTGACGTGGACGTGTTCGCGAGCGCCTGGTTGACCTTGTTCAGAAGATCCGGATTGTCGGCGACCTGGATTTCTTCCGGCTTCTGCTCCGTGCGGGTCGGCGGTGCGGGCTTGGAGCGCGGAACCGCACTTGTGACGATCGGCTGCGGTTCGGGCGGCGCCTCTTGCGGCTCATCGGCCGGCTCCGGATCAGGCGCGGGTTCCGCCACGGGTGCGGGCGCCGGGGCGGGCTCCGGATCAGGCGCGGTCACGGGTTCCGGTGCCGGCGCGGGAGCGGGGGCCGGTGTCGGCGGCGGCGGAGTGGCCGCGACCGGTGCAGGTTCGGGGGCCACGGTCTCAGCAGGCTCGGGAGGTTCCGGCTGCGGCGTCTCGACGGGCTTCGGCGCCGGAGCGGCTTCGATGTCGCCGTCGGTTTCACCGACCTGGATTTCCGTGAGTTCGCTCAACGACACCAGTTCCACCGGAAGGGAATCGACGACAGGTTCCGGAAAGCTCTCCGCGCCCGGCAAGGCCACCAGGCCCCAGACCAAAATAACCGTATGACCGGTCAAAGACGCGATGAGACCTGCGCGCATGACGCGTTACGAGTCCCGTTCTTCCAGAGTGACAAGGCCCAAGCGTTTGAAACCGGCCGCATTGATGCGGCCCATGAGTTTCATCATTGTTCCGTAATCGGCATCCTGGTCACCGCGCACATAGATACGCTCCTCGTATCCGTTCGCCGCGATGGCCTCGAGTTTCGGCACCACTTCATCAATGGCAATCGGCGTGTCCTGAATGAAGATCTCGCCGCTGGAATTCACGGAGATGGTTATCGGCTCCGTATCCCCTTCAAGCGCCGTGGCCTGCGTTTCAGGCAGATCGATCGGCACACCGACCGTCAGCAGCGGCGCCGCCACCATGAAGATGATGAGGAGCACCAGCATGACGTCGACGAACGGCGTCACGTTGATTTCGGTCATCAGGACCGCACGTTTGCGGCGGCGCCCCCGGCGCCCGCCTCCAGCCTGCCCGCTACCGACCTGCATGGCCATGCATCAGCCCCTTTCGTCGATCTGTCTGGACAGGATGGCGGAGAACTCGTCCGCGAAACCTTCCATGCGGGCGACGGCCTTGCCGACGTCTGAGGCAAACTTGTTGTAGGCAATCACGGCGGGAATCGCGGCCAGCAGTCCGAGCGCGGTCGCAAACAGCGCTTCGGCAATACCCGGCGCAACAACGGCTAGGTTCGTGCTTTCCGATGCCGCGATGGCCTGAAACGCGGTCATGATGCCCCAGACCGTTCCGAACAGACCGATGAATGGAGCCGCGGATCCCACGGTCGCAAGGATCAGCAGCCGGCTTTCCAGCCGTTCGGCCTCGCGCTGGATGGTCACGTCCATGACCCGGTCTATGCGCTGCTGCAGGGACCCGATCGCGGGTTTGGCGCCTTCGTGGCTGCGTTTCCACTCCCGCATCGCCGCGACGAACAGGGCTGCCATCGAGTGATTTACCCGGTTATGCAGCGTTCCGTAGAGCTCTTCGAGGGACTGGCCCGACCAGAACACCGTTTCGAACCGGGTCATCTGTCGCCGCGTGCGGCCCATCAGCAGGACCTTGTCGACGATGATCGCCCAGCACCAGACAGATGCTGCCAGGAGGCCGATCATCACGACCTTCACGACGAAATGCGCCTGCCAGAACAGCGAGAAAAAAGAAATATCGCCTTCCGGCGCCGCCAATGTCGATTGGACAAGTGTTTCCATAAATTCAATGACCCCTTGGCCGTCTGACGTTGTCTTTTCCTATGTCTCCGGGCTCTGCCGCAACAGGCCGGACTCAATACGCCAGCATTCGATCGCCAGCCGCCTCTGTGACGTTTGAATTTGTCAAAACTGGGACTTTGCCGCGTAAAGCGCGCCCTTCTTAAAAGGAATCAATTAAGGTTACCGCAAGATTAACGCGGCGATCTGTTTTACAACATTTTACCGAGATCTATGGGCCGATTGGCCATAACTCTCGGCAAAATCATTCATTCTTCGGAAAAATCGCTGGGAGCGTGCGCGGCGAGTTTCTCCGACAGCGACACCGGCAGGCGGGTCGGCCGTCCCTCGCCGGTGATCACGGCCACGGTCACGGCGGCCGAAACCAGAAGTTCCTCGCCCCGGTAAGCCAGCTGATCCAGCTTGATTCTCGCTCCGCGGTATTCGGACAGGCTGGTATGGATCTCGAGCGTATCGTCGATGCGGGCCGGTTTTTGAAAGTCGATGGTCATTCCGCGCACGGCAAAAGCAAGCTGCGCACCGTACCTGCCATCGGCGAGTGCCTTGTGATGAATGCCGATGAGGCGCAGGAAATCCGAGCGCGCACGCTCGAAGAAGCGGACATATGCGCCGTGATAGACAATGCCGGTGAAATCAGTGTCTTCGTAGTACACGCGGACGGGCAGCACGTGACCGCCGTCTTCAAGGCGTCCAGACAAGTCCGGCCAATGCATTGCGGTGCTGTCCTCTTGTTCAAACAGACGAAGGCCGCCCGGTCGGAAAACCGGACGGCCTCTCGATACCTAAGCGCTGACTTACGCCGCTGCAACCTCGGAGAGGAATTTCTCGACAGAGGCCCGCAGATGTTCCGCCTGCTGCTTCATCTCGATTGTTGCCTGCAGCATGTCGCCGACAGCGGCCGAATTTTCCGCGACGCCCTGGTTCAGGGAGACAACGGTCGTGGCTACGCTGCGTGTTCCGTCCGCGGCTTCGGCGACATTGCGGGAAATCTCGCCTGTCGCCGAGCCCTGCTGCTGGACGGCATCCGAAATCGTCGTGGTGTAGGAATTGACCTCTTCCACCGACTCCGAGACGCGGGCGATCTCCTCGACCGCTTCCGACGTCGACGCCTGGATCGCGGAAATCTGCGCGGAGATTTCTTCCGTCGCCTTGGCCGTCTGGCCGGCAAGCGACTTCACCTCGGACGCGACAACGGCAAAACCCTTTCCGGCATCGCCCGCCCGTGCGGCCTCGATTGTCGCGTTCAGCGCAAGAAGGTTGGTCTGTTCCGCAATCTCGGAGATGAGCGAAAGAACGTCGCCGATCTTGTTTGCCGCTTCGGCGAGACCCGAGATCTTGGAGTTCGAGCTTTGCGCCGCCATCGTCGTTTGCTCCACGATCGACGCCGTGGTCTCGACCTGCCGCGAGATTTCCGAAATGGAGGCGTTCAGCTCTTCGGTAGCCGAGGCGACCGCCTGAACGTTCGAAGAGGCGTTCTCCGATGTTGAAACCGCCGTTTCTCCCTGCTCGGATGCGGACGCGGAACGCTCGTTGAGCGCCGAGGACACGTCCTCGACACGGGCGATATTGGTTTCCACCAGCTCCAGCACCGACTGCGATTCGGCCCGGAAATCCGCGATCAGGGAATCGATCAGTTTCTCGCGCTTCTCACGGGCGATATGACCCACCTTGCGCTCGGACGCGAGACGCTCGCGCTCAACGGAATTGTCCTTGAAGACCTCGATACAGCGCGCCATACGGCCGATTTCATCCTGCCGCTCCGTCGCCTCCACGGCAACCTCGAGATCGCCGTCGGCGATCCTGCTCGCAGCCACCGCGAGGTTCTCCAGCGGCGCGAACATGCGACGCGTAACCCACCAGATGAGACCAACGATCGGAACAAGACACAGGAAGCCGGAGATAACGGCACCATAGGTGATCCGGTCCGCTGCGGCGGCAAGTTCGGTCTGCTTGACGGCCTTGACGACGCCGTAGGGTGTGTTTTCGAACGCGTTCGTGGCCTCGGCGAAGCGGTAATCGCTACCGTCCAGACTGATCAGGCTGTCACCCGACGAGATGTCTGCCATGGTGTGAACGATGGCGGCGTTTCCGGTTGCATCGAGCTTGACCAGTTTGCCGAAGGCATCGACAAGAAAGATCTGTTCACTCTCACCGATTCCGGTCGGCTCGTTCAGAAGCACAGCCAGTTTCTGCATGTCGGCGGTGAACGCAACAGCGCCGAAGAAGCGGTCTAGATAGAACACCGGCGCGGCCAGAACGAGTGATACCGACCCGTCGGCACCGGCCACAAAACCCGAGGAATAGATCTGACCGGCTGCAAGGGTCTCGGCCTTGGCCGCCTCATACAGGCTGCCCATCGCCAGCTGCACCGGGCCGCCCTTTATGTCCGCATCCTCGACATGGAAGGCGAACTCGGGTCCCTTTTTGTAGGTGTAGGTGATGAAGCCGTCCGGGTTGGCGAGCGCCGCGTCGGAAAAGAGGCCCTGCGAGATCACGTCCTGATAGACCGGGTGAACGACCTTGTGGTTGTTCACGTAGTAGTTGGTCTCCTCCGGCTCGGTCAGAAGGTGGCGTTCGTGCGGCGGATGCGGATTGTCTGCCACGAAGATCTTGCGGAGCGTCTCTTTCTGGCCCTCCTTGAGATTCTTCCAGCCGACCATTGTCTTCATGAGGCTGTCCTTGGCCTCTTCAAGCGAGACAAAGAACTTGGCGCTGTAGAGAATCTGGTCGAGCGCCAGCTCGAGAACTTTCTGTTTTGCCTTGGTCGCGCTCTGCAGACTGTTGTCCGCCTGACCGTTCGCAACATCCCGCGACAAGGTGGATGTCACTGTTACGATCGCCACACACATGGTGAGCGCACCGGCCAAGAACATGAGAGCCAGTTTGGATGAAAGGCGTTTGCGCATCGTGTCCCCCGAATAATTACGGGGACAATACGAATAAATTCGCCAACAAATGCTTAACCATACCACTCATCCGTGTAATCGGGCGGCGGCAGCGGCGATTTAATTCAAGCGGACAGGTCACTCCGGATCGGTGAAAAGACCCATCTGCGAAATACCGGACTTCTCGGGAACGGCCAGGCCGAGATGCGCGAAGGCCATCGGTGTCAGCAGACGCCCTCTCGGAGAGCGCTGCAGGAACCCGTTCTGGATGAGATAGGGCTCGACAATTTCCTCGATCGCGTCCCGGGGTTCGGAGAGCGCGGCCGCGATCGTTTCGATGCCGACGGGGCCGCCGCCGAAATTGACCGCAATCTGATTGAGATATCTGCGGTCAAGACCGTCAAGACCGGCGCTGTCGACTTCAAGCTGCAGGAGCGCCCTGTCCGCAAGTGCGCGGTCGACGCGATCGATACCCTCCACGACGGCGAAATCCCGGACCCTGCGCAGAAGCCGGCCGGCGATCCGCGGCGTCCCGCGGGAGCGTTTCGCGATCTCGCGCGCACCGTCCTCGGCCATGCCGATGCCGAGGATCGACGCGCCCCGCTTGACGATGTGCTCCAGCTCTTCGACCGTATAGAACTGAAGACGGACCGGGATGCCGAAACGGTCCCGCAAGGGCGTCGTCAGCAGCCCGAGACGGGTCGTCGCCGCAACCAGTGTGAACTTGGCGAGGTCGATCTTCACCGAGCGCGCGGCAGGCCCCTCGCCGATGATCAGGTCGAGCTGGTAATCCTCCATCGCCGGGTAGAGCACCTCTTCAACCGCCGGATTGAGCCGGTGGATCTCGTCGATGAAGAGAACGTCCCGTTCCTCCAGGTTGGTGAGCAGCGCGGCCAGGTCCCCGGCCTTGGCGATGACGGGACCGGAGGTTGCCCGGAAATTGACGCCCAGTTCCCGCGCCATGATCTGGGCGAGCGTCGTTTTGCCGAGGCCTGGCGGACCGACAAACAGGACATGGTCGAGCGCTTCGCCGCGCGCCTTCGCCGCCCCGATGAACACCTTGAGATTTGCCCGCGCCTGAGCCTGCCCGACAAAGTCATCCAGCGCCTGCGGGCGCATGGTGCTGTCGATTTCGTCGCCGCGAATTTCGGGCGTCACGATCCGGGGTTCATCCGACATGGCTTACCACTACAAACAGGAGCACGATGAGCAGGATCGACCACGCGACCCTGAGCGCGTAGAATTTGCGGAACTGGCCACGCACGAAAGGGTCATCCGTTTCGATGCGCCGTCCCTTTATTGCAAATTGCCGGTCTCCGACCGACTGCGAAAACTTGTGATCGAGAAACATGATCCCGCCAATGCCGAGAACAACGAAGACCACCGCGATCACGGCATAGGCAAGAGCGATCATCCGGCGAGTTCCTTCAGGCCGAGGCGGATCAGGGTTTCCGTGGAGGCCTCCTCCCCGGCCGATTGCATGGCCTTGGCGACCGCTGCACTCGCCTGCGCCTGTGCGTAACCCAGGTTCACCAGGGCGGACACGGCTTCCGCCACCGGACGCACGGCGACATTGTCCGAAACGCTTTGCGAGACCGCGATCGTGCCCTGGTCGACGCTGGCAAGGGCGGGTGCCTTGTCCTTGAGCTCGCTCAAGATGCGTTCGGCAACGCGTTTGCCGACACCGGGAGCCCGCGAAATGGTCGCCTTGTCGCCGAGCGCGATCGCGTTGGCGACTTCACCTGCCTTCAGGATACCCAGGATGCCCAGCGCGACCTTGGCACCGACACCCTGCACCGTCATCAGGATGCGGAACCATTCCCGCTCCGCTTCATGGCCGAAGCCGAAGAGGCGGATCATGTCTTCGCGCACGATGGTCTCGATGAACAGGACCGCTGCTTCACCCGGCCTCGGCAACCCTTGCAGGATGCGGGAAGGGCAATGGACCTGGTAGCCGACGCCATGGACATCGAGAATGACGTGGTCTTCACCGTAACTGTCGATGGTGCCTTTCAGTTTGCCGATCATGCCGCCCCCTGCGCCATCAGGCGTGCCGGCCCGCTGCCGCGGTGCTGCGCATGGCAGATGGCGATGGCCAGCGCGTCGGCGGCGTCGTCGGAATTGAAGGTTGCCCTGGGCATCAGGATCTTCACCATCGCGCGGATCTGCTCCTTTTCCGCATGGCCCGTGCCGACCACCGTCTTCTTCACCAGGTTCGGCGCGTATTCTGCGACCGGCAACCCGGCAAGCGAAGGCACGAGCAGGGCAATGCCGCGCGCCTGCCCGAGTTTCAGCGTCGCCCCGGCATCCTTGTTCACGAATGTATGTTCAACGGCCGCCTCCATCGGATCGTGCGCGCGCACGATCTCGGTCAGCCCGTCATGCAGTTCGACGAGGCGCTCGGCAAGGCTCTTCTTGTTGTCGGAAGTCACCGTTCCCGACGCAATGAACGACAACCGGTTTCCTGCCGTTTCAATCATGCCCCAGCCGGTGCGCCGCAATCCCGGGTCAATGCCGAGCAATCGAATCGCATGTGTCATGGAACAAAGCGGTAACAAAACTTGGGCACCGATGCCAGTGAAAGCGGGCAGGTGCACCGGAAAGACTGTCCAAAACCGGTCCGGCGGCGCCCGATCGGCGAACTTCCCCGGGAATTGGTCGCAATCGTGGAAAAAGCGATCAATGATGGCATGATCATCGCCCTGATGCCGACCCCCAGAGAGCCTTGACGAGAGCCTTGATGTCCGGACTGTTCGACACGTTTCCACCAGACCTGCTCGTGTTCCTCGCCCTGGTCCTGTTTGTCGCCGGATTCGTGCGCGGGTTCACAGGGTTCGGTGCCGGCATGATCTTTATTCCGATTGCCACCAGCGTCGTGCCGCCTGCGGTTGCCGCAGCGACCTTTCTCTTCGTCGACAGTATCGTCACCCTGCCGCTGCTCGTCCGCGCTGTGAGAACCTGCATCTGGCAAACGGTGCTGCCCGCAGTTCTGGGATCAATCCTGTTTGTTCACCTGGGCGCCTGGCTGCTTGCAACCGCCAACGTCCTTGTGCTGCGATGGATCATCTGTGCGATCGTGGTGTGTCTTCTGGCGCTGCTCGTCTCCGGCTGGCGGTATCAGCGTCCGCCACATCTGGCGGTGTCGTTTGCAACGGGCGGCGTGTCGGGCGTTCTGGGTGGCATCTCGCAGGTCTCCGCGCCGCCTGTTGTTGCCATGTGGCTTTCAAGTTCGAGCGATCCGCAGGTTGTCAGGGCCAACCTGATCGTCTTCTTCGCCCTGGCGAGTGTCGGAACCTTCGCC
This sequence comes from uncultured Roseibium sp., assembly GCF_963669205.1. Taxonomy (NCBI): domain Bacteria; kingdom Pseudomonadati; phylum Pseudomonadota; class Alphaproteobacteria; order Hyphomicrobiales; family Stappiaceae; genus Roseibium; species uncultured Roseibium sp. The sequence continues at coordinate 5,450,795 of NZ_OY769915.1, forward strand.
GCCTATCTGATGCATGGGTTTTTCACGGCTGACGTCGCGCGCCTGCTGATCGTCGCCGTTCCGGTCTATGCGCTGGCGATCTTTCTTGGGGCCCGGGGGTTCGGCAAGGCCCGGCCGGGTTTCTACAGAAAGACCGCCTATGTTCTGATCGCGCTCGCCGCGCTGACCAGCATGCCCGCGCTCGACACTCTGCTACGATGACACCTTCTGGCTCTCGACCTTTTCGCGCCACTTCGCGCATTTGGCGGTCATGAGCCTGTCAAGTTCGGCTTCGTACTCCTCCCGGCTGGACGAGGCATGCGCCAGAAGGGCCAGTGCAACGATTGCTGCATCGACCGCTTCCTCGCGCACATCGGCAAGCGAGTGGTTCTTGTAGGCGCTTCCCGATGCCTTGGTCACCGAAAGGACCGCCTGCGCGAGCTCACCTGCCTCTTCGGACAGTTTCAGCGCCCGCTCCTGAAGCGATTTCGGGTCGGCTTTCGTCAGATCATAGATTTTGTTCATGAGTTCCTCTGAAGACTTCTTCCCCGCGGGTCAGTTTCACGCAGCCGGCGCTGCCGCGCATGGTCACAAAAAAACCCCGGCACAGCCGGGGCTTTCAAGCTGAGACGAAGCATCCTCAGGATGCAAGCGCCGCCATGGTTTCCTCGTCGACGTCGAAGTTGGAATAGACGTTCTGCACGTCGTCATCGTCTTCGAGCATGTCGATCAGCTTCATCAGGGTCTGCGCCTTGTCCGCGTCGACCGGCGTCAGGTTCTGGGGCTTCCAGATGATCTTGGTGGAGTCCGCCTCGCCCAACGCTTCTTCAAGCGCCTTGGCGACATCGTTCAGATCCTCGAAGGCCGCGTAGATGGTGTGGCCGCTTTCGTCTGACTGCACGTCTTCCGCACCTGCCTCGATGGCGGCTTCAAGCACCGCTTCCGCCTCTCCGGCCTCAGGCTTGTAAATGACTTCCCCGACGCGATCGAACATGAAGGAGACGGAACCGGTTTCGCCGAGCGAACCGCCGCACTTGGTGAAATAGGATCGGATGTTGGAGGCCGACCGGTTGCGGTTATCTGTCAGCGCTTCCACAACAACGGCAACGCCCGCAGGCCCGTAGCCCTCGTAGCGGATCTCTTCGTAATTGTCGCCGTCACCGGACTGGGACTTGTTGATCGCCCGCTGGATATTGTCCTTGGGCATCGATTGCGCCTTGGCGTTCTGCACGGCCAGCCGCAGGCGCGGGTTCGAATCCGGGTCCGGATCGCCCATTTTCGCGGCGACGGTGATTTCCTTGGAAAGCTTGGAGAACATCTTGGATCGCGCCGCGTCCTGGCGGCCCTTGCGGTGCATGATGTTCTTGAATTTTGAATGGCCTGCCATGGCTCTTCCCGGCTCTTTGGATCTGATCTTGACGAAAACTGCGCCGCTTATAGGCAAATTGACGCTGAAAATCCAGCACCCTCGCGATGACCGGACCGATCAGTTCGCGCCGGTCCAGAAATCGGGCAGGACCGGTTCCAGAAGGCCGCCAATGCGAATAGGCGCGATCCGTTCCGCGAGACCCGTCCGTTCATCGGTCTCGATGGCGACGCCGCAGATGGTCGCCACCCCGGACGCGGGCGCGAAGCGCGAACCCGGGATCTTGCGCTGGAACCGGTTCACCGGCTCGTCCTTTTCCATTCCCAGCACGCTGTCATAGGAGCCGCACATGCCGGCATCCGACATGTAGGCGGTGCCGTTTTCCAGGATCTGATGATCGGCCGTCGGAACATGGGTGTGGGTACCGACGACGAGGCTGACCCGACCGTCCAGGAAATGTCCCATGGCCTGCTTTTCGCTGGTCGCTTCCGCATGCATGTCGATGATGATCGCGTCGGCGACATCGCCGAGTGGACAGTCGTTGACCACACGGTCGATGGCGGCGAAGGGATCGTCCATCGCGTCCATGAAGACACGTCCCATGACATTCGCCACCATCACCTGGGCGCCGTTGCGGGCCGTGAAAAGATGGGCCCCGCGCCCGGGTGTGCCCGCAGGATAGTTTAAGGGACGCAGCAGCCGGTCCTGGCGCTCGATATAGACTAGCGTGTCGCGCTGGTCCCACACGTGATTGCCCGTGGTCACGACATCGGCGCCCGCGTCCAGAACATCTCTCAGGATGGCTTCGGTGATGCCGAACCCGGCGGCCGCATTTTCGCCGTTGACGATCACGAAATCGAGCTGGTTGTCTTCAACCAGGCCAGGCAGGCGCTCGACAACCGCGGTGCGCCCGGTCCGGCCGACCAGATCGCCAAGAAACAAGATACGCATACATCCTCGCCAAATCAGCCGAACGACCGGTAGCCATTTTCGGTCAGAATCCCGTTCAGGGCCTTGTCATGCGCTTCCGCTGGCACGCGGTCAACCTCCTGAAGCGAAAACGCGACGCCGATACACAAAACCGGTCCGGATTTCTCCAGCGTTGAGATGGCCGTGTCGTAGAAAGCCCTGCCGTAACCGATGCGGTTTCCGGCACCATCGAACCCGGCCAGCGGCATCAGGAGCACGTCCGGCCGCACTTCTTCCGCCGCATCACTCGGTTCGCGGCACCCGAAGCCGGCTTCGACCAGCTCCGTGTCTCTATCGAGTTGACGGAAAATCAGGCTTGGCCCGCTCATGACGGGCAGGCTCAGCTTGTGCCCCTTCTGGCGCAACAGATCCAGCAGCGGCCTGGGGTCTATCTCGTCGCGGATGGGCCAGAAACCGGCAACAACCGCGCCCGCCGGCAAGGGGAGTGTGTGGCCGTGATCGACCAGCTGAAGACTTTTCTCGATCCGCTCCAGCACATCCATGTTCCTTCGCCGGGAAAGAACCTCTTTTCTGAGGCCGTCTTTCGCGGCTCCAGGAGTTGATACGTCGTTCATGCTTGTGAAAAGGTCCCGCTCCGCATTGAAAACTCTGGTCGCCAGGGATGAGCGCAGCCGTCCGACCGTTGGAATTGCAATCCCGGGAAACCTACAATGTAGGTGGGCGCCGTGTGCAACGGACCACGGCCCGGAGCAGGGACAGCTCCCGAGGGAATGCGTAAGGCCCCGGGGAAATATTCCTGACGTATCGGGCAGCCGCAGTTACCGCATATAGACCCGCACCAGTTGAATTACCAGTGCGGGTTCGGGGTCATCCATCTTGAAAGTGTCTTTGCCGTGGATCGCGTCCGGCTCAGGAAGGGTCCTGGGGCCGCAAACTGTTTGTCAGGCCCTCGGCGAGACTTTCAATGCGCGCGGCTGCCGTGTTGACTGCGCGGGAAAGCTCTTCCTCGTTCTGGCTCATGTTGTCGAGCGCGTCGACCTGCTGCTGCCTGGCTTCGGCGAGCTGCGTTTCAAGCTCGGCCAGTTTTCGTTCGAGCTCCGACAACTGGTCCGTTGCCATGATGCCGGCCATCACCGTCAACCGCTGATCACCAATTTCTCCGAACGCGCCTTTAAGCTCATTGATCCAGCCGTCGAAGCGGGCGGCCAGCCCCATCAACCGGTCTTCCTCGCCGTCGTCGCAAGCCATCCGGAAGGCCTTGCCGTTGATCGTGACCGTTATCTGCGCCATGCGTCGTCGCTCTCCCGTGGGTCAGCCCCCGTGCGCATCCAGTACGCTTCGTATCGTCTCCATGGCGGAAACAAGCCGTCTGGACACATCTTTGTTGGCTTCCTCGAGCCGCGAGGCCCTTGCCTGGCTCTCATCCAGCGACGCGGCCAGCTGGGACCTGTCTTCGCCCAAACGCTGCAAGTCGTCCTGAAGGGAATTCAGCGACCTGTCCGCATCCATGCGACGCTGGACCGCTGTCTCCAGATGCCCGACAGCCGCATCGAGCCGCTTTACCGCATCGGCCAGGCTGGTTTTTTCAACGAAGTCGATTTCCGCCATTATTTTAAGCCGTCCTGATCTTGTCTTGCGGCGGCCCGCTTTGATATCCCCGTCCTTTTTGAAGGAGTTTTGATGTTTTCACCTCAGGAAGCGATCAATCGCTCCAACCCGCGCTGCCCGGCGCGTGAGAGCTCGCTTGCCATGGTGAAAAAGCAAATCCTCGTCAGAATATCGAGATTAGGCAACGGGACTTGCCCCAGTCAATGGCACCATTGGCAGAATCCTCAACTCTGTATTCCCCGACTTCCCGTTTTCATAACTGCGTGTGCTTTCCGCAGCTTTGTTGACTCGGTGCGCGTTCCTGATATTTGTCTGGCGCCTGAGCGGAACTGACAGCCGTCAATTCCGGAATGCACCTCAATTTGCCGCGCCCGGCACCAGTCTGGCGTCGGAGGCTTCACAGCAGCAACGGGATAGTGATGACCGATCTTGAAAAACACCATCGCATGGCAAACGCGATCCGCTTTCTTGCAATTGATGCGGTGGAAAAAGCGAAATCCGGTCACCCCGGGCTGCCGATGGGTGCGGCTGATATCGCGACGGTGTTGTTTACCGAATTCCTGAAGTTCGATCCCACAGCTCCGGACTGGTCGGACCGGGACCGGTTCGTTCTGTCCGCCGGGCACGGCTCGATGCTGCTTTATAGCCTGCTTTACCTTCTCGGCTACGAAGATTTCACACTGGACGAACTCAAGAACTTCCGCCAGCTCGGATCGCGCACGGCCGGCCACCCCGAATACGGTCACGGCGCCGGCATTGAAACCACGACCGGTCCGCTCGGCCAGGGGTTCGGCAACGCCGTCGGCATGGCGATCGCGGAGCGGCTCCAGGCTGACCGGTTCGGAAAATCGCTTGTCGATCACTACACATACGTGCTTGCCGGTGACGGCTGCCTGATGGAAGGCATCAGCCAGGAAGCCCTGACACTCGCCGGCCATCTCAAGCTGAACAAGCTTATCGTCTTCTGGGACGACAACGGCATCTCGATCGACGGCAAGGTCGAGATCACCGACGGCACCAACCAGCTGGAACGTTTCGAAGCCTCGGGCTGGAACACCCTGAGCGTTGATGGCCACGATCCGGAAGCGATCGCCGCTGTCATCCGTCAGGCCCGGGAAAGCGACCGGCCGACCCTGATTGCCGCAAAGACAACGATCGGTTTCGGTGCGCCCAACAAAGCCGGAACGGCCAAGGCGCACGGCGCACCGCTCGGTGCCGACGAAATCGCACTGACCCGCGAAGCGCTCAACTGGCCGCACGAACCCTTCGAGGTTCCGAGCGACATCCTGGATGCCTGGCGCATTGCCGGTCTGAGATCCGCCCATGCGCACAAGGACTGGCAGAAGCGGTTTGCGGACGCCGATACGGAAGCCCGCGCCGAATTCGAACGCCGCAACCGCGGCGATCTGCCGTCCACGTTCACCCAGGCCGTGCTCGACTACAAGAAACAGCTTGCCGCCGACCAGCCGACCATGGCGACCCGCAAGGCGTCCGAAGCCGTCCTCAACGTCATCAACGAGGTGGTCCCGGAGACGATCGGCGGCTCCGCCGACCTGACCGGTTCCAACAACACCAAGACGCCGCAGACCGTGCCGGTGACACCCGACGATTTCTCGGGCCGCTATATTCACTACGGTATCCGTGAACACGGAATGGCGGCCGCGATGAACGGCATGGCGCTGCATGGCGGGCTTATCCCCTATTCCGGCGGCTTCCTGATCTTCTCCGACTACTGCCGTCCGTCGATCCGCCTCGCCGCGCTGATGAAGCAGCGCGTCATCCACGTCATGACCCACGATTCCATCGGTCTGGGCGAAGACGGACCGACGCACCAGCCGGTCGAGCATTTCGCGGCGCTGCGCGCGATTCCGGACCTCACGCTATTCCGCCCGGCGGACATCACCGAGACGCTGGAATGCTGGCAGCTTGCACTGGAAGACCGGAACGGACCGTCCGTTCTGGCGCTCACCCGCCAGAACCTGCCATCCGTCCGCAAGACCTACGAGGACGGCAATCTGTGCGCAAAGGGCGCCTACGTGCTCGTGGACACGGACGATGACGCCGCGGTGACGCTGTTCGCTTCCGGGTCCGAAGTGGAAATCGCTGTTGACGCGCAGAAGGAGCTTTCCGAGGCAGGAATCGCCGCAAGGGTCGTTTCCGTGCCGTCCTTCGAACTGTTCGAAGCCCAGTCCGACGACTACAAGGCCGACGTTATCGGCGACAGTCCCGTCAAGGTTGCCGTCGAAGCAGGCATTCGCATGGGCTGGGACCGTTTCATCGGCAACGACGGCATCTTCATCGGCATGACAGGCTTCGGCGCAAGCGGCCCCTACAAGGCCCTTTACGAGCATTTCGGCATCACCACGGACGCGGTTGTCGCTTCCGTGAAGGCAAGGCTCGAAGCCTGAGTAAATTCAATGCCCGGTCGCTTTTCCTCCAAGAGGGGCCGGGACCTGAGCACACGAGTGCTCTCAATCGCAACCACCCTCAGGTGGTTCACCATTCGGCGTCCGGTTCTTCGAAGGACGCTCAGGATTGCGGGAGTGGAAAATGGTTACCAAGGTAGCAATCAACGGTTTTGGCCGCATCGGCCGAAATGTTCTGCGGGCCATCGTGGAAAGCGGCCGGACCGATATCGAAGTTGTCGGGATCAACGATCTGGGGCCGGTTGACACCAATGCGCACCTGCTGCGGTACGATTCGGTGCATGGCCGGTTCCCGGCCGAGGTCGTGGTCGACGGCGACACCATCGCGGTCGGCGGCGGCAAGCCGATCAGGGTCACGGCGATCCGCGACCCGAAAGAGCTGCCCTGGGGCGAACTCGGCGTTGAAGTCGCCCTGGAATGCACCGGTATCTTCACCGCCAAGGAAAAGGCATCGATGCACCTGGAAGCCGGCGCCAAGCGCGTTCTGGTCTCCGCTCCGGCCGCCGGTGCCGACAAGACCATCGTCTTTGGCGTCAACGACAACGCGCTGACCGCCGATGACCTCGTTGTGTCCAATGCGTCCTGCACCACCAACTGCCTGTCCCCGGTCGCCTATGTGCTGAACGAATCCATCGGCATCGAGCACGGCTTCATGACCACGATCCACTCCTACACGGGCGACCAGCCGACGCTGGACACCATGCACAAGGATCTGTACCGCGCACGTGCCGCGGCCATGTCCATGATCCCGACATCAACGGGTGCGGCCAAGGCGGTCGGCCTGGTGCTGCCGGAACTGAACGGCAAGCTGGACGGCGTCGCGATCCGCGTTCCGACCCCGAACGTCTCCGTTGTCGACCTCAACTTCATCGCCTCGCGCCCGACGACCGTCGAGGAAATCAACAGCGCGATCCGTGAGGCTGCCGATGGCAAGCTGAAGGGTATCCTGGGCTACACGGACGACAAGCTGGTGTCGATGGACTTCAACCACGACAGCCACTCCTCGGTCTTCCACACGGACCAGACCAAGGTTCTGGACGGCACTTTCGTCCGCATCCTGTCCTGGTACGACAACGAGTGGGGCTTCTCCAACCGCATGGCCGACACGGCCATCGCCATGGCGAAGCTGATCTGAGCCGCAGAGCGGATGGCTCACCATTCGAAATAGCGCCAACGGCGGATGCGGCATTACCGCATCCGCCTTTTTTGTCCGACCCGTGTCTGACTCCAGGAAAAACTCATGGCTTTCAAAACTCTCGACGACCTGTCCGGCCTCAGCGGCAAGCGCGTGCTTGTGCGTGTCGACCTGAATGTCCCGATGGATGGTGACAGGGTCACCGACACGACGCGCATCGAACGTGTGCTGCCGACCATTCGCGAACTCTCCGGCAAAGGCGCCAAGGTTGTTCTGCTCGCCCATTTCGGCCGCCCGAAAGGTGAGCGCGTTGCGGACATGTCGCTCGCACCCGTTGCTCCGGCCGTCGCGGAATTGCTCGGAAAGCCGGTCGCCTTTGCCGCTGACTGCATTGGCGAGCCGGCCGCGACCGCAATTGCGTCAATGTCGGATGGCGACGTGATGCTGCTGGAAAACACCCGCTACCACAAGGGCGAGGAAAAGAACGATCCGGAGTTTGCCCGGGCCTTGGCCGCGAACGGCGACATCTATGTCAACGATGCCTTCTCCGCCGCACACCGCGCTCATGGCTCGACCGAAGGCATCGCAAAACTGCTTCCCGCCTATGCGGGCCGCACCATGCAGGCCGAACTCGAGGCTCTCGGCTCCGCGCTCGGCGAGCCGGTCCGGCCGGTGCTGGCCGTTGTCGGCGGTGCAAAGGTCTCTTCCAAGATCGATCTTCTGGAAAATCTTGTCTCCAGGGTCGACATGCTGGTGATCGGCGGCGGCATGGCCAACACCTTCCTGGCCGCGAAGGGCACCAATGTCGGCAAATCGCTGTGCGAACATAATCTTGCGGACACGGCGAAGAAGATCATGTCCGCAGCCGATGCGGCAAACTGTGAAATCGTGCTGCCGGACGATGCCGTCGTTGCCAGGGAGTTCAAGGCCGGCGCGGACAACGAAACAGTCTCGCTGGACGCCATTCCCGCCGACGCGATGATCCTGGATGTCGGCGCTGCGTCGATCAGGACCGTCACGTCGAAGATCGATGCGGCCAGGACCCTCGTCTGGAACGGTCCGCTCGGCGCCTTCGAGATCGAGCCCTTCGACAAGGCGACGGTCGCCGCTGCACGGCACGCGGCCGACAACACCAGCGCCGGAAAGCTGAATTCGGTTGCAGGTGGCGGGGATACGGTCGCGGCGCTCAATCACGCTGGCGCGGCGGCAGGTTTCTCCTATGTGTCCACTGCAGGCGGCGCTTTCCTGGAATGGCTGGAAGGCAAGGAGCTTCCGGGCGTCAAGGCTCTGGAAGCCTGAAACACGAAAAGGAGGAAAGAATGCAGCGCTGTTTTGCGAACATCCTGACCGAAGAAGTCGCGGCAACTGCCGCCTTCTACCAGACGCTGCTCGGCATGACGCCGAAATTTTCCTCCGACTGGTTCGTCAATCTTGCGGACCCGGACAACGACACCATCGAACTTGGCATTCTGAAACAGACTAGCGAGATCGTTCCGGCCAGGGCCCAGAAGGCACCGGCCGGGATCATGCTGACATTCGTCGTGAACGATTGCGACGCCGTCTACGAGAAGGCGCAGGCCGCAAATGCCGTGATCGTCGAACCGCCGCGGGAAATGCCTTACGGACAGCGCCGCATGGTCCTGAGGGACCCTGCGGGAACGTTTGTCGACATCAGTTCGCTCATCTGACGTAATCGGTTCCGGACGGTTCTCCGCCTGAAATTAATTCGCAAGCCGAATTAATTGTGCTCGCAGATTTTCGCCATGCGCTCGTGTTTTAATTGATTTAAGCGGATGCGCTGCCCTTTCCAAGCTTGAGAATCTTGCTAGAACGACCACAGATTGACGTACTGCCGCGACGTATTTCAGACTTCAACCGTCCGCGGCAGGCGGAACACCGATACCGGGAGACGATTGATGGCTCGAATTACCCTTCGCCAGTTGCTTGATCACGCTGCTGAGAACGACTACGGCGTTCCCGCGTTCAACATCAACAACATGGAGCAGGCTCTCGCGATCATGGCGGCGGCAGATCAGACAGATTCGCCCGTCATCATCCAGGCTTCCCGCGGTGCGCGTGCCTACGCCCACGACGTGATGCTGAAGCACATGATGGACGCCGTCGTCGAGATCTACCCGCATATCCCGGTCTGCGTCCACCTGGACCACGGCAACGCGCCGCAGACCTGCATGACCGCCATCCAGGCCGGCTTCACATCGGTGATGATGGACGGGTCCCTGGAAGCGGACGGCAAGACCCCGGCCAACTGGGATTACAATGTCGGCGTCACCAAGACGGTTACGGACATGGCGCATCTCGGCGGCATCTCAGTTGAAGGCGAACTCGGCGTGCTCGGCTCACTCGAGACCGGCATGGGCGACAAGGAAGACGGGCACGGCGCCGAGGGAAAGCTCAGCCATGACCAGCTGCTGACCGACCCCGCCGAAGCAGTCAAGTTCGTCCAGGAAACGAAGGTCGATGCGCTTGCGATTGCCATGGGCACCAGCCACGGTGCCTACAAGTTCACGCGTCAGCCGGACGGCGAAATCCTGGCCATGCACGTGATCGAGGAAATTCACCGGCGCCTGCCGGACACCCATCTGGTCATGCACGGCTCTTCGTCCGTGCCGCAGGACCTGCAGGACATCATCAACCAGTATGGCGGTGAAATGCCCCAGACCTGGGGCGTGCCAGTGGAGGAGATCCAGCGCGGCATCAAGAACGGCGTCCGCAAGATCAACATCGACACCGACAACCGCATGGCGCTGACCGGCCAGATCCGCCGCGTCCTGAGCGAAAATCCGGGTGAATTCGACCCGCGCAAATACCTGAAGCCGGCCCGTGAGGCCATGCAGAAGCTTTGCGTGGAACGTCTGGAAGCATTCAACACCGCCGGCCAGGCCGCGAAGATCACCAAGATCGTCACGCTCTCCGACATGGCCGCACGTTACGCGGACGGAAGTCTCGACCCGAAAATCGGCTAGAGCATCGGGCGATAAGTGTGCACCATTTGACCGTATCTCCTTTGTCTGCTGAGGAGGCGGATTGCGCGCCGTGGTGTTTCCCAGCACAAGTGCGATCCAACAATGTCAGCGGGCAAAGGAGACCGGCCCTTCGGGTGATGGAAAGCAGCCCATCGGCAGCGTTGCGCCGCTTGCTCGATACACCGCATCGCTCTGCGCGACGAGCCTTGCCGAACGAGCTGCTTTCCAACATCAAATTGTGCAGACTTACCGCCCGATGCTCGAACTCACCGGTTTTCACTGCCGAGATCGATGTTTTCTTGAAAGAGGGGCCTTGCGTCCCTCTTTCGCCGTCTTTAGGTGATGGACCCGATGACCAGAACCGTTTCTTCAGGATCCGACACGTGAACCGACCACGCCTCTTTCTCGTAACGCCGCCCCAGTTCGATACCGATGACATGGCATCGAAAATCGGGCAGGCGTTTACCGGCGGTGACATCGCATGCATCCTGATCTACATGCCCGGCGCAAGCACCAAGACCATCCAGGAGGCCGCGGACAAGCTGGTTCCGGTCATCCAGGCAGGCGGCGCCGCCGCCCTCGTCTATCGGGACACCCAGGCCGCCGGACGCAGCAATGCAGACGGCGTTCACGTCGACACCTCCCTTGAAGACGTCAGGCTTGCCGTGGAGAGTTTCCAGCCCGAACGGATCGTCGGCACGGGCGGAACCAAGCTCAAGCACGATGCGATGGAGTGGGCGGAAACCGGTGTCGACTACCTGTTTTTCGGCAAGCTCGACCTCGAAGAGCGCGACAGGGCGCATGACAAGACGCTTACAGGGGCCGCCTGGTGGGCCGAACTCTTCGAAACACCCTGTGTCGCGATGGCGGGCAACACGCTCGACACCTTGCCGGAAGTTGCCGCGACCGGCGCGGATTTCGTCGCCCTGAAGGATGCGGCCTGGCAGACGGAAGCCGCCATTTCCGAGGTTATCGCCAGGGCCAACGACATTCTGGAAGCGCACCCGTTCCCGGAGGTGCAATAGACGGCTCGCCGCCGTCTGCTGAACACGGAGTTGCAACGATGCCGAAGCAAAGTGCCCGTCCCTGCCGTTTTCAGATCGCCATCTGCGCGCTCGCAGGCGCGCTCCTGCCCTTGCTGCCGGTCACCTCTTCTCGGGCCCAGGAAAAAAGCCCGGAGGCGGAAACGGAACTGGTTGTTGTCACCGAACCTGCCGTCATCGACATCACGACGCGCGAAAAGACACTCTTTGGCATCATCGACGCCGGGCCGCCCGAGCTTGACGACACGACCGAAGTCACGGCTGAAATGGCCTACTCCGCCTTTCAGCGCGGCTGGTTCCTGACCGCGCTCGGGCTGGCAACGCCACTTGCCGAGCAGGGCGACAAGGCAGCCCAGGCGCTTCTCGGCGTCCTGCACGAAAAGGGACTTGGCATCCGGCTGGACAAGACCAAGGCGGCGGACTGGTACTCGCTGGCCGCCGCTGCCGGGGACAATGGGTCGGCATTGCAGCTGGCGCAGTTCTACCTCCTCGGAACGGGTGTGGAGGCAGACAAGGCAAAGGCTGCGGATCTGTTCGAACAGGCGGCGGATGCCGGAAACGCCTCGGCGCTTTACAATCTGGCCGTCCTCTACCAGGAGGGCGAAGGACGGCCGTTTAACGAGGAAAAGGCACGTGAACTTCTGGAAGAAGCAGCCCGCAAGAACGATCCGGAAGCGCAATATTCGCTTGGCCTGTCCTACCTGGAATCTCAGACCGGCCTGAATGACCCGGGCCAGGGCGCCTTCTGGCTGGGACGCGCCGCCCGCCGCGGGCACACCTCCGCGCAGGTCTACTACGGAATCCTGAGACATCAGGGCAAGGGTGTCGATCCGAACGAAGCCGAGGCTGCCGACTGGTTCGAGAGAGCCGCGATCGCCGGCAATCCGGTCGCCATGAACCGTCTCGCCAGGATCTACGCTTACGGCCGCGGACGGGAACAGGATTTCACGGCAGCCGCCGGCTGGCATCTGGCGGCGCGCTCGAACGGCGTGCCCGACTTCAATCTGGACCGGATCGTCGAAACGCTCGATGAAAACACGATAGCGGATGCGCGCACTCTGGCCGAGCAGCACACAACGACGCTGCTCGCGCCGAGCGAGGATCCGGCGGCGGAATCCCCGTAAATCGTCCCAGAGTGGGTCAAACCTAGGAGAAATTGCCTTTTTCCCTTGAATCCTGCCCGCTTTTGTGGTGGACAGTCGCGAGCAAATTCTGGGCCTCCGGCGTTCCGCCGGAGACCGCACTGCTCCAGATCCTAACAATTCATAAAATCGGTCGTTCCATGAAAATCAACGGTAACGAAATCAAGCCCGGCAATGTGCTTCAGCATCAGGACACCCTTTGGGCGGTCGTCAAGGTCCAGCATGTGAAACCCGGCAAGGGCGGAGCCTTCGCGCAGGTCGAGATGAAGAACCTGATCGACGGCCGCAAACTCAACGAGCGCTTCCGCTCGGAAGACAAGGTCGAACGCGTCCGCCTGGAACAAAAGGACTTTCAGTACCTTTACACCCAGGACGACATGCTGATCTTCATGGACACCGAAACCTACGAACAGCTCGAGCTGCAATCCGAGTTTGTCGGCGACCGTGCCGCCTTCCTTCAGGACGGCATGATGGTGACGGTGGAGCTGCACGAGGAACGCCCGATCGGCATCACGCTGCCGCAGCACGTGACGCTCGAGATCAGCGAAGCGGACGCGGTTGTGAAAGGCCAGACCCAGTCTTCTTCCTACAAGCCCGCATTGATGGAAAACGGCGTTCGCGTCATGGTTCCCCCCTTCATCACCGCAGGGGAGAAGATCATCGTGGACACGGGAACGCTGGAATATGTTCGCCGCGCCGAGTAGGCGCAGTCCGAGTACTTCTTGAAGACCAATTCTGGCGCGCCCGGCTTCTTCGGGCGCAGCCCAACAACAAGTGACAATCAATGGCCCGCACAGCAATCCTCAATGTGATGGTACAAGCCGCAATCAAGGCCGGACGCAGTCTGGTCCGCGACTTCGGCGAAGTCGAAAATCTCCAGGTGTCCCGCAAGGGTCCCGGGGATTTCGTTTCCGCCGCTGACCGCCGCGCCGAGGAAATCCTGCGGGGAGAACTGACCAAGGCACGCCCGACTTACGATCTTGTCATGGAAGAAAGCGGCGTCGTGGAAGGCACTGACGGACAGCATCGCTGGCACATCGACCCTCTCGACGGCACCACGAATTTCCTCCACGGCATCCCGATCTTCTCCGTCTCAATCGCGCTTGAACGCGCCGGGGAAATCGTGGCCGGCGTCATATTCAATCCGGTTATGGACGAACTCTACACCGCCGAGCGCGGACGCGGTGCCTTTCTCAATGACCGTCGGCTGAGGGTTGCCGGGCGCACCGAGCTGCCGGAAATGCTGATCGGCATGGGTCTACCCTTCATCGGCAAAGGAGATCACGGCCGTGCCCTGCGCGAGTTGCGCCACGTCATGCCGGAAGTGTCCGGTGTCCGCCGCGCCGGTGCCGCATCTCTTGATCTCGCCTGGACCGCTTCAGGACGGCTCGATGCCTACTGGGAACACAATCTGAATTCGTGGGACATTGCCGCCGGCATTCTGATGGTACGCGAAGCCGGTGGCTTCGTGAGCGACCTGCAGGGCAAGAACAAGATGCTGGAAACCGGCGACGTCCTCGTCGGCAACGAATACGCCCACCGGCTTCTTCTGCGTCTGCTGAAGCAGGCCTCCGTCGACGCGTGAGACTGTGCAGGTCGGCCTCATCGCACAGGTGTAAGATGTAACCGCCTGGGGATCGGAACGGCTCGATCCTGAGAAGAGTTGAACTTATGACCAGTGTGTCGGGTGCCTTGGCCGTACTCGGGCCGCAACTATTTCGTGATGCCGGCAACCTGGTCAGAAGGCCTTCACGGTCCCGACAACGTCGACCACCACGTCAAGCCCGTTGAAGGACCGGGGCAGCCCTGTCGCGACAGATTGTTCCTTCACCTGCACGTTCAGCGCCAGATCGTCCTGCTTTTCGTTGAGAGAAATTCCAACGCCAACTATTCCCTGAACGTTTTCCGTCACATCGTGCTGGAAACGTTCCTGGATCTGGATCGCTTGTTCGATACTGTGCTTGGTGTCCATGTTGAGCCTGTCTAGATGAGGCTGACATTCAACTGTGCCTCAACGGATAATATAGGGCATCCGTGAATAATCCCCAAATTCTCCGTGCCGCCTGACTGGGACCCGGAGAACAGAAGCGCCACCGGTTGGCCTGTCCGGTCCGCGATGATGGAACCGCTGTCCCCCCGCGCTCCGAACGGCCCGATCTTCTGTCCCTGGGCCTTCTGTTTCTTGACTTCCTGGGGATCGAGCTCAAAGGCGATCTGGCCGTCAAATCGGGCGATGCCGACACCCATGTGCACAATGAGATTGTTGATGTTGACAGCTCTGACCCGGCCAAGCGTGTGCCCGGTCGTGCGCCCCGTTTTGAGAACCTTCATGCCCGGCACGGCTTGAACTTTGCTGTTCGGTTGAAGTTGCGCGACACTGGCTGGCGGCGCCGAATTATCGAAGATCGACTGGTGATCTTCGCCTCGTCCGTGATTGTTCGTTTCGGCAAAGGCCGCATCAACGGTATTTGGCAGGCCACCGAACTGGATGGGTACATAGCGAACGAGCGTACCGATATCGTCTTGCGGGCTCTTGCCCTTGTCGAGTGCACCTTGCTGCATGATGAACGCACCCGGCTGTAGCTGGTTCACATTGGCAAGAACGTGATTGTTCGACAAGATACCGGATGTGCCGCTCTGCTTGTCTTTGCAGAAGCAACCGAGCGTTCCGCTACTCCCAACTGTGGTCGGCGAAATGCTGCAGCCAATGCGCAGCGGCGTGCTGCGCTTGCGGGTCCACAACGGCTGTTGCCGGCCGATGTAAATGAACTCGACTTCCTCTTTCGCCATGTCGCGGATCCGGTCCATTTCCGCGCTGCCCATCTCCCTCCGGTTTTGAACCAGAACGGCAAGTTTCGTGGCCAGCTCTTCGGGAGGCACGGAGTCGTCCCCCGCGCGGGAAACGCTGATACCCAGCGCAATGTCCTCAGCGAGCCTGCGGCGGGAATGTTTCCGGGCTCTTGCGGCAGCATTGTCGCTGTCCATGAGATAGGGGTCTATGAAAGTTGACTGGGCTGCATGCGCAGACGTTGCAGCCGGCAGTTCCGTAAATCCAAGTATCTTTGAAAAGACGTCGCTTTGCAGTTGAAGAGCTGAATCATACATCATTTCGAAAAATCCAATTAAAAGTTGTTTAAGTTGTTCTATAATATTTTTGATTGCACCGGGCAAGTTTACCTAAACCGGAACCGCGATCCGGTTCAGGTTGGCGGTGTGCTGTCCGCCGCCATTGCCGCGCGCATCCACCTCAAGCGACAGGTACCGGCCCGTCTTGAACCTGGTTGCCTTGGTCAGAACCTCGAAGAACGTCGTGCCGTCCGGCTCCATCAGGAATGTGTTGAACTCGAACCGGCCGTTGCCACGATAGGATCCCGGCAGTGTCTCAGCGCCAAGGCTCTGGCTTGTGTCGAGCGTATACACCTCGACTGGGAACGCGGACCGTGGAAAGCCCTTGAGAGTGACGATTTCGACATTCACCAGCTGGCCACCCTTCTGTTGAGGGCCCGTGCCGGGAAAGAAGACCATGTCCCGGAAGCGGTAGGCGAAGATCAGGGTATTGGTGTTGGTCGAGCGAACCACCCGGCTTTGAACGGCTCCTCTGATCCTGCCGCCGGACCCCGTCGGACCGTTTGACCCGTTCGGTGGTGTATACTGTCCTGCATCGAAGGGGACAACTTCATCATAGATCACCGTGCCGCCGAGATCCGTGCGGCCAACATCCCGCACATGAAGGACATCGCTGCCGTTATCATCGTAATTTGTTGGTGTGGGACGCTGTATCCCGTTAAGGGTCGTACCGCTGGACTGGCAGGCACCAAGCGAAAGCGCTCCAAGCAAAAATGTTCTTCTGTACATTTCAGAACCATCCAAATTTTCAAAAAACACACAATCAATCAAACCGGCGCAATCGACGCCTGCTGCCTTGCGGTTCGTCCGTAACAGCAGCCGGAAAGTCACATGCTCGGTCAACATGACCGAGCACGAGGACTTCCGTAGAGTAATTTAATCAAAACGGGAAACGCGAACAAATTTCAATTCTTGATGGGTCCATTCCACTTTGGGGAGATGAACATTTTGACCGGGCAGCAACGCCTACCGTGCCACCGGTTTCCGGAACCCTCAGCCTATTTTGTCTGCATGCCTGCAACCATCTTCAGGACTTGCCGACGCGGCAAGATCGGCGTCACCCAGTTCAGCATGAAGGACAGGCGCGGCTCGTTGACCGCGATCAGGTCGCCTTTCATCATCGCATCGTAGCCGCATTTGGCAACGGAGGCAGGGCTCGCACCCTTTTGCTTTGCCAGACCGGTTCCGCCCAGATCCGCCGTGGCGACAAACTCCGTATTCACCAGCCCGGGGCAAAGCGCTGTAGACGTGATCCCGTCCTTTCGCATTTCCTGGTCGATCGCCTGGCTGAAAGACGTCACGAAGGCTTTCGTTGCGAAGTAGACCGCCTGGTAGGGTCCCGGAATGAAACTCGCCGTTGAAGAAACATGCAGCATGCGCCCACCGCTCCGGTTTTTCATCTCATTGCCGAAATGATGACTGAGCGTGACCAGCGCCGAAATGTTCAGATCGATCATGGCCTGGTCCTTGGCAAGGTCACGGTCGAGAAAAGCGCCATGCCCCCCAAATCCTGCGTTGTTGATCAGGATATCAATGTCGATGCCCCGTGCTTTTACCGCGTCGTAAAGCGCAGTCGACTGCGCCGGTGATCCGACATCCTGCGCGACAACCGTGACTGTCACGCCGTGGGCGCTTTCAAGTTCGCTCTTCAAGGCCTCCAGCGGTTCCAGCCGCCGCGCGACAATGACAAGATCTCCACCGCGTCTGGCGTGGTAACGCGCGAATTCCATCCCGATTCCGGAAGAGGCTCCCGTGATCAACGCAGTGTTTGACATGATGTGCTCCCGTAAAAGTCAACAACTGTTGACGAGGCAGATAGGGCGTGGAAAAACAAAAGTCAACACTTGTTGACAAAAATGTTCACGGCGTCTAGTTGGGACTCATGAGCAAATCCGGTTCCACCAAGGAAAAACTCGTTGCCGCGGCCCGGGAGCTGTTCTGGACACGCGGCTATTCAAACGTCTCGGTCCGCGACATAACGGGAAAAGCGGGCGTGGATGCCGCGCTGGTGTCCCGCTATTTCGGCGGCAAACAGGGTCTGTTCGAGGCAACCCTGGCCGAGATCCCACAGTGGGACGCACTGACTGCGGGCTCAGAGGAATTGCTTGCAAAGGCAGCCGAAAGTTTTGCGCATCCGTTCGACCCGGAAGCCGATGCCACGAATGTCTTCACCATGCTCCTGGCAAATGTCATCGATCCGGAAATGGGCGGCATGATCCGCGAACTGGTGCAGGTGAAACTCGCAGACCCGCTGACGGAGAGGATCGACGGACCTGACGCGCGCGAGCGCGCTGCGCTGTTGCTTGCAGTTCTGTTTGGTGTTGCGCTGATGCGCAAGAATTTCCGCTTGGAAGGCCTCGCCGACAAGTCACCCGAACAACTTCAGGCGGAAATTATCCGGCTCGGCCGTGTCGCACTTGAAGTCGAAAGGCAGGGGTGAACCAAAGGAAAGGTCCTACCCGCCTCATGCCGCCGCTTTTGCAAGCGCCCGCAGCTTCTTCGAAAATTTCGCGGTCTTGCCGCCACCGGGTAGGGACGCAAGACAGGTCAGCGTTTCCGGCCTCTCCGGGGCGGTTCCCGCATCCACGTGAAGCTCGTAATAGAGTTCCAGGATGCCTCCGAGGTCCCGCGGACACTGCTCGGGCGCAAAGTCAAGGATCAGACCGATCGTTGCGCGGACATGATGCGCCGCGCCTGCCTCGGCCATGGCGGTAAATCCCTTTGTCCAGCGAGGTGTTGGCAAGGCACCGGAAAGCAGAAAGGCCTTGATGGCATCGGCAAAATCGTTGGTGGCAAGCCGGCCTGCGGCCAGCGTCTCCACCGCAGCTTCAGCCGCGAGCGAGGTGACCGACTTGTCTTCGACTGCCATGTAGTAGGCCAGAACGCCTGCCCCCAGTGGACTGACATCCGGACCCGGCCGGAAGAACGGTTCGAGATAGGCGCGCGTATGATTGTCTGTCAGCTTCTGCCAGACGTCCTGATGGAGGAGCGCCTGCCGGAAGAACAGATCGGGTGCATTCGGCCGGCAGAGCGACGCCCAGGCGACATCGGCGAACGAGTTGCCGCATTGGCGAAGCACATAAGGCGCGTTCGTTTCCCGGCGGGGAATGAGCGAGCGCCAGCCTCCGCCTTCTCCTTCGATCGCCGGTGTGATCGGAACCGCCACATCCGCCCAGAAATACGCACCGCAGTCGCTGTCCTTGCGAACGACATCAAGCGCCATCTTCGCCGGGACGCCGCATTCAGGAAGGGACTTTCCAAACAGCCCGGCAACGCGCCTGTCTTCATGGAAAGGCCGGCGCGCACGCCACGCCGCCGCCCACAGGTCCGGCGTCGGTCCGACCTCGACATCATGGCCCATGGCATAGGCGAACGCGCGCCCTTGCTCCGAATTCCGGGCGTGATATTCGATTGGCACCGGCGTTTGTGTATCAAGGCGCATGAGCGCAAGCGTCAGGTCTGCAACTCCCGGCAAGACACCTGCAGCTGAATAGCGTTGCAGTCTCTGTGACAGGTCTGCAGCTGCAATCATGCCGCTGCTGTCGCCCGGCAGCGACAGCAGCGGGAGTGACGTGCCGGTCAGAACCCGGTCGAGCACTTCGCCGTTTCGGGCAAGGTGCAGGGATTGCAAGCCGGCATCATCAACAAGATGCGCGCTTTCACGCCCACCCTCTTCGCCTGTAAGGGCGCCAATCGGCCGGCCTTCGCAAAGCCCGCGCCCGGTTAGCGCGAGCACGGCCCGCACCCCGGCACCGCCCGGCTTCGCCCAGACCTGTTTTGCCCGTTTCTTCAGCGGTGACAGGAGCGTCCCGTTTTCGCGCAGTTCAGCACCGAACCGTGACACCCCGTCAACGGCGCGCTCGACATCAAACGGGTCGCGCGGCGTTTCAAGCACCGAAAGGTAAAGCGACAACGCTTCAGCGGGGGTTCCGACCGGTGTTGTCACGACTGCCCGTGCCGGGGCGGCATGGACTGGCGCCACGTCGGCACCCGGCTGAGCTGTGCTCCCGGCCATGTCGGCGATCCGGCTGCGAAGGGACGGAACCACGAGGTCCACATAGTCGGCGAGAAGTGCCTGCACGTGCGCGTCATTGCCCTCACCCAGCTTCGCAACAAGATCAAGAGCAGCTTTCTGAACACCGGCATCTTCCGACACCAACGCCAGAGACGCTGCATCCAAAGCACCGGAGCCGACCTGATTGTCGCGCGCGGCCGCCCTTTCAACGAGTTTCAGCGCAGCAAGAACCAGCCCCTTCGAACGTGCCTGTAGGGCAGGCTCCAGGCTTTTGAGCAGGCTGGCCGGTTCCAGCGGACAAGATTTGTCCGCCGCCTGGACGAATTTCAGCGCGAACGAGACTGTTGGCGGAACAGAGGATGACAGGAGCCCGAGATAGCGGCCGGCCCGAACGGCAATTTCGTCTTCCGTCGGCGCAAGCGCTGTGTGGAAGCGGGAATACCAGCCCGCACGATACTGGCCGAAGTCCCGTTCAAGGGCATCAAGGGAGGCATCGAGAAGCCGCTGACGGTCGAGCTTGCCGGCCTCCGCATATCCGATCAGCCGGTCGGACCAGGTCGGCGTGCCCTGTTTTGCAAACTTGTCATGATTGGCAAGACTGAATTCACCCCCGCCCTCGACTTCAAAGAACCGCCAGACATCTTTGGAGAGCAGAACCTCTTCATCTACGCCCCAGCGTTCGTGCCAGATCCCGTAGTAGCCGAGGATGATGCCATCGCTTTCCGGTCTGCGTGCGAGGCCATCCTGCCAGAGGGGGGCTGCGTTGCCGATGGCATGCGGATTTTGTTCGACGAGATGGTCGACCAGACCCTGAGCGAAATCCAATTCCAGGACCGTGAAAACATCCTGGATCGGCACCGACGCCGGAACGGGAACGAAGCCCAGTTTCTTCAGTTCCGAAAGGGTCGCCGTCGCAAAGAGGCCAATAATGACGGCGTCACGGTCACGCGGTTTTTTGCCTTTGTCCCCACGCTGCTCGAACCCGAACAGCACATGGTCCGAATAGAGCTTCGAGACCGCCTTTGCATGCGGCCTCCGGTCGGCCGGTGGAATCGCGGCGAGGCTCTCAAGTGCGGAGCGCGCCTTATTCGTCGTAAGGATCGAAATCAGTTCGTCTTCGCTCATGCCGACCTCTCAAGCTGCATTTCGACCGCAAGCATATGCTTGCAGGGCCCTCTTTGACGGCCATGTTTGGCAAACCACGGACAGGTGCAGCGCCAGCCTTCTCCGTCCCGCGCGACTGTGTGGACCACGTCTTTGCCTGCAACCTCTGCTCCGGACGGGGTCATGGTCACGGCACTAGTTTCACAGAGCTCCCGCGCTGCCTTCAGCCGCGGGTTGAGATCATCCAGCGGCGCAAGATCAAAAGGAAGAACCCGGTGGAAATACCCGTCCTGGCCGAGATCGAAACCGACAAGGCCTCTGGCGGCAAGGTCAGCAAGCGCGTTTTCGACCGTATCCGTCTCAAGCCCGGTCGCGGACGCCAGTGTCTCAACATCGATCCTGTCCTGCCAGTTGAGCTGCGCGCGGACATTTGCAACCGTGTCACCCGACGACGCTGCCAGGCCCGAGAGGGTGCCGCCGTCGCCTGAAAAACCACGCCAGGGTTCCGCGTTCAGAACCAGCCAGAAACGCTGGCTACCGAAATCGAGCGACCATGCGCTTGCGCCTGTCGCCGGCGCACTGAAAACGTCCATGCCATTGGAGCGGCTGACCATTGCTTCCAGAATCCGCAGCCGGTGACTGCCACGCAACATGAGCGCGCCCTCGACCCGTCGCGAAGACAGTCTGGCAACACCGCCGGTCGCGCTTACCCACTGCACGCTGTCGTCCTTGCCGCGGGGCAGGGCGCGAAGGAAACGTTGTGCGGCGACGCGCGGCAGGTGAGCGAATAGCTGCATCTGCGCCTGGACAACCTGGACCTCGGCAAATCCCCTGACCCAGCGCAACGGCAGCGGTACCTTGCGCTCGACAATGGTCTTGGCATCTCGCGTGATGCCGATGCCGCCTTCCCCGATATCGAGGTGGAAGTCCGCCTCCCTGCCGACATTTGCCAGCGCACCCCGCAATTCAGCGCCGAAATCGACATTCGTGGTTCCGTTCCGGGAGTGACTGATCTCCAGTGCATCCGGTGTCAGATCCATCCTGGCATAAGCGCTGCAGCATGCGGAAAAGCCCTCGAAGCGAACGGCGCCGGGGCTGACGGTTGCCACCGGATCGGCCTCGCGCAGGATCCTTGCGAGCATGGCGGGCGGAACGTAGTAGCGTGCGGCCACCGTCTCTGAAACCGCGCGCAGCCCCTTGGCGGTGATGTCGGGATAGCACGCGCGGGCACTGAGGAATTGTCCGGAATTCGACGGTGACACACCGCCGTCAGCCGCGAGGGACAGGCGGGTTTCACCCGCATTCGCCAGGAACCCGGAAGCTGCCGAATATCGATAGGTTTTGTCGGTCGCGGGCAAAGGAGGGGACCCCGTCAAACAAAAATTCAATTCCCCGTCTTGTGGCGCATTTCAATTAAAACGGGATGAAAATAAATCCTAACAATTGTCATAAGTTCCAAGGGCTCGCGCGCCGGCGAACCTGTTCGAACGGCAGCCGTTGCCGTTCATGAGCCCATGTTTCAACGAAAACGCGGAACACGCCCCGGACGGACCGTCTTGCGCGCAACGGCGCTGGCCGAGATTTCTCTTAACTTTCAGATGGCTTACGCTAAGCTTGTCCAGACAGTTTCTTGCTTCTGCGCGCGAAAGGGCCGTCACGGCGGCGGCCATCGTCGAACGGCCGGGTCTTCAGACACGGCAGACCGGGCTGCGCACGCAGCAACAATTGCGGGGATGAGTGCAATGGGTTGGCTTCGCTCTCTGGTGACGGGTCTGTCTGTTCCCTGTCTGATGCTTGGGCTCCTGTTTTTCGCCGCTTCGCTGACCCCTTCCCTTATTCCGCGCGGCCCACTTGTCCAGGGCATCCTTGGCGGCATCGTCATCGCGCTTGGCTATCTGCTGGGGAAGATCGTCGACCTGACCTGGCGGGCCGCGGACCTGCCGCGCCTGCGCGGCAAGGCTGCGTTGATCGCCAATCTCGTGCTCGCCGCCGCCACGCTCCTGTTCATTCTCTGGACCGCAACATCCAGCCTGAAATGGCAGAACGAACTGCGGGTCAAGATGGGCCTCGAACCGGCGGAAGCGCAACACCTCATCACGATACTGGTCAGCGCAACACTTACCTTTGTTGTCGCCTATCTGATCGGGGCTTTGGTTGTTGCGCTGTTCCGCTGGATCCGGTCACGCTTCTACCACTTCATGCCGGCACGCCGGGCCAATGTTCTCGGGGTCGTCGCGGTGATCCTGATCCTGTTCGTGGTGACGCGCGACGGCATTCTCGATCGCGTCGTGACCGGCCTTGACGAAAGCTACGAGACGGCACAGCAGCTCTTTGACGCGGCCCCGCCGCCGCCGGGCGAAGCGCGCCAGACGGGATCCTCCGCCTCGCTGGTCGACTGGGCCGCAATGGGCAAGCCCGGGCGCGATTTCGTGCTGTCCGGACCGGACAGTGAGGCGATCTCCGCTTTCACCGGCAATCCGGCCATGGACCCGATCCGGGTCTATGTCGGCCGGGCCAATGCAGATACTCCTGAAGACCGGGCAATGCTTGCACTTGAAGAGCTCAAGCGGCTGAACGCCTTCGAGCGCGAGGTCCTGATCGTCACCAGCCCCACGGGGACCGGCTGGATGGATCCGGGTTCCCATGATCCGCTCGAATACATGCACAACGGCAACATCGCGACCGTCAGCGCGCAATATTCCTACCTCCAGTCGCCCCTTGCGCTGATCCTGGAAACGCGCACCGGCCTCGATCAGGCGACCGCCCTACTGAAAGTCGTGCACGACCATTGGAAAACCTTGCCGAAGGACAACCGCCCGAGGCTCTACGCCCACGGCCTCAGTCTGGGGGCGTGGTCCTCCATGTACGGCACAAATCTGTTCCGCCTTGTCGGCGACCCGATTGACGGCGCGTTCTGGGCCGGACCGCCGTTTCCGTCCGATCTGTGGAACTACGTGCAGAACGCACGCAATCCGGGCACGCCATGGGTGTTGCCGGAGATCGGAGACGGTTCGCTCGTGCGCTACGCTTCCCATTATGCTGATGCGTCGGAGGCCCCGGCCGGCTGGGGCGGCATGCGCATCGTCTTCCTGCAGTATTCAAGCGATCCGATCGTCTTCTATGATCCTTTCTCGCTCTGGCGCGCACCACCCTGGATGAACGATCCGCCGGCCCCGGACGCATCGGAGCATCTCACCTTCATTCCGGTCGTCACCCAGTTCCAGCTCGCGCTCGACATGGCGCTGGCCTTCGGAGCGCCGCCCGGACACGGCCATGCCTATTACGCCCAGGACTACATCGAGCCCTGGGTCCAGGTGACCGCGCCCGAAGGCTGGACGGATGCTGACACGCAACGCCTGAAAGCACATTGCGACCTCGGTTTCCAGAACGGCTGTTCCAACTGATCCTTTTTTGAAGTGTCTGCGCGGACCTCGATTCGGACGCAGGAAGCACGCGCGGCGGGCGGCAGGGCTTTGCACCAAAAGCGAGGGAATCCAAGCTTTCCAGACATTATTGAGCCCCGACGGCGATAAGAGGTTTCCAAGGTGTTAAAAATCACGCTATCAAGGGGTTACCTCTGAAACAGGCGGTTGATTGCGCAATATGGCCCGTGAATTTGACCCTTACAGTCTGTCCAGCCCTAGGGCGTATCTGACCTTCATGATCATCTTTCTGGTGATCGTTGCCTTCATCGCCTTCATCCTGTTTCCGCAGATTTCCGTCGCCTTCATGAGCAATCCCGGCCTGAACGGGCTCATCGTGCTGGTGGGCGTGTTCGGCGTGCTTTTGCTGTTCGGCAGGGTCATCCGGCTGTTTCCGGAAATCTCCTGGGTGAACAGCTTCCGGATGGGTGACCCGGCGCTCGACACCCGTTCGCCCGTCCTGCTCGCACCGATGGCAGCCCTGCTCGGCAACAAGGCGGGAGACATGGCGCTGACGCCGACGACGGCGCGCTCCATCCTCGATTCCATCGGCATGCGCCTGGAGGAATCCCGCGAAATGTCGCGCTACCTCACAGGCCTGCTCGTCTTTCTCGGCCTGCTCGGCACCTTCTGGGGCCTTCTCCAGACCGTGAGCTCGGTCGGCGCGACCATCCAGTCGCTCGATGTCGGCTCGGGCGATGCCAACGTGATCTTCGAGGATCTCAAGGCCGGTCTGGAAGCCCCCCTTTCCGGCATGGGCACCGCGTTTTCGTCCTCCCTCTTCGGCCTCACCGGTTCCCTTGTCCTGGGTTTTCTCGACCTGCAGGCAGGCCAGGCCCAGAACCGCTTCTACAACGAGCTTGAGGACTGGCTTTCCACCGTCACGGACATCGATCCCGAAGACAGTCTCTTCAATGCGCCCGATGCGCCCGGCGTCGAACAGATCCAGGCCTCGATCCAGACACTTCAGAAGAGCGTCGAGGACGGTGGCGGCAAGAACGCGGCGCAGGCCATGGCCAATCTCGCCGAAGGCATCCAGGGGCTGGTCAAGCATGTCCGCTCCGAACAGCAGATGATGCGGGACTGGGCGGAAGCGCAGGGCGAACAGCAGAAACGCATCGAAGGGTTGCTGACGTCGATTTCAGCCGCGTTCGATCGCGCGAAGGAGTAGGGTCCGATGGCCGCAGGACTGCGCGCCCGGCGCCGCGCCCAGACAACGGATTACTGGCCCGGCTTTGTCGATGCGATGGCAACCCTCCTGCTTGTCATCATCTTCCTTCTGTCGATCTTCATGATCGCGCAGTTCTTCCTGTCTCAGCAGCTGTCCGGGCGCGACACGGTGCTCAACCGGCTGAATGCCCAGATCAGCGAACTGACGGAACTTCTGGCGCTGGAACGCGCAGCGTCCGGCGAGCTGGAGGACACGATCCTCGGCCTGCAGGCGAGCCTCTCTGATGCCGAAACGGAACAGAGCCGGTTGCTGGGACTACTGGAAAGCAGTTCCGGCGCTGCCGATGCCGCCGGTGGGCGGGCCGCTCAGCTGGAAAACCTGCTGGACGACGAGCGCCAGGTCAGCCAGGAGGCCCTTGCCCAGGTCGAACTGCTCAACCAGCAGATCGCCGCGCTCCGGCGGCAGATCGCGGCAGCCAACGCCGCTCTCGAAGCCTCCGAGGCCAAGGAAGCGGACAGTCAGGCCAAGATCGCCAGTCTGGGCCGCCGGCTGAACGCGGCCCTTGTTCAGCGCGTACAGGAACTGTCGCGCTACCGGTCCGACTTCTTCGGACGTCTGAGGGAAATCCTGTCGCAACGCTCCGACATCTCCGTGGTCGGTGACCGCTTCGTGTTCCAGTCCGAGGTCCTGTTCGATTCCGGCTCCGAGGACATCAACCCGGCCGGTGAACAGGAACTGGAAAAACTGGCGGAAGCCATTCAGGAACTCAGCGCCCAGATCCCCGACGAGATCAACTGGGTCCTCCGGGTCGACGGGCATACGGACGCCCGCCCGCTGTCCGGAACCGGACGCCTGCGCAACAACTGGGAGCTGTCGGCGGCCCGTGCGATTTCCGTCGTGCGCTATCTGATCGAAAAAGGTGTAGATCCGAAACGTCTGGTTGCCGCCGGTTTCGGTGAATTCCAGCCTCTGGAAGAGGGCGAGGAACCCGAAGTCCTCGCGAGGAACCGCCGCATCGAGCTGAAGCTCACCGAGCGCTGATCTCCGTGGTCACCGGTGCGTCGGCGTCCATTTATCGAGCGCTTCGAGCATCTTTTCCTGCTCGCCATCGCGCATGCCGATATTGGTTTGGCTGTATGGGAAGTTCCGGGCCGTGGCCTCGGCATGGAACTTTCCGAGCGCGGCCACGCGCTCTTCGTGAATCTGCCTGTGCAGCCGTCCGACATTGCCAAAGGCATAGGCGTGTTTCGGCGGTGTCTCTTCCTCGCTTGCCTCGCCGCAGATATCCGCAACGAAGGAGAAGATGGCATCGCCCGCTTTTCCCGACCCCAGCGAAAAGGTCACGATGGTGGTCTTGTCGTTGATCGCGGCCAGAACCTCTTCCGCAATGCATTCCGCTTCCACGGCAAACACCCCGGCATCTTCCATGCGCTTGAGCGTCTCGAAGATCTTCATGGCCTCGTCCGCGGTCCGGCCCCAGGCACGCAGGCCGCCGCAATGATGGCTGAAGGTCGGGATCAGGCCGATATGGCTTTGAACCGGGATGCCGTCGCGCGCCATCCGCTCCATAACGCCGAAGGAACGCAACGTGTAATACATATCCGCGCCGTTGCGCATCGTCTCGTAGGCATGGGCGATGATCTCGTCATCCGAGCCGAACTGCGCCCAGGTCGAGCCCGCACCCGTGAAGTGATGCGGCGCGATGCGCCGGACATCTTCCATCTGGTCGGCACCGACCACGAACAGGTCGATGCCCGCCTCGACGCAGGCCCTCAATTCATCATTGTCGGCCGGATTGGCCATCGACAGCGTGCGCCCCGATCCCTTCAGAGCGCGCAGGTCGGCCACGGTGTAGTTGCGCTTCGCCGGGTTTCGGCTGAAGTCGTAGATCCGCTTCATGGGATCGGTTCCTTTTCCGGGGCCGGTCAGGCCTTTGCGAGCTGTTCCGGAAGTCCGGTAATTTCGTTTTCGCGGATCACGGCCGGATCGTAGGCCTTGCGGGAGAACACCTCGCGGACCATCTGCTCGAAGCTTTCCAGCGGTTCGCTCACATAGTCCGGATCGAAGCTGGATTGGTCCCAGTGCTCGCAAAAGGCCGCGCATGTGTTGAATAGCGGGTGATCCCGATAACGGTCGCGCGCGTTGCGGTCCCAGCCGTAGTGATGACCGAAATAGAGCGTCTGGAAGATGCCGTGATGTTCGACCGTCCAGGCGACTTCCCACCTGACGAACGGGCGGATCACTTCCGCAGACATCTTGTCGTGGTTCTGCGGCGCAAGCCCGTCACCGACATCGTGCAGCAGGGCGCCGACGACCCAGTCGATATCCGCGCCGTCCCGGAGCGCCCGCGTTCCGGACTGAAGGCCATGCTCGAGGCGGGTGATCTTGTAGCCCTCGAGCGTTGCCTCTCCGGCGCGTCGCAGCTCATCCAGCACGCGGTCCGCCGTCAGGGCCAGAAAAGGTTTTTCCAGCTTTTCCAGAAGGTCGTAGTCTTCCTTCGTGCCGTCTTTCATCGCGGTGAAGCTGACGGTCTGGCTCATGTGGCATCTCCCTGTGCATACAACTCGACAGTCTGTACAGCGCCTGCGGAAAGTGTGTCGGCCTGGCCTGCGAGAATCCGATCATAAAGCGCAAGATCAGCCGGATGAAAGAGCCCGCGCGGTCCGGCAATGCAGTCCCAGCCGCCACGGGGCGTTTCTCCGCGCACCGGCATCGCCCAGTCGCGCCCCGGAGCAAGATCGCGCACGGCGGGGGTGACATAGCGAATGGCAAGCCCGATCCGGCGGTCCCGGCTGTTGTTGGCGCCGGACGCGTGAAAGCAGCGTCCGTGATGCAGCGACATCTCTCCGGGTCTCAGGGGCCCGTGCACGGCAGCGGTCTCGTCTACGCCTGCAATCGATTGCCCGCGCGACAGGAGATTGTCCGCCTCAAACGTGTCTTCGTGTTCCGCGATCCGGCCCTTGTGACTGCCCGGGAGGAAACGCATGCAGCCTGCCTCGACGGAGACGTCCGACAAGGCGACCCAGGCCGTCACCTCGTCATCGGTCTCCCCCATCCCCCAGTAGGTGATGTCCTGGTGCCAGGAGACAGTCTTCCTGCTGCCCGGTTCCTTGATGAAGAGTTCCACCGACCAGGCAAGCAGATCCGGTCCGAGCACGCTTTCGGCCGCGTCGAGAATGGCGGGCGTCCGGGCGGCTTCGGCAAGCAAGGGGATGACCACGTGTCCGTTGACCCGGAAGAACTGGGCAAGGTCATGTCCGCCTGCCCCATCCGCGTGATCGGCCTCCAGCGCCTCGATCTCCCGGCGCAGCTGCGCCGCTTCGTTTGCGGAAAACACCGGAAGGCCGGCCACAAACCCGTTCTGGCGATAATCGTTGAGATGGCTTGGTGTGCAATCAAGCATCAGGGTCTCCTCCATTTCGCCCGAAGCTACAGCGTGAATTCACGTTGAGAAGACAGATCTCTTGCCTGTCAGAATAAGCTGAGCTTATGCTCCACCATGACCAAACGCATTCCCTCTTTGAACTGGCTGCGGGTGTTCGAGGCCGCCGCACGCTCCGGCAGTTTCGCGCGGGCAGCCGAGAACCTTGCCATGTCGCCGCCGGCCGTGAGCCAGCAGATCCGTGCCCTGGAGGCGCATCTGGGCCGTCCCCTTT
Organism: uncultured Roseibium sp.; assembly: GCF_963669205.1. Lineage (NCBI taxonomy): Bacteria > Pseudomonadati > Pseudomonadota > Alphaproteobacteria > Hyphomicrobiales > Stappiaceae > Roseibium > uncultured Roseibium sp. The sequence continues at coordinate 5,479,902 of NZ_OY769915.1, forward strand.
TTGAACGGGCAGCAGCGGGCGTCTCGCTGACCGAGGCCGGCCGTGGCCTGTTGGGTGTCGTCGGCGATGCGCTCGGGCGGATGGAAATGGCTGCCGCCTCGCTGGCCGCCCCCGGTGGACCGCCGCTGGTGGTCGGCGTTTCAATGGCGTTTTCCGTCGGCTGGCTGATCCCGCGTCTTCCCGGCTTCACGTCGGCACACCCGAACGTGACGCTCGAACTCCATTCCCTGCTCGGCCGGCCTGAGACGCCGCCCAGAACCGCAACGCTCTGGATTGCTTTCGGGCCGGCCCCACCGGGGACAGAGGGAGAAGCCCTCTTTGGCGAACGGCTCGAACCGGTCGCCCATCCGGAGATTGCCGCGCAGATCCGCACGCTCGACGATGCCCTCGCGCATCCCCTGATCGAAGTTGCCGATCACCGGCGCAACTGGGTCCAGATCTTTGGCGGCGACGTGCTCCCCGGCGGTGCGCGCGTAACCTATGTCGACACGACGCTCAGTGCACTCTCGCTTGCCGGCGCCCATGGCGGCATCGCGCTCGCCCGCCCGCCCGCAAGCGACGATCTGGTCGCAAGATATGGGCTCGTGCCATGCTTGCCGGACTTCGGCATGCGCGGGGTCGAGGAATATCACGTCCTTCATGCGGCCGGTGCCCTGCTCGATCCCCAGGCGAAGGTGTTCCTTTCGTGGATTTGCAGCGAAGCCGAGAAAACGCGCGGGACACTGGATCCATAGCAAGCCTCCGACACATCCCATGATGGCTGTGCGGCAGATGGCGAAAAAAGCTAAATTTACGGCCAGAAATGCTTACTGCCGTGACACCGCAGCAGGCAAGCTGAAGGGGAGCCTTGGGAGGAAAACGGCGTGTCCAAGACAACAGAAATCACATCCGGTTACGACCCCGATCCGTCGCGTTCCAGTTCACTTCAGGCGGCGGCCTATGTGGAGCCGGACTGGTACAGGTCCGACGTGAACGCGATCATCGCGCGAACGTGGCAATGGGTGTGCCATGTCGAAAAGACACGCGAACCGGGGTCCTATGTGACGGTCGAAATTGCAGGCCGTCCGATTGCCGTGGTGCGCGCGAAGGACGGCGTGCTGCGCGCCTTCTACAATGTCTGCAAACACCGGGCGCATGAGCTCCTCTCCGGCGAAGGCTCGACCACGCGGATCATGTGCCCCTACCATGCTTGGGTCTACCGGCTGGACGGACAGCTCGCTCGGGCACCGCACACGGAAGCGCTCCAGGATTTCAACATCGCGGACATCTGTCTCGACGAAGTCCGGGTCGAGGAGTTTTGCGGTTTCATCTTCGTCAACCTGGACCCCCAGGCGGCATCCCTCTCCGAACAGTCCGGCGATCTGGAAACCGAGATCAGGCACTGGGCCTCCGACATCGAGCAGCTGACATTCGGCCATCGCCTCACCTACGACATCAAGTCCAACTGGAAGAACGTCGTCGACAATTTCCTGGAGTGCTACCATTGCCCGACGGCCCACAAGGATTTCTGCGATCTGGTCGACATGGAGACCTACAAGGTGACGACGCATGGAATCTATTCCAGCCACATGGCGGACGCGGGAAACGCTGCCAACAGCGCTTATGACGTCTCCAATGCCAGCGTCAGGACGCATGCGGTCTGGTGGCTGTGGCCGACCACGTGCCTGATGCGCTACCCGGGCCGGTCCAGCATGATCGTGCTCAACATCATCCCGGTCGGACCGGACCGGACGCTGGAGACCTATGACTTCTTCCTGGAAACGCCGGAACCGAACGATATGGAACGCGATGCGATCCGCTATCTGGACGAGGTTCTGCAGGTCGAGGACATCGGCCTTGTCGAGAGCGTCCAGCGCGGCATGAACACACCGGCCTTCACGCAAGGGCGCATCGTTCACGACCCGGACGGCTCGGGGAAATCGGAGCATGCGGTCCACCATTTTCATGGCCTGGTGCTGGATGCCTATGCAAGGGGCGCCGCGTGACGCCGCCCAACATCGTCGTGGTGATGGCCGACCAGCTGGCACCGCACTTTACCGGCGCTTACGGGCACCCCCTGGTCAAGACACCGCATCTCGATGCGCTGGCCGCGCGCGGTATGCGTTTCGATGCCGCCTATTGCAATTCGCCTCTTTGCGCACCCTCGCGCTTTGCCTTCATGTCGGGCCAGTTAATCAGCCGTATTGCCGCGTATGACAACGCATCGGAATTCAGGGCCTCCATCCCGACCTTCGCCCATTACCTGAAGGCGCTCGGCTATCGGACCTGCCTGTCCGGCAAGATGCACTTTGTCGGGCCGGACCAGATGCACGGGTTTCAGGATCGTGTGACGACGGATATCTATCCGTCCGATTTTGCCTGGACCCCGGATTGGGAAGCCGCCGACGAGCGGATCGACAAGTGGTACCACAACATGCAGACCGTGAAGGAAAGCGGCATTGCCAGGGCCACCTTCCAGATCGACTATGACGACGAGGTCGGTTTCGCGGCCCGCCGCTGGCTGTTCGACCGGGCGCGTGACAGGACGGTGGGGCAAAGGTCGCCTTTCGCGCTGGTGGCAAGCTTCATTCATCCCCACGATCCCTATGTTGCGCGGCCGGAATGGTGGAACCTCTACGAGGATGCGGACATTCCGCTTCCCGCCGATGTTCCGCGCCCTGAAGACCAGGACCCGTTTTCACGCAGGCTGATGGACGGGATCGAAGCTTCCTATGTCCCCTTGAGCGAGGAGGAAGTCCGCCAGGCACGCCACGCCTATTTCGCGAATGTCAGCTATTTCGACAGCAAGATCGGGGAGATCGTCGAAACCCTCGATGAGATCAACGAGCTGGACAACACGATCGTGATCGTGACGGCGGATCACGGCGACATGCTCGGCGAGCGCGGCCTCTGGTACAAGATGAATTTCTTCGAATACTCCGCCCGCGTGCCGCTTGTCATGGCAGGTCCCGGCATCGCAAACGGCCATGCCACGAACGCATGTTCCCTGGTCGATCTGCTGCCGACCTTCCTGGAGATTGCGGGCGGCACGCCGGACATGCTCGGAGATCCTATTGATGGCCGCAGCCTGCTGCCGCTCGCGCGCGGTGAACAGGACCCTATGGACGAGGCCATCGGCGAATACTGCGCGGAAATGACGGCCCACCCGGTGATCATGATCCGCCGCGGGTCTATGAAGTACATTCACTGCGACAGCGATCCGCCGCAGCTTTACGATCTGACACGCGATCCCGAGGAAAGAACCAACCTCGCCGCGGATCCGCAATACGCTGACTGCGCCGCCCGCTTCGCCGATGAAGTCGCCCGGCGCTGGGACGGGGCGGAACTGCGCCGCAAGGTCATGGCCACCCAAAAGTCACGCCGCGCGCTGCACACGGCCATGGAAGCGGGCGCCGGCGAAGCGTGGGACTACAATCCGCCGTCCGATGCCAGCCAGCAATATGTCCGGAACCACATGGACTGGACGGTTGCCGCCAATCGCTACCGTTACCCTCCGCTGAAGGAGAGAAAGAATGATGCTTGATGGCAAGGTCGCGCTCGTGACGGGCGCAAGAGGCGGGATCGGCCGCGCGATCGTGGCGCGTTTTGTGAAAGAAGGCGCGAAGGTCTTTGCCGCAGACCTCAGCCCTGAAGGCTCCCTCGACACTCCGGGGGACGATGGCAGCCGGTTCCTCAGACTGGACGTCACCAGCGAGGCCGATGCAGTCGCCGCGATGGAGCAGGTCCGGGAGGAAGACGGCAAGCTCGACATTCTCGTCAACGCCGCGGGCATCGAGATCGAGAAGACCATCGAGGACACGTCCCTTGAAGAGTGGAACCGCTCGTTCGCGGTTAACGTGACCGGCACCTTCCTTACATCGAAATATGCGCTGCCGCTTTTGCGCCGGGCAGCCCAATCGGGTGCAAGCGCCAGCCTGATCAATTTCGGCTCCTATGACGGCTTCATCGCCGATCCCGGGCTTGCCGCCTATTGCGCCACCAAGGGTGCCGTGCATGCGCTCACCAGGGCGATGGCCTGTGATCACGGACCGGAAGGCATCCGCGTCAACGCGATCTGCCCCGGCTATATAGACACGCCCATGCTGCAGAGTTTCTTCAACGGAGACGGCTCGGGCGGCGGTGGCGGCAACATCGCAACCCTGCAGCAGGCCGTCCGGGACGTGCATCCGATGCGCACCTACGGAACGCCGGAAGACATCGCCAACCTGGTCAACTGGCTGGCCTCGGACGAAGCGCGCTATGCCTCCGGGCAGCTGTGGGTCCTTGATGGCGGCCTGTCGGCCCAAGTTCAGCAGATGAGGCTGTGATGCCCAGATCCGTTATCATCACCTGTGCCCCGACCGGCGGCATTCACACTCCGTCCATGTCACCCCACCTGCCGGTCACCCCGGCGGAGATCGCAACCGCCAGCATCGAGGCGGCTGAGGCCGGAGCCTCCATCATCCATCTGCACGCGCGCGATCCCGAAACCGGGAAACCCGATCCGAGGCCGGAAACGTTCAACCAGTTCCTGCCGGTCATCAAGCAGTCCACCGACGCGGTCATCAACGTGTCGACCGGCGGTGGTCTCGGCATGACGATGGACGAGCGGCTGCTGGCGGCGACCACAGCCAGCCCGGAAATGGCATCCCTCAACATGGGGTCGATGAATTTCGGCATCTTTCCGATGCTGCAGAAATACACCGAGTTCGAGCATGACTGGGAGCGGCCGTTCCTGGAAATGACCGAGGACTTCATTTTCCCCAACACCTTCCGCACGATCCGCTATGCAATCGAGAAGCTGGGCGGCGATCACGGAACAAAATTCGAGTTCGAGTGCTACGACCTCGGCCACCTCTACAACGTCAAATGGTTTGTCGACCAGGGCCTGATCAAACCCCCGTTCTTTATTCAGCTGGTGTTCGGCATCCTCGGCGGAATGGGCGCGGACGCGGACAACCTCCTGCATCTGCACAAGAAGGCGGACGAACTCTTCGGTGCGGAAAACTATGAATGGTCGGTGCTTGCTGCAGGGCGCCACCAGATGCCGTTTGCAACGCAAAGCGCGATGCTGGGCGGCAACCTGCGTGTCGGACTTGAAGACAGTCTCTTCATCGGCAAGGGCGAGCTTGCGACCTCCAACGCACAACAGGTCAGGCGCATTCGCGACATTCTGGAAAATCTTGGCCTGTCCATCGCCACACCGGCGGAGGCGCGTGAACGGCTGGCGCTCAAGGGTGGCGACAAGGTCGGCTTCTAGGGAGAATTGGATATGCAGACACGCATGCTGATAAACGGGGAGCTGGTGGAAGGAACCGGTGAGGGCCTGGCGGTCCTGAACCCGGCCAGCGAAGCGACCGTGGAAACCGTGAAGGAAGCCGGTGAAGACCAGGTCGACGCGGCGGTGAGCGGTGCAGCGGAGGCCTTCGAAATGTTCTGCGCAACAACTCCCGCCGAACGCTCGGCGCTGCTTCTGCAGATCGCCGACATTATTGAACAAAACAGCCGGGAATTGGCGGAGCTGGAAAGCCTCGATGTCGGCAAGCCGTGGCCGTCCGCCCATGACGACGAGATGCCGCTGACGATCGACGTGTTCCGGTTTTTTGCTGGCGCAGCCCGCACGATGACCGGCTCGGCAGCAGGCGAATACATCGCCGGGCACACCTCCATGATCCGGCGCGATCCGGTCGGCCCCGTTGCCGCGATAGCCCCGTGGAACTATCCCTTGATGATGGCGAGCTGGAAACTGGCAGCCCCGATCGCGGCCGGATGTTCGGTTGTTCTGAAGCCGTCCGAACTCACGCCCCTGTCGACCCTGAAGCTCGGCGAACTCCTCCAGGATGTGGTGCCCAGGGGCGTTGTCAACATTATCCACGGGCGCGGCCCGACCATCGGCAGCACGCTGATGAACAGCCCGCACATGCAAGCGATCAGCGTCACGGGGTCACCTGCAACGGGCATGGCCGCCATGCGGGCCGCATCCAGCCGGATACGGCATATTCATTTGGAACTCGGCGGCAAGGCCCCGGTCATCGTGTTTGAAGATGCGGATCTGGATGCGGTCGCGGAAACCATCCGCTATGGCAGCTATTTCAACGCCGGTCAGGATTGCGCCCAACCCTGTCGCGTGCTGGTCGCCGACAATGCCTATGACCGCCTTGTCGCCGCCATTGCCGATCAGGTCGGCCAGATCAGGACCGGGGCGCCCAAGGAAGCGGGAACCGAGATGGGGCCGCTCGTTTCGGCGGCACAAAGGGACAGGGTGGCGGGCTTCGTCGAGCGCGCCGGAGCAAATGCCGAGATCGTGCTTGGAGGAAACGCCGGCAGCGGTCCGGGGTTCTTCTTTGATCCCACCGTGATTGCCGATGTCGACAATGCGTCGGAAATCGCCTGCGACGAGGTCTTCGGGCCGGTCGTCACGGTGTCGCGGTTTTCCGATCCCGATGAAGCCCTGAAGATCGCCAATGCGGGGTCTTACGGCTTGGCATCTTCGGTCTGGACCCGCGACGTCGGCCTTGCCATGCGCATGACGTCCAGACTGCGCTACGGCTTCACCTGGGTGAACACCCACGGCATGGCAACGCCGGAAATGCCCTGGGCCGCGATGAAGGGATCCGGGACCGGGTGCGACATGTCCGTCTATGCGCTCGACGCCTACACGTCCATCCGCCACGTCATGGTAGCCCACTGATGCGTCTGGCCGGAAAGAAAGCCCTTGTGACCGGTGGCCGGCAGGGGATCGGCAAGGGCATTGTCGATGCCTTTCTGGCCGAGGGCGCAGATGTCACCGCCTGCGGCCGCGGCGACAAGCCTGCCGGGTATCCGGCGGACTGGCTGACCCTGGATGTCACGGATCCCGGAGCCGTCTCGGCTGCGGCCGCAGCGCTCGAGGCACTTGATATCCTGGTGAACAATGCCGGTGTTCAGGTGGAAAAAACCGTTGTCGACAGCACCGACGAAGACTGGGACCACGTGATGAACACGAATGCACGTGGCGTGTTCAACACTTGCCGCGCCTTCATTCCGCTGATGCGCGAGGGGGGATCGATCATCAATATCGGTTCGATCTCGGGCAATGTCGCCGACCCGTCGATGGCGCTTTACAACGCGTCGAAAGCCTTCGTCCACGGGCTGACACGATCCATCGCAGTCGATCACGGTCCTTCGATCCGCTGCAACGCGATTTGTCCCGGCTGGATCGAGACGGGAATGCTCGACGCCGGATTCGACCTTGCAAACGATCCGGCACGGGCACGGGCGGATGCGCTTCAGCGTCACGCGGCGCGGCGTTTCGGGCAACCGCGCGACATTGCCGCCATGGCAGTTTGGCTCGCCTCCGACGAGGCCGGTTTCGCCACCGGGCAACTCTTCACGGTCGATGGCGGCATGACCGCCGCCTCGCCGCTCAATCCGGGACTGTTCTGATGAATGAAATCACAAATGTTGCGGTTCTCGGCGCCGGTGTCATCGGCGCGAGCTGGACCGCCTTGTTCCTTGCCTCCGGGCGTGACGTTACCGTCTTTGATCCCGCCCCGGACGTAGAAAGCAGTGTGAGAAACTACATCGAGACCGCCTGGCCTTCGCTGGAGGCTCTTGGGTTGACGGCCGGAACGACAGCCGGACGGGTCTCGTTTTCGAAGACCGCCGCCGAAGCCTCCGCGGGCGCTGATTTCATCCAGGAAAACGTTCCGGAGCGGCTGCCGCTCAAACACGCAATCTACGCTGAAATCGAACCCGTTGTTTCAAAGAGCGCGATCGTATCGAGTTCCACATCGGGACTGACGCTGGAAGCCCTGCAGGAGGGATGGAAAGATCCGGCGAATTTCGTACTGGGCCATCCTTTCAACCCGCCGCATCTCATTCCTCTCGTTGAGTTGACGGCAAACGAAAACACGAACCCGGCAGCGCTCGATACGACGGAAGCCTTCTACGAGGTAATCGGCAAGGTCACGATCCGCATCAGGAAGGGCATGCCGGGTCACGTTGCCAACCGTCTGCAGGCGGCTGTCTGGCGCGAGGCCGTTTACATGGCCGTCGAAGGCGTTGCCAGCGTGGAAGACATCGACAAGGCGATGTGGGCCGGACCCGGCCTCAGATGGGCGGCAATGGGACCGACAATGCTGTTTCACCTCGGCGCGGGCGACGGCGGCCTTCAGGCCTTCTGCGATCATTTCAGGGAGACGTTCAACGGCTGGTGGGAGGGCCTCGGCGATCCGCGCCTGGACGAGGACGTGATCGGGAAACTGGTTGCCGGGATGAACGAGCAGGCGCGGGGACGCAGTCCCCGGGAGCTCTCCGAAGAGCGGGACAGGATGCTGGTCGCGCTCCAGGCCGCGACCCGGTCGCTCAGGGACCGGGCTTCGGAGTGACGAACGCCAGGTCGTTTGCCGCAATTTCGCGATTTGCGACCCGGCGCTGCCTGGCTAAAAGACCTGCGGATAGGCAGCCGCCACAATCATTCCCGCGATCATCGCCCAGATGACATTCCGGGAAAACACAGCGACGCAGACCGCACAGACGGTCGCCGCAAATGCCTTCAGGTCCATCGTGGCAAGAGACGAGGCCACGAGAGCCGCAATGACGGAAACCGACACTCCCCCGAGGAACCTCTCGATGCGCGGCGTCATCGTCACCCGGGCCATGAGCATGGCGCCGGACAGCCGTGTCCCGAGCGCGACCAGCGCGAGAATCGCGACGGTAACGAAATAGGAACTGTCACTCAGCATGACGCATCGCGGCGACACTGCCGCCGAGGAGTGCGGCCAGAATGATGTTCCAGCCATTGGGGAGATAGGGCAGCGTCGTCACCGACGCACCGATTGCGACGATGACCGGCAACAGAAGGGATGGCGTCGAGCGCACCATTCCGAATGCCGTTGCAGCGAAGAAACAGAGCATCACGACACCAAAGCCGTAAGCGTCCGTATCGCCGAGCAGGTTTCCCCCGAAAGCGCCGGCGGCCGTGCTGCCGCCCCAGGTGATCCAGAGCATCAAACCGCCCCCGAGAAGCGGCCCCAGGTCTGTTTCTCCGCGCTGCAGGAGCGTTTGCATATCGGCAAAGTTTGCATCGCTCAGAAACATCAGTGTCAGGAAACGCTTGCCTGCCGGAAGCCGGTTGACCCATCGGGCCAGAGCGGCACCCATGATCAGGTGACGCCCGCTCAGCGCCAGCGCGACCAGGCCGAGCGAAAAGAAGGCCACCGGGTCCTGGAGGAAGTCGAGCGCAGCGAATTGCGCCGTTGCCGTGAACACGAAGCTGCTCATCAGCGTGGCCTTGATCGGGCTGATTCCACTGTCTGTCGCGGCAATGCCAAACGCGATGCCGAAGGGAATGACAAAAAGGCAAATCGGCAACAGCCGCGTCATGCCGCGCAAGACGCCGGACATCGACAGTGTCACGTTGTGAGGACCTCTAACCATAGTAAGGGTTAGATATCTTAACGGCTTGCCTGTCAACCTGTATAGGGGTTAGAAAATATCATGAGCTATTCTGAAGGACATCCCGTTCGCGCCGTCGGCGGACGCCTGGCGCTTGATTTTGTCAACACGGCCGATTGGACAGCGAACGCCGATGTGGCACACGAGAAACTGAACTGCCTGACTGATCTCGACGTCTGGCTGCGGGCGCTGCAGATAGAGGCGCGCTGTGGCTGCACACTGGATCAGCTGAAATCGCTCAGATCCGATCTTCGGGCGATGTTTCTGGAAGGGAAGAGTTCCGAAACCTTGAACGCTGTCAGGGAGTTGGACTTTGGCACAAGGAAGGAGCCGCCGCATCTGCTGGAAGGACTTTTGGCGGCATCGGCGATCTCGATACTGACCGATCCCAGGGAGCATGGCCGCCTCAAGATGTGTCCGGGCGACAACTGCGGCTGGTTGTTCATTGATGAGACCAGGAACAGCAGGCGGACCTGGTGCAGCATGGAAAGCTGCGGCAACAGGGCAAAGGCCGCAAGGCATTATCAACGCACCAGGAAAAGCACCGTTTCCCGGTAGTTTCACAACAGAGGCAAAGTCCGGCAACGCGCGCATCGCCCACCGCCTCACACTTGTCCGGTAACCGGCTGATAGCCGCCTATTCCGATCCCTGCGTTTCCGGCGCGGGACTGTGCATCGGCCAGGCGCGGAACTCGAAGGGCACACGGCCTTCGATCCGATCGCTCCCCGGTGACAATCCGAAGCGTTGCTTGTAAGACCGGCTGAAATGCACCTGGCTGTTGAAACCGGATGCAGCAGCGATTTCGCTGAGCTTCATTTCCGTCTGCGTCACCAGCCCGCGCGCCCGGTCGAGCCGGATGTCACGGTAGTATTCGACCGGTGACCGGCGCACATAGTGTCTGAACAGGCGGCTGAGCTGGCGCTGTGACACACGAAGACATGCACAGATGTCCGGGATGGAAAGCGGGTCTTCGAGATTCTGCTCCATCAGATCGATCGCGCGCCTCACAGCACCCGGCGTCGCGTGACCCGTCGGTTCGGTTCCCTTCGGGTTCTGCGAATGTCCTTCACCCCGGATATGATGATGAAACAGGTATCGCGACGCGGCGTTCGCGATACTGACACCGGCGTGACGTCGCAGGAAAAGCAGCGCCAGGTCGGTTGACGCCGAACCGCCGCAGCAGGTGAAGACCCGGTCGTCGATGACGAAGAGATCCTCGGAGACGTTCGTGTCCGGGGCGATTTCGATCAAGGCGTCGATATGCTCGTAGTGCACGGTGACGGTTTTGCCGGCAAGAAGTCCGGCCTTCGCGAGTACGAACGCCCCGGTATCGAGCCCGCCGACAACCACACCTTCGCGCGCCCATTTCTTCAGCGGTCCGAGCACCCGATCCGTGTAATGACGTTCCGGGGTCCAGCTCGTGCTGACGAGAACCAGGTCGGGTTTTGCCGCGTCCAGATCGGCAATCGCCTTGGTGTCGACACTCAGCCCGCTGCTCGACGGAACAAGCCCGCCCTGGTCGGACACGACCGTCCAGGAAAACCGGGCCGTCCCGCTCAGATAATTGGCGACCCGGAACGGATCGATGAACGAGGTTGTCGCCGACACGTTGAAATGCGGCGTGACGAGAATGACGATCCTGACGAGGTCGGCCTGATCAACGGACATGGCCAATTTTGTATATAGACGGCCGGAAAAATCAAATCGGCCTGCCGCAAGCCTGCGCGCGTGACATCAAGCAGTTCGATCCTGCTAAGATATGGAAACTCATAAAACCGGAAAATTCGACAGCAGGACTCGCTTCCCGTCAACAGAACAGGAGAAAACATGCCAGGCTCCGATGCTGAAATCCCCGGTCCGAAAGTCTCGACCGAACAACGGGAACGAACCATCGAGCGTGATACCGTGCTGCTGCGGCGCGGGCTGGATCTTCACGAAAAATTCTGCGCGTCAGCGGACGCGCAGGAGGCCGAGCGCGAGGTGGCCGAAAAGGAAGCCGCCGCCCGCGGCGAAAAACGGCCCTTTGTCGAAACGGAAGAGGAAAAGGCCTGGGACGCCTATCATGATCGCGCCCTGACCGGCATTGCGATCGACAACCGGCATGTGCTGGAACAGCTTGGCCTCGATCCGCGCAAGTCCGCTCTTTACGAAACCTTTCCCGAACTCCTGACGCAGGCCTGCAATCCCCAGACCCCGATCCTCTACGATCCGTCGATCCGCCGCTTCGGCCTCAAGGAGACCTGGGGACCCGCGCTGCGCACCATCAGCCATTGCCCGTGGAGCGGCCGGAAACTGCCGGAGGATCTCGCAGACCGGTGGTTTGACCTGATTGAGAAGCTGATGGGAACCGACGACTGGTCGACCGATGAGGCCCGTGAAAAGCTGAGCGGCGACTATTTCAACGAGACCTGGTGGATCGAACGCGGGCTCTAACCACCCCTCAGATGCTCAGAAGAAGCTGTTGGCTCTCGCGAAACCGGTCCTCTTGACTTCCGCCCTGCCCCCGGTCCAATCAGACCCATGCAGCTTCTCAAGGGCCACTGGCAACTCATCGCGATCACGCTTGTCCTGTTCCTCTTGTGGAACACGCCGGCAGTCATCCCGCTGAAGATCCTGATCGTGTTCCTGCACGAACTCGCTCATGCCATTGCCACAGTGCTGACCGGCGGGTCGGTGGTCGATCTTTCGGTGTCTCCCAACCAGGGGGGACACGTGATTTCAAGAGGCGGCAACCGCTTCATCACCCTGTCGGCAGGCTATCTCGGATCGCTCGTGATCGGTATTGTGTTGCTGGTCATCGCCCTACGAACACATGCCGACCGCGCCGTCCTGGCAATCTTCGGTTGCCTGACCCTTCTCGTCACCGTTCTTTACGTTAGGGACTGGTTTGCGCTTCTGTTCTGCGGGGTCACCGGCCTTGGCATGCTGGCGATCGCGCGCTACCTAAGCCGGCCCGTCAATGACATGGTGCTGCGCGTGATCGGCCTGTCGAGCATCATCTACGTTCCCTATGACATTTTCGACGACACGATCCGCCGGTCCGGTGCCCGCTCCGACGCCTACATGCTGGCCGACGAATTCGGCGGAACGACCCTGTTCTGGGGTGGTCTCTGGCTCCTCTTGAGCCTCGCCGCGATTTTCTGCTGCATCCGGTACGGTCTCGGCGCCGACAGCAACCTCTCGTTCCGCGAAAAGACCCGGGAGTGAAACTTCTTTCGGTCCGTATCACCTGCTGTGTACGTCTTCCTGCCAAAAGACAAAACCGCCGGCTGTCACCAGCCGGCGGTTTTTCATTCGTCAGCGATGAGGCGTGCCTTACTTGACTTCCTCTTCGTCAGCAGCCACTCCATCGGAAGTTTCCCCGTCGGAAGCCTCCCCGTCGGGGGCATCTCCGTCGGAAGCTTCCGCGTCGGGGGCATCTCCGTCGGAGGTTTCCGCGTCATCGTCGCCTTTCAGCGAATTCAGCTTCGCAAACACTGCATCCGCGTCGATTTCCTCTTCCTCTTCGCGCCTGACCGGCTGGCTCGGGTCGAGCGAGAAGGCGGCTGCGATCGCGTCTTCGCTGGTGCTGTCTTCGACCGGCATCAGCGTTTCGACGGGCTCGCCGGCGACAGGTTGCGGTGCGTTCTTCGCGGCCTTTTCAACTTCCATGTCCAGTTCGAGCTGGCTGCACAGGCCCAGCGTAACGGGATCCGACGGCGTCAGGTTGGCCGAGTTCCAGTGGGTCCGGTCACGGATCGCCGCGATTGTCGGCTTGGTGGTGCCGACAAGACGCATGATCTGCGCGTCCTTCATTTCCGGATGGTTGCGCACGAGCCACAGGATCGCATTCGGACGGTCCTGGCGGCGCGATACCGGCGTATAGCGCGGTCCCTTGCGCTTGGTTTCAGGCACGACGACTTTCGACCCCTGAAGCTTGAGCTGATACTTGGGATCGTTCTGTGCCTTTTCGACTTCTTCACGCGTCAGCTGGCCGGTCAGGATCGGGTCCAGACCCTTGATGCCCTGGGCCGCTTCACCGTCGGCAATCGCCTTGACTTCAAGCGGGTGCAGTTTGCAGAACGTTGCGATCTGCGTGAAGCTCAGAGCCGTGTTGTCCACGAGCCAGACGGCGGTGGCCTTGGGCATAAGCGGCGTGTTCGCCATCGGATAAATTCCTCTCGTGTGCTCCCCCGCCCGGCAGGGCGAAAAAGCGGTGTTCTAGTTCTGTTTCATGGAAAGTGGCGGGAATATATGCCGAACGTCGCGGAAACGCAAATGGAGTCCGCAATCGGCTGTTTCAGCGCGCAGCCGTCCCTGTTCACACGTCGACCGTCAGGACGATTTTACCAATATGTCCGGAGCTTTCCATCCGCCGGTGCGCATCAGCAGCCTTGTCCAGCGGGAACGTGGAATCCATGACCGGCTTCACTTTTCCTGCTTCGATCAGGGGCCAGACCCGCGATTTCAGGCTTGCCGCTATGGCGGCCTTGAAGGCGTCGTTGCGCGGGCGCAGCGTGGAACCGGTGTGGGTCAGCCGCTTCACCATGAGGCGTGAGAAATTGACGTTTTCCGCAACACCGTTGAGGGTCGCGATCTGGCAGATGCGGCCTTCCACAGCGGCCGCCTTCCAGTTCCGCTCGACATAGTCACCGCCGACCATGTCGAGAATGACGTGAACACCCTCGCCGCCCGTGATGTCCAGGATGACTTTCTCGAACGCGGCCTCGCGATAGTTGATGACATGATCTGCGCCGAGTTTGCGTACGGCCTCCGCCTTGTCCTCGGAACCGACAGTCGTGAACACCTCCGCTCCGAACGCCTTCGCCAGCTGGATCGCGGTCGTGCCGATTCCGGACGTGCCGCCATGAACCAGGAACCGTTCGCCGGAGACAAGGCCGCTGCGGTCGAACACGTTGGTCCAGACGGTAAAGAAGGTCTCGGGAAGGGCCGCCGCTTCGACCATATTCATGCCTTTCGGGATCGGCAGCGCATGACCGGCGTTCACCTTGCAATAGGTCGCATACCCGCCTCCGGGTGCCAGCGCCGTCGCCTTGTCACCGATGCTGAAGCTTTTGACCTGTGCACCGCAGGCCACAATCTCGCCGGAGACTTCAAGACCCGGCAGGTCGGACGCACCTTTCGGCGGCGGATAGGCCCCTTTGCGTTGAAGAACATCCGGACGATTGACGCCGGCGGCGTGCACCTTGATCAGGATGTCATCCGGACCGGGCTCGGGAAGCGGGCGCTTTTCCAGAATCAGAACATTCGCGTCTCCGGGTTCCGAAATTGCAATGGCGGTCATTTCGTCCGGCAAATTCTGCATCAAAACGGTTCCTGTTGGTTCATTTTGGGACTGGCGGGCGGTAGCCTGTGTAGCCTATGGTAAATAGCCGTCGGCCCGGTCGAAGGAAAGACGGACTGAAAATCCGGGTGCGGATTTTTTGGAAAGACACGGTTCGGAGAGCGAAGCGATGGGTGTTTTTGACGAAGATATCCCCAAAAAGCCGGAGGGCGGCAAGATCACGGTTGGAGAAGATCTGGCGCGTTTGTCGGAGGATGAGCTGTCCGAACGCATCGAAGCCCTTCAGGAAGAAATTAACCGTACCCGGCAGGAACTGGAACAACGCGGCACTATTCGCGATGCCGCGAACTCTGTATTTCGCTGATTGCCTTGGTATTATTTGCGATAAATTCAAATTAATTCAGGTCTTTACCGGAATTCTGGTAAATGAGCTAGGTAAATTTTTACGCGTTTACCACTCATTAATCTTTCCAAAGTATAAATATGGTTATCCAGTCATCTGGATTTGAGTGGCTCCTGTCCACTCTGTTTGACGCCTCCCTGTTAAAGACTCAGAGCCGCAACCGTGCGGCTCTTTTTTTTGCTTCTCACGCATAGTATCCTCAAATCGTTCTGGTTAACCGTCGATCCTGCGGCAGTCTGGCATGACGCTTGCTCGATAGATGGCATGACGGCGCGTTCCGTTCCGATACGGGACATCTTTGGCAAGATGTTTCGACAAGGGACAGACAAGGCGGATGCGCTTGGAACCGGAAGAGTAGATGAGGCGTAGTAATCCCATGACGGAAGACAAGAAAAAAGCCGAAGGTCCTGCAAGTGCGGTGCACATTGCTCACCATCTTGCGAACTCGGATAACTTCCAGAACCTGTTTCAGGAAGGCATGTCTCTCGTCGAGGAGACCGCCATGTATCTCGACGGTGAAGGCCGGGAAGAAGCCAAGCAACTGCCCCGCCCCGCATCGCTTGCCTATGCGACCGAGTCCATGCGTCTGACCACCCGCCTGATGCAGCTGGCATCCTGGCTTCTGCTCCAGCGCGCCGTGAATGAAGGCGAAATGTCCCGCGAACAGGCGGGAAGCGAAAAGAACAAGGTACGGCTCGACAAACTCAGCAGCGCGACCGGCGGCCCCTCCTGGGACGAACTCCCGCACACGCTGCGCGACCTGATCGAACGCTCCACCCGTTTGCAGGCCCGCGTCGTGCATCTCGACAAGATGCTCTATCGCAAGGGCGAGGAAGAACCGGCCCAGGAAGAAGCCATCAACGACAATCCGGTCGCCTCGCAGCTCAATCAGCTCCACGCGGCATTCGCCAAGCTGGGGTGATAGATCCGATAATTCGCGTTTGGAAAGAGCCGCCGCCGGGCGGCTTTTTTGCATCATCAATGCCGGGAAAGGCAAGCCGCCAGGCTTCGGGCCTTTCCCCGGAAGGTCAGGTCACGCAGGCCGGGCTGTCCGCTCCAACATTTCCAGCAAGGCAGTTTCAATATCTTTCCGCGCACCGGCACCGGTACCGACAGCGCTCTGCCCTGCCCTCTCGATCAGGTCCAGGACGAGACCCGCCGCTGCTGACGGGTTGGAATACGCCTGGGGCATGTGCGGCAGCAGCGCTGCGACAAGGCGCGCCCTCGTTCCTGAAAACGCCTTGCCGGTCTCGGGGTTACGGAAGACCTCGGCAATGATTTCCGCAGTCAGGGCTGCAGTTTCCGGCTGGGAACAGATCCTGAAATAGGCTTTGGCAAACGTCATCAGCGCGTCCTCGCCCTTTGCCCCTGACGTCTCCAGCAGTTTCAGGAGCGGTTCCGTTTCAGCTGTTTCCATCTCGGCGATGGCCGCAATGATCTCATGCTTGCCTTTGAAATGATTGTAGAGGTTTCCAAGGCTTATTCCTGCCTGAGCCGCGATGTCGCGCATGCCTGTCTGATGAAAACCTTTCAAGATGAACAGCGTCGCCGCCGCTTCAATGATCAGTTGGCGGCGCAGTTCGGACTTGTCCGCACGCGCCGGCTTGTTCGGTTGGTCTTGCGCCATTTGCTTTGCGTTACCCGCTTGAAGTCCTTCCCGGAAGCTTGAGTGTTTCACATTTCAGGTTTTGGTCCGACTTGCAATTCTTCCGGAGGCTCATTATTGACGAACGAACGTTCGTTTTTATTTGAGGTGAAGATGTTTGACACTCTTGAAACGCGGCTGGGTGCGATGGACCCCGTGTTCGCGGTTATCGAAATGACCGGACTTGTTTTCCTGTTGTTTCTGGTCTCCGAGACGGCCTGGGATATCTTCTCCGGGTACCGGAAGTCGCTTCGCGAAACCGGAGCCAACATCTTCATCTCGATCGTCAACACCGTCCTGGAGCGCTTGGCATTCGGTGCCGTGTTCGTTGTCGGGATCTTCGCATCGGAAACGCTCGCCATCACGAGCCTCCCCCTGTCCTGGTGGTCCTGGCCACTCGCGGTCCTGGCTGCGGACCTGACATATTACTGGATGCACAGATGCGAACACCGGGTGCGCCTGCTATGGACCTATCACAGCGTTCATCACTCCTCTCCGGAATTCAATTTCAGCACGGCCTTGCGCCTCGCCTGGATCGAAGCCCTCTTCACCTGGATATTCTTTGTTCCGATGGTGGTGGCCGGGTTCGACCCGGCCCAGGTGATCGCCGCGTTTGCGATCGTGATTGCCTATCAGTCCTGGATCCACACGGAAAAGCTCGGGAAGCTCGGGTGTCTGGAGGCAGTGCTCAACACACCCTCCAACCACCGTGTGCACCACGGCCGGAACCCGATCTACCTGGACAAGAACTACGGCGGCATCCTGATTGTCTGGGACAAGATATTCGGCACCTATGAAGCGGAGACCGAGAAGGTCCTGTTCGGGATAACCGAACCGGTCAGATCGTCGAACCCCTTCGTCATCAACTTTCGCGAGACAGCCCTTCTGGCAAGAGATGTACTCAAGCCAGGACCGCTGAAATCGCGGTTCGCAAGGATCGTAATGCCGCCCGGCTGGCGCAAGCAGACCGGGCTGAAAACGCCGGGCAACCCTCGGGATCAATTGCCGGCGCGCTCGGGGCCGAAATGAATCTCGATATCATTTCAGCGACATTTGCCGGGTATCTGGCGGCCTTCGGATTGACCGAGCGGCCGCAAACACCGGTTGCCAGGGACTATCCTATAGAACATCACAGGCTGCCGGGTGGCAGCCCCGGCGTCACACTGGACGCGGAACTCACCATGCCGAAAGGCGCTTCCCGCGTCCCCGGCGTTGTTCTCATCACCGGTTCGGGACCGCAGAACAAGAACGAGGAGATCGCGGGCCACAAACCATTTCTGGTTCTGTCCGACGACCTGACACGACGGGGTTTTGCGGTGCTCCGGTATGACGATCGCGGCGTCGGCAAAAGCACCGGCGACTTTGCCTCCGTCACGCCGCAAGATCTTGCTTCCGATGCGGCCGCCGCCCTGCGGTTCCTGAAGGCGCATCCACGCATCGCCCAAGGCAAGACCGGGTATGTCGGACACTCCGAAGGCGGCTATCTTGCGCCGATCGCCCAAAGGCACACGCCCGCGGATTTCCAAATTCTGCTGGCCGCACCCGCGCTTCCCTTGCTGCCGGACGTGATGGCAACACAAGTCGCCGACATCTCCCGGGCAGAAGGAATTCCAGAGGAGGAAATCAAGAGACAGATTGTTGCGGTGGACGAGATGGTATCGGTGCTCCGGAGGGCAGGAGCGCCACAGGGCATTCGCCGCGACCTGACGCTCGTGTTCAGGCGTGCGGGCGCAACTCGCAGCCAGTTGCGCGAAAATGTTGCGCTCTGGTCAACACCCTGGGCGGCCGCCTATGCCCATCATAATCCCCGGCCCTATCTGGAAGCGCTCGACATTCCCGTGCTCGCCCTGTTCGGCGAATTCGATCTGCAGGTTTCTGCCCGCCACAATGCACACGTGATGGAGGCCCTGTTGCGGAATGCCAGGTCGGAAACACGCGTGCTTGCGGGAATGAACCACCTCTTTCAGCCAACCGAAACCGGAAGGGTGTCGGAATATGTCCGCATTCCGACGACGATTGACCCCATGGCCCTGGCCATCATAGGCGCGTGGATGCGACAGATTACAAGCGGCCGCACCCCATGAAAGCCCGCCTGAGACGGCCTAAGGGTTTCCTGCGGCGGGGCATGGCCAAACCTAATCCCGATCAAACAAAAAACCCGGCCATTGGCCGGGTTCAAATGTTCATGGCTGTTGCAGCCGCACTTAGGAGCCGAGGAAACCTGCGAACTTGTTCTTGAAGCGGGACACGCGGCCGCCGCGGTCCATCAGCTGACGGTCGCCGCCGGTCCAAGCCGGATGGGACGTCGGATCGATGTCCAGCTGCAGGGTGTCGCCTTCCGCACCGTAGGTGGAGCGGGTGGTAAATTCGGTACCATCGGTCATGACGACCTTGATGGTGTGATAGTCGGGATGAATATCCGCTTTCATGACCGGTCCTTTCAAACGCCAGGGCCGGCTTTCGCGGAAAGCCACACCTTCGGGCGCAAAACGAGATAAAGGGCCGCCGATCCGGATGCGGACGCCGCCCTCAGAAACTGAGCCGGGGATATACCCCAAGGCGGCAGACAAGACAAGGGGCAAATTCCCGCAATCGGCTTTGGCATTGATCAAGGACGCAAGGCCAGCTTTGCGGCAAATTGCGTCGCGCGCAGCAATGCGGCAGGCATTGTACACACGATAGAACATGATAAAGACGGATGGGACCGCGCCGGACGGCGCGGACAAGGAGGAGAGGCCGGTTGGCGGACGCGATTGCATCAGAGCTTGACGAACACGAGAAAAGAGCCCGGCGCTCGCTGAGGCCGCTGACGCGCCTGCTGCCCTATCTCACCAAACACCGGGGCATGGTGGCGGCAGCCGTCGCGGCGCTGTTCTCCGCTGCCGTGATCACGCTTGTGCTGCCGGCTGCCGTTCGCAGGATGATCGACTATGGCTTCGGAGCGGACGACCCTGCGTTGGTCAACTCCTACTTTGCCGTTCTGATCGGGGTCGTCTGCGCCTTGGCGATGGCCAGCTCCATCCGCTATTTCCTGGTCATGTGGCTCGGAGAGCGTGTTGTCGCCGAGGTCAGGTCGGATGTCTTCGACCACATGACACGCCTCAGCCCGTCCTTCTACGACAGCGCGAAATCCGGTGAGATCCTGTCACGCCTGACAGCCGACACCACCCAGATCAAGGCGGCCTTCGGCGCGAGCGCGTCGCTTGCCATGCGCAACCTGATCATGTTTGCCGGCGCGTCCGTCATGATGGTGGTCACCAGCCCGCGCCTTTCGGTTTTTGTGCTGGCCGCCATCCCAATCATTCTCGTCCCGGTGCTGGGGTTCGGCAGGAAGGTGCGCAAAAGATCCCGCTTTGCCCAGGACACGCTCGCCGATGCATCGGCCTACGCCAGTGAAATGCTGGGCTCCGTCCGCACGATACAGGCCTTCACGCACGAACAGCGCAGCGCCAACCGCTACACATCCGCCATCGAGGCGGCCTTCGGTGCAGCGCGCCAGGCGATCGTGGCACGGGCCGCCCTCACCGGTTTTGCCATATTCGTCATCGGCTCCAGCATTGTCGCCGTGCTGTGGATCGGTGCCAGCGACGTGTTCGCGGGCCGGATCACCGGTGGTGAACTCAGCCAGTTCCTGCTCTATTCCATTCTTGCCGCAGGCTCTCTCGCCGCGCTCTCCGAGGTCTGGGGGGAATTGTCCCAGGCGGCAGGTGCAGCGGAACGGCTTTCCGAACTTCTTGAGATCGAGCCCGAGATCAAGGCACCTCCGGTGCCCGCGAAGCTGCCGGAAACCACACAGGGCGCCATCTCCTTCCAGGACGTCTCCTTCGCATACCGCAACAGCGAGACCATGCCCGTGGTGCGGGACCTGACCCTTGAGGTCACACCGGGAGAAACCGTCGCGGTTGTCGGCCCTTCCGGCGCCGGGAAGTCGACCCTCTTCAGCCTGCTCATGCGGTATTACGACCCGACATCGGGCGTGATTCGCCTGAATGGCGTCGCGCTTCAGGAACTCGACCCGGTGGATCTGCGCGGCCATATCGCACTCGTTCCTCAGGACACCGCGATCTTCGGCGCATCCGTTGCCGAGAACATCGCATATGGCCGGCCCGACGCCTCACGCGAGGAAATCGTTGCCGCCGCCAATGCCGCGCTGGCCGCCCCGTTCATCGAAAACATGACCGATGGCTATGACACCCTTGTCGGCGAACGGGGTATCACGCTGTCCGGCGGTCAGCGCCAGCGGATTGCCATTGCCCGTGCCGTTCTGAGAAACGCGCCGGTGCTGCTGCTGGACGAGGCAACCAGCGCGCTCGATGCCGAAAGCGAGAGCCTCGTCCAGAAAGCCCTCGAACGGTTGATGGAAGGCCGCACGACGCTTGTCATCGCCCACCGCCTTGCAACCGTTTTGCAGGCCGACAGGATCGTGGTCATGGAAGACGGGCGGATCGTCGAAACGGGCACGCACGCGGAACTGAGTGCCGCCGGCGGTCTCTACGCCAAGCTCGCGCGCCTGCAGTTCGGTGCGGAAACGCAAAAGCAACCGGCTTAGAGGGTTTTGCTGCCTGAAGCCCTGCTTCAGGTTTCCCAGACCGGCGGCTTCCCGATCTTCTCGATCAGGAAATCGATGAAGACGCGGACCTTCGCGGTGAGCACGTTCGAGCGCGGATAGACCAGCCAGATGGCCGATCCGTCCCGGACTTCGTAGTCCGGCAGGACACGAACCAGCGTTCCCTTCCTGAGATCTTCGTGGACGCTCCAAACCGAGTTCATGGAGATCCCCGCCCCGTTCACGGTGGCAACCCGCATGCAGGTACCGTCGTCGAAAACCAGCCGGTTATCGGAACCTGCCGGAGGGAACATGGCAGCTGCCCCGGTCTCCTGCGCCTCCAGCTTTCGGGGCGGGCCATCCCGGAACACCAGAAGCCGATGGCTGCGCAGGTCTTCCGGTGTCGCCGGACGCTCGTGCTGGGACAGATAGCCGGGAGAGGCACACAGGATACGTCTGTCGTCAGCCAGCTTTCGCGCTCTCAGACTGCTGTCCTCGATGGCGTAGTTGCGCAGCGCCAGATCGAACGCTCCCTCGATCAGGTCCATCTGCGTGTCGGACAGCCGCAGCTGAAGATCGATCTTCGGATACCGGTCGAGGAACTCGCCGAGGACCGGAGCAATGAAGAGCTGCGTGAACGAACTCGGAGCCGCGAAACGCAACGTCCCCCTGACCTCCGTTCCGTGATGACCCTGCGCCGCGAGGAAGGCCTCCTCCTGGGCCAGTATTTCCCGGGCATAGGGAAGAAACTCCGCGCCTTCCAGCGACAGGGACACCTTGCGCGTCGACCGGTGCAACAGGTCGGACCCGACCTGCTTTTCCAGCTTGGACAAGCGCGCGCTCGCCACCGCCTGCGCCAGCCCGAGTTCACGCCCCGCGGCGCTGATGTTCAGCATGTCGGCCGCAAGAACGAAGAGCCTTATGCAATCCGTATCCATCAGCTCGGTCCTTTTCGCCTTGTTGAATGGCCCCTTGCAGCGTCGGTCTAACACCGGGTGAATGCGGCACCTGGCGGGGTCCGATGCCGGGATTGAACCCGAGCGCTGCAACCGGCGTCTGCCAGTCCCGGGCCGCTTGAGTCTCTATTCATAACAAAATCCGAATTCTGAAACCAGTTTTTGCCGGATTAAGTCCAAAAGCCGATTGAACTAGATGTTGTCTCGTGAGGCGCCGAACTCTTCCCCGAGCGCCGAGCCGTCCTGGATCAGTCTGCCGGGAACGAACCCAAGCATCGCTTTTGGACAAGGATAGTCTCGATGAAATACGACAATTTCACTACCTTCGACGTGAAGGTGGAAAACGCTATCGCGACGGTGACCTTCGATTTCGGCACCGTGAACGTGCAGGGTCAGGAGATGCTGGCCGACCTGAACAGCCTGGCCATGCGGCTCGAGAGAGACCGGGAAACCAAGGTGGTTGTCTTCCAGTCCGCGAACCCCGAGATCTGGGTCTGCCACTACGACACGGAACTTTTGAAGGACATGTCCACCGAGGCGGTTTCCCGCGACGAGGCAGAGCTTCTCGACCTGCAGGCGGTGTGCGAGCGCATCAGCAAGGTACCGCAGGCGACCATCGCCAAGCTGGAAGGGTTCGCGCGCGGCGGCGGCCACGAACTGGCGCTGGCCCTCGACATGCGCTTTGCCGTCCGCGGCAAGTTCAAGTTCATGCAGATGGAAGTCGGCATGGGCATCCTGCCCTGCGGCGGCGGCGCGTCGCGCATGGCACGTCAGACGGGTCTCGGCCGGGCCCTTGAAATCATCCTCAGCGCCCGTGACTTCGACGCCGACGAGGCGGAAGCAATGGGCACGATCAACAAGGCGCTGGAGCCGGACGAGATCGGCGCGTATGTGGACAATCTGGCAAAACGCATCGCCAGCTTCCCCGCCGAATCCATCAATGCCTGCAAGCAGATGGTCTATGAATCCATCGACCGGCCGATCCAGGACGCGCTCAAGGCCGAGGCCTACTGGCTCTACCAGGCGACCAGCAAGACACCGGCCGTCAAGCGCTTCACCATCGCCGACGAACAGGGTCTGGAACATGACATCGAGAACCAGCGCAACTGGCCCGATCTCGTCATGAAGGTTCAGGAGATCAACTGACCGGCCGGCTTCGGAGGCGAAGACGGCCACGAAGACGACCCCGAACGGAAAATGGCCGCCGGCGGACACCGGCGGCCATCGCATGAAGGGATGGTCGTTGCCTGCGGCGGCAGGCATCACGCGTCAGTCGTCGTCGGGAACCGCAACGGTGTAGTTGAGCGGCATTCTTCCGCCGTCGGCCATGATCGTCTGGCCGGTAACGTAGCTGGCATCACGCGACGCGAGAAACGCGGCAACGCCGGCAATTTCGGAAGGTTCGCCGATGCGCTGGAGCGGTGTCCGTGACATCACGCGTTTTTTCGCCGCCGGATCGCTGTTCACCGCCGCCAGCATGTCGGTCATGATGGATCCCGGTCCGATCGCGTTGACCCGGATGCCATGGGGCGCCAGCGCCAGCGCGGTGACCTTGGTCAGTTGCGACACGCCACCCTTGGACACGCAGTACGGAATCTGGTTCGGGATCGCGAGCACCGAGTTGATCGACGACATGTTGATGATGCAGCCGGGTTCGCCGCCGTTTTCGACTTTCTCGACCATGTGCCGGGCAACGGCCTGTGAGCACAGGAAGGCGCCCTTCAGATTGACCGCGAGAATCCGGTCGAAATCTTCTTCTTCCAATTCGAGAAAGTCGGCTCCGCCGACAATGCCCGCATTGTTGACCAGGATATCGATGTCGCCATAGCCGTTGAGCGTTTCGGCCACCATGTTGCGAACGTCCAGACGCTCACCGACATTGCAGTGGATATACGTCACATCCCCGAGGCTGCCGAGATCTTCGACCGTTTCCTCGCCCGCCGCGTCGTCGATATCGGCGACGACCACCTTGGCTCCGTCGCTCACAAAGCGTTTGGCGATGGCGAAACCGATCCCTCTGGCTCCACCGGTAACGATCGCAACCTTATTTTCCAAAGACACGAAAAACCTCACGGTTCAATGACCAAAAGCGGCGCCGGAACGGGCCCGCGACGGCCCGACCATAAGTCTCAAAACCGGCGCTGTCGATGGCCGATGAGGTCCTCCAGTAAGGGAACTTTCGCGTATCAGGCGGAAATCCCGTGTGATTTCAATGCGTCAGTGATTTCATCCAGGATCGCCGGATCGTCGATCGTCGCCGGCATCTTGTAGCTTTCGCCATCAGCAATCTGACGCATCGTTCCACGCAGGATCTTGCCCGACCGCGTCTTTGGCAACCGCTCCACCGTGATGGCGATCTTGAAAGCGGCGACCGGACCGATCTTCTCGCGCACCAGTTTGACGAGCTCACGCTCGATATCGGCATGGTCGCGGTCGACGCCCGACTTCAGCACCACGAACCCGCAGGGCAACTGCCCTTTCAGCTTGTCCGCAATCCCGATGACCGCGCATTCGGCAACATCGGGATGGGTTGCCAGAACCTCCTCCATGCCACCAGTCGACAGGCGGTGTCCGGCGACGTTGATGATGTCGTCGGTCCGCGCCATGATCGAGAGGTATCCGTCATCGTCAATGATGCCGGCATCAGACGTCTTGTAGTAGCCGGGGAACTCGGCAAGGTAGGCATCGAAGAAGCGCTGGTCCGCGTTCCAGAGCGTCGGCAGAACGCTCGGCGGGAGCGGCAGTTTCACCACGATGTTGCCCAGCGTGTTCGCCCCCAGCGGATGTCCGGCATCGTCAAGCACCTGGACATCGTAACCGGGCATCGGCACCGTCGGCGATCCCGGCTTGACCGGCAGCTGGCCGAGGCCGAGCGGATTGCCGACGATGCACCACCCGGTCTCGGTCTGCCACCAGTGGTCGATCACCGGCACCTGTAGTTGATCGATCGCCCAGTTGACCGTTTCAGGGTCGGCACGCTCGCCCGCAAGGAACAGCGAGCGGTAATGCGACAGGTCGTATTTCCCGATCAGCTCGCCTTCGGGGTCCTCCTTGCGGATTGCGCGGAAGGCCGTCGGTGCCGTGAACAGCGACACGACATTGTGTTCCGATATGACGCGCCAGAAGACACCCGCGTCCGGCGTGCCGACGGGTTTGCCTTCGAACAGCAACGTCGTGCAACCGTGCAGCAGCGGTGCGTAGCAGATATACGAATGGCCGACCACCCAGCCCACATCCGATGCCGCCCAGAACACCTCGCCCGGCTGGATGTCATAGAGATTGCTCATCGACCACTTAAGGGCGACCATGTGCCCGCCATTGTCCCGGACAACCCCCTTCGGCTGCCCGGTCGTGCCGGATGTGTAGAGGATGTAAAGCGGGTCCGTCGCCTTGACGGGCACCGGAGCAACGCTCCGCCCTGCAGCCCTGGCCTCGTCCATGAGGCGTCCGAGATCGTGATCCCGGCCGTTCGTCATCTCCGCGGCCAATTCCTCGCGCTGGAACACGAAACAGGCGTCCGGCTTGTGCGCGGACAGTTCGATCGCCTGGTCGACAAGCGGCTTGTAGGCAATCACGCGCCCGGGCTCGATGCCGCAGGACGCCGCGATAATCGCCTTGGGAGAGGCGTCATCGATCCGGGTCGCCAGTTCGTTGGCCGCAAACCCGCCGAACACGACGGAGTGAATGACGCCAAGACGCGCACAGGCGAGCATGGCCATCACCGCCTGCGGGATCATGGGCATGTAGATGAGCGCCCGGTCGCCCTTTGTCAGTCCCTTGTCGGCAAGAACGGCCGCGAAGGCCTCGACCTCATCGAGCAGTTCCTCAAACGTGTAGGTCGCCTTTTTGCCGGTGATCGGGCTGTCGTAGATCAGCGCCGGCTGACCGGGACGGCCGCGTTCCACATGCCGGTCGAGGCAGTTGTAACAGGTATTGCACTCCCAGTCCGGGTACCATCGACCGTATTGCCCCTGGTCCGGATCGAACACCGTGTCTGTCGTGGAAATCCAGTCGATTTCGGCGGCCGCAGACTTCCAGAAACCCTCCGGATCGTCTTTCCAGCCCTGGTAGACCTCGTGATACCGGCTTGCCATGTCAAATCCTCCCGAACAGCCGCCTCGGCAATTTGTGACTACACTGCTGTAAGACAATGCGGAAATGCAAGTGGGCTGGCGTAAGCAATTAGGTGGTCGGGTCTTTACGTAATCTCTCTGACATGCTTGTTTCCGCCCTCCTGCCCTGTACCCGAGACAGCTTTCCGTCCCATGTCACCGATTACCGATCCCTGGTTCTATTTCGCCGCTTTTCCGGCCGTCATTCTCGTCGGTCTTTCCAAGGGCGGCTTCGGCGGCACGCTGGCCATGCTGGCGGTCCCGATCCTGACCCTGGCGATTTCTCCTCTTCAGGCGGCAGGGATCATGTTGCCAATCCTCCTCCTGATGGACGTCGTCGCGCTGCTCGCCTATCGCGGACGCGCGGACTGGACCTGCCTTGCCATCATGCTGCCTGCTGCCGTCGTCGGCATCGTCATCGGCTGGGCGGCGGCCGCCTGGGTCAATGACAATTTCATCACCTTGCTGGTGGGTGTGACGTCGCTTGCCTTCGTTGCCGATTATGTATTCAAACGGCGCAAGCAGGAGACCTCAAGCGGTCACAAACCGGCATGGGGTTTCTTCTGGGGCGGCGTCGCCGGTTTCACCAGCTTCATCAGTCATACAGGCGGGCCACCCTATCAGATGTACACGGTGCCGCTCAGAATGCCGAAGCTGCTGTTCGCGGGCACGGCCGTCATCTTCTTTGCGGCGGTCAACGCCATCAAGGTCGTCCCGTATTTCCTGCTCGGTCAGTTCGACACCACCAACCTTGCCACGTCGGCGGTGCTCATGCCGCTTGCCCTCGTCGCAACCCTCGCCGGCGTGCGGCTGATCAGGATCATCAACGCGGAAACCTTCTACAAGCTCATCTACGTCTTCATGGGCCTGATCGGCGCCAAGCTCACCTATGACGGGCTCACCAACCTGCTTTCCTAGCCCGCACCAAATTCACGCGGGAGATTGCGCGGACCGGCGTTTCCGGATTTGATAGTCAAAACAGGGCAATAGCTGGGAGGAAAGTTATGAATGCCGGCCTCAGCCCCTTCGAACAGGGGCTCGACAAGAACACTGCAAACTTCGCCGCGCTGAGCCCACTGAGCTTTCTGGCGCGTGCGGCTGATGTCTTTCCGGAAAAGATCGCCATCGTTCACGGCGGCCAGCGCACGGATTACCGGACCTTCTACCGCCGCTCCCGTCAGCTTGCCTCGGCCCTTTCGGGACTTGGCATCGGCAAGAACGACACGGTCAGCGCGATGCTCTCCAACGTGCCGCCGATGCTCGAAGCCCACTATGGCGTGCCGATGACCGGGGCAGTGCTGCACTCCATGAATACGCGTCTGGATGCCGCCATCATCGCCTTTCAGCTGGACCATGCCGACTGCAAGGTTCTGGTCACGGACCGCGAATATGCCCCCGTCGTGAAGGAAGCCCTGTCGATCGCCACGGTCGAGCCGGTGGTCATCGACTATTCCGATCCGGAATTTCCGCAGGACGGCGAGCGCCTTGGAACGACCGACTACGAAGAGTTTGTGCAGTCGGGAGATCCCGAGTTCGACTGGTCGTTGCCGGACGACGAGTGGGACGCGATCACGCTGAATTACACGTCAGGAACGACCGGCAACCCGAAAGGCGTCGTCTATCACCACCGCGGCGCCTATCTGCTTGCCCAGGCCAACGTGATCACCGCGTCGATGGCGAAACATCCGGTCTATCTCTGGACCCTGCCGATGTTTCACTGCAACGGCTGGTGTTTTCCCTGGTCGATCTCCATCGTTGCCGGAACGCATGTCTGCCTCCGCTGGGTGCGCCCGCAGTCCATGTGGGACCTGATCGCCGATGAGAACGTCACCCACCTGTGCGGCGCGCCGATCATCATGTCGACGCTCCTGAACGCCTCGCCCGAGCAGAAACGCGCGCTGGAACGCGAGGTGGAGTTCTTCACCGCGGCGGCCCCGCCGCCCGAAAGCGTGCTGGCCGCGATGAAAACGGCCGGCTTCAACGTCACCCACCTTTACGGTCTGACCGAGGTTTACGGTCCGGCGGTCGTCAATGACTGGAAATCGGACTGGGACGCCCTGCCGCTGGAACAGCAGGCCCAGAAAAAGGCCCGCCAGGGGGTCCGCTATGTCGCGCTGGAGGACCTGACGGTTCTCGACCCGGAAACGCTTGCACCGGTGCCGGCGGACGGCACCACCCTCGGTGAAGTCATGTTCCGCGGCAATGTCGTCATGAAAGGCTACCTGAAAAACCCGGACGCCACCGCGAATGCCTTTGAAGGCGGCTGGTTTCATTCCGGAGATCTCGGCGTCATGCACCCGGACGGCTATATCCAGCTCAAGGACCGGTCCAAGGACATCATCATTTCAGGCGGCGAGAACATCTCCTCCATCGAGGTGGAAGATGTGCTTTACAAGCACCCGGATGTCCAGGCTGCGGCGGTGGTCGCCCGGCCCGACGAGAAATGGGGAGAAACACCCTGCGCCTTCGTCGAACTTGCCGGCGGATCGGCTGTCACGGAAGCGGACTTGATCGCGTTCTGCAGGGAGCGCATGGCCAGTTTCAAAGCGCCCAAAACGGTGGTTTTTTGCGAATTGCCGAAAACATCGACCGGCAAGATCCAGAAGTTTGCCTTGCGCGAGCAGGCGAAACAGCTGTGAGATAAAACAAAATCGCCGCACACTGTGCGGCGATCCAAACCTTCCTCAAACAGTTATAAACTGCCTAGTGAAGCGTCTTGTCATGCCTTATTCGCTCAATCTCGTCCTTGATCTTGAGCTTTTGTCTTTTCATGTCGGCCAATTCCAGTGAGTCTGTACTCGGGTGCATCAGAGCGTCTTCGATTTTGCGCTTCATTTCCGCGTGACGGCGCTCAAGTTCTTCGAGATGCGACTGCATTGACATGGATAAACCTCCTGTCTGTTGGCTCAACATTACCATCGTGCCACATGAAATCTGACCTTGTCGATTGCAGAATCCGCATATCTGATCCATTTCGCCGACAAAATATGCATTCATGCATCTATCCTTAGAAAACCCTAAAGAACGCCCGTCGATTAACTGTCTAAAATCGCACGATAATCGCGCCTGTTTACTTCGCCGGCTGAGGAAATCACGCTGTGAACAATTATTGGACAATTGTGGAGCTAGCCCGCCTCGCATCGATGCCGCAGGCAGGTTGGCGGCCGCGAAAGATGCTATCTTGCCCGCAACGGGCAAAATAGACTAGGACTTGATTCCTGGGCGTTGGGGAACAGAGGGCCAAATGGACACGGATGCTTTGCGAATGGAGCTTGCGCAGCTTCGTCAGGAACACAGGGACCTTGACGTCGCCGTGGAGGCGCTTGCAGCAACATCGAATCATGACGTCCTGCAGCTGCAACGCCTCAAGAAGAAGAAACTGCTGATCAAGGATCGCATCTCTGCACTGGAGGATCAGCTTTTCCCGGACATCATTGCATAACCCTTGCAACGGCGGGTCAGCCCGGCTGAACCGGTCGCTTGCGTTTTTGTTGGCGTCCGCGCCTTTCCGGGGTTGCGATGCTGGCCGCTCTGCCTATACTCCGCGCCTTTCTGAGCCCCGGGCATGTGGAGCAAGCAATGGCAAATGCGGATGTCGCCATCATTATGGGAAGCCAGTCGGACTGGCCGACGATGAAACACGCGGCCGAAACGCTCGACCAGCTCGGTGTCAGCTACGAAGCCCGGATCGTCTCGGCACACCGCACGCCTCAGCGCATGTATGATTTCGCCACGGGAGCAAAGGCGGAAGGCTTCAAGGTGATCATTGCCGGGGCCGGCGGCGCAGCGCATCTTCCCGGTATGACGGCTGCGCTCACCCCCCTTCCCGTGTTCGGCGTTCCCGTTGAAAGCCGCACCCTGTCAGGTGAAGACAGCCTGCTTTCGATCGTGCAGATGCCCGGCGGCATTCCGGTCGGCACGCTTGCCATCGGCAGGGCCGGCGCGACGAATGCCGGGCTGCTCGCCGCCGCCGTGCTTGCCCTTGCCGATCCTGCAATCGAGACCGCGCTTGACGCCTACCGCGCCGAACGCACGGCGGACGTCGCCGAGTTTCCGGCAGACGACATCTGAAACCAGAAAACGCGAGACTTCGAAGATGAGCGACATACGGCTACGCCCGGGCGACACCGTCGGCATACTTGGCGGAGGCCAGCTCGGCCGTATGCTTGCTCAGTCTGCGGCCAGTCTCGGGCTGAAGACCCACATTTACTGCCCTGACCCACACAGCCCGGCCTTCGACGTCAGCGCGACCTTCACCATCGCGCCATATGAGGACATCGATGCGCTGAACCGGTTCGCGGATGCCGTCTCGGTCGTCACCTACGAATTCGAGAACGTGCCCGGACCGACCGCCGCGCATCTGGATGCAAGGGTTCCGGTGCGCCCCGGTGTGCGCGCGCTGGAAGTCTCCCAGGACCGCCTCTTTGAAAAACGATTCCTGTCGGAGACCGGCATCGCGATTGCCGGTTTCGCGGACATCAATTCGCAATCGGATCTGGACAGCGCCCTGAAGGAGT
This sequence comes from uncultured Roseibium sp., assembly GCF_963669205.1. NCBI lineage: Bacteria > Pseudomonadati > Pseudomonadota > Alphaproteobacteria > Hyphomicrobiales > Stappiaceae > Roseibium > uncultured Roseibium sp. The sequence goes on from NZ_OY769915.1 coordinate 5,510,783, forward strand.
TCGGCGGCAAGGGCGTTCTGAAAACCCGGCGCTTCGGCTATGACGGCAAGGGCCAGATGATGATCCGGGAACCCGGCGATGCCGATGGCGCCTTCGACAGCATCGGCGCGGTCCCTGCCGTACTGGAAGCCCTGATCCCCTTCGAATGCGAAGTCTCTGTCATTGTTGCCCGCGATCTTGACGGAACGTCCCGCAGCTTCGACATCGCGCGCAATCACCACGAAAACCACATCCTCAAGACCTCTTCGGTTCCCGCCGGCGTGTCGGCCCGGACCGCGGAAGCTGCCCGCAAGATGGCCGAGCAGATCGTCCACGGCCTGGATTATGTCGGTGTCATGGGCGTCGAGATGTTTCTTGTCCGGGACGAGACCGGCGAAAAACTGCTTGTCAACGAAATCGCGCCGCGGGTTCACAATTCCGGCCACTGGACGCAGGACGCCTGCCTGACATCGCAGTTCGACCAGCATATCCGTGCCGTCGCGGGTTGGCCGCTTGGCTCCGCGGAACGGCATTCGGATGCCGTCATGGAGAACCTGATCGGCTTCGAAGCCGACACCTGGACGGACGTGCTGAAGGACCCCGGCGCCCGGCTTCATCTTTACGGCAAGTCCGAAACCCGCGCAGGCCGCAAGATGGGGCATGTCAACCGGATCACACCGATATCGGACTGACGCTTAGGGTCCTGACCCTAGATGATGGACCCATAAATGAGACTGAAATGGATGCGAAATGGCGAAATCCCGTCAGGAAGGGTGTGCGGAGCGGGCTTCCTGCCCGGTCAAGCACGCTGACGCCACGGGGTGAAGCCATTTCCATGTCCTTCGGATTTGACCGGAGTGCGCCTCCCCGGCGTCGCGAAAGACTTGAAAATGAACCACATTTCCTGCGCTTCCGCGCCTTGACGAGAAGCAATCCGCCTCAAACCATTTCCGCCTCATTTATGGGTCCATCACCTAGATCCTGACCAGACCCAGCTCTTCCCGGCGCGCAAACCGGAAGTTTGCCAGCAGCGCCACACTTGCCAGGCCTCCGGCAAGTCCGAGCCAGACGCCGACGCCGCCCCAGCCGGCCAGGAAGCCGAGCCCGAGGGACAGGCTGATGCCGACGACCCAGTAGCCGAACAGCGCGTAGAGCAAGGGTATTGTCGTGTCCCCCAGACCGCGCAGATTGTTTACGCCGATGATCTGCCCGCCGTCGGCAAGCTGAAACAGCGCCGCGACCAGCAGGAAGGAAACGCCATAGGCAAGAACCTCCAGCGCTTCCGGATCTGAAAAGTCGAGATAAAGCCCGATCAATGTCTCGGGGATCGTCCAGAAGACAATCGCAAAGCACACCATGAAGAACGTGGTGACCCAGAGCGATGTCCACCCGGCGCGGCCGATGCCGTCTCGGTCGCCGCGCCCGGCCGCAAGACTGACACGCGTCATCGCTGCCATGGAGAGCCCGACGGGCACCATGAAGGTGATCGATGCGATCTGAAGCGCGATGCCGTGCGCGGCCAGCGGCACGGTGCCCAGCCAGCCGATCATGATGGCCGAGGCCGTGAACAGCGACCCTTCCGCCACGATCGTCAGCCCGATCGGCGTACCAAGCCGGAGGATCTGGAAAAAGACCGGCCAGTCGGACCGCCAGATGCGGCCGAGAAGATTGTAACGGCGCAGTTTCGGATGCAGAAGCGCATAGCCGAGCAGAAACAGGAACGTGGTCGTTGCACTGAGGACGGACGCGAAACCCGCACCGACAAGCTCCAGCCTCGGAAATCCGAAATGACCGAAGATAAGCAGGTAATCAAGTATGGCGTTGGCAACCGCACCGGCGATTGTTGCCCAAAGCACGACCTGGGTGCGCTCCATGACGGTCAGGAACCCCCGGATCGCCATGATCAGCAGGGCCGGCAGCATGGTCCATTGCAGAACCTGCATGTAAATGCCCGCAAGACTTGCCAGTTCCGGCTCCTGGCCGAGCAGCAGCAAAATCGATTCGGTGAAGAACAGGACAATCCAGACCGGAATGCAGAAAATCACGGAGATCCAGAACCCCATGCGGACCGCACGCCGCAAATCACGAGGCCGCCGTTGGCCGCGCGCCCGCGCCGCAAGCGGAATGACCGCCTGGAGAATACCCATGCCGAAGAACCACAGGAGCATGTAGAAATTGAACGCCAGCACGGAGGCCGCAAGCTCTACGGCTCCGAGGCGGCTGATCATCAGGACGTCGGTGGTGTTGATCGCGATCTGCGCCAGTTGTGCGCCGGCAAGTGGCATGCCGAGCGACAGCGTCGGCAGGATGTCGCTCTGCCACACCGATTTTGACGGCGCCGAATCGGGCTCCCTTGACGCGGGATGCGCCATTGCTTCCTCCAACAAACGGGGCGTTGAACCGCCTTCTTGAACGAGGCATTTGGGTTCTGGTGAGAAAATCACCTCTAGGGTCAGGACGCATTAATTTGGTTGAATTGGCGCAGCAAACGGCGATGAGCTGCAAGGAAAAGCGCGACAAGCGGGCTTCCTGCCCGGTTGAGCGGTTTGACGAAGCAGACCGAAGCCGTTTTTGCGTCCCTGAGGGATAGGGCGAATTTGCCCGGCAACGTCGTTGCAAATCTTTGGAAACCGGACGGTTTCCTGCAGCTTTGCGCCTCGTATCCGAACAAATTCATCCCGACCAATTCATCCAAATAAATGGGTCCTGACCCTAGTCTTCAATCGCTCCCCTGTCCATCTTTCTTGTATTCCGGCACGCGGTTTACGATCAGGATCTGCAATTACAGATCCTGACCCTAAGGTCCGAATTCGCCCGGATTATTTGCGAATGGCTGTGGACAGGTGAGGCCGCCTCTGGTATGTACCGCCCTCATGTGAGCGACGCGTCAGCGGCGATCAGGTCTCTTTACACAAGTGAATGCATGGCAGCCCGTTGCTGCATCGGCACTTCACGCGGTGCTTTCGGGACGATCGATTGAAGGGCTGGCAAGGCGTCTTTAATCAAGGTTTTAATTTGTCCGCGGGTCTGCCGCAGGGCATAGAGAACAGGAAAAAACGCGTGCAGGTTCTGGTTCGCGACAACAATGTCGATCAGGCGCTCAAGGCGCTGAAAAAAAAGATGCAGCGCGAAGGCATCTTCCGTGAAATGAAACTTCGCGGCCACTTCGAAAAGCCGTCCGAGAAAAAAGCCCGTGAAAAGGCCGAAGCCGTGCGCCGTGCGCGCAAGCTGGCCCGCAAGCGTGCACAGCGTGAAGGTCTGCTTCCGGGCAAGTCCGCTCGCCGCTGATTGCGGCTTGAGTGCACCCGGCTGAAAGGCCTCTTCTCTATTGCAGAATTGCCGTAAGGCCGACCGGGTTCACGGTCGGCTTTTGGCGTTTTACAAAGAATTTGCCGCACGGATACACCGTAGGGCAACGGCAGCCACATTCCCGCCCTATTGGAGGTCGATGAACGGCATGTCCAAACGCTTGATTGTCAGAGAGCATATGTGCCGCATGCGCAACTTCCTGCCACACGCGACCCTGTTCGCCTTCGCAACGCTCCTGGCCGCGTGTAACACTGCCGGCGTTTATGATGACGTGCCGGTCAACAAATCGGCCGGATCTTCGACCAACATTGCGTCACTGACTGCGGTGATCGAATCGAATCCCTCAGACGCGACCGCCTACAGTACCCGCGGCATCGCCTATGGACAGGCAGGCAAACTCGACCAGGCGATCGAGGACTTCAACCGCGCCCTGCAGCTCAATCCCCAGTCCTACCAGACATACGCCAACAGGGCGCTCGTCTACCGCCGCCAGGGCAAGAACGATCTCGCCGTTTCGGACTATACGCGCGCCATCAATATCAAGCCCGACTATGACGTCGCCTATGTCGGCCGCGGCAATATCTATCGCCAGCAGGGCAACTACAACGCGGCGCTTGCCGACTTCAATTCCGTGATCGCACGCGACAGCAGTGACGCCCGCGCCTTCTACAACCGGGGCCTGATCTACCAGGCTCAGAAGCAGGACAGTCTTGCCATCGAGGATTTCGCCACGGCAATCGGCCTGAACCCGAAGGCAAGCGCGCCCTATATCGCAAGGGGCATTTCCTATCTCGCGGTCAATGACCCGAACGCGGCATTCGAGGACTTGTCCATGGCGGTGAACCTCGACAGGGAATCGGCAATTGCCTGGGCGAACCGCGGTCTCGCGCTGGAACTTCTCGGCAAGCCCAAGGACGCCCGCCGCAACTATTCGCGCGCCATGTCGCTGGACAATTCCAACAAGATCGCCCGCGAGGGCCTCGGCCGCGTCGGCCAGGGCTGAAGCCACCCGCAGACGGCCCTTCCGGGCAACCCGCCTGATCCAGATCAACGCGACGACGTGAGTTCACGCTATCATTGAGACCTGCCTGCAGCCGTTCTGAAACTGACGGAGGGTCCCATGAAAACCATCCTGATACTGGACGGTCACCCTGACCCTGACGACGGCCATCTGTGTCACGCGCTCGCACACGCATACCGGGACGGCGCGGAGCGGGCCGGACATCGCTTGAACCTCATCCGCATCGCGGATCTCGACTTTCCCCTTCTGCGCAAACCGTCGGATTTTACCGATGAACCAAGCCCCGAGGCCGTCAGGCCAGCGCGCGACGCTCTTCTGGATGCGGATCATCTCGTGCTGATCTATCCCCTCTGGCTCGGAACGCTGCCGGCTTACACCAAGGGATTTCTGGAACAGCTTCTCCACTACGACACCGCGTTCGAACGCTCTGCGGACGACCGCTGGCCAAAGGGCAAGATGCGCGGAAAATCAGCACGGATCGTCCTGACCGCAGGCATGCCGGCCCTCGCCTACAGGCTCTGGTACGGCGCCCACAGCCTGAAAAGCCTGAAGCGGAACATCCTCGGCTTCGTCGGGTTCAAACCGGTCAGATCAACGGTGTTCGGCATGGTCGAGCATGCCGAACCGGCAAAGGCCGGCCGCTGGATGCGGACGATGGAAATGCTAGGGTATGGACACAAAAATGAAACCGATTTGGCGGCAGAAATGGCAAAATCTCGCGAGGAAGCGTGCGCAGAGCGGGCTTTATGCCCGGTCAAGCGCGGTGACGCTGCGAGGTGAAGCCATTTTGCCGTCCTTCGGATTTGGCCGTTTTGGCCATCTGCTGCGTCGCGAAAGGCTTGAAAATGAAAACATTTCCTGCGCTTCCGCTTCTCGCAGTTGGTCAAAACGATCCAAACCAAATTGACTTCATTTATGAGCCCGTACCCTAGGGGAAAAAGCGATCTAGAACGGACACCGCGAGCGGAAAGTGACCCGTTCGCCGCCGGTCGGATGATGAAGCTCAAGGCTCTCCGCATGAAGCATCAGGCGGTCCGATACCGCCAGCGCATCACCTTCGGCATAAAACCGGTCGCCGAGGATCGGATGTCCCAGCGCCAGCATATGCACCCGCAATTGATGCGAACGGCCGGTATGGGGAAAGAGCCTGACGCGTGTCGTCTCTTCGGTCCGGCCGATCACCTGCCATCTCGTCAATGCCGCCTTGCCGTTGTCGAAGCACACCATCTGTTTCGGGCGGTTGGGCCAGTCACAAATCAGCGGCAGGTCAACCTCGCCGGTGTCTGCGTCCAGATGACCCCAGACGTCGGCAATGTAGGTCTTGCGGGTCTTGCGGCGCTCGAACTGCAGGCTGAGGTGGCGCTGCGCGGCAGGGTTCATCGCAAGCACCATGACGCCGGACGTATCCATGTCGAGGCGGTGCACGATGCGGGAGTTGGCGTGAACCCCGCGGGACCGGCTCTCCACGCAGTCTCCGTGTTCGGGTGCCTTGCCCGGCACGCTCAAGAGGCCGCTCGGCTTGTCGATGACCAGAAGGTCTGCATCCGAATGGATCACCGGCAGGAAGGGCTCCATCGGGGGATCGTAATCGAAAGACTGAGGCACCGCGGTCGTCATCGCCAGTTTTCCGCGCCATTCCGGACAAACGAAAGGCGCAGTTCCGGACCGCGCCTTTGCACATAGACGGGCGCTGGAACGCCCTGATTTCGGAGCCGGATCAGACCGTCAGGATCGCCAGGATGATCGTGAGCACGGTCACCGCGGTCGGCGGGATCCAGCCGGAATCGCCAAGGGCAAGACCGATGGCGGAAGCGACCATGGTGGCAATCAGCATCAGCCATCCGAACACGACCGCGGCGGTGCCGCCAAAGCCGAACAGGATGAGGCATATGACGATGTTGATGACGGCGATGGTGCCGACTTTGGAAAAGTTGATGAAGCCTTCGTAAGTCCGCTCGTGAGCGTCATAGTCCATCGCGGGCGCTTTTTCGTCAGACATTCAGATCCCCAGGAAAAACAACAGTTGGATGACTTCATACAATAAAGACTTCGGGGTCCGCAATGTCGGCAAACACATAATCCGACAGGTTTGACGCGACTTTTTGGCCTATGTTGTAGAAACAGGGTTGTCAGGAGAGGTTTTTGTCCTCCCCGAACAATCAGGCCGCGTTCGAAGTCCCCGCAAGACCGGCCGCGCGCAGCACGTCATTCTGGCGCTGCCGGACCTTGGCCGCCTCGAACCCTTCGATCTGCTCGTTGAACAGCTGGAAGAAATTCAGCTGGGCGCGCAGATGCAGGAAAACACCGCCAAGCCCGATAGCCGCACGATCCATGAAGACGAATTCCTGCGGCACGGTAACCGGTCCGAGCTGCTTCAAGGCGGAATGCACCTTGAAGGCTTCTTTCCGGCCATATTCGGCGGCGGAAACGCCGTCCGCGATCGAACGCACGCGGTCGCTCAGGAGCGGTCCGTAGATGAACCGAGCCCAGATATTGAGAACCTCGACGACTTCCTTCTTGAGGTTCTTGAACCCCCAGCGCTCATAGGCCGACACGACCCGGTCGTTGTCTTCTTCCAGCAGGCCGAGATAGAGATTGACCACGCCCTCGACGAAGGATTCCGGGAACACCCGGATACAGCCATAGTCGAGCAGGTTGATCCCCGCCGGCCGTCCCTCCTGTTCGAACACGGTGTAGTTTCCAAGATGCGGGTCGCCATGAATGACGCCGTAGTGGCTGAAGGGATGCCACCACGCATGGAACATGGTTTTTGCCAGATGATTGCGGTCTTCCTGATCATGTTCCTTGTAGTCCAGAAGCGGCTTGCCGGTAAGCCAGCCCATGGTCAGAAGCCGGCGCGTTGACAACTCGTCGACGACCGAGGGAACGCGGATCTGTTCGAAGTCGGACAGGATCTCCTGATACATCGCGATATGCGCTGCCTCGCGCGCGTAGTCGAGTTCCTCGCGCACCCTGGCGCTGATTTCCTTCGCGATTTCGCGCGTGTCGATCGCCGGGCTCATGCGCCGGTGCAGTGAGAACAGCATTTGCAGCTGCGAAAGGTCGGCTTCGACGGCTGAGGCCATGTCCGGGTACTGGAGCTTGCAGGCCAGGACCCGGCCGTCGTGGGCGGTGGCCCTGTGCACCTGTCCAAGCGACGCCGCCGCCGCCGGCTCACGGCCGAATTCGGCAAACCGGCCCTGCCAGTCCGCACCGAGTTCCGCGCGCATCCGGCGCTTGACGAATGCCCATCCCATTGGCGGAGCGCTCGCCTGCAGCTTTGCAAGTTCGGTGGTGTATTCGGGCGGTAGCGCGTCGGGAATGGTGGAAAGAAGTTGCGCCACCTTCATCAGTGGCCCCTTGAGCCCGCCCAGCGCTTCCGCGAGTTCGGCCGCGTTCTTGGCGTTGTCGAGATTCATCCCGAAGAACCGTGCGCCGGCAAACTTCGCGGCAATGCCGCTCATGTTCGTGCCGACCTTGGCATAGCGCCCCATACGGGCGGTGAACCGGTTGCTTTCGCGATCTTTTGACTGTGCCATTCGGCAAGCTACTCCCTGCGGCTGATCCTGTTTGCGCCATCCGGCCGGAAATCAATAGTCCAACACATATGACCTACGGCATAGAAATCCAGCTGGACCAGTCGACAAAACGCCGCTTTCGAAACTTACATCCGCTCAAGCGCTGCGGCAATTTCATCCCGGGCCCGGGTCATTCCCTTGTAGTCGAGCTGGTCTTCCGACAGATCCATCAGTTGATCGCGCAGGTCGGACGCGATGCGTTTCCGGTCGCCCTGCTCCGCCAGCTTCGCCAGCGGATCATGATGTATGCGGATCGTGAAGAGGATGTCTCCGCTGTCGGCAAGCCTGCGCAGCGTCTGCCGCTCCACTCTCAGAAACAGTCTGGCGAACGTTTCTTGCGTCACGGCGAACGGAATACGCTCCGGCATCGGGTGATGCAGGTTGCTATCGGGGTAGATCGACCAGTTGAACCGGCATACCAGTTGATCCGCCGCCAGGTTCTGAAACAGCCGTTCCACGACCTGCCCCATGCGCGCACCGTTGAAGTCCGGCACGCCCTCGTGGATCCCGGACATGGACCGGCCGATTTTTTCCGAAAGCCGCCACGATGACGGGAAACAGACCGACGCCGCGACGAGCCTGTAGCCGTCCGGTCCCTCGCGCATGATCACAATGTCTTCCTGCACCAGCCTGGACGCAGTCAGCAGGGCATCTTCACCATCCAGCGCGATCCTCCGACCGGTGCCGGTGATAACCGCTGCGCCCGTTTCAAAGGCATGGGTTCGACGATGAAATCGTTTCAGGTTGCGCGTGACGATGTCCAGCACTTCACGCTGAACGTCGAGCGTGTCCTCCTCGGCGCGGAAAACGGCAGCAAGGTCCTTCGAAAAAAGGCGTTCCTTCTCCGCCAGATGCGCGTCCAGGAACGGGTCCGGTTCCAGCCAGTCCTCTTCGCCGATCGGCTTCAGTCCGACGGTGAAGGGCTGCGTCGATCCGTCATAGGGACGATGCCTGAACGGTGGCTCTTTGTGGACTGGCATCGGCGCGCGGTCCGTCTACCTCACGCCTTATCCAGCTCTTCAAGCTCATCGATAAGCCGTTCGATAACGGAAAGGCCCTTTTTCCAGAAATCAGGGTCCGTGGCGCTCAGGCCGAACGGCGCCAGCAGCTCCGAATGATGCTTCGTGCCGCCAGCCTTCAAAAGCTCGAAATACTTCTCCTGAAATCCGGTTTCGGCATCTTCGTAGACCGCAAAGAGCGAGTTCACCAGGCAATCGCCGAACGCGTAGGCATAGACATAGAACGGCGAGTGTATGAAATGCGGAATGTAGGTCCAGAACGTTTCGTATCCCTCGTTCAACCTGATCGCAGGCCCGAGGCTCTCACCCTGAACCGACATCCACAGCTCGCCGATCTTCTCGGCGGTCAGTTCCCCGTTGCGCCGTTCCGTGTGGACCTTACGCTCGAAGCTGTAGAAAGCGATCTGTCTGACCACCGTGTTGATCATGTCTTCGGCCTTGGACGCCAGCATGATCTTTCGGGTTTGCGGATTGTCCGCCTTCGCCAGAAGCGACTTGAATGTCAGCATTTCGCCGAAAACGCTGGCGGTCTCCGCAAGTGTCAGCGGGGTCGGTGCCATCAGCGGACCATTGTGACCGGCCAGCACCTGGTGGACGCCGTGCCCGAGTTCGTGGGCGAGCGTCATCACGTCACGGATCTTGCCCTGGTAGTTGACCAGCACATAGGGATGCGCACTCGGCACCGTGGGATGCGCAAAGGCACCCGGGGCCTTTCCTGAGCGGGCCGGCGCATCGATCCAGCCATTGTCGAAGAACCGGCCCGCGATTTCCGACATCTGAGGCGAAAAGGCGTCATAGGCGGACAGCACTGTCTGCCTCGCTTCCTCCCAGGGGATCACCCGCGTGTCCGCGTCCGGAAGCGGCGCATTCCGGTCCCAGCTGTTCAGCTGATCCGTTCCGAGCCAGCCCGCCTTCAGCTTGTAATACCGGTGAGAAAGCCGCGGATAGGCATCGCGGACAGAGGCCACGAGTGCGTCAACGACATCACGCTCGACCCGGTTGGCCAGATGTCTGCTGTCGGCAATATCCTTGAAGTTCCGCCAGCGGTCGGAGATTTCCTTGTCCTTCGCCAGCGTGTTGGTGATCAGCGCGAATGTTCGCAGATTGTCCGAAAAGGTCTCGTTGAGCGCCTGAAAGGCCTGTCGGCGCTTGTCCGCCGCCGGGTCGACCAGAAGATTGAGCGTCGGCTCGATTGCAAGCTTGTCGCCGTCGACATTGAAGGTGAGCGCGGCCATCGTCTCGTCGAACAGCCGGTTCCAGGCATTGCTTCCCGTGACCGACTTTTCGTGAAACAGCTGTTCGACGCGATCTTCAAGCTGATACGGCTTGCCCTTGCGCAGATCCTCGACCCAGGGCCGGTAGTGCCCGAGCTGGCTGTCCTCCAGCGCCGCATCCATGACTTCGTCTTCGACGGTGTTCAGCTCAAGACCAAAAAACAGCAGGTGGGAACTGGCCGTCGTGATCTGCTCCTGCACGTCGCCATAAAACTTCTGCGCCGCGGGGTCGATGGTGTTACCCGCATAGACCAGGCCTGCGAACGAAATCAGCCGCCCCATGAGATCTTCCAGGTCCTCATAGGCGCGGATCGCGGTCACGAGGGCTGCAACATTATCCTTCGCCAGCTCCGAAAGCCGGCCCTTGTAGGAGGCCTCGAAGGTTTTTGCGCGTTCCAGGCTTTCTTTCAGGTCGCGCTCGATCTCGGGCGCATCCATTGCGGCATAGAGATCGGTCAGATCCCACTCCGGCAAGGCACCGAGTGCGGTGGATCCGGCGGACTGAGGAGCATGGACGGGGTACGGAAGGGGCATATTCAACTCCGGTGAGACCCTGCCCGAGCGGGCAGCAAGCGTTTGTTTTTCGGATATGTAGGACGGTCGGCCGCCGCCGTGCAATTCAGAAATCCGAAAATTCTCGTTTGGCGGGGACGATTTATTTACCCGATTGCGACCACAATGGATCGAAACGAGACAAATTCAAGTGAACTGATCCGGCCCATGCAAGCATCCAGTGGTAAAATTCTCATTGTCGACGACGACCCGATTCAGCGCCGGCTTCTCGAAGAAGCGGTGAAGAAATTCGGCTATCGCTCGAAAACGGCGGAAAACGGCGTCGAGGCGATGCAGATCATGAATGGTCCGGAGGCCAGTGAGATCGACCTCATTATCCTGGACATGGTCATGCCGGAACTGGATGGCATGGGCGTCCTGGAGCAGCTGCGCAGCAACAAGAACGCGACGCCGGTAATTGTTCAGACCGGCCATGGCGGTATTGACACCGTGGTCGGCGTCATGAATGCGGGCGCCCAGGATTTCGTCGTCAAACCGGTTGCACCCGAACGTCTCAACGTGTCGATCCGCAACCTTCTGAAAACCTCCGCCCTGGAGGATGAAATCACCCGGTTCCGGAAACAGGCGTCCGGCACGCTGACCTTTTCGGACATCATCACGCACTCCGCAGCCATGGAACGTGTGATCAGCCTGGGCAAGCGTGCGGCCGCCTCCAATATCCCGATCCTGATCGAGGGCGAAAGCGGTGTCGGCAAGGAGATGATCGCCAGCGCGATCCAGGGGTCCAGCGACCGCAGGTCCAAACCGCTCATTGCCGTCAATTGCGGCGCCATCGCCGAAAATCTCGTGGAATCCATCCTGTTCGGACACGAAAAGGGCGCCTTTACCGGCGCTGTCGACAAACATGTCGGCAAGTTCCAGGAAGCCCATGGCGGGACGTTGTTCCTCGACGAGGTCGGGGAATTGCCGCAGGATGTTCAGGTCAAGCTGCTCCGCGCCCTGCAGGAGAACGAAATCGACCCGATCGGCGCCCGCCGGCCGGTAAAGGTGGATTTCCGCCTGATATCGGCGACCAACCGCCGCCTGATCGATCAGGTCAAGGAAGGCGTATTCCGCGAAGATCTTTACTACCGGCTGAATGTTTTCCCGATCTGGATCCCGCCGCTGCGCGACCGGCGTGAGGACATCCCGGCGCTGACCCGTCATTTCCTGGCGCGCTTCGCCGCCGAGGAAGGAAAGCCGCATGTCGCCGGTGTCCGAAGCGATACCGTGGCGATGCTCCAGGACTACCACTGGCCCGGCAATATCCGCCAGCTGGAGAACGCCGTGTTCAGGGCCGTAGTCCTGTGCGACGGCGCTCAGCTGACGATCAGCGATTTCCCGCAGGTTGCCGCCGCCGTCGACCAGCCCGTCGCGGAACCCGTGCCGCCGCTGCAATCAAAGAGTATTATCAGTGAACCCGCCGCCGCACAGGCCGCCGCAGGTGTGAGCGCGGAAGCGCCGTCGCCCGAGGCTCCCGGCGGGTCGGCTTCTCCGGCCGGATTTGAGTTTGCCGCCCCCTTCGGCTTCATGCGCAATCTCGACAAGGAGGGCCACGTCAGAAAGCTTGCCGACATCGAGGAAGAGTTGATTCGCGCCGCCATAAATCACTATTCCGGCCGCATGACCGAAGTGGCCAAACGTCTTGGGATCGGCCGGTCCACACTTTATCGCAAGCTCAAGGAATACGGTCTGGAAGACGACGACAAGAATGCCGCAGCCTGAATCACGTCAAGATTCAGGCGGCATCTGTCAAATGGACGATTTTTTGACGCATTCTGCCCTTATCCAGCCCTCATGCAGGGTTTTTCCGGTTTGCGCGGGCGTCGTTGCATTTATGCTACGATTTCCAGGCAAGCGAATTTAGGGTAAAAACTTCTTAACTTGCAGCGGTTAGTGTTTGGCTCCTGCTGGGGAGCAAGGGATGGGCGTAAGCCCTCTAAAAACGGCGAGATAGAGATTGCGTAACCGATTTTTTGATTTCGGCGCCGTCGATTGGCTGACGCGAGCAGCGAGGGTTGCAGTAGCATGCGTGATCACGCTTGCCTGCCTCACGACGATCGCGCATGCGCAGACCCGCACGCTGAAGCTTTACAACACCCATACCAAAGAGCGTGTCTCGATCACGTTCAAGAAAAACGGCCGCTACATTCCGGGCGGCCTGCGCGAGGTCAACCGCTTCCTGCGTGACTGGCGCCGCAACGAGATCACCAAGATCGATCCTGAACTTCTCGACCTGATCTGGGAAGTCTATCGTGAGGTTCGCGCCCGGGACTATATCTACGTCGTTTCCAGCTACCGCTCGCCGGCGACCAACAACATGCTGCGCAAGCGCTCCAGGGGTGTGGCAAAGAACAGCCAGCACACGCTCGGCAAGGCCATGGACTTCTATATTCCAGGTGTGAATCTTGCGAAGCTTCGGGCGACCGGTCTGCGCAAACAGGTGGGCGGCGTCGGTTACTACCCGCGTTCCGGTTCACCGTTCGTGCATATGGATACCGGGCGCGTGCGTCACTGGCCGAAGATGAGCAGGTCCCAGCTGGCGAAGGTTTTCCCGAACGGCAAGACGCTTCACATTCCCTCGGACGGCAAGCCCATGAAAGGCTACAAGCTGGCGCTTGCAGAATCCAAGTCCGGAAAGCGCAGGTCGATCACCAAACCGACGATCGTCGCCTCCGGCAGAAACGCGAATTCCAACACTTCCAGTTCCGGCCTGAACACGCGGGACCAGAACCTGACCGCGCCCGGCAAACCGATCCAGACCGCATCCACCAGCGAAAGACCGGCATCAGCGGACAGCAGCAGCGGCGGCAGCCTGTTCGCAGGCCTGTTCCGGGGTGGGTCCAGAAACGAGGACCAGGCGAACCGCGGCGGCACGGCCGGCAATCGGACCACCACGGCGCGCGTATCCCCTGTTGTCAAGAACCCGCCGATCCCGGCACCCAAATTCAGGGCAACGCCGCCGCAGGACGCGGCTCCGGAAGTCCTGCTCGCAAGCGCCTCGCCCGGTGCCAAACCGGCAGGGGCCGGACCGGTGCCGCCGCAAGCCATCGGCACTGCGCCCGCTCCCAACACGCTGGATTCCCAGCGTTTCGCGCTTGAAAACGGGCAAACTGTGGCCGCCAACGAGGCGATCGACTCCCGGTTCCAGGTCGCCGCACTGCCCGGTCAGAAGCCGGACAATGGCCTGAGCGAAGCTGCGAAGCTCGCAGCGGCGCAACTTGGCATCGACGAAACGTCCGCGCCATCCGCGGCACCGCAAACAGACGATCCCGTTGCCGCGATTGCCGCTGCCACGGGCACTGCGGCGCCGTTCCCGGCGCCTGCACCGCGTCCGGAGGCGACGCTGGCCTATGCATCGGCGACGGCAGCCCCACCTGTCCTGAACAGGTCGCTGCGGACGAACGCCGGCTCGCAGCCGCAGGCCGCTCCCGCACAACTTGGGGCGGCACCGGCCGGCAATGCCCCCGCAACCGCACAACCTTCTCTCTCGGGCCGCATTCCCCGCGACCAGATCATCGACCCGATGGCCGGCTTTGCAAGCTTGCCGGACAAGTCCGAACCGGTACTGCTTTCAGGAGCAGGCACCACGCGCCATCAGAAATTCGCACTGCTCAGCCACCCGAACCAGCGCCAGCTCAAGAACGTGATGATGCCGGGCAACCGCTTCGTCTCGGCGAGCTTCGAGGATGCGCCATACGGCGCACTGAGAACCGACCGGTTTGATGGTCCCGCAATCGTGGTACTGCCGGTTCGCTACGCACGATAACCGGCTTCGAAAAAACAGGCACGAACCAAAAAAAGAGCGGTCCATGACCGCTCTTTTCTTTTGTGGCTATTGCCCTCAAACGGGAAAGGCTCAGCTTTCCGGGGCAGCCGGACCGGCCATGCCGAGCGCGTGCATGTAAAGGTCCAGAACGGCCTCTTCCTCTTCACGCTCGTGCGGCTGCTTCTTGCGCAGCGACACCACCTTGCGCAGGATCTTCACGTCGTAGCCGTTGCCCTTGGCTTCGGCATACACATCCTTGATGTCGTCGGCGATGACTTTCTTTTCTTCTTCCAAACGCTCGATGCGTTCAACAAAGGCGCGCAGCTGGTCTGCTGCGACTCCACCCGGATCGGACATGAATTCTGGTCTCCTTTTTCATTCTTCTTGATGGCTCAACAGCCGGTTCCAGGCGAAAGCTGCCCGCCCGGATCATTGGCAGAAGGGTTTACCGGTCTTCCGCGCCGCTTCTGGCCGCGCGAAGGGCCGGCAGTTCAGTGCGAGGGTTTGTTCTTGTCGAAAGCGGCCTGCTGGTCAGCCGTGGCTTCGGTCTGGTACTTGTCCTTCCACTCGCCGTAAGGCATGCCGTAGACGATTTCGCGCGCATCCGCCTTCTCCAGCGAAATGCCCTTTTCCTGCGCTGCGTCCTGGTACCAGTTGGACAGGCAATTCCGGCAGAACCCGGCAAGGTTCATCATGTCGATGTTCTGAACATCGGTGCGGTTCCGCAAGTGATCGACGAGGCGCCGGAAAACCGCAGCCTCCAATTCCTGTTTCGTTTGATCGTCCATCGCAACGGGTTCCTTCACTGTCGGTCTCTGCCTGTCAACGCGTGTCGCTTCGCGAATTGAAATGCCGGATCTCCCTGCACGCGCCAAGGCTCGCGATGTCGCGCAGGATCGGCACCAGCCGTCCGGCCCATTCCATTTGACCGGCCTGGTCGGCAATCAGGTCCTGCCTCAGTTCCAAAAGAACGTGGGCCAGCCCGCGACTGGTGCCATGCCGGTACATCGTATCGTTCTTGAGTGCGCCGTCATAAGGCTCGTTATCCCCGATGACAAGATCATCCTGGCCTCTCAAGCCGCTCAGCATGGGCTCGACCGCGCGCGCGTCCTGATCCCAAAGGACGGTCGCGTGCCAGGGTCTGGGTACGCCGCGCCAGATCGGCGTGAAGCTGTGGATCGACACGATGACGGGTGGTGCGGCAACGCCGATCATCGCATCCAGCGTCTGGTCGATCAGATCGTGATAGGGCTTGTGGAACTGTTCGATACGGTACGCGCGCTCGGCCTCGTCGACACGGGCATTTCCCGGCACGACCGCGCCGTCGGACAGGCGCATGATCAGCGTCGGGTCGTCTTCTCCCCTGTTCGGATCGATCAGCAAGCGTGAGAAGGTTGAAAGACAGGCAGGCGCGTCCAGTTGCTTCGCAAGTTCGAGCGTAACGGCGCGGGCACCGATATCGTAGCCGATGTGACGCTCGAACTGCTCCGGTGCCACCCCGAGATTTCCGTAGCCTGGCGGCACGGTGTTGCGGGCATGGTCGCACAGAAGCAGGAGTCCGGACTTCAGGTTGCCAGTCACATATTCGGTCGGCCGAAAAATCTCACTCGCTATCGCTGCTGTCTGTGTCATGTCTCGCTACGTGGAAATTTGGTGAGCGCAGAATGCGGTCGCCGACAGCTTTACGTCAAACCGTGCGAAGAACCAAGTCGGAATCCGCAAAAACCGGAAAGTCGTGCCGTCCCCGCGCCAAGTCCGCTGCATGCGCAGCGAACTCTGGAAAACTCTGTGAATTCATGGCGCTTTCTCCCGCCAAAGCGCTTTTGTATACGCTTTATTGACGGCTAACATCTATCAGCGGGAAAACCGCCATGTTCCCGCCCCATTTCTGGCCACATAGGTGTCCTTATCGTTCCGGCGGGCAGATTTTATTGAACGGTTTCTGTAAACACGGTTGGGTGGGTGCCTGCACATTAACCTGTTAACGACGTTGACAAGACCCTGTTGTCGACGCAAAAAGCGAATGTCAGTAAAGCAGCAAAGTGAACGACTGCATATGTATGAGGTTGGGGAACGACACCAAGGATGGTCTCGGGCGCGCATCAACGCGCCTTTGAGGGCAGTTGTGGTCGCTGTCTTTACATTGCTGTTTTTCTCAATATCCAGTGACGGCGCATATGCCGATCTGCGGCTCTGCAACAAGACGGACAGTCAGGTTGGCGTGGCGATCGGCTACAAGGACAAGAGCGACTGG
Organism: uncultured Roseibium sp.; assembly: GCF_963669205.1. Classification (NCBI taxonomy): domain Bacteria; kingdom Pseudomonadati; phylum Pseudomonadota; class Alphaproteobacteria; order Hyphomicrobiales; family Stappiaceae; genus Roseibium; species uncultured Roseibium sp. The sequence goes on from NZ_OY769915.1 coordinate 5,527,538, forward strand.
GTTACCGAGGGCTGGTGGAACCTCGCCTCGAATTCGTGCGAGACGTTGGTTCCGGGCGCCCTGGTGTCACGATACTATTACATCTACGCAGTTGACTACGATCAGTTCGGCGAATGGGGCGGACGTGCATTCATGTGCACCCGCGAGAAGGAATTCACCATCCGCGGCATTGAAGACTGTGTGGCCCGTGGCTTTGAGCGGACAGGCTTTTTTGAAATCGACACGGGTGAACAAAGCAGCTGGACGGTCCAGTTGACCGAACCCGTGCAACAAGGGACAGGTGGGCGATGAGGCGAAACCGGCGAGTGAAAATTCTAGCTACTCTCGGACCCTCTTCCTCAGAACAAGACATCATTGAAAACCTGTATCGCTCTGGAGCGGACGTGTTCCGCATCAACATGAGCCATACAAACCATGATCGTTTGGCACAGCTCGTTGAGCGAATCCGTTCTGCTGAAGAAAAGATTGGGAGACCGATCGGCATTCTGGCCGATCTTCAAGGTCCGAAACTGCGTGTGGGCACGTTCTCGGACGGCCCCGTGATGCTTGAAAACGGGGCGACATTCACGCTGGATGCAGACACATCCGGCGGAGATATCAATCGGGTGCATCTTCCGCATCCAGAAATCCTGGAAGCTCTGGAACCTGGCCATCGGCTCCTGCTGGACGACGGCAAGATCCAGCTGACGGTGAAAGAGGCAAGCGCAACCAGGGCGGTGACCGAGGTCGTCGTCGGCGGAAAGCTCTCCGACCGCAAGGGCGTAAGCGTTCCGGACTCCGAGATTGCGACAAGCGCGATGACGGAAAAGGACCACAAGGACCTCATTGCCGCACTCGACCAGAAAGTCGACTGGGTCGCGCTCTCCTTCGTTCAGCGTCCTGACGATCTTGCCGAAGTCCGCAAGATCACGCGGGGACGCGCAGGGGTTCTGGCCAAGATCGAGAAGCCGCAGGCCATTGGCCGTCTGGACGAGATCATCGAACTGTCCGATGCAATCATGGTGGCGCGCGGCGATCTCGGCGTGGAAATGCCTCTGGAACAGGTGCCTGGCCTGCAGAAGCGGATCACGCGTGCCTGCAGGCGCGCGGGGAAGCCGGTCGTCATTGCCACACAGATGCTTGAATCCATGATTTCCTCGCCGGTACCGACCCGCGCCGAGGTCTCGGATGTCGCAACAGCGGTTTTCGAGGGTGCGGATGCGGTGATGCTGTCAGCAGAATCGGCCGCCGGCGATTTCCCCGTCGAAGCCGTCTCGACAATGGACAAGATCGCGCATCAGGTTGAGCAGGACAACAACTACCGCACGATCATCGACGCCCAGCGCGCGGAACCGGAAGCAACCGGAGCGGATGCGATTTCCGCAGCGGCCCGCCAGATCGCGGAAACGCTCAATCTCGCTGCCGTCGTCTGCTATACGACATCGGGTGCCACCGGCTTGCGTGCGTCGCGCGAACGGCCGTCTTCCCCGGTGATCGTTCTGTCTCCCGTCCTGGCGACGGCGCGCCGCCTGTCGCTCGGATGGGGCCTTCACTGCGTCGTCAGTGATGACGCTTCCAACGAAGAGGACATGATCGATCGCGCCTGCCGCATTTCCTTTTCCGAGGGGTTCGCGAAACCTGGCCAGCGGGTCATCGTGACCGCGGGTGTCCCGTTCGGCACGCCAGGTTCCACCAACATGCTGCGGATCGCCTTCGTCGGCAACGACGGCCAGGGCGGCATTTGACGGTCTAATCGGTTGAAACGATATCGGGCGGCAACTGCCGCCCGATCAGCCGGTGGTAACCGGCTGGCCCGCACCGTCTCCGTCCTTCACCATCGCCCCCTCTTCTTCGACCCGCCGTACCAGCCGCGACAATGCCTTGGCGATGTCTTCCGTGTGCGTGTGATGGGGCATGTGGCCGGCTTCGTCCAGCATGAGCAGTTGCGCGTTAGGCAAATCCCGCATGAGCCCTTCGCAATGGATCGAAGGCCAGACAACCGTATCCTCCGTTCCGCTGACCACGAGCGCGGGCTGGCGCAACATGGAATATGACCGGGATTGACAGATGATTTCCGGCTTCAGAAAGGCAATCTGGCGGGCATTCGCGCGGAATGAAGGCGGCCTGAACAGAAGCGGCAGTCTTATACCCGCGGCGTAGTCCCGCGGCGAGCGGTCGGGAAGAAACACATTCGTCATGGCGCTCGGCGCAAGCAGACCGCCGACGGGAAGCGTGAGGGTCCAGCAGAAAAGGGCACCGATCACGGGCATCGCGGCAACGGTGTAGTACCAGTTCACACCGCCGGGCCATTCATGGGTGACCGGGGCAAGAAACGCCAGACCCTTGACCCGGTCGGGCGCTGCAAGACCAAGTGCCGCCGTCACGGCGCTGCCGAGAGAATGCCCCACGACGATAGCCGTCTCGATCTCCAGTGCCTCCAGCAGACCTGCAATCGCTTCGGCCTGCCCGCCGGGCCGGTCGGAGCCGGGAAGCCGGCAGCTGGAAAAGCCAAGCCCTGGCCGGTCGATGAACAGAAGCGAATGACGGCCCTTGAGCGCCTCCAGGAACGCCATCTGCATGTCATAGGCGTTGCCGCTTGCTCCGTGCAGAAACACAAGCACGGGCGCTCTCCTGTCCTGCTCGGACACCTTGTAGAGGTGATAGTGGAGATTGACGCCGTCGGCCTCGAAAACGCTGCCATCGGGCAGGTAGCGGCGCCTGATTTGCCGAACCTGAACCAGGGTATACAGGAATGCGGCCAGGAACGGCGCGCCGATGAGGAGAAAGACAATCAAAACCATAGCGCGAACATAGCTTTCGCGCCGGACGCTTCAAGAGCAGCTACGCGAAGACCGGTCTCACAGGCGCTACGCCGGTGCGCCCTCTGCCTTCTTTTCAAGATCTTCGATTGCCTCGACGGCGTTTTCAAGCCCGGGATTGACCTCGAGCGCCCGCTTGAATGTCACCAGCGCGTCGTCGTCGAAACCCAGCCTGCGCTGAATGATCGCAAGTCCGGAAAGCGCGCCCCAGTGACGCGGCTCAAGCGCAAGCGTGCGCTCTATGTCGACGAGTGACTTTCCGAAATCCTCGCGCATGTAATGAACGGTTGCCCGCCGGTTCCATCCCTCCGCGAAGGACGGTTTCAGCACGACGACCACGTCGAGAAGATCGAGGGCAAGAGCGTGATCATCCGCCTGGATCGCCTTGCCCGCGCGCGACATCAGGATATCGACCGTATCGCTGCCCGATTCCATCCAGATCATCTGGATCTCCCGTGCGGCGCGTTCCGTGTCCGATGATTCTTCCGACTTGGCAAGATCGTCGAACAACTGGTCGAGACGGGATTGTTCCTCTTCAGGGTCCGCCTCTTCGACAACCACCTGGCCGCCGGCTTCCGGCAGATCTTCCGGCAGGGGATTGAAATCTTCCGCAGAGGGTGGGTCTACCTCGGGGCCGAGATCGGGCACCGGCTGCGCTCCGGCGAGGAGCGGCACCATGAAGAACAGGCTTGTAAACACAAAAATCCGCATCCAACGATTATGGGTCGTTGAATGCGGTGGTCAATCCGGGAATTTGACACTTCTTCGTGCGCGCGGCCCTTTCCGTGATCGAAGCTGCTATCGTCATGCGATTAAACGCTTCGATCATCAGGAGTTTTCACCACTCCCGGGACGCGCCCGAAAAACGGGACTTAGCCCTGACGCGCCTTGAAGCGCGGATTTTTCTTGTTGATGATGTACACGCGGCCTTTGCGGCGCACCATGCGGTTGTCCCGGTGGCGGGTCATCAACGCCTTGAGCGAGTTCTTGATCTTCATGTCACTGTCCCCTTCCGGGGTCCCGTTACTTTAAACCAAATGAGCGCCTGCGGCGCTCACATTCTATTCTGGCTGCCTTTGATCGTGCCGCTGTGCCGCACCGGTCTCCAGATCAACCCGCGCGTCCTGAAACCTTCATTCAGCGCAAAAATGGTGGGCGTGACAGGGATTGAACCTGTGACCCCTTCGATGTCAACGAAGTGCTCTCCCGCTGAGCTACACGCCCGAATTTCTCGGTAATCCGGCGCCGAGCGCCGTAGTGGGGTGCGATATAACGGGGATCGGCATTCAGCGCAACCCTGTTCTTCATCGAACCATCAAATTTTCCCTACCCCGATTGCCCGCCTGAAATACAATGCGTCATGCGGCCAGCATGCGCTCCACTTCCTGAACAAGATCCTTCAGATGGAAGGGCTTGGACAGAACCTTCGCATCCTTGGGCGCATCGGATTCGGGATTGAGCGCGACCGCGGCAAACCCGGTTATGAACATGACTTTAAGGTCGGGATCCAGCTCCGTCGCCCGCCGTGCAAGCTCGATCCCGTCCATCTCCGGCATGACGATGTCTGTCAGCAGCAGGGAGAACGGTTCTTCGCGCAATCGTTCATATGCGCTCCTGCCGTTATCGAAAGAAACGACGTCATGCCCGGCGTTTTCCAGCGCTTTTGCAAGAAACCGGCGCATATCGTTATCATCTTCAGCAAGCAGGATACGCGACATTGTAAACAACCATTGCTTTATTTTCGATTTGGCGGCATCGGGATCCGGCCTTTTGCCGGTTATAGCCCGAATTCCACAGAATGATAGGGAGAAATAGTTCTTCAAAGCTTTTGATCAGCCGACTGTGGACTGTGTGTTGATTCCTTGGCACCATAGACACAGGTAATCGGCAGCGATCGGAGTGGCCTTGCCCGAAGGTAAAACAACAGGACGGACAATTTGACGGACGATATGCAGCCCTCGTTCAATGAGCCCTTCATAGCCGACTTTAACGGCTCGTCAGCATTTGACGTCCTTTGCCCTGCAGATCAACGGGTACCTTACGTATTCAACTCACCCCACTCCGGCCGGCAGTACTCGCAACAGTTTCTGGCCTCCTCGCGCCTGGACGAGAGCGCGATCCGGCGGTCTGAAGACGCCTTCGTGGATGATCTGTTCGCGCATGTCGTTCCCCTCGGCGCACCGCTTTTGCGCGCGCATTTCCCCCGTGCCTATCTGGATGTGAACCGCGAACCGTATGAACTCGATCCGAAGATGTTCGACGGCAGGTTGCCGTCCTATGCCAATATACGCTCGATCCGGGTCGCCGGGGGACTGGGCACCGTCGCACGCATCGTCAGCGAGAACCACGAGATCTACCGGCACAGGTTGCCTGTCGAAGAAGCTCTGAACCGGATCGAGGAAATCTACAAGCCGTATCATTCGACATTGCGCCGGCTGCTCGCGCAGACCCACGTCACGTTCGGATACGCCGTCCTGATCGACTGTCACTCGATGCCCTCCAGTGTCAAATGCCAGACAACCGACGTGCGCCCCGACTTCATTCTGGGGGATCGGTACGGCACGAGCTGTAACAGCGAACTGACGGAGTATGCGTGCTCGATTCTCCGCGGCATGGGCTACAGCGTCAGCCGCAACAAACCCTACGCCGGCGGTTTCATTACCGAGCACTATGGCCGGCCGGCGAGCGGGCTGCACGCGCTGCAGATCGAAATCAATCGCGGCCTCTACATGAACGAGGCGACGCACGAACATTCTCCCGGTTTTGAAGATCTCTTTCACAATCTGAAGCAGTTCGCGCAGGAACTGATCGCGATGCCGGATGCCGCACTGCCTGCGGATTCGATTGCCGCCGAATAACTTTTCCTCAACCCCCAAAAAAAGAGGCCGCACTCTTGCGAGGCGGCCCGAGTCTAGGGAGGAAACGCCCAAGGAGGGCGATGCGATAAAAGATATCGCACTGCAATAAAATCGCATTGCAGTGCACAAAGGTCAAGTCGTAAATAGGTAGTATCCTGTACAAACTATAGGCAAAATACCCTATTTTTGAGATTCAATTTTCAGCACAAGAGATTATACAAGCGGCAAATCGAGTGATATTCGATGCGCGTGCGCAGGGTCCGTCAGGAAAATTCAATGAATGAAACCGCTTCAAAACCGAACAGGTTTGTACCCTTTCTGGAAGAACTGGCAGATGCCTCCACGGCGGCGATCATGCCGCATTTCCGCCAGGGCTTTGAAGTCGACAACAAGCTCGACACCGGTTTCGACCCCGTTACGGTCGCCGACCGCGATGGCGAGACCGCAATGCGCGCCCTGATCAACAGCGCCTTTCCCGATCACGGCATACTCGGTGAGGAACACGGTCCGGAAAAGCTGGATGCGGACCATGTGTGGGTTCTCGACCCGATCGATGGCACGCGGGCGTTCATCACCGGTTTGCCAACATGGGGGACCTTGATCGGACTTCGGACTGCCGGGACGCCAAGTCTCGGCATGATGGCGCAACCCTTTATCGGCGAGCGCTTTGCCGGAGACTGCCGTCAGGCCTGGTACAGCGGTCCTCAGGGGACCGGAACGCTTAGAGCCCGGCGCTGCAGCCGCCTCGAAGATGCATCCATTTTCACGACAACGCCGGTTCTCTTCAACGAAGCGGAACGGACGGCCTTCGACCGCATCGAAGCCTCTGCGCGGCTGTCCCGGTACGGAACGGATTGCTATGCCTATTGCATGGTTGCGGCAGGACATGGGGACGCGGTGATCGAATCCGGCCTTCAGGCCTATGACATTGTCGCACTTGTGCCGATCATCGAGGGCGCGGGCGGCGTGGTGACGACCTGGACGGGCGGTTCACCTGCCGAGGGCGGCCGGATTCTTGCCAGCGGTGACCCGCGTCTCCACGACAGGCTCCTGAAAGAACTTTCCAGGGTGTAGACCCAAGAAAAGTCCTGAACTTAGCGCTGACTAACCTCGGCCAGGCCGGACTTGCCGGCATCGCGCACGACCGTGGCGGTCGACTTCAGGCGGGCTTCGGCCAGTTCCTGCTCCGCTTCGAAACCGGGAATGAAGGCGTCGAAGGCCGCCCAGAACTGGTCGCGGTAGACATCGCGTTCCATCATGATCTCATGGGCGGCGCCCGGAATTTCCACATAAGCGGCCGACCGGGTGCGGGCGACGAAGTCCTCGATGATCGGTGTTGAGACGATCCGGTCCTCTCCGGCGCCGAGCATCAGGCAGGGCAGCTTGATCCCGGGACCGGCGGTGCGCCTGCGAAGCGGCATCATCGTACGCGCGGCGGCGTTCAGCCAGCCGAAGGTCGCCGACCCGATGCCGAGTTCGGGCGCCCTGTCCAGAACCTTTCTGCACCGTTCGAAACGCGTCTGATCCGATGTCTGGCGGTTCTTTTCAAACGGCACCATCAGCTTGCTGTTTCCGCCGGGCACGTAGAGCCGGCCCAGGCCGATGATCGACATCAGGCGCGCAAGCGGGTAGCCGACCTTCTCCACGATGGCCGATGTTTTCGGAGCACTCGCACGCAGGGGAGGTTTGCCCAGAAGTCCCAAGGTGACGATCCGCATGAACCGGCGAAATGAATCGCCTATCCCCAGAGCATGGCTGCCCGACGGCAAACCGAGCAGGGGGCTCGTGATCACCGCACGGTCCAGCATCGTGCGAAGGCGCGCCGTATCGCTCAGGAGGACAAGCCCCCCGTGGAATGGGCGAGGGCGAAATGCGGACCTGCATAGTGGGCGAGGGAGACTTCCTTGAGGATCGTGCGCAGATCCGTCCGGAACTTGCGGAAATTTGAAATATGCCCCCGCCGCGCACTGCGTGTCACGCGCTGCGAACCGCCCTGCCCGCGCCAGTCGAAGGCAACCACGTCGAAGCCGCGTTTGCGCAGATCCTCGACCACCTCGAAATACTTCTCGATGAACTCCGCACGCCCCTGAAGCAGCGTCACGGTCCCGCGCCGGTGCTCTCCCGTTCCGGCCCAGTGCGCATAGCGGATGCGGACACCGTCGGGCGTGGTCGCAAATCCGGCTTTGGCCCCGTCGGGTACGGGATTGTCGGGGTGATCGATCAGGTCCATGGTTCTTTGTGATACCCGCCTTCGGGCGGCCCGACAACAGACTTCAGGCCGGTGCGTTGAAGCACCGGCCGGAAAGTCACTTTTTGCCTCGGCAAATCCTACCAGCGGTATTGCCAGTGGACGCCATGGCCGATCGGGCGGCTGCGCACGATATGTGCATTGCGCGAATCAACGACAAGTCTCATGGGCATGCCGCGCCATCCGACCGCCTTGACGATATACATCGGCCCGCGGCGGTCGATGATCCGGATCCGGTGAAATCCGCGATGGCGCAGGCTGCGGCGAATCTGGCGCGGTCCGAGGGAATAATGGCCGCCACCATATCCCCCCTGCCAGCCTTGGCCTCTTCCCTTGTGCTTGCCATGGCCCTTTTTCTTGTGATGGATCTGGATGACGGACGCATCCTGTGATGCCTGGAGCTGCTTCACGGCGGAGAGCGGCGATGCAGCGGCTGCGGGTGCGAAACCGATTGTGGCCAGCAGGATGGCTCCGGCGATCGGAGCGGAAAGTTTTGAAGCAATGGATGACATTTCAATTCTCCTGGTCTGATCGCCAGCGTTTTGCTGACGTTGACCGGAAGATGCCCGAACCAGCTTGAACCAAACCGGAAGGGACCGTTCATCGGGCGTTCATGTCGCATGCCGGCCGCCGATCCGCGGCCTTGAAATCGAACCGGGCAATTCCCACCTCAACCGTGCAGGCGCCAACCGGGTCTGCAATCACCTCCCGTCCCGCCACCATGGGGGACAGGAAAACATGAAAATCAGTGAAGTATCTGTTGCTCAAAGGAGGACACTTTAATGCGTCACTTGGACTTCTCCCCCCTTTACCGCTCTACCGTCGGCTTTGACCGGCTTTTCTCGATGCTGGACACCGCCGGCAACGACACCCAGAGCTACCCGCCCTACAACATCGAACGCACCGGCGAGAACGCTTACCGGATCACGATGGCCGTGGCCGGCTTTACCGACGCCGAACTTTCCGTCGAAGCCAAGGAACACGTCCTGACGATCAAGGGCGAAAAGACCGACGAGGATTCCGACAAGGAAATCCTGTATCGCGGCATCGCCTCGCGCACGTTCGAGCGCCGTTTCCAGATCGCCGAGCACGTTCGTGTCGATGGCGCGAGCCTCGAAAACGGACTTCTGCATGTTGATCTCGTACGTGAGATCCCGGAAGCCATGAAACCGCGCAAGATCGAGATTTCATCCGGCGCGTCGAAGCAGATCGAAGCCAAGACCCACTAAGTTTCGGGTCCGCATCGAACGGCTGAATATGGTCGGGCGCCTGGGAAACCAGGCGCCCTTGTTTGTTCAGGGCTGGCGCATGCCGCCTGTCAGACCGTCCCGGCGAGCGTTTCCAGGAACGTTTTCACGTCCTCGTCCGTCGTTGCAAAGCTCGTCACCATTCTGAAACACACTTCGTCTGCTACCGGGGCAACGTTGTCCGACAGGTCATTGGCCGGCCATTCGTAGATCTTTGCGCCAGCATCCCGGAGCGTTCCGAACTGGGAGCGTTTGACGATCGGGAACAGCTCGTTAGCTTCCACGGCCCACGCCGTCCGCCCGCCGAGTGCCCTGATCCCCTCTGCCAGTTTCAAGGCCATGGCGTTGGCGTGCCGCGCCGTATCCAGCCAGCTGTCATTCCCGAAATAGCCTTCGAACTGCGCCGCGACGAACCGGCTCTTGGAAAAGAGATGTCCCGCGCGCTTCCGGAAGTACTCAAAATCTTTTGCCTTTTCCGGGTCGAAAAAGACGACCGCTTCGGCACACCAGCAGCCGTTCTTCGTGCCGCCGAAGGACAGGACATCGACACCGGCCTTCCAGGTCATTTCCGCCGGCGTGCATCCGAGCGTGACAAGAGCATTGGTGAACCGTGCACCGTCCATGTGCAACGGCAGCGACCGGGACCGGGCAGCCTCCGCGATCGCACCGATCTCGCCGACCGTGTAAACCGTGCCGCTCTCGGTTGCCTGACTGATGGAGACCGATGCGACCTGGCCATGCATCACCACCCCGTCCGGAAACCTTGACATCGCATCAGTCAGATCGTCCGGCGAAATCTTGCATCCGCCGCCGGGAAGGCCAACGAGCTTGTTGCCGCTCGTCATGAATTCCGGGCAGTTGCACTCGTCTATGTTGATATGGCTGTAGCGATGACAGAAGACCGCACCGCCCGGCCTGCCGAACGTGGCAAGCGCAAGCGCATTTGCAGCTGTGCCGGTCGCAACGAAGTAGACCGCGACCTCACGCTCGAAAATGTCGTTGAAGGACTGGTTGACTCTCGCCGTCAGCGGATCTGCACCATAGCCGGGCGCGAACCCGGAACTGTGGCGGGCGAGCGCCGACATCACCGCCGGAGCCGCACCCGCCCAATTGTCGCTAGCAAAATTCATGTGCCGGTTTAAGCAGGTCGTCTTTCAACCGGCAACAGGATTTTCTCAGTAATACATTTCCCGCTTGCGGTACATGCGTCCGAACAGCCAGTCGAGCGAGATCACGCCCGGCCCCTTCAGCGTCGGCACCAGCAGCAGGAAGATCCACAGCAGGCGGTCATCGGCAATTTTCGAATAGGGATCGCCGTCGAACATCGCACCGATCGTCGCCGCATCGACGCCATGCCCGTTGATGTCCACGTAGGTCATCACGATGATGAAGACGATCATGCCGAGGCTGGCGGCTCTCGTGAACAGGCCGACGACGACGAGCGCGGGCAGGATGAATTCGGCCCAGGTGCCCAGAAGGACAATCAGTCCGTAGGGAAAGAAGGCGATACCGCTGGAATCATATCCGGCCGCTTCGAAGACGGTCGGCAGGATCTGGATATAGGCACCATCCGTCGGCACAAACAGGTTGGTAAGGCTCCAGTCGGCACCCCCGATCTTTGTCATCGCGGACTTCCAGAAAAACAGCAGCAGCACCGATGCAAAGGCCAGACGCGCCGCCAGACCCAGAAGCCAGCCATTCGTGATGCGTTCAATTCCGCCGAACACGGCGGTGTACAATCTGACAAAAAATCCGATGAGAGCGCCCATAAAGTCCCCCTTCCCTTTCCATACGACAACCTCAGGCTCTTGTCTGGTTTAAGCCGTTAAGAGAGTTGTGAAAACACCATTTGCAAGACAATCCGACAGGCTGTCGGACAGTGAGAATTCCTCGGCGTGCCCGCTTGCCGCGGCCGCGGCTTCCGCAAGCGTGGCCCCGCCGAAAAGCGCGGTCACGAAAATGTCGCCGCCGGGGCGGAGCAGCATCAGCTCGACCTCGACATCCGGACGCGTGATCAAGACAGACTGCGGCGATTCGAGATCGATTGCGATATCGGCGTCCGGATCGAATCTGTTCGCACGGATCAGGTCCCAGACCGGCCATGCCGACCGCAGAACCGAGGACGCCGGATGCTTGCCGAACCGCACCTGCCCGACGTCATCGGGCGCGATCCTCCCGATCTCGTTCGGATCGAGCGGTGTCGCGTCTTCCGCGTGATACGCTTCGAGCCAGGCCCATTCGGCCCGCGCCACGTCCGCGAGATAGGGATAGGCCTGCAGCGGCGGAAAGCGTTCGATGAAATCGGCGAAGTCTGCGCCATACCACATCAGCACCGGGGTTTGCGGCGGGTGTTCGGCGACGAAGGCCCGCGCCAGCGCCTTGAAGTAGTCTTGGCCAAGCAGGTTTCCAACCGCCGGAAACGACTGTTCGAGAGCTTCGCTCAAGCTGACGATGACATTGTTCCGGTAGACATTGAACCGTTTCGGCGCGGTCTTGCCGTCCGGTCCGACAAGGCCTGCCGGCGTTTCAGCGGCCGGATCCCACAGCGCTTCGCCGAATCGGCCGGCACTCACCTTGGGAGGAAACTCGGGGGCATTCATTTCAGACCGCACGTTTCAGGGCCGTGGCCGGTGCACCGCTCAGGATCGCATCGGCCGCTTGCGCCTCGGCCTGCAGGACTTCCCACGCCGGAACGTCATTGTCCCACTCGATCAGGGTGGGTATCGGACCGTATTGTCGTATCACCGTCTCGTAGAGTGCCCAGACGGCGTCATCGACTTCCCGGTCATGCGCATCGATCAGCAGGGGGCGTCCCGCGTCATCGGTATCCGGCGCGTGGCCGCCCAGATGAATCTCGCCGACATCGCCGATGGGAAACGCGGCCAGGTAATCCTCGGCCGATCTTTCGTGATTGGTGCACGAAACATGGACGTTGTTGACATCCAGCAGCAGGCCGCAGCCGGTCCGGCGCGTGATTTCCTTCAGAAAATCAAGCTCGCTCATCGTGCTTTGCTCGAAGGCAACATAGGTGGACGGGTTTTCGAGCAGCATCTTCCGCCCGACCACGGTCTGTACCTCGTCGATATGGTCGCAGACGCGGTCCAGCGTTGCCTGATCGTAGGGCACGGGAAGAAGATCGTTGAAATAGGTGGTGTCGTGGGTGGACCACGCGAGATGTTCCGAAAAGAGGCCCGGCTCGTATCTCTTGTTGAGGATAGCAAGACGCTCCAGGTGATCCTTGTCCAGTGGCGTTTCGCCTCCGATCGAAAGACCGACACCGTGCAGGGACAGTGGATATCTTTCCCGGATCGTCTCCAGCTGCCGATGCGGCATCCCGCCGGCACCCATGTAGTTTTCCGCGTGGACCTCGAAAAACCCGATATCGGCTTCAGTCCGGAGGATGTCGTTGACATGTTCGGCCTTCAGTCCCGCGCCGGCCCGCGCCGGTATGGCTGCGTCAATGCGGTGTGGACGTGTGTGCTCGGCGAACATGTCTGGCTCCGGGTGGAGAAAAAGCAGTCAGGCAGGCGGCATAACTCCGCCTGCCCGAAGAGGCGGCCGGTCGTCCGGCCGCAAATCACGCGGAAATCAGGCTTCCGGCAGGTCGCGGTCCAGTTCGGTCAGCGAACCCTTGCGGCCATCCGGCAGATCCATGGAAACGCATGTGCCCTTCGGTACGAGGGTCCAGGCATTGCCCTGGTAGTCGACGGTGGACGTACCTGCGCATGTGGTTCCGGCGCCGGCCTTGCAGTCATTCTGGCCTTTGAGCGAAATGCCGTAGCATTTTTCCTTGGCCTGCGCGTGTGCGGGGGCGGTAGCGGAAAGACCGGCGACTGCGGTTGCAACGGCACCAGCGACGATTGCTGCGGACATAGCCTTGTTTTTCATTTCGAACTCCTCTGGTCGAACCAAATCCAATTGGGGCCAACGCGCTCGTGGTGTGGCGCAGGCGCAAGACAGAAATGAGCCTATCGCCGATAAATAGGAAATCAAACGCCTGTGACCGCTTTGAGAGCAGCCTTGGGCGAGATTTTCACAGACGAAATAATCTTACCCAAATTCTGACGAAAATGGCCTTTCGAGACAATTGGAACTTTTTCGATGAAACAATTATAATGCCGCCCCACAGAAACAGACTTGCTCCCGGCAGCGAAATCTGTCATGTTCCGCGCGCCTAGAATAGGACAGGTATGCTGTCCCAATTAATGCGGCGTCGGCGGCACGTGCCAGCTGGCGGGAAAGAGCAGCAAGTAGGCTGACCGGTCGCCGGATCCGGGGAGGATTCGCGGCAAGACGAAACTGGATGTTTCGGCAGCGGCATGTCCGCTGCGTCAATGCGACGGTTTGTTTTGACAGGCCGGCGCGGTAATACATCGACAGAGCCGGGGCATTGAGGCCAGGGTTCGCCGAGCCGCATTCTTGATGGGATGCGACCCGAACGGAACCGGACGCTTCAAACCACGGCAGCACTGGGGTTAACAGTGAGGGCGCACATGACGAGAACAGAGCTGACGACCAGCACAGCCATGCAAGCAGGCAGCGCGGAGACGAAATCCGCCACAGCCGCGACACTTGCCGAACGACTGGGCACGGCCGCCGACAAAGGGCTCTACGATCCGTCGCGCGAACACGATGCCTGCGGTGTCGGGTTCATTGCCCACATGAAGGGCGAGAAATCCCACAAGATCATTTCCGACGGCCTGCAGGTTCTGGAGAACCTTACTCACCGCGGCGCCGTCGGCGCCGACCCGCTCATGGGCGATGGTGCCGGCATGCTCGTGCAGATCCCGCACGCCTTTTTTGCCGGGGAAATGGAAAAGGCCGGAACATCGCTTCCCGATGCCGGCCACTATGGCGTCGGTTTCATTTTCATGCCGCAGGATGACGCGCTGCGCGCCAGGTGTGAGGAAATCGTCGAGCGGGTCATTGCCGCCGAAGGCGAGGACCTCGTTGGCTGGCGCGATGTGCCGGTCGACAATTCGTCCCTCTCCAAGGCGCCCGACATCGCGGCGACGGAACCCGTCTCACGCCAGGTCTTCATCAAACGCGCGCGCAGCGAGGACCAGGACGCCTTCGAACGCCGTCTTTACGTATTGCGCAAGGTGATCTCCAACACCGTTCGCGCGGAAACAGATGCCGTCAGCAAGGGCTTCTACATCGTTTCCCTGTCGAGCAGGACCATTGTCTACAAGGGCATGTTCCTTGCCTACCAGCTCGGCGCCTATTACGCCGATCTGAAAGATCCGGGCTTCACGTCCGCCCTGGCGCTCGTGCACCAGCGCTTTTCCACGAACACATTCCCGTCCTGGGACCTGTCGCATCCCTACCGGATGGTTGCCCATAACGGCGAGATCAACACGCTGCGCGGCAACGTCAACTGGATGGCTGCCCGCCAGGCATCCGTTTCGTCCGCGCTCCTGGGCGACGACATCTCCAAGCTGTGGCCGATCTCCTACGAGGGACAATCGGACACAGCCTGTTTCGACAATGCGCTCGAATTCCTCGTCATGGGCGGTTATTCGCTCGCGCATGCGGCGATGATGCTGATCCCGGAAGCCTGGGCCGGCAACCCGCTCATGGATGACAACCGCCGCGCGTTTTACGAGTATCACGCGGCGCTGATGGAACCGTGGGACGGCCCGGCGGCGGTTGCCTTCACCGATGGACAGCAGATCGGTGCGACGCTCGACCGCAACGGCCTGCGTCCGGCCCGCTATATCGTGACGGACGACGACTTCGTGATCATGTCCTCCGAGGTCGGCGTTCTGCCGGTCGACGAGGAACGGATCGTCCAGAAGTGGCGGCTGCAGCCGGGCAAGATGCTTCTGATCGATCTCGACGAGGGCCGTATCGTATCGGACGACGAGATCAAGCGTGAACTGTCGACGGCAAATCCCTACAAGGACTGGCTCCACCGGACGCAGATCGTTCTGGAGGATCTGCCGGGCGTGCGTCAGCGCGCACCTGTTGCCGGCGAAAGCCTGCTCGATCGTCAGCAGGCCTTCGGATACACCCAGGAAGACATCAAGCTTCTGATGACCCCGATGGCGACCGTCGGCCAGGAAGCAATCGGCTCCATGGGAACCGATACGCCGATTTCCGCGCTCTCCGACAAGTCGAAGCTGCTTTATACCTATTTCAAGCAGAACTTCGCCCAGGTCACCAACCCCCCGATCGATCCGATCCGCGAGGAACTGGTGATGAGCCTGGTGTCCTTCATCGGACCGCGCCCGAACATCTTCGACCTGAAGGGCCTGTCCTCGTCCAAGCGCCTGGAAGTCCGGCAGCCGATCCTGACCAACGAGGACCTGGAGAAGATCCGCGCCATCGGCGACATCGCCGACAACCAGTTCTCCGCCAAGACGCTCGACATCACCTACAACGCCGAAAAAGGCGCCAACGGGATGGAAGGCGCTCTGGATGAACTGTGCCAGCGTGCGGAAAAAGCCGTCCGCGACGGCTACAACATCATCATCCTGTCCGACCGACTGATCAGCCGGTCGCGCATCGCCATTCCGGCCCTGCTGGCAACCGCCGCCGTGCATCATCACCTCATCCGCAAGGGCCTGCGCACCTCCGTCGGGCTGGTGGTCGAGACGGGCGAAGCGCGCGAGGTGCATCACTTCTGCGTCCTCGCCGGTTTCGGCGCCGAGGCGATCAATCCCTATCTCGCCTTCGAGACGCTCCTCTCCATGCACATGGAAATGGACTTCCCGGAAGAAGTGGACCAGTTCGAGGTGGTCGAGCGCTACATCAAGTCCATCGACAAGGGCATCCTGAAGGTCATGTCCAAGATGGGCATCTCGACCTACCAGTCCTATTGCGGCGCGCAGATCTTTGACGCCGTCGGCCTCGGATCGGCTTTCGTTGAAAAATACTTCTTCGGAACGGCGACCATGATCGAGGGCATCGGTCTTGGCGAAGTTGCCGAAGAGACCGTCCTGCGCCATTCGGAAGCCTTCGGCGATGTCGCGATCCTGCGCCGTTCGCTGGAAGTCGGCGGTGAATACGCCTACCGCACGCGCGGCGAAAACCACATGTGGACGCCTGAATCCATCGCGCAGCTGCAACATGCCGTGAGGTCCAAGCTACCTGACATGTACCGGGCGTTTGCGCAGGAAGTGAACGAGAAGAGCGGACGCTATGCGATCCGCGGCCTGTTCCGCATCAAGGACGCCGGCGAGATCGGCCGGTCCGCGATTGACATCGAACAGGTGGAATCCGCAGAGAGCATCGTCAAACGCTTCGTTACCGGCGCCATGTCCTTCGGGTCGATCTCGCGTGAAGCCCATACGACGCTTGCAATCGCCATGAACCAGATCGGCGGCAAGTCGAACACCGGCGAAGGCGGCGAGGAGCCCGAGCGTTTCAACCCGCTTCCGGACGGATCGCGTAACCCGCGCCGGTCCGCGATCAAGCAGGTGGCGTCCGGACGCTTCGGCGTGACCACCGAGTATCTGGTCAACTCCGACATGATCCAGATCAAGGTCGCCCAGGGTGCGAAGCCCGGCGAAGGCGGACAACTGCCCGGTCACAAGGTCGACGCGGTGATTGCCAAGGTGCGTCACTCGACCCCGGGTGTCGGCCTGATCTCGCCGCCGCCGCACCATGACATCTACTCGATCGAAGACCTGGCGCAGCTCATCTATGACCTGAAAAACGTCAACCCGGAGGCGGATATCTCCGTCAAGCTGGTGTCGGAAGTCGGTGTCGGAACGGTTGCGGCGGGCGTTGCCAAGGCGCGTGCGGACCATATCACCATTTCCGGTTTCGACGGCGGCACGGGGGCCTCCCCGCTGACATCGATCAAGCATGCCGGCAGCCCCTGGGAGATCGGCCTGGCCGAGACCCAGCAGACACTTGTGCTGAACGGCCTGCGCTCGCGCGTCGCCCTCCAGGTCGACGGCGGCCTGCGCACCGGGCGCGACGTGATCGTCGGTGCGCTGCTTGGCGCTGACGAGTTCGGCTTCTCCACGGCCCCGCTGATAGCCGCCGGCTGCCTGATGATGCGCAAGTGCCATCTCAACACCTGCCCGGTCGGCATCGCCACCCAGGATCCCGTGTTGCGCAAGCGCTTCAAGGGAACGCCGGAGCATGTGATCAACTATTTCTTCTATGTCGCCGAGGAAGTGCGCGAGATCATGGCCGGCCTCGGCATCGGCAAGCTCGACGACATGATCGGCCGTTCGGATTTCCTGGACAAGAATGCGGCAATCGAGCACTGGAAAGCCCAGGGCCTCGACTTCTCGCGGATCTTCTTCCAGCCCGATGCCGAGCCGGAAGAAACCCGCTGGACGCAGACCCAGGAGCATCCGATCGTCGATATTCTCGACCGGCGCCTGATTGCTGCCGCCCAGCCTGCGCTGGAAAGCAAGGAGCCGACCGTCATCGACGAGACCATCTGCTCGGTCGACCGATCGGTCGGGGCGATGCTGTCCGGCGAGATCGCAAAGCGGTACGGCAACAAGGGCCTCAAGAAACCCGACACGCTCAGGATCAACCTGAAAGGAACGGCCGGACAGGCATTCGGCGCGTTTGTCGCGCGGGGTGTCACCATCGATCTTGTCGGCGACGCCAACGACTATGTCGGCAAGGGCCTGGCAGGCGGCAAGCTGATCGTCCGACCGCCGGAGAACACCCGCATCGTTGCGGAGAACAGCATCATCGTCGGCAACACCGTTCTTTACGGCGCGACCGAAGGCGAATGTTATTTCCGCGGCGTGGCCGGTGAGCGTTTCGCGGTCCGCAATTCGGGCGCCATCGCCGTCGTCGAAGGCGTGGGTGACCACGGCTGTGAATACATGACCGGCGGCGTTGTCGTGGTGATCGGCCAGACCGGACGCAACTTTGCAGCCGGCATGTCGGGCGGCATCGCCTACGTTCTGGACGAGGACGGTTCCTTCGGCACCCGCTGCAACCTGGCCATGGTCGATCTTGAGCCGGTCACGGAAGAAGACGACCTTCTGGAAAAGCTGCATCACCATGGTGGCGACATCGAGCACAAGGGGCGTGTCGACCTGTCGTCCGACATGAGCCGGCACGATGACGAACGCCTGCGCCAGATGCTGACAAAACATGTCGAGCTGACCGGTTCAGCCAAGGCAGCGGCAATCCTGGACGACTGGGCGACCTACCGGCCGAAATTCGTCAAGGTGATGCCGGTCGAGTACCGCCGCGCGCTGCGCGAAATGGAAGAACAGCGCCTCGGCATGGTTGCCGCCGAGTAATCGGAAAACGGAAAGAAAAGGCTCTCGGCCGCAGTCAGCGGCCGATAGAAGCCACTTTGGGAAGACGCAAATTTGAGGAGGTTGCCTTGGGCAAGGTTACCGGTTTTTTGGAAATCGATCGTCAGGAGCAGAAGTACCAGCCGGCTTCTGACCGCATCCGCCATTTCCGTGAGTTCACGATCCCGCTGAACGACCAGGAAGTCGCCAGCCAGGCGGCCCGCTGCATGGATTGCGGCATTCCGTTCTGCCACGGCCCCGACGGGTGTCCGGTGAACAACCAGATCCCTGACTGGAACGATCTCGTCTATCAGGGCGACTGGGACATTGCCCTGCGCAACCTGCACTCCACCAACAACTTTCCCGAATTCACCGGCCGCATCTGCCCGGCCCCTTGCGAGGAAGCCTGCACGCTCAACCTTGAAGACATCCCGGTCAACATCAAGACCGTCGAGCAGGCGATTGCCGACAAGGGATGGGAAGAAGGCTGGATCGTACCCGAACCGGCGGCGCGCAAGACCGGCAAGGCCGTTGCGATCATCGGTTCCGGACCGGCCGGAATGGCGGCGGCGCAACAGCTCGCGCGCGCCGGTCACACGGTGCACATCTATGAACGCGAGCCGAGTGCCGGCGGTCTGCTGCGCTACGGCATTCCCGACTTCAAGATGGAAAAGCACTATATCGACCGCCGCGTCGAACAGATGGAAGCCGAAGGCGTCACCTTCCACTATGGCGTGAATGTCGGCGTCGACACCGCGCTGGAAGAACTTGCCGAACGCCACGATGCCGTCATTCTGTGCGCCGGCGCGGAGCGTCCGCGCGACCCGGGCGTCTCCGGAATGGAACTGGAAGGCTGCCACTGGGCGATGAAGTATCTCGTGCAGCAGAACCGCCGCGTCCGTGGTGAGCCGGAAGGCGATGAGCTGCCGATCTGGGCCGGTGGCAAGCACGTGGTCGTCATCGGCGGCGGCGACACCGCCTCTGACTGCGTCGGCACGGCGTTCCGCCAGGGCGCGCTGTCCGTCACCCAGCTCGACATCCGCCCGATACCGCCGCTCAAGGAAGACAAGATGACGGTCTGGCCCTACTGGCCGACCAAGTTCCGCACATCCTCCTCGCAAGCTGAAGGCGCCGAGCGCGAATTCTCGGCAGCGACGCTGGCCCTTGTCGGCGAGGATGGTGTCGTCACCGGCGTCAAATGCGCGCGGGTCGATGAAAAGCGCCACCCGATCGAGGGCACCGAATTCATCCTGCGCGCAGATCTCGTGCTGGCGGCAATCGGCTTCTCCGGCCCGCTGCTGGACACCTACATTGCCGAGGCCGGCGACAAGCTCGAACTCGACGGCCGCACCAACGTCAAGGCCAACACGGAAGACTACAAGACCAGCATGGACAAGGTCTTTGCCGCCGGCGACGTGCGCAAGGGGCAGTCACTCGTGGTCTGGGCCATCCGCGAAGGCCGCCAGGCCGCGCGCGCCGTCGACGAGTTCCTGACCGGCACATCGGATCTGCCGAGATAATCGAGACACAGTCAGGCGGCACAGCGCCGCCTGCCCCGGCAGGCCGAAGCAGCGCGGAAGCGGACGACTTGCGTCTTATGGAGTTATGAGCCGCTGGGAACCGCGTCTTCCAGGACGGAGGTGCCTTCGACGGCCATGCGCGGGTCGTCGACGCGGCCAGGCATGGGCGGCAGCGGATCGCCCTTGACGAAGAAGCGGTAGGCGGCGCTGTTTCTGTTGACCTTGCCTTCGTCGTCCTCGCCGCCCAGCAGAAGCGCTTCGGGCGAGGTTGTCCTGCCGGTCAGAACGATGAAGTTCGGATCATCCTCGATGCCCTCGAACGCAAGCCCGCCATAGCCGCCGAGCAGCCTCAGAAGCTCGCGATCAACGAAAAAGGCTAGTTTCTGATAACCCGGCCATGTGAAGCCGATCCGGTCCTGGGTCCGCAGCCGGGCGTTCTTGCCGTCAACGTCGGGGCCGAACGAGGAATAGCTGCCGTCTTCGGCGAGGAAAATATCCCAGATATCGACATAGCGGACACGGCGGTCCTCGGTCAGAGACTGGAAAATCGAGTTCAACTGCGTGAAATCCGCGTTGACGGTTTCCGTATTCGTCGGCGGCAGGCCCGCCCAGACGATGGGTTTCTTTTCCTGGCGCACGACACGAACGAGCCCTTCGACCTTCCTGCGATAGGCATCGATCCATTCCTGCGTCATGAATTCGACCGGCACTTCGCCCGGGAACGGTTTTCCGAGATCCTGGCGGCCGATCATGACCACAACAGCCTTGACGTCGTCGCCGCGGATCTTGGCAAGCGCCCTCGTGCTCCAGTCCGGCGCACCCTCGCCCGCGAAGCCCGCCTTGTCCTCCGTGATCCGCTCGACCCGAATTTGCGGTTTTTCGGCAAAGATAAAATCAAGCCCGTCGGCAACACCGCGCGCCATGCGGTCACCGACAACCAGGATCACGCCTGCATTTTCGTCTTTGGCCACGGGCTCGTATTTCGGCGGTGTCCCGGCAGCACGTGCCGGTGCCCGGCGTTTCTTGGTCTGCTGCTGGGGCTGCTGGCCCCGGCGCCGTTCCTTGCTGCCGAAGAGCTTTTGCAGGGGGGAAAATGGATTGAAGCCGCGCAGCAGTCCGCTTTGTGCGACGACGATCTCCTTGTCTTCGGCCTGCTGGGCAAAGGCATCCGGGGATGGTCCGAAGGTCAGGCACAGCACCGCCACCAATGCAATCCTCGTCAGATGCATCACCGCTGTCGTGCTGAACTTTGCCTTTCGGGCCATCAATGCCACCGCAAGATTCCGTCTGTCCGTCTAACACAGATAAACCCAAGAGCGCCGCAGGGGAAGCCACCAGATGATCCCTGATGTGTGCAGGCGGAATTCAGCCGCCCTGCTTCACCCGCCTCAATAGCATGACAGACGCGTACCCGTCCGGCACGAGGCCACGCGATTGCTGGAAGGCCCGGATGCCGCGGCGTGTCGCCGGACCGACCTTGCCGTCCGCGGCTCCGACGGAAAAACCGCGGCTGTTCAGGAGGTTCTGCAATTCGGCGGTTTCCGAACGGCTGAGCGGCTTATGATCCCGCGACCAGTCGCCTGCAAGGGGCCCACCGCCGATCAGGCGGTCTGCCAGGTGGCCGACGGCAAGGGCGTAGGCCGTCGCGTTGTTGTATCGCTTGATCACATAGAAATTACGCAGCATCAGGAATGCCGGTCCGCTGGCACCGGCCGGCAGCACCAGAACAGCCTTGTCGGAAGGCCTCGGAAATGCCCGGCCGTTGGAACGGCCGATGCCGTATCTGCTCCACTCGCCGATCGTCAGCGTCTTCTCGCCATCGGCAAGGTGATAGTCGAAGCCGGACGGCAGCTTGACTTCGTAGCCCCAGGTCTTGCCGGTCTGCCAGCCGTGTTTCTTCAGGTAGTTCGCGGTCGAGGCAAGCGCATCGGGAATGGAAGTCCAGATGTCCCGGCGGCCGTCGCCATCATAGTCGGAGGCATAGGCTTTCCAACTCGACGGCATGAACTGGGTGTGTCCCATGGCTCCGGCCCACGACCCTTCCATGTCCTGAAACCGGACGTGACCCGCCTGCACGATGCCAAGCGCCGTTACGAGTTCCTTGTTCCAGAAGCTCTTCCGGCGCGGCGCGGCATAGGCCAGCGTTGCAAGGGCCTGGATCACGTTGTGCCGGCCCATGAAGCCGCCATAGTTTGTCTCCATGCCCCAGATCGCCAGAACCGCTTCCCGGTCGACGCCGTACCGGCCTTCGATCTGCTGCAGGACAATCGCGTATTCCTCCAGCAGCTCGCGCCCCTTCTCGACGCGGGTATCGGAGACCGCGCTGTCCAGATAGTCCCAGATCGGCTTTACGAATTCCGATTGCTTGCCCATCAGGCGGATCGTGTCGTCATCGGGCTTCATCCCGTTGAAGACGGAATTGTAGGTCTGCGAGGAAATCCCGGCTGCCTTCGCCGTCGGCCAGAAGTCGCGCACGAAACGGTCAAACCCCGGATCGGCCTGCGCCGGTGCACTCAAAGCGGTCAGTCCGGCCGCAAGGACAGCGCAGCCTGCAAGCCGCAGAATTCGGGATTTCAAGACAGTCAGTCCAGGCATCAAAGCCATCACGTCAGCAGTCCGCCAGTTAAAGCTCCGCATCGGGGCCTCCTTAAGCCCTGGGGCCGTTGCCCCTGTTCGTGTTCGCTTCTGCCCCCGCCCCATGAATGATCTTTGAGTGGTTACTGTACCGTTAATGACGGAACCTGAGACCGGCTTCGATCGCATTTTCGGTATAGTCGCTGCCGTCCTCGGAACTGTCGAACCTGCGATGCGTGTAATCCACGATCAAGGCCGTGTTGCGCGTCAGGGCGAACGTCACGCCACCAAATCCGGTCAATGTCTTTTCTTCGATCGAAACGCCTTCATACGTCCTGTAACTGTATCCGACGCCCGTTTCCGCAACCAACCGGTCACTGAAGGCGTGCGCCACCCTCAAATCTCCCGAATAAATGATCGAGCCGCTTGAAGTGTCAATATCCGTCGCGACAAAGTTGGTTCCGAGCCCGGCCGTGACGGTCGTCAGCCGGGACGGTGACCAGACCAGCGATCCGTCGACAACAAGCCCGGAAAGAGCGTCCAGCCGATCGTCCTCGATGTCCTCGATACGCCAGCCCAAGCCGATATTGCCTGTCACCTTCGGCCCGGACGCAATGCTCAACCCGCCGCGCAGCTGATAGCCGTTGGCATCACGCTTTTCGCACAGGCTGTCGCTGCAGGCATCGTCAAAGCGGCGAAGCAGTAGCGATCCCTCTACAAACGGCGTGAACACGCTGCCTGTTTCCATGTCGAGCCTGAGATTGGCCGAGTAAAGCGTGTTGTTGCGCCCGCTGTCGATATCGTCATCGGACGTATAGACGCTTCGGTCGAGCCCGGCAGAGGCGGTCGCTGCGACAAGGCCAACGGCGCGCGTGGCGCCGAGATCGGCTGTAAAGGTCTGCACATGATCGGCGCCTGAAGCCGTTGATTCGGCGCTCCCGTCTTCCTCGCGCGTGTAGGTATAGGACACCCCGGTGTCGATCTGTGTCACGTCGTTGAGATCAAGCCTCAGGTCGGCTGCGGCGGACACGTTGCCGTCGTTGTCGTCGGTGTTTTCCGGATACCCGGTATAGGAGCCGCGCAGGGAAGCACCGAACTCGTGCCGCGACCAGTTCGACGTGAGCGCGAAGTCCGGCGAGATGCGGTAGAGCGCCCCGGCCGTGCCGGAGGAGGATCGGGCGGTGTTGTCCGTCCAGCCGGTCGCAAGGGTGATCTGCGGCGTGAAGGTGAAGGATCCGAGGCGGATACCGCTCGGCCGGTCGAAGGCCGTGTCCCCGCCGAAGACACTGTCGTCGACGAGGCTGTCGGACAACGGCACCGCGCGGTCGACCGAGGTGATCCGGTCTGAAAAGGGCCGGACCGGTGCTACCTGCCCGTTCGTGCCCAGGCCGGTCGAGCTGTCTTCGGCCTCTGCGCTGTTGAGCGTCCGGCGCAAGGCATAGACATCGGACTGCGCCGGATTGGCCTGCGCGCTCGCTTCGGCGGCCTCGGTTGCCCCTTCCCGGCCACCGGGCGCATCCGTGCCGCGCAAGTCCGGCAGCGCTGTTTGCGCATGGCACGGCGCCACCGCGAAAACGGTCAGGGAGGCAAGCAGGGGCAATAGGCGGCGCATTCAGGTATCGAACCGGTCGAAGTCTAGATCGGTTTCAAACTGACCAAACTTGGTTAATCCTTCGTTTCTTTTTTGCAAATTGACAAAGCAGGCGGGCCTGCGGCGTCCGCTTTTGCGCGGACCCCGTCTTCATCCACAACCCATGCCGAAATCCGTACCGGAAACCGGTCAATCAGACCACCTTCCATATATTTGGCGCAATCTGGGTCGACAGAGAGTGTGAATGAGGACATCGAAGGCATTTCGGCCGCCGCGGCTTCTTGATCCCTGCCGGGGAGTGGTCTAGGTGATGGACCCATAAATGAGACTGTAATGGCATGCGAAATGGCGAAATCCCGTCAGGAAGGGTGTGCGGAGCGGGCTTCCTGCCCGGTCAAGCACGCTGACGCCGCGGCGTGAAGCCATTTCCATGTCCTTCGGATTTGACCGGCTTGCGCCTCCTCCGCGTTGCGAAAGGCTTGAAAATGAAGCATATTTCCTGCGCTTCCGCGCCTTGACGAGAGGCAAGCTGCCTCAAACCATTTCGGCCTCATTTATGGGGCCATCACCTAGGTCATAACCAGTTCAGAAAAAGAAAGATCTTATGGCAACTCCATCCCCCGACGCCGTTTCCGATCAGGCCGCGGACAAGCTGACGCAAAGCGTGGTGTCTGCGGAGCGGACCCTGGAGACGGAAATCGCGGGATTGAGCGCCGTCCGGGCAGCCTTGAAAAACGGACTGGCAGGCCCGTTCAAACGAACCTTCGACCTGATCAGCAAGAGTACGGGCCGTGTCATCGTCACGGGCATCGGCAAGAGCGGTCATATCGGCACGAAGATCGCCGCAAGTCTTGCATCCACCGGAACGCCGTCCTTCTTTGTCCATGCCTCGGAAGCAAGTCATGGCGATCTGGGTATGATCGGCAACAACGACGTGGTGCTGGCCCTGTCCTGGTCCGGCGAGACGCAGGAACTTGCGAGCATCGTGAACTACACACGGCGCTTCAAGGTTCCTCTGGTGGCCATTACCTCCCGCGAGGACAGCGCGCTCGGACGGGCATCGGACATAGTCCTGAAGCTGCCCGGCGTCGCGGAGGCCTGCCCGCATGGCCTGGCACCGACGACGTCCGCCCTGATCCAGCTCGCCATCGGCGACGCGCTGGCCGTCGCGCTGCTGGAAGGACGCGGCTTCACCGCGCAGGACTTCCGTGTGCTTCATCCCGGTGGCCGGCTCGGCGCCAGCCTGAAAACGGCCCGGGACATCATGCATTCCGGCGACAGACTGCCGCTGGCATCCGCAACCACCTCCATGAGCGACGGCATCGTGCTCATGACCCAGCGCGGTTTCGGTGTCCTCGGTGTGACGGATGAGCTGAACCATCTGGTCGGCATCATAACGGATGGCGACCTGCGGCGGCATGTTTCCGCGAACCTTTTGGACAAGACCGCAGGGGACATCATGACCCCCTCACCGAAAACGGTCGGACCGGACACCCTGTCGGCAACGATTCTAGAATTGGTGAACAGCCTGTCCATCACCTCCGTTTTCGTGATCGAAGACGGCCGTCCCGTCGGCATCGTGCACCTTCATGATCTGTTGCGGATCGGCGCAGCCTGATTTTTGCGCAATCGCACCGGCAGCGACCGGTCACAAAACCGTCAGCGCAGCCAAAAAAGTTCGTTTTCCATGCACTTCGTCGAAGCGCATTAGGATTTGATTAGCCATAACGGTCTTAGACTGCACGCAAGTTTCACTGGCAGGAATGCCATAGACCTTGGTGTGTGATCAGAATGGATCTGGCGACCCTCATTGGAATCGTAGGTGCGTTTGGCATCGTGTTGACCGCTATTTTTCTTGGCGGCAGCTTCACGCAATTTGTCGACGTACCCTCGATGCTGATCGTGATCGGCGGCGGTCTTGCCGCGACGCTTGTCCGCTTTCAGTTGTCGGACATCGCCGCAGCATTCGTGACCGGTTTCAAGGTCGCTCTTTCAGGCAAGGGCAACAGTCCTCGCGACCTGATTTCGGAAATCACCAATCTCGGCGAGATCGTCCGCAAGTCCGGCCCTCTCGGATTGGAAAACGTCGACGTTTCGGATCCTGTTCTGGCAAAGGGCGTGCAGTATATCGCTGACGGCTATGAGCTCGAATTCATCAAGGAAGCGATGGAACGGGAGCGGGACCTGCAGCTGTCACGTCTTTCCGAAGGCAAACGTGTGATGAAGGCACTCGGCGATTCAGCACCGGCCTTCGGCATGATCGGAACCCTGGTGGGTCTCGTGCAGATGCTTGCCAACATGGACGATCCGGCTGCGATCGGTCCTTCGATGGCCGTCGCTCTTTTGACGACACTTTACGGCGCCCTTATCTCGAACATCATCTGCCTGCCGCTCGTGGACAAGCTCGATGCGAAATTCGACGTGGACGAACTCAACCAGACGCTGATCATCGACGGTGTCTGCCAGATCCGTGAATCCAAGAGCCCCGCGCTCATCAAGGAAATGCTGGTGGCATACCTGCCGGAGAAAATACGCGCCGAACTGGTTGAGGCGGCTTAACGGGCTAATCGAACGGACAGAAGCGCATGGCAAGGAAAAAGCAGCAAGGCGGCGGCGGAGCTCCAGACTGGCTGGTTACCTTTGCCGATCTGATGTCGCTTCTCGTGTGTTTCTTCGTCCTGATCATCTCGTTTTCCATTCAGGACAAGGAGAAACTGCAGGTCGTCGCCGGTTCGATGCGCGAAGCATTCGGGGTCAAGGAAACCTCGCGCCGCACCGGCATCATCGAGGTCGAAGGCATTCCCATCCGCCAATACATGAAGGACATCAGCCAGGTCGAACAGGAAAACGATTCCGACTTCTCCCAGGAGCGGCACGAAAAACGCCGCAAGCAGGGGCCGGAAGCCAACACGCATGACACGCTGGAAGCCGATATCGAGAAGCCCCGCCAGTTCGCGACCGCAGCGGCTTCATTGCGCCAGGCCTGGCAGGAAATGCCGGAAATAACCGAGGTCTCGAGCAACATCATTCTGGAGGAGACCGAGGAAGGCCTGAACATCATGCTGGTTGACCAGGACGGCCGATCGATGTTCCGGGAAGGCTCCAAATATCCTTACGAAACGACACGGCGGCTGATCGCCAAGATGGCGCCGGTGCTGGCGCGCATGCCCAATCGGGTCGAGATCACCGGGCACACCACGGCGGGCCAGCAGACCAGCGACCCGAGCTACACCGGCTGGGACCTGTCGAGCGAACGCGCCAACGTCGCCCGCCAGATCCTGGCCGAATATGGTGTGCCCGAAGACCAGTTCTTTGCTGTCGTCGGAAAGGCGGACACCGAACCGCTCTTTCCCAACGACCCGTATCTTGCCGCGAACCGCCGCATCGGCATCCTTCTGAAGGCCGAAGAACCCCCGGTCCCCCCCGGCCACAAGCTTTGAGCTTCCCAAGGCCCTGACCTGTCCTCCCGTTCATTCGTCCGCCTGGCGAGATTGAGTGCGCGCTTCCGTCAGCTTTGAGGCTCACCGGCCCCGGGTCGGGCATTGTTTGCCTGCCTTTAGCCGCTTCAATCCACGGCCTGATTCCGAGGAAGAGGCTCAAATACCGGGACAAAGACGGTGACCGTCGATACTATCCGACCGCCACGGTGTTACCCCGGACAAGCGTCAGCGCAGATCCGGGGCCTACGCGACTGCCGGCTTGCCCCATGGGTTGATCCTGTTCGCTTCTCCGCGTCCCTACGGAAGCTCTGGAAACGAGCCGGTCCCGGATCTCCGCTGCGTTTCAGCCGGAATGACAAGCTCATAGGCTGGGATCGCCTCGCTAGGGTCTGTTGAGGTTCAGCGCGTCTTCGTTATCCCGGCGAAGGACAACATATCAGCCGGAACAGGAGGTACAGACGCGAGCAGTATTGAACTGTTCCTCCCGGCACATCGCAGCCCCCGGCCAGTAATCACAACGGCCCGCATCCATCCGCGGTTTTGCTGAGACAGGAAGCGGCATGTCCGCATCATGTGGCGAATTGAACAGTCTTTGACCAGGAAAACCGAACGATTTTTATTTTCCGGTCAGAAATGACGAGGTACAAGAATGGTGTGTGGGGGACGTCCGATTCGAGAGACGTCCGGAATGTCGACCTTATCCCGTCAGCTTCTGCTGAGCACCGTTTCCACCGGTGCCCTTGTTCTGGCCCTGACCTCACCACCTGCGCGCGCCGACGAAATTGTCGTCGACGGACCCGAAACCACCACCCAAGCCATAAACGGCCTCCCTTATGATTCGATCGTCATCACCGGGGACGGCAGCATCACCACGGACGTTTTCCAGGAGCGGGGTGTCTACAGCCAGGGCGATGGCCACTCGATTGTCAACAACGGCAGCATTCTTACGACCGGAGACGAGTCACAGGGAATCAGGAGCATTGGCTCTAACGTTACAATCCTCAATACCGGCGACATCCGGACAACTCAGATCGACTCGATTGCGATCATCAGTTTGGGCAACGACTCAACTATCGCCAACAGCGGCGCCATCCGGACCGAGGGGAACTATTCAATCGCGATCTTTAGCACCGGATCCGATGTCACGATCACCAACAGCGGTGAAATCAGAACGGAAGGACAGACTGCGTACGGAATTTACAACAGCGGCGACAATACCACCGTCGTCAATAGCGGTGACATCCGGACGAACGGGCGCTTCTCCCACGGGATTCTTAACGAAGTTGGAAACGAATCCAGGGTCACGAACAGTGGCGATATCCTCACGACCGGGGCCGACGCCCATGGAATTTTCAATAGCAGAAACAACCTTGCGCTGATCACCAACAGTGGTGACATCCGAACGACAGGAGACGATGCGTACGGGATTATGAACTATTATGGGTATGACGCGCGTATCACCAACAGCGGCAATATTCGAACAACGGGGGATGATGCTCCCGGCTTCTTCAGCTATTACTCAAGCGGTACAGAATTCACCAACAGCGGCGTGATGATCAGCGAAAGAAGCTTGGCGATCCATGTCGCTGACGGTTCGGACGGAAGCACTGTCAATCTGAACGTCCCCTCCTTTCTCGGCGGAGCCATCACCTTCGAATCCGAGACGACGCTCAACATCAGCACCGGAGCCTCGCATTCGGTCCTGTGGCAGTTGCCGACAACGGATGTCGCGGGCGGTCAGGCAAATGTCTCCGGTCCCGTCCCCTGGTTCTACGACACGGCGACCGGCCAGTTCGCCACCTTCGATCCGACCGGCCTCACCGCCAGCTTCAACCAGATGGCCAACACCGCCAACATGCTCGGGCGTCTCGGGCGCTACGGCCTCCGGCAGGCCGGCCGCGGCCGATCTGCGGAGGCCGCTGCGCTGGCCTATGGCGAGGACGGAACACAATCTTCCGAAAGCTTCGACGTGCTGCTGGCGACCAATTCCGGGCCGGACGCAGCTTATGGCCTCAAGACCGGGTCTTTCTGGCTCACCGGCTTCGGCGGCGGGGCCAATTACGATGGCGATGAGACGGTCCTCGATCACAGCATCGACCAGATCGGGGCGGCCCTCGGCTATGCCTGGCACCAGTCGCCCGGCATGCGCCTTGGTGTCATGGCAGGTTACATGAACGGCTCCATCACCGCGACAAGCACCTGGGCAGATTCACAGGATATCAGCAGCAACGGTGTTTTTGCCGGGGTCCATGGCGACCGGCGCTTCGGGCCGGTCAGCCTCGGCCTCGGGCTTGCCGGCGGCTGGAAGACCAGTGACAGCAGCCGCTTCGTCAACGACAACACGGCGCTGACCGGCGGTCTCACCCTTGGCGAAAGCACCGCCGACGCCTCCTATGACAGTTGGTTCGTGACCCCGAAAGCCGCGCTCTCCGCCGATATTGCCCTCGGGCGGACCGGTATCATTCTCACCCCGTCTGTACGCGGGCGCTATGCCCTGCAGCAGACAGGCAGCTACACCGAAACCGGCTCCGCCGCAAATGCCACTGTCGACAGCCATACGTTCGGGGTTCTGGAAGGCGACTTTGAACTCGCCCTTTCCAGAAGCTTCCAGCTTGTGACGGTCACGGGCCGCGCGGGTTATCTGGTGCGCAGTTCCACCGGCGATGATGATGTGCCGGTGACGCTGCTCGGCATCACCAATTCCATCGGACTTGGCGCAACGGATCGCTCGGCTGCCTATCTCGGGGCGGCGCTGGATCTGAACCTCGGCCCGCAGGCCAGCTTTACCCTCGACGGTCAGGGCTACATGTCCGATGACATCGACGCCCTGGAGGGCATGGCGCGGTTTGCGATCAGGTTTTGATGACGATTGCGCGCCCTGCGCCGTCCCGGACCTGATCCGGGACCTGAACAGCAACTGGCAGGAGGCCCCGGCTCAGGGCCGGGGCGGCGCTCAGGATCGCATGGCGCGCTTCGCGATCCGGCTTTAAGCGGAAGCTGCGGGGCGGCAGAGAATAACGTGGGAGATGAACAATGACCGAATTCCGGGACAACACCACGCTCGAAGCCGGATCTCAACCGGCTGACGAACCTGAAACCGCGCCATCTGCCAGTGACGGAAGCGACGGTGCGAAATCCGCGGACCTGCAGCAGGAAAAGCCGGAGATTTCCTGTTCATCAGGTCTCTCGAACTGGCTGCTCAGGAACAATTGCTCCATCGTCTTCACATCCTACCAGACCGGCCAGGTTTTTTTTGTCGGCGTCATGCCGAACGGCTCGCTGTCGTTTCACCAGCGCAACTTTCAACGCGCCATGGGCCTTTGGACCGATCCGGCAGCACAGAGCCTCTACCTGAGTTCGCTTTATCAGCTCTGGCGTTTTGAAAACATGTTGCAGCCCGGCGAGATCGCCAACGCGAATCACGACAGGTGCTACATTCCGAGGCAGTCATTCGTCACCGGGGACGTGGACGCGCATGACGTGGGCGTCGACGCCGATGGCCGGATCGTTTTCGTGAACACGTCCTATTCCTGCCTCGCGATCCCGGACCCCATCTATTCCTTCCGCCCGCTTTGGAAACCGCCCTTCATTTCCAAACTGGTTGCCGAAGACCGGTGTCACCTCAACGGTCTCGCCATGGAGGCAGGCCAGCCGAGATATGTCACCGCCGTTTGCCGTTCCGACGTCCTCAACGGGTGGCGGGACCGGCGTGCCGAAGGCGGTATGATCATGGACGTCTCCAACGACACCGTGCTGACCGAGAACCTCTCGATGCCGCATTCCCCGCGGCTATACGAGAACCAGCTCTACGTCCTCGATTCCGGCCGGGGCAACCTGTGCCGGGTCGACCGAAGCGCCGGGACATTCGAACCGGTTGCTTTCTGCCCCGGCTTCCTGCGCGGACTTGCCTTCCAGAACGGCCACGCCATCGTTGGTCTTTCCCTCCCCCGCGACCGGTCGTTTTCCGGATTGGAACTCGACGGGGCACTGACCGAAAAGGATGCAGATCCCTGGTGCGGTATTCAGATCGTCGATCTGAAATCCGGAGGCATTGTCGAATGGATCCGCCTGTCGGGCGGTACCCGCGAGCTCTTTGATGTTGCGGTTCTGCAGAATACCCGTTGCCCGATGGCGCTTGGTTTCGTCGGGGACGACATCAGAAGAACGATCCGCTTCGGCGAGGAATTCGCCGAGTTGA
Organism: uncultured Roseibium sp.; assembly: GCF_963669205.1. Classification (NCBI taxonomy): domain Bacteria; kingdom Pseudomonadati; phylum Pseudomonadota; class Alphaproteobacteria; order Hyphomicrobiales; family Stappiaceae; genus Roseibium; species uncultured Roseibium sp. Next base: position 5,559,236 of record NZ_OY769915.1, read on the forward strand.
AAAGGCCGGACCAGCGAGACCGGTGATCGACCCGGAGCCGGCCTGCACGTCACACCTATCCGGCCGCCTCCGCTCCTGCGCTGACCGTCGGGATCAAGACCGTGTATCCACGCCGTCCCGGACGTGATCCGGGACCTGAACACGACTGGGAAGGAGGCCCCGGCTCAAGGCCGGGGCAGCGAACGATGGACCAACTCAGTCTGAAATTGATGACAGCCGAGCAATCCGCGCCGTCCCGAACCTGATCCGGGACCTGAACACGACTGAACAGGAGGCCCCGGCTCAGGGCCGGGGCGGCGATCTGTTCATTGTCCCCTGCTTCGCAATACGATCCTCATCCTGAGGAGCGCGCGCGCGTGCGTCTCGAAGGATGGGCGGCAACACTTTGCCGTCCGCATCGCCCTCACTCGACCTCGGACACCACCAGCCTGGCACCGTCGATGGACTCCACCCGCACCTTGGTTCCCGCCGGAAGGTCAGGACCGGTAATGCGCCAGATCGTATCGTCGATGGACAGGTTTCCCGCGCCTTCGCTCAGCGGTTTCTGCAGGGTGAATTCCCGCCCGATATAGCGGCTGCCGCGCTGATTGAGACCGGGGTCGCCTGCCTCGGACGCGAGCTTGCGCATCATCCGCCTGCCGACCAAGAGGCTGACGATCGACAGAACCAGGAAAATGCTGACAAGCACCTGCCAGCCCGGATCGAAGATGAGCGCGACAACGCCGACGGCGAGTGCGGACAGCCCGAACCAGAGGAAGATGCTTCCCGGTGCGACGATCTCCAGACCGAGCAGAAGCAGGCCGAGGACGAACCACGTCCAGGGCCCGAGTGCACTGATCGTATTTTCGATGAGCGTCACGAGGGATCTCCCTCGGAACGGCCCGTGTTCGGAATGCGGGACGATGTACGGTCATCCTGTGCCTTGTCGCCGAAAGCTTCCTTGGCAATCTCGCCGATCCCGCTCAGAGCGCCGAGCAGAGACGTGGCTTCCATCGGCAGGATCAGCGTCTTCTGGTTGCGGGAGGTCGCAAGGGCCTGGAACGCCTCGACATACTTGTTGGCGACGAAGTAGTTGATCGCCTGGATGTCGCCAGACGCAATGGCGGCACTGACCATCTGCGTTGCCTTGGCCTCGGCCTCCGCTTCCCTCTCGCGGGCTTCCGCGTCCCGGAAGGCGGATTCGCGCCGGCCTTCCGCCTCGAGGATAAGCGACTGCTTTTCGCCTTCCGCCTGCAGGATCTCCGACTGCCGCTTGCCCTCGGCTTCAAGAATGGAGGCGCGTTTGTCGCGCTCGGCCTTCATCTGGCGCGCCATGGCATCGACCAGGTCCCGCGGCGGATTGATGTCCTTGATCTCGATACGCGTGATCTTGACCCCCCAGGGTTCGGCTGCCGCGTCGACGACGCGCAGCACCTTGGCATTGATTTCGTCGCGGTTGGAAAGAAGGCTGTCCAGGTCCATCGATCCCATGACCGAGCGGATGTTCGTCATCGTCAGGTTCAGGATCGCATTCTGCAGCCCGAGGACCTCATAGGCGGCACGCGCCGCATCCAGAACCTGATAGAAGGTCACGCCGTCGGCGGTCACTGTCGCGTTGTCGCGTGTGATGACCTCCTGGGAGGGCACATCGAGAACCTGTTCCATCATGTTCAGCTTTTGGCCGACCGTATCGATGAACGGAATGATGAAATTCAGGCCCGGCGACAGCGTCTTGCGGTACTTGCCGAACCGTTCGATCGTGTAGTTGTAGCCCTGAGGAACGGTCTTGACCCCGGCGAAAAATACCAGGATGACGAGAACCACGAGAGCGATCAGGACAATACTGGCTCCATCGATATCGATTGGCATGAATTTCTCCTGTAGACGTCTGGATTTCCGCGGCCACTATGCTCTTTTTGCGTGAGTCGTTCCAGCGCAATTCCGGGTTCGGCGCGGCAGGAACACCACGCTTCCCACCCCTTTTTCACCGGTTAAGGCGCAAAAAGGATCAACGCGGCCGGTTTGCCGGCCGCGTACGCTTGAATGGGGTTTTTTGCGGGGGTCTGCCGGGCGTTGGCGGATCGCGTCAGAGCCAGCCGCCAAGTTCACGCCTGACGATATGCTCGATCACGTCCATGCCCAGTCCCGTGTCGTTGAGACACGGAATGTGGGTGAAATGCTCACCGCCGGCTTCCTCGAAGATCTCTCCTACTTCCCCGGCGATTTCCTCGAGTGTCTCCAGGCAGTCGGCAACGAAACCTGGATTCATGACCGCGACCTTGGACACGCCGTCCTTGGCCAGTTTTTCGACGGTCTTGTCCGTATAGGGCTGCAGCCATTCTTCGGGTCCGAAACGGGACTGGAATGTCACCCTCAGCTTCTGGTCGTCCCAGCCAAGCACCTCGCGCATCAGCCGCGTCGTCTTCATGCAGTGGCAATGATACGGGTCGCCGCGTTTGAAATAGGATTGCGGGATACCGTGGTAGGACGTCAGTACGACGTCGGGTTCGAAGTCGAGCGTGGCAAGGTGCTCCTTCACGGAGTTCGCCAGCGCGGTTACGTAGACCGGATCGTCGTGATAGGGCGGCACGGTCCGGATGGCAGGTTGCCAGCGCATCTCCAGCAGCGTCTTGCAAACGACATCGTTCACCGTCGCCGTCGTCGTTGCCGAATATTGCGGGTAGAGCGGAAACACCAGGATCCGGTCGCAGCCTTCCTCCTTGAGTGCCTTCAGCTTGTCGGGAATGGAAGGCTGCCCGTAACGCATCGCCCAGTCCACCTTCAGCCGGTCGCCCTCACCCGCCATCACCTCGGCCAGTTTGTCGGACTGGCTGCGTGTGATGGTCCTCAGCGGAGATTCGTCTTTCTCGTGGTTCCAGATTTCGTCATAGGCCTTGCCGGACTTGCCCGGCCGGGTCATCAGAACAATGCCGTAGAGGATCGGATACCAGATTGCCCGCGGCCATTCGATTACGCGTTTGTCGGACAGGAACTCGCGCAGATATCGCCGCATCGGCCAGTAGTCGGTCGCGTCGGGGGTGCCGAGATTGACGAGCAGGACACCGACTTTGCCGCTCTTGACGGGCGGGTGATCCCCCGGCAGATGCAGTTTGCGGAATTCGGCAGCCTTGTCGGTGGCAAGCGGCGCGGTTGGTTGAACGTTCATGAGATCGGTATGTCCCTCAGCGGCGTGTCCTCTGGTGCCATACATAGGCCAACCTAACGTGAAGGCCAATGCGGCATAGCGCTTACGCTGGACAATTGAACCGGATCACATGGAAACAGCATCTTGAACCGGCGAACGGCCAAGGGTGTTTAACCTTGTAGCCCGAAATACCGGCTGCCACATGAGTTTCACAAAGTCCGGGTCATGCCATGGCTCGACCGTGGCATCCATGCCGTTGCGTTTTTTGCCGAAAGGCTTCACTGTTTTTCAAACGGAGCGGAATGGATTGCCAGATCAAGTCTGGCAATGACGAAGGCAAAAGCACCGATCCCCACCTTCGTCACGCCGGGCGAACGAAGTGAGATCCGCGGCCGGGGAGCCACGGCGTGCCGGAAGGAACGGGGAAAGAACCTCGTGTCCTCTGCCTCCCCGATCCCGGCGCGCGCTGCGCTTGACCGGGATGACGATACCGCGGGGAATTCCGTTTTTCCGGGAAACACCCGACAGACCGAACCCCGGGCAACCCTCCCTGTCCCGGGTCATGCCATGGCTCGACCCACTGCTGTCCGGTTTAGGTCGGAATTGATCTGGTAAGGCGATTCCAGTCTATGAACTTGTCATTCCGGCTGAAGCGCAGCGGAAGGCCGGAACCCAGTAACCACCGGATTTTCCGTCTTGTTTCAGTCTCCGGCCGCAACGGGTACTGGGTCCCGGTCTTGCCGCTTGCACGGCAAACCGGGACGACAAATCGGGGGAACAATTCCGTATCCCGATTTGGCGCCGCACGGAACCATGCTTCTTTCTCAACGACATAGGTTCGGCAGTACTTTCCAAACCGGACAGCAATGGGCTCGACCATGGCATCCATGACGTTGCATTTGCATTGGTTGAAGGATTGCGGGAAATCTCCCTCACCCGTATTCGCGTTCGTCGGCAATCACCTTGCCGTCGTTGGGCAGGGTGCCCGGCGGCACGATTTCAACGTCACCCTTGAGCCGCGTGACCTCCTTGAGCGTAACGGCGACCCGGTCCGTCAAACCATCCGCGCTGATGTCCGTTTCGACCGACAGCGTCATCGCGTCGCTTTCGCCCGCGCGGCTGACGGCGAGCCGGGCCTTGCTGACTTCGGGATGCGCCGCAACGATCTGGGCAATCTGCGCGGGATCGACAAACATGCCTTTCACCTTGGTGCGCTGGTCCGCACGGCCCATCCAGCCGGCAAGCTGCATGTTCGTGCGTCCGCACGCCGACCGCCCCGGAATGACCTTGGAAAGATCGCCTGTACCGAACCGGATCAGCGGATAGAGCGTGTTGAAATTGGTCACGACCAGCTCGCCGACTTCGCCGTCTTCCACCGGTTCGCCGGTTCCCGGCCGCACGATCTCGACAATGAAGTCCTCGTTGACGACCATGCCGGTCCGGGCTTCGGTCTCGTAGGCGATGACGCCGAGATCGGCGGTTGCGTAGCACTGGGCAACTTCGATGCCCTGATCCTCGTAGTCCTGCCTCAGGGACGGAAACAGGGCGCCGCCGGAGACAAGCGCTTTCTTGATGGAGGAAACATCACGGCCCTGTTCCCGCCCCCGGTCGAGCAGCACCTTCAGATAGTCAGGCGTGCCCACGAAACCCGACGGCTTCAGAACCTCGATGGCCTCGACTTGCGTATCCGTGTTGCCGACGCCGGCGGGAAACACGGTACATCCGAGCGCAATCGCCCCCTGGTCCAGAATGAACCCGCCCGGGGTCAGATGATAGGAGAACGCATTCAGAACCGTGTCGCCCTTGCGGAAACCGGCGGCGAACAGGCTGCGCGCGCCATTCCAGGGATCGACGCCCGGCGCCTGCGGCTCCCAGATCGGCCCGGGAGACATGAAGACACGCGCGGCTTCGGAAAGCTCGCCCGCCAGAAAACCGCCAAACGGGGGATCGGCCTTCTGCCGTTCCATAAGGTCCGGCTTGCGCAGGATCGGCAGGGCGGCCAGCGACACGCGGTCGACAATACCCGCAAGATCGCATCCGTCCAGATGCGCGGCCCAGCCGGGCGCCCGGCGCATGGCATGTGCCATGAGTTCCGGCAATCTGACAAAGAGATCCCGTTCGCGCAAAGCGGGGTCCTGCCGCTCGCGCGCATCAAACTGTTGGTCGCTCATGGTCGTCTCCGCGTCTATGGCATCGGGGTCAATTACCCGTCAGGCCAGCCAGCGCTTCCTTCGCTTGTAATGTTTGACATTCCGGAACGAGCGGCGTCCTTCGCCGCCGACGCCCAGATAGAATTCCTTCACATCCTCGTTTTCGCGCAGCGCCTTTGCGTCGCCGTCCAGCACGATACGGCCGGATTCCAGGATGTATCCGTAGGTCGCGTATTTCAGCGCGACATTGGTGTTCTGTTCCGCCAGCAGGAAGGACACACCCTCCTTTTCGTTGAGCTGGCGGACGATCTCGAAAATCTCTTCCACAAGCTGCGGCGCAAGGCCCATGCTGGGCTCGTCCAGCAGGATCATCTTCGGCCGGCTCATCAGGGCGCGGCCGATGGCGCACATCTGCTGCTCGCCGCCGGACGTGTAGCCCGCCTGGCTCTGGCGGCGCTCTCTCAGCCGCGGGAAATAATTATAGACCATCTCCAGGTCGGCCTTGACCGCCGCATGCCCGTCCTTGCGGGTATAGGCGCCGGTCAAAAGGTTCTCCTCGATGGACAGGTGGCCGAAACAGTGCCTGCCTTCCATCACCTGGATGCAGCCGCGCCGGACAAGCTCGTTCGGCGACAGGGCCTGCACTTCGTCCTGGTCGAACAGGATCGAACCTTTCGTGACTTCGCCGCGTTCGGCGCTCAGGAGATTGGAAATCGCCTTCAGGGTCGTTGTCTTGCCGGCGCCGTTCGCGCCCAGCAGCGCCACAATGCCACCCTTCGGCACCGTCAGCGACACACCTTTCAGAACAAGGATCACGTGGTCGTAGATGACCTCGATATTGTTGACCGAAAGGATCGTTTTCGCGGTGTCCGCTGCGCCGTCCGAACCGTTCTGTTCTACATCCAGCAATGCCATTCAACTCTCTCCTGGGATGCTCCGCCGCGCAGGGTGCGCGGCGGAACGGACTGCCTTATCAGTTCGGGCAGGGTTCGGTACGCTCCGGCCACGGCGCGTTCTTTTCCGCATACTCGGCAGCGGCTGCCTCGAGAAGCGGACGCACGATGTCGGTCATCGGCTCGATCCAGCCGGATGCCTGGCGCCATTGCTTGCCGTCCCACTCCTGGATGAAGACGGGGTGGCTGCCGGCGTGGTCATCGCACGTGACCTTCATCGGATGCGCGAAACCGGCAAGACCGAGTTCCTTCAGACGCGCTTCGTCGAGATTGAGCGCTTCCAGACCCATCCGCATGTCTGCGCCGGTGATCACCTTCTTGCCGGTCAGTTCCTGTGCCGTACGGATGCCTTCGGCGATGATGACCGAGTTCAGGACACCGCGGTTGTAAAGCGTGCCGCCGATCGAACCTGCATCGGTCGAGCTGAGGCCCGCATCGATCACGTGCTTCTTGATGTCGTCAAGAGCCGGGAAATCGCTGCCGACGCCGGAGAAGTTCATGGCCTTGTAGCCCTTGGCGCCTTCGCCGCCTGCTGCGGCATCGTCGTCGCCGGCGGACCACCAGACACCGATGAACTTGTCCATCGGGAAGCGGATCTTGACGGCTTCCTTGATGGCTGTCGGGTTCATCGCGCCCCAGCCCCACATGACCATGTAGTCGGGACGGTCACGGCGCACGTTCAGCCACTGCGACGACTGGTTCTGCATTTCCTTGACGCCGACCGGGTACTGCAGCAGCTCGAAGCCGTATTTCTCGGCCAGTTGCTCCAGCAGCGGGATCGGCTCGCGGCCATAGCCGGCATCCAGGAAGATGTAGCCGATCTTCTTGCCCTTGAGGTTGTCGAGACCGCCTTCCTGCTCGCCGATATACTTGATGACGACGGACGCGCCGTCCCAGTAGGTATCCGGCACGTTGAACACCCACGGGAACGTGGAACCGTCGGCCGCTGCGGACAGGCCATAGCCCATCGACAGGACCGGGATCTTGTCAACGCCGGCTTTCGGGATCAGCTGCAGCGTGATGCCGGTGGAATACGGGTTGTAGACAAGAGCGCCCTTGCCCTTGGTTGCCTCGTAGCACTCGACGCCCTTCTGGGCGTTGTAGCCGGTCTCGCATTCCTCGAGCTCCAGCTTGACGCCGCCGATACCGCCGTCACGCTCGTTGAGCATTTTCAGGTAATCGTGCATGCCATTGGCAATATGAATGCCGGATGCGGCAAACGGACCGGTGCGGTAGGTCAGCAGCGGTACATAATTGCTGTCTTCAGCCTGAGCGACCGTGGTTGTGGCAAGGCCGGAAAATCCGACCCCGAGCGCAACAGCGGTTCCCAGCGCAATTTGCTTGATGCGTTTCATGTTTCTCCTCCCATGCGGCTCCGGACCATCCGGCACCGCCAGACCTGTTGCGCCATTCCTCTCCGGACCGGTCCAAATCCGGATGACGTTCAAATGACTGGCTCCCTAGTAGGGGAAGGGCCAGACCCTGAGTTTCTGCTTCGCGATCTGCCAGAGCCGCGCAAAGCCGTGCGGTTCGACAATCAGGAAGAAGATGATGAGGGCGCCGACGATCATGAACGTGACATGTTCGACCGTTTCGGCGGCTATGTTGATCCCGATGGTACCGGGAATGAACTTCAGGAATACCGGCAGAATCCAGATGAAGGCTGCGCCCATGAACGATCCGCTCAGGCTTCCGAGACCGCCCAGGATCACCATGAACAGGATCTGGAAGGACAGCGCGATCGAATAGGACGACGGCTCCGCAGCATTCAGCCAGAAGAACACCATCATGGCACCTGCGACGCCGCAGATGTAGGACGAGACGGCGAATGCCATGAGCTTGGTCTGCAGCGGACGGATGCCCATCAGTTCGGCGGCAATGTCCATGTCGCGGATCATCATCCAGGACCGCCCGATCCGCCCGCGCAGGACGTTCGCCATCAGGTAGGCGATCAGCGCGGTGATGCTGAGCACGATGAAGTAGCGTACGATCGGGGTCGCCTCGGCGCCGGACACCACGACGCCGAAGGCTTCGCGATGCGGGATCTCGATCGCACCCGACGCGTTGTCGTTGTAGAGCCACCGGATACGAATGAAGCACCACTCCAGGAAGAACTGGGCGGCAAGGGTCGTCACCGCAAGATAGAGCCCCTTGATGCGCAGGCTCGGCAATCCGAACACCGCCCCGATCGCCGCCGAGAACACGCCCGACAGGAGCACCATCAGGATGACGTTGGCGTCCGGGAAAATGGTCGTGAGCTTGTAGGCCGCGTAGGCACCCACGCCCATGAACGCACCTGTCCCCAGGGACAGCTGCCCGCAGAAACCCGTCAGCACGTTCAGACCGATCGCCGCCAGCGAAAACACCAGGAACGGGATCATGATCGACGTCAGGAAGAAGTCATTGGCAAAGATCGGAATGACCACGAAGGCAATGGTCAGAATAACCATCAGCCCGACCCGGTCCTGCAGGATCGGCATGAGCGCCTGATCCGCCTTGTAGCTCGTCTTGAATTGGCCAGCTTCGCGATAGAACATTCTTTTTATACCCGCTCGATGATGCGTTCGCCGAAGAGGCCTTGCGGACGGAACAGAAGGAAAATCAGCGCAATGATGTAGGCCAGCCAGGACTCGATCCCGCCGCCGACGAGACCGCCCCAGTAGAGCTCACCGATCTTCTCGCCGAACCCGATGATCAGACCGCCCACAATGGCTCCGGGAATGGAGGTGAAACCACCGAGGATCAGCACCGGCAAGGCCTTGAAGGCCACGATCTCCAGCGCGAATGAAACGTCCGAGCGGGCGCCCCACATGATCCCTGTCGCAAGCGCAACGAGGCCGGCCGCAAACCAGACGATGGCCCAGATCTGATTGAGCGAGATGCCGACCGACAGCGCCGCCTGGTGATCGTCCGCGACGGCCCTGAGGGCCCGGCCGATCCGCGTCTTGTTGAAGAAGACGCCGAGCGCCGCCACCATCAGCACCGCGATCACCGCGGCCGCGATATCGATATGCTGCAGGATGATCAGGCCGCGCTCGCCGAATTCGATCGCGGTCGAGCCGGTCGGCAAACCGAGTTCCTCGGTGATCATCTGCTTCGGCTCTCCGCCGAAGACGAATTCCCCGAACCCGATCAGGAAATAGGTCAGTCCGATGGTCGCCATGAGCAGGATGATGTCGGGCTGATTGACCAGCGGCCGCATCACCACCCGTTCCACACCGTAGGCCAGGATGCCCATGGCGCCGATGGTCAGGGCCAGGGCCAGATAGGCGGGAACGCCGTTTTCGTTGAGGCCGACCAGCGTCAGCCCGGCGAACACCACCATGATGCCCTGGGCGAAGTTGAAGACGCCCGATGCCTTGAAGATCAGCACGAACCCGAGCGCGATCAGCGCATAGAGAATCCCCGCGACGAAGCCTTCCCAGAGCACCTGCAGGAAGAAATCCGGCATATCGTACATCTGCACGAAGGGATCGATGAAAATGTCGTAGAGCATCGTTTCACTCTCCCCTAGTGACTTACGCCGAGATAGGCATCGATGACGTTCTGGTTGGCCTGCACCTCTTCGGGAGAGCCATCGGCGATTTTCTTGCCGTAGTCGAGCACAACCACCCGGTCGGACAGGTCCATGACCACGCCCATGTCATGCTCGATCAGGGCGATCGTGGTGCCGAATTCCTGGTTCACGTCGACGATGAAGCGGCTCATGTCCTCTTTTTCTTCCAGGTTCATGCCGGCCATCGGCTCATCCAGAAGGAGCAGGTCCGGCTCCATGGCAAGGGCGCGCCCGAGCTCCACGCGCTTCTGCAAACCGTAGGGCAGCCGCCCGACGGGCGTCTTGCGGATCGCCTGGATTTCCAGAAAGTCGATGATGTCCTCAACCTTCCGGCGATGCTCGATCTCTTCGCGTTCCGCCGGTCCGCGCCAGATCAGCTGCCAGAACAAATTGCGGTGCATCTTCAGGGAGCGCCCGGACATGATGTTGTCGAGCGTGGTCATGCCCTTGAAGAGCGCCACGTTCTGGAACGTGCGCGCGATCCCCTGGCTGGCGGCCTCGTACGGCTTCATCTTGCGCCGTTCCTTGCCCTGCCAGGTGATGGTGCCTTCCTGCGGATGGTAAAACCCGTTGATGACATTGAGCATCGAGGTCTTGCCGGCACCGTTCGGACCGATGATCGCCCGGATCTCGCCTTTCAGGATATCGAAGGAAATGTCCGTGATGGCCTTCACGCCGCCGAAGGACAGTGACACGTTGTCGACCCGCAGCAACTCTTCGCGCGGCGCACTATCGGCAGCGCCGGCCGGAGCCGTTGTCATGTCTGTTGCAAGGGCGTTCATTCGGCGGCCTCCTGATAGCCCTTGCCAGCATCGTGGGTTTCCATGTCGCGGATCTCGACCGTGGCTTCAATCGCGCCCTTGCGGCCATCCTCGAAGGTGACTTCCGTGCGGATGTGCTTGGAGGCCGAACCGTCGTAGAGCGCCTCGATCAACGGTTCGTAGCGTTCCGCGATGAAGCTCCGCCGCACTTTCTGGGTCCGGGTCAGCTCCCCGTCATCGGCATCCAGTTCCTTGTGCAGGATCAGGAAGCGTTTGATCTGGGCACCTGCCATCATCGGTTCGCGGGACAGATCCCGGTTGACCTGATCGACATGGCTCTCGACCATCGCGTAGACGTCCGGATGGGCCGCGAGTTCCTGATAGGAGGCATAGTTGACGTTGTTGCGCTCCGCCCAGGACCCGACGGCGGTCAGGTCGATGTTGAGGAACACGGCGACCATGTCGCGTTCGTGTCCGAAGGCAACCGCTTCCTTGATGTTGGGGAAGAACTTCAGCTTGTTCTCGATGTATTTCGGCGCAAACAGCGCTCCGTCGTTGAGCTTGCCGACATCCTTGGCCCGGTCGATGATCTTCAGGTGGCCGTTTTCGGCGATGATGCCGGCATCGCCCGTATGCACCCAGCCGTCCGGCGTCTTGGTTTTTTCAGTTGCTTCGTCATTCTTGAAGTAACCGACAAAGACGCCCGGGGACCGGTACATGACCTCGCCGTTGTCGGCGATCTTCAGTTCGACATCGGGGGCCGGTTTGCCGACCGTGTCGCCGAAGATCTCGCCGTCCGGCTGCAGCGTGATGTAGACGCTGGCTTCCGTCTGACCGTAAAGCTGTTTCAGGTTGAGGCCGAGCGAGCGATAGAACTGGAAGATCTCGGGTCCGATGGCTTCACCGGCCGTGTAACCGACCTTCATCCGTGTCAGTCCCATCCGGTTCTTCAGCGGCCCGTAGACGAAAAACTCGCCGAGCCGGTAAAGCAGGCGGTCCTTGAACCCCACGGTTTCGCCGTTGAGGATCTTTTCACCGACATTGCGTGCGACGTCCATGAAGTAGGTGAACATGGCGCGCTTGGTTTTGCCGGCATCTTCCATGCGCACCATGATCTGCGTCAGCAGGGTTTCAAACACCCGCGGCGGCGCAAAGAAATAGGTCGGCGCGATCTCCCGCCGATCGACATCGATCGTGTCCATTCCTTCCGGACAATTGACGCAATAGGCGGCGGTGAAGGCCTGTGCCAGCGAAAAGACGTGATCGCCGATCCAGGCCATCGGCAGGTAGGCGAGCACTTCCTCGGTTTCGTCGAGGTGGTCGAACACATTCGCGTTCCGGGCCGAGACCGCCAGATTGTCGAAGGAAAGCATGACGCCCTTGGGGCGCCCGGTCGTGCCGGATGTATAGAGCATCACGGCAATATCCGGGCCCTTGCCGCCGGAAAATCCCTGTTCCCATTCGCCGGCGAGCGACCCGTTCTCCGCCTGCAGGGAGCGGCCCTTTTCCTGAACGGATTCGTAAGAATGCAAATGCGTGTGGTCGTAGTCGCGCAGGCCCCGGATCTCGTCGTAGATCACGTCCTTGAGGGAGGGCACTTCCTCCGACATGGACAGCAGCTTGTCGACCTGCTCCTGGTCTTCGACAACCGCGAATTTCACCTCGGCATGACCGAGGACATAGGCCATTTCCTCGGCAACGGAGTCGGAGTAGACGGGCACGGGAACAGCGCCGAGTGCCTGCGCTGCAACCATCGACCAGTACAGTCTCGGACGGTTGGCGCCCACGATGGCGATCTTGTCGCCCTTTTCCAGTCCCAGTGATTTCAGTCCGATTGAAAAAGCGCGGATTTCCTCGCAGACCTCGGACCAGGTCCAGCTCTGCCAGATACCGAAGTCCTTTTCCCGGAACGCCGTCCGGCTTCCAAACTCCCTTGCGTTGCGCAAAAGGATTTTCGGAAAGGTGTCTTCCCCGCTCGGCGACGTGCCGCTCGACCCTGCCATTATTCGCTTCTTCCCCTTGGACCGCTGCCGCCGAACCTGTTTGCACACGCCCTTCGGTGATCCGTTCTTGTTGAACCGGCAGAAGCGCTTTCGCGGCCGCCGGTCTGGAAGGTGCCCCGGTTCCGGGGTCGTTGTTTCAACGGATATGAAACAGCCTGCTGTCTCAACCTTCAACCGGTAATTTGTCGAAGATGACCCGGCATCGTGTCCCGTTGTCTTTCATCGGGACGCTAGACCGGCTGATTTGCAGCAATATGATCCAATTATTTCCAATTGTTGCAATTGCGCTGCGAGTGCGAAGGCCAGGTAGGCCGAAGCCAGAATGCCGTTACGGCACCTGACCCGCACATAGGTACACGGGCCGGCCGGCTGCGCGGGCAGGAAGGAAAATCGCCGTGGTGCGGCTATTCGATCTCGACAATGATCGTATGGGTCGCATTCTGTGCAAGCGCCCATGCCGCGCGATCCACAACCCGCGCGTTCTCCTGTACGCCCCCGGCAGGAACCAGCATTCCAAACTGTTGCCGTGCGCTGCGCCGGGCAGGTTGGCCTCCCGCCCAGTTCTGGAACGCCAGCGGTGCGCCGGACTGCCATCGGGGCCGCCCGTCCACTGTCTCCAGTCCTATCGTCGGGCCGTAATCATTGAATAGCCCACGGGTCCCGCGGGTCCACAGTTTGCGGTCGAACCGAACCATGTCGACGACGAAGGCGTGTTCTTCGGCGGAATTGATCTCCACGAGCCTGCCGTCGAACCGGCCGAGCAGTTGCTCGATATCCGGTCTTCCGAAGGTTGATCCCATGTAGATGGCCGCGTAGAGCCTGTCCTGGAAATACCCGTAGATCATCTCGCGGCCGGGCACGGCGCCGATCAGCTTGTGGAGCCTGGGGTCGGTTTCCAGGAGGCGCGTTGAGGCATCGTCGGCGAGGCGCGCGGTCGCACCGGACGTCGCAAAGACATCCACGTAGTCCAGGTTTTCGTCAAGGACGCCAAGGGCGGAGACGGTCGCGCGCCCGAGATATCCGGTGTCGGCAAGGCCGTTGTAGCGCTGGAATGTGCGCAGGGCGTTGATCGTTCTGGTTCCGGGCTGTCCGTCCACGGCGCCGACGTCATTGCCGCGTGTCGCGAGTGCCGCCTGGACGGCCTCGATCCTGTCCCTCGGCAAGCGGATCATGTCCAGCGCCGCACGGCGCATGTCACCGTTGATCTCCGTCCCTTCGAGGGGCGTGCGGTATCGCCCGAAAACGCGATATCTGACCTCTGACTGCAGGGCTTCTTCTTCCAGGGTCACGGCACTCTTTGCCAGGGATCCCTCGGGATAGGATTGGAAGTAGAGCGCCCAGGCCCTCGGTGTGTTCAGCTTGTCCGCCGCGCCGTAGAGAGCCAGTTCGTCTTGTAGCGAATTCGGTGTCAGCGCCGCCTGCTGGACCGGTTTCTCCGGTTCCGCGGCCGGTTCGGGCGCTTTCAGGATGACCGAGCCGATCAGGGAGGAATTGTCCCACGGCACCTGCCGTCCGCCCGTTTCCTGAATGACATCCTGCCGGACGCGGCGCATGACAACGCCGATATCTTCGCCGGGCGTCTCCAGATGCCGGACCAGCGCCCCGGTGAACGGGCTGTTTTCTCCCTTGCCGTCCAGGGCGACATTTCCGGGCTGGGTCGAATAGGCGATCAGTGTGCCGATGCCTGTCTCGACCGCGGCAAGCCCTTGCCCGACGCTTGCCGAGCGTGTGCCCATAGTCGCCGCAAGGTTGCGGAGCAGCGGGTTGTTGCGGCAGGCATCGAGGATGACCAGGTTCGTGCGCGGTTCCCGGTTCATCTGAGCGAGGATGACCTGCAATCCGATCGCCTCGAATTCGAGATCGGCTTCGTCCAGCAGTCTGGTCTCGATCGGAGCAAGATAGTTCTTCCCGGCAACCTGCAATCCGTGGCCGGCAAAATAGAACAGGGCGATGTCGGCGCCGCGTATCGCGCGTGCGAACTGTCTGATCTTCGCCTCGAAGTCAAGGCGTTGCAGGTCTATGCCTTCAATCACCTCGAAATCGAGCCGCCTCAAAACCGCTGCAACCGCAGTTGCGTCGTTCACGGGATTGGCCAGGACCGGAGCATGCGCATACGCGCTGTTGCCGACAACCAGCGCGACGCGTTTTGCCAGCGCGGGACTGATGAAGGACGTCAGAAAGACGATTGCAAGCGCGCAAACGATCCGTCTCATGAACATGCTCCTTCGAACAGTTGATTGTGGCCCAGGCAGCAAAGACTAGGACGCAAGGGAAAGTAAAATCAACAGTTCTCGGCAAGTGGTTCGAATTCCTAGTCAGAAGCGATAAACAAAATCACGTCTGGTGATGTCCTCTAGTTCAGTGCATTACGTAGGGTAATTGCACAGTCTCCCGTTCCTGCCTATACTCGGCTTACGTACAAAAACGCAAAATACAACCAAGATACAACCGGAACGATTTGCGAGGGGGAGACGCCGTGGCCAAACGTCCAGCCAAAGCGAAACAAGCCAGGAAAACGAAGTCTCAGGTGGCGAAAAAGAAGACGCCGGCGGCCAAGGCCTCACAGCCGGCAACCGGTCCTTCTCTCGGCCGGCGTGTCTTGAATGTTCCGCGGGATACGACCGACCTGCGCGACCGCATGTATGAGCCTGCACTTCTCGGTCTGAAACTGTCCTTGGACGCGCCAGGCCCGGACCAGAGCCCCATCCGCGACCAGGGCGGTGAAGGCTCCTGCACCGGCTTTGCACTTTCCAGCGCGATCACGTTCCTCAATCGCAAGCGGCATAGTCAGCTCCCAGACCCCGTCGAAGCGCCTCTTGCCAGCGCGCGCATGCTCTACGAGATGGCCAAACTGAACGACGAGTGGCCCGGCGAGGACTATGAAGGTTCGAGCATACGGGCGGCCCTGAAAGGGTTCTTCAACAACGGCGTCTGCAGCGAGGACCTTGCCCCGTATGTCGAGGGAGAGCGAAATTGGTATCTGAAAAAAGATCAGGCCGAAGATGCCAGAAAGCTTGGCCTCGGGGCCTATTTCCGCCTGCGTCCCCAGATTATCGATTATCACGCGGCGCTGAACGAGGCCGGCGTCATCTATGCCTCCGCCATGGTGCATCGCGGCTGGCAACGCCCGCGCCGGGGAGACATTGTGCCCTCGAACGTGTCGGAGGGCGGCCATGCCTTCATCATCGTCGGCTATGACGACAGGGGGTTCCTGATCCAGAACTCCTGGGGGGAAGAATGGGGCGGCTTCAACGGACAGCCCGGGATCGCCCGCTGGCGCTACGAGGACTGGTCGGCGAACATCATGGATGCCTGGGTCCTGCGGCTCAATGTTCCGACACCGGACTCGTTCGATCTCACGGTCCGGTCACAGGAAGACGCCAGCCGAAGCCTGCTGGGCTCCCCCACCACGCGTGCGCCCCGTCACGAGGAGATCGTCGGACATATCATCCATCTCGACGACGGCAATCTCGTCGAAACCGGCAAATATCCGACACCCGTTGCCAGTCTCCAGGAAACCGCGAACTTCCTGGCGGACGAGGACGCGACGGCCGGGCGCGACTACAGGCACCTCCTGTTCTATGCCCATGGCGGCCTCAACGACCAGAACGCCTCGGCGAACCGCGTCAGAAAAATGAAGGAGGTGTTCAAGCGCAACGGCATCTACCCGATCCACTTCATGTGGGAAACGGGGTTTTTCGAAACGCTGGGAGACATCATTTTCGCATCCAACGCGAAAGCGGCGGCGCGGGTCGGCAGTGTTTCGGACTTTTTCGACCGGGTTCTGGAAACGACGGCACGGCTTCCGGGTAGAGCCATCTGGCGGGACATGAAACGCGATGCCGGCCAGTCTTTCCTGTCGTCGGGCGGTGGCACCAAGGCCCTGAAGATCTTGCTCAAGGGCAATGCCAAGCGTCAAAAGCCGCTCAAGATCCATCTGATCGGCCACAGTGCCGGCGGGATTTTTCTGGGCCACCTGCTCGACCGGCTCAACGCAGTCAACCCGCTCTCCGAACCGGTTCAGTCCTGCTCGCTGATGGCACCCGCCTGCACAATCGATTTCTTCAACAGGTTCTATCACTCGCGCATTGGCGGCAAGAACGCCGCATCGGATGTCGCACAACTGGTGCAGTACAATCTGATCGACCAGCGCGAACGCGACGATTCGGTCGGCCCCTACAGGAAGTCGCTTCTCTACCTCGTGTCCAATGCCTTTGAAGACACGCGCAAGATGCCGCTTCTGGGAATGGAAAACTTCAGCGAGGACCTCTCACTGAAACCGGGCCACAAGCTCCATTATGCAGGACGCGGCGACACGATCACGGACAGCAGGACCCACGGCGGGTTCGACAACGACCGGGCAACGATGAACAACATCCTGAAGAACATTCTCGGCGTGAAACCGTCACCCGCAAAAGGGTTCCAGCCGGAGGACATGACCGGCTACTGAGGCTTCATGAGGGCGCCGCGGTGCTTTTTCTGGCGACGAGCCAGGGTTTCAGCTGAATGTTTCCCTCCTCCGGCGGCGCACCTTCGAGAAGGTCGAGCAGCAGCCGTGCTGCCTGCTCGCCAACCGCGCGGCGCGGCTGGTGAACCGTCGTCAGCGGCGGAACGAAGTGCCCGGCGATGTCGATGTCGTCGAACCCCACGACCGAAACATCCCGCGGAACCCGCACACCGGCTTCGTTCAAGGCGCAAATGAACCCGAAGGCCATCCGGTCGGCCGCGCAGAACACCGCGGTCGGGCGGTCCTTCAAACGGAGCCACGCTTCAGCCGCCTTTTCCCCCGCTTCCAGCGTGTAGTCACCTTGGAATATCCAGTTCTTGTCCGGGTCGAGACCGGCATTCGCCAGCGTCGACGTGTACCCGTCAAGCCGGTCCCGGCCCGGCTTGTGGGTCAGCGATCCCGTGACATGCCCGATTTTCGTGTGCCCGCACTCGAGCAGGTGCGAGACGGCCAGGCGCGCGCCGAGAAGATTGTCCACCACTGCGATCGGCACCGCCGGGTCATCGCTCCACTCCCCGCAGGCCACGATCGGCGGCAGCTTGGGGTTCATCGCGCGGATAGCGGAAATCGAGAAATGTCCGTCGAGAATGACGATGCCGTCACAGTTGTTCTTGCTGAAGAAGTCACTGATGGTCGAACGCGACATGGACGGCTTGCGCGTGTCCGCAATCAGAACCTTGAGATTCTTTGCCGCGCAAACGGTCTCGATGCCCTGCAGGATATTGGAAAAATGCGAGTTGCCGATATCGGGCACAAGCGCCACGATGGTGCCCGTGTCGCGCCTGCGCAGGTTTCGCGCGGCGTGATTGAGCACATACCCCGTTTCCTCGACCGCCCTGGCAACCTTGTCGCGCGTCTTGATCGAAACGCGTTCAGGCGTGGACAGGGCCCGGCTGACCGTTGCCGTGGAGACCTTGGCCGCACGCGCAACATCCTGAACGGTGGGATTGGGTTTTCTGACGTTCGACTCACTCATTCAATCGTTCTTAACCGACAAGACTTCGATCTGGCGATTTATTCTTCAAATATCGGAGCGGAAAGGCAATGCTTGCATTCGGATTGGCATTCTCAGGAGCGACTTATGCCCGATGAACGACTGATGGACGTATCGTCCGACGGACCTCCCGCAGATTTCACGGCACCGCAACAGGCTCTTTGGTGGCTCAGGAAGGGTGATCTCCGCCTCGGCGCCGAATGGGAGCGCGCGCACATGATCTGCCAGGAAGCGGAAGGCCAAAAGACACACGACTGGATCCATGCGCTGTGTCACCTGATAGAAGGCGACCTCGGCAATGCGGCCTACTGGTTCAGGCGTGCCGAACAGCCGCCTGGCGCGACAGATCCGAAAGAGGTCTGGGAACGCATTGCGGCCGCATACGGGTGAGGCGGAAAATGCAGTTAGTCCGCGACGCCCAGATATTCCTCGATCTGCTTGACCCCGCGCTGCATGTGGGCGTCGATTTCCTTGAGCATGAGATCCAGCCGTTCGCCGAGGGCCAGTTGCAGATACCGTTCGTGGGCATCCTCGATCGGTCCCTTGCGGCCATGCGCCCTCTGGTGCTCGGCAAGGTATAGCTGCAGCCGCCCGGCGATCCGGCGCCAGCTTTCCAGGAGCAGCTTATGCCCGCTCATCTCGTAGACAAGGGAATGAAACCGGACTTCCGCCTCGCTCGATAACACGTGATCATCAAGTTCCAGCGTTGCCAGAAGATCCTTGTGGCGCGCTTCCAGTTCGCGCGCGAATGTATCGTCCCGGCGATCCCAGATTTCACGGAACGCGAGCGTTTCCAGCGCTGTTCGAAGCGAGTAGATTTCCCGGACATCTTCCGGCGACAACTTGAGGACACGCGTGCCCGTATAGGGTATCGTCTCGATCAGGCCTTCAGCCGCAACCTGCCCCATGGCCTCGCGCAGTGGTCCGCGGCTCACGCCGAACTTGGCGGCAAGGTCGGACTCGGTGATCTGGCTGCCGGACTCGATTTCGCCGCTGATGATCGCACGGCGCAGATTGGCGGCAATCTGGTTGCTGAACGTTTCGCGCTTGACGGGTTTGACCCGGTTCTGTGACATCAGTTGCGGTTTGTTCATGGTCCTGTGCACTTGGTCTTCTTCGGCCGGCGTCTTGCTTCGGTTAACTTTCCCTGCGTTTTAGCGCAAGACCCAGTCCTTGTAAGCTTTTTCAGCTTCCGACGTGACGCTTCCGGGCAGACCGGTGCCGATTGTGCGCCCGTCGATGCGCACGACAGGGGTCACGCCCCCGAGCGTTCCGGTGATGAAGGCCTCGTCGGCCGAATAGGCTTCCGCAAGCGTGAAGTCTTTCTCCCGGACGACATTACCCGCGTTCAGCCAGCTGTCGATGACAGCTTTCTGCGTCAATCCCTTGAAGGAAAAGGAGCCGGTGGAGGTCCACAGTTCCCGCCCCCTGACGATGAAGAAATTCGTCGAGTTGCAGCTGGCGACAAACCCGCGCGGATCGAGCATCAGGGCTTCATCCGCACCGGCATTGATCGCCTGGATGAGAGCCTGGATCAGGTTGAGCCGGCTGTGGGAATTGAGACGCAGATCGAAGACGTCCGGCCCGCTGGTCCGGAAGGTCGACGTGAACAGCGAAAGCCCTTTCGTCTTTGTATCGGCCCGGGGAGACTTGTATTCGGCGACGATCACGACGGTCGCCTTGCCGATCACGAATCTCGGGTCCTGGTTCGGCGTGCTCTTGAGCCCGCGCGACACCATCAGCCGGATGTGAACCCCGTCCGTCATGCCGTTGGCATCCAGCGTCTTGCGAATGGCGTTCTTCAGATCGTCCCGGGAGCGACCAATGTCGAGCGCAATGGAATTGGCCCCCTCGAACATGCGGTCAAGATGTGCGTCCAGTTGGAGAACGCGTCCGTCTATGACCCGCAGCCCTTCCCAGACACCGTCTCCAAGAACGAAACCGCTGTCAAAGACGGAGACAACGGCCTCGCGGCGCGGCACCAGCTGTCCATCGACATTGACAAGGACGGTTTCGTTCCGCGGATCCGCAACATAGCTTTGCGCGCTTGCAGACGTGTTCATCGAATTATGGTCTCCAGAAAAGGTCTAAAACTGAAATCGCCGGTGCTCCGCGAGGAATTGCTGCGTCAGCGGGCGTTTCGGGTTTTTGAGAACGTCATCGGGCGTCCCGCTTTCGTAGATGCCGCCTTCGGCCAGAAACAGGATGCGTGTCGCGAAATGATAGGCAAAGCCGATTTCATGCGTGACGAGCAGCATGGTGCGCCCCTCGGTCGCCAGCTGCTCGATGACCCCGAGCACCTCTCCGACCAGTGCCGGATCGAGCGCGGAGGTCGGCTCGTCGAAAAGCAGGATCTCCGGGTCCATCGCCAGGGCACGCGCGATCGCGACCCGCTGCTTCTGCCCGCCCGACAGGCGCGAAGGGAAGGTTTCGGCCTTGTCGGCAAGGCCTACGCGCTCAAGTTCCGCAACCGCCCTTTCCTGCGCCTTCGGGGCCGGAACGCCGCGCACGGTCTTCAATCCTTCCGCGACATTGCCGGCAACCGTCATGTGCGGGAAAAGATTGAACTGCTGAAACACCATGCCGACCCGCTGCCGCAGGGCGCAAAGTTCGCGTTCCGAAAAGCGCATGTCACCGGATCGCGACGGCTGACCCACTACATCGCCATCCAGTTCGAGGCGGCCTTCGCTCGGCGTTTCCAGCACGTTGATGCAGCGCAGAAGCGTGCTCTTGCCGGACCCCGAGGCGCCCAGGATGGCGATCCTGTCGCCCGGCATGACGTCAAGATCGATATCCGAGAAGACACGCAGTGGCCCGAATTGTTTGCCGAAACCGGACAATCTGAGAACAGGTGCGTTCACGTTCAGTCACTCCGTGCAAGGTGGCGCTCGAGCGCATAGGTCAGGCGCACGATCGGATAGAGAATGATGAGGAAGATCGCGGCGATCACGGTATAGACCTCCAGCGGGTTGAAGCTGAGCGAGGCGATCAGCTTGCCTTGCTGCAGGAGTTCGACATAGGCGACAACCGACGCCAGGGTGGTCATCTTGAAGATTTCGACACCCCGGTTGGTCAGGGCCGGAATGATGCGCCGGATGGCCTGCGGCAGGATCACCCGCCGCAATGTCTGAAGTCCGTTCATGCCGATCGCCCTGGCGGCCTCCCATTGACCCGGTTCGATGGACTGGATACCGCCCCGGTAGATCTCTGCCGAATAGGCCGCCGAATTCAGCGAAATCCCGAGGATTGCCGCCAGGAACGGCCCGATCTCGATCGGCGCGATGATCGGCAGCGCATAGTAGAACCAGAGGATCTGAACCAGAACCGGCGTGTTCCTGAAGAACTCCACGAAGGCCGTGGAGAGCCAGCGGACCGGCCGGTTTTTGGAGCGCTTTCCAAGGGCGATGATCAGGCCGAGCCCCATGCCGATGACAAGACAGACAACGAACAGCCGCAGCGTTCCGGCCGCGCCGATTGCGAGCGCATACCAGTTGTCGAAAACATCCTGAAAGTTCCAGATATACGTCATGGCGTGAACTCGCCGCTCTTGGCAAAGCGGCGCTCCATGCGCGATGCAACGAAACTGATGAAGGAGATCGATACGAAGTAGATCAGCGCGACGACCGTGAAGACTTCCAGCGGCCGGAAGGTCTTCTGTGCCAGCTCGTTGGCCTGGAACAGCAGGTCCGCATAGGACACCGTCGCCACGAGCGTCGTCGTCTTCATCAACTCGATGGACCGTTCCATCATGGAGGGAAACATGCGCTTGACGGCCTGAGGCAGGATGACCCTGTGCATGCACTGATTGTAGGTCATGCCGATTGCCTTTGCGGCCTCCCACTGCCCACGCTCGATCGACACGATTCCCGCCCGGAAAATCTCGGCGAAGAACGCGCCGCTCTGGATCATGAAGGTCAGCGAAGCGGCGAGGAACGGCGTCATTTCGATCGACAGTACGATCGGCAGACCGAAATAGAACCAGAACAGCTGCACGAGCGGAGGTGTCGTCCGGAACACTTCGATGACGATCCCGGCCGGAACGTTGAGCCAGCGCCTGTGGGACAGTCGCGCAAATGCGAGCAGAAGACCGACAACCAGCCCGCCCGAGAGCGCCGTCGCTGTCAGGATCAGCGTGTTGCGGAAGCCGACGAGGAGAAAGCCGCCTTCCGCAAGTACCGGTGAAAAGTCCCACTCGTACATGATCGGTCCGCGCGGCTCAGAGGAGTTCCTTGATGATCGGCGGGGCTGATTTCGGATCGAGACCGAAACCGGAGAGGAATTCCTCGTACCAGGTCTGGATCTGGCCCGACTGGTAGTAGTCCGCCAGTTGCCCATCGACGAACGCGACGAAGTCGGTGTCGCCCTTGCGCACAGCGGCACTGGTCGGGTTCGACTTGACCGGAGACGGCACGACGATCTTGCCGCGGCCGAGCTTTTGGCGCGCTGCGATCAGCGGCGGGTGGAACAGGCAGACCGCGTCGACGCGCCCGGACTGGAACGCCGCGATTGCCTCGGTGTTGCCCGGGAAACGCTGGATGTCCGCATTGCCGACATTTTCGCTCAGAAACTTGTCCATGCTGGTCGCTTGCGGCACGGCGATCTTGATCTCCGGTTTGTTGAGATCTTCCCAGGAGGTGACCGGAACGTCGTCCTTGGCGAGAACCGCGAGCGAATAGTAAAGCAGCGGATTGTCCGGGAAGCTTGCAGCTTTCTTGCGTTCTTCCGTCGCGTCCAGAACGAACATGACGTCGATCTTGTTGCTCTGCAGCGCGGCGACCGCGGTCCCCCACGTGACTTCGACAGGTTCGAATTCGACACCAAGCGCCTCTGCCATTGCCTTGCCGGCGGAAACCCCGACACCCGATGACCATTCGCCTGTTGCCGGATCTTTTGAATACCATGGCGGCGCCTGAGTCACACCCACGCGCAGCTTGCCGCGCTCCTTGATGTCATCCAGGGATCCGGCGGCAAGCGCCGGCATTCTGCCTGCGACCAGCGTCGAAGCCAACGTGGCTCCCGTGAAGGTCAGAACTGTTCGACGGTTCAGTTTCATCTCTTGGTTCCCCTTTTTGCGATCGGCGCCGCTTGAAATGCGCTCGTCTAAAGTCATAAAAGCGGCTCTATTGTAGATTGTCAACAATTTACCATTTCACATGTCGGCGTGACCTCAGACTGAAGGCTCTTGTTCCCGAATAAACAGCACTGGACCCGAAACCGTTATGAAACGAGCGAACGAACCCCAGGGACATTCACGTCCGGTTCCGGTCCGGACAGGGAGCCCCCACCGGATTTGTCATCAAATGCACCGATTTCTTCATCGTCACCCCGGGCGAACGGAGTGAGACCCGGGGCCGGGGCGCCCCAACCCAGCGGAACGGCCGCCGTAAAAGCCGACACGCCATTGCTTATGCGTTTTCCCTCTCCCGATGGAGACCTTTGCATAACGTCTGCGAGGCGTTCGATTTGATCTGTTTTGTGTGATTTTGCAGGTTTTGTTGATGATCGTCTGAATGACGAGGTGTTTTTCATGTTGCGGTGAGCTTTATGCGCTCAGCTTTGCCGCTTTTTTGAGGTTGAAGGCGAGACAGAGCAGGCGGAACTGAGTTGCGTTGCGCTTCAGTCCGACATAGCGCACACGCTCATATCCATAACTTCGTTTGAGCGTTCCAAATACGCGCTCCACGGCAGCGCGAATGGGAGCGATCAGAGCATTGCGCCGCTTCTGCCAGTATGGCA
The DNA here is from genome assembly GCF_963669205.1 of uncultured Roseibium sp. NCBI lineage: Bacteria > Pseudomonadati > Pseudomonadota > Alphaproteobacteria > Hyphomicrobiales > Stappiaceae > Roseibium > uncultured Roseibium sp. The sequence continues at coordinate 5,583,020 of NZ_OY769915.1, forward strand.
GAGCCGCTTGATATCGATGGTTCCGGTGCATCACACGGTCCTTGATGCCAGCTGCCTTGAGCCTGGCGCGGCGCTCTTTGTGCTCATAAGCCTTGTCCGCATACACAGCCCGTTCGTCGCCACAGATAAGATCGTCAGCTACCTCGCTTTCGGAGGTTTTCGCCGGGGTCAGAATGGCCTGGCGAATGACGCCTGATCCCTGATCGACGGCAACATGAGCCTTGTAGCCAAAATGGGAACGCCCATTCTTGCGCGTCCAGTCCGCGTCCGGATCGTGCGAGGATTTGCCTCCCATGCCAGCCTCCCGCCCCGGCCGCCGTGCCTGAGCCGTGACCAGTGTGGCATCCAGCAATGTCCCTTCTTTCAGCACCATGCCCTTGGCTTCCAGTTGACCCAAAACCTCCTCAAACAAGGCTGCATCAAGCTCGTGACGGCACAGGGCCGTGCGGAAGCGGCTGATGGTCGAGTGATCCGGCGTGCCATCTTCCAGCGACAGACCCACAAAACGACGATAAGAAAGCGTGTCAGACAAGGCCTCTTCCAAACGCACATCGGACAAACCGTACCATTGCTGCAGCAACAGCGCCTTGACCATCGTCAGAGGACGATAGCTCGGACGTCCTTCACCAGCGCTGTAAAGCACACGCACAAGACGATCCAAAGGCTCCCAGTCAATCGCGGCGTCGATGGCATCCAGACGCTGATTGCGGCCTAAGCCGGGATCCAAAAAGCTTTCGCCAAACCCAAGCTGACCACTCGAACGATGCATCAAAACCTCCCCACTCAAATTCAATTCAGTGAATCACAAATTCAGCAGGTTATGCAAAGGTCTCCACTGGGAGAGGGCCAGGGTGAAGGGGCAAACGTCTGAAGGGTGCCGACAGCGCTGATCCCTCACCCGGCCTTTCAGGCCGACCTCGCCTACGGGGAGAGGTGACCGGATTTGCAGTGTGTGACATGCATGACACGAATTCCTCATTGCTGAGGAAAGACGAGACGATCATGAGCGCGCCGCCCCGGCCTTGAGCCGGGGCCTCCTGTCAAGTCGTGTTCAGGTTCCGGATCAGGTCCGGGACAGCGCAGACTGCGAGGCCATCACAAAAGCCCACACGCCCTTCCCTCCCCGGTCCCGGCGCGCGCTGCACTTGGCCGGGATGACGTTGGAAAGAGAGCAAAAACCCTCGTCCCGAGGTGCGCAGCAAAACGGCTCCATCCAGGCTTGGGTCCGCAAAAGCGGGTTGAGAGACCATGCAGCTTCGTCAGGAGCGGTCCGTCGCAAGGGCTTTCAGAACTTCGTCGGTTGTCATCTGGAACCGGTTGGCCTGGTCACGGTCATGATGCACGCCATCGATCCAGACATAATCGTCGAAAGTTTCCGCGTTCTGGACCCAGAACTCGTGATAGAGCTTTGGCGCATGTCCCCAGGCGCCCCTGTGGGCAATGTCGTCACGCCAGTTCTTCAGGTCTTCACGCGTTTGAAACCGGATGATGCCGATCTGGTCACCGTCGTCCGCCTTGTAGGACTTTAGAGAGATAAAACCTGGCATTCCGGTGACGGCATGCGCCATGTCCTCGTTCAGCCTTCTCTGCAGCTCCCGGTCGATATCGTCGCGATACCGGACCCCGAAAATGCAAATGATCATGCCGATCTCCGTGTTAAGCGCAGCTGTAACGGAACAACATATCAGCCAGAATTGGGCTTATGCGAGGGCCGATTGCGGAAAATTGGATTGCTGATTTTTCTATTGGTTAAGATCCTGAAACGAGTGAATGAAATCAATGCGAAAGCCCTCGAAGCAAAATTTGCGCGACACTTAATATTTACATAAAAAAAGCTTAAACTTAACTATGGAATAAATAACACTCTTACTAAATTTTATTTAAAATATTTGAATGCTTCAAACAACAAGGGAAGCATTCGATGCCAAGATCACAAGCAAAACACTACCAATGGTATTCGTGGGGTCGTCAAGATGATGACGATCGGGAAGACAACCATGGCGCCGGGTCTGATGGCTCGGGGTCGAAAGGCTCCGGCACGGGCTCGAAAGGCTCGGGTACCGGGTCCAAGGGTTCTGGCTCAGGTTCCGGATCTAAAGGCTCCGGCACAGGTTCCGGCTCCAAGGGCTCCGGTTCGGGCTCAGGCTCGAAAGGTTCCGGCTCAGGCTCAGGCTCGAAAGGTTCGGGCAGCGGTTCAGGCTCGAAAGGCTCCGGCTCCGGATCGAAGGGTTCAGGCTCCGGTTCGGGATCGAAAGGCTCAGGCTCCGGTTCAGGATCGAAAGGCTCCGGCTCCGGTTCCGGATCGAAAGGCTCAGGCTCCGGTTCAGGATCGAAAGGCTCAGGCTCTGGTTCAGGATCGAAGGGCTCGGGTTCCGGGTCGGGATCGAAAGGCTCGGGCAGTGGCTCAGGATCGAAAGGCTCCGGCTCCGGTTCAGGATCGAAGGGCTCCGGCTCCGGTTCAGGCTCGAAAGGCTCCGGCTCCGGTTCAGGCTCGAAAGGCTCAGGCTCCGGTTCAGGATCGAAGGGCTCGGGTTCCGGCTCAGGCTCGAAAGGTTCGGGCAGCGGTTCAGGCTCGAAAGGCTCCGGCTCCGGATCGAAGGGTTCAGGCTCCGGTTCGGGATCGAAAGGCTCAGGCTCCGGGTCAGGATCGAAGGGCTCCGGCTCCGGTTCGGGATCGAAGGGCTCCGGCTCCGGGTCAGGATCGAAAGGCTCAGGCTCTGGTTCAGGATCGAAGGGCTCCGGTTCCGGCTCGGGATCGAAAGGCTCAGGCTCTGGTTCGGGTTCTGGATCGGGCGGCAGTGGCTCCAAGGGCTCCGGAGACGGGTCCAATGATCACGGCTCGTATCACGATAGCCACAAACACTATGACCATGACGGCGGGCACGGTGGCCACGGCGGACATGGCGACCACGACGACGGTGACTACTCCTAGTCTGCCTGCCAGGTAGTCACTGTTCCAACAGCGGTCCTCGCCGGATGCCGGCGGGGACCAGGACTTTGGCGGGCGCCGTCTGGAAGCAATCGATCGGTAAAGGGAATTTGATTTCGTGTTCAAAGAACTGAAAATAAGCAGAGAATACGTCCCTTACATGCGCTGGATGCTTGGATTTTCGGTTGCGACGAATATCCTCCTTCTGGCGCTTCCGCTGCACATTCTGCAGGTCTACAGCCGCGTCTTGAAATCAGGCAGCATTTCGACGCTTGTCTTCCTGACACTGATTGTCATGGCCATGCTGGCCGTCAGCGCCTTCGCCGATTATACGCGCCGCCGGATCGCGCGTCGGCTGGCGAACAGATACCTCATGGATCACCATGAGAAGCTTGTCCGGTGCATGGTAAGGACCGACGACGAAACACGCAGCACGTCCGGCACAATCAGCAAACTCAGGACGGTGGCGAGTTTCCTGAACAGCCGGCTGTTCATCGGGCTGCACGACCTTCCTTTTTCGCTGCTTTTTCTTGTCGCCCTGTTCCTGCTCAATGTCTGGCTCGGCGTTGTCGCAACCATCGGTCTCGCGGCGATGATCACTCTGGCGGTTGTGAGCAACCGCTCCGTCTCGGCAGCACAGGCCGCCGCGGAGAACAGGGAAGCCGACGCCTTCAACTTCGCGTCCGCGACGCTGCGCGGCACCGATGAAGTGCGTGCCATGGGAATGACCGGAAAGCTTCAGGACCGCTGGAAAAAGAAACTGCGCTCGAACTCCGAGGCGGCTGATGATGTCTCGCAGCTGGCAACCGGCTATTCGGCCGCCGGCACGTTCCTGAAACAGCTCATTCAGGTGATGATCGTCTCGGTCGGCGCGCTTGTGGTCCTGTCTTCCTCGATGCCGAGCGTCGTGATTTTCGCGGCCATCCTGATCACCAACCGAATGCTGTCTCCCGTCGACCTGACCATCGGCGGATGGTCGACGATCACGAAAAGCTATGATGCCCACATCAGCCTCGGCAGCCTGATGGAGACCGCCGATCTGATGCCGCGCGAGCAGGCTGCCCGCACCTCCAAAAGCCGCGTCAGCGCAGACAACATTCACTTTGCCGACACACGGCAGCACCCTCATGTCCGCGTTCTGGACGGCGTTTCACTGGCACTCGAGCCGGGCACGCTGACCGTCGTCACCGGAAAGCCGGGCAGCGGCAAGACCGCGCTGGCACGGATCATGTCCGGCGCGATCGATCCTCAGGCGGGTTTCCTGAAGATAAACGATCTCCCGAGGCAGAACTGGAGCGACGAGTCATGGGGGCGCACAGTCGGCTACGTCGCCCAGGACATAAAGTTCTTTCCCGTGCCGATTTCGGAAAACATTGCACGGCTGTCGAGGAGCGACAATTCCGACCGTCTGATGCGTGCTGCGAAAATTTCAAATGCGCACGAGATGATCCAGGCGTTGCCACAGGGTTATGCGACCGTTCTGGAACGTGGAAACGTCAGGCTCACCGATCGGCAGAAGATCAAGCTTGCCCTCGCCCGGGCCTGTTTTGGCGGGCCGCGGGTCCTCGTCCTCGACGAGCCGGATGCCGAGCTCGACCGGGACGGTCAGAAGGAGCTTGCCGCCACGCTGAAGAAGCTGAAGGAAACCGGTGTGGCGATCCTCGTGATGTCACGTCGATCACGCATTCAGGAGGCCGCGGACAAGGTCTTCGAGCTCGCTTCCGGCCGGCTCAGCGCTATCAAGGGCAAACAGGCAAGGAAGACGTCAGAGCCGGACGACCAGCCGGAAACCGGATCGATCCGGGCAGAGCCTCCGGAAATTCCCGTCACTGCGGCAACGGCTCTGGCCGAGATCCGCAAGATCAGGCGCGGGGACTTTGGCGGAAGGCTCAGGAAGGACGCGGAAAACTTCGGAACGGGGCTTGATGCAGGCTGCAAGACCCCCTCGCGGCAATCACGGATGAACTGATGGCAAGTGACACGAAAAAACGAACCCGGACAAAACCGGATCGCAATTCGCGCACGGAGATTGACGGGATTGTCCTGAGGGGCAAGAAAATCGTCTACACGTTTCTGGGCGTCTTCTTGCTTTGGGGCCTGTTTGTTCCGCTGCAGTCGTCGATTGTCGCCGAGGGCATCATCGCGGCGGCCGGCAGGAACAAACTCCTGCAACACGAGGAAGGCGGCCGCATCCGGTCCATCGAAGTCACCGAAGGCGCGAAAGTCGCTGCCGGCGATCTGATCATGGTTCTGGACACGGAGACGAAACGGGCCGAGTTGTCGGAACTGCAGGCCCGGCAGGCCGTTCTGCTCGCGACCAAGGCGCATCTTGAAGCCCTGCGAACCGGTGCCGGCTTCCACGCGGCCAGCTCCGGATGGACGCTGCGCACACAAAAATTCGACGTCGGGGCGGAAACCTCCAGCGGCCTTGTTTCAACAGCGGCAACCCCGAACCAGGCAAACAATCCGATAAAGGCTATTTTCGCCAGCCAGCAGCTCGAGCAGAAATTCGCTGACCAGGCCGTCGATGCGGAAATCGAAGCGCTTCGCAACCAAAGCAACGGGCTGGCGCATGAGCGGGCGGGACTTGTTGCGCGCCGCACGGGTCTCACCGACAAGCTCCGCTTTTTGCGAAAGGAAATAAACGCGCTCAAGCCGCTGGTTCGCGACGGCTACGTCTCAAGGTCCCGGGCCTGGAAAAACGAACGCGAAGAAAGCGAGCTTGTCGCGGAAATCGCTTTCCTGAAAAGCGAGATTGCCCGCATCGACGAACGCAGAAATGAAGCCGGCAACCGGGTCGAGGCCTATGTATCAGGTCAGCGCAGGCGCGTAGCCGGCGAAATGACGAAGGTCCTGGGCGAGCTTGCAGAAATCCGGGATCGTCTGGTTTCGGCCGAGCGCGCCTTGTCCAACACGGAGATCAGGGCGCCGGTCAGCGGGACGCTGGTCTCGTTTTCCGCAAATACGGTCGGCGGCGTTATTCTCGCGGGAGATGTGATCGGCGAGATCGTGCCGGACAACGCCCCCTTGACGATCCAGGCACGGGTGCGGCCGCAGGACATTGCGGAAGTCAGGCAGGGTCAATCGACGACCGTCGCGATCACGGCACTCGATAGCCGCAAATATGCACCCCTGACCGCTGTCCTGACCTATGTGTCTGCCGATGCGGTCAGGCAGACGCCGGTCGCCGCGCCTTACTATATGGTTCACGCAAAGCCGGAAGACGTAGCCTCGAACGCGGCGATCATCGCGATGCTGAAACCCGGCATGATCGTCAACGCGCACATCAATGCCGGCAAACAACCGTTCCTTGTCTACCTCTTCAGTCCACTGATCCAGGGATTCGACACGGCATTTGCCGAGCCATGAGGGAACGTCTGGCGAACAGAAGGGGTTGTCGCCGCCAGTCGTCCGCAAATGCCCCTGTCAGGTAGCGGAAAGATAACCTTGGCAAGCGATACTGACAAAAACAACATAGGCACTTTTGACGGGAAAACACGAATGGCCAAAAGTAAGTCTTCCGATGCGAGTACATTCTTGAAAACGGCACGGCGCGAGGAAATCGAAGCACTCTGCAAGCGGGCGTTCGGCCGCATTCCGAAACGGGTCGCCTTTCCCGGCGGGCGGTCACGGTCCGCGTTCATGGCCGAAATCGGTGGCGAGCAGTTCGTTCTCGCCAAGCGCGACTCCACAAGCGATGCCGCGATCGAAGGTATCGTCATGAAGGTCCTGTCTCCGACGGGCCTGGTGCCGCGCGTGATCAAGGTGGTCGACGAATGGGTCGTGCAGGAGTTGGTGGACGGCATCCGGCTTCCGGTCTTTCTCGATGGCCTTGCAGACATCCGCGAGCGGGAGGCCATTCTGGACCAGTCCCTGTCGTCGCTGGCGGACCTGCAGGACTTCGCGCATGCGGAAAATCTGCACCACAGGGTGCCGCGGGTCGGTCCCGACCGGGACTGGTCTGACGGCAATCTCACGCGCGCCAGAAAGATCTCCGAGATTGTCGGCATCGCGCCGCCATTGCTCGACTACGGCCGGCTTGAAAATCTTTTCAGGCTGGATCCGCGCGATTTCGTCAAGGCTGATGCCCGGCCGGGAAACGCTCTCGTCTGCGGCGACCGCACCGTCTGGTTTGACTGGGAAGGCTGCGGCCGGCGGCATGCACTGGATGACCTGGCTTTCGTTCTGTCGGACGAGTGGACGGCGATCGACCCGGACACCGAAAAACGCCTCATGGAAAAACATCTTTCAAGGTTCGCGCGAAACCGGTCCGAAGCGGAAGCCTTTGACTATCTGATGGCCTTCGGCGTCTTCCACATGATGGCGCGAATGCACCGCGCAATTCGCTATCGCTACCGGGACGGCAAATGGTGGAGCCGGGACAAATGCCTGCACAATGACAAGATCGGGGTGACTCCGACCGAAGTCGGGTTGATGTGCGATCGCGCACGCCGCTGGTCGCTCCAGGTCGCACCGCTGCACACGCTGGCACCCTGGTGTGAAAACCTGATGGAAAAACTCGATCTCGCTCTTCCCGATCTCGGCGTGACACACCGGCGGAAAGCCGTCTGAGCCTGGCAGGCCCTACGCGATGAGAGGCAGCAACTGCCGGCAGGCGGTAGCGGCCGCATCGGTCCGTTTGCTCTCGATCATCTCGATGGTCTGCCGCATCGCATCGCCCAGATGATCCGGGCTCAGCTGTGCCACGTCACACGAACTGCGGCGGACGACTTCCACGTTCGACAGGGTATGTTCGACGGCACCGTAGCTGATTTTGTAAGCTTCGTTGCCGTGGCAGAAATCGTAGGTCTTCACACTGTTGGCAATCGCCCACTTGATGGTGTGGGTGTGGAGCAACAGGCCGATATTCGGTTCAGATGCCGTTTCGTCCCGGCCGGAAACGATGAAATACAGATACTTCGCGTCATGGTCGACAATGCTGCACATCGCGCCGAGACGTTTGTCGCCGTCCCGAAGCGTGCTGAGCCGGATCGCATCGATCCTGTTGCTCAACTCCAGAAACTCCCGGTATTTTGCCGCGGCCCTGAACGCGGACTTTTCTCCGCGCACCGGAGCCCAGCGCTGCAGCCACATGCCCAGAAGCGCGTCCAGATCAGACGCAAACGTACCGGGCGTGGTGTCTGCGATATGGAGGTCTTCGCTCCGCTCGTAGCGGCGCCAGAACCGCCGCAGTTTTTGCCGTGTCTTCGAACTGAGTTGTGTCTGGGCATAGATATCGAAATCATCCGGCAGGCTCAGCCTCGGACAGACGAGGTTGTCGACCGAACCGTCGTTGATCAGCATCGGCCGGGAATTGATACGATAGGATTGCGGATCGGAGAACGTACGCAGGAGAAGGTCGAGCCTCCGCCGGCAACCATCGTGCTTGAAGCTGATCCGTGCCCAGGGTTCTTGGGCCAGATAGGCGGCAATATCCGAGAGCGCCTCCACCTCGCCGGCCGGGTCGCAGACAAACCCGGTATATTGCGCCCATGCCAGTTTTCCTGCCGGTTTCATCTCCGTTTTGAAACGCTGACCGCTCTCGCTCCAATGCGTGTGATGGCTCAGGGGCAGGAAGCAATCATACCCCTTCCCCGCCCCCCTGCCCCTGACGGCCAGGACTCTCCAGCGGCCGGGATTGGACCGGAACACCTGGTCAAGCCAGCGCCAGGACAGGAAGTATCCCGCGTCCGGATCAAGTCCGTGAATGCGTTCCCAGTCATCGCGCACTGCCGAAAACCCTTCCAGGTCCTGGATGATTTCGACCGTCATGGCATGTCCACTCCCTTGTCTGCATCCGGCCCGTTTGGACCGGTCATCGCCGCATGACCTGATCCAGCACGTCATCGATCCGCTCAAGCACCGCTGCTTCGAGTTCGACGCCCGAAGCGCCGCAGTTCATAACGACCTGGTCCGGGCGGCTTGCGCCGATGATCGCGGAGCTGACCAGCTCACCCCTGAGCACCCAGGCCAGGGCAAGCTGCGACAGCGTCAGCGATAGATCTCCGGCGATCTCATGCAGCTTGCCGACGGCCTGCAGCACATGCGGTTTGAAAAACCGGCCCAGATCTTTTTGCGCGCCCCGCGATCCTGGCGGTGCCGCTTCGTTGGGTTTGTACTTCCCGGTCAGGACCCCCTGCGCGAGCGGCGACCACACGATCTGTCCGATACCCAGCTTCCGGCAGAGCGGAAAAATCCGCCTTTCGTTCCTGCGGTACAGCATGGAATAACGGGGCTGGCTTGAAACGAAGGCAACCGCACCGTCGATCGCACGCGCGCGTTTGATCGCGGAGGCAGGCCATTCGCTGAAGCCGACGTGGCGCGCCTTGCCGGCGCGCACGATATCCGTAAGCGCCTCCATGGTTTCCTCCAGCGGCGTTTCCGCGTCATGACGGTGACATTGATAGAGATCGACATGATCGACCCCCAACCGCCCGAGAGATGCGTCAATCTGCTTGAACACCTGCGAGCGGGACAGGCCCCGATCGGTTTTGGACATCGGGTAGTAGAGTTTTGTCGCGAGCACATAGTCGTCCCGCCGGTAAGAACTCAGCAGACTGCCAAGCAGTTGCTCCGCCGCACCCTTGCCGTACATGTTCGCCGTATCGAAGAAATTGATGCCGCAATCGAACGCCGTGCGCACGCATTGTGCCGCGGTCTCGGCGTCCACCGACGTGCCATACGTGCGCCATGAACCAAGCGAGATTTCCGAAACCTTGAGCGGACTGGCACCCAGTTGCCGATACTGCATGTCAGGCCCCGGACAACGCTTTGACCGGTCGCTTTTTCCTGTCGGATCTCATGCGGCGAGCGCTGGATAGACAGAACCGTCAAAGTCATTGCATATCGGCGCAGACGGCCGGCGATGCCAATAGTTGACCAGCAGCGTCAGGCGTTTTTCCCGAGGCTCTTCGCCCGGACCGGCACCCTCGTGGGGGATCGAGCTGTCCGGCTGCACGCCGTGATAGAGGTTTCCCGGAAAGATCACGTAGTTGTTCCGGATCGCGGCGACCGCAAGCGTCAGATTTGGTTCGCCCGGGACTTTCGTCTTGCCGTCCGGACCCGGCACCTGATCGGTCAGCACCGTCGGGCTTGAAGGAAAATCGTTCAGGTAGAAGACGCTTCCGAGCAGCGGAAAAATGCTCTCGCCTGTTTCCCGGCTGAGCACCAGGTCGCGGTCGAAGTGAAAATTCAGTTTCTTGCGATAACCGAGACGTCCCAGCCACCATTCCATACCGATACAGTCCCGCGGAAGCGAAACCTTCTGCATTAGAACGGATATCGCCTCTTCCGCGACATTCGCCGGCGCAGCGCCCCGCGGATACCAGAAGGTGGTCGAATAGCTCGACTTGCCGCGTTGCTTCTCCCTGAGGGCAGACCGGACCGCGTCATCGAATTTCCGAAACAAGGCCTCCGGGAGCGCCGCTTCGCACAGGCGAACTCCGGAAAGGGGCGTGTTTGAGCTGGACAAGTTTTTCACCTCCGTTTCCTGAAAAACATAAGATGAATATTTTAAAATTAGATTGAGCCCCGATATTTAAACTTGAATACACGCTATTTTATTGAATCTCTTGAGATTTCAATTTGTTTTTCGCGAAATACCAAAATAAAAACTGCAATTTATATTGATACATTTTGCGCAAACGTAGCGGCACCATAGCCATCGCTCACCCTATCGGCATCCGGAACGTCTCCCCGCTTGTGCGGCCGGAAAAGCGGACTGTCAGACTGAACATCCGCTCAACGCCTTGGATCTATGCTGGTACTGGAAGGGGGGACCTAAGGTTTCAGTCGTTAAGGTAACATCGGGATCTGAAGCATGGAGACTTGTCATTGCCATCTCGACCGACCGGTTTTCAAAGCTTCGCAACAAAGTACTTGGGCAAATTCATCCAAGCCTTTGCGGCCTGGTTTATGAGGGTATGACCTAGATACGGACCCATAAATGAAGTCAATTTGGTTGGGATCGTTTTGACCAGCTGCGAGAAGCGAAAGCGCAGGAAATGCGGTTCATTTTCGAGCCTTTCGCGACGGTACAGATGGCCAAAACGGCCAATTTCGAAGGACGGAAAAATGGCTTCATTTATGGGTCCGCACCCCAAGGGCTGCACGCCCCCAGGAAGGGGTCCGTAATCCGCGCTGCCGCAAATTCGTAAAAAGCGTTCACGCGCGCACTGCGGCGCACATCCGGATGGGCAAGCAGCCACAGATGCCAGTTGGCGCTCGCATCGGTCTCCCGAATGCGGACCAGTTCGGGATTCCTTTCGCCCAGATAGCAAGGCATGACGGCGACGCCGGCCCCGGATCCCACCAAGTCAAACACGCTCATCATCGTGTTGGCGATGAGCACTTTCGCCTTTTCGGCGCGGTAGCGGGATGCGAGCCTGCTCATTGGCGATGGTTGAAGATCATCGCCAAGCATCACCCATCGCAGCTTCTCCTGAGGCAGTCCGCCGGCGTCCCGCCAATAGTCGCGGTGTGCGTAGGCGGCAAATGAAAGCGGAACCAGCCTGCGTCCGACCCAGTGTTCCGGCGGATCGGGTGTCGGCCGCAGGGCGATATCGGCATCGCGTTGCATCAGATCAAGCGCACGGACATCCGACAGGAGCCGAAGCTCGATATCCGGGTGCCTTGCCTGAAAGGCCGCAAAGGCCGGCGCCAGGCAGTGCAGCAGAGAATCTGTCGTGGTTATCGTCAGCGGTCCTTCAAGTCTCAAATCCCTGCCGCTCAGCTCCCGCTCGATCCCATCCATGCCCTCGCACAGCAAAATGGCGCGTTCATAAAACAGTTCCCCTGCGGGCGTCATGACATAGCCGCGGCGGTGGCGCTCGAACAGACGCACACCCAGTTTCGTCTCGACGCTTTCAACCCTTCGAAAAACCGTGGAATGGTTGACCCCCAGAAGCCGCGCCGCACCGGCCAGGCTTCCGGCTTCGCAAACGGTCAGGATATACGGGATATCCGACCACTCGAGGTTCTGGTCGAGACGTGATCTCTGTGCTTTCATGCAAGTTTCATTTGTATTATTTGCCATTTTCTTTGCAATCATAGACAGACATATTGGACGGGAACAAGCAATGGGGTGATCATGACCACCGAAGCCACCTGGCCCGTTCGAAAGGGGCCACGTCCGGAAACGACGAGCCGGATTCCGCATTCACAACTCACTCAGCACGGGCCGGACCCTGTCGTCGCCAGGCTTCACGACTGGTGTTTTGCTCTGCCAGGCGTGAACAACGACCACAGCGGCATTTCCGTTCCGGGTGCGCGTGCCCTTGTCCTCCACGACGGCTGCGCCTGCAATCCGGACGCCTTCATGGTCGGTCGCGAATTCGCCCATATCCACCCGCATCCGGACAGTGGCAGCATGCATGTGAAGCTCGCGGCCAAAGACGCACGGAACATCATTGAGGCGGGCTGGGGCGAAGACCACTTCCTGGTCACGATGGGGCAATACCCGCCGGGTCTGATCATGGTTTTTTCTCCTCGCGACGACGAAGAGCTCGAGGTTGTCAAGAGGATCGTCGCCCTCTCCTACGAATATGCGACGGGCAAACCGCCTGAACGGAAAATGTGACTTGCCCGGATCCTGCCGTGCACGCTGGGCTGCCTTCGCGCCGGGGCGAATGGGGGAATGATCCCATGGGGAGATCGCACGGAGCTGCTTTTCTCTTCCTCATACCGGTCAACCGAAAACGGTCTTGATACCCGGCCGGCCGCCCGTGACAGCCCGGACGTCTCTCCGGGCGACGGCATGTCGATCGAACAGATCAAATCGTCGTTGTTTCCGGGCAGTTGAACTTGCAAGGCACGTGTTGATCGTGGTCTTTGGTCGCAAACAGCCGAACACTCGCAGACCTGGACAGGAAACACGATGCCCGATTTCGCCATATACCCGAGCCTGAAAGACAAGAGCGTGATCGTTTCGGGCGGGGCGCAGGGGATCGGAGCCGAAATAGTCAAGACCTTCGCTGGACAGGGTGCCCGCGTCGGGTTTCTCGATCTCGACGAGGCGGCAAGCGCTGCTCTGGCCGGCACGGCGGAAAACATCGACTACGAGATCTGCGACCTCCGGGACATCTCCGCGATGCGGGCTGCCCTTGCAAGACTGACCGGCCGCACGGGGCCCTGCCAGGTCCTGGTCAACAACGCCGCGCGCGACGACCGCCATGACTGGAAGGACGTGACGCCCGAATACTGGGACGAGCGCCAGGCCACCAACATCCGCCACATGTTTTTCGCGATCCAGGCCGTCGCCCCTGACATGATCGCGAATGGCGGCGGTTCGATCATCAACATGGGATCAAATTCATGGTGGGAAGCCGGAGGCGGCTTCCCGGCCTATACGACGGCCAAGGCCGCCGTTCACGGACTGACCCGCACCATGGCGCGGGATCTTGGAGACCACCGCATCCGGGTCAACACCGTCGTTCCCGGCTGGATCATGACGGAGCGGCAGAAGGAGCTCTGGGCGACGCCCGAAGCCCTTGAAGCACACCGCAGGCGTCAATGCCTTCCGGACCTGATCGATCCGGTCTATGTCGCGCGCATGGTTCTGTTTCTGGCCTCCGACGATGCCGCCATGTGCTCGGCCAACAACTACATGGTCGAGGCCGGCTCGATCTGATACCAACCGTCATAGATAGAAACCCGCTCCGGCAAGGACACGTCGCGGTGGGCAGCAAGGTGAACCGGCCGCCTGCCCGCGGACCGGACAGAACCGTATCGGCCGAACAGTCGTCTAGACGGTCAGCTGAACACCGGTCTTTGTTTCCGACAGCGCCCACAGGTCCCTGGCTTGCTGTGGGTCGAGAACAAACGCCTTCAGCGGGCACGCGCCGACGGGACCGACCATCTCGAACCGGGTCGGGCCATAATAGGTCGCAGGTTCCAACCCCTCTTCGGTGGCGCACATCACCTCGGGCCAGGAGCCGCGTTCGGCGGATTGCGCCAGGGGTGAGAGAAGGACCGCCAAAACCCTCGTGACTGTACCCGCCGTGTCCCGGATGAGACCGGTTCGTGACGCGCCCGGATGACAGACATGGACCTCCACGCTCTTGCCCGCCGCCTGCACCCGGCGCTGCAGTTCATAGCCAAACACCATCTGTGCCAGCTTGCTCTGGGCGTAGGCGTTCCAGGCGGTATAGGTCTGATCGTAATTCAGGTCTTCGAACCGGATCCGGTTGTCGCCCATCTTGTAGCCGTTGCTGCCGACCACGACGATCCGGCCCGAAGAGGCCTCGATCCGCTCGAAGAGAAGGGCGCACAGCAGGAAGTGGCCGAAATGGTTGACGCCGAGCTGACTTTCAAAACCGTCCACGGTGAGCTGCTGCGTGGCAACCTGTGCAATCGCCGCATTGCAGATGAGGGCATCGATCCGGGGCTCGGCTTCCAGAAGTCCGGCCGCCGCCTCGCGGACACTGGACAGCTCGGCAAGATCCATGCGCACGAAGCACACCCCGGCGTCGGGTCCGAATTCCCGCTTCAGGGTGTCGATGGCAGCCGATGATCGCTCGGCGCTCCGGTTCATCATCACCACCCGGGCGCCCTTGGAAAGCAGGATTCGCGTCGCCTCGAAACCGGCACCTCCGTTGGCGCCCGTGATGACATAGGTCTTGCCCGTCAGGTCGCCGATGCGCGCGGGCGTCCAGCCTTCCGGGCCGAAAGGGGTCTTGCCAGTCATAAGATTCTCCTGGGCGAAGTTGCAAAAGTAAAATTGTGTGTTTACATTTAGGGCGCACATCTCAAAATGTAAACAATGAATTTTACTTTTCTCGACGAAAGTGATGAAAAATCGTGAAACTGACTGAAAAGAAAAGAGAAAATATTATCGAAGCCGCAATCGCAGAGTTTCGTGAACAGGGTTTTCTTGGGGCGAACACGACACGGATTGCGAAACGGGCCGGCGTTTCGAGCCGCACGCTCTATAATCATTTTGAGAGCAAGGAAGAGCTTTTCGATGCGATCACGGGCATCATGCTTGCCCGCAACTGCGCCATGGCACCGGTCGACTACGACCCGGACCGCCCGTTGGCCGACCAGCTGACAAAGGCGCTCGAGCGCTACGTGGCCGTGATCACGGACAAGGAGGCGATCGGGGTGAACCGAATGATCATTTCAGAGTTCCTGCGCGACCTCGACCGGTCGCGCGCGTTCCTGGCGGAGGCAGCCGCGCATGATTATCCGGTCACCAAGCTGATCGCCGATGCGATGGAAGCAGGTGCGCTGAGAAAGGCGGATCCGGCTTTTGCCGCCAGCCAGCTTCTTGCCCTGGTGAAAAACTTCTTCTTCTGGCCGGAATTCCTGATGGGCGAAAAACCGGAATCGGACGGCATCATGAAGGACTGCGTCGCGATGTTCCTGTCGCACTACGGTGCGGACAGCGGACCGGCTGCCGAGTAGACGGCCGGTCCGTCAAATACCGAACACCGATCCTGGCATGGATCGCCCCAAGCCATACCCTGAGGGCTTGCGGTGAAGGTGTTTCGACGCGATCTAGTAGGAGATGGCGACCGAACCTGATCTGGGCTTGATCGAAGCGCCGTTGATCACACCGGCCTGCACCATCTTGCCGAAGGACGCTTTCGCAAGCCCTGCGGACGCGTCCATCGCTGCCTCATCCCCGTATTTCGCAACAACAAGACCGGTCCCGTCGCCGAGATCAACGATATCGATGAAAATCGCTCCGGCCTCGGCAAGGTCGGCCCGCAGATTTTCCGCGGCGACCATCGCCGCAGACATGTCGGGCGATGTAAATTCCGTAATCCGGTAGACGGCCATGATGCTTCCCCCTTCATTTGTTTTTGATCAGACAACAGTATGACGTAAGGGAAATTTCACAAGAACCATTCGGACAAGAAACAGCACTTGAGGCAAGACAGACCAGCCGCTCATCAATATTTTCCACGCCAGGGTAATACTAAAGGCATCGGCAATCACACCGTGCTTGATACTTTTGCCGACTGATGCCTGGATCCCGCACTTTCAATTCGAACGCGCGCTTGTCTGACCCGGGACAGGTCCGCGAACACGCCTCGCAAGACGGAACCCGGTCCTTCACCTTTCGGATTAGACAGTCCCGGTTCAGTCTCTTTCCATTTTGATCTAGTCTTGCCCTCATGGAGGAGACTCGGCATTTGAAGGCGCAGCTTGATCTGATGCAGGCGGCGCTCGACCACATCAATCAGGGCTTCACCGTGTTCGACAGCGACCTCCGTCTGGTCGCCTGGAACCGCGGCCTGTCCGACATGCTCGACATGCCGGAGGAGATTATCCAGCGCGGCTCGCATCTGGAAGCCTTCATCCGGGTGAATGCCGAACGCGGTGAATACGGCCCCGGCGACATCGAGGGCAAGATCGCGCGCCGCATCGAACGGGCCAGACTGTTCGAACCGCACTTTTTCGAGCGAGTGCGTCCCAACGGTCAGATCATTGCCGTATCCGGCACCCCGCTTCCCCAGGGCGGTTTCGTCACGATCTATTCCGACGTGACCGAAGAACGGCGAAGACAGGAAAAGCTGGAGCGGACAGTCGAGGAGCGCACGCGTGCTCTGCAGCAGAGTGAAGACTGGCTGCGTCTGGTGACCGACAACATTCCGGCCCTGATCGCCTATCTGTCTCCCGGCCCGGTGTTCCGCTTTGCAAACCGCCGTTACGCGGACTGGTTCGGACATTCCGTCGCCTCGATCGCCGGCCGCGCTGCGGCAGATGTCGTGGGTGCCGAGCTATTTGCCGAACTCGAACCGCATATCGACCACGCGTTCAAGGGAAACGCCGTCAGCTACGAGTATGAGCGCAAGCGGCCCGACGGAACCGGGGCCTTTATGCGGTCCACGCTCATTCCCGACATGACTGCCGATGGACGCACACTCGGCATCTTTGTCCTGTCGCTGGATGCGACGGATCAGAAGCAGGCGGAAGCCACCCTGGTGCAATCCCAGCGCATGGATGCGGTCGGCAAGCTGACGGGTGGCCTCGCCCACGACTTCAACAACCTGCTGGCGATCCTGATGGGCAACCTGCTCTCCATCAGCCGCATGGAAGCCCCGCTGAAAAAAGAGGACCTGGACAGGAAGCTGGAACCGGTGCTCGAAGCCACGAAGCGGGGATCGGACCTCATCCAGCGACTGCTCGCCTTCAGCCGCGGCAAGGCTATCGATCCGCAGACCGTCGCCCTGGCCAGGCTCGTGTGCAATGCCGAAAGCCTTCTCGAAGGATCCCTGCCGTCGTCCATCCGTCTCGAGACCGAGGTCGCCGACCCGAGCATCGGGGCGTGCATCGACCCGACGCAGATGGAGACCGCCCTGATCAATCTGGCTTTCAATGCCCGCGATGCCATGCCGGATGGCGGTATATTGCAGATCGCCCTGAGCGAGACCGGGATCGAAAAACGGGAAGCAGACGAACTGGGTGTTCCCGAGGGCCGCTATTCGAGGATCACCGTAGCCGACACCGGCAACGGCATGGACGAGGAAACCCGCCTCAAGGTGTTCGAGCCCTTTTTCACGACAAAGACTTTCGGCACCGGCAGCGGCCTCGGACTTTCCATGGTTTACGGCTTCATTCGCCAGTCCGGAGGCGCTGTCACGGTGGTCAGCAAACCTGGCAGCGGAACGTGCCTGACGCTTTATCTGCCCTATCGCCGGATTGCCTTGTCCGGCGACACGCATGACGGAGCAATCCGTGACACCGGTCTGAAACGCGGCGACGGTGAGCTTTTGCTGCTTGTCGAGGACGACCCTGATGTTGCCAACGCCGTGACGGACCAGCTGCAAAGCCTCGGATATGCTGTTCTCAGGGCCGAAAGTGCAGACGACGCACGCTCCCTGGCGCTTGACCTGCCGGAGCTCAAGGCCGTTCTCAGCGATATCATCATGCCCGGACAGATGAACGGTCTCGTGCTCGCAAGGGAAATCCGGCGGCAACGCAAGGATCTGGGAATAGCGCTCATGTCAGGCTATGCGGACTGGTCCGATCTCGCCGGAAACGAGCGGGACTGTCAGTTCCCCGTTCTGGCGAAACCCTTCACCGATGATCAACTGGCGCAGACGCTCCAGGAGATCCTCCACAGTTCAACGGATGTTCAGTCGGGATCGATTGACAGGCCGGAAGTTGATCGGGTCCGATCCGGTCGGATGAGTGAGTGATTGCCTTGCAGAAGAGCTTCGCACCATCGGCGAAACTGACCGTCTTCATCGTCGACGACGAGCCGGAGATCGGTCAGCTCCTGTGCGAGGCCATGTCGCATTTCGACATGACCGGCGAAACCTTTTCCACCGGCAGCTCCATGCTGGCGGCGCTCGCCAATGAGAGCCCCGACGCCTGCATAGTCGACCTCGGCTTACCGGACATGGAGGGCATGGCCCTGATCAACGAGATCCGCAGGACATCTTCGGTGCCGATCATCGTGCTGTCCGCACGGGGCCATTCGACCGACCGGGTCATGGGTCTGGAACTGGGCGCGGACGATTATGTCGTCAAACCGTTTGACCCGCGTGAAGTCGTCGCCCGTATCCGCTCGATCCTGCGGCGGTCCTCGGACCGGACACCGGCGCGCGGTGAAGTGGACCTGGCACGGTTCGAGGACTGGTCGTACCGCCCCTCCTCCCATTGCCTGACCTCGCCGGAGGGGGAAGAAACCTTCCTGTCGACCGGGGAAGCCACCTTGCTTGAGGCCTTGTTGCGCGCACCCAAGCGCGTCCTGACCCGGGACTACCTGCTCGAACATGGCGGGCGGGACGAAAGCCTCGACCGGTCGATCGATGTCCGCATTTCACGGCTCCGCAAGAAGCTCAACCGCAAGAACGAAGCCGCGCATATCAGGACGATCTACGGCTCCGGCTACATGTTCGCGACGGCGGTGACATGGAGTTGAGGTGGCGCCCGGCTCAGCCTGACCGGAACTTCGTTTCGAATTCCTCGCCTGTCATCTTTCGCGTTTCGTCTGAAAACGAGTAACAGGCCGGTTTCTGCTCAATGAAGAATTCAGCCTTGAACGGCAGGTTAGGCTGGTCGTCGAACAGACCGTACGGAATGCCGTGAAGATCGCTGCCTTGCGGATGAAAGTAGAGACTGGAGCCGCATTCGGCGCAAAACCCGCGCTCGAACCCGTCGGACGACTGGTAGCGTTTGACCGAACCTTCAAAGACCGCGCCGGTGCAGGGCACCGCCATGAAGGGTCCGCCAACCCATTTCCGGCACATCGAACAGTGGCACGCCTGCAGGCGCGGTAGGGCCTCGGCCGAAAGGGTCACGCTCTTGCACAAACAACAGCCGGTCAGGATCATGTCGTCAACCTTTCGCTCTTGCCGGCCGGGGATGGCGGCCTGGCCCGAACGGTAGATCCTCTGAACGGCGAAATCAAAAAAAGGCGGGAGGATCGCTCCTCCCGCCGGCTTCAAGTCCAGACTTGCCCTCCTTAGAAGCTCAGGGAGACATCCCTGTGGCTGGAGAGGCAGGCGGCAACGTCAAGGGCCATGTCGGTCGGCAGTCTGTCCTGCTGCCTCAGACCGATATTGTTGACGACTGCCGCGTCGTATTCCTGCAGCGCCGGCAGCAGTTCCTTTGCAGCGCGTTCACGCCACACGAGATCGGCCTGGAGCGCGGCAATCGACTTGTCGATCTCCGCAACCGCCGCCTCCGCATTCGGCTCGCGGCTACGCATGATCTTGCGGGCCTCGGTCAGGCCCTTGCGGATATCGCTTGTGCCCTCGGCCTCACCCACTTTCGAGCGCATGGCCGCGATGGCCTCGACAGCTGCTTCCGGTTCGAGTTGCGGCACCTGAGCCTTGAGCTCCTCCAGTTCCGGACCAAAGGCCGCGACCGTGTCCGCATCCGCGAGAATGGCCTTGACCTCCAGGATCGGCTCGTAGGCCTGGTCGACCGTACGGCGGTACTTTTGCCGCGCGGTGGTCTCCGCTTTCTGGATCTTCGAAAACTCCCCGTAGACCTCGTCCCAGTTGTCCGGGATCCTGGCGAGGATCGCATCGTGTTCCAGTTGGAGCGCATCAATCTGTGCCTGCGCACGCTCACCCTGCTCGGGGGTGTAGACCGCACCGTCGCCGGACCGGCCGACAATGACCTTCAGTTCTTCGATACGGGCATCGATCCGGCGTGCGTCACGCTCCAGGGCCCTGACTTCCGTATGGATGGGCTTGAAGGAACCCGAAGCCTCTGAGACCGCGTCTTCGGCATCCCGGATCGCCATCATCAGCGGCAGCGCTTCCTTCGCCGTTTCGAAGCCTTCGGCAAGGTCGTCCTGCAGGTCTTCCGGCAGGTAGCTCATGTCGACGCCTTCGACCTTGTCGATCGCTGCCAGGATGCTGTCGCCGTTTTGACGGAAGTCCTCGTAGACGAGCGTTTCCATGCAGTATTGCAGGCGCGGATTCTTTGGCGGCGGTGCCGTCTCCGACAAGAGCGAAGACCGGTTCGGCAGGTAGTTCACCAACTGCGGATAGAACCCGACGATGCCGAGTGCAAACAGCTGCAGCGCAATGAACGCGATCACGCCCTTGTACATGTCGATGGTCTTGACCACCGCAGGTGCCACGCCGCGAAGATAGAACAGTGCGAACCCGAATGGCGGCGTCAGGAATGATGTCTGGATGTTGAGGCCGATCATGACACCGAGCCAAACGGCGGTGACGTTCGCCCCGGGATCGGACAGCAGGATCGGCGCCACGATCGGAACCACAACGACGGCGATCTCGATGAAGTCGAGGAAGAAGCCGAGAATGAAGATCACCAGCATGACGATCAGGAACTGCGCCCAGAACCCGCCGGGCAACCCTTGCAGGAATTCCTTGACGAGATGCTCACCGCCAAACGCCCGGAAAGCCGAGGTCAGCATGGCTGCACCCAGCAGGATGATGAAGACGAGCGACGTGGTCTTGGCCGTCTCGACCATGACGCCGCGCAGCGTGTCATCCAGTTTCAGCGTTCGCCAGCCGGACCAGAAGATCGCCAGGAGAACAAGCGACACCGCGATGAGCGCGAGGATCAGGCTCAGCACGTCCTGCGAATTCTCGATACGCTTGATGTTGACTTCCCCGAAGAAACTGATGACGACGGCGAGACCGAGAAGCGCGAGGATTGCGAGAATTGCCGGCGAATAGGCGCCCTTTTCGCCTTCCTTGAGGCGGTAGCCCGCCATGACCATCGCACCGACGGCACCAATTGCACCAGCCTGGTTGACCGTAGCGATGCCGCCGATGATCGATCCGAGCACGAGGAAGATCAGGGCCAGGGGCGGCACCAGCGTGATCACGACCTTGCCCGCGAACTTGCGGGTGAAGGTCCCTTCCTCATGGACCGCCGGCGCGGCCTTCGGGTTCATCAGCGCGAACCCGAGAATGAACAGCATGTAAAGGCCGACCAGAACAAGGCCCGGCAGGAAGGCGCCCAGGAACATTTCTCCGGCGCTGGTCGAGACCACGGAAAAGTCTGACGGCATGGAGAGTTCGCCGGTGCTGTCCTTGAACAGCGTCTGACGGAGCGATCCCGCCTGATCGACGGCACTCGCGAGCTGGTCGGCAAGAATGATGAGAACGATGGAAGGCGGAATGATCTGGCCGAGCGTGCCGGATGCGGCAATCGTGCCCGTCGCAAGCGGAACCGAATAGTTGTTGCGAAGCATCGCAGGCAGCGAGATCAGGCCCATTGCCACGACCGTTGCGCCGACAATGCCGGTGGTCGCGGCCAACAGCGCGCCCACGAACACGACCGATATGCCGAGACCGCCGGGGACCGGACCGAAGAGGCGGGCCATGGTCACCAGAAGATCTTCGGCGATCTTCGAGCGTTGCAGCATGATCCCCATGAAGACGAACAGGGGGATAGCGATCAGCGTGTCGCGTTCGGCTTCCCAGTAAATGCCCCGGAAATTGGTAACGCCCGCGCTCAGCCATTGCCCGGGCCCGCCGGAATCGAAGAAGGCATCGGTGCCGGTTGAAAACAGGTAGCCTGCCCCGGCTGCAAGTCCGATTGTCAGGATCGCCGCCCCAGGAAGGGCGAACGCGACCGGGAATCCGGATCCCAGTGCAAACGCCATCAGGACAACGAGAAGAGCTAGAAAGAAAAGTTCCATGTCACAAGATCTCGTCAGGCGTTAGTTGACTGGATGGTTTTCATGGTCCCGGCCACCCGGCTCACCGCGAATGTCCGCAATCGCGTCCAGGAAATAGGACACGAACTGGATCATCATGGTGACGGCGAACACGCCCAGGAATCCTGCCATGAGGTATTTGACATAGAGCCCGAACCCGGCCTGCGTTGTCTCGTAGGACAGGATCGGCGCGTTGATCACGTTCTGCTTTCCGGCCATGCCTATCAGGATGATCACGGCGCATAGGGACATGCCCAGCACGACGGAGCCGACGGCATTCACGTATCCCTTGGTCCTTGAGGACATTCCGGCATAGAAGACGTCGACCCGCACGTGCCCTTCCTCAAGCAGGGTATAGGCACTTGCGAACAGGAACAGCGCCGCGTACCAGAACCGGACGAGATCGGCCATGAAGGCCTGTTCGTAGGAGAGGATGAACCGGCCGACCACGATCAGCAATTCGGCCACGACCACCAGCAGCGCCAGCCAGATGAATCCGAGCGTGCGCGTGAAGGCGGCGATCACGAAGGACAGTCCGATGAGCGGCATGTGCACATACCCGCCTCGGAACTGGGACCGGCCGAGACTGGCGGCCATGTCCGCACCGACCACGGCCTCAAGCAGTCCTTCGACGCGCAGGAAGGAAATCACCGCATCCACGAGGCCAACAATCAGAACGGCGAAAAACATGGCCCTGATCAGGTAGGCGTTGATGTCGCTGATTTTTTTGCTGTCTTCGCGCAGCGACCTGTCCTTGCTGCGCTGAACCAGCAAGACGGCCCACACGATCGCCCCGCCGTAAATCGCCAGTTGGACCCAGGACCAGACAATCGGCATCGAGCCGTTCGCCGGCCCGCCGAAAATCGGAGCAATGCCGGGAAGGTCCTGCCAGAAGGTCAGATAATTATTGATCAGAAACGCTGCCATGATCATGAGGATCAGCCAGCCGAATGTCCTGTACGATACCGCGCTTTGGTGTTGCCCTGCAGGAATGTCCCCACCTGCCGAGACGTCGTCTCCAACCCCGCCTACAGCCGCCATGGCGAATGTGCCCTATTTTTTGTCAAACAAGAAAACGGGGGCGGGACTTCTCCCGCCCCCACCTTAGCTTTGCCGGAAGGGCTTAGACTTCGATGCCGAGCACGCGGTTGCGCTGCTGCGTGTAGCCGGTGTCGGCGAGCAGCATCCAGCGGCCGATCTCTGAACGGGCCTTCGCGAAGCTTTCGTGCGTCCGCGCTGCAAGGTCGGAGTGAGAAATCGTCTCTTCGAAGACCTCTTCGGCAGCTTCACCGAACGCGTCGTAAACCTCGTCGTTGAACTGTTTCAGTTCAACACCGTGCTCGTTGATGAGACGGTCGAGATAGACACCGTTATTGGCGTTGGTTTCAGCCATCTGGCGGGCGTTTTCTTCGTTACAAGCCGCCTGGATGATGGCTTGGTCTGTCGGCGACAGCTGGCTCCACCAGGACTTGTTCATGCCGAAGGCGAGCTGGGAACCCGGCTCGTGCATGCCCGGATAGTAGTAGTACTTGGCTGCTTCGTAGAACTTCATGAAGTAGTCGTTGTACGGACCAACCCACTCGGTAGCGTCGACAGCACCGGAAACAAGGTTTTCGTAGATCTGGCCGCCCGGCAGGGAAACCGGAGACGCTCCGAGTTTCGCCATGACGTCGCCGCCGAGGCCCGGAATACGCATCTTCAGACCCTTCAGGTCATCCGCGGTTTCGATTTCCTTGTTGAACCAGCCACCCATCTGCACGCCGGTGTTGCCGCATGCGAAGTTCTTCAGGCCGAACTCGTCACCGACTTCGTCCCAGAGTTCCTGGCCGCCGCCATACTTGATCCAGGCGTCGATTTCGGCATAGGTCAGGCCGAACGGAACAGCCGTGAAGTAAGCCCAGGCCGGGTGCTTGCCCTTCCAGTAGTAGTCGGCAGCGATGTAAGCCTGCGCATTGCCGGATGCGACTTCGTCGAAAGAGTCGAAAGCACCGACGCGTTCGCCGGCCGCGAAGTACTGAACATTGATGCGGCCATCGGTCAATTCACCGATACGGGCTGCCAGGCGCTGAGCCGAAATCCCGAGGCCCGGGAAGTCACGCGGCCATGTGGACACGATCACGAGATCCGTGGTGCCCTGCGCGATCGCCGGAGCGGCGAGTGCGGAACCTGCGGCAATACCGCCGGCGCCAAGACCAGCTTTTTTGATAAACGAACGACGATCCATTAGTTTCCTCCCTAATCGGACCCAATTTTTCCGGATCGGTCTGCAACCTTGCACCGATCTCGCCCAATGTCTAGTTGACGTGGCGGACGGAAAGCTATTCGTGGTTCTGCGCACTTTCTCAGTAGTACTACCGAGAATTTCGCAATAGATGATGGCAAAATGGACACCTGCACAACAGGAAAGCAATTTTCGTGACCTTCAAGACAAAACTGCTACTCATCACGATCCTGCCGCTCATCGCGGTATCCGTTCTGATCGGCGGCACAACCTATTACCAGTCACGAAAGCTCATCGATGCCGAGACGCAATCCGTCGAACAGAGGATCCTTGCGGCGAAGCGGCAGGAGATCCGGAACTATGTCAGCCTGGCGCTGACATCCATCGAGCAGATTTACCAGACAGAACCGGGCGGGCGCGAAGCTGCTCAAGAAGAAGTGAAGGAAATTCTGACGAACCTCACCTTCGACCATGACGGCTATTTCTTCGTTTACACGCTCGACGGCACCAATGTCGTTCATCCCAAATTGCCGCATCTTGTCGGCGAAAACTGGTGGGAACTGCAGGACGACAACGGCGACTACGTCATTCGCAACCTGATCACCCAGGCCAAGTCTGGAGGCGGTTTTCACCAGTATGTCTGGCACAAACCCTCGACCGGATCGGTTGAGGAAAAACTCGGCTACGCCATTCTCCTGAACAAGTGGGGATGGATGCTGGGCACCGGTCTTTACACCGATGACATTCAAAAGGAAGTCTCCACGATCAGGGCCGAATTTGCGCAGAACATCCGCCAGACACTGCTGGTGACCTTCCTCATCACCCTGGCCGGAATTGCCGTCGCCGGAACGCTGATCGCAGGCGTGCGCTTTTCCGAACAGCGCTTTGCCGACAGCAGGCTGAAGGAACTGACAAACCGGATCTTCCAGGTCCAGGAACAGGAGCGCAAACGCGTCTCGACCGAGCTCCACGACAGTATCTCGCAGTTGCTTGTCTCCATTCGCTACGGCATCGAGATGATCCATAGCGAAGCGACCCGCGATCCCGATCTTCAGGTGCAGGCGGCGAAGTGCCTCAGGACCCTGGATGGCACGATCGCCGAGGTACGCCGCATTTCCCGGGATCTGCGGCCGAGCGTCCTGGATGACATGGGGCTGGCGGCCGCATTGGGCAGCCTCGGCAAGGAGATCCAGAGCCAGTCGGGCATAACGGTGAACGTGGATGCGCAGCAGTGCCACAGCCGGTTGTCCGACGGTGCCAAGACGGCTCTTTACCGTGTGGTCCAGGAATGCATGACCAATGTCGCCCGGCACTCGCATGCGAGCAAGGTCAACATCGATCTCAAGGTGGGTGTCCATGACCTGACCCTTTGCGTGGAAGACAATGGTGTCGGCCTGCCAAGGCCGTTGCCAAAAACCGGCGGCCTGGGCTTCCGCAACATGCGCGAGCGTATCGAGACCTATGGCGGCAAGTTGATTTTGAGCCGGCGGTCTTCCGGGGGTACAAGGATCAAGGTGCAGATGCCGCTCGACAACATGTCGGCAAAGGCCGCTTGATTTGACCATGACATCGGATTCCACGGCTTCTCCTTCGCTTGAAAAACCCATTCGCGTCCTCCTCGCCGACGACCACGAACTCGTCCGCGACGGCATCCGGGCGCGACTGCAGAAGGTGCCGGAGCTTGAGATTGTCGGTGAAGCCACGAATGGCCGCGAGGCTGTCCGGATGACCCGCGACCTGAAGCCGGATGTCCTCCTGATGGACGTATCCATGCCGGTCATGAACGGTCTGGAGGCGGCTATGGAAGTCCGCAAGACCCAACCCGGGGTCGGTGTCCTGATCCTGTCTGTCTACGACAATCCCGAATATGTTCGCGGCGTGGTCCAGGCCGGCGCGCGCGGTTACATCCTGAAGGACATCTCCGCGCAGGAGATGATCACCGCGATCACCAGCGTTGCGTCGGGCGGCTATTTCTTTTCTTCCGCTATCGGACCGACCCTTGTCGGCGCAAGCGCTTCCGCGCCCGTGGAAGACCCCTATGGCCTGACCGAACGCGAGCGACAGGTCCTGACCGCGATCGCAAAGGGGCAGCCGAACAAGGAAGTCGCCAGGGCGCTGGGGATCAGCGTGCGCACGGTGGAATCGCACCGCCTCAACCTTCGCGAAAAAGTCGGCACACGCAACGCGGCCCAGCTTTACAAGGTCGCGCAGGAATTGGGATTGCTGGACTAGGCGTCTTTCGGGTACATCTGCGAGCGGGGACCCGCGCCCCGTGAATGCTTCTTCCTCGCAAGGTCCAAAATGACAAAACCGCTTGTCCTTGTAACAGCCGACGTCAAACCCATCGACGGGTTCAACTGGCACGCCGTCAACGCAACCTATCTGCATGCCGTCCTGAAAGGCTCGGACGCAATCCCGATGATCCTTCCCTCACTTGGCCCGGAGCTGGATCTGGATGCGGCGCTCGATCAGGTCGACGGGGTGGTTGCCACCGGATCGCGGTCCAACGTGAACCCCGCGCTTTATGGCCAGGAACCGACGGAAGCGAATGGTCCCTACGACCCGGATCGGGATGCGACGACGCTGCCCTTGCTGAAAAGGGCCGTGGAACGCGGCATCCCTGTTTTCGCCATCTGCCGCGGCATGCAGGAGCTGAACGTCGCCATGGGCGGCACCCTTCTGACCGAAGTCCAGGATCTCGGCGGACGGAAGGATCACCGCGCCCCGGTTTCCGATCGACAGGACGAGCGCTTCCGGATCGCGCACCCGGTCGACGTTGCCGAGGGTGGCATGCTTGAAGACGTGATCGGTTCAGAACCGTTCGACGTCAATTCGCTGCACCGGCAGGCTGTCGGCGATCTCGGCAAGGGTCTGGTAATGGAAGCACGTGCCGAGGACGGAACGATCGAGGCAATGTCCGTCAGGGACAGCGCCGGATACGTTCTCGCGACGCAGTGGCACCCGGAATACTGGGTGTCCACGGACGGCCCCTCGCAAAAGCTTTTTTCCGCCTTCGGGGACGCGGTCCGCGCTTACCGGGTGAAACGGCTCGGGCTCTGACCTTTCAACGGCACTGTCCCGGTCCTGCCTCGAACATTCAGCCCCAGCCGAGCGCAGCGATCAGAAGCGTTATGCCGAGCAGGAACACGATGGCGGCGCCGAAAATCTCGATCGACCGGTGCACCCGGATCGCCATCGGGCTGCCTTCGCCGAAGAGACGCACGGCAAGGTCCTTTGCACCGACAGCCAGGGCGGCCAGCAGAGAAACCGTGATGCCGGTACCGACGGCCATCGCCAGTGTCGAGGCGACCCCTGCGACAATCATGCCCTGGGACAGCGCAAACACCAGGACCACCAGCGCACCCGTGCAGGGCCGCAGACCGACCGCAAGAATGATCGATAGGGCGCGGCCAAGCGTGATCTCGCCCTGAACCATGTCGGGCGTCGGTGCGTGCGCGTGACCGCAGGTGCTGCACACGCCGTCCTCACCAAACTCGTGATGATGGTGGCCATGACCGTGATGATCGTGGTGATGTCCATGACCGTGATGGTGATGGTGATGGCCGTGTCCGTGATCATGCCCATGCACACCAGCCAGCGCGAGGCGGTTTCCGGAAAGTCGGTTGGCGATGCTCATCGCCAGCGGCTTTCCGGCCTTTTGCCAGAGCAGCCACCCGCCCAGCCCCGTGATCAGCACATAGGAGCCGATCTCGAACCAGCGCGCGGTGTCCTGGATCGCGAGGCTCGTCAGATTGAAGACGACCGCGAGGCCGCCGACAAGAACGATCGCGGTGACGGCCTGCGCGAACGCGGACGCGAACGACAGCACAATCCCTTTTTTCAAGGTCTCATTATTGGCAACGACGTAGGAGGTGATGATTGCCTTCCCATGTCCCGGACCCGCGGCATGAAAGACGCCATAGGCGAACGAGAGACCGATCAGCAGCCAGCCGGCGTTCGGATTGTTGCGGAAGGCGCGCAGGCTGGCGATTAGTCTTTGATAGAACTCTTTCTGCTTGATCGCGATGGTCCCGAAGAAGCGGTCCAGGACGCCGGCGCCGACGGTGACAGCTTCAGGGCTGTTGATGACGGCCACCTGGGTTGATGCCACCACATCGTCAGACCGCGCCGACATGGCTGCAGACGAGTCGGACACCCCTGTCGCCGTGCTTTCTGCGTCCGCGGCAAGGTCGACGGCTGCAACTTCCGTATCGGCTTGACCCGATGCATCCGACGAGACCGTACCGGCGGCAACTCCGGCACAGTTGATGATCATCTGGTTGACTTGTGTGGCCGCCGCCGACTGCAGTTCAGGCGGCAGATCCCGCTGATCGGGCCCGATCTGCGCCAGGGCATAGGCGGTTGCCGCATCGAGCGGCGGCGGTTCCTTGCGCGTGACCTGGCAGGTGCCGGGCGCATTCACCGTCCCGACGGCATCCGCCTCCTGTCCGAACCTGAAATCCACGTAGTAGGTCGGATCATAGACATCGAGCGTTATCGGCGCCGTCGCATCGCTGGGATCCTTGAGCGGCAGCACGAAATGGAGTTCCAGGAGGTCCACTTCCTCGATCGCCGTGCCGCCGTTCAGCCGGATGTCTTCCTCGATCGCCTCGAAATCCTCCGGCTTCATCATCCAGTAGTCTCCGACGGGAAGCGTCGTGACTTCGAGCCAGTAGTCCGTCGGAGTGGCAAAATCGAGTTCGACGCGCGTGTTGTCGCCGAACGTGAAATATCCGAAATCGGCCATGCTCTCGACATTGACCTTGGCGAGTTCGCCAAGCTCTTCGCGAGAATAGACACCGTCCTGATTTGTGTCGAAACCTTGGATCGCAAACGCCGAAAAAGCGTCGTCAAAACGGAAGACATGCTTGACGGCAACCGCATTGCCGTCATCGTCGAAGACCAGCTTGGACCTTGCCTCGACGAACACATGCGGATGGGCCGCAGCGGTTGTCACGCCGGCGATCAGCAGAACAAGAACTGCTGCAAACCGGCTGGAAACCTGAATGGCGGCCTCTCGCAAGCGGCTGGAAAATCGGCGCAACGGATTCACCTTTTTCGTCGGACGAACGGGTTCACATGACACGAATTGTCCTCTGTGAACACAGAACACGGCAGCAAAATGACTGAACACGTTGCCGCAGCGCAAAATCAAGATGAAAATATTTTCACACTTTACGCTAAATGAGAGAATGCCTGTTCCCCCTACTGCGTTTTCATTGGGAGAAAAGAGACAAATTTCTCCTGTTTCCGACTAAATTATTTATAGAGATAACGACCTGTAGAGCTAATCATGAATGCATTGAACCCTTCTGCCCTGCACAGCGCAGTCTTCGACCATCCGGAAATGGGCGAACACGAGAACATCGTTTTCGTCAAGGATCGTGGCAGCGGACTGAACGCGATCATCGCGGTCCACGACACCACGCTCGGCCCCGCGTTGGGTGGTTGCCGTGTCTGGCCTTACGAAAAACCGGCCGATGCGCTGACCGACGCGCTGCGCCTCTCCCGCGGCATGACCTACAAGAACGCGCTCGCGGGACTGAATCTGGGCGGTGGCAAGGCCGTCATCATCGCGTGCCCGCGCAAGGACAAGTCGCAGGACATGATGGAAGCTTTCGGCAGCCATGTCGAACGGCTGTCGGGCACCTATATCACCGCCGAGGATGTCGGCGTCTCGCCTGAGGATATGGAAGCCGTTGCCCGCCGCACCGATCACGTGCGCGGCACCAGCGCAACCGGACTTGGCGATCCGTCTCCCTATACGGCGCTCGGTGTCTTCGAGGGAATCAGGGCCTCGGCCCGGCATGTTTACGGAAGCGCGGAGCTGGACGGCAGGACGGTGTCGGTGCAGGGGCTCGGGCATGTCGGGTTTGACGTTGCGCGCCAATTGGCCGAAGCCGGCGCAAAACTGGTTGTGTCCGACATTCATGCCCCCGCAGTCGAGCGTGCGCTTGATGCATTCGGCGCAGCGGCCGTTGACGCCGATCAGGCACATTGCGTGGACGCGGATATCTTCGTTCCCTGTGCGTTGGGGGCCGGATTGAATGCCCGCACGATCCCCCAGATCCAGGCCCGGATCGTCGCCGGTGCCGCGAACAACCAGCTGCAGACGCCTGCCGACGGCATCGCGCTCAAGCGGCGCGGCATTCACTACGCACCTGACTACGCGATCAATGCCGGCGGCGTGATTTCGATTGCCCTGGCCAAACCAGGCGAGGACGATGGACGCGTCCGGGAGAAAACACTGGCGATCGGCGACACGCTGACGCGCATCTTCGAACGGGCCGCGCGTGAGGACACCACACCTGAAAGGGTCGCGGACAAGATGGCCGAGGAAAGACTGGCACAATCAGGAAACTGACAGGGTTTCCGCCTGAAAGAGCCCGGCGGCACACGATCGGCGGGCTGCGCCCATGCCCGGGAACGCTCGATATCAGGCCTCAGGAGTAGCGTTTTTCGGTGGCTGCCCTGAACATCAGCCGCGCCTGATGCTTGGCGTCTTCGACAGCACGCTCCCCCATCTCCGCATAACAGGCGGTCACGCCCTCATGCAGCAGATAGAGTGTTGTCGCAAATCGGTCGTCCCCGCTCAGGACGCCAAAAAACTCGAGCAGTTCGCCCTTGTGCCGGGTAACCGTGTCCTTGATCTGCGAGCTGTCCGGGTTCGCGGCAAGGGCCTGACGGAAAAAACATTCCTTGCCCTGGGTCACGCGCATCCACCCGCCCAGCTTGTCGAACAACTGTTCGGAGGCGGCCAGTCCGGGTTCACTCACCCCTTCGCGCACATAGGCGAGATACCTTTGGTGACGGAACTCCAGCGCACCCAGGATCATGGCCTCCCGCGAAGGGAAATACCGGTAGAGCGTGCGCATGCTGACGCCGACGCCCGCGCGCAGCTCGGGCACACTGGGGTCGGCAAATCCGCGGCTCCAGAAAACCCGTTCCAGGCCCTCAGCAATCTGTTTTTGCGCGTCGTTCATCGGGTCAGACTGAAACGTGTACGTTGCATTTGCAACAAGAATCTGTCTTCTGACAGGATCACATTTTTGGGCACAAACGGCGGGAGCGGTCTTGTTGAACGCGTCGCAACGCGGAACGAATTTCGGCCTGCGCGAAACAACCGCTAACAGCCCGGGTTCGTTGAAGACCAGTCCACCAGGAAATCCACGAACGCCCGCACCTTCGCACTGAGATGACGCCGATGCGGGTAAACCGCGTAGATACCGCGCTGCGGTTCTTCATAGTCTTCCAGAACGACAACGAGATCACCATCCTGCACATCCTTGGCGACGAAAAAGAGCGGCGTCCGCAGGAAGCCCAGATCGGCCAGCGCCGCTTCCCGGGCGGCAGTGGCACTGTTGACTTCAAGAGGTCCGTTCACGGTGACGGACAATCGCTCGCCGTCGGATTGGAATGCCCAGTTCTGCTTGTAGCGGTAGTTGGTGTCGATGATACACGGCCGGGTCGTGAGATCCGCCGGCACCCTCGGCGCACCATGTGTCTCGACAACATCGGCCGTTGCACAGACAACGGTGCGGAAAGGAGCGATTTTCCGGGCGATCAGGCTTGAATCTTCCAGTTGCGTGACGCGGATAGCAAGATCGAAACCTTCTTCGACAAGGTCCACGAACCGGTCTTCCAGGCGCAGGTCGAGCCGGATGTCCGGATACTGCACCAGAAACTGCATCATCGGTTTGTTGAGCATGTCATCACCCATCGATCTGGGCGCCGACACGCGCAAGCGGCCACGGACTTCCTGGTGCGAGGACTGCACGGAGGCCTGGAGATCGTCGATGCGTTGCAGGATTTCCGCCGCTTCCTTGTAATACGCTTCCCCCACCTCCGTTAGGGAAACCTGCCGGGTCGTGCGGTTCAGCAACCGGACGCCGAGTTCGTCTTCAAGCTCGCCGACATATTTCGAGACGAGGGCCTTTGACCGCCCCATCTCCCGGGCTGCGGCGGAAAAACCATTCGAGTCGACCACTTGAATGAAGCAGCGCATCCGCGTGATTGCGTCCATTCGGCATCCTTCCAGCTTGGGCAACGCATTGGAACGTGATTACCCGATTTGTCACGCAGCGGTCAAAACCGCTCCTGTCCGGTTCACAAAGTATTGTCGAACTTATGTCTCTGAGAAAACAAAATAATTCCGAGCTCCGCCAAATTGCGAGACGGAATTTTCTCCGCGATTTGTCGTCCCGGTTTGCCGCACGCGCGGCAAGACCGGGAACCAGTACTCCATGTGGCCGATGGTTGAAAGATGAAGGAGAAACAGGTGTTTACTGGGTTCCGGCCTTCCGCTGCACTTCAGCCGGAATGACAAGTAGATGGGCCGGCGTTCGCCTCACCAGCGTCATTTCGACTTAAACCGGACAGCACCGGGTCAAAACAAGCCGCTCGGGAAGGCAACAGTCGACAGATCCGACTATCGATGAGAGGCGATTTTCCGGCGGCCAAGACGCGCGAGACCTGCAAACAGCTTCACTAGAAGGAAAGCCGCCAGTGCGCCTATGGCGGCGCTGACAAACCCGGCAATCGTCACCGGAATGGCCGGCTCGTAGTCTTCCGCCGTAGCCTGTGCAAGCTGGGGGTCAAATCCCCGCGCAACCACGACCATGCGCCCGACCGGTCCCGCAGCTTCAAGCGCGTCCCGCTGCCGCTTGAGGTCCTGAAGCCGCACACCGGCAACCGCCATGCTGTCACCCCGCGCCCGGATGAAGGGATCATCGGAAGACCTTTGGCGATCTATCGCTTCGGCAACGGTCAGGCCGAATGCCGATGCATCGCGTCTGAAATCGGCAAGAATATCCTCAAGCGCGTCGATCGCCCCTCCGAGCCGCTGTCGGTATTGCTGCGAAAATTCGGGAAACTGCGACGTTGCCGTCCCGCTCACCAGCATGACGAGTACGATCAGGGTCCTGAACATGAAGGGCTCCGGTCTCGGTTTGCCGGACGGCAGTCAGTCCTGCAAGCTTATGATGCCCGCGTCGCCGGCTTCGGTTCCGAAGGCCAGCCGCAGGCCGTCCGCGTCCCAGTCCATCGCAGAAACAGGGCTATTTCCGGGCCGGCGCAATTGCACCTCCGCCTTGTCCTCGAACCGGCACATCGAGACGGACCCGTCCTGATACCCGATGGCAACGACATCTTCCTTCGGATGACAGGCCACCGCTGATACCAGCAGGTCCGTCCTGGAACCGAGCTGAAGCGGTGTTTGTCCCATCGGGCCGGTTTTCCCCTGAAAGGGCCACAGGATCGCGGCGTTGGCACCCGATGTGGCCAGGTATCTTCCCTTGAAGGACCAGCTGAACGACTTGACCTTGGCCGGATAGCCGGACATGCGCATGTCCTGGGCGTCCGAAAGCCGCCAGCCGTGCAGGGCATTTTCCTGCATGGCCGTGACCAGGAATTTTCCGTCGGGCGAAAAGCTGATCCCCAGATGGGCGCCTTTCCAGGAAAACTCGGTCGGCTGCCCGTCGGTTCCGGCCCACCAGAGGGTTGCGCCGTCATACCGGGAGACCGCCAGCCGCGTGCCTTTCGGCGCGAACGCCAGCCCGCCCACCGCGCGATCGTGCGTGAACTCCTTTTCCCGGCCATCACTGAGCTGCGCCCAGGCAATCCGCCCGCTTGCAAAGGCGATTGCCCCGGATGGCCCGGTGGCGATCAGATCGATCCACTTGCGTGGGCGCTCCGCAACAAGCTCGACGGAGGCATCGGCACCGCAGCGGTAGATACAGCCATCATCCCCGGACGTGACGAGACCGGTTCCGTCCACGAGAGGTTCGGCCGCCAGCAAACCGGCCTTGTGCGGCCGTAGCTTTTTCTCGCCTTCTCCGGAAAAGGTAACGTCGCCCTCTCCGGACGCGAAGAAGGCGGACGCCTTCAGGAAACCGGCGCGGACCACGAAACCGTCCACGTCCACAGGTGCTATTGTCGGCACGCGTTCTTCCTTGTTATGCCGCGCAGGCTTGGAAACTCTGCTTCAGGACGTCCCAGTTGAGGTCCCGTCCAATGAAGACAAGACGGCTTTCGCGCGGTTCACCTTCTTTCCAGTCCCGCTGATGATCGCCTTCGACGATCATGTGAACGCCCTGGATGACATAGCGCTGGGGATCGTCCTTGAAGGACAGAATGCCCTTGAGACGCAGGATGTTCGGGCCCTGCACCTGCGTGACCTGGCTGATCCAGGGAAAGAACATGTCCGGATTGAGATCGCCGGCCGTGAGCGAAATGCTCTTCACGGAGTGCGGGGCGTCATCGTGATGGTGGTGGTCATGCCCGTGGCCATGGTGATGATGGTGATCATGGTCGTGGTCGTGGTCGCAGTCAGGACTGCATTCGTGGGCGGCATGGCCGTGCTCCAGGAAATGCGGATCCAGCGACAGGATCCGATCCAGATCGAAGGCCCCCCGGTCCAGCACCTTGGCAATCTCGATTCCGCAGCGCTCGCTCCGGTGCAGAACGGCGTAGGGATTGATCGAGCGGATCCGCGCCTCCACCGTTGCCAGTTCCTCGGGCGTGACGAGGTCGGTCTTGTTGATCAGGATCACGTCAGCGAAGGCGACCTGGTCCTCGGCCTCTTCGGTATCTTCCAGGCGCTGCAGGACATGGCGCGCATCAACGACGGCGATAACGGCATCGAGCCTGGCGGAAGCACGCACATCATCGTCCATGAAAAAGGTCTGGGCGACGGGCGCCGGGTCGGCCACGCCTGTGGTCTCAACAATGATGGCGTCGAAAGCGCCCTTCCGTTTCATCAGGTTCTGGACGGTCCGGATCAGGTCACCGCGGACGGTGCAGCAGATGCATCCATTGTTCATCTCGAAGATTTCTTCGTCGGATTCAACCAGCAGGTCATTGTCGATCCCGACCTCGCCGAATTCGTTGACGATCACGGCGTACCGCTGTCCATGGTTTTCGGTAAGGATGCGGTTGAGGAGCGTGGTCTTTCCGGCACCGAGATATCCGGTCAGAACCGTGACCGGAATCTGTGCCTGGGCGTCCTGGGTCGCGGTCATTGCGAGGGTTCCTGGCCTTGTTGGATTTGCTCTGCCTGTCGGGAAACAGGTGCGTTGGCCGCGAATATAAGCACATCGCGCGGCAATTTGGAGGGAGCGCACAAAAATTCCTGTGATGGCCGCCGGCAGGCCGGGCATGAGCGAACGCCTCTGCCGCCTTCCGGTCTTTTCACGGACAGGGTCGGGCGTTAGGTTACGGACCCATAAATGAAGCCGATTTGGCGGCTGAAATGGCAAAATCTCGCGAGGAAGCGTGCGCAGAGCGGGCTCTTGCCCGGTCAAGCGCGGTGACGCTGCGAGGTAACGCCATTTTGCCGTCCTTCGGATTTGGCCGTTTTGGCCATCTGCATCGTCGCGAAAGGCTTGAAAATGAACCACATTTCCTGCGCTTTCACTCCTCGCAGTCGGTCAAAACGATCCAAACCAAATTGGCTTCATTCATGGGTCCGTAACCTAGGTTACGGCCCAAAATCAACGGCCAGGACGACGAAAGAAAGCGAGCAGCGGATGTTGAAAACAATCAGCGGATTTGACCGCATTGGCGAGGAAAATGCGTTCGCCGTTCTCGCGCGCGCAACCGAACTTGCCGGCCAGGGCCGGGACATCATCAATCTCGGCATCGGCCAGCCCGATTTCCGAACGCCGGACCACATTGTCGAAGCGGCGATCAAGGCGCTGAGGGACGGACAGCACGGCTATACCCCGGCGACCGGAATAGCTCCCTTGAGGGAGGCCGTGTCGGCAGATCTGCTCAAGCGTCACGGTGTTGAAACCGACCCCGGCAATGTGCTCATCGTGCCGGGCGGCAAGGTCACCATGTTCATGGCGATCCTGATGTTCGGTGAGCCGGGAACCGAAATTCTCTATCCGGACCCTGGCTTTCCGATCTACCGGTCGATGATCGAGTTTACCGGCGCACGGCCTGTCCCCGTTCCGATACGCGAGCAAAACGACTTTGCGTTTTCCGCCGAGGAGACACTGTCGCTGATCACGGACAGGACGCGCCTGCTCATTCTCAATTCCCCCGCGAACCCGACCGGCGGCGTGACGCCGAGGTCGGAGATCGAAGCCCTGGTCAAGGGGCTGGAGAACCATCCTGATGTCGCGGTGATGTCGGACGAGATCTACTCGCAGATGACCTATGACGGCATGGAGCATGTCTCGCTGCTCGGCTTCGAGTCGATCCGGGACCGTCTGATCCTTCTCGACGGCTGGTCCAAGACCTACGCCATGACGGGCTGGCGCATGGGTTTTTCCGTGTGGCCGGACAGCCTTGCGGACAAGGCGCGCAAACTCGCCGTGAACGCCTGGTCCTGCGTCAACGCGCCGGCCCAGTTCGCCGGCCTCGCCGCACTGACCGGGCCCCAGACGGCTGTCGAGGCGATGGTGTCGGAATTCGACGCACGCAGGCGTGTGATTGTCGATGGCCTCAACGCGCTCTCCGGTGTGTCCTGCCGCACGCCGCTTGGCGCCTTCTACGCATTTCCGAACATCAAGGACACCGGCTGGAAGGCCAAGGATCTTGCATCGGCCCTGCTGGAAGAAACCGGCGTTGCAACGATCGGGGGACCTGACTTCGGAATTCTCGGAGAGGGATACATCCGCCTTTCTTACGCGAACTCCACAGAAAACATCCTCGCCGCCCTTGAACGCATCGGTGCATTTCTGGATCAATAGCAAAAATACCTGCGATTACTGCCAAAAAGGAAAAAATCGCAGTATTTTACTATTAAAAACACCCCTTGTTGAGTTGAAACATAGGTATCTATATCGATTTTTTAATCCATTCCTTGTCAAAATTTACGTAGAGGCACCAAGCGGTGCCGGGATGACGGGAGGAAGTCGGTGGAGTCTGTCACACTCGATCTGCAGCAGTCTTTCGGCGGATTGAACGAGGCTGTTCTGGTCACGAATCCGGACAGGATCATCGTGTTCGCAAACAGCGCCATGGAAAAGCTCCTGCGCGTCAGTCAGCACGATCTGATCGGCAACACGACGAAGCCCTTTTTCGCCGACCCGGTGCAGTTCGACCGGATGGCGGAGCTTTACCAAAGACCGGCAGACCAGAAAAACCGCAGGATGTATGCCATCGAGGCTGTGCTGGGCGACGGAACCCGCAAACAGCTCGAAGTGGTAAGTGCGCCGCTGTTCGACACCTCCCAGACACTCGCAGGTCTCCTGTTCATCTCGCGCGATGTCAGCGATCGCAAGCAGCTCGAATCCCAGCTGAGCGATCTTGCACTCACGCTGGAGGATGCCCTTGACGCAATTCTCGAAGGCTTCGCGATCTATGATGCCGATGACAGGCTGATCATCTGCAACGACATGTACCGCGAAATATACGCCGAATCGGCTCCGGCGATGTTCCCCGGAAACCGCTTCGAGGACATCCTTCGTTTCGGACTGCGAAAGGCTCAGTACAACACCGGCGGTCTGGACGATGAAGCCTGGCTTGAAACCAGACTGAAGCAGCATCAGGCGGCCGATGGAGCCGTGATCGAGCAGCAGCTGGAAACCGGCCGCTGGCTCCGAATTTCCGAGACCCGGACGAGCACCGGCGGCATTGTCGGCATCCGGGCGGACATTACGGAACTGAAAGACGCGAAAGCGCTGGCGGAGAAAGCCTATCGCAACCTTCATCTCATGGCGGACAGCATGTCCGCCTGCGTCGGCGAAGTTGATCTTGAAGGCAAGTGCCTGTTCCTGAACAAGACCGGCTGCGCCTGGTTCAACGGAACGCCCGAGGAGCTTTTGGGAACCCGCCTCAGGGAAAAGCTGCCCTCGAAGGAACGCGACAACGTCCGGTCTCTGTTCATGGAAGCAATAGGTGGTAAGAAAGCCTCCGCCGAAATCGGAATGCACTTTCCCGACGGCGTCACCCGCGAATGCCTGATGGACTGCAATCCGCGTTTCAACGAAGGCGGTCAGGTGGACGGTCTCGTGGTGGTGATTTCGGATATCACCGACCGCAAGAAGACGGAACGGACGCTCGCGGAACTCTACGCCATCACGTCGACGAGGGAACTCGGCCACGAGGACAAGATCGCAGAAATCCTGCGGCTCGGCTGCGACCATTTCGATCTGCCGGTCGGCATCATCAGTCACGTGATCGGCGAGAACTACACCATCACTCACGCCCAGAGCCCGGGCGACACGGTCCAGCCCGGCCAGTCGTTCGAATTGAAGGACACCTACTGCACCCTGACGCTGCAGGCGGACGAACCCGTCGCGACGGGCCACGCGGGCCAATCGGAATTCGCCGCTCACCCCTGTTACAGGCTGTTCGATATCGAAGCCTATATCGGCGCACCCCTGCTCGTGGACGGGATCGTGCATGGCACGATCAACTTCACCGGCCGGGATATCCGCAAGCGGCCCTTCACCTCCGCGGATGTCCAGATCATCCGTCAGTTTGCCGACTGGATCGGCCACGAAATCGCGCGCCAGCGCGACCACCAGGCGCTGATGGATGCAAAGATCCGCATGGAACGTATTGCGAGCATCGATGATCTGACGCAGATCCTCAACCGGCGCGCCTTTCTCGAAAAGGCAAACACCGAGATTCAGCGGTTTCGCCGGACCAATCAGGTGTTCACGGCGGTCATGATGGATATCGACCACTTCAAGAGCATCAACGATCAGCATGGTCATGCAGCCGGGGACGATATCCTGAAGCTGTTTACACACACGATCAGCAGGGAACTGCGATCCGTCGACATTTTCGGACGGGTCGGCGGTGAGGAATTCTGCCTGATACTGAGTGGCACGGGCCTGGAAGACGCGTTCACGGTCTGCGAACGATTGCGCAAGAAGATCGTCCGGTCCTGTCAGGATCCAAGACTGTCCCAGGTGGTGACCTGCAGCATGGGACTGGCGGTCTCCAGCCGCGAGGATGTCGAGTTTTCGACACTGATGCAGAAGGCCGATACGGCGCTCTATCAGGCAAAATCGACCGGACGAAACAAGTGCGTCATGCACGACGCCTCACCCGATTCGATCGCCGTCTAGGACTCTCCGAAGCGTTGAGCTAGTCCGCGAGCCGCTGCGCCAGGCGCACCCCGGGCGGTGGCGAACTCTCGCGAATGCGGAGCTCCGGCTCTATCACGATCGGCTTGTTGGGAACCCGGTCGCCAGCGATCTGGCGCAAGAGGGTCAGCGCGGCGAGGCGGCCGATCTTCTCCGGCTGGTTTGCAACGGTCGTGAGCGCCGGCGTTCGCGCGTCGGCACCGTCGATATCGTCATATCCGGTAATGGCCATGTCGGGTCCCGGTTCGATGCCGGCGCGCCGGAGCGTCGTCATCATGCCGAAGGCAA
Organism: uncultured Roseibium sp.; assembly: GCF_963669205.1. Lineage (NCBI taxonomy): Bacteria > Pseudomonadati > Pseudomonadota > Alphaproteobacteria > Hyphomicrobiales > Stappiaceae > Roseibium > uncultured Roseibium sp. The sequence goes on from NZ_OY769915.1 coordinate 5,622,604, forward strand.
CAAGGTCATTGAAGCCGACAATGGCCGAAGGCCTTTCCTCCGCTTCCAGAATGTCCGGCACGGCGGCCCGTCCGTCCGCCTGCGTCATCAGCTCCGGCAGGTCGACCTGGACGGCCGGGTCGATCCCTGCCTCCTCCAGGGCTTTTTTCCAACCCTCGTGACGGAGCTTGCCGGTGGAGCTGTCCCTGCGTCCGCCGACCATGCCTATCCTGCTGTGTCCCTGCGCCAGCAGATGCTTTGTGATCTGGTAGGTACCGGCAACATCGTCGCCGCGCACGCATGGTGCCCACACGCCGGGGACTTCGCGCGCAACCAGCGTGACCGGAATTCCCTGATCGACGAGCCGGTTGATTTCTTCCGCCGTCGTCCCGACCGAGGGACACAGGATCAGGCCGTCCGCCCGGTGCTGCAGCAGCGTATTGACGAAACCGCGCTGGCGCTTCACGACATCGCGGTGATTGCAGATGAAGATCATCTGCCCCTGCTCTTCGAGCACATCCTCAAGAGCGGAGAAAACCTCAGCAAAGTAAGGGTTCAGGATGTCATGAACCGCAACGCCGACGATCTGGCTGCGCGAGGTGCGCAGCGACGCCGCGGACCGGTTGTAGATGTAACCGATCTCTTCCGCGGTCTGCTTGACCTTCTCGCGGGTTTCCTCGGCCACGAGTGGACTGTCCCGCAGGGCGAGTGACACCGTCGCGGTCGAAATGCCGAGCTGATCGGCGATATGACCGAGTGTGAGTCGCTTGCCTGGTTTGGGCGGTAAATCCCCGGAAGAGGGCGTGGAGTCTTTGTCTTCGGACATTCAGTGGTCTCTATTCCCGCAGCGGCGGCTTTATCGAGCGATAATGCTCCCGGCCGCTGCGGTAAACAGAAAAATGATGGCGACGAGTGATCGGACGCTGAAGTTCGTCCCGACTTCGGCAGACTTGGAACGGACTTCAGCACCATCGTGCCAGTCGCCTGAATCTGAAGTTCGACAGATTTTGCAGCGGGCTTCGAACGAACTTCAGATTCACCTCACTAGCGCGCCTGCGGCGCGGATTCGTCGTACTCTTCCCTGAGATTGACGACAACGCGCCTGTTTTGGGACTGACACTCGATCGAAGAGCAATCCGTCACCGGGCGCTCGACGCCATAGCCCTTGGACCACACGCGTTTCGGGCTTACGCCGAGGCTGACCAATTCCGCCATGACGGCATCGGCTCGCTGGGCGGAAAGAGTTTTCTGGGCCGCCTCGCTGCCTGGATCATCAGCGTGCCCCTGCACCTTGACGAGCCACTTCCTGTTCTGCTTCAGCCAGTCGGCCTGGTTCTTGATGGTCATCTTGGCTTCTTCGGTGACGACCGCTGAGCCCCGGTCGAAATACACCCGGCGACCGACATTGATGATGAATTCCTCTTCGGAACCGTTCGAGATCTGGCCGAACCCGGCAGCCGGCGCATTGGTGACATTCGGCGACGAAATTCCTCCTGCGGAATTACAGGCGGCAAGCCCTGCTCCGCAGAAGGCGATGATCATGAAATTCCGGCCCAAATGGCCAATCCGATTAAACAAGAACGCCCCCCAAGACTAAGCTATTCCCCAAGCGTGCCGGCCTCAGCCGGCACTTGCGCCAAGATGTTCCAGAACCAGAACGCCGGTTCCTTTCGGGCATCTCTGGTAAAGATCGATGATGTCCTCCGGCAGCATGCGGATGCAACCGCTGGAGACATCGTGGCCGATGCTCCAGGGCTCAAGCGTTCCGTGCAGCCGGTAACCGGTGTCGCTACCATTGTTGTAGAGATAGAGCGCTCTCGGACCGAGCGGGTTGTTCGGCGCACCGCCTTCCACGCGGCGCGGCAGATCCGGCTGACGCTTGAGCATCTCGGGTGGCGGCACCCAGCGCGGCCAGAGCGCCTTGCGGTCGATCCGCGCACGGCCGTACCATTTGAAGCCTTCGCGACCCACTCCGACGCCGTATCTCAGCGCCGTGTTGTTCTCCCAGACCCAGTAGAGAAAGTGGTTCTGGGTATCGACCACGACCGTCCCCGGAGGTTCGTCGCTGAAATACTTGACCATCTGGCGGCGCCAGACGGGGTCGATGCGGTTCAGGTTCGTCCGGCGGTACTGATAGCCGTTATCCTGCTCGTAGCCGTTGAAATAAGCATTGGCTGCAGCATTGGCATGCGCCAGCTGCGGCATTGCGAAGGAGCCCGCGACAGCTGCGGCTCCTCCCAGAAAAGTTCGGCGATCCATTGCCATCCCATTCCTCCTAGACAGGTCGGTGACCAGTTGTCACCCGGGGTCCACGCCAGGGGCCATTAAGACGGAAACTCACGCGACCCGTCAACCGCCTTGAAAACATTGTCCGCATCCGCAGTGACGGCGGAACACGCATATCGTCATTAATGACGACCCAGTTCAGATGCTGAGCACGCGTTCCCGGTAAAGAATGTAGAGCCCGGACCCGACGACGATCACCGTGCCGCCAATGGTTGCCCAGCCCGGCACGTCACCGAACACCAGGTACCCGAGCCCAACCATCCAGACGATCTGTGTATAGATAAACGGCGCAAGCACCGGCGCTGGCGCCATTTTGTGCGCAAGTATGAAAAGAAAGTGCCCGCCGCCGCCAAAGACACCGGTCGCAAACAGCAGAACCCAGCTCCAGGTGTCCGCAGGCGTGACCCAGACGGAAAGGCCTGCCGGTGCCATGGCAACCGCCGCGATGATGCCGGATAGGATAAGCATGCCGGCGGAACTGTCGGTAGCCGTCAATTGCCGGGTGAAAATGGCATAGAGTGCGTAAAAGAGCATCGATGCGACGGAATAGATCGCGGCCCAGTGCATGCCGCCGAGTCCCGGTTGGGTTACCACGAGGACGCCGATGAAACCGACAATGATTGCCGCCCAGCGTCTCGCCCCGGCCCATTCTCCGAGGATCGGCCCCGCCAGCGCGGTGATCACAAACGGGGCGGCGAACATGATCGCCGTTGTTTCGGCCAATTGCAGATGGCGGACGGCAAGGAAGTTGAAAATCGTGATGCCCAGAAGGCAAAAGGCCCGCACCAGTTGCAGTCCCGGTCGGCTTGTCTTCAAGAGCGAAGGATTCTTCCAGACACGGAACAAAACGAAACACAGGATGACGTGGGACACGAACCTCAGCCAGACGATCTGGAATGTCGGTACGGTTTCGACCAGATACTTCGCCGTGGCATCCAGAAGCGAAAAGCACAGGCACGCAACGACAAGGAGGCCAATTCCGGCAATCGGTGCCGTTGCAGCGGAGCGTGAGGCTTCGCGATCCTCCGGAATGTCATGCGCCATCTGAAACCGATCCTGTTCGCACGATCCGCAGATGAAAGCGCGGTGGAAATGAACCAATCCGGTGTCTGATGCCCGGTTGAAACCTGTTTGGCAACCCGTGTCCAGGATTGTGCCGCGAAAAGAAAACACGGAACTTCGCGTAAATGCCTGTCGCCTTACGCACCGGTTTTGTGAGAACGTGACCACGGCAGGATATGGGTGAAACGGGAAACGGCATGCCGGTAACGGAAATTGAGACCTGGCTTGGACGATTGTCCATCTGCGAAGCCGATGAGGCCATTACGGAGGTTCACTGGAATGGCCCTGCGGGCCGGGATGAAACACCCCTTCTTCTCGAAGCCGCTGCACAGGTGAACGCCTATCTCGACGGCAAACTCGAGACATTCGACCTGCCGCTCTCGCCGAAAGGCGGTGATCTGCACCAGTCGGTTTTCCAGGCAATGCTGGCCATCCCCTACGGCCGGACCCGTACCTATGGCGATGTCGCTAAGGAACTCGGCACCTACGGCCAGCCGGTCGGCCAGGCTTGCGGAGCCAACCCGATCCCGATCATCATTCCCTGCCATCGGATTTTGTCTGCAAGCGGCCTCGGCGGGTATTCGGGCGCAGGCGGGCTCGATACCAAGATCGCATTGCTGAAGCTCGAGGGCGGGTATCCGTTCCTTGTCTGACCGCGCGCGCGTTTCTCCTTGCCCGGCTCCGGCGTCAATGCGCACCTTGTGGACGTTTTTCGGGACCATGTTGAGAATAGTCCCAATGCCTGAGACTATACGGCGATTGAATTTCCGGCGGAAAGCAGCCGCCCTGAAACGCATTCTTGCCGCCGCGCAGCCAGACTTTCGTCGCGTCGAGCAAATCATACCGGCCCGGGAGCAGCCATGAGCGGACTACTTGCCTTACTTGATGATGTCGCGGCCATCGCGAAAGTTGCCGCCGCCTCGCTTGATGACGTCATCGGCCAGGCCGCCAAGGCGGGTTCCAAGGCCGCAGGAGCGGTCATCGACGATGCGGCTGTGACGCCGAAATACGTGACCGGCTTCAAACCCGCCCGTGAACTGCCGATCGTCTGGCGCATTGCCAAGGGGTCGCTCAAGAACAAGCTGCTCTTCCTGTTGCCGGTCGGCTTGGCGCTGAACGAGTTCGCGCCATGGACGATCACGCCGCTGCTCATGCTCGGCGGCGCCTATCTGTGCTTCGAGGGAGCGGAAAAGATCCATCATCTGTTCGCCCACAAGGACAGCCCTGCGGATCTGCCCCTGGAGGAGGCGGTGGACGCGGTGCATCTGGAAGAGCAGAAGGTTTCCGGCGCGATCAAGACCGATTTCATACTCTCGGCCGAAATCATGACGATCGCCCTGTCGGAAATCCCGGAAAGCAATATCTGGATGGAGGCCGCGACGCTCGCGGTTGTCGCCATCGGCATCACGGTGATGGTCTACGGATCCGTCGCGCTGATCGTCAAGGCGGACGATGTCGGCCTGATGATGTCGAACAAGGGACGCCTGTCCGTTATCCGCGCGATGGGCCGGGGCATCGTCAAGGCGATGCCCGGGTTCCTGAAGATCCTGATGGTGGTCGGCACCGCGGCCATGCTGTGGGTCGGCGGCTCCATCGTGATCCACGGTCTGAAGGAACTCGGCGTCAAGGGCATCTACAACACGATCCATGACATCGCCCATTCGGTCGCGCTGTCGGTCGGTCAGTTCGAGGGCTTCGTCGCCTGGGCGATGACGGCGTCTCTCGATGGAATCCTGGGCCTGATCCTCGGACTGATCCTGATCCCGATCGTGGCGAAGGTCATTCTGCCGGTGTGGAACGTGTTCCGGAAAAAGCCGGAGGAAGCAGGCGAACACTGATTTCGGCACCAAACCGGGACAACCGTTCACAGCGGATGGTCAACCGATGGCAGGCCGCAGAAACCAGGATTGTTCCTTGCCGGTACACCGGTCCGCCAGAGACCCGTATATGTCGACGCTCGAGAGCCGATTGATTTCGAATTCATCTTCGTAGAGCGCACGAATATCCGCTTCGGGAACGGCAAACGGAGGCCCTTCCATGAGCGTCTGGTCGTAATCATAGGTGACAAGCAATTGCGGCGGCCCGTTGCAGAGCCGGCGCAGGTGCTCGGCGTAGCCGCCACGCATGAAGGGCGGCATGGCAACGAGAGCCGCGCGATCGTAGACGGCGTCGACGGGACCGAGATCCGCGCTCTGAAGCGCGAAGAAGTCGCCCTGCCACAGGTCGAGCCCCTGGCTGGAATAGTGCCGAAGGCTGCGCACATCCCGGATCTCGGGTGTGACCTCCAGCCGCGCGAACACGGCTTCTACGGCCTCCGCGCTCAGTTCGCTGCCGCTGACACGGCAGCCCTGCGCAAGCAGCCAGTCGATGTCCACACTCTTGCCGCAGAGCGGCACAAACACATGCGCGCCCCGCCCGAGTTTCAGGACGGGAAAATACCGTTCCAGATGCAAATTGACGGCGCCCTCGTGAAACGCGGTCTTGCCCTCGCGCCAGCGGTTCTCCCAGAAAGTCGGTTCCATCTGCCCATCCGTTCGGTTCACCTTCCACCGGAAGGAATTCAAAACATGTGTGGGCCGAAGATACGCCAGAAATAGACAAGTGACAGCAGCCCCCCGAAACCGACCACAAGGATCCGCAGCAAGCGCTGGTTCACGGACCTTGCCCAATGTCCTCCGGCATACCCGCCGACAGTGCTTCCGGCCATCATCGTGATTGCAGCGGTCCAGTCGATGAGCCCGCCGATCCCGAAAATCACGATGCTGATGATCGTGAAGTTCGTTGCGAGTAGGTTTTTCATGCTGTTCGCAGCGTGAAAGTCGGAATGGCCGATGATCTGTGCGATGGCGAGCAGGATGATCCCGAGGCCCGCTCCGAAATAGCCGCCATAGATCGAAATCAGAAACAGCACGCCATAAACGGCAGGAGAGGTCTGCGAATCTCCCGCAAGCCTGACGAATGCCCGGCGCATCGGCTCTCCGAACGCGAACAGCAAGGTCGCCGCCAGAAGCAGGAAAGGGACGAGAAAGAGAAAGGTCTGCGGGTCGGAGACAAGCAACAGGACCGAGCCGACTGCAGCGCCCGCGCCGGAGACCACGCTCAGTTTGACGAGCAGGATGCCGCCATTGCGCAGCTCCTCCCGGTAGGCCATCAGCGCGGCTGCATTCGATGGCAGCAGGCCGAGAAAATTGGTGGCATTTGCGACCACTGGCGGCAACCCGGCGGCCATGAGCGCCGGAAACGTGAACAAGGTGGCGCCGCCCGCGATTGCGTTCCACGCCCCGCCAATCAATCCGACGCCCAGCAATATTGCAAGATTTGTGAAATCCATGTCCCGGCCCTTCAATTGACGGCAAGGCTAGGTGAGGTATCATCATAAATAAAATGAATTGAATCGAAGATTATGATGAAAAAAATCGAACAGAGTTCCTTGAACAGTGACCTGCTGCGCGCCTTCGTGACGATCGCCGAACATGGCCACCTGACACTGGCCTCCGAACGATTGAACCGGACGCAATCCGCCTTGAGCGTACAGCTCAGGAAACTTGAAACCGGCCTCAACGCGAAGCTGTTCGAGCGTCATCCCAAGGGTATGAAACTGACGCCCGATGGCGAGAAACTCCTGCCGATCGCACAAGGGATCCTGGCGGATCTCTACCGCGCCCAGTCGCTGTTCGAGCACCCCTTGCGTGGCAAGGTACGCGTCGGCATCCCCGACCACTACGATGACATGATTTTCGAAACTGTTCTTTCGAACTTCGGCAAGTCCTATCCGCTGCTGGACATATTTGTGAAATCCGGCTGTTCGGCCGGCTTTCCTGCCGCCATTGAGACCGGGCGGCTTGATGTCGCCGTCGTCGCCACACCCGAACCGGGTGCGCACGGCCTTCTTGAGATCGAGGCAAATCACTGGGTGGAGAGCGACACCTTTGACCACGATCCGGGCGAGCCGGTTCCGCTTGCGGTTCTCGACAGGGGGTGCTGGTGGAGCAGGCTGCCGGTTGTTCTCCTGTCGAAACAGGAGCGCGCCTTCAACGTCAAATTCAGAAGCGAGAGCTTTTCGAACCTTCGCTGCGCCATTCGTGCAGGGCTTGCCATCGGTGTGTTGCCCGCACGTGCTGTTCAATCGGGCATGCGCATTGCGCGGCCCGAACGGGGTCTCCCGAAACTGCCGGCGATGACCCAGTCGATTATGGTATCGCCGGATGCTCCCCCCGAGATCACCGGTGCAATTGTCACCGCGCTCAGGCAGGGGCTCTTTGAAAACAGCAATGCTGCCTGACAACACCCTGCCGCCACCTCAGGCGGTTCAGAACAGCATGAACCCGAAGAAGACAATCACGGCAGCCATCGTGATCCAGATCAGGAACGCGTTGAAATAGTCCCTGCGCGAACCGAAGCCGGTCCTCAGAGTATCAAATTTCGCCGGTCCGAACCCGGACACCCGGCCCGGGTTCACCGAGGCCCTTTGAAACCGGCGGCGCAATTCCGCCGCCTTCCGGGCCCCCCTTTCCTCGTTGATCGTCTGATAGGTCATGGTCACTCCGATCTCCTTCAAGACCATCTCTGCATGTCCAGTGAGATGGGTTGAAGGCCGGATCATTGCAAATGAGCGTTTTGTAATATTCCGGTGAAAACCCGTGTACTTGCGGCTGTCACAAAGACCCCGTAGGAACGGGAAGCCCTGATCAAGACGATTGCAGAATGCGCACAGACCCCTCTTCCGAACCTTCCTCCGGCGACACCAGCGCTGCGAACGCGCGTTCAGGTCCGACGCTTTCGGAAATCGCTTCGGTATCGCTGAAGGTCGGCCTGCTCTCGTTCGGCGGCCCAGCGGCGCAAATTTCAGTCATGCATCAGGAATTCGTCGAGAACCGCAAATGGCTGTCCGAGGAACGCTTTCTGCACGCGCTCAATTACTGCATGCTGTTGCCGGGACCGGAAGCACAGCAACTCGCGACCTATTGCGGCTGGCTGAGCGGGCGCATTCTTGGCGGGCTTGTGTCGGGATTGCTGTTCATTCTTCCCGGCTCCATCGCCATGGCGATCGTCAGCTACATCTATGCCGCATACGGCGAGACCTCGTTCGTTTCGGCACTCTTTTACGGGATTAAGGCGGGCGTGCTCGCCATCGTGCTGCAGGCCCTGATGAAAATCGGCAGCAAAGCGTTGAAGACGCGCCTGTCCTGGTTCCTCTGCGCCGCATCCTTCTGCGCGCTCTTCTTCGCCTCCATTCCCTTCCCGATCGTGATCCTCGGCGCTGCGGCCGTCGGCCTGCTGGCGGGCCACGGATCCGGGCCGCTGCCTGAAGGTGATCCGGGCGGCGCTCCAACGACACTCCTCAAGACGGCGAGGACGGTGCTGATCGGCGTCCTGCTCTGGGTCGCGCCACCGATTGCCGCAATGCTGTTTCTTTCCCCCGGAAATGTTTTTGTTGAAATAGCCGAATTCTTCTCGCTTCTCGCGGTGGTCAGTTTCGGAGGCGCCTACGCGCTGTTGAGCTACATGGCGCAGGTCGCTGTGGAAACGAAGTCGTGGATCACGGCAGGCGAAATGCTCGACGGGCTCGGCCTGGCCGAAACCACTCCCGGCCCGCTCATTCTGGTCACGCAATTTGTCGGTTTCCTCGGCGGTTGGCGCGACCCCGCTCCGTTTTCACCTCTTACCGGTGCCCTGCTGGCCGCTGCGATGACGACCTGGGTCACGTTCGTGCCGAGTTTTCTGTTCGTGTTCGCCGGAGCGCCCTGGATGGAAAGGCTGCGCGGCAACAGGCAGCTTGCGCGGGCCTTGTCGGCAATTACGGCAGCCGTTGCGGGCACGATCCTGAACCTGGCGGTCTGGTTTGCCCTCAACGTCCTGTTTTCCGAAACCGGAACCCGGGTTGTCGGCCCCTTCGAGATTACCTGGCCCGCCCCCGGTTCTCTCGATCCGGTGCTGGCGGCAATTGCTCTGGTGGCGGCTTGTCTCGTGTTCGGTCTGAAGAGGGGCATCGCCACGGTTCTGGCCGTGACCGCCTTGCTGGGGCTGCTGGCGAGAATGGTCCTGGTCTGACGGCACTTTCGGAAGACCCGGCTGACATCGCAGGCACGGGGACCGGGAAACCGAGACAAGGCACCTGGACTCAGGTGCCTCGACTCAGGCGGCGGTCAGTTCCTTGCTCTTGCCGGAACCCGCTTTCTTGTCGGCCTCCGGAGTGTCGTCGCCATCAGTGTCAAAGTCGTTCTCGTGTTCCGGATCGTCGTCAACGGCAAGCGACAGGTTCTTCTCCACCTGGCGAAGCAGTTTCCGCAGCTTTTTCCGGTCCTTGTCGTCCAGACCCGACATCGCCTCGCGCTCCAGGCGCTTCCAGGCCTTGTCGACCGACGCGACCAGGTCCCGGCCCTCGTCGGTCAGAAACACCCGCGCCAGGCGGCCGTCGGTATCGGACACCTGCCGGCGCACATAGCCTTGCGCGGACAGGCGGGTCACCATCTTGGTGACGGTCGGCGGCTGGACGCCCAGCGCCAGCGCCAGCTGGCTCATGGTGCGGCCGTCGGAATCGGCCAGGACTTTCAGCACGAGTTCCTGCCCCGGATGCAGTCCGATCCGCATGAGATGTGCTCCGGATCTGGCTCTCTGGGCTTTCGCCGCCTGGACCAGCCGGAACGTGATGCTCTTTTTGTAGTTGAAGGCCATTGCCTGTCCCCATTCCAAGATCAGCCCGAATCAATCGGCTTTGCAACGCGGCGGAAACCTAGCCGGAGAATTTAACCGTCAAATGACATTATCAAGATGCGTGAAAATTTTCCAAAGCCATGCCATCGGACGATCCCTCGCCGGCTAAGGAAATCAGGGTCCCACTTTCAGCGCCCCAGCCAGGAAAGGGATCACGAGCGTCAGAATCGCGACGACGGCGAAAGAGGCTCCCAGGGTGAACACCTGTCCGATGAACCCGAGGATGGGAGGACCGAACAGAAACGCGCCGTATCCGAGCGTTGCAACGGAGGCCAGTGCCTGCCCTTTCGAGATATGCCGGTCCGCGGCGGCGCGCGACATGGCAAGCGGAAACAGCACCGCGTAGCCGATGCCCATGATGAAACATCCGGCCCAGACCACGCCGATGTTCCATCCCGAGACCAGCAGGAGACCGCCGGCAAAGGCAACAAAGCCGCTGACACGCGCCACCGGCACGGGCCCGTATCGGGCGATGACCCGGTCTCCGGCAAGTCGCATGATCACCATTGCGATGGAGAAAACGGTGAATGCCGTCGGCGCAATTGCCTCCGAGTAGCCGAGATCGGTGATCTGGTAGAGCGCCGCCCAGTCGGTCACGGCCGCCTCGCCCAGCGCGGCGATCAGCGCAATCAGCCCGGCAAGAAGCAACGCTCCCCTGGGGATTGCAAACAGCGGCGCCCTGCCCCGCTCTTCATCCGGACCGGTTTGCTGCGGCCAGCCCTGACGCAGGCTCCAGAAAAGAACGGGAAGCGAAAGCACCGCCCAAAGACAGAAATGCAGGGCAACGCTCAGCTCCAGCCGGATGGCAAGTCCGCCCGCCGCCGCGGCGGCACCGGCACCGAGACTGAACAGGCCGTGAAACGACGACATCACCGGCCGGCCGAGCACCGTCTCGACTTCCGCACCCCATCCGTTCATGGACACATCCAGCGAGCCGAAGGCGAAACCGGCAAGAAAGAGTGCAGCTGCCAGCAACGCAACGGAAGGTGACACCCCGACAAGCGTGAAGGTGACGACTGTTGCGACGGCCGAAGCCTTTGTCACCGTCGCAGGACCCTTTTTGTCGATGAATGCGCCGGCGATCGGAAAAGCGGCAAACGCGCCGAGCGCCAGCACCAGCAACAGGACGCCGAACCAGCCTTCACTCAGGCCCGTTGCCGCCTTGATATCGGGGATACGGGAAGCCCAAAGACCGATGAAGGTCCCACACATGAAAAAGACCGCCGAGACAACCCGGCGCGCTGCGATCGCCTGCATGATGTGACCTGATACCCGGGACCGGGAATGCCTGGAAAAGAAAATGCCTTCCTTCGGCTCTATCCTCTCCAGGCGAACCTTTCAACGCAAATCGCAGCGGGAGAACCGATCAGGCCACGAGGGACGCCAGCAGGGCTTCGGCGTCATGCGCCCTTTGAAGTGCGGACTGATAGGCTGAGGCAGCCTCGCTGCTGCGGGCATCCGCGCCGGACTGATCGCTGCCAGTTTCGCCGGAGGTCGCCCCTTCATCACCGGAGTTTGCGTCTGACCCAGTTGCAGTTGCAGGTGCCGACACCCCGCCTTCGTCAGTGCCCTGAAGCTCATCCGCTTTCGCCTGGCGGGCCTCGGCCTGGGCTTCCGACAATTGGGACCGCGCCAGCTGCGCGACCTTCAGATCCTGTGATGACGGTTCTGCAGGGGCAAGGGCCGCCCGGATCACGATCTGCATCTTGCGGATCGTTTCCTGGGGTGTCTTTTCCTTGCCGGTATCGATCTGCACCTCGCCGCCGATCGCATACCGCTTGCCGTCCGGTCCCTGCTGGAACGTGTAGCTGGGGGCACCGGCATAAGGCCCGCCGACGCGGGCATGCGCCTGTTCATGCGCCCGCACCTCGCGGTCCCGCTGGGCAAGTTCCTGAACCTGCTTTTCTTCCGCTTCGTTCAGCCCGTCCCCGTCCGGATCTTCTTTCTCGCCGGCCCCGGCCTGTCCCTGTGCGGGATTTGCGCCGCCTTGTGCTGCAGCGCCAACGCCGGCACCCCCGGCCGTCGTCTGCTGAGCGGACGGACTGTCGGCTTCGTCTCCGGCATTCTGCGTGTCCTGCTGTGTCGATCCGCGGCTCTGCGCTCCGGTCTGCTCGGTGCTCTGCAGTACAAGAACCGCCTGCGAGGACAGGACCGGTCCGGAACCGCGCCGCGCGGACTGGGCGGGTGCGCTTGCCAGGCTGTCGCGCGCACTTTCCCGCTCCCGGCCGGAACCAGCCGTTCCCGGACCAGGCTCAGCTTCGCCTGCGACACCATTGCCTCTCAAAAGGTTCGCCGGCGTGTTGGACAACAGGGCGCCGATCATGCGGAGGATCTTCTCAAAGAGAAGTCAGCAATTTCTAAACAGGGGTTAAGCCGCATCGATCATTTGTTCGTGAACGCTTAACCGCATGTTGTCTCTGTTTCACGCCACTTGCCTGTCAGTGCGCGCTGTGCAAATGAGACGTCAGGCATTCGCATTCTCAAGGCAGGACATCCAAATGCAGCCCCGGCGCCACTGGCACGACATGACAACGGAGGACTTCAACTCCTCTTCCTGCGGGTCCTGGATCGCGGTCCTGCCGATTGCCGCGATAGAACAGCACGGGCCTCATCTGCCGCTGGTCACCGACACGGCGATCGCCGAAGGGCAGATCAGGCGTGTCCTGGAACTCCTGCCCGAAGACCTGCCGGCCACCTTCCTGCCGATCCAGTCCATCGGCAAATCGGATGAGCACATTTCGTCCCCGGGAACGCTGACCCTTTCCTGGGAAACGGTGACGAAATGCTGGATGGAAATCGGTGAGAGCGTCGCGCGGGCGGGCGTACGCAAACTGGTCCTGATCAATTCGCACGGCGGCAACGTGCCGATCATGGATATCATTTCCCGCGAATTGCGGGTGAAGCACGGCATGTTCGTGACAGCAACCAACTGGCTGCGCTTTGGTCAGCCCGAAGGCCTGTTTGCGGAAGAGGAATTCACCTACGGAATTCATGGCGGCGACATTGAAACGTCGCTGATGCTGCATTTGCACCCGGACCTTGTGCGGATGGACAAGGCGCTGGACTTTGCGTCCGAACAGCAGTCCTATCTGAAGGAATTCAAGCACCTTCGCGGACACGGCAAGGCGCAATATGGCTGGAAAGCTCAGGATCTCAATCCGCTGGGAGCGCTCGGTAACGCGCGTGCGGCGTCCGCCGAAAAGGGACGGCAGGCCCTTGATCACGCGGCAAAAGGCTTTGTCGAGTTGCTGCAGGATGTCGACGCCTTCGATCTTGCAAGGCTCTGGAACAGCGAAAACTGACCCTGCGTCCACCTCGCCGCATACGGCAAGACAAGGGCACCACCGTCACAACAACCTGAAAACACCTGAAAGTTGAAACTTTGCGAAACAAAGTTTTTCAGGGAAACCCTCCAGAACAAACGGGGTTATACATGTCAATTTGGCAGGTGCCAGGCGGCGGCAGTTGACCTTCTCGCCTCGGGCGACACATTATTTGAATGAACACCAAAGGGGCGTTTTTGAGCATCAATGAACCTGTCAATCCGGCAATTGGCGACCTTTCGAGAGGTCATGCGGAGTGGTTCCATTTCGGAAGCAGCCCGCACCCTTGGCCGGACGCAGCCCGCTGTCAGCTCGACGATCGCCGGTCTCGAGACCGAACTTGAACTGAAGCTTTTCATGCGCGAGCAGGGCCGTCTCGTGCCGACACCGGAAGCGGAATTTTTCCTTGAGGAAGCCGAAGCCATCCTGAAACGGCTCGAAACCTCCAAGAGAACGCTGCGCGGCCTCGCCAACAAGGAACATGGCCAGTTGCGGATCGCCGGCATACCCGAAGCGGTGGCAGACTTTCTCCCCAACTGCCTGTCGAAATTCGTTGCCGACAAGCCCAGCGTGAAAGTTGCCCTGGCAAGCCGGTCGTCGTCCGAGATCGAGGAACTCATCGCCGCGCAGCAATTCGACATTGGCTTTTCCGAAACGCCCAGGGCACGGAATTCCTTCGACCAGGTCGATTTCGACCTTGAATGCATGTGCGCCGTGCCCGCGACGGACCCGCTCGCGGCGAAGGAGGTGATCACGCCGGAAGAACTCGACGGATATCCCCTGGCGCTTCTTCATTCCGAGCACAGAAGCCACAAACAGACGCTTGCAAGGTTCAGGGATGCTGGCGTTCGTTTCAACCAGCGCTTCGAATTGCAGACGGCCCTGCCCGGACTGCGGTTCGTGGAAACGGGTCTTTGTGCGCTTGTTTGCGACATGCTCACCGCTTACAAGGCGCAGGAGGACGGACGCATGGGATTGGGTCCGCCGATGATCGTGTTCCGGCCGTTCCGCCCGCGCATTCAGAACGGCCTGTCGATCCTGACCCCAACGCATAGGCCGATTTCCATCGTCGCCAAGGATTTCTGCGATTTCCTGAGTGCGGAAATGTCCAGAATGCGCACGGCCATGGTCAAGAAAGGCAATTGACCCCGCGCTTCGCGGGACAGTCGCGCCCGACACGCGGCGCCCTGATCACTTTCTTGAATTTCAATTAGCTATTCATGGCGCAAGCCGTCTGGCGCTTGCGGTGCCGGAACGGCATAGTCTGAGGGCAACAAACAACGGGACAATCAAGCCGTGTCAGAAACTCTATTTGCGCCGAAGGGCGGCCACCCCGGACAGGAAACCCTTCTGACCGACCGTGCCGTTTTCACAGATGCCTATGCCGTCATCCCTAAGGGAACGATGCGCGACATCGTCACCAGCTATCTCCCGTTCTGGGACGACACCAGGCTCTGGGTGCTGTCCAGGCCCCTGTCCGGCTTCGCCGAAACCTTCTCGCAATACATCATGGAGGTCGCCCCGGGCGGCGGATCGGAGAAACCGGATACCGACAGCGCAGCGGAAAGCGTCCTGTTTGTCGTCGAAGGCGAAGCGACATTGACCGTCAACGGCCAGGCATTCGCACTGCGCGAGGGAAGTTATGTTTTCCTTCCGCCGGCCACAGACTGGACATTCCGCAACACCAGCTCCGCAAATGTCTGTTTTCACTGGATCCGCAAGGCATTTGAAGCCGTCGACGGTCTCGACGCGCCCGGATTTTTCGTAACGCATGAAAGCGATAACGCCCCCGTGGCGATGCCCGGAACCGAAGGCAAATGGTCGACCACCCGCTTTGTGGAACCGACCGATCTTCGCCACGACATGCATGTCAACATTGTGACCTTTCAGCCCGGAGCCGTCATTCCGTTTGCCGAAACCCATGTCATGGAGCATGGCCTTTACGTACTTCAGGGCAAGGCGGTTTACCGTCTCAACCAGGACTGGGTCGAGGTGGAAGCGGGTGACTACATGTGGCTGCGCGCCTTCTGCCCGCAGGCCTGCTACGCGGGCGGGCCGGGTCTCTTCCGTTATCTTCTCTACAAGGACGTCAACCGGCACATGCCGCTTCGTCCTGCCGGCCGTTTTGATCCCGGCCGCTGAGAATGCGCGATTGTCCCTAAGGACAATATAAATGAGATCAATAGCTTAAAGCATGATAGGCAATCTCCCGGGATGCCGGATTTCCGATGGCATTCCTTCTATGGAGAACCGAAAGACAGGTCGTCATCATGCGGATTGTCATCAACGGGTTCGGCCGGATCGGCCGGACCGTCCTGCGTCAGATTTTGACCCTGTCTGACGGCCAGGGCGTCACCATCGCGGCCATCAACGACATCGCGCCGCTGGAAACTTGTGCCTACCTTTTCAAATATGACAGCGTCTTCGGTCCCTATCCGGACACGGTCGACGCCGGCACCGCATCCCTGAAAATCGGTGATCTGGAAATTCCGTTCACGCGGGAAGCGGATCTTTCCGGACTCGACCTTAAGGGCGTCGACGTCGTGATGGAATGCACCGGCAAGGCCGACACCGGCGAGGTTGCCCGGCGCGGCCTGGACGCCGGGGCGAAAAACATCCTGATTTCCGGTCCCTCGCGCGCCGCCGAAAAGACACTTGTTCTGGGCGCCAACGAAGAGCAACTCGGCAAGCACCGGATCGTCTCCAACGGCTCCTGTACCACCAACGCACTGGCACCGCTGCTGCGCGGCCTGGACGATGCCATCGGGATCGACACCGGGCACATGACTACGATCCACTGCTACACCGGCAGCCAGCCGATGGTGGATGCGCCGCGCGGACCGCTGGAACGCAGCCGGGCCGGCGGGGTCTCGATGGTGCCGACAACGACAAGTGCAACGAAACTCGTGGGCAAGGTCGTGCCCCGGATGGATGGCCGCATCACCGGCGCTGCCGTGAGAGTGCCGGCCATCAGCGTGTCGGCCGTCGACCTGACCGTGACCTGGGAACAGCCGCTCGGCGAACCCGTCAACGAGATGCTGCAACGGGTCTTTGCCGGCAGTCCGGTGATCGGTTTCACAGGCGACCGCGTCGTCTCCACCGACATGCGCACACGGCCGGAATCCCTCGTCATCGCCCTGCCGGAAACCCTGTCGGCCAGTAACCGGCAGGCACGCATTTTCGGCTGGTATGACAATGAATGGGGCTTCTCGCGCCGGATGATCGACATGGCGCGGCTGATGTCGGCGCGGTAGGACGCCGCTTCCGCAGCGCCGAGGCGCGTGCATCTCAGCCCTCGATGGCGTCCACGACAAAGGGGGCCGGGAACCAGAATTCCTCCAGGTTGTCGCCGTCGCCGATCCGGTCGACCACCACGAACCGTCCGGGTTGTCCGAGGGGCGCCAGCACGCCATGCCAGGTCCCCCGGTGAAGATTGATCGACTGCCCGGGCTGGCTGGCAAAGGCCTTCAGATTGACCGGCCGCCCGGCCTCGTCCTCCGCCACGACAACCAGCATCGGCACCCCGTCCACGGGCATGAAGGCCTGGCTGCCCTCCGGATGCCGCTCGACCATGTCCACGGTATAGGGCAATGTCCTGGCCCTGGCGTCGAACAGGCTGATACCGGCGCGGCCCGAACCGAAGTCCAGGCGCGCAAGATCGTGGAACCGGCCGCACATGCCCTGATTGATGATCTTGTCGGGTGATCCGTCAGGCTCGATCACATCCCCGAACGGCGCGAATGCCTCTGCGGTCAGAACCCGCGCGGTGATCGTCTTCGCGCTCATGGCAGCAGGTCCGTCAAGCGGTGGCGGGCAATGCGTTCGACCTGCCGGCAGGCCTCGGCAAATTCCGTTTCGCCGTCATTCTCGATCCGCCGCTGGAATGCGGTGAGGATCGACGCCTTGTCATGGTCCCTGACCGCGATGATGAAGGGAAACCCGTGTTTTTCGACATAGGCGGCGTTCAGGCCCGTGAAGGTCACCCGTTCCTCGTCGGTCAGGAGATCCAGTCCCGCGCTTGCCTGTTCCGATGTGCTTTCGGCCGTGAGACGCCCGGCCTGCGCCAGTTTGCCGGCGAGATCCGGATGCGCTTTCAGGACGCCGAGACGTTCTTCCCTGCTGGCGGAACGGAACATGCGGCAAAGCGCGTTGTGAACACCGGCGGCGCAGTCATGGGCCGGTCCGAGTTCCAGATCGAACGCGCGCTCCGCGATCCAGGGGGAGTGCTCGAAAATGCCGCCGAACCGGTCAACGAATTCGCTCCGTGCCATGCGGCTTGGCTGCAGGCCGCGTTGCGGCGGGTGATGTCTGGCCCAGTGCTCGGCAATCTCGATCCGGCGCGGGCACCAGACACCTTCGTGCGACCGGATATGGTCGATGAATTTCCGCAGCGCCATGATCTTTCCGGGCCGTCCCACCAGGCGGCAGTGCAGACCGATCGACATCATCTTCGGCGTGTCGGTCCCGCCTTCTTCGTAGAGCGCGTCAAACGCGTTTTTCAGGTAGTTGAAGAAATCCTCGCCATCGCTCCAGCCGGGCGACACGGCAAAACGCATATCGTTGGCCTCGAGCGTATAGGGAATGATCAGCTGCTGGCGTCCGGCAACCTCCAGCCAGTACGGCAGATCGTCGTCATAGGTATCGGAGATGTAGTCGAACCCGCCCTCTTCCGCGACCAGCCGAACGGTGTTCTCCGAGCAGCGGCCCGTATACCAGCCACGCGGGCGTTCCCCCACCACTTCCGTGTGCAGCCGGATGGCCTCGGCGATCGCGGCCCGTTCCTCTGCGTCCGGCATGTCCTTGTGCTCGACCCACTTCAGGCCGTGACTGGCGATTTCCCAGCCGGCCTCCTTCATCGCCTCGACCTGCTCCGGATTGCGTGCCAGCGCGGACGCAACGCCATAGATCGTGAGTGGAATTCCGGCGCGTGTGAACAGGCGGTGCAGGCGCCAGAACCCGGCCCGCGCGCCATATTCATAAATGGATTCCATGTTCCAGTGCCGCTGACCTGTCCACTGCGCCGCTCCGGGTATGTCGGACAGGAACGCCTCGGAGGCGGCATCGCCGTGCAGCACGTTGTTCTCGCCGCCTTCCTCGTAGTTCAATACGAACTGAACGGCGACCCTGGCATTGCCGGGCCATTTAGGATCGGGCGGAAAGGGGCCGTAGCCCCGCATATTGCGCGCATAGCGATTCAAGACACACCTCCTGCTGGTCAGGCATGTCTAGCGCAAAAAAGAGAAGATGGCTTTCCGGAAATTCTTGAAAGTACTTTCAAAGTCACCAGCCGGATTTACCGATCGAATGGCACCTTGCTTGTCACCTTTTCACAAATCGCTGCCTGAATATGCTCCACCATGAAATCAAGAAACAACCGCACCTTTGGATCCTGCCGCTTGCGATGCGTAAACAGGCAAGCCATCTGCACCGGCAGCGGCGGTTCGGCTTCCAGGACCGGAACCAGTTTTCCTGATGACAGATGGCCGGCGATCTCGAAGACGGGTTTCAATATGATGCCGTGACCGGCGAGGGCCCATTCGGTCAGGACATCGCCATGATCGGACTCGAACGGTCCCCTGACGGCGACCTTTTTCAGCCCGCTTCCGGTCTGTAGCGGCCACTGGAATTCCGGGGCTCCCGGATATCGCATGTTGAGACAGTCATGCGCGCCGGACGCAAGGTCTTCATGACTTTCAGGCGCACCTTTGCGGGCAATATAGTCCGGTGACGCGCACAGGACCCGCGCGCAGTCCGCGATCTTCCGGATTTTCAGCGTCGAATCCTCCGGCACGCCAAGGAAAAAGGCCGCATCGAGGCCTTCTCCGGTCAGGTCCACTTTCCGGTCCGACAACCGCAGACGGATATCAATCAGCGGATTGGCCGCCTTGAAGGCGGGGATGGAAGGTGCAATCAGCCGCTGCCCCATACCGATCGGAGCCGCGATGAAGAGCGTGCCCCGGGGCGAGCGCGTCACATTGCTGATTTCCGCCTCCGCTTCCTCGACCGCCTCGACGATCTTGGTGGCCCCGCGATAGAACAGGTTTCCGTGTTCCGTGGGACTGAGCGCACGGGTCGTGCGTTGGAACAGCCGGACATTCAGATGATCTTCGAGCTGCGAAACCCGGGAGGACGCCACGGCGGAGGATATCCTGAGATCGCGCGCGGCAGCGGACATGTTGCCAAGTTCGTAGACGCGCAGGAAAGTGCGAATATTCTCCAGGTAGGCCACGCCCCGATTTTTCCGTTTTTTTTGAAACTGATCGGAATTATGTCGAGATACCAGAAAATATCAAGGTATTGTAGGTTACGGATTCACAAGTCGGTCCGTAACGCAGTCACCTGAATCTGAAGTTCGTCTCATTTGCAGCAGGTTTCGAACGAACCGCAGATTCAAGAAGGTGACAAGCAAGTTTATGTTCCCAGTGCGGTTTACGAATTTTAAGTTCGCTTCGGAGACTGCTGCAGCAATGATGCGAACTTCATATTCACCGCACTAGGGTGCCTGCATAGGGCTGGAGGGACACCATGCTGGATATCGCCATCATCTGGGAATGGCTCGCATTCGCCGTCAGGTGGCTGCATGTCGTGACAGCCATCGCCTGGATCGGCTCGTCCTTCTATTTCATTGCCCTGGACCTGGGCCTGCGCAAGTCGCCGCACCTTCCCGCGGGTGCCTTCGGCGAGGAGTGGCAGGTCCATGGCGGCGGCTTCTACCACATCCAGAAATATCTCGTTGCGCCGGAAAACATGCCGGAGCATCTCACCTGGTTCAAATGGGAAAGCTACGCCACCTGGCTGTCTGGTGCGGCGCTCCTGATGATCGTTTACTGGGTCGGCGGCGAGCTCTATCTGATCGACCCTGAAAAAGCCGATCTCGCCCTGTGGCAGGGCATCCTGATCTCCGCCGCATCGCTTTCGATCGGCTGGCTCGTCTACGATTTTCTGTGCAAGTCGCCTCTCGGCGACCACCCGACGGTCCTGATGATCCTGCTTTTCGTTCTGCTGGTGGCGATGGGCTGGGGCTATGACCAGATCTTCACCGGCCGCGCCACCCTGCTGCATCTCGGCGCTTTCACGGCGACGATCATGACCGCAAACGTGTTCTTCATCATCATCCCGAACCAGAAGATCGTGGTGGCCGACCTGAAGGCCGGCCGCACCCCGGACGCCAAATACGGCAAGATCGCCAAGCTGCGGTCCATGCACAACAATTACCTGACGCTGCCGGTCGTCTTCCTCATGCTGAGCAACCACTATCCGCTCGCATTTGCGTCCGAATACAATTGGGTGATCGCCGCGCTTGTCTTTCTGATGGGCGTCACCATCCGGCACTACTTCAACACCAAGCACGCCGGCGGAAAGGCTCCCATGTGGACCTGGCTGGCGACTGCCATCCTGTTCATCTTCATCATTCACCTGAGCATGTTGCCCATGTGGAAGGATGGCAGCTACGAAGCTTCGGAAACCCGTCCCCTGACGCCCACCGAACAGATATTCGCGAGCGCGTCCGGATTTGACGAGATCAGATCCATCGTACCGGGCCGCTGCGCCATGTGCCACGCACGCGAGCCCGTCTACGAGGGTATCCACTGGGCGCCGAAGGGCTTGGTCCTGGAAACGGATGCCGATATTGTGCGGGCAGCGCGCGAAATCTATCTGCAGTCAGGTGTCACCAACGCCATGCCACCGGCCAATGTCTCCTACATGGAAGAGGACGAGCGCCGCAAGATCGTCGAATGGTACCGCGCCGCGCGTGCAAAAGCGCCCTTCGGAGTCGCGGTCCGGTAGCGTCCTACCGAAACTGGATCGCGCACCTGTCCGATCGCGGCAATGCATCGATTCAAGCTGCTGCAGTGGGGTAATCTTCAAGCGTTGCCGTCAGGCGCCACGGTTTGGTGATGCGCGGCGTTGCATGCTATCCATCAATCGGAACCTGCTCGAACCGGCACCGCACGTCAAACATGTTCACCGTTCTGGCCAATCGCACATACCGGCATCTTTTCGCCGCCCAGGTCATCGCCCTGTTCGGCACCGGGTTGATGACGGTCGCGCTCGCGCTTCTCGCCTATGACCTCGCAGGCGCAAATGCAGGTGCCGTGCTTGGCACAGCACTTGCGATCAAGATGACCGTCTACGTGATCCTGGCACCGCTCGCCGCCGGGTTCGCATCCCGTTTTCCGCGCAGGGCATGGCTGGTCGGCCTTGATCTCGTGCGCGCGGCAACGGCCGTCGCACTGCCCTTCGTGGATGCCGTCTGGCAGATCTACGTCCTGATCGCTGTCCTTCAATCCGCGTCAGCCGCCTTCACCCCGGCATTTCAGGCCACGATCCCGGACATTCTCAAGGACGAGCAGGACTATACCAACGCCTTGTCCCTGTCGCGCATGGCCTATGATCTTGAGAACCTTCTCAGCCCTGTCGTCGCGGCTGTCCTGATCGGCCTTGTCGGTTATCACTGGCTTTTCAGCGGCACCGTCGTCGGCTTTCTGGTCTCCGCGGGTCTTGTTCTAACAGTAACGATTCCCGCCATTGCCGCCGCACGCGACACATCCCCCTGGCAGCGGATCTCGCAGGGCATGCGCATCTATCTGCAGACACCGAGGCTGCAGGGCCTGCTCGCCCTCAACCTGACCGTCGCCGCTGCTGGCGCCATCGTGATCGTGAATTCAGTCGTGATCGTCAAAAGCCTGCTCGGCGGCAGCAACACGGATCTTGCCCTTGCCATGGCGGCCTATGGCGGCGGCTCCATGGTGGCCGCGCTTGCCCTTCCACACCTGCTACGCGCAGTGAGCGACCGAAGCGTCATGCTGTCGGGCGCGTTTGTCCTGCCATGCGCACTGCTTGCATTTGCGGCCGTTTCGATGAGATTTCAACCGCAGGAGCTGTGGCCCGTTCTGCTCGGTGCATGGTTCATCATGGGAACCGCAAGTTCTGCAATCATGGTGCCTTCGGGCAGGTTGCTGCGAAATTCCGCGCATGCGGAAGACAGACCGATGGTCTTCGCCGCCCAGTTCGCTCTCTCGCACGGCTGCTGGCTGATCGCCTATCCGCTCGCCGGCTGGCTGGGTACGAGCGCCGGCCTGGAGACCACCATGCTCGCACATGCCGGTCTTGCAATCGTCGGAATGCTGGCCGCGATGAAACTATGGCCGCCGACGGACAGCAGGATCCTGGTGCACGAACACCCCGAGCTTCCATCCGATCACCCGCATCTGTGGGACGCCGCCGGGAAGCGTCACGCGCATGCCTTTGTCATCGATGCCCTGCACGCAAGCTGGCCGACGGAAGGCGGCTGACGCACAGGGCGGCCTCCTGTCCCGCCACTCGTTGGAATCAGCGGCCGAGGATCGGGTCGAGATAGATGCCGGGAACGAAGCCGGTCATTCCATAATGATCGATCCGGCACCACACGCCCCCGAGCATTTCACGTTTGGCCTCGGGACTTGCATCTTCAAAATCAAGCGGCACGATCTCGGGGAAACAGTTCAGAACGAGGATTTCGCTTGCGGACCTGGTCAGGCTTCCGACAGTTGCCGCACCGCGTTCACCCGACGCCCGCACGACAAGACGCATGCCGTCCGGGATATTCCGAAGCCTGTAGGCAGGTCCCCAGATGCCGAAACCGGGCAGATCGGCGGTTTCGGCCGGATCGGAGGCGGCGGTCTGAGCCGAAACAGTCCTTGTGTCCAGGCCCGCAAGAAACAGGCAAGCGAGAACAACGGTCAGCTTTGAAAAAACGGGGGGCATCGCTCTGCTCCGGGCAAGTGGTTTATCGGACAAGTCCGGCCTGCCTGGCATCCGCCAGCGCATTCTGGCAGATCCGGGCGCCGCTGGGGTCCAGCGTCTCGACGCGATGTTTCTTCAAGATGGCGGCAAAGCCGTCGATATCGGCGGAAAAACCCAGCCGGATCGTGACGATCATCGCGTTTCCGAGTTCAATACACGGATTGCCGGCACCCGGACCGGCGCTCTCGGCAAGTCCGGACGGAGGGGTTTGACCGCCTTGACCGTCCGGATTGAATTCCGGAATGAAATCACTCGGATCAATGCCGATTTCGACACCGCCTGCAATCATCGTCGCCGGGTCCTCTCCGTGTTGCACAAGCGCCGCGCCGCCTGACTGCGCCAGCATTGCCCAGGGCCGGTTGTCGTTTGCGATCAGTCCGGCGGCGATCAGCTCCGCCATGACGAAGGCACATTGCCTCGGTTGCGCCGACGCGACGCTGACGATGCCCTGGACCGCCAGGATCTTCAAAACGGCAGACCGCGTTTCGCGAGACGTCCCGCGCAAAAGGGGACTGACGGTGGGCTGCAGGATCACGCAGGCCTCCGCGAGCAGGGCACCCTGCCCGGCAGCGCCGTTGCCCGGACCGCCGACCGCTGCACCGGCCGGCGGTGCGATCGTTTGAGCGGACTGGGAACCGGACGGTGACGGCGTCTCCTTCGGGCTTGGCCGGGGCACTGGAACGGCTCCGCCGGGAGCGGCCGCGGTACTGCCGACGCCGCCGTTTTCGGCAAGTTTCCAGAGACCTTCATTCTGTGCGATCAGGTCGAGGGCTCTCCGGCACGCGCCGGGATCTCCCGTCGTATCGGTGCTCTTCACACCCGCAATGACATAGATGCCGCGCAGATCCTGCACCTGCCGGGTTCCCGCCTGCCGGTTGATGATGCCGGTAATCTGCGCCAGCTCCACGCACGGATTGCCGCCGCCGGCAACAGGGGGCTGAGGATTGGGGACCGGCCCGCTTCCGGGCGCAGGTGCAGACGCTGCCGGCTGAGATCCGGACGGCAGGGTCCGGGCCGCGAGGTTCAGGCTGATCTCCATGGAGGCAATCTGGTTTTGCCCGACCAGAACGAGGTTCGCCGTCGCATTGCCCAGTCCGTTAAAACGCACCGAGACATTCATAGGCATCCCGCCCCAGGTGCCGAACCCGCCTGTCCAGGGTCCGGCGCCGCTTCCCGAAAGACGGATCGGTGCATCGGTCACTTCGCGCGGCAGAACGAGTGTGGCGGAGCTTGGCGCGGATTTTTCGATCCGGACTGTCCCGGTCGCGTCAACGGGCGTCGGCTGCGTCACTCCGGCAGCCGTCACCTTGCCGCTGCCTCCGGTGACACCGTAGATATAGGTCCCGAGAACGTCTGCCGAGGTCATCAGACCGGGTGCCTGAACCGGGCTGTTGGAGATGTGCCGCATGTCGACCCAGCCGTTGAGACCGGGAAACGCAATGACGCACATCGTGCCTTCGCACTGGTTCGTCACGTTGATGCCGCAGGTTCCGACGCCGATGCCGCCGAGCACCGGACCATTCGTCGACGGCGCATCATAGACCCGCAACGAGTTCCCGCTCGGAGCCGAGGCGACACAGGTCTCCGGCGACGCTGCCGCCGGAGAAAGAGCCAGCAGCAGGAACGCGGCGCCAAGAAAAATTCGTTTCATCAGTTCACGTCCTCTCGCTTTGGGGCGGAACGGCGAGCTGCAGGTCTTCGACGGAAGGATCCTGCGACACAAGCTTCATCTCCGCGTCATCCAGGCGGAACATCTCCGAAGGTTTGAGCCCGTTGAGACCCGCGACGAAGTTCCACGGAATGGAGGCGGCGCGCGTGTTGTAGGCCTGGACGTTTCCGTTGTAGATCCTGCGCGCGGCGGCCACCTGATCCTCGGTTTCCTCCAGCTGCTTTTGCAGAAGGGCGAGGTTCTCGTTTGCGGTGATTTCCGGATTGTCTTCGGTATAGGCAAACAGCTGTCCGAGCGCCTGGCTCAATCCGGCCTCGGCCAGGGCGATGTCGGCGTGGCGGTCGGTGGCCATCGCTTCCAGGGCGGCGCTCCGCGCCGATACGATCTTGTCGAGAATTGCCTGTTCGTGGCCAAGGGCCGTTCGCGCGGCCTGAACCAGATTGGGCACAAGCGCATGGCGCCGCTTGAGTTGGACGGTAATGCCCGACCAGGCTTCGTCCACGCGGAAACTCGCGGCCATCAGCGAGTTGTAGCAGAGCACATAGGTCCCGGCGACAACGGCAACCAGAAGCATCAATATCAGCACAACCGTCATGGCGAGATCACTCCGCGTAGTGTTTGAAGGAAACGGACGCTTCGGCAAAATCGCCGACGGCCTCCTGCACGAAGGCGTGCAGTGTCGCATCGTCCATGCTCTGCAGGTTCCGGAAGCCGGCGAAATAGACGCTGTCCCTGTCAATGATGACCCGAGCCGCGTACCTGTCCGCGAGGTCCAGAAGCCTGGTCTGGAGGGCGGGTGTGAGGACCTGCAGCGTTTCGACCGAGAGCCGGTCGAGCCGGCCCTGGTCTTCCCGTTCGCTCACGCGGATGTTGAAGGCGTTGTTGAACGCGATGCTCTCGGTTTTCAGATCCCGGTCGAGCGGTCCGACAGCACTCAGATTTTCAGGCATCAGCACGAGCCGGACCGAGGTGTCGCGATCCAGCCGGTAAGCGGCGACCATCATCAGGACATTGCCCTGGGCACCCGCACCCGGCGACACGGTGTTCTGCTTCGGCCCGCCGAACAGCGCGGTCGAGGAATGCGCTCCGAGGCCGACCCACAAGGGGGTTCCGTTCTCCGCCACGCCCCACATTTCGCTTTCGACCACGAGGGGGATCGATCCGCCGACCCGCAACTTGAACACTTCGGGGATCTGCTGCCGGATCTTCTGCATGCGGATGTCCGGGATCTTCGCCCGGAACCGAAACCCGAGCGTCTCTGCGGCCGCGCGGAGACGGTTCAGCCTCTCCTTTGATGCACCGGTCAGGTGATCAACGGCAAAACCGCCGGCCATTCCGACCGTTACCAGAACAAACCCGAGGGGCCTCAGGCTGTCACTGAACATGGCAAGCAGGAAGCCTGGAACCGACAGCAGGAAGAGCGGCACTTCCAGCTTCTTGAACGACGCAGGCAGCAGAGGCTTGGCGCGTTCCAGCCGGGCCTCGACAGCAGGCTGAATGCGTGCTTCGAACGGGTCCCAGAATGTAGTCTGCGCGCTCATGGGAACACGAGGTCGATCGTCTGGTCCGCTGCCGGCGCGATCTCGACCACCTCGACCACGGGATCTCGCTTGCTCTTGTCCCAGGCTTCCGCGCGTATGGCATATCGACCCGGCAAGAGCAGGATCGGATCGCCGCCAATCCGCATGGCGAGAAATTCGTCGTTGTTTTCGGTGCTTTCGCCTTCGTAAATCTGGAACCTGACATCGAATGTCGTCAGCTCGCTGCCGTCCCGGTTGAAGGCGCGGAACAGAACCTTCGAGGTCGCCGCAATGATCTCGGCCTGCACCGTTTTTCCTGTCACGACGTCGATGTCGACACTGCCGGGCGACATCTTCTCAAGCCGCGTGATGACAAGGCTTGCCCGGTACTGGCCGCTGGGAACGACCGCGACGAGGTTTTGCGTATAGGCGGAAAAGGTCTCGCCCGTGACCCGGTTTTCAATGTCCCAGCGGAAGTCCACGTCGGACAGCTTGATGTCCTGGTTTGCCATGATCGCAGCGAGGTCGAGCTGTCCGGCTCCCAGGACAAGATTGACTTCCGTCAGCTCGGTGTCGGAAACGGTGATGCGTTCGGAAGCCGAACTGCCCCTGTCCGTCCGGGCCGTCAGCAGATAGGAACCCGGCTCCAGTCTTGCGCTGAAACGCGGCAGGGCCAGCAGCGTGATTTCCTCGCCGCCGCCCTCCGGTACGGCGCTCCAGAAAACCCGGACACCGTCGGCGTCGGTCAGTGCCTGCGCCCCTTCTTCCAGGCTGACCGAAACGGAAATGTTCTTGGCAAGCGAGGCCACCTGTGGCGCCGGTGCAGGAACAGGAGTCGGAGCCAGGGCAACGGTCTGCTGAAGCGCTTCGCCAAGACTGGCCGCATCGTCGGCATTCAGGAACAGTCCCCCGGTGTTTTCGGCAAGACAGGCGACCTGGCCGCTTTCTTCCGCCGTGAGGCCGAACCCGATGACATGCGCGGTGAAATCGATGCCGAGCGCTTCCAGCTCCGATGCAACGGCACAGGGATCTGCCTCGCAGGTTTCGATACCGTCCGTGATCAGGATCACCGTCGCCTTGTCCTCCTGATAACGCAATGCGTCGGCTGCGCGCCTGACGGCCCTTGTAAGCGGGGTCTTGCCTTTCGGGTTGAGCGATTGTACCGACGAAACCAGCGCGCCTGATTGGCTCGCGGCGGGCCCGATCGGCACAAGCGTCTCGATGTCGTTGCAGTCTCCCTTGCGGTTGTGGCCATAGGCGACAAGGCCGACTTCCAGATCCGGCGGCAATTGCGTCGCCACGCGGGCAAGCGTTTCTCGCGCTGTGACGATCTTCGCCTGCCCGTCGATCTGTCCCCACATGGACCCCGAGCCGTCGAACACGAACATCGCCCGTCCGGTCGAAAGCTCCTGCGCGGTCAACGGCGACAAGGCGCAAGATATTAAAAAACATAGAAAAAACAGCTTGGAAATAAGCGCATGCATCCACAATCATCCTTGGATCGGCTAAGGACGTTAGGAAAACATGCGGTCGGCTGCGAAGACAGCTATCGATTCCCTTAGGTCACTGTCAGCCGGTGGCGTCCAGATACCTGACCCATTCCTTCCAGTGACTGAACGGCAGGCTGTGCCCGGCGTTTTCCACCAGCGACACACGCGCCTCCAGCCGATCGGCGAAGGCCAGGATACGCTCCGGACGAATCGACCGGTTCTGGGTTCCATGCACGAAATGGACGGGAACGTTTGCCGGCTGCAACATGCGTTCCCAATCGGACGCCACGAACCGGCAGTCGTTGATGAAGCTGTCGGACCCGGTTTCCACATGGAACAGGTGGCCCTGCCAGAAAAGGTCCAGAAGATGCGGATCCTGACAGGCATCCAGGTCCGCAGGTGCGCCCCCGAAAACTGTTTGCGCAAAGCCGCCAGGGCCATCGCGTTTGAGCCGTTTGTCGCCGATCTTCGCCATGTAGCTCAGCAGGGACACGGAAACGCGCGGCAGGATCGCGAAGAGTTTCTGTTGCGGTGGCGCGCTGGCGAAATCCTGGAAAGAGCGCATCGGTGGCTGCGCTGAAACGCAAAGAACCTCGGACACGCGGTCCTGCAGCTGTGGCAGACACAGGAGCGCAAAGATGCTGCCCACGTCAAAGGCGACCAGCGACACCTTGTCCACGTCAAGCTGATCGAGCATCTGGCGCAGGTCATGGGCGTAGCGCTTCGGGTCCAGGAGCAATATGTCATGTCCGTCGCTCTGCCCGTGCCAGGGACGTGCCGGAGACAGAAAGCGTATGCCGGACTGTGTAAAGTGGCGGGCCGCGGCATTCGGCATGCGATTGCCGCAAAGACATCCGTGCAGGAACAGAACAGTCCTGCCCTCAGGTGCTCCCTGTTCGAGATAATCCAGCTTGCGCCCGTCCGCGAGTTGCAGTTGGAACCGTGCCGAGTTCGCAGCGCTCTGCACGCCCGGGGACCGTCTGCTCGATGATGCCGCGACCGCTTTGGCAAGATCTGTCAGTTCTCCGGTCCCGCGCGACCGCGTCTTCATGATCATCGACTTGATCTGCTGCCGCACCGTCTCGACCGACCTGCTTCGCGCCTCGGCAATTTCCGACGGCGCGTGCCCGCTGACGAGGAGCGACAGGACATCGGTCTCCGACGGAGTCAGACCATAAAGGCTCTGCATGGCAAGACTTGCGCCGGGGCGCCAGAGGCTTTCAACCCCGCACAAGCGCCACTCCGGAACGGAAGACACTGCCTCGGTCTTTGTCAGCGCCAGCAGGACGTGCTTTCCGGTTCCCCGCGTCGGAATACGGACAACGGGCCAGTCGCTCAATCGGCCGGAAACGGCGTCTCGGACAAGCTGCAAACCGTCATCATCGAGCGGCAGGTCTTCAAGCGATGTGCCGGACACCGCGCCCAGCAATGTTTCCGCCAGGTCGTTCGCTTTCGTGACCTTCAGGTCCGTCCCGATGATCAACTCCGGGCGATCAGCCTCCACGACCGGTTTCGGCAAGTTCGACAGCAACTGTTCCGCCGTCTCGAAATGCGTTTCGATATCGCGTTTGCGGCGGAGAAGTTCCTTGCGCGCGCCCGGATCCGACAGGCTGCCCTCCGCCAGGTGGATCAACTCGTCGAACCTGTCCTGATCGAGGATGGCGCTGTAAGCGTGCGCGATCATGTCATCGAGCCGCGCCGGGTCGGGTCCTTTTCCTGAGTCGCTCAAACTGCGTCCACGCCTCTGTCTTCAGAAATTGACGATGAAAATTTCTTCAATGGTCCAGACGAATGTAGCGCCCGTGCCGGTGCAATCAACGGCATACCCAAATTTGGTCATGCCTTCGGGGAAGCCCTCTGTTAGCGAGAACGCGATGTGCAAATACGGCGGTGCGGAGGATACAGATTGACTGATGTTGAAACGGATGAGCTTGAACCGGAACACCTGACCCACCGCGAAGTTCAGTGCCTGCAACAGCTTGCCGTAGGTGAACGGCCGCAAAGGATTGCAGCAATCCTCGGAATTGCTCCCATCACGGTTGAATTTCATATCCGGAACGCGAGGCGCAAGCTTGGCGCGAAGACGCGGGAACACGCGATCGCGATCGTTGTTTCCAGAGGGCTCCTGCCGGGCAGGCCTGCGCAGCGTCTCGCACGGACACCGAAGCTTCCCCTCAAGACCTCCGTCTCCATCTGAGGCGCCGGACCAGACACCCGATCAGCACGGGATACTGCGGTCCCGGGCCGCTTGAAACACAAGGCACCAACTTTTCGCACGCTCTCTATTGACAAATTGGAACGTTCCAAGTCTTATGCCAACAAGAAATTGGAACGTTCCAAAAAGATCTCTTGGGAGGTATGAATGCGTTGGGCCCTGATCGGTGCGAGCCGAATTGCATCCGGATATGTCATCGATGCGATCCGTACTCAGGACGGGGCCGAGGTTTGCTCCGTTCTGAGCTCGAACGCGGAAAGAGGTGCAGCCTTCGCTCAGGAAAACGCCATACCGGAGAGTTTCACCGAACTGGATGCCCAGCTGGCGGATGAAACGGTCGATGCCGTCTACATTTCCACCACGAACGAAAAACACCATCCCCAGGCGATGGCCGCGATTGCAGCGGGCAAGCATGTCCTGTGCGAGAAACCGCTGGCGATGACGCTTGAAGATGCCGTCGAGATGGTGCGAGCAGCACGTGAAAAGGGTGTTGTTTTTGCGACCAACCACCACCTGCGCAACGCCGGCTCGCACCTCGCCATAAGGGATCTCATCTCTACCGGCCGGATCGGCAGGGTCCTGAGCGCCCGGGTGTTTCACGCGGTCAATCTGCCGGAGCACCTGCGCGGCTGGCGCATAAACGATGCGGCTGCGGGCGGAGGTGTCATCCCCGATATTGTTGTTCACGATGCCGACACCATCCGCTTTCACCTTTCCGAAGACCCGGTCGATGTGGTGGCGAAAGCCGGAACCTCCGGGATGGGCGAAGGTGTCGAGGACAGCGTCATGTCTGTCTGGTCCATGCCGTCCGGCACCATGGTGCAGACCCACGAAAGTTTCACCCACGGGTTTGCCGGCACCGGCATCGAGTTTCACGGGACGGGAGGATCGATTTTCGCCCGCAACGTCATGACCCAGCAGCCGGTCGGGGAAATCAGGCTCGTGGACGCCGGCGGCGAAAGCGATGTCCCGTTCCAGACCCACAACCTCTATCACCGCGCGCTCGGCCTGTTCACCGATGCCGTCCGCGGAAACGGCACGCCCTCTGCCGACGGTGTTGACGGCATCAAGTCCCTGGCCGTTGCCCATGCCGTTCGCCTGGCCGCGCAAAGCGGCGAGACCGAACGCGTCGACTACGGAGGGTTCTGAGCCATGTCTTCCAAGATTGTCACCACCCAAGAAGCTGTCGCGAAAATCGCGGACAATGCCGTGGTCACGGTTTCCTCTTCCTCCGGCCTCGGCTGCCCCGACAAAGTTCTTCAAGCCATCGGCGATAGGTTCGACAAGGAAGGTCACCCGAGGAACCTGACGACAATACATCCGATTGCCGCCGGTGACATGTACGGGATCAAGGGGATCGACCACATCGCCAAGGACGGGCTCCTGTCGACGATAATCGCGGGCTCCTACCCCTCCGGCCCGTCTTCCCTGCCGATGCCGGACATCTGGCAGATGCTGGTCGACAACCGCGTCGCCGCCTACAACGTTCCCTCCGGCATCCTGTTCGACATGCACCGGGACGTCGCCGCGCGCCGCCCGGGCGTCATGACCCAGGTCGGGCTGGACACATTCGTCGACCCGATCCGCCAGGGCTGCGCCATGAACGACGTTGCCGCCGGAAAGCCGATCGTCTCCCGAATTGAACTCGGCGGCGAAACCTGGCTGCACTTTCCGAATATCGTTCCTAATGTCGCCATCATCCGGGCAACCACATCGGACGAGCGCGGCAACCTCACCTACGAACATGAAGGCGCCTATCTCGGCGGCCTGGAACAGGCAATTGCCGTGCGCAACCACGGCGGTCTCGTCATTGCCCAGGTGAAGCGCGTGACCGCGTCAGGATCGCTGCGGCCCCATGATGTTCGCGTGCCCGGGCATCTGGTCGATCTTGTGGTCGTGGACCCGGATCAGCGCCAGACAACGGAAACCGACTACGACCCGGCAATCTCCGGCGAGATCATGCGGCCCTGGTCGAGTTTTTCCCTAGCAGAACACGGTATCGAGAAAGTCGTTGCCCGGCGCGCCGCCATGGAACTGAGCAGAGGTCAGACCGCCAATCTCGGCTTCGGCATCTCCGCAATGGTGCCGCGCGTGCTCCTGGAAGCCGGACAGGAACAGGCGGTCACCTGGGCGATCGAACAGGGTGCAACGGGCGGCATGCCTCTGACGGGCTTCGCCTTCGGCTGCGCCTCCAACGCCGATGCCTACATGCCCTCCCCGCAGCAATTCACCTACTTCCAGGGCGGTGGCTTCGATGTTTCGTTCCTGTCCTTCCTGGAAATCGACCTTGAAGGCAATGTCAACGTCTCCAAGCTCGGCAAGAAACCATACCTGACAGCCGGTTGCGGCGGTTTTGTCGACATCACCGCGAATGCCGGCAAGATTGTCTTCTCCGGTCTCTTCGAAGCCGGTGCCGACCTCAACCTCACCGACGAGGGACTGACCGTGAAATCGCCCGGCAAGTTCACCAAGATGGTGGACGAGGTCGAACACGTTACCTTCTCCGGCCGCCGCGCGCGGGAACTCGGACAGCAAGTTCTCTATGTCACCGAGCGCTGCGTCATCCAGCTGACGGACAGCGGCCTGCTTGCAACCGAAATCATGCCGGGCATCGACGCGCAGCGTGACATCGTCGATGCCTCCGCGGGCCGTGTCCGGCTTGCCAACGATCTGAAGGAAATGCCGAAAGCGCTTTTGCGGCGTGAAGCGATGGAGCTGCACCTGTGAGCGCGCTTCATCTCATCATTGACGGCCCGGTCGCCGAACTCCGGCTCGACAACCCGGCGAAGCTCAACGCCTTCACCACCGATATGCTGGCGGCGATCGAGCCCCATTGCGCGGCCATCGAAAAAGATCCCGCCATTCGGGCAGTCGTCATCAGCGCCGAAGACGCCAAGGCCTTTTGCGCAGGCGCGGATATCATCGCCTGGTCGGAACTTGGCCCCTGGGACTTCGCCCGGCACTGGGTGCGGGAGGGCCACCGGTTGTTCGATCGCGTCGCCCGTCTCTCCAAGCCGACCGTCGCCGCCATGGGTGGCCACGCCTTCGGCGGCGGGCTGGAATTCGCCGCGACCGCGGATATCCGTGTTATGGCCCCGAGCGCGACACTGGCGCTTCCCGAAGCCTCTGTCGGCATTGTTCCCGGATGGTCCGGTACGCAGCGCCTCATCCGGCTTCTGGGCGAACCGGTCGTGAAGGAAATGGCGCTCTTCGGCCGCAGGATCTCCGCCGAGCGCGCGCACGGCCTTGGCTTTGCCGCCGAGCTGGCCGACGACCCGCGCGCCAGGGCCTTTGAACTGGCGGAGGCTCTCGCGGGCAAGTCCCCGTGTGCCATCGAAGTTGCCAAATACATGATCCACGCGGCTGCCGGCGAAGACCGCAGCGCCATGGTCGAAGCGCTCGGTGCAGGCATGATCGGCCAGACGGCAGACCGCACGGAAGGCGTCGCCGCCTTCCGCGAAAAACGCAAACCGGAATTTCCTGGGAACTAATTATGAACGAATTGAACGTCGTCTCCATAAGCGAAGCAAAGGTACCGGCGGAGCCCTTCGTCGCCCGTCACCTGATCGACGGTGCGTGGCGCGTCAGCGCGGATGCGGCAACCTTCGAAAGGACTTCGCCGTCGCACGGGTCCGTGGTGACGATCGCCAGCAAGGGCGGCAAGGTTGACGCGGACGCAGCCATCGGCGCCGCAAGACTGGCCTTTGACAAGGGGCGCTGGTCGCGCACAAGCGGCAAGGACCGCGCCACGCTTTTGCTGAAAGTTGCGGACCTGATCGACCGGGACCGGGAGCGGATCGCTCTCATGGAAACGCTCGAGTCCGGCAAGCCGATCAGCCAGGCAAAGGCGGAAATCGAAGGGGCCGCCGATATCTGGCGCTTTGCCGCCTCGCTCGCGCGCACCATGCATGGGGAAAGCCACAACTCGCTTGGAAGCGACTTTCTCGGCCTGGTGCTGAAGGAGCCCATCGGTGTGGTGTCCATCATCACGCCGTGGAATTTCCCCTTCCTGATCGTCTCCCAGAAGCTTCCCTTCGCGCTCGCGGCCGGCTGTACGGCGGTCATAAAGCCCTCCGAGATGACACCCGCGACAACGGTCATCATGGGAGAACTCCTGCTTGAAGCCGGCATTCCTGCCGGTGTGGTGAACATCGTTCTGGGCTTTGGAGACCCGGTCGGAACGGCGATGACTCAGGACAGGCGCGTCGACATGGTGACGTTTACCGGCTCGACAGGCGTCGGCAAGGCCATCGTCAAGGCAGCAAGCGGCACCTTGAAGAAGGTATCCCTGGAACTGGGTGGCAAGAACCCGCAGGTGATCTTTCCCGATGCCGATCTGGAAAGCGCTGCCGACGCAGTCGCGTTCGGCGTATATTTCAATGCCGGCGAGTGCTGCAATTCCGGTTCCCGCATCATTGTGCACGAGGACATCGCGGACGAATTCGTTGCCCGGACGATCGCCCTGTCCCGCAAGGTTCCGTTCGGCGACCCGCTGGACCCGTCGACCAAGGTCGGCGCGATTATCACGCCCGAGCATCAGAAGAAGATCGACAGCTATGTTCAGGACGCCAGGGCAGCGGGTGCAGAGGTCCCGCTCGGCGGTGGCGCGCTCGACGTTCCGGGACTAACGGGCCAGTTCTATCAGCCGACGGTCGTCACGAAAGTGGCAAGTTCCATGGCCATCGCGCGCGAGGAGGTCTTCGGTCCCGTGCTCTCGGTTCTGACCTTCAGGACACTGGAGGAGGCCATCGACCTTGTGAACGATGCCGATTACGGCCTGTCTGCAGGCGTTTGGAGCGAAAACGTTCACACCTGCCTCGAATTTGCCCGCCGCGCCAACGCCGGCACCGTCTGGACCAACACCTGGATGGACGGTTTCGCGGAGCTGCCCTTCGGCGGTTACAAGGAAAGCGGACAGGGACGTGAGCTCGGCAAATACGGTCTCGACGAGTTCCTGGAAGCAAAAACGGTCACCATGAAAATCGGCAAATCGCGCGATCCGTGGGTGCCTGCATGACGGCTCTATCTCGAAATCGAGAAAGGTCCCTCGGGCTGCAGCAGAACCTGCAGGTCTTCGACCGGCGCACCGGAAATGCGGTCAAGGAGCACCTTGGCCATCGCCCGGCCCGTCGCGCGCAGATCCTCGTCTATGGTTTCGATGCGCGGCCGGAAATGGTTGGAAATCGGCGATGCCCGCTTGGCGACAACGTCGACATCCTGCCCCTCCGCCAATCCCATGTCGTTGAGAAACGCGAGCGTGATCAGGGCACTGACCTCACCGACGCAGACATAACCGTCCGGCGCGTCCGGTCCGGTGTGCAACATGCGCAGGGTTGCTGCAATGTCGTCGGGCTCGCTGTCCAGATCGACCTCTGTCGGGATCGTCAGCTTCATGCCGTGATCGGTCGCGGCCTGCCGCGCACCGAAGCGCAGATGCTGCCCGAACGTGTATTTTTCGTTCGGCATGACGATGCAGATATGCTTGCGCCCCTTCTCAACGAGACGCGCAATCGCCATGCGCACGAAAGCTTCGTTGTCGAAATCGACGAAGGGATGCGGCGTCATGAAATCGGTGCGCCCATGCGTCACGAACGGAAAGTCGTGCTCAAGCAGGTAACGCGCCCGGTCGTCGAAACACTCGGTTCTGGTGAACACGATCGCGTCGGCCAGGGAGTGCCGGCGGATGTTGCGTATGGTCTCAAGCCGGTCATCGCCCAGGCTGTCCGCCGTGATGTTGATGGAGTAGCCGGTCCCGCTGAGCCCCTCATACATGCCGCCGAGAAACTCGGACGTGAAGCTCAGGAATTCGTGCCTCGGATTGATCAACAGGCTGATGACCTTGGTTCGTCCGGTACGCAGTCTCTGGGCGGCGCGGTTGGGAACATATCCGAGCTTGTCGGCGATCTCGGAGATCCGCTTGCGGGTGGTCTCGGCGATCCTGGGATCGTCCGCGAGCGCGCGCGAAACCGTCGTCACGGCGACGCCCGCTTCGGCCGCAACCGTACGCAATGTCGGGCGCGCGTGCCCCTCGGCAGCCCCTTCCATCGTCGTTCCGGCGTTTTTCTGCGACATGCCCGCTCCCCTCAACCCGAGGCTTGTAGCTCATACGGTCCGACAAGTCTAATCAGGGAATTTAAAACGTTGCAACAAAGAAAGATGCTGCGTCGCAAAATCTCTGATTTCAGATTAAATGCATGTAAAAAAACAAATAATTTATTCCCGAGAAGAAAAGATTAAAAGATTGACATGCACCGGGTTTGCAACGTTACAATAGGCGTTGCGTGACGAGCGAGCGCGAATGTTCGGCGCTCTTGACGACGACAGGCACGCAAAGGGAGGAAATCCATGCGTAAATTGACGATGATGACGGCGGCAGCCGCTCTTATGGCAGCAAGCACGGCCGTGAAGGCAGAAGACGTTGAAGTTCTGCACTGGTGGACATCCGGTGGTGAAGCCGCCGCGCTGAACGTCCTGAAGCAGGACCTGGAAGGCCAGGGCATCGGCTGGCAGGACATGCCGGTCGCCGGCGGCGGCGGCTCACAGGCCATGACCGTGCTGCGCGCCCGCGTGACATCCGGCAACCCGCCCACAGCGGTACAGATGCTCGGCTTCGACATCCTCGACTGGGCCAACGAAGGTGCGCTTGCCGACCTGAACATCCAGGCAGGCCTCGAAGGCTGGGACGACGTTGTTCCGGAAGCGCTGCAGCAGTTTGCCAAGCACGACGGCAAATGGGTGTCCGCCCCGGTGAACGTTCATTCCACCAACTGGGTCTGGGCGAACAAGGCCGTTCTCGATGAACTCGGCATTGCCGTTCCGACCACCTGGGACGAGTTCGTGGCGGCGCTGGAGAAGGTGAAAGCTTCCGGCAAGACCGCGATCGCACATGGCGGACAGCCGTGGCAGGACGCAACCGTTTTTGACGCCGTCGCCATGTCGACCGGCGGCCCGGACTTCTACAAGAAGGCATTCATCGAACTTGACGAGGAAACCCTCGGCTCCGACACGATGAAGGAAGCCTTCGACCGCATGGCCGTGATCCGGTCCTATGTCGACGACAACTTCTCCGGCCGCGACTGGAACCTGGCCACCGCGATGGTCATCAACGGCGACGCCGCCTTCCAGATGATGGGCGACTGGGCCAAGGGTGAATTCCTCAATGCAGGAAAACAGCCCGACGCGGACTTCCTGTGCTTCCGTTTCCCGGGCACGCAGGACCAGGTAACCTTCAACGCCGACCAGTTCGCGATGTTCGCCCAGGGCTCCGAAGTCGGCAAGGAACAGGCGGCGCTCGCAACCGCGATCCTCTCGCCGAACTTCCAGTCCGCATTCAACGTCGTCAAGGGATCGGTTCCGGCCCGTACGGACGTTTCCGACGAAGCCTTCGACGCTTGCGGCAAGAAGGGCATGGCAGATCTGAAAAAGGCTGCCGACAGCGGCAATCTTTACGGCTCCATGGCCCACGGCCACGCCAACCCGGCTGCGGTCAAGAACGCCATGTACGACGTGATCACGGCGCATTTCAACGGCGAGTATGACAGCGCGGCCGCTGTCGACGAACTCGTGACCGCCGTTCAAATCAACAAGTAAAATACCCTACGGAAAGCGGTGCCTACGCACCGCTTTCCGGCAACCGGGGGCCTGAGATGTCTATTTCTGAAGCGGCGAACCCACGCGGTTCCGTTGTTGACAGACTGCGTGACGCTTTACCCAAAATCGTGTTGAGCCCGACTGTCGCCATCGTCGCGATCTTCGTTTACGGCTTCATCCTGTTCACGCTCTACCTGTCCTTTACCGACAGCCGGATCCTGCCGACCTTCGGATGGGTCGGCTGGAAGAACTACGAGAACCTGTTCCGTATCAGGGCGTGGGACACGGCCGTTTCCAATCTGGTCATTTTCGGTCTCCTTTACATCACCATCTGCTGTGCCCTCGGTTTGCTGCTGGCAATCCTGCTCGATCAGCGCATCCGCGCGGAAGGTTTTATCCGCACGGTCTATCTCTATCCGATGGCGCTCAGCTTCATCGTCACCGGTGTCGCCTGGAAATGGTTCCTCGACCCCGGCATCGGGGTGGAGGCCGTGGTGCGCGGCTGGGGCTGGACAACGTTCGAGTTCAACTGGATCAAGGACAGCGACATGGCGATCTATACGATTGTCATAGCCGCCGTCTGGCAGACATCCGGCTTCGTCATGGCCATGTTTCTCGCGGGCCTGCGCGGCATCGACAGCGAGATGATGAAGGCGGCCCAGATCGACGGTGCGTCCACCTTCGCCCTTTACCGGCGCATCGTGATCCCGCAGCTGCGCCCGGCCTTCATGTCCGCCTTCGTGGTGCTCGCCCACATGGCGATCAAGTCCTATGACCTCGTGATCGCCCTGACCGGCGGCGGTCCGGGCACGGCGACCGAACTGCCCGCGACCTTCATGTATTCCTACACATTCACCCGGAACCAGATGGGGATCGGTGCGGCCTCTGCCGTGATCATGCTGATGACCATCGCCGCGATCATCGTGCCCTATCTTTGGTCCGAACTGAGGGAGAAGAAGTGATGGCCTCTGCTTCCGCGAAAAGCTCCTTCAACCTCGCCCGCTTTGTTCTCTATGCGCTGCTGGCTGTCTTCTGCATCTACTACCTGCTGCCGCTTTACGTAATGGTGGTGAACTCGCTGAAACCCCTGTCCGAGATCACGGCGGGCGGCATGATGGCGCTGCCGCAGGAATGGACGCTCGCGCCCTGGCTCAGCGCCTGGTCGAGCGCCCAGGTCGGCGTCGAGGCAACGGGCCTGCGGCCCTATTTCCTCAACTCCATCATCATGGTCGTTCCGGCCGTTGCCCTGTCGACCATGGTCGGTGCGCTCAACGGTTACGTCCTGACGAAATGGACCTTCCCCGGCGCAACCATCCTGTTCGGCCTGCTGCTCTTCGGATGTTTCATTCCGTTCCAGATGGTGCTTATCCCGATGGCGCGCATGCTGGGCCTGATGGGCCTTGCCGGCTCCGTTCCGGGCCTGATCTTCGTGCACTTCGTCTACGGCATCGGCTTTTCGACGCTCTATTTCCGGAACTACTACGCCGCTTTCCCGACCGAACTCGTGCGGGCGGCGCAGATCGACGGCGCCGGTTTCTTCCGCATCTTCTGGCGCATCCTGCTGCCGTCCTCCGGACCGATCGCGGTTGTCTGCATCATCTGGCAGTTCACCAACATCTGGAACGACTTCCTGTTCGGCGCGTCTTTCTCCGACTTCGACAGTCAGCCGATGACCGTTGCGCTGAACAACCTGGTGCAGTCTTCCACCGGGGTAAAGGAATACAACGTCCATTTTGCAGGCGCGATCATGGCCGCGCTGCCAACTCTCTTCGTCTACATCGTCGCGGGCCGGTACTTCGTCCGTGGCCTG
Source organism: uncultured Roseibium sp. (assembly GCF_963669205.1). Taxonomy (NCBI): domain Bacteria; kingdom Pseudomonadati; phylum Pseudomonadota; class Alphaproteobacteria; order Hyphomicrobiales; family Stappiaceae; genus Roseibium; species uncultured Roseibium sp. Next base: position 5,662,048 of record NZ_OY769915.1, read on the forward strand.
ATGGCCGGCTCAGTTAAAGGATAAGACAATGGGCTTTCTCGACATCAAACAGGCGACCAAGTCTTACGGAGCCGTGCAGGTTCTGCAAGAAACCGACATCTCCATCGAAGAGGGCGAGTTCCTTGTTCTGGTCGGGCCGTCCGGCTGCGGCAAGTCCACCCTGCTGAACATGATCGCAGGTCTCGAGGACATCACGTCCGGGGAAATCGCCATTCGCGGCAAGAGCATGAACGGCGTGAAGCCCGCCGACCGCAACATTGCGATGGTTTTCCAGTCCTACGCCCTTTACCCGAACATGACAGTCAGCGGCAATATCTCCTTCGGCATGGAGATGCACGGAATCGAGAAATCCGAACGCGAGAAGCGCATCGCGCAGGTTTCCGATCTTCTTCAGATCAAGCACCTGCTCGCCCGCAAACCCGGGCAGCTGTCCGGCGGTCAGCGCCAGCGTGTCGCGATGGGGCGGGCGCTGGTTCGCGAACCGGACGTATTCCTGTTCGACGAACCGCTCTCCAACCTGGATGCGAAGCTGCGCGTCGACATGCGCACGGAAATCAAGAAACTGCACCAGAAGCTCGGAACAACCATCGTCTACGTGACCCACGACCAGATCGAAGCGCTGACACTGTCGACGCGCATCGCGGTGATGTTCGGCGGTTACGTGCAGCAGCTCGGAACGCCCAAGGAAATCTATGACAACCCGGCAAACATGTTCGTTGCCGGTTTCATGGGCTCGCCATCCATGAACCTGTTTCCGGCCAAGGTGGTTTCCGAAAACGGTCAGCCCGCCGCGGAAGTCTCGCTCGCGGACGGCACCAGGGCGTCCATTCCCTTTGCCACGGACAGACTCGCCTCGGACGTCGGACGGGACATCATTCTCGGCATCCGCCCGGAGGCGATCACCGACAGGGACGGCGCCGACAGGAACTCGCAGGCGGTTCACATCGTCGACGCTCCGGTGGAAGTTACTGAACCGGCCGGCTCGGACACGTTCGTGGTCAGCCAGATCGGCGGCAAGGACGTCACCGGCCGCTTCCGCGCGGATGTCGCGGTCAATGCCGGGGAAACCTTCCCGTTTGCCTTCAACATGGAAAAGGCCGTCGCCTTCGATCCGCAGAGCGAAAACAGGATCGCCTGACAGGATGAGCGGCGCGCCGGACATTGTCATCGTCGGCAGCGGCATGGGCGGCGCAACCCTTGCCGCCGGTCTTGCACCCTCCGGTGCCAGGATCACTATCCTGGAACGCGGACACCGCATTCCCGACGATGCACCGGCGCGGGACCCCTGGCGCATCTACACCAACAGCGCCTTCCGCTCGCCCGAGACCTGGCTTGACGAAAATGACAATCCTTTCGAACCGGGGAACTATTACAACGTCGGCGGAAACTCTAAGCTCTATGGTGCGGTCCTGATCCGCTATCGCGCGCAAGACTTCGACGAAATGGAACACTACGAGGGCGTGTCCCCGGCCTGGCCCTTTCGCTATGAAGAACTCGCCCCGTGGTACGAGGCCGCCGAGAAGCTCTATCAGGTCCGTGGCGATGTTTCCGGCGACGCCACCGAACCGGACCACGCAGGACCATACCCGTTTCCGCCGGTCGCCGACGAGACCGCAATCCGGGTCGCCCGCGAAAGGCTTGTGAAAGCCGGTGTCAGACCGTTTTCACTGCCGCTCGGCGTGGATATCGAGGAATGGCTTGCAGCCGGACAGACCGGCTGGGACGGATATCCGGATCTCAGATGCGGCAAGATGGACGCCGAAACCTGCGGGCTTGCCGAGGCTCTCGCGCACGACAATGTCGAGCTTGTCACCGGAGCGGACGTCACAAGCCTCAGGGCCGACCCGGAAACAGGAAAAATCAGCTCCGTCACCTACCTGAAAGGCGGTGAGGAAACCACTTTGACACCAGCGATCGTCGCCGTTTGCGCCGGTGCTGTCCAGACGGCCGCCCTGTTGCTCAGGTCCGGTGTGGCCAACAGCTCCGATCGTGTCGGGCGCTGCTTCATGAACCATAACGCCACGGCAATGATCGCCATAGACCCGAGGTTCCGCAACGATGCCGTCTACCAGAAGACCTTCGGTATCAACGACTGGTATCTGCCCGGCGGAGCCGGTGGCAAACCCCTCGGCAACGTGCAACTGCTCGGACGGGTCACGCCCGATATCCTGAAGATTCAGGTCCCGCAGCTTCCCGGATTTGCCGCCAGGTGGATCTCCGGTCACGCGCTCGATCTTTACCTGATCTCCGAGGACCTTCCCGATCCTGAAAGCCGGGTTGTTCTGAAAGACGGCAAGATCCAGCTGATCTGGCGCAGGTCCAACATGAAGGCGCACGAGGAACTCGTGAAACGCACCAGGGCCACGCTGCGCAAGGCCGGTTATCCTCTTGTGCTTTCCCGCCTGTTCGACGGGCGCGTGCCGTCGCACCAATGCGGCACGGTGCACCTCGGCGATGATCCGAACACCAGTGTTCTTGATCCGGACTGCCGGTCCTGGGACCATCCGAACCTCTTCGTGACCGATGCGGCGGCCCTTCCGACATCTGCCGCCGTCAATCCTGCACTTACGGTCGCAGCCCTTGCGCTCAGAGCCGCCGAAACAATCAAACGGGAGTTGGCAGCATGAGCAAGGTCGCCCTTGTCACCGGCGGACAGCGCGGCATCGGCCTTGCGATTTCCGCAGCACTTGTCGAGGCAGGTTACAAGGTGGCCCTGCTGGCCCAATGCGATCCCGGTGACAGCGAAGTCGAGACCGCCCTGGAAACGCTCGGGCCGGACGCGGCGTTCTATTCCCACGATCTTCTGAATGTCGAAAACCATGGCAGCGTCGTCAGCAACGTGGAAGCCGACCTCGGGCCGATCACCACCTTCGTCTCCAACGCGGGTGTGCCTGCGAAAGTGCGCGGCGACATGCTGGACATCACACCGGACAGCTTCGACTTCGTCTTGGGCGTCAACCTGAAAGGCGCGTTCTTCCTCGCCCAGGAGATTGGCCGGCGCATGCTGGACCGGCCGAACGGCTGCTACCGGTCGATGTCCTTTGTTACCTCGGTCAGCGCCGAGATGATCTCCATCGAGCGCGCGGAATACTGCGTCTCCAAGGCGGGCGCCTCAATGATGGCGCAACTCTTTGCCGTCCGCATGGCGCCGCATGACATCGGTGTCTTCGAGATCCGGCCCGGTGTGATCGAGACCGCGCTCACCGCAGGTGTCAAAGACAAGTACACCGCCCGGATCAAGGACGGCCTCGTCCCTTCCGCGCGCTGGGGTTATCCCGCCGACATTGCGTCGGCCATTCTCCCGCTCGCGGAAGGCCGGATGGCCTTTGCCACGGGCTCCGTCATCAATGTGGATGGCGGGCTGTCCATTCCACGCCTTTGAGAGACCACCATGGAAAAGGGCTACGATTTCATCATTATCGGCGGCGGCAGTGCAGGTTCTGTCCTTGCGGCCCGGCTGACGGAGAACCCGGAGGTCAGCGTTCTGCTGCTGGAAGCAGGCGGCCGCGACTGGCACCCGTTCTTTCACGTGCCGGCCGGTTTTGCGAAGATGACGAAGGGGATCGGATCCTGGGGCTGGCACACCGTCCCGCAGCGGCATATGCAGGACCGGGTGTTCCGCTACACCCAGGCCAAGGTGATCGGCGGCGGCTCAGCCATCAACGCCCAGATCTATACGCGCGGCAACGCGCTCGACTATGACGAGTGGCGCCAGATGGGCTGCGAGGGATGGGGCTACGAGGATGTCCTGCCCTATTACAGGAAGGCCGAGGACAACGACACCTACGACAATCGCTACCACGGCAAGGGTGGCCCCCTGGGCGTGTCAAAGCCCTGTGCGCCGCTGCCGATCTGCGAAGCCTATTTCGAAGCGGCCGCCGAGCTCGGCATCCCGCGCAACGAGGACGTCACCGGCGAGAAACAGGATGGTGCTGCCTATTACCAGCTGACCCAGAAGAACGCGCGCAGATCTTCGGCTGCCATGGCCTATCTCGCCCCCAACCGGCATCGCCCGAACCTTCACGTCAGGACGGACACGCAGGTGCGCCGCATCGTCGTTGACAACGGCATTGCCACGGGTGTGGATCTCATCGACGGGACCTTCTTGAAAGCAGGCAGCGAGGTGATCCTGTCCTCCGGATCGATCGGATCGCCGAGGCTGCTGCAACTTTCCGGGATCGGGCCTGCCGACCATCTGAACGGCCTCGGCATCGATGTCGTCTGCGATCAGCCCGAAGTCGGCGCCAATCTCCAGGACCATCTCGATCTATATTGCATCTGTGAAGTAAGCGGTCCCTACACATATGATCGCTACGCCAAGCTGCACTGGTCTGCGATAGCGGGACTGCAATATCTCTTCACCAGGCGCGGACCGGTCTCCTCCAGCCTGTTTGAAACCGGCGGGTTCTGGTATGCCGACCCGGAAGCCAGGTCGCCCGACCTGCAGTTTCATCTCGGTCTCGGCACGGGCATCGAATCCGGTGTCGCGGCCATGCCGGACGGCGGCGTGACGCTGAATTCCTGTTACCTCAGGCCCCGCTCTCGCGGCAGCGTGCGCCTTCAGAGCGACAATCCGGACGACGCGCCGCTGATCGATCCGAACTACCTGGAAGACCCGCAGGACCGGGAGATGTCGATCCGCGGCCTGAAGCTGACCCAGGAAATCCTCGCCCAGGGACCGCTGAAGAAATACATCAAGGCGGAGCGCCTGCCCGGCCCCGGCATCAGGACCGACGACGACTATTTCAATTTCATCTGCGAGCACTCCAAGACCTCCCATCACCCGGCGGGAACCTGCCGGATGGGGTCGGACGAAAAGGCCGTGCTCGATCCAAGGCTCCGCTTCAACGGGATCGGCCGGTTGCGCGTCATCGACGCTTCCGTGATGCCGACTGTTGTTTCCTCCAATACCAACGCTGCGGCCATCATGATCGGCGAAAAGGGTGCCGACATGATCAAGCAGGACCACGGGTGACCTTTCATGATCAGACATATCGTCCTTATCAAGTTTCAGCCGAGTGTAAGCGAAGACACGGTTCGCGATCTCTTTCAGGAGCTCCGCACGATCCGCGACCAGGTGTCCGGCATTCTCGACATCACGTCGGGCCGGAGCGAAAGCCCGGAAAAGATCGAGCGCGGCTACATGCACGGCTTCGTCGTCGATTTCGAGGACTGGGACGCGCTCGAGCGCTATCAGACCCATCCCGATCACAAGGCGCTCGGCGCCAGACTCGTCGCGAACGCAATCGGCGGACTGGACGGCATCCTCGTTCTCGATATCCCCATTGCGGCCTGACCACCGGCGATCAACGTTTCAGGAGTAGCCGATGCTGACCCTCCCCACGCTCGACAACCGTCTGGAAGACTATGCGCTCAAGGGCGATCCGCTGATCCCGCGCGCTCCCGGCGTGCCGCTGACCCGGATTGCGTTCGCGGCTGCCCATGTCGTCTCCTCACCGCTTGCCGAACGCGATCCATGGATCGGATCACCCGCCGTCGACTGGGACAACACGCTCAGGTTCCGGCACTGGCTCTGGGACCAGGGTCTCGGTCTCGCCGAAGCGATGGACACCGCGCAGCGCGGCATGGGTGTTGACTGGCCGACAGCGAAGGAACTCATCGAAAGAACGATGCGGGACGCAAAAGCGCATCCGATGAAGCCGAGGGTCGCCTGCGGTGCCGGCACGGATCAGAAACCGCGCGAGGACTATCGCACGACGGACGACATCGTCGCAGCCTACACGGAGCAGATGGAGGCGATCGAGGCGGCGGGCGGACAGATCATCCTGATGGCATCGCAAGCCCTGCCGGCAATCGGGGCAACGGCCGATGACTACCAGACCGTCTACGGGACATTGCTGCGCCAGGCCGCATCGCCCGTCGTACTCCACTGGCTCGGCGACATGTTCGATCCGAAGCTGACGGGCTATTGGGGATCTGCAGACGTGGCAAAGGCGATGCAGACCGTTCTGGACATCATCAACGCCCACGAGGACAAGGTTGACGGCATCAAGATTTCGCTGCTTGAAAAATCCTATGAGGAGGATCTCAGAGCCCGTCTTCCGGAAGGTGTACTCCTCTATACCGGTGATGATTTCAATTATGCGGAATTGATCGAGGGCGACGGAACGCGCTATTCGCATGCCCTGCTCGGTGCATTCGCGGCGATCGCCCCGGCGGCGAGCCAGGCTCTGGAAGCCCTGGCCGGGAATGACACGGAAACCTATCACCGTCTGCTGGAACCGACGGTCCCGCTCAGCCGCGAGATCTTCAAGGCGCCGACACAGTTCTACAAGGCCGGCATCGCTTTCCTCGCCTGGCTGAATGATGCCCAGAGCCACTTCATCATGCCGGGCGGTTTCCAGTCCTCGCGCGAGATTACCCACTATGCGGAAGTCTTCAGACTTGCGGATCAGGCCCGTTTGCTGTCAAAGCCTGACAAGGCGGTCGACCGCATGAAGCTCCTGTTGAGGCTTCACGGCATCGACTAAGGACGAGAGACCGGGGCGCGCATGAAAAAAAGACCGACAATACTGGATGTCGCGCAGGAAGCCGGGGTTTCGAAGTCAACCGTCTCGCTGGTTCTGCAAACCTCGCCCCTCGTCAAGCCGGCAACGCGCACTGCGGTCGACAACGCCATCAAGAAGCTCGGATATGTCTACAACAGGTCAGCTGCCGGCCTCAGGGGGGCTGCCTCCGGTCTGATCGGCCTGATCATCAATGACCTGCGCAACCCGTTCTTCACCGAGTTCGCCGCGAGCGCCCAGATGGAGTTCGCCCGAAAGGGCTATTCGACGGTTGTCGCCAACACCGACGAGGACCCGGCGATCCAGGCCCAGGTGATTGCGTCCATGATCGAACATGACGTCTCTGCATTCGTGATCTCGCCTGCCTATGGCGGCGACGAAGATGCCTTTGCCCGCATCGAACGCGCGGGCATTCCCACCATGCAGGTGCTCCGTCAGATCGATGATCGCACCGAAATCTTTCCCTTCGCTTCACACAATTATTCCGCCGGGGGCGAATTGGCGACCCGGCATCTGTTCAACCTTGGATGCAGGAACATCGCCTTTGTCGGCGGCTTGGAGGATCGTCCCATCACCGAGGAACGCATGTCCGGCTACAGATGCTTCATGCAGGCGCAGGGCTTGCCGCCACGAACCTTTCACGGGCGGCCCACCCGCGCCTTCGGACGGGACCTGGCGCTTGAGATCGCCGGGAAACACCCGGACATCGAGGCCGCGATCTGTTTCAGCGATCTCGTCGCGCTCGGGATGATTTCAGGATTTGCGGAAGCAGGTGTCGAAGTCGGGAAGGACATACGCCTGATCGGTTTCGACGACATTGAGGAAAGCTCGCTTGTCTATCCGCGTCTGAGTTCGATCAGGTGCGACACGAAACACTTCGGCCAGAGTTCCGCGCAAGCGATGCTGGCCTGGATCGTGGACGGCAATCGGCCGCCCGATGTCAGGCACTACGACGTCAGGCTGATCGAACGCCAGTCAAGCATCGGGTTCAATTGATGGCGGACACTTCGCTGCGGGAACATGACAAAAGCCACGATCATTCCGTCCCAGATCCCGCGCGGGAAGGAAACGTGGAGACATTCGTTCGCGAGGCCGCTGCGTTGATTTTCGATTGCGACGGTACGCTTCTGAAAACACCTGACCTCTTCGCTGCCGCGTGGCAGTCCGCCTTCGCGAAGGCAGGTCACGAGATGGACCTGGACTGGTACCATCAGCGGGCCGGCATGTCGGAGCACGTGTTGCTGGACGCCTTCGAAGCGGAAAAGGATATTGCCCTCGACCGGTCCCGTGCTGTCCGGAATCTGAGGCACTTCATTCTGACGCATGTGGACTCTGTCGAGGAAATACCAGCGATCGCCGCAATCGCGCGTGCCAGCCATGGCCACAAGCCGATGGCCGTCGCATCGGGAGGCTCGCACGAAATCGTACATGCCACGCTTCGGGCGTCCGGCCTCCTGCATCTGTTCGAAACAGTTGTCACGATCGATGACGTCGGGAAGGCAAAACCGGCTCCGGATCTCTTTCTGGAAGCCGCAACCCGGTTGCAAGCCGCCCCCGCATCCTGCCTTGTCTTCGAAGACAGCGACCAGGGCATCGAAGCGGCAAAAGCCGCCGGCATGCGGTGCGTGGACGTGGCTTCACTGGTTTGATCAAGAGACCTTTATCCAATAAGCAAGCGGCCCTTGTTGAACTGCGCCATGTGTTGGTTTCGGGAGCCTGATCACACCGGGACTTTTGCTTTCGGAGCAATCCCGACTGGAAGGCCGAACGTTTGGGCGGCCTAATCGATCGCGCTGGCTTGGGCGTCGATTAGCCTCCGTCTGCCGTAAATCCGGCGGTCTCAATTGCTGCGATTGCGCAGGTTTCGTCATTGTCGGACGAGTCACCCGTTATCCCAACTGCCCCGAGGACCTGGCCGTCCGCTTTGATTAATACGCCACCGGGCACGGGCACCAGCGATCCTTCGGCAAGGCTGTTCATTGCCTGGATAAAATAGGGCTGTGACTTTGCCCGTTCAAACAGGGCACGCGAGCCGAGCCCCATACCGATTGCCCCCCGCGCCTTGCCCTGCGCAATGTCCGGACGCAGATTGCTGGTGCCGTCTTCGCGGGCCAGCGCGATCAGGAATCCACCGCTGTCAAGAACCGCGATTGTTATGGGCTTCATCCCATGGGCACGCCGCCAGTCCAGTGCCGCCGAAACAATTTTCTGCGCTGTCTCCAAAGCAAGTTTCACTCCGTCCCCCGATCTGCATGTTCACCTTGGCCCATTGGCGGACTACACCGCTATGACCGCCCCGCTTTCTACCAGGCGCGCGACCGTTTCCTGATCATACCCAAGCTGATCCAACACCTCCCGGCTGTGTTGTCCCAACACCGGCGCGGCTTTGGCAACTCTGGCAGGCGTTTTGCTGAACTTGACCGGGTGTCCAATGGTTTTGACATCGCCCGCAATGGCGTGCCTTGTCTCCACGATCATGTCCCGCGCGACCGCCTGGGGGTCCTCGTGCATCTCCACAATGCCCAGGACCGGACCGGCCGGAAGCGCTGCGGCTTCCATCTTGGCCAACCAGTTGGCGGTCGTGTCCCGCCGCAGTTTTTTGTTCAGGATTTCGACAAGCGCCGGCAGGTTTTGCATCCGCGCCAGGTTCGACGAAAACCGCGGGTCGGCATCAAGTTCAGGTGTCTCGATGACATCCAGCAAACGGAGCCAGTTGCGCTGGTTCGCGGCCCCAACATTGATCCAGCCGTCGCTGGTCGCGAACGCCTGATAAGGCGCATTGAGCGGATGCGCGGAGCCGAGCGGCTCTGGATTTTCACCAGTAGAAAAAGCGATCGCCGATTGCCAGTATGTTTGCACGATCGCGGCCTCGAACAGCGACGTGTCAACTTTTTGACCCCGGCCGGTCTTCAACGCATTTGCGTAAGCCGCGCTCACACCCATGGCCGCCAGGATACCGGCATTGATGTCTGAGATCGGTGCAGCCACCTTGACCGGCGGACGCCCCGGCCCCTCGCCGGTGATCGACATCAGACCGGCCATACCCTGGGCAATCAAATCAAAACCTCCGCGTTCCGCGTAGGGGCCGGTCCGTCCGAACCCGGAGATTTCGCAATAGATCAGGCGCGGGTTGATTGCCGCCAGATCGTCATAGCCGAGACCCAGCCGTTCCATCGTGCCCAGGCGATAATTTTCGATCACGACATCCGCATCTGACAGGAGCTTGTGCAAGACCTCTCGCGCCGACGGGTCCTTGAGGTTCAGTGCTATTCCCCGCTTGTTGCGGTTCATCATCATGTAGGCTGCGGATTCGCCTTCAATCTGGGGAGGAACGAACCGGCGGGAATCATCGCCTTGCGGCTTTTCCACCTTGATGACATCCGCGCCCATGTCCGCCAGCATCAGGCCGCACACCGGACCTGCCATGATATGCGCAAGTTCGATGACCTTCATACCGGTCAATGGCCCGGTGGCGGCCGTCATTTCCCGGTCCATTCCGGTCTGGACTTGCTCAGGAATGCTTCGATACCGATGTGGAAATCGTCGCTGGTGTAACACATCGCGATCAGGTCGTCGTCTTCCACTGCAATCGCGGCACGGCGCCGGCGCATGGCCTCTTTTGTGGCGCGCAAGGTCAAGGGCGCCATGGTGCCGACCAGTTGTGCCAGTTCCCCGGCGCGAACCATAAGGGACGCCTCATCCGGCAGAACCTCGCTCACCAGGCCAATCGCCTGGGCTTCTTCAGCCAGGATCAGCCGCGCAGTGAAGATCATTTCTCGGACACGGCCCGCTCCCATCAGATCCGACAGGCGGGCGAGGTTGTCGCTGGCAAGGCAGTTCCCCAGGGTACGTGCGATAGGAAACCCGAACTTGAGGCTCGCAGAGGTGATACGCAGATCACATGCCGCCGCAATCGCGGCTCCTCCACCAGTGCACGCCCCGTTGATCGCTGCGATCGTCGGTACCGGACACCGCTCCAGATCGTCCAGTGCTTGCGCGATGCGGGCTTCGTAGTCCAGCGCGTCCTGCGCCGTCCTGAAATTGCGGAACTGGCTCATGTCGGTCCCGGCCGCGAACGCCTTTCCGCCATTGCCGGAAACAACGATGGCCCGCACCGATCCGTTGCTTGGCAGCGATTTGCAGAGATTTGCAAGCCCGTCATACATTTCAAATGTCAGCGCGTTGCGCGCTTGCGGGCGGTTGAATGCCACCCACAAGACCCCGTCCTTCAGGTGCTGCGTAAGCTCTTCAGTCATCGGTAGAAGTACTCAACGAGGAACATCGGCACCGCCGGCACGTACGTGCAGAGCATCAGTACCGCCAACAGGACCGCGACAAAGAAGATATTCACTTTCGAGACGGCCCAGATATTAGCCCGCGCCACCGAGCAGGACGTGATCAGGACGGATGCCACCGGCGGTGTCTGCTGGCCGATCGCCAGGTTCAGTGTCACGACAAGACCAAAGTGCACGGGATCGATGCCCGCGGCGGAGATCAGCGGGATCACTATCGGGACAACCAGAATGATCGCGGCCGCCGAATGCAGAAAGAACCCGATGATCAGGAAAAAGAAGTTCAAAATCAGCAAGATCGCCCATTGCTGAGCGGTGACGGACAGGATCGCTTCCGCCAGTTGCTGAGGGATCTGCGCACGGGTCAGAAAGCCGCCCATCAGGACCGACGCGGCGACCAGAAGCATGACCACGGCGGTTTGTATGCCGCCATCGAGCATCGCCCGGCGCAAATGTGCCAGGTTCAGGTTGCGATACCATGCAGAGACGACAAGTGCGGCAAGAACGGCCAGCCCTGCGGCTTCGGTTGCGGTGACAAACCCGCCGAATATCCCGCCCAGGATGATCACCGGCAGCGCAAAAGCGGGCAGTGCGTCCTTGAAGGTCTCGCGCACGCGCGGCAGGTTGAAGGCCTCTTCGACCGGATAGTCATAGCGTTTCGCGAAAGCATAGGCGACGCCCATCAACCCGGCAGCACCCAGGAGCCCGGGCACAACGCCGGCCACGAACAATTGCTCGACCGAGGTGTTGGCCGAGGCCGCATACAGGATCATGGGGATCGATGGCGGGATGATAATGGCCAGAGAGGCTGAGGACGACGTGACAGCGGCGGAAAACTCCTTCGAGTAGCCGCGCTTTTTCATTTGCGGGATCAGAATCGAACCCATTGCAGCGACGTCCGCGACAGCCGAGCCCGAAATCTCCGCGAAGAACAGCGACACGCCAATATTGACCATCGCCAGACCACCGCGAATGAAGCCGATGATGGCGGACACGAAATTGATCAGCCGATCCGTGATCCCGCCCGCGTTCATGATGGCACCAGCCAACACAAACATCGGAATCGCGATCAATGAAAACTTGGTGGATCCATCATACATGTCCAGGGCAATCGTGACCAAACTGCCGGTGCCCTCGACTGCCAGGAGGCCGATCACGCCGCACATGGCCAGCGCAACCGCAATTGGCACATTGATGCAGATCATCGCCAGCAGGGCGCAGAAGATCGCAGCCATCAGCATCAGGTACGATCCTTGTTCTTGATCATCTCCGCCTCGACCTCTTCCTCGATCTCCGCGTGTTCCAGTGAAATGCCGTCGGCGGTGACTTTCCAGTAGTTCGGCAGGCTGAGAAGCTGGCACAGGATGAACAGGGTCGCGCCAATCGGGATAATCGACTGGGTGAATTGGACCGGAACCCAGGTGAGCGAGATCAGCGTGTCGCCTTCGAGAACTTCGAGAACCTGAAGCCCGGCGCGCGCCATCAGCACGAAGAAGATCAACACGATCGCCTCGGCTACGAGCAACGCCGCCAGCCGTGCCTTGACCGGCATCGCCAGAAGCACGGTGTCAAACCCGATGTGGCGACGGTGAAGCGCTGCGAGCGCCGAGCCGTAGTAGGTTATCCAGGCGAGCATGATCGCGGCGACTTCGTCATACCACGAGAAACTCTGGCCCGAGAGACGTGCAATCACCGCCGAAATCACGACGATGGTCAGAAGCACCATCAGCGAGATCGTGATCCATTCAAGCACTTTGCCGAGGATCGTGACAATCCGGGGTAGGAGTGAGTTCGAGAGCTGGTTCAATTCGCGCCTTGTCTTCTTGCAGGAGCCGAAGGGAGGCTCACACGGATCGGTATGGCCACAAGAATGAAAGGGCAGCGGATTGCCCGCTGCCCGTTACAAGCGTCAGTTTGAGTTTGCCAGGCCCAGAACCTGGTCAATCATGTCTTGCCCGCCTTCGACTTCGTCGGCGAATGCCTTGTAGATCGGCGCGGATGCCTCGACGAACGCATCCTTGTCCGCCTCATTCACCTCGACACCGGCGGCCTTGATGACGTCCAGCAATTCGGTTTCCAGCTGGGCCGCCTTTTCGTAGGTGAAGTCCTGCGTGGACGCCGCACATTCGGTCAGGCCGGCCTGCACGTCCTCCGGCAGTTTCGCAAAACCCTTCTGCGAAGCGAGGATATAGGCAGGTGTGTAGACATGCCCGGTTATTGACAGGTACTTCTGGACCTCCTGGAATTTCGCGGACGCGATCTGCGCATAGGGATTTTCCTGGCCGTCCATCACGCCGGTCTGCAACGCGGTGAACACGTCCGAAAATGCCATTGGCGTCGGGTTTGCGCCGTACTCCGTGAACATCTTGACACGCCACACGCCATTGGGCGTGCGGAGTTTGATGCCTTCGAGATCGCTCGGCACATTGATTGGCCGTGTGTTGTTGGTGATGTGGCGGAAGCCGTTCTCGGCCAGGCCGACGATGTGATATCCACCGCCGTTTGCAGCGTCCTGAAACTTGTCCATCATCGCGCCCTGGACACGGCGCATGTGATCACGGTCGCGGATGATGTAGGGCATCTCGAAAATGCCGAACGTATCATCGACCGAAGACATGACGGACGAGGGAAGTGCGAAGTCGACCTGACCCAGCTTCAGCTTCTGCAAAAGCTCCTTGTCCTTGCCCAGCTGTGAAGAGCCGAAGGTCTGCACCTCGACTTTACCGCCCATCGACGAGTTCACACATTCCGCGAAATTGTCGACGCTTGCTTCAAACAGCGAACCAGGATTGCCGACATGGCCAAACTTCAGGGTGATGTCGGCGGCAAAGGCACCGCTTGTTCCGCCAATCGCAGCGGCTGTTGCAATGAGAATTGCCTTGATGGTCATGTGTGTTTCCTCCCTTGGAAATGTGACTGTTTTCGTCACTCTGCCGCGATTTGCGTGCTTTCGAGCATCGCCATCGCAGCTCCGACTCCCCCAGCGTTGTGGGGAACATTGGCCTTTGTCAGACCCATTTCCACGCCTGCCAGTGTTGCGACCAACATGAGATCGTTGAAGTCGCCAAGATGGCCAATGCGGAACACTTTGTCGGCAACCTTCGACAGGCCGTTGCCCAAAGAAATATCGTAGTGATCCAGAGTCGTTGCCCTGAACCCATCTGCGCTGTGGCCCTCCGGGACCACGACAGCCGTCAGAACGCCGCTTTCCTGCCCCTGCTTGTTGCAGAGAACTTCCAGTCCCCAGGTGCGGACAGCAGCACGCGTAGCTGCCCCGTGCCGCGCATGCCGGGCAAAGACATTTTCCAGCCCTTCCTCGTGCAGCATCTCAATGGCGACATTCAGCCCGTAGAGAAGGTTCGTGGCGGGCGTATACGGGAAGTATCCTGTCCTGTTCGGACCGACCATATCCGCCCAGTCCCAGTATGACCGCCTTAGCGTGGCCGAACCGTTCGCCGCCATGGCCTTGGCACTTATCGCGTTGAACGAAAGACCCGGCGGTAACATCAGTCCCTTTTGTGATCCGGAAACCGTGACATCAACGCCCCATTCGTCGTGCTGATAGTCGAGCGATGCGAGACCCGAGATCGTATCGACCATGAACAATGCCGGGTGTCCCGCGTTGTCGATGGCCTTGCGGATGGCAGCAATCGGCGAGACGGACCCGGTCGATGTCTCGTTGTGAACAACGCAGACGGCCTTGATCTCGTGATTTCCGTCTTCAGCCAGATAGGCCTCGATCTGGTCCGGGTCGGCTCCGCCGCGCCAGTCGCCTTCGATGAACTCGGGCTTCAAATCCAGTTTTTCGGCGATCTTTTTCCACAATGTCGCAAAATGCCCGGTCTCGAACATCAGCACCCGATCGCCCGGCGACAAGACATTGACCAGCGCCGCCTCCCAACCACCCGTGCCCGACGACGGATAGATCACGACGTTCTGCTCGGTCTTGAAGATGGTCTTGATCCCTTCAAGGGCCTGTGCGCCGACTTTGCCGAACGCCGGTCCCCTGTGGTCAATCACCTGACCGGAGATCGCGCGCAATATGCGATCCGGAACCGAACTGGGGCCGGGAATTTGCAGAAAATGACGACCAGCTTGTCTCATAAATCGAACCTTGTGGGACCTGCGTTTGAACGTGCGTCACAGAATGACATTGAAGTTGTGAATATGCAATTTTTAATTCATAATTCATTTTTCGATTACGCAAGCCAAGGATCCCGCCGTTGAACGACATTGCGCGTGAACTTTCAAAAAGGGTGTCGGGCGATCTGATGTTCGATCCGTTCTCGCGCGGCCGCTACGCGACGGACGCATCGATTTATCAGATGATGCCGGTGGGCGTGCTGGCGCCGAGATCCGAAGACGACATCCTGGCGGCGATTGACTGCGCGCGCGATCAAGGCGTGCCGGTCCTTCCCCGCGGCGGCGGCACGTCCCAGTGTGGCCAGACCGTCAACGAAGCGCTGGTTTTGGACAACACCGAGTATTTCGACGAAATTCTCGAACTCGACGTCGCAAACAAACGCTGTGTCGTGCGCCCGGGCATCGTGCTCGATGAACTGAACCGGGTACTCAAACCGCATGGGCTTTGGTTCCCGGTCGATGTCTCTACCGCGTCGCGCGCAACCATTGGCGGGATGACGGGGAACAACTCCTGCGGCGGGAAATCCATCCGGTACGGCATGATGCGGGACAATGTCCTGTCGATCGACGCGATCCTGGCTGATGGCAGCAAACACAGGTTCGGGGCGGGTCTTGCCAAGCAGGATGCGGCCTATAGCGCGCTTTCCCGTGATCTTGCGGCGATTGGTCAAAGAGAATCGGCCGAAATTGCTGCCCGGTTCCCCAATGTCATGCGCCGCGTGGGTGGCTACAACATCGACGCACTGACTTCCGGACTGGACGCCCAGAACCTCGCGCATCTTCTAGTTGGCTCGGAAGGCACGCTTGCCTACACCACCGCGATAGAGCTGAAGCTCTCCCCGCTTCAGGACGGCAAGGCCCTGGGCGTGTGTCACTTCCCGACCTTCCATCAGGCAATGGATGCCGCACAACATCTGGTGACGCTTGATCCCGAGGGTGTTGAGTTGGTCGATCACACGATGATCGCGCTGGCCCGCGACATTCCGCTTTTCGCCAGGACAATCGAGAATTTTGTGACCGGCGCGCCAGAGGCTTTGCTGCTGGTGGAATTCACGCGAGCCAACGGGGAGCAAAAGTTAAGAGACCTCGACCAGATGATGGGTGATCTCGGCTACTCCTGGTCCGGGACCGGCAAGGCCTGGGGCGGTGTCACCGCGGTGACGGATGCGGGCCTGCAGGGACAGATCGCTGAACTGCGCAAATCCGGCCTCAACATAATGATGTCCATGAAGACCGCCGGGAAGCCCGTATCGTTTGTCGAGGATTGCGCGGTCGAACTGCCTGATCTCGCAGCCTACACGGCTGGACTCACGGAGATTTTTGAACGCCACGGCACCACAGGTACATGGTACGCCCATGCGTCGGTCGGGTGTCTGCACGTGCGCCCGGTGTTGAACCTGAAGCTGGACAATGACGTCGCCACAATGCGCGCGATTGCCGAAGAGTGTTTTGATCTTGTCGTCCGCTACAAGGGGTCGCATTCAGGTGAGCATGGTGACGGCATCGTCCGCTCGGAATTTCATGAAAAGATGTTTGGCTCTCGGATGGTCGCGACCTTCGAGGAGGTAAAAAACCGTTTCGATCCAACCGGGTTGTTCAATCCCGGCAAGATCGTCAATGCGCCAAAGATGGATGACCGCAGCCTTTTTCGCTATGGACCTGACTATCAGACCTCACACCTGAAAACCGAACTGGATTGGTCCGAGTGGTCGGGGAAAGACGGCGGATTCCAGGGTGCGGTTGAAATGTGCAACAACAACGGAGCCTGCCGCAAACTGAAGGGTGGCGTCATGTGCCCCTCGTTTCGGGTGACGCGCAAAGAAAAGGACCTGACCCGCGGCCGTGCCAACACCCTCCGTCTTGCGATTTCCGGACAGCTTGGGCCCGATGCACTGGTATCCGACGAGATGGCAGATGCGATGAAGCTTTGTGTCTCCTGCAAGGGCTGCAAGCGCGAATGCCCGACAGGCGTGGATATGGCACGGATGAAGATCGAAGTGCTTTCCGCGCGCGCCAAGAAGCACGGCCTGAGCATTCATGATCGGCTTGTTGGCTATATGCCGCGATACGCTCCCTGGGCGGCGAAATTGCCGTTTCTCATGAACCTGCGGGACAAGGTGCCGGGTTTGGCCAAAGCAACTGAACGATTGACGGGTTTCACGGCAAGACGCCCCTTGCCCAAATGGGTCGCCAAACCGTTCAGGGACACCGAGGTCAGCGCGACATCCACACCGGACGTCGTCTTGTTTGCCGACAGTTTCAACCGCTATTTCGAGCCAGAAAACCTGCGCGCCGCAATCAGGGTTCTGAACGCCACGGGCCGTTCGGTTGACGTGGTAAAACCTGCCGGCAATAGCCGTCCCTTGTGTTGTGGCCGCACGTTTCTGTCGGTCGGGTTGGTAGATCAGGCGCGGCAGGAGGCCAAACGGCTTGTCGATGCTCTCATGCCTTACGTAGAACGTGGCGTTCCCATCATCGGCCTGGAACCAAGCTGCCTGTTGACCCTGCGCGACGAGATACCGGTGCTGTTACCCGGAGAAGATAGCGCAAGGATCGCCAAACTGGCACTGATGTTCGAGGAGTTCATTGCCGACCAGAAGGACAATCCGCAGTTCACGTCGCACCTTCAATCTCCGGCAAAAGAGGTAATATTGCACGGGCACTGTCACCAGAAAGCAATGGGGATTATGCCGGCAATCGAACGAACGCTGGCACTCTTGCCTGACACCAATGTTACCAGGATCGAAAGCAGCTGCTGCGGCATGGCAGGCGCATTCGGCTACGGTGCGGACACCTATGACACGTCGATAAAGATGGCCGAACTGGACGTTCTTCCCGCTGCGCGCGCCGCATCCGGTGATGCCATTATCGTGGCCGGTGGCACGTCTTGCCGCCACCAAATCGCAGACAACACCGATCGCAATCCGATGCACATGGCCCAACTTCTCGACTTGGCACTGAAACGAGTGTACACGCAGCAAAATGACTGATGTATCCGCGAACATGATCATCGAGCGAAAGTCGCTTCACCTTGAACTGGTGGAGCGTCTGCGTCCTCTGATCATTGAAGGCCAAATGGCCCCGGACAAAAAAGTCCCCGAAAAGGCCCTTTGCGAACAATTCAGTGTTTCACGGACCCCATTGCGCGAAGCGTTGAAGGTTTTGGCCGCGGAGGGGTTGGTCCGGTTGGAACCAAATCGCGGAGCATGGGTCACCGCGATCACGATAGAAGAGGTTGAAGAGGTCTTTCCGGTGCTCGCCGTTCTTGAGGGCCTGTCGGGGGAACTGGCCTGTGCAAAGATCACAGACGAGGAAATCGCCAGGATCCGTCTGCTTCACGATGCAATGATACAAAGCTACCGCGACAGGGACCTGGCCACGTATTTCAAACTTAACCAAGAGATCCATCTGGGCATTCTCACCGCTGCAAGAAACGAGACCCTGGCCAACTCCAGCATGGCACTATCGGCACGCATGCAGCGTGCACGATATGCGGCCAATATGTCTGACGAGCGCTGGAGCGAAGCCGTGGACGAACACAATGAAATCATGAGAACGCTGGAAGCGCGAGACGGCAAGATGCTGGCATCAATCCTGAGCGTTCACATGAAAAACAAGCAGAATTCTGTGCTGCGCTGGTTGAAGAACGCGGCCGACCACCAAACCGGCTAGGTGATTGACCCGGTGTACCTTCGACCTTGCACCGTCTCAAGAACAACGCTGGCTTACGCGTCTCACGCCGAAGGACCCCACCCAGTCGCGTTTTCAGCCTTTTGCTGGTTCATCCGGAAACGGAGCAGGTATCCCGCAATCGGCGGCAAGTACATTCAGGTCGCGCCGCAGTGCGGGGTTCAGGGCAAGGCCGCTTGACCGTCGCGCATCAGCCGCCGCGGTCTTGCCGTCTCCCGGCAAACGGACAGGATCGTGACCCGGAAGCGGTTCCGAGGCACGCATCTCGTCAAAGACCCGACTGGCGGTGCTCGCAAAGTCGTCCCCAATTCCAAAGGCAGCGGGGTCAAGTGCCATGACACACAACCCGGTATTGGTGGAAGAGGTCGTGTCGTTCGTGAAGTCGACGACATCTGATCCGAAGGCAGCCCCGTTGAGGACACCTGCCATAAGTCCGATGGCAACCGACAAACCAAATCCCTTTGCGCCGCCGATAGGCAGGAGGAAGCCCTCCGATTTCCGGGTTGGGTCCGTGAGCGGCTTGCCGTCCCGCCCAACCATCCAGCCTTCCGGCATCTCCCTGCCCTGTTGCAGAAGCGTCTTGATCTTTCCCATCGCTGCAACGGTTGTGGCCATGTCGAAAACGAATGGATCGGCACCGGCGGCAGGTGCCGAGAACGCGATCGGGTTGGTCCCAAGAAGCAGGTCGGTTCCGCCGTATGGAGGAACGTGGTTCGCGCTTCCGACGGCAGCCGCCATGCCAAGCAGACCGGCCTCGGCCTGTGGACGGACATATAGCGCCAAGGGCCCGGCATGATTGCCACGACGAACGCCAACCCAGCCGATACCGGCCGCACGTGCTTTTTCAATGGCAAGATCACGCGCCGCGGACATTGCAAGATGACCAAGCCCGTCGTCCCCGTCGATCACGCCCGTCGCGATTGTTTCATGCGCCACGGTCACCGACGGGGTAGGGTTGCAGCCGCCGCCGTCCAAACGCGCCAGGTATTGCCGCAGGCGAAAAACACCGTGTGTGCCATACCCGAAGATGTCCGCCTCGACCATGAGCGTGGCTACCTTGAGGGCATCATCATGCGGGACGCCCTTCGACTGCAGCGCCGCCGAAACGAAATCGCACAGGCGCTGTACCGGTATGGTCGATGCTTCAGTTGTCGTGCGCACCTACGGATTCCTTCTGCCAGAAGACGACCCTGCGCTGCGTCCATTGTACGATCAGGTAGAGCACCAACCCGACGAGGCTGAGATACAAGATCAACGAGAACACCCGAGGCGTATTGAGCTGGGATGCTGCGACCCTGATCAGTTCGCCAAAGCCTTTGCCGCCGCCCAGGAATTCGCCCGTAATCGCACCGGCCATGACGCCGACAGCGCCGATCTTGAGCCCTGTGAAGATCTGCGGCAGCCCGGTGGGAAGCTTCATCTTGATCAACGTCTGCATCCGGCTTGCGCCCATGGTCTTGAAGAGCATGCGGGCATTCTCATCGGCGGAGTGAAGGCCCGCTGCCGTTCCAACCACGATCGGGAAGGTGGCGATAAACGCTGCCAAGGCCACCTTGGATTCGATGCCAAAGCCCAGCCAGGCAACAAAGAGGGGCGCAAAGGCAACCTTCGGCATGGTGTCTATGGCTACCAGGTAGGGCATGACAGCCTTTTCCCCGAACGCCGTTTCACCGACAAGGACGCCGAGCGAGAAGCCGATGGCGATGGCAAGCGCGAACCCGTAGATCACCTCTTTGACCGTGATCCAAAGAGCGACAAGCATGTAGTCGCCGCTCAGAAGATTGCTTCCGACAAAAATCATGTCGCTGAAGGTCTCCCACGGTGTGGGCAGAATGATCGGCGAAACGAGTCCCAGACGCGTTACCAGGTCCCATGTACCGATGAAAACCACGAACACAAATGTCATGGCGATCGAACGGGGCACGGAATCGATGAAGGCAACTTCCTGTACCCAGACGGTATCGTCTGCCGCCCCGGTCTCCAGCCGCTGATTGGTGGGCGCATCAGTCACATGTTTTCTCCCTTGTCCAACATGCCGCGAATGTGATCCACGATTTCGCCAAATCTCGGTGTCGTCATCATATCGAGCGTGCGCGGCCGGGGCAGATCGACGTGGACGATCTC
This sequence comes from uncultured Roseibium sp., assembly GCF_963669205.1. Classification (NCBI taxonomy): domain Bacteria; kingdom Pseudomonadati; phylum Pseudomonadota; class Alphaproteobacteria; order Hyphomicrobiales; family Stappiaceae; genus Roseibium; species uncultured Roseibium sp. Next base: position 5,682,824 of record NZ_OY769915.1, read on the forward strand.
CGCAATTCGGCCGGGGCGGGGTTTCATGACGACGATCTCATCCGACAGTATCACAGCTTCCTGGATGGAATGCGTGACCAGAAAGGCCGTGGCGTTCTGCTCACGGCAAATTCTCTGCAACTCCATATTCATCATGTCGCGAGACAGTTCGTCCAGCGCGCTGAATGGCTCGTCCAGAAGCAGAACGGCCGGTTCGGTAATCAGCATCCGGCAGATCGACGCACGCTGCGCCATGCCACCGGACAGTTCGTTGGGATAAACGTTCTCGAACCCCTTCAAACCGACAATGTCGAGAAGGTCATTCGCCTTTTGCCTTGCCAGCTTGGCTGCCGCTTTCCCATCACGGATCTCGATCGGCAGCACGATGTTCTCGACCGCAGTCTTCCAGGGAAAGAGCGTGGCCTGCTGGAACATCATTCCGATGTCCCGGCGCGGGCCGGTAACAGGCTTGTCCTGAAGGATCACGCGGCCTTTCGTGGGTGGAATGAGCCCTGCCATGATCTTCAACAGGGTCGATTTCCCGCAACCGCTTGATCCGATGACCGACGTGAAGCTCCCGTTGCGCAACGTGAGGTTCACGTTCTCCAGCGCGACCACCGCGTTGCGCGCGTAGGTCTTGCTGACGTCGGTCAGTTCGTAAACCGGCGCGTCAGATGAAGCGCCGGAATTTTCATGTGCCAACGAGGCGTTCATTTGTCGACGGCCGCACTTCCGAGTTCAGCGAACTCATTGGTCCAGATCACGTTCAGATCGTCGAGAGGCCCGGAGATTTCTCCGCCGGCGACAAGAGCGTCCTGCCACTCTCCCCAGACTTCCTCCGGATACCAGCCGAGATGTGGCGTGTCGCCGGCTGCTATCGTCTTGGAACGAACCGCGTCGAACAGCGCCGACTGAAACTCCTTGTCTTCGCCTTCCTGCGGATTGCCTGCGGCAAGGTGGGCAAGGACGGCATCACGATTGGCGTCGTCCAGCGCAAAGGCATGACCCTTGGCAAAGGCACGGCTCCAGGCTTCCACAAGGTCCCGGTCGTTTGCGATGGTATCGGCCATGGTGGCAATGCCGTTGCCGAAGAACCGGCCGAACTCGGCGGGCGTTATGTCACGCACCTTCATGCCGCGCTGATTGAGAATGGCCGTATCCGCAGTAGACGCAGAGTAGGCGTCAATCTCGCCGTTCAAAAACGCCGCGGTTGCCGGACCACCATCACCGACGGTGAGGAACTCAAAGTCGGTGCCTTCGACCATTCCGGCACCTGTCAGCACATTGCGGGCAAAGCCGACTTCAGCGCCGTCCGCCGTACCGGTCCCGATAACCTTGCCGCGCAGGTCCTCGATTGACTGATAGTCGGAGCCTTCCTGGACCGCGATGCCGAAGTTGCTCCGTGCGGCCACGTTGTAGATGTGCACCGCGTCCACGCCGCGCGAGCGCGCCGCGATGAGCGGACCGGGGCCCGGGCGGCCAAAATGCGCTTGTCCTGCCGACAACGCCTGCAGAACTGCGCCTGAACCGTTGATGGCTTCGACAGTCACGTTCAAGCCCTCGTCCTCGAAGAAACCTTCGCCGATGGCGACAAAAACCGGAAACGAGTTGATGGCAGACGGGCTCGGCTGCACAAAAGTGATATCGCGCAGGCCTTGTGCAAAGGCACCCTTTGCAGCCAGTCCAGCGACCGGCACCGCCGCCAGTAACGATGTGAATGTTCTACGGTTCATCATACGCTTATTCCTCCCTTCGCGTTCTTTCCAATCCCCCTCGTCCAACCGGCGTCTTCGGAAGATCGCTTATACGGCGCGCACCGAATTCGTGAGCGTGCCGATCCCTGAGATATTGCAAACGACGGTGTCGCCATCCTTTAGAAAACTCGGCGGGTCCATGGCGTATCCCACGCCCGCCGGCGTCCCGGTGGCGATGATGTCGCCTGGCTCCAACGTCATGCCTTCCGACAACGAGGCAATGAGTGTCTCGATATCGAAAATCATGTCCGCGGTGTTGCCGTTCTGCCGAATCTCACCATTCACGGTCAGCGAAATCGGCAACGCATGCGGATCATCAATGACGTCCGCGGTCACAATCCACGGACCCATGGGGCAAGAGCCGTCAAAGGCCTTTCCCTTGAAATTCTGCCCGCCATGGCGGCGCTGTACGTCCCGGGCGGAGATGTCATTCAAAATGGTGTAGCCGAAGACGTGTTTCATTGCGTCCGCCTTGGCGATATTGCGCCCGGGCGTACCGATGATCACGGCCAGCTCGACTTCATAGTCGGTTTGCTTCGAAACGCTCGGAAAGGTCAGCACATCGCCACCGGGGCCGACGATGGACGTCGGCGGCTTGGTAAAGAACACCGGATACTCGGTTACGCCGACCTGTTGCTTTTGCGCCCGGTCCCCCTCGGAGATGTGTTCAGCATAGTTGCGCCCGACACATAGAACATTCTTGCGGATGTTCGGAATTGGCGCTAGCAGCTCAGCCCCTTCCGGCAGAATTGCCGCGTCAAGGACACCGGCTTCCGCGTCGGCGACAAGGCTTCGCGCGATATCAAGCGTCTCCGGCGGTCCGGCAATCAGATGGAGCATTGAATTCGCCTTCAATGCCTCTGCAGCAGGGTTCGTCAGGTGGTGCGCAGCTTTGGACAGGTTCAAAAGGCGACCGTCATTCAAAACGGCCGCACAGATATTCTCCCCACCGGCTGACACTGTGGCTAGACGCACGATCTTCTCCTCCCGACGCTGCGTATTTTTTTGCGGCAGAGTGTCGCAATGTTCTGCGATCTCTTGCTAACCTTGCTGACAAGAGTTGAATGACTCTCGCTCTAATTCAATCAACCAATCAGTAAATTGGGTGGCGATATGAACGAGGCAGCCGAACTATCACAAAGACTGCGTGATTTGATCGACAGTGCCGGATATCGGTTGAACGATCGCATCTTGCCCGAGCGCGAGTTGTGCAAACGCCTGGACACGACACGCAACCAGCTGCGCAAGGCCCTTGCCGATCTGGAAGCGCAGGGGTTGATCTGGCGGCACGTCGGACGCGGCACGTTTGTCGGCTCAAGGCCCGTCCTGAACCTTCAGGATGTTACCTACCTTCGCGACCAGATAAAGCCGGAACAGGTGGTCACGGTCCGCTACAACATTGAGCCCGAACTGGCGCGGCTCGCGGCAATGAATGCAAGCAATTCTGATTGTAAACAAATGAAGATTTGCGCTGAGAAGTGCCGTGAAGCAAAAGACTGGCGCGCTTACGAAGCCTGGGACAACAAGTTGCACCACGTAATCGCACGCGGCACGCGCAATCAGCTCTACCTGTATTTTTTCGAAACGCTGAACTCCGTGCGCCGCTCGATCGTCTGGGGCCAACCGCGCGACACGCGCAAGCCCGTGCCCGGCTATACCAGCTTTATTGAACATGATGCGATCGTGCGCGCGATCACGGCCAGAAATGGAGAACTGGCCATGCAAATGATGCAGCAACACCTGCGTTCGGTTTATTCACGGATGATGCCAGAAGTCGTTTTGGGCGAGAATGAAGCCCAACCAATCTAAGAAATGGTTGACCCAAACTCGTTGCCAACGCGTTTATTTTTTGCGCATTCGGTCCAAGTCAAAAAGCGAGCGGTCCCAAATCGGTATCGCAAGTCTGCGGGCCCAAACACAACAGACCGCAAGCGAGGAAAACCATGTCTGAGCATGTTATCGAGACACCAAAGGTTCATACGATTCCCACGAGCGACGGAGGGGCTTTTCCGGTCCGTCGTGTTTACTGCATCGGCCGGAACTTCGCAGCGCATGCTGTTGAAATGGGGCACGATCCAAATCGCGAACCGCCTTTCTTTTTTCAGAAGAACCCAAATAATCTCGATGCTTCGGGCGAGTTTCCCTACCCCCCTCACACGTCTGACGTACACCACGAGGTTGAACTCCTGGTCGGCCTGAAGAGCGGCGGCACAAACATCGCCCTGTCAGATGCGCTGAACCATGTCTGGGGCTACGGCGTGTCGCTGGACATGACACGGAGAGACCTGCAGGGCGAGATGAAGAAGATGGGACGCCCATGGGAAATTGGAAAGGCCTTCGAGCGGTCCGGACCGGTGGGCCCATTGCATCCGGTGTCCGAAGTTGGTCACCCCGATCAGGGGCGGATTGCACTGACGGTCAATGGCGACTTGCGGCAGGAAGGCGATTTGAACCAGATGATCTGGAAAGTACCGGAAATGATCTCTTATCTCTCTGAATATTTCGAACTCGCGGCGGGCGATGTGATCATGGCCGGGACCCCGTCGGGTGTAAATGCCGTGGAGCCAGGCGACACTATGGAAGCAAGCATCGACTCCGTCGGCACACTGTCCGTCAAGGTCGTCTGAAGCCTGGAGCGAGGCCGGCGCGGGTGGTTTGAGCTGACTCAGAACAGCCCATCGCCGGACGATGACACGCCCGTTCATCTTGTAAAGAGCCATCAGATCCGTCCTGGGCCAATCGGAAAGTCCAGGCGGGCACACCCGCCGTAGCTCTTTGAGTCTCCAATGTTGCATTACGGCACAAGGGTGTCGCCTCAGGATTGCTCGCGCCAAAGCTGGTGCAGGGACTTGTTCTTGGCGGGTTGGTTGCTCCTCCCGCTTTTGAACAGGCCAACCTATCATTCGATTGTAGCAATTATTGACGCCTCAAATGCAAGAAAGCCCGCTGGACTGTGCCTTGCGGGCTGATTTAGTTGCGGAAGCAGGATTTGTTTTTTGCACCGTTGCGTCAGACGTTGTCCTCCTTCCGGGGACCGGAGAGAGACGCATCCTGTATCCATTCCCGACAAAAAGCCGCCCAATAAGGGCGGCTTTTTTGTTGGTTGCGGGAGCCTGGTCACACCGAGACTTCAACGATTGGTGTTTCCGGTATCTCTTTGTGTCAATCGCCGTCAAAAGATCGGCATTTTCGACAGCACTGCAAACAATGCAAGCAGCGAATGCAGTTGACCGCGCTTTCAGCATCGCTGCTCCGCAACTAGTTTGCGAAAGGTCTGCGCTGCGTTGGCAGTTTCCTGATCCAGGTGGCGTAGTCCGGGTCTTCGGTGCGTTTTACCAATCGCTCCAGCGCGCTCAGCGGATCCTCATCAAAGTCCACACGCAGATCGATGGGCGGGATATCTTCGGCGACAATAAGGATTGCAGCGGACATCAGACCGCGCGCATCACCGCCGAATTCGGCACCAGCCCTCAAACCTGATAGCAACCGCCTGAGAAAACTGCCTGAACTTGCCAACACCGCGTCAACGCAAGCTTCGACCACGGCAGATCCGGCAAGCATGTTACCGCCTGCACATATTTCAGGCCTGACGCATTCGGTAACCGCCGGCACGTTGCCCGTCCCGGAAAAAACACCACCATTGCCCGATCGGTTGAGAACGAGCAATTGTCTGAAATCTCTTCCGGCATCCGGGTTCACGGTACGCTCCACCGCGCTGACGGGATCAAGCCCGCTTGCCAGCGCATTGAGCACATCTTCGCCCCAAAGCGTGCTTGGATAGTATCCCTGGGATGCGGAGACCCCTATGCCAGGCTTTCCCCTCAGCACCCAACCGCCCACGCACAGGTTTCCCGTGGCGGCGGCGCCGCCCAATGCACCGGTATCCGGGTCCCGCGCCAGGATCGAGAAAGTCATCTCGCGTTGCACCTTTGCGTTTGACTGAGTTTTGAGTAGTTTGTTTCACAGAGTTTCAGAAACTGTCAAACGTGAAGATTGCCATGGTACAGACAGCGCGGCTCTCTGAGCGCATTCTTGAGAGCTTTGACGACCTCACCAAATCCGAGCGCCTGTTGGCGGAACACTTCCTGGAAAACCCCGACAGCCTTGCGCTCCACACAGCCGAAGAAATTTCTACGCTGGCAGGCGTGTCCAAAGCAACCACGGCCCGTTTTTTCAAGCGCCTCGGGTTCCCGAGCTTCAAGACCGCACAACGCATGGCGCGCGTCCGCCGCAATGACAGCCAGCACAACAAGCGTGTTTTCTCCGAACCTATTCAACAACGCAGTGGGCGCGGTGATCTGGCCGATCACCTTGCATCCGATGTCCAGAACCTCATCCGAACGATCGAAGCCATTCGCGGTGACGAACTGAAAGATGCCGTTACATACCTGGCCAGGGCGGAAAAAGTCTGGGTCGTCGGCTTTGGTGACAACTACCCGTTGGCACATTTTGCGCGCGCCCAACTCATCAAGGTGAAGCCGGACATCCGCATGATCCCGCTTGGCGGCTTTCCCGTGCCGGAGGAATTTGCCTCGATCCGTCCGTCCGATGCCGTCCTCGCACTGGCCATCGGCCGGCGCACGGCCACGCTGCGCTCGATCCTGCAATCGGCGCGCCTCTCCGGCGCCAGGACGATATCCGTGACGGATCTGACAAGCTCCGGCAACTCGGAACTGGCGGAAGTCACGCTGCGATGCCGCACCAGCGGCTTGTCTTACTTCGACTCCCTTGCCTCTCCGGTTTCGGTCATGACCTATCTGTGCATGGCCGTCGCGGATCGCCTCGGTCAGAATGCTGTCGACCGGTTGAAATATATCGACGGCATCCACTCTGAGTGGGGCGACCTGGGCTGAAAGCGACTCAAACGCGTCGCGTCACGGACGGCAGACACCGTCAAACGATTCAAGAATGAAATTAATCTCGTCAAAACTGCTTTCTTTTTGACGCACTATGCCCGGCCTCGTACCGTTTTGCAGGGCCTGCCCAGAAATCGATGGACGGATGTCAGCGCGCCGGATCGCTCTCCGGCGTCACGGGCGGCTTTGTCTCGCGCGGCGGACGGCGCACACACGGGCAAGCACATCGCAGCTCCAAGGAGAGGATGTTGACATGATACTTAGAAGAAATTCCCTGCGCCGATTGGCAGGCGCGGCAGGCATTGTTGCAGGTCTTACAAGCTCCGCGGCAGCCGGTGACATTGTATGGGCCCGATACGGAGACATCGATTCCCTTGATCCGCATCGCGCCACCAGCACCCTGTCCCTCCAGGTCTGGAGCCTGCTGTACGACACGTTGCTCGCGACGGACGCAGAGGGTCTGCCGGTTCCCCACTTAGCGAAGTCGTGGACATCGAATGAGGAAGGGACCGAGTATACGTTCAGCCTGCAGGACGGCGTCATGTGCCATGACGGCACACCCCTTGATGCGAATGATGTCAAATACACGATAGATGCGGCCTTCAGCGAAGAGACGCCAAGCGTCACCAAGGGCAGCTGGGGCCCGATTACAAGTGCAGAGGTCATTGATCCGCTGACCATCAAGCTCACGCTCGAGAAGCCTTTCGTGGCGATGATCCCGTTCCTCGCGGACAGCTTCTCGTCCATCATTTGCGACAGCAATGGTGAGGGCTTCGGAACCACCACGGCGATTGGCTCCGGCCCGTGGAAACTCGTGTCCTGGACCAAGGGCGACAGGATCGTTCTGGAAAAGAACCCGGATTACAAGAATTTCGGCAAGCTGGCTGAAAACCCCGGAGCGCCTCATGAGGACGGTCTCATCATCGCGGTCGTTCCGGAACCTCAGGCGCGGCTGGCGGCCCTGAAAACCGGCGAAGTCCATATCGCCGAGCCGCCGTTTGATGATGTGCCATCGATCAGGGACAGCGGCGAACTGGACATCATCGTTGCCGAGAACACGGGTCAGAACGTGTTTTGGGAATTTGCAGTCCACCGCCCGCCATTCAACGACAAGCGCGCGCGCCTTGCGGTTGCCCATGCGACCGATGCCGCGGCGGCAATCAACCTGATCTATGGTGACCTGTCGGTTCAGGAAAACTGCCCGGTCTCCCGTGGTGTCTTCGGCAACGATCAGGACTTCTGCGCCCAGTACCGTCCGGGATATGACCCGGAAAAATCAAAGGCGCTGCTCGCAGAACTTGGCTACAGCATGGACAAGCCGCTCGAAACCGCTCTGCTCGTCTGGACTGGCGGAAACCGCCAGAAGCTTGGTGAGGTTTTCCAGGCGCAGCTGGCGGAAGTCGGCATCAAGGCATCCATCGAGATCATGGACATCGGATCTCTCAATGCCCGGGTCCGTCAGGAAAACGAAACGACGACCGGCACAACAGGGTCCATGGATATGATGACGTGGTCCTGGTACGACCCGGACATCCTCTACGCTCTCTGGCACACGCCCGGCGCTTATCGCGGCTATACCTCGCCCGAGCTCGACGCAATGCTGGACGAAACGCGTGTGTTGACGGATCCGGACGCCCGTAAGGCCAAGGTCCAGGAAGTGTTCAAGTATCTCCTTGAAAACGCGATCCACGTGCCGCTCTACACGCCCGGCTGGGAATGGGTCTTTGCCGTCCGGCCTGAAGTCGATGGTTTCTTCGTGGCGCCGTTTGTCTATCCGAACTTCAGCGACGTGAAACTCGGCGGTTGAGCCATCATGCCGCCCGGATCTCTGATCCGGGCGGCATTCATCTAGATCAACGGCTGTTCAATCGAACGCACAATGCTCTAGGGTCGACAGGATGTGGCGCTTTCTCGGCACCCGGATCGCAATGGGTGCGCTTACAATCTGGATCACGACCATACTCGTGACGCTTCTGATCCACGCCGTGCCCGGGGATCCGGTGCAGATAATGTATGCCCAGAGCCAGGGCACGACCCCGGAGCAGATTGAAGAAGTACGCCGCTCTCTCGGCCTGGACAGGCCCATTCCCGTTCAATACGCAATGTTCATCGAGCGCCTTCTTCATGGCGATCTGGGCAATACCATTCGCGGCGGTCAACCCGTGCTCGATGTGATCATGCAGCGCCTGCCGAACACGCTGATACTGGCTTGTGCCGCGATGTTCATCGCCATCTTGATCGGCGTCCCGATCGGTTTCCTGGCGGCCTACCGGGAAGGAAGCGTTGTTGACATCTCGCTCATGGTTTTGGCCATCGCGGGGATTTCCATGCCGCATTTCTGGCTCGGGCTAATGCTTTTGTTCTTCTTCGCGCTTGAACTGGGTTGGCTCCCGGTCAGCGGCAGCGGACCACTGAACCTGATCTTGCCCGCGCTCACACTGGGGCTTTCAAACGCTGCTATTTTCGCCCGCCTCACCCGGTCTTCCATGATCGACGTGATGAGCCAGGACTACGTTCAGACCGCCTTTGCCAAGGGGCTGCCCAAGGCCCTTGTTCTGCGCCGCCACGTGCTTCGCGCCGGTCTGTTGCCGGTAGTGACCATGATGGGACTGCAATTCGCCTTCATGATGGGCGGCGCGATTGTCGTTGAGAACATCTTTTCCTGGAACGGCGTCGGCCGTATGGCCGTGGAGGCAATCTTCCAGCGCGATTATCCGATCATTCAGGGTTTCATCCTGACATTTTCCGTCGTTGTCGTTACGGTGGCGATCGTCATCGATGCGCTTTATGCCGTGCTCGACCCACGGATCCGGCGGGCCTGACATGCAGACGGTGACCGAACCTCAAGCACAGCGTGCGCCGCCCGGTTTCTGGCGGCGGTTGGTGCGCTCGCCAAGCGGGCTGATCGGGTTGAGCATTGTCCTGCTGCTTGTTTTCTGTGCCGCTTTTGCGGACGTGCTTGCGCCATACAGCCCGACGAAGATGGGCGCCGGCGGCCGCTTTCTGCCTCCAGGCGGAAAGTATCTTCTGGGGACAGATGAATTCGGACGGGACATGTTTTCCCGGATTTTGTACGGCAGCCGCATCACGCTCCTGATTGGCGCAGTTGCCGTCGGTATATCGCTTACGGTCGGCATGCTGGTCGGCATGATCGCCGCATTCCGTCGTGGATGGATCGAGGCGATCCTCATGCGCGGCACGGATGTGCTCTTTTCCTTCACGGAAACGCTGATCGCGCTCAGTTTCGTCGCCGTACTGGGCCCCAGCCTGCAGAACGCGGTTATTGCCGTCGGGGTCGCAGGCGTTCCCTTCTATGCGCGTACCTGTTACTCGGCAGCGCTTGTCGAAACGTCGAAACCGTATTTTGAAGCAAGCATCGCCGCAGGTGCCGGCCCCGCCCGACTTGTTCTCACGCATCTCCTGCCGAACGTTCTGCCAACAATGATTGTTGTTGCGACCCTGGGCGTTTCAACCGCCATCCTGGCTGCCGCAGGGCTCAGTTTCCTCGGTCTCGGTGCGCAGCCCCCGACTTCGGAATGGGGATACATGCTTGCCGGGTCGCGTGATTACATCAATCGAGCACCGTGGTTGATGACCATCCCCGGATTGGCGATCGCCGTTACGGTCCTCGGCTTCAATCTTCTCGGCGACGGATTGCGGACGAGCCTTGACCCGGTGGAACGGAAATGAAAGCGCTTCTCTCCGTCCGCGATCTGGCTGTTCGCATTGGAACCCGACCTTTGGTCGAAGGTATCAGTTTCGACCTGAAGGCCGGTGAAGTTCTGTCTGTTGTTGGAGAAAGCGGCTCGGGCAAGAGCATGACCGCGAAGGCACTCATGGGATTGTTGCCGCCAGCGGCAACAGCGACCGGTCGCGCGGAATTCGACGGGGCTGATCTGCTCGATGCCGATATCGCACCACCGCGGGGCACCGGGATCGGACTGATTTTTCAGGAACCGATGACCGCTCTGACCCCTGTGCTGACCATCGGACTTCAATTGACCGAAGCTCTTGTGAGCCACGAAATCTGTGATCAAAAGGAAGCACGGCGCAGAGCCGCCGCGATGCTCGACCGGGTCGGCATACCTCAGCCTGAGATGCGGATGCGGCAGTTTCCGCACGAATTGTCCGGTGGAATGCGCCAGCGGGTCGTCATTGCAATGATGATGCTGCTCGGGCCCCGCGTTCTGATCGCAGACGAACCCACAACAGCCCTGGATGTCACCGTTCAGGCCCAGATCCTGGACCTTTTGCGCGAGATCGTTGCCGAGACAGGTATCGGTCTCATTCTGATCACCCACGACATGGGGGTGGTTGCCGAAATGTCCGATACCGTCCTGGTGATGAAATCCGGACAAGCCGTTGAGCACGGTCCGGTGACCCGGGTTTTCAATAGCCCCGAAGCGAATTACACACGTGCCTTGCTCAACGCGGTTCCCCGCATCGACAGCGCCAGGGAGCAAACCGAAACGAGGCAGGACGTTCTTCTTTCCGTAAGCGACATTGACAAGACCTTCAACGGCCGGGGGCCTCACCTGTTTCGCAGCCACGGCACCCGGGCCCTCGACAATGTCTCGTTGAATGTTCGAATGGGGGAAACACTGGCGCTGGTTGGAGAGAGCGGATCGGGTAAAACAACCCTCGGACGGGTCATCGCCCGGCTGACAGAGGCCGATTCGGGAAAAATCCAACTGAACAGCCTGGATCTGACCGCCTGCAAGGGCCGCCGCCTGCGCGCGGCTCGGCGGCAGGTTCAGATGATCTTTCAGGATCCGTATGCGTCCCTCGACCCGCGCCAGACGGTCGGTCACACAATCGCGGAGCCTTTGATTATCCACGAGAGGCTGCCGCGCTCCGAGCGAAATGAACGCGTCAGGCAGCTTATCGAGAAAGTCGGTCTCGAAGTTGACATGGCCCGGCGCTACCCGCACGAGTTTTCCGGTGGCCAACGCCAGCGGATCGCCATTGCCCGCGCGATCGCGGCCAGTCCTTCACTGGTCATCGCGGATGAACCGACGTCCGCGCTCGATGTTTCGGTTCAGGCTCGTATCCTTGACCTTCTTGAGGAACTGAAGCGTGGTGAGGAACTGACGATGCTGTTCATCTCGCATGACCTTGCAGTGGTTCGCCAGATTGCCGACCGGGTTGCCGTAATGCGGCACGGCAAGATTCTCGAGCTGGGACCCACAACACAGATATTTGCCGCACCCCGCCACCCCTATACGCGTGCCTTGATCGATGTGGTGCCGGTCCCGGATCCCGCTCGCAAACGAGGTGTCCGCCCGGCTTTGAAGGGAAGCTATCCTGCCGGTCCGCTTGTCGAAGCGTCTCCCGGTCACTGGGTGGCGTCATGACGGTCGGCATCGCGGCAACCGGTCCAAATGCAGGCGCAGGCGTCCTCGCCGGCCTTCGTGCGATCGAGGCGGTCGGCCACGGCGCCATTGGCGGGTTTGTCAGTTTTGCGGTTCTGTCCGAAGATCAGCAACTGTTTCGTTCAGAAACCCAGACGGATGGCGTGAGCGGGCTTTTCCAGGGTGCATTTCCTGAAAACATGCTCGGAGCTCCGTTCGCTGCTCTTATTTCCAGCGGTCCGAACCGGCCCGTGCCTCTGGCCCAGTTCGTTGCGGCGAAGCCGGGTGTCGGGCTTGTCACCGGTCATCGTTTTCCTCAAATGCCGGCCGATGATGGCATACCGCTGAACACTCATGTTCTGGCTGCGATGGAACGCGGTCAATCACCACAAATGGCCATAGATGCAGTCATTGACCGGTTTCCGGATCATGATGCAGGATTTGTCGCAGTCTCGATTGACGGCACCATCGCGGCGGGCAACATGCCTGCAGTTCTGCTGCGGCGGGATCATGGCTGCGCGGCACGCACCTTGCTGAACCCTCCGGTGTCTGTCGCCACAATCCATAACGCCATCCATCCAATTCGGGTTCTGGCCGACATGATCAACGACGTCGTGCTTGAGGAAATGCTGCGTCATCCGGCAGCAGATCACTGGATAATTGCGACGCAAGGTATCCGGTTGACGAAAGGCGAACGCGCGGAAATTTACATCGATCACGACGACAAGGCCGTTCGAATGGTTCATCCGCAGGCGATACGGCATGCCGATCCAGTTCCCTTTGGACTGGGCGATCAGGTACGGATCATACGCAATGGACAGTTCGTCGGTTGGCTGGGATATGAACCATTCATGATCGTCAAAGACGGAGTGATCATGACCATGGACGGCAAACCAAGCCTGGACTTGCCGGTTTTCAGTGCCCCTGTTGGCAATTGATAATGCCCGGAATATCCAATCTTCATACCGACGAACCCGAGTGTCCTTTCGGCCCGTAGCTTATCAACACCCATCCCCGGGTCAGTCCGTCAGCGAGCCAGGCGCAAGTAGATTAGAGCATTTTCCGACCAATTTGGGTCATTTGACCGAGGCCCCTTTTTGCGCTGGCGAGACGGTTCGCCCGCCGCGGTGTTTCCCACCACAAGTGCGGTGAATTTGAAGTTCGCATCATTGCTGCAGCAGTCGCCGAAGCGAACTTCAAATTCGTAAACCGCACTAGGAACATAGACTTGCCAGTCACCTTCTTGAATCTGAAGTTCGTTCGAAGCCCGCTGCAAATGAGTCGAACTTCAGATTCAGGTGACTAGGGTGGACCAACGATGCCAGAGCGAAAAGGGGCCCGGCCGATCTTGATGTTTGTCGCTTGAATACGTTCCACAAGGGTGAGAATATCCAGCCCATCGGCGGCGTTGTGCCACTTGCACGATGCACCGCATCGCGCTTCGTGACTCGCCTGACCGAGTGAACTGGATATACTCATCAAATGATCCAAATTGGTCGGAAAATGCTCTAGCGGCAATCGGTGTGGGAGCTGTGAGATCTTGGTGATCTTCAGCGTGTTCTGGCGACCGGAAACATGTTCGAATATTGTTTCGCCCGCATTGCCGAATGCGATGTAGAGCACGCTCCCCTCTCCGCAGCAAAGCAATCGAAACGGTATGGAATAGCGCCCGGGAAAGGCGGAGTTGCGGGGCGACACTCGGTGTCAATCATACGCTGCCGTTCATGTGCCTTCTTTGCCCATGCGAAAACTATGAGATATTTCTCTCTCGCCTGAAATTGTCCCCTCAACGCTCTTCAAGTATATACTTGAGAGCCGACGGTTCGCGCAACGACAACGAGCATAAGCACCTTTGACCCAGTCCCTGCACAAGAAAATTCTAGACGATGTCCATAGCAAGATCGTGACCGGCGAATGGCCGGCGGGTCACCGAATACCTTTCGAGACCGATCTTGCAAAGCACTATGGCTGTTCGCGCATGACAGTGAACAAGGCCTTGAGCCAGCTGTCCCGGGCCGGCCTGCTGGAACGCAACAAAAAATGGGGCACCTTTGTCAAGGAACCGCAGACACTGTCGGCAGCGCTGGAAATCTCCGATATCCGCAAGGAAGTCGAAGATGCCGGGAAAACCTACAGTTACACACTACTTAGGGACACGATCAGAGCTTCCACCGATCGGGAAGCGCAGCAGCTTGACCTCTCCAGAAGCGACCCGGTGCGGGACATCACATGCTTGCATTTCGCGGACAGCGAGCCGTTTTGCCTGGAGGAGCGGATTATCAATGTCGGCATCGTTCCAGGCTTGAAAGAGATCAGTTTTGACAGCGTCTCGCCTGGCCTTTGGATGTTGAGGAACATTCCGTGGAACATCGCCGAACACCAGATCCATGCGCTCGCGGCAGACGGCACTATCGCTGAAACGCTCCAGGTTCCCGATGGCTATCCATGCCTCGTTGTCGAACGCAAGACCAGGCAAAACGAAGGGTTTGTGACCATTGCCCGCCTGTTCTATCCCGGCGACAAGCACAGACTTGTCGCAAGTTTTACACCGACAGGCGCCAGTTAGGACCATGAGCGCATAGCTCCGAGGGAACGAGGGTGCTTGGCGGCACTCACCTTCAATGACCGTCGGCGATGTGAAACCCCACACCCGTGTTCCGGACTTGCAAAATCTGGCGTGTGCCCGCTGCCGAAGCGCCACTGCAGCCCGTCGCCTCCTGCGCAGGTCTCACCGTTCGAGCAGAACAGACCTATCAGCTCCGGCTTCTCAGTGTGCGCCAGGCGCGCCGGCATTGGACACATCAATCAGCGTTTTGATGCCAGTCGCGTTGCCCGAGCATATTCTGGCGTATTCTGCCGGTGTGTCTTCCAGCGAGATCCTGTGTTCAACGAGCGGTCTGAAGCGATCGGGATGCCGTTCAAGCAGTTGAACGGCGCGGGGCAATTGATCTTTGAATGCATGGCAACCGACAAGCGCCAGCTCCCGTTCGACTGCGCCGGTAGGATCGAACGGAAACGTTCCAGATCCAATTCCAACCATCCCCAACGTCGATCCGCTCAGCTTCTCTGCCAGACTGCAAATGACCTCCACGTTGCCGGTCGTGTCGATCACGTGGCGCACGGTTTTCCCGGGCAGGCTCTCGAACTGGTTGAAGACCGCAAGATCAACCGGATGCCCCGCACATGCCGTGACAACGGTTTCAACGCGGAGGCCATCGCGGTCACATAAGAGGAGTGGCCGTTGGCAGAGAATATCGGACACCACGGCAATCAACGCGCCTATCGGCCCGCAGCCGACCACCAGCAACGGGTCATGGTTTTCGATCCGAATCCGGTCGAGAGCATGAAGTGCGACCGCCAGCGGCTCGGAAAGCGTTGCAATATCCAGCTCCATCGAGGGATCGCTGGCGTAGACCAGCCGCTCGGGGAGTGTCGTGAAATCAGCAAAGCCGCCGTCGATGCTTTCGCCGACAAACCCCAGATTGCTGCACAGATGATTGTTGCCTTGCAGGCAGTTGACGCATTTCGTGCAATAGTCTCTGGAATCGGCGACAACCTTGTCGCCGACCGACAGTCTTGTGACGCCTTCCCCGACCGCATCAACCGTCCCGGCGAACTCGTGACCGGCGATTGAGGGTCGACGGGAAATCCATTGACCTGTCTTGTAATTGTGAATGTCCGACCCGCAAATGCCTGCAAAGGCCACCTTGATCCGGACCTCTCCTCTGCCCGGCTCGGGTGCCGGATCAACATGCTCGAACCGTATGTCCAGAGGATCGTGAAGCCGCACCGATCGCATGCCAATCACCCTTCCAGGTAAGGGTCACGCATCTCCGACACGGCATTTTCGTGCGATGAAAAGCCCTCATAGCGTGCAAGCACTCTGGAATGCTTCGCCATTTCGGCATAGGCAGGACGGGTTACAAAGCCAACGGAACTGCACTTCACGAAATCATGCACCGACAAGGGACCGTAGGTACGCGCACCGCTGCTGGTCGGCAGTACCGCATTCGGTCCAAGTGCGAAGTTTCCAATGCAAACAGGGGTGTGCGGCCCCATCAGGATCTCCGCAGCTTCAGTAATGTGTCCCAGATGCTGAAAGGGCTCCTTCGACAGCAATTCAAGATGCTCGGGCGCGTAGTCGTTGATGAAACGGTAGCTCTCTTCCACGCCCGGTGTCAGTATGATGCCGCCGTTGTTGCCGCACAGCACCGCGCGTGAAAACCCGACCCGCAGGTCCGTCATTTTCGCCCAATGGTCCGGCAATGCCGCAAGCGCTTCTTCGGCAACCCGTTTCGAGTGGGTCACCAGATAGGCGGAGCTGTCAGGTCCGTGCTCGGCTTCGATCAACAGATCTAGCGCCGCAAGACCGCCATGTACCGTATCGTCCGCAAAGATGATCGCTTCCGAAGGGCCGGCAGGCAGGCCGGGATCAATGACGTTCGACAGCAATTGCTTGGCAGCCACGACCCAGGGGCTGCCCGGCCCCACGATCTTGTGCGCCGGCCGGACCGTTTCAGTCCCGAACGCCGCAGCCGCCACTGCTTGCGCACCGCCGCACTTGTAGACCGTCTCGACACCTGCGAGACGGGCGGCCACGAGCGTCGCCGCATCGACACCGCCATCCGGCGTCGGGGGTGTGAAGATCGCGAGTTCTGGAACCTCAGCCACCACGGCCGGAACCGACGTCATCATGGTGACCGATGGAAAGGCCCCCTTGCCGCGCGGAACGTAGAGCGCGACGGAGCGGATCGGGGTATACCGGTCCCCGGCAAATGCTCCCGGCTTGATTTCCTTGAACCACATGGGTGCCGGTTTTTGTTCCTCGTGAAAGCTGCGAATGTTAGCAATGCCGTGCCGGATCGCATTGACGACCTCGGTATCTACAGCATCAAAGGCGGCATCGAATTCCGCTTCGCTGGCCTTTAGCGTCGCAGCGGTCAAGGAAGTCGCGCCGTCAAAATCCTGCCCGAAACGCACAAGCGCCGCGTCGCCTTCCGTTTTCACAGCCTCGATGATCGGCTTGGCTTTTTCCATGAATCCGGAGAGATCCGCTTCCGAGCGACGCAGAAGATCTTGATACGCTTCGGAACTCACATTGCTGAGTTCATGGAAGGATACTTGTGACATAGACCCACACCTTTCGAACGCCAACAGGCGTTACTTGGACTTCAGGAACACTTCCAGACCGACGATCCTGTCAAGAATAATGATCGCCAGCGCCGCGACCGCGATAAAGACGACGGACACCGCTGCAAGGTCGGGCGTTATGATCGCCCGAATCGAATTGTAAATCTGAACGGGCAGCGTCACGATCCGCGCATCGACGAGCAGCAGGCTCACCAGGAATTCATTCAGCGAGAGAATGAACATCAGCAACGCCCCGGTGATCACACCCGGCGTGACCGCCGGCAGCGTCACGTTGAAAAAGGTCTGCAAAGGACCCGCACCGCAGCTTTGAGCAGCAAGCTCCAGATCCGGATCCAGCGACGCGGCACTGGAGGACACCGCCCATATCATGAATGGCAGATTGATGACCGCCGTCGCGATACCGATCGGCCAGAGGCTTCCCAGAAGTCTCAACTCGCCGAACAGAAGCATCAGGCCGATGCCCGACCCGATCAGCGGGACAGTGAACGGCAACAGCAGATAGATCTGCAGCGCTCCCGCCCATTTCACCTGGTACTTGGACAGGGCGATCCCGGCGAGCGTACCGGCAGGCACCGACACGGCGACGCAAATACAGGCGACAATGACGGAGCGCAAAAACGCCTGCTGAAGATCGCGTTCTCCCAGTATGGCGACGTACCACTTGAGGGAGAACCCGTCGGGTGGAAAGTCTATGATATTGCCGGCCGTAAACGACGCACCGAGAACCACCAGTGTCGGCGCGGACAATGCCACGACGCACAGGATTGCCACTGACCAGAAAACAATTGTTTGCGTGGGTGAGCGATTCATTTCCGGTTCGCCCCCAAGGCCAACGTCCCGGCACCGAATACCGCAAAGATAAGACCGACTGTCATTGATCCCACCGCAATAAGGATAAGCGTCAGCGAGGCCCCGAAGCCCTGATCGGATGTCCTGAAGAACTGGTCGTAGATCGCATTGGCGACGAAGTCCTGCGACCCACCGCCCAGTATGGCCGGCATGGCAAAGTCCGTCAGCGAAAGGGTCATCACAACCACACCCGCGCCGATCAGGCCGGGTCTTGCCATCGGCAGAACCACATGGAAAAGCATCCTGAGCCAGTTGGCACCGAGAGACGTTGCAGCCGCTTCGATATCTTCTGGAATTGCCGTCAAGGCAGGTGCCAGCATCAGGACACCGAAAGGCAGCATGTATTGAACAAGTCCGAACAGAACCGCCGGATAATTGAAAAGAAGACGCAGCGGTTCGACGCCAACGAGGGCAAGCGCATCGTTAACGATGCCCTGATTGCCGAGGATAATCAGCCATCCATAGGCGCGTACAACCTGACCGATGAAAAACGGAAGAAACAGCGCGACAAGAAGGAACTTCCTTAAGAACGCGCGAGATGTCCTCACCATCACATAGGCGTACGGAAAGGCAAGCAGCAGCGTAACCGCGGTTACGATGACTGCCCCAGCAAGGCTGCGCCATATGATTGTCGCCGTGAAACTCTCCGAAAAGGCACGCTGGTAGTTTTCAAGCGTCCAGTAGTCGGAAAAGAGGAACGTGCTACGGTCAAGTACACGAAGCGACGAGTCTCCTATGTAAAGCAGACCGACCGCGAGCGTGCCGACAAGAAGGACAGCTGGCGTCAGCAAGAGATAGGGCGTCAGCCTGCCGCCGCCTCGCGGCAGCACAAGGGCAAAGGCCGCTTCCAGCACGTCCATGAAACGCCAGCTGATCGGGTACGATGTCTTGTATCTGCGCATAAAGGGCCCGAATAGGTGGGATGCCGGGCAGGTCGAACCCGCCCGGCTGGTGCCAGTTTGCCTGCGATCAACCCTGCATGATCTGCTTAAACTTCGAGAACCACTCGCTCTCGTTTTCCACCTGGATCTGACCCGAAATACGGATCAGTCGCTCGAAGTCCTCAGGCTTGGTCGGGTAGGACGGATCTCCAGCCAGACCTTCCGGAGGTGTCAGACCAGGCACAACACCCGGCAGTCCGAGCCCATCCAGCCAGACCTGCTGGTTTGCCTGGGTCAACGCGGAATTTATGTACTCCCTGGCCCAATAAAGATCTGATTCAGAATGACCTTTCGGAATCCACAGACCATCCGTATCGAACTTTGCGCCTTCTTCGGGAACCGTCCAGGCAATGTCGACACCACTTCTTTTTGCACCGAGCGCGTTCGTGGAAATCGTGCACGCAGCATCGATCTCGCCGCGCTGGAACCACGTGACGAAATCCGGATCCTCACCGAGCAACGGGTTCTGCGCCTTGATCTTTTCAACGAACTCCCAGCAGGCATCCATGTTGCCCGGGATGTCCTCGAGCGTGCCGCCGCCCGCGACCTGCGCCGGGAAATGGAAGCCGATACCGTCGTTGTAAAAGGCGATCCGGCCCTTGAATTTCGGATCGAGAAGATCGTGATAGGACTTCGGAGGACCATCGGGGAAGGCTTCCGGGCGATAGGCCAGAACGTAGACGTAACCGTAGGTGTTGACGATCGGATAACCGTCCACGCCGACCGGCTTCGCAAGGTCAGTGGTACCGGAGAGGTTGGACAGGTCGGACAGATCTTCGCAAACGCCCCTGAGGGCCGACTTGGTGGCGTTCGTCGTCGTGTCCCAGTTGATGTGAATGGGCGGCGTCCGGTTCTGCGCAACCGCGGCCCAGACTTTCGGCTGGATTTCATTATCCTCCGTCAGGTCGTGAACGATGCGAATGCCCGTTTTTTCGGTGAAGGGATCCGAAACGCCGTTCTTGAGCGCCTCCACCCACGGACCGCCCCATGCACGGATAATGAGTTCGCTCGGCTTGTCCGGTTCCGCCGCCCGCAACACGGAGGGCATCGAAACAGACGCAAGGCCGGTTGCACCGACAGCGGCAGATGCTTTGAGAAGAGATCTTCTGTTCAGTTTTCTTTCAAAGTTCATGTCGTTCCCCTTTTCATGGACTAACGGCGCTTTTTCGCGCCTTATTGTTTCGCCGGGAAGATTTGCAGATCCCGGTTCTTCCACCCTATGTGCACGAGAGCACCCGGTTCGAGGGCGCTCTGATCGTTCCGATCATGATGAATGATTTTCAGCGTCTCGCCGCCGAGCTCCGGGACCTCGACTTCATACACATGGCGTTCGCCTTCAAAAATCGCGTCCAGAACGGTGCCACGAAAATCGGCATCAAGTCCCGCCATCGACTGTTCGGCTGACGCAATGCGTATCTGTTCAGCTCGTATCGCCCCCTTGATCGGCGTTCCGTCTTCCAGGGCACCGGCTCCGCCGTGAACGCCCATCAACTCGACATTGCCGAACCTTGCGGTCGCGTCAGCGCTGGTAACCCGTGTCAGGATGCCGGAAAGGTCGTTGGTCACACCGATAAAATTGGCAACAAAGGGGTTGCTTGGCATCCTGTACATCTGCGTCGGTGCCGCATTTTGCTGGATTTCACCATCATTCATCACGATGATCTGGTCGGAAACGACCAGGGCTTCCCGCTGGTCGTGAGTTACGTTGATCGTGGTGACGCCGAGTTCCTTCTGTATTCTCCGGAATTCAAGCTGCATTTCTTCCCGCAGCTTCCGGTCAAGGGCGGCCAGCGGTTCGTCGAGAAGGAGAAGATCCGGTTCAAACACCAGCGCTCTTGCAATCGCCACGCGTTGCTGCTGCCCACCCGAGAGTTCATGAATTCTCCGGTTTTCGAAGCCGCCCAGCCGCACCAGCTTCAGATACTGCGCCACCCGGTCCGGGATCGTGCGCGCATCGAAGCGACGCATCTTCAGGGGAAACGCCACGTTTTCCGCAGCCGTCATGTGCGGAAACAAGGCAAGCTTCTGGAAGACCATGCCGATCGAGCGCTTGTTTGCCGCGACCGCTCGGACTGAACGACCGTTGATCAGGATTTCGCCGCTGGAGGGTGTCAGGAATCCGGCGATCAAGCGCAGAAGTGTTGTTTTGCCGGACCCCGACGGGCCAAGGATCGTAAGAAACTTGCCGTTCTGAAGTTCGAAGCTTGCATCTTTAACAGCTTTGAACGTTCCGAACGTCATCTCGACGTTAATAGCCGAGACTGCCGCCGCTTGGATCTCAGTCACTCTTTGCTGCCTTTGTGCATCGCGAGACATGGCAGATCCGGTCTGCCGATACGCTATGTCTATACATGAAATCGAAATTGCGAATTCTTGTCAAGACACGCGGGCTCTCACGGCAGAGCATGCCGCCAGGCACCCTCCCGCCAGGTCAAATTGCGGCAAGGTATCCGCCGTCGATCCCCAGGCATTGCCCCGTGATGTATCGTGAGGCCTCGCTGGCCAGGAACACTGCTGCACCCTTGAGGTCCTGCGCATCGCCAAACGTCCCGAGCGGGATTTTTGCAACCATTGCGGCCTTCCAGGCGTCATCCTGATAGAAGACATCCGTCAACTCCGTTCGAAAGTAGCCTGGTGCAATCGCATTGACGCGGACCTTGTGCGGTGCCCATTCCGCGGACAGGGCCCGGGTCATTCCAAGCAGCCCGGACTTCGACGACGTATAGGGCACTGCGGTTGGCACACCGACATACGACGTTAGGGAACAGACGTTGATGATAGAACCGCCACCGCTCTCAAGCATGTGTCGAGCCGCTTCCTGGGCGCAGAAAAAAGCACCTTTCAGGTTGATCGAATTGATCCGGTCCCAAAGAGCCTCGTCGACGTCGAGAGACGGACAGACCTCTTCGTAGCCGGCATTGTTGATGAGAATGTCCAGCCGACCCACATCCCTCGCAAATCCGGCCACGGCAGATTTCATCGCTGGGACATCCTGAACGTCGAGCTGCAAATTGTGCGCGGTTCCCCCGGCTTTCTCCACCAGCGATTGCGTCTCCTCGAGAGAGCCCAGGATTCTCGATGTGATCGCAACGGTGGCTCCAGCC
Organism: uncultured Roseibium sp.; assembly: GCF_963669205.1. NCBI lineage: Bacteria > Pseudomonadati > Pseudomonadota > Alphaproteobacteria > Hyphomicrobiales > Stappiaceae > Roseibium > uncultured Roseibium sp. The sequence continues at coordinate 5,704,809 of NZ_OY769915.1, forward strand.
TCCGCCAGACCAACCGCCATCGCCTGGCCAAGGCCCCGGCTTGCGCCTGTAACAAGTGCCCGTTTGCCGGTCAGATCAAAATTAGCCGGTGCCATAGTCTTGCTTCCTCCCGCTTCGTGCTATTATGTATATACATAGACGCTTTCAAATCAACTGACCCCCCGTCTGGCACGAGCACGAGCCCGCGATGAACGATCTGGACAAGATAATCAGGCCAAGCCTCAAACAGCTCGAACCCTACAATTCGGGTCTGTCCATTGCAGCGGTCCGCAGGCTTTGCGGACTTGCGGAAGTGAACCGCCTGGCATCGAACGAGAACCCCTTTGGACCTGCACCAGACGTGCTGGAGTATATCGGGAAGCAGCAGGATCATTTGCACATATATCCGTCAAGCGAGGCGTCCGACCTGCGGACCGGGCTTGCAGCGTATCTCGATACGGATCCGGACCTACTCGTTTTCGGCAACGGTTCTGAAGAACTGTTGTCGATCATTTTTCGCAGTGTGATCGAACCTGGCGACAGGGTGATTACGCTTTACCCTTCCTTCCCGCTCCACGAGGATTATGCGGTTCTCATGGGTGCCGGCATCGAACGAGTGGCCCTAAGCGACGACCTGACCATCGATATGGACAAACTGGTCGAGGCCGCCGGCAAACCTGCAAAGCTCCTGATCTTTTCACATCCCGTCAATCCGGTGGGGAGCTGGATGTCGCGCGACGATCTTTTGCAGTTGTTGAAGGCCCGGCATCCGGAGACGCTGCTTGTGCTCGACGAAGCCTATTTCGAATTTGCGCTGAACGGAGATTACTGCAGCGGCCTTGACCTTTTGGCGCCAGGCAAGGGGCACTGGATCGTTCTCAGGACATTTTCCAAGGCCTGGGGTCTTGCCGGCCTCAGAATAGGCTATGGCGTGTGCAGTTCCCCCGACTTGGCAGCGGCCCTTGATCTGACCAAGACACCTTTCAATACAAACACGCTCGCCCAGAACGCAGCCTTGCTTGCATTGGGCAACGAAGCACACATGAAGAAAAGCGTCGCCGCGATTGCCACAGAACGCGACAAGATGAGTGCGGCATTGATGGAACGCGGTCTTCGCGTCGCACCGACGCAAGCTAACTACGTGTTCTTTGAAACAGACCTGCCTTCGGTTGAGGTGGCGGACGCCCTCATGCGCCTGGGCACATTGGTCAAGCCCTGGAAACAGGAGGGTTTCGACAGGTTCCTCAGAGTGACCGTGGGACGACAGGAAGAAAATCGGCTGTTTCTTGACCATCTGGACAGCATCAGGGTTCAGGCTTGAGTCTGACTGAGCAACCATTCGCAGTACGGTCAAACCTCCTCCTCATCCGGCCTGGAAACAGCTGCAAACGCCTCCCTCAAATCTGCAAACCTGCCGGTCTTCCAGTCGGTTATGCGATTGACGTATATGTCGGCAATACACGCCCAGTCCGGTCGGTCGTACCGTCAATCCCCAATGCGGTAAGCGGACCTCCAATACGACGAGGGCAATTGGCCGATATGCGGATCCTGGCCCCGTTCGCTTGCTTGCAATGAATGCCCGAAATAGGTTTGCGCCACGATGACCCGATCACTCTCTGCCGACATCGATGCACTACAAGCGGCAATCGCTTCTGAGCTAAGTGCTTTGGGAGACGGAACTGCGTACATCGCAGATGCGAACGAACCTGATCCGCGATATCTCGGATACGGCGTGAGAGCGCCTGAGATGAAGCGGTTTCTCGCGAGCTTGAAACCCGAATTCGCGGCTCTGGATGAAGAAGAAAAGATCGAACTTGCCACGCGTCTCATTGCCTCTGGATACGGAGAACAAAAAGGCGTTGCCATTGCTCTTTTGGAGAAGGTTCCAGAACGCTTCACTCCGGAGTGTTTTCAACAACTGGAGGACCTGGTGAGCGGCCTACATGGTTGGAGCAAGATCGACAGTGTTACGAAGATCTTTTTACCAAGTATTCTAGACTGCCACGTGCAAGAAATGATTGAGCTTTTGGGTCGATGGAATAGCAGCGACGACAGATGGTTGCGTCGGGCGAGCGTTGTCCTTTTCACGCGCAAAGTCGCCAAGTCAGGCTTGTACAAAGACGTCGCACTTCGCTTCTGCAATGCATTGATCCATGACGATGAACACTTGGTACAAACTGGTGTTGGTTGGTGCCTGCGCGATCTCATGAGATGGCACAAAGAAGACATTTTACCCTATGTCATTGATCTTCGGCGTATGGGGATTAGCAGCAAGATAACGCTTTACGCCCTGCGTGACATTAAAGGCAAAGAGCGCCAGGCCATTTTGCGACTGTGACGTCAACGTTCGCTGGCTGAACGGGAAGAGAGCATTCGCCGCATTGGTCACAAACGGCCCAGATTCGGGATGTTTTACATGGAGTATTCACAAGCGGCCGAAGTTCCGGTTGAATTGCGAGGCCCTATCCTCGTCACCCGGCCGCCGAAGCAGCGGCTGAATGGAGCCTTCATGCGCCTGCCTGCCTTCGCCCTTGCCGCAGTTCTTCTTTGTGCGCCCGCGCTGGCCGCCATCAAGGAAAAGGTCGCCGGTGTTGCACCGTCGGGTGTCGTGCTGGTGCTGGATGGCGAGGGCAATGAACTGGTGGCGCAAAACGCGGGGAAGTCCTTCGTCCCCGCGTCCGTCGCCAAGATCGTCACCGCATGGCTGGCGATGGAGGTTCTGGGGAGTGATCACCGGTTCCAGACCCGGTTTTACCTGGACAGCGACAGGGTGCTTTATGTGCGCGGCGGCGGTGATCCCTTCCTTGTCTCCGAGGAGCTTGCGCTGCTCGCGCCCGAGCTTGTCGCCGCAACCGGCAAGGAGCCGTTCGCGGGCATGGTTCTTGACGCAAGTTACTACCCTGAAGAGCTGCGCATTCCCGGCATCGAGGACACCGGCAGGGCGTATGACGCCCTCAATTCGGCGCTTGCGGTCAACTTCAACACGATCCATGCCGTCAAAAAGGGAAAATCCGTGCGCTCCGCGGAAAAGCAAACCCCGATCACGCCCCTGGCGGTGAGCCAGTTCCGCAAACGCGGCCCAAACGGACGCGGCCGCATCAGCCTTGCCCAGGAAGACCCTTCCGTCGGCGTGCGCTACGCCGGCGAGCTTCTCGCCGTCTTTATCGGAAAGGCCGGCGGCAGCGTTGAAGGCGAGATATCGATCGGATCCATCCCCGAGGGACTTGAGCCCGTTCACGTGCACCGCCAGTCCCGCGCCCTGCCGGAGATCTTGACCCAGATGCTGTTGGGGTCGAACAACTATGTCGCCAACCAGATATTCCTGGAGGTTGGCGCACACCGTCTCGGCGGACCGGTCAGCCTTGCAAAGTCGCAAAAAGTCGCGGAAGAGATCCTTACTGAGCATGGCATCACCGAGGGTATCGACCTCAAGGAGGGCTCGGGCATCAGCACCGGGAACCGCTTCTCTACCCAGGGCCTTGCCAGGGTGCTGGCCGCGTTTGCGCCGCACGCCGAACTGCTGCCCAGGACCAAGGCCGGATCGCGCTACAAGACCGGCACGATCCCCGGTGTGAAAGCCCTGGCAGGATACGTGAACACCACCAAACACGGCCTGGTGCCCTTCGTGATCTCGCTCGGTGGCAAGACGGGAAAGACCCGGTTCCGCCTGCTCAGGGCCCTTGAACTCGGCCTCTAGAACCTTTGGGAGCGGCGCCCTGCCCAATGCATATCCTCCTGAAAACAAAATCATGTCGTGCACGGTGCGTTGATGGTATCCGGGTCCATGCCGCCGGGCCGCGTCTGTTGAAGAGGCACCGCCAGGCAAATCGTGGCAACGCGGTTTCCGCCAGGCCCATCGCCGCGTTCCCTGAAACCGGCGTCATGTTCAGGCCGGTAGAGTTCCGACATGTGCAGGACGAAAGTACGCAATTGTGAACCCCTTCCATCCTGGAGGCTTTGCGGGGCTCGGTGCCTCCTGGAAGAGCCAGTCGCCGGTCATTCGGGGTGTGGTGATGATGTGTGCCTCGACCGTCGCCTTTGCGGTCATGCACTTTTCTGTCCGGGTCGCGTCCAGCGAACTCCATCCCTTTCAGATTGCCTTCTTTCGCAACCTGTTCGGCCTCGCCTTTCTTGTGCCACTGCTGATCGGGCCGGGTTTTGTGCAGATGCGGACAAGCCGGTTCGGCCTTCATGCGCTGCGCGGCGTCGTGAACATAGCGGCGATGTTCCTGTTCTTCACGGCATTGGCCATAACACCGCTCGCAAAGGTCACCGCGCTCGGTTTCACGGCCCCGATCTTTACCTCGGTCCTGAGCGTCCTGATCTTCAAGGAAAAGATCCGGCTGAGACGGTGGACCGCGATTGGTCTCGGCTTCGTCGGCATGCTGATCATCCTGCGGCCGGGCCTGGCCGTCGTGGAGACCGGCTCCCTGCTGGTCATCGCCGCGGCGCTGCTGTGGTCGCTTGCCCTGATCATCGTCAAAAGCCTGTCGCGCACGGAGAGCAGCGTCGCCATCGTCGCCTGGATGGGCATCTTCCTGTCGGTGTTTTCGGTCGGTCCGGCCCTTTGGGTCTGGAAGGACCCGAGCCTATGGGCCTGGGGCTGGCTGCTGTTCATCGGTTTTGCCGGATCGGTCGCCCAGGTCAGCCTGAGCCAGGCCTTGAAGGAAACAGAGCCGACCGCCGTCATGCCCTTCGACTTCCTGAAGCTGATCTGGGCGGCGCTGCTGGCGTTCTGGTTCCTGGGAGAAATCCCCGACGAGATGACATTTGTCGGAGCTGCGGTGATTTTCGGCTCGGGCCTTTATGTCGCGCAGCGGGAACGGGCTGCCGCCAGGGCGGGTAAATAGCCAGGCGACGTGCCGCAGGACCGATTTTCGTAATCAAATGATCCGTCACCTGGAAGAAACGCTTCAGGTGAAGCTGATCGTTGCGCCCGGCAGATCGATGCCGTCGAGCCGGGTGGTCCAGCGGTCACCCGGCATGATCGGCGCGGCATCTGTCAGGGTTCCGGTGGTAACGATCTCTCCCGCGCTCAGCTTCGGTGCGTCGGCGTCGGCTGCCAGTGTGTCCAGGAGATGACCCAGCGCCGTGAGCGGACCGTCCAGCACGTCCGCGCCGCAGCCCGTAAGCCGCTTGCCGCGCGGCCCCTCAAGCACCATGCGAAAGCGCGGCAGTTGCCCGATAACGGATTGCGTCAGGGGCAGTCTCGGGCCGAGATAGAGTGCGCCATGCAAGCCGAAGGCGGCGGCACAGTCCGCTTCGGAAAAACGCCAGCCGGGGTAAGCGGAAAATACGACTTCAAACCCGTGTGATACCCAGTCGATGCACCCGGCAAGCTCGGTCTCGCTCATCCCGGCCCTTGGCGCGGACCTCAGGCCGAAGACAATCTCGGGCTCAAGCCGCGGCTCGGGCAGATTCGGCAATCTGTGCGGCCCTTCACCGATATCATGCAGGGTCGTATCCCAAACCGGCCCCCACATCGGGCCCGTGACGTCGTAGAGTGGCCAGATCGTGCGGTTTGTGAAGCCGATCTTGCGGCCCACCCTCCGCTCGCCCCGGACCTCGCGCAGTGCGGTAACCCTGTGGGCGATGGAATACGCCCTTGCGGCGTCAAGAGCCGGGTCGCGATCGGTAATTGGTGCAATCTGGCTGCCCGTGTCATAGGCCTCAAGCAGCTCGGCGGCATAGGCCTCAATCGTGGCATCTTCCATCGTACCAGACATCCAGGTAACTCCTTCCAGCACCCATGCGAGACTGTCGCCGACCACGTCGTTCAATCGATTGTCCGCTCGCTGTTTTCCGGCATTAGCATACAGTCGCGGCCGGCCCGGAGCAGACAAACCACCTCTCCGCAATGCGCCGCCCCATCGGTCATACGGTCAGGCTCGCACGCCTTCCGAAAACTGACGCTAATCAAAACAGCGGTCTTTGCAAAAAAAACCAAGCTTCGAAATCGCGAAAAGAACCCGAGCATTTACAAAAGAAGAGCTGTAGCCAATCCTTGTCTCCATGCTCATCTTGCAAAGCCAACTTTAGGACCTCAGAAACAAGCCAACACAGCAGTGTCATATTTGTGTGTGTTCAATTTGTTTGCGCTACTTTGTGGAGAACTTTTTATGACCCCGTGGAAATTATTGAAGGCTGGCGCTCGAACAGCTGTCGCCTTGATTGCATCAGTGTCAGTAGCCTGGTCATGCACAGGGATCATGTTAACCGGAATTGATGGCAGTATCGTTCGTGCGCGGACAGCTGAGTGGGGGCCGTTTGATCTTGCAACAAAGATAAACGTTATTCCACGAGGCTACAGTTATAACGCTGGTGAAATGCCTGATGGAAAGCAAGGGGCAACCTGGAACGGTCGCTTTGGAGTGGTCGGTATAAGCATGCTTGATCACGGCGCCCCTGCCGATGGCATAAACGAGGCGGGGCTTACCGCCGGGCTCTTCTACCTCCCAGGCTTCACCGAATATCAAGAGTATTTGCCCGACGATGCAGACAACACCATCCCAGGTGATCTGCTGGCCGGATATGTCTTGTCCCGATACGAAACGGTTGACGAGGCAAAGGCTGGGCTGGAGGCCGTCCGAGTAGTTGGTGTCGTAGACGAGACCCTAGGATTTCCGTTTCCATTTCACATGTTGGTTGCTGACCGTTTCGGTGGCCGAATTGTCATTGAATATATCGATGGTGAACTAACGGTTTTTGAAGCACCGCTCGGCGTGATTACCAATTCGCCGAATTACGATTGGCACATGACAAACCTAAACAATTTCGTCAATCTTTCCGCTATTGGAGTTCCGGAAGTCGAAGCCAGTGGGGTCACGTTTGCTCCACTTGGTGCCGGAAGTGGCATGATTGGGTTACCCGGTGATTTCACGCCTCCATCTCGTTTTGTCCGTGCGGTCGCGTTTTCGCAGACCGCAAGGAATACCGAAGGCGGTTATGATACGGTTCGCGAGGCCTTTCGCATCCTGGACAACTTCAATATTCCAGCTGATGCAGCAGAAGGTGCACAGGACGATGTCCAATCAGATGACTTGCTTTACAGCGCAACCCAAATCACGACTGCAAGCGACTCACAGAACCTGAAATACTACTATCACACGATGTACGATCGCACCGTGCATGTTGTCGACCTTCTGCAGATAGATTTTGAAAGCATGGAGGGCGAGAAAGTGATCTTTGCGACGAGCGGAAATCGCGAACCCACCATCGTTGACATGACACCTAGAAACTGAGGCCCTACGCTTGGCTCGCTGGGCAGAGCTAAACTCCTTTCAGGCGATCATTGCCGAAGGAGACCTCGAACGGTTAAGCCTTTTGAGCAACGGGGCTCTGATTTGCGACCCGTTTCAGTTTAGGGTCATGACCCTAATCGGCTGACCGCGTCCGCCATCACACGCAAGCCGGTTATCAAGTCGGCCTCGTGGGTATCCTCGGCAAAGTCGTGGCTGATGCCGTCGATCGACGGAACGAACAACATTGCTGACGGCATCACCCCCGCCATGTTTGAAGCGTCGTGCAAGGCGCCCGACGGCATCTCGCGCCATTTACCCGGGGCCTGCGCCTCAGCTGCTGCGCTCAACGCCGCGCGCAGGTTGGCGTCCATTGGAACCGGCTGCAGCGCCTTGATCGGCACAATTTCAGCCTGCATTCCGTGGTCAACGGCAATCTCGGTAACAAGGTCGCGAATAAGAGCTTCCATCCGGGCCAGCCGATCGTCATCAACATCGCGCCATTGCACGTCGAACGCCACTTCACCGGGCACAATGGAGGGTGCATTGGGCCGCAATTGTATCCGGCCAATCGTCCAGACCGTGCGCGGTGTTACAATGTTCCGAAGGCGATCGTTTAGCGCGGCGTTGAATGCCGACAGCGCCTGGAACGCATCTCTTCGCTGGTGCATCAGCGTGGTGCCAGCGTGGTTTTGCTGACCTGTCAGCGTGACCTGCACTTGCCGGGATCCGACAATATCCGTGACAACGCCAATCGCCTCGCCCGCGTCGTGCAGTGTGCTGCCCTGTTCAATATGCAGTTCAATGAAACCCAGGAACTGGTTTTGTGATACGAACGCGCCGGCAAGATCCGCCATTGAAGACCGCGCATCGCTGAAAGGGACGCCGTTCATGTCCGTGAATTCGTCGGCCTCGGCAAGTGTGGTCTTGCCTGAATAAATGCTGGATCCGGTCAGCGAGCCGAACCGCCCTTCTTCATCCTGAAAGTTCACGACTGACACTGCCGGACCATCCGCCTCTTTCGCAGCACGTGCGATCTCCAATGCGACGATGACACCCAATGCCCCATCCAGCCAGCCCCCTTCGGGTTGGGTATCGGTGTGTGATCCCAAAAGCATGGATGGAGCATCGGTCAGTCCGAAGACGTTGCCCGCAGGATCTACATGTGGTGCCAGGCCTGCCGCCTCCAACTGTTTGATCAGCCACTTTCTGGCAGCCACGTCTGGTTCAGAAAACGCCGGACGCACCACGCCCTTGCCCACTCCGCGCGCGCCGAACGAGCGGAGCGTGAGAAGGTCTCTCATAAACCTGTCTGGCAGAACGTTCATCTTGACCTTCCCAAACTGAAAACACCCAGAAATTGCCCGGCATTCCGCAACTGGAACGCCTTCTTTTGATGCTGCAGCCGATTTGCTCACCTTTCAAGCTACCTGATCCGAAAGCGTGTCATAAAGCCACAGCGCCATGGGCTACCGACCATTGGCATCAGAAACCATAGTCCGGATCAACCAGAAGCCTGTTATGCACCGACAATCAAAAAGCACCAATCATGTGGGCCCGATCACCCTGCGCCATCAAGGGCAATCCATGGGCGTCTGGCAACGATCCTGACGACCCTCGGGACATGGCACGCAGAAGAGGCCAGACTGACTGAGAAATGCAAAAAGAAGTATCTGGAAAAGTGTGCCGCCGGACACCTGAAGACCGATGAGGACGAAGCGTAGTTTACCGAGCGTGTAAATACCGAGCTCGAATCAAAAAGGCGCTCTTTCGAGCGCCTTCAAGTTTTGTTGGTTTCGGGAGCAGGATTTGGTGTTTTTCTGCCCCGTTGCGTTGGGCTTTGCCCTCCTTGATGGGGCCCGGAGAGGTTCTCGCCTGTATCCACTGTCCAGATACGCCAAAGGCCGCCCTGTTGGACGGCCTTTGGCGTATCTGGTTGCGGGAGCAGGATTTGATTGTTTTCTGCCCCGTTGCGTCGGGCTTTGCCCTCCTTCCGGGGACCCCGTCAGGTGTAAATCGGCGAGCCCTTCCAACAAAAAAGCCGCCCAAGGGGGCGGCTTGTTTTTGTTGGTTGCGGGAGCAGGATTTGAACCTGCGACCTTCAGGTTATGAGCCTGACGAGCTACCGGACTGCTCCATCCCGCGTTATTTTTGTTTGCTCGGGAACCTAGGTTTCCGGCGCGGGCTTGTGCTTGCCCGGTGATTTCTGTTTTGCGCGTCCTCGATCCTGCCGGATCTGCGGGCGTCGCGGGCCTGCTCCATCTGGGGCATGCCCTGGACTATTTTAGCCTTTGATGCTGCGCCGTTAAGGGACAAGAGTTCCGAAGCGCAGCGAAGGCAAGCGCAAGTGCGCGCCGGCCACGTTTGGCCGCCCTCGCGGAGGCCAGGGCGAAGCCCGATGCGGCCGTGAGCGCTATGTTGAAGAGTTTCAAACTGCGATTAGCAGGCCTGGCGGCGACCTACTCTCCCACACCTTAAGATGCAGTACCATTGGCGCTGGGGAGTTTCACGGCCGAGTTCGGGATGGGATCGGGTGGGGGCTCCCCGCTGAGGCCACCAGGCCGGCGAAGCGCAGTTTATGCTGTCGCAAAACTGGTTAGATCTGTCCTCACGGTTGAGCGGGCTTCGCCCTAACCTCCGGACGGGGCGCGCAAACATGCGCGGCGGCCGGTCGGCCTTGCGAACCTGCGGTTCGGGCTCTTTTCCCTTGCGGGTCCGGAGCCTAAGGCCTTCATGAGAACTGGTCTTTTCTTAATTATCTGTTTTCAGATTGGTTTTCTTCTTGTTCCGGAGTGTTTCAAGGGACAAGAACCGGAGCTTTGCTCCGCAAGCGCAAGTGCGCGCCGGCCACTTTTGGCCGCGTGGTTCGCAGGACAGGTCCGAAGGACCGGAACGTCCGTGAGAACATAAAAACCAATCTTTCCAAAGCGCCACGGGCGCTTTGGCAAAGATGAACATTGATTAATGAGAGCGATCAAGCCGAACGAGCTATTAGTAAAGCTAAGCTTCATGTGTTGCCACACTTCCACACGCTTCCTATCGACGTGGTGGTCTTCCACGGCTCTTCAGGGAGAACTGGTTTTGAGGTGGGTTTCCCGCTTAGATGCTTTCAGCGGTTATCCCTTCCGTACATAGCTACCCTGCAATGCGGCTGGCGCCACAACAGGTCCACCAGAGGTACGTCCATCCCGGTCCTCTCGTACTAGGGACAGATCCTCTCAATTCTCCTACACCCACGGCAGATAGGGACCGAACTGTCTCGCGACGTTCTGAACCCAACTCACGTACCACTTTAATTGGCGAACAGCCAAACCCTTGGGACCTGCTCCAGCCCCAGGATGTGATGAGTCGACATCGAGGTGCCAAACAATGCCGTCGATATGGACTCTTGGGCATCATCAGCCTGTTATCCCCGGCGTACCTTTTATCCGTTGAGCGATGGCCCTTCCACGAGGGACCACCGGATCACTATGGCCGACTTTCGTCTCTGCTCGACTTGTCAGTCTCGCAGTCAGGCAGGCTTATGCCATTGCACTCAACGAGCGATTTCCGACCGCTCTGAGCCCACCTTCGCGCGCCTCCGTTACCATTTGGGAGGCGACCGCCCCAGTCAAACTACCCGCCACACACGGTCCCGGATATTGTTGTACCGCGGTTAGATATCCATGACGACAAGGGTGGTATTTCAAGGGTGACTCCACCTCAGCTGGCGCCAAGGCTTCAACGTCTACCACCTATCCTACACATGTCGTGACGAATACCAGTGTGAAGCTGTAGTAAAGGTGCACGGGGTCTTTCCGTCTGACCGCAGGAACCCCGCATCTTCACGGGGAATTCAATTTCACTGAGTCTATGCTGGAGACAGCGGGGAAGTCGTTACGCCATTCGTGCAGGTCGGAACTTACCCGACAAGGAATTTCGCTACCTTAGGACCGTTATAGTTACGGCCGCCGTTTACTGGGGCTTCAATTCGGTGCTTGCACACCTCCTCTTAACCTTCCAGCACCGGGCAGGCGTCAGACCCTATACGTCGTCTTGCGACTTCGCAGAGCCCTGTGTTTTTGATAAACAGTCGCCACCCCCTGGTCTGTGCCACCCCAATCCGGTTGCCCGGACCGAGGTCTCCCTTCTCGCGAACTTACGGGAGCATTTTGCCGAGTTCCTTCAGCATAGTTCTCTCAAGCGCCTTGGTATTCTCTACCAGTCCACCTGTGTCGGTTTCGGGTACGGTTTATACGGTGGAGCTATTTCCTGGAACACATTCGCTGCACCCCCAATCCAATAAGGAGATACAACACACTGCATCCGTCACTACCACCAAGCTGCAGAATATTAACTGCATTCCCATCGACTACGCCTTTCGGCCTCGCCTTAGGGGCCGGCTAACCCTGCGCCGATTAGCGTTGCGCAGGAACCCTTGGACTTTCGGCGAGCGGGTCTCTCACCCGCTTTATCGTTACTCATGTCAGCATTCGCACTTCTGATATCTCCAGGACCCCTCACAGGTATCCCTTCGCAGACTTACAGAACGCTCCGCTACCGCGCATCATAAGATGCACCCGCAGTTTCGGTGTATGGCTTGAGCCCCGGTACATTTTCGGCGCGGGACCCCTTATTTAGACCAGTGAGCTGTTACGCTTTCTTTAAATGATGGCTGCTTCTAAGCCAACATCCTGGTTGTTTTGGGAGTCCTACATCCTTTCCCACTTAGCCATAACTTAGGGACCTTAACTGGCGGTCAGGGTTGTTTCCCTCTCCACAATGGACGTTAGCACCCACTGTGTGTCTGCCGGATAGTACTTCTCGGTATTCGGAGTTTGGTTAGGATCAGTAAGGCGGTAAGCCCCCATAGCCCATCCAGTGCTCTACCCCCGAGAGTATTCATCCGACGCTCTACCTAAATAGATTTCGCGGAGAACCAGCTATTTCCGAGTTTGATTGGCCTTTCACCCCTAGCCACAGCTCATCCCCGACTTTTTCAACAGGCGTGGGTTCGGTCCTCCAGTGCGTGTTACCGCACCTTCAACCTGGCCATGGCTAGATCACTCGGTTTCGGGTCTAATCCAACGAACTCATCGCCCTATTCAGACTCGCTTTCGCTGCGCCTACACCTATCGGCTTAAGCTTGCTCGTTAAATTAAGTCGCTGACCCATTATACAAAAGGTACGCTGTCAGGCACGAAGCCCTCCAACTGTTTGTAGGCATCCGGTTTCAGGGTCTGTTTCACTCCCCTCGTCGGGGTGCTTTTCACCTTTCCCTCACGGTACTTGTTCGCTATCGGTCGACAAGGAATACTTAGGCTTGGAGGGTGGTCCCCCCACGTTCAGACAGGATTTCACGTGTCCCGCCCTACTCAAGGACTATATCTCTTTCTACCCGTAAGGGGCTGTCACCCACTAAGGCCCGACTTTCCAGACGGTTCCGGTTCTTAAAATATAGCCACTGGCCTGGTCCGCGTTCGCTCGCCACTACTA